>NZ_CM125428.1:0-5667619 GCF_052061655.1 Phytobacter diazotrophicus | reverse complement strand
GGCGGACTCCACTCGAACAAAAATCGATAAATAAAAGGCAGAAACATTAATGATTGTTGACACACGTCGATCAGACCCAACGAGGGTGACGTGCGAACCGCTATCTGCGGTTTTACACGCTTCCTTCTGGCTGCATCATTGCACCGTTGAGGAAAGTGTACTTTGCCCTGTTCATGATCCACGGATCGCGATCGGGACCGCGGATCATAGCCTAAACTGCGTCAGAGATCTTCTGTTTATCACAGATTCTTCACGATTTATCCACAGGGGGATTCGGAATCGGGTAAGTGTAATCGATCCCAGGTGCAGTGCGGGACGATTTAGGCCGCATATTGGAAAATTTAATGAGTAATGCCAATTTCCTGCTTAATCGATCTAATGAAGATCCAGGCGGATCCTTGCGCTTTGCCCGCCAGGCCGTATAATCCACCACCCGGCGTGCTTTGCTCGTTTTTAGTCGTCGAGCACTGCTTATTTTTTACGCGAAACTGTGCAAAAATAAGCGTGTTATAAGGAAAGAGAATTGACTCCGGAGTGTACAATTATTACAATCCGGCCTCTTTAATCACCCATGGCTTCGGCGTCCGTCGTACGATATTCGTTCGGGTATCCAAAAAAGCCATTGAATTTATTCAAGTTTAGGTAGAAATCGCCATGAAACGCACTTTTCAACCGTCCGTACTGAAGCGCAACCGTTCTCACGGCTTCCGTGCTCGTATGGCTACTAAAAATGGTCGCCAGGTTCTGGCTCGTCGTCGCGCTAAAGGCCGCGCACGTCTGACCGTTTCCAAGTAATAAAGCTAACCCTGAGTGGTTAAGCTCGCATTTCCCAGGGAGTTACGTTTGTTAACTCCCAGTCATTTCACTTTCGTCTTCCAGCAGCCACAACGGGCTGGCACGCCGCAAATCACCATCCTCGGCCGCCTGAATTCGCTGGGGCATCCCCGTATCGGTCTTACCGTCGCTAAGAAAAACGTCAAACGCGCACATGAACGCAATCGGATTAAACGTCTGACGCGTGAAAGTTTTCGTTTGCGTCAGCATGAACTTCCCGCAATGGATTTCGTGGTAGTGGCGAAAAAGGGGGTTGCTGACCTCGATAACCGTGCTCTTTCGGAAGCGTTGGAAAAATTATGGCGCCGCCATTGTCGCCTGGCACTCGGCTCCTGATAGGCCTGATTCGGGTCTATCAAATCCTGATTAGTCCGCTACTCGGGCCGCGTTGCCGTTTCAACCCGTCATGCTCTCGCTATGGAATTGAGGCATTGCGCAGGTTTGGAGTGATAAAAGGCAGTTGGTTGACAGTGAAACGCGTATTAAAATGCCACCCTTTACACCCGGGTGGAGACGACCCCGTCCCGCCAGGACCCTTTAATACCAGAGAACACTAACGATGGATTCGCAACGCAATCTTTTTGTCATCGCTTTGTTGTTCGTGTCTTTCATGATCTGGCAAGCCTGGGAGCAGGATAAAAATCCTCAGCCTCAGCAGCAGACCACGCAGACTACGACCACCGCAGCGGGTAGCGCAGCCGACCAGGGCGTACCAGCCAGTGGCCAGGGGAAACTGATTACGGTTAAAACCGACGTGCTGGAATTGACTATCAACACCCGTGGTGGTGATGTCGAGCAGGCACAGCTTTTGGGTTATCCGAAAGAGCTGGGTTCCAGCGAGCCGTTCCAGTTACTGGAAACGACCCCGCAGTTTATCTATCAGGCGCAGAGCGGTCTGACCGGTCGCGACGGCCCGGATAATCCGGCGAACGGCCCACGTCCTCTGTACAACAGCGAAAAAGATGCGTTTGTGCTGGCTGATGGCCAGAACGAACTGGCCATTCCGCTGACCTATACCGATGCCGCTGGTAACACCTTCACCAAAACCTTCACCCTGAAACGCGGTGAATATGCGGTGAACGTAGGTTACAACGTGCAGAACGCCGGCGAGAAACCGCTGGAAGTGGCTACCTTCGGTCAGTTGAAACAGTCCATCAATCTGCCGTCGCACCGCGACACCGGCAGCAGCAACTTTGCATTGCATACTTTCCGTGGCGCTGCGTACTCCACGCCGGACGCGAAGTATGAAAAATACAAATTTGACACCATCGCCGATAACGAAAACCTGAACGTCAGCGCAAAAGGCGGTTGGGTCTCCATGCTGCAGCAGTATTTCGCTACCGCATGGGTTCCGCGTAACGAAGGCACCAATAACTTCTACACGGCGAACCTGGGCAACGGTATTGCCGCTATCGGTTATAAATCTGAACCGGTTCTGGTTCAGCCGGGTCAAACCAGTACGCTGGGCAGCACCCTGTGGGTCGGCCCGGAAATCCAGGATAAAATGGCTGCCGTTGCGCCGCACCTGGATCTGACCGTGGATTACGGCTGGCTGTGGTTTATCTCTCAGCCGCTGTTCAAACTGCTGAAATGGATCCACAGCTTCCTGGGTAACTGGGGCTTCTCCATCATCGCAATTACCTTTATCGTTCGTGGCATCATGTACCCGCTGACTAAAGCGCAGTACACCTCCATGGCGAAAATGCGTATGCTGCAGCCGAAGATTGCGGCAATGCGTGAGCGTCTGGGCGATGACAAGCAGCGTCAGAGCCAGGAAATGATGGCGCTGTACAAAGCAGAGAAAGTTAACCCGCTGGGTGGTTGCTTCCCGCTGGTTATCCAGATGCCAATCTTCCTTGCGCTGTACTACATGCTGATGGGTTCCGTTGAATTGCGCCATGCGCCGTTTGCCCTGTGGATCCATGACCTGTCTGCACAAGACCCGTACTACATCCTGCCGATCCTGATGGGCGTGACGATGTTCTTCATTCAGAAGATGTCTCCGACCACCGTGGCCGACCCGATGCAGCAGAAGATTATGACCTTTATGCCGGTCATCTTCACGGTGTTCTTCCTGTGGTTCCCGTCAGGTCTGGTGCTGTACTATATCGTCAGCAACCTGGTGACCATTATTCAGCAGCAGCTGATTTACCGTGGTCTGGAGAAACGTGGCCTGCATAGCCGCGAGAAGAAAAGCTCCTGATTCGGTGTAGGCCGGGTAAGCGTAGCGCCACCCGGTAATCAGAATAGTAATGACAGGGCGGTCTCATGACCGCCCTTTTTATTGGGATTCAATGAGACATATCATGAGCCATAACGACACGATCGTCGCCCAGGCTACCCCACCGGGACGCGGTGGCGTTGGTATCCTGCGTATTTCCGGCCTCAACGCGCGTGATGTTGCGCAAGCCGTGCTGGGTAAGCTGCCAAAACCGCGCTACGCCGACTATCTGCCGTTTAGGGATGCCGACGGCACCGCGTTAGATCAGGGCATTGCGCTGTGGTTTCCGGGCCCGAATTCATTTACTGGCGAGGACGTGCTGGAACTGCAGGGCCACGGCGGCCCGGTGATCCTCGATCTGCTGCTCAAACGTATTCTGACACTTCCGGGCGTACGCATTGCGAAACCGGGAGAGTTCTCCGAACGAGCATTCCTTAATGACAAGCTCGATTTAGCCCAGGCGGAAGCCATTGCCGATCTGATTGACGCCAGTTCAGAACAGGCGGCACGCTCGGCGCTGAACTCGCTGCAGGGGGCGTTTTCCGCACGCATTAATCACCTTGTGGAAGCACTCACTCACCTGCGTATCTACGTGGAAGCGGCCATTGATTTCCCGGATGAGGAAATCGACTTCCTGTCTGACGGCAAAATTGAAGCTCAGCTTAACAGCGTGATGGGCGATCTGGATGCCGTGCGCGCCGAAGCGCGTCAGGGCAGCCTGCTGCGCGAAGGGATGAAGGTAGTGATTGCTGGCCGTCCAAACGCCGGGAAATCGAGCCTGCTGAACGCACTGGCAGGTCGTGAGGCGGCGATCGTGACCGATATCGCCGGAACCACCCGCGACGTGCTGCGCGAGCATATCCACATCGATGGCATGCCGCTGCATATCATCGACACCGCCGGGCTGCGTGATGCCAGTGACGAAGTCGAGCGTATCGGCATTGAACGTGCCTGGCAGGAGATTGAACAGGCAGACCGCGTACTGTTTATGGTAGATGGCACTACCACCAGCGCCGTTGACCCAGCGGATATCTGGCCGGACTTTATTGCACGTCTGCCCGCCAAATTGCCCATTACCGTGGTGCGTAACAAAGCGGATGTGACCGGTGAAACGCCAGGCATCAGCGATGTAAATGGTCACTCACTTATCCGTCTGTCGGCACGTACTGGCGAAGGCGTGGATGAGTTGCGTAACCATCTCAAGCAGAGCATGGGCTTTGATACCAATATGGAAGGCGGCTTCCTGGCACGTCGTCGCCATCTGCAGGCGCTCTCCAACGCCGCCAGTCACCTTGAACAGGGTAAAGCGCAGCTACTGGGTGCCTGGGCAGGTGAACTGCTGGCAGAAGAGCTGAGACTGGCACAGCAGGCATTGAGTGAGATCACCGGTGAGTTTACCTCCGACGATCTGCTGGGCCGTATTTTCTCCAGCTTCTGTATCGGTAAATGAGCCAGACGACCGATGCCCTGTCCGCCCTCTACGAAGCGACCAGTGAACGCACGCTGGTCGCCTGGCAGAAGGCGCCTGTTTGCGGCGAGATAATGCAACATGCTTATTACGACCCGCACAAATTGGCGCTGGCGAGCGGGATTCAGCCACCTCTTCCCACTGCCGTCGCCTCGCTGCGCCAGCAGCTTGCGATACGGGTGAGCGACGATACGCTGGCCGATGTGATGCCCGCCGACGGCCTGCACTTTACCTTTCTCCCGATCACTCTGCCGCTTTATAACGCCGCAGAGCCGCCTGAGAATATGGCCTCTTTACTGACGCTCTGGCAGCGCTGGCGGCAACATACCGTTCGCATAAATGAACTGCGGCTGGTTGCGCTACCGGGTCAGATTTTACTGGCAGGTATTCCTGATGAAAAAAGCCAACAGGCACGCCAGCAATTTTGCGACGCGCTACTGGCCTCTCCCTGGCGCAATCATCTGATTGACCGCCATGCGCATACCCCACTACCACCGCCATTCTGGCACACAACGCTATTACGTTATCAGGCACAATACCTGCCCCCATCATTACGGCACTTTTTCCTCGCAAATCGCCAGCAACGCTACGGCAGCGTAGAAGGGACTCTGAAACTGGCTCAGGTGAATTACAACTGGACACGCGTGTTGCCGATTGAATGAATTGTGCAGGAAATATGTAGATGGGCACATATTGACTAAATTTATTGTAAATGTGGCCAGATTGGCCTTTTCAGCGGCGTTTTTCCGCATTAAAACCTATGCGGTATGCGCGATAATGTTGATTATCGTTTCCTGCATCAGACCATTATCACGGAGGGAAAATGGCAACGCATTTTGCACGAGGGATCCTCTCAGAGGGATGTTTAGTTTCAACGCGGCTCTCCCAGGCCTGTCATAACAGCGCCCGGCAACTTCCTGAACACCAGCAGTCGCGCTATCTGGCTTCACGGGCACTGCTCGCCGAAATGATGTTTATGCTTTATGGCATCAGCGAACTCCCGGACATCATAATTGAATCCAGCGGACGCCCGAAATTTTCCGATCCTGGCCTGCCACATTTCTCCCTGGCATACGCTGGAAATATGGTTGGCGTGGCGATCACTACCGAAGGCGAGTGTGGTCTGGACATGGAGTTACAGCGCGCCACCCGCAGTTTTCACAGCCCCCATGCACAAAAATCCTGGCAGTTCAGCAGCAACGAACAGCTCTGGATCAACAACCAGAACGATCCCAACGAAGCACAGGCGCAGCTCTCAACCCTGAGACAAAGCGTGCTTAAGCTTCTCAATCAAATGCAGGATTCCCCCGGCCTGTTGCAACTGCTACCTGGCGCCGGACGACTGCGCGTTCCCCAACTGGCTCAGGTCGAAGTTTTATGTGATGCTGAGGATGTCTTGATCTGGTCGGTTGCGGTGACGCCGGCCATCGAGAGCCTCAAGATCTGGGAGTTTGATAGTAAAAATGGGTGGCGCTTTCTGCCAGACGTGCAGACACGCGCGAACGATCCCGTCTCCCGCCTGATGCGCTTCACCAGTTTGCCAGCAGAAAAAGCCCTTATTATTAACTGACCCGATCGCAAGGAGTCATTATGTCTGCATCACTTAACGTTGTGACGTTACTGGGTAGTTTGCGTAAAGGATCGTTTAACGCGATGGTTGCGCGGACGTTACCCAAACTGGCCCCGGCGGGCATGGAGGTCTTACCTTTGCCGTCCATCGGGGACATTCCGTTGTATGACGCCGATTTGCAGCAGGAAGAGGGTTTTCCCGCACGTATCGAAGAGATTGCACAACAGATTCGCGAAGCGGATGGCGTGGTCATTGTGACCCCGGAATATAACTATTCCGTACCCGGTGGGCTGAAAAACGCCATTGACTGGCTTTCACGTCTTCCTGAACAGCCGCTGTCCGGCAAACCGGTGCTTATCCAGACCAGTTCAATGGGCGCGATTGGCGGCGCGCGTTGCCAGTATCACCTGCGGCAAATCCTGGTCTTCCTTGATGCCATGGTAATGAACAAGCCAGAATTTATGGGCGGCGTGATTCAAAGCAAAGTCGATCAGCAGACGGGAGAAGTGGTGGATCAAAGCACGCTCGATCATCTGACCGGGCAATTGACGGCCTTTGGCGACTATATTCAGCGGGTAAGACGCTGACAAAAATGCCCGGTAAGCATAGACGCTACCGGGCTTTGTCATTTTAACGGCAATTAATGCGCGTCGATAAAGACGATTTTCAGCACGAAGAGCACCGCAACCACAACCACACACGGGCTGAGGTCACGCAGGCGCCCAGTGAACAGCTTCATCACACAGTAAGAGATAAAGCCCAGTGCGATCCCTTCGGTAATTGAGAAGCTGAACGGCATCATAACGGCAGTAATAAACGCCGGAACCGCTTCGGTCAGATCATCCCACGTCACGCGAGAAAGGCTGGATGTCATCAGAACGCCAACATAAATCAGCGCACCCGCAGCGGCATAAGCAGGAACCATTCCGGCCAGCGGCGACAGGAAGATAACCAACAGGAACAGGATGCCGACGACAACAGCAGTCAGACCTGTGCGGCCACCAACAGAAACACCGGATGAGGATTCGATATAGGCGGTCACCGAAGAGGTACCGATGAACGAACCCGCCACGGAAGAGATACTGTCGACATATAGCGCCTGCTTCATGCGCGGGAATTTACCGTTCTCATCAACCAGACCCGCTTTGTCGGTCACACCGAGCAGGGTACCGGAGGAGTCAAAGAGGTTAACCAGCATAAAGGAGAAGATAACGCCTGCCAGGCCAATGTTGAACGACCCGGCCAGATCAACATTACCCACTACACTCGCCACGCTCGGCGGCGCAGAAATAATCCCGTGATACTGCACATCGCCCATCATCCAGCCCAGCAGAGTGGTCACGACGATAGAAATCAGTACCGCAGCATGAATATTGCGGGAAGCCAGAACAGCAATAATAAAGAAGCCCAGAACACCCAGCAGGACGCTGTGAGACGTCAGGTTACCAATGGCCACCAGCGTATCTTTGTTCGGCACAATCACACCGGCGTTTTTCAGGCCCATCATACCGATAAACAGACCAATACCGCTGGTGATGCCCACACGCAGGCTCACCGGAATGTTGGCAATCATCCAGTAACGAACGCGGAAAATAGTCAGCAACAGCAGACCTACCGCACCCCAGAAAATCGCGCCCATCCCAATTTGCCAGGACAGTCCCATCGCGCCCACCACCACAAACGCGAAGAAGGCGTTCAGGCCCATCGCGGGTGCCAGTGCAACCGGCAGGTTAGCAAACAGCCCCATCAGGATACTGCCGAACGCGGCAATCAGACAGGTGGTGACGAAGACCGCACTGGTGTCCATCCCGGCGACACCCAAAATCTGCGGGTTAACAAAAACGATGTAGACCATCGTCAAAAACGTGGTGAAACCGGCGATCACTTCGGTGCGTGCCGACGTGCCATGTTCACGCAGTTTAAACACGCGCTCAAGCAACCCGTGGCTCGACGCCTGGGTAGTGTGTTGTTGGCTCATTATCAATTTCCGAACAAGGAGGGAAAATTCGTCGCTATCCTATACCAAAATGAGACAATGTTGACGGTTATCACACACTTTTTTTCATTGAATTTGCTTATACGGCAACGATTGCGTGGGGTAATCTGCCTTAAGTAAACGATAAACTTGCAATATACAGGAAATGGCATGTCCCAAATTGAAGCAGTATTTTTCGACTGTGACGGCACCCTGGTAGACAGTGAAGTCATCTGTTCGCGCGCATATGTGCATATGTTTAAAGAATTTGGCATCACGCTCGATCTTGAAGAGGTGTTCAAACGTTTCAAAGGTATGAAACTCTACGAGATAATCGAGGTGACAGGCGAAGAACACGGCGTGACGCTGGACAAAACCAAACTGGAGCCAGTATTTCGCAGCGAAGTGGCGCGGCTGTTTGATTCCGAGCTGGAAATCATTCCGGGGGCGAAAGAGCTGCTTGATGCAGTCACCGTGCCTGTCTGTGTGGTCTCTAACGGCCCGGTAAGCAAAATGGAGCATTCACTTGGCAAAACTGGTCTTCTGCACCATTTCCCGAATCTGCTGTTCAGCGGCTACGATATTCAACGCTGGAAGCCCGACCCGGAACTGATGTTCCATGCGGCAAAAGCGCTGAATGTGAATACAACACGCTGCATTCTGATTGATGATTCGGTGGCGGGCGCACAGTCGGGTATTGCTGCAGGCATGGAAGTCTTTTATTTCTGTGCCGATCCGCATAACAAACCGATCGACCATCCACAGGTGACTACGTTCACAGAGTTGTCGCAGCTTCCGGCATTGTGGAAAGCTCGCGGCTGGAACATTACGCGCTAACGGTAAACGCCTCCCCCTAACAGGAGAGGCGTAATGCATCACTTAAACAGTTTCTGCACAAACTCAGCATACGCCGGACGCCAGACATCCATTTCGTGGTTCAGGCCCGGGTACATCTTGTAGTCGAATTTAATGCCTTGCTTCTCAAGATCGCTTTTCAGACCGGCAATGTCTTTGCCCGTGACGGAATCTTTTTCACCGACCACCACCGTGAAGTTATGCAGTTGCTTGTTGATCTCCTGAGGCTTGTTAAGCTGAGCGGTAACACCCGAATCCGGAACGGTTGTGGTCGTTACGCCACTCAGGGTCGCCAGCCAGCCAAAGCTATCAAGATGGTTCATCCCTGAGACCAGCGCCTGATAACCGCCCTGCGATAACCCGGCCAGCGCGCGCCCGCTTGCATCTTTGCGCACGTTAAACCGCGCATCGACCATAGGAATGATGTCATGCATCAGTTCGCGATCGGCCGCTTTAGCATTCAGCGGATAGAAAGTTTTGCGACGCTCTTTCGGCGGATAGTTTTCCGCAATCGCCTGCGCGATGTCGGTTTCCGTATCCGGCACGACCACCAGCATCGGTTTGATTTTCCCTTCGGCCAGCAGGTTGTCCATGATCTGCGGCAGGCGCCCCTGATCGATAGCCGAAAGACCGGTATCACCAAAACCATGATAGAAATAGAGGACCGGCAGCGGCTCGCCTTTGCCGTTATAGCCTGGCGGTGTCCAGATATAGACGCGACGCTCTGAGCTCAACGCTTTCGAGTGATAAGTCACCGTCAAGAGATCGCCATGCGGTACGGCGCGATCGTCGAGAATACTTCCCGGAACCAGGATCAGGCTGGTATTGACCTGACGCTGCGGTTTCTGAAAACGGCTTCCCGTGTCTACCGAACGGAAACCATCCACATCAAAGTAATATTCGTACAGATTCGGTGCCAGAGATTCGCTTTTCCACGACCAGACGCCGCTCTCATCTTTGCTCATATCATGGGAGACAAAGCTGTCCGGGGTGGAACCGGTAACCACCGACACCCGTTTTGCTGCTGGTGCAAACAGGCGAAAGGTAATGCTTTTATCGGCATTCACCTGGGTCACATACTGGCTGACCGGCACCGACAAATCCGGGGTTGCCGGAAAAGGGGCAGCAATGGCGGGAATCGCCGCGCTGCCAAGCAGTGCGGTGATGGCGAGTGTCAGACAGGCGATGTTTCTTTTCATATCAAATCCCTCGTATTTTTTTGTCGTTCATGCAGAGTTATTAAGCGGGCATTACCACCAGACCTCAGCCTGAACGCCTGCGGCAAACTGGTTATTTTTCTCATCAGCGAAGCTGAAATTATCCAGTTCGTTATCCAGCGCATGGATGTAGGTACCATAAAAACGAATTTCCGGGCGGGATGTCAGCATACTGGTGTTGACCTTAAGCGTATGGTAAAGCGTGGTTTTATACCCTGCCTCTTTGAACTTCGCGCCGTATTGATTTTTGTTCTGCTGGTTGAAATACGCCAGTTCTACGCCCGTCTGGTTGTATTTGTCCCAGATATACGCCGGACGTACCACCGCGCGATAGCTGGTGAAGTCACTGTGAGCGCCAGTCTCATAGCTATAGACATCTTCGCCTCGTGAATAGACCAGCGCGTTGGCCACGATCACATCGTCACGCAAATAGGTTTCGCCCTGCGAGACCAGACGAATCGCCGTACCGTTGGTGTGATCACCATAGTAACGACCATTGAACGCGATGTACGGGCTGGAACCGCTGTAACGGGCAAAGCTGCTTGCCAGTGAGTTATTGGCCATCAGGAAACTAAATTCGTTATAACCGCCGTTTTTAAATTTCTGCGTTAACGCCGTGCCAAACATCCAGGTATCTTTCCATTTGTAATACCCGTTGTCGTTCACGTTCTCTTTCTGCGTATCCGTCGAGTTCGCCATCGCGTAACGGCCATTGACCATCAGTTCTGCTTTATCCCACAACGGAATAGCTTTGTAGCGGACATCAACGGTGTTGGTGTTGAGTTTCTGTGAGTGACTTAGTGAGCGGTCGTATTGATCAATATCTTCACGCAGCAGCGCGATATCAAGCTTACCGCTGCCAAGCTTCATGTTTTCAATCCCAACGCCGCCGGAGGCATCAGTACGCTGCGTTTTCCAGTCGAGCATCTGTACTTCATATTTGGGAAGCTGGTGCTTACCCACCCACATATCCGCTTCCGGGGCGAACGGCAGGAAACCGGTGGTGGTCAGGTAGATATCAGAGAACTGCAGGTAGTTTTCATTGGTGCTGTTGTCGCCAAACCAGCCAGCAGAATAGGACTGCCCAACGTTACCATCGAGCATGACGACCGCTTTCGCGCTCTTACCATTTTCGTTATAGACGCGCTGGGAGAACTGCAAATCAAACCAACTGGTGTATTCATTGCCAAAACGCCCCAACGAGCCGATAGCCCAGGATTTGGGCGATCCGTTCGTGGTGGTCGCCCATCCCGAGCGGAAATAACCGTTGTAACTAAAGCCAATTTCGTCTTTGACGAACTTACTGAGATCTTTCATCGACATGGATGAAACATCTTCAGTTTTAGACGGCTGAGCACCCGGCGCTGGTGCTGTCTGCACCAGTACGGCAGCAGGGGCCGATGTCGTTTTCGCTGTACTTGCCGTCGCAGATGCGGGAGCAGGCGCAGAAGCGGTCTGCGCAAAGTAAACCGCCTGCTTATTCTTCTCTTCGTCCTTGTAGCGCTGTAATTCCTTTTTTGTTTCGCTGAGATCTTTCTCCAGCGCTGCAAGGCGCTGTTCGATGGTCATATTTCCGGTCGCGGCCATCGCAGGGGTAACTGAGTATAAAAATGATGATGCCAGAATTAAGGGTATTGTTTTTTTCATGGTTTCCATCCAACCATTTTTTGGATAAAAAAAAACCTGAACCCACCCGAGATGAATCGGGTGTGAGTTCAGGTTTTGCCTGTCGAAAGCAGTAACAATCCTGTACTGGAAACATCTTTGCGGCTGGCTGTTTTTTACTCAGCCCTAAAAACAAAAAACCTGGCACCTCCAGAAGGGAGATGTCAGGTTTAGCCCGCAAAGCGGTAGCAATCCAGTTTCAGCCCACAACATAGCGATTTTTAACCCACCGGCAATGCGCAAAATAATAAACTGTGATTTACCACGGGTTTTTAGTTCACCATTTCAGCAGCGGTACATTTTTATGGGCCAGATTCCGGTACCGGGCCTGATACAGAAACGTCGTTAATTTATTCCAGAATCAGAACGGCGGGTTTTCGGGAGAAAGAAATGGGAAGGCTTGTGGGGGTTATAAATAAACAGTGCCTTGCATCTGACCCTCTCCTGCAAATCAGCAAAAAAACGCCAGCAGATATGTCGCTGGCGTTTTTATTTGCTGAGCGCGGAAATCACTCTTTCGGGTCTTTTCCGGCGAGCAGTTTATCCAGTTCATCACCGCCAACATGACGGAAATCCTGGCCTTTAACAAAATAGAAAATGTATTCGCAAATATTCTGGCAACGGTCGCCGATACGCTCAATGGAACGGGCGCAGAATAGCGCGGTTAACACGCTTGGAATGGTGCGCGGATCTTCCATCATGTAGGTCATCAGTTGGCGCACGATACCTTCATATTCCTGATCCACTTTCTTGTCTTCACGGTAGATACGTACCGCTTCGTCAATATCCATACGCGCGAAAGCATCCAGTACGTCGTGCAGCATCTGCACGGTATGGCGGCCCAGAGATTCCAGGCTTACCAGCAGCGGCTGGTGCTGCGAGGAGAATTTCTCCAGCGCTGTGCGGCAGATTTTATCGGCAACATCGCCAATACGTTCCAGCTCAGCGATCGTTTTGATAATCGCCATCACCAGACGCAGGTCGCTGGCGGTCGGCTGGCGCTTGGCAATAATACGCACACAGGCTTCGTCGATAGCGACTTCCATCATGTTCACCTGCTTATCACCCTCAACAACGCGCTGAGCCAGCTCGCTGTCCTGGTTATGCATCGCAGTGATCGCGTCTGAAAGTTGTTGCTCTACCATCCCACCCATGGTCATCACCTGAGTGCGGATACTTTCCAGCTCGGCGTTAAACTGGCCGGAAATATGTTTGTTAAGATTGAGGTTGTCCATGGTGTCTCCTGATGCCCAACTATTTTTGGGCTATAACAAGGCGGCAACTGAGCGAATCCCCGGGGCGCATCATATGGCACGACCGGGGTGAACAAAGGCAGCCAACACAGTTAGAGCCTGAAAGCAGTATGGCAAATCAACCGTAGCGGCCAGTAATATAATCTTCGGTTTGCTTTTTCTTCGGCTTGGTGAACAGATCATCCGTGTTGCTGAACTCAATCAATTCGCCGAGATACATAAACGCCGTGTGATCGGAACAACGCGCAGCCTGCTGCATGTTGTGGGTAACGATGACGACGGTGTAATCCTGCTTCAACTCGGTGATCAATTCTTCGATACGACCAGTCGAAATGGGGTCGAGCGCCGAGCAAGGTTCGTCCAGCAGTAAGACTTCCGGACGGATCGCAATCCCACGGGCGATACACAGACGCTGCTGCTGACCACCGGAAAGAGAGTACCCGCTCTGGTGCAATTTATCCTTGGTTTCATTCCATAATGCGGCCTTGGTCAAGGCCCACTGCACACGTTCGTCCATATCGGCACGAGACAGCTTTTCAAACAGACGCACACCGAAGGCGATGTTGTCATAAATCGACATCGGGAACGGCGTTGGCTTCTGGAAAACCATCCCAACTTTTGCGCGCAGCAGGGCGATATCCTGGGTATTGGTGAGGATGTTATCCCCATCCAGCAGGATTTCACCTTCTGCGCGTTGCTCCGGGTACAGTTCAAACATTTTATTGAATGTACGCAGCAGCGTGGACTTACCGCAGCCTGACGGCCCGATAAACGCCGTTACCTGGTTTTTAGCAATGTCCAGGCTGATGTTTTTCAGGGCATGGAATTTGCCGTAATAGAAGTTCAAATCGCGAACCTGAATTTTGCCCGGCGTTGTATCAACCATACTCATTTATCTCTTTCCTCACTCGGCACCGCGTTTCACCGCGCCGCAAAAATTAGTGTTTCTTCGCCGCGAAAATGACACGCGCCAGAATGTTCAGTAGCAGCACACACAGCGTGATAATCAGAACACCGGCCCAGGCCAGTTGCTGCCATTCAGCAAACGGGCTCATCGCAAACTTAAAGATGGTGACCGGCAAGTTTGCAATCGGCCTCATCATGTCCGTGCTCCAGAACTGGTTCGACAGCGCGGTAAACAGCAGCGGTGCGGTTTCACCCGCGATACGCGCAACCGCCAGCAGCACGCCGGTCATGATCCCGGAGACAGAAGCTTTCACGGTAATGGCGGAAATCATCTTCCACTTCGGTGTCCCCAGCGCATAAGCCGCTTCACGCAGGCTATCCGGTACCAGTTTCAGCATGTTCTCTGTGGTACGAATCACGATGGGCACCTGCAGCAGCGCCAGCGCAATCACGCCTGCCCAGCCAGAGAAGTGTTGCATCTGCGCCACCACAATGGTGTAAACGAACAGGCCAACAACAATAGACGGTGCGGAAAGCAGAATATCGTTAATAAAACGGATAATTTCGGCCAGAATCGATTTACGCCCGTACTCAGCCAGGTAGATCCCGGCCATGATACCCAGCGGCGTACCAACAGCGGTCGCCCAGAAGATGAGCAGCGCACTTCCCGCCAGCGCATTCGCCAGCCCACCACCCGCCGTGTTTGGCGGCGGCGTCATTTCGGTAAAGAGCGCCAGAGACATCCCATCAAAACCACGACTAATGGTCGACAGGAGGATCCAGACCAGCCAGAACAGACCAAACGCCATGGTCGCCATTGAGAGCGTCAGGGCGATACGGTTTTTGGTACGGCGCTTAGCCTGCATCTTGCGACGGGATTCAGCCAGCTCTGCGGTGGTTTGCATTTCAAGCGTAGCCATTAGCGGGCCCCCTCATTTTTCGCCAGACGCATGATCATGAACTTAGAAATCGCCAGCACAATAAAGGTAATGACGAAGAGGATCAGACCCAGTTCCATCAAGGCCGCAACGTGCAGACCAGACTCCGCTTCGGCGAATTCGTTCGCCAGCGCGGAGGTAATACTGTTACCCGGCATATAGAGTGATGCGCTGTCGAGCTGGTAGGTGTTACCGATGATAAAGGTCACCGCCATGGTTTCGCCCAGTGCACGACCCAACCCCAACATAATGCCGCCGATAACACCATTTTTTGTGAACGGCAGAACAATACGCCAGATAACTTCCCAGGTGGTGCAGCCGATGCCGTAGGCAGACTCTTTCATCATCACCGGGGTTTGTTCGAATACATCGCGCATAACGGCGGCAATGTACGGAATGATCATAATGGCGAGGATAACCCCCGCAGCCAGGATACCAATACCAAATGCCGGGCCAGAGAAGAGGGCGCCAACAAACGGGATAGCGGACATAACGTTGCCGACCGGTTCCTGGAAATATTTGGCAAACAGCGGAGCGAAAATAAACAGACCCCACATGCCGTAAACGATACTGGGAATCGCCGCCAGCAGTTCAATCGCGATCCCAAGAGGGCGTTTCAGCCAGCCAGGCGCCAGCTCCGTCAGGAAGAGGGCGATACCAAAACTTACCGGAACAGCGATCAGTAGCGCGATTAAAGACGTTACCAGCGTGCCGTAAATCGGAACCAGAGCACCAAAGGTCTCATTCGGCGCATCCCACTCTTTGTTCCACAAGAAGGAAAAACCAAATTTCTGGATACTCGGCCAGGAGGAGAAAATCAGAGAAACGATAATGCCGCCGAGCAGCAATAGCACAATCAGCGCAGCCAGTTTTACCAGCGCGCTGAAAATCATGTCACCTTTTTTACCCGGGGGGCTAAAAGCCGGCTTGGTTGCAGCCATAAATCACTCTTTAAGTTTGGGCCAGGAAGCGCGCATTTTATCGTGCTTCCTGGCTAACGTAATGCCATACCCTAACTAATTCGAGTTGCAGCCAACACCAACACTGCTACGGCTCGAAGTATGGCGGGTATTAGTACAGCGCTTTACCGCTGCTGTCTTTCACGTTGGTTTTCCATGCAGCGCGAATCTGTGCAACAACGCTCTCAGGCAGGGTAGCGTAGTCCAGCTCATTAGCCTGTTTGCCACCGTTTTTGTATGCCCAGTCGAAGAATTTCAGCACTTCTGCGCCCTGCTCAGGATTTTTCTGCTCTTTGTGAACCAGGATGAAAGTGGTGGACGTAATCGGCCACACATCGGCACCTTTCTGGTTGGTCAGGTCCTGCGCGAAAGATTTGCTCCAGTCGATGTTTTTCGTCGCATTGGAGAAGTTTGCTTCGGTCGGGCTAACCGGTTTGCCATCAGCAGACAGCAGCTTGGTGTAGGTCAGGTTATTCTGCTTAGCGTAAGCATATTCAACATAACCAATGGAGCCCGGCAGACGCTGTACGAATGCAGCGATACCGTCGTTACCTTTACCGCCCAGACCGGTCGGCCAGTTAACAGTAGAGCCAGCGCCTACAGACGATTTCCACTCTTCGTTAACTTTTGCCAGGTAGCTGGTAAATACGAAAGATGTACCAGAACCATCAGCGCGACGTACGACAGCGATATTCTGAGAAGGCAGTTTTTTGCCCGGGTTCAGCTTAGCAATTGCCGCATCATCCCATTTTTTGATTTTGCCCAGGTAGATATCGCCCAGCGTTTTGCCATCCAGCACCAGCTCGCCAGATTTGAAACCTTCCAGGTTAACAGCCAGGACAACACCACCGATTACGGTAGGGAACTGGAACAGGCCTTCCTGAGCCAGTTTATCGTCAGCCAGCGGAGCATCAGAAGCACCGAAGTCAACGGTGTTTGCAGTGATCTGTTTTACGCCACCAGAAGAACCGATACCCTGGTAGTTAACCTTATTACCCGTTTCTTTCTGGTAAGTATCGGCCCATTTGGCATACACCGGCGCTGGGAAAGTTGCACCCGCACCTGTCAGGCTTGCAGCGGCGTTAACTGCAAATGCACTCAGTGAAAAGGTCGCGGCGACAACAGTTGCGACAGTGGTACGCATAACGTTCATAATGTCTCCTGCAAGGATCGTAAATCGTTGTTTAAGTGGCTACGACGAGCAAAATAGGACACTTTGATGACAGTTATATGCAATGATTGTTACTGTTTGATGACAATGACAGCTTTCAGGTAGATTAACCCTATCTTGTATGATTTATCAGCAAGATAACGTTATTAATGACAGTGAGATGTCAGTAAGATTTTAGTTTTATGACACTAAAAAAGTAGTAGATGCTGACGAGATGTCCCAGCAAAAAGCGACAAAAGTAGCCTTAGATCAATTCATTTTCGCCTGGGTTGCGTCAATGCCTGACGTCGATACTTGCCTATTCTGAGTGACGCACGCCACTGTATTAGTTTCGTCAGTTCTGGCCCGTTCATGACCTGCCGTGTCAACCATAAGAGAAGTAAACTCCCGGCCCAACACCCGACACTTAGCCATGAGAAAGAGGCGAACAACAACCATCCTGCCACCAGTACATTACAAACACATAACGCCGACCAGACGGCTAAAAATAATCGCAGGGATAATGTTCTTCCTTTCTCTGCTCCTGATAACGCCACCACAAGCAGAATGAAGATAACAAGACCTGCGATAACGCCCCAACCGCCGGTAACGGTTCTGAACGCGATGGCAAGACCGGCATAGCTCAACAGCAACGTATAAAACAGCACCAATATGCTGCCGAAATATGTCGTCCCACGGATGTAGTAAGCCTTCGGCATTTCCTGAAAGGCCTCCGCCAGCGCTTTTAATTGCGCCAGTTTACGGCCCGATATCCCCGCTTCCACCTTGTCGCAGTAGTCTATGAGCGCCAAAAATTTAAGCCCGATTATGCATTTCAACAGATTCATCATCATCCTGAAAAAAAAGAGGCTGCCATCAGGCAACCCCTTATATGCGTTATGACGTGGTTACGCTTTTATTCCACAGTGACTGATTTTGCCAGATTACGCGGCTGATCCACGTCGGTGCCTTTAATCAGCGCCACGTGATAGGCCAGCAATTGCAACGGAACAGTGTAGAAGATAGGAGCGATAACTTCATCAACGTGCGGCATATCAATGATATGCATAGTGTCGCTGCCTACAAACCCGGCATCCTGGTCGGCAAAGACATACAGTACACCGCCGCGCGCGCGAACCTCTTCAATGTTGGATTTCAATTTTTCCAACAGTTCATTGTTCGGCGCAATAACGATAACCGGCATATCATCGTCAATCAGGGCCAGTGGGCCGTGTTTCAGTTCACCGGCGGCATAGGCCTCTGCATGGATGTAGGAAATCTCTTTGAGCTTAAGCGCGCCTTCCAGGGCAATCGGGTATTGATCGCCACGCCCCAGGAACAACGCGTGATGCTTGTCAGAGAAGTCCTCGGCCAGTTGCGCGATACGTTTATCCTGAGACAGCATCTGTTCAATGCGGCTCGGCAGCGTCTGCAGGCCATGGACAATGCTATGTTCGATTGAGGCATCCAGCCCTTTCAGACGGCTCAGTTTCGCCACCAGCATCAACAGAACCGTTAGCTGAGTCGTGAAGGCTTTGGTGGACGCCACGCCAATTTCCGTACCCGCATTCGTCATGATGGCCAGATCGGATTCACGTACCAGCGAGGAGCCAGGAACGTTACAGATAGCCAGCGAGCCCAGATAGCCAAGCTCTTTAGACAAACGCAGCCCCGCCAGGGTGTCTGCCGTTTCACCAGACTGAGAGAGCGTAATCATCAGACTATTACGACGCACGGCAGATTTGCGGTAACGGAATTCGGAGGCGATTTCTACATCACAGGGTACACCGGCCAGCGATTCAAACCAGTAACGAGAAACCATACCGGAGTTGTATGAGGTACCGCAGGCAATGATCTGAATATGCTCAATCTTACTCAGCAGATCATTCGCATGGGAGCCCAGCTCGCTTAAATCCACTTCACCGTGGCTGATACGCCCGGTCAGGGTGTTTTTAATCGCATTCGGCTGCTCATAGATCTCTTTCTGCATATAGTGACGGTAAGCGCCTTTGTCGCCTGCGTCATATTGCAGATTGGATTCAATCTCCTGGCGCTTAACCAGCTCGCCCGTTTTATCAAATACCGTCACGCTGCGACGTGTTACCTCAGCGATATCTCCCTCTTCAAGGAAGATAAAGCGACGGGTTACCGGCAATAGAGCCAGTTGATCGGACGCGATAAAGTTTTCACCCATGCCCAGACCGATAACCATCGGGCTACCAGAACGAGCTGCCAGCAGTGTACTCGGATCGCGGGAATCCATGATAACCGTGCCGTACGCGCCACGCAGTTGCGGAATAGTACGCAGAACAGCATCACGCAGCGTACCGCCTTTCGCCAGCTCCCAGTGCACTAAGTGAGCAATCACTTCTGTATCGGTCTCAGACACAAAAGTGTAGCCACGCGCTTTCAGTTCTTCGCGCAGCGGTTCGTGGTTTTCGATAATGCCGTTGTGTACTACGACGATGTGTTCAGACACATGCGGGTGTGCGTTGCCTTCAGAAGGTTCCCCGTGGGTCGCCCAACGGGTGTGAGCAATACCGGTACCACCGTGTAACGGATGCTCTTCCGCGGCCTGAGCCAGCATCTGTACTTTACCGAGACGACGCAGACGGGTCATATGACCTTGTGCATCAACTACTGCCAGACCGGCAGAGTCATAACCACGGTATTCCAGACGACGTAAGCCTTCCAGAAGGATTTCAGCAATATCACGCTGCGCAACTGCGCCAACAATTCCACACATAGTTAGATTTCCTGATTATGGCATTGTGCCATGCGTTGTCGCTGACCTGTTTGCCCTTTACGGGCGCCCCGAGCCTTGTAGAGAGTGGGGTTATTTTTATGGTACTGCTTGTCGGGTGGGGGATTATGTTATCCCCTCATCCCTGGTTGCCGGATTACTCCGGCATGAAAATTACTTTTTCTTCACCGGACGCTGCCAACCCTTTTTATGGACCTGCGGCACACGGGTTAAGACCAGTTCGTTATCGGCGACATTGCGGGTAACCGTCGTACCTGCCGCAATGGTTGCCCCTTTACCCACGCTCACTGGCGCCACCAGTTGGGTATCAGATCCAACAAACACATCATCACCAATAACGGTCTTGTGTTTATTGGCGCCATCATAGTTGCAGGTGATGGTTCCCGCGCCGATATTGACGTTGTCGCCAATTTCCGCGTCGCCAAGGTAAGTCAGATGACCCGCTTTCGAGCCTTTGCCCAGACGCGCTTTTTTCATCTCAACGAAGTTGCCTACATGCGCGCCTTCCTGCAATTCAGCCCCCGGACGCAGGCGGGCAAACGGGCCAATTGTACAGGCGGCTTCAAGCGTGGCATCTTCCAGCACGCTGTAAGGACTGATTTCACAGCCATCGCCAATGACGCTATTTTTGATGACACAGCCTGCGCCAATTTTCACGCGGTTGCCTAGTTTGACGTCGCCTTCAATAATCACGTTAGCATCAATCTCAACATCCCGCCCATGCGTCAGCGTTCCACGCAGATCGAAGCGGGCCGGGTCGCGCAGCATCACGCCTGCAAGAAGTAATCTTTCAGCCTGTTCAGTTTGATAGACGCGTTCGAGGCGGGAGAGCTGGAGGCGGTTGTTCACGCCTTCCACTTCGCTCAGGCGCTGCGGATGGACGGCTGCAATTTCATGGCCTTCCTTATAAGCAAGAGCAATAATATCGGTGATGTAATATTCACCCTGCGCATTATTATTGGTGAGCTGACTCAGCCAGCGTTTCATATCGCCGCCGTTAGCTATCAAAATACCGGTATTGATTTCCTGAATCTGGCGCTGCGGCTCAGTCGCATCTTTATGTTCAACAATGCCGGTTACTTTACCGTTCTCACGCGTGATACGGCCGTATCCACTTGGATCATCCAGCTTCACGGTGAGCAGGCCAATACCACCTTGCGGTTTCGCTTCACGCAGACGGGTAAGAGTATCGATCGATATCAGCGGCACATCGCCATACAGCATCAGGATATCTTCGTCGTCGGCGAAGAATGGCGCAGCCTGCTGCATTGCATGCCCGGTGCCCAGTTGTTCAGCCTGTAACACCCAGTTAAGTTTTTCGTCAGGCAGCGTTTGTTTTAACAGATCGCCGCCGTGCCCATAGACAAGGTGTACATGATCGGCGCCTAGATTATTCGCCACATCAATGACATGCTGAACCATCGCTTTCCCTGCAAGGGTATGCAGCACTTTCGGAAGATCGGAATACATGCGTGTGCCTTTGCCAGCGGCAAGGATCACCACACTCATTTTCGTGTTCAACATACGCGTCCTGACTTTAATTTGAGTGGAAGTTTTACTGTTTCACCTTGAAAATTCTACATTTTTTTCAACGCAAAATGGCAAGAAAGTAAAATGCACAACCTGCCTTACCAGATCGTAATTTAGGGCATTTTTTTGGCTTTTACATGGTACTTTATATTCAAAAATGGTGCTTCCTGCACGGGTATCGTGAGCAGGGCAATGTTTTTGCTATTTTTTTTAGCCATGAATAAAGTCCTGAGCAAAACATTCATGTATCCAATAAAAGTACAGAATTTGCCCATAAAAAAAGCCAGCCTGATAATCAGACTGGCTTTTTGACTTTAAGCCGGTGTTACATCGCTTTTTTGGTCAACTCGATAACGCGCAGTTTCGCAATAGCTTTCGCCAGTTCGGCAGACGCCTGAGCGTAATCCACGTCGCCGTGCGAGCTCTTAATGTGCTCTTCGGCTTTACGTTTCGATTCCAGTGCTCGCGCTTCGTCGAGATCCTGGCCACGAATAGCGGTATCAGCCAGTACGGTCACGTTGCCAGGCTGCACTTCAAGAATGCCGCCGGACAGATAGATAAACTCTTCATGACCGTGCTGTTTCACGATGCGGATCATACCAGGCTTAATGGCGGTGAGCAGCGGCGCGTGACCAGGGTAAATACCCAGCTCACCTTCGCTACCCGTTACCTGGATTTTCTCGACCAGACCAGAGAACATTTGTTGCTCTGCACTGACGACGTCCAGGTGGTAAGTCATTGCCATATCACCCTCCGATTAAGGCGTTAAAGTTTTTTGGCTTTTTCCACGGCTTCGTCAATGGAACCGACCATGTAGAACGCCTGCTCCGGCAGGTGATCGTATTCGCCTTCCATGATGCCTTTAAAGCCACGGATGGTGTCTTTCAGGGAGACGTATTTGCCCGGAGAACCGGTAAATACTTCTGCCACGAAGAACGGCTGGGACAGGAAGCGCTGAATCTTACGCGCACGTGCTACCACCAGTTTGTCTTCTTCTGACAGCTCATCCATACCCAGGATGGCGATGATGTCTTTCAGTTCCTGGTAACGCTGCAGGATAGACTGAACGCCACGCGCAGTGTCGTAGTGCTCCTGACCAACAACCAGAGGATCCAGCTGACGGCTGGTGGAGTCCAGCGGGTCAACGGCCGGGTAAATACCCAGAGACGCGATCTGACGGCTCAGTACCACGGTTGCATCTAAGTGAGCAAAGGTGGTGGCTGGTGACGGGTCAGTCAAGTCATCCGCAGGTACGTATACCGCCTGTACGGAGGTGATAGAACCGGTTTTGGTGGAGGTGATACGTTCTTGCAGAACACCCATCTCTTCCGCCAGAGTCGGCTGATAACCTACCGCTGAAGGCATACGACCCAGCAGTGCAGATACTTCTGTACCGGCCAGGGTGTAACGATAGATGTTGTCGACGAACAACAGTACGTCACGACCTTCGTCACGGAATTTCTCTGCCATGGTCAGACCGGTCAGTGCAACGCGCAGACGGTTTCCCGGCGGCTCGTTCATCTGGCCATACACCAGGGATACTTTGTCGATAACGTTGGAGTCGGTCATTTCGTGGTAGAAGTCGTTACCCTCACGAGTACGTTCACCTACGCCCGCAAATACGGAGTAACCGGAGTGCTCGATCGCGATGTTACGGATCAGCTCCATCATGTTTACGGTTTTACCTACACCCGCACCACCGAACAGACCCACTTTACCGCCCTTAGCGAACGGACACATCAGGTCGATTACTTTGATACCGGTTTCCAGCAGTTCCTGAGAGTTTGACAACTCTTCGTAGGAAGGTGCTGCACGGTGGATCGCCCAACGCTCTTCTTCACCGATGTCGCCTTTCATGTCTACTGGTTCGCCCAGTACGTTCATGATACGACCCAGTGTTGCTTTACCTACCGGGACTTCGATCGGGTGAGCCAGGTCTGTTACTTCCAGACCACGACGCAGACCATCAGAAGAACCCATTGCGATGGTACGTACTACGCCACCGCCGAGCTGCTGCTGAACTTCCAGCACCAGACGCTCTTCACCATTCTTTACCTCAAGTGCATCGTACACTCGTGGTACGGCATCCTGAGGGAACTCGACGTCCACCACGGCGCCGATTACCTGGATAATTTTTCCAGTAGCCATCTTGAATCCTCTACGAAATTCGTAAACCTGGTTAAACCGCGGCGGCCCCCGAGACGATCTCGGTGAGTTCCTGAGTAATGCTGGCCTGACGAGCTTTGTTGTAAACCAACTGCAGCTCTTTAATCAGGCTGCCGCCATTATCGGTCGCGGCTTTCATCGCCACCATACGTGCGGCCTGCTCGCTGGCCAGGTTTTCAACAACACCCTGATAAACCTGAGATTCCACATAACGACGCAGGAGCGTATCCAGCAGCGCCTTCGGATCAGGTTCATACAGATAATCCCAGGATTTACGCTTCAACTCTTCATCTTCTTCTGCCGGTAATGGCAGCAGTTGAGTAATGGTTGGAACCTGAGACATGGTGTTGATAAATTTGTTGCTGACAATATAAAGCTTGTCCAGACGACCTTCGTCGTAGGCCTGCAACATCACTTTAACCGAGCCGATCAGTTCGGACAGAGATGGGTTATCACCCATACCGGTCACCTGGGCGACAACGTTGCCACCAACGGAATTAAAGAAAGACACGCCTTTCGAGCCGATCATAGCGAGGTCGCTCTGAACGCCTTTATCGGACCATGCTTTCATATCCGCCAGTACTTTCTTGAACAGGTTAATGTTCAAGCCGCCACACAGACCACGGTCGGTCGACACCACCAGGTAGCCCACGCGCTTAACGTCGCGTTCTTCCAGGTAAGGGTGCTTATATTCCAGATTACCATTCGCAAGGTGACCAATCACTTTGCGCATGGTATCTGCATAAGGACGGCTGGCCGCCATGCGATCCTGCGATTTACGCATTTTGGAAGCGGCGACCATTTCCATCGCTTTAGTGATCTTTTGCGTGTTCTGGACGCTTGCGATCTTACTACGTATCTCTTTTGCGCCGGCCATGAGCTTCTCCTCAATGCCTTGCGGCCTGCCCTAAGGCAGGCCACCAGACGTTACCAGGACTGGGTTGCTTTGAAGGAATCGAGGATGCCTTTCAGCTTGCCTTCGATTTCGTCGTTATAGCCACCGGACTGGTTGATCTCTTGCATCAACGGAGCGTGGTCACGGTCAACGTAAGCCAGCAGAGCGGCTTCGAAGCTACCGATTTTCGCCAGTTCTACATCCGCCAGATAACCACGTTCTGCTGCGAACAGAACCAGAGACTGCTGCGCAACGGACATCGGCGCATACTGTTTCTGTTTCAGCAGTTCGGTCACTTTCTGACCGTGGTCAAGCTGTTTACGGGTTGCATCGTCAAGGTCAGATGCAAACTGGGAGAACGCTGCCAGTTCACGATACTGCGCCAGCGCGGTACGGATACCACCGGACAGTTTCTTCATGATCTTGGTTTGCGCTGCGCCACCAACACGGGATACGGAGATACCCGGGTTAACCGCAGGACGAATACCGGCGTTAAACAGGTTGGTTTCCAGGAAGATCTGACCATCGGTAATCGAAATTACGTTGGTCGGAACGAACGCGGAAACGTCACCCGCCTGCGTTTCGATAATCGGCAGAGCGGTCAGAGAGCCGGTTTTCCCAGTCACTTCACCTTTGGTGAAGGCTTCAACGTATTCGGCGTTAACACGCGCAGCACGCTCCAGCAGACGAGAGTGGAGGTAGAATACGTCGCCCGGGAATGCTTCACGTCCTGGCGGACGACGGAGCAGCAGGGAAATCTGACGGTAAGCAACGGCCTGTTTAGACAGGTCATCATAAATGATCAGTGCATCTTCACCGCGGTCACGGAAGTATTCGCCCATTGCGCAGCCTGCATACGGAGCCAGGTATTGCAGTGCGGCAGATTCAGATGCGGTTGCAACCACAACGATGGTGTTAGCCAGCGCGCCGTGTTCTTCCAGTTTACGTACCACGTTAGAAATGGTGGACGCTTTCTGGCCGATGGCCACGTAGACGCACTTGATGCCGGAATCACGTTGGTTGATGATGGCGTCGATTGCCAGAGCGGTTTTACCAGTCTGACGGTCACCGATGATCAATTCACGCTGACCACGACCGATTGGAATCATGGCGTCAACGGATTTATAGCCGGTCTGTACCGGCTGATCGACGGACTGACGTTCGATAACGCCCGGTGCGATAGCTTCAACAGCGGAGAAGCCGTCGTGCTCCAGCGGACCTTTACCATCAATCGGCGCACCCAGGGTGTTCACAACGCGGCCCAGCAGACCACGACCAACCGGAACTTCCAGGATACGACCCGTACATTTAACCTTCATGCCTTCGGCGAGGTCAGCATACGGACCCATCACAACTGCACCCACGGAGTCGCGCTCCAGGTTCAGTGCGATAGCGTAACGGTTACCCGGCAGGGAAATCATCTCACCCTGCATACAATCGGCCAGGCCGTGAATGCGGATAACACCGTCACTTACAGAAACAATAGTACCTTCGTTGTGAGCTTCACTCACAACACTGAACTGAGCAATGCGCTGCTTGATCAGTTCGCTGATTTCGGTGGAATTCAGTTGCATGCTCCAGTCCCCTTAAGACTGCAAGACGTCTGCGAGGCGTTCAAGACGGCCGCGTACGCTACCATCAATGACCATATCACCCGCACGGATGATAACACCTGCCATTACAGACTTATCGATTTTGCAATTCAGCTTAACTTTGCGTGACAGACGTTTTTCCATCGCGGCGCTGATTTTCGAAAGCTGTTCTTCACTCAGTGCGGTCGCAGAGGTCACTTCGACTTCTGCGATAGCCTCGCTGGCTGCACGCAATTGAACAAACTGCTCAAGAACATCAGGAAGCACTTTAAGACGACCATTTTCAGCCATCACCCGAATCAGGTTCTGACCGTTGTCGTCAAGTTGCTCCCCACAGACTGCGATAAACGACTCGGCAAGCGTTTCCGGCGCAATAGCACCGGAGAGAAGCTCTGCCATATGTTCGTTTTTCGTCACCTCGGCCGCGAACGCCAGCATATCCTGCCAGCGATCAACACCCTGGTGTTCGACAGCAAAGTCAAAAGCTGCTTTGGCGTAGGGGCGAGCTACCGTTACAAATTCAGACATCGGCCCCTCCCTCCTTACAGTTCAGCGACCAGTTTATTCACGATGTCGCTGTTAGCAGCTTCATCCACGGAACGCTCGATGATCTTCTCGGCGCCAGCAACAGCCAGCAGAGCCACTTGTTTACGCAGCTCTTCGCGAGCACGTTTACGCTCGGCGTCAATTTCCGCCTGAGCCTGCGCCACGATTTTGTTACGTTCCTGCTCGGCTTCTGCTTTCGCTTCGTCCAGGATCTGAGCACGGCGTTTGTTCGCCTGCTCAATGATGACCTGAGCTTCTGCTTTCGCTTTTTTCAGCTGGTCGGTCGCATTGGCCTGTGCAAGGTCCAAATCCTTCTTAGCTCGTTCCGCAGAAGCCAAACCGTCAGCGATTTCTTTCTGACGTTTTTCAATGGCTGCCATTAATGGCGGCCATACATACTTCATGCAGAACAGAACGAACAGGACAAACGCGATGGCCTGGCCGAGGATTGTTGCGTTTAGATTCACAGCACAATGCCTCTTATCTGGTTAACGTTCTAAATACTTGCTGTAAAAAGCAACCCTTACTACGCGACAGCAAACATCACGTACAGACCCAGACCTACAGCGATCATCGGGATTGCGTCCACCAGACCCATAACGATAAAGAACTGAGTACGCAGAAGAGGAATCAGATCAGGTTGACGCGCTGCGCCTTCCAGGAATTTACCCCCGAGGATGCCGATACCGATCGCAGCACCGATTGCCGCCAGACCCATCATAATAGCGGCAGCCATGTACAGCAGATCCATATTCAGGTTTTCCATGACAGTCTCCAGATTGTTTCAGTTAAAACGTAGTAGTGTTGTTAAAAATCAATGCTCTTCAGACGCCATCGACAGATAGACGATCGTCAGAACCATGAAAATGAAGGCTTGCAGCGTAATAATCAGGATGTGGAAAATGGCCCATGGCACATTCAGGATCCACTGTGACCACCACGGCAACAGACCAGCAATCAGAATGAAAATCAACTCACCGGCATACATGTTGCCGAACAGTCGCAGACCGAGAGAAACCGGTTTGGACAGCAGGCTAACACCTTCCAGGATAAGGTTGACCGGGATAAACACCGGGTGGTTGAACGGCTGGAGTGTCAGCTCTTTAGCAAAACCACCCAGGCCTTTCATTTTGATGCTGTAGAACAGAATCAGGATAAATACGCCCAACGCCATCGACAGGGTGATGTTCACGTCCGCAGACGGCACCACGCGCAGCGCAGGCAGACCCAGTACATGCTCAGCAATGTACGGCAGCAGGTCGATAGGCAGCAAATCCATCAGGTTCATCAGGAATACCCAGACGAAAATCGTCAGGGCCAGTGGCGCGATAAGCTTGCTTTTGCCATGGTACATGTCTTTCACGCTACCGTGGACAAAACCAATAACCAGCTCAATCGCGGTCTGGAATTTCCCCGGGACGCCGCTGGTGGCCTTTTTGGCTACGCTACGGAACATCACCAGGAACAACAGACCCAGAACCACCGAGAAAAACATGGAGTCAATGTTGAGAGTCCAGAAGGTGGCCGGGGGGTTATGCGGATCCACCAGCGAAAGCGTACGAAGGTCAATCTGAAGGTTATTCAGATGGTGGCCTATGTACTCCTGCGGTGTTGAGATTTCTCCTGCAGACATGATGCCTCTTACCCTTTGTTGTTAATTACAGCGGGTGCCAGTATCTGAACAACCAGCACCGAAACCCACGTGACTATCAGCGGTAAAAACACCGCCTTTAAAACTGCCAGCGCCACCACCAGCAACACGAATGTTGCTAACACCTTGAACACTTCGCCGAAGGCGAAGGACCAGGCCACTCGGCCTCTGGCTGGTGTATGCGCCTGATGACGCCAGGCAAAAATCATAAACAACATATTCGGCAGAAAGACTGCCATACCACCGCACACGGCGGAAGTGCCCCAGAAGGGGTCTTTGAGGCTAAACAGCAATCCGCTTGCTATTACCGCCAGAAACTGAATAAGCAGAAGCCTGAGAGCAACATTTCGACCCAAGAGCGACACAGACATCACTTTTAACTCCTGCTCACTTCGAGGTAGGCCGCGTGTCGTATAAAACGTTCTTTAAGGCCCGGAGTCAAGCATCAAAAAGCGGTCAAATTATACGGTGCGGCCTCGTGATTTCAAACAATAAGTAGCGAAAAGGTGAATAAATGTTTAAATAATTTTCTCGAGGGCTATTTTCCAACTTTTAGCGAAACTGTGAACCATCATGCACAATGTTGAATAACGCGAAACACCTGTTGCTAAAGCGTGCACCAGATCACAAATTAAACATTTATGCACTCGCCAAAATATTGTCATCGGGAATTTGCGCCTTTTCATCTTTTTGATATTACAGATGATTACTGACAACTCTTTTTAAAACAGCTCGGTATACAATAAAAACCTTTCATTGACATTTATAATAATCATTTAACATTCATCAATACGTGCAACCGTCGATTTTTAGCAGACTGATATTTTCGCTGTTGACTATTTTCATGGTTAAGCAAAATTACGGCGTTAAAACTTAGAAAAAACGAAGTGAAATATGCGTTAAATGTAACCGAACGTATCACTGTTTTTTACGCCGTTTTTTAACATTCAGAAAACAGCACGAATTCTACATTTTTTGATAAAAATTAAATTTTGTTTGCCTTAATGACCACGAGATGTCGGTCACCCTCAAGGTGAGGCACGTCTAATTTGACGATAGATTCTACTGAAAACTGAGCAGGCAGTGTGTCAATTTCATCATTTGGAATCAAACCCTTAAGCGCATAGAACTTGCCTTGTGCTCCTGGCAGATGCTGGCACCAGTTCACCATGTCATTCAATGATGCGAATGCCCGGCTGATGACGCCATCAAAAGGCGGCTCGGCCGGAAAATCTTCGACACGACTCTGTACGGGAGTGATGTTCGTCAGATGAAGCTCATGCTGAACCTGGCGCAGAAAACGGACACGTTTACCCAGGCTATCCAACAGGGTGAAGTGTGCATCAGGAAGAACAATAGATAACGGGATCCCCGGCAGACCTGGCCCCGTTCCGACATCGATAAACTGCTCACCCTGCAAGTGCGGCGCAACCACGATGCTATCGAGGATATGGCGAATCAGCATCTCGTTCGGGTCACGTACGGAGGTCAGGTTGTAGGCTTTGTTCCATTTGTGGAGCATTTCGACATAGGCTACCAGCTGGTTTTTCTGGTGATCGGTGAGCGAAATACCTGCTTCATCGAGCAGACGAGAAAGTTTATTGAGCACGTGATTACCTGTCTGAAAAATATACCCGGTGGCGTTAACGCTTACCGGGCTTTAAATCTGTTGTGCTGACAGGCAACGCACTCTCTGCCAGCACATGTTTCATGAAGAGTATCAGGCGCTACGGCGCAGCATACCCTGTTTTTTCAACCAGACCAGCAGAATGGAGATCGCGGCAGGTGTGATCCCGGAAATACGCGATGCCTGTCCGATGGAGGCCGGTTTGTGATCGTTTAGTTTCGCGATCACTTCATTCGACAGGCCGCTGACCTGACGGTAATCCAGCGATGCAGGTAACAGCGTATTCTCGTTACGCTGCTGTTTTTCAATTTCATCCTGCTGACGCGCGATATAGCCCTCGTACTTCACCTGAATCTCAACCTGCTCAGCCGCCTGTTCGTCGCTCAGACCTGGAACGAACGGTGCCAGTTGTACCAGTTGGTCGTAAGTCATTTCCGGGCGACGCAACAGATCTTCACCGCTGGCTTCACGAGACAGCGGTGCCGTCAGGTTTTTATTCACTTCCGGCGCAGCTTCCGAGGTTGGGTTCACCCAGATAGATTTCAGACGCTGACGTTCACGTTCGATATTTTCGAGTTTCTCGTTGTAGCGCGCCCAGCGTTCGTCGTCCACGAGGCCAAGCTCACGGCCGATTTCGGTCAGACGCAGATCGGCGTTATCTTCACGCAGCATCAGGCGATATTCGGCACGGGAGGTGAACATGCGGTACGGTTCTTTGGTACCCAGTGTGCAAAGATCGTCAACCAATACGCCCAGATAAGCCTGCGAACGTGCCGGTGCCCAGCCTTCTTTCTCGGCAGAGAAGCGTGCAGCGTTCAAACCAGCCAACAGCCCCTGGGCCGCAGCCTCTTCGTAACCAGTGGTGCCGTTGATTTGACCAGCAAAGAACAGCCCATGAATATATTTACTCTCCAGGGTCGGTTTCAGGTCACGCGGATCGAAGAAATCGTACTCAATGGCATAGCCAGGGCGAACGATTTTGGCGTTTTCCATCCCCTGCATCGAGCGGACGATTTTCATCTGTACGTCGAACGGCAGACTGGTGGAGATACCGTTCGGGTAAAGTTCGTTAGACGTCAGCCCTTCCGGCTCCAGGAAGATCTGGTGCTGGTTGCGATCGGCAAAGCGCATCACTTTATCTTCGATCGACGGGCAGTAGCGTGGCCCGATCCCTTCGATCACGCCAGCGTACATCGGGCTGCGATCGAGGTTATTGCGAATAACCTCATGGGTTTTCTCGTTGGTGTGGGTGATGTAGCACGGCACCTGACGCGGGTGTTGCGCGGCATTGCCCATAAACGAGAAGACCGGCATCGGATTGTCGCCGTGCTGCTGCGCCAGGACACTGAAATCAATGGTACGAGCGTCAATGCGCGGCGGCGTACCGGTTTTCAGGCGGCTTACGCGCAGCGGTAGTTCACGCAGACGACGAGAAAGGGGAATGGACGGCGGATCGCCTGCACGGCCACCGCTGTAGTTATCCAGCCCGATGTGAATTTTGCCGTCAAGGAATGTCCCGACGGTCAAAACAACCGCTTTAGCGCGGAATTTCAGGCCCATTTGCGTGACTGCCCCCACCACGCGATCGTTTTCCACAATCAGATCTTCTACCGCCTGCTGAAAGATCATCAAATTCGGCTGGTTTTCCAGCGCGGTACGCACAGCCTGACGGTAAAGTACGCGATCTGCCTGTGCTCGGGTCGCACGAACTGCCGGGCCTTTACTGCCGTTTAGTATCCTAAACTGGATACCCGCCTGATCGATCGCTTTTGCCATCAGACCGCCGAGTGCATCCACTTCTTTTACCAGGTGTCCTTTCCCAATACCGCCAATGGCCGGGTTGCAACTCATTTGCCCCAGCGTGTCGATATTGTGTGTCAAAAGCAGAGTCTGTTGACCCATACGCGCTGCGGCCATCGCGGCCTCAGTGCCTGCATGACCCCCGCCAATGATGATGACGTCAAAAGGATCCGGATAAAACATGGTGTATTGCCTCGCGTAAAGCGGTTAGAAAGTGGATTGATGCCTGGGCCGTGGATTCTACTCAACTTTAGCTCAGTGAGAAAGCATCAGGATCCCGGGTATTAAAAAGAAGATCTTTATATAGAGAGATCTGTTTTACTGTGATCTCTTATTAGGATCGCCTTGTCTTGTGGATAACCCGGATCCTGATATGAAGATCATGATGTTAGCCTGGATCATTAGCTGTGAATGATCGGTGATCCTGGTCAGTATAAGCTGGGATCAGAATGGGTAGTTATACACAACTCAAAAACTAAGCGATGGTTATACTTTGGATAACTACCGGTTGATCAACGCTTTTAAGCATAGTTATCCACACTCGATCGCGCGATCTTTAATCGATATTGAGTAAATTAATCCAGGATCCGAGCCAAATTTCAGCCGGATCTTCAGGAATGTCATGATCAAGGATGTTGATCTTCGCTGTTTCACCTAACTGTTTTGCCCCACAGGCTTTCAATGAAACCTCGAGTTTTTCAATCGCACCGCAAAAGGTGTCGTATTCGCGGCTGCCGATGCCAATCGCGCCAAAGCGTACGGCAGAAAGGTCAGGTTTTTGTTCATTAAGATCCTCATAAAACGGCTGGATGTTATCCGGCAGATCGCCTGCGCCATGGGTAGAACTCACCACCAGCCAGGTTCCTGCCTGCGGCAGATCTTCCAGTAACGGGCCGTGCAGGGTTTCGGTTGTAAAGCCTGCTTCTTCCAGTTTTTCCGCCAGGTGTTCCGCTACATATTCTGCGCCACCCAGGGTGCTGCCACTAATAAGCGTAATATCTGCCATCAGGTCCACTCCGGTTATGAACTGCGTATTGTACGCTGTGAATGGGCTGGGATCTACCTGTGGACAATATGGGTATTAACGGTGGGGTAAAACGCCCTGTTACGGGCGGATCGTACGCATGATGGGGTTTTGCAAAGAGATCAGCGTTTCAGTGGACTGGATTTCATCAATTGTTTGGATCTTGTTGATAAGCACCTGTTGCAGAGCATCGATCGAGCGACACATAACCTTAATAAAAATGCTGTAGTGGCCAGTGGTGTAGTAGGCTTCTGTCACCTCTTCCAGGCTTTCCAGGCGCGCCAGCGCGGAGGGGTAGTCTTTTGCGCTTTTAAGGATAATGCCGATAAAGCAGCAGACGTCATAACCTAATTGTTTGGGGCTGACGTCAATTCGCGCGCCGGTAATAATCCCCGCCTGCTTCATTTTCTCTACGCGAACGTGAATTGTCCCTGGGCTTACACCGAATTGCTTGGCAAGCTCAGCGTAAGCAGTACGCGCATTCGCCATTAAGGCGTCAAGGATGCCTCGGTCCAGATTGTCGATCTGATAATTTTCCATAGGTTTTTCTTATGATGAATAAACATTCTGCCTATTTTAGCGGCTCATTTTAACGAATCAAAACCCTGTCCGGCTTTTTTGTTGTTGATTATTGAATAAAGGCGAGATTTTGTTGCTTAATCGTTTGCAACAGAACAAAGGAGTTAAAAAATGAAATCCGCTTACATCAGCAAACAACGTCAGATCGTATTCGTGAAGTCGCATTTTTCCCGCCAGCTTGAAGAAAAATTGGGGCTAATTGAAGTTCAGGCACCGATTCTAAGCCGTGTAGGAGATGGGACTCAGGATAACCTGTCGGGCTGTGAAAAAGCGGTACAGGTAAAAGTCAAAAACCTGCCGGATGCGCAATTTGAAGTTGTCCACTCGCTGGCCAAATGGAAACGTCAGACGCTGGGACAACATGATTTCAGCGCTGGCGAAGGGCTATACACGCACATGAAAGCCCTGCGTCCGGATGAAGACCGCCTCTCCCCAATCCATTCTGTTTATGTTGATCAATGGGACTGGGAACGCGTACTGGGTGATGGCGAACGCCACACCGGCACGCTGAGATCAACGGTTGAAGCCATCTATGCCGGGATCAAAGCAACCGAAGCGGCAGTGAGCAAAGAGTTTGGTCTGACGCCCTTCCTGCCAGCTCAGATCCACTTCGTGCACAGCGAAGAGCTGCTGAGCCGTTATCCGGGGCTGGATGCAAAAGGGCGTGAACGCGCAATAACCAAAGATCTGGGCGCAGTCTTTCTGATGGGGATTGGCGGGAAACTCAGCGATGGCCAGCGACACGATGTCCGTGCACCAGATTACGACGACTGGAGTACGCCCGGTGAGACAGGTTTGCACGGCCTGAACGGTGATATTCTGGTATGGAACCCGGTACTGGAAGATGCGCTTGAGCTCTCTTCTATGGGGATCCGCGTAGATGCTGATGCACTGAAGCGTCAGCTTAACATCACGGGTGATGAAGATCGTCTGCGTCTCGACTGGCACCAGGCGTTGTTGCGCGGTGAGATGCCGCAAACGATCGGTGGTGGTATTGGCCAGTCTCGTTTGACGATGCTGCTACTGCAACTGCCGCACATCGGCCAGGTTCAGTGTGGCGTATGGCCTGCACAGGTTCGCGAGACCGTCGACGCGTTGCTGTAATTAGCGGCGCCAGCGCCTGAGCAGACGGCTTCTCATCCCGGTATCAAAGCGCCAGATATGATCGAAGATGCGCATGATGCCGGGTTTTCCGTGTGCTGACATCGCAACGGCGTGAAAACGGTGCTGGTGTACAGCCTGTAGTTCCTTAACCTTGCTTATCACATCGTCTGGCAGGCGCTGGGCGATAAAGTCAGAGATAACCACCGCGTCGGCGTCATACCACTCCCCGCCCTGCATGCGTTCAATAATGGCGCGAAAACAGCTCGCTAAATCTGTACCGCCGCGAAAACGCTGGCTCAGAAAGCGGATAGCATGCTCCAGCCCTTGCTGGCAGGTCAGCTCGTAACGCACGACCTCGCTGGAAAACAGCATAATAAAGCAGCGTCGTTTGTCTGCCAGCGCCACGCGCATCAGCGCCAGGCAGAAGGCTTTTGCGCACTGTTCATTGAACCCGCCCATCGAACCGGATGTGTCCACACATACAATGAACGGCCCGCGCGGCTGTTCATCGAAATCCTGATGAATAACCGGGCGCTCAACCTCTCTTTCCCGCCAGGCATCGCCATGCAGGCGGTAGGTCAGCAGTTGTTTTTCTACCAGCCGACGGTAGAACTCATATTCCAGTTCGGTGATACCCAGCGTCGCCAGTTCAGGCGGCAACAGACGCAGGATATCGTCGCTTTGATGCAGCCCGTCAACCTGCTCCGGCACGGTAGAGGGTTCGCGCACCAGCATACGGAAGGTTTCCATGGGGGCATCTTTGCGCGGAACGGATTTTGCCTCGCGGGAACGCCCAAGTTGTTCCGCCAGTTGCTTGAGTTCCGGCTGCTCGGTCAGGAAGTCACCGTATTGCACGATAAGTCGGTAATCGCCGCGCTTAATTTGCCCGGCGCTCATATCCCATAACCGCCCGGCGGCATTTTCGTTTTCAATCAGCACCGGTTCAAGCTGGCCGCTTAGGGTCATGCGTTCCTGTACTTCACTGAGTAACTGCTCGCGTTCCTCTTCCAGGAGTTGCTGATTAAACGCGGTTGTCTGTACCACCAGGCTTAACCGCCAGCGCTGTAAGAAAAGCGTTTGTAACGCCGGGGTAAAGGTCGGGTTGTCCTTCACCATTGCGTTTGCCTGAGCGGCAAACGGCGAGCGAAGCTTATCCAGAAGCGTCAGGATTTGCGGCAACTGAACGACGAACTGTGAAGTGGAAAGCAACTGACTCTGCTGATAGCAGAGCACTTCTTCGGCAAGTTCTGGCGGCACCTGTGTCTCTTTCAGGTGATTTTTCAGCGCTTCGCGCCAGCGGGGGACATCTTCGGTAATGACGTGCCTGAGTTTGGGGAATTTCTCGAAAAAAATAGCCAACTGAGGAGAGGCCAGTAAGGCGACGATAAGCTCTTCTACTATCGTCTCTTCACTGATGGCCAGCAGGGCATTAAGCGTATCCAGTGTCAGCATTGAAGCGCCTGTTGTATCTGCGCGCGAACATCCTGCAGGCTGGCTTCAATACGACCCAGCCAGTCGCCGGGGATAAACAAACATTTTTGCTGTTCGCTAAAACGCGTGTGCTGCTGGTGCCAGAGTGTGTCGAGCGCTTCCAGTTGCTGCTTTATTTCTTCCGGCACATGGGTTGCCGTTCCACCTGGTAAAGCAAGACGGGAACCCTGCAGGCTGATATCGCGGATCAACAGATGCAAACTGGTGTCGACTTCAAGGTTAAGGATCTGCGCGAAGCCAATGCCGTTAAGTTTGCCTCGGATCTCTCCGCCTTTTGCCAGCCACTGGGCCAGCGCGGCGCGTTCGATAGTCACATGAATGACCTGCATGTCATGCAATTTTAACGGTTGCTGGAGCAACAATGTCAGCGTGCTGTCTTGCAGATCTTCCGGCAAATCGTAATGCGGACGACGGCTGAACATACCGCCCTGGCGCGAAACTTTGAGGGCCGTTTTGTCGCTGTGCTGCTGCTGGAGCTGGATGTTACGCTGCGCAATCGCGCCCAGTTGCGTCAGCATGGATTGCTGCTGCCACGCGTGCCCGGTCATCAATATTTCCAACTGATTTTGCATCAGACGCATGCTTTCAGCGTCATGCCACAGGCAGTCTTTCAGCAAGATCAAATCCACAGGGGCCACCGCATCGCGTCCGCTGAAAAAGGCGCTGGCCTGAAGCAGGCGAATGGCCTTTTTCCAGCGACGGTCAGAGACATAAGGCGCAGTAGGTAAGTTATCAAGCTGCTGGCGTAGCATGAAAATCAGCTCAAAAACGGCGTCGGGTAACTTCACCTGCACGATGTCCTGCTGCCAGCGCGCATAGTCCTCATCGCTGATTTGCAGATCAGCTGGCACCGGATTATCGCTTTCATCCTGCTGGCTGATAAGCATCGAGCGGAAGTTACTCTTATCCTGCACTTTATCGAGCCACAGGCGAATCAACATGCGGTCATAGAGTGCTTCGAGGCTGCTGTCAGCCTCGGGCAGTTCGTTAGACGCTGCCACCAGCAAGCGCATGGGAATTTTCTCTTCCAGCGCGCCGTTGCGAAAGCGACGTTCGTTAATGGCGGTTAATAGCGTATTCAGGATCGCCGGGCCGGCTTTCCAGATTTCGTCCAGAAACACAATCTCCGCTTCCGGCAGATAGCCATGTGTTAAACGTTCATAACGCCCTTCATCTTTCAGCGCCTGAATAGAAAGAGGACCAAACACCTCTTCGGGTGTGGAGAAGCGGGTCATCAGATATTCAAAAGCGCGGGCATTTTTAAAGGCGAATTTCAGGCGGCGGGCGATCAAGCTTTTGGCGATACCCGGCGGGCCGAGCAGAAAGACGCTTTCACCACTTAACGCGGCCAGCAGGCACAGGCGAATAGCGTGGCTACGCTCAAAAAGACCTTTTTCCAGCGCGCTACTTAAGCGGGAAATTCTTTCTGCTAATAAATGTGAGTGAGCCATAATTGATTTGCATCCTTTCGCCGCGATTCCGGCTTGCAACTGCGAGTATAGACGTTTCGATAAAGGCTTGTAATAGACTGAACAACGGCATCATTTTCTTTGCGCCAGGTTAATACGGTCGCAATTAGGGGGTACGATTTCATAAATAATCGTGCATACTGTGCGCTTTTTGTGGGCCAAGGGACTAAGCACACATTTGTCATTCAAACAAAAGATTAGTCTATGAGCACTGATAATAAGCAATCGTTGCCCGCGATAACACTCGCGGCTATTGGGGTTGTCTACGGTGATATCGGCACCAGCCCGCTTTATACACTTCGTGAATGTTTGTCAGGTCAATTTGGTTTTGGGGTTGAACGCGACGCCGTCTTCGGCTTTTTGTCGCTCATCTTCTGGCTGCTGATACTGGTCGTCTCGGTTAAATACCTAACTTTTGTCATGCGTGCAGATAACGCGGGTGAAGGTGGGATCTTAACGCTGATGTCGCTGGCAGGACGGAATACCTCCGCCAGAATGACCTCCGTGCTTGTTATCATGGGGCTTATTGGCGGCAGTTTCTTCTATGGTGAAGTGGTCATTACACCCGCCATCTCAGTGATGTCGGCTATAGAAGGGCTCGAAATCGTCGCACCATCGCTGGATACGTGGATTGTTCCGTTGTCCATTTTGGTGCTCACGCTGCTGTTTATGATCCAAAAGCACGGTACAGGGCTGGTGGGCAAACTCTTTGCTCCCATCATGCTGGCCTGGTTTTTGATTCTGGCGGTGCTGGGTGCGCGCGGTATTATCAGCAACCCTGAGGTACTGCAGGCGCTTAATCCGGCGTGGGCGGTCAATTTCTTCCTTCAATACAAAGCCGTCTCGTTTGTTGCGCTGGGCGCAGTGGTGCTTTCTATCACCGGGGTAGAGGCGTTGTATGCGGATATGGGCCATTTCGGTAAGCTGCCCATTCGCCTTGCGTGGTTTATCGTGGTGTTGCCATCACTGGCGCTGAATTACTTTGGTCAGGGGGCGTTGCTGCTGAAAACCCCGGAAGCGATCAAAAACCCGTTCTTCCTGCTGGCTCCTGAATGGGCTCTGATTCCGATGTTGATCATCGCGACGCTGGCGACGGTCATTGCGTCTCAGGCGGTTATCTCGGGCGTATTCTCTCTGACGCGTCAGGCAGTGCGTCTGGGTTATCTCTCGCCAATGCGCATTATCCATACGTCGGAGATGGAATCCGGGCAGATCTACATTCCCTTTATTAACTGGCTGCTCTACTTCGCGGTTGTTATCGTGATTGTGAGTTTTGAACACTCCAGTAATCTGGCGGCGGCTTATGGTATTGCGGTGACAGGTACAATGGTGCTGACGTCGATTCTTTCTATGACCGTGGCGCGCAAGAACTGGCACTGGAACAAAATGGTTGTTGGTCTGTTGCTTACGATGTTCCTGTTTATCGATGTGCCGCTTTTCTCCGCTAACCTCGATAAGTTGCTATCCGGTGGCTGGTTACCGTTGAGTTTAGGTCTGGTCATGTTCATCGTGATGACCACATGGAAGAGCGAGCGTTTCCGCCTGCTGCGCCGCATGCATGAGCACGGCAACTCACTGGAAGCGATGATTGCCTCGCTGGAAAAATCGCCGCCAGTGCGAGTTCCGGGTACGGCGGTATATATGTCCCGCGCGCTGAATGTGATTCCGTTTGCTATGTTGCATAACCTGAAACATAACAAAGTACTGCATGAACGTGTGATCCTGCTGACGCTACGTACAGAAGATGCGCCCTATGTGCACAATGTGCGTCGTGTGCAGATTGAGCAACTCTCGCCGACGTTCTGGCGTGTGGTAGCCAGCTATGGCTGGCGTGAAACGCCAAATGTGGAAGAGGTGTTCCACCGCTGCGGCCTGGAAGGGCTCAGTTGCCGCATGATGGAGACATCCTTCTTTATGTCTCATGAGTCGCTGATTGTGGGTAAACGGCCCTGGTATCTACGGCTGCGTGGCAAGTTATACCTCCTGTTGCAACGCAATGCGCTGCGTGCGCCGGACCAGTTTGAAATCCCACCCAACCGGGTTATCGAACTCGGTACACAGGTCGAAATTTAACGCCTTTTAAACCCCTCTTCGTGAGGGGTTTTTGTTATTTCTCGTCTGCAATTTTATATAAGTAAGATTACTTGTGTTTTCTTTCTGCAACGCGCGCGAAACGTTTCGATTTCGATCACACTTCTGTAATGCCATGGTGGTTTTCTGAACATTCTCAGGTCTACACTGAGATCAGCGAAACGTTTCGCTAATGGAGCATAAAATGAAAAAAGGTACTGTTCTCAACGCTGAAATCTCGTCGGTCATCTCCCGCCTTGGGCATACCGATACGCTGGTGGTTTGTGATGCAGGCTTGCCTGTGCCGAAAAGCACCGCGCGTATTGATATGGCATTAACCCAGGGGGTTCCGTCCTTTATGCAGGTACTGGAGGTGGTCACCGCCGAGATGCAGGTTGAAGCAGCTATCCTCGCGTCGGAAATCGAACAGCAGAATCCACAGCTCCACGAAACGTTGCTCAATCACATTGAGCAGCTGCAGCAACACCAGGGGAATACCATAGAAGTTCGTTATGTTTCACACGAACAATTTAAAAAACACACCGCGGACAGTCAGGCGGTGATTCGCAGCGGGGAATGTTCCCCGTATGCGAATATCATTCTCTGTGCTGGCGTCACCTTCTGAGGCCATCATGGACGCATTACTGCAACTCAAAGGGATCGATAAAGCGTTCCCGGGCGTGAAAGCCCTGTCTGGCGCCGCGTTAAATGTTTATCCCGGCCGCGTCATGGCGCTGGTCGGCGAAAATGGCGCGGGCAAATCCACGATGATGAAAGTCCTGACCGGCATCTATACCCGTGATGCCGGTTCATTACTGTGGCTGGGTAAAGAGACCACCTTTACCGGACCGAAATCCTCGCAAGAAGCCGGCATCGGCATTATTCACCAGGAACTCAACCTGATCCCCCAGCTCACCATTGCCGAAAATATCTTTATCGGCCGTGAATTCGTTAACCGCTTTGGCAAAATCGACTGGAAAAAGATGTATGCCGAAGCCGATAAGCTGCTGCTTAAACTGAATCTCCGCTTTAAAAGCGACAGGCTGGTGGGTGAGCTTTCCATTGGCGATCAACAGATGGTCGAGATTGCGAAGGTCCTGAGTTATGAGTCGCAGGTCATCATTATGGATGAACCGACCGATGCCCTGACCGATACCGAAACTGAATCCCTTTTCCGCGTCATTCGCGAATTGAAAGCGCAAGGGCGCGGGATTGTCTATATCTCTCACCGTATGAAAGAGATCTTCGAGATTTGCGATGATGTGACCGTGTTCCGCGACGGCCAGTTTATCGCCGAGCGTGAAGTTGCAACGCTGACCGAAGATACGCTTATCGAAATGATGGTTGGGCGCAAACTGGAAGATCAATACCCGCGCCTCGATAAAGCGCCGGGCGATATCCGTCTGAAAGTCGATAACCTGTGCGGCCCAGGCGTGAACAATGTGAGTTTTACCCTGCGCAAAGGGGAGATTCTGGGCGTGGCGGGTCTGATGGGCGCCGGGCGTACCGAACTGATGAAAGTACTTTATGGGGCGTTGCCGCGCACCAGCGGGAGCGTCACGCTGGATGGTCATGAAGTGGTTACCCGTTCACCGCAGGATGGCCTGGCGAACGGTATCGTCTACATCTCCGAAGACCGCAAGCGCGATGGTTTAGTGCTGGGTATGTCGGTTAAAGAGAACATGTCGCTGACGGCGCTGGGTTATTTCAGCCGTCCGGGTGGCAATTTAAAACATAAAGAAGAGCAGCAGGCGGTGAGTGATTTCATTCGTCTGTTCAATGTCAAAACGCCATCAATGGAACAGGCTATTGGCCTGCTTTCTGGTGGTAACCAGCAGAAAGTGGCTATCGCACGCGGTTTGATGACGCGCCCGAAAGTGCTGATCCTCGATGAGCCGACCCGCGGCGTTGACGTCGGGGCGAAAAAAGAGATTTACCAGCTTATTAACCAGTTCAAGGCCGACGGCCTGAGTATCATTCTGGTGTCATCGGAGATGCCAGAAGTCTTAGGTATGAGTGATCGCATCATGGTGATGCATGAAGGGCATCTCGGCGGTGAATTCACGCGCGAGCAGGCCACTCAGGAAGTATTGATGGCTGCCGCAGTGGGCAAGCTTAATCGTGTGAATCAGGAGTAAAAAAGATGACTACCCAGGCTGTTTCTGGTCGCCGCTATTTCACCAAAGCGTGGTTGATGGAACAAAAATCGCTGATTGCCTTGCTGGTGCTGATTGCCATTGTGTCGACCATGAGTCCGAACTTTTTTACCGTCAATAACCTGCTGAATATCCTGCAGCAAACCTCCGTGAACGCCATTATGGCGGTTGGCATGACGCTGGTTATTTTAACTTCCGGGATCGATCTGTCCGTCGGTTCTCTGCTGGCGTTGACCGGTGCGGTTGCCGCGTCGCTCGTCGGTATGGAAGTGAATGCGCTGGTGGCTGTCGCCGCCGCTCTGGCGCTGGGGGCTGCTATTGGCGCGGTAACCGGGACTATCGTGGCGAAAGGGCGAGTGCAGGCGTTCATCGCAACCCTGGTCATGATGCTCTTACTGCGCGGTGTGACGCTGGTGTACACCAACGGGAGCCCGATCAACACTGGTTTTACGGATAATGCAGATGTCTTTGGCTGGTTTGGTATTGGTCGCCCGCTGGGGATCCCGACACCAGTATGGCTCATGGCAATTGTCTTTATCGCCACCTGGTACTTACTGCATCACACCCGTTTGGGCCGCTATATCTATGCGCTCGGGGGAAATGAAGCCGCAACACGTTTGTCCGGTATCAGCGTCGATAAAGTCAAAGTGATTGTCTACTCTTTGTGTGGGCTTTTGGCGTCGCTGGCGGGCATCATTGAAGTTGCGCGCCTCTCCTCAGGGCAACCGACTGCAGGTACCGGCTATGAGCTCGATGCTATCGCTGCGGTGGTGTTGGGCGGTACCAGTCTTGCAGGTGGTAAAGGGCGCATCGTTGGGACATTGATCGGCGCATTGATTCTCGGCTTCCTGAATAATGGATTGAATTTGTTAAGTGTTTCATCCTATTACCAGATGATCGTTAAAGCAGTAGTGATTCTGCTGGCGGTCTTGGTAGACAACAAAAAGCAGTAATTACCTACACTACAGGACATCATGATATGAACATGAAAAAACTGGCCACTCTGGTTTCTGCTGTTGCACTGAGCGCCACCGTAAGTGCGAACGCGATGGCGAAAGACACGATTGCATTGGTTATTTCCACACTGAACAACCCGTTCTTCGTCAGCCTTAAAGATGGCGCGCAGAAAGAAGCGGACAAACTGGGTTACGATCTGGTTGTGCTGGATTCACAAAATAACCCGGCAAAAGAGCTGGCTAACGTTCAGGACTTAACGGTACGCGGTACCAAACTGCTGCTTATCAACCCGACTGATTCCGACGCTGTAGGTAACGCCGTGAAGATGGCGAATCAGGCAAACATTCCGGTTATCACCCTTGACCGTGCTGCTGCGAAAGGCGAAGTGGTAAGCCACATCGCTTCGGATAACGTGCTGGGCGGTAAAATTGCTGGCGACTACATTGCCAAGAAAGCCGGTGAAGGCGCGAAAGTTATCGAACTGCAGGGTATTGCGGGGACATCTGCTGCCCGTGAGCGTGGCGAAGGCTTCCAGCAGGCTGTTGCCGCCCATAAATTTAACGTCCTGGCGAGCCAGCCGGCTGACTTTGACCGTACAAAAGGCCTGAACGTTATGCAGAACCTGCTGACGGCGCACCCGGATGTACAGGCAGTGTTTGCACAGAACGATGAAATGGCGCTGGGTGCGATGCGCGCCCTGCAAACTGCAGGTAAAACAGATGTGATGGTGGTTGGGTTTGACGGTACGCCTGATGGCGTAAAAGCCGTAAATGACGGCAAAATGGCGGCGACGATTGCTCAGCTTCCGGAAATGATTGGCGCGAAAGGCGTAGACACCGCAGCACAGGTGCTGAAAGGTGAAAAAGTCCACGCCAAAATCCCGGTAGACCTGAAACTGGTTATCAAACAATAAAAATCGTCAGGCTATCTCACCGGGATAGCCTGAAAAAAGCATCAAGAAAAGCAGAGCTCGCGCCACCCGCTGGCGGGTGGCGCATTTTAATGGACAAGCTCATCATGAAAACCACAGGCAAACTTGTTGTCCTCGGTAGTATTAATGCCGATCACATTCTTAACCTTGAATCATTCCCAACCCCCGGGGAGACCGTTACCGGCACGCAATATCAGATTGCATTCGGCGGTAAAGGTGCAAACCAGGCGGTGGCTGCCGGGCGCAGCGGTGCGGATATAGCCTTCATTGCCTGCACGGGTGATGACGACACCGGTGAACGTGTCCGTCAGCAACTCATTAGCGACAACATTGATGTGGCGCCTGTTAGCGTGATTGCTAATGAGTCGACCGGCGTGGCGCTGATTTTTGTTAATGGCGAAGGTGAGAATGTCATCGGTATTCATGCGGGTGCGAACGCGGCGCTCTCTCCGGCACTTGTTGATGCCCAGCAGGAGCGTATTGCCCAGGCTTCCGCGCTGTTAATGCAACTTGAATCCCCGGTAGAAAGCGTTCTGGCCGCAGCGCGTATTGCCCATGCGAACCAGACCATTGTGGCGCTCAACCCCGCTCCGGCACGTGAGCTTTCTGATGAACTGCTGGCGCTGGTGGATATCATTACACCGAATGAAACCGAAGCCGAAAAACTGACGGGTATTAATGTTGCCAGCGATGAGGATGCGGCGCGCGCGGCGCAGGTACTACACGGCAAAGGCATTGATACAGTCATCATTACGCTGGGAAGCCGTGGTGTCTGGGCTAGCGTGAAAGGCGACGGTCGTCGCGTTCCTGGCTTTAAAGTGAAAGCCATTGATACCATTGCAGCCGGGGATACCTTTAATGGTGCTCTGATGACCGCACTGCTGGAAGACTTCGCGCTGGATGACGCTATTCGTTTTGCTCATGCGGCGGCGGCCATTGCTGTCACCCGCAAAGGCGCGCAACCGTCTGTTCCGTGGCGCAAAGAAATTGACGATTTCCTGGCTAAGCAGGGGTGATGATTGGCTACGATGAAGGATGTGGCCCGGATGGCGGGCGTATCGACGTCAACCGTTTCGCATGTCATCAATAAAGATCGCTTTGTCAGTGAAGCCATCCGCGAAAAGGTGGAGTCCGCGATCAAGGCGCTCAACTATGCGCCGTCTGCGCTGGCGCGCAGCCTGAAAATCAATCAAACCCGCACTATCGGGATGTTGATTACTGCCAGTACAAACCCTTTCTACTCTGAACTGGTGCGTGGCGTGGAGCGTAGCTGCTTTGAGCGCGGTTATAGCCTGGTGTTATGCAATACCGAAGGGGATGAGCAGCGCATGAACAGCAATCTTGAAACGCTGATGCAAAAGCGTGTCGATGGTCTGCTGCTTTTATGTACGGAAACGCATCAGCCTTCCCGGGAAATTCTGCAGCGTTACCCCTCGGTGCCCACGGTGATGATGGACTGGGCTCCGTTTGATGGGGACAGTGACCTTATTCAGGATAATTCTCTGCTCGGCGGCGACATGGCGACGCAGTACCTGATCAATAAAGGGCATACCCATATTGCCTGTATTGCTGGCCCGCTAGATAAAACGCCTGCCCGCCTGCGCCTCGAAGGTTATCGTGATGCGATGGCCCGCGCGGGCCTGACCATCCATGACGGTGATGAGATTATTGGCAACTTTGAGTTCAGCGGCGGCTTTGAAGCAATGCAGATGCTGCTGGCGCTGGAAGCGCGCCCGCAGGCGGTATTTATTTGTAATGATGCGATGGCTGTCGGGGCTTATCTGGCACTGTATCAGGCCGGGCTGCGTGTGCCGCAGGATATTGCCATTGTTGGTTATGACGACATTGAACTGGCGCAGTATATGACGCCACCGCTCACCACTATTCATCAGCCGAAAGATGAACTGGGGGAGCTGGCGATCGATGTGTTGATTCACCGTATCTCTGACCCTACGCAACAACAACAGCGGCTACAGCTTACGCCGGTGTTGATGGAGCGTGGTTCAGCGTAGTATTAATGCTTTTCTTTTATCAGGTTACGACCATCTTTCGGCTTTAACAGCATAAAGGTCAGGGCGGATACCAGGGTGATGGCACCCATCGTCACAAAGGTATAGTGAAACTGCTCCACGGTATTCGCGCTGTCAAACCCTTCGTAAAACCGCAAAACTGCCGCACTGACGGCGACACCAAGGCTGATGGAGAGCTGTTGCGTTACGGCCAGTACACTATTCCCGCTACTGGCGTTTTCGTCAGTCAGGTCGGCAAGCGTAATGGTATTCATAGCGGTGAATTGTGTGGACATGGCCATCCCCAGGATGAACAGCGGTAATATCAGCAGCCACACTTCCATTGACGGTGATTGCAGAGAAAATTGCGCAATCATCAAACCGATAAACAGGGTAATGGCTACCAGTGTTTTCCTGTAACCCAGGCGGCGCAATACCTGGGTGACCATAGATTTTGCCAGAATGGACCCCATTGCCGTCGGCGCCATCATGCATCCGGCAATCAGTGCAGGATAGCCAAACCCAACCTGTAGCATGAGCGGCATCAAAAATGGCACACAGCCCGTCCCCAGTCGCGAAGCAATATTACCGACAATACCCACAGAGAAGGTGCGTGTCTTAAACAGATTGAGCGAGATGAGCGGCGTGGGGTGACGGCGCGCGTGGCGAATATAAAGAAGAAATAATAGCACGCCGCTCAGTATCACGGCCGATGCCAGCCAGCTTGCGACAATTTTCTCGCCAAACAACTCCATGCCACTGGAAAACAGGACCAGGCTCAGGCCGAAGAGGAAAAAGCCGCCGGTATCGAAGCCTTTACGCGGTGTGGTGAAGTTCGGCATATATTTACGTGCATATAAAATCCCGGCTATACCAATCGGAATATTAATAAGGAAGATCCAGTGCCAGCTTGCCCAGGTCACCAGCACGCCACCCAATACCGGGCCGAGGATGGGGCCTACCAGGCCTGGCATAGTGACAAAGTTGAGTACCGGCAGAAGCTCACTGCGCGGATAGGCGCGTAGTAGTGCCAGACGTGCAACTGGCATCATCATTGCACCGCCTATTCCCTGAATCACGCGAAAGCAGACCAGTGCCCCGAGCGACGTCGAGAGTGCGCAGGCCAGTGAACCCAGCGTAAAGAGGGTGACGGCCAGCATGAAGACACGCCGGGTGCCAAAACGGTCCGCCAGCCAGCCGCTTGCCGGAATCAACATGGCGACCGTCAGGGTATAACTGATAATGGCGGACTGCATAGCAAGAGGAGAACGATCAAGGCTTTGTGCGATAGCGGGTAGTGCGGTATTCAGAATGGTGGCGTCCAGCGCCTGCATAAAGAAGGCCATAGCCGCAATCCACGGCAATCCGGCCATACTGCGAGCTTTCTTTTCAGTCATTCTTTGTCCTGTTATTTTGCCGTTGGCGCGTTTGGCGTCTTCAACAGAGTCTGGCAAGCCTGAAAGGCACTATCCCCATCACTTTCCTGAATCGCATCAACAATAGCCTGATGCAGATCGAGCTTTATGGCCTGGTCCTGAGTGATGGAAGTAAAGTAGGTATGGTATATAGAATGGAACAGCGTAGCGAAAGAGATAAGAAAAGGATTAGCACTCATCGTATAAATATGTTCGTGCCAGGACATATCAACTTCAATCCAGCGATCACGGTTAAAGTGCTTTTTCAGATACACCATCTCTTCCATTAATGTATTGAGGTGTGCTTTTTGTTCCGCGCTGCCTAATTGTGCAGCCAACTGGCAAGCTTGTGGTTCGAGACTGTTACGCATAATAAGGAAGTGCTGGATGACTTCATGAAAGTTATCCTCGCTCATCCACCAGACCAGTAATTCTTTATCAAGGAAATTCCAGTTCTCTCTGGGCATAACCCGGGTACCGATGCGCGGGCGAGGAAGCACCATACCTTTCGCTGTTAATGTCTTTACCGCCTCCCTGACCGCTGTGCGGCTTACACCGAACTGCTCACCCAACTCTATCTCGCCAGGCAAAATGCAGCTCGGGGCATATTCGCCTCTCAGAATTTGTTGTGCCAGTTTCTCCGCCAGCACCCATGAGAGGTTTTTTTGCGCGGCAAGCTGTTGTGCGTTCAAAGACATTTATCGCTTCCTTTTATTCTTATTCACTCTTTAGTATGCCACCGGGGCTATTCCTGTGGTGGCAAAAACAGCAAAACAGGTCTTTTACGGTGCTTTTTACCGCGTCTTGTTGAAAAAAGAGACGGTTAAAAACTTTTTTGAAATTTATGCTTGTCACTTCAAAAGAACTCCCTATAATGCGCCTCCACTGACACGGAACAACGGCAAACAAGCCGCCGGGTCAGCGGGGTTCTCCTGAGAGTCCCGGCAGAGAAAAGCGAAAATAAACGCTTGACTCTGAAAGAGGAAAGCGTAATATACGCCACCTCGCAACGGTGAGCGAAAGCCGCGTTGCACTGCTCTTTAACAATTTATCAGACAATCTGTGTGGGCACTCAAAGTGACATGGATTCTTAACGTCCTCGGACGATAAATGAATACCAAGTCTCAACGAGTGAACACGTAATTCATTACGAAGTTTAATTCATTGAGCATCAAACTTTTAAATTGAAGAGTTTGATCATGGCTCAGATTGAACGCTGGCGGCAGGCCTAACACATGCAAGTCGAACGGTAGCACAGAGGAGCTTGCTCCTCGGGTGACGAGTGGCGGACGGGTGAGTAATGTCTGGGAAACTGCCCGATGGAGGGGGATAACTACTGGAAACGGTAGCTAATACCGCATAATGTCGCAAGACCAAAGAGGGGGACCTTCGGGCCTCTTGCCATCGGATGTGCCCAGATGGGATTAGCTTGTTGGTGAGGTAATGGCTCACCAAGGCGACGATCCCTAGCTGGTCTGAGAGGATGACCAGCCACACTGGAACTGAGACACGGTCCAGACTCCTACGGGAGGCAGCAGTGGGGAATATTGCACAATGGGCGCAAGCCTGATGCAGCCATGCCGCGTGTGTGAAGAAGGCCTTCGGGTTGTAAAGCACTTTCAGCGGGGAGGAAGGCAGTACGGTTAATAACCGTGTTGATTGACGTTACCCGCAGAAGAAGCACCGGCTAACTCCGTGCCAGCAGCCGCGGTAATACGGAGGGTGCAAGCGTTAATCGGAATTACTGGGCGTAAAGCGCACGCAGGCGGTCTGTCAAGTCGGATGTGAAATCCCCGGGCTCAACCTGGGAACTGCATTCGAAACTGGCAGGCTTGAGTCTTGTAGAGGGGGGTAGAATTCCAGGTGTAGCGGTGAAATGCGTAGAGATCTGGAGGAATACCGGTGGCGAAGGCGGCCCCCTGGACAAAGACTGACGCTCAGGTGCGAAAGCGTGGGGAGCAAACAGGATTAGATACCCTGGTAGTCCACGCCGTAAACGATGTCGACTTGGAGGTTGTGCCCTTGAGGCGTGGCTTCCGGAGCTAACGCGTTAAGTCGACCGCCTGGGAGTACGGCCGCAAGGTTAAAACTCAAATGAATTGACGGGGGCCCGCACAAGCGGTGGAGCATGTGGTTTAATTCGATGCAACGCGAAGAACCTTACCTGGTCTTGACATCCACGGAATTTGGCAGAGATGCCTTAGTGCCTTCGGGAACCGTGAGACAGGTGCTGCATGGCTGTCGTCAGCTCGTGTTGTGAAATGTTGGGTTAAGTCCCGCAACGAGCGCAACCCTTATCCTTTGTTGCCAGCGGTCCGGCCGGGAACTCAAAGGAGACTGCCAGTGATAAACTGGAGGAAGGTGGGGATGACGTCAAGTCATCATGGCCCTTACGACCAGGGCTACACACGTGCTACAATGGCATATACAAAGAGAAGCGACCTCGCGAGAGCAAGCGGACCTCATAAAGTATGTCGTAGTCCGGATTGGAGTCTGCAACTCGACTCCATGAAGTCGGAATCGCTAGTAATCGTGGATCAGAATGCCACGGTGAATACGTTCCCGGGCCTTGTACACACCGCCCGTCACACCATGGGAGTGGGTTGCAAAAGAAGTAGGTAGCTTAACCTTCGGGAGGGCGCTTACCACTTTGTGATTCATGACTGGGGTGAAGTCGTAACAAGGTAACCGTAGGGGAACCTGCGGTTGGATCACCTCCTTACCTTAAAGAACCTGCCTTTGTAGTGCTCACACAGATTGTCTGATGAAAAGTAAAAAGCAAGGCGTCTTGCGAGTGAGACTTCAGTGTCCCCTTCGTCTAGAGGCCCAGGACACCGCCCTTTCACGGCGGTAACAGGGGTTCGAATCCCCTAGGGGACGCCACTTGCTGGTTTGTGAGTGAAAGTCACCTGCCTTAATATCTCAAAACTCATCTTCGGGTGATGTTTGAGATATTTGCTCTTTAAAAATCTGGATCAAGCTGAAAATTGAAACGACACACAGTGTCTGTTCTCCGTAATAAGAACAGATGACGGTGTGTTCGAGTCTCTCAAATTATCGCAATCAGAAGATGACACTGTAAAAGGTGACGTGAGCGACGTGAAGACAAGGCGTACCGCACGCAGCGAGCGGAGTGGACTTAATGTCCATGAGCATCGCGAGTACGGAACAACGCAGTATTCACAACGCGTAACAAACCGGACAGAACAAGACATCTTCGGGTTGTGAGGTTAAGCGACTAAGCGTACACGGTGGATGCCCTGGCAGTCAGAGGCGATGAAGGACGTGCTAATCTGCGAAAAGCGCCGGCGAGGTGATATGAACCTTTGACCCGGCGATGTCCGAATGGGGAAACCCAGTGCAATCCGTTGCACTATCGTTTGATGAATACATAGTCAAACGAGGCGAACCGGGGGAACTGAAACATCTAAGTACCCCGAGGAAAAGAAATCAACCGAGATTCCCCCAGTAGCGGCGAGCGAACGGGGAGCAGCCCAGAGCCTGAATCAGCTTGTGTGTTAGTGGAAGCGTCTGGAAAGTCGCGCGATACAGGGTGACAGCCCCGTACACGAAAGCACACAGGCTGTGAGCTCGATGAGTAGGGCGGGACACGTGGTATCCTGTCTGAATATGGGGGGACCATCCTCCAAGGCTAAATACTCCTGACTGACCGATAGTGAACCAGTACCGTGAGGGAAAGGCGAAAAGAACCCCGGCGAGGGGAGTGAAAAAGAACCTGAAACCGTGTACGTACAAGCAGTGGGAGCCTCTTAATGGGGTGACTGCGTACCTTTTGTATAATGGGTCAGCGACTTATATTCTGTAGCAAGGTTAACCGAATAGGGGAGCCGAAGGGAAACCGAGTCTTAACTGGGCGTTAAGTTGCAGGGTATAGACCCGAAACCCGGTGATTTAGCCATGGGCAGGTTGAAGGTTGGGTAACACTAACTGGAGGACCGAACCGACTAATGTTGAAAAATTAGCGGATGACTTGTGGCTGGGGGTGAAAGGCCAATCAAACCGGGAGATAGCTGGTTCTCCCCGAAAGCTATTTAGGTAGCGCCTCGTGAATTCATCTCCGGGGGTAGAGCACTGTTTCGGCTAGGGGGCCATCCCGGCTTACCAACCCGATGCAAACTACGAATACCGGAGAATGTTATCACGGGAGACACACGGCGGGTGCTAACGTCCGTCGTGAAGAGGGAAACAACCCAGACCGCCAGCTAAGGTCCCAAAGTCATGGTTAAGTGGGAAACGATGTGGGAAGGCACAGACAGCCAGGATGTTGGCTTAGAAGCAGCCATCATTTAAAGAAAGCGTAATAGCTCACTGGTCGAGTCGGCCTGCGCGGAAGATGTAACGGGGCTAAACCATGCACCGAAGCTGCGGCAGCGACACTATGTGTTGTTGGGTAGGGGAGCGTTCTGTAAGCCTGCGAAGGTGTGCTGTGAGGCATGCTGGAGGTATCAGAAGTGCGAATGCTGACATAAGTAACGATAAAGCGGGTGAAAAGCCCGCTCGCCGGAAGACCAAGGGTTCCTGTCCAACGTTAATCGGGGCAGGGTGAGTCGACCCCTAAGGCGAGGCCGAAAGGCGTAGTCGATGGGAAACAGGTTAATATTCCTGTACTTGGTGTTACTGCGAAGGGGGGACGGAGAAGGCTATGTTAGCCGGGCGACGGTTGTCCCGGTTTAAGCATGTAGGCTGATTATCCAGGCAAATCCGGATAATCAAGGCTGAGGTGTGATGACGAGTCACTACGGTGATGAAGTAACAAATGCCCTGCTTCCAGGAAAAGCCTCTAAGCATCAGGTAACATCAAATCGTACCCCAAACCGACACAGGTGGTCAGGTAGAGAATACCAAGGCGCTTGAGAGAACTCGGGTGAAGGAACTAGGCAAAATGGTGCCGTAACTTCGGGAGAAGGCACGCTGATATGTAGGTGAAGCCCCTGCGGGTGGAGCTGAAATCAGTCGAAGATACCAGCTGGCTGCAACTGTTTATTAAAAACACAGCACTGTGCAAACACGAAAGTGGACGTATACGGTGTGACGCCTGCCCGGTGCCGGAAGGTTAATTGATGGGGTTATCCGTAAGGAGAAGCTCTTGATCGAAGCCCCGGTAAACGGCGGCCGTAACTATAACGGTCCTAAGGTAGCGAAATTCCTTGTCGGGTAAGTTCCGACCTGCACGAATGGCGTAATGATGGCCAGGCTGTCTCCACCCGAGACTCAGTGAAATTGAACTCGCTGTGAAGATGCAGTGTACCCGCGGCAAGACGGAAAGACCCCGTGAACCTTTACTATAGCTTGACACTGAACATTGAGCCTTGATGTGTAGGATAGGTGGGAGGCTTTGAAGCGTGGACGCCAGTCTGCGTGGAGCCAACCTTGAAATACCACCCTTTAATGTTTGATGTTCTAACGTGGACCCGTGATCCGGGTTGCGGACAGTGTCTGGTGGGTAGTTTGACTGGGGCGGTCTCCTCCCAAAGAGTAACGGAGGAGCACGAAGGTTGGCTAATCCTGTCGGACATCAGGAGGTTAGTGCAATGGCATAAGCCAGCTTGACTGCGAGCGTGACGGCGCGAGCAGGTGCGAAAGCAGGTCATAGTGATCCGGTGGTTCTGAATGGAAGGGCCATCGCTCAACGGATAAAAGGTACTCCGGGGATAACAGGCTGATACCGCCCAAGAGTTCATATCGACGGCGGTGTTTGGCACCTCGATGTCGGCTCATCACATCCTGGGGCTGAAGTAGGTCCCAAGGGTATGGCTGTTCGCCATTTAAAGTGGTACGCGAGCTGGGTTTAGAACGTCGTGAGACAGTTCGGTCCCTATCTGCCGTGGGCGCTGGAGAATTGAGGGGGGCTGCTCCTAGTACGAGAGGACCGGAGTGGACGCATCACTGGTGTTCGGGTTGTCATGCCAATGGCATTGCCCGGTAGCTACATGCGGAAGAGATAAGTGCTGAAAGCATCTAAGCACGAAACTTGCCCCGAGATGAGTTCTCCCTTGGACTTTAAGTCCACTAAAGGAACGTTGAAGACGACGACGTTGATAGGCCGGGTGTGTAAGCGCAGCGATGCGTTGAGCTAACCGGTACTAATGAACCGTGAGGCTTAACCTTACAACGCCGAAGATGTTTTGGCGGATTGAGAAGATTTTCAGCATTGATTACAGATTTTCGGGAACGAAAGATTTTACGCTGAGGCAAGGCGGCAAATGAAGGAAAGGAAGGAGCATACATGAGTATGTGACTGACTTTACGAATGCAGCCAACGCAGCCACAGTGAAAAAGATTCGTTTCTGGCAACAGAATTTGCCTGGCGGCTTTAGCGCGGTGGTCCCACCTGACCCCATGCCGAACTCAGAAGTGAAACGCCGTAGCGCCGATGGTAGTGTGGGGTCTCCCCATGTGAGAGTAGGGAACTGCCAGGCATCAAATTAAAAGACCTGCACCAGTCTTCGGGGCAGTTCGCTACTCGACAGAGAGTAGGACAAAAGCGAGAGCTTTTGAACGTTGCGCAGCAACGGCCCGAAGGGTGAATCACAACGTGATTCATAAACTGCCAGGCATCAAACAAGTAAGAAGCCCATCCTCACGGATGGGCTTTTTGCGTTTTCACGCTTTAATTTATTACCAGACACTTTTCCTCCTGATGGTAACCTTCCTTAACGCCCTAACCAGCGCATAACAAATGCCGAAATCTGCTCTATATCATTGATATCTAAAAGCTGAACATCCACGGCCAGCGGGACATCACTGGCGATAGCGATGACATGTTTATCGATAATAAGTTCTTCTTCTCTGTGTCCGCAGCCCTGACGAAACAGTAAGATCTTAGCGACTGCTTCGTGCTTAAAGCCCTCAACGAGCACCAGATCCAGCGTAGAAGCATCCATTCGGCTGACCAGATACGCTAAATTAAGCTCCGGCTCATCCGGCGTTTCGGTCATTAAGGCCCAGCGTTGCGAACTGGCCACAATCGTTTGTGCTGCACCGGCTTTACGTAACTCGTAACTGTCCTTACCGGGCTTATCAACGTCCATATTATGATGGGTATGCTTAATCAGACCGGGGCGGATCCCTTGCTCGCATAATGCAGGAATCAGCTTTTTTAGTAGCGTCGTCTTTCCGGTACCACTCCAGGCGGCAATAGCCAGTGCGGGTATCATACTTTCTCCTGCCAGCGCGCCAGATCTTCTGGTGTATTCACATTCACAAAGCTTTCCTTTGTATCGCTAAAGTCGACGGAATGCCCTCCGACTTCACGCATAAAAACCATGACCCGGCGTTCTCCTCGGCTAAGGTAGTCTTGCAGTTGCGGCGCGTTGATACGGTTCACCAGGGCAATCGTTGGATGGTCACGTTCACCATCATGCACCCACACCGGATTTGTGCTCTTACATTCTGCACTTAATCGCTCGAGCAGATTGTCCGGAATGTAAGGTGTGTCGCAAGGAGAGAACAGAAACCACTCACTCTCGCACTGCTGCATAACAGACAGCATACCTGCCAGTGGACCGGGGAAATCAACCAGTTGATCCTGGTACACGGGTAAGCCGCTTGCCCGGTAGCTTTTCAGATTACGGTTTGCACTGATCACAATGTGCCCCACCTGAGGCGCCATCGCGTGTGCGACGTATTCCCACAGCGGTTTTCCTTTTAGCACCAGTAATCCTTTATCCTGACCTCCCATCCGCGAGGCTTTACCGCCTGCGAGTATCACACCTGTTACCACACCCTTTTTAATCAACCTTATCGCCTCTTTTATTGTGGGTTTGACCCTGATAACGTGTCTGTACCAAGAGTAAGGAGCACCACCATGAAATGTAAACGCCTGAATGAAGTTATCGAACTCCTCCAGCCTGCGTGGCAGAAAGAACCAGAATTAAGTCTGATGCAATTTTTACAGAAACTGGCGAATGAATCAGGTTATGAGGGAGAGCTTATCGATTTAAGTGACGACATTCTGATTTATCACCTGAAAATGCGTGACTCAGATAAAGATGCGGTAATTCCGGGTATTAAGAAAGATTATGAAGAAGATTTTAAAACTGCTTTGCTCCGCGCACGTGGCGTAATTAAAGAGTAAAAGCTTGTAAGTGAAGCCACCGAAAGCGCAGTGAAATGATATCCTCAATCATTCGGCTTTATTTGCGGATAATGGGATGAACCATAACGCTTTTACTTTCCAGACTCTCCATCCTGACACGATCATGGATGCGTTGTTTGAGCGGGGAATTCGGGTCGACTCCGGTCTTACTCCTCTTAACAGCTATGAGAACCGTGTTTACCAGTTTCAGGACGAAGACCGTCGCCGTTATGTGGTGAAGTTCTACCGTCCTGAACGCTGGTCCGCAGAACAACTCCAGGAAGAACATCGATTTGCGCTGGATCTTCTGGGTGATGAAGTTCCTGTTGCCGCACCGCTCGCCTTCGACAATCAAACCTTACTGACCCATCAGGGGTTTTATTATGCGGTTTTCCCGAGCGTCGGGGGGCGTCAGTTCGAAGCGGATAATCTGGATCAAATGGAATGGGTTGGCCGCTATCTTGGTCGCCTGCATCAAACCGGCCGTAAGGCACTATTCGTCCACCGTCCGGATATGGGGGTGAAGGAGTATCTTCTTGAGCCTCGTCAGGTCTTTGAAGATTCTGCGCTTATCCCAGCCTCGTTGAAAGACAGTTTCTTACGTGCCGCCGATCAGCTTATCGAAGCCGTCATGGCGCACTGGCATAATCGTTTTACCAATCTGCGCTTACATGGCGACTGTCATGCCGGGAATATACTCTGGCGCGATGGTCCGCTGTTTGTGGATCTGGATGACGCCCGTAATGGCCCGGCGATTCAGGATCTCTGGATGTTGTTGCATGGCGACAAAGCCGAGCAGCGCATGCAACTTGAGATGATTATCGAGGCCTATGAAGAATTCTGCGAATTTGATACGGCCGAACTCAGCCTTATTGAACCGCTTCGCGCTATGCGCCTGGTTTACTATCTGGCGTGGATTATCCGTCGCTGGGATGATCCGGCTTTTCCCAAAAACTTCCCGTGGTTAACTGGGGAAGATTACTGGCGCGATCAGACGGCGACTTTTCTTGGGCAGGTAAAGGCGTTGCAAGAACCGCCTCTACAATTAATGCCGATTTACTAATGTGTGACACATCCTGGAGAGATTTAATCATGAAGAAAATTTGGCTGGCGCTGGCAGGAATGATTCTGGCTTTTAGCGCTTCGGCAGCACAATTTACCGATGGTAAACAGTACATTACGCTCGATAAACCGGTTGCTGGCGAACCACAAGTCCTGGAGTTTTTCTCATTCTATTGCCCGCACTGCTACGACTTTGAACATGTATGGCATGTTGCGGATGCTGTAAAACAGAAGCTGCCGGAAGGCACTAAGATGACGAAATACCATGTTGAGTTCCTTGGCCCGTTGGGCAAAGAGATGACTCAGGCATGGGCTGTTGCAATGGCTCTTGGCGTGGAAGACAAAATCACCGCACCGATGTTTGAGGCCGTGCAGAAAACACAAACCGTTCAGTCTGTTGCTGATATCCGCGATGTCTTTATCAAAGCTGGCGTCAAAGGTGAAGAGTACGATGCGGCGTGGAATAGCTTTGTTGTGAAATCACTGGTTGCTCAACAAGAGAAAGCGGCTGCTGACTTGCAGTTACAGGGTGTTCCGGCCATGTATGTTAACGGCAAATATCAGTTGAATATGCAAGGCATGGATACCAGCAGCATGGATATCTTCGTACAGCAGTATGCTGACACGGTTCGATACCTTGTTGAGAAGAAGTAATACCATAAACGCCGGTCATTGACCGGCGTTGTTATATCCACGTTTGATTGCGTCAATTTGCTGGTCTTTCTCGCTCCATAACGCATTTAGCCACTGCTGAAAACCGCGCTTAAAGTTCTTATCGTTAACATAATCGCCATGCAAATCTTCGTTAACCGATAACAAATTTACGCGAACAACAATGCGCGTTAACTTCCCGCTTAACATATCAAAAAACGGTTTTTTGTCGTTTTCCGGATAGCAGAGCGTAACATCAAGCAATTTATCGAATTGCTTGCCCAAAACGCCGAGGGCCATCGCTATCCCTGCTGCTTTAGGGGGGAGCAGGTTATTGAATGCCGATCGTGTCTTGACACGTTTTTCATCGGTAAAGCGTGAACCTTCAACGAAATTCACAATGGTTGTCGGGTGGAGACGAAACTTCTCGCAGGAACGGCGCGTGGTCTCCACATCTTTACCGCGCCGCTCGGGATGGCGTATCAGGTAGCCCCGTGAATAGCGACGCATAAACGGCATATCCAGCGCCCAGCAGGCCAGCCCAATAAAGGGGACCCAGGCCAACTGTTGCTTAAGAAAGTACTTATTCATCGGGATATGTTTGCGGAAAAGCACGCACAGCACCACGATATCTGCCCAGCTATGGTGGTTGCAGATAAGCAGGTACCAGTTCTTTTTGTTCAGCCCTTCCAGGCCTTCAATATCCCACTGGAGATGCGGGTTAAGATGCAGCAGCCAGGCCAGTCCTTCACACCAGCAATACATCATAAAATTACAAAATGCAGAGATAGCGCGCCACAGTACCGGAATCGGCAGTAATAGCTTAATAATACCGGCGATAATGATCGGTACAGAACAGAAGATAGTCACCAGGATGGTGAGTATGACACTCAATACCAGAGTGCATACAACGAGCAGTCTCGACATAGTTAATTTATTCAAATGGTTAATCACAGCATGAACATCATGGCGCATGCAAGGCGCTGATCTTATCAGAAAACACCTCATATGATTGAGTAAAGGTTAGCCTTAGTGTGCGGTCGTAAGATGTTGTGCTAAATCAAATTACTTTTTCTTATATCCACATGGAGCAAATTGTCGCCAAAAGGCAATAATGATCGTTTCTCTTTTTTTAATGCATTGAAAAATAAGAAGACTTACTTTTCTGCGATCGAAAAAAATGCACAATAATCCAGTCCTTAAGAAATAATTCACAAACTTATCCACAGGAAGACGCAGGAAGCGATCCCGCAGATCGTGAAATCTTTTTCGGCAAATGCGGTGAAAAACTGATGTTTTTGCCCGTCTGTGGCATCCTTTAGCCATAAATTGATAAACAGGCATGGACATCATGGTTCAGATCCCAGAAAACCCACTTATCCTTGTTGACGGCTCTTCCTATCTCTACCGCGCATACCATGCGTTTCCGCCGCTGACTAACAGTGCAGGCGAGCCTACTGGCGCTATGTATGGCGTCCTGAATATGCTGCGCAGTCTGATCCTGCAGTATCAGCCGACACATGCCGCAGTGGTGTTTGATGCGAAGGGCAAAACGTTCCGTGACGAACTGTTTGAGCACTATAAATCTCACCGTCCGCCAATGCCGGATGATCTGCGCGCGCAGATCGAGCCGTTGCATGAAATGGTCAAAGCGATGGGACTACCGTTGCTGGCCGTTTCAGGCGTAGAGGCTGACGATGTTATCGGCACGCTGGCGCGCGAAGCCGAAAAAGCAGGGCGTCCGGTCCTGATCAGTACCGGCGATAAAGACATGGCTCAGTTGGTAACGCCAGGCATTACGCTTATCAACACCATGACCAATACTGTCCTGGGGCCAGAAGAGGTCGTAACCAAATACGGCGTGCCGCCGGAGTTGATCATCGATTTCCTCGCTTTAATGGGCGACTCTTCAGATAACATTCCTGGTGTTCCGGGCGTGGGTGAAAAAACCGCACAGGCGTTATTACAAGGGCTTGGTGGCCTGGATACGCTGTACGCCGAGCCGGAAAAGATTGCCGAACTCTCTTTCCGCGGCGCCAAAAATATGGCGGCGAAGCTGGAGCAAAATAAAGAGGTGGCTTACCTCTCTTATCAACTGGCGACCATTAAAACGGATGTTGAGCTGGAGCTGACCTGCGAACAATTGGAAGTTCAACAACCGATAGCGGATACGCTACTCAATCTGTTTAAAAAATATGAATTTAAGCGCTGGATTACGGATCTGGAAGGCGGTAAATGGCTTCAGGCAAAAGGCGCTAAACCGGCTAGTAAGCCGCAAGAGACGGTTGTCGTTGAAGCAGAGGCGGAAGTGTCTGCTGCGGTCCTGTCGTTTGATAACTACGTCACCATTCTTGATGAGGACGTGTTAAACGAGTGGATTGCGAAACTCAAAAAAGCGTCAGTGTTTGCCTTCGATACTGAAACGGACAGTCTGGATAATATCAGCGCTAATCTGGTGGGGCTCTCGTTTGCGACCGAACCTGGTGTAGCCGCTTATGTTCCGGTCGCGCATGATTACCTGGATGCACCAGCCCAGATTTCGCGCGATCGGGCGCTCGAATTACTGAAAGACCTGCTTGAAGATGAGAAGGTCCAAAAAGTGGGTCAAAACCTCAAATATGACCGTGGCATTTTGCAGAATTATGGCATTGAGCTGCGCGGCATTGCCTTTGATACCATGCTGGAATCCTACACGCTGGATAGCGTCGCCGGTCGTCATGATATGGACAGCCTGTCTGATCGCTGGTTAAAGCATAAAACCATTACATTTGAAGAGATTGCGGGTAAAGGCAAAAACCAACTGACCTTTAATCAGATCGATCTGGAGCAGGCCGGGCGTTATGCTGCGGAAGATGCAGACGTTACGCTGCAACTGCACCTGAAGATGTGGCCGGAACTGCAAAAGAATGCTGGCCCTTTAAATATCTTCCAGAACATAGAGATTCCCCTGGTACCGGTGCTTTCCCGCGTAGAGCGTAATGGCGTTAATATCGATCCTGCGGTGCTGCACAAACATTCCGAAGAAATTGCCCTGCGTCTGGCCGAATTAGAGAAGAAGGCCCATGAAATCGCAGGCGAGCCTTTTAACCTTTCTTCAACCAAACAACTGCAGACGATTCTCTTTGAAAAACAGGGCATCAAACCGCTGAAGAAGACACCGGGCGGCGCACCCTCAACCTCCGAGGAGGTTCTGGAAGAGCTGGCGCTGGATTACCCTTTGCCCAAAGTCATTCTTGAGCACCGTGGTTTGTCGAAACTGAAATCGACTTACACCGATAAGCTGCCGCTGATGATTAATCCAAAGACCGGGCGCGTACACACTTCCTATCACCAGGCTGTCACGGCGACCGGGCGTCTGTCCTCCACCGATCCCAACTTACAAAACATTCCGGTGCGCAATGAGGAAGGCCGACGTATTCGCCAGGCGTTTATCGCGCCAAAAGACTACGTCATTGTTTCCGCTGACTACTCGCAAATTGAATTGCGCATTATGGCGCATCTGTCGCGGGATAAAGGCCTGCTCTCTGCCTTTGCTGAAGGGAAGGATATCCACCGTACAACGGCGGCCGAAGTGTTTGGTTTACCGCTGGAAAGTGTGTCGAACGAACAGCGACGCAGCGCGAAAGCTATCAACTTCGGTCTGATTTATGGCATGAGCGCGTTTGGTTTATCCCGCCAACTCAATATCCCGCGTAAAGAGTCGCAGAAGTATATGGATCTCTACTTCGAACGCTATCCGGGTGTACTGGATTATATGGAGCGCACCCGCGCACAGGCGAAAGAGCAGGGCTATGTTGAAACCCTGGAAGGGCGTCGTCTCTATCTGCCGGACATCAAATCCAGTAACGCAGCGCGTCGGGCCGGTGCAGAGCGTGCGGCTATCAACGCACCCATGCAGGGCACGGCAGCAGACATTATCAAACGCGCAATGATTGCTGTTGATGCGTGGCTGCAAACGGAAAAACCGCGCGTGAAAATGATCATGCAGGTACACGATGAACTGGTCTTTGAAGTGCATAAAGACGATGTGGATGCGGTATCGCAAAAGATCCACGAGTTAATGGAAAGCAGTACCAAACTGGATGTGCCGCTGCTGGTGGAAGTCGGTAGTGGGCAAAACTGGGATCAAGCGCACTAAGTACTGGTCATATAAGCTTCTTTTTCTGTAAGTAAGCAACATAACCAGTACATTTTGTGACGATCATTAGAATTCCCTATGTAAAGGTTGAAAAAAAACTACAAAAAATGCTTTGTGCGAAAACGAAAAGGGAGTAGAGTTAAACACGTAGGGTACAGAGGTAAGATGTTCTATCTTTCAGACCTTTTACTTCACGTAATCGGATTTGGCTGAATATTTAGCCGCCCCAGTCAGAAATGACTGGGGCGTTTTTTATTGGGCGAAAGAAAGAAAAAGCGCGGACGGATGCCGCGCTTAAGGGTTATTCTTCGGTGGTTTGTTCGGTAATCGGCGCAATGGTGTTAAACCAGTTATCCAGCTTCTCGCGCAATTTATCTACGCCCTGCTTCTTCAATGACGAAAATGCTTCAACCTGCACGTCACCATTAAAGGCAACCACTGCTTCGCGCACCATATTAAGCTGCGCCTTACGTGCACCGCTGGCGAGCTTGTCTGCTTTCGTCAACAACACCAGAATCTGCACATTGCTCTCGACCGCCCACTGGATCATCTGCTGATCGAGATCCTTAAGCGGATGACGGATATCCATCAGTACAACCAGACCCTGCAGGCACTGGCGCTTCTCAAGATATTCCCCTAAGGCACGCTGCCACTTGAGTTTCATCTCTTCTGGCACTTCTGCGTAACCGTAACCCGGTAAGTCCACCAGGCGTTTGCCTTCGGCCACTTCGAACAGGTTAATCAGCTGCGTACGTCCGGGTGTTTTGGATGTACGAGCCAGGCTTTTCTGATTTGTCAGCGTGTTAAGTGCGCTGGATTTCCCTGCATTGGAGCGGCCGGCAAAAGCCACTTCTATACCAGTGTCGGCGGGTAAGTGGCGAATATCAGGCGCACTGGTGACAAAATGCGTCTGTTGGTAGTTCCAGTTAGTCAAAATGGTCGTCTCCGTAATCTCGGGCATGGGGGGATTATACCTGAACCCACGTAAAAGGCTGTTTTTCTCGTCAACGGATATCTGCCAGAGAATACCCCTGTCGTTTGTAGGATATTTGCCATAAAGCTTATGCGAATTTTCAGAGAAATTGCAGGGTCATAAAAATGTAAGTTAATGAATAAAAAGGTTTTGTTCTTAGAGAATTTTCTGAATTTGTGTTTTTGGGGCGTTTTGTTACTTGTGAGTTTAAATTAAGCAGGTAAAGTATTTGTAAAGGCGAGGAAGCCTGCGGGATGAAGACTTAAGGATGAGGGGTCAGGAGCGCCAGGAGGCGAAGACCAGGAAACTGTCCGGATGACAGTCTTAAAAGGGAATAAAAGGACCATAACACGGAACGTGACATGCTAAGGGAAAAACAGGGTGTGTTGTAAGCAAACAGGGAACGTTGTACCCATTGAGGGTTGAGGGTCAGAAAAAAAGGCGACAGATTACTCTGTCGCCTTTTTTCTTTGCTTGCTTTCTGCTAGATTCCGCCGCAATTCTATACTGAATAAAACCATCTAAGCCGATTATCATGAAAAAACCTTCAACCACTCCGCGCGGCAAAACACCTGGCAAAGCGCACCGTAAATCACGTGAAGAACTCAACCAGGAAGGGCGTGACCGTAAGCGCGATAAAAAGCACCGTGGCAATGCGGCTGGCAGCCGTGCAAGCGGTGCGAGCGCGTCTTCTGGCTCAGGAAAAGGCGCTTCTCAGGCCGATCCACGCGTTGGCAGCAAGAAACCGATCCCACTGGGTGCGACCGAGCCCCAGGTCAAAAAGCAGCACAAACCAAAGAGCGAGAAACCTATGCTTTCACCGCAAGCTGAACTGGATCTGCTGGAGAACGATGAGCGCCTGGACGCGCTGCTGGAAAGACTTGAAGAGGGCGAAACCCTGAGCGCTGAAGAGCAAAGCTGGGTAGACGCTAAACTTGACCGCATTGATGAATTAATGCAGCAACTGGGCCTCTCCTACGACGATGACGAAGAAGAAGAGGAAGAAGGCCGGGAAGATATGATGCGCCTACTCAAAGGTGGCAATTAACGGTCAGGTATGGGCCTGGCTGTCCTGCTTATAACCCTTCCGGTTATATGTTATCTGGTGTGGTTATTCGTTAAACTACAGCGGTTGTCGCGGCGCAAACTGTGGCTGCGCAACCGGCTTATGACCCGAAATGAGGTCAGGCCGGGCCGCCGTACCCGCCAGCGGCGTTATCGGAAGGAGTGAGCATGTCTGAGCAACGAATTGACTGGGATCTGGCCCTTATCCAGAAATATAACTATTCCGGGCCGCGCTACACGTCCTACCCCACCGCACTGGAATTTTCCGCTGACTATGGCGAAGAAAATTTCCGTAGTGCCGTCGCACGTTATCCAGGGCGGCCGTTGTCACTGTATGTGCACATTCCGTTTTGCCATAAGCTTTGTTATTTCTGTGGCTGCAATAAGATTGTTACGCGCCAACAGCATAAAGCTGACCAATATCTGGATGCACTGGAACAAGAGATTATCCACCGTGCGCCGCTGTTCACTGACCGTCGTGTCAGCCAGCTTCACTGGGGTGGTGGTACGCCAACCTACCTGAATAAAGCGCAAATTAGCCGCCTGATGAGCTTACTGCGTGGTCATTTTCAATTCGAGGCCGATGCGGAAATCTCCATTGAAGTGGATCCGCGTGAAATTGAGCTGGATGTCCTGGATCATTTGCGATCGGAAGGCTTTAACCGCCTGAGCATGGGCGTACAGGACTTTAATAAAGAAGTCCAGCGGCTGGTTAACCGTGAGCAAGACGAGGCCTTCATCTTTGCGCTGATTAAACGTGCGCGCGACATTGGCTTCACCTCGACCAATATTGATTTGATTTATGGTTTGCCAAAACAGACGCCGGAAAGTTTTGCTTTTACCCTGAGTCGGGTGGCTGAGCTGAGCCCGGACCGCCTGAGCGTGTTTAACTACGCGCATCTTCCCACCCTGTTTGCGGCCCAGCGTAAAATCAAAGACGCAGATCTGCCGTCCGCTCAACAAAAGCTGGATATCCTGCAGCAGACCATTGTCTCGCTGACTGATGCGGGTTATCAGTTCATCGGCATGGACCACTTTGCCCGCCCCGATGACGAGCTGGCTGTGGCTCAGCGCGATGGTGTCCTCCACCGTAACTTCCAGGGTTACACCACCCAGGGCGATACCGATCTGTTGGGGATGGGCGTATCGGCCATCAGTATGATTGGCGACAGTTACGCGCAGAATCAGAAAGAGTTAAAAGCCTATTACCAACAAGTGGACGAAACCGGCAATGCCTTGTGGCGGGGAATTGCGCTGACCCGTGATGACTGTATTCGTCGTGACGTGATTAAAGCGCTTATTTGCCACTTCCGTCTCGATTTCAGCAGCATTGAGAATCAATGGGATTTGCGCTTTAACGACTACTTTGCCGAAGACCTGAAACTGCTAAAGCCACTGGCGACTGATGGGCTGGTGGAGATTAACGAGCAGGGTATTGAAGTAACGGCGAAAGGGCGTTTATTAATTCGCAACATCTGCATGTGCTTTGACGTGTACCTGCGCCAGAAAGCGCGGATGCAGCAGTTCTCAAGAGTGATTTAAACGGTTTCCCCGGCGGCGATGTGCTGGCCGGGGATATCAGACCGTGACCTGATAAGCGAAGCGCCTGCTGGCGCTTTAGCTAAATAGCCCAAACAGCGCGGCGCACAATACGGCAGCGACGGCGGCTTGTGGCGTATGGCTGGCAGCGGCACTAACGCCTGCGCTGCTCGACACGATATTGATGAGTGATTCCAGCATGATGACCTCCCCGTGGACGGGCAAGATCATACTGAACTCATCGGAACAGTAAAGCGCAAAATTGCAGCAATTTGCGCTCGCTATTCAATCTTTACATTTAGCTGGATGACTACTCCATCCCCAGCTCTTTCAGCTTACGCGTCAGGGTGTTACGTCCCCATCCCAGCAAGCGTGCTGCTTCTTGTTTGTGCCCCTGCGTGTGACGTAATGCAGTGGTCAACAAGGTCCGTTCCATCTCTGGTTGTGCTTCGGAAAGCAGGTTTTGATGACCGGAACGTAGCGCTCTGTCTGCCCATTGCGCCAACAGCGTTGCCCAACTATCCGGCAGCGACTGTCCCGTGCTGCTTTCCGGGATCGTGGTTTCAAACAATTCAGCCGGTAAATCCTGAATCAGGACCTCCTGCCCGGCAGCCATCACGGTTAACCAGCGGCAGGTGTTCTCCAACTGGCGCACGTTACCCGGCCAGGCCAGGCGAGTGAGCGCCGCTTCGGTTTCCGGATGCAACTGCTTCGCTTCCACGCCCAGTTCGCGTGCGGCGACCTGAAGAAAATGGCGCGCCAGGCGGGGAATATCTTCGCGACGTTCACGCAGCGGCGGAAGGTGCACGCGGATAACGTTCAGGCGGTGGAATAAATCCTCGCGGAATTTTCCTTCCTGCACCCGCATCTCCAGGTTTTGGTGCGTTGCGGCGATGATGCGAACATCGACCTTCACCGGCGCATAGCCACCGACACGATAGAACTGTCCATCGGCCAGAACGCGCAGCAAGCGGGTCTGTACATCCAGTGGCATATCACCGATTTCATCGAGAAACAGCGTACCGCCATCGGCCTGTTCGAAACGCCCCTGACGAATGGTATTGGCGCCGGTAAACGCCCCTTTCTCGTGGCCAAACAGTTCGGATTCGATCAAATCTTTTGGGATGGCCGCCATGTTCAGCGCAATAAAAGGTGCTTTCACCCGCGGGCTATGACGATGCAGCGCGTGGGCGACCAGCTCTTTACCGGTACCGGACTCACCGTTAATCAATACGCTAATAGACGAGCGCGACAGACGGCCAATGATGCGAAAGACATCCTGCATGGCTGGCGCTTCACCAATAATATCGGTGGTTGGCCCACTTACCTGCACATTACGCGGTTGCTGCTGTTCCTGATAATGGCTGATGGCGCGCTCAACCAGCGCCACCGCTTCGTCAATATCAAATGGCTTTGGCAGATAATCAAACGCCCCTTGCTGATACGCGCTGACTGCCGCATCCAGATCGGAATGCGCGGTCATAATGATGACCGGAAGCATCGGGTGGCGCTGTTTGATTTGCTTTAACAGGGCAAGACCGTCCATACCGGGCATGCGAATATCTGACAGCAGCACGTCCGGCGTTTTGGTGGTAAGCGCATCAAGCACTTCATTTGCGTTTTCAAACGTTGTACAGCTCAAGCCAGCCCCGGTGAGCGCGCGTTCAAGCACCCAACGGATGGAGCTATCGTCATCAACGATCCAGACTATCCCTCGTTGCATAAACACCTCTATTTCCGAATAGGCAGGAACACCGAGAACTCGGTATGGCCTGGCCAACTGGTGAATTCAATTTTGCCAGAGTGTTGATCAATCAAACTTCGTGCGATAGATAACCCTAAGCCAGTACCGCCTTCACGCCCGCTCACCATCGGGTAAAACAGCGTGTCCTGCAGGTTTGACGGAATACCAGGCCCGTTATCTTCCACATCAATACGTGCCGCAAGGCGATAGCGAACGCCGTGCAGAGTGAGCTGAAACGCGGTGCGGGTACGCAGAATAATTTCGCCGCCCTCAGGTCCCAGCGCCTGGAGTGCGTTGCGAACAATGTTCAGTAGCACCTGTTCAATCTGATCGGGATCGTGTGCCAGCTCCGGCAGGCTCGGATCATAGTCGCGCACCAGGGTGACGTTATCGGGTAATTCCATCGACACCAGTTTCACGACACGTTCAGCAACTTTATGAATGCTTTCTGTTACGTGCATACCGGGCTGTTGTGGCCCAAGCAGTCGGTCCACCAGGTTACGCAGACGGTCGGCCTGCTCGATGATGACTTTGGTGTATTCCAGCAACGAAGGGTCAGGCAGGGCTTTGCTTAACAACTGCGCCGCGCCACGTAAGCCTCCGAGCGGGTTTTTGATTTCATGCGCCAGGCCGCGTACCAGATCGCGCGCTGCCACTTGCTGGGCGTGCTGGAGCTGTTCCTGGCTCAGGCGTCGCTGATTGTCCATTGGTGCCATCTCCAGAAGGATGAGGCCCTCAGGCAACCGTTGCGCCGTTAACGAGAGAATATGTGAACGTCCGTCGATAACGAGGGTGACTTCATTGTCCGTAAAGCCTTGTCCGGCATCGAGACTTTCCCGCATCAGGACGATATTGAGCGAGAAATAACTCAGCAGGTCCGGCAAAGGCGTACCGAATAACTTACGGGAACTTTGCGCCAGAAGTTGTTGTGCCGCCGGGTTGGCGTAATGTACCGCCAGCTCGTCATCAACCAGCAAAATGCTGTTGATTAAAGAATTGAGGATCTGCCCAGCATCGGGCAACGAGCCACTTGCCATCCAGCAGTCTCCCAAAGAATGCACTGTTTTAGTGCAGTATAGCGTTTTATAAGTAAATAAGGCGGTAATTCAGGTTGTTGGTGGAGAAAAAAGCCCATCTAGGATGGGCTGAAAGTTTCCACGGCAACAAAATATCCTATGTCTTTCTCGCTACAGCGGCGTTGGCTTCCTTCGCTTACCCCGGGAGCATAGAACTCTATGCTCCCGGGGATTCACTCAATCGCCGCCTTGCCGTAACAAGAAATCCCTCGGATTTAAATTATTAAACGCTGTAGTACAGCTCGAACTCTACCGGGTGCGGCGTCATGCGTACGCGGTCGTTTTCTTCGATACGCAGAGCGATGTAAGCATCAATTGCGTCGTCGGTGAATACGCCACCCGCAGTCAGGAACTCGCGGTCTTCGTTCAGGCAGTTCAGTGCTTCTTCCAGAGAGCCTGCAACCTGCGGGATTTCTTTCGCTTCTTCAGCTGGCAGGTCATACAGGTTTTTGTCCATCGCTTCGCCCGGATGGATTTTGTTCTTGATGCCATCAAGACCAGCCATCAGCAGCGCTGCGAAGCACAGGTACGGGTTAGCAGCCGGGTCCGGGAAACGCACTTCAATACGACGCGCTTTCGGAGATGCAACCACCGGAATACGGATGGAAGCTGAACGGTTACGGGCAGAGTAAGCCAGCATAACCGGTGCTTCGTAACCCGGGACCAGACGTTTGTAGGAGTTGGTAGTCGGGTTAGACAGGGCGTTGATCGCTTTAGCGTGTTTAATAACGCCGCCGATGTAGTACAGCGCCTGCTCAGACAGACCAGCATATTTGTCGCCAGAGAACAGGTTTACGCCGTTCTTGGACAGAGACATGTGGCAGTGCATACCGGAACCGTTATCACCGAACATCGGTTTCGGCATAAAGGTTGCAGTTTTACCGAAACGGTGCGCAACGTTGTGAACCACATATTTGTAGATCTGAATTTCGTCTGCTTTTTTGGTCATGGTATTGAAGCGGGTTGCCACTTCGTTCTGACCAGCAGTTGCAACTTCGTGGTGATGAGCTTCAACAACCAGGCCCATCTCTTCCATTACCAGACACATAGTGGAGCGCAGGTCTTGTGCGGAGTCCACTGGTGGAACCGGGAAGTAACCACCTTTAACAGCCGGACGGTGACCTTTGTTACCGCCTTCGTATTTGGTGGAGGAGTTCCATGCGCCTTCGATATCATCGATAGCAACGTGGGAACCGGAAATAGAGCTGCCGAAGCGTACGTCGTCGAACAGGAAGAACTCTGGCTCAGGCCCGAACAGAACGGTGTCTGCGATGCCTGTTGCGCGCAGGTATTCTTCAGCGCGTTTTGCGATGGAGCGCGGGTCGCGATCGTAGCCCTGCATGGTGCCCGGCTCGAGGATATCGCAACGGATGATCAGAGTCGGTTCTTCGTAGAACGGGTCAATGACAGCGGTAGAGGCGTCCGGCATCAGTACCATGTCAGATTCGTTAATGCCTTTCCAGCCACCAATCGAGGAGCCATCAAACATCTTGCCTTCTTCAAAGAAGTCAGCATTTACCTGATGAGCTGGGATCGTGACGTGCTGCTCTTTACCTTTAGTGTCGGTGAAGCGCAAATCAACAAACTTGACTTCGTGCTCGTTCAGCATCGTCAAAACGTGTTCAGCGGACATACTTAAACTCTCCCGGATTTATCATTGTCGTCGTGGTAACGAGGTCTACAATTACGGCGCTAACCTGTCGTTGTTGCCATGAAAAAGATAAAGCGAAATCTATGCCAACTTTTAAATGTCACTAAAAAGGCGCTATTATGCGCACCATAGTGCAAAAGGGCTGCACCACAATGGTTATGTTGCACCAATTCAGTGCTTTCATGTGAACATTGAGCACCGAATTGGTGCGATTTTAGTTGAGCAGCCCGATTTCGCTTCGTGAAAATGATCACAAAGCAACCCTGCAATACTTGTTTGCGGGGGATGTTTGTGATCCTGTTTTGTAGTGCGATTAATCCGTGTACAATAACGCGCTATTTCTAAATGCCTGAGGCAAAGTTGTGATCGAAAATCTGCGTAACATCGCCATCATCGCGCACGTTGACCATGGTAAAACTACCCTGGTTGATAAGCTGCTGCAGCAATCCGGTACGTTTGATGCGCGTGCCGAAACTCAAGAGCGAGTGATGGACTCCAACGATTTGGAGAAAGAGCGTGGGATTACCATCCTGGCTAAAAACACCGCTATCAAATGGAATGATTACCGTATCAACATCGTTGATACCCCGGGGCACGCCGACTTCGGTGGTGAAGTTGAACGTGTCATGTCCATGGTAGATTCCGTTCTGTTGGTCGTTGATGCAATGGATGGTCCGATGCCGCAGACGCGCTTCGTGACCAAAAAAGCCTTTGCTCATGGCCTGAAACCGATTGTTGTTATCAACAAAGTCGACCGTCCGGGCGCACGTCCTGACTGGGTTGTCGATCAGGTATTCGACCTGTTCGTAAACCTTGACGCTACCGACGAACAGCTGGACTTCCCTATCGTTTACGCTTCTGCGCTGAACGGTATCGCGGGTCTGGATCACGAAGATATGGCGGAAGACATGACGCCGCTGTATCAGACCATCGTTGATCGCGTACCGGCACCAAACGTAGACCTTGATGGCCCGCTGCAGATGCAAATCTCCCAGTTGGACTACAACAACTACGTTGGCGTCATCGGTATCGGCCGTATCAAACGCGGTAAAGTGAAACCGAACCAGCAGGTCACTATCATTGATAGCGAAGGCAAAACCCGTAACGGTAAAGTCGGTAAAGTTCTGACCCACCTGGGTCTGGAGCGTATCGAGAGCGATATCGCAGAAGCGGGCGATATCATCGCGATCACCGGTCTGGGCGAGCTGAACATCTCTGACACCATCTGCGATACGCAGAATGTTGAAGCACTGCCGGCACTGTCTGTTGATGAGCCGACCGTAACCATGTTCTTCTGCGTAAACACCTCTCCGTTCTGTGGTAAAGAAGGTAAGTACGTTACCTCTCGTCAGATTCTTGACCGCCTGAACAAAGAGCTGGTACACAACGTCGCGCTGCGCGTAGAAGAAACCGAAGACGCTGATGCATTCCGCGTTTCCGGTCGTGGTGAGCTGCACCTGTCGGTGCTGATCGAGAACATGCGTCGTGAAGGTTTCGAGATGGCGGTTTCCCGTCCGAAAGTTATCTTCCGCGAAATCGACGGCCGTAAACAAGAGCCGTTCGAAAACGTCACGCTGGACGTCGAAGAGCAGCACCAGGGTTCTGTGATGCAGGCACTGGGTGAGCGTAAAGGCGACCTGAAAAACATGAATCCAGATGGCAAAGGCCGCGTACGTCTCGACTACGTTATCCCAAGCCGTGGCCTGATCGGCTTCCGTTCTGAGTTCATGACCATGACCTCTGGTACGGGTCTGCTGTACTCCACGTTCAGCCACTACGACGACATTCGTCCGGGTGATGTGGGTCAGCGTCAGAACGGCGTACTGATCTCCAACGGTCAGGGTAAAGCGGTTGCGTTTGCACTGTTCAGCCTGCAGGACCGCGGTAAGCTGTTCCTGGGCCACGGCGCAGAAGTTTACGAAGGTCAGATCATTGGTATTCACAGTCGTTCTAACGACCTGACTGTAAACTGCCTGACCGGTAAGAAACTGACCAACATGCGTGCGTCCGGTACTGACGAAGCAACGGTTCTGGTTCCGCCGGTTAAGATGACTCTGGAGCAGGCTCTGGAGTTCATCGATGATGACGAACTGGTAGAAGTTACCCCGACCTCTATCCGTATTCGTAAACGTCACCTGACGGAAAACGATCGTCGTCGCGCTAACCGTGGTTCTAAAGAAGACTAATCTTCTTTTTTAACCAGATACGTGATGCCGGGCGGGCGTAATGGCCAGCCGGAAAAAAGCCGCTGCTCTCAGCGGCTTTTTCTTTTGCTGAGTACGTACCACCTGATAAATGGGATCTGCTTTTTTCATCATCGTCTGTTCGGGAACCTCTACCCATCACAATCCTGTTGCTTGCCAGCGCGGGCAAACTATTCAACTTCTGACTTTCCCGCTACAGTTAACTTTCCACGGAAAATAAGGAGAGAGAGATGCTCTATATCTTTGATTTGGGTAACGTGATCGTTGATATCGACTTCAATCGGGTGCTGGGCGTATGGAGTGACTTTAGCCGCGTGCCGCTTGCGACGCTCAAACAAAGTTTCACGATGGGCGAGACGTTCCAGCTTCATGAACGGGGTGAAATCAGTGATGAAGATTTTGCCAAAGCGCTCTGTGAAGAGATGTCTATGTCGTTAAGCTTTGAGCAGTTCGCAACGGGCTGGCAGGCGGTTTTTGTCTCCCTGCGTAAGGACGTTATCAGCATCATGCAAAAACTGCGTGAGCAGGGGCACCGCGTGGTCGTGCTCTCCAATACCAACAGTCTTCATACCACGTACTGGCCGGATCAATACCCGGAAATTTTGGCTGCCGCCGACCATATTTATCTTTCGCAAGACATGGGGATGCGTAAGCCGGAAGCACGCATCTACCAACGTGTTCTCGAACTGGAAGGCTATAGCGCTGATAATACTGTCTTTTTCGATGATAATGCCAATAATATAGAAGGGGCTAACCAGTTGGGGATCACCAGTATTCTGGTGACGGGTAAGAACACCCTCCCTGACTATTTTGCGAAGCAGTTATGCTGAAATTTATTCGCCATAAAACGAAACACCATACGCGACCCATTTGGTCGTGGCTGAAATTACTCTGGCTGCGTATTGATGAAGACCACATGACAACACTGGCGGGAAATCTCGCCTATGTTTCGTTGCTTTCATTGGTGCCACTCATTGCCGTTATCTTTGCGTTATTTGCCGCTTTTCCGATGTTTTCTGAGGTTAGCATCCAACTGCGTCACTTTGTTTTTGCTAATTTTATTCCGACTACCGGCGATGTGATTCAACGCTATATCGAACAGTTCGTTGCCAATTCAAGCAAAATGACTGCCGTTGGAGCTTGTGGGTTGGTGGTCACCTCATTGCTGTTGATGTACTCCATCGACAGCGCACTTAATTCTATCTGGCGCAGTACGCGCGTGCGTCCACGGATATACTCCTTTGCTGTCTACTGGATGATCCTGACGCTGGGGCCGCTGCTTGCCGGGGCAAGCCTGGCGATAAGCTCCTATTTGCTCTCTCTGCGTTGGGCCAGTGGGCTCAATGGCGCGATAGATAATATGCTGCGCGTTTTCCCGCTCATTTTGTCGTGGATCTCTTTTTGGTTGTTGTACAGCATTGTACCAACCACCCGCGTGCCCAATCGTGATGCAGTGATTGGTGCTTTTGTCGCCGCTCTATTGTTTGAAGCGGGGAAAAAAGGGTTTGCGCTTTATATCACCACATTTCCTTCTTACCAGCTCATTTATGGCGTGCTGGCGGTGGTCCCGATTTTGTTTCTGTGGGTCTACTGGACATGGTGTATCGTCTTGCTTGGCGCTGAAATAACTGTCACTCTCGGTGAATATCGACGATTAAAAAAAGCCGCAGAACAAGAAGAAGACCAACCATGATTGCATTGATACAACGTGTATCCCAGGCCAGCGTTACCGTGGCGGGTGAAGTGACGGGCGAAATCGGTCCGGGACTTTTGGTGTTGTTAGGTGTCGAAAGGGAAGATGACGAGCAAAAAGCGAACCGCCTGTGCGAGCGCGTACTGGGGTATCGTATTTTCAGTGACGCTGACGGCAAGATGAACCTCAATGTTCAGCAGTCCGGCGGCAGCGTGCTGGTGGTGTCACAATTTACGCTGGCGGCGGATACCGAACGCGGCATGCGTCCTGGCTTTTCCAGAGGGGCCGCGCCGGAAAAGGCGGAGGCGCTGTATGACTATTTCGTCAGTCGCTGCCGTAGCCAGCAGATAGAAACACAGACCGGACGATTCGCCGCGGATATGCAGGTATCGCTGGTTAATGACGGCCCCGTAACGTTCTGGTTGCAAGTATGAGCCAGCTTGCGGAGTTGCCACGGGTAACAAGAGAGAATACAGCTATGTATCACCTTCGCGTACCGCAAACAGAAGAAGAGCTAGAGCTTTACTACCAGTTCCGTTGGGAGATGCTGCGCAAGCCATTGCATCAACCTAAAGGTTCCGAACGTGACGCCTGGGATGCCATGGCCCATCATCAAATGGTTGTGGATGAAGAAGGCGAAATCGTTGCCGTTGGGCGGTTATATATCAATGCTGATAATGAGGCTTCGATCCGTTTTATGGCCGTCCACCCCTCCGTACAGGATAAAGGGCTCGGCACGCTGATGGCGATGACGCTGGAGTCTGTCGCGCGTCAGGAAGGTGTGAAGCGGGTGACCTGTAGCGCACGTGAAGATGCGGTAGAGTTCTTCGCAAAACTGGGTTTTATCAATGAGGGCGAAATCACTGCCCCGCAAACCACACCGGTGCGCCATTTCCTGATGATCAAACCCGTGGCGACGCTGGATGATATTCTGCATCGCGGCGACTGGTGTGGGCAGTTGCAGCAGGCCTGGTATCAGCATATTCCACTCAGCGAAAAGATGGGTGTGCGCATTCAGCAGTACACCGGTCAGAAATTTATCACCACCATGCCGGAGACGGGCAACCAGAACCCGCACCATACACTGTTCGCCGGAAGCTTGTTTTCGCTGGCGACGCTAACGGGCTGGGGGCTTATCTGGTTGATGCTGCGCGAGCGGCATCTGGGCGGGACGATTATTCTTGCCGATGCGCATATCCGTTACAGCACGCCAATCACGGGTAAACCGAGCGCAATTGCCGATCTCGGCTCTCTGAGCGGTGACCTCGACAGACTGGCTCGCGGGCGTAAAGCGCGTGTTCAGTTGCAGGTTGAACTGTTTGGCGACGATAAACAGGGTGCCTTGTTTGAGGCGGTTTATATCGTGTTACCCGCTAAACCTTATGGCGCCTATGAAGAAGGCGGCAACGAAGAAGAGTGATTAGCGAGTCCGGCGCCCGCGCCGGGCTCGACCCAGGCAAAATAAAGCTATTCAGCAAAGTAAAACCACGCGGTTTTAATCAAGCCATCCTGAATCTCATACACCGCCATATTCTCGATAACCTGCTCGCCGATGCCATAGATTTTTTCGTGATCGAACACCTTATTGCCCATCACGGTGCGGCTAAGCAACTCCGCCCTCAGCGCCGGGTTGTTAAAACGATGCTGGCTGTAAAATGCGCGCAGTGCTTCCCGACCACGGGTGGAAGGGGATGTGGCTGGCATACGCCATGCGGTAAAATCTTCGCTAAAACAGGCCACGAACATCTCAATGTCATGGGCGTTATAAGCGGCAAATTGTTTTTCGACGGGCGCAACGATGGACATGGTGTTTCCTTGTTTAGTTAAGGGGTGTTTCTTCCTTTCAGCTATCTCTTGCAGCGTTAATGAACTTTCGCCGCTACGCAAACCTTCATTAAGTTCTCAATGTGGTAACGCTCTCAACCGCCATGCCACATCTCTTATCGCCCCGCGAGCTGTTTTGCTGATGCCGGCAAGCTGAAAGAAACCGTGAATCACCCCAAGATGGTGCTGGCAGGAACATGCCACCCCTTGCTCGGTCAGCCGTTGAAACAACGCTTCGCCTTCATCGCAGAGCGGGTCATATTCGGCAGTAAGAATATGCACCGGAGGAAGACCGTTAAAATCATCGCGCCAGAGCGGGCTGGCTTCCGGATGCATGGGATCCGTGTCACCGAGATATAGCTCGTAGCCGCTCAGCAGCGCGTCACGGGTAATCACATAGTCCTCGCCGTTGCTGGTATAGCTTTCAAAATAGGCGGTGGCATCGAGCATTGGATAAATCAGGATCAATTGAGCGGGTTGCCATGCCTGCGCTGCTTTAAGACGAAGTGCCGTAACCAGTGCCAGATGACCACCCGCGCTGTCTCCTGCGAGGGTGATTTTTTGCCGATCCACGCCCAGCTCATCGGCGTATTGCCAGATAATCTCTGCCCCTCTGTACGCGTCATCATGCGCGGCAGGAAAGGGATACTCCGGGGCCAGACGATATTGCACCGCAATCACCCGGCAGCCGCTATGAAAAGCGAGCTGGCGCAACTGGTTGTCATGTGTGGCAAACTCGCCGCTGATAAAGCAGCCGCCGTGGTAATAGACAAGCGTTGACAATGGGCCGGCTGCCTCAAGCGGGGAGATAACGCGAAACGCCATACCGTCGAGATGCACATCTTCTACGTTTACCCGGGTTTCCGTTTCGCCCGCCAGCACGGTACTGGCGATGTAGCCCGCCCTCCGTTCATCAATACTTTTATCTCGCGAGGATGGTCGCCCGGCGGCAATAAACTCCCTGACCAGCTCTGCAATTCCGATTTCCAGCGCCATTACCACATCTCCATTCTGTATATATATCCAGTGTTATAACCTGGATTGACGTCGGTGGGAAAGGTGATTTTCAGGAGGCGAGTGAATCTGGAAAGTGTCTCGCAAAGATGAAATACAGGCAGAAAGACGCCTTATTCATGCACAGGTTAGATTGCAGAGCGGAGCGGTAAACTGTGGCAAGAATATGGCATGACGCTGCCAGACGCCATAATCCTGGCGACAGCGCAGATTCATCGCCGTGAATGAGTGACGCGAAATACACGTGATTTTGCCGGTGTAGCGGGAGTGATCACACCGTATCAACTGTCGCCGGGCGTATGCGCAACCCGGCACAGATAATGGCGCTTACTCCCCTTCGCCCGGGAAGAGGAATGGATTGATGGAACTGCGGGCGAACCCTTCCTGTTCCATGCGGGCATCGAGCACCAGCGAAGCTAAATCATCGGCAACAGGCTCCACATTCGGATCTTTTTCCTGATACAGAATCTTCAGATAGGTGCCGCAATCGCCACAGCTTTCGGCTTTGATTGCCGCCTTCTCGTTGTCCAGCGACCAGTAGTGTAAGTCGCGAGTCTGCTCGCAGTTGCTGCATTTGACGCGCACCACGTGCCACTCGGTTTCACAAAGATTGCAGTGCAGATAGCGCAACCCCTGAGTTGTGCCGATATGCACAACGCTTGAAACAGGTATCGATCCGCATACCGGACAGAACTGACGCTGCTCGCCATATTCCGCACGGGCTTTGCCGGGGATCAGGCTGGCCATTTGCGACCAGTAGAGAGAAAGCGCAGCCCAAATAAACGGCGCTTTATCACTGCTCACCGCGCTAAAATCAGACGCAAACAGCGCGCTGGCCATCTGCTCCAGCTCCTGTTCGGAGGATTTTTCCAGATTTTCAATGACGGCCAGCGCAGGCCCACTCATTTCCGGTTTGAGTTCGGCAATGAGGGAGTGCAGCAGCCGGTGCCAGTGCTTATCGCGCGGCAGGACATGGATATCCAGCGGCGGCTTGCCCTCAGCGGCGGCCTGTTTGATACGTGCTGTCAGATCGATTTCCAGCGGATGGTCGTACAGCACCACCTCCTGGGCATGGGCGATCAGCGCGGCAAAACGCAGGTAATCACCCAGCGGATTGTGCTCTGCTAACGTGCGCAGGCGTTCTGCCCGGCGGTTATAGAGATTTTTCAGTCTGGGGAATAATAACGGCGGAATCACTTCCGCCGTGCGTTTCTCGCTCTTCTCCAGCTCGTCTTGCGGGATTATGCGAATACTCATTCCGTCGTTTTTTCCTCTTTCTGGCGGACTTCACGGTACCAGCGCGGGTGATGTTTCTTCGCCCACGTTTTGGTTACCCAGCCTTCCACCATGGCGGTTATCGTGCCCTTCACCCATAGTGCGGCGTAGATATGCACCATAATAACCACAATTAACGCTACTGCGGCAAACGAATGAACCATAATCGCGATTCGAATGACCGGGATAGAGAAAACGGGTGCGAAGTACGGACGCCACATGATGATGCCGCTCACCAGCAACAACACCAGGAAGAGAATCGCCGCCCAGAACACACATTTCTGGCCGAAGTTATAGCGCCCGGTATCACCCACTTCCTCGTTGACGACGATCTTACGAATATTCTTCGCCCAAAAGATATCATCCCGATTGATTAGGTTGTGATGCCAGTAGCGGAAGAACATGATGATGAACGACGCGAACATCACCACCCCAACAAACGGGTGCAGAATACGCGCTAACTGCGGCGTACCCAGAATATGCATCAGCCAGTTAAAGGATGGGAAAAAGAATCCCAGCCCGCTCACCGCCGCCAGCACGAAGCAGAAGGCGGTGACCCAATGGTTGATGCGTTCCGGCGCCGTGTAGCGCACGATGGTGTCACGTCTTTTCATTTGCGCACCTCGTCTTTCTCTTCATGCAGATTGTCGTCTTCTTCCTCTGCGCGGTTTGGACCGACACCGACGTAGTGGAAGATACTGGCTGCAAATGTCGCTGCAAAACCCACAGCGGCCAGCGGCTTCCAGATACCTTTCCAGAACTTCACGGTTGCGCTGATTTCCGGGTTTTCCGGCAGGCCGTGATACAGATTCGGCTTGTCGGCATGGTGCAGCACGTACATGACGTGTGTACCACCAACGCCAGCCGGATCGTACAGGCCCGCATTGTCATAACCCCGAGTTTTCAGCTCCGCCACGCGTTCGCCTGCCAGCGTTTTCATATCCTCTTTGCTACCAAAGTGGATAGCGCCGGTCGGGCACGTTTTCACGCAGGCCGGTTCCTGACCGACGGTAACGCGGTCTACGCACAGCGTACATTTGTAGACGCGGTTGTCTTCCGGGTTTAGGCGCGGCACGTTGAACGGGCAGCCTGCAATGCAGTAGCCGCAGCCAATACACTGTTCAGACTGGAAGTCGACAATCCCGTTGGCATACTGAATGATAGCCCCTTCTGAGGGACATGCCTTCAGACAACCCGGATCGGCACAGTGCATGCAGCCGTCTTTGCGGATAAGCCATTCCAGTTTATCGTTCTGCTCTACTTCGGAAAAACGCATGACTGTCCATGACTTAGCGGTCAGGTCAGCCGGGTTATCGTAAACCCCGACGTTATGTCCCACTTCATCACGAATATCGTTCCACTCCGAGCAGGCTACCTGACAGGCTTTACACCCAATACAGGTGGTGACGTCGATAAGCTTCGCCACCTCCTGCTGGTGATCCCGCGCCTGTGGCGCGGGGGTAAAACCGTTAGTGGCGGAACGACGGATAATATCTTGAGATTGGTAAGCCATAATTCGTCTCCGCTATACCTTTTCCACATTCACCAGGAAGGCCTTAAACTCCGGCGTCTGGGTGTTTGCGTCACCGACAAACGGGGTAAGGGTGTTCGCGATAAAGCCTTTCTTCGCCACGCCTTCATAACCCCAGTGAATGGGAATACCGATGGTATCCACCTCTTTGCCGTGTACGTTCAGTGTGCGAATACGCTTGGTCACCACAGCCTTGGCTTTGATATAGCCGCGGTTGGAGGAGACTTTCACGGTATCGCCCTGGACGATACCCAGCTTGCCCGCCAGTTTTTCACCGATTTCCACAAACTGCTCCGGCTGTGCGATCGCGTTCAGCAATGCGTGCTTGGTCCAGTAGTGGAAGTGTTCGGTCAGGCGGTAAGTGGTGCCGACATACGGGAATTTATCCGCTTTACCCATCGCGGCCATGTCGTCTTTAAAGACGCGCGCGGCCGGGTTCGAGACCACATTCGGGTGCAGCGGGTTAGTGCCCAGCGGTGTTTCAAACGGCTCGTAATGTTCCGGGAACGGCCCTTCCGCCATCTTATCGATAGCGAACAGGCGGCCCATACCTTCCGGCTGCATGATAAACGGCCCCACATCGCTGCCCGGTGCTGCAGTGCTGTAGTCCGGGATATCCGCGCCGCCCCATTTCGCCCCGTCCCATTTCAGGAGCTGGCGTTTCGGATCCCACGGTTTACCCTGCGGGTCAGCGGAGGCGCGGTTATACAGGATGCGACGGTTAAGCGGCCATGCCCATGCCCAGCCGAGCGTATTACCAAGGCCTGACGGGTCGGCATTATCGCGTTTGGCCATCTGGTTGCCATCCGGCGTCCAGCTACCGGCGAAAATCCAGCATCCGCTGGAGGTGGTACCGTCGTCACGTAACTGGGCGAACGAACTGAGCTGCTGACCTTTTTTCACGAGGACCGTATTGGTAACCGGATCGATAATATCCGCCAGCGCCTTGCCGTTACTCTCCATTGCCACCTCTTCCGAAGCCGGTTCGTGTGGTGTGGAGTAGTTCCAGGTCATGCTCAGCACCTGTTCAGGGTTAGCACCGCCCTCTTCGGCGTACATTTTGCGCAGGCGCAGGAAGATGCCCGCCAGAATCTCACCGTCGGTGACCGCTTCCCCCGGCGCATCCTGACCTTTCCAGTGCCATTGCAGCCAGCGGCCGGAGTTCACGATGGAGCCGTTCTCTTCGGCAAAGCAGGTGCAGGGCAGGCGGAACACTTCGGTCTGGATTTTCGATGAATCAACGTCGTTTGACTCGCCGTGGTTCTGCCAGAACGTGGAGGTTTCCGTATTCAGCGGGTCGATGGTCACCAGGAATTTCAGTTTCGACAGTGCCGCCACGACTTTGTTTTTGTTCGGGAACGATGCGACCGGGTTGAAGCCCTGACAGATATAACCGTTCACCTGACCTTTAAACATCATGTCGAAATACTGCAGGACGTCGTAACTCTTATCCCACTTCGGCAGCAAGTCGAAGCCCCAACTGTTTTCTTTCGTCGCTTTTTCGCCATAAAAGGCTTTCATCATCGAGACGAAGAATTTCGAGTAGTTGCCCCAGTAGTTGACCTGACCCTGCAACAACGGTTTTGGCGTGTTTGCCGTCAGGTAGGTTTGCAGATCCGTCTGTTTCTCGCTTGGTAGCGTCATATAACCCGGCAGGCTTTGCGACAGCAGGCCTAAGTCGGTCAGCCCCTGAATATTGGAGTGGCCGCGCAGGGCGTTAACACCGCCGCCCGCCATCCCCATATTGCCGAGCAGCAATTGGATCATCGCCATGGTACGGATGTTCTGCGCACCAACAGAGTGTTGCGTCCAGCCCAGCGCGTACAGGAACGACGCTGTTTTGTCGTGAGCGCTGGTTTCCGCGATGTATTCACAGACTTTCAGGAAGTCCGCTTTTGGCGTACCGCAGATGTTTTCCACGACCTCTGGCGTATAGCGAGAAACGTGTTGTTTCAGTAAATTCCACACGCAGCGTGGATGGGTAAGGGTGGTATCGCGCTTAGCGAAGCCCTGTTCATCCAGCTCATAGTTCCAGCTTGAACGGTCATATTTGCGTTTTTCCGCGTCATAGCCGGTAAAAAGGCCATCTTCGAAGCCGAAGTCCTCACGCACGATCAGGCTGGCGTTGGTGTAGGCTTCGGTGTATTCGCGGTTGTATTTCTCATTTGTCAGCAGATACAGCAGAACCCCGGAGAGGAAAGCGATATCCGTCCCGGAACGAATAGGCGTGTAAAAGTCCGCGACCGAAGCGGTACGCGTAAATCGAGGATCGATAACGATTAATTTGGCGCCATTATGGATTTTTGCTTCCATCGCCCAGCGGAATCCCACCGGATGCGCTTCAGCAGCGTTCCCTCCCATCACGATGATGAGATTGGCGTTTTTCATATCTACCCAGTGGTTGGTCATCGCACCGCGACCAAATGTTGGAGCAAGACTTGCTACCGTTGGTCCGTGTCAGACACGCGCCTGGTTATCCACGGCGAGCATGCCGAGGGCGCGGGTAAATTTCTGGGTTAAATAACCGGTTTCGTTACTGGATGCGGAGGCGCACAGCATACCGGTGGAGAGCCAACGGTTGACGGTAGTGCCTTCGGCGTTTTGCGCGATGTAGTTGGCATCGCGGTCTTTTTTGATCAGTTTTGCGATGCGATCAAACGCGTCATCCCAGGTGATTTGTTGCCATTTGTCGGAGCCTGGCGCACGGTATTCTGGATATTTCAGGCGGCTTTCTGAATGAATAAAATCCACCAGACCTGCACCTTTCGGGCAGAGCGCGCCACGGTTAACCGGGTGATCCGGGTCGCCTTCGATATGGAAAATAGATGCTTTGGCGTTTTTCGCGCCGTCGCCGAGGCTATACATTAAAAGCCCACAGCCGACAGAACAGTATGTACAGGTATTTCGCGTTTCACGGGTGCGCAGTAATTTGTATTGCCGCGTCTCCGCCAGTGCTACGCTTGGGGCAAAGCCCAGCGCCGCTGCCGTTGTACCTGCCATACCGCCAGCGCAGATCTTAAAGAACTGCCTTCTGCTGACCTGCATGGTTTGCTCCTTGTTTCGACATTGTCACGAGGTTTTTTTTACTTTGCGGTCGTCGCCGCAAAGGTACAAAATTGCTGTAAATCCCCTGGCCCAAAAGGGGTATGACTCAGAATACCACATTGCGGTTACGCCTGTTTTAATTCGGTTAATACAACGTGAACAAAATCCATACTGAACAATACGAAGTTGCTACTCAGATCACAGGTTCCCGCCAGGTCGCACTCTGGAAGCGCGATGATCTGCAACATTCTCGTCCCGATGTGTTAGCGGAGGAAGTGCCTGTTGCGCTGGTTTATAACGGCATTTCTCATGTGGTGATGATGGCCTCCCCCAAAGACCTGGAGTGGTTTGCCGTCGGTTTTTCCCTCTCCGAAGGGATTATCGAAACCCGTCAGGAAATTTTTGGTATGGAGGTGGTGCCGTCCTGCAATGGTCTGGAAGTGCAGATTGAGCTTTCCAGCCGTCGGTTTATGGGGCTAAAAGAGCGTCGTCGCGCGCTGGCCGGGAGGACAGGGTGTGGCGTGTGCGGCGTTGAGCAACTGAACGATATTGGCAAACCCGTCGCACCACTGCCGTTTACGCAGACATTTGATCTGGCAAATTTGGACCAGGCGCTGGCGCATCTCACCGATTTCCAGCCGATTGGCAAACTTACGGGCTGTACCCATGCGGCCGCCTGGATGCTACCTTCCGGGCAACTTGTGGGTGGGCATGAGGACGTAGGGCGTCACGTGGCGCTGGATAAGCTGCTTGGTCATCGCGCCCATGAAGGGGTGTCCTGGCAGACGGGAGCGGCGCTGGTCTCCAGCCGCGCGAGCTATGAAATGGTGCAGAAATCCGCCATGTGCGGCGTGGAAATTCTGTTCGCCGTTTCCGCTGCGACCACGCTGGCCGTTGAGGTTGCTGAGCGCTGCAACCTGACGCTGGTGGGTTTTTGCAAGCCGGGCAGGGCAACGATTTATACCCATCCGCAGCGTTTGATTTCGGGTTAAGATGTAAATCAGTTTTTTTGAATGTGGAGAGCAAATTCTTCCGCTTTTTGTTGATGAGGTTCAGGTCTAGTATTTATTTCATCGAGGCAAAACGCCTCACCTCAACAAACATTCAGAAGGGTTTATATCATGAAAAGCATCAAAACTTTTGTCGCAGTTATCGCTCTGGCTTCTTCTTTCGGTTCATTCGCTGCACAGACAGTGACCGCAACCTCCTCCACAATGGACGGTGCAGAAGCGAAAATCGCCGCTCAGGCTCAGCAGGCTGGTGCCTCTTCTTACCACATCACCGAAGCTTTCACCGGTGACCGCGTGCACATGACCGCAGAACTGACCAAATAAGCGTAACACTGTCGAAAGAGCGCCTGCGGGCGCTTTTTTCGTTTCTGATGTTTTATTGCACGTCAGGCATGAATTGTTTTCAACGTATTGATGATGTCAGGTTGTTGTTCGAGCAGGCGTAACATTTTTAACGCAATGCCCGAGGGAAACCTGCGTTGCTGCTCCCAACTGCGCACAAGATCCACGCTCAAACCAATTGTATTGGCAAATTCCGCTTGTTTCATTCCAGCGTTTTTACGAATTGCTTTCACGTCAGGTAATGGATGACGATGGACGTGCTCAGGCGCAGGAGTACGGCGGCCTTCCTCTATCTCGACCATCTCCTGTAAGCTGTTAACCAATTGGGTAAACAATGCCTTATCCATAAACTTCTCCTCTTAAGGTTAATGACAAATTGTTATGACCACTGTTGAGACAATGTTTTTAAAAGGATTTTCTCTGACTCAGTAAGGTCATCTTTGACATTTTTCGGGTAAATGAGAACCAGATAGACTCTGCCGCTGGCGAGCTTGATGTAGTAAATCACTCTAACACCACCTCGTTTTCCCATACCCTGCCGACTCCAGCGGATCTTTTTGCATCCGCCAGTGTGGCTGATAGTGTCGCCATATTCATGGTTGTCGAGTAGAAAGCTTTGCAGCTCCTGAAATTCATCATCATCCATAAGTGCCCGACGGGCCTTACTGAATGTCGGCGTCTCAATAAACTCCATGTACTCCATTTGTTGCCTCCCTGGCGCTCGCCCCTTTATTTTATTCGTACCGCGTACTAAAAACCATTTTTATTCGTACCTGGTACTTTTTTTGTAAACGCTGCTGCATATTTTCTGGTGTTACCCGCCCACCGCCACACCTCTCTTTAGCCGCCAGTACGAAACCAACGTACTCAGCATAAACGTGCTTTCCATGGCTATTGCCATGGGGGAGCCCGCCAGAACATTATTGATAAGCCAGCACAGGCTGCCGCCCAGGGTGATCAGCCGTAACCCCGCTGCCGTTGGCTGAAATGCGGCAATCGTCATGAATAAACTGCCCGCTAACGGGAAGATATCCGTCGGGTGTTGCCAGGTCAGTCCGCTGCATAGCACCGACGCACAGAGAAATCCCCCTTTCACTCTTTGGCTTGTGGTGACGATTGCCAGCAGGTATCGGCTGGCGGCCAGCGCCATCAATCCACAGGCACTGCTTTCACCGAGCAGCCAAAAATGGAAAGCCAGCAGGCTGGTAGAACAGGCGAGCGTCAGCAGAGAACACTGTCGACGGATAAACTGAAAGGCCAGCAAATCCAGGCCAAACGACAGGCCCGCCAGGATCTGTGAGAGGAAAAATGGGGTCATCGCATTGCCCGCAGAGAGAAAGAGGGGGCAGCATAAGACGGGCGGGCGTGTCGGTCGTTAACCTTTGTTAAGACGTCCGCGAATTCGCGACAAACTCACCGGGGAGATGCCAATGTAGCTGGCGAGATCTTTTTGCGTGAGCTGTTGCTCCCAGTCCGGAAAATTGGCCTGCACATATTGCCAGCGCTGTTCGGGATTATTGAGCAAAAACATCTGCTCTTTCTTTTCCTTGTAGACCACCTGTTGGCTGAGCAGAGCCAACCGCGCAGCAAGGTGTTCGGGTTTATTAAGCAGACGCAGCGGGATTTCACAAATCCTGCCTGGGGTCAGCATTTGCAGGCTGTAATCCGCCACCGATCCGGTAAGCCAGCTCAGGTAGAGAAAACAGCATTCACCGGCGAAATAGAACTCTTTTACTTTTTCCTGGCCCTGTGCGGAGTGATATACCGCCCGGGCAGTCCCTTCCTGTAGCCAAAACAGACTGTGTTGTGGCTCCCCTTGCCGTTGCAGAGTCTCCATCGCCGACACGCTGCGCGTGCGCCCAAATTGCTGCAAGGCGGTGAACCAGTCTGTGGTCATTTTCCTTTCTCTTTTTATGTTCAGATAATTTGAAAGATAAATGCAAATCATTCCGCTGTTTGTTGATAGGGTTAAGGTCTATTATTTATTTAATCGAGGCGAAACGCCTCATTCAAACAAACATTCAGAAGGGTTTATATCATGAAAAGCATCAAAACTTTTGTCGCAGTTATCGCTCTGGCTTCTTCTTTCGGTTCTTTTGCTGCTCAGACAGTAACCGCAACTGACTCTACACTGTCTGGTGCAGAAGCGAAAATTGCCGCTCAGGCACAACAGGCTGGCGCATCTTCATACCAGATTACCGAAGCTTTCAGCGGTAACCAGGTTCATATGACCGCTGAACTGACAAAATAAGTTTTCCCGCATTGCCGCTGTCCCTGACTCTTCGGAGCGGGGACAGGTTATTTCCCCGCTGTTTTTGCTCTCCCTTTTCTGAATCCTCCTCCCGTATGCCTCTTTTACGTTAAAAAATGAGGTTGCAATCACAAAATTACCATCCTTCTAAAAGCCTTAATGGCAGTTTTATTTCTCCGAAATATTTCAAATCGCCTTCTTTTATAACTCAATGATTGGAAAGGAATTAATAAAAATACTGTGAGTTGAATCCCACTGTGTTTTTGTGATTAAAGTCGCAAATAAAAGCCATTTAACATGTGTGTCAATGGTTGGCTGACGGAAAATTATCGATAAAATGTGACTTTCATTGCAAATATACCTCTTGAAGTCAGGGAAAAATATTCCCACTGGAAGCCAATGGGGAATTTGCGATGAGAATCGGTGTGGTCATTAGCGGTGGTGATGTATCGGGAATAAATAACTTTATTTTCCAGATCGCAAGACTGATGCAGGCAGACATTACTCTGTTCAATGGCGGGATACCTGGCTTACTTGAAAAGAAGCATAACGAAATCGCCTGGCGCGATTTGGTGGATTTCTCTATTGCCTCTATCCCCATTATTACCTCTGGTCGTACAACCCGAAAATTAGTACGAAGCGAATATGAAATAATTGCAAAAAAATTAAGGTCGCTACGTATTGATGTACTGGTTATGGCGGGCGGTGATGGATCGCTGCAATTTTTAAATACGCTGAGCGAATTTGATGTGAATTGCTTTGGTGTCGGCATGACAATTGATAACGATGTCTATGGCAGTGATTATTCCATTGGCTTTTCTACCGCCTGCGAACAAATTATTAAGGAAGTTTCCCGACTCAGGAATACCGGTCGGGCGTTACCCGGCCGTGTCTTTATGGTAGAGGTCCTGGGAGGATACTGTGGGGAGCTGACGCTGCAATCAGCGATAAAAAGCAATGCGGATATTGCCCTTATACCGGAGTGCCAGATCCCAATTGATGAGTTATCTCAACGTATTACAGACCGACTTGCCAGCCAGAACAGTGTCGTTATTTTATGTTCAGAAGGTTACACCAGAGAGTACACGCCGGGCTTTCAGGGGGCTATCGACACCATGATAAAGCAGCTCGAACCGCGAATTGGCGTGCGTATTCGTAAAACGATTATTGGTTATGGTTTACGTAACGGTGACCCTACCTGCGAGGAGATTTATCAGGGCACTATCATGGCCAGTGAAGTGGTTCGTTGTATTCAATCTGGTATGAAGAATAAAGCCATTATTATCAATTCGAGTAATAAACCTATCCCTATTGATCTTATTAGTATGAAAAAACGTCTGGTAGACACAGAAGGACATCATTACAAACTGGCCAAACAACTCAATATTATTTGAGGAGATTTACATGCTTAAAGTTCTTTGCGTATGTGGCTGCGGCCTCGGCTCCAGCTTTGCGATTGAAATGAGCGCAAAAGCGGTGCTGAAAAAATTAGAAATTCCGGCAAAAGTTGAACACACAACCGTTTCTGAGGCTGGTGCATTTAAGTCCGATATGATTTTGACGCAAAAAGTCTTTGCCGACATTTTAACGGCGGATGCCAGTGAAGAAGAAATTAGCCGTATCGTTGTGCTTAATAAATTGACCGACAAAGAGGAAATCGAGCAGAAGATTATCGCATTCTTAAAAATGCATAACATGAAGGTAACTGACCATGAATAGCTTCATTGAGTTTATCGTCAAAGATCTACTCGGGCAGGCGTCAATATTAATTGCCTTTATCGCCATGCTCGGTTTGATCTTACAAAAGAAATCACCGGGAAAAATCGCCGAGGGGACATTTAAAACACTGCTCGGTTTCTTAATCATGATGGCGGGTATCAATATCATTGTCGCCACATTGACCTTCCTGAATGATATTTTCACCCACGGTTTCGGGATGAAAGGTTACATCACCGATGTGGCAGCCATCGCCGGGCTGGCGAACCGCGAACTGGGTTCTGAAGTGGCGCTGACGCTGATGGTCATTTTCGCGGTCAATATCATCATTGCCCGCCTGACACCGCTGAAATACATCTTCCTCACCGGACAAGCATTGCTGTGGATGGCAACCATCGGGGCGGTTATTGGCTATAAAGCCGGTCTGACCGGGCTGCCGCTGATCCTCACGGGCGGTATCTTTGGCGGCGCGATGGCGGTACTGATGCCTGCGCTGGCACAACCGGTGGTCAGACGCATTACCGGTTCTGATGATGTGGCGCTGGGGCACTTCTGCACCATCGGCTACCTGGTGCAGGCAGCAGTGGCGAAAGTGGTCGGTAAAGGCTCCCGCTCAACGGAAGATCTGCAACTGCCGGATAACTTTAAATTCCTGCAGGATACCTATCTGGCCATGGCGGTGGTGATGGTACCGATGTATCTGATCCCGGCCGTGGCTGCGGGGCCGGAATACATCTCTCAGTTCTCCCATGGCGTGAACTTCCTGATGTACGCCTTCATGCAATCCATCCAGTTTGTGGCCGGGGTATTCGTTCTTTACAGCGGTGTTCGTCTGCTGTTGAACGAACTGGTGCCCGCTTTCCGTGGTATCGCCATGCGCATCGTCCCGGACGCTAAACCGGCGCTCGATTGCCCGGTGCTGTTTCCCTACGCCCCGAACGCGGTCATTGTCGGCTTCCTGGCCACCACCGTCGGTTCGATTATTGGCATGTTGGTCTTTCCTATGTTTGGTCTGGCGATGATTCTGCCAGGACTGCTGACCAACTTCTTTGCGGGCGGCACGGCGGGCGTCTTTGGTAACGCACTGGGTGGGCGTCGTGGCGCGGTTATCGGCGGCGTTGTCCACGGTCTGTTTATTACTTTCCTGCCCGCCATCCTGGTGCCAATGCTGGAAAGTTATGGCTTTACCGGGGTGACATTCAGTGACTCTGATGTCATCAGCTCTGGTCTGGTGCTGGGGCATGCCTTCCAGAATAACTGGCTGTTTGTCGGTCTGTTTATTGTCTTTGTCGCGTTCCTTGCCTGGTTCGTTAATGGCAACTCAGCTAAACCAAAAGGGGAGAAAGTCCATGAGTCTGCATAATTTCACAGCGTTGTTAGAAATTGCCAAAGCACGTCAATTTAAAGCTGTCGGTTCCTTTAATTTGCACTGTCTGGAAATGTTGCCTGCTTTTTTTAAAGCGGCAAAGCAAACGAACAGCCCGTTAATGATTCAGATATCAACCGGAACGGCGCAATATCTGGGATATCAATTACTGGTTGATTCCGTGCGCTCATTATCAGCAAGTGAAAATGTGCCTACTTGTTTGCATCTGGATCACTGTTCGGATATTAACGCGATTCAAACGGCGATTGATGCCGGATTCAGTTCAATAATGTATGACGGTTCGCATCTGGATATTGATGAGAATATTGCCAGGACCCGTATTGTGGTGGAGATGGCGCGACCGCGCAATATTTCGGTTGAAGCCGAATTAGGCGCAATTGGCGGTTCGGAAGACGGTAAAGCCGTTGCCGAAGAGGATATCTGCTTCACCACCGTGGAAGACGCGAAGCGTTTTGTCGAGGAAACCCACGTGGACATGCTGGCGGTTTCGGTCGGCACGGTACATGGGCTATATACCGGTAAGGCGCAGATCCAGCATCAGCGTTTGCAGGAGATAAGCGCCGCCACAGGGACGCCGCTGGTGCTGCATGGCGGGACCGGTGTGAGCGACGAGGATATGCGCAAAGCCGTGACCGAAGGGATCAATAAAGTGAATGTCGGCACGGAGATGAATGTGCAGTGGGTTGGCCAGTGCAAATCGACCTTTGAAAAAGGAAAGGTGAACGACAGCGTGCGGAAGTTTTTGATTCCGGCGAACGACGCCGTCACCCAGGTGCTGGTCGAGAAAATGAATTTATTTAAATAATCCTGCATTACTACGTTAATTTTATTCCATAACCCTGGTGCTCCGGCACACGTCGGGGCGGGAGTGAGCCATGTTTGAATCATTGAAGTCGTTGTGGAAAAAAGATGATACAACTCTGGAAGAATATGACAAGCAGGCACAATTGCTGGCTGTCGATATAAAATCACTCGAAGGTAATCTGGCGGAGGATCCGCGAAATAGCGATGTCCAAAAACAATTAATGCTGCTATATAACCGGGCATTAAATGTCTTTGTTAAAAGTAAACAATATCGCCATGAAGTGGATTCTCTCTTTATTCGTATCGACGAGTTGCGCAATATTATTCGGCGTAATATTTAGGGAGAACAGATGACGATTAAAGATCTTCTTATCGAAGCGGATGCGATTCAGGTTGGCGTAACGGAAAAGGACTGGCGACAGGTGATTCGGCTTGCCGCCCGCCCGCTGATTGACGGGGGCTATCTGGAGGCACGCTACGGCGAGGCAGTGATCGACAGCACGCTGGAGCATGGCGCGTACTATGTCTTTGATGAGGGCATCGCGATGCCGCATGCACGCCCGGAATGCGGGGTGAAACGGGACTGCTTTAGCCTGGTGTTGTTGCAGGAACCGATTCGCTTTGGCGAAAGTGAAGCTGCGGATATTGTTATTATGTTCGGGGCACGCGACAGCAATGCGCACATCGAAGAAGGTATTCGCGCCATTGTGCATCTGTTGGACAATGATGACACGATGGCGGCGCTCCGGGCGGCACGGACAAGGGAGGAGGTGGTAGCGCTGCTATGACTACGCAAATAAAAACGGTCGTACTGGTCAACGGTGTACCGGCATCGGGCAAAACCACGGTAACACGTCAATTGTCGGAACGATTTTCGCTACCGGTTCTGACCATCGATGGCATCAAAGAGCCATTTATGGCGCAGTTTAGTGAAATAGACCGGGCGTTTAACCGCAAGCTGGGCTGCGCGGCCTATGACGTCATCTGGTCAATTATTCGTAATGCGCCAGCAGGCTGCCCGTTTCTTGTCGACGCCTGGTTTGGTTTTCAGCCGAAGGAGAAGCTGGTTGAGTATCTGGAGAAGGCCGGGGTGACACGGATCCTCGAAGTCTGGAACGCGGTCGCCCCTGACGTGGCCGTCGCGCGTTATGCACAGCGTCTTGGCGATCGTCGGGTTGGTCATCCTGGCGAAGAGTACCTGCCGGAGCTGGCGGTACTGGCCGCCAAAGCCGAACCGATGGCGCTCGGCCCGGTGTTTCGCTTTGAACAGGGAAGTGAAGAGGGGTACACCCGCCTGTTTGCCTGGATGGGCGAGCATTTGCGGGCCTGAATCAATACGGTATAGCGCCTGCGGGCGCTTTTAAGCCACCCCTGCCAGGCGCAACAGCGCGGTGACCACGGCGGCAGAGAGGATCACCACGATAAGCGGCATTTTGCGCCAGGCGAGAAACAGAGCAAACATCACTCCCAGCACGCGGGCCATACCGGCGAAATGTTCGCCTTCATATAGCGTTGCTGCCAGCGCCACGGCGAACAGTAACGTGGTCGCTGCATCGGATAACAGCGCCTGGGCGCGTTCTGACAGCGCCAGTTTATTGCCAAGCCGGGCGCCGCCAAAACGCATCAGGTAAGTACCCACCGACAGCACCGCAATACCGATAATGACCAGCGTGGTATTTGCCATTATTTCTTCCTCGTCAGCAGGCCAAATAAAGAAAACAGCACCGGCAAGCCCACGGGGGCAAAAGGCACGGCGGCAAGGGAGAGAACGGCTCCGCTGGCAGCGCGAATCAGTGTGGTTTTCTTTTTCAGTGCGGGCAACACCAGCGCCAGCAGAATAGCCGGGAAGACGGCATCCAGCCCGATGGTTTCCGGGGCGGGTAGCAGTTTCCCAACCCCTGCGCCAACAATAACGCCAAGCGGCCAAAGCAGGGCGACGCCCGTCCCGCACAGCCAGTAGGCGGCTTTACGCTGTTCCGGCGTCGGTTGTGCCAGGCCAAACACGACACTTTCATCATTCATAATGTGACAACCGAAGAAAGCCTTCGCCCGCGTGCCCACCAGGTCGCGCACCGTGACGCCAAAGGGAAGATGGCGGGCATTCACCAGCAACCCGGCAAGCGCCGCCGCCAGCGGATTGCCGCCGCTGGCGACAATGCCGATAAACATGAATTCGGAGGCGCCAGCCAAAACCAGTGTGGAAAGGGCAAGAGGAACCCACAGCGGAAAACCGTAGGCCATCGCCAGTGAACCGTAGGAGATGCCGACCACGCCAACCGCCAGACAGACCAGCAAGATGGCTCTGATCGTATCGCCTGTAAGATTTGAGAAGTTGTGTTTGAACATACAGTTTTTTGGCTATATCGAACGAATATTCATTATAATGAACATATCGGGTTCGTTTTTCAAGAAGAACGATTCGTTCATTTTATAGAACACTGGAGCCGTGTAATGACACAGCCTATTAGCGTGATCGCCAAAAGTCTGGTGCGAGAACGTCTGAGAACCGGGCTTTCACTGGCGGAAATTGCCCGCCGTGCCGGAATTGCCAAATCCACACTTTCCCAGCTTGAGGCCGGCAACGGCAACCCGAGTATTGAGACTCTGTGGTCTCTGTGCGTGGCGCTGGATATCCCCTTTGCCCGTCTTCTGGAGCCGCAGGCCGCCAAAACACAGGTCATTCGCCGTGGCGAGGGGACGAAAGTAGTCGCCGAACTGGCGCATTACCAGGCGACACTGCTTGCAACCTGCCCGCCGGGGGCGCGACGCGATATCTATTTTCTTGATACTCAACCCGGTGCTGACCGTATTTCGCAGCCGCATCCGCCCGGTTCAGTTGAGCACATTATCGTGACTCGTGGCCGGGCGATGGTGGGGCTGACGGAAGCGCCAGAAGAATTAAGTGAAGGCGACTACATCTGTTACCCGGCGGATCTGCCACATATTTTTAAAGCGCTGGAGCCGAATACCCAGGCTATTCTGGTGGCGGAACAGAATTAAGTTATCCCTGCGTGTTTTGCTGACACGCAGGTCATTTATCGCCTGCTTCTCTCTAATTTACCCTCATTAATAGTACGAATAACGCCTGCAAATACAGCTTTCCGCTTTTTATCCTGCCATTTTTGTTTGGTTCCGTTTTGCCTGAAAACATGAGATTGATGTCACTCTTCAAACGGTATGCGGTTCGTATACTTCTATTGTGATTTCGGGGTTTATTATGTTTCTTGAAGAACGAAGACATCGTATCTGGCAATATTTGAATGAAAATGAACGTGGAAATGTTAATTATTTTTCCATGCTTTATGGCGTGTCTAAAGAAACGATACGCAGTGATTTAAATATTTTAGCGGAAATGGGACTGGTGAAACGGTGCCACGGCGGGGCAATTATTTTGCGGCGAAGTTTGCAGGCAGAATTGATCTCCGAAACAGGGCCAGGATTTGAAGTTTTACTCCAGCAAATAGACCACCGTAAACCGCAGAACGATCATCAACAAAAAGGAAAAACCATGCAGGGTAAGGTCTGTGTTTTCGGTTCATTTAATGTCGATATTGTTGCGCGAGTGGAGCGCTTCCCACGCGGTGGTGAGTCCTTGCTGGCCCTGGCCAGCAGCCTGGGGCCGGGCGGTAAAGGTGCCAATCAGGCCACGGCGGCAAGTAAGGCCGGGGCAAAAGTGCATTTTGCGGCGAAAGTGGGTAAAGACCAGTTTAGCCAACTTGCTGCCGATCATTTAAATGCGTCCGAAATTCACTCTTATACCTTGTATCAATCCGACAGTGAGCCTACCGGTAATGCAATTATTTATGTCTCGCAGGAAAATGGCGAGAATATGATTGCCATTTATTCGGGTGCCAATAAAACCATTACGCACAGTGAAGTTCAGGCTATTTCTTCTGAATTATCTTCATCGGATGTACTGTTGGTGCAACTGGAAAATAACCTTGATGCTACTGTGGCGTTAATTCAAATTGCCCATGAGCTTGGTAAGACAGTCATTCTTAATCCGGCCCCGTGCTCTGATGAGATAATTTCATGCTTGCCGTTTGTTGATGTCATTACTCCTAATGAAACCGAGGCGTCTTTATTATCCGGCGTTGAGGTTCGTGATATCGATACCGCAAAAGAAGCGGCATTAATTATTGCCGGAATGGGGGTGAAAAAAGTCCTCATTACGATGGGATCACGCGGCGCATTGTTACTGGATAACAAACAATTTAGCCATATTCGCGCTTTCCCTGCCGTTACCGTTGATACCACCGGTGCCGGCGATGCGTTTAATGGCGCACTGGCAGCGTCGCTTGCCGCCGGAAACAGTCTGGTTCAGGCCGCGACCTGGGCCTCTGCATTTGCCTCTCTCGCCGTTGAGCTGGAGGGCGCATCCAATATGCCTGACTTCGAACAGGCAACAACACGACTCCGTACTCACAACTAATTCAGGACGAGAAAATGAAAACCATTAACGGTATTGTTCCGGTCATGTTGACCCCTTTCACGGCCGATGAGCAGATTGACTACCCGGCGCTGGCGAAACTGATCGACTGGTATCTGGAGAAAGGCGTCGACGCGCTGTTTGCCGTTTGCCAGTCCAGCGAAATGCAGTTCCTTTCCTTGCAAGAGCGTGTAGAGCTCGCCCGCTTTGTGGTGCAGCACGTTGATGGACGTATTCCGGTGATCGCCTCCGGCCATATCAGCGATGATATCGCCGCGCAAAAAGAAGAGTTGCTGGCGATGGCGCAGACCAACATTGATGCGCTGGTACTGGTCACTAACCATCTTGATCCGCGCAACGAGGGGAGCGAGACCTTTTTTGCCACCCTGAATACGCTGCTCGACGCCCTGCCAAAAGAACTGCCCCTGGGGCTTTATGAATGCCCGGCGCCGTATCGTCGTCTGCTGACGGATGATGAATTTAGCTGGTGCGCCAACAGTGGTCGTTTTGTGGTGCTGAAAGATGTGAGCTGCGATCTGCCGACCGTCGAACGCCGCGTCAAACTGGCGCAGGGCACCCCGCTGAATGTTATCAATGCCAATGCCGCCATCGCCTGGCCTGCCATTCTGGCGGGTTCGCAGGGTTTCAGCGGTGTGTTCACAAACTTCCATCCAGAGCTGTATAGCTGGCTGTGGCATAACGGCAAAACGCAGCGCGCACTTGCCGACGAACTGGCGATTTTCCTCTCGCTGGGCGCCGTAACCGAGACCCTTGGCTACCCCAAGAACGCCAAAATCTATCACCAGCGTCTGGGGACGTTTGACGATGTGACCTGCCGGGTAAACAAAGATGATGTGCTGACGAAATTCTGGGGGCTGACGGTGATCCTCGATCAAATCCGTGCAGGCACTGAGCTTTGGCAGACGCGCCTTGCGCGCTAATGCGGAGAGACTGTCATGATTGTGACCAGCCTTCAGACCTGGCCTGCCCAGGCCAGTGCGTATCATCCGGTCTTTCGCCGGGCGCTGGAATTTATCGCGCAGCACGATTTTCGGCATGAGAAGCCGGGGAAAATCGACATTATTCCGGGAAAACTTTTCTGCCTGTTGCAGGAGATGGACAGCGTGCCATTCAGCGATGCGCGTCCGGAATCACACCGCCAGTTTATCGATATTCAGTACCTCATTTCCGGCCATGAAGTGATGGGGGTGAGCTCGTTGAGTAGCGGTAAACATAGCGTCGTGGAAGACCGTACACCAGAACAGGACATTCTGTTCTGGCAGGTTAATGAGGATGAAAACCCGGTGACGCTGACCCCGGGTATGTTTGCCATTTTTTTCCCTGATGACATCCACCGCCCGTGCGCCCACCAGCCTGGCGATGCGCCATGCCATCTGCGTAAAGCGGTTATCAAAATTCACCGTGAACTTCTGGAGGAAACGGTATGAGTACTGTGCAATCTCCCGCTGAATCCGTTGTTAAGGCACCTGAACTTTCGCGTCGCCGCTGGGGCATCATCTTTATTCTGTTGCTGGCGGCGGTGGTGAACTATCTGGATCGCGCCAACCTCAGTATTGCCAACACGACGATTTCACAAGAGTTTGGTTTTTCTGCGACCCAAATGGGGCTGCTGCTCTCTGCGTTTTTGTGGCCATACGCGCTGGCGAACCTGCCTGCCGGTTGGCTGGTTGACCGCTTTGGTCCGAAAAAGATGTTTACCGGCGCGCTGGGGATGTGGTCGGCAGTGACCTTCCTGATGGGGTTTGTTAATACTTACAGCTTCTTCTATGGTCTGCGTATGCTGCTGGGGATTGCGGAGTCACCGTTCTTCACCTCCGGCATTAAAATTACCCAGAGCTGGTTCTCGGAAAAAGAGCGTGGTCTGCCTACCTCTATCATCAATACCGGTTCGCAAATTGCGAATGCGATTGCACCGCCGCTGCTGACCATACTGCTGCTGTGGGTGGGCTGGCGAGGCATGTTTATCGCCGTAGGGTTGTTAGGTCTGCCGTTGATTCTGGCCTGGCTGAAATTTTATCGCGATCCTGATGCGCGTGAAGCGATGCAGATCCACACCGGCCAGGTGACTACTGCTGCATCGGACGAACCAAAAGGGAACTGGCGCACGTTATTTCGCAATAAGACGACCTGGTGCATGATTGCCGGTAACTTCTGCATTATGTTCACCATTTGGGTCTACCTGACCTGGTTGCCGGGATACCTGGAAAAATCCCTTGGCTTTAGCCTGAAACAAACTGGCCTGATTGCCTCGGTGCCTTTCTTCGCCGGGATTCTCGGGGTGTTATGTGGCGGTACGCTGTCTGACCGCCTGGTGCGCAGGGGCGTTTCTGCGGTGACGGCGCGTAAGGTTCCGATCGTATTAGGGGCCGGGATGGCGGCCTGCTTCGTGATGCCGATTCCGTTCGTGAGCGATACTACAACCGCGATTACATTGCTGACGCTGGGCTATTTCTGTTCACAGATGCCTTCCGGTGTTATCTGGACGCTGGCGACGGATATGGCGCCGAAAGGGCAGGTGGCTTCGTTAGGGGCTATCCAGAACTTTGGTGGTTTCCTCGGAGCCGCGCTGGCACCGATCGTCACCGGTATCATTCTGGATGTGACCGGTCAGTTCACCAATGTCTTTATTCTTGGCGGTTGTCTGTTGTTTATGGGCGCCTGTTTCTACGGCTTCTTTGTGCGTAAACCGATTCGTTAACAACGGATTGATACAATAGAAGTGAGAAGCCTGACGGGTAACCGCCGGGCTTTTTTTATTCACTTGATCCTTCCTGAACGCGTTTTCTGGCGGTCTACAAAACGACTGTTTCGCATAATAGCTCCCCCTGCGGGGAGCTATTACGTTTTACGCCAGGTAAAACACCTCTTTCAGCTCTGCGCTTACCGGGCTGTTGTCCGGGTTGGAGGGCATCACATCGCGCATGTGCTTCCACCAGCGCTGGCACACCTCGGTGCTGGCCACTGCGTTCCAGCGCTCTTCGGACTCAATTTCTACCGTCGTGAACAACAAGTTACGTTCTTTATCGAGATAGATCGCGTAATGGTGCGCGCCATGCGCTTTCAGCACCGCCTCCAGCTCGGGCCAGATAGGGCTATGGCGACGTTCATACTCTTCGTGTGCATCGGGGTTAACCTGCATCACAAAGGCCTTGCGGATCATAATGCCTCCAGGTAGAGCTCGCGGACTTCGTCGCGGCTTGCGGTGCGTGGGTTGCACGGCGCGCAGGGGTCTGCCAGTGCTTTGTCCAGCCAGCCTTCGATATCCTCTTTGGTGACGCCCAGCTTACTGAATCCAGAAGGAATGCCCACGCGCGCGCTGAGATCGCGAATCGCCTGAATAGCCGCCATGCTAGCCGCTTCGTCGCTCATGCCGCGGGTATCAACCCCCATCGCCTGCGCGACGCGCGCGAAACGTGCCACGGCATTCGGGCGGTTAAAGTTTTCGATGATCGGCAGCAGGATGGCGTTACAGACGCCGTGCGGCAGGTTGTGAGTTGCACCCGGCTGGTGGGCGAGGGCATGCACCAGGCCAAGACCGGCACTGTTAAATGCCATCCCCGCCAGGTACTGGCCAAAGGCCATTTGTTCGCGTGCTTCCAGGTTGTGACCATCATCGACGGCTTTCGGTAGCCACAGGTTGATCAGGCGAATGGCTTCCAGCGCATTGGCGTCGGTCAGTGGATGGGCGCCAATGGAGACAAAGGCTTCAACCGCGTGGGTCAGGGCGTCCATACCGGTTGCGGCAGTGACAGAGGCCGGGATTTCCAGCATCACGCTGGCATCGTCCACGGCAATATCCGGGATGATATTCGGGTCGATGATGACCTCTTTCACCTGGCGGGCGGAGTCGATGATAACCGCGTTGCTGGTCATCTCAGCGGCAGTTCCGGCGGTGGTGTTGATGGCAACCAGGGGGACGCCCGCGTTTTTCACTTTGCCCACGCCGGAATAGGCGGTGGACGGACCTGGGTTGGCGGTGAGGATTTTCACGGCTTTCGCGGTGTCGATCGGGCTACCGCCGCCGAAGGCGATAACGTAATCGCAGCCCGCGGCTTTGTACGCCGCATAGCCTTTTTGCACCAGCTCTTCGGTCGGGTTCGGGAAAACCTCATCGAACAGGTGATACGCCATCTGGTGCGCTTTCAGCGCCGCAAACAGGCTATCGAGCAGGCCGAGTTTGACCAGTTGACCGTCGGTGACAATCAGCGCTTTACCCCACTGTTTGCCTGCGACCAGGTTGACCATATCGCCGATTGCGCCCGCGCCATGCAGGCTGATTTTGGGAAGGGCTAACATAAAGCTCATCATATTCTCCTTAACATTGATTTTGGGAAATCCTGTTCCCCTCACCCTAACCCTCTCCCCAAAGGGGCGAGGGGACTGTCCGGTGCGGTCCCGTGCTCGGGAGCCAAACAACGGCGCAGCGCGGTTTTCACCCTCTCCCCTTTGGGGAGAGGGCAGGGGTGAGAGGCTAATTAAATGCGCCTGCGCTGCATGATCCGGCGGTAAATAATCGGCAGTGAAATCACCACGATCAGCATCGCGCCGACGATAATCGACATCACAATCCCCGGTACATTGAGCAGGCTCAGACCAAAGGTCACCAGCCCCATCAGGAAGGCGGCAATCACCACGCCCACCATGCTGCCGGAACCACCAAGAATATTGACGCCGCCCAGCACCGCCATCGTTACCACCGCCAGTTCCCAGCCCATGGCAATCGTCGGGCGGGTACTGCCCAGACGCGAAGTGAGCAGCACAGACGCCAGACCTGCCATCAGGCCCACCAGCGCGAACAGAATCAGGTTGTGGCGTTTCACATTGATACCGGAATACCACGCGCCGGTTGGGTTATTGCCGATGGCGTAAGTGCGGCGACCAAAGTTGGTGCGATGCAAGACAAAGGCGAAAACTGCAGCAAGCACGATAAACAGCGCAAACTCGAAGGACAGCGCGCCGAAGACATAGCCCTGGCCGAACCAGGCGAAGCTCTCCGGATACGCATTGAGCGCCTGATCGCCGAGCAGGATGTAAGTAATGCCGCGGTACAGACTCATAGTGCCGATGGTGATAACGATGGAGGAGAGGTTAAAACGCGTCACCAGGAAACCATTGAACAAGCCGCACAGCAACCCCACGCCCAGCCCCACGCAGACCAACAGTGCGGTATCCATACCTGCCGCGGCGCAAAAGCCCATTACCGTTGAGCTAAGCGCCATGGTGGAGGCCACCGACAGGTCAATCTCACGGGCAATAATCAGCATCGCCATTGGCAACACGATGATCGCTTTTTCCGTGAAGTTGAAGGTCGCGTCGGACAAGTTCCAGATATTAAGGAAATAGGGTGACGCCAGGGCGTTAGCGATAAACACCGCGAGGGTCACCGCCAGCAAAAAGCCTTCCCAGCACATCAGACGCTGCCAGAACGGGGTGGCGGCGGGAACGCTTTTCATGGCGTCGGAAGTCAGCATTTTTGTCATGATTTCACCGCCAGTTTTTGTCGGGCCAGGGCCGCATCGCGCAGGATTAAACGTCCTTTGCGCTTGTTGCCACGTTCATTGAGCAGAACTGCAATGACAATCACCGAACCGGAAATTGCCATCTGCCAGAAGGGGGAAATACCGATGACCGGCAGCGCATTGTTGATAACGCCAAGAAACAGCGCGCCCAACAAACATCCCAGCACGCGGCCTGTGCCGCCCATGGTGCTGATGCCGCCAATCACACAGGCTGCCACGACCTGCAGTTCAAAACCGTTAGCCACATCGACATACGCCACGGCGAAGCGGGAAATCCACAAATAACCGCAGAACCCCGCCAGCGCACCGGACAGGCAGAAACTGACGAACTGCATTTTCCCGGCGTTGATCCCGGTGTAATACGCCGCCGTGGCGTTGCCGCCTGCGGTGTAGAGTGCGCGCCCTGTCCGGCTGTAGCGCAGGAAGTAACCCACCACAAACAGCGCGGCGATGGCGCACCAGCTCAGTAACGGCAACCCGAGCAGCGACGAGCGCGGCAGACCGAGGAAATCGGCGCTCATCTGGTGGGAGTTAATCCAGCCGCCGTCGGAGAGCAAAAAGATGATGCCGCGATAGATGCTCATCGTGCCGAGCGTCACCACAATTGCCGGAATCCCCATCTTCCAGACCAGCAGGCCGTTGATGATGCCCATCAGCAGACCGAGCGCGGTGGCCAGAATCAGCAGCGCCCAGACCGGAATATCCGGATGGTGGAAGTTGAGCAGCGCGACGATCATCCCGGTCAGCGCGAGGTTGGCTGCCATCGACAAATCAATGCCTTTGGTCAGCAGAACCATCATCTGTCCAAGCGCGAGGATGATAAGAATGGAGGTGTCGTTAAACATCTCCACCAGGTTGCCGGGGCCGATAAACGACGGCACGCGGCTGCCAATGGCGAGCACCATCAGCACGATAACCCCGCCCAGCAGGGCCTCGCGGTGTTTCAGGAGTTGTTGCCACATTATGCTGCCTCCTTATCGGCGCCGCTGGCAGCGCTGACGATGGTTTCCGCCGTGGCTTCGCCGGCCTGATATTCAGCGACCATGAGCCCTTCGTGCATCACGATGATCCGGTCGGCCATGCCCATCACTTCCGGCAGTTCCGAGGAGACCATAATCACCGCCAGCCCGTGAGAGACCAGTTCGGACATAAACTGGTGTACCGCTGCTTTCGAGCCGATATCGATGCCTTTGGTCGGTTCGTCGAGGATGATCACGTCCGGGTGGGTGGCGAGCCATTTGCCGATCACCACCTTCTGTTGGTTACCGCCAGAGAGGGTTTCGACCGCCTGTTTCCAGCTAAAGGCTTTCACCTGCAGTCGTTTGGCGTATTCGTCCGCCAGCGCCCACTCTTTGGCGTCGTTGAGCACGCCATTGGGGTTGAGTTTGCTAAGCTGCGGCAGGCTGATGTTCTGGGCGATAGGCAATTCAATAATCGCCCCCTGCTTTTGCCGCTCTTCCGGCACACAGACAATCCCGGCCTGAATGGCATCGGCGGGCTGCTTGAAATGGACCGCTTTGCCGTTAAGGACTATCTCGCCCGAAGACGGGCGCGAGACGCCGGAAAGCGCCTGCATCAGTTCGGTACGACCGGCGCCCACCAGACCGTAGAAGCCGAGGATCTCCCCTTTACGCAAAGAGAAATCAATATGGGCAAATTCGGTCGGGTGGCAGAGGTCTTTGACTTCCAGCACCGTTTCGCCCATCTCGCAGGCCACTTTCGGGTAGGTCTGCGTAATGGAACGTCCTACCATCATCGCCACCATCCGTTCTTCGGTAATCTCCTGCATGGCACCGGAGCCGATCCACACGCCGTCGCGCAGAATGGTGTAGTGATCCGCCAGTTCGAAGATTTCATCAAACTTGTGCGAGATAAACAGAATGGCTTTGCCCTCTTGTTTTAAACGCTCAACGATTTGATAAAACTCCAGAATCTCGTGCTGTGAGAGGGCGGCGGTCGGTTCGTCGAGGATAACCACCTGCGCTTCAAACGACAGCGCACGGGCAATCGCCACCATATGGCGCTGGGCGATACTCAGCGTCTTGAGCGTGGCGCGCGGATCAATCTGTACTTCCAGGCGGGTCAGAATATCCCGCGCTTTCTGGTGCATGGCAGGCCAGTCGAGCTTTTTCAGCAGGCCTTTATAGATGTACTGACCAACGAAAATATTCTCCGTGACGGACAGTTCGTCGAACAGCACGGTTTCCTGGTGTATGGCGGTAATCCCCACCTTGTGCGCTGATTCCGGGGTCGGAAGCTGGATGGGAATAGCTTTGTAGAGAATTTCGCCCTCTTCAGGCTGGTAAATACCGGTCATGACTTTGACCAGCGTGGACTTGCCCGCGCCATTTTCACCGATAAGTGCGGTGACTTTGCCGGGCCAGAGGTCGAGCTGTACGTTCTCAAGGGCACGCACACCAGGGAAAACCTTGGTGATGCCTTTGAGCGACAGCAGGGGTGTGGATGCCGTCATGATGTTCTCCATAAAATTCCCCCTCACCCTAACCCTCTCCCCAAAGGGGCGAGGGGACAAACACCCCCTCTCCCTTTCAGGGAGAGGGCCGGGGTGAGGGTATTGGGATTAGAAAATTTTCGAGAACTTATCAATGTTGCTGGCGTCGTAGACGAACGGTTCTGCCATTGCGCCGTTGCCGTCAGCATCCAGCTTCACTTTGCCGAGCTTGCCCATATTGGCCTCGGTTTTCGTCGCTGTCCCTTTCACCAGATCGTCTGCCAGATAAGTAGCGGCATAGCCCAGATCGATCGGGTTCCAGATAGCGAAGCTTTTCGTTGCCCCGGATTTGACTGCACCCGCCATTTCAGACGGCAGGCCCAGACCCGTTACGTACACTTTGCCGATTTTGCCCTGGTCTTTCACCGCCTGCGCGGCGGCCACGATGCCCACCGATGACGGGGAGACAATCACTTTCAGATCCGGGTACGATTTCAGCAGACCCACCGCTTCGCGGTAGCTCTTATCAGACAGATCGTCGCCATAGGCAACGGTTACCAGATTGACGGACGGGTACTTCGGCAGCACCTTTTTCATCTCTTCAATCCAGATATTCTGGTTGGTAGAGGTTGGGGTGGCGCTCAGAATGGCCACATCGCCTTTCTCCACATTCAGCGCTTTTAACGCATCAACGGCCAGTTTGACGTTGGTTTCACCAATCAGGGCGTTATTGGACGGGTTCAGGTGGATCTGACGACCCGCTTTCGCCACGCCGGAATCCCAGGAGACCACTTTGATGCCACGCTGCATGGCTTTTTTCAGTACCGGCACCACGGCATCGGGATCGTTGGCGGAAATCGCGATCGCGTCCACGCCCTGAGCGATCAGGCCGTTAAGCACTTCGATCTGTGCTTCTGCGGTGGTGGTGGTTGGGCCGGTATAGATGACTTTTACATCGCCTAACTCTTTGGCGGCTTCCTGCGCGCCTGTGTTTGCTGCTTCAAAAAAACCATTTCCCAATGATTTCGCCACGAGAGCGATTTTGACTTCTGCTAATGCGGAACCGGACAACGCCAGGGCGGCAACGGTGAGGATCAAGCTTGCTTTAATTTTCATTGCTTTTACTCCACTGAGTTAGATTCCCGTCGTCTTTCACATTGCAGGTGCGTTGGCGTTCTCACGAACCCCAGTCACTTACTCTTGTAAGCTCCTGGGGATTCGCTGCGACGCCGCCTTCCTGCACTGCGAAATCCATAGGGAATAGATTGTTTGCAGGTAACAGGGTTTCCCTCCTGGTCATCGCCTGGAGGGATTATGTGATGTTCTTATTGGTACAGCTCTAATGCACTTGCCAGCGGAGTGACGCCAAAGCGTTTACCCAGGGCAATCAGTTCTTCACGGGTGATGGTCTGCTTCATACCGCCCATCGAATAGACTTTCACCAGTACTTCTGCCGACTTCTCGGCGGTGTCGATCAGACCAAACGCTTCGTCCAGTGTCGGGCCACTGCCAAAGACGCCGTGGAATGGCCACAGCACCAGCGAATGTTTGCTCATCTCTTTCGCGGTGGCCTGGCCGATTTCATCGGTACCCGGCACCATCCACGGCAGAATGCCGACGCCATCCGGGAAGACCACCAGACATTCGGTACTGCCTTCCCACAGCTTGCGGGTAATAAGATCGGTTGTGTTTTCCAGTACATAGGTCAGCGCGATCAGGTTCGTGGCATGGCAATGCATGATGACACGATCTTTGCCGTTGGTAGCTTTGATACGTTCACAGTGTGACAGGAAGTGCGCCGGCAACTCAGAGGTCGGCACCGCGTCGTTCGTCAGCCCCCACAGGATGTGGTAGCCCGCGCCGTCGCTGTCCACTTTAACCACGCCGAGATTAGCGGTCGGGTCGAGCTGGACGTTACGGAAGAATTTACCGGAACCGGTGACGATAAACGCGGTGTTCGCCAGTAATGGCATTGGCTGACTGAGCGCGATATAGCGCGGTTCGGTGTGGAAATCGGCTTCGTACGGGGCAATATCAGCCGCGTCCAGACGCAGCGTCAGGTTGCCGCCGTTGCGTTCATCCCAGCCTTTCAGCCAGGCATCGCTGGTGGCTTTGATCATGCCCTGAGTGAACCAGGCGTTAATAATGTTCTGCATAGTGTTTTGGTTCCTTTAATTCGGTGCGGGGTTCTCCCCTCACCCTAACCCTCTCCCCAAAGGGGCGAGGGAACTGTTCGGTTTTCTCCCTCTCTACCCGGAGGGGCGAGGGAACTGTTTGGTTTTCTCCCTCTCCCTTTTAGGGAGAGGGTCGGGGTGAGGGTTTACCCGCGTAGACTCAATACATCTTTCTCATACGCACGCACGCTCTCCAGCCACTGGCTACCGGCCGGGGTGTCGTGACGCTGACAATACATTTCCCACACGGCCTGCCACGGTAAGCATTTCTGCTCTTCCAGCAGCGCCAGACGGGCGGTGTAATCGCCATCGGCTTCCAGTTGACGCAACTGTTCGGTCGGCTCCAGCAGGGCGCGCAGCAGGGCTTTTTTCATGTTGCGGGTGCCGATAACCCATGCGGCGATACGGTTGATAGAGGCGTCGAAGAAATCCAGGCCGATGTGCACGCGGTCAAACAGGTTGTGGCGAATGATCTCGCTGGCGATGGCCTGCGTTTCATCATCCAGCAGCACCACATGGTCGCTGTCCCAGCGCACCGGGCGGCTGACGTGCAGCAGCAGGCGCGGCACATACAGCATGGCGGCGGAAATCTTGTCGGAAATGACTTCGGTCGGGTGGAAGTGCCCCGCATCCAGACACAGAGCCGTCTGTCGGCTGGTGGCGTAACCCATATAGAACTCGTTTGAGCCCACGGTGTAGCTTTCAGCGCCGATGCCGAACAGTTTGCTTTCAACGGCGTCGATGTGATGCGCCAGATCGAACTTCTCGCTCAGCGCTTCATCCAGCGCGTCCATCAGACGTTTGCGCGGTGCCAGGCGATCAACGGTGACATCTTTCATGCCGTCCGGTACCCAGATATTCATTACCGATGGCGTGCCCAGTTGCTCGCCAAAGTACGCCGAGATGCGGCGGCTGGCTTTCACGTGGTCAATCCAGAACTGGCGAATGTCATCGTTCGCGTGAGAGAGGGTGAAGCCGTCTGCGCTCATCGGGTGTGAAAAACAGGACGGGTTGAAATCCAGACCCAGTTTGTTGGCTTTTGCCCACTCAACCCAGTTTTTGAAGTGCTCAGGCTTGATCGCGTCACGACTGACCGATGGACCCGCTTCGTGGTACATCGCGTGCAAGTTAAGGCGCTTCGGACCGGGGATGAGACTCAGGGCCTGCTCCAGATCGGCGCGCAACTCCTGAGGGTTACGTGCCTTGCCCGGATAGTTGCCGGTCGCCTGGATACCGCCGGTGAGGGCGCCTTCCGGGTTTTCAAAACCGGCGACATCGTCGCCCTGCCAGCAGTGCATGGAAACCGGCAGCCTGTCGAGCTGGCGCAGGGCCTCTTCGACATCAATGCCTACAGCGGCAAAGCGCTGTTTAGCAAGTTCCCAGGCGTGTTCAAGTTGAGTGGTCATGCGCAAAGCTCCTTTGTCTGTCGTTTCTGCTGAAACCGCACGACGTTGCGGGCAATTTCATTGTCAGGATTGGGTGTAAAGGTGGTCAGCGCGTAACTCGCGGCAACCACGTCACGGAAAGTGTCGACACTGCTCAGTTCGTTCAGCGTCATGAGTTGTACGCCGATATTGCCCAGCGTGGAGGCTTCAATCGGGCCCGCGATGACGGGCAGGCCGCAGGCATCGGCACAGAGCTGGTTTAAGAGCTGGTTCTGGCAGCCGCCGCCAACGATATGCAACTGGGTAAAGGGTTGACCACGCAGGTCCGCCAGTTCACCGAGAATGTCTGCATACAGCAGCGCCAGGCTGTCGAAAATGCAGCGGGCCAGTTCGGCGTCGCTCTGCGGTACCGGCTGGTTGCTTTCCCGACAGGCGGCCTGGATCTCTTCGCACATGTTCTGCGGATTGATAAAACGCTCGTCGTTTGGGTTAATCACGAAACGACAGGAGGGCAGCGCGCGAGCCCCGGCGATCAGGGCGGGCAAATCGGTAATGTCGCGCTCTTTCAGAACGCGTTGCAGCAGCCACAGCCCCATGATGTTTTTCAACACGCGATAGCGCCCTTCCGCCCCGCCCTCGTTGGTGATATTGGCGGCCAGCGCCTCGTCGCTGGTGTAGGGCGTGGTACTTTCAAAGCCCATCAGCGACCAGGTGCCGGAAGAGAGATAGGCGGCACTGGCATTTTTCAGTGGTGAAGCGATGACCGCGCTGGCGGTATCGTGGCTGGCGACAGCAACCACCGGAATATCGGTGCCTTGCGGGCTTTGCCAGTGGCCAATCACATTGCCCGGATGGGTCGGTGTACCGAACCAGCAGGCGGGCACGCCCGCCCAGTTGAGCAGCGTGGTATCCCAGTTATCGCTGTCGATGTTCACCAGTTGCGTGGTGGTGGCGTTGGTGTATTCCCAGTTCAGATTGCCGGTCAGACGAAAACTGAAATAGTCGGGTATCAGCAGCGCATGGTCGGCAGCGGCCACGATTTCCGGCTGTTGCTGGGCAAGCGCGCGCAACTGATAGAGCGTGTTAAAGGGTAAAAACTGAATGCCGCTGCGACGGTAAATATCGGCTTTGCCAGGCTGCTCAAAGGCAGTGGTCATGATGCCATCCGTGCGATGGTCGCGGTAAGAGACCGGTAAGCCAACACGCTTACCCTGTTTGTCGATCAAAACATAATCCACACCCCAGGTGTCGATACCGATACTGTCGATGGTGACACCCTGCGCACAGGCTTTTTCCAGACCCAGGCGAATTTCATCTTCCAGGGTATCAATATCCCAGCAGTCGAAACCGTTGTTTTTTTCCAGGTAGTTGGCGAAGCGATGAACTTCACGCAGCGTGAGCGTTCGCTGTTCTGTCGCGTAGCAGGCCAGCATTACACGCCCGCTGGAGGCGCCTAAATCAACGGCGACACAATGGCGAAATGTCATGATGGGGTCCTTGTGAGAGTTATTGCCCCCAGTCTAAAAAAAGGACCTCGCGGTAACCTTCTTGTTAATGACATCCCCTGGAAGGGGCTGGCAAGAAAGCAAAGATGAAAGTGAGGCAGTTCACAGTTTCTGATAAACCCGTGTGGCTTGCGGGGTGTGACCAGGGCGACAATTCCTGAACTTTCCGACCCTTTCTTGAAAATCTGACAGGCTTTACCCGTTTTGCGGTCAAAAATTCAAGGTGCGAATTGCCGTGCTTAATTACTATTTTGAGAACACTTCTCATTGGTATGTGAGGCAATCATGACCGTATTACACAGCGTGGATTTCTTTCCTTCTGGCACAACGCCTGTCGCTATTGAGCCGCGTCTGCCACAGGCTGCGTTTCCGGAACATCATCATGATTTTCACGAAATTGTGATTGTTGAACACGGTACCGGCATCCATGTTTTTAATGGGCAGTCCTATACCATCAGTGGGGGAACCGTCTGCTTTGTCCGCGACCACGACAGACACCTATATGAACATACTGACAATCTGTGCCTGACCAATGTGCTCTATCGTTCGCCGGATGCGTTTACGTTTCTGGCGGGGTTGAACGCGCTGCTGCCGCAGGAGCAAGACGGGCACTATCCGTCGCACTGGCGCGTCAATCAGTGCGTACTGCAACAGGTACGTGAGATCATCGGCCAGATGGAAGCAGTGGGTGAGGAGATGGACATGGCGACCACAGCCAACCGTGAAATCCTGTTTATGCAGTTGCTGGTTCTGCTGCGTAAAAGCAGCCTGGCGGAAGGGGCGATGAGTAATGATGCACGTCTCAATCAGCTGATCTCCTGGCTTGAAGATCACTTTGCCGAAGAGGTCTGCTGGGAGTCGCTGGCGGATCAGTTCACCCTGTCGCTGCGCACATTACACCGTCAACTGAAGCAATATACCGGCCTGACGCCGCAGCGTTATCTCAACCGGCTGCGTCTGATTAAGGCGCGCCATATGCTGCGCCACAGCGATGATAGTGTTACAGATATCGCCTTTCGCTGCGGTTTCGGCGACAGTAACCACTTTTCTACCCTGTTTCGCCGGGAATTCGACTGGTCCCCACGCGATATTCGCCAGGGGCGCGATGTGCAACTGCAATAGCGGTAACGAGAAGGCTATCACCGATTTTTCGCCGAAGATCAGCTAATAGTTATCGGTTGTCTTCGGCCGAGGTGATGTTGTGGGAAGCCAGTTAATTCTTCGTAAAGCGGATTTTTTCCCCCGGGCGGGGCAGGCGGTGGCCGTGGCGGACCGCTATCCGCAAAACGTGTTTGCCGAACATACTCACGAGTTTTGCGAGCTGGTGCTGGTCTGGCGCGGCAACGGTTTGCATATCCTCAATGACCGTCCCTACCGCATTACCCGTGGCGATCTGTTTTATATCCGCGCGGAAGACAAACACTCCTACGCCTCCGTCAACGATTTGGTGCTGCAAAATATCATCTACTGCCCGGACCGTCTGACCCTTAATCTCGACTGGGCGGGACATATTCCAGGGCTGAGCGGCGAAGAGTGGACGCCGCACTGGCGTCTGGGGAGCACCGGCATGGCCCAGGCAAGACAGGTCATCACCCAACTGGAGCAAGAGAGTACCAAAGCCGATGCGCTGGCAAACAATATGGCCGAGGTGCTCTTCGCCCAACTGGTGATGACGCTCACACGCCATCGTTTTGCGGTCGACAACCTGGCCGCCACCCATAGCGAAGCCCTGCTCGATAAGTTGATTACCGCGCTTACGGGCAGCCTTAATCGCACTTTCATGCTGGAGCGCTTCTGCGATCAGGAGCAGTGCAGTGAGCGTGCGCTGCGCCAACAATTTCGCGCGCAAACCGGAATGACCATCAATAATTACCTGCGTCAGTTGCGTATTTGCCATGCACAGTATCTGTTGCAGCACACGGAATTGCTGATTGGTGAAGTGTCTACGCGCTGTGGTTTTGAAGACAGTAACTATTTCTCGGTCGTTTTTACCCGCGAAACCGGCATGACGCCCAGCCAGTGGCGACAGCGTCGTAACGAAGCGGCTTAGGAAGGGCCTGTTCTGCGATAACACAGGACACGTACACCGGCCCATTGCCAGCCACTGATCCCCCCGCTTTGATGCTCCACCGTTTTTATGATGGCAAGTTAACCAGTCACTTCATTTGTGTGTAGCGTCGGGCGATTTTTTCGTCCGTCGTTGCGCTATGCCTCTTGTCGGCACGGGTTCATAACAGAATGTTATAACCATATTAAAACTACGGCATTGATAAACATTTTCAATATCATTTAACTAACTATAATGAACCAACTGATTACGCGGCGTTAACATACCTGCCGCCCGACAATAATGGAGATTAGTATGAGCTATACACTGCCATCCCTGCCTTACGCGTACGATGCACTTGAACCTCATTTCGACAAGAAGACGATGGAAATCCATCACACTAAACACCACCAGACTTATGTAAACAATGCGAACGCAGCGCTGGAAAGCCTGCCAGAATTCGCCAGTCTGTCTGCTGAAGAGCTGATCACCAAACTGGACCAACTGCCGGCTGACAAAAAAACCGTACTGCGTAACAACGCGGGCGGCCATGCTAACCACAGCTTCTTCTGGAAAGGCCTGAAAAAAGGCACCACCCTGCAGGGCGACCTGAAAGCGGCTATCGAACGTGACTTCGGTTCCGTTGACAACTTCAAAGCTGAATTCGAAAAAGCAGCGGCTACCCGCTTTGGTTCTGGCTGGGCGTGGCTGGTGCTGAAAGGCGACAAACTGTCTGTTGTGTCTACTGCTAACCAGGACTCCCCGCTGATGGGTGAAGCGATTTCCGGCGCATCCGGCTTCCCGATCGTGGGCCTGGACGTGTGGGAACACGCTTACTACCTGAAATTCCAGAACCGCCGCCCGGACTACATCAAAGAGTTCTGGAACGTGGTGAACTGGGATGAAGCGGCGGCACGTTTCGCTGCGAAGAAATAATTTCATTTAGCCCGTTCTTACGGGCAAACCAGGCCCCTGCTGGCATCGTCAGCGGGGGCTTTTTTATATTTGTCGGTCAGTCCCTGAAATAAAAAGAAACATATATCCAATAAAAATGAAATATTGTTTTGAATTTGTATGAGGGATCACTTTTCTGAGTGTGACGACGCTCTAACATTTCGCCATCAGCGCTGGAAACGCCTAATCAGAGGGGGGGAAGGCGCACAAAACTCACTGTTTTTACAGGTGGCGATATGCAAATCAAACGTGCAATTGAAAAAATCCCGGGTGGGATGATGCTGGTTCCTCTGTTTCTTGGGGCGCTGTGCCATACGTTTTCACCGGGGGCCGGGAAGTACTTTGGCTCCTTCACGAATGGCATGATCACCGGCACCGTACCGATTCTGGCGGTGTGGTTTTTCTGCATGGGCGCGTCGATTAAGCTCAGCGCGACCGGGACGGTGCTGCGTAAGTCAGGCACGCTGGTGGTGACCAAAATCGCGGTGGCCTGGGTGGTTGCGGCGGTAACCTCGCATTTGATTCCTGCTCACGGTGTAGAGGCGGGCTTCTTTGCCGGGCTGTCGACGCTGGCGCTGGTGGCCTCGATGGACATGACCAATGGCGGTCTGTACGCCTCCATCATGCAACAGTACGGCACTAAGGAAGAGGCCGGGGCGTTTGTGTTGATGTCCCTTGAGTCTGGCCCGCTGATGACGATGGTGATTCTGGGAACGGCGGGTATCGCTTCTTTTGAACCGCACGTATTTGTCGGCGCGGTGCTGCCCTTCCTGATTGGCTTCGGGCTGGGTAACCTCGACCCCGAATTACGGGAATTTTTTACCCGCGCGGTGCAGACGCTGATCCCCTTCTTTGCCTTTGCGCTTGGGAACACTATCGATCTCAGCGTTATCGCCCAGACCGGCCTGCTCGGTATCCTGCTTGGGCTGGCGGTGATTGTGATTACTGGCATCCCATTGATTATTGCCGATAAAGTCTTGGGTGATGGGGACGGTACCGCTGGGCTTGCTGCCTCCAGTTCCGCCGGTGCGGCGGTGGCCACACCGGTATTGATTGCCGAGATGGTGCCCGATTTTAAAGCAATGGCGCCTGCCGCGACCGCGCTGGTGGCGACATCGGTGATTGTGACCTCTATTCTGGTGCCGATTCTGACTTCTCTCTGGTCACGAAAAGTAAAAGGGCATGCTGCGGTAGCAGATTTGCGCGGTGCGGTAAAATAGCGCTGCGGTTTAAAAGAGAAACCGGCCTTTTCAGGCCGGTTTTTTAATGGCCGATACCGAAAACCTCATCAACCTTCGCACACTGCGCTGGCGTGAGTTCGCCGCCAAAATTGCGGGACGTTGCGCCGCAATAGCCAAATTTCCGTGCCACCACGGTTTTGATAGTGGTAACGAAATCCTCGCCAATTGTGTAAATCGACATGAATTTTCCTGTCTCGCGCTGGGTTTCATGTAGCGTAGCCAAATCGTTTTGCTTCCACGCATCCCGGGCCCTGACAAACAGTTCCGGCATTACGTTATTGAGGCCAGAGATAACCCCCGCGCCGCCTGCGAGAAGATTGGGGATGAAGTATTCGTCATACCCCGACAGCACGGCGAAATCATCACGGATTTTCTCGGTTGCCAGAATGATGTTGCGCGTATGCGACTGGCAATCGACCGTGTCTTTTATGCCAGCGAAGTGTGGGAATTCCGCTGCCAGGGTAGCGACGATTTCCGGCGTCAGATCGCAGCCGGTCCTGGCCGGGAAATTATAGGCAAACCATTTGCCGCTCAGCCGTTGCCCCAGGTGGCGGAAGTAGCTCAGCAATTGTGCAGACGTTTGCCCATAGTAATAAGGGGGCAGCACCATAACGGCATCGTAGCCCGTGCGGAAGGCTTCATCCGCCATCCACTCCACATCATTCAGGCACGTTGAGGAAACGTTAGCGACCAGGGTGCCGGGAGTCATACCGCGTACTTCGCGGATAAGCATGAGTCGTTCATCAAGGGTGAAAGAGGCAAATTCGCCGATACTGCCCATCAGCAACACCACGTCAATTCTGGCGTCGGTCAGGCGTGAAATATGCTGTCCCAATCCGTTCAGGTCGATTTTACCGGCAGGTGTCATGGGCGTAATGGACGGGCACCAGACACCATAAAATTCATTTTTCTTCTTCACGTCACTGTCTCCTTGAATATGAAATTGCGTTTCACTTCTTTTAATTCATAGCACGTTCATATAAAACGCAGGCGTATCGGTGTCGCATTTCTGCACGATTTATTGCTAAAAAGTGTGGTCTAATACGCCGATGATGGGTGAGCCCGGGAGAGAGGAAATGCAGCATCCGGTGAATATTTTTACAGGAAAAATAAAGGATTATAAGGACAGCAGACCCAGCGCAATTGCCAAGTTGCAGGTGGAAGGCGAGTTGATGTTAACGGAGCTGGGGTTAGTCGGTGATGAGCAGGCGGAGACGTCCTACCACGGCGGCCCGGACCGGGCGCTTTGTCATTATCCCCGCGAACACTACGCTCACTGGAAAACGATGTTCCCCGAACAGGCGGCGCTTTTCTTCGCCCCGGCGTTTGGCGAGAACCTCTCGACCGAAGGGCTGACGGAAAGAAATGTTTTTATCGGTGATATTTTTCGTTGGGGAAAAGCGCTCATTCAGGTGACGCAGCCGCGCTCGCCCTGTTTCAAACTTAACTTTCACTTCTCCATCAGCGACATGTCTTCGCAGATGCAGGCGAGTGGGCGTGTTGGCTGGCTTTATCGGGTTATTACAGGCGGTAAAGTGAGCGCCGATGCGCCGCTGGAGCTGGTATCACGTAACAGCGATGTGAGCGTTCTGGATGCCGCTGCAATCGCCTGGCATATGCCGTTTGATGATGAGCAATATCGGCGGTTGATGTCTGCCGCCGGGCTTTCGGCCAGTTGGACAAGAACGATGCAAAATCGGCGAAGTAGCGGGAAAATTGAAGATAACGCCCGGCGTTTGCGGGGTAAATAGCCGTTTCCCCCCGCCCGGCAAGGCGAGGGGAAATGCTCAGGCACGTTTATACAGCGGGATCCATAACGTCAGGCGTAAACCGCCGAGTGGGCTGTCGTCGGCTTTCACCCAACCGCGATGCTGCTGCATAGCGGTTTCAACAATTGCCAGCCCTAAACCTGTCCCGCCGGATGCGCGATCGCGCGCTTCATCGGTACGGTAGAACGGGCGGAAGATCTGCTCGCGGTCTTCCGGGCTGACGCCCGGACCGTCATCGTCCACGTTAATGGTGATACCGTCTTTATCGACCGAGAAACTCACTTCAATTTTGGTGTGCGAATAACGCAGGGCGTTACGGACGATATTTTCCAGCGCGCTTTCCAGTGCGTTTGGGTTGCCGTACAGCGGCCACGGGCCAGGCGGGAAATTCACCGTCAGGGATTTACCCATCTGTTCCGCTTCGAACGCGGCGTTATCGAGCACCTCATTCCACAACTGATTGGCTTTGACCGTTTCACTGACCAGCGCGTTTTTCTGTTGATTACGCGACATGACCAACAGGTCGTTGATCATACTGTCCAGCCGCTGTGCTTCCGTTTCGATACGCTCCAGCTCTTTGCTCTCGCCGCTGCGACGACGCAACAGCGCGGTGCCGAGCTGTAGCCGCGTTAACGGTGTCCGTAGCTCGTGGGAAATATCGGACAGGAGCCGTTGCTGGGCGGTCATCATGCGCTCCAGCGCCATGACCATCTGGTTAAAACTGGTGCCCGCAGCGAGGAATTCTTGCGGCCCGGCTTCCAGCTCAGGATGCTGTCGCAAGTTGCCCTGTGCCACTTCATCTGCCGCGTTTTTCAGCTTACGCGCGGGTTTTGCCAGGCTCCACGCCAGCCACAGCAGCAGCGGCGAGCTGATAAGCATTGTGACAATCAGCAACAGGAGAGGGCGGTCAAACAGCAGGTTGATAAAGTCAGACTGAGAACTACTGGCAGGTCGAATAAGATAGAGCTGGTAATTGTCCTCACCATCGCGAACGGAAAAAGGCCCTACCAGCTCTACCCGACCATATTTTTTCTTTTGCGGGTGATCTGAGTTATCCGCCTGACCAATAAAGTTGCGGATAATCTGCATTTCATTGCGTTCGGCGCCAATCACTCGCCCTTCGCTGGTCACCAGCAACAAACGTTGCCCCGGAGGGGCCCATTTGTCGATTGCGCGAAACAGCCTGCGCCACCACATCAAATCGTTGGGTGGATCATTGGCCAGTTCCGCTTCAACGTGCTGTTCAATCATCACGCCCTGACGTTGTTCGCTATCAAGCAACTCCGTCATCTGGCGGGAATCAAGTTTTGGAACCATCAAGACCAGCATCAGCACCAGTGCCAGCGTTAACCAGAAAATGGCGAAGATGCGGGCGGTCAAACTTCCTATCATGAAGCGGATACCATCAAGTAGCCCCGGCCTCGTAAGGTTTTAAACCACGGATGACCATCTTTGCGGTCCGGTAACTTACGGCGCAGGTTAGAGATGTGCATATCAATCGCGCGGTCAAACGGCGTTAAGCGTTTACCCAGCACTTCCTGGCTTAAATGTTCACGGGAAACCACCTGGCCCAAATGCTGTGCCAGCAGATAGAGCAGGGTGAATTCGGTACCGGTCAGCTCCAGCGATTGACCATCGAAACTGGCCTCCTGGCGACCTGGGTTGAGGCTCAGGCCGTCGACTTCCAGCGTCGGCGAACCGTTGTCCGTATTCTGTTGCTGTTCGCTCCAGTGGGAACGGCGCAAAATCGCACGGATACGCGCAACCAGTTCGCGGTCGTTAAACGGTTTTGGCAGATAGTCGTCCGCGCCCAGCTCAAGGCCGAGTACGCGATCCAGTTCGCTGCCGCGTGCAGTCAACATAATGACGGGAGTCTGGTGTGTCTGGCGTAGCTCTTTAAGGGTATCAATGCCGTTTTTCTTCGGCATCATGACGTCGAGCAAAAGCAAATCGATGCTGTCATCAAGGAGGTTGAGCGCCTGTTCCCCGTCGTGGGCAACCAGCACGTTAAAACCTTCCATGTCGAGCAGCTCTTTTAACAGGGATGTAAGCTCTCGGTCATCATCTACTAAAAGAATTTTATTCATTGTTTAAATACCTCCGAGGCAGAAATTACGTCATCAAGGCTCGCTAATCCATGACTTTACGTTGTTTTACACCCCCTGACGCATGTTTGCAGCCTGAATCGTAGACTCATTATCGTTGATTCGCGACATAGAAAGTTCTTGGGAGCAAATGATGCGCAAAGTTACCGCTGCCGTCATGGCCTCAACACTGGCGCTAAGTGCTTTTAGCCAGGCTGCTGAAGTCGTAACAGGCGATAACTGGCACCCGACTGAGGGATTCGCGCAGCGTTCCAGTCAGAGCCATATGTTCGACGGCATACATTTAACCGAACATCAGCGTCAACAGATGCGAGATCTGATGCAGCAGGCAAGGCACGACAAGCCCCCTGTTAATGTTAGCGAAATGGAGACAATGCATCGCCTTGTCACCGCAGAAAATTTTGATGAAAACGCTGTGCGCGTTCAGGCCGAGAAAATGGCGCAGGAGCAGATAAGTCGCCAGGTTGAAATGGCGAAAGTCCGCAACCAGATGTATCACCTGCTCACTCCTGATCAGCAAGCGGTTTTAAACCAGAAACATCAGCAACGGATGATTCAACTGCGTGAAATGACGCAAATGCAGCAAAGTTCACCGTTGAGAGTATTGAGTAGTAGCACCCAGCGTTCCCAGTAGTCAGTAGTAATGAACCCTGTTTTCCTTGCCATAGACACCATCCCTGTCTTCCCCCTCATGATGAGGGGGTTTTTTTTGCTCCGAATTCAGCCACCTGATTTTCCTCCGATTGAGTTGCCTTTCGTTATACTACGCACAGAACAGCGTAGGAGCATTTATGATTGAATCTTATGGACGCCTGATCAGTCGCGCAGCTATCGCTGCGACGATCATGGCGTCGTCATTATTGGTCATTAAAATTTTTGCATGGTGGTACACCGGGTCGGTTAGTATCCTGGCCGCACTGGTGGACTCGCTGGTGGATATTGCCGCATCGCTGACCAATTTGCTGGTGGTGCGTTACTCGCTGCAGCCTGCGGACGACGAGCATACTTTTGGACACGGGAAAGCAGAATCGCTGGCGGCGCTGGCACAAAGCATGTTTATTTCAGGTTCAGCATTATTCCTGTTTTTAACCGGTATTCAGCATCTGGCGAACCCTGAACCGATGCGTGCGCCCGGTATTGGCGTTGTGGTGACGGTGATCGCGTTGGTCTGTACTGTGATACTCGTCACTTTTCAGCGTTGGGTTGTGCGAAAAACTCAAAGCCAGGCGGTGCGGGCAGATATGCTTCATTATCAGTCTGATGTTATGATGAACGGTGCAATTCTCATCGCTCTGGGGCTGTCATGGTACGGCTGGCATCGGGCGGATGCCCTCTTCGCACTGGGGATTGGCGGATATATTTTGTACAGCGCGCTGCATATGGGTTATGACGCGGTTCAGTCTTTACTGGATCGGGCATTACCCGATGCCGAACGGCAGGAAATTTTCGATATTGTCACTTCCTGGCCAGGCGTAAGCGGCGCGCACGATCTTCGCACGCGGCAGTCAGGGCCGACCCGCTTTATTCAAATACATTTGGAAATGGACGATAACCTTCCACTGGTTCAGGCGCATATTGTGGCTGAACATGTAGAGCAGGCCATTCTCCAGCGTTTTCCGGGATCGGATGTGATTATTCATCAGGATCCCTGCTCAGTAGTACCTCAAGGACGATAAGCGAATTAAGGCTGTCGTATTTCGTTGTAAAAGAAGTGAGTCAGACCCGATTTTTGTGTATAAATTACCGCCATATGGTCTGACCTGAATCAATTCAGCAAGCGGCAGTTGATATAATATTGCAGCATAGATGTTTACTCCCTCGCGGAGTTTTTTGGCCAACAGAACATTATTTTTGCATTCCTAAGTTCAGAGGTAGTCATGATTAAGAAAATCGGTGTGTTGACAAGTGGCGGTGATGCGCCGGGCATGAACGCAGCAATTCGTGGCGTGGTCCGTGCAGCATTGACTGAAGGTCTGGAAGTAGCGGGTATTTACGATGGTTATCTCGGCCTGTACGAAGACCGCATGATTCAACTCGACCGCTATAGCGTGTCTGACATGATTAACCGTGGCGGTACATTCCTTGGTTCTGCCCGTTTCCCGGAATTCCGTGAAGAACATGTCCGCGCCGTGGCTATTGAGAACATGAAAAAGCGCGGCATTGATGCGCTGGTCGTTATCGGCGGTGACGGTTCCTATATGGGGGCGAAACGTCTGACAGAAATGGGCTTTCCATGCATCGGCCTGCCAGGCACTATCGACAACGATGTTGCCGGTACTGACTACACCATCGGTTACTTCACCGCGCTACATACCGTGGTAGAAGCCATTGACCGTCTGCGTGACACCTCTTCTTCTCACCAGCGTATTTCTATCGTTGAAGTGATGGGCCGCTACTGTGGCGACCTGACACTGGCGGCGGCTATTGCAGGTGGTTGCGAATTTATCGTTCTGCCGGAAGTTGAATTCAGCCGTGAAGATCTGGTCGCTGAAATCAAAGCGGGCATCGCGAAAGGTAAAAAACACGCGATCGTGGCTATCACCGAGCACATCTGTGATATCGATGAACTGGCAAAATACATCGAAGCCGAAACGCAGCGCGAAACCCGTGCGACCGTTCTGGGTCATATTCAACGCGGCGGTTCCCCGGTTCCTTATGACCGTATTCTCGCTTCCCGCATGGGCGCATACGCAATTGAACTGCTGCTGCAGGGCCACGGTGGCCGTTGTGTCGGTATCCAGAACGAGAAGATGGTTCATCATGACATCATCGACGCTATTGAGAACATGAAGCGTCCGTTCAAAGGCGACTGGCTGGACTGCGCTAAGAAACTGTACTGATTACCTTAAACGCCCTCCCCTGAGAGGGCGTTTCTTTGCCTTCTGTTATTTCCTAAAGTTATAGCCAATCTTTTTTTATTCTTTAATCATTGGTCTGCTTTCTGGCAGGCTGAGCACATCAAAATAGATAACCTGAGAGAGTGGGCGATGAATAAATGGGGCGTGGGGTTAACTTTGCTGCTGGCATCCGGCAGCGTTCTGGCAAAGGATATTCAGTTATTAAACGTTTCGTACGATCCAACACGTGAATTGTACGAGCAATACAACAAAGCGTTCAGCGCCCACTGGAAACAGGAAACGGGCGATAACGTCACGATTCGTCAGTCACACGGCGGTTCAGGCAAACAGGCAACCTCGGTTATCAACGGTCTTGATGCCGATGTCGTGACCCTGGCGCTGGCGTATGATGTCGATGCGATTGCCGAGCGTGGCAGCATCGACAAAAACTGGATCAAACGCCTGCCAGATAACTCCGCACCTTACACCTCCACCATCGTTTTCCTGGTGCGTAAAGGCAACCCAAAACAGATTCATGACTGGAATGATTTAATCAAACCGGGCGTGTCGGTCATTACCCCGAACCCGAAAAGCTCTGGCGGCGCACGCTGGAACTACCTGGCTGCGTGGGGTTATGCCCTGCATCAGAACGGTGGCGATCAGGCTAAAGCGCAGGAGTTCGTGAAAGCGCTGTATAAAAACGTCGAAGTGCTGGACTCCGGTGCGCGCGGCGCGACCAATACCTTCGTAGAACGTGGTATCGGCGATGTGCTGATTGCCTGGGAAAACGAAGCGCTGCTGGCATCGAACGAGCTGGGTAAAGATAAGTTTGAAATCGTGACGCCAAGTGAATCCATTCTTGCAGAGCCAACCGTGTCTGTTGTCGATAAAGTTGTCGAGAAGAAAGGCACGCAGAAAGTGGCAGAAGCTTACCTGAAATATCTTTACTCCCCGGAAGGGCAGGAGATAGCGGCGAAGAACTTCTACCGTCCGCGTGACAAAGACGTGGCGGCAAAATACGCAAACGAATTCCCGAAACTGAAATTGTTCACCATTGACGATGTCTTTGGCGGCTGGACGAAAGCGCAGAAAGAGCACTTCTCTAACGGCGGCAAGTTCGACGAAATCAGCAAACGCTAACCTTAATCCTCCAGCGGCCCTTAACAGGGCCGTTTTCGTTTTATCCCAACCGATCTCTGCGCTATGCTTCCTGTTCCTCCCTGTAAGGAGAGATCGATGAAAACAGTGCGCCTGTTTGGCATAGCGTTGTTGATTGCGGTGGCTGCGGCCGTGGTGGGTAGCGAATACTGGTGGAACAGCAGTAAACGGGACGTATTGCGTCATATCGTGCTTGAGCAATGTGTGCCGAATCAGCGGAACAACCATCTACCCGCGCCCTGTGCGCAGGTCAATCTCGACAGTGGTTACGTGTTGCTTAAAGACCGCAACGGACCATTACAGTATCTGCTGATGCCAACGTACCGTATCAACGGTATTGAAAGCCCGCTGTTATTAAAATCCCACACACCCAATTTTCTCTGGCAGGCCTGGCAATCGCGCGGCGTGCTGGGTAAAACGCGGGGAGCACCACTCCCGGATAATGCTCTGTCGCTGACAATTAACTCTCGCGTCGGACGTACCCAGAACCATTTCCATATCCACATTTCTTGCCTGCGCGAAGATGTGCGTGTGAAGCTTGATCAGCAAGCCTCGCGTATCAGTAGTCAGTGGCTGGCCTTTCCGGGCGGCATTCTTGGGCATCCTTATCTGGCGCGCCGCGTAACGGAAGCTGAACTGGTACAGCGAAGCCCGTTCTTAATGCTGGCGGAAGAGGTGCCGACAGCGCGTGAACATATGGGGCGCTACGGCATGGCGATGGTACAGCAGGCTGATGGCTCCTTTGTGCTGCTGGCGACGGAGCGTAATCTGCTCGCCTTTAACCGTGGTTCCGCCGAGGAAATTCAGGATCATCAATGTAATATCCTGAAATAGCCCCACCAGTTTTGGCGTTTACCAGGCAAGCCTGTCGCCGTAGACTTGCCGATAAATTCTACAGGAGACAGGTATGTCGCTCTGGTTTACTCACCCTCTGTTTCTGCCTTCCATTATTATTGGCCTCACTATTGTGCTGTGGGCTACCTCGCTGCTACCGGAATTCATCACGGCGCTGCTGTTTTTTGCCGCCGCGATGGTGGCGAAGATTGCGCCGCCGGATGTCATTTTCGGCGGTTTTGCCTCCTCCGCTTTCTGGCTGGTATTTAGCGGTTTTGTCCTGGGGGTCGCCATTCGTAAAACGGGGCTGGCCGATCGGGCCGCGCGGGCGCTGTCGGCCAGGCTAACCGATTCGTGGTTGCAAATGGTCGCAAGCGTTGTATTGCTGAGCTATGCGCTGGCGTTTGTTATGCCGTCGAACATGGGACGTATTGCTCTGCTGATGCCAATTGTGGCGGCGATGGCGGCGCGTGCGGGCATCAACGAAGGGACGCGCTCCTGGTATGGCCTTGCGCTGGCGGTGGGGTTTGGCACCTTCCAGTTGTCGGCGACGATTTTACCCGCCAATGTGCCCAATCTGGTGATGAGCGGGGCGGCGGAAGGATCCTACGGTATTCATCTCAACTATCTGCCGTATCTGCTGCTGCATACGCCGGTGCTGGGCATTCTGAAAGGCCTCATCCTGATTGGTCTTATCTGCTGGCTTTTCCCCGGGCAGCCGCATGCGCCAAAAGACCTTACGCCGCCGGAACCCATGAGCCGGGAGGAGAAGCGCCTTGCCTGGCTGCTGGCGGTGGTCTTAACGATGTGGGTCACGGAGAGCTGGCACGGCATTGGCCCGGCCTGGACGGGGCTGGCTGCCGCCTGTATTACTCTGCTGCCGCGCGTTGGGTTTATTAATGGTGATGAGTTTTCCAGCGGGGTAAATATCCGCACCTGTATTTATGTTGCCGGGATCCTTGGGCTGGCCATTACGGTCACGCAAACGGGGATTGGGGCGGCGGTAGGGAATGCGCTGCTGCACATCATGCCGCTGGATCCGGCGCATCCTTTTACCAGCTTCCTGGCGCTCACCGGCACCACGACCGCGCTCAACTTCATTATGACGGCTAATGGTGTACCTGCGCTTTTCACCACGCTGGCGCAGAGTTTTTCTGATGCAACGGGCTTCCCGCTACTGTCGGTGATTATGATTCAGGTGCTGGGCTATTCCACACCACTGCTGCCGTATCAGGCGTCACCGATCGTAGTGGCCATGGCATTAGGCAAAGTGCCGGCACGGGCGGGGATGTTGTTGTGTATTGCCCTGGCGGTGGCAACGTATCTGGTGCTGCTGCCGCTGGATTATGCGTGGTTTAGTGTACTGGGGAAATTGTAGTTCTGGCGCGATCTGCCCCTCACACCGGCCTTTGTGGGGGGCTACCAAGTCTGTACAAAGACGAGGTGAATTACGGCAGTGCGTTTATGATTTTGTGTAATACCGTTCTTAGCCAGTTCAGCGGCATATCGTTATCACAACATTTATGCCACAGCAGCGAGAGGGCAATTTCCGGCGTCTCAACCGGAACGGGGCTACAGCGTAAACCGTAATGGGAAATCCAGTCGGCAGCCAGCCCGGAGGGGACGGTCGCTAAAGCGGGTATGCGTTTTAGCAGCGGCGGCAAAGAAGAAAAATGCGGCGTAACGTAGCGCACCCTTCGTGATTTCCCCAGCAATGCTAACTGTTCGTCGACGGCGCTCCATGCCGCACCGCGATAGGAAACCAGTACGTGGTCATGCTCCACGTAATCACTTACCGTCAGCGGTGCTTCCAGCGAAAGCTGATCGGGGTGCCAGAACGTACAAAAATTGAGTGAACGGAGATGTTCACGCCTCAAGGTGGCGGCGGTGCTCTGACCAACCGAAATCGCCAGGTCTATCTCCCTTTGGATCACTTGCTCACCATCCCGGAACGGATCGCTGGCCGTCACCTGCAAGGTGATTCCCGGCGCTTCGCGTGTCATGTATGCCTGTAATTCCGGCATCAGCCAGCGCTCCACCCAGTCGCTCATCCCCAGACGAAACACATGGCTTGCCTTCGCTGGGGTAAATGACGGTGGTTGAAAAAGAACATACTGCATCTGTTCCATCAGGGGGCCGAGTGAGGCAATAAGCGCTTCGGCACGCGGCGTCGGTACCATGCCTCCTGCGGTACGCACAAACAGGGGATCGTCGAACATGTCACGCAACCTGGCCAGCGCATTACTGACCGCCGGTTGCCCCAGATGCAGTTTTTCAGCGGTACGTGACACGCTGCCTTCCCGCTGCAGGACTAACAGTACCGTCAACAAATTCAGATCGATACGATGAAAATCATTTTCTCTGATAGTGAACATTATATTAATCAATTTGAGTGATACTGGTTTGCTGAGGATACTGCTGAGCACGGTTAAATGACACTGTGATGAGGCAATTTTATGAAAATGATACTGGCGCTGGTGGCGACACTTCTCTTTTCCAGCCAGCTTCTGGCCGCCGGGCAGACGAGTGCGCTGGATCAACAGGCTCCCGGTTACTATCGCATGAAACTGGGCAAGCTGCGGGTTACCGCCGTATCCGACGGCACGGTGACGGTCCCCCTGAATAAACTACTGACGAACATCTCACCGGAAAAATTACGCCAGGCGATGGCGGGCGAAGCAATGACGCCGCAAGCAGAGACCTCGATTAACGCCTATGTCATCGACAATGGCAAAAAACGTATTTTAGTGGATACCGGCGCCGGTGAGCTGTTCGGTAGTCAGGGCGGGCATCTGCTGGAGAACCTTGCCGCAGCAGGGTATCCGGCTGAATCCATTGATGATGTATTGCTGACCCATATTCATGCCGATCACTCTGGCGGTGTGTCACGTGCTGGCAAACCCGCCTTTCCGAATGCCGACGTGTATGTGGACAAACGCGATGTCGACTTCTGGCTTAACCCGTCAAACGTCAATAAGGTGGAGCCAGGTGAAGCGCACACTTTTGCTGAAAGTGAAAAGACGCTTCGTCCGGTTATCAATGCCGGGCGGCTAAAAACATTCCAGGCGCCTGCAACTCTCGTGGAGGGGATCAGTGCGGAATCTACCGCGGGTCATACGCCGGGAAGCGTACTGTATCGTGTGGAAAGTGAAGGTCAGACACTGGTTTTATGGGGCGATATTATCCACGCCAAAGCGGTACAAATGCCCGATCCGCACGTGGCAATACACTTTGACGTCAACCGCCAGCAGGCCATTAAAACGCGGGAGCGTGTGCTCAAACAGGCTGCGGAGCAGGGGTATTGGGTCGCCGCCGCACATATTTCTTTTCCGGGGTTTGGCCATGTAAAGCGCGAGGGGAACGGATATCGCTGGGTGGAAAGTAATTATACGACCCAGTTAGGACAATAACCTGCATTTATTCTGGATGCCCGCATCGATAAAGCCGGGGCGGTAACAGGTTATAGAGTGTATCTCTCCCCTTGTGGGGAGAGATAACGTGAACACTCCCTGCCTTAACAGGAAGTGAGTGCTCACAGGGGCAAGCGAATTACGCTTTTGCTGCTTCTGCCGCTTTAACGATCACCGCGAAAGCGTCAGCTTTCAGGGATGCACCGCCAACCAGCGCGCCGTCGATATCCGGCTGGGTGAACAGCTCAGCAGCGTTAGCCACATTAACGGAACCGCCGTACTGAATGATAACCTGCTCAGCCACTTTCGCGTCTGCTTTAGCAATGTGGTCACGGATGAATTTGTGAACCGCCTGAGCCTGAGCCGGCGTCGCGGATTTGCCGGTGCCGATTGCCCATACTGGTTCGTAAGCGATGACCGCGCCTTCGAATGCCGCTGCGCCCTGAGTTTTCAGAACTGCGTCGATCTGACGTGCACACACTTCTTCGGTTTTGCCCGCTTCGTTTTCTGCTTCGGTTTCACCGATGCACAGAACCGGAATCAGACCTTGTTCTTTCAGAACGGCGAATTTTTTAGCAATGAGTTCGTCAGATTCTGCGTGGTAAGTACGACGCTCGGAGTGGCCGATAATGATGTACTGCGCGCCGATATCTTTGAGCATTTCAGCGGAGGTTTCGCCGGTGAATGCGCCAGACAGGTTAACGTCGACGTTCTGAGCGCCCAGAATGATGTGGCTGCCTGCAGCGGCTTGCTTAGCCAGATCCAGGTACATAGCCGGCGGAGCGATAGCAACGCCACAACCTGTCACGCCAGCCAGCTCTTTACGCAGGTTAGCTACCAGTTCGTTTACCATGTGGCGGCTGCCGTTCAGTTTCCAGTTACCCATCACTAAAGGATGTCGCATTTGAATTCTCCACGCTATAAGAGCGAATTTAAGTAAGATGTCTGCCCGTCAGGGCAGTTTGGTCTGTGAAACAGTATAGAGATTCGTCATGGGAAAGGCTTTGCTTTTTGTCATTTATTGTCGCCTTCCAGGCTTTCAGATAGCGCCAGCTTAATCGGTTCAACAGCGAAGGTCAGCCCCTTTTCGCCGTCATCTGCTACAACATAACGGATAGCCCCTTCCGTTTCGGCATGCCAGAGCTTGTTTTTGCCGTTGTTCAGTAATTTTTGCAGCTTTTGCAGACTTTGCGCTTTGGTCAGCGTCGGTGAAAACGCGCGAATCAGCGCCGCCATATACTCCTGGGCTTTCGCTTTGGCCGCCTTTTGCTCTGGCCCCCGGACCGGTAGCCAGGTCATCTGCATGGATTTAATTTTCAGCGTACCGCGTTCCAGCGCGGTGGAGGCATACAGGTTGTCGTTAATTTTGGTTGCGGCGCGGGTCAGGCGCTCAGTATCACCACGCGAATCGACAGCGCGAAATTCATTGAGCTGCAGGTCGGGATTATCTTCGTTGAATTTTTCCCTGAACTGGCTGATGGATTGTTCGAAGGTGGGAGCACCCGGCAGCAGATACGGGGCCGCCGCCGCAGGTGGCGTATCCTCTGCGATGGCATAGTGATTGATGAAGAGCACCGTAAACAGGAGCCACCAGGTTTTCATTAACATCGTCCTCACTTCTCTTTGCTCACGATTAAAACGATAACAGTCTGGCTTGTCAAAAACTCACGCGACCAGGGTAAACTACGCAGCACTACAATTAAAGGAACCTTACATGGGTATTCAGCAGTGGTTGTTCTCATTTAAAGGCCGCATTGGTCGTCGTGATTTCTGGATCTGGACCGTTATCTGGGTGCTGGCGATGGCGGCGTTGTTTTACGCGGTCAGTTTTGAACTCCTGGCCAGCCAAAATGCCGCGTTTATGCTGGTTTGCCTGCTCTGGCCAACCGCGTGTGTGATTGTGAAACGACTGCATGACCGCAATAAGTCTGGCAGTTGGTCGTTATTATTTATTCTTGCCTGGATGCTGCTGGCAGGGCACTGGGAGATACTGGGCGGTACATGGCAATGGGTTGTTGGCCGCTTCGTGCCGGTGCTGATTATGGTGACAATGCTCATCGACCTGGGCGCGTTTATTGGCACCCAGGGCGAGAATAAATTCGGCAAAGATACGCTTGAAGTACAGTTCCGCTGATCACCAGTAGTGTTCGGCGGTAATGTGGCCCGGGCGGCGGCGCAGGTGTTTCGCCATCTGCCGGGTCTCTTTCAGTAACTGCTGGGTGTCGCGCACCATCTGCGGGTTGCCGCAGAGCATGACGTGGCTGGTGTCGCTGTTCATCGGCAATCCCACCGCCGCTTCCAGTGCGCCGTTCTCAATCAGCGCAGGGACACGTCCTGTGAGCGATCCGGGCACGGTTTCCCGGCTAACCACCGTTTGAATCCGCAATTTGCCTTCATAGCGTTTCTGCAGTTCGAGCATCAGCGGCAGATAGCTTAAATCCGCGGCATAACGCACCGCATGCACCAGCACCAGATTTTTGAAGCGATCCAGGTCCTTACCTTCCTGCAGGATAGACAAATAAGGCCCAATCGCGGTCCCGGTCGCCAGCATCCACAGCGTGTCACAGTCCGGCACCTCTTCAAGAACAAAGAAGCCTGCCGCCTCGCTGACGATCAATACCACATCGTCGGGCTGTAACGCAGCCAGGCGCGGGCTGAGTTTGCCCTCAGGGACGGTGACCAGATAAAATTCCAGGTCGGGGCTGCCTGGGGCGTTGACGTAGGAATAGGCACGCTGTACCCGTTCGCCATCGATTTCGAGGCCCAGTTTGGCAAATTGCCCGGCAGTGAAGGGATGAACGGGGGCATGAACGGTCAGGCTGAACAACGCGTCGGTCCAGAACTCGACTTTAACGACTTTTCCTGTAACCCAGTCGGCCATGATTTTCTCCTGTTCAGAATCATTGCCTTATCTTCGTCGTGAATGGGGAGGATTTCCAGCCCGGATGCGCCGGAAAGCTCTCCCTGATAAATAATCTTACAGAATGTGCGTCTGCACGTCCGGGTCTTTGCGATCCAGGTAGTGAATGGACTGGATACGGCGAATGGTGCGCGATTTCCCGCGGATCAGCAGGGTTTCGGTGGTGGCGATGTTGCCTTTACGGCTAATGCCTTCCAGCAGGTCGCCTTTGGTAATTCCGGTTGCGGAGAAAATCACGTTGTCGCTGCGTGCCATTTCATCCAGACGCAGTACTTTATCGGCCTCGATGCCCATTGCCTGGCAGCGTGCCAGCTCAATTTCCCCGATACGACGGTTCTCTTCGTTGTCGCCTTTCACGTGATGACGTGCCAGCAAGCGGCCATTCATATCGCCATCCAGCGCGCGGATGACGGCGGCTGAGACGACACCTTCCGGCGCACCGCCAATACCGTAGAGAACATCGACTTCACTGTCCGGCATACAGGTCAGAATGGAAGCCGCAACGTCGCCATCCGGAATAGCGAAAACGCGGACACCAAGCTTCTGCATTTCAGCGATGGTGGCGTCGTGGCGAGGTTTGGCCAGAATCGTTACCGTCAGCTCACTGAGCGGTTTACCGAGCGCATGAGCAACATTACGCAGGTTATCGGCAAGTGGCAGGTTCAGGTCGATAGTGCCTTTCGCGCCGGGGCCGACAATCAGTTTTTCCATGTACATATCCGGCGCATTGAGGAAGCAGCCTTGATCACCCACAGCCAGTACTGCCAAAGCGTTGGCCTGGCCCATGGCGGTCATACGGGTGCCTTCAATCGGGTCAACGGCGATATCCACCGCGTCGCCTTTACCGGTACCGACTTTTTCACCGATATAGAGCATTGGGGCTTCGTCGATTTCCCCTTCGCCAATCACAATGGTCCCGGCGATATTGACCTGGTTAAGCATGATGCGCATAGCGTGAACGGCAGCACCGTCGGCGGTATTTTTGTCGCCGCGACCCAGCCACTTATAGCCAGCCAGCGCCGCTGCTTCGGTCACGCGGGAAAATTCAATGGCAAGTTCTCGTCTCATAGCAAACTCGTGAAGTGAAAGAAATTGCGCGAAGTTTAACACACAGAGCAGGTCCGGGCGCGGTCTGGTCCCCTCGCCCTGGCACTCTCTCTAAAGGAAAGAGGGGCGAGCCAGCGTGACTTTTGGAGCAGAAGGTGAGCGAGCGTGCGGGGCAGGTTTTCACCCTCTCCCCCAAAAGGGAGAGGGTAGGGGGAGATTACTCGTCGCGCTCTTCCCATGCCAGCGCGCGTTTCACCGCTTTTTTCCAGCCCTCGTAACGGTAGTTACGTTCGGTGGTTTCGATGCCTGGACGGAATTCGCGCTCAATGACCGCTTTTTCCTGCAGTTCGTCCAGGTTTTGCCAGAAGCCAACTGCCAGACCCGCCAGGTAAGCTGCGCCCAGCGCCGTAACTTCACGCACTTCCGGACGCTCCACGCGGGTGCCCAGAATGTCCGACTGGAACTGCATCAGGAAGTTGTTGGCTACCGCACCGCCATCCACACGCAGGGCGTGCAGACGAATGCCGGAGTCAGCCTGCATGGCTTCCAGTACATCACGCGTCTGGTAGGCAATAGATTCCAGCGTTGCGCGAATGATGTGGTTTGAGTTTACGCCACGGGTCAGGCCGAAAATCGCGCCACGTGCATACGGGTCCCAGTACGGTGCGCCCAGGCCGGTAAAGGCAGGCACTACGTAGACGCCGTTGGTGTCTTTCACTTTGGTCGCGAAATATTCCGAGTCAAACGCATCGCTGATCAGTTTCATCTCGTCGCGCAGCCACTGAATTGACGCACCTGCCATGAATACCGCACCTTCCAGCGCGTAATTCACTTCGCCACTCGGTCCGCATGCGATGGTCGTCAGCAGACCATTTTCTGATTTCACCGCTTTTTCGCCAGTGTTCATCAGCATAAAGCAGCCAGTACCGTAGGTGTTCTTCGCCATCCCTTCTTTGACGCACAACTGACCGAACAGCGCTGCCTGTTGGTCACCGGCGATCCCGGCGATAGGAATACGTGTACCGCCTTTACCACCGATGTTGGTCTGGCCATAGACTTCGGACGATTTACGCACTTCCGGCAGCATGGCACGCGGGATATCCAGCGCATCCAGCATCTTGTCGTCCCACTCCAGGGTATTGATGTTGAACAGCATGGTACGGGAGGCGTTGGTGTAGTCAGTGACGTGTACGCGGCCCTGGGTCATTTTCCAGATAAGCCAGGTGTCGACGGTACCGAACAGCAGCTCGCCACGCTTCGCACGTTCGCGGGAGCCTTCAACATGATCGAGAATCCACTTCACTTTGGTGCCGGAGAAATACGGGTCAACCACCAGACCTGTTGCGTTACGCACGTACTCTTCCATGCCATCACGTTTGAGCTGCTCACAGATTTCTGATGTACGACGGCACTGCCAGACAATGGCGTTATAGATAGGTTTACCGGTTTCGCGCTCCCAGACGATGGTCGTTTCACGTTGGTTGGTGATACCAATCGCGGCGATTTCATCTGAGTTGATATCCGCTTTAGCCAGCACTTCTACCAGCGTGGAGCTTTGCGTTGCCCAGATTTCCATTGGGTCATGCTCAACCCAGCCTGGCTTAGGATAAATTTGTTCGAATTCGCGCTGCGAAACGCTGATGATGTTGGCGTCATGATCCATTACGACGGCGCGGGAGCTGGTGGTACCCTGGTCCAGCGCAACGATATATTTCTTTTCAGTCATGATTTATGTCCCGTAGTCACATTACAGCGGAGCTTTTTGTTGTGAAGTCGTGGTGGCGTCTTTGTCATCTTCCACAGCACAAACGTCACACGGTAAGTTACGGCCAATCAGTTTACGATAACCGAAGGCACCCAGTGATGCGCCGACAATAGGCCCAAACAGCGGTACGAGGAAGTAAGGAATATCTTTCCCACCGGTAAAGGCGACATTGCCCCAGCCTGCCAGCCAGGCGAACGCTTTCGGTCCGATATCACGAGCAGGGTTCATCGCAAACCCGGTCAGCGGACCCATAGAGGCACCAATAACAGCAATCAGCAGGCCAATCAGCAGCGGAGCCAGCGGGCCACGCGGGATCCCGTTGCCATCGTCGCCCAGCGCCATGATGACGCCCATCAGAACCGCGGTAATCACCATCTCAACAGCAAAGGCCTGGAAGAAATTGATGTGCGGGTTAGGGTAGGTTGAAAAGATGCCTGCCAGATCGAGGCTTTCGACGCTGCCACGCACCATATGGTGAGTTTGTTCGAAATCGAAGAAAAGATTGTAATAAAGCCCGTAAACAAGTGCGGCCGCGCAGAATGCGCCGGCAAATTGAGAAGCAATAAAGGGTACAACTTTGCGCCCGTCGAAGCAGGCAAACAGCCACAATGCAATGGTCACTGCCGGGTTAAGGTGTGCGCCGGAAACCCCTGCGGTCAGGTAGATGGCCATCGCCACGCCCAGACCCCAAATGATACTGATTTCCCACTGTCCGAAGCTGGCACCTGCTACTTTAAGTGCCGCAACGCAGCCCACACCGAAGAAAATCAACAACCCGGTGCCGAGAAACTCGGCGATGCACTGACCTTTTAAGGTTGAGGTTTGACTCATAATCGGATCCTGCAAAGAGTTTAATGGTTATAGTTTGCATGGAGGGAGAAGACTCCAAGATGCCGTGTAGACATACTGTTAATTTATCGTTAACGAGCAAAAACGAGAAATATCGAAATCAAAATGTGTGTACTGCGTCAATAAAATGAGCGTTTTCGCGCGATGAGGCGCGTTTGCGAAGGAGGGGGAAGTGTGAGCTGAATCATTTTTGTAACCCTCAATTTAACAATTTATTGAAGCGGACCGCAAATGCACCAGGTTTAGACTGAAAAGTGTTGCAAAGCGCGATCTGCGCGGGTTGTCGCTGGACAGGGGCTAAAGGGCTTCATACAATCGGGTACTAAGACCGTGCGCTAAATACATTAAGGCGTCGCCGTTCACGGAACGCGGATTTACCCGAGTGGTATATACCCATCAACGCCTTGCAATTCAGGAGAGGTATGACGATGTCATTAGAAGTATTCGAGAAGCTGGAAGCGAAAGTACAGCAGGCGATTGATACCATCACGCTGCTGCAGATGGAAATCGAAGAGCTGAAAGAGAAGAACAACAGTCTGTCCCAGGAAGTACAGTCTGCTCAACACGGCCGCGAGGAGCTGGAGCGCGAAAACCACCACCTGCGTGAACAGCAGAATGGCTGGCAGGAGCGGCTGCAGGCTCTGCTGGGCCGTATGGAAGAAGTCTGATTACGCGTCATCTTTCGTGCCGTAGCGGCGTTAGCTGCGCTCACTTTCCCCTGGCACGTCGTTGTCTGTGTTCCCGGGGATTCGCTCAGTTGTCAGCTTGCTACAACATGAAATTTTTCGCGTAGCTGCTCTGGCTTTCTTTTCCAGAACGGTACAGCGCATAAAAAAGGCACCTTGCGGTGCCTTTTTTGATCACTCGATATCCAGTGGATCTTCGGAAAGGATGATGCCGGTATTATCGGCATAGAGATGGTCGCCGGAAAAGAAGGTCACGCCGCCGAAATTGACGCGAATGTCGCTTTCGCCGATGCCTTCTCCAGCGGCACCCACCGGAATCGCGGCAATGGCCTGAATGCCAATGTCCAGTTCTTCCAGATCATCCACCTGGCGCACCGCGCCGTAGACCACAATCCCTTCCCACTCGTTTTGCAGAGCGATGCGCGCCAGGTCCGCATCAATTAACGCACGACGCACAGAACCACCGCCATCAACCAGCAGTACACGACCACGGCCATTTTCTTCGAGCAGATCGTACAGCAACCCGTTATCCTCGAAACATTTCACCGTGATGATTTGACCGCCGAACGACGACCGTCCACCAAAATTGGAGAACAGCGGTTCCACGACGTTGACATCTTCCTGGTAGATGTCACAGAGCTCAGACGTATCGTATTTCATAGGCTTAACGTTCAGTTGCTGCGAGAGTTGTCAGTATATCGCGCATCACGCATTGTTGGCAAAATCATCAATTGTTAATTGACTTTTGTCAGTTAAAAATGCGTCTGACTCAGCATAATCCCAATCACAAACAACAGGTTAGTCAGTAAAGCCCCTTTTACAGTACGTTCGAGCATCGGCGGCATGGCTTTCGGATCCCGCTCGCGCATCACAAAACGCGCCTGTTTTAGCAGCAACGGCGCGGCAAGAACGAACAGCCAACCCCATACGCTATGCAGTGACAGCAGGTTAAACAGCGCCAGACAGAGAAGTGCGCTGGCCAGCAGACCCGCATGGTAGCGGCGCGCGTTCACCGGCCCTAAGCGCACCACGAGCGTGATTTTGCCATTGGCGCGATCGCTGTCGATATCACGCAGGTTGTTGATATTCAGCACCGCAGTCGCCAGCAGGCCACACGCCGTAGCGGGTAAGATAATTGCAGGGATCAGCATATGCGTTTGCAGATACCAGCTTCCCATTACGCTCAGCCAGCCAAAGAAAATCAGTACCGAAACATCGCCAAGGCCGATATAGCCGTAAGGTCGTTTGCCGATGGTGTAGGTGATAGCGGCGATGATAGACAGCGCGCCAAGCACCACAAAGCCGATGAAATCCGTCAGGGTTTGCGAGGCGGCCAACAACAACAGCAGGCCGGAAATGCAGCTCAGGACAATGACAATGATGAGCGCACGCTTCATTTGCTCAAGCGAAATCGCCCCTTTTTGCATGCCGCGCAACGGCCCAATACGGTCGGGCTTGTCACTGCCTTTGACCGCGTCGCCATAATCATTGGCGAGATTGGAGAGGATTTGCAGCAATCCGGCGGTGCTTAATGCCAGTATGGCAACCAGCGGATCGAAGAAACCCTGCCACCAGGCCAGCGTCGTCCCTACCACGATAGCGGCAAACGCCAGCGGCAGTGTTTTTGGGCGCAGGCTTTCCAGCCAGGCCTGGGTGCGGCTCAAAGGTTGTGCATCAGTCATAGTCACCAGCCAGTCATAAAAAATGGGGGCATAAGCCCCCATCGGAAATGATGAAAACGTTGTGGCGGCGATTATAAGATAAAACGGCTCAGATCTTCATCTGCCACTAAAGCATCAAGGTGCTTACTCACATAGTCGGCGTCGATGATGATAGTTTCGCCATTCAGGTCGCTGGCGTCATAGGAAATATCTTCCATGAGACGTTCCAGAACGGTGTGCAGACGACGCGCACCGATGTTTTCGGTGGTCTCGTTCACCTGCCAGGCCGCTTGCGCGATGCGTTTAATCCCGTCGTCAGTGAAATCGATATTGACGCCTTCTGTTGCCATCAATGCTTTGTACTGCACGGTAACCGATGCATTTGGCTCGGTCAGAATGCGTTCAAAGTCTTGCGTGGTCAGCGCTTTCAGTTCAACGCGAATAGGCAGACGGCCCTGCAGTTCCGGGATCAGGTCGGACGGGCTGGCCACCTGGAATGCGCCGGAGGCGATAAACAGGATGTGGTCAGTTTTCACCATGCCGTGCTTGGTGGAAACGGTACAGCCTTCAACCAGCGGCAGCAGGTCGCGCTGAACACCTTCGCGGGAAACATCCGGGCCGGATGTGTTACCGCCGCGCTTACAGATTTTGTCGATTTCGTCGATGAAGACGATACCGTGCTGCTCAACCGCGTCGATTGCATCTTGTTTCAGTTCTTCCGGATTCACCAGCTTCGCGGCTTCTTCTTCAATCAGCAGTTTCATTGCATCTTTGATTTTCAGCTTACGCGACTTCTGTTTTTGCCCGCCCAGATTCTGAAACATGGACTGGAGCTGGCTGGTCATCTCTTCCATTCCTGGAGGCGCCATGATCTCTACGCCCATCGGTGACGCGGCCAGATTAATTTCAATTTCTTTATCGTCGAGCTGGCCTTCACGCAGTTTTTTGCGGAAAGACTGACGTGCAGCAGACGGCTCAGCAACGGTTTCCGGCTGGCCCCAGTTGTTTTTTGCCGGGGGGATCAGTACGTCCAGAATACGCTCTTCCGCCATCTCTTCGGCGCGATAGCGGTTTTTCTCGATGGATTGCATGCGGACCATTTTCACGGCGGCATCGGTAAGATCGCGGATAATGGAATCCACTTCTTTACCGACATAACCCACTTCGGTGAATTTGGTTGCTTCAACTTTGATAAATGGCGCGTTTGCCAGTTTCGCCAGACGGCGGGCAATTTCGGTTTTACCGACACCGGTCGGCCCGATCATCAGAATGTTTTTCGGGGTCACTTCATGGCGCAGCTCTTCATCAAGCTGCATACGACGCCAGCGGTTACGCAGGGCAATCGCCACGGAACGCTTCGCCGCATCCTGACCGATAATGTGTTTGTCCAGTTCGCTGACAATTTCGCGTGGGGTCATTTCAGACATGAGGAATCCTTACGCCTTGGTGGTCAATTCTTCGATGGTGTGGAAGTGGTTAGTGTAGATGCAGATATCACCGGCGATATTCAGCGCTTTCTCAGCGATATCGCGCGCGCTGAGGTCGGTGTTTTCCAGCAGCGCACGGGCAGCAGCCTGGGCATATGGGCCGCCAGAGCCAATGGCAATCAGGTCATTTTCTGGCTGCACAACGTCACCGTTACCGGTGATGATCAGTGAGGCCGTTTCATCGGCCACAGCCAGTAACGCTTCCAGCTTGCGCAGCATGCGATCGGTACGCCAGTCTTTGGCCAGTTCCACCGCCGCTTTCACCAGATGGCCCTGGTGCATCTCCAGCTTACGTTCAAAGAGTTCAAACAAGGTGAAGGCATCAGCCGTGCCCCCGGCAAAGCCTGCGATGACTTTGTCGTTATACAGACGGCGAACTTTCTTCACGTTGCCTTTCATAACGGTGTTGCCCAGTGTCGCCTGGCCATCACCAGCGATAACGACATGGCCGTTACGGCGTACGCTTACTATTGTTGTCACGAGCAGACCCCCTGGTTACGAATGCAGAATACAAGCCCCGTAGTGATACGGGGCACAATGCAAGTATAGATGGGGGAGATTTTGGGGGTTTCAACCCCCGGCGGCGAGACGGATGCAGTTTGTGTGACCGGCCAGTTTCAGACGGCTAATGGTGCCATCTGCGTTATCTTTGCCTTTAACCGGGCCGATAACCACGCGATTCCAGCCGTTATTGCTGGTGATGCGAGAGTCAAACCCTTCAAAGGCGAGCTGGGCACGAACGGTCTCTGCCTGGTCAGCACCTTTGAACGAACCACACTGTACCATCCAGCGGCGTTCGTCTTTTTTCTCGGCCGTTTGCTTCGGCGCTTCTTCATGCGTCACCGGAGCGGCCTGCTGCGTTTTCGGCGCGGCCGCCGTGGTATGGGCTGGCGTTTGCAGCAGATCCTGGTACGGCTGCTGGCTGGCGGCAGATGGCCTTTGCTGAGGCGTTTGCTTCGGTGCCTGCACCGGCGCGGTTTGCGCCGTGCGTGGTTGCTCCGTCACCCGTGGCGGCGTCCGTGTCGGTTGCTCAACCTGCACGTTGCTCCACTGCTGTTGTTGCATCTGCTGCTGTACCTGTTGCTGCGCCTGACGCTGGCGTTGCAGCGTTTGCTGGCGCTGTTCCTGCGTCTGCTCGTTCCACGGCACTTCGTTTAACTGCGTAGGCTGCTGGCGCATATCCGCCTGCATTTGCGCCAGCAACTGACGTTGCTCATTGGTCAGTTGCTCCGGTTTTTCCACTTCACCACCCGCAGATGGCTCGGTAGGCGCACGTACGCCTGGCTGGCGACTTTCCAGCTCTTTAATGTAACGCCAGCGCTCTTCCGGTTTTGGCGGCAGACCATTGCCTGCAACCTTCTGGCTTTGCAGCGTTTCAGATTCTTCTTTCTTGTGGTGGGTAATGAAGTACAGGCCACCGATAAAAGCTACCAGTACTGCGGCGGCAATCGCGACCATTGCGGGCGAGACAGCGGATACGCTACGTTGCTTCTTCCTTGAGCTACTCTTTTTTTGCCGCGAAGGAGCCGACTGGCTGCGGCGTACATAATCTCGTTGTGCCACTATCGTTTCGCTGTATTTATTTCGTTTGTCAGCCCGTCATGTTACTTAAGCGACGGGCTTTTGACCAGAAGAGGGATTCCGATAACGCATTTACGTTAAGTCAACGCCTTAGTTGACCCACGAATGACCAATTCGCAATCCAGTAATCGGGAACCGCTGCTTACCGTATGCCCTTGTAACTGTTCAAGTAATAACAGCATTGCTTCGCGACCAATATCGAAACGCGGCTGGGCGACGGTGGTGAGAGGAGGATCGCAAAATTCCGCCAGCGAGATGTTATCGAAACCAATAATAGACAAATCATTCGGCACTTTCAGACCACGGCGCTTCGCATAAGACAATGCGCCAAGCGCCATGACGTCGCTATGACAGAATACCGCAGTGGGCGGTTTCGGCAGCGAGAGTAACCGTTCCAGCGCCTCGCTACCGGCGGCAAAGGTAAAGTCGCCACGGGCAATATAGTGCGGGTCAACGGTAATGCCGGAGCGACGCAGCGCCTGTACATAGCCCTGCAGGCGATAGTGGCACAGCGGCATCTCTTCCGGGCCGGCGATGCAACCAATGTATTGATGCCCCTGTTCGCGCAGGTAATTCACGGCATTAAAGGCGGCGGTCAGGTTGTCGATATGTACTGTGGGCAGTTCCAGTTCCGGGGCAAATTCATTCGCCATCACCATTGGCGGCAGGTTACGCTGTTCTTCGATGCTGGCATCAAAAGGCAAGCGTGAACCGAGCAGCAACATGCCATCTATCTGCTTAGTGATGATTAAATCGATAAAGGTTTTTTCTTGCTGATTCTGATGAGCACAATCGCCGATCAATACCAGATAGCCCTTTTCTGCGGCAGTGACTTCAATACCACGGATAATTTCACTAAAAAACGGATCGCAAATATCCGGCACGATCACCAGGATCGTCCGGGATTCATTACGTTTAACGTTACGTCCCATCGACTGCGGCAAATAACCCACTTCCATTGCCGCCTGCTCAACCCGATTGCGGGTAGCCTGCGACACTTTATCCGGGTTCATTAACGCACGGGACACCGTTGCCGTGGATACCTTCGCTTTAACGGCAACATCTTTCATGGTCGCGGCTGCAACCTGATTCCTGGTCTTCACCTTCTTCTCCTCGCATGCGCGGCGCAGGCGCAGACACATTTTTATCAGATAGTTAATCTAATCGGTTACAGAATTTTCATTAAAAATGTGATGAAAGTTGAATTTTTCGAGGTGCCTCGCAACCTTAGCCCTCAATGGGGTCCACATCCAGCACCCACTTCACTTTGCGGGCTTCTGGTAAGGTGTTGATAAGCGTAAGCGTGCCGCTGACAATTTGTTGCAGGCGCACGCGGGAAGGATGTTGTAGCAGGAGCTGCCAGCGCCAGCGCCCGGCGCGTTTGGGAGCCAGTGCCGGAACCGGGCCAAGCACCCAGAGATGCTGGTCTGCCAGCGGGCTGGATTGCAGCAGATTTTTTAGCTGTTGCAGGAACAGCGGCGCCTGTTGGTTGTTATGATCTTCCGCACGGATGAGCACATGACTGGTCCAGGGGGGAAGCTGGAGCGTCTGACGTTCCGCCAGTGCCTGCTCCGCGAAGGTGTCGTAGCCTTTATGCAGAAGCGTCTGCAATAAAGGGTGTTCCGGATGGTGGGTTTGCAGTACCACTTCACCCTGTTTCCCCGCGCGCCCGGCACGCCCGGAGACCTGGGTATAAAGCTGCGCAAAGCGTTCAGCGGCGCGGAAGTCAGCGGAGAAGAGCGCACCGTCGACATCCAACAGGGCAACCAGCGTGACATCCGGGAAATGGTGCCCTTTCGCTAGCATCTGCGTGCCGATAAGAATACGCGCACCGCCGCGATGTACTTCCGCCAGGTGTTGCTCGAGCGCGCCTTTACGGCTGGTGGTGTCCCGGTCGATACGCGACAGCGGTACCCCCGGAAAAAGTGGGGCAAGCGCCTGCTCCAGTTGTTCTGTACCCAGTCCAACCGGCATCAGATGGGTTGAGCCGCAGGAAGGGCATTGCCGTGGCACCTGGCGCTGGCTGTCGCAATGGTGGCAGCGTAGATGCTGCTGGGCCTGGTGTAACGTGTAGTAATGATCGCAGCGCGGACACTCGGCAATCCAGCCACAATCATGGCACAGCAGTGCCGGCGCGAAGCCTCGACGGTTCAGGAACAAGATGACCTGATTGCCTGCCTGCAAGTGCTGGCGCATGCGATTCACAAGAGCAGGGGAGAGTCCTGCCTGTAGCGCCTGGCCTTTCAGGTCCAGAACATGCTGCATGGCGGGGCGGGCGTTGCCGGCGCGGCGCGTCAGGCGCAGCATCTTATATTTCCGCGCCCGTACATTGTGGAGCGTCTCCAGGGCGGGCGTCGCCGAGCCGAGTATTATTGGAATCTGCTCGCTGTGGGCACGATAGACGGCCAGGTCGCGCGCATGGTAGCGCCAGCCTTCTTGTTGTTTATAAGAGCTGTCGTGTTCTTCATCGATCACGATAACGCCCAAATTTTTAAACGGGGTAAACAGTGACGAACGTGTGCCAATGACAATCGCCGCTTCGCCGTTTTTGGCTTTTAACCAGGCCGACAGGCGTTCACTGTCATTGAGTCCGGAATGCAGTACCTCGACCGGGGCAGAAAAGCGTTCGCGAAAACGGGCGATGGTCTGCGGCGTCAGGCCAATTTCCGGCACCATCACCAGCGCCTGTTTCCCCTGTGCCAGCACATTTTCCAGCACGCTGAGATAGACTTCTGTTTTGCCAGAACCGGTTACACCCGCCAGCAGCCAGGCCGAGAACTGGTCCGCCGCGCTGTGAATGGCCCCCACCGCGGTTGCCTGTTCAGTGTTAAGACGCAGACGCTCGCCGCAGACGGAAAAGCCATGCCGCCAATCATGATGCGCGGGCTCCTCACTGTTGAGCTCTGCCAGCCCCTTGGTTCGCAGTGATTGTAGCGCGGCGTCATTGAACTCAAGCTCAGCAACCTGATGACGCCAGATGCGCCCCTGGCGCAGGGCTGCCAGCGCCTGCTGCTGCTTTGGCGAACGTTTAAGGCTATTAAGATCGACCGCCTGTCCTTGCTCGGTGGCAAACCAGAACCACTGTACTGCGGCACTGGCGGGTTTACCCTGGCGTAGCGGTACAGGAATAGCGTTGAAAAGCACATCGCCAATGGCGTGGTGATAATAATCCGCCGCCCAGAGCAGAAGCCGCCAAACCGGGACGGAAAAGACAGGAACACTGTCCAGCACTTCAAGCACGCTTTTCAGCTCATTGAGGGGCAATTCGCTGGTCTCACCGACGGAGACCACAATCCCCACCCGTTGCTGGGTGCCAAAGGGCACGCGTACCCGGCAGCCCGCGCTGGCGACCATGCTATCGGGAAGCAGGTAGTCAAAGGTGCGGGGCAACGGTACGGGTAGCGCTACATGGGCGACGGGCATCTCAGGATCCTGGCTTGAAAACTGGCGGGATAGTATACACATTGTTATAGGTGGGGCGCGGATCAGTTTGCATACGTTGGTTAATTTCTGTATGATTCGCCGCCTTTGGTGCGTATTCACGAGCCAGAGATCCACTAATACATTAACTCGCGTGGTGTCTGGCGTTAGGGCTGGAAGAGCGACGCGGCCTTAAACTGAGGTTTCCCATGAAAAAAGGTATTCACCCGAATTATGTAGCTATTACTGCAACCTGTTCTTGCGGTAATGTGATCAAAACCCACTCTACCGTGGGTCACGACCTGAACCTGGACGTGTGCGGCAACTGCCACCCGTTCTTTACTGGTAAACAACGTGTTGTTGATACCGGTGGTCGTGTTGAGCGTTTCAACAAACGCTTCAGCATCCCGGGCAGCAAATAAGTTGCCAGATGAAAAAAGCGCCGCAAGGCGCTTTTTTTGTCCCTGAATTCCGCCCCTTTCTGTGTAACTCCCTCTTGCTTTTCACGCCCTACTGCAATTTTTCGCAACGCCAGTTCTTGTGATTTGGCACGGTGTTTCTTTTTTAAAAATCCAATGTTTCAGTTGGTGACATCAAGCCGACATATCTTTGCTTTTTTGCCACTTAAACGGAATGCTGGCAAAAACTCAAAGGTTTGTATATTTACACTAAAATACAATTCCTCACGTTATTAGGACATTTTTAATTTGTAGCTGTCTTTCACTCGTTACGCTGGCCTGCGAATCCATAGCTACACGCTTTTCTTTTATTGAAATTTACGTCAAAGAGGAATTTCCATGAAGTTGAAATATGCGTTGTTATTACTGCCGGTACTGGCAGGAACAGCCCATGCGGGTTACGTAGACTATCGTCATGAATATTATGATGACGGGCGTAACTATGACCGCGTATATATGTCACAGCGTTTTGCCAGCGGCTTTGGGGTGGCCTTAGAAGGTATTTCCCGTTCTGATGATGCGGATGCGAAAAAGCCGCTAAATAATATGGAAACGAACGGGATTGAGTATACAGCCAACTACCAGTTTACCTGGAGCAACCTGGTCTGGTTGCCTGGTATTGCCATCGAAACGGACGAGAACCAAACCATTTATAAGCCGTTCGTGCGTGTTCAGTACAATATCAACGACAACTGGTGGACCGCCTTCCGTTACCGTTTCGAGTACACTCGTCGTAACGCAGAAGGTCGTGATGACCGTCGCGTTAATCGCCCGGAAGCGTGGATTGGTTATAATACCGGGAACTGGATGTTTGAGTTAAACGGCATTTATAAATTTGCTGAGTCTGAAAATCTTTATAACAATACTAAGCGTGATTACGAATATAACGGTCGTATTGCCTATAAATTTGGTTCCTGGGTGCCATTTGTTGAAGTAGGTAATGTGTCTTCTGGTTATAAAACGGCAACGACAGATGATCGCCAGACGCGTTATCGTGTCGGTATCGGTTATAACTTCTAATTACCTTTCTTTCTGTGTTCGAATAATGCGGCGGCAATAGATATTGCCGCCGTATCCGCTCGCAATTTTTAAGTCGGAATTTTATATTTCGCTAAGGATTGGGTTAAACAATGTCTACACGCAAAATTGGTTTAGTGAATTATCTGGCGTACGGCTCCGGAGATTTTCTGGGCGCGGGTACAACAGCACTGACCGCCGCATGGTTACTTTATTTTTATACAACGTTTTGTGGCTTAACGCCGATTGAGGCGACCTTCATTTTCGCCATGGCCAGGGTGCTGGATGCCGTTGTCAGCCCGCTGATGGGTTATCTGACCGATAACTTTGGCAATACCTGGTTTGGTAAACGCTTTGGTCGTCGTAAGTTCTTTATTCTGCTCGGTATTCCCTGCGTATTTTCCTATACGCTGATGTGGGTTGGCCACATGAACTACTGGTACTATTTATTCACGTACCTGCTGTTTGATGTGGTGTACACCATGATTCTGGTGCCTTACGAAACGCTGGTACCGGAGATGACCGATGACTTCAAACAGAAAACCAAATTTTCCGGGGCGCGTATCGCGCTGGCGCAGCTTTCCGCCATTCTTGCCGCATTCCTGCCGGGCATTCTGTTAAGCCATTTCGGCAAAGATAATGCCGTCTCCTTCTTCTATGCCAGTATCGTGTTCGCGGTGATTTGCGCGATCGTCCTGACGCTGGTGTGGACCTTCACCTGGGAGCGCCCGCGTGATGAAGAAGCGGAAGCGGCGAAACCGAAACTGACGCTTGGGCAAAGCCTGAGTCGTCTGATCATTGAGCTGAGTTCCACCTTCCGTATCCGTATTTTTCGTCAGCATCTGGGCATGTATCTTGGCGGGTATATTGCCCAGGACGTCTTCAACGCGGTCTTCACCTACTATGTGGTGTTTGTGTTGATGCAGAGCCCGACACTGGCCTCCAGCCTGATGGGAACCATGGCGATTCTGCAATTTATCGCGGTCATGGGGATGATACCGCTCTGTATTCGTTTCGGCGCAGCGCCGTCTTACCGTATTGTCGTAGTGCTATTTGGTCTGGCTGCGGTTTCGTTTGCCCTGCTGTCGTTGGCTGGACAGAGCGATAACATGTCGCTGCTGTTGTTTATTTCTGGTGTTGCCGGGTTAGGGCGTGGCGGCATCAACTATATTCCGTGGAACATCTATACCTATATCGCCGATGTGGACGAGGTGGTGACAGGTCAGCGTCGCGAGGGCATCTTTGCCGGGATCATGACGTTAACGCGTAAAGCCTCTCAGGCTGGCGCTGTGATGCTGGTGGGTATTGTGATGCAGATGTCCGGTTTTGTTTCCGGGCAGAGTACGCAGGTGCCCGGAGTGGGCCATACCATCCTGATGATTCTGAGTATCGGTACCGTGCTGGTGCTGTCGATCGGTTTCCTGGTGTCGTTGCGCTTCCGCCTGAACTTGTCCACGCACAGCGTTCTACGCGAAGAGACGGCAAAAATGCGTAGTGCGGGCCGCCTGACGCCGGAATCCATCACCCCACAAGCGCGTAAGACTGTGGAAATGCTGGCGGGTATGCCTTATGACCAGCTATGGGGCAACAACGATATCGGCTATATCAATCGCCAGAAGGCGCGTGAAGCGCAATCTCACGCCTCAGTCATATAGGCGATCATTTGAGCAATATTTTTGTGATGTATGTCACAAAAATATTGCCGATGAGGGTAAACAGGCATATGCTTTTCACTGCGAAAGAGGTTATCAACAACGTGTGAAAGGAAAATGAATATGCTGAATGCACTCAAAAATGTCGTTGTGTCTTACTTCACTTCTCTGGCAGAGGTTCACCCGGAAGTGACCCGCTTCTGATTCAGCCAGCGCAACAGACAGACAAACAAAAAGGCAGAAGATTTCTTCTGCCTTTTTGTTTGTCTCTGCTCCATTACTGGGGATAGCAGTGCTCATTCAGGCATGTTCTGTGGTTCTCCACTGCGCGTATAACACTTCCCGCCGTTAACGTAAGCGACGTATCCAGCGTCATTCCTGCGCTTTCCAGCCTCTGGCTGTGTAGGTATTCAGTATGCCGTAGCAGTGTGGCTAAAATGCGAACGAGTGGCTTGCTGGATAGCTTTACTTTGCGACGAGCGAGACATCTGAAAGATGATATCGCCCGTCTGCGGTTCATAAGCCAGAACCGGGAAAACCATCACCGCGAGCAGCAAGAGGACAAACTTCTTTGTCATGATTTACATCCTTGTTCGAGACAAAAAAGGCGATTCAATCCATGAGCCGCCTTTTTAAATCAGTACTCCCACGTATCGGGGTCGATACCCAATTCGCGCATAATCACTTTTGCCTCCTCCGGGATTTCATCGCTGCGCTCTTTACGCAGGTCTTCATCGTTGGGCAAAGGTTGGCCGGTAAACGCATGCAGGAATGCCTCACACAGCAGTTCGCTGTTGGTGGCATGACGCAGGTTGTTAACCTGACGACGGGTGCGCTCATCGGTGAGGATTTTTAACACCTTCAGAGGAATGGAAACCGTAATTTTTTTTACCTGTTCACTCTTCTTACCGTGCTCAGCGTACGGGCTGATATATTCGCCGCTCCATTCAGCCATGAGATACCTTTAATCCTCTCAGTCATTAATAAAAGGTCAGAACCTGATCAACGCAGCGCCCGGACCATAATCTCGCGTAGTTTACCGTAGAGTCAGTACCGTGACACGGTGTATCGCTCTGCGTCACTTCACTAAAGCATATAATTTTAACGGCTATTGCGATTTTGCTCAATCTATACGCAAAGAAGTTTAGATGTCCAGATGTATTGACGTCTATTATTCTTATGTTTACTCTGGTGCCTGACTTTTCATCCATTAAGCCAGGAAGCCTTCACCATGACGCGTAAACAGGCCACCATCGCAGTGCGTAGCGGATTGAACGATGACGAGCAGTACGGTTGCGTTGTTCCGCCCATCCACCTCTCCAGCACCTATAATTTCACCGGATTTAATGAGCCTCGAGCCCATGACTATTCACGCCGCGGTAACCCGACGCGCGATGTCGTGCAGCGTGCCCTGGCAGAGCTGGAAGGCGGTGCGGGTGCCGTGATGACCAACACCGGTATGTCGGCGATTCATCTGGTGACTACGGTTTTCCTGAAACCGGGCGACCTGCTGGTTGCGCCGCATGACTGCTATGGTGGTAGCTACCGTCTCTTCGACAGTCTGGCAAAACGCGGCTGCTATAAGGTTTTGTTTGTCGATCAGAATGATGAGCAGGCATTAAAATCGGCGCTGGCGCAAAAACCAAAGCTGGTACTGGTGGAAAGTCCGAGCAACCCATTGTTGCGCGTCGTGGATATTGCGAAAATCTGTCAGCTCGCGCGTGAGGCAGGTGCGGTCAGCGTGGTGGATAACACTTTCCTGAGTCCGGCGTTGCAAAACCCGCTGGCGTTGGGCGCTGATTTGGTATTGCATTCATGTACTAAATACTTGAATGGCCACTCAGATGTTGTCGCGGGCGTGGTGATTGCCAAAGACCCGGAAACTGTCACAGAACTGGCATGGTGGGCGAATAATATCGGCGTCACCGGTAGTGCCTTCGACAGCTACCTGCTGTTGCGTGGCCTGCGAACACTGTCTCCACGTATGGAAGTGGCGCAGCGTAACGCCCAGGCGATCGTTGAGTTTCTGAAAAAGCAGCCGCTGGTGAAAAAACTTTATCACCCGTCGCTGCCGGAAAATCAGGGGCACGAGATTGCTGCGCGCCAGCAGAAAGGCTTTGGCGCAATGTTGAGTTTCGAACTGGATGGCGATGAGCAAACACTGCGTCGCTTCTTAAGCGGTTTGTCATTATTTACGCTGGCGGAATCTTTAGGTGGGGTTGAAAGCTTAATTTCCCACGCTGCCACCATGACACACGCGGGCATGGCGCCGGAAGCACGTGCTGCCGCCGGGATTTCAGAGACGTTACTGCGTATCTCAACCGGCATTGAAGATGGTGAAGATTTGATTGCTGACCTGGAAAATGGCTTCCGGGTCGCAGCTGAGGGATAAACATGAGTGTGAATGCGCAGGCAGGGGCGAAGGTTCGTCAACTGCATAAGTTTGGTGGGAGCAGTCTGGCTGATGTGAAATGTTACCTGCGCGTCGCGGGGATCATGGCGGAATATTCGCAACCGGGCGATTTGATGGTCGTTTCGGCAGCAGGCAGTACCACTAACCAGTTGATTAGCTGGCTTAAATTGAGCCAGACCGATCGTCTCTCTGCGCATCAGGTTCAACAGTCGTTACGTCGTTACCAGAGCGAGCTGATTGCCGGGTTGTTGTCACCGGAGGTGGCTGATGGCCTGATTAGCGAGTTTATTCGTGACCTCGAGCGCCTGGCCGGGTTGCTGGACGGTGGCATTACCGATGCGGTCTACGCCGAAGTGGTGGGGCATGGGGAAGTGTGGTCTGCGCGTCTGATGTCTGCCGTACTGAATCAGCAAGGGCAAGCGTCGGCATGGCTTGATGCGCGCGAGTTTCTGCGCGCGGAACGTGCGGCACAGCCGCAGGTCAACGAAGGTGCCTCCTGGCCGCTGTTCCAGCAACTGCTTGCGCAGCATCCGGATAAACGTATCGTTGTGACGGGTTTTATCAGCCGTAACGAGGCGGGCGAAACCGTACTGTTGGGGCGTAATGGTTCTGACTATTCGGCAACGCAAATTGGTGCATTAGCCGGTGTTACCCGCGTGACGATCTGGAGCGACGTGGCCGGGGTGTACAGCGCCGACCCGCGTAAAGTGAAAGATGCCTGCCTGCTGCCTCTGCTGCGTCTGGATGAAGCCAGCGAACTGGCCCGTCTGGCAGCACCTGTACTGCACGCCCGAACCTTACAGCCGGTATCCGGCAGTAATATCGATTTGCAGTTGCGTTGTAGCTATAACCCGGAGCAGGGTTCCACGCGTATTGAGCGCGTGCTGGCATCGGGCACGGGTGCCCGCATCGTCACCAGTCATGATGATGTCTGCCTGATCGAGTTTCAGGTGCCTGCCGGGCAAGATTTCAAACTGGCGCAACGTGATATTGAGGTGATCCTCAAGCGCGCTCAGGTTCGTCCGCTGGCGACAGGCGCGCACGCTGACCGTAATTTGCTGCAACTCTGCTACACCTCGGAAGTGGTGGATAGTGTCTTTAAACTGCTCGACGAAGCCGGTCTGCCGGGCGAGTTGCGTTTACGTCAGGGGCTGGCGCTGGTGGCGTTGGTCGGGGCGGGCGTTTGCCGTAATCCGTTGCATAGCCACCGTTTCTGGCAGCAATTGAAAGGCCAGGCCGTGGAATTTGTCTGGCAGTCAGATGAGGGTATCAGCCTTGTTGCCGTGCTGCGTGTGGGGCCAACGGAAAGCCTGATTCAGGGGCTGCATCAGTCACTGTTCCGCGCGGAAAAACGCATTGGCCTGATGTTGTTTGGTAAAGGCAATATTGGTTCTCGCTGGCTGGAACTGTTTGCCCGCGAACAGAGCGCGCTGTCTGCCCGTACCGGGTTCGAATTTGTTCTCGCAGGGGTGGTGGATAGCCGCCGCAGCTTGTTGAATTACGATGGTCTCGACGCCAGCCGGGCGCTGGCTTTCTTCAATGATGAGGCGGTCGAGCAGGAGGAAGAGGCGTTATTTCTGTGGATGCGTGCGCACCCGTACGATGATTTGGTGGTGCTGGATGTCACCGCGAGCCCACAGCTTGCCGACCAGTATCTGGATTTCGCCAGCCACGGTTTTCATGTGATCAGTGCCAATAAACTGGCAGGTGCCAGCAGCAGTAATAAATACCGCCAGATCCACGACGCATTTGAAAAAACCGGACGTCGCTGGTTGTATAACGCCACCGTCGGGGCCGGGTTGCCGGTAAACCATACGGTGCGCGATCTTATCGACAGCGGCGACAGTATTCTGGCCATCAGTGGTATCTTCTCCGGTACGCTCTCCTGGTTGTTCCTGCAATTTGATGGCACCGTGCCGTTTACCGACCTGGTCGATCAGGCCTGGCAGCAGGGATTGACCGAGCCCGACCCGCGCGTCGATCTCTCCGGTAAAGATGTGATGCGTAAGCTGGTCATTCTGGCGCGTGAGGCAGGCTATGACATCGAGCCAGACCACGTGCGCGTGGAGTCCCTTGTGCCGACGAGCTGTGAAGAAGAATCTATCGACCACTTCTTTGAGAATGGCGATGAGCTGAATGAGCAAATGACACAGCGTCTGGAAGCCGCTCGCGAGATGGGGCTGGTGCTGCGTTATGTGGCGCGTTTCGATGCCAACGGTAAAGCGCGTGTGGGTGTAGAAGCGGTGCGTCCGGAACATCCGCTGGCGGCACTGTTGCCTTGCGACAATGTGTTTGCCATCGAAAGCCGCTGGTATCGCGATAACCCGCTGGTGATCCGTGGGCCGGGAGCCGGTCGTGATGTCACCGCCGGCGCAATTCAATCGGATATCAACCGCCTGGCGCAGTTGCTGTAGTCGGTAGGTTTTCTCCCTCTCGCTGTGTGAGAGAGTTGGGGTGAGGGCATCAGCGCGCACTCACCCCATACCGCCATGAACTTTTTTCATCTTCGCTGAACATTCCTCACGCATTATGATGATTTTCCTGTTGACGCCCGTCCGCTTTTCCGTCATTTTTACATCTGGACGTCTAAACGGATAGATGTTCGTAGCGCAATAAATAACAACACGCGATTGATGAGGTAAGGTATGAGCTTTTTTCACGCCAACCAGCGGGAAGCCCTGAATCAGAGCCTGGCTGAAGTGCACGGTCAGATTAATGTTTCATTTGAATTTTTTCCGCCGCGCACCAGTGAAATGGAACAGACCTTGTGGAACTCCATTGATCGTCTGAGCAGCCTCAAGCCGAAATTTGTCTCTGTCACCTACGGTGCCAACTCCGGCGAGCGCGACCGCACCCATAGCATTATCAAAGGCATTAAAGATCGTACCGGCCTGGAAGCAGTACCGCACCTGACCTGTATTGATGCGACCCGTGATGAACTGCGTGCTATCGCAAAAGATTATTGGGACAACGGTATTCGCCATATCGTGGCGCTGCGTGGCGATCTGCCACCGGGTAGCGGCAAGCCGGATATGTATGCTGCCGACCTGGTGACCTTGCTTAAAGAGGTGGCGGATTTTGATATCTCCGTTGCTGCTTACCCGGAAGTGCATCCAGAGGCAAAAAGCGCACAGGCAGATTTACTTAATCTGAGACGCAAGGTTGAGGCGGGCGCTAACCGTGCCATCACCCAGTTCTTCTTCGACGTAGAAAGCTATCTGCGTTTCCGCGACCGCTGTGCGTCCACGGGCATTGACGTTGAAATTATTCCGGGGATCCTGCCGGTCACTAACTTTAAACAGGCGAAAAAATTTGCCGATATGACCAACGTGCGTATTCCGGCGTGGATGTCACAAATGTTTGAAGGACTGGATGACGATGCCGAAACGCGTAAGCTGGTTGGCGCCAGCATCGCCATGGACATGGTAAAAATTCTCAGCCGCGAAGGGGTTAAAGACTTCCACTTTTATACCCTGAACCGCGCGGAAATGAGCTACGCCATCTGCCACACACTGGGCGTACGCCCGGCGGTATAAGCCAGCGCAAATGCCGGGTGAGCGCATCATCCGGCGACGCTATATGCCACCTCGCCACAACAGAACGTGGTGTGCACATCATAGTTATCCTCCAGCACTACAATATCGGCGTCATAGCCGCGCTGCAGTTTTCCTTTGTGTCCGTCAAGCCCCAGCAGCCGCGCCGGATTGATCGTGCAGGATTTAAGCGCTGCGCCAAACGGCACCATCGCGCCTTCGACCATATTGTATAAACCGCGATTCAGATGCAGCGTGCTGCCGACCAGCACGCCATTCTCACGTCGCGTGGCGCCATCTTCACCTAAAATCATCGGTTCGCCGCCAAACATATAACGTCCTGGCGGGCATCCCTTCGATTTCATGGAGTCGCTGATCATAATGACGTCGTCGTCATTCTTCACCCGGTACAGATGGGAGGCAGACACTAGGCTCACGAAGATACCATCGGCGATCACTTCCCCGTACAGACCATCCAGGCGAAAAGCAGCACCGAGCAGCCCCGGTTCGCGATTTACATATTTCGCCATGCCGTTATAGACATGGGTAACGTTTTTCGCACCGTTGGCGACCGCTTCCAGCACCTGATCAAACGAGGCATTCGAGTGACCCATGTTGACGGCGATCCCCCGTTGCGCGCAGTAACGGGTCAGGGCGAGGCCTTTATCGTTTTCTGGCGCCAGGGTAATGGCGACAATGCGGTTCTGTGCTGCTTTTTCGAAGGTCTGAAACTCAGCCACGCTGGCCGGGCGAATCTGTTTTTCTGGCTGTGCACCGCGGTATTTCTGGCACAGAAAGGGACCCTCGAGATGAATCCCGAGGATCTCCGCGCCCGCATAACCTTCATCCATCACGCGGGAAATATTCTCCAGCGCAGAGATCAGTGTGGCATCGTCGTCTGTCACCGTGGTGGGGCAAAAAGCTGTGACCCCTTCTGCCGGGAGGTTCGCCGCCCAGCGGCGTAAGCCTTCGGGATTATTCTCGTTGGTATCGTAATCCCATCCGCCGTGAGCGTGGCTATCGATAAGGCCGGGGATAATACGGCGCTTAGTAAAATCGAAGTTGGCGTTGTCAGACAGGCCCATGACGACATTGCTGATCCGGCCATTCTCTATGTGAATCGTTGCCGGATAAAAGCCGCCGGAAAGCCAGACACGCTCGCTTTGGATGATCATGATGTCACCTCAGAGAAGGAATAAGTGAAGCGGCTTCCCGGTCACAGATAATGGTGACATCGGGATGCAATAACAAAAAAGATGCCGGGAAAAGCGGGTCAATCGCCGTGCATTCATAGAGCTGTTTCATGACGTGCGCTTTTGACTTGCCGTTGGCAATCAGCACAATCTCTTTGCTTTTGAGGATAGTCCCCATGCCAAGGGTAATGGCCTGGCGTGGCACATCTTCACGGCGTTCGAAGAAACGGGCGTTGGCTTCGATGGTCTCGTCATTCAGATCGATAACGTGGCACACCGGGCTGTGTGTACTGTGGGGTTCGTTAAAACCGATATGTCCGTCATGGCCGATACCGAGGACTGCGAGATCGAAATTGCCGTGGTCCTGAATCACGCGTTCATAGCGGGCGCATTCAACCGCCAGATCGGCGGCCAGCACATCGGGCACAAAGCGGTTTTCAACAGGCAGGTTGGCATGCTGGTAAAAGTAATTTTCAAGGAACCAGTAATAGCTCTGTGGATCGTCTTTGGTCAGCGGGATGTATTCATCAATATTGAACGAATACGCCTGCGAAAAATCCGCTTCGTTGTCGCGAGCCATGCGGCTCATCTCTTGTAATAAGCCGATTGGCGTGCCGCCGGTGGGCAGCGCCATCACTAAATTGGGTTTACGCTCCAGCGCCTGTGCGACATGTTTTGCCGCCAGCGTGCTCATTTCAGCGTAGTTATCCGTCAGGGTAAAGTTCAGCATCTGTTTTCCTTAACCGCCGATGGTAGCCTTGAGGCCAATATCTTCGGCGTACTGTTTTATCTGTGCGATCATGTCCCGCTGAACGGGCGGGAGATCATGAAGAAGGTAAGGCATACCGAGCTTTTCATATTTGCCGATGCCATAAATGTGATACTCCAGAATATCCACCTGCTGTACGGCGCTGCCGAGGCTGTGGATAAAATCAAGCCGCTTGCGGATATCTTCCGGCTGATCGTTACGCGTCGGGACGATCACCATGCGCGCCAGAATGGGCTTTCCTGTGGCGGCGATCGCTTTTGCGTTTTCCAGGATCAACCGGTTATCCACTCCCGTACAGGCAAGGTGGATCTCCGGGTCGAACGCTTTAAAGTCGTAAGAAACCATATCCACCGTGTCCACCAGGGGCAGCAGCTTGTCACGGCGTATGTTACCGGCAGTGTCGAGACAAAGATGAACACCTTCTGCTTTTAGATGCTGTGCGGTCTGCGTGATAAATTCCGCCTGCAGTGCGGGTTCACCACCGGAGAAGGTCACGCCGCCGTGGCTTTCATCGTAAAAGGCTTTATCGCGTAACAGCAGATCTGCCAGTTCGCGGGAGGTCATCTCTTTACCGACTTTTTCGTAGGCGTCGTAAGGGCAAATATCGACCATCTCAAGCAGGTTGCTACACTGCTTACGGTCAATATTCACCCCCTCGCCAGGTGCGGCAAAGGTAATGGCGTTATTCGCTGCCGCCTGCACACAGGAACCGCACTGACGGCAACGTTCTTTAAACCAGAACACGTTAAAGCCAGGCTTGATGGTTTCCGGATTCGCACACCACTGGCAGCGCAAATTACACTGCTGCATGAATACGGTACTGCGTATCCCCGGACCATCTTTGGTCGAGTAGCGCTGAATGCGGGATATCAAACCTGTTTTCATGGTGCTCTCCGCCTTACCAGGCCAGTTCTGTGCGGGCGATAATCGCATCCTGCGCTTCCGGCATCAGCGTTGAGAACAGCGCACAATAACCGGCCACGCGGACCATCAGGTTCGGATAATCTTCCGGGTGTGCTTTCGCCGCCCGCAAAATATTTGAATCGATAATATTGAACTGGTTATGGAAGATATTTTTCTCGCGGCTGGTCTCCATGAAGGCGGTGAATTTCTCCAGGTTTTCGTCGCCTTCCAGCGCGCTCGGGGTGAATTTCATATTCAGCAACTGACCGCCAGCGATTTTCTGGTTTGGCAGTTTCGCCACGGAGTTAATCACTGCGGTCGGGCCTTCTTTATCCGCACCGAGGCACGGAGACGCGCCTTCGTTTAGCGGCAGAGTTGCCAGACGACCATCCGGCGTTGCCCCTACATCAAAACCGTTCGGTACGTAAGAGGTAATGTTGGATGTGGACATGGTATAGCCACAGCCCTTCGGTCCTTTACCGTAGCGATCGGTTTTGTATTTCGGCAGCAGTTTCAGGTAGGACTCGAATACGTCGGCGACAATATGGTCGACATAGTCGATATCGTTACCGAACTTCGGTGCGTTGCGGCACAGCTTACGCACGCGGGCGCCTTCAATGCCTTCGAAGTTACTGTCCATCGCGTCGCGCAGTTGTTTGAGCGTGAGTACCTTGTCATCAAAGACCAGTTTTTTCACTGCGGCGAGGCTGTCGCCCACCACGGAAGGTCCGATGTTGGAGGAACTGACAAAGTCATATTCCGCGCCGCCGTTTTTCAGGGTCTTGCCACGCTCCAGCGAGCAGTTAATGGTCGCAGAGGCAAAGGCATCGGCATCGTGATATTTCAGTGCGCGATCGCATACCAGATCGCAGTCCACCGCCAGATCGGAGTAGAACTCCAGCAACTGGTTCCATGCTGCCCAGACTTCGTCATAAGACTCATAATTGATCTCGCGCCCCTCTTTGCCGTTTATTTTGACCAATTGGACGCCGGTCGCCGGATCGCAGCCGTTGTTCATGACCAGCTCAAGGATTTTGCCGAAGTTCACATAGGTCATGCCGGTGGCGCGGTGCCCCCAGCGGCCCGGAATGGCGGTTTCCACGCAGCCCATTGAGGCATATTCGCGCGCCACTTCTTCCGTCAGACCAAGGGTCATCATCGCCGGGATCACCACTTCGTCGCAGAAGATAGACGGCATGCCAAAGCCTTTACGGATCAATTTTGCAGCGTCCTGCATCAGCGAATGCGGGGTGTCTTTGGAGAAACGCACACTCAGGTTTGGCTCCGGCAGACCGGTCAGCGCCATGGCTTCCAGCGACAGATAAGAGAGATCGTTGGTGCCGTCAGTACCGTCCGGCTTCATGCCCCCCACCATCAGGTTGGAGTAGAGCGGGTAGCCGCCGCTGTACTGGGTGTGGCCCCACGGACGTACTTTGTTCAGGCTGTTGGTCATGATGAAGAAGTGGGTCAGGATCTCCAGCGCCTTCTCTTTGCTGATTTTGCCGGCGTTAATGTCTGCTTCGTAGTACGGCCAGACGTACTGGTCAAAACGGCCGAAGGAAAAGGAGTGGCCGTTACTTTCGATCATCATTAGCAGGTGGGTCAGATAGACCGCTTCCACGGCTTCGTAGAAGCTCTGCGCTTTGCCTTCCATCAGATGGGCGAACATCTCACTCATTGCCAGCAGCTCTTCGCGGCGTTTGGTGTCGGTGGTTTTCCCGGCTTCTTCTTTTGCCAGTACAGAGAAGCGCTTGCAGTATTTCAGCGCCGCTTCCATGGTGATGATAACGGCCTGGTAGAAGTCGGTCTGTTCTTCGGTCAGGTCTTTATCTTCGGCCAGATGCTGTCTGGCGATATCGCGCATGCCGCCGTAGCCGACTTCCAGCACGAAATCATGATTGGGGATGATGTGACCGTCACCAGACATGCTGATGCCGCCACGGTGCAGAACGCCCTGTTTCTCCGCCAGGCGGTTAATTTGCGGCAGGTTTGCCAGCACCTCATCCTGGTGAGTTTTTCCCTGCCAGTAATCTTGCAACACGCGCAGGCGCGCTTTGGTCTCTTCTGAAACCTGGAAGCTGTCACCGGAGCGTTTGTCGAATTCGTCCAGCTCGTCGATAACCCAGTTGAAGGAAAATTCCGGGAAGACGGGTGCGGCGAAGTTTGCACTGGCCTGGTTACCGACGATCAGCATGTCCGGCTCAATGTAGATCGTCATTTTTTCCAGAATGTCGGCCAGCGCGAGGGCGCGGCGAATAACGATCGATTTCCCTTCTGAGCGTTTGAAGGAGTCGGTAATGATTTCGGCACGTTCCGGGCAGAGGGTCGCCACGCGATGGAACATCTGATCCTGTTTTTTGGCGATGCGCGCAAAGTCGCAATCATTGTTGGTGGGTTTGAAGCTGAGCAATCCGTTCATAAATTCCCTCACTGGTGAAATGGTTTTATTGCATTTCATGCCTGAGGTGTGCTTTTGTCAACCATAAAATGATCTATTGTGTTCTTTTTGTCACAAAAGAATCCAAATAGAACATTTAAAGGCACAAAAAAACACAAGCGCCCGTGAAGGGCGCAGAGGGTTATTCGACGGTATCGGCGAGGATGAGTTCAGCACAGTGGCGGGTAAGAAGGGTCAGGACGTCGGCAGAAATGCCGCTTTGGCTGATTACGACATCAAAATCGTCCAGTTGGCCATGACCGGCAAGGAAGGTCTGGCCGAATTTACTTTTATCGGCCAGCAGGAATTTTTGCCGTCCGGCACGCGCCAGCGCACGCTTCACATGGGCATCAGTGATTTTGGGGACCGTCAGTTCCCCTTGTTCGTTGATGCCCTGAGTGCTCAGAAACACTTTGTCGGCATGCAGCGTAGTGAAGAACTCAGCCGTGCTAAAAGAGACCATTCCCTGGGTGTCATCTTCATACTCGCCGGGTGCGACAATCAATTTGATGTTGCTGCGGCCCTTGAGCAGGTTAACCACCGGCACGGAGTTGGTGATCACCATGATTTTTTTATCAAAGAGACATTGAGCAAACGCCAGCGCCGTGGTGCCGCAGTCGATAATGATCGTGTCACCATCTTCCACCCGTTCAGCCGCTTTTTGTCCAATCAGGTGCTTATCATCAACCATCTGTACGGATTTGAGCTGAAAACTGGGTTCCACGCTGGCACCGCTTGTCAGATACGCGCCGCCGTAGCTGGTTTTCACAATGCCCTGCTTTTCGAAGAAGGAGAGGTCGCGGCGAATGGTCATTTTGGTGACGCCAAACTTCTCCGCCAGGTCATTGACCACGACCTTTTTGTCCTGCTGCAGAATGGCATAGATGCGCATTCTTCTGTCTGATGATTGCATGGTGCGGGTTCGCTAAGAGGAAAAACGCACTATAAAGCACATAAACTGCAGTGACAATATCGCCAGAAAGGAACATAAAGAAACACTCCCGGACACTGCCGGGAGTGTGAATGGGTTATTCCCACTCTTGAAGGAAGCGCTGACCGTACTGGTCGGCGACCAGGAGCGCGGCGTACACCTGATCTGCTGTTGCCCCACCCGGCATGTTGTGGATGGTTTCGCCTTCGGCACAGGCCGCTTCTGCCACGATGCGCATTTTTGCAGGAATGTCTTCGGTAATATCCAGCTGTGCCAGCGTAATGGGCAACCCAACGGCGTGAGTAAGCGCGGCGACGGTTTCAATTTCTTCCGCTGGCGCGTTTTCCAGAACCAGTTGTGTCAGCGTACCAAAAGCGACTTTCTCGCCGTGGTAGTAGTGGTGCGCATCGGGAATGGCCGTCAGACCGTTATGCACCGCGTGTGCCGCTGCCAGACCGCCGCTTTCAAAACCCACGCCGCTCAGATAGGTATTGGCTTCAATAACACGCTCCAGCGCCGGGGTGACCACGTGCTGTTCTGCGGCCAGCATCGCTTTTTCGCCCTCTTCAAGCAGCGTGTTGTAGCAAAGCTCCGCCAGCGCTAATGCAGCCTGAGTGCACTGACCACCTGCCATGGTCGTGGCACCGCTGCGCGAACAGGCGCGAGCCTCAAACCACGTTGCCAGCGCATCACCGATACCCGCTGCCAGTAAACGAGCCGGTGCGCCAGCCACAATTTTGGTGTCGACAATGACGCGGTCCGGGTTATTGGGCAGCAGTAGATAACGGTCAAATTCACCGGCGTCGGTATAGATAACCGACAGCGCACTGCACGGTGCATCTGTTGAGGCGATAGTCGGCGCGATGGCGACAGGTACGCCCATAAAGTGCGCCAGCGCTTTTGCAGTATCCAGCGTTTTACCGCCGCCAATACCGAGCACGGCGCCGCAATGTGCACTTTCCGCGATAGCACGCAGACGGTCTATCTCATTTTGTGAACATTCGCCGCCGAAAGGCACCACTTCGCAGGCCAGTCCGGCATCGGCCAGGCTTTTTTGCAACGCCTCCTGGGCAAAACCTAAAACAAATTTGTCTCCCACCACCAGCCAGCTTGCTGCCAGTGGTTTGAGATACTCACCGAGACGGGTGATAACGTCTGCACCCTGAATATACTTACCTGGGGATTGAATAATGCGGTCCATATATTTCCTCCATTGGCGATGCGGGCCACGTACCGTGACCCTGACGCCCGGTTACAGGTTGAGATTGCCAAATGCGTTATTCCAGTCCTGCTCAAACTTCGCTATTGCTGACTCTACCGCAGGGGTATCGAGCATTTGTTGCGCTACATCCAGGGGAAGCGTGATAGCTTCGCAACCTGCCAGCAGGCAATCGAGCGCCTGGCGAGGGGTTTTGAAGCTGGCTGCCAGCACTTTGCTTTCCGGGGCATGTTGTTCCAGCAGGCTTTGCAGTTCTTGCACGGTGCGAATACCGTCTCCGCCCTGAGCGTCGACACGGTTGACGTAAGGCGCCACATATTTCGCGCCAGCCAGGGCGGCAAGCAACCCTTGTGCCGCGCTGTAAACAGCAGTGCCGAGTGTCGGAATGCCTTCTTTTTTCAGAAGCTTAATGGCGGCGAGGCCTTCGGAGGTGACCGGGATTTTGACAACAACGCCGGGTACGGTATTGCTGAGGCGTCTGGCTTCTTCCACCATCCCCTGCGCGTCGCGGCTCATGGTCTGGGCGAACAGAATGCCTTGCGGCCCGATAGCCTTTTGCAGGCGTGGTAACACATCCCAGATGGATTCTTTACCCGCAGCAACAATGCTTGGGTTAGTGGTCACGCCCGCGATGGGGAAGATGCGCGCCAGACGTTCGACTTCTTTCACATTGGCGGTGTCCAGGTACAGTTCCATGATACGTCCTCTTAAAGTTCAAGTTCGTGTTGCAGCAGGCTGGCGATAGCGTCGGCAGAAGCGGCGTTGACCAGCGCGTTGCGGAATTCTTCGTGCATAATGCGGCGGGCCAGGCGTGAGAAAATACGCATATGCTGGTCGCCAGCGGCGTGTTTGTTGAGTGTCAGCATGATGATGAATTGCGCATCGTCATCGCCCCAGCGTACCGGCGCTTTCAGGCGCGCCACACTGATGGTGGACTGCTCAATATGTTCAGATTTGCTGTGCGGAATAGCGAAGCTAAAGCCTAATCCAGTGGAGAAAACCGCCTCGCGCGCCCACAGATCGGCTTCCAGCTTGCGCGGGTAGCGACAACGGCTTGCCAGCAGCAGGTTGTCGGTCATCCCTTTGATCACCTCTTCTTTGCTGCGCCAGTCGCTGTTCAGGGTGATGCATTGGGCGGTAACCAGCGGCGCGTCTTGCTGGGTCATGCGGAACTGCGCCAGCAGATGCTCTACCTCCAGCGAGGTGCGACAAGCCATTGCCTGGTTCAGTAACTGGCGGCAGGCGCGGCTGTCGAGTTGCGCCATCCGTGCTTTGGCTGCGGGAATTGACGGCGCGCTCATGCTTATCTCGTCCAGTCCCAGACCGACCAGCAGCGGGAGCACAGACCCTTTCGCGCCAAGTTCACCGCACAGGCCAATCCATTTGCCCTGACGGTGTACCGCCTGCACCGCGTAATCCAGCGCACGCAGGAAAGCAGGATTCAGGCTGTTGTAATGACGCGTGACTTTGGCGTTGTCGCGATCGACCGCCAGCAAATACTGCGTCAGGTCGTTACTGCCAATACTAAAGAAATCAATCTCTTCGCAGCATTGATCGATAATGAACATGACCGAGGGCACTTCCAGCATGATGCCGAGCGGGATCTTTTCATCAAACGGAATGTGTTCATTACGTAGCTGCTGTTTGGCCTCCGCCAGCTTCTCTTTGACCCACAGGATCTCTTCCATTGAGGAGATCATTGGAATCATAATTTTCAGCTTGCCGTGTGCTGACGCACGGAGGATCGAACGTAGCTGGGTGGTAAACAGCGTGGCGTACTCTTCATAAATACGGACAGCACGATAACCGAGGAACGGGTTGGCTTCGGCAGGAATATTCAGATAATCAACGGGCTTATCGCCGCCGATATCCATGGTGCGCACAATAATGCTGCGTCCCTGAGCGGACTCCAGCGCCTGGCAAAAAATGTTGTACAGCTCGTTCTCATCCGGCGCGCAGGCGCGGTCCATATACAGCATTTCGGTTCGGAACAGGCCAACGGCTTCCGCGCCATTGCCAAAGGCCGCCTGCGCTTCCACGGAGTGGGCGATATTGGCGGCAACTTCCATGCGAATGCCGTCAGCCGTGCGCGCTTCCTGAGTCAGCCAGATACGCTGCTGCTCGCGCAGGGCTTCTTGTACGCGGGCCTCCTGCTGATAGTAACGAGCAACGGGTTCATCAGGGGCAACGACGATGGCGCCTGCGTTGCCGTCGATATAAACCGTCTGCTGTAGCCATGGTGACAACGCCTCAATTTCCACGCCAACCAGCGTTGGAATGTTGAATGAACGGGCGAGAATAACCGTGTGCGAGGTGGTGCCGCCGCTTTTTAACAGCAGACCTTTGAGAAAGGTTTTGTCCAGTTCGAGAAACTGGCTTGGCGTGAGTTCATCGGCCATACAGACCGCGGGTTGGGTGAGTTTTCCCGGCGCCGGGAAGCGCTGCTCGCCATAGATTTGCTGTAAGAGCTGGAAGCAGACATCACGAACATCCAGCGCGCGCTCCTGTAAATAGCTGCTGCTGGAACGGGCGAATTCCTCGCAGAAGTGGCTGCCGCTTTCGACAATCGCCTGAGCGCAGCTTAACCCGCGGGAAACACCTGCCAGCAGATGCTGACGCAGTGAAGCGTCACCCGCCAGCGAGCGGTGAGCTTCCAGAATAGCGCTGGTGGCACCGTCGCTGTCGAGCAGGCGGAACTCAATATTCTTGATTAATAGCGTCAGACCATTATCCAGCGCGGATTGTTCTGTTTCCGCATCTTTAGCGGGCGGCAGGGAACCCAGCGCGTCGAGATCCAGTGAGGAGAGCCGCGTCAGAACGCCCCCGGCGCTGCCGGTGCATACGCTGCGGGCGCGGAAAATCTGCGGATTCAGGTTTGTTAGTGAGGCCGGAAGGGGATCCAGTTCACTGCTTTTAACCTCTGCCAGCGGCGCATCACAGTGCGGAAATTCATCACGTAGCCACTGGCTCAGGCGTTGATGGGCTGCCTGTTCGTCGGCCCCAGAAATCAGTAACTGACAACTGTCGCCCGCCAGCGTGTCGGTGCCAATGAGTGCCAGCGCGCTCTTCGCATTACCCTTCCGGTCGGTGCGCAGATTATGCCACTCAATCTGTGAGGTAAAGGTGTTGCAAAGCGTCTCAACGTGGCTTGCCGGACGTGCATGGACGCCATTGGGCAGCTCACAGGTAAATTCCACAACCAGGGCCATAGCCTCTCTCCCATAACGATTACTTGCTACAGGATAAAAGGCCAACCACTGAAGGTGCCACGCGACAAATCTGTCAAAAACTGGACAAATGTAATGTAACCCTCAAAGTGAGAGATAACTCACAAGTCAATGCATGTCATATAAATTCCGAGATTAACTAAGTTATGAGGCGGATCGCATTTTTGTACTGATATTACAAAAATCCAGTAAATGGCCTTTTTATCCACTGTCTGCACCTTATCGGATTGCCTATTGTTTCCCGCATCAACGTTATGGATATGGGCCTTCACTGGCCCGGGAGCGACTTATGAAAGAGTTGGTGCAGATCCTGAAAAACACCCGTCAGCACTTGATGACCGGGGTTTCGCATATGATCCCCTTTGTGGTGGCAGGCGGTATTTTACTGGCGGTCTCCGTGATGCTGTATGGCAAAGGCGCTGTACCCGATGCCGCGTCGGATCCTAATCTCAAGAAACTTTTTGATATTGGCGTCGCAGGGCTGACGTTAATGGTGCCTTTCCTTGCCGCGTATATCGGCTATTCGATTGCCGAGCGCTCTGCGCTGGCGCCTTGTGCGATTGGCGCATGGGTAGGCAACAGCTTCGGCGCCGGGTTCTTTGGCGCGCTGATCGCCGGGATTATCGGCGGCATTGTGGTGCACTATCTGAAAAAGATCCCCGTGCATAAGGTGCTGCGCTCGGTGATGCCCATCTTTGTTATTCCTATCATCGGCACCTTTATTACCGCAGGCATCATGATGTGGGGGCTGGGTGAGCCGGTCGGCGCGCTGACCACCAGCCTGACCGCATGGCTGCAAGGGATGCAGCAGGGCAGCATTGTGGTACTGGCCGTTATTTTAGGACTCATGCTGGCTTTTGATATGGGGGGGCCCGTTAACAAAGTCGCCTATGCATTCATGCTGATTTGCGTGTCGCAAGGGGTTTACACCGTGGTGGCAATCGCCGCTGTGGGTATCTGCGTTCCACCGCTGGGTTTAGGGCTGGCGACGCTGATTGGCCGTAAAAATTTCTCTTCAGAAGAGCGTGAAGCCGGTAAAGCCGCGCTGGTGATGGGCTGCGTTGGGGTGACCGAAGGGGCGATTCCTTTCGCTGCCTCCGATCCGCTGCGCGTGATCCCCTCCATTATGATTGGCTCTGCCTGTGGCGCGGTAACGGCTGCGCTGTTTGGCGCACAGTGTTATGCCGGTTGGGGCGGCTTAATTGTTCTGCCGGTTGTGGAAGGCAAGCTGGGTTATGTTGCGGCCGTTGCCGTTGGCGCGGTGGTGACAGCGATCTGCGTGAACGTGCTGAAAAGTCTGGCGCGGAAGAAAGTGTCTCAGGTTGACGAGAAAGAAGACGACCTGGATTTAGATTTTGAAATGAATTAAGTGAGGAATGAGCCATGACTAAGATTGTTGCAGTAACCGCATGTCCTTCTGGCGTTGCGCACACCTATATGGCAGCCGAAGCGCTGGAAAGCGCAGCCAAAGCCAAAGGCTGGGAAGTAAAGGTTGAGACTCAGGGTTCGATTGGTCTGGAGAACGAACTGACCGCAGCGGACGTGGCGGACGCCGATATGGTGATTCTGACGAAAGATATCGGCATCAAGTTTGAGGAGCGTTTTGCGGGTAAAACCATCGTCCGCGTCAACATCAGCGATGCGGTGAAACGTGCCGACGCCATCATGAACAAGATTGCTTCACATCTGGCGCAAACCGCTTAATGTTATTTTGCCGGATAAGGCGTTCACGCCGCCATCCGGCAATCGTACCCACAGGAGTTCCTCATGACCACTCGTATTCAACGCCTCAAAGCCGCTCTGTTTCAAAACAACCGTGAAATTTCGCTTGAGCGCGCGCTGCTCTACACCGCCAGCCACCAGCAGACGGAGGGAGAGCCGGTTATTCTGCGTCGGGCTAAAGCGACCGCGTACATCCTTGAGCATGTTGAAATTTCGATTCGTGATGAGGAGCTGATTGCCGGGAACCGTACCGTTAAGCCGCGTGCGGGTATTATGTCGCCGGAAATGGATCCTTACTGGCTGCTTAAAGAGCTGGATCAGTTCCCGACGCGTCCGCAGGATCGCTTTGACATCAGCGAAGAGGATAAACGCCTCTATCGCGACGTGCTGTTCCCGTACTGGGAAAAACGGTCGATGAAAGATTTCATCAACGGGCAGATGACCGATGAGGTGAAGGCTGCCGTCAGCACCCAGATTTTTAGCGTTAACCAGACGGATAAAGGGCAGGGGCATATCATTATTGATTACCCACGCCTGCTGAACCACGGGCTGGGCGAATTGCTGGCGCAGATGCGCCAGCACTGCCAACAGCAGCCGGAGAATCATTTTTATCAGGCCGCGCTGTTACTGCTTGAAGCGTCGCAGCGGCACATTCTGCGCTACGCGCTGCTGGCGGAGAAGATGGCGGAAAGCTGCCCGGATGCGCAGCGCCGTCAGGAGCTGCTGACCATTGCCGCTAACTCCCGTCATAACATGCAGCACAGGCCGCAGACCTTCTGGCAGGCGTGCCAGTTGTTCTGGTACATGAATATCATTTTGCAATATGAATCCAACGCCAGCTCGCTCTCGCTGGGACGTTTTGACCAGTATATGCTGCCGTTTTACCAGGCCTCGCTGACTCAGGGCGAAGCCCCGGCATTCTTAAAAGAGATCCTTGAATCGCTGTGGGTGAAATGTAATGACATCGTGCTGCTGCGTTCCACCAGCAGCGCACGCTATTTCGCCGGATTCCCGACAGGGTATACCGCGCTGCTAGGCGGGCTGACGGAGAATGGACGCAGCGCGGTGAACGTGCTTTCGTTCCTCTGCCTTGATGCGTATCAGAGCGTGCAGTTGCCGCAGCCGAACCTTGGCGTGCGCACCAACGCGCTGATTGATACCCCCTTCCTGATGAAGACGGCGGAGACGATTCGCTTCGGCACCGGCATCCCGCAGATCTTTAATGATGAAGTGGTGGTGCCCGCGTTTCTGAACCGTGGCGTTTCGCTGGAAGATGCGCGTGATTACGCTGTGGTGGGCTGCGTGGAGCTGTCGATTCCCGGCAGAACCTACGGCCTGCACGATATCGCCATGTTCAACCTGTTAAAAGTGATGGAAATCAGCCTCTACGAAAACGAAGGCAACAGCGTGCTGACGTATGAAGAACTGCTGGCGCATATTCGCGCCAAAATCAGCCACTACATCACGCTGATGGTGGAAGGCAGCAATATTTGCGATATCGGCCATCGCGACTGGGCACCGGTGCCGCTGCTCTCTTCGTTTATCAGCGACTGTCTGGACAAGGGGCGTGATATTACCGATGGCGGCGCGCGCTATAACTTCTCCGGCGTGCAGGGTATTGGCATCGCCAACCTGAGCGACTCCCTGCATGCGCTGAATGGGTTAGTGTTTGAGCAGCAGCGCTTAAGTTTTGACGAACTGCTGTCGGTATTAAAAGGCAACTTCGCCACCCCGGAAGGCGAGAAAATTCGCGCCAGGCTGATCAACCGCTTCGAAAAATACGGCAACGATATTGATGATGTGGATAACATCAGCGCTGAATTGCTGCGTCATTACTGCAAAGAGGTGGAGAAATACCAGAACCCGCGCGGCGGGCAATTTACGCCGGGTTCCTATACCGTCTCCGCGCACGTGCCGCTGGGGTCGGTGGTGGGAGCGACGCCGGACGGTCGTTTCGCCGGGGAACAACTGGCGGACGGCGGTCTGTCGCCGATGCTGGGCCAGGATATGCAGGGGCCGACGGCGGTACTGAAATCGGTAAGTAAACTGGATAATACGCTGCTGTCGAACGGCACCTTGCTGAACGTGAAGTTTACCCCTGCGACCCTTGAAGGGGAGGCGGGCCTACGCAAGCTGGCGGATTTCCTGCGCGCGTTTACCCAACTCAAGCTGCAACACATCCAGTTTAACGTGGTGAATGCCGAAACGTTGCGCGAAGCGCAGCAGCGTCCGCAGGATTTCGCCGGACTGGTGGTGCGCGTAGCGGGCTACAGCGCCTTCTTTGTCGAGCTGTCGAAGGAGATTCAGGATGACATCATTCGCCGCACCGCGCATCAGTTGTGAGGTGATGGAGTCGCGTGGCGATGAGGTCGCGCGCATCTTCAACATTCAGCGCTATTCACTGAATGACGGACAGGGAATTCGCACGGTGGTCTTTTTTAAAGGCTGCCCGCATACCTGCCCGTGGTGCGCCAATCCTGAAGCTATCTCCCCACGTATTGAAACGGTGCGGCGGGAGAGTAAATGTCTGCACTGTGCGCCGTGTCTGCGCGATGCTGACGAATGTCCTTCTGGCGCGTTTGAGCGTATTGGCCGCGATATCACGCTGGATGAGTTGGAACGCGAAGTGCTGAAGGATGATATCTTCTTTCGTACCTCCGGCGGCGGGGTGACGCTCTCCGGCGGTGAAGTGCTGATGCAGGCGCCTTTCGCCACCCGTTTTTTACAGCGCATGAGGCGGCTGGGGATTCAGTGCGCCATTGAAACCGCAGGTGATGCCCCGGCCAGCCGCCTGTTGCCGCTGGCAAAGGCGTGCGATGAGGTATTGTTCGATCTCAAAATAATGGATGCCGTTCAGGCGCGCGAGGTGCTCAATTTGAATCTGCCGCGCGTGCTGGAGAATTTACGGCTATTAGTTAGTGAGGGGATCTCTGTGATTCCTCGGCTGCCGTTGATTCCGGGCTTTACGCTCAGCGCAGAGAACTTACAGCGCGCGCTGATGTTGTTGACATCATTAGGCATAAAGCAGGTACACCTGCTACCGTTTCATCAGTACGGCGAACCGAAATATCGTCTGCTGGGGCAGCCGTGGTCGATGAAGGATGTCCCTGCCCCGTCGGCGCAAGAGGTGGCGGCATTGCGTGAAATAGCAGAACGTGCCGGATTTCAGGTAACCACAGGGGGTTAACATGGCAGTCGCACCTGTACGACATCTGGTGGCAGTGACCGCTTGCGTGAGCGGCGTGGCGCATACCTATATGGCTGCCGAACGGCTGGAAAAGCTCTGCCAGCAGGAGAAGTGGAGCATTAAGATTGAAACCCAGGGGGCGCTGGGAACTGAAAATCGCCTGACGGAAGAGGATATCAGCCGCGCCGATGCGGTATTGCTGATAACCGATATTGAACTGGCGGGCGTGGAACGATTTACCCAAAGCCGCTACGTCCAGTCGGGCATTAGCGCTTTTTTGCGGGAACCTCAGCGGGTGATGAGCGCGGTGCGTAAACTTCTTTCAGCGCCGCAGCATACCCATCTTATTCTGGAGTAGTCTTCTTTTCCGTCAACTGGCTGTGATACTGCCGACGATACTCTGACGGAGAACGCTCTGTATTTTTGCGAAACAGGCGGCAGAAGTAGTTGCTGTCGACAAACCCACAGGTGTGAGCCACCTCTTTGACCTTCAGATCGTAACCCTTCAATAGCGTTTTGGCGTGTTCCAGCCGCGTATGGTTCAGGTATTCGTTAAAGCCGATGGCACCCGTTTTCTGAAACAGGTGCGAGAGGTAATTCGGCGAGATATAAAACGCCTGCGCCACCGACTCACGGGTTAACGGCATGGCGTAATTTTCGTCGATATAGTCGCGAATGGCTTCGAAAAGTGCCTGGCTACGCGAGGCCGTTTGAATCTGACTGCCCAGCAAATCGGCGCAGTGGCTCAGCAGGCTGGCGACGATAAGGCGAGCGGTTTGCTGTTCTTTCGGCTGCATTTGCATCTCGTGCAAGGTTTGCAGAAGGAATGAACCAATACGAGGTCCCCGGCGCGCGACGTGTTGTTTGGCCAGGTTATGCAACTCAGCGCCATCCCAGTGAGTGACGCTGAAACCGAGTTGTTGCTTACCGAATAGTACGCTCAGCATAGTGACAGGTTTCTGCCATTGCGGGGCGTTCCAGCCGCCAGCGGGGATGTAAAGCACATCCTGTTCGCTCATCAATGACGTCTCTCCATTGATGCCCATATCTGTCAGCGTTCCTTCCAGCACAATTTCCAGACGCGGGAAATCCACCTGTAACGCTGAGGCGGGTGCAGGACCAGTGGCGGTGGCAAAACAGATGTACCGCAGAGGTGTCTGGCCGCTAATCAGGCGGGTAAGCAGATGGCTGACGTCGTAATTCATGGTTTCCTTTTCCGTGCGCGCGAACCGCTCAACCTTAACTGGCGGCATAAAAAAAGGCCACACAATGTGTGACCTTTTACGCCTGTCTGTGAGGGTTAGCCGGTATTACGCATACCTGCCGCTACGCCTGCGATGGTGACCATCAGCGCCTGCTCTACGCGGCGATCCGGCTCTTTACCTTCCTCTTCCGCTTTACGGGAACGGTGCAGCAACTCAGCCTGCAGCACGTTCAGCGGGTCGGTGTAAATATTACGAAGCTGAATAGACTCAGCAATCCACGGCAGGTCGGCCATCAAATGGGAGTCGTTGGCGATCGCCAGAACCACGTTGATATCGGCTTCGAGCAGTTTACGCAGCTCGCTGCCCAGTGCCCACAGTTCTGGTTTCACCAGACGCTGGTCGTAGTATTCCGCCAGCCACAGATCCGCTTTGGAGAAAACCATCTCCAGCATACCAAGACGGGTTGAGAAGAATGGCCAGTCGCGACACATGGCTTCCAGCTCGCTCTGTTTGCCGTCTTCTACCACTTTTTGCAGTGCCGCGCCCGCACCCAGCCAGGCTGGTAACATCAGGCGGTTTTGCGTCCAGGCGAAAATCCACGGAATGGCGCGCAGAGATTCTACGCCGCCGGTCGGACGGCGCTTGGCCGGGCGTGAACCGAGAGGCAGTTTGCCCAGTTCCTGCTCTGGCGTCGCAGAGCGGAAGTACGGCACGAAGTCTTTGTTTTCACGCACGTAGCCACGATACAGATCGCAGGAGATATCTGACAGCTCGTCCATGATGTGACACCAGGACTCTTTCGGCTCCGGCGGAGGCAGCAGGTTGGCTTCCAGAATGGCGCTGGTGTACAGCGACAGGCTGCTGATGGTCACTTCCGGCAGACCGTATTTGAAGCGGATCATCTCACCCTGTTCGGTCACACGCAGGCCACCTTTCAGGCTTCCCGGTGGTTGTGAAAGCAGTGCCGCATGGGCCGGGGCACCGCCACGACCAATCGAGCCGCCACGGCCGTGGAACAGCGTCAGTTCAATGCCCGCTTTCTCGCAGGTTTTGATAAGCGCGTCCTGTGCCTGATATTGCGCCCAGGATGCGGCCATCACGCCCGCGTCTTTTGCGGAGTCGGAATAGCCAATCATGACCATCTGTTTGCCCTGAATAAAGCCGCGATACCAGTCAATGTTCAGCAATTGGGTCATCACGTCGTTGGCATTGTTCAGGTCGTCGAGGGTTTCAAACAGCGGTGCAACCGGTAGGGCATAGTCGATACCGGCTTCTTTCAGCAGCAGGTGAACACCCAGCACGTCGGATGGGGTCTTCGCCATGGAGATCACGTAGGCGGCTACCGATCCTTTCGGGGCATCAACGATCGCTTTGCAGGTCCGGAGAACCTCGAGGGTTTCATTGCTCGGCTCCCAGTTACGCGGTAGCAGAGGACGCTTGGAGTTCAGTTCGCGGATCAGGAAAGCCTGCTTATCGGCTTCGGACCAGCTTTCATAATCGCCGATACCCAGGTAACGGGTCAGCTCGCCCAGCGCTTCGGTGTGGCGGGTGCTCTCCTGACGTACATCAATACGCACCAGCGGCACGCCAAAACATTTCACGCGGCGCAGGGTATCGAGAAGTTCGCCATTAGCGATGATGCCCATGCCGCATGCCTGCAGCGATTTGTAACAGGCATATAGCGGTTCCCATAGCTGTTCGTTCTGGCTCAGCAGACCTTCTGGTTTCGGCAGTCGTTGGCCTTTCAGGCGGGCTTCCAGCCAGGCCTGCGTTGCCATCAACTGGCCGCGCAGTTTTTTCATCAGGTAACGATACGGTTCCTGCGCGCCTTCAGCACCGGCCAGCTCGCGAAGCTCGTCGGTACATTCGACCATCGAGAGCTCAGAGATCAGCAACTGAATATCTTTCAGGAACAGGTCGGTCGCCTTCCAGCGGCTCAGCAACAGGACGTGACGGGTAATGTCTGCGGTGACGTTCGGGTTGCCGTCGCGGTCGCCGCCCATCCAGGAGGTAAAGCGTACCGGTACGAAATCGACCGGTAACTTGTAATTCAGGTTCTCTTCAAGCTGTTCGTTGAGCTCGCGAAGATAGTTAGGCACACCTTCCCACAGGCTGTTTTCCACCACCGCAAAGCCCCATTTGGCTTCGTCGACCGGGCTGGGACGGTGTTTACGGATTTCATCGGTATGCCAGGACTGCGCAATAAGCTGGCGCAGACGGCGCATCAGTTGATGGCGCTCATAATCGGCGATATCGGTATTATCCAACTGCTTTAAGCAGTTGTTCACTTCCACCATTTTATGGATCAGCGTACGGCGGGTGATCTCTGTCGGGTGGGCGGTCAGCACCAGCTCCAGCGACAGCGATTCGACGGCTTGCTTGATGGTCGCTTCGTTGAGATCGGGTTGGTCTTTCAGTTTACGCAGAGTACGAGCAATCACTTCCGGGTTGCTTGCAGCTTCGCCTTTTGGCGAAATGCTGTGGTATTGCTCAGCGGTGTTGGCAAGGTTCAGAAACTGGCTGAATGCGCGGGCAACCGGCAACAGTTCATCATTGGACAGGTTTTGCAGCGTATTGAGCAGCTCCTGACGACTCGCTTCATTACCAGCACGTGAAGATTTGGACAGCTTACGGATTGTTTCGACCTTATCAAGAATGTTCTCTCCCAACGCATCCTTGATGGTATCCCCCAGCAGCTTGCCGAGCATACTGACATTACTACGCAAAGCGGAATATTGTTCGTTCATGTTAACCCAGACACCCCATCTCATTTTATTTTGTTATATCCACCGTCCTGCAACGTGAAACGGATAGATATCAGACACCGCCTTTTATAAAGCCACGTAAAACCCACGACGTCAATTGCGGCGAAATCGGTTCAGCAAACGAATAAATGGCGTGAATTTACGAAATTTAATTCGCTTGCCAGCTAATAAGCGTTGCTTATGGAATTGTGAACAACGTCACTCTATTTTATCCTCACTCCGAATGTGGTTAATCGGAGTGAGGTGGTGACATATCAATGCCAGCAGAAGTGATGAACCACCTGTGTGATTAACTCACGGGTGGGTTTAATAAAGCGGGTCTCAAGATATTCATCGGGCTGATGAGCCTGATTGATTGATCCTGGCCCCAACACCAACGTCGGGCACAGCGTCTGGATAAACGGCGCTTCGGTGCAGTAGTTCACCACTTCTGTTTCTACACCCAACAGTTTTTCGACCACGTCGACCAGTTGATGGTCCTGCGGGCATTCATAACCCGGGATCGGCGGATGAAGTTCAGAAACCGTCAGGCGACCTGGCCAGCGGCTGCTTACTGGTTCGAGCGCGTCATTGAGCAGGCCGTTCAGATCGTCGAGAGTCATACCCGGAAGCGGGCGGATGTCCATATGCAATTCACAGCAGGCGCAAATACGGTTGGAGGAGTCACCGCCGTGGATGCTGCCGAGGTTCAGTGTCGGATAGGGCACGGTGAACGCATCGTAGTGGAAACGCTCTTTCAGATTGTCGCGCAGTTGCAGAATATGGCCGATGGCGTCATGCATCAGTTCAATGGCGTTCACCCCGCGTGCGGGATCGCTTGAGTGGCCCGATTGCCCCAGTATGCGAATGGCGCTAGAGATATGGCCTTTATGCGCGCGGACCGGTTGCAGTGAGGTCGGCTCGCCGATGATGGCGCAATCCGGTCGCAACTGTGTATTTTCGGCAAAGTAACGCGCGCCTGCCATGCTGGTCTCTTCATCGGCAGTCGCCAGAATGTAGAGCGGCTTTTTCAGTTTCGTCACATCAACATCACGCAGCGCATCAAGAATGAAGGCGAAGAAGCCTTTCATGTCGGCAGTGCCCAGGCCGTAGAGCTTATTATCATGCTCGGTCAGGGTGAAAGGATCGCGCGTCCAGCGACCATCATCAAAGGGAACGGTATCGGTATGGCCGGTCAACAGAAGGCCGCCAGCACCCTCACCGATGCTGGCTAATAGATTAAACTTGTTGCGTGTGCCGGGGACGGGTTGCACTTCAACCTTGAACCCGAGGTCGCCAAACCATCCAGCAAGCAGATTGATTAAAGAAGCATTGCTTTGATCAAGGGCTTCTTCCGTTGCGCTGATAGACGGAGTGCCAATCAGGGCGCGGTAAATCTCGATAAATGGTGGCAAATTCATTTTCATTGTTGACATACCTGAGTTCGTGATAGTATCAATATTCATGCATTAATAGTGAATAAAAATACATTAATGCTGAGCGTAAAGGAACCCATTCGGCGCCTTTACAGCGCGACGTGGGATTGATGCCGAATCACTCCCTGGCAAACATGACGTACTAAGAAGGTAGACTGCCCCGATGTTGAACACATTAATTGTGGGTGCCAGCGGTTACGCCGGCGCAGAGCTAGTGACCTATGTAAATCGCCATCCTCATATGAACATAACCGCTTTGACGGTTTCAGCGCAAAGTAATGATGCAGGAAAATGGGTCTCTGATTTACATCCGCAGTTGAAAGGCATTGTCGACCTGCCGTTGCAGCCGATGTCGGATATCAGCGAGTTCACCCAAGGTGTGGATGTCGTGTTTCTGGCGACGGCGCATGAAGTGAGCCACGACCTGGCGCCGCAATTCCTCGCAGCGGGCTGCGTGGTTTTCGACCTGTCTGGTGCGTTTCGTGTTAACGATCCCGCGTTCTATGAAAAATTCTATGGCTTCACTCATCAGCATCCGGACCTGCTTGCGCAGGCAGTGTATGGCCTGGCGGAGTGGAGTGCGGATGCGCTGAAAGAGGCGAATCTGATAGCCGTGCCGGGCTGCTACCCAACGGCAGCGCAACTCTCCCTTAAACCGCTGATTGATGCGGGCGTGCTGGATCTCAACCAGTGGCCGGTCATTAATGCGACCAGCGGCGTGAGTGGCGCAGGGCGTAAAGCTGCTATCTCGAACAGTTTCTGTGAAGTCAGCCTGCAGCCGTATGGCGTGTTCAATCATCGTCATCACCCGGAAATCACTACCCATCTGGGTGCTGAGGTTATTTTTACCCCGCATCTGGGTAATTTCCCGCGCGGCATTCTGGAAACCATTACCTGCCGTCTGAAACCTGGCGTAACACAGGCGCAGATCGCGGAGATTTTCCAACAGGCTTATGGCGATAAACCGCTGGTGCGTCTGTACGATAAAGGTGTTCCGGCGCTGAAAAATGTGGTTGGCCTGCCGTTCTGTGATATTGGTTTTGCCGTGAAGGACCAACACCTGATTGTCGTGGCCACCGAAGATAACTTATTAAAAGGCGCGGCTGCGCAAGCAGTGCAGTGTGCCAATATTCGTTTCGGCTACGCTGAAACCCAGTCTCTTATCTAATTGAGTGCAGGCCTGATGATGAATCCATTAATTATTAAACTCGGCGGCGTACTGCTGGATAGTGAAGAAGCGCTGGAGCGTCTGTTTACCGCGCTGGTGAATTACCGCGAGTCGCACCAGCGCCCGCTGGTGATTGTCCACGGCGGCGGCTGCGTGGTGGATGAGCTGATGAAACAGCTCAACCTGCCGGTGAAAAAGAAAAATGGTCTGCGCGTGACCCCGGCCGATCAAATCGACATTATTACTGGCGCACTGGCTGGGACGGCGAACAAAACCTTGCTGGCCTGGGCGAAGAAACATCAGATTGCCTCTGTCGGCCTGTATCTTGGCGATGGTGACAGCGTGAAAGTGACGAAACTGGATGAAGATCTGGGCCATGTCGGCCTGGCGCAACCGGGTTCACCGAAACTGATTAACACGCTGTTGGACGGTGGTTTCCTGCCGGTGATCAGCTCTATCGGCGTGACGGATGAAGGCGAACTGATGAACGTCAACGCAGATCAGGCGGCGACGGCACTGGCGGCAACGCTGGGCGCAGACCTGATTCTGCTCTCTGATGTGAGCGGTATTCTGGATGGTAAAGGCCAGCGTATTGCCGAGATGACGGCGGCGAAAGCGGAGCAGTTAATCGCCCAGGGCATCATCACCGATGGCATGATTGTGAAAGTGAATGCGGCGCTGGATGCTGCGCGTACGCTGAATCGCCCGGTGGATATCGCCTCCTGGCGGCATGCGGATCAGCTACCGGCGTTGTTTAACGGTACACCGATCGGCACACGTATTCTGGCTTAAAATTTTCCCTGAACCCTCTCCTGAGAGGAGAGGGTGAGAGACAGGCAACACTAAACGAATTTAAGGAAGCATGTTATGGCACTTTGGGGTGGGCGTTTTACTCAGGCAGCAGATCAACGGTTCAAACAGTTCAACGACTCTTTGCGCTTTGACTATCGCCTGGCGGAGCAGGATATCGTTGGCTCTGTGGCCTGGTCCAAAGCGTTGGTCACCGTGGGTGTATTAACCAACGATGAGCAGCTACAACTGGAAGAGGCGCTGAATATCCTGCTGGAAGAAGTGCGCGCGAATCCGCAGCAGATCCTCGAAAGTGATGCCGAAGATATCCATAGCTGGGTGGAAGGCAAACTGATCGATAAAGTCGGCCAGTTGGGTAAAAAGCTGCACACCGGGCGTAGCCGTAACGATCAGGTCGCGACCGACCTCAAACTGTGGTGCAAAGACACGGTGGCTGAGCTGCTGACCGCAAACCGTCAGTTGCAAAGCGCGCTGATTGAAACCGCGGAAAATAACCAGGATGCAGTCATGCCGGGTTATACCCACCTGCAACGTGCGCAACCGGTCACTTTTGCCCACTGGTGCCTGGCTTATGTAGAAATGCTGGCGCGCGATGAAAGCCGCCTGCAGGATACGCTTAAGCGCCTTGATGTGAGTCCGCTGGGCTGTGGCGCGCTCGCAGGCACCGCTTATGAAATCGATCGTGAGCAGTTGGCAGGCTGGCTGGGCTTTGCATCCGCGACCCGCAACAGCCTGGACACCGTTTCTGACCGTGACCACGTGCTGGAACTGCTCTCCGACGCCTCTATTGGTATGGTCCATCTCTCCCGTTTCGCCGAAGACCTGATTTTCTTCAACACCGGTGAAGCCGGGTTTGTTGAACTGTCCGATCGCGTTACTTCCGGCTCATCCCTGATGCCGCAGAAGAAAAACCCGGATGCGCTGGAGCTGATCCGCGGTAAATGTGGCCGTGTGCAAGGCGCCTTGACCGGCATGATGATGACCCTGAAAGGTCTGCCGCTGGCCTACAACAAAGATATGCAGGAAGACAAAGAAGGGCTGTTCGATGCGCTCGATACCTGGCTTGACTGTCTGCACATGGCGGCGCTGGTGCTGGATGGCATCCAGGTGAAACGTCCGCGTTGCCAGGAGGCGGCACAGCAGGGTTATGCGAACGCGACTGAGCTGGCAGATTATCTGGTTGCCAAAGGCGTGCCATTCCGTGAAGCGCACCATATTGTTGGTGAAGCGGTAGTCGAAGCTATCGGCCAGGGCAAACCGCTGGAAGAGCTGGCGCTGGCGGATTTGCAGAAATTTAGCGCGGTGATTGCCGATGATGTCTATCCGATTTTGTCGCTGCAATCTTGCCTGGACAAACGCGCCGCAAAAGGCGGCGTGTCACCGAAACAGGTCGCTCAGGCCATTGCGGATGCGAAAAACCGGTTGGTTTGATTTGTGCGGGCTGGTGCCCTCACCCCGCCCTCTCCCACAAGGAGAGGGAGCAAACACTAAAAATGGCAACTTCGGTTGCCATTTTGCTTTTATCCCGGGCTTTTTTACGCAAAAAAAAAGCGGACCACGGGGTCCGCAAATGTTCACGTTGGCTTTAGTTGTTCAGAGAGAACGCGCAGTGGTATCAAGGGTAATGTCTCCCGCTGCGTTTCTTGAGCTAATTATTGAACAGAATGCTTGATAGGGATAATCGTTCGTTGCTATTCTATCTATCGCCATGAACTATCGTGGCGACGGAGGATGAATAATGAATATTCGTGATCTTGAATATCTGGTGGCGTTAGCCGAACACCGCCATTTTCGCCGCGCAGCGGATTCCTGCCACGTCAGCCAGCCAACACTGAGCGGGCAAATTCGTAAACTGGAAGACGAGCTTGGCGTTATGCTGCTGGAGCGTACCAGCCGCAAAGTCTTGTTCACTCAGGCCGGTTTGCTGCTGGTGGATCAGGCACGTACCGTGCTGCGTGAGGTCAAAGTGCTCAAGGAGATGGCAAGCCAGCAGGGGGAGACGATGTCCGGCCCGCTGCATATTGGCTTAATCCCTACCGTTGGACCCTATCTGCTTCCGCATATTATCCCTATGCTGCACCAGACATTCCCGAAACTGGAAATGTATCTGCATGAGGCGCAGACGCATCAGCTTCTGGCGCAACTGGACAGCGGCAAGCTGGATTGTGCAATCCTGGCGTTGGTGAAAGAGAGTGAAGCCTTTATTGAGGTGCCGCTTTTCGACGAACCCATGATGCTGGCGATTTATCAGGACCATCCCTGGGCGAATCGCGACCGCGTCCCGATGTCCGATCTGGCGGGTGAAAAGCTGCTGATGCTGGAAGATGGACACTGCCTGCGCGATCAGGCGATGGGCTTCTGCTTTGAAGCGGGTGCAGATGAAGACACTCACTTCCGGGCGACCAGTCTGGAGACACTGCGTAATATGGTGGCTGCGGGCAGCGGTATTACGTTGCTACCGGCGCTGGCGGTACCGCGTGAGCGTGTGCGGGATGGTGTGGTGTATCTGCCCTGTATTAAACCGGAGCCGCGCCGTACTATCGGTCTGGTCTATCGTCCGGGCTCACCGCTGCGTAGCCGCTATGAGCAGTTGGCAGAGGCCATCCGTGGTGCGATGGATGGCCATTTCGACAGTGCGTTAAAACAGGCGGTTTAAGCCATTTAGCGCAGCTACCCGATAGGCTTCCGCCATAGTCGGGTAGTTAAAGGTGGTATTAACAAAGTACTCGATCGTGTTACCGCCACCTTTCTGCTCCATAATCGCCTGGCCGATATGAATGATTTCGGCCGCGCGTTCCCCAAAGCAGTGAATCCCTAAAATCTCTTTGGTTTCGCGATGGAACAGGATTTTCAGCGTGCCAACGTTCATACCCACAATCTGCGCTCGCGCCAGATGCTTAAACTGTGCCCGGCCCACTTCATAAGGTACTTTCATTGCCGTTAGCTGCTGCTCGGTTTTGCCCACAGAGCTAATTTCCGGAATGGTGTAAATGCCGGTTGGAATGTCTTCAACCAGGTGCGCTGTCGCTTCACCTTTCACCATCGCCTGTGCGGCGATACGCCCCTGATCATACGCTGCTGAGGCAAGGCTTGGATAACCGATCACATCACCCACCGCATAAATATGCGGCAACGCTGTCTGGTACATACTGTTGACTTTCAACTGACCACGACCATCAGCATCCAGGCCAATATTTTCCAGTTGTAAACTGTCGGTGTTACCGGTGCGTCCGTTCGCATAGAGCAGGCAGTCTGCTTTCACTTTCTTGCCAGATTTCAGGTGCATAATCACACCATCATCCATTCCCTCGATCTGCTCGTACTCTTCGTTATGGCGGATAACGACGCCACTGTTCCAGAAGTGGTAGGAAAGGGAGTCCGACATTTCCTGATCGAGGAAAGCCAGCAGGCGATCGCGGGTATTGATCAGATCGACTTTTACATTCATTCCCCGGAAGATCGAGGCATATTCGCAGCCGATCACCCCCGCACCGTAGATAATTACGTGACGAGGTTCATGGTGCATATTCAGAATCGAGTCGCTGTCGTAAATGCGCGGATGAGAGAAGTTCACATCGGCCGGGCGATAGGGGCGGGAGCCACAGGCTATCACGAACTTCTCGGCGGTGAGGGTTTCTACTGAGCCGTCCGGACACTCCAGCGAAACTGTGTGTGGGTCAATAAAATGAGCGTTACCCTGCAAAATCTCGCAGCGATTACGCTCATAAAAGCCTTGCCGCATCTGCGTTTGTTGGTTAATCACGCTATCCGCATGGTTGAGAATATCGGCGAAAGAGGAACGAAGAAGGCGGGTGTGGTCGCTATATAAAGGGTTTTGGTTAAATTCGATAATACGGCTGACCGCGTGGCGAAGGGCTTTCGAGGGGATGGTTCCCCAGTGGGTACATCCTCCGCCCACGTTGTGATAGCGCTCAATCACCGCTATCCGGGCACCTTGTTTAACCAGCCCCATAGCAGCGCCTTCGCCGCCGGGACCGGAGCCTATAACTATTGCGTCGTAATCGTAGGAATGTGGCATGGGAGGGCTTACCTGTTCTTATACATAAAAACAACATAATAGTAACATCGTTAGCGGCATAACCCAATTATCGTTGTGCTTTTTTCATGCAGCAAAGCAGAAAGAGCTCGTAAACAATCATTCACAATCCAGTACAATCCGATTAGTTTTATTCTCTGGTATAGTGCCAGCAGGTCTGCGGAGGGATTCAAGCATCGTGATGGGCGTTAGAGCGCAACAAAAAGAAAAAACCCGGCGTTCGCTGGTGGAGGCGGCATTTAGCCAGCTTAGCGCTGAGCGTAGTTTTGCCAGCCTGAGTTTGCGCGAAGTTGCGCGTGAAGCGGGCATCGCCCCGACGTCCTTTTATCGCCATTTCCGCGATGTGGATGAGCTTGGCCTGACGATGGTCGATGAAAGCGGCTTAATGCTGCGCCAGTTAATGCGTCAGGCGCGCCAGCGTATCGCAAAAGGCGGCAGCGTTATTCGAACGTCCGTTTCGACCTTTATGGAATTTATCGGCAACAATCCGAACGCATTTCGTCTGCTGCTACGTGAACGTTCCGGCACCTCAGCGGCATTCCGCGCTGCGGTAGCACGTGAAATCCAGCACTTTATTGCGGAACTTGCCGATTATCTTGAACTCGAAAACCATATGCCGCGTGCGTTCACCGAAGCGCAGGCCGAGGCAATGGTCACTATTGTTTTCAGCGCGGGTGCCGAAGCACTGGATATCGGCGTTGAGCAACGCAGGCAATTAGAAGAGCGACTGGTATTGCAACTGAGGATGATCTCCAAAGGCGCGTATTACTGGTATCGCCGTGAACAAGAAAAAATGGCGCATCAAACCGACGAGTGAAGGATAAGTAATGAAACAATCTGTCCAGGATAAAGGTACATTGTTGCTGGCACTGATCGCTGGCTTATCGATTAACGGCGCATTTGCAGCGATTTTTAGCTCGATCGTGCCTTTCTCCGTTTTCCCGATTATCTCACTGGTGCTCACGGTGTATTGCCTGCATCAGCGTTATCAAAACCGAACCATGCCGGTCGGATTGCCGGGTCTGGCAGCGGCTTGCTTTATTCTGGGCGTGTTACTTTACAGCACCGTGGTACGAGCGGAATATCCGGCTATCGGCTCTAATTTCCTGCCTGCGGTATTGTCCGTGATCCTGGTTTTCTGGATTGGTTATCGTATGCGTAACCGTAAGTCGGAACTGTAATCCAAACAAATAAAGCGCATCCGGCCCTTGAGCTGATGCGCTTTTTTTTACTTCGCCGTGAGCAATACGCCGCACTCCATATGGTGCGTGTAAGGGAACTGATCGAACAGCGCAAGGCGTTCAACGCGGTGTGTCTGGCTCAGGGTTTCCAGGTTCTTACACAGCGTCTGCGGATTACAGGAGATATAAAGAATGCGCGGATAGGCCTGCACCATCTTTTCTGTCCCGGCATCCAGTCCGCTACGCGGCGGATCGACAAAAATCGTCTCGCACTGATAGCCTTTCAAATCGATACCCTGCAAGCGGTTGAAGTCACGCACACCGTTCATCGCCTGAGTAAACTCTTCTGCCGACATACGAATGATTTGCACGTTATCGATATGATTCGCTGCGATATTGTATTGCGCGGCCGCAACCGAAGGCTTGGCGATTTCTGTGGCCAGAACGCGGTCAAAATTACGTGCAAGTGCCAGTGAGAAATTGCCGTTCCCACAGTAGAGCTCCAGCAGATCTCCCGTTGAATCTTTCGTCGCGCCCAGCGCCCACTCCAGCATCTGAATATTCATCGCCGCGTTAGGTTGTGTGAAGCTGTTTTCAACCTGGCGATAAATCATCTCTTTCCCGGCGACCGGCAGACGTTCGTCGATATAATCCTGATCCAGCTCGATTTTAGTTTTGGTGGCGCGCCCGATAAGGTGCACATTCAGGTTTTTAGCACGTAAAGCATCACGCAGACGCGTAGCCTCTTCACGCCATTCGTCATCCAGCTTTTTGTGATACAGCAGGGAGACAACGGCCTGATTGCTCATGGTGGTCAGGTAATCAATCTGGAATAGCTTGTGGCGCAGCACCTTATTGCCGCGCAGGCCTTCCATCAGCTCTTTCATTAACTGATTAATCAGCTCGCTTGCCGCCGGGAAGCTATCGACACGGATTCGGCTTTTCGTCTGTTGATCAAAAATAATGTGGTAGAGATCGTCACCGTCGTGCCAGATACGGAATTCGGCACGCATGCGGTAATGGCTGACCGGTGAGCGGAACACCTCCGGAACGGGCGCGGAAAAAGGCGTCATCATGGCTTGCAGACGTACGACTTTCTCAGCCAACTGGGCTTCGTACTGTTCTGTTGGCAGGTGTTCGGGTGTCATTGTGTTTCCTGAATGATTAAGAATAACGCGGGGATTGTAGGGATTGCTCAGGGGATGTCCAGTCCTGATGTTTTTTCACTTCCCGGCATAGCAGTCTGGACATCTATATGTTTCTGAATGTAGCATCCTTGTTCCGGTCCTGTGAGTTAAAAGGGAATCCAGTGTAAATCTGGAGCTGACGCGCAGCGGTAAGGATGTGTGGGATGGTAGCGAAAGCAGACACTGCATATATATGTGGGAAGTCATCATCTTGTTGTACCTCCTAGCCCGAAGACCTGCCGGAATTACGTCGCATTTGGTGCCATCATCGCGAGCTATTGATGACACCTGCGGCATCCTTATTATTTTGTGGATGCTCTCACAATGATTAAAAAAGCTTCGCTGCTGACGGCGCTCTCCGTCACAGCTTTTTCCGGCTGGGCGCAGGATGGCAACCCGGACACTCTGGTGGTAACAGCAAACCGTTTTCAACAACCGGTGAATACCGTACTGGCACCCACCGATGTGGTGACGCGTGAAGATATTCAACGCTGGCAGTCAAAAGACCTTAACGATGTGATGCGTCGTCTGCCAGGGGTGGACATTGCCCAGTACGGTGGAATCGGGCAGAGCTCCTCTCTTTTTGTTCGCGGTACCGAAGCGCGTCATGTACTGGTGCTGATTGACGGTGTACCGATGGCGCGTGCCGGTATTGGCAATGCAATCGATATTGGTCAGATCCCGGTCTCGCTGGTACAACGTATTGAATATATCCGTGGGCCACGCTCTGCGGTTTATGGATCCGGTGCCATCGGTGGTGTGGTTAACATCATTACGATGAGTGAAGATGAGCGCGCGCAGATTAACGCAGGGATGGGGACCAACGGTTACCAGAACTATGACGGCGCGATAAATCAACGCTTTGGCGATACGATGGTCACTGCTGCTGGTGCGTATCAGACGACCAAAGGTTTTAACGTTCAGCCGGACTCAACCTACGCGGATGACAGCGATCGCGACGGTTATCGCAATAAACTGTTCTGGGGCGGTGTTCAGCATAAGTTTAACGATAGCGTCTCAGGTTTCTTCCGCGGCTATGGCTACAGCTCCAATACTGACTATGACCAGGGCAGTGGTGGTTACGCAGGTGGTGGCGATGAAAGCCAGAACTATACCCAATCATGGGATACCGGCCTCAATTATCATTCCGGCATCTACTCATCTCAGCTGATTGCCAATTATCAGCACCTTAAAAATTATAATTACAATGCGCAGGATGGTCGCTATGCAGCGAGCGCAAGCCTGGACAATATGGAACAGCGTTACATCCAATGGGGTAACAACGTCGAGGTGGGACATGGTTCCGTCAGTGGTGGCGTTGACTGGAAACAAGAGAAACTGCAATCCAGCGGCACATCCAGTACGGATATCTATAAGCGCGACACCACCGGGCTCTATTTGACCGGCCAGCAGCAAATCGACAAAGTAACCCTGGAAGCATCCGGGCGTGAAGACCATGACGAACAGTTCGGTTGGCATGGTACCTGGCAGACAGCAGCGGGTTGGGAGTTCGTTGATGATTACCGAGTGACGCTTTCTTATGGGACCGGATTCCTGGCGCCATCGCTTGGGCAGCAGTTTGGCGCGGAGCGGTTTGGCATTGCTTCCAACCCGAATCTGAAACCGGAAGAGTCGAAGCAATGGGAAGCAGGGCTTGAAGGCCTGACGGGACCGTTGGACTGGCGTCTGTCTACGTATCGCTATGAAATCAATAACCTGATTGATTACGATAATAGCGCTTATTACAACGTGAAATCGGCAACGATCAAAGGGCTGGAGTGGACCGGAAACGTAACGACAGGTCCTGTCGATCACCATTTGACGCTGCAATATATCGATCCGCGTGATGACGAAACCAATAAGGTGCTTGCTCGCCGTGCGAAGCAGCAGGTTAAGTACGAACTGACCGGGCAGATTTATGACCTTGGCTGGAATGTGGCGTATCAATATCTGGGGCAACGCTATGACAACGCCTATGACGCAACTACCTATACTTCCCATACCGTTAAGCTGGGCGGTGTAAGCGTCTGGGACATTGGATTGTCATATCCGATGACCTCACATCTGACAGTTCGTGGTAAAATAGCTAACCTGTTCGATAAAGATTACGAGACAGCTTATGGCTACCAAACTGCAGGACGAGAATACACCTTGTCTGGCAGCTACACCTTCTAAACTGCGGCCCACCGTGCTGGTGTTTGATTCTGGCGTAGGTGGGTTATCTGTTTATGATGAGGTCCGGCATCTCCTGCCGGACCTGCATTATATTTACGCGTTCGATAATGTCGCCTTTCCTTATGGTGAAAAGAGCGAAGAGTTTATCGTCGAACGTGTTGTCGAAATCGTCACTGCCGTTCAGGCTCAATATCCCCTGGCGCTTGCCGTCATTGCCTGTAATACCGCCAGCACCGTTTCTTTACCTGCGCTACGTGAGAAATTCGCTTTCCCGGTTGTTGGGGTGGTTCCCGCGATCAAGCCCGCTGCACGCTTAACGGCGAATGGTGTGGTGGGGTTACTGGCCACACGTGCAACCGTAAAGCGTCCTTATACCCACGAACTCATTAAGCGCTTCGCTAACGAATGCAAAATTGAATTGCTGGGTTCAGCGGAGATGGTTGAGCTTGCGGAAGCGAAGCTGCACGGTAAGCCAGTTCCGTTGGATGAACTCAAACGCATTTTACGTCCGTGGCTTCGGATGCCTGAGCCGCCGGATACCGTGGTGCTTGGATGTACGCATTTCCCTTTATTGCAGCATGAGCTGTTGCAGGTGCTTCCGGAGGGAACGCGGCTGGTGGATTCGGGTGCGGCTATAGCGCGTCGTACGGCCTGGTTGCTTGAGCATGAGGCGCCTGATGCTAAATCAGCAGATGCAAATCTGGCGTATTGCATGGCCGTCACACCAGAAACTGTTCTTTTATTGCCCGTTTTACAGCGCTATGGCTTCGGAACGCTCGAAAAACTCGCGCTTTAATGGTCTTTTGAGCAAAAAAGAGACGGTTGAAAAATTTTTTAAAATTAGGGCTTGTCACTTCCTGAGAACTCCCTATAATGCGCCTCCACTGACACGGAACAACGGCAAGCAAGCCGCCGGGTCAGCAGGGTTCTCAGGCGAATGCCGGTGAGAATTCCGCAGAGAAAAGTGAAAATAAATACTTGACTCTGCAGCGGGAAAGCGTAATATGCACACCCCGCGCCGCAGCGAAAAACGAAGCGGCACTGCTCTTTAACAATTTATCAGACAATCTGTGTGGGCACTCAAAGTGACATGGATTCTTAACGTCCTCGGACGATAAATGAATACCAAGTCTCAACGAGTGAACACGTAATTCATTACGAAGTTTAATTCATTGAGCATCAAACTTTTAAATTGAAGAGTTTGATCATGGCTCAGATTGAACGCTGGCGGCAGGCCTAACACATGCAAGTCGAACGGTAGCACAGAGGAGCTTGCTCCTTGGGTGACGAGTGGCGGACGGGTGAGTAATGTCTGGGAAACTGCCCGATGGAGGGGGATAACTACTGGAAACGGTAGCTAATACCGCATAATGTCGCAAGACCAAAGAGGGGGACCTTCGGGCCTCTTGCCATCGGATGTGCCCAGATGGGATTAGCTTGTTGGTGAGGTAATGGCTCACCAAGGCGACGATCCCTAGCTGGTCTGAGAGGATGACCAGCCACACTGGAACTGAGACACGGTCCAGACTCCTACGGGAGGCAGCAGTGGGGAATATTGCACAATGGGCGCAAGCCTGATGCAGCCATGCCGCGTGTGTGAAGAAGGCCTTCGGGTTGTAAAGCACTTTCAGCGGGGAGGAAGGCAGTACGGTTAATAACCGTGTTGATTGACGTTACCCGCAGAAGAAGCACCGGCTAACTCCGTGCCAGCAGCCGCGGTAATACGGAGGGTGCAAGCGTTAATCGGAATTACTGGGCGTAAAGCGCACGCAGGCGGTCTGTCAAGTCGGATGTGAAATCCCCGGGCTCAACCTGGGAACTGCATTCGAAACTGGCAGGCTTGAGTCTTGTAGAGGGGGGTAGAATTCTAGGTGTAGCGGTGAAATGCGTAGAGATCTGGAGGAATACCGGTGGCGAAGGCGGCCCCCTGGACAAAGACTGACGCTCAGGTGCGAAAGCGTGGGGAGCAAACAGGATTAGATACCCTGGTAGTCCACGCCGTAAACGATGTCGACTTGGAGGTTGTGCCCTTGAGGCGTGGCTTCCGGAGCTAACGCGTTAAGTCGACCGCCTGGGGAGTACGGCCGCAAGGTTAAAACTCAAATGAATTGACGGGGGCCCGCACAAGCGGTGGAGCATGTGGTTTAATTCGATGCAACGCGAAGAACCTTACCTGGTCTTGACATCCACGGAATTTGGCAGAGATGCCTTAGTGCCTTCGGGAACCGTGAGACAGGTGCTGCATGGCTGTCGTCAGCTCGTGTTGTGAAATGTTGGGTTAAGTCCCGCAACGAGCGCAACCCTTATCCTTTGTTGCCAGCGGTCCGGCCGGGAACTCAAAGGAGACTGCCAGTGATAAACTGGAGGAAGGTGGGGATGACGTCAAGTCATCATGGCCCTTACGACCAGGGCTACACACGTGCTACAATGGCATATACAAAGAGAAGCGACCTCGCGAGAGCAAGCGGACCTCATAAAGTATGTCGTAGTCCGGATTGGAGTCTGCAACTCGACTCCATGAAGTCGGAATCGCTAGTAATCGTGGATCAGAATGCCACGGTGAATACGTTCCCGGGCCTTGTACACACCGCCCGTCACACCATGGGAGTGGGTTGCAAAAGAAGTAGGTAGCTTAACCTTCGGGAGGGCGCTTACCACTTTGTGATTCATGACTGGGGTGAAGTCGTAACAAGGTAACCGTAGGGGAACCTGCGGTTGGATCACCTCCTTACCTTAAAGAACCTGCCTTTGTAGTGCTCACACAGATTGTCTGATGAAATACAGCAGTAAAAAATCTCTGCAGGCTTGTAGCTCAGGTGGTTAGAGCGCACCCCTGATAAGGGTGAGGTCGGTGGTTCAAGTCCACTCAGGCCTACCAAATTCCTGCTGATGCTGCGTTGCGGCGACACTCACATACTTTAAGTATGCTTCGTGTCACCACGCCTTGCCTCAACAGTAATTAAGGTTGGTGAGATTTACCTACGATGGGGCTATAGCTCAGCTGGGAGAGCGCCTGCTTTGCACGCAGGAGGTCTGCGGTTCGATCCCGCATAGCTCCACCATCTTTTACTGCGAACACAAGAAAACTTCAGAGTGAACCTGAAAAGGTGCACTGCGAAGTTTTGCTCTTTAAAAATCTGGATCAAGCTGAAAATTGAAACGACACACAGTGTCTGTTCTCCGTAATAAGAACAGATGACGGTGTGTTCGAGTCTCTCAAATTTTTGCAGCGCGATGATGAATCGAAAGAAACATCTTCGGGTTGTGAGGTTAAGCGACTAAGCGTACACGGTGGATGCCCTGGCAGTCAGAGGCGATGAAGGACGTGCTAATCTGCGAAAAGCGCCGGCGAGGTGATATGAACCTTTGACCCGGCGATGTCCGAATGGGGAAACCCAGTGTGATTTGTCACACTATCATTAACTGAATCCATAGGTTAATGAGGCGAACCGGGGGAACTGAAACATCTAAGTACCCCGAGGAAAAGAAATCAACCGAGATTCCCCCAGTAGCGGCGAGCGAACGGGGAGCAGCCCAGAGCCTGAATCAGCTTGTGTGTTAGTGGAAGCGTCTGGAAAGTCGCGCGATACAGGGTGACAGCCCCGTACACGAAAGCACACAGGTTGTGAGCTCGATGAGTAGGGCGGGACACGTGGTATCCTGTCTGAATATGGGGGGACCATCCTCCAAGGCTAAATACTCCTGACTGACCGATAGTGAACCAGTACCGTGAGGGAAAGGCGAAAAGAACCCCGGCGAGGGGAGTGAAAAAGAACCTGAAACCGTGTACGTACAAGCAGTGGGAGCCTCTTAATGGGGTGACTGCGTACCTTTTGTATAATGGGTCAGCGACTTATATTCTGTAGCAAGGTTAACCGAATAGGGGAGCCGAAGGGAAACCGAGTCTTAACTGGGCGTTAAGTTGCAGGGTATAGACCCGAAACCCGGTGATCTAGCCATGGGCAGGTTGAAGGTTGGGTAACACTAACTGGAGGACCGAACCGACTAATGTTGAAAAATTAGCGGATGACTTGTGGCTGGGGGTGAAAGGCCAATCAAACCGGGAGATAGCTGGTTCTCCCCGAAAGCTATTTAGGTAGCGCCTCGTGAATTCATCTCCGGGGGTAGAGCACTGTTTCGGCTAGGGGGCCATCCCGGCTTACCAACCCGATGCAAACTACGAATACCGGAGAATGTTATCACGGGAGACACACGGCGGGTGCTAACGTCCGTCGTGAAGAGGGAAACAACCCAGACCGCCAGCTAAGGTCCCAAAGTCATGGTTAAGTGGGAAACGATGTGGGAAGGCACAGACAGCCAGGATGTTGGCTTAGAAGCAGCCATCATTTAAAGAAAGCGTAATAGCTCACTGGTCGAGTCGGCCTGCGCGGAAGATGTAACGGGGCTAAACCATGCACCGAAGCTGCGGCAGCGACACTATGTGTTGTTGGGTAGGGGAGCGTTCTGTAAGCCTGCGAAGGTGTGCTGTGAGGCATGCTGGAGGTATCAGAAGTGCGAATGCTGACATAAGTAACGATAAAGCGGGTGAAAAGCCCGCTCGCCGGAAGACCAAGGGTTCCTGTCCAACGTTAATCGGGGCAGGGTGAGTCGACCCCTAAGGCGAGGCCGAAAGGCGTAGTCGATGGGAAACAGGTTAATATTCCTGTACTTGGTGTTACTGCGAAGGGGGGACGGAGAAGGCTATGTTAGCCGGGCGACGGTTGTCCCGGTTTAAGCATGTAGGCTGGTTATCCAGGCAAATCCGGATAATCAAGGCTGAGGTGTGATGACGAGTCACTACGGTGATGAAGTAACAAATGCCCTGCTTCCAGGAAAAGCCTCTAAGCATCAGGTAACATCAAATCGTACCCCAAACCGACACAGGTGGTCAGGTAGAGAATACCAAGGCGCTTGAGAGAACTCGGGTGAAGGAACTAGGCAAAATGGTGCCGTAACTTCGGGAGAAGGCACGCTGATATGTAGGTGAAGCCCCTGCGGGTGGAGCTGAAATCAGTCGAAGATACCAGCTGGCTGCAACTGTTTATTAAAAACACAGCACTGTGCAAACACGAAAGTGGACGTATACGGTGTGACGCCTGCCCGGTGCCGGAAGGTTAATTGATGGGGTTATCCGTAAGGAGAAGCTCTTGATCGAAGCCCCGGTAAACGGCGGCCGTAACTATAACGGTCCTAAGGTAGCGAAATTCCTTGTCGGGTAAGTTCCGACCTGCACGAATGGCGTAATGATGGCCAGGCTGTCTCCACCCGAGACTCAGTGAAATTGAACTCGCTGTGAAGATGCAGTGTACCCGCGGCAAGACGGAAAGACCCCGTGAACCTTTACTATAGCTTGACACTGAACATTGAGCCTTGATGTGTAGGATAGGTGGGAGGCTTTGAAGCGTGGACGCCAGTCTGCGTGGAGCCAACCTTGAAATACCACCCTTTAATGTTTGATGTTCTAACGTGGACCCGTGATCCGGGTTGCGGACAGTGTCTGGTGGGTAGTTTGACTGGGGCGGTCTCCTCCCAAAGAGTAACGGAGGAGCACGAAGGTTGGCTAATCCTGTCGGACATCAGGAGGTTAGTGCAATGGCATAAGCCAGCTTGACTGCGAGCGTGACGGCGCGAGCAGGTGCGAAAGCAGGTCATAGTGATCCGGTGGTTCTGAATGGAAGGGCCATCGCTCAACGGATAAAAGGTACTCCGGGGATAACAGGCTGATACCGCCCAAGAGTTCATATCGACGGCGGTGTTTGGCACCTCGATGTCGGCTCATCACATCCTGGGGCTGAAGTAGGTCCCAAGGGTATGGCTGTTCGCCATTTAAAGTGGTACGCGAGCTGGGTTTAGAACGTCGTGAGACAGTTCGGTCCCTATCTGCCGTGGGCGCTGGAGAATTGAGGGGGGCTGCTCCTAGTACGAGAGGACCGGAGTGGACGCATCACTGGTGTTCGGGTTGTCATGCCAATGGCATTGCCCGGTAGCTACATGCGGAAGAGATAAGTGCTGAAAGCATCTAAGCACGAAACTTGCCCCGAGATGAGTTCTCCCTTGGACTTTAAGTCCACTAAAGGAACGTTAAAGACGATGACGTTGATAGGCCGGGTGTGTAAGCGCAGCGATGCGTTGAGCTAACCGGTACTAATGAACCGTGAGGCTTAACCTTACAACGCCGAAGATGTTTTGGCGATTTGAGAAGATTTTCAGCATTGATTACAGATTTTCGGGAACGAAAGATTTTACGCTGAGGCAAGGCGGCAAATGAAGTAAAGGAAGGAGCATACATGAGTATGTGACTGACTTTGCGAATGCAGCCAACGCAGCCACAGTGAAAAAGATTCGTTTCTGGCAACAGAATTTGCCTGGCGGCTTTAGCGCGGTGGTCCCACCTGACCCCATGCCGAACTCAGAAGTGAAACGCCGTAGCGCCGATGGTAGTGTGGGGTCTCCCCATGTGAGAGTAGGGAACTGCCAGGCATCAAATTAAAAGACCTGCACCAGTCTTCGGGGCAGTTCGCTACTCGACAGAGAGTAGGACAAAAGCGAGCGCTTTTGAACGTTGCGCAGCAACGGCCCGAAGGGTGAATCACAACATGATTCATAAACTGCCAGGCATCAAATTAAGAAGTAAACCGGTGCATTAATCCGGTGGTTACAGAAGTATTCGGTGGAGCGGTAGTTCAGTCGGTTAGAATACCTGCCTGTCACGCAGGGGGTCGCGGGTTCGAGTCCCGTCCGTTCCGCCACCCTATTTAGGGGCGTAGTTCAATTGGTAGAGCACCGGTCTCCAAAACCGGGTGTTGGGAGTTCGAGTCTCTCCGCCCCTGCCAGAAAAAGAAAAAATCCTTTGCTCAGGCAAAGGATTTTTTTTTGCTTGTTTTCTGACAAAGCAATTGAAACGCATCCATAGCGGATGCGTTGACGTTACTCCATTACCTGTATTTTCAATAGCTCGCGGATCTGGTTTTGCTTATCGCTATTCTGTAACCAGATAGCGTAAAGCGGTCGGGATAACGTCGTGCTATCAGTCACAACATGCAGGCCATTCCTTTGCTGCGCCCAGGATACGGGTAACCACGCACATCCATTTAACAGTGTCAGTTGCTGATGAGCGACCTCAGCAGAACTGGTGGTTAGTGTTGGTACATCGTCGCTGCCGATCAATTCGGACTCATGTTGCTGAAAATCCGGCCCCCATTCCAGGCGTAAATAATTTAACTGTGACTTCGTTTTTTCGGGCTTTGAGCAATAGAGCCCAAGCGTAAAGTGACCTAACAACTGGCTGCTAAATTCGTCCATTTTGGGCGTTTCTGTTGTGATCAGGAGATCAAGCTGACGCTCATGTAACTGTTTGACCAGCGATTGTCTCTGTGCAATTCGTGCTTCAAATTGCAGACTTTCCTCGAGCTGATACAACCTCCCAAGCCAGTCGCTAAGCATGCATTCCCATAGCGATGCACTTGCGCCGATAGAAAATTGATTGTGTCGCGATGTATGGGCTACTTCTTTGCGTGCCGCCTGCCAGGTATTCATCAGCGTTTCGGCATAGGGGAGGAGTTTTTCTCCGGCCGCTGTCAGGCGGATATTATTGCGATGGCGAGTGAAAAGGTTCACGCCAAGCTGGTTTTCTAACTGACGAATACGAAAGCTCACCGCTGACTGGGTTAAATAGAGCGCTTCAGCTGCACGCCCAAAGTGGCGAGTTCGGCTGACTTCCAGGAAAGTTTTTAGCAATTCCGTATCCACAGGTTTCTCCGCAAAATTATTTGTCGTAATGATTTAAATGTTTTGTTTTACACTCTGTCAAGCGTAACTAATACTCCGCGCCATAAATAGCTCGGCCAAAGAATTAGGAGCGTGCAGGATGGCGGAAAGCTTTACGACGACTAATCGTTTTTTTGATAACAAACATTATCCGCGCGGGTTTTCCCGTCATGGTGATTTCACCATCAAAGAAGCTCAGCTGCTTGAGCGTCACGGTTATGCTTTCAACGAGCTGGATCTCGGGAAGCGTGAACCGACCACCGAAGAAGAAATCCGTTTCGTCGCTGTATGTCGCGGCGAGCGCGAGCCAGATACCGAAGCAGAACGCGTCTGGTCTAAGTATATGTCACGCATTAAGCGTCCAAAGCGTTTTCATACCCTGTCCGGTGGCAAACCGCAGATGGAAGGGAATGAGGACTACACGGAATCTGACGATTAAAAAACAGGGGCTACGGCCCCTTTTTTTATCCCAACATTTTCTGCAAATGGATGAGTAGCCTGTCGATAGCACGATAGCTAAGCGCTTCCTGTAGATGCTCGCGCTGAATACTTTCTGCGCCTTCCAGATCGGCGATGGTTCTTCCTACTTTCAATAAACGTTGCCAGGCTCGTACTGAAAGGCCAAGCCGAACCAGTGTTTCTTCCAGCCACTGTCCATCCGTTTGCGTGAGCACGCAAAAATCCCTCATCTCGCTATTTTCCAGTAGCGCATTGAGCTTCCCTTGCCGTTGGTACTGTCGTTCATGTGCTGCGATAACCCGTGCACGAACAACGCTGCTCTTTTCGCTGTCATGTTGGCTATGACTCAGCATACCGGGCGGCAGAAGCGGGATCTCAAGCGACAGGTCGAAGCGGTCAAGAAATGGGCCGGATAAACGCCCAAGGTAGCGCAGTGTCTGCTCCGGTGTGCTGCGGTTATGGTTCCCTTGATAATGCCCTGTCGGACTGGGATTCATGGCGGCAATAAGTTGAAAACGGGCAGGATAAGTTACTTTCGCCCGCGTACGGGAAATATGAATCTGCCCTGACTCGATGGGTTCTCGCAACGCGTCCAGCACTCGACGCTCAAATTCGGGAAGTTCATCAAGAAACAACACGCCGTTATGGGCCAGCGAGATCTCTCCTGGCCCCGGTATTGCGCCACCGCCAACCATGGCCGTAAGTGAGGCACTATGATGCGGTGCGCGAAAAGGTCTCTGTCGCCATTGACGTATCAATCCGGAGGTATTTACCAGACTCAGAATTGCCGCGCTTTCCAATGCCTCCTGGTTGCTCAGGGGCGGCAACAATGCACCAAGCCTGCTGGCGAGCATGGTTTTACCTGTCCCCGGTGGACCAATCAACAATAAGTTATGTCCGCCAGCAGCGGTAATCTCCAGTGCGCGTTTGCCTTGATCCTGGCCGATGATATCGCTTAGGTCGTGTTGCACTGTATCCTGGTTATCACTGATAAAATGTGGAGAGGGGGGAGATAACTCATGTTTGCCTTCAAGAAAGGCGCATACAGCCTGTAGATGCTCGGCAATATAACAATCTTGCGTTCCCGTAAGGCTAACCTCGGCCTCGTTCTCTGCCGCGACAATAATGGATCTGCCTGCCTTGATTGCCTCCATGGCACTTGATATTGCCCCGGGAACGCCACGTAACGCCCCTGTAAGGGCCAATTCACCCACGAACTCAAACCGATGAAGTTGGATATTCTGCAATTGCTCAGAGGCCGCGAGAAGCGCAATCGCGATAGGTAAATCATATCGCCCTCCCTCTTTGGGAAGATCCGCCGGCGCCAGGTTGATAGTGATCTTTTTCGCGGGAAATTCGTAGCCGCTATTGATGATTGCGCTACGTACACGGTCCCGCGCTTCCTTCACCGTTGTTTCCGGTAAACCGACCATTGTCAGGCCGGGAAGACCATTGCTTATATGCACCTCAACAGTGATTAACGGTGCACAAACCCCCAGCGCTGCGCGTGTGTAAATAACCGACAACGTCATAACACCTCCTTGTTAAAGGTAAGTATGCGGCGTAAATGGACGTTGGATTCCTGAAAAAAAGAAGGTTTGCGTGCAGGCTTCCACACTTTTTGGGCGATTGCGGACGATCTATTTTTTTCTGGAACGCTCCTCGCATGTTACAAGCTGATGTCCCAAAGCCCTTTTACCGTTGAAAAAAATGAAATTATTTCATTTAACTTTTTCTTTATAAAAAACAAAGCGTTTCATTGGGATTGTTTTGCTAAAGAAAAAACGCGTCATAAAAATTTCTTGTGTCATGTCTTATATCTGTGATAACTCTTTAGGCATTCCTTCGAACATGAAGCCAGAAAGTACAGAAAATGACAGCCCTTCTACGAGTGATTAGCCTGATTGTGATTAGCGTGGTGGTGATTATTATCCCACCGTGCGGGGCTGCACTTGGACGAGGAAAGGCTTAAAAATCAAGCCTTAACGAACTAAGACCCCCGCACCGAAAGGTCCGGGGGTTTTTTTTATGACCTAAAAACATAAACGAGGAGCAGAGAATGAGTAGTAGCACAAAATTCTGTTTATCCCGATTTACGGCGGGGAAGTAACTATGAATGGCGCACAATGGGTAGTACATGCGTTGCGGGCACAGCAGGTTGATACGGTCTTTGGGTATCCGGGTGGCGCAATTATGCCGGTTTACGATGCATTGTATGACGGCGGCGTGGAACACCTGTTGTGCCGGCACGAGCAGGGTGCGGCAATGGCGGCTATCGGTTATGCGCGCTCCACGGGTAAGACCGGTGTTTGTATCGCTACGTCTGGTCCGGGCGCAACCAACCTGATCACGGGGCTGGCGGATGCGCTGCTGGATTCCGTTCCTGTGGTTGCCATCACCGGCCAGGTTGCGGCACCGTTCATTGGTACCGATGCCTTCCAGGAAGTGGACGTTCTCGGTTTGTCGCTGGCCTGCACTAAACATAGTTTTCTGGTGCAGTCCCTGGAGGAGCTGCCGCGCGTTATTGCCGAAGCTTTCCAGGTGGCAAACTCAGGCCGTCCTGGCCCGGTTCTTGTTGATATCCCTAAAGACATCCAGTTAGCCTCCGGTGATTTGGAACCGCATTTCTCCACCGTCGAAGACGAGTTCTCCTTCCCGCATGAAGAAATGGCACAGGCGTGCCAGATGCTGGCTCAGTCCAAAAAACCGATGCTGTATGTTGGCGGCGGTGTAGGCATGGCGCAGGCGGTTCCGGCGCTGCGTACGTTCCTCTCCGCCACCCGGATGCCAGTAACCTGCACACTGAAAGGCCTTGGTGCGGTTGAAGATAGCTATCCATGGTATCTCGGTATGCTGGGGATGCACGGTACCAAAGCCGCAAATCTGGCGGTGCAGGAGTGCGATCTGCTCATCGCTGTGGGCGCACGCTTTGACGATCGTGTGACCGGCAAACTGAATACCTTTGCCCCGCATGCAAAAGTGATTCATATGGATATCGACCCGGCTGAAATGAACAAATTGCGTCAGGCTCATGTCAGCCTGCAGGGCGATTTGAATGCACTGCTGCCCGCACTGCAACAGGATTTAGAGATTAACGAATGGCGTCAATTTAATGCCGACATGCGTACAGAGTTCGCCTGGCGTTACGATCATCCAGGTGACGCGATTTACGCACCGTTATTGTTAAAACAACTGTCAGATCGCAAACCTGCCAACAGCGTGGTCACCACCGATGTGGGTCAGCACCAGATGTGGTCCGCTCAGCACATGACTTACACTCGTCCGGAGAACTTCATCACCTCCAGCGGCTTGGGCACAATGGGTTTTGGCCTGCCAGCCGCCGTTGGGGCGCAGGTGGCTCGCCCGAATGATACGGTAATCTGTATCTCCGGTGACGGCTCTTTCATGATGAATGTTCAAGAGCTCGGCACCGTAAAACGCAAGCAGTTACCGCTGAAAATCGTGTTACTGGACAATCAGCGTTTAGGGATGGTTCGCCAGTGGCAGCAGTTATTCTTCAACGAACGTTATAGCGAAACAACGCTTACCGATAACCCCGATTTCCTCGTTCTGGCCAGCGCCTTCGGCATTCCCGGCCAGCACATCACCCGTAAAGACCAGGTTGAAGCGGCACTCGACACCATGCTGTCCAGCGAGGGGCCTTACCTGCTTCATGTCTCAATCGACGAGCTTGAGAATGTCTGGCCGTTGGTACCGCCAGGTGCCAGTAATGCAGAAATGCTGGAGAAATTATCATGATGCAACATCAGGTCGCCGTGCAGGCCCGCTTCAACCCGGAAACGTTAGAACGTGTATTACGTGTGGTGCGCCACCGTGGCTTTCAGGTTTGCTCAATGAACATGGAAGCGGCCACCGACGCGCAGAATATAAATATTGAATTGACCGTTGCCAGCCCGCGCCCCGTCGAATTACTGTTTAGCCAGCTAAGCAAACTGGTCGACGTCGCCCGGGTTGATATCCAGCAATGTACAACATCATCACAACAGATCCGCGCCTGAGCGCAAAGGAATTAAAATGACGACGAAAAAAGCTGATTACATTTGGTTCAATGGCGAGATGGTTCCGTGGGGAGAAGCGAAGGTTCATGTAATGTCCCACGCCCTGCATTACGGTACTTCCGTGTTTGAAGGTATCCGTTGCTATGACTCGCACAAAGGGCCGGTGGTGTTCCGTCATCGTGAACACATGCAACGTCTGCGTGATTCAGCCAAAATTTACCGCTTCCCGGTTTCTCAAAGTGTTGATGAACTGATGGAAGCCTGCCGTCAGGTGATTCGCAAAAATAACCTGACCAGCGCCTATATTCGTCCGTTGGTGTTTGTCGGTGATGTAGGTATGGGTGTTAACCCGCCGGAAGGTTATACCACTGATGTGATCATCGCAGCTTTCCCTTGGGGGGCATACCTCGGCGCAGAAGCGCTGGAGCAGGGGATCGACGCGATGGTTTCCTCCTGGAACCGCGTTGCACCGAACACCATCCCGACTGCGGCAAAAGCCAGTGGTAACTATCTTTCTTCTCTGCTGGTTGGCAGCGAAGCACGTCGTCACGGTTATCAGGAAGGTATTGCGCTCGACGTGAACGGCTATATTTCAGAAGGCGCGGGGGAAAACCTGTTCGAAGTGAAAGATGGCGTGCTGTTCACTCCGCCGTTTACCTCTTCCGCTCTGCCGGGCATCACCCGCGATGCGATCATCAAACTGGCTAAAGAACTCGGCATTGAAGTTCGCGAGCAGACCCTGTCCCGCGAATCTCTGTACCTGGCCGATGAAGTATTCATGTCTGGCACCGCAGCAGAAATCACGCCGGTTCGTAGCGTAGATGGTATTCAGGTGGGCGAAGGTCGCTGTGGCCCGGTCACCAAACGTATTCAGCAAGCATTCTTTGGCCTCTTCACCGGTGAAACCGAAGATAAATGGGGCTGGTTGGATCAAGTTAATCAATAAACAAAACGACAGGGCGGCACGCACCGCCCTGTTTTGTAGACAGACTGGGAGTAAATAAAGCATGCCTAAATACCGTTCCGCCACCACCACTCATGGCCGCAATATGGCGGGCGCCCGCGCGCTGTGGCGCGCAACCGGGATGACAGACGCCGATTTCGGTAAGCCGATCATTGCTGTCGTGAACTCGTTTACCCAGTTCGTGCCGGGGCACGTGCACCTGCGCGATCTCGGTAAACTGGTTGCTGAGCAGATTGAAGCCTCCGGCGGTGTGGCAAAAGAGTTCAACACCATTGCCGTGGATGACGGTATCGCCATGGGTCACGGCGGCATGCTTTATTCACTGCCATCACGCGAACTGATCGCTGACTCCGTTGAGTACATGGTGAATGCCCACTGTGCGGATGCCATGGTTTGCATCTCCAACTGTGACAAAATCACCCCGGGGATGCTGATGGCGTCACTGCGCCTCAATATTCCGGTGATCTTCGTCTCCGGTGGCCCGATGGAGGCTGGTAAAACCAAGCTTTCCGATAAAATCATCAAGCTCGATCTGGTTGATGCGATGATTCAGGGCGCGGATCCGAAAGTATCCGACTCGCAAAGCGAGCAGGTTGAACGCTCTGCCTGTCCGACCTGCGGCTCCTGTTCCGGTATGTTTACCGCTAACTCAATGAACTGCCTGACCGAAGCGCTGGGCCTTTCTCAGCCGGGCAATGGCTCGCTGCTGGCGACCCATGCCGATCGTAAAGAGTTATTCCTCACCGCAGGCCAGCGCATCGTTGAACTGACCAAACGCTACTACGAGCAGGATGATGCTTCCGCGCTGCCACGCAATATCGCCAGCAAAGCGGCGTTTGAGAACGCCATGACACTGGATATCGCGATGGGTGGTTCTACCAATACCGTTCTGCACCTGCTGGCGGCAGCGCAAGAAGCCGAAATCGATTTCACCATGAGTGATATCGACAGGCTGTCCCGCAAAGTGCCGCAGTTGTGTAAGGTGGCGCCGAGCACGCAGAAATACCATATGGAAGATGTGCATCGTGCCGGTGGCGTACTGGGGATCCTCGGTGAGCTGGATCGCGCAGGTCTGTTGAACCGCGACGTGAAAAACGTACTCGGTTTGACACTGCCGCAGACGCTGGAGCAGTACGACATCACGGTAACACAGGACGAGGCGGTGAAAAAAATGTTCCGCGCGGGCCCTGCCGGTATCCGTACGACTCAGGCTTTCTCGCAGGATTGCCGCTGGGATTCGCTGGATGACGATCGCGCTGAGGGTTGTATCCGTTCTCTGGAACATGCCTACAGCAAAGACGGTGGTCTGGCCGTACTGTACGGTAACTTCGCTGAAAACGGCTGCATCGTAAAAACCGCAGGCGTGGATGACAGCATCCTGAAATTCACCGGCCCGGCAAAAGTCTATGAAAGCCAGGATGATGCGGTAGAAGCGATCCTCGGTGGTAAGGTTGTGGCGGGTGATGTTGTTGTTATCCGTTACGAGGGGCCAAAAGGTGGGCCGGGCATGCAGGAGATGCTGTACCCGACGACGTTCCTTAAGTCGATGGGCCTGGGTAAAGCCTGTGCGCTGGTCACTGACGGCCGTTTCTCCGGCGGTACATCTGGCCTCTCCATTGGCCACGTCTCTCCGGAAGCGGCGAGCGGTGGCAATATTGCCATTATTGAAGATGGCGACATGATCGCCATCGACATCCCGAACCGGGGTATTCAACTGCAACTGAGCGATGCCGAAATTGCGGCTCGTCGTGAAGCGCAGGAAGCCCGTGGCGCTCAGGCCTGGACGCCGAAATCTCGCGAACGTCAGGTTTCCTTCGCGTTGCGTGCATATGCCAGCCTCGCCACCAGCGCAGATAAAGGCGCGGTGCGCGATAAATCAAAACTGGGTGGCTAATTATGGCTGATTCACAACCCCTATCCGGCTCCCCTGAGGGGGCCGAGTATCTCAGGGCGGTGCTGCGTGCACCGGTCTATGAAGCGGTGCAGGTTACCCCTCTGCAGAAAATGGAAAAACTCTCTTCGCGCCTCGACAATATTGTGCTGGTGAAGCGTGAAGACCGTCAGCCGGTGCACAGCTTTAAGCTTCGTGGCGCTTACGCCATGATGGCGGGTTTAACCGCCGAGCAGAAAGCCCGTGGCGTGATTACCGCATCGGCAGGCAACCATGCGCAGGGCGTGGCCTACTCTTCTGCCCGACTTGGTGTCAAAGCGTTGATCGTGATGCCGACTGCAACTGCGGAAATCAAAGTGGATGCGGTGCGCGGTTTTGGCGGAGAAGTGCTGTTGCATGGTTCGAACTTCGATGAGGCAAAAGCCAAAGCACTTGAACTCTCTCAGCAACAGGGGTTTACCTGGGTGCCGCCATTTGATCATCCGATGGTGATTGCCGGTCAGGGCACGCTGGCGTTGGAACTGCTGCAGCAGGATGCCCACATTGACCGCGTTTTCGTACCCGTCGGCGGCGGCGGTCTGGCGTCTGGGGTAGCCGTACTGATTAAACAACTGATGCCGCAAATCAAAGTCATCGCTGTGGAAGCAGAAGATTCCGCCTGTCTGAAAGCGGCGCTGGATGCCGGACATCCTGTCGACCTGCCACGAGTAGGTCTGTTTGCCGAAGGGGTTGCCGTTAAACGTATTGGCGATGAGACGTTCCGTCTGTGCCGTGAATATCTTGACGACATCATCACCGTCGACAGCGACGCCATCTGCGCGGCCATGAAAGACCTGTTCGAGGACGTACGCGCGGTGGCTGAACCTTCTGGCGCCCTGGCGCTGGCAGGGATGAAAAAATATGTCGCTCAGCACAAGATCCGTGGCGAGCGTCTGGCGCATGTCCTGTCTGGTGCCAACGTGAACTTCCACGGTTTGCGTTACGTTTCTGAGCGCTGTGAGCTGGGCGAACAGCGCGAAGCGCTGCTGGCCGTCACCATTCCGGAAGAGAAAGGTAGCTTCCTGAAATTCTGTCAGCTATTGGGCGGACGTTCCGTCACGGAATTTAACTACCGTTTTGCCGATGCGAAAGATGCCTGTATTTTCGTGGGCGTGCGCTTAAGCCGCGGACTGGAAGAGCGCAAAGAGATCCTGCAACTGTTGAACGAAGGCGGTTACAGCGTGGTGGACCTTTCTGATGACGAAATGGCGAAGCTGCATGTGCGCTATATGGTCGGAGGTCGTCCCTCGAAACCGCTTACCGAGCGTCTTTTCAGCTTCGAGTTCCCGGAATCACCCGGTGCGCTGCTGAAATTCCTGCACACGCTTGGTACTCACTGGAATATCTCGCTGTTCCACTACCGTAGCCACGGTACTGACTACGGTCGCGTGCTGGCGGCGTTCGAACTGGGCGACCATGAGCCGGATTTTGAAACTCGCCTCAATGAGCTTGGCTACGATTGCCATGATGAGACCAACAACCCGGCATTTCGCTTCTTCCTTGCGGGCTAGCGTCAGGCTCTTAAAAAAACAAGGCACGATATTTCGTGCCTTGTTTGTCTGGCGAGCACGGCGGCATAATGCAGCAGAACATTTCCGCTAAAACAGGTGAAGCACATGGCAGGACGCTTTCAGGGCTTTGCTCAGGAAGGGCTCGACTTCCTCCAGCAAGTCCGCATCGAAAACGACAAGACCTGGTTTGAAGAGCATCGTTTTATCTATGACCGCAGTATCCTTACCCCTTTTCGTGCGCTGGTGGACGACCTGGCTCCCACGATGCTGGAAATTGATCCGCTGCTGGAAACACGCTCCGCGATTGGTAAGACCTTGTCGCGCATTCATCGCGATACCCGTTTCTCTCACGACAAATCCCTTTATCGCAGCCGGATGTGGCTGACCTTCAAACGCCCGGCAAAGAACTGGACGGACGCGCCGGTTTACTTTTTTGAGATCAGCCCGGACACCCTGCGCTATGGCCTGGGGTATTACAGCGCCAGCAAATCAACGATGGACCTTTTTCGCCATACGTTGAAGCAGCGTCCGGCACAATTTCTGGAGATAGCCGATGAATGCTGCCAGTCGCCGTTTGCGCTGGAGGCTGAGCGTTATAAGCGGCCGCTTGTGAAAGATCTCGATCCGGCGATTGCCAACTGGTATCAGTGCAAAACATTCGCGGTGATGGTGACCGATAACGACGTGGAAAAGCTGTTCCACGCCGGGTTGGTGAATCTGCTGGCCGAAGGGTTTCGTCAACTGGAACCGCTGTATCAGTGGCTGATGACTGTGGAAACGATGAAACAAATCGATCCCGATGATTTATAAATACCAGGATAAGTGAGAAGGGGCACCCCTTGTGTCACTTCATCACTGTCCCTCGTACATACTTATCCAGCTTGTCCGATTCATAAAATTTCATGCATTGCGCCAGCACGTTATTGGCGGTCTGAGCATGGTCGGGGTGTAACGACATCGTTAGCTGATCAAAATTTTGCGTCTCTTTAGCGACGAATTTCTGAAATTCGTCCCAGACACCGGCATTGCTTAATGCGTAGCTCTCGACAAGGAATGATGCGTCCTGCGAGGGGGCTGATTGCGTGCCTTCTGGCGTTCGGGCCTGGTAATTCGTCACCAGGCACTGTTTCAGCGCCAGATGTTTTACATCCTGTACGGTAACGCCCTTTGGTTTAGCCTGGGCTGTGCAACATACCGCAATGGCTACGGTTAACAACAGGACCTGGATACGCATCATTTTCTCCTTATTTAGCCTGAACAATTTCCCAGAATGCATTAATCAGAGGCTCGTGTAGCCGCTTTTTCGGTGCGCAAACGCCCAGTTCGAAGGGGGTTTTTTCATCGCTGCGCTCCAGAATCATGACACGGTTGCGTACGGGTTCGGGGCTATTTTCCAGCACCACCTCAGGGATGAGCGCCACGCCACAACCGAGTGCTACCATGGAGACCATCGCTTCATGGCCGCCTACTGTCGCATAAATCGACGGGTTACTGATTTTATGGCGACGAAACCAGAGTTCAATGCGGCGGCGTACAGGACCTTGATCCGCCATGATAAACGGCACCGTAGCCCAGTCAGGGTTATCCACAGAGACCTGGCTGCGAACAGGGCAAGGCAGCGCCGGGGCAATCAACACCACCGCCAGATTCTCCAGCATCGAAAATGCCACTGCGCCAGGCAGTGTTTCCGGTTTACCGGCAATCGCCAGATCGGCTTCCCCTGTCACCACTTTTTCCATCGCATCGGCAGCGTCACCGGTGGTGAGCTTAATTTCTACCGAAGGATGCGCGGCGCGGAAGCGATCGAGAATCGGTGGCAGATGGCTGTAGGCTGCCGTGACCGAGCAGAAGATATGTAACTCGCCTGACAGTGACGGTCCTTTCTGATCGATGGCGTGGCGCAGTTGCTGATACTGCAATAAAGTTTGATGAGCAAATGCCCGCAACTCTTCACCCGCTTCGGTGAGCGTAACGGTGCGGTTATCGCGAACAAATAGCGCCTGGCCAAGATCTTCTTCCAGACGCTGGATCTGCCTTGAAAGCGTGGAGGGACTGACGTGCATGGCGCGCGCACTGCGGCCGAAATGGCGGCTCTCCGCCAGATGCAGGAAGGTTTTCAGGTCACGTAAATCCATGAGACAGACTCCACATTTTTACGTTGCATAAATTGCAATGTCACATTGTTAATATATCAATTTAAGCAACACATTTCCTGTTGTAATGTGGGTACATTCTCGCAATACAGCGAACCGAATAACAAAAGCACGACACACGACGAGGAATCACCATGGCTAACTACTTCAATACACTGAATCTGCGCCAGCAGCTGGCGCAACTGGGTAAATGTCGCTTTATGGCGCGCGACGAATTCGCCGATGGCGCAAGTTACCTGCAGGGTAAAAAAGTGGTCATCGTCGGGTGTGGCGCGCAGGGCCTCAACCAGGGGCTGAATATGCGTGACTCCGGTCTGGACATCTCCTATGCACTGCGTGCAGAAGCGATTGCCGAAAAACGCGCTTCCTGGCGTAAAGCGACCGAGAACGGTTTCAAAGTTGGGACTTACGAAGAGCTGATCCCGCAGGCTGACCTGGTGGTTAACCTGACGCCGGACAAACAGCACTCTGATGTTGTGCGTTCTGTTCAGCCGCTGATGAAAGACGGCGCGGCGCTGGGCTACTCCCATGGTTTTAACATCGTGGAAGTGGGCGAGCAGATCCGTAAAGACATTACCGTTGTGATGGTAGCCCCGAAATGTCCGGGTACCGAAGTCCGTGAAGAGTACAAACGTGGTTTTGGTGTTCCGACCCTGATCGCGGTTCACCCGGAGAACGATCCGAAAGGCGAAGGTATGGCCATCGCCAAAGCCTGGGCTGCGGCGACCGGTGGTCACCGTGCCGGCGTGCTGGAGTCTTCCTTCGTTGCGGAAGTGAAATCTGACCTGATGGGCGAGCAGACGATTCTGTGCGGTATGCTGCAGGCGGGTTCTCTGTTGTGCTTCGACAAGCTGGTGGAAGAAGGTACTGACCCGGCATATGCAGAAAAACTGATTCAGTTCGGCTGGGAAACCATCACCGAAGCGCTGAAACAGGGCGGTATTACGCTGATGATGGACCGTCTGTCCAACCCGGCAAAATTGCGTGCTTACGCGCTGTCCGAACAACTGAAAGAGATTATGGCGCCGCTGTTCCAGAAACATATGGATGACATTATCTCCGGCGAATTCTCTTCCGGCATGATGGCGGACTGGGCGAACGACGATAAGAAACTGCTGACCTGGCGTGAAGAGACCGGTAAAACCGCGTTCGAAACCGCAGCCCAGTTCGATGGTAAAATTGGCGAGCAGGAGTACTTCGATAAAGGCGTTCTGATGATTGCGATGGTGAAAGCGGGCGTTGAGCTGGCCTTCGAAACCATGGTGGCATCGGGCATCATCGAAGAGTCTGCATACTACGAGTCACTGCACGAGCTGCCGCTGATTGCCAACACCATCGCCCGTAAGCGTCTGTACGAAATGAACGTGGTTATCTCTGATACCGCCGAATACGGTAACTACCTGTTCTCTTATGCTTGCGTACCGCTGCTGAAAGAGTTCATGACCACCCTGCAGACCGGCGACCTGGGCCAGGCTATTGCCGAAGGTTCCGTAGACAACGCGCAACTGCGTGATGTTAACGAGGCTATTCAGGCTCACCCGATTGAAGCCGTTGGTAAGAAACTGCGTGGCTATATGACCGATATGAAACGTATCGCTGTTGCGGGCTAACCAGGCGTCGGGTCGCTTTTTGCTGATCTGACTTGCCACTTCCTGTTTAAAAACCTGATGAGCGGATACGCCGTCAGGTTTTTTTACATCTAAAAAACATTCCATATCAATAAGATATTCGTCTCCTGCCATGAGTTTTCACTGGCATGATTGTTATTTAAATTTTTATGTAATATTGTAAGTTACATGAAAATAAATAACTCATTCTCAGCAACGCTACACATCCTGCTTCACATGGAGCAGGCGGATAAACCGATGACATCGGAACAGATGGCTGCTTTTATCGACGGCAACCCGGCATTTATACGTAAGCTTCTTGCCGGGCTGCGGGAAAGCCAGATTGTGTGTGCGACAAAAGGGCATCACGGTGGCTGGCGGCTTTGTCGCCCCGCCAGCGAAGTTACTCTCTACGATATCTATATCGCTTTAGGTTCCCCGGCGCTGTTTGCTTTGGGAAATCGTAGCGAGAATCCCCAGTGCCTGGTTGAACAAGGGGTTAACCGGGTGATGTCATCCACGCTTGCGGATGCGCAGTCGCTGATCCTGGAGCGCTTTAAAAACCTGACGTTGCAGGATGTGGGGGAAGAATTTATCAGTTACTTCAATGAAAAGGGCCATAACCATGTTTTCCACAATAATGACTGAGTTGACGACCTGCCTGATGATCGCCCTTGCTGCCAGCAGCATCTCCATGACGGTCACGCAAACAGAATTGTTTGCCGCATTTCGTGAATGGACTACTAAAAAGAACGCAATGATGGGGCACCTTTTCCAGTGCTTTTATTGCCTGAGTCATTGGGTGGTATTTGGCGGGATGCTGGTTTATCGCCCGGCGTTACTGCAAAGTGGTTTTGCGCTGATTGATTGGGTGATGACGGCGTTTATCACCATTACCCTGACGACCTTGATTAATGGCCTGATGTTTAAAGTTTTTCAGGCGGCTGTCAGCACACACGTCATGAAATTCGAAGCGCAAAAGACGCTGCAATCGCAGAAATAAAAAAACCGGCGTCGCTGGCTAATTACGGAGCACGCTGGTGCCCTCACCCCGGCCCTCTCCCACGGGGAGAGGGTGCAAACACTAAACGCCTTCTCCTGGAGAAGGCGTTGTTGTTTATTTCCGGTACAGCACTTTGATGATGTGGTAACCGAACTGGGTGTGCAGCGGACCGGTAGGCTCCAGCTCAGGGCAGGAGAAGACCACTTTATCGAAAGCCGGCACCATCTGACCCTGCTTAAACTCGCCTAAGTGGCCGCCTTTCTTGCCAGAAGGGCAAGTTGAGTGTTTTTTTGCCAGCTTCTCGAAATCGCCGCCATTTTTAAGCTGTTCAAGAAGATCGAGTGCCAGTTTCTCTTCTTTCACCAGAATATGCATTGCTGCCGCTGTTTTTGCCATGATTGCGCCTTGATGAGGTTGGGATAAATCCGGGCGCAATAGTAGCACGCGTTAGCGGCGATATAGCACCTTGATGATGTGATAACCAAACCTGGTTTTAACCGGACCGAAAGGTTGTAACAAGGGGCAACTGAATACGGCCTTATCGAAAGGCCCAACCATTACACCTTGTTTGAATTCACCCAGATCGCCGCCGTTACGTGCCGAAGGGCAGGAGGAATAACGCTTTGCCAGATGGTCGAAACTTGAGCCTTTCTCCAGCTTAGCCATAATTTCCTGCGCCAGTTTTTCGGTTTTCACCAGAATATGCAGCGCTGCCGCTGTCTTCGCCATGTTCGCGTTCCGTAGTTGAGAGAAGTCTCCACACTTTACCATTGGCGGGTAAATCTCTGGCAGGCTTTCTGCTACAATCCTCCCCCCGTTCGAAGATTGAGCAATACCCCCATGCGTTTAAATCCTGGCCAACAACAAGCTGTCGAATTTGTTACCGGTCCCTGCCTGGTGCTGGCGGGTGCTGGCTCGGGTAAAACCCGTGTGATCACCAATAAAATTGCCCACTTAATTCGGGAGTGCGGCTATCAGGCGCGGCATATCGCGGCGGTCACCTTTACTAACAAAGCTGCGCGCGAAATGAAAGAACGTGTGGCGCAGACGCTTGGCCGTAAAGAAGCACGTGGTTTGATGATTTCAACATTCCACACGTTGGGCCTGGATATTATTAAGCGGGAGTTTGCCGCACTGGGAATGAAATCCAATTTCTCCCTCTTTGACGATACCGATCAAGTGGCGCTGCTCAAAGAGCTGACCGAAGGGTTGATCGACGATGACAAAGTGGTGCTGCAGCAGCTGATCTCGACGATCTCCAACTGGAAAAACGATCTGCTGACGCCTTCCCAGGCAGCGGCAAAAGCGATGGGCGAACGGGATCGTATTTTTGCCCACTGCTACGGTCTTTACGATGCACATCTGAAAGCGTGCAATGTCCTCGACTTCGATGATCTGATTCTGTTACCGACACTGTTGCTACAGCGTAATGAAGAGGTGCGCGAGCGCTGGCAGAACAAAATCCGCTATCTGCTGGTGGATGAGTATCAGGACACCAACACCAGCCAATATGAGCTGGTCAGGCTGCTGGTCGGGCAGCGAGCGCGCTTTACCGTTGTGGGCGATGATGACCAGTCCATTTATTCCTGGCGTGGCGCGCGTCCCCAAAACCTTGTGCTGCTGAACGAAGATTTTCCGGCATTGCAGGTGATAAAGCTTGAGCAAAACTACCGCTCATCGGGACGCATTCTGAAAGCCGCAAACATCCTGATTGCGAACAATCCCCATGTGTTTGAAAAACGCCTTTTCTCTGAGCTGGGCTATGGCGCTGAGCTTAAGGTTCTGACGGCGAATAATGAGGAACATGAAGCGGAGCGTGTGACCGGGGAATTGATAGCTCATCACTTTATCAACAAGACGGAATACAAGGATTACGCCATCCTCTATCGCGGCAATCACCAGTCGCGTGTGTTCGAAAAATTCCTGATGCAAAACCGCATCCCGTATCGTATTTCCGGGGGGACATCATTTTTCTCGCGCCCCGAGATCAAGGATCTGCTGGCTTACTTACGCATACTGACTAATCAGGATGATGACAGCGCATTCCTGCGGGTAGTGAATACGCCGAAACGTGAAATTGGCCCTGCAACGCTGCAAAAGCTGGGGGAGTGGGCCACAACACGCAATAAGAGCTTATTTGCCGCCAGCTTTGATATGGGGCTAACGCAGACCCTGACCGGGCGTGGCTATGAATCGCTGACCCGTTTTACCCACTGGCTTGGCGAGATCCAGCGTCTGGCCGAGCGGGAGCCGATCGCCGCCGTGCGCGATCTGATTCATGATATTGATTATGAATCCTGGCTGTTTGAGACCTCACCCAGCCCGAAAGCCGCTGAAATGCGGATGAAAAACGTCAACACGCTCTTTTCCTGGATGACAGAGATGCTGGAAGGCGATGAGCTTAACGAGCCGATGACGCTTGACCAGGTTGTTACCCGCTTTACTCTGCGTGACATGATGGAGCGCGGTGAAAGCGATGAAGAGTCGGATCAAGTGCAACTGATGACGTTACACGCCTCAAAAGGGCTGGAGTTTCCGTATGTATTTATGGTGGGGATGGAGGAAGGTTTCCTGCCGCACCAAAGCAGTATTGATGAAGATAATATTGATGAAGAGCGTCGCCTTGCCTACGTGGGCATTACTCGCGCGCAGAAAGAACTGATCTTCACCTTATGCAAAGAGCGCCGTCAGTATGGTGAACTGGTGCGCCCTGAACCGAGCCGCTTCTTGCTGGAATTGCCGCAAGATGATGTGATTTGGGAGCAAGAGCGTAAGGTCATTACGGCAGAAGAAAGGATGCATAAGGGTCAGGCCAGTATCGCCAATATACGGGCGATGATGGCGAAAGCGAAAGAGAAATGATTTTCCCGCCTCTCCCGGTTTGGAGAGGCAGGAACGGTTTATTTCAACTCAAGCGGCCAGTGAACGTAACTTTGCCACTGACTTTCCTGTTCAATGACTTCTGCCCCTAACGGATGACTTTCCAGCCAGCCGTGCGGTAATACCAGGGTCAATGCTTCCCCTTTGGCAGAAATATCAATGTCAGGTAGAAGATCGTCGCGGCGACGGCTGGCAAAAATAATCGCCAGACGCAGTAAGCGGCAAAGATGTTCCGCCACTCTCGGTGGGACGGCATTTTGCTGATGCAAAGAAGAGAGATCAACCGGGTTAGTCTGGTTTAATAACAGCGTTGCGAGCAGCTTTTTCTGTGCTGGCGTAAACCCAGGTAAGTCCAGATTGCGTACCAGCCATGCTGCGTGCAGCGGCGCCTGTTTAAATTCAATGCTCAGGCCAATTTCATGCAATTCGCTGGCAACTTGCAGAATTTCGATGCTATATGCATCTAAATCCCACTCATGAGCGACCGCGCTGGCAAATTGTGTCGCCAGGGTGGATACGCGTTTCGCCTGGTCGGTGTCGATGATAAAACGGCGCTGGATGTTACGCAGCGTGCGACGGCGGATATCTTGATCAACGGCCAGATGCAGCATGCCATAGACCAGCCCTTCGCGCAGCGCGCCGCCAGCCAGCGTCATACTCTGGATATTCATTTCGGTGAAAATGGCGATGAGAATAGCCAGCCCGCTCGGAAAAACCAGCGCACGTTCCAGCGTGAGGCCTTCAATCTCCAGCTCTTCCAGACGCCCGCACTGGATGGCCCGCTGTTTTAACTGCTGGAGTTTGGGCAGGGTGATACGTTCATCCATCCCCTGGGCCATCATGATTTCCTGCAATGCCTGTACGGTACCGGAAGCACCAACACAGACCTGCCAGCCGTGATGGCGAAGTTCATCAGCAACCGGGCGTAAAACATCGCGCGCGGCTTTTTCCGCAGCGTCGAAATTTTCCTGCCCAAGATTACGGTCGGTGAAAAAACGCTCAAGCCAGGTTACACAGCCCATGGACAGGCTGAACAGCGATGTCGCCTGGGCACCAGTTCCGGTAACAAGCTCTGTACTGGCGCCACCAATATCGACAACGAGCCGCTGATCGGAACCGCCTGTTGTATGCGCAACGCCCTGATAAATAAGACGGGCTTCTTCCTCGCCGCTGATGACCTGCACCGGACAGCCGAGGATCTCCTGCGCTCTGCTGATGAACTCACCGGCATTGACTGCCAGACGAAGCGTCGCCGTGGCGACGACACGAATTTGTGCCGGAGGGATATCCTGAAGCCTTTCCGAAAAAAGGCGCAGACACTGCCAGCCGCGCTCCATTGCTTCCTGTGAAAGCACGTTTTCCTGGCTCAAACCTGCTGCCAGGCGAACTTTACGTTTGATGCGGGTAAGCGTCTGGATGCTTCCAGCCACCTCGCGCACAACCAGCATATGAAAACTGTTTGAGCCTAAATCAATAGCCGCATAGAGCGAGGCGGAAGCGAGCATATTTTTTAACCTGAACGACGACGATTACGTGGTGCACCGCTGCGGCGCGGACCATTGCCAGAACGCGTACGCGTCAGGCGTTTCGCGGGTGGCAGATCACTTAACAGGGCATCCGGATTGTACTTGCTGACCGGAATAGAGTGTCCAATGTATGTTTCAATCGCCGGTAGGTTCAGTGCGTATTCTTCACACGCCAGGCTGATAGAGTGACCACTGGCGCCAGCACGACCGGTACGGCCAATACGGTGGACGTAGTCTTCACAGTCATCCGGCAGATCGTAGTTGAATACGTGTGTCACAGCAGGAATATGCAGACCGCGCGCGGCAACGTCAGTTGCGACCAGAATATCCAGATCGCCGCGGGTGAATTCATCGAGAATACGCAGGCGTTTTTTCTGTGCGACATCGCCAGTCAGCAAACCAACACGATGACCGTCTGCGGCAAGGCTGCCCCAGATATCTTCACAACGGTGTTTGGTGTTGGCAAAGACGATAGCGCGATCCGGCCATTCTTCTTCGATTAAGGTTTGTAGCAGACGCATCTTCTCTTCATTAGAAGGGTAGAAGAGCTCTTCTTTAATACGGTGGCCTGTTTTCTGCTCCGGTTCGACTTCCACGTACTCAGCGTTGTTCATCTGCTCGAAAGCCAGTTCGCGAACACGGTAAGAGAGTGTGGCGGAGAAAAGCATGTTCAGACGCGCAGTTGCCGGAGGCATGCGGCGGAACAACCAGCGGATATCTTTGATAAAGCCCAGATCGTACATGCGATCGGCTTCGTCGAGAACCACGACCTGAATCGCGCCCAGGTTAATATGGTTCTGTTTTGCGTAATCGATAAGGCGACCGGTGGTGCCGATAAGAATATCGACGCCGCTCTCAAGCACTTTTAACTGCTTGTCATAACCGTCGCCGCCATAAGCCAGGCCCAGCTTCATGCCGGTAGACTGCGCCAGCGGTTCAGCATCAGCGTGGATTTGCACAGCCAATTCACGGGTTGGCGCCATAATAAGCGCGCGCGGCTGATTCACCTTGCGATCATCGATCGCCGGATGAGAAAGAAGATAATGAAACGTTGACGTTAAAAACGCCATCGTTTTGCCAGTACCGGTTTGCGCCTGCCCTGCAACATCACGACCTTCCAGCGTCAGCGGGAGAGCCAGTGCCTGTATGGGCGTACAATTATGAAACCCTTTAGTTTCAAGGGCTTCGATCACCTTAGGGTGCAGGGCGAAGTCGGAAAACTTCTGTTCAGTTAAATGTGTTTTGCTCATAGTGTGGTAGAATATCAGCTTACTATTGCTTTACGAAAGCGTATCCGGTGAAATAAAGTCAACCTTTAGTTGGTTAATGTGGCATCAACACGATGCTGTTTTATGCTACACCAACACCAACACACCAGGCTTATTCCTGTGGAGTTATATATGAGCGATAAAATTATTCACCTGACTGACGATAGTTTTGACACGGATGTACTCAAAGCGGACGGGCTGGTTCTCGTCGATTTCTGGGCAGAGTGGTGCGGTCCGTGCAAAATGATCGCCCCGATCCTGGATGAAGTCGCTAGCGAATACGAAGGTAAACTGACCGTCGCGAAGCTGAATATCGACCAGAATCCAGGTACTGCGCCGAAGTACGGTATCCGTGGTATCCCGACCCTGCTGCTGTTTAAAAACGGCGAAGTGGCTGCGACCAAAGTGGGCGCGCTGTCCAAAGGTCAACTGAAAGAGTTCCTGGACGCTAATCTGGCGTAACTCCTCGAATCTCAGCCGGTGCGCCAGCCTTCTAAATTATGTGGATCGCTGGACGCCCGGCTTCAGTCGTGCTAATTTAGTTTTGACTTCGTTGTAAACATACCTTGTAGTTTGAATCTTGTGTTACCCGACGCTTCCCGCTGAGCTTTGCCTCGCGAGAGAAGTGGATAGATTCCGGGCTTATCATTTTTCCGTCTTGTCGTTTCAGTTCTGCGTATTTACCTTTGACCAGGCAGCGATTGGACATAAGTGATGGCCGTTAACAGGCATGGATGACCCTGCCATACCATTCACAACATTAAGTTCGAGTTTTACCCCGAGTTTAAGAACCCACACCACTATGAATCTTACCGAATTAAAGAATACGCCGGTTTCTGAGCTGATCACTCTCGGCGAAAATATGGGGCTGGAAAACCTGGCCCGTATGCGCAAGCAGGACATTATTTTTGCCATCCTGAAGCAGCACGCAAAGAGTGGCGAAGATATCTTTGGCGACGGTGTGCTGGAGATTCTGCAGGATGGATTTGGTTTCCTCCGCTCCGCAGACAGCTCCTACCTCGCCGGTCCTGATGACATCTACGTATCCCCCAGCCAAATCCGCCGTTTCAACCTCCGCACTGGTGACACCATTTCTGGTAAGATTCGTCCTCCAAAAGAGGGTGAACGTTACTTTGCGTTGTTGAAAGTTAACGAGGTTAACTACGACAAGCCGGAGAACGCGCGTAACAAGATTCTGTTCGAGAACTTAACGCCGCTGCACGCGAACTCTCGCCTGCGCATGGAACGGGGTAACGGTTCTACCGAAGATTTGACGGCACGTGTCCTGGACCTGGCTTCGCCAATTGGCCGCGGTCAGCGTGGTTTGATTGTTGCACCGCCGAAAGCTGGTAAAACGATGCTGCTGCAGAATATTGCGCAGAGCATTGCCTACAACCACCCGGATTGCGTACTGATGGTTCTGCTCATCGACGAACGTCCGGAAGAAGTGACCGAGATGCAGCGTCTGGTTAAAGGTGAAGTTGTCGCTTCCACCTTCGACGAACCAGCATCTCGTCACGTTCAGGTTGCGGAAATGGTGATTGAGAAGGCTAAGCGCCTGGTTGAGCACAAGAAAGACGTTATCATTCTGCTCGACTCTATCACCCGTCTGGCGCGTGCGTATAACACCGTGGTTCCCGCTTCCGGTAAAGTCTTGACCGGTGGTGTGGATGCCAACGCCCTGCACCGTCCGAAGCGTTTCTTCGGTGCTGCACGTAACGTGGAAGAGGGTGGTAGCCTGACCATTATCGCTACTGCGCTTATCGACACCGGCTCCAAAATGGATGAAGTTATCTACGAAGAGTTTAAAGGCACCGGTAACATGGAGCTGCATCTCTCCCGTAAGATCGCTGAAAAACGTGTCTTCCCGGCTATCGACTACAACCGTTCCGGTACCCGTAAAGAAGAGCTGCTCACCACGCAAGAAGAGCTGCAGAAAATGTGGATCCTGCGCAAAATCATTCACCCGATGGGTGAAATCGACGCGATGGAGTTCCTCATTAATAAACTGGCGATGACGAAGACGAACGATGAATTCTTCGACATGATGAAACGCTCTTAATAGAAATAAAGCCAGGAAACGCCACGTTTTTACGTGGCGTTTTTCATTTGTGGACTATACGCTATATGCATTGGGACAGGCACCGTCCGCTACAGGCCAGCTCAACACAAATACCTAAGCAATCACACTATTCTGCTTGCTTAAGAAACATACTAAAACGCCTGTGAATGACCTGCTTTCTTCTTTTTGGAGCGAGGCATCGTCGTTATACTGCCAGGATTAACATTCGCTGAGAGCATGCATTGTGAATTTACTCACTGCGTTTACTGAATTATTCAGTATTTTCTTATTCACGACCGCGTTTTTATTTTTCGCCCGAAAAATGGCGAAGCGTGTCGGTCTGGTGGATAAGCCCAACTTTCGTAAACGGCATCAGGGTTTGATTCCGCTGGTTGGGGGCATCTCAGTGTTCGCCGGTATCTGCTTTACCTTCGGCATTGCTGATTACTACATTCCCCATGCGGTGCTGTATCTGTGCTGCGCCGGGATTCTGGTGTTCGTGGGCGCGCTCGATGACCGCTACGACATCAGTGTCAAAATTCGCGCAATGATTCAGGCAATTATTGCGATCGTAATGATGTCGGTTGGTAAACTTTACCTCAGCAGTCTGGGCTACATCTTTGGTACCTGGGAAATGGTGCTGGGGCCCTTTGGGTATCTGCTGACGCTCTTTGCCGTTTGGGCTGCCATTAACGCCTTCAACATGGTTGATGGTATTGACGGTTTGCTGGGAGGATTGTCCTGCGTCTCCTTTGCCGCAATCGGCATCATCTTGTGGTTTGATGGTCAAATCAGCCTCGCGATGTGGTGCTTTGCCATGATTGCCGCGATCCTGCCGTACATCATGTTGAACCTCGGCGTACTGGGGCGGCGCTATAAAGTCTTTATGGGCGATGCCGGCAGTACCTTTATCGGTTTCACACTTATCTGGATTTTGCTTGAGACTACGCAGGGTAAGACCCACCCTATAAGCCCGGTTACCGCGTTGTGGATTATCGCGATCCCATTAATGGATATGGTGGCGATCATGTATCGTCGCTTGCGTAAAGGGATGAGTCCGTTCTCCGCGGACCGCCAGCATATTCACCATCTTATTATGCGCGCCGGGTTTACCTCACGGCAGGCCTTTGTGTTGATTACACTTGCCGCGGCGCTGCTGGCGTCGGTTGGTGTATTAACCGAATATCTTCACTTCATTCCTGAATGGGTGATGTTGGCATTATTTTTGCTATCCTTTTTCTTATATGGCTACTGCATCAAACGCGCATGGAAAGTGGCGCGGTTGATAAAGCGTGTGAAGCGCAGAATGCGCCGTAATAGCGGTCACAAACCAACCTTAACCAAGTAAATCTGGGAAAGCGATGACTCAACCATTGTCGGGAACACCTTCAGCGGGTACGGAAAACGAGCTGGATATTCGTGGTCTTTTTCGTACTTTATGGGCCGGAAAATTATGGATTTGCGGGATTGCGCTACTGTTTGCGTTAATCGCCTTAACGTGGACATTCTTTGCTCGTCAGGAGTGGGGGGCAACAGCCATCACCGATCGTCCCACGGTAAACATGCTGGGTGGCTATTATTCACAACAACAGTTCCTGCGTAACCTGGACGTTAAAGCGAGTCTCGCACCTGTAGACCAGATTTCTGTCATGGATGAAGCGTATAAAGAGTTTGTGATGCAACTGGCGTCATGGGATACACGGCGTGACTTCTGGATGCAGACGGACTATTTCAAGCAGCGGAAAGTCGGTAACAGCAAAGCAGACGCCGCAATGCTGGATGATTTAATCAACTACATCCAGTACACGCCGGGCGATGTGACGCGTAACCTTAATGACAATGTCAAACTGACGGCTGAAACTGCGCCTGATGCTAATAATTTGTTGCGTCAGTATGTGGCTTTTGCCAGCCAGCGCGCTGCACGCCATCTCAACGATGAGCTTAAAGGAGCATGGGCGGCTCGTACTATCCAGATGAAAGCGCAGGTGAAGCGTCAGGAAGAGGTTGCCAATACCCTTTTTAATCGCCGCGTGAGTAGCGTTGAGCAGGCGCTGAAAGTGGCAGAAGAACACAATATCTCCCGCAGCGAAACAGAAGTCCCGGTGGATGAACTGCCGGATTCTGAGATGTTTTTGTTAGGCCGCCCAATGTTGCAGGCGCGCCTGGAAAATTTGCGTGCGGTAGGGCCTGAGTACGATTTGGACTACTTCCAAAACCGAGCCATGCTTAATACGCTGAATGTGGGCCCTACGCTTGATCCCCGCTTTCAGACTTATCGATATTTGCGCACACCTGAAGAACCGGTAAAACGCGACAGCCCGCGTCGTGCCTTCCTGATGATCATGTGGGGTGTGGTAGGGGCACTCATCGGAGCTGGTGTTGCATTAACGCGTCGTCGATCATTTTGACACGCAATCTAAGATGAAGGCTTCGTGCCTTCATTACCTAATCGAAGAGAATCGTTGTGAAAGTACTGACCGTATTTGGCACACGACCGGAAGCCATTAAGATGGCGCCTCTGGTACACGCGCTGGCAAGGGACCCTGATTTCGACGCAAAGGTATGCGTCACTGCGCAGCATCGGGAAATGCTCGATCAGGTATTGAAACTTTTTTCTATCGTTCCGGATTACGACCTGAATATTATGCAGCCCGGGCAGGGACTGACAGAAATTACTTGTCGTATTCTGGAAGGGCTTAAACCTATCCTGGAATCTTTCCGTCCTGATGTCGTATTGGTTCACGGCGACACGACAACCACTATCGCTGCAAGTCTGGCTGCGTTTTATCAGCGCATTCCTGTCGGGCATGTGGAAGCAGGGTTGCGTACGGGGGATCTGTCATCGCCGTGGCCGGAAGAGGCCAATCGCACGTTAACTGGTCATCTGGCGCTGTATCATTTCGCGCCGACGGAAAACTCCCGCCATAACTTGCTGCGGGAAAACGTTGCGGATAAACATATTTTTGTTACCGGCAATACCGTTATTGATGCGCTGTTTTGGGTGCGGGATAGCGTCCTGAACAACCCTTCGCTTGAGGAAGAACTGGCATCACGTTATCCCTTCCTCGACGGCAATAAAAAACTGATTCTGGTTACCGGGCACCGTCGTGAGAGTTTTGGTCTCGGCTTTGAGCATATTTGTCATGCGCTGGCGGAAATTGCTTCACAGCATGACGATGTGCAGATTGTTTATCCGGTACACCTTAATCCCAATGTCAGCGAACCCGTGAACCGTATCCTCGGTCATGTGGAAAATGTCACGCTGATAGAGCCGCAAGACTACTTACCCTTCCTGTGGTTAATGAATCGCGCCTGGCTGATTCTCACCGATTCCGGTGGGATTCAGGAAGAAGCCCCTTCGCTGGGTAAACCCGTTCTGGTGATGCGTGACACCACCGAACGCCCGGAAGCCATTGAAGCCGGGACCGTCAGGTTAATTGGCACCGACAGCCAGCGTATCGTTGAGGAAGTATCACGCCTGCTTTATGACAATGATGCCTGGCAGGCCATGAGCCATGCGCACAATCCGTACGGAGACGGGCAGGCCTGTGGTCGAATTTTGCATGCACTAAAAAACAATCGGGTAACATTATGAGTTTCAAAACGATTTCCGTCATTGGCCTTGGCTATATTGGACTGCCAACTGCGGCGGCTTTCGCCTCACGGCAAAAAGAGGTAGTAGGGATTGATGTTAATCCCCATGCCGTGGAGACCATTAATCGCGGGAAGATTCATATTGTTGAGCCTGAACTGGACATGGTCGTCAAAACCGCCGTTGAAGGCGGCTGGCTGCGCGCCAGCACGACGCCGGTGGCAGCGGATGCCTATTTAATTGCCGTTCCCACCCCTTTTAAAGGCCAACACGAGCCGGATATGACTTTTGTCGAAACGGCGGCAAAATCCATTGCGCCTGTGCTGAAAAAAGGCTCGCTGGTTATTCTTGAATCGACATCGCCGGTGGGCGCGACGGAGCAAATGGCAGAGTGGCTGGCCGCTGCTCGTCCGGACTTAACTTTCCCACAGCAGGTGGGAGAGCAGGCTGATATCAACATTGCCTATTGCCCGGAGCGCGTTCTGCCCGGCCAGGTCATGGTTGAGCTTATCAAGAATGACCGGGTCATTGGCGGTATGACGCCCGTATGCTCGGCACGCGCCAGCGAGCTGTATAACATTTTCCTCGAAGGCGAGTGTGTGGTGACGAACTCCCGCACCGCTGAAATGTGCAAATTGACGGAAAATAGCTTCCGCGACGTGAACATCGCGTTTGCCAATGAATTGTCGCTCATTTGTGCCGACCAGGGCATCAATGTCTGGGAACTGATTCGCCTGGCTAATCGCCACCCTCGCGTGAATATTCTGCAGCCTGGCCCTGGCGTAGGCGGTCACTGTATTGCCGTCGATCCGTGGTTTATTGTGGCGCAGAACCCACAGCAGGCCCGCTTGATTCGTACCGCGCGTGAAGTGAACGATAGCAAACCACACTGGGTATTGAACCAGGTTAAAGCAACCGTCGCCGATTGCCTGGCCGCAAGCGATAAGCGTGCCAGCGACATCAAAATTGCCTGTTTCGGTCTGGCATTTAAACCCAATATTGACGACCTGCGTGAAAGCCCGGCGATGGAAATTGCCCACAGCATTGCCGAGTGGCATAGCGGTGAAACGCTGGTGGTAGAGCCGAACATTCATCAGTTGCCGCCGCGTCTGGCAGGCCAAAGTACTCTGGTCAGTCTTGAGGACGCAATGGCGCAGGCTGATGTACTGGTTATGCTGGTCGATCACAAAGAGTTCAAAGCCATCGCGGGTGACAATGTGCGCCAGCAATACATTGTTGATACCAAAGGCGTATGGCGCTGAGGTTACCTCCCATGACACTACACGGCAACATTGACGAACTGGCATGGGAGAGTGAATTCTTTGGCCTGCGCAGCGCCATCGTGCGTTTGCAGGAGGATGCGCCGGCGCTTGATGTTTCTGCGTTCGACGGCTGGCCGCGCCTACAGGCGAAAATTTCCGCATCCAATACGCAACAGCTTGATGCTCTGCAACATTTTGGCTTTCGTCTGGTCGAAGGCGAAGCGGATTTCGCATTATCGGTTCCGCTACAGGCTGTTAATCCGCAGGCGCAGACGGCGGTAGCCGGTGATATCGCACCGTTACGTCAGATGGCGGAAAATATGTTCAGTCAGAGCCGCTTTCGCGCGCCCTGGTACCCTGAGGAGGCCAGTGGGCGTTTTTACGCGCAGTGGATTGAAAACGCGGTGAAAGGCGTATTTGACCATCAATGCCTGCTGTTTCGCGGAGCAAATGGCGATATCGAGGCTTTTGTCTCCCTGCGTCAACTCAATGAACAGGAAGCCAGGATCGGTTTACTGGGCGGGCGTGGCGCGGGGGAAAAATTGATGCAGGCGGCCTGTTATTGGGCGCAACAGCGGCAACTTAAGACAATCCGTGTGGCGACGCAGATGGGCAATCTTGCGGCTATCAGACGCTACACTCGCAGCGGTGCGATAATGGAAAGCACCGCCTACTGGTTATACAGGTGACTCTATGATCCCTTTTAATGCACCTCCTGTGGTGGGAACGGAACTCGACTACATGCAGTCGGCGATGGGCAGCGGCAAACTTTGCGGTGACGGTGGTTTTACCCGTCGCTGTCAGCAGTGGATGGAACAGCGTTTCCATAGCCCGAAAGTGCTACTGACCCCCTCCTGTACGGCATCGCTGGAGATGGCGGCGCTGCTGCTGGATATTCAGCCTGGCGATGAAGTGATCATGCCAAGCTACACCTTTGTTTCTACCGCTAACGCTTTTGTACTGCGTGGCGCGAAAATCGTATTTGTGGATATCCGCCCGGATACGCTGAATATCGACGAAACTCGCATTGAAGAGGCCATCACGGAAAATACCCGCGCCATTGTGCCGGTTCACTATGCCGGTGTGGCCTGTGAAATGGACACCATTATGGCGATTGCCAAACGGCATGATCTGTTTGTGGTGGAAGATGCCGCGCAGGGTGTGATGTCCACCTATAAAGGTCGGGCGTTGGGCACTATCGGGCACATTGGCTGCTTTAGCTTCCATGAAACCAAAAACTACACCGCGGGCGGTGAGGGCGGCGCGACGCTGATTAACGACCGCGCGCTGGTTGAACGCGCGGAAGTCATCCGCGAAAAAGGGACCAACCGCAGTCAGTTCTTCCGTGGGCAGGTGGATAAATACACCTGGCGCGATATCGGTTCGAGCTATCTGATGGCGGATTTGCAGGCGGCCTATCTATGGGCGCAGCTTGAAGCAGCAGATCGTATCAATCAGCAGCGTTTATCCCTGTGGCAAACCTATTTCGATGCCTTGTCGCCGCTGGCACGCGCCGGGCGTATTACGCTGCCGTCGATTCCCGAAGAGTGCGGGCATAACGCCCATATGTTTTATATCAAGCTGCGTGACGAAGAAGATCGCAGCAAGCTCATCGCCTTCCTGAAAGAGGCCGAGATTCTCTCTGTGTTCCATTATATTCCGCTGCACGCATCACCTGCCGGGGCGAAATTTGGTGAGTTCCACGGTGAGGATCGTTATACGACGCAGGAAAGTGAGCGTTTGCTTCGTCTGCCTCTGTTCTACAATCTCGCCCCTGTTAACCAGCGTACCGTGATTAACACGTTACTGAGCTATTTCCGCTAACATGTCGCTGGCAAAAGCTTCTGTCTGGACGGCGGCAAGTACTCTCCTCAAGATTGGCGCCGGGCTACTGGTGGTTAAACTGCTGGCGCTGGCCTATGGCCCCTCCGGGGTTGGGCAGGCGGGTAACTTTCGTCAGTTGATCATTGTGCTCGGCGTGCTTGCAGGCGCAGGTATCTTTAATGGCGTGACGAAATTTGTCTCTCAACACCATGATGACCCCACGCGATTACGTGAGGTCGTCGGCACGTCTTCTGCCATGGTGCTGGGCTTCTCAATGCTGCTGGCGCTGATCTTTTTACTGGCGGCGGCGCCGATCAGTCGCGGCTTGTTTGGTCATGGTGATTACCAGGGGCTGGTGCGGCTGGTGGCGCTGGTGCAAATGGGAATTGCCTGGGCGAACCTGCTGCTGGCGGTGATGAAAGGCTTTCGCGATGCGGCGGGTAACGCGCTGTCACTGATTATTGGTAGCGTGGTGGGGGTGGCCGCCTGGTATCTTTGCTATAAGCTGGGTGAGTATCAGGGAGCATTGCTTGGTATGGCGTTGGTGCCTGCGCTAGTGGTCTTCCCGGCGATGTTGTTGCTAATGCGCCGCAGCCACGTTCCATTAAGCTATTTTCGCCCACGTTGGGATAACGGGCTGGCCGGGCAACTCAGCAAATTCACTCTGATGGCACTTATCACGTCTGTCACGATCCCGCTGGCCTATGTGATGATGCGAAATTTGCTGGCTGCCCATTACAGCTGGGACGACGTGGGAATCTGGCAAGGGGTAAGCAGTATCTCCGATGCTTATCTACAATTTATTACCGCCTCGTTTAGCGTGTATCTGCTTCCTACTCTCTCGAGGCTCGCCACAAAACAGGACATCACCCGCGAGATCGTGAAATCGCTGCGCTTTGTGTTGCCTGCGGTGGCGGCCGTGAGTTTCTGTGTCTGGTTGCTGCGCGACGTGGCTATCTGGCTGCTGTTTTCTGACAAATTTACGGCGATGCGTGACCTGTTTGCCTGGCAACTGGTTGGGGACGTATTGAAAGTGGGCGCTTACGTTTTTGGTTATCTGGTTATCGCGAAAGCCTCGCTGCGCTTTTATATTCTGGCGGAAGTGAGTCAGTTTGCTTTGCTGACGCTTTTTTCCCGTCTCCTGATCCCGACCCACGGTGCGGCAGGAGCGGCGCAGGCCTATATGGCAACCTACATAATTTATTTCGCCCTCTGTTGTGGCGTGTTTTTACTCTGGCGTAGACGGGCATGACGGCACTCATACACGTACTGGGATCGGATATCCCTCATCATAATCACACCGTGCTGCGTTTCTTTAATGAACATCTCGCGGCAACGGGCATCCATGCCCGTGAATTTATGCTCGCCGGAAAGGACGACGGCATGAGTGACGCTTACCCGAACCTGCATTTGCATTTTTATGGCAGTAAGCAGGAGCTGGCGAAGGCCGTTATTGCCAAAGCGCAGGCCGACAGGCAGCAACGTTTCTTTTTTCACGGTCAATTCAATACCGGTATCTGGCTGGCACTGCTACGCGGGGCGATTAAGCGCTCGCAATTTCACTGGCATGCCTGGGGCGCCGATCTGTATGAGGTCTCCCGTAGCCTGAAATTCCGCCTGTTTTACCCGTTGCGGCGTCTGGCGCAGGGAAGAGTCGGCACTATCTTCGCGACTCGTGGCGATCTGGCCTGGTTTGCAGACCGGCACCCGGATATACGCGGTGAGTTGCTGTACTTCCCAACGCGTATGGACCCGGCACTCAACACGCTGGGCTATGAAATGCAGCGCGAGGGCAAGCTGACGCTGTTGGTGGGGAATTCCGGCGATCCCAGCAATGAACATATCGCCGCCTTAAAAGCGATTCATCGGCAGTTTGGCGATACGGTAAATATCATTGTGCCCATGGGCTACCCGGCAAATAACGAAGTCTACATTGAGCTGGTTCGTCAGGCCGGGCTGGCACTGTTTAGCCCGGACAATTTGCGTATCCTGAACGAGAAGATGGCGTTTGATGATTACCTGACACTGTTGAGCCAGTGCGACCTGGGTTATTTCATCTTCGCGCGCCAGCAAGGTATCGGTACGCTGTGTCTATTGATTCAGGCGGGTGTGCCCTGTGTGCTCAACCGCAAGAACCCGTTCTGGCGGGATATGGTGGAAGAAGGCGTTCCAGTGCTGTTTACCGATGATCTGCTCAATGAAGCGATCATTCGTGAAGCGCAACGTCAGTTGCTGGCGGTCGACAAAGATACCATCACTTTCTTTAGTCCGAACTTTATTGCACCCTGGCATCAGGCACTGTGCATTGCCGCAGGGGAGGCGTGATGAGTCCGCTTGAATTCAGTGGGTTGCTGATCATCTGGCTGCTGGCGACGCTGTTTATCGCCACGCTGACGTGGTTTGAGTTCCGCCGCGTGCGCTTTAATTTCAATGTCTTTTTTTCATTGCTGTTTTTGCTAACGTTTTTCTTCGGTTTTCCATTGACCAGCATCCTGGTGTTTCGCTTCGATGTTGGCGTGGCACCGCCTGGCGTTATGCTACAGTCGTTGCTGGCTGCGGCCTGTTTTTATGGTGTGTACTATGTGACGTATAAAACACGGTTGCGTGCATCATCCCGTGTGGATGAACGCCGTCCTCTGTTTACCGTCAATCGGGTGGAGACGCATTTAACCTGCGCGATGCTGATGATTCTTGCGCTGGTGAGTGTGGGTATCTTTTTCATGCATAACGGCTTTTTGCTGTTCCGTCTGCATTCCTATAGTCAGATTTTTTCCAGTGAAGTCTCTGGTGTCGCGCTCAAGCGGTTCTTCTATTTCTTTATCCCCGCCATGCTGGTGGTCTATTTCCTGCGTCAGGATGGGCGGGCGTGGCTGTTCTTCCTGGTCAGTACCGTGGCGTTTGGCCTGCTGACCTATATGATTGTCGGCGGGACGCGCGCGAACATTATCATCGCGTTCGCCATCTTCTTGTTTATCGGGATTATCCGTGGCTGGATTTCGCTGTGGATGCTGGCAGCGGCAGGGGTAATGGGCATTGTCGGCATGTTCTGGCTGGCGCTTAAACGCTACGGGCTCAATGTCAGCGGTGATGAGGCGTTTTACACCTTCTTGTATCTCACCCGCGATACCTTCTCGCCCTGGGAAAATCTGTCGTTGCTGCTGCAAAATTACGACAAGATCGATTTCCAGGGGTTAGCTCCAATCGTTCGTGATTTCTATGTCTTTATTCCCACCTGGCTGTGGCCTTCACGTCCTGGCATTGTGTTGAATTCGGCGAACTATTTTACGTGGGAAGTGTTGAATAACCACTCGGGTCTGGCGATTTCCCCCACCCTGATTGGCTCACTGGTGGTAATGGGCGGTGTCTGGTTTATTCCGTTGGGTGCGGTAGTGGTTGGGCTGATTATCAAGTGGTTTGACTGGTTATATACCCTTGGCAATCGGGAGACCAACCGCTACAAGGCCGCCATTTTGCACAGTTTCTGTTTTGGTGCCATCTTCAACATGATCGTGCTGGCGCGTGAAGGGCTGGACGCATTTGCTTCTCGAGTGGTCTTTTTCCTCGTCATCTTTGGCGCCTGCCTGCTGACGGCGAAACTGTTGTACTGGCTGTTTGATAGTGCCGGGTTGATTAACAAGCGCGGCACCTCTTTGTCGCGGGTCTGACTAAGGATACGAATGACTGACAACACAGTGGCTCCGGTGTATGAGCTACGTGGGCTGAAATTGATTGGCTGGCGTGATATGCAACATGCACTGGACTATTTATATGCCGGTGGCGCACTTAAGGAAGGAACCCTGGTCGCCATCAACGCTGAGAAAATGCTCACTATTGAGGACAACCCGCAGGTGAGGTCGCTGATTGAGGCGGCTGAATTCAAATATGCCGATGGTATTAGCGTGGTGCGATCGATCCGGAAGAAATTTCCGCAGGCACGCGTTGAGCGTGTTGCGGGGGCCGATCTCTGGGAAGCGCTGATGGAAAGAGCGGGGCGCGAAGGGACGCCGGTATTTTTGTTGGGCGGAAAGCCAGAAGTGCTGGAGCAAACGGAAGATAAGCTGCGTAAACAGTGGCAGGTCAATATCGTTGGCAGCCAGGACGGTTATTTCCGTGCCGAAGACAGGCAGGCGCTGTTTGAGCGGATTCGTGCGAGCGGAGCGAAAATCGTGACCGTCGCGATGGGCTCACCGCGCCAGGAGATACTGATGCGTGACTGCCGCGAAGTCTACGCTCACGCCCTCTATATGGGCGTCGGCGGTACCTATGACGTCTTTACCGGTTATGTAAAACGAGCGCCGGGCATCTGGCAACGACTGGGGCTTGAGTGGCTGTATCGCCTGCTTTCGCAGCCGAGCCGCGTCACCCGACAGCTACGTCTGCTGCGTTACTTGTCCTGGCATTACCGCGGAAATCTGTAATTTTCTCCTGCCATGCCCCGTTGATATGGGGCATTCGCTTTTTTATTGTGCGATACCCAGATTTTTTTTACACATCATTTGCCATTTTCATCATTTTAAGAAACCATTCGCTCACTCAATGCATCATCCCAGTATATTTTGCGCGGTTATCGCCTCCGGGATGGCTTTGACGCACGTTATTCTCATAAAAACAACCCGCACAGCGGGAAAGTTGCAAACACGACAGAGGTTATATGGCTGAAAACAAACCCGAGCTCCAGCGCGGCCTGGAGTCTCGTCACATTGAATTGATTGCCCTGGGCGGCACGATAGGTGTGGGGCTCTTTATGGGGGCCGCAAGCACCCTGAAATGGGCCGGTCCTTCCGTGCTACTGGCGTACATTATCGCCGGGCTTTTTGTCTTCTTCATCATGCGCTCAATGGGCGAAATGCTCTTCCTGGAACCCGTTACCGGTTCATTCGCCGTTTATGCGCACCGCTATATGAGTCCCTTCTTTGGATATCTTACCGCCTGGTCCTACTGGTTTATGTGGATGGCGGTTGGTATCTCGGAAATTACGGCCATCGGCGTCTATGTGCAGTTTTGGTTCCCGGACCTGGCGCAGTGGATACCCGCGCTGATTGCCGTTGGGCTGGTTGCAGTCGCGAACCTGGCGGCGGTACGTCTGTATGGTGAAATCGAATTCTGGTTCGCAATGATCAAGGTCACCACCATCATCGTGATGATTATCGTGGGGCTGGGCGTTATCTTCTTTGGTTTTGGTAATGGCGGCCACGCGATTGGGTTTAGCAATCTGACTGAGCACGGCGGCTTCTTTGCAGGCGGCTGGAAGGGGTTCCTGACGGCGCTGTGTATCGTTGTGGCGTCTTACCAGGGCGTAGAGCTTATCGGTATCACCGCCGGTGAAGCGAAAAACCCGCAAGTGACGCTGCGCAGCGCGGTAAGCAAAGTGCTGTGGCGTATCCTGATTTTTTATGTGGGCGCGATTTTCGTTATCGTGACTATCTTCCCGTGGAATGAGATCGGCACTAACGGTAGCCCGTTTGTTCTGACTTTCGCCAGGATCGGCATTACCGCAGCGGCAGGTATCATCAACTTTGTTGTGCTGACGGCTGCACTGTCTGGCTGTAACAGCGGTATGTACAGCTGTGGGCGCATGCTCTATGCACTGGCGAAAAACCGTCAGCTACCGGCGGGTGTGGCGAAAGTCTCGAAAAACGGCGTTCCCGTTGCTGGCGTGACCATTTCTATCATCATCCTGCTGATTGGCTCGTGCCTGAACTACATCATTCCTAACCCGCAGCGCGTGTTTGTCTATGTTTATAGCGCCAGCGTACTACCGGGTATGGTGCCGTGGTTTGTGATTTTGATTAGCCAACTACGATTCCGCCATGCGCATCGTCAGGCGATTGCCAGCCATCCGTTCCGCTCCGTGCTGTTCCCGTGGGCCAACTACGCGACCATGGCTTTCCTGGTGTGCGTGCTGATTGGTATGGCCTTCAATGAAGACACCCGTATGTCACTGTTTGTGGGTATCATCTTCATGGCAGCAGTGAGCGTTATTTATAAGGTGCTGGGTTTAAACCGCCACGCTGTGACGCAGCGAGTGGGGGAATAATCAGCAAAATGCGCAAAGCATAACCAAACGCGCATTTTATTTAAAAAGGCACTAGACAGAGGGGGGGGAAGTCCGTATTATCCACCCCCGCAACGGCGCTAAGCGCCCGTAGCTCAGCTGGATAGAGCGCTGCCCTCCGGAGGCAGAGGTCTCAGGTTCGAATCCTGTCGGGCGCACCATTTAACCCGGTGCTTGATGAGCTGCGGTGGCCTGTGAAATCACAGGGCCGCGTGAAAAGATTTGTAGTGGTGGCTATAGCTCAGTTGGTAGAGCCCTGGATTGTGATTCCAGTTGTCGTGGGTTCGAGTCCCATTAGCCACCCCATTATTTAGTAGTAAAAGTTTCGTGGAATGCGAAGGTGGCGGAATTGGTAGACGCGCTAGCTTCAGGTGTTAGTGTCCTTAGGATGTGGGGGTTCGAGTCCCCCCCCTCGCACCACAACTTAGATTGAACAAAAATTCAAAAAGCAGTACATCGGCGAGTAGCGCAGCTTGGTAGCGCAACTGGTTTGGGACCAGTGGGTCGGAGGTTCGAATCCTCTCTCGCCGACCACTTTTGAACCCCGCTTGAATAAAGCGGGGTTTTTTGTTTTTTGCATTCTAAAAACCTCTCATTTTACGGTGTTGCGTATCAGCGACAACCCAACCTACCTTTGTCGTCAATTGGTGACATCTAATTCCATGATTTATAAGGGGTAGGCTGTCTGACATTGTAGCTGTCTCCTGTGGGCGACAATAAAGCGTCTGGCACCGTAACTAAATTGGGCCGATTGCCGCCGCAGAGCCCGGTTTTCCTGTTATCTGAAAAGCACTTAAGCGTGCTGTTTTGCTAATGCGAACCTGGCACACTATGTGCAATAATATACGTGTAGATGCTCCTTCCACCTCTTATGTTCGCCTTCTGGCCTCATAAACTCCGGAATGATGCAGAGCCGTTTACGGTGCTTATCGTCCACTGACAGATGTCGCTTCGGCCTCATCAAACACCATGGACACTACGTTGAGTGAAGCACCCATTTATGTTGTCAAACAGACCTGTTTTAACGCCTGCTTTCGAGCAGGCGTTTTTTTATGCCTTATTCCCGGTAGCGTGCCATCACCACACTCATCAAAAGCAATGCGCTCAGTGATACGCTGTAGAGCGCCTGCGCGGCGCCCCATTCGCTGGCAAGCCAGGCCGCAATGGTGGTCATCAGAGTGGCGGTTAATGTTTGCCAGCGCCACGCTTTTGCGCTGGCTGCCGGGATCTCATCTCCGCTAAACCCGGCAAGCAGACTAAACGTACCGACAGCAAACACCACATTCGAGGCCAGATGGGCGATAAAAATAAGCCCCAATGCCGCGCTCTTCTCCTCTGAGAGCAGCGGCAGCAGGCCGTATGCGCCAAGGAAAATGGCCAGACACAGCACTAACAGGCGATTGCGACGGGCATAGTGCGGCAACTTTTCACCATTCAGCAGCAGCGGGCCACAAAGCTGTCCCAGGCTACGGGCGAACAGTAGCGGTAATGCCAGCCCGGTAGCGTCGTCCGGATGTATCTGTTGCGCCAGTGCGGGCAAGAGCGCCATGGCTGGTGAACCAACCGCGGCAAGGGCAGGCAGGATCAGCAGGCTGCGCTTTTGTGCGGCGGTCAGTGAAGGCCATGCAATAGTCGATAACGGTTTGCCGTTATTGCGATTGCTCATGTCATGGGCACGATAATGTGCCCGTGTCAGCATGAGCAGAGCCACCGACGCCAGAAAACTCAGTGCATCAATGCTCAGCAATATTAGCGGGGCAACATGGTCGAACAACAGCACGCCCACCCCCGTTCCCAGCAATACCTGAGAGGCAAAAATAACGCTCTCCATCCCTGTGGCCGCAGGCAATTCATCATGCGTAAGGCCGCGCTTGAATACCAACGCCAGCGCAGGCCAGAACATCCCGCCCAGCAACGCCTCTGCCGACTGAACCATCAGCAAAGCGGGGATACTGTGATACATGAGCCCGAACAGAGGAAGGGCGAGGGCGACCATACCCAACAGCTCTGTGATAATTAAAAGAGACAGGGGCGACAAACGTCGACAGAGCTTTTCTCCCGCCAGGCTGCCCACAAAGCCCGGTAGCGTTGCCAACAGGTAGGCGAGGGTGAGCGTTGAAGGTGAGGCATGCCAGCGTAAGAGCTGACCGAAGACCAGTACCTGGGTCAGGCCATTACCCACTGAAGATAAGACAAATGCGCAGAGCAGCCGCCGCAGCCAGCGGTGCGTGCGCAGCGCGCGCACGAGCGCGAATAATAGGGTGTTCATGGTAACGATTTCCCAAAACGAGTTATTTCCTGCAGCAAGCGCTGCATCGATTGAAAGGGGTTAACTCGGGAAGATCGTTACATTGGCAGAGACGTTCCGTTAACTGAGACGGGAAAACTGTAGCACAGGATATTCAGAAATGTCAGCCAGGCAAAAAATCGGGGCCTTGCGGCCCCGACAGAGGATCACGAAGGGGGGTTATTCTGCAACGTGAGCAGCAGACCATCACGACGCATCTCGGCGGCTTCTTCCGGCTGGTGCAGCCGGTCGAGGCAGTCAGCAAGCCAGGCGTAATCGAATGCATCCGGGCGTTGTTTCAGCGCGGCACGAAACGCCAGGCAGGCCTCTTTCCACTCGCCGTGTTTCATCAGTGATTGCCCCAGCGTACTCCAGAGCATCGGGCGGTCGCCCTGCGTTTTGATTTGCTGGCGCAGGACTTTTTCTACCTGCTCAGGATTATTGGTTTTCAGGCGCGGGATCACCAGAACCAGGCGGTCGTCATACTGTCGTTTCAGCCCATCCAGGAGGATCGCCTGGGCAGTATCGTGATCGTCACATTCGATAAGGTGTTCTGCCATTGCCACCTGCAAGGGGATTTGATGACGGGTTTTGCGACTCTGGTTTTTCCACCAGCTTCGTAGACCCTCGCTTCCCAGATCGGCACGCGCCTGATCCATTAGCCCAATCCAGGCTTGTTGCTGGAGTGCTTCGCGATGCGCCTCATCTCCGACGTTTGCTTTTGCCATCGACGGAATGATGTCCAGCAGTGAACTCCATGCGCCGGTGCGGATGTAAGCCTGTTCTGCCAGACGCAACACTTCTGGATGACGCGGGGTAATTTCCAGTAGTCGGTCAACGCCATGGCGCGCGGCATGATTTTCATTGCGTGCCAGTTGCAGACGTACACGGGTAATTTCGACCGGGATCGGATCGTTTTCCGACAGCTCTGCGGCACGCTCAAGGTGCTGATTCGCACGCACTTCATCGCCACGTTGCTGTGCCGCTTCGGCCGCCAGTAAGTAGTTCACCACGGGTTGTTGCGCATGATCGGCGTTTTTCGCCATCAACTTCTCAACCTGCTGATAATCGCCTTCTGCCAGCTTGATGAGCGCCAGTTCCGTCTGTTTGCGGGCGCGGCGACGTTTACGGCCAACGAACCAGCCACGCGTATGAGCGCCGGTGCGGAAAATACGGCGTAACAGCCATTCGAGGGCAAAAAGCACCACCAGCGCCAGTACCAGAATGATGACCAGGCCAGTGACGCTGGTTTCAATGTTGTAAGTGTCAGTCTGGATCAGCACATAGCCCTGATGGCCGGCGATCATCGGACCTAACACGATCCCGGCAATCAACAGCGCAAAGAGTAATAATACTTTCAGCATGATTATTCTCCCTGCGGCGCTTGAGCAGGCGCATTCGGATCCGGGGCAACGCCAGGCTGCGCCAGAAGATTACGCACACGGGTCTGCATCAGTTTCTCCAGAATCGGCTGGCTTTTCAGCGACTCAGGGACCGCCATGGCGATGGACTGCTGCTCGAGCTTGTCAATTTCCTCAAGAAACGCTTTGGTGGCGGAATCATCCGTATCGTAATAGGCGCGAATCCAGGTAGAGACATTATCCAGCGCCTGCTTGTAGGTCTCTTCCTGATGGCGAGGTACGGCCTGTGCCGCAACTAACAGCCTTGAGCGGATATTTTCGCGCAGATAGATGTCCTGGTTCGGTGCCAGCAATGGCACTGCGGTTTCATCGCGACGGCGAATCGTGATGAAGCTGTCCATAAAGTTCTGCCAGCTTTTTTGCAGATTCACGCGCCATTCGCTAAGGGAACTCGACAGCTCACTGCTGTCTGAATCCATCGGGGAATCGTCGTCGTTGTTATCCGCCAGACGCAGATTATCAATCTGGTTCGAGAGTTGGTTCACTTTCAGGATGATGCCATCATAATCCACCTGAGAAATCGCAGAGAGGCTGGCGACATCATCAGTAATGGCGCGGCGCGCAGTGATAAGGCTGGGATCGTTCATGTCCGCCAGGCTGGCATCGGCGCTTTTCAGCAGCGCCGCGGCGGTGGTGACATCCTGATCGCTCCACAGCTTACGCCCGGCCAGTTTGACCAGGAAATCAGCCTGCGCCAGTAGCCAGGTTTTCGCATCGGTGCCGGAAATAGTGGCGACTTTTTGCTGAACCTCATTTAACTGCCTGGCGAGCGCGTCTTGCTGACGTTTGGCCTCATCAAGCTGCGTGGCCTGCTGTTTAATAACGCCTTCCAGCCCGGCTTTTTGTTTGTCCTGCGCTTGCTGCATCGCAATGACCTGGTTGGCCAGCTCATCATTCGTTGCGCGCAGTACGGTAGTTTGCTGCTTTACCCAGCCATAAAGACCGACGCCTGCTGCCAGCGCAATTGCAATAGCAATCACGCTAAGTGCAAGACTTGTCTTGCCCGCGCGGTTGTTCTTCTCGGCGTTTTTCGGCGGCGGCGTGTAGCCATCAGCCTGCTTGGTTTCTTCAACCACGGCAGAGGAGTGTTGTTGTTCCGTCATTATGGCTTCCCATTATGAGTGTTATTGTAATGCGCGAAGCAGCGCATCGTTGTCTGCGTTTTCAGCGACCTGAATATCTTGCCAGCCCAGTTCCCGGGCGAGGTTCGCCAGACGCTCGCTGACGACCAACAGCCGACAGCGTAGTAACCAATTTTCGCGATACCAGAGCGGAATAAGCGTAAAAAGCTGTTGCAGCATCTCACCGCTGGTGACCACTATCGTATCGACACCGCGCGTATGCCAGCGCATGGCCTCTTGTGCCCCGTCATACAACTTCCCACAGCGTTGATAACATTCGCAAAACTCAACCTGAGCGCCGCGAGCCACCAGCGTTTCACCTAATAACTCACGTCCGCCGTTTCCCCGTAAGATTAGCGCACGTTTGCCCTGAATGTTTTGTAATTCAGGCAATTGTAGTAGGACTTCGCTGATTTCCTGGTCCAGTGGATAGCGAACCTCAATACCGCTGGCAGTATGTAACGCCAGCGCGGTTGTGCGACCAATGGCAAAGTAGCGTGGCTGTAAAGGCCAGTGAGCGTGGGTTTGCTGTAAATGCGCGTGGGCAAATGTCACGGCATGCTGTGATAAGGCAAAAACCATATCGTCTTGGCCCAGCGCCGACAGACGTTCGGGCAGCGTGTTGAGTTCCCTGCCTGGGGTGAACTCAATCAACGGAAAGCTCCATGCCACCTGTCCCAGTGCGCGCAGTCGGCTCACTAACATTTCCCCTGACGGGGAGGGGCGGGTGACAAGGATATTCATGCGGGCGCATCTCCGTTGTAGACGTCAGCCAAAATTTCACGTGCGCCGTTATCCAGCAGTTCCTCGGCAAGTGAGATACCTAACTGGACGGCTTCGTCCGGATGACCCCGGCGCTCGCCCTGGACCATTTTCGAACCGTCCGGCGCGCCAACCAGCGCACGCAGCCACAGTTCACCATCATGTAATTCAGCATAGCTGCCAATTGGTACCTGGCAGCCGCCTTCGAGACGGGTATTCATGGCACGCTCTGCGGAAACCCGCACGGCGGTTTCGTGATGGTTAAGCGGGGCGAGCAGCAAACGGGTGCGTTCGTCTGCAAGACGGCACTCAATGCCCACCGCCCCCTGACCCACTGCCGGGAGCGAAAGCTCTGCTGGCAGCGCGACGCGAATTCGCGATTCGAGCCCCAGACGTTTCAGGCCTGCCACCGCCAGGATGATGGCGTCATAATCACCGCTATCGAGTTTCGACAGACGGGTACCGACGTTGCCACGTAAAGAGCGGATCACCAGATCGGGGCGGCGTGCCGCCAACTGACACTGCCGACGTAAACTTGATGTGCCAACTACGCTTCCCGCAGGCAGCGCGTCGATGTCGCTGTAGTGATTAGAGACAAAGGCATCGCGCGGATCTTCACGCTCACAAATCGTCACCAGACCCAACCCTTCCGGGAACTCGACGGGGACATCTTTCATAGAGTGCACGGCGATATCGGCGCGATTTTCAAGCAATGCCAGCTCAAGTTCCTTCACAAACAGGCCCTTACCGCCGACTTTCGCCAGCGGTGTGTCCAGAATGACATCGCCACGCGTGACCATAGGCACCAGTTCGACCGTCAGGCCCGGGTGGAGTGCCTCAAGACGCTGCTTAACATATTGTGCCTGCCAAAGTGCAAGGGGACTTTGCCGTGTGGCAATTCTCAGAACATTGTCTAACATGCTTGTTACCGTCATTATCATCCATCGACCATCCTAACATTCTTGTCTTAGGGTGTCAGTGTTCGTGGTGATTGCATAGGTGAGGCGAGCACGGTCTCGTCAAAACGAGACACACCCTCAGCCGTAATTGGGAATTTACACATTGTAAATGGTGCTAAACTGGTATGTAGCGCATCTTTCTTTACGGTCAATCAGCAAGGTGTTAAATTGATCACGTTTTAGACCATTTTTTCGTCTGTACCACCACAAAGACAAGGGCGAAAAAAGGTGACGGCGATTTTGGACTTTCTGTAAACATCAGGCGATACGTCTTGTACCTCTATATTGAGACTCTGAAGCAGAGGCTGGATGCCATCAATCAATTGCGTGTGGATCGCGCGCTAGCGGCCATGGGCCCTGCTTTCCAGCAGGTCTACAGTCTGCTGCCCACGCTTTTGCACTACCATCATCCGTTGATGCCGGGCTACCTCGAAGGTAGCGTTCCAAAAGGCATTTGCCTCTACACGCCTGATGAAACCCAACGCCACTACCTCAACGAGCTTGAGCTCTACCGTGGAATGCCCCCGCAGGAATCGCCAAAAGGCGAGTTGCCGATAACCGGCGTCTACTCCATGGGCAGTACTTCATCGGTAGGACAAAGCTGCTCTTCTGACCTGGATATCTGGGTTTGCCACCAGTCGTGGCTCGATAACGAAGAGCGCCAATTGTTGCAGCGTAAATGCAGCCTGCTTGAGAGCTGGGCCGCATCGCTGGGTGTGGAAGTCAGCTTCTTCTTAATTGATGAAAACCGTTTCCGCCATAATGAAAGCGGCAGTCTGGGTGGTGAAGACTGTGGCTCGACGCAGCATATTTTGTTGCTCGATGAATTCTATCGTACCGCTGTGCGTCTGGCCGGTAAGCGTATTCTGTGGAATATGGTGCCGGGCGATGAAGAAGAGCACTATGACGATTACGTCATGACGCTCTATGCACAGGGCGTACTGACGCCAAATGAATGGCTGGACCTCGGCGGCCTGAGCTCCCTTTCCGCCGAAGAGTACTTCGGTGCCAGCCTGTGGCAGCTCTATAAAAGTATCGACTCCCCCTATAAAGCAGTGCTGAAAACCCTGCTACTGGAAGCCTATTCCTGGGAGTATCCGAACACCCGCCTGTTGGCGAAAGACATTAAACAGCGTCTGCACGACGGCGAAATCGTTTCGTTCGGTCTGGATCATTACTGCATGATGCTGGAGCGCGTCACCCATTATCTGACCGCGATTGAAGATTTCACGCGTCTTGATCTTGTGCGTCGATGTTTCTATTTAAAAGTGTGCGAGAAACTGAGCCGTGAGCGTGCCTGTGTGGGCTGGCGGCGTGAAGTGGTCAGTCAGCTAGTGAAAGAGTGGGGGTGGGACGAAGCGCGTCTCACCATGCTCGATAACCGGGCAAACTGGAAAATCGACCAGGTGCGTGAAGCGCATAACGAGCTGCTCGATGCCATGATGCAGAGTTACCGTAACCTGATTCGCTTTGCGCGCCGCAATAATCTGAGCGTCTCCGCCAGTCCGCAGGACATCGGTGTGCTGACCCGTAAGTTATATGCCGCTTTCGAAGCGTTGCCGGGTAAAGTCACCCTGGTGAATCCGCAGATTTCTCCGGATCTCTCCGAGCCTAATTTAACCTTTATCCATGTGCCGCCGGGCCGTGCGAATCGTACGGGTTGGTATCTGTACAACCGCGCCCCAAACATGGACTCTATTGTTAGTCACCAGCCGCTGGAATATAACCGTTACCTGAACAAACTGGTGGCGTGGGCGTGGTTCAATGGTTTGCTGACGTCGCGTACTCGCCTGTTTATTAAAGGTAATGGCATTGTCGATTTGGCAAAGCTGCAGGAGATGGTGGCGAATGTGTCCCATCACTTCCCGCTGCGTCTGCCTGCGCCAACGCCAAAAGCGTTGTACAGCCCGTGCGAAATTCGCCATCTGGCGATTATCGTGAACCTGGAATATGACCCGACTGCGGCATTCCGTAACCAGGTCGTGCATTTCGATTTCCGTAAGCTTGATGTGTTCAGCTTCGGTGAGCAGCAAAACTGTCTGGTTGGCAGCGTAGACCTGCTTTATCGCAACTCCTGGAATGAAGTGCGTACCCTGCATTTCAACGGCGAGCAGGCGATGATTGAAGCGCTGAAAACCATTCTGGGCAAAATGCATCAGGATGCCGCGCCGCCGGATAGCGTTGAAGTATTCTGTTATAGCCAGCATCTGCGCGGCTTGATCCGTACCCGCGTGCAGCAACTGGTTTCTGAATGTATTGAGCTGCGCCTGTCCAGTACCCGCCAGGAAACGGGGCGCTTTAAAGCGTTACGCGTGGCCGGACAGACCTGGGGGCTTTTCTTCGAGCGCCTGAATGTATCGGTGCAGAAACTGGAAAACGCGATTGAGTTTTATGGCGCGATTTCTCATAACAAACTGCACGGGCTGTCGGTTCAGGTCGAAACGAACCACGTCAAACTGCCGCAGGTGGTGGATGGGTTTGCCAGCGAAGGGATTATTCAATTCTTCTTTGAAGAGACCGGCGATGACGGTTTCAATATCTATATTCTGGATGAAAGCAACCGCGCGGAAGTCTATCACCACTGCGAAGGCAGCAAAGAGGAGCTGGTGCGCGATGTTAGCCGCTTCTATTCGTCTTCGCACGACCGCTTTACCTACGGCTCAAGCTTTATCAACTTTAACCTGCCGCAGTTCTATCAAATCGTGAATGTGGATGGCCGGGCGCAGGTGATTCCGTTCCGCAATCAGGCTATCACGCCCGTTGCGTCTGCTAATCAGGATAACGACGCACCGCTCTTGCAGCAGTACTTCTCCTGATGTTTTAGTGGGTCGCCCGGGTAAGCGCAGCGTACCCGGGACTCCCGGATGCGGCGCAATGCCTTATCCGGGGTTAGATGTTAGCCGCGAAAACTTACCTCTTCACCAGCCTGTTGCGTCGCCGCCTGTTCCAGCAGATCCCAGAAGGTTTCGCCTGAACGGTCGCAAACCCACTCGTCACCTTTCAGATCGAAATGGTAACCGCCTTGTTTGGCCGCCAGCCACACCTGATGCAGGGGTTCCTGGCGGTTAATGATGATTTTGCTGCCGTTTTCAAAGGTGATAGTCAATATGCCGCCGTTAATTTCGCAGTCGATATCGCTGTCGCCGTCCCAGTCGTCCAGACGCTCTTCAATGGTCATCCAAAGAGTGTCAGCAAGGCGATGAAATTCACTGTCGTTCATTGTCGTTTCCCGTTTTACGTGATGGCGGCAGTATAACGCGAAACATTTCCCGCTGCAGGGTGAGTGCAAACTCTTGCTTTTGTGTCTTCTCCTGCGATGATAGAAAGCAGAAAGAATGAACCAACAGGCAACCTACAATGAAAGACGTGTGTCGAACCCTGGCTGTATTATTAACCTTATTTAGCCTGACGGGCTGTGGTCTGAAAGGGCCGCTCTATTTTCCGCCGGCTGACAAAAATGCGCCGCCGCCAACCAAAAAAACCGAAAGCGCCATTCAGACAACGACCCCGGATCGTAACGATCGTGGCGATAATGGTGGCCCAACGCAGGTGAATTACTAACGTTCCCGTGCTGTATCCGCGTATATGGAGTAGATGATGCAGTTCTCTAAAATGCATGGCCTTGGCAACGATTTTATGGTCGTCGACGCGGTAACGCAGAATGTCTTTTTTTCCCCTGATCTGATCCGTCGTATGGCTGACAGGCATCTCGGAGTGGGGTTCGATCAACTGCTGGTGGTCGAACCCCCCTACGATCCCGAACTCGATTTCCACTATCGCATCTTTAATGCTGACGGCAGCGAAGTCTCCCAGTGCGGAAATGGCGCACGTTGTTTTGCCCGTTTTGTGCGCTTAAAAGGGTTGACCAATAAACGTGACATTCGCGTCAGCACCGCGAATGGCCGCATGGTATTAACCGTAACGGATGATGAGCTGGTGCGCGTGAACATGGGCGAACCCAACTTCGAGCCATCGCAGGTTCCGTTCCGGGCGAACAAAGCGGAAAAGACCTATATTATGCGTGCGGCGGAACAAACAATATTGTGCGGCGTTGTCTCAATGGGCAATCCGCACTGTGTTATCCAGGTCGATGATGTCGATACCGCTCCGGTTGAAACGCTGGGGCCGGTAATGGAGAGCCACGAACGCTTTCCTGAGCGCGCCAATATTGGTTTCATGCAAGTGGTCAAACGCGATTACATCCGACTGCGCGTGTATGAACGCGGCGCGGGCGAAACGCAGGCCTGCGGAAGCGGCGCTTGCGCGGCGGTCGCGGTCGGCATCCAGCAAGGTTTGCTGGCAGAAGAAGTACGTGTGGAACTCCCAGGCGGTCGGCTGGATATCGCATGGAAAGGACCGGGCCAACCGTTGTTTATGACTGGCCCGGCGGCACATGTCTATGACGGATTTATTCATCTATGAAGCAACCAGGGGAAGAACTGCAGGAAACGTTTATGGAACTGGATGACCACGCTGTCGTCGATTATCTGTTGCGTAATCCTGAGTTTTTTATCCGTAATGCACACGCTGTTGAAGCTATTCGTGTTCCTCATCCCGTACGCGGTTCGATTTCGTTAGTCGAGTGGCACATGGTGCGGGCACGTAACCATATCAACGTGCTGGAAGAGAACATGACGTTGCTGATGGAGCAGGCCAGCGCCAATGAAGGTCTGTTCTATCGCCTGTTGCGTCTGCAGGGCAAACTGGCATCGGCCAAAAGCCTTGAGGAAATGTTGAATCGCTTCCAGCGGTGGGCCAGAGATTTGGGGCTGGCAGGCGCTACCGTCCGCCTGTTCCCGGACCGCTGGCGTCTTGGCGCGCCGTCCGGTTTTACCCACCTTGCGCTCTCACGCCAGGCTTTTGAGCCACTGCGTATTCAGCGTCTGGGTCAACAGCAGCACTATCTCGGTTCACTGAACGGACCGGAGTTACTCTTACTTTTGCCGGAAGCGAAAGCGATCGGTTCTGTGGCGGTAACAATGATGGGGCCAGACGCCGATTTGGGCGTGGTGCTGTTCAGTAGTCGCGACCCGCATCACTACCAGCATGGCCAGGGCACGCAACTGCTGGAAGAGATCGCCATAATGTTACCGGACCTGCTGGAGCGCTGGATCGAGCGCGTATGACCGATTCGCCTCTGCATCTGGCCGTCACGCGTTTTCTGCGCTATCTGGGCGTGGAGCGTCAGTTAAGCCCCATCACGCTTCTCAATTATCAGCGTCAGCTTGATGCCATCATTGCGCTTGCCGGGGAAATCGGCCTGCAGCGCTGGCAACAATGTGACGCCGCCGCGGTACGGGCTTTTGCCGTACGCAGTCGCCGCAAAGGACTGGGAGCCGCCAGTCTGGCGCTACGCCTTTCGGCTTTACGCAGCTTCTTTGACTGGCTGGTGAGTCAGGGCGAGCTTCCGGCCAACCCCGCGAAGGGTATTTCCGCTCCGAAAACGCCGCGTCACTTGCCAAAAAATATCGACGTGGACGACGTAAACCGTCTGCTGGATATCGATCTTAACGATCCGCTGGCGGTACGCGACAGGGCGATGCTGGAGGTAATGTACGGTGCCGGGCTGCGTTTATCCGAACTGGTGGGGCTGGATATCAAACACCTTGATTTGGAAAGTGGTGAGGTCTGGGTGATGGGGAAAGGCAGCAAAGAGCGCCGTTTACCTGTCGGGCGTAATGCGGTCATCTGGATTGAACACTGGCTGGATTTACGCGGGTTATTTGGCAGCGAAGAAGAGGCGCTGTTTCTCTCGAAATTGGGGAAACGTATTTCCGCACGCAATGTGCAAAAACGCTTTGCTGAGTGGGGAATCAAACAGGGGCTGAACAGTCACGTGCACCCGCATAAACTGCGTCACTCCTTTGCCACCCATATGCTGGAGTCCAGCGGCGATCTGCGCGGCGTGCAGGAACTGTTGGGGCATGCTAACCTTTCCACCACACAAATCTATACCCATCTTGATTTTCAATACCTTGCCTCAGTGTATGACGCAGCGCATCCACGCGCCAAACGGGGGAAATAATGCGATTTTACCGGCCTGTGGGCCTCATCTCTGCCATCACTTTTGATCTCGACGATACCCTTTACGATAACCGCCCGGTTATTCTGCGCACTGAACAGGAATCCCTGCTGTTTGTGCAACAATATCACCCCTCGCTGAATGCGCTGGAAAACACGGATTTGAAACGCATTCGCCAGTCGTTGTTGCTCGCGGAACCGGAGATCTACCACGATGTGACCGAATGGCGTCGTCGTGCGGTCGAACGCGCCATGCTGGATGCCGGGTTAACCGTTGATGAAGCGGCAGAAGGGGCGCAAGCGGCAATGCAGCACTTCGCGAAATGGCGCAGCCGTGTTGATGTGCCGCAAGAGACCCACGAAACCCTGGCAAAGCTCGCTGAAAAATGGCCGCTAGTGGCGATCACTAACGGCAATGCGCAGCCAGCGTTATTCGGCCTGGACGATTACTTTGAATTTGTGCTGCGCGCTGGCCCTGACGGGCGTGCGAAGCCGTTTAATGATATGTACCACCTTGCGGCTGAACGTCTGAACATTCCGTTGGGTGAAATTCTGCACGTCGGTGATGACCTGACGACAGATGTCGCCGGTGCCATTCGCTGTGGTATGCAGGCCTGCTGGATCAAACCGGAAGGGGCAGACCTGCTGACGGCTTCTGATAGCCGATTGCTGCCACATCTGGAGATTTCGCGGTTGGCATCCCTCACCACGCTGATATAATCACCACAAGTTCTGTATAAATTCCCAGGGGTTGTTACGCTTCATCCTTCGGTCTACAGGTGCCTTGGCGGCACTCACTCATCCCCAGTCACATAGTTAATCTATGCTCCTGGGGATTCATGAGCTTGTCGCCTTCCTGTAAACCAAATGATATAGCGCAGCGGCTTCATACTAACCCGGCGGTGCCAATGGACGTTTCTTACCTGCTCGACAGCCTTAATGACAAACAGCGTGATGCGGTCGCCGCGTCGCGTAGCAATATGCTGGTGCTGGCCGGGGCAGGCAGTGGCAAGACGCGCGTGCTGGTGCATCGCATCGCCTGGCTGATGACCGTGGAAAACTGCTCGCCGTACTCCATTATGGCGGTGACCTTTACCAACAAAGCGGCGGCGGAAATGCGCCACCGTATCGGCCAGCTTATGGGGACCAGCCAGGGCGGCATGTGGGTGGGTACTTTTCACGGGCTGGCGCATCGCCTGCTGCGTGCGCACCATATGGACGCCAACCTGCCGCAGGATTTCCAGATCCTCGACAGCGAAGACCAGTTGCGTTTGCTTAAGCGTCTGATCAAGGCGATGAACCTTGATGAGAAGCAGTGGCCGCCGCGCCAGGCCATGTGGTACATCAACGGCCAAAAAGATGAAGGCATTCGCCCGCATCATATTCAAAGCTACGGTAACCCGGTCGAGCAGACCTGGCAGAAGGTTTATCAGGCCTATCAGGAAGCCTGCGATCGCGCCGGGTTGGTGGATTTCGCCGAGCTGCTGCTCCGTGCCCATGAGCTGTGGCTCAATAAGCCGCATATCCTGCAGCACTACCGCGAACGTTTTACCAACATCCTGGTGGATGAGTTCCAGGATACCAACAACATTCAGTATGCCTGGATCCGCCTGCTGGCAGGCGACACCGGCAAAGTAATGATTGTCGGCGACGATGATCAGTCGATTTACGGCTGGCGTGGGGCGCAGGTGGAAAATATCCAGCGCTTCCTCAACGACTTCCCCGGCGCGCAGACGATCCGCCTGGAGCAGAACTACCGCTCAACCAGCAATATTCTCAGCGCGGCGAACGCCCTTATCGAAAACAACAACGGGCGTCTGGGGAAAAACCTGTGGACCGACGGTGCCGATGGCGAGCCGATTTCACTCTATTGCGCTTTCAACGAGCTGGATGAGGCTCGTTTTGTTGTTAACCGTATTAAAACCTGGCAGGAGAGCGGCGGTGCGCTGGAACATTGCGCCATTCTCTATCGCAGTAACGCCCAGTCCCGTGTGCTGGAAGAGGCGTTATTACAGGCAAGCATGCCGTATCGTATTTACGGTGGGATGCGCTTCTTTGAACGTCAGGAAATCAAAGACGCACTCTCTTATTTGCGCCTGATTGCAAACCGAAATGATGATGCCGCCTTTGAACGTGTGGTGAATACGCCGACGCGTGGGATCGGTGACAGAACGCTGGACGTGGTACGCCAGACTTCGCGCGATCGTCAACTGACGCTATGGCAGGCGACACGCGAACTGTTGCAGGAAAAAGTACTGGCCGGTCGCGCGGCGAGTGCATTACAGCGCTTTATGGAGCTGATTGACGCGCTGGCTCAGGAGACGGCGGACATGCCATTGCACGTACAAACGGACCGCGTGGTGAAAGATTCCGGCCTGTGGATGATGTACGAGCAGGAGAAAGGCGAGAAAGGCCAGACGCGTATCGAGAACTTAGAGGAACTGGTCACGGCAACGCGCCAGTTCAGCTACAACGAAGAAGATGAAGATCTGATGCCTTTGCAGGCATTCCTCTCCCATGCCGCGCTGGAAGCGGGTGAAGGGCAGGCGGATACCTGGCAGGACGCAGTACAACTGATGACACTGCACTCCGCCAAGGGGCTTGAGTTCCCGCAGGTGTTTATTGTCGGGATGGAAGAGGGGATGTTCCCGAGCCAGATGTCGCTGGATGAAGGCGGCCGTCTGGAAGAGGAACGTCGCCTGGCCTATGTCGGCGTGACCCGTGCGATGCAGAAGCTGACGCTGACTTATGCCGAAACCCGCCGTCTGTATGGCAAAGAGGCCTATCACCGTCCATCGCGCTTTATCGGCGAGTTGCCAGAAAACTGTGTCGAAGAGGTGCGCTTGCGCGCTACCGTCAGCCGTCCGGTCAGCCATCAACGCCTTGGCGCGCCGATTTCAGAGAACGACACGGGCTATAAACTGGGACAGCGTGTGCGTCATCCGAAGTTCGGTGAAGGGACAATTGTTAATCTGGAAGGCAGCGGCGAGCACAGCCGTTTGCAGGTGGCATTCCAGGGGCAGGGCATTAAATGGCTGGTGGCTGCTTATGCACGTCTTGAAACAGTGTAACTTTCAGAAAAATATCATTATTTTGTAATATTCTGCTAGCCTTATACGCTAAGGGGGAAATATTACCCTTTAGCGTTTCGTTGCGTGTTGACGCCTCATTTTTGCTGGCGTAACATGCGCGCACGATCACGCTAAGAGGACATTCGCCTTGGACACACCCAGTAGATACTGGCTCAATTCCCTGTCATCCAGGAACAACTCCTAAGGCTATCTCCTTATGCTGATGGCCTTAGTGGTTGTCAGCGACCTGCTGTATTCCCGTCGCGCTGAGTCAGGCTGTTTAATGGTCTGAAACGCCAAATGTTTCTTGTGTGCCCAACCGAACTGTCCAGTCATTTTTGCATTGGGAGTCCCGGCTATGCTGAGCGCATTTCAACTGGAAAATAATCGTTTAACCCGTCTCGAAGCTGACGAAATAAAGCACCTCGCCAGTTCCGTCTGGGTTGACCTGGTCGAGCCGGACGATGACGAGCGAACCCGCGTGCAGTCTGAATTGGGTCAGAACCTGGCGACACGCCCGGAACTGGAAGACATCGAAGCATCTGCGCGTTTTTTTGAAGATGAAGACGGCTTGCACATCCACTCCTTCTTCTTCTTTGAAGATGCGGAAGACCATGCTGGCAACTCCACCGTGGCATTTACTATCCGCGAAGGCCGCCTTTTCACCCTGCGTGAGCGCGAATTACCCGCATTTCGTCTCTACCGTATGCGTGCCCGTAGCCAGGCTATGGTCGATGGCAACGCCTATGAGTTACTGCTCGATCTCTTCGAGACCAAAATCGAACAGCTCGCAGACGAAATCGAAAACATCTATAGCGATCTGGAAAAACTCAGCCGTGTGATCATGGAAGGTCATCAGGGTGATGAATATGACGAAGCGCTCTCCACGCTGGCGGAACTGGAAGATATCGGCTGGAAGGTACGTCTGTGTCTGATGGATACCCAGCGCGCGCTGAACTTCCTGGTGCGTAAAGCGCGTTTGCCGGGCGGTCAGTTGGAGCAGGCCCGCGAAATCCTGCGAGATATCGAATCCCTGCTGCCGCACAACGAATCCCTGTTCCAGAAAGTGAACTTCCTGATGCAGGCGGCTATGGGCTTTATCAATATTGAGCAGAACCGGATCATCAAGATCTTCTCGGTCGTTTCCGTTGTCTTCCTGCCGCCGACGCTGGTGGCATCCAGTTACGGGATGAACTTCGAGTTTATGCCTGAGCTGCACTGGAGCTTTGGCTACCCTGGCGCGATTGTCTTTATGATCCTCGCCGGGTTGGCGCCGTATCTCTACTTCAAACGTCGTAACTGGCTGTAAATCTAAAATAAAAGGTTCAGCAATTCTGCTGAACCTTCCTTTACGGATCTTATCGCGCGTGGCTTCCTTCACCTGCTCTGGCTGATTAAAGACGCGGCGATATCAGCGGTACGGAATCCTGACGCCGGCAATTACCGACCCCTGCGTTGGGTGTACAGTGCATCCATCACGAATATGGCGAGCGCAACCCAAATAAACCCGAATGTCACCATTTTGTCCGCCCCCGGATGCTCGTCATAAAACGTCACCGCCAGCAGGAACATCAACGTTGGGCCAATATACTGGAAGAAACCCAGTGTCGACAGGCGCAGACGCGTCGCCGCGCCGGTAAAGCACAGCAGGGGAACGGTAGTGACCACCCCGGCGGCCATCAACAGCAGATTAAGCGACCAGCTATTTTGTGTCATATGGCTGGTCGCGCTATCGGCAATCCCAAACAGCCAGATAGCCGCCACGGGCAGCAGCCACAGTGTTTCCACCAGCATGCCGGTTTGCGCGTCGACGGCGATTTTTTTACGCAGCAGGCCGTAGAAGGCGAAACTAAAGGCCAGGCCCAGCGAGATAATCGGCAAGGAGCCGAAGGCCCACAACTGTACCAGTACGCCACTGGCGGCCAGTATTACCGCCAGCCACTGCATGCGGCGGAAACGTTCACCAAGGAAAACCATCCCCAGCAGGATATTAACCAGTGGGTTAATAAAATACCCCAGGCTTGCTTCCAGCAGATGGTGGTTATTTACTGACCAGATAAAGAGCAGCCAGTTACCTCCAACGAGAACGGCAGATACCGCTAACAGCAAGATTTTCTTTGGCGTACGTAAAAGCTGTTTCACCTGCGACCACTGACGGCTGACGCTTATCAGGGCGATCATGAAGAAGAAGGACCAGATAATTCGGTGAGTCAGGATTTCATCGGCAGGAACGAACCAGATAACTTTGAAATAGGCCGGTGCGACGCCCCAAATAAAATAAGCGGCCAGAGCAAATATCACTCCCAACCGCGTCTGTTTTGCATCCATCAGGAAAACTCTTTGCTGAAAAGTAACGACATTTTACCCGATTTTCGCGGCTTAACCCACCATATAGGTTGCTGTGGCGCTGGCGATATAGAGCTGCTCTTCGTTATGTAACTCGACACGCGCGACCGCAACCTTGTTCCCGGCACGCAGTAACGTACTGGTGGCGGTGAAGCGATTACCCCGGCCCGGACGTAAATAATCGACGCGCAAATCAATGGTGCCCATTCGCGACAGACGAGCACGTAATTCATCTTCGGTGAGGGTGTCATGGCGTGTCAGCGTGCTGCCAACGCACACCAGGCCTGCGGCGACATCCAGTGCGGAGGCAATAACCCCGCCGTGTAAAATGCTCTGCGCCCAGTTTCCCACCATCATGGGCTGATTGTTGAAGCTGAGTTGGGCAAAATCCTTCTCGTAGCGAGTAAGCTCCAGACCCAGCGCACGATTGAAGGGCATGTGGTAGACGAATATCTCACCCACGAGTTTTAATGCGGCTTCTGCTGTGAGGACGGCAGACATAGTGGCTCTTCCGTTAGGTTAATGAAATGTTGATTTTATGCCTCTAAATTGTTGAATTCCAGTTTAAGAGAGGATACCTGCGCAGCGTCTCAATAAATATGTAGAATAGATGTTGTAAAAATATTCAGTTCATCAACATTGTTCAGGGGAAGAAAACCGATGCGGACGTTTCTGGGTTGGTTTGTGGCATTGTGTGCGCTGCCTTTCGCGGCTTTTGCGCAGGAAGCGACAGTAAAAGAAGTTCATGATGCGCCTGCTGTGCGCGGTAGTATTATCGCGAATATGCTGCAGGAGCATGATAATCCGTTCACGCTCTATCCGTATGAGTCGAACTACCTGCTTTATACCTACACCAGCGACATGAATAAAGAAGCCATTCGTTCATATAGTTGGTCTGATGAAGCGCGTAAGGATGAAGTAAAATTCCAGCTCAGCCTGGCGTTCCCGCTGTGGCGCGGTATAGTCGGTCCGAATTCCGTGTTGGGCGCTTCCTATACGCAAAAATCGTGGTGGCAGCTTTCTAACACGAAGGAGCCTGCTTCTTCGCCGTTCCGTGAAACCAACTATGAACCGCAGTTGTTCCTCGGTTTTGCTACTGATTACAGCTTTGCGGGCTGGACATTGCGCGATATGGAGTTTGGCTTCAACCATGACTCCAATGGCCGTTCTGATCCCACATCGCGTAGCTGGAACCGCCTTTATACGCGTTTGATGGCGCAAAATGGCAACTGGCTGGTGGAAGTAAAACCCTGGTATGTGGTGGGTAACACCGACGATAACCCGGATATCACCAAATATCTTGGCCACTATCAACTGCGGGTCGGCTACCAGTATGGCGAGGCCATTTTCAGCGTCAAAGGGCAGTACAACTGGAACACGGGCTACGGTGGCGCAGAAGTCGGCGTCAGCTATCCGATCACCAAACATGTCCGTTTCTACACCCAGGTATACAGCGGTTATGGCGAGTCGTTAATTGACTACAATTTCAATCAGACGCGTGTTGGTGTCGGCGTAATGCTCAACGATCTGTTTTAAGCATTGCAGTTTCATGAGCAGGCGCTGAAAATAGCGCCTGTTTTCTTTTGTCGAGTGGAGTAAATGTGGCGCAGGCGGAAGTATTGAATCTGGAATCGACAGCCCTGGAAGTTTTACGGGAAACCTTCGGCTACCAGCAGTTCCGTCCGGGTCAGCAACATATCATCGATACCGTGCTCGGCGGCCGCGACTGTCTGGTTGTCATGCCGACCGGTGGCGGCAAATCTCTCTGCTATCAAATTCCGGCGCTGATTCTGCCTGGCCTGACGGTGGTGGTATCGCCGCTGATCTCTCTGATGAAAGATCAGGTTGATCAGTTACTGGCGAACGGCGTTGCTGCGGCCTGTCTGAACTCAACACAAAGTCGTGAACAACAGCTTGAGGTGATGGCTGGCTGCCGCACCGGACAAATCCGTCTGCTGTATATCGCTCCTGAGCGGCTGATGCTTGATAACTTTCTTGAGCAACTGACGCACTGGAACCCGGTACTCCTGGCGGTGGATGAAGCGCACTGTATCTCCCAGTGGGGTCATGATTTCCGCCCGGAATATGCCGCACTTGGCCAGCTTCGTCAGTATCTGCCGTCTGTGCCTTTTATGGCATTGACCGCCACGGCGGATGATACCACTCGTCGCGATATTGAACGTCTTCTGGGGCTGAACGACCCGCTGATTCAGATCAGCAGTTTTGACCGACCCAATATCCGCTACATGCTGATGGAGAAATTCAAACCTCTCGATCAGCTTTTACGCTATGTACACGACCAGCGCGGTAAGTCCGGAATTATTTACTGCAATAGCCGGGCGAAGGTGGAAGACACCGCCGCTCGCCTGCAAAGCCGGGGTTTTAGCGCCGCGGCGTATCATGCCGGGCTGGAAAACGCGGTGCGCGCCAGCGTGCAGGAGAAATTCCAGCGCGATGATCTGCAAATCGTGGTCGCGACCGTCGCATTCGGTATGGGGATTAACAAACCCAACGTGCGATTTGTGGTTCACTTCGACATTCCGCGTAATATCGAGTCTTACTATCAGGAAACCGGCCGTGCCGGGCGTGATGGCCTGCCCGCCGAGGCGATGCTGTTCTACGCGCCGGAAGACATGGCCTGGCTGCGCCGTTGCCTTGAAGAAAAACCGGCCGGGCAATTGCAGGATATTGAGCGTCATAAGCTCAATGCGATGGGGGCCTTTGCGGAAGCGCAAACCTGCCGCCGTCTGGTCTTGCTCAATTACTTTGGCGAAGGGCGTCAGGAAGCCTGCGGTAACTGCGATATCTGCCTTGATCCGCCGAAACAGTACGATGGCCTGAACGATGCGCAAATTGCGCTCTCGACCATTGGTCGCGTCAATCAGCGTTTCGGGATGGGCTATGTGGTTGAGGTGATCCGTGGGGCGAATAACCAACGTATCCGTGAACTCGGCCACGATAAGCTTAAGGTCTACGGCATGGGCCGGGAAAAAAGCCATGAGCATTGGGTAAGCGTGATTCGCCAGCTTATTCATTTGGGGCTGGTCACGCAGAACATTGCCCAGCATTCATCGTTACAGATGACCGATGCCGCGCGTCCGGTGCTGCGTGGTGAGGTTCCGTTGCAACTCGCTGTGCCGCGTGTGGTCGCGCTGAAATCCCGGGTGATGCAAAAGGCGGCGGTCGGCAACTATGACCGCAAGCTGTTCGCTAAGCTGCGCAAATTACGTAAAGCGATTGCCGATGAAAACAACGTGCCGCCGTATGTGGTCTTCAACGACGCAACGCTGATTGAAATGGCCGAACAGATGCCCATTACGCCAGGTGAAATGCTCGGGGTTAACGGCGTAGGCGTACGTAAACTTGAGCGCTTTGGTCAGGAGTTTATGGCGCTGATTCGTGCCCATGTGGATGGCGATGATGACGAGTAGCCAGCACAGAGAAAAAGTGTCAGGATAGTAACCCACTTTATTATCTTTCCGCGAGTTAACCATGTTAATGCTGTTTCTCACCGTTGCCCTGGTGCACATTGTGGCGTTAATGAGCCCCGGCCCGGACTTCTTCTTTGTGTCGCAAACCGCCGTCAGCCGCTCCCGCAAAGAGGCGATGATGGGGGTGCTCGGCATTACCACAGGCGTGATGGTGTGGGCAGGCGTTGCACTGCTCGGTCTTAACCTGATCCTTGAAAAAATGGCCTGGTTGCACAGTATCATTATGGTCGGCGGCGGCCTGTACCTGTGCTGGATGGGTTACCAGATGCTGCGTGGTGCGCTGAAAAAAGAAGAGAACAAAGCCGGTGCGCCGCAGATTGAACTGGCAACCAGCAGTGGTCGAAGCTTTATGAAGGGGCTGTTGACGAACCTCGCCAATCCGAAAGCGATCATCTACTTCGGTTCGGTGTTCTCACTGTTTGTCGGCGACAGCGTGGGAGCCGGGGCGCGCTGGGGGATCTTTATGCTGATCACGCTGGAAACTTTCGCCTGGTTCACCGTCGTGGCAAGCCTGTTCGCCTTACCGGCGATGCGCCGTGGTTATCAGCGTCTGGCGAAGTGGATTGACGGTTTTGCCGGTGCGCTGTTCGCCGGTTTCGGTATCCATTTGATCATTTCGCGTTAATGTTTGTCCCGGAGGCGCTGCCGCTGTCCGGGGCTATGTGTTAGCCCGGATAAGGCGTTCACGCCGCCTCCGGGACGACACCGAACTCAGGCATGCCTTGCCGATGCCAGCAGCGCTCCCACCAGCATAAACAACGAACCAAACACCCTGTTTAGCGCCTTCAACTGACGCGGGCCCTTAATCCAGGCGGCAATACGTTGCGCCAGCGTCGCATAGCCAATCATCACGATAATATCCACGACGATAGTGGTCACGCCGAGCACCACGTACTGCATCACCTGCGGTTCATTGGGTGCAATAAATTGCGGGAACAGTGCGGCGAGAAAGACGATGCTTTTGGGGTTCGTCAGGTTGACGAAAACCGCGCGTTTAAACAGCCGCGTACGCGATTGTGTATGCGCCAGAGTATTAAGGTCGATCGCGCCCGCGGCGCGCCACTGCTGAATACCAAGCCAAATCAGATAGGCGGCCCCGGCCCATTTCAGCACTTCAAACGCCAGTACCGAGCGCGAGAAGAGGGTGCCCAGACCCACGCCAACCAGCACAATATGGATGCCTAAGCCGGTTTGTAGCCCGGCAATGGACGCCGCAGCGCCGCGATAACCGTGGCTTATCGAGGTGGTCATGGTATTAATCGCGCCGGAGCCGGGCGACAGGCTGAGAATGATCGATGTCAGCAGATAAGCGAACCACCACTCGAAGGTCATGAGAAACTCCCTGATTGTCTGTTTTTATGCCACAATACGCTATTGTTAGCGGAATTAGCTACAGGTCACAAAAACGTTTTTGTCGCGCAAGTGAGGGCGTAGCCAATGTACCGGCAAAACAAGGAGTGGGAAACCAGAGAAAGCGCGTTTGCCGCCTTTGCCACAGGCCCGTTAACCGACTTCTGGCGTCAACGAGAAGAGGCGGAATTTACCGGTGTGGACAATGTCCCGGTGCGTTTTGTCCGTTTCCATGCCGCCAGGCATGACAGGGTTATCGTGGTTTGCCCTGGTCGAATCGAAAGCTATGTGAAGTATGCTGAACTGGCATATGACCTCTTCCATCTCGGCTTTGATGTGCTCATTATTGACCACCGCGGTCAGGGGCGTTCCGGTCGTTTGCTGGAAGATTCTCATCGCGGCCATGTGGTCAATTTCAGTGATTATGTCGATGATCTTACGGCGTTCTGGGAGCAGGAAGTGGCTCCAGGTCCGTGGCGCAGGCGTTACATTCTGGCGCACTCAATGGGGGGCGCGATTGCCACGCTCTTCGTGCAACGTTACCCACAAGCTAACTGTGATGCTATTGCACTGTGCGCGCCGATGTTCGGCATTATTATCCACCTGCCGGACTGGATGGTGCGCCCGCTGCTGGACTGGGCGGAAGGCTACCCGCGTATTCGTGAGAATTACGCCATTGGCACCGGTCGCTGGCATGCGCTGCCGTTTGCCATTAACACGCTGACCCACAGCCGCGAACGTTACCGGCGCAATCTGCGTTTCTACGCCGACGATCCTGAACTGCGCGTGGGAGGCCCAACCTGGCACTGGGTGCGGGAAGGTATCCTGGCCGGTGAGCAGGTGCTGGCCGGGGCCGCATCAGACACATCGCCCATGTTAATTATTCAGGCAGAAGAAGAGCGTGTTGTAGATAACCGCATGCACGATCGCTTTTGTGAAATGCGCGCCGCGGCGGGCCACCCCTGTGAAGGGGGGAAGCCGCTTGTCATCAAGGGCGCGTACCATGAGATCCTCTTTGAAGAGGACGCCATGCGCTCAGTCGCGCTCAACGCCATCGTCGATTTTTTCGATCGGTATAACTAATGAATTATTGAGGTTAACGTTTCCTATGTATCAGGTTGTTGCGTCTGATTTAGACGGCACATTGCTCTCCCCCGACCATACACTCTCCCCTTACGCGAAAGAAACATTGAAGCTGCTCACCGAACGCGGAGTGAACTTCGTTTTTGCGACGGGCCGCCACCACGTGGATGTCGGGCAAATCCGCGATAACCTGGGGATCAAGGCGTACATGATCACCTCGAACGGTGCGCGGGTTCACGATACCGATGGCAATCTGGTGTTCACTCATAACCTGGATCGGGATATTGCCAGCGATCTGTTTGGCGTGGTGCATAACAACCCGGACATCATCACCAATGTGTATCGCGATGATGAATGGTTTATGAACCGCCACCGCCCGGATGAAATGCGTTTCTTCAAAGAGGCGATTTTCCAGTATTCCCTGTATGAGCCAGGCTTGCTGGAGCCTGAAGGCATCAGCAAAGTCTTCTTCACCTGCGAAAATCATGAGCAGTTGCTGCCGCTTGAGCAGGCGATTAATGCCCGTTGGGGCGATCGCGTGAACGTCAGTTTCTCGACGCTGACCTGTCTGGAGGTCATGGCCGGCGGTGTGTCGAAAGGACACGCGCTGGAAGCCGTTTCGAAGGCGCTTGGTTACAGTCTCAAAGAGTGCATCGCGTTTGGCGATGGCATGAACGATGCGGAAATGCTCTCCATGGCCGGTAAAGGGTGCATTATGGGCAATGCGCACCAGCGTCTGAAGGATTTGCATCCGGAGCTGGAAGTCATTGGCACCAACGCCGACAACGCCGTGCCGAATTACCTGCGTAAATTGTATTTGAGCTGATGAACTGGTTAATTATTGACCAGTTGTCAACCTGATACTCCGCTACAATGAGTGTTCCTTATTCTGAGAGACATTCATTGTGGCGTTACTCATCATCACTACGATCCTGTGGGCCTTTTCCTTTAGTCTGATTGGCGAGTACCTGGCCGGGCACGTCGACAGCTATTTTTCAGTGCTGATGCGCGTGGGGCTGGCGGCTCTGGTCTTCTTACCGTTCCTGCGCACCCGTGGACAAACGCTTAAAACGATCCTGCTCTACATGCTGGTGGGTGCGATGCAGCTTGGCATCATGTACCTGTTCAGCTTCCGTGCGTATGTCTATTTGAGTGTATCGGAGTTCCTGTTATTCACTGTTCTGACGCCGCTTTATATCACGCTGATTTATGATCTTCTCAGCAAGCGTCGTTTACGGTGGGGCTACGCCCTGAGTGCGCTACTGGCGGTGGTTGGCGCAGCGATTATCCGTTACGACAAAGTCAGCGATCACTTCTGGACGGGCCTGATGTTTGTGCAACTTGCCAATATCAGTTTTGCTATTGGTATGGTGGGTTATAAACGCCTGATGGAAACGCGCCCGATGCCACAGCACAACGCGTTTGCCTGGTTCTATCTTGGCGCCGCTATCGTTGCTGTTATCGCCTGGTTCCTGTTGGGTAACCCGCAAAAACTGCCGACCACCAACCTGCAATGGGGCATCCTGGTGTGGCTGGGCGTCGTGGCGTCCGGGCTGGGTTACTTTATGTGGAACTACGGGGCGACGCAGGTGGACGCCGGTACGCTTGGCATCATGAACAATGTGCATGTCCCGGCCGGGCTGCTGGTGAACCTTGCCATCTGGCAGGAGCAGCCGCACTGGCCGAGTTTTATCATTGGTGGGACGGTGATACTGGCCTCACTATGGGTGCATCGGCGCTGGGTCGCTCCGCGCTCCGCACAAAGGGCAGATGGTCACAGGCGTGGTTCCGCGCTGAGCGAATAAATGCCTCGGTGACCGGCTGGCGCTGCTCGCCATCGCGCACGGCAGCGTACAACCGGCTCCATAATCCCTCACCCAGGGTTTTGGTCACCACCAGACCCTGGCGTTCAAAACTTTCCACCACCCAGTGGGGCAGGGCGGCAATGCCCATCCGCGCCGCGACCATCTGAATCAACAGCAACGTATTGTCCACGCTTTTAAGCTGCGGGCTGATGCCTGCCGGTTGCAGGAAATGGCGCCAGATATCCAGGCGGCTACGCTGCACCGGATAAATAAGCAGTGTCTCGGTGGCGATATCTTCCGGGGTGATCCGTGTGCGTGAGGCCAGCGGGCTCTCCGGTGAAAGCACCAGCCGGACTTCAAAATCGAACATCGGCGAATAGTGCAAGCCACTGCGCGGCAGAATGTCCGAGGTCATCACCAGATCCAGCTCGCCCTGCTGGAGCGCGGGCTGTGGGTCGAAGGTAACGCCCGATTTGAAATCCATCTCGACATGCGGCCATTGGGTGCGAAAACTTTCCAGCGCCGGCGTCAGCCACTGAATACAGCTATGGCATTCAATCGCGATACGCAGGTGGGTCTGCTGTGGTTCATTGCAGGCCTGCAGTGCGCTACTGATTTGCGGCAGCACCTGATTGGCCAGTTGCAGCAGGATTTCCCCCTGCGGCGTAAAGCGTAAAGGCTGGCTTTTGCGCACAAAGAGTCGAAAGCCAAGGCGCTGTTCCAGATCGCTGAACTGGTGGGAAAGTGCGGATTGCGTCTGATGCAATGCCGCCGCTGCCGCAGCCAGCGACCCGCAGTTCCGTAACGCTTGTAGCGTTTTCAGATGTTTAATTTCGATCATGAAAGTCCTTCACTTCGGCATGACAAATTTGCGCTTGAGGAATATACAGTAACCGCCAAATATGGATGTGTAAACATCTGGATGGCTAAAACCTTTATCTTTCGAATTTATGGTGCGTTGGCCGCACTTTCTCACCCCAGTCACTTACATCAGTAAGCTCCTGGGGATGAGCAAGCTTGCCGCCTTCCCGAAATCCGAAATCTTTCGGATTGAAATTATGAGGCTCAAAAAATGACAATTATTAACCACACCCTCGGTTTTCCTCGCGTTGGCCTGCGTCGCGAGCTGAAAAAAGCGCAAGAAAGTTACTGGGCGGGTAACTCATCCCGTGACGCATTGCTGGCGACAGGGCGCGAACTGCGTGCGCGTCACTGGGAGCAGCAAAAAGCGGCGGGCATCGACCTGCTGCCGGTGGGGGATTTCGCCTGGTACGACCATGTTCTGACCACCAGCCTGATGCTCGGCAACGTCCCGGCTCGTCATCAGAACAGCGACGGCTCCGTTGATATCGACACCCTGTTCCGTATTGGCCGTGGCCGCGCACCGACCGGCGAACCCGCAGCCGCGGCAGAAATGACCAAATGGTTTAACACCAACTATCACTATATGGTGCCGGAGTTCACCAAAGGCCAGCCGTTCAAACTGACCTGGACGCAGTTGCTGGATGAAGTGGACGAAGCACTGGCGCTGGGCCACAAGGTGAAACCTGTCCTGCTGGGGCCGGTGACGTACCTGTGGCTGGGCAAAGTGAAAGGTGAGCAGTTTGACCGCCTGAGCCTGCTTAATGACATTCTGCCGGTCTACAAACAGGTACTGGCTGAACTGGCGAAACGCGGCGTCGAGTGGGTACAAATCGACGAACCTGCGCTGGTACTGGATCTGCCCCAGGTTTGGCTGGATGCCTTCAAACCGGCTTACGAGGCACTCGCAGGCCAGGTGAAACTGCTGCTGACTACCTATTTTGAAGGCGTAGCACCGAACCTCGACACCATCACCGCGCTGCCGGTACAGGGGCTGCACGTTGACCTGGTCCACGGTAAAGATGACGTTGCTGAATTGCACAAGCGCCTGCCTGCTGACTGGCTGCTCTCGGCAGGGCTGGTGAATGGACGTAACGTCTGGCGTGCCGATCTGAGCGCAAAATATGCACAGATTAAAGGAGTGGCAGGGAAGCGCCCGCTGTGGGTGGCCTCTTCATGTTCCCTGCTGCACAGCCCGATCGATTTGAACGTGGAGACGCGTCTGGATGCGGAAGTGAAGAGCTGGTTTGCCTTCGCCCTGCAAAAATGTGAAGAACTGGCGCTGCTGCGCGATGCGCTGAACAGCGGTGATACCGCTGCAATTGAGGCCTGGAGCGCCCCGATTCAGGCGCGCCGCCACTCCACCCGTGTGCACAATACCGCCGTTTCGCAGCGTCTGGCGGCCATCACCGCAGAAGACAGCCAGCGCACCAGCACTTATGAAGTCCGCGCCAAAGCACAGCGTGCCCGCTTTAACCTGCCCGCATGGCCGACGACGACCATCGGTTCATTCCCGCAGACCACCGAGATCCGTGGTCTACGACTGGACTTCAAAAAAGGCAATCTGGATGCCAACAACTACCGTACCGGTATCGCTGAACACATCAGGCAGGCGATTGTGGAGCAGGAGCGTTTAGGGCTGGACGTGCTGGTCCACGGTGAAGCCGAGCGTAATGACATGGTGGAATACTTTGGCGAGCATCTCGACGGCTTTGTCTTTACCCAGAACGGCTGGGTGCAGAGTTACGGCTCCCGCTGCGTGAAGCCGCCGGTGGTCATTGGCGATGTCAGCCGCCCGGAAGCGATTACCGTGGAGTGGGCGAAGTATGCCCAGTCCCTGACCAGTAAGCCGGTAAAAGGGATGCTGACGGGGCCGGTGACTATCCTGTGCTGGTCCTTCCCGCGTGAAGATGTGAGCCGTGAAACTATCGCCAAACAAATTGCGCTGGCGCTGCGTGACGAAGTCGCAGATCTGGAAGCCGCCGGTATCGGCATCATCCAGATTGACGAGCCGGCCCTGCGTGAAGGTCTGCCGCTGCGTCGCCGCGACTGGGATGCGTATCTGGAGTGGGGCGTGGAAGCTTTTCGCATCAGTGCGGCCGTGGCGAGGGATGAAACCCAGATTCACACCCACATGTGTTATTGCGAGTTTAACGACATCATGGACTCCATTGCCGCCCTGGACGCAGACGTGATCACCATTGAGACCTCGCGCTCGGATATGGAATTGCTGGAGTCGTTCGAAGAGTTTGAATACCCGAACGAAATCGGACCGGGCGTGTATGACATTCACTCGCCGAACGTACCGAGCGTGGAGTGGATTGAAGCGCTGCTGGCGAAAGCCGCCCGGCGTATCCCGGCAGAGCGCCTGTGGGTGAACCCGGACTGCGGCCTGAAAACCCGCGGCTGGCCGGAAACCCGAAGCGCTCTGGCAAATATGGTGAAAGCCGCGCAGAACCTGCGTCAGGCGTAATGATCAGCGCACCGTCCGTCAGGGCGGTGCGCTATCCCTCTTCCCGACACAGCCACTGCGTGCGGCGCTGTGCCAGCAGATCGCGCTGGGGGCCGGTGGGGGCTCTGTCGCTCACCACATAATGGAAATCGCCGATATCACCGTTGCGGCACATCGCCCGGCGGCCAAACTTGGTGCTATCGACCACCAGAACATTGACTTCCGCACTGGCGACCAGCGCCTGACGTGCCACTACCTCTTCATCGTTGAAATCGTACAGCTCGCCCTCTTCGCCAATTCCGCCAACGGACACCACCCCGATATCGACACGATAACGGCGAAAGAAGGTCAGGGCGTCACTGCCAATCACATCCAGATCGCGCTTACGCACGCGACCACCCGCGACGGTCAGTTCGCAGCCAGGAAGCAGACTTAGCGGCGTGGCGGCGTGCAGATTATTGGTACACACCGCCAGACGGATATCGTCCGGCAGGGCGCGCGCTACCATTTCCACGGTGGTGCCGGTGCCGAGAAAGCAGCTTTGCGCCTCGCTGAGCAACTGCGCGACCCGTTCGCCAATCCAGCGCTTACCGATGACGTTGACGATCTCGCGCTGTTGATAACCAATATTTTCGCGCGCGAAAGGGGCGACCATGCCATGACGGCGCAATAACAGCCCTTGCGCGGTGAGTTCGCGCAAATCGCTGCGTACTGTTTGCAGCGAGACGCCGAAATAGTGCGCCAGTTGTTCAATGCTACTCTCACCGTGCTCTGTCACGATGGCGACAATCGCGCTGCGACGTGCTTCTGGAGTCATATTTGCGTCCGGCTGAGGGGATTTGCGCTCATGCTAGCCCGCGAATATGAAATTATTACTACGAAAAAAACGGGTCATATTTCTGTCAGATTCCCCTGTTTTAATCGTCACAACGAAAACCAGGGGGACGAAACCATGAGTAAGAAAATTGCGCTGGCAGCGGCATTGCTGGCTTTCATGAGTGGCACCGCTTTCGCGAAATCCACTCTGACGCTCTACACCAGCCAGCCAACCGAAGATGCGCAAATGACGGTGAGTGCGTTTGAGCAGGCGCACCCGGATGTCGAAGTAAAATGGATTCGCGATGGAACCGCAAAGCTGATTGCCCGCCTGCAGGCTGAAATTTCAGCCGGTGGCGCCAGCCCGGATGTCTTACTCATCGCCGACAGCGTGTCGATGGAATCCCTGAAACAGCAAAATCTGCTGGCGGCCTACAAATCACCGCAGGCCAGCCGCTACGATGCTCAACTCTATGATAAAGACGGCTACTACTACGGCACGAAACTTATCACTACCGGTATTGCGTACCACAGCAAAGCCCCGGTAAAGCCGGAATCCTGGCAGGATCTGCTCAAGCCTGAACTGAAAAATATGACCACCTTGCCAAGCCCGCTCTATTCCGGCGCCGCGCAGATTCATATGGCGACGTTAATGAATGACCCGCAGCTCGGCTGGCAGTATTACGAGAAACTGAAAGAGAACGGCGCGATGCCGCAGAGTGGTAATGGCGGCGTGATGAGCGCCATCACCTCTGGCAGCAAAGCCTACGGCGTACTGGTGGATTACATGGCGATCCGTGAAAAAGCCAAAGGCGCGCCGATTGAGTTCGTTTTCCCGAAAGAGGGCGTCAGCATCGTGACCGAACCGGTCGCCATGATGAAAGGGGCGAAAAACCCTGAGGACGCAAAAGCCTTCATCGATTTTGTCCTCTCCGCAGACGGGCAGAAGCTGGTTCTCAAACAGGGCTACCTGACGGCGGACGCCAGCTTACCAGTACCTCAGGGCTTCCCGGCGCGTGACACCATTAAACTGATGCCATACGACCCGGCAAAAGCGCTGGCTGATACCGAAGCAAACAAAAAGCGTTTTGCCGATCTGTTCGGAAACCGCTAAGTCATGACGGACATGACACTGCATCAATCTACCGCCAGCAGCCCGCCGAAAGGGCTGCTGTGGCTTTTACTCGCGCTGATCGCCTTGCTGAGTCTACTGCCCAGCCTGCGACTGCTTATTTCCGCCCTCTTTGACTGGCAGCAAGGTAGCAACAGTAGCCTGTGGCGCGTGTTGAGCAATGAAGCCACCTGGGTTGCGCTCTACAATAGCCTCTATACCAGCGGGTTAGGCACGGTGCTGTCGCTGCTGTTGGGCAGTTTTTTCGCCTTTTGCCTGGCCCTGACCAATATTCGTGGCAAGCAGATTTGGGTCTTCCTGTTCATGCTGCCAATGATGATCCCCCCGCAGGTCACCGCCCTGAGTTGGTTACAATTGTTTGGCCCCAGCAGCATTTTGCTCAACAGTATTGGGCTCGCGCCGGGGTTTGGCAGTACCAATCCCCTTTACTCGCCGGAAGGCATCGCGCTATTGCTGGGGATCCAGCATGCGCCACTGGTCTTTCTGGCACTGCGCACGCAGCTACAGTGTCTGCCAAAAGAGCAAATTGAAGCCGCGCGGCTGAATGGCGCCTCGTTGTGGCGGGTGTTTATCGATATCGTATTGCCGCTGTGCCGCACCGCGCTGTGGGCCGGTGCGGCGATTGCATTTGTCTCCGCGCTGGGTAACTTCGGCATTCCCGCCATGCTCGGGATACCCATTTCCTATTTTGTGCTGCCGATTCAGATTTACCAGACGCTCTCAAGCTTTGGCCCGTCGATGTTAAACGACGTCGCGGCGCTGTCTGTGCTGATGGGCGTGCTCGCCATTGGTATCGTGACCTTGCAGGGATATATGCAGCGTCGTCACGCGCTGCCGCTTATCGGGATGGCCGGGCGGGCGCTCAGTTTTCAGTTAGGTAAATGGCGACTGGCGACCGAAGTACTGCTGGGAATGGTGTTGTGCGCCATCCTTCTGGCACCTCTGCTGGCGCTGATTGCAACGTCGCTGGTACCCACGCTGGGCGTGCCGCTGAATGCCGATACCCTGACCTTTGCCGCCTGGCGAACGATTTTTGATAACCAGAGCGCTACCTGGCGAGCACTCACTAACAGCATCTCGCTCTCCGTGAGCGCCTCGCTGGTTCTGATGTTGCTGTGTCTACCACTGGCGTGGCTACTGGTGCGCTATCCCAGCCGTCCGCTGCGGTGGTTATATAGCGTTATCGATATTCCCTACACCCTGCCGGGCGTGGTGCTGGCGATTGCCTTTATTTTGCTGTTTGCCCGTCCGCTGCCGCTGGTGGGTATCAGCCTGAGTGGGACGCTGACCATCATTTTCCTCGCCTATCTTGCCCGTTTTCTGACGGTCTGCCTAAAGCCGGTGCATAACAGCATGTTGCAGCTTGACCCGGCGATGGAAGAGGCGGCCAGTCTGGCCGGGGCGAATTTCTCGCAGCGTCTGCGCCATATTGTGTTGCCGCTGCTGGCCCCTGCCGCATTTGCCGGGGCGCTGCTGGTCTTTCTGACCGCCGTCAACGAGCTGACCGTTTCCGCGCTGTTGTGGAGTGCCGGTAAAGAGACGCTCGGGGTGGTGATTTTTAATCTCGACGAAAGCGGCAACAAGGTGCTGGCCTCGGCGATCTCCGTGTTAGTCGTGGGGCTGGTGGCCTGCGTCATGTTATTGCTGAGCAGTCTCGGCAAGTATTTACCCAAAGGAGTTATCCCGTGGCAGAGCTAATACTGGAACGGCTGAACAAGGTGTTTGGAGAGCAGGCCGTGGTGCGGGATCTGAGTCTGACCATTCCCGAAGGGGCCTTCACCGCACTGCTGGGGCCGAGCGGCTGTGGCAAAACCACCACGCTGCGTATTCTTGCCGGACTTGAGCACCTCTCTTCCGGGCGCTTGTTGCTGGGGGATCGCCTGCTGGCGGACTCGCGGGTGCATATGCCGCCGGAAACCCGCGATATGGGGATGGTATTTCAGTCTTATGCCCTCTGGCCGCATATGACAGTGGCGGAAAACGTGGGTTATCCGCTGAAATTGCGCAAAGTGAATGGCGCTGCGCGCCAGAAGCGGGTGATGGAAGCGCTGGATGTGGTGGAGCTGGGCGCTTATGCCGGGCGCTCGCCGCAGGAGCTTAGCGGCGGTCAACGCCAACGCGTAGCGCTGGCCCGTTGCCTGGTGTCGGAGCCGGAAGTGGTGTTGCTCGATGAACCGTTGGCGAACCTCGACCGTCATCTGCGCGCCACCATGGAGCAGACGTTTCGCGAGTTTCACCGCCGTACCGGCGCGACTTTTGTCTATGTTACCCACGATCAGGCCGAGGCGATGGCGCTGGCCAGCCACATTGCGGTGATGCATCAGGGAGAGTTAATGCAGTGGGGGGCGCCGCAGACGCTCTATCAGCATCCACAAAATGCCTGGGTGGCGGGGTTTATCGGTAAAGGCAGCATTCTGTCGCTGGCAACCCAGTATCCGCAAGCACAACTGGATAGCGTGCAACTGCATGACGGTCTTGCCCCCGACAATACACAACCGCGCCAGCAGGTGTTGGTTCGCCCGGAGCATGTCATGGTGAGTGATAGTGGGTTGCAGGCAAAGGTGGAAAGCTGCATTTTCCAGGGAGAACGCTACTTGCTGGAACTGCGTCTGCCGGATGGGCAGCGGTTAAGCGCCTTCCACCATTTGCCATTGCGTGAACAGCAGAGCGCCGGTGTACGCCTGTTACAAGGATGGTGCCTGGAGGCGGCGTGACGGTACAAATTGAGATTATCAGTGGGGCGGGACATAAAGCCCCCGCAGCGATTCTGGTTTCCACGCCCCGGCAACGTATTTTGCTGGATGCAGGCGGTGCGCTGGATCCGCATACGGAACTCTGGCCAGTGCCGGAAAAGATCGATGCGATCCTGCTTAGCCATGATCATGTCGATCATATTGGCGGTTTGTATCGTCTTGCGCCGCACATCCCGGTCTATTGTACGCAGACCACCGCACAATCATTACCCGCAGGGCACAACGTTCACCCCATTGCGGTACGCGGACATTTCAGTTGGGCGACATTACGGTGACGACGGGCAGTTGCGGACACGCCTGGGGCGGGGTGTGGTTTCATCTTAATGTGGCCGGCGGCCTGTTTTATAGCGGCGATATCAGCATGGAATCGGCGCTGTTTCGCTTTGATGCACCGCCGCCTGCGCAGATTGCGCTGGTGGATGCGTCGTACGGGCTCTATAACGTTTCACAACGCCAGCAGTGGGATAAATTGCGTGCTCGTCTGACGCATCCGGTGCTGTGTCCGGTGCCGCCGTCGGGCAGGGCGGTGGAACTGGCGCTACTACTGGCGCGTGAGGGGCGTACCGATATCACGCTTGATGCGCCCTGTCAGGAGGTGCTCAGGCAAATGGCCGCGCATAATGACGGCAGTTTGCGCGAGGATGTGGCGGCAGATTTACAGCAGCTTTTGCGCACCCTTCCTGCGTTTTCCGCCCAGTCATCGCTGATTCTGGCCGCAGATCCTGATGGGCAAAGTGGGGTGGCGGGCGAACTGCGTCGACGCAAAGATTTCCACCATCGAACCCTGTTTACGGGTCATATGAATCGCCTTAACCATCAACAGTGGCTGGCCGGGGAAGTGGATTTTTGCCGCTGGAATGTGCATCCAACTCTCAATACCTTAATGTTGTTGGTGTCGATGCTAAAGTGCAGCAAGCTGGTGCCGATGTTTACTCATGTAGAGGACATCCAGGACTGGCAGTTCGCACCAGGGTGCCACATCGTTACACATAATATGTTGGGGGTGGATCTATGCCACTGATATGCAAACCCTTTGTTTTTGTTCGTCACGGCGAGACGCCGCTTAACCGCGATAAAGTGATTGGCGGGAGTACGGATGTGCCGCTGACCGACGAAGGGGAGCAGCAGGCACGTTCCGCTGCACCCATTCTGGGCCGTTATGACTGGAATGGTGTGGCAGTAAGTTCGCTCAAGCGGGCCCAACGCACTCTCGAACTGGCGCTGCCTGGTGCGGCCCATGTGGTTATGCCGGATTTATGTGAGCGCGACTGGGGCGAGCTGGAAAACCGTCCGCTGGCAGAGTTAACGCCGTATGAAAGTACGCCGCCTGGCGGTGAAAGTTGGGAGACGTTTTGCACCCGGGTCACGGATGCGCTTAACAGCCTGCTGGAACAATACGATACGCCGTTAATTGTGGCGCATTCTGGCGTTTACCGTGTGATCCGCTATCACGCCTTCGGCACGCCTTATGGCGATCGCGTGGGGAACGCGGTGCCGATGTGGATCTCGCCTGGCGAAACGCCACAAGAGTGGCAGATAGTCCCACTGGCGGAACGTGATTAAGCGGCACGAGAGCCAGGCACGTGTCACGAGCGACACAGATCATACCGTCCTGCGTCGCTCTGCATAGGCAGTATTAGCGTGATACGCCACCGTACTGGGCGAACCAGTCCAGCATCCGGCGCCAGCCATCTTTGGCTGATTCTTCATGATAGCTGGGACGATAATCGGCGTTAAATGCGTGCCCGGCGTCAGGATAAACCACGATCTCGGCGTGTGCGTTGGCGGCGCGTAACGCCTGACGCATGGTCTCGACCGTCTCCAACGGGATCCCCGTATCCTGCGCGCCATACAGACCGAGGACCGGCGCATTGAGGTCGGTGGCGATATCCACCGGATGCTTCGGTGAATTCAGTGATTTTTGCCCCACCAGTTTCCCATACCAGGCGACCGCTGCTTTCAATTGCGGGTTATGGGCCGCGTACAGCCAGGTTATCCTTCCCCCCCAGCAAAAACCGGTCGCCAGTAGTCGATGAGCATCACCGCCATTACGTGCCGCCCAGTTGGCAACATGATCGAGGTCGGCCAGCACCTGCGCATCGGGCACCTTCATGACCAGCCCATCAAAAAGGGTCTGAATATCCGCGAAATCATTCGGGTCACCCTGACGAAAATAGAGTTCAGGGGCGACGGCCAGATACCCTTCGAGCGCAAGGCGGCGGCACAGGTCGCGAATATGCTCATGTACGCCAAAGATTTCTTGAATCACCAGCACCACGGGCAGGGGATCGGAAGCATTTTTAGGCCGCGCATGGTACGCAGGCATGCTATCGCCCTGGCTTGGGATGGTGGTTTCGCCAGCGATGATGGCGTCTTCCGGGGTGTGCAGTGTGGTTGAAGCGTGAGGTGATGCCGCCGGTGCGAAGCCCGGTAATGTTTTGGTTGTCATGGCGTTCTCCATACCCTTTATTTAGCGCTCCACTAACTATAGTCCGACAGAGCGCAAATCATCCTGCGCGAAAAAGGCTATCTTTGGAGCAGGGCGAGACGGTTGAATGTGTTAATGTGATTGATATCACTATTTTATGGAAATGTTATGCAAACAAATTACATCATGGAGATCTCAGTCACGAAATTTGGTGCATACCTTCTGTAAAGTACCGTTTTGCTTCTTCTGACTAACCCTGATCACAGAGGAGTTTTTATGTCCAAGTCTGATGTTTTTCATCTCGGCCTCACCAAGAACGATTTACAAGGGGCTACGCTTGCCATCGTCCCTGGCGATCCTGAGCGTGTGGAAAAGATCGCCGCGCTGATGGATAAGCCGGTTAAGCTGGCATCTCACCGCGAGTTCACCTCCTGGCGCGCTGAACTGGATGGCAAAGCTGTCATCGTCTGCTCCACCGGTATCGGCGGCCCGTCAACCTCTATCGCTGTAGAAGAGCTGGCCCAACTGGGTATCCGCACTTTCCTGCGCGTCGGTACGACAGGCGCTATTCAGCCCAATATTAATGTTGGTGATGTACTGGTCACCACCGCGTCTGTTCGTCTGGACGGTGCAAGCCTGCATTTTGCGCCGATGGAATATCCGGCTGTGGCTGACTTCGAGTGCACCACCGCGCTGGTGGCTGCGGCGAAAGAAGTGGGGGCAACCACCCATATCGGTGTGACCGCCTCTTCCGACACCTTCTACCCAGGCCAGGAGCGTTATGACACCTTCTCCGGCCGCGTGGTGAGCCGTTTCAAAGGTTCTATGGAAGAGTGGCAGTCCATGGGCGTAATGAACTACGAAATGGAATCCGCAACCTTGCTGACCATGTGCTCAAGCCAGGGGCTGCGTGCCGGGATGGTGGCGGGTGTTATCGTCAACCGTACCCAGCAGGAAATCCCAAACGCTGAGACCATGAAGCAAACGGAAAGCCATGCGGTGAAAATCGTGGTAGAAGCCGCGCGCCGTCTGCTGTAATTATTTCTTTCCGTATGAAGGCCGGCATGCCCGGCCTTTTGCTTATCTGCTGTTTCCCAGGGCGGGATTAATCCGTATTTTGCCCACCTGCCACGCTTGCGGTTCACAATAAAAACAACCGATTCGTATCCGCTGCTTATAGAACACACGCTTAATGAACTGTTCAGCGGAGGGTTGAAACGTAGGGCAATCTCGCCCAATCTGTTACACTTCACGAACATTTTCTTCAATAGCAGGCACTAAGATGGCGGAAGATTCAAAAGAGACGACGCACTTTGGTTTTCAGACCGTCGCCAAAGATCAGAAAGCCGAGATGGTGGCACACGTGTTCCACTCGGTTGCCGCAAAATACGATGTCATGAACGACTTAATGTCGATGGGCATCCACCGTTTGTGGAAACGTTTTACGATCGACTGTAGCGGCGTGCGTCGCGGGCAAAAAGTTCTCGATTTGGCCGGGGGAACCGGCGACCTGACGGCTAAATTCTCTCGTCTGGTCGGCGAAACAGGTCAGGTAGTGTTGGCAGACATTAACGAGTCCATGCTCAAAATGGGCCGCGAAAAACTGCGCAATATCGGCATTATCGGCAACGTTGAATATGTCCAGGCGAATGCCGAAGCGCTGCCGTTCCCGGATAACACGTTTGACTGCATCACCATCTCTTTTGGTCTGCGTAATGTCACCGAAAAAGAGAGTGCCCTGCGTTCTATGTACCGCGTGCTTAAACCCGGTGGACGCCTGCTGGTGCTGGAATTTTCCAAACCGATTATTGAACCGCTGAGCAAGGTGTATGACGCCTACTCTTTCCACGTGCTGCCGCGCATTGGGCAACTGGTAGCCAGCGATGCGGAAAGCTACCGCTATCTGGCGGAATCCATCCGTATGCATCCGGATCAGGAAACCCTGAAAGCGATGATGCAGAGCGCAGGATTTGAAAACGTCGATTACTACAACATGACCGCAGGCATTGTTGCGCTGCATCGTGGCTACAAGTTCTGACAGGAGTTCACATGCCTTTTAAGCCACTGGTGACTGCGGGTGTTGAGCGTGTGCTGAATACCTTTTTCTATCGCGAGCGGGCGCTTAAACCTGCCCGGCAGCGGTTGCAGGGAAAAGTGTTGCGCATTGCGCTAAAAGAGTTTGCTTCGCCACTGGTGCTGGCCTTTAGTGAACGCCAGGTCGATGTGCTGGGCGAGTGGGAAGGCGAGGCTGATTGTACGGTGATTACCCAGCTTCGCGTTTTGCCTAAGCTGCGTGACAGACAGCAGTTGACTGCGCTGATTCGCTCGGGCGAGCTGGAAGTCCAGGGCGATATTCAGGTGGTGCAAAATCTTGTTGCGCTGATGGATCTGGCCGAATTCGATGTTGCGGAACTGCTGGCCCCTTATACCGGCGATGTGGCTGCTGAGGGGATTGGCAAAGCACTGCGTAACGGTGCATTTCTGGTGCGCCACGGCTTTGAGCGCCAGCAGAACTATGTGGCAGAAGTGATTACCGAAGAGTGGCGTCTGGCGCCTGGGGCACTGGAAGTGGCCTGGTTTGCGGAAGAAACCGCCGCAGTAGAACGCGCAGTGGACGCATTCAGCAAACGCCTGGATAAACTGGAGGGCAAATGACGCCAGGAGAAATTCGGCGCCTCTATTTCATCATCCAGACCTTTTTGAGTTACGGCCTCGATGAGCTTATCCCCGTCATGCGTATTACGTTGCCGCTGCGACTCTGGCGACGCACGCTATTCTGGATGCCCAATCGGCATAAAGAGAAAGCGCTTGGGGTACGCTTACGCCTGGCGTTACAGGAGTTAGGTCCGGTATGGATTAAATTCGGGCAAATGCTCTCGACCCGACGCGATCTCTTCCCGCCGCATATCGCCGATCAACTGGCTATGTTGCAGGACAGAGTGGCCCCTTTCGATGGCGTACTGGCCAAACAGCAGATTGAAAAAGCGATGGGCGGTCTGCCCGTTGAGGCGTGGTTTGATGATTTCGAGATTGAGCCGCTGGCCTCCGCTTCCATTGCCCAGGTGCATACCGCGCGGTTGAAAGAGAACGGCAAAGAGGTGGTCATTAAAGTTATCCGCCCGGACATTCTGCCGATCATCAAAGCGGACTTAAAACTCATTTACCGTCTGGCCGGCTGGGTACCGCGTTTGCTGCCGGACGGGCGTCGTCTGCGTCCGCAAGAAGTGGTGCGCGAGTACGAAAAAACGTTGATCGACGAACTCGATTTACTCCGTGAGTCGGCGAACGCTATCCAGCTGCGACGTAACTTCGAAAACAGCCCGATGCTCTATATTCCCGAAGTGTATCCGGACTACTGTAGCCAGAACATGATGGTGATGGAGCGCATCTACGGCATTCCGGTCTCCGATGTGGCGACACTGGAGAAAAACGGAACCAACATGAAATTGTTGGCTGAGCGCGGTGTTCAGGTGTTCTTCACCCAGGTTTTCCGCGACAGTTTTTTCCATGCAGATATGCATCCTGGCAATATTTTCGTCAGCTTTGAACACCCGGAAAACCCCCAGTATATCGGTATCGACTGCGGTATCGTCGGGTCGTTGAACAAAGAAGATAAGCGTTATCTTGCGGAAAACTTTATTGCCTTCTTCAACCGCGATTACCGCAAGGTGGCTGAGCTGCATGTCGATTCCGGCTGGGTGCCGCCGGATACGAACGTTGAAGATTTCGAATTTGCCATTCGTACCGTGTGCGAACCGATTTTTGAAAAGCCGCTGGCGGAAATATCGTTTGGCCATGTGCTGCTGAACCTGTTTAACACCGCACGCCGTTTCAATATGGAAGTCCAGCCGCAACTGGTGCTGCTGCAGAAAACCCTGCTTTATATTGAGGGTGTGGGACGTCAGCTTTACCCACAACTGGATTTATGGAAAACGGCGAAGCCATTCCTGGAGTCGTGGATTAAAGATCAGGTGGGTATACCGGCGCTGTTGAAAGCGGTGAAAGAGAAAGGGCCCTTCTGGATCGAGAAAATGCCAGAGCTTCCTGAACTGGTGTACAACAGCTTGCGACAGGGTAAGCAATTGCAGCATAGCGTTGATAGGATCGCCAGCGAGTTGCAGACCAACCATGTGCGTCAGGGGCAATCCCGTTATCTGTTTGGCATCGGCGCGACGCTGATGTTGAGTGGAACCCTGTTGCTGATTAATCGCCCGGAATGGGGTTTCGCCCCCGGATGGTTAATGGCTATTGGTTTATTAACCTGGATTGTCGGTTGGCGCAAAACTCGCTGATTTTAACATCGCCCCTGGGAGGCACGGTAACGTATACTGTGGCTTGTTTTCATCATCTCCTACAGAGGACTATGTATGGGTGGTATCAGTATTTGGCAGTTGTTGATTGTTGCGGTTATCGTCGTGCTGCTGTTTGGAACGAAAAAACTCGGTTCTATCGGTTCCGATTTGGGTGCATCGATCAAAGGCTTTAAAAAGGCCATGAGCGATGATGACAAGCAAGACAAAGACAAATCTGCAGAGGATGCGGATTTCACTGCTAAATCTCTTGCTGATAAGCAAGAGGACGTGAAGAAAGACGAAAAGCGTCACGACAAAGAACAGGTGTAATTCGTGTTTGATATTGGTTTTAGCGAACTGCTATTAGTCTTCGTCATCGGCCTTGTGGTACTGGGGCCGCAGCGTTTACCCGTTGCGGTGCGTACGATTGTGGGCTGGATCCGCGCGCTGCGCTCGCTGGCGACGACGGTGCAAAATGAACTGACTCAGGAGCTTAAGCTGCAGGAGTTTCAGGACAGCCTCAAGAAAGTTGAGAAAGCCAGCCTGGACAACCTGACGCCGGAATTAAAGGCATCAATGGATGAGTTGCGCCAGGCAGCCGAGTCGATGAAACGTTCCTATACCGTCAACGATCCGGAAAAGGCCAGCGATGAAGCGCACACTATCCATAACCCGGTGGTGAAAGGTAACGAAGCGCAGCACGAAGGCGTCACTCCGGCAACGGCAGAAGCGCAGGCCAGCGCACCGGAGCAGGTTCCTGACATTCAGGATGCGCCGGAGGTGAAAAAAACCGTAACTCAGGCCGCAGAAGCGAAAACGGCTTCTGAGGCGACCCCTTCTTCAAGTGATAAATCCTGAACATGGCTGTCGATGATACTCAACCGCTCATCACGCATTTGATTGAGCTACGTAAGCGCCTGTTAAACTGCATTATTGCCGTTATCGTGATCTTTCTGGCGCTGGTTTATTTTGCCAATGACATCTATCAGATAGTTTCAGCGCCCTTGATTAAACAGATGCCGCTGGGTGCGACGATGATCGCAACCGATGTGGCGTCGCCCTTTTTCACGCCGATCAAATTGACCTTCATGGTGTCGCTGATTCTCTCGGCACCGGTCATTCTTTATCAGGTGTGGGCGTTTGTGGCCCCGGCGCTCTACAAACATGAGCGCCGTCTGATTATCCCGCTGCTGGTTTCCAGTTCGCTGCTGTTCTATATCGGTATGGCATTCGCCTACTTTGTGGTGTTCCCGCTGGCGTTTGGCTTCCTGACGCATACGGCACCGGAAGGCGTGCTTGTCTCAACCGATATTGCCAGTTATTTGAATTTTGTCATGGGGCTGTTTATGGCCTTTGGCGTCGCGTTTGAAGTGCCTGTCGCCATCGTGCTGCTGTGCTGGATGGGTATAACAACGCCGCAATCGTTGCGCCAGAAGCGACCCTATGTACTGGTAGGGGCATTTGTGGTGGGCATGTTGCTGACGCCGCCGGATGTTTTCTCCCAGACGTTGCTGGCCATCCCCATGTACTGTCTGTTTGAGGTGGGCGTCTTTTTCGCGCGCTTCTACACCGGCAAACGCCGTCAGGTTGACGAAGGCGAAGAAGAAACCACGACAGAAGAGTAAATCCAGCCGCCCGTCAGGGCGGTTGTTGTCTGGAGCGCTGTATGTTTGATATCGGTGTGAATCTCACCAGTTCCCAGTTTGCCAAAGATCGTGATGATGTGGTGGCGCGCGCGCAGGCGGCGGGTGTCAGCGGCATGCTGCTGACCGGCACCAATCTGCATGAAAGTCAGCAGGCGCAACAACTGACAAAACACTACCCACGCTGCTGGTCCACCGCCGGCGTACACCCGCACGATAGCAGTAGCTGGACGCAGGACACGGCAGATGCCCTCCGCCAGCTTGCCGCCCAGCCAGAAGTGGTGGCAATTGGCGAGTGTGGGCTCGATTTCAACCGTAATTTCTCGACCCCCGAAGAGCAGGAGCGGGCTTTTTCCGCGCAACTGGCGCTGGCGGCAGAACGTGGTATGCCCGTTTTTTTACACTGCCGCGATGCCCATGACCGTTTTCTGGCGCTCCTGGATCCCTGGCTTCCCCGGTTGCCCGGTGCGGTGCTGCACTGTTTCACCGGCACATTAGACGAAGCGCAGGCGTGTCTGGCGCGGGGTATCTATCTGGGTATTACCGGCTGGGTGTGTGATGAACGGCGTGGACTGGAACTGCGCGACGTGTTGCCGCATATCCCCGCAGACCGTCTGTTTGTAGAAACCGATGCGCCGTATTTGCTGCCGCGTGATTTGTCGCCGAAACCGGCATCAAGACGTAACGAACCCGCGCATCTGGGGCATATTCTGGCCTGTGTTGCTCAGTTGCGCGGTGAAGATGCCCAATGGCTTAGCGACGTGACGAATCAAAACGTGCAGACGCTATTTGGCATCAGGCTTTAACGCAGGATTAGACTTTACGGAAGTCGGTGTTTTTGATGCTCTGTAGCACCTGTTTATTCAGCAGGTTAAGCAGCAGCATGGAACGGGCTTCGCCGTCCGGCTCTTTAAAGATAGCCTGTAACCCTTCCAGCGCCCCTTCGGTAATGATCACACTATCGCCGGCGTACGGCGTTTCAGGGTCGGTAACGCCCTCGGGTTTATACAGGGAAAGCTGATGGATAACCGTCGAAGGAACCTGTGCCGGGCTCGCGCCAAAACGGACAAAGTGGCTAACGCCGCGGGTCGCATTAATCGTGGTGGTATGAATCACCTCGGGATCGAACTCGACAAACAGATAATTTGGGAAGAGCGGTTCGCTCACCGTGGTACGTTTACCACGGACCATTTTTTCCAGTGAGATCATTGGCGTCAGGCAGTTGACCGCCTGGCGTTGAAGATGTTCCTGGGCGCGCTGGAGCTGGCCTCGTTTGCAGTAAAGTAAATACCAGGATTGCATAATGTTCTTTTCCGAAAGTTCGGTGAGCAAGCATACCAAAAGCCTAAGGCGATGGCGAAGTTGATTATAACTGGCGACAATACTTACCGTCCTCTTTCACCTTGATTTAACAAAATTACAGCAACGTGAAGATGAACACCGTATAATAGAGCGCTTAGCAAGAGGCCATTATAAACCCCATGAAATACCATGACCTACGTGATTTTCTGACGCTGCTTGAACAGCAGGGTGAATTAAAACGCATTACATTATCTGTTGATCCCCATCTGGAGATGACGGAAATTGCCGACCGCACCCTGCGCGCGGGAGGACCGGCGTTACTGTTCGAAAACCCGAAAGGGTACACGATGCCGGTGCTATGCAATTTGTTCGGTACGCCACGTCGGGTTGCATTAGGTATGGGGCAAGAAGAGGTGAGCGCCCTGCGAGAAGTGGGGAAATTACTGGCCTTTTTGAAAGAGCCGGAGCCGCCAAAAGGCTTTCGCGACCTCTTCGATAAGCTCCCCCAGTTTAAACAAGTGCTGAACATGCCGACCAAACGGCTGCGCGGTGCGCCTTGCCAGCAAAAAGTGGTGCAGGGTGACGATGTCGATCTCACCAAAATCCCTATCATGCAGTGCTGGCCCGATGATGTCGCGCCGCTGATTACCTGGGGGTTGACGGTAACGCGCGGACCACAAAAAGAGCGCCAGAATTTAGGCATTTATCGCCAGCAACTGATTGGTAAAAATAAGCTGATCATGCGTTGGTTGTCCCATCGCGGCGGCGCACTCGATTTTCAGGAGTGGTGTGCTGCGCATCCAGGCGAACGTTTCCCGGTCTCTGTAGCTCTCGGTGCGGACCCGGCGACGATTCTGGGGGCGGTCACGCCCGTTCCTGACACCCTGTCGGAATATGCCTTTGCCGGGTTACTGCGCGGCACTAAAACCGAAGTCGTCAAATGCCTCTCCAATGATTTAGAAGTCCCGGCCAGTGCGGAAATAGTGCTGGAAGGCTATATTGAGGCTGGAGAGATGGCACCCGAAGGGCCGTATGGCGACCATACCGGCTACTATAACGAGGTCGATAACTTTCCGGTCTTTACCGTCACGCACATTACGCAGCGTGAAGATGCGATTTACCATTCGACCTACACCGGCCGTCCGCCGGATGAACCTGCCGTGCTCGGTGTGGCGCTCAATGAAGTGTTCGTCCCGATTTTGCAAAAGCAGTTCCCGGAAATCGTTGATTTTTATCTGCCGCCGGAGGGCTGTTCTTATCGCCTTGCCGTCGTCACCATGAAGAAACAGTACGCAGGTCATGCAAAACGCGTCATGATGGGCGTCTGGTCGTTCTTGCGCCAGTTTATGTACACCAAGTTCGTGATTGTGTGTGACGACGATGTTAATGCGCGTGACTGGAACGATGTGATTTGGGCGATCACCACCCGTATGGACCCTGCGCGGGACACAGTACTGGTGGAGAACACGCCAATTGATTACCTGGACTTTGCCTCGCCGGTTTCCGGTCTTGGCTCAAAAATGGGCCTGGATGCCACCAATAAATGGCCTGGCGAAACCGAACGAGAGTGGGGTCGCCCCATCAGGAAAGATCCTGACGTGACGGCGCGTATCGACGCCATCTGGGATGAACTGGCCATTTTTAGTGACGGTAAAGGTGCCTGACGCGCCGCCGTTTTTCGCCAGACATTACGACAACGAGTATGAACCCGACAGAGGGAGCGCATGACAACCTTAAGCTGTAAAGTGACCTCGGTAGACGCCATCACCGATACCGTATATCGCGTCCGTTTAGTGCCGGAAGCGGCTTTTTCTTTTCGCGCTGGCCAGTACTTAATGGTAGTGATGGATGAACGAGACAAACGCCCCTTCTCTCTGGCTTCCACGCCGAGCCAGCACGACTTTATCGAGCTGCACATTGGCGCATCAGAATTAAATCTCTACGCCATGGCGGTGATGGACCGTATCCTGAAAGACCGGGAAATTGTGGTGGATCTTCCGCACGGTGACGCCTGGCTGCGTGACGATGAAGAGCGTCCGCTGGTGTTGATTGCCGGGGGAACCGGGTTCTCCTACGCGCGTTCCATTTTGCTGACGGCGCTTGAGCAAAACCCGAACCGTGATATCACCATTTATTGGGGTGGGCGCGAAGAGAAGCACCTGTACGATCTGTCCGAGCTGGAAGCATTGTCCGTTGATCATCCGAACCTGCGCGTGGTGCCGGTGGTTGAGCAGCCGGAAGAGAACTGGCGTGGCCGCAGCGGAACCGTTTTGACCGCCGTATTGCAGGATTTCGGTACGCTGGCGGAGCATGATATCTATATCGCCGGACGTTTTGAGATGGCGAAAATCGCCCGTGACCTGTTCTGCAATGAGCGTGGTGCACGTGAAGACCGCCTGTTTGGCGACGCATTCGCGTTTATTTAAGCCTTCCCGAAAACCACCCCTTCGTGAAGGTGGTGGTTTTCAGCAATCACTCATCCAGGTTGTAGAAGTAAACAAACAGCGGCTCATCGTTTTCTAACAGACACATCATCTCGCCTGTCGCGCCTTGCTTCGTTTCGAGGTTTGCCGTCACCTGGGTCGCAATATGCTGGCTACCGATATTTTCATCGAAGCGCTCAATAACCGCGGTGCTGGCGTTCGGCCTGGCGGTTTGCAGTTTCGCATGTAATCCCGGATTGTCGGCTCTGAGCTTATTGAGCCCAAATGTCAGGCAGTGTTGTGCCATGATCTGTTCCTGACGGGTCTCTTCATTTGCCAGTGCTGTCTGTGCTGCCAGTGCGAATGTGGGTAACAGAATAAACAGACAGGATAAAGCCAGAGTAGCGTTCTTCATTTCATTCCCTTGTCGATGTGGTGTCGCTCCCATGAGGAGTGTAAGGGATGGAGAGAAGAATAAGAAATAAAAAGCCCGCCCCTGACAGGCGGGAAAACGGCAACTAAATCTTTCTTTGCCATTGACACCATAACTGCGTTGGCTGCACTCATTTGCCCGAATCACTTACTTCTGTAAGCGTATCGGGATGTAGTCGCTTGCCGTCTTGTTCTGGCGCCAATGTCTTTGAGATCAATTTTTGTAAGCCGGGCACGCGAAGCGCCCCGGCATCGTGTTATACCCGCTCGAACACCGTTGCGATGCCCTGACCCAGCCCGATACACATGGTCGCCAGACCAAACTGGGCATCTTTGCGCTCCATCAGGTTGAGCAGGGTAGTGCTGATACGCGTACCTGAACAACCCAGCGGATGGCCGAGCGCGATCGCACCGCCGTTGAGGTTGATCTTCTCGTCAATCTGCTCCATCAACCCCAGATCTTTTATGCACGGTAGGATCTGTGCGGCAAAGGCCTCGTTCATTTCAAACAGGTCAATATCGCTGGTAGTCAGGCCCGCTTTTTTCAACGCCAGCTTTGATGCCGGAACCGGGCCATAACCCATAATGGATGGATCGCACCCGACGACAGCCATCGAGCGTACGCGCGCCCGTGGTTTCAGGCCTAACTCGCGGGCACGGCTTTCACTCATGACCAGCATTGCCGATGCGCCGTCGGAAAGGGCGGAAGAGGTCCCCGCAGTGACCGTGCCGCTCACCGGATCGAACGCCGGTCTTAAGGCCGAGAGCGCCTCAACGGTGGTTTCCGGGCGAATAACTTCGTCATAATTAAATTGCTTTAACACGCCATCGGCATCGTGGCCGCCGGTGGGGATGATTTCATTTTTAAATGCCCCGGACTGTGTGGCGGCCCAGGCGCGGGCATGAGAACGCGCGCCAAACGCGTCCTGCATTTCGCGGCTGATGCCGTGCATCCGGGAAAGCATCTCTGCGGTAAGCCCCATCATCCCTGCGGCTTTCGCCACATTGCGGCTCATACCCGGATGGAAATCCACGCCGTGGCTCATCGGAACATGACCCATATGCTCCACGCCGCCAACCAGGCAGACCTGCGCATCGCCGGTCATGATCATCCGGGCGGCATCGTGCAGCGCCTGCATTGATGAACCACACAGACGGTTAACGGTCACTGCAGGTACGGAATGGGGGATCTCCGCCAGCAATGACGCGTTGCGGGCAATGTTGAAACCCTGCTCCAGAGTCTGCTGAACGCAGCCCCAGTAGATATCGTCAATCGCAGAAGCGTCCAGCGCCGGGTTACGCGCCAGCAGGCTGCGCATCAGGTGCGCGGAGAGATCTTCCGCGCGCACGTTACGAAATGCGCCGCCTTTTGAACGGCCCATCGGGGTGCGAATTGCATCGACAATGACAACCTGTTCCATTGTGACTCCTTAAGCCGTTTTCAGTTCGCCTGCCGGACGGGCAGGTTCAACCGGGGGATAATACGCTTCGTTGTGGCGCGCTTTCTCGCGCAGCCCGGCCGGGGCTTCATAGAGCGGGCCAAGATGCTGGAACTGATGTGCCATATCGAGATATTTTGCGCTGCCAAGCGTGTCGAGCCAGCGGAATGCCCCACCGTGGAACGGAGGGAAACCGAGACCGTAGACCAGCGCCATATCGGCCTCTGCCGGACTGGCGATAATGCCTTCTTCCAGGCAGCGCACAACTTCGTTGACCATCGGGATCATCATGCGGGCGATAATCTCATCGTCGCTAAAGTCGCGCTTGGGCTGGCTAACTTCTGCCAGCAGGGCATTTACCTCGGCATCTTCTTCTTTCTTCGGTTTGCCTTTGCTGTCTTCTTTATAGCGCCAGAAGCCAAGGCCATTTTTCTGCCCGAAACGGTTAGCGTCGAACAGCGCGTCGATAGCATCGCGATAATCTTTCTGCATCCGCTGAGGGAAGCCCGCCGCCATGACGGCTTGCGCGTGATGCGCCGTGTCGATGCCGACCACATCCAGCAAATATGCCGGGCCCATTGGCCAGCCAAAGACTTTCTCCATGACTTTATCGACTTTGCGGAAATCCGCACCGTCACGCAGCAACTGGCTAAAGCCGGCAAAATAAGGGAACAACACGCGATTGACGAAGAATCCCGGGCAGTCATTCACCACGATCGGTGTTTTGCCCATTTTGCTCGCCCATGCCACGACTTTAGCGATAGTCTTATCAGACGTTTTTTCACCGCGAATGACTTCAACCAGCGGCATACGGTGTACCGGGTTAAAGAAGTGCATCCCGCAGAAGTTTTCCGGGCGTTTAAGCACGCTTGCCAGTTCGGAAATGGGGATCGTGGAGGTGTTAGACGCCAGGACGGTATCCGGGCTTACCTTTTCTTCGGTTCCTGCGAGAACGGCTTTTTTCACTTTCGGGTTTTCAACAACCGCTTCGACCACGACATCCACGCGCTCAAAGCCGGCATAGTCGAGGGTCGGGTGAATAGTGGAAATGACCCCGGCCAGTTTTAGTCCATCGATTTTGCCGCGTTCAAGCTGTTTATTTAGCAACTTACCCGCTTCACTCATACCCAGCGTCAGCGATTTGTCATTGATGTCTTTCATAATGACCGGCACGCCTTTCCAGGCAGACTGGTAGGCAATACCGCCGCCCATAATTCCCGCACCCAGCACGGCGGCCTGTTTTGGTGTCTCGACATCTTTGGTCAGTTTTTTCGCTTTGCCTTTCACGTATTGATCGTTGAGGAAAATACCGACCAGTGCGCGGGCTTCTTTACTGTGCGCCAGGGGAACGAAACTTTGATTTTCAAGTTTCAGGGCCTCTTCACGGCCAAAGCGAGCGGCTGCTTCAATGGTTTTAACCGCTGTTATGGGGGCGGGGTAATGTTTACCTGCTGTCTGCGCGACCATACCTTTGGCAATCGTAAAGCTCATGGTGGCTTCGATTTTACTTAAGTGTAGCGGCTCCAGCTTCGGCTGGCGTTTGGCTCTCCAGTCGAGATCGCCGTTAATCGCCTGACGTAAAATCGCCACCGCGCCTGCTTTTAATTTTTCCGGCTGAACTACGCCATCGACCAGGCCGATTTTCAGCGCCTCTTCGGCACCCACATCTTTCCCGGCGGCAATGATTTCCAGCGCACTGTCGGCGCCCAGCAGACGTGGCATACGGACGGAACCGCCAAAACCAGGCATGATGCCCAGTTTCGTTTCCGGCAGACCGATGCGCAGATCCGGCGTCGCCAGACGATAGTCGGTGGCGAGCACGCACTCGCAGCCGCCGCCCAGCGCATAGCCATTTACGGCAGAAATGGTCGGTACCGGCAAATCTTCCAGGCGATTGAACACGCTATTGGCAAAGTGCAGCCAGGTACTCAGTTGTTCTGCCGGAACCAGGAACAGAGAGAGGAATTCGGTAATATCGGCACCGACAATAAACGCTGCTTTTTCTGAGCGCAGCAGCAGGCCTTTTAAATCCGCCTGTTTTTCCAGCACGTCCAGCGCCTGGCCGAGGCTGGCTACGGTTGCCGTGTCTAACTTATTCACCGACCCGGGGGCATCGAACACCAGTTCGGCAATGCCATCTTCCAGCCATTTGATATATAGGGTATCGCCTTTGTAGAGCATGTCAGTCTCCTGAATCCAGCAAGGGATCTGGTCATACCAGATGAAGCGGAGTGTGGTTTTTATGTTAATAAATTGCAAATTTATCTTTAAAGAATTGCTAGTTTGATCACGCTCAGCCGAAATCACCCTACCGGGATCAGGTATGCTAAGATGCAAAAACTTGAGCTCAAAAAACAGAAGGAAGAATGATGGACTCACTGGCTGCGCTGTATAAAAATCATATCGTTACGCTCCAGGAACGTACCCGGGACGTGCTGGCCCGCTTTAAACTGGACGCGCTGTTGATTCACTCCGGTGAACTGTTCAATGTCTTTCTCGACGACCATCCGTACCCTTTCAAAGTCAATCCGCAGTTTAAAGCCTGGGTTCCGGTCACACAGGTTCCAAATTGCTGGTTGCTGGTCGATGGCGTTAACAAACCGAAACTGTGGTTCTACCTGCCGGTCGATTACTGGCACAACGTTGAGCCGTTACCGACCTCCTTCTGGACCGACGAAGTTGAGGTGATTGCCCTGCCGAAAGCCGACGGTATTGGCAGCCTGTTACCTGCTGCTCGCGGAAATATTGGGTATATCGGCCCGGTTCCCGAGCGCGCGCTTTCGCTGGATATTGCTGCCAGTAACATCAACCCGAAAGGGGTGATCGATTACTTGCACTATTACCGCGCCTATAAAACTGATTACGAACTGGCATGTATGCGTGAAGCGCAGAAAACGGCGGTAATGGGGCATCGTGCGGCGGAAGAGGCGTTCCGTTCCGGGATGAGTGAATTTGATATCAACCTGGCTTATTTGACCGCGACCGGGCATCGCGATACCGATGTGCCTTACAGCAATATTGTGGCGCTCAATGAGCACGCCGCCGTCCTTCATTACACCAAACTGGATCATCGCGCACCGGCAGAACTGCGTAGTTTCTTGCTGGATGCAGGGGCGGAATATAACGGTTATGCCGCAGACCTGACCCGCACCTGGTCGGCCAACAGCGATAACGATTATGCCCATCTGGTCAAAGATGTTAATGATGAACAACTGGCGTTGATCGCTACGATGAAGTCGGGTGTTAACTACACCGAGTACCACCTCCAGTTCCATCAACGTATTGCGAAGCTGCTGCGTAAACATCAGATAATCTCTGATATGAGCGAAGAGGCAATGGTCGAGAATGACCTGACCGGCCCATTCATGCCACACGGCATTGGTCACCCGCTTGGCCTGCAGGTGCACGATGTCGCAGGCTTTATGCAGGATGATACCGGTACGCACCTGGCGGCGCCGTCCAAATATCCTTACCTGCGTTGTACTCGTGTTCTGCAACCACGTATGGTGCTGACGATTGAGCCGGGTATCTACTTTATTGAATCACTGCTGGCGCCGTGGCGTGACGGCCCGTTCAGCAAGCACTTCAACTGGCAGAAAATTGAGGCGCTTAAACCATTTGGCGGTATTCGTATCGAAGACAACGTGGTGATTCACGAAAACAGTATCGAAAACATGACGCGTGATTTGAAACTGGCGTAATGGATAGCTGGCTGATACCGGCAGCGCCGGTCACCTTTGTCGAAGAGATCAAGAAAAGCCGTTTTATCACATACCTGGCCCATACTGATGGTGTGGAAGCGGCTAAGGCGTTTGTCGAGTCAGTACGTGCTGAACACCCGGATGCGCGACACCATTGTGTGGCCTGGGTAGCCGGGCCGCCGAATGATTCGCAGCAACTGGGCTTTTCTGATGATGGTGAACCTGCGGGTACAGCCGGAAAACCGATGCTCGCCCAGCTAATGGGAAGTGGGGTCGGGGAAATGACCGCCGTAGTGGTGCGCTACTACGGTGGCGTGTTGTTGGGGACCGGTGGACTGGTTAAAGCTTACGGCGGCGGTGTGAGCCAGGCACTTGCGCAGTTGACGACGCTGCGCAAGACGCTATTAACCGAATATACTTTGCAATGTGAATATGGGCAGTTGACCGGGGTTGAAACCCTGCTGGGGCAGTTTTCTGGCAAGATTGTTGCGAGTGAATACGAGGCGTTTGTTCGGCTTCGGGTGGCACTCCCGCAATCTGAACTGGCTGCTTTTTCAACAAAACTTGCTGATTTCAGTCGTGGTGCGTTGCAATTACACAAGATTGAAGAATAATCCCCACCTAATTTTTGCGTACCTAAGGAAGCGGCAGAGATGCATTTTCGTGCCATAACCCGAATTGTTGGACTTCTGATCATTCTCTTTTCCGGGACGATGATTCTGCCAGGGCTGGTTGCACTTATCTATCGTGATGGCGCAGGAAGGGCATTCACGCAAACATTTTTTGTCGCGCTGGCGATTGGTTCTCTGCTGTGGTGGCCTAACCGCCGTGAAAAGAGTGAGCTGAAATCGCGCGAGGGTTTTCTGATCGTTGTGCTGTTCTGGACCGTACTGGGTAGTGTGGGGGCGTTGCCCTTTATCTTCTCTGAAAGTCCAAATCTGACGGTGACGGATGCTTTTTTCGAATCGTTCTCTGGGTTAACGACGACGGGGGCCACCACGCTGGTGGGGCTGGACTCGTTGCCTCATGCCATTCTCTTTTATCGTCAGATGCTGCAGTGGTTTGGTGGTATGGGGATCATCGTGCTGGCGGTGGCGATTCTGCCTATTCTGGGCGTCGGGGGAATGCAGCTCTATCGCGCTGAAATGCCAGGGCCGCTGAAAGATAATAAAATGCGTCCGCGTATTGCCGAAACAGCGAAGACGCTGTGGCTCATTTATGTATTGCTGACTATTGCCTGTGCGCTGGCATTGTGGTTTGCCGGTATGCCCGCTTTCGATGCAATCGGGCACAGCTTCTCAACCATCGCGATTGGCGGCTTTTCGACGCATGATGCCAGCGTGGGTTACTTCGACAGCCCTACGATTAACACCATTATCGCCATCTTCCTGCTGATCTCCGGTTGTAACTATGGTCTGCACTTCTCTTTACTCAGTGGTCGCAGCCTGAAAGTGTACTGGCGCGATCCCGAATTTCGCATGTTCATCGGCGTACAGTTGACGCTGGTGGTGATCTGCACCGTGATGCTGTGGTTCCATAATGTCTACAGTTCGGCGATGACGACGCTCAACCAGGCTTTCTTCCAGGTGGTGTCGATGGCGACAACCGCAGGCTTCACGACCGACAGTATCTCTCGCTGGCCGTTATTCCTGCCGGTGCTGCTGCTCTGCTCAGCCTTTATCGGCGGCTGCGCGGGTTCGACGGGGGGCGGCCTGAAAGTCATTCGTATCCTGCTGCTGTTTAAACAGGGTAACCGTGAACTGAAACGTCTGGTGCACCCGAATGCGGTATACAGCATCAAACTGGGGAACCGTGCTCTGCCGGAGCGTATTCTTGAAGCGGTATGGGGGTTCTTCTCCGCCTATGCATTGGTGTTTATCGTCAGCATGCTGGCTATCATTGCGACCGGCGTGGATGACTTCTCCGCATTCGCTTCAGTCGTGGCGACGCTCAATAACCTGGGGCCGGGGCTTGGTGTAGTGGCGGATAACTTCGCCAGTATGAACCCGATTGCGAAATGGATCCTGATTGCCAATATGCTGTTTGGTCGTCTTGAGGTCTTTACCTTATTGGTACTGTTCACGCCGACCTTCTGGCGCGAATAAGGGAGCTATACGTGAAAACGCTAATTTTGTTTTCTACTCGTGATGGACAAACGCGTGAGATTGCCGCTTATCTGGCCTCGCAATTAAGCGAGCTGGGGGTGAGTACCGATGTGATCAATCTCAATCGTGTCGGGACGATTGACTGGTCAGCCTATGAGCGCGTCGTCATCGGCGCTTCTATTCGTTATGGTCATTTCAACCCGGCGCTGGACACTTTCGTTAAGCAGCACCAGAAAAACCTGAATGCGCTGCCCGGCGCGTTCTTCTCCGTAAACCTTGTCGCGCGCAAGCCCGAGAAACGCACCCCACAGACTAACAACTACACCCGTAAGTTTTTGCTGCGTTCGCCATGGCGTCCTGATGAATGCGTCGTGTTTGCAGGTGCGCTGCGTTACCCGCGTTATCGCTGGTTTGATCGTCTGATGATTCAACTCATTATGAAGATGACGGGTGGTGAAACAGATCCCCGTAAAGAAGTGGTCTACACCGACTGGCAGCAGGTGACCGAATTTGCGCGCAAAATCGCTCAGTTAAACAGCAAAGCGCCGCTTTAACCGCCGCTATGAATGAAATGTGAGCGAACGATAATTTTTTTGAATTTTATGCTTGTCACTTCACAAGAACTCCCTATAATGCGCCTCCACTGACACGGAACAACGGCAAGCAAGCCGCCGGGTCAGCGGGGTTCTCAGGCGAATGCCGGTGAGAATTCCGCAGAGAAAAGTGAAAATAAATACTTGACTCTGCAGCGGGAAAGCGTAATATGCACACCCCGCGCCGCAGCGAAAAACGAAGCGGCACTGCTCTTTAACAATTTATCAGACAATCTGTGTGGGCACTCAAAGTGACATGTATTCTTAACGTCCTCGGACGATAAATGAATACCAAGTCTCAACGAGTGAACACGTAATTCATTACGAAGTTTAATTCATTGAGCATCAAACTTTTAAATTGAAGAGTTTGATCATGGCTCAGATTGAACGCTGGCGGCAGGCCTAACACATGCAAGTCGAACGGTAGCACAGAGGAGCTTGCTCCTTGGGTGACGAGTGGCGGACGGGTGAGTAATGTCTGGGAAACTGCCCGATGGAGGGGGATAACTACTGGAAACGGTAGCTAATACCGCATAATGTCGCAAGACCAAAGAGGGGGACCTTCGGGCCTCTTGCCATCGGATGTGCCCAGATGGGATTAGCTAGTTGGTGAGGTAATGGCTCACCAAGGCGACGATCCCTAGCTGGTCTGAGAGGATGACCAGCCACACTGGAACTGAGACACGGTCCAGACTCCTACGGGAGGCAGCAGTGGGGAATATTGCACAATGGGCGCAAGCCTGATGCAGCCATGCCGCGTGTGTGAAGAAGGCCTTCGGGTTGTAAAGCACTTTCAGCGGGGAGGAAGGCAGTACGGTTAATAACCGTGTTGATTGACGTTACCCGCAGAAGAAGCACCGGCTAACTCCGTGCCAGCAGCCGCGGTAATACGGAGGGTGCAAGCGTTAATCGGAATTACTGGGCGTAAAGCGCACGCAGGCGGTCTGTCAAGTCGGATGTGAAATCCCCGGGCTCAACCTGGGAACTGCATTCGAAACTGGCAGGCTTGAGTCTTGTAGAGGGGGGTAGAATTCCAGGTGTAGCGGTGAAATGCGTAGAGATCTGGAGGAATACCGGTGGCGAAGGCGGCCCCCTGGACAAAGACTGACGCTCAGGTGCGAAAGCGTGGGGAGCAAACAGGATTAGATACCCTGGTAGTCCACGCCGTAAACGATGTCGACTTGGAGGTTGTGCCCTTGAGGCGTGGCTTCCGGAGCTAACGCGTTAAGTCGACCGCCTGGGGAGTACGGCCGCAAGGTTAAAACTCAAATGAATTGACGGGGGCCCGCACAAGCGGTGGAGCATGTGGTTTAATTCGATGCAACGCGAAGAACCTTACCTGGTCTTGACATCCACGGAATTCGGCAGAGATGCCTTAGTGCCTTCGGGAACCGTGAGACAGGTGCTGCATGGCTGTCGTCAGCTCGTGTTGTGAAATGTTGGGTTAAGTCCCGCAACGAGCGCAACCCTTATCCTTTGTTGCCAGCGGTCCGGCCGGGAACTCAAAGGAGACTGCCAGTGATAAACTGGAGGAAGGTGGGGATGACGTCAAGTCATCATGGCCCTTACGACCAGGGCTACACACGTGCTACAATGGCATATACAAAGAGAAGCGACCTCGCGAGAGCAAGCGGACCTCATAAAGTATGTCGTAGTCCGGATTGGAGTCTGCAACTCGACTCCATGAAGTCGGAATCGCTAGTAATCGTGGATCAGAATGCCACGGTGAATACGTTCCCGGGCCTTGTACACACCGCCCGTCACACCATGGGAGTGGGTTGCAAAAGAAGTAGGTAGCTTAACCTTCGGGAGGGCGCTTACCACTTTGTGATTCATGACTGGGGTGAAGTCGTAACAAGGTAACCGTAGGGGAACCTGCGGTTGGATCACCTCCTTACCTTAAAGAACCTGCCTTTGTAGTGCTCACACAGATTGTCTGATGAAATACAGCAGTAAAAAATCTCTGCAGGCTTGTAGCTCAGGTGGTTAGAGCGCACCCCTGATAAGGGTGAGGTCGGTGGTTCAAGTCCACTCAGGCCTACCAAATTCCTGCTGATGCTGCGTTGCGGCGACACTCACATACTTTAAGTATGCTTCGTGTCACCACGCCTTGCCTCAACAGTAATTAAGGTTGGTGAGATTTACCTACGATGGGGCTATAGCTCAGCTGGGAGAGCGCCTGCTTTGCACGCAGGAGGTCTGCGGTTCGATCCCGCATAGCTCCACCATCTTTTACTGCGAACACAAGAAAACTTCAGAGTGAACCTGAAAAGGTGCACTGCGAAGTTTTGCTCTTTAAAAATCTGGATCAAGCTGAAAATTGAAACGACACACAGTGTCTGTTCTCCGTAATAAGAACAGATGACGGTGTGTTCGAGTCTCTCAAATTATCGCAATCAGAAGATGACACTGTAAAAGGTGACGTGAGCGACGTGAAGACAAGGCGTACCGCACGCAGCGAGCGGAGTGGACTTAATGTCCATGAGCATCGCGAGTACGGAACAACGCAGTATTCACAACGCGTAACAAACCGGACAGAACAAGACATCTTCGGGTTGTGAGGTTAAGCGACTAAGCGTACACGGTGGATGCCCTGGCAGTCAGAGGCGATGAAGGACGTGCTAATCTGCGAAAAGCGCCGGCGAGGTGATATGAACCTTTGACCCGGCGATGTCCGAATGGGGAAACCCAGTGCAATCCGTTGCACTATCGTTTGATGAATACATAGTCAAACGAGGCGAACCGGGGGAACTGAAACATCTAAGTACCCCGAGGAAAAGAAATCAACCGAGATTCCCCCAGTAGCGGCGAGCGAACGGGGAGCAGCCCAGAGCCTGAATCAGCTTGTGTGTTAGTGGAAGCGTCTGGAAAGTCGCGCGATACAGGGTGACAGCCCCGTACACGAAAGCACACAGGCTGTGAGCTCGATGAGTAGGGCGGGACACGTGGTATCCTGTCTGAATATGGGGGGACCATCCTCCAAGGCTAAATACTCCTGACTGACCGATAGTGAACCAGTACCGTGAGGGAAAGGCGAAAAGAACCCCGGCGAGGGGAGTGAAAAAGAACCTGAAACCGTGTACGTACAAGCAGTGGGAGCCTCTTTAATGGGGTGACTGCGTACCTTTTGTATAATGGGTCAGCGACTTATATTCTGTAGCAAGGTTAACCGAATAGGGGAGCCGAAGGGAAACCGAGTCTTAACTGGGCGTTAAGTTGCAGGGTATAGACCCGAAACCCGGTGATCTAGCCATGGGCAGGTTGAAGGTTGGGTAACACTAACTGGAGGACCGAACCGACTAATGTTGAAAAATTAGCGGATGACTTGTGGCTGGGGGTGAAAGGCCAATCAAACCGGGAGATAGCTGGTTCTCCCCGAAAGCTATTTAGGTAGCGCCTCGTGAATTCATCTCCGGGGGTAGAGCACTGTTTCGGCTAGGGGGCCATCCCGGCTTACCAACCCGATGCAAACTACGAATACCGGAGAATGTTATCACGGGAGACACACGGCGGGTGCTAACGTCCGTCGTGAAGAGGGAAACAACCCAGACCGCCAGCTAAGGTCCCAAAGTCATGGTTAAGTGGGAAACGATGTGGGAAGGCACAGACAGCCAGGATGTTGGCTTAGAAGCAGCCATCATTTAAAGAAAGCGTAATAGCTCACTGGTCGAGTCGGCCTGCGCGGAAGATGTAACGGGGCTAAACCATGCACCGAAGCTGCGGCAGCGACACTATGTGTTGTTGGGTAGGGGAGCGTTCTGTAAGCCTGCGAAGGTGTGCTGTGAGGCATGCTGGAGGTATCAGAAGTGCGAATGCTGACATAAGTAACGATAAAGCGGGTGAAAAGCCCGCTCGCCGGAAGACCAAGGGTTCCTGTCCAACGTTAATCGGGGCAGGGTGAGTCGACCCCTAAGGCGAGGCCGAAAGGCGTAGTCGATGGGAAACAGGTTAATATTCCTGTACTTGGTGTTACTGCGAAGGGGGGACGGAGAAGGCTATGTTAGCCGGGCGACGGTTGTCCCGGTTTAAGCATGTAGGCTGGTTATCCAGGCAAATCCGGATAATCAAGGCTGAGGTGTGATGACGAGTCACTACGGTGATGAAGTAACAAATGCCCTGCTTCCAGGAAAAGCCTCTAAGCATCAGGTAACATCAAATCGTACCCCAAACCGACACAGGTGGTCAGGTAGAGAATACCAAGGCGCTTGAGAGAACTCGGGTGAAGGAACTAGGCAAAATGGTGCCGTAACTTCGGGAGAAGGCACGCTGATATGTAGGTGAAGCCCCTGCGGGTGGAGCTGAAATCAGTCGAAGATACCAGCTGGCTGCAACTGTTTATTAAAAACACAGCACTGTGCAAACACGAAAGTGGACGTATACGGTGTGACGCCTGCCCGGTGCCGGAAGGTTAATTGATGGGGTTATCCGTAAGGAGAAGCTCTTGATCGAAGCCCCGGTAAACGGCGGCCGTAACTATAACGGTCCTAAGGTAGCGAAATTCCTTGTCGGGTAAGTTCCGACCTGCACGAATGGCGTAATGATGGCCAGGCTGTCTCCACCCGAGACTCAGTGAAATTGAACTCGCTGTGAAGATGCAGTGTACCCGCGGCAAGACGGAAAGACCCCGTGAACCTTTACTATAGCTTGACACTGAACATTGAGCCTTGATGTGTAGGATAGGTGGGAGGCTTTGAAGCGTGGACGCCAGTCTGCGTGGAGCCAACCTTGAAATACCACCCTTTAATGTTTGATGTTCTAACGTGGACCCGTGATCCGGGTTGCGGACAGTGTCTGGTGGGTAGTTTGACTGGGGCGGTCTCCTCCCAAAGAGTAACGGAGGAGCACGAAGGTTGGCTAATCGTGGTCGGACATCAGGAGGTTAGTGCAATGGCATAAGCCAGCTTGACTGCGAGCGTGACGGCGCGAGCAGGTGCGAAAGCAGGTCATAGTGATCCGGTGGTTCTGAATGGAAGGGCCATCGCTCAACGGATAAAAGGTACTCCGGGGATAACAGGCTGATACCGCCCAAGAGTTCATATCGACGGCGGTGTTTGGCACCTCGATGTCGGCTCATCACATCCTGGGGCTGAAGTAGGTCCCAAGGGTATGGCTGTTCGCCATTTAAAGTGGTACGCGAGCTGGGTTTAGAACGTCGTGAGACAGTTCGGTCCCTATCTGCCGTGGGCGCTGGAGAATTGAGGGGGGCTGCTCCTAGTACGAGAGGACCGGAGTGGACGCATCACTGGTGTTCGGGTTGTCATGCCAATGGCACTGCCCGGTAGCTACATGCGGAAGAGATAAGTGCTGAAAGCATCTAAGCACGAAACTTGCCCCGAGATGAGTTCTCCCTTGTCCTTTAAGGACACTAAAGGAACGTTGAAGACGACGACGTTGATAGGCCGGGTGTGTAAGCGCAGCGATGCGTTGAGCTAACCGGTACTAATGAACCGTGAGGCTTAACCTTACAACGCCGAAGATGTTTTGGCGGATTGAGAAGATTTTCAGCATTGATTACAGATTTTCGGGAACGAAAGATTTTACGCTGAGGCAAGGCGGCAAATGAAGTAAAGGAAGGAGCATACATGAGTATGTGACTGACTTTGCGAATGCAGCCAACGCAGCCACAGTGAAAAAGATTCGTTTCTGGCAACAGAATTTGCCTGGCGGCTTTAGCGCGGTGGTCCCACCTGACCCCATGCCGAACTCAGAAGTGAAACGCCGTAGCGCCGATGGTAGTGTGGGGTCTCCCCATGTGAGAGTAGGGAACTGCCAGGCATCAAATTAAAAGACCTGCACCAGTCTTCGGGGCAGTTCGCTACTCGACAGAGAGTAGGACAAAAGCGAGAGCTTTTGAACGTTGCGCAGCAACGGCCCGAAGGGTGAATCACAACGTGATTCATAAACTGCCAGGCATCAAACAAGTAAGAAGCCCATCCTCACGGATGGGCTTTTTGCGTTTTTACCCCTCAAGAAACCTCCCCTATAACCACAAGCGCTCACTTTGCATATGCGGTAAACTAGCCGGGTTTTTGCATCAGGACAGCGTCTATGAACCACTCCCTTAAACCCTGGAATACCTTCGGCATTGATCACAATGCAAATAAAATAATACGTGCTGAAAGCGTGCAGCAACTACTTGAAGCGTGGCAGGAATCCGTACGTAATGAACAGCCCGTATTGATGCTGGGTGAGGGCAGTAATGTTCTTTTCCTGGAAGATTTCACAGGTACGGTCATTATTAACCGCATCCTGGGTATTGAAACTGAGGAAAGCGCCGAGGCCTGGCATGTTCATGTTGGTGCGGGGGAAAACTGGCATCAGCTCGTTCAGTTTACGCTCTCGCATGGTATGCCCGGTCTGGAAAACCTGGCGTTGATCCCGGGTTGTGTTGGGTCATCGCCTATCCAGAACATCGGCGCATACGGTGTTGAATTGCAGCGCGTCTGTGCTTATGTCGACTGTGTAGAGTTGAGTACGGGAAATACCCACCGATTAACGGCAGAAGCTTGCCGCTTTGGTTATCGTGACAGTATCTTCAAACATGAGTATCAGGATCGCTACGCAATCGTCGCGGTTGGGTTGCGCTTACCTAAGCAGTGGCAGCCGGTTCTGACTTATGGCGATCTGACGCGTCTGGACCCGGCAACCGTAACGCCGCAGAACGTTTTTGAAGAAGTTTGCCGCATGCGCACCAGTAAGTTGCCCGATCCGAAAGTAAACGGTAATGCCGGTAGCTTCTTTAAAAATCCGGTTGTGAGTGCCGAACAGGCTGCCGCGCTACTGGAAAAGTCACCGAAAGCTCCCCATTACCCTCAACCTGACGGCACAGTAAAACTCGCTGCCGGATGGCTTATCGATCAATGCCAGTTAAAAGGTGTATCTATTGGTGGTGCAGCCGTTCATCCGCTACAGGCACTGGTGCTAATCAATCAAAATCACGCGACCAGTAAAGATGTTGTCCGCCTGGCTCACCATGTACGTGAACAGGTTGGCGCGAAGTTTAATGTCTGGCTGGAACCGGAGGTGCGTTTTATCGGCCATCGTGGCGAAGTCAATGCCGTGGAGGTGATTGCATGAAAGACAACACCATTCCGTTAACCCTGGTCTCTATCCTTGCTGATGGCGAATTCCACTCTGGTGAACAGCTCGGTGAGCGGCTGGGCATGAGTCGTGCAGCTATCAATAAACACATTCAAACCCTGCGTGACTGGGGGGTGGATGTATTTACCGTACCTGGTAAAGGTTACAGTCTTCCTGAACCTATCCAATTGTTAAATGAAGAGCTGATCGTAGCGCAGGTTCAAACAGGTAAAGTGGCTGTATTGCCGGTTATTGATTCCACTAACCAATACCTGCTGGATCGAATCGGCGAGTTGCGATCCGGCGATGTCTGTGTCGCAGAATACCAGCAGGCGGGGCGTGGTCGGCGTGGGCGTAAGTGGTTCTCTCCCTTTGGTGCGAATCTCTATCTCTCCATGTACTGGCGTCTTGAACAAGGTCCGGCTGCGGCCATTGGGTTAAGTCTGGTCATTGGCATTATCATGGCAGAAGTTCTGCAAGAACTCGGCGCAGAAAATGTTCGGGTGAAATGGCCCAATGATCTGTATCTGGGGGACCGTAAACTTGCCGGTATCCTCGTGGAATTAACCGGAAAAACCGGCGATGCTGCGCAGATCGTGATAGGGGCTGGCATCAACCTTGCCATGCGCCATGCGGAAAGTGATATGATCAATCAAAGCTGGGTTAACCTGCAAGAAGCGGGTGTAGTCATTGATCGCAATACGCTCGCTGTCCGTCTGATTCATGAATTACGTGCTGCGCTACAGTCTTTTGAACAAGAAGGGTTAAGTCCCTGGCTCTCTCGCTGGAAGAAACTGGATAACTTTATTGATCGTCCGGTGAAATTGATCATCGGCGAGAGAGAAATATTTGGCATCTCGCGTGGCATTGATGCACAAGGTGCATTGTTGCTTGAACAGGATGGGGTAATTAAACCCTGGATGGGTGGTGAAATTTCCTTACGCAGTGCCGAATAATAAAAGGGGGAGCATTTCGCTCCCCTTGTTTTATTTTCGCAGGCGTACTTGCTCGACCGCGTGGTCGGCACTCTTGGTCATAACAAGGCTTGCACGCTCACGGGTTGGAAGAATATTTTCTTTTAAATTTAGCCAGTTAATTTCCTTCCAAAGGGAGGTGGCAATATTGATGGCTTCTTCTTCGGTCAATTTCGCATAGTTGTGGAAATAAGAATCCGGATCGGCGAAAGCCCCTTCACGGAATTTCAGGAAACGATTGATATACCATTTCTGTAATAACTCCTCCGGCGCATCGACATAAATAGAGAAGTCGACAAAGTCAGAAACAAATACATGATGAGGGTCATGAGGATAATCCATACCGCTTTGTAATACGTTGAGCCCTTCAAGGATCAGAATATCCGGTTGAGTTACCGTTTTATCACCGTCCGGGATCACATCGTAAATTAAATGTGAATATACTGGTGCAGTAACGTTTGGCACGCCGGATTTAATATCGGAAACGAATTTCACCAGACGGTGCATATCATAAGATTGCGGAAAACCTTTCTTCTTCATCAGGCCACGATCTTTTAAAACCTGATTAGGATGCAAAAAGCCATCGGTGGTGATTAATTCAACGCGGCGATGCTCCGGCCAGCGACTTAATAAAGCCTGCAATACACGTGCAGTGGTGCTTTTGCCCACGGCAACGCTACCTGCAATGCTGATGATATAAGGTATTCTTTGTCCATTCGTGCCTAAGAATTGTTCAAGCACAGCCTGGCGACGTAAATTCGAACTGATATAAAAATTGAGCAAACGCGATAGCGGCAGATAAATCTCTGCAACCTCTTCCAAAGATAGATCTTCATTAATGCCTTTTAACCGCGCGATTTCACCCTCAGTGAGCGTCATCGGCACTGAATCACGAAGCGCAGCCCACTGGCTACGATTGAACTGCAAGTACGGGGTCATTAACGTTTGCTCTTTTTTACTCATAAGCTTTTTCTGCCTGCCATGGTGGCTCGCCACGTATGCTTCCGACACGGAGCGAGAAGCCTTCTTTTAAGGTAATGTGATGGCGCGACGTTATTGATATAAGTTAGGACAATGGGCAGGAGGTTAACACCAGATGACAGGGAATAATATGAAAAATCGCGTCTGCATGATGCTTTCCGGGGAAAGCATCACGTTTCAGAGACTGGCAGGCAATAGCGCGAGATAACGGAATTACCACGAATAAGCGTTGGTAATAAATCGCGGTTGAATGTGTGTTTCCATCTGCTGAATTCAGGAAACCCGCTATTTCGGCAGGCAGTGTCGTCCCTGCCTACTGTAGAAACCTTCTACTGCAAACCAGCCTGTACATAGTGATAAAGAAGGCTGCGTTGCCATGCATAGCCCGCTTTCTCAAGAGTATTAATAAGGCATTAGCCAGAGCCGCTTCGGTGGAATTGATGGTGTACCTTATTTATCTTGATGGATGATGTTACGAAGATGACCGTTCGTTTCGTCCCTCTGAACAACCTGCACAACAAATTGGCAAGTTCCTCGCAGTAAACGGAAAGACCATTTTTACAGTGATACTCCCGCGTACAGGTGATATGTATCACGCTCTCCTTAATAGAGGATTTCTTCTTGAACGCTTAAAAAACGGCATTAGGGTGAAGCAAAAGCACTTTATACAGAGTGATGGGAGGTGTGTTTGCCATCAATGGCGAGGAAGTATGGCCTCCAATAGCGGCCACGATGTTGGTTTTTTCCACTGATTTGCTTGAAATAGCAGCATTTAACGGCCTTGTCGTGCAAAATGTGAGCGATAGAACAATTTGTGCAATTTTTTAGTTGCATCAAGCGCTCTGTCTCCCTAGAATGCGCGCTACTTGATGCCGACTTAGCTCAGTAGGTAGAGCAACTGACTTGTAATCAGTAGGTCACCAGTTCGATTCCGGTAGTCGGCACCATCAAGTCCGGTGGGGTTCCCGAGCGGCCAAAGGGAGCAGACTGTAAATCTGCCGTCACAGACTTCGAAGGTTCGAATCCTTCCCCCACCACCATTTTCGGTCACCTTGTGTGACCAGAGTTGGTGTCAAAACTGAATCAACTCAAAGGGAGAGTTTTCTTCTCCTGAAACACAGAAAGAATAGGGTAGCCGAGTTTTAGGATGCGGGCATCGTATAATGGCTATTACCTCAGCCTTCCAAGCTGATGATGCGGGTTCGATTCCCGCTGCCCGCTCCAGACGTGCTGATATGGCTCAGTTGGTAGAGCGCACCCTTGGTAAGGGTGAGGTCCCCAGTTCGACTCTGGGTATCAGCACCACTTCTTTATCTCTCCTCCCCTGTTTCTCTCTGTTTATTGCATTCAACAAGTCGGGCATGTTGCCTGGTTGATGTGGTGATATCACCGATTTATCCGTGTCTTAGAGGGACAATCGATGTCTAAAGAAAAGTTTGAACGTACAAAACCGCACGTTAACGTCGGTACTATCGGCCACGTTGACCATGGTAAAACAACGCTGACCGCTGCAATCACTACCGTTCTGTCCAAAACTTACGGTGGCCAGGCTCGCGCATTCGACCAGATCGATAACGCGCCGGAAGAAAAAGCACGTGGTATCACCATCAACACCTCTCACGTTGAGTACGATACTGCGATCCGTCACTACGCACACGTAGACTGCCCGGGCCACGCCGACTATGTTAAAAACATGATCACCGGTGCTGCGCAGATGGACGGCGCGATCCTGGTTGTTGCTGCGACTGACGGCCCGATGCCGCAGACTCGTGAGCACATCCTGCTGGGTCGTCAGGTAGGCGTTCCGTACATCATCGTGTTCCTGAACAAATGCGACATGGTTGATGACGAAGAGCTGCTGGAACTGGTTGAAATGGAAGTTCGTGAACTTCTGTCTCAGTACGATTTCCCGGGCGACGACACTCCGATCGTTCGTGGTTCTGCTCTGAAAGCGCTGGAAGGCGACGCAGAGTGGGAAGCAAAAATCATCGAACTGGCTGGCCACCTGGATACCTATATCCCGGAACCAGAGCGTGCGATTGACAAGCCGTTCCTGCTGCCGATCGAAGACGTATTCTCTATCTCCGGTCGTGGTACCGTTGTTACCGGTCGTGTAGAGCGTGGTATCATCAAAGTTGGTGAAGAAGTTGAAATCGTTGGTATCAAAGATACTGCGAAATCTACCTGTACCGGCGTTGAAATGTTCCGCAAACTGCTGGACGAAGGCCGTGCTGGTGAGAACGTTGGTGTTCTGCTGCGTGGTATCAAACGTGAAGAAATCGAACGTGGCCAGGTACTGGCTAAGCCGGGCACCATCAAGCCGCACACCAAGTTCGAATCCGAAGTGTACATTCTGTCCAAAGATGAAGGCGGCCGTCATACTCCGTTCTTCAAAGGCTACCGTCCGCAGTTCTACTTCCGTACAACTGACGTGACTGGCACCATCGAACTGCCGGAAGGCGTAGAGATGGTAATGCCGGGCGACAACATCAAAATGGTTGTTACCCTGATCCACCCGATCGCGATGGACGACGGTCTGCGTTTCGCAATCCGTGAAGGCGGCCGTACTGTAGGCGCGGGCGTTGTAGCAAAAGTTCTCGGCTAATCGCTGATAACATTTGACGCTAAGCGTAAGAAAAGGGCATCATTTGATGCCCTTTTTGCACGCTCTCGAATCAGAACCTGGCTCATCAGTGATTTTTTTTGTCATAATCATTGCTGAGACAGGCTCTGTAGATGGCGTTAAATCCGAAACGCGCCAGAGCATTTCGGTTTGGTTGCCTCGCCTATGCGGGGCAAAAATGTTTGTCTGATTCTTGTAACAGGTTGGTTTATGAGTGCGAATACCGAAGCTCAAGGGAGCGGGCGCGGCCTGGAAGCGATGAAGTGGGTTGTTGTTGCTGTTCTGTTGCTCGTAGCGATCGTTGGCAACTACCTTTATCGTGACATGATGCTGCCGCTGCGTGCGCTGGCCGTTGTGATTCTGATTGCTGCAGCAGGTGGTGTCGCGCTGTTGACGACGAAGGGTAAAGCGACCGTTGCGTTTGCCCGCGAAGCGAGAACTGAAGTCCGTAAGGTAATTTGGCCTACTCGCCAGGAAACATTGCACACCACATTGATCGTAGCTGCGGTAACTGCGGTTATGTCACTTATTCTGTGGGGACTGGATGGTATTCTGGTTCGCCTCGTTTCCTTTATCACTGGCCTGAGGTTCTGAGATGTCTGAAGCTCCTAAAAAGCGCTGGTACGTCGTTCAGGCGTTTTCCGGTTTTGAAGGCCGCGTAGCAACTTCGCTGCGTGAGCACATCAAATTACACAATATGGAAGAGTTGTTTGGCGAAGTTATGGTGCCGACCGAAGAAGTGGTCGAAATCCGTGGCGGCCAGCGTCGTAAAAGCGAGCGTAAATTCTTCCCGGGTTACGTACTGGTCCAGATGGTCATGAACGACGCAAGCTGGCACCTGGTGCGCAGCGTTCCGCGCGTAATGGGCTTCATCGGTGGTACTTCCGATCGTCCGGCGCCGATCAGCGATAAAGAAGTTGATGCGATTATGAACCGCCTGCAGCAGGTGGGTGATAAGCCGCGTCCGAAAACGCTGTTCGAACCAGGTGAAATGGTCCGCGTTAACGATGGTCCGTTTGCTGACTTCAATGGTGTGGTCGAAGAAGTTGACTACGAGAAGTCCCGCCTGAAAGTTTCTGTTTCCATTTTTGGTCGTGCGACCCCGGTGGAACTGGACTTTAGCCAGGTAGAGAAAGCCTAAAAAAAGGCGATCAAATGTTGCACAAGGCGCGAAGTTGGCATACAATTTCGCGCCTTTTGATTTTATGGGTCCCGTACCCGTAAAACGAATTTAAACACGGGGAGCCCTTCCGGGCGCTATAACCCAAACGAGGAATTTAGAATGGCTAAGAAAGTCCAGGCCTACGTCAAGCTGCAGGTTGCAGCTGGCATGGCAAACCCGAGCCCACCGGTTGGTCCGGCTCTGGGTCAGCAGGGTGTTAACATCATGGAATTCTGTAAAGCGTTCAACGCGAAAACTGATTCCATGGAAAAAGGTCTGCCGATTCCGGTTGTTATTACCGTTTACGCTGACCGTTCTTTCACTTTCGTTACCAAAACGCCTCCGGCAGCAGTTCTGCTGAAGAAAGCAGCTGGTATCAAGTCTGGTTCCGGCAAGCCGAACAAAGACAAAGTGGGTAAAATTTCCCGCGCTCAGCTGCAGGAAATCGCGCAGACCAAAGCTGCCGACATGACTGGTGCCGACATTGAAGCGATGACTCGCTCCATTGAAGGTACTGCACGTTCCATGGGCCTGGTAGTGGAGGACTAAGAAATGGCTAAACTGACCAAGCGCATGCGCGTGATCCGTGACAAAGTTGATGCGACCAAACAGTACGACATCAATGAAGCTATCTCTCTGCTGAAAGAGCTGGCCACTGCTAAATTCGTAGAAAGCGTTGACGTTGCTGTTAACCTCGGCATCGATGCGCGTAAATCTGATCAGAACGTACGTGGTGCTACTGTACTGCCGCACGGTACTGGCCGTTCCGTTCGCGTAGCCGTATTTACTCAGGGCGCAAACGCTGAAGCTGCTAAAGCTGCAGGCGCTGAGCTGGTAGGTATGGAAGATCTGGCAGACCAGATCAAAAAAGGCGAAATGAACTTTGACGTTGTTATTGCTTCCCCGGATGCAATGCGCGTTGTTGGCCAGTTGGGCCAGGTTCTGGGTCCGCGTGGCCTGATGCCAAACCCGAAAGTGGGTACTGTAACGCCGAACGTTGCTGAAGCGGTTAAAAACGCGAAAGCAGGTCAGGTTCGTTACCGTAACGACAAAAACGGCATCATTCACACCACCATCGGTAAAGTGGATTTTGACGCTGACAAACTGAAAGAAAACCTGGAAGCTCTGCTGGTTGCGCTGAAAAAAGCAAAACCGACTCAGGCGAAAGGCGTGTACATCAAGAAAATCAGCATCTCCACCACCATGGGTGCCGGTGTTGCAGTTGATCAGGCTGGCCTGAGCGCTTCTGCAAACTAATGCCTTTACGTGGGCGGTGAATTTGTCTACAATTTTACCCCCACGATTCTGTTGAAAGATACAGACGCTATGCGAGTCATTTGAATTGCGGCAAGGCGGCAAGCGAGTGAATCGCCAGGAGCATAGTTAACTATGTGACTGGTGTGAGCGAGAGCAGGCAACGCAGCAGCAGTTCGAAGGACTAAGTTATAGACAAGATTTGTTCGTTGGAGCCTGGCCTATCCAGGCCTCCGTCGAAGACCGCAGGTGTTTCGTAAGAGACTTAATCCCCTGCGTAGACGGTGACAGAACGCTAAGATTATTTTTTATACTCTGGCTTGTTTCTGCTCACCGTATTAAGACGCTCTTCTCGTTGGGAAGAGTGAAGTGAGTTCCAGAACATTTTGTTCTGGCAAACATCCAGGAGCAAAGCTAATGGCTTTAAATCTTCAAGACAAACAAGCGATTGTTGCTGAAGTCAGCGAAGTAGCCAAAGGCGCGCTGTCTGCGGTTGTTGCGGATTCCCGTGGCGTTACCGTAGATAAAATGACCGAACTGCGTAAAGCAGGTCGCGAAGCCGGCGTATACATGCGTGTTGTTCGTAACACCCTGCTGCGCCGTGTTGTTGAGGGTACTCAGTTCGAGTGCCTGAAAGACGCGTTCGTTGGTCCGACCCTGATTGCATACTCTATGGAACACCCGGGCGCTGCTGCTCGTCTGTTCAAAGATTTCGCGAAAGCGAATGCAAAATTTGAGGTCAAAGCCGCTGCCTTTGAAGGTGAGTTAATCCCGGCATCCCAGATCGATCGCCTGGCAACTCTGCCGACCTACGAAGAAGCAATTGCACGCCTGATGGCAACCATGAAAGAAGCTTCGGCTGGCAAACTGGTTCGTACTCTGGCTGCTGTACGCGATGCGAAAGAAGCTGCTTAATCGCAGTTGTCTTTGTAACGCATTCGCTTACGTATAAACTTATTCTGATATTCAGGAACAATTTAAATGTCTATCACTAAAGATCAAATCATTGAAGCAGTATCCGCTATGTCCGTAATGGACGTTGTTGAGCTGATCTCTGCAATGGAAGAAAAATTCGGTGTTTCCGCTGCTGCTGCTGTAGCTGTAGCTGCTGGCCCGGTTGAAGCTGCTGAAGAAAAAACTGAATTCGACGTAATTCTGAAAGCTGCTGGCGCTAACAAAGTTGCTGTTATCAAAGCAGTACGTGGCGCAACTGGCCTGGGTCTGAAAGAAGCTAAAGACCTGGTTGAATCTGCACCTGCTGCCCTGAAAGAAGGCATCAGCAAAGACGACGCCGAAGCACTGAAAAAATCTCTGGAAGAAGCTGGCGCTGAAGTTGAAGTTAAATAAGCCAACTTTTCTGGTTGAAGCCTGAGAAATCAGGCCGATGGCTGGTGACTTTTTAGTCACCAGCCATTTTGCGCTGTAAGGCGCCAGCAGCATTTCACACTGTTTGACTGCTGGTAGTCCTGACAATGTTTGTTTCTATCGACGACTTAATATACTGCGACAGGCGCCTCGCTCTGTGTAAATCGCAATGAAATGATTTAAGCGTGATAGCAACAGATATTGCGGAAAGTATTCGATTTTCCGGTCAACAAAATGGTGTTGCATAAACTGTCCCTCCGATGGACAGAGTGGGTCGACTTGTCAGCGAGCTGAGGAACCCTATGGTTTACTCCTATACCGAGAAAAAACGTATTCGTAAGGATTTTGGTAAACGTCCACAAGTTCTGGACATTCCATATCTCCTTTCTATCCAGCTTGACTCGTTCCAGAAGTTTATCGAGCAAGATCCTGAAGGGCAGTACGGCCTGGAAGCGGCTTTCCGCTCCGTGTTCCCAATTGCCAGCTATAGCGGCAATTCTGAACTGCAGTACGTCAGCTACCGTCTTGGCGAACCTGTATTTGACGTTAAAGAATGTCAAATTCGTGGCGTAACCTATTCCGCACCGCTGCGCGTAAAACTGCGTCTGGTGATCTACGAGCGCGAAGCGCCGGAAGGCACCGTTAAAGACATTAAAGAACAAGAAGTGTACATGGGCGAAATTCCGCTCATGACCGACAACGGTACTTTTGTCATCAACGGTACTGAGCGCGTTATCGTTTCTCAGTTGCACCGTAGTCCTGGCGTTTTCTTCGACAGCGACAAAGGCAAAACCCACTCTTCTGGTAAGGTGCTTTATAACGCGCGCATCATCCCTTACCGTGGTTCCTGGCTGGACTTCGAGTTCGATCCGAAAGACAACCTATTTGTTCGTATTGACCGTCGTCGTAAATTGCCTGCGACCATTATTCTGCGCGCACTGGATTACACCACTGAGCAGATTCTTGATCTGTTCTTTGAAAAAGTTGTCTTCGAAATTCGCGACAACAAGCTGCAGATGGAACTGGTGCCGGAACGCCTGCGTGGCGAGACTGCATCTTTCGACATCGAAGCTAACGGTAAAGTCTATGTAGAAAAAGGCCGCCGCATCACTGCGCGCCATATTCGTCAGCTGGAAAAAGACGAGATTCAGCACATCGAAGTACCGGTTGAGTACATCGCTGGTAAAGTCGCGTCCAAAGATTACGTGGATGAGTCTACCGGTGAGCTGATCTGCCCGGCGAACATGGAGCTGAGCCTGGATCTGCTGGCTAAACTGAGCCAGTCTGGTCACAAGCGTATCGAAACGCTGTTCACCAACGATCTGGACCACGGTCCGTACATCTCTGAGACTGTACGCGTCGACCCAACCAACGATCGTCTGAGCGCGCTGGTAGAAATCTACCGCATGATGCGTCCTGGTGAGCCGCCGACTCGTGAAGCTGCTGAAAGCCTGTTCGAGAACCTGTTCTTCTCCGAAGACCGCTACGATCTGTCCGCGGTTGGTCGTATGAAGTTCAACCGTTCTCTGCTGCGCGACGAGATCGAAGGTTCCGGTATCCTGAGCAAAGAAGACATCATCGAAGTGATGAAGAAGCTCATCGATATCCGTAACGGTAAAGGCGAAGTCGATGATATCGACCACCTCGGCAACCGTCGTATCCGTTCCGTTGGTGAAATGGCGGAAAACCAGTTCCGCGTTGGCCTGGTCCGCGTAGAGCGTGCGGTGAAAGAGCGTCTGTCTCTGGGCGATCTGGATACCCTGATGCCTCAGGATATGATCAACGCCAAGCCGATTTCTGCGGCAGTGAAAGAGTTCTTCGGTTCCAGTCAGCTGTCTCAGTTTATGGACCAGAACAACCCGCTGTCTGAGATCACGCACAAACGTCGTATCTCCGCACTCGGCCCAGGCGGTCTGACCCGTGAACGTGCAGGCTTTGAAGTTCGAGACGTACACCCGACTCACTACGGTCGCGTATGTCCTATCGAAACGCCTGAAGGTCCGAACATCGGTCTGATCAACTCCCTGTCCGTGTACGCACAGACTAACGAATATGGCTTCCTTGAGACGCCGTATCGTAAAGTGACTGACGGCGTTGTGACCGACGAAATTCACTACCTGTCTGCTATCGAAGAAGGTAACTACGTTATCGCTCAGGCGAACTCCAACCTGGATGACGAAGGCCACTTTGTAGAAGATCTGGTTACCTGCCGTAGTAAAGGCGAATCGAGCTTGTTCAGCCGCGACCAGGTTGACTACATGGACGTATCCACCCAGCAGGTGGTTTCCGTCGGTGCGTCCCTGATCCCGTTCCTGGAACACGATGACGCCAACCGTGCATTGATGGGTGCGAACATGCAACGTCAGGCGGTTCCGACTCTGCGCGCTGATAAGCCGCTGGTTGGTACCGGTATGGAACGTGCTGTTGCCGTTGACTCCGGTGTTACTGCGGTTGCTAAACGTGGTGGTATGGTTCAGTACGTGGATGCGTCCCGTATCGTTATCAAAGTTAACGAAGACGAGATGTACCCTGGCGAAGCCGGTATCGACATCTACAACCTGACCAAGTACACCCGTTCTAACCAGAACACCTGTATCAACCAGATGCCGTGTGTCTCTCTGGGTGAGCCAATCGAGCGCGGCGACGTGCTGGCAGATGGCCCGTCCACTGACCTTGGTGAACTGGCGCTCGGTCAGAACATGCGCGTCGCGTTCATGCCGTGGAACGGTTACAACTTCGAAGACTCCATCCTCGTATCTGAGCGTGTTGTCCAGGAAGACCGTTTCACCACCATCCACATTCAGGAACTGGCGTGTGTGTCCCGTGACACCAAGCTGGGGCCGGAAGAGATCACCGCTGACATCCCGAACGTGGGTGAAGCTGCGCTCTCCAAACTGGATGAATCCGGTATCGTTTATATCGGTGCGGAAGTGACCGGCGGTGACATTCTGGTTGGTAAGGTAACACCGAAAGGTGAAACCCAGCTGACCCCAGAAGAGAAACTACTGCGTGCGATCTTCGGTGAGAAAGCGTCTGACGTTAAAGACTCTTCTCTGCGCGTACCAAATGGTGTCTCTGGTACCGTTATCGACGTTCAGGTCTTTACCCGCGATGGCGTAGAAAAAGACAAACGTGCACTGGAAATCGAAGAGATGCAGCTCAAACAGGCCAAGAAAGACCTGTCTGAAGAACTGCAGATCCTCGAAGCCGGTCTGTTCAGTCGTATCTACGCGGTGCTGGTTTCCGGTGGCATCGAAGCTGAGAAGCTCGACAAACTGCCGCGTGACCGCTGGCTGGAACTCGGCCTGACCGACGAAGAGAAACAAAATCAGCTGGAACAACTGGCTGAGCAGTATGACGAACTGAAACACGAGTTCGAGAAAAAACTCGAAGCGAAACGCCGCAAAATCACCCAGGGCGATGATCTGGCACCAGGCGTGCTGAAAATCGTTAAGGTTTATCTGGCCGTGAAACGTCAGATCCAACCGGGTGACAAAATGGCAGGTCGTCACGGTAACAAGGGTGTTATCTCGAAGATCAACCCGATCGAAGATATGCCGCACGATGCTAACGGTACGCCGGTAGATATCGTACTGAACCCGCTGGGCGTACCGTCTCGTATGAACATCGGTCAGATTCTGGAAACCCACCTGGGTATGGCTGCGAAAGGTATCGGCGATAAGATCAATGCCATGCTGAAACAGCAGCAAGAAGTCGCGAAACTGCGCGAATTCATCCAGAAAGCGTATGACCTCGGTGCCGATGTTCGTCAGAAAGTTGACCTGAACACCTTCAGCGATGAAGAAGTACTGCGTCTGGCTGAGAACCTGAAAAAAGGTATGCCAATCGCAACGCCGGTATTCGACGGTGCCAAAGAAGCTGAGATTAAAGAGCTGCTGCAACTGGGTGACCTGCCGACTTCCGGTCAGATCACACTTTATGACGGCCGCACCGGTGAGCAGTTCGAGCGTCCGGTAACCGTAGGTTACATGTACATGCTGAAACTGAACCACCTGGTCGACGACAAAATGCACGCTCGTTCTACCGGTTCTTACAGCCTGGTTACTCAGCAGCCGCTGGGTGGTAAGGCGCAGTTCGGTGGTCAGCGCTTCGGGGAGATGGAAGTGTGGGCGCTGGAAGCTTACGGCGCCGCGTATACCCTGCAGGAAATGCTCACCGTTAAGTCTGATGACGTGAACGGTCGTACCAAGATGTATAAAAACATCGTGGACGGCAACCATCAGATGGAACCGGGCATGCCGGAATCCTTCAACGTACTGTTGAAAGAGATTCGTTCGCTGGGTATCAACATCGAACTGGAAGACGAGTAATTCTCGCTCAAACAGGTCACTGCTGTCGGGGTAAAACCCGACAGCAGAGTGTGCTAACTCCGACGGGAGCAAATCCGTGAAAGACTTATTAAAGTTTCTGAAAGCGCAAACTAAAACCGAAGAGTTTGATGCGATCAAAATTGCTCTGGCTTCGCCAGACATGATCCGTTCATGGTCTTTCGGTGAAGTTAAAAAGCCGGAAACCATTAACTACCGTACGTTCAAACCTGAGCGTGACGGCCTTTTCTGCGCCCGTATTTTCGGACCAGTAAAAGACTACGAGTGCCTGTGCGGTAAGTACAAGCGCCTGAAACACCGCGGTGTGATCTGTGAGAAGTGCGGCGTTGAAGTGACCCAGACTAAAGTGCGCCGTGAGCGTATGGGCCACATCGAGCTGGCGTCTCCGACTGCTCACATCTGGTTCCTGAAATCTCTGCCGTCCCGTATCGGTTTGCTGCTGGATATGCCGCTGCGTGATATCGAACGTGTTCTGTACTTCGAATCCTATGTGGTTATCGAAGGCGGTATGACGAACCTGGAACGTAACCAGATTCTGACCGAAGAACAGTATCTGGACGCGCTGGAAGAGTTCGGTGACGAATTCGACGCGAAGATGGGTGCGGAAGCTATCCAGGCCCTGCTCAAGAGCATGGATCTGGAGCAAGAGTGCGAGCAGCTTCGTGAAGAGCTGAACGAAACTAACTCCGAAACCAAGCGTAAGAAGCTGACCAAGCGTATCAAACTGCTGGAAGCGTTCGTACAGTCTGGCAACAAGCCGGAGTGGATGATCCTGACCGTTCTGCCGGTTCTGCCGCCAGATCTGCGTCCGCTGGTTCCGCTGGATGGTGGTCGTTTCGCAACGTCAGATCTGAACGATCTGTATCGTCGCGTTATTAACCGTAACAACCGTCTGAAACGTCTGCTGGATCTGGCTGCGCCGGACATCATCGTACGCAACGAAAAACGTATGCTGCAGGAAGCGGTTGACGCCCTGCTGGATAACGGTCGTCGCGGTCGTGCGATCACCGGTTCTAACAAACGTCCTCTGAAATCTTTGGCCGACATGATCAAAGGTAAACAGGGTCGTTTCCGTCAGAACCTGCTCGGTAAGCGTGTTGACTACTCCGGTCGTTCTGTAATCACCGTAGGTCCATACCTGCGTCTGCATCAGTGCGGTCTGCCGAAGAAAATGGCACTGGAGCTGTTCAAACCGTTCATTTACGGCAAGCTGGAACTGCGTGGCCTCGCCACTACCATCAAGGCCGCGAAGAAAATGGTTGAGCGCGAAGAAGCTGTAGTCTGGGATATCCTGGACGAAGTGATCCGCGAACACCCGGTACTGTTGAACCGTGCGCCAACACTGCACCGTCTGGGTATCCAGGCCTTTGAACCGGTACTGATCGAAGGTAAAGCTATCCAGCTGCACCCGCTGGTTTGTGCGGCATACAACGCCGACTTCGATGGTGACCAGATGGCTGTTCACGTACCGCTGACGCTGGAAGCCCAGCTTGAAGCGCGTGCGCTGATGATGTCTACCAACAACATTCTGTCTCCGGCGAACGGCGAACCTATCATCGTTCCGTCTCAGGACGTTGTACTGGGTCTGTACTACATGACCCGTGACTGTGTTAACGCCAAAGGCGAAGGCATGGTGCTGACTGGCCCGAAAGAAGCTGAGCGTATTTATCGCGCTGGCCTGGCCTCTCTGCATGCGCGCGTTAAAGTGCGTATCACTGAGTATGAAAAAAATGCACAGGGCGAATTTACGTCTAAAACCAGCCTGATCGATACGACCGTTGGTCGTGCGATCCTGTGGATGATCGTGCCGAAAGGTCTGCCGTTCTCTATCGTGAACCAGCCTCTGGGTAAAAAAGCGATCTCCAAAATGCTGAACACCTGTTACCGCATTTTGGGTCTGAAACCGACCGTTATCTTTGCTGACCAGACGATGTACACCGGCTTTGCTTATGCAGCGCGTTCAGGTGCATCTGTTGGTATCGATGACATGGTTATCCCGGAGAAGAAACACGAGATCATCTCCGAGGCGGAAGCCGAAGTGGCTGAGATCCAGGAGCAGTTCCAGTCTGGTCTGGTTACCGCGGGCGAACGCTATAACAAAGTTATCGATATCTGGGCTGCGGCGAACGATCGTGTATCCAAGGCGATGATGGACAACCTGCAGACCGAAACGGTTATCAACCGTGAAGGTAAAGAAGAGCAGCAGGTTTCCTTCAACAGCATCTACATGATGGCCGACTCCGGTGCGCGTGGTTCTGCGGCACAGATTCGTCAGCTTGCTGGTATGCGTGGTCTGATGGCGAAGCCGGATGGCTCCATCATCGAAACGCCAATCACCGCGAACTTCCGTGAAGGTCTGAACGTACTCCAGTACTTCATCTCCACGCACGGTGCGCGTAAAGGTCTGGCGGATACCGCACTGAAAACAGCGAACTCCGGTTATCTGACGCGTCGTCTGGTTGACGTTGCGCAGGATCTGGTTGTGACCGAAGACGATTGTGGCACCCTCGAAGGTATCACCATGACCCCGGTTATCGAGGGTGGTGATGTTAAAGAGCCACTGCGCGATCGCGTACTGGGTCGTGTAACGGCAGAAGATATTCTGAAGCCGGGTACTGCAGACATTCTGGTTCCACGCAACACGCTGCTGCACGAGCACTGGTGTGACCTGCTGGAAGCGAACTCTGTTGACTCCGTCAAAGTGCGTTCCGTTGTATCCTGTGACACCGACTTTGGTGTATGTGCGCACTGCTACGGTCGTGACCTGGCGCGTGGCCACATCATCAACAAAGGTGAGGCCATCGGCGTTATCGCGGCACAGTCCATCGGTGAGCCGGGTACACAGCTGACGATGCGTACGTTCCACATTGGTGGTGCGGCATCTCGTGCGGCTGCTGAATCCAGCATCCAGGTGAAAAACAAAGGTAGCATCAAGCTCAGCAATGCGAAGTCTGTTGTTAACTCATCAGGCAAGCTGGTTGTGACCTCTCGTAACACCGAGCTGAAACTGATCGACGAATTCGGTCGTACCAAAGAGAGCTATAAAGTGCCTTACGGTGCTGTTATGGCGAAAGGTGATGGTGAGCAGGTTGCTGGCGGTGAAACCGTCGCAAACTGGGATCCGCACACCATGCCGGTAATCACCGAAGTAAGTGGTTTCATCCGCTTTACTGACATGATCGACGGCCAGACCATTACTCGTCAGACCGACGAGCTGACCGGTCTGTCTTCTCTGGTGGTTCTGGATTCTGCTGAACGTACTACCGGTGGTAAAGATCTGCGTCCGGCACTGAAAATCGTTGATGGTCAGGGTAACGACGTTCTGATCCCTGGCACCGATATGCCTGCGCAGTACTTCCTGCCAGGTAAAGCGATTGTTCAGCTGGAAGATGGCGTACAGATCAGTTCTGGTGACACCCTGGCGCGTATTCCGCAGGAATCCGGCGGTACCAAGGACATCACTGGTGGTCTGCCGCGCGTTGCGGACCTGTTCGAAGCACGTCGTCCGAAAGAGCCGGCAATCCTGGCTGAAATCAGCGGTATCATTTCCTTCGGTAAAGAAACCAAAGGGAAACGTCGTCTGGTTATCACCCCGGTAGACGGTAGCGATCCGTACGAAGAGATGATTCCGAAATGGCGTCAGCTCAACGTGTTCGAAGGTGAACGTGTAGAACGTGGTGACGTGGTTTCCGACGGTCCGGAAGCGCCGCACGACATTCTGCGTCTTCGTGGTGTTCACGCGGTTACGCGTTACATCACCAACGAAGTACAGGACGTTTACCGTCTGCAAGGCGTTAAGATTAACGATAAACACATCGAAGTTATCGTTCGTCAGATGCTGCGTAAAGCGACCATCGAAAATGCAGGTAGCTCCGACTTCCTGGAAGGCGAGCAGGTTGAATACTCCCGCGTCAAGATTGCGAACCGCGATCTGGAAGCGAACGGCAAAATCGGTGCGACCTTCTCGCGCGATCTGCTGGGTATCACCAAAGCGTCTCTGGCAACCGAGTCCTTCATCTCTGCGGCATCGTTCCAGGAGACCACGCGTGTCCTGACCGAAGCAGCCGTTGCGGGCAAACGCGACGAACTGCGTGGCCTGAAAGAGAACGTTATCGTGGGTCGTCTGATCCCGGCAGGTACCGGTTACGCGTACCACCAGGATCGTATGCGCCGTCGCGCAGCGGGTGAACTCCCGGCTGCACCGCAGGTGACTGCTGAAGATGCGTCTGCCAGCCTGGCAGAACTGCTGAACGCAGGTCTGGGCGGTTCTGACAACGAGTAATCGTTGCTGACACGTTAATATAAGTTAAGCTGCACCCCAAAGGTTGGATCCCAACTGACTAAGGTGCAGTTTTTTTGCCTTTTTTGTGCCCGCTTTTTATTGCCCCTCTCTGAATCACACCTCTGGCGTTCTGCCAGCACCAATAAGTAAAATCCTAGATTAATTAAAATGAAATGGTGTTTTAGTTGTGTGTGTCACAATTTCTTTTTCCCTGTTTGTTAAAATATGCACCGTTAGCAGATGTTTTATCCAGGCCATTTTCATGGCAAGAAATAAGGGGCTCTATTTTCATATCCTGATAGTAAGTCTTAAGCTCAAATTTATAACGACTGGTTAATTTTAATCAGCGCGTCTCTATATCATTGAATAATGCAATCTTTCTATGGATTGCCAAATTATAAAAATAATTCTGGGATTTATTTCTCAGGAACCGGCTCGTTTCAATATTACTGAAATACTAAATAAAAGATCAAATCATTATCAGTTAATAATCAATGCTTACGGTGAAAGGGTTTATTATGGATTACGTAATTAAAATATTGGGTACCCCTGCAATCATAATTGCTTTTATTGCTTTTCTGGGCCTGGTGCTACAAAAAAGTAGCATTACGAATATTATCAAAGGCACACTCCTTGCTTTTATCGGCTTTGTATTAATTAAAACCGGTGGGAGCATCCTTGGTGGTGTTCTGACCATGTTCAGCGACCTGTTCACTAATGCGTTTGGCTTGCGGGGCGTTGTCCCAAGCAATGAAGCTATCATGGCGTTGACTATTGACAAGCTTGGTCGGCCTGCCGCATTTATTCTGTTTTTCGCGATGATTATTAACGTCCTGCTGGCACGCTATACCCGTTTTAAAGCGATATATCTGTCACTGCACCTGATTGTCTTTATGTCGTTTTCCGTGACAGCCGCCCTCGTTGGCCTTGGCTACGGTGAGCAATTTGCTATTATTTTTGGCTCTGTGGTTATTGGTACCTACATGGCCGTTTTTCCTACTATATTGTCACGTTTTAGCCGAAAAATTATCGGCCACAATGAGTATTGTATAGCCCATGCTGCATCCAGTTCCTATATTATTGGCTCTTACTTAGGTAAATGGTTTGGCAATACCGCGACGAACGTTGAAGAAGTTAAAGTTAGCGATAAATTTAGCTTCCTCAAGAATGCTGATGTTGCCACTTTTCTGACCATGTTCTGTTTGCTGGGCATTTCTTCTATATTCGCTGAACATGCTTTTCTCGATAAAATGTTAGCGGGCAAACCTTATCTGGTTTGGTTATTAGAAAAATCAGCGACGTTTGCGGGCGGTTTGTACATTGCCAAGAAAGGCGTGGTCATGTTCACTGAGGAAATCGTACCTGCTTTTAAAGGCTTTTCTCAAATTGTTGCGCCCGGCTCCATTCCGGCAGTGGATCCGATGGTGCTGTTTGATAAATCTCCGAACGCGGTTCTCATCGGTTTTCTGGTGAGCTTTATGGCGGAGCTGTGCTGCGTTGCGCTGTTCCCGTTCATTGGCCTGCCGGTGATTATTCCTGGCATCATGGCGAGTTTTATTACTGGTGGCAGTGCTGCTATTTTTGGTAATGCGACCGGTGGCTTGCGAGGCGCATTGATCGCAAGTTTCGTAAACGGTCTGCTGCTGTGTGTTCTTCCAGCGTTGGTACTACCGTTGTTCAGCCATCTGGGTGTTGACAGTGTGACCTTTGCTGACCCTGATTTCACATTCCTGTCAGCCATCATTAAATACACGTTTGGTTTGGCGCATTAATCGTGCTGCAGGCCTGAATACCAGGCCTGCAAATTCTGTTTTAGCGAGGTGTAAAAATGTTTATTTATAAAAAAGAGACGGTGCTGGAAGATCTGGGTAATGGCGTCAATCGCAGAATCCTGGCCCATGGCGGCACGATGATGGCGGTGGAGGTTAATTTTACCGAGGGGGCCGTAGGGCCGATGCATAGCCATCCGCACGAACAGCTCACTTATGTTTTGTCAGGACGCTTTAGCTTTACGATTGATGGCGTAACGAAAGAGGTCAGTGCCGGCGATACCCTCTACAAAAAGCCAAATGTTGTGCACGGTTGTGTTTGCCTGGAAGCAGGAACGCTGTTGGATACATTCACGCCGCAACGTGAAGACTTTTTGTCTTAAGCGCTTCTGGTCAGAATAAAAGCAAAGACCCGCTTCGGTGGGTTTTTTTATGTACAAAAACCATCAAAAAAGACCTCGATCGTGTTTCAGGACGCGAGCACAGGCTGCGGATGCTAGAAAAGCCGGGTGTTAACTCATCAGGAAAATCATTATGTATCGTCGCCTTACTTTGCTACTGCTTACTCTTCTTATCAGCTATTCCGCGTATGCGAATGTCGGATTCAGACAACTGCAAATAAATGAAAACAGCAACCGTCCTCTCGATATCGCCCTGTGGTACCCAACGACAGACACCGGGAAAATCGAACGCATAGGAGAGAATGCCGTGTTTCACGGTATTCCTGCACTTCGCAATGCGAAACCAACAGCACGGCGGCACCCCCTTTTGTTGCTTTCGCACGGTTACGGTGGCAACTGGCGCAATTTAAACTGGCTGGCTCAGGGAATGGCCTCTCAGGGTTATATTGTGGCGGCCGTAGACCATCCCGGCACCACCACTCGCAATAAAGAAGAAGTGGCAGCGCAGCAGTTGTGGGAACGCCCACGGGATTTGATTGCGATGCTGGATTACCTGTCTGATACACCCGCCATTGCCGGTGCTGTCGACCCCGAACGCATTGCGGCGGTAGGCCACTCTCTGGGAGGCTGGACAGTCATGGAGCTGGCGGGCGCGCAGTTTTCTGCGCCTCGCTTTTTGAAAGATTGTGAAACTCATCCGGCGCTGGGAGCCTGTAAACTCAAACACGTTCTGGGTATTGATAAGCCTGAATCACTGGCGCCGTTGGCAGCAAGCCGACGTGACGTACGCATCAAAGCCGTTATTTCTCTGGATTTGGGACTGGCAAGGGGCTTTACCCCCGAGAGCCTTGCACAGGTTTCCGTGCCAGTGCTGGTTATGGGGGCGCAGGCCGACAGCGATGATGTGCCTGCACGTCTGGAATCAGGCTACCTCTTTACTGCACTTGCGCAGGAGTATCGCCATCTGATCAGCGTGACGGGAGCGACGCACTTTAGTTTTATGCAGGAATGTAAGCCAGGCGCCGTGGCAATGATTGAAGCCGCAGAACACGGTGAGGGTATTGTTTGCCGGGATGGTGGACAGCTAAGCCGGCAGGCTATCCACCAGCAATTGTTTACACAGATGAGTCAGTTTTTAAATCAGTCCCTGAACGACTCGCCTCAGCACGGCGAAAATCGCCAGGACTCATCCCGCTGACGCGCATAAATTCACGGTTAAAATTGGATTTTGTGGAGAAACCTGCCTCCAGCATGATCTGCGTGACAGGAGCATCTGACTGCACTAACAAGCGCTGTGCATATTGAATGCGAAAGCCATTAATCCACTGGGAGACATTGCAACCCCGAGTGCGGTTGATGGCCCGGGATATTTGTCGTGCAGGTGTCCCGGTTTTTCGTGCCAGCCCCTGTAATGAAAGATCCGGGTCAAGGAAAAGCTCGCGTGCCGTAAGCGCGTTTTCCAGATGCAGGCAGAGATCATTGTCTTCTGGATCCACCATCTCTGGCCCGGTAACCTCCACTGTCACGCTGAGGGGAGGTGGTGTGACTTTTCGTCCGGTGAACAAAATCGCCAGGCAAATAAATGGCAATAAGATACCTTGTGAAATAGCAACCAACAGAGGCGCATGCTGCCCATGGTACTGGTTAAAATCATAGGCTATCGCCGCATCCGTCAGGCTCGAAAAACACAGGAAACATCCGGCGGCAAACGCCATCACCGAGGTTGTTGGCGAATCGCTAAGCCGCGTTAAGACAAAGGCATCGGCGCCCAACAGAGCAGTTCTGAGTAGCGCAATGCCGTACCCCAGATAAAGCAGCACTAGTACGGCATCCGTTGCCTCAGGGCAGGTAAGATTCGCCAGCAGGGCGAGGGTGGGCGGTATGATGGAGGTTGAAATATGCCAGATGCGCTTTCGCCCGATGAGGTCGGTAAAGCAGCGCCAAACCAACGGTGGGAAAAGTATCGCCAGCAATGACTGAGCCTGGCGAAACACCATGGCGTCAAACGCCCAACGCAGGGCCGACATAATAACCAGTAGTGTGCAACCTACGATGAAGTACATTACCCCTCGCGATTTCTCACCCGGCTGCAGGCAAACTTTGGCCAGTAAGATAAGCAGGAGAAAAAGAGTAAAGATGGGAAAAGGGAGCGAAGGCATCCTGGATCCTGATGTCGTTCAGCAGAAGAATGCTCATGTTGTGCCATAAATGGCAGAAAAAAACACGCCACCAGATAGCGCGTTGACAGAGGCTAAACAGCAAAATGCCCGACTCATCGGGCATCATGCATAACTGAGCAAGAGTTAATTATTGATTAACGGGCGGCAGGCGGCGGTATAGTTCAATCATGTCTCCCGCCAAATCCTGGATGACCATTGCATTCATCAAGTGATCCTGAGAATGCACGGTAATCAGGTTAACCGGTAGTTTTCCGGCGCCTTCATCAAGGCCAATAAGTTGTGTCTGGATTTTATGTGCGTGTTTGACGAATTCGCGGGACTCTTCCATCGCCTGTTCCGCACCGGGAAAATCGCCTTTACGCGCCAGTTGCAATGCCGTCAGCGCCTGGCTGCGCGCTGCACCTGCATTCACCAGCAGCTCCATAATGATGGTTTCTAAATCTTCCACGCGCTTACTCCATCAGCTTGAGGGCTTTTTCCAGAACGACATCGCCTTTCATCATGCCGTAATCCATCATGTCGATAACCGCGACTTTTTTGCCCAGCGGTTCGGCCTGCGCCTGCAACTTGGCCTGCTCATACTTCACCTGTGGCCCGAGCAGGACAATATCTGCGGTAGCGATATTGTCTTTAAACTCAGCGACGGGAACGGCCTTAATGGAAACTTCTACCCCTTTTTTCTGCGCTGCGTCTTTCATGCGTTGAACCAGCATGCTGGTGGACATCCCCGCAGCACAGCATAAAACGATGTTTTTCATAGTCAGCCTCGATGTGGATGGGATAACTGATAATTATCCCGTGCTGGTCCCTTCAACAACCGCCTTTCCATGAATGTGTGTATAGCATCACAAACATTCACTGCGCTGTCTGAAACCGGTTACAAGGAGGTTGACGAATCGGCGGGAAGCGACTTATTACGCAATACGATTTGGTTTTTGCCTTGCTGTTTCGCCTGGTAGAGCGCCTCATCAACGCTATTCACCAGTTGCTCCAGCGGCTCCATTTGCCACTCACCCAATCCGGCGCTGAATGTCACGGTCATTCCCTCTTCACGCCACTCACGGCTTGCCACGTTAATACGCCACTGCTCCAGTATCTGACGCGCGTTGGCGATGTGCTCTTCGGGGAAAATAACCGCAAACTCTTCGCCGCCGTAACGGTAGAGCGAGATATGTTGTGACTGCAGCACTTGCAACCCTTCCCGGGCAACATTACGTAGCACAATGTCGCCGCTCAGGTGTCCCCAGGTATCGTTTATCGATTTGAAGTTATCAATATCGACCATCGCCAGCGCGAAGGGTTGGTGATCGTTCATCAGGGCGGCGATGTCGCTATCAAATGCCCGGCGATTCTTGCAATTTGTCAGAGCATCCATCGTGGCCTGCCTGACCCAGACCTGCTCCCGTTCTTTGCTACTAACTATCGCTTTGCTCAGCATCGCCTCCAGCTTCGGTGTCTGCTGTACATCCCCGGTTTTAATCGCATTAATGATATTGAGCAGGACCGTGCGGGAAGCGTAGCGCAGATACAGACCGAACAGGATAATAGTCATGGCCGCAACGCCAAACCCCCAACCGACCACCAGCGTTTCATTGCGCAGGAGATTTTCCAGCGTATCGCCCGGTACGATATAGATGGCAAACCAGTCCGGATTGGTTAGCGAGCTGTAATAAAGCCAGGTGTTACGTCGTTCGTCATGAAACATGCCCTCGCCGCTGTTCATCTCTTTCATTCGCGACTGCTGGGAAAACGCCTCGAAAAGGACGCCCGTATCCGGGTGCAACATGACATGACCGCTACGGTCCACCACAAAAAATTCCCCTTGCATGGGGGATTGCATGGTTCGTAATCCATGGCTGATAGAAGCCAGATCCAGGTGAAAAGCCAGCGTGCCTTTGAGATTGCCCTCCGGGGAGACGACGGGCTTATATACCGTCACCGTCGGATGATGGGTAAAGTAATCCTCATAAATATCCGTGTATTTGCTGTACGACGTCGCCTCGGCCTGGCGAACAAACCAGGGGCGGGTTTTGGCGTCATAACGCTGACCCTCCTCGCTATCAAACACCACCGGGGCACGCAGGTAACGGCCCTGTGGATCGGCCAGTGAAATAGAGGAGACAGAGGGCATTAGCCGCAGTAACTGCATCAGGGATTGTAATCCCTCAGGCGAGGTGAAATTTACCGCGCTATCGAGGCGGTTATAACGGGAAAAGTAGGCTGCGGCCTGGTTGAGAATATAATCATTCTCCTGAAAAACGGCTTCGGCATAGTTGACCGCAATGTTATGCGTAAACGTCTGATTAACCTTGTGATAGTTATCAGTAATGTCTTTCCTTTGGCTTAAAATGACCAGCGTGGCAATGACGGCCAGGCAAAGAAAGATGCCGGTAAAACTCACCAGAATGGGTGTAGTGAACGAAAGTTTTCGGCTATACATGTTCGTTATCTTCGAGAGCGTTGGACAGTGACCTGGAAAGTATAGGCAAGCGTGGCGCGGTAAATAAAAAAGACGTTCAGTGCTATTAATCTATTCAATTGGTTAATGTTACACCATGAGGCATAAATGAAGGGAAATTTGCGCCGGGAAACGCGGGGTTGGCTGATTTATATCAAGCGACGGGAAAACGAGGTTAACCAAAGAGAGGCGGGGCGTAAGCGACAACGCCCCGATGAGTGTAATGCGCAGCGTCCCGAAAGATATCAGCGCGTAACGGCAACGTTGCCATTTTCTTGCGGCGTTCTTCCCAGCCAGCTGTCCCAGTCTTTCCACACGGGCTGTAAACCACGCGCTGCCAGCGCGCTGGCCACCTCTTCTGGCCGCCGGTCATCATGCGGTGAAAACTGTTCCAGTTCCGGATGATTATCGGCATAACCGCCGGGTTGCGTTTTGGAAAACGCGCTGACGTTATTAATGGCCAGCGGCACCACATGATCACGAAACCAGGGTGATTCACGTGTTGAGAGTGACAGTTCGATTTCCGGCGAAAAGAGGCGGAAAGCGCAAATGGTCTGCACCAGTTGACGTTCGTCCATAATAGAGGCCGGCTCGATCCCGCCAGCGCAGGGGCGTAATCGGGGGAAGGAAACAGAAAAACGGCTTTGCCAGTAGTGCTGCTGTAACCACAACAAATGCTCCGCCATCATGTAGCAGTCCACCCGCCAGCTATCGGAAAGGCCAATCAACGCGCCAAGACCGATTTTATCAATACCCGCCTGACCTAGCCTGTCCGGCGTCTCCAGTCGCCAGAAAAAATCCTGTTTCTTGCCGCGCAGATGATGCCGGGCATACTGTGCTTCATGCCAGGTTTCCTGATACACCATGACGCCATCCAGCCCCAGCGTTTTCAGTTCGGCGTATTCCGCCATGGAGAGTGGTTGTACTTCCATTTGCAAAGAGGCGAACTGGCGACGAATGGTTGGCAGGTGACGACGGAAATAGTCCATTCCCACTTTTCCCTGATGCTCGCCGGTGACCAGCAGCAAATGTTCAAAGCCCATTTCGCGGATGGCTGCACATTCGCGAGCGATCTCTGATTCATCGAGCGTCTTGCGCTTGATGTGGTTACTCATCGAAAAACCGCAGTAGGTACAGTCGTTGGCGCATAAGTTAGAGAGGTACAACGGGACGTAAAAGCTCACCGTGTTGCCAAAGCGCTGGCGCGTGAGGCGCTGCGCTTTTTGTGCCAGAGGTTCCAGATATGCGCTGGCAGCAGGAGAGAGCAGGGCCATGAGGTCATCGCGGGTCAGGCGCGTGGCATTCAGGGCTCGCTCTACATCGGCTGCCGTCTTACTGTTAATGCGTAGCCGAAGATCATTCCAGTTCAGCGTGCGCCAGTAATCGGTAAACGTCTTCATGCGCTGGCCTCCAGAAAACCGGTTAGCGGGCTGGTGGCCACGGCATGGGAGTGGCGCCCGCCGGGGACTGCCTGGCGTGCCAGCATGCCAGCTTCAACTGCCAGACGGAACGCATGCGCCATTGTTACCGGATCGTCGGCCACGGCAATCGCCGTATTCACCAGTACGGCATCAGCACCCATTTCCAGTGCCAGTGTCGCATGGCTGGGTACGCCGATACCGGCATCAACCACCACCGGCACAGTTGCCTGCTCAATGATGATCTCCAGCATCGCCCGCGTTTCCAGTCCCTGGTTGGAACCAATGGGAGCACCCAGCGGCATGACGGCGGCACAACCAGCCTCTTCAAGACGCTTGCATAACACCGGGTCTGCGCCACAGTAAGGCAGCACGACAAACCCCTGTTTCACCAGTGCTTCCGCCGCCTTTAGCGTCTCGATAGGATCCGGTAAAAGCCAGCGCGCATCGGGGTGGATCTCCAGTTTCAGCCAGTGGGTACCCAGCGCTTCACGTGCCAGTTGGGCGGCAAAAATAGCTTCTTGCGCCGTTTTCGCCCCTGATGTGTTAGGCAGTAGCGTGACGCCTGCTGCCAGCAGTGGCGCGAGGATGGCATCGTTATGTTGACGCAAATCGACACGCTTCATCGCCAGTGTGACTAGCTGGCTGCCGGACGCACGGATGGCATCGACCATCAGCGCTGCGTTGGCAAATTTCCCGGTACCGGTAAACAGGTGTGAATCAAATTGTTTATCTGCAATGCGTAACATCTCAGCCCCCTGCGATAACCTGAAAAAGCAGGATCTGGTCGCCGTCCTGCACGATATGCGCTTCCCACCGCTCGCGCGGAAGAATTTGCTGATTAAGCGCCAGCGCGGCGCCGGGTTTTAGCTGATCGAGTTGCTGCAACAGGTCCGAGACGGTCAGCGCGTCGTCGAACTGCATGGGCGTGTCATTGAACTGAATGTGCATGCAGCCCTCCGCAAACCGGGCAACCGCTGGCCCGGCGTAATGCCAGACTGCGCCAGTTGTTGGCGCGGGCATCAAACAGACGTAACTCGCTGGTGTTGGTATTCATACCGCTCAGAAGCTTGATCGCTTCGAGTGCCTGAAGGGTGCCCATCACGCCAACCACCGGGCCGATCACACCGGCGGTACGGCAGTTGCGTTCGGGCTCTTGTTCATCTGGCCACAAACAGCGATAGCAACCATGGGTCCACGGCGGGGTGAGCACCATCAACTGCCCCCCGAAACCCACGGCGCTGGCGGTAATCAACGGTGTACCAGTGCTGACGCAGGCGGCATTAATCGCCTGACGAGTCGCCATATTATCGGTGCAATCGAGTACCAGATCGGCATTGTCCACCGCGTGGCGCAACGCCTCGCCGGAAAGGCGCTGCTCAAGGGCGATCAGCGAAATTTCGGGGTTCAGCCGTCCCAGTCGCTGTTTAGTGACCTGCGATTTCGACCGGGCAATGTCGTCAGTGGTAAACACGATTTGCCGCTGCAGATTACTCAGATGCACATCGTCGTCGTCCGCCAGCACCAGCGTCCCCACGCCTGCGCCCGCCAGGTAGAGCGCGGCGGGGGAGCCTAACCCGCCCAACCCGATAATCAGCACCCGGCTGGCGAGCAATTTTTGTTGCCCGTCGATGGCAATATCTTCCAGCAACATCTGGCGGCTATAGCGCATAAAGTCACGATCATTCATCGCCAACCCCCGCCAGAGCCAGTAATTGCGCCGTTGCCTCACGCCAGTCAGCCGCCTGCGTAATCGCGCTGACGACCGCAATGCTGCCAACGCCAGTTCCCAGCACTGCGGGCGCACGGGCAAGGCTTATCCCGCCGATGGCGACGGTCGGATAATCGGCAAGCCTTTCGATATGCCGCGCCAGTTGCTCCAGTCCCTGCGGCGCGGAGGGCATCTGTTTCGTCTGCGTCGGGAAGACATGCCCCAGGGCGATATAGGACGGGCGTGCGGCGAGCGCCACGTCAATTTCCATATCGTCGTGAGTCGATACGCCGAGGCGTAATTCCGCAGCCTGGATCGCCTTCAAATCGGTGGTTTCCAGGTCTTCCTGACCCAGATGTACACCGTAAGCGTTATGTTTTATCGCCAGCCGCCAGTAGTCGTTGATAAACAGGCGGGCATCGTAACGACGCCCCAGTGCAATGGCCGCTACAACGTCGGCTTCAACCTCTTCATCACGCTTATCTTTGATGCGTAGCTGAATGGTTCGCACGCCGGCGTCGAGCAGGCGTTCAATCCACGCCACGCTGTCCACCACCGGGTAAAGGCCTAAGCGAAGGGGCACTCTTGGGAAATCGGGTTGATACATCAGGCCTCCTCCTTTTTGAGATAGATTTCACCGCCTTTGGCGCGGAAGTTTTCTGACATATCCGCCATCCCCACTTCGATGGTCTGGGCTGCGGCGTAATCGCGCACTTCCTGGCTGATTTTCATTGAGCAGAATTTCGGCCCGCACATGGAGCAGAAGTGGGCGACTTTGCCCGACTCCTGCGGCAGGGTTTCATCGTGATACGCACGGGCGGTGAACGGGTCGAGCGCAAGGTTGAACTGGTCTTCCCAGCGGAATTCGAAACGCGCTTTGGACATGGCGTTATCGCGGATCTGCGCGCCGGGATGGCCTTTGGCGAGATCCGCGGCATGCGCGGCGATCTTGTAGGTAATCAGCCCTTGCTTCACATCCTCTTTGTTTGGCAAACCGAGGTGCTCTTTTGGCGTGACATAGCAGAGCATGGCGCAGCCGAACCAGCCGATCATCGCCGCGCCAATCCCGGAGGTGAAGTGGTCGTAGCCCGGTGCGATATCGGTGGTCAGCGGCCCCAGGGTGTAGAACGGCGCTTCGTGACAATGCTCCAGCTCTTCGGTCATGTTGCGACGAATCATCTGCATCGGCACGTGGCCAGGGCCTTCAACCATCACCTGCACATCGTACTCCCAGGCAATTTTAGTCAGCTCGCCCAGCGTGCGAAGTTCGGCGAATTGCGCTTCGTCATTGGCATCCTGAATTGAGCCGGGTCGCAGGCCATCGCCCAGTGACAGTGAGACATCATAGGCGGCGCAGATTTCGCAGATTTCACGGAAGTGCTCGTAGAGGAAGTTCTCTTTGTGATGGGATAAGCACCATTTCGCCATAATCGAACCGCCGCGTGACACGATGCCGGTCAGGCGTTTGGCAGTCATCGGCACGTAGCGCAGCAACACGCCCGCGTGGATGGTGAAGTAGTCCACGCCTTGCTCAGCCTGCTCCAGCAGGGTGTCGCGGAACGCTTCCCATGTCAGGTTTTCGGCGATGCCGTTCACCTTCTCCAGCGCCTGGTAGATCGGTACAGTACCAATTGGCACCGGGCTGTTACGCAGGATCCACTCGCGGGTTTCGTGAATATAGCGGCCCGTCGACAGATCCATCACCGTATCGGCACCCCAGCGGGTTGACCAGACCAGTTTTTCCACCTCTTCCTCGATGGAGGAGGTGACCGCGGAGTTACCGATGTTGGCATTAACCTTCACCAGGAAATTGCGGCCGATGATCATCGGTTCCGACTCCGGGTGGTTGATGTTGGCGGGGATGATGGCGCGTCCGGCAGCCACTTCGTCGCGCACAAATTCCGGGGTGATATTTTCTGGCAGGTTAGCGCCAAAGCCGTGGCCAGGATGCTGCTGGCGCAACACCTCACCGCGGATACGCTCGCGGCCCATGTTTTCACGGATGGCGATAAACTCCATCTCCGGGGTCACCATCCCCTGACGCGCATAATGCAACTGGGTGACACGCTGGCCCGCTTTGGCCCGTTTCGGTGTCAGTAAGCCGCTAAAACGCAGGTCGTTCAGGCCGTCATCCGCAAGCCGCTCTTTGGTGTATACCGAACTGCGATCGCGCAGTTTTTCGGTATCGTCGCGGGCATCGATCCACGGCTGACGCAGTTTCGCCAGCCCCTGCTGTACGTCGATAGTCACATTCGGGTCGCCATAGGGACCGGACGTGTCATAGACCGGAATCGCCTCGTTTTCTTCGTATTGAGGGTTGTCTTTTGAGCCGCCGATAAGCGTCGGACTAAGCTGGATTTCGCGCATCGGAACACGAATATCAGGCTGTGAGCCGGTAATATAGATGCGTTTTGAATTCGGGAAAGCGGTGCCTTCCAGCGTGTCGATAAAATGCTGCGCCTGGGCGCGTTGTTCACGGCGTGTAAGTTGGTTTGCAGACATAGCTCATTCCAAATGTTAAGGACATGGCTTGTCAGACGACGGATGGAGTAATAACAGCAGATCACCGCAAGGGTGATTGATGTGAATGGATTACTCTTGTTCCCTTCGCAGGTTCTAACCTGATCAGGTTCCGCGGATCCCGAATTAACGGTCTCAGCCTTTTCCACTTCATCCTTCGCGCCGCCTCTTTAGGGCATCGCGAATGCTTTTGTGGAAATATAGGCACTCCGACAAGAAAAACCCCGTCCGAAGACGGGGACTGTTTTTTAAACTACGCGTTAATCAGAAAGAACTCAAGCAGGACGCGCCATTCCACTTTCGTCGTTGGCGCCGTCTTTAAGATTGTTGTCGTATGCCAGTACGATCAACTTGTCTTCAAGTGAAAAGCGGGCTGCAAGCGCTTCGCCGATATCAGACAGCGCCTGCTGAAATTCAGCGTAATTGTCATCATCGATAGCATTTTCCAGGCTGGAGTCGTAGTACTCCATAATTTCCAGGGTATTGGCTTCGAGGAGAGGGTAAATCTGCGTGGAGGCTAAAAGTGGGCTGGTCCCTTCCATTTCACCGATAATCCGTTCATAAATATTAAAATGACCGGCGGAAAGGTATTCAACCAGGTTATGACAGAATTCGTCCAGCGCTTTTTCATTCAGCTGCATGTACGAGCCTTTTCCAGGTGTTATGCCAACCAGGTTGTAGTAATGAACCAGTAGCTGTTTTCGGTTATACAGCCAGTTGTCGACCAGTTCGTTACTTCCTCCAATTCGTTCCGCCAGGGTTGCTAACTGGTTTAGCATAATTGACTCCGCAATATTAAGATTAAAAAACGCTCGAATGTAATAATAATGTTAACAACATGCCAGTAAAGCTAAGGTAGTGCAAACAAATGCATCGTATTATCGAGTCATCAGATCATGGCTGGTGGATCGTAAGCCATGAACAAAAATTATGGTTGCCCGGGGGAGAATTACCACTCGGTAATGCAGGAAATTTCGATCTTGTGGGGCAAAGCGCACTCCAGATAGGCGAATGGGAAGGCGAACCTGTGTGGATGATCCGCCAGAATCGTCGACAGGAGATGGGAACTGTCCGCCAGGTGATTGAACAGGATGCTGGATTGTTTCAACTGGCCGGGCGCGGTGTTCAACTGGCTGAGTTTTACCGCTCACATAAGTTTTGTGGGTATTGCGGACATACTATGCACCCCAGCAAGACAGAGTGGGCCATGTTATGTGACCACTGCCGCGAACGTTATTACCCGCAGATTGCGCCCTGCATTATCGTTGCCATTCGCCGCGATGATAAAATTCTGTTGGCTCAGCACACCCGTCATCGCAATGGTATTTACACCGTTCTGGCCGGTTTCGTCGAAGTGGGCGAAACGCTGGAACAGGCCGTCGCGCGTGAAGTGATGGAAGAGAGCGGCATCAAAGTGAAAAACCTGCGTTACATCACCTCGCAACCCTGGCCTTTCCCGCAATCGCTAATGACGGCTTTTATGGCGGAATATGACAGCGGGGAGATTGTTATCGATCCTAAAGAGCTGCTGGATGCGGGCTGGTACCGCTACGACGACCTGCCGCTGCTGCCTCCGCCCGGTACTGTTGCCCGTCGTTTGATTGAAGATACGGTGGCGCAGTGCCGGGCAGAATACGAGTAAAGAACGAGTAGTGTTACACTGGCGGGCTGACGCAATAAGGAACTGTAAACATGACCGAATTAAAAAACGATCGCTACCTTCGCGCACTTCTGCGCCAGCCCGTGGATGTGACGCCAGTATGGATGATGCGTCAGGCTGGTCGCTATCTCCCGGAGTACAAAGCGACGCGCGCACAGGCGGGTGATTTTATGTCGCTGTGCAAAAATGCCGAACTGGCGTGCGAAGTCACCCTTCAGCCTTTGCGTCGCTACAAGCTGGATGCGGCCATTCTTTTTTCCGACATCCTGACTATCCCGGACGCGATGGGGTTAGGGCTCTATTTCGAGGCGGGCGAAGGCCCACGTTTTACCTCTCCCATTACCTGTTGTGCGGATGTTGAAAAACTGCCCGTGCCGGACCCGGAGCAGGAACTGGGTTACGTCATGAACGCCGTGCGTACCATTCGCCGTGAACTGAAAGGTGAAGTGCCGCTGATTGGCTTCTCTGGCAGTCCGTGGACGCTGGCAACCTATATGGTGGAAGGCGGCAGCAGTAAAGCCTTTACCGTTATTAAAAAGATGATGTACGCCGAACCGCAAACGCTGCATTTGTTGCTTGATAAGCTGGCCAGCAGCGTCACCCTGTACCTCAACGCGCAGATCAAAGCGGGTGCGCAATCGGTGATGATTTTCGACACCTGGGGCGGCGTGCTGACCGGGCGCGATTACAAGCAGTTCTCGCTCTATTACATGCATAAAATCGTCGACGGCCTGCTGCGTGAAAACGAGGGCAAGCGTGTACCGGTGACGCTGTTTACCAAAGGCGGTGGGCAGTGGCTGGAAGCGATGGCGGAGACGGGTTGTGACGCTCTGGGTCTCGACTGGACGACAGATATCAGCGATGCACGCCGCCGTGTCGGCCACAAAGTGGCGCTGCAGGGCAACATGGATCCCTCGATGCTTTATGCCGCACCTGGCCGCATCGAAGACGAAGTGGCGTCTATACTTGCTGGTTTCGGTCAGGGTGAAGGGCATGTGTTCAACCTCGGTCACGGCATCCATCAGGATGTGCCGCCAGAACATGCTGGCGTATTTGTGGAGGCGGTGCACAGACTCTCAGCCCAGTATCACAAGTAAGGAGTCGTTATGGATCTCGCGTCGCTACGCGCTCAACAAATTGAACTGGCCTCTTCTGTTTCCCGTGAGGATCGTCTGGAAAAAGATCCTCCCGCCCTGATCGGCGGCGCGGATGTAGGGTTTGAGCAAGGCGGCGAAGTGACGCGTGCTGCGATGGTGCTGTTGACCTGGCCTGAACTGGAACTGGTTGAGTATAAAGTGGCGCGTATTGCGACCACGATGCCTTATATCCCCGGCTTTCTCTCTTTCCGTGAATATCCCGCGCTGCTTGCGGCGTGGGAGCAACTCTCACAAAAACCGGATCTGCTATTTGTCGATGGCCATGGAATATCACATCCCCGGCGTCTGGGGGTTGCCAGCCACTTTGGCCTGCTGGTGGATGTGCCAACCATTGGCGTGGCGAAAAAACGGCTGTGCGGTAAGTTTGAGCCACTCTCTGACGAACCGGGCGCCCTGGCGCCGTTGATGGACAAAGGCGAGCAACTGGCATGGGTCTGGCGCAGTAAGGCGCGCTGTAACCCTCTTTTCGTGGCGACAGGGCATCGGGTGAGCACGGATACCGCGCTGGCCTGGGTGCAGCGTTGCATGAAAGGCTATCGGCTGCCTGAACCGACCCGTTGGGCCGACGCTGTCGCATCCGGCCGCCCTGCATTCGCTCGTTGGCAGGAAATTCAGCGTTGATTCAGGTACACTGCCGCTAATTTCTGCATCAGAGAACCTATCATGTTACAAAACCCGATTCACCTGCGTCTGGAGAAGCTGGCAACGTGGCAGCACGTTACCTTTATGGCCTCTCTTTGCGAGCGCATGTATCCCAATTACGCCATGTTCTGCCAGGAAACGGAGTTTGGCGATCCGCAGCTTTATCGCCGCATTCTCGATTTGGTGTGGGAAACGCTGACGGTAAAAGATGCAAAGGTGAATTTCGATAACCAGCTTGAGAAGCTGGAAGAGGCAATTCCTTCGGCTGACGACTACGATATGTACGGTGTCTACCCGGCGATTGATGCTTGTGTGGCGCTAAGCGATCTTATTCATGCTCTCCTGAGCGGTGAATCGACAGAGTACGCGATTGAGGTTAGCAAGACGTCTATTACCACCGTTGCGATGCTGGAAATGACTCACGCAGGTCGCGAAATGACCGACGAAGAGCTCAAAGAAAACCCAGCGGTGGAGCAGGAATGGGACATTCAGTGGGAGATTTTCCGCCTTTTGGCTGCTTGTGAAGAACGCGATATTGAACTGATCAAAGGCCTGCGCGCAGACCTGCGTGAGGCCGGGGACAGTAATATCGGTATAAATTTGCAGCAATGAGACAACAAAACGTGATTTAACGCCTGTTTTGTCGTCCTGGGAGGCTTCCCTTCGCACCCCCGTCTGGTCTACATTTGGGGGGCGAAAAAAAGTGGCTATCGGTGCGTGTATGCAGGAGAGTGCTTTTCTGGCATTTCCGTCGCACTCGATGCTTAGCAAGCGATAAACACATTGAAAGGATAACTTATGAACAAGACTCAACTGATTGATGTAATTGCAGACAAGGCTGATCTGTCTAAAGCGCAAGCGAAAGCTGCTCTGGAATCCACCCTGGCTGCGATTACTGAGTCTCTGAAAGAAGGCGATGCTGTACAACTGGTTGGTTTCGGTACCTTCAAAGTGAACCACCGCGCTGAGCGTACTGGCCGCAACCCGCAGACCGGTAAAGAAATCAAAATCGCCGCAGCTAATGTACCGGCGTTTGTTTCTGGTAAGGCACTGAAAGACTCTGTTAAGTAAGACAGGCGTGGCAGTGAACAGTTTTATCGAAGGGGCTTTGCGGCCCCTTTTGTCTTTCTGGCGCCGATCACGGGTGCTGGCGGGCGTGCTGTTATTAACTGCCTGTAGCCACAACTCCTCACTCCCCCCCTTCACCGCCAGCGGCTATGCCGGGGACCAGGGAGCAGAGCGCCTTTGGCGCAAAGATTCAGACAGCGAGACCCATCTTCTCGCCGCTTTTAGCCCTTGGCACAACGGGAATACCTCTTTAAGTGAATACCGCTGGCAGGGCGATGAGCTTCGGCTGATTGAACTTAATATCTATGGTAAAACACCGGAACACATCCGCGTGCGCTTTGATGACCACGGCGAGCTGAGTTTCATGCAGCGTGAAGTCAATGGTCAGAAAGAGCAGCTTTCCAGCGATCAGGTCGCGCTCTACCGTTATCGTGCAAACCAGCTACGGCAGACCAGCGACGCATTGCGCCTGGGGCGCGTCGTGCTGCGCCAGGGCCGTTGGCATGCCAATGGTTCCGTTACAACATGCGAAGGTCAAACCATCAAACCCGACCTCGATTCTCTGGCTATCAGCCATATAGAGCGTCGGCAGAATCATTCATCGGCGGAAGTGAGCGTAGCGTGGCTGGAAGGTCCCGAAGGATCTCAGTTGCTGCTGGTGGCAAATGAGGATTTTTGTACCTGGCAGCCAACTGAGAAAAGTTTCTAAGTTTTACCAGTGATTCATTCCCATATGGTCGCGGCCTCCGCCACAACTTCCGCGTCCCATACCTTCACCGCGAGGAATCCCTGCCTGTGCTAAGGCGATATCAAACTTGACTCGCTGCTGGTCCAGTTTTTGGCTTAGCGTTTCCATTTCCTGGGCTGCGGACTCTATTTTTGCGCTGTCCGGCTTATCTGCGGTTAATAACGCATTGTATTCATAACGTTTTGAGGTGAGTTGCTGACGTAACGCACGGGTTTGCTCATAAAAATCGTTATGTAGCTTCTGGACAGTAGCCTGTTGTTCGGTGGTCAGTTGGCTATAGCCCTGCGGGCCCATCCCGTTACCGTTATTCCCGTGGTGCCTGGCCCATGCTGAGCTGCTACCTAAAGTCAGCGCGGCGAGGGTGATGAGTGTCAGCGTCAGTTTTTGGTTCCGTTTCATGGTTCATTCTCCTGGTTGTCGTTATTTAGTGATTTGCATCTTCCATGCCAGGATGAGAAACCAGCAGAATATAGGGGTATTGTTGCGCTACAGGCCGGTGGGGCGAGTAAAAATGACTCACGATGAAGGGCGAGACGGGTCATTTTTACTCGTTTTCCTTGCGGGTTTATGGCAGGAGGCAGGTTTGCCGTGGCGGAAAAATGGCATGATTTCTGCTGCGTGAACGGGAGCAGCAAATAAAGGGAGTAGTAATGAACATGATGCGGTTGTCGAAGGATTCCGTCGCCGTGGGTCTGAGCTGGCTATTGACTGGCTTTATTCTGCTACTGGTGTGCCTGTTCTCCGCGCTTATCGTGCGTGATTATGGCCGGGAAAATGAGGCTGTGCGGCAGACTATCCAGGAGAAAGGCAGCGTGTTGATTCGCGCCCTGGAGTCCGGAACCCGCGTGGGTTTGGGTATGCGTATGCATCATACGCAACTTCAGGCACTGCTGGAGGAGATGGCCTGGCAGCCTGGCGTGCTGTGGTTTGCGGTGACGGATGAGAACGGCAAAATTCTTGCCCATAGTGATCCGAACCAGGTTGGCGGGACACTGTACTCCGCCGATACGATGCACGAACTGAAGATTGACCTGGAGGAACGCTGGCGGCGGCTCGAACAGCCGGAACCGGCTCTGGAGATTTATCGTCAATTCCGCCCGCTGAACAGCGGTGGTGGGCATCATATGCGTATGATGCCCCGCGAATCTGCCGAACAGCGTGCCGGGCTACCGCAGGTGATTTTCATCGCCTTTGATACACGAGAACTGGACACGGCCAATGCCCGTGGCCTGCGCAATATGGTCATTATGCTTTGCGCGGCAGGGGTGGTAATGATTGCAACGGTGTTGAGCCAGTTCTGGTTTCGCCGCTATCAGCATTCGCGTAAACAATTGCAGGAGGCGATGGCGCGTAAAGAAAAGCTGGTGGCGCTTGGGCATCTGGCCGCAGGGGTCGCGCATGAGATCCGCAATCCGCTGTCTTCCATCAAGGGGCTGGCAAAGTATTTTGCCGAACGCACTCCGCCTGATGGAGAAGCGCATCAACTGGCCCAGGTGATGGCGAAGGAGGCCGATCGTCTGAACCGGGTCGTCAGTGAGATGCTGGAACTGGTGCGTCCGGCCCATTTAACCTACCAGTCCGTTGATCTGAATGAAGTGATTAGACATTCGCTTCGGTTGGTTAGCCAGGATGCCGCCAGTCGGGCGATTATGCTCAATTTCACCCCGCAGCCAGAGCTATGCCGCATCCAGGCCGATCCGGATCGTTTGAAGCAGGTGCTGCTGAACCTCTACCTTAATGCTATCCACGCCATTGATCACGATGGCGTAATTACGGTCGCAGCGAGCGAATGTGGCGACGGGCGAGTTAAGGTAAGCGTTGCGGACAGTGGTAAGGGGATGACGGCGGAACAGTTACAGGCCATCTTCACGCCGTATTACACCACCAGAGCCGACGGCACCGGGCTTGGCCTGGCCGTCGTGCAGAACATTATTGAGCAGCACGGCGGAATAATTCATGCCGGGAGTGCTCCCGGCAAGGGCGCGGTATTTACTCTCTTTTTGCCGGTCAACGGGCAACAAAAGGATGAACAAGGATGAGTGGCGGGCAGGTCGATATTCTGGTGGTGGACGATGACATCAGCCACTGCACTATTTTACAGGCGCTGTTGCGGGGCTGGGGATACCGGGTTGCGCTGGCTCATAACGGCGTACAGGCGCTGGAACAGGTACGTCAGCAGGTGTTTGATCTGGTGCTTTGCGATATTCGCATGGCGGAGATGGACGGTATCGAAACGCTGAAAGAGATCAAAATCTTGAACCCGTCGATTCCCGTTCTGATCATGACCGCGTACTCCAGCGTCGATACCGCAGTGGAGGCGCTGAAATCCGGTGCGCTGGACTACCTCATCAAGCCGCTGGACTTTGACAAGTTGCAGCAGACGCTGTCTCAGGCGCTGGCGCATACGCGGCTGAGTGAGTCCCCTGTCACAGGCACCCCCGCTGCTCAGTTTGGCATGGTGGGGGATAGCCCGGCGATGCGGGCGCTGCTGAATAATATTGCGCTGGTTGCGCCCTCCGATGCGACGGTATTGATTCACGGCGAGTCGGGAACCGGGAAAGAGCTGGTCGCACGGGCGCTGCACGCCAGCAGTGGTCGCAGCCACGGGCCGTTGGTTACCCTCAACTGTGCGGCGCTCAACGAGTCGTTGCTGGAGTCGGAGCTGTTTGGCCATGAGAAAGGCGCGTTCACCGGCGCGGACAAACGTCGGGACGGGCGCTTTGTTGAAGCAGATGGCGGCACGCTCTTCCTCGATGAGATCGGCGATATCTCCCCGTTAATGCAGGTGCGTCTGTTGCGGGCGATTCAGGAGCGCGAGGTGCAGCGCGTGGGCAGCAACCAGACCCTTTCGGTTGACGTACGGCTGATTGCCGCCACCCACCGGGATTTAGCCGGGGAGGTTAGCGCCGGGCGTTTTCGTCAGGATCTCTACTACCGCCTGAACGTCGTGACTATCGACATGCCGCCGCTGCGTCAACGCAGGGAAGATATCCCTCCGCTGGCGCGTTATTTCCTGCAACGTTACGCCGAGCGTAACCGTAAAGCGGTACAGGGATTTACGCCGCAGGCGATGGACTTGCTGATTCACTACACATGGCCGGGCAATATTCGTGAGCTGGAGAATGCGATTGAACGGGCGGTGGTCTTGCTGACCGGAGAGTTTATTTCTGAGCGCGAGCTGCCACTGGCGATTGTCGGTACGCCGATTGCGAACGCGCCACACGGCGATGATGTTATTCAGCCGCTGGTCGATGTAGAGAAAGAAGCGATCCTCGCTGCGCTCGAAAAAACGGGCGGCAACAAAACAGAAGCCGCCCGTCAGTTGGGCATCACGCGCAAAACGCTGCTGGCAAAGCTCAGCCGTTAGCTGTTTTGCTCGCGGGCAATTGCGCGATAACCGATATCTTTACGGCTAAAGCTACCTTCCCACTGGATATTTTCCATTAAGGCGTATGCACGCTTCTGTGCTTCGGCAACGGTGTGGCCCAGCGCAGTCGCGCACAGCACGCGACCGCCGTTGGTAAGAACGCGGTCATCGTCGGAAAGCTTTGTGCCGGCGTGGAAGACTTTGCCATCCGCCACTTCTTCCAGCGGCAGTCCGTGGATCTCGTCACCGGTGTTGTAATTACCCGGATAACCACCCGCAGCAATAACGACACCAAGAGACGCGCGCTCATCCCAATCGGAGGTTTTCTCATCCAGCTTGCCATCGCAGGCTGCGAGACACAGATCCACCAGATCGGATTTCATGCGCAGCATGATCGGCTGGGTTTCCGGATCGCCGAAGCGGCAGTTGAACTCGATAACCTTCGGGTTGCCCTGTTTGTCGATCATCAGACCGGCATACAGGAAGCCGGTATAGGTATTCCCTTCGGCGGCCATACCTTTAACGGTTGGCCAAATGATACGCTCCATGGTGCGCTGGTGGACTTCATCCGTCACCACCGGAGCGGGGGAATAAGCGCCCATACCGCCCGTATTCGGACCGGTATCGCCATCACCGACGCGTTTATGATCCTGGCTGGTCGCCATAGGCAGCACATGCTCACCGTCAACCATCACGATAAAGCTGGCTTCTTCACCGTCGAGGAACTCTTCGATAACGATACGGTGGCCTGCGTCGCCAAAGGCGTTGCCAGCCAGCATGTCATTGACGGCCGCTTCGGCTTCCTCGAGCGTCATTGCCACGATCACGCCTTTACCGGCAGCCAGACCGTCTGCTTTGATAACGATCGGAGCGCCTTTTTCGCGCAGCCAGGCCAGCGCAGGTTCCACTTCGGTGAAGTTCTGGTATTCCGCTGTCGGAATGTTATGACGCGCGAGGAAATCTTTGGTGAAGGCTTTAGAGCCTTCCAGTTGAGCAGCGCCTTCGGTTGGGCCGAAGATTTTCAGCCCTGCGGCACGGAACGCATCCACAACGCCAATCACCAGCGGCGCTTCCGGGCCAACGATGGTCAGATCAATCTTCTCGCTCTGAGCAAAGCTCAGCAGCGCCGGAATATCGGTTACGCCAATGGCGACGTTTTGCAGCGTGGGTTCCAGCGCTGTGCCTGCGTTGCCCGGTGCGACGAAAACGGTGTCGACCAGCGGTGACTGTGCCGCTTTCCATGCCAGCGCGTGCTCGCGCCCGCCGTTACCAATCACTAATACTTTCATTGTCTGCTCCGAAAATTAATGGCGGAAGTGACGCATGTCGGTGAAGATCATCGCAATACCGTGTTCGTCGGCAGCGGCAATCACTTCGTCATCACGGATAGAACCGCCTGGCTGAATCACACAGCTCACGCCAACGGCGGCAGCGGCATCAATACCATCACGGAACGGGAAGAACGCATCAGAGGCCATCGCGGAACCTTTCACTTCCAGACCTTCATCGCCTGCTTTGATCCCGGCGATTTTCGCGGAGTAGACGCGGCTCATCTGACCTGCGCCTATGCCAATGGTCATGTTCTCTTTGGCATACACGATAGCGTTGGATTTCACGAACTTCGCCACTTTCCAGCAGAACAGCGCATCACGCAGTTCCTGTTCGGTCGGCTGGCGTTTGGAAACAACACGCAGTTCGCCTTCGGTCACCATACCCAGATCGCGGTCCTGAACCAGCAGGCCGCCGTTAACGCGTTTGAAATCAAGACCGGGGACGCGTGCGGTCCACTCACCACAGGTCAGCACGCGGACGTTCTGTTTCGCGGCAGTGATCTTCAGGGCTTCTTCAGTCGCAGACGGTGCAATGATCACTTCTACAAACTGGCGGGAGATAATAGCCTGCGCGGTCTGCGCATCCAGTTCGCGGTTAAAGGCGATGATACCGCCGAACGCGGAGGTTGGGTCGGTTTTGTACGCGCGATCGTAAGCATCCAGAATAGAGGAACTGACCGCTACGCCGCATGGGTTAGCGTGTTTAACGATAACGCAGGCCGGCTCGCTGAACTCTTTCACACATTCCAGTGCGGCATCGGTATCGGCGATATTGTTATAGGAAAGCGCTTTGCCCTGAACTTGCTGCGCGGTCGCAACAGAGGCTTCTTTGATCTCTTCTTCTATATAGAAGGCTGCCTGCTGGTGGCTGTTTTCGCCGTAGCGCATATCCTGCTTCTTAATGAAGTTCAGGTTCAGGGTGCGCGGGAAGCGGCCGGCGGCTTCTTTTGTCTCGCCGTGATAGGCCGGCACCATGCTGCCAAAATAGTTGGCGATCATGCTGTCGTAGGCGGCGGTGTGTTCGAAGGCTTTAATGGCGAGGTCGAAGCGGGTGTCGAGGGTCAGGGAGCCTTCGTTGGCATCCATCTCTTCAATAATAGCGTTGTAGTCGCTGCTCTTTACAACGATGGCGACATCTTTATGGTTCTTCGCCGCCGAGCGCACCATGGTCGGGCCGCCGATATCGATATTCTCTACCGCATCTTCCAGAGAACAGCCTTCGCGGGCGACGGTCTGGGCAAACGGATAAAGGTTAACAACGACCATATCAATAGGAGAGATGCTGTGCTCAGCCATGATGGCATCATCCTGGCCGCGGCGGCCAAGGATCCCACCATGCACTTTCGGATGCAGGGTCTTAACGCGTCCATCCATCATTTCCGGGAAACCGGTGTAATCGGAAACTTCGGTCACCGGCAGGCCTTTATCAGCTAACAGACGGGCAGTGCCCCCTGTAGATAGCAGTTCCACACCGCGTGCAGAAAGTGCCTGGGCGAATTCGACGATACCGGCTTTGTCAGAAACACTGAGCAGCGCGCGGCGGATTGGACGACGTTGTTGCATGGTAAATCCCCTGGATTTGACGATTACAGAGAGCGTTAGCTGAATTTTCATCTAAAAACTCAGCTAACGCCCCTTACGGGGCATCCTTGTTTTAGCGGGGGCATTTTAACGAAAACGTTTGCGCAACGCTCGCGAATTTTCACTTTTTCGCAGCATTGTGGATAAGTCTGTGTGCAAAAGGGTATAAGGCGGGCTTTTGCTGTGGAATGCAGCAGTCAGTCATTTTTCTGCAATTTTTCTATTGCGGCCTGCGGAGAACTCCCTATAATGCGCCTCCATCGACACGGCGGATGTGAATCACTTCACACAAACAGCCGAGTCGGTTGAAGAGAAAATCCTGAAATAACGGGTTGACTCTGAAAGAGGAAAGCGTAATATACGCCACCTCGCAACGGTGAGCGAAAGCCGCGTTGCACTGCTCTTTAACAATTTATCAGACAATCTGTGTGGGCACTCAAGGTGACATGGATTCTTAACGTCCTCGGACGATAAATGAATACCAAGTCTCAACGAGTGAACACGTAATTCATTACGAAGTTTAATTCATTGAGCATCAAACTTTTAAATTGAAGAGTTTGATCATGGCTCAGATTGAACGCTGGCGGCAGGCCTAACACATGCAAGTCGAACGGTAGCACAGAGGAGCTTGCTCCTTGGGTGACGAGTGGCGGACGGGTGAGTAATGTCTGGGAAACTGCCCGATGGAGGGGGATAACTACTGGAAACGGTAGCTAATACCGCATAATGTCGCAAGACCAAAGAGGGGGACCTTCGGGCCTCTTGCCATCGGATGTGCCCAGATGGGATTAGCTAGTTGGTGAGGTAATGGCTCACCAAGGCGACGATCCCTAGCTGGTCTGAGAGGATGACCAGCCACACTGGAACTGAGACACGGTCCAGACTCCTACGGGAGGCAGCAGTGGGGAATATTGCACAATGGGCGCAAGCCTGATGCAGCCATGCCGCGTGTGTGAAGAAGGCCTTCGGGTTGTAAAGCACTTTCAGCGGGGAGGAAGGCAGTACGGTTAATAACCGTGTTGATTGACGTTACCCGCAGAAGAAGCACCGGCTAACTCCGTGCCAGCAGCCGCGGTAATACGGAGGGTGCAAGCGTTAATCGGAATTACTGGGCGTAAAGCGCACGCAGGCGGTCTGTCAAGTCGGATGTGAAATCCCCGGGCTCAACCTGGGAACTGCATTCGAAACTGGCAGGCTTGAGTCTTGTAGAGGGGGGTAGAATTCCAGGTGTAGCGGTGAAATGCGTAGAGATCTGGAGGAATACCGGTGGCGAAGGCGGCCCCCTGGACAAAGACTGACGCTCAGGTGCGAAAGCGTGGGGAGCAAACAGGATTAGATACCCTGGTAGTCCACGCCGTAAACGATGTCGACTTGGAGGTTGTGCCCTTGAGGCGTGGCTTCCGGAGCTAACGCGTTAAGTCGACCGCCTGGGGAGTACGGCCGCAAGGTTAAAACTCAAATGAATTGACGGGGGCCCGCACAAGCGGTGGAGCATGTGGTTTAATTCGATGCAACGCGAAGAACCTTACCTGGTCTTGACATCCACGGAATTCGGCAGAGATGCCTTAGTGCCTTCGGGAACCGTGAGACAGGTGCTGCATGGCTGTCGTCAGCTCGTGTTGTGAAATGTTGGGTTAAGTCCCGCAACGAGCGCAACCCTTATCCTTTGTTGCCAGCGGTCCGGCCGGGAACTCAAAGGAGACTGCCAGTGATAAACTGGAGGAAGGTGGGGATGACGTCAAGTCATCATGGCCCTTACGACCAGGGCTACACACGTGCTACAATGGCATATACAAAGAGAAGCGACCTCGCGAGAGCAAGCGGACCTCATAAAGTATGTCGTAGTCCGGATTGGAGTCTGCAACTCGACTCCATGAAGTCGGAATCGCTAGTAATCGTGGATCAGAATGCCACGGTGAATACGTTCCCGGGCCTTGTACACACCGCCCGTCACACCATGGGAGTGGGTTGCAAAAGAAGTAGGTAGCTTAACCTTCGGGAGGGCGCTTACCACTTTGTGATTCATGACTGGGGTGAAGTCGTAACAAGGTAACCGTAGGGGAACCTGCGGTTGGATCACCTCCTTACCTTAAAGAACCTGCCTTTGTAGTGCTCACACAGATTGTCTGATGAAAAGTAAAAAGCAAGGCGTCTTGCGAGTGAGACTTAAGTGTCCCCTTCGTCTAGAGGCCCAGGACACCGCCCTTTCACGGCGGTAACAGGGGTTCGAATCCCCTAGGGGACGCCACTTGCTGGTTTGTGAGTGAAAGTCACCTGCCTTAATATCTCAAAACTCATCTTCGGGTGATGTTTGAGATATTTGCTCTTTAAAAATCTGGATCAAGCTGAAAATTGAAACGACACACAGTGTCTGTTCTCCGTAATAAGAACAGATGGCGGTGTGTTCGAGTCTCTCAAATTTTTGCAGCGCGATGATGAATCGAAAGAAACATCTTCGGGTTGTGAGGTTAAGTGACTAAGCGTACACGGTGGATGCCCTGGCAGTCAGAGGCGATGAAGGACGTGCTAATCTGCGAAAAGCGCCGGCGAGGTGATATGAACCTTTGACCCGGCGATGTCCGAATGGGGAAACCCAGTGCAATCCGTTGCACTATCGTTTGATGAATACATAGTCAAACGAGGCGAACCGGGGGAACTGAAACATCTAAGTACCCCGAGGAAAAGAAATCAACCGAGATTCCCCCAGTAGCGGCGAGCGAACGGGGAGCAGCCCAGAGCCTGAATCAGCTTGTGTGTTAGTGGAACGGTCTGGAAAGTCCGGCGATACAGGGTGACAGCCCCGTACACGAAAGCACACAGGTTGTGAGCTCGATGAGTAGGGCGGGACACGTGGTATCCTGTCTGAATATGGGGGGACCATCCTCCAAGGCTAAATACTCCTGACTGACCGATAGTGAACCAGTACCGTGAGGGAAAGGCGAAAAGAACCCCGGCGAGGGGAGTGAAAAAGAACCTGAAACCGTGTACGTACAAGCAGTGGGAGCCTCTTAATGGGGTGACTGCGTACCTTTTGTATAATGGGTCAGCGACTTATATTCTGTAGCAAGGTTAACCGAATAGGGGAGCCGAAGGGAAACCGAGTCTTAACTGGGCGTTAAGTTGCAGGGTATAGACCCGAAACCCGGTGATCTAGCCATGGGCAGGTTGAAGGTTGGGTAACACTAACTGGAGGACCGAACCGACTAATGTTGAAAAATTAGCGGATGACTTGTGGCTGGGGGTGAAAGGCCAATCAAACCGGGAGATAGCTGGTTCTCCCCGAAAGCTATTTAGGTAGCGCCTCGTGAATTCATCTCCGGGGGTAGAGCACTGTTTCGGCTAGGGGGCCATCCCGGCTTACCAACCCGATGCAAACTACGAATACCGGAGAATGTTATCACGGGAGACACACGGCGGGTGCTAACGTCCGTCGTGAAGAGGGAAACAACCCAGACCGCCAGCTAAGGTCCCAAAGTCATGGTTAAGTGGGAAACGATGTGGGAAGGCACAGACAGCCAGGATGTTGGCTTAGAAGCAGCCATCATTTAAAGAAAGCGTAATAGCTCACTGGTCGAGTCGGCCTGCGCGGAAGATGTAACGGGGCTAAACCATGCACCGAAGCTGCGGCAGCGACACTAAGTGTTGTTGGGTAGGGGAGCGTTCTGTAAGCCGTTGAAGGTGTGCTGTGAGGCATGCTGGAGGTATCAGAAGTGCGAATGCTGACATAAGTAACGATAAAGCGGGTGAAAAGCCCGCTCGCCGGAAGACCAAGGGTTCCTGTCCAACGTTAATCGGGGCAGGGTGAGTCGACCCCTAAGGCGAGGCCGAAAGGCGTAGTCGATGGGAAACAGGTTAATATTCCTGTACTTGGTGTTACTGCGAAGGGGGGACGGAGAAGGCTATGTTAGCCGGGCGACGGTTGTCCCGGTTTAAGCATGTAGGCTGGTTATCCAGGCAAATCCGGATAATCAAGGCTGAGGTGTGATGACGAGTCACTACGGTGATGAAGTAACAAATGCCCTGCTTCCAGGAAAAGCCTCTAAGCATCAGGTAACATCAAATCGTACCCCAAACCGACACAGGTGGTCAGGTAGAGAATACCAAGGCGCTTGAGAGAACTCGGGTGAAGGAACTAGGCAAAATGGTGCCGTAACTTCGGGAGAAGGCACGCTGATATGTAGGTGAAGCCCCTGCGGGTGGAGCTGAAATCAGTCGAAGATACCAGCTGGCTGCAACTGTTTATTAAAAACACAGCACTGTGCAAACACGAAAGTGGACGTATACGGTGTGACGCCTGCCCGGTGCCGGAAGGTTAATTGATGGGGTTATCCGTAAGGAGAAGCTCTTGATCGAAGCCCCGGTAAACGGCGGCCGTAACTATAACGGTCCTAAGGTAGCGAAATTCCTTGTCGGGTAAGTTCCGACCTGCACGAATGGCGTAATGATGGCCAGGCTGTCTCCACCCGAGACTCAGTGAAATTGAACTCGCTGTGAAGATGCAGTGTACCCGCGGCAAGACGGAAAGACCCCGTGAACCTTTACTATAGCTTGACACTGAACATTGAGCCTTGATGTGTAGGATAGGTGGGAGGCTTTGAAGCGTGGACGCCAGTCTGCGTGGAGCCAACCTTGAAATACCACCCTTTAATGTTTGATGTTCTAACGTGGACCCGTGATCCGGGTTGCGGACAGTGTCTGGTGGGTAGTTTGACTGGGGCGGTCTCCTCCCAAAGAGTAACGGAGGAGCACGAAGGTTGGCTAATCCTGTCGGACATCAGGAGGTTAGTGCAATGGCATAAGCCAGCTTGACTGCGAGCGTGACGGCGCGAGCAGGTGCGAAAGCAGGTCATAGTGATCCGGTGGTTCTGAATGGAAGGGCCATCGCTCAACGGATAAAAGGTACTCCGGGGATAACAGGCTGATACCGCCCAAGAGTTCATATCGACGGCGGTGTTTGGCACCTCGATGTCGGCTCATCACATCCTGGGGCTGAAGTAGGTCCCAAGGGTATGGCTGTTCGCCATTTAAAGTGGTACGCGAGCTGGGTTTAGAACGTCGTGAGACAGTTCGGTCCCTATCTGCCGTGGGCGCTGGAGAATTGAGGGGGGCTGCTCCTAGTACGAGAGGACCGGAGTGGACGCATCACTGGTGTTCGGGTTGTCATGCCAATGGCATTGCCCGGTAGCTACATGCGGAAGAGATAAGTGCTGAAAGCATCTAAGCACGAAACTTGCCCCGAGATGAGTTCTCCCTTGTCCTTTAAGGACACTAAAGGAACGTTAAAGACGATGACGTTGATAGGCCGGGTGTGTAAGCGCAGCGATGCGTTGAGCTAACCGGTACTAATGAACCGTGAGGCTTAACCTTACAACGCCGAAGATGTTTTGGCGGATTGAGAAGATTTTCAGCATTGATTACAGATTTTCGGGAACGAAAGATTTTACGCTGAGGCAAGGCGGCAAATGAAGTAAAGGAAGGAGCATACATGAGTATGTGACTGACTTTGCGGATGCAGCCAACGCAGCCACAGTGAAAAAGATTCGTTTCTGGCAACAGAATTTGCCTGGCGGCTTTAGCGCGGTGGTCCCACCTGACCCCATGCCGAACTCAGAAGTGAAACGCCGTAGCGCCGATGGTAGTGTGGGGTCTCCCCATGTGAGAGTAGGGAACTGCCAGGCATCAAACAAGTAAGAAGCCCATCCTCACGGATGGGCTTTTTGCGTTTTCTTCGCATGATAAAAGGAATTTTTCATGTCTGTTCTTTATATCCAGGTTCGCAAAAATCATATCACCGTTCGCAACATTGAGCGTAAGCAGGATGTAGCAGGAAGCGGTGCCTTTAGTAATCAACGCCTGCTTATTGCTGATTTTTTCAAGGCCGAAAAAGTTCTGTGGGACCTGATCGAACAGATCCGACCCCGTTCATGGTTCAGGAAACTGCTGCGCACAGACCGCTTTGACATTGTTATCAGCGCGCTGGAAATGAACGAGGGCGGATTATCGCAGGTCGAAGAACGTATCCTGCAGGAAGTCGTCGCAGGTGCGACGCGAATGCGTTATCGCTGCTTGATAACGCACGCGCAATCAACACCCCTGAGCGATGACGCTGTGATGGCGCTGATTGCGGAGCGGTAAAAAAGAGTTAAGCGGTGAACATTACTGTTGATAGCGTAAATGCAGCAGTGGATATGGTCTGCCGGAATCATCCTTTTCGCTTCGTCCGGTTACCATAAATCCCAGCTTAAGGTAGAACCCAATGGCCTGCTCGTTTTGCTCATTAACATTGGTCGTTAAGTTGGGGGCCAACAACAGGGCGTGTTCAACCAGTCGTTTCCCTACGCCGCTGCCGCGAACGTCAGGATCAATAAACAGTGCATCCATATGTTTATCGTTGAGTAGCATAAACCCAACGGGTTCATCCTGTTTATTGACGGCAACCCAAAGCGGCGCCGTCGGTAAAAATGCACTCACCTGCTCCTCCAGCTCTGCCCGATAGTCTCTGGACAAAAAATCATGTGTCGCATCGACCGAGCGGCACCAGATAGCGATCAGTCTCTCTCCTTCCTCAGGTCGCGAACGACGAATACTAATAACCATATTGTCTCCTGTTATGCGCGCTTATATTCTAACGCAAACACTTTCGTGAAACTTTCTCACCTTCTACATGCAGACTCGACAACTCGCTTATTCCTGGGTATTGTCAGCTATCTGGATGTCTAAACGTTTAAACGTATGCAGTGAGGATATAAGTTATGCCGATTCGGGTGCAGGACGAGCTACCAGCCGTCAATTTCTTGCGTGATGAAAACGTCTTTGTGATGACGACATCGCGTGCTACAGGTCAGGAAATTCGTCCGCTCAAGGTACTTATCCTCAACCTGATGCCAAAGAAGATCGAGACAGAGAACCAATTTCTGCGGTTACTCTCCAACTCGCCACTGCAGGTGGATATCAAGCTACTGCGCATTGACGCACGTGAATCACGCAACACGCCAGTGGAACACCTCAACAACTTCTACTGTAACTTTGATGAAATCAGAGAAGAGAACTTCGATGGCTTGATTGTAACCGGTGCGCCACTGGGTCTGGTTGAATTTAACGATGTTGCCTACTGGCCGCAGATCAAACAGGTACTGGAGTGGGCAAAAGACCATGTCACCTCCACGTTGTTTGTCTGTTGGGCGGTACAAGCCGCACTGAACATCCTTTACGGTATTCCTAAGCAAACCCGCAGTGAAAAACTGTCCGGCGTCTATGAGCACCACATTTTACATCCGCACGCTCTGCTGACTCGTGGTTTTGATGATACGTTCCTCGCGCCGCACTCACGCTATGCTGATTTCCCGGCGGCACTGATTCGTGACTATACCGACCTGGAAATCCTGGCTGAAAGCGATCAGGGCGATGCCTATTTGTTCGCCAGCAAAGATAAGCGTATCGCCTTTGTTACCGGCCATCCTGAGTACGATGCTAATACTCTGGCAGGTGAGTATTTCCGTGATGTTGAGGCCGGGCTGTCACCGGAAATCCCGTATAACTATTTCCCTAACGACGATCCCCGGAACAAGCCACATGCGACATGGCGTAGCCATGGCAATTTGTTGTTTACCAACTGGCTGAACTACTACGTGTACCAGATTACGCCGTTCGATCTGAGCCATATGAACCCAACGCTTGATTAACGTTTCAGCACGATCCTAAAGCGTTTCAGCTCCCCATTTCAGGCACCTTCGGGTGCCTTTTTCATGCCTGAAATTCCCTCCAGCAAGTAATTAAATTTTAAATCCATTGTTATCAAATAGTTAAGTTGTTTTTTAAATTAAAATGGAAATTGTTTTTGATTTTGAAAATTAAATGAGTAGTCTTAATTGTGCTGAACGAAAACCATACAACGATCTTTCGTTCGCGTTGGGGAGTGTACGCGGATCAACGATGATGAGGAGCAGCGCAATGACACAGCAGGCAACGACGACAGGTGAGTTGGCTTTTAATAAGCCTTATGGCGAAATGGAAAAGCAAATTCTGACCCCGGAAGCGGTCGAATTCCTTACGGAGCTGGTGACACGCTTTACGCCACAGCGCAATAAGCTACTGGCTGCGCGTATGCAACAGCAGCAGGATATCGACAACGGCAAGCTGCCTGATTTTATTTCGGAAACTAATTCCATTCGTGAGGGCGACTGGACTATTCGCGGTATCCCGGAAGATTTGCAGGATCGCCGTGTTGAGATCACCGGGCCGGTTGAACGCAAAATGGTGATCAATGCGCTTAATGCCAACGTGAAAGTCTTCATGGCGGATTTCGAAGACTCCCTTTCACCGGACTGGGATAAAGTGATCGATGGGCAAATTAACCTGCGTGATGCGGTGAATGGCACCATCAGCTACACCAATGAAGCCGGGAAAATTTACCAGCTCAAGCCCGATCCGGCGGTACTGATTTGTCGCGTCCGTGGCTTGCATCTGCCAGAAAAACACGTGACCTGGCGCGGCGAAGCTATCCCTGGCAGCCTCTTCGATTTTGCGCTCTATTTCTTCCACAACCATAAAGCGTTGCTGGCAAAAGGCAGCGGTCCTTACTTTTATCTGCCGAAGACCCAGGCATGGCAGGAAGCGGCATGGTGGAGTGAAGTCTTCTGTTATGCCGAAGATCGCTTCGACCTGCCGCGCGGCACCATCAAGGCAACCTTGTTGATTGAGACGTTGCCTGCCGTCTTCCAGATGGATGAAATCCTATATGCGCTGCGTGACCACATTGTTGGCCTGAACTGTGGCCGTTGGGATTACATCTTTAGCTATATCAAGACATTGAAAAACCACCCGGACCGTGTGCTACCCGATCGTCAGGTGGTAACGATGGATAAACCGTTCCTGAGCGCCTATTCGCGGCTGCTGATTAAAACCTGCCATCGCCGTGGCGCGTTCGCCATGGGCGGCATGGCGGCCTTTATTCCCAGTAAAGATGCTGAACGCAACAACCAGGTACTCAATAAAGTAAAAGCGGACAAGTTACTGGAAGCCAACAACGGCCATGACGGTACGTGGATTGCGCATCCGGGCCTGGCAGATACGGCCATGGCTGTCTTTAACGAGGTGCTGGGTGAAAACAAAAACCAACTGGCAGTTACGCGTGAGAGCGACGCCCCCACCACGGCAGATCAACTGCTGGCGGCCTGCGATGGCGAACGCACAGAAGAGGGGATGCGCGCCAATATCCGCGTGGCCGTTCAGTACATCGAAGCGTGGATCTCCGGCAACGGCTGTGTACCGATTTATGGTCTGATGGAAGATGCGGCGACGGCTGAAATCTCGCGTACCTCAATCTGGCAGTGGATCCATCACGAGAAAACGCTCAGCAACGGCAAACCGGTCACGAAGGCCCTGTTCCGTCAAATGCTGGCCGAAGAGATGCTTGTGATTCAGGAAGAGTTGGGCGAACACCGCTTTAGTAGCGGACGTTTCGATGATGCTGCCCGCCTGATGGAGCAGATCACCACCTCTGATGAGTTAATCGACTTCCTGACGTTGCCAGGCTATCGCCTGCTGGCTTAGTGCCCAGGCTATTTTGTTCGCCATTTTGGCCCCGGACAGTGCTCAAAACCCTCACGTACGCTAAGTACGCTCCGGTTTTTGCGCGGCTTCTCGTGACCAAACTGCCTTCACCAATAACGCCTGGAAAGCCAGGACGAGAATATGGAGCATCTGCACATGAAAACCCGTACCCAACAAATAGAAGAACTGAAAAAAGAATGGACTAACCCTCGCTGGGAAGGCATCACGCGTCCTTATAGCGCGGAAGAGGTGGTGAAATTACGTGGCTCGGTGAACCCGGAATGCACGCTGGCGCAGATGGGCGCAGCGAAAATGTGGCGTCTGCTGCATGGTGAGGCGAAAAAAGGCTATATCAACAGCCTTGGCGCACTGACTGGCGGGCAGGCATTGCAACAGGCAAAAGCAGGCATCGAAGCGATTTATCTGTCGGGCTGGCAGGTGGCGGCAGATGCGAACCTGGCCTCCAGTATGTATCCGGATCAATCGCTCTACCCGGCCAACTCCGTTCCGGCTGTGGTCGATCGGATCAACAACACCTTCCGCCGCGCGGATCAGATCCAATGGTCAGCGGGTATTGAACCGAACGATCCGCGTTACACCGATTATTTCCTGCCGATCGTGGCGGATGCCGAAGCCGGTTTTGGCGGCGTACTGAATGCCTTTGAACTGATGAAATCGATGATTGAAGCCGGTGCAGCGGCCGTTCACTTCGAAGATCAACTGGCTTCGGTGAAAAAATGCGGCCACATGGGCGGAAAAGTGCTGGTACCGACGCAAGAGGCGATTCAGAAACTGGTGGCTGCGCGTCTGGCGGCAGATGTCATGGGCGTACCGACGCTGGTGATTGCCCGTACCGATGCGGATGCTGCGGACCTGATTACCTCAGATTGCGATCCTTATGACAGCGAGTTCATCACCGGCGAGCGCACCAGCGAAGGGTTCTACCGTACCCGCGCCGGGATCGAACAGGCTATTAGCCGTGGCCTGGCGTATGCGCCGTATGCCGACCTGGTGTGGTGTGAAACCTCAACACCCGACCTGGCGCTGGCGAAACGCTTTGCCGATGCTATTCATGCGAAATTCCCTGGCAAGCTGCTGGCGTATAACTGCTCGCCGTCGTTCAACTGGCAGAAAAATCTGGACGACAAAACCATTGCCAGCTTCCAGCAGCAATTGTCGGAGATGGGCTACAAATACCAGTTTATTACCCTGGCGGGCATTCACAGCATGTGGTTCAACATGTTCGACCTGGCACACGCCTATGCGCAGGGTGAGGGGATGCGTCACTACGTTGAAAAAGTGCAGCAGCCAGAGTTTGCCGCCGCCAAAGAGGGCTACACCTTCGTGTCTCACCAACAGGAGGTGGGCACGGGCTACTTCGATAAAGTGACCACCATCATCCAGGGCGGGGCGTCCTCTGTTACCGCCTTAACGGGCTCGACGGAAGAAGCTCAGTTCTGACACCTCTCACCGTAACTCTCTCCCCTCAGGGGAGAGAGGATCGATCCGTGCAGTTTTCGGGGTTGGCTGGATAACGTTTCCCCCCTCTCCCTGGAGGGAGAGGCCGGGGTGAGGGGAAAGATGCGATGTCGCGTGGCCTGGAATTACTGATTGCACAAACCATTCTGCAAGGTTTCGATGCGCAATACGGGCGCTTTCTGGAAGTGACTGCCGGCGCGCAGCAGCGTTTCGAACTGGCGGACTGGCATGCCGTTCAGCAGGCGATGAAGCAGCGCATCCATCTTTACGATCACCACGTTGGGCTGGTTGTGGAGCAACTACGCTGCATCACCGACAGTCAGCAGCCTGATGCCGAATTTCTGCTACGGGTGAAAGAGCATTACACCCACCTGTTACCGGACTACCCGCGCTTCGAAATTGCTGAGAGTTTTTTTAACTCCGTCTACTGCCGCTTGTTCGATCACCGCTCGCTTAGCCCCGAGCGCCTGTTTATTTTCAGCTCTCAGCCGGAACGGCGCTTTCGCACCATTCCACGCCCGCTGGCGAAGGACTTTTGGCCTGAGCGTGGCTGGGAATCCCTGTTAACCAAGGTATTAACCGATCTGCCGCTGCGTCTGCCCTGGCAGGATAAAGCGCGGGATGTTGGTTATATCATTACTCACCTGACAGAGACATTTGGCGCCGATACATTGCGTCAGTCCCATTTGCAGGTCGCAAACGAGCTGTTTTACCGTAATAAAGCGGCATGGTTAGTGGGCAAATTGATCACCCCTGCGGGCACGCTTCCCTTCCTGCTGCCGATTCATCGTACAGACGAAGGCGAGCTGTTTGTCGATACCTGTCTGACCTCGCACTCGGAGGCCAGTATCGTGTTCGGTTTCGCCCGCTCCTATTTTATGGTGTATGCCCCGTTACCCGCAGCCACCATCGAGTGGTTAAGGGAGATTCTGCCGGGTAAAACCACCGCTGAACTGTACATGGCTATTGGCTGCCAGAAGCACGGTAAAACGGAAAGCTATCGCGAATACCTGAATTATATCCATGCCTCGGACGAGCAGTTTGTTGAAGCTCCGGGTATTCGCGGCATGGTGATGCTGGTCTTCACGCTGCCGGGCTTCGACAGGGTCTTTAAGGTCATCAAAGATAAATTCCCGCCGCAAAAAGAGATGAGCGCGGCGCATGTGCGCGCCTGCTATCAACTGGTGAAGGAACATGATCGCGTCGGGCGTATGGCGGATACACAAGAGTTTGAACACTTCGTTCTGGAAAAGCGCCAGATTGACCCGGCGTTAATGGCGCTATTGCTCCAGGAGGCGCCGCAGAAAATCACCGACCTTGGGGATCGCATCTCCATCAGTCATCTCTATATTGAGCGCCGCATGGTGCCGCTTAATCTCTGGTTCGAGCGGGTACATGGTTCGCAGTTGCGCGATGCGGTGGAAGAGTACGGGAACGCCATCCGCCAGCTTGCTGCGGCGAATATTTTTCCCGGCGATATGCTGTTTAAAAACTTTGGCGTCACCCGTCACGGGCGCGTAGTGTTCTACGATTATGACGAGATCTGTTATATGACGGAGGTCAACTTCCGTGATATTCCGCCGCCGCGTTACCCGGAAGATGAACTGAGTGCCGAACCCTGGTATAGCGTCTCGCCGGGCGATGTTTTCCCGGAGGAGTTTCGCCACTGGTTGTGCGCCGACCCGCGCATCGGACCGCTATTTGAAGAGATGCACGCCGATCTGCTGCGCGCCGACTACTGGCGAGGTCTGCAGGCACGCATCAAAAACGGTCATGTGGAAGATGTTTACGCCTACCGTCGCCGCCAGCGCTTCTGTGTGCGCTACAGCGCATCTGAAAGCGCTTTATTGCGAGCGGCTTTCCAGTCATGACGCTGTCTGTTTGTATGACTTTTATTGCCGCAGTACTCTTGCATCGTATCGCGGACGTACAGATGCCATTGCGCTAAGTCTGGCGGAGGAATTCTCTGGTGATATGCGTCTCTTCTTTCTAATATGTCCATACTGGCCATTCAAGCCATTTTGGCTAAAAAGGAGGATGTATGTACGTCATGCCTGCGCAACAAGCAAAGAATCAATTTGGGGATTTGCTGATGAAGGCCCAGAGTGAACCTGTGGAAATCAGTAAGCATGGTAAACGAGTGGCAGTGGTCATTTCTCCTGAGGAATATGATCAATATACGCAATTGAAGTTACAGAGACTGAAAGCTGTTCTTGCTGAATCAATGGCTCAGGCGGATGCTGGTGAATTGCATAGCGTTGAGGAGGTGTTCGGCCCGTTGGAAGCAGATAAAACCAAGGATATTTAAGGGCATAGCGAAAGGATGAGCGTCAGCTTTACGACAAGGGCGAAAGAGCATATTCACGCGATTGGTGTTTATTCTACGCATCGGTGGGGTAGGAAAGTCGCGCAGGCATATGCTTCTGTATTGCGCGTTACGATGACGGATATTCTGGATAAACATCCTTCCCCTGGCCGTGACCGCAGCAACGATCTCTTTCCGGGAGTGCGTAGTTTCCCTGTCGAAAGCCACATTATTTATTACCGTGAAGTCTCAACAGGGATTATCGTTTTGGCAGTGCTGCATGAAAAGCAGGATCCGCAGAACTCTCTCTAAATCTCAGGTCGTTAAACAGGTTATGGCCACTTTCAATTCGCCCTTTCAACGACGGCAAATTCCTCAAAGATCAGTTCCATATCCGGCGTCCAGGTGCCTTCACGTTCAAAGAACGCCTGATGCGCCGATTGCCAGTAAGCCAGGCTCAAATCACCTTCGCCTTCCAGCGCGGCGAGCTCAGGACTCATTTCATTAAACCGGATCAGCCTGAGCGTCAGAGTGCGTATCACGCATACGGCTTTGCCCTGGCCGTCCAGTACAATGTGATAGGCCCCTGGCGTGACGGGGGGTTGTTCTTGCCTGTAGCTGGCAAGCGAGCCGCAGGTACCGCGCTTTTTCCCCGCAATGACCAGGGCTGCCAGCTCGTCGGCCAGTTCCGGTGAATCGCCGAATGACCAGCAGAAAGCCGAAGGGTATTTATCCTGCCAATATGATTTGAGGTCAGCCATTTTGACGCATCCCGCCCCAGGCGACCGTCACCTCTTTGGCCCCTTTGATCGCCAGCGCACCCAGCTCAGTCACCCGGTCATCGGTGATACGGGAAATGGGTCCGGAAATAGAAATCGCGGCAAACGGCACACCGTGTTCATCATAAATGCAGGCAGCGACGCAGCGCAGGCCAAGCGCATGTTCTTCGTCATCAAAGGAGTAACCGCGCTTACGCGTCTGGGCCAGATCCTCTTTCAGATGTACCGGTGATACCAGCGTGGCATGGGTATAGGCATGCAGCCCTTTGCGATGCAGCAGGCCGGAGACCTGGTCATCATTCAAATAGGCGAGGAACGCCTTACCCGCGCCGGAAGCGTGCATCGGCAGCTTCCCGCCAATCGGCGCGGACATGCGCATCAGTTGGGTACACTGTACCTGGTCTATAATTATGGCCTGATGGTCGCTCTGGTCGAGTACCGCAAGGTTGACCGTCTCGCCGGAATCTTCCATCAGCTTGCGCAGGATCGGATGGACAATCGCCATCAGATTGCGGCTTTGCAAAAAGCTGCTGCCGACGATAAACGCGTGGGCGCCAACGGACCAGTGGCCTAATTCACCGACCTGGCGCACAAAGCCAAGCTGTTGCATGGTGGTGAGCAGACGGTGGGTTGTGGAATTGGGCAGGCCGGCCTGTTGCGCCAGCTCGGTGAGCGCAACGCTACCATGGGATTCGGCAATTGACTCAAGCAGTTTGAGTCCACGCGTCAGAGACTGGACTTGCCCGGTAGCCTGAGCGGCGGGGGCGGCGGGTTTTCTGCCGCGTTTAGCGGGAACAGTGGCGACCATGGCTGACTCCTTTTCTGTATCGTGGAAATCATTTTCGTTTTATTTAATTATAATGCAACTCTGACGCGGACTGATCGGATGAGTTCAAGTGAACATCTCTCATGTTCCCCCTGTGTGCCTTTTCCGCTCTGTCAGTTTGTGCCAGTATGTCCTGCTGGCCTTTTGGCCTGGTTGAGCGTTGTCGGGAGCACGTGTGAGCAGCAAAGTTGAGCAACTGCAGCAGCAGTTAAAAGAACGAATTTTGGTTCTGGACGGGGGCATGGGCACCATGATCCAGAATCAGCGTCTCAGTGAGCAGGATTTCCGCGGTGAGCGATTCGCCGACTGGCCCTGCGACCTCAAGGGTAACAATGATCTGCTGGTGATTACAAAGCCAGAGGTGATTGCCGCTATCCATTCCGCCTATTTTGAAGCGGGTGCGGATATCATTGAGACCAACACCTTTAACTCCACCACTATCGCGATGGCGGATTACCAGATGGAATCCCTGTCGGCGGAGATCAACTTTGCGGCGGCCAAACTCGCCCGCGCGTGTGCCGATGAATGGACTGCCCGCACGCCTGACAAACCGCGTTATGTTGCCGGTGTTCTTGGCCCAACCAACCGGACAGCCTCTATCTCGCCGGACGTTAACGACCCCGCGTTTCGTAATATCACTTTCGACCAACTGGTGACCGCCTATCGCGAGTCGACCAAAGCGCTGGTGGAAGGGGGTAGCGACCTGATCCTGATCGAAACGGTGTTCGACACCCTGAACGCCAAAGCCGCCATTTTCGCGGTGAAAGAAGAGCTGGAGGCGCTGGGCGTCGATCTGCCGATCATGATTTCTGGCACCATTACCGATGCTTCCGGGCGCACGCTTTCCGGGCAAACCACTGAAGCCTTCTATAACTCATTGCGTCACGCCGATGCGCTCACCTTCGGCCTGAACTGCGCACTGGGGCCAGACGAACTGCGCCAGTATGTGCAGGAACTCTCGCGCATTGCCGAATGCTACGTGACCGCGCACCCGAACGCCGGGTTGCCAAACGCCTTTGGCGAATACGATCTCGACGCCGACACCATGGCGGCACAAATTCGCGAATGGGCAGAGTCCGGCTTCCTGAACGTGGTTGGCGGGTGTTGCGGCACCACGCCGGAACACATTAAAGCGATGAGCGATGCCGTCGCCGGTCTGCCACCGCGCAAACTGCCGGACATTCCCGTCGCCTGCCGTCTGGCGGGCCTGGAGCCGCTGAATATTGGCGATGACAGCCTGTTTGTGAACGTGGGTGAACGCACTAACGTCACCGGTTCGGCGAAATTCAAACGCCTGATCAAAGAAGAGAAGTACAACGAAGCGCTGGACGTGGCGCGTCAGCAGGTGGAAAGCGGCGCGCAAATCATCGATATCAATATGGATGAGGGGATGCTCGACGCCGAAGCGGCGATGGTGCGTTTCCTCAACCTGATTGCCGGTGAACCGGACATCGCCCGCGTACCGATTATGATCGACTCCTCAAAATGGGAGGTGATCGAGAAAGGGCTGAAATGCATTCAGGGTAAAGGCATCGTTAACTCCATCTCAATGAAAGAGGGCGTTGACGCGTTTATCCATCATGCGAAAAAGGTACGCCGTTACGGTGCCGCCGTGGTGGTGATGGCCTTTGATGAAGTAGGCCAGGCGGATACCCGCGAGCGCAAAATCGAAATTTGCCGCCGGGCGTACAACATCCTGACCAAAGAAGTGGGCTTCCCGCCGGAAGACATTATTTTTGACCCGAATATCTTTGCGGTCGCCACCGGGATCGAAGAGCACAACAACTATGCGCAGGACTTTATCGGGGCCTGCGAAGACATCAAACGCGAACTGCCCCATGCGCTGATCTCCGGCGGCGTCTCCAACGTCTCGTTCTCATTCCGCGGTAATGACCCGGTACGTGAGGCGATCCACGCGGTCTTCCTCTATTACGCTATCCGTAATGGCATGGATATGGGGATCGTCAACGCCGGGCAACTGGCGATTTACGACGACCTGCCGGCAGAACTGCGTGATGCGGTGGAAGATGTGATTCTGAACCGCCGCGATGACAGCACAGAACGCTTGCTGGATCTGGCAGAAAAATACCGTGGCAGCAAAACCGACGATACCGCCAACGCCCAGCAGGCGGAATGGCGGAGCTGGGACGTGAAAAAGCGTCTGGAATATTCGCTGGTTAAAGGTATTACCGAGTTTATCGAACAGGACACCGAAGAGGCCCGCCAGCAGGCTGCTCGCCCGATTGAGGTGATTGAAGGGCCGCTGATGGATGGCATGAACGTGGTCGGCGACCTGTTCGGCGAAGGCAAAATGTTCCTGCCGCAGGTGGTGAAATCCGCCCGTGTGATGAAACAGGCGGTGGCCTACCTTGAGCCGTTTATCGAAGCCAGCAAAGAGAAGGGCTCCAGCAACGGCAAAATGGTCATCGCCACCGTGAAAGGCGACGTCCACGACATCGGCAAAAATATTGTCGGCGTGGTATTACAGTGTAACAACTACGAAATCGTCGATCTCGGCGTGATGGTGCCGACGGACAAAATTCTCAAAACTGCCCGTGAAGTAAACGCCGACCTGATTGGCCTGTCTGGCCTTATCACCCCGTCGCTGGATGAAATGGTGAACGTGGCGAAGGAGATGGAGCGCCAGGGCTTCACGATCCCGTTGCTGATTGGCGGCGCGACCACCTCAAAAGCGCACACGGCGGTGAAAATCGAGCAGAACTACAGCGGCCCGACGGTCTATGTGCAAAACGCCTCGCGCACTGTTGGTGTGGTGGCCTCGCTGCTGTCTGATACCCAGCGCGATGAGTTTGTGGCCCGCACACGTAAAGAGTACGAAACCGTGCGTATTCAGCATGGACGTAAGAAGCCGCGTACGCCACCCGTGACGCTGGAGGCCGCCCGTGAAAACGATCTGGCCTTCGACTGGGAGAGCTACACCCCGCCGGTGGCCCATCGCCTGGGCGTGCAGGAAGTGGAAGCCAGCATCGAAACCCTGCGTAACTACATCGACTGGACGCCGTTCTTTATGACCTGGTCGTTGGCTGGCAAGTATCCGCGCATTCTCGAAGATGAAATCGTCGGGGAAGAGGCTAAGCGCCTGTTCCAGGACGCCAACGATATGCTGGATATGTTAAGCCGTGAGAAGAGCCTCAACCCACGTGGTGTGGTGGGCTTGTTCCCGGCGAACCGCGTAGGCGACGATGTTGAGATCTATCGCGATGAAACCCGCACTCAGGTGCTCGCGGTAAGTCGTCATCTGCGTCAGCAGACCGAGAAAGTGGGTTTCGCTAACTACTGTCTGGCCGATTTTGTCGCGCCGAAGTTGAGCGGCAAAGAAGATTACATCGGCGCGTTTGCGGTGACCGGTGGTCTTGAGGAAGACGCGCTGGCAGAGGCGTACGACGCGCAGCATGATGATTACAACAAAATCATGATAAAAGCCGTGGCAGACCGTCTGGCGGAAGCCTTCGCCGAATATCTGCATGAACGCGTACGTAAGGTCTATTGGGGCTATGCGGCCAACGAGAACCTCAGTAACGAAGAGCTGATCCGCGAAAATTATCAGGGGATCCGCCCGGCGCCGGGATATCCGGCCTGCCCGGAGCATACGGAAAAAGGCACGATCTGGCAGTTACTGGATGTGGAAACCCACACCGGTATGAAGCTGACGGAATCCTTCGCCATGTGGCCGGGCGCCTCGGTCTCCGGCTGGTACTTTAGCCACCCTGACAGCAAGTATTTCGCCGTGGCGCAGATTCAGCGCGACCAGGTGGCGGACTACGCATTGCGTAAGGGCATGAGCGTGGCGGAAGTGGAACGCTGGCTGGCACCGAATCTGGGCTATGACGCGGACTAAACATCAGGCGAATTAGGCTATCTTGCTTGCCTGTTTGAACCTGGACAGTGCTCAAAATCCTCACGTACTCAGTGTACGTTCCGGTTTTTGCGCGCTGTCCGCGTTCAACGCTCTGCGCCGATGGCACCAACCGGGCCTGATTCTGAACGCTCTTTCATTCACGGAACTATCCTGCAGGCCCGTTTTTCATTACTCAGTATCTTTAGATAACAGCAGGGTAAATATTTTTATTAATCGTATGTCAATTATAATTGTCATTAGCAGCCTTAGTATATATAACTATATAAAGTGTTAATCCGCGCCGTAATTAATAACGTATTAAAAATGATACTTTAAAAATATATTAAAACCCCGGTGTTATTTTTGATACTTTAAAAGTCCCTCAATAAATCAGGTTATGTGATCGCTGTTAGTAACTCAGCATAGTTGCATTTAATAAAATAGCCAAATAAACACAGCACTTTTATTACCTGAATCAGAGCCAAATAAAAATGGCTCTAATCTATATTACTGAGGCCATATTATGGAAACCGTTCAAAATACCCTCGTCGCTCGCGAAAGCAGCGGCTGGAGAAAAAGTGATACCGTCTGGATGCTGGGCCTGTACGGTACTGCGATTGGCGCAGGGGTCCTTTTCCTGCCGATTAACGCCGGGGTTGGTGGTTTAATTCCGTTAATCATCATGGCAATTCTCGCATTCCCGATGACCTTTTTCGCCCACCGTGGTTTAACCCGTTTCGTTCTGTCGGGTAAAAATCCGGGTGAAGATATTACCGAAGTGGTTGAAGAACATTTTGGTATCGGCGCCGGTAAACTCATTACGCTGCTTTATTTCTTCGCTATTTATCCAATTCTGCTGGTTTATAGTGTTGCAATTACTAACACGGTCGACAGCTTTATTACTCACCAGCTTGGTCTGGTGTCTCCGCCGCGCGCCATTTTGTCGCTGATTCTGATTATCGGCATGATGGGTATTGTCCGTTTTGGCGAAAAAATGATTGTTAAAGCGATGAGCGTGCTGGTGTTCCCGTTCGTTGCCGCGCTGATGATGCTGGCGCTGTATTTGATCCCGCAATGGAACGGTGCGGTCCTCGATACACTTTCCCTGAGCAGCGCTGCGCCAGGTGGTCACGGTCTGTGGATGACGCTGTGGCTGGCTATTCCGGTCATGGTTTTCTCGTTCAACCACTCGCCGATTATCTCCTCTTTCGCGGTCGCTAAACGTGAAGAGTACGGCCAGGATGCCGAGCGCAAATGTTCCCGTATTCTGGGCTTTGCACATATCATGATGGTGCTGACCGTGATGTTCTTTGTGTTCAGTTGTGTACTGAGCCTCTCCCCGGAAAACCTGGCGGAAGCGAAAGCACAAAACATCTCTATTCTCTCCTATCTGGCGAACCACTTTAACGCGCCGGTGATTGCCTGGATGGCGCCGATTATCGCCATGATTGCCATTACCAAATCTTTCCTCGGCCACTACCTCGGTGCGCGTGAAGGTTTCAACGGCATGGTGATTAAATCTCTGCGCGGCAAAGGCAAATCCATCGAAACCAACAAACTGAACAAAATCACCGCGCTGTTTATGCTGGTGACGACCTGGATTGTCGCGACCCTGAACCCGAGCATCCTGGGCATGATTGAAACGCTGGGTGGCCCGGTTATCGCGATGATTCTGTTCCTGATGCCGATGTATGCCATCAACAAAGTACCGGCTATGCGCAAGTACAGCGGTCACATCAGCAATGCGTTTGTAGTGCTGATGGGTCTGATTGCCATCTCCGCCATCTTCTTCTCTCTGTTCAGCTAAGTTTTCAGCGCCGCCTGTTAGAGGCGGCGCATCCGTTTTGCTTTGTAACCGCATGGGTGCCACATGATTAGCGTTTTCGATATTTTCAAAATCAGCATCGGGCCGTCCAGCTCACACACTGTTGGACCGATGAAAGCAGGAAAACATTTTGTTGATACCCTGCAGGAAAAAGGCCTGCTGCATAAAGTGACTCGTCTGGTGGTGGATGTGTACGGTTCCCTGTCATTAACAGGTAAAGGCCACCACACCGATATCGCGATCATTCTTGGGTTGTCCGGGTATTTACCGGATACCGTCGATATCGATGCCATTCCCGGAATTATTCGCGATGTAAACACCATGCATCGTCTGTTTATTGAAGAAGGTCAGCGGGAAATTGAGTTCCCGGTGGCGGAATGCATGCGTTTTCACAATGAGTTTCTGCCGCTGCATGAAAACGGCATGAGCATTACGGCGTTTTGCGATGGCAAAATTGTCCACTTCCAGACCTATTATTCGATCGGTGGCGGTTTTATCGTCACGGAAGAAAACTTTGGTAAGAATCAGGATGCGGATGTCGATATTCCGTTCCCGTTCTATTCTGCCCGCAACCTGCTGGCACATTGCCACGACAACTGCCTGTCGATTTCTGCGGTGATGATGAAAAATGAGATCGCCCGCCACGGCAGGGAGAACGTTGAGCAAAATATGGCGAAAATCTGGGAGACCATGAGAAACGCCATCAACCGTGGTATGAACACGGAAGGCATTTTGCCTGGCCCGCTGAAAGTACCGCGTCGTGCCTCTGCACTGCATCGCGTACTGGCGCCGCAAAGCCAGTCCATTACGCCATTAAGCGCAATGGACTGGGTCAATATGTTCGCCATGGCCGTCGGCGAAGAGAACGCGGCGGGCGGGCGAGTGGTTACCGCGCCGACCAACGGTGCCTGCGGTATCATCCCGGCAGTACTGGCCTATTACGATCGCTTTATCAAAGCGGTGACGCCGGAAATCTATATGCGCTACTACCTGACGGCGGGCGCGATTGGCATTCTGTATAAGATGAATGCGTCGATTTCCGGTGCAGAAGTCGGCTGCCAGGGTGAAGTGGGGGTCGCCTGTTCTATGGCTTCTGCCGGGCTGGCGGAACTGCTGGGCGGTAGCCCGGAGAAAGTGTGCATCGCGGCGGAAATCGGCATGGAGCATAACCTTGGGCTGACCTGCGATCCGGTGGCCGGTCAGGTCCAGGTGCCGTGTATTGAGCGTAACGCGATTGCGGCCGTGAAGGCGATTAACTCGGCCAGCATGGCGATGTACCGCACCAGCGATCCGAAGGTCTCACTGGATAAAGTCATCGAAACGATGTTTGAGACGGGCAAAGACATGAACGCCAAATATCGTGAAACCGCACGAGGCGGTCTGGCGATTAAAGTCGCGGTATGTGAATCCTGAGTCCTTTCTCTCCCCGGTGGCGCTGTGCTAACCGGGGCTATAGTTGATAGCCCGGATAAGCGTCAGTGCCATCCGGGCTAACCTTTTTTCTCTGTGTCAGGCGGCAGGAAAGACCACACCACACTGTGAGATGCCGATGAGGTATACCATTCGTTAATGGTGGCGTTCGCTTCATTGGTCTGCGCTGCGGCGGCAAATTTTTCTTTTGGCTGATGCGCTTTTTTCCGGATACGGATGCGGGAAGGGGTCGCGGCATTGATTTGCGCGTTAAAGGTGCGAATGTGCGAATCGAATAAAACCGACTCCAGTTGATGCAGACGATCCAGACCGCGCAAAATACCAATCAGCGTACTCAGGGTAACGGACTCGCCTAATTCAACGCGTTTGATGGTTGCAGCGCCGACTTGTGCACGCTCGGCCAGCTCAATCTGCGATAGCCCGAGCTGCATACGCGTTTCTTTAATTCTGCGGCACAGTTCAGAAATAATTTCACTGTCGGACATAGTACTGAAACGCATCTTAATTCCCCTACTGCGTAATAAATCATGGCAGATTATTTAGCATATTAAATTATAAATAAAGCGGATAATTTCTCTTTTGCGAGAGTAACAACATTGTTTTTTCTTTAACAAAGTTTCTACAGAAGAAACGATAATTAAAGACAAGCCGCTGAATATGAAAGTTATCGCAGTTGTCCATTTTATTATTCCATCCTGGATGGATAATGCAGTTTACTCCATTTTCTTTATCTCTTTATTACGCCTTTGCCTTTATACTGATAAAAAGTGTTATGCATAACAGGGACGCGGTAATGGCATGAGTTACAAAGATAAAATATTTACATTCTGGGGTGTGATGGATCTGCTGGCTATCGGGAGCTACCTTTTCTATTCCCTAAAGATGGGTCACGTACCGATCTGGTCCGATATCCAGCTTTTTTACGCTCAGCTAGCGTTAATGGAAGTTCGGGGTGCTGACCGTATTTTTCTGCAATCCCTCTTTTTTATCCATTCAGGGTTATTGTTATCGCTCTGTTTTTCGGCATACGCCTTTCTCGCGAAAAAGAAAATACGTTTCCTGCTCATTGGGTTGCAGGAAGTGATGCGTATTTTATCTCTCACCTGCTCGGTCGCACTTTTTCCGTTGCTCCTGCAGGTTATGCGAATCGATAACGTCTTCGTTGGTCTTTTTTTATTTGTCCTTTCCGAAACGCTCAAGGTCGGTTCGCTGCTGTGGCTGAGAAGACGGGGATTGTTAACGTAATGTTGAATTCGTCTGTCTCTTTATGGCGCGTAAGACTTTATACTTAGATTCAATGAGCCTTGCTCTGACCTGTTTGACAGAGTTTTCCCCCGACACGCAGGGTAAAACCGGGTCGAGGAGAAACCGAAAGGAATCGACAACGATAAGGAGAACCAGAATACGTGTTAATTTTGCTTCACTTACTCTCTTCTGTTGCCCTGTTAGTGTGGGGCACGCATATCGTACGTACCGGTGTGATGCGCGTTTTCGGCGCGCGACTGCGCACGGTACTGAGTCGCAGTATTGAAAAGAAGTCCCTCGCTTTTAGCGCAGGGATTGGCGTGACCGCACTGGTGCAAAGCAGTAACGCTACCACCATGCTGGTGACGTCGTTTGTTGCCCAGGACCTCGGGCGCTCGCGCCTGCGCTGGTGATCGTGCTGGGGGCCGACGTGGGGACCGCGCTGATGGCGCGTGTTCTCACCTTCGATCTCTCGTGGTTATCACCGTTGCTGATCTTCATCGGCGTGATTTTCTTCCTGGGGCGTAAACAGACACGCGAAGGCCAACTGGGGCGTGTCAGCATTGGCCTTGGACTGATTTTACTGGCGCTTGAGCTGATTGTTCAGGCGGTAACCCCTATTACCCAGGCCGATGGCGTGCAGGTGATCTTCGCGTCGCTGACGGGCGATATCATGCTGGATGCGCTGATTGGCGCGGTGTTCGCTATCATCAGCTATTCCAGTCTGGCGGCTGTATTACTGACCGCCACGCTGACCACGGCGGGGATCATCTCCTTTCCGGTGGCGCTCTGCCTGGTGATTGGCGCCAACCTCGGTTCCGGCCTGTTGGCGATGCTTAACAACAGTGCCGCCAACGCCGCCGCACGCCGCGTGGCGCTGGGCAGCTTGCTGTTTAAGCTGGTGGGGAGCCTGGTAATCCTGCCGTTTGTGCACTTACTGGCCGATGTGATGGGCAAGCTGCCGCTGCCGAAAGCGGAGCTGGTCATCTACTTCCACGTCTTCTACAACCTGATTCGCTGCCTGGCAATGGTCCCTTTTGTGGGCGTGATGGCGACCTTCTGTGAACGTCTGATTCGCGATGAGCCGGAGCTGGATGCGCGACTCAAACCAAAACACCTCGACAGTTCAGCGCTGGATACGCCAACGCTTGCCCTGGCGAACGCGGCCCGCGAAACATTACGGATGGGCGACGCGATGGAGCTGATGCTCGAAGGGTTGCATAAAGTGATGCACGGTGCGCCGAGGGAAGAAAAAGACCTGCGTAAGCTCGCCGATGACATTAATGTGTTGTATACCGCCATCAAACTCTACCTTGCACGTATGCCAAAAGAAGAACTGGCGGAAGAGGAGTCACGGCGCTGGGCTGAGATTATCGAGATGTCTCTTAACCTTGAGCAGGCCTCTGACATTGTGGAGCGCATGGGCAGTGAAATCGCCGATAAATCACTGGCGGCGCGGCGGGCTTTTTCCGGTGAGGGGCTGAAAGAGCTTGATACGTTACACGAACAGTTGGTCAGCAATTTGAAACTGGCGATGTCGGTCTTTTTCTCTGCCGATGTCACCAGTGCGCGCCGCCTGCGTCGCAGCAAACATCGCTTTCGTATCCTCAACCGTCGCTACTCCCATGCCCATGTTGACAGGTTGCATCAGCAGAACGTGCAGAGTATAGAGACCAGTTCGCTACACCTGGGGCTGTTGGGCGATATGAAACGCCTTAACTCGCTGTTCTGTTCGGTGGCTTACAGCGTGCTGGAGCAGCCGGATGAAGATGATGAAAGGGATGAGTATTAACGTGGAAAACGCTTCGCACAATGGATGTGTGGAGCGTGACTCTGTCCTGGAAAATACTTTATGTTAGGCACTCGATAACCACGGATGGAGAAATAGAAAATGCTCGTTCACTACGCTAATCTTAGACACTTAATGCGCCTTACTATGGGGGTTCTCATGCGCAGTGCATCGAACGTAAAAAAATCGGTGAATGTGTCGCTGTCGCCTGACATTCTTACCCAGGCGCGCGAGCTCAACCTCAATCTGTCAGTGGTGTTAACCGAGGCGCTGATTGAAAAATTTCGTGAAAATAAACGTGATGAATGGCTGCGTGAGAATCAGAAATCCATTGATGCCATTAATCAGTGGGTAGATGAAAATGGTTCATTCAGCGATTTTCAACGGTCATTCTGATGGAGCAGTTCCACATTTTTGAAAACAAGGGCAGCGGGAAAAGCGTCTATCCTTTTTTGATTAACCTCCAGCATCCCGTTGCAAATGTGCTTAAGCACGCTCTTGTTGCACCAGCAATCGAGCTTACTCTCCTTGCCGGTATGTCGCCGCCAGCGAAAATATGCCCCGTCGTGGAAATCAATGACAAACCTTATGTCGTCATGATGCATATGATGGCTGGCATATCGGTCAAAGACCTGGGTGAACGTGTTGCGGATTTGACAAGCGCGAGAACGGTATTGCGTGATGCCATTGATTTTCTTGTCAATGGATATTGAGCTCCTTCCCTGGTGCTTTTTCAGTGCCATCAACCCGCTTCGGCGATAAGCGCCGCGTCCGTGCGCACGCCGGATTACATCGCGAACTGTTCACGGCCTGCTGCGCAGTCACTTCTGCGCCGCTGATGTTTTGCCACGCTGCTGTGCCAGGCGAATCACCGGGGTTTCTGGCGGCAGGGCGACCACCTCAAAGACCACGCTGGCGTGATTTACCATCGCTTCGCTAAAGGGCAGGGCCTCACTCTCTTTGGACCCTTGCATATTTGTGCAAACCACGATTGATGTTCCTTGATTTGATATAACCGCATGCGGGGGCATATTCAAAGGAATTTTGTTCTATTTCAAGGCGATGGAACGAGGGAATATCTTGCACAAATGATTATGCGCGTGGCTGACGTCTGCACGCTATGCTGTAGTGTCTAAGTGATTGATTCTGCTATTTTTCGCCACAGAAAGTTGCACGCGTGGTAAGACGTCACTTTTGTGTAGAAAGACGCTGTGGATCACATTTAGCACCGGGATGCGAGAAAGCGCAGATTTCCTTAACCTTCTGATAAGATATATTGCGCTTTTACAGGAGAATTTATGCTGCCAGACTCATCAACCCGATTAAATAAATACATCAGCGAAAGCGGAATTTGCTCGCGCCGCGAAGCCGATCGCTACATAGAACAAGGCAATGTTTTCCTCAACGGTAAACGTGCCACCATTGGCGATCAGGTTAAGCCTGGCGACGTCGTAAAGGTAAACGGTCAGTTGATTGAGCCGCGAGAGGCCGAAGATCTGGTCTTTATCGCGTTAAACAAACCCGTGGGCATTGTCAGTACCACGGAAGACAGTGAAAAAGACAACATTGTTGATTTTGTTAACCACAGCAAACGCGTTTTCCCCATTGGTCGTCTCGACAAAGATTCCCAGGGGCTGATTTTCCTCACCAACCACGGCGACCTGGTGAACAAGATTTTGCGTGCCGGCAATGACCACGAAAAAGAGTATCTGGTGACGGTGGACAAACCCGTGACCGATGAGTTTATTCGTGGCATGGGAGCAGGCGTACCGATTCTGGGAACCGTGACGAAAAAATGCAAAGTCAAAAAAGAGGCGCCGTTTGTTTTTCGTATCACCCTGATTCAGGGGCTGAATCGCCAGATTCGCCGCATGTGTGAACATTTTGGCTATGAAGTCACGAAGCTTGAGCGTACCCGGATTATGAATGTGGGGCTGGCTGGCCTGCCGCTCGGGGAGTGGCGCGATCTGACCGATGATGAACTGATTGCCCTGTTTAAGCTTATCGAGAATTCATCGTCCGAAGCGAAGCCAAAGGCAAAGAGTAAACCGAAAACGGCGACGACTGCCGCGAAGAAACCCGCCGCCAGTGGGGCGAAAAATATGGCGAAAACCCCGGCGGAACTGGCTTCGCGTAAACGCTTTACCCAGCCGGGGCGCAAGAAGAAGGGGCGTTAACGCCTGCCGCGCGTCGACGTACTGGCCGACCAGGAAAAGGTGGCCGCTTCATCTGGTTTGTAAGCCTGCTTTTTCTTTATCTGGCGGGCTTTTTTTGCCTCTGCTTCACGCTCAACCATTAATTTATCGATGTACTCTTTTTTGATGCTGTTGGTTTCAGCGTTGGTCAATACACGCCCGTGCGCAATGCGCGCGCGGTCGAGCAAGGTTTTCAGTTCACGCTGCTCGCGCTCGGTCATCTCTTTTTGGGTAATGCGGGGGAGTGCCATGTGGGTGCCCTCGGTCAGGAAGTTGAACCAGTGTACGGCATAGGCGTGGGGTGCTCACAGTAAATTGTCATTTGTTACAACATCTATCGCACTGACGCGTAGCCCCGGCAGGCGAAGCGCCGCCGGGGAAACCCGGATCTGACGCATGCCGACCGGGCTACGGCTTATCAGCTCTCTTTTGCTGTTTTGCGGGGTTTATCTGAAATAGGCTTACCGGACCAGTAACCAGCCAGCAGCGAACCGGAGAGGTTGTGCCAGACCGAGAACAGCGCGCCAGGCAGGGCAGCCAGCGGCGAGAAGTAGATTTTACCGAGTGCGGCAGCCAGGCCAGAGTTCTGCATTCCCACTTCGATGGCCAGTGTGCGACAGGTGGATTCGTCAAAACCGAACAGACGGCCACCCCAGTAGCCACCCAGCAGGCCGATACTGTTGTGCAAAATCACCGCGACGATAACTACCATGCCCACGGAAGCAATATACGAGGCGGAACCCGCCACCACGGCGCTGATGATCGCCAGAATACAGACCATCGAAAACGCGGGAAGATACGGCTCCACAGCTTTCACCACGCGTGGGAAGAGATGGTGCACCACTAAACCGAGGCCAATGGGAATCACCACAATCTGCAGAATGCTCAGCAGCATGCCCATGACATCTACCTGAATGTGGGCATCAACATACAGACGCGTCAGCAGGGGTGTCGCCACCACGCCAACCAGCGTTGAGACGGAAGAAATCGTCACCGAGAGCGCTACGTCGCCCTTCGCCAGATAGATCATGACGTTGGATGCCGTACCGCTGGCTACGCTACCCACCAGTACCATCCCGGCAGAGAGATCCGGCGGCATCTTGAATAGCATCGCCAGCAGCCAGGCGGCCAGCGGCATCACCAGATAGTGCAGAAAAATACCTGCCGCCACCGGCGCCGGGCGGGAAAGCACGCGTTTGAAATCGTCAATTTTCAGGTGCACGCCCATGCCGAACATAATCAGCATCAGCAGCGTAGTGACCCACGGGCCTACAGGGGTAAAGGTTGAGGGGGTGTACCAGGCAATAACAGAGAGCAGCAGCGCCCATAACGGGAACAGCCGGGTGAGTACAGCGAGCATAGTGTTTTCCTTTAACGCGTTGTGTTGTGTTTCGTTATAAAAAGGCCGGGTTCGAGCCCGGCCATAGGTATTGTTTATCGCGTGAGGAAATTTTATTCAAACAAATTAAGGTGAAGAGGATTCATGTCGCCGGGCGGACGTTTTCCCAGTTCAGACCGAAGCGAGCGAGGTATTTACGCAGACGGTCAGCATCATTCGGCCTGGCTTTTTTCAGGCGCGAAACGGCAAACAACTCGCGCCCGGCATCGGAAAGAGAGTGGTGACGACGACAAACCTCCAGTACGGTTTCTAACTGGCGTTGATCAAATAGATCGACCTCCTCTGCTAAAGGGGGAAGTGCGGAAGGCGTCTGCCAGGCGTGCTGCAAACGGCTGATTTCTTCGTCGGCGATAGAAAGGGTAATGCGCCCCTGTTCGGCCAGCGTCGCCATACGGGCAATCGAGGAACTCAGCTCACGAAAGTTGCCGCGCCACTGCGCCTGTCCGGAACAGGCAAATGCCAGATAGCGTTCGCGTGCGTCTTTGTCGAAACGGATGTGCGTCTGGGCTTCGCTACAAAAGCGCTGGAGTTCGAATTCAATATTCGGCGCGATATCTTCCCGTCGTTCTGCAAGCCCCGGCAGAGCAAAAGTCCACATATTGATACGCGCGTAAAGATCTTCACGGAATTTTCCTTCCATCACCCACTGGCGCATGTCGCGGTGCGTTCCGGCGATAAGCTGGAAATCACTGTGCACCTCTTTATCTGAGCCAAAGGGGAAGAACGTTTTTTCTTCAATGGCTTTCAGCAGCATGGCCTGCTCATCCAGACCCAGTTCAGCGATTTCATCCAGAAACAGCACACCGCCATCGGCTTCGCGCAGCAGCCCCATTCGCGGCGTTAGCGCGCCGGTAAAGGCTCCTTTGACATGACCAAACAAGGTCGACATGGCGTTATCGCCGCGCAGTGTGGCGCAGTTAACGGCGACAAGTTTGCCCGCAACGCGGTGGCGCGACTGGCGCAACTGATAAATACGTTTTGCCAGAAAAGATTTACCGGCGCCGGTAGGCCCGGTGAGAAGAATGGGGGCCGTTGAGCGCAAGGCTACCCGTTCAATTTGATCGATGAGCTTATTAAACGTTGTGTTGCGCGTATCGATACCGGCTTTCAGCAGCGAGACCGACTGTTGTTGTTCGCGTTGAAAGCGGCTGGTTAAGGTCGCATAGCGGCTTAAATCAAGATCGATAACCGAGTAAACGCCGGCGGCAACATCCTCCTCAGAAGCCCCTTTTGGTGCCGGGCTGGTTTGCAGCAGGCTGGCGGGCAGGTAGCGGGCTTCCGTCAGCAAAAACCAGCAGATCTGCGCCACGTGCGTGCCGGTGGTGATATGCACCAGATACTCTTCATTTTCCGTATCGAAATCGTAGTGGCTGGCGAAATCCAGAAACGCGGCGTACACCTCTTCAAAATCCCAGGGATCGCGAATATTCACCGTATGAGGGCGCACAGTGGTTTGCGGTGAAAGCAGCGCGATATCTTCCGCCAGTTGTTGAGCCATGCCTTCGTCGCGCGACTGGTGGAGCAGCTCCAGTCGATCAACCGGAAAATCCGGCTGCTGGCATAACCCAACGGTTGGTCGCCATTTGCGAAAACGATGTGATCGCTTGCCGCGTTTATCCAACACCGTTCCCAGTACGCCAATTACCACTCTGCGCTTTTGCATTTTTATCCTTAAAGATAAACAACGATAACTAAATATAAAAAACGCGTGGTGTTACCAGCAAGCGATCAAAGTGCGTAAAATTTAAAATCATTAAATATCAATAAATTATATTTTTAATTTTTCATTTCTTAGTACCTGGCACACTTCTGGCAATACCTGATACGTCACGACGCTGAACACGCAGGGGATTATGCCCCGCCAGCGCACCCGGAACGGTAAGACGTTATCCGCGGGGCGTTCTGTCAGCAGAGAGACACCATGAGGGTTCGATTCCCAACTCACCTTTCCGGTGAACACTGGTTGTGTTCGTAAACGCGCCGTCGGGTGGTAAACGATGGCAATGAACCGGCGCCGATAAGGGCTCCGGGTCGCAGGCAAAACAGGCTGGCAGTGAGAGTCTGTTTCCCTCCGGCTCCGATCCTGCATTCGCGCCGGTACGTGAAAATGTAAGGATGACAAATGAATAAGAAAATCACGATCCGTAAGGGACAATTGGGCCTGCTGGTGAAAGCGGGCGATTACACACATATCCTTGAGGCAGGCGAGCACCGTCTTTCCTGGTTTGGTAAGCAAGAGGTCACGATCGTTGAGCTCAATGGCAGCGATGTAGCGGAAGATCTGGCGAATTATTTGCGCCGCTTCAGACCGGAATGGGTCGACGCGTACTGCCTGGCCGTCGATACCGCCGGGCATGATGTAGCCGCGCTCTACCGTAACGGTATCCTGGTGGAAATTATCCCTCCAGCGTCACGCCGCCTGTTCTGGCAGGACGGCAGCCTGAGCGTGGAATTGCTGGATACCCGGGATGTGCGCGTACCTGAGAGCATCATGAATGCCGTGTTGCAGCCGCGAAGCGGCGCAGCAGTAAAAGGCCGGGATGCCATACTGACGGTGAATGTCGCGGCATGGCACGTCGGTGTCTTAAAAATCGATGGCGTAACACAACCGCTGTTGCCGCCGGGATTAAGCGCTTACTGGAAAGTGAACCATCTGGTTGATGCCGACGTTGTCGATACGCGCTTGCAACTGATGGAAGTGTCCGGCCAGGAAATTCTGACCAAAGACAAAGTGAACCTGCGCATCAACCTGGGCGCGAACTGGCAATACAGCGATGTATTACAGGCGTTCAGCCAGTTAACCAAACCGCTGGACCACCTGTATCGTGAATTGCAGTTTGCCCTGCGTGAAGCGGTAGGGACCCGTACGCTGGACGAACTGTTGGAAGATAAGCAGATCATCGATGAGGTGGTCAGTGCCCAGGTGAAAACCCGCATGGCTTCCTTTGGTATGGATGTCGCCTCGCTGGGCGTGCGTGACATCGTGCTACCGGGCGATATGAAAACGATTCTGTCGAAACTGATAGAAGCAGAAAAATCGGCGCAGGCGAATGTGATTCGTCGGCGTGAGGAGACGGCGGCGACCCGTTCACTGCTGAACACCGCGAAGGTAATGGAAAACAACCCGGTAGCCCTGCGCTTAAAAGAGCTGGAAACGCTGGAAAGAGTGGCTGAACGTATCGATAAAATCTCGGTATTCGGTGGCCTCGATAACGTCCTGAATGGACTGGTGAGTATTAAAGGATAATCAAATGCAGCATCACGAATTTCAACTGCTGACGGCGCAGAACAGTGCGCCGATAAAAATGTGGACGCACGGGGTCCCGGTCGAGCCAGAGGCGCGTGAACAGTTGCAGAATACCGCGAAGATGCCGTTTATTTTTCAGCATCTGGCGGTGATGCCGGATGTACATCTCGGTAAAGGTTCTACCATCGGCAGCGTGATCCCAACCAAAGGGGCCATTATTCCGGCGGCGGTCGGCGTGGATATTGGTTGTGGGATGATCGCTGTACGTACCTCGCTGGTGGCAAGCGATCTGCCCGATAACCTGAGTGGGCTTCGCAGCGCAATCGAACAGGCGGTACCGCACGGACGCACCAGTACCCGTTCCGGGCGTGATAAAGGCGCATGGGAAACGCCGCCGCAAGAAGTGGATAACCACTGGTCAATGCTGGCGGCGCGGTTTAAACGTCTGACGGATAATTATCCGCAGTTATTGAAAACCAATAATTATCAGCACCTGGGAACGCTGGGGACGGGTAACCATTTTATTGAAATCTGCCTGGATGAGCAGCAGCGCGTGTGGGTGATGTTACATAGCGGTTCGCGCGGCGTGGGTAACGCCATTGGTACGCTGTTTATCACGCTGGCCCAACAGGATATGCAGCAGCATATTGCGAACCTGCCGGATAAAAACCTGGCCTATTTCAAAGAGGGAAGTAAACACTATGACGACTATATGGAAGCCGTATCGTGGGCGCAGGATTTTGCCCGTCATAACCGGGAAGTGATGATGTCGCGCGTACTGGCGGCGCTGTCGCGCATCGTGACAAAACCGTTTATGACCCAGCAGGAAGCGGTGAATTGCCACCATAACTACGTGCAAAAAGAGACCCATTTTGGCGAAGAGGTGCTGGTGACGCGCAAAGGCGCGGTCTCGGCGCAAAAGGGCCAGATGGGGATTATTCCCGGTTCGATGGGGGCGAAAAGCTTTATCGTGCGTGGGTTGGGAAATGAAGAAAGTTTCTGCTCCTGTAGCCACGGTGCAGGGCGCACGATGAGCCGTACGGCTGCGAAAAAGCGCTTTACCGTTGATGACCAGATTCGGGCGACTGCGCACGTTGAGTGTCGTAAAGATAGCGACGTGATTGATGAAATTCCGATGGCCTATAAAGATATCGACGCGGTAATGGCGGCGCAGGCGTCGCTGGTGGAGATTGTCCACACTTTACGTCAGGTGGTCTGTGTAAAAGGATAAATGAGATGTCTTATAGCGGAGTGGATGCCGCAATGCGTGAACGCGTGCGGCAGCAATTAAAAGAGGTGGAGCAGCGTTACGGTGTCAGAGTGCTGTACGCCTGCGAATCCGGCAGCCGTGGCTGGGGCTTTGCCTCGCCGGACAGCGACTACGATGTGCGTTTTTTATATGTGCATCCGCCGGAGTGGTATCTGCGCGTAGAGGCGCCGCGTGACGTGATCGAACTGCCCATCGATGATGAGCTGGACGTGAGCGGTTGGGAGTGGCGTAAAGCCTTAGGTTTACTGAAAAGCGCAAACCCGACCCTGATCGAGTGGCTGGATTCGCCGGTGGTCTATCAGCAAGACGATGCCACCGTCTGTGCGCTTAAGGCGGAGATGCCGAAATGGTTTTCCGCCGTGCGGGCGCGCTGGCATTACTATTCGATGGCCCGCCGAAACTTTCACAGCTATTTGCAGGGCAATGAGGTGCGGTTAAAGAAATACTTTTATGTGCTGCGCCCATTGCTGGCGGTGCGTTGGGTAGAGGCGGGAAAAGGTGTGCCGCCGATGCGCTTTGCCGAACTGCTGGCCGGAAGCGAGCTGGATGCGCCATTGCGTCAGGAGATCGCTGAATTGCTGGCACGTAAGCAGCGTGCAGGAGAAGCGGAATACGGCCAGCGTCTGCCACGTTTACATGCGTTTATCGCAGCCGAGATCGAAAGGGGAACCATTCCCCCCGCGTTACCGGAGAGCCGGGAAGGCGACGTCAGGACGTTGGACGCAATGTTGTACCGGACGGTCATGGGGCAGATGTAGGCCCGGCAAATTACGGTTGCCCCGGATGCGGCGTAAACGCAGTCCGTAGCCCCGGTAGCGCAGCGCCACCGGGGAAACAACGCCTGCGATTACTCGAACAAATTATGATGCAGCTTCTGCACCACTTGCTCAGCTTCGGCGCCCGGCACCAGGAAACACAGATTGTGGCTGGACGCGCCGTAGCAAATCATACGGATATTGAACGGGTCCAGCACGCCGAAGACCTCTTTGCCAACACCGCAGGCTTTCGACAGGTCATTACCAATTATCGCTATCAGCGCGAGGTTCTCTTCCACTTCCACACGACACAGTGACGAAAGCTCGGTCAGCAGACCCTGCGTGAGCAACGTATCGCCGGTTGACGTGGACCCGGTGGTATCCAGCGTCAGCGCCACGCTCACCTCCGAGGTGGTGATCAGGTCAACCGAAATGCTGTGGCGCGCCAGAATGCCGAACACCTCCGCCAGGAAGCCACGGGAGTGCAGCATATTCAGGCTGTGTAGCGTCAACAATGTCTGCCTGCGACGTAACGCCAGCGCGCGGAACAGCGGCGGGTTACTGGTTTTGTTGCACACCAGTGTACCGCCGGCTTTGGGATCTTTGCTGGAGCCGACAAACACCGGGATATCGCTACGAACGGCAGGCAGCAAGGTTGCCGGGTGCAGAACTTTCGCGCCGAATGTCGCCATCTCAGCCGCTTCTTCAAAGGCAATCTCGTCAATGCGTTTGGCGGCAGGCACCACGCGCGGGTCGGTGGTGTAAATGCCGGGGACATCGGTCCAGATATCAACGCGGGTCGCATGCAGCGCTTCGCCGAGCAGCGCGGCGGTGTAGTCACTACCGCCACGTCCCAACGTGGTGGTGCGGCCTTTCGCTTCACTGCCAATAAAGCCCTGCGTAATAACGATGGTGTCGACCAGGCGCGGCGCAAGCTGCTGGGTCGCCAGTTCTGACAGGGCTGCCACATCGGGCTCGGCGCGGCCAAAACGATCATTCGTACGCATCACTTTACGCACGTCAAACCACTGCGCCTGCACATTGCGTTCACGCAGAATTTCAACAAACAACAGGGTGGACATCAGTTCGCCGTGGCTGACCAGCTCATCGGTCAATGCATTGGAGGTCGCCAGCGAAGCGGCTTCGGCCAGAGTGGTGATATTTTCCAGCAGACGTTCGATCTCTTCACGAATAACGTTTGGATTCGCCAGACGCTCCAGAATATCGAACTGAATTTTGCGAATCGCATCGAGCTTAACGAAACGCTCGCTAGCCTCAAGCCCTTCGGCAAGCGCGACCAGCAAATTGGTAATACCGGCAGAGGCGGAAAGCACGACCAGACGTACGCTTGCATCGGAAAGCACCACGTCCGCACTGTGGTTCATTGCATCAAAATTTGCCACGCTGGTACCGCCGAATTTGGCGACGACGAGCGGGGAAACGGAGTGACTCATTGTTATAACCTCGTGTCAGGGAAGCCTGACGTGTGACGTCAGACAACATTATTCAGCCATGGCACAAGGGAAGAGCGAAAAGGGGTAGGCGCAGAGCAAAAGACAACTACGATTACACCCAGAAGTGCTCCACCACTTGTGAAACGCCCGACTGCGAACGTTTCTGGTGACAACTCAAGGGATTCAGCCCCTGTAGCCGATGATGAATGCCGCCATGCACTTCACCACCTCGGCGTTACTCCCCCTCAGGTGTTTTCTTTAGATTGGCTCTTCCAACACCGTACCTGGGTAACGCGCCTCTTCTGGCCCGCGCACGCGCGGGTAGCGCCCTAATAAATAAAGGCTAGCGGCACCGCTGTCAATGTTACGATTATGCGGATTTTTCATGCAGACGAATCGATTAGAAAAACGTCTTATGTTAGACATATTTATCGCGTAAAAAAGGCCGTTTTAGCAGCGCTGCTGGACAGCGACACAAAAACCATCACAATTTTCATTCGCAGGCGCTACAATCGACCGCAGTCACAATTCTCAAATCAGAAGAGTATTGCTAATGAAAAACATCAACCCGAAGCAGACCGCTGCCTGGCAGGCATTACAGAAACACTTCGATGAAATGAAAGACGTTACTATCGCGGATCTGTTCGCGAAAGATGCCGATCGTTTCTCTAAATTCTCCGCGACCTTCGATGACTTAATGCTGGTGGATTTCTCCAAAAACCGCATCACCGAAGAGACCCTGAGCAAACTGCAGGATCTGGCCAAAGAGACCGCTCTGGCAGATGCGATCAAGTCCATGTTCTCCGGTGAGAAAATCAACCGTACCGAAGATCGCGCCGTGCTGCACGTGGCGTTGCGTAACCGTAGCAATACCCCGATTATTGTTGACGGCAAAGATGTGATGCCGGAAGTCAACGCGGTGCTGGAAAAAATGAAAGCGTTCTCTGAGGCGATCATTTCAGGTAGCTGGAAAGGCTACACCGGCAAAGCGATCACTGATGTGGTGAACATCGGTATCGGCGGTTCCGACCTCGGCCCGTTCATGGTGACCGAAGCGCTGCGCCCGTACAAAAACCATCTGAATATGCACTTCGTTTCTAACGTCGATGGTACCCACATCGCCGAAGTGCTCAAGAAAGTAAACCCGGAAACCACACTGTTCCTGGTAGCGTCTAAGACCTTCACCACTCAGGAAACCATGACCAACGCCCACAGCGCGCGCGACTGGTTCCTGGCAACCGCGGGCGATAACAAACACGTGGCAAAACACTTTGCCGCGCTCTCCACCAACGGCAAAGCGGTTGGCGAGTTTGGTATCGACACGGCGAACATGTTCGAGTTCTGGGACTGGGTTGGCGGCCGTTACTCTCTGTGGTCCGCAATCGGCCTGTCCATCATTCTGTCCGTTGGCTTCGACAACTTTGTTGAGCTGCTCTCCGGCGCGCACGCGATGGACAAACACTTCTCCACCACGCCGGCTGAGAAAAACCTGCCGGTGCTGCTGGCGCTGATCGGTATCTGGTACAACAACTTCTTTGGTGCGGAAACCGAAGCGATTCTGCCGTACGACCAGTACATGCACCGCTTTGCCGCTTACTTCCAGCAGGGCAATATGGAATCCAACGGTAAATACGTTGACCGTAACGGCAACGCGGTGGATTACCAGACGGGCCCGATCATCTGGGGCGAGCCGGGTACTAACGGCCAGCACGCGTTCTATCAACTGATTCACCAGGGCACCAAAATGGTTCCTTGCGACTTTATCGCTCCGGCGATTACCCACAACCCGCTGTCGGATCACCATCCGAAACTGCTGTCTAACTTCTTCGCCCAGACCGAAGCACTGGCGTTCGGGAAATCCCGCGACGTGGTTGAGCAGGAATATGCGGACCAGGGTAAAGATCCGAAGTCGCTGGAACACGTGGTGCCGTTCAAAGTGTTCGAAGGCAACCGTCCGACCAACTCCATCCTGCTGCGCGAAATTACCCCGTTCAGCCTGGGCGCGTTGATCGCACTGTACGAGCACAAAATCTTTACTCAGGGCGCGATCCTCAACATCTTCACCTTCGACCAATGGGGTGTTGAGCTTGGCAAACAGCTTGCTAACCGTATCCTGCCTGAACTCGGTGATGATAAAGAAGTCAGCAGCCATGACAGTTCCACGAATGGCCTGATTAATCTTTATAAAGCCTGGCGTTAATATCGTTCATCGATAAGGATGAGCGAAATACGCAAATTAAAATGCCGACATAACGTCGGCATTTTATTATCGGATAATTCTTGTTGTTCCGGCATCGACATAATTCTTCATTATGAGGTTATTCTGAAAAAACAGAATACCCGGTTAATTCCTCAGTGTTATTTTCAGATGTTACGTATACTTCCATGTTGTTTCTTTAATTGTAACTAAATGAAATATAATGGTTTTATATTAAATTAATATCGGCAGTTTATCGTTTTTATCCAATTTTCTTAAAACTTCCCGCTGCGTTTCCCATTCGACAAATAGCCTGCTTTAGTTGTGTATACTCGTTCTCGCCTGTTTATTTTCAGGCAAATCTCCATTCATTCAATGAAGGGAAATTGATATGAAAAAAGCACTGTATGGCATTTTTGCCATTACCGCGCTTGCGGCGACGTCTGCTTTTGCGGCACCGATTGAAGTCGGTGACGCGGCAGGGTCGGCAGCGACGACAGTTTCTGCGGGTAGCTCCTCAGCAACCAGCGTCAGCACCGTAAGTTCTGCGGTAGGTGTTGCCCTTGCGGCAACCGGTGGCGGTGATGGTTCCAATACCGGAACCACGACCACCACGACCACCAGTACTCAATAACGGCGAGTACTTTAATCATAACCACACTTCGGTGTGGTTATTTCGTCCCCCTCTGGAGAAGAGTCGTGAAGCGACCCGCAATCATCCTGATTTGCCTGCTGATTCAGGCCTGTTCATCCACCACGAAAGGGCTGGGCCATTCGCTCTGGAATAGCGTGTTCGGCACGCCGGGCGTCCAGTTAACCGATGACGAAATCCAAAACATGCCCTACGCCAGCCAGTATGTGCGGCTCAATGGCGGGCCGCAGCTCTTCGTTGTGCTCGCCTTCTCAGAAGACGGGCTGCAGAAATGGGCAACGCAGGATCAGGCCATTTTCGTTACACAGCATTATCGCATTGTGAAAACCCTGACCAACGGCGACAACCTGCTGGAGGTGAATAACCTGGCGGCAGACCCGTTAGCCAACCCGAATCAAATTATCGACGGCGCGAGCTGGACCCGCACGATGGGCTGGACAGAGCACAAACAGGTGCGTTACGCGACGGCGCGCTCGGTCTTCCACTGGAATGGCTCTGACTCGGTCACGCTGGGCAGCGAATCCACGCATGTGCGCATTCTTGATGAAGAGATTACGACGGACCAGACCCACTGGCGTAACCGTTACTGGGTGGATGAAGACGGATTAATCCGTCAGTCGGAACAGTACCTGGGGGCGAACTGGTTCGCGGTCAGAACCACGCTTATCAAGGCGGCGAAATCATGAGGCTCTTATCCGCTACCGCACTGTTACTCTGCTTTGCCTCTTCACTGGCGCAGGCCGCTGGCAACGTCAATGTCTACATGGCAGGCGACAGTAAACCCAGGGTACTCACCAACGCGGCACGTCTGATTGATGTCGTGGGGCAGCCTCGTCTGGCACAAAGCTGGTGGCCGGGGGCGGTCATCAGCGAGCGGCAGGCCACGGCTCTTGAAGAGCAGCGCCAGCAGGCATTACTGGGCAGCCTTAGCGCGTTGGCCGCCGAGGAAGAGGGCGACGATGCGGCAGCGATAAACAGCATACGTCGCCAGGTTCAGGCGCTGCGTGTGACGGGGCGGCAATTGATCAATCTCGACCCGGATTATGTGCGAATTAAAACGCGTGCTAACCCTCCTCTGGAGGGCGAATACAGCTTGTGGGTGGGACCACGGCCTGCGACGGTCATCGTGCTGGGGCTGGTAAGCCAGCCGGGTAAAAAGCCCTTTACGCCAGGGCGTGACGTGGTGAGTTACCTCGATGAGATGAGTTTGCTGAGCGGGGCGGAAAAAAGCGACGCCTGGTTGATTTATCCCAATGGTCGGACAGAGAAAGTGCCGGTGGCGTACTGGAACCGACGTCATGTTGAACCTATGCCGGGCAGCGTGATTTTTGTCGGCTTCGCTCCGGCGTTATGGGGCGATCGCTATGAAGTGCTGAACGCTGACATTCTTCGCTTACTGACCCATCGGATACCGGAAGAATAATGAAAAAATCGTTTGTCATCAGTATCCTGGCGCTAAGTGTGAGTGCCGCCTGCCAGGCTGAAACGTATCCGGCACCTGTTGGGCCCTCGCAATCGGATTTTGGTGGCGTAGGTCTGTTGCAAACCCCCACAGCCCGTATGGCGCCTGCGGGGGAGATCAGCCTTAACTATCGCGATAACGACCAGTACCGCTACTATTCAGGCTCGATGCAGCTTTTCCCGTGGCTGGAAACCACACTGCGTTATACCGATGTGCGTACCCGGAAATACAGCAGCGTGGAGGCCTTCTCCGGTGAGCAGACGTATAAGGATAAAGCCTTCGACGTGAAAGTGCGTTTATGGGAAGAGGGATTCTGGTTGCCGCAGGTGGCGGTTGGCGCGCGCGATATTGGTGGTACTGGCCTGTTTGACGGCGAGTATGTTGTGGCGAACAAAGCCTGGGGACCCTTTGATTTCTCCCTCGGGCTTGGCTGGGGATATCTGGGTACCTCTGGCAATATCAAAAATCCGCTGTGTACCTATAAGCAAAAATTCTGCTATCGCGATAACAGCTATAATCAGGCGGGCTCTGTGGATGCCAGCCAGATGTTTCACGGCCCGACCGCGCTTTTTGGCGGGGTGGAATACCAGACGCCGTGGCAGCCGCTGCGTCTGAAACTGGAATATGAAGGCAACAACTATCAGCAGGACTTTGCCGGTAAGCTACCGCAAAAGAGCAAGTTTAACGTCGGCGCGATTTATCGGGTGACGGACTGGGCCGATGTGAACCTGAGCTATGAGCGTGGGAATACCGTGATGTTCGGCTTTACCCTGCGTAATAACTTCAACGAGTTGCGTCCGAATTACAACGATAACTCACGTCCGAAGTATCAGCCACAGCCCCAGGATGCCATTCTTCAGCACTCTGTCGTGGCCAATCAATTGACCTTGTTGAAGTACAACGCCGGGTTTGCCAATCCACAAATTCAGGTGAAAGGCGACACGCTCTACGTGACCGGGGAACAGGTGAAATACCGTGACTCTCAGGAAGGCGTGGTGCGCGCAAATCGTATCATCATGAACGATTTACCGGAGGGTATCCGCACTATCCGCGTGACGGAAAACCGTCTGAATATGCCGCAGGTGACCACCGAAACCGATGTTGCCAGTCTGCAACGTCATCTTGAAGGTGAGCCACTGGGCCAGGAAACGCAGCTCGTGCAACAGCGTGTTGAGCCGATTGTGCCGGATAAGCCGGAGCAGGGCTGGTATATCGAGAAATCGAGCTTTGATTTCCACATCGACCCGGTTTTAAACCAGTCTGTTGGGGGACCGGAAAGTTTCTACATGTACCAGCTTGGGGCGATGGCGACCGCCGACTGGTGGCTGAGCGATCACCTGCTGACAACCGGCAGCCTGTTCGCCAACATTGCCAACAACTACGACAAATTTAACTACACCAATCCGCCGCCGGATTCAAAACTGCCGCGTGTGCGTACCCGCGTGCGTGAGTATGTACAAAACGATATCTACGTGAACAACCTGCAGGCCAACTACTTCCAGTACATGGGTAACAATTTCTATGGCCAGGTGTACGCCGGTTATCTGGAGACGATGTACGGTGGTGCGGGGGCAGAGGTGCTGTGGCGGCCGGTTGACAGCAACTGGGCCTTCGGTATTGACGCCAACTACGTGAAACAGCGTGACTGGCGTAGCGCGCAGGACATGATGAAGTTTACGGATTATAGCGTTAAAACCGGGCACTTAACGGCCTACTGGACACCCCCGTTCGCCCAGGATGTGCTGATCAAAGCGAGCGTCGGGCAATATCTGGCGGGTGATAAAGGCGGCACTCTGGAAGTGGCTAAACATTTCGACAGCGGGGTGGTTGTCGGGACGTATGCCACTATCACCAACGTGTCGCCGAAAGAGTACGGAGAGGGGGATTTCACCAAAGGGGTGTATGTGTCTATTCCAATGGATCTCTTCACCTCCGGTGCTACTCGTAGCCGTGCGGCCGTGGGCTGGACGCCACTGACGCGTGATGGCGGACAGATGCTGGGACGTAAGTTTGATCTTTACAGTATGACCAGCGATAAGAGTTTGAATTTCCGCTAATTCCCGGATTCGGCGCAAACGCCTTATCCGGGCTTGTATTATTAAAAAATCCAGAGATAACCGGCCAGTTCTCTCTGGTGGTGGTCCGGATGCCGTATCCGGGCTCAGACTTTGAGTCTGTATCGTAGATCCCCGCACCGGACCACCGTTATCCACAAGTGATAAACCGAACAGTATCATGGACCGGATTACCCGGTACCCCGCATTTGCAAGGAGGGTTACACTATGGAGCACGAACTTCACTTTATCGGCATTGATGTTGCCAAAGCTAAACTCGATGTCGATATGTTGCGGCCTGATGGCCGTCACCGCAGCAAAAAATTTGCCAACACCCCCGGAGGGCATGACGAGCTCGTCAGCTGGTTGCAGGGACATCAGGTCAGCAATGCCCATATCTGCATGGAAGCGACCGGGACGTATATGGAAGATGTCGCCGCTCATCTCTCTGACGCAGGATATCAGGTCTCTGTTATCAATCCGATGCTCAGCAAAGCGTTCGTTCAGAGCCAGGGAATACGCAGCAAAACCGATACGGTGGATGCCCGCCAGCTGGCATATTTTTGCCGGGAGAAACGCCCGGCGATATGGGAAGCCCCCCATCCGGTTGAACGTGCCCTGCGGGCGCTGGTGCTGCGGCATCAGGCGCTGACAGAGATGCATGTACAGGAGCAGAACCGGCGGGAAAGCGCGCGTGAGGTTCAGTTGCCGAGCATAGACATGCATCTGCTGTGGCTGGAGACGGAACTGAAACGTCTTGAAAAACAGATAAAAGACCTGACGGATGATGACCCGGATATGAAACAGCGGCGCAAACTGCTGGACAGTATCCCGGGCATAGGCCCGAAAACCGCAGCGGTGCTGCTGGCTTATGTGGGACTGAAAGACAGGTTCAGGGAGGCGAGGCAGTTCGCGGCGTATGCAGGTCTGACGCCCCGGCAACATGAATCAGGCAGCAGTATCAGGCGGGTGAGCAGGATGAGTAAACTGGGCCATGCGTCGCTGCGTCGTGCGCTGTACATGCCAGCGATGGTGACGCTGTACAAAACGGAATGGGGTCGGGTGTTCAGGGAACGGCTGGAGAAGAACGGGAAGAATGCGAAGCTGATAATCGGGGCGATGATGAGGAAACTGGCGCAGGTTGCCTATGGCGTCCTGAAGTCAGGACGCCCGTTCGATGCCACGTTACATCAGGGAAATGCTTGCGCGGCATAACAGTATCTACGACCGGTTTTCTCCCTCTCCCCCTGGGAGAGGGTTGGGGTGAGGGGAATATGCGGCTCGGAAGGTGGGTTCCGTTCACCTTATATTCATGGCGAAATGTCACCACCGGACACGTGAACGGGTAAAGGGGAACACCGCGTTCCCCTTTACAATCCCCGCGGCCCCGCAAAGAAATCGGTGCTTCGCACTGCGTTCGCCTCCCGCCCCGCTGCCTGCGGTCGGTTTGACTCGAGTTACTCGCCCCATCCCTGGGGCTCGCCCTTCGGGCCAACGCGTTGCGTTGTTCAAAATCGTTCCGGACGATTTTGTCCTGTCTCGACAAACCTCAGTCCGCCATCCCTGGCGGCCTGACCTTGTCATCGGGTCTTCGTCTCACCGATTTCAGCGGGGATTCAACCCCCTCGCTGCATGCTCTGCGCCAGGGGGCACAAAGTTGTCGCTGTGGTTGTCATGCGGGAAAATGAGTCAGCCGTGACTAACAAGGTTGAAGACGCTCACTATCTACGACTGGGTGTGTAGCCCCGGCAAGCGCAGCGCCGCCGGGGGTCTACAAGCGCCGCAACAGCTTCGCCGGATTACCCGCGTAAACCCCTTTCTCAGTGATCGATTTGGTGACTACGCTGCCAGCACCAATCACCACGCCATCGCAAATGGTCACTGCCAGAATGGTGGCGCCGCTGCCAATCGACACATCATTACCCACCACAATCCTTCCCCAGCTATCCCTGTCCGGGTTGGGTTTGCCTTCACGAAACATATCGTTGGCGAACATCACGCCATGACCAATAAAACAACGCTCGCCAATGGTCACATATTCGCAGATAAAACTGTGGGACTGGACTTTGCTGCCCTTGCCGATTTTCGTATGTCCCTGGATTTCGACAAAAGGCCCGATGAAAACGTCTTCTGCCAGTTCGCAGTCATACAGATTCACCGGGTCATAGATCACCACATTTTCACCGCAAATCACGTTACGGATAGCGGCCTGCCGCATCTTCGCACCCATCCCATCTCCTTAAATGACTTTGCCCAGAATATGCAGCGTGCTCTGCTGCGAGGCGGTACTGAACACGGTATCCCGCACATGTTCAAAGCCCTGGCGTTCATAGAATCGACGGGCCTGCGGGTTGGCATCCAACACTTCCAGCCACAGGAAGCGTTCGCCATGTTTCCGCGCACGACGCGTTACCTCCTGGATAACACCTTCCCCATAACCTTTACCGGTCGCCTGCGGCAGAAAATAGAGTTTATGCAGTAGTGTTCCTGACGGGCCCTGGGGGCCAGCGGCCGCATGCCAACTGAATTTGGCAAAGCCGACCGGGATACCATCGCTGGCAGCAACCAGCCAGCAGCACTCCTCGTCCTGCAGACTCTGCTGTAAAACGGGCAGCGCGTATTCTTGCGCGAGAAAATTCGCCAGTTCATCTTTTTTCTGCCACAAATGGGCGAAATGATGGGTATAGCTGGCGTATGCCATGTCGTGGAGCAGTTCAGCATCGTTAACCTGTGCCTTACAGATTGTAAGCATTATATTTTTTACTCCCTGTTGCTGTGCTTGCAGGGCGATATGTCACCACGATACAGAACAAAATATAAGCAAAAAATCTAGATCTTGATCACATTTTTGCGTTATACAGAAAGCTCGCCACTGAGAATGAGGTGCCGGTATGACAATGCCATCGCTAACTGTTCGTCCACGCGTTGAGTTTATCTCCACCGTTCTCCAGACCGTGTTGAATCTGGGTTTGCTGAGTCTTGGCCTGATTCTGGTTGTCTTTCTGGGTAAGGAGACGCTGCATCTTGCGGATGTCCTTTTCGCGCCTGAACAAACCAGCAAGTATGCGCTGGTGGAAGGACTGGTGGTCTACTTTCTTTACTTTGAATTTATCGCGCTGATTGTGAAGTACTTTCAGTCCGGTTTTCACTTCCCGCTTCGTTATTTTATCTACATTGGGATTACCGCGATTGTGCGACTGATCATCGTCGATCATAAATCTCCAATGGACGTGCTGATCTACTCTGGCGCGATCCTGCTTCTCGTGATCACTTTGTGGTTGTGTAACTCTAAACGTCTGAAACGCGAATAAAAAAATGGCGCTCCGGGGAGCGCCTAACAACAGTCACAAGTTAACTCGCCATATATCGGTTTGCAGGGGGGGTTGGCGGCCTCGTTTACCCCCGTCACCTACATTTTGTAAGTTACCGGGGATGCTCTCTCTTGCCGCCTTCCTGCAACCCGAATTATTTAGAGTTCGGGTCAATATTCCAATGAGGACTACAGTGGCATATATACTCGTCATACTTCACGTTGCAGATGCGTTGGCTACACTCGTTCCCCCCGGTCACTTACTCCAGTAAGCTCCCGGGGACTTTCTCATTTGCCGCCTTCCTGCCACGCGAATTATTTAGAGTATGACGATGAAAATTAACCTTTTACACCGCCTGCGGTGAGGCCGTTAACCAGCCAACGCTGCGCAAGCAGGAAGACAACCGTAATCGGGATTGCTGACAGCACCGCAGCGGCTGCAAAGTCGCCCCACAGATAGTTTTGCGGGTTGAGGTATTGCTGCATGCCAACGGCCAGGGTGTAGCTGTTGACATCGCGCAGTAGCAACGAGGCTACTGGCACTTCGGTGATCGCGGCGATAAACGACAGAATGAACACGACCGCCAGAATCGGTACCGACAACGGCAACAGCACCAGACGGAATGCCTGCCACGGCGTTGCGCCATCCAGCGCTGCCGCTTCCTCCAGCGAGTTGTCGATCGTTTCGAAATAACCTTTAATCGTCCAGACGTGCAGGGCGATGCCGCCCATATAGGCGAAAATAACCCCGCCGTGCGTGTTCAGGCCGATAAACGGAATGTACTGGCCCAGACGGTCAAACAAGGCATACAGAGCCACCAGCGACAGCACCGCCGGGAACATCTGGAAAATCAGCATCCCTTTCAACAGCGTCGCTTTGCCAGGAAAGCGCATACGAGCAAAGGCATACGCACAGGTAGTTGAGAGCGCCACTACACCGATAGCGGTAATCGCTGCGATCTTGATGGAGTTCCACAACCACAGCAGCACCGGGAAGGGGGGCGGCGTCACGCGGCCATCGGCGTGCTCCACGCTAAAGCCCAGCGCCAGTTTCCAGTGTTCCCACGAGATGCTTTCCGGAATGAGGCTCCCGGTGGCGAAGTTGCCTTCACGCAGAGAGATGGTGATCACCATCAGCAGCGGGAACATAATTGCGGCGATAAACACCAGCAATAACAAATGGGTAACGAATAACCTTAATTTTTGCGATTTCGCCTGGACCATTGCCATAATCATCGCCCTCCTTAATCAAATTTCATGCGTGTGGCTTTCAGGTTGATGATGGCAAGCGCGCCAACCAGCAAGAAAATCAGCGTGGCGATAGCGGCCGCGAGGCCAAAATCTTGCCCACCGCCACCCTCAAAGGCAATGCGGTAGGTGTAGCTGACCAGCAGGTCGGTATAGCCCGCAGGCGTGGTGGTGCCGATACGGTCCGGGCCACCGTTGGTCAACAACTGAATCAACACGAAGTTATTAAAGTTAAAGGCGAAACTGGCGATCATCAGCGGCGTGAGCGGCTTGATCAGCAGCGGGAAGGTGATGCGGAAGAAATTCTGGAACGGCCCGGCGCCATCCATTGCCGAGGCTTCATACAAATCGTCCGGAATCGCTTTCAGCAGCCCCATGCACAGAATCATCATGTACGGATAACCGAGCCAGGTGTTGACGATGATGATCATCGAACGTGCCGTGGTCGGGTCGCTAAACCACGCCGGTTTGATACCAAACAGCGCGCTCAGCATCATGTTGATCTCACCGAAGCTCTGGTTAAACAGCCCCTTGAAGATCAGAATGGAGATAAAGGACGGCACGGCGTAAGGCAGAATCAGCAGGACGCGGTAGATGGCCTTGCCTTTGAGCGATTCCCACTGCACCAGACAGGCCAGTACCATGCCGACGGCGACGGTCAACACGACGGTTAACAGCGAGAAGACCACCGTCCAGACGAAAATCTCAATAAACGGTTTCTGGATACCTTCATCGGTAAAGACGCGCATGAAGTTATCCCAGCCAATGGTAACGGTGTAGCCTGGGCTGAGCTTTTCATCGCCCCAACTGTTATCAGCATTAATGGCCTGATAGAAACCCACAGTGTTATTGGGACGGTATTTCACGCCGCTCTGCTTGTTGGTGAGCGTGCCATCTTCCGCCATGCTGTACAGCGGCGTGGTGCCAGAGAACTGACGCAGTGAGCTCATCACAACATTGCTGTTATCTGGCAATACGGCGGTAAGCTGGTTAAGCGCGGTGCGGTTTTGCGTGACGTCACGCAGGGTGCCACGTTCGCCCGCAGGCAGGGTATCCGTCTCTTTTAAGACGATTTTTTGCTCGCCACCGAGTTTAAAGGCGTCCGAAAGATAGTTTTTGCCGCTTTCACCGTCGGTTAGCGCCAGTCGCCAGCTTCCCTCCGCCGGGAAAAGCGCAAAGTTATAGGTTTTGCCCGCCTGATAAGAGCGGTCCATCAGCACCTGCTGCGCGCGTTCTTGCGTGAGCTGGTGAGTGCTGCTGTAGTTCGTGAACGCAATGGCGATGGTACAAATCAAGGGAAACAGGACAAACAGCCCCATCCCGGCAAGGCCTGGATAGACATAACGCCAGGCGTAGGTTTTACGATTCGCAAAAATGTACAGGCCAGCCGAGCTTAAAATCAGCGTCGTGATGGCGAAAAGATATTCCCCTTGTGCATACATTAAAACTACAAGGTACCCCACCAGTAAGCCCAGCAGACCTATCACTGACCATTTCAGCGCGTCACTTTGCCACCAGTGCTTCTTTTTAATGACATCCATGGGGGAGCTTCCTCTTTACACTTCATCATTCGCGCTGCCTCTTTGTTGGCTGCGGATGCGCACCCCAGTCACTTACTTTTGTAAGCTCCTGGGGATTTGCATCCTTGCCGCCTCGATGCAACACGAATGATTTCGTGTAAACAACGTATTTAACAATCCTTACTTCCTGAGAAATAAGGGACTACAGTCTTACTTAGTAATACGACCCTGTGCGTCTTTCAGCGCGGCATCAACGGTCTGACGACCACTCACTGTGTTGATCACGGCGGTGCGGGTGGCGTACCAGAAGGCGGCCATCTGCGGGATGTTCGGCATGATTTCGCCTTTCTGGGCGTTACCCATTGTTGCCGCGATACGTGGATCTTTCGCTAACTGGTCCTGGAAGGATTTCAGAGCTACCGCGCCGAGTGGTTTGTCTTTATTCACTTCATCCAGACCCTGATCGGTCAGCAGGTAGTTTTCCAGAAACTCTTTTGCCAGTTCTTTATTCGGGCTGGCGGCGTTAATACCGGCACTCAACACACCAACGAACGGTTTGGACGCTTTGCCTTTAAAGGTGGGCAAAGAGGTCACGCCGTAGTTGATTTTGCTCTTATCAATGTTGCCCCACGCCCACGGACCGTTAATGGTCAGCGCAGTTTCGCCTTTGTTAAACGCGGCTTCGGCGATGGAGTAATCCGTATCCGCATTCATATGTTTGTCTTTGATGAGCTTAACCAGGAAGCTCAGACCCGCTTTCGCGCCAGCGCTGTCCACGCCAACGTCTTTCACGTCATATTTGCCGTTTTCAAACTTGAAGGCGTAACCGCCGTCAGCGGCAATCAGCGGCCAGGTGAAGTACGGCTCTTGCAGGTTGAACATCAGCGCGCTCTTACCTTTCGCTTTCAGCTCTTTATCCAGCGCCGGGATCTCTTCCCAGGTTTTTGGCGGGTTCGGCACGAGATCTTTGTTGTAAATCAGTGAGAGGGACTCCACGGCGACCGGGTAGGCGATCAGCTTGCCGTTATAACGCACTGCATCCCAGGTGAACGGGAATAACTTGTCCTGGAAGGCTTTATCCGGGGTCACTTCCGCCAGCAGGCCAGACTGTGCGTAGCCGCCAAAACGGTCATGAGCCCAGAAAATAATGTCCGGGCCATCGCCGGTCGCTGCAACTTGCGGGAATTTCTCTTCCAGCTTGTCCGGGTGCTCAACGGTGACCTTAATACCGGTATCTTTCTCGAATTTTTTACCCACTTCGGCCAGGCCGTTATAGCCTTTGTCGCCGTTGATCCAGATAACCAGCTTACCTTCTTCAATCTTTGCGAGGGCAGAAGCGGAGAACATCATCGTCGTCAGTGCGGACAATGCGAGGATGCGTGCGCCTGTTTTGAATTTCATATATCCCGTCCTTTAGGTGATGTGCTCGTGGATATGTTTGGTGGTCTAACGGGGTGTAGTCTCCTTTGTTGGCAAGCGCTTCTCATCCTCCTTACCCCTACGCCCCTGGGTGGATTTGTGTGATCTCTGTTACATAAAGTTTCTTTATGTGTGTCAGCGCACATAAAAACACACCGATTTTTGCCGTCTGCGTCACGAAAATCGCCTCAGCCCCCGGCAACGCGGGGCAGACTCGTCCCTCTCATCCTCCCGTCTCCTCCCCCATAAAAAAGCGAGGGGGTGGAGGATTCGCCAGCGTTATCAATAGCCCATAGTCAGCCCATCTTGAATGTTTCTGTAAGTGACAGGTTGTAACGAAGGGAGAGGGGCATGGCGAGCGTACAGCTGCGGAATGTAACGAAAGCCTGGGGCGATGTGGTGGTGTCAAAAGACATCAATCTCGACATCCACGAAGGAGAATTCGTGGTGTTTGTCGGTCCGTCAGGCTGTGGGAAGTCGACGCTGCTGCGCATGATTGCGGGTCTGGAAACCATTACCAGCGGCGATTTGTTTATTGGCGATGCTCGGATGAACGATATCCCACCCGCCGAGCGCGGCGTGGGCATGGTGTTTCAGTCTTATGCACTTTATCCGCACCTTTCCGTGGCGGAGAACATGTCATTCGGCTTAAAGCTGGCCGGGGCGAAAAAAGAGGTCATCAACCAGCGGGTCACCCAGGTCGCAGAAGTCCTGCAACTGGCGCATTTGCTGGAGCGTAAACCGAAAGCCTTGTCTGGCGGTCAGCGTCAGCGCGTGGCAATTGGTCGTACGCTGGTGGCAGAACCGCGCGTTTTCCTGCTGGACGAACCGCTTTCCAACCTTGATGCCGCGCTGCGTGTGCAGATGCGTATTGAGATTTCGCGTCTGCATAAGCGCCTCGGCCGCACGATGATTTACGTCACCCACGATCAGGTAGAAGCGATGACGCTCGCTGACAAAATCGTGGTGCTGGACGCCGGTCGCGTCGCGCAGGTGGGTAAACCGCTTGAGCTTTACCACTATCCGTCAGACCGCTTTGTCGCCGGGTTTATTGGTTCGCCAAAAATGAATTTCCTGCCGGTGAAGGTAACGGCCACCGCCATTGAACAAGTCCAGGTCGAGCTGCCTAACCGCCAGCGGGTCTGGCTGCCTGTCGACAGCGCCAATGTGCAGGTCGGCAGCAATATGTCACTCGGTATTCGCCCTGAACACCTGCTGCCAAGCGACATCGCTGATGTCACCCTGGAAGGCGAAGTTCAGGTCGTCGAACAGCTAGGCCACGAAACGCAAATTCACATCCAGATCCCCGCCATCCGTCAAAACCTGGTCTACCGCCAGAATGACGTGGTGTTGGTAGAAGAGGGGGCCACATTCGCTATCGGCTTGCCGCCAGAGCGCTGCCATCTGTTCCGCGAGGATGGTACGGCCTGTCGTCGGTTGCATAAAGAGCCGGGCGTTTAAGGTCTCCCATTAAAAAAGCAAAACGCCAAACCGTTCGCGGTTGCAGCCAACGAAGAGGCAGCCCGAGAGGTGAGGTGTTTAAAGAAAAGCAATGATCTCAGGAGATAGAATGATGACTACTCTGCGCAAAGTTCCACTGGCAATCGCCATCGCCGCGGGCATTTTGTCTGCTCAGGCGGGCGCTGTCGATTTTAAAGGCTATGCCCGTTCGGGTATTGGCTGGACCGGCAGCGGCGGCGAGCAGCAGTGCTTCCAGGCCACCGGTGCTCAAAGTAAGTATCGTCTTGGTAACGAATGCGAAACCTACGCCGAACTGAAACTGGGCCAGGAAGTATGGAAAGAAGGCGACAAGAGCTTCTACTTCGATACCAACGTAGCCTACTCCGTTGCCCAGCGTAATGACTGGGAAGCGACCAGCCCTGCGTTCCGTGAAGCCAACGTTCAGGGTAAAAACCTGATCGACGCGCTGCCGGGCTCCACTATCTGGGCAGGTAAACGCTTCTATCAACGTCATGACGTTCACATGATCGACTTCTACTACTGGGATATCTCTGGTCCTGGTGCCGGTCTTGAAAATGTTGATGTTGGCTTCGGTAAACTCTCTTTAGCGGCAACCCGTTCGTCTGAAGCGGGTGGTTCCGGTACTTTCGCTGACCGTAATGCTGATGGCAGCCGTATTTATGACAACCTGGTGCCAAACGACGTCTTCGACGTGCGTTTAGCGCAAATGGCTGTCAACCCTGGCGGTACGCTGGAGTTCGGTGTGGATTACGGTCACACCAACCTGCCGGACAAATATGACCTGGCGCCGGGCGCATCGAAAGATGGCTGGATGTTCACCGCTGAACATACCCAGAGCATGATGAAAGGTTACAACAAGTTTGTACTGCAGTACGCAACAGACTCCATGACCTCTAACGGTAAAGGTATTCCGCAGGGCGGCAGCATCAACAACAACGGTTCACTGTGGCGCGTGCTGGATCACGGGGCAATCAACCTCGCTGACAAGTGGGACCTGATGTATGTCGGTATGTACCAGGACATCAACCGTGACGACAACAACGGTACCAAGTGGTGGACCGTGGGCGTACGTCCTATGTACAAATGGACACCGATCATGAGCACCCTGCTGGAACTGGGCTATGACAACGTCAAATCCCAGCGCACCAGCGACACCAACAACCAGTACAAAATCACCCTGGCCCAGCAGTGGCAGGCTGGCGACAGCATCTGGTCTCGTCCTGCAATTCGTGTTTTCGCAACCTACGCGAAGTGGGATGAGAAATGGGGCTATGCCAACAGCGATTCCGGTAATGGTTACACCTCTGGCGTAGCGTATCGCGATACTTCCGCGAAAACCTTCAGCCGTGGTGATAACGACGAGTGGAGCTTCGGCGCCCAGATGGAAATCTGGTGGTAATCCTCGCCACCTGACGTACCGAAACAAGAGGGGCGCAAGCCCCTCAATTCTTCGAGACAGTGCGCTATTGCCGGGCGTTAGTTGTCTCTCGTAAAGAAGGTGATAACAATGAAAATGAAAAAAAGTTTCGTCGCCCTGTGCCTGACCGCGGGTTTACTCGCCGCAGCGCCTGGGGTTAGCTTCGCCGATGTTAACATCGTCCCGCAAAATACCACGGCGGCGCCGGCCATTCCGGCCTCCGCACTCCAGCAACTGAGCTGGACGCCTGTCGATCAAAGCAAAACACAAACAACTGAGCTTGCCACCACGGGCCAGCGCCTGAATGTGGCGGGTATCAGTGGCCCGGTGGCCGCATACAGTGTCCCGGCGAACATCGGTGAACTGACGCTCACGCTCAGTAGTGAAGTGAATAAACAAACCAGCGTTTTTGCGCCCAATGTGTTGGTTCTTGACCAGAACATGTCACCTGCCGCGTACTTCCCCAGCAGCTTCTTTACCTATCAGGAGCCGGGAGTGATGAGTGCCGACAGGCTGGAAGGGGTGATGCGCCTGACGCCTGCGCTGGGCCAGCAAAAGATCTATCTGCTGGTCTTCACAACCGAAAACGATCTGCGCCAGACCACCAAACTGATGGACCCGGCCAAATCCTACGCCAAAGGAACGGGTAACGCGGTACCGGATATCCCCGATCCGATAGCCCGTCACGTTACTGAGGGCGTGGTGAAACTGAAAGTGAAAACCAACAGCGGTTCCAGCGTGCTGGTTGGCCCGTTGTTTGGTTCATCCGGACCAGGGCCGGTGACGGTGGGTAACACAGCCGCGCCTGCTACAGCTTATAGTGCACCGGCGGCCGCACCTGCTGCGGTGGCTGCCGCGCCGACCTCTGCGCCTGCGCCTGCCGCGAAAAGTGAGCCGATGCTGAATGACACTGAAAGCTATTTCAACCAGGCCATTAAACAGGCCGCCGCAAAAGGTGATATCGATAAGGCCCTGAAATTACTGAATGAAGCTGAGCGTCTCGGGTCTACATCCGCCCGGAAAACCTTTATCAGCAGTGTAAAAGGCAAGGGGTAACCGTCTCCCCGCAATGCTGATGTTTGCAACAACTGGTGCGTCGCCTGACGCACCCTTTTTGTCTATAGAAAACCCCCAGCTAGGCTGGGGGTTCCGGAAAGCTTTCAGCTTTAAGCCAGTTATTAAAACCCCTTTTGATTTGTTAAAACAGCTTGCGGTCTGGCAACTGCAAAAGTTCAACAAGAAATCAAAAGGGGTTGGATGGGGGACGAAAAGAGCTTAGCGCACACCCGATGGAACTGTAAATATCACATAGTTTTTGCGCCGAAATACCGAAGACAGGCGTTCTACGGAGAGAAACGTCTGGCGATAGGCAGCATTTTAAGAAAGCTGTGTGAGTGGAAAAACGTACGGATCCTGGAAGCTGAATGCTGTGCAGATCATATCCATATGCTTGTGGAAATCCCGCCCAAAATGAGCGTATCCGGCTTTATGGGATATCTGAAAGGGAAAAGCAGTCTGATGCTTTATGAGCAGTTTGGAGATCTGAAATTCAAATACAGGAACAGGGAGTTCTGGTGTCGGGGATACTACGTGGATACGGTAGGGAAGAACACAGCGAAGATACAGGAATACATAAAGCACCAGCTTGAAGAGGATAAAATGGGTGAGCAGTTGTCGATCCCTTATCCGGGCAGCCCGTTTACGGGCCGTAAGTAAGGAAGTTTGATGCAAATGTCAGATCGTATGCGCCTGTTAGGGCGCGGCTGGTAACAGAGCCTTACAGGCGCATCTGAAAAACCTCCGGCTATGCCGGAGGATATTTATTTTTCTGGCGCAACGACGCTGTTGCATATCTGTTGCGCTTATGAAAACTGAATGAAGTTCCCCGCACGAGGCAGCCTGTTCTGCGATACAATAATGTGACGTTATGTATTGGAGAGTAAGGCATGTCACACCCCGCGCTTACGCAACTGCGTGCGCTACGCTATTTTGACGCACTTCCCGCGCTCGACCCGCAGCAACTGGACTGGCTGTTGCTGGAAGATTCCATGACGAAACGTTTTGAGCAACAGGGTAAACAGGTGTCTGTGACGCTTATCCAGGAAGGGTTTGTGACGTCCGATATGCTCGATGGCGAGCGCCATTTGCTGCCAGACGATACGCGGTACTGGCTGCGGGAGATCCTGCTGTGCGCTGACGGCGAACCCTGGCTTGCCGGGCGAACGGTGGTGCCGGAGTCTACGCTGACCGGCCCGGAACTTGCGCTGCAGAAGCTGGGTACCACGCCGCTTGGGCGTTATCTCTTTACATCATCTACGCTGACACGAGATTTTATTGAAGTTGGTCGCTATGACACGCTGTGGGGAAGACGCTCCCGCTTGCGCCTGGGGGGGAAACCTCTCCTGCTGACTGAACTGTTTTTGCCTGCGTCACCGCTGTACTAAGAGGAAAAAAAATGGAGTGGAGTCTCTCGCAGAATAAGCTGCTGGCCTTTCATCGACTCATGCGCACGGACAAGCCCATTGGTGCGTTGCTGCTGCTCTGGCCAACGCTGTGGGCACTGTGGGTTGCAACGCCGGGCGTTCCTCCCCTGTGGATCCTGCTGGTGTTTGTGGCGGGGGTCTGGTTGATGCGTGCGGCAGGCTGTGTGGTAAATGACTATGCGGACCGTAAATTTGACGGGCATGTGAAACGTACGGCCAATCGTCCGCTGCCCAGCGGAGCGGTCACGGAAAACGAAGCGCGCGTACTGTTTGTGGTATTGGTGGTGCTGGCGTTTGCACTGGTGTTGACGCTTAACATGATGACCATTCTGCTTTCCGTTGCGGCGCTTCTGCTTGCCTGGGTTTATCCGTTTATGAAGCGTTATACCCATTTGCCGCAGGTGGTGCTGGGGGCGGCGTTTGGCTGGTCGATTCCGATGGCGTTTGCCGCCGTGAGTGAGTCGGTGCCGCTGAGTTGCTGGGTTATGTTTCTTGCCAATATCTTGTGGGCGGTGGCCTACGATACGCAGTACGCCATGGTGGATCGCGACGATGATCTGAAAATCGGTATCAAGTCGACCGCTATTCTCTTTGGACGCCACGATAAGTTAATCATCGGCATATTGCAGGTGGCGGTGCTGGCGCTGATGGTGGCGATCGGTGCGCTCAATGGCTTAGGCTGGCAATTCTACGGGGCGGTTATTATTGCGGGTGCGCTGTTTGTTTATCAGCAGAAGCTGATTGTGAATCGCGATCGCGACGCCTGTTTTAAGGCGTTTATGAATAATAACTATGTGGGGCTGGTACTGTTTATCGGTCTCGCGGCAAGTTATCTGGCGTAACTCACCTCTTCCCGGATGCGGCGCTGCCTTATCGGGGCTACCTTAAGCGCCAGGCTCAGCGTAGCCCCGATAAGCAAAGCGCATCGGGGACGTTACTCCCTGATGCGGCTGCTTTACTCACTCTGCCTGCGTTGCGCTCTCAATCGTCAAGCGCACATCAGAGGTAATCAGCTCGGCTAACAGCTGATACACCGCCAGCGTCTGCTCAGGCTCGGCATCTCCGGTATCGCTGATATACCCTTCGTCACGCAGCGTCAGCACCAGTGTACTGAATACCGCCTTATCGAAGAATTCCGGCGCATTGATGCCGTGCAGAACAGACAGACGCTGTGCCAGCGTGCGGCTCTCTTTCTCCAGCGTACTGCGGTTCATTGCCGGATTGGCGCTCAGCAGCCAGAAGGTGATGGCATAGCGTTGCAGTGTTTCGCGCGCACCCGCCGCCAGCAGTTGCAGCGTTCGGGAATGGGCCGGGTTGATATAAAGCTGGTCATCTTTCATGGTAATCAGCCCCTGGCGCAGCAATTCCTGAGCAAGGTTTTTCAGCACGCCTGCCAGCTCTTCTTTTTCCCAACGTAAGAACAGCTCGGCTTTCAGCATCGGGTAAAGTAACTCAACATGGCGCAGCATCTCGTCCTGAGAGATATGACGATGCTGGGTAATAATGGCCGCCATCAGAGAGGGCAACATCAGCATATGCGCAATGTTGTTGCGGTAGTATGTCATCAGAACCGCCTGCTCGCGCGGCAGAATGATGATGTCACCGATCGTGTCTTTCTCTACTTCGAACTTGTTCATCTGCAACGCATGCTCAATTAGCGCGTCCGCACTTACGGTGGGTACCGTTGTGTCGGCGGCATAGGGCACATTGCGCATCAGGTTGAGATAGCAATTCAACTGCTCGGTGAGCTGTTCACGGGTCAGAGAACGCTGGCGAGATGCCAGAAGCGCGGTACAGCAGAGGTTCATGGCGTTTGCCGCACCGGCATTGTTAATGCGCACCATCAAATCGGCAGCAATAGCGTTCACCGTCGGCGTCAGCCAGGCAGGACGCACCGCTTCGATAGGATCGATAGACTCGCGCCACTCCGGCACCCGGTGGTTCAGGTAGTTCATCAGCGGGATAGGCTCGCCGAAGTTCACATAACCCTGACCGAGATTACGCAGCTTGCTCAAACCGCGTATCATCTGGGCAAAACCTTCTTTCTCTTTCGTCGCGCCACGCAGCTCTTTGGCGTAAGTCCCCACCTCCATGACATGCTCATAACCAATGTAGATTGGCACCAGCGTGATTGGACGGGTACCTCCACGCAGCATGGCCTGAATCGTCATAGAAAGCGTGCCGGTCTTCGGATCCAACAGACGGCCCGTACGGGAGCGCCCGCCTTCAACAAAGTATTCCACTGAGTAGCCACGGTTAAACAGTTCGCCCAGATACTCGCGGAAAACGGTCGAATAGAGTTTATTACCCTTAAAGGTACGGCGAATAAAGAACGCGCCCAGACGACGGAAAATGGGGCCCGCCGGCCAGAAGTTCAGGTTGATCCCGGCTGCAATATGCGGCGGTACCAGCCCCTGGTGATAGAGCACGTAGGAGAGCAGTAAATAGTCCATATGGCTGCGATGGCAGGGCACATAGACAATTTCATGGCCATCATGGGCGAGCTGACGAACACGCTCCGCGTTATGCACATTAATGCCCTGATACAGACGGTTCCAGGTAAAGCCGAGGATACGGTCTGACAGACGGATCATCTCGTAGGAGAAGTTCGCCGCAATCTCTTCCATCAGCGCAATTGCATTTTGCTGCGCTTTATCGTGGGAGATTTTTTTGCTGCGCGCTTCGTCTTCTACGGCGCGAGCGATGGCTTTGGAGGAGAGCAGCTTATTAAACAGGTCCTGACGGGCAGGTAAGCGTGGCCCCACAGCAGCCAGGCGCTGACGGGCAAAGTGCATACGCGCGACGCGTGCAAGTTTTTGCGCAATGGTTTTGTCCGTGCCGTGCTCGGTTGCCATACGGCGCAGCGAAACCGGCGGGGAGAAACGCACAAAGCTGTCGCGGCCAAGCCACGAGATCGCGAAAAATTTCTGAATACCGTTTAGCATACGCAGCGGCGGGTTGACCTCGCCCTTTTCGCGACCTGGAGAACGGCCGAACATCATCGACACAGGCACCATCTGAACATCCAAATCGGGATGGCTGCGGTGCAGATCGAGATAGTCATGGAACAGCTTGATCGACTCTTCTTTCGGCGTGTACCAGGTAAAGACACGTGGTCCGCCGTGAATAAAGATATAACGCGGCAGCTCCGCTCCGTCGATTTCAAGCGGTTCGAGGGGGTCGGGCAAATCGTGTGCCAGACACTGAGCGCGCAAGGTCAGCAAATCTGCCTTCGAGTTATAAGGCAAAACGTACATAATAGGGCGCGACGTATCGAGCCCTAATTCCTGGGCGGGTTCCGCCGGGATAGACTTGCTTTTTACCAGCACGCTTAATGGTAAATTAAGTAATTTGTAGTAAATTCGTGGCCAGCCGGACATAAACGATGTAAAGCCTCTGGTTAATAATGCCATTGCGCGGCAAGAATATCAGAAAGTCCGCAGAATTTCTTTTCTACCTCTATAAGCTTACATAGACATTGACGTTCATTACATAAAAAGGTTGTTTTTGATGGCCAACAATACCACTGGAATTACCCGCATTATTAAAGCGGCAGGCTATTCATGGAAAGGGGTGCGCGCAGCGTGGATTAACGAAGCTGCTTTTCGTCAGGAAGGTGTTGCGGTCGTTATTGCCATCATCATTGCGGCTTTTCTGGATGTAGATGCGATTACGCGCGTCCTGCTGATTGGCTCTGTCGTACTGGTGATGATTGTGGAAATCCTTAATAGTGCAATTGAAGCCGTGGTTGACCGTATTGGGTCTGAATTTCATGAACTCTCGGGGCGTGCGAAAGACATGGGGTCTGCTGCGGTATTGATGGCCATTCTCCTGGCACTGTTTACCTGGGTTTCTCTGCTGTGGGGCTATTTTCGATAGCGCTTCCAGAAATGCGTTAAGTCCGCGTTTTTTGCTTAATTTTGGTTTCAAAATCGCCTTTAACTGTATATACTCACAGCATAACTGTATATACACCCAGGGGGCGGAATGAAAGCTTTAACGGCCAGGCAGCAAGAGGTGTTCGATCTTATTCGCGATCGAATCAACCAGACAGGTATGCCGCCGACGCGTGCGGAGATCGCGCAACAGTTGGGGTTCCGTTCCCCAAACGCGGCAGAGGAACACTTGAAAGCGCTTGCGCGTAAGGGTGTTATCGAGATTGTATCCGGTGCGTCTCGCGGTATTCGTCTGTTGCTTGAAGAGGAAGAGGATATTGGGCTGCCGCTTATCGGGCGCGTCGCTGCTGGCGAACCTTTGCTGGCGCAACAGCACATTGAAGGGCACTATCAGGTCGATCCGTCTCTCTTCAAACCTAACGCTGATTTTCTGCTGCGCGTAAGCGGTATGTCGATGAAAGATATCGGCATCATGGATGGCGATCTGCTGGCAGTGCATAAAACCCAGGATGTTCGCAACGGGCAGGTTGTTGTAGCGCGTATTGACGATGAAGTGACGGTCAAGCGGCTTAAAAAGCAGGGCAATACCGTGCAGCTATTGCCTGAAAACAGTGAGTTTTCCCCTATTGTCGTTGACCTGCGCGATCACAACTTCACCATTGAAGGTCTGGCGGTTGGCGTTATCCGCAATGGTGAATGGCTGTAATAGCCTTCTGAGCCGTGGCGGCATGCCTGCTGTCACGGTTGCTTGCTTTTCCTGACAAAGCTTTAATCTCTGTTTTATCCCGCTGATCTCGCTCGGTTTTGCTCCGCATATCTATTCCGGTAATTTGCTTTCCGATGGTTAAAAATTCCGAATAAAGAATCATGGTCGCTATCCTTAACTACAATAATTATCACGTTCAGGATATTAAGAGCGTAACGAAAGGAATAACGCTGTTCATGACCAATGATGAGGAGACGACGATGAATAAAGACGAAGTCAGCGGCAACTGGAAACAATTCAAAGGTAAAGCAAAAGAACAGTGGGGTAAATTGACCGACGATGATATGACCATCATTGAAGGTAAACGCGACCAGTTGGTCGGTAAAATTCAGGAACGCTACGGCTACGCCAAAGATCAGGCAGAAAAAGAAGTCGTGGATTGGGAAACGCGGAACGATTACCGCTGGTAGCCTTCACATCCCCCCAATGTGTAACCCTCAATGGCTACCCTGCCCGAACGGTACATGGATGTACCACCCTTAATTGCCTTACCTGCTTAAAAGAGAAAAATCGCGCTTAGCGCGATTTTTTTTTCAACTGAATCGTGTGGTCATGATGACACTCGCCGGGGTGTCGACACGCTTCAACTTCTGCGCAATCAGCACATAATCCATGTGCTTCTATGACATTATGGCGCAGCGCAAAACCGCGTTTTGCCGCCAGCGCATGCATGATGTCTTCCACGCCCTCCGCTTGCTCCTCTTTTACCACACCGCAACGGTCACAAATAAACATCGCGGACGTGTGCGTCGGCTGATCGAAAAGATGACAAAGTACGTAGCTGTTAGTGGACTCTACTTTATGTACAAACCCTTGCTCTAAAAGGAAATCCAGCGCGCGATAGACCGTAGGAGGTTTGGCTTGCGGTTCTGCCTCACGCAGAAGATCGAGCAGGTCATAAGCGCTGATTGCCCCCTGCTGCAGACTCATCAGGCGTAACACTTCGAGGCGCTGAGGAGTCAGGCGCACGTTGCGTTGCACACACAGTTTTTCGGCCTGCGCGAGCATCTCTTGCGAAGTGGACTTATCCATAGGCGTTCTCTCATGAAATGGCAATATAAGCCCCCACTTTACCATGTTCTGTACTAAACGCCGAGATCACGACCGCGCCTTCACCTTTCGCAATCGCCATGTGTCTTCTATAAATATTGATGGTCACTTCATATAACAACATCTTCTGTAACGCTTTATTACATTCAGTAGAAATAGGATATTTTTTGGATGTTATTCGCAGCAATAGAGCCTCCCTGTCCATGTCACAACTAACAGGGTCATAAAACTCATTTGATTACGAGACGCATACTGTGAAAAACAATCTTAAACTTTCGGTGGTCGCTATCGCTGTCTCCTTTTTCGTGGCAAAGCAAGCCGGAGCGGCAAATACCTGGGCAGAGGCACGTAATGATGCGATGGGGGGAACAGGTGTTGCCTCCGCAAGTTACGGTAGTGGTGCATTCATTAACCCGGCGTTGCTGGCAAAAGCAAAACCGGAAGACAATGTTACGGTCATCTTACCGACCGTGGGTGCGCGGATAACTGATGAGGACAACCTGCGTGATGAAATTGATGATATCAGTAATAAGATCGATTATTACAAGGATATAGTTAATAACCTCACCCTGCGGGAAGTGCTGCTTAACCCCGTTAGTACTGTTGATCAGTTCCAGTCAGCGGCAAAAGATCTGGCGGATTCGCTTGATTATCTGGAGGGTAAAACCGCGAGTGCGAATGCCGGGGCCGGTATCGCCGTCACGATTCCTAACGATGTGTTGTCTGTTGCCTTTGTGACCAAAGGTTACGCGCATGCTCGCGTCAATTCGAATATTGATCAGGACGATATCACCTACCTTCGCAATATCCAGAACAGTGATACGGTAGCCACGGGCGTTGCCCTGGGGGCCATACTCTCACCTAATGGCTCAGGCGAAATCACAAAAAATCTTAACTCCACGGCATCAGGCCGTGCAGCCATCATTACGGATTTTGGTATCGCCATGGCGCACCAGTTTGACGTGGGCGGCGTTCCTCTTTCCGTAGGCGTTACGCCAAAATTGCAAAAGTCATGGATCTATAACTACACCACGTCGATTTATGATTACGACAAAAACCAATGGAACAACAGTAAGTACCGCAAGGACGACACGGGCTTTAACATTGATGTTGGCCTGGCGGCAGATTTAACAGATAACGTCACCGTCGGTCTGAGTGGACAAAACCTGGTCTCGCGTAACATCGACACCAAAGATGTTTTTATCACCAATGGCAGAACCGGTGAGGTTAAAAACTACAAAGACACCTACCAAATCAGCCCATTGGTCACCGCGGGGGCGGCGTGGCATAACGATCTGCTGACGCTGAGCGCTGATGGTGATCTGACGGAAACCAAAGGCTTTAAGAGCGAGAAAAACTCGCAGTTTGTTGGCGTCGGTGCGGAGGTTCGTCCTCTGAGTTGGCTGGCGGTTCGTGCCGGTTATCGTGCTGATGTCAAAGGCGATGAAAGCAACGTCTTCACTGGCGGTGTCGGTTTTGCGCCATTTAACCGCGTGCACGTTGATTTAATGGGGTTAGTGGGTGAGAACAAAACCTGGGGTGCCGGTGCGCAGTTGAGCATGACATTCTGATGCACAACCGGAGGCCTTGCGCCTCCGGTTTTTCTTTGTGCTCAGGCAAAAACCACCTTCATACGTCCCGGGGTACGGCGTGGGCGCCCAACCACAATTTGAACATCGCGCCCTAAGCGTGTCAGACATTCAAGCATTTTTACTTCACTTATGCCGCGAAATTGGCCGCGCAGCATATTTGATAGCCTGGGCTGTGTCATCCCCAATAACTTTGCCGCCTCCACCTGAGTAAGACGACGACTTTTAATGATATTGCCAATGGTGGTAGCAAGCTGCGCTTTAACCTGCATTTCATCCGCATTGTCCAGTCCAATGTCGGCATAAACATTGCCGCTACTGATATCGATATTCTGGCTCATATTATGCTCCTCTGGCATGGGCTTCTGCTGCCTTAAGACGTTCTCGAATTTTTTCTATATCAGATTTGGGGGTTTGCATACCGGATGACGACTTCTTCTGAAATGCATGTAGCACATAGACCGCCTCTCTGAATTTCAGGGTATAAACCGCGCGATAAGTATCGGTGCAATAGTCTTCGACCACCTCCAGCACACCTGCACCCCCAAATCCTTTTAACGGTTTTGCCTGGGGATGCTTACCTCCGTCTTGTGCGAGATGCAACGCATAACCAAAAACATCCTGAACATCCTCCGGCAGAGACTGAAGATCTTTTTTGCTGCTCCCCACCCAATACAGTGGCTTCATTCGCGTTATCCTTGCGATTTTTTATATCCATATGGGTATATTTTAGCTAAAGGGATGAGCAAATAACAGTCAGAAAACAGGATGGGTGCCATTATGTGCAGTACAATAATTACACTAATGTCCTCGCTGCCCGACGGCGATTCTCTGTGCTATAGTAGCGCCCCTTTTTTACCTAAAGCCTATTTATTCGCCATGTCGCCAGAAAATCAGCCTGCTGCTTATCCTGCTCACCGTTTCTCCATTGCGCCGATGCTCGACTGGACGGATCGCCATTGCCGCTATTTCCTGCGCCTGCTTTCACGCCATACGCTGCTCTATACAGAGATGGTGACGACGGGAGCTATTATTCATGGCAAGGGCGACTATCTTGCATACAGCGAAGAAGAACACCCGGTAGCATTGCAGTTGGGGGGGAGTGACCCGGCGCAGCTTGCGCATTGCGCGAAACTGGCAGAACAGCGCGGTTATGATGAGATCAATCTGAACGTAGGTTGCCCGTCCGATCGCGTGCAGAACGGCATGTTCGGCGCCTGCCTGATGGGCAATGCGCAACTGGTGGCTGATTGCGTCAAAGCGATGCGCGACGTGGTATCCATTCCGGTGACGGTGAAAACCCGCATCGGCATTGACGATCAGGACAGCTACGAATTTCTCTGCGATTTTATCAGCACGGTTTCCGGCAGGGGCGAATGTGAGATGTTTATCATCCATGCGCGTAAAGCCTGGCTTTCCGGCTTAAGCCCGAAAGAGAACCGTGAAATCCCCCCGCTGGACTACCCACGTGTCTACCAGCTTAAACGCGATTTCCCGCATCTCACCATGTCGATTAATGGCGGTATCACTTCGCTGGAGGCGGCCAAAACCCACCTGGAGCATATGGATGGTGTGATGGTTGGACGCGAGGCGTATCAGAATCCGGGCATTCTGGCGCGTGTTGATCGGGAAATTTTCGGCGCGGATGTGGTGGACGCGGATCCTGTAGCGGTGGTTCGGGCAATGTATCCCTATATTGAGCGTGAACTGCAGCAGGGGACCTACCTCGGGCATATTACCCGCCATATGCTGGGCCTGTTCCAGGGGATCCCAGGGGCGCGCCAGTGGCGTCGCTATCTGAGCGAAAATGCACATAAAGCCGGGGCTGACGTCGCAGTGCTGGAACACGCGCTGAATCTTGTGGCAAACCGCGAATAATTTCGCTAAAAAATGGTCAAATTCACCAGGCTCTGCATCACCATGCGGAGATTTTTCTTTTATAAATCAATAAAATAAAAGTGGCATGCTTCTTGTAATGCATTTGGTAAGTCATCGTCCCGATGCCATTGTCTGTTTACCAGGAGCGCGCCATGTTGGAATTACTGTTTGTTATCGGCTTTTTTGTTGTGCTACTCGTCACCGGTGTTTCATTGCTGGGTATTCTGGCTGCACTGCTGGTGGCAACCGCAGTGATGTTTTTGGGCGGCCTTTTTGCGTTGATGATCAAGCTGTTGCCCTGGTTGTTACTGGCGGTTGCGGTGGTGTGGATTATCCGGGCAGTCAAAACGCCAAAAATTCCTCAATATCAGCGCAATAACCGTTGGCGTTACTAAAGTATTGAGCACTTGATCACAACCTCGACACTTTTCCGGGCGCTTTGCTAAGAACCGAATAGGATTTACTTATCAAATCTGTCACTATCGCCGCGTTAACGAATTCATCGAGCTGTACCCTACATACAGCCGAACTAAAAAAAGAATGGGCTTCCTTCGGGAAGCCCTAATTCTTTCTACCGATGCCATACTTCAAGCCATAGATGCATAACCTGCGCTCATTCATCCCGGTCACTGACTTGAATAAGCGCCCGGGCATTCACGCTCTCGCCGCCTGCCTGCAACGTGAATTTACGGAATCAACAGGCTCGACCCTTGCGTTACGCGACTTTCCAGAACCTCATGTGCACGCCGTGCGTCGGTGAGGGCAAATTTCTGCGATTGCGTCACTTCCACTTTGATCACGCCGCTGGCAATCAGCGAGAACAGTTCATTGCTGGCCTCTTCAAGCTCCTCGCGATTTGTTACGTAGCCGTTGAGGGAAGGGCGGGTCGCATACAGCGAACCTTTCTGGTTGAGAATACCCAGGTTGACGCCTGATACCGGTCCGGAGGCGTTACCAAAGCTCACCATCAGGCCACGGCGCTGCAGGCAATCGAGGGAGTCTTCCCAGGTGTCTTTACCCACCGAGTCATACACGACGCGGACTTTTTTCCCGTTGGTTATCTCTTTTACGCGCTCAACAATGTTTTCTTCGCGATAGTTAATCACCTGCCATGCGCCAGCCTGTAAGGCCCGCTGTGCTTTCTGTGCGGAGCCGACAGTACCGATCAATTTTGCCCCCAGCGCCTTCGCCCACTGACAGGCAATCAGCCCTACGCCACCCGCCGCCGCATGGAACAGGAATACTTCATCAGGTTTAATTTCGTACGTTTTGCGCAGCAGATAAAAGACAGTGAGCCCTTTCAGGAAGGAGGCCGCCGCCTGCTCGAACGAGATGGCATTGGGCAGAATAGCGACTTTGTCTGCCAGGACATTGTGCACGGAGCTGTAGGCGCCAAGCCCGGATTGGGCGTACACCACGCGATCGCCCGCTTTGACATGTTTGACGCCAGAACCCACTTTGCTGACCACGCCCGCCGCCTCGGTCCCCAGGCCACTCGGCAATGACGGGGGTGGATACAGCCCACTGCGAATGTAGGTGTCGATATAATTAATCCCTATGGCTTTGTTTTCGACCTGGACTTCATTTTCCGCCGGATCGGTGGGATTAAACTCGACAGCTTGCAAGACCTCAGGGCCACCATGCTTGTGAAATTCAATTCTTGTCGCCATGCTTCCTCCCGAATGATAATCTTTCGAACCATTCATTACGTTGGTAACTCCATTCACTATGGCAGGAAATAAACCCTTCAACAAACAGACTGAACCCCGCGATTTTCAGGTCGAGGGGATGAAAGTGCCGCCCCATTCCATTGAAGCGGAACAGTCGGTGTTGGGCGGTTTAATGCTGGATAACGAGCGCTGGGACGATGTTGCCGAGCGCGTTGTGGCGGATGACTTCTACACCCGCCCGCATCGCCATATCTTTACTGAGATGCACCGTCTACAGGAGATGGGCAAACCCATTGACCTGATTACGCTGGCAGAATCGCTGGAACTGCAAGGGCAGTTGGATATTGTCGGCGGCTTTGCTTATCTGGCTGAACTGTCCAAAAATACGCCAAGTGCAGCGAACATCAGCGCTTATGCAGACATCGTGCGTGAACGTGCAGTTGTGCGCGAGATGATCTCCGTTGCCAATGAGATCGCCAATGCAGGTTTTGACCCTCAGGGGCGCACCAGTGAAGACCTGCTCGATCTTGCTGAGTCACGGGTTTTCAAAATTGCGGAAAGCCGCGCCAATAAAGACGAAGGCCCGAAAAACATCGCGGATGTGCTTGAGGCGACCGTTGCGCGTATTGAGCTGCTGTTCCAGCAGCCTCACGACGGCGTTACTGGCGTGAATACGGGCTACGATGACCTCAACAAGAAAACGGCGGGTCTACAGCCATCGGACCTGATCATTGTCGCCGCGCGTCCATCCATGGGGAAAACCACCTTTGCGATGAACCTCGTTGAAAACGCGGCGATGTTGCAGGATAAACCGGTTCTCGTCTTCAGTCTTGAGATGCCCTCAGAGCAGATTATGATGCGTTCTCTGGCCTCCCTGTCACGTGTGGACCAGACGCGCATTCGTACCGGTCAGCTTGATGATGAGGACTGGGCCCGTATTTCCGGCACCATGGGCATCCTGCTGGAAAAACGCAATATCTATATTGATGACTCGTCCGGCCTGACGCCGACCGAGGTGCGTTCCCGTGCGCGACGTGTTGCCCGTGAGCATGGTGGGATCGGGCTTATCATGATCGACTACCTGCAACTGATGCGCGTGCCGTCGCTATCCGACAACCGTACTCTTGAGATCGCGGAGATTTCCCGCTCTCTGAAAGCACTGGCGAAAGAGCTGCAAGTGCCGGTTGTTGCGCTGTCGCAGCTTAACCGCTCACTGGAACAGCGTGCGGATAAACGCCCGGTCAACTCCGACCTGCGTGAATCCGGTTCCATCGAACAGGACGCCGACTTGATCATGTTTATTTATCGTGATGAGGTTTATCACGAAAACAGCGACTTAAAAGGGATCGCTGAAATCATTATTGGTAAGCAACGTAACGGCCCGATCGGTACGGTACGTTTGACCTTTAACGGACAGTGGTCGCGTTTTGATAATTATGCGGGTCCACAATACGACGACGAATAATCCTCGTCATCCTTTGAGCTGCAGCGGTGTTGGCTACGTCCCCGGAGATTCATGGCCTTGCCGCCTTGCTGCAACTCAAATGATTTAGAGGATGGTTTATTTTTCTTAAAGGCAAGGAATTCAAATGCAAGCGGCAACAGTTGTAGTCAACCGCCGCGCTCTGCGACACAACCTTCAACGTCTGCGCGAACTGGCTCCTGCCAGCCGCCTGGTTGCGATTGTGAAAGCGAACGCCTACGGACACGGTCTTCTTGAGACCGCGCGAACGCTCCCCGACGCCGACGCTTTCGGCGTCGCCCGTCTCGAAGAGGCCCTTCGCCTGCGTGAGGGGGGCATTACCCATCGCATCCTCTTGCTCGAAGGTTTTTTTACCGCTGACGAGCTCCCTCTGGTTTCTGCTCACCGCCTCGATACGGTGGTGCATAGCGTGGAACAACTCACGGCGCTGGAAGCGGCGCATCTGGATGAGCCTGTTACCGTGTGGATGAAGCTTGATACCGGTATGCACCGTCTGGGCTTTCACCCGTCTGAGGCCGAGGCGTTTTACCAGCGTCTGAGCCAGTGCAAAAATGTGCGCCAGCCGGTAAATATTGTCAGCCACTTTGCCCGTGCCGATGAGCCGGACTGTGGTGTAACAGAACGTCAGCTCGATATCTTCACTACCTTTAGCGATGGCAAGCCAGGGCAGCGTTCTCTTGCTGCATCGGGTGGCACGCTGCTGTGGCCGCAGGCCCATTTTGACTGGGTGCGCCCTGGCATCATTCTGTATGGTGTTTCACCGCTTGATCGCCATCCGTGGGGGGAAGATTTTGGCTTCCAGCCCGCGATGACGTTGACCTCCAGCCTGATTGCCGTGCGCGAACATAAAGCGGGGGATGCGGTTGGTTATGGCGGAACCTGGGTGAGTGAGCGCGACACGCGCCTTGGGGTGGTGGCGATGGGCTATGGCGATGGTTATCCGCGTTCGGTGCCATCTGGTACGCCTGTGCTGGTTAACGGTCGGGAAGTCCCGATTGTTGGTCGGGTGGCGATGGATATGATTTGCGTCGATTTGGGTCCGGATGCGCAAGATACCGCCGGTGACCCGGTGGTGTTTTGGGGGGAAGCTTTGCCCGTCGAGCGCATTGCGGAAGCCACCGGGATCAGTGCCTATGAATTAATTACGCGCCTGACATCGCGCGCTGCCCTGAAATACGTCGATTAACGCAGCGTCGACTCTCCCCGGATGCGGCGCAAGCGCCTTATCCGGGATATGATTTTGCCCGCGCTTGCGTTTGGTTTTCTCCCTCTTTCTGTGGGAGGGGGCCGGGGTGAGGGCATCAGACGACGCAGCCCAAACGCATCACACACATCCCGCTCGACCTTCTCTCGCTTCCGGTTTATTGTGTCTTATCCTTCCTACTGTAAACCTGGAGAACCACCTCGTGTTTCAAAAAGTTGACGCCTACGCTGGCGACCCCATCCTTAGCCTGATGGAGCGTTTTAAAGAAGACCCGCGCAGCGACAAAGTTAACCTCAGCATCGGGTTGTATTACAACGAAGATGGCATCATTCCGCAGCTACAGGCTGTTGTCGAAGCGGAAGCCCGCCTTAATGCCCAGCCGCAGGGTGCGTCTCTCTATCTGCCGATGGAAGGTCTGAATACTTATCGCCACACCATTGTGCCGCTACTGTTTGGTGCGGAACATCCGGTGGTGGCGCAAAAACGCGTTGCAACGATCCAGACACTGGGCGGCTCCGGCGCGCTCAAAGTGGGTGCTGATTTCCTGAAACGCTACTTCCCGGATTCCGGTGTGTGGGTCAGCGATCCCACCTGGGAAAACCATGTCGCCATTTTTGAAGGCGCGGGTTTTAAGGTCAACACCTATCCCTGGTTCGACAGTGAAACCAATGGCGTGCGCTTTACCGCGCTGCTGGAAAAACTCGCTACCCTGCCGGAGAAGAGCATCGTTCTGCTGCATCCGTGCTGCCACAACCCAACCGGTTCAGATTTAACGAACGCGCAGTGGGATGAAGTGGTAAACGTGCTGAAAGCCCGCAACCTGATTCCTTTCCTCGACATTGCCTACCAGGGCTTTGGCGGCGGTATGGAAGAAGACGCCTATGCGATCCGTGCGATTGCTGATGCGGGATTACCAGCGCTGGTTAGCAACTCGTTCTCCAAAATTTTCTCACTCTATGGCGAGCGCGTAGGCGGTCTCTCCATTGTCTGCGAAGATGCGGAAACGGCCTCTCGCGTCCTGGGGCAGTTGAAAGCGACGGTGCGTCGTAACTACTCCAGTCCGCCGAACTTCGGTGCGCAGGTTGTTGCGACGGTGCTCGGCGATACGGCGCTGAAAGCCTCATGGCTGGCAGAGGTCGAGACAATGCGTACGCGCATACTGGCTATGCGTCAGGAGCTGGTTAACGTGCTGAAAGAGGCTGTTCCGGGGCGAAACTTTGACTATCTGCTTAAACAGCGCGGCATGTTCAGCTACACCGGTCTGAATGCTGCACAAGTTGATCGTCTGCGTGAAGAGTTTGGTGTCTACCTCATTGCCAGTGGGCGTATGTGCGTTGCCGGGCTTAATAGCCGCAATGTGCATCGCGTTGCTCAGGCATTTGCTGCTGTAATGTAAACGACGCATATTTTCCTCCCGTCAGGGAGGAAAATGGCGCGATCCTGCTACAAATATTCCGGTTTATGAGGGTGAAACCGCAGAAACGCCTTCCTTTCACCCGTCCCTGAGGGTATGGTCAGAGAGCTTTTTGATGCTTAGCACGCTATCTGACAATAACGGACTGAAAATTTAGGGATAAACATGCGAAAGTTCACATTAGCCCTCTGCTTATCGTTTTCGCTCACCGGTGCTTTCTTTGCTCAGGCTTCTACGCCGACTCCGGATAGCACAGGCACCAACGTTGCCAAACTGGCCGAACAAGCGCCCATTCACTGGGTCTCCGTTGCACAGATCGAACACAGCCTGGTGGACCGCCCACCGATGGCCGTCGGGTTTGATATCGACGATACGGTCCTGTTTTCCAGCCCTGGCTTCTGGCGCGGTAAAAAAATGTACTCCCCGGATAGTGAAGCCTATCTTCAGAACCCGGAGTTCTGGGAGAAAATGAACAACGGCTGGGATGAGTTCAGTATTCCAAAAGAGATCGCACGGGCGCTGATCGCGCTGCATGTGAAACGCGGCGACAGCATTTACTTCATTACTGGACGCACGCAGACGGCGACGGAAAGCGTGACCAAAACCTTGCAGGACGATTTTTTGATTCCGGCGGTGAATATGAATCCGGTGATTTTTGCCGGGGTGAAAGACGGGCAGAACAGCAAGACGCAGTGGCTGGCCGACAAGCAAATCAAAATCTTTTATGGCGATTCGGATGAAGACATTACCGCGGCGAAAGCGAGTGAAGCCCGCCCGATACGTATCCTGCGCGCTTCGAATTCAACCTACCGTCCACTGCCACAAGCCGGGGCATTTGGTGAAGAGGTGATCGTAAATTCCGAATATTAAGATTGAACTGTTGTTTTTTTAAGCAAATCTGTTCTGTCGGGTTTTACCTTTCGCCGACTTGCTGCACACTTAAAAAGATTCGTCTTTTAAAAGGAAGCAGCAGATGTGGTATCAACAGACTCTTGTTCTCGGGGCAAAACCCCGGGGTTTTCATCTGATCACTGATGAGGTGCTGGGGCAGATCCGCGATCTGTCCCGCATCAGAACAGGCTTGTTGCATCTGCTCCTCCAGCATACTTCCGCTTCTCTCACCCTCAATGAAAACTGTGACCCCACCGTACGTCACGATATGGAGCAGCATTTTCTGCGAGCGGTGCCGGATAACGCCCATTACGAGCATGACTACGAAGGCGCGGACGATATGCCTTCGCATATCAAGTCTTCCATGCTGGGTGTGTCGTTATTACTTCCTGTCGCCAGCGGGCGCGTTCAGCTTGGGACGTGGCAGGGGATTTGGCTGGGAGAGCATCGTATCCACGGCGGTTCGCGAAAAATCATCGCGACGCTACAAGGGGAATAAAGATGACAATTTCGGAGTTATTGCAGTATTGCATGGCGAAGCCGGGTGCAGAGCAGAGCGTACACAGCGACTGGAAGGCCACGCAGATAAAAGTGTCTGACGTGCTGTTTGCGATGGTCAAAGAGGTGGAAGGCCGCCCGGCTGCATCCTTGAAAACCAGCCCGGAACTGGCTGAACTACTGCGTCAGCAGCATAGCGACGTGCGCCCAAGCAAACACCTGAACAAAGCGCACTGGAGCACCGTCTATCTCGACGGCTCGCTCCCGGACTCACAGATTTACTACCTTGTGGATGCCTCATACAAACAGGCGATAGAACTGTTGCCTGAACAGATCAGGCAACAGCTTTACTCCGCATCATCCAGGGCGTAATCAGCCCGGAAGATTATTTCAGCATCGGTTTCAGGAATCGCGCCGTGTGTGAGGCTTCACACTCGGCGACGGTTTCTGGTGTGCCGGACACGAGAATTTCCCCGCCGCCGCTGCCGCCTTCCGGACCGAGATCGACAATCCAGTCTGCGGTTTTGATGACGTCCAGGTTATGCTCAATGACTACGATGGTATTACCCTGGTCACGCAACTGGTGCAGAACGTCCAGCAGTTGCTGAATATCGGCAAAGTGCAGGCCGGTGGTCGGTTCATCCAGAATATAGAGCGTTTGGCCGGTGCCACGTTTCGACAGCTCGCGCGCCAGCTTCACGCGCTGCGCCTCACCGCCGGAAAGCGTGGTGGCTGACTGACCCAGACGGATGTACGTCAGGCCCACGTCCATCAATGTTTGCAGCTTGCGCGCCAGCGCCGGGACGGCATCAAAGAATTCACGGGCTTCTTCGATGGTCATATCCAGCACTTCATGGATGGTTTTGCCTTTGTACTTAATCTCCAGCGTTTCGCGGTTATAGCGCTTGCCTTTGCACTGGTCGCACGGCACGTAGATATCCGGCAGGAAGTGCATCTCAACTTTGATTACGCCGTCACCCTGACAGGCTTCGCAGCGTCCACCACGGACGTTAAAACTGAAACGCCCTGGGGTGTAGCCGCGCGAACGGGATTCCGGCACGCCGGCAAACAGTTCACGAACCGGGGTGAAAACGCCGGTATAGGTCGCCGGGTTGGAGCGTGGCGTACGGCCAATCGGGCTCTGGTCGATATCGATCACTTTGTCGAAATGTTCCAGCCCCTGAATATCACGATAAGGCGCGGGTTCGGCGATGGTGGCACCGTTTAACTGGCGCTGAGCGATCGGGAACAGCGTGTCGTTAATCAGGGTGGATTTACCCGAACCGGAAACACCGGTAATACAGGTGAACAGCCCTACCGGTAGCGTTAGCGTCACGTCTTTCAGGTTATTGCCGCGCGCCCCGGTCAGTTTAAGCACTTTTTCCGGATCGGCTTTAACGCGGTTTTTCGGGACGGCGATCTGGCGTTTGCCGCTCATATACTGCCCGGTGAGGGATTCAGGCACCGCCATAATCGCCTCCAGTGGGCCTTCGGCGACGACCTGACCACCATGCACCCCTGCGCCGGGGCCAATATCGATCACGTGATCTGCGGCGCGAATGGCATCTTCATCATGCTCGACCACGATGACCGTGTTGCCGAGATTGCGCAGGTGGATCAGCGTACCGAGCAGACGTTCGTTATCACGCTGATGCAGGCCGATCGACGGCTCATCCAGCACATACATGACGCCCACCAGACCTGCGCCAATCTGGCTTGCCAGACGGATACGCTGGGCCTCGCCGCCGGAAAGGGTTTCCGCGGAACGGGAAAGCGTCAGGTAATTCAGGCCGACGTTCACCAGGAATTTCAGGCGATCGCCAATCTCTTTGAGCACTTTTTCAGCGATTTTCGCGCGCTGGCCGGACAGCTTCAGATTATTGAAGAAGTCCATAGCGTGACCGATGCTCATGTCCGAGATGGTCGGCAGCGGCGTATTTTCAACGAAAACATGGCGGGCCTCGCGGCGCAGGCGCGTACCGTCGCAGGTGGTGCAGGGACGGTTGCTGATAAATTTCGCCAGCTCTTCGCGTACCGCGCTGGACTCCGTCTCTTTATAGCGACGTTCCATATTATGCAGCACGCCTTCGAACGGATGGCGGCGCACGGAGGTATCGCCACGATCGTTCATGTACCTGAATTCAATACTCTCTTTGCCGGATCCGAACAGCACCACTTTATGCACGGTTGGGCTGAGGCTGTCCCACGGCGCTTCCACATCAAATTTGTAGTGGTCCGCCAGCGATTTCAGCATCTGGAAATAGTAGAAGTTACGGCGATCCCAGCCGCGAATTGCGCCACCCGCCAGCGATAGCTCGGGGTTCTGAATCACGCGGTCAGGGTCGAAATACTGCTGCACGCCGAGCCCGTCACAGGTCGGGCAGGCGCCTGCCGGGTTGTTGAACGAGAACAGGCGCGGTTCCAGCTCGCGCATGCTGTAGCCGCAAATCGGGCAGGCGAAATTGGCCGAGAAAAGCAGCTCTTCGGCTTTGGGATCGTCCATGTCGGCGACCACTGCCGTGCCACCGGAAAGCTCCAGCGCCGTTTCGAAGGACTCTGCCAGACGTTGCGCCAGATCCTCGCGCACTTTGAAGCGGTCAATCACGACTTCAATGGTGTGTTTCTTTTGCAGCTCCAGCTTCGGCGGATCGGAAAGGTCGCAGACTTCACCGTCAATACGCGCGCGGATATAACCCTGGCTTGCCAGGTTTTCCAGCGTTTTGGTGTGTTCGCCTTTACGTTCTTTTATTACCGGCGCCAGCAGCATCAGACGTTTGCCTTCCGGCTGCGCCAGCACATTGTCGACCATCTGGCTCACGGTCTGTGCCGCCAGCGGAACGTCATGGTCCGGGCAGCGCGGTTCACCTACGCGGGCAAACAACAGACGCAGATAGTCATGAATTTCGGTAATGGTCCCGACGGTGGAACGCGGGTTATGCGAGGTCGACTTCTGCTCGATAGAAATAGCAGGAGAGAGCCCTTCAATGTGGTCAACGTCAGGCTTTTCCATCAGCGAAAGAAACTGACGAGCATAAGCGGAAAGAGACTCAACGTAGCGACGCTGCCCTTCGGCATACAGAGTGTCGAAAGCCAGTGACGATTTACCCGAACCCGACAGACCGGTAACGACAATCAGTTTGTCGCGTGGAATGACGAGGTTGATGTTTTTGAGATTATGGGTGCGCGCGCCCCGTACTTCGATCTTATCCATTCACCTTTCCCGGTAATAACTCGGCATGCCTGGTCGATTGGAAGGACAACCGGCGGTCAGAAACGGCTAATTATGACACAATTTAACCTGGCTGGATATACAGTATTGGAATGCAAATTCCGAGGAGGTGTGCAACAATGTTGAGTCCGCGCGACAACTCTGGAAGATCCTTCGCAGCTATGAACATGTCGCATGGAAATGGTACACTCCCGCGCTTACACTATTTAGAAATGTTTTCAGGAGACACGATCATGGCCAGCAGAGGCGTAAACAAGGTGATTCTCGTCGGTAATCTGGGCCAGGACCCGGAAGTACGCTATATGCCGAGTGGTGGTGCAGTGGCCAACATTACGCTGGCGACTTCCGAATCCTGGCGTGATAAAGCGACCGGTGAAATGAAAGAGCAGACTGAATGGCACCGCGTTGTGCTGTTCGGCAAACTGGCAGAAGTGGCCGGTGAGTACCTGCGTAAAGGTTCTCAGGTCTACATCGAAGGTCAACTGCGTACCCGCAAATGGACCGATCAGTCCGGTGCCGAGAAATACACCACCGAAGTCGTGGTTAATGTGGGCGGCACCATGCAGATGCTCGGTGGCCGTCAGGGTGGCGGTGCTCCGGCTGGCGGCAATATGGGTGGCGGCCAGGGTCAGCAGGGCGGCTGGGGCCAACCTCAGCAGCCGCAGGGCGGTAACCAGTTCAGCGGCGGCGCGCAGTCTCGCCCACAGCAGTCTGCTCCGGCACCGTCTAACGAACCGCCGATGGACTTTGACGACGATATTCCGTTCTGATTGCAGGCCATCGGCCTTATCAGCGCGACCCGTTATGGGAAACGTATCGACAAAACCCCGCACTGCGGGGTTTTTTGTTACCTGCTGGCGTTATTTGTCTCTTTTCGTGTCAGCGGATTTTTGCCAATAAAAAAGCTCCACGCGGGAGCTTTTTACTAAAGAAGGGATTGCTGTCAGGTAATCACCATCGGCCATTCGGGGGAAGATTTCTCTGACATCTCCGTCATGATATTGATGACGTTGTGCCAGACGGCATGGACATCGACCATCGTAATGCCCAGCAGGCCCGTTGCGAACCAGCAGGCTGCAACCAGACCAAGGCCGCTGCTTATCACAGCCAGACCAATATAATCTGCTTTACGAAAGCGAATGTTCAATGTGCTGGCCATAAACATCAGCACTGCACTCAGTATCTGCCAACGAAGAAGAACGACACTGGTGGTTAATGTAGCCATGAAAACGATCCTCGAAAGAAAACTTTCAGGCACAGGTGGGTGACGCCATGAGCCTGAGCGATGTGTGCAGGCGCAGAAAATCTGCAGAAGTAACGTTCTATATTGAAACAGTGTTTCCTATCTCAAGAATGTGTGAACTATATCACATTTGTTCTTTTATTCGCCAGTGTGCAAATGAGCAAAATTTTCTGTGCAAAGGGGCATTTTGTTAGAGGGCGTAGGGAGTACCCGGGCGTGATGATAGCGTTTTGTTATGAAGAATAAGAATGCTAATAAATTCATAAAGATAGTAACTTTATGATTTTTTGCATATTTTCCCTGGGTTGGCACTTTTGGGAAAGTCGATTATTCTTGATCGAATAGCTATATATATCTGAATGCCATTTTTCAGATTTCTGATCTGCATGGATATATCCTCAACTGGCGTCTTTTAAACGCATTTCGCTGCATTTTTTGTAAATCAGCGTTGGTCTTCTGAATTTAGTTTTTCGTTTTTTTCCTGTACAGCTCATTGTGGGTATGGTCCGGTGTTTAATCATCTGCGACTGAAAAAAAATGAAAAAAGAGAATACCGCCATTCCTGTGGATGATGGCGCGGTGGCGCTTACTATCCTGGCGAAGTTGATGCCATGCTTCAGTGCACAACGCACGCTAAAAGAAATTTTACAGGCAATTAATAGTGCCGTAGGTTCAACGCTCTCCTGGGTTGTGGTAGAACAGGACGGAGATTTCCAACATGAGAGCGCGGGGCAGATTCCATGCACCCTGGGTGATGCGCAAACCTTTCTGGAACAGTCGCAATTGCGGCGCAATCAACATGCGTGGCGTGTTATTTGTTGGCGACGACAGGTTGGCACAATATTATTTTCGCCTACTCACCATGCTGCTGATAAATTCCATGGTGGTATTCTTTGTAAATTAATTTCAAGTGCTCATGGGGTAGAGGGATATTTCTTCCTGGCGTTTCCGCAACCGTTATTTTCAATGAGTATCATTAAAAGTGTGGTGCTCATCCTTGTCGAGAAATTAAAAGATTATTTCGCCGGTATTATTGCTAAAGAGCGCATGACCAGAGAAATGCATCGCATTGTCGCGCAATATAAAGTTTTATTTGACCGCGCCCCTGTATTAATGAATTCATTCGATAAAAACAACCGCTGTATATTATGGAATGGGGAATGCGAACGGTTGTTTGGCTGGTCAATTGAGGAGTTAAACTGCCAACCTGATCCATTAGCATTGTTTTTCCCTGATGATGAGGTCCGTCATAAAGTCCGGGCTTCTGTCAGCGCTTCGCCTACTGTGGATATGTATGAATGGCATCCGGTAAGGCGCACGGGCGAAGTATTAACCGTATTGTGGTCAAATATTTTGCTCCCGGATAAATCCATTCTCAGTATCGGGCTGGACATTACCGAACGTAAGAAGGCTGAGCAGCAACTGGCGGTGAAAGCGACAACCGATGACCTGACGGGGTGCTTTAATAGGTTCTCTATATTACGACAGTTCAGAGAGGTGCTTGCCACCTGTGAACCGGGAGATCCCGATAGTCATTTCAGTATCCTAATGTTGGATCTGGACCATTTTAAAAACATCAACGATCGCTGGGGCCACCTTACGGGAGATGCGGCACTGCGCCACTTCTGCGAGAAAATCCGTGAGCTCAGCACGCCGGAATACGCGTTAGGTCGTCTGGGAGGGGAGGAATTTCTGATTTTATTACCGCAAACTGACAGTCAGACTGCGCTGCGTTTTAGCCAAAAAATTCGCGCTGCGCTGGTCGATAAACCGCTTTTTAACGGAGATGAAAAGATAACCTTATCCTTTAGCGCAGGTGTTGTGTTTGTAACCGGAGGGGTGTCCGATACTTCAGTTTTGCTTACGCTTGCGGACGATGCACTGTACGACGCGAAGCGTACCGGACGTAGCCGAACTGTGATTGCAGAAGCAATTTTATAAATATTCCCGGCTCCCTTTCGGAAGGCTACGCAATAGATGAAAAAATACTCGATCGGCCTGTCTTTTTTTTATCCTGCGGAGAGTTTGACTTAATCAACGATTGTCTGTTGCGTAAACTAAAAACCCTGACTGGCGACTGGATAAATATTTTCCTTAATATAAACACAACGCATACTTTTAGTTTGCCTTACGGGCAAATATTATCGTCATAACCAAATATTAGGTTTTTAATGAAAAAAGTAAGTTGCTAATGTCGTATGATTCATGCAACGTAATCACCTGTTTATCAAAGCATCCTGCCTTCATTACAGGCACACTAAATGCAGGGATATAGGCGGAAATGAATCATAGCGCGCAGCGTAAGATGCTGAGAGTCGTCGGGATCATCATGGTAGTGCTCCTACCGGTGATGCTGTCGCTATGGTTTGCTCACATCCGTGCAGTAAAAGAAACAGGTATACATCTTCGTTCTTTTGCGCAACTTGCTTTAGATAAAACTGAACGGGTTATCGGACAAGTCGACCAGGCCCGAAGCGCTGCTGAGAAATATCAAGGTCAGGTTTGTTCCCCTGAGCATCGTAACTACATGCTCAATATCATTCGCGGTAGCCTGTATGTTGCCGATTTAATATACGCGCGCGGCGAACAGTTTTTATGCTCGACAGCTTTTTACCCTACGCAATCGTATGCTATTTCGCCTCCCGAGTATAAAAAAAAGCCAGCCATCTCTATTTATTACTATCGTGATACGCCATTTTATCCCGGATATAAAATGGTCTATATGCAGAAAGGAAATTATGTCGCGGTAGTCAATCCACTTTCCTACAGCGAGGTGATGTCAGACGACAGCACGCTGGCTTATGGTATATACGATACGGTAACGGGTCTCTTTTTTTCCGTCAGTGATCAGGCCGATCTACAAACGTTGAATAAGCTCGTTCGTAAAAATGACCTTACTTTTCAAGAGAATGGCCGTTTTTACACAATAGACCATTCTGATAAACGTCCAATTGCAATCATTGTTTCGACCTCCAGCGACACTTATTTTCAGTATCTTTATCATCAGGCGACATTAACGCTGCCGTTAGGCATGATTTGTAGCATTATTATTTTATTGATGTGGTCGCGAACACGGCAGGAGTTTAACTCTCCACGACGAATGCTGCACAGAGCATTAACCAAACACCAGCTTGAACTTCATTACCAGCCCATTATTGATATCAAAAACGGCCAATGTGTAGGCGCAGAAGCATTATTGCGCTGGCCGGGTTTTAATGGTCCGGTAATGAGCCCGGCGGAATTCATTCCGCTGGCAGAGAAAGAAGGAATGATTGAGCGGGTTACCGATTATGTCGTTGATGAAGTCTTTAATGATCTAGGAGAATTCTTAGCAGCATGGCCGCATCTTTATATTTCGATTAATTTGTCAGCTGTCGATTTCCATTCTTCCCGCCTGATTGCACTTATTACCAATAAAACCAGGGAACATTCTGTTCGCGCGGAACAAATTAAAATCGAAGTAACCGAGCGTGGTTTTATTGATGTTCCTAAAACCACGCCGGTCATTCAGGCGTTTCGCCATGCGGGTTACGAGGTGGCGATTGATGACTTCGGAACCGGTTACTCGAACTTGCATAATCTGTACTCCCTCAACGTCGATATTTTAAAGATTGATAAGTCCTTTATCGATACGCTGACGACCAACAGTACCAGCCACCTGATCGCCGAACACATCATTGAAATGGCGCACAGTCTGCGTCTGAAAATTATCGCGGAAGGGGTGGAAACAGCAGAACAGGTAACCTGGTTACTTAAGCGCGGCGTGCAGTACTGTCAGGGTTGGCATTTTGCGAAGGCTCTGCCGCCGCAGGAATTTAAAGCCTGGGTCGCGCAGCCACCTTCGCTAAAGTAATCATCCCGGCGACACTTACGCCTGGTGGCGATAGTCGCTGGGAGTCCGATCAAATTCCCGACGAAACACGCGTGAAAACGTTTGTTGCGAAACGTAACCCAGATCCATCGCAATATCAAAAATGGGACGCCGCGTAGTACGCAGTGCTTCCGCAGCCAGTAACAGACGGCGCTGACGTATGTAATCTCCCAGCGTCTGATGCATCACGGTACGAAACATTCTCTGCAAATACCATTTTGAATATCCAGACTTTCTGGCGACTACATCAATGTTCAACGGTTGGTCGATATGTTCATCAATCCACTCCGTAAGGGTCTGAATAATTTGCTGATGGGACATAGAGCTGCCTCTTTCTCGATTCGTCGTTTTGTCTGCGGTGGAGTATAATTCCTCAAGTTAACTTGAGGTAAAGAGGTTTTATGGAAAAGAGAACACCGCGTATCAAGGCGCTGCTCACGCCGGGTGAAGTGGCGAAACGCAGCGGGGTGGCCGTTTCCGCGCTGCATTTTTATGAAAGCAAAGGGCTTATAAAAAGCACCCGTAATGCCGGTAACCAGCGGCGCTATACGCGCGATGTGCTGCGCTATGTGGCGATCATTAAAATCGCCCAGCGTATTGGTATTCCTCTGTCGACCATCGGCGATGCGTTTGGCGTATTGCCGGAAGGACATACGCTGAGTGCGAAAGAGTGGAAGCATCTTTCGTCCCAGTGGCGCGAGGAACTGGACAGACGTATTCACACGTTGGTGGCGTTACGTGATGATTTGGATGGGTGTATTGGCTGTGGTTGTCTGTCGCATAGTGATTGCCCGCTGCGAAACCCGGGAGACCAGTTAGGCGCTCAGGGGACGGGAGCAAGGCTGCTGGAAGGCGATTAGCCAAAGAAACATATTCCCCCCGGTGGCGCTGCCGCTTACCGGGGCTGCAGCAATACAAAAAACTAAAGCGCCCAACTGGGGCGCTTTAGTCGGTCCGGTCTTTGTCTTTCTCTCTATCCCATTCTGTTATGGGAGGGTTTCCCCCGACATCAGCACCCCTCATTATGTTGGAGGTTCCGGATTGTGCTGACACTTTTAGTCTAGGCAATGGCGAAAATTTCGCCACATCATGACGCTTTTTTTTAGGAAATTTTTTATCCAAAGAGCAAGCTTTTCTATAGTTAATTCGAATAACTCAGCGGGAGCCTGTCATGCTTAAAGTTCACCATCTGAACCAGTCTCGTTCTCAGCGCATTCTGTGGGCGCTGGAAGAACTGGGTTTACCGTATCAACTCATTCATTATCAACGTGAAAAAAACATGCTGGCCCCTGCGTCACTTAAGAAAGTGCACCCGCTGGGCAAATCACCGGTACTGGAAGACGACGGTCTGATCCTCGCTGAATCCGGCGCAATTCTGGAATACCTGCAGGAGACCTACGATACAAAAAGCCTGCTTAAGCCTGAGGATAGAGAGATGCGTCAGCAGTATCGCTTTTGGCTGCACTACGCCGAAGGATCGCTGATGCCTTTATTATTGATGAAGCTGGTTTTTGCCAGCCTCGGTAAACCACCCGTACCGTTTGGTGTGCGAACGATAGGAAAAATGCTTGGTCAGGGCATCCAGAAAGCCTGGCTAAACAAGCAAATTGAAACCCACGCGCGTTATATCGAGTCGCAACTGGCCGTGAAGCCCTGGTTTGCCGGAGAGCAGTTAAGCATGGCCGATATTCAGATGAGTTTTCCGATTTTCGCCTTGCTGTCACGCGGCGGCATTGCCGATCTTCCGCATACCCAGTCATGGAAAAAGAGAGTTGAAATGCGCCCGGCCTGGCAACGAGCGATTGAGCAGGGTGGGCCTTTAGATCTTCCCGGTACGTAATATTGATCGCGAAATGTTGCAAAGTTGCGCAGTGACGATAACGTTTGCGCATCGGTCGGTCAATTCTTCGTCGTCATAAGCGAAAATTAGCAAAAAGCGGCAAAGTTCAGTTGAAAAGCGGTATCTAAACGCTGGATAATCGTTTGCCTTTTTTGACCAACCGTTTTGTATGCGTGGAGTTAATCGTTTGCTTTTTGTGACACCCCTTCGTCACAACGCAGCTCAGGGAGACGACGTTTAACTGGCAGTGGACACTGTCCGCCACGCATATCAAAGAAAGATAAAAACTCTCAGGGGATGTTTCCTATGTCTACGCCTTCTGCGCGTACCGGCGGTTCGCTTGACGCCTTATTTAAAATTTCTGCTCGCGGCAGTACTGTTCGTCAGGAAGTCGTTGCTGGCTTAACCACATTTCTGGCGATGGTCTACTCCGTTATCGTCGTGCCTGGCATGCTTGGTAAAGCGGGCTTCCCGCCAGCGGCAGTGTTTGTCGCTACCTGTCTGGTTGCCGGTGTAGGTTCGATCGTCATGGGCCTGTGGGCAAACCTGCCACTGGCTATCGGTTGCGCTATCTCCCTGACCGCGTTTACCGCGTTCAGCCTGGTACTGGGCCAACATATCAGCGTTCCGGTCGCTCTGGGAGCCGTGTTCCTGATGGGTGTGCTGTTTACTGTCATTTCCGCAACAGGCATTCGTAGCTGGATCCTGCGCAACCTGCCGCAAGGTGTTGCGCACGGCACCGGTATCGGTATCGGTCTGTTCCTGCTGCTGATCGCGGCGAACGGCGTGGGTCTGGTTATCAAGAATCCGCTGGACGGCCTGCCCGTCACGCTGGGTCATTTCGCCAGCTTCCCGGTGATCATGTCGCTGATTGGCCTGGCGGTTATCATCGGTCTGGAAAAACTGAAAGTACCGGGCGGCATCCTGCTGACCATCATCGGTGTTTCTATTGTCGGGCTCATCTTCGACCCGAGCGTGCACTTCTCCGGTATTTTCGCTATGCCATCGCTGAGCGATGACAAAGGCAACTCCCTGATCGGCAGCCTGGATATCGTTGGCGCGCTGAATCCGGTCGTGCTGCCAAGCGTACTGGCGCTGGTGATGACGGCGGTGTTTGATGCGACCGGTACTATCCGTGCGGTAGCCGGTCAGGCGAACCTGCTGGATAAAGACGGCCAGATTATCGATGGTGGCAAAGCGCTGACCACCGACTCCCTGAGCAGCGTGTTCTCCGGTCTGGTGGGTGCGGCGCCTGCGGCGGTATACATCGAATCTGCGGCAGGTACGGCGGCAGGCGGTAAAACCGGCCTGACAGCGATTACCGTTGGTGTGCTGTTCCTGCTGATTCTGTTCCTCTCTCCGCTCTCCTACCTGGTTCCGGCGTATGCGACTGCGCCAGCGCTGATGTACGTAGGTCTGCTGATGCTGAGCAACGTGGCGAAAATCGACTTTGCCGACTTTGTTGATGCGATGTCCGGTCTTATCACCGCAGTATTCATCGTGCTGACCTGTAACATTGTTACCGGCATCATGATCGGCTTTGCCTCTCTGGTAATTGGCCGCGTGGTCTCAGGTGATTTCCGTAAACTGAATATCGGTACCGTGGTTATCGCCGTGGCGCTGGTTGTCTTCTACGCAGGCGGCTGGGCAATCTAATTCCCTTGCCTCATGTGTACAACGGGTGGCTCAGGCCGCCCGTTTTCATTTTTTGCGCACATCCTGTTTCCTTTGCGTTAAGCTGAATGTTCTATCATCAAGGCATGACGCCTTAATAAGAACATCGCAAACAGGGAACGCATGGAAATCTTTTTTACCATCCTCATCATGACCTTAGTGGTTTCACTCTCGGGCGTGGTCACGCGAGTAATGCCATTTCAAATCCCACTTCCGCTTATGCAAATCGCCATTGGCGCGCTACTGGCTTTCCCCACGTTTGGGTTGCATGTGGAGTTCGATCCGGAGCTGTTCCTCGTCCTGTTTATTCCGCCATTGCTGTTTGCCGATGGCTGGAAAACGCCCACGCGAGAATTTCTTGAACATGGCCGGGAGATCTTTGGCCTGGCGCTGGCGCTGGTGGTAGTCACCGTTGTCGGGATCGGTTTTCTGATTTACTGGCTGGTACCGGGCATTCCGCTGGTGCCTGCTTTTGCCCTGGCGGCAGTGCTGTCGCCCACCGATGCGGTGGCGCTGTCTGGCATTGTGGGAGAAGGGCGTATTCCGAAGAAAATCATGGGGATTTTACAGGGCGAAGCGTTGATGAACGACGCATCCGGTCTGGTTTCGCTCAAATTCGCCGTATCGGTAGCGATGGGTACGATGGTGTTTACCATTGGCGGCGCGACGGTTGAATTTTTGAAGGTGGCGATTGGCGGCATTTTCGCCGGGTTTGTGGTGAGCTGGCTGTACGGTCGTTCACTGCGTTTTCTGAGTCGCTGGGGTGGCGATGAGCCCGCTACACAAATCGTGCTGCTGTTCCTGCTGCCGTTCGCTTCTTATCTGATTGCAGAACACATTGGCTTTTCCGGTATCCTCGCCGCGGTGGCCGCCGGTATGACGATTACCCGCTCCGGCGTGATGCGCACTGCGCCGCTCGCTATGCGTCTGCGTGCCAACAGCACCTGGGCGATGCTGGAGTTTGTCTTTAACGGCATGGTGTTCCTGTTGTTAGGCCTGCAACTACCGGGCATTCTCGAATCTTCGCTGGCTGCAGCAGAAGCCGATCCGAATGTGGAAACCTGGATGCTGTTTACCGACATCGTGCTGATTTACTGCGCGCTGATGCTGGTGCGTTTTGGCTGGCTGTGGACGATGAAAAGATTCAGCCTGCGCTTTTTGCACAAAAAACCGATGGAGTTCGGTTCCTGGAGTACGCGTGAGCTGCTGATTGCCACCTTCGCAGGCGTGCGCGGTGCGATTACGCTGGCCGGTGTGCTGTCTATTCCGCTGTTTTTACCTGATGGCATCGGTTTCCCGGCACGTTATGAGCTGGTGTTCCTTGCCGCCGGGGTGATTCTGTTCTCGCTGTTTGTTGGCGTTATGGCACTGCCGTCTCTGTTGCAGCATATTGAAGTGCGTGACCATTCCCAGCAGTACAATGAAGAACGACAGGCGCGGGCTATCATTGCCGAGGTAGCGATTGTCGCGATTCAGAAAATGGAAGAGCGTATGGCAGCCGATGCGGAAGAGAATATCGACAACCAACTGCTCACCGAAGTGAGTTCCAGGGTGATTGGTAATCTGCGTCGTCGTGCGGATGGGCGTAATAACGCAGAAAGCTCGCTGCTGGAAGAGAACCTTGAACGCCGTTTCCGCCTGGCGGCCCTGCGTGCGGAACGCGCCGAGCTTTACCATCTGCGCGCGACACGGCAAATCAGCAATGAGACGTTACAGAAGATGCTTCACGATCTTGATTTGATGGAAGCGCTGTTAATCGAGAAAAAGTAAGTTTCCTCTCCCTTATCCCCACAAAAATGCGAGCACGATCGGTCCCCTCTCCTCTTTGGGGAGAGGGTTAGGGTGAGGGGGAAAATGCGGCTCTGATGGTCATTCCGTTCACCTTATTCTCCTCGCCCCAAAGGGGAGAAGACAATGGATTATGCTCGCTGTGGCTATAGCATGCACTTATCGGGGCATTCCCGGTCTGATTACTTCTTTCCTTCGCCCAGCGGCACATCCGCAATATCCATATTCACCCAGAACCCTTCACAGCATTGCAGCCAGGCTTGTGCACTGCGGGAAAGATAACTTCCTTCACGCCAAATCATCCCCAGATGCCAGCGTAAATCACTCTCCAGCGGGACCCAGCGCAGCGTCTGTTTATCCAGGCGCTGGCAAATGGGCTCCGGTAAAATCGCGATCCCTACGCCGGCCTGTACCATCGCAGCCAGGAAATCCCACTGCCCGCTACGCACGGCAATCCGCGGCTTCACGCCATGGTCGTTAAAGAGCTGCATAAGCTGGCGGCTGAGGGCGAAATCTTCGTTATAGATGAGCAGCGGGTGCCCGGCCAACTGTTCAGGTGTTATGGATTGAATATTGAGCCAGTCGCCGGAGCGCGGCACCAGCACACAGAGCGGATGGCTGAATAGCGGCAGGGTAGAAAGGCCGCTATCTTCCTCGACGGGCAGGGCGGTCATCGCCAGGTCCAGTTCGCCATTGGTGACTGCCTGCTGGACCGTCAGGCCGCCAAACTCGGAGATTTTCAGCTCAACGCCGGGATAGCGCTGGCGAAACAGGCCTATCGGCCCGGCCATCAGCATTCCGACCATTGGGGGGATGCCGAGGCGCAGCAGGCCTTTATTTAAATGGTTGATATCACCAAGTTCTGCCTCAAGCTGGCGAAACTCAGCAAGGATAGCCAGCCCGCGCTCGAACACCACGCGCCCGGTATCGGTGAGAAGTAATTTGCGCCCATCGCGAATGAGTAGCGTGCAGCTCAGCTCATCTTCAAGATTTTTCAACATCTTACTGATTGTCGGCTGGGTGACGAACAACCGTTCCGCTGCGCGAGTGAAACTTTGCTGACGCACCACTTCCACAAAATAGCGCAGCGTTCTGATGTCCATAATTATTCCTTTAAACTATGCCTGCGATGAGTTTAATTCATTTCAGTATGGAGTGGCGGCTCCCTATACTGTGCTCTCTGTCTCATTTCCGCGAGAATTATCTATGGATATGGCGTTAGGTCGTATTACGCCTGCCATTGTGCGTCGACTGCAGGTGCCGGTTCAGGTTGTTATCTATGCCGGGCTGTTTATCGTGGCGCAATATCTGGTGCAGTGGCTGCATCTTCCCCTTCCCGCTAACCTGGTTGGCATGATCCTGATGCTGGCGCTGATTGTCTGTCGCGTAATTCCCCTTAGCTGGGTGAGGGCTGGCGCGCGCTGGCTACTGGCCGAAATGTTACTGTTCTTTGTGCCTGCCGTTGTCGCCGTGGTGAATTACACTCAGCTTTTGATGGTGGAAGGCTGGCGTATTTTTGCCGTGATTGCCCTGAGTACCCTGATGGTGCTGGGGGCCACAGCCTGGGTGGTTGATAAGGTTTATCGCTTCGAAATCAGCAGGCTGAATCATGAGTGATTTTGCCCTGAGCGTGCTCTGCCTGGTCATGACGCTGGTTATCTATTTTCTCAATAAGCGCCTGTACCGCCGGTTCCATAAACTCCCGTTAATGCCGTTAGTCTTCACCCCGATATTGCTGGTGCTGATCCTGGTGTTCGGGCATATCTCCTGGCAGCGTTATATCGGTGAATCTCACTGGCTGCTTTGGCTGTTAGGCCCGGCGACCATCGCCTTTGCCGTACCGGTGTATGACAACCTCGCGGTGATTCGTCGCCACTGGATGTCGCTTTCCGCAGGCGTTATCACCGCAACGGTGGTCGCCGTAACCAGCTCGGTCTGGCTGGCGCGTCTCTTTACCCTGCCGGATGACATTCAGCGCAGCCTGGCGGTGCGTTCGGTGACGACGCCGTTTGCGCTGGCGGCGGCAGGGCCATTGGGCGGACAGCCGGATCTGGTCGCTTTGTTTGTGGTGATTACCGGGGTATTCGGCATGGCGGTGGGGGATGTGCTCTTTTTGCGCCTCTCCATTCGCGAAGGGATGGCAAAAGGCGCAGGGTTTGGTGCGGCGTCTCACGGCGCGGGAACCGCCCGCTCCTACGAGCTGGGCCAGCAGGAAGGCGTCGTCGCCAGCCTGGTGATGATGCTCTCCGGCGTGGTGACGGTATTGGCCGCGCCGCTGGTGGCGCGGCTACTGTTTTAGCCCTGTTTTTTCAAACGCGATACCAGTTCGAACTCACGGAAATTGACCGGGCGCTGTTGCTGCATGGAAATATTGCCCGCGATGCCCGTCAGGATCGACATTGCCCCGGCGCGGTGATCGGCGGCACGCCTGAGCGGATCGTTACCCGGCGTGCCGAACAGATCGGCAAGCATCGCGTTATCACCGCCGCCGTGGCCGCCTTCGCCGAGGGTAAAACTGGCCTCCCAGGGGGCGGCAAACATCGGGAAGACAGTAATATTGCAGGACTCCAGACTTCCCTCGTTTGCGCGCTCGCCCCCGGCGTTCACATACGATTTTTCGACGATTTTCATCTCCAGTCGGCCTTCGCTGCCGTTAAACACCACATTCAACCCTTCCCAGGGCAAATACGTATTCAACGAATAGCTGAGCTGGCACTGGTTCTGGTATTTCACCAGCACCGAAAGGGTATCTTCGATGGTGATACCATCGCTGAATACACTCTGATCGCGCCAGTAGTTATCTTCATGCTCCGCGTCCAGATAGAGCGCCTTAAGCTGCGGATTGTCCGCCATGTGCAGCGCAAACGGGTCTTCTTTAGCCGTCGCATAGCCGTGGGCGCGCGGATAGAACCCGGTCACGCCCCGTTTTTCCGCGTTCTCTTTGCCGTAAAAACGCAGACTGCCTTCGGCGTAGACGCGCTCCGGGTAGCTATCGAGCCAGAAGTTCATTAAGTCGAAGTGGTGGGTGGATTTGTGGACCAGCAAACCGCCGCTGTTGCGTTTTTCCCGGTGCCAGCGGCGAAAATAATCGGCGCCGTGCTCGGTGTTGAGCAGCCATTCGAAGTGGACGGAGTACACCTCGCCAATGGTGCCGTTCATCAGCAGTTCACGCACTTTGCTGTGGTGCGGCGCATAGCGGTAATTAAACGCCACGCGAACGCTGTGCCCGGTCTCTTCAATGGCATCGAGAATACGGAGCGCCCGTTTTTCATCAATGGTCATCGGCTTTTCAGTGATCACATCGCAGCCCGCTTTCAGCGCCCGTACGATATAGTCGTCATGGGTGCGGTCCATGGTGGTGACGATAATAATGTCCGGGCGCGTCTCGCGGATCATCGCCTCGAATTGCGCGGCTTTCCAGGTGGATACCGGAGCAGCGCCTTCGTTTTTTAATAATGTATTGGCGTAATTCATCCGCGTCTGGTTGGTATCGCAAAACGCCACCAGTTGCGCATTGTCTTTCCACTGACTGCCGATCGCAGAAATATATAATCCGGCGCGCCCACCTGTGCCGACCAGGGCATATTTTTTCATACTATCCTCAATTATTATCTGTGAGAGTAAATGACCTGGATGAAGTCATGAAACGTATTGCCCATCAATTAATGGAACTCAACAGCACCTTTATCTGGCACTGGCCATGGTTGATGCAAGGTGTTGAAAGCGCTAAGCAACACGGCTTTACAGGCATCATTCTTCATCAGCAGGAGTTATTTTCACTGCTGGCAACGCCCTCGCCATTGAGTCAGAAATTGAATGTGGAAAATCTCATTCATCAACAGCACTACGCGTTGCACTATTTAAAACGGGTGAACCAGTATCTGGCGGCGAATAATTTGTCTTTTTGGTTGCAGGGGGAAGCCGCGCCCGCTGACGATATTATTAAGCGTAAATTCCCGGAGTTTGCTTTCGACGATAAAAGCACGCCGGATTTCTGGAACCACTTTTATTCCACAACGCTGGCACCGTTATTAAACGAATTACCCTATCTGAGCGGTATCATCCTTAGCCTGACGACCCCGTCTTTTCAGACGGTAGAGTGGCAAAAAAGTCTGCGTCAGGTCTGGCGGCAATTACGCGGCGCCGGAAAAAAACTGATCCTGCGCGACTTTATTGATGACTCCTGGCCGCGCCAGCAGTTGTCGGGCGTACTGGCAACGCTGCCTCATGACGTTCGCGCCTCGATCAAAGCCACGGAACTCGATTACCACCCCGGTTTTGCCAATCACCCGCATATCGTCACCCTGCCGGATCATAAAAAATGGATCGAATACGATCTCTTTGGTATCGGTTACGGCTGGACAGCGCTCCCGTGCTGGCTTGCCGATGAAATCAGCGGACGGCTGAGCTGGGCCATCGGCGCGACGGACAACAGCGTAGAAGCCATTACCTGCCGGGTTAGCTGGCAGTGGCTACCGGACAGCCGCGTCATGGATTCGGTCAATGCCATCAATCTGCTGGGCCTGGCGGCGGCCAATCAGACGCAGGGCCACGTTTTTGACGACTGGGTCGAACAGCATGGGCTGCGCTTTCGTCAGCCGCAGGATAAAACCCGTCTTGCCGCGTTATTCCATTCCAGCTACGACTGGCTGTGTAAAACCCCTAATCTGCTGGGGCGACGCCTGCATTACCAAAGCCAGATCCCGGAAAGCCTGGCGCAGGCGCAACAATTGCTGCATATGGACACGCGCAGCGCCAACTGGCTGCAGGCATATCAGCCGCTGATGCCACCGGACGATCGTGACCTGGGCGGCGAACAGCGCCAGCTTATTGCGCTAGAAAAGCAAAATGCCTGTTTCCTGGCGGCCAATGCCGTACAAACCCTGCGTGAGCTGCTGCCGCGAATCACCTGCCCGGATGATTCGATGGAAACGTTACTGGCCGCCTGGCGCAATGCGGATATCTATAGCCAGATGTTCAGCCGGGTCACAGAGGTCGTTACCGATGTGCTGTGGCGCGATCATTATGGCGACGATGCCCTGCCTGCCAGAGCACTTGAAAAGCATCAACAATCTCTGCTGCGCTACGCCGATACGCTTGCCGCCTGGGTGAACAACCCGCCACCCGGTAGCCCGCTCTTTCTGCCGTTGCTACTGAGCCCCCAGCGTCTGGCGGCCTTTGCCGATAGTCTGGAGGCGTCGCTGTGAAATAAGCATAAAGGGGCGCCGTCGGGCTGTCTTGTACCCGTCGACGACCTGCGTGTCGGGAAGGGGCAGGAGATGCAAAAGCGTGATGTTGCTTACAAAGCAGGGGAAATGTTTGTGACAGGGATCGGCTTTTGGGCGGCAAAGAAGGTGATGTCTGTCACCTGTGGCGGGAAAAACTGTGATATTGCCCCGGTCATGGCTGACCGGGGCAGAGGGGCTTAGTGCGCGCGGCCCTGTGCGATGCCGACACCCGTTTGTGAACGGATGAACTGCGCACGGAACTGCTCACGCTCGCGAATACCTTCTTGCGTGTTGTCGGTAATCGAGAAAATCCAGATACCGATAAAGGCTACGGCGATAGAGAACAGCGCCGGGTATTCATACGGGAAAATCGCCTGCGCGTGGCCGAGGATTTGTACCCAAATGGTCGGGCCGAGGACCATCAGAATCACCGCCGTCAGCAGGCCCAGCCAGCCGCCAATCATTGCGCCACGGGTGGTCAGTTTTGACCAGTACATGGAGAGCAGAATGATAGGGAAGTTGCAGCTCGCCGCGATGGAGAACGCCAGTCCCACCATAAAGGCAATATTCTGCTTCTCAAACAGAATACCCAGCAGAATGGCGACCACACCGAGCACCAGTACGGTGATTTTCGAGACTTTCAGCTCCTGACGTTCGGTGGCGTCTTTACGAATGACGTTAGCGTACAGGTCATGAGAGACCGCCGATGCGCCCGCAAGCGTCAGCCCGGCAACCACCGCCAGGATGGTGGCGAAAGCCACAGCGGAGATAAAGCCGAGGAACAGGTTGCCACCGACCGCATCCGCCAGATGCACCGCCGCCATGTTATTGCCGCCAATCAGCGCGCCCGCCGCATCTTTAAAGGCCGGGTTTGCCCCAACCAGCATGATGGCGCCGAAGCCAATGATAAAGGTCAGAATGTAGAAATAACCCATAAAACCCGTGGCGTAGAACACGCTCTTACGGGCTTCACGCGCATCTGATACCGTGAAGAAACGCATCAGAATATGCGGCAAACCTGCCGTACCAAACATCAGCCCCAGGCCCAAAGACAGTGCGGAGATCGGATCTTTAACCAGACCGCCCGGACGCATAATGGCTTCCCCTTTCGGATGAACCGCCATCGCTTCGCTAAACAGGCTATTGAAGCTAAAGCCGACATGCTTCATCACCATAAAGGCCATAAAGCTTGCGCCGAACAGCAGCAACACGGCTTTGATGATCTGTACCCAGGTGGTGGCGAGCATACCGCCGAAGAGAACGTAGAGCACCATCAGCACGCCGACCAGCACGACCGCAACGTGGTAGTTGAGGCCGAACAGTAACTGAATAAGCTTACCTGCACCGACCATCTGGGCTATCAGATAGAGCGCCACCACCACCAGCGAACCGCAGGCGGAGAGGGTGCGAATCGGCCCTTGTCTGAGGCGATACGAGGCGACGTCGGCAAAGGTGTAACGCCCCAGATTGCGCAGACGTTCGGCAATCAGGAACAGAATAATTGGCCAGCCGACGAGGAAGCCCAGCGAGTAAATCAGCCCGTCGTAGCCGGAGGTGTAAACCAGCGCAGAGATCCCGAGGAACGACGCGGCTGACATAAAGTCACCGGCAATCGCCAGGCCATTCTGGAAGCCCGTAATATTACCGCCAGCCGTGTAGTAATCGTTACGCGAACGCACCCGTTTTGACGCCCAGTAAGTGATATAGAGCGTCAGCGCCACGAAGATCAGGAACATGATGATCGCCTGCCAGTTGGTTGGCTGGCGTTGGACCGCGCCGGTAATGGCATCGGCGGCGTTGGCCGTAAAAGGCAGTGTGGCGGCGAGCGCCGTCAGAACACGCTTCATGATGCTTTTACCTCTTGCAGAACGGTTTTTGTCAGACGATCAAACTCGCCATTTGCCCGCCAGACGTACACGCCGGTCAGCAAAAACGAAATCACAATCACACCAATGCCAATCGGAATACCCCGCGTGACGCTGCTGCCCGCAGAGATCGGCGTACCGAGCCAGCCTGGCGCAAAGGCGATCAGCAGAATAAAACCGACATAGATAATCAGCATGATGATGGAAAGAATGAAGGCAAACCGTTGCCGCTTTTCGACGAGCTCCCTGTAATGCGCATTGTTTTCTATCCGTTGATAAATGGTGTCATTCATCACAGAACTCTCCAGAGGTATCCCCTTCGTCTTTCACGCCACAGGTTCGTTGGCTGCACTTGTTACTCGGCTCATCCCTGGGCCTCGCCCCTGACGGGGCCGTTACAAGTAACGTTCAAATCTGTTCCAGACAGATTTGTCACCCCAGTCACATAGTTATCTATGCTGCTGGGGATGTGCGCGTTTGCCGCCTTCCTGTAACGCGAAATCCTTTGGGTAGGGTTTTTATTATTCCCTCTCCCTTTTAGGGAGAGGGGCAGGGTGAGGGTCGTTGTTACGATGGCATGGTGATGGCCTGCTTCTCTTCGAGCAGTTTCTCCACGACACCCGGATCCGCGAGGGTCGAGGTATCGCCGAAATTGCTGGTATCCCCGGCGGCAATTTTGCGCAGAATACGGCGCATGATTTTGCCGGAACGGGTTTTGGGCAGAGAGTCGGTCCAGTGCAGGACATCCGGCGTTGCCAGCGGGCCAATCTCTTTACGTACCCAGTTGCGCACCTCGGTATAGAGCGCAGGGGTCGGCTCTTCACCGTGGTTCAGGGTGACGTAAGCGTAGATGGCCTGGCCTTTAATATTGTGTGGAATGCCCACCACCGCGGCTTCGGCGATTTTCGGATGGGAGACCAGCGCCGATTCAATCTCCGCGGTCCCCAGACGGTGGCCGGAAACGTTCAGCACATCGTCCACGCGGCCGGTTATCCAGTAATAACCATCTTCATCGCGGCGCGCGCCATCGCCACTAAAGTACATATTCTTGAAGGTTGAGAAGTAGGTCTGCTCAAAACGTTCGTGGTCACCAAACAGGGTACGCGCCTGGCCCGGCCAGGAGTCGGTAATCACCAGGTTGCCCTCGGTGGCCCCTTCCTGCGGATGACCTTCGTTATCCACCAGCGCAGGCTGCACGCCAAAGAACGGACGGGTCGCGGAACCCGCTTTGAGCTGTATCGCACCCGGTAACGGGGTGATCATAAAGCCCCCGGTTTCGGTCTGCCACCAGGTGTCCATGACCGGGCATTTTTCGTTGCCGATTTTCTTCCAGTACCACTCCCAGGCTTCCGGGTTGATGGGCTCGCCGACGGAACCGAGAATGCGCAGCGAAGAGCGGTCCGTACCGTCAATCGCTTTGTCACCTTCCGCCATCAGCGCACGGATAGCCGTGGGCGCGGTATAGAGAATATTGACCTTATGTTTGTCCACAACCTGGCTCATACGCGCTGGCGTCGGCCAGTTCGGCACCCCTTCGAACATCAGGGTAATCGCGCCACAGGCCAGCGGTCCGTACAGCAGGTAGCTGTGGCCGGTGACCCAGCCGACATCGGCGGTGCACCAGTAGACGTCGCCGTCGTGATAATCGAAGACATACTTAAAGGTGGTGGCTGCATACACCAGATAGCCGCCGGTGGTGTGCAGTACGCCTTTAGGCTTGCCTGTAGAACCGGAGGTATAGAGGATAAACAGCGGATCTTCGGCATTGACTTCAACCGGCTGGTGTTGCGGGCTGGCGTTGGCGGTGAGCGCATCCCACCACAGGTCGCGGCCTTCGTGCCAGTCGATGTTGCCGCCGGTGCGTTTAAGTACCACGACATGCTCAACGGTTTTTACATTCGGGTTTTTCAGCGCGTCATCAACGTTCTTTTTCAACGGGATATTACGCCCGGCACGTACGCCTTCATCGGCGGTGATCACCAGACGGGAGCTGGAGTCCACAATGCGTCCGGCAACGGCTTCCGGCGAGAAGCCACCGAAAATGACCGAGTGGATGGCACCGATACGCGCACAGGCCAGCATCGCGACTGCGGCTTCCGGAACCATGGGCATATAGATAGCCACCACGTCGCCTTTTTTAATGCCCAGGTCTGTCAGTACATTGGCAAAACGGCAGACATCTGTATGCAACTGGCGATAGGTAATATGTTTACTTTGGCTGGCGTCGTCGCCTTCCCAAATGATGGCGGTTTGGTCGCCACGTTCGGCAAGATGGCGGTCAAGACAGTTGGCCGCAAGGTTCAGCGTGCCGTCTTCGTACCATTTAATGGAGACATTACCCGGGGCGAAGGAGGTATTTTTCACTTTCTGATAGGGTTTAATCCAGTCAAGGATTTTGCCTTGCTCGCCCCAGAAGGTGTCAGGGTCGGTAATGGATTGCTGATATTTAGCCTCGTACTGCTCCGGATTGATCAGGCAACGTTCCGCAATATTTGCGGGAATATCGTGTTTATGGATTTGGCTCATGGCTTTTGCTCTCCTTGTAGGATGTTAATAATATGTCAAATAAACGTTAATTATAGGGGCTTTGCCTGGTTTGTTTATTATTTGCGCTATAGATCACGCATTGATTGAACAGTATGAAAACTGAACAAATGAATCTTTGAAGCAAAATAATTGCCGGAATTAATTATCTAAAAATGGCTGAAAAAAAGTTTTTTCATAACAAATGGTTATGTATGATAAATGGCATAAAAAAGCGTTTTTATGCATAAATTCAGTCAATACCCCTTCTGGTAAAGGGTTGCGCCCTACACCCTGCAAATGGTACTGATAATGCGCGTTAAAAAACCCCGCAAGAGCGTGTGACGCTAACCATACCCTTTCCGTATGAGTCGTTCCCCACCGGGAAGGTCGCTTCATTGAGGATGTCTCGAGTTATGAAAAATTTGAAAGTCAGCCTGGCCTGGCAGATTTTGCTGGCCCTGGTGCTGGGTATTCTTCTGGGCAGTTACTTGCATTATCACAGCGACAGCCGCGAATGGTTGATCGCGAATCTCCTGTCTCCGGCAGGCGATATCTTTATTCATTTGATCAAAATGATTGTTGTGCCGATTGTTATCTCCACGCTGGTGGTGGGTATTGCCGGTGTGGGTGATGCGAAACAATTGGGGCGTATTGGCGCCAAGACCATTATTTATTTCGAAGTGATCACCACGGTGGCCATTGTGCTGGGCATTACGCTGGCGAATGTCTTCCAGCCGGGGTCGGGCATTGATATGTCACAACTCGCGGCGGTGGATATTTCGAAATACCAGAGCACCACGGCAGAAGTGCAAAGCCACGCGCATGGCTTGATGAACACGATTTTGTCTCTGGTGCCGACCAACATCGTGTCTTCGATGGCGAAGGGCGAAATGCTGCCGATTATTTTCTTCTCGGTACTGTTTGGCCTGGGGCTTTCTTCACTGCCTGCCACGCACCGCGAACCGCTGGTTACGGTGTTCCGTTCTATCTCCGAAACCATGTTCAAAGTGACCCATATGGTGATGCGTTACGCGCCGGTCGGCGTATTTGCGCTGATCTCCGTAACGGTCGCGAACTTCGGTTTTGCGTCCCTGTGGCCGTTGGCGAAACTGGTGGTGCTGGTTTATTTTGCAGTGCTGTTCTTTGCGCTGGTGGTGCTTGGACTGGTGGCGCGGATGTGCAAACTCAGTATCTGGACGCTCATCCGCATTTTGAAAGATGAGCTGATTCTGGCCTACTCCACTGCAAGCTCCGAAAGCGTGCTGCCGCGTATCATTGAGAAGATGGAAGCCTATGGCGCGCCAGCCTCCATCACCAGCTTCGTGGTTCCGACCGGTTACTCCTTTAACCTCGACGGTTCTACGCTGTACCAGAGTATTGCTGCCATCTTTATTGCACAGCTTTACGGTATCGAGCTGTCGCTGGGCCAGGAGATCATTCTGGTGCTGACGCTGATGGTTACCTCTAAAGGTATTGCCGGTGTGCCGGGCGTTTCGTTCGTGGTGTTGCTGGCAACCCTGGGCAGTGTGGGCATTCCGCTGGAAGGTCTGGCCTTTATCGCCGGTGTTGACCGTATCCTTGATATGGCGCGTACTGCCCTGAACGTCGTGGGTAATGCGCTGGCGGTACTGGTTATCGCCAAGTGGGAACACAAGTTTGACCGCAAAAAAGCCGCGGCTTACGAGCGTGAAATGCTCGGCAAGTTCGACAAGACGGCCGATCTGTAATCGTCACGCCGCCTTCCGTCCGGGAGGCGGCGCTTCTTGCTTCAGGCCGTGATAACGGTAATCTGTTGTTCCTTTAATACGGTACGCAGTGCATCGCTGATATTCGCTTCAACGATTATCACGTCAAGCGCCTGAGGCCGTGCCACAACATAGCGTGCCACGCCGGGCAGTTTCTCTGCCGTCAGGGCAACAACCGTCTGGTTACTCTGTTTCAGCACCGCTTTTTTAAATTCGCAGTCGGCAAAATCAAACCCCGTCAGCCCAACATCCGGGTCCATAGCGCAACCGCCGATAAACACCTGATCGAATAACATCTCCTGAATCTGTGCAACGGCACCGCTGCCGACGCATCCTCCCGTGGCCTGATGAATCTGCCCGCCCAGAAGGATCACTTCGCTGTGCGAGCGTTTCATGAGTTCGACGGCGATTTCGGGTGAGTTCGTCACCGCTGTGATGCGGATATCCGCAGGCAGGGCTCTGGCGATGGCCAGATTCGTCGTACCGGCATCAATGAAAATACAGGTATCTGGCTTCACCAGCGCTGCGCATTGCTGCGCGATCTTGTCCTTTTCTGCACTATTTTTCACTTTGCGACTGTGAAAATTCCCCGCCTCCGGCAACTGTAGTACCGCGCCGCCATAGACCTTTTTGCACACGCCTGAATGACTAAGTTCTTGTAAATCCCTGCGAATCGTATGTTCAGACACCTGCATCTGGCTGGCCAGTTCTGCACAGACAACGCGTCCGTTTTCCTGCAAAAGCTGGCGAATACGTGCTTGTCGCTGTTGCGGAAAAGCTGCATAATCGAGCATAAAGCCTCTTTATTGAAATATCATCGAGCAATAATGAGCATAATCCAGCATCATGAACCGCCTTGTCAATGCGGCTACCGGGCATAACCACTGTGGAGATAAAAGATGAAAATTGCACACGTCGCGCTCTGGACGCGCAACCTGGATGCGCAGGTCGCTTTCTGGCAGGAAGTGTTCGGCGGGCAGAGCAACGAACGCTATCTCAGTAAAAACCGTCCTGGCTTCGCCTCGCACTTCATTTCCCTGAGCGAGGGGCCGACCATTGAACTGATGGCCTTGCCTGAGCTTGATGATGCGCCGGCTAACCCGGAGTTTGTCGGCTGGGCGCATATCGCGATGACCGTTGGCGGTACCCATGAGGTGGACGCGATGGCGCAAAAAGCAGAGGCTAACGGGTGTTTGCTAAGTCCGGCGAGATGGACCGGTGATGGGTTTTATGAAGCGGTGATTGCCGACCCGGACGGCAATCGCATTGAGCTGGTTGCGGCGTAATATCCCTTACCGGGCCATATAATATATGCACGCTGACTGTCGCCTCCTAAATTGCGGGGCGATTTTTTTATAGCAGATTAAGTAATTGTAGCCATAATACGTCTGTCGCGGATATTAGCACGCGTTTAACGTTACCCTGATGATACGGAGAGTTCAGGAATGTCAGACTTTTATCTACATGAAGGCAATCGCTATATTGTTAAAAATCAAAAGGGATTGAAAATAGCCCTGGCGATCGCGTTTGCTGCGATGGGTGTTTATGCCTATTTCAAACATGAATCATCACTGCGCGGTATTATTGTCGCGCTCGTTTTATTTGCCATTGCCGGCGTGATGCTGGCGACGCTGCGCATCAAGATGGTATTTGATTTAGATAAACGCATTTTTTATATCCAGAACGGCGGCGGCAAAACGACGTACAACCAGTCGTTGGATAATTTCGCCGGGCTTGAGTTGATTCGCCAGTACCGTTTTTTTGGCCTTATTCGTAACAGTATTGTCAATGTGGTCTTTAACGTTGACGGTAAAACCTCGAAAATGCCGATAAGGCAGTTTGGCCCCGGCCAGAAAGCGCCGCAGGCTATGATGGAAGAGACGGAAGCCTTTCTGGGTATCAGCCCGCGAGGAGATGCCTGATGCCAGCCCCTTTGCTGGTAGAGTTGACCGACCGGCGCCTGGTCTATCGTCCGTGGAAGGTCGGTAGCGCACTGGTATTTGTCGCGGCCGGTATTGCCCTGCTGGTCGGCACGTTTATTTGGACGCAAATGAACGACAGGACGCTGCAATCCGTCATCGTGTTTCTGCTTTTCGGCGCCGTTCTGACGGGGTACGGGCTTATCTACACCCTAAAGAATGCGGAAGTGCTTATTTTTGATGTCGCCACCGGGCGAATAACGAAGAAAGCCCCCTTTCTGCCCGAAAAAGATCTCAGCCGTTTTAATGAGGTCTACTCCATTTCGCGCGTCGGGGAGATGCGGACATTTCATTATGCCCTGAGCCGTAAGAGTGAGCACGGCGGCGGTAATATTGCCATTTCTGACGATTTTTTAAGTGAAAAACGCGAACCTGAACGCGCTGCGTTTGAAGAGAATATTTTGCCTGTTATTTCAAGGCTGCTTAATTTAAGACCATAATAATTTAATGGTTATGTCATAAATAACAAAAAAACGGGGTGCGATAATCACCCCCCGTTTTTTTTACGCCGCTATTAGCCCAGTGCGCTTTCGCGCAGACGCGATTTCAGTTTGTTGTACTCGTCGATCACATACTGCTCGGCAGCACGCTGGTCGGGAATACGTTCCACATTCACCGCGCAGTACTTGTACTCTGGCGTTTTGGTAATCGGACTCAGGTTCTCCGTCACCAGCTCGTTACAGGCACCAATCCACCACTGGTAGGTCATGTACACCGCGCCTTTATTCGGGCGTTCACTGACCTGCGCACGGGTGATAATCCGGCCTTTACGCGAGTTCACCCACACCAGCGCTTCATCTTCAATACCGAGGCGCGCGGCATCGGCGGTGTTGATTTGCGCGTAGCCGGGTTCATCTGCCAGTGCCGAAAGCGCCGCACAGTTGCCGGTCATCGAACGACAAGAGTAGTGGCCCACTTCACGCACGGTAGAGAGCACCATCGGGAACTCATCGTTGAGTTTGTCGACTGGCGCGACCCAGTCGCAGGTGAAGAACTTCGCCAGCCCGGTATCGGTGTCGAACTTCTCTTTGAAGAGATACGACGTCCCCTGATCGGCATCCGATGTATCGCGACACGGCCACTGAATGTAGCCCAGCTCACCCATTTTCTCGTAGGTGGCGCCGTAGAAATCCGGGCAGAGATGACGCAATTCGTCCCAGATTTCCTGCGTGTTGTCGTAATGCATCGGGTAGCCCATACGGGTGGCAATCTCACTGATAATCTGCCAGTCCGTTTTCAGATCCCACTTCGGTTCTACCGCTTTAAAGAAGCGCTGGAAGCCACGGTCAGCCGCTGTGTACACACCTTCGTGCTCCCCCCAGGAGGTGGATGGCAATATGACGTCCGCCGCCGACGCGGTTTTGGTCATAAAGATATCCTGCACGATGACCAGTTCCAGATCCTCAAACGCTTTACGCACGGCGGAGAGTTCTGCATCGGTCTGCAGCGGATCTTCCCCCATGATGTACGCGGCGCGCACTTCACCATGCGCCGCGCGGTGCGGCAGTTCGCTGATGCGATAACCGGTATGCGCGGGCAGCTCGGCCACGCCCCAGGCTTTCGCAAATTTATCGCGGTGAGCCTGTTCTTTGACGAACTGGTAGCCCGGGAAGGTATCCGGCAGCGCACCCATATCGCAGGCGCCCTGGACGTTGTTCTGCCCACGTACCGGGTTCACCCCCACATGCGGTTTGCCCAGGTTGCCCGTCAGCATGGCGAGACTTGTCAATGAACGTACCGTCTCTACGCCCTGATAGAACTGGGTTACGCCCATACCCCACAGGATGCTGGCGTTTTTCGCACCGGCATACATGCGGGCGGCTTTACGGATATCCGCAGCGCACACGCCTGTTATCTCTTCCACCGACTCCGACGTATAGCCTTCGACGATTTTTTTATACTCTTCAAAACCCTGGGTACGCGAGGCCACAAACGCCTGGTCGTACAGGTTTTCTTCAATAATCACATGCCCGAGTGCGTTTAACAGCGCGATGTTCGAGCCGTTTTTCAACGCAACGTGCATATCAGCAATGCGCGCGGTTTCGATTTTGCGCGGATCGCAGACGATGATTTTTGCCCCGTTCTGTTTCGCCCGAATCACGTGGTTAGCGACGATAGGGTGCGAATCCGCCGGGTTATAGCCAAAGATAAACACGAGATCCGTGTTATCGATTTCGTTAATGGCATTACTCATTGCGCCATTGCCGACCGACTGGTGCAGACCTGCAACCGATGGGCCGTGTCAGACGCGTGCGCAGCAGTCCACGTTATTGGTACCAATAACGGCGCGCGCAAATTTTTGCATTATGTAGTTGGTTTCGTTCCCCGTACCGCGGGACGAGCCGGTTGTCTGAATCGCATCCGGGCCATACTTCTCTTTAATGGCGCTCAGGCGAGTGGCAACGTAATCCAGGGCTTCATCCCAGGAGACGGCTTCCAGTTTGCCGCCACGCTGGCGACGGATCATTGGGGTTTTCAGACGAGGCGTAAGGATCTGTGTATCGTTAATAAAATCCCAGCCATAGTAGCCTTTCAGACACAGGGTACCCTGGTTGGTCTTTCCTTGCGCAGCCTCCGCCCGAACGATTTTTCCGTTATCCACCACCAGGTTAATCTTGCAACCTGAGGCGCAATACGGACAAACCGTGACGACTTTTTTCATCGCTATCGCTCCAGTTAAGAAAGATCGCGCTTTGCGCGCTCACTCGACCCATTATGCATCTTCTATGCCATGCTTCTTTTGTGGGTATTACCTGATTTTACGTCCGAATTTTGGTCAAAATACTGACGAAGGGCAGGCCATCGTCAAATTTGACGTGACGAAGGCGAGGGGATGTGACCGCGATTATAAAAACAGCATTAATTCACCGCCTTTATGGTTCCGCCAAATAAAATAAAGCAACGAGTCACTTTTCCTGACGGATGCGGACAATGAAACCTGCGATTCTGGTAGTGGATGATGATGTGGCGGTCTGCGAACTGCTCAGGGATGTGTTGAGCGAGCATGTCTTTACGGTACACGTGTGTCATAACGGGCTGGAGGCGATTGCCGCGGCAGCAAGGCATCCTGAGATTGCGCTGGTGTTGCTCGATATGGTCCTGCCGGACATCAACGGCCTGATGGTGCTTACCCAACTGCAGAAACAACGTCCAGAGCTGCCGGTGATTATGCTCACGGGGCTGGGCAGTGAATCGGATGTGGTAGTGGGGCTGGAAATGGGGGCTGATGACTATATTGGCAAACCCTTTACCCCACGGGTGCTGGTGGCGCGGGTGAAGGCAGTGATGCGCCGCACGGGCGCGCTGGCGGCGGATGTGCAGACGATGAAAATGGCCGGGTATGCCTTCAATGGCTGGCATCTTGATCCCGCACGCTGCCAGCTTAGCGACCCCCGTCGGCAAACTGTTGATTTAACCCAGGGGGAATACAGCCTGCTGCTGGCGCTGGTACAAAACGCGCGTCGTGTACTTAGCCGTGAGCAACTGCTGGAATTGACCCACAGTGAAAGCATTGAGGTGTTTGACCGCACTATCGATGTATTGATCATGCGCCTGCGCCGTAAAATTGAGATCAACCCGCATCAACCCGCGTTAATCAAAACAATACGCGGGCTGGGCTATGTTTTTGCGGCGGATGTCGTACACAGCGAACAGGCGGCGTAGCGGCGCTACGGCGCGCCGTCGATCTCTTGTTTTAATTCTTCCAGCGATTTCGCCCCGTCGATGGCGTTCGCGCAAAGCAGGCTTGCCCGGGCGCAGGCGTGGGCCAGTTGAATGCTTTGCGCCAGCGGCCAGTGTTCGTGGCAACCGTAGAGCAGCCCGGCGCAAAACGCATCTCCCGCACCGACGCTACCGATGATCTCCTCCTGCGTGAGCATCTGGGTGGCTATCCACTGACCCTCGCGGCCAGGTTCCTCGCCCCATGCCCCCTCCGGGCAGTGGATCACCACGCGCTGGCGTACCCCGGCGGCGAGCAACTGCGAGGCGGCCGTGGCGATGTTGGCAATATGCGGCGAATCGTCAGGCAGGCGCATCTCCAGCCCGCTAAATTCTCCCGCTTCCATCTCATTGATGACCAGATAATCCAGATGCGGCAGGCAGGGCATCACCAGCGGCTGATAACGCGGATCGCCCTTGCGGGAGACCAGATCGAGAGAGGTTTCGTAACCCTGCTCGCGCATCTGTGCCAGCAGGCGGGCGCTGCGGGTACCAAACTCCTCATCCGGCAGGTCAAGGCTGTCGAGCAGCAACAGATAGCCGAGATGGAAGATTTTCATGGTCTGGTCCAGGCTGTCGAATGCCGGGAGATCCAGAAGACGGTTGGCGCCAGGGGAGTGGAAGAAGGTGCGTTGGCCGGTTGGATCGGTCATGACCTGCGACATGGAGGTCGGGGCAGAATTGGTACGCTGCACATGCTGGCGATTGATGTGATACTGGTCGAGCATCGCCATAATGTAATCCCCATCGCTGTCTTCACCCACCAGCCCCACCGCCTGAAGCGGCATGCCCGTGCGCATTTTTGCCAGCGTCAGCAGGACATTGAGCGGCGCTCCGCCGGTAGAGCGCTCGCTTTGCGTGATCTCTGCTAACCAGCCTCGCTCCGGCCATTGCACAATCTGGTGTACATGATCGACCAGCATGTTTCCGGCGGCGATAACTCCTTTTCTTTCCATTAGAGTTGCCCCGCGCTGCCAAAGACGCGCATCTGCCCGGCAACGGTGTCGGTGATGGCCTCTTCCACGCTCAGCAAGAGCTGGGCGAATTCGTCGTAGAGAGGCTGGCGGTTGGCCATGCGTGCTTCAATGGTGTCCAGCGCCGCTTGCGACATCCCGGTATAGAAATTGATTTTATGGATGCCAAGCCCGATAGCGCGCCGGAAATCCGCGTCACTGATGCCGGAACCACCGTGGAGCACCAGCGGCAGGCCGGTTTGCTGGCGAATCGCCTCCAGGCGAGTAAAGTCGAGCTTCGGTTCCCCTTTGTATTTACCATGGGCGTTACCAATGGCGACGGCGAGGGTGTCGATACCGGTACGGTCGACAAAATCACGCGCTTTGGCGGGGTCGGTAAACCAGGCTTCATCCGCATGACCATACAATGCGCCACCTTCATCGCCGCCAACGGCCCCGAGTTCAGCCTCCACCGAGACGCCCACCGCATGGCACATCTTCACCACTTCCCGCGTCTGGCGAATATTCTCTTCATATTCCAGCGTAGAGCCATCAAACATCACCGAGGTAAAGCCCAGCCTTAAGGCGCGCACCACGGATTCAAAATGCAGGCCGTGATCGAGGTTAAGCACCACCGGAATGTCATGGTGGGCGGCTTCGTATTTCACCGCTTCCACCAGTGATTCGAGGGAGACATATTTGAAGTGCACCTCGGCGATATTGATGATGAAAGGCGAACGCTCCTGTCTTGCCGCAGCATACAGCGCGCGTAAAAAATGGGAGTCAAGCACGTTGAACGCGCCCAGCGCGTAGTGATGTTCACGGGCGTGCGCCAAACCCTGGGCAAGCGAAATCAAAGCCATCGTATTCTCCTTAGCTCAGAAACAGACCATATTCGTTACACAGCACTAGCTGCGCGGGTTCGTCTTCCAGAATGTCGTTAAAGCGATCTACCGGGTGCAGGAAGTGGTTGTCATGCTCGTCATCGTTGACCGACGACACTTCGCCGACCAGCACATCGCCGAAACCAGACTCTCCCCAAAAGCTGTGGTACAGACCGGGCGGCAGGCAAATGCTTTCCCCTGGTGAGAGGCGTAACTGGCTGCCCGCTGAATGTGTCTGGAGACAACCGTCGATAACCACGCTCACGTCGGTATACGTCGTCTCTTCATGCGCGCCGGCGTTCCACAGCTCGATAATCAGATTGCCGCCGCCACGGTTAATAATGTCTTCGCGTTTGCGCCAGTGAAAATGCATGGGTGTGACCTGCCCGTCGCGCACGTGCATGATTTTTTCCGCATAGCATTTGGCGTAAGGGGTGCCATTTGGCGAACCATTGCGCAGGGTGAAAAGGGTGAGCCCCTGGGTGTAAAAATCATCACCGCCGAAAGCGGTGACATCCCAACCCAGCTTTAAGTCGAAGACTTCGCGCCAGCTATCGTGATCAAGTTGATGCCATTTGGTTGGGGGAAAACTGGCGAAGGGCGGCAAGTGGACGTCGTGCATGGAAAAGAATTGCCGGGTATGGCCGAGGATTTCATTGATTTCGGAGCGTTTCATGGCTATCTCCTGATGGCATTTGAGCGCGTTGCGCCCCTCACCCTAACCCTCTCCCCACAGGGGCGAGGGATGGTTTGCTCCCTCTCCCCACAGGGGTGAGGGGATGGTTTGCTCCCTCTCCCCACAGGGGTGAGGGGATGGTTTGCTCCCTCTCCCCTGTGGGGAGAGGGCAGGGGTGAGGGGAAAAATCCGCACTTACTTAACCGTCCAACCCTTATAGGTACTGACGTTTTTCTTGTCGATCATCGTCACCGGGATCAGCACAGGCTCTTTCGGCGCGGGTTTCCCCTGCAGAATGTCATAGCCGATTTCCACCGCTTTGGCCGCCATGACCTGGGGATCTTGCGCCGGGGTCGCGACAAACAGCGAGTTCTCGCGTTTCAGCGCCTCTTCACCGTCCGGGCTGCCGTCCACGCCAACGATAAAGAACTCGTTACGTTGTGCCTGTTTAGCCGCCAGATCGGCGCCGATCGCCGTTGGATCGTTAATCGCAAACACACCGTCGATCTTCGGATTCGCGGCCAGCAGCGAGGTCATCACTTCCAGACCCCCTTCGCGGCTGCCTTTGGCGTTCTGGTTAGATGACAGCACTTTGATATCCGGGTGGCGCTTGAATTCGGTCTGGCAGCCTTCCACACGGTTCTGTACCGCAGAGACCGGCGGTCCGTTGATGATCACCACATTGCCTTTACCTTTCAGACGGTCGGTAATGTACTTACAGGCCATCTCTCCGGCCTGGGTGTTATCCGAGGTAATAGTGGCATCTGCCCCTTCCGCCGCAACGTCAACGGCGACCACGACGATACCGGCATCTTTCGCGCGTTTGACCGCAGGCCCAATGCCTTTCGAATCCGCGGCGTTGAGGATAATCATGTCCACTTTGGCGGCGATAAAGTTATCGATTTGCGCCACCTGTTGGCCAAGGTCGTAGCCGCTGGAAACCAGCGTCACTTTCACCTTATCGCCCGCCAGTTTACGTGCTTCCAGCTCCGCCCCTTTGGTGATTTGCACGAAGAACGGGTTGGCAAGGTCGCCTACCGTTACCCCGATCGATTTCAGTTCTTTTGCCTGCGCAAATGGCGCCGCGGCAAGCAGTGCGCCAGCACAGAGCGCGGTGACTAACGGCTTCAAACGCATATTCTTTCCTCACGTAGGGTTTTCAGGGAAATCTTGTTGTTATGCACTTTGATGATGTCGGGTACGGTATTTGTCTATCAGCACTGCAATGATGATCACCGCCCCTTTGATCACCAGTTGCCAGAAGTAAGAAACGCCCATCAATGTCATGCCATTGTTCAGGGTGGCGATAATCAACGCCCCGACCAGCGTACCGGTGATGGTGCCGATGCCGCCGACGAAACTGGTGCCGCCGAGGATGACCGCCGCGATGGCGTCAAGCTCGTAGCCCATACCAAGGTTACCGTTGGCGCTGTACAGACGAGACGCGCTCATCACCCCGCCAAGGCCAGACAGCAGGCCGCTCATGCCGTAGACAAACAGCAGTACCAGCCACACTTTGATACCGGTAAGACGCGCCGCCTGCATGTTGCCGCCGACGGCATAAATGTGCACGCCCAGGGTGGTACGACGCAGGATGAACCAGCAGACCACAATCACCGCCAGCGCAATCACCACCAGCCAGGGGATCGGCCCGAGATAGTTATTGCCAATCCACTCAAACCCGATACTGGAGTTGATGACCGTGGTGCCGTCCGCCAGCAGGTAAGCCGCGCCGCGCAGCGCCGTATAGGTGCCAAGCGTAACGATAAAGGGGGGAAGCCCGGCGAACGCGACCAGTACGCCGTTAAACAACCCCAGCACCAGACCGAGCATCAGCGCGGCGGGTACGGAAAGGAAAGCCAGTTCCGGGATCAGCGACACCACCATCGCCGCCACCGCCGTGGTGCCGAGGATGGATCCGACTGACAGGTCAATACCGCCGGTCAAAATGATAAAGGTCATCCCCGCCGCCAGCACGATGTTGATCGATGCCTGGCGAGTGATATTCAGCAGGTTGCTTTCCGTAAAAAAGTTCGGTGCAATAAAGCCAAATACTGCGACAATCAGGATCAAGATTGGCAAGATGCCGACCGTTTGCATCAGATCGCCCATCAGCATTTTTTTCGCCGAGGCCGATTTCGCCACCTGTTGTGGCGTGGTGGCAGAGGTCTCTTTCGATTCAGTCATGGTGCACCGCCTGATGATGGGATTCGTTCACGCCGGTCGCCAGCGTCATAATGTTTTCCTGGGTAATACGTTCGCCTTCCAGTTCACCGGCGATACTGCCTTCATGCATCACATACACGCGGTCGCTCATACCGACCACCTCCGGTAACTCGCTGGAAATCATCAGAATGGCCACCCCTTTACGCGCCATCTGGCTCATGATGCGATAGATTTCGCTTTTGGCCCCGACATCGACGCCGCGTGTAGGCTCATCGAGAATCAGGATGCGTGGCCCGATGGCGACCCAGCGGGAGATCAGCAGTTTTTGCTGATTGCCGCCGGAAAGACCACCCGCCCGCACCTGAGAGTGGGGCACGCGGATATTGAGTAACTTGATGGCGTCATCGGAGATGGATTGCGCTTTTTTGCGGTCGAGCAGGCCGTAACTGGCATCGCGCTCAATGGTCGCCATCGTGATGTTTTCCTGCGCGGCCAGCTCCAGAAACAACCCTTGTTCTTTGCGGTTTTCGGTGAGAAAGCCGATGCCTAAATCAATGGCGGCTCGCGGGGAGTGGATAACCACCGGTTCGCCATCGATTTCAATCACCCCGCCGGTAGCTTTACGCACGCCAAAAATCAGTTGTGCGAGCTCTGAACGACCTGCGCCCACCAGGCCGGCAAGGCCGACGATCTCTCCGGCACGTACCTGCAGGCTGACCGGCTGGATTTTTTTGCCGTCGGTGAGGTGATGAATGTTCAGACGGACATCGCCCCGTGGAATATCGCGTTCTTTATTGAAGAGATCGCTGAGCGGGCGGCCCACCATCATGCGTACCAGTTCTGAGGCGTTGAGTTTGTCGCGGGTCAGGCTGCCCACATACTGACCATCACGCAGGACGCTAACCCGGTCGGAAAGTTCATACACTTCTGCCATGCGGTGGCTGATATAGATGATTGCCATCCCTTCGTCGCGCAGACGCATGATCAGTTCAAACAGGCGGTGTGTTTCACGAGAGGAGAGGGCGGCGGTGGGTTCATCCATCACCAGAATACGGCTGTTACGATGCAGGGCGCGGGCGATTTCGACCTGTTGCTGTTCGGCGATGGTCAGTTTCATTACCAGGTCGCTGGCTTTGAATTGAGCGCCGAGGCGGTCAATCACGCTTTGCGCCTGAGCGACCATGTCCCGGCGCTGAATTAACCCACCGCGGGAAATCTCACTGCCCAGAAAGATATTTTCGGCGACGGTCAGATTGGGGGCTAACTGCATCTCCTGATAAATCAGCGTGATGCCAGCCGCCAGCGCGTCTTTTGGCCCTTTGATATTAAATGACTGCCCGTCAATTAATATCTCGCCGCTGGTGGCGGTGTATGCCCCCGCGAGGATCTTCATCAGGGTGCTTTTACCTGCGCCGTTTTCCCCCATCAGTGCGTGGATTTCGCCAGGATATACCGTCAGATCCACGCCTTTGAGCGCGTAAAACTTGCCAAACGCTTTGGCAATATTGCGCATCTCCAGAACCGGCGTCTTGCTCATGGCTTACTCCTGCAAGGGTTATCAATACTTGCAGTCCACCACGATGAAATAAATGCAGAATGACATTGGGCGTTCATATTTGTCATATTGCTGAATAGTTAACGAAGATCACAGTTACGCAACATAACTTCCTTCACCCTCACCCCAGCCTCTCCCTGGAAGGGAGAGGAAGAAAACCCAGACCGCACCGAGCAGTCTCCTCGCCCCTCCGGGGAGAGGGAGAAAACCCAGACCGCACCGAGCAGTCCCCTCGCCCCTCCGGGGAGAGGGAGAAAACCCAGACCGCACCGAACAGTCCCCTCGCCCCTCCGGGGAGAGGGTTAGGGTGAGGGGAACACAGACAACGGAGCCCGCTATGCCCTATCGGCACAACTCGTTTTTCGCCAGCACGCGCGGGCGGTTACTGTTCTTCAACTTGCTGGTGATGGCCGTGACCCTGATGGTTTGCGGCGTTGCGGTATTGGGATTTCGCCATGCCAGCCAAATCCAGGAGCAGGTGCAGCAGCAGACGCTGGATGACATGACCGGCAGCATGAACCTTGCGCGTGATACGGCAAATGTCGCCACGGCGGCGGTGCGCCTTTCGCAGGTGGTGGGGGCGCTGGAATATAAGAGCGAAGCGGAACGGCTTAAGGCGACCCAAATGGCGCTGCAAAAATCGCTGGAACAACTCGCCCGTGCCCCGCTGGCCCAACTGGAACCGCAACTGGTGGAGCGCATTACCTGGCGCAGTAATGAACTGGAACAGAGTGTGACGCAGATGCTGGAGCGTGGTCAGCGCCGCCATCTTGAACGTAATGCGCTACTCAGTTCGCTGTATCAGAACCAAAGTTATCTACGCCATTTGCAGGAGATTAACCAGCGCGATGGCATTGCCATCGGCGATCCCCGTTTACTCGGCGAAATGGACAGGCTGCTGGCCGCTGCCATCCGTACCCCCTCGCCGCGCCCGACGATCCAGCAACTGACGGAGATCCGTACACAGTTGCCAGAGCGCACCAACAACCCGGTGGTGAATGGCATTTTGCAGGATTTCAACGATGAGCTGGCAAAGCTCGGCCCGCTGGCGGCGCAACTGGATGAGAGCGATCTGGCGATAAGCTGGTTTATGTTTCATATCAAAGCGCTGGTCGCCATTCTCAATACCGATATCAATCAGTACGTTGCCCAGGTGGCGCAGGCTTCTGAGCAGCGGACCGCGCAAAGTCACAGTGAAATGCGCTCGATCATTATCTTTATCAGCGCCTTTGCCCTGCTGGCGCTGGTGATTACCGGGTTTGCTGGCTGGTATATCTACCGCAATCTGGGGTCGAATTTAACGGCGATTTCCCGTGCGATGTCCCGTCTTGCGCGCGGTGAGCCGGATGTTCCCGTTCCGGCGCTGCAACGGCGCGATGAACTGGGCGAACTGGCGCGTGCTTTTAACGTCTTCGCCCGCAATACCGCCTCGCTTGAGCACACCTCAAAGTTGCTCAAAGAGAAAAGCACCCAACTGGAGACCACCTTCCATGCCATGCGTGACGGCTTTGCGCTGTTCGATAGTCAGGGCTGCCTGGTGGTGTGGAACCCGCAGTATCCGTTGCTGCTTGGCCTCTCTGCCGAGGCGCTGCAACGCGGACAGCACTATCAGAGCCTGCTGCGTCAGGTGAGTGAGCTGCCGGACCATGTGCAGGAGAACCTGGCGCGACCCATGCCAAAACCGCAGGAGCTTCGTCTGGCGGATAACCGCACTATTGAGCTGCGATTTAGCCCGGTGCCGGGGCGCGGAATGGTCAACGTCGTGCTGGACCGAACGGAACGTAAGGGGCTTGAAGAGGCGCTGTTGCACAGCCAGAAAATGAAAGCCGTCGGTCAGCTTACCGGTGGGCTGGCACATGATTTCAATAACTTACTGGCGGTCATTATCGGTAGCCTGGAACTGGTGAACCCGCAATCGCCGGATGCCCCGCGTATCTCTCGTGCGCTAAAAGCGGCTGAGCGTGGGGCGATGCTGACCCAGCGTTTGCTGGCCTTCTCGCGTAAGCAATCTCTACACCCCCATGCAGTAGAGATGCAGCCGCTGCTGGAGAACTTAAGCGAACTGATGCGTCATTCTCTTCCTGCCACGTTGACGCTGGAGATTGAAGCTCAACAACCTGCCTGGCCTGCATGGATTGACGTTGGCCAACTGGAAAACGCCATCATCAATCTGGTAATGAACGCGCGGGATGCGATGGAAGGGCAGAAAGGGACGATCAAGATCCGTACCTGGAACCAGCGTGTGACGCGCAGCGACGGACGCAGGCAGGATATGGTGGTACTGGAAGTGATCGACAGAGGTTGCGGCATGTCCGAGGAGGTGAAGGCCCGCGTCTTCGAGCCGTTCTTCACCACCAAGCAGACCGGCAGCGGTAGCGGCCTGGGGCTGTCGATGGTATACGGCTTTGTGCGCCAGTCCGGTGGACGGGTGGCTATTGATAGCGCGCCAGGTCAGGGAACCACGGTGCGTTTACAGCTTCCACGCGCATCGGTACAGGTCGTCAGCCCGGTCGAGCAGGCGCCCGCACAGGAAGCTGACCGTACTGATAAGTTAATCCTGGTGCTGGAAGATGAAGCGGATGTACGACAAACCCTCTGCGAACAGTTACACGGGTTGGGGTATTTAACGCTGGAGGCGGAGTGCGGTGAACAGGCGCTGGCGCTGCTGGCGGCATCGGAAGATATCGGCATGCTGATTAGCGACCTGATGCTGCCGGGGCAGATGAGTGGCGCGGAAGTGATTAATTTCGCCCGTCAGCACTACCCGCATTTGCCGCTGTTACTGATTAGCGGCCAGGATTTACGGCCGGCGCATAACCCTGCGCTACCGGATGTTGAACTGTTGCGAAAACCCTTTACCCGCGTGCAACTGGCACAGGCGCTGCAACGGATTGCGGCGTAGCGGCCATTGATGCGCCCCTGAACACTGGGTCTATGGGGCGAGGCCAAGTACCGGGGGAACGATCTCTTCGAGGAGCGCGATCAACGCAGGGTCCATGTAGCGGTAGTCATCGGGGATATCGAGAACGTGAAGCAGTTTATTGTCGATGATGCGACGATAGTCGGCCATTAAGCGGTTTTTATGTTTCTGCTCCATCACACAGATAACATCTGCCCACTGCAACCCTTCGGCACAGACCGTTTTTTTGGCATTGCGACTGGTCCCCGCAGAACGGACGTTAAGCCCGGGATAACGGCGGAACACCTGTTCCGCCGTGGGGCTGCGCCATTGATTACGACTACATATGAAAAGGACGTTCATTGGCAAACAGATACTCTTCCAGGCCGCGCCTCGTCCTTTGTTGACGGGTTACACGTGGATACTCAATCCCCAGTTGTGCGGCCCGCGTTACTTTTTCAGAACGCAGATACAGCATCTTCCAGTTTTTTTCGCCACGAAAACGTAAAAGCGCGGTGTGAACATCACGGGACTTATTGCGCCGCTTTTGGGCACGGCGCCAGTCCCGGCTACGGGGTGTTTCCATTGTTTTTTCTCTCTTCGATTGATCGGGTTCAGCAGCCGCGATAATACGGAGAGAGCAAACAGCGAAATTTTATTCCATTTCGTTATGGCGTGCGATAGCAATTAATGAACTTGTCATTTTACTCAGATATGTTGCGTCACATAACAGAGAAAAGTATCACCCGAAATAATTCATATTCTATTAATAAACACCCTTTAAGATTTTATCGACTTATTCTTCCTGGCTGAAAATAATAATTTGTAGCCGCGATTTTTTTGTAGCTGCACCTATACTTACCTGTTTGCAATGTAATTGAAAAACCAGAGATCTGAAAAAATTATGGATAATAAGATCGTCGCTATTGAGCAGCATGATACAGCGGTAAATCTGCATGGCCTTATGCAGGTGTTAAGTAAACATCTTTACTCCACGCCCATGGTTGCATTGCGTGAGCTTGTACAGAATGCGCATGATGCGATAGTCCGGCGCAGACTGGAGGAGGTTGATTCTTCCTTCACGCCTGAAATTCGGGTTACCGGTAACCCGCAGAATAAAACGATTACCATTTATGACTCAGGTGCGGGCCTGACAAAACAAGAAATCCATGAGTTCCTGGCAACGGTCGGCATCGGCTATACGCGGCAATTGCGCCAGGAGGATGATGATACCGGCCTCATCGGTATGTTCGGTCTGGGTTTCTTATCTTCTTTCGTGCTGGCACAACAGGTTGTTGTCCATACCACATCCTGGAAAACGCCGCAGGAAGGTTGGGTTTATCGTTCCGATAACGGCGAGACGTATCGCATCGAATCTGCCCTGCCCAGGGAACCTGGCTTTACGGTCACTCTCAACCTTAAAGATGAGTTCAGCTACCTGGCGGATAATCCGTTGCTGGAAACGCTGCTTGGCCGCTACTGCGTGTTGATGCGTGAACCGCTGTTCGTGGGGCAATCGGAGACGGCGGTCAACCATCTTTCGCCCCCCTGGCGCCGTGACCCCGACTCGGCGGTCGTACTCCATCCGGGGCTTCGGCAGAAGCAGAATATTGAGTTTGCCAGCCGTTTTGAACGTACTTTTACTCCTATTTGCACCATCGATATCACCCCTTCTGGCAAAAGCGATGTGGTCGGCATTCTCTGGATCCAGGATGGCGCGACTTATGGCACCAGCGATAACCGTAATTTGTCGCTCTTTTTGCGTGGCATGCTGCTTGACGATCAGGCGCACGACCTGCTGCCGCTGTGGGCCGGTTTTGTTGGCGGCGTCGTGGAGTCCAACGTCCTGACACCCACGGCGAATCGGGAAGATTTACAACGTGATGACGCCTATTTCGCCACCCAGCATGCATTAGCCGAAGGGTTAATTAAAGGGTTGGGTGAGCTGGCGAAAAACCAGCCGGCTATCTGGCGGCGTGTGCTGCTTCGTCATAATGAAGCGCTGCTAGGTGCAGCGATCTGCGACGAAAGGCTGTTTGATCTGCTCAAAGATGATTTGCTCATTCCGACCTCGAAAGGCGAAATTCCGGTTCGCAGTCTGCGCCAGCAAAATACGCTACTGGTGATGCCGGGAGAAGAGAGTTCTTTCGAAGAGATGTTATTTCGCCTCTCCGGGCGCCCCGTCGCGCTGGGGCATCGTTATGCCGTTATACCGTTTCTACGCCGTTGGGCCACGCTCTATTCAGCGCGGCTCATTGAAATTGGCACCACGGGCGGCAACCAGTCATTGTTCTCCTGCCATGAAATTAGCCAGCAGGAAGAACAGTGGTGGCGCGAACAACTGGCCGATGATGAAGAGTGCGTTATTTCACGATTTGAGCCCGCGGTGCTCCCCTTTGTGGTGGTACCGAATCGCGAAGTGGAATTAAAACAGCGGCTGGAACAGGATGACGCCGACCGACGCATGAGTACTGCGGCGCTGATGCTGGCACGGCAGTTTACTCAACGGATCAGCGAGCAGTCTGATAAACAGCTCTATATTAATTTTAATAATCCGGCCATCAAGGCGCTTTCTGCTTCCTGGCAAAATGGGAAAAACACTGACGTTGCCTGTCAGTTATTGAAAAGCATGAAGGTCATCTTATCTTTTCAATTACAACGTTCGGGACCCAATGATTTTCATCAGGCGCTGGATAATATTAACCAGATAATAATGACGCAATTTCTTGCAAATAAAGGGGAGCAATAAAATGGATATATGGCAATGGTATAACCAATATGAAAGGGATCTTCACGCTGCAGGCCAACCCTATATTACCGATCATTTGAATAAATTGATTAACGCCATTTGTGACGTTAAGCCCGATGTGAGCGAAGCGTTACTGCCGGAAGCGCGATCATTTAAGAAAACGGCCGGGAATCCCTGGCTTGAGGTCTTTATCGGCCACTGGGAGATGCGCCATCGGCTGGGGATGGGCGAAGGCGAGACAGCGCTGGGGGATGCGGTGACCTTCTTTGAGCGTGCCCATCAGCCGGATGCGATTGATTGCCCACAATCCGTTTGCGTGACGCAGGATCTCAGCGATTGCTACGGCAATATCGACGGTCCGGGCTGGGCGGATGAACGTATTGCCGTGTGTCAGGAAACGATGGAGCGGATTACGCCGTTATGGAGCTGCTTCCAGTGCTTATCGGACGAGCAATTCTGTGCCATGGTCGATAAAGGCGAGAAGCAGCAGGCGCTGGATTACATTCGGGGGCAGATAAAGAAAGTACGTGATGCAGGGGAACCTGATGTCACTGGCCTGCTGGAAAACGAAGCCGAAGCATTGATCTATTTGGGGCGCTATGAAGAAGCGCTGGCGGTGATTGAACCCCTCTGCGAACCGGACGAACTGGAAGGCAGCGCCGAACAGATACGGCTTACCCGAATGATGATCCGCGCTGAGGCCTATGCCTGTATGGGGCGGCTGGATGACGCCTGCAACAGCCTTATCCACTGGAAACAACTGCAAACGCGCGGCGTTGTCCGCTGGGTAAGGATCATCGACCAGCTTTGCCGCCACGATGCCTCTTACAACAACTGGCAGACGGGTGTCTCATTACAGCAAATCCTTGAACAGCGTATCGCCCGGCAGGCCTGGCGGGCTGCAATAGATACCGCAATTGTACATATTCGTCTGGCGCTGGCGCGCAATGCGACCTGGATTGCCCGCCGGGCGTTAGGGCAGGCAAAAGCCTGTTTGCCACGTTTACGTAAACAGATGGGGGCCGACCGCGTTCTGGCCGATCTTGAACGTGAGATTGCTGGCATGGAAAAAGAGGTGCTGCTCCCGGTTCCTGCCCATGAGCTGTATGACTGGCTTGACGAGCGCAGCAAACAAAATGAGGCGCGTGACCCTGAACAGGAAGCGGAGTGGCTGAAACTGGCGGCCATGCAGTTGCCTGATAATGAACAACTGGTTGCGCTGGCGTCATCCGCCCTGGAGGCGTGTCATGCTGCTGATGAAGCCATTGCGCTGTTGCAAACCTGGCGGTCACGCCATCCACACACTGAATCTCCTCTTCTGTTCGAGTTGCTGGGTGTGCTGTTGCGTACGCGGCGGTTCGATGAGGTTTTAACCCTCGCTAAGGACTATCACGAGACGCTCCCTCATGTCGCGTACTGGTTCGAAATGCAGGTAGCCTTTGGCAATGAGGATTGGGCGGCGCTGGAATCCCTGAGTGAGTCGATGCTCGCGACGCCAGAAGGCAGCACTAAGATCGCACCGCTGTTAATGGCGAGCCGCGCGGCAATGAAACTGCGCGCCAGCGAGCGGGCTATCCCACGTCTTCAGCGCGCTATTGCGATGCTTGAGGAACAAGAGCAAGAGACAAACAATGTTCTGTGGGATCTGATCACCGCGGCGAGTATTCAGCAAGAGTGGGCGCTGGTGCGTGAGGCCGGAACGAAGCTGGGGATGAAATTCGACAGCGAAGACGGCCCCATTGAAGAAAACTGGGGAGCGGTACGGCTACGTTTCCGGGAAGAGCACGACTACGTTTACTACCTTGCTCAGCGTACCGGGCCTGCGACAGCCAGAGTCTTCCAGCCAGCCTGGCCGAAAGCGCAGCAGCATTTAGGCGACAGCGTAGTATTTGATGTCGAACTGCTCAATACCCCTCCGGAAGATGAAGCCGAGCGGGAGTATTTTATCGGTCTTTATGACGCTGTCGAAATCATTGAAGAGGGTGAATATGCCCCATCATGGTTTGTTGATGGCGTTTATCCGGGCGAGGAGCTGTTTGGGCAGTTTGAGAATAAAGTGCGCGAATTGGGTGGGCAAGTATGGGTGAGTAGCGAAGGCGATTATGAAATAACCGATCGCGAAAATCCTCAAGAGCCGCTGCCTGGCGTGTACTTTAATTTGGCTACGCCGCTTTCGATGCTGCCGCAGGAAGTGGACAGTATGTTGCTCACACTCACACGGGACTGGCCGCATCCGGTGCACTGGCTTGGCGTTGCCATTAAAGGCGGGCTGGATGAACAGCGTCATCGGCAGATTATTGACCGCTACGGTTTGTAACTGTTACCCGGCGTAGTTTGAGATTCCTCCGCTACTCGTGAGAACAGCGCTTGATTAACGTAAAGCCAGCCCACTGTTGAGACTGGCTTTATGAAACGTTACGCAACCCTGCTGTTTATCAGCGCACTCTCTCTTACCAGCCAAATCGCCCGTGCTGATATTGTCGATGACGCCATCGGCAATATTCAGCGGGCAATTAATGATGCGTATCATCCCAGCGATAGCCGCGATGACGATGATCGGCAGTATGATGACGATCGCCATCGTAGTGACGAGCAGAGCAGACGCTATGAAGACCGGCACAGACAGCTTGAAGACCGACGCCGCCAGTTAGATGACCGGCAGCGCCAGCTCGATCAGGAGCGTCGCCAACTGGACGACGAAGAACGCCGACTGGAAGATGAGTTCTAATCCGCAGGCGCGAAAGAGGGCAATCAGTTCTTTTTAACGAACTCGGATTTCAACTTCATTGGGCCAAATCCGTCGATTTTGCAGTCAATGTTATGATCGCCTTCGACCAGACGGATATTCTTCACTTTCGTGCCGATTTTCAGCATGGAAGAACTTCCTTTTACTTTCAGATCCTTAATGACAGTGACGCTGTCGCCATCGGCCAGTAAATTGCCGTTGGCATCTTTGACAATCAGTTCATCACTTTCGGCAGCAGCTTCGTTGTCATTCCATTCATGGGCGCATTCCGGGCAGATGAACATGCCATTATCTTCATAAGCGTATTCGGAATTGCATTTCGGGCAGTTTGGCAGTTGCATGGGGGTATCCTCAAAAAGTACGTATGATGCTGGAAACAGGCCAGCGAAAAAGGCGGTTTATGCCAGAAAAGTCCGCGATTATACAGCATGTCCGTATAATTACTGTTGCTATTCTTTTTTTCAGAAAAAGATAAAAAAGGTGATACAGGTGACATATCCTGTCATTAGCTTAAGCGATGCTAGCTCCAACTGAGTAGGGGTAAATCCTTATGTATGTTATTTAGAATATTTTCGACGGGAAATTGCTACCCATTGCCAATTCAGATAAGGTGAGGTGACGCAACCGGTGTTAATAATTAGCATACTGTCATATCAGCAGGGTCTTCTACCGAAGACAGTTAATTACCTCGCAAATTGGGGGGGTAAATAAATGACGATATATCCTGGTCGTTCTTGAAAATGAGCTACGCTCTCTATCTCCCAGCCATTTTATGTCCGGGACGGCGTGCTCTGTCAGTCTCTACCGAGAAAATGCATTTTTCCTGATTCCCATCAGGCATTTATCTTCTTTAAGATATTTTCCACACGTAATTATAAAAGCCGAAACTTCACAAATAAAACATCACGGCTTAATAAAAGTAAGAAATTTGCGTTAAGGAAAGACTTTTATCATGCACACACAGACAATTTTCGAATTAAGCCAGGAAGCAGAGAGATTGTTACAGCTCTCCTTGCAGAATCTGCAGGCGCTCAAAGCCTTGCCGATTGCAACGCTTGATGAGGCGGCTTCCGGCAAAGCAGATAACGCAAATGTACTGCCATTACATTTTAGTGCTCGCGGCATCGAGACACAGCAAGCCACTCTGCACAACGAATTACGGAAAATCACCCGGCTGGAGATGGTGTTAGCGATCGTCGGGACGATGAAAGCGGGTAAATCGACCACAATCAATGCGATTGTGGGTACTGAGGTTTTGCCTAATCGCAACCGTCCGATGACGGCGCTGCCGACATTAATTCGCCATACGCCGGGCCAGAAAGAGCCTGTACTGCATTTCGCCCATGTAGGGCCAATCGATACGTTGACCCAGCAACTCCAGATGCGGCTTTATACCTATGATCGTGAAAAGCTGGCGCAAAAACTCGAAATCGATAAAGACATGAGTGCCCTGCTCGAACGCATCGCACAAGGGGATGCGTTCGACAAACATTATCTGGGCGCGCAGCCCATTTTCCATTGTTTAAAGAGCCTTAACGATCTGGTGCGCCTGTCGAAAGCGCTGGATGTTGATTTTCCCTTCTCCGCTTACGCCTCCATAGAGAATATCCCGGTTATTGAAGTTGAGTTTGTTCACCTGGCAGGCCTTGAAAATGATCTGGGCCAGTTGACGCTGCTCGACACCCCTGGGCCAAACGAAGCGGGACAGCCGCATCTGCACAAGATGCTCAATGAGCAACTGGCGCGAGCGTCTGCGGTTCTGGCGGTGATGGATTACACCCAGCTTAAATCGATCTCTGATGAAGAGGTGCGCCACGCGATTTCCGCCGTTGGGCGCTCCGTTCCGCTGTATGCGCTGGTTAATAAATTCGATCAGAAAGACCGTAACAGCGATGACGAAGAACAGGTGCGGGCGCTGATCGCCGGGACATTAATGAAAGGCTACATTAATCCGACGCAGATTTTCCCCGTCTCCTCGATGTGGGGCTATCTGGCGAACCGCGCCCGCCATGAAATCAAACAACAGGGGAAATTACCCGACCCGCAAGAGCAGCGTTGGGTGCAGGATTTTGCCGAAGCGGCGCTGGGCCGACGCTGGAGAATGGCTGACCTGGATGATGTCGAGCATATCCATCACGCCGCCGATCTGTTGTGGGAAGATTCGCTGTTTGAGCAACCTATTCGCAAGCTGTTGCATGCTGCACATGCCAACGCGTCGCTGTATGCCCTGCGTTCGGCGTCGCATAAGCTGCTTAACTACGCCCAGAGCGCCCGGGAATATCTTGATTTCCGCTATCAAGGGCTGACGGTTGCGTTTGAGAACCTTGAGCACAATATCAGCCGCCTTGAAGAAGATATGACGCTACTGAAAAGCTGTCAGGAGCGCGTCAGCGATGAGATTGATCATGAGGTGGATGAAGCGCTGGCGGCGGCGGACCTCTTCATTAATAGCCAGCAAGTGGAAATCGTTGGAGCCATTAATGCCTGGTTTAGTGATGGCAGGATCATGGAAATGGCCAACGAAAGTCAGGCCGACCTGCGTCTTGATGCGGGAGTTTCGCCAGGCCAACTGGTGCTGGAAGATGAGGGGCAGGCGCAGATTGTGCTGAGCAAAATGCGCTCCTCCTGCGAAGCGATTTTTGTCACCGCGCAGGAGAAGATCGGTCGCGAACTGGCGATGCGTTTTGACCAACTGGAAAATACCCTGACCCGCTCACTCAATGATGCGATGCGCCCGATCGAGATGCGCATTAAAGAAGAGCTCAGCCACGCGGGTTTCCGGGCGCGTATTAGTTTCCCGGCCTTCCAGGCAAGCGCACTCAATTTTAATACTCGCCAGCTCTTTACCAACGCTATTGCGCCGGAAGACACCCCGGCAGGGCAGGTGCCGCGTAGCGGAAGTGTACGGGAAACGGTTTCTCGGTGGTTAAATAATCCGAGCTGGGGGTGGGATGATTATGTGGTGACCCGTACCCGCTATGTCATTGATGTGGCGTCATTGCATACCAAGCTCATCCAGCATGTTGCTCATTTTTGTGAACAAATTCGTAAAGCTTTGGCTGCGCAGGTCGATGTTTCTGTTACGGCGGGAATGGCAACCTTCTTTGCCGAGTTCTCGCTGAGCCTGGCGGGGCTACAAGATAGTTTGCGTGACAGTTTGGCGATTCGTCAGCAAAACGAGTCGTCAGTGTTAGCATTGCGGCAGCACCTGCGACACTGCATCAAAACCGCTAACTGGATTCAGGAAGATGCACGTCTTTTACGCGATGATATACAAACACTATTCGCAGCAGAGTAATTATGAAAAATCGACTACTGGAAGGGCCTGGGCGAACGCTTGAGTGCATTCATCCGAAGTTCATTGTGGATTTAGTGCAGGGGGCAGATGCGCCTCGCCAGAGTCAGATTGTGCCCCAACAGCAGTTGTTTCGTGAAAGACTGACCCAGGAAGTAATGGCGCAAACCCAACTGCGTCCGTGGGCTATGTCCGGCGTATTAAATGAGAATGACTCTTTGCGTCTGGGGCTTGCGGAAAAGCTCGCCAGTATGCTCGACCCCGGTCATCTTGCGCTGACGCGTATCACCCAGCGTCTGGTCTCATTACAGCAGGCTGAGCAGCGCCGCCCCGCGACCAACACTTCGGGCAATCAACAACAATATGATGAGTTAATTGAGCACTTTAGCCAACGGGCGAACTGGAAAGAGAAAGCGCTCGGCCAGCGTGGCTTAACGGTACAGGCGGGAAATCACAGCGAACAAATTTTTACCCGCTGGCGTGCCGGGAATTATAACGGCTGGTCGATGGCGGGGCGCTGCTATGTTGCGCTGGAAGAATTACGCTGGGGCGCTTTTGGCGACGCCTGCCGCCTGGCGAGCAGCGAGGTGGCTTCCATGCTGAAAGATAACCTGCGTGCGATGGCCTCTGATTTTCTGGCGCAGGGTATTAATGCTGCGCCTGCTACCCGCCATTTTTATCACCAGTGGCTGACAACGCCTGCGACACCGGGCCTGATGGATTATAAAGATCTGCTGGGCTGGCTTGGCGACTGGTGCGATGCGGATCGTCACCCTATTTGCTGGTCGGTGACCCAAAGCTGGCAGACAGTCGCGTTAGGTATGCCAAGGCTTTGTTCGGCATCGCGCTTAGCCACTGCCATGGTGGACGAGATTTTCGGTGAGTAAAAAGGTGTGTCCTGCAATTAACCAATGTTGATGGCTAATTGCAGGACATAGCGACAAACAGGCAAAGAGAAGCCCCCGGCGTGTCACGTCGGGGGCTTTTTTAATGATTGAGCGATGCGGCGGGGTTGTCTGCCGCTTTTGTCGTTTCAGGAACCTCGCCAAACCGTCTGGCGTACAGTGCGGTGATGATGGGCACCAGAATCGCCGTTACAATCACGCTTGCTGCCACCAGCGCCGTTGCTGAGGCGGCTACCGGTTCAAACGCCGGGTTGATTTGGGCAATGATCACCGGGTTTGCTACCGCAGCTCCGGCTGCCGATGAGGCGGCGACACCTGCCGTACCGTTACCCCCACCAATGACTTTGTCGGCAATAATTAGCGGAATACCAGTGATGATGATAACCGCGATACCCAGGAAGATACCCAGCAGACCGGTATCGAGAATCACTTTCAGGTTGATGGTATTACCCAGCGCGAAGCCGAAGAACGGGATCAGTACCGGTGTAGCTTTACTAAAGAACGCGCGCAGGTCGTGGTCGAGGTTGCCCAGAACAAAGCCAATCAGAAACGGCAGTACAGCTCCGATAAAGTGGTGCGGTTCGAAGGATGCCAGGCCCGCAGATCCCAGAATGACCATGGTCATCAGTGGGCCGGATTCCAGCGACATCAGCACGAATGCGCCTGATTCTTCTTTGGTGCCGTACTGGTTCATCAGGCTGGCATACAGGCCGCCGTTGGTCATGTCCATCGCGGAAACGATAGCCAGTACGGAGATACCGGCGAAGAAACCAGTCTGAATACCGCCTTCCGGGATAAAGGTGGCGGCGATCATTGCCACTACCCAGGCAACGGCGATTTTTGTCAGTACCAGCGTGCCGGATTTGCGTAAGACGGTCCCGGTGGCGCGTAAATCAATTGACGCGCCGATACAGAAAAACCAAACGGCAAGAATAGGTACCGTACCTGTGATCATGCCCTTGGTGAAAGAACCGAAATAAGCGCCTGTATTAGGTGCCAGCGTATTTAAAATTGCCCCAAGCAGCAAAGGTATTAACATCATCCCACCGGGGATGCGTTCAATGGTGGCTTTGATTTTCATTATGAATCCTCATATCTCATCATGTGCAATGACCGAGAAAATAAAAACATGCTATTCAATGAGTTAAACCTTCCTGGTTTGAATTTGTTCAATGTCCGGAGCTGTTGTTCCTTTCCGGAGAGCACCCTCGCTATCCTTGTCTGTTTTGTGTCTGGACGTATGATGCGATCATTGGAATATCGATTCAATGAAAATAAAACAATGTTTTAGTTATCTTCATCACATATTCCGTGTAAAGATTTATATGTGAACAATTAAATAACTTTGCGTTACATAGTTTCTGTAAAAAGGTGAATGGATACAGCTAGCAGAATAATAATCACGGGGGGTATGGCATATCAGTATAAATAGCAACTGCGGGCATTCTATAAGTTAAAAACGTTTTTTCTCGTTAAGTAAAACGCAGTTCCGATGGAAAGATATGTGGATTGCCAGAATTGTGGGTGTTATCACAGGGATATTTTGTGTGAAGTTGATCACGTTTTTAAACCCTGTTAGGGTAAAAGGCGGTTAAACAACGCTCTGCCAGGCGTCAACAGGTTCGGTTGTACAGGCTGTAACCAGCCAGTGTAAGTAAACCTGCTACGCTTGAACAAGGTAAGTCGGTATGAACGGCTTAATACGCGCAATGCTGGTATGGCATATCAAATGCGCGGTTCAGGGCGAAAGTCAAAAGAGGACATCATGTTAAAAAGGAAGAAAGTTAAACCTATTACACTGCGCGATGTAACCATCATTGATGACGGTAAGTTGCGAAAAGCAATAACTGCCGCTTCACTCGGTAACGCGATGGAATGGTTTGATTTTGGCGTATATGGGTTCGTAGCTTACGCACTGGGTAAAGTGTTTTTTCCTGATGCCAACCCCAGTGTGCAAATGATTGCCGCGCTGGCGACCTTCTCCGTTCCGTTCCTGATTCGCCCGCTGGGTGGTTTGTTTTTCGGGATGCTTGGCGACAAATATGGACGGCAGAAAATCCTCGCTATAACCATAGTGATCATGTCCGTCAGTACATTCTGTATTGGGCTTATTCCCTCGTATGCCTCTATTGGTATTTGGGCACCTATCCTGCTCTTGCTGTGCAAAATGGCACAGGGGTTCTCAGTGGGCGGGGAATACACCGGCGCATCGATTTTCGTAGCGGAATACTCCCCGGACCGTCGACGCGGTTTTCTGGGCAGTTGGCTTGATTTTGGTTCGATAGCGGGATTCGTTATCGGTGCGGGCGTCGTTGTGCTTATCTCCACGGTCGTCGGTGAAGAAAACTTCCTCAGTTGGGGCTGGCGTATTCCCTTCTTCCTGGCGTTGCCACTGGGGATAATCGGTCTGTATTTGCGCCATGCGCTGGAAGAGACTCCGGCGTTTCAGCAGCATGTGGATAAACTGGAGCAGGGCGATCGCGAAGGGCTGCAAAACGGCCCGAAAGTCTCTTTCAAAGAGATTGCGACAAAGCACTGGCGTAGTTTGCTGATCTGTATCGGTATGGTGATTGCGACCAACGTCACCTATTACATGTTGTTGACGTACATGCCGAGCTATCTGTCGCATAACCTGAACTATTCAGAAGACCACGGCGTGCTGATTATTATCGCGATTATGGTCGGTATGCTGTTTGTTCAGCCTGTGATGGGCTTACTCAGCGACCGTTTTGGCCGCCGTCCGTTTATTATTCTGGGGAGTGTGGCGCTGTTTGCGCTGTCCATTCCGGCATTTATCTTGATCAACAGCAACGTGACGGGGCTGATTTTCGCGGGATTGCTGATGCTGGCCGTGATTCTAAACTGTTTCATTGGCGTGATGGCATCGACCTTGCCGGCAATGTTCCCGACGCACATTCGTTATAGCGCACTGGCGAGTGCCTTTAACATTTCGGTGCTGGTGGCTGGTCTGACCCCGACACTGGCCGCCTGGCTGGTTGAAAGTACGCAGAACCTGATGATGCCAGCTTATTATCTGATGGTTGTTGCGGTGATTGGCCTGATCACTGGGCTTACGATGAAGGAGACGGCGAACCGCCCATTAAAAGGTGCGACGCCTGCGGCCTCCGATATCCAGGAGGCAAAAGAGATCCTGCGCGAACATCACGATAATATTGAACAGAAAATCGAAGACATCGATGCGGAAATTGCTGAGCTACAGGCGAAACGCTCACGCCTTGTCGACCAGCACCCACGGATTAACGAGTAGCAGATAAAGCCCGGTTAACGTACCGGGCTTTTTTTATCAGCAACCCGCAGCAATATAATCACCGCCAGGACTGACCGGAACGACGGTTAAGAACAACACCACGGCGAACAAAATCAGCGCCAGGCCACCGACGATATTCAGTGCCGGTACCAGCCATGGCATGCTGCCGCTCTCCTCACCAAAAAAGGTAACCGTCCGGTTGCGGGCATAACGCACTGCCAGTGACAGACCCATAATCGACAATGCGGTACCGAATGCCATTGTCATTACGGCTGCGATCCCCCAGCTCACAATGCCCAGCGCGTTAGAAAAGAGCAAAATCATGATTGCGCCGCTGCAGGGGCGTGCGCCAATGGCGAGTATGACACCCAGACGTGTTTTCCAGTCGCCTTGCGTACTGATTCCTACTCCGTGATTTCCGCAGCCACAGTCGTCAGAATGCCGGTGAGATAAAGGCCTCATCGCAGTGATTTTCATTTTCTGCGGTTTGATGGTTTTTATCGCTTTGACGATGAGCCAGACGCCAAACCCACCCACCATAAATGCGCTGATTTTCTCAACGTACCAGCGACGCTCACTGAGATCGCCGGAGGCGAGGTTAAAACCAACCGCGAGGATGAAGACAAAAAGAATGGCGCTCACACCTTGCATCAGGCTGCCAAGAAACGGGATGACGCGGGCGGCGGTTTGGCTCTCCTGGTTGGTGCTGAGATAGGTTGTGACGATAAATTTTCCGTGACCCGGCCCAACCGCATGTAACACGCCATAAAAGAACGAACCGGTCAGTAGCCACAGTCCCCCGGCATACTGATGGTTATTCAGTTGCAGCAGGTACATCACCAGATAACGATGCAGCGTAATCTGGGTTGCCAGGCACCACTGGATAAAGGCATTCCAGTGCGCATGCAGCGTGAAGGCGGCGGCCAGCAATAACATCACTGCTGCGATGGCGCCGGGCAGACGCCATTGACGGGTAAGCGTTTGGGTTGTCATAAGCTTTAGGGGAATGGTTAAAGCATGACCGCAGTATAGGTGCTGCTTGTGGGGAGCTCCAGCCAGAGGGGAAATATGCGGCTCGGGAGGTGGGTTCCGTTCACCTTACGTTCATGGCGAAATACACGCTCTGTGTTGTCGCTGTGGTTGCCATGCGGCAAAACGATTATTCGTGGCTAAAAAAGGTGGAAGACATTCACCGTATCTACAAAACGAACGGAGTTCGATGGAGAGTCCGGTTGTAGAAAAGCAAAAACCCAGCCATAGGCTGGGTTCTCTGAATAAGTGGTGCCCGGACTCGGAATCGAACCAAGGACACGGGGATTTTCAATCCCCTGCTCTACCGACTGAGCTATCCGGGCAACGGGGCGCATTAAACCCTAATCAATGTAATGCGTCAACTCTATTTCAAAAAATGCTGTTCAGTTGCTCAAGTTTGCGGCAGTCTGAGTGATTCTGCGCCACAAAATGGCGTATTGCACAAATCTTCCAGATTTTTTCCGCACGGGGGAGTAATGCTGTTCCCGGGGATTTCGGAGGCAATATGGCTAATGACTGGCTGGAACTGCGGCAACATGCGGACACCGGCATCGAAACAATTCGCGCCCACTTTGAAGGCCATGCGTACGATCCGCACTGGCACGACAGCTATCTGGTGGGTATCACCCTCAGCGGAACGCAGGAATTTCATTGCCGTCGTGAACGTCATCGCAGCACGCCGGGAGATGCCTTCTTACTCGAGCCTGGTGAAATTCACGATGGTGACGCGCCGGTTGAAGGCGGTTTTACCTACCTGACATTCTACCTTGATGAAGCGTGGCTCAGTTCTACCCTTCGGGGGTTGTACGAGTCCGTCCCTTCCAGTTATTCGCTGCATTTTTCCCGCACGATGGCGCGCGAGCCAATGCTTGCTGGCGCGATCGCCAGGACCTTTCATTCACTGCACAGCGAAGAGATGCGCATTGTGCAGCAAAGCACCATGGATGATCTGCTCGGGCAGCTTACCCGGCACAGCCAGTGGCGCAAGCGCCTGCCGTCGCATCTGCAAAGCGCAGCGGTGGCCCATCGCGCACGGGACTATTTGCATGCCCATATGGGGGAAAACATCGGCCTGTCCGATCTGGCCCGCGAAACGGGTACCGACCGCTTTACCCTGACCCGTTGTTTTAAGCGCGAATTTCATCTCTCCCCCCATGCCTGGCTTATTCAACTGCGGCTGGCCAATGCCCGAAGCAAGCTGGCGCGCGGCGAACAACCGGCGGACGTGGCGGCTGCGCTGGGCTTTGCCGATCAAAGCCATCTGGGACGCTGGTTCCAGCGGGCATATCGGCTATCGCCAGCCCACTACCGGAAACTTTGCACAAATCTTCCAGACGACATCCGTAAATAACGCCAAAGTCACAGGACGGAGAATAAGGAGTCCCGACTGTGAACATGCTCTACAGCTACCTGCCATTTATGTTGTTTGCCTTTGTGGCGTCGATAACGCCCGGCCCGACCAATATTCTGATCCTTGCCAGCAGCCAACGCTATGGCATCAGGGCCACGCTACCGGCGGTGCTCGGGGCATGTGTGGCAGCAAGCCTTATTGTGTTTATCTCCGGGGCGGGGGCAGGAGAGATACTGCGAGGGTATCCGTTGCTGCGTGAGGGGATGAGTTGGGCCGGTGCATTATGGCTAAGCTGGATAAGCTGGCAGCTCTTTACCGCCCCGGCAGCGGATCTGAACGAGAAGAGTGGTGAACCCTTTAGCGGCAAAGCGGCGGCCATGTTGCAGCTAATTAATCCCAAAACCTGGATGATGGCGCTGGCCGTGGTCAGCCTGTTTGCCCCGAACGGCGCGCATCCCGTGCGCGAAGTGTCATTTTTGTCACTGAGCTTCCTGCTCATTTCGGTGCTCTGCCTGGGCGCGTGGACACTACTGGGCAAAGCGGTAAACCGGCTCTTTCGCAGTGCGGCATCGCTGATTTGGTTTCAACGGGCGATGGCGCTTTGCCTGCTGGTTTCAGCCTGGGCCGGGTTTATGCACTGATCAGGTCAATGCACCGCCCGTGCGACAACATGCAAAACGAAGAATATCTTCTGCCAGTTGTCGGGCGGTATCGACGTCGGTCTGGCTGCGATTGACCAGCATCCTGCTTAGACAACCCTCCAGCACCAGCTCCATCTGTTTCGCGACCATTGTCGGGTCGTCCACTTCCAGTTGGGTTAACAGGTCATGGGTGAAGTTAAAGGCCGCCTGCTTTTGCTGATCCGCCAGTTGGTGTATCGGATGGTCCGGGTCGGGGTAAAAGGTGCAGGCGGCGATAAACAGGCAGCCCGGATAGCGATTGTTACTAACGCAATCCGTCAACGCCCCATAACGCGCCAGCAATTTTTGCTCTTTTGTCAGCTCTTCATCGAGTAATAACTGCCTGCGCCAGATATCAACCTGCTGGCTGAGATAGCGTAGCGCATCGTAAAACAGCGCTTCTTTATCCGGCCAGAAACGCAAAAACTCCTCTAACGGGTAGTCAATACGCTCCGCGACCATTTCCGGCGTGGTGTCAGCAATCCCTCTTAATTCAAATAATTGAAGTGTCTGACTTAAAACATCTTCACGTTGCACGGTAAGTTCCTCCGTTGTCAGAAGCCTGCGTCCCAAACCAAGTGTTGTTTACGGTGTGTGATTGCGCAAATGTGTCGTAAAGGCAGGTGCATCCATAAACCCCGTGACCCGCTGTGCCGGTTGCTCGTGGCCTTGCGCATCAAAAAACACAATGGTGGGTAAGCCCAGAACCTGTAAATGGTGCAGCAGCGCTTGATCCTGCGCGTTATTGGCGGTGACATCCGCCTGTAATAACACGGAATTTTTTAATGCTGCCTGAACCCGCGTATCGCTAAAGGTGTACTTCTCAAACTCTTTGCACGCCACGCACCAGTCGGCGTAAAGATCCAGCATCACCGGGCGACCTTTGGCCTGTGCCAGCGCCTGATTAAGGTCATCCACGGTTTTGATGGCAGTAAACGGCAGATGCGCCTGGTTTTGCGCCGTTGGCTGACCAAAGGCCCAGTCCTGCAAGGGACGAGCGCAAACCAGCGCCACACCTAACAGGACGATTTGCACAATTCGCATCACCGGGCGGGTTGCGCCGAAGCTGGCAATAAAGGCCCAGGTGAAAAAGGCGACGCCGAGCAGCGACCATAAGCGTAAACCCCAGTTATCACCCAAGACTCGCTCGAGCAGGAAAACAGGTAACGCCAGGATCACAAAGCCAAAGGCGATTTTGACCTGCGCCATCCACGGGCCGCTTTTGGGCAGCAGGCGGTTGCCAAAGACGGTAACCAGAATCAGCGGCAATCCCATCCCCAGGGCATACAGATACAGCGTGCCGCCGCCAAGCCACAGATTACCGCTTTGGGCGATATAGAGCAGGATGGCGCTCAGCGGCGCTGTGGTGCAAGGGGAACAAATCAGCCCGGCAATCGCCCCCATAGCAAACACACCGCCTGCGGAACCACCTTGTTGGCGGTTGCTCATCAGCGTTAAGCGGGTTTGCAGCGAGGAGGGCAATTGCAGGGTGAACAGGCCAAACATCGACAGCGCCAGCACAAGAAAGACCACCGACAGGCCAATCAGCACGTACGGATGCTGGAGTGCTGCCTGGAACTGGAGCCCGGCCGCCGCCACGACAAGGCCCAGCGCGGTATAGGTCAGCGCCATGCCCTGCACATAGATAAATGCCAGAAGCAGCGCGCGGGGCGTTGAAAGGCGTTGTTTGCCCCCCAGCACGATGCCTGAGATTAGCGGGTACATCGGTAAGACGCAGGGGGTGAAGGCCACGCCAATACCAATCAGCAGCGCCCAAAGGGCGGAGAAGGGCAGCGCGGCTGGAGCCGTATCGTCATTGCCCCTCACCACGGCCCTCTCCCCGGAGGGCCGAGGGGGGATGGATTGGGCAGTGGCTTTCACCTCACTCAACGGAATAACTTTTGTCTCTGGCGGGTAACAGAACCCGGCGTCCGCACAGCCCTGGTAGATCACCGTCAGGGTCGCGCCTTTTGCCGCCTCGGTGATGGTCACCGGCAGGTGCAACTGTTGGCGATAAATCTCGCTCTTGCCATAAAACTCATCGTTATGCGGCTCGCCGAAAGGCAGTTGTGGCGGTGTGATCTCCGCCTGCTGCGCAGTGAGTTTGATTTGCTGGCGATAGAGGTAATAGCCCTCTTTCACCTGCCAGTTCAGCTTGAGTTCATTTTCCTGTTGCTGGAAATCAAACATAAAGGCCTGATCGGACGGAACAAAACTGGACCGTCCGGGAGCGTCAAATAGCCCGGCAAGGGCCGGTGTGCTGCATAACAGCAGAATCAGCGTAAGGATGCGTTGAGCCATGAGAGGTAATCAAAATCTCCGTGAGTAACCGGTATAGCGAGTAATTCTGGGGTCTGATAAGGATGATGCGATTTTATGCAGGCGAAGAGATCTTCAAGATGTGCAACGTCGGTTTTAAGCAACAACTGTACTTCATATTCCTGTTCCAGCTTCCCCTCCCAGTAGTACATAGAGGTGGCGCCGGGGAGGAGGGTCACGCAGGCAGCCAGTTTATCGGCCAGCGCTTTGGCGGCCAGCTCCTGGGCTGTCGCTTCATCCGGGGCGGTACAGAGCACAACAACAGTATCAGGCGTGTTCATCGTTAACCTCTTCGCAGCGAAAAGGGGACTATATCACGCACAAGAAAAACGGGCCGCAGTGCGGCCCGTTTTTAACCACTTTTACAACAGAATACCGCCAATTACGAAACCGAGTATCACGCACAGGGTGATGGCGATAACGCCCGGAACCAAAAAGGCATGGTTAAACACATACTTGCCGATACGCGTTGAACCCGTATCGTCCATTTCCACCGCCGCAAGAAGCGTTGGGTAGGTTGGCAGGACGAACAATGCGGATACCGCAGCAAACGATGCCACGGCGGTCAGCGGGCTGACACCCAGCATCAGTGCCGCAGGCATCAGCGCTTTCGCGGTTGCTGCCTGAGAGTAAAGCAGGGTAGAGGCGAAAAACAGCACCACCGCCAGCAGCCACGGGTAGCTGTTGAGCAGGTTGCCGGCCACGGTCTGGATATCCTGAATGTGGTTTTTCACAAAGGTATCGCCCAGCCACGCTACGCCCAGGACGCAAATACAGGCGCTCATACCCGATTTAAAGGTGCTGGCGTTGAGAATGTCGCCCGTGTTGATTTTACAGGTCAGGCAAATCAGCGTGGCGATGGTTAACATGAACACCACAATCGCTTCGTTACGTGGCAATACCGGGTTCGTAATAAGACCTACGTTCGGACTGATTGCCGTGGCGTACAGCATGACAGCGATAATCCCAACCAGGAACAGCAGCACGGAACGTTTGGCATGCGGTTTCATCTCGAAAACTTTGCTGCCGCGCAGTTTGACTTCCCCTCTTGCCAGACGCTCCTGGTAAACCGGATCATCTTTCAACTCAGCGCCGAGGAAGTTACACACAATAGCCGTCAGCATAACGGCGATCAGCGTAACAGGAATACAGACCGCCAGCAGCGTCAGATAACTCACACCGAGCGGTTCCAGAATGCCAGCAAAAAAGACGACAGCCGCAGAGATGGGGGAGGCGGTAATAGCGATTTGCGAAGCCACGACGGCAATGGAGAGTGGACGGGAAGGTCGAATCCCTTGCTCTTTCGCCACTTCGGTAATGACCGGCAGCGTAGAAAACGCCGTATGACCGGTACCCGCCAGGATGGTCATAAACCAGGTGACCAGCGGGGCGAGAAAAGTAATGTATTTCGGATGACGGCGCAGCATACGCTCCGCAAGACTCACCAGGTAATCCATGCCCCCTGCCACCTGCATCGCGGCAATAGAGGCGATAACCGCCATGATGATTTCAATCACATCGAAGGGTATAGCGCCGGGTTTGATTTGAAAAAAGAGTGTCAGTACAAGCACCCCGAAACCACCGGCAAAACCGATGCCGATACCGCCGAGTCTGGCCCCCAGGTAAATAGCAAGCAGGACGAGTACAAGTTCTGCAGCAAACATAATTGCCTTCCTTGTTGATGAAATGAGAATGATTTTTTTTACTGCAGGCTAAAAAAAAGGCACGTCAGAGCTGACGTGCCTTGTGGCTTTAGCCGTCAGTGTTACTGTTCGCTTTCATCGGTATAACGCTTCGCCTTATAGGCCGGATGCATCAGGTTCTGTGCGGAGAAAATGTCATCCAGCTCCGCTTCCGTCAGCAGACCGCGCTCCAGCACGACCTCGCGCACACTCTTGCCCGTTTCGGCGCAGATTTTGCCGACGATGTCACCGTTATGGTGGCCAATAAACGGGTTGAGGTAGGTCACAATACCAATCGAGTTATAGACATAGCCTTCACATACAGACTTGTTAGCCGTGATACCGCTGACGCATTTTTCCAGCAGGTTGTAGCAGGCGTTGGTCAGAATGTGGATGGATTCAAACATGGCCTGGCCAATCACCGGCTCCATCACGTTCAACTGTAACTGGCCCGCTTCGGACGCCATGGTCACGGTGGTGTCGTTACCGATGACTTTGAAGCATACCTGGTTCACCACTTCCGGCACGACCGGGTTCACTTTAGCCGGCATGATGGACGAGCCTGCCTGCAGTTCTGGCAGGTTGATTTCGTTCAGACCCGCACGTGGACCCGAAGAGAGCAGACGCAGGTCATTACAGATTTTGGACATTTTGACGGCCAGGCGTTTCAGCGCGCTGTGTACCATCACGTAAGCACCGCAGTCGGAGGTCGCTTCAATCAGGTCTTCTGCCGGTACTACAGGCAGGTTGCTCACTTCCGCCAGTTTTTGCACTGCCAGTTGCTGGTAGCCATCCGGGGTGTTCAGACGTGTACCGATAGCCGTTGCGCCGAGGTTCACTTCCAGCAGCAGCTCAGAGGTGCGCAGCAGATTTTTCGTCTCTTCATTCAGCAGTACGTTGAAGGCGTGGAATTCTTGTCCCAGCGTCATCGGAACGGCGTCCTGCAACTGCGTACGGCCCATTTTCAGGATGTCACGGAACTCATCCGCTTTGTGTTCAAAACCTTCACCTAACTGAGTGATGGCATCGACCAGCTTGAGGATGGAGGTATACACCGCGATACGAAAACCGGTCGGGTAGGCGTCGTTGGTGGACTGGCATTTGTTGACGTGGTCGTTCGGGTTGAGGTACTGGTATTCCCCTTTCTGGTGGCCCATGAGCTCCAGACCGATGTTTGCCAGTACTTCGTTGGTGTTCATGTTTACTGATGTCCCTGCGCCGCCCTGATAGACGTCGACCGGGAACTGGTCCATGCATTTGCCGTTATTCAGGACTTCATCACATGCCGCCACGATGGTGTTCGCAATGCTCTTAGGGATGGTTTGCAGCTCCTTGTTGGCCAGAGCAGCCGCTTTTTTCACCATTACCATTCCCCGGACAAACTCCGGGATGTCGCTGATTTTGCTGTTACTAATGTAGAAGTTCTCAATCGCTCTAAGAGTATGTACACCATAATAGGCATCCGCTGGTACTTCCCTTGTGCCCAACAAATCTTCTTCGATACGAATGTTGTTTAACATGTGAACCTTCTTTATCAAGCTACGAATGAATACACCAAACACACAGTATATATGTGGTTATGTGTGATTTCGGGCCGACGATTATCCCCTTAATCGGCCAGATATCTGCGATCATATGCTGATCCGAGCGAAAAGCCGTAATCTGGATCACTTATTATCTTAGCCGCTTTATCAGAATCATTAATCTGTGAAATGAATCACCGCTATCGCAGCGCTGGAAAAAATAGTTTCCGTGGAAAATTGAATTTTCCGGCGGTCGTCACCATCTCAGTAACTATGCGAATCGCAAAAATTTACCGACAGGCGCCAGTGGCGTCTGTTCACTGAGGAGAAACCAGTGCGCTGGATACCGCTGATTGCTGTTTTTTTATACGTCTACATCGAGATATCGATTTTCATTCAGGTGGCGCATGTGTTTGGCGTGCTGATGACGCTTATCCTGGTCATTTTTACTTCGGTTATCGGGATGTCTCTGGTGCGTAATCAGGGCTTCAAAAACTTTCTGTTGATGCAGCAAAAGCTGGCGACAGGGGAAAGCCCGGCGGCCGAGATGATTAAAAGCGTGTCGCTGATTATTGCAGGCTTACTGCTGGTGCTGCCGGGGTTCTTTACCGATTTCCTCGGCTTACTGCTGCTGTTGCCGCCGGTACAAAAACATCTGACGCTTAAGCTGATGCCGCATTTACGTTTTTCCCGTATGCCGGGCGGCGGCTTTAGCACCGGGCCTGGTAATACGTTTGAAGGGGAGTACCAGCGCAAGGATGATCAGCGCGACCGCCTGGATAACAAAGACGATCGCTAAACATTTTGTAGCCCGGAAAAGGCGAAGCCGCCTTCCGGGCTTACGACCGCTGAACCGCCACGCCGCGCCTGGGTAAAAATGCCCACAGACCTGCCAGCATCACAATCGCATACAGACTCTTCCAGCCAGGAATGGCCAGCAGCAGTAAGCACAGAATGCTGCCCACCCAGGCCAGCACCTTATAACGTCCCTTCAACAGGCGGCACCCTGCCAGCATGCATAGCAAATAAATCAGAATGAAAATGCCATTGGCATAAATGATGAGCGTGTCGAGATTAATCGCAAATGCGTAGATACCCAGCGTACAGATAACGCAGCAAATCAGGACGGCATTCAGCGCGTTAAACGGGATTTGTCGGGAGGACAAACGCGCCAGCGGGCTTTGCGGCTTGTATTGTGCCTGCGACCACACCAGCCGGGCGAAGCTCTGAATATAGATATTGAGACTGGCAAAACAGGCCAGATAACCGATGATGCAGGCAATCCACTGCGCCTGCTTGCCGAACAGCTCAACGACGATGATCGGTAAGGACGCCGCGGCCCCTGCGCTACGCCAGAGCGGGAAATGCAGCACCACCACGGTACAGGCCCAGTAGACTGAACCGGCCAGAATCAGGCCAATCATCAGTGCGCGGGGAAAGTCACGTTCAGGATGCTTAAACTCCGAGGCCAGATGGGCAAAGGCTTCCAGGCCGACGAAGCACCAGAACATCACCGCCAGCGAGGCGGTCATGCCGGAGAGGGGAACGTCGGCCGGTGCCGGGAAAGACAGGGCGCTAAAGGAGAGCCCACCACGCCACCAGATGGCGATAATCAATGCAACGATAAGCCCGGCAATGATGGATTGCAGGTTAGCGCTGGAACCCGCACCGCGCGTCCCGATGAGCCAGATAAGTGCCAGGGTGGCAAGCTCGGCTATCAGCAGTTGCGCGCCCTGCCAGCCAAACATCCCCTGCCAGAAACCGGCGGCGATATGCAGCGCCGCGGGCAACCCCACCGGGATCACTGACAGAAATAACCAGCCGGTGACGCGCTCCAGTCGTGAGCCAAACGCCATACCGACAAAATGGGCGACGCCGCCTGCGCTGGGAAACTGACGACCAAGAACGGCGAAGACGATAGCGACCGGAAAGACCAGCAGAATGAGCACAGGCCAGGCCCACAGGCTGCTGTCACCTGCCGCCAGCGCAGCCAGCGCCGGAACGGCAAAAACCCCTGTGCCCAGTAACGATGTTGAAAGTAACCCAATTCCCTGAGCCAGCCCCAGCTCCTGTTTCAGTCCACTCATGGCCCGTATCCCGCACGTCATCGCAAAGTAAAGAGGGATCATGCTATCACAATCAATTTTACTTATGGCTGTTGGTGCGCCTGCCTCTTCTCACGGATTGCATTTTCCCTTTTCTTGCCGACCTGGGGCTTTGTGCGAATTTTTTTTAAAGTCCCCCCTTGAAGGGGGAAAAACCCATCCCCATCTCTCTGGTCACCAGCCGGAGAACCGATTGCGGGCCGGCGTCACCCATAACTGATAATGACTTTCTCAAAGGAGAGCTATCAATGAGTATTCGTCCGTTACATGATCGTGTGATCGTCAAACGTAAAGAAGTTGAATCTAAATCCGCTGGCGGCATCGTTCTGACCGGTTCTGCAGCAGGCAAATCAACTCGTGGCGAAATCATCGCTGTCGGTAAGGGCCGCATCCTGGAAAACGGTACAGTGCAGCCACTGGACGTGAAAGTGGGCGACATCGTGATTTTCAATGATGGTTACGGTGTTAAAGCTGAGAAGATCGACAATGAAGAAGTGTTGATCATGTCCGAAAGCGACATTCTGGCAATTGTTGAAGCGTAATCCGCGAACGACACTGAACATACGAATTTAAGGGAAAGATTAAAATGGCAGCTAAAGACGTAAAATTCGGTAACGACGCTCGTGTGAAAATGCTGCGCGGCGTAAACGTACTGGCAGACGCAGTTAAAGTGACCCTGGGCCCGAAAGGCCGTAACGTAGTGCTGGATAAATCCTTCGGCGCGCCGACCATCACTAAAGATGGTGTTTCTGTAGCACGTGAAATCGAACTGGAAGACAAGTTCGAAAACATGGGTGCTCAGATGGTGAAAGAAGTTGCCTCTAAAGCGAACGACGCTGCAGGCGACGGTACCACCACTGCTACCGTACTGGCTCAGGCTATCATCACCGAAGGCCTGAAAGCTGTTGCTGCAGGCATGAACCCGATGGACCTGAAACGCGGTATCGATAAAGCCGTTCTGGCCGCAGTTGAAGAGCTGAAAGCACTGTCCGTACCGTGCTCTGACTCTAAAGCGATTGCTCAGGTTGGTACTATCTCCGCTAACTCCGACGAAACCGTAGGTAAACTGATCGCAGAAGCGATGGACAAAGTCGGTAAAGAAGGCGTGATCACCGTTGAAGACGGTACCGGTCTGCAGGACGAACTGGACGTGGTTGAAGGTATGCAGTTTGACCGCGGTTACCTGTCCCCTTACTTCATCAACAAGCCGGAAACTGGCGCAGTAGAACTGGAAAGCCCGTTCATCCTGCTGGCTGATAAGAAAATCTCCAACATCCGCGAAATGCTGCCGGTTCTGGAAGCCGTTGCGAAAGCAGGCAAACCGCTGGTTATCATCGCGGAAGACGTTGAAGGCGAAGCGCTGGCGACCCTGGTTGTCAACACCATGCGTGGCATCGTGAAAGTGGCTGCGGTTAAAGCACCGGGCTTCGGCGACCGCCGTAAAGCTATGCTGCAGGACATCGCTACCCTGACTGGCGGTACCGTGATCTCCGAAGAGATCGGTATGGAGCTGGAAAAAGCGACGCTGGAAGACCTGGGCCAGGCGAAACGCGTTGTGATCAACAAAGACACCACTACCATCATTGATGGTGTGGGTGACGAAGCGGCAATTCAGGGCCGTGTTGGTCAGATTCGTCAGCAGATCGAAGAAGCGACTTCCGATTATGACCGTGAAAAACTGCAAGAGCGCGTAGCCAAACTGGCTGGCGGCGTTGCGGTTATCAAAGTCGGTGCTGCTACCGAAGTTGAAATGAAAGAGAAAAAAGCACGTGTTGAAGATGCCCTGCACGCGACCCGTGCTGCGGTAGAAGAAGGCGTGGTTGCGGGTGGTGGCGTTGCGCTGATCCGCGTAGCAAGCAAAATCGCTGGCCTGAAAGGTCAGAACGAAGACCAGAACGTGGGTATCAAAGTTGCGCTGCGCGCAATGGAAGCTCCGCTGCGTCAGATCGTGCTGAACTGCGGTGAAGAGCCGTCTGTTGTGGCTAACACCGTGAAAGCGGGCGACGGTAACTACGGTTACAACGCATCTACCGAAGAATACGGCAACATGATCGAGATGGGTATCCTGGATCCGACTAAAGTGACCCGTTCTGCGCTGCAGTACGCGGCATCTGTAGCCGGCCTGATGATCACCACCGAGTGCATGGTGACCGACCTGCCGAAAGGCGACGCGCCTGACTTAGGTGCTGCTGGTGGTATGGGCGGCATGGGTGGTATGGGCGGCATGATGTAATTGCCCACACCCTGCATCCTTCAGGCTGCAGATGCGTTGGCTGCGTTTGCTAACCCCAGTCACTTACTTGAGTAAGCTCCTGGGGATTAACAAACTTGCCGCCTTCCTGCAGCCAGAATGATTTGGGTGTTCATCTCCCAGAATTGAAAAACCCCCGGGCAGAAATGGCCGGGGGTTTTTCTTTTGGTCATCTTTTTAGTATAAGATTCAGACACGGACGCAAGACGTCCAGCTCATTGATTGTGGGGAATAACATGCACGTTAAATATTTAGCAGGGATTGTCGGCGCAACGTTGTTACTGGCAGGCTGTAGCGCCGGTAATGAGCTTTCTTCGGGCGGGCAGAATGTTCGCTTCGTAGAAGATAAACCTGCAGCAAATTGTCAGTATCTGGGCACCGCAACGGGTAAACAAAGCAACTGGCTTTCTGGCCAGCATGGCGAAGAGGGTGGTTCAATGCGCGGTGCGGCTAACGACCTGCGTAACCAGGCTGCGCAAATGGGCGGCAACGTGCTTTTCAGCGTCTCCAGCCCGACACAAGGCTTTATGTCCAGCTTCGTGCCGACAGCCAGCGAAATGACCGGTCAGGTTTATAAATGTCCGCAGTAAAGTAAACAGCATTGCTCTCATTTATAAATGGGAGCAGTGATCCTGATGTTGCCTGTATGTTTTTATTATTCCTATTATTTTTCTAAACTCGCGTTTCGATCTTAATTGTTTGATTTTTAATAATTTTTTTATTTTTTTATAAATTAAAACCGAACGCCTTTTATTTTCATCCCCCCACGTATATTAAGATTTCTTAAGCTTTCACTTGTGTGAGAGTTTTCACATCTTTTTTTGAATTCGTAAAGTAAAAGTTAACTTAACGCTAAAGTTTTAATAAAGCGTTCCGATAAATAAACCGAAGTGTGAAAGGACTCTCCCTCATGGTGGTTATTCATCATGATCTATCAAAGATACTAAAGTTAAATTGGAGAGGTATGATGAACATCACCAAACGGTTATTACTTGCTTTTTCTCTACTTATCATTAGCTTGATTGGCACGAATATCATTGCAATGATTTCTTTATCAAAAATTAGTGAGGACACTAATTATTTCCAGGAAAATATTCTTCCCAGCCTGACGACAATGAATAAGGAAATGATTCAGGCTACAGGCGTACGCTCGCAACTTTATTTGCATGGTTTAACCGAAGACCAGACGCAAATGGATGTCATTAAACAAAATGCCAATAAAATTTATGATGAGCTCCTTGCAAAACATCAATACTATCTTAAAGAATTAGCTTCTGACCCGCGCGACGTAGAGCTTAGCAATAAAACACTGGCGGATTTACAGTCGTTCCGCGGAGCAATGGACCAATATTTTAAAATATCAGAATCTAATGACCGCAAGGCGATTATCCAAAGCATGCAAAAAGGCGGATTAATCGCAGAAAAAATTGCTACATTACTTGCTGACTTTAATGACCAGATTGACTACAACACCTCTTTAGTTGTACAGGCGAATGCGGCCAGCAAATCGCTTATTAACAAAGCACTGATTTTATCAGTGAGCGCAACACTTGCTGCCACCATTCTTCTTGGGCTGTTTGGTCTGCTTACCGTTTTGAATATTCGTCGCCGTTTAAATGCCATGAGAGATGGCATGGTGCAGATCAGTGAAGACCTTGATCTGAGCAAAAATCTGCTGGCCGGTCGCCAGGATGAAATTGGCCATGCCATCACGGCATTTAACCATCTCGTTGAGCGGGTGGCGGAATCCCTCAGCATGGTGAGAAACGCTTCTGCTTCGGTAAATACTGCGGCAAACGAAATTTCTTTAGGCAATGATGAGCTGTCAGCGCGTACTGAACAACAATCTGCCGCCGTTGTTGAAACTGCGGCCAGTATGGAAGAGCTGAGCTCGACGGTAAAACAGAACGCGCAAAACGCCCAACAGGCAAGTTTGCTGGCAGTTACCGCGTCCGATACGGCGAGTCAGGGTGGTATTGTTGTGGGTAATGCCGTGAGTCGGATGAAAGATATTATCGAAAGCTCACGCCGGATCTCTGAAATTACCACCGTTATTAACGGTATCGCGTTCCAGACCAATATTCTGGCGCTCAATGCCGCCGTTGAGGCTGCGCGTGCGGGCGACCAGGGGCGTGGGTTTGCCGTTGTTGCCGGAGAGGTTCGTTCATTAGCTCAGCGCAGCTCACAGGCTGCAAAAGAGATTGAAGCGCTCATCAGCGAGTCGGTCCACTTTGTAGAAGAAGGTGCAAAACAGGTCGATCTGGCGGGTGAAAGTATGAGTGGGATTGTTCACTCCGTCACCCAAGTGAAAGATTTAATGCAGGAAATTGCCGCAGCGTCTGACGAGCAAAATCGGGGTATTGCGCAAATTGCTCAGGCCATGTCTGAAATGGACACAACAACACAGCAGAACGCCGCTCTGGTTCAGGAATCGTCTGCTGCTGCGGGAAGTCTGGAAGATCAGGCCGTCAAGCTGCAACAACTGGTTGATGTATTCCGTTTACCTGGGGTACAAACGGCGGCGGCTGCGGCCAAAGCCCCTAAACGTCCTCTGAAAATGTCCCCTGTGTCTGCGGCTGCAGGCCATGATGCGGGTTGGGAGACGTTCTAAAGCAGGGCCTTACTGTAATAGCGTCGCACCTTTTGTCAGGTTGTCAGGTGCCGGTAATTCCAACGCTGCCACGGAATATCGTGGCAGCGTTTTCGCTATATTATTTTTTGGCTTTTTTTACCGATGGTTTCACCGTGACCTGATGGCGTATCTGGTTCAGCGTATGCATGCATCTATCCAGATTAAGCGGTTCACCCTCTTGCACGTTAATAGCCTGAATGTGTACCTGACAGGCTTTATTGGCGAGTTTTCCCAGCCGTGGGCTGAAAGCCAACAGTCTTTTGGCGATCGCCTGGGTTTCAGGAGTATCGGGAAGGCTTCTGGTTTTGATCACCGTACCGCAGAAAGTGGATTTTTTCTTTGTTCCGGCATAGTGGTACAGAAGAATTAAATAGTGATCAAACAATGCCGTTTTCCACTCTGGCTGGGTATAGGTATCGTAGATCATCTTACCATCAGGCTGGCAATCAACATCATATAGTGGAAGAAAATCCAGTAACGAAGAGATACGCAATGCCAGGTCCCGCATACCAGCGTTATTAATGGCATGAATTAAAACATGGGTAAGTAACTCTATTTGCAGCTCATGGATTTCGAATATGAACTTTTCATTATTATGTAACTGCAAAGTGAAAATGAGTTTCCCTTCATCATAGGTAAAATTATCAATGGCGTTTACGCGATAATTTATATCTGCATTTTCCAGCTCTTCCCTTTTTAACTCAGGAATATGGGCGTGCATTGTTTTGGTTACCGCAGTTTGCGCTGCGATGAAATCATCCCGTTGAGTACCGTCCAGTTCTTTTTGCTTAGAGAGATGATATTCCATGGCGACAAAAAGATCGCGTAAAGTTAAAGCCGGAAAGAAAAGCAGCTTCGTGTCACTCTTTTTAATGTTTAGTTTTAGCGCGACGGCGAGAAACTCGTCATTGTTACGTATTACGCCTGCGTTGACACCCGTAATATTCATTTCCATTATGGTTCTCCATAACCATTGTTAAAAACTATATATCCAACTGAAAAATAGAGTTAGTGAATATATTATCTGATATAAGCTTGAAAAGAGGATTAAAATACCATAATAAATGCAGTGAACAATCAGATATGCTAAAAAATCGAGCCTGGATGAGAAAACACTATCGTTTTCTTAGATACAGAAAAGCGATGCATTCCTGCATCGCTTTTCTGTTTGAACGGTTAGCTTCTATTGTTGCCGTAACTGCAAATCCAGCGGCGTTTTGCTGGGCTCACCGCCAATTTCCCGGGCCAGTTTCGGCACCATATAGCCTGAGATCAGCGTCAACAACTCCCGCATAATTTCCCGCGCTTCATCATCGCTTACCATGAAATGGGCCGCGCCCTGAACTTTATCCAGCACATGCAGGTAGTAGGGCATCACGCCAGCATCAAACAACGCGTTACTGAGGTCTGCAAGCGTGCGGGCATTATCATTAACGCCGCGCAACAACACGCTCTGATTAAGTAGTGTTACACCCGCCCGACGCAGTTTTTCCATGGACGCGCGAAAGTCGTCATCGATTTCCTGGGCATGGTTGATATGGTTCACCAGCAGAATCTGCAGTGAAGAACCTGTAAGGCGGGCGACGAGTGTGTCGGTGATCCGCGCCGGAATGACGATCGGCAGCCGACTGTGAATACGCAATCGCTTGATATGTGGAATGGCTTCAAGCTGAGCGATCAGCCAGTCCAGTTCATGATCTTTCGCCATCAGCGGATCGCCACCGGAGAAAATGATCTCATCAAGTTCAGGTTGCTGGGCAATATAATCCAGCGCAACCTGCCAGTTGCGTTTATTGCCCTGATTTTCCGCATACGGGAAGTGGCGGCGGAAGCAGTAGCGGCAGTTTACCGCACAGCCACCTTTTACCAGCAGCAGTGCACGGTTACGGTACTTATGCAGCAAGCCAGGCACCACACTTTCCTGCTCTTCCAGCGGATCGGTGCTGTATCCTGGGGCGGCAACAAACTCTTCTCTCGCCGTCAGGACCTGACGTAAAAGCGGATCGTTGGGGTCGCCTTTTTTCATTCTCGCGGCAAAAGCACGGGGCACACGCAGCGGGAACAGGCGTTTTGCTTCGCGTCCGGCGGTTAAATTTTCGTCAGTGTCTATATTTAAAACACGCAAGAGTTCATCTGGATCGGTTATTACATCGGCAAGTTGCACTAACCAATCTTCTCTGGATGGGGTATTTAGGGTTACAATATGCGCCATTTTGTGGCTTAGCTACCAGTTAACATTTTTAGAGGGCCTTTATGGCGACTTACTATAGCAACGATTTTCGTGCCGGTCTTAAAATCATGCTCGACGGCGAACCTTATGCAGTTGAAGCCAGCGAATTCGTTAAACCAGGCAAAGGTCAGGCATTTGCGCGTGTTAAACTGCGCCGCCTGCTGACTGGCACCCGTGTAGAAAAAACCTTCAAATCTACTGACTCTGCCGAAGGCGCAGATGTTATCGATATGAACCTGACTTACCTCTACAACGACGGTGAGTTCTACCATTTCATGAACAACGAAACCTTCGAGCAGTTGGCTGCCGATGCGAAAACCGTTGGTGACAGCGCGAAATGGCTGCTGGATCAGGCTGAGTGCATCGTGACGCTGTGGGATGGCCGTCCGATCGCTGTGACTCCGCCGAACTTTGTTGAACTGGAAATCATTGAAACCGATCCAGGTCTGAAAGGTGATACCGCAGGTACCGGTGGTAAGCCGGCTACGCTGAGCACTGGCGCAGTGGTTAAAGTTCCGCTGTTCGTACAGATCGGCGAAGTGATTAAAGTGGATACGCGTTCCGGCGAATATGTATCCCGCGTGAAGTAATTCACCTTATCTTTTAGGCTGCCTCTTTGTTGGCTGTGCTTATAGAAACCCCAGTTAACCCGTTAAATAGTTTGCTGGGATTTCTCCCTTGTCGCCACAATGCAGCCTGAATGATTTGTCTATTGTGAAATGTTGGTGCGCTCACCTTATTGCACCTTTGCTTTTCCAGAGCAGGAATGATGAAACGTCTTCTCAGTCTTGTAGCACTCTTTCTTCTCACCACCACTTTGCTGGCGGGCTGTAATACCGCGCGTGGCTTTGGTGAAGACATCAAACATCTCGGCAACTCAATCTCGCACGCTGCGAGCTAATTTCTTCCTGTCGTCCTAAAAATCGCCGACATTCCGCCAGGTTGCGCAATCTTGTCTATTCTTAAGTGGCTATGCACAAACAATATTGGCTACATAAGGAAGATATTATGGTTAAGAAGACATTTGCTGCGATCTTTACTGTACTGGTTCTTTCCTCAGCGCTGACTGCTTGTAACACCACGCGTGGTGTCGGTCAGGATATCTCTGAGGGTGGTAGCGCTATTTCTGGCGCAGCGACAAAAGCGCAGCAGTAATTCCTGCCAGTACGCGGTACGGCCAGTGCCGTACCGTTAATTCAGATTGTCTTGCAAGTTGTCCGGGGCCTCGGGGAGTGAAAGGAACGGTGTAAAGCGGTTGCCCATTCCCAGTTTCATCCGAATATTGCGCTTGTAGGTATACACCGTCTTACCATTTATGCTCATTTTGGACGCAATGGACTGATTGCTGCGGCCTTCCATCCATAGCGACAGCACTTTTTCTTCCTGGCGTGTGAGCAACGGGGTGGCTATCTGTGGCCCGGTTCTCACGGGGCGAGACAGAACGGCATGATCAATGACTTTAGCCAACGTTTCCATCGGCTCGCTTTTTTGCAGCGTTGCCTGTACCTGATATTGGGCACAATACGCCTTCAGTTGTGCATCTTCCCCTGACTGCAAAAGGATAAGGTGGTTATCTTTACCACAGGCGGTGAACAGTGAGGAAAGTTGCTGAATATGGTGGAGATCATTCTTAAAGCCGTAAAGATCGGCAATGATCAAGTCCGGCTGCCATTGCACAATATGCTCTTTTGCCAGCATCAGGTTATTCAGCGAAGTCACAAGGAATGAAGCCGGGAAAAAATCAGTCTGATTGAGCCAGCTTTCCAGCCCCGTACGGGTGAAGTAACAACGGTCAATCAAGAGAATTTTGAACATATTTTTCTTCGCAGTAAGGATATTGACGCACGGCTTCCCGTTGCTGGCAGCACTTCATCATAGGGGGTACTTATGGGGAATAAATGCGCGAACTGCGTTGCTATCTGTAGCTATTTCTTGCTTTAAGTCACTTAAATCTGCGCAATTCCGCAAAAATTGCATTCCGTTTGTAACCAGGTCAAAATTTATCTCTCTCAACCAGCCTGTCGGGACGACCCGATTGCGCAACACTCAATGGGGACGGCCCCGCACTGGAGCCACCTATGTCATGGATAATTCTTTTTATCGCTGGTCTTCTTGAAGTCGTTTGGGCTATTGGCCTGAAATACACGCACGGTTTTACCCGCCTTGTACCCAGCGTGATTACCGTAACGGCAATGATCGTTAGCGTCGTGATGTTGTCATGGGCGATGAAAAGCCTGCCCACAGGAACGGCGTATGCCGTCTGGACAGGCATTGGCGCCGTGGGGGCTGCTATCACGGGGATTGTGTTATTCGGTGAATCGGCCAATCCCGCGCGCCTGCTAAGCCTGGCACTGATTGTCGCGGGGATTATCGGCCTTAAGCTCAGTACGCCTTAAAGGGTCTGATTTATCCACAGAAGTTTTTCAACCGCAAAACCTTCGCGGGCTGCGATATCAACGAGCTGTTTTTTCACCGCATCCGGAAGCGTCGGTGTGCGTGACAAAATCCACAGATAGTCCCGATCCGGCCCGCATACCAGCGCGTATCGGTAATCTTTGTCCAGTGCAATGACGTTATAGCCGCCATAGAAAGGACCGAAGAACGAGACCTTAAGTGCGGCCTTACGCGTATCACCGGTAAAGTACGCCTTCCCGACCGATTGTTGCCACATGCCGCGTTCCGGATTGTAGCCTTTATTGATGACCTGAATGCCGCCGTCATCCATTGTGCTGTAGGTCGCGGTCACCTTTTCCAGGCCACGCTCGAAGCGGTGGTCAAAGCGGGCAATTTCATACCAGCGGCCAAGGTAACGTTGCGCATCGAAGTTATCCACCACGGTGACGCCAGAAGGGGGAGTAGGAGAGCTACAGGCTACAACCAAAAATGCAGCAGCAGCCGTTGCGATAATCGGCAACAAACGCATGATTTTTTCCTTCCAGTTTTTTACTTAAGTGTAGAAGCTGGCGGGAAAAATGCTCTCCCGCCAGAGCGGGAGAGCGAGGTGAATTAAAGGAAGATGACCCCGATCAGGGTGACCACTGTCAGAATAGCGGCGAGGCCATAGAAGACCCATTTCCCGCTGGGGATATGGACTTTAATATCATGCATGGCATGGTGCAGACGGTGCAGCCCGCACCATAGCGGCAGAACAATCATCAGGAATAAAAACGCACGGCCGATAAAGCTTTGGGCGAATGCCAATACACGTTCGTAGCCGAGCGCTTCACCGGGGTAGAGACCCAGCGGTAGCAGCACGCCAACCAGCAGAATCATCACCGGCGCGATAATCGCACTCCACATGCCGCCTGCGCCGAACAGCCCCCAGAAGACGGGTTCATCGGAACGTTTTGGGTTTGGATTGATCACCTTTGGCCTCCTTACCAGAACAGTGCAACGAAAAGAATGACCACCGTCGCCAGCACGGTCACGACCCACAGCCCTCTGATAACCGGCTCGGGTTTAAGCTTTTCGCTTTTGATGATGATATTCGACGCTTTTGGCGCCAGTTCAAACCAGGTTTTGGTGTGCAGCAACGCTGCCGCCAGGGCAATCAGGTTCAGGATCACCACTATTGGGTTTCGCAGGAAGGTAACAAATCCTTCCCAGGATTCCGGGCCATGTTTTAAGGAAAAAAGTCCGCAGATCAAAATGATGCTGAACCATACCGCCGGTAACGCTGTTCCTTCACGCAGCATATAGAAGCGATAAAACGGCAGCGATTTCCACCAGGTCGACGGCATTGGTCGGACATAGGGTTTGCGTTTAGTCGTCATGATGCGCTCCTTAGCGTGGTTTCAGAGTGGCGATAAGAAAGTCTTTCGAGCTTTCCACTTTGCCCTGCTGGATAGCGGCCGCCGGGTCGACATGTTTCGGGCACACTTCCGAGCAGTAGCCCACAAAGGTACAGCTCCAGACGCCATTTGGACTGTTCAACTGCGGCATACGCTGCTGTTTCCCGTGGTCGCGGTTATCCAGGTTGTAGCGGTGCGCCAGCGTGATGGCCGCCGGGCCAATAAACTCCGGATTGAGGCCAAACTGCGGACATGCCGCATAGCACAGGCCACAGTTGATACAGCCGGAGAACTGATGGTATTTCGCCATCTGCGCCGGGGTTTGCTTGTTCGGCCCCTGATCCGGTGTCCGCGAATTGCCAATGATGTACGGCTTAATGGCCTCCAGGCTTTCGATAAAGTGGGTCATGTCGACCACTAAATCGCGCTCGATAGGGAAGTTGGCCAGCGCCTCGATTTTTAGCCCTTTAGTGTAATCACGTAAAAACGTTTTACAGGCCAGCTTCGGCACTTTGTTGACCATCATGCCGCAGGAGCCGCAAATCGCCATGCGGCAGGACCAGCGATAACTGAGGTCCGGCGCCAGGTTATCCTTTATATAACCCAGCGCGTCCAGCAGCGACGTTTGCTCATCGTAAGGCACATCATAAAAGGCGCTGTGCGGAGCGGTATCCACTTCCGGGTTATATCGCACCACCTCAACTTTCAGGGTTTGCATCTCAGCCATGGGTCGACTCCTTCTTCTCAGCGGCTTCCGCTTCGCCACCGTAAACACGTTTCGCAGGCGGCAGCGTCGTTATCTTCACGTCGCTGTAATCGAGACGGGTAGTACCGTCTGCGTCCCGGTACGCCAGGGTGTGCTTGAGGAAGTTGACGTCATCGCGCTCCGTGCAGCCCTCATCCAGACGTTGATGCGCCCCGCGCGACTCTTTACGTGCAAGCGCGGAATGGGCCATACATTCGGCGACGTTCAGGCCGTGCCCCAGTTCGATGGTATAAAGGATGTCGGTGTTGAACACGCTGGAAGTATCGGTGATGCGCACGCGTTTGAAACGCTCTTGCAGCTCCGCCAGTTTATCAACGGTTTTTTGCATCAGCTCTGGCGTACGGTAGATACCGCAGCCTTCTTCCATTGACTCACCCATTTCGTCGCGAATTTTCGCCCAGTTTTCAGTGCCTTCCTGATTAACCAGATTTTTCAGGCGTTGCTCAACGTCGGCGGCCTGCGCGTTCAGCGCAGCGTCACTGGCTGCTGTCGCGGAGGCGGCACGCGCCATTGCTTGTTCACCTGCCAGACGACCAAACACCACCAGCTCTGCCAGCGAGTTTGAGCCAAGACGGTTTGCGCCATGCAGACCAACAGATGAACACTCACCCACAGCAAACAGCCCTTTGATACGGGTTTCGCACTGCTGATCGGTTTCGATACCGCCCATGGTGTAGTGCGCGGTTGGGCGTACCGGAATCGGTTCTTTTACTGGATCCACGCCAACGTAGGCTTTTGCCAGTTCGCAAATGAACGGCAGACGTTCCAGCAGTTTTTTCTCACCCAGATGACGCAAGTCGAGATGGACGACATCGCCGCGCGGGGTCGAAATGGTGTTGCCTTTACGCCATTCATGCCAGAACGCCTGCGACACTTTGTCGCGCGGCCCCAGCTCCATATATTTGTTCTTCGGTTCGCCCAGCGGGGTTTCTGGCCCCATGCCGTAATCCTGCAGATAACGGTAGCCGTTTTTGTTGACCAGGATACCGCCTTCGCCACGGCAGCCTTCCGTCATCAAAATACCGGAACCCGGCAGCCCGGTGGGGTGATACTGGACAAACTCCATATCACGCAGCGGTACGCCATGAGCAAGCGCCATGCCCATTCCGTCGCCGGTGACGATACCGCCATTGGTGTTGTAACGGTAAACGCGACCCGCACCGCCTGTCGCCATAACGACCGCGTTGGCACGAATCTGAACCAGCGTGCCTTCCATCATATTCATCGCGACCAACCCACGCACCTGGCCATCGTCGACCAGAATATCCAGCACGAAGTGCTCGTCGAAACGCTGAATTTGCGGGAACTGAAGTGAGGCCTGGAAGAGGGTGTGTAGCATATGGAAGCCGGTTTTATCTGCGGCAAACCAGGTGCGTTCGATCTTCATACCGCCAAAGCGGCGTACGTTGACAGAACCATCGGGGCGGCGGCTCCACGGACAGCCCCAGAGTTCAAGCTGTGTCATTTCGGTGGGGCAATGACGGACAAAGTAGTCAACGACATCCTGCTCGCACAGCCAGTCGCCACCGGCTACAGTGTCGTGAAAATGATACTCGAAGCTATCATGATCCTGTGCAACGGCTGCGGAACCGCCTTCTGCGGCCACGGTGTGGCTGCGCATGGGATAAACTTTTGAAATAAGGGCGATTTTAGCATTTGGATTTGCCTGGGCGGCTGCTATGGCGGCACGTAAACCCGCGCCACCCGCGCCAATTACAGCAAGATCGGCTTGAAAAGTTTGCACGACATTCCTCCTGATTATTGTTATCTCGCAACCCTTTCTGATCTGACCAGCCAGGGCCTCGAATACGATTCCACTGCTCCTTTATTGGTATGCATTATAATCTTAGGATGGTGAGGGAAATTTGACCTGTTCGATTTTTTTAACGTATGAATGGCCTAAAACATCATTGATTTTGATTAATTTAATTACAAAACCCCCAACCTTTAGTGTTTTTACCTCCCGTCGCTGAACCTTATTCCGCTCAAAATTTGTCTCTCTGAGCTGATACGGGTAGACTTCGTGCCCTTGTTTGAATTCGGAGAACGTACCATGAGCGAGACGGCAACCTGGCAGCCGAGCGCATCCATCCCTAACTTATTAAAACGCGCAGCAATTATGGCGGAAGTTCGGCGTTTCTTCGCCGATCGCGGCGTGTTAGAGGTGGAAACGCCTTGTATGAGCCAGGCCACGGTAACCGATATTCATCTGTTCCCGTTTGAGACCCGTTTCGTTGGTCCCGGCCATTCGCAAGGGATGAATCTTTATCTGATGACCAGCCCGGAATACCACATGAAGCGTCTTCTGGCGGCAGGATGTGGCCCGGTTTTCCAACTGTGCCGTAGCTTCCGTAATGAGGAAATGGGGCGTCATCATAATCCTGAGTTCACCATGCTGGAGTGGTACCGTCCGCACTACGATATGTATCGTTTGATGAATGAAGTGGATGACCTTCTGCAACAGGTGCTGGAGTGTCCGGCAGCGGAATCACTCTCTTATCAGCAGGCTTTCCAGCGCTACCTGGAAATCGATCCGCTTTCTGCGGATAAAATTCAACTGCGTGAAGTGGCGGCGAAGCTTGATTTAAGCAATATCGCAGACACTGAAGAAGACCGCGATACCTTGCTGCAACTGCTGTTCACCATGGGCGTTGAGCCGCATATCGGCAAAGACCGTCCGGCGTTTGTCTACCACTTCCCGGCAAGTCAGGCCGCGCTGGCGCAAATCAGCACCGAAGATCACCGCGTGGCGGAACGCTTTGAGGTCTACTTCAAAGGTATTGAACTGGCGAATGGTTTTCATGAACTGACCGATGCCCGCGAACAGCAGCAGCGTTTTGAGCAGGATAATCGCAAGCGTGCCGCACGTGGTCTGCCGCAGCAACCGGTGGATACAAATCTGCTGGAGGCGCTGAAGGCCGGTATGCCGGATTGCTCCGGTGTGGCGCTGGGCGTTGATCGCCTGGTGATGCTGGCGCTGGGGGCGGAAAGCCTCGCCGAGGTAATGGCGTTTACCGTCGATCGCTCCTGATTTTTCGGCTTCACCATCCCGGATGCGGCTACGCCTTATCCGGGCAACGGTCTGATGGCGTTGAGCATCGAAGCCTCTCCCGGTGGGAGAGGCTATCAGAGTAGCCCCGATAAGCGTATTGGGGAAAGATTACACACTTCCCGCCGGACGATTCCCTTTCCCTGCCGATGTCAGCGTGCGCGCCGTGCGCTTGCCGTCCAGACTTTCAAGCCGCATCTGGAACGGTGGGAACGGCAGATCGATGCCATGTTCGCGGAAGCCCGCCAGAATCAACTGATGGATCTCGTGGCGCAGCGGCATACGATGCCCCATCTCGGCGGCGTAGATACGCAGTTCAAATAGCTGAATCCCTTGCTGGAGGTCCACCAGAAACACTTCCGGGGCAGGGTTATCAATCACAAACGTACAACGTTCTGCGGCGGTATAAAGGATCTGCGTTACCTCTTCGCTGTTGGCATCGGCGGGTGCCGGAACCGTCAGCACCACACGCGTCACCGAATCCGACAGTGACCAGTTGATAAACTGCTCGGTAATAAAGGCCTTATTGGGCACGATGATCTCTTTGCGATCCCAGTCGCTGATCGTCGTGGCGCGGGTATTGATCTTCGTGACGCTACCGGTCAGATCGCGGATCGTCACGGTATCACCGATGCGGATCGGCTTTTCAAACAGAATGATCAGGCCGGAAATAAAGTTAGCGAAGATCTCCTGCAGGCCAAAGCCCAGACCGACGCCAAGCGCGGCAACCAGCCACTGCAATTTCGCCCATTCGATCCCGATCATTGAGAATCCAACCAGCCCGCCAAACAGCATCAGCAGATATTTGGTGATGGTGGTGATGGCATAACCGGTGCCTGGGGTGAGATCGAGATGCTGCAACAGGGCAAGTTCAAGCAGCGCCGGAAAGTTACGCACCAGTTGCGTGGTGATGATAAACACCAGAATGGCAATCAACACCGCGCCGAGGGTGATCGGCTCAAGGCTTTCCACCCCCTGCACCGTGGAGGTGACATCCCACAGGGAAATGTTCTCCAGGAAGCCGAAAGCTGAGTGAATTTCTGACCACAGCACAATGACGGAGAGCAGCGCGATAAGCATCAGGATCGAGCGCACCAGGCGAAGCGATTGCACGCTGATGGCATCCAGATCGAGCTCTTTCTCATCTATCTCGACCGATCCTTCGGTACTGGTGGAGTGCGGCGTCTCATCTTCGCCTTTCGCACGCTGGGCGAGGATCTCTGCGCGACGATGGCGGGCACGATCGAACGCCAGACGGCGGCGCTGGATCAGCATCCAGCGGCGGATAATGTGATACACCACTAACAGCAGGAACCAGATGGCAACGGAGGTTTCCAGACGCGCCAGCAGGGCCTGCGAGGTGGCCAGATAGCCCACCGCAGCAGCCAGAATCGCAATCAGCGGGGCGCTTAACAGCAGGTTCCATAACAGGCGGTTCGGCATGTTATCACCCGAACCGGTCTTATCGACATAGAGCGGGATCCCGGCGCGTTTAAGACTGAGTGTGACGACCGCCAGCGCACCACAAATCAGAATAAAACAGAGCCTGCCCAGCGACCCGGAAAACTCCCGGTCATTGAGGTTATCGAACATGATCAGCGCCATAATCAATGGCACGATAAAACCAATGCTCATCAGATAGTTGCGCATTCCACGCGCCACGCGATGACGCGGCCAGCCGAAATGGGCGACAAATAATCCGGTTGGGCGGGCGAAAGTGGCGCAAATCATCACCACCCACAGTAGCGGAACGGTCGCGGTGACGCCGTCGCCAATCGCTACGGCTAGCGGATACGGCCAGGCTTCCTGTAAGCCGTAACCCAGCGTTGCCCACAATACGGGAAGCGGAAGGGCGACCAGAATCGACCAGAACACCGTACGCATTGTCAGCCAGAAATGGTCCTGAGTGACTTTGCCGACTTTGGCGCTGGAGCGCTCAAGGAAACGGGTGAAGTGTTTACGCGAGTAGAGGCTGAAACCTACGAGGATGAGCGCGCCAAAAAGCGGGAACAGCGTCTCTTTGCTGGTTAGCATCATTGCGCTGGCTTTGCCGAGTTGGCTAAAGGTATCCAGCGAGATCAGGCGCCGCAAATCCTGCACGATTTCAACCGGCCAGCTCAGGCTCATTGGACTGACGTCCGCCGTCCAGAAAAGGTAGCGGTGCGTGGCTTCATTCACCTCGCGCAGCGCATCCTCAAGCTGGCTATTGGAAACTTTAAGCTTTGTCAGTTCCAGAATCAGGGTATCGCCACCCTGTAGTAGCGACGAGAGCAACTCACGCTGCGTGCGCAACTGGGCATCGAGTATACGGCTCTGCTCCGCCGTCAGTTGCTGGCCGTCAGCCTGGCGAATTTGTCGCAACTGAGGCTGCTTGTTCACCAGGTCTTCATAGCGCATGCGGTGCACGCGAAGTTGCGCCATTTCCGTATCGAGCTGCTGGGGCTTAGGCATTTCTGGCAAGCGGGCCACCTGAGCGCGTAACGCTTCGCCCAACATATTGGACGCGCCCAGCCACTGTGACTGCTCGCGCAGGGTGTTGAGGGCCTGACGGACCTGCAACATCTGATTTGTCGCCTGACGCTGTTGTGAGGCGACCAGATCCATGCGCTGTGCCTGTTGGTTCAGCGCCTGCGACAGCTCACGGTTGATCTTAAACTGTTCGATAATACCGGGCGGTAGGTTATCGCTGTTTTCCGCCAGTTGTTCGGTACTCTCCAGCGCCTGCTCGGCTTCACGCTGACGCTGGCTGTTGAGCTGATTACGCAGTGCCTGCAGGTAAGCATCCAGTTGCTGTGCCTGCTTTTGGGCCAGCTCTGAGCGCATCCGTGACAGCTCCTGGCGGTTATTTGCCGATAGCTGTGCCAGTTCCAGTTCATCGACCAGCGCCCTCAGTTTTGCTGACTCTGCCTGGGCACTCAGATTTTGCGCCTGCGCGAGCGGCGTATTACTGGTTTGCGCGCCGATGCGGCGTTCAACTTCATTAACCTGACGGCGGGCATCTGTTTGCTGTTGCGGAAGCTGGCTCAGGGAATCGTTAATTTCCCTGGCGCGCTCCTGCTCTTGCTGCGCCTGGCGGGTTTTTTCCAGCAACTGGCTGCTGACTTGCAGAATTTCCTGGTTTAGCGCGTCGGTGCTTATATTGGCAGGCACCGATTTTGGCTCATCGCGCAGGTTATCTAACTGCGAGCGTAGCGTGCGGGAAAGTTTGGGGAAGTTATCGATAACATCTTGATATTGCTGGGCACGCTCAAGTGAACCTTTACGCTCTTCAAGCGCGTTCAGCGCGCCCTGGAGCACTTCGACGGTTTCAGCCTGATCGGGCGTGGCTTTTGCCGCTTTGGCCTGCTCCAGTTCTTGCGAGATTTGTTTGGCATCGGGGGCCGTTGCTGCATTGGCCCCCAGGCTGAGGCACCAGGCCATCAGAAAAATGATAATCAGGCGCACTACAGCTTACCTTCTTCGTTAGACTTCGTCTTTCTTGTCGTCTACCAGCGGGCTGGCATCCAGCTCGGCGGCAATTTCTTCTGCGGGCAGAGGCGTCGGTTCAACTTCCGGTGTCACCAGCGTTTCGGTGGAGACGGCCAGCGGCTCGCCGATTTTGGTCACAGAAAGGCTTTGCAGGTGTTCTGCCAGGCTCACTTTACCCGGAGCGAACAGGTTAATCACCGTTGAACCCAGTTTGAAGCGGCCCATCTCCTGGCCTTTCAGCAGTGCAACTGCACCATCGCTCTCGCCTGCAGGAAAGGTCCAGCGTTTGATGATGCCTTCACGCGGCGGGGTGATCGTACCGGCCCAGACTGTCTCAATACTCCCGACAATCGTGGCTCCGACCAGAATTTGCGCCATCGGGCCGAATTCAGTATCGAACAAGCAAATGACGCGCTCGTTACGGGCAAACAAGTTCGGCACGTTCTGCGCCGTCAGGTGGTTAACCGAAAACAAATCGCCCGGTACATAAATCATTTCCCGCAGGATACCGTTGCACGGCATATGCACGCGGTGATAATCACGCGGTGACAGGTACGTGGTAGCAAAAGAGCCATTACGGAACAGGTCTGCCATCAGGTAGTTTCCTGCCAGCAGGGCTTCCAGGCTGTAATCGTGGCCTTTCGCCTGCAGGATTTTGTCGTTTTCGATTTTACCAAGCTGGCTTATCACGCCGTCTGCGGGCATGACCAGGATGTTCGGATCGGTGTTCAGAGGGCGAACATCGTCACGCAACGGGCGCACGAAGAAGTCGTTGAAGGTGCGATAGCTGGCGGTGTCCGGCTTTTGCGCCTCCTGCATATTGACCTTGTAGTATTTGACGAACAGATCAATAACCAGTTTGGTCAGCCAACCCGCGCGTTTGCTTGCGCCCCAGCCCGCCAGGCGAGTGAGCCACAGTTTCGGCAGAATGTATTGAAGCGAAAGTTTAAATGAGTTTAACAAGGTAGCCTCCAGGCCATTGTTTTTGTCGTTCCTGACCCGGCGCTATCGCCAGGTCTTTGCAAAAAAGGGGACGATTCTAACGACGCTTAGCTTAGTTGTCAGTCATCGGATTCAGAAAAGCTTTTACGCGTTTTTACTTGTGCCATGCTCTCAAGAATACGGTGATAATTTTCGAACCGCGTCCCGGCGATTTCGCCCTTGTCGACGGCTTCGCGGATGGCGCAACCTGGGTCGCTGGCATGTTTACAGTCACGGTATTTGCAGTGGCCGATATAGTCATGGAATTCGACAAAGCCGTTAGTAATTTGTTCCGGCTCCAGATGCCAGAGTCCAAATTCACGCACCCCAGGAGAATCAATCACATCGCCGCCGTGCGGGAAGTGATAAAGACGGGCTGCTGTCGTAGTGTGCTGGCCCAAACCGGAGTTATCTGAGACATCATTTGTCAGGATTTGGTCTTCATGCAGACCGAGCAGGGCGTTTAACAGGCTGGATTTGCCCACGCCAGACTGCCCGGCAAAAATACTGATACGGTCAGTTAATGCGTCCTCAAGTGGCTGCAGCCCGTTCTGGGTATGGCTGGATACCATCAATACGCGATAGCCGATGTTGCGGTAGATATCCATCTGCTCATTAACGAAGGCCATGCCTTCATCGTCCAGCAGATCGATCTTGTTCAGCACGATCAGCGGTTCAACCTCCAGCGCTTCGCAGGCCACCAGATAACGATCGATAATATTGAGCGAGAGTTCCGGCAAAATGGCTGAAACGATCACGATCTGATCGATATTTGCCGCGATCGGTTTTACGCCATCGTAAAAGTCAGGGCGGGTCAGTACGGACGTGCGATCGTGTACGGCTTCGACAATGCCTTTTACCGTCACCCCTTCCGCCGCCTCTTTGCCCGGACGCCAGACGACGCGGTCGCCGGTGACCAGTGAACGAATAGTACGACGAATATTGCAACGGTGTACGGTGCCATCCGCGGCTTCAACGTCCGCGTGCATGCCGAAGCGGCTGATCACTATGCCTTCAGACGGCTCGCCAAACAGGTTGTCATCGTAGTCGGCTTTCTCCACAGACGTTTTTAACCGGCGCTGATGATTCGCGTTGACGCGGCGTTGTTGTCCTTTGGAGAGTTTATTTTTACTCAATCGTACTGGCTCCTGGTCGCCCCGGATGGGCAAAACCTTTATGATACACGCTATTTTAGATGAATATAGTCACGCTGAATATGACGCGAGAAGGGTGGAAAATAGCATGAGTGCAAATGAAAACAACCTGATTTGGATCGATCTGGAGATGACCGGGCTGAATCCGGAACGCGATCGTATTATTGAAATCGCGACCCTGGTTACCGACGCGAATCTGAATATCCTGGCGGAGGGGCCGACAATTGCGGTTCATCAGTCTGACGCTCAGCTGGCGCTGATGGATGAATGGAACGTACGTACCCACACTGGCAGCGGTCTGGTGGAGCGCGTCAAGGCCAGTCAGTTTGATGATCGCGCGGCGGAGCTGGCGACCATCGAATTTCTGAAAGAGTGGGTGCCAGCAGGCAAGTCGCCAATTTGTGGCAACAGTATCGGTCAGGACCGTCGTTTTCTGTTTAAGTACATGCCGGAGCTGGAAGCTTACTTCCACTATCGTTATCTGGACGTAAGCACCTTAAAAGAGTTAGCGCGTCGCTGGAAACCGGAAATTCTCGACGGTTTCAAAAAACAGGGCACGCATCAGGCAATGGATGATATCCGAGAGTCTGTGGCCGAGCTTTCCTACTATCGCGAACATTTTATTAAGCTGTAAAAATAGTGCCCGGATGGATGAAAAAGGGAGTAAGGTAGTCCGTCCGGTGCAAAAACAGGCAAGATGACGAATAATCGAGCACTTGAACGAAAAATTTAAAAAATCGTTTTCGGGGGGCTTGCAGGAGAAAGGAATTCTCGTATAATGCGCCTCCCGTGACGACACAGAAATGTGAAATTACGACAGCAAGAAAAATGATGTTTGCGGGAATAGCTCAGTTGGTAGAGCACGACCTTGCCAAGGTCGGGGTCGCGAGTTCGAGTCTCGTTTCCCGCTCCAAAATTTGAATGCACCATCAATCGCCGGTATGCACGTGTAGCCAAGCTGTTGCAACGTGAAACCAGAGATTATGCGGGAATAGCTCAGTTGGTAGAGCACGACCTTGCCAAGGTCGGGGTCGCGAGTTCGAGTCTCGTTTCCCGCTCCAAAATTTGAAAAGTATCGAAAGATACGCACCACCCAAGCGGGAATAGCTCAGTTGGTAGAGCACGACCTTGCCAAGGTCGGGGTCGCGAGTTCGAGTCTCGTTTCCCGCTCCAAATTTTTACTCCATTAAATTATCCACAGCGGAAAGCACATGCTGCGGACGATTTTTTTCGTCCTTACATATTCTTGTAAACAGACTTATCCACAGAACGCCTGCCTTCATTTGAAATCCCAATCGCTTCGCCTGGTGAATAGTATCAATTTAACTTACTGAATTTTTTAATAAAAAATTCATCTTAAATTGTTAGTGGGATCACTTGACGATTTTGTGGGCATTGAAACGCAATGCGTTTTTAATTTTATTCACAAGCTGTGGATGGCTCAGGCGTCACGTATCAACCCCTTTTCGATGACCCTCACAAGGCGTTGTTTCTTCGGCGTCTGTACTTCCACCACGCAGGCATTTCGTTTTTCCACCTGTTGCGCAATGGCCCATTCTATATGCTCATCAAGAAGTGGGTGCTCACCCCGGCGTTGTTCCAGCGCACGTATATTGGCTTCATCCCAGGGGGCGTTACCCAACGCGACGGCAATATTACGCAGCCAGCGTAGATGACCGATACGGCGAATCGCTGAGCCTTCCGTCACTTTCAAAAACCAGCTCTCGCTCCAGGCAAACAATTCAATCAGTTCCGGCGAATGCAGCACCTTGCGCGGGCTGAAATCTGCTTCATTGGTTAATTGCGAGAAACGGTTCCACGGGCAAATAAGCTGGCAGTCGTCGCAGCCATAGATGCGGTTACCGATTAACGGGCGGAATTCCTCCGGAATCGCCCCTTCCAGCTCAATGGTGAGATAAGAGATGCAGCGGCGTGCATCGACCGTATAGGGCTCGACAATCGCCCCGGTCGGGCAAATGGTGAGGCAGGCCACGCAGCGACCACAATCTTCTTCAACGGGCTGGTCGACAGGCAGGGGCAAATCAATGAGTAACTCGCCGAGGAAGAAGAATGACCCCGCCTGGCGATTAAGGATAAGTGAGTGCTTACCTACCCAACCAAGCCCGGCTTTTTCAGCTAATGGGCGTTCAAGGATGGGCGCAGAATCCACAAACGGTCTAAAATTCAGCGAAGCACAATGCTGCTGGATCTTTTCACCGAGTTGCTTTAATCGGTTACGTAGCAGTTTATGATAATCGCGGCCCAGCGCGTAGCGGCTGACATAGCCCAGCGCCGGGTTTTTAAGTGTGCTGGCGAAGGCGGCATTTGCGGGGAGATAGTTCATTCTTACGCTGATAACCCGCAAGGTGCCGGGCAGAAGCTCGTGTGGACGGGCGCGCATCATGCCGTGTCGCGCCATCCACTCCATTTCGCCATGATATTGTTTGTCCAGCCATGCCTGCAGCTTAGGTTCGCTGGCGGAAAGGTCGGTGTCAGCGATACCGACCTGCTGAAAACCCAGTTCAGTGCCCCACTGTTTGATGCTGTGCGCTAATTGATTGAGATCGAGGGGCTCTGACATGACGGACCATAACAATGAAGAAATACGCAGCAAGTATACCACACTCAATCTGGCCTGCGGATGAACTGCGGCGGGCGGAAAAGGAGGCGGCAGATAGCCTTGGGATTACGCTGTTTGAACTGATGCAGCGTGCGGGTGAAGCCGCGTTCAAGGTCGCACGGGCATACTACCCCACAACGCGACACTGGCTCGTGCTGTGCGGCCATGGCAACAACGGCGGCGATGGTTACGTTGTCGCACGGCTGGCCGCGGCCGCAGGCATTGAGGTGACCCTGTTGGCTGTTGAGGAGAGCAAGCCGCTGCCGGAAGAGGCGCAGGCGGCGCGAGAAGCCTGGCTGAACGCGGGAGGTGTCATCCATGCCGCTGATATCATCTGGCCGGAAGGCGTCGATCTGATTATTGATGGTTTGCTGGGCACAGGGCTTAACAGCGCACCAAGAGAGCCTGGCGCCGCCCTGATAGCCCAGGCCAATGCACATCCGGCTCCGATCCTGGCGCTGGATATTCCTTCTGGTTTAGTGGCCCAGACCGGTACAACGCCCGGTGCGGTCATTGAGGCCGCGCATACCGTGACTTTTATCGCCCTGAAACCGGGATTGCTGACCGGGAAGGCCCGTGATGTCGTCGGTGTGCTCCATCATCATGCTCTGGGGCTGGAAAACTGGCTGGCCGGGCAGCCAACTTTACTGACCCGCGTTGATGCGACGTTCCTTCCCCACTGGTTTAGGCCGCGCCGTCCCACTTCACATAAAGGCTCCCATGGCCGGCTGGTTATCATTGGCGGCGATCATGGCACCGCTGGCGCTATCCGCATGGCGGGCGAAGCGGCGCTGCGGGCGGGGGCGGGGCTGGTGCGAGTGCTCACGCGTAGCGAAAATATTGCGCCTGTCATTACGGCCCGCCCGGAACTGATGGTTCAGCAACTCACGCCACAGAGCCTTGAAGAGAGTCTGGAGTGGGCCGATGTGGTGGTCATAGGGCCGGGGCTTGGTCAGCAAGAGTGGGGTAAAAAAGCCCTGCAGAAAGTTGAGAATTTCCGCAAACCGATGCTCTGGGACGCCGATGCGCTGAACCTTCTGGCAATCAATCCCGATAAACGTCACAATCGCATCCTGACGCCGCACCCTGGCGAGGCTGCGCGCCTGCTTGGCTGTTCCGTTGCAGAAATTGAAAGTGATCGCTTACTTTCTGCGCAACGTCTGCTACAACGATACGCAGGCGTTGTCGTTCTGAAAGGGGCGGGTACGGTGGTGGCGGGCGCTGAAGGCAAGGTCAGTATTATTGATGCAGGTAATGCGGGGATGGCCAGCGGCGGCATGGGAGATGTGCTGTCTGGCATTATCGGCGCAATGCTGGGGCAGAAGCTTGAACTGTATGACGCGGCCTGTGCTGGCTGTCTCGCCCATGGTGTCGCGGCAGATGTGCTGGCGGCGCGACAAGGGATGCGGGGCATGCTGGCAACCGATCTTTTTTCCACGCTGGTGCGTGTAGTTAACCCGGACGTTATTGAAACAGAAGATGATGAATCGAGTAATTCCTTTACCTGATGAGCAAGCGACCCTTACGTTGGGGCAACGCATGGCGCAGGCTTGCGATGGCGCGACAGTGATTTACCTGTACGGCGACCTGGGTGCGGGTAAAACCACTTTCAGCCGGGGCTTTCTGCAGGCTCTGGGTCACAACGGGAATGTTAAAAGCCCGACCTATACGCTGGTTGAACCCTACACACTCGATAAGCTGAATGTGTACCACTTCGACCTGTATCGCCTTGCGGATCCTGAGGAGCTGGAATTTATGGGGATCCGCGATTACTTTGCCAACGACGCTATTTGCCTGGTCGAGTGGCCGCAACAAGGTGCGGGTGTGCTGCCTGACCCGGATGTCGAAATTCATATTGATTACCAGGCGCAGGGGCGTGAGGCGCGCATTACTGCTGTATCCTCATCTGGCGATGCATTGCTGGCTCGTTTGGCCGGTTAATCTAAGGGATGACGGGATGATTTATCGCGTTAAAAGTTGGCTAATGACCGCACTGATTTTATTCAGCATGCAGGTCGGTGCGGCGAGTTTGTCAGATATTCAGGTTTCCAATGGAGATAACCAGGCCCGTATCACGTTCAGTTTTATGGGCGACCCGGAATATGCCTTTTCTCAGGAAGGGAAGCGAAGCGTTGCGCTGGATATCAAACAAACCGGTGTAATTCAGGGGTTGCCGCTCCAGTTCAGCGGTAACAATTTGGTCAGAAGCATTCGTTCGGGCACGCCGAAGGATAACCAGTCGCTGCGATTGGTGGTCGATTTAACGCAAAACGGTAAAACGCGCGCGGTGAAACAGCAAAGCGGCTCAGGTTATACCGTGGTGTTTACCATTGATGCCGATGTGCCGCCACCGCCTCCACCGCCAAAAGTGGTAGCGAAACGCATTGAGACGCCTGCCGTCACGCCGCAACCGGTGCAGACCCAACCCGGTCGTAATCCTTTTAGTGGCAGCAACGATCGCATCACCAGCGTCACCAGCAGCAATACGGCGGTTCGTCCTGCGGCACAGGCGCGTCCGGCTTCCGGGGACAGTAAAGTCATTATTGCTATCGATGCCGGGCACGGCGGGCAGGATCCTGGTGCGATTGGCCCTGGCGGCACTCAGGAGAAAAACGTCACTATCTCCGTGGCGCGTAAACTGCGTACTTTGCTGAATGACGACCCCATGTTCAAAGCCGTAATGACCCGCGATGGCGATTACTTTATCTCGGTGATGGGGCGTTCGGACGTGGCGCGTAAACAAAACGCAAACTTCCTGGTGTCGATTCATGCGGATGCCGCACCGAATCGTGATGCTACCGGCGCGTCCGTCTGGGTGCTTTCTAACCGTCGCGCCAACAGTGAAATGGCGGGCTGGCTTGAGCAGCATGAGAAACAGTCCGAACTGTTGGGCGGCGCGGGCGATGTACTGGCGAACAGTCAGTCTGACCCCTACCTGAGCCAGGCGGTGCTGGATTTACAATTCGGCCATTCTCAGCGTGTCGGTTATGATGTCGCCAGCAGTATGATCACTCAGCTTGCGCGTATTGGCGCGCTGCATAAGCGACATCCGGAACACGCAAGCCTTGGTGTACTTCGTTCGCCGGATATCCCGTCAGTGCTGGTTGAAACCGGGTTTATCAGTAACAACAGCGAAGAGCGTATGCTGGGCAGCGATGAATACCAGCAGCAGCTTGCGGAAGCAATCTACACGGGGCTGCGCAACTATTTCCTTGCACACCCTCTGCAATCTGCGCCGCAGGGGGGCAGTGGACAAATGGCTAACGCCGCAGCGCCCGCCAGCGGATTGCTTAATTAAGGAGACTTCATGCCGATTCAGGTTTTGCCGCCACAGCTTGCGAACCAAATCGCCGCAGGCGAAGTGGTGGAACGCCCTGCGTCGGTGGTGAAGGAACTGGTGGAAAACAGTCTGGATGCGGGCGCGACCCGCATCGATATCGATATCGAACGCGGTGGGGCGAAGCTTATCCGCATTCGAGATAATGGCGGCGGTATTAAAAAAGATGAGCTGGCGCTGGCGCTGGCACGTCATGCCACCAGTAAAATTGCCTCGCTTGACGATCTTGAAGCCATCATCAGTCTGGGTTTTCGCGGTGAAGCGCTGGCCAGTATCAGCTCTGTCTCGCGTTTGACGCTCACCTCGCGCACCGCCGAACAGCAGGAGGCCTGGCAGGCTTATGCGGAAGGCCGCGATATGGACGTGACCGTTAAGCCGGCCGCCCATCCTGTTGGCACCACCCTGGAAGTGCTGGACCTCTTCTATAACACCCCGGCGCGGCGCAAATTCATGCGCACCGAAAAAACCGAATTCGGCCATATCGATGAAGTCGTAAGACGCATCGCTCTGGCGCGTTTTGATGTCACCATCAACCTGAGCCATAACGGTAAGATGATGCGCCAGTACCGTGCGGTGACTCAGAACGGGCAAAAAGAGCGTCGGCTGGGGGCTATTTGCGGTACTGCATTTCTGGAACAGGCGCTGGAAATCGAATGGCAGCATGGCGACCTGGCGCTACGTGGCTGGGTGGCTGAGCCCACGGCGACCACATCCGCATTTGCTGAAATCCAGTATTGCTACGTCAATGGCCGCATGATGCGCGATCGCCTGATTAACCACGCGATTCGCCAGGCCTGTGAGGACAAGCTTGGGGCCGATCAGCAGCCTGCCTTTGTCCTCTATTTAGAGATAGACCCGCACCAGGTTGATGTGAACGTGCACCCGGCAAAACATGAGGTGCGTTTTCACCAGTCAAGGCTGGTGCATGATTTTATCTACCAGGGTGTTCTGAGCGTGCTGCAACAGCAGACAGCAACCGCCTTGCCGTTGGAAGACGAACCTGCGCCGCGCCCGATACCGGAAAACCGCATCGCCGCCGGGCGCAATCACTTCGCAGAACCCTCTGTGATGCGCGAGCCCACGCCGCGAGCGTCTGTTTCATCAGGGACTGCTTCGGCAGGTTCCGCGCGTCCGCCTTCATGGCCAAACGCACAGCCGGGCTATCAGAAGCAGCAAGGCGCGCTGTACCGCCAGTTGCTGGAAACCCCGGCGGCGGAGCGTAAAGCGGATGTCGTGAAAGAAGCCGCTCCCGTTCTGGACGCGCACAGCCAGAGTTTTGGTCGGGTGCTGACGGTTGTCGCGCCTGCCTTTGCTTTGCTTGAGCGCGGCGGTCAGGTCGCGTTACTGGCGTTGCCCGAGGCAGAACGCTGGCTGAGGCAGGCGCAATTGTCACCGACCGGCGGGCCGGTGTGCGGACAGCCGCTGCTCATTCCCGTGCGTCTGAAAGTATCCTCGCAAGAAAATGCCGCGTTAAAACGCGCGCAACCGGTGCTGGCTGAAATGGGTATCGAATTTGTGCCGGATGGTCAACACGTTACGATTCGCGCCGTGCCTTTACCCTTACGCCAACAAAATTTACAAATCTTGATTCCTGAACTGATAGGCTACCTGGCGCAGCAGACAGAGATTGATGCGGTGAATGTTTCCCACTGGCTGGCTCGCCATCTGGCGAGCGAACATACCCAGTGGAATATGGCGCAGGCCATTAGCCTGCTTACCGACGTCGAGCGTCTTTGTCCGCATCTGGTTAAGACCCCGCCAGATGGTTTGTTACAACCTGTTGATTTATCTATGGCGATGAATGCCCTGAAACATGAGTGATGTAAGCAAGGCTGGCCTGCCTAAGGCTATTTTTTTGATGGGGCCGACGGCCTCTGGCAAAACGGCATTAGCCATTGAGTTACGTAAAGTTTTGCCAGTTGAGTTGATAAGCGTAGATTCAGCCCTTATCTATCAAGGGATGGATATTGGTACGGCGAAGCCGACTGCCGCTGAATTACGCGCCGCTCCGCACCGGTTGTTGGATATTCTCGACCCGGCGCAGGCGTATTCCGCAGCCGATTTTCGCCGCGATGCGCTGGCAGCCATGGCGGAGATTACCGCAGAAGGGCGCATCCCGCTGCTGGTTGGCGGCACGATGCTTTATTTTAAAGCACTGCTGGAAGGGTTGTCCCCTTTGCCATCAGCGGATCCAGCGGTACGAGCAGAGATTGAAAGACAAGCAGCAGAGCGTGGATGGGACGCGTTGCATCAGCAGCTACAGACTATTGATCCTGTAGCCGCAGCGCGAATCCATCCAAATGATCCGCAAAGGCTTTCCCGGGCACTGGAAGTTTTTTTCATTTCGGGTAAAACTTTAACAGATCTGACGCAAACGTCTGGAGATACTCTGCCGTATCAGGTGCATCAGTTCGCCATCGCCCCGGCGAGCCGTGAACTGCTCCATCAGCGAATTGAGCAGCGTTTTCATCAGATGTTAGCTTCGGGTTTTGAAGCAGAAGTGCGGGCGCTTTTTGCTCGCGGAGATTTGCATACGGATATGCCTTCCGTTCGTTGTGTGGGTTATCGCCAGATGTGGTCGTATCTTGAAGGCGAAATATCCTACGACGAAATGGTTTACAGAGGTGTTTGCGCCACGAGGCAGTTAGCTAAGCGGCAAATAACCTGGTTGCGTGGCTGGGATGGCGTTCACTGGTTAGACAGTGAAAAGCCGCAAGAGTCATACAACGAAGTGTTACAGGTTATTGGTGCGATCGCGAATTGAATGTGTACAATCAAGTTGTATCGTGCGCAAAATTTTACGCAGTTTTCAGAACTCCCGGGTTCTAAGTACAAAACAAGCATATAAGGAAAAGATAGAATGGCTAAGGGGCAATCTTTACAAGATCCGTTCCTGAACGCACTGCGTCGGGAACGTGTTCCAGTTTCAATTTATTTGGTGAATGGTATTAAGCTGCAAGGGCAAATTGAGTCTTTCGATCAGTTCGTGATCCTGTTGAAAAACACGGTCAGCCAGATGGTCTACAAGCATGCTATTTCTACTGTTGTTCCGTCTCGCCCGGTTTCTCATCATAGCAATAACGCGGGCGGCGGCACTGGCAGTAACTACCATCACGGTAGCAATGCTCAGTCCTCTGCGCAGCAGGACAGCGAAGAAACCGAATAAGGTTGATGGCTGTTTTTCCATGTCGGGGAGCCAGGATTCTGAGTTCCCCGCTGGTATTTTAGGAGAGTTTACGCTTGTTTGACCGTTATGAAGCCGGTGAGCAGGCGGTGCTGGTACACATCTATTTTTCGCAAGACAAAGATATGGAAGATCTCCAGGAGTTTGAATCTCTGGTCTCTTCCGCCGGTGTCGAAGCAATGCAGGTGATTACTGGTAGCCGTAAAGCACCGCACCCTAAGTATTTTGTAGGTGAAGGTAAGGCTGTCGAAATTGCGGAAGCCGTAAAAGCGACAGGGGCTTCTGTTGTTTTATTTGATCACGCATTGAGTCCGGCCCAGGAACGTAATCTTGAAGCGTTATGTGAATGCCGGGTTATCGACCGTACAGGTTTGATATTAGATATTTTCGCCCAGCGTGCGCGTACCCATGAAGGTAAGCTGCAGGTTGAGCTGGCGCAGTTGCGCCATTTAGCGACGCGTTTAGTGCGTGGCTGGACCCACCTTGAAAGACAGAAGGGCGGGATTGGTTTGCGTGGCCCGGGTGAAACCCAGCTCGAAACCGACCGTCGTTTACTGCGTAATCGTATTATGCAAATCCTCTCGCGGCTTGAGAAAGTGGAAAAGCAGCGTGAACAGGGACGCCGCTCGCGCATGAAAGCGGATATTCCAACGGTGTCGCTGGTGGGTTATACCAACGCCGGCAAATCCTCCCTGTTTAATCAGATAACCGAGGCCCAGGTGTACGCGGCGGATCAACTGTTCGCCACACTGGACCCGACCCTGCGTCGTATTGATGTTGCTGACGTAGGTGAAACTGTACTGGCGGATACCGTTGGGTTTATTCGCCATTTGCCACATGACCTGGTGGCGGCGTTTAAAGCGACGTTGCAGGAAACCCGGCAGGCGACGCTGTTATTGCATGTCATAGACGCTGCCGATGTGCGTGTCGCTGACAACATTGAGGCGGTGAACATTGTGCTTGAAGAGATCGACGCACATGAAATCCCGACGCTGCTGGTGATGAACAAGATCGATATGCTGGATGATTTTGAGCCGCGTATCGACCGTGATGATGAAAATAAACCGATTCGGGTGTGGCTTTCCGCTCAGACCGGAGTCGGCGTACCACTGTTATTCCAGGCTTTAACAGAGCGGCTGTCTGGTGAGGTTGCGCAGCATACGTTGCGTTTGCCGGCAAAAGAAGGTCGTCTGAGAAGTCGTTTTTATCAGCTTCAGGCCATCGAAAAAGAGTGGATGGAGGAAGACGGGAGTCTGGGCATACAGGTGCGTATGCCGATTGTGGACTGGCGTCGCCTCTGTAAACAAGAACCGGCACTGGAAGACTACGTCGTCTGACCGGTTGGCCAGAAGGATTTTCCCCTTTGGGGGTACCTAAAATAATTTGGGTTGCATCGTGGCGGCAAATCAAGGCCGCCAACAAAGAGGCAGCCCGAAGCATGAAGGGTAAAACCGCATAACAAATATGGAGCACATACATGGCGTGGAATCAGCCCGGTAACAACGGACAAGACCGCGACCCGTGGGGAAGCAGCAAACCAGGCGGCAACTCTGAGGGAAATGGAAACAAAGGCGGTCGCGATCAGGGGCCACCTGATCTGGATGATATCTTCCGTAAGCTGAGCAAAAAACTCGGCGGCCTGGGCGGTGGCAAAGGCACCGGTTCAGGTGGCGCAAGCCAACAACCTTCCGGCCCGCGTGGCCACGTTGGCGGCCGCATCGTCAGCATCGTCGCGGCGGCTGCCGTGATTATCTGGGCTGCCAGTGGGTTCTACACCATTAAAGAAGCGGAACGTGGCGTTGTGACCCGTTTCGGCAAATTCAGTCATCTGGTAGAGCCAGGTCTGAACTGGAAACCGACCTTTATCGATAACGTGACGGCGGTAAACGTCGAATCCGTTCGCGAGCTGGCGGCGTCCGGCGTGATGTTAACGTCTGATGAAAACGTCGTGCGCGTCGAAATGAACGTGCAGTACCGCGTGACCGATCCTGAACGTTACCTCTATAGCGTAACCAGCGCGGATGACAGCCTGCGCCAGGCGACAGACAGCGCGCTGCGTGGCGTTATTGGTAAATACGGCATGGACCGCATTCTGACGGAAGGCCGTACCGTTATCCGTAGCGATACCCAGCGTGAGCTGGAAGAGACCATCAGACCGTACAACATGGGTATCACCCTGCTGGACGTCAACTTCCAGGCGGCGCGTCCGCCAGAAGAGGTCAAAGCCGCGTTTGATGATGCGATTGCCGCACGTGAAAACGAGCAGCAATTCATTCGTGAAGCGGAAGCGTACACCAACGAAGTGCAGCCTCGTGCGAACGGTCAGGCGCAGCGTATCCTGGAAGAAGCGCGTGCGTACAAGACCCAAACCATTCTGGAAGCACAGGGTGAAGTGGCTCGCTTTGCGAAGATTCTGCCTGAGTATAAAGCCGCACCGGAAATTACCCGTGAGCGTCTCTATATCGAGACCATGGAAAAAGTGCTGAGCCACACCCGTAAAGTGCTGGTCAACGATAAAGGTGGCAACCTGATGGTTCTGCCGCTTGATCAGATGCTGAAAGGCGGGAATGCACCTGCGGCAAAGAGCGATAGCAGTGGCGCGAACAACCTTCTGCGCCTGCCGCCTGCGTCCTCTTCCGGTAACAGCGGTGCGAGCAATTCATCGTCTATCAGTCAGGGCGACATTATGGACCAACGCCGCGCTAACGCGCAGCGTAACGACTATCAGCGTCAGGGGGAATAACGATGCGTAAGTCAGTTATCGCGATTATCATCATCGCGCTGGTAGTGCTCTACACCTCTATTTTTGTCGTAAAAGAGGGTGAACGCGGGATCAAATTCCAGTTCAGCAGCGTGGTGCGTGACGGCGATAAAAAGCCGGTAATTTATGAGCCAGGTCTGCATTTTAAAGTGCCTTTTATTCAGTCAGTTAAAATGATGGACGCGCGTATCCAGACGATGGATAACCAGGCCGATCGTTTCGTGACCAAAGAGAAGAAAGACCTGATTGTCGACTCGTACATCAAGTGGCGGATCAGCGATTTCAGCCGTTACTTCCTGGCGACGGGCGGTGGTGACGTCTCTCAGGCGGAAGTACTGTTGAAACGTAAGTTCTCGGACCGTCTGCGTTCTGAAATTGGTCGCCTGGATGTCAAAGATATCGTGACCGACTCTCGTGGCCGCCTGACTCTGGAAGTGCGTGACGCGCTGAACTCCGGCTCTGCGGGTACAGTAGACGAAGTGACAACGCCAGCGGCGGATAACGAAATCGCTAAAGCGGCGGAGCGCGTTCAGGCTGAAACCAACGGTAAAGTGCCGGTGGTTAACCCGAACAGTATGGCAGCGCTGGGTATTGAAGTCGTTGATGTGCGTATCAAGCAGATCAACCTGCCAACCGAAGTGTCGGAAGCGATCTTCAACCGTATGCGCGCTGAGCGTGAAGCGGTTGCCCGTCGCCACCGTTCTCAGGGTCAGGAAGAGGCTGAAAAACTGCGCGCAGCGGCTGATTATGAAGTCACGAAGACACTGGCAGAATCTGAGCGTCAGGGCCGTATCCTGCGTGGTGAAGGCGATGCCGAAGCGGCGAAACTGTTTGCTGACGCCTTTAGTCAGGATCCCGACTTCTACGCCTTTATCCGTAGCCTGCGTGCTTACGAAAGCAGTTTCCAGAGCAACCAGGATGTGATGGTGCTCAGCCCGGATAGCGATTTCTTCCGTTACATGAAGACACCGACTTCCGCGACACGTTAAACTGACGTCATCGATTTTAGAAGTAAAAACCACCGGCCTATCAGGGCGGTGGTTTTCTTTTTATAAGGATAAAAAATGAACGCAACAATCTGGCTGGCACTGGCGCTCGTGTTGGTGTTTGAAGGGCTCGGTCCGATGCTTTATCCCCGAGCCTGGCGCCGTATGATTGCCACGATGAGTACATTGCCAGACAACCTGCTGCGTCGTTTCGGAGGGGGTCTTGTGGTCGCCGGTATCGTTATCTACTACATGTTGAGGAAAACGATTGGCTGATCAAAAAACGGTCGGATTTGCCTCATTTTGGGTACAAAAAGTGCTGTATATCTGAAAAAGCGATGGTAGAATCCATTTTTAAGCAAACGGTGATTTTGAAAAAATGGGTAACAACGTCGTCGTACTGGGCACCCAATGGGGTGACGAAGGTAAAGGGAAGATTGTTGATCTTCTGACTGAACGGGCTAAATATGTTGTTCGCTACCAGGGCGGTCACAACGCAGGCCATACTCTCGTAATCAACGGTGAAAAAACCGTCCTCCATCTTATTCCATCAGGCATTCTTCGTGACAATGTGACCAGCATCATCGGCAACGGTGTTGTGCTGTCTCCTGCTGCTCTGATGAAAGAGATGAAAGAACTGGAAGACCGTGGTATCCCGGTTCGTGAACGTCTGCTGCTCTCCGAAGCATGCCCGCTGATCCTTGATTATCACGTTGCGCTCGATGTGGCACGTGAGAAAGCGCGCGGTGCGAAAGCTATCGGCACCACCGGTCGTGGTATCGGGCCAGCTTATGAAGATAAAGTTGCTCGCCGCGGTCTGCGTGTTGGCGACCTGTTCGATAAAGCGACCTTTGCTGACAAACTGAAAGAAGTGATGGAATATCACAACTTCCAGTTGGTGAATTTCTATAAAGTTGAAGCCGTTGACTACCAGAAAGTGCTGGACGATGTCATGGCGATTGCCGACATCCTCACCGCGATGGTGGTTGATGTTTCCGAGCTGCTGGATCAGGCGCGTAAGCGCGGCGACTTCGTGATGTTCGAAGGCGCGCAGGGTACGCTGCTGGATATTGACCACGGTACCTATCCGTACGTCACCTCCTCTAACACCACCGCAGGTGGCGTGGCAACCGGTTCTGGCCTGGGGCCGCGTTATGTGGATTACGTACTGGGTATCATCAAAGCCTACTCCACTCGCGTGGGTGCGGGTCCGTTCCCGACAGAACTGTTCGATGATATCGGTGAGTTCCTGTGCAAACAGGGTAACGAATACGGCGCTACCACCGGTCGTCGTCGTCGTACCGGCTGGCTGGACTCCGTTGCCGTTCGTCGTGCTGTGCAGATCAACTCCCTGTCTGGCTTCTGCCTGACCAAGCTGGACGTCCTGGACGGCCTGAAAGAAGTGAAGATCTGCGTTGCTTACCGTATGCCGGATGGTCGTGAAGTGACGACGACTCCGCTGGCGGCAGACAACTGGGAAGGTATTGAGCCGATTTATGAAACCATGCCAGGCTGGTCTGAATCGACCTTTGGCGTGAAAGAGCGTAGCGGGTTACCGCAGGCGGCGTTGAATTACATCAAACGCATTGAAGAACTGACTGGCGTGCCGATCGATATTATCTCTACCGGTCCGGACCGCACAGAAACCATGATCCTGCGCGACCCATTCGACGCGTAATGATCCACGGGGCTTGCCTTGCAGGCCCCTCTCTTCCTGCTTTTTTCCCCTTCAGTTCAAATAAATTGGCGGCATCACTGTTGGCTGGTTTATCATCAATAGAGTCAATACCTGTAGGTATCTCACCTTTCTCCCTTTTACTGAGGTAGATGTGCAGTTAACAAGTTTTACGGATTACGGATTACGCGCACTGATTTACATGGCTTCCTTGCCGGAAGGAAAGATGACCAGCATTACCGAGGTCACTGAAATCTATGGTGTGTCCCGTAATCATATGGTCAAAATAATCAATCAACTTAGTCGTGAAGGTTACGTTGCTGCCGTCAGAGGAAAAAACGGCGGGATACGCCTTGGTCGGGCGGCGAAAGATATCTGCATTGGCGATGTCGTGCGTGACCTGGAACCGCTGGCGCTGGTTAACTGTAGCAGTGAGTTTTGCCATATTACTTCCGCCTGCCGCCTTAAGCGGGCGCTTTCTAAGGCTGTGCAAAGTTTCCTCAAGGAGTTGGATAACTACACGCTGGCCGATTTGGTTGAAGAGAATCAACCGCTTTACAAATTACTGCTGGTGGAAGGATAAAAGCCCTGAGTATTTCGCGTTACATCGCGGCGGCAACTGAACGAATGCCCCCGGCGCTTATATCGATAAGTGACGGGGTGAGTGAAAGAAGCCAACAAGAGGTAGCGTGGAAGATAACGGGACTTTCACCAGAGATGACAACGGAGGAACCGCTATGTCACACGATCCTTTCCAGGAACGCGAAGCTGAAAAATACACAAACCCCATCCCCAGCCGCGAATTTATCCTCGAACATTTAACAAAACGCGAAAAACCGGCCAGCCGTGAAGAGCTGGCAATTGAACTCAATATCGAAGGCGAAGAGCAAAACGAAGCACTGCGCCGCCGCCTGCGCGCCATGGAGCGCGACGGACAACTGGTCTTTACCCGCCGTCAGTGTTACGCCCTGCCAGAACGCCTTGATTTGCTGAAAGGAACGGTTATCGGTCACCGCGATGGCTATGGCTTCTTGCGCGTAGAAGGCCGCAAAGACGATCTGTACCTCTCCAGCGAACAGATGAAAATGTGTATTCACGGCGATCAGATTCTGGCCCAGCCGCTGGGTGCCGACCGTAAAGGTCGTCGTGAAGCGCGTGTTGTGCGTATCCTGGTACCGAAAACCGGTCAGATTGTTGGCCGTTACTTTACCGACGCGGGCGTCGGCTTTGTGGTGCCGGATGACAGCCGTCTGAGTTTCGACATCCTGATCCCGCCAGAAGAGATCATGGGCGCGCGCATGGGCTTTGTGGTGGTGGTTGAACTGACCCAGCGCCCGACCCGTCGCACTAAAGCCATCGGTAAAATTGTCGAAGTACTGGGCGACAATATGGGCACCGGCATGGCTGTCGATATGGCGCTGCGTACCCATGAAATTCCGTATGTCTGGCCGCCTGCGGTTGAAAAACAGGTTTCAGGGCTGAAAGAGCAGGTGCCGGAAGAGGCCAAAGTGGGCCGCATAGACTTGCGTTCCTTGCCACTGGTCACCATCGATGGTGAAGATGCCCGCGATTTCGACGACGCCGTTTATTGTGAGAAAAAACGCGGCGGCGGCTGGCGCCTGTGGGTTGCTATTGCCGATGTCAGCTATTACGTCCGTCCGGGCACGCCGCTGGATGATGAGGCGCGAGCTCGTGGAACCTCGGTCTATTTCCCATCCCAGGTTGTGCCGATGCTGCCGGAGGTGCTCTCCAACGGCCTGTGTTCACTCAACCCGCAGGTTGACCGCCTGTGCATGGTCTGCGAAATGACCATTTCGGCAAAGGGTCGTCTGACGAGTTATACCTTCTACGAAGCGGTAATGAGCTCCCATGCCCGTCTGACCTATAACAAGGTCTGGCATATACTGCAGGGCGATCAGGATCTGCGCGAGCAGTATGCGCCGCTGGTTAAGCACATCGAAGAGCTGCACAACCTCTATAAAGTTCTTGATGCCTCCCGTGCCGAACGTGGCGGTATCTCTTTTGAGAGCGAAGAGGCGAAGTTTATCTTCAACGCCGAGCGTCGTATTGAGCGCATTGAGCAAACTCAGCGTAATGATGCCCATAAATTGATTGAAGAGTGCATGATCCTCGCGAATATCTCGGCGGCGCGTTTCGTTGAGAAAGAGGATGAACCCGCGTTGTTCCGTATCCACGACAAGCCAACGACTGAAGCGATCACTTCTTTCCGTACCGTCCTGGCGGAATTGGGCCTGGAACTACCGGGCGGTAACAAGCCTGAGCCTGCGGATTATGCAGCACTGCTTGAGTCCATCGCCGATCGTCCCGATCATGAGATGCTGCAAACCATGCTGCTGCGATCCATGAAGCAGGCGGTCTACGATCCCGAAAACCGCGGCCACTTCGGTCTGGCGCTGCAATCTTATGCACACTTTACCTCGCCGATCCGCCGTTATCCTGACCTGTCGCTGCACCGTGCCATCAAGTATCTGCTGGCGAAGGATGAGGGCCATACCGGCAACAGCACTGAAACCGGCGGCTGGCACTACTCTATGGAAGAGATGCTGCAACTGGGCCAGCACTGCTCGATGACTGAACGTCGTGCGGATGAAGCGACCCGCGAAGTCTCTGACTGGCTGAAATGCGACTTTATGCAGGACCATGTGGGCAACACCTTCCCTGGCGTGATTGCCAGCGTCACTGGCTTTGGCTTCTTTGTTCGCCTGACCGATCTGTTTATCGATGGTCTGGTGCACGTCTCCACGCTCGATAATGACTACTATCGCTTCGACCAGGTGGGCCAGCGTCTGATTGGCGAATCGGGCGGCCAGACTTACCGTCTGGGCGACAAAGTGGAAGTGCGTGTGGAAGCGGTCAATATGGACGAGCGTAAAATCGACTTCTCGTTGATTTCCAGCGAACGCGGTCCGCGTAATGTCGGTAAAACCGCACGTGAAAACGCGAAGAAAGGTAACGGCGCTAAGCCGTCGGGTAAACGTCGTCAGACCGGTAAGAAAGTTAATTTCGAACCCGACAGCGCATTCCGTAAAGCGAAAAGCCCCGCGAAACCGAAGAAAGAAAAAAGCGTGAAAAAGCCGTCCGCGAAGACGCAAAAAATTGCCGCAGCGACTAAAGCGAAGCGTGCGTCAAAAAAGAAAGACGCTGAATAAATAGCGCTGAAATACCGCCTGATAACCCCTCTCTATGCAGAGGGGTTATTCTTTTTTAACGTAATATATTCCCGCGTGTAATAGAAATAGCCCTCAGGGCGGTTATTTCTTTGACTTAGCTAAATTGTGAGAATCGATATTTATTATTGGTGATTAGCGCTCAGAATCTGATGTGTATAGTGACTCCCATCTGTTATTCGCTTATTTAGCAAGGAGTCGTTATGCATCTGGCGCGCTTTCCCCGACTTTCGCTCGGCCATTTTTCCACCCCCCTGGAGCCTCTGAATAATCTCTCTGCATTACTCGGCGGTCCGAAAATATGGATCAAGCGCGATGATGCGACAGGGCTTGCCAGCGGCGGCAATAAAACCCGTAAGTTGGAATTTCTGCTGGCCGATGCGCTGGAGAAAAAAGCCAATGTGATCATTACCCAGGGGGCGACCCAGTCTAACCATGTGCGCCAGACCATTGCCGGAGCGGCGAAACTTGGGCTGGCCGCAAAAGTGCTGCTGGAAAAACGCGTTACCGACTTTGGCGAAGACTATCAACGCTCCGGGAATGTCCTGCTGGATGATTTGCTGGGCGGCGAAATCGTTGCCCATCTGCCGGGCGGCACCGATATGCAGCAGGCAATGGAAGAGTATGCCGCGACGCTGCGTGAGCAGGGCCATAACCCCTACATCATCCCCGGCGGTGGCTCTAACCCCATTGGTGCGCTGGGTTATGTCGCCTGTGTCGAAGAGTTACTGTACCAGTCTTCACAGTTACGTTTGCGTATTGATCATGTCGTGCACGCTACCGGCAGTACAGGTACTCAAGCCGGGCTGGTCGCCGGGTTTACCGCCACCAACAGCCAGGTGCCTGTGCTGGGGATTAGCGTTCGCGCACCGAAGACGAAGCAGGAAGAGAACGTCTGGAATCTGGCCTCGCGCACCCTGGCGTTGCTGGGTGTGCCGGGTGAGCTGCCGCGTGAGGCGGTGGTGGCGAACAGCGATTACGTTGGTGACGGTTATGGCCTGCCAACCGAGAGCATGCTGGAGGCGCTGACCCTCTTTGCCCGCCATGAAGGTATTCTTCTCGACCCGGTCTATTCCGGGAAAGGGGCTGCCGGGCTTGTCGACCTGATTCGCAAGGGCCATTTCCGCAAGGATGAGAACGTGGTGTTTATCCACACCGGTGGTTCCGTTGGTCTGTTTGGCTATCGTCAGGTGCTGGAGGCGCATGCCCGTCATGGCTAAGCCCTTTTTGCTTGGCGTGCTGGGCGGCATGGGGCCGCTCGCCACGCTCGACTTTCAGCACAAATTGCTCGACGCCACACCGGCGCAGAGCGATCAACATCACCTGCCGTCGGTAGTGTGGAATGTGCCGCAAATCGCCGACCGGCAAAAGGCGCTGGCCGGGACTGGTCCGTCGCCGTTGCCTCAGTTACTTGAAGGCATTGAAAAATTGAACCAGGCGGGGGCGAGCCATATCGCTATTCCTTGTAACACCGCGCACCACTGGTATCCGCAACTGAGCGCCGCCAGCGATGCGCCCATTCTGCATATCGTGGATGCAACCCTGGATGCGCTGTTAACGGTGGCGAAAAAGCCCGAACGTGTTGGCATCATTGCCACCAAAGGGACACTGGACGCCGGCTGGTTTCAGCAGCGTCTGGCAGCGCAGGGGATTGAATCCATTACGCCTACAGAAGACGAGCTGGCGGAGTGGTTTGTGCCCGGCTGCTATGCTGTGAAGCGCGGCAAACTGGCCGAGGGGGGCGAACTGCTCTCATTGCAGGCGCTGGCGCTGATGGCGCGTGGCGCGCAGCAACTGGTGCTGGCTTGCACGGAAGTCCCGGTGGCTCTGCGCGCGGTGGAAGCGCCGTTCCTGTCACTTACGCACGACCCCGCACAATCGCTGGCCGAACGATGTTCCTGCCTCTGGCAGGACTATCGCCTCACGCAACTGGCATAAAACAACAGGCTTTAATTGACTATTTTCCCCTGCTTCGCGGGAAAGATGACTCGCATTTACCTCAAGGAAAAAGAAATGAAAAAAACGCTCGGCATATTACTCGCAGCAGGCAGCCTGTGGGCCAATATCAGTATGGCCGCCAATCCTCCAGAAGTCCGTGTGGCTTATAGCGGTGGCTCTCAGGTATTAATGCTCGCCAAAGCCGACGGCTCTTTAGATAAAGCCTTACACAGCCAGGTAAAATGGGTGCAATTTGCCTCCGGTGCCGATGCCCTTAATTATTTCGCCAGTAACGCAATTGATATTGCCAATTTCGGATCCAGTCCGGCAACGGCGGGTATTGTCCGTAAATTACCGGTAGAGATTATTGGTGTCTCAGGCGTCATTGCCAGTTATGAACGTTTAATTGGCAAAAACGGCATCAACACGATTAAAGATATTGAAGGGAAACGCGTGGCCTATCCGCCAAATTCCACGGCGGCTTATGCGCTGGAAGCGGCAATTAGCGTCAATAAACTCGATCGCAGCAAAATCACCCTCCTGCCATTGCGCCCGGCAGAGATGGTGGCAGCCTGGAAACGCGGCGATATTGACGCAGGTTATGTCTGGGCTCCCTTTGCACAGGAGCTGGAATCCTCCGGTGGTCACCAGGTCTTTGCCACCAAAGATCTGCAAAAAGAGGGCTACCTGATTTACAACAACTACGTGGTACGTAAGGCCTTTGCCGAACAGTACCCGGAAGCAGTAAGCGCCTTCCTGCGCGTGCATCAGCAGAAAGTCGACGAGTTTAAGAAAGACCCGGAAAGCGCTGCCGCCATCGTTGCGAAAGAAGTGGGCGCACCGGTCACCACCGCTGCCAATACGCTGGGCGGGCTGGAGTACCCAACGCTTGCTGATCAGGGCACAGCGGCCTGGCTGGGTAACGGCACGGACACCACCCATAGCGGCATCGGCAAGGCGCTGACCAAAACCTCTAACTTCCTCGCAGGCATTGGCGAAATTCGTAAGCAGGATATCCCGGACAACTGGGACACGGCGATTGATTCCCGTTACATCCGGGAAGCGGCGGCAAAATGAAAGTAGGTCAGCATATCGCCATCAGCGTGTTTTCGGTGGCGGTTTTCTTCGCGCTCTGGCAACTGGCGGCCACCCGGCAATGGGTGGACCCGCTGTTACTGCCGTCACTCACCGATATTGGCCTGACGGCTGAAGAGCTACTGGCGGACGGTTACCGCCAGGTCCCGCTCTGGCAGCATGTGGCGGTGAGCCTGGCCCGTGCGCTGAGCGCCTTTGCGGTCGCGATTGTGCTGGGTATCCCGCTCGGACTGCTGATGGGGCTGTCACCCGGTTTGTCCGCGGTACTTAACCCGTTTGTGCAGTTCCTGCGCCCGTTACCGAAAATCGCGCTGATCCCGCTGGCCGTGGTCTGGCTGGGGATAGGGGAAGCGTCGAAATTCTTCCTGATCTTTATCGCCACCTTCCTGAGTGTGGTGGTGGGGGCGTCGGCGGCGGTGGAGCGGATTGGTCGGGCACGCATACGGGTGGCGCAAACGTTGGGGGCAACCAAAGGGCAGATTTTCCTGCGTGTGGTGCTGCCGGATGCCCTGCCGGATCTCTTTACCACCGTCAGGCTCTCTATTGGTATTGGCTGGACCTCGTTGATTGCCGCTGAGATGGTCGCCGCCAGTTCAGGCCTCGGCTGGATGGTGATTAACGCCAGCTCTTATTTACGTACCGACATCGTCATGCTCGGCATCCTGCTCCTGGGCGGGACGGGGTATCTGTTGGATTTATTACTGCTGGGGCTACAACGTCTGTTTGTCCCGTGGGCGGGGAAAGAATAATGACTGCCATCGCGCTTGAAAATGTCTCCCTCTCTTTTGCGGCTAAACCGCAGCCGTTTACGGTGCTGGAGGGGATAGATCTCACCCTCGATAAAGGAGAGTTTGTCGTGCTGTTAGGCCCGTCGGGCTGCGGCAAATCCACCATTCTCAACCTGGTCGCCGGGTTTACCAAACCGGACAGCGGCCACGTGCTGGCGAGCGGAAAACCGGTGCGGCAGCCGGGGCCGGAGCGCGGCATGATTTTCCAGCAGCCGAATCTGTTCCCGTGGCTGTCGGTGCTGGATAACGTCACCTTTGGCCCGCGCCTGGGCCGCTATCAAAAAGAAGAGGTCAATGCGCGGGCGCAGGACTGGCTGAACCGCGTGGGCCTGAAAGGCTTTGAGCAGCATGCGCCGTGGCAGCTTTCCGGGGGCATGAAGCAGCGTGTGGCGCTGGCCCGCGCCTGGCTGCCGGGGCCAGAAGTGCTACTGCTGGATGAACCCTTCGGCGCACTGGATGCACAAACCCGTCTGATGATGCAGGAGCTGCTGCGCGAGGCCTGGCTGACGACCGGCACCACGCTACTGTTCGTCACCCACGATGTGGAAGAAGCACTGTTTCTGGCTGACCGCATCCTGGTGATGTCGGCCAAACCGGGAAAAATTGTCGAAGAGATTGTCCTGCCCTTTGGCCGCGAGCGCGACATTGAAACGCTGGCGGAGCACCCGCGTTACGGCGAAATCAAGCAGCACGTTTTACACCGCGTCCGCCAGGAGGCGAAACGTCATCTTAGTTGATTCGATCTGGGGCGTCTGTCGGTTATAATGTGGCGATGTGAATGTCTCACAGCCTATTCAACCCGGCGATATCGCCTCAAATGAGTACCATTGATGAGTGAAATGATTTACGGCATCCATGCGGTGCAGGCCCTGCTGGAACGCGCTCCGGAACGTTTTCAGGAAGTGTTTATTCTCAAGGGGCGCGAAGACAAACGTCTGATGCCCCTGATTCACGCGCTGGAAGCGCAGGGTGTCGTGATTCAGGTCGCTAACCGTCAATATCTGGATGAGAAAAGCGAAGGGGCGGTGCATCAGGGCATTATCGCTCGCGTCAAACCGGGTCGTCAGTATCAGGAGAACGATCTGCCGGATCTGATCGCCAGTCTTGAGCAGCCTTTCTTCCTGATCCTTGATGGCGTTACCGATCCCCATAACCTCGGCGCCTGCCTGCGTAGCGCCGATGCGGCGGGCGTTCACGCTATCATCGTGCCGAAAGACAAATCTGCCCAGTTAAACGCGACCGCCAAAAAAGTGGCCTGTGGTGCGGCAGAAAACGTCCCGCTGATCCGTGTGACCAACCTGGCGCGTACCATGCGTCTGCTACAGGAAGAGAATATCTGGATTGTCGGCACCGCGGGTGAAGCTGACCACACCCTGTTCCAGAGCAAAATGACCGGCCCGATGGCGCTGGTGATGGGGGCGGAAGGTGAGGGGATGCGCCGTCTGACACGTGAGCATTGCGATGAGTTGATCAGCATTCCGATGGCGGGCAGCGTGTCGTCACTGAACGTGTCGGTCGCTACCGGCATCTGCCTGTTCGAAGCCGTTCGCCAGCGCACAAAATAAACCGCAAAAGGCAACGTAAGTTGCCTTTTTAGTGTTTGCACCCTCTCCCCGTAGAGGTAAAAGCAAAACAGCAACGTTGGTTGCTGTTTTTAGTGTTTACTCCCTCTCCCTGTGGGAGAGGGCTGGGGTGAGGGCATCAGACCGCACGGCCCCCAGCAAGGCGAGGGCGCCAGACTGCATTACTCCTCCAGTGAACGCTGGTGATCATCCTTCCTGAGCGTCATCAGCGCAATTACACTCACCACCGCCGTTGCCATTACGTAATATGCCGGAATATCCAGATTCCCCGTCTGCTTAATCAGCCCGGTAATAATTAGCCCCGCACAGCCTGAGAAAATCGCATTCGACAGCGAATAGGCAAGCCCCAGGCCGGTATAACGAACCCTGGTCGGGAACATCTCCGCCAGCATGGCGGGCCCAGGCCCTGCCAGCATCCCCACCAGTCCACCGGCGATAAACACCACCACCGCCTTGATAAATATCGTGCTTGATTCCGCCTGTAACACTTTCAGCAGCGGCAGCGCCAGGATGAGCAACAGCACTGCGGCGGTGACCATCACGGTGCGTCGACCAATCCTATCGCTCAGCATGCCGGAGGGGATAATCGTCAGGGCGAACCCGGCATTAGAAATCACCGCTATCAATAGTGCCTGGTTAAAGCCAGTGTGCAGCGAAGACTGAAGATAGGTCGGCATAATCACCAGATAGGTATAACCCGCCGCTGACCAGACCATCAGGCGACCAATCCCGGTGATGATGGCTTTTAGCGTACTGGCGAAACTGGCCGCCTGAGGCGGAGCGGCCTGCGCTTGCTGATGTACAAAACTGGGTGTCTCTTCCATATGAACGCGAAGCCAGAGCGCAACGGCGCCCATTGGAATCGCGATGAAAAAGGGAATACGCCAGCCCCAGTCATGAAGGGCCTCCGGACTAAGTAATGCTGACAGCAATGCTACGACCCCGGCCCCCGCCAGCAGACCGAGGGCGACGGTCAATGACTGCCATGCACCGTACAAACCGCGCTTACCTCGTGGGGCAAACTCGGTCATCAGCGAGACGGCCCCGCCATATTCCCCACCGGCAAACAGACCCTGCAAAATGCGCAGGCCGGTAATAAGCAGCGGTGCGGCGACGCCGATACTGGCATAAACCGGCACCACGCCAATGGCCGCTGTCGCCAGGGTCATCAGTACGAGGACAATGATCAGCGTTGGCTTACGGCCTATCCGGTCACCCATGCGGCCAAACACCACTGCACCTAACGGACGGAAGAAAAAGGCGACGGCAAAGGCGGCATAGGTCAGGATCAGACTGGTGATAGCAGATTCACCTTCGAGGGTAAAAAAGTTCTTCGCAATCACCGTGGCAAGAAAGCCATAGACCGCAAACTCGTACCATTCGATAAAATTACCGATAGAGCCTGCGACCAGCGCTCTTTTTTGTGCATGTGTTGTTGTCATGGGCGTCACCGTTCCTGGTTTCATATTGTTAAGCCTCGCCGCTAAGTGCGGGTAACGCAAACAGAAAGCGCCCATACGCACCATTTTGTGACCGCTATCGCGGGCGGAATGCCTGCCATCTGCCCATACTTATTGCCGATGCCATTGATGGAGGGCAAACAGATGCACTGGCAAACGCATACCGTTTTTAATCAACCCATCCCCCTGAATAACAGCAATCTTTTCCTTTCTGACCGAGCCCTGTATGACGCTGTTATCCGTGAAGGCGCAGCCTGGGATACTGATTTACTGGCCAGTATCGGTCAGCAATTGGGTACGGCAGAATCGCTGGAGCTCGGCAGGCTGGCCAACGTTAATCCCCCGGAACTGCTGCGTTATGACCCGACGGGGGCACGACTCGATGATGTACGGTTTCACCCGGCATGGCACTTACTGATGCAAGGCCTGTGCGCAAACCGTGTTCATAACCTGGCATGGGAAGAGGACGCGCGCAGCGGCTCGTTTGTTGCCCGCGCCGCGCGGTTTGTGCTCCATGCACAGGTGGAAGCCGGTTCATTATGCCCGGTTACCATGACCTTTGCCGCCACGCCGCTATTGCAGCATTCGCTTCCTGCGCCTTTTCAGGATTGGCTCAAACCGCTGATGAGCGACCGTTACGACCCGCATCTCGCGCCAGGCAACCAAAAGCGCGGTCTGCTGATTGGCATGGGGATGACGGAAAAACAGGGCGGCTCGGACGTGCTCAGTAATACCACGCGGGCGCAACGCAGTGGTGACAGCTACCGGCTGGTGGGGCACAAATGGTTTTTCTCGGTGCCGCAGAGCGATGCGCATCTGGTCCTGGCGCAGGCGGAAGGCGGACTCTCCTGCTTTTTTGTGCCGCGTTTTTTACCTGACGGACAGCGCAACGGTGTGCGGCTCGAACGTCTGAAAGACAAGTTGGGTAACCGCTCGAATGCCAGCAGCGAAGCAGAATTTTGCGAGGCCAGCGGCTGGCTGGTAGGAGAAGAGGGCGACGGCGTGCGTCAAATCCTCAAAATGGGCGGTCTGACCCGTTTTGACTGTGCGCTGGGTAGCCACGGTCTGATGCGCCGGGCATTTTCCGTTGCCCTGTACCATGCTCATCAGCGTCAGGCATTCGGAAAACATCTCGTCGACCAGCCAATGATGCGGGAAGTCCTTAGCCGGATGGCGTTGCAACTGGAAGGGCAGACGGCGTTTTTATTTCGCCTTGCCCGCGCCTGGGATGGTCGCACTAAGCCGGAAGAGACGCTTTGGGCACGGCTGTTTACCCCCGTTGCGAAATTCGCGGTCTGCAAAGCGGGTATGCCCTTTGTTGCCGAAGCCATGGAAGTGCTGGGCGGCATTGGCTATTGCGAGGAGAGCGAGCTTCCCCGGCTTTATCGGGAAATGCCGGTGAACAGTATCTGGGAGGGTTCAGGCAATATTATGTGTCTTGATGTCTTACGCGTGCTGGCTAAACAGCAGGGCATCAGTGAGTTGTTGCACGATGCGTTTGGTGCGGTCAAAGGTCAGGACAGGCATTTTGATCGTGCCTGGCGTCAGTTACAGCAACAGTTGCGTAAACCTCTTGAGGCGCAAGGGCGGGAGATTACCCGGCAACTGTATCTGCTAGCGACGGGGGCGCAATTGTTGCAATTCGCTCCCCCGTCAATAGCACAAGCCTGGTGCCGGATGATGCTGGATGTACGCGGCGCGTCTGTTGTGGCTGAGCAGGTCCAGAGTGACCTGCTGCTGCGTGCCACGGGCGGTCTCGGTTAGTCCGTTTTCAGGCTGAACAGGCGGACCACCTCCGTCAGATGTGCCCCTTTTTCGCGCAGCGTGCCAGCGGTTTGCTCACTGCGCGAAACCCGTCCTGCGTTAATATGCGTGGCTTCACCAATATGCGTCATGGCGATATTGACCTGATTAATCCCTGCCGACTGCTCATGAGAGGCGTTATTAATCTCGTTAACCAACTGGTTAATGTGGTTCATATGCGCGGTGATAGAGCCCATCGCCTGTCGGGTATTGTTGGATAACGTATGTCCCTCATGGACTTTTTTGAGTGTATCGCTGGTCAGTTCATCGATCTCTTTTACCGCATTGGCGCTGCGGGCTGCCAGCGCTCGTACTTCCTGGGCCACGACGGCAAATCCTTTACCATGTTCCCCGGCGCGAGCGGCTTCAACCGCAGCGTTAAGCGCCAGGATATTGGTCTGGAAGGCGATAGATTCAATCACATGGGTGATGTCGGCAATTCGCTGCGAGGCGGTACGAATCGCGTCCATGGTGGCAACCGCTTCTTCGACGGTTATGCCACCCTTTTGTACTTCCCGGGCGGTTTCATTCACCAGCGACTGCATCTCTTCCATATTGGCGGCATTCTGCTGTAGGGTCGCCGCAAGTTGCTCCATGCTGGCTGAGGTCTCCTCGACGCTGCTGGCCTGCTTGTTAATTTGCTCGCTGATTTCACTGCTGTCGGCGGCAAGCGCATTGGTGCCGTGGTGAATATCACTGGCCGATTCACGCACTTGTAAAACAATGGCATGCAAGCCATTACCGATTCCGTTGATGGCATCAATGAGTTGCCCCACTTCGTCCTGACGTTTGACCTCCAGAGTGGCCCGCAGATCGCCCGACGCATAGCGGCTGGCCAGGCCAATGGCATCACGAAGAGGGCGGGTCAGCCAGCGGCGAACAATCACCACAAACAGTGCGGCAAACAGCAGAGAGAGGACCAGCCCGGCTATCAGGAACTGGTTGCGTAACGTGTTGACGTCATTGAGTAATGCCGCCTTGTCGACTTCGCCCACCACCGTCCAGTTCCAGCCGGGCACAGTTATCCATGAGAGCATTTGTCGATGGCCATCGGGGCGCTGCTGTTCCAGCGTACCGGTAGTCTGTTGCAGAACGGTATTCAGATCGCGCTCATCCCACTGCGGGCGTTTACCCTCCTCGCTGGGGTGGAACAGGTAATTACCGTAGTTCTTACCATTATTACGATCCAGTACGTAGAAATGGCCGCTATCGCCAAGCTGGCGTCCGAGGATCTTGCTGCGCATGATCTCCCATGAGTGGGTGATGTCCACGCCGACAAATAAGATGGCTATGGTATTGCCATTGTTATCTTTTACCGGCTGGTATTGCGTGATGTAGCGCTTACCGAATAATAAGGCCAGCCCACGGTAGGTTTCGCCTTTCAACGCCGGAGCAAAAGCCGGGCTGGCTTTGTCCAGTTTCGTGCCTATCGCACGATCGCCATTCTCTTTACGTAACGAGGTAGCAACGCGCACAAAGTCATCGCCACTGCGCACAAACAGCGTGGCGATAGCCCCGGTGCGGGTAAGAAAATCATCAACAATGGCATTGTTTTCATGAAGGTCACTGTCGCCCCCTTTCAGCAAGGGAACGCTAATGCCGTTAATTTCACGGCGTTGCGCCTGATCGATGGTCACAGGTTGAGGCAAAAAACTGCTGAACAGACGGGTATAGCTTTCAACTTCTTCGCTCAGGCTGCTGTTAAACATTTCTACCATATCCTGGACGCCCGTGGACTGGTTATGGAGATCTTCCACTGCCAACGTTTCTAGTTGTTGGCTGGCTTTATTGCTTAACAGAAAGGTGAAAACCAGGAAAAGCACGGCTACGCTTGTGCCCGTCAAAAGAGAAAGTTTGGTGCCGAGTCCAATGCGACTAAAAAAGGTGCTCATAAAATATCCGCTGAAAAGAATGTCAGCACCTTCAACGGCAATAATTCGATAACATTTAATGTGTCAATGTAACTAAATGTTACTAAAAAGTTCCATCTTCGTAAATCATTGTTAACAATGAAGTAAACAAAAAAGCCACTCTTTAAAAGTGGCTTTTTCGGGTATATACATGTCAGGCATAAAGTATGGCCTGCACCCGCCAGTTATCTGCCCGTTGTTCTTCCTGCATCTGAATAATACGGTACCAGGATGCTCCCTGTTCGTCTGCCTTCAGCGCGATGACACGCTCCACATCCTGTGGACTTCCGGAAACATTGTTGACAGAAATCAGGCCAATTTCATTCAGCCCGGTGACGCAGTCAGCGCTCGCGAACTCTGCTGGCTGCGCTGTTATGCTGGCTAAGCCGGTAGAAAGCAACAGTGAGTTTAAGGCAAGAGATCGTTTCATATCTATCAGCTCCATTCCACGTTACCCCGATTTTTTCCAGGGCACTCCATCGCGCGAAAATTCCATACATTCCATTGTGCACAGGCAAACATAAAAGGACGCAAAGCAGTGTAAATCTTCCTTAAACCCAGACGTTTACTTAATGACGATACAACATAGCCCTTGCATACCAGCGGCCTGGAATGACCGTGTCATCCATCATCAGAATGACGTAGTAATCCGCTTTTTCAGCGGTAGCTCTGGCTTTTATTTCATCTTCAACGTCCATAGGCGAACCCAGCACCGATACGCTAAATGCACCCATTTCATGCAGGTTTTGCGTCTGATTACGACTTATCTCCTGCGGATGATCGCTGACGGGCGGGGCGGGCTGTGGTTTACCTTCCAGCACGCTACATCCACTCAAAAACAGCGCCATAACAAGGGGGAGAAACCAGCGCATCATGTTTTCATGTTTCCTGATAGCCATAGTGTAGTTCCATAATAAACAGGCAAGAGGGGAATGTTCCCAATTTTGCTATTGCCAACATAAGTTTCGAATGAAAATGCGATCGGCGCAGCATCTTTATCACAATGCTAACACTTGATATGCGAACGTTGACTTGCACCTTCGAAGGCGTGATGGCATACCAGCACTATAGATCAAGGAGAGGCCAATGATAGAACTCGATGTACGGCATTTTGCCGGGATTGAAGCATTACACGCGTTCCCGGCGGGAAAAGAGGCACAGCCATTACCCTGTATTGTTTTTTACCACGGATTTACCTCCTCCAAGCTGGTATATAGCTATTTTGCCGTGGCGCTGGCTCAGGCCGGGTTTCGGGTCGTTATGCCTGACGCGCCGGAGCATGGAGCCCGGTTTGACGGTGATGAAACGCGGCGGCTACAGCGTTTCTGGCAAATTTTGCAGGGTAATTTTACGGAGTTTGCGGCGCTGAAAGCGGCACTGTATCAGCAGGGATTGATCGACAATCAGCGGCTGGGCGTGGGGGGCGCATCGATGGGCGGCATGACGGCGCTCGGTATTATGACGCAGTTTCCGGAAGTCAGGAGCGTTGCCTGCCTGATGGGTTCCGGCTATTTCTCCACCCTGGCGAATTCCCTTTTTCCGCCGCTGGAGGTGACAACACCGGAAGAGCAGGCGGCGTTCGATGCGATTGTCGCGCCGTTAGCAAAATGGGATATCAGTGGGCAATTAGCACAGCTTGCCAACCGTCCGCTTTTTCTCTGGCATGGGGAGGAGGACGACGTTGTACCCGCAGCGGAAACATTACGCCTGCAGCAGGCGTTGACGGCTGCACGTCTGGACGAGCAGTTAACCTGCCTGTGGGAAGCAGGCGTAAAACATCGCATAACACCCACCGCCCTGACGGCCACCGTCCGCTTTTTCACCGAGCATCTTTAACTACACGCGCATCACTTTAACTCCCTGATCCTCAAGTTTTTTGAGGATTTCGGGGTTGGCCTGTTTTCCGGTGATCACCAAATCGATTTGATCGGCGTTACTGAACAGCATACCCGCACGCTCACCGACTTTGCTGCTATCCACCAGAACGACCAGTTTTCCCACCATGTTCAGCATCTTCTGTTCGGCCATGGCCGTCAGCATGTCGGTTTTATAAAGACCTTCTGCCGTCAGCCCTTTGCCGCTGGTAAACATCCAGTGACCGGCATAGAGGCTATTTTCACTGCTTTGCGGGCTCAGGGTGATGGACTGCGTCTTGTTGTACTGTCCGCCCATGATGACCACGCTTTCGTGTTCTTGTTCGATGAGGTAATTGGCGAGCGGCAGGTAGTTAGTGATGATTTGTACCGGTTTACCGCAGATTTCACGGCCCAACAGGAAGGCCGTTGATCCACAGTTGATCACTACGCTTTCACCCGCGCTAACGAGCTGTGATGCGGCTCTGGCGATACGTACTTTTTCATCGTGGTGCAGTGCCTCATGGATATTCATCGGCGACCAGCGCGGACGCTGCTGGCTGATGGCTTCGGCGCCGTTACGCACCTTCTTAAGTTTGCCACTTTCATCCAGCTTGTTGATATCGCGACGTGCGGTTGCAGGAGAAACGCCCAGGCTGGCGATCACTTCTTCAACCGTAATAAAGCCCGTCTGCGACAGTTGATCCAGCAGTATTTGATGTCGTTGCGCTTCCGTCATGAGCTATTCCGATGATTAATGATGTGAAAAGATGATATTTGAAATAGCCTGAAATTACTAAAGATAAGTGCACGATACTGATGATAAAAGCGGGTGCACACGGCACCCGCTCCGGCTTTTAGAGGAAGGACTTAAACGGTAAATCGGGCTCGATAGTAAAGCAATCGTCAAAACCACGTGGGTAGTGATACTCGAAATTATCTTTATCCACAGGCCAGGTAAATTTCCCGCCCACCTGCCAGATATAAGGCTTAAAGCCATACTGTAAGCGGTCTTTTTTCATGTTCCACAGAACACGAATCTCTTGTGGATCGGCCTGAAAATTAGACCAGATATCGTGGTGGAATGGGATCACGACTTTTGTATTTAGCGCTTCCGCCATACGCAGTATGTCGGCGCTGGTCATTTTGTCGGTAATGCCGCGCGGGTTCTCGCCGTAGGAACCCAATGCCACATCAATTTGGTACTCATTACCATGTTTCGCATAGTAGTTGGAATAGTGCGAGTCACCGCTGTGGTATAGCGTACCGCCGGGGGTTTTAAAGAGGTAGTTAACTGCACGCTGATCCATGCCGTCAGGCAGTACGCCAGCCGCTTTTTGCTCTGCAGGCAGGGTAATTAACGCGGTGCGATCAAACGCATCAAGTGCATGAATTTCAATATCTTTTACGCGAACAACATCACCCGGTTTGACGACGATACAGCGTGACTTTGGTACACCCCAGCCAATCCATAAATCGACGCAGGTCTGTGGACCGATGAAGGGGACATCATCGGCACAGTTCTTCATGACGGCAGCGGCGACGTTTACATCAATATGATCGTTGTGATCGTGAGTGGCGAGGATGGCATCGACCTGACGAATAGCGAACGGATCCAGCACAAACGGCGTGGTGCGCAGGTTTGGCTGCAGTTTTTCAACACCTGCCATGCGCTGCATCTGATGCCCTTTTTTCATCAATGGATTACCGTGGCTCTGCTTGCCCGTACCGCACCAGAAATCGACGCACACATTGGTACCTCCTTCTGATTTCAGCCAGATACCGGTACAGCCCAGCCACCACATAGCAAAGGTGCCGGGAGCGACACGTTCCTGCTCAATTTCCTCATTAAGCCAGCTTCCCCACTCGGGAAAAGTGCTCAGAATCCATGATTCCCGGGTAATGGTTTCAATCTTACTCATGGTGTCGCTCCTTACCTGTTTAATCAAAAAAAATCATATTGTGATAACTTGTGATTTATATTTTCACAGTTTCATCATGATCGCAACAGGGTTTGGCGTGTTAAATCGCATTGTGATTGTGTTGCTACGATACGCTTTGCATGCTGATTTCTCTGATGTTTTTACTAACTATATGAATTTAATAAATTGTTTTGCGGGTTCTTGTACTGGATATGTATGTGTAATGAGAATGGGGAAATAAATTGCGTGATGCATCACAATTAATCAAAAACAATCTTTTTGTGATTATTTATGATTGATAGAGTGTTTTCACCTTGTGCTGCATTGCACAAATGCAGCCACTTTCTTACTGGAGCGAGTTATGGAGATTCTCTACAACGTCTTCACTGTCTTTTTTAATCAGGTGATGACCAATGCCCCGTTGCTGCTGGGGATCGTGACCTGTATTGGCTATATCCTGTTGAGAAAAAGTGTCAGCGTTATCGTTAAAGGCACGATCAAAACGATCATCGGCTTTATGTTGCTGCAGGCGGGGTCGGGGATCCTGACCAGCACGTTTAAACCGGTGGTTGCCAAAATGTCTGACGTATACGGCATCAACGGTGCGATTTCTGACACCTACGCGTCAATGATGGCGACCATCGAACGTATGGGCGATGCGTACAGTTGGGTGGGTTATGCGGTACTGCTGGCCCTGGCGCTAAACATTATTTACGTCCTGCTGCGGCGTATTACTGGTATTCGCACCATCATGCTGACCGGGCACATCATGTTCCAGCAGGCCGGTCTGATTGCGGTGTTCTTCTTTATTCTCGGTTACTCCATGTGGACCACCATTATCTGTGCTGCCGTGCTGGTTTCACTCTATTGGGGCATTACCTCCAATATGATGTACAAACCAACACAGGAAGTGACAGATAATTGCGGTTTCTCTATCGGTCACCAGCAGCAGTTCGCCTCCTGGATCGCTTACAAAATCGCGCCGTACCTTGGGAAAAAAGAGGAAAGCGTTGAAGATCTGAAACTGCCGGGCTGGCTGAATATCTTCCATGACAACATCGTCTCTACCGCCATTGTCATGACGGTCTTTTTTGGTGCGATTCTGCTCTCTTTTGGCCTTGATACCGTTCAGACGATGGCGGGGAAAACTCACTGGACGGTCTATATCCTGCAAACCGGCTTCCAGTTTGCAGTGGCGATTTTCATTATCGTCCAGGGCGTGCGTATGTTTGTCGCCGAGCTTTCCGAAGCCTTTAACGGTATTTCTCAGCGCTTGATTCCGGGGGCTGTGCTGGCGATTGACTGTGCGGCGATTTACAGCTTCGCACCGAACGCGGTGGTCTGGGGCTTTATGTGGGGGACTATCGGCCAGTTGATTGCGGTCGGCATCCTGATTGCCTGCGGCTCCTCCATTCTCATCATTCCTGGCTTTATCCCGATGTTTTTCTCCAACGCCACCATTGGCGTCTTTGCCAACCACTTCGGCGGCTGGCGTGCCGCCATCAAGATTTGCCTGGTGATGGGCATGATCGAAATTTTTGGCTGTGTCTGGGCGGTAAAACTGACGGGAATGAGCGCATGGATGGGAATGGCTGACTGGTCCATCCTGGCACCGCCGATGATGCAAGGCTTTGCCTCCGTGGGGATCGCGTTTATGGCCGTGATGATACTGATTGCGCTGGCTTACATGTTCTTCGCCGGCCGCGCCCTGCGTGCTGAGGAAGATGCGGAAAAACAACTGACAGAACACTCTGTTTAAAAAGGAGTTTGATTATGACCGTACGTATTCTGGCTGTGTGTGGTTGTGGGCAAGGTAGTTCCATGATCATGAAAATGAAAGTTGATCAGTTTTTGACGCAACAAAAGGTCGACCATACGGTGAACAGCTGCGCGGTGGGGGAATACAAAAGTGAGCTGAGCGGGGCGGACATCATCATTGCCTCTACCCATGTCGCCAGTGAAATCGAAGTCTCCGGTAATAAGTACGTGGTCGGGGTACGCAATATGCTCTCTGCCGCTGATTTTGGTCCGAAGCTAATGGAAGTCATCAACGCCCATTTTGCACAGGATGTGAAATAAGGACTCACTATGAAATTACGTGACTCGCTGGCGGAGAACAATGCGATTCGCTTGCAGGCAGAGGCCAGTACGTGGCAGGAGGCGGTGAAGCTTGGCGTGGATCTGCTGGTAGAGGCTGAGGTTGTTGAACCGCGTTACTACCAGGCCATTCTGGACGGTGTGGAACGGTTTGGACCGTACTTCGTGATTGCCCCGGGACTTGCCATGCCCCATGGCCGCCCGGAAGAAGGGGTGAAGAAAAATGGCTTTGCGCTGGTGACCCTCAAAACACCGCTGGTTTTTAATCACGAGGACAACGACCCGGTCGACATCCTTATCACAATGGCGGCAGTGGATGCGCGTACTCATCAGGAAGACGGCATCATGCAAATCGTCAACTTGTTTGAAGATGAAGCGAATTTTGACCGTTTACGCGCCTGTCGCACGGCGCAGCAGGTACTGGATTTAATTGATAGCGCCACGGCGGCGTCTGTATAAGGAGCAAAAAAACATGTCTGATTTACCGATGTTGCAGGTAGCCCTGGATAACCAGACGCTGTCACACGCTTATGCAACCACCCGCTTAATTGCCGAAGAGGTGGATATTATTGAGGTTGGGACCATTTTATGTGTTGGCGAGGGCGTTCGGGCTGTTCGCGATCTTAAGGCGCTGTATCCTCACAAAATCGTACTGGCCGACGCCAAAATTGCCGATGCCGGGAAAATCCTTTCAAGAATGTGCTTTGAAGCCAATGCCGACTGGGTGACCGTGATCTGTTGCGCCGATATTAACACCGCGAAAGGTGCGCTGGATGTGGCGAAAGAGTTTAACGGCGACGTGCAGATTGAACTGACCGGCTACTGGACGTGGCAACAGGCCCAGCAGTGGCGCGATGCAGGCATTCAACAAGTCGTTTATCACCGCAGTCGTGATGCGCAGGCGGCAGGGGTCGCATGGGGTGAGGCGGATATCAGCGCGGTGAAAAAACTGGCCGAAATGGGCTTTAAGGTGACGGTTACCGGTGGACTGGCGCTGGAAGATTTGCCGCTGTTCAAGGGCATTCCCATTCACGTTTTTATTGCCGGGCGCAGTATCCGCGATGCCGCAGATCCAGTTGAAGCGGCGCGTCAGTTCAAGCGCTCAATTGCTCAGTTGTGGGGCTAAGGAGCGGATATGTTGTCAAAACAGATCCCGCTGGGCATCTACGAAAAAGCACTCCCTGCCGGGGAGTGCTGGCTGGAACGGTTGCGACTGGCGAAAACGCTGGGTTTCGATTTTGTCGAAATGTCGGTAGATGAAACCGATGCCCGTCTGGCCCGCCTCGACTGGAACCCTGAGCAGCGTCTGGCACTGGTGGCTGCGATAGCCGAAACGGGCGTTCGCGTTCCTTCAATGTGTCTGAGCGCGCACCGGCGTTTTCCGCTGGGCAGCGAAGATGACGCGGTACGCAACCAGGGGCTGGAGATCATGCGCAAGGCTATCCGGTTTGCGCAGGATACCGGTATCCGGGTGATTCAACTCGCTGGTTATGACGTTTACTACCAGCAGGCGAATGATGAGACGCGCCGCCGCTTTCGTGACGGGCTCAAAGAGAGCGTGGAAATGGCCAGCCGCGCACAGGTAACCCTGGCGATGGAAATTATGGATTACCCGCTGATGAATTCGATCAGCAAAGCGCTGGGGTACGCGCACTACCTTAATAACCCATGGTTTCAGCTCTACCCGGATATCGGCAATCTTTCAGCGTGGGATAACGACGTGCAGATGGAACTGCTGGCGGGCGTCGGCCATATCGTGGCGGTTCATGTCAAAGACACGCGCCCTGGCGTTTTTAAAAACGTCCCCTTTGGCACCGGCGTAGTGGATTTTGAACGCTGTTTCGCCACGCTCAAAGAGAGCGGCTACTGTGGTCCGTACTTGATCGAGATGTGGAGCGAGACGGCAGAAGATCCGGCGGCAGAGGTGCTAAAAGCGCGCGACTGGGTGAAAGCGCGTATGGCAAACGCGGGTTTGGTGGAGGCGGCATAATGCAAGAGCTTAGGCAGCAGGTGTTTGACGCCAATATGGATTTGCCGCGCTATGGATTAGTGACCTTTACCTGGGGAAATGTCAGCGCTATTGATCGTGAACGTGGGCTGGTGGTGATTAAACCCAGCGGTATTGCCTACGAGAACATGAAACCAGATGACATGGTCGTGGTGGATTTACAGGGCAACAGGGTGGAAGGGCAGTGGCGCCCGTCTTCCGATACCGCAACACACCTTGAGTTGTACCGACGCTACCCTCAGCTTGGCGGTGTTGTGCATACCCATTCCACGCATGCCACGGCCTGGGCGCAGGCGGGTCTGGCCATTCCTGCGCTTGGCACCACCCATGCAGATTATTTCTTTGGCGATATTCCCTGTACCCGGGCGCTCTCTGAAGAGGAGGTACGGGAAGAGTATGAACTCAACACTGGTAAGGTGATTGTCGAGACGCTGGGCAACAGTAACCCATTGCATACGCCGGGAATGGTGGTCTACCAACACGGTCCGTTTGCATGGGGGAAAAATGCCGCTGACGCCGTTCATAATGCGGTGGTCATGGAAGAGGTTGCCCGGATGGCGTGGATTGCCCGAGGTATCAATCCGTCGTTAAAACCGATTGATGATTATCTGATGAATAAACACTTTATGCGTAAGCACGGCCCAAATGCTTATTACGGGCAGTGACCGGTAGCCCGGCCAGGCGCAGCGCCGCAGGATTTTCCCCGGCGTCAGCTATGCTTCGTCCGGACTACCAGAAAATTATGCTCCGGAATGTGTACGCCTTCGGGATGTTACTGGTCTGATTCCGGAGCCTTTTTATGCCTGTCGATAGGCTGATGGTATGCAGCGCATCCCTGCCAGCGTAATCAGGCAGATCACGGCACCGGCATAAAATGTTGATGCTGCGCCCAGGCTTTCCCACAAGACACCGGCCCCGGCGCTGGCCAACAGCAGGGCGATACCGCTCATGAGGTTAAACATGCCAAACGCGGTGCCGCGCAGTTCTGCTGGCGCGGTATGGGCGATCATCGCCGCCAGCAGGCCCTGAGTCATTCCCATATGGATACCCCACAGGGCAACGCCAAGCAGCAACGTGCTCCAGTGGTGGCTTAACGCCAGTACCAGATCGGCGGCAATCAGCACCAGCAGGCCTGCCTGCAGCATTTTGCTGTGGCTCATGCCGTCGGACAATTTACCAAAGGGGTAGGCCGTCAGGCCGTATACCAGGTTCATTGCGACCATTACCAGCGGAATGGCGAACAGTGGAATCTCCATCTGCTGTGCGCGTAGTACCAGAAAGGCTTCACTAAAACGGGCAAGGGTAAAGACGCTGCCCAGTCCAACGACCCACCAGTAAGCACTACTGAGTTTTTTCAGGTTCTCACGGGTGAGCGGGTTGGTGCGCTTGTTGGTAATCGGCGTTTTGGGTTCATCAAGCCCGAAATAGAGCAGAGCGATAGCCAGTGTGCCTGGGATCACTGCCACCCAGAAGATGGACTGGAAATCATTGTCCCACAGAAACATCAGCGCCACGGCCAGCAGCGGACCAAGGAAAGCACCGATTGTGTCCAGCGACTGGCGCAAGCCAAATGCGGCACCACGAATGTCGGGGGGCGTCACATCGGCAACCAGCGCGTCGCGAGGCGCCCCACGGATCCCTTTGCCAACGCGGTCAATCATTCGCGCGCCGAATACCAGGCCGGAGGAAGATGCCAGGGCAAACAGCGGTTTGCTAAGCGCACCCATGCCATATCCCAGCAGGGCCAGTCCTTTGCGTTTACCCAGATAGTCGCTGAGTACGCCGGAAAACACTTTAATGATAAGCGCAGTTGCCTCTGCCATCCCTTCGATCAGGCCAATGACAATGACGCTGGCACCTAGTGTGGTCGCCATAAAGAGAGGTAACAGGCTGTGGATCATCTCGGACGAGACATCCATTAACAGACTTACGCCGCCGAGCACCCAAACGCCTTGCGGGATACGGCCCAGGGTTGCAAAACGCACAAACATGATATCGCTCCGGATAATCAGGTTATTAAGATGCTATTACATCAGCGGCCTGCGGTTTTGATAAGCGCACTGTACAAATAATTATCATTTAATGATGTGCAAAAAAAAGCCCTCATGGAAGAGGGCGATTAATAATGGCAAGGGTAAGTTGTCTGTGTGTACTAGCGATAAATGTCAGCGCTGGCGTGAATAAGGCCATTGCTGCCCGGCTCCCGAAGTAAGACCGGGTGATAATATTTCGCACCCTTCGCGTCAGTTTCGACTTTGAGTGCTTGATCCGCTTCGCTTTCAGTGGCGATGTTATGATTAATGTAAATAACGCCTAAGCTCTGCACATCATCCATGTTTTTGGCTTGCCGGCCGTCAATTTTGATGGCTGCTGCCGCATTGGCGCTAAGGAGTAGCGCTGCGAGTAAGATTGCGATGTTTTTCATAATATTGTGCTCCATTACTGCTTATGTTGTGACCTTCAGAACATCTTTCCTCCCGTGTCATTGGGGTGTATTTAAAGTCTACGCTTTCCCGCCAAAACGTATCGCGACCATTTCTGATGCTGTCGTTCAAAAAATTGCCGTATCCGTTTTGTCTAATTTTAATCCCACTCTGTGAAGCGGCTTTGCGCTTAGTGCGAATTATTTGTGCAATCAGCTTGAGTTTGGGGGGCGAGATAAGTATTATGACGCGTCAATTTTTCAGCCGCCCTTTAATCACGTTCCTTGCCTCCATGGGCCGCGGCTGACCCAGACAGGAGGCTGAATAATCCGTAAGGAGCAATTCGATGCGTCATTACGAAATCGTTTTTATGGTCCATCCTGACCAGAGCGAACAGGTTCCGGGCATGATCGAACGTTACACTGGTGCAATCACTGCAGCAGAAGGTACGATCCACCGTCTGGAAGACTGGGGCCGCCGTCAGCTGGCTTACCCGATCAACAAACTGCACAAAGCACACTACGTTCTGCTGAACGTTGAAGCTCCGCAGGAAGTTATCGATGAGCTGGAAACAAACTTCCGCTTCAACGATGCCGTTATCCGTAGCATGGTAATGCGTACTAAACACGCTGTTACCGAAGCATCTCCGATGGTTAAAGCGAAAGACGAGCGCCGTGAGCGTCGCGATGATTTCGCAAACGAAACCGCAGATGATGCAGATGCTGGGGATTCTGAAGAGTAATTTCTGATGACCAACCGTCTGGTGTTGTCCGGCACTGTGTGCAGGACCCCCCTTCGAAAGGTCAGCCCATCAGGAATTCCTCACTGCCAGTTCGTGCTTGAGCACCGTTCTGTGCAGGAGGAAGCCGGGTTTCACCGGCAGGCGTGGTGCCAAATGCCCGTTATCATTAGCGGACACGAAAACCAGGCCATTACTCACAGTATAACGGTCGGTAGCGCAGTAACCGTTCAGGGGTTCATCTCTTGCCACAAGGCAAAGAACGGTCTGACTAAAATGGTCCTGCATGCCGAGCAGATTGAATTGATAGATTCTGGAGACTAGCCATATGGCACGTTATTTCCGTCGTCGCAAGTTCTGCCGTTTCACCGCGGAAGGCGTTCAAGAGATCGACTATAAAGATATCGCTACGCTGAAAAACTACATCACCGAAAGCGGTAAGATTGTCCCAAGCCGTATCACCGGTACTCGTGCAAAATACCAGCGTCAGCTGGCTCGCGCTATCAAACGCGCTCGCTACCTGTCTCTGCTGCCGTACACTGATCGTCATCAGTAATCGGGCACGGTCCATTAATACGACTTTAAGAGGATAAGGTAATGCAAGTTATTCTGCTTGATAAAGTAGCAAACCTGGGCAGCCTGGGTGATCAGGTAAACGTTAAAGCGGGCTACGCTCGTAACTTCCTGGTTCCACAGGGTAAAGCTGTTCCGGCTACCAAGAAAAACGTTGAGTTTTTCGAAGCTCGTCGCGCTGAACTGGAAGCCAAACTGGCTGACGTTCTGGCGGCTGCTAACGCTCGCGCTGAAGCAATCAACGCACTGGGCACTGTAACCATCGCTTCCAAATCTGGCGACGAAGGTAAACTGTTCGGTTCCATCGGTACCCGCGACATCGCTGACGCTGTAACTGCAGCTGGCGTTGAAGTGGCTAAGAGCGAAGTTCGTCTGCCGAACGGCGTTCTGCGTACCACCGGTGAGCACGAAGTGGACTTCCAGGTTCACAGCGAAGTATTCGCTAAACTGATCGTTAACGTTGTTGCTGAGTAATTAGCTTCTGACGTTGCGTAAAAACGCCGGCCTTGTGCCGGCGTTTTGCTTTTTATCCCTCTGGTTTTTCCTTTTTATACCTTCGATCTCATAACCGGATCTCTGTTTTCGCATATCTGTTTCCATTTCCTGACTATTCCGCAATAATTAAAAAATAAAACGTTATTTTAAATTGGTGAATGTATGGAAACGATACACCAGCCGCCGCTCTTTGCCCGTAAAAATGCGGCGTATGCAGGAGCAGCATTCTGTTGTTTATTATGGGGAAGCGCCTACCCGGCGATTAAAAGCGGTTATGAGATTTTCCAGATTGACGTGGATGATATCCCCTCGAAAATCGTCTTTGCTGGCTATCGCTTCTTCTTCGCATGGCTACTGTTATTACTGCTTGCGCTGGCGCAGCGCCGTCCGCTGGCTCGCCTCTCTTTCCATCAGTGTGGCCAACTGGCACTGCTCGGGGTTACGCAAACCTCACTCCAGTACGTCTTCTTCTATATTGGTCTGGCCTTCACCACTGGGGTAAAAGGTTCAATTATGAATGCGACAGGCACCTTCTTTAGCGTGCTGCTGGCCCACTTTATCTACCAGAATGACAAACTGAGCTATAACAAAACCCTTGGCTGCGTACTGGGGTTTGCTGGCGTCATGGTGGTTAACCTCAACAATGGCCTGATGGAGTTCAGCTTTAGCCTGATGGGGGATGGTTTTGTAGTCCTGGCGGCGTTTATCCTCTCGGCATCGACGCTATACGGTAAGCGGATCTCGCAAACGGTCGATCCGTTGGTAATGACGGGTTATCAACTGGGGTTTGGTGGCGTCGTGCTCGCGGTCGGCGGGTATGTTTTTGGCGGCGAGCTTACCGTGCATGGCCCTTCCTCGGTGGCGATTCTTGGCTACCTGACGCTGCTCTCCTCGGTTGCGTTTGCGCTGTGGAGCATTCTGCTCAAGTACAATCGGGTGGGGATGATTGCGCCGTTTAACTTCTTAATCCCGGTCTCAGGTGCGTTACTGTCGGCTATTTTTCTGGGCGAGAATATTCTCGAACTCAAATACGCGATTGCGTTGATGCTGGTGTGCTCCGGCATCTGGTGGGTGAACAAGGTCTCCCGAAAAGCCGATTAACTTCTGGCCGGGTAGCGTTATCGCTCACCCGGCCAGGAGGCTTATCGTGCCCGGATAAAACTACCGTCCTGCTGGCGAGTGAACAAGACAGACTGGCCGCTGCCATTTTCAATCGTCAACCCGGTTACTACGCCATTCGCGTTCTGACGAATTTTCACCATCTGGCCGCTTTGCAGGGTGCTGAGCGGTTTGCCTTCGCCTTCTACTTTTGCCATGGCATAGACATCGGTTGGCGGCAAATTGTGGTCACGGAAAACCTGGGCCAGCGTTTTGCCCTGTTCGACACGGTAGGTGCGCCACTGCTGCTCAATACCGCCAGCGGAAGAGGCAGCAGGTGCAGAGTGTTCGGCGACCGGACGCTCCTGTTGTATCGGCTCCTGCACGGCCTGCGGCTCCTCGTTAAGGACAGGTGCAGGTTGCTGGTTTTGCACCGGCTGTGACGTCACCAGCGGTTGTGAAGGCTGCGATTGTGTCTGCGGCTGGGATTGTGACTGAATATTCAGTTGTGCTTCGCGCCCGACAGAGGTGGAAGGCGTCACCGTCTCTTTCGGGGTGGGCAGCAGGAAACCGATAATAACCAACAACGCCGCAAGGATCAGCCCACGACGGTGCATCGGCGGAAGCGGGTCCAGAATGCGAAAATGATCCGGGGCGTGCCAGATTTTCGCCAGGGTAGGTTTCAGTTCAAATCGCCCGGGCATGGCTTTCCTCCTGCTCCGCGTCATTATTTATCCTGTCTCGTTGAGTATAGATGGCTAACTACCTGATTGGCTGTGTGATGCATTGTCTCGTGACATCATAATGAGAATTATCTTACCGGGAGTATTGTTTCTGTTTCTCTGCGATTTGTCATCTTTACTACGACAAAGTTTTACCCGCTGCGGCGTGGCTGTTATGCTGCGCGCTACCTTAAAAAGTGATGAAAGGAAAACCCATGACAACCCCAACGTTTGACACGATCGAAGCGCAGGCCAGCTATGGCATTGGTTTGCAGGTAGGACAGCAGCTTAGCGACTCCGGCTTACAGGGGCTGTTGCCGGAAGCGCTGGTCGCCGGTATTGCTGACGCGCTGGCAGGTAAACAACCGGCTGTGCCGGTGGATGTTGTTCATCGTGCGCTGCGTGAAATCCACGAACGTGCGGACGCAGTGCGTCGTGCTCGCTTTGAAGAGATGGCGGCAGAAGGCGTGAAATATCTGGACGAAAATCGCGAGAAAGAGGGTGTGAACAGCACGGAGTCTGGTCTGCAGTTCCGCGTTATCACTCAGGGCGAAGGCGCTATCCCGGCGCGTACTGACCGTGTTCGCGTTCACTACACCGGTAAACTGATCGACGGTACCGTGTTCGACAGCTCCGTCGCGCGTGGCGAACCGGCTGAATTCCCGGTAAACGGCGTGATTGGCGGCTGGATCGAAGCGCTGACGCTGATGCCGGTTGGCTCCAAATGGGAACTGACGATTCCGCACGAACTGGCCTACGGCGAGCGCGGCGCGGGCGCGTCCATCCCGCCATTCAGCACCCTGGTATTTGAAGTGGAATTACTGGAAATCCTGTAATCTTCCCGATGTTTTCCTCTCCTCGTCAGGGGGGAGGAAGACGATGTTGCGTGAATCATTCATTAAATGAATTAGTTTCGATACTTTATCTTGCTATGCGCGCATTGCGGTGTATTTTTGTGAACTCCATCCCCTAATTTGAGTGATATGCTGCTCACTTTAAACAAATATTTAACATCTCTTTTAATTCAGAGTATTCATCCTACCAATTCTTACCTAATATCGTTGCGTCCGCGAATGGGCGAAGTATGCAATTAAAGGCCAGAAGAGCCTCAACAACACAGACAGGATATAAACATGGTAGATCAGGCAAAAGTCGCGGCTGACGAAGAGGCTTCGACTGAACAATCGCTACGGCGCAATCTTACAAACCGTCATATTCAGCTAATCGCTATCGGTGGTGCCATCGGTACCGGGCTGTTTATGGGCTCCGGGAAAACCATCAGCCTTGCAGGACCGTCGATCATTTTTGTCTATATGATCATCGGGTTCATGCTGTTTTTCGTCATGCGTGCGATGGGTGAGTTGCTGCTGTCGAACCTTGAGTACAAATCTTTTAGCGACTTCGCCGCCGACCTGCTCGGACCGTGGGCGGGGTATTTTACCGGCTGGACATACTGGTTCTGCTGGGTAGTCACCGGGATGGCCGATGTGGTGGCGATCACCGCTTACGCACAATTCTGGTTCCCTGGATTATCCGACTGGATAGTGGCGTTGACCATTGTCCTGGTGCTGCTGAGCCTGAACCTTGCCACCGTAAAAATGTTCGGCGAGATGGAGTTCTGGTTCGCGATGATCAAAATCGTCGCCATTGTGGCGCTGATTGTTGTTGGTCTGGTGATGGTGCTGACCAGTTTCAAATCGCCGACCGGAGTAGAAGCCTCTGTTGCGCATCTGTGGAATGACGGTGGCTGGTTCCCGAAAGGTATCAGCGGCTTCTTTGCTGGTTTCCAGATTGCGGTCTTTGCCTTTGTGGGGATTGAGCTGGTCGGAACGACAGCGGCAGAAACCAAAGACCCGGAAAAATCGCTGCCGCGCGCCATTAACTCCATTCCGATCCGCATCATCATGTTCTATGTGTTTGCGTTGATTGTGATTATGTCCGTGACCCCATGGAGCTCAGTGGTGCCGGATAAGAGCCCGTTTGTTGAACTGTTTGTTCTGGTGGGCCTGCCTGCCGCAGCGAGCATTATCAACTTTGTGGTGCTGACGTCTGCTGCGTCTTCCGCGAACAGCGGCGTGTTCTCCACCAGCCGTATGCTGTTCGGCCTGGCACAAGATGGCGTGGCGCCAAAAGCGTTCGGTAAGCTCTCTAAACGTGCGGTACCGGCGAAAGGGCTGACCTTCTCTTGTATCTGCCTGTTGGGCGGTGTGGTAATGCTGTACGTGAACCCAAGTGCGATTGCGGCGTTCACCATGATTACCACCGTTTCGGCCATCCTGTTTATGTTTGTCTGGACGATTATCCTCTGCTCTTACCTCGTCTACCGTAAACAGCGTCCGCAACTGCATGAAGCGTCCATCTACAAAATGCCGCTTGGCAAAGTGATGTGCTGGGTATGCATGGCGTTCTTTGTGTTCGTATTGGTGTTGCTGACGCTCGAAGAGGACACTCGTCAGGCCCTGATCGTCACCCCCATCTGGTTTATCGTACTGGGCGCGGGCTGGCTGATTGTGGGTAAAAAACGCCTGGCAGGTATGCGCTAGTCTTCGTAGACCTTGCATCCGGGAAAATAAAAAAGAGCCGCGCAGGCGGCTCTAAAGACTTCCATGAATCAGGCGCTCTCAGGGGCGCCTTTGCTTATTCTCCAGCGAGGGCACGCGGAAACAGAACGTTGTTTTCCAGACTGATGTGTTCCATCAGGTCGTCGATCAATTCGTTGATACCGTTATACATTGCTTTCCAGGTGGTGCAGGCTTCCGGCGGCGGTGTCACGCCATTGGTAATGTGCTTGATAACTTCCAGCAGTTCGCCTGCATCATCATGCTCGCTTTCCATCACGCTGATTGGCCCCATCGCCTGGCTGCCCATCCCCTCTTTAATCATCGGGAACAGGATGCGCTCTTCTTTCATCATGTGGCTGGAAAGCTCGTCGTGCAGCATGGTCAGGTATTTGGTTAACCCTTTTGGCACGTTGGGTTTATCGGCATGCACGCGTTCTACTTTGGTCGCCTGCAGGATAAGCTCTGGCAGTTGTTCGCGATGGCGGTCGTGGTAACGCACGATAATGTGATCGATGATTTCGTTCAGTGCGGCGGCGCGCCAGTCTTTCTCGATGGGCTGCTCTGCCAGTTTTGCCAGTTCGGTTTCAATGATGCCAACATCCAGTTCTTTGCGGGACGCGGCGCGCTCCAGCGTCTGCTTACCGCCGCAGCAGTAATCCATATCGTATTTACGAAACAGCGCTGACGCACGTGGAATGGATAGCGCCAGTTCACCCAGGGGTTGGTCACGGAAAGCCATAGCAGTTACCTCATCAGAAATTATAACATGCATTTTAAATGCATCTTTTGTTCGATGATATACCCCTTTCGGGGCAAGGTAAACAAGACCACGATTAACCGTGGTCTGAAACTGACTGAACCAGAGGCTTTTCTGGCTTCGCGCGTACGGCCATGACCACGCCGCAAACCAACAGGGTGATACCACAGAGGGTGAGCAACGGCGGCATTTGCTGACGTAGCATGAAGGTATAAAGCAGGCCCGCCAGGGTTTCAAAAACAATCAGTGGCCCGACAATGACCGTGGGTAAACGCTGACTGGCAACATTCCAGCACATAGCGCCGACCCAGGAGCAGAGCACTGCAATCGCGAACATCAAACCGAGAAATACCGCCGGGCGCGGGCCAAAGGGTTGGGCAAAATCGGGTTGTTGCGTACTCAGCCACAGACAAGCAACAGCATAGCCGAGTAAAGAGACGGGGAGCGTCACCAGTGCCTGCGCGGTTGCCCACATCATCGGGTTCTTGTCCGGGTTTTCCCGCAACCAGCGGGCGTTACGCAGCGCATACCACGCCCAGCAGGCGACGGAAACCAGCGCAAGGGCAATGCCGGAGCCATAGCGCCACCAGGAGAACGCCGGCAGGCCGCCGTGCAGTTCGGCTATATTCACGCAGGCCAGTCCCGCTGCAATACAGAGCAGTGCCGGAGCGAGACTTGTCCAGGTGCGTTTACCGTCACGCTGGCTGTAGAGCAGATTTGCACATATCGGGATAACAACCGGCAGGGTGCCAATGATCATCGTCGAAACCGGTGCCCCGGTGCGCTGAATGGCGCTGGCAAGACAGACGTAATAGATGAGATTGCCCATCATGGTCAGCGCCAGTGCGGTGAGCCAGTCTTTTTGTGTTAACTGCCGTAAACGCTGGCGGCCCAGCCAGGCCAGCGGCAGGGCAATTATCCCCAACGCCAGATAACGACCGGTTGACTGCAATGCCGCCGGGTAATCCGGCACAATTAATGGCCCAACAAAAATAAGCCCCCACAACAACCCCGCGAGCAGGGCATACAACACACCACTAATCATACTTCCACCTGACGTTTCTGTTTGCCGTCACAGTGTAGGAAAGGAGGGGAACGGAATATTGTATGAGATTGCGCATTAGCGCCGGACGACCTGCTTCTGGTAGCGCACGGGGGTAATGCCGTAACGACGCGTAAAGGCGCGGGTGAGGTGTGACTGGTCAGTCAGCCCGGTGGCGGCGGCTACTTCGGCGGCGGGCATCCCGTGGGTCAGGAAATCTTTCGCCCGCCACAGACGAATCGCCATCAGCATTTGATGGGGTGTTACGTGAAAATGGGCTTTGAACTGACGCTGAAAATGGTACGGGCTCAACGAGACCACCTGCGCCAGCTCATCCAGCGTCAGGGGGTGCATAAAATTATCATGCAGATAGTCACGGACCCGCTCAAAACGATGAGCGCCTTCCTGACTGACCGGCGTGTGACGTGCAAGCGGTGTGAAGGTGTCGATCAGGTCCAGCAGCATCCCTTTTTGCGCCAGCGAATCCTCGGTGTGCCACAGGCCATGAATCAGGCGGCAAATCTTGACTGTGCGCAGGGGATCGTGGCGAGTAGCATCGCTAAACCACCAGTGGCGGATACCGGTCACCTCTTCCAGCAACGCGGGGTCAAGGTAGATCATGCGATAGCGCCAGCCATCCGCGGTCTCAGCCTCACCGGTATGCAGTTCGTCGGGGTTCATGGTGACAACAGAATTGGCAGGCGCAACGTACTGCGTACCGCGATAACGAAAGCGTTCGGCACCCGCTTCGATTGCGCCAATACCAAAGGCTTCGTGGGTGTGGGGTTCGAAGGCATAACGGGAGATATGCGCATGGTACAACTCCACCCCTGGCAATTGCGCCAGGTGGCGAAAACGCGCGCTGTCTCTTTCGTCAAAGAATTGTTCCGGTACGCCTTCCACTTTTCGCCTCCGCTCAGGTCATCTTCTCATTATTAAGGATGACCCGGCGGCGTGCTACAAAAATTAACCAGCCTTTAACAGTTACAGGATGCCTTTGACGCTTTCCGCGAGCGGGGTGGTCGGGCGACCAATCAGCTTGCTCAGGGTATGGCTGTCATCGAACAGACCTCCTTTCGAGGCTCCGATATCCGAGTCAGCCAGCAGGTTAGCGAACACGTCTGGCAGACCAACACCCTTTAACGCACCCGCAAAATCGGCTTCGCTCAGGTTCTGATACACCACTGGTTTACCGCTCTGTTTGCTCAGTTCAGCCGCCAGTTCGCTGAGTGTCCAGGCGCTGTCACCGGCCAGTTCGTAGACTTTCCCTGCATGGCCGTCTGTGCTGATAACGCGTGCGGCGGCAGCGGCGTAATCTGAGCGGGTGGCCGAGGCGATTTTGCCGTCTCCCGCAGCGCCGATGAAGACGCCATGAGCCAGAGCAGCCGGGGCGCTGGCCAGGTAATTTTCGGTATACCAGCCATTACGCAGCAGGGCGTAAGGGATACCGGAATCGGCCAACATTTTTTCGGTTTCAACGTGCTCAACATGCAGACCGAGCGGAGATTTATCCGCATGCAACAGGCTGGTATAGGCGATAAATTTCACGCCCGCCGCTTTGGCCGCATTGATCACGTTACGATGCTGAGCGGCGCGCTGGCCCACTTCGCTGGAGGAGACCAGCAGCAGTTTTTCTACGCCCGACAGTGCCGCCGTTAGCGCTGCCTGGTCGCCGTAGTCGGCCTGGCGAACGACGACACCTTTCTGAGCCAGTGCGTCAGCTTTTGCCGGGTTACGTACAATCGCGACGAGCTCACTCGCTTTGACGGTTTTCAGTAATTCTTCAACAGCCAGTGCGCCCAGTTGGCCTGTAGCGCCGGTAATTGCGATCATGATGATTCCTCTTCGTGTTTGTCTTGTGTTGTGGCACACTATCACCTTAACTAACTTTTAGTAAGTACGTACAAAAAGGTAAGTATGGAAGGCATAAATCCCACCCTGAGCGAGCGGATGCGCGACGGTAATCTGTTTGCTGAGGAGTGCCCCTCCCGTGAGGTGCTTAAACACGTGACCAGCCGCTGGGGCGTATTGATTCTGGTGGCGTTGCGCCATGGCACTCACCGTTTCAGCGATTTACGCCGCAAAATGGGCGGTGTCAGCGAAAAAATGCTGGCGCAATCGCTGCAGGCGCTGGAAATGGACGGTTTTATTAACCGCATTTCGTACCCGGTGGTGCCGCCGCATGTGGAGTATAGCCTGACGCCGCTGGGAGAGCAGGTGAGCGAGAAAGTGGCTGCGCTGGCCGACTGGATTGAGCTGAATTTGCCGCAGGTGCTGGCGACGCGAGACGACCGCGCCGCCTGAGTGAACCCGGATGGCGGTGTGAACGCCTTGTCCGGGCTACAGTTGCGGGATAACCGAGCTTACTTACTTAAATCCACCTGATAGAGCGCAAAGCCAATCTCGTCCGTACCGACCTTCTTCATCGGGTACTGCGCTTTCTCTTTGATAAACGCAGCCGCTTTCTCAGAAGGTGAGGTTTCGAAACGGATATCCAGCGCCGTATTACTGTGAATCGGTGCCAGGCGCCAGTTGTTATCCGCCGCCGGGTGGATTTCTCCCGCTTTTGCCGATTCGTCGGTTATCCATTTTGCCAGCACCGCGCGGTTTTCATCCGGCGAGGCAAAGGCGATATGGCTGTCACCCGTTCCCGCAAACTTACCGCCATAGGCGCGGTAGTTATTGGTTGCCACCAGGAACACCTGGTTGGGATCGATCGGTTTGCCGTTAAAGGTCAGATCTTTAATACGCTCAGCTTGCGGGTTGATGCTCTGGCATTCGCCGTCATAACGCGCAGGCTGCGTCACATCAATCTGATATTTCACCCCATCAATCACATCGAAGTTATAGGTACGGAAGGTCTCCCAGTTGATGAGTGACTGAGGCTTCGTACTGTTGGTATCGATCTGATTAAACTGCCCGGCGGAGCACTCCAGCCACTCTTTCACCTCTTTGCCCGTCGCTTTTACGACCACCAGTGTGTTGGGGTAGAGATACAGATCGGCGGCGTTACGGAAGGTGAGCTGCCCTTTTTCGACCTCGACAAAACTGGCCGGATCGTTTTTACGTCCGCCTGCTTTGAACGGGGCGGCGGCAGACAAGACCGGCAGGTTCGCCAGGTCCGGATCGCCCTGAATAAAGTGCTTCACATAAGCGGTCTGGGCATTATTGACGACCTGGACGGTTGGGTCATCCTGTACAAGGGAGAGGAAGCTGTACATGTTGTCGGCGGATTTCCCGATAGGCTTGCCGACGAACTGACGGGTGGCATCGTGGTCGTGTTTCAGGATTTCCACCAGTTTGCTGTCTTCTGCGGCCAGCGATTTTTTGGCAGCGGCGTCATAAATCGGGCGCGCTTCGGCTTTTGACGAAGCGACCTGCCACTTCCCGGCATCGTTATTCAATACCAGATCCACCACGCCGAGGTGGTCGCCCCACATTCCTGGCATCACTGACGGCACGCCATTTAAGGTTCCTTTGGCGATATCCGCTCCTTTAATGGCGGCGAAATCTTTCGACGGGAACACCGCATGGGCATGACCAAACAGAATAGCGTCAATGCCGGGGACTTGGCTTAAGTAGTAGACGGAGTTTTCCGCCATCGCCTGATAAGGTTCAGAAGAGAGGCCGGAGTGGGCAACCAGCACGACCAGGTCGGCCCCTTTTTCGCGCATCTCTGGTACATATTTTTTCGCCGTTTCGGTGATGTCATTAACCGTGACTTTGCCGCTCAGGTTGGCTTTATCCCACACCATGATTTGTGGCGGGACAAAGCCGATATAGCCAATCTTCAGAGTATGCGTTTTACCATCGGTATCGGTAACGGCGGTCTCTTTAATGAGATACGGGGTAAACAGCGGCTTTTGGGTTTTGACATCGATAATGTTGGCATTCACGTAGGGGAATTTTGCCCCTTCCAGCGCCCGGTGCAGATAATCCAGGCCATAGTTGAATTCGTGATTGCCGAGGTTGCCCACGGCGTAGTCCAGCGTATTTAGCGCCTTATAGACAGGGTGGATGTCGCCCTTTTTCAGCCCTTTGGCTGCCATATAATCACCGAGCGGGCTGCCCTGAATTAAGTCGCCGTTATCCACCAGCACGCTATTTTTGACTTCTTTTCTGGCGGCATTGATCAGGCTGGCGGTACGCACCAGGCCAAATTTTTCTGTCGCAGAATCTTTATAGTAATCAAAGTCCATCATGTTGCTATGCAAATCAGTGGTTTCCATAATCCGGAGATCCACCGTCGCCGCTTGTACGCTGGCTGCTATCAACGTGGCAAGGAGCGTTGCGCTAAACTTAATCATCAGAGGTGTCCTTTTTAGATCTGAGCCACAAAAGAAATGATATGTACATTTTGTTGCTTACAGAATTGTGAATTCTGCCATGAAATTTGCCACATAAATGCAACAACTATCACACCTGGCAGATTCGACCTGAATGCGATATAAGTAAAACAATGAGTTATACCCGTCATACTTCATGTTGCATGAGCGTTGGCTGCGTTCACTCACCCGAATCACTTGCTGAGGTAAGCGCATCGGGATCCACTCACTTGCCGCTTTCCTGCAACGTGAATTATTGAGGGTAAAGACCCCACTGCCATAGAAGAGGTGGATGATGTTAGAAGCCATTTGTCAGCTCGCGCGAGAAGCGGGCGATGCCATTATGCAGGTCTACGACGGCCATAAGCCGATGGATGTAACCAGCAAATCCGACGATTCGCCCGTGACGGCCGCCGATATTGCCGCGCATGCGGTGATTGCTGGTGGGCTACAGGCACTGACGCCGGATATTCCGGTTCTGTCGGAAGAAGATCCTCCCTCCTGGAGCGTTCGTCAGCACTGGCAGCGTTACTGGTTGGTCGATCCGCTGGACGGCACCAAAGAGTTTATAAAGCGTAACGGTGAGTTCACGGTGAATATCGCCCTGATTGAAAACGGGAAACCGGTACTTGGCGTCGTTTATGCCCCGGTGCTTAAGGTGATGTATTGCGCGGCGGAAGGTAAAGCGTGGAAAGAGGAAAACGGCACGCGGACGCAGATTAAAGTGCGTGACGCGCGTCCGCCGCTGGTGGTGGTAAGCCGTTCCCACGCAGATGACGAACTGAAAGAGTATTTAACCCAGTTGGGTGAACATCAGACAACCGCGATCGGTTCATCGCTGAAATTCTGCCTGGTGGCAGAGGGACACGCTCAACTGTATCCGCGTTTTGGGCCGACCAGCGTCTGGGATACGGCGGCAGGCCATGCGGTAGCCGTGGCAGCCGGGGCACATGTTCACGACTGGCAGGGAAAAACCCTGGATTACACGCCGCGTGAATCTTTCCTGAACCCCGGCTTTCGGGTGTCGATTTACTGACTGTCGAGTAATTTATGCAGCAGGGCGATGACCTGCTGCACTTCCGCCTGCGTCAGCCCACCGTCTTTGACATATTGCACCCGTCCGTCTTTATCCAGCACCACGATGGCTGAACTGCCTTCATCCAGTTGCCAGGCCTTTCGCGCTACGCCATCACTGTCGACAATAAACTGTGACCAGGGATAGAGCTTTTTGTTGCTCTCAATACTGCTGCGCACAAACATTGCTGAGCCGGGGATCGCATCATCTGTATTGATGATGGTCGTCGTCTGGTAACGATCGTGAGGTAAATTTGCGGCCTTGATCGCTTCAATCAGCGCGGCATTTTTCTCTTTGGCAGAGGTCCGACCGGCAATATGTTGCACCACTCGCACTTTGCCAGGAAGCTGCGCGCTGTTCCAGTTTTTGTAACTAAACTTATCGTTATTGAGAATCAATTCCCCTCTATCGGCGATGCCCACAGGCGGTACTCGTTGGCTGGTTTCAAAATTGTGGGCTTGCGCCAGGAGCGGCAGTAGCAGGCAGGTGGCTGCCAGGATGTTACGTAAGGTCATGGTGTTTCCTTTTATTATTTGCAGGTGATCCGACCACTTAACTCAACCTTTTAATCATAAGTGCGATCAATGTGCTTTTCCCGCAAACGGGATGCCAGTTTGCGGGTTAACGCACATAACGGCGAAAAAACGACGACTTATACTGCCTGTTCGTAAGCGCTGAAAAGAAAATTCTGAATAACTGTAATCAAAAGGTAAATAAACTTATACATACTAGGTCTCATGTTGTTTCTGAACTATGCTCATTGAGCACCAAAATTTGCGCTCATCACTGTTGGGCCAAGCGTGGCACCGCAAGGGCGTATTACTTAGCAGGAGATACAAAAATGAAAATTTTCCAACGTTACAACCCACTTCAGGTGGCAAAGTACGTGAAAATCCTGTTCCGTGGACGGTTGTACATCAAGGACGTTGGCGCTTTCGAGTTTGATAAAGGCAAGATCCTTATCCCGAAAGTGAAGGACAAACAGCACTTTACTGTGATGTCCGAAGTCAACCGTCAGGTTATGCGTCTGCAAACTGAGATGGCTTAACCAACCCACTATGCTATGCAGTAATCGCAGTACAACAAAAACGGCTCCGTCAGGGAGCCGTTGATGTTTTGAGGGGAGAATCGCCTCTGAATGGCAGGCAAGAAAAAAGGCGGAAATTACGCCGCCTTTTATATCGAGGATTTGCCGTCGTGCTTATTCGCTTTTCTCTTCAGCATCCGGCAACTTTGGCGTTAAGACCGTGGCCTTGTTATCAATCCGCGTGACCAGCAACTGGTCGATACGGTAGTTATCAATGTCCACGACTTCGAACTTATAGCCGGAGTACTTCACCGAGTCGGTACGTTTCGGGATCTTGCGCAGCATGAACATCATAAAGCCGCCAATGGTCTCGTAATTGCCGGACTGAGGGAACTCGTCGATATCCAGCACACGCATCACATCATCAATCGGCGTGCCGCCGTCAATCAGCCATGAGTTTTCATCACGCGCGACGATTTGTTCTTCCAGCCCCTGACCGACCAGGTCGCCCATCAGCGTGGTCATTACATCGTTGAGGGTGATAATCCCCACCACCAGCGCATACTCGTTCATGATGACCGCAAAATCTTCGCCTGCCGTTTTAAAGCTTTCCAGCGCTTCGGAGAGCGTTAACGTATCCGGCACAATGAGCGTGTTGCGGATTTGCACGCCGCTGCTCAGCACCAGGCTTTGGTTGGCCAGTACGCGAATAAGCAGGTCTTTTGAGTCGACGTAACCAACGATATGGTCAATGTCTTCATTACATACGAGGAACTTGGAGTGCGGGTTTTCAGCGACTTTTCGTTTTAAGCTTTGCTCATCTTCATGCAGATCAAACCACACCACGTTTTCGCGCGATGTCATTGACGATGGTACCGTGCGCGATTCCAGCTCAAACACATTCTCAATCAGCTCGTGCTCTTGCTTACGCAGCACCCCGGCCAGCGCGCCAGCCTCGAAGATGGCATAGACATCATCAGACGTGATGTCGTCTTTACGCACCATTGGCAGCTTGAAGATGCGGAAAATAATGTTAGCCATGCCGTTAAAAAACCACACCAGCGGGCGGAAGAGAAACAGGCAGAAGCGCATCGGGTTGATAATGCGCAAAGCCACAACTTCAGGCGCGATCATACCGATGCGTTTCGGGGTCAGGTCGGCGAACAGGATAAACATCCCCGTTACCAGCGAGAACGAAATAATAAAGCTCAGACGGTCTGCCAGCTCTGGCGACACCACGGTGACTAAGATGCTGTAGAACGCGGGGGAGAAAGCGGCATCACCTACGATACCACCCAGGATGGCAACGGCATTCAGGCCGATTTGCACCACGGTAAAAAAGGTGCCGGGGTTTTCCTGCATTTTTAAAATGCGTTGCGCATTGACGTTGCCATCATCGGCAAGCAGTTTCAGTTTTATTTTTCTGGAAGCGGCAAGCGAAATCTCAGATAGCGAGAAGAATGCACTTACGACTATCAGACAGAGTATGACTAAGATGCTGTTTAACATAATTTATCCAGCTATAAGCGGGATCCTCGGAGGGAAGTTGAAAAATCCTTGTGGTAAACACATTGAAAGCGAGTCCGAAGCGGTGGACCTACAATTTCGACGGCTAGTATAGCGTAAGCGTGTTACAGCCTGCCAGCAGTGTAAGCAGTTTGTTACATGTAGATGGGAGCTTTTCTCATTTGTGAGTTCGTTTCTTGCTCTAATGGCGCAATGCGTAGTCGTTTTTCAGGTGTAGCCTTTATCCACAGGGGTGAGCAATGCGTCAATGAAAGAGCAAAAGGAGTAATAAGAGGGTTTTTATATATTCCCGTGGCACGTTATTACTTCCTTTTACTCGCGCTAAGGTTTTGCCTTTAATTTCTATTTTGTGGATGTGACCTTTTCGTTATTACACTCGTGTTCTCTTTCGTAACGATTAAAGCAACCACTCCAGTTTCTTTAAGGGTACTGAGCGATACATGTAGCCCTGAACCGCCCAGATGCCGCAATCCTGTAGTACTGAAAATTCCCACGTACTTTGTACGCCGTCGATAATGACGCGATCCGAATATGATTTTCGGATGTTCTTAATCAGTTCAGGGAAAGTGGGCTTCTGCACCTGTTTATGGTAGAAGTCTCGATTAATCACCACGGCCTGGCGGACGTTTTCCCGCCATAGCCCAAATAACGCAGGATCTTCCTGTTTCATTAATGTCAGGTGTGGAAACTGTGCTGCAGTATCTGTAAGATTCCTGGGGTTGTTAACATAAAACAAAAGCCCATTTTCGACAGAGAAGTCAGAACAATACTTCAGGTGATGGCTGTGCGGGGGATGATCGCTACAGTCCATTGAAAATCCAACAATTGTGCCATTCAGGCTGTGAATGGGTATTACGCTAACCCGGTCCATATCCTTTCCTTGTTAATGCCTAGATATATCTAATATTGATCGCTAAAAGTTATTAATCAATCATTTATTGATCGATAATTAATATCAATATATATACCTATCAAAGGGTATTTCTTTGATAGTTAGCGCATTTGTATATTGCCGGTTGGGCAATAAATGTTGTTAAGCGATGAGGGTTCTGGCTGTCGCTTTTATATGAAGGCGGCTTTTTTGTGGTCGTAAGACGTCATTCCTTACCGGAGGATATGCTGGAATTTTTCACTGTTTATGTATAAAAAACTAAATCAAAATATCAATTCATGTTCATTTCGTAATAAATGACACTGCAAATGGGCAGAGCGTGTCGCAACAAGGGGTTACATTAACTGATGCACCTTACTAAACGGTATTGGCGCATAAAGTCCGCAACAGGCCCAAATACCCGCCTCTTCAAGTGCTCTGCGGTTAATATCATTGTCTGTTTTTATAATAACTTTGTCGCAATAACGCTTTAAATTTTGGATAAGGTATGGAAACGTGTTTTTACTTAGCTCGTTGTTTGTAAAGGTTTCATCCAAAATGATTGCTTCACAATACTGGGTAAAGGGCGCGTTTTTATTGCCCACATGACTCAGCCAGATGCCATTTTTACTTTTTGCTAAATCTTGTATGGCTGTTTCAAATGTTTGGTTGATTTGTAATTTCACAAAGGGAAGTCGCGCCAGTGTTGCCTGTAACACTAAGTCAAACGTTAATAGCATTGCGATCTCTTCATCGGTGATGGAGACCAGACAGAACAAATCACGCTTTTTAAAAAAATCGGCTTTATTACCAATGGCATTCATTAAATCAAAAAGGTAAGTTCTTTTTTTTTCGAGACTATTCAGGACAAGCGTTTTTCTTGGGTAGATCTTAACGCCCAGTAGTTGACCGTGTGGAGTGGTTATCCTTTCTGCTAAGTAAGGCATATAAAATCTCCCTCCAGGTGGTATTCACATCGCTTTCTCTAAAACACGCTTACAGCGTGTGTAACACATACTAAGAGCATATTGCGACAGGTGATGTCACTCTTAAATGGAAATTTATCTGAAATACGCTTATGAAAAAGATTGTTATATATGACAGATTTTACTTAAGTTAAAAAATTGAAAAAGCTAAAAAAACTTCTCAATAAAATGAACAGGATACACATATCTCGTAATACAGTTCAGGTATGCGAAATTAAACCAGTAATGACGTGCAAATAGCGTGGTCGGTTGAGAAAGAATAGCGAAAAGTTAAAGCGAGAATTTCCAGGGGGGCGGGTCAGGTGCTACGTGAAAACCGGTTCAGGAAGCTGAACCGGTAATAAAGGAATATCAGGCCAGTTGCGGCGGCAGGCAAACGCCAATACCACCAATGCCGCAATATCCATAGGGGTTTTTATGCAAATATTGCTGATGATCGTCTTCGGCATAGTAAAACGGTGGTGCGTTAACAATTTCCGTCGTAATAGTACGATCATCATTCGCGGCCCGCATTGCCGCCTGGAACCGTTCAAGGCTGGCATGAGCGGCAGCGCTCTGCTCGGGCGTCAGCGGATAAATGGCGGAGCGGTATTGCGTGCCGTGGTCATTGCCCTGACGCATTCCCTGGGCCGGATCGTGGTTTTCCCAGAACACCTGCAGAAGCTGCTCATAACTGATCACCGACGGGTCATACACTACGCGAACCGCTTCGGCATGGCCCGTCTGTCCGGTACATACTTCGCGGTAGGTTGGGTTCGGCGTATAACCGCCCATGTAGCCTGCCGCCGTGCTATAGACACCGGGCAGTTGCCAGAACAGACGTTCGACGCCCCAGAAGCAACCCATTGCGAAATAAGCGGTCTCCATCCCTTCCGGTACGTTTGTCATGGAGTGCTCGTTAACAGCATGTAGCGTGGCAACGGGCATTGGCGTGTTACGTCCGGGTAACGCATCCGATTGAGTAACAAGGTTTTTCTTATCAAACAGACTCATGGTGAGGCCTCCCATAAGCGCAAATTGCGGTTAAGGTTGTAACGAAGCGTCTCTTTTAACACAATAAACGCGGTAAATCAGACTAGATTTAAACATAAGAAATATTTGGGGTGTCGTCCGTTTTTCAATCCACATATTGGATTTTTTACAAGCCGCGGAGCGGTGTTGACGTTTCCTTCCAGGGGTGGAAACAAGGGATATTCAGGAGAGAACGTGCCAAAAATCCGTACTTTATGTTTTGCCGGTTTGTTGCTGGCAAGCCATAGCGCCATGTCGGCAAACGTCCGATTGCAACTGGAAGGGTTGACCGGAGCGCTGCAGAAAAATGTTCGCGCTCAGCTTTCCACCATCGAGAGCGATGAAGTGACGCCGGACAAGCGATTTCAGGCGCGTGTCGATGACGCCATCCGTGAAGGTTTGAAAGCGCTGGGATATTACGAACCCACTATCGAGTTCGAGCTTCGCCCACCGCCGGCGAAAGGGCGTCAGGTATTGATTGCGCGTGTCTCGGCAGGGGAACCGGTACGCATCGGCGGTACGGATGTGATCCTGCGCGGCGGTGCGCGTACCGATGAAGATTATATTGCATTGCTAAAAAAGCGCCCGGAAAAAGGCACGGTGCTGAACCACGGTGATTACGACGGTTTTAAGAAATCACTCACCCGTGTTGCCTTGCGCAAAGGCTATTTTGATAGCCACTACAACCACAGCCAGTTGGGCATCGCGCTTGACCGGCATCAGGCATTCTGGGATATCGACTATGATAGCGGCCAGCGCTACCGTTTCGGAGATGTGACCTTCGAAGGTTCGCAAATCCGCGAAGAGTATCTGCAAAATCTGGTGCCGTTTAAAAAAGGTGATTACTACCAGACCAAAGATCTGGCGGAACTTAACCGTCGCCTGTCAGCTACCGGCTGGTTTAACTCCGTGGTGGTGGCACCGGAGTTTGATAAAGCCAGAGAAAGCAAGGTACTACCTTTAAAAGGTGTCGTCGCACCGCGTATAGAAAACACCATTGAGACGGGTATCGGCTATTCCACCGACGTAGGTCCGCGCGTCAAAGCCACATGGAAAAAGCCGTGGATAAACTCCTATGGCCACAGCTTTACCACCACTGCCAGCGTCTCTGCGCCGGAACAACAGCTTGATTTCAGCTACAAAGTTCCGCTGCTCAAAAACCCGCTTGAGCAATATTATCTGATTCAGGGCGGTTTTAAGCGCACCGATTTAAATGATACCGAAGCGGACTCCACCACGCTTGCGGTGTCCCGTTACTGGGATCTCTCCAGCGGCTGGCAGCGCGCCATTAACCTGCGCTGGAGCCTCGACCACTTTACGCAGGCGAGCGTGACCAACACCACCATGCTGCTTTATCCGGGGGTGATGATCAGCCGTACCCGTTCGCGCGGCGGTCTGATGCCGACCTGGGGTGATTCCCAGCGTTATTCCATCGATTACTCCAGCACCGCTTGGGGCTCGGATGTGGAGTTTATCGTGATGCAGGCGCAAAACGCCTGGATCCGCACGTTATATGACCGCCACCGTTTTGTGGCCCGTGGCAACCTAGGGTGGATCGAAACAGACGATTTTAACCGCGTACCGCCAGATTTGCGCTTCTTCGCCGGGGGGGATCGCAGCATCCGCGGCTATAAATACAAATCTATCGCGCCGAAGGATGATGACGGTAAGCTGATCGGCGCCTCGAAAATGGCCACCGGATCGCTGGAATATCAATACAACGTGACGGGTAAATGGTGGGGCGCGGTCTTTGTCGATAGCGGTGAGGCCGTGAGCGATATCCGCCGCAGTGATTTCAAAACCGGTACCGGCGTCGGGGTGCGCTGGCAATCACCGGTTGGCCCGATCAAATTCGATCTGGCCGTTCCGGTCGGCGATAAAGACGAGCACGGATTACAGTTTTACATCGGTTTGGGGCCTGAATTATGAGTTTATGGAAGAAGATAAGCCTCGGCGTACTGGTGTTTATCCTGTTAGTGCTGGGGACGGTTATTTTTCTCGTCGGGACGACGAGCGGGTTACACCTGCTGTTTAAGGCCGCCAACCGTTGGGTTCCGGGACTGGAAATCGGCCAGGTGATCGGCGGCTGGCGTGATTTATCGCTGAAAAACATTCGTTACGATCAGCCGGGTATCGCGGTGAATGCCGGAGAGTTCCATCTGGCGGTAAAACTGGGCTGCCTGCGTGACAGTAGCCTGTGCGTGAACGATATCTCGCTAAAAGATATCAATGTGGTCATCGATACCAAAAAGATGCCACCTGCCGCGCCGGTGAAAGAAGAGGATAACGGGCCGTTAAACCTTTCCACGCCGTACCCCATTACGTTAAGCCGCGTAGCCCTCAATAACGTCAATATTAATATTGATGACACGACCGTCTCCGTCATGAACTTCTCCTCTGCCCTGAACTGGGAAGAGAAGAACCTGACCCTGAAACCCACCTCGCTGAGCGGCCTGCTAATTGCCCTGCCGAAAGTAGCGAAGGTGGCGCAGGAACAGGTGGTGGAGCCGAAGGTTGAGAATCCGAAACCGGATGAACTGCCGCTGGGCGAATCCCTTAAGCAACTCTTCGCCAAACCGCTGCTGCCGCAGATGACGGATGTGCATCTGCCGCTCAATCTCAATATTGAAGAATTTCACGGTGAGCAGCTTCGCTTAACCGGTGACACCGATATCACGGTCAGCAATATGCTGCTCAAAGTGAGCAGCATTGACGGCAATATGAAGCTTGATGCGTTCGATATCGATTCAAATCAGGGCACGCTTAATGCCACGGGCACGGCGACATTGCGGGATAACTGGCCGGTGGATATCACCCTCAACAGCACCCTGAATGTCGATCCGATGAAAGGCGAGAAAGTGAAGCTCAAAGTCGGCGGCGAGGTGCGCAAACAACTGGAGTTTGGCGTCAACCTGTCCGGCCCGGTGGATATTGTTCTACGTGGGCAAACACAGCTTGCCGAGGCGGGGCTGCCGCTCAATCTGGACATCACCAGCGAGCAGCTCTACTGGCCGTTTACCGGTGAAAAACAGTATCAGGCCGACGACCTTAAGCTCAAGCTGACCGGTAAAATGACTGACTACACACTGTCGTTCCGCACGGCGGTAAAGGGCCAGGACGTACCACCAGCCACCATCACTCTGGACGGTAAAGGTAACGAGCAGCAAATCAGCATCGACAAGCTGAGCGTCGCCGCGCTGGAAGGGAAAACCGAACTCAAAGCCTTGCTCGACTGGCAGCAGGCGATTAGCTGGCGCGGAGAGTTAACGCTGGACGGTATCAACACCGCAAAAACCTTCCCGGACTGGCCTGCAAAACTGAACGGGCTGGCGAAAATGCGCGGCAGTCTCTACGGCGGAACCTGGCAGCTTGATATCCCGGAGCTGAAACTCGCCGGGAACGTGAAACAAAATAAAGTCAGCGTTGACGGGCAGCTTAAAGGCAACAGCTATATGCAGTGGACCATTCCGGGGCTACATCTGGAACTGGGACGCAACAAAGCCGATGTCAAAGGCGAGCTGGGAGTAAAAGATCTTAACCTGGATGCCAACATCGACGCGCCAGGTCTGGATAACGCACTGCCAGGGCTGGGCGGTACGGCTAAAGGGCTGGTGAATATTCGCGGTACGGTGGATGCGCCACAGGTAATGGCGGATATCACCGCCAGCAATCTGCGCTGGCAAGCGCTGCGTGTGGCCCGTGTCCTGGTGAAAGGGGATGTGAAATCGACCGATCAGCTTGCCGGTACGATGAATGTGCGGGTTGAACGCCTCTCTCAGCCTGGGGTGAATATCAGCCTGGCAACGCTTGCTGCCAAAGGCAGTGAAAAGCAGCACGAACTTGAGTTGCGGGTGCAGGGTGAGCCGGTCGCCGGGCAGTTAAAACTGGCCGGGAGTTTTGATCGCAACGAACAGCGCTGGAAGGGCACCCTTAGCGATACACGCTTCACCACGCCCGTCGGGCTAGTTGCCCTGAACCGTGAAATCGCGCTGGATTACCGCAATCAGGAACAGAAGATCAGTATTGGGCCACACTGCTGGACCAACCCGAATGCGGAGCTTTGCGTGCCGCAGACGATCGATGCCGGGGCGCAGGGGCGTGCGGTGGTCAATCTGAACCGCTTCGACCTGGCGATGCTGAAACCCTTTATGCCGGATACCACCCAGGCCAGCGGCACATTCAGCGGTAAGGCTGATGTCTCGTGGGATGCCACCAAAGAAGGCTTGCCGCAGGGTGAAGTGACGCTATCCGGGCGTAACGTCAAAGTGACCCAGGTAGTGAACGATGCACCGCTGCCGGTCGCTTTCGAAACACTGAACCTTAACGCGAAGTTGCAGAATAATCGTGCGGATTTAGGCTGGCTGATCCGTCTGACCAATAACGGACAGTTTGACGGGCAGGTGCAGGTCACCGATCCCCAGGGGCGACGTAACCTTGGCGGTAACGTCAATATCCGCAATTTCTCGCTGGCGATGGCTAACGCCATCTTTACGCGCGGCGAGAAAGCGGCGGGTACGCTGAACGCTAACTTACGGCTCGGCGGGAATCTGCAAAGCCCGCAGTTGTTCGGGCAGATGCAGCTCAACGGTGTGGATGTGGAAGGTAACTTCATGCCGTTCGATATGCAGCCCAGCCAACTGGCAATGAACTTCAATGGAACCACCTCGACCCTGCAAGGGGTGGTGCGGACCCAGCGTGGACAAATTAACCTGAGCGGTGATGCGGACTGGAGCCAGATTAACAACTGGCGTGCCCGCGTGGCGGCACAGGGGAGCAAGGTGCGCATTACCGTGCCGCCTATGGTGCGTCTGGACGTCTCCCCTGATCTGGTGTTCGAGGCTACGCCGACTCTGTTTACGCTTGATGGCCGGGTCGATGTGCCCTGGGCGCGGATCGTCGTGCATGATTTGCCGGAAAGCGCGGTTGGCACCTCCAGTGATGAAGTGATGCTCAATGCGGATCTGAAACCGGAAAAACCGAAAAGCGCGGCGATTCCGATTAACAGTAATTTGATTGTGCATGTCGGCAATAATGTGCGGATGGATGCTTTCGGACTGAAAGCGCGGCTGACCGGCGATCTGAAAGTGACTCAGGATCAACAAGGGCTTGGCCTTAACGGGCAAATCAATATTCCGGAAGGGCGCTACCACGCTTATGGTCAGGATTTGATTGTGCGTAAGGGGGAACTGCTTTTCTCCGGCCCTGTCGATCAGCCGCTGCTGAATATCGAGGCGATTCGTAACCCGGATGCCACCGAGAACGACGTGACCGCCGGGGTGCGTATTACCGGCACGGCAGATGAACCGAAAGCGGAGATCTTCTCCGACCCGGCGATGTCGCAGCAAGAGGCACTCTCTTACCTGCTTCGCGGGCAGGGGCTTGAGAGCGGACAAAGCGATAGTGCAGCAATGACTTCAGCCTTAGTGGGCCTGGGGGTTGCACAAAGTGGTCAGGTTGTGGGTAAAATCGGCGAGACGTTTGGCGTAAGCAATCTGGCGCTGGACACCGAAGGGGTGGGAGACTCCTCCCAGGTGGTGGTCAGCGGCTATGTACTGCCGGGTCTACAGGTAAAATATGGTGTGGGTATTTTTGACTCACTGGCGACTCTCACGTTACGTTATCGCCTGATGCCTAAGCTGTATCTGGAAGCGGTGTCTGGCTTAGATCAGGCACTTGATCTGCTCTATCAGTTTGAGTTTTAGCAATGCGAATATTTGTCTACGGCAGTTTACGACGCAAGCAAGGCAACAGCCACTGGATGACCAATGCTCAGTGGCTGGGTGATTATTGCGTTGAAGATTATCAACTCTACAGTCTGGGGCACTACCCTGGCGCTGTACCGGGTGATGGCAGTGTGCTGGGTGAAGTTTACCGCATTGATGCGACAACGCTTGGCGAACTGGACGCGCTACGTACCGCTGGGGGCGAATATAAACGGCAGCTTATCCAGACGCCTTATGGCAGCGCCTGGATGTATGTGTACCAACGGCCGGTGGAGGGGAAAACGTTTATCCCTACCGGCAACTGGTTAGACAGAGACCAGTATTAATACAAACACGCCACCTTCGGGTGGCGTTGTTTTTTGTCCCGCAGACGTTGCCTGGCTACCAGTGCTTAATCAGCGATGCGCCGATGTCGGCGATTTTTTTGTTTCGTTCGTCCATGGTCGCCTGCGTTTCGGTGATGTAGATAACGACGATGCGGGCCGGTTTGCCATCAGGCCCCAGCGCGGCAACAATACCGCGAGAACCCCGTTCCCCCGCTCCCGTTTTATCGGCGATAAACCAGCCTGTTGGTATGACCGAACGAATCAGCGGCCCACCGACTTTATCTGCTTCCATCCAGGCCATTAATTGCTGCTGTGATGCTGGTGTCAGTATCTTGCCGGTGAGAAGCTGGCGTAGCATCTGCGCCATGGCCTCAGGTGTTGTCGTATCACGCTCATCGCCAGGCAACGCTTCATTCAACGCGGTTTCCCATCGGTCGAGACGGGTGACCCGATCGCCCGCTTTACGCAGGAACGCCGTAAGTTCGGACGGTCCACCGATCGCAGACAGCAGCAGATTGCCCGCCGTGTTATCACTCATTGTGATGGCGGCGCTGCACAGTTCGGCCAGGGTCATCCCGTCGTTCAGGTGCTTTTCCGTTACCGGCGAGTACGCGACCAGGTCCTGCTTACGATAATGTATACGACGGGCAAGCTGCTCCTGCCCGGCATCAACCCGCGATAAGACCGCGCCGCACAGCAGCACTTTAAAAGTACTCATCATGGGAAAACGTTCTTGTGGACGATAGCTGCCCAGCATTTGGCCGTTGGCGAGGTTCAATTCGGCATAGCCCACTCGTGCGTTAAGTTGGTCCTCGGCTTTTTTTACGGTCTCCAGCGTGACCGGGTGAGCAAAAGCGGGCAGGCAAAAGGCGGTCAGCAGGGAGATAAAGTGCAGACGAAACCGTGGCATAGAGATACGTTTCCTTGTGGTTATTTCGGGGCAGGAGGGCAATCACACAACGGTATGCATTGTAGAGGTATATCTTTACCAGAGTGTGATGAATTAAGGGTAAAGATTCGCACGGTAAATGAAAGTGGGAGGGTAAATACAGCGCCCTCCGACCCAAAGCCGAATGGCGCTGCTGCTGATTACGCGGCGTTTTGCCGCAATTTGAACTGGCTTACGGCTTCTAACAACTCTTCTGCCTGGCGCTGCATTTGATGCGCGGCAGCCGACGATTCCTGCGACAGTGTGGCGTTCTGCTGGGTTGCGGTATCCATATGCGTCACCGCCACGTTCACCTGATCGATACCGGTGCTCTGCTCTTTGCTGGCGGCGGAAATAGACTCCACCAGCTCGCTCACCTGCTGCACGCTACGCAAAATCTCGGTCATTGCGGAACCGGCGCTTTGTACCTGCGCGTTCCCTTCGGCGATACGGTTAACGGAATTGTCGATCAGGTTACGAATATCCCGCGCCGCAGAGGCAGAACGTTGCGCCAGGGCGCGGACTTCGGAGGCAACGACAGCGAAGCCACGGCCTTCGGCACCCGCGCGTGCGGCCTCGACGGCGGCATTCAGCGCCAGGATGTTGGTCTGGAAGGCAATACTGTCAATCACACCGATGATGTTATTAATCTGGCTGGAGAGCTGGTGGATGTCGCTCATGGTTTGCACCACGCGCTCCACGGCTTGCCCGCCCTGGCCTGCGATAGTGAATGCGTCGCGGGCGATAGTGCTGGCAAAACGCGAGTTCTCGGCGTTGCTTTTCACCACCGAGGTGAGCTCCTCCATGGAGGCAGCCGTTTCTTCCAGCGCGCTCGCCTGCGCCTCGTTACGTGAAGAGAGTTCCCGGCTACCGGTGGCAATTTGCACCGATGCCGAGGCTATGGATTCCGTGCTGTGACGAACACCGTGGACGATGCGGGTCAGGTTGCCGTTCATCTCCTGCAAGGCGTGCATCAGTTCGGCTGTCTCGTCGCGCCCGGTGATACTAAAGGTTGTCTGCAAATCACCAGAGGCCACCGTGCGGGCAACGGTAACGGCTTGTGCCAGCGGATGGGTAATGCTGCGCACCAGCCACCAGGTGATAATCCCACCGGCCAGCATGGTCAGCGCCATGGCGATCAGCAACATCAGGCGGGTTTGCTGATATTGCGCCAGGTTGCGCGCGTCCGTCTCCACGTGAATAGCATTGGCGTGTTTCAGCGTCCGCTCTACTACCTCGTCAATCATCCGTGTTGGCTCCCGATCAATGCCGGTCACCAGTTTGTCGACGCGTTGGGCGCTGGTAGGGTCGCTCAGATCGTATTGCTGTAGTGCGCTCAGGTAGTGTGCTTCAAGCTCAGCATGGAGCTTGCGAGTCTGTTCAACCTGCGCGTTATCCATGCCAAGTTGTGGCAACATCGCGCTCAGTTTTTCCAGCAGTTGCTGCGTTTTTTGGCTCTGGGAAACAAAGGCTGCTTTGTATTTATCAAAAGTCTCTTGTCCCTGAGAGCCGCGTAGTAGCGTGTTCTTCCATTCCTGAACCTGGATTTTGAACTGCACCTGGGCGTTACGTGCGGTATCAATGCTCTCAACGAGCACCTTCTCCGTTGCCATCATTTTCTGATTCTGCCCAAAGCTGTCACTGTTTATCGCCAGCCCCCGCAAGCCGATAAACAGCGTTGCCAGCAGTAACAGTGTTGCCATCAGGCCGAGTCGTTGCCCAATTGTGAAGTGATTAAGTTTCATGTTGTTCCCCGGTGGAATGAAAGAGCACGGTCACAAAAGGGGTATCGACCCGCGTGGGGCGGACTTTACAGCGGTCGGAAGGCGGTTGTGGGGCGGGTTTGGGTTATATCGTTCAAACGCATGGGAAAAGAATTTTGTGACGTTTTTATGACAGCTTAAGAAACGGGCGCTGAAAGGGCAGGAACAGAGAAGGACAGAGGAATAAGACATAAAAAAACCCTGTCCGCCGTTATCCGCGTTCAGGGTTTTTCAGATAAAACGGATTACTTCTTCGCCGCGCGCTCGAAGGACGCAACGATTTCAGCTTTAGCCGCTTCAGCGTTGTCCCAACCGTCTACTTTCACCCATTTGCCTTTTTCGAGGTCTTTGTAATGCTCGAAGAAGTGAGTGATCTGTGCTTTCAGCAGTTCTGGCAGGTCGTTCACATCTTTAATGTGATCGTACTCTTTGCTCAGTTTGGTGTGCGGTACAGCAACCAGTTTGGCATCTTCACCAGACTCGTCGGTCATTTTCAGCACGCCAACCGGGCGGCAGCGAATGACAGAGCCGGGTTCCAGCGGGTACGGCGTTGGGACCAGCACATCTACCGGGTCACCGTCCAGAGACAGGGTGTGGTTGATGTAGCCGTAGTTGCACGGATAGAACATCGCAGTGGACATGAAACGGTCAACGAACAGCGCGCCGCTGTCTTTATCGACTTCGTATTTGATCGGATCTGCGTTAGCCGGGATTTCGATAATAACGTAGATATCTTCTGGCAGATCTTTGCCCGCCGGGACGTTGAGTAAGCTCATGTTTGTTTCCTTTAAAATGTGTGGCAAACAAGTGCCGGGTATTATAGCCAACTCATCGGGAATGTCTTTGCTTGTTTTACATTGCGACACGCCTGACGCCTCCTTTTTTTTCAGAAAATGTAGCTGGATTATCCATAAAGATAGCTGCATCCTGAATAAAATTGTGAAAGCGATTACACTGCATAAATTGGACGCGGCTTTGAATGAAAATTTGTGTGTTTTCAAAGCATGATGCAGAGGCGATCGACCTGGCTCTTTTCGCGCGCCAGATCTCAACTGGCAACTAACAATTCATTCACTTTTCTGATTTGTGATGTAACGCATTCTGTTACATCTCCAATTGTCTATAGTTTTCCCGCAGGCGAAGTTGTAGCCAACAATAACCCTACGAGGATACACCTATGTGGAAGCGCTTACTTCTTGTCACAGCAGTTTCAGCAGCCATGTCGTCTATGGCGATGGCCGCCCCGTTAACCGTGGGATTTTCGCAGGTCGGATCAGAATCCGGCTGGCGAGCCGCCGAAACCAACGTCGCTAAAAGCGAAGCTAAAAAACGCGGTATTACCCTGAAAATTGCTGACGGTCAGCAAAAACAGGAAAACCAGATCAAAGCGGTGCGTTCGTTCATTGCCCAGGGCGTGGACGCCATCTTTATTGCGCCCGTTGTGGCAACAGGCTGGGAACCGGTACTGAAAGAAGCAAAAGATGCAAAAATCCCGGTATTCCTGCTCGACCGCTCAATTGATGTGAAAGATAAATCCCTCTATATGACCACCGTGACCGCCAATAACGTGCTGGAAGGGCAACTCATTGGCGACTGGCTGGTGAAAACCGTCGCTGGCAAACCGTGTAACGTGGTTGAACTGCAGGGCACCGTAGGCGCGAGCGTGGCGATTGACCGTAAGAAAGGCTTTGCCGATGCCATTTCTAAAGCGTCCAACATCAAAATCATTCGTTCTCAATCCGGCGACTTCACCCGCAGTAAAGGGAAAGAGGTCATGGAAAGCTTTATCAAAGCGGAGAACAACGGCAAAAACATCTGCATGGTTTATGCCCATAACGATGACATGGTGATCGGTGCCATTCAGGCCATCAAAGAAGCGGGTCTGAAACCGGGCAAAGACATCCTGACGGGTTCTATTGACGGCGTGCCGGATATCTACAAAGCGATGATCGACGGTGAAGCCAATGCCAGCGTGGAATTGACGCCGAACATGGCCGGACCGGCGTTTGATGCGCTGGAAAAATACAAAAAAGACGGCACCCTGCCTGAGAAGCTGACCATCACCAAATCCACGCTCTACCTGCCGGATACGGCGAAAGAAGAGTTAGAGAAAAAGAAAAACATGGGCTACTAATGCCTTTATCGCTCTGCCCCTCACCCCAGCCCTCTCCCCGGAGGGGAGAGGGTGTCGACGGGCTGGCACTATCTATCCCCTCTCCCCTCCGGGGAGAGGGTCAGGGTGAGGGGGAGAAAACAATGACCACCGAACAACACCAGGAGATCCTCCGTACAGAGGGGCTTTGCCAGTACTTCCCGGGCGTTAAAGCGCTGGATAACGTCAATTTCAGTCTGCGTCGGGGCGAAATCATGGCGTTACTCGGTGAAAACGGTGCGGGAAAATCCACGCTGATTAAAGCCTTAACGGGCGTCTACCATGCAAACAGCGGCACCATCTGGCTGGAAGGCAATGAAATCCGGCCTAAAAACACCGCCCATGCGCAGCAACTGGGCATTGGTACGGTGTACCAGGAAGTCAACCTGCTGCCGAATATGTCGGTAGCGGATAACCTGTTTATTGGACGCGAACCGCGTCGTTTCGGCTTTATATGTCGCAAAGAGATGGAAAGACGCGCCACCGAGTTAATGGCGTCTTACGGCTTTTCCCTCGATGTGCGTGAGCCGCTCAACCGTTATTCCGTCGCCATGCAGCAGATCGTGGCGATCTGCCGCGCCATCGATCTCTCTGCCAAAGTGCTGATCCTGGATGAACCCACCGCCAGCCTGGACACCCAGGAAGTAGAAATGCTCTTCACCCTGATGCGCCAGCTACGCGCGCAAGGTGTTGCGCTGATTTTCGTAACCCACTTCCTGGACCAGGTTTATGAGGTGAGTGACCGCATCACGGTTCTGCGTAATGGTGGCTTTGTTGGCTGCCGCGAAACGCGAGAACTGCCGCAAATTGAGCTGGTAAAAATGATGCTGGGACGTGAACTGGACAATAACGCCCTGCAACGTGCGGGACGTACCCTGTTGAGCGAAAAACCCGTCGCTGCATTTAAAGGCTTCGGTAAGAAAGGGCTGATAGCACCGTTCGATCTGGAGGTTCGTCCCGGTGAGATCGTCGGCCTGGCCGGGCTATTGGGTTCCGGGCGCACCGAAACTGCCGAGGTTATCTTCGGGATTAAGCCCGCCGACAGCGGTAATGCGATGATCAAGGGTAAGCCCCAGACGCTGCGCTCACCGCATCAGGCCTCTTGCCTCGGTATCGGTTTTTGCCCTGAAGACCGTAAAACGGACGGCATTATTGCCGCCGCCTCCGTGCGGGAAAATATCGTTCTCGCATTGCAGGCGCAGCGCGGCTGGCTACGGCCGATCCCCCGGCGCGATCAAAACGCCATTGCGGAGCGCTTTATCCGCCAGTTAGGGATCCGTACGCCGAGTGCGGAACAGCCGATTGAGTTTCTCTCCGGCGGCAACCAACAGAAGGTGCTCCTTTCCCGCTGGCTGCTGACCAAACCGCAGTTCCTGATCCTCGATGAGCCAACGCGTGGCATCGACGTCGGAGCGCATGCGGAAATCATCCGCCTGATTGAAACGTTGTGCGCGGACGGCCTGGCGCTACTGGTTATCTCTTCGGAACTGGAAGAGCTGGTGGGCTACGCTGACCGGGTAATTATCATGCGCGATCGCAAGCAAATAGCGGAAATCCCGCTTGCTGAGCTGTCGGTCCCGGCGATCATGAATGCCATTGCGGCATAAGGAGTACAGTGTGATGCCTCAATCACTCCCACAAACCGGGCAGCCGAAGCGCCGCTTTAAGTGGCCCACAGGGACGCCACAAATACTGGCGCTGATTCTGGTGCTCGTGGTGGATAGCCTGGTGGCGCCCCATTTCTTCCAGATTGTGTTACAGGATGGCCGCCTGTTCGGCAGCCCGATTGATATTCTCAACCGCGCCGCGCCCGTAGCGTTACTGGCCATCGGCATGACGCTGGTGATCGCGACCGGGGGGATCGACCTTTCCGTCGGTGCGGTTATGGCCATCGCCGGAGCGACCGCCGCGTCAATGACCGTGGCCGGATACGGCTTGCCGATAGTGCTGCTTGCCGCGCTGGGGACGGGGATCCTCGCTGGTCTGTGGAACGGCGTTCTGGTGGCGATTTTAAAGATCCAGCCGTTCGTTGCCACGCTGATTCTGATGGTGGCCGGACGCGGGGTGGCGCAACTGATTACCTCCGGGCAAATCGTCACTTTCAACGCCCCCAATCTGGCCTGGATTGGGAGCGGTAAGCTCTTGCTGTTCCCGACACCGGTTATCATCGCACTGGCCACACTGGTTATCTTCTGGCTGTTTACCCGTAAAACGGCGCTCGGCATGTTTATTGAAGCGGTGGGGATTAATATCCGCGCGGCGAAAAACGCCGGGGTGAATACCCGCACCGTGGTGATGCTGGCCTATGTACTAAGCGGCGTATGTGCGGCTATCGCCGGGGTGATTGTGGCGGCGGATATCCGCGGGGCTGATGCCAACAACGCCGGTCTGTGGCTTGAGCTGGATGCCATCCTCGCCGTGGTGATTGGTGGCGCATCGCTCATGGGCGGGCGCTTTAACCTTGTGCTGTCGGTGGTAGGGGCACTGATTATTCAGGGCATGAATACAGGAATTTTGCTCTCCGGCTTCCAGCCAGAGCTTAACCAGGTGGTGAAAGCGGTGGTGGTGCTGTGCGTACTGATTGTTCAGTCGCCGCGCTTTATCGCACTGATTAAAGGAGCGCGCGGTCATGATAAAACGTAATTTACCGCTGATGATCACTCTGGGCGTGTTTATCCTGGGTTATCTCTATTGCCTGACGCAGTTTCCCGGTTTTGCGTCCACACGCGTCATTTGTAATATCCTGACCGATAACGCCTTTTTGGGCATCATCGCTGTCGGTATGACCTTTGTGATTCTGTCCGGCGGGATAGACCTTTCCGTGGGCTCGGTGATTGCTTTCACCGGGGTGTTCTTGGCGAAAGCCATTGGCTTCTGGGGGATATCGCCGCTGGTTGCCTTCCCGCTGGTGCTGGTGATGGGCTGTGCATTTGGCGCTTTTATGGGGCTTTTGATCGACGCGCTGAAAATCCCTGCATTCATCATTACCCTGGCCGGGATGTTCTTTTTACGCGGTGTCAGTTATCTGGTCTCCGAAGAGTCGATCCCGATTAACCACCCGGTCTATGACACTCTGTCCGGCCTGTCGTGGCTGATTCCCGGCGGTGGGCGTCTGAGCGCCATGGGGCTGCTGATGTTAGGGGTCGTGGTCATCGGGATTTTCCTTGCCCACCGTACCCGTTTTGGCAATGAAGTGTATGCCATTGGCGGCAGTGCAACGTCGGCGAACCTGATGGGGATCTCAACGCGCAGCACTACCATTCGTATCTATATGCTCTCGACCGGGCTGGCGACGCTGGCAGGTATTGTCTTTTCTATCTACACCCAGGCGGGATATGCGCTGGCCGGTGTGGGGGTGGAACTGGACGCGATTGCCTCGGTGGTCATTGGCGGTACGCTGCTGAGCGGTGGTGTGGGCACGGTACTGGGGACGCTGTTCGGTGTGGCGATTCAGGGGCTGATCCAAACCTACATCAATTTTGACGGAACATTGAGTTCCTGGTGGACCAAAATCGCGATCGGCATTTTATTGTTTATTTTTATCGCGTTACAACGTGGTCTTACGGTGCTGTGGGAGAATCGCCAGAGCTCGCCTGTTACACGCGTTAGCACAGCGGCAACAAGGCAGTAACACATTGAAATAATTAAAAAGAAGTAAAGTTTTTCCGGTGGCGGTCGATAACCTGCCAATGAGGCTTATTTTACGCCTGAAAGAATCTCTGCTACCGGAAAAACTATCATGCTCAGAACGCTCTCGCTTCGTACTGGTTTGCTTTCCCTTCTCGCTATTATGACTTTCCTGCTGCTGGTGGTGAGCGGCATGGGAATTTATGCCCTCAGCAAAAGCTCTTCCTCCCTGGAACGAATTAGCGTTCTGCAAGGCGAGAAGATGGCGCGCCTCAATGAAGGCTATACGCAAATTCTGCGTGCGCGTAATGAGTCGGGCCAGGCTGTACGCATGATGGAAGTTGGCCTGCTCGCCGATGCAGGCAGTGCAGTCAAAATCATTAATAGCGAAATTGAGCAGGGGCGTAAGTCGCTCGATAGCGTCATTAAAGCGGGCGTGGATGACGAGCAGGGCGCAGCGCTGCTGGCTCAGGTTGCGAAAAGCTACAGCGTGTATCTGGACCAGGGCATTAAGCCGATGCAGGCAGCGTTAAACCAACAAAGCGCGGATGCCTATTATGATCTGCTGGAGAACAAATTAGTTCCGGTTTCCCGGCAGTTTGATAACGATATCCAGGCGTTTCTTACTTGGGGCGAAAACCGTGGTAAAGCTGAGGTCAGCGCGGTCCAGACCAGCAAAAATTTTGTGATGATGCTGATTGTCGTCGTTGCACTGGCAGCCGCGGGCATTATCGTGCTGGCCTGGCTGGCAATGCGCCATATGCTGCTTAAACCGCTGGATGCTTCAATTATCCAACTGGAGCATGTTGCCGCCGGAGACCTGGCATCCGTTAGCGTTAGTACCGCCAGTAAAGAGTTCAACCGCCTGAATGCGGCGATTGAGAATATGCGTCATTCGCTCATTAACTCCGTTACCCGCGTGCGTGATGCCAGCTCGCAAATCGATACTGGCAGCCGTGAATTGTCGCTGGGTAACGTCGACCTGGCGCAACGTACTGAATCAACGGCAACGTCGCTGGAGCAGACCGCCGCCAGCATGGAACAGATCACCGCCACGGTGAAACAGAATGCGGATAACGCCGACCAGGCGCATCAACTGGCGAAATCGGTGTCTGATACTGCCGATCGCGGCAGTGAAATGGTTTGCTATGTGATTGAGAAGATGCGTGATATTTCCGACAGTTCCAGCCGCATCGCCGATATCCTCAGCATGATTGACAGCATTGCTTTCCAGACCAACATCCTGGCGCTGAACGCCGCCGTTGAAGCAGCCCGTGCAGGCGAGCAAGGACGCGGCTTTGCCGTGGTGGCTGGCGAAGTGCGTAACCTGGCAAGCCGCAGCGGTGATGCGGCCAAAGAGATCCGTCAGCTCATCAGTAGCTCTCAGGCCCATGTGTCCGAAGGCAGCGACCTGGCGATGCAGGCAGGCGAAACGATGGATGAGATCGCGTCCGAAGTTATGCGTATGACCAAATTGATGCGCGAGATTGCCAGTGCGTCGCAGGAACAGAGTCGTGGCATTGAGCAGGTAAATATCGCAGTCAGCCAGATGGACGAAACGGCACAGCAAAACGCCTCGCTGGTGCAGCAATCTTCCGCCGCGACCCGCTCGCTGGAAGAGCAGTCCCGCGAACTGCTGGAGGCGATGGCCTCTTTCCGTTTGCAGCCAACGGCATAATAATTAACCCCGCGCAGGTTCGCGCGGGATTTTTTTATACAGGGTAAGGATAGATGGATACACAGGAAGAGATCAGAAAACACATTTGTATTCAGTGTGATAACGAAGCGCTTAAAGGCAGCGATTACTGCGAAGCGTGCGAGGCCAAAGAATTTAAGAAAATTGGTGGCTGGTTGTATCTCCCCGCGCTGGGGCTGCTCGTGGCGTTAGTGTTGAGTATTTTTGCCATTAACAATACCGCGCGCGCCCTGCTGGAATTCGGCAGTAGCTTTACCACCAGTGGGCTTGCGGTCGTTTACTTTGAGCTTTTTGGGTTTATCGGGCAGTTCCTGCTCGTTATTTATGTGGGCAGTCTCTTTCTGCGCAAAAAGCGTCAGTTACCGGTTACTTACATCATTTTTCTTCTTTACGGTGTGGTGTTTGTGGGCGTGGATTTGTGGCTGGCGAACGCGCTGATGAACCTTCCATTTGGCTATGACGATGCTCGCTCCCTCATTCGCGCGATCGTGGCTTGCTGTATCTGGATACCCTATTTCCGGATGTCTGAACGTGTAAAACGGACTTTTGTGCATTAATCAAAAAAACCGGATACGGCATCAATGCCTTATCCGGTTGTAGCCCGGGTACGCGAAGCGCACCCGGTACCAGATGCCGAACTTACGCGTCCGGGAACTCACGCATAAGACGTTCTACATCATCCACCATGTGCTCATTGCCAACGAAGAACGGGCGGCGCTGGTGCAGACTTTGCGGCACGATATCCAGAATACGGTTTTTACCGTCACTCGCTTTACCGCCAGCTTGTTCCGCCAGGAACGCCATCGGGTTGCACTCATACAGCAGACGCAGTTTCCCTTCCGGGTGGCTTGCGGTGCTCGGGTAGAGGTAGATCCCGCCTTTCAGCAGGTTACGATGGAAGTCCGCCACCAGTGAGCCGATATAGCGCGTGGTGTACGGGCGCTGAGTGGACTTGTCTTCTTCCTGACAGAACTTGAGATACTTCTTCACGCCCAGCGGGAATTTGATGTAGTTGCCTTCGTTGATGGAGTACGTGGTTCCTTTTTCCGGGAAGCGCATACGCTCCTGACACAGGCAGAACACACCCAGGGACGGGTCATAGGTGAAGGCATGCACGCCACAGCCGGTGGTGTAGACCAGCATGGTGGACGAGCCGTAAACCACATAGCCCGCAGCAACCTGCTTGTTGCCGGGCTGCAGGAAATCTTCTTCGGTGACAGGTGTGCCTACCGGCGTAACACGGCGGTAGATAGAGAAGATGGTACCGACAGAAACGTTAACATCGATGTTACTGGAGCCGTCCAGTGGATCCATGAGCACAACATATTTTGCGTGTTCGCAGCCTTCGAAAACGACGATTTCGTCCTCTTCCTCAGAGGCAATACCCGCGACAATATCGCGCGCACGCAGCGCGGCTTTCAGTTTTTCATTGGCAAACAGGTCGAGTTTTTGTTGCACCTCACCCTGGACGTTCTCGGCGCCACTGGCACCCAGGATATCAACCAGACCCGCTTTGTTGATATCTCGATGGATGATTTTGGCACCCAGTTTTATTGCCGAGAGCAGTGCAGTCAGCTCACCGGTAGCATGGGAAAATTCATGCTGCTTTTCGACAATAAATTCACCTAACGTTTTCATACCCTGTCCCTACATTTTATATGGAGTAATGTCACTGCAACAATATTAACAAAGATTCAAATGTTAGCGCACAGGTGAATCGCGCCAGCACAATACGGATTATCCTGAAATGCATTTCCGTCGTGTGAGACAAGAGGGTAAAATGTGCGCCGTAGATAAGAAGGATAGAGACGAATGCGCATTCATATTTTGGGGATTTGTGGCACCTTCATGGGTGGGCTGGCGCTGCTGGCGCGCTCACTGGGTCATGAGGTAACGGGTTCGGACGCCAATGTGTATCCGCCGATGAGCACCCTGCTCGAGAAGCAAGGCATTGAACTTATTCAGGGTTACGACGCCAGTCAGCTTGATAACGCGCCGGACCTTGTGATCATTGGCAACGCCATGACGCGCGGGAATCCGTGTGTTGAGGCGGTGCTGGAAAAAAACATTCCGTATGTTTCAGGCCCGCAATGGCTGCATGACTTTGTGTTGCGTGACCGTTGGGTGCTGGCAGTGGCGGGCACACACGGCAAAACGACCACGGCAGGCATGGCGACCTGGATTCTGGAAGCCTGCGGTTATAAACCCGGATTTGTCATTGGCGGCGTGCCGGGCAACTTCGAGGTGTCTGCTCGCTTAGGGGAAAGCCCGTTTTTTGTCATCGAAGCCGATGAATATGACTGCGCGTTTTTCGATAAGCGTTCGAAATTCGTCCATTACTGCCCGCGTACGCTGATCCTCAATAACCTTGAGTTCGATCATGCGGACATTTTCGACGATCTGAAAGCGATCCAGAAACAGTTCCACCACCTGGTGCGTATCGTACCGGGGCAGGGCAAGATCATCTGGCCTGAAAACGACATCAACCTGAAACAGACGATGGCGATGGGTTGCTGGAGCGAGCAGGAGCTGGTGGGCGAACAGGGCCACTGGCAGGCAAAAAAACTGACCACCGATGCCTCTGAATGGGAAGTGCTGCTGGACGGTGAATCTGTCGGACAGGTGAAGTGGGGTCTGGTAGGCGAACACAATATGCATAACGGTCTGATGGCGATTGCCGCTGCCCGTCATGTGGGGGTTGCGCCAGCCGATGCTGCCGATGCGTTGGGCTCGTTCGTGAACGCCCGTCGCCGCCTTGAACTGCGCGGTGAAGCCTATGGCGTGAAGGTGTATGACGATTTCGCGCATCACCCGACGGCGATTCTGGCGACGCTGGCTGCGCTACGCAGCAAAGTGGGGGGAACGGCGCGCATTATTGCGGTGCTGGAACCGCGCTCAAATACCATGAAAATGGGCATCTGCAAGGACGATCTGGCGCCTTCTCTGGGGCGTGCCGATGAAGTCTTCCTGTTGCAGCCTCAGCATATTCCGTGGCAAGTGGCGGAAGTGGCTGACGCGTGCGTGGTCCCTGCGCACTGGAGTGGCGATGTCGACGCACTGGCAGAGATGATCCTCAAAACCGCGCTGCCTGGCGATCACATTCTGGTGATGAGTAATGGCGGGTTCGGCGGCATCCATCAGAAACTGCTGGATGGGCTGGCGAAGAAAGCCGAAGCGGTCGCAGAGTAATTGAGCGGCCTCTCTTTCGACCAAAGAGCGGGATTGCTTAGACGTTGAGATAAGATGTTCTGGAAACCGCGCCATCTGATGGGAATGGCGCGGTTTTTTTATGCTTACTCTTTGGCGATTGGCGTGTCGATAATCTGCGGTGCTTTAGCTCCCTGAATATCAGCGACACGTTTTTCCACATCCTTCACCTGGCTTGCGTTGTGCAGCAGGGTGTAGGTCAGGTCGAAACGGGTGCTCTGGCCCGGTTCAAGTTTCTTCACGCGTTTCTGTTCGCGTTCAATGGTCACCGGATAGGCGTAGCTGGTACCCGGTTCAATCCCCGTCACATAGCCCTGTTTCAAAGTGTCGGTATTTTTCCACAGCGTCAGCACCGGCAACTGCTGGGTGTTAAAGCTGATGGCCGCCCCTTTATCACCGGCTTTGTTAATTACCGCCGCTACGGTCTCTTTACGCGCGTCAGCCAGCGGCTTGAAGTTAAATACCATTTCATCGAAGTCTTTGGTCGGCCCGCTATAGGTTTGCCAGTTTTTCAGCCCGGCTTTGGCGTAATCGTTGAACGGGCTGACGCTCTCAACAGGGGCGATAAAGCGCGCGCCCTCTTCCAGAATCGGCGTGCCGAAGTTGCTGTGGTAGATGATTTGGTAATCGTGCGCGTAATCAGCATGGTTGGTCAGCACATCATGCAGGGTAAAGCTGTTGCTGCCCGGAATATAGCTCAGCTCCATTTCGGTTTGCAGATCGGCTTTTTTGAAGGTGCTCTCTTTTACCAGCCCACGAATGCGAATTTCATACGGCGCTTTCTCGCTGACATCCACGGAAACCTGTGAGGCCGGGGTGTTGCCCACTTTGCCGTGCAGGGTATAAATCTGCCCGTCAGCGGTGACCGGATGGCCGGTCCATTCATAGCCGCAGCGCACCAGCATTTCGTTGAATCCTTCCAGCCATCCCAGACCATTGCGGCTTTCCAGATTCATATACGCCGGGTTAACCACCTCTTTTACCGGTGAATCCCAGCCCATCCGCACGCCAAAACCTTCAACACGGAGCAAATTCATGCCGCGAGTCGGGCTCAGGGTGATAGTCAGGCCATTCTGGCTGCTGATGGTGATGATTTTACTGCCTTCCTGCTTGCCGCCGTGCAGGACTTTTTGCTCAATGCTGAAAGTCTGATCTTTAATTTTCAGCTGCTGGCTGGTGACCTGCCAATTTCCTTGTTCTACGCCGCTTTCAGCGCTTGTCAGCAACCATGTTTTTGCACAAACGTTGCCAGAAATAAGCAGAGCGAGGGTTGATAACACCAGGGCTTTCTTCATTTTTATTCCTTTTTTGCTGAATCGATTATTTTCATGACCCCTGAAATCTAATAATTGCTGACGCTAAAAAATGTGATCCGTTTCATCTGGTGTAATTAAGCGCAATTGAGTGATCAAAAGTCTGCTATTGATCGCTTTTAACTATGTAAGCATGAAATCTCATGCATAAAATCTGTGAACCATGATGATTTTAGCTTTAACGATTCAGCTTAATTGGCTTTTAGAGATCAATAAGATAGATAAAAAATAGGTAAGAGAATTTTTAGATCCCTGGAAGGCCTGGCAGGCGAGGTGAGGGGGAGATGACAGGACATTTATCGCGCCACCTGGTACTGATACGAGTGGCGCAAGGCATGGGTATTAAATGGCTTTTAGCTGATTAATGATAAATGGGTTCGCCTGCAGGAGCAGGAGGAGTTTTCTCGGCGCTCCTGTGGGTTGACGACGCTTTGTCTCCCAACTTTTTACAAGGTCATAGCTGACGCCCACTGCCACGGCAAAATCCTGTTGCTTCAACCCGGTTGCCTCACGGATCGCTTTTACGTCAATTTCGCTAAACGTATGCACATGTTCCGGCAGTGGAATATGTTCGCCTTTTTCAATGCGCACCATCTCTTCTGCACTGGCCAGCAGATCGGCAAATAATTCGTCTTTCATCTGTCTCTCATCGCTGCTCGTAGACGGACTTTGCCGCCTGGTGGAAGTTACAGAGCTTTAGCGTTATACCAGCATGTCGGATAATTGCTTAAGCGCTTTTTTTTGAGCTTCCGTCAAATTATCCATTTCGTTCTTAGGGTAGAGCAAAGCCAGATAAATACGCCCCTTGCTCGTCAGCGTGTAATAAATCACCCTGATACCACCGCGCCTGCCCATACCGGGCCGACGCCAGCGAATCTTTTTAAATCCACCGGTATCCGCGATGGTGTCACCAGCTTCTGGATCTTCAATTAGCATTTCTTGAAACGCCCGGTATTCGTCATCAGGTAAAAGCGCCTGGCGTCGCTTACTGAAACCCAGCAGTTCAATAAAAGTGAACATATCAATCCCTGATCCTTAGCCACTCCTGAGTTCACTATAAGTGTACCGGGTACATGATGCAAATTGAAAATGTACCAGGTACATATTTAGTTATTTACGGCAATAAAGTAGAGAACAAGAAAAGGCCGGGGAAACGAATCGGCAGGGAGAAGAGGAAAAGCGATGTGCGGGGCGAGCCGCACATCCGGGGGAGATTACTCTGCGGCTTCGGACAGCTCGCGCAGGTACTGGAAAATCAAACGCGCGGATTTCGGCGGTTTGTTTCCTTCTTTCTCTTTCTTCGCGTTGCGGATAAGCGTACGTAATTGCTGACGGTCCGCGTCCGGCCACAGGCCTAACACTTCCGCAATGGCGTCATCACCTTCCTCAATCAGGCGGTCGCGAATCTGTTCCAGCTTGTGGAAAAACGCCACCTGTTGGTTATGGCGGTTTTTCAGCTTATCCAGCGCCTGGCGAATTGGCTCAACGTCACGTTGACGCAGCAATTTACCAATCAGCTGTAACTGGCGGCGGCGGCCTTCCATCTTGATGCGCTGTGCCAGTTCAATGGCGTCGCGCAGGTCCTGGTCGAGCGGGATTTTCTCCAGCGCATTTTTACCCAGGTCTACCAGTTCCGCACCCAGGCGTTTTAATTCCTCGGCGTCGCGTTTAATTTCACTCTTACTGACCCAGATGATCTCATCATCTTCGTCCTCGATGTCGTCACCGGGAACGTCGTCGAGCCAGTCGTCGGGCTGCTTTGTCATCTCAGGTTCCTCAAAAAAGAGGCTAATGTTACCAGTTAAGGGGCGCACTGAAAAACGGTTCTCTGTTAGACTTCAAAGATTCTCTCCTCTAATTATGGCATTGGCGATGAAAGTAATCACACAAGTTGCACAACAACGCAAAGCACTGGAAGAAGCGGTTTCTACCGCGCTGGAGTTGGCCTCCGGAAAAGCGGATGGTGCGGAAGTGTCTGTCAGCAAGACCACTGGGATCAGCGTCAGCACGCGCTACGGTGAAGTGGAGAACGTAGAATTTAACAGCGACGGTGCGTTAGGCATTACGGTTTATCATCAAAATCGCAAAGGCAGCGCGTCGTCCACCGATTTAAGCCCGGATGCGATTGCCCGCACCGTGCAGGCCGCGCTGGATATTGCCCGCTACACGTCGCCGGATCCCTTTGCCGGGGTGGCGGATAAAGAGCTACTGGCCTTCGAAGCACCGGATCTGGATCTCTTCCATCCGGCGGAGGTGACGCCAGACGAAGCCATTGAGCTGGCTTCACGCGCAGAGCAGGCGGCGCTGAAAGCCGACAAGCGCATTAACAATACCGAAGGCGGCAGTTTTAACAGCCACTACGGCGTCAAAGTCTTCGGCAACAGCCACGGTATGCTGCAGGGCTATGCCTCAACGCGTCATTCGCTCTCAAGCTGCGTTATCGCCGAAGAGAACGGGGATATGGAGCGCGATTACGCTTACACCATTAGCCGTGATATTCGCGATTTGCAAAGCCCTGAGTGGGTGGGGGAAGAGTGCGCGCGCCGTACGCTCTCTCGCCTTGCTCCGCGTAAACTCTCCACCATGAAAGCGCCGGTCATTTTTGGTCATGAAGTGGCGACCGGCCTGTTCGGGCATCTGGTCGGGGCAATTGCGGGTGGCTCGGTGTACCGCAAATCCACCTTCCTGCTTGACTCGCTGGGTAAGCAAATTCTGCCGGAATGGCTGACCATTGAAGAACATCCGCATTTGCTCAAAGGGCTGGCGTCGACGCCGTTTGACAGTGAAGGGGTGCGCACAGAGCGTCGCGACATCATCAAAGATGGCGTATTAACGCAGTGGCTGCTGACTAATTACTCCGCACGCAAACTGGGGCTGAAAAGCACCGGGCACGCGGGCGGGATCCACAACTGGCGGATCGCCGGGCGCGGCCTGAGCTTTGAGCAATTGCTTAAGCAAATGGGTACCGGTCTGGTTGTTACCGAACTGATGGGGCAGGGCGTTAGCGGTATTATCGGCGATTACTCCCGCGGTGCGGCGGGGTTCTGGGTGGAAAACGGTGAAATACAGTATCCGGTAAGTGAGATCACCATTGCAGGAAATCTGAAAGATATGTGGCGTAATATCGTTACGATTGCTGACGATATCGAAACACGTAGTAATATTCAGTGTGGTTCAGTGTTGTTACCGGAGATGAAAATCGCCGGTCAGTAATGCCCGTTATAGTTCAGGTTACAGGCGCGTTGGCTGTACGTGCGCACCCCGCCGTTTACCCATGTAAACGGCTGGAATTCAGACGTTTTCCGGCTGCCTGAATCTCGAATTATTGAGGGTATGGCTTTTTTTAATAATAAAAAAGGAAGTGAGCAATGCGGAAAAAACTGCTGGCGATGTTAGCTGTATCCACCCTTGTCCTGAGTTCGGCAAATGTATTCGCCGCCGATCTTGAAGACGACATGGGCATCCTGAATGACAATCTTAAAGTGGTTGAGAAGGCAGATGACGCCGCCACCATTAAAGATGCGTTAACCAAAATGCGCACGGCTGCCGAAGATGCGCAAAAAGCGACACCGCCGAAGCTGGAAGGTAAAGCACCGGACAGCCCTGAAATGAAAGACTACCACCAGGGGATGCAAACGCTGATTGGTCAGATCGACGGCGCGCTGAAACTGGCGAACGAAGGCAAAGTCAAAGAAGCAAAAGCGGCGGCTGAAGATTTCAAAGCCACCCGCAACAGCAACCACAAGAAGTTCCGCTAACTATCCCGAAGCGGGGCATATGCCCCGCTTCTCTCCCCGCTACGGGACAAGTACGATTTTCCCGCTAAATTCCCGGTTCTCCAGCAAACGATGCGCTTTTGCCCCTTCCCTGAGTGAAAACGCGGTGATATCTGGCAGCGAAACGTGACCCTCTTTGATAAGCCCGAACAGGCGATCCGCCCGCCGTTGACGTTGCTCCCGCGAGGTCAAGTATGTCCACAGATCGGCCCCCAGCACCCCGGAGGATTTCAGTAAAAAATCAGCCGGATCCACGGCCGGAATTTTTCCTCCTGACATACCAAACAGCACCACGCGACCGCCTTCTTTCACGGCTTCGAGGCTTTGCAACAGGGTGCTGCCGACGGAGTCAAAAACGATATCGCAGCCTGCGGCCTGTTTCTGCCAGGTGTCATAACCCACCGCAATTTCCGCCCCGTGGGCAAGGCAGATGGCCTGCTTCTCCTGGCTTGATGCTACGGCAAGCACCTGAACACCCCGGTGGACGAGCATTCGCGTCAGTAGCCGCCCAACACCACCGGCAGCGGCCAGTACGGCAACGCGCATCCCCGGCAACACAGGCAATACATCGTGGATCAGGTAATCAGCGGTTAATCCTTGCAACAGCACGGCGGCGGCCTGCGCCTCGCTAAGCCAGTCGGGAAGGTGAATTGCATGGGTTTGCGGCACGATAACGTGGCTGGCATGTGCCAGCGGCACATCGGTAAAGCCAATACGATCCCCCGGCTGCCAGCCGCTGACCCCCGCACCGACCTGCACCACGCGCCCGGCCCCTTCATAACCCGCTGTCCAGGGGGCGTCTCCGGCAAGAGGATAGCGTCCCTGTCGCCGATAGACATCGGCAAAGTTAAGCCCGGCCGCGGAAATTTCAACGAGAATATCGCCCGGCCCTGGCTGCGGCGTGGCGCTCTCTCGCAAGTACAACACGTCGGCAGATCCAAACTCATCGAAAACCAGTGATTGCATAATAAAATGACCTAATAGAGGGTAATGTGACGATTATTCCTCCCTGTTATGTGCGGATAAAGTGGACTCTGTTATTTTGATTTGATAGCCAAAGTTTAGAATTGGGGTGGTGAATGGATTACTTAAAATGCGTTGAGTCCTTTGTCCGTACGGTAACCTGCGGCAGCTTTACCGCGGCGGCGGAAGAGCTGGGCATCACCCCGGCGATGGTGGGTAAACATGTGCGCGAGCTGGAAGCCAGAACGGGATGCCAGTTGATTCACCGGACGACCCGGCGACAAGGGCTGACGGATGCCGGCCAGCGTTTTTACCAGTATGGCCTGCAGATTCTCGCCACCATTCGTGAGGCGGACGGGCTGGCAAACCATCTGTATGACAATGTCGCGGGCATGCTGCGTATCAGCGCGCCTGTGACCTTTGGCCAGCGCGTTCTCACCCCCATCCTGTCGCGTTTTCTACAGCAATATCCTGGGGTCGATGCTGAAATGGTGCTGACCGATCGGAAAGTGGATCTGATAGAAGAGCGCTTCCAGTTGGCGATACGCATTGGCAATATCAACGATGACGGGATCGTCGCCATTCCGCTTCCGCCGTATCGTATGATCCTAGCCGCCTCCCCCGAATACCTGCAACGCCACGGCACGCCGCTCACGCCACAAGATCTGAGGCAGCATCATTGCATCAGTTTCAGCCAGTGGCGCTCGGATCATAGCTGGCAACTGGAAGGCCCGTCCGGGAAGCTGGAGATTGCGATTACACCGCGTCTGATGGTCGATTCTGGCGAAGCGATACGCCAGGCGGCGCTCGCCGGGCTGGGAATAGTGCAGCACTCTGTTCTGACGTTACAACAGGATATCGACGAAGGCCGTCTCTGCCCGGTGCTGCCAGACTACCTGCCACCACCGCGCCCCATGCATTTGCTGCGCTTACCGATCAGGCCGCTGCTGCCGATTGTCTCCTCGTTTACCGACTACTTTTTGCAGGCGCTAAAAATGACCCTTTGATCCTTTTTCATAAGGAACCCTTATCTCGTCACACTTTTCCCTTCATGTTGACCGTTTTTTTATTCTCCCATAGCCCCGTTTTTCCGCATTTTTCCATCAAAGCTGTGAGCGCTGCACAGTGAAAAGCCCCAGAGGGGCGCATTAATGTGGCGCAGATCACTAAAGTCTCCCGGCTTTCCACTTCAAAGTGGAAAACTCCTCGCTACAAACTCTTAACCTGCAACGTTAGTTTTATTCCAGGCCATTAACGGGGTAAGACGAGTGAAAAACGGAGCGGTAATGAACGACGCTGGAGACGGGGCGGAACAAACGGCAAGCCTGGCCGGGCATATGCTCACGCAGGTATACACCTTATTGAGCCAGCACAACATCACGCCTAATGCGGTACAGCAGCAGATGCTGACCTCGCATGTCCGCGCGATGGCGCACCGGTCGGTGACTGGCGAGCCGCTACCGGAGGTGGATGCCAGCCTGTTTGACGAAATCTCGCCTGAATCAATGCAACTTGCCCGCGATGTCGTGGCGCAATTTGGCAACCTCCCGGAAGAAGAAGCCTGGCTACTGTCGGTGCACTTCGAAGTGGCAAAAGACAACCTGTAAGGAGCGAACAATGGAACAGATTACCGTAGTGATTGGCGACCGTCTGGGGAAAGGCCAGAAAGTGGCGGCAGGTGTTGAGAAAGCCGGTGGGCGCGCCGTGGTGGTGCCGGGTGTGGCGGCGGATATGAAGCTGGGCGATGTGATGAAAGCGGAAAACGCGACGTTCGGCATCTCGTTTTGCGGCAGCGGCGGCGCAGGGGCTATCACCGCGCAAAACAAACACGGCTATAAAGCCAAATACGGCATGCGTTCGGTTGAAGAGGGCGTTACCGCCATCAACGAAGGCTGCAATGTACTGGGTTTCGGCTTTATGGATAAAGAAGAGTTAGGCGAGCGCCTGGTGCAGGCGTGGCAGAAAAAATACGGCGCGTAACCATGAAAGAACAGTTCACCACCACGGTCAGGGTTAAAGGGAAAGGCGAGGCGAAAGCGCGCGCGTTTTCCGATGCGCTGAACCATGTTCAGGCCGCGGTGATGAAAGCGTCGCCGCACATTTTACTGCGTATAGAGCCACAGGACGTGCAGGTTGTTCATGCGCATGAAACGACGCGGAAAGAGGCTTTTTTGTTCTTCTTTCTGCGCCGCGAAAGACGGACATACAGTGTGGAGCTGGATGTCACCGTCAACGTGACCGCCATCAATCTCGACAAAGTGGATTTCGTCACGCAACGCTGATTTTGACTAAAAGGGCAGACTGATGTTCCTGATAATTTTAATAAAATCGCTCATCATCGGCGGCCTTGTGGGCGTCGGGGTAGGCGCTGGGGCTGCACGCATGTTTCATGCGCCGACCACGCAAGGGATGGGCGCATTTCGTACACTCGGCGAGCTGAATTCCTGTGAAGGGGATCCGGCTTCTCACTTCTCCTTTGGGTTAGGTTTCTTCTTCAACGCCTGGGCCTCGTCTGTAGCGGCGGGTTCCTTCACTCAGGACGTTGATCATCGCATCATTCCGAACTGGGGCGCGGCGGCGCTGATGGTGAAAAACCGCAACGTCGGCGAAACCCTCCATGATCCGAAAAAGATGGCCATCGCCTGCGGCCTGATCGGCATGATCGTGGTGACCTTCCTTAACCTGACAGCCTCCTCCGTTCCGGCGGCACTACAGGTGACGGCGGTGAAAGTTCTGGTGCCTGCGGCGAACCTGCTGGTCAACACCGTCATGCCGGTTATCTTCTGGCTGGCGGCGATCGATGCGGGGAAAAAATCCGGCTTCTGGGCCACCGTTTTTGGCGGTGCCGCGCAGCTCATCATGGGTAACGCCGTGCCGGGCCTGGTGCTGGGCATTCTGATTGGTAAAGGTGTGGAAGAGAGCGGCTGGCATCGCGTCACCAAAGTGATGATGAGCGCCATTGTGGCCCTGTTTGTCCTGAGCGCCTTCTTCCGTGGCTTCGATCTGAAAATGATCCAATCCTTCCACCTGAGCGCGCCGAACTGGCTGGAGCTCATCCATAACTCGCTCAGCGGCAAGTAAGGAACGATGATGGAACAGAATAAAGGTTTTTGGTACGCCGACTGGTCATTCCCGATTTTTGTCGGTCTGCTCTCTTCCGGCGTCTTCGCCGGGACCCATATGTACTACCTCTACGGCATCGGTGCCTTTAACGAAGTGGCGTTCGTGGCGATGCTGAAATCGGGGATTGATACCGGCGCCTACGGCGCGGTGGCGGCCTTTGGCGCGAGCTTCCTGTTCGCCCGTATTATCGAAGGTTCACTGGTGGGGATTCTGGACATCGGCGGGGCGATTCAAACCGGCGTTGGCCTCGGCGTTCCCGCGCTACTGCTGGGTGCGGGCATTATGTTCCCGGTGACCAACTTTATCGCTTCGCTGGCGACCGGCCTGGTGATTGGTCTGGCGATTGGTTACATCATCATTCTGGCGCGTAAGTTCACCATCAACCAGAGCGACTCCACCTACGGGGCGGACGTCATGATGGGGGCGGGCAATGCTTCCGGCCGTTTCCTTGGCCCGTTGATTATCCTCAGCGCGATGACCGCGTCGATTCCTATCGGCATCGGCTCTCTGATTGGCGCGCTGCTGTTCTACCTCTGGCAAAAACCGATTACCGGGGGCGCCATCCTCGGGGCGATGCTGCTGGGCTCCATTTTCCCGATTGCACTTTGATCTGACCGGGCGCGTAAGCGCCCGTTATCACTGGAGATTCGCATGTTTGATTTACTCCTGCGCCGGGCGCGTCTGGTGGATGATACGGTGACGGATATCGCCATCGAAAACGGTAACATTGCGGCGCTGGGCGACATCAGCGGCCCGGCGATGAAAACCGTTGATTTAGGTGGTGAGCATTATGTGAGTGCGGGCTGGATTGACTCCCACGTCCATTGCTACTCCAAATCGCCGATTTACAATGACCAGCCGGACAGCGTCGGTATCGCGACGGGGGTGACCACGGTCATTGATGCGGGGAGTACGGGGGCAGACGACATTGATGACTTTTATGCCATTACCCGCAAGGCGGTGACCGAGGTCTATGCGCTACTGAATATCTCTCGCGTTGGGCTGATCGCGCAAAACGAACTGGCAAACATGGCGAATATTGACGCCGATGCCGCGCGCAACGCGGTGAAACGCCATCCGGATTTTATCGTCGGCCTGAAAGCGCGTATGAGCAGCAGCGTCGTTGGCGAGAACGGCATTAAGCCACTAGAGCGCGCCAAAGCTATCCAGCAAGAGAACGGCGACCTGCCGTTGATGGTTCATATCGGTAATAACCCCCCAAACCTGGATGAGATTGCCGATCTGCTGACTTCCGGCGACATCATCACCCACTGCTATAACGGCAAACCCAATCGCATTCTGACACCATCTGGCGAACTGCGTGCCTCTATTACGCGTGCCATTGCGCGCGGCGTGCGTCTGGATATCGGCCACGGTAGCGCCAGTTTCAGCTTTGCCGTCGCGAAACAGGCTATTGCCCTTGGCATCCTGCCGCAGACTATCAGTTCTGATATCTACTGCCGCAACCGGATCAACGGCCCGGTCTTCTCGCTGGCGAAAGTGATGTCCAAATTCCTGGCTATTGGCATGTCGCTGCCACAGGTGATTGCCTGTGTGACCGACCATGCCGCCGACGGACTGCGTTTGCGTCGCAAAGGCCGGCTTGCCGTGGGCTATGACGCCGACCTGACCATTTTCGACCTGCGCCGTCAGCCCGTGCTCTTTCGTGACGCGGAAAACGACACCCTGCAGGCCGACCTGTTACTCACGCCGCTTGCCGCTATTCGCGCAGGCAAGGGCTATATGACCGAACAAGGGAGTGCGGAACATGTCTTCGATTTATGAAAAATATCAGTTAAAGCAAGTCATTAATGCCTCCGGGCGCATGACGATGCTGGGTGTTTCCACACCGCGCCCGGAAGTCGCTGAGGCCGTGTTGAGCGGCATGAATCACTACTTCGAAATGAAAGATCTGGTGAACAAAACCGGCGACTACATTGCGAAGCTGCTGGAAGTGGAAGGGGCGACGGTCGTCTCCTGCGCCTCGGCGGGGATCGCCCAGTCGGTGGCGGCGGTGCTGGTGAAAGACAGCGACTGGTTGCTGGAAAACCTGCACAGCACGCCGATTGAGAACAACGAAATCGTCCTGCCACGCGGCCATAACGTCAACTTCGGCGCCCCGGTGGGCACCATGGTGGCGCTGGGCGGTGGAAAGGTGGTTGAAGCAGGCTATGCCAACGAGTGCTCTGCCGACCAACTGGCGGCGGCCATTTCCCCGCGCACGGCGGCAATCCTCTACATCAAATCGCACCACTGTGTACAAAAAAGCATGCTGAGTGTGGAACAGGCGGCGGTAGTGGCACGTAAACACAACCTGCCGCTGATTGTGGATGCGGCGGCGGAAGAAGATTTGCAGTGCTATTACCGTGCCGGGGCAGATCTGGTGATTTATAGCGGTGCGAAGGCGATCGAAGGGCCAACCAGCGGGCTGGTTATCGGCAGAACACAGTACGTGGAGTGGGTCAAACGCCAGACGGCGGGGATCGGGCGCGCCATGAAAGTGGGCAAAGAGGGCATCCTCGGGCTGACATGTGCCATCGAGCACTACCTGAGCGCCACCAAAGAGAGCGGCGCAGAGATGGTCGCCAAAATGACGCCGTTTATCGACAGGCTGAACACCCTCAACGGCGTCAGCGCCCGCGTGGTGTGGGACGGCGCCGGTCGTGACATCGCCCGCAGCGAAATCAAGTTTGATGAAGCGATCACCGGCATCGCCACCGGCGAGCTGGTCAGTGCCCTGAAACAAGGGGAATACGCCATTTATTTCCGTGGCTACAAAGCCAATGAAGGGATCATCGAAGCCGATGTACGCAGCGTGAGCGCTGAACAACTGGATATTGTGGCGAACCGTATCGCCGAAGAATTGAATAAGGAGTCCCGCGCATGAAACTGACGCCCAATTTTTACCATGACCGTGTCTGCCTGAATGTGCTGGCGGGGAGCAAAGAGAACGCCAGCGCTATTTACGAGGCCGCAGAAGGTCATGTGCTGGTGGGGGTGCTCTCCAAAAACTACCCGGATGTGGCAAGCGCGGTGGCAGATATGCGTGAGTATGCGGCGCGTATCGACAACGCCCTTTCCGTGGGCCTGGGAGCGGGTGATCCGAACCAGTCGGCGATGGTGAGCGCTATCTCCCGCGAAGTACAGCCGCAGCATGTTAACCAGGTCTTTACCGGGGTGGCGACCAGCCGTGCGCTGCTCGGCCAGAACGCGACCGTAGTGAACGGTCTGGTGTCGCCAACGGGCACGCCGGGTCTGGTCAAAATCTCTACCGGGCCGCTCAGCAGCCAGGCGGCGGACGGCATCGTCCCGGTGGAAACGGCGATTGCACTGCTCAAAGACATGGGCGGCAGTTCGATTAAATATTTCCCGATGGGCGGCCTGAAATGTCGCGAAGAGTACCAGGCGGTGGCGGAAGCGTGCGCGCGTTATGACTTCTGGCTGGAGCCGACGGGCGGTATCGATCTGGAGAACTTTGGTGAGATTTTGCAAATCGCACTGGACGCAGGGGTGAGTAAAATCATTCCTCATATTTATAGTTCTATTATTGATAAGGTAAGTGGCGATACCCGCCCTGCGGATGTCCGCCAGTTGCTGGCGATAACCCAACAGCGCGTGGGTTAATAAAACACCCTCACCCCGACCCTCTCCTTCCGGGAGAGGGAGAAAAGCCATGTTAAGAGGACAACGACGTGCGATTCCCCAACCAACGTTTAGCGCAACTGTTTATGATGTTGCAGAACGAGACGCTGCCGCAGGATGAACTGGCGCAGCGGCTGTCGGTTTCCACGCGTACCGTCCGGGCTGATATCACTGCGCTGAATGCTTTGCTGGAAAGCCACGGGGCGCAGTTTATCCTCAACCGTGGCAGCGGTTATCAGCTAAAAATTGACGACGCCAGCCGTTATCAGACCCTGCAGGCAGAGCGTCCGCGCACGTTGCGTATCCCCCGTAGCGGACCGGAGCGGGTACAGCATCTTCTGCTGCGTTTTCTGACCTCGGCCTTTTCCATCAAGCTGGAGGATCTGGCGGACGAGTGGTTTGTCAGCCGCGCCACGTTGCAAAATGACATGGCGGAAGTGAGGGAGTGGTTTTCCCGCTACCGCCTGACGCTGGAAACCCGGCCGCGTCACGGTATGAAGTTGTTCGGCAGCGAAATGGCGCTGCGTGCCTGCCTGACGGATTTGCTCTGGGAACTGACGCAGCAGAATGCCCGCAACCCGCTTGTCACCGAAGAGGCGCTCAATAAAGGGATTCCGGAGCAACTGGCGGTGATTCTGCGCGATGTTTTTACCCGGCATCATATTCGGCTGACCGATGAGGGCGAGCGCTTCATCCGCCTGTATTGTGCGGTAGCGGTACGCCGTATCAGCGAAGGGTTTCCGCTGTCAGAGTTCACCGCCGAAGACGGTGACGAGAATGTGCGGGATGCTGCGCGCGAGATTGCCGCCGCGCTGCAACAGCTTGCCGAAAAACCGCTGGCGGCTTCGGAAGTCCACTGGCTGCGGGTGCATATCGCCGGGCGTCAGTTGCAGGACATTACCCCCAGCGCCATCAGTGCGGACGATGACGAAGCGCTGGTCAATTACATCCTCAATTACATCAACACCCACTATAACTACAACCTGCAAAACGATGCGCAGTTACATGCGGACCTGCTTACCCATATCAAGACCATGATCACCCGGGTGCGCTATCAAATCATGATCCCTAATCCGTTGCTGGATAACATCAAGCAGCACTACCCGATGGCGTGGGACATGACGCTGGCCGCAGTCTCCAGTTGGGGGAAATATACGCCGTATGTGATCAGCGAAAACGAAGTCGGTTTTCTGGTACTGCATATCGGCGTTGGGCTGGAGCGGCATTACAACATTGGCTATCAGCGCCAGCCGCGGGTGATGCTGGTGTGCGATGCGGGTAACGCGATGGCGCGAATGATTGAGGCGGTGCTGCAACGCAAATATCCACAGATTGAGGTCACCCGTACGCTGACGCTGCGCGACTATGAGCAGTGCGAGGCCATCAACGAAGATTTTGTTATCTCCACGGCAAGGATCAGCGATAAAGAGAAGCCGATTGTGACCATCGCGCCGTTCCCGACGGACTACCAGCTTGAACAGATCGGCAAACTGGTGCTGGTGGACAGAACGCGGCCGTGGATTCTGGAAAAGTATTTCGATGCTTCGCATTTCACGATTATCGACCAGCCGTTAGACAGACAAACGTTGTTCACTACGCTTTGTGCCCAGCTTCAGCGGGAAGGGTTTGTTGATGCGGATTTCCTCGACTCAGTCGTGGAGCGTGAAGCGATTGTCAGCACCATGCTGGGTGAGGGGATCGCACTGCCGCACTCGCTGGGCCTGCTGGCGCAAAAGACGGTGGTCTATACGGTGCTGGCACCTCAGGGCATTCAGTGGGGAGAGGAGACGGCCCATGTTATTTTCCTGCTGGCCATTAGCAAAAGCGAATATGAGGAAGCGATGGCGATATACGATATTTTCGTCACGTTTTTGCGCGAGCGGGCTGCATCCCGATTGAGTGCCTGTAAAGATTTTATGTCATTTAAAGCCGTAGCCATGGAATGCGTTAGCCGCTTTTAATGGGGATTGCGCGTTGAAACAACGCGCCCCACCTGACCAGACGTTACTGCTTAATATTCCGAAAGAGTAAAACGAATATTCTATTTAAAGCTCGCGCTTATTTTCCTTGGCGGAAATAAGGTTTTCTTATCTTATGTTTCTGTGTGCGTAGTAAATGATTTACTATTCCGCAAGTAAGACTGATTATATTTTTTAATAATTATTCTGCGTTACCGGCGTGAGATTTTATAGTCTCTCCCGGTGTCCCTGCAATGTTTGCCATCTCTATATTTAATGATTCCTGAACGCTTTCTGTAGACCGACTAAACTGTTGCTGCAGGTCTTGCGCCGTTAATTTGACGCCAGAGAGGGCATCAACCATCTCTTCACTCCCGTCAGGATATTTCACCACCGAGACCAGGCGACCATGAAATAGCGGGATGCCCGTCATCTCCAGGGTGTAGTCAGTCTTTTTTATTTCTTCCTGTTTTAATTGATGTTGTTTCTTAATTTCCTCCGCTGTTTTGGATGATAGCGAAAGTTTGGTACTGCTATCATCGCTGCCAGAGCTATTAGTGTCAGAATTAGCATCTGCTGATTTAGGTTTATTTCGCAGACCAAACGTACTTTCATTATTTGATAAATGAGGATCACCGAGTGTGCCTGCGCTTACGGCGGTAATTTTATCAATACCGTTCATTGTCATCTCCGAAAAATGCAATCCAGGACCTGACGCAAGGAGCCTTCTGCCTCGTTGGATGATGAATCTACGCGGGAAAGAACGAGACTACGTCATTATCGGCAGTAAAAAGAATATGTTTAGAAAATAATCACGCAAAGGGTTCTTTCACTTTTTTTGAACGATAGATACAAATAGTTCTGCTTTCCCTAACTGGCTGGCAGGATTACTCTTTTCACAGTCAGAGCAAACAGCCTGCGGGGTGTTTGCTCTCTTTTAAGGGACCGACAGGAATCAGCGAACCATGAACTCGTTTCAGCGAATTTTGAACGCATTACTTTCCCGGGAGCAGCCTGTCACGCACACCCCAACTCCGTTGGAATTCACCACGCTTTCAGGAGGCGTTATGCCAGAGAACTACCTTGCTTTAGCGAAACAACGCAGAACCATTTATGCACTGGGCAAAGACCTGCCGTTGCCGGAAGATGAAGTTGTTCAGACGATTCAGGACGCCATCAAGCAAGCGCCATCTGCGTTCAACTCGCAGAGTTCTCGCGCGCTGATCCTGTTGGGTAATGAGCACAATAAATTCTGGGAGCTGGTCCGCGAGCAACTGAGAAAAATTGTTCCGGCAGAGAGCTTCCACGCCACCTCCGACAAACTCGATGGTTTTGCCGCTGCCGCGGGTTCCGTGCTGTTCTTTGAAGATCAGGACGTTGTGACCGGGCTGCAGGAGCAGTTTGCCGCCTACGCCGACAACTTCCCGATTTGGTCAGAGCATAGTTCAGGTATCGCGCAATATGCGGTATGGCTGGCACTGGCTGAGAAAGGCATTGGCGCCAACCTCCAGCACTACAATCCGCTGGTGGATGCGGATGTTCAGCGTACCTGGAATATCCCGGCGAGCTGGAAACTGCGTGCGCACATGAACTTTGGTTCGATTATCGCCCCTGCAGGCGACAAAGCCTATATGGATGACGCCAAACGCTTTATCGTGGCGAAATAATCCGCCCAGGCTGGATGTATCACGTGTCTTCGTCGCCCCGGCAGCATCGCGCCGCCGGGGAAAACCCGGATGGCGGCGCAAGCGCCTGATCCGGGCAACTGATAACCCTGGCACCTGTGCCGGGGTTTTACTATCGCAGGTGATGCACCACCTGGTTGCTGCTGCCTCGCCAGATAAGCGCCGGGTCTTTTAGATCCTGCACAAACTTCCCGTCGATCAATACGTTAATTAAATCGACAACGGCCATTTGCGCGTCGTTCAGCTCGTTTAACTTATACCCCGTCCAGACCCAGATATCTTTGCCCGGACATTCGGTGCGGATGCGCTGCACCAGCTTGAGGATATCCGGGACATTCTGCGGATGGAGCGGATCGCCGCCGGACAACGAGATACCCTGGCGCTTGACGCGGGTGTCATTGAGATCGTCAATGATCTGGTCTTCCATCTCTTTGGTAAACGGCTTGCCGGAATTTAACCGCCAGGTGCTTTTGTTGTAGCAGCCGGGGCATTCATGTACGCACCCGGAGACAAAGAGGGTGCAGCGCGTGCCGGGGCCGTTGACGATGTCGACAGGGTAGTACTGATGAAACCTCATTTTCGCTTCCCAATTGACGCCATTACTGCGTTGGCTGCTCTCACTCACCCTGGTCACTTACTTATGTAAGCTCCCCGGGATTCGCGCGTTTGCCGCCTTGTCCTGACGCCAATTGCTTTGTGAAGAGCGCGGATCAGGTAAGTTACAGTAATTGAAGTTGCTTTCGATCGGTCCCCTCTCCCTTGAGGGAGAGGGTTAGGGTGAGGGGGAGAGGTCGGTAAAAAACTTAACCTATCTGCCCATTCCCAAGATGCTTAACGCGGCGTTTCACTTCTTCCTGCTTCCCGGCGTTAAACGGACGGGCATCCGGACTACCGAGATAACCGCACACGCGGCGGGTCACCGATACTCGTGCTGCATCGTGGTTGCCGCATTTCGGGCAGGTGAAGCCTTTGCTGGTACACTCGAACTCGCCGGTAAATCCACACTCGTAGCACTCATCAATCGGCGTATTGGTCCCGTAATAGGGCACATGCTGATAGCTGTAATCCCAGACATCTTCCAGCGCACGCAGGTTGTGCTGAATATTCGGGTACTCGCCGTAGCAAATGAACCCCCCGCTGGCGAGCGGTGGATATGGCGCTTCGAAATCAATCTTGTCGTATGGGTTTACCTTCTTCTCGACATCGAGATGGAAGCTGTTGGTGTAATAACCTTTATCCGTCACCCCATCCACCACGCCAAACTCAGCGGTATCCAGACGGCAGAAACGGTCACACAGGTTTTCACTCGGGGTGCTGTAGAGGCTAAAGCCGTAGCCGGTCTCTTCTTTCCATTGATCCACCGCCTGGCGCAGACGCTCTACAATCGCCACGCCTTTGGCACGCAGCGTTTCACTGTCGAACATGTGCTCTTTGCCGAACAGCGCGTTGATGGTTTCGTGGATGCCGATAAAGCCAAGCGAGATAGACGCACGGCCGTTTTTGAAAATTTCAGAGACGTCGTCGTCCGCTTTCAGACGCACGCCGCAGGCCCCTTCCATATAGAGGATCGGTGCCACACGCGCTTTCACTCCCTCCAGACGGGCGATACGGGTCATCAGCGCCTTACGCGCCAGCACCAGACGTTCATCCAGCAGTTTCCAGAACGCGGCTTCGTTGCCTTTGGCTTCCAGCGCGATGCGCGGCAGGTTCAGGCTGATGACGCCCAGGTTGTTACGCCCGTCGTGAATCTGTTCGCCGTTCTCTTCGTACACGCCGAGGAAGCTGCGGCAGCCCATCGGGGTTTTAAACGAGCCGGTCACTTTCACGACCTGATCGTAGTTGAGGATATCCGGGTACATGCGTTTGCTCGCGCACTCCAGCGCCAGTTGTTTGATGTCGTAGTTCGGGTCATCAAACTTATGGTTCAGGCCATCTTTAATGGCGAACACCAGCTTCGGGAACACGGCGGTTTTACGGTTTTTACCAAGACCTGCGATGCGGTTACGCAGAATCGACTGCTGAATCAGACGCGATTCCCAACTGGTGCCAAGACCAAAGCCGAAGGTGACGAACGGGGTCTGGCCGTTGGCGGTATGCAGCGTATTGACTTCATATTCCAGTGACTGGAAGGCGTCGTAACACTCTTTTTCCGTGCGGCTGTGTGCGTAGCCATCGGCATCCGGAATTTGCCATTCGTCGGCGACCTTACGGTGTTTGGCAAAGCTTGCAGTAACAAACGGCGCCAGCACTTCGTCGATACGGTTGATGGTGGTACCGCCGTAAATGTGGCTGGCGACCTGCGCGATAATTTGCGCGGTCACTGCGGTTGCGGTAGAGATGGATTTCGGCGGCTCAATTTCCGCGTTGCCCATTTTAAAGCCGTGGGTCAGCATGCCTTTCAGGTCGATCAGCATGCAGTTGAACATCGGGAAGAACGGCGAGTAGTCGAGATCGTGGTAATGGATTTCACCACGCTCATGCGCCAGTACCACATCGCGCGGCAACAGGTGCTGACGGGCATAGTGTTTGGCAACGATGCCGGCCAGCAGGTCGCGCTGGGTCGGAATGACTTTACTGTCTTTGTTTGCGTTTTCGTTCAGCAGTGCGGAGTTAGTCTGTTCCACCAGCCCGCGAATTTCCTGGTTCAGGCGGCCCCGTTTTTCACGCGCGATATCACGATCGTGGCGATATTCAATATAGGCACGCGCGAGCTGCTTGTGGGAACCGGACATGAGCTGGTTTTCGACAGCGGTCTGGATTTCGTTGATGTCGACCTGTGAACGGTTTTGCATCTGCTGACTGACAATTTCTGCGACGGTGGCGCAATAGTCCGCGTCATCGACTCCCGCTGCTTTAGCTGCACGCAGAATGGCTTCTTTGATGCGCTCTGATTTGAACGGCACTTTCTTGCCGTCTCGTTTCATCACATGCGGTGTCATGATCACTCCATATTAAAAACAGGTTATCCACAGAGGTGAGGAATTATTCACTGGAGGTAAGTGTTGTTGCGACAGTGAGTTCCCCGAATCCTGACCCTTGTTATCCACAATTCCGGCCAGCGTCGATGCCGTTGCTTTGTTGGAATAATAGACGATTAATACAATATGTTGGGTCGGCGTGCATTCTAAGTTCTATATATAGTGATTTGCATCAAACAAGTTTGCGATTTTTTTGATTCAGGACAAAGTAAAAAAGGGAGAGTACAAACGGCGGGCACTGGCGGCTTTGTAAATTCTGTCAGGAAAAATCTGATTAATTATTCAACAAAAACAGTAAGGTAATAGGACTCGCGGAGATAACATACTCCCCGGTGTCGCTACGCTAACCGGGGCTACGGGCGTGGTGCCGGATAAGGCGGCTGCGCTGCCATCCGGGGTTGTTCCCCGGTGTCGCTACGCTAACCGGGGCTACGGGCGTGATGCCGGATAAGGCGGCTGCGCTGCCATCCGGGGTTGTTCCCCGGTGTCGCTACGCTAACCGGGGCTACGGGCGGGTAGCCCGGATAAGGCGCTAGCGCCGCATCCGGGGCCAGGTCAGTCGTCGGATTGCAGCCACCATACCGCTTCAAACGGACGCAGCGTCATCTCACCGGGCGCCGGGGAAATTTCGGCGTAATTACTCATGATCGGCTGCCACTGCCCTGGCATCTCTTTAGGTTGCCACTGCTGACATTCACGGCTCAGGTTTGCCGCCACCACCAGCGTCTGCCCCAGCCACTGACGGCGATAACACCACAACCATGGGTGCGTGGGCAGCAAATCCTCATAATCGCCCCAGGTCAGAATCGGCTGCTCTTTACGCAAGGCGATCAGACGCAGATAGGTATAAAACACCGAATCCGGATCGTTCATCGCCGCCTGCGCGTTAATTTCGTCGCGGTTATCACACAGGCCAATCCAGGGTTCACCGGTTGTGAATCCGGCATGCTTCTCGCCCGACCACTGCATTGGCGTGCGGCCGTTATCGCGGGATTTACTGGCCAGAATCGCCAACAGCTCGTCGGCATCACGCCCGCTGGCCCGCAATTCGGCAAACATATTGTGGCTTTCCACGTCCCGATAATCGGTGATTCGCGTAAAATGCGGGTTGGTCATCCCAATCTCTTCACCCTGGTAGATATAGGGCGTCCCTTGCATACCGTGCAGCACCATCGCCAGCATTTTGGCGGACGGCACGCGCAGCTCGCCTTCATCACCAAAGCGCGACACAATGCGCGGCTGGTCGTGGTTACACCAGAACAACGCGTTCCACGCCACTTTATGCATGCCCTGCTGCCAGTGGTTGAACAGCGATTTCAACGCCACGAAATCCGGGCGCGCCAGCTCCCACTTTTTACCGCCGGGATAATCCACTTTCAGATGGTGGAAGTTGAACGTCATCGACAGTTCGCGTCCGTCCAGCGCGGCATATTGCTGGCAATGTTCCAGCGAGGTTGATGACATTTCGCCTACCGTCATCAGATTACGCGGCTGGAAAACATCCCGGCTCATCTCCTGCAAGAATTCATGGGCACGCGGCCCGTCCGTATAAAAACGACGGCCATCACCGTCATGATCGTCCGGGAAATCCTGATCTTTGGAGATCAGATTGACCACATCCAGGCGTAAACCGTCGACACCGCGATCGGCCCAGAATTCGCAGACCTTTTTAAGCTCCGCGCGTACCGCCGGGTTTTCCCAGTTCAGATCCGCCTGCTCCGGCGCAAAGAGATGCAGATAGTACTGCTCGCTTGCCGCGTGCCAGCGCCAGGCGTTGCCGCCAAACTTCGAGCGCCAGTTATTGGGCACTTCATCTGGTGTGCCATCGCGCCAGATATAAAAACTGCGGTACGGGCTGGCGGGATCCTGAGACTCACGAAACCAGGCGTGCTGGGTGGAGGTGTGATTAAGCACCATATCCAGCACCAGGCGAATGCCGCGCGCTTTGGCCTGAGCGACCAGCTCATCAAAGTCTTCCAGCGTACCGTAGAGCGGGTCGATTGCGGTGTAATTGGCTACGTCGTAGCCGTTATCCACCTGCGGTGAGATATAAAACGGCGTCAGCCAGATGGCGTCTACGCCGAGGGTTTTCAGGTAATCGAGGCGCATGATCACGCCGCGTAAATCGCCCGTGCCGCTGCCGGTCGTGTCCTGGAAACTCTTCGGATAGATCTGGTAGATAACACCGTTCTGCCACCAGTGAGGAAGGGTATTCATAGTGATTTCCTGGTTAAAGCGAAGGGGCGCAATCGCGCCCCAAAAAAGTTACACAATCTGCAGCGTGCCCTGGCGGAACTTACGCTGGTAAACCACCGAGGTCAGCGCCATCGGAACGATAATCGCGACGGCCATCGCCAGTGCGAACACCTGCCAGAAAGAGGGCTGAATGGAGAGGATGCCCGGCAGGCCGCCGACACCGATGCCATTTGCCAGCACGCCGTTCAGGCCACACAGCAGCCCGGCAAGACCAGAGCCGACCATCGCGCAGAGCATCGGGAAGCGGTATTTCAGGTTGATGCCGTACATTGCCGGTTCGGTCACGCCGAGATAAGCCGCAATGGCCGCCGGGACGGAGATTTCACGTTCGTTCTGTTTACGGCTGACAATAATGATCCCGGTTACCGCTGATGCCTGAGCAATGTTAGAGAGCGCAATCAGTGGCCACACCGGGGTGCCGCCCATGCTCTGAATCATCTGCATGTCGATAGCCAGCGTCGTCTGGTGCACACCGGTGATGACCAGCGGCGCATAGAGGAAGCCAAACAGCGCCGCGCCAATGGGCGCAAAGCTGCCGGTCATCAGGTGGCGTACGGCGAAGGCCACGCCATCGCCGATCATGCGGCCGAACGGGCCAATAAAGGCATGAGCGAGGAACACCGCCAGCAGCAGGGAACAGACCGGCACGACCACCAGATAGAGGTAATCCGGCACCCATTTTTTAAGGCGCGTTTCAATGAGCCCGAGCGCCAGACCGGCTAGCAGGGCAGGAATAACCTGTGCCTGATAACCCACTTTGGCGATGCTAAACAGCCCGAAATTCCAGACTTCCGGCACCTGGGAGCCGAGCAGGTAAGCATTCATCAGTTGTGGGGAGACGAGGGTCACGCCCAGCACGATCCCAAGGATCGGCGTGCCGCCCATTTTACGCACCGCCGACCAGCAGATGCCCACCGGCAGATAGAAGAAAATCGCCTCGCCAATCAGCCACAGAAAGTCGTAGACGGTTTTGAGGCCGGGGTACATTTGCGCCAGCGTCTGGCCGTTACTCATCGGCAGATCGCCAATGACGTTACGGAAGCCAAGGATCAAACCACCGCTAATCAACGCAGGCAGCAGGGGGAAGAAGATCTCGGCAAAGTGTGAGATCAACTGTTCGTGCCATTTCATGTTCTGGCGCGCCGCACGTTTGATCTGTTCTTTATCGGCAGAGGCCTGGCCGATGGCACTGATGAGTGCCTGATACCAGTCGCCCACGTCGGTACCAATAACAACCTGAAACTGCCCGGCGTTGGTAAAGCAGCCTTTGACCATCGGCAGCGTTTCGATGGTTTTTGGGTCGGCTTTGTCCGGTGCGTTCAGGACAAAACGCAGGCGGGTGATGCAATGACTCACCGTAGCGATGTTTTCACGTCCGCCGACCAGTTCAATAAGCCTGGCGAGATCCTCTTGTCTGACTTTGCTCATCGTGATGCCCCACTGAGAGAAATAATGACTGCTGATGAATGTGCGCAAGCATATCCATTGGCTCAATAACTGAAAATGGGAACGTTCCCGAAACCAAGCGAAGATCACAATAAACCGTGCGGGAGGGGGACTCAGGCGAGGTGGGCGGGGATCACTATTTGACGTGGATCGGTGCGGCCATTGACCTGATCGATCAGTTGCGCCGCGGCCTGGCGGCCTGCTTCGGCATAGCCGGGATCAACGGTGACGATCTCCGGGTGGAGAAATTTCATCAACGGTGTATTCCCCACGCTCGCCAGTTGCAGGTTATCAATGCGCTGTTCCTGCAAATATTTGCTGGCTCCCAGGGCAAGTGTGTCCGTTGCACAGAGCAGGGCGCTTGTGTCGGGCGTCAGCACGCTGCCGACGTTATCGTAGCCGTGTTTCATCGCGAGACCCGGCAAAATGAAATTGGGGATGAGTTGATGGCGCTCGCAAAACGCCATATAGGCCTCGTGGCGACGCTTGCCCGTGGTGATATCGCTGTGCGGTACGCCAATAAAACTGATGTGGCGATGGCCTTGATCATAGAGATTCTGCATCAGCAGATTTATGGCTCCTTCGTCGTCATAGCAGACGGAGGCGAACCCTTTGGCATCCCGCGCCAGCAGGACCAGCGAGGCGCGCCACGAGGATAACAACTTCTCCGTGACGCCGGTAAAGCCAAACAGCACCACGCCATCAATATTGCGGCGGCGTAGCATATGCAGATGTTCTTCGACCAGGTCCGGCGAGAACTGACTTTCCATCATGATCGGGTCATAACCCTGTTCATAGAAGGTGGGGAGCATGGTCTGAACGGCCAGGTTTTCAGAAAGAGAATCGAGACGGGAGACAATGATGGCCACCACTTTATCGCTCTGACCGCGCATGGCGCGTGCGGAACGGGAAGGTGAAAAACCGTGTTGATTGACCACCGCTTCCACGCGTTCGCGGGTACGTTCGCTTACACCGCTTTCATTATTCAGCACGCGAGACACCGTTGATTTCCCAACGCCACTTAAACGCGCAATGTCTTTGATCGTCAGCCGGTTTTGCATGCGTCCTGTCCTGTTCCTCTTCTGGGCGGATAGCAGAATAAAGAAAGTTTGGTGAGTACTCAACCAAACGACAATGGGTAAAGTCTGGTTTACGTTCGGTTTAATTCACCGGAGTTATAATAACGACGCTTGAAATCGTCCCCTTTTCACCCTTACCGGAGGTTTTATGGACCCTGATCCCGCACCTCTCCCGCGACGGAGACACTCTTTCCGGTAAGCCCGCCTTTGCTGCCTTACCGGAAACGTAAGGCAGCGACGCAAAACGTCCCTGCATAACTGAAAACGCCTGCTGGCGCGGATGTCCCGTGCCTGCGGCAATGCACAACATCATTCGTGATATGTCTAGCCAACAAAGCGACATCGCGAAGGATGACGTGTAGTGGCACCCGCGTGATGCGGGGGCAAGGATGACTACTATGTTCAAAAATATCACCCGACTCCTGGCCCGGCTTAACCGCCACTTACCTCGCCGTCTCGTTCAGCGTGACCCGCTGCCTGACGCCGCTAATATTCAACACGTCGAGGTTCCGGCTTCGCTGAGCGATCGCTGCCTGGCGCTGTCGACGATGGAACTCGCCGAACTGTGGCAACAGCTCAACAGCCATCCGGAAGGGCTGAATGAAAAAGAGGTGCAGGACGCGCGGGAAAAACACGGCGTTAACCAGATCCCCGGTCAGCGCCCGGTGCCCTGGTGGGCGCATCTGTGGTCCTGCTATCGCAACCCGTTTAACCTGCTGCTGACCTGTCTGGGCATTTTCTCCTACGCGTCGGAAGATCTGTTTGCCGCCGGGGTGATTGCGCTGATGGTCGCTATATCGACCTTCCTGAACTTTATTCAGGAAGCGCGTTCCACCAAAGCGGCGGATGCGCTGAAAGCAATGGTGAGCAATACTGCAACGGTGCTGCGTGTAGCCAATGAGCAGGGGGAAACCCGTTGGATGGAGATCCCGCTCGACCAACTGGTACCGGGGGACATCGTGAAGCTGGCGGCGGGAGATATGATCCCGGCTGACCTGCGTGTGGTGCAGGCGCGCGACCTGTTCGTGGCGCAAGCGTCGCTGACCGGTGAATCCCTGCCGGTAGAAAAAGTGGCAAAAACCCGTGCAGCGGATCAGACCAACCCGCTGGAAAGCGACACCCTCTGTTTTATGGGGACCAACGTGGTGAGCGGCACGGCGCAGGCGATAGTTATCGCCACGGGCGGCAACACCTGGTTTGGGCAACTGGCCGGGCGGGTGAGTGAACAAGAGAGCGAGCCGAATGCGTTCCAGAAAGGCATTGGCCGCGTCAGCATGCTGCTTATCCGCTTTATGATGGTGATGACGCCGGTGGTGCTGCTGATCAACGGCTTCACCAAAGGTGACTGGTGGGAAGCGGCGCTATTTTCGCTCTCGGTTGCCGTGGGGCTGACGCCGGAAATGCTGCCGATGATCGTCACCTCTACGCTGGCACGCGGCGCGGTGAAACTGTCAAAACAGAAAGTGATCGTCAAGCATCTGGATGCGATTCAAAACTTTGGCGCTATGGACATCCTGTGTACCGATAAAACCGGTACGTTAACGCAGGATAAAATCGTGCTGGAAAATCACACGGATATCGCCGGTAAAGTCAGCGAACGGGTGTTGCACTGTGCCTGGTTGAACAGCCACTACCAGACCGGGTTGAAAAATCTGCTCGATACGGCGGTGCTGGAAGGGGTGGAAGCAGAAGCGGCCCGGACACTTTCGACCCGCTGGCAGAAAATTGACGAGATCCCGTTTGATTTCGAGCGTCGTCGCATGTCGGTGGTGGTCGCCGAAAACGCGGATGCCCACCAGTTGATTTGCAAAGGGGCGTTGCAGGAGATCCTCAACGTCTGCAGCCAGGTGCGTTACAACGGCGATATCGTGCCGCTGGATGAAACCATGCTGCGCCGTATTCAGCGCGTCACCGAAACACAGAACCGCCAGGGGCTGCGGGTGGTGGCGGTGGCAACGAAATATCTCCCGGCACGCAGCGGCGATTACCATCGTGTGGACGAATCCGACCTGATTCTGGAAGGCTACATTGCGTTCCTCGATCCGCCGAAAGAGACCACGGCACCAGCGCTGAAAGCGCTGAAAGCCAACGGTGTGACGGTGAAAATTTTGACCGGCGACAGCGAGCTGGTAGCGGCGAAAGTCTGCCTGGAGGTGGGGTTGGATGTCGGCGAGGTGGTGACGGGCAACCAGATTGAGCATCTGGGTGATGACGAACTGGCGGCGCTGGCAAAACGTACCACGTTGTTTGCCCGTCTGACGCCGATGCACAAAGAACGGATTGTGACCGTGCTGCGTCGTGAAGGGCACGTGGTGGGCTTTATGGGTGACGGCATCAACGACGCGCCAGCGCTGCGCGCGGCAGACATTGGCATTTCCGTGGATGGCGCGGTGGATATTGCCCGTGAAGCGGCCGATATCATCCTGCTGGAAAAAAGCCTGATGGTGCTGGAAGAGGGGGTTATTGAAGGGCGTAAAACCTTCGCTAACATGCTGAAATACATCAAAATGACTGCCAGCTCTAACTTTGGTAACGTGTTCAGCGTGTTGGTGGCGAGCGCCTTCCTGCCATTCCTGCCCATGTTGCCGTTGCACTTGCTGATTCAGAACCTGCTTTATGATGTATCCCAGGTGGCGATCCCGTTTGATAACGTTGATGACGAGCAGATTCGTCAACCGCAGCGCTGGAATCCTGCCGATCTCGGTCGTTTTATGATCTTCTTCGGCCCGATCAGCTCCATTTTTGACATTCTGACCTTCTGCGTCATGTGGTGGGTGTTTAAGGCGAATGTGCCGGAAGCGCAGACCCTGTTCCAGTCGGGCTGGTTTGTGGAAGGGCTACTGTCACAGACGCTGATAGTGCATATGATCCGTACTCGGCGCGTGCCCTTTATTCAAAGCCGCGCTGCCTGGCCGCTGATCATGATGACGCTGATGGTGATTCTGGTGGGTATCGCGCTGCCGTTCTCGCCGTTGGCAAGCTATCTGCAACTGCAGGCATTGCCGCTCTCTTACTTCCCGTGGCTGATTGCGATCCTTGCCGGATACATGACGCTGACACAGATGATGAAGGGGTTCTACAGCCGCCGGTATGGCTGGCAGTAAATTGTTGTAATAATCGACCTGAAGCCGTTTTGTTCAGGTCGATTATCTCAAGATCAGGTGCACGAACAGATACCCCAGTGAGCAGAAGAAAAGAATAATCAGGCACCAGCTTAACTGATAAAAGACATTATCCGCTCCTGGGCCTGAACGTGCGAGGGAGGTATCTCCTTCCTTGATATGTTCTGCAGATAGCGCGCGATAGCGGCGGATGTAACGCAGGCAGTAAAGTAAGACAAAGGGAATGACCCAACTGGCAACGGGTTTTGAGAAAATAAAAGCGAGCAGTAAAGTCGAAATCAAGAAGCCCAGAAAGATGTAGGACGCGGTTTTTTCTGCTTGTTTTAACTCACCGCGTATCCGTTGGGCATGTAATTCTTGCCAGCGTCGAAGCGTGCTCGGGCTGAATCCAAATTTCTCGCACAATACGTTGTTGGGAACCCCATTTTTGGATTGTTGAAGAAAATCAGCAATCTGTTCCTCAGTGAAACGTACTTTTGCCATGATCACCCCTCCATGGCGGCTATCAATATGTATTCAGCGAGATTAGCGGCGTACCACGATGGCTTCAATCGCGATTTTTACCGCCTTTGGCAGATGAGTCACTTTAAGGCATGTGTGGGGGAGATCCCCGGTGGCGCTGCCGCTGACCGGGGCTACGTGGTGCCCGGATAAAGCATTTGCGCCTTATCCAGGAAAGCCTTAACGGCGTAATGCGATGGCTTCAATCTCGATTTTCACATCTTTCGGCAGACGCGCCACTTCTACGCACGAACGCGCCGGGAAGGTGGCGTTGTGCTCGGTAAAGAATGCTTCGTAGGTCGCGTTAACGGTAGCGAAGTCGTTCAGATCTTTCACAAACACCGTCGTTTTCACGATATCGCCCACTTTAAGGCCTGCGGCTTCCACGATAGCTTTCACATTTTCCAGCGACTGACGCGCCTGGGCAGAAACGTCGTCCGGTACGCTACCGGTTTTCGGATCAACCGGGATCTGACCGGAGGTGATGATCATGCTGCCGAGATCAACACCCTGAACATAAGGGCCGATTGCTGCTGGTGCATTTTCCGTCGCGATAGTTTTGCTCATGATTTCTCCTGAATTACAGCGGTAATAAGGTCGGGGCTCATTATACCCGTCATACTTCAAGTTGCATGCTTGTTGGCCAGGTTTGTTCGCCCCAGTCACTGACTTGAGTACACCCTTGCATCAATTACCCTGCCAGTACCACAGAATGCGAAAACTCTTTTTCACAGTATTTGCATTTCAGGGCGATATCGTGTGGGCGTTTCTTCACCGCGAAGCTGGAGGCGACCGGTTCAGCATGGCTGATACAGTTGCTGTTCGGGCAGACCAGCACGCTGTCGATGCGATCCGGCAGATTCGGATGAGACTTGCTCACCACTTCATAGTTGTCGATGCGGTTTACCGTCGCCTGCGGGGCATACAGCGCCAGTTGGTTAACCTGCTCATCCGTCAGGAAAGTATTCTCGATTTTGATCAGATCCTTGCGACCCATTTCGCCTGACGGCAGGTTCAGACCGATAGTGATACGCTGCTCAGTTTCCGTCAGCTTGAATAGCGTCAGCAGCTTAAAACCTACCTGTGCCGGAATATGGTCAATCACCGTACCGCGATTGATCGCTTCAACCTGGAGTTTATTGTCGTGTGTCATTGTCGCTTCCTCCTACAGAACCAAATCACTATTCAGAACCAGTGCCAGCAGCGCCTGGCGCGCAAAGATGCCGTTACCGGCCTGCTGGAAATACCAGGCGTGCGGTGTTTTATCCACGTCGGTAGTGATCTCATCAACGCGTGGCAGCGGGTGCAGTACTTTCATGTTGCTGCGTGCGCCGATAAGGTCGCTGGCGCGCAGGATGAACTGGGCTTTGACGTTGGCATATTCTGATGGATCCAGACGCTCTTTCTGCACGCGGGTCATATACAGAATATCGACCTCAGCCATCACCTCTTCGATGCTGGCGTGAATGCTCCACGCCAGCCCTTTCTCATCGAGCATGTCGAGAATGTACTGCGGCATGGCCAGCGCATCCGGGGCGATAAAGTAGAAACGGTTGCCGTTGAACTTCGCCAGCGCCTGCGCCAGCGAGTGCACGGTGCGGCCATATTTCAGGTCACCGACCATCGCGATGTTGAGGTTCTCCAGGCGGCCCTGGGTTTCCTGAATGGTGAACAGATCCAGCAGGGTCTGAGTCGGATGCTGGTTAGCACCGTCGCCCGCGTTCAGAACAGGAATGCCGCCGGAAAATTCGGTCGCCAGACGGGCGGCGCCTTCCTGTGGGTGGCGCATCACGATCGCGTCCACATAGGTGCTGATAACTGAAATCGTATCCGCCAGCGTTTCGCCCTTCTTGCCGAGCGAGGTGTTGCTGCTGTCAGAAAAGCCCACCACGCTCGCCCCCAGGCGATGCATGGAGGTCTCAAACGACAGGCGGGTACGCGTTGAGGCTTCAAAGAAGCAACTGGCGATCACTTTGTGCCTGAGTAACTCCGGCTGCGGGTTGGCTTTCAGCCGGGCGGCAGTATTCAGCACCAGTTCAAGTTCTTCGCGGCTGAGATCGTTTATGGAAATGATATGTTTTTGATATAGCGGGTTAGCCATGTTTATCTCCTGACGACTGCGCAAAAAAAAGCCCCTCAATAGAGGGGCTATGGAATGGGGTGGGCAACGGGAAGAAAAACGGCAGGCCTGCGTCCTTTTTCAGACGCCCAGGGACATTATGTCGAACACACTGGACCATGCTTCCTCCCGGCAAATTGTCCGCGATTATACTCAGCTACTTTTCGGTTTCAAGCGATTAATGCAACATTTGCGTCAGGCAATCGGTTTATTTGCATATAAATGCATATTTACTAAATAAGTAATTACTTTTAATGCGTGTGAATAGTCGTAGTGACAATCCGGTGGAATAAACATGCGCAAGCGCAACTCTTCGGTAAAAAGGGGTGGTGAGCATCGCCATTTTTCCGTATAAAAGCTAAAAATGAAACGATGTTTTATCTTGAGGAGATAGCTATGATCGTTGGCAACATTCACCACTTACAAAGCTGGTTGCCGGAAGAACTGCGCCAGGCCATTGAACACGTCAAAGCCCACGTGACGGATGCCACCCCGACCGGGAAGCATGATATTGACGGTAACAACCTGTTTTATCTCGTTTCTGAAGACATGACTCAGCCGTTTGCCGAGCGCCGCGCGGAATATCACGCCCGTTATCTGGATATCCAGATTGTGCTTAAAGGTCAGGAAGGGATGACATTCAGTACGCTGCCCGCAGGTGCGCCGGACACCGACTGGCTGGCAGATAAAGATATCGCGTTCCTGCCGGAAGGCGGCCAGGAAAAAACAGTGGTGCTGAGCGAAGGGGACTTTGTGGTGTTCTACCCAGGCGAAGTCCATAAACCGCTGTGTGCCGTGGGCGCGCCCGCGCAGGTGCGTAAAGTGGTTGTGAAGGTTTTAGTAGCCTGACTCGCGCTACCCGTTTCCCCTCATCCCAGCGGGGCGAGGGGAGCGATCGCAGTGCGAAGCACCGATTTCTTTGCGGGGATTGTAAAGGGGAACGCGGTGTTCCCCTTTACCCGTTCACGTGTCCGGAGGTGACATTTCGCCATGAACATAAGGTGAACGGAACCCTCCTCCTGAGCCGCATATTCCCCTCACCCCAACCCTCTCCCCAAAGAGGAGCGGGGACCGTTCGTGCTCGCATTTTTGTGGGGATTCCTCACCCCTTTTCAGAGCTACACGAACAGCGCACCCAACGAATCTGACTTCCCACTCTCCCTCCCTGGCTTCCCCTTACCACATCGCATAACGAAAACATGATGGCGATCTCATTAATACGTATTATAACGTATTAATGTTATCCCGAATTCAATATCCCTGCGTCTAACTTATGTGGAGATTTTCAACGTTATGAATATCAAAGAAATTATTGAAAAACTGGCGGGCAATGTTAAAGACAGTGGCGGGATTCGCCAGGTGTTTCTGGTGGCATGTGGCGGTTCGCTGGTGGATATGTATCCGGCAAAATACTTCTTCGACAGCGAAGCCACCACGCTGCATGTGGGCATGTACACCGCGAATGAGTTTGTTTATGCCACCCCGAAAACCCTCAGTGAAAACTCACTGGTCATTGTCTGTTCGCACGGCGGCAATACGCCGGAATCGGTCGCGGCGGCAAAACTGGCGCGTGCGCATCAGGCGCAAACCGTGACCCTGACCCACAACGAACAGGCGAAGCTTATTCAGCACGCCAACCATAACATTCTGTATGCCTGGGGCAACGATACCAATGTCGTTGATAACCCGATGGCGATTATCCTCAGCCTGTGCGTCGAGGTACTCAATCAGGTGGAAGGGTATGCGGCTTATGCGGATTTTCAGCAGGGCATGGAACAAATCAACGGTGTTATTGCAAAAGCGCGTCAACAGGTGGCTGACCGCTGCCAGCGCTTTGCCCGTCGTTATCAGGACGAAAAATTGTTTTATATCCTTTCCAGCGGAGCGTCCTATGGCCATGCTTACGGCTTCGCCATCTGTTCGTTAATGGAGATGCAGTGGCTGCACGCCGCGCCCATTCACTCCGGCGAATATTTCCACGGGCCGTTTGAAGTGACCGATAAAGAGACGCCGTTTATCTTACTGATGAACGAAGGTCGCACCCGCGTGATGGATGAGCGGGCTAACGCTTTCCTTTCCACCTACGCAGAAAAAGTGGAAGTGGTTGATGCAAAAGAGCTGGGTATTGGCGTACTCCCCCCGCGCGTCGTGGAGTTCTTTAACCCGGTGCTGTTCTACAGCATTATGTGTGAATATCGTTCGGCGCTGGCGGATATTCGTCAACACCCGCTGGAAACACGTCGCTATATGGGACAAGTCGCGTATTAAGGAGAGCATGATGAAAGTCATAGGCGTTGGCGATAATGTCGTCGATCAATATGCCCATATTCGTACGATGTACCCAGGCGGCAATGCGCTTAATTTTGCAGCTTATGCCTCTATGCTGGGCCATGAAGCGGCGTATCTGGGTATTTTTGGCAATGACAGCGCGGCAAAACATGTTATTTCCGTACTGGACGAACTGGGTGTCAGACATCCGCACTGTTTATATGTCTCCGGGGAGAATGGTTGTGCGCAGCTTAAAATAGAAGATGGCGAGCGAATATTTCTCGGATCAAATGCCGGAGGTATTCGTAAAACAACCTCAATGGATTTTATTTTCCATCATACGGACTATCTGCGGGAATATACTCTCATTCACAGCGGTTGTTATAGCTATATGGAAGAACAGCTTCCGGCATTACAGCAACTGGGTGTGCCCGTCTCGTATGACTTCTCGGATGATTTTGTACTCGAAGAGGCGTTGCCGCTTTGCCAGTATGTCGATTTTGCCTTTTTCTCCTGCGCTGATTACAGCCTTGAGCAGACGCGAGACATTATTCAGCAGGCACACAATAGCGGCAGTCGGATTGTCTGTGCCACGCGTGGCAGCGAAGGGGCAATTCTGTTTGATGGCAAACAGTGGTATCAACAGGCTCCGGAATATGTCACGCCTGTGGATACGATGGGGGCAGGCGACGCGTTTATTACTGCCTTCCTGTGCCATTATCTTGCACAGACAAATACCCCGGATGAAGAAGCGATTCCTGCAAGCCTTAAGCAAGCCGCATTATTTTCGGCGAAAATCTGCCTCAAAGAGGGGGCTTTCGGCTACGGTGTTCGCTATTAAATAACGCTATCTAAATAGGTTTTTATTTCGCTCATTTTTTGAGGGGAAGGGCGCGGTTTTGCGCTTTTTCCCCAATAAGGAAAGAGTTATGCCTGAATATCATACTGCCGATCTTATTCTGCGGTCGGATAATATATTTACTGCCGACAGCGATGAATTATTTTCTGGATATATTGTTATAAGCCACGGCGTTATTTCAGCGATACTTGCAAACGATGAAGATATTAGCCCGTGGCGCGGCCCCACTACCCATTTTCGCGATCTTGGCGAGCGGCTAATTTGTCCTGGTTTTTGTGATAATCACACTTTTTTTACGGGGTATATGAGCATGCATCGCGGCGTAGATCTTCGCGCCACGAACACTAGCTCGGCGGCACTATCGCTGCTCAAAAAAGCGGAGCAGGGTCTGCCTGCCGGAAAAAGCCTGTACGCGTGGGGCTGGTCTGCGGCGCAGTGGGGAGCGTTACCTGCCAGTGCAGAACTTGACGACGCTTTTCCCCATCGCCCGGTGGTCGCGATTAATAGTGACAAGAGCCACTGCTGGATGAATCAGGCAGCGATCGCTCGCTACGGGTTCACGCCTGACGACTGTAGCGCGGAGGCACGTGTACATCTGCTTACAGAAATGCTTAACGACGCGGGGCAGGTAAAAGAAGAGTTACGCGCCTTTATGGCGATGCTGGCGACGCGCGGTATAACGGCAATTAAAGATGTCTGTTTTGATGATGCCCCCGCGCTGCTGGACGCCTGGGCCGGGCTTGAGGCGAATGATGCGCTGTCACTGCGCGTCAGCCTGGTCAGTGAGCCAGTGACCAGCGCCGCTAATTTTACTTTTGCCCGCCAGGCGCGTGACCGTTTTCACTCTGACCGGCTGCGTTTTCATGGCTTTAAATTTATGGTGGATGGTGTGATTGCCGATTACACCGGCGACATGTTGCAGCCTTATACCGACCGACCGCACACGCATAACGAAAAACCGGGGGATTACGCGCTATTGCGCCAACAGGTGCTGGAAGCCGACCGGCTTGGGTTTAATTGCTGCCTGAACGCCGAAGGGGATGCCGCCATACGTCATTGCATCGATATTTTCGCTGAATGTCACCGCGCCAATCCTCCCCGAGTGCGCCATCACGCCTTAAGCGATCTCGAGTGCCCGCATCCGGACGATATCCCACGTCTTGCCGCACTGGGCCTTTCTGCTGAGATCTACGCGCAGATACTGCTGCTTAATCAGAGCGCGTCTGACGCCTATATGCGTGAGCGCGGAGGCGAAGCCAGGGAGAGGCAGTTCTTTAACTATGCCGCGCTGTTTAATGCCGGGGTTCTGGTGACCATCGGCACCGATTTGCCGCTGTTTATCCCCAGTATTCCCGATGCGATCTATGCGGCCTGCTGTCGCCATTTTGCCGATGGTTCGCCACCAGAAGGGTGGCATCGCGAACACGGAATGACGCGAACACAGCTTCTGAAAGCCTGGACCATCAACGCCGCCGTTCAGCATGGCATGGGGGCACAGACCGGAAGTCTGGCCGTGGGTAAGCGCGCGGATATTGCCGTGTTCGACCGCAACCTGCTCACCTGTGCCGATGATGAAGTGCGTAACGCGCGAGTGGTGCTGACCCTGATGGATGGCCGTACAACACACGATGTTTTATAGACGCCCGCCTTCACGCGCACAGACGACGTGATGACAGGCGATAAAGCGAATTCTTACCGAGGCAGATTATGCGTATTCCAACAATAAAATGGGCCGTACCCCACTGCTACGCTCTGATCTTTTTTATCATTGTTGTGGTTGCCGTTTTAACGTGGTGCATCCCCAGCGGCAGCTTTGACTATCACGCGGTCACTTTACCGGGTGGCGAGACCAAAAGCCTGGTGGTGCCCGGCTCTTATCATGTACTTGAAAAAGTCACCGTTGATGGTGACTTACGACAGGGGCTTTCGGCCATTCTTGCCGCTCCCATAGAAGGCATCATTAAAGCAGCCGATGTGATCGCCTTTGTGCTGATAGTCGGCGGCGCGTTTGGCATTATTATGCGGACCGGCGCCATTGAGCGCGGCCTGCTTGCGCTGGCGCAGCGGCTGGCAGGCAAAGGGATTCTGGTGATTCCACTGTCGATGACGCTGTTTAGCCTGGGCGGTGCGACTTTCGGCATGAGCGAAGAGGTCATTCCGCTCTATGCCATCTTCATTTCACTGATGTTCGCACTGGGCTATGACTCCCTCACCGCCATTTTGATCTTATTTCTGGGGACGCAGATTGGCTACGTCGGCGCGATGACCAACCCCTTTTCCGTGCTTATCGCCCAGGGCGTTGCCGGTATTCAGGGCAACCCACAGCTCTGGCTGCGCGCCATTGCCTGGGTGGTTTTTACCGCGATGTCGATTATCTTCACCATGTGGTACGCCCATCGTGTGAAGCGTGACCCGAGCAAATCACCGTCGTATGAAAGCGACTGCCAGAACCGCACGCTGTTTATGGGAGAGCAGACAGGAACGGTACACTTTTCGCTGAGTGACCGGTTGATCATCATCGCCTTTGTACTCGCGCTGGCGGTCATCTCCTGGGGGCTCATCACCCGTGGCTGGTATATGGTGGAGATTGGTACCGTCTTTTTAGCGCTGGGGCTGTTTGCCGGTATCGTCAGCAGAATGTCTGTGAGCGATGTGGCGGAAAGCTTTGTCGATGGCTGCAAAGAGTTTGTCTATGCTGCGGTCGTTATCGGCCTGGCGCGCGGCATTCTGGTGGTGGCGGAAAACGGCAAAATCATCGACACCCTGCTGTATGGCCTGTCGGAAATGCTGGATGGTTTGCCGCAGTATGCTTTTACGACGCTGATGCTGGTGAGCCACAACATCATCACCTTCTTCGTGCCGTCCTCTTCGGGGGAAGCGGCGTTAACCATGCCGGTGCTCGCACCGCTGGGCGATCTGGTTAATATCAATAAAGAGGCGATGGTGATGGCCTATCAATTTGGTAACGGGCTGACCAACCTTATTTCGCCCACCGGCGGTGTGCTGTTGGCTGGGTTGTCGATTGCGCGCGTAGGGTTTGGTCAGTGGCTACGGGTGATTATGCGCCTGTTTCCGCTGCTGTGGATCACCAGCGCCATTTTTGCGGCCATCTCCGCCTGGGTTTAACCGCGCTATGCGCGCCGGCATAGTTTGCCGTGCGCGCATCGACTATAATCCGGGTTCAAATCATTGGCCCTGTTGGTGAAAACGCGATGTTGAGTAATGGACTGCAACAGCATACCGCTGTCCCGCTATACAGACAGTTGAAGGACAAAATCCTCAGCGATATCTCCTCCGGTAAACTTGCGGAAGGGGCGAAAATACCCACCGAAGTTGAGCTGAGTGAGCTGTATGACATTAGCCGTGTGACGGTGCGTAACGCTATTAAAGAGCTGGTGGACGAAGGCTATCTGGTTAAGAAACAGGGAAAGGGTACCTTTGTTTGTCTGCCGAAGATTGAACGTAAAGTGGTGCATCTGCTGAGCTTTACCGATGCCTGTGACAGTAGCCATCTGACTACCGCCAGCAAGGTGCTGCGTACCGCGATCCTCGACGATTATCACCATGTTCGCGAAGCGCTGCGCTTAACTGACGACGACTCGCTGCTCTATATTCAACGCCTGCGTCGCGCGGGGGACCATCCTTTGATGCTGGAGAATAACTACTACTCACTCAAGCGATTTGGTTTTTTACAGCAGGAAGATCTGAGCGGTTCGTTGTATCAGCTTTTACGCGAAAAGTACGCGATCCGCCCGACCCATGCCGGGGAGACCACCGTGGAGATGGTGCGCGCCCACGGCGAGACGGCAACATTGCTGGAACAGCCGCTCGGAGAGCCGCTGTTTTTAATGAAGACGCTGATTCTGGATGCCGACTACCAGCCTATTCACTATGGCGAGCAGCTTATCGTTGCCGAGCGGTATAAATTCAATTTTTGACATGCGGGTAATTTCCCCGGATGCGTTGCGCGCCGTGGAAATGATTACTGAGCCAGGGTCGCGACCATCACCGCTTTGATGGTGTGCATGCGGTTTTCCGCCTGATCAAACACAATACTGGCCGTCGATTCAAATACCTCGTCGGTCACTTCCATTCCGCCGTGCAGACCGAACTCTTCCGCCATCTTCTTGCCAAGCGTCGTCTGGTCGTCATGGAATGCAGGCAGGCAGTGCAGGAACTTCACATCCGGGTTACCGGTCAGCGTTAGCATCTGGCTATTCACCTGATATGGACGCAGCAGGTTAATGCGCTCGGCCCACTTCTCTTTCGCCTCGCCCATCGATACCCACACGTCGGTGTAGATAAAGTCTGCCCCTTTCACCCCTGCGGCGATATCTTCGGTCAGTGTAATATTGCCACCGTTTTTCTCCGCCAGCGCTTTACACTTCGCTACCAGACTGGCTTCCGGCCAGCAGGCTGTCGGGGCGACGAGGCGTAAATCCAGCCCGGTCATCGCCGCTGCTTCCAGCATGGAGTTGCCCATATTGTTACGCGCGTCGCCTGCATAAACCAGCGTCATTTCATTAAACGCTTTGCCCGGCAGGTGCTCTTGCATGGTCAACAGGTCTGCCAGCAGTTGCGTCGGGTGAAACTCATTGGTCAGGCCGTTCCACACCGGAACACCGGCAAACTGCGCCAGGGTTTCGACGATCTCCTGGCCATAACCGCGATACTGAATACCGTCGTACATTCTGCCGAGCACGCGTGCAGTATCCTTAATTGATTCTTTATGCCCAATCTGACTGCCGCTTGGGCCGATCCAGGTGACGCGAGCGCCCTGGTCAAATGCGGCAACTTCGAAAGAGCACCGGGTGCGAGTTGAGTCTTTTTCGAAGATGAGCGCGATGTTTTTGCCGGTAAGCTTTTGTTCTTCTTTGCCGTTTTTCTTATCGGCTTTCAGTTTGGCGGCGAGTTGCAGCAGAGCGTTGATTTCAGCAGGGGTAAAATCGAGCAATTTCAAAAAATGTTTCTGGTAAAACGACGACATGGTTCCCTCACCTGGCTAAAGCCACTTATTGAATTAAAATTCAATTTATATGTATGAATATTCATTTGCAAGCCAAATGAATAAATCTTTTCCGCCAGGAGTGGAGGCATTGCCAACGGTATGTGACAATATCTCTATCTGCCACATTATGAGGAATGAGCCATGGCGAACCCGGAACACCTGGAAGAACAGCGCGAAGAGACGCGTCTGATTATTGAAGAATTGCTGGAAGATGGCAGCGATCCTGATGCGCTCTACACCATTGAGCATCACCTGTCGGCAGATGACTTCGAGACGCTGGAAAAAGTGGCCGTCGAAGCGTTTAAACTGGGTTACGAAGTGACCGAGCCGGAAGAGCTGGAGCTGGAAGAGGGCGAAGTCGTGATTTGCTGCGACATTCTGAGCGAATCCGCCCTGAAAGCCGAGCTGATTGACGCGCAGGTGGAACAACTGATTAACCTGGCCGAGAAATTTGATGTCGAATATGACGGTTGGGGCACCTACTACGAAGACCCGAACGGTGAAGACGAAGACGGCGACGAAGATGAATACGAGGATGAAGACGACGACGGCGTACGTCACTAAGTCTTCCCTGTGCGGCAGCTACGGCTGCCGCAGTGCAAGGAACAGCCATGGATTACCCGCAAATACTCTCCCCGGTTTTACACTTTCTGCATTGCCCAACACCTCAGGCCTGGATAGATAAAGCCCGCGACCCGCAAAACCTTCCGCTGTTGCTCACCGATCATATGGTCTGCGAATTGAAAGCCGCGCAAACCGCCATGCTGCTGGTGCGTAAATATGTGGCGGATAAAAGTGGGGCCGATGCGCTACTTGAATGGCTGAAACCCTATGAAGCTTTTACCTTTCGTGAAGGGCCGGAACCGGACTTTGTAGCGTTGCACAAGCAGATCGCCAAAGGCGCGATGCCGAAAGCGGATGATCCGTGGGGCAGGGCGCTGATCGACAGCATGGTGCTGCTTATCAAAGAAGAGTTGCACCATTTCTGGCAGGTACGCGAAGCTATGCTTGCCCGCAATATTCCTTATGTGAAAATCACTGCCAGCCGCTATGCGAAAGGGATGCTCAAAGGTGTGCGTACCCATGAGCCGCTTACGCTTATCGACAAGCTGATTTGCGGTGCCTATATCGAGGCGCGCTCCTGCGAACGTTTTGCCGCGCTGGCCCCGTATCTGGAAGAGGAATTACAGAAATTCTATCTGTCATTGCTGCGTTCCGAAGCCCGCCACTATCAGGATTATCTTGCGCTGGCACAACAGGTCTCGGAAACGGATATCGCGCCACGGGTTCGCTATTTCGGTGAGATTGAAGCCGAACTGATCACCTCGCCGGATCCCGAGTTTCGTTTTCACAGCGGTGTGCCGGGCTGACCTGCCAGAATCCGTAGTTATTTCGCTCGCCAGGTGACAATCCTCGCCGGGCTGGTACAACAATCAGCAAAATGGTTACAAGGAACCTGAAATGAACTGGACGTCTATTCTACTCTCCGCCCTCGTCGCTGGCCTGGCGACAGCACTGACGCAGTATCTGCGCCGGAAAGGGAAAATCGGCGGCATCACCTCGGCGGTGATTGTTGCGGTTGCTATTGTGGTCTGGAACGTGGGCTATCGGCAGTATATTGCACCCTTACTGCAAAATAGCGGTGAGTCGCAAATGGACGTGGCGTTCCGTGCGATAAGCAGCATGCCGACATACCAGGTGTTGCGTGAACAAGAGCCGCAGTTGCTGGAAACTATTCGCAGCACGGCGAAAAAAATGGAAAAAGAGGGGAAAACCCCTCAGCAGATTATTGATTATATTCAACCGCAGATTGTCGGGGTACAAATGGTGCGTTTACAAAACGCCCCGGATGAGAACGTGATTGCTTATATGCAGATCAATATGGAGCAAACCGTGGCCATTCAGAAAGTCAGCGATGATAATTGCTTTCGTTTCCTGTTCCCGGCGGTGAAAGGGGGGATCAATCCCGCGAAAATGTTGTCGAGCGATTTCCTGATGAAACGCATGAATATTGATGCCGCGATGATGCGCGCTGCCTACGGCGTCAACCGACACACGGTGACAGATAAAGAGCGCCAGGACGCACAGCAGCATCTGCAGCCAATTATTGCGTCGCTGGTCAAGAAATACGGTCAGGATATTGAGATCATGCCGGACCCGCGCAAAGGCGTCGGCAAAGAAAAAGTCGCCTGCGACATTGTGCAGGACTTGTGGCGTAACGTGCTGACGTTGCCCCAGGATCAGGCTGCGGGAATGATTCGTCTGATTATGGCGCCGGAGAATCAGTAAAGATGAGGTTCCGGTCCTTTCCCGTAGAAAAGGAAAGGACCGGGAACAACTTAGAGTGTTTTCAGCATTCGCACTTCGCAATCTACATGCCCGGTACAGCCCAGCGGCCCGCTGATATGGCTAAATCCGAGATGCTCATACAGGCCAATCGCCTCTTTTAAGAACGCGGTAGTTTCCAGATAACAACGGGTGAAGCCCTGCGTACGGGCGTGTTCAAGTGCCAGCAGCGCCAGTTTCTTCGCCAGCCCCTGGCCGCGCGCGGCAGGCAGGAAATACATTTTTTGCAATTCGCAGATATCCGGCTCGCTACATTTCAGCGGGGCGACACCGCCGCCGCCCACCACCTGGCCATCCTGTTCCACCACCCAATAGGCGTGCCCCGGCTGGCTGTAGAGTTGGTACAGCTCGTCCAGATTGGGGTCCGCCACGGTATAGCCTTTATCAGCGGTAAGACCGTATTCGGCAGAAACCCGACGAATAACGGAGGCAATCGCGGCATTATCGTCGGCAGTCATCCGGCGTAATGTCACGCTCTGCTTGGCCACAACATTCATACACTCACTCAATAAAAATATATGCATTTATATGCGTATTTAATAGCACTCTCTGAAAGTAGCCGCAAGTCGTTTAATTATGCTGTGATTTATTAGGGTATACGTTATCGTAGCGCGCTTCACGGAAGTGATAATCATTATTTATCAAATCAATGTTTATATTTAAGGATGATGTAGTTATGAACGGTGATGTCCGTTATAAGAATAATTTCCGACAAACATTTATCTTTCATGGCAAGGGTCTGGATTATTTTCTCATTTCGCTGGTTAATGTTCTGCTGAGTATCATTACGTTAGGGGTTTATGTGCCCTGGGCAATGGTGCGCTCCCGGCGCTACGTTTACGAAAACATGGAGTTAAACGGCGCACGCTTTGGCTATCATGCAAAGGGTGGAGCACTGTTTATGAGTTGGTTGCTCATGTCGGTATTAATTTCAATCATCATCGTTGTAGCGGAAATTTGTAATCCACTCTTAGGTTCGCTGGCCATTTTTCTGGTAATGCTGGTCATGCCTTTTTTTATGGTGAAAAGCCTGCAATACAATGCACTGATGACGACATTAAATAATGTTCGTTTCGCCTTTCATTGTTCAATGAAAAAAGCCTGGTGGGTAATGATGGGCCTGCCGACATTACTGGCTATTTTATTATGCGTGGTTCTCTATGGTATTGGGAGTATGATGTTCAGCGGTTACAATTTTGACAGCTTACTGGCGAAGATTATTACGCTGGCACTGCTCGGAATCGTGGGCATGGGCGTGAGCAATGGCTATGTGTATGCCAAATGGCTATCTCTGATCGGGAAAGGTGGTCAGTTCGGCGTCCATAAATTCGATATTCGTGTCAGCACGAAGTACTGTATTAAAGCCTGCCTCTTCTCATTAGGTATTCTGGTTCCGTTTATGGGGCTAATGTTTTACTTACTTTCGATCTCCAATAGCAGTATGGCGATGCTGCATACGATTAACGGCTCGGAGGATTTCGAGCCCTCAGGGTTTCCAGGGCAAATTCTGCTGTGCTATCTGCTCTATATTGGCGGCATTCTGATCTCATCGGCTTATCTCTGGCAGGCCTTCCGCAACCATTTAATGAATGGTTTGACGCTGGCGGAAGGACGTATTCGTTTTACTTCCACCCTGACGTTCTATGGCGTTGTGATACAACTGGTTTTGCTGGTCTTCGTCTCCGGGATCACGCTCGGCCTTGCCTATCCGTGGATGAAAATACGTTTTATCCGTTACCAGGCCCTTCATACCCATGTTGAAGGAGATTTGGACGACGTAGTGTTGACGGATCATGACGAGCAGGTTGAAAAAGGTTTTATCGCCCTGCTTTCCCGCGGCGTGATGCCGATAGCTCCTTTCATATAAAACCAAAAGGCCGGACTCTGCTTCGGCCTTTATTTGCTTTTATCGTCGTTTTCCTGCCATACCATCACTTTTCTGTGCTGACAAGACCAGTAATATTGGGCGCTACATTTTTAGTACAAAGTTTACTAAACTTAATAACGGAAATAAAAATACCGCAATATTTCTATGGCTTAATTAGCGTTGTTTCTGATTTACGATAAGGATTGTTATGACTTTTGAAAATGGTGGTGCTGCGGCGACGCCTTCCCGGAATTTTGTGTTCCAGGGCAGTGGCGCGGGATATTTCTGGATCTGGCTGGTAAACGTTTTACTCACCGTCGTTACCCTCGGGTTGTTTCTGCCTTGGGCGCTGGTGCGTGCCCGCCGTTATTTTTATGAGAATACCGATCTGGAAGGGGCGCGTTTTTCTTACCACGCCACCGGACGTTCAGTATTTGTAGGCTGGCTGTGCCTCATGGTGCTGTATATCATATTTCTGATTAACATGGCGCATAATAACGTGGTGTTATCCCTATGTATGATAGGGTTGTTTTTACTTTTCTTCCCATGGCTGGTGACGCAGGGCCTGCGTTATCAATTCCTGATGACGGAAATTAATAATGTGCGCTTTAGCTTTTACGCCAGCCCGCTGCGCGCCTGGTGGGTTATGCTGGGCTGCCCGTTGTTAATTATGACGGTCTCTGTGGTGGTGTTTTCGCTGTTTATGTCGAGCACTCTCAGCATGGGTTCCTATACCGCGATTATTGTGGGTATTGGCGTTGGTACGCTGGCGTTGCTGCTGGGTTCCGCCATTATGCAGGGGGTTTATACCGCCCAGTGGTATGGCATGCTGGTGAATAATCTGCAGTACGGTACGCAGAAATTTGCCGCAACCTACTCCATCAAGAAGTGCATCTGGATAGCGCTGTTCTCCATGCTGCTGCTCTTCCCGTTCCTGGCACTGGCGTTGTTTATCATCGTGCCGGCCTTCTTTACGCTGATGCAATATTCTCAGGCTGTGGGCGATAGCCCGGAACAACTGGCGATGTTAGCCGGGCCATTCTACGGCAAAATCGCGCTGGCCTATCTGGTTTACCTGTTCGGTATTATTGTCTGCTTTATCTATGCCTTCGTGAAAATGCGTAATTATATTTACGGGCAGGTCACGCTGGCCGGGCATATTCGCTTCTCATCGACCGTGACTATTGGGCGCGTGCTGTGGTTGTCTATCAGCAATACGCTGGTGTGCATGATTACGCTTTTCCTGGCATATCCATGGGCAAAAGTCCGCTTTACCCGCTATGTGCTGGAAAATACGCATGTTCACGGTGAGTTGCAGAATCTGACGCTGGAAAACCACGGTCAGCAACCGGCAAAAGATCCGGCGAACCTGCTGGCGCGCGGGTTGTCGTTTTTCCCGGCGGTGTTTTAAGTCAGACGTTCCCGGATGCGTGATGCTGTTTGTAGCCCCGGTAAGCGCAGCGCCACCGGGGATTACCTGAGAGTTTCCCCCCTGAATTGTGGGACAAAAAAAGCCGGGCTATCGAAGCCCGGCTTTTTCATGTGCAGCCCGATTACAGCGCGCTAATAACGGCCTGCTGTTCAATCAGCTTGGTTTTGGCCTCTGCATAGCCGTCCAGCTTCTCACGCTCTTTGGCAATCACCGCTTCCGGTGCGCGCGCCACAAAACCTTCGTTGGACAGTTTGCTTTCGATACGGCCAATTTCCGCGTCGATCTTCGCCACTTCTTTCGCCAGACGCGCCAGCTCGTCTTCTTTGTTAATCAGACCTGCCATGGGGATCAGCAGCTCCGCGCCATCGATAATCCTGGTCACGGAAACCGGACCTTTATCATCGGCTGGCAGAACCGTGATGCTTTCCAGACGCGCCAGATTCAGCAGGAAGCTGCGGTTGTCATTCACGCGACGCTCCGCATCTTTACTGCAACCACGCAGCAGCAGCTCCAGCGGTTTGCCCGGGGAGATGTTCATTTCGGCACGGATATTACGTACCGCCACGATCGCCTGTTTCAGCCATTCGGTATCAGCCAGCGCCGCTTCATCAACCTGAGACGCATCGTACTGCGGGATAGGCTGCAGCATGATGGTATCGGCGGTAATGCCTTTCAGCACTTTCACGCGCTGCCAGATGGTTTCCGTGATAAACGGAATGATCGGATGCGCCAGACGCAGCAGCGCTTCCAGCACGTTCACCAGCGTGTTACGCGTGCCGCGCAACTCTGCCTCAGAACCGCCGCTCATCACTGGCTTGGTCAGCTCCAGATACCAGTCACAGAACTGGTTCCAGGTGAATTCATACAGGATGCCCGCGGCGATATCGAAGCGGAAGTTATCCAGCGCTTCACGGTATGCTTTCACGGTCTGGTTGAATTCCGCCAGGATCCAACGGTCCGCCAGCGACAGTACCATCTCGCCGCCGTTGAAGCCGCAATCCTGGTCTTCGGTATTCATCAGCACGAAACGGCTGGCGTTCCACAGCTTGTTACAGAAGTTGCGGTAACCTTCCAGACGCTTCATATCCCAGTTGATGTCGCGACCGGTCGAGGCCAGCGCGGCCAGGGTGAAGCGCAGGGCGTCGGTGCCGTGCGGCTCAATGCCGTTCGGGAACTGCTTCTCGGTGCGCTTGCGGATTTTTTCCGCCAGTTGCGGCTGCATCATGTTGCCGGTACGTTTCTCCAGCAGATCCGCCAGAGAGATACCGTCCACCATATCCAGCGGGTCAATAACGTTACCCTTGGATTTGGACATCTTCTGGCCTTCGTCATCACGAATCAGACCGGTCATGTAGACGGTATGGAACGGCACCTGCGGCTTGCCGTTTTCATCTTTGATGAAGTGCATGGTCATCATGATCATGCGGGCAATCCAGAAGAAGATGATGTCGAAGCCAGAGACCATCACGGTGCTCGGGTGGAACTGACGCAGGGCATCGGTGTTTTCCGGCCAGCCGAGGGTAGAGAAGGTCCACAGGGCAGAGGAGAACCAGGTGTCCAGTACGTCTTCGTCCTGGCGCAGGGCAACATCGGCGCCCAGGTTATTTTCCTGGCGCACTTCGGCTTCGTTACGACCCACATAGACATTGCCGTTGTTGTCGTACCACGCCGGGATGCGGTGGCCCCACCATAACTGACGGGAGATACACCAGTCCTGAATATCGCGCATCCAGGAGAAGTACATGTTTTCGTACTGCTTCGGCACAAACTGGATCTCGCCATTCTCAACCGCTTCAACCGCCGGTTTCGCCAGCACATCGGCACGTACATACCACTGGTCGGTCAGCATCGGTTCGATAACCACGCCGCCACGGTCGCCGTAAGGTACGGTCAGGTCGTGTGGTTTGATCTCTTCCAGCAGGCCCAGCGTGTCAACGGCAGCAACGATGGCTTTACGCGCCGCAAAGCGTTCCAGTTTCTGGAACTCCGCCGGGATTTCATTTGAATAGACGTCGGATTCGTTGCCTTTGGTGTCGTACACTTCCGCCGTTTCGCGGATATCGCCATCAAAGGTCAGAATGTTGATCATCGGAAGCTGATGACGACGGCCCACTTCGTAGTCATTAAAGTCGTGCGCCGGGGTGATTTTCACGCAGCCGGTGCCTTTTTCCATGTCGGCGTGTTCGTCGCCCACGATAGGAATACGGCGATTCACCAGCGGCAGAACCACATATTTACCAATCAGGTCTTTGTAACGCGGGTCTTCCGGGTTCACCGCCACGCCGGTATCGCCCAGCAGGGTTTCCGGACGGGTGGTGGCGACAACCAGATAATCTTTGCCGTCGGCGGTTTTCGCGCCGTCAGCCAGCGGGTAGCGAATGTGCCACATGGACCCTTTGGACTCGCGGTTTTCCACTTCGAGGTCGGAAATCGCGGTGCGCAGTTTCGGGTCCCAGTTCACCAGGCGCTTACCACGGTAAATCAGGTCTTCTTTGTACAGGCGGACAAAGACTTCTTTCACGGCGTTGGAGAGCCCTTCGTCCATGGTGAAGCGCTCGCGCTCCCAATCCACGGAGTTGCCCAGACGGCGCATCTGGCGGGTAATGGTGCCGCCGGATTCTGCCTTCCACTGCCAGATTTTGTCGATAAAGGCGTCGCGGCCATAATCGTGGCGGGTTTTACCTTCTTCGGCGGCAATCTTACGCTCAACCACCATCTGGGTTGCGATACCCGCGTGGTCGGTACCGGCCTGCCACAGGGTGTTTTTGCCCTGCATGCGCTGGTAGCGAATCATGGTATCCATGATGGTCTGCTGGAAGGCGTGACCCATGTGCAAACTGCCGGTGACGTTCGGCGGAGGGATCATGATGCAGAAGCTTTCCTGGCTTTCATCGCCATTCGGTTTGAAGTAGCCCTGCTTTTCCCAATGCTCGTAAAGCGGCTGTTCGATCTCTTGGGGGTTGTATGTCTTTTCCATTATTTCCAGGTTGCCGTGTTCAGGTTGAAACCAGCCATGCGATAGGCTTTATAGCGTTCGCGAGCCAGTTGTTTCAAAGAATCTTCGTAAGGAACGAAGTCTATCACTTCTGTGAAAGCGGTGGCAAAATCTGCAAAGTTTGTCCGCAAACTGATGAGAATATCGCGCGGGCTGCCGTTGCGCTTTTGCGGCCAGGCTATCTCAACAGGCGCACCGCCTCTGGGGCCTTCTCCGGCGAGGTTATGCGGTACAAAACTCTCCGGCGGCCTTGCCCACAGCGCTTCATCCAGTCGCAGCGCTTGCTGCTCGTCCTCACAGGCAATCAGCACGCGTTTGCCATTGCGCCAACGTTCTGCGGCAACCTCACACACCAGTTGTTCCACGGCGCTCAGGCCGTCGACGGTGGTCTCATTGTCCAGAAGATAAAACGTGGCGTTCTTCATGATATGGGGCTTCTTGTGGTGAATTTAAATCGTCCACCCTCACCCGGTCATTCGCCCTCAAGAGAGAGGGCGAATGCCGTCCCCACGCCCCTTAGGAGAGAGGGGAAGGGTGAGGGGATTTCGCTTACTCTTCGCCAGTAAACCCGGCGCGGTTCAGCAGGAACTGCGACAGCATGGCCACCGGACGACCGGTTGCGCCTTTGGCTTTACCGGAACGCCACGCGGTACCGGCGATGTCCAGATGCGCCCAGTTGTACTTACGGGCAAAGCGGGACAGGAAGCACCCAGCGGTAATCGCGCCGCCCGGACGACCGCCAATGTTCGCCATATCGGCAAAATTGGAATCCAGTTGCTCGTAGTACTCATCACCCAACGGCAGACGCCATGCGCGGTCACCCGCCTGTTCGGACGCGCCAATCAGCTCGTGCGCCAGCGGGTTATGGTTCGACATCAGTCCGGTGATGTGATGGCCCAGGGCAATCACACATGCGCCGGTCAGGGTCGCCACGTCGATAACCGCTTCCGGCTCGAAGCGCTCAACATAGGTGAGCACGTCGCACAGTACCAGACGGCCTTCGGCATCGGTGTTCAGCACTTCAACGGTCTGGCCGGACATGGTGGTCAGCACGTCGCCCGGACGATAAGCGCGCCCGCCCGGCATGTTTTCACAGCCCGCCAGCACGCCGATGACGTTAATCGGCAGTTGCAGTTCGGCCACCATGCGCATCACGCCGTACACTGCCGCCGCGCCGCACATGTCGTACTTCATCTCGTCCATCCCTTCGGACGGCTTAATAGAGATACCGCCGGAGTCGAAGGTCAGGCCTTTGCCGACCAGGACAATCGGACGCACGTCTTCCGACGGGTTACCTTTATATTCGATAACCGACATCAGCGATTCGTTTTGTGAGCCTGCGCCGACCGCGAGGTAAGAGTGCATCCCCAGCTCGCGCATCTGCTGCTCACCGATTACGCGGGTGATGACATTTTTGCTGTAAGAGTCCGCCAGTTGACGCGCCTGAGAAGCCAGATAGGCTGCATTACAGATGTTCGGCGGCATGTTGCCGAGATCTTTCGCCGCTTTGATGCCCGCAGCAATCGCCAGACCATGCTGGATTGCGCGCTCGCCGCTGGTCAGTTCACGACGGGTCGGCACATTGAAGACCATTTTACGCAGCGGGCGACGCGGCTCGCTCTTGTTGGTTTTCAACTGGTCAAAGCTGTACAGAGATTCTTTTGCTGTTTCGACCGCCTGGCGAACTTTCCAGTAGGTATTGCGACCTTTAACGTGTAGCTCGGTCAGGAAGCAAACGGCTTCCATTGAACCAGTATCATTCAGGGTATTAATGGTTTTCTGAATGACCTGCTTATACTGGCGTTCATCCAGTTCGCGTTCTTTGCCGCAACCAATCAACAGAATACGTTCGGAGAGGACATTTGGAACGTGGTGCAGCAGCAGGGTCTGGCCCGGTTTGCCTTCCAGTTCGCCACGGCGCAGCAGTGCGCTGATATAGCCGTCACTGATCTTGTCGAGTTGCTCGGCAATCGGAGAGAGACGGCGCGGCTCAAAAACACCCACAACGATGCAGGCACTCCGCTGTTTCTCCGGGCTACCGCTTTTTACACTGAACTCCATGCACTATACTCCTGAATCTTAAAGACAACAGCAGGGGCTACAGATATACTCGACCTCTTTCAAACCGCAGATGCGTTGGCTTGCGCCTGCTTACCCCAGCCACTTACTGAACGTAAGTTACGGGGCTTCACAGTCTCGCCGCCTTTCTGCAACTCGAAATCCATTGAGTATATAATTGCAAGCTTTCGTAACTCATGTCCGCTGTTGCGGTGACTTCGTGTTAATCTTAACGATACTTAGGTTTCGGCACGTCAGATACGGGTCGGATACGTTTTACCGCTGAGTATATTAATCTTAGCGATGATTTCGACGACTCAAGAGAATAAATGACGTTTAAGCCACGAAACAAGCGATTTTCCAGTAAAAAGACTGGTTTTTACGGGCGTAATATAAAGTGATAATCATAAGATATCTTGCGCGGGAGACGCTAAAAAGCCAGTTTGCGATCCTCTTCATCCTGCTTCTGATCTTTTTCTGTCAGAAACTGGTAAGGATCCTCGGCGCAGCGGTCGACGGCGAAATCCCCACGAACCTGGTACTCTCGCTACTGGGCCTCGGTGTGCCAGAGATGGCGCAACTTATCCTGCCGCTCAGTCTGTTCCTCGGTCTGCTCATGACGCTGGGCAAACTTTATACCGAGAGTGAAATTACGGTCATGCACGCCTGCGGCCTGAGCCGGGCGGTGCTGGTCAAAGCGGCGATGATTCTGGCGCTGTTCACCGGTGCGCTGGCGGCGGCAAACGTCATGTGGCTTAGCCCCTGGTCATCGCGCCATCAGGAATCGGTGCTGGCTGACGCCAAAGCTAACCCTGGCATGGCCGCACTGGCGCAAGGGCAGTTCCAGCCAGCCTCTGACGGTAACTCGGTGCTGTTTATCGAAAGCGTGGAAGGCAGCAAATTCCACGATGTCTTCCTGGCGCAGATTCGCACGAAAGGCAATTCCCGCCCCTCTGTGGTGGTAGCGGATTCCGGCCAACTTGCACAACTGAAAGATGGCTCTCAGGTCGTGACCCTGAACACCGGCACCCGCTTTGAAGGGACGGCGCTGTTGCGTGATTTCCGCGTTACCGATTTCAAAGATTATCAGGCGATTATCGGCCACCAGGCGGTAACGCTGGACCCGGACGATACCGAGCAGATGGGGCTTGATACGCTGTGGCGCACGGATACCCCACGCGCTAAGGCCGAGTTACACTGGCGTCTGACTCTGATATTCACCGTATTTATGATGGCGCTGATGGTCGTGCCGCTGAGCGTGGTGAACCCGCGCCAGGGACGTGTGCTGTCGATGCTGCCCGCCATGCTGTTGTATCTGGTGTTCTTCTTGCTACAAACTTCCCTGCGATCCAATGCCGCAAAAGGCAAAATCGATCCGATGATTTGGATGTGGGCGGTTAACCTGGCGTACCTGGCGTTGGCGATGGGGCTGAACTTGTGGGACACGGTACCGATGCGTAGGATTCGCGCCCGTGTGATGGGCAGAGGAGCGGTATAATGCAAGCGTTTGGCGTACTTGACCGCTATATCGGCAAAACCATTTTTTCCACCATCATGATGACGCTGTTCATGCTGGTGTCGCTCTCCGGCATTATCAAATTTGTCGACCAGTTGAAAAAGGCCGGGCAGGGCAGCTATGACGCGATGGGGGCGGGGCTTTATACCATCCTCAGCGTGCCGAAAGATATTCAGATTTTCTTCCCGATGGCGGCGTTGCTTGGCGCGCTCCTGGGGCTGGGGATGTTGGCCCAGCGTAGTGAACTGGTGGTGATGCAGGCTTCGGGTTACACCCGTATGCAGGTAGCGCTGTCAGTGATGAAAACGGCCATCCCGCTGGTGCTGTTAACCATGGCGATTGGCGAATGGGTGGCGCCTCAGGGCGAACAAATGGCGCGTAACCAGCGCGCACAGTCAATGTATGGCGGTTCGCTGCTCTCCACCCAACAGGGGTTGTGGGCGAAAGATGGCGAGACCTTTGTCTATATTGAGCGGGTGAAGAGCGATGATGAATTGGGTGGGGTGAGTATTTACTCCTTCAACGATCAGCGTCGTTTGCAGTCCGTTCGCTACGCCGCTTTAGCGAAGTTCGATAAAGACACCCGGCTGTGGCGGCTGTCGCAGGTGGATGAATCCAACCTGACCGACCCGAAACAAGTGACCGGTACACAGACGCTGACCGGTACCTGGAAGACCAACCTCACGCCGGACAAACTGGGCGTGGTGGCGCTGGACCCTGATGCGCTGTCGATTAGCGGTCTGCACAACTATGTGAAGTACCTGAAATCCAGCGGCCAGGATGCCGGGCGTTATCAGCTTCAGATGTGGAGCAAAATTTTCCAGCCGCTTTCCGTGGCGGTGATGATGCTGATGGCGCTGTCGTTTATCTTTGGCCCGCTGCGTAGCGTGCCGATGGGCGTGCGCGTGGTGACGGGTATCAGCTTCGGCTTTGTATTCTACCTGCTGGACCAGATTTTTGGCCCGCTGACGTTGGTATACGGCATACCGCCGATTATTGGCGCGTTGCTGCCAAGTACTTCGTTCTTCCTGATTAGTCTCTGGCTGCTGATGCGTAAGAACTAGGTTTCTGTTCTGTTCCCGGATGCGGCTTCGCCTTATCCGGGCTGCTTTCTCCCTCTCCCTGTGGGAGCGCGCGCCTGGCCGCACTAAACTCACCCTATTTCATCGACACACTTTCCCTTATCCTGGCTACGCTTTCCTTACGGTTCTCAAAAAATTCAGGAAGCTATGTCCAGATTCTTCTTTAATGACCGAAAACAATTGGTCAATGACGCCATTGAAGGAATGGTGATTTCCGCTCCCCACGGCAATTTAGTTCGCCTCGACATCGACCCCGCTATTCGTATTGTTGCCCGCGCCGACTGGGATAAATCCCGCGTTGCAGTGATCTCCGGCGGCGGTTCCGGCCATGAGCCCGCACACGCTGGCTTTGTAGGTAAGGGAATGCTCACTGCCGCCGTCTGCGGCGACGTGTTTGCCTCGCCGAGCGTTGATGCTGTGCTCAACGCTATCGTTGCCGTCACTGGCGACCGGGGCTGCCTGCTGATCGTTAAAAACTACACCGGCGACCGCCTTAACTTCGGCCTCGCGGCAGAAAAAGCCAAACGCTATGGGCTGAAAGTCGAGATGGTGATCGTCGCCGATGACATCGCTCTGCCGGACAATAAACAGCCGCGCGGCATCGCCGGAACGGCGCTGGTGCATAAAATCGCAGGCTATGCCGCCGAGCAGGGTAAGTCCTTAAGCGAAGTGCGCGACATCGCCCGACAGGCCAGTGAGAGTGTCTGGAGCCTGGGGCTGGCGATGGAGACCTGCAACCTGCCGGGAAGCAGCGGTGAAGACGACCGCATCCAGCGCGGGCAGGTCGAACTGGGGCTCGGCATTCACGGCGAGCCGGGCGCGAGCACGGTGGACTCGCATAACAGCCAGAAGTTGATTGAGACGCTGGTTGCACCGCTGAAAGCACAGGCCGGGGATGACCGCGTTGCGGTGTTAATCAACAATCTGGGCGGTGTGTCAGCGCTCGAAATGGCCCTGCTCACCAAAGAGCTGGCACACTCGGCGCTAAAAGATCAGATTGCGTATCTGATTGGCCCCGCGCCGCTGGTCAGTTCGCTGGATATGAAAGGCTTTTCCCTCTCGCTGTTACGCCTGAACGAGACATTTGAGAAAGCCATTAATGCCGATGTACAGACCGTCGGCTGGCAAAAACCGGTGCCTTTTGCGCCGATGAAAACCCAGCGCCACAACCCGGTTTATAACCAACTGGAAATCGAACCGTCGGAAAACCCACAGGTAAAAACGCTGGTCTCGACGGCGGCGCGGACACTTGTCGATCTCGAAAATCGCCTGAATGCGCTGGATGCCAAAGTGGGCGATGGCGATACCGGCTCGACGTTTGCCGAAGGGGCGCGGGAAATTATCCATTTACTGGAGCAGGGTGCGCTGCCGCTGAATAACACCGCGCAGTTGCTGCAACTGGTGGGCGAAAGGCTGGCAACAGTAATGGGCGGTTCCAGCGGCGTGCTGATGTCCATCTTCTTTACCGCCGCAGGTCAGGCTGTGCATGATGGTAAATCTTTGCCAGAGGCGTTGCTCCGTGGGCTACACCAGATGAAACACTACGGTGGCGCGGACTTAGGCGACCGAACGCTTATCGACGCGTTGCAACCGGCGCTGGAAGCCTTGCGCGATAGCGGGCTGGATGCCGCAGCGTCTGCCGCAAAAGCGGGGGCCGCCAAAACCGCGACCATGCAGACCGCTGGCGCGGGCCGTTCGTCCTATGTGAACAGTGAAAGTCTGGAAGGTGTCACCGACCCCGGTGCCGTGGCGATTGCAGAGGTGTTCGCGGTGCTGGCGAAGGAGTAAGCCATTTCCCGGATGCGCTGCGCTTATCCGGGCCACGCCTGGTTCCCGATACAAATGTGAGTGCGGGTTTTCGCCCTCTCTCTGTGAGAGAGGGCAGGGGTGATGGCATCAGGCCGCACAGCACCATTAGCCGGATGCGCTGCGCTTATCCGGGCTACGCCTGGCTCCCGATGCAAATATGAGTGCGGGTTTTCTCCCTCTCCCCGTGGGAGAGGGCAGGGGGGAGGGGCACATCAGAAATCCGCTTTCAACACCACGCGGTAACGCGCCTTCCCGTCACGCACATGCTGCAACGCCTCGTTAATCTGCGACATCGGGAACATCTCGGTAGTCGGTGCCACCTTGGCCCGCCCGGCAAACTTCATCAGCTTACGCAGCTCGAACGGCGTACCGGTCGCGGAACCGGACACACTTCTGTCGCCGCCAATCAGCGTAAAGGCCGGGACTTCCAGCGGTTTCAGCACTGCGCCGACGGTATGGAATGCGCCGCCGTGGGCCAGCGCTTCAAAATACGGCTGCCACTGCAAATCAACGTTCACGGTGTTGATAATTAAATCGAACTGGCCCGCCAGCGCTTTTAAGGCCTCCGGATCGCGGCTGTTGACTACATAATCCGCGCCCATCAGGCGGACTTCGGCCTCTTTCGCCGGGTTCGAACTGAACGCCGTCACCTCACAGCCCATCGCGCGCAGCAGTTTGATGGCGATATGGCCCAGTCCTCCAATCCCTATGACCCCGACACGGCTGGTAGCGGTGATATGGTGCATCAGCAGCGGTTTAAACACGGTAATGCCGCCGCAGAGCAGCGGCCCGGCGGTCTCGACATCAATGGTATCCGGCAGCGGGATCACCCATTGCCAGCCCGCGCGGATTTTGTCGGCAAAGCCGCCGCGGTTAAGGATGGTCGGCACCGCGCCTTCCTGGCAGTTGATATTGTCGCCGTTGATACAGGCGTCGCAGTGACCGCAGCTTTTCGCCGTCCAGCCAATGCCCACGCGCTGACCGACTTTCAGCCCTTTGTTTTGCGCGGCACTACCCAGCGCCACCACGCGACCAATTACTTCATGCCCGGCGACCAGCGGATATTGAGAGAAGCCCCACTCGTTGTCGATCATCGACAAATCCGAGTGGCAGATCCCGCAATAATCCACTTGTACTTCCACATCTTCCTGACCCAATTCACCCGCGTCGTACTCAAACAGCTCCAGGTCTGCCCCGGCTTCTTTAGCGGCATAGCTTTTGATAATCGACATCGCCTTTCCTCATGATGGTGTGAGATTTGAGTGTAGAAGATAGTCAGAGTAGTGGAGTTAATCTTTGCGTAACAAGGCGTTAAGCCAGGTTTCCGCACGATCCGGGCGTTTATCCTGCGTCGTCCACATCGACACCACCTGAACATCCGATAATGGGCTGACCAGCGCGGTCAGGCCTGATTCGGTTAAGTCACTGAAATGTCGACCTTCTTTCTCTCTTTCCTGTTCGCCATATTTGAACGAGACGTACCAGATTCCGCCGAGTTTCAGCGCCTGCGCCAGCCTGGACATCACCTGCGGTAAAGCGTGTGCTTCCACGTGTAGCAGGGACGCGCAGCACCAGATGCCGTCGTAACGGTCAGTGGCATCGACATCGCTGAATGTCATTTGCTTAACCGCCAGCCCGCTATGCTGCGATGCCATGCGAACCATCTCGGAGGACGCATCAAAGGCCTCGACCTGATAACCCATCTCCAGAAACGCACGGCTGTCGCGCCCGGAACCGCATCCGGCGTCCAGCACGCGCGCGCCAGGGGCAAGGTGCGCGATAAAAGGGGCGTAGAGCGACGACATATCGACGCCGATGGTGTCGGCAAAGAATGCCTGTGCATGATTTTGATAGTAGTTAATGGTCATCAGAAAGTATCCGGCCCGGCGGCCATTGGCTCCCATTCATGGAATAAATTTACGCGAGCAGTGTTCCAGACATTTGACAGGAAATCATGCCGTTTTACAGTGCTCGCCCCGGTCTGGCGCATCAGGGTTTCGCGCAGCGGGAGGTGGCTGGTAATGAAGTACTCGTTGCGATCGTGCAGGCGCTGCAGCAGTTTCAATGAGGGGACATGGGCAAATTTTCCCTGTTTACCCCGGTTACAACATTTACAGGCCAGCACCAGGTTCCAGACGCCATTCACATTCCTCACCTGGTCTTTGAGCATCCACGGAATAAAGTGATCGACATCGGCCAGGTTTGCGTCACCGGTTTCTACGCTTATAGGTGCGAAGCAGTAAAAGCAGCGGCCTTTCTGGTAGCCGTTGAGGCTATCGCGACAACTGGTGATATCGACACGGCGGTTATTCTGGATGCTGAACAGCATGTTGTCCTGTTCGTCATGCTCCACGGCAATGAGGTTGCGCGACACGCCCATCGCCCAGCCTTGCTCGACCAGGTTCCAGCGCGCGTCCGTCTCCAGCTTCAGGTTCTGATACTGCATACCTTCCGTGAGCTGATGAAAATTTGTCGTCAGGCGTATGCCTTTGTGGGTTTTACGCTCATCGATAAAAAAGCGTTTTTCGATTTCGCCCTGATTGACGTTGTGAAACGCATTGAGCACAACACTAAAACCATTTCGCAGCGTCGCTTCTGTAAGCGCATTCTGGTCGATTTCCCCGGTATTAAACTGACGACAGGCATCCAGATACTGACTTCTGGAGGAGGTGATTTGCTTTGGTGCCTGCGCCAGATGGCGACACAGATGCTGGCTGAACGGGACAGCGAGATCTTCGAGAAGGATGAGGTCGCTGCCGTCGCGTTTCACGTCGTACAGCGCATGGGCCAGCGCGAATTTGTAGGAAGCGACATTTTTGCCAAAGAGGATTATGCCGCGCCAGTAGTTCTCCAGCGTGGGTTCAACCTGATAGAAACGCATGCCTTGTCCTGATCTATGGATGTGGGGAATGGGTAAAACCCGTAACAGGATCAGATAACAAGACGCGATAAATGTAAACCGCCGCCGTCACGTTGCAGCGTTTTGCGAGAAGCGTTCCAGATAGTGGGGGAGTGCGGTGGAGATGTGTCGATTTTTTCGGCATTTAGACGCGACAAGGCGGGGGAATGCTTGCGCGGGGATCTGCAACAGGTATAATGCAACCCGCTATCAGCATCCCCTTCAGTGCCGAAGTGGCGAAATCGGTAGACGCAGTTGATTCAAAATCAACCGTAGAAATACGTGCCGGTTCGAGTCCGGCCTTCGGCACCAATCAAGAAAAACCCCTCAGAAACAACGAGTTAGTTAAATAACTCTGCCTTTCTTGCCTGTGTTTTTTGCTTGAATAATGTCACCAACGATTGCCGCTGTGTTTGGTAGTGGCTTTTGGGATGTTATCACGCAGCGGCAGGTAGTTTCCAGGCTCAACCCTGTACAAAACGTGAACGGTCAGCACTGACGGCTTAATTTTTTGTCGCTGGTCTATCCGTTGCGCTTTTCCTTTGAAGCCGGAAGACGCCGCCAGCGTCTCTAATCCTTTTCCCATAACCCTTGTCGATGTGGCTCGCGCTTCGTGCGGCGCTCCATGATGCAACACGTCGAGATGACGTTGCAGCGAATAAACAGGCGTAATGTTGGGAAGACTAACCGGATCGGGAAAGAATCCGGCTCTGCCACGGTTTCAGCCACCGGATCACAACGGCTACCTGATAAGAGGCCATGACAAGGCATCATCATTCCCGCGAGGGGAGCATACTTACTGGTGCGGATGTCGCTTCGCTCCGCCTCTCCTTATGTGCCCAACACGGCACGTAAAGGTCACTTATTGCCTTCGGCACCATTTGGTAGGGTATTTTTGCATCTGGATTTGTCACTGCGATTTTCTGTAGCCTGCCTTTGTGGCCCAGCGGCGGGCCGACCTGGAGGCAATCATGGTGAAGAATGCAGCAGCAACCAAACGCAATAACCGTAAAATTCACGCACGTAAGTTTCTGGCAACTCCAGAGGGCAAAGTCTGGCTTGAACAGAAGAAGGTAGAAGAGGCTGAGTTGAAAATGGTCGCAGAGGCCAGAAAATTTATCTGATAGCAGCCTTCCACAAAGGGGCCAATTCGGCCCGATGTAACCGTTTAGAACCCAGATGATTCGCCTTCGGCGCTTTTATTCGCGCACTCAACACGATGTACGGGCGATTTATTGTTTAAATTTAGTCTATACAATCAATTGGCATCGCCAACGGCATTGGATCTGGCCTGCTGGTTCCGATGAAAGGATTAAATTGTTAAGATGCAGGGCATAAGCCATAGGGCGGAGAAAAGAATGAAATCTGTAGAGCTATTTGCCGGAGCTGGCGGCTTGGCTATGGGCTGTGAGATCGCTGGTTTTGAGCATCTTGCCGTTGTTGAGTGGGACAAATGGGCCTGTGATACCGTCCGGGAAAACCAAAAGCATGGGTTTCCGTTGTTGTGCAACTGGGATCTCTTTGAAGGCGATGTAAGGGCGTTTGACTGGTCGCAGATTCCAAAAGATATTGATCTCCTTGCCGGGGGGCCTCCTTGTCAGCCATTCTCGATTGGTGGTAAACACAAAGCTAACTCTGACTCGCGAGATATGTTTCCTGCGACAGCAGAAGCCATCAGACAAATTCGCCCTAAGTCCTTCATCGTCGAGAATGTGAAGGGGTTGACGCGCGCAACCTTTGCGAGCTATTTCCAGTACATCCAGTTGCAGCTTGAATTTCCTCAGGTCGCGCCGAGAAATGGCGAGGATTGGAGCGAGCACCTGAAACGCTTGCAGGAAGAGAAAACCAGTGGGAAAAGCAAAGGAAAGGGGCTGACGTACAACGTGCTGGCAACATTGGTCAATGCCGCAGATTACGGCATCCCACAAAAGCGCGAGCGTGTCTTTATTGTTGGTTTCCGTGATGACCTTGAGATTGAATGGTCGTTCCCTAAGCCAACCCATAGCTATGATGCCCTTGTTTATGAGCAGTGGGTTACTGGTGACTACTGGAAGAGACATGGTTTAGAAATGCCCGATCTTCCGGATCAGTTAGTTAGCCGTGTCGCAAAACTGCGTAAAAACCCCCCGGATACACTCCCGTGGAAAACAGTTCGGGATGCTATTGCGGATTTGCCAGATCCTGAAACAAAGGCGGCTAAGAAGATCCGGAATCATACGTTCCAGGCGGGGGCGCGAACTTATCCCGGTCATACAGGAAGCCCGTTAGATCTGCCAGCTAAAACACTCAAAGCTGGTGCTCATGGCGTTCCAGGGGGCGAGAACATGCTCGTTCGTGATGATGGCTCAGTACGCTATTTTACTGTGCGAGAAAGTGCACGAATTCAAACGTTTCCCGATAGTTATCGTTTTCACGGGAGCTGGACTGAAACCATGAGGCAGTTGGGTAACGCTGTGCCGGTTCACTTGGCGTATTGCGTTGCAAGTAGTGTTGCTGAAAAACTGTTGATCTCCGAGATTGGTAACATCCTGAGAAGGGGTGGAAATAATAAAAGGGTTTCTGCATGACAGGTAAAGTCATTCCGTTTAATCCACTTGATAAGCAAAACTTAGGAGCCAGCGTTGCAGAAGCCTTGTTGAGCAAGGAAGCACATCCACTTGATGAGTTAACTTCGTTCTCTGGCGCCGGGATTTATGCCATTTATTACACTGGCGATCACCCTGCATATGAGCAGTTAGCAGGTATGAACCGTGATGGTAAATTTCAGCTACCAATTTACGTCGGAAAAGCTGTTCCCGCAGGTGCCAGAATGGGGCTTACCAATCCGGAAAAGGTTGGCAACGTTCTTTTTAGGCGCTTAAAGGAACATGCTGAGAGTATAAGGTCAGCACAAAACCTGGATATTAAAGATTTTTATTGTCGCTTTCTCGTTGTGGATGATATCTGGATTCCTTTGGGCGAGTCTTTGGTCATATCCCGATTTAAGCCAATCTGGAATTCATCCATTGACGGTTTTGGTAACCATGATCCTGGTAAACATCGGTACACTGGTTTGCGTCCTCGCTGGGATTTTATGCATCCGGGTAGAGGATGGGCGCAAAATCTGCGTGAGCGTGACGAGACAGTTGATGAATTGATTAGGGATTCGCGGCAATACTTGCAGAACTTGCCGCTCAGTTTAGCCCAGAAATTCATCGAGGCTGAGGGCGATTAAGCGAAAGATCACCGGGGGCTATTTTGCCCCCTTTTTATTATGTCGAGATTTTCAATGCTTCCAGCCACGCCAGCAACTGGCGCAACTGCTGCCCGGTCATCGCCGGGATTTTAACCGCCTGACCGGCTTCGACGTTGCGAAGCGCGAGCGCTAACGCCATAATGTTGCTGTTCTTCATTCCTGACTCTCCGTCGGTTTTGTTGAACATGGCGCGGGCTGTCTACCGCCAAGCACTCAGCCTGCGCCGCCTTATCTACTGCCTGCCTTAGGTTCTTCGGTAGCAGATGCCGCTGTATAACCGTCCCGGCAAACGTCACCGTCTTCGTGTAGACCTGAACCACGGCCCCACACCAGACGAAGCTGGCGAGAGCTTCTTCCTTCTTCATTAATTTGAATCCTCGGTGTCGAAGTTTTTGACTGACGCGCAATGCTTGCTCAGCGTCACGTAACTAAATGAATAGATAGAATTTTCATAACGGCAAAGCGTCTTGCCGTTGGCTGTATCCTCCTGTTCAGTGAGTTGCATCGTGATCCGTCCGGCGTGTGCTGGCTGACATGCCAGCAGGGCCAAAACTGTTAACACTGATGTTGTGCATTTTTTCATCATTACCATTCCTCCCCGAGAGAATATTCTCCCGCTAATGTGTCAGCCGTCTCCTGCGTGAACCCGATGTAAAACAGTGTTGAGGCAGGGTTAGCCTGGCCCAACAATTTTGTGATGTGCTCAAGCGGTGCTCCGTTCTCAAACAATATACGGCCCTTGCTTTTGCGTGGTGTATGGCTTCCCACATCCTGGAAACCTGCACGGCGTCCGCACTTCCCGTACTCAGTCAAAACCGCATTGTGTGAAACTGGCTGACCCTTCGATCTCAGATCGGACAGGCTGAATATGTAGTCACCGAATTTTGGGCGGTCTGCTGCTTCTTCCCGGCGAGCTTGGACGATAGAGCGCATAGCCGGGGTAATAGCGACCTTGTGAAGTTTCCCGGTCTTCTCTTGCTTGATAGACAGATGCGTCTTGCCATCAGCGAACTGATCCCAGGTCAGTTTTACGGCATCACCGAAGCGGAGAGCGCTCTCGAACTGCATCGCCCACAAACAGCGGAACAGGTTGGTTTTTGTATTCCGTGCCAGCTCCGCGCTGACGGCCTTCACTTCTTCGGCGGTCTTCAAAGCGATCATTGCATTACCCATAATTTTCTCCCTACAGCCGTGCGGCTTTTTTATCTTTCAGTTGATATATTTTTGATCAAAAACAGTGTGTTGGAAAGTGATTTAGTTTAATTGAAGCACGAAATGATCAAGAAATGAGTAAGTATTTTTGTTCCTGAACGGGCTTTAGGGCGCAGCCAAGTGAAGAGGAGCCGTGATCAGTGGATTGCTCCTGGTAAAGGATTAATCTATCGTGACGGGATGTAACGAATACTTGCAGCGGTTTGGATCACTTATGCTTAATACGCCAGAACTGATAGCCCCAATCATTGGATTTTGCTCTTTCAGTTGCGGGGTTACCTCTTATCTCGCATGTAAAGGACAAGGATTAAGTAAACTTGGCTGGGTACTTGTTATATGCAATGTTGCGGCATTCCTATACTTGAATAACCTTCTTTTCATCGATCTGATTCAAAGGGTTGCAGATACCGAAGATGGTTATGTGAATATTTTTGATGATGAATTCGTCTCGGATGTTTCTCGAAATACGATACAGGTAATCATCACTTACGTGGCGGCGGCTGCAATTGGTGGTTATCAGGGAGCAAAAAGAAAATTCAAAATAAATAGGTAACTTGATGGTGGTTAAACGTTTCCCCGCTGGAAAGGGTCTAAAGTGACTGCCCTCCTTTTATGTCCTGCCCAGAAAAATATCCTGCCTTCACACTCAGAGATCTGCCTGACGAACACTCACACCCCACGAAAAAAGTCAACAGAAATTTCAAAATATCTTAGCGGCTGAGTCATCGAGTACCGCCCGAGTCCCGAGCATCAGTCCAACGAAGTGAATAAACCTTGCCTGATCCTGCATAAACGATGCATAGGAAGGCCGTCTGACGGCGTTATCAGGCTCATATACCTATTATCAATCACTTGGAGAGTGGAGACTGTTAGTCTTCACTTTCACGACTTCGCTTTTCCCTCTGCCCTACGGGCCAGGTTTCCCCACCAACAAGAGGCCAGGCGCTGGCGATATGGCCCGACCTCCGGCCCTGGTCGTTGTCTTATCCCACAACAGTTCCGGCCTCAACCCTTCCACCATCCGGCAACCCTTACCACGCTTCACCAGAAACCCTTAGCGGCGTTTGCCGTCACGATCTGAATCACGATAACCGCAATCACAGCGCCCTCCAGAGCGCGTCCCGTGAGCCTGAAAATCGGGCTGAAAAGCGAGGCGATTGTCATCGTTTCTGGTTTTTTGGCGAAGAATTATTTTTTGCAGAGAATGGGGCGTTGTGAGTGAATCTGGTTAAGCTCCGTGATGAACCGGCAAGCTACGATATCAGCAGACAAATTTAACGAACATGCGCCCCGGCTGGCTCTCAGGCCCCTCCACATGTACCACACACCATAGATATGATCGCCACTTGACCACACACGCGCGCGGAGAGTGGCCCGGATGGGTCGAGATATCGGGGATTTACTTGCATTTGTTTATTATTATCAGGCTATTTAATGGCATTTATTTTGAGAAAAGATCGCCAGAGGTGGGACAGCACATCGTGCGTTTGTTTCTGCATTACCGGCGGATGCGCCACCAACACGACGACGTTTTGACTCGGCGGCGATTCTGACCTGCCAGATTTCGGCATTACTGGGGTCGGAACGACATGCCCCTTGAACTTTGTAAGGTCGCCAGACGACCATAGAAATGCGTTTGTAAGGTCGCCAGACGACCATAGAAATGCGTTTGTAAGGTCGCCAGACGACCACCAATAAGCACGTAAAGTAAAATAAGATCATAACTCTCTAATAAGATCTTTTCCCATCTACTTCCCTGGCCGGGAAGAGAATGCAACGGCTCAACAACAGGTCAACATCCACACCTCTTTAGATTGCCATTGTGATGGCTATCTTTCTTTCTGACCTTGTTCAGTCGCAGCCGCTCCACGCTCCACGCTTCGCGATATCCATCGCCCACGGTGTCCGGTTAATCTCTCCCTGACCGGGAGAGGCCAGCCACCTTTGGGCAGCAAGGGCGACAGCCCGCGCAGCAATTTGGAAACTGTCACGAACATGTAGTGTGAGAGTCTATTGGGGCCGCGAGGGTGTGCGACTTATGCAATACCCGCGCCAACTATACACGAAGCCATCAAATCCTTAACGAGAGGGGCCTACGCGACGCTGTAACACCTCGGGTAATACGATGGTAGCCGGTATGACTGAGAGAGCGTTACAGAGCGTCTCAGTGCGTTTAAAAAGAATTTGACATTGAAATCATACGTGTGTCATATTAATATAAAGAAATCTATGCTTCCTTTGGTTGTGCTTGCTATTTGCAAGGATTACTGATAACATGGGTTTTAACAAATAAGGTGCATCGCCGCCCGGTGATGGCTCCTGACAAATGGGTACAAATGACCTCCGAGAATAATTTCAATAACTCAACGGAGAACCCAAATGAACAAACCGAAATCCCAACGCATCACCCCAAACGCCATGACAGGCGAGCAAATCGCAGATGCGATCCTTTACGGCACCTACACCAAAACCGCGCTCTGGTCTTTCATTAGCCGAAGTGGTGGTGCTGACGCTGCACACGCGAAGTTCCCGCAGATTGCCGTTGCACTTCATATCCTGAAACAGGAAAAGAAGAAGGCAAAGAGCGCCCGAGCGGTCAAGACGATCCTCAAGCCGTTATCCCGCCAGTTCGCTGACGGTCAGTCGCTGACTGAGATATTAGCCCCGGTGCTCCAGGGTTACCGTCGTCTATACCGTGAGAAACTCAACCTCGATATGACGCCCGAGCAGGTGATCATGTTCCTGGTCGCTACCCACGGTGTGGAGAACCTGGAACAACACGGTTACAGCGTTGCGGGCAACTTCCTGACAGCTACGACAGCGTGATCCCATCCGGCGCAACGCCGGGTCAATCAAATTGCCTCAAATAGGGCAGACCAACCAAAATGCAGGCCACAAGGCCGCCGGAATCCTGATCGCTACCCGCGATAGCAGGATCGAATCCGCATGTCTGACAAACAGGAGAACGCCATGAAACTGACGTTTAGCAATTCAACGATGGACGTAATCATGCACGAGTGCCGCCGCACAGGGACACCTGTTGCAACGCTCATCAATAAACTTGTGGATGCCGAGGCAGAACGCATCCGAATCAACTTGAAGAAATCCATTGAAGGAGAACCAAATGACAGAAGCAGCAAAAAATAAGGTAATTACCGAGCCATCCCTCATCACTGCTAAGCGTCTCACGGCGCATCAGATTGTTGTGAAGGACACGAACCAGGTGATCAGAATGACGAATGACCACAGGATGGTTTACTCGCATCTGGAAGATCAATTCCGTGGTCTGACAAATCCCAAAAATATCGCCGCTGGCAAGTCTACCGGTCATTACTACGACTCAGACGAAAACCTCGCGATTCGGTGCGATGTATCAGAATACATCTTCAAGAAAGTGAAGAAGGATCTTAAAGCTCTGGGCCTTATCGACTGGATACCACCCAAGGCGAGGAAATCAGGCCACTCTTGTGAGTATTTTGTTAAGTCGGTTAAGGAAGTGGCGCTCAATCTGGAATTTATCTTCCAGGAACTGCCGAATGGTCAACCATCTTATGATCATGAACGTGTCAGCGGTCAAAAGACAAATAAATCAAAGCCGCAGGCACCACAGGCAGAAACCGCTGCTACACCGTCCACTGATGCGCCCGCAGAGGAATCCACTGACACACCCGCTGATCAGGGTGTTGGCATGGCCCCTGAGCCTGCCCCGGTTGTTGTTGGACAGTGCGATCGCCTGGCATCTAACGATGACGGCAGCGGCGATGCTGGCACCGATGGTAATCATGCGGTGAACAACGAGGATGACACGACAGCAGGGAGGCCCATTATTGTGACGGGATATAAAACCCCGGCTATACAGAGCAAAGGGGGGATCTACACTCCCGAGGAGATGGCCCGCTTTGCTGCTGAGGAGCGTGCAGAGTATGCCAATGGTGGCACACCTTTTTAAATAGCAGAGGACACATTGATTGAGAAACGCAAGGCGCTGACCGCCAACCAGAACGAAACAGAAGAAGATCTTCCCGAACCACTCCCAGACCTGACTCGCCTATATAAACGGCGTTGCCGCAACGGCGATATCATGCAGAAGTGCAAACATCTCCTCATTGCCGGAATGCTTCCGGGAAGGGTTGCGCTGATCTGTAGGCTTCCACTGGAAAAAGTCCAGGAACTGTACGACAACAGTTATAACCCGCGTTGCCGCCGATTCGCGAAAACGAACGAATACACCAATGCCCATTTAGCGCTGACCAGTTTTAACGAAGGGGCTGATTTAAGCGCCATATGTACGGCTCTTGGATTGTCGCTGTACTGGGTGGTGATGTCACTCAGGCAGAACGGCGTCACCGATGCCGCAATGGCTCCACGGTTCCCTCCATACGACCATCCGCTATACGTTGAATATCGCCGAGTGTGTGAACGGAAGGCCGCGAGCCGTTTTAAAGCGATTCAAATAAACCCGGTAAGACGCATCAATAAGAACCAGGAAGGCAAGCCAGGGCCACGAACAAGGCCGCAACCGTGAGTCAGATCGCGACGACCTGAAAGTCCCACATTGACCCAACATTTAACCCTACTCGAAATCTTATCTTACCTGCCCGTCGCAGTGGCCGCAGCTTTTCGCCGCGCCCGTGATGGACTGGCCTTGTACAGGAATAAAAAACATAATGAAAAGCGCATTGCAGAAAGTAAAAGACGGAATCGCCGCCATGTTGCTGGGCAAAAATCCCGAACAATTAGCAGACGAGCAGCGCCAGGCGGCTGTAAAAAGCGCCGTGGATGACTACCTGGCCCGCCATCCCGATTGGAAGCCGTCAACGAAGCCAGCGCCAGCAGTCGCGCCAGTTGCCAACACCAAACAAAAGGCCAAACGTATCATGAAGACGCTGGGCGCTGGGGCAGGTGTCTTTACTCCCCATGTTGTGGACGAAGCGGCGTTAGCTCGTGCTCGCTCCAAATGCCGGGAGATCGTCGCCGCCGATCCGGCTGCGTACTCCTACGTGATCCCGTCAGTGCCACTGCCTGACCAGGATAAACCGGGCGGGGCGGGTATAATACAGGGCTAATGATAAAGGGGGCAGGGAAGCCTTCCTTCTTTGCATTCACAGATGAACTTAGAAGTCAATAAATTTAACGTAAATTCTGATTGCGCTTTAAATAATAACGTGTTAAAATTATATATAAGGTGATTAATAGATTCGAAAGAGTCTACTGCGAACTACAGCCAATTGAACGTAATTTAATCTCCTCTCAGGCGCTGGCTCCTTGATACCTCGCAGGCCATCTTTGCTTTCCAGCGCCGCTTATTCCCCTGCCGTGGTATTAGCCTTCCGCGATGGGGTTTGCCAGCGGTCTAACAACCGCAATAAGTCCCTCTCCTCAGTGGGCCATCTTGCCATGATGTTAACTGGCACGAGCGCGGCGCGTTTGGGGTTTCTCCCCTCATCAATGGGCGTTGCCGCCGCTCCCTTATTCTCTTCTCTCAGAAAAATAACGATAAAGATCCTCGTTGCTCCTCAGGGGCGGTATCTCCGCCGCCCGCCTTTTTTCTGATGCAGAAACAAATAAAGGAAGGTCGCCACCGGGCGACCTCTTTTGTACTCGCACACCGTCAATTCTGACGATACGGCCCGAAAGGCCAAAGCCTACAGGCCAGCAAACAACAACTTATGGAGTGAAACCATGAAACTGGGCGAATCCCAACGCACCTTTAATGATGTCGTGACCTATCAGGCCGACGCTAATTTTGCAGTGAAAAATATTAACATCCCAAACCTGGCCGTCGAAGTGCAGCCCGGTTCGGTCATTAAGGCTGATGGCACTGCATTTACCTCCGGCAATGATGCGTTACTGGTTCTGAGTCATCACCGCGCTGGTACAGATGCAAACATCATCGTTGCTGACCGTGGCGTTTACATCCGCCCGGAAACAGTGATCGCCGTTATGGGGGAGATTGTAGGCGCTGCTGCAATAGCTAGTCTGATTGCATCCGGCAATATCCGCGCAGCTCAGGCTGACGCTCGATAATTTTACCGATAAGGACATCACAACATGGCTCTTACAAAAGATTTTTCATACGTCGATTACAGTTCGACCTTTGCGAACGTTCCGGCCCGCAACCGTATCTTAACCAACCTGAACATTTTCCAGCGTGACGTTACTGACCAGTTTAAAACCAGTCTGGACATCCTGAATGCTCAGGCTGACACCATCGCCCCGGCAGCGAATCGCTTTTCCAGCGAATGGGGAAGCACACCGAAGCCAAAAGCAGCTAACCATCTGATCGAGCTTCCTCTGTTCCCTACTCAGGATGTGATCACTGCTGCTGACGTGCAGCCGTACCGTAAGATCGGCTCTTCGCTACAGGCCAATGTCCTGGATGCTGTGACTGCTAAAAGCCTGGCTCACTATGAACGCTTCGCTGCAACTCGTGAACGTATGTTTGCTGAAAGCCTGTTCCGTCATCGAGTCACCGATATGCAGTACACCGCCGACGGACCAACCCTAGATTGGTCCGAAGAGTTCGGGTATGACCAGAGCACCGGAACCATCTACACGGGGATTGCTGCTGATCCGTTAGAATCCCTGTCCGATGAGGTCAGCGCCATGAAGCGCCGCATGGGTGGTCTTGCTTCGCTGCTGAAAGGCATCTACCTGTTCGCGGGTTCCAACCTGTTCAAGAAGCTGCGTTTTAACCCATCGGTTCGCCAGCTTGTGCAGTATGGTGTGCTTGATCCTGATGGTCTGGTATTCAATAAAGAGATCAACCCGGCATTCAGCTATTACGTCCTGGATAACGTGACCGTGGTCGAGATGTCCGATACCGATTTTTACGGCATTGGGGCAGATCAAGGCTTCATGGTTCCGGTCTTCGAGAAGCCGTTAAGCGCTGATCAGGCATCACCATTTACCAACCTTGTCGGGCCTACATCACGAAATCTCGAATTGGCCTTTGCTGACGTGGTGGACTTCCGCATCTATAGCAGCACCGACGCGTATAAGAACATTACGCTTTCCAGTGAGTTCAGCCTGTTGCCGATTTGCTACCGCCCGGATCTGGTAACGAAGCTGACGATGGATGCATAAAGAAGTTGGGCGGTGATTGCCGCCCTCTTAATCCTTTGGAGAGGTAATAAAGATGCAATTGAAAATCCTTGGCGTGGGAAACTCGCCGCTGCTGTCGGTCAAGGTTAAGACGCTGGACGATGCCGGGTTGCTGAACGTGTCAGCGCTGGCGCGCGCGCTCTCGGTGCATAGGTCAACATTCTTAAGCAAGGTTGCCAGCGTAGGCCTGGAGGCTGCGATCCTGCACTACGTGACTGAACAGAAATTGAAAAATGTAAGCTAAGGCCGGATGGGAAACCATCCGGTTTTTTTATAAGGGCTTTAACCTATTTAACCCGTGTGGGTTACATCATATTTTCATTTAACCATCAGATGATTAACCATGCAAAGTGTAAGTAAATAAACTTGGACGAAAACGTTTGCGGGAATTAATATGGATAAATCCTAAGAAAGGGAGGTGTCTATGGAACTGCCAAACGCTCAGTCAGTAAATAATTTCGATTTCCTTGCACGAAGTTTTGCGCACATGGAGGCTATGGGTTTGCCTGTTAATCTAAATGAGATTACAGGGAACATGCCTGACGAATTGAGGAAGTGGTTTTGTCGTCGGTATGTACAATACTGCAAGCACGAAGTAAAAAACGAGAATGAAGAAACTACGGGCGACTGAAAGAATATCGAGACCGGACGGGAAACCGCCCGGTTTTTTTATGCCTGCGTAGCGGGATGAAAACCGCCGTCGGCGATATCGTAACGGATTAACTCGACATATTTTGATAGCTCCACTGGTGATGCAGCATTTTTGGAGTATGTCTTGAACGCCTCTGTTTTCCCGCGCTCATGGCCCATCAATAACGCGATCCTGTCTTCTGGAACCTGGTTGCGGTCAAGCTGCTGGGCCACTTCATGACGTAGCGAGTGATAAACCTTCCGTTCCGTTTCAACTCCACCCAGTGCCTGTCGTTTAGCCCGTGTAAAACGCTGCGTATGCCACGTTGAGCGCTTGCCGTCTGCACGATCAATGATCGACGCACGGTAGAAAAGGAAGCCGTTATGGGGCTTCTGGAGAAGGGACTCCACCAGATCGATAATGCGGCTATGAACCGGGATGATACGCGCCGCTGATTTGGTCTTGCCTTCTGTGACCTCGAAGCAAAGGACGCCCTCAATCCTGCGGATGTTCCCAACCTGCAAAGAGCAAATCTCGTTCAGCCTCATGCCGCTGTACATGCCAATCAGCGTGACCGCTTGCATTTCTTCGTCACCCCCCAGAGCTGCGAAGACCTTCGCCAGTTCCACATGGGTGAAAACTTCGTAGCTTACCTTGCTACTTTTCGCTTCCAGGCCATGACCACGCCAGGGGTTATCCTGTGGTGCGTCGTGATATCGGTTACGGGCCAGATCCCAGATTTGAGCCAAGGCGCTAATATAGTTTTGAATCGTCTGGGGCGCTCTCTCGCTTTTCAGCCTATCCAACCAGCCAGTAACTATGGTTCGGTTAACATCCCTCAGAGGAATATCGCGCTTACGAAGGTGGGACAATAAGACCTCGACGGCCTTGTTCGTCTTTGACAGGGTGGTCAGTTTACGTTTCTCGCTGAATTGCAGAATGTACTGATCCCGCATCGCCAGAAGGGAAGGGCAAGCCAACACCTGAGCGGAGAAGTTCAATTGTGTGGGCGGTGCGTCCTTTGCCTGTTTGCTGATGCCCCGAAGTTCATCAAGGATCTGTTCAACCCTTGAACCTGAACGTACAGGTTTAAGCTGATCGCGCAGCTTGTACCATTCCAACGCGATGGCATCCCGGAATAGACGTGCCTGACGAATGTCGCGAGTCGCTGTTGACCTCATGAAGTATGTTTTATTGCCGAAGTGTGCCGCCATGTATGCCGGGACAGCTATGCGTACCATGTACACACCACACGGATCGAGAATTAGATAACGATCGCGTTTGTCCTTCGGCTTTACCCTCTTGTGATCCATGTAAACCCCTGCTATTTTGCTGGGGCAATCTGTTGGCGAAATTGGCTGTACGAACCGTAGGTGCGTAACAAGTTAGTGATGATAATCAATGACTTGTTAGACGCAGTTGATTCAAAATCAACCGTAGAAATACGTGCCGGTTCGAGTCCGGCCTTCGGCACCATCGGAACATCAATAGACGTCAACGGACGTCTTTTTTTGTGCCTGAAATCCAGTATCCGCAAGGCTTTCCTCGCTTTTTCACTCAACCTAAGTCAACCTGATTCAATCTACATCAACTTACTGATGCGGGTATAACTGCGGGTATATCCCGGTTCGATAATAATTGTACCCACACAGAACCCTTGAAAGGATATTCATCATGGCTCTGAGTGATGTGAAGGTTCGTTCGGCTAAGCCCGAAGCAAAAGCCTATAAACTGGCTGACGGTGAAGGCATGGTTTTGCTGGTTCACCCTAACGGTTCTAAATACTGGCGACTTCGTTATCGCTTTGGTGGTAAAGAGAAAATGCTGGCGCTGGGTAAATACCCCGAAGTGTCATTAGCTGATGCCAGAAATCGTCGGGATGAAGCCCGTAAGTTGTTAGCTAAGGGCGTCGATCCTAGTGAGAACAAGAAAGCTGTTAAGGTGGAGCAGGAACAAGAGGCGATAACGTTTGAAGTTGTTGCAAGAGACTGGCACGCCAGCAATCAGAAGTGGTCTGCATCACATAGCGCTCGTGTATTGAAAAGTCTCGAAGATAATCTCTTTGCTACCATCGGTAAGCAGAACATTGCGGAGCTTAAGACTCGGGATCTTCTTGTACCCATCAAAGCGGTGGAGTCATCCGGGCGACTCGAAGTCGCTGCTCGTTTGCAACAGCGAACTACCGCGATTATGCGCTTTGCTGTGCAGAGCGGTTTAATCGACTACAACCCTGCACAAGAAATTGCCGGGGCGGTTGCTACGGTGAAAAGACAGCATCGTGCGGCTTTGGGGCTTAACCGCATACCTGAATTACTTCATCGCATTGATCACTATTCCGGAAGACCATTAACCCGACTTGCTATCGAACTTACCTTGTTAGTCTTTATCCGTTCAAGCGAACTGCGTTTTGCTCGCTGGTCTGAAGTAGATTTTGAAACGGCTATGTGGACGATTCCGGGCGAGCGTGAACCCTTAGAAGGTGTTAAGCATTCTCAGCGTGGTTCGAAGATGCGTACGCCTCATCTTGTTCCCTTGTCGCGTCAAGCTCTCGCCATTTTGGAAAAGATCAAAAGCCTGAGTGGAAACCGTGAGCTGATCTTCGTTGGTGATCACGATCCGCGTAAGCCGATGAGTGAAAACACAGTTAATAAATCACTACGAGTCATGGGCTACGATACGAAGGTTGAAGTATGTGGTCATGGTTTCAGAACAATGGCTTGTAGTTCATTAATTGAGTCGGGATTGTGGTCAAGAGATGCGGTAGAGCGGCAGATGAGTCACCAGGAACGTAACTCTGTGCGTGCGGCTTACATTCATAAGGCGGAGCATTTGGGGGAGAGGAGGTTGATGTTGCAATGGTGGGCTGATTATCTTGATGCTAATCGGGAGAAGGCGGTGAGTCCGTTTGATTTTGGGAAACTAGAGTCTACACGGTAGTAACGGCTGTCTTGAGGATAAATTTCTGCTGAGGATTAAGTACTCTGAGCAAAGCCTGCCGCCTTGTGGTGGCAGGCATAGAGCTAAAGTTTTTTATTTTTTTGATACAACCTAGGTAACGCATTGGAACTACTTGATAAAATTTTCTTCGGTTAGAATGAGTGCATCATCCTCTACGGGTACTGTATTTTTTAGGAATAACAATGGCTGTTAATCAGGCGAAAATTTTTGAACATCTCGAACAACTGGTTGAAAACCCTGAGCAAGACGAATTTATCTACGGCTTTTTAACTGCTTTTGAGTTCCCTAAAGCTACGTTGAGTCTCATCCGGCAAGGCGGGGCGCGGAATGTTGCGAAAGAGCCTGGACATGTTGGGTTAAAAAATAAGCTCTATTACCAGCCAGTAGCCGATAGCGATGATATCGAATCAGTTTTTGGTAATGCTGCCAACTTACTGATTTAGTGTATGATGGTGATTTTAAGGAGCTTGCGTGGCTTCCATTTCCATCAGATGTCCTTCCTGCTCCGCTACTGAAGGCGTGGTGCGTAACGGCAAAAGCACTGCCGGACATCAGCGCTATCTCTGCTCTCATTGCCGTAAAACATGGCAACTACAGTTCACTTACACCGCCTCTCAGCCCGGTACGCACCAGAAAATCATTGATATGGCCATGAATGGCGTCGGATGTCGCGCCAGTGCACGCATTATGGGCGTTGGCCTCAACACGGTTTTACGTCACTTAAAAAACTCAGGCCGCAGTCGGTAACCTCGCGCATACAACCGGGCAGTGATGGGATTGTCTGCGCTGAAATGGACGAACAGTGGGGCTACGTCGGTGCTAAATCACGTCAGCGCTGGCTGTTTTACGCGTATGACAGGATACGGAGGGCGGTTGTGGCGCACGTCTTCGGTGAACGCACTCTGGCCACACTGGAGCGTCTTCTGAGCCTGCTGTCGGCCTTTGAGGTCGTGGTATGGATGACGGATGGCTGGCCGCTGTATGAACCCCGCCTGAAGGGAAAGCTGCACGTTATCAGCAAGCGTTACACTCAGCGCATTGAGCGACATAACCTGAATCTGAGACAACATCTGGCAAGGCTGGGACGGAAGTCACTGTCGTTCTCAAAATCGGTGGAGCTGCATGACAAGGTCATCGGGCATTATCTGAACATAAAACACTATCAGTAAGTTGGAGTCATTACCTTGCATTTTTGCAAATGCCATGATATTAAACTGTCCGCTTTTATATTCTTAACGCTAACCGCGCAAAGCGGTCGTGCAATAATTTCAGCATGTAAATATCCGGGGCCTTCTATTGGAACCTGGCGTTAGCGTGATCGTTTTTTTCAGCACTGAACCCCGAAACTTTTTGCCCTATATAGAGCGGTAATTTATGACGCGTATAAAAAATCGGAGTCTACGGCCCCGCGCCCATCGTTTTGCGCTTGAATCTCGCCAACTTTTTGATGGCGCCGCGTTAGCTGAAACCGCCGCACATAATGATACCGCCAGCGATCTGGTCCACCATGCCAGCATCGCTGAGCAAACGCGCATTGCCGATATCACCGTTCCGGCCGCCGCACCCGACCTGACCGCGCCCATAAAAGGCATCTCCGTCATTGAACCCAGCACCCTGAATGCCGCAGGCGCAGATGCCGCACAGCTCAGCGACTGGCAAATCAGCGCGACAGACAGCAGCGTGACCGTCACCGCCACCCTGCGCGACAGCACCATCGGCACCTTAAGCGACGGGCAAAGTAGCGGTACCATTCTCACCATGACCGGCACGGCAGATGAAGCGCAGGCGTGGCTGAATAGCCTGACATTCAAAGCGGCGGATGTGGAGCTTGGCAATAACGCCGCCACCAGCCAGCTTGATGTCCACGTCAGCAGTGAATCCGGTGATGCCAGCGGTTCGATGGATATTACGGTCACCCCGTCGAACGACCCGGTCACCGTCGCCGATAACCACCAGACCGTCGCCGAAATCGGCAGCACGGCGATCACCGACACCACGCTGTTCGCTGTCGACCCGGAGGTCAGTGCGGGGACACAGTTCCCGGTGCAAATCGTGTATGGCTTAACCGAATTGCCGAAGTACGGCTACCTGACGCTGGACGGCGACCGCCTGGGGATTGGCTCCGTCTTCACCCAGGAAGATGTCATTAACGGCAGCCTGGTTTACGTCCACACGGCAACCGGGGCCGATCAGAACACTGCCGATGGTTTTGTGGCGGTCGTCAACGACGGCGCTACGCCGAAAGATCTTTCGGGCACGGTGCACATCACGCTGGATATTGCGCCGCTGAACCAGTTGCCGTCGGTAGGCGGTAGCGGTCTTGTCTATGAAGGCCAGCCGGCTAACGCGGTCGATACCGGCAATGTCGGGCAGTATATCGTCGCCAGCACCGGCGGCGATCCGCAGGATACAATCCTGACCATTGCCATTACGTCACTGCCGACCCACGGCACGCTGTACTACAACGGCGTGGAAGTGACCGTCGGCCAGACCTTTGATTATGCCGATCGCAGCCTGCTGACTTATAAAAATGACGGCAGCGAAAACCAGGGCCAGGACAGCTTTGGCGTGCGCGTCACTGACCAGGGGGGTGGCACTGGCGTCCCGGGGAATAGTGATGGCGTCATCACCCTGCGCGTGCAGGATGTTGACGACGATCCAACCTTCACTGGCAATGGCAGAACGCCGAATGCCGACGTGCCATCAACAGGCACTACCGCTGTCACGCTCACCGCCGACATGCTGTCTGCCAGCGATGTGGATTCAGGCAATAACCATCTGAGCTTTATCACCGATAACTCGGGGCTGACTCATGGTTATCTGACGCTCAACGGTAAAATCCTCAATAACGGCGGCACCTTTACCATGGCGGATATCCTCGCGGGTAAGGTGCAATACGTGCAGTACGCCGGGGCCAGTACCGCAGGCCAAACCGACAGCTTTAACTTCGTTCTCGTCGATAACACCATGGCGCTGCGCTGGAACGATGACGGCAGCCGCTACAACCGTGCCGGGGGCATTTATGACCCAGGAACGCAAACGCTAACCCGTTTCACGTTTACCCTGGGTCTCGTGCAGTTCGCCAACGGCAGTGGTATTGGCACGCTGCCCACCAGTGATCCGCAAATTGCCCACAGTGACTCCAGTTGGGCAGGCGCGGTTTTCACCACGGGCGACAGCCGCGGGCAGCTCAATGAAGGCGGTAGCGTCACCCTTAACGGCACAAACGGTGATTTCTCCGCCGTTGCGGGCATGAGCTACACCGCGACGGACGTTGATCCTTCGCAGGTGGTCTACACCTTCCTCGGCTTTTCGAATGGGGCGACAGGCGGCGAGATTCAGCGTAAAGACAGCAGCGGCAACTGGGTTACCGTAGGGGCCTACGGCACCTTTATTCAGGCAGATCTTGATGCCGGGAATATCCGTTTTCAGCATGACGGTGGCGAGACGTTCTTCTTTGCCGCCCAGTTTGCGGTGTCAGCAGGGCTGACGAAAACCGATCAAAACGGCTATATCACTCAGGATATCTGGACCCCAACGCTCAATATTTATGTCACGCCAGTCAACGATTTGCCGGTGGTGACCGGTTCCTCGACGACCGTGATCGCGGAAGGGGAAACGGCTTACATCACCACCGGGCAACTGAGCATCAGCGATCCGGATGATGCCAACAGCGGCAGCGATCTTGAAAGCAGCGCCACCCTGCGTGATGGCGTGGATAACTACGCCTATAACAACGGCGCGGGCGGTGGCACGCCGCTGAAATTTGAAATCGACAGCCTGCCGACAGGCGGCACGCTGCAATATTATGACGGCAGCGCCTGGAAAGATGTCACGGTCGGCATGACGCTGGATGCGGCGCTGCTTACCGCCAGCACCAACACCACCGGCCTGCGTTTCGTGAACGACGGCTCAGAGGTACGCAAAACCGACTTTACCGTTACCGCGATTGACCGCTGGAGCGCACGCTCTGCAAGCAGCGGGAAGGTGACGATTCAGATAACCAACGTCAACGATGCGCCGCAGATTGCCAAAAACCCGACGCTCGCCGACCCGGTTATTCAGCCCAATTCGCCGAACATCATTGGCGGGGCTCCGGAAAACAACCCGCTGTATGTCAAAGAAGGCAGCTATCAACAAATCACCAGCGCCCTGCTACAGGCCTATGACTCCGACAGCAGCGCACGCCAGGTGCAATACACCATCACCTCTGCCCCTGCGCATGGCAACCTGGCTTACTCTACCGATGGCGTACATTTCAGCATTATTGGTGCCGGGGGTTCCTTTACCCAGCAGGATGTGATCGACGGGCATATCTACTACCTGAGTGATGGCAGCGAAGGCAGTGGCCGCAGCGAAACCAGTACGCCCAACACCCCGGACGACAAGTTCACCTTCCGTCTTTCCGACGGTGACAAAGAGCAGAGCGGCAACGAATTCTGGATTTACACCCTGCCCACCAACGATGCGCCGATTGTCTCGGCCCCGTCTGGCGTGCACAACATCACCAGTGAGAACCCGGCCAATAACCACATCACGGGCTTTTCGGTCAGCGACCCTGACCTCACGGCGATAATTACGGGGGAAACCGACTATTTGCAGGTTACCGTTCGCCTGCTGGATCGCAGCGGTAACGCCCTCACCGATTACACGGGCGTCACCCTAGGCTATGACTCCAGCAGCGGTGCGGCAACGGCCATCACCCACAGCGGCCAGAACGATTATCTGGTGCTGAGCGGTACGTATGCCCAGGTGAACGCCGCCCTTGCTGGATTAACGGTCACCTTCACCGGAGATCGCAACACACTTTATCAGGTACAGGTGATTGCCGATGACCGCCTGCGCGATGCCAGCGGCGCATTAGTGGGAGGGGCAAACGGCGGTAGCGAAAACCAGTCGAATACGCCGGGCAAAAGTCAGCCGGGCACGATCAGCAGCACTGAATATAACTGGTACAGCAGTACCACCGTTGCCGAGGCAGACAAGGGCAACATCAGCATGGCCTCGGTCTGGGTTCGCGCCTCAACCATTAACGATCCCGGCACCCTGACCATCACCACACCGGCCCGCACGGCGCTGGAAGATCAGGCCACCTTTATCGGCGGCAACATCACCCTTAGCGATGTGGAATCCACCAGCTTTGGTACCCCGGTCACCGTGACCATCACCGTTGCCGAGGGTACGCTGGGTATCGGCGGCAGCGGCACACAGGAAAGCGTCACCCCGAGTGCGACGGGTAGCCAGCAAGTGACCATCAGCGGTGATGATACCGGTACGCTGGTTTTGACCGGGCGGGCCAGCGACATTCAGGCCCTGCTTAACGACACGACGCTGGGGCTGACCTGGACCAGCCCGTTGAACACTAACCACGATCTCAACGGCGCTGCACCAGGCGATGTCACCGTGACGTTGCACCTGGATGACGGCGGTTCGCACATTGGTGATACCGCCGGGGGTGCCAACCCTGCCGATGCAACGCTGGATGTCACTATCGTGCCGGTTAACGATGCCCCAACGGTTAGCGCCGATTCGTCCACCGCCTATCTCAACAGCGATCGGGGCGTGACAAACGGCAACGCGGTCAGCGGTTTTGTTATCAGCGATCCCGACTATACCGACGGCGGCGACATTGCCGACGGCGAAAGCGACTTTATGCAGGTGACGGTGCGTATCACCGACACCGACGGTACCCCGCTCGCCGCCGCGTTTTACAATAATGGCAGCGTCTCCAGCATCATTATCAACTCTGGCAATACTCAGTCCGGCGTAACCCTCGACACGACCTTCGATGGCAATAAAGACGCCCTGGTGATCCGCGGTACGCTGGCCCAGGTGAATGCGTATCTGGCCGATTTGCAGGTTTCAATGACCGGCAGCGGCGTGGAAAACGCCGACAAAGCCTGGCATGTTGAAGTCATTGCTGATGACCGTATGCGCGATCTCACCACCGGGGCGCTGCTTAGCGCAGGCAATGCCAACGGCGGTGAAAACGATGCCAACGGCAACGGCACGCAAACCGTGCCCACCACCGTGATTGACCCGTATGCAGCGCTGCCCGCAGGCCTGACGCAAAACGTCGCCATTGCCGCGCGCACCATTTTCCCCAGCAGCATTAACGATCCGGCGACCATTACCGTCACCGATAGTAACGTCTCAGAAGGCGTGGCGAGGGTGAAACTCCCGGCCATCGCCGTGGCCGATCCGGATGCCGATGTCGCCACGTTGCAGGCGACAATCACCCTGCCCTCTGGCTTTACCTTTAGCGGGCTGAACAGCGGCGATGTGGTCACCACCGATGCTTCCGGTCACCAGACGCTGGCGCTCTCCGGCACCCTCAGCGAACTGAACGCGCGGCTGGCAAACCTGACGGTGCAGCTCCCGACGACCACAGGCGTAGCGGCCACCGACTGGAACGGCAGCTTTAGCGTAACGGTGGTGGTCAATGATAACGGCAACCACGGTAGCCGCCCGTCAACGCTGGACGGAGACAGTAACGATCCGGGCAGTAACCCAGGTGACATCAGCTATGCCGATGCCACCTCTGCCGCGCTGATCACCACCCGCACCTTCACGGTCACCGTTGTGCCGGTTAACGATGCGCCAGGGTTAACCAAAACCACACCGCAGACCCTTGCCCCCATCAGTGAAGACAGCGCAGACGCGACCATCGTTGGAGACACGGTCGACAATTTGTTTGGCAGCTACTTCCAGGACACGGCGGACAACGTTGATAACTCGGCTATCGGAGCCAGCGGTGGTACATCCTCAGATTCATTCTGGGGTGTCGCGATTAATAGCCTGACGACTAACAGCGCCCAGGGAAGCTGGCAATACTCCACCGACGGTGGCAGCACCTGGACCGCCATCGGCACCCGCACCGACGCCAGTTCTCTGCTGCTGGATAAAACCGCCCGCGTGCGCTTTGTCCCGGCGGCCAATTTCTTTGGCACCCCGGCGGCGCTGACCGTGCGGCTGGTGGAAACTAACAGCAACAACGACACGACAAGCACCACAGCAACGCCGACCAGCGGGCTGGTCACGTCGACGGCCACCAACGGCGGCACGTCGCGCTACAGCGCCAGAACGGTCACGCTTTCCACCAGCATCACCGGGGTCAACGATCGCCCGGTGCTCACTGGCAGCATGCCGGTGACCATGGTGGAAGATACTCCGCAGGCGGTGACGCTCGGTTCACTGTTGAGCGGAAAATACAATGACGACACCGACAACCAGAGCGCCATCAGCGGCGGTGGCAACGCCAGCGGTGCGGCGGGCTTTGTGGCGATCACCGGCAACAACACCAGTACCAGCCTGGGCCACTGGGAATACTCCACCGATGGCAGCACCTGGCAGAGCCTGGGCACCGACTACAGCGACAGCAATGCGCTGGTGTTAAAAACCACCTCGCAGCTGCGTTTTGTGCCCCTGGCCGACTACAACGGCACGGTACCGGGCGGGCTGACCCTTCACGCCGCCGATACCAGTACCACCGCCGATGCGGGGGTGACAACACTGTATGCGGTACAGGATCTGCAAAGTGCCATTAACCAGGGCGATACCAGCCACTGGAGTAATGCGCAAACCGTCACGCTCACTATCACTGCCGTCGCGGATGCCAAAAACGATGCTGCCTCAACCCACTCCGGTACCCCGGTCACCGTGGATGTGATGGCCAACGATACCTTTAGCAACAGCGATAAAACGCTGACATCAGTCACCCAGGGCGCGCGCGGGTCAGTCAGTATTGTCGATGGCAAAGTGCTGTATACGCCGAACAATAGCAGCTATGTCGGCAGCGATACCTTTACCTACACCGTGACCAGCGGCGGCGTGAACGAAATCGCCACCGTGACCATCACCATGACCAACAGCGCACCGGTCGTTGCCAGCGAACATGTGTCGGTCGCCGAAGACAATAGCCTAAGCGGTTCAGGCACCACCGGGCTTTTGTATAACGACAGCGATCCCGATGGCGATACGCTGACCGTCACCACCTTCAAAATTGGCAGCCAAACCTATAACGCAGGGGATACGGCGACCATTGCCGGGAAAGGAACGCTGGTGGTTAACGCCAACGGCAGCTATACCTTTACCCCGCTTCCCGACTGGAATGGCACCGTACCGCAGGTCACCTATACGGTGAGCGACGGACGCACCAACGGCGCGGTAACCACGACGCTCGATATCACCGTCACCCCGGTAGCCGACACTCACGCAGATACCGCCACCACCCATGCGGGGGTGGCGGTCACTATCGACGTATTGGCTAACGATACGTTCAGCAACCCGGATCGCTACCTCAGCGCCACCACCAGTGGTCTGCACGGCACCACGACGATTGTCAGCGGTAAAGTCATCTATACCCCAACAACGGGCTACGTCGGCACGGATACCTTTACCTATACCGTGAGCAGCAGCGGCGTGACCGAAACCGGCACGGTGACCGTTACCATGACCAACAACGCCCCGGTCACTCAGGGCGAACAGGTCACGACGGCGGAAGACACCGTCTTGTCGCGCCCGGCCACCAGCGGGCTATTAATCAACGACAGCGATCCGGATGGCGACCCCCTCTCCGTTGTCAGTTTTAGCGCTGACGGCCATACCTGGAGCGCGGGCGTCACCGGAACGATTACCGGGAAAGGCACGCTGGTTATCAACAGCGATGGCAGCTACACCTTCACCCCGGTGGCGGACTGGAACGGCAGCGTGCCACAGGTCACCTATACCGTTTCGGACGGGCGCAGCAACGGACTGACCACCGCCACGCTGGATATCACCGTCACCCCGGTGGTCGATATCCACGATGACAGCGCCACCACTCACGCCGGTGTGCCTGTCACCATCGACGTGCTGAGTAACGACACCTTTAGCAACAGCAATAAAACGCTGACTGCCACCACCGACGGCCAGCACGGTACGGTCACCATTCAGAGTGGCAAAGTCATCTATACCCCGACGGATGCCAGCTACGTCGGCAGCGACACCTTTACCTATACGGTTACCAGCGGCGGCATTGCCGAAACTGCGACGGTTAGCGTCACCATGACCAACAGCGCGCCGGTCGTTGCGGACCGCCAGCTCACGACCCCGGAAGATACCGCGCTTGTCGGCACCGCCAGTAACGGCCTGCTTTTCACTGCGACGGACAGCGACAATGACACGCTTACGGTGGTGGATTTCACGGTCAACGGACAGCGCTATAACGCGGGGGATCGTGCGGATCTCAGCGGTAAGGGATCGCTGACGATCAACAGTGACGGCAGCTACCGCTTTACGCCTGTCGCGGACTGGAACGGTGCGCTGCCGCAGGTGACCTATACCGTCACAGACGGGCGTTCCAACGGCACCACCAGTGCCATTCTGACCTTGAGCGTCACGCCGGTAGCCGATGCGCACAATGACACCGCCAGCACCCATGCGGGCGTACCGGTGACCATTGACGTGCTGGCAAATGACACGTTCAGCAATGCCGATAAAGCGATTACCGCCACCACCGACGGGCAAAACGGCACGGTGGCGATCCAGAGTGGCAAGGTCGTTTATACACCGACCGACCCGACCTTTATCGGCACCGATACCTTCACCTATACGGTGACCAGCGGTGGCATTAACGAAACGGCGACCGTCACGGTGACGGTGGGCAACAGCGCCCCGGAACTCACCCCGGAACAGGCCACAACGCCGGAAGACACGCCGCTGGCGGGTGCGGGCAGCACCGGGTTACTGGCACACGCCAGCGATCCGGATAACGACGCCATTAGCGTGACCAGGTTTAGCGTTGACGGGCACGACTACAACGCAGGCGACACGGCAACCCTTGCCGGGAAAGGCACGTTGACCATCAACAGCGATGGCAGCTACCTGTTTACCCCGGTTGCCGACTGGAACGGCGCACTGCCGCAGGTGACCTACACCGTTTCAGACGGGCTGATCCACGGCGACAGCACCACCACGCTGGATCTCAGCGTCACCCCGGTGGTTGACGCCACTGCGGACAGCGCCAGCACCCATGCCGGGACACCGGTAACCATTGATGTGCTGGCAAACGACACCTTTAGCAACAGCGACAAAGCCATTACCGCCACCACGGACGGTCAGCACGGCACGGTGGCGATGCAGAACGGTCAGCTGGTTTATACCCCGTCTGACGCAGGCTATGTTGGCACCGACACCTTTACCTACACGGTCACCAGCGGTGGGGTTAACGAAACCACCCACGTTACCGTGACGCTGACCAACAGCGCCCCGGCGGTACCCGACTTAGCGGCCACCACCGCCGAGGACACCCCGCTTGTCGTTACCGCCGCCAGTGGATTACTGCATAACGCCACCGACAGCGAGCACGACGCACTCACGGTTAGCGACTTTAGCGTTGGCAGCCAGACCTGGAGCGCAGGCACCCAGGCAACGCTGGCGGGCGTGGGTGAACTTACCATCAACAGCGATGGCAGCTACCGCTTTACCCCGGTTGCCGACTGGAATGGCACGGCTCCACAGGTGATCTTTACGGTCAGCGACGGGCGAACAAACGGCAGCACCAGCGCCACGCTGAATATCACCGTGACACCGGTTGCCGATGCCCGTGATGACAGCGCAACAACCCACTCGGGCGTACCGGTGACCATTGATGTGCTGGGTAACGATACGTTCAGCAATGCCGACAAAACCCTGCTAGCCACCACCGACGGCCAGCACGGCGCGGTTGTTATTCACAATGGCCAGGTCATCTATACGCCTGCCGATTCCCGCTATGTCGGCACGGATACCTTCACCTACACCGTACGCAGCGGCGGAGTTGAAGAAAGTGCGACCGTCACGGTGACGATGACCAACAGCGCGCCGGTTTTAACGGACGAGCATGTCACGACGCCAGAAGATACGCCGGTAAGCGGGCCAAACCTGCTGGCAAATGACACCGACGCCGAGGGCGACACGCTTACGCTTACCGGGTTTAGCGTCGACGGGCAGCATTATCTGGCTGGCGACACCGCCACGTTGAGCGGGAAAGGCACGCTGACCATCAACAGCGACGGCAGTTACCTGTTTACCCCGGTTGCCGACTGGAACGGCGCACTGCCGCAGGTGACCTATAGCGTGACCGACGGGCGGACCAATGGCGAACGCAGCACCACGCTGGATATCGCTGTGCTGCCGGTTGCCGATGCGGTTAACGACAGCGCCACCACCCACGCCGGCACCCCCGTGACCATTGATGTGCTGGCAAACGACTCGTTCAGCAACAGCGATAAAACCATTACCGCCACCACGAACGGCCAGTACGGCACGGTGGCGATCGAAAATGGTCGCGTCGTTTATACCCCGACGGATGCCAGCTATGTCGGCAGCGACGCCTTCACCTATACGGTAACCAGCGGTGGCATCGCTGAAACCGCGACGGTGGTGGTGACCCTGACCAATGCCGCGCCGGTTTTAACGGGCGAGCATGTCTCTACACCAGAAGACACCCCGCTGGCAGTACCGAATCTGCTCGCTAACGACCACGACCCGGAAGGCGATCCGCTCACCATTACCGGCTTTAGCGTGGGCGGTCAGAACTATCACCCCGGCGAAACCGCCACCCTGAGCGGTCGCGGAACGCTGACCATTAACAGTGACGGCAGCTATCTGTTCACCCCGGTTGCCGACTGGAACGGCAGCGCACCGCAGGTTACTTACACGGTCAGCGACGGACGCAGTAACGGCGAGCGCAGCGCGACGCTGGATATTACCGTCACGCCGGTGACTGACGCGTTCGATGATACGGCCAGCACCCACGCGGGCACCCCGGTCACCATTGATGTGCGGGCAAACGACAGTTTCAGCAATGCGGATAACACCATTACCGCCGTCACCCCAGGCCAGCACGGTTCGGTGGCTATCCAAAACGGCAAGGTGGTTTACACCCCGAGCGACGCAGGCTATGTCGGCAGCGACACCTTCACCTACACGGTGACCAGCGGCGGCGTCACCGAAACGGCCACCGTCACGGTGACCCTGACCAACAGCGCGCCACAGCTTAGCGGCGAACATGTCAGCACACCGGAAGATACTGCGTTTTCTGGTTCTGGCAGCAGCGGCCTGCTGGCCCATGCCAGCGATGCGGATAACGACGCCCTCAGCGTCACAGGCTTTAGCGTTGACGGACACAGCTACAATCCGGGCGAAACGGCGCTGATTAGCGGTAAAGGCACGCTGGTGATTCACAGCGACGGGCACTATCTCTTTACCCCGGTTGCCGACTGGAACGGCGACGTGCCGCAGGTGACCTGGACCGTCTCCGACGGGCGAAGCAACGGTTTTAGCAGCGCAACTCTGGATATTCATGTTCTACCGGTTGCCGATGCCATTGACGACAGCGCCAGCACCCATGCGGGTGTGCCGGTCACTATCGACGTTCTGGGTAACGACACCTTTAGTAACGCCGATAAAACCCTAAGCGCCGTAACACAGGGCCAGCAAGGCACGGTCACTATCAGCACAGGCAAAGTGGTCTATACCCCCACCGATCCGAACTATCTGGGAACCGACACCTTTACCTATACCGTTACCAGCGGTGGTATCACCGAAACCGCCACCGTCACGGTGACGATAAGCAACACCCCACCGGTACTGACGGGCGAGCAGTTGACGACACCGGAAGATACCCCGCTGAGCGGCCCGAACCTGCTGGCGAACGATTATGATGCCGATGGCGACGCGCTCACCCTGAGCGGGTTTAGCGTCGACGGGCAGCACTATCTGGCAGGCGAAACCGCCACCCTCAGCGGGAAAGGTACGCTGACCATTAACCGCGACGGCAGCTACCTGTTTACCCCGGTTGCCGACTGGAACGGCGGGGTTCCACAGGTGACCTATGAGGTGACCGACGGCCACACCAACGGTACGCGTACCACCACGCTGGATATCCGCGTTCTGCCGGTCATTGACGCATTTGATGATGCCGTCAGCACCCACTCTGGCGTACCGGTCAGCATTGATGCGCTGAATAACGACACGTTCAGCAACAGCGACAAAGCCATTACCGCCACCACCGACGGCCAGCACGGGACGGTGACGCTACAAAACGGTAAACCGGTCTATACCCCAACGGACCCGGCATATGTCGGCAGTGATACCTTCACCTATACGGTCACCAGCGGCGGTATCGCAGAAAGCGCAACGGTCACCGTGACGCTAGTTAATGCCGCACCGGAGCTGGCCTCTGCGCATGTCAGCACGCCGGAAGATACGCCGCTTGCCGGGCAAAACCTGCTGGCAAACGCGCGCGATCCGGACGGCGACCCGCTGACCCTCACCGGCTTCCAGGTGGCGGGCCAGGATTATCATCCGGGCGACACGGCCATTCTCGTGGGCCAGGGCTCGCTGGTGATGAACAGCGATGGCAGCTACCTGTTCACTCCGATCGCTGACTGGCATGGTGATGTTTCGCCAATCACCTGGACCGTCTCTGACGGACGCAATAACGGCGAAAGTACCGCCACGTTGACTATCACCGTCACCCCGGTCGCCGATGCCAATCCGGACAGCGCCACCACCCACGCAGGCGTGCCGGTAGTCATTGACGTGCTCGGTAACGATACGTTCAGTAACCCGGATCGTACACTTAGCGCGACGACTAACGGGCAGTACGGCACCGTGACCATCAACAATGGGCAGGTTGTCTACACCCCAACGGGCGGCTATGTCGGTAACGACACCTTTAGCTATACCGTGACCAGCGGCGGCGTCAGCGAAACCACCTCCGTGACGGTCACGCTAACCAACGCCGCACCGGTCACGCAAAGTGAACAGGTCACCACGCCGGAAGACACGCCGATAAGCGGGCCAAATCTGCTGAATAATGACCACGACGCGGAGGGCGATCCTCTGACAATCACCGGGTTCAGCGTCGGTGGACTGCACTATCAAGCAGGGGATACCGCCACCCTCGCAGGCAGCGGCACGCTTACCATCAACAGTGATGGCAGCTACCATTTCGTGCCGGTTGCCGACTGGCACGGCGACGTACCGCAGGTGATTTATTCGCTAAGCGACGGGCGCAGTAACGGGACCGTCACCGCGACGCTGGATATCCGCGTCACCCCGGTGATGGATAGCCATGACGACAGCGCCTCGACCCACGCGAATACGCCAGTGACCATTGATGTGCTGGCAAACGACACCTTTAGCAACCCGGATCGCGTCATCAGCGGCGCGACCAACGGGCAGCATGGCACGGTGGTGATTGAAGACGGGAAAGCCCGCTATACCCCGAACAACGGCTATGTCGGGACCGATACCTTTACCTATACCGTCACCAGCGGCGGCGTCAGCGAAACCGCCGTGGTGACGCTGGATATTCTCAACACCCCGCCGGTCGCCATGACCGATAAGGCCAGCACACTGCTCAATACCCCGCTGAGCGGTAATGTGCTCGCCAACGACAGCGATGCCGAACACGATGTCCTGCACGTCACGAGCGTCACCGTGGACGGCGTGCACTATGTGCCGGGCGACACCATCGACCTGCAAGGGGCGGGAACGTTAGTGGTCAACAGCGACGGCAGCTATCGTTTTACCCCCGCCACGGGCTGGTCCGGCTTTGTGCCCACCGTGAGCTACACCATCAGCGACGGTAACGTTGACGGCACCAGCAGCAGTGAACTGCACCTGCTGGTGAGCCCCATCGGCGAAGCCTGGGTGAAAGAGGCTGGCCTGGTCGACAGCGCCAGCGGTACGCAAACCACCAGCGGAACGCTCTCCCTGCTCTCACTTGATGCGATGGAAAGCCTGACCATTGGCGGCCACACGCTAACCCTGGCGCAGTTGACGGCTCTTAGCGCCACGCAGCCGTTCGATATCGTCACCCCGGACGGCGTGCTGAGCCTGACCGGGCTGCGGACGCTCGACGCGGGCCATGCACAGCTGGATTATCGCTACACCCTCTCCCACGCCATTGCGCAGCCGGGCTTTGTCAGCACCCAGGAAGATATCTCCCTGAGCGTTAACGGCGAGCAGACACAGGCGCCGGGGCTGCTGCGGGTCAACATCGTCAACGATGTTCCCGTCGCGCAGGATGACAGCAACAGCATTGACCAGGATCGCGGCGAGCAAATTGTCTCCGGCAATCTGTACGCCAACGACCGTATCGGTGCCGATGGCACCATCGCCAGCGGGCCGCTAACCGCCGTCTCGTCAGTGAATCTTGGGCATGAAGGGGTCATTAATGGCACCTTTAAAGGTGAATTTGGCGAGCTGACGCTCGATGCCAACGGCAACTATCGCTACGTCGCTGACCGCATGAACCTGCGCGTTTCCACCCTCGATCCGCTCTCCACGCTGACCGAAGTGTTCGTGTACACCCTCACCGACGCCGACGGCAACACCAGCCAGGCGCGTCTGTCGATTGTGATTCATGGCACCACGCCACCGCTGTCAAAACAGGGCGACGAGATTTTCCCGCATGACCGTCGGCAGGAAGAGACCGCCCTCGACCAACCCTATACGCCGGGGCTGTTTATTCTGCCCGCCATTTATGGCATTTACAGCGACCGCTTCACCCGTGAGGTCGAACTGAACCGCAAGGTGACCGAACTGGGCCGTGGGGCGAACGATAACGCCACGCCGGTGCTGGAAGACGCGGTGCTGTTTACCCGTTGGGTTAACACTACGTTGCTCAGAAGCCCGACGCCGTCAGGTGATAACCACGACGTCGCGACACAGCAACTGGCCAGCCGTTTCAATCCGTTCACCCCGAAAGCCACGGGCAAACCGACCCCTGCCGACGTGCCTGCGATCCAGGAAGAACGCGTGGTGCACGGCGAGGCAACCAAAGGCAAACCGGTGGTGAAACACGACACCCACGAGAATCTCCCACCGCAGGCCAACATATCGATACCGGGCGTCGTTGTGATACCGGCTGGCGCGCCCCGTCCCGGTGCGCCAGGCCTTGCCGAGCAGATCGACAAGCTTGCCCGTAACCACACGCAGGCGCCGGAGCCGATCACCGTCGGAGGTCCCGCATCGACTCGCTAACCCTTGAAACGCACTGTTTATTCTGCACCGGCGAAGCCCAGGGCCGCCGGTTCGTTAACCTGAAACTAAAAGCACAATAATGATGATAACGACAACAACCGTATCGCTGAATGCAACCCGCCCGGTGCCGGTGATGGCGCGGATTTCCGCCCTGATCTGCCTGGTCCTGCTCAGCGGCTGTGGCTCCGTAAAACCGGAACCTTTAACCCAGGATGAAATCGCCGCACGCGTTAACAACGATCGCCTGAACATGTATCGCGATCAGCAGCCGCTTTCCGGCCCGCTGACCCTGTCAGACGCGATGGCGCGCGCGCTGAAATACAACCTCGACTACCGCCTGAAACTGATGGAGACCGCCCTGTCGCGCGGCCTGCTGGATGTATCGCGCCAGGATATGTTGCCCAAACTGATGACCGATGCCGGATATCGCTGGCGCGACAATGATTCCGGCGGCACCAGTATCGGTATCGAAGACCGGGTGGTCAGCCTGCGCCCATCCACCTCTGAGGAGCGCGACCATTACCTCGCCGACGCGACGCTTTCCTGGGACGTGCTGGATTTCGGGATGAGCTACTATCGCGCCAAACAACAGGCGGATAACGTCAATATCGCCGAAGAACGCCGCCGCAAAGTGCTGCAAAACATCGTACAGGAGGTGCGCGATGCCTGGTGGCGTGCGCTGGGGGCACAGCGTCTGCTGGATGAAGCCCAGCCGCTGGCGGAAAACATCCAGATTGCGCTGAATAAAACCCGTGAAGCCGAACGCGCAGGCATTTTGCCTCCCGTTGAAGGGCTGGAATACCAGCGCGCGCTGCTGGACGCGGTCTCGCTGTTAAACCAGAAGCGCCAGGAAATGCAGATGGCCAAAAGCGAGCTGGCTGCCCTGCTGAATCTGCCGCCGAACACCGACTTCAAATTACAGGACGTGACAAACCCGGCGCTGTCGCAGGTACCGACCCAGTTGGATAGCCTGGAGCAAATGGCGCTCGAACGCCGCCCGGAGCTGCGTGAAGAGGATTACAAAACCCGCATCGACGTACTGGAAACCAAACGGCAAATTGCCTCGCTGTTCCCCAACCTGAACCTGTTTGGTGGCATCAGCTACGACTCTAACCAATATCTCTACAACAGCAGCTGGATTCAGGGTGGCATGGGCGTGTCGATGAATCTGTTCAAACTGCTGGGAGCACCGGCCATCAACCGCACCAACGACGCCCGTCTGCAGACGGATGAAGCACGGCGTATGGCCCTGAGCATGGCAATCCTGACCCAGGTACGCGTTTCCGTTGAACGCTACAAGCTGGCAGTTTACGACCTGCAAATCGCGCAGGAATCCGCCCGCGTCGACCAGCGTCTGGCCAGTATCTCCCGCGCGAGCGCGAGCAATTCCCTGTCCAGCGAACTGGAGTCGCTGCGCACCCAGGCACGCTCCGTGGTCTCGCGCTTCCAGGAGGCCGCTTCTTATGCCCAGGCGCAGTCCGCCTATGGCCGCGTGTTGAACTCGGTGGGGATCGACCTGCTGCCAGAAACCGTGAAGAACACCGATCTCGCCAGCCTGTCGCAGCAAATTCACCAGAGCCTGGTCGCCGGAGAAAAACATGTCTTTACCCAGAGCGCCGATGCGGTGGTCACCCGCCATCCGGTGAATGTGACCCTTGGTCGCCTGCCTGCTGCCGTCAATAAAAATGTGATTTATCAATCGGTCACCCGCGTACTTAACACCAACCAACTGGTGGTGGGCAGTGGTCCGAACAGCTATCGCCTGGAGATGAATCTGAATGTGGGTCACGCCCAAAATACGTTGCGCGGTGTGTGGGATATCACCGTGGTAAACCCGCAGGGAGCGTCGGTGCTGAAACAGCACTACACCAGCTATTTGCCCAATGACGTGAACACCCGTTCCGTGAGTGCACTGGCTGAGGCTGCCGCGCTGTCCGTGGTGTCCGACCTGAATAAGTACGCAGGCGGTTCCACCATGGCGACGGCCAATAATCCCTAAGCAGGTACAGGTATGAAAAGACGTCATTACGACTGGCGCATGGGCGCCATCATCGCGCTGGCATTCAGCGCCAGCGCGCTGGCAGAGGATACGGCTCCGGCGGTCTCTGCCACCAGCACGGAACAGGCAGCGCCAGCGGTGGCGGAGCCGACAGCCGCGCCTGCCTCAACAGCAGAACCGGAACCTGCTACCGTCGCACAGGAACCCGTGGCAACGCCGGAATCTGCACCTGCGGCTGTCGCTCAGGAACCCGCAGTTGCCACGGAATCGGCCGCGCCCTCAGAATCCGTCACAACAGAGACGGTAACCACGCAGATAACCCCACCACCGGTCGCCGTTGAGAAAAGCGCCCCTGTCGCCGCCAGCGAGCCCGTGCCGGAGACCGCTGCCGTGGAACAAGGCCCGGCGCAGGTGCGTTTTCTGGTGATGGCCGATAAAGAGAGCCCGCTGTCGAGCGTGGTGGCAGGCCGCGTGATGCAGGTAAACGTACAGCTGGGCGATAACGTCGCAGCCGGAAAACTGCTGGCGACCCTCGATTGCAGCGAACTGAAAGCGCGTAAAGACGCGGCGGAGGCGGAATTCAGCGCCGCCCAGATCAAATACGAGGCCAAAGCCAAGCTGCAGGGGCTGGACTCAGCAGGGGCGCTGGAGGTTGGTCTGGCCGCCGCAGACGTCAACCGGACCCGCAGCCAGATTAAGATTTTCGACGCCCAGTTGGCACAGTGCCGCTTTACCGCGCCCTTCGAAGGCCGAATTGCCCGCATCTATGTCAAAGAGGGCCAGGGGATTGGCGCAGGCGCGCCGGTCATCGATCTGGTGGGCAATGGCAACCGCAAAGCCCGACTGAACGTGCCTTCAAGCTGGATGAACTGGCTGACGACCGGCGCCCGCTTCGATGCCGTGGTGGGTGAAAATGGCCAGCACTATCAGATGACCGTCTCGCACATTAGCGGACGCGTCGATGCGGTGAGCCAGACCATTGAGATCGAAACCCAGTTTGTCGATAACGTCAAAGAGATCCTGCCGGGCATGAGCGGGCGCGCGACGCCGGTCTGCCCGCAAGATATGCCGACCTGTGCCAGCGGGGCGAACCGTTCGTGAGTGCTTCGGTCTTCTATGCCCTGATGGGCCGCGTCAAAGCCGCACACAGCCCGGAAGAGCTGGGCTTTATTATCTGTAACGAAACGCGGGCGCTGGTGGACTACCGTCAGGCCGCGCTGCTGAAATATACCGCCACCGGGCGCGCCCAACTGGTTGCGCACTCCGGGCTGAGCGATACCGACCGCAATACCCCGTATGCCCTGTGGCTTGCCGCCGTGGCGAAAGCGATCGCGCCGCAGTGTGCCGCATTGCCGGAAGGGGCGCGGGTCATGTCGCTCAGCGCAGGCCAGCTCAGCCCATCGCTGGCGCAGGAGTGGGATGAGTGGCTACCGGCCCACGTCTGGGTTCTGGCGCTGGCCGGGCCGAATGGGCAACTTCACGCCCTGCTTATCCTGGCGCGCGACACCCCATGGCCGGTGCAACTGAGCGTCGAAAGCCCGGAATATACCCTGCTCCAGCTTGCCAGCCTGTACGGTTATGCGTGGTGGACGCTGGCGGCGCGGCCTTCGCGCCTGCAGCGCCTGCTGCCAACCTCCGTGCGAAAGCGTATTGCCCTCGTGCTGGTACTGCTTGTCGCCATTTTGCTGATCCCGATTCGCGAATACACCCTGGTGCCTGCCGAGGTGATTTCACTTAACAGCGAGGTTATTGCCGCCCCCAGCGACGGCGTGATCCGCCGGATGACGGTTGCTCCGAACACCGCCGTCACCGCAGGCCAGGTGCTGGCAGAACTGGATGACACGACCTTAAAAAATCGCCTGGCGATTGCCCAGGCAGAACTTGCCACCGCCGCGCTCAACATGCACCAGTCGTCCCAGCAGGCGATTGAAGATCAGAATGCCAGGGCCGAGCTGGCGCTGGCTGAGGGCAAATGGCGCGAGCAGAAAGTGCAGGTAGCCTCCCTGCAACGAGAGCTGGAAAAACTGTCGATTCGCGCCCAAAGCAGCGGCGTGTTTGTCTATAGCGATCCGGATGACTGGGCCGGACGCCCGGTGCAAACGGGCGAGCGTATTGGCCTGCTGGCTGACCCCACCCGGCTGGGCATCCGCGCCTGGGCACCGGTGGCGGAATCCACCAACCTGAATGCGCACGCCCCCATGACCGTCTTTTTGAAGGTCGACCCGCTGCACCCACTGAATGCACAGCTGGATTACGCCGGCTATGAAGCCGTAGAGGCACCCAACGGTGTCGCCAGCTATCTGCTGCGCGGTTCCCTGAGCGAACCCTCGGCGCTGGCGCGTATCGGCCTGCAGGGGACCGCCCGCGTAACCGGGGAGTGGAGCGTGCTGGGTTATCTTATCTTCCGTCGTCCACTGGCGACCGCCCGCGCCTGGTGTGGGTTCTGATATGCAGCCAATGACGGCGCTTTCCCCGGCAGCCACCCTGCCGCCGCTGCGCGATGAATTACACATCCACCCGGCGGGCAATAATCGGGACGGTTCCCCTGCCTGGCATCTGGCAGATCCGGTGCGTAACCTCTTTTTCCGCCTTGGCTGGCTGGAATTTGAGATGGTTCGCCGCTGGGCGCTGGGTAGCGCGCCTCAGATTGCCGAGGCCATCAGCCGGGAAACCACGCTGACGGTGGAAGAGGAGGACGTCACCCTCTTCCTGCGTTTTTTGCAACAGCAGCAGTTGTTACGCCACAGCAGCTTTAAATCTCGCCCCCCGCTGTGGAAACGCATTCTGCATGGCTATCTGTTTATTCGCCTGCCGCTGATTCGCCCGGAAAAAGCCCTGCGCCGCTTTTTACCCTGGGTCTGCTGGCTGTTCAGCGTACCTTTTTTGCTGGTAACGCTGCTTGCGGCACTTAGCGGGCTGGTGCTGGCGGCTCGCCAGTGGGATAGCGTACAGGCAGCGCTGCACGGGGCGCTTAGCTGGAACGGCGCGCTGGCGTTTGCCGTGGCGCTGATTTTCTCGAAATGCTGGCATGAGCTGGGGCACGCGTTTGTGGCAACCCGGCATGGCGTGCGCGTCGGCCATATGGGTGTCGCCCTGCTGGTGCTCTGGCCGATGGCCTATACCGATACCGGAGAGAGCTGGAAGCTGTCCCGCTCGCAGCACCGGCTGGCGATTGCCAGCGCCGGGATCGTGGCCGAACTGATGCTGGCAGGCTGGGCGACGCTGTTCTGGAGCTTTGCGCCGGAAGGAAACGTCAAAAACGCGCTGTTTTTTCTCGCCACCACCGCCTGGGTAATGACGGTCGCCGTTAACGCCAGCCCGTTTATGCGCTTTGACGGCTATTACATTCTGAGCGACTGGCTGGATTATCCGGCGCTGCATGAGCGCGCGGGCAACTGGGCAAAACGCTGGATGCGCGGGCATCTGCTGGGGCTGGACGATCCCCTGCCAGATAACGTTTCGCCCGCCTTTTCCCGCTTTCTGACCCTGTTTGCTTTCGCCACCTGGATCTATCGCCTGACGCTGTTTATCGGCATCGCGCTGGTGGTCTATCACGCGTTTTTCAAAGCGCTCGGCCTGGTGCTGTTTTTTATTGAAATCATCACGTTTGTGGTGCACCCCCTGTTTCGTGAACTGAGGATCTGGCATATGCGTCGCCAGGAAGTAAAACCCGCGCGGCTTCTGCGCCTGTGCATCATGTTGCTGGCCCTCGGGCTGACCGTGTTTTTGCCCTGGTCCAGGCAGGTGTCGCTGCACGGGGTGATGGAGGCGGGCGTCGCACAACCTGTCTATACCCCGTACGCCGCCCAGCTTGAGAAGGTGCGGGTAAAAGATGGAGATACGGTCACCGTCGGGCAGACGCTCTTTGAGCTGGTGGCCCCACTTCCCGGCGATGAAAAAGCAAAGGCGCAGGCGCTGAATCAGGCCTGGCAGGCCAGTGCCCGTGGCGCGATGGCGCTGAATAAAGACGGAGCAGCAAAACAGGTGCTCGCCGAGCAGATGGCGCGCCAGTATGCCACTCAGCAACAGGCCAGCGTCGTTGAACTGCAACGCCTGCAACTGCTGGCAACGCAAAAAGGGGTGGTGCATGACGTGGTTCAGACGCTGCACGCGGGCAGTTGGGTGTCGCCGGGTACCCGCATCGCCAGCGTGGTAGATCCGTATCACTGGCGGGTGAAAGCGCTGGTGAGCGAGACCGATTTGTCGCGTCTGCGCCCTCAGGCGAAGGCGAAGGTGTATGTCGAGGGGCAATGGCAGACAGTGCAGGGCACAATTGTCGCTATCGACCACGATGCGGTAAAACGCCTGCCAAACCTGATGCTGGCCCAGCCTCACGGCGGCCCCGTTGCGCTTAACCCGACGCTTGCAGCGAAGGAACTGCGCCCGGCGGCAGTCTGGTATCGGGTGGTGATTGAGGGAACGTCGACCCGGCCACTCACCCAGGAGCAGCGCGTGCAGGTGGACGTCAGCAGCGAGCCGCAGAGCTTCGCCCACGGCTGGATAAATAGCGCGATGTTGATGCTGATTCAGCAAACGGGGTTCGGTAAGGAGGGATAAGTGCCGTGCGGGATTGTCCCGGCAGTGTCTTTCTCGGCAAGGTCTGGGGGACAAATCCGCACCGCTCTCCCCTTGCTGTGAGGGATCCCCCCAAAAATGCGAGCACGTTCGGTCCCCTCTCCCTTGAGGGAGAGGGTTAGGGTGAGGGGGAAAAGCAGAAACCTAAGAAAAAAATACTTACGACGCCAGGTCGTCCCCTGCGGGCCATCTTCCAGCACGATACCCATCTCATTGAGACGGTCGCGCGCCGCATCTGCCGCCGCCCAGTCCTTCGCTTTACGCGCATCCAGACGCTGCTGAATCAAGGCTTCAATCTCAGCCACTTCGCCGTCATCCGCCTTTACGCTGCTTTGCAGGAAGACATCCGGCTCCTGCTCCAGCAGACCCAGCACGCCAGAAAGCTTACGCAGATGGGAAGCCAGCGCATTCGCCGCCGCCATATCTTCTGCTTTCAGGCGATTCACTTCACGCGCCATATCAAACAGCACGGAATAGGCTTCCGGGGTGTTGAAGTCATCGTTCATCACCTCGACAAAGCGCGCTTCGAACGCCTCGCCACCGGCCGCCGCGACAGATTTGTCGGTGCCGCGCAACGCGGTATACAGACGCTCCAGCGCCGAGCGTGCCTGCTTGAGGTTATCTTCGCTGTAGTTCAACTGGCTGCGATAGTGACCGGACATCAGGAAATAGCGAATGGTTTCGGCATCGTAATATTTCAACACGTCGCGCACAGTAAATAAGTTGCCCAGTGATTTGGACATCTTCTCGCGATCCACCATCACCATGCCGGAGTGCATCCAGTAGTTCACATACTCGCCGTCATGGGCACAAGTAGACTGGGCGATTTCGTTTTCGTGATGCGGGAACATCAGGTCCGAACCGCCGCCGTGAATATCGAAATGGTTGCCCAGCTGTTTGCAGTTCATTGCGGAACACTCAATGTGCCAGCCCGGACGTCCTTCGCCCCACGGCGATGTCCAGCTCGGCTCGCCCGGCTTGGACATCTTCCACAGCACGAAGTCCATCGGGTTACGCTTCACATCAACGACGTCCACGCGAGCGCCCGCCTGCAGCTGGTCAAGATCCTGGCGCGACAGCTGGCCGTAGTGTGGGTCCGTCGGCACAGAGAACATCACGTCGCCGTTATCCGCCACATAGGCGTGACCGCGCGCGATCAGCTGTTCAGTGATTTCGATGATCTCGTGGATATGGTGCGTCGCACGCGGCTCGCTGTCCGGGTGCACAATATTCAGTGCGTCAAAATCTTTGTGCATTTCGGCGATCATGCGGTCGACCAGCGCCACAAAGTTCTCACCGTTTTCATTGGCGCGTTTGATAATTTTGTCGTCGATATCGGTGATATTGCGCACGTATTTCAGCTTATAGCCGGCTTTGTTGAATAAATCAGATTTCGGGTAAGTCTCCCCCGTAGCGGGTTGTGTTTTCAGGCAATACGCACGCTTTCAGGCATACCTGCTTTCGTCATTTTGTTCAGCGCTCGTACCAGGGCCATAGCCTCCGCAACCTGACCATCGTAGTCACGCAGCGTCAGTGAATCTCCCAACAACTGCTTCATTCTGTACATTGCCGTTTCCGCTATCGAGCGACGATTGTAATCTGTTGTCCATTTCCACCGCGCATTACTCCCGGTCATTCGCTGATTAGCCACTGCACGGTTACGGTCTGCATATTCACCGGGCCAGTAACCCGCACCTTTTCGGGGAGGGATAAGCGCGCTGATTTTCTTACGCCGCAGTTCATCGTGACAGAGCCGGGTGTCGTAAGCGCCGTCTGCCGATGCTGCCCTGATTTTTCTGTGAGTCTGCCGGATAAGACCCGGGAAGGCTTCTGAGTCCGTCACATTGTTCAGCGACAGGTCTGCACAGATGATTTCATGTGTTTTGCTGTCAACTGCCAGATGCAACTTTCGCCATATACGACGGCGTTCTTTGCCGTGTTTTTTGACTTTCCATTCGCCTTCACCAAAGACCTTCAGCCCGGTGGAATCAATCACCAGATGCGCGATTTCACCCCGGGTGAACGTTTTGAAACTGACATTAACCGACTTTGCGCGCTTGCTGACACTGGTGTAATCCGGGCAGCGCAACGGAACATTCATCAGTGTAAAAATGGAATCAATAAAACCCTGTGCAGCCCGCAGGGTCAACCTGAACACGCGTTTAATGACCAGAACGGTGGTGATGGCGAGATCAGAATAGCGCTGAGGTCTTCCCCGTGATGAAGGCGTTGCCGACTCATACCAGGCCTGAATAGCTTCATCATCCAGCCAGAAAGTTATGGAGCCACGGTTGATGAGGGCTTTATTGTAGGTGGGCCAGTTGGTGATTTTGAACTTTTGCTTTGCCACGGAACGGTCTGCGTTGTCGGGAAGATGCGTGATCTGATCCTTCAACTCAGCAAAAGTTCGATTTATTCAACAAAGTCTCGTGCATGTGAACCACGTTGTATTTAATATTCTATTAAATATTTGTTTAATAGATTTATAATTTAATATTGTCCATTAATTAAGATTAAAACACTAGCAACCTCCTTGTAACAAAGCCGCTTGTGGCATGTCGCTTTGCTTACAGAAAGCCTTCTATTTGGTGTTTTTGCATGATCAATTTAGGCCATTTTGTCAGATCATCTTACAAAGACTACATAGCCAGCCACCTTCCTCCTCTAGTTCATATTCACGTTAAATTGTCAAGACAATTCAGGTGTCGATCTTTTGTCTGCACTTTCTGGTTTGGCAGGGCCAATATCTGACAAAAGGTCAACGTGTAGGGAGCATGGTGTGGAAAGAAATGAAACGAATGGTATGCAACTTGTCGATATGAAGTGGATAACAGCAACGCTGAAAGTCACTGATAAATGGATTTATAAGCAAATCCAGGATGGAAAATTCATGAAGCCAATAAAACTTGGCAGAAGCTCTCGCTGGAGGTTATGTGACGTAAACGAATGGCTGGAAAGTCGTGTGATGTGAATATGAAGGGGGTACGATGGCAATATGTTGCAGAAAAGGATGCAATTTAAATATAGATCCTGTCAGTTACGAGCACAAGGTCAGACTTTGTTATATTCATTTTAATAAACGAAAGGAGCTGAGTCATAGAAGAAACGTAAAGAAAGAAATTCGTTGTAAAGTTTGTGGTGCTGACTTTTCTGAAACTAGAAACAATAAATATTGTTCAAACAAATGCAAAGGGATCGGTATGCGAATCCTTAAGGAGGCTGACAAAATAGAAGTTTACCATCATTCTTACTGGCTAAACGTAGAGTGCTTTATTAAAAATAACCCATTGCAATTAAACTCAATTAACAGCTTAGAGGATATGGCAGAAATAATTAATTTATATAAACTTAAATCTCGGTTGCAGTTCGCATGTAGCCATTTCCTTGGGGGGGAAATATTATCTAAACATAAAAAAAACGAACATAAACTGATTCCTTTTATTAAGATTGATTTAAGCCATAAATATCCGAATTCTAAAGGTGGGATGAATGTGGTAGAAAATATCATGATTGCCCCTTCATTTATAAATAAAATGAACAAAGATAAAATTCCTGAAAATAATGCATTTCAAGAGTTTAATGGTAAAAGTGCAAACAAAAAAAGAAAAGATATTCGGTGTAGTCTTGTTAACGCCATCACTAAAAATTACTCAGAGGATGAGATAAATGCGATGTTTTATAAAATAGGAAAATTGCCAAGACTAAAAAATGGTCAAAAAAGAAACCTCGACGTCGCAGATACATTTAATCAGGTTATTATTTTTGAGTTATTAAAAAAAGAATGCAAGCGTTTAGAACTAAAAGATTATCTTTACTGTCTTAAATTTGTTGATGAATTTCTAAGAAATAAAACAATAAAATTTAGAGGGAGAAGAGTTACTTTTTTTCCATGTTATCTTGATATGATTTCACTTGCTTTTTTTCATGCATATCTCCGAGGAGATCCTGATTGTTTTTTGTCTAAATTTAAAGATTTTGTGAGGACGATGGACAATGGGAAAACAACAACGCGAAGAGTACGCGCACTGTTTTCTGTGCTTGCCATATCACGACGGTACTGTAAGAAATATTTCTCAATATCTAGTGCTAACCTAGAATCAACTAAAGATACAATATTAACTGTATATGCTAAGGTTTTTGCAGTTAAACCTTCTTATATCTCTGATGAAGGCTACCCACGGTGGATACGTTAAATACTATCTTGGTAAGGTGCGATATTATTATCATCAAGATTACCGTTAAGTATGTCCATGAAATAATCTATTGCGTTTTTTACATTGCGAGTGCCGTTATCTTGTGACTCAAGTGCATTATTTATTTCAGTGTTTGTGAGTATTTCATTTTTGTTTGCGCTGAGTATAATGGCATCAATTATAATAAAAACATCCAGCGCATTTAACTTTCTCTTAATGTTTTCAATTGCTAATATTTTATCTATATTATTTTGTACGGCGCGTGGATATTTTTTTCTTTCAATTTCAATTAACCCTTTCAGTTGATTGACAATGATCTCATCAGAATAACGAAGATCTAAACTAAGCCACAAGTTAGATAGGGCGATAGTATCATCTGCATAAGGATAGTTTTCTGGGATAGCTCTAACAATTGAATTATTGATTTTTTTTATTTCTTCCATCATTTCAGGGTTAACGCTTCTGCTATATGGGAAATCGTCAGGGGTGAAATCAATATATTTGTTGCAATGGTTGAAAAAACTAAAGAGCTCGGATGTAGTGTTATGTGCATTTTTCGATGCATTAAAAACATCAAGAAACGTCAACTTCTTTACTACCTGTCTGGTGGTTGGTCTAAAAGAAATAAGATCATTGTTTTTATGCTTTAAAATTTCCAAGTTTTTAATGCGTGCCGACAATGCCTCAAGCGCATCTCTGTGGTCAGAGTTATTCATGAATTTATTTCTCATTATTCTTTTTTTATTGTCTGAGATTTTTTTACCGTCAAAATCAAAAATGTTTTTCTCCGCACTCCTGACCGCACTTTCACAATCAAAAAACAACTTCCTGCAATAAAATGCATTTACTAAATCCTCTTTTGTGAAGGAGGATGTGAAGTTTGCATATATTTTCTTATGCTTTCTGATAAATTCAATTATCTCATCTTTAGGTTTTGATTGTTTATTCTCTTTCATACTTTCTCATGAAAAATTTAAATTTACTTCAAATATATATCATGCTCCTGAACCAAGCAAGTTTGCTTAACCATCAGAGGAATTAGGAAATGATGAGACACAATGATGAATTAAAGAAAATGTACTCTCCACTTTATTTACTGCCAAAAAATGTTGCCGTAGAAGTCATGAAACGCCTTAACGAAACTATCTGCTACCAGCCGGTGATTGGCATTATGGGTAAAACCGGTGCCGGTAAATCCAGTCTGTGTAACGCACTGTTTCGCAGCACGGTCTCGGCCGTCAGTCATACCACTGCGTGTACCCGTGAGCCACAGCATTTTACGCTGCAGGCAGGTGAACGCCAGGTGACGCTGATTGACCTGCCCGGAGTGGGCGAAAGCCCGGGGCGGGATGAAGAGTATCAGGCACTGTATCAGCGTATCTGGCCGGAGCTGGACCTGGTGCTCTGGCTGATTAAAGCCGATGACCGGGCACTGACCCCCGACTGTGATTTTTACTTTCGGATGCTTTCACCAGGCAGTGCCGGGAGGGATAAGGTGCTGTTTGTCCTGACCCAAGCCGATAAAATCGAGCCCTCTCGTGAATGGAGCGGCTTTCTTAATCAACCTTCAGAGCAACAGTTAAAACACCTGGAGGAAAAGCAGCGCGCGGTGTGCTCGTTGTTCAACCACCCGGCACTCCCGGTGATCACAATATCAGCAGCCACTGGCTGGCATCTACCTGAGCTGGTGGGGGTGCTGTTTCGCTCACTGCCTGCCCGTGCCAGCAGTGCCGTCAGCTCGGTCATCAGACCACAATACCGCACGCAAAAAATTGAGGAGCAGGCGATACAGGATTTTGGCGAGACGGTCAGCGACGTGATGACACACACGCTGTCTGAACTCTCTCTCCCCAGCACGGTGACGGCGGTGGTCAGTACCGTGATTAGTGCCGTTGTCTCTGTTGCCCGCAGTGTCTGGCGGTTTTTCTTCTGACGGCAGAAATACCGTTATCCCGTGAGCAAATGCAGCAGTCAGTACGCGCCTGACATGCACTCTCCGTTTGCCGGACACACCCTGTCCATCTGCGGCGGGGTGCATCCGGTTAAAAAACCGACAAAGCACGTTCTGTACCGCAGCCCGTCTGGCACTGACGGGGGATAAAAATATTTTCTGCTCTGTCCATACCCTGACCGCCCCCCTGTTTACAGTAATCACATCTTTTTCAATGCCTTTCATCACGATGGAGAAAATGCCATGTCACAGGCTGAACACCGGTATGACCGGCTGGCGGTCAGACTGTCCCTCATTATCAGTCGCCTGCTGGCAGGCGAAACGCTAAGCGTGAATAAACTGGCGGTTGAGTTTGGTGTCTCGGTACGTACTCTGCGCCGCGATTTTCGTGAACGGCTGATGTATCTGAACCTCGAATACCGTCATGGGCACTGCCGACTGTTGTCAGACCCCGGTATGGCACAGCGTGCCCCGGGAACATTGTCATTTATGCGCAACGTCGGGCTTCACGACGTGTTTCCGGAAACGGACCTTCGGCTGGTCAACACCCTGACAGACAGTGAAGGTATCTCACCGTGCCTGGTCTGGCAGGGGGGAGCCGGAAGCGCCAGTGTGCGCCCCGGCCTCTTCTCCCGGCTGGTCGATACCATTGTGCAGCAGCAGTGCATCAGGGTACTGGCTGACGGCGTTCGCGCTGAACACCTGGCGCCGTACCGGCTTATTTATCTTGAAGGAGAGTGGTATCTGGCAGGCGAGCAGCACGGAGGCATTACTGTTCTGCCGCTGTCCAGCGTCACCGCCATCACGGTACTGAGTGACACCTTCCAGCGTCGTGATGCGGTTTGTCACCTCACCCGTCAGGAGGCCTTCATCCGGGCTCTGCCGCATTTCCCGGTCATCAGCGACGTAATGGCCGTATCTCATCCGGCACCACCATTACTGCAGGAGGCGACCCCTCCTGAACATCCCGGCTGAGGGGGCGTCGTCGCCCACCAGCCTCTTACGTTGTTATCGGTTACTCATTGAATAAGGAAACACTATGCATCAGCGTTATCGCCGCATTATTGCCAGCGCCCTGGCCCTGAGTAGTTTCAGTCTGTTCATCCCCACTGTGGCCCAGGCCGGGTACAGTGATTACGAGTCGTTCCATCTGGTCAGAACGGATAACAGCCCCTCGGGCGGGGCACAGAAAATCTGCACCTATCAAAGTATGGTCACTCGGAAATATGTCCAGCTGGAAATGCCCAATACCTGCCCGGGAATGATGTTTCGAAACCTGAACGACGGGCAGTTTTACGACAGAACCAGCTGAATGAAGCACGGATTTATCTGTGTCACTGATACCTGCGGTGGTTGTTTGCACCGGCCTCAGTGAGCCGGTTTTTACGGGAATGGCCATGTTTAAGGAGGGCCGCTATGCCTTTAAGCCTTTGTCTCAGCCTGTCGACCCTGGTGGGACTGATTATCGCGTTTGTTGATACCCGTATTGCCGGGTTCTGGTATTCCGCATGGGCTGCCGTGTTGCTCTGCACTCTGCCAGGGCTGGGCGTCTGGCTGGGCAATATCATCCGAAAATGGATAATGCCGGATGCGGTTTACGGAAGCACCGGTGCCGTCATTCAGGCCCGCCTGTTCTGGGCGGTGGTACCCCAGTTCATTGGCTGGTTCATCGGATTTATGGTTGCCATGAGCTTGCTGGGTATCCGGGCCTGAGCCGTATCCGGCGACAGACGTAACGACGGATATTCAGTCTCCCGCTATACCTGTCAAACCCCACACCACGGCCTTCTCAACCGAGCAGGCCGTTTTCTTTTGTCTTTCTGAAGGAAATACCCTCATGACCCGATTAGCCAGCCGCTTTGGTGCGGTAAACCTCGTTCGCCGTGACCGTCCCTTAACCCATGAAGAATTAATGCACTATGTGCCGAGTGTGTTCAGTGAAGACAAGCATGAATCCCGCTCTGAGCGTTACACCTGCATTCCGACCATCACCCTGCTCGACAGCCTGCAACGTGAAGGCTTTCAGCCATTCTTTGCCTGTCAGACCCGGGTACGTGACCCGGGGCGTCGTGAGCACACAAAGCACATGCTGCGCCTGCGGCGCGAGGGGCAAATCACCGGTCAGCAGGTACCGGAAATCATTCTGCTCAACTCTCATGATGGCACCAGCTCGTACCAGATGTTGCCGGGGTTATTTCGTGCGGTGTGTCAGAACGGGCTCGTCTGCGGTGAGAGTTTTGGTGAGGTGCGCGTGCCACATAAAGGCAACGTCGTAGAGAAGGTGATTAAAGGGGCGTATGAAGTACTGGGGATATTCGACCGGGTGGAGGAGAAACGTGATGCCATGCAGTCACTGATACTGCCACCGCCCGCCCGACAGGCACTGGCCAGCGCAGCACTCACGTACCGCTTCGGGGAAGACCACCAGCCCGTTACCGAATCGCAACTCCTTTCGCCACGGCGCTGGCAGGATGAGAGCAATGATCTGTGGACCACGTTTCAGCGGATTCAGGAGAACCTGATTAAAGGTGGTCTGCACGGGCGTAATGCTGCAGGAAAGCGCACACATACCCGTGCGGTGAAGGGCATTGATGGCGATGTGAAGCTGAACCGTGCCCTGTGGGTGATGGCAGAAAGCATGCTGCAACTCGCTTCCTGATACCACAGGAATGAAGGAACCTGAAAATGCTTTCTCCCACCGTACTGCCACCCGGGTCATTCAGTCGTCAGCAGGCAGAAGCTTTTACCGCAGCATACCGCAATATCTTCATTGAGGATGACCAGGGAAGCCATTTTCGCATGGTCGTTCGCGACGTAAAAGGGCAGATGGTCTGGCGGGCATGGAGCTTTGAACCTGACGCCGGAACGGTGCTCAACCCGTATATCCGGCAGTACGGTATCCCGCGAGCGTTATCTACCCGCTAATTCTTCTCGTCCTGCCCCTTGCGTCACACACCATCACATCCCTTTATTCCCTGACTCGCCAGTCACCCTTGCTGGCGTTTTTTTACTTTACGGAGAACACGCATGACCTCTCTCACCCCCTACGCCCTGACCCCGGCTAATGAGCCGCACTTCACCCTCATGGCCACCGCCGCTCCTGATGAACAGCGTATTCATTTCTGGCCTCAGCACTTCGGCACTATCCCGCAGTGGGTAGCGCTGGAGCCCCGCATCTTCGCCTGGATGGACCGCTTCTGTGCGGATTACAGCGGTGGTATCTGGCAGTTTTACACCCTCAGTAATGGTGGAGCCTTTATGGCTCCCGATACTGATAGTGATGAGAAATGGTGCCTGCTCAACAAAATGAACGGTAATAGCGCGGAGATGAGTGCAGAAGCCGCAGGCATTGCTGTCTGCCTGATTGAGTTCAGCCATCACGCCTGCCGAACCGAATGCGATGCCATGACAGAGCACTATTACCGCCTGCGGGACTACGCCCTGCAGCATCCCGAATCACAGGCCATTCTGCGCATTATTGATTAAGGAAACTCGCTATGGAAACCTCCCTTTCCCCACAGACAGCGGCGTTGTCACTGAGCTCACAACGCACGGTAAAACGCGCGCTGAAACTGCTCGACCGCCACCTGCGTGAGCCTGGTGTGGCGTTCACCTCCACCAGCGCCACCCGTGACTGGCTGCGGCTGAAAATGGCAGGCCTTGAACGCGAGGCGTTTATGGTGATGTACCTGAATCAGCAGAACCAGCTGATTGCCTATGAAACCCTGTTTACCGGCTCCATCAGCAGCACCGAAGTGCATCCCCGCGAGGTGGTAAAACGTGCCCTGTACTTCAATGCCGCCGCGGTGATATTTGCCCACAACCATCCCTCAAGTGACACCACACCCAGTCAGGCAGACAAGGCTGTCACGCAACGACTGGTGCAGGCACTCCAGCTCGTTGATATCCGGGTGCCTGACCATCTCATCGTTGGCGGCAACCAGATACTCTCGTTTGCTGAACACGGTCTGTTGTGAGGCATTACATGAAAATTATCAGCAAACGTCGGGCGATGACGATATACCGCCAGCATCCTGACTCCCGCATTTTTCGCTACTCTACCGGCAGATATCAGTGGCATGGCAGCGTCTATCACTACGCCGGTCAGGTAGTACCTGACATTCCTGGCGTCCTGGCGGTATACGCCGAACGCCGCCAGGACCGCAACGGGCCATATGCCTGTCTGATGAGTATCACCGTGAACTGACAATAAAGGAGAACAATAATGAGCAACATCACATGGGGACTACAGCGTGACGTCAAACCGCGTTTCGGAGCCCGGTTGGTACAGGAAGGCAACCGGCTGCACTATCTGGCTGACCGGGCCGGGATTACTGGTACTTTCAGCGAAACAGAATGCATGAAGCTGGATGAGGTATTCCCGCACTTTATCCGTCAGATGGAATCGATGCTGACAACTGGTGAGCTGAATCCCCGCCATGCCCACTGCATCACTCTGTATCACCACGATTTTACCTGTGAAGCCGATACCCTGGGCTCATTCGGTTACGTCCATATCGTGATTTACCCTGCGCAACGCTAACCCTTTTAATTGACCTGAGAGAAAAAATGAAAACCTTACCTGCAACAACCCTGCGGACGGCGAAGCCATGTCCGTCACCTGTGGTGGTCTGGCAGACGCTGTTGACCCGCCTTCTGGAACAGCACTATGGCCTGACGCTAAACGACACGCCGTTCAGCGATGAAGGCGTGATTCAGGAGCATATCAACGCCGGTATCACACTGGTCGATGCTGTTAATTTTATTGTGGAAAAATACGAACTGGTCCGTATCGACCGCAAAAGATTTAGCTGGCAGGAGCAATCTCCGTATCTGAGGGCTGTAGATATTCTGCGAGCACGACAGGCAATGGGTTTATTGAAAAGAAATTGTATCAGTGCATCACGGTGAACATTGGGAATAGCACCCTCATTCACATTGCAGCCTTTCTTACTTATTTACTCATTCCAAAAAGCACCTGCCGATGCTGGCCGGTGCTTTTGCTTATTTGGACGAAATATCATGCGAATAGAAGCTGTAATTTTAACTGACCATATCATCGCAAAACACAATCCAGGAATGCTGTGCTGTCGTTGTTGAGGGTTTTGACGCATGCGGCGAACAAGCTTATGATCCAGCTTAATTTCTTTTCCTCACGAAGGGATGGGTATGGGCAACAGAATGTGGATGATCCGCGGTGACGGCGGCAAACTCTATGACGATTTCCGCGATAAACAAATCGCGGGTATCGGTTGGTCTCAGCTGGCTCCTTTGGTCAAACCCGGCCTATCCCGAGCTCAGTTACTCGCTTTATACCAAGAGGCCGACCCTTTAACGAAGCTGGGAACTGCGCGTTCTGGTGCATCTCAGGTCTGGCGGTTTGTGAATGAGATCCAAAAGGGTGATTGGGTTATTACCTATTCGCCAGCCAACCGTACTTACCTGCTAGGCAAAGTTACTTCAGACTTCCAATATCGTTCTGAATGGGTGGAAGAGGGGATGGGGATCGCTCGGCAGGTTAAATGGAATACTCAAGAAATCGACCGCGATCGACTGTCCGTTGCTACCAAAAACACATTGGGTTCTACACTGACGGTTTTCCAGCTTCCAGTATATGCTCTAGAAGAGCTTTTGCAGGATAAGAAACCCACTGTAGATGTGATTACTCAGAATCCAGTTGTGATGGATGAAGATGAGGTCGTTTCTGATCCGCTGCTTGTGGGTACAAGTGCGGGTATAAATATTTATTTCTGTTTTTAAACAACATTGATATCAGTATATTAGGTATGAAATTCGAGTCCGGCCTTCGCACCAAAAGATGCAACAATCAAGTCGCCTAAGGGCGGCTTTTTTTGTGTCTAAACTCCAGTATCCGTAAGGTGTTGTCCCGCTTTTTCACTCAACCTAAATCAATCTGATTCCATCGACATCAACTTACGGATCTCCTCCCTGAAAACAGTGCCAATCTAAACTGAAGTATCCTGTCTTTCTTCCATCTCGCCGAGAGGCACATCGCCATCAAAAAGACCCGTTATACCGAAGAACAGATTGCGTTTGCGCTGAAACAGGCCGAAACCGGCTCCCGCATCGGGGAAATCTGCAGAAAGATGGGTATTTCTGAGGCCACCTTTTGCAACTGGAAAAAGAAATTTGCCGGTCTGGGCGTGACGATCGGGCAATAACCCTGCACATCAGGGAGATAGCAGAAACCCGGATACGCTACGGTTGTCCACGCATTCATATCCAGTTACGCCGGGAGGGCTGGCCTGTTAATCACAAGAAAACCCACCGGATTTATTGTCTGAAAGGACTGAATCTGCGCAGAAAACGGCCCCGCAGGCATTTCAGTGCAGCACGCCGTCAGCAGCGCCCGGCGCTGACGCATGTCGATCAGTTCTGGAGTATGGATTTTGTGTCGGATAATCTGTTTAACGGGCAGCGTTTTCGGGCCCTAACTGTAGTGGATAATTTTAGTCGGGAATGTCTGCGATCCATGCCGGAAAATCGCTGAAAGGTGATGATGTGGTCAGAGTGATGGAAGCGCTTCGGGTACTGGATAAGCGCCTGCCGGTACGTATTCAGACGGATAACGGCAGCGAGTTGATCTCGAAAAGTCTGGATAAATGGGCGTATGAACACGGTGTCACGATGGATTTCTCCCGCCGCGTAAAACCGACAAATAATCCGTTTATTGAATCATTTAATGGTAGCCGTCGCGACGAATGCCTGAACATTCACTGGTTTTTATCACTGGAAGATGCGCAGGAGAAACTCGACAACTGGCGCAGGGAATATAATCATAAGAGAACGCATTCATCATTAAATAACATGACTCCGGCTGAATTTATCTGAATTCTCCAGAAAGGCGAAGATCTCTGATTTAGCACTGCACTGATTTTGGGAGACGGTCAATCTGGCCGAGATCTCAAAAAATACATGGAACTAAAACGGGACTATTTACAGTTATTAGTAAATAAAATAAAAATTATTACTGCTGTCATATGGTACTTTATGGAGGGATATTTAATATATAAATACACTTATTAACCGATTAATCTAAAAAGGCCTTAAAAATCATTAACAAATCTTGATGTATCTTCTCCCACTCCTGAGCCAAATCTATTGTGCATAGCCCGATATCGAAGCCGTTAATATTATATCGATGTTTTACTGTGGTTCCGACTTGAGGGTAGAGAAGTAAACCACTTACTTTTTCGTCTTGATTCGGCTTGAATGCTAATAGGTAATTCATTAGTTGGTAGAGATTGACTGAGTGGAATTTTGGGGAATTCTTACGATTTGAAAAGATATTTTTATAATATTTGGCATCAACAATAAGCGTATTGTTGTTATAACTTAAAGTAATATCTGTTTCCATTCTTGGTAACAATGAAAGGGATGGATCAGATTCACTGTAGGCATTCCATTTAAGATATGAGCGCTTCGTGTGAACATTTTTCAATTCGTTTTTACAAAACTGATAGAGGAAATCTTGATAGAGGAGAGACATACTGCACTCATCCCTCTCGAAATCATAAAAACGATAGCTTCCATCTTTTTGATTTATAATGGTATTGTTCTTTATTAGTTTACAGATGCTGATGGCAAATTTATAATAACGATTATTCGAACCGACTTTAATCTGACTAAAATGTTGAGGAGATAGATGGATCTCATTTATTCCCATCATTTTTGCGCGAATAGCGCGTGCTTCTTCCCGAACGACCTGATTCAGTTTTTCATGTTTAATGAGTATTGATAGAGTACTCTTAATGATCTGGTTTGCCAGTGTGTCTGGATTTAACTCGTCAAAAGTACTAATTGTTTTGCCTTGGGTCAGATGAAATCCACGCAACGTTTGGGCAAAATTCACTCGGCCTTTTACCCCGGGAATCAATTCCGTATGAGGGCAATATCCAAGCTCAAATCCTCGACGTGAAAGATGCAATACGCTTTTATTAAGCACATGCCCTAAAATGTCGAGAAGGTTATTACCCGGAATCGCATCAAGGCTAACCAATTTAGCATTCTGTAAATGATTCCAGGCATACGCCAGCATAAAATAGATGTTACGTATAGGTATAATTGGCTGTGTCATTACAAGTCACCAAGCAAAACATCAAGCCAGTTTTGTTGTTTACTTGGGTCATCAAACCAATATTCTTCAAGTAATGGCGCAATATCTGAATGTACAATGGAACTAAACCATTCCATATCTGGCAGAGTATCATCGTCAAGGCCTGAACAAAAATAACTATGGCCAATTCTGAATCCTTTACCAAGAATATCTGAATCTTTAGTTATTTGTGCATTTAATTGTGTCATCTTAAAACATAAAGAGTCAACGAAAGAAGGCTGAGCTTTATTATCTAATAAAAAAGTACGGAACTGAGGCGTGTCAAAACCAGGTTCGATATCAATAAAGGAAAAACGTCGGCGCAGCGCATAGTCGACAACAGCCAGAGAACGATCAGCTGTATTCATCAACCCAATAATATAAACGTTAGCTGGAATATAGAATCGTTCTTCATTATTTTGCGAATAGGTCAAGGGTATCGCCCAGTTATCACCTCGTTTATCATGTTCAATGAGCATCATGACCTCTCCAAATACTTTGCTGAGATTTGCTCGATTGATTTCATCTATGATAAAAACGTGTTTCTTATCCGGCTGTTGTTGGGCTTGCTGGCAAAAGCTATAGAAGATTCCATCTTTACGTCGAAAACCGTTGCCGTTTGGACGATAACCTTGTACGAAATCTTCGTAACTGTAGGATTGATGGAATTGTACCATGCCTATTCTTTGTTGATCCCTCTCACCCATTAGCAAGTAAGCCAGACGGCGCGCCACGAAAGTTTTACCCACGCCCGGAGGGCCTTGTAAGATAACATTTTTCTTCACTAATAAACGTTTTATGACTGATTCTACGGTGAGTTCAGGAATAAACAAGTCGTTTAGTGCGTCACTCATGGTGTAAGGTTTTTTTACTGGCAACTTTGGTTGGTTTATCGGCTGCTCGTTGGAAAATAACGAGATATATTCATTGATGACTTTATCCAGTTCTTTTTCGAATTTTGAAAAATTAATACCCTGCGAGACTTTCTGCGAAAATACATAATACGATTGACCGTATTTTTTCGGGTATATACCAGCGGTAGTGTGGAGGTACTCTCTAATTGTTATTGGGGAGGACGAATCAAAATCCCACTGACGTTGAGGTTTATTTGTATCGCTGATCCCATAGGCCAGAATAAGCTCATCATAGTCTTTATAGTAAAGGATTACCGGATAAATGCCGTGCGAGACTTCCTGTCCTTCAGCAAGAAATGCTATCCAGGGAATTGAGCTGAAATTGCCAAAACCAAAACTAACCTTAACCTTCAGGCCGCTGTGTTTGCCCGGATACTCTTTAGTTGACTGTGAGTTTTTTTGATCTGCTTGTTCGATAAATTTTCCAAGCCATGATTGAACTGATTGCATCCCTTGCTCCTTACTAGAAGTAGTAAGAGCATTATGGCTTTCACCTGACTGAATCGCTACGTGTTTGTTCGCTATATAAAATTATCCTGATTTAACTCATGGGGCGGCAGTTTATGCTTTCATTACAGGCTCATTTATCTTTAGGGAGTATTCACTCCTTAGGTTTATCTGGTTGCCCCACCTTTGGCAGGGCTTCCGAAGTCAACGTTTTGCTACACACCCCTCCCACTCACCACCCCAATAAACTCTCTCACCTGCTTCTGTTTCCTCGCTGACAGTTTTTCCACCACCCTCAGCGACGCCAGCAGTTCCGGTTCTGGCTCTTTCGCGGTCAGCACAATGCAACCATTCATCACTCTGGCCTCCACCTCTGTGCCGGTGGCGAATCCGGCGGCTTCCAGCCACTGGCCTTTCAGCGTGAGAGCCGGGATACGCGCGTAATCCGGATGACGGCTCGCATAACTTACCGTTAGTTTGTGCTTATTCGCCGGGAGAACTTCTGGTTGCTCAATATCTGCAATACAATCCGCGTTAGTCATGATTACTATTCCCTTTAATAGTGATTGTGGTTAGCGGAAAAGTGTGTTGGCGCACACTTTCTCCGCGCTATCTCTGTTCAAACTATTTGCGCCAGTGACGCCTGATGAATCAGATGATACACCTGTAAAAATAACCAGTATTCATCTGCTAGTCCAGATGTAAATCAATGAAAATCAGCGCCTTATAAATTCTTTTGGAATCATTTTCTTATCATTTCCACAACTGCCCGTAATCATCCCCCCATTACATCCCGTTGCCGCCCATTTTGTGATCAAGCCTCAAAAAAGCGCAGTCTCCCCGTCTCTCTGATTTACCTCTGTGCAACACCTGGATTACAGTGAATCAAATTATAAGAACGTTGTTCTATAATATAGAACAACTTCCAAAAAGATGTCGCCAGCCGTTCTTTGAACGCGGTTGACCGGGAGAATACGACAATGTCCATCGACACTATTTTTACGCCGCAGGATGAACAATTCTATGCGGTGAAAACCCACGCTGCGGGGCCGCAGGGCGCGCTGCCGCTCACCCCGCAAATGCTGCTCGAATCCCCCAGCGGCAACCTGTTCGGCATGACCCAAAATGCCGGTATGGGCTGGGATGCCAACAAACTCACCGGCAGAGAAGTCCTGCTGATCGGCACCCAGGGCGGCATCCGTCACTCGGACGGTCGCCCCATTGCGCTGGGTTATCACACCGGGCACTGGGAGATCGGCCTGCAAATGTCGGCGGCGGCAAAAGAGATTACCCGCCTGAGCGGCATCCCGTTCGCCGCCTTTGTCAGCGATCCGTGCGATGGCCGCTCCCAGGGCACCCACGGCATGTTCGACTCCCTGCCGTACCGTAACGACGCGGCCATCGTCTTTCGCCGCCTGATCCGCTCGCTGCCCACGCGCCGGGCGGTGATCGGCGTGGCCACCTGCGATAAAGGCCTGCCCGCGACGATGATTGCCCTGGCGTCAATGCACGATCTGCCGGTGATCCTCGTGCCGGGCGGGGCGACCCTGCCGCCCACCTTCGGCGAAGACGCCGGAAAGGTACAGACCATTGGCGCGCGTTACGCCAACAACGAACTGAGCCTCAAAGAGGCCTCCGAGCTGGGCTGTCGCGCCTGTGCCTCCCCTGGCGGCGGCTGTCAGTTCCTCGGCACCGCGGGCACCTCGCAGGTGGTGGCCGAAGCGTTAGGGCTCGCGCTGCCGCACTCGGCGCTCGCGCCATCGGGCCAGGACGTCTGGCTGGAGATCGCCCGCCAGTCGGCGCGTGCGGTTATGGCGCTGGATGAGAAGGGCATTACCGCCCGCGACATCCTCACCGACAAAGCCATCGAAAACGCGATGGTGGTGCACGCGGCCTTTGGCGGCTCCACCAACCTGTTGCTGCATATCCCCGCCATCGCCCATGCGGCCAAATGCCGTATGCCTGACGTGGCGCAGTGGAGCGCCATCAACCGCAAAGTGCCGCGCCTGGTGAGCGTGCTGCCCAACGGGCCGGACTATCACCCGACGGTGCGCGCGTTCCTCGCGGGCGGCGTACCGGAAGTGATGCTCCACCTGCGTCGGCTGGGGCTGCTGCATGAAGATGTGATGACGGTCACCGGGCAAACGCTGGGCGAAAACCTCGACTGGTGGGAGCACTCCGAGCGCCGCGCGAAGTTCCGCCAGTGCCTGCGCGAACAGGATGGCGTGGAGCCGGATGAGGTGATCCTCTCGCCAGAAGGGGCGAAAGCCAAAGGGATGACCTCCACGGTGGCCTTCCCGGTGGGCAACATAGCGCCGGATGGCTCGGTCATCAAAGCCACGGCCATCGATCCGTCAGTGGTGGACGACGACGGCGTCTATCGCCATACCGGTGAGGCGCGGGTCTTTGTCTCGGAAGAGGCGGCCATCAAAGCCATCAAGCAGGGGCAAATCAAGCAGGGCGATATCATGGTCATTATCGGTGGCGGGCCATCCGGCACCGGCATGGAAGAGACCTACCAGCTCACCTCGGCGCTGAAACATATCTCGTGGGGGAAAACCGTGTCGCTGATTACCGATGCGCGTTTCTCCGGTGTCTCGACCGGGGCCTGCCTGGGGCATGTCGCGCCGGAAGCGCTGGCGGGCGGGCCGATTGGCAAGCTTCGCAGCGGCGATGTGATCGAGATTATTGTCGATCGCCTGTCACTGGCAGGAAGCGTGAACTTTATCGGCACAGCGGAGGCGCGTCTGACGCCGGAAGAGGGCGCAGTGGTACTGGCGCAGCGCGAGCTGCACCCGGAACTGAAAGCCCATGACTTCCTGCCTGACGACACCCGCCTGTGGGCGGCGCTACAGGCAGTGAGCGGTGGCACCTGGAAAGGGTGCGTGTACGACACGGATAAAATTATTGAGGTGATCAATGCCGGTAAAAAAGCGCTGGGTCTTTAAATAATTAAACGAATTTGCCGGGCCGCCGAATAAATGTTTCGGCGGCTAAAAATATTAAGAAATAAAGTATCCCTCACGGGAGAAATAACTGTTTCTGTCACCAGGTAAAATGTATCGCTATCACAGAAGCTAAAATACATAATTGCGAAAGCAAAATTGATAATTGTTGCTGCATATATTCCTTCCTAGAATCAAATCCGCACTGAACATCTAATAAGCGTACGAATAAAGGGTGTATTCCTCGCAAAATGCACTGCACGCATTTTATTTTGTAGGTCCCGGCCGTTCGCAATCCATCCCTCTCATATGACTGGAGGTAGACATGCAGTTAACGATGAAAGATAAAATCGGCTACGGGCTGGGGGATACCGCTTGCGGTTTTGTCTGGCAGGCCACCATGTTTTTGCTGGCGTACTTTTATACCGACGTCTTTGGCCTGTCCGCGGGCGTCATGGGCACGCTGTTTTTGATTTCACGCGTGCTGGATGCGGTAACCGACCCGCTGATGGGGCTGGTGGTTGACCGTACACGTACCCGCTACGGCCAGTTCCGCCCGTATCTGCTGTGGGGCGCGATCCCGTTTGGTATCGTCTGCGTATTAACGTTCTATACGCCGGATTTCTCCGCGCAGGGGAAAATTATCTACGCCTCGATTACCTATATTTTACTGACGCTGGTATATACCTTCGTTAACGTTCCCTATTGCGCGATGCCTGGCGTTATTACCTCTGATCCTAAAGAGCGCCACGCGTTACAATCCTGGCGCTTTTTCCTCGCCGCCGCCGGTTCATTAGCCATCAGCGGTATTGCCCTGCCGCTGGTAAATATTATCGGCAAAGGCAATGAGCAGGTGGGATATTTTGGCGCGATGTGCGTGCTGGGTATTTGCGGTGTTATCTTGTTGTTTGTCTGCTTCTTTACCACCAAAGAACGTTATACCTTCGACGTTCAGCCGGGCGCTTCCGTTAAGAAAGACCTGAAACTCTTAATGGGTAATAGTCAGTGGCGAATTATGTGCGCCTTTAAAATGATGGCGACCGGCTCCAACGTGGTGCGCGGTGGCGCGACGCTCTATTTTGTGAAATACGTAATGGACCACCCGGAGCTGGCAACACAGTTCCTGCTGTACGGTAGCCTGGCGACCATGTTCGGCTCCCTGTGCTCATCTCGCCTGCTCGGGCGTTTTGACCGCGTGACCTCTTTCAAGTGGATCATTGGCATTTATTCCCTGATCAGTCTGAGCATTTTCTTTATTCCCTCAGACAATATCGCGCTGATTTTCGCGCTCAATATTCTGTTCCTGTTTGTCTTTAACACCACCACGCCGCTGCAATGGCTGATGGCCTCTGATGTGGTCGATTATGAAGAGAGCCGCAGCGGACGCCGCCTCGACGGGCTGGTCTTCTCCACTTACCTGTTCAGCCTGAAAATCGGCCTGGCGATTGGCGGCGCGCTGGTGGGCTGGATCCTCGCGTTCTCCAGCTACTCGGCAAGCAACGCCGTACAGCCGGATAACGTCCTGACCACCATCAAAATCCTCTTCTGCATTGTGCCGGTGGTGCTCTATGTCGGCATGTTTACGCTGCTGTCGTTCTACAAACTGAGCAGCAAACGGGTGGAAGAGATCAGCCAGCAACTGCAACGTCAACGCGCTGCGCACCCTGCAACGCAGCCTGCCGATGCCGCGGCGGCGGTGAACTGAGGAGAGAACCATGTACCAGATTGAAAACCCGATCCTGACCGGCTTCAACCCGGACCCGTCACTGTGCCGCGTGGGGGAGGATTACTACATCGCCACCTCCACGTTTGAGTGGTTCCCCGGCGTACGTATTTACCACTCTCGCGACCTGAAAAACTGGGCGCTGGTGAGTACACCGCTCGACAGCGTGGCGCTGCTGGATATGAAAGGTAACCCGGACTCCGGCGGCATCTGGGCACCCTGCCTGAGCTACGCCGACGGCAAGTTCTGGCTGCTCTACACCGACGTGAAAATTGTCGATTCGCCGTGGAAAAATGGCCGCAACTTCCTGGTCACCGCCCCCTCGGTGGAGGGGCCGTGGAGCGATCCCATTCCCATGGGCAACGGCGGGTTCGACCCGTCGCTGTTCCACGATACGGACGGGCGCAAATATTACATCTATCGGCCGTGGGGGCCGCGCCATCACAGTAACCCTCATAACACCATTGTGATGCAGGAATTTTTTGCCGACACACACACCCTCTCGCCGCAGCGTTCCACGCTCTTCACCGGTACGCCGCTGGGTTATACCGAAGGGGCGCATATTTATCGCCGCGATGGCGACTACTATCTGCTGGTGGCAGAAGGGGGCACCAGCTACGAACATGCGGTGGTGGTGTTACGGGCGAAGGACATTACCGGGCCTTATGAGCTGCACCCGGATGTAACGATGATGACGAGCTGGCACCTGCCGGAAAATCCGCTGCAAAAAAGTGGTCACGGCTCGCTGCTGGAGACCCATACCGGCGAATGGTATATGGCATACCTGACCAGTCGGCCGCTGCATCTGCCGGGCATTCCACGGCTGGCGGCTGGCGGGCGCGGATACTGCCCGCTCGGGCGCGAGACGGGGATAACCCGCATCGAATGGCGTGATGGCTGGCCTTACGTTGAGGGGGGCAAACATGCGGCGCTGACGGTGCCGGGGCCACGGATGACGGAGCAGCCTGGCGCAGGCACAGGCGCATGGCGCACAGACTTCGACAGCGAACGGCTCGACCCGGAATTGCAAACGCTGCGTATTTCGTTTGATGAGCAGTTAGGTTCGCTCACTGCCCGTCCCGGCTTTTTACGCCTCTACGGCAATGACTCGCTCAACTCCACCTTTACCCAGTCAACGGTGGCCCGCCGCTGGCAGCATTTCCGTTTTCGCGCCGAAACGCAGATGGCCTTTTCGCCGCGCCACTTCCAGCAGAGCGCCGGGCTGACCTGCTATTACAACAGCAAAAACTGGTCGTACTGCTTTATGGACTATGAGGAGGGGCGCGGGCGGACGCTGAAAATTATCCGGCTCGACCATAACGTGGCCCACTGGCACCTGTACGATAACCCGATTGAAGTGCCCCAGAGCGCGGAGTACGTCTGGCTGCGGGTGGATGTCGATCAGCTTGAGTACCATTACAGCTATTCATTTGATGGGGAAAGCTGGCAGGCCATTCCGCTGACCTTTGAGGCGTGGAAGCTGTCGGATGACTATATTGGCGGCCGGGGCTTCTTTACCGGGGCGTTTGTTGGCCTGCACTGCGAGGATATCAGCGGTGATGGCTGCCATGCTGATTTCGCCTCGTTTACCTATCAGCCCGAGGCGTAGCAGACGGCGGGCTAGCGTTCGCGGTAGCCCAGCGTTTTTGACAGCCCCAGCCCGGCCTCCATCAGCTTCTGGCGGCAGGCGGCCAGTTGGTCGTCGTTAACCCGTGAGGTGAGAGTGGAGAGGCTGAGCGCGGCGATAACCCGCGATTCGTGGTTCCACACCGGCACCGCGATGCAGCGCACGCCCGGCTCGTTCTCTTCGTTATCGAGTGCGTAATGGTTGTGGCGGGTTTGAGCCAGCGCGGCCAGCAGCGCGTCGCGATCGGTCAGGGTGGCTGGCGTAAAGCGCGTGAACGCATACCCGTCCAGTATGGCGTTAAGCTCCTCGTCCCCAAGCCAGGCCAGCAGCACCTTGCCAATGGCCGTGGCGTGTACCGGCAGGCGGCGGCCAATGCGTGAATAGGCGATGGCCGCCTGCTTACCTTCGATTTTTTCTATGTAAACGCCTTCGTTGCCGTCCAGAATCCCCAGGTGGGTCGTCTGCCCCGTCTCCTGAGAAAGGGCAGACAGCCAGCTTTTCGCTTTCTGGCGAATGTCCATGGTGCCCACGACAAAGTGGCCGCGCTCCACCAGTTTCATCCCCAGACAATATTTGTCGTTATCCGGGTTCTGATCGATATAGCCATGAAGTTGAAGCGTTTTGAGCAGCGAGTGAAGGGTGCTTTTGCTTAATCCCATCTGTTTGCTTATCTCGGTGATTTTGAGTTCCGTCGCCTGATCGTTAAACAGGTCGAGGATCTGCAAAGCACGTTCAACAGACTGAATTATCGGCATAATTTTTACCATTCACGAGGAATTCTCTGCGTGTGACCGTACTATTTTCACCAGGGAAAAGCAATGGCGGGGGCTAGTGTTATCAAAACGGCTCCAGTGTGCTGTTTCTCCCTTGCTGCCAGTGGGCGGGCGGGCACTATCAGCGCATGGCGATAGCCCAGGGTTTTAACCTGGTCGCCGACTTGCCAGGTAATCCCCACCTGCGGGTGGGGATTGCTTAACACCAATTATTGGTTGTCCAACTGCGCGCGGACATTGCTCAGACCGGTACGGTTAATGCGATAGGGCTGACCATTAACCGAGCGGATGAGTTTTTTGCTTCTCAGTTTCCTGAAGACGGCGAGCGTGCAGTCGCTGAGCAATAGCCCTTCACGGGTATAACACTCAACGGCGGTGACGCGCCCGCAGGTGTCGCGGGTATGAACGATACGTCCGCCTTTGGCAAGGACGTGCAGGGTACGTTGTTCCTGACGGGAAATATTCATGCTGAAAATGCCTGTAATCATCTTGTGCAAAACCTGCCAACACCCTGGGGTGTTAGCGCGAGTGTTTAGCGCAGTGATAACCAGCCCGGCCGCACGGATCGGAAAGCTGATTATCAGATGGTTGCATTCTCCAGCATCGAAGCCTCGGTATTCGCTAAGAAATATTTATCCAGTCAATGTTAACACGCAACATCTATAAGGGAATTATTTTGCTTAAGGAGTGTGATCTGTGTGGGTACTCAGTGGCACGCTTTTTTTCACTCTGTGCGCAAGGCGACGTTATGGACAATCGGGTCGTTGTGAAGGCACGCAATGCTTATGAAATGTTCATTTATAAGACAATACTTAAGACAGAGATGCATATGGCCTTACACAGCACGTCGGCGGACTGAAGGAGTATGCGAATGAAAAGACAAGACCTGAACGCAGTGAAGAATTTTGATTTTTTGGCACGCAGTTTTGCCCGTATGTATGCGATGGGCCAGCCAGTTGATATTGATGCCGTTACCGGCAATATGACCGAAGAGCAGAAACAGTGGTTCCAGGAACATTACGACCATTATTGCAAACAGGCGCAGCGCGCCAGAGTGAAGGAACTGCAATAGCGATACCCACAACGGGCCTGGCGGCCCGTTGCGTTTTCTGGCTTCGGGGGTTCTTGCGGTCTGTTGCCACTTCTCCTCTCTGCCTGTCACATTTCTTTGAAAACCAGATGCCGTGATTATCAACTGAGATCGTGCAAGGACTTATTGAGTGGCGGTGTTAACGTCATGTCGCTGAATTTCACCGCTAATCCTTGCCGCTCCGGCGTGCAGCACATTACCCCGACCTTCACCTTTCCGGCGGGAAAAGGGCACAAACGCAGCAACGGCCAGCTCAGACCATCCGCCGAATATTGCAGACGCAGGGCGTCATCTTTACGCGTCAGACGCAGCCAGAATTCGCGCGGGTTGCCCGGAAAAATCCCCGTCGCCCAGTCGGAATAATCCAGTGTCAGCACGCTGCCGATAGCGGGGGCGCCATCGTTGAATTCAATACCCGCCTTCAGCCAGTGGCGGTTATCGGTCATCAACATAATGCCCGCCTGGTCATAAAGGGTGGTGAATTCCGCACAGATTTTGATCTGAAAAGTAAAATCCTCAGCGACCTCTTTGGCGAACAGATGACCGGAGAAGCGTTCGAAACCGTACCAGGTTTTGTGCCAGAAATCGGTGTGTTCATCGGTGACGACCGACAGGACGCCCTCTTCACATTGCCATTGGGCTGGTTCGTTAACCCATTGAAACTCCTCGTGCATGACGCTTCTCCTTTGTCTTTTGCGTGTTATACCGGGCCCTGTGCTTTGTCTGCCCAGGCCGGCATGGCCGTCAGATAGCGCACCGCGCGCTTGCGTGACTCTTCCGGCCCGACGTGTTGCCATGAATCAAGATAGCCTGCCAGCCCGGCTACCGCCTCCTCCCAGGATTTAAGATTGCCTTCGCTGTCGGTGCAATATTTGCAGTATTTGTCGCTCGGCCCCTGGGCGTCGGGGGCGGAAAGCGGCATTCCGCAGGAATGGCAGCACGCTTCATGTTGGGACATAGGACACTCCTTGTTTGATGAGATGAACAATAAATGTACATGCTTTCGCCAGAGCAGAAGTGCCGCACGATCATATAACCACAAATAAAAAGTGGATTTTTAGTTGTGCTACGCGTGATCCTGCTTACGTCTAACCCTTGACCACCGACAAAGTAAATTCCGCCGATCCCTCACATAATCACGGCCGCTTATCATTCCACAGGTGTGACCCCATGGCTTACCAACTAAACCTTAACTGGCCTGAATTTTTAGAGAAATACTGGCAGAAAAAGCCGGTTGTATTGAAAAACGCATTTGCGAACTTTGTTGATCCGATCACCCCAGATGAACTGGCAGGCCTGGCGATGGAAGTGGAAGTCGACAGCCGTCTCGTCAGCCATTTCAATGGTGAATGGCAGGCCAGCAACGGCCCGTTCGAACATTTTGATGGCCTGGGGGAAACCGGCTGGTCGCTGCTGGCGCAGGCGGTAAACCACTGGCACGCACCGTCTGCCGAGCTGGTTAAACCGTTCCGTGCGATCCCGGAGTGGCGCTTTGACGATCTGATGATCTCTTTTTCCGTACCGGGCGGCGGTGTTGGCCCGCATATCGACTGGTACGATGTTTTCATTATCCAGGGGATGGGTAGCCGCCGCTGGCGCGTAGGGGATAAATTACCCCTGAAAGAGTTCTGTCCGCACCCGGCGCTGCTCCACGTTGAGCCATTTGAGCCGATTATTGATGAAGACCTGGCGCCGGGCGATATTCTCTATATTCCGCCGGGATTCCCGCACGACGGTATTACCCACGAGACCGCGTTTAACTATTCCATCGGTTTTCGTGGGCCGAATGGCCGCGATCTGATCAGCAGCTTTGCTGATTATGCGGTTGATAAAGATCTGGGCGGCGATCACTACACCGATCCGGATTTAACCTGCCGTGAAAATCCGGGTCGGGTTGAAGAGTACGAGCTGGAGCGTCTGCGCGGCATGATGATCGAGATGATCAATCAGCCGGAGGATTTCAAGCAGTGGTTTGGCCGTTTTATCACTACGCCGCGCCATGAACTGGATATCGCCCCGGCCGAACCGCCGTATGAGCCGCAGGAAGTGCTGGAAGCGTTGCAGGAAGGCCAGGTGCTGACGCGTCTGGGCGGGCTGCGCGTGTTCCAGGTTAGCGACTGTTTCTTCGTGAATAGCGAGCGTTTCGATACCGTTGCGCCGAAAGCTGCAGAAGCGCTGTGCCGCCATTTGTTGATCGGTAAAGAGGAACTGGGTGAAGCGTTGAATAACCCAACCTTTATTGCCGAGCTGACCGGGCTGGTGAACCAGGGCTACTGGTATTTCGACGAATAATCGCCGTTCCGGATGCGGCGTAAACGCCTTATCCGGGCCACTGTTGGTAGCCCTGGTAAGCGCAGCGCCACCGGGGGATGTCCCGGATGCGGTCTCATATCCGGCCACTGTCCTGATCCCCTCTCCCGGTGGGAGAGGGCCAGGGTGAGGGCAAACTAGCGGTACACCGGCAACAGATGAAAGCTGGAAAGCACGTGAATAATGGCGTTACCCGCGCCGAAACAGAGAATCAATATAATCATCGCCTTACCGCCCCACACACGATAATGCGGGCTGCCGAAGCGTTTACGCGATGCGCTGGCCAGCAGCGCTGGCACAATCGCCGCCCAGACAGTCGCGGCTAATCCGGCAAAGCCAATCGCATAAATAAACCCGTTCGGCCACAGCACGCCCCCAATAATTGGCGGCAGGAATGTGACCAGCGCGGTCTTAAAACGCCCCTGCGGGCTGTCGTCAAACTTAAACAGATCCGCCAGATAGTCGAACAGCCCCAGCGTCACGCCGAGGAACGAACTGGCGACGGCAAAGTTTGAGAAGACCGTCAGCAGCAAATCCAGCCCGCGGCTGTTCAGCACACCGCTCAGCGCCTGTACCAGCACATCAATGTTGCCGCCTTTTCCGGCGATATCAATAAATGCCGGGCGCGGAATATTACCCATCGTACCGACCAGCCAGAAAACGTAGAGAACCAGCGCCATCAGCGTACCGAGCAGCAGGCAGCGGCGGATAGTCAGCGGGTCTTTGCCGTAGTATTTCATCAGGCTGGGCACATTGCCGTGATACCCAAACGAGGCCAGGCAGAACGGCAGAGTCATCACGAGATAGGGCAGGTAGCTGGGGTTCACTTCGGCAGTGTTAAACAGTACCGCTGGCTGCACGTGCCAGATTAACCCGCCAAAGCTCATAAAGAAGGTGAGGATCTTGGCGCCCAGCACAATGGTGGTCATGCGGCTGACGGCCCGGGTGCTCAGCCAGACAATAAAGGCCACGACCAGCGCGAATAACAACCCGCCCAGCCGTGCCGGGAAGTCGATATTCATTTGTGAAAAGGTATGGTGAATAACGGAGCCGCTGGCGGAAATATAAGCGTACGTCAGAATATATAAAACAAACGCGACGGTAAGGCCGTTAATAATATTCCAGCGATTACCGAGAAGGTCTTTGGTAATAGTGTCGAAGCTGGCGCCAATATGGTAATTCAGGTTAGCCTCAAGGATCATTAATCCTGAATGTAACATACAAAACCAGGTGAAAACTAATGCGAGCAGTGACCAAAAAAACCATGAGCCAGACATGACAACTGGTAAAGAAAACATGCCCGCGCCAATAATGGTGCCACCAATAATCATTGCGCCACCAACGAGCGATGGCGCTTTATTTGTTACCGATAGAGTAGCCATAGTACGTTTCCATAGACGTCATATTCCGCATCGCCCGAGTGGGCGACGTATATACCCGTCATCTTTCACGTTGCATATGCGTTGGTGTGCTCACCCCCTTCAGTAAGCTCGTGGAGGTTTACGCTCTTGCTAACTTTCTGCAACTCGAATTATTTGGGGTAGAGCTATTCAGGCGTAACATCGGAAAGACGCGCCCGTTGCAGGCGCGTCCGGGTGAGTTTTATTCCACCGGTTTTAAACGGGCCACGAAGTGGCGCAATACCGGCGGTTCATAGGTGAAGGTCAGGCCTTTGATGGACGATGCGCGTTTTTTCACGGCAATCAGCGAATCAGCGATGTAGTCCATATGGTCGTTGGTGTAGACACGGCGCGGAATAGTCAGGCGTAGCAGCTCCATCGGCGACGGTTTTTGCAGGCCGGTGGCCGGGTCGCGCCCTAACAGCAGCGAGCCAATTTCCACGCTACGAATACCCGCTTCCAGATACAGCTCGTTATTCAGGGCATGTGCCGGGAACTGTTCCGCCGGGATATGCGGCAGCAGCAGTTTGGCATCGACAAACACCGCGTGGCCGCCGGTCGGGTACTGGATCGGAATACCGCCTTCGCGCAGACGCTCGCCCAGATACTCCACCTGTGCAATACGGTAGGTGAGGTAATCTTCGTTGGTGCCTTCTTCCAGGCCGATAGCCATCGCTTCCATATCGCGTCCGGCCAGGCCGCCGTAAGTGACGAAGCCTTCCATCGGCACGCAGCGGATGCGTACTTCGTTAAACAGATCTTCGTCTTCGCGGAAGCAGCACATGCCGCCGATATTCACCAGCGGATCCTTTTTCGCGGACATGGTCAGCATGTCGCCATAGGTGTACATCTCGCGGATGATCTCTTTAATCGATTTATCCGCGCAGCCCTCTTCGCGTTGCTTAATAAACCAGGCGTTTTCGCAGAAGCGCGCGGAGTCAATGACCACCGGGATTTTATGACTTTTTGCGATTTGGTAGACTTCACGCATATTGGCCAGCGAAATCGGCTGGCCGCCGGAGCTGTTACAGGTCACGGTGGTGACGATCGCCGCCACGTTTTCCGCACCCTGCTCGGCGATGGTCGCTTTCAGTTGAGCGATATCGAAGTTGCCTTTCCAGTCGTACCAGGAGGTGGTATCGAACGCTTTCGGCGTCACTACGTTGATGGCTTTCGCACCGTTCAGTTCCACATGTGCGGCGGTAGTGTCGAAGTGGAAGTTGGAAATAAAGACCGGTTTTTTCGATTTGCAGCGCGCGATCAGCGACGGGAAGAGGATCTGTTCAGCACCGCGCCCCTGGTGGGTTGGGATGGTGAACGGATAGCCGATGATCTCTTTTACTTTTGCGCATAAATTCTGGTAGTTACGTGAGCCTGCATAGGCTTCGTCGCCCATCATCAGCCCGGCCCACTGGCGATCACTCATGGCCCCTGTGCCAGAGTCAGTCAGCAGGTCAATATACACATCCTCGCTATTAAGCAGGAAAGGATTATATCCGGCTTCGGCCAGCGCTTTGACGCGGTCGTCGTAAGTGGTCATGCGGATATTCTCAACCATTTTAATGCGGAAAGGTTCTGGGATGCGTTTCATAATATTTCTCCAATAGCGTGCCTTGCGACGTCACGATATTTTCGGCGGTATAAAGTGCGCAAAAAAATATCGCTCAACGTCGTGTTGAGTTTGATTTTTTTAATGAATAATAGGCAGCGGAGAATTAACGAGGGAAGTCGTTGGTAATGCGCGGATCGAGATTGTACCAGGCGTTCAGACCGCCCTGAGCAATGAGGCGGTAACTCAATCGGTATTTCATTACAGCGTCCTCTGACGTTACGGGAGTACTAAAAATAGATAAATATGAAAAAATATCCGCGATTAAACTCACAAATAGTTTATTGAGAGAACTATTCACTGTGAAATATGATGGCAGACACATTTTGCGTTCACTTTTTTAATCGCAATAACCCCGTGGATTTGAGGGGCTTGCTACCGTTTTCCTCATCCTTTGAGAATCGCAGCAAAGGCTGTACCCTATGTCGCGCAGAAACGGCGCACTGACCGCGCGGGCTTTTCAAAGGTAACGAATGAAATTCAAAGCAGACCAGACCAGCCAGAAACTCCGGGGTGGTTACTATACGCCGCAAAACTTAGCCGATTACGTGACCCGCTGGGTGTTGAGCACACATCCGGCCAGCGTGCTGGAACCGAGTTGCGGTGATGGCGCATTTATTCAGGCTATTCATAACAACAATGGCGATAAAGCGGTCAACCTGGAATGCTTTGAGCTTTTTGATATCGAGGCGCAAAAAGCTGTGCAGCGCTGCGAGACCCTGGGGTTTTCCAACGCGACGGTGACCGAAGGCGACTACCTGGTGTGGGCCAATAAGCAACTCGCTGAAAACCATACGCTTTATGATGGCGTGGTAGGCAACCCGCCGTTTATCCGCTACCAGTTCCTCGAAAATGAATTTCAGGTGCAGGCGGAGCTGGTGTTTAAACAGCTCAAGCAGAAATTCACCAAACATACCAATGCCTGGGTTCCGTTTTTGCTCTCCTCGCTGGCGCTGCTTAAAGAGGGCGGGCGGCTTGGCATGGTGATCCCATCGGAAATCATTCACGTGATGCATGCGCAGTCGCTGCGCAGTTACGCGGGGCAGGTGTGCTCGAAGATCGTGATTATCGATCCGAAAGAGATCTGGTTTGAAGACACCCTGCAGGGGGCGGTGATCATCCTGGCTGAGAAGAAAACCGATCCACAGCAGGAAACCGAAGGTGTGGGGATCGTCAGCGTTAACGGCTTTGATTTCCTTGCCGAAGATCCCAACGCGCTCTTTGCGCGTACGCCGGGAATCAACGGGGAAACCGTCGCCGGGAAATGGACCAAAGCGGTGCTGGAGCGCGATGAGCTGGCGTTGATTCAGTCGCTTATCAATCATGCCTCGGTGCATCAGTTTAATGATATTGCCACCGTGGACGTGGGGATCGTCACCGGGGCGAATGAGTTTTTCCTCGTGGATAATCAGACCGTTGATCAGTATCAACTGGCCGATTATGCCCATCCGATGTTTGGCCGCAGCCAGCATTGTCCGGGGATTTTGTACGATGCAAACCAGCATGCGGAAAACCAGCGTGACGGTCTGCCGACTAATTTTCTGTATATCGCCGACGAATTCGAGGCTCTGCCGTTAAAAGTGAAGGAGTACATCCTTTTCGGCCAGTCGCAGGAGTTGCATACGCGCTATAAGTGCCGCATTCGCAAGCCGTGGTACAAGGTCCCTTCGGTTTACAGCACCAGTATCGGCATGCTGAAACGCTGCCATGAAGCGCCGCGTTTAATCCTCAATCAGGCGGAAGCCTACACCACCGATACCGCCTATCGTGTGCGTTCGACCTTTACCAGCAGTGAAAATCTGGTGTGCAGCTTTTTAAATCCGCTGACGGCCATTACCGCTGAGCTGGAAGGGCGCTATTACGGTGGCGGTGTGCTGGAGCTGGTGCCGTCGGAGATTGAACAACTGTATATCCCGGTTATTGAGGGGATGGAACACGATCTGGCGGGTATCAACCAGCAGGTGAAAGCCGGTGAGATCGCCGCCGTGATCCGCAGCCAGGGCGAGAAGATCCTCGCGGCGTTAGGTTTTAGCAAAAGCGATAACGACAGGCTGATGGCGATCTGGGAAAAGTTAAAGGATCGCCGGTTACGGAAATAACCCTCCCCCGGTGGCGCTTCGCTAACCGGGGCTACGCCCGGTTTTCTCCCTCTCCCTGTGGGATAGCCCGGATAAGGCGTTTGCGCCGCCATCCGGGAGAAAACCACTCACAGCCCCTTATACAACACCTCTATCGACGGGATTTTCTCGTCCAGCTCACCCAAATCAAACAGCGCCGTAATCAACGCGTCCATCCGCGCCTGCTGGGTGTCGAACTGGCGCTGATAAACGATTTTTTCCCGTGCGGATGCCTGCGTAATCTGCGCGTACAGGTGGTTAAGCTGCTTTTGCAGGGTGGCGATATCATCATGGCGCGCCGCGTCTGCGCTGTCGGCAAAGCGGATGGTCGGAATCGGCATCCGGGTCTGGATTTTGGTGCCCCTGGCGATAAAGCCGCCGCGGAAAATTTCCCCATAAATCGATGCGAACCACTCCAGATGGCGGGAGGTCAACAGCGCCTGAATATAGTAAATGGAGTAGGGGCAGTCGTCGGGAACATTAATAATGCTGTAGCCCGCGGTGCCGCCAGAAGAGACAAACGTCCGGTGGTTATCAATCGCGTATTTGTAGCCATTCGACAGCACGCCGACGATAATTTTTTGCGGCACATCGCAGTTCTCCAGCGCCTGACTGCGCCCATAGCGATACCACTCATGCGGCGTTGTCGGATCTGGTTTTATCGACCGCTTGCCATTATCAAGATGCGGTTTGACCACCTGCAGAAAAGCGAACGTCTGCGGATAAAGGGCACGTAAATCGTCGTACTCAATAAACTGAATGCGGCCATCCACCTTATGATAGGGGTAAATGACGAAGGCGTTCGGCTCCACATCTTTATAGCTGTAGAAGTTATCCTGACCCGAGCGTGGCGTTTCAAAATAGGGGCGGGTTAAGGCCTCTTCAACAGAATATTCCACGCCGTCGTAAACGAACCAGACATAGCCATTTTCCGTTTTCAGGCTCTTATGTACGTAATATTCATTGGCGCTGGTCTGGATACCGTTGGCAATGGCTCCTTTGCCCAGAATCTCCCCCAGTTCGGCAGACTTGCTGAACATTCGCTGCAAAATATCGTTCGTTTCTTTCTCCAGCACCCAGGTGTCGGAGTCCAGTTTATCGGGCGAATGAAGACTTAACAGCGACGATTTATCTTCACGGGTCAGCCACTTTTTAAAGTCTTTCACTTCATAAAAAGCGAATTCATTCTGCGGCGATTTTTGCAGACACAGCAGGCAGGTATAGGTGGTTTTATTGAGAAAGACCTGATGCGAACCAAACGAAATCAGTTTGCTCAGATAGCGGTTATCCGCCAGCAGCTTACGCAGGTTTTTCCCCGCGCCGATTTTGGTGAATTTGGACGGAAGAATATAGCCCAGATAGCCATCCTCTTTTAGCAACTGCATGGCGCGTTCGACAAACAGGAAGTATTTATCGAACTGTTTGTAAGCCGACTGGTATTTCTTTTTGTAGACAGGCAATTCGGCCGGGGTGAACTGCTTCATATGCTCCGTTGCCATATACGGAGGGTTGCCGACAATCACATCGAAGCTGTTTTCATCAATATGCAGCGGGTTCACGCTATAGCTGTCCGCCGCCGCAACCCCGTCATTTGCATCCACCAGACTATTGCCGAAAATAATGTTGCGCTGAATTTTCGGCAGGATGGGTTTGTCATCGCCAATCGTCTCTTTCGATTCCCCTTCCAGCAACTTGAGCAGCAGACCAAAAGCACAGGCTTTTACCGCGTTGTAATCTTTATCGATACCGTAAATACAGCGGCTGAGCAGCTCTTTTTTCACCGACAATTTCAGTTTGAAGCTGTGCGGCGAAAGCTGTTGAAGCTTCGTGCGATCGTGCCTGATGTAATAGTCGACCAGCGTATCCTGGAGATACTGAAAGACCTCCAGAAGAAAGGCTCCCGAGCCGCAGGCGATATCGGCGAATTTGGCATTAAGGATCTGCTCATCGTTTTTGCCCCGGCAAAATTCGCTTACCGTGTTGCGGATAATCTCTTTAATGATGTGTATCGGTGTGGTCACCACATCGCGATCGAGATGTTCCTCTTTAGGGCGAATTTCGGGCGTGCCGTTGGGGCCAATTTTGATTTTTTCGCTCAGGAAGATCTCGTAAATACTGCCGAGAATATCGGAAGAAAAGACCGCAAAGGAGTAAGTGCTTTGTGGGAAATAGAGCTGATTGATGATCTCCCAGATCGCAGAATTATCATTACTGATCAGCTCCGCAATATGGTCGAGGGCGAACAGGCCGGAGTCATATTTGCGATCCGAGGCCTGCAAGGTCTGCACCAGCGCCTGGTAATCCTGTTTCTGCGCTAAAGACCAGAGTGTCTCATAAGCTTCTAAGTCACGATCTTCACAAACGCGCAAAAAGACAATGCAGTTAATGTAGTTCTGCGTCAGATCGTTAATCTCTTCTTCATTCAGACCGGGCTTGAGGGAGAGAAACTCCCTGGCGAGCAATAAACGCCATTGATTGATTTGCCGGAGGAACAGATCGTCGACGCTAAAGCGCAGGATCTTGCTTTCAATGGCGGACCATTCGTTATCAAATTGCCCGGAATAGACGCTATCACGGCCCATCAGCGCCATAATTTCATCGAAGTGGGCCGCCAGTTCGCTGTAGTGATACAGCTTGATACGTGAGTGGCTGGTCTGGTCGCTCTGTTCTACCGGATTGGAGCAGTCATAAATGGCGGTATATTCGAAATTAGTCAGCACCGAGATTTTTAATTTACCGGTAAAGCCGTAGCGTCGCACCTGTTTTGCCGGTTCCGGGTCAAGGGTAATATCCACGCTCGGCTTTTTGGCTTCGACAAAGAATTTGCGCTCAGAGAACAGACGGAAGGTGTAATCCGGTTTCTTCGCGTTTTCCCCCATCCGCGCTTTTAATCCCTCTTCGACCAGCACTTCACGCTCGTTGGTTGGTTTACCCTGGGCGTTGATAATGTCCCAACCCAGAAGGGTAAACAGCGGATCGAGAAAATCAGTTCGTAGCTGCGTTTCGTTATATTTTCTGGAGTGGTAGTAGGCCAAATCATTCTGATATTTCGCCACCAGTTGCTCAAGCTGCTCAATTTTTGTCATCTGATTTCCCGATCCTGACGTGCGGTATTTTCCCTGTGGGCGTTACGCTAAGCGGATCATCATAGGCAATACGCGCAACGATGTCTTTCCCTGGAAACCGGAGCGGCTTGCGACAGGCAAAAAAAAGCCCCGCAAACGCGGGGCAATGCTCACAAACATTAACCTTAAAAATCCATTTTCACCGTGAACTGCACTTCACGCGGATCGCCAGGCTGGTTACCCAGGTTGTTGGTGGCGATGGACGAGGTGTAATAGGACTTGTCGAACAGGTTTTTCACGTTCAATTGCAGCGTGACCGGGTATTGCAGCTTCATCTTGTAAGCGGCGAAGGCGTCAGCCACAAAATAGCCCGGCAGGTAGTAATCCGCGCCGTTGGTAGCCGAGCGACGATTAACCCCGTGACCGCCGCCGCCGAGCGTCAGCGTATTGCCGCCCGGCATATTGCGGATGTCATACGTCAGGAACACAGAACCGGTATGGCGCGGCACGTTTGGCAGCGGTTTCCCGGCATATTCCGGATCTTCGAGTACTTTGGCGTCGGTATAGCTGTAGCTGGCGATAACATTCATATTGCTGGTCAGCGCGCCGGCGATATCCATTTCCACGCCCTGCGAACGCACGCGGCCTGCGGTTTTCGCCACGGTCTCGTCACCGACAATCTCGCTGTACATCACGTTGCGTTTGTGAATATCAAACAGGGAAATATTGGCGGTGACGCCGTCAAAGAGGTCGAACTTCGCCCCCACTTCCCACGCGGTGGAGGTTTCGGGCGGCAGATCGCCAATATAGCTGGCGATGGAGTACTGCGGCATAAACGACTGCGCCACGTTGCCGAACAGGGAGATGGACGGCGTCAGCTTGTAGACCAGGCCGAATTTCGGCGTCCATTGTTCGTCGGTGCTGTCGGTGTTCACATTGAACGGACGGCCTTTGCCTGCGTACTCGGTGTAGTACTGATAACGCACACCGGCGACGGCGATCCATTTGTCCGTCAGGTACAGCGCATCCTGAACATAGGCAGAGTAGCTCTCCTGCCTGATGGTCTGGTCGCTGTCCGATGCTGACACCGACGTACATTTGCTGGCATTACCGTAGGTCGGGTTATAGATATTGAAATCTTTGACGTTTTTGCAGCGGATCATATCGGTACGCAGCAGATCGTAATTTTCATACGACACGCCGGTCAGGATCTCGTTATAAAACCCGGCGATATCCACGTTGCCCTGCAGATCGGCGCGGGTGCTGTGCATCCGCTGGGTCGATCCCTGCGTGGCATCCACTCGGCGCGTTAGATTCCCGGTGGCTGCATCATAGGCCATCACGCGCGACTGGTTATCGGTGTATTTATCCTGGCTAAAGCTGTAGTCAAACTTCGCCGTCCATGCGCTGTTGAGACGGTATTCGGCATTCAGTTGCGCCAGATCAGATGCACCATCGGTAATGTTGAACGGCTCATCGAAGCGGGTTTCACGGCTGGCATTCACCGGCTGTTTGGTCTTGAGATCGAAAATCGTGCCGCGATCAAACGGGGTGTTGTAGTCACGGTGCGAGTACAGCACGCTCACCGTGGCGTCATCGCCAAACCAGGTCAGCGACGGGGAGATAAAAGTGCTTTTCTCTTTACCGAAGTTGCGCCAGTAATCTTCGTTCTGATATTCGCCAGTCAAACGATACGCCAGGCGAGTGCCTTCAATCGGCCCGGTAATATCGAGATCCCCGGTGCCACCGCCAAAGCTGGAAGAGGTGGCAGAGACGGAGCCACCAAAAGTGGTTTGCGGGCGTTTCGTTACAACATTGATAAGCCCACCGGGATCCAGAATACCGTACAGCGTGGAGGCCGGGCCTTTCAGTACTTCAACGCGCGAGGTCGCAGCATTAAAGCTGCGCGGCAGCACCGTTCTCAGGCCATTGGTCATGATTGACCCGTCGCGGTTCGCGCCAAAGCCACGGCGCACAAAGGCATCCTGCGTGCCGCCTAAGGTGTTGGTCTGCACCACGTTACTGACGTTATACAGCGCTTCATCCAGGGTTGTCGCATGCTGATCTTCCAGCACTTTATCGCTCACGGTGTTAACCACCTGCGGAATATCCAGCAGCGGCATGGTGGTGAGCGTTGCCGCCGAGGTGTTCAGCGGTTGATAGCCCGCCGTCGCAGCCTGATCTGCCGATGACGCGCCTGCCAGTACGGTCAGCGTGTCACTGTCTTTATCCTGCGCAGCGTTTGTTGCTGCCTGTGCCAGAGGTGAAAAGGTTGCCCCCAGGAACAACGCAGAAAACAGTGCGTGCCCTTTTTTCCCGGAGATCGAAGAAGTTAACTCAGCCATGTTGTCCGTTTTTCCAAAATGCCCTCTGCCAGTCATGCATAAGGGAAGATTTTTATTCATTGCCCGCGACTGTAAATCTATCCTTCGGCGTGAGTTATTCATGCCGGATATGTAATTGAGAATCATTCAATCATGGCGAAATGTAGTAGTAAATGGAAAAGTGAGAAAAATGACTACACCGCATTTTGCGGATGAAAATGCGCCTGAAAACATCCCCTTTATCCATTTAATTTATTGAAAATAAACAAATTAAAAATAGCAATCACCCAGTGAAGTGGCTGTAGTCACCCTAAAATACCCGGTGAAGTTATGGGTATTTGATTCTCTTGACTACTACATTGCCTGGCGGCAAAATCTAAAAGAGAATGATATTTATTTTTATTTGTTAAGCTGGCGCGCGCGGAGTGTACCACGTGGTTGCGGCGCAGGAGTATACATGCCACAGCAGGTGGACAACGCGGCCAGTCGGCCCGGAATTGTGCTGGATAATCTCTCGGCAGGTTATCAACAAAAGGTGATTGTTGATGGCATCAGCCTTGCCATCCCCTCCGGCAAAATGACCGTGCTGGTCGGTGCGAACGGCAGCGGCAAATCCACGCTCCTCAGTACCATTGCGCGCCTGCTCAAACCGCTGGGCGGCAGCGTCCAGCTTGACGGCAAAGCCATTCACCAACAGCCGACCAAAGCGGTCTCGCGCCAGTTGGGGATCCTGCCTCAGTCACCGTTAGTCCCCGAAGGGCTCACCGTGTTTGAACTGGTCTCCCGTGGACGTTTCCCCTGGCAAACCTTTATGCGCCAATGGTCTGACGACGACCAGCAGGCGGTTGAAGAGGCGCTGGCGGTGACCGGCACCACAGCGTTCGCGCATCTTCCGGTCGACAGCCTCTCCGGCGGCCAGCGTCAACGCTGCTGGATTGCGATGGCGCTGGCCCAGCAAACCCCGGTGATTTTACTCGACGAACCCACCACTTTCCTCGACCTGCGTTATCAGGTGGAGATCCTTGAACTGCTGCACTCGCTGACCCGCCAACACGGGCGCACCGTAGTGGTGGTATTACACGATCTGAACTTCGCGGTGAATTACGGCGATACGCTGGTCTTTCTGCGTCAGGGCAAAGTGGAAGGCGTGTTGCACGAAGGCGATCCCTGCCCGGCGGAGCTTATCAAATCGGTCTTTGATGTTGATGTGCATGTCTCCATTAACCCGATGACCGGGAAACCCTTCTTTATGCCATTTCGCCGTCAGCACGAGCCGCACGTATGACCACGGAATCACTTCTTGTACGCCGCCGTAGCGGGCGAAGCGGGCTGGCACTCCTGCTGGTGCTGGTGTTGCTCGTGCTGGCCTCGGTGGCCCATCTGGGGCTGGGGGCGCGCATGATTGGCCCGCAAACCGTTGTCCGTGCGTTTCTGGCCTTCGACCCGCGCAACTTCGACCATCAGATAATTATCAGCCTGCGTCTGCTGCGCCTTGTGGCGGCGCTGGTGGTGGGGGCGGCGCTTGGCGTCGCCGGGGCGCTGTTACAGACGGTGATCCGTAATCCGCTCGGTGAGCCGCATATCCTTGGGCTGAATGCAGGGGCGGCGCTGGCGGTGGTTGCGACCACCGCGCTTGGGCTTGCTTTCGGCCCTGGGCAACCGCTGATCGCCGCCTGCGGTGCCGGGGCGCTGTTTGCGCTGGTGATGGGTATTGCCAGCGCCGGGAAAAGCGGGCTGACGCCGATGAAGGTCACCCTGTGTGGCGTGGCGCTCACCGCGTTTACCTCCTCTCTCACTGCCGCCATTCTGATCCTTGATGAACAAACCCTGCTGGCAATGCGCACCTGGCTTGCCGGGGATCTGGCAGGGCTACGCTGGGAGGCGGTCCGCACTGCGGCGCTGGTGGCTGCGACGGGGCTGGTTCTGGCACTGTGGGTAGCCCCGGCGCTCAATATGCTGGCGCTGGGGGATCAGGTGGCTATCGGGCTGGGGATTTCGCTGGCGCGTACCCGTGGCCTTGGGCTTGTTGCCATTGCCTTGTTGTGCGGGGCGGCGGTATCACTGGCCGGGCCGATCGGCTTTGTCGGCCTGGTCGTCCCGCATCTGGTGCGCCGTTTTGCTACCGATGACCTGCGCCCGGGCGTGCCGCTTTGTGCGCTCACGGGGGCGTTACTGTTGCTGCTGGCGGATATCGCCGCCCGTACGCTGGTCGCCCCCCATGAGCTGGCAACCGGGGTGATGACCGCGCTCGTGGGAGCACCGCTGTTTATCCTGCTGGCATCGAGGTTATTCAAATGAGTTCGCTGCTATCACGCGCAGGCTTTCGTTCGTTTCGTCTGTGGCGTTTTTCCCGTTTATGGCGGCCAAAGACGGCTGTATGGGGCGCCGTGCTGCTGGTGCTCGCACTGGGGTTATTACTTTCCGGCCTGATGCAAGGCTCGCTGCCGGTTCCCGCATCGGCGATCGGGCGTGCTCTCTTTTTCCCACAGGCGCTTAATGCAGAACAGTTGTACATCGTGTGGGATATCCGTTTGCCGCGCCTGCTGATGGCGCTGCTGTGCGGCGCCATGCTGGGTATGGCCGGGGCGGCGATGCAATCGATCACCCGCAATGGTCTGGCGGACCCTGGGCTGCTGGGGGTAAAAGAGGGCAGTAGCGTGGCGGTGCTGGCGTTAATCCTCCTCTTCCCGGCGCTGGGGCTGGCCTGGCGGCCCGTAGTGGGCATGGCGGGCGGCCTGCTGGCGGCGTTGATCGTGCTGCTGCTGGCGCGGGATTTTTCGCGTCCGCGTTTTATTTTGCTCGGTATTGGCGTCTCCTGGACGTTTGCGGCAGGCATTGGGGTGTTTATGACCACCGCCGATGTGCGCGATGTGCAGACCGCGCTGGTGTGGATGGCGGGCAGCCTGCATACCGCCACCTGGCCGCTGCTGGTGGTGGCGACCTGCTGGGCGCTGCCTGCCGCGCTGATGTTGTTTGTTACCGCGCGGGCCTCAGATGTGGCGCTGCTCGGCCATCAGGCCGCCGCCGGGCTTGGCGTGCGGATGGCGTGGCTGATGCGCATTCGTTTTTTTGCTCCGGTGTTACTGACCGCCGCCTGTGTCTCTTGTGCGGGTAGCATCGGTTTTGTCGGGCTGATTGCGCCGCATATGGCGCGTTTTCTGCTGCGCGGCGGCCAGGTGGCGCTGTTGTCAGGCAGTGCGTTGCTCGGTGCGCTGCTGGTGCTGGTGGCCGATTCGCTGGGGCGGCTGGCATTTGCGCCGCTGCAAATCCCGGCGGGCATTGTGATTTCATTGACGGGCGGACCATTTTTCCTGCTGTTGCTCTGGCAGCGGCGGGACCGGTTATAACTCAGGGAGCCGTATGCGTTTACTTTTCGCTTTCTTATTACTGGCGGTGACGGCGGTGCATGCCGAACCCGCGACCCGCACCTTTACCGATGATCTGGGGCGGACGGTGACCGTGCCGCTGCATCCGCAGCGTATTGTCTCGTTGCACGATCTCGATATCACCATTCCGCTGATTGAGCTGGGCGTGCCGCCGGTCGCCAGCCATGGCCGCACCCGACCCGACGGCAGCCATACGCTGCGCTCGAGTGCGATGTTGACCGGGGTGGATTTTGATAACAGCCAGATCGCGTTTATCGGCACCGCAACCATTGATATTGAAGCCGTGGCGGCGGCAAAACCGGATCTGATCATTACCGAGCCAAGTCGCAATACGCCGGTGGAGCAACTGGAAAAAATCGCCCCGACCGTCAGTATCGATCACCTTGACGGTGGCGCGCCGCGTATCTACAGCAAACTGGCGGAGTTGACCGGCAGTCAGGCACGACTTGCCATTCTTGAACGTCGCTATCAGGCGCAAATCGCGGCGCTAAAAGCGACGGTGGATACCCGCAAAATCCGCGTGTCGGTGATTCAGGCCAACCAGGGGAAAATCAACGCCCTGCATACCTATCATTCGCTGGGACGTGTGCTGCGTGATGCCGGGTTCACCTTCCCGCCGCTGATTGAGCGTATCCCGGAAGGCGGGCGTATTGATGTCAGCGCGGAACGGCTGCCGGAGCTGGATGCCGATTTTGTCTTCGCTACCTGGCGTGGGGATACCGGCGGTAAGCCGCAGGATGAGCTGGCGGCGATGGATGCGGTGATGCCGGGCTGGTGTAATTTTCTGTCGGCCTGCCGTACCGGGCATTATGTGTTGATTTCACGGGAAGAGGCCATTTCCAACTCCTATGCGGCGCTGGGCCTGATGGCGGCACAGGTGCAATCGCAGATTGCCGGGCGTCCGTTACCGGGTGCAACGCCATGATGCGCGCAACGAAAAGCAAAGGGCGGGTGGATGTCTATGGCGAGCGCTACCGGGCGCGGGCGCATACGCTGTCGCCGCGCTTATTGTCGGTGGCGCGCTACATCCACGAAAACCGGGACGTGGTGCTGGAGCATACGGCCATTGAAATTGCGGCGGCCACGCAAACCTCGGACGCCACGGTGGTGCGCGCGATTCAGGCGCTCGGCTTTGCCGGATTACGCGATCTGAAACAGACGATGGAGCACTGGTTTGGGCCGACGGTGACCTCGGCGGAAAAGATGAGTACCACGGTCGGGGCGCTGTCGTGCGATGTCAATTCCGGCATCGATTTTGTGCTCGAAGGGCACCAGTACACCTGCGAGGTGTTGTCTGCGCCGGATAACCGTTATGCCATCGCGCAGGCCGTCGCCCTGCTGGTGGAGGCGCGTCAGGCGGCCATTTTTGGGATTGGCGCTTCGGGGATTCTGGCCGATTACACCGCCCGCCTGTTCAGCCGCGTCGGGCTGCCCGCGGTGGCGCTCAACCGTACCGGTATTGGGCTGGCAGAGCAGTTGATTAGCCTGCAACGCGGCGATGTGCTGGTGATGATGGCGCAGAAATCGGCCCATCGGGAGGGGCTGACGACCCTGAAAGAGACCAAGCGGCTGGGTATCCCGACGATTTTGCTGACCAATGCGCTGGATTCGCGTTTTAGCAAAGAGGCAGACGTGGTGATCCATGTGCCGCGCGGCGGTGAGAAGGGCAAAATCCCGCTGCATGGCACGGTGTTGCTGTGTCTGGAGATGATTGTGTTGTCCGTGGCGTCGGCTACCTCCCAGCGAGCCATCAAAACGGTGAAGCGCATCAATGAGTTTCACCGTGGCCTGAAGCCCGGCGGCAAAAAGGTGTAATTCCGGCGATGGGCAAGGGGGGATTCCCGGATGGCGGCAGTGCCTTACCCGGGCTACGGGTTTGGTGCCCGATCGTAGAGGGGGGGGAGGGATTCCCACAAAAAATGCGAGCACGAACGGTCCCCTCTCCTCTTTGGGGAGATGGCCAGGGTGAGGGGGAAAATGCGGCTCGGGAGGTGGGTTCCGTTCACCGTATGTTCATGGCGAAATGGACCTCCTGAACACGTGAACGGGTAAAGGGGAACACCGCGTTCCCCTTTACAATCCCCGCGGCCCCGCAAAAAATCGGTGCTTCGCACTGCGTTCGCCTCCCGCCCCGCTGCCTGCGGTCGGTTTGACTCGAGTTACTCGCCCCATCCCTGGGGCTCGCCCTTCGGGCCAACGCGCTGCGTTGTTCAAAATCGTTCCGGACGATTTTGTCCTGTCTCGACAAACCTCAGTCCGCCATCCCTGGCGGCCTGACCTTGCCATCGGGTCTTCGTCTCACCGATTTCAGCGGGGACTCAACCCCCTCGCTGCACGCTCTGCGCCAGGGGGCACAAAGATGTCGCTGTGGTTGTCATGCGGGAAAATGAGTCAGCCATGGCTAACAAGGTTGAAGACGTTCACAGTATCTACACCCTCACCCCGGCCCTCTCCCTGAGGGAGAGGGGGAAAAGAAATTCGTAGCCCTGGCAAGCGCAGCGTCGCCGGGGACATTCCCGTATGCGGCAGTCGAACGGTCCCCTCGCCCCTTTGGGCAGACGGTTAGGGTGAGAGGACAATCACCCCACGCCACCCCCCAGGGATTGCCACAACGTTACCCGGTTCTCAAGATCTGTCTGCTGTAGCGAAATCAACCCCTCCTGTGCTGACCACAGCGAACGCTGTGCGGTCAGCACCGACAAATAATTCCCGGTCCCGGCCTGATATTGACGTTGAGCGATATCCAGCGTTTTCTGTTCGGCAGCCACATATTCACGCTGGGCGTCGAGCTGTTCATCCAGCGTCTGGCGGCGGGCGAGGGCATCGGCAACATCTTTAAACGCGCTCTGAATCGTTTTCTCGTAGGTAGCGATCAACCCTTTCTTCTCTGCTTCCGCGTAGCGCAACTGCGCCAGGTTGCTGCCCCCGGTAAACAGCGGCAGCGAAATCGACGGGGCAAACGACCAGACTTTCATACCGTTATTAAACAGCGACGACAGGGCTGAACTGCCCACCCCTGCGCTGGCGGTTAACGAAATCGACGGGAAGAAATTCGCCCGCGCCGCACCAATGTTGGCATTGGCGCTTTTCAGGTTGTGCTCCGCTTCCTGAATATCCGGACGGCGCAATAATACCGAAGACGACACCCCCGCAGGCGTCAGCTTGATGCTGTCCTGCGCCAGGCTTTCGAGCGTACCGGGCAGCAGACTTTGCGCCACGGTCGTTCCCGCCAGCAGATTGAGCGCATTGATATCCTGCGCCACCTGGGTTTTGTAACTGGCGACGCTCGCTCGTGCCTGCTGATAAACCGCCATGGCTTCGCTTACATCCGTCGCCGCCGCCGTCCCCACCTGCTGTTGACGCTTCACAATCGTGAGCGAATTTTGCGCGCTCGCCATTGTCTGCTGTGCCAGCGCCAGGTTGCTGTTATCCGCCGCCAGCGTAATCCACGCGGTGGTGATTTCCCCTACCAGCGTCAGGCGGGTGTTTTGCGCGGTATATTCGCTGGCAAGCCAGGTCTCCCGCTGGGCCCGCGCGAGGCTCTGGTTACGGCCAAACAGATCCAGTTCAAAGCTCGACACCGCGCCATTGGCCTCTGCACTGGACGTCACGCCGGTGGCCGCGGTACGGCTGCGGGTATTGCTCAACTCCGCATTGACGGTGGGGAAGAGTGCGGCCCGGTCTTCGACATAAAGCGCGCGTGCCGCATCAATATCGGCAATCGCTTTTTGCACATCGCGGTTTTGGGTGAGCGACAGGCTCACCACTTGCTGCAGGCGGCTGTCATTGACCACCTGCTTCCAGTCGGTGGCGACCGCCTTCGCCTCGCCGCTGCTACCCGGCAAGGTGGCAGGAACCGGGGCTGCCGGGCGTTGATAGGTCGGGTCGAGCGACACACAGCCCGCGCTCAGGAGAGCCAAAACAAGCACACTAATTCGAAACATAATTACTCCTGGCGTTGACGTTGACCGGCGAACAGACGTTTCACCAGCACAAAGAACAGCGGAACAAAGAAGATGGCGAGCAGCGTGGCGGCCAGCGTACCGCCGATGATGCCGGTCCCGATGGCGACACGGCTGTTGGCTCCGGCCCCGGTCGCCACTGCCAGCGGCAGCACCCCGGCGATAAACGCCAGCGAAGTCATCATAATCGGACGCAAGCGGGTTCGTGCCGCACGCAGCGCCGCCCGGCTCAGGGAATAGCCTTCCTGCACCGCCGCTTCGGCAAACTCGACAATCAAAATGGCGTTTTTCGATGACAGACCGATGGTGGTCAGTAGCGCTACCTGGAAGTAGACGTCATTGTTCAGACCACGCATCCAGGCCGCCAGCGCCGCCCCAAGCAGGCCGAGCGGGATAACCAGGATGACCGAAATCGGCACGGACCAACTCTCGTAAAGCGCTGCCAGACAGAGGAACACCACCATGATCGAGATGGCATAAAGGCTCATGGCCTGGCCGCTGGCGAGTTTCTCCTGCAATGACAGGCCGCTCCAGGCCCAGGTAGAACCGGCGGGCAGATTATTAGCGAGGGTCTCCATTTTGGTCATCGCCACGCCGGAACTGAACCCGCTGGCATTCTCCCCCTGAATTTCATAGGCCGCCGAGCCGTTGTAGCGCACCAGACTTTCCGGGCCATATTCCCAGTGGGTGGTGGCAAAAGCGGAGAATGGCGTCATGCTGTCATCGCTGCCGCGTACGTACCATTTTTTCAGGTCAGACGGCGCGGCGCGAAACGCGCTATCCCCCTGGATATAGACCTTCTTCACGCGTCCGCGATCGATAAAGTCATTCACATAGGTCCCGCCCCAGGCGCTGGAGAGCGTATTGCTGACATCGCTGAGCGACAGACCCAGCGCGACGGCTTTATTGCTGTCGATATCCACCTGCAACTGCGGCATTTGTGGCAGGTCGTTGGCGCGAACGGCTTGCAGCTCCTGGCTTTTGCTGGCCTCGCCAATCAACTGGTTACGCATTTTCAGCAGTTCGTCGCGATCGGTACTGCCACTTGCCAGCAGCTCAAAGGTAAAGCCGTTACTCTGCCCCAGACCGTCCACTGATGGCGGAATCATGGCGAAAATGCTGGCATCGCGGAGAGTGCTTAACTGCTGGGTGGCCCGCAGGGCGATTGCCTGGGCGGTATTTTCCGCCCCCTTACGCTCTGACCAGTTTTTCAGCGAGACGAAGGCCATCCCGGCGTTCTGGCCGTTACCGCTAAAGCTAAAGCCAGTGACCGTGAAGATGGCGTTGGTATTGGCTTTCTCTTTGGTGAGGAACCAGTCAGTCACTTTGCTGGCGACCGCATTGGTGCGCGGGGCGGTGGCCCCGGCGGGCAGGGTGAACTGCACCATGACAGAACCCTGGTCTTCGGTCGGCAGGAAGCTGCCGGGCAGACGCCACATGACAAACGCCATCGCCGCACAGAGCACGCCATAGGTGGCGAGCACGGTCACAGAGCGGCGCAGGACGCTCAGGACACGGTGCTCGTATTTATTTTCGGTGCGGGCATAGAAGCGATTGAACGCGCCGAAGAAGCCTTTCTTATGGAGCTTACTGTGCTGCATCACCGTGCCGCACAACGCCGGGGTCAGGGTGAGCGCAACAATCACCGACAGGGTCATGGCCGAGATGATGGTGACCGAGAACTGACGGTAAATCACCCCGGTAGAACCACCAAAGAAGGCCATTGGCAGGAACACGGCGGAGAGTACCAGCGCAATCGCCACCAGCGCACCGGAGATTTCCCCCATCGATTTTTCAGTGGCTTCGCGGGCGGGCAGTCCTTCGTCGCGCATAATGCGCTCGACGTTTTCCACCACCACGATGGCGTCATCTACCAGCAAGCCAATCGCCAGCACCATCGCAAACAGCGTCAGGGTGTTAATCGAGTAGCCAAAGAGCGCCAGTACCCCAAAGGTCCCCAATAGCACGACGGGCACCGCCATTGCCGGAATCAGGGTGGCGCGGACGTTTTGCAGGAACAGATACATCACGCAGACCACCAGTACGATGGCTTCGATGAGCGTCTGCACCACATCTTCAATGGAGATTTTGATAAAGTCGGTGCTGTCTTTCGGGTAGGCGACGTCATAGCCCTGCGGCATGCTATGACGGAACTCGGCAATTTTATCTTTCACCAGGGTGGCGGTATCCAGGGCGTTCGCGCCAGGAGCCAGCATCACCGCCAGGCCCGCCGCCGGGTGGCCGTTTAGTTTCGCTGTCGCTGAATAGTCTTCACTGCCCATCTCTACGCGGGCAACGTCGCCGACGCGGACCACCGCACCATTGGTTTCACTTTTGATGATGATATTGCGGAACTGATCCACGGTTTGCAGGCGAGACTGCGCACGCACGGTGGCCGTCAGTTGCTGACTGTTTGAGGCCGGCAGCGCACCGATCTTCCCGGCGGAAACCTGCACGTTTTGCGCTTCAATGGCGGTCTGCACATCAGACGGCATCAGCGCATAAGAGGCCAGTTTGTCCGGGTCCATCCAGATACGCATGGCATATTCGGCACCGAACACCTGCAGGCTCCCCACGCCGTTAACGCGCGCGAGCGGGTCCTGCACATTACTCACCAGCCAGTCGGCGATATCGGAGCTGGAAGCACGGTCGGTTTTGTCATACATCGCCATGATGAGCAGGAAGCTGCTCTGGGATTTCACCACCGTCACGCCAGATTGGGTGACTTCGGTTGGCAGGCGGGACTCGGCCTGTTGCACCTTGTTCTGTACCTGCACCTGAGCCGTGTCCGGGTCGGTACCCTGTTCGAACGTCACGGTGATGGTCACCTGGCCATCGGAACTGCTGGTGGAGGTGAAATAGAGCAGGTTATCGAGCCCGGTAAGCTGTTGTTCGATAACCTGGGTCACGCTGTTTTCCAGGGTTTGCGCCGATGCGCCGGTGTAGGTGGCGGTGATTTTTATCGAGGGGGGCGCCACGTCCGGGTATTGCGCGATGGGCAGCGTGCGGATAGCCAGCACCCCGGCCATCATGATCAGTATGGCGATCACCCAGGCAAAGACCGGGCGACGCACGAAGAAGCTGGAGAACATCAGGCTTTGCCTCCGTTGTTTTGCACTTCAACGGCTTTCGCCTCTGAACCGGCGGTGACTTTATCGGTACCTTCAACAATCAGCTTGTCGCCGCTTTGCAGCCCTTTCAGGACCAGCCATTTATCGCCGTAGGTGTCACCCGTTTCGACGCTGCGCTGCTCGACCTTGTTTTGAGCGTTGACCACCAGCGCCGTGGCATTGCCTTTGCTGTCGCGGGTGATGCCCTGTTGTGGGGCGAGAATGGCGTTTTCCATCACGCCTTCATTGATTCTGGCGCGGACAAACATGCCGGGCAGCAGTTGCTGATGCGGATTAGGGAAGATAGCGCGCAGGGTGACAGAACCGGTGGCTTCATCCACGGCCACTTCGGTCAGCGCCAGTTTGCCGGTTTCGCTGTAGGTGCTGCCATCTTCCAGAATCAGCGATACATTCAGCGTGCTGTCATTACTGGCGAGCGCCTGCTTACGTAAACGCAGCAGGTCGGCACTGGAGCGGGTGAGATCGACATACATGGTGTCCAGCCCGCGCACGGTGGCCAGCGCCGTGGTTTGTTCGGCCGTGACCAGCGCACCGGGAGTGACAGACGAGATGCCAATCCGCCCGCTAATCGGTGACGTGATGGTGGTCCAGTTCAGGTTGATACGCGCGCTTTCCAGCGCCGCCTGTTTGGCGCTGACGCTGGCGCGGTCCTGCGCACAGGTAGATTTCGCGTCGTCGGCATCCTGCTGTGATACGCCGTTGTCTTTTACCAGCAGCGCATAGCGGCGCGCTTTCTGGCAGTCGGATTCCACCAGCGATTGCGCCTGTTTGAGTGAGGCATCGGCTTCATTGAAGGCGGCACGATAGCTGGACGGGTCAATCTGATATAGCGGCTGGCCGGCTTTCACGGTGTCACCTTCTGTGAAGAGGCGCTTCTGAATGATGCCGCCAACTTGCGGGCGGACTTCCGCGCTCAGCGAGGCCGAGGTGCGCCCGGTCAGGGTGCTGAACACGGCAAGCGGTTGGCTCTGGAGCGTGACGACCCCGACTTCCTGGACCGCGTTGTGTTGTGCAGGTGGCGTGGCATTGTCGCAGCCAGTTAATGCGAATAATGCCACGACGGTAGTTTTTATTAACTTCATTATATTTTCCCGGCGTGTAAAAGGCCTGCCCGTTGATAATCAAAGGGCGGCTGGTTGACCATATTTTGGCGATGGCAATACGCCACTTCCGCTATTAGCGGAAATGATGACGGGCGATGTCGTTATACATCGCCTGAAATTCGTTTAATCCCTGATTATTTTTCAGTAAATAACATATGTATTATGTCCTGATATATTTTCTGTAATTGCGCCGGGTCGCATTTTTGCGGCGTCAGGTTTCTAAAAATGGTGCCTTCTATCAGCGACGCCATAATCTCCACGCAGCAGCGGACACGGCTATCTTCAAGATGCGGGTGCGCCTTTTTCAGGTGGGCGCAGGCGGTTTCATACATGCGCGCATCGGCCTGCGCCATCATTGCTGCAACGCGTGGATTGCGGGTTGCCTCGGCCGCCACTTCCAGCATCAGCGCATCATCGTCGTGGCTGAGCGTTTGCCGCCAGGCCAGCACCTGCGGGATATGCTGAGTCTGGGCGTTGCTTTCCATTTCCGCGATACGGTAGTCGATGATGCGGCGGATCATCTCTTCGATAATGGCGTCTTTACTGGCGAAATAGCGATAAATCTGCCCGACGCTCAACTGAGCCTCCAGCGCGATTTGCGACATGCTGGCCGCATGAAAACCGCTGGCACGAAAGCAGCGCCGCGCCGCGACAATGATTTCGTCCTGGCGCATCTGATGGCGTTCTTGCTGCGAGACTTTTTGTGTCATGCCGGGCTCCGGGTAGTGGTGTTGAGAATGATCGTTCTCATTTGCCGTAAGAATATATGAATTTTGCGCCAGGCGTTAAGCATTTTCTGGGGAGATAATATGGATTTACAAAAGTCCATATTGTGGAGAAATAATGAAGAAGATAATGGGGAAATTAAGGAGAAAGGTATCGATAAGCCATTGGGAATATTAATGGGGGATAATATCCATAATATTTGTGTGCGACTATGATTATTATGGAATTAATTAACGCAGTATAATGTTATCGCCATAATATTCCTTCCCCCCGGCGGCGCTGCGCTTGCCGGGGCTACGTGGTAGATACTGTGAACGTCTGCAACCTTTTTAGCCAGGCTGACCCGTTTCCCAGCATGACAACCACAGCGACATCTTTGTGTCCCCCTGGCACGTTCACGGGTTCTGTCGCGACAGAAAAGCAAGGAACATAAGGTGAACGGAATGACCACCTGAGCCGCATATCCCCCTCACCCTGGCCCTCGGACCGTTCGTGCTCGCATTTTTGTGGGGATTCCTCAGCCCCTGTACGGTTCGGATAAGGCGTTTACGCCGCATCCGGGGTTGACCTAAAGGTGAGAACAATTCTCAATATTATTGCCGCCTGGCGGGGGCAATGGTAATCTGTAGGCGTTTTTCAGGGCGTCGACCCGGAAACTTTCGCGCATCCCCGGTGGAATGTTGAACATTGGACAGGATCACAATGGCTGCCCGCTATGCAAAAAAGACACTTTTCCGTTGAAGATTTTATCGGGTTTGGCGAACGCTACGGCATTGATTATCGCTTCCCGTCACTCTCTGTCTGCCGCGACGTCAGTAAAGAAAAACACATTGTCATTCAGGGCGATGTCGAAGAGATGTCGTTCTCATCCGGTCTCAACCTCACCAGCTCAGATATCCGCGTCCTGCAACCCTATGAAACCACCTCCTTGCATAGCTGCCCGCTCTATATGCTGGTGGTGCTGGAAGGTAGCGTGATGCTGCGCGTCAACGGTCAGGAATTTGTGGTGCGCTCCGGTATGGCCTTTACCTCGCGCCTTGGCGAGCAGCAGGTGATGAACGCCGTACATCTTGCCGACTACCACTTACGCACGATTTCACTGGGCGTAGACCCGGCGCGCTGCTGGCAATCGCCGCTGCTCTCTGCGTTGCTTCAGCAGTGGGAAAACGGCGGTGCGCCAACCTTCTTATGGCAGGTGCCGGGCTTTTTGCTCTCTGGCCTGCAATACATCCAGCAGTCCAGCCAACCGGGGCTGTCGCGCCAGTTAATGCTCGAAGGCGTCATGCTACAACTGCTAGGTCACGGCCTGTCACTGCGTCTGCAAAATCACACATCCCGCCATGCCCCCAGCGGCGAACACCATCGGCTCGAAACCGTGCGTCGCTTGCTGGAGCAACAGCCGGAGAAAGAGTACACCCTCACGGAACTGGCCCAACTGGCAGCCATGAGCAGCAGCAGCCTGCGGGCCAAGTTTCGCCAGGCCTATGGTCACTCGGTGTTTGATTATCTTCGCGATTGCCGTCTGGAGTTGGCCCGCCGCTACCTGGCACAGGGGTACAGCGTGCAGCAGGCAGCGTGGATGTCGGGATATCAGCACGCCACCAATTTTTCTACCGCCTTTCGCCGTCGCTATGGCATTACCCCCGGAGAGGCGCGCCACGCCTGTTAATCCCTGTTCTTCATCCGGTCATCCACGGGCCTGTAGACCAAAGTTCCACTGTTGTGATCTGTTTTGTCACCGCGCATACGTCTCTTGTCATTGCGCATACCTGCCGCCGTCGGCAAAAGGGTAATAATTCTTATTTACAATAAAAACGGCTTCTGGAGATTTTCATGTTCGCAAAAACGCGACTGGCGCTGATGATTGGCTGCATGACGGGTGGATTGAGCGCGACGGTCCTGGCACAGGACACCTCGTCGACAAAAGAAGAGACGGTGGTGGTGACCTCACAAATGCAAAGTGGTGCAACCAAGCTGGAAACGCCGGATATCGAAACCCCGCAGTCGGTCTCTATTGTGACGCGTCAACAGTATGAAGAGCAGGGGGCTACCAGCGTGCGTCAGGCGGTGGGCTACACGCCGGGTGTCTATGCCAACCAGATTGGTGCCTCCAACCGCTTTGATTACATCGTCTTGCGCGGCTTTTCCGATGGGAGTCTGGATAATATCTATCTCGACGGCCTGAAAATGATGGGGGACACCAACTCGCACAGTTCGTTGGTGGTGGACCCGTGGTTCCTCGATAGTATCGAAGTGGTGCGCGGCCCGGCCTCCGTACTGTATGGTCGCTCTTCGCCTGGCGGGATTGTGGCGTTGAATTCCCGTAAACCGTCGTTTGATCCGGGGGGCGAAATCAAAGTGTTCGCCGGGAATAACAACCAGCGCGGTGCGGCCTTTGATGTGACCGGCCCGGTGGATGATAACGACCGCGTTGCCGTGCGTTTAACCGGCATGACCCGCTATGCGGACTCCCAGTTCGATCCCTTAAAAGAAGAGCGCTATGCCCTGATGCCGAGCCTCACCTGGCGCATCACCGATAGCACACGCCTGGATCTGATGGCCTATCTGCATCGCGATCCGGAAGGGGGTAGTCACTCGGGCTTACCGTATGAAGGCACCGTTGTCCCTCACGCCGGGCAGAAAATTTCCAATACCTTCTATGAAGGGGAAGACGATTACGACAAGTACGACCGCCGCGAAAACATGGTCGGCTACAACTTCGAACATGCCTTTGATAGCGGCTGGTCAGTACGCCAGAAATTGCGCTATCTGCACACCAAAGTGAACCTGAATCAGGTGTATGCGGCAGGCTGGCTCAACGATACCGAACTGAACCGTGGCTATTCCGGTTCTGATGAGAAGATGAATGCCATCACGCTGGACAACCAACTGGATGGCAGCGTGGAGACCGGCCCGGTTAACCATCGCCTGTTGATGGGGGTGGATTACCAGCGCCGCAGCAATAATGTGGCCGGTTACTACGGCGCTTTCCCGGCGATCGACGCGTTTAACCCGGTGTATGGCGCAGATCCGGATTACATCACGCAGTACAGCAGCGAGAAGCATAAGCTGGAGCAGACCGGGATCTACGTCCAGGATCAGATGTCACTCAATAAGTGGCGTCTGACGCTGGGCGGCCGCCACGATCAGGTGAAAGTCACAAACGTTAATAAGCTCAATGACACCAGCGATACCCTGGATCAAGGCCATTACAGCAGCCGTGCGGCATTGCTGTATCTGTTCGATAACGGGATTGCGCCTTACGTTAGCTACTCAACCGCGTTCACGCCGACCAGCTTTACCGATGAAAACGGCAAGATCCTGGAGCCGATGAAGGGGAAACAGTGGGAAGCCGGGTTGAAATTCGAGCCGGAAGGGACGCAGACGATGTACAGCGCCTCGGTGTTCCGCATCAACCAGAAGAATATCGCCACCAAAGAAGAGCCGACCGATCCGTACCGCTCTATCGGCGAGATCGAATCCGAAGGGGTGGAACTGGAAGCGGTGGGGCAGTTAACGGATAGCCTGCGTCTACAGGCGGCCTATACCTACACCGATATTCGCTACAAGAAGAGCAGCCCGGAAGAGCAGGGCAAGCGCGCCGTCTACGCACCGCGTAATCAGGCCAGCGCCTGGCTGAGCTACGATGTGAAGAGCGGGCCGCTGGATGGGCTGACCGTCGGTTCCGGCGTGCGCTATGTGAATGGCATTACCTCGGATCGCCAGAACACGCATACGCTGCCGTCCTATACGCTGGTGGATCTGGCGGTCGGCTATGATCTGTCGAAGGTAGGTCTGAAAGGGCTGAGCGCACAGGTTAATGTCAATAACCTGACGGACAAGAGCTATATCGCCGCCTGTAACTCGCTCTCTTACTGCTACTTTGGTGCCGAGCGCAGCATCGTGGGCAGCCTGTCGTATAAGTTCTGAGTGTCTTGAGTACTCCCGGGGGGCGGCACGCATGCGCCTTACCCGGGCTGTGATTTTACCGGGGCCGCAGGTGCGGTGGTTTGGTAGCCCCGGTAAGCGAAGCGCCACCGGGGAGGGAAAACGAAGGGGAGATTAACTCTCTTCCATCGCGAAATGAATAGCTTCGCCCAGCTTCGAAATGGCCTCGCGATACCGTTCAGTCAGCGGCAGGGCACAGTTAATGCGCAGGCAGTTGCGGTATTTCCCCGAGGCGGAAAAAAGCGAGCCTGGCGCAATCTGGATTTTCAGCCGACAAAGCTGGCGCGAGACACAGAGCATATCCACCCCTTCCGGTAGCTCCACCCACAGCATATAGCCACCTTTTGGCCGCGTAACGCAGATTCCGCAAGGGAAATACTGGCGGATCCAACAGGTATAGGTTTCCAGGTGCTGCTGATAAAACTGGCGCATCCGGCGAATATGGCGATGGTAATGGCCGTCGCGAATAAACGCCGCCATCGCCAACTGATTAGTGGGCACTGTGCTGCCGATAGCGGCATATTTCATATGCAGCACCCGATCGCGATAGCGCCCCGGTACAATCCAGCCCACACGTAGCCCCGGCGCGACCGATTTGGTAAACGAACTGCAGAGCAACACGCGGCCATCGATATCAAAAGATTTAATGGTGCGCGGGCGGGGATAATCGGTGACGAGCTCGCCATAGATATCGTCTTCAAAAATGACAATGTCATGCCGCTGCGCCAGTGCGAGTATCGCTTTTTTGCGCGCATCCGGCATGATCGAACCCTGCGGGTTGCTGCAACTTGGCACAAGGATCACCCCTTTGATCGGCCACTGTTCCAGCGCAAGTTCCAGTGCCTCAATGCTGATCCCGGTTTCCGGATCGGTTGGGATCTCCATCGCTTTAATGCCAAAACCGCGCAGTAACTGCATAGTGCCATAGTAGGAAGGGGACTCCACGGCCACGATATCGCCCGGTTTACACACCGAAAGCAGGGCAATGCTCAGCGCGCCGTGGCAGCCGTTGGTGATCACGATATCTTCCGGGTCCACCACCGTGCCGCCATCAACCATCAGGCGGGAGATCTGCTCGCGCAGTTCTTGCCGTCCTTGCAGGGCGTCGTAGCTCAGAATGTCGCACTGATTGTGCTGCACCAGGCGCGCCATTTCGCGCCACAGCGGTTTCAGCGTCGGTTGCGAAATGTCCGGCGCACCGCCGCCAAAATTGAGCATCTCTTTGTCCGAACGGGCATCGAGCAGTGTGAGGACTTCATCCCACTGCGTCACTTCTACCGGGCGCTGAACCGGGCGCGATATGGCAGGCACCGGCGGTTTGGCTTTGCGCGGGGCGACAAAATAGCCCGAGCGCGGCTGCGGGGTGATCAACTGTAGGTTTTCCAGCACCTGATACGCCTGCTGTACAGTGCTGATGCTCACGCCATGCTCCTGGCTCAGATTTCTGACGGATGGCAATTTCTCGCCATGGCGGTAGAGCCCTTGTTCGATGCGCTCCGCCAGTAAGGTGGCCAGGTTTTCATAACGTGTCATGCTGTATCCTTTGTTGTCACCATACAGATTGTAAAACCAGTACAGATGGCGAAGAAAAATGCCGTTCAGATACAGTTGTAGGCGATCTGTATGTTAAAGAAAAGTAATTTCTGCGTCTGTATTGCATACAGGAATTCCAGAGAAAATAGGGCTCTGTTCAGGTGAGGAGAGACGCGATGGAATTCTTTGAAAATAGACCGAAAAGACCGTTTGTCGGGATAGTACAACTGTGGCATTGGGCGAAAAGAAAATGGGAACGGCGCCAGACGCGGATAATTTTGAGCAATCTTAGCGATGAGCAATTGAAAGACCTGGGATTGCGTCGTAACGATCTGGGTTATTGAACCCCCGAAAAGTGCGGAGATAACATCTTGTTATTTTCCGCCTTTTATGGCGTAGACTATGCTTAATGCCATTATCACTACGGGGGATTCACCATGCATTATATGGGCAGTAAAGACGACGATAAAAAAGAGAACGAAGGCGGCAACGTCACTCAGATGATGCAGCAGAAGTTGCTGGATTCGCGCTCGATCATTATCTCCGGTGAGATTAACCAGACGCTGACCGAAAAAGTGGTGACCCAACTGCTGCTGTTGCAGGGGATCAGCGATGCGCCGATCAAAATCTACCTGAATAGCCAGGGCGGCCATGTAGAAGCTGCGGATACCATTCACGACATCATTAAATTCATCAAGCCGGAAGTGCATATCATTGGCACGGGCTGGGTGGCGAGCGCCGGGATCACCATTTTCCTGGCGGCGAAAAAAGAGCATCGCTACGCGCTGCCAAACACCCGCTTTATGATCCATCAGCCGCTGGGCGGCGTGCGTGGCCAGGCCAGCGACATTGAGATTGAAGCGAAAGAGATCATCCGCATGCTGGATCGCGTTAACCGTCTTATCGCCGATGCGACCGGGCAACCGGTTGAGAAAGTGAAACAAGACACTGACCGCAACTACTGGATGAACCCGCAAGAAGCGATTGATTACGGCATTGTCTCCCGCGTAGTAAACAGCTACGGGGACCTGAAGCTGGATTAATTTCCCCTCTCCCGATCCCCTTCCTGTGCGAGGGGGATCAAATCCACGTTATTTCCTTTCACCGTAGAAAAAATTTCACTTCTCCGAATGCACTAAATTCTTCACACTGTCGACGATGGTGAATACGGAGAAACGGCATGAATAAAAGTTATAAAGCCGCACTGGTGATGATAGCGACGCTCAGTGCGCCGGCAATGGCAGAAAACAATAGCACCACGTTTAACCACAAAGATTGGGAAGTCGTTTGTGACAACACGTTAACCTGTCGCGCTGCGGGTTATAGCAAGGAAGAAGAAGCCAGCGGGTCGGTACTGCTGGTGCGTAAAGCCGGTGCGGATGCTCCGCTTGTTGTCGATGTTGTGCTCGCGGAAATGGAATCCGATGAGACTGCACCGCAGCCCAAATTGGTTCTGTGGATTGATGACAAAGAGATCGGTGAAGTTGAGCCGGAGGACACCGATACCTGGCGGTTGTCTCCCGCGCAAACTCAGGCGCTGATCGAGGCAGTAAAAGGCAGCGGCAAAGTGGAATTTAAAGGCGGTGCGAAGCCGTTCGAGCTGTCTGGCGATGGCGCGACAGCGGTGCTGCTGAAAATGGATGATGTGCAGGGGCGTCTGGACACCCCCGGCGCGCTGGTGAAGAAAGGCGATAAACCGGAAAGTGGCGTACCGGCGGCGAAAGAGCCCCCGGTGATTCAGGCCGCCAAAGTGAGCGATGCGCAGGAGCGCGTGCTCAATGAAACGGAAGTCGCCGCGCTTAAGCCTAAATTGATTGCTTCGTTACCGAAAGACACCAATTGTGAACGTTTGAAATCGCCGGACCCGCAGGCGGATGAGGGCGATAACAATATCAGCCTGACGCCGCTTGACGATACCCATGCGCTGATTTCCACGCTCTGCTGGCGTGCGGCCTATAACGAAGGCTATGGTTTCTGGGTTATCGACAGCAAGCTCGCGGGCGAACCCGTGCTAGTGACCGATTCCGCATCGGATTACAGCGATGGCCTGATTTCGCTGGGTCAGCGCGGCCGCGGGATAGGCGATTGCTGGGCATCCGCGGAGTGGGTGTGGGACGGTAAAGCATTTACCCAGAGCAGCGAATCTACCACAGGTATGTGCCGCTACATTCGCGCGGGCGGCACCTGGGATCTCCCGTCATTTGTCGCGCAGGTCAAAGAGCCGGAATAAGGCATTTTTCGCTGAATGGCATCCCGGTTTACCCTTTTGGTCTTTTTGGGTAAACAGGGTGCCATTTTATTCATATACGGGTAACGTATTTCATACCTGAATGGATGTCACTTCACATGCACACCAAATCCGCTCTCGCCTGGTGCGATATCCGGGCGCAGGGTTAGCGCGGGAATGGTGTAATCCCCGGCATTTTGCCGACGGAAGGGCAGCGGTTCCGCCTGCCAAAGCGTGTCCAGACGCTGTGCCAGTTGCTGGCAATACGCTGCATATTTCTCATCATCTGTCTTGCTGGTGCGATAAATCACCAGCGGCGGCAACACTTCGAAGCCCGGATAAAACAGCATCCCGTGCTGGATGGGGAACAGAATATCGTCGATGGGGCCGTTGATCCCACGCGGGCTATAGTGTGATTCCCAGCCGCCTGTCGTCACCAGCAACATCGCCCGCTTGCCGGACAGACTCCCCTCGCCATAGCGATCGCCCCAGTGAGTGTCGCTGTGTTCGCCCACACCATAGGCAAATCCATAAGCGTAAACCCTGTCGAACCACCCTTTCATAATGGCAGGCATCGAAAACCACCACAGCGGAAACTGGAAAATGACCGCATCTGCCCAGCGTAATTTCGCCTGTTCGCCAGCGATATCCGCACTTTGCAAACCCTGCTCAAAGGCCTTTTTTGAATCCAGTGACGGGTGGAAATGGTCACCCGCCAGCGGGGCGAGCGTGTCGCTGGCATCCAGTTGTGATTTCCAGTTCATGGCGTAGAGATCGGAAACCTGCACGTGGTGTCCGCTATTTTCCAGATGCGAAATGGCAAAGGCATTCAGCGCGCCGTTCAGAGAGTGGGCTTCGGGATGGGCGTAAACAATCAAAACATTCATTGTGTGTACCTGGTGTTGGGAAAGTCACCCCACGGTAATGAATGGGAAGGTATAGTAGAAATTAATTGCTGATATTGCAGGTATAGTCATGGTTAATTTCCGTCGTATCGATTTGAATCTGCTGGCGACGCTGGATGTCCTGTTGACCGAACTTAACGTGACGCGGGCGGCGCAACGGCTCAATTTGTCGCAGCCCTCGGTCAGCGTGCAGCTTGCCCGCCTGCGGGAGATCTTTGGTGACCCGCTGTTGCTGCCGGGGCCGCGTGGTATGCAGCCGACCGCCCGTGCCGATGAACTGCGTCTACCGCTGCGACAGGCGCTTGATGCGCTGGAAAGCGCCGTCTCGTCCGGTAGCCCTTTTGATCCGGCAAATGCCGATCTCACCTGGAGGATCGTGGCCACGGATTACACCGAGTCGGCCGTGGTGTTGCCCGCGCTCAACAGCCTGCGGGCGGCTGCACCGGGTACCCGGCTGGCGCTCTTCGAGCTCAATCCCCCGCAAATTTTGCGCCAGGCGGAGCAGGGCGATGTCGACCTGATCTTTCATACCCGAGAAGGATCGCCGCCTGCATTGCATCAGCGGCTGCTGTTTACCGAACGCTATGTGCTGGCCGGGCGGCTGAATCACCCGGCCTTAAAACGTCGCCCGACGCTGGCGCAGTTCTGCAGGCTGGAGCATGTGATTGTGTCGCCGGAAGGCGGGGGCTTTAGCGCGATAACCGATGAGGTGCTGGCAAAAAGTGGGCTTTCGCGGCGCGTCGTGCTCTCTGTGCCACATTTCTTGTTTATGCTGGAGGCGCTGGCCACCAGCGACCTGGTAGCCGTGCTGCCGGAACGTCTGGTGAAAAAGGCAGGAGCCTTGCAGGTGGTGGAGCCGCCCGTGCCGCTGCCGGGGTTCGATATGCTGATGCTCTGGCATGAGCGTCTGCACCGTGACCCGGCACACCAGTGGCTGCGACAACACTTACTCGACTGCCTTTAATTTCTGCTGAGATGACAACATGTTAAAAGGTCTGAATCACCTGACGCTGGCGGTCAGCGATATCGCCAGCAGCATCGGTTTTTACCATCATCTGTTGGGGTTACCCCTGCATGCACGCTGGGATAACGGCGCGTATCTGCGCTGCGGCGACCTGTGGCTCTGCCTGTCGCTGGACGCGCAGCGGCGGTACATCGCCCCGCAGGAGAGCGACTACACCCACTATGCCTTTAGTATCGATGAAAATGATTTTGCTACGTTTGTGGCACGCCTTACGCAAGCGGGGGTAACGTCGTGGAAAGAGAACAGAAGCGAAGGGGAGTCGTTCTATTTTCTCGACCCGGATGGGCACAAGCTGGAAGCCCACGTGGGTAGCCTCGCGCAACGGCTGGCCGCCTGCCGCGCGAAGCCATACAAGGGGATGGTGTTTTTTGACGAGTAGCCCCGGTAAGCGCAGCGCCACCGGGGAAATCCCGGATGGCTACATGCGCTAAATACTATTTATACCTACTATACCTACAAATGCATTGGTGCTGGTGTGGATAGTGGGTACACTCTCTTTGCGTTGTTAAAAGGGAGACATTATCGAAAGGGATGACAAGCAGAGAACTCATGAAACAACTGCAAGAGCGTGGCTGGGTTCTTGACCGGGTGAAAGGAAGTCACCACTCGTTCGTGAAGGCGGGAGTAGCGTATGTCATTACGGTACCTAACCCTGAAAAGGATATTGCAAAGGGAACATTGCAGAAAATCCTGAAACAAACGTAATTAAAACGGCACCGGGCCGGTGCCCTTTCAATCTTAATAGAGGTAAACCATGAAATTTCCGATCTATCTGCATCAGGCTGATAGCGGCAGTTTCTCCGGATTTGTACCGGACATCACGGGCTGCTATTTCGCAGGTGAAACGATTGATGCCGCGATCGCTGATGCCTGGAATGCGATCGACGCTCATCTGGATTATGTCACTGAGAAAGGAGAACTTGTGCCACAGGCGCAGAGCATTTCCGTGCATATGAATGATGAAGATTGCCAGGGTGGTATCTGGGCTTATGTCGATGTTGATTTAAGCAAATATGACAGTAAAGCGGTGAAGTTAAATATTACCTTACCGCAAAATTTATTAGTAAAAATAGATACCTATGTTGAGCTTCATCGGGAGTACGGATCGCGAAGTGGTTTCTTTGCCGATCTGGCGCGCCGGGAGCTTCAAAAAAGCGCGTAACCTCTTTTTCAGTGGTGCGTGCGGCCCGCCTTACACGGCGGGCTTTCAATCCCTCATCCCAGCCAGACAGACAGCTCCACATCCTCGCTAAACGGCGTCGACAAATAGCCGTTTTCTGGCGAGCGGACTTTTTCCAGATACGGCGGGTAATAATCGGCGTTATCGGCGACGATCAGCGCGCCTTTTCTCAGGTGCGGTTCCAGTAACGCCAGAATCTCCGGGTAGAGCGATTTCGCGCCGTCGAGTAGCACCAGATCAATCGATTCAGGCAGATCCTGACGCAGGGTTTCCAGCGCATCACCTTCGCGGATCTCAATCAGATCGCTCACGCCACCCAGGTTAAAATGCTGCCGGGCGCGTGCCGCTTTGGAGGGCTCGAACTCGCAGGTAATCAACCTGCCGCCACCATTATCACGTAGTGCCGCCGCCAGATGGAGCGCGGAGATCCCAAACGAGGTGCCGTACTCGACAATAGTGCGCGCGTTACTGCTGCGCGCCAGCATATACAGCAGTGTGCCGGTCTCTTTTGACACTGGCAGCCACAGATCTTTCAGGCGCCCGTACAGATCCCGGTAGTCGGTTTTGCTCTGTAACAGACGCATCTGTTCCTCTTCGGAGACATCATCCAGTACGGGGCTGGTGGCTGCCTCGGCCTCGGCAAACAGACGTTCCAGCAACAGGGACAGCGGTGCGGTGGTAAGGGTGGTCATGGTCATGGTCATGCAGGACTCCAGTATAAAATATGACGAATTATTCGCATTTAGAATATGATGGATTCGTCACATTCACTATTCGCATTCCTTTCGCTGGAGACTCACCCGATGGCATCCCGTTCAACCCCGCGTATTTCCTCACGAAAACAGCCGCGTCAGGCACGTTCTACCGCCCTGGTGACGGCAATCATGGAAGCCGCTATTCAGGTTTTAGCCGAGGAAGGAGCACCGCGTTTTACCACCGCGCGGGTGGCCGAACGTGCGGGCGTTAGCGTTGGTTCGGTGTATCAGTACTTTCCCAATAAAGCTTCGATTCTTTTCCAGCTCCAGCTTGAAGAGTGGCAGCGTACAAGCGCACTGATGCGGGCGATTTTGCAGGACGCCCATTATCCGCCACTCCAGCGAATGCGCACGCTGGTGCTGGCTTTTGTGCGCTCGGAGTGCGAAGAGGCAGCAATGCGTACCGCGCTGGATGATGCTGCGCCGTTGTATCGCGATGCGCCGGAAGTGATGGCAGCAAAAGCTGCGGGGGAGGGTATCTTTCAGACCTTTGTGCAGGAGGTGCTACCGAATGAGACGCCCGCAAAACAGGCGCTGGTCTGCGAACTGGTGACCACCACCATTGGCGCGGTGGGCAAGGCGTTCTCTTCTGTGCCGCGAAGCGAGGCGGAGATCACCGTGTTTGCGGCAGAACTGGGGGAAATGGTGTGTGGATATCTGCATTTGAAAGACGAAATGTCACGCCGCGGCGATTGAAAAATCATTCGTAAGGTTTATATATATGAGGTCGCCATAATCAGAGGGTGTCTATGGACGGGGAAGGGAGTCAGCGGTTATTGCAGCCGGGCGAGATCCGTCTGGCCAGAAGTGTCTTCGGTAATAGTATTGAATACCATAAAGTCTGGGTGCATCACGAGAGCTATTTTCCGTTTGGCTTACAGCCGCAAAGCGCGGGAATGGCACCCGATGGCGAGCTCTATTTTCGCGAATGGTACCGGAACGATTTTTCGCGAGAGTCGCATCCTTTTCAGCATATATTTATTCATGAACTCAGCCATATCTGGCAGCGTAACCGCGGCATGAATGTGCGTGTTAATGGCTTAGTCAGTGGGCTGGTGAGTTATCGCTACCATTTAAATGGGCGACCTTTACGACGTTATTCGATGGAACAGCAGGCACAAATCATTGCCGATTATTTCATTCTCAAAACTTACGGCTATGCTTCCTGGATGGCATTAAGAGCGAGAGGCGATGTGACGCTTGACGGGGATCTCCGTGAGTCCCGCATGTTGCCTGAATATCAAAAAACGTTGCAGGGGTTTCCATGGTGCTAAGAAAGGGGATAACACGCGGTATGTTATTACTGGCGTCCCTGCTGGCACTGACTGGCTGTCCGGGCTCAGGCGACAGGCTAAGGCCCGATGAAACCACCTCGGTGAGGCGTACAGCAAATAATGAAGTCTGTTTTGCCGTTCATCATGCGGGAGATTACCAGCCGGTATTTATCTCTATTAATCCGCGCAATATTCCGCCCCCGAGACATAAATATACTTTGATGCCGCCCTTAAAGGTGAAAGATGCGCAACTGTGTATTCCGCCCTCTTTCTATACTTTCGCCAGCGACGGGCAATTTATCGTTAAGTACATCCTTAAATCGAGAACCCAAAGCCCGCCGACACGCAGCGTAGTGGTAGGGGTTGACGTTTCAAAAGGGGAAATAAGTGTCTTCCCCTTAGCGAACAATGAAATCACTCGCTAAAGGATGAAAGTAAGACGGAACAGCAAAAAGGAGGCTCCATGGCCGATTCTCTGGCGCTGGCGGCAGGCCAGCTTTCTCTTAATGCATGGCAGGGGAAGTGGGATGAGGTTCTGGCTGTCCTCGAACAATATCCCTCGCTGATTAATCATGTTTCGCAGAAAAAAGGCTATTCCGCACTGCATCAGGCCGCGTGGCACGGTGCGGATTTAGCGGTCATTGGGCGCTTGTTGCAGTTCGGCGCGGATACCCAGCTCAAGACGCACGATAAACAGCAAACGGCGTATGACATTGCCGTTAAGAAGCATGCGCAGCGCCAGGATCTGTGGTTTGTGCTTTATCCGGCCCCGCGAACGCTCGCCCAGTTAATGCGTAAGATTTTCGCCCAGGGCATGCCGGAATTGATGAATTATCCCGATAAGTTGCTGATGGACAATCTGGTGATGTTGCTCAGTGATGAAGAGTGTGTTTCGCCAACGGCCAGTGCGAAGGAGCGCTTTTATGGCGCCTTTATGGCGATGACGGGAACATCGCTCTCTACGCCCTTTGTACGCCACGCCTCGATTCCCCCGCACTGGTGGGTGGATACCGACTACTGGCGTGATGAATTTTTACCCCAGCTCCTGGCATTGGAAAAACGCAAATCATGCATTCCGTTGGAACACCGCTGGGCAACGATTGGCGATTTGCTGACACCGGACCACTCTGGTTGGGGACTCAGAGGCGACCCCTGGTTATGGATGGAGATGCGCAAATCGTTATCCCGTGTCCCGTTGCCGGACACGCTAAAAGAGCTGACCGCGCTGCTGCGTAACGTTGTGCTCGCGCGAACCAATTCATCCATGCTTGATGACGATGCGGTCTATATCCCGCGTTTTTGCCGCGGCGGCATGAGCAGTGGCCATATTTCACTGCGTTTCTGGGAACAGAAAGCCATCCCCGCTATTGTGCAGCGCGCCGAGTGGCTAAGGGAGATGTGGGGGACGGGGGAGCGGGGGTAAGGTGTCGCTTGTTCACGAAATATGTTTGTTCATGCTGCGTGAACAAATTCAATTCGTGAACAAAAAGATCAATTAACGCCTTTCAATGCCGTCACAACGTACTTGCGATTGCACAGGTAAAGGGTGTTTATACCTGTTTCCAGCATACCGGGCGCAGAGGCTGGGTAGTTTCACCGAAACCTGGACGCACGCTGTTTCTGTGGATATTCCGCAGTGTGGTGTCGTTCGTTTTTGTTCGCCTGCGGGGTACAGGCCATGCGGATGACATCGAAAACAGAATAAACGATTTCTGATACAGGCGTGTGCAAGAATACGCAGTGGAGCGCGAGGGGCTGCGCTCCGCATATGACAGTGCGTTACGCTCGCAGTTTATTTGTGGCTTTACCGCTGATCACACCAATAAATTCCTGAACCTGCTTTTGCTTGCGTGCAGACAGTTTATTGACCTGACGAAGGGAATGCATTAATTCCGGCTCTGGTGGTTTGACGGTCAGCACGATGCAGCCTTCCATTACTTTTATATCGATTTTGGCACCAGTGGTAAAACCGGCAGCTTCCAGCCACTGGCCTTTTAGGGTGAGCGCGGGGATATGCTGGTGATCTTCAAAGCGGCTCGCATAACTGACGGTGGCGACGCGGTTATTTGCCGGGGAGACTTCTGGATCGGTGAATTCTGCAATAGAATGCGGGGTAGTCATGATCTCTATTCCTATTCCAATAGTGGTTGTGATTAGCAAGGCGCTCGTGTTGCAGCACGGGCGTCTTGCGTTAAATACCTGTACATATCATCAGGGAATAGAAGGAAAGTCCAGCTGAAAATAGACTGTAATGGGAATGAACAGGAAAGAGCTGGATATATTTTTGACGGTTATGGATACGGCGAAAATAATAAAAAGCGCACCGATCAGATGCGCTTGAAAATAACGGTCAGGCTTTTTTTCGCGTGTTTTTTTTACCACCGCTGGCAGCGCGTTCGGCTTTGATTTTTTCCAGAAGGGCGGCGGCGCTGTTTTCACCGCTGATCAGATCCGGGTTTTCCGCACGCCACTGGGCGGTCAGCTCGCCGCGGAAGGCCTTCGCCAGGATCGACTGGGTGAGGTTATTGACGCGGGTCAGGGCGTTGTTGACCTGTTTTTCGATGGTGTCGGCGTAAGCGAAGAGTTGTTCGACGCGGCGGACGATTTCGTGTTGTTCAGGTAGCGGAGGTAGCAGTAAGGGAAGTGATTTTATCCTTGCTAAAGCAAGTTTACCTTGAGCTCCAGATTTTATTTCTGAGTTTATAACATCCTGAAGATAGCTACTCCTTAGCCATAAAGAAAGAAATTTGTTGGAGATTTCTTCCTTTAAATTACACAGCTTAGCAGCGTTTTCTGTTAAATTTGCATTGTTATATTCTTCGGGAATGATACCTGTATCACCGATACATGCACCAACTATGGTTATATAAAGATCTCCAGTGGCGACTGTATATTTTGAAATGCTTTTCTGTGTATGTTCTTCTAAGTATAATTGTCCTTCTGGAATAACTGTTCCATTCTTTAATTGTCCAGCCCTAATATATGGAAAGCCTGAATTCTCAGTTATTAATGATTCACCTTTTGGTAACCTTTTACCACCCTTCACATCCACAAATTGACCGATTTCACCTATTTTCCATGAAGATGGAATTGAAATACTCAAGTCCGTTTGCTTGAATTGATTTGTCTCATGAAGTTCTTTTGTTAGTTTCCCATTGACAGCAGCTGCTAGTACCGCCTGACTAAAACGTTTGAGGATTTGCGGGATTTGCTCAAGACGTGCTTTGGTGCTGTCTACCTGCGCCAGCAGCGTATCGAGTTTTTCGGCGATGATTTTTTGCTCAGCAAGAGGGGCGAGCAATAATGGTGCCTTAAGACCATCAGCTGTACCGAGGCGGGGCATATTAACGCCATAACTGACATCATTAACATATCCCAGGAATGTTGAGCTTTTAAGCCAGTAGAAAATGTATTTATTGCAGCATGAAGGTTCCGCACTTAGGGGAATAATCTCGGTAGTACAAACACCATCCTCTTCTGCAATAATAATTTTATTGAGATAAGGACGTAGCTTTCCATAAAGCACATCACCTTTTTTAAAGCTATTTTTAGTACTTTTGAACGGACGCTCGCTTGCCCTGACTGTACTTAATAGCTTTGATGATTCTTTTTCAATATCTTCGAGTTCAAGTACCCATGTGTCATCATTAACGTCAGATAAAACTCTTTTGGTCGCTTTACCATAGTCAACAATATTGCCTAATTGAGTATCAACCCACCCCTCCGGCAATTTTCCCCCACTCATGCCTTCACCTCACCAAACGCTTCACTCAGTAACTGGCGCTGCGCATCCGCCTCATCGCCCACGCCCAGCTCGCGCATCAGCGCGTCCAGTTCGCCCAGCGCCTGCACCAGCTCGCTCATCGCCTCCGCCGCCAGCACGTCCGGCTCTGGCAAGCTGTCGGCGTCGATGCTGTCCTTATCCTTCAGCCAGGAGATATCCAGCGAATCGGATTTGGCCGTGCGGATCCATTCGCGGCTGAACTTACGCCAGCGGCTGGTGGCCTGGTGCTGGTCGGTGTTTTTGTTCTCTTCGCTGTCGGCGACTTCGCTTTCTTCGGCGTTAAAGCTCCATTCACCCTCGGTACGCGGGCTTAAGCCGTGCGGATCTTCACCGTAGACGGTTTCAAACGGCTGCAGGTGCTGCTCGGTAAACGGCGTGCGCTTGCCGAAGCTCGGCATATTGGTACGCAGGTCATACACCCAGACGTTTTCGGTGCAGTTCTCTTCCTGGTATTTATCGGCGTCGGTGCCTTTGGTGAAAAACAGCACGTTGGTTTTCACGCCCTGCGCGTAGAAAATCCCGGTCGGTAAACGCAGAATGGTATGCAGGTTGCATTTGTTCATCAGGTCGCGACGCACGTCGGCACCGACCCCGGCTTCGAACAGCACGTTATCAGGCAGCACAACGGCGGCACGACCGCCCGGCTTCAGGTTGCGGTAAATATGCTGTAAAAAGGCCAGCTGTTTATTGCTGGTGTTATAGGTAAGGTCATCGCGGGTAATACTGGCTTCTCCGCCCTTGGAGGTACCAAACGGTGGGTTGGCTAAAATGATATCGGCTTTCGCCAGCGACTGCCCGGCCATGCCCAGCGCGTTGCCCTGATGTACCACGCCTTTTTCATCGCCTTCCATCCCGTGCAGCAGGCAGTTCATTAGCGCCAGACGGCGGGTGGACGGCACCAACTCAACGCCGATAAAGGCTTTGTTCTTCTGGAACACGCGCTCTTTGTCCGACAGATCGTACAGATCGTCGGTGTTGGCCTTGATGTACTGATCGGCGGCAATCAAAAAGCCCGCAGTACCGGCGGCAGGATCCTGAATCACTTCGCCCGGCCGCGGTTTGATGCAGCGCACCATGCTGTTGATCAGCGCACGCGGGGTAAAGTACTGCCCTGCACCGGACTTGGTTTCACCGGCGTTCTTTTCTAGCAGCCCTTCATACAGGTCGCCCAGACCGTCTTTCTGCGCGCTGAACCAGTCAATCTGATCCAGCGAGCGGATCAACTGCTCCAGGTGGCGCGGCTCGCGTAGGCGCGTTTGCGCGTCGGCATAAATTGCGGTGATCAGCGGGTCGGCGTGGACCAGTTTGCCTTCGGCGTCTTTACCGGTAGAGAGTTTCAGCAGAATTTGTTTGTAGTCGTTCAGCAGGTTAAGACCGGATTTGCTATTTAAATCGCTCCAGCGGCACCCTTCTGGCAGGATGTGTTTATCCAGCGTTTCCGCTTCGGTATTCTCGTGCACCATCTTGATAAACAACAGTAATACCAGCTCGGTGACGTAATCACTGTAGTTGATGCCATCGTCACGCAGGACGTCACAAAGATTCCAGAGTTTCTGAACGATTTCGTTGTTACTCATAGCTATTCCGGTTGAGGCCGGTTACCCGGCTTGTCTGTCAAAAAATGATGGGGGAGGGTATCACGATCAGGCGGATTTTGGTGCCCACAATGCATCGCTCATCTGATCGAGAATGGTGTCCAGTTGGTTGTCCAGCAGGCTGTTGAGCTTCTTTGTTCCGCCGTCGGCGGAGAACAGGTGGTTAACGAAGTTTTTATCCAGCACCACTTCATGCACCAGTTGTTTTGCCAGCCGCTCCAGCCAGCGTTTCTGCACTTTACTCCAGCTATGCTGGGCATAGATTTTGTCCAGCGCCAGCTTAACGCGTTCCTCGAACGGAATAAGCGGTTCACCGAGCGCGGCCTGGCGAATATGCCCAATGATGGTGGCGGCGATATCCTGGCTGCTTTGGGTTCGCACCGCCGAGCGCAGGCTGGCCTCGCTGTAGCCTGCTTCATCCAGCAAAAGCCGGATCTCTTTTAGCTGCTCACGCGTCAGGTCGCGTGGACGGTTAATCACCACCGACAGCGCCGCGGACTGGTTGATTTGTGTGGAGATAAACTCGTTGAAGCTTTGCAGGTAGTCGGCGGGTTTCTGGTAGCGCCCGTAGGTCTGCTCTTTGCTGATGAGTTCATCATCATGGTCTGAAATCACCGGGCGGTACTCGCTGCCCAGCAGGGCTCCGACATCGCTTAACTGGCGGATCAGATTGCGATGCTGCTTGAGAAACGCCGAGGCTTGCTGCGGGCCAAGCTTATGCAGGTGCTGGTGCAACTGTTTTGGCTCCACGCCCCAGAGCTCTTCCAGTTCATTGAGTTTTTGGCGGACTTCCGGGCGTTTTTCGGCCTTTTTCTCCGCCTTACGCAGGACGCGCATAATTTTCTGGCTGAGCTGATTGAGTAAGCTATCCGCCTGGGTTTCCGTTGGGCTATCGCCTGGATTGTTCAGCGCCGTTTCCAGCACATCGTCATTCGACAGCTCTTCAACCAGTTGCTCGATGCTGACGCCCGCGTTTTTCACCAGCGGCTTCATGGTGTTCACATCCTGAAGCGTGGCGTAAATATCCACCGGATCGTGGATCCAGAAGACGGTTTTGCCGATATCGTCGCAGCGACGGGTGGCGCGACCGATCATCTGCTCGTACAGAATGCGCGATTTTACCCGACGCAGGAAGACCAGATGGGTGATCGCCGGAACGTCAATACCGGTGGTTAACAGATCCACGGTGATCCCAATGCTGGGGTAGCGTTCGTTTTTGAAACGCTTGATAAGCTTGCTGACCTGATCGCTCTTGCCGGTGATCTTCTCAATCGCGGCCTGATTAAAGTCGGGGTTGACCGCGCCCATGGCCTCATCGAGCAGGCGCTTAACCATATCTGCGTGGGCGTCCGTGGCGCAGAAAATCAGCGTTTTTTCATCGCCGGAAGGATCGATCTCTTTCGCCAGCTCTTCGCAGATCACCCGGTTGAAATCTTCGGTGATCACTTTACGGTTGAAGGCATTGACGTCGAAATTTAGCTCGTCTTCCAGCTCACTGGTATCGATTTCCCCCGTTTCTGCATCCACGGCACTGACGGTGTCGCCAGCCTCAAAGTGAATACCGTATTTACTGAGCTGGGTTTCATAGCGAACCGGGGGTTCGTGGTCAATCAGCCAGTCTTCCGCCACCGCTTCCCGGTAGGAATAAACATAAACGGGGTGACCAAAAATCTCGCTGGTGTGTTTGGCCGGGGTGGCGGTCAGGCCGATTTTTACGGCGTCAAAATAGTCGAGCACCCGACGATAGCTGGAGAGATATTGGGCGTTATCGCGGATAGAGAGTTCGCCCTCGGTCATCTCCTGATCCAGCGTGTAACCACGGTGCGCTTCGTCGATGATGATGCAGTCGTAGGTATCTACCGCAGGCGGCGTGCCGGAACGATAGATCCGGCTGACCATGGATTGCACTGTGGCAACCTGTACGCGGGTTTCTGCTTCTGCCGCCATATCACCCAGCTCGGCGACATTATAGATTTGTGAAAGCGTCTGGTTCTGTTCCAGCGAAGCCTCTTTAAAAGCATCCTGCGCCTGTTCACCGAGCGCAGAGCGGTCGACGAGAAAGAGTATCCGTTTAAAGCGTTCGGCCTTCAGAAAGCGGTAGATTAAGCCAATAATGGTACGTGTTTTGCCTGTCCCGGTCGCCATAGCCAGCAACGCTTCACGCGAGCCCTGTTCCAGTGCGGACTCGACGGCCTTAACCGCGTTGACCTGGTAATCACGCAAGCCAAGATAGCTAAACGGCTCTTGATGCAATTTGGCTTCTGCTTCCATCCGGCTACGATGCAGGCGGTCCATCAGACCTTCTGGCGTGATAAAGCTTTCCAGTGGATAGCGGGTATTATCAGGCGAGCGAACATCGCGGAACCACGTGCCGGAGTGTTCGGCGGACTGTTTGATATAAGGCCGACCGTTGCAAGAGAACACGAAAGGAATTTGATAAACGCTATTCACACCATCTTCCCAGCCTTTGACGCGCCCTTCTTCAGACCAGGCGGGGATCATGGATGCGTCAAACTGAAAACCTTTGCTGTAGCGCTCGGCCTGGGGGATTTTCCCGGCCACATTTTCGTTTTTTCTTTTTGCTTCAACGGTTGCGACGGGGGTGAGCCCGCAGAAAAGAACGTAATCTGCTCTGCCATGTTCGTCATCGGCAAAGGTCGGCCATTCTGCAATGGCTTTGTTCACCCCTTTTTCAGGGCGGGAGCCTTTTTTCCAGGTGATTTCCTGAGTATCTGCCAGCCAGCCCCATTCATTGAGCTGCTGGTCAATCAGGATCCGCGTCAGCTCTTCGGTAATGATGTGCTTGCGGGCATAGCTGGACTTGCGGCCAAACTCTTTGCGCTGGGCCGTAATGGCTTGCTGTGTTTGCTGAGCAAGCTGCGCCTGCAAGGCGGTGAGCTTCGCTTCATAATTTTGCTGGAGCGTTTGCAGATCCTGCTGGCTCATTTCCAGTAATTGCTGTTGTTCTCTGGCCTCAATATCCATTTCGTGAGCCAGTTGCTCATATTCTTCTTTTTGCTGTTTAAGTAAATTCTGAAGCTGCTCGCTGGATTCTAGCTTTTGGTTCGCTGCCAATAAGGTTTGTTTGAGTTGTTCGATGGCAGATTGAGATTTATTGAGCTGTTCACTTGGGTCATGCGGCGGAACAAAAGGACCCGGATTAAACTGACTACCGGCATCACCAAATGTCTGGTGGAACCAAATTGCCAGCGCACGGGCGACTTTCAGCGCATCCATCGCTTCACGGTGACGGGTCTGGAACTGATGCGTCGCTTTATTACCTTCAATTCTCAGCGTATGAAATAACTGACGGATGGCAGGATCAAACTGTAATTCTCTGTCCAACCTGTAGAGCAACTCTTGCTGGTTTGGATTATCTTCCCGGCTAATATTCAACCGGGCAGCAATATTTTGCGCCAGCGCTTCACCAAACTGGCGTAGCTTCATCAGCGTGGTATTGGGATCGCTGGAGAATAGACGTTCTGCGGTGGCGGTGATTTGAACCAATAGCGGATCGTATTCTGCCAGGAAATCAAAGTTTGTTTGTTGAGTTGGGCTGGCGGTTGTCAAAGATTAAGCTCCTTGCAGCGATCACCCGCAGCGTATTGCTGAAAATGCAAAGGGTGAAAAGGTTCGTTTTGCGAGACGTCTTCCAAAATCATAACGCTGCACGTTTTTTTATCAAGCGTTATAAGAGCAGGATGTTGTGCGTAACACTTTAAAAAGGCTAAAGAATGGGAGTGATGAGTAATTTGTAGATAGTGATGATGTCTGAGTGATGGGAAGAAGAGGGCGCGACCTTACTGGCCGCGACTTTTCGTGCTTATGACTCAATCTCCAACTCATCAAACAGCTGTAAATCTACATCCAGCAGCTCAACCGCATTACTGCGCCTGATCCCGACGTTATTTTCAATCAACAGCTCCAGCAGACGGTCGCCGTCGATGAGCGTAATCGGCGCGGCACCGGGGAATAACGCCGCCTCTGCGCATTTCGCCGCAAATTTTCCAGTGGTGATTAGCGTGCCGCGAATAGCTTTGTGGTAGGGCAATGCACCGCGCAGCTGGTCGATAAACGGGCGGGTAATGGTGTTTTGCATTCGCTTTACCTGCACCACTTCGGTAATGGTGGTGATGCCGACCTGCACTTTACCGACCACGTCCACACCTTTATCGCCAGAGGCTTTGGTGACTTCCACCTGTTCGTAGCCCATGGCTTCCAGCAATTGCCCAACCAGATGCTCAAACTTGTACGGATTCATGGTGCTGATTTGCTCGCGCAGCAGCTCTTTTTGTTGCTGGTTATAGCGTTTCACTGCGTCGAGCAGCTCTTTGCGTGGATCGGTTTTACGTTCAGGCAGCGCCTTGCCCAGCCACTTTCTTCCGGCGTCGGTGATTTTGTAGCTCATCCCTTCACGGGCGACCAGGTCGCGCTCAATCAGGTTATACAGCCGGGCATAGAGGGTGGTTTTGACGGAGCTGGGGGAGGCGAATTTGGAGTGTTGATGTAAGAACGCCTGCCATTCGGGTAGCAGATCGGCGCGCCGTGCCTGCTCGCGACCGGCCAATAGCTCCAGTAATTGCAGCATACCTTCGATATCGTCCAGCCGACGAAGTGTGGCTTCATCCCCGGCAAGAAAGAGTCGCCCTTGTTCGCTGGGGTACCAGCCGCCGTCCTCATGGGTTTGCATCAGATCGAAAAGCGGGTTGTTGATAAACATATAACAACCGTAGCTGTGGCGCGGATTAAGGACATGGTTATCTGTCTTCCAGATCTGCCAGGCGATTTTCGCATCCTCGCCGCTGAGCCTTTCTTTCAGCCAGATATCCGGCTCGGACCAGTCCACGGGGTTCTGCGGTGTGCCGGTCTGTTCCTGAATGGCGGTGATCATATTTCGGACCGATTTTACGGAGCACCCTGCTATGGCTTTCATCATGGCCCGGGTTTGTGCGTAGGTCGGGAACAACGGAGTAATGACTTTATAATTTCTCATGACAATCCATTCACCGAGTAATTTGTTACATCATGCCATTTTCTAAGGTTTGATAAAGTGCCTGTGGCCTTTAAATATCTTTAATTTCATTCGATTGCTTGCCGGGTTGTGGCTTCCCGGCTGCGCTACGCTTAGCCGGGCTACGGACCGGAAGTGCCTGGCGAGCCATGCTGCGCGATCAAAACAAAAGTCGTCCGATCTTCCCGGCGGTAGTGGGCGAGGATACGTTTCGTGCGCTTAAAATTTACGCACGTTGCCTCTGCGGGATGAGTGTATAGGCTGAGAGTTTGTACGCAAAACCTGTAGCAGGTGACAAGGCGTTACATCCTGTATGGCGCGTGTCTCCTGCATTTCGGCATCACGACGAGGGGGAGAAGGTAATGAATACCATGAAAGCCGCCGTCTATTTTCAACCAGGAAAACCGGATGTTCTGCATTATCGCGATGTGCCCCTGCCGGTCTGTGGCCCGGATGATGTGCTGGTCAAAATTGAAGCCATTGCGCTTGAGGGCGGCGATGTAATCAATCGCGCGACTGCAGCGCCTGGGCCAGAAGGGGCGATTCCCGGTTATTCGGCGGCGGGCAGCATTGTTGCCGTTGGCGCAAACGTGAAAGATCGCCATCCAGGCCAACGAGTCACGACCATTGCCCTTGCAGGCTCTCATGCGGAATATCGCGTGGCCCCTGCCGCGTGGTCCTGGGTTATTCCGCAAGGGCTGGATGTGGCTGCCGCTGCGGTTATCCCGGTCAGTTTTGGTACGGCTGCGCGAGCGCTGTTTTCGCGCCTGAACCTTAAAGCCGGTGAGACACTACTGATTCAGGGCGGTGCCGGGGGCGTTGGCGTCGCGGCGATTCAACTGGCAAAGGCTCGGGGCGCACGGGTGCTGGCAACGCTTTCCGGTCGCGAGCGTATCGCGCAACTCGCTCAGCTTGGGCTGGATGTGGCGCTGGACTACCGTCAGCAGGACATCGTCGCAGAAGTAAAACGGCTGACGGAGGGCGCCGGGGTGGACAGCGTGTTGGATCTCGTGGGGTCAACGCTTGACCAGTCTCTTGCCTGTCTTCGTGAGTGGGGAACCGTGGTGCTGGCAGGTAATGCGGGGGGAACCCCGCATGTCGATTTGATGGCCTTACAGCAGGCGAATCAACACCTCAGCGGGCTATTCTGGGGGCGAGAACTGGCGTATGAAGAGGCCAGGGCGTCCGTAGACAAGCTACTTCTTGATGCGCGTGACAAGCAATTTAGTGTCGTGATCGACAAGCAGTTTGCGCTGGCTGATGTTGTTGAAGCGCATCGTTATGCCGAAGAGAATCATCTGCTTGGGCGCATTATTCTGCGTCCCTGAACGCCGTGCCAGCCTGCGCGGCTGGCAGTTTTCTCTTTCGCATTCCATGCTCTTTCATACCTGTGTTTCTTGATACTTATCATGATAACTATTATCCTCCTCACCGCTTAATGAGGAACCTCACATGACCGAAGACGAACTGTTTGCCCGCAGGCCGCTGGGAATGCGAATGGCGATGATTGTGCGCCAGTGGCGCGCCACCATTGATCATGCGCTTGCCGATACCGGCCTCACCCAGTCGGGCTGGACGGTGCTGATGCAGCTTCGCCAGCTAGGAGATAACGTCTCGGTCAGTGAACTGGCGGAAGTGCAGGGCATTGAACTGCCGCCGCTGATGCGTACCCTCACCCAGCTTGAAAATCAGGGATTGCTTGTGCGCACGATATCCCCCTATGACAAGCGCATCCGCCTGCTGACGCTCACGCCGGAAGGTCATGCCATGCTGGAAAAAATCACCCGTGTGATTGAAGCCTGTCAGGAACGTGCGGCGCAAAACATCCCGGCTGAAAATATGGACATTTTCAGCGCGACATTGAATCAGATCGCCTGCAATTTGCGGAATATCCGCGAAGAAGATAACAAGACTAAATAAATCATGATGACGCCAGAACAAAAGTTTGCCCGCTGGGTAAGGGTGAGTATTGCCTCTTTCCTGCTGATGTTTGTCTACTTTATCGTTGCCGATATCTGGATCCCGCTGACGCCGGACTCCACCGTAATGCGCGTGGTGACCCCGGTGTCTTCGCGCGTTTCCGGCTATGTTGCGAAGGTCTACGTGCAAAATAACAGCGTGGTGAAGAAGGGTGACTTGCTCTACGAGCTGGATGCCACGCCGTTTAACAACCAGGTGGAAGCCGCGCAAATCGCGCTGGCGCAGGCGCGTCTTACCAATCAGCAACTGGATGCGCAGATTGCGGCAGCCGAAGCGAACCTGAAAACCGCACAGCTTACCGCGCAAAATGACAAAGTCACCTTTGACCGCTATCAGCGTCTGGGGGCGATGCAAAACGTCTCGCAATCTGACCTGGATAAGGTGCGCACGACATGGCAGAGCAGCGTGCAGTCGGTGAATAACCTCAACGCGACGATCCACGCTCTGACTATCGAACGTGGCGAGCGCGATGACAGCCGCAACGTGACGCTGCAAAAATATCAAAATAGCCTCGAGCAGGCGCAGCTCAATCTTGGCTGGACGCAGGTGCGTGCCGAGGTCGACGGTAAAGTGAGTAACCTGCAACTGAGCCCCGGCTATTATGCCGCTGCCGGGAGCGCAACCCTGGCGCTGGTGCATGACAGTGCAGATATCGTGGCGGATTTTCGCGAGAAAAGTTTACGTCACACTCACGTCGGTACCGATGCCGCGGTGGTCTTTGATGCATTGCCGGGCCATGTGTTTCGTGGCCATGTCACCAGTAGTGATGCCGGGGTGTTAGCCGGGCAGCAAGCGGTTAACGGCGAGCTGTCGGAACCGGAAACCTCCAACCGCTGGGTGCGTGATGCGCAGCGCATGCGTATTCACGTGGCGCTGGATGACGCCTTGCCCAAATCCCTGCCGACCGGCGCGCGCGCCACCGTGCAGCTATATAACAGCGAAGGGCCGTTTGCCCGCTTCTTCTCGGGGCTGCAAATCCATCTCGTTAGCTGGCTGCACTATGTCTATTAATACCCTCGCGCGCGTCTTTACGCCGCACGGCAACATCGTCTATACGGCGAATGATTTTCGCCAGACGCTGCGCATTGTGTTTGCCGGGATGATCGCGCTGAGTATCTCGAGCTTTTACAACACCAGCTATGGCGTCTTTTATGTCGTCTACCCGGTGATGTTGCTCTCGCTGGTGCCGGTGTTTAACCGCCACGTGGCGAAGCAGTTTATTTTTAGCGCGGTACTAAACTGCGTCGAAATGGTGCTGATCATCGGCTATTTGTCGAAATGGCCGCTGATGATGACGCTGGTGGTATTCGGCCTGTATGTGATGCGTTTTCGCTTTATGAGTAAGGGGCCGCTGTTCCTGTTTGGTTCGGCGGGGGTGGTGTGTCAGAGCACTATGCTCAACTTTATGAGCTACCCGACCAGCGACTGGCACACGTTGATTTTCTCCAATATTGAAGCCAGTGTGATGGCGGTAGCCCTCAGTGCGCTGATGAATTACCTGATCCCGGATGTGGCGCCGCGCAATCCGCCGCCGCGGATCGAAAAAAGCGATGCCCGCGTGCGGCATGAGTCCCTGCTCTCCGGGACCGTGGCGACGATGATTTTTGTCGTGTTCCAGATAAGCGATCTCAGTGATTCGCTGTCAGCGCTGATGGCGGGTATTTTGATCCTGTTCCCGATGCATTATCGCGGTGCGGTGATGAGTTCGTTGTGGCGTGTGGTGGGGGTGATTCTCGCCTGTCTGTATATCTTGCTGGTGCAGTTGATTCTCTACAATCACAGTAGCCATATGTTGTTGATGATGCCGCTGATAGGCCTCGGGCTGGCGTTTAGCGCGCGACTGCACGTGATGGAAAAGGTGGGAGCGGGTGTCGGTTTTGCCAGCGTTACCACCATCGGCATTATGTTTGGGCAGAACCTGCACCCGGATACCGACCTGGTGTTCAGCGATCTTTATCGCATTGTGTCGGTGACGGTCGCTCTGTTGGGCACACTAACGATGGTGTTTCTGGTGCACCTGATCTTAAACCGTTTCGAGGCGACGCGGTTTGTGGTCGAAGATCAGTAGATTTTTTTCAGATCCATCTCTTCCTGAATGCGTTCGCTGTAAGCGGCGTGCGTGCGGATGGCTTCATCGATCCCGGCGTTAAACAGCGTCGGGCCGATATTTTCAATGACGAAATCGACAAAGAATTCGGCGTCGAATTGTTCCAGTTCGAGGTCGAAGTTGTCGATGCAGTAGCGTTGCAGCTTTTCGCGAAGCATCTCGCGTTCGCTGTGGCTGAGATCGATTTTGCTCATCGGGTTTCCTGGTAAGAGAAAAAGGGCATCATAGCAGAGCTTCGCGGTAACGCGCTCCCGGCTGCGGCTGCGCCTTATCCGGGCGACGACTCATACACCGCCACCTGCTTAAACGCTTCTCCCTCGCAGCGGTAAATCGCCTGGGTCGCGCCGGGCAGCACCCACTGCTGTTCGGTACCGGGTGGGCACTGCAGGCGAATGCATAACCCGCAGCCGCCGCGCAGGGTGCGCGGGATATCCGCCACGCGAAACGACACGCCGGATGCCTGCAGCAGCTTGCGGGTCTGCACGACGCCTACGGTGGAGTGAAATAAAAACAGGAACTCTTCCATCAACGTCCCCTCTGGCGCTGACCAATCAGCGCCGCGCCAATCGCCCCCGCGTATTGAGCATCGTCATGGGTATACACTGCCATCTTCAGATGCTCGCTCAGCATGGTACGAAAACGGGCGCAATGGCTGACGCCGCCGGTAAACAGCAGCGGTCCCTGAGTGGTGAGCCGTGAAATAAAATGGCTGCTGCGTCGTGCCATCGCATTGATCACACCCGCCAGAATCGCCTCGGGAGCAACGCCCGCTGAGCGCAGGCTGATCACTTCTGATTCGGCGAACACGGTGCACATGCTGGTCAGCGGATGCGGCGCGATGCCGTCGGTGATCCCGTCCAGCGCCTCTACCGTAGTACCCAGAGTGCGTGAAATGACGTCCAGAAAGCGCCCTGTTCCGGCGGCGCATTTGTCGTTCATCAGAAAATCGGTGAGATTGCCCTGTTCATCAAGCTGGATAACCTTGCTGTCCTGACCGCCGATATCAATGACGGTGCGTGCCTCCGGCAACAGCAGGCGCGCGCCCAGCCCGTGACAGGAAATCTCTGTTACCTGCTTATCGGCAAAATCCACCAGTTGCCGCCCGTAGCCGGTAAGCGTCAGGAAGGGTTTTTCCTCCAGCCCTGCCCGCAGTGTCTCCCAGGCGTTATGGATGCTGTCCGCCGGGCGAAATGACGTCGGGCAGAGGAAACGCCGGACAATGGCGTTCCCCTCCAGCAATATCCCTTTGGTGGTGGTTGAACCGGAATCAATACCTATCGTGAACGTCACCCTGACCCCTTAGAGCATCTCAATAAACGCGGCGACACGGGTGCTGAGCTGCCCGATATCGGCGGTGGAGTAATCCGTCTCAATCGCCATGTAGGGAATGTTGTGCTGCTGGCGCACGTGGCGTTTGATGGCGAGTGATTCCACCGCGTAGGTGTGGCAGGCCTGCAAAATCACGTCCACCACGCCGTCGGCCTGGTACTCTTCGACCATCTGGCTCAGTAAACGCAGGCGTTCGGTGTTAGGTGAAATGCAGGAGCAGCCAATCGCCAGATATTTGTCGGTCAGCGCGTCGTAGACATCACCGTCCTCCGCCACATTGCGTTCGGTAGCTTTCGCCCCGGTGCAGTTCTCGTAGCCCACCACCCAACCGCCGTTCTCTTCAATGGCACGCACCACTTTTTCGGCCGCGCCGCCAATCGGGCAGCCGGTGATCAGGATGCGCGGACGGGATTCCAGCCGCTTGCCCTGTTCCCACTCGGCCTTGACGCGGGTGGTCATCTCATTGAGCTCGGCAATCAATGCGTTTTTATCGAAACGGAAGGTTGCGCCGTACACCACTTTCAGGATGTCTGCCCCGCTCAGCGCGGGCGGATTTAACTGCCCCAGACGGTAGAAATCAGCCGTTGCCTGACGTTCACGGTTTTTCAGTACGATGGCCTCGCGCAGGGCGGTTTCGCTGATCGGCTGGCCGAAGCGCTCCTCGATGTGCTGTTGCAGGCGCAGAATTTCCGATTTCCACAGCGCCCGGGAGGCGTCATCCGTCGCGCTGTTAGGCAGTTGCATTACGTGGACGGCTTTGAAATCTGCCATGTATTCGTACATTTTTTTCTTGCCGTCGCAGGTGGTTTCGCCCACCACCAGGTCGGAAAAATAGAAGTACGGACATTTGTCGGTTTTACCGAAACCATAGCTACTTTTAATCAGCGGGCAGAGATTACGCGGCAGATCTTTTTCCGCTTCTTCAATGGTTTCGTCGTTGGTGGAGCACAATGAGACCACGACTGCTCCCGCGGCCATCGCGATTTCCTGCGGCATAAAAGTACAGTAGGTGCCGACCAGCGGGATCCCCTGTTCTTTCAGTTCCATCACGGTGAGAAAACCTTTCTGGCGGGCGTCGGAGAATTGCTCAAATACTTCCGGAAGTTCTGTAATAAGAGACATGATTTTTCCTTCCCCGTAACACGGGAGACAATGAAAAAAGAGGCGGCCTGCTGCCGCCGAAGGAAGAATTATAACCTTATTGAATATATGGAATTGTTGATCTGCCGCGAGATTAGCGGCATTGAGCGCTTTCGTACTGCTGTACCCGTCGCACCAGACGGTTGAGGCAGAGTATGGCAACGCCGCCTGTAACCAGCGCCAGCAGATGAAATGGAATGCGCCCGCCGCCGGAGAACCACAGCCAGCGTGCGCCCTCAATGGCGATCGCCACGGTGCTCAGCACCACGATATTGAGCGATGCTGACACAGTGCCTTTCGGTAAGTTATTCGTAAACAGCGTAAAACGAAAAAGGGTCGAGAAAATCAGACCGATACCAAAGCAATAGATACTGGTGCCGGTTACCGACCAGAACCAGAGGTGCGGAAAGAGCAGATTTCCGGCGAGCAATGTCACCAGCCCGATAAGCTGGATGGGCACGGTACGACGGATATAACGCGGATTGGTCGGATCTTCCACAAAGCGCATCACCACGATATTGGCAGCGATCAACGCGCCAAAGACCGGGATCTGCGCCCAGGCGAATTCCGCAGTGGTCATGCCGCCTGCATCGATCAGAATCACCGGGGAGACGGCCACCCAGGACATGAGTGGAATGTAATAGAGCGCGAGCGTGGCGGCCCCGTTGAGGAACACGCGGTTGCGAAATACCGCGCAAAAGTCATGGACTACGCTCATTGCCCGTAGCGGCGTCTCCTGCCTTTTTACGGTTTCCGGCATCGCCAGCATCAGCCCAAGCCAGGCCACAAAACCGAGGACGGCGATCGCCGCGAAAATCACCTTCCAGTGGACAAAATGCATTAACGCAGCGCCGCCAAGGGGCCCAATCACCGGGGCCAGCAGTACCGCCGAGGTGATAAGCGACATCAGCTTAATGGCTTTGGTCGGTTCAAAGGCTTCCTGAACGGTGACGTACCCGACCGTGGAGATAAAACAGATACTGGTGCCCTGAATAAAGCGCGCCGCCAGGAACTGTTCAAAGGTGGTAGTGAACAGCGTGGCGATACAGGCAAGGGTAAAGATAAGCGCCCCGGTCAGCAGCACCGGGCGGCGACCAATTCTGTCGGACAGTGGGCCTAACGCCCATTGCAGCGCCATGCCACCTGCCATATACAGGCTGACAGAGAGCGGGGCGAGGCTGACATCGCCATCAAAATCGCGCACCACCTGAATGATGCCCGGCTGGATCATGTCGGTGGTGAGGTAGGCGGCAAAATCATACAGCACCAGCGCCATCGGGAAGATAAAGACCCCGGCGTAACGGGCGAAAAATGCGGGCTTCCATGACATAACAGTCTCCTTTTACGGTTTTTCTTACCGCGCTCTTCTATTGTGCGAGCAGACAATTTATATGTCGACGTTAATTTTGCCTGTTTTTTAACCGGCGGGTAGTTGGCACCTTTGCGTTTCACATGTGCGCTGGCGCCGCTGGCGCATACCGGGCCGTTTTTGGTTTGCGTCATGACCAACCGCAGAAATATTCACGTCTTTTATGTTATTTTATGGCGATTCGTCAGGCTTTGTTCTTTACACATCAAGCGAAGCTGACAATGGGTTGGTGGTTATCAATCAGTAAAAATTATTGAAGTGATAAAATAAAACAACGGATTCATCGGGAGAGCGTTTGATGGCATCCAAAAAATTTAAAAATGCATTAATTTCAGCGGCCATTGGTTGCTATCGCTTTTTAACGGGAAATAAGCTTTGTGGTACAAGTGAATATAACGCAGAGCGCGTAAAAAGCATTGCCATTTTTTCTACAACAGCACTTGGCGATTTGATACTCAATACACCGGCGATCCTGGCAATAAAAGAACGGTATCCTGATGCCGCGCTGACGCTTATATCAAGCCATAAAAATAAGGCACTCGTTGAAAACAGTCCGTGGTTCGAAAACATTATTTATTGGGATCAAAAAGTTAATAATGTATCGAGTGTCGCCAGACGCCTTCGTGCTAGCAAACCGGATGTGGCGGTCCTGCTTCATTCCAAGAGTCCGTATGATGTGCTTTGTGCTGCTCTGGCTAAAATCCCTTTTGTGCTAAAAGATGCGTACAACGGAAGCGATCTGGCTATGCGTAAGCAGGTGACATCGATGCCTGAAAATAATTTTCCTGGCCATTTGATAGAGCGAAAGCTAGCGTTGGTCAATTTTATGGGGTGTTCTACAAAAAATATTCAGATGCAGATCCCCTATCCCGTCAAAAATATCTCAACTTCGCCAGATAAAGTGGTCGTTGGTTTCCAGTTGGGCGCTTCTGAAAAATTGCGCCAGTGGCCGGTTGAATATTTCAAAGAGCTTGCAAAATTATTGCTCGCCGCGGGTAATAAATTCGAAATAGCCTTGATCGGTTCTCCAGCCGAAAGGGGACTGGCAGAAGCTTTTCTTGATGGGTTTAGCGATCAGGAACTCGGCAGGATCAACGATTATGTCGGGAAATGCTCCTTGACCGGACTGGTTGAGTGCATTGCCGGGTTCGATGTTCTTGTTACCCCTGATACCGGGCCTCTTCATCTTGCGGTTGCCCTTAAGGTGAAAACGGTCAGCCTCTTTGTAACTGCAAATCCCGCTCATACCGGGCCGCTTCAGGATCCTGAACGTCATATCGTCATTAAGGAATCACCCATGCAGGCGATGGAGCTTGCCGAATATCCGGATCAGCCTATGGCGATCATTAAGCCTGAGAGAGTCCTTGCTGCTGTGCAACGTGTGGTCACGGCAGATGAAATGTAACAACTGAGCGGGGGTGAGTAACTCACCTTCATGTTCATGTTTTTATTTGTTTTATCCTGCGGGCAGCGAAAGCAGGGCGGGGATCTGCGAGAGCAGGTAAAGCACCAGGCCAATCGAGCCGCCGACCAGCGTGCCGTTGATGCGGATGAATTGCAGGTCTTTGCCAATATTCAGCTCGATCTGGTGCGACATATCGCGGGCATCCCAACTTTTCACCGTATCGCTGATATGGCGGGTGAGGAACGCGGCAAAATCCGGTGCGACGCTGTGAGCCGCCTGTTCCAGGTGTTCGTTAAGCGATGCACGTAGCGCGCCGTCCGCCAGCAGCGTTTCGCCAAACCACAGCCCGGCTTCGGTGATGCGCTGTTTAATACGTGAATCGTCGGCCTGCATATCGGCTTTCATCCAGTCGCGCAGGTCACCCCACATCTCTCCCAGATAGCGGTTAAACGCGTCATCTCCTTTCAGGTAGCGTTTAATGTTATCGGCTCTGGCGGCCATCTCCGGGTCGGTTTTCAGATTGGCGATCAGTTTCAGTACGGCTTTATCGAAGGCCCGGCGGATCTGGTGCGCGCTATCGTGGGTGACATCATCCAGCAACGTATTCACCGCGCGGGTAACCATTACGGCGCTTTGTTCACCCAGCCACTCGGTGGGTAAAATTTTGGCCTTACGCGGATGCTCCGTTTTCAGCCAGCGCACGACCTGGCTGGCGATAAAGTCCCTACTGCTCTCTTTTTGCAGTAACAGGATCATCTGGCCGATGAGGGCATCCAGCAATACCTGATGGCGCTGGTTTTTGGTCATGCTCTCCAGCATCAGCGCGCCGGTTTCGGTGAGATCGACTTTATCGATCGCCCGATGTACCGCGCGTTTAAGCAGGTTTTTGATGCGTGTGTCGTCTGCCAGCTCCAGAAATCCGCTCATGACCTGCATCAGGTGCTGGCCGACACGACGGGCGTTATCCGGCTGGCTGAACCAGACACCAATCATCTGCGCTGGCTGATGACGGTGAATGAGTGCCACCAGCGACTGGGTGTCGAGAAATTTTTCCTGCACGAACTGGCCGAGGTTGTCGCCAATACGATCTTTATTGCGTGGGATAATGGCCGTGTGGCGGGAGATAAAAGGAATAGGGACACGGCGAAAGAGCGCCACCACGGCGAACCAGTCTGCCAGCGCGCCGACCATTGCCGCCTCGGCAATGGCTTTCACCCCACTGACCCAGAAGTTGGGTGGCAGAAAAAGGGTAACAATGAAGATCGCAGCCGCGATCAACAGTAATGAGAGCGCCAGGCGTTTGGCTCGTTTGAGTTCTGTGATTTTGTCCATGGTTTAAGCATAGAGCAGAGACGCAGTTTCGCTTGGTTTTCAAAGTGAAACGTGGTGGTGACGGTTCCCCTCATCCCGGCCTTCTTCCCAAAGAGGTGAAGGAGAAAGGCAGGGCGAAAACCAAATATTGCATCTTCGTTTGCCGGGGGTATGGTAGTCGCAGAAAAGATGGATAAAGGATGCTCTGACATGACGCTTACGATGATTGCCGCTGTGATTGCCGCCCTGCTGGGGGGCGCGTTTGGCTGGCTTCTCACCCAACAGACATTTACCCGCAAAATGGCCGCGCTGGAGCATGACCATGAGCTGGCGGAGGACGAGCTGGCGGCAACCAAAAAACTGCTGCGTGAGCAGGAAGCCAAAACCGATGCGGCGCGCGAGGAAAAGCATCAGCGGGATATCGACGTCAGCGCCATGCGTCAGCAAATCAGCGATCTGAAAGGGCGAGCGGATGAGCTCTTGCAGCGTCTGACCAGAACAGAAGCGCAACTGGAAGAAGAGCGTCGTCTGTCGGGCCAGCTTGACCATGACTATACCGAGCTGAAAACCACGCTTGAACAGCGCGAGCACCATTTCCGCGAACAGTTTGCCAGCCTGGAAGAGACCAAAAAATCCCTGTCGCGCGAGTTTGAAAATATCGCCAATAAGATTTTCGAAGAGAAGGGCAAAACCTTCACCACCACCAGCAAAAACAGCCTGGATGACATGCTTAAGCCGTTTCGCGAGCAAATTGAGGGCTTCCAGAAACGGATCAATGAAGTGCATGACGCCTCCATTCGTGGCAATGCCGATTTGAATGCAGAGATTAAAAAGGTGCTCGATGTCGGTCTGAAAATGAGTACCGAGGCGACCAACCTGACCTCGGCGCTAAAAGGCGATTCCCAACAGCGCGGTGCCTGGGGCGAAGCGCAATTGCGCCGTACCCTGGAGATGAGCGGGCTGGTGGAAAAAGAGCACTTTGAGGTGCAGAGCGCCTTTACAGACGAAAACGGGCGCAGGAAACAGACGGACTACCTGATCCGCTTGCCGGACAATAAGCACATCATTATCGACAGTAAAGTGTCGCTGAATGCCTATGATCGCGCCTGTTCGGCCGAAACGCCACAAGCGCAGCAGCACGCGATGGATGAGCACATCATGGCGGTACGCCGCCACATCGATGATTTGGCATCGAAGGATTACACCAACCTGGCGGGTATTCGAAGCCCGAGCTTTGTACTGATGTTTATGCCCATCGAAGCGGCCTATATTGAGGCACTCAAAACGAATAAAGGGTTGTTTGAATACGGCTACCGCAAAGGGATTGTGCTGGTCTCCCATACCACGCTGATTCCGATTCTGCGTACCGTCTCTAACCTGTGGATGATTGAACGCAGCAACAGCGAAGCGCGGGAAATCAGTGAACGTGCCGGGGAAATCTTCAATACCGTCTGCCTGGTGGCAGAGCGTTTAAGCAAGCTTGGCGGCACACTGACCACCGCCAGCAACCAGTACAACGCTACCGTGACCTCGTTGGTGGGTAGTCAGGGGCTGTATGGCAGAGTGGAGCGCTTTGGCAAACTCTCCGAGAAGGTCAACAAGGAGCTACCGAAGCTTGAGATTTCCCACCGTGATTTCGAGCACGAACGGATGGCGATGATCGTCGAAGCGATACAGGAGCCCACCGCTGTGGAGGGAGACGCAGCCGCACTGCCCGAAACGCCTTCGCAAGCCGTTAACGAGCGCTAAGAAATGGGTGTTCCAGCCATCATCCGACGTATGATGTTCCCTCGATTGACCCTGGGTGAAAAGAAACCATGAGCGCTATTTCTGCTAATTTGTCCCGCTTTCGCGACGCTATCGTCACTTTTTCCGGTCGCAAAACGCCCGGTGAGTTACCTGCGGAATTTTTGCTGGCGCAGGAGGGAAACCTCGCGCAGTACTACATCCCTTTTGATGCGGTAAATACCCGTGCGCTGGTGGTGCTGGTGGGGATAACGCCGGGATATGTGCAGTGGTATAACGCGGTGACGACGGCGCAGAAAGTGCTGCGTGAGGGCGGCGATGACGCGCTGGCGTTACGTGAGGCGAAAAAACACGGGGCCTTTAGCGGGCCGCTGCGTAATAACCTGGTCAAATTGCTTGATGGTATTGGCCTGGCACAGATGCTCTCGCTGGATTCCACGGCGCAGCTTTTTACCGACCATACCGGGCTGGTGCACTGTACGTCGCTGTATACCCAGCCGCTGTTTGTCAAAGGCGTCAATTACAACGGCACGCCGCATTTTTCCCGCTCCACGTTATTGAGAGCGTCAATTGATGAAGGATTCGCCCAGGAAGCGGCGGCGCTGAAAAAAGCGGTATTTATTCCGCTGGGGCCGGTGGCGACCGAAGGGGTAAACCTGCTGGCAAGTCGGGGCGTGCTGGACGAGGCGCGGATATTGTCGGGATTGCCGCATCCGTCCGGGGCCAATATGGAGCGGATTAGCTATTTTCTGGGTCTGAAAGCGCGCGACACGCTGTCGAGTCGCACCAATGCGGATCTGTTGGATCAGGCAAAAGCCAGTTTACTGGCGAAGGTCGGTAAACTGGCTTTTGTGTAGTACGACGTCAGGCTTTCAGTCCGGCAAAGGCGTCGCGGATTTCCTGTTCCGGCAGTTGAATGCCGATAAACACCAGCGTGCTGTGCGGCGGCTCGTCGCCCCACGGGCGGTCCCAGTCGGCGCTATAAAGCCGCTGTACGCCCTGGAACAGCAGGCGGTTGGGCTCGCCATCAATCCACAACATGCCCTTATAGCGTAATAACTTGTCGGCAAACGACAGCAGCAGGTTTTCCATTACCCGGGAAACGTCGCTGATATTGACCGGATAATCCAGCTCCACCACAATCGATGAGACGTCGTTCTGCTTATCCGCGATAAAGTGGAAGCGTGGTCCTGAGGTGATGTTCTCTTCCAGCATAAAACCGTTGGTGTTAAACAACTGCCCGAGATTGATATCGCCATGAGTGACGGTATAAATCGGCGCGCGGGCGTTGATGCGGCCCAGACGTTCGCACAGTTTTTCACTTTCACCAGCGACATCGGTTTTGGTCAGCAGAATACGGTCGGCATAGCCTACCTGCGACTGGGCGATGGTGAACTGATTCATCTGCTCATCCGCATGGGCGGCATCCACCAGCGCAATCACGCCATCTAACAGGTAACGCTGACAGAGGATCTCATGGGAAAAGAAGGTCTGGATAATTGGGCCGGGATCGGCCATACCGGTGCACTCGATCACCAGGCGATCAAAGGTGACGTCACCGCGATCAAGGCTATCGAGTAAATCCAGCAGCGCGTCTTCCAGCTCGCTGGAACGCGTACAGCAAATACAGCCGTTGGTGAGCGTTTTGATCTGCGTGGCGCGGTCGCCAATCAGTTGATCGTCAACCGAGACTTCACCGAATTCATTCTCGATAACGGCGATTTTGAAGCCGTGCTGCTCGTTGAGGATATGACGCAGCAGGGTGGTTTTGCCGGCGCCGAGAAAACCGGTTAACAGGGTGACAGCAATCGGTGTCATGTTCTCTCCTTTAGCAGCAGCGCACGCCACCTTCTCCACTTCCGCCGTAGCGCGCTTCCTGACGTTCGCGGAAAAACTCAGTGTACGTCATCCAGGGTTTATCCGGATGATTGGTTTTCATATGTTCGACGTAGTTGTCGTAATCCGGGATGCCAATCAGCATTTTTGCCGCCTGACCGAGGTATTTTTTGGCCTGACCTAAGTTACCAAACATAACGCATCCTGATAAGAAAAAGCCCGGTGTCGCTACGCTTTACCGGGCCTACAGAACCTTGTAGGGCGGGTAAGCGCAGCGCCACCCGCCGTTTTTTTAGTGATGTGAAGAGGTCTTCACGCCGCCTTCCGGTACCGGAACATATGGGGTTTCTTTGTCGGTACGCACGGTGTTGTTACGCACTTTCAGCCAGGTCTTGATACCGTAGAAGATGATGCTGTACACGACCACCAGGAACAGAATACTCAGACCTGCGTTGGTGTAGTTATTCACCACGATATGGTTCATGTTGGCAATCTGCTGTGCGGTAAGCTCAGAGCCACCGGCAGCAATCTTCTCTTTGTACTGGTTAGCCATGAACAGGAAGCCTTCCAGTTGCGGATTGGTGCTGAACAGTTTCAGGCCCAGCGCCCAGGTGGTGCACAGCAGCAGCCACAGAGCAGGAACCACGGTGACCCAGATGTATTTGGTGCGCTGCATTTTCACCAGCACCACTGTACCCAGCATCAGCGCGACAGCCGCCAGCATCTGGTTAGAGATACCGAACAGCGGCCACAGACTTTTCACGCCGCCCAGCGGGTCAACCACACCCTGATACAGCAGGTAGCCCCACAGCCCAACGCAACCTGCGGTACCGATAATACCGGCGACCAGTGAGTCGGTTTTCTTGAGGAATGGCACGAAGTTACCCAGCAGATCCTGCAGCATAAAGCGGCCAGCACGGGTACCGGCGTCCAGCGCAGTCAGGATGAACAGTGCTTCAAACAGAATACCGAAGTGGTACCAGAAGCCCATGTCCGCCATCGGCATGATTTTGTGGAACACGTGGGCGATACCCACAGCCAGCGTCGGTGCACCGCCTGCGCGGTTCAGTACGGACGGTTCGCCGATATCTTTTGCCGTTTGCAGAATCTGCTCAGGGGAGATAACAAAGCCCCAGGAGCTTACCGTTGCCGCCGCGTGCGCGGTGACATCTTTCAACTGCGCCAGAATCATCGGTGCGTTGTCGCCGCCCAACTCATGCAGGTTCGGCATTGTGATGCCAAGGCCAGCAGGCGGGGTGTTCATTGCAAAGTAGAGACCCGGTTCAATAATGGATGCCGCAACCAGTGCCATCACCGCAACGAAGGACTCCATCAGCATGGCGCCGTAACCGATAAAACGCGCGTCGGTTTCATTCGCCAGCAGTTTCGGCGTGGTACCGGAAGCGATCAGCGCATGGAAGCCAGAGACCGCGCCACAGGCGATGGTGATAAACAGGAACGGGAACAGCGCACCTTTCCACAGCGGGCCGGTACCGTCGATATACTGCGTGACCGCAGGCATTTTCAGTTCCGGGTTGAGGATAACAATACCCAGCGCCAGACCCACGATAACGCCGATTTTCAGGAAAGTTGCCAGATAGTCACGCGGTGCGAGGATAAGCCATACCGGCAACAGCGCAGAGATGAAGGCATAACCAATCAGCGCGAAGGTGATGGTAGTGTCTTTGAAGGTCAGCGCCGGGCCCCAGTACGGGTCGTGGGCGATGATGCCGCCGAAGTAGATGGAGGCCACCAGCAGCACGATACCAATGACCGACACTTCACCCACGCGGCCTGGGCGCAGGAATCGCATGTAGATACCCATAAACAGGGCAATCGGTACAGTGGAGCAAACGGTGAACACGCCCCACGGGCTTTCTGCGAGGGCCTTTACCACGATCAGCGCCAGCACGGCGAGGATGATGATCATGATTAAGAAGCAGCCAAACAGGGCGATAGTCCCTGGCACGCGGCCCATCTCTTCTTTCACCATCTCACCCAGAGAGGCGCCGTTACGGCGTGAAGAGATAAACAGCACCATAAAGTCTTGCACCGCACCTGCCAGCACAACGCCTGCCAGCAGCCACAGGGTACCCGGCAGGTAGCCCATTTGCGCTGCCAGCACCGGGCCGACCAGCGGACCAGCGCCTGCGATAGCGGCAAAGTGGTGACCAAACAGGACGTAACGGTTGGTGGGTACGTAGTTCAGGCCGTCATTATTAATAACAGCCGGGGTAGAACGTGTCGGATCGAGCTTCATCACCTTTTGCGCGATGTACAAGCTGTAGTAGCGATACGCCACGAGATAAACAGAAACGGAAGCGACCACGATCCACAGCGCACTGACGTGCTCACCGCGTCGTAAAGCAATGACGGATAAGCAGAAGGCGCCGAGGATGCCGAGGAGCACCCAGGGTATATGTTTGAATAGCTTTTTAGTATCCATGTCAGACCTGATTATCAAGAAAAATGAAATCGGAGTTGATGTGTTAAAAGACGGCCTTGCTGGTGACGATCATGGCAAATTACAAGCGTAAAAAGGGCGCGATCTGATTGAGTGGTATGAATAGCGGGGTAAGCGGTCAGCTAAGCGGATAAGCGGTTTTATACGGCGCTAAGCGGCTGAAAATGTGTGATAAGGATCACGTGGAGCCGCGGGCTTGCAGGCGTTGATAAAAAGGGCCTGCGAGCAAAGGGTCAGATAACGATATAGCAGTAGGGGGTATTTTCGATAGGGGTCAACAGTACGTGCTTTTCTCTGCTTTTGGTCTGGTAATATTTATCCTGGAGGTAATTATCAATCAGTGCGTCTAACCGCTCAGCGTCAATGGTTCGCGTAATACCTAAGGTCCAGAAGCTGCGCAGATCGATCTCAGAACGCCTTATTTTTGCTGATTTTTCAAGGTCGAGGATCATATTTCTGACGCAACTGGTGGGGTCGATATTTTGCTTTATTTCAAGTGCGATGTAGCTATCCACCGTCCAGCCTTTTTTCCTCAGCAAGAAGTCAGTGCGCAGTGAATCGCGCTGCGGATTCATGCGTTTGTCGCACTCCAGGCTGATCTCGCGCCACCATTCATGGTCGGTGGAAGCCAGCAGGTTAGCGAACTCAATTTGCATCCAGATTTCCCAGCCAGAGATATGGTACTGGTCGATTATATTCAATTTTTGCTGAATATCCTGGCGAGTAAAAAACAAATGTAACAGAGTTGATAAATGATCAAAATCACGGTTAATCACTTTTAAGTCCTTGAGTTAAAAGAGCTAACCTATTAAAGCAGTGAGTCGCTTAAGGGGGAAGATTATTCTTAATGTCGCCGGGGATTTTCCATATTTCTGGTTGTTTAACTGAAATTTTTAGCGAAACGTATTATTCCATGCTCGTTTATTTCCTTTATATCGACGTTTTAGACTAAATACTGTGGATGCTTACTGTTTACTCGACGTTCGTCTTTAGACAAATGCTCAATACGATCCACCATAAAGTTTTCTCTGGTCAGGCCGAAAAACTGTTACCTGGCTAATGGAAGATAGAAAACATGTTGAATCGTATGAAACTTGTCACCAGTTTACTTTTTGTACTGGGACTTTTTGGTCTTTTGCAGCTCACATCTGGCGGCTTATTCTTTAACGCACTTAAGCACGACAAAGAAAACTTCACTGTGTTGCAGACTATTCGTCAGCAGCAATCCACGCTCAACGCCAGTTGGGTGGCGCTTTTGCAGACGCGTAACACGCTCAACCGCGCCGGGATCCGTTACATGATGGATCAGAACCAGATTGGTAGCGGTGCAACGGTGAACGATCTGATGCAGATCGCCAGCAGCTCGTTAAAGCAGGCGGAAACGCACTGGAAAGAGTATCAAGCTTTACCTCGCGATCCGCGCCAGAACGAGGCTGCGGCAGCGGAAATCAATCGTACTTATGATATTTACCACAATGCGCTGGCTGAGCTGATTCAGCTGCTGGGTGCAGGCAAAATCAATGAGTTCTTTGATCAGCCGACGCAGGGCTATCAGGACGCCTTTGAGAAGCCGTACCTTGACTACTTGCAGCAAAACGACCGTCTGTATGCTATCGCGGTCGAAGAGAGCAACGGCTCTTACTCCACTGCCGTATGGATAATTATTAGTGTCCTGTTGGTCGTACTGGTGGTGATTGTCGCCGTCTGGCTGGGCATTAAGCGTGGTGTTATCGGTCCGATGAATCATCTGATTGAAAATATCCGCCATATTGCCGGTGGCGATCTGGAACAGAGCATCAATGTGCACGGTAGCAACGAAATGGGCCAACTGGCCTCCAGCCTTCGCCACATGCAGGCTGAGCTGGTGCGTACCGTAGGCGATGTCCGTAACGGTGCCGATGCCATTTACAGCGGCGCAAGCGAAATCTCTGCAGGTAACAACGATCTCTCTTCCCGTACTGAACAGCAGGCCGCTTCGCTGGAAGAGACTGCCGCCAGTATGGAAGAGCTGACCGCAACGGTGAAACAGAACGCCGAAAACGCCCGTCAGGCCAGTCATCTGGCGAAAAGCGCATCCGATACCGCGCAGAAAGGCGGTAAAGTGGTGGATAACGTTGTGCAGACAATGCGTGACATTACCGCCAGTTCGCAGAAAATTGCCGATATTATCAGCGTGATCGATGGTATCGCCTTCCAGACCAACATTCTGGCGCTGAACGCCGCGGTAGAAGCCGCACGTGCTGGCGAGCAGGGGCGTGGCTTTGCGGTGGTGGCAGGTGAAGTCCGTAACCTGGCCCAGCGCAGTGCGCAGGCGGCGCGTGAAATCAAGAGTCTGATTGAAGACTCTGTCGGTCGTGTTGAGCTGGGCTCTACGCTGGTGGAAAGCGCCGGTGAAACCATGGACGAGATTGTCAGTGCGGTAACCCGCGTCACCGACATCATGGGCGAAATCGCCTCTGCCTCCGATGAGCAGAGCCGTGGTATCGATCAGGTGGGTCTGGCTGTAGCAGAAATGGACCGTGTGACCCAGCAGAACGCCTCACTGGTAGAAGAATCTGCCGCTGCGGCTGCCGCGCTGGAAGAACAGGCCAGCCGTTTGACGCAGGCGGTTGCCGTGTTCCGTACCCGTCGCGTGTCCCGCGAAGCACCGGTTGCGGCATCCACGCTGAAAACCCCATCAGCAAGCCCAATGCCGCGTAAAGCGGCGGTCGGTGACGAAAACTGGGAAACCTTCTGATAAACCTCGCGCCCTGCTGACGCGGGGCGCACTTAATCTTTTTTCATCGTGCTATCCTTGGTTTTTCCGCCCGGAGGAGCACTATGAACCTGACCGCCCTTTCTGCCCTTCACTACAGTAGCGAGCAGCTTTCCGCTTTTTTAGGCGAGTGCTTTGAAGGCTACCGCATTCCCATCTCTCTTACTCCTGAGCGTTTTGCCCTGCGTTTCGGCGCAGAAGATATCAGTCTGACCGACTCTTGTGTCTGGTGGGAAGGCGAAAGGCTTGTGGCTATTGCCCTTATCACCCGGCGTACCGAATCCGCGCGGCTGGCCGCCTTTGCCCTGCGCCCGGCATACAGGGGGAATGGGGTAAGTAAGCGGCTGTTGGTGCCCTTAATTGACAGGTTGAAGGCAAAGGGCGTTCAGCAGATATGGCTGGAGGTGCTTGCAGACAACCAGGCGGGGATCGGTCTGTATCGGTCAGTGGGTTTTGAGCAACAGCGGGTGCTGCGGGGTTATCAGGGCAATACATTTTCCGCTATCGCAGAGAACCTGTTGCGGGAGTGCAATCCCCTTGAGCTGCTCTGGCGCTCCGTGGCTGAGGTTAAGAACACGCTACCCTGGCAGCTTGATCCTCTTTGTGTCATTACCCTTCCTTGCCGGGCTTTTGAGTATCGTAAGCATGCGTATGCGGCCATTTCAACGCTGATGGATGCTCCGCAACTGCGCTTTCTTTATGTCGACCCGGAGTACCGCCACAAAGGCTTTGCCCGTGAGATGCTGATCACCCTCAATCATCACTTCCCTGGATTGACGACCAGTGTGGCGGTGCCGGAATCCTTCACCCCGCTGTTTTCCTCAGCGGGGTATTCCACGATGAACATCAGTCAAATTGAAATGCGGGCGATGTTGTGATTGCCCGTTTGTTTGTTAGTTTTGCTTCGGATCGCCGATCGGTTGGCGAACCAGCACCACATAAGCAATGGTGCCCAATACTGTTACGCAGCCGCAGATAATCAGCGCCAGACGGAATGATCGGGTCGTATCGACGATAAACCCGGTGACAATCGGTGCAAATGATGCTGACACACCGCTATGCGTTTCACGCGCTGGCAGAAACTTACGAACAGCAGGCGATTAACAACCGCGAATGGATCAAAGGGGTAATTCATTTCTGAGTGCCTTTCGGCACTCATGTGTTGTGGCTTAAGACAGAGCTTGTCGCGGGGTATTCATCCGCCAGCGGAGGAAAAATTGCAAAGACAGGCAGCAATAACGATTGCTATTTAGCGCCCAGGGTATGTCGGGCGCATTTTTTATCCTGCGGATTCAACGACTTTGATTTCCACCATCCCGATACCGAGTTTACGTGGAGAGTGGCCGAGAATATTCCCCTCATTGGTCGACTCGGGTTCCGGCGGCACAATTACCAGCGTATTGCTGCGTGTCGGGTTGTTGAAACGCAACGTGGTGGTGGAAACATCGTTGCCCAGCATCAGCGTTTGTTCCTCATCGCCTACTCTTACCGGAATAGGGCGGTTGGCATTTGCACCATAGGCTTTTGCGGTGATCACCAGGTCAAAGGATGCTGGCAGCGGGTCATTAAATTCAATTTCGACTTCGTTGCCGAGCTGCGCATTCGACCAGCGTCCCCAGCTTTCCGGGCGAGAAATGCCGCTGAATTTTTTCACTTCCTCCGGTGCGCCTGCCACGTTAAAGACAAAGCTATCGGCTTTGTAGCGGATGTCGTCATCGACAATTTTGAGCATATCCACATTTTGCTTGTAACGGTCAGTGCTGATGACGGTGTCTTTGAAAGCGGTTTTGCCTTTCCACTGATCTTTGTCGACCGCCTGGACTTTCTGTTCACCGCCAAGCTGCCCTTGCGATACACACCAGTCGGTGGAAAGCACCAGTTCCGGCGCCCACAGGCGGGCCATCTTGTAGCATTGATCAACCCAGACAAAGTTATCGCGTGGGGCGAAATCGGCGAGCTGGAAACGCAGCGGCGCAGAGTATTCGCTTTCCGGGATAGGTTCGATGCGTTTTGATGACACACGTACCAGTAGTGGAAGGCGGAAATTGCTGCCGGAGAAGGCAATCATCTTTTTATCGCGATCGATAGTGAAGTCTTTCATCTGTTTTGGGAAATTCCACAGACGAATGATATCGGGCTTCCAGGCGACGATTTTCTCTTTCATATTCAGGAACTCGCCGGAAAGCGACTGCCCGGACAGGCTGCTGCGCCCAAGGCCGAGGTAGTTATCGCCACCGAGAATGTCCAGCACCGTAGCGCCGTTATCCATGGTGCTGCGTTTCACGGCCAGCGTGTCCTGCTGTGGCTCATCGCCACGCAGAACGAAAAACAGGTTCTTACGATCCTCTTTGTTCAGGTATTTCCAGGCTGTGTTGTTCATGGCCAGATGATCGGAAGAGACCACAATGACCGTATCTTTAAACCAGGGCGAGGCTTTGATTTTGTTAATCAGCGCGGCAATATGCTGTTGGCTACAGGTTACGGCGCTAAACGACTGGTTTGGTTTACCGTCATAGCTATAGCTTTTACGACCACAGGTTCGGGAGATAAAACCGTCCGGGTGGTGGGTATCGACAGTTAACGCAAACAATGAGAAACGTTGCCCGGAACGGGATAGCGCCTCGTACTTTTTCCATACTTCATCCAGCACGGTGTCGTCGTAAAAGCCCCAGTCATTGCGGTATTTCGGATCGCTTACTTCGCCTTTTAACTCTTCTGCGCCGACCAAATGGTCAAAGCCATGGGATTTAAGAAACACATCTTTACCGGCAAAGCGCAGGTTTGCGCCCTGAACAAAATAGTTCTGGTAGCCGGAGTTTTTCAGGATATCGCCAAGGCAGGTGTTCTGCGGGAAAAAGCTGGAAACGGACGCAGATGCGTTACCTTCAAACGGCGCAAACAGCGGGATACCGCACTGAGAGGCGACCATTCCGGCAATGGTGTAATCCGTACCGGGCAGTTGTTCCGTTTGCGAGAAATCCAGACCTTCTTCTTTTAATGCGCCCAGCTCAGGCGCCAGGCCGGGAAACGCCTCATCATCGAAATAGGTGCGTTCCAGACTCTCGCCGTAGATATAGACCAGGTTCAGCTTTGGATTGGGGATCTTTTTCGCCGGTTCGCGATAATATTCTGCGAAATCAGGATCGCCTTCACGAGACTGCGATTTTACGAGTTCAGTAATCTGATGAAATGCCGGGCTGGCGTCCACGGAGCCTAGTGCCATCAGCAGTGCCAGCAGGCTGTAACCGAAGTGATAGGGGCGGTGGCGACGACGGCGTAGTATCCAGGCCAGCGCGCCAAAAACCGCCGCCAGGGCGAGAATCAGAACTGCACCGGGCAGCAGATATTTGCGCACTCCCGCGCCCGTGAGGCTATTGGTCAGCGTGTAGATAACTGCATCATTGATCCCATCGCCTGTGAAGTAGTTACTGGCGTAGAGGGTGATGTTTAGCAGGACAAAGAAACCCAACACCAGCAATATTGCAGTGAACCACCAAGTATTACGGCCCGCTTTAGAGGCGTAAATCGCCACGGACGCGAGAAATAGAACAATAGAAAGTAACTCGGACAACCGTCATTCCTCTACGACACCAGCATCCTGCTGGTATAAATCCTTTGGGGATACAATTTAATTGCGATGTAACATAGCTGCAATTGTAGTGTCATCTTTATACAGATTTATTCGGAATTGGTTTAGAAAGATTTAAGTATGACCGCTGTCGCTTTCTGTATCGGGGGGAAGGTACGCAGGTAAAAGGCAGGCGTCGCGTCTGGGCCCATGGGGCGGCAAACGCGACGTTTTTTTGACTCAGGAGAGGAAATTTACGCCCTGTTTCAGGACAATGTCACAGGCTTTGGTTTTCACTTTCTCCGCCAGTGGCGTGCTGCCAATATTGTTCAGATTGAGCTGCTCGCCGTTTTTGGTGTTTAACATTCCCTGCAGGCCTTCAAGATAGTTAGTGTCTTTCTGCTGTTCTGTCTGGGAACTCAGGCCTAGCTTATCCAGCACCTGATTTTTAATGTTATCCGTGTTAGTCAGTGAGGCGAGCTTATGTTTGGCACAGTAAGACATTACGCCTGCTGCATTATTCATGGTGCTTGAGCTGAGTGACTGGTTGCCACCGTTGAGCAGGCCCGTCAGTGAAGACAGGGACATACCACCTTGTTGCTGACCGCCAGAACCGCTCTGCTGGCTAAGCTGGCTGGCTGCGCTGGAAAGACTGTCCTGCCAGGAAGAGGCATAACTGGCGTGAGTGAAAAACGCGCCGCCGGCGAAAGCGACGCAGAGAAGGTGTTTAGCAAAGGACATGGCGTAATCCTGGGGTGGCCTGAAAGCGCACATTATACACCTGCCCGCGTCCGGATTAAGGAGTGGAAAACTCTCAATACTCTTTGCCGGTGACGCGGCTACGGTAGCTGTCCCAGTTAAAAATGACCCATAAACTGTTGCCCAGGCGCATCCTGTCCATGACACGCTCGCCCAGGAGCTTGTTCATCTCTTCCAGATTGCTGTTGGTGAGCATACCTGTCGGTCGTTTTGAGGAAGATCGACGATCGACAATCTGATTAATGATCACTTTTTCGTAGCGTGATTCGGTTTGCATGCCGATCTCATCGATAACCAACAGATCCACGCTGCTCAGATCGTTGAGCAATTGTTCTTCGCTGTTATCACGGTTACCAAATGTCTCTTTCATGGCGGACATGATGTCAGCGACCGTGATAATCAACACGGATTTGCCGTGCAGTAGCAGTTCATTGCAGATAGCGGCCGCGAGGTGGTTTTTACCGGTACCCGGTTTGCCGGAGAAGATAAAGCTGGCAATATTTCCATCGAACTCAGCCACATACTGCCGCGCCTGGCTCAGTGCGCGCATCTGGCCTTCGCATTCCACTTTGTAATTATCGAAAGAACAGTTCTGGTGAAGCGGACGGATACCTGAGCGATTAAAGGTGCGCTGCATTTTCATCGCCCGATTTTCGCGGGCAATCGCGGCGGCGCGGATCTTACCCTGTTCCTTCTGCCATGCCATAAGTTCCTCGCCGTTTTTAAACGCGGGCTGCGTATTGGCAGGCATCATCCGTTGCAGACGTTTCATCAGTTCAGCGACGTTTTTCATCGTTATCCTCTAAAACCTGGTGGAATTTGGCTGTCAGGCTGGGAAATCGCGTTAATGTCGCGTTTCGCCGTGCCGCCCTGATTGGCGCGATTTATCTGGAGGCTTCGCGCCAGTTTTTGCTGCCATTGCACATGGTGGAACACTTTCCCTTCGGCTTGCCAGTAGGCAATAAACGCCGCCAGCTCTTCCGGCGCAACGGGGTGGGCAAGGGCGATGCCCCATAGCGCCGCAAGGCGTTGAAAATCCGCATCCGGCTGCCAGCCCGCATACATGGCAAATTTCCCCATAGGAACATTTACCGGTGCGGCGGCTGGCTCTTCATAGAACTGGTTATCCAGCGTGATATCACTGGCCGGGCGCGCCAGACGTGACTCCAGCGCCAGCAATTCTGCCAGACGTTCCGGGGTAATGGCGTAAAACGCAGGGCTGTTATTGGCAAAAACAGCGACCGCGCCCCCTTCCGTTCGCGCCAGAACGCTTTCGTGATCGCGCATAAAATCATCAATGCCGATAACTGTAGAAGTCAGAATTCTGGAAGACATAGCGCGTTCTCAAACAGGGCAATAACAGAAAGACGTTCTGCGAAGATTTTCGCAGACATAATGACACATAGTAACACAGTGGAGGCGTGGGGGAGCAGAGACGAAAAAGCCGGGTTGCCCCGGCTGTGTGTTTTCCCAATGGTGCTGGTTGCCGGATCTTTGGCTAATGCCCGTCCGGCTTAGTATTACGCGATGATGTTTAACGTAACATCGACGTTGCCACGAGTGGCGTTAGAATAAGGGCAGACAATATGTGCGGCATCGACCAGTTTCTTCGCCTCTGCGGCATCCATTCCTTCCAGGTGGATATTGAGTTTGACCTCAATCCCAAACCCGGTCGGTAGCGGACCGATACCCACTTCTGCTTCGATAAAGGCGTCTTTTGCAATTGCTATCTTGTCGCGACCAGAGACGAACTTCATCGCACCCAGGAAACAGGCTGAATAACCTGCGGCAAACAGTTGCTCCGGGTTGGTGACTTCACCGCCTGCGCCACCCATCTCTTTCGGTAAACCCAGTTTGACGTCCAGTACGCCGTCAGAAGAGGTTGCGCGACCTTCACGGCCACCGGTGGCTTTGGCTTTGGCGGTATAAATCACTTTTTCTAAAGACATAACAGGTTCCTTTTCATAATTGTCGTTTACTATAAAATAGCACGCTATATATATGGTCGCATAAAACCGTCCACAGTCGGGCTTATGCTTGCTGAAACTGTTGGCGCAATACTTCGAGCTGCTGTTTTAGCTCCATCAGATGCTTGTGGTCACAATCGAACGAGCACATGACCGCATTCGGTATCGCTTTTGCCTGTTGTTGCAATTCCCGACCTGCCTCGCTCAGGGTAATGACGACCTGGCGTTCATCCTGGCGGGAACGTTGGCGAATAATAAACCCGGCGCTTTCCAGCCGCTTCAACAGCGGGGTAAGCGTTGCCGAATCCAGAAATAAGCGTTCACCAATCTCCGACACTGTGACGTCATCTTGTTCCCACAACACCAGCATTACCAGATATTGCGGGTAGGTCAGATTCATCGGTGCCAGTAGCTGCCGATACAGTTTATGCAGCGCCAGGTTTGTTGAGTACAACGCAAAACAAAACTGGTTATCTAACGCGAGCTGCGCATTCGCGGGCTGAGTTGATTTCGTTTTCATGTTTCTGAATATAGATAGTGCACGATTTAATTGCAAGTTATTTTTTTAGGGGCAGATATAACGCAGCACGACTTGTACTGCCATCCGGCGATAATGCTGACGTTGCTGCTGCTGATCTTCATCCGCTTCGAAGAGCATGGAGAATGAATAACTATTGGCAACGTAATGAAAACTAAAGCTACTGATCAGCCGATGGAGGTCGCGCGCGCAGACACTTTGGTTGAATAGCTGCTTTTGCTGACCACGACGCAAAATATCTTCCAGCAGCGTCAGGGCGCTGAGGTTGACATCCCGCAGCCAGGCCGATTGCTGAATGAAGCGGCCGCGTTGCATGTTCTCCATGCAGATGATGCGAATAAAATCGGGGTGGTCGGCGTGGTAATCGAAGCTACTTTCTACTAACTGTACCAGCGCCTCGACAGGCGGCAGGGTGGCGAGTTCGAGGGATTTTTCGTTGGCGCGAATAGCGGCATAAACATACTCGATAACCTGCAGATACAGGTTTTCTTTGGTTTTATAGTGGTACACCACCATGCGCTTTGTAGTGCCGGCTTTTTCAGCGATTTGCTCCATGCGGGCGCCATTGAGCCCATATTCCGCAAACAGTGTAATCGCGCTGAGGAAAATTTTGTCCTTCACCCGGGTATCGTCAAAACTGTCCGGTGAATAAATGCCATGGTGTTCCACATCCGCTCCTCGTCAGTCACAATCAGTTCGGGGGATTATCACCATGGCAAAGAAATAACTCAAATTTCACACGCGCGGGCGTTTGCGGTAAATCCACAGGCCGGGGATAGACAGGCCGATTGAGAGCGCGCCGACAATCGACGACGCTTTGAGAAAATTGGTCAGCAAAAGAATCATCAGGTCTTCATTATAACCGAGGTGACTGATCTTCACGGCGGAGATCATCGCGGTATAGGCTGATATTCCCGGAAACATGGGGATTACTGCGGCAACTGTAAAGACTTTTGGATGCGCGAGGTACCAGCGCGACCAGTGAATCCCAATACTGCCCACCAACATCGAGGCGATAAATGTCGACCACTCGATGTTAAAGCCCCAGGAGACCATGGCGAAGCGTGTACCGTGACCAATTGCGCCGAGCAGAGCGCACCAGGGCAGGGCGCGATGCGGAACGTTAAACACCATTGCAAAGCCTACGGCCGGAATGGCGGCCAGCAACATGTCTTGTATCAGATTAAGCAAAAACCAGATTACATCCATCCGCGTAGCCCCCACATCGTCATAGCTAAAACGACACCAATACAGGTAGCGAGTGTTAACAAGCTGGCGATAGCCCAGCGTGCGAGGCCAGTATTGATATGGCCTTTAAACATATCTGCGACGGAATTAATCAGCGGGAAGCCGGGGACCAGCAATAAGACACTTGCGGCCATAGCGACCGTAGGCGTATGCAGGAAAACCGGTAGCGTGAGCATAAGCCCGGAAATGGTGGTCGCCACGAACGCGGTGATGCAGAAATTGATTTGCGGGTGCATATGACGGTTCGCCAGCACCAGTCGGACGTACATCGCCATACTGCTGGCGCAGAACGTGATAAACGCGCCATCCCAGCCGCCATTGTTAAGCCGACAAAAACAGGCGCAGGACAGGCCAACCATCACCGTGACCAGCCAGCGCGGGTAACGAAGGGGTTTTACCTGAGAAAAACGCTTTTCGACATCTTTGGCGTCCAGCAATTTATGCTCTGTCATGATGACAATATGCTGAACCTCAGTCACCACATGCATATTGATGCCGCGATCGCTGTTTTTTCGGGTCGATGTCAGGCACTGGCCATCTTTAATGGTGGTCAACACAATGGCGTTTGATGAGATGGAGCTTTCTACGCTATCCATGCCCAGCGCCAGTCCGAGGCGCGTGGATAATTCATCTACCAGTGCGCTTTCCGCACCGTGTTGCAATAAAAAAAGGCCGCATTGGATACACAAACGTGTAATGGCGCGTTGTGATGACTGGTCTTCTTGCATGATAGCCCTGGTAATGTTGCACAAGGTCCACAAGGCGTGGCACGAAAAGGTAATTTTTAGCACAGGAGGCCCTGTGTTTGGCGTGGTGATAGATCAAGATTCGCGCAATAAATCACAAAATGGTGCGGTTTTACTGCTCGCTGGCAGGATTGTGCACCATTTTCAGAAAGGGGAAGGGAAACCTATGCCAGGCGAGAGATAAAAAGAGAGATTCATTTTTCTGGTGTATTCATTTTCAATAAATATATATTTTGTGATTAATTAATTTATGTTTCTCTTTTTATCTTCTAAAGAGTACGTATCAGGTATCATTATTGGCTCGTTAGATATATTGACACCCCATTCAGCTGTTTTTATAATCACTAATTGTTACAACCGAATATTGACAAACACTCTCGTCATATTTTCATTTTATATTTATTAATGGGTGGTATCCGCTGACACGGTGGTTGGCGTTATTAGTAAATATTCACATCACTTATTTTATAAGGCTCGCGAATGGATGCGGAGGTTACATGTTATCGAGAAGCTGTAAATATGGAATAGTTGCCAGTAAAGTTCCCGTAATGACTGTTGGACTGGGGGACATTCTGGAGCGTCATTTCCCCGAATATGAATTAACTTTTTGCCGCTCTTTAGAAGAGATAACACTATTACAGTTACGCCGCGCCTCTCTGGTCATCGCCGATCTTTCTGGTGAACAGCGTCAGATGCGCAATGCCTGTGAACAATATTATTCTCTTCTTTCTCAATACACTGATATCCATTGGATATTCTTTGTTTCTCGTACGATTTATCCCATGGCCGTTGAATTGCTGATGCGACCTTGTAGCACCTTACTTTCAGACAGAGAACCGGTAGAGGGTGTTATTAATGCTATTCGCGCTGGTGATGAAAGTGCAGAAAGAATTAGCCAGACTTTATTATCAGCAGATTTCTTTGACGCAGATGAGGCTGTAAATAAGCTGGAGTCATTAACGCTTTCTGAGCGAAAGGTATTCCGTCTGTTGGGTAAAGGGTGGGGTATTAATCAAATTGCGATGCTACTTAAAAAAAGCAATAAAACAATTAGCGCGCAAAAAAACAGTGCCATGCGTCGACTGTCATTACGAAGTAATGCGGAAATGTATGCATGGATTAATAGTGCGCAGGGGGCTAAAGAGCTGAATCTTGTGTCGGCGTATGGAGAGCAATCAGAATGGAAATCAGTGCCGGGAAAAAGCATGTTGCCGTCATCGAGAGATGCATGATGAGTGAGGCTGGCCTGCGCCATCTGTTCGCATCGCCAGCCATGAAATCATATCACTTTCATTTTTTTAACAGTCACAAAGCATTTGTTGAAGCGCAGAAAAAGACGCCTTTCTTTTCAGTCATTTATTCGCTATCGAGTATGCGAGAACTCCGACGGGAATGTCTGCTTTGCCTGCATGCGTTGTCACTGACAAACCCTGGCATCCAGCGGATCGTACTGGCGGATGATGACCGCGAAGCGCGCCTTGTCAGCCGTCTTTCTCCGTCACGATTGCATGGTGTTTTAAGTAAATCAGCTTCGTTACCCATTTTACTTGGGCACATTTGTACCCTGTTGGGGGAGACCCGCCGTGTCAATGAAAACGTGGTCAATCACTGGTATGTCAGCCAAAACCGCACGTTGAGTCCGACTGAGCGCGCCATTTTGCAATGTATGACGCGTGGTTTGTCGATGCCGGAGATCGCCGTACATCTGGAGCGCAACATTAAGACCATCCGGGCGCATAAATTTAACGCCATGGCTAAGTTAGGGGTGAATTCCGATGTGGGGCTGCTGAATGCGGCAGATATTTTAACCTGGGTTCCTGCCGCAGCAGCATTGAAAGGGGCTCAATCCTTAGCATAACCCGCTTACTCAGTGCCAGGTTCGCCTGGCACTGTCTCGATTACTCACAAACATCAATCCATTTTGCGTCTGTTAATTGCGCCATGCGCTCCGGGGAAATACGCACTGCGCTATGGATGGCACCCGCAGCCGGGAGTACTTCCTCGTAGTGTTTCAATGAAACATCACAATAAACAGCCAACGGGTTTTCCAGCCCGAACGGACAGACACCGCCAACCGGATGGCCGGTAAGGGTGACCACTTCATCACTACTGAGCATTCTCGCTTTCGCACCGAAGGTGGACTTCAGCTTTTTGTTGTCCAGGCGGGCATCGCCTTTTGCGACAACTAACACCACGTCGTTTTTGATTTTGAGAGATAACGTTTTGGCTATCTGACCGGGTTCAACATTATGGGCGGCAGCAGCCAGTGCGACGGTTGCGGTACTTTGGTTGAGCTCGATGATGTCAATATCGGGGGCGTGTTCGGCAAAAAATTGCCTGACAGACTGCAAACTCATTTTCTTCTCCTGAACATAACCTTCAATAATCTGTCACAACCCTGTGATCCCTGTAAATATCTTGTCAAAACAATCCCGTTACCACGCGTTTCACGATCATCTTCACAATCGTGGAAACCGGTTTCAGTAACCGGTTGCAGTGTTTTTCATCGGGGTTAATACTGATTTTGTCACTTCCTCTGTCCCGATAATCAATAAGAGCCGTCTATGAAACGTATCCTGCTTCGCTGTAATGCTGGTTCGTTAGCCAGCATGGTCTTAAACCCTACAAATGGATTGCTGCACGGCAGAACATTCGCTGTTGCGCTGAATTATATAGACTGACAGGAGAGCCGCTATGTCTGCCAACCATGCAGTGTTTAACGTGATTTTTCGCTTCATCGAAAACTACGTCAGCCCTATAGCCGGGCGGATTTCTTCCCAGCGTCATGTCATGGCCATCCGTGATGGTTTCATTTCGGCCATGCCGTTTATGATAGTCGGTTCTTTCCTGCTGGTCTTCGCCTATCCGCCGTTTTCGCCTGACACGACATGGGGTTTCGCCCGTGCGTGGCTCGATCTGGCAAAGCAGTATGAAGGACGTATCCTGACGCCGTTCGACATGACGATGGGCATTATGTCTATCTACATCTGTGCGGCCATCGCCTATAACCTGGGCAAGCATTATGTGAAGTCGCATCAGCTCGATCCCTTTATGTGCGCCATGCTGTCGCTGATGGCCTTTTTACTGGTTGCGGCACCCAAAACCAACGGCACATTACCGGTAGATAGCCTGGGGGGAACCGGGATTTTTACCGCTATTCTGGTCGCCGTGTACTGTGTGGAGATGATGCGTTTCCTCAAGGCGCACAATATCGGCATCCGCTTGCCGGATCAGGTGCCGCCGATGATCAAAAACTCATTTGACCTGTTGATTCCGGTGCTGGTGGTTGTGTTGACACTCTATCCGCTGAGCCTCCTCATTCAGTCACATTTCAATGTATTAATTCCGCAAGCCATTATGGCGCTCTTTAAGCCACTGGTGTCGGCTGCGGATTCACTGCCTGCGATTTTACTGGCTGTGCTGATCGGACATTTACTGTGGTTTGCCGGGATTCATGGGGCGGCGATTGTGTCTGGCATGCTGCAAATGTTCTGGCTGACTAACCTGGGGCTGAACCAGACGGCACTTGCGCAGGGGGCGCCGTTACCGCACATCTTTATGGAGGCCTTCTGGACATTCTTTATCGTTATTGGGGGGTCCGGTGCAACCATGGGGCTGGTGTTCTGCTATCTGCGCAGTCGCTCGGTGCATCTACGCTCCATCGGCCGTTTGAGTATTGTCCCCAGTATGTTCAATATTAACGAGCCGGTTATTTTCGGTACGCCGATTGTCATGAACCCGGTGTTCTTTATTCCTTTCCTTCTGGCGCCGTTAGTGAACGCCATTATTGCCTGGGCGGCGATGAAAATGGATCTGATTGGACGCGTGATTTCTGTTGTTCCGTGGACCGCTCCTGCGCCTATTGGCGGGGCGTGGGCGCTGGGCTGGGATTTCCGTGCCGCCGTGCTTGTTGTGATCCTCGCGGTTATCTCCGCCATCATTTACTACCCGTTCTTTAAAGTGTACGAGAAACAGTTACTGGAACAGGAAGCGGAAGAGGCGCAACGCGCAGAAGAAGGCCAGCAAGTGGCCTAAATAAAAGCAAAAAGGCAACGAACGTTGCCTTTTTAGTATTTACGTTCTCTCCCTGTGGCAGGGGGCCGGGGTGAGAGCATCAAGCCGCACAACTTCACAAGCGTGAGGTATCTGGTCGCATGACGCTATTTTTTTAGTGTGCAGTCTCCGCATTGCTGGACATCCGGCAAGCGATATCGCTGGCAGCAAGTACGTCTGACCAGCGCACCATCACGGGTGACGACAGTCCGCCATAAAGGGTTGTCGTTACCGCTCGAAAGCTGCTTCTCGAAGAAGCAGAACTGGCGCAGCGCGGTGACCCGTTCATCGCCCAGCAAAGGCTTCATTTCGCCCAGACACCAGTTAATCAGATAACCCGTATTGCTCCAGATAAGCTTACCGTTGATCTCGCCGGTCGCTTCCAGTACCGCTACGACGGGGGCCATCGCCCGAACGATTAATGCCTCAATACGCGGGATGTCACCCTGCGCCGTCAGAGCCTCATCCCGCTCTACATCCATCCAGAAGCAGGCGGCACGGCCAGTTTCATGAAATTCGACATGCAGATGCTCCGGGGAAAGATCCAGCGCAATTTTTTGCGTTAATAAGGCTACCAGCAGCGGCGGCACCATCAGGCCGAGGTACCACTGCGCCCATAATGACAGAAGCGGTTTGCCTTCATACGGCAGCGTCGGCTGCTTTTGGTAGATATGGTTTGTGTAAGTTGTCAGCAGTGATTGCAGATGATCCGGTCGCGCCCATTCCGCCAGCGTTAGCGCCTGTTGTGGCGGAAGTTCGTTCAGCTTGATGAAATCGAGAAGATGAGGGCGCAGGCGAGCAAGGATATCGCGCACCTCATTCGCCAGGGTGTCGCTCTCAGTAAAAAGCCTCGCCTGACGGATCACAAATTCATTAACGGGTGCGTAACGATAAGCCATAGTGTCAGAAAGATAGAAATCTAAATGATAATGATTTCCAATCCTAGCCAGAGGCCAGGCCTATAGCAAGATGTTTATCGTAAAGTCAGCCTGGACAGGCCGAATTATGCGACCTGGACCTGTAAGTCGCTGCTGACGAGAATACTGTTCCGTCCTTGGTGTTTGGCTTCGTACAGTGCTTTATCTGCTTTATCGAGTGCGTCTTCAATGTCGCCATCTTCCAGCGGGGCAATGCCAATGCTCACAGTGACGTTGGTCGCGACACTCTCATTAAACATATGGGGGATCTTCAGGTCGTAAACATGCTGACGAATCCGTTCCGCGGCAACACGCGCACGTTCCAGGTCAACGCTGTTTAATAAGATCAGGAATTCTTCACCGCCAAAGCGGGCGACAATATCTCTGGATCGCACGGCATTACGTATGGCGGCAGAAACGCGAATTAACGCCTGATCACCCATCATATGACCGTAGTGATCGTTGTAGGCTTTGAAGTGGTCGATATCCAGCAGTAGCACAAAACGCGTACCGTCATCGAGCGCCAGCAGATTATCGAGCTTGTTTTGCAGACCACGTCGGTTGTAGAGCCCCGTAAGCGGATCCAGCATACTTAAATCGTTCAGCGTTTTGCGCTCCTGCATCAGGCGATACATCAAAGCCTGTGAGAAGTTGTCGTTACGCTTTTGAATCACATGTTGAATAGCAATCCCGATCATGGGCAGCGCAAAAGCGTAGACAATCCGCAATGTTATTTCACCGCTGCTTAACAAGACGCACCCCATGAAAGCAGGTAAAGAGTGCAACATAAATGCAATGATATTATTAGAGAAAGCGAGCGAGCCAATAAATAAAACACTTAATAGGGCGATAAGTAGATAGGTTGAACCATTATCTCCTAATGCTGCGGATTTAATAATGATATCCCACGCCCACATACAGCCAAATAAAAACGAGATCAGCGTAATGTTTATTTTCTTTTTTGGGAATTTCCAGTGACCCACCAAGCCAGCAAGGCTTGAGCCCAGGATCAGGCATACGGGCAATGTAAACGCATGCAGGTTGTAAAGTGGCAGTGCGATAGAAAAAAGAGCCGAGATGGTATTAAGTAGCAAGAAGAGTCGCACGGATAAGCGATATTTCTTGTTACAAAGGGATTGCCAGGAGTGTGGTGTCATGTTTAAAAAAGTCGTTATTAATCTGCAATGTATAATTGAACTGGTTGCCAAACTGAAAAATAACGCGAAGAAAGGTTACCGCGAAAAAGCAATTTTTTTAGATTTAATTAAGTGGTGCTTAATTTATCACCTTCGTGAATCCCTGTCACCAGAAGATGCGTAAAGTTCATACCGATTCGCTAAAGCATGCTGACAAATGAGAAAACCTATCATATGATATTGGTTATCATTATCGTTGTGAGAGTCTAAAGCATGTTGCAACGCGCACTGGGTAGTGGATGGGCTATCTTGTTGTCAGGGGTTATCGTCGCGGTGATGGCCTGTGCGGATCTTTCCGTGGGTGCCTGGCGCTCGGTGATTGTCATTGGCTTGTTGCTAACGTCCGCGATGCTTTATCACAAAAGATTACGTCATTTTGTTTTACTGCCGTCAGGGATTGCGCTTGTCGGGGGAATAATGCTGGTGATGCTGAATTTGAAGCTGATGGTGTAGCAGGGTGGTCACACAGGGAGGTTGTAAGATATTTGGTGCGAGGGGGGGGACTCGAACCCCCACATCCTAAGGACACTAACACCTGAAGCTAGCGCGTCTACCAATTCCGCCACCTTCGCACATCTATCTTACTGTTTTGATATCGCCTCGTTGGTGCGAGGGGGGGGACTCGAACCCCCACATCCAAAGGACACTAACACCTGAAGCTAGCGCGTCTACCAATTCCGCCACCTTCGCCCGGTGAGAGCAATATCAACGTGGATTATGGTGCGAGGGGGGGGACTCGAACCCCCACATCCAAAGGACACTAACACCTGAAGCTAGCGCGTCTACCAATTCCGCCACCTTCGCATACCATCGATACCCAATAAGTATCGTTACCACGGAGGCGCATTCTAGATGTTTTCCAGGTTTCGTCAATAGTTAATTGCGTGTCGATTTTATAACTGCTTTAAAAACCAACACCTGGAATTTGCTGCGGAATTACCCGGTAACGCAATGCTACCGGGCCGGAAAAGATCAGCGTTTTGCCTGACGAGTCATCACGGTACGGTAGACTTTAAAACGCCCTGTTTGCGCGATCACTTCGTGGAAACCAAAGGTTTCATCCAGCACAGCCGGGTAGGGCAGGAAGGCGTTAGCGACGATACGCAGCTCGCCGCCACTGTTCAGATGACGCACCGCGCCGCGAATCAGCGTTTGCGCAGCTTCCAGGCTGGTTTGCAGGCCATCGTGGAAAGGCGGGTTTGAGATGATCATATCAAAACGGCCCGTCACCTCAGAGAAGACATTGCTGGCAAAAACGTCACCTTCAAAGCCATTCGCGGCGAGGGTTGCACGGCTGGCTTCAATAGCGGGCGCCGAGACATCGCACAGGGTGAGACGTACTTTCGGCGAGTGGCTGGCCAGTACGGCTGCCAGTACACCCGCGCCACAGCCCACATCCAGTACCTTGCCCTTAGTATGCGGGGTCAGCGTAGAGAGCAACAATTGGCTACCCACATCCAGACCGTCGCGGCTAAAGACGCCCGGCAGCGTTTTAATAGACAACCCGTCCAGGTGGTATTCATCCCAGAATGCCTGAGCATCAAACGTTGGTTGTTTTTCCAGACGCCCATGGTAAAGCCCGCAGCGACGCGCACTGTCGACTTTGTTCAACGGGGCAAACTCCGCCAGCATTTGTTCCGCACTGCGAACGCCGCTGCGGTTTTCACCCACGACAAAAATATCCGTGCCAACCGGCAACAGCGACAGCAGATTCATTAACTGAAACTGTGCTTCCGGCTTATTCTTCGGCCAGTAGTAAATCAGTGTATCGCTCTCGCCAGTGGCAGCCTTGTCAAGCGTAAGCCCGAAAACGGCCTTGTCACCCATCTGACGGCTGAGTGTCTGCCACTGATGGTAGTGTTGAGTCCAGGCGCGGCTTTCAACCGACTCCAGCCTTGCAGGCAGGTCATCCTGTAAATCACCGGCAAAAAGAATGCGGCTCTGTTCGAAATCGTCACTGTGGCGCAGCAAGACTTCACTTGCCGGAGTTAAAGCAGACATGAATGGTTCCTCATTAAACTTAGGCGGGGATTATACACATTATCCTTCGCGCTGCCTCTTTGTTGGCAGCGTCTTCGTACCCCGGTCACTTACTTGTGTAAGCTCCCGGGGATACTCATCCTTGCCGCCTCGACGCATCATGAATGATTTTGTGTATGACAACGTTACCCTTCGCGCTGCCTCTTTGTTGGCAGCGTCTACACCCTATTAATACCTTTAATAGAGACAGAGAGAGGACAGAGACCGGATGGCGAAAATTCGTCGGGTTTGTTATATTTGCGCGCCTGACAGACAGGAGTGTTTCGCTATGACTTCCCGACGCGACTGGCAATTACAGCAACTGGGTATCACCCAGTGGTCCCTGCGCCGTCCGACGGCGCTGCAAGGGGAAATCGCAATTTCCCTACCCGCGCACATCCGGTTAGTGATGGTAGCTCCTGATCTTCCTGCATTGACTGAGCCGCTTGTTGGCGATGTGCTGCGTGCGCTTGCCGTCAGTCCGGATCAGGTTTTACAGCTCACCCCGGACAGGGTAGAGATGTTACCGCCGGACAGTACTTGCAACAGTTGGCGGCTGGGCATTGACGCGCCCCTCTCGCTCAAGGGGGCGCAGGTAACGACGCCTGGCCTCGATGAACTACGGGGCAACCCTGCGGCACGCGCCGCGCTATGGCGACAAATTTGCAATTATGAACACGATTTCTTCCCTCACGACGACTGATTTAGCCCGCGCATACGAGATCGAAACCCGGGCGCACGCGTTTCCCTGGAGTGAGAAGACCTTCGCCAGTAACCAGGGCGAGCGCTACCTTAATTACCGTTTACTGGTGGGTGATGTGATGGCGGCTTTCGCCATTACTCAGGTAGTGCTGGATGAAGCCACCCTCTTTAATATTGCCGTCGATCCCGCCTGGCAACGTAAGGGGCTGGGTCGCCAGTTGCTTGAGCATCTGATCGGCGAGCTGGAAAAACGTGGCGTGTTGACGCTGTGGCTGGAAGTGCGGGCCTCCAATACCGCTGCCATCGCGTTATATGAAAGCCTGGGGTTTAATGAGGCGACAATTCGCCGCAACTATTACCCCACAGCGCAAGGACGTGAAGACGCCATCATCATGGCGCTGCCAATTTAATAAATGAAAGGTGATGTAATGAAATGGGACTGGATCTTTTTTGACGCCGACGAAACGCTGTTTACCTTTGATTCGTTTGGTGGCCTGCAGCGAATGTTTCTGGATTACAGCGTGACATTTACTGCCGAGGATTTTAAAGATTATCAGGCCGTTAATAAACCGTTGTGGGTGGAATATCAGAACGGTGCCATCACCGCACTACAATTACAGCATCAGCGCTTTCAGGGATGGGCGGAGCGTCTGCGCGTTGCACCAGGCGACCTGAACAACGCGTTTCTCAATGCGATGGCAGAGATTTGTGCACCTTTGCCGGGGGCGGTTTCGCTCCTGTCGGCGTTAAAAGGGAAAGTGAAGCTTGGCATTATCACCAACGGTTTTACCGCATTGCAGCAGACGCGTCTGGAACGTACCGGTTTTCGCGACTACTTTGATTTGTTAGTGATTTCTGAGCAGGTCGGCGTGGCGAAACCCGATCCGCGTATTTTCGACTACGCGCTGGAACAGGCACAAAATCCGGACCGCTCGCGGGTGTTGATGGTTGGTGATACCGCTGAATCGGATATCCTGGGCGGCATTAATGCGGGGCTTTCCACCTGCTGGCTGAACGCTAACGGTCGCGCGTTGCCCGAGGGGATCAACCCGACCTGGACCGTGACATCGTTAACCGAACTGGAGCAACTCCTGTGTAAACATTAATTGTCTGCACTCAGCCGTTGAGTACAATAGCCGCATTTTTCGAATTTCATAGCGTGGCCGAGGCCGCGCATTTTCACAGAAGAATTTTACTATGACGTTGTCTCCTTATTTACAAGAGGTGTCGAAGCGACGCACGTTCGCCATCATCTCGCACCCCGATGCCGGTAAAACCACGATCACAGAAAAAGTGTTGTTGTTCGGACAGGCTATCCAGACTGCCGGTACGGTTAAAGGTCGCGGCTCTAACCAGCATGCAAAATCTGACTGGATGGAGATGGAAAAGCAGCGTGGTATCTCTATTACCACCTCTGTGATGCAGTTCCCTTACCACCACTGTCTGGTCAACCTGCTCGATACCCCCGGGCACGAAGACTTCTCCGAAGATACCTACCGTACTCTGACGGCGGTTGACTGCTGTCTGATGGTTATCGATGCCGCAAAAGGCGTTGAGGACAGGACCCGCAAGCTGATGGAAGTTACTCGTCTGCGCGATACGCCGATCATCACCTTTATGAACAAACTCGACCGTGACATCCGTGACCCGATGGAATTGCTGGATGAAGTGGAAAACGAGCTGAAAATCGGCTGTGCGCCGATCACCTGGCCGATTGGCTGCGGTAAGTTGTTCAAAGGCGTTTACCACCTCTATAAAGATGAAACTTATCTCTACCAGACCGGTAAAGGCCATACGATCCAGGAAGTCCGCATCGTTAAAGGGCTGAATAACCCGGATCTTGACGCCGCTGTCGGTGAAGATCTGGCGCAGCAACTGCGCGACGAGCTTGAACTGGTTCAGGGCGCCTCTAACGAGTTCGATAAAGACCTGTTCCTGGCAGGTGAAATCACGCCGGTCTTCTTTGGTACCGCGCTGGGTAACTTTGGCGTTGACCATATGCTGGATGGCCTGGTGGAATGGGCCCCTGCGCCGATGCCGCGCGCGACCGACACGCGTGAAGTGGAAGCGGCGGAAGAGAAATTCTCCGGCTTCGTCTTTAAAATTCAGGCCAACATGGACCCGAAACACCGCGACCGCGTGGCCTTCCTGCGCGTGGTATCGGGTAAATATGAAAAGGGCATGAAGCTTCGCCAGGTGCGTCTTGGCAAAGATGTGGTGATCTCTGATGCGTTAACCTTTATGGCTGGCGATCGCTCGCACGTTGAAGAGGCTTATCCGGGCGATATCATTGGCCTGCACAACCACGGCACCATCCAGATTGGCGACACCTTCACGCAGGGTGAAATGATGAAGTTCACCGGTATTCCGAACTTCGCGCCGGAACTGTTCCGCCGTATTCGTCTTAAAGATCCGTTGAAGCAGAAACAACTGCTCAAAGGGTTGGTTCAGTTGTCAGAAGAAGGTGCGGTTCAGGTCTTCCGTCCCATCGCTAATAACGATCTGATCGTCGGTGCAGTCGGCGTGCTGCAGTTCGACGTTGTCGTTTCGCGTCTTAAGAGCGAATACAACGTGGAAGCGGTCTATGAGTCCGTTAACGTCGCTACCGCCCGTTGGGTGGAGTGCAGCGATGTGAAGAAATTTGAAGAGTTCAAACGCAAAAACGAAGTACAACTGGCGCTCGATGGCGGCGATAACCTGACATACATTGCCCCAACGATGGTTAACCTGAACCTGGCGCGTGAGCGTTACCCTGACGTTCAGTTCCACCAGACCCGCGAACACTAATCTCCTCTACGGAGCGCGGCAGGCGCCGTGCTCCGTCACTTTACCTGTCTTTTTAGCCCCTTGCGGAAAGTTCTTAAATAGCCGCATTTCCCTCTTCTGTGGTCACTTTTTAACCGCTTTCGCAAGCGTTTCTGCGATTGTGTTCTATATTTAACAAAGTAATGACATTTTGACTGGATATAAATCCTATTCATTGCGTGTTTAGCGGTTTTTTGTTCAGGAAAATAGGCATTACATAATATTAATTACTGACTTAAGTCTAATGAGTTAGCGTTAATAACCTAACTTATTGATTTGTCAGACTGGTGATTCACCACAGCAGGAAAAGCGGCCTTCATTGCTGCTTACCGCCCAAATTGTGGGCAAACCAACAGGATATAGATCGATGACGATGACAAGACTGAAGATTTCGAAAACTCTGCTGGCTGTCGTGCTGGGTTCTACCCTGGCAAGTGGTTCCGTAATGGCGGAAAACACGACGACCAATAAGGCGCAAAACGCGGCCGATAACGCAGGGCAAAAAATCGATAGCTCTATGAATAAAGTCGGTAATTTCATGGATGACAGCGCAATTACGGCGAAAGTCAAAGCAGCGCTGGTCGATCACGAAGATATCAAGAGTACCGATATCTCCGTAAAAACTGAGAAAAAAGTGGTGACGTTGAGTGGCTTCGTTGAAAGCCAGGCACAGGCAGAGCAGGCGGTAACCGTCGCGAAAGGGGTGGAAGGCGTTGCTTCAGTAAGCGACAAACTCCATGTTCGTGATGATAAAAACACCTCTGCGAAAGGCTATGCCGGCGACACCGCGACTACCAGTGAAATCAAAGCAAAATTGCTGGCCGACGACATCGTTCCTTCCCGTAAGGTGAAAGTTGAAACGACCGATGGCGTTGTACAGTTGTCCGGTACCGTAGATTCACAGGCGCAAATTGAGCGGGCCGAAAGTATCGCTAAAGCGGTAGATGGCGTCAAAAGTGTGAAAAACGATCTGAAAGCTAAGTAACGAATTCCTGAAATGTGCAATCCCGGCGCTTTGCCGGGAGTCAGTAGAACGCACCTGGAAAATATCGCCAGTGAGCATCCTGAGCGCTCACATTAGCGGTCGACATTAACTATGGTTAAGGAGAGTCTTATGTTTCGTTGGGGCATTATATTTCTGGTTATCGCGTTAATTGCCGCCGCTCTGGGCTTTGGTGGTCTGGCAGGTACGGCAGCGGGTGCCGCGAAAATTGTCTTTATCGTCGGTATCATTCTGTTCCTCGTCAGCCTGTTTATGGGCCGCAGACGCCCGTAGCGCGAGCTACCCTCTTAAACGAATCATCAAGCCAGTCCTCGTGACTGGCTTTCATTGTTTCTACGAGGGGAAAATTGCGTTACTTTGTTAAAACCTAACATCGAAAGGAAAGCAGGGTGGGGCAATATATTCCGGTAACGCTTGGCAACATTGCGCCATTGGCGTTAACGCCATTTCGCCCAGGCCGACTCGCTCTGGTATGTGAGGGAGGCGGTCAGCGGGGCATTTTTACGGCCGGCGTACTGGATGAATTCATGCGCGCTGACTTTAACCCCTTTGACCTTTTTCTTGGCACCTCCGCCGGGGCGCAAAACCTGTCGGCATACCTGTGTAATCAGCCCGGTTATGCGCGTAAGGTCATTATGCGCTACACAACCACTCGCGACTTCTTTGATCCTGTGCGTTTCGTGCGTGGCGGCAACCTGATCGATTTGGACTGGCTTATCTCTTCTACCTCAAGTCAGATGCCGCTGGCGATGGACTACGCCGCGCGTGCCTTTGATACAGGCAAAGCCTTCTATATGTGCGCCTGCCGTCAGGATGATTACACGCCGGAATACTTCTCCCCCGACAGTAGTTCCTGGCTGGATATCATCCGCGCATCCAGCGCTATTCCCGGGTTCTATCGTCCGGGCGTTACCCTTAATGGCGTCAATTATCTTGATGGCGGCGTCAGCGACGCTATACCTGTTCAGGAAGCGGCGAAACGCGGGGCGAAGACCATTGTGGTTATCCGCACCGTGCCGTCGCAAATGTATTACACCCCTCAATGGTTTAAGCGAATGGAACGCTGGCTGGGAGAAAGCAGCTTGCAGCCTTTCGTTAATCTCGTTCAGCATCACGAGAAGACCTATTCGGCGACGCAGAAATTTATCGAAGCACCGCCCGGTAAGTTGCGCATTTTTGAAATCTACCCGCCGAAGCTTCTGCATAGCATGGCGCTGGGAAGTCGTTTACCTGCGTTGCGGGATGATTACAAACTGGGAAGACTCTGCGGGCGTTATTTCCTGGCGACGGTGGGTAAGCTGTTGGCAGAAAAGCCGCCATTACTTCGCCATGCGCCGCGCGTGGCCACGACATCTGCCACCATCGTGGTGCCGCCAGCCGCTGTCGCCAACGATGCGGTCGATACGCCGCTTGTCAGCGCGGTTCAGGCCAACGATTTGCCTTTTAATAACGAGGATACTGCGTGACGTTCCGCTTTATCGATACTCACTGTCACTTCGATTTTCCCCCCTTCCAGGATGATGAATCGAACAGTATTACCCGCGCCAGCGCCGTTGGGGTCGAACGGATTATCGTCCCGGCGATTGGCTCACAGTACTTTGCCCGCGTTATCAAACTTGCCGGGGATTATCCGGCGCTCTATGCCGCGCTGGGGCTGCATCCGATCATCATTGAAGAGCATACGCCGAGCTGCCTGGAGCGCCTTGAGCAACTGCTCGCAGCGCGTCCGCAGAAGGTGGTGGCGATTGGCGAAATTGGTCTGGATCTGTATCGTGATGATCCGCAGTTTGAACGTCAGCAGGCGGTGTTGGATGCGCAGCTTAAGCTGGCAAAGCGCTTTGATCTGCCGGTGATCCTGCATTCGCGCCGCACGCACGACAAACTGGCGATGCACCTTAAACGCCATGACCTGCCGCGAACGGGGGTGGTACATGGCTTTGCCGGTAGCCTGCAGCAGGCGGAACGTTTTATCAGCCTGGGATATAAAATTGGCGTTGGCGGTACCATTACCTACCCGCGCGCCAGCAAGACCCGCGAAGTGATGGCGCAATTGCCGCTTAACGCTCTGTTGCTGGAAACCGATGCCCCGGATATGCCATTAAACGGTTTTCAGGGCCAGCCTAATCGCCCGGAACAGGCGGCTCGGGTCTTTGACACCCTCTGTGAATTACGCCCGGAAGCGCCAGACGTGATTGCTCAGGCGCTGTTCGACAATACCCACGCCACGTTTTCGTTAAGCTGATTTACAGATACAACGCCGGAAGGATCACGGTGTTCACGCCTCGGGCAGTCAGCGCCTGCGCCAGCGGTTCCACATCCCCGGCGGTGGCGCTACGCCACTGTTTTGCTTCGCCATACACGCCATGGGTTTGAAAGGCGTTAATACGCACCGGCACATCCCCTAACTCGCCGATAAATTCGCACAATTCATCAATGTGTTGCAGGTAATCACACTGGTCGGGGATGACCAATAAACGTAACTCCGCCAGCCGCTGATGCGCCGCCAGAAGACGGATGCTCGCCTTTATCTGCGCATTATCGCGCCCGGTCAGAAATCGATGATGATCGCTACCCCAGGCTTTGAGATCGATCATCGCCCCGTCACAGACTGGCAGAAGTCTGTGCCAACCCGTTTCGCTAAGCAGACCATTGCTGTCGACCAGACAGGACAAGTGTTGAAGCGATGGCGTAGCTTTGAGCGCACTGAACAGCGCAACCAGAAACGGCAACTGTGTTGTTGCCTCGCCGCCGCTGACGGTGATCCCTTCGATAAACATTGCCGCTTTGCGGACGTGGGTCAGCACCTCTTCCACACTGAGCGTTTGCGCCATAGGCGTGGACTGCTGTGGGCAGAGATGTAAACAGGTATCGCACTGCTTGCAGGCGCTGGCATCCCAGTTAACCCGTCCATCAACCAGTGTTAAGGCGTTATGCGGGCAGGCAGGAACACATTGTGCACAGTGGTTGCAGCGTCCGATCGTCCACGGATTGTGGCAATTTTTACAGTTCAAATTACAGCTCTGTAAGAACAACGCCAGACGGCTGCCAGGCCCATCGACGCAGGAGAACGGGATAATCTTACTGACTAAACACTTCATCCTTCGTGCTGTCTCCTTGTTAGCTGTTTAGCTGCCCCTTCGACGTCTGAGCGCAACCTGTATTGCTACGCTCAGGTTTCTCCATCATGGTGCCTTGATTCAATCTGAATGACGTTGCGTGTTGAAGCGCATCTGCTGTTCGTGGCTGACCACGCGCGGTTGTCTTTCAAGGATGTGGGTATTTCGGGCGGCTTCCTCTCCAAGCCAGGTCGTGTTGGTGCGTGACCCCTCGGCACGGAATTTTTCCAGGTCCGACAGGCGCACCATATAACCTGTTACGCGCACCAGATCGTTGCCGCTGACATTGGCGGTGAACTCACGCATACCGGCTTTAAAGGCGCCGAGGCAGAGTTGCACGACGGCCTGCGGGTTGCGTTTGACGGTCTCATCGAGCGTCAGAATGTCGCTGATACCCGCCGTGTACCAGGCATGATGCGGGGCAACCGTCAGCAGGTGAGTAATGGGATCCGGCTCATCGCCGTAAGGTAAACGCGCCCCCGGCGTGGTGTCCGTATCCGAACTGATCCCCGATTGCGCGTGCAACATCGCTCTGTTATTCCAGCCATGTTTGACCGGCGTGTTAGCGACAAATGTCGCGAGTTGTTCACTGATTCTGTAACCCAGCGCGTTGGCCTCTTCATTTTTGCCGTAGCGGGCGCTGAGCCCTGCACGTTCGCAGAGGGTATTCACCGCTTCGGCCAGCCCGTACATGCCAAACATGGGGGCAAAACGTTGCGGGTCTATCAGCCCTTCGGCCACCAGGAAGCTATTCTCGAAGAAGCCGGATTGCGAATAGAGGAAGTCGCAGCGTGCATCAATGATCGCGATTTGCTGCTGACAGTAGTGGGGAAGCTGGCGTGTGAAGAAATCCTCAATACTGCTGCTGCGTTCGGCGATGGCTTTCAGGTTAAGTCGCACCAGCGTACTGCCACCGCCGCTGAGCGGCAGCGAGTTGTAACAACTGACGACGCCATAGCCACCTTTTGTGAAAATTTTATCATTTTTGGGGCCGTTAGCGATATGGGGCTTACTGCACTCACAAATGTTTTTTGCCACTTCAAGCAGTAAGTCATCCGGCGTCATATCTGGGTCATATATAAAGGTCAGATTAGGCGCAACCTGCTTAAGCTCTGCGTCAGCGCGTAAAATGGCGCGGGTAACTGGCGTATCAGCAGGACCAATATTGGCGTGCATAAACGCATCCGGCAGGGTCCTGTCCAGATAACGCCAGAAACGTTTTATTCGAATATCGATCTCTTCTTGTGTTAGAATTCTAACATACGGTTGCAGTATCACATCCAGTTGGCCCAGCCAGACGGGCATAGATGTGACTGACGGAACATGATGATAAAGGATGGTGAGCATCGATAACGCGTCGTCGAGATCGGTTGCCCTTTCGAGTTCCAGCCATTGCGAGCCATTCGCGAGGAATTTCGCATAGTCTGGCAAGACATAGCGTGGTTTGTAGGGCGCATGCCCTTCGAACATATCGCAAATGGCGCCCTCATCAAGCGCAGCGCGCGCTTTTTTTGCCAGTGGGGGATAAGGCAGACTGTTCTCGGCCTCAAGCGCAAGAAAATGGCGTTTTTGTGCGGGAGTCAGGGTACTGCTTGTCGCAATCTGCTGGCAACGAGCCAGGTATGCTGAATCATTGGGCGTGGACATATTCGTTCCTCTTATTCCTTGAGCATCTGGCCCAGTGTAAGTAACCGAACGGAGCCCGCCTTTGATCCACACCCCTAAATATCCGGGTATGGGGCTATGTTAAGGCTAAAAATTTGATGAATGTCTCATTACGGTTTTGCAAATATGAATGTGGTTTTCATTAACTGTGATGAGTGTCGAAGTGTGATGGTGGGTTAATGTTAGAATAATAACAGACCCGTATTTAACCGGCTTATGCCGACGGAGAGAGAAATGACTGATTTAACTGCAAGCAGCCTGCGCGCGTTGAAACTGATGGACCTGACTACCCTGAACGACGACGACACGAACGAAAAAGTGATCGCGCTGTGTCATCAGGCGAAAACCCCGGTTGGCAACACGGCCGCTATCTGTATCTATCCGCGTTTTATCCCGATTGCGCGCAAAACGCTGAAAGAGCAGGGCACGCCAGATATCCGCATCGCAACGGTCACTAACTTCCCGCACGGTAACGACGATATTGAGATCGCGCTGGCGGAAACGCGCGCGGCGATTGCTTACGGCGCTGATGAAGTCGATGTGGTATTCCCGTACCGTGCGCTGATTGCAGGCAATGAACAAGTGGGCTTTGATCTGGTTAAGGCCTGTAAAGATGCCTGTGCAGCGGCCAATGTTCTGCTGAAAGTGATTATCGAAACCGGCGAATTGAAAGAAGAGGCGCTGATTCGTAAAGCGTCTGAAATCTCTATCAAAGCGGGGGCTGATTTCATTAAAACCTCTACCGGTAAAGTGCCAGTAAATGCCACACCGGAAAGTGCGCGCATCATGCTGGAAGTGATTCGCGATATGGGTGTGGCGAAAACCGTTGGTTTCAAACCGGCTGGCGGCGTGCGTTCAGCAGAAGATGCGCAGAAATTCCTCGCGATTGCCGACGAACTGTTTGGCGCTGACTGGGCGGATTCTCTCCACTATCGCTTTGGTGCTTCCAGCCTGCTGGCAAGCCTGCTCAAAGCACTGGGCCATGGCGACGGTAAGAGCGCAAGCGGCTACTAATTCTACTTTGCGGCGGCGCATCCGCCGCAACCAACCTTGATTTTCAGGGGGTTACCTTGTTTCTCGCTCAAGAAATAATTCGTAAAAAACGCGATGGCTACGTGCTCAGCGATGAAGAGATTCGTTTCTTTATTAATGGGATCCGTGATAACACCGTGTCCGAAGGGCAAATTGCCGCGCTGGCAATGACCATTTTCTTCCACGACATGGCAATTGAGGAGCGCGTTTCGCTGACCATGGCGATGCGAGACTCAGGGACTGTCCTCGACTGGAAACACCTTAATCTCAACGGACCTGTCGTCGACAAGCACTCCACGGGCGGCGTGGGCGATGTCACTTCACTCATGCTTGGGCCGATGGTTGCGGCCTGTGGCGGCTATATCCCAATGATTTCCGGGCGCGGGCTTGGTCATACCGGCGGTACGCTCGACAAACTGGAAGCCATTCCAGGGTTTGATATTTTCCCCGATGACAAACGCTTTCGCGACATCATTAAAGATGTGGGCGTCGCGATTATCGGACAAACGAATTCTTTAGCCCCTGCTGACAAACGCTTTTATGCCACGCGTGATATTACCGCGACGGTCGATTCTATTCCGCTGATCACCGCCTCGATCCTTGCCAAGAAACTGGCGGAAGGACTGGACGCGCTGGTCATGGACGTCAAAGTAGGCAGCGGGGCCTTTATGCCGACGGTAGAACTTTCTGCGGAACTGGCGCAGGCGATTGTTGGGGTGGCGAATGGCGCGGGTGTGCGTACGACCGCACTGCTCACTGATATGAACCAGGTACTCGCCTCCAGCGCCGGTAACGCTGTTGAAGTGCGCGAAGCCGTCCGCTTCCTGACTGGCGATTACCGCAATCCGCGTCTCTTTGATGTGACAATGGCGCTCTGCGTAGAAATGCTGGTCTCCGGCAAACTGGCGAAAGATGACGCCGAAGCGCGCAGACAATTGCAGGCGGTGCTGGATAACGGCAAAGCGGCAGAAATCTTCGGGCGTATGGTGGCGGCACAAAAAGGCCCGACCGATTTCGTCGAAAACTATGACAAATACCTGGCAACCGCGACGCTCAGCAAGGCCGTGTATGCCGATACCGAAGGGTTTATTGCGCAGATGGACACCCGCGCGCTGGGTATGGCGGTGGTCTCCATGGGCGGCGGTCGTCGTCAGGCGTCCGATACCATCGATTACAGCGTCGGCTTTACCGATATGGCGCGTCTGGGTGATGCGATCGACGGGCAGCGTCCTTTAGCGGTGATCCATGCAAAAGATGAAGCAAGCTGGCAGGAAGCGGCAAATGCGGTCAAAGCCGCGATTGTGATTGCCGATAAAGCGCCAAAAGAGACGCCAACAGTCTGGCGACGCATTACCGATTAACGATATACTGATCTGATCGCTATTTTTTGAAGCACTACGTACGGAGAACAATATGAAACGTGCATTTATTATGGTGCTGGACTCCTTCGGCATCGGCGCAACAGAAGATGCCGAGCGTTTTGGTGACGTGGGTTCCGATACCATGGGTCACATCGCAGAAGCCTGTGCCAAAGGCGAAGCGGACAACGGTCGTAAAGGCCCGTTGCACCTGCCAAACCTGACCCGCCTGGGCCTGGTGAAAGCACATGAAGGTTCTACCGGTAAAATCGCAGCCGGAATGGACGGCAACGCGGAAGTGGTGGGCGCATATGCCTGGGCGCATGAGCTCTCTTCCGGCAAAGATACCCCGTCTGGCCACTGGGAAATCGCTGGTGTACCGGTACTGTTTGACTGGGGCTATTTCTCAGATCATGAAAACAGCTTCCCACAGGAACTGCTGGATAAACTGGTCGAACGCGCAAACCTGCCAGGCTACCTCGGCAACTGCCACTCTTCCGGTACGGTCATCCTTGACCAACTGGGCGAAGAGCACATGAAAACCGGCAAACCGATTTTCTATACCTCTGCCGACTCCGTGTTCCAGATTGCCTGCCATGAAGAGACATTCGGTCTGGATAAACTCTACGAGCTGTGCGAAATCGCACGCGTTGAGTTGACCGAAGGGGGTTACAACATTGGTCGCGTGATCGCCCGTCCGTTCGTTGGCGATAAAGCCGGTAACTTCCAGCGCACCGGTAACCGCCATGACCTGGCCGTTGAGCCGCCGTCAGCGACCGTGCTGCAAAAACTGGTCGATGAGAAAGATGGTCAGGTGGTTTCCGTGGGTAAAATCGCTGACATTTATGCCAACTGCGGTATCACCAAAAAAGTGAAAGCAACAGGCCTGGATGCGCTGTTTGACGCCACCGTGAAAGAGATGAAAAGCGCGGGTGATAAGACAATCGTCTTTACCAACTTCGTTGATTTCGACTCATCATGGGGCCACCGTCGCGATGTCGCCGGTTATGCGGGTGGTCTGGAGTTGTTCGACCGTCGTTTGCCGGAGCTGATGGAGCTGGTGGGGGAAGATGACATTCTGATCCTGACCGCTGACCACGGCTGTGACCCGACCTGGCAGGGCACCGATCATACCCGCGAACACATCCCGGTGCTGATCTACGGCCCGAAAGTGAAACCGGGCTCACTCGGTCACCGTGAAACTTTCGCTGATATCGGCCAGACCATTGCGTCGTACTTCGGTACGTCACCCATGGACTACGGCAAAAACATGCTTTGATTTGGGAATGGGCATCGTTTGATGCCTTTGCCCCGACTCTCTCCTGCGGGAGAGGGGGAAAACACAACGAATAAAAAGGAACTGAAGATGGCTACTCCTCACATTAACGCTGAAATGGGTGATTTTGCTGACGTTGTGCTGATGCCTGGCGACCCGCTGCGCGCAAAGCACATTGCTGAAACTTTTTTCGAAGATATCCGTGAAGTGAACAACGTGCGCGGCATGTTGGGTTACACCGGTACCTATAAAGGCCGCAAAATCTCCGTAATGGGTCATGGTATGGGTATCCCATCCTGCTCCATCTACGCGAAAGAGCTGATCACCGATTTCGGCGTGAAAAAAATCATCCGTGTGGGCTCCTGCGGCGCGGTACGTATGGACGTGAAACTGCGTGATATCGTCATCGGTATGGGCGCGTGCACGGACTCTAAAGTCAACCGTATGCGTTTTAAAGACCATGATTTTGCAGCAATTGCTGACTTTGGTATGGTGCGTAACGCTGTTGATGCTGCCAAAGCGCTGGGTGTTGATGCTCGCGTTGGTAACATCTTCTCAGCGGATCTGTTCTATGCACCGGACGGCGGCGAGATGTTCGACGTTATGGAAAAATACGGCATTCTGGGCGTGGAAATGGAAGCGGCCGGTATCTACGGCGTTGCCGCAGAGTTCGGTGCGAAAGCGCTGACCATCTGTACCGTTTCTGACCATATCCGTACTCACGAGCAGACCACCTCTGCCGAGCGTCAGACCACGTTCAACGACATGATCAAAATCGCGCTGGAATCTGTTCTGCTGGGCGATAAAGAGTAAACCTTTTTCAAAACGGGCGGCTTTTATGCTGCCCGTTTTATCTATTCATAAATCTATTCGCCCGTGAGCGCCTTAACCGATTTACTCTTGCGAGGGCCGCGCTCTGCCGCTGAACTGCGACAGTCACTGGCCATCAGCCAGGCCACGTTCTCGCGTCTTGTGTCAGCACATGATGAGGTGGTGCAGTTTGGTAAAGTCCGGGCAACCCGATGCTGGAAAAATTAACGCTCGCCGCCTCGATTATCCAGCGACTTGCATAAAAAGGTCATCTCACCGCCCCTGCAATCCACGCCGACAACTCCCGCAGTTCTTTTTCCTGCTCAGGGAAATCACCTAAGAGCGCATCACACTCCTGTGCCAGCATATCCGCCCGGTACAAACAACCCTGCAGGCGTGCCGCCAGTGCCTCCAGCGGGGCGGGATTCAGGCTGTCGGTGAACACCTGTGTGCGGGTGATATGCCCTTTCTCCACGTCAAAATGCAGCTCCACACCGCCCCAGCTAAAGCGCTCATCCAGCAAGTGGCTGAACGCAGGCGCCTGACCAAAGTTCCACTCCCAACTGCTCTGGCGGGCAAAGGTTTCCGCGAAATTGGGGAGGTCCGGGGTCTTATCCGGTGAAATCACCTCGGCTTGCACGCGCTCACCGTAGTGGGCGAAGAAGGCTTCCGTCACCGCCTCGCAGATATGCTCATGGCTGATCCCCGGCAACAGATCGACCAGATTCGCCACGCGCCCACGCACAGAGGTAATGCCCTTGGCCTGGAGCTTCTTCTTATCCGGGTTGAGATAGTTTGCCAGGCGGCTGAGGTCGGCATTGAGCAACAGTGTGCCGTGATGGAAACCGCGATCTTTGGTTTCGCGGTAGGCGGAGCCTGAGACCTTACGCTCGCCCTCCGGCGTTTTGACCACCAGATCGTTACGCCCGGACGCTTCTGCCGTTACGCCCAGCGAGTTCAGCGCCTGCAACACAATCGCGGTAGAAATCGTTTTGTCGTACTCCGGCTTGCCTGCCATAAAGGTGAAGCAGGTATTGCCTAAATCATGGAATACCGCGCCGCCGCCGCTACTGCGCCGCGCCAGACGCACATTGTCTTCTTCCATGCGCCGGGTATTACACTCTTTCCATGGGTTCTGTGCCCGCCCGATAACCACCGTATCGGCGTTACGCCAGAGAAAAAGTACGCGCTGGGTGGCGGGCATCTGACGGAAAATACACTCTTCCACCGCCAGGTTGAACCAGGGATCATAAGAATCAGAGATAAGCAGACGCAGTGTGGACATGACAGATTTCCTTTCCTGAAAAAGCGCCGTTTTTCACGTTGCAACCGCGCGGGCTGCAACGTGAAATCCGTAGGGTGTAGGTAGATTACTCTTTCTTTTCGTTCTCTTCCTCTTCCGGCACCGGCTTGCTGGCGGTCAGCAGGAAGGGAGACTGTTGCCAGCGGGTACGCTTCCCCTGCAACAGCGTACGGGTCAGCACGACGCCAATCGCCAGTGAAAGTAGCAGCATCAGGCGTAAAATATTGGTGGTGTTGTCGACCTGTTTGGCGTCCGTCGCCAGCGTATGGGTATCCAGCGTTAAACGCAGGTAGCCCAGCGGACTGCTTTTGCCCTGAATCGGCTCGACGATCTGCTGGTTGAAATAGCCCCCGGCTTTTTTGCCGTCCAGCGCCAGTCTGTCGCGCACATCAATGCTTTCGCCAGACCGGGCAATCAGATCGCCGCGTTCGTCATAGACGCCCGCATCGAGAATTCGGCTCTCCTCGGTCAATTGCCGCAGCACAACGCTGATACGCTTATCGTCAGGCGTTTCCGCGCGCATCAGTGGCGCAAGGTTTAGCGTGACCTGTTTCGCCAGCGTGCGGGCCAGCTCTTCAAGCTGCGGATTGCGCTGACGCTGGTGATTCTGACTGAACCAGGATGCGCCCTGCATAAGGGCGACCAGCAGCGCCAGACAGAAGAGCACGATCACGGCACGATGAAGCCGGAATTTGAGTTTTGCGCGAGCCATATTCCACCTGTTGAAAATTTGCGGCTTAATGTTGCCAGAAGCGCTGGTTACAAGGTAGCCTCATGCGTTATTTTTACCTCAGCACATACCCCTACAGGAGCTGTAATGCCGAATAATTTGACCTGGTGCGACCTGCCCAACGACGTTTCTCAGTGGCCTGGGTTGCCGCTCTCTTTAAGTGGCGATGAGGTCATGCCCCTGGATTATCACGCGGGTCGTAGCGGCTGGCTTCTGTATGGACGCGCCCTGAATAAAGAACGTTTGACTGCCTGGCAGCGTAAACTGGGTGCGGCAATGGTGATCGTGGCCGCCTGGTGTGTGGAAGATTATCAGGTTATTCGCCTTGCCGGTTCACTCACCCCGCGTGCTACCCGCCTGGCACATGATGAAGGGCTGGACGTTGCGCCGCTCGGTAAAATTCCGTCTCTGCGTCATCCGGGCCTGATGGTGATGGATATGGACTCAACCGCGATTCAAATTGAGTGCATTGATGAAATCGCTAAACTGGCCGGTACGGGCGAAATGGTATCGGAAGTGACAGAACGCGCCATGCGCGGTGAGCTGGACTTCACGGCCAGCCTGCGTCAACGTGTGGCAACGCTCAAAGGGGCTGACGCAAACATCCTGCATCAGGTTCGCGACAGCCTGCCCCTGATGCCAGGCCTTACGCAACTGGTGTTAAAACTGGAAGCGCTGGGCTGGAAAGTAGCGATTGCGTCTGGCGGCTTTACCTTCTTTGCCGATCACCTGCGCGAGATGTTGCGCCTGGCAGAGGCGGTAGCCAACCATCTGGAAGTGGTTGACGGTAAGTTCACCGGCAACGTGTTGGGCGACATTGTGGACGCGCAGTACAAAGCCAATACCTTGAAACGTCTGGCGCAGGAACACGAGATCCCGGCGACTCAAACGATCGCCATTGGCGACGGTGCTAATGATCTGCCGATGATCAAAGCCGCCGGGTTAGGTATCGCGTTTCACGCGAAACCGAAAGTAAATGAAAAAGCGGAAGTCACCATCCGTCACGCTGATTTGATGGGGGTGTTCTGCATTCTCTCAGCCAGTCTGGCGAAGAAATAACGAGGTCTCTGTGGCGAAAGCTCCAAAACGCGCATTTGTCTGTAATGAATGTGGTGCCGATTACCCCCGCTGGCAGGGGCAATGCAGCGCCTGCCATGCCTGGAACACGATTACCGAAGTGCGTGTGGCAGCCTCGCCTGTCGTGGCACGTAATGAGCGCTTAAGCGGGTATGCAGGCAATGCGGGCGCATCGAAAGTACAGAAACTTTCCGATATCAGCCTGGAAGCCTTGCCGCGTTTTTCGACCGGTTTTAAAGAGTTTGACCGCGTGTTAGGCGGCGGCGTGGTACCAGGAAGCGCAATCTTGATTGGCGGTAACCCCGGCGCAGGTAAATCGACGCTTCTGCTACAAACCCTGTGCAGACTCGCGGAACAGATGAAAACGCTGTACGTCACCGGGGAAGAGTCGTTGCAGCAGGTGGCGATGCGCGCGCACCGTCTTGGCCTGCCGACGACCAATCTGAATATGTTGTCGGAAACCAGCATTGAGCAAATCTGCCAGATTGCCGATGAAGAGCAGCCGAAGCTGATGGTTATTGACTCCATCCAGGTCATGCACATGGCAGATATTCAGTCTTCTCCCGGTAGCGTGGCGCAGGTGCGTGAAACGGCGGCTTATCTTACGCGCTTCGCGAAAACGCGCGGAGTGGCGATTGTCATGGTCGGGCACGTGACCAAAGATGGCTCGCTGGCGGGGCCGAAAGTCCTTGAGCACTGTATTGACTGCTCTGTGTTGCTGGATGGTGATGCGGACTCTCGTTTCCGTACGCTGCGCAGCCATAAGAACCGCTTTGGCGCAGTCAACGAGTTGGGCGTCTTTGCGATGACCGAACAAGGTCTACGGGAAGTGAGTAACCCGTCCGCCATCTTCCTTAGCCGTGGCGATGAAGTGACTTCCGGCAGCTCGGTGATGGTGGTCTGGGAAGGCACGCGTCCTCTGCTGGTAGAGATTCAGGCGCTGGTGGATCACTCGATGATGTCCAATCCCCGGCGTGTTGCTGTCGGGCTTGAGCAGAACCGTCTTGCCATTCTGCTGGCGGTGCTGCATCGCCACGGCGGCCTGCAGATGGCCGACCAGGATGTGTTCGTCAACGTTGTCGGCGGCGTAAAAGTGACGGAAACCAGCGCGGACCTGGCGTTGTTACTGGCTATGGTGTCGAGCCTGCGCGACCGGCCTCTGCCTCAGGACCTGGTGGTCTTTGGCGAGGTTGGGCTGGCGGGTGAGATCCGCCCGGTGCCCAGCGGGCAAGAGCGTATTTCCGAAGCCGCGAAACATGGCTTCCGACGCGCCATTGTACCTGCCGCGAATGTGCCGAAAAAACCACCAGAAGGGATGCAGGTCTTCGGTGTTAAAAAACTCGCAGATGCACTAAGCGTCTTTGACGACTTATAATTACATTCCCGTCGTCTTTCTGGCGGCAGGTGTGATGGCTGCGTTTATTCCCCGCCTCCTGCCCCGAAATGCATAGGGAATTTTGCATAATAGGCCTGGCACGTTGATGTTGCCAGGCAGGTTCAGCCAGCAGGAGGCACTCGTGTCGTCATTCGACTATCTCAAGACCGCAATCCGTCAGAAAGGCTGCACATTGCAGCAGGTGGCCGACGCCAGCGGCATGACCAAAGGCTATTTGAGCCAACTCCTGAATGCCAAAATCAAAAGTCCCAGCGCGCAAAAACTCGAGGCGCTGCACCGTTTCCTCGGATTGGAATTTCCGCGTCGGCAAAAAAGCGTTGGTGTGGTGTTTGGTAAGTTTTACCCGCTGCATACCGGGCATATCTACCTGATTCAGCGTGCCTGTAGCCAGGTAGATGAGCTGCATATTGTGATGGGGTATGATGAGAAGCGCGACCGCGAACTGTTTGAAGACAGTGCGATGTCCCAGCAGCCGACCATCAGCGACCGCTTGCGCTGGTTATTGCAGACCTTTAAATATCAGAAAAACATTCGTATTCATGCGTTTAATGAAGAGGGAATGGAGCCCTACCCGCATGGCTGGGATGTCTGGAGTAAAGGCATTAAAGCCTTTATGGATGAAAAGGGCATTCAGCCTGACTGGATCTACAGTTCGGAAGAGGCGGACGCTCCCCAGTATCTTGAGCATCTGGGTATTGAAACGGTGCTTATCGATCCCAAACGCACTTTTATGAATATCAGCGGCGCGCTCATTCGTGAGAATCCGTTCCGCTACTGGGATTACATTCCGACCGAAGTGAAGCCGTTTTTCGTGCGTACCGTGGCGATACTGGGAGGGGAATCCAGCGGGAAATCGACGCTGGTTAATAAGCTCGCAAATATCTTCAATACCACTAGTGCGTGGGAGTACGGGCGGGATTATGTCTTCTCCCATCTTGGCGGCGATGAGATGGCGCTGCAGTATTCCGACTATGACAAGATCGCATTGGGGCAGGCGCAGTATATTGATTTTGCTGTGAAATATGCCAATAAAGTGGCTTTTATCGACACGGACTTTGTCACTACGCAGGCGTTTTGCGTGAAGTATGAAGGGCGTGAGCATCCTTTTGTGCAGGCGATGATCGATGAATACCGTTTCGACCTGGTGATTCTGCTGGAAAATAATACGCCATGGGTTGCCGACGGGTTGAGAAGCCTGGGCAGTTCAGTGGATCGCAGCGAGTTCCAGCTGATGCTGGTGGATATGCTCAAAGAGAACAATATTACCTGGCGGCATGTGGAAGAGCCTGATTATGACTCCCGGTTTCTGCACTGCGTGGAATTGGTAAAAGAGTTAATGGGGGATTAGCAGCCAGGTAAGGCGCCAACGCCGTCATCCGGAGATGCCCCGGCTGGCGTTTCACTTAGCCGGGCTACTTGCTTTGACCTTGTGCGGTTTGATGCCCTCACCCCGACCTTCTTTCACACGGAGAGAGCAAACATTAAAAAAGGCAGCTTGCGCTGCCTTTTTGCTGTTTATTTTGAAATACGTTTGTACTTGATACGCTTCGGCTCCAGCGCATCGGCGCCGAGGGTGCGTTTCTTATACTCTTCGTATTCGGTAAAGTTACCTTCGAAGAACTCCACCTTACCTTCATCCTGATAATCCAGAATGTGGGTCGCGATGCGGTCGAGGAACCAGCGGTCGTGCGAGATAACCATCGCACAGCCCGGGAACTCCAGCAGGGCGTTTTCCAGTGCGCGCAGGGTTTCGATATCCAGGTCGTTGGTTGGTTCATCGAGCAGCAGAACGTTGCCGCCAACCTGCAACAGTTTTGCCAGGTGCAGACGACCACGCTCACCGCCGGACAGCTCGCCAACGCGCTTGCCCTGGTCAACGCCTTTAAAGTTAAAGCGGCCCACGTAGGCGCGGCTCGGCATCTCGGTATTACCGATCTTCATGATATCCAGTCCGCCGGAAACTTCTTCCCATACGGTTTTGCTGTTATCCATGGCGTCGCGGAACTGATCAACGGAGGCCAGCTTGACGGTTTCACCCAGGGTGATTGAACCGGCGTCAGGCTGTTCCTGACCGGACATCATACGGAACAGGGTCGATTTACCCGCGCCGTTCGGGCCGATGATCCCGACGATAGCGCCTTTCGGTACGGAGAAACTCAGGTCGTCAATCAGCAGACGGTCGCCGTAGGACTTACGCAGATTGCTGACTTCCACCACTTTATCCCCCAGACGTGCTCCTGGCGGAATAAACAGTTCGTTGGTCTCGTTACGTTTCTGATATTCGACGTTGTTAAGCTCTTCAAAGCGCGCCAGACGGGCTTTGCCCTTAGACTGGCGGCCTTTCGCGCCCTGACGAACCCACTCAAGTTCTTTCTCAATGGATTTACGGCGAGCGGCTTCTTGAGAGGCTTCCTGCGCCAGACGCTGATCTTTCTGCTCCAGCCAGGAGGAGTAGTTGCCTTCCCACGGAATACCTTCGCCGCGGTCCAGTTCGAGGATCCAACCGGCAACGTTATCGAGGAAGTAACGGTCGTGGGTGATTGCCACCACGGTACCTTCGAAGTCGTGCAGGAAGCGTTCCAGCCAGGCGACAGACTCGGCGTCCAGGTGGTTAGTCGGTTCGTCGAGCAGCAACATGTCTGGTTTTTCAAGCAGCAGACGGCACAGCGCAACGCGGCGGCGCTCACCACCAGAGAGGTTAGCGATTTTCGCGTCCCAGTCCGGCAGGCGCAGTGCGTCAGCGGCACGCTCAAGTTGCACGTTCAGGTTATGGCCGTCATGCGCCTGGATAATCTCTTCAAACTTGCCTTGTTGTGCCGCGAGTTTATCGAAGTCAGCGTCCGGTTCAGCATATTTCGCGTATACTTCGTCCAGACCTTTCAGCGCGTTCACCACCTCGGAAACCGCTTCTTCAACGGATTCACGCACGGTCTGTTCCGGGTTTAGCTGCGGTTCCTGCGGCAGGTAGCCGATTTTCAGGCCAGGCTGTGGGCGGGCTTCACCTTCAATATCGGTATCAATGCCAGCCATAATGCGCAGTAGGGTTGATTTACCGGCACCGTTAAGGCCCAGTACACCGATTTTTGCGCCAGGGAAGAAACTCAGCGAGATATTTTTCAGAATATGACGTTTCGGCGGAACCACTTTGCCGACACGATGCATGGTATAAACGAATTGAGCCACGTTGGACTTCGCCTCTTTTTATCCCTTCATCCATCAGGTTGCTGATGCCGGGCCAGGATTCATTCCTTTGCCGCCGCCTTGCAACCTGAATTATTCAGGGCTAATGAATGGTGATAGTTTTCAAAGGCGAAGTGTAGCCGTTTTCCGTGCTCAATCCCAGCCAGCAGCACCCGTAGTGTTAAATGACACAAGAAAGGTAAAAAAGTGTGCATTACGTGGCGCGTTACGGCAGGCGCGGTTAGCATTAAGGCATTATGCGGCATGACGCTGTAGGTATCGTTTTTATAAGGGGAATAAGCTGTGCAGAGAGCTAAACATGCCGCCTGGCGTTTTCTGGCGGCCAGTATTTGTTTGCTGTCCCTCAGCAATGTGGCGCGAGCGGACTCACTGGATGAACAACGTAATCGCTATGCTCAGATTAAACAGGCATGGGATAACAAGCAGATGGATGTGGTATCGCAACTGATGCCAGGGCTGCAAAACTATCCGCTCTACCCTTATCTGCAGTATCGGCAGATAACCGATGATCTGATGAACCAACCCGCCGTCACGGTAACCAATTTTATTCAGGCAAACCCCACATTGCCGCCGGCCCGCACGCTGAAAACACGTTTTATCAACGAGCTGGCACGTCGCGAAGACTGGCGCGGTCTGCTGGCATTCAGCCCGGAAAAACCCACGACAACGGAAGCGCAATGTAACTACTACTTTGCGAAATGGAACACCGGGCAGGCAGACGAGGCCTGGCAGGGGGCGAAGGAGCTGTGGCTGACAGGAAACAGCCAGCCAAACGCCTGTGACCGGTTGTTTGGCGCATGGCGTGCGTCCGGCACGCAAGACCCGCTGGCGTTTCTGGAACGTATCCGCCTCGCTATGAAAGCGGGTAATACCCGGCTGGTTATTCTGCTGGCGGGCCAGATGCCCCCGGACTATCAGACCATCTCTTCTGCCATCATTACGCTTGCCAATAATCCTGGCAGTGTCATGACCTTTGCCCGTACCACGGGGGCGACCGATTTTACCCGCCAGATGGCGGCCGAAGCGTTCGAAAGCGTCGCGCGTGATGACGTGGAAAACGCCCGGCTGATGATCCCGTCGCTGGTGCAGGCGCAACAACTGAATGAAGAGCAGACGCAAGCGCTGCGTGACATTGTCGCCTGGCGTTTGATGGGCAATGACGTGACCAGCGAACAGGCGCGCTGGCGCGATGACGCTATCATGCGTTCGCAGTCCATTTCGATCGTTGAACGACGGGTGCGGATGGCTATCGGCAACGGCGACCGCCGTGGGCTGAATACCTGGCTTGCGCGCTTACCGATGGAAGCAAAAGAGAAGGATGAGTGGCGCTACTGGCAGGCCGACCTGCTGCTGGAACGTGGGCGTGACGCCGAGGCGAAAGAGATCCTGCATGCGCTCATGCAACAACGTGGGTTCTACCCGATGGCGGCGGCCCAGAGACTGGGTGAAGAGTACACCATGAAGATCGATAAAGCGCCGGGCAACATCGATCCTGCGCTGGCAAACGGACCTGAAATGTCCCGTGTGCGCGAGCTTATGTATTGGAATCAGGACAACACTGCCCGTAGCGAGTGGGCCAATTTGATCACCAGCCGCAGTGTGCAGGAGCAGGCGCAACTGGCGCGTTATGCGCTTAACCAGCACTGGTGGGACCTGAGCGTACAGGCGACCATCGCCGGTAAGTTGTGGGATCAACTTGAAGAGCGGTTCCCGTTGGCCTACAGCGATTTGTATGCCCGCTATACGAGCGGGAAAGATATTCCGCAAAGCTATGCAATGGCGATCTCTCGTCAGGAGAGCGCCTGGAACCCGAAAGCGCGCTCCCCGGTCGGGGCTAGTGGGCTAATGCAGATCATGCCGGGCACGGCAACACATACGGTGAAGATGTTTAACATTCCAGGCTACAGTAACGCGGCTCAATTGCTGGAACCGGAAGTGAATATCAACATCGGTACCAGCTATCTGCAATATGTTTATCAGCAGTTTGGTAACAACCGCATCTTCTCCTCTGCGGCGTACAACGCCGGGCCGGGCAGGGTGCGCACCTGGCTGAACAACAGCGGTGGACGAATTGACGCGGTGGCCTTTATTGAGAGCATCCCGTTTTCCGAAACCCGTAGTTATGTGAAAAACGTGCTCGCCTATGACGCGTATTACCGTTTCTTTATCAATGGCAACAAAGGGCCAGTGCTGACGGACGCGGAGTGGCAGCGTCGTTACTGATTTCTGTGGTTTGTGTTATGCTGTGTACTCTCAAGCGAGTACATAGCATAACGGCGGCATATTATGACCCAGCAATCACCTTATTCAGCGGCCATGGCCGAGCAGCGTCACCAGGAATGGCTTCGCTTTGTTGAACTCGTCAGGCAGTCTTACGAACAGGATCTACATCTTCCGTTACTTAACCTGATGCTCACCCCCGATGAACGTGAAGCGCTGGGTACCCGCGTACGCATTATCGAAGAGTTGTTGCGCGGAGAGATGAGTCAGCGCGAACTCAAAAGTGAACTCGGGGCGGGTATTGCCACGATCACCCGTGGATCCAACAGCCTGAAAGCGGCGCCAGCCGACCTGCGTTTATGGCTGGAGCAGACGCTGCTTAACGATCAGCGGTAGACCGCATTGTGAAAGGGGCTTAATGCCAGTATCACGGCCTGATGATAGACGCTGGCGCGCGTCAATTTTCCGGCGGTAAACACGCCAATTGCGCCATCTTTGCGCCCAATTTCATCAATACCGGTATATGCCGACATCGCCGGACCAAGCGCTTGCCCGGCATGGATCTTTTGCAGAATCACCTCAGGCAAGGGCAGGGTGGCAGAGCGGGCTTCGCCGCGCTGGTCGCGACTTTCGATGACGACCCAGCTAAACGTGCTGCCTTCATCAATTCCGGCTTCGATAGCCACCCAAAAGTCCGCATTTGGACAGGCGTGGCGGGCATTTTCGACACGGTTACGTGCGCCTTCAAGCGTCTCTTTACTGCCCATAGGCTGTTCCGGTACACCGCTTTCAACAGCAATCGCGTCGATGCGGCTGGCGTCTTCACCGAAAATCTCATTAAAAGCGTGCAGAATAGCCCGAATTTTGGCGGGGTTTGTGGTAGCAGCGACAACATGGTGCATAATCAATAGCTGGCTGCCCGTAATGAGACCAGTTCTGTCTGCATGACGGGTAAGGCCTTCCTCATATAATAAACTTCATCGCAGTATAATGGATATAAAAGCATGTTACAGGTATACCTTGTCCGCCACGGTGAAACGCAGTGGAACGCCGAGCGTCGTATTCAAGGCCATTCAGACAGTCCGTTAACCGAAAAAGGCGAGCAGCAGGCATGGCAGGTGGCTGAACGCGCGAAAGCGCTGGGCATCACCCATATTATTGCCAGCGATCTCGGACGTACACGTCGCACGGCTGAAATCATTGCAGAGCTATGTGGCTGCGATATCACCCTCGACTCGCGCCTGCGTGAACTCGATATGGGCGTGCTCGAACAGCGCAATCTTGAAACCCTGACCGAAGAAGAAGAAGGCTGGCGTCGCCAACTGGTAAATGGCACCGCAGGGGGGCGCATTCCCGGCGGCGAGTCGATGCAGGAGCTTGCCGATCGTATGCATGCTGCCCTTGCGACCACGCTGGAGTTACCGCAGGGTAGCCGCCCGATGATCGTCAGCCACGGCATGGCCCTGGGCTGTCTGGTCAGCACCATTCTGGGGCTTCCGGCGTATGCTGAGCGCCGCCTGCGCTTGCGTAACTGCTCTATTTCCCGTATCGATTATCAGGATAGCGCATGGCTGGCGTCGGGATGGGTAGTGGAAACGGCAGGAGACGTCTCACATCTGGACGCCCCTGCGCTGGATGAACTGCAGCGTTAACGACGGACGGGAATCAGATACTCGCAGCGGATGTAAAGCGGTGGCTCTTGCGCCCGCGCATCTTCCTGCGGGTAGAAACGCTCAATATCCTGGCCTTTACGGCGTGTCAGATTCAGCATCGGCATGCAGGTACCGTAGACGGTCAGGATAAACTCCTGCACGCCCGTGCCCGGCCCTTCGTAGAAGAACATGACATACTCACCGCCTTCGAGCTTCACCGGCTGGGCATTATGCATGTAGCCGTTCGCCATCTCCGGCGTTAAAGCGGTGGTGTAAAACACCTCTTGCTCGTCATCTTTCTCAAGGCTTGGTCGCGGTTCATGCAGGCCATACATCTCAGCCGGAATAGTGGGTGAATTGCCTAAAAAGTCACGCCAGAACTGGATACGCATCTGGTTGCGGAAATCGGAAATTTCTTCCAGCGAGCAGGTATAGCTCTGCGTCGTACCGATGAGCTGCATATCCGGAAGGGTGATAAATTCATGTCTCGGCATGGCAAACTCACCTAAGCGCAGCGGCGGACGAATGCCGAAGGCGCTCCAGTCAGGTGAACGGCGATACAGCGCGGGCGTCAGATTAAACTGCTTTTTAAACGCGCGAGTAAAGGTTTGCTGAGAGTCAAAGCGGTACTGCAGGGCGATATCCAGAATGGGACGCGAGGTCAGACGCAAAGCAACAGCAGACTTTGACAGGCGGCGCGCGCGAATATAAGCGCCAATCGCATGGCCCGTCACGTCTTTGAACATCCTTTGCAGATGCCACTTGGAATAACCCGCTTTTGCCGCCACATTATCTAACGACAATGGCTGATCCAGGTGGCCTTCCAGCCAGGTAAGTAGATCACGAATAATCCCAGCCTGATCCATAAAATATCCTCATCCTTAAAACGGCTTACGCCTGATACCAGGGGATGGATAATACCACTGTTTGGCGTTTTAGCATTCAGTGTTTTTTTTGTGCATTAGTGCGCATTGTGTCTGATTTTCATGATAATTTTTGTAAATTGGTGATCTATAAACCTTTTCCTCTTAAACCCGAGAATAGTCGCTCAACGTTATATTCAAAAATGGTAACAATATGAAATACACGCGTTTAATACTTTCCTCATTAGCGCTGCTGTGGGGTTCTGCGCAGGCGGAACAGATTGGCTCAGTGGATACTGTGTTTAAAATGTTCGGCCCGGATCACAAAATTGTGGTGGAAGCCTTTGACGATCCTGATGTGCAAAATGTGACCTGTTACATTAGCCGGGCAAAAACGGGCGGCATCAAAGGGGGGCTGGGGCTGGCGGAGGATACATCCGATGCGGCGATTTCCTGCCAGCAGGTAGGGCCAATCGAACTCAGTGATAAGATTAAAAACGGAAAAGCCCAGGGCGATGTGGTCTTCCAGAAACGTACCTCGCTGGTGTTTAAAAAACTTCAGGTGGTCCGCTTTTATGACAGTAAACGTAACTCTTTAGTTTATCTCACCTATTCCGATAAAGTGGTGGAGGGTTCCCCGAAAAACGCACTGAGTGCGGTGCCGATTATGCCGTGGAGTAAATAAAAAGGAATGGAGATGTCACAACCGCGAATCTGGCTGGTTGAAGATGAGGCAAGTATTGCCGAGACGCTGATTTATATGCTGCAGCAGGATGGGTTCGCCGTCACGTCATTTGAACGGGGACTGCCTGTTCTTGACGCGGCTGCGCGGCAGTTACCGGACCTGGCGATCCTGGATGTCGGGCTGCCGGACATCAGTGGTTTTGAGCTGTGCCGCCGTTTGCTGGCCAGGGCGCCGGGGCTACCGGTGCTGTTTCTGACCGCGCGTAGCGACGAGGTTGATAAGTTACTGGGGCTGGAAATGGGGGCCGATGATTATATCGCCAAACCGTTTTCGCCCAGGGAGGTTTGCGCCAGAGTACGTACCGTGCTGCGCCGCTTCCAGAAAGCCACAGTGCAATCTTCTCTTCTGCGTGTCGGGCAATTCGAACTGGACGAAGAGGCGGCTATCGTTCGTTGGTGTGGTGATATTCTCCCCCTTACACGCTATGAATTTCTGCTGTTAAAAACCCTGCTGCATGCACCGGGCAGGGTTTTCTCACGCCAGCAACTCATGGATCTGGTCTGGACCGATGCCGAAGAGAGTTTCGATCGCACTGTCGACACCCATATCAAAACGCTGCGCGCCAAATTGCGTGCGGTGAATAGCGAATTGTCACCGATTAATACTCATCGCGGTATGGGTTACAGCCTGGGCATCCGCTAATGCGTATCGGGATGCGATTGTTGCTGGGCTACTTTCTCCTTGTGGCGGTTGCCGCCTGGTTTGTGTTGTCGATTTTTGTCCAGGAGATCAAACCGGGCGTCAGGCGGGCAACCGAAGGCACGCTCATTGATACCGCCACGCTGCTGGCCGAGGTGGCGCATGATGATTTGCTCTCCGGACAGGCGCAAAATGGCAAGCTGGCAGAGGCGTTCACTTCGCTCAACCAAAGCAACATTAACGCCAATATCAGCGGCATTCGCAAAGTACGTAACGAATACCATGTCTACATGACGGATGCGCTGGGTAAGGTTGTTTTTGATTCTGCGGGCCAGGCCGTAGGTCAGGATTATTCCCGCTGGAACGATGTCTGGCTGACGCTGCGCGGTAAATATGGCGCGCGCAGTACGCCTTCCGATCCGAACGACCCGGAAAGTACGGTGATGTATGTGGCGGCTCCCGTTACTGACCAGGGGCGCATTATCGGCGTCTTGAGTGTGGGCAAACCTAATAGTGCGATTGCCCCGGTCATCAAACGCAGTGAGCGGCGTATGCTCTGGGCCAGCGCAGCCTTACTGGGGATTGCTCTGGTGATTGGGTTTGGGGTGACGCTGTGGATTAACCGTTCCATCGGCAAGCTGACACGCTATGCGGATGCCGTGAGCGAAAAAAATCCTTTACCTCTTCCTGACCTGGGAAGTAGCGAGCTGCGTAAGCTGGCGCAGGCGCTGGAGAGCATGCGCCTTAAGCTCGAAGGAAAAAATTATATTGAGCAGTATGTCTACGCGCTTACGCATGAACTTAAAAGCCCGCTGGCGGCCATACGCGGCGCGGCAGAAATTCTCCATGAGAACCCGCCACCGGATATCGCCACCCGTTTTACTAACAATATCCTGGCGCAAAATGCGCGGATGCAGATGCTGGTTGAGAAGCTGCTACAGCAGGCGAAGCTCGAAAATCGCCAGGAAGTAGTGACAACATCCATCCCTGTTGACGCCCTGTTCCGACAGCTTGAGGACGAACGTAGCGTGGTGCTGTCCGCCAAAAATCTGACCCTGGAATGCGATGCAGAGCAGCTTGTCATCGAAGCGGATGCCGGGCTGCTTAGCCAGGCATTGGGCAATCTGCTCGACAATGCGATCGATTTTACCCCGCGCGACGGGCATATTTCGCTGCGCGCTCACGAACACGCTGAACATGTCGTCTTCACCGTATGCGATAACGGGCCGGGTATTCCGGATTACGCCCTTGAGCGGATCTTTGAACGGTTTTACTCATTGCCCAGAGAGAATGGACAAAAGAGCAGTGGCCTTGGGCTGGCCTTGGTGCAGGAGGTGGCGCGTTTGCACCAGGGAACTATTCAGGTATGTAACCTGCCGCAGGGTGGCGCAGAGGCGCGACTGACACTTCACCGTCACTTCACATAACTTCAAATTCTCCTCTTATAGCCCCGTTACTCTGCGCGCAACACAAAGGAGGGGCTATGTTGAAATCACCGTTATTCTGGAAAATTACCACCCTGGCAGGGTGCATTTGTCTGTTGCTGATCCCACTGATAATGGTTGGCAATTTAATCAAAGAGAGAGGCGACTACCGTAATGAGGTCGCCGATACGCTGCGGCAAAGTAGCGCCGGGCCGCAAAAGCTGATTGGTCCGCTGATTGCGATTCCGGTGACGGACGTTGTGACTTCGCTGGAGTCGACGGGAGATGAACCGCCCAGGGAGGTTCGCCGTTCGAAAAGCTATATCCGTTTCTGGCTACCTGAGTCGCTCATGGTCGAGGGGAAACAGCAAGTCGAAAACCGGCAGGTGGGTATCTACGACGGGCAAGTGTGGCATGGGGATATCAGTATAAACGCTGAGTTTGACCCAAAACGTGCCGGGCTGGAGGCGAGTGATACCAGGCAACTGGGCGAGCCGTTTGTCGTGTTTGCCCTGAGTGATGCCCGAGGGATCGGGCAAATACGGGCTATGAAGGTGAACGGTGAATCGCTCAGCGTAGAGCCGGGATCGGGGCTGATGAGCGAATTACAGGGTATCCATGTTCCACTGACTGCGCCGGGTATTACGCAAAAAAATATCAAACTAAACGCTTCATTTAGTCTCAATGGTACCGGCGCATTTTCCGTGGTCCCACTTGGCAGAAACAGCGAAATGGCGCTGATGGGGGATTGGCCTCACCCCGGCTTCACCGGTGATTTTCTGCCTGCGAAACGCGAAGTTACTCCTGCGGGTTACCAGGCGCGCTGGCAAAGTACGTGGTTTGCCAATAACCTGGACAGCAAAATCCGTGATGTCCTGAGTCTGAGCAGCGACAATGAGTGGCGCCTGCCCGCATTCAGCGTCAATATCGCCACGCCTGCGGATCAGTACCAACTGACGGACAGAGCGGTGAAATATGCGATTTTGCTTATTGCCCTCATTCTCGCCGCGTTTTTCGTCTTTGAAAGTCTTACCGGGCGGCAAATGCACCCCATGGAGTATCTGTTGGTGGGGTTATCGCTGGTGATGTTCTATCTGGTCCTGCTGGCGTTGTCAGAGCATGTCGGCTTTACCTGGGCGTGGATTATTGCCAGTGGACTGGGGGCGGCGATTAACGGTATTTATTTGCAAGGCGTGATGAAAAGCTGGCGTGCCAGCCTGCCCTTTAGCGGTGCGCTATTGGTGCTCTATGGCGTAATGTGGAGTTTGCTGAATTCCGAAGACAGCGCGTTGTTGCTGGGAACTGGCGTACTGTTTGCGGCACTGAGTACCGTGATGATACTGACACGGCGCTTCGACTGGTACTCCCTTTCGCGGGCGGTGAAAAAGCCCGTAGAAAGCCAGGTTCCTGTCGATGAAGAATTACGGATATGGAAATAAAAAAAGCGGCGCCTGGCGCCGCTTTTTCTTGAAGGAGGATTATTCCTGCAGATCACCGCAGAAACGGTAACCTTCACCGTGGATCGTCGCGATGATTTCCGGTGTGTCCGGCGTGGATTCAAAATGCTTACGGATGCGACGGATGGTGACGTCAACCGTACGGTCGTGCGGTTTCAGCTCACGCCCGGTCATTTTTTTCAGCAATTCGGCGCGGGACTGGATCTTGCCCGGGTTTTCGCAGAAATGCAGCATCGCACGGAACTCGCTACGCGGCAGCTTATACTGTTCGCCATTAGGGCTGATCAGTGAGCGGCTGTTAATATCCAGTTCCCAGCCATTAAACTTATAGCTGTCGACACTGCGGCGCTCTTCGCTGATGGTGCCCAAATTCATGGTACGGGACAGCAGGTTACGCGCACGGATAGTCAGTTCACGCGGGTTAAACGGTTTGGTGATGTAGTCATCCGCACCGATTTCGAGGCCCAGGATTTTGTCTACTTCGTTGTCACGACCGGTCAGGAACATCAGTGCGACATTCGCTTGCTCGCGTAATTCACGGGCAAGTAAAAGGCCATTTTTACCTGGCAGATTGATATCCATAATCACCAGGTTGATATCATTTTCGGAGAGGATCTGATGCATTTCAGCGCCATCTGTCGCTTCAAAGACATCGTAACCTTCCGCTTCGAAGATGCTTTTCAACGTGTTGCGTGTTACCAACTCGTCTTCAACGATAAGAATGTGCGGGGTCTGCATGTTTGCTACCTAAATTGCCAACTAAATCGAAACAGGAAGTACAAAAGTCCCTGACCAGCCTGGTACATGTCGCAAATTAACATGAACGGCGTAACATGACTAAAGTACGTAATTGCGTTCTTGATGCACTTTCCATCAACGTCAACAACATCATTAGCTTGGTCGTGGGCACTTTCCCTTTGAACCCGACAGTGTCAAAAACGGCTGTCATCCTAACCATTTTAACAGCAACATAACAGGCTAAGACGCAAGGGACACCCAATAAAACTACGCTTCGTTGACATATATCAAGTTCAATTGTAGCACGTTAACAGTTTGGTGAAATCTTGATATCTAAATGCTAGCGATTATCACAATTTTTCAATAAACCAACTAGTTGCGGATATTAATTGATAAATAAGCTGAATCCAATAGGAGATTCAGATTCATAATTAAAATGCCATGAAGAAACATAGGGATAAGCATTTTCTGTTAACATTTAAGCGGTTAATACCGCCAGTCAACAGTTTAGCTTTTTTTAACCGTTGGCAAGACGAAATTCAGTGATTGCTGTTACAAAATTGTAAATTCGCGACGCGTAATATGCTGACATAATCCTTCACTCGCGCGTCGGTATGATAAAAAAGAGAGTAAAAATGCACCTGGCCATTGTATTGGTTTCTCCCGCCAGAGCGGAGAATATTGGCGCTGCCGCGCGCGCGATGAAAACGATGGGTTTCACAGACCTGCGCATTGTCGACAGCGATGCCCATTTACAGGAAGGCGCTCGCCGTGTCGCACATGGTGCCGGGGATGTGCTTGATAATATTAAAACTTATTCTTCATTATCCGATGCGTTGGCCGATATTTCATTCATCGTCGCCACGACGGCGCGAAGTCGCGCGAAATTCCATTACTACGCAACGCCTGCGGAACTGGTACCGCTTCTGGCGGAAAAAAGCGCGTGGCTCCCCGCCGCCGCACTGGTGTTTGGCCGGGAAGATTCAGGCCTGACAAATGACGAACTGGCGCTTGCAGACATTCTGACGGGTGTGCCGATGGTGGCCGATTATCCTTCACTCAATCTGGGGCAGGCCGTCATGGTTTATTGTTATCAATTAGCATCTTTAATACAAAATGCTCCCAAAGTGGTAACGCAACGTGATGATAACCAGCTTCGTGCTTTACGTCTGCGCGCGCGCGCGTTGCTCGAAAAACTCGATGTGGCGGATGACATGAAAATGGCCGACTGGCTGGATCAGCGTGTTGGGATGCTGGAGCAGCGAGACACCGCAATGTTGCATCGTTTACTCCATGACATTGAAAAAAAACTCGCCGAGTAAATCACTACCATAAGAATGTTCTATGGATGATGTCACTGCAATGGTGCGGTTTGTATGGTCTTTACCTATGATAAGTCAATGAGTAGCGGGCGTAGCGGAAGGTTGCGCAAAATAGCTGAAAACTAAAAATTCGTTGACTTAAGGCGGCAGATACTTTAACCAATATAGGCAGAGCACAGACAGAATAAAATTACAGAGCACACAACATCCATGAAACGCACCAGCACCGTCACCATTATTATTACCACCACCATTACCACAGGTAACGGTGCGGGCTGACGCGTACAGGAAACACAGAAAAAAGCCCGCACCTGAACAGTGCGGGCTTTTTTTTCGAGCAAAGATCAAGGGGTAATACCATGCGAGTGTTGAAGTTCGGCGGTACATCAGTGGCAAATGCGGAAAGGTTTCTGCGTGTTGCCGACATCCTGGAGAGCAATGCCAGGCAGGGGCAGGTGGCAACTGTGTTATCTGCCCCGGCGAAAATCACCAATCACCTGGTCGCAATGATCGAAAAAACGATCGGAGGTCAGGATGCCGTACCAAATATTAGCGATGCCGAACGTATTTTTTCTGAGCTACTGCAAGGATTGGCGGATGCACAGCCTGGTTTTCCCCTCGCACAGTTAAAAACCTTTGTCGAACAAGAATTTGCGCAGATCAAACACGTATTGCACGGGATAAGCCTGCTGGGGCAATGCCCGGACAGCATTAATGCGGCGCTAATCTGCCGTGGCGAAAAGCTCTCCATCGCCATTATGGCAGGGTTGCTTGAAGCGCGCGGTCATAAGGTGAGTGTGATTGATCCGGTCGAGAAACTGCTGGCTATTGGGCACTATCTTGAGTCTACGGTGGATATTGCGGAGTCTACGCGCCGCATCGCCGCCAGCCGTATCCCGTCCGACCATATGGTGTTGATGGCAGGGTTCACTGCCGGAAACGAAAAAGGTGAGCTGGTTGTTCTGGGGCGTAATGGTTCTGATTACTCCGCCGCTGTTCTGGCTGCCTGCCTGCGTGCGGATTGTTGCGAAATCTGGACCGATGTTGACGGTGTCTACACCTGTGATCCACGCCAGGTGCCGGATGCCCGTCTGCTGAAATCCATGTCGTACCAGGAAGCGATGGAGCTCTCCTATTTCGGTGCGAAAGTGCTCCACCCGCGTACCATTACCCCTATCGCTCAATTCCAGATCCCTTGCCTCATTAAAAATACCGGTAACCCGCAGGCACCCGGTACTCTGATTGGCGCCACCTCTGACGAGGATGACCTGCCGGTTAAAGGTATTTCCAACCTGAATAACATGGCCATGTTCAGTGTTTCAGGTCCGGGGATGAAAGGCATGGTTGGCATGGCGGCGCGCGTGTTTGCCGCGATGTCGCGTGCGGGCATCTCTGTCGTGTTGATTACCCAGTCCTCCTCTGAATACAGCATCAGCTTCTGTGTACCGCAATCCGATTGCGTCCGCGCGCAGCGTGCAATGGGCGATGAATTTTATCTGGAACTGAAAGAAGGATTGCTGGAGCCGCTGGCCGTGATGGAGCGTCTGGCTATCATCTCTGTCGTGGGCGACGGCATGCGTACTCTGCGTGGCATTTCCGCGAAATTCTTTGCTGCACTGGCGCGCGCTAATATCAACATCGTGGCGATCGCGCAAGGATCTTCCGAGCGTTCGATTTCTGTCGTGGTGAGCAACGATGATGCCACTACGGGTGTGCGCGTCACGCACCAGATGCTGTTTAACACCGACCAGGTTATTGAAGTGTTTGTGATTGGCGTGGGCGGTGTTGGTGGTGCGCTGCTCGAACAGCTTAAGCGTCAGCAGGCATGGCTCAAAAGTAAGCATATCGATTTGCGCGTCTGCGGCGTGGCAAATTCGAAAGCGTTGCTCACCAACGTACACGGGTTAAATCTGGAAAACTGGCAGGCTGAGCTTGCTGAGGCCAAAGAGCCTTTCAACCTAGGCCGTTTGATTCGTCTGGTGAAAGAATATCACCTGCTGAACCCGGTTATTGTAGATTGTACGTCACACCAGGCAGTGGCCGATCAGTATGCTGACTTCCTGCGCGAAGGTTTCCATGTGGTGACGCCCAACAAAAAGGCCAACACCTCATCGATGGCTTACTACCATCAGTTGCGTCATGCGGCGGCGAAATCGCGCCGGAAGTTCCTCTATGACACCAACGTGGGCGCAGGCTTGCCGGTTATCGAAAACCTGCAAAACCTGCTCAATGCGGGTGATGAGTTACAACGTTTCTCCGGCATTCTTTCTGGTTCGCTATCGTTTATTTTCGGTAAGCTCGATGAAGGGATGAGCCTGTCGGATGCGACTAAGATCGCACGTGAAATGGGTTACACCGAACCAGATCCTCGTGACGATCTTTCCGGTATGGACGTGGCGCGTAAGCTCCTGATCCTGGCTCGTGAAACCGGGCGTGAGCTGGAGCTTTCCGATATTGTGATTGAACCTGTGCTGCCAGCTACATTCGACGACAGCGGTGACGTTGAAAGTTTTATGGCGCGTTTGCCGCAGCTTGATGATCACTTCGCCGATCGTGTGGCGAAAGCGCGCGACGAAGGCAAAGTGCTGCGCTACGTCGGCAACATCGAAGAAGATGGCACCTGTCGGGTGAAAATTGCCGAAGTGGATGGTAATGATCCACTGTTCAAAGTGAAAAACGGCGAAAACGCCCTTGCGTTTTATAGCCACTATTACCAACCGCTGCCGCTGGTCCTGCGAGGCTATGGTGCGGGCAATGATGTTACTGCGGCAGGGGTGTTTGCAGACTTGCTGCGTACGCTGTCCTGGAAGTTGGGAGTTTAAGATGGTGAAAGTATATGCTCCGGCCTCCAGCGCCAATATGAGCGTGGGTTTTGATGTGTTGGGCGCCGCGGTGACGCCGATTGATGGCACGCTGTTGGGTGATAATGTCTCAGTTGAGGCGGCGGACAGTTTTAGCCTGAAAAATCTGGGGCGTTTTGCCAGTAAACTGCCGACAGAGCCTCGTGAAAATATTGTCTACCAGTGCTGGGAGCGTTTCTGCCAGGAGATTGGCAAAACGGTTCCTGTAGCAATGACACTGGAAAAAAACATGCCGATTGGCTCAGGGCTGGGGTCCAGTGCCTGTTCTGTTGTCGCGGCGCTGGTGGCAATGAACGAGTATTGCGGCAAACCGTTAAATGAGACGCGAATGCTGGCGCTGATGGGCGAGCTGGAAGGGCGCATTTCCGGCAGCGTGCATTACGACAACGTGGCGCCTTGCTACCTTGGCGGCATGCAATTGATGATCGAGGAAAACGGCATTATCAGCCAGCAGGTGCCAGGCTTTGATGAATGGCTGTGGGTGCTGGCCTATCCGGGCATCAAAGTTTCTACCGCGGAGGCCCGCGCTATCCTGCCGGCGCAGTATCGTCGTCAGGACTGTATTGCTCATGGTCGGCATCTGGCGGGCTTTATTCACGCCTGCTATTCCCGTCAGCCCCAGCTTGCGGCGAAGCTGATGAAAGATGTTATTGCTGAGCCATATCGCATGAAATTATTGCCTGGGTTTAATGAGGCACGTCAGGCGGTCGCCGAAATGGGTGCGCTCTCCTGTGGTATTTCTGGTTCCGGCCCAACGCTTTTTGCGTTGTGCGATAAAACGGAAACCGCGCAACGTGTGGCAGACTGGCTGAGCAAACACTATTTGCAAAATCAGGAAGGCTTTGTTCATATTTGCCGTCTGGACACGACGGGTGCACGAGTAGTGGGATAACCAATGAAACTCTATAACTTAAAAGATCACAACGAACAGGTCAGCTTCGCGCAGGCCGTCACGCAAGGGCTTGGCAAGAACCAGGGGCTGTTTTTCCCGCATGACCTGCCGGAATTCAGCCTGACTGAAATTGATGACATGCTGACCATGGATTTCGTTGCGCGCAGCGCCAAAATCCTCGGGGCGTTCATCGGTGATGAAATTCCGCAGGACATTCTGGAAGCGCGCGTTCGGGATGCGTTTGCGTTCCCGGCGCCCGTACAGCCGGTTGAGAGCGATGTTGGTTGCCTGGAGCTGTTTCATGGCCCGACGCTGGCGTTTAAAGACTTCGGTGGGCGCTTTATGGCGCAAATGCTGACCACCATCAGTGGCGACAAGCCGGTGACGATCCTGACTGCGACCTCCGGTGATACCGGGGCGGCAGTGGCGCATGCCTTCTACGGCCTGAAAAACGTTCGTGTCGTGATCCTTTACCCGAACGGAAAAATCAGTCCGCTACAGGAAAAGCTGTTCTGTACGCTGGGCGGCAATATCGAAACCGTCGCCATTGATGCGGATTTCGATGCCTGCCAGGCATTGGTAAAACAGGCTTTTGATGATGAAGAACTGAAAGTGGCGCTGGGCCTGAACTCAGCGAACTCCATCAACATCAGCCGCCTGCTGGCGCAGATTTGCTACTACTTTGAAGCGGTGGCGCAACTGCCACAAGAGGCCCGTAATCAGCTGGTTGTTTCCGTGCCGAGCGGCAACTTTGGCGACTTAACGGCGGGCCTGCTGGCGAAATCGCTTGGGCTGCCCATTAAGCGTTTTATCGCGGCGACCAATGCGAATGACACCGTACCGCGCTTCCTGCAGGACGGTGAGTGGAAGCCAAAAGCCACACAGGCAACGCTGTCGAACGCGATGGACGTCAGCCAGCCGAACAACTGGCCGCGCGTGGAAGAGCTCTTCCGCCGTAAAATCTGGCGTCTGAACGAACTGGGCTATGCCGCAGTTGACGACGAAACGACTAAAGAGACCATGCGTGAGCTGAAAGGCAAGGGTTATCTCTCTGAACCGCATGCGGCCATTGCTTACCGTGCGCTGCGCGATCAACTGCATCCGGGCGAATACGGCCTGTTCCTGGGGACCGCGCATCCGGCGAAATTCAAAGAGAGCGTCGAAGAGATTCTCGGCGAAACACTGCCATTGCCGAAAGAACTGGCAGAGCGCGCAGATCTGGAACTGCTGTCGCACCATCTGCCTGCGGACTTCGCTGAATTGCGTAAGCTGATGATGAGCAAAGCGTAATCCGCTTCGTCTCAAACCAGAACCGGGTGAGCGTAGTCGCTGCCCGGTTTTTTTACGCCTGAATACGGAGAAATTAAGGAGGAATATGGCAGGAAAAACGGAGGAATTCCCATAAAATGCGGGCACTTAGAGATTAGGATTGCAGAGAATAACAAGCCGCCATCACTTTGCTTAAGCTCCTCACATCGGCCCACTACGGGCAAGATGAACAAAGGAGTAACCCATGTTGAAACCTGTATTCTTCGCGCTTTCGTTGTTGATGGTGGCTCCGCTGGCGGCACAGGCTGCTGAAATTACCCTTGTGCCAGCAGTAAAACTGCAAATCGGCGATCAGGATCGTCACGGCAACTACTGGGATGGTGGCCACTGGCGCGATCATGACTGGTGGCGCAGACACTACGAGTGGCGCGAAAACCACTGGCGCCCGCACGGTGATGACCGTCGCGACTTCCGTGGCGACCATCATGATGATCGCCACGATGACCATCGTCCGGGGCCTGACTGGCGCCACGATTAATCTCTTCGCTTATCCTGCCCCCTCCTCAGAGAGGGGGCCACAGCCTTACTGTTCGTGACGTTTAAAGACCAATTCGCCCTTGCCGGACAGCTCTTCATCAAAGAAATAGCCTTCGCTATCAAACGCGGTTAACTGCTCTGGTTTTGTCAGGCGGTTTTCAATGATGTAACGACTCATCAGGCCGCGTGCTTTTTTGGCGTAAAAACTAATGACCTTAAACTTGCCATTTTTCTCGTCCAGAAAGACGGGTTTGATAATTTGCGCGTTCAGTTTTTGCGTTTTGACCGACTTAAAGTACTCATCGGATGCCAGGTTCACCACGATGTCATCGCCCTGCGCCTTAATGGCGTCGTTCAGCGTGTTGGTGATGACCTCACCCCAGAACTGATAAAGATCCTTCCCCTTCGCATTTTCCAGGCGGATCCCCATTTCCAGACGGTAAGGCTGCATCAGGTCCAGTGGACGCAAAACGCCGTACAAACCAGAGAGCATACGCAAATGCTGCTGTGCAAAATCGAAATCAGCCTCGGTGAAGGTTTCTGCCTGCAGGCCGGTATAGACATCGCCTTTAAAGGCCAGAATAGCCTGGCGGGCGTTTTTCGGCGTAAAATCCGGCTGCCAGTCGTGAAAGCGGGTGGCGTTCAGGTCGGCAAGCTTATCGCTGATACCCATCAGGGCTTTGATTTGCTGCGCGCTAAGCTTACGCGCAACCTTAATCAACTGCTGCGAATAATCCAGCAATTCAGGCTGTGTGTAGCGCGTAGTGGCCAGCTCACTTTGATAATCCAGCGTTTTCGCGGGCGAGATGAGAATCAGCATAGTCAGTCCTTGCAGGAAAATTTCCGCTGACTGTAACAAAAAACGGCCTGCAATTGATCAATAGTTGCGATTGTCATTTACGATCCCGTTTTATCATCCCATGCGCCGGGCGCGAGCTGCGGGTTAATATCCGGATAACGCTTCGGATCGAACACTGGCATCACTCCCATCTTGCGCTGGCGTAGATAATCGGCGGCGATAAGGGTGACGACGGGAGACAGTAGCAGAATCGCCGTCATGTTAGTGATAGCCATAAACGCCATCATTACATCTGCCACATGCCAGAGTAACGGGATGCGCAATTGAGAGCCGATCAACACCATCAGTAAGATCCCGATACGCAACAGCCAAATATTACGTCTGCTGTTCATACGCAGGAAAATGAGATTATTTTCGGCGTAAACGTAATTGGTGATAATGGAATTAAACGCAAACATGATGATGATGACGGCGACAAAGCTGGCTCCCCATGAACCCGTCAGGGCTACCATCGCTTCCTGAACTATCTGGACGCCAATGATTGGGTTATCTGTTGGCGTATCCTTTGCCAGGAGAAGAATAAACGCGCTGGCGGTGCACACCAAAAACGTGTCGACAACTACGCCGACCATCTGCACAAAGCCCTGAGCGGCAGGATGAGGGGGAGATGAAGCCGCGGCTGCGGCGGCATTCGGCGTTGAGCCCATCCCTGCCTCGTTGGAATACATACTGCGTTGAAAACCGCTGGTGAGCGCCTGGCTAAGCGTGTAACCCATGGTACCTGCCGCCGCTTCCTGCCAACCAAAGGCACTTTTCACAATATTAGCGAACATCTCCGGCAGTGCGGTGAAGTGCGCAATGCCAATACCGACACTGGTCACTACCCAGGCCAGGGCCATGATCGGGACCACCCACTGCATGATACGAGCAATCTGTTTCATGCTTTTCGTGATCAATAGCAGAATCATTCCAGCAAAAATAAGGCCTGTGTAAATCTCATTAAAATGCCAGGCAAAATGGACGGCATTCGCTACCGAATTGGCCTGAATGGTATTGAATAACAGCCCGTAAACCAACAGCAGGAATACGGAAAACAGCACGCCCATCCAGCGCATGCCAAGGCCTCGTGCCATGTACCATGCAGGACCGCCGCGAAATTGCTGGTCGGCGTCGCGTTCTTTATAGAGTTGCGCCAGTGTGCTTTCGGCGAAACACGTTGCCATGCCAATCAAGGCCGATATCCACATCCAGAAAATCGCGCCGGGGCCGCCTGCCGTAATCGCTAACGCCACACCGGCTAAATTACCGGACCCCATTCGTCCGGCAAGGCTGAGAAACAGCGCCTGATACGATGTCAGTCCACCCGACTGGGCGCGGCTATTTTTAAGGTTATGGTAGAAGTCGCCAATCAGGCGAAACGGTACAAATTTGCTTTTAAAAGCAAACCAGATACCTGCCGCAAGCAGCAGGTAGAGCATCAATGAACCCCAAAGTATTTCACTGATAAAAGAAAAGAATTCAGGCATTAACATCCCTCTTGTCTATGCCGGTTCGCAGGTTAATAAGCAGCGCTATTATTAATAAAGCACTACTTTGCAGGCAATTAATAAATCTAGTTTACCATACCGGGCGTGCGCAATGTCTGCGGTTGCGCTGGCAGGGCGTCGTGTTATCATCAGGGCAGACCGGTTACATCCCCCTAACAAGTTCAAAGAGAAACACTATCATGACGGATAAATTGACTTCTCTGCGTCAATACACAACTGTTGTTGCTGACACCGGAGATATCGCGGCGATGAAGCTGTACCAGCCGCAGGACGCTACCACCAACCCTTCTCTGATTCTTGGCGCTGCCCAAATCCCTGAATACCGCAAACTGATTGATGACGCTATTGCCTGGGCGAAAGAACAGAGCAGCGACCGCGCGCAGCAAGTGGTAGATGCAACGGACAAACTGGCGGTGAATATCGGTCTGGAAATTCTCAAACTGATCCCTGGTCGCATTTCTACCGAAGTTGATGCACGCCTGTCCTATGACACCGACGCGTCCATCGCGAAAGCAAAACGCCTGATTAAACTGTATAACGACGCGGGTATCAGCAACGATCGCATCCTGATCAAGCTGGCTTCTACCTGGCAGGGTATTCGCGCGGCTGAACAGCTGGAAAAAGAAGGCATCAACTGTAACCTGACGCTGCTGTTCTCCTTCGCCCAGGCACGTGCCTGTGCAGAAGCTGGCGTTTATCTGATTTCCCCGTTTGTGGGCCGTATCCTCGACTGGTACAAAGCCAACACGGATAAAAAAGAGTACGCACCGGCAGAAGATCCGGGTGTGGTTTCCGTAACCGAAATCTACCAGTACTACAAACAGCACGGCTATGAAACCGTCGTGATGGGCGCAAGCTTCCGTAACGTCGGTGAAATTCTGGAACTGGCAGGCTGTGACCGTCTGACTATCGCTCCGGGGCTGCTGAAAGAGCTGGCGGAAAGCGAAGGCGCTATCGAACGTAAACTGTCCTATGCTGGCGAAGTGAAAGCACGCCCGGAACGTATTACCGAAGCGCAATTCTTCTGGCAGCACAACCAGGATCCGATGGCAGTAGACAAACTGGCGGACGGTATCCGTAAGTTTGCTGTTGACCAGGAAAAACTGGAAAAAATGATCGGCGATCTGCTGTAATCATTCAGGTGTGGCCGGAGACTCGGCCACCCTTTCCCCTCTGTCTGCATTTCCCCTCAGCGTGTATCATTTCCGTTAGTCATTATTTTTTTGAACGGAATGAATATGGATACATTACGCATTGGCTTAGTTTCTGTTTCCGATCGCGCCTCCAGCGGTGTTTACCAGGATAAAGGCCTCCCGGCACTGGAAGAGTGGCTGGCGCAGGCGTTGACTACCCCTTTTACTATCGAAAAGCGGCTTATCCCGGACGAACAGAGCATCATTGAACAGACACTTTGCGAGCTAGTGGACGAGATGAGCTGCCATCTGGTCCTGACGACGGGCGGCACCGGTCCTGCGCGTCGTGATGTCACACCTGATGCAACACTTGCCGTTGCTGACCGCGAAATGCCGGGGTTTGGCGAACAGATGCGTCAAATCAGCCTCAACTTTGTGCCTACTGCCATTCTCTCCCGCCAGGTGGGTGTGATTCGCAAGCAGGCGCTGATCCTCAATTTACCGGGGCAGCCAAAATCCATCAAAGAGACGCTTGAAGGGGTGAAGCAGGCGGACGGGCAGGTAACCGTGCCGGGTATTTTTGCCAGTGTACCGTATTGTGTACAGCTTCTCGACGGGCCTTATATTGAGACCGATCCCAAAATCGTAGCGGCTTTTCGCCCCAAAAGTGCAAGACGCGAGACAATATCCTAAAAATAGTGGTTTTTTAAATTAAGTCATGCGGGCACTGGAGTGTTGATTTATTTACGGTATAGTAATTTTTAATTTACAGTTTGCGTAAAAACGAAATCAACACTTCCTCTTTACAAATGGTCCGCTATGTCAAACTACACACGTCCCCTCAATAAGCAGGATTACAAAACCCTCACGCTTGCCGCCTTAGGCGGTGCGCTTGAGTTCTATGACTTCATCATTTTTGTCTTCTTTGCCGCCGTTGTCGGTGAGCTGTTTTTCCCGGCGGATATCCCGGAGTGGCTGCGTCAGGTGCAGACTTTCGGCATCTTTGCCGCAGGTTATCTGGCGCGCCCACTGGGCGGTATCGTGATGGCCCATTTTGGCGATCTGGTGGGGCGTAAGAAGATGTTCACCCTGAGCATTTTGCTGATGGCGGTACCTACGCTGGCGATTGGCTTGCTGCCGACGTATGCCTCTATGGGCATCGTTGCGCCGTTGCTGCTGCTATTGATGCGTGTCTTGCAGGGGGCGGCGATTGGCGGCGAAGTGCCGGGCGCGTGGGTGTTTGTGGCGGAACATGTGCCGGAACGCCGTATCGGAATTGCCTGCGGAACATTAACCGCCGGGCTGACAGTGGGGATCCTGCTTGGCTCTGTGGTCGCTACCCTGATCAATACCAGCATGACGCAGCAGGCGATTCACGATGGTGGATGGCGTATACCTTTCCTGCTGGGCGGTGCGTTTGGCCTGGTGGCAATGTATCTGCGTCGCTGGTTGCAAGAGACGCCGATTTTCCTCGAAATGCAGCAGCGTAAAGCACTGGCGCAAGAGCTACCGGTGAAAGCCGTCGTCATGAAGCATAAGAAAGCGGTGGTGATCTCGATGCTGCTGACCTGGCTACTGTCGGCCGGGATCGTAGTGGTGATTTTGATGTCGCCCGTCTGGCTGCAAAAACAGTATGGTTTCGCGCCAGCCTTAACCCTGCAGGCGAACAGTATCGCGACCATTATGCTCTGTTTCGGCTGTTTGACCGCCGGGCTGGTGGTGGATCGCGTTGGTCCCAGCAAAACCTTTATTGTCGGCAGCATTATGCTGGCCTGCTCAAGCTGGTTCTTCTATCACCTGACGGGCAGCCACCCGGAGCAGCTTTTTGCCTTGTATGGGCTGGTCGGGTTCTGCGTTGGGGTTGTCGGAGCCGTACCCTATGTGATGGTTCGCGCTTTCCCGGCGGAAGTGCGTTTTACCGGGATCTCCTTCTCCTATAACGTCTCTTACGCCATTTTTGGCGGGCTGACGCCGATTGCGGTGACGATGCTAATGGGGGTTTCGCCAATGGCGCCCGCCTGGTATGTGCTGGCGCTGTCGATGATTGGTCTGGGGCTGGGGTTATGGCTTCGCCAGGACCTGGTCGCTACCGAGAGCCCGGCGTTGGCGAAATCCACGCGCTAAGTGGGCGTTTGGAAAGAAAGCGTCATCGGACGATGGCGCTGAGAAAGATTAGTGTGAAGGCGTGTAGCTCAGGACGATATTGTCATCCGGGATCTGGGTGAAATCCTTGATGATAGTGTGATAATCCGCCAGCGGATCGATGTCTTTAAACAGCTCCGGGTAGAAGATCTTACTTAACGTTTCAATAGCGATAATGTTGTACGGATTATTGTAGAAGTGGTGATATAGCGCACCGGTATGACCCTGAGTAACGGCAGGAATGCTGCTGACCCCCTGGCGTGCCAGTAAGGCATTGAAGGCGGTAGCCACTTCTTTTTCGTCCACGTTGTAGCCGAACGGAATAACCGCCGTTCCTTTGCCCGGGCGTTTTGAACCGGTCATCAGGTAGTAGTCCGGGTTCATGGAGATGATTTTTTCCACTGACACATTACCGGTTGCCCCTGGCAGCAGTTGTGAACCAATGTTCACACCGCCCGCCGCTTCGACCAGCCCTCCCCAGCCATTACGGGCATGGGTAAAGCAGCAACCATTATCCAGCCCTGCGACACCCGCGATCGGTTCGATAAACACCAGCGGTTTTTTGTGAGCGTTGGCCAGACGCTGATGCAGCATATCCAGACGTTGCTGATAGAAAGTAATGTACTGTTGCGCGCGCTCATTTTGGCCGAGCACTTTACCGAGCAGCGCGATACCTGGCAGGGTGTTTTCTACCGGATGCAGTTCGTAATCGACAAACACCACCGGCACATGCAGTGCCTCCAGTTTTGCCAGCACACCGCTTTGTACCAGGGACGGTTTAGCGCGGAGCTGGGCAATCATCAGATCCGGGTGGCGCGAGATGATGGTCTCCAGATCGACATTCCCTTGATCCGAAAACTGCATGTCCAGGATCTTCTCGGCTTCCGGCCATTTGCGCTTAAGGACGTTCCAGGTTTCCGTATCCTGTTTTTTCGGCAGGTTGTTCCACGCCACCACTTTGGCAAAGGGATTGTCGCGCTCCAGCAGCGCCAGCGCCAGGATATCGCGGCCATCCTGCAAGATGATGCGCTGCGGCTCCTTAGGGATCGTGACGCTGCGGTTATCCAGATCCGTCACCGTGACCGGCCAGTTTTGCGCCATCGCCAGCAGGGGGGTAAAGATCAGCGCGATCCCCATGATTGTCTTTTTCAGATTCATCTCTTTCCCGTCTTATGACTGTTTTAGGTTGTTAATCCATCGACTACCACGTGTGGTAGTCCCTGCGAACAATATTCGACCCGGCCTTTTACCCCGTAGACTGCCGCCAGGTTCTCGGGCGTGACGACCTCGCCTGGAATGCCGCTGGCAACCAGCGCGCCGTTTTTTAGCATCACCGCATATTCGGCATGGCGCAGCGCAATGTTGATGTCATGGATCACCACCACCGTCACAATGTTACGCAGGCGCGTTTCGCGGGCGACGATGTCCATTACGTGGAACTGGTAGTTCAGATCGAGTGCGCTCAGCGGCTCGTCTAACAGCAGAAGGTCCGGTTTGCGAATCAGCGACTGGGCAAGGCCAATCAACTGTTTCTGTCCGCCGGAAAGCTGGTCTAAAAAGCTCATCGCCAGGTGCGAAATGCCGAGCTTATGCAGAATGTCGTAGGCCTCCTGTTCGACGTTATCGCCGCAATAGAAGCCGCTGGCGCGTCGGGCGACGATAATCGACTCCAGCGCATGCAGATGCACGCCCTGCGGCAAGGATTGCGGCAGATAGACCACCTTCTGCGCCCGCTTCGCCGGGGGGAGGGCCATTAAATCTTCGCCATTCAGCCACAGTTGCCCCTGGGCCGGGTTGAGATCGGCAAGCGCACGTAGCAGGGTTGATTTGCCGGAGCCATTCGGCCCCAGCAGGGCGGTGATTTGCCCGCGTGGCAGCATCGGGGTGGTTAGCCCGTCGATAATTTTCTTTTTGCGATAGCCGGTATGCAGGGCGTGAATGCGCAGTCCGTCGGTCATATGTTCCCCCGATGGCGAATGATGATGCTCAGGAAGAAGGGAACGCCGACCAGGGAGGTGACAATACCGACGGGAATGATGACGCCGGAGACAATGTTCTTCGATAACACGGACGCCAGAGAGAGTACCAGTGCGCCAATCAACATGCTGCCGGGCAGGTAAAAGCGGTGGTCTTCACCAAACAGCATTCGCGAAATATGCGGCGCCACCAGGCCAATAAAACCAACAGGCCCAACAAAGGCCACGGTCAGCGCGGAGATGATACTGATACGCAGCAGCGTCGCCATACGCAGTTGGCGCACATTGATACCAAAACTGACGGCCCGGTCTTCCCCCAGACGCAGGGCGGTAAGCTTCCAGGCATTTTTCATCGACAGCGGAACGATGAGAAGCAGGGCGATGCTCAGAATTGCGAGCTTGTCCCATGAGGCGCGGGCCAGACTGCCCATGGTCCAGAAGACGAGCCCCTGCAATGTATCTTCGCTGGCCACAAATTGCAGAATGGAGATCAGCGCATTGAAGGTAAATACCAGCGCAATGCCAAACAGCACGACGCCGGAGGTCGCCACCCGTGTCCAGCGGCTAATGCCATCAAGAATAAAGCAGGCCAGCAGGGCGAAAACAAAGGCGTTAACCGAGATAACCCACTGATCGGGAATACCCGGAATACCCTGGCCAAGAATGATAGCCAGCGCGGCACCAAATGACGCGGCGGAGGAGACCCCGAGGGTAAACGGGCTGGCGAGCGGGTTATTGAGGATGGTTTGCATCTCTGCCCCCGCCAGACCGAGCGCCATTCCGACCACGATCGCCATTAAGGCAATGGGCAGGCGTAACTCCCAGACAATAACGCGGGTGCCCGCATCGGCAGACCCGGCATCAACCAGCGCATGCCAGAGTGCGGAAAGAGAGAGCCCGGAAGGGCCAATAGTGAAATCGAGAATCAGTGAAAAGAGAATAAATGCCAGGATCGCGCCTGCCAGCGCAAAACGCCGCAGCACGACTTTTCTGTAATGTGACGACACGGCGGATTCGTCAGGCTTGATACTGGCGACGAGAGGGGAACTCATTGGCTTACCTTATGCAACACAACAGAATCGATGTATCCCCCAACGTTCCTGTTCAGGCTGTTGCATGATATCCAATATCCGGGATGCTCCCGGCGACCATATTAGAAATGATAATGCTTATCAATTAAATGGGATTTTTATTACCATCTCGTTTAGCTTCGGTTATGGTTTTGGTCGAAAAACGCGCATTCTGCCAGGCTCCCAGCGCGCGCGAGGTGGCGTATGCCCCGGCGATTGAGAGTGCGGCAGGCACCAGGAAACTGTGGTCCATTCGCGTGGACTCCATCACTAAGGCGAGTGTGGTGACGGGCATATTCGCTGAGGCGGCCAGGAACCCGGCAGCACCCAACAGGGCGAAACTCTCCATATCGCTACCGGGAAAAAGCGGCCCGACAAGCATAAACAGTAATGACCCCAGCAGGCCGCCGACGGCAAGGCCCGGTGTCAACAATCCGCCTGCCGCCCCTGCACGTAGTACGGCGCTGATAACCAATACTTTCAGTACCAGTAAAACAACCGCGAGCCAGGCCGTCATTTCGCCACTTAGCGCCAGTTGCGCAGCACCTTTACCGTTGCCCGGAAGCTGTGGGAACCAGACGGAAAAAATACCCAACAACGTAAAGGCAATCAGACTGACAGCAGGCATCTGCCAGTTATCCCGCACTTTGCTGCTCGCATATTGGGTGAGGCGGCGAAAAAGAAAAGCGCCCGCGCCCAGCAATGGGCCACAAAGTACGCTCCAGAAAATTAATGATGAGGCAGCGAACTCCGTGGTGAAGTGATACTGATGTTCATCTCCCAGCCCCAGCGTGGCGACCCAGGCCGCCAGCGCCGACGTGACCAGCGCCGCGATAGCTGCATCCCAGCTAAAACTCACCAACAACACTTCAAGCGTAAAGATAGCACCCGCCAGCGGTACGTTATACACCGCAGCCAGCCCTGCACCGGCACCGCAGGCGGTCATCAGTTGGATATCGGCAGGGGAAAGGCGCAATCTCCGCGCAGCGCCTCCAGCGAACAGGGCGCCCGCTTCACGTGGAGCGACTTCGCGCCCGAGCGGTGAGCCCATCGCTACGGTGATGATTTGCAGCAGAATATGAACAAGTGTGGTGAGTGGCGGCATCGGTTTGTCCGGATTGCTTACCGCCGTACTGATGCTGACGCGCTTTTTTCCATAACGGGCAAGCAGCCACCATCCTCCCCCGGCAACGATGCCTGCGGCGACCAGCACGATAAAGCGTCGCTGTGCGCTGGCGTCGCTCACGCCCTGTAGAAAGGTCTGTGGGCTTATCAATACATTCTGGCTATAGCCATACGCGAGGTGCTGAATTTCATGTAGCAACATGGCAAGCAACATACCGCTAAGCCCGGCCATGACCCCGGTGAGAAGAAGCGCAACCCAGCGTTGTAACCAGTAAGCACGGCCCTGGAAAAGCGTAGTCATTGTCAGATTCTGTCTGCGAAGAAATGCCGTCATCATCCCATAAAGTGGATGAATGCGTAATCAACAGGAAGGCAAAAACGGGGGAATTCGTGCCTGCAGTGCAGGCACGAAGAAGGGATTAGTGCTGCCCTTGTTCGCCAATTGGCAGAACGGTACGGCCATATTGCTCGTTGAGGACTTCACCCATCGCCAGGTAGATAGCGCTTGCGCCACATACCAGACCAATCCAGCCGGCTACATGAACGATACCTTCGTTGTCCGCCAGGTGACCTACCGCCAGCAGTGCGAACAGCACGGTCAGGCTCAGGAAGACGAACTGCAGCATACGTGCGCCTTTCAGCGTGCCGAAGAACATAAACAGGGTGAACACACCCCAGATACCCAGATAGACACCCAGGAAATGGCCATTCGCTGCATCTGCCAGACCCATTTTAGGCAGCAGAAGAATCGCAACCAGGGTGAGCCAGAAAGAACCGTAAGAGGTAAATGCGGTTAAACCGAAGGTGTTGCCTTTTTTATATTCCAGCAGCCCCGCAAAAATCTGCGCGATACCACCGTAGAAAATACCCATAGCCAGGATAATACCATCCAGCGGGAACATGCCAATATTGTGCAGGTTAAGCAGAATAGTGGTCATGCCGAAGCCCATAAGGCCAAGCGGAGCCGGATTAGCCAACTTGATGTTGCCCATAATTCCTCAAAATAAATCAACATTGAAGGATGAAATGTATTCCCCGCGTCTATATAGAGGAGGCGGGGCGCGGCATCATAAATAGCGTCACTGGCTGTGTCTATGATCTGAACAGGTGGAAATTAAAAATTTTTTTATTCCTTACCCCTTGATGAGCTTCGTTGCGACCCCATCTTGTAGTCAACCGCAATGTGTGGACCTGAAAAAAAACGAACGAGGGTAGTTGAAACCGCACGATTCGCCCTTATTACAGGTTCACAACCACATGTTGACCGAATTTTTAGTGGAGACGTTTAGATGGGTAAAATTATTGGTATCGACCTGGGTACTACCAACTCTTGTGTAGCGATTATGGATGGCACTACCGCGCGTGTGCTGGAGAATGCCGAGGGCGACCGCACCACGCCTTCTATCATTGCTTATACCCAGGATGGTGAAACTCTGGTTGGTCAGCCGGCTAAACGTCAGGCAGTGACAAACCCGCAAAACACCCTGTTTGCGATTAAACGCCTGATTGGCCGCCGCTTCCAGGACGAAGAAGTTCAGCGCGACGTTTCTATCATGCCGTACAAAATCATCGCTGCTGACAACGGTGACGCATGGCTTGATGTGAAAGGCACCAAAACTGCACCGCCGCAGATCTCTGCAGAAGTGCTGAAAAAAATGAAGAAAACGGCTGAAGATTACCTGGGTGAGCCAGTAACTGAAGCGGTTATCACCGTACCGGCATACTTCAACGATGCGCAGCGCCAGGCAACCAAAGATGCTGGCCGTATCGCGGGTCTGGAAGTCAAACGTATTATCAACGAACCGACTGCCGCTGCACTGGCTTACGGTCTGGATAAAGAAGTGGGCAACCGTACTATCGCGGTCTACGACCTCGGTGGCGGTACCTTCGATATCTCTATTATCGAAATCGACGAAGTTGATGGCGAAAAAACCTTCGAAGTTCTGGCAACCAACGGTGATACCCACCTGGGTGGTGAAGACTTCGACAGCCGTCTGATCAACTATCTGGTTGAAGAATTCAAGAAAGATCAGGGCATTGACCTGCGCAACGACCCGCTGGCGATGCAGCGTCTGAAAGAAGCAGCAGAAAAAGCGAAAATTGAGCTCTCTTCCGCTCAGCAGACCGACGTGAACCTGCCGTACATCACTGCAGACGCCACTGGTCCGAAACACATGAACATCAAAGTGACTCGCGCGAAACTGGAAAGCCTGGTTGAAGACCTGGTAAACCGTTCCATCGAGCCGCTGAAAGTTGCGCTGCAGGACGCTGGCCTGTCTGTATCCGACGTGCAGGACGTTATCCTGGTCGGCGGTCAGACCCGTATGCCGATGGTACAGAAGAAAGTCGCTGAGTTCTTTGGTAAAGAGCCGCGTAAAGACGTTAACCCGGACGAAGCCGTTGCTATCGGTGCTGCGGTCCAGGGTGGTGTGTTGACCGGTGATGTGAAAGACGTTCTGCTGCTCGACGTTACCCCGCTCTCTCTGGGTATCGAAACCATGGGCGGTGTGATGACTGCGCTTATCACCAAAAACACCACTATCCCGACCAAGCACAGCCAGGTGTTCTCTACTGCAGAAGACAACCAGTCTGCGGTAACCATCCATGTGCTGCAGGGGGAACGTAAACGTGCGTCTGATAACAAATCTCTGGGTCAGTTCAACCTGGATGGTATCAACCCGGCACCGCGCGGCATGCCGCAGATCGAAGTGACCTTCGATATCGATGCTGACGGTATTCTGCACGTATCCGCGAAAGACAAAAACAGCGGTAAAGAGCAGAAGATTACTATCAAGGCATCTTCTGGCCTGAACGAGGAAGAAATTCAGAAAATGGTTCGCGAAGCAGAAGCGAATGCTGAATCTGACCGTAAGTTCGAAGAGCTGGTTCAAACCCGTAACCAGGGCGACCACCTGCTGCACAGCACCCGTAAACAGGTTGAAGAAGCAGGCGACAAACTGCCAGCGGAAGATAAAACCGCTATCGAAGCTGCGCTGACCGCGCTGGAAACGTCTCTCAAAGGCGAAGACAAAGCGGACATCGAAGCGAAAATGCAGGCTCTGGCTCAGGCTTCTCAGAAACTGTTGGAAATCGCACAGCAGCAGCACGCACAGCAGCAGGCTGGTGGCGCTGACGCTTCTGCGAACAACGCGAAAGATGACGATGTTGTCGACGCTGAGTTCGAAGAAGTAAAAGATAAAAAATAATCGCCCTGATGCAGGGTAATTAATCGGCACGGGCGTAGGAGATTTCTCCACGCCCGTGCTCGCATGTTAGGGGTAGATAAAAAAAGATGGCGAAACAAGACTACTACGAGATTTTGGGCGTTTCCAAAACAGCGGAAGAGCGCGAAATCAAGAAGGCGTACAAGCGCCTGGCCATGAAATATCACCCGGACCGTAACCAGGGTGATAAAGAGGCCGAAGCCAAATTTAAAGAGATCAAAGAAGCGTACGAAGTCCTGACCGACGCGCAAAAGCGTGCTGCGTATGACCAGTATGGCCATGCGGCGTTTGAACAAGGCGGCATGGGCGGCGGTGGGTTCGGCGGCGGCGGATTTGGCGGCGGCGCTGACTTTAGCGATATCTTTGGCGATGTCTTCGGCGATATTTTTGGCGGTGGCCGTGGTCGCCAGCGTGCGGCGCGTGGTGCCGATTTACGTTACAACATGGAATTGACGCTGGAAGAAGCCGTTCGCGGCGTCAGTAAAGAGATCCGTATCCCGACGCTGGAAGAGTGTGACGTTTGCCACGGCAGCGGCGCGAAAGCCGGTACCCAGCCGCAGACCTGTCCGACCTGTCATGGTTCCGGCCAGGTGCAGATGCGCCAGGGGTTCTTCGCCGTTCAGCAGACCTGTCCGCACTGTCAGGGGCGCGGTACGCTGATTAAAGATCCGTGCAACAAATGTCACGGTCATGGTCGCGTAGAAAAAACCAAAACCCTGTCCGTTAAAATTCCGGCAGGCGTGGACACGGGCGATCGCATCCGCCTGGCGGGTGAGGGTGAAGCGGGTGAGCACGGCGCACCGGCAGGCGATCTGTACGTTCAGGTGCAGGTGAAACAGCACGCTATCTTTGAGCGTGAAGGTAACAACCTGTACTGCGAAGTCCCCATTAACTTTGCTATGGCGGCGTTGGGGGGAGAAATCGAGGTTCCGACGCTGGATGGTCGCGTCAACCTGAAGATCCCTGGCGAAACTCAGACCGGCAAGCTGTTCCGCATGCGCGGTAAAGGTGTGAAATCGGTACGCGGCGGCGCGCAGGGCGATCTGCTGTGTCGCGTGGTGGTTGAAACGCCGGTTGGCCTGAACGAAAAGCAGAAACAACTGCTTAAGGATTTGCAGGAAAGCTTTGGTGGACCGACAGGTGAACACAACAGCCCGCGCTCCAAAAGCTTCTTCGACGGTGTCAAAAAGTTCTTTGATGACCTGACGCGTTAATCTGGTGCTCAATTACTATAAAACCCGACCCTACGTCGGGTTTTTTATTTTTGTTGTTTAATACTCGGTAAAACCGAGTTTATCCCCAAAATTTATCTGGTTTTATCGATGATTCTGGCGGGGTAATATAAGCGCCCCAGGGAGTCGTAAATCGAGAGAAGACCATGAAATTTCTACAACGTTTTTTTAGCAGTGATATCTCAGGCGGGATTGTCCTCATCATTGCTGCCGTACTGGCGATGTTCTGCGCCAATCTGGATGTGACCAAAGCAGGTTATCAGGCTTTCCTTGATACACCAGTTGCATTCAAGTTTGCAGCGCTGGAAATCAATAAAAATATGCTGTTATGGATAAATGACGCGCTTATGGCGGTCTTTTTCCTGATGGTCGGCCTTGAAGTGAAATATGAGCTGATGCAGGGTTCGCTTGCCAGCCGCCAACAGGCTATTTTCCCGGTGATTGCCGCCCTGGGCGGTATGGTGGTGCCAGCGCTAATATTCCTGGCGTTTAACATGCACGATCCGCTGGCGCGTCACGGCTGGGCGATTCCTGCGGCGACGGATATCGCCTTTGCCCTTGGCGTTCTGGCACTGCTCGGCGATCGCATTCCCCCGGCGCTGAAAATCTTCCTGATGGCGCTGGCGATTATCGATGATCTGGGTGCGATCATTATTATCGCGCTGTTTTACACCAGCGATCTCTCGCTGGTATCGCTGGGCGTTGCGGCGGCGGCCATCGTGGCGCTGGCGGTACTGAATGCCCTTAATGTTCGCCGAATCGGCATCTATATGCTGGTGGGCATAGTGTTGTGGACGGCAGTGTTGAAATCGGGCATTCATGCCACATTGGCCGGGGTCGTACTGGGCTTCTTCATTCCTCTGAAAGAGGAGAATGGCATCTCTCCGGCCCGTCAGGTGATTGATGCGATCCACCCCTGGGTTGGCTGGCTGATTTTGCCTCTGTTTGCCTTTGCTAATGCGGGCGTATCGCTTGAAGGGGTAACCTTTGCCGGGCTGACGTCGCTGTTGCCAATGGGGGTGATTGCCGGTCTGTTTATTGGTAAACCTGTCGGCATAACCATTTTTTGTTGGCTGGCGCTTCGCCTGAAACTGGCAAAACTACCGCAGGGGGCGGCGTTTAAACAAATTATGGCGGTCGGCGTGCTGTGCGGTATTGGTTTTACCATGTCGATTTTTATTGCCACTCTGGCGTTTGGTGACGTCGATACACATATGGTTGCCTGGGCGAAATTAGGCATTCTTACAGGTTCAATCCTGGCGGCGGTGGTGGGATACTGTCTGCTGCGCTCGCGCATAGTCCGCTAATCCCGTGATGGGAAGGCGAACGATGGCCTTCCCGAAAATGTCACTCAGGGAGCGAAGACACGATGTCGAATATCAATTACAACCATCTGTATTACTTCTGGCAGGTATACCGTGCGGGGTCCGTTGTCGGTGCTGCGGAAGCGTTATACCTCACGCCACAAACCATCACCGGGCAAATCAAGGCGCTGGAAGAGCGCCTGCAGGGCAAGCTCTTTAAGCGCCGGGGAAGGGGGCTGGAACCAACGGAACTTGGTGAACTGGTTTTTCGTTACGCCAATAAGATGTTTACGCTAAGCCAGGAAATGCTGGATATCGTTAATTATCGCAAAGAGTCGCATTTGTTGTTTGATGTCGGGGTTGCGGATGCGCTGTCTAAACAACTTGTGAGCGGTATTCTTGAGGCTGCGGTTCAGGAAGGTGAGCCTATCCATTTACGCTGTTTTGAATCCACCCATGAAATGCTGCTCGAACAGTTGAGCCAGCATAAGCTCGATATGATTATTTCAGATTGCCCAATTGATTCTACCCAACAGGAAGGGCTCTTTTCGGTGAAAATTGGCGAGTGCAGCGTCAGCTTCTGGTGTTGGCAACCTACTTTTAGCATGCCTTTTCCTGCCTGTCTTGAAGAGCGTCGCTTACTTATTCCGGGCAGTCGGTCGATGCTCGGGCGTAAGTTGCTTAACTGGTTTAATTCGCAGGGGCTGAATGTTGAAGTGCTGGGCGAGTTTGATGATGCGGCGTTAATGAAATCGTTTGGCGCAGCGCACAATGCCATTTTTGTGGCTCCGACGCTCTATGCAAAAGACTATTTTGCCGATGAGAATATCGTCGAAATTGGGCGTGTGGATAACGTGATGGAAGAGTACCACGCCATTTTTGCTGAACGAATGATTCAGCACCCCGCCGTACAGCGTATTTGTAACCGTGATTACTCCCGGCTATTTCATGACCTCTGATGATACGCGCCATATTTCGTTAACCACCGAAGCATGACTTTTTCAGCACGGTAGATTTATCTCTCCTACCCATACAGGAGATAAATCATGATTGCTGTACTTTTCGAAGCCGACGCGGTTGCGGCAAAGCAAGAGCGCTACCTTGAGCTGGCTGCGGAACTGAAACCGCTGCTTGTTGATATCGATGGCTTTATCGCGATTGAACGTTTTCAAAGCCTGACCACACCGGGGAAGATACTTTCGTTATCCTGGTGGCGTGATGAGGAAGCCATTCAGACATGGAAAAATAATCATTTTCACCGTGAGGCGCAGACGGAGGGGCGCGAGGCAATTTTTTCGTTTTATCGCATCCGTATTGCCCGTCTGGAACGGGAATATTCATCGGAAAACCGGAGGTAAGGTGATGTACGATATTTATGTAGTACTCAAAAACCTGCCGGGTGAGCTGGCGAAACTGGGCAAAACGCTGGGCAGCAACGGTATTGGTCTTGAGGGCGGCGGTGTCTTTACCCACAATAATGAAGGGCATGCCCACTTTCTGGTGGAAGAGGGCATACGGGCGAAAGCGGTACTGGAGCAACACGGTTTTGATGTCCGCGAGCTGCGCAGGCCTGTGATCCGTAAGCTCAAACAGGAGCGGCCCGGCGAGCTGGGCGAGATAACGGCAACGCTTGCATCCCATGGCGTAAATATTCTCGTGCAGTATAGCGATCACGCAAATCAGCTCATACTGGTGACGGATAATGATCTCGTTGCCAGCGAGGCAACAGAACCCTGGGCGGTTTATGCAACTTCATCCTGAACATCTTTCTGATGACGACACACTTGAGCTTTCGGTCGCGGCAGTTGCCGCAGCGATGGCCGATCCATCACGCGTGAAAATGCTGTGTGCGCTGATGGATGGGCGGGCATGGACGGCAACGGAATTGAGTGTGGCGGCAGGCGTTGCGGCCTCCACCGCCAGCGCACATTTGAGTAAGCTGGTTGACAGCCAACTGGTCTGTTTCCTGTCACAGGGGCGTCATCGTTACTACCGTCTGGCAGGCCAGGAGATTGCCCGGTTGATTGAAATGATGATGGGCATTTCTTGGCGGCAGGATAAACCTTTAACCACACGCACGCCTGTGGCGCTGCGGCATGCGCGCACCTGTTACGATCATCTGGCTGGTGAGCTGGCGGTAAACATTTATGACGCGCTGGTGGCGAAAGATTACCTGGCCGCGGATGGTGCGTCGCTTACCGAAGAAGGGCTGGCATTTTTTATCCGGATGGGTTTACCGCTGGAAAATAAATCAACGCGTAAACTTAGCTGTGCCTGTCTTGACTGGAGCGAGCGGCGCTTTCATCTGGGCGGGCATGCAGGAGCGGTGTTGCTTATTTATTTTGAAACGAAGGGGTGGATCCGCCGGACGCCCGGGTTTCGTGAAGTCGCGCTGACTGCGAAAGGTCGGCAGGGGTTACAGACATTACTCGGCATCGACGTCGGGTAGCAGGCATAAAAAAACCCGCTTTACGCGGGTTCTTTCACAAAGTACAACAAGCGGGCAATTAAGCCAGTTTGCTGATCTGTGCAGTCAGGTTTGCTTTATGACGCGCAGCTTTGTTTTTGTGGATCAGACCTTTAGCGGCCTGGCGATCCACGATCGGTTGCATTTCGTCAAATGCTTTCTGTGCAGCAGCTTTGTCGCCAGCTTCGATCGCAGCGTACACTTTCTTGATGAAAGTACGCATCATAGAGCGACGGCTTGCGTTGTGTTTGCGAGCCTTTTCAGACTGAACGGCGCGCTTCTTAGCTGATTTGATATTAGCCAAGGTCCAACTCCCAAATATGATCTATATGGACAATTCAAAGGCCGAGGAATATGCCCTTTTAGCCTTCTTTTGTCAATGGATTTGTGCAAATAAGCGCCGTTAATGTGCGACGCTACGTTACGTATTGATGGCGCAGGATTCTACCAGCTTGTGGTCATCGAATACAGCCTTTCCACTATAAAAATCGCTTTCCGGCCCAGTTTTTCATGCGGTAAGAAGGCAGCCTGATGAAATCCTTCTCCTTTCTGGCGGGTTCGGGCAATCGTCGGTTAACGTTGCACGTTGTACAAGGTATACTTTGACGATTTTCACTGTTTTGAGCCAGACATGAAGCTGATACGCGGCATACATAATCTCAGCCAGGCACCGCACGGGTGTGTGCTGACTATTGGTAATTTCGACGGCGTGCATCGCGGCCATCAGGCGCTTTTACAAGGGCTTAGCGAAGAAGGTCGTACCCGTGCTCTCCCCGTAGTGGTGATGATATTCGAGCCGCAACCTCTCGAACTTTTCGCGAGCGATAAAGCGCCTGCGCGCCTGACCCGACTGCGGGAAAAACTGCGCCTGCTGGCCGAATGTGGCGTCGATTACGTACTGTGCGTACGTTTTGACCGGCGTTTTGCCGCGTTGACGGCGCAAACCTTCGTCAGCGACCTGCTGGTTGACAAACTTGGCGTGAAATTCCTCGCCGTGGGCGATGACTTCCGCTTTGGCGCTGGTCGCCAGGGGGATTTCTTGTTATTACAGAAAGCCGGTTTGAAATACGGCTTTGATGTTACCAGCACACAAACCTTCTGCTCTGGTGGCGCGCGCGTGAGCAGTACGGCAGTTCGCCAGGCGTTGGCTGATGACAACCTTGAGCTCGCTGAACAACTGCTGGGCCGTCCGTTCAGTATCTCCGGGCGTGTGGTTCACGGCGACGAGCTGGGGCGTACTATCGGTTTTCCGACGGCGAACATACCGCTGCGCCGTCAGGTTTCCCCGGTCAAAGGTGTCTATGCGGTAGAAGTGGCTGGCTTAGGCGATACTTTACTGCCCGGCGTGGCCAACATTGGTACGCGCCCGACGGTTGCCGGGGTTCGCCAGCAGCTTGAAGTCCATCTGCTGGATGTTGTAATGGACCTCTATGGACGCCATATAGATGTAATACTGCGTAAAAAGATACGCAACGAGCAGCGATTTACATCGCTGGATGAGCTTAAAGCGCAGATCGCGCGTGATGAGTTAACCGCCCGCGAGTTTTTTGGGCTATCAAACCCGGCTTAAATGCCTGTGTGATAAATACGGAACCGAGAATCTGATGAGTGACTATAAATCAACCCTGAATTTGCCGGAAACAGGGTTCCCGATGCGTGGCGACCTCGCCAAACGCGAACCGGGAATGCTGGCGCGTTGGACTGATGATGACCTGTACGGCATCATTCGTGCAGCCAAAAAAGGCAAAAAAACCTTCATTCTGCATGATGGCCCTCCTTATGCGAATGGCAGCATTCATATTGGTCACTCTGTTAACAAGATTCTGAAAGACATTATTGTGAAGTCCAAAGGCCTTGCGGGTTACGACTCGCCGTATGTGCCGGGCTGGGACTGTCACGGTCTGCCTATCGAACTGAAAGTAGAGCAGGAATTTGGTAAACCGGGTGAAAAATTCACCGCCGCGGAATTCCGTGCAAAATGCCGTGAATACGCTGCGACCCAGATTGACGGCCAGCGTAAAGACTTTATCCGTCTTGGCGTACTGGGCGACTGGGAACATCCGTATCGCACCATGGACTTCAAAACCGAAGCCAACATTATCCGTGCGCTGGGTAAAATCATCGGTAACGGTCACCTGCATAAAGGCGCCAAGCCGGTGCACTGGTGCGTTGACTGCCGTTCTGCGCTGGCGGAAGCGGAAGTTGAGTATTACGACAAAACCTCTCCGTCTATCGATGTTGCGTTCCATGCCGTCGATGTCGACGCGGTAAAAGCGAAATTTGGCGTTGCCAGTGTTAACGGTCCTGTCTCTCTGGTTATCTGGACCACTACCCCGTGGACGCTGCCGGCGAACCGTGCGATCTCTCTGTCCCCGGAATTTGACTATGCGCTGGTGCAGGTTGAAGGGCAGGCGCTGATCCTTGCGAAAGATCTGCTGGAAAGCGTGATGAAACGCGCTGGTATCAGTGAATTTACCGTGCTGGGCGTGGTGAAAGGTTCTGACCTGGAGCTGATGCGCTTTAAACACCCGTTCCTCGATTTTGATGTGCCTGCGATCCTGGGCGACCACGTGACGCTGGAAGCCGGTACCGGTGCAGTGCATACCGCTGGTGGTCATGGCCCTGATGACTATACTATCAGCCAAAAATACGGTCTGGAAATCGCTAACCCGGTTGGCCCGGATGGGGCATATCTGCCGGGTACGTATCCGATTCTGGATGGCGTAAACGTCTTCAAAGCGAACGACATTATCGTCAACCTGCTGCGTGACAACGGTTCACTGCTGCATGTCGAAAAACTGCAACACAGCTATCCGTGCTGCTGGCGCCACAAGTCGCCGATCATTTTCCGTGCGACCCCGCAGTGGTTCGTCAGCATGGATCAGAAAGGCCTGCGCATTCAGTCTCTCAAAGAGATCGATCGCATTGAGCAGGAAGGTCTGGCGAAAGAGAACCTGAGCGGCTGGATCCCGGCATGGGGTAAAGCACGTATCGAATCGATGGTCGCGAACCGTCCTGACTGGTGTATCTCCCGTCAGCGTACCTGGGGCGTGCCGATGGCGCTGTTCGTGCATAAAGACACCGAAGAGCTGCATCCGCGTACCACTGAACTGATGGAAGCGGTCGCTAAATACGTTGAGAAAGACGGCATTCAGGCATGGTGGGATCTCGATCCGCGCGAAATTTTGGGCGATGACGCTGATAACTACGTGAAAGTGCCGGACACCCTGGACGTCTGGTTTGACTCCGGTTCAACAAGCTACTCTGTGGTTGACGCGCGTCCGGAATTTGGCGGCCACGCAGCGGATATGTATCTGGAAGGTTCTGACCAACACCGTGGCTGGTTCATGTCGTCTCTGATGATCAGCGTCGCGATGAAAGGCAAAGCACCTTACCGCCAGGTACTGACCCACGGCTTCACCGTAGATGGTCAGGGCCGTAAGATGTCCAAATCTATCGGTAATACCGTTTCTCCGCAGGATGTGATGAACAAACTGGGCGCGGATATCCTGCGTCTGTGGGTGGCATCAACCGACTATACCGGTGAAATGGCGGTTTCCGATGAGATCCTCAAACGTGCCGCCGATAGCTATCGCCGTATTCGTAACACCGCGCGCTTCCTGCTGGCGAACCTCAATGGTTTCGATCCGGCAAAAGACATGGTGAAACCGGAAGAGATGGTGGTACTGGATCGTTGGGCGGTTGGCTGCGCGCAGGCAGCGCAGAAAGATATCATCAGCGCGTACGACTCCTATGATTTCCATGAAGTTGTGCAACGCCTGATGCGTTTCTGCTCCATCGAGATGGGCTCTTTCTACCTCGATATCATCAAAGATCGTCAGTACACCGCAAAGGCGGACAGTGTTGCCCGTCGTAGCTGCCAGACTGCGCTTTACCATATCGCAGAAGCGCTGGTGCGCTGGATGGCACCGATCATGTCCTTTACCGCAGATGAAATCTGGGGCTACCTGCCAGGCGAGCGCGAAAAATATGTGTTCACCGGCGAATGGTATCAGGGGCTGTTTGGTCTGGCGGAAACCGAAGCCATGAACGACGCCTACTGGGAAGAACTACTCAAAGTGCGTGGCGAAGTGAACAAGGTTATCGAACAGGCGCGTGCCGACAAGAAAGTGGGCGGTTCGCTGGAAGCGGCAGTGACCCTGTTCGCTGAACCGGAACTGTCTGCGAAACTGACGGCGCTGGGTGACGAATTACGATTTGTCCTGTTGACCTCCGGTGCGAAAGTTGAAGATTATGCCAACGCTTGTGCTGATGCCCAACAGAGCGAGCTGCTCAAAGGTCTGAAAGTGGCGTTAAGCAAAGCCGAAGGTGAGAAATGCCCGCGTTGCTGGCATTACACTCAGGATGTCGGCAAGGTAGCGGAACACGCAGAAATCTGCGGACGCTGTGTCAGCAACGTCGCCGGTGACGGCGAAAAACGTAAGTTTGCCTGATGAGTAAACCGATCTTTTCAACAGGGCTACGCTGGTTGTGGCTGGTCGTCGTCGTGCTGATTATCGATCTGGGCAGCAAGTTCCTTATCCTCCAGCATTTTGCGCTGGGGGATACGGTGCCGCTGTTCCCGTCGCTTAATCTGCATTACGCGCGTAACTATGGCGCGGCATTCAGTTTCCTCGCGGACAGCGGTGGCTGGCAGCGCTGGTTCTTTGCCGGTATCGCTATCGGTATTTCTGTCGTGCTGGCGGTACTGATGTACCGTTCAAAAGCCTCGCAGAAGCTGAACAATATCGCCTACGCGATGATTATCGGCGGTGCGTTAGGCAATCTGTTCGACCGCCTGTGGCACGGTTTTGTCGTTGATATGATTGACTTTTATGTCGGCGACTGGCATTTCGCCACCTTCAACCTGGCCGACAGCTTCATTTGCGTCGGCGCGGCGCTGATTGTGCTGGAAGGCTTCCTGCCGAACGCGGCTGCGAAGAAACAGGCGTAACAAAACCTGCCGGGTGGCGTTACGCTTGCCCGGCCTGGGTTATCCTCAGGCCCGGTAAGCGTTATCGTCACCGGGCAAAACAAGTGAGCGTACCTGCATGTCAAAATCTGTACAGAGTAATAGCGCGGTGCTGGTGCACTTTACGCTCAAACTCGAAGATGGCTCCACCGCTGAGTCAACCCGCAACAATGGTAAACCTGCGCTGTTTCGTCTGGGGGATGGTTCGCTGTCCGAAGGGCTTGAGCAGCACTTGCTGGGGTTGAAAGCAGGCGACAAAAAAGCGTTTTCGCTGGAACCGGACGCGGCATTTGGTACGCCGGTTCCCGATCTGATTCAGTATTTCTCGCGCCGTGATTTTATGGACGCGGGGGAGCCGGAAATCGGCGCGATTATGCTCTTTACCGCAATGGATGGCAGCGAAATGCCAGGCGTGATCCGTGAGATCAACGGTGATTCTATTACCGTTGACTTTAACCATCCGCTGGCAGGGCAGACCGTTCATTTTGATGTCGACGTGCTGGAAGTGGAACCGGCACTGGAGGGGATGCATGCAGATCCTGTTGGCTAACCCACGTGGTTTTTGTGCGGGCGTAGACCGCGCGATTAGCATTGTTGAAAACGCGCTGGCGATTTATGGCGCGCCCATTTATGTCCGTCACGAAGTGGTCCACAACCGTTACGTGGTAGACAGCCTGCGTGAACGCGGGGCGATTTTTATCGAGCAAATCAGCGAAGTGCCGGACGGCGCGATCCTGATTTTCTCTGCTCACGGTGTTTCACAGGCAGTACGTAACGAAGCGAAAAGCCGCGACCTGACCGTCTTTGATGCCACCTGCCCGCTGGTGACCAAAGTGCATATGGAAGTCGCTCGCGCCAGTCGTCGTGGGGAAGAAGCTATCCTGATTGGCCATGCTGGTCATCCGGAAGTCGAAGGCACCATGGGGCAGTACAGCAACCCGAAAGGGGGAATGTACCTGGTGGAGTCGCCGGAAGACGTAGAAACGCTCAATATCAAAGATATCAATAAGCTCTCTTTTATGACGCAGACGACACTCTCCGTGGATGATACTTCCGACGTGATTGATGCGCTGCGTCAGCGCTTCCCGAAAATTGTCGGGCCGCGTAAAGATGATATCTGCTACGCCACGACCAACCGTCAGGAAGCCGTGCGCGCACTGGCGGAACAGGCGGAAGTGGTACTGGTTGTCGGCTCGAAGAACTCGTCGAACTCCAACCGTCTGGCGGAGCTGGCCCAGCGTATGGGGAAATCCGCTTACCTGATCGATGATGCTTCTGATATTCAGGAAGAGTGGGTGCGCGAAATCAGTTGCGTTGGCGTAACGGCCGGGGCATCGGCACCTGACGTTCTGGTGCAAAACGTTATCTCCCGTCTGCAGGAACTTGGCGGTGGGGAAGCCATTCCGCTGGAAGGCCGTGAAGAAAATATCGTTTTCGAAGTTCCGAAAGAGCTGCGGGTCGATGTTCGCGAAGTCGAATAACTTTTTCGCTTTGAGTTTATGAGAAGATGCCAGGCCTGACGCCTGGCATTTTTTATGGAGGATGTATGCGCCTGCCGATTATTCTCGACACCGATCCTGGTATTGACGACGCGGCTGCCATTGCCGCCGCGCTTTTTGCTCCTGAGCTTGATCTCAAACTGATGACCACGGTCGCAGGTAATGTCTCGCTGGAGAAAACCACCCGTAACGCCCTGCAATTGCTTCACTTCTGGAATGCCAATATTCCGGTAGCGAAAGGGGCGGCAACGCCGTTGCTGCGCCCGCTGCGCGATGCGGCAAGTGTCCACGGTGAATCCGGCATGGAAGGCTATAACTTTGTTGAACATCAGCGCCAGCCGCTGGCAAAGCCAGCGTTTCAGGCGATCCGCGATGTGCTCATGGCTTCACCGGAGCCAGTCACACTGGTAGCGATTGGCCCGTTGACCAACATCGCCCTGCTGTTATCCCACTACCCGGAATGTCAGTTCAACATTCGTCGTCTGGTGATAATGGGGGGCTCTGCCGGACGCGGTAACTTCACGCCGAACGCCGAATTTAATATTGCCATCGACCCGGAGGCGGCCGCGCGTGTCTTCGAAAGCGGGCTGGAGATTGTGATGTGCGGTCTGGATGTGACTAACCATGCAACGCTTACCCCGGATTATCTGTCTATGCTGCCTGCCGGAAATCAAACCGGGAAAATGCTGCATGCCCTGTTTAGCCACTACCGCAGCGGCAGTATGGCGACCGGGCTTCGGATGCACGATCTCTGCGCGATTGCCTGGCTGGCGCGCCCGGACATTTTTACCCTGAAATCCTGCTTTGTGGCGGTGGAAACCCAGGGTACATACACGGCGGGCACGACTGTGGTGGACATTGAAGGCCGTCTGGGGAAACCCGCGAATGCGCAGGTGGCCCTGGGCATCGATATTGATGCATTCCGCGCCTGGGTTGCAGACGTACTCAGTAAGGCGCCGTAAGCGAGACCTGCGGCATCTTCTCACTTAAATAATCAATCATTGCCCGCATTCTGGCGGGCATATGCTTTCCTGACGACCACAGTAGCCAGAGCTGCCCGGAATAGTCGCTAATAAATTCCCAGTCTGGCAGCACCTGAACTATCTCGCCTCGCGTCAGTGCCGCACTTGCGGTAAACAGCGGCAGGCTGCCTATCCCCAGATGGTTTAGCACCGAATCGAGGCGCACGCCGGTGTGGTTAGCGGCATAGCGTCCGTGGGTCTGAATGGTTTCGCTTTTGCCACGCTTACGAAATTTCCAGCGTGAGTCTGCTGGCGTTTCGCCAAGACTGATGCAGCTATGCTGGCGTAAATCTTCCGGCCTCTCGGGTGTGCCGTGCTGGCGCAGATATTCCGGCGTGGCGCAAATCAGATGTTTAATCGGTATTAACGGCTTACCGTGCAGGCCGGGAGAAGGCGAGTCGGTAATGCGCAGCGCCAGGTCGACGCCGTCATCAATTAAATCCATATACCGATCTTCCAGGCGCAGCCGTACATCAACCTGCGGATAACGGACCAGAAATTCGTGCATGAGGGGGTGGATAACAAATCGCCCGACGGCTTTGGGCACGCTGATAGTCAGGATGCCTTGCGCGATATCCTGCACGCTGCTGCCAGCATTCATTGCCTGTCTGGCGGCGTCGAGCATCATTTGCGCATGTTCGTACACGCTACGCCCGGACTCACTCAGCCGCAGTTTGCGCGTTGTGCGGTGCAGTAATTTATTACCCAGCGCCTGCTCAAGGCGTGAAACGCAGCGGCTCATTGCCGAAGGTGTCGCGCCGGAAACTCGTGCGGCGGCAGAGAAGCTGCCCTGATCGACAATCAGAACAAAGGTAGCGAGATCGGGAAGTAGGGTGGTATTCATTTGTGTCTGCCAGGCAAAAGTGTGTTGAGGGCACAACGGATTATCAAAGCCAGTGAAGATAATATACTGGTCGTGTAATCAGGAGGAAGAAGATGACAACACGAAATTACTACACCTGTGATGAGACACAGGGCCAGGCCAATGTTGTGCAATGTATTCCCGATGGGGAGGACGGTTATGTGATTGAGCTGGATGAGACGCTCTTTCATCCACAGGGAGGCGGTCAGCCTTCTGATGGCGGAACCATCGACGGCGTGCCCGTACAACGAGTCTTCGCCGACGGTGATACGGTATGGCATCGCACCGCCACGCCTGTCGCGCCAGGCCCGGTCACGCTCAGTGTCGACGGTGAATTACGTCATCTTCATGCACGCTGGCATTCGGCTGGTCATCTGATTGGTAGTGCAGGTGAAACATTCGGCTGGCAGCCTGTAAAAGCCCATCACTGGCCAGGTGAGGGGCGCATTACTTTTGCTCCTTCTGAGGGCCATTCGCTGCCGGATGCGCAGTCATTACTCATGAAAATTCGTGCCTGGCAAACTGAAAATCTCCCTCGCTATGTAACATTCGAAAATGGGCTGCGATATATAGGATTCGGTCATTTACCATCTTATCCATGTGGGGGAACGCACGTTACTGAACTGTCTGAAATTAAGTTGGTGATGATTACTCAGGTGAAAATGAAAAAAGGACAGCTGGTCGTCAATTACGCGTTACCCTCATAATCGCGGTTCCTTTCTGCGATAAATCCGTTCGGGCCTGCCGACTTTGCCATAACTAATTTCGGCTTCGAGTTGATTGTTTTTTACACCTTGTTCCAGATAGCGTCTGGCGGTTGTCTTACTGCTACCCAGAATGTGGGCTAATGAGTCGGCTGTGTGCACGATTTGCGATTCAGTAAAGATTTGTAGTACGCGGTTGAAGGTGTTTTCATCAATTCCGCGAAGGCCAGAAATAGGTTCCGCTATCTGCTCTTTCGCCTGGATATTAAATAGGGCGTCGATATGCGTCTGATTGGCTTGTTCGCTGGAGCGTAGCGAGCCCCGATAGCGAGCAAATCGTTCGAGGGTATGTTGCAGACGCTGATAATGTACTGGTTTAATCAGATAATCAAACACGCCCAACCGTAACGCCTCGCTGATGGTATCCATATGGTTATCAGCGGTCAGAAAAATAATCCGGCCACAGTATTGAGTGTTGATTGTATGGCGAATTAAATCAATGCCTTTACCATCGGGAAGGAAATTATCCAGTAGAATAAGTTCGGGTTGATACAGGCGAATTTGTTTTTTAGCACTTTCGACTTTATCGGCAATACCAATGACTCGAAATTGCGGAGATTGCTTTATGGTATCCACCAGAATTTCCGCCAGCATAGGCTCATCTTCAATAATTAGCGTCGTAATCCTATCCATGATTTTCATCTCTGGTAAAGGGTAGATAAAGGGTAAAAATGGTGCCGTAAGGGCTATTGTTATCAATAATAATGTTGCCGTTAGCCTGCTCGACGTAGCTGCGCACCAACCATAAACCGATGCCGTGATCTCCACTGTCACGGCTGGTCACGCCGCGTTCAAAAATATGCTGGCGGATATCCTGATCAATTCCGATGCCTTGATCGGCAATCTCTATAATGACTTCGCTACCTTCGCTGTTGATCAGGCATTCAATCTGGCGTGAACCCGCAATGTTGAGTAGGGTCGCATTGTAAGCGTTATCCAATAAGTTACCCACAATGGAGATCCATTCATTATGGGACAGTGATAAAGGGAGTGACTCGACATAGCAAGCGGGATCAAAAACTAACTCTAATCCCAACTCTTTTGCGCGATAATATTTGCCAATCAACAGCCCTGCGAGATGATGATCCTTGAAATTCTGAGCGATAAAATCGAGCACCTTCTGGTGACTATCCGATTGCTGTTGGATGAGGGCTAACGCCTTGTCGTATCGCTTGAGGAAAAGCAGCCCGGCAATAGTGGATATCAGATTACGATGTTCGTGTTGTACCGCGCGTAGGTTATCGGCGTATTGCTGAATCTGACTTAATTGCAGGCTTAAAGTATTAATATCATCTTTGCTGCGGAAGCTAATCACCCAACCTTGTGGTTGGTTATTGAGGATCACGGCCATGCGGCTTGCGATCACTTTTATTCCATTGAATGTGACAATCTCATCTTTTTTATTTTTATTCTGGGCATCATAGAAAAAGGTTTCTGGCACCACAACGCTGCTTATGGCCTCGCCAATCAGTTCGGATTCCGGTTGGTTGAGGCTGAGCATCCGCCGCGCCGTTTGGTTGATTGCGGTAATTTTTTGAAAAGAATCGATGGCGATAAGTCCCTCAAATACCGATTCGAATAAGACGCTTTGCTGGATAAGCAATTGAGAAAGTTGTTGTGGTTCCATGTCCAGCATTTGTTTTTTGATATGCAGAGAAAACCGTCGGGCGCAATAGAGGAGAAGAAGTAATAAAACCACCATGGGAAACATAAACGAGCCAATCTGAAGACTGAGCCAGTTCTCAAGTTGTTCGAGGGTATAGCCGACAGAGACGATGCCAATGACTCTGCCGGTTTGATCCTGAACAGGCGACTTACCGCGCAGCGATGATCCTAAAGAGCCTTCGCGAATGGAGACGTAGCTTTTCGCATTAAACAGCGCCTCATCGCTGTCTCCCCCCTCCATGTATTTACCAATCTCATCGGGATTCACGTGGTACAAACGCTGGCCTTTTGCGTCCCCAACCGTGATATAAGTGGCATCGGAGAATGATCTCATCGGATCGATCAACGCCTTGATGCGCGCAAGATCGTTGTGCTGCACCGCATCAACCAATTCAGGCATTGCTGAGATCTGCATCGCCTGAATTAGTGCACGCTGGCCAACCTGATAATGCAATCGGTCTTTGGTGATATTTGTGAGATACCAGGACATTGCCAACATCACAACAGTTGACGTAAATAAAATCAGCAGAAAGATCCGGTTCTGGAACGAACGTCTGGAAAACCAGAGGCCTATTTTTCGGACACACATAAGGATGCATATAGATTTAAATAAGAGATTTTCCGACATTCGGCAAGATCCGTTCCTGAGCCAGTTCATACTTATTTTTTTTTCAGAATGTATTGGGAAAGTAATGGGATACGCTACGCATATCCCATTACAAATTACATCGCCAGCACGTATTTCAGCATCACGCCAGCAGCAATAGCGGAACCAATCACCCCAGCTACGTTCGGCCCCATGGCATGCATCAGCAGGAAATTCTGCGCATCAGACTCCAGACCGACCTTGTTGGAAACACGTGCCGCCATCGGCACTGCCGATACACCCGCCGAGCCAATCAGCGGGTTGATTTTATTTTTGCTTAATATATTCATAAGCTTCGCCATCAGCACCCCGGCGGCGGTTCCGATACCAAAGGCAATTACCCCCAGCAACAAAATGCCCAGCGTCTGTGGCTGCAGGAACTTGTCCGCCACCAGCTTTGCCCCCACTGATAGACCGAGGAATATCGTCACGATATTAATCAGCCCATTCTGCACCGTATCGCTCAGGCGTTCCACTACCCCGCTTTCGCGCATCAGATTGCCAAAGCAGAACATCCCCAACAGTGGCGCAGCGTCCGGTAGCAGCAACGCCACCAGTAGTAACAGCATCACCGGAAAGAAGATTTTCTCCCGCTTACTGACCATACGCAGCTGCACCATACGAATTCTCCGCTCTTTCTCGGTGGTGAGCAGCTTCATAATTGGGGGCTGAATCAGTGGCACCAGCGCCATATAGGAGTAGGCTGCTACCGCAATCGCCCCCAGCAGCTCCGGCGCCAGCTTGCCGGACAGGTAAATTGCCGTAGGGCCGTCCGCGCCACCGATGATGCCTATCGCCGCCGCCTGCGGCAAGGTGAAGGCAATCAGGCCGAAGTAGTTCAGCGCCAGTGCTCCCAGCACGGTCGCGAAGATGCCGAACTGTGCCGCTGCGCCGAGCAGCAGGGTGCGCGGGTTGGCCAGCAGCGGACCGAAGTCGGTCATCGCGCCTACGCCCATAAAGATAATCAGCGGCGCGACGCCGGAGCCAATCGCCACCTTATAGAACAGTGCCAGCACGCCCGGGGTGTAGCCCATGTCCACCGCCAGGTTTTCCATCTGGCTCTGTATCGATGGTAACGCCAGTGCCAGCGCTTCTTTGATGGCATGAACATCCGGCGTACAGTTGAGCTTTGCGGCAATCACCGCCAGTTGCCCGGCGTCATGGCGCGCCAGCAAGCTTTCCAGCGCGCTCAGCGCAATACCTGCTTCCGGGATGTTGGAGAGCAGTCCACCGAAGCCAATTGGCAGCAGTAGCAGCGGCTCAAACTTCTTAGCAATCGCCAGCCATAACAACAGCAGGCTGATCAGCAGCATGATGGCCTGGCCTGCGCCGAGGTGCATCAGCCCCATCCCTTGAAACAGGGCGTTCAGACTTTCCATTCGTGCTCTCCGTTACGCAAGCTGCATCAGGGTATCGCCGACCGCCACGGCATCCCCGGTTTTCACCGCGATACCGCGCACTGTGCCCGCCTGTGCGGCGCGGATTTCGGTTTCCATCTTCATGGCTTCCAGAATCAGCAGCACGTCACCTTCCTCCACTGTCTGGCCTTCGCTCGCCACCACTTTCCAGATGTTGCCTGCCAGCGGCGCGGTCACCGGCGTGCCCGTTCCAGCCTGAGTCGGAGTCACTGCAGTAATTGGTGCGGCAGCCGTTGTCGCCACCTGGCTGATATCGCCACCGTCGCTCACTTTCACCACAAAGGCTTTGCCTTCCACTTCCACAGTGTAGATACCGGAGGTAACCGCGTTTACCGCTGCAGCAGGCTGCGCGCTCTCCACCTGTGGTAGCGGCTCGAACGCCGCCGGGTTATTGCGGTTCTCAAGGAACTTTATGCCCGGTTGCGGGAACAGCGCCACGGTCAGCACATCGTCGATGGCATTATCCGCAAGCCTGATACCCTTCTCCTGCGCCTGACGTTTGATGTCGGCTTCCAGCGCCGTCAGCTCCGGCTTCAGCAGGTCCGCCGGCCGGCAGGTGATGGCCTGCGCACCGTTGAGGACTTTCGCCTGCAGCGCAGCGTTCACCGGGGCCGGGGAGCGGCCGTATTCACCTTTCAGAATGCCCGCCGTTTCTCTGGCGACGGTTTTGTAGCGCTCGCCGGTCAGCACGTTGAGCACCGCCTGGGTGCCGACAATCTGCGAGGTCGGAGTCACCAGTGGGATAAAGCCAAGGTCCTCGCGTACGCGAGGAATTTCTTCCAGCACCTCATCAAGACGATGGGCGGCGTTCTGCTGCTTCAGTTGGCTTTCAAGGTTGGTCAGCATGCCGCCCGGCACCTGCGCTACCAGAATGCGGCTGTCATAGCCTTTCAACTGGCCTTCAAAGGCGTGGTATTTTTTGCGCACTTCGCGGAAACAGGCGGCGATATTTTCCAGCTTGTTGATATCCAATCCGGTGTCGTGGGCAGTGCCGGCAAGTGTCGCCACCAGCGCTTCGGTAGCTGGGTGACCATAGGTGGCGCTCATTGAGGAGATGGCGGTATCCACGCCGTCGACGCCCGCTTCAATTGCTTTTAGAAGTGCCATCTCCGCCATCCCGGTGGTGGCGTGGCAATGCAGGTGCAGGCGTACGTCGTAGCGTTTTTTGATTTCGCTGACCAGCTCATAGGCTGCCATAGGGGTCAGAATGCCGGACATATCTTTAATGGCGATGGAGTCCACACCGGTTTCCAGCAACTGTTCGGTTAAGTCCAGCCAGGTCTGCAAGGTGTGTACCGGGCTGGTTGTGTAAGAGAGGGTGCCCTGAGCATGCGCGCCGTGGCTGCGTACGGCCTGAAGCGCCGCTTTCATATTGCGCGGGTCATTCATGGCATCAAAGACGCGGAACACGTCCATGCCGTTTTTCACCGCCCGCTCAACAAAACGTTCGACCACATCATCGGCATAGTGACGGTAGCCTAGCAGGTTCTGCCCGCGCAGCAGCATCTGCAACGGGGTTTTTGGCATCGCTTTTTTCAGCTCGCGCAGGCGTACCCACGGATCTTCACCGAGAAAGCGGATGCATGCGTCAAAGGTGGCGCCGCCCCAGCATTCCAGCGACCCGTAGCCAACGTCGTCAAGCGCGGCGGAAATCGGCAACATGTCATCAAGTCTCAGGCGGGTGGCAAACAGGGACTGGTGGGCGTCGCGCAGGACGACATCGGTAATAGCAAGAGTCATTGATCTCTCCAAAATTAAGCGTTAAAGCGATGATGATGAATGGCGGCAATAATCACCGGCTTTAAGCGGGTGAAGTCGTCCACGGCAGCTACGGCAAGAAGTGCCGGTGGGGTTACAGCTTCCGGGAAAAAGTGGCTGATCGCAGTGGACATCATGCGGATCGCAAAAATAAGCAGGAACAGGAATGTCAGGACGAACCCCATTCCCATAAGCATTAGGGTAAAACCTTCACCCAGTAGTACGGCATCATTCATAAATGATTATCCAGAATAGGTGCACGGCGATGCGGCGTTTACAAATGTTCGGGGGATCCGGCTAAGGAGCTGTAGAGTGGATTTCCCTCGGCCTCCCCTGGCGTCAGTCTCTACATTTCCCCGATATATTTGCAGCCGCACGCACCACCGTGCGTATTAATTACACCATCATGCTGAACACGATGCTGGCAATGACCAGCACAATGCCGCCGCCCAGACGGGAGGAGATTTGTGCGTAGGAGATAAGATTCATACGATTACAGGCAGAGAGAACCTCCAGGTCGCCAGAACCGCCGCGGTTCGCCATACACAGGCCCGCGGTAATAGCGGATTCAATCGGGAAGAAACCAATTAACCAGCCGCCGACTGCCGCGCCTATAACGGCACCGACCACGATAACCGCTGCAATCACGACATTCGCAAATGTCAGCGCATCAATGATTTCCTGAAGGTCGGTATAGCAAACGCCGACGCCGACCATCAGTACCCACAGCAGCTGTTTGGAGAAGAAGTCGGAAAGGCGTTTGGCACCGGCTTTAATCTCAGGAGAACACAGACCGGAGGCGTTCAATGCCGCAACGATCAGCACCATCCAGGCGAAATAGTGGATAGAAACGCCGCCAATGCCTGGCAGGATCTTTTTGGCGACAACATAGGCCAGCAGGAAGCAGGTGGTAGATAACACCATACCGATAGCTGTCTCGCGGTGGGTGATCTGATCTGCCTTTTCATCGTCTTCCGTTCTAAAAGAGGCTTTGCGTACCAGTTCACCCTCACCGCTAAGCCAGGTGTATTTTTTACCGATAATGTCGAGTACGGCGGCAAAGATAATGGCGAAGATATTAGCGATAGTGAGGATGGCGATGGCGGTGGAGTAGTACTCTTCGCGAGAGCGGCCGGTTACTGAGTGGTAAATCTCCGACAGCGGGACGGCGCCTGCGCCATTACCGCCACCCATGATTGGCAGCACGTACAGCATCATGATGCGGTCAACCGGAATACCGAAGCACAGGCCAATTGCAATGCCGAAAATGGCGGCTCCTGCGATCCCGGTGAGAATAGTTGGAATGTAGCCGAGCAGCGATTTTAGCAGCAGCTTACGGTTGACCGAAAGGATTGCGCCGGTAATCAGCACCGCAATAAACAGGTTAAGAAAGTTACTCTTATCCATTACGTTGCTAATCGCATCAATTTCTTTCTGCGTAAAAATACCAGCATAGACGAAGTAGGCTGCGACCAGAAATATCATTACCGGCGCACCGCCAATATATTTATTAAATATTGGCAGCCGTTTACCTATTTCTCCAAAAATGGCGCCAATAATAAACATAATGGCAAAACCACCCACTAAATCGTTTGGGAGCGCATTATAAAAATGGGAGAGTAACAGCGTAACTAACGCGAAAGCATAAAGCGGCAACGACATACCGAAGATTTTAAACCCCAGTAAATCACGTGCGCCCTTTTTCTCCACAGCGGGAGTTTGGGTCATGTTGGTCATAAACATTATCCTGTTTATCGTGAGAGGTAACGCCGCGCATATTAATAAATTCAATTCACAATGAGATGTGATTATCCTCACTGAATGGTGGTGTTTTTTATTAATTTAATTATTTTTATTTTCCTCTTTAATTAAGAACATAAAATTCATAAAGGTAATAAAACTAACATGGGAAATGTGATTTTTATTCCAGACGAATAACATAAACGCTGGCGAAATATGCGGCGTTATTTGCTTATGGACGCAGAATAATGAATCTAACGTTTAAGCGTATTTATCCGCAGAAGGATGAAAAGTGCCGCCAACCGGTGGCAAGCTTTCTGAAACAGGCCGGGCTCTTTCTGGAAGCTGATTGTGAAGTAGTCGTTTGCGCTGAGTGGCAAAACAACATCGTGGGCTGCGGCGCTATCGCCGGCAACGTACTCAAATGTATCGCTGTCTCTCCCAATTTACAGGGGGCGGGGCTGAGCCTGAAGCTGCTGACTGAACTGCTCACACTGGCCTATGAACTCAACCGTAGCGAGCTATTTCTGTTTACCAAGCCGGAAAATAGCGTGCTGTTTTCCGGCGCGGGCTTCTGGCCCATCGCGCAGGCGGGCAAGCTGGCAGTATTGATGGAAAACAGCAGCGAGCGGCTGGCCCGCTTTTGTCGCCAACTGGCGATGTACCGCCAGCCAGGGAAGACGATTGGTGCAATTGTGATGAACGCCAACCCTTTTACCCTGGGCCACCGTTACCTGATTGAACAGGCGGCGGCGAGGTGCGACTGGCTGCATCTGTTTGTGGTGAAAGAAGACGCATCGCAGTTTCGTTACACCGACCGCTGGGCACTGATCGAGCAGGGGGTTGTCGGCATCGAGAACCTCACATTGCATCCTGGGTCTGCCTATCTTATTTCGCGAGCGACCTTCCCCGGCTACTTCCTTAAAGAAAAGGGGGCGGTGGACGATTGCCACTGCCAGATCGATCTTCAGCTGTTTCGCGAACATCTGGCACCCGCGCTGGGCATTACCCATCGATTTGTCGGCGATGAACCTTATTGCCCTGTGACGCGTGCCTACAACCAGCGGATGCACGACATTCTGGGCGATCCGTACGGTTGCGGCCCGGAAATCAACGTGGTTGAGCTGGCGCGTATGGTGAAAGGGGGCGCTCCCGTTTCCGCCTCCCGCGTCAGAAAACTCTATGCCGAACGCGACTGGAGAACGATGAGTTTGCTAGTGCCTGACGGAACATTGGCCTTTTTACAGCGCTTTGCCGCTGAACAGCCTGAAACCGTATGACGTAATACCGTTAACAAGGAACATAACCTATGGAAATTATTAAGGATGCCATGGCCGGCACGCTGGAATCCAGCGATGTGATGGTAAGGATTGGCCCTTCCTCCGAGCCAGGGATCCGGCTAGAACTGGAGAGCCTCGTGAAGCAGCAGTTTGGCGCAGCGATTGAATGCGTGGTTCGGGAAACGCTGGGGAAGCTGGGGGTTGAACGTGCGCTGGTCAGCGTCGACGACAAAGGCGCTCTGGAGTGCATTTTGCGCGCAAGAGTACAAGCGGCAGCGCTGCGTGCGGCAGAACAAACGGAAATTCAATGGAGTGCGTTATGAGACCTCGTCGCAGTATGTTGTTTATCCCCGGCGCCAATGCGGCCATGTTGAGCACCTCTTTTGTTTACGGCGCGGACGCGGTGATGTTCGACTTAGAAGATGCCGTCGCGCTGCGTGAAAAAGACACCGCTCGCCTGTTGGTTCATCACGCGCTGCAGCATCCGTTCTACCAGGATGTGGAAAAAGTGGTGCGCATTAATCCTCTGAATACGCCGTTTGGTCTGGCCGACCTGGAAGCCGTGGTGCGCGGCGGCGCGGATATCGTCCGTCTACCGAAAACCGATAGCAAAAACGACGTGCTGGAGCTGGAAGCACAGGTTGAGCGCATTGAACGCGAATGCGGCCGCGAAGTGGGCAGCACAAAGCTGATGGCGGCGATTGAATCGGCGAAGGGCGTGGTCAATGCCGTCGATATTGCGACCTCCAGCCCGCGCATGGTGGCGATTGCGCTGGCGGCCTTCGACTATGTGATGGATATGGGCACCTGCCGCGGCGATGGTACCGAACTGTTCTACGCCCGTTGCGCGGTACTGCACGCGGCGCGCGTTGCGGGCATTGCCGCCTACGACGTTGTCTGGTCCGACATTAATAATGAAGAAGGTTTCCTCAAAGAGGTGCAGCTGGCGAAAGGCCTTGGTTTTAACGGCAAGTCGCTGGTGAACCCGCGCCAAATTGAGCTGTTGCATCAGGCCTATTCGCCGACGTTAAAAGAGGTGGAACATGCGCAGGAAGTGATTGCCGCAGCGGAAGAGGCGGAATCTCGTGGGCTTGGCGTGGTGTCGTTGAATGGCAAAATGATTGACGGCCCCATTATCAACCACGCACGTAAAGTAGTAGCGCTGTCCGCTTCCGGCATTCGTGATTAAGGAGGGAACCATGAAAGAGACCGTAAACATGCTAAATCAGCATTATGTCGTGCCGGAAGGATTGCAGCCCTACGCTGGTGTCACAACCAACAGCCCATGGCTGATCTGTGAAACGGACAAACGTCAGCGTAAAGTCTGCGATTCGCTGGAGGAGGCGATACGCCGCTCAGGATTGAAAAACGGGATGACCGTTTCCTTCCACCACGCTTTCCGTGGCGGCGATAAGGTCGTCAATATGGTGATGGCGAAGTTGGCGGAAATGGGTTTTCGCGATTTAACACTGGCCTCCAGCTCCCTGATTGACGCGCACTGGCCGCTTATCGAACATATTAAAAATGGCGTGGTCCGCCAGATCTACACTTCCGGGTTACGCGGTCAGTTAGGCGAGGAGATCTCCGCCGGGCTGATGGATAATCCGGTGCAGATCCACTCTCACGGTGGGCGGGTGAAGCTTATCCAGAGCGGTGAGCTGAAGATCGATGTCGCTTTCCTCGGCGTACCGTGCTGCGATGAGTTCGGTAATGCCAACGGTTTTAGCGGTAAATCGCGCTGCGGCTCGTTAGGTTATGCGCAGGTTGATGCCGAACACGCCAAATGCGTGGTGCTGCTGACGGAAGCGTGGGTTGCGTACCCGAATTATCCGGCGAGCATTGCGCAGGATCAGGTGGATTATATTGTTCAGGTCGATGAAGTGGGTGATCCGGCGAAGATCACGGCGGGGGCGATCCGCTTGTCCAGTAACCCGCGTGAACTGCTGATTGCGCGTCAGGCGGCGCAGGTGATTGAACATTCCGGCTATTTCAACGACGGCTTTTCCATGCAGACCGGAACCGGCGGCGCGTCGCTGGCGGTAACGCGCTTCCTCGAAGATAAAATGCGTCGCCACAATATTACCGCCAGCTTCGGGCTCGGAGGAATCACTGGCACGATGGTGGAGCTGCATGAAAAAGGGCTGATCAAAGCACTGCTTGATACCCAATCCTTTGACGGTGACGCCGCGCGTTCTCTGGCGCAAAACCCTAACCACATTGAGATTTCTACCAACCAGTACGCCAATCCAGGCTCTAAGGGGGCGGCATGCGAACGTCTGAACGTGGTGATGCTCAGCGCACTGGAAATTGATGTGAATTACAACGTGAACGTGTTGACCGGTTCGAACGGTGTCCTGCGCGGCGCGTCCGGCGGACATAGCGACACGGCGGCGGGGGCAGATCTCACCATTATTACCGCGCCGCTGGTACGCGGGCGCATTCCTTGCGTGGTGGAGAAGGTGCTCACCACCGTAACTCCCGGCGCTAGCGTCGATGTGCTCGTGACCGATCACGGCATCGCAGTGAACCCGGCACGTCAGGATCTGATTGATAACCTGAGGCAGGCTGGCGTAGCGCTAGTGAAAATCGAACAACTCCAGCAGCGCGCGGAGCAGTTGACGGGCAAACCGGAGCCTATCGTCTTTACCGATCGGGTTGTGGCGGTGGTGCGCTATCGCGATGGATCGGTGATCGACGTGATCCGCCAGGTTAAACGCTGATGAACGGCGCAGACCTCCTCGCCAATGGTCAGCCGGTAACGCTTAAAATGATGCTCCACGCACGCGATAGCCGCGCGGCGCGTCAGCGTCAGGCGTTGGATTGTTATCGACTGCCGCTGATTTCATTTTCACTGGTGACGCCTGGAGCAGTCAAAAACTCCCCTGTATGGCAGCGTGTTGCTGAGTATGCGCAGCGCGAGATCACGGTGGTCTGTCAGCAGATGGAATGGGTCCGCGTCTGGGAAGCGCAGACGGGGGCGCTGAGCGGCCCGGAATGGATGGCGGCGGTCTGCGCACCTGCCGAAGCGCTGAAACGGCAGTTGGTGATGCTGGAGCAACAGCATCCACTGGGAAGGCTCTGGGATCTTGATGTGATTAATAGCGACGGCCGGTTGCTTTCACGTCGTGAACTGGGGCTACCTGCCAGGCAATGCCTGATTTGTCAGCAGGATGCCCATGTCTGTGCGCGAGGTCGAGCTCACTCTCTCGATCTCTTGTTGGATGAAATTGCACGAAGGATTGATAGCTATGAGCGTGGACGTAGTGACGGAACGGTATACGCCAGTTAGCGTAACGCTGAAAGCCGAAGATGTTATCGGACTAGTGGCGCGCGCGCTGCTGGTTGAGGTGCAGTTAACACCTAAACCGGGACTAGTGGACATTCGCAATTCCGGTGCCCATCGGGATATGGATCTGGCCACCTTTGAGCGCAGCACGGCGGCGATTGCACCATGGATGGAAAAGTTTTTTATCATGGGTAATAGTACCGCGAAGCTGGATCCGCAGACAGTGTTGGTTATGCTGCGTCCGCCTGGACTGGCCTGTGAGAACGATATGTTACAGGCGACTGGTGGCGTAAATACACACCGTGGCGCGATATTTGCTTTTGGTCTGTTAAGTACGGCTATAGGGCGAATTCGCGCACTTGAGGAACCACTTGAGCAAAATCTCATTTGCGATCATGTGGCCCGTATGTGCAAGCATATTGTTGCGCGTGAACTCTCATCAGACAAAGATGGGAAGCTGAGTAAAGGTGGGATGCATTTTCTACATTATGGTCTGGCCGGCGCACGAGGGGAAGCCGAAAGCGGTTTTCGTACCGTGAGAACGCAGGCTCTGCCTGTTTACAATCGGGTTTTACGGGAGTGTGGGGATGCGAATCTTGCGCTGTTGCAAACGCTTCTGCATTTGATGGCCTGGAATGATGATACCAACCTTGTATCCCGAGGTGGACTGGAAGGACTTAATTATGTTCAGCAGGAGGCACAAAAATTATTATGGCAAGGTGGAGTGTTGGTCGAAGGCGGAATTGAAGCGATGCAGCAACTGGATGACGAGCTTATCGCCCGTAATCTAAGCCCTGGTGGCAGTGCTGATTTACTGGCAGTGACCTGGTTTTTGAGTCATTTCCCGACGGGCCCTTTCTATTCTGAGTAAGTTTCACTTCATTTTCTTCCCAGACTATTGATTCATCCTGCGGGATGAATCATGTCTTTTACTGATATTTCCCGCTGTTTATCATTTAATTCTAATTATCGGTGTTTTCGGCTGGTAGCCCCGACGCGGGCTGGTTAATCTGAGAACGATTTTCAGCATTTCATTAACAAAAGAGTACAACTATGCATGATGCACAAATCCGCGTAGCCATCGCGGGGGCCGGCGGGCGTATGGGCCGCCAGTTAATTCAGGCAACCCAGCAGATGGATGGCGTCGCGCTTGGCGCAGCACTGGAGCGGGAAGGTTCTTCCCTGCTGGGCAGCGATGCAGGAGAGCTCGCTGGCGTGGGTACGACAGGCGTTACCGTGAGCAGCGATCTGCAGGCGGTAAAGGACGATTTTGATGTACTGATCGATTTCACCCGTCCGGAGGGAACCCTTGTTCATCTGGCGTTTTGTCGCCAGCACCGCAAAGGGATGATTATCGGTACCACCGGTTTTGATGATGCAGGCAAAGCGGCAATTCGCGAGGCATCGCAAGAGATTGCCATTGTTTTTGCGGCGAATTTCAGCGTTGGCGTGAACGTAATGCTTAAGCTGCTGGAAAAAGCGGCGAAGGTGATGGGGGGTTACACCGATATAGAAATTATCGAAGCACATCACCGCTATAAAGTGGATGCGCCGTCAGGGACCGCCCTGGCTATGGGAGAGTCTATTGCCCAGGCATTGAATAAAGATTTAAAAGATTGTGCTGTTTATGCACGTGAAGGCCATACCGGCGAGCGTGTACCGGGCACAATTGGCTTTGCTACCGTTCGCGCGGGTGACATTGTCGGCGAACATACAGCGATGTTCGCTGATATCGGTGAACGCGTTGAAATTAGCCATAAAGCGTCAAGCCGAATGACGTTTGCTAATGGTGCGGTTCGCTCTGCTTTATGGCTAAAAAACAAAGAAACCGGCCTTTTTGACATGCGGGATGTGCTGGATTTGAACAATTTGTAAAAGTTATTACCCATCGTGATGTGGTTGTTGCAGTCGTAATGTATTGATTGCATAGGGCAATATTTTATTGCCCTTTTATTTTTCCTCATTTTATCTGATTCACCATTTTAAACCCCTATTAATGTCTGTCTTCCGTCCCATTATGGTTGCTGAAATGTAAATTTTGACCGTCTGGTCCACTTTTTACTAAAGCTGAGTCCATGTAACCAGTTTTATAACGACGCAAGCGTTTTCCTTCCTCCGGTAATGTGATCTTTTTGCCCTCTAAATCGTGCTATTCTTTTCTGGGGCGCAAAAAGACATGAAAAAGATGCGCTATGAGTTGACTTTTACCCTTCATGTCTCCAGAATGCCGCCGTTTGCAAAAAATTCGCGGTTACGCAAATTTGCATTGATTCGAGGCTTATAATTGAATTAATATGCAAATAAAGTGAGTGAATATTCTCTGGAGGGTGTTTTGATTAAGTCAGCGCTATTGGTTCTGGAAGACGGAACCCAGTTTTACGGTCGGGCCATAGGGGCAACAGGTTCGGCGGTTGGGGAAGTCGTTTTCAATACTTCAATGACCGGTTATCAAGAAATCCTCACTGATCCTTCCTACTCCCGCCAAATCGTCACCCTTACTTATCCCCATATTGGTAATGTCGGCACCAATGCCGCCGATGAAGAATCCTCTCAGGTACATGCGCAAGGCCTGGTCATTCGCGACCTGCCGCTGATTGCCAGCAACTATCGTAATACCGAAGACCTCTCTTCATACCTGAAACGCCATAACATCGTGGCGATTGCCGATATCGATACCCGTAAGTTGACGCGTCTGCTGCGTGAAAAAGGCGCACAGAACGGCTGCATTATCGCCGGGGACAATCTGGATGCCGCTCTGGCGCTGGAGAAAGCGAAAAGCTTCCCGGGGCTGAACGGGATGGATTTGGCGAAAGAAGTGACGACTGCCGAGCCATATAGCTGGACGCAGGGGAGCTGGACACTGAAAGGCGAATTGCCGGAAGCGAAAAGCGAAGATGAACTGCCGCTGCATGTCGTGGCGTACGACTTCGGCGCAAAACGTAACATCCTGCGTATGCTGGTGGACAGAGGCTGCCGTCTGACGGTCGTTCCGGCGAAAACGTCGGCGGAAGATGTCCTGAAAATGAATCCGGACGGTATCTTCCTCTCTAACGGTCCTGGCGACCCGGCACCGTGCGATTACGCTATCGAGGCAATCGAAAAATTCCTTGAGACCGACATTCCGGTATTCGGTATCTGTCTTGGCCACCAGTTGCTGGCGCTGGCGAGCGGCGCGAAAACCGTGAAGATGAAGTTCGGTCACCATGGCGGCAACCACCCGGTAAAAGATATCGATAACAACACCGTGATGATTACCGCACAGAACCACGGTTTTGCAGTAGATGAAGCCTCCATGCCTGCAAACCTGCGCGTCACGCATAAGTCATTGTTTGATGGCACCCTGCAGGGGATTCATCGCACGGATAAACCGGCATTCAGCTTCCAGGGCCATCCTGAGGCAAGCCCGGGCCCGCACGACGCTGCGCCGCTGTTCGACCATTTTATCGAGTTAATTGAGATTTACCGTCAGTCTGCTAAATAATCAGGAGCGAAAAAGAGCCATGCCAAAACGTACAGACATAAAAAGCATCCTGATCCTTGGCGCCGGCCCGATTGTTATCGGTCAGGCGTGTGAGTTCGACTACTCCGGTGCGCAGGCGTGTAAAGCGCTGCGTGAAGAGGGTTATCGCGTCATTCTGGTGAACTCCAACCCGGCGACGATCATGACCGACCCGGAAATGGCGGATGCAACCTATATCGAGCCGATCCACTGGGAAGTGGTACGCAAAATCATCGAAAAAGAGCGTCCGGATGCGGTGCTACCGACCATGGGTGGCCAGACAGCGCTGAACTGTGCGCTGGAGCTGGAACGCCAGGGCGTGCTGGCCGAGTTCGGTGTCACTATGATCGGTGCCACCGCTGATGCGATTGATAAAGCCGAAGACCGCCGCCGCTTCGACGTGGCGATGAAGAAAATCGGCCTGGAAACCGCGCGTTCCGGTATCGCGCACAATATGGAAGAAGCGCTCGCCGTTGCTGCTGACGTGGGCTATCCGTGCATCATTCGACCCAGCTTCACCATGGGCGGAACGGGCGGCGGTATCGCCTACAACCGCGAAGAGTTTGAAGAGATTTGTGAACGCGGTCTGGACCTTTCCCCGACAAAAGAGCTGCTGATTGATGAGTCGCTGATTGGCTGGAAAGAGTACGAGATGGAGGTGGTGCGTGATAAAAACGATAACTGTATCATCGTCTGCTCCATCGAAAACTTCGACGCCATGGGCATCCACACCGGTGACTCCATCACCGTTGCGCCTGCACAGACCCTGACCGATAAAGAGTATCAAATCATGCGTAACGCCTCGATGGCGGTATTGCGTGAAATCGGCGTGGAAACCGGCGGTTCTAACGTTCAGTTCTCGGTTAACCCGAAAAATGGCCGTCTGATTGTTATCGAAATGAACCCGCGAGTCTCCCGCTCCTCCGCGCTGGCCTCGAAAGCGACCGGCTTCCCGATTGCCAAAGTGGCGGCGAAACTGGCGGTGGGTTACACCCTCGACGAATTGATGAACGATATCACCGGTGGTCGTACCCCGGCGTCCTTCGAACCGTCTATCGACTACGTTGTCACCAAGATCCCGCGCTTCAACTTTGAGAAATTCGCTGGCGCCAACGACCGCCTGACCACTCAGATGAAATCGGTCGGTGAAGTGATGGCCATTGGCCGCACCCAGCAGGAATCCCTGCAAAAAGCGCTGCGCGGCCTGGAAGTGGGCGCAACCGGCTTTGACCCGAAAGTGAGCCTGGATGACCCGGAAGCGCTGACCAAAATCCGTCGCGAGCTGAAAGACGCTGGCGCTGAGCGTATCTGGTACATCGCCGATGCCTTCCGTGCAGGCCTGTCCGTTGATGGCGTTTTCAACCTGACCAACATTGACCGCTGGTTCCTGGTGCAGATTGAAGAACTGGTGCGTCTGGAAGAGAAAGTCGCCGAAGTGGGCATTAACGGCCTCGACGCGGATTTCTTGCGTATGCTCAAGCGTAAAGGCTTTGCCGATGCGCGTCTGGCTAAACTGGCAGGCGTGCGCGAAACGGAAGTGCGTAAGCTGCGCGATCAGTACAACCTGCACCCGGTCTACAAACGTGTGGACACCTGTGCGGCAGAATTCGCGACCGACACCGCTTACATGTACTCCACGTATGAAGAGGAGTGTGAAGCGAATCCGAACCAGGACCGCGATAAAATTATGGTACTGGGTGGCGGCCCGAACCGTATCGGTCAGGGGATTGAATTTGACTACTGCTGCGTACACGCCTCGCTGGCGCTGCGCGAAGACGGCTACGAGACCATCATGGTCAACTGTAACCCGGAAACGGTCTCTACCGACTACGACACCTCCGACCGTCTCTACTTCGAGCCGGTAACGCTGGAAGATGTGCTGGAAATCGTGCGTATCGAGAAGCCGAAAGGCGTTATCGTGCAGTACGGCGGTCAAACGCCGCTGAAACTGGCGCGCGCGCTGGAAGCGGCGGGTGTACCGGTTATCGGTACCAGCCCGGATGCCATTGACCGTGCCGAAGACCGTGAACGTTTCCAGCAGGCGGTTGACCGTCTGAAACTGAAACAACCGGCGAACGCCACCGTCACCGCCATTGAGCAAGCGGTTGAGAAGGCGAAAGAGATTGGCTACCCGCTGGTGGTGCGCCCGTCCTACGTTCTGGGTGGCCGTGCGATGGAAATCGTCTACGACGAAGCCGACCTGCGTCGTTACTTCCAGACCGCAGTGAGCGTGTCCAACGATGCGCCAGTCCTGCTGGATCGCTTCCTGGACGATGCGGTAGAAGTGGATGTTGACGCTATCTGCGACGGCGAAATGGTGCTGATTGGCGGCATCATGGAGCATATCGAGCAGGCCGGCGTGCACTCCGGCGACTCCGCTTGTTCCCTGCCAGCCTACACGCTGAGCCAGGACATTCAGGACGTGATGCGCCAGCAGGTGCAGAAACTGGCCTTCGAACTGCAGGTTCGCGGTCTGATGAACGTCCAGTTTGCGGTAAAAGATAACGAAGTGTATCTGATTGAGGTGAACCCGCGTGCGGCGCGTACCGTACCGTTTGTCTCCAAAGCCACCGGCGTACCGCTGGCGAAAGTGGCGGCGCGTGTGATGGTTGGCCAGACGCTGGCACAGCAGGGCGTCACCAAAGAAATTATCCCGCCGTACTACTCGGTGAAAGAAGTGGTGCTGCCATTCAATAAATTCCCGGGCGTTGACCCGCTGTTAGGGCCAGAAATGCGCTCTACCGGGGAAGTGATGGGTGTGGGCCGTACCTTCGCCGAAGCGTTTGCTAAAGCGCAACTGGGTAGCAACTCCACGATGAAGAAACAGGGGCGTGCGCTGCTCTCTGTACGTGAAGGGGATAAAGAGCGTGTGGTTGACCTGGCAGCGAAGCTGCTCAAGTTCGGTTTCGAACTCGATGCAACTCACGGTACGGCGATTGTCCTGGGCGAAGCCGGTATTAATCCGCGTCTGGTGAATAAGGTGCATGAAGGTCGTCCGCACATCCAGGACCGTATTAAGAATGGCGAATACACCTACATCATCAACACCACCGCAGGCCGTCGGGCGATAGAAGACTCCAGGGTCATTCGCCGCAGCGCGCTGCAGTACAAAGTGCATTACGACACCACGCTGAATGGTGGTTTTGCTACAGCGATGGCGCTGAATGCCGATGCCACCGAGAAGGTGACCTCCGTTCAGGAAATGCACGCGCAGATTAAAGGGTAACCTGCTGCGCAGACCAGCGCATAGTATTACCGATTAAATAAACGGTTCCTGTAAAGGAGCCGTTTTTTATACATACCATTCGTCCTGAACGTGCAAATCATTGTTACGCATTTTTCTAATGCCACTAGCACGATTTTGCTCACACTAATGATCTTCAAACCTGCATACTATTTCTTGTTATCCGTATATTTAGTGTGGTTAATGATTTTGTCGATATCCCGGCAAGCCTGACCATAACAAGATTTTTAATTTGTAAAAATGGTGTGTTTATGAGTAAAGAATATGTTGAAAAACCCCTTTATTTGTTAATTGCCGATTGGATAATGGCGGAAAACCGTTGGGTAAGCGCTAAAGAAATTGCCAGACATTTTGACATGGACCACTGTAAAGCGATCAATACGGTTTCTTATATTCTTTCTGAGGTAGAAGAAATTACCTGTGAGACCAGGACAATTCCAAACCAACTGCAAGGAAGAGGATGTCAATGTCAGCGTCTGGTGCGTGTAAAAAACATTGATGATCAAATCTATACCAGGCTGAAAAATAATGCGCAGGAAAAAATGCTCAGTACTACGAAAACATCCCATATGCCTGTAGTCCTGCCAGCAGGACTTAAGACGGAGCAGAAATGGCAAATGATGTTGTCAAAAAGTTTGCGTCGTTAATGAGCAAATATCGAATGGCGCGAGTGCGCCATTCGATAAAGTCATTGCGCTGATTTCGGCTTCACCTCTGTCGTACCTTTAAGCCTCGGCCGGTTTTTTTCTGGCTGGTGCAGCGGTTGCGTTTCATATAATGATGAGCGACAACGGACAGCCAGATCCTGATATTCCCGGGTATTAAGTTGCTTCCAGTGCAACTCTTCTTCGGTTACATCACGGAGGAAACGGGCTGGCGATCCCACCAATAATTGTCTTGCTGCTCCTATAAATCCGGCTTTCACAAAGCTCATGGCGGCAACAATACTCTCTTCGCCAATAACCGCGCCGTCCATAATCACGCTGTTCATACCGACCAGCGCATCCCGGCCAATCACGCAGCCATGCAAAATCGCGCCGTGTCCGATATGTCCGTTCTCACCTACGACGGTGTCGGTATCGCAGTAACCGTGCATAATGCAGCCATCCTGTAAATTCGAACCTGGTTCCAGAATCAGGCGGCCATAGTCACCACGAAGCGAAGCGTGAGGACCGACATAGACACCAGCCCCTACAATGACGTCGCCAATCAATACCGCGCTCGGATGGATATACGCCTCTGGATGGACGACCGGGATCAAGCCTTCAAAGGCGTAATAGCTCATGAGTTATTAACGTCCTTTCCATACCGGTGAGCGTTTTTCGGCAAAGGCCTGCGGCCCTTCAATCGCATCTTCGGAATGCAGGACTGCCGGATAATGTTTGAGCGCACCGCTACGGAGATAACGATAGCCTTCTTCTACCGGCATTTCTCTGGTTGTTCTGGTTATCTCTTTTAATGCGGCAATAGCCAGTGGTGCGCTTTGAAGCAGTTGCTGTGCCAGTTCGCGCGCCTTCTCCATCAATGCTTCCTGACTGACAACATAATTAGCAATACCCCAGCGTAGTGCTTCTTCGGCATTCATGCGCCGCCCGGTCATCACCATTTCATTGACGATAGCGGGCGGTAAGCGTTTAGGCAGACGTAAAACCCCACCGCTGTCCGGCACGATGCCGAGTTTGGCTTCGGGTAAGGCAAAGCTGGCATTTTCAGCGCAGATAATGAAATCTGCTGCCAGCGCCAGTTCAAACCCACCGCCAAAGGCATAGCCGTTTACTGCGGCAATGACCGGTTTATCGAGATCAAAAAGTTCGGTCAATCCTGCAAACCCGCCAGGTCCAAAATCTGCATCCGGTGCTTCACCTTCTGCTGCTGCTTTTAAATCCCAGCCCGCGGAAAAGAATTTCTGGCCGGCGCCAGTAATAATTGCCACGCGTAATTCAGGGTCTTCGCGGAAATTCAGAAATACTTCACCCATGGCAAAACTGGTTTTTGCATCAATGGCATTGGCAACGGGGCGATCGAGAATAATTTCCAGAATATGCCCATGGCGGTTCAGATGTAATGATTCACTCATATTTTGCTCCTTTTAAATATGTGTATGCTTTGCAGAGGCATACCGCCTCTGCAAGATATGAAGTGTTCACGTTATTTCTATTTCGGCGAACATAAATTCAGCCAAATACGTTATGTTAGATTTTTCTTGATGACTTTCCCTGAACAGTTGCGTGGCAGATCGCTCCTGAATTCAACAAGCGTCGGTACTTTAAATTTCGCCATATTACTGGCGCAAAAAGAAAAAAACTCATCAGCACTTAATGTTTCGCCTTCATGAAGAACAATAAAGGCTTTTATAGCTTCATCCCTGATAGTGTCTTTAACACCGATAACCACCGTATCCTGAATTTTTGGATGGGTCGAAATGATATTCTCCAGTTCTACACAGGAGACATTCTCACCACCGCGCTTAATCATATTGCAACGCCTGTCGACAAAATAAAAAAAGCCTTCTTCATCGTAGTAACCCGAATCACCGGTATGTAACCAGCCGCTTGCATCCAGTGCCCTGGCGGTTGCGTCCGGCTGTTCGTAATACTCTTTAAAAAGCGTTTTCCCCGGCATACCTTTAATACATATTTCACCGATTTCATGGGGAGGAAGGGGCTGATTTTGATCGTTACGAATTTCCGCTTCGTAGCAAAATCCCGCGCGGCCAATTGATGGCCAGCGCCGTTTATCACCGGGTCTGTCACCAATAATGCCGACAATCGTTTCCGTCATGCCATACGATGTCAGCAACCTGACACCGAAACGTTCAACAAAGGCGTCTTTTTCCTGCACGGCAAGATTGAGGTAGAAAAGCACTTCACGAAGGCAATGCTGATTATCCGCAGGCACCGGCGGTTGCACCATCAGGGTTCTAATCATCATGGGAATGCATTCGGTAACTGTGGCACGGTATTTTCGCACCTGGCTCCAGAACGCACGTGCACTGTATTTCTCAAGCAGCACAAAGGTGGCACCGCTGGAAAAGGCGGCCATTGCCGCCGTACACTGACAATCGATATGAAAAGCGGGCATAGCGGTCAGATAAATATCGTCATCGCGTAATGCACACTGCCAGGCGGAGTAGTAACCCGCAAAGCGTAAGTTATATTGGGTAATAACCACACCTTTCGGTCGTGAGGTCGTGCCCGAGGTAAAAAGAATTTCTGCGGTATCGTCGGTGCTTAACGTCGGCGTAGAGTTCAGGGTAGTGGGTTGGGCGCGCTTAAGTTGATAAAAATCACTCACCGCGGTATCTGAGACACAGAACTGTCGGTCGATAAGGCAGATATGATTGAGCTGCGTTTCACCTTCCTGCAGAATCTGACGGTAAAGGGGATAGAAGTTTTCAGTGGTTACCAAAAAACGAGCCCGGCAGTTTTGCAGGATCCACAGACTTTCATCATGCAATAGCCTGGCGTTAATCGGCACCATGATGGCACCGATTTTTGCCAGCCCGAACCAGCAAAAGAAAAACTCAGGGCAGTTATCCAGATGCAGCGCGACTTTATCGCCTTTTTGGATCCCCAGCCCGTTGAACAGGTTTGCTGTGCGATTGATTTCTTCATTGAGGAAGGTATAGCTGAATTGCTGTACTTCACCTTCACATGACTCAAAAATCAGCGCCGTTTTATCGCCATAGACTTCTGCCAGGTCGTCCCACATCTGACGTAAGTTTTGATCGCCAATAACATCCATCGCACTTTTATCCACTGAAATTAGGTGTAAGCGCTAACAGGGTGGCTACACGATCCCGTTAGCGCTACGTATTTAATCCTCAACCCTGGCCAGCCCCTTGCTTACCAGTTCCTTAATATCTGCTTCGCTGTAACCGATGTTCTGCAAGATGGCGGAGGTATCCATGCCGTGTGACGGCATGCCGCGCCAGATTTTCCCAGGGTTATTTTTGAATTTCGGCATAATGTTTGGCCCCTTGCAGGTACGGCCATCCATGGTTTGCCATTGGGTGATTGATTCGCGGGCGACGTACTGCGGATTACCCTCCAGTTCAGGAATGGTCAGTACTTTTGCACAGGCAATATTCAGCTCGGCGAAGCGCGCTTGTACTTCGGCAATGGTATGCGTTAGCAGCCATGCATCCAGTTTCTCTTCCACCAGTGGACCGTACGGGCACTCGACGCGGTGAATGAGTTGTGTACCTTCCGGAACTTCTGGCGTGCCGAGAATATGCGCCAGCCCGATATCGTTAAAACACTCGGTAATTTGCGTGATACCGACCAGTTCCATCACGATGTAGCCATCCGAGCATTTATACAGACCACAGCCAGCGTAATAGGGGTCTTTGCCTTTGGTCATACGCGGACAGATTTCGCCGCCATTGAAATAATCCATCATGAAGTACTGGCCCATGCGCAGCATCACTTCATACATCGCAATATCAATGCTTTCCCCTTTGCCTGTTTCACGTACTTTATGCAGCGCCGCAAGTGCTGCGGTTGTCGCCGTCATGCCAGAAAAATAGTCTGCCGTGTACGGGAAGGCGGGCATCGGCTGGTCAACGTCGCCATTTTGAATCAGGTAACCGCTGAAGGCTTGCGCAATGGTGTTATAAGCAGGAAGGTTGGTGTACTCCTCTGTCCCAAACTGCCCAAAACCAGACAGGTGGGCGATGACCAGCTTCGGATTGTGTTCCCATAACACTTCATCGGTAATTCCCCGGCGAGCAAATGCCGGACCTTTACTGGCCTCGATAAAAATGTCGGTGGTTTCCATTAACTTAAGGAACGCTTCCCGGCCTTCATCTTTAAAGATATTCAGCGATAGCGCGTGCAGATTGCGGCGTGAGAGTTGCGGATAATTGGGCTGGACACGAATTGTGTCGGCCCAGGCGACATTTTCAATCCAGATAACTTCTGCGCCCCACTCGGCAAACATTTGTCCGGCGAAGGGCCCGGCAATTTCGATACCGGAGAAAACGACCCGCACACCCGCAAGTGGTCCAAACACGGGCATTGGTAAACGATGACTCATGACATACTCCTGTGTGGCATCCCTGGAACCCCATCACAGCGTGATGGGGTTATCACCCGATTAACGGTACTGTTTGAGCACTGCGCGACCCAAAGTCAGGATCTGCATTTCGTCGGAACCGCCGGACACCCGGTCAACGCGCAGATCGCGCCAGAAACGGGTAATACGGTGATTGCCTGCAATCCCGACGCCACCAAGTACTTGCATTGCACTGTCAACGACCTCAAATGCTGCATTGGCGCAGAAGTATTTGCACATGGCTGCATCGCCGGAGGTAATGGTGCCGTTATCTGCTTTCCAGGCGGCTTCCAACAGCATGTTTTTCATGGAGTTTAATTTGATTGCCATATGGGCAAACTTCTCCTGAATCAGCTGGAAGCGACCGATCGTTTCGCCAAACTGCACTCGCTGATTGGCGTAGCGCGCCGCATCTTCAAAGGCGCACATTGCGGTACCGTAGTTCGTCAGAGCAACGAGGAAGCGTTCGTGGTCAAACTCTTCTTTGACACGGTTAAACCCATTACCCTCACGGCCGAACATGTCTTTTTCATCCAGTTCAACATCGTCAAAGGTAATTTCGCAGCAGCTATCCATGCGCAGACCGAGTTTCTCAAGCTTGTTAACTTTGATGCCAGGTTTGCTCATATCGACAAACCATTCGGTATAAATGGGTTTATCCGCAGACGCGCCGTCACGCGCCATTACCACGATATAAGGGGTGTAAGCGCTACTGGTGATGAAGCACTTACTGCCGTTAAGATAAACCTTACCATTTTTGCGGGTATAGGTGGTTTTTAAACTGCCCACGTCAGACCCGGCGCCCGGTTCAGTGATCGCCGAGTTCCACATCTGTTTACCGGTACCCTGAAACGCCATGATCTTATCGATCTGTTCCTGAGTGCCTTCGCGTAACACCGTGTTGAAGCCGCCAGGAAGTTGATAGAGCACGTAGGTTGGCGCACCCAGGCGACCTAATTCCATCCACACGGCCGCCACGGTAACGAAACCGGCATCCAGACCACCGCGATCTTCCGGGAGCAGCAGGCTGTCAATGCCCATATCGGCCAGTGCTTTTACGAAACGCTCAGGATAGACGCTATCGCGATCGCATTCGGCAAAATAGGCCTCCCAATTTTCACTGGCCATTAATTCACGAATACCGGCGACGAACAGTTCCTGTTCATCATTCAAGTTAAAGTCCATCTTTTAACCTCTTGATATGGTTGATTTATCTTAGTTATCTTTCCAGTGCGCTTTGGCGTCCTTAATAAAGGACAGCGTGACCATGATATTGACGAAGAAAAGAGGGCAGCCGCCTGCGATGATTGCCGTTTGTATCGGTTTCAACCCGCCGAGAGCCAATAGCACAATACCGATGATGCCGACCAGAATGGACCAGCCGATACGTACCAGCAGAGGCGGCTCTTCACCATCGCGTATTTCGCGGCAGGTCGACATGGCCAGCGTGTAAGAACAAGCGTTGATAAGTGTGACGGTGGCAATAAAGCAGAGAATAAAGAACCCCCACATTGTTGCTGTACTCAGGGGTAAGGCGGCCCAGGTCTCGATAATGGCGCGTGGTACGCCATGCTCTGCGATAAGCTGCGGAATATTGAGAATATTTTTATCCATCAGCAGTAGCGTGTTACTGCCGAGCACGGTCCACAGGATCCAGGTGGAAGCCGTCAGGCCCAGCACCATTCCGAAGCACAGTTCACGAACGGTACGGCCACGCGATATACGGGCGAGGAAGATACTCATTTGAATGGCGTAAATGACCCACCAGGCCCAGTAGAAAACGGTCCAGCCCTGCGGGAAACCGCCTTTGCCGATAGCATCGGTGTAGAACAACATACGTGGCAGATGCATCAACAGCATACCGACGGAATCGGTGAAGTAGTTCATGATGAAGCTGGCGCCGCTGACAATGAATACCCAGCCGAGCATCAGGAAACTCAGGTAGCTACGCACGTCGCTGGCAATCTTCACTCCTTTCTGCAGGCCGCAGGCCACGCAGATTGCGTTCAGAATGATCCAGCAGCTAATGATGATCGCGTCCAGTTGCAGCGTATGGGGAATGCCGAATAGATACTGCATACATTCGGTGACCAGCGGCGTAGCCAGACCGAGGCTGGTACCCATCGCGAAGATCAGTGCCACAAGATAGAAGTTATCGACGATGGTCCCGAATAACCCTTTCACATGTTTCTCACCCACTAAAGGCACAAGCGTTGAGCTGGGGCGAATCACATCCATTTTGCGAACAAAGAAAAAGTAGGCGAAAGCGACGGAAAGGAAGCTATAGGTGGCCCACGGTAGCGGTCCCCAGTGGAACAAACTGTAGGCGAGGCCGAGCTCTTTGGCGCCGGTAGAGTTGGGGGCTAATGCAAACGGTGGTGTAGAGATATAGTAATAAATCTCTATCGATCCCCAGAACAACACGGCTGCAGAGGTACAGGAGGCGAACATCATGAAAATCCAGCTTGCTGTGCTGAATTCAGGTTTCTCATCGCCCAGTTTCTTTTTGGCGTAAGGGCCAAAGACCAGCCAGAACCAGCCAAAGAGCATCACGACCATATACCACTCAAATGCCCATCCCCAGACATTCGTTACATAAGTAAATACTGCATTAATAACCACATTGGCGGCATCAAGGTCTCTAACAGTTAGCCAGCAAAGTATTCCGACGATAATTAGCGGTGGGAAAAAAACTTTTGGCTCTATACCTGACTTTCTCTTGTCATTTTTCATGTTCGAATTCCAGTGTCATAATTGATTTATATTTCGTTCCCGTTTGTTATATTTATGTTCATTTTTGTGAGTGTTTATTTAATGACTCTTTAACCTCAAGGAAGCTTCGGCGAGTGCTCCATGATGGGTATTCGCTACAGCGTATTCTGTTATTCATGTCACACTTTTTTGTCGGTTTTTATTTGGTTGGGTGTGACTATTAATTTGTTTAAAAACAATAATTTGTTTATGATTTTTCTGTTTTTCCATCCTCGTGGTGTTCAATATTGGTGATCCCGTAAACAATATTGAAAATTTGCAAGATGAAACCGATTTTTCAATATTGGTGAAGTGGCTAACAATATTGAAAGTCCTATTTTACAGGGTGTGACATTTTCAATATTGGTGATTAATGTTTTATCCCGTAATTAAATGGTGTGCTATCTGTATTTACCATCGCCGATATGGACGACGATTCCTTCATGATTTCTGGAGAGGCAATGAAGATAATTACTTGTTACAAGTGCGTACCTGATGAACAGGATATTGCGATCAATAACGCGGATGGTTCGTTAGATATTAGTAAAGCGGATGCCAAAATTAGCCAATACGATTTGAATGCGATTGAAGCTGCTTGCCAGTTAAAACAGCAGTCCGGAGACGCGCAAGTGGTCGCCATGAGTGTTGGCGGTAAGGCGCTGACTAATGCGAAAGGACGCAAAGATGTGCTTTCGCGCGGCCCGGACGAACTGATTGTTGTGATTGATGATGCGTTTGAGAATGCGCTGCCGCAACAAACCGCAGTGGCGTTAGCGCAGGCAGCGAAAAAATCCGGCTTTGATCTGATTGTTTGTGGCGACGGTTCCTCCGATCTCTATGCCCAACAGGTCAGTCTGCTGCTGGGTGAAATGCTACACATTCCGGCAATCAACGGCGTCAGTAAAATTTTATCGCTGGTGGATAACACGCTGACCGTTGAGCGCGCTCTGGAAGACGAGATCGAAACCCTGAGCATACCGCTTCCGGCGGTCATTGCGGTCTCTACGGATATTAACTCCCCGCAAATTCCTTCCATGAAAGCCATTCTGGGCGCGGCCAAAAAACCGGTTCAGGTCTGGACGACAGCGGATATTGGTTTTACCCACGCGGAGGTGAACTCCGTGCAACAGATCGCTGCGCCGGGACAACGTGAGCGCCAGCGCATCGTTATTGAAGGTGATGGCGAAGAACAAATCGCCGTATTTGCTGACCATCTGCGCAAGATCATCAATTAAAAGGGGATGTTATGAGCAAGTTTTCCACTGTATGGGTATTCAGCGATACCGTTTCCCGGCTGGCTGATTTGGTGGGTGGCGCACGCACGTTGGGCGAACAGATCAATGTATTTGTGCTCAGTGAAACCGACAGTGCAACAGCATTCCACCTGGGGGCCGATAGCGTCTGGCATCTCAGCGGTAAACCGGAAGACCGCATGATTGAAGATTATGCGGACGCCATGGCGGCGACCATTCGCCAGCAGGGTTCGAAAGGGCTGGTACTGCTGCCCAATACACGTCGGGGCAAATTACTGGCGGCAAAATTGGGTTTCCGCCTGACGGCCGCAGTCTCTAATGATGCCAATGCCGTCGCCATCGCGGGTGATAACGCTTTGGTAAAACATATGGTGTATGGCGGACTTGCCATTGGCGAAGAAATGCTACGTTCTTCTTTCGCCGTGATTACGCTCAGCAGCGGCACATTTGAGCCGGCGCAGCCAGACACTTCGCGAAGCGGCGTGGCGCAGACTGTCGCATGGCAGTCACCGGAAATCACCGTCATTCGCACTGCAACTCAGGCTCGCCAGAACAGTAACGTTGATCTTGATAAAGCGCGGTGGGTTGTCAGCGTCGGACGCGGTATCGGTAGCAAGGAGAATATCTCGCTGGCAACAGCGTTGTGCCAGTCCATTGGCGCGGAGTTGGCCTGTTCGCGTCCGGTCGCTGAAAACGAAAAATGGATGGAACACGAACGCTATGTCGGCATTTCTAACCTGATGCTCAAACCGGAATTGTACCTGGCTGTAGGGATCTCCGGTCAGATTCAACACATGGTGGGCGCAAACGGTGCACAGACGATTTTTGCCATTAACAAAGACAAAAACGCGCCGATTTTCCAGTATGCCGATTACGGTATCGTCGGCGATGCGCTGAAAATTTTACCCGCACTGACAGCCGCATTAGCGCGCTAATTCCTTAAGCAGAGCGGTGGCCGCTCTGTTATTACAGGTAATTTCTGGAGTTTTTATGTCAGAAGATATTTTTGACGCCATCATCGTGGGGGCGGGGGTAGCGGGCTCGGTGGCAGCGCTGGTGCTTGCCAGGGAAGGTGCGCAAGTACTGGTGATTGAGAGGGGTAATTCCGCCGGAGCGAAAAATGTAACTGGCGGGCGTATTTACGCCCATAGTCTCGAACGTATTATTCCCGGTTTTGCCGGGCATGCTCCCGTCGAACGCCTGATTACACATGAAAAGCTCTCGTTTATGACCGATAAGGGAGCAATGACGGTAGATTACCTCAACGGCGATCGCGGTGAACCTGAGCAAGCCTCTTATTCCGTCTTACGCAGTAAATTTGATGCCTGGCTGATGGAGCAGGCAGAAGAGGCGGGAGCGCAATTGATCACCGGGATCCGCGTTGACAATGTCGTGCAACGTGATGGCAAAGTGGTTGGCGTGGAAGCCGATGGCGACATTCTGGAAGCGAAAGTCGTGATTCTGGCGGACGGTGTGAATTCCTTGCTGGCTGAACAACTGGGCATGGCGAAACGCGTTACGGCTTCGAATGTTGCGGTTGGGGTTAAAGAACTCATCGAATTGCCAAAAACGGTCATTGAAGATCGTTTCCAGTTACAGGGCAACGAAGGGGTGGCCTGGCTATTTGCCGGCGCACCGACAGATGGCCTGATGGGGGGCGGGTTCCTCTATACCAATCAAACGACAGTTTCGCTTGGGTTAGTATGCGGTCTGCATCATCTCAAAGAGGCCAAAAAATCAGTCCCGCAAATGCTGGAGGATTTTAAACAGCATCCTGCCGTCGCGCCGTTGATTAGCGGCGGAAAAATGGTGGAATACGCCGCTCATGTTGTTCCGGAATCCGGGATGAATATGCAGCCTGAACTGGTTGGCGACGGTGTACTGATCGCGGGTGATGCCGCCGGCATGTGTATGAATCTTGGTTTCACCATTCGTGGCATGGACCTGGCCGTGGCGGCAGGGGAAGCCGCCGCGAAAACGGTACTTTCCGCGATGCAAAGTAACAATTTCAGCCGTCAGGGGCTTTCGGCTTATCGTCAGCTCCTTGATGACGGTCCGATGCGGGATATGCGCATGTATCAGCGTTTACCTGCCTTCCTCGATAACCCGCGCATGTTTACCCGTTACCCAGAAATGGCGGTTGGCGTGGCACGCGATCTGTTTACCGTCGATGGTACCGCCCCGGTAGCAATGCGTAAGAAAATCCTTCGTCATGCCAAAAAGGTAGGTTTTATCAATTTGATAAAGGATGGTCTAAAAGGAGCGACTGTACTATGACTTCCCCCGTCAATGTGGACATCAAACTGGGTGTTAACAAATTCAACGTGGATGAAGAAAACCCACACATCATTTTAAAAACCGACCCCGATAAGCAGGTGCTGGAGGTGTTAGTTAAAGCCTGTCCTGCGGGCCTGTACAAAAAGCAGGATGACGGCAGTGTGCGTTTTGATTACGCCGGATGCCTGGAGTGCGGTACCTGTCGGATTTTGGGGTTGGATACGGTCCTCGAAAAATGGGACTACCCACGCGGTACGTTTGGTGTGGAGTTTCGCTACGGCTAAAACCGGTGCCGGATAACAGAGATTTATCCGGCCTATAAAAACTACGTGAAGTATTGGCTGGAGAAGGTGCTTTTGCCGGGCCATTCGGCACTTGAGGTGACCAACCTCGTATTTTGCCGTTGAGACAGGACATAACCATGCAGCAGATCAGAAATTTTGATGATATCCAATTCTCATCTATTCACCGTCGAATCATGTTGTGGGGAAGCGGCGGACCTTTCCTGGATGGGTATGTGCTTGTCATGATTGGCGTTGCACTGGAGCAGCTCACGCCAGCATTAAAGCTGGATGCACAGTGGCTGGGATTGTTGGGGGCAGGAACGCTGGCGGGTCTGTTTGTCGGCACCTCGTTGTTTGGCTACATCTCAGACAAAGTAGGGCGAAGGAAAATGTTCCTCATCGATATCATTGCCATTGGGGTGATATCGGTGGCCACGATGTTTGTCTCCTCGCCCATGGAATTGCTCATTATGCGTGTGCTGATTGGCGTGGTGATTGGCGCGGATTACCCTATCGCAACCTCCATGATCACTGAATTTTCCAGTACCCGCCAACGAGCTTTCTCAATCAGTTTTATTGCTGCGATGTGGTATGTCGGCGCGACCTGTGCCGATCTGGTCGGTTATTGGTTGTACGATGTGGAAGGCGGATGGCGCTGGATGCTGGGGAGTGCGGCAATCCCTTGTATCATGATCCTGATTGGGCGTTTTGATCTTCCAGAATCTCCGCGCTGGCTCCTGCGTAAAGGGCGGGTGAAAGAGTGTGAGGAGATGATGATTAAACTGTTTGGCGAGCCGGTAGCGTTCGATGATGAACCACCACAAGAAACTCGCTTCTTACAGCTGTTTAATCGTCGTCACTTCCCGTTTGTCTTGTTTGTCGCCGCTATCTGGACGTGCCAGGTTATTCCGATGTTCGCCATCTATACCTTTGGTCCGCAGATTGTTGGCCTGCTGGGGCTGGGCGTCGGGAAAAGCGCGGCGCTGGGCAATGTGGTGATCAGCTTGTTCTTTATGCTGGGCTGCATTCCACCGATGTACTGGCTGAACAGCATGGGGAGGCGACCGCTACTGATCGGCAGCTTTATGATGATGACACTGGCGCTGGCCGTGCTGGGATTGATCCCTGAAATGGGTATCTGGCTCGTTGTTGCGGCATTCGCGGTATATGCCTTTTTCTCCGGCGGGCCAGGAAACCTCCAGTGGCTTTACCCGAATGAGCTGTTCCCGACCGATATTCGCGCCTCTGCCGTTGGCGTCATCATGTCTCTGAGCCGGATTGGTACCATTCTTTCAACCTGGGCGCTGCCGATTTTTATCACTAAATATGGGATCAGTTACGTCATGCTGATGGGGGCGGGAATTTCGCTCGTTGGCCTGCTCATCTCCATCGCTTTTGCACCGGAGACGCGTGGTTTGACGCTTGCTCAGACGGGGAGTATGACGATTCGACGCAAGCCCCTGAATTAAGTCAAACCTTCAGAGTGTTCTGTATTTTCTTTTAAGGTCAGTCAGTTAGTCTAAAGTTACCCTGTATTTAACTGAAAACGACTGAAAAGCAGGGGAGAACACCATGCGAACGAAACTGTTATTAACGTCACTGTTTACGGCTGCCACGCTCTTTACCGTTGCCGGTTGCTCATCCAATCAGGCCGTAAAAACCACCGATGGCAGAACTATCGTGACTGATGGCAAACCGGAAATCGATAGCGACACCGGCCTGGTCTCTTACAAAAATGCGGAAACGGGTAAAACTGAGCAGATTAACCGCGACCAGGTGAAGAACATGAGTGAACTGGACAATTAATTTCACTCCGTGCCAGAAAGCGTCCCGCCATTAGCGCGGGACTTTTTTTGACTCACCCCTCGGTAACGCCAGCGCCTCTTGCTGTTTTAGCCGCTTTTCTGGCAGGTGCTACGCTGGTGCCTGCTAATCCCGCACAGATTGTCGCTGTTAGCACGACGATTAACTGTCTACACTCAAAGAAAAAAGTGTGCAGTGAAAACAGGTTAATCGATGATTCTGATAATTTATGCCCATCCCTATCCGCAATATTCCCATGCGAATAAGCGGATGATTGAGCATGCAGGGACTCTGGAGGGGGTGGAAATCCGCTCTCTTTATCACCTCTACCCCGATTTCAATATTGATATCGCCGCCGAGCAGGAGGCATTGCGTCGCGCTGACCTGGTTGTCTGGCAACATCCCATGCAATGGTACAGTGTACCGCCGCTCCTCAAATTATGGATTGATAAAGTCCTGGCCCACGGCTGGGCATACGGCCATGGCGCACGTGCGTTGCAGGGGAAAAGTCTGTTATGGGCCGTGACCACGGGCGGCGGGGATCAGCACTTTGATATTGGTTCACACCCCGGCTTTGATGTTCTGGGACAACCATTACAGGCCACGGCGCTCTATTGCGGGATGAACTGGTTGCCGCCGTTTGCCACTCACTGCACCTTCATCTGCGACGACGAAACCCTGCAGGCGCAGGCCCGTCGCTACAAACAATTGTTGCTCGACTGGCAGGAGACCCACCATGGATAGTCATACGCTTATTCAGGCGCTGATTTACCTGGGGGCGGCCGCGCTCATCGTACCGATCGCGGTACGTCTGGGGCTGGGGTCCGTGCTGGGTTATCTGATCGCTGGTTGTATTATTGGTCCGTGGGGCTTACGCCTGGTCACTGACGCTGAATCTATTCTCCACTTCGCTGAAATCGGCGTGGTGTTGATGCTGTTTGTGATTGGCCTTGAGCTGGATCCCCAGAGACTGTGGAAGTTGCGCGTGTCCGTCTTTGGCGGTGGCGCGTTGCAAATGGCCTCCTGCGGCATTTTGTTGGGGGCGTTTTGTATGGTACTGGGGCTCGACTGGCCGGTGGCGCTGCTCATCGGCCTGACGCTGGCGCTCTCCTCAACCGCGATTGCCATGCAGGCGATGAATGAGCGTAACCTGACCGTTTCGCAAATGGGGCGTAGTGCCTTTTCCGTGCTGCTCTTCCAGGATATCGCAGCCATTCCACTGGTGGCGATGATTCCGCTACTGGCCAGCAGTGGCGCATCCACAACGGTGGGGGCGTTTGCCCTGTCGGCGTTGAAAGTGGTTGGCGCGCTGGCGCTGGTGGTCATGCTGGGGCGCTATGTCGCACGTCCGGCACTGCGTTTTGTTGCCCGCTCCGGATTACGTGAAGTGTTCAGCGCCGTGGCGCTGTTTCTGGTATTCGGCTTCGGTTTGTTGCTGGAAGAGGCTGGCCTTTCGATGGCGATGGGTGCGTTCCTGGCTGGTGTGCTGCTGGCAAGCTCGGAATACCGTCATGCGCTGGAAAGCGATATCGAACCCTTTAAAGGTCTGCTGCTGGGGCTCTTTTTTATCGGTGTCGGTATGTCGATAGACTTTGGCACCCTGGTCACTCATCCGCTGCGTATCCTGCTTTTGCTGGTCGGTTTCCTGGTGATTAAAACCCTCGTTCTCTGGCTGATTGCTCGCCCGCTGAGTGTGCCTGGCAAACAGCGGCGCTGGTTTGCGGCACTGCTGGGGCAGGGCAGTGAGTTCGCGTTTGTGGTTTTTGGTGCAGCACAAATGGCAGGTGTGCTCGACCCGGAGTGGGTCAAAGCCTTGACGCTGGCTGTGGCGTTGTCCATGGCGGCGACGCCTGTGCTGTTAGTCCTGCTGACGCGTCTGGAAAGCGCTGCCACCGGACAAACGCGTGAAGCCGATGAGATTGACGAAGATGAACCGCGGGTCATTGTGGCCGGATTCGGCCGCTTCGGCCAAATTGCCGGGCGTCTGCTACTCTCTAGTGGAGTCAAAATGGTTGTTCTCGATCACGACCCGGACCACATTGAAACGCTGCGCAAATTCGGCATGAAGGTCTTTTATGGCGATGCGACGCGCGTGGATCTGCTGGAGTCAGCCGGTGCCGGAAAAGCCGAAGTGCTGATCAACGCGATTGACGATCCGCAGGCCAATCTCCAGCTTACTGAGCTGGCGAAAACCCATTTCCCGGCGCTGCGTATTATTGCCCGTGCCCGCGATGTCGATCACTACATTCGTCTGCGCCAGGCGGGTGTTGAGAAGCCGGAGCGTGAAACATTTGAAGCGGCGTTGAAAGCCGGGCGAATGGCGCTCGAAGGGTTAGGTCTGGGGCCTTATGAGGCGCGTGAGCGTGCCGACCTTTTCCGCCAGTTCAACACCCAGATGGTTGAGGAGATGGCCGGAGTGGATAACACCGCTCAGGCCAGAGCGGACGTCTTTAAACGCACCAGTGCGATGTTGACGGAGATTATTAGCGAAGACCGGGCGCATCTGTCCGTGGTCCAGCGCCATGGCTGGCAGGGGACCAAAGAGGGCCGTCACACGGGGGATGTCGCCGATGAACCTGAGGCGAAACCACAGTAATAGCGCGTGTTACGGCTGATTGACGGTTAAGGGTTTGCTTCGCGAAAAAGTGGAAAGCAAGGTATGCGATCGTGCAGCGCGGGTTTGCTTACAGATTACGAAAATTTTCTGTCTCTTTACCCTGTCGCCAGTCGACGAAAGAATGCGCTTTCCGTATAGTGGCGACAATTTTTTGCATCCGGGAAATTATCAATGATCAGTCTGATTGCGGCGTTAGCGGTGGATCGCGTCATTGGCATGGAGAATGCCATGCCATGGAACCTACCTGCCGATCTCGCCTGGTTCAAACGTAATACGCTAAACAAACCAGTGGTTATGGGACGCCTGACATGGGAGTCGATTGGGCGCCCGCTGCCAGGTCGTAAAAACATTGTCATCAGCAGCAAGCCAGGCACTGACGATCGCGTACAGTGGGTCACCTCGGTTGACGCGGCGATTGCCGAGTGCGGTGACGCGGAAGAGATCATGGTGATCGGCGGTGGCCGTGTTTATGAGCAGTTCCTGCCGAAGGCACAAAAGCTCTATCTGACGCACATCGATGCCGAAGTCGAAGGGGATACCCATTTTCCGGATTACGATCCGGATGACTGGGAGTCGGTATTTAGCGAGTTTAACGATGCGGATGAGCAGAATTCTCACAGCTATTGCTTCGAGATTCTGGAACGTCGGTAATTGTCTGCCCCGGTAGCGCGTTGCGCGCCGGGGCGACAGCATACCTTCTTAAGAGGCGACCGCCTCGTCTTCACCTAAATCCATCTGACGGTTCGAAGGTTGTACAAACCAGGCCTGGTCTTCCCAGCGCAGGCAGGTCAGTGTGCCACCCCAGCAACAGCCGGTATCCAGTGCATAAATGCCTTCTGGCGTGCCTTTCCCTTCCAGTGATGCCCAGTGACCAAACACGATGCCGTACGCCTGCGAGACAGGTCCGGGAATGGTAAACCAGGGCTTCAATGGTGCCGGTGCGTATTCTGGAACATCTTTGCAATACATATCCAGCTCCCCGTTCGGGAAACAGTAGCGCATCCGCGTAAAGGCATTGCTGATAAAACGCAGCCGTGCCATTCCGCTCAGTTCCGTTGACCAACTGTTCGGATAGTCGCCATACATCCCGTCAAGGAAGAACGGGTAGGAGTCGCTGGAGAGAATGGCTTCAACGTCGCGTGCGCATTGCTGAGCCGTCTCCAGATCCCACTGCGGCGTGATACCCGCGTGAGCCATCACCAGCTTTTTCTCCTCGTCGACCTGCAACAGCGGCTGACGACGCAGCCAGTTGATGAGGTCATCGGCATCGGGCGCTTCCAGAAGCAAATTAAGCCGGTCTTTGGGTTTATTGCGGCTGATGCCGGCAAACACCGCCAGCAGGTGCAGATCGTGGTTGCCGAGGACCAGGCGAACGCTGTCGCCCAGCGATTTAACGTAGCGCAATACATCCAGCGAGCCGGGACCGCGCGCGACTAAATCACCCGTCAACCATAAGGTGTCCTGCCCAGGTACAAACTGTACCTGATTTAACAATGCGAGCAGTTCATCATAGCAACCATGAACGTCGCCAATAAGATATGTAGACATTGTCTCAGTGGATTAGTGTTTGAACGGCAAGTCGGAAGACCGGGATAGCGATGCGGAACGCCTTCCCTTGCGCATCGATCATTTCATAATGGCCTTCCATGGTACCAAACGGCGTTTCAATTACCGCACCGCTGGTATACTGATATTCTCCGCCGGGTTCAATATGCGGCTGAACGCCGACCACACCTTCACCCTGAACCTCAGTTTCACGGCCATTCCCGTTGGTGATAAGCCAGTACCGTTTAAGCAACTGGACCGGCGCTCGCCCCAGATTCCGAATAGTGATGGTGTAAGCGAAAACATAGCGTTCTTCATCGGGTGAAGATTGCGATTCAATATAGACACTTTGCACCTGAACAGAAACTCGGGGCGAATTGATCATGACTTAACTCTCCTTCGGCGGCGCATTATCAGTCAGATAGTTCGCCATCTTGCAATACTGCGCAACAGAGATGTTTTCCGCACGCATCGCCGGATCAACGCCCAGCTCCGTCAATACCTCAACGGAGAAGAGGTTGCCAAGGCTGTTGCGGATCGTTTTACGGCGCTGGTTAAAGGCTTCCGTCGTGATCCGACTCAGCACCCGGACTTCTTTGACCGGATGTGGCAACGTGCGATGTGGTACCAGGCGCACGACAGCGGAATCCACCTTAGGCGGTGGGGTGAAGGCTGTTGGCGGCACTTCCAGCACCGGAATAATCTGGCAATAGTATTGCGCCATGACGCTTAAACGACCATACGCCTTACTGTTTGGCCCTGCAACCAGACGATTGACGACCTCTTTTTGCAACATAAAGTGCATGTCGGCAATGGCATCAGTATAGCTAAACAGATGGAACATTAGCGGCGTTGAGATGTTATAAGGCAGGTTGCCAAATACGCGCAGCGGCTGACCCATAGTCTGCGACAGCTCGCCAAAATTCATGGTCATCGCATCTTGCTGAAAAATCGTCAGCTTTGGCCCGAGGAACGGGTGTGTTTGCAGACGTGCAGCCAGATCGCGGTCCAGCTCGATAACGGTGAGCTTATCCAGACGTTCACCTACCGGCTCGGTCAGCGCGGCAAGGCCCGGGCCGATTTCGACCATCGCCTGGCCTTTTTGCGGATTGATAGCTGAAACAATACTGTCGATCACAAACTGATCGTTGAGGAAGTTTTGCCCGAAGCGTTTACGGGCTAAGTGGCCCTGATGGACTCGATTAGTCATTGAGTATTAACAATCATGGTGATGGCGAGATTAAGCGCCGTGATAAAACTGCCGACATCGGCTTTTCCATGGCCCGCCAGTTCCAGCGCGGTGCCATGATCAACAGATGTACGAATAAAAGGTAAACCGAGCGTGATGTTCACGCCACGGCCAAAGCCCTGGTATTTTAGCACGGGCAGGCCCTGATCGTGGTACATCGCCAGTACGGCGTCGGCATTATCAAGATATTTAGGCTGAAAAAGCGTATCGGCAGGCAGTGGACCACTAAGATTCATGCCTTTTGCGCGCATTTCATCAAGAACCGGAATGATCGTATCGATCTCTTCGGTGCCCATATGTCCGCCTTCCCCGGCGTGTGGGTTCAGGCCGCACACCAGAACATGTGGCTGGCGGATACCAAACTTTTGCTGCAAATCGGTATACAAAATGGTGATGACGTCGCGCAGCAAATCTGGCGTGATGGCCTCTGCAACCGCTTTGATGGGCAGATGGGTCGTGGCCAGCGCAACGCGGAGCTCTTCTGTTGCCAGCATCATTACGACTTTGCTGACGCGCGAACGCTCTTCGAAGAACTCGGTATGTCCGGTAAACGGCGTACCCGCATCGTTGATCACCCCTTTATGCACGGGGCCGGTGATCAGCGCAGCAAACTCGCCGCTCAGGCAACCATCGCAGGCACGGGCCAGCGTGTCGACCACGTATGGCCCATTTTTGACGTCCAGCTCGCCCGGCACTACTGACGTTTTGAGTGCAACGGGTAATACGGTGAGGCTGCCTGCCTGTTGTGCACGGGCCGGTTGTCCGGCGTGGTACTCGCGCAGGATGAGGGGCAAACCCAACAGCGCCGCACGCTCGGTAAGCAACGTTGGATCTGCACACACCACTAACTCTACGGGCCAGTCGCGCTGGGCGAGTTGTACGACTAAATCAGGACCAATCCCGGCGGGTTCGCCGGGAGTGATAACGACACGATGTGCGTTCATTAGTTGCTCAGGATTTTAACGTAAGCACTGGCGCGCTGTTCCTGCATCCAGGTTGCCGCTTCTTCGGAGAATTTGCGGTTCATCAGCATGCGGTAAGCACGATCTTTTTGCGCAGCATCGGTTTTATCGACGTTACGGGTATCCAGTAGCTCAATCAGATGCCAGCCAAAGGAGGAGTGTACCGGGCCGCTCATCTGACCACGGCTAAGCTTCATCAACGCATCACGGAATGCCGGATCGTAGATATCCGCTGCCGCCCAGCCCATATCGCCGCCCTGATTGGCAGAACCTGGATCCTGAGAGAACTCTTTTGCCGCCGCAGCAAAGGTGGTTTTACCGCTCTTGATGTCCGCCGCAATCTGTTCCAGTTTCACGCGTGCCTGGTCGTCACTCATGATCGGCGACGGTTTCAGCAGAATGTGGCGAGCGTGAACTTCGGTCACGGAAATGCTCTGGCTTTGACCACGCAGATCGTTCACTTTTAGAATATGGAAGCCAACGCCTGAACGGATGGGGCCAATGATGTCGCCTTTTTTCGCCGTGCTAAGCGCCTGAGCGAAGATTGACGGCAGTTCCTGAATACGCCCCCAACCCATCTGGCCGCCTTTCAGCGCCTGCTGGTCGGCAGAGTAGGTAATCGCCAGTTTACCGAAATCGCCGCCTTTACGCGCTTCGTCAACGATAGAACGTGCCTGGCTTTCTGCTTCATTTACCTGGTCAGAGGTTGGGTTTTCCGGCAACGGAACCAGAATGTGGCTCAGGTTCAGTTCGGTACTGGCGTCGTTTTGGTTACCTACTTGTTTAGCGAGCGCTTCAACTTCCTGCGGCAGCACGGTGATGCGGCGGCGAACTTCGTTGTTGCGGACTTCGGAAATGATCATCTCTTTGCGGATTTGGCTACGGTAGGTGTTGAAATTCACACCGTCATAAGCCAGACGACTGCGCATCTGATCCATGGAGATATTGTTTTGTTTGGCGATATTGGCGATGGCCTGATCGAGTTGATCATCGGTCACTTTGATGTTCATTTTCGTCGCCATTTGCAGAATGATTTGATCCATGATCAGACGTTCAAGAATCTGATGACGCAGCGTAGCGTCATCAGGCAATTGTTGACCCGCCTGGCCCGCGTTAAGTTTCACGGATTGCATCAAACCATCAACGTCGCTTTCGAGCACCACGCCGTTATTCACGACGGCAGCTACTTTATCGACAACTTGCGGTGCAGCGAAACTGGTATTCGCAACCATAGCGATACCGAGAAGCAGCGTTTTCCAGTTCTTCATACTTTTTCCATTTCAATTAACCGATAACTTTGCAAATCAACCACATCATAACGAGCTACGGTACGGCAGAATGTTTGAGCGCAGCATTTGATGCGTGCCCAGTCCGTAATTCGAGCTCAAACCGCGCAACTCAATGTTGAAACCGATGACGTTGTCATACTTGCTTTGGTTGTTTTCCCAGCCGTTGATTTTGCGTTCATACCCAACGCGAATCGCATAACAGCAGGAGTTATACTGCAGACCTAACATCTGGTCGGCAGGCTTGCTTGTATGGGTATCGTAGTAGTAAGCCCCGACGACAGACCAGCGATCGACGATCGGCCAACTTGCCGCAGCACCGACTTGCGAAATGCCGTCTTTGTACTGCGGCAGGGTCCATGTTGTATCATTCTTGTCTCTTGGAAGTGTCGCTTGAATGTATTCCGGGCTGGCATAGCGATAGCTGAGCTGTACCATACGGTCTTCATCGCGGCGATATTCAATTGACGCGGTGCTGTTAGCGATATTGTCCAGACGCGTGTCATACTGCACGCCGCCACGTAAGCCCCAGCGATCCGAAATGCGCCAGTAGGTATCTCCCGCCCATACCAGTGAGCCCGTTTTGTTGTCTTTCTCCCAGTTTATGTTGTCATCGCCAGTGCGTGACTGTGTGAAATAGTAGATTTGACCAACAGAAACGTTAAAACGTTCAACAGAAGCGTCATCATAAATACGGGATGTGACGCCAGTGGTAACCTGGTTTGCCGATGCAATACGATCCAGACCGCCGTAGGTACGGTCGCGGAACAGGCCGCTGAAGTCGGATTGCAACAAAGATGAGTCGTAGTTTTTGATAGTGCTCTGGTTGCGATATGGTATGTAAAGGTACTGCGCGCGCGGCTCCAGCGTCTGGCTATACCCTTCCGCCAGAGTCATATCACGCTCGAAAATCAGCTTCCCGTCGACTTTAAACTGCGGCAACACACGGTTAACGGAATCTTTATAATCAGTACCGTTCGCCGCGTTGTAGGCATCAAGATTGGTTTGCTGATAGTGAGTCGCCATCAGCTTTGCCTCAGTATCGAGGCTGCTCCAGTTATTCGACAGCGGCAGATTTAATGCTGGTTCAAGGTGAACACGCGTGGCTTCAGGATAATTTCCGTTGGTGTTAGCAAAATGCACCGCCTGACCATAGATATGTGCATCAAACGGACCCAGGTCGTTTTTGTAGTAATTTACGTCTAACTGCGGCTCAGCGGCGTAAGAATTACTGTTCTGCCGGTTAAATACCTGGAACTGTTTGGTCGATACGGTGGCGTTAAAATTCTCCAGCCAATAACCCATGCTGAATTTCTGGGTGGCGTAACCGTCAGTACTGGTACCGTACTTCGACGAAAAATCGTTAAAATAATATGGATCGCTGACTTTGGTGTAATCGACGTTAAAACGCCAAACCTGGTCCATCACGCCAAAGTGATTCCAGTAGAATAACCAGCGATGGCGATTCGACTCGGCAGGATAGTCGTCCTGATAGACGCTATCCGACGGCAAATAGTCGAATTCGATGAGCCCTGTTCCCGCTCGCGTCAGGTAGCGGAATTCGTTCTGCCATTGTGTACTGCCACGTTTTTGAATGTAATGCGGTGTGATGGTTGCATCGAAATTGGGGGCGATATTCCAGTAGTACGGTAAATAAAATTCAAAGCCGTTGTTCGTGCCGTACTTGGCATTCGGAATCAAGAAACCAGAACGGCGTTTGTCACCCACCGGCAATTGCAGGTACGGGCTGTAGAAAACCGGCACCGGGCCGAGTTTAAAGCGCGCGTTCCAGATCTCTGCGACCTGTTCTTCACGGTCATGGATGACTTCGCTACCCACGACGCTCCAGGTATTTGAACCCGGTAAGCAGGAGGTGAATGAACCGTTTTCAAGGATGGTGTAACGGTTTTCGCCACGCTGTTTCATCAGGTCTGCATCACCACGTCCCTGACGCCCCACCATCTGGTAGTCGCCTTGCCAGACGTTGGTGTCTTTCGTATTTAAATTTGACCAGGCTTTCGGACCTTTCAGGATGACCTGATTGTCGTCGTAGTGCACATTACCCAGTGCATCCACTGTACGCACCGGGTCAGGCTGGCCTTCCACCTGCTTCTGGTGAAGTTGAACTTCATCAGCACGCAGGCGGCTATTGCCCTGATTAATATCCACATTGCCTTTAAAATTGGCGTCGTCAGGGTAGTTACCTTTGGCGTCATCGGCATTGATGGTCACAGGCAGATTATTAGTATCGCCTGTCACCAATGGACGGTTATAGCTCGGAACGCCAAGCATACATTGCGAGGCGAGACTGGCTGTCATCCCTTGTTGACTATAAAGGGCTGTGCCGATCATTGTGGCCAGGAGGGTGGGAATACGTTTTTTCATACGTTGTATTTGTTGTTCCGTCATCTGTGGCTTTACGCTGGCAAACGGTCAGAGACTAACGTACTCATCTTCGCAGCGCTAGTTAATCCTGCCCGTTTTCGAGCCAGGTCAGAGAAGACTGTGCCTGTGCACGGCATAGAATGACGGGTATGATAAAGCAAATTTTAGCCGACGGCATGACGATTTGGGGAGTATATGCAGTATTGGGGAAAAGTGGTTGGTGTGGTTTTCGCTCTGATCATGGGCGGAGGCTTTTGGGGCGCGGTTCTCGGGCTGTTAATCGGCCATATGTTTGATAAGGCTCGCAGCCGAAAAATGGCGTGGTTTGCCAATCAACGGGAACGTCAGACGCTCTTTTTTGCCACCACCTTCGAGGTGATGGGCCATTTAACAAAGTCCAAAGGTCGCGTGACGCAGGCTGATATTCAGGTTGCCAGTCTTTTTATGGACCGGATGAATCTGCACGGTGACTCACGTGCGGCGGCGCAGCAGGCGTTTCGCGTGGGCAAAGCGGATAACTACCCATTACGTGACAAAATGCGTCAGTTTCGCAGTGTTTGCTTCGGACGCTTTGATTTAATCAGAATGTTCCTGGAAATCCAGATTCAGGCGGCATTCGCTGATGGCTCGCTGCATCCTAATGAGCGCGAAGTGCTGTACGTCATTGCTGAAGAACTGGGGATCTCTCGTGGTCAGTTCGATCAGTTTTTACGCATGATGCAGGGCGGGGCGCAGTTTGGCGGTGGCTATCAGCAGCAAGCGGGCGGCGGCTGGCAGCAGCAGGCGCAACGTGGCCCTACGCTTGAAGATGCCTGTAATGTGCTGGGTGTGAAGCCAACGGATGATGCCACCACCATTAAACGCGCCTACCGTAAGCTGATGGGCGAACATCATCCGGATAAGCTTGTGGCGAAAGGGCTGCCGCCGGAGATGATGGAGATGGCGAAGCAGAAAGCGCAGGAGATTCAGAAGGCTTATGAGCTCATTAAAGAGCAGAAAGGGTTTAAGTAAGTTGCGGGCTAGCTTACTTGCCAGGTTATCCCCGGGCTGTGCTCGCAATCCTCACGTACTTTGAGTACGCTCCGGTTGCTGTGCGCAGGCCGTCGATGGCCTGGCGCCAGGCTCCGTAATAACCCCGGGAGCTGGCGTAAAACGCCTCGCCCAGGCTACCTGCTGGTTTTGACGGTTGCCCGGATAAGACGCAGCCGCCATCCGGGACCGTAAGCCGCGTTAAGTCAAAAATCCACCGGCGCCCTGAACGTCATGCTGTTGCCATACGCCGGGTGGGTTATCGTCAACGTTTCCGCATGCAGTAACAGGCGTGGCGCCAGAGCAAGAGCCTCTGGCGTCGCGTAAAACCTGTCGCCCAGAATCGGATGCCCCAACGCCAGCATATGCACACGCAATTGGTGCGAGCGACCGGTAATCGGCTTAAGCCGCACGCGCGTGGTATTGTCGGCGGCGAATTCCAGCACTTCATACTCGGTCTGCGCGGGTTTACCGGTCTCGTAGCAGACTTTCTGCTTCGGACGATTCGGCCAGTCGCAAATCAGCGGCAGATCGACAAGCCCCGCGTCGTGCTCCAGGTGTCCCCAAACGTGCGCCACATACTGCTTTTTCGGTTCGCGCTCGCGGAACTGGCGCTTGAGCTCGCGCTCCGCCGCTTTGGTCAGAGCCACCACAATCACGCCGCTGGTCGCCATGTCCAGACGATGCACGGATTCCGCCTGCGGGAAATCGCGCTGAATACGCGTCATCACGCTGTCTTTATGCTCTTCAAGACGCCCAGGAACAGACAACAACCCGCTCGGCTTGTTGACCACCATAATGTGCTCATCCTGATAGAGAATGGTCAGCCAGGGATCCTGAGGCGGATTGTAGGACTCCATTACCATAGCCTGCTCCGTTACTGATGCGTCACAACGATAAGACGCAGCGCGTCAAGACGCCAGCCTGCCTGAGAAAGGCTTTCCAGCACTTGCAGGCGGTTGCTCTCAATAGCGCTCAGCTCGTCATCACGAATATTCGGGTTAACTGCTTTGAGGGCTTCGAGGCGCGACAGTTCCGCTGACAGTTTTTCATCCGCTTCGCGCTTCGCGGCGTCGATCAATGCCTGTGCGGCTTTTTCGACCTGCGCTTCACCTTTTTGCAGAATGGTGTGTACATCCTGCTGTACGGCGTTCACCAGCTTACTGCCGGTGTGGCGGTTAACCGCGCTGAGCTGACGGTTGAAACTCTCGAACTCGACCTGTGTGGCAAGGTTAGTGCCGTTTTTATCCACCAGCAGACGAATCGGCGTTGCCGGCAGGAAGCGGTTAAGCTGCAGTTGTTTCGGCGCCTGTGCCTCAACGACATAAATCAGTTCCAGCAGCAGTGTACCGACAGGCAGTGCCTTGTTTTTCAACAATGAAATGGTGCTGCTACCGGTATCGCCAGAGAGGATCAGATCCAGCCCGTTGCGAATCAGCGGATGTTCCCAGGTAATAAATTGCGCATCTTCACGGGACAGTGCCACCTCACGCTCAAAGGTGATGGTACAGCCATCTTCCGGCAGGCCCGGAAAATCCGGTACCAGCATATGGTCGGATGGCGTCAGCACAATCATGTTTTCGCCGCGATCGTCCTGGTTGATACCGACGATATCGAACAGGTTCATGGCGAAATTGATAAGCCCGGTATCATCGTCCTGCTCTTCAATGCTTTCTGCCAGCGCCAGCGCTTTTTCACCGCCGTTGGAGTGGATTTCCAGCAGACGGTCCCGACCTTGCTCAAGCTGCGCTTTCAGCGCGTCATGCTGCTCGCGGCAGGCCTTGATGAGGTCATCAAAACCGTCGGTATTTTCCGGCGATGCAAGGTAATTAATCAGATCGGTGTGGACCTTGTCGTAAATCGTCCGCCCTGTCGGGCAGGTGTGTTCGAACGCGTCCAGGCCTTCGTGGTACCAACGCACCAGCACGGATTGCGCCGTTTTTTCCAGATAAGGCACGTGGATCTGAATGTCATGCGCCTGGCCGATACGATCCAGACGACCGATACGCTGTTCGAGCAGATCCGGATTGAACGGTAGATCGAACATGACCAGATGGCTGGCAAACTGGAAGTTACGTCCTTCGGAACCGATTTCAGAGCACAGCAACACCTGCGCGCCGCTGTCTTCTTCGCTAAACCAGGCCGCCGCGCGGTCACGTTCTACAATCGACATGCCTTCATGGAACACTGCGGCACGGATACCTTCACGTTCGCGCAAGACCTGCTCCAGTTGCAGTGCGGTGGCCGCTTTGGCGCAGATCACCAGAACCTTCTGTGAACGATGGCTGGTCAGATAGCCCATCAGCCATTCGACGCGAGGGTCGAAGTTCCACCAGGTACCGCTGTCGCCTTCGAATTCCTGATAGATCTGTTCCGGGTAGAGCATATCGCGGGCACGGTCTTCAGCACTTTTACGCGCGCCCATGATGCCGGAGACTTTAATTGCCGTCTGATACTGGGTCGGTAGTGGCAGCTTGATGGTGTGCAGTTCGCGTTTCGGAAAGCCTTTCACGCCGTTACGGGTGTTACGGAACAGCACGCGGCTGGTGCCGTGGCGGTCCATTAGCATCGAAATCAGCTCCTGACGCGCTGCCTCAGCGTCGTCACGGTCACTGTTGGCGGCCTGCAGCAGCGGCTCGATGTCCTGTTCGCCAATCAGGTCGCTAAGCGTATTGAGCTCGGTATCACTCAGGCGTTTGCCTGCCAGTAACAAGGCAACCGCGTCAGCAACCGGGCGATAGTTCTGTTGTTCATCAACGAACTGAGCGAAATCGTGGAAACGGTTTGGATCCAACAAGCGCAGACGCGCAAAGTGGCTCTCAAGGCCGAGTTGCTCCGGTGTCGCGGTAAGCAGCAAAATGCCCGGCACGCGCTCAGCAAGCTGTTCAATGGCCTGGTATTCGCGGCTTGGAGCCTCTTCGCTCCACACCAGGTGATGGGCTTCATCCACCACCATTAAATCCCATTCGGCGTCACACAGGTGCTCCAGGCGCTGTTTATTACGACGCACGAAGTCCAGTGAGCAAATCACCAGTTGTTCTGTTTCAAATGGGTTGTCGGCATCGTGCTGCGCTTCGGCATAGCGTTCGTCATCAAACAGCGCAAAGCGCAGGTTGAAGCGACGCAGCATTTCGACCAGCCACTGGTGTTGCAGCGTTTCCGGCACGATGATCAGCACACGTTCTGCGGCACCAGACAATAACTGCTGGTGGAGGATCATCCCGGCTTCAATGGTTTTGCCTAAACCAACTTCGTCCGCCAGCAGGACACGTGGCGCATGGCGACGGCCAATATCGTGGGCGATATGCAACTGGTGAGGGATCAAGCTGGTACGCTGGCCGCGCAGCCCGCTCCACGGCATACGGTACTGTTCACTTTGATATTTACGCGCGCGATAACGCAGCGCGAAACGGTCCATACGGTCGATTTGCCCGGCGAACAGGCGGTCTTGCGGTTTGCTAAAGACCAGTTTGCTGTCGAGAAAGACCTCGCGCAGCATGACGTTGGTTTCCTGCGTATCCAGGCGGGTACCGGTATAGGCGAGCAGGCCGTTTTCTTCTTTTACGTCTTCAACAGTCAGCTGCCAGCCTTCGTGGCTGGTTACCGTATCGCCAGGATTAAACATGACGCGTGTAACGGGGGAATCGCTGCGTGCATACAGACGATTTTCTCCCGTCGCGGGAAAAAGCAGAGTAACGGTTCGCGCATCCATCGCTACGACTGTACCCAGTCCGAGTTCGCTTTCCGTGTCGCTTATCCAGCGTTGACCAAGTGTAAAGGGCATAAATTGAACTCTATATCTCAAATTGCAGGCAATAGTTCGTCACCGCCTGAGAATCAGGCGGACGGCTAAGTTTGGGGCCAGGAATAGAAAGGGCGCTATGGTACTGGATGGCAATGCTTTCGTCACTCTCGTTATGCCCGTTGTTTTGCAAGTCACCGCGTTGTTGGCACGTTGATCACCTTGTTCACTGTACGCCGAAAACCAGCTCAACAATGGCCGTGAAGCAACCCACAATCCAGAGGCTCGAAGGCTGGCCTCTGTTACTGTGCCAGCCGGATACGAAGTCAAAACAGTCCCAGTTGCCCTGTCAGTAGTGTAGCAAAATCATCGTCGGTGAAGGGCAGTATTCCATCAGCGACCGGCTGAAGTTGTTTGGTCAGATAGTGGTCGTAATCCAGGGGAGATTGTTGATAATCCACCGGTTCCGGCCCCTGTGTCGTCCAGACATATTTGATGGTACCCCGATTTTGATACTGGGGCGGGCGGCCGCGTTTCAGATTCTGTTCATCGGCGAGTCGTGCTGCGCGAACATGAGGCGGCACGTTACGCTCGTAATCGGCCAACGGGCGGCGCAGACGCTTGCGGTAGACCAGTAGCGCATCCAGTTCGCCTGCCATCAGCTTATCAATCGTTTCGCGCACATAGTCCTGATAGGGCTCATTGCGAAAGATACGCAAATAAAGTGTCTTTTGAAATTGCTGCGCCAGCGGCGTCCAGTCGGTTCGTACGGTCTCCAGCCCTTTGAACACCATCCGTTGTTCTTCACCTTCCTGTATCAATCCGGCGTAGCGCTTTTTACTTCCCTGTTCTGTGCCGCGAATGGTTGGCATCAAAAAACGGCAAAAATGGGTTTCGAATTCCAGTTCCAGCGCACTGGTTAAATGCTCAGCGGATAGATGTGCCTCCCACCAGTTGTTCACATAAGCCACCAGTTCTTGACCAATACGTGCCGCATCGGCCTCGTTATGTGCTTTTTTGAGCCAGACAAAGGTGGAATCCGTATCGCCGTAAATGACGTCATAGCCCTGAGACTCAATCAGCGCTTTGGTCTGCCGCATGATCTCGTGGCCGCGCATAGTGATCGATGAAGCAAGACGCGGATCGAAAAAACGGCAGGCACTGGTGCCCAGCACGCCGTAAAACGCATTCATGATGATCTTAAGTGCCTGCGACAGTGGTTTGTTTCCCACTCGTTTGGCTTCATCGCGGCCATGCCAGATTTGACCGACGATCCCGGGCAGGCAATGGGTCTGCCGGGAAAAGCGTGCGCCCAGAAAGCCGCCTGTGCTGTGTTCAGGATCCGGATGCGCCATCCCTTCCACCAGGCCGACGGGATCGATCAAGAAGGTGCGGATGATCGAGGGATACAGGCTTTTGTAGTCCAGCACCAGCACGGAATCGTACAGTCCCGGGCGTGAGTCCATCACATAGCCGCCGGGACTGGCCTGCGGTGGCACATCACCAAGGTTTGGCGCGACATACCCCGCGCGGTGCATCCGCGGAAAATAGAGATGGCTAAACGCCGCCACCGAACCGCCATGTCTGTCAATCGCCAGGCCGTTCACCGTAGCGCGTTCCAGCAAGAACGGCATGATGTCCGTTTTGTGGAAGATGCGCGTAACCAGTTCACAATCTTTCAGGTTATAGGTGGCAAGGGCGGGCTTGTTTTCGGCGAAACGGCGATCGATTTCGTCCATGCGATCCCATGGGTTATCGATCGCTTTGCCTTCACCCAGTAACTCCTGCGATACCGTTTCCAGCGAAAAAGAGGAGAAATTCCAGAAAGCGGATTTAAGCGCTTCAATCCCGTCGATAATCACCCTGCCAGTTGCCTGGGCGAAAAAGACGCCGTTTTTAAACCCGTGCTCGCGCCATTCGAGCGGTTGATTGCCGCGCCCGAGTAATAAAGGCAGGCGATAACGTTCCGCGCTTTTTTGCAGCACGCGCAGGTCGAACTGCACGACGTTCCAGCCGATAATCACGTCGGGATCGTGCTGCGCAAACCAGGCGTTGAGCTTTTCCAAAAGTTGCGGACGGCTGGCGACATACTCAAGAGTGAAATCCAGCCCGCTGGCATCACCGTTTTCCGGACCGAGCATATAGACCGTGCGCTGGCCGCACCCCTCCAGCCCGATACAGTAAAGTTCGCCGTTACGGGTGGTTTCGATATCCAGCGAGACCCATTTGAGGGGCGGGCGGTAATGCGGATTGGGTTTCAGGCGCGCGTTGGTCAGTTGCTCGCCGCGCGGCTCGCCATCCACCCATACCGGCGCGGTAATAAAGCGCTCCATCAGAAAGCGCTCTGGCGGGCGGACGTCGGCTTCATAAACCGTAACGCCACCGTCGCGCAGCAGCTTTTCATAGCGCATCAACTGGCGGTGCGCCCGACAATATAGCCCGTGAACGGGCTGGCGGTGGAAATCCTTAAGTTGCAGCGGTGTGAGGCGGTATTGGTTTTCTCCGGCGAGTAAACGCTGTGCCTGGCTGACTTGCGCACTGGGGATAAACGCAACCGATTCTTGCGGCGGCAAAAAGACCTGTAACGGCCCGTTATCCGTCGCCAGCCAGAATTCCACCTCGGTTCCCTGTGGCGTGTCCCGCCAGTGTCGGGTCAGTAAAAAGCCTTCTCGCGCTTGCGTCACACCATTCTCTCATCGCCTCATTATCGGCGAGATTATAGCCTGGTTTACCCGGGGATACTGATTTTTTGTACAGGTGTGCGGGTGCGCGCCCGCCGCTGCACTCAGCCGGGCTTGCAGTCAACTTTTTGTATCGGAATACGCGGAAGATATCGCAGTAGGCGATAACCGGTGTAGTAGAACGCTTCCCTAAGCAGAAAAGGCAGTTGCGTTTGCCAGGAACGATATCGGCTTGTGGTGGTGGGCGATGACCAGCTCACAATATCGTTATCGTGTGCGATAAGCCGCATGCGCAGCATATGCAAAGGATCGCTGACCAGCAGCGCGGTCTGCATATTCTGGCGTGTCATGATTATTTTGGCGTTATGGATATTTTCACGGGTAACGGTAGATTGCTCATCGATAAAAATGACCGACTCAGGGACACCCCGATTTAAGAGATAATGTCGGGCGACGGCGGCATCGGACTCGGTTGCGCCATTACTGAGACCGCCTGTCAGGATCAGCGAGTTCACCTTGCCTTCCTGATATAACCAAATCGCGTGGTCTAATCTGGCGGTAAAAACCGGGCTGGGGGATTTTTTATTGATACCGGCTCCGGCAACAATCGCGCAATCTGCTTCGCGTGTCTGGTCCTGTTGGCTAAAGCGGTAAATCGCGATGGCGTTATAAATGATCACGAACGCCGCCGTGACGAGCCCCAGCAGTATCCATTTTCCTGCTCCCTTTATTTTCACTGGCTTTTCTCCCGCCGGTTGCCGTATCGCATAGCATTGCCAGTTTGTCGTGAAATGGCAACGACATGCTGGATATAACGCGGAAAATTAGGAAGTTAAAAATGAACGCCCCGTAGCCTGGCTACGGGGCGGGAGAGGGTAAAACTTACTGCCCGTAATAGGCTTTTGCGCCGTGTTTGCGCAGATAGTGTTTGTCCAGAAGTGTCTGTTGCATCTCCGGGAGCTCTGGCGCGAGCTGGCGGCAGAAAATGCCCATATAGGCCACTTCCTCCAGTACGATGGCGTTGTGCACCGCGTCGTCGGCGTTTTTCCCCCAGGCGAACGGCCCATGTGAGTGCACCAGTACGCCGGGCATTTGCGCCGGATCGATACCCTGCTTTCTGAAGGTTTCAACGATCACGTTGCCGGTTTCCCACTCGTATTCACCGTTAATTTCGGCATCCGTCATTTTGCGCGTACAGGGAATGGTGCCGTAGAAATAGTCTGCGTGGGTTGTTCCGGTCGCCGGAATGGCCTGGCCGGACTGTGCCCAGATGGTAGCGTGGCGCGAATGGGTATGCACAATGCCGCCAATGGTCGGGAACGCCTGATAGAGCAGGCGATGCGTTGGGGTGTCGGAAGAGGGTTTCTTTTTCCCTTCCACCACTTCCCCGGTTTCGAGACTGACCACCACCATATCCCCGGCGGTCATGACGCTGTAATCGACGCCGGACGGTTTAATTATCAGTACGCCACGTTCGCGGTCAACGGCGCTGACATTCCCCCAGGTGAGGGTCACCAGGTTGTGTTTTGGCAGCGCCAGATTGGCTTCCAGCACTTGCTGTTTCAATGCTTCTAACATGCTTTCCTCCAGGAAAAAGCGGCCTGCCGGAGCAGGCCTAATGTTCCCCTGTTAACGTTTGGAGCCGTAATACACTTCGTTCCAGCGCAAAGCGTCTTTAAAGGCAGGCAGGCGGGTTTCGTTATCGATAGTCACAATTTCGATACCGTGTAGCTCAGCGAACTGGCGCATGTCATCAAGGTTCAGGGCGTGGCTGAACACGGTATGATGCGCGCCGCCCGCCAGAATCCAGGCTTCGGAGGCGGTCTGTAGATCCGGTTGTGCTTTCCACAATGCGTTCGCAACCGGCAGTTTCGGCAGATCGTGCGGCGTCTTAACGGCATCAACGCAGTTCACCAGCAGGCGGAAGCGATCCCCCAGATCGATCAGGCTGGCGTTAATGGCCGGGCCTGTTTTGGTAGAGAAGATCAGGCGTGCCGGATCGGCTTTACCGCCAATGCCGAGGTATTGAACATCCAGGATTGGTTTTTCATCCAGCGCGATAGACGGGCACACCTCCAGCATGTGCGAGCCGAGTGCCAGATCGTTGTTCTCTTCGAAGTGATAGGTGTAGTCCTCCATAAAGGAGGTGCCGCCCTGCAGACCGGTCGACATCACCTTCATGATGCGAAGCAGAGCGGCAGTTTTCCAGTCGCCTTCGCCAGCGAAGCCGTAGCCCTGCTGCATCAGGCGTTGAACCGCCAGGCCCGGAAGCTGTTTCAGGCCGTGTAAATCTTCGAATGTGGTGGTAAAGGCGTGGAAGCCCCCCTGTTCCAGGAAGCGTTTCATACCCAGCTCAATGCGTGCGGCATCAATCACATTCTGACGCTTGTCGCCATTCACCTGTGCGGCTGCGGTCAGGCGGTAGCTGCTTTCATACTCGTCGACCAGCGCGTTAACATCACCTTCACTGATGCTGTTCACGACCTGCACCAGATCGCCCACACCCCAGGTGTTGACGGAGAAACCGAACTTGATTTGTGCGGCTACTTTATCGCCGTCGGTCACCGCCACTTCACGCATGTTGTCGCCGAAACGGCACACTTTCAGATGACGGGTATCCTGTTTGGACACGGCCTGGCGCATCCAGGCACCAATACGCTGGTGCGCTTTTTTGTCCTGCCAGTGGCCGGTCACCACCGCATGCTGTTGGCGCATGCGGGCACCGATAAAGCCGAACTCACGGCCGCCGTGCGCGGTCTGGTTCAGGTTCATAAAGTCCATGTCGATGCTGTCCCACGGCAGGGCAGCGTTAAACTGAGTGTGGAATTGCAGAAGCGGTTTGTTGAGGATTGTCAGGCCGTTAATCCACATTTTTGCCGGTGAGAAGGTATGCAGCCACACCACCATACCGGCGCATTTGTCGTCATAGTTGGCGTCACGACAGATATTCGTTATCTCATCCGGCGAGGTGCCGAGCGGCTTAAGAACCAGTTTGCAGGGCAGTTTGGCCTCAGCGTTCAGCGCGTTAACCACTTGTTCGCCATGCTGCGTCACCTGACGCAGGGCTTCGGGTCCGTAAAGGTGTTGGCTGCCAATCACAAACCAAACTTCATAATTATCAAAAATCGTCATTATTGTGTCCTTAGTGAGTGAGCGCTGCCTGCGTTGCTGGCGCAGCTACAGGGAGATAGTGAAGCTCGGCGCTTTTCGCCCATTGCTGATAGCGGCGGTAGAGTTGTTCAAAGCGTTGAGCCTGCGCAGGTGCGGGTTGCAGCGTGTTTTCGATCTGGCTGGCCATTTGCTGTTGTGCGGCAGGAATATCGGTGTGAACGCCTGCGGCGACGGCGGCAAAAATAGCCGCACCGAGTGCACAGCACTGATCCGAGGCGACAATTTGCAGCGGGCGATTAAGCACATCGCAGCAGGCCTGCATGATGACGCGGTTTTTACGGGCGATACCCCCCAGCGCCATGACGTTGTCCACCGCGATACCTTGCTCGGTGAAACATTCCATAATGGCGCGAGCGCCAAAGGCAGTAGCGGCAATCAGCCCACCAAAGAGCGCCGGGGCATCGGTTGCAAGATTCAGGTCGGTGATCACCCCTTTCAGGCGCTGGTTCGCGTTCGGCGTGCGGCGGCCGTTGAACCAGTCGAGGACAACCGGCAGGTGTTCCAGCGATGGGTTTTGCGCCCAGGCCTCTGTAAGGGCTGGCAGTAGTTGTTTCTGGCTGGCTTTAATTTGCGTCTTCAGTTCCGGATGCTGCAGCGCCAGTTGCTCCAGCGGCCAGCCGAGGATGCGGCCAAACCAGGCATAGATATCGCCGAACGCCGATTGACCTGCTTCCAGACCAATAAAATCGGGTACCACGCTGCCATCCACCTGACCACAGATGCCTTTCACGGCACGGTCGCCGACGCTCGGCTTATCAGCGATAAGAATATCGCAAGTCGACGTACCAATGACTTTGACCAGCGTGTTGGGCTGTGCGCCTGCACCTACTGCCCCCATATGGCAGTCGAACGCGCCGCCGGAAATAACCACCGTTTCCGGTAAGCCAAGGCGTTGCGCCCATTCCGCCGTCAGCGTGCCAACCGGGATATCGGCGGTGTAGGTATCGGTAAAGAGTGGGCAGGGCAGGTGTTTGTTGAGGATTGGATCCAGTTCATCGAAGAAGCTGGCGGGGGGTAAACCACCCCAGCTTTCATGCCACAGGGATTTATGCCCGGCGCTGCAGCGACCACGGCGGATATCCTGCGGACGGGTGGTACCGGAGAGCAGGGCAGGCACCCAGTCGCACAGTTCAATCCACGATGCGGCAGCCTGAGCGACATTGCTGTCGGCGCGGGTCACGTGCAGGATTTTTGCCCAGAACCATTCGCTGGAATAAATCCCGCCAATGTAGCGTGAATAGTCGACTTTACCCGTTGCGTGGCACAGAGCGGTGATCGCTTCGGCTTCTTCGACCGCCGTATGATCTTTCCACAACACAAACATCGCATTGGGGTTGTCTGCAAATTCCGGACGCAGTGCCAGGACCCGGCCTTCTGCGTCGACAGGAGCAGGCGTTGAACCGGTGCTGTCCACGCCAATGCCTTTGACCTGGGCACGCTGTTCAGGTGTCAGTTCTGCCAGCACGCTTTTAAGCGCCATTTCCATCGACTCGATATAGTCCCGGGGATGGTGGCGAAATTGATTATGTGCCGCGTCGCAGTAACGCCCTTCTTGCCAGCGAGGATACCACTCGACGCTGGTGGCGATTTCTGCCCCAGAGGTACAGTCCACCGCCAGTGCGCGAACGGAGTCGCTGCCAAAATCGAGGCCAATTGTGATTGCCATCGTGTTGCTCCATGAAGAATAACCTTATGGAGAAACATAGTGATCGGCGGAAAAAAGCGTCAGGCAGGATTCGCTAATCTTATGGACGAAAATGCTATGGGAGTGCAAAGTGTGACCGTGTGCAAAAATTCCATGTGGACATTTTAATCGCCTTTATAGACACTTTGGTTGACTCTTTTTGTCCCCTTTGCGTCATAAAAATGGCGTAATTGCTTTTATCTGGCGGGGTTAAAAGTGGCGGCGTTTTCCTTGTGCCTGGTCAAAACGCCTGATTAATGAAAAGCGTATCAATATGGACAATTGGTTTCCTTCATGATGCCCGGAGTATCGAGTTTATGGCTGAGTCACAAAATGATCCTCTGTTGCCTGGTTACTCGTTTAACGCCCATCTGGTGGCGGGGTTGACCCCTATCGAGTCCGAGGGCTATCTCGATTTTTTTATCGATCGTCCGCTGGGAATGAAGGGGTACATTCTCAATTTCACCATTCGTGGTGAGGGGGTCATCAATAACCACGGGAAACAGTATGTTTGCCGCCCCGGTGACATGATTTTGTTTCCGCCGGGAGAAATTCATCACTATGGCCGCCACCCGGATGCCAAAGAGTGGTATCACCAGTGGGTCTACTTCCGTCCGCGCGCCTACTGGCATGAGTGGCTAAGCTGGCCGACCATTTTCGCGCAGACTGGTTTCTTTCGCCCGGAAGAGCCCTGGCTGGCGCAGTTTAGCGAGCTCTTTGGGCAGATTATCGATGCCGGGCAGAGCGGAGGACGTTACGCAGAATTGCTGGCGATAAATCTGCTCGAACAACTGTTATTGCGCCGTATGGATGCCATCAATGAATCACTGCATCCGCCGCTCGATAACCGCGTGCGCGACGCCTGCCAGTACATCAGCGATCATCTGGCGGACAACCATTTTGATATCGCCAGCGTCGCGCAGCATGTGTGTCTGTCACCGTCCCGTCTCTCGCACCTGTTCCGTCAGCAATTGGGGGTGAGCGTGCTGAGCTGGCGCGAGGATCAGCGTATCAGTCAGGCGAAGCTGCTGTTGAGCACTACGCGTATGCCAATCGCCAGCGTGGGGCGTAATGTCGGCTTTGAAGATCAGCTCTATTTCTCACGCGTTTTTAAAAAATGTACCGGCGCCAGTCCCAGTGAATTTCGTGCAGGATGTGAATAGAGCGTAAAGATAGGCAAGGAGTGGCCCGGCAACCTGTCATAACCGGCAAAATATTCAGATAATTGAAGCTTGACCCTCAGGGTATGCGCCTGGAGAATTCCAGCTTCATTTTTTGACCGGAAAACATATGCAAGCACTGCTGGAACACTTTGTTACCCAATCTACGGCCTATACGCTGATTGCGATTGCACTCGTAGCTTTTCTGGAGTCGCTGGCGCTGGTGGGGCTTATCCTACCCGGCACCGTGATGATGGCGGCACTCGGGGCGCTGATTGGCAGCGGTGAAGTGAATTTCTGGCACGCCTGGATGGCGGGGATTGTGGGATGTCTGCTGGGGGACTGGATCTCATTCTGGCTCGGCTGGCGTTTCAAAAAACCGCTGCACCGCTGGTCATTCATTCGCAAAAACAAAGCGCTGTTGAATAAAACCGAGCATGCGCTGCATCAGCACAGCATGTTCACCATTCTGGTGGGGCGGTTTGTGGGGCCGACGCGTCCGGTTGTGCCGATGGTCGCGGGCATGCTTGATCTGCCGGTCACGAAGTTTATCCCGCCTAACATCCTTGGTTGCTTGCTGTGGCCGCCTTTCTATTTCTTGCCTGGTATCCTGGCGGGAGCGGCGATTGATATCCCGGCGGGGGAGCAGAGCGGTAACTTTAAATGGCTGCTGCTGCTGGCAGCGGTGCTGCTCTGGCTGGCATTCTGGATGTGCTGGCGCCTGTGGCGTAGTGGTAAAGCCGGACTGGATCGTTTAACGGTATATCTGCCGCGTCGCCGATTGTTCTGGCTGGCGCCGCTGCTGACGGTGGGGGCCGTGTTTGCGGTGACCATTCTGGTTCGCCACCCTTTAATGCCCATCTACCTGTCTATCTTGCAAAAAGTGGTTACCTGATCCCAAGCAGCGAGGAGACAGGCGCGTTGCCGCTGAGCAGTTCGTCTGTTTTCCCGTCCCAGGCGATACGACCATCGGCAATCACCAGCGCGCGCGACGCGATACGGGCGGCATCTTCCACATTGTGCGACACCATCAACAGCGTTAACTGCTGGCGATGACAAATCTCTTTTACCAGTGCAAGCATCTCCTGGCGCAGGGCCGGATCGAGCGCGGAGAAGGGTTCATCCAGCAAGAGCACGGGTTGTTCACGCACAAGACAACGGGCCAGTGCCACGCGCTGTCGCTGGCCACCAGAAAGCTGATCCGGCATGCGGCCAAGCAACGTATCCAGCCCCATAGTGCTGGCAATGGCCTCAAGTTTTGTATTTTGCGCACTAGACAGTTTTAGGCCAGGGTTCAGCCCCAGACCTATATTTTGCCGCACCGTGAGATGGATAAAGAGGTTGTTCTCCTGAAATAGCATCGACACCGGGCGCCGCGAAGGCGGCGTGCGTGTGTGATCGCTATTCTCAATCATAATGACGCCGCTGGCCGGGGAGAGAAAACCGGCGATTAAATTTAGCAGCGTACTTTTCCCGGCTCCGCTAGGCCCAAGCACGGCGACCTGTTCGCCCTGTTGGATCGACAGCGTAAAACGCATGGGTAAATGCTGATACAGCCAGGTTACATCAGTCAGTCTTAGCATGGCGGCCCGGAAGTTTTTCGATAAGGGTGAACAGTAAAAAGCACAGTAACAGCAAAATCAGCGCGGTAACCGCACCATCCTGCGTGCGATAGGCGCCAATTTGCTGATAAAGATAGAAGGGCAACGTACGGAAATCGTCATTGCCAAATAACGCCACAACGCCAAAATCACCAATTGACAACACGCAGGCAAAGGCCAGCGCCTGCGCCAGCGGTGCTCTAAGGGCACGCAGTTCAATGACCTTTAACCGATTGAAACCTTCAATACCCAGAGACTGACAAAGCAGGCTGTAGCGTGCCGTCACATCCCGCATGGGGTTCTCCAGTACTTTCAGTGCATAGGGAATCGCCATCAACGCATTGGTGAAAATCACGATGCCATCGGCGGACGAGGGCAGGCCGATGCTGTTATTGAGCAGCAGGAAAAAGCCGGTCGCCAGCACAATACCAGGCATCGCCAGAATCAGCATGCCGCTCATCTCCAGCGCTTGTCCGGCCAGTTGATGCTGGCGGGCGCGTAGCTCACGGCTGCTCCAGAGTAGCATCATGGTCAACGTGATACACAGTAACCCCGCTCCCAGAGCAATGCGCACAGAGGTCCAGATTGCCTGCCAGAGCACGGGCTGAGCAAGCACATGAAAAAGGCTGAGGTTCAGGCCATCGATAATGACCGCCAGCAGGGGTGGCAACAGTAGAAGAAGCGCCAGTGTGATGAGCGTATAGTCGGCGATACGGCTGAAAAAGCGATCTTCCGGGTTGCGCCAGCCCTGAATCTGATGGCTACCCACGGAAATGGCTTTGCTAAGGCGCTGGCTGAGCAGAACCAGCCCCAGGCAGCAGATCATCTGAATTAACGCCAGCAGTGCCGCGCGGCCTGGGTCGAAGTCGTAACTCAACGCCTGATAGATAGCCAGTTCAATCGTCGTCGCTTGCGGGCCGCCGCCCAGCGACAGCACGGTGGCAAAGCTTGCAAAGCAGAGCATGAAAATCAGGGCGGCGACAGGCGGGAGCTGGCGGCGTAGCCAGGGCCACTCGACATAGCGGAAGAAAGACCAGCCGCGCATACCCAACTGCGCGGCCAGTTGTCGCTGCTCGCCGGGGATCTGCTCCAGCGTCTGGAGCAGCAGACGGGCCGCCATCGGCAGGTTAAAAAAGACGTGCGCCAGCAGAATGCCGGGCAATCCGTACGGTGAAAATGTCCACTCCAGACCTGCTGCGCGAAACGCCGAGGCAAGCCAGCCCTGGCGGCCATAAACACTCAGAATACCAAATACCCCAACCAGCACCGGGAGGATCAGCGTCATGGCGCACAAGCGCAGCAGGGCAAGACGGCCAGGGAAGCGTCGCCGGTAGAACGCGCGAGCGAGAAAGATAGCCGGTGCGACGGAGAGCAACGCCGACAGAAAGGCCTGCCAGAAAGAGAAACGCACCACGTGCCACAGATAGCTATCGTGCAGGAGTGCCGCCAGATCGGCCGCGGGAGCGTTTTGCCAGAGCGCGAGAAACGCGGAGAAGGCAACCGCCACCATCAGGGCGGCGGCGGCCAGTCCGGGAACCAGCCAGCCGAAGATTAGCGGCTGACGGCGCGTTGCCATGCGTTAATCCATTCGCTGCGCTGGGTTGCGACGTCTTGCGGGCTATATTCCAGCGAGGTTTGCGGCTTCACCAATGTATCGAATGCGGCGGGCAGCGAGACATTGCTGACCGGGTACATCCAGTTGCCGGTCGGGATGGCATTCTGGAATGCCGGAGAGACCATAAATTTCAGGAACTTCTCTGCCAGTTCCGGCTGTTTGCTGGCGGCGGTTCGGGCAGCGACTTCAACTTGCAGATAGTGGCCTTCGGTAAATGCTGCGGCTGCATAGTTGTCTTTCTTCTCTTCAATGATGTGATAGGCCGGAGAGGTGGTATAGCTCAGCACCAGGTCGCCTTCCCCTTTCAGGAACAGACCGTACGCTTCGCTCCAGCCTTTGGTGACCGTCACGGTTTTGGCTGCCAGTTTTTGCCAGGCTTCCGGGGCTTTATCGCCGTACACTTTCTGCATCCACAGCAGCAGGCCGAGACCTGGTGTGCTGGTACGCGGATCTTCATAAATCACACGCCATTTCTGCGAGCTTTCTACCAGCTCTTTCAGGCTCTTTGGCGGATTTTGCAGTTTATTTTTGTCATAAACGAACGCGAACCAGCCGTAGTCGAAGGGAACGAAGGTGTCGTTTTTCCAGCCGCCAGGCACGCTAACGGCGTCGGGTGAAATACCGCTTTTGGCGAACAGTTTGGTCTGCGTGGCGGCTTCAAGCAGGTTGTTATCCAGCCCCAGCACCACGTCCGCTTTGCTGTTTTTACCTTCCATACGCAGGCGGTTAAGCAGCGATACGCCATCTTCCAGCGCGACAAATTTCAGTTCGCAGTTGCAGTCGGCTTCGAAGGCTTTTTTTACCGCTGGCCCCGGTCCCCATTCCGCAGAGAAGGAGTCGTAGGTGTAAACGGTCAGGGTCGGTTTCGCGAAAGCAGGGGCTGCGGCAAGCAGCAGGAATGGCAGAACTTTTTTAAGCACTTTGCACCTCAAAAATGGGTGGCAAAGAGGATTTAAGCGATAGCCTCAAATCCCTTCGCCGGCGTTATCCGGATCAGGTTCGACGGGTATTTTCTCAGCACACGCTTTTGGCGCAGCACCCCGTTGAGCACCGCGCCATTGTAATGATTTTGTAAGTTTTCTGAAAGCGCCCCTTCATCATTCAGCAGGAAGAGCCGGAATCTCAGTGATTACGGGTCCGGCGGGGCGAACCATGCGGATTTGAAGTCAAACCAGCCAAGGGTGTTCATACGCAGACCGCGCATACTGCGCTGGCCCTGAATCCGCAGCCAGTGGTGAATCAGCGGTACCATGGCTTTGCTTTCCAGTAACTGCTGGCACCAGACGGCCAGATTCATTTTCCCGGCTCGCCAACGCTCAGCATCGGCCTGCCAGTCCAGCGGGACGCAGTGTTGAATCAGCGGAACTTCATACAAATGCGTGAAGAGAGAAAAATCGAGCGGCAGCGTGAAGTTGGCGCTATTAAGCCAGATATCACTGACGATATCGCCACGGTGCCACTCTTCATAATCCACCTCTTGTATCTCCAGGCGTATATCATGTTGCGCCAGTAGCTTGCTCATGGTGTTGGCAATGGCTTTATGCTCGTTGTGATCGCGGTAGAAGGTCAGCGTGAGCGATTCCAGCCCCGCCGGTTTTTCACCACTGGCTGGTCGCGCATGGTGCCAGCGCGGTAGCAGTCCGTACGCCGGGAACCAGTACTGCTGATAATGTTCTTCGGCGTGATAGAGCAGCCGGGTAGGGGAGAGCACCTGGCTTATCCAGTCGCGAACCCCCTGGTTTGCTCCCCGGTGCGAGCGTGCGTCGAAGAGCAAATAATAACAGCCCTCTTCAAGGCGGCTTTCGACCGCTTTTTCACCGTCGGTTGGTCCGTCGATGGTCAGGCCGCCGTTCGGTTCATCACCAATTTCCGGCAGTACCCAGACATTAACTTCATCAATAAGCGCGCGATACCCAAAGTAATCATCAAACGCATGGATTTTCAGTTGGTTATTGTTATTGCGGGTGACAGCATAAGGCCCGGTGCCGACCGGATGGCTGGCGAAGTTGGCCATCGAGTTCCACTCCTGCGGCAGGATCATGGCGGGTACATGCCCCATCAGCCAGGGCAGCCAGTTGTCCGGCTGTGACAGATGAATATCCAGCGTCCATGGCGTCGGGGAGATAACCTGGGTGATATGCGAGTAGAGCGGCAGCGTGCAAACTCGTTCGAGGGACGCAATAACATCGCGCATCTCAAGTTCACGGCCATGGTGAAAATGGATGCCGGGGCGCAAATAAAAACGCCAGTGGAACGGCGTGATCGCTTTCCAGTGATGCGCGATATCGGCTTCCAGTTCCCCATTTTCCTCATTTATGCGAGTCAGAGCGCTAAAAATTTGCCGCGCCATGTGGGTTTCAGAGCGCCGCAGGGCGGTGCCTGGCAGTAGGTTACGTAGAGGACGGTAGTACAAAACCCGCAGAATATGCCGCCCCTGGCGGAAGCTGCGGCCCAAATGCGAGATCAGCATCTGGCGGACGGCGCTCTTATCGCCCACCAGTTGAACCAGTTGCTCAATACGATCCTGCTCCAGCAAATCCTCTGCCCGCTGTTGCTGTAAGGCAAGGCCGGTATAAAGAAAAGTCAGGCGTGAACGCTTGCCGCGACCGGCTTCAGCCTCCCATGTCAGCCAGCCGCGCTCTTGCATGGTATTGAGCAGGGTCCGCATATGGCGACGCGAACAGCTCAGCAGATCGGCCAATTCATTGAGCGTAGTCTCCTGAGATTTCCCGTCGCAACATTGCCACAGACGAATGAACTGTTGTTGCAGGCGACCTGATGGCATAAAAGGGGAACTCCTGATGAAAAGTCAGCAATTTATTTATCCCTATATTAAGCCAATAATCTTCCGTGATGAAGCGAGGAGGTGGTTATGAAGAGATCGTCTACACAGCAATTTTACTTAGCGTATTTTCGTGCGACGCAGAATGCGTCCCGGCTTTTTCGTTTGAGTACGAATCAGCGGCTGAAAATGCTCGAAGAATTAATGCAGTGGGAAGTGACAATCCCGGTCTCGAAACCCTGAAACGCGTCCATCATGTGTGACTGAGTATTGGTGCTAATCACCACGCCAGCAGTTATTATCTGCTGGCTTTTTTCGTTTCTTTCGCATGCAAGGGATCTTTATGCTCTGGTTAGTCACGATGGGACGTCGCCTGAATGGGGTCTTCATCGCTTTTATGATCGTCGCGTTTATGATCGGTGTTGCTGGTGCTTTGCAGGCCCCAACGCTGAGCCTGTTTCTGAGTCGCGAGGTGGGTGCGCAACCGTTTTGGGTTGGACTGTTTTATACCGTTAACGCCATTGCCGGGATCCTGGTCAGCCTCGGGCTGGCAAAACGCTCTGACCAACAGGGCGATCGGAAAAAATTGATTATGTTTTGCTGCCTGATGGCGGTGGGTAATGCTCTTCTGTTTGCTTTCAATCGACATTATCTGACCTTAATCACCTGTGGCGTGATGCTGGCGTCGCTTGCCAGTACTGCTATGCCGCAGCTTTTCGCGCTGGCGCGGGAATACGCAGACAGTTCGGCGCGTGAAGTGGTGATGTTCAGCTCGATCATGCGTGCGCAAATTTCGGTGGCATGGGTTATTGGCCCGCCGATGGCCTTCATGCTGGCACTCAACTATGGCTTTACCGCCATGTACTCGATTGCCGCTGGTATCTTCGTAATCAGCCTGGTACTGGTGGCGCTCTGGTTGCCCTCTGTGAAGCGAATTGAACAGCCTGCGGATATTGCTGTTACAGAAGTCAGTGGCTGGGGCAATAAGAACGTCCGTATGTTGTTTATCGCCTCGACGATGATGTGGACCTGCAACACGATGTACATCATTGATATGCCGCTGTGGATCAGCAGCGAGCTGGGGTTACCGGACAGTCTGGCGGGCGTATTAATGGGAACGGCCGCGGGGCTTGAGATCCCGGCAATGATCCTGGCAGGTTACTACGTTAAGCGCTTTGGTAAACGCAGGATGATGGTCAGCGCAGTGGCGGCGGGCGTGGTCTTCTATGTAGGGCTTATCATGTTCCATAGCCGTGAAGCTCTGCTTGGTCTGCAGCTCTTTAACGCTATCTTTATTGGGATTATTGCCGGTATAGGCATGCTATGGTTTCAGGATCTGATGCCAGGCCGCGCCGGGTCCGCAACGACGCTGTTCACTAACAGTATCTCTACGGGGGTGATCCTCGCCGGGGTGATACAGGGCGCGCTGGCACAAAGCTTCGGCCATGCGAAGGTGTACTGGGTGATAGCGGTGCTTTCGCTGGTGACGCTTTTTCTGACCAGCCGGGTCAAAGACGTCTGAGGCGAAAAACGCTCCCGGCTGACGGTTGCCGGGAGCGGTGGGTTATTTCAGTACAATGCGTTTGATATCGCCAATGATAAAAATATAAGCGACAACGCCAATCAGCGCTGTCAGACCAATATAGATAAGCGCGTAGAAGAAATTCCCGGTACCGGAAATAATAAACCCTATGATCAGCGGCGTAATAATGGACGCCATATTAGCGCAGAAGTTAAAGATTCCACCTGTCAGCCCCGCCATATTTTTCGGCGCAATATCGGAAATTAACGTCCAGCCTAGTCCGACCATGCCCTGGCCGAAAAAGGCAATCGACATAATCACGATCACCAGCGTGTTATTCGATACCCAGTTTGCTGTGATAATACAACTGGAGAGCAGCAGGCCGGAAATGATCGGCAGCTTTCTGCTGATATTTACCGATGCGGTTTTCTTCAATAATTTATCGGAAATCCATCCGCCAAAAATGATGCCTACCGCCGCCGAGAGAAACGGCCAGGTCGCAAAAAAACCGACGTGCAGCCACGGGAGATGCCGCTCGTGGGCAAGATAAGTGGGAAACCATGTCAGAAAGAACACCAGCGTGGTGTTACCTGCAAATTGCCCTAAGCTGGCGCCAATGACCTGTCGGCAACACAGCAGTTTTTTGGCGTCCGGCCAGTTAAAAGGGATGTTTTCACTGCCTTTTTCTTTATTTCCGACTCCAATGTATTCCAGCTCTTCTTTATTTGCCGTTGTTGATTCGTGGGGCTCTTTATAAAACTTCCACCATACAAACGTAAAGGCTATACCGAGTGCGCCGGTGATGAAAAATAATGTTCTCCAGCCGTGGTGCTCAAGGATTAAAAATAAAATCGGCGAGAAAGCGGCCAGGCCAATATATTCTCCGACAGTGTAGGTTGCCGTTGCCCGGGCGCGTTCATGCTGTGGAAACCATGTTCCTACGACGCGACTGTTAACCGGGAAACAGGGGGCTTCACTGATCCCCAGGCCTAAACGAAATAGCAGTAGAGATTTTAAGCCCACTGAAAAACTTTGCAGTAAGGTAAAAGCCGACCAGAAAAAGATAGAAAGGGCGTAGGTTATTTTGTTTCCGAAGCGATCTAAAAACATGCCTCCGGGGATTTGTGCCAGCGCGTAGGTCCAGGCAAAGGCCGAGAACACAATACCCATCATGGCGGGATCAATATGGATCTCAGTGCTGAGTGCCGGAGCGACAATACCTAAGATAGTCCGATCCAGATAATTGATCATCGTACCGATAGATAATAACAATAAAATTACAATTCGCGCTTTGGTTCGCTTTTGTTGGCCTGCTAAAGGCACAGCACTTTCCTGGCTGATACTTGTCCTCATAGTAGTTTCCTTTAATATTTAAAATATTTTTGCATATCCCTTAATATGCAGAAATACTTTATCTTCCTGCTCTTTATTTTCACGCTATAAACTAACGCTTAACATATTATTCACCGCATCATATGAATATTTGATATTGCCCAAGAATTCATGTTTTACCCACAGGGGATGACCGCTGCTGTGCTATATTCAATGCAATATCTTTAAACTTATATTATACGGTCAAAAATAATGAACCTAAAGCAACTTTATTATTTTAAGCGTTTATCGGAAACGGAGCACTACACGGAGGCGGCCTCCAGTCTCTTCATCACTCAACCCTCCCTAAGCCACGCTATCTCTGAGTTAGAGAAGGAGCTTGGTGTATCCTTGTTTGCCAGAAAAGGTCGGAATGTCGAAATTACGCAAAACGGAAAACGCTTTCTTCCCTATGTCGAAGATGCGCTAACGTCGCTGGAAAATGGCCGGATGACTTTGCAGAAAAGTGGACTGGAAAATAAGGAGAATATTCGCATTGCCTTTATATATACAATGGGTGAATATGTTGTCCCGCAGCTAATTCACAAATATTCTACGCTTCCTGAACGACATAATGTCACCTTCTCCTTTACTCAGGGGACGTCGCTGACTTTATTGCAGGAGCTGAAAGCTGGCAAGAGCGACTTAACGATTTGCTCATATATCCCGGATGAACCGGATATTGATTTTATCCCTATTATTCAGCAGGAATTGGTCGTCGTCACCGCGAAGGATCATCCACTGGCGCGCTTGTATCAACATGAAGTGGATCTTGTGGAGACGATTCATTATCCGTATGTTTACTTTTCGGAAAACAGCGGCTTACGTCCGTTTATTGATAATGTCTTTATGCAGCAAAAACTGGTACCAGATATCGCCTGTTATGTTGATGAGGATACGGCGATGGCGGGGCTGGTCAGTATTGATTACGGTATTGCGATCATGCCAAGAATTTCTGCACTCTCGTATTATAACGTCCATATTCTGGCGATTAAAAATAAGATCCCGCCGCGTTATATCTACCTGGCGACCATGAAAGATCGCGTGCTTTCACCAGCGATTCAATCCTTTAGAAACTTTATTATTGATGACAGTCAGCAAAAGCGCTAATAAGAACCCGGAGACTGGCTCCGGGTTTTCTTGGTTTAGTACAGAATATCCATCATTTCACGCAGTTCTTTGATGGCGATCTGCCCTGGTGCCGAGGCCTGGCCTACGGTACCGAACGTCATCGCTGAACCAAACAGGCGACCCGTTACACGGCTGACGCCACCCATTTTTGCCATCGACATGGTAATAATGGGGCGTGTCGCATATTTCTCTTTCATGGTCAGCGTGGCGGAGAGCAGTGTCAGCACATCCTGCGGCGTTTGCGGCATAACCGCGATCTTTGGCAGATCTGCGCCCAGCTCCTGCATGCGGCGAAGACGATAGATGATATCTTCCTGGGCAGGTGTTTTGTGGAAATCATGATTACTCATGATGACTTTGACACCGGCACCATGGGCTGCATTGATTACCGCACGAATATGCGCTTCATCGTTGAACAGCTCAATATCAATAAGATCGGCCAGACCGCTGATGGCTGCCTGACGATTAAGCTCGAAATAGGCCTCGTCGCTGATTTCTGTTTCGCCACCTTCTTTTTTGCTGCGGAAGGTAAATAACAGCGGAATATCAGCCAGAATCTGACGAATGTCGCTCAGCGCCTGTTGCACAAGCTGCGGTTCGCGAACTTGCGTAAAGTGGTCGACACGCCATTCGATAAGATCGGCACCTGCGGTGGCCAGAATTCGGGCATTTGCTTTCAGTTCGTCGAGCGTTTTGCCGATCAGCGGCACACAGATAAGCGTGCTCCCTTCCTGAAAGGTGATGTTTTTAACCGTTACTGCTTTAGTCATGTTGGTATCCATAATATTCTCGCCGAACCGTCAGGCTGTGGCGGTTGCGCGGACCGTTTTTTGGGCAGTGCGAGCCTGAAACTGACGATAACCGATGTACAGCGCAATCACAAAGCCGATTATGGCGATAATCAAATCAAACCACATAATGCTGGCGATGCTGATTTTGGACAGTTTCGCCGTGATCAACGGGATCGTGAAGCTGGCAATACTGCCGGCGGTGTAGAAGATCCCGGTGGCTTTACCTTTCCCTTGCGGGAAACTCATTGCCATGATGGTTGCACCCAACTGCAATACCCCGCCTGCGGCTGAGAAACCGATCACGAAAGCAAAACCGGTGACAATCATCGGCGTCGGGAACATGCAAACAATCAACAACGAGATCATCGAGATGCCGGTGTAGAGAATCATCGCAACGGCAGAGTTAATGACGTTTTTCACAAAGGTCGCGGTGACAAACACACAGGTCAACGAGCCCGCCGTGTAGATACTCAGTAACTTGATTGCTGATTCGTAGGGAATACCCGCAACGAACTGGCCGTACTGCGCCAGCCACTGACTGACCAGGTAAAAGGTCGCCATGCCTATATAGCCATACAGCGTGAACACCAGCATATCCATGGTACCGGCATCTGACTGCGTTGTTGTCGCTGTACCAGGTTTCTCTGCGGTCTCTTTTTTGGCCCCGTAGTCAGGGAAGGGCATTTTGATCAAATAGATGGCGCTAATAACCATCAACACGGCCGCAATGATAAATGACCAGCCAAACCACAGATTCGCCCAAATCAACAGGCTAATAATGAAGGGCAGCAGGAATTGCCCGGCCGAGACAAACGCTTTGATTAATACATTCGCACGGCTTGCTGAGTTCGGGAAAGATTCCATCAGCGCCGGGTAGGTCCCGGAGTCGAGGAAGCTGTTCGCCAGACCAGCCAGGATGCCAAAGAAATAGGCAACATAGATATTTTTGGTCAGCAAAATGCCTAAGAAAAACAGCAAATAGCTCAGAATACCCAGATAGATAAAAGGCTTACGTCCGTAGCGATCGGACAGAAAACCCGTCACGATGGTGGCGAGTTTGCCGATACCTAAGGACGAAATAACAATCGAAACGCCGGCTCTGTCTGTTCCCCACTGTTCCTGTAAATTCGCCATGTTGAGGGTAATTAATAGTACCCCCATGCCATGGATCAAATAGTTGAGGTACAGCCCGGCCGCAGTTGGGACATATTTATTTTTCATCATGTTTACCCTTAAAAAAGGATATTTTTGACGTAATCGACCGGCATCTCTTTACCTGTCCAGATTTCAAAGGCTTTCGCCCCTTGCCAGAGCATCATTCCCAGGCCGTTGAGTGTGCGGCAGCCTTTCTTCTCAGCCACTTGCAACAGGTGGGTTTTGCGCGGGTTATAAATCACGTCAGAGACGATCAGGTCAGGGCGCAGGAAGCTGTCGTTCGGCAGCAGCATCTGACCTTCAAACGGTTTCATACCCACACCGGTAGCGTTGGTGAGGATCACACTGCTATCGATTTCCTGACGCAGTTTGTCGTGATCGGCCAGATCGTACAGATGAATTTCACAGTTGGTGTTATTGCGGATCTTGGCGACAGTTTGCTCCGCATTGGCGAAAAATTTATCTTTCTGGTTGAAAATAGAGATCGCTTTTACGCCATCCAGTGCTGCCTGAACGCAGAGTGCCGTTGCCGCACCACCCGCACCCAGGACCGTCATTTTCTTGCCGATGATATCAATACCTTCTTCAGCCAGTGCGCGCATATAACCGGTACCGTCGGTGATATGACCCGTCAGTACGCCATTGTCATTAACCACGGTATTCACCGCACCGACCAGCTCTGCCGCCGGGGAAAGTTTGTCCAGGTATTGGCAAATGGCGGTTTTGTTCGGCATGGAGACATTAAACCCGCGCAGTTTAAGCGCCCGGAAACCCTGTACAACATCTTTCAGCTCCTGGTTGTCTACTTCAAATGCCAGGTAGACATAATCCAGACCCAGATGCGCAAAGGCTTCGTTATGCATTGTCGGCGACATGCTATGGCGAATCGGCGTTGCAATCAGCCCAATCAGCTCAGTGTGACCCGTAATACGTTCAGCCATGATAAAGTCCTTAATATGTTAGAAGTGGAATTTTGGTTGATTCGCGGTTGCCCAGAGCACCCATATCCTCAAGGGTGTCCAGCACGTTGCGCCCTTCGCGCACGCCATCAATGATTCGCCGGGCCATCAGGCTGTCGCCGATGTTCATTATTTTTACGTTATTGGCTCTGGCCCATTGCTCAATTTCATTGAGACCGCTGGTGTTGGCGCGCATTCCCAGGCACACAAAGCCGTAGTCAAAAGGAATGTCGCAAGCGTGATCGGCTTTCTTGACGCTAAAGTGTGTGGGGTGAACGGCGATGAGTTGTGTCTGCATGTGCTGTTCCACGTGGTGCTCATCCAACATGGTCAACATGGCATTTTTAGTAATGATATCCAGATCGCGTCCTGGACCTTCCTGCATCTCAATCAGCACGGTAGTAGCACCGCGTGCAGAGAAATATTCGATAACATCCAGGCCAACAGCACCACCGCCGACAACGGCGATGCGTTTTCCTTCAACATTCGCAAATTGCTCCAGGTGCTGAATCATGCCGATAATGGAGAAGACGCGGCCGCCCTCAACATCAATGTACTCTTTCAGTCCGTTAATCGGCGGCAGCAGCGGTGTCGAGCCCGTGGCGTTGACAATCAGGTTCGGCCGTAGCCCGGCAATGTGCTCAACAGTGGCCTTCTGACCAACCTGCAGCATTAAATTGTCTAAACCGGCCATCCTGTTTTTCATAAATTGCGGGAAGTCGGCGATACGCTTTTTCTCCGGCAGGCGCGAGATTTCAGAGGCCAGTCCGCCGAGGCTGTTTTTCTTCTCCAACAACCAGGTATGGCAACCGACTTCTGCGGCGGTGCATGCTGCTTCCATACCTGCGGTTCCCGCACCGATAACCACAACACGGGTGTCGCGATTCACCCTGCGCAGTTTATAAGCGTCGCCATGAATAATGTCCGGATTGATGGAGCAACGTAGCGGACGAGAGCGCGCGATACGGTGGTCGGCGCAGCCGATATTGCAGGAGATGCATTTGCGCATCAGGCGTTCATTGCCGCTCTGGACCTTTTGCACCCATTCCGGTTCGGCAATCAGGCCACGGCCAATAGCAATCAGGTCTGCATCGCCCGTTGCGATAATGTCTTCGGCCACTTTCGGTGAGCGAATATTGCCAGCAATAACAGTCGGTTTATTAAACTTATCGCGTACGGCGCGGGAGAGATAACGCTTCCAGCCATCTTCCAGTGACATCTGATCAATTTGCAGATTCAGATTGTCGTTTTGCGCGGCGGAAACATTGAGAATGTCGACCTTATCCTGGCAAAGTGCCAGCATACGCAGCGTATCCTCCAGCGTGTTGCCGCCCTTAAGGAAATCATCGGCACTGAAACGCAGGCTAATCGGGAAGCGAGGACCTACGCTGGCGCGCACTTTATCAACCACCAGCGTTAATATTCTGGCGCGGTTTTCCGGGGAGCCGCCAAATTCATCGGTACGTTTATTAAACAGTGGCGATAAGAACTGGCTTATTAAATAAGAGTGGCCTGCGTGAATTTCCACACTATCAAAACCCGCACGTTTTACACGTTCTGCAGCTTCACCAAATTTATTAACCGCATGATATATTTCGTCATGTGTCATAGGGCGAGGAATATTACCGTTCTTTTTCGACGGTATATTCGAAGAGGAGAGCGGTTGTTCGCCATTCAGGCGATAAGCATAAGCAGAAGCACCCGCATGATTTAGCTGAATAGAGACGCAGGCTCCGTGTTTATGCAGCGTCTCGGTTAATTTGAATAGCCCAGGAATATATTGATCGTTATCGATACGCAGCTGTGTTGTGCCATTTGAGGCGAACGGGAAGTCGATACAAATATTCTCAATCGTAATTAAGCCTGTGCCCCCTTTTGCCCGCAGTTCATAGTACTCCAACTGTTCCTGAGAGACTTCACCGTTCAGGCTTGCCAGGTTGGTGCCCATTGGCGGCATGATGATCCGGTTTTTTATCGTCATCCCGTTAATAGTTAGCGGGGTGAAAAGGTGTTGGTAGTGGCTCATTTGCTCTCTCCACGGGAAATCCAGGAGGCCGACATGCGGAGGCCCTGATATATCCAAAGTTAAAATGTCTCTGTGGGAAAGATAACGAGGGGGGAAGAGGAAAAATAATGCTTTTTTTTGCATGAAACCATAGTGTCTTTCTATGCAATTAACCGTTTTTTCACATGCTTGTATTCTTATATTAAATAATTGAGCTGTATTTTTACTTGTGTTGCCGGGTTTATACAAAAAAGCGAGAGGAACTGCACAGAATAAGAACGATACAGTAGATAATTAAATTTTAAAACTTCAAATATCTGTGTGAATGATAGAGAGAAATGGTGGTTTTTGTGATGATAATCACAAAATAAAACGTAAAAGGCCCGGTGAAAAACCGGGCACCAGAGCAGCAGACAGGTTTATTTCATAAACGCGGGCTGCTTGTTTTCGTAGCTGGAGATGGCATTTTCATGCTGCAGAGTCAGGCCAATACTGTCGAGACCGTTCAGCATGCAGTGGCGTCGGAACGCATCAATAACAAACGGGTACGATTTCCCCCCGGCTTTCACTACCTGCGCCTCCAGGTCCACCTCGAACGAGATGCCCGGATTGGCCTGGACCAGTTTGAACAGTTCATCCACTTCTTCATCGCTCAGCTTCACAGGCAGCAACTGATTATTGAAGCTGTTGCCGTAGAAAATGTCTGCGAAACTTGGGGCGATAACGGTTCTAAAGCCATAGTCTGTCAATGCCCAGGGGGCATGTTCGCGTGATGAGCCGCAACCGAAGTTTTCACGCGCCAGCAAAATAGAGGCGCCTTTATATTCCGGGAAGTTCAGGACGAATTCCGGGTTCGGTACTTCCCCTTTATCATCCAGGAACCGCCAGTCATTAAACAGATGCGCGCCAAAGCCGGTACGCGTGACCTTCTGCAAAAACTGTTTTGGAATGATGGCGTCGGTATCGACATTAGCGGCATCCAGTGGGACAACCAGGCCTGTATGCTGTGTATATTTCTCTGCCATGATTATCTCCTTTTACAAGCTGCGAATATCAGCGAAATGACCGGTTACCGCAGCCGCGGCTGCCATTGCCGGACTGACCAGGTGCGTACGACCACCGCGCCCCTGGCGACCTTCAAAGTTACGGTTACTGGTGGATGCGCAACGTTCGCCCGGATTCAGGCGGTCATTGTTCATTGCCAGGCACATAGAACAGCCTGGTAAACGCCATTCGAAACCGGCTTCAATAAAGATCTTGTCCAGCCCTTCGGCTTCGGCCTGCGCTTTCACCGGGCCAGAGCCTGGAACCACCAGCGCCTGTACGCCCGGTGCAACTTTGCGCCCTTTGGCAATCTCTGCTGCGGCGCGCAAATCTTCAATACGTGAGTTGGTGCAGGAGCCGATAAAGACTTTATCGATGGCGACGGAGGTCAGAGGTACACCTGGCTGCAGGCCCATATAGGCCAGCGCTTTCTCTGCTGAGGCACGCTCAACCGGATCGGCGAAGGAGGCCGGGTCCGGAATGATGTCATTAACGGAGATGACCTGACCCGGATTAGTCCCCCAGGTGACCTGAGGGGCAATATCTTCGGCTTGCAGCGTCACAACCGTATCGAACGTCGCGCCGTCGTCGGTTTTCAATGTCTTCCAGTACTCCACCGCATCGTCATAGTCTTTGCCTTTCGGCGCATGCAAACGACCTTTCACATAGTTGAAGGTCGTTTCATCCGGCGCGACCAGGCCCGCTTTGGCACCCATTTCGATAGCCATATTGCACAGGGTCATACGGCCCTCCATGCTCAGCGCCTGAATCGCCTCGCCACAGAATTCGACTACGTGCCCGGTACCGCCCGCGCTGCCGGTTTTGCCGATAATCGCCAGTACAATATCTTTAGCAGTAATACCTGCCGACGCTTTGCCTTTCACTTCAATTTTCATGGTCTTTGCGCGACCCTGTTTCAGGGTCTGCGTCGCCAGCACGTGCTCAACTTCGGAGGTACCGATCCCGAACGCCAGGGCACCAAACGCGCCGTGGGTGGCCGTGTGGGAGTCGCCGCAGACGATGGTCATGCCAGGCAGGGTGACACCCTGTTCAGGCCCCATCACGTGCACGATACCCTGATACGGGTGATTCAGGTCATACAATTCAACGCCGAACTCTTTGCAGTTCTTGATCAGTTCCTGCATCTGAATACGCGCCATCTCACCGGAGGCATTGATGTCTTTGGTCTGCGTGGAAACGTTATGATCCATGGTCGCAAAGGTCTTGCCCGGCTGACGCACCGGGCGATTATGCGCGCGCAGGCCGTCAAACGCCTGTGGCGAAGTGACTTCGTGCACCAGATGGCGGTCGATATACAACAATGGAGTTTCGTTCGGCGCTTCGTACACAACATGCGCATCAAACAATTTTTCGTACAACGTCCTGGCCATGATTACACCCCTTCTGCGATATAACGGGTGATGATGTCACCCATCTCATCGGTGCTAACAGCTGCGGCGCCACGGGCTAAATCACCGGTACGCACACCTTCTTCTAATGCGCGGTTGATGGCGCTTTCAATGGCGGTTGCCGCGTCGTCGGCATCCAGGCTGTAACGCAACAGCAGTGCGAGAGAAAGAATTTGGGCTATCGGGTTCGCAATATTTTTGCCCGCGATATCCGGCGCAGAGCCGCCAGCCGGTTCGTACAGACCAAAACCTTGTTCATTCAGGCTGGCAGATGGCAGCATGCCCATTGAACCCGTGATCATCGCACACTCATCAGAGAGGATGTCGCCGAACAGGTTGGAACACAGCAACACGTCAAACTGGGACGGGTCTTTAATCAACTGCATGGTGGCGTTGTCGATATACATATGCGCCAGCTCGACGTCCGGGTATTCCTGTGCCACTTCGTTGACGATTTCACGCCACAGCAGAGAGGTCTGCAGTACGTTCGCTTTATCAATAGAATGCACTTTTTTACGGCGTTTACGCGCAGATTCAAACGCGATACGCGCAATACGTTCAATCTCAAAACGGTGATAAACCTCGGTATCAAACGCTTTCTCGTGCTGCCCGCTGCCTTCACGGCCTTTTGGCTGACCGAAGTAAATACCGCCGGTCAGCTCGCGCACGCAGAGAATGTCAAAGCCGTTAGCGGAGATATCGGCACGCAGCGGGCAGAACTCTTCCAGCCCCTGGTACAGTTTAGCCGGACGCAGGTTGCTGAATAATTTGAAATGTTTGCGCAGCGGCAACAGAGCACCACGCTCCGGTTGCTGTGCTGGCGGCAGGTTTTCCCATTTCGGACCGCCTACGGAGCCAAACAGGATAGCGTCTGCCTGCTCGCAGCCTTCCACGGTTGCCTGCGGCAGCGGATTGCCATGGCGGTCAATTGCGATGCCGCCCACATCATAGTGGCTGGTGGTAATACGCATTTCGAAACGGCTACGAACGGCGTCCAGTACTTTTAAGGCTTGCGCCATGACTTCGGGGCCAATGCCGTCACCCGGCAACACGGCAATATGGTAATTCTTCGACATCACACGGTTTCCTTGTTGTTTTCTTTATTTTGAGCTTTGCGTTGCAATTCTTTTTCGACTTCTGCGGCGCGCCAGATGTTGTTCAGCACGTGTACCATCGCTTTGGCAGAGGACTCCACGATATCAGTTGCCAGACCCACACCATGGAAACGACGCCCGTTGTAAGTGACGACGATGTCCACCTGTCCCAGCGCGTCTTTGCCCTGACCTTTAGCATTGAGATCATATTTAACCAGCTCAATGTCATAACCGGTGATGCGGTTAATCGCCTGATAAACAGCGTCTACCGGGCCGTTGCCGTTGGCGGCTTCTGCTTTCGTTTCTTCGCCACAGGCCAGCTTCACGGAGGCGGTAGCGATATCGCTGGAGCCGGACTGCACGCTAAAGTAATCCAGGCGGAAATGTTCCGGCTCTTCCTGCTGTTTATTGATGAACGCCAGCGCTTCCAGATCGTAATCGAAGACCTGGCCTTTTTTGTCTGCCAGTTTCAGGAACGCGTCGTACAGGTGATCCATGTTGTAGTCAGTATCTTTATAGCCCATCTCTTCCATACGGTGTTTCACCGCCGCGCGGCCAGAACGGGATGTCAGGTTCAACTGTACCTGGTTCAGACCGATGGATTCCGGGGTCATGATTTCGTAGTTTTCACGGTTTTTCAGCACGCCATCCTGGTGGATACCGGAGGAGTGAGCAAAGGCACCGGTGCCGACAATGGCTTTGTTCGCCGGGATTGGCATGTTGCAAATCTGGCTGACAGTCTGGCTGGTGCGCCAGATTTCGTGATGATTAATGCCGGTGTGCACATTCATGATGTCTTTGCGCACTTTGATGGCCATGATGACCTCTTCCAGCGAACAGTTTCCTGCGCGCTCACCGATGCCGTTCATCGCCCCTTCAACCTGGCGTGCGCCAGCATGGACAGCGGCAATGGCGTTGCCGACAGCCAGACCTAAATCATCGTGGGTATGGACGGAGATAATGGCTTTATCGATATTTGGTACGTGTTCATACAGGCCAGTGATGATATTGGCGAATTCGAACGGCATGGTGTAGCCAACGGTGTCCGGAATATTAATGGTTTTCGCACCCGCGTTGATGGCGGCTTCAACCACACGCGCCAGGTCAGCAATTGGAGTACGGCCTGCGTCTTCGCAAGAGAATTCAACATCGTCGGTGTAGTTACGGGCGCGCTTAATCATATAAATGGCGCGTTCAATCACTTCGTCCAGCGTGCTGCGCAGCTTAGTAGCGATGTGCATGGGGGAAGTGGCAATAAAAGTATGGATACGGAATGCTTCGGCAACTTTCAGTGACTCAGCCGCTACATCAATATCTTTCTCGACACAGCGTGCCAGCGCACAAACACGGCTGTTTTTAACCTGACGCGCGATAGTCTGTACGGATTCGAAATCGCCCGGAGAAGAGACCGGAAAGCCGACCTCCATGACGTCAACACCCATACGTTCCAGCGCCAGAGCGATCTGCAGCTTCTCTTTCACACTCAGGCTTGCCTGTAATGCCTGTTCACCATCACGTAAGGTTGTATCAAAAATAACGACTTGCTGGCTCATGGTTTGGTCCTTATCTCTCTTCGGTCGCCTTGCTACGAGCATAAAAAAACCCGCGCCAAGGCGCGGGTTCTTAGTGTAACTGGAGGATGACTCAACGCTGAGTGTCGCCCACCGGTCTACCGCGCACATGGGATGCGTTTAGTAGTAGTAGACCGAGGAAGCGAACATTGCGAATCATTAACCATGCTCCAGATGAATGCGATTAAATGCGATATGCCATTAGTGGTACTGGATCCAGAAATCAAAGTCAACACCTGGCCCCGTAAAAGGGTGTGAAAACGGATTTGGTAGCGGATTTTATTTTAGTTAATCGTGCTGTAATTCCATGAAAATGCAAAATAAGGTATTAGTGCTATTTCATACTTGACGTTGTTTGTGCATTTCATGAACATTTCTTTGCAGTTGGTTATATTTATACATTTTTGAAGCCGCCTTACTATCCCAATGATAAATCGTGATTAATTTATTGAGGTTATCGGTTTTCTTAATCAATACAAAAAAATGATAAAATTAAGTTAAATTATATTGTTCGCGATATTGAAATATTTTTGTTGGAGAGCATTTATTGCTTAGTGAGGGTGTATTGTACATTCACGCCATTTATGTTTTGATTCTGGTCTGCCGTTTCATTTGAACGGGAACATATGATTTAATGCTTTTTACAGGGATAGCAAAATCCCGGTGTTAAATTATCTTTATATATTCCTATTTTGTTGAATTCCTCTTTTCCTTATCTTATATGCGTGATAAATCATATTTCTTTAGGTTATTACTGCCGGGATAAATGGAATTTAGCATGATATCGGAGAAGGACATGTCAGAAGAAAAAGTTGAAAGTACTCATGTTAATGAGGTAACAAAACCGCAACTACGCAAAGTTGATCTTAATTTGTTAACTATTTTTGATGCGGTTATGCAGGAACAAAATATCACGCGGGCGGCTCATTCTTTAGGAATGTCGCAACCAGCGGTGAGCAATGCCCTGGCCAGGCTTAAAGTCATGTTTAATGACGAACTCTTCGTGCGCTATGGCCGAGGAATACAGCCTACGGCCCGCGCTTTCCAACTGTTTGGTTCGGTTCGGCAGGCGTTACAACTCGTGCAAAATGAGCTACCGGGATCGGGTTTTGAACCCGTAACCAGCGAACGCATTTTTAATCTCTGCGTATGCAGTCCGCTCGATAACCTCCTTACTTCTGTTATCTACAATAGCGTGAATGAGGTTGCACCGAATATTAACCTGGTCTTTAAATCATCATTGAATCAAAATACAGATCACCAACTTCGTTACCAGGAAATAGAGTTTGTCATCGGCTACGATGAATTCCGTCGACCAGAATTCTCATGCGTGCCGTTGTTTAAAGATGAGATGGTGCTGGTAGCCAGTAAAAAACACCCGCGTATTAATGGGCCACTTCGTGAAAGTGATATTTACTGTGAACAGCACGCAGTGGTTGCACTGGATCGTTATGCATCATTTAGCCAGCCGTGGTATGACACGACTGATAAACAAACCTGTGTTGCTTATCAGGGAATGGCATTGACGAGTGTGCTCAATGTGGTTTCTCAAACGCAACTTGTGGCAATTGCCCCGCGTTGGTTAGCCGAAGAGTTTGCCGGAAAATTAGAACTCCAGGTTTTACCTTTACCGTTAAAACTGAATAGCCGTACCTGTTATCTTTCATGGCATGAAGCGGCGGGACGGGATAAAGGCCACCAGTGGATGGAAGAGTTACTGGTCTCGGTTTGTCGCCGTTAAAAAAGCAGCCAATGTAATGGGGGTGCCGATGGCTGATTTCTTCTGTTTGGCCATCCTGGCGCGAAATTTTATGCTGAGAAATTTTTCTGGCGCATCAAATCGCGCCGTAAAAATGCATGAATTACTGAGCAGGAAGTGATTCGAATGATGAATTGTCATCGTCTTTGCTTATTACAGACAATTTCACCAATTCCCGCCTGTTAACCTTATTTTTCCTCTTTTGGGGCAAGGTGAGGTGAATCGTTTGCTAATTGCCTGCCAGATTTTCAGCGGTTATGGTAACTGCCATTCATAATCAGAATGCAGGGACTTCCTGTACTGAACAGAGCGACAAGACGGAAATGCGTTCTGTCGTCAGTCGCCAAACCCAAGCCTGGAGGCAAACCATGGAGATGTTGTCTGGAGCCGAGATGGTCGTCCGATCGCTTATCGATCAGGGCGTGAAGCAAGTATTCGGTTATCCTGGGGGCGCGGTCCTCGATATTTACGATGCGCTACATACAGTCGGTGGAATCGATCATGTCCTGGTGCGCCATGAGCAGGCTGCTGTGCATATGGCTGATGGTCTGGCAAGGGCGACCGGTGAAGTTGGCGTTGTGCTCGTCACCTCCGGGCCAGGAGCCACGAATGCCATCACCGGGATTGCAACAGCCTATATGGACTCGATTCCGTTGGTTGTTCTTTCAGGGCAGGTTGCGACCTCCCTCATCGGCTATGATGCTTTCCAGGAATGTGACATGGTGGGGATATCCCGCCCGGTGGTAAAACATAGTTTCCTGGTAAAACAGACCGAAGACATTCCTGGCGTGCTGAAAAAAGCATTCTGGCTTGCTTCCAGTGGTCGTCCTGGCCCGGTCGTCGTCGATTTACCGAAAGATATTCTCAATCCTGCGAATAAACTTCCTTATGTATGGCCGGATTCGGTGAGTATGCGATCCTATAATCCGACAACTCACGGTCATAAAGGGCAAATCAAACGCGCTTTGCAAACGCTGGTAGCGGCGAAACATCCCGTTGTCTATGTGGGCGGTGGTGCGATCACGTCTGCTTGTGAACCGCAACTGCGTACGCTGGCAGAGAAATTGAATCTTCCTGTGGTCTCCTCGCTCATGGGGCTGGGGGCGTTTCCGGCATCGCATCGTCAGGCGTTGGGTATGTTGGGTATGCACGGTACCTACGAAGCCAACATGACCATGCATCACTCGGATGTGATCTTTGCCGTTGGGGTGCGCTTTGATGACCGTACAACCAACAATCTGGCGAAGTACTGCCCGAATGCCACGGTTCTACATATTGATATTGACCCGACATCGATTTCGAAGACCGTACAGGCGGATGTGCCGATTGTTGGGGATGCCCGGCTGGTGCTCGAGCAGATGCTGGAGTTATTGGGGCAAGAAGAGTTTCACCAACCCCTGGACGATATTCGCGATTGGTGGTTGCAGATTGAGCAATGGCGTGCCCGCCAGTGCCTGAAATACGACACGCAAAGTGAGAAGATCAAACCGCAGGCGGTGATCGAAACGATCTGGCATTTAACGAAGGGTGACGCCTACGTCACTTCGGATGTTGGCCAACATCAGATGTTTGCGGCGCTCTATTACCGTTTTGATAAACCGCGTCGCTGGATAAACTCCGGCGGTCTGGGCACGATGGGCTTTGGTCTGCCTGCCGCGCTGGGTGTGAAAATGGCGCTCCCGGATGAAACGGTTATCTGTGTTACGGGCGACGGCAGTATCCAGATGAATATTCAGGAGTTGTCTACCGCAATGCAATATGAGCTTCCGGTGCTGGTTTTGAACCTGAACAACCGTTATTTGGGGATGGTGAAGCAGTGGCAGGATATGATCTATTCGGGCCGCCATTCACAATCGTATATGCAGTCGTTACCCGATTTTGCACGCGTAGCCGAAGCTTACGGTCATGTAGGGATCAATATAACCCGTCCGGACGAGCTGGAAGTGAAGCTGATTGAGGCGCTTGAGCAGGTTAAAAATAACCGCCTGGTCTTTGTCGATGTGACCGTCGACGGTAGTGAACATGTTTATCCGATGCAGATCCGTGGCGGTGGCATGGATGAAATGTGGTTGAGCAAAACGGAGAGGACCTGATTATGCGCCGGATATTGTCTGTTTTACTGGAAAATGAATCGGGCGCGTTATCACGCGTGATCGGTCTTTTTGCCCAGCGTGGCTATAACATTGAAAGTCTGACAGTGGCACCGACAGATGATCCTACGCTTTCGCGAATGACGATTCAGACGGTCGGGGATGCCAAGGTTCTGGAGCAAATTGAAAAGCAACTGCACAAGCTGGTGGATGTGTTGCGTGTAAATGAGCTTGGGCAGGGCGCTTACGTTGAGCGCGAGATTATGCTGGTAAAAGTCCAGGCCAGCGGGTATGGCCGCGAAGAGGTCAAACGCAACGCGGAGATCTTCCGTGGGCAGATCATTGATGTCACGCCTTCTATTTATACGGTTCAACTCGCCGGCACCAGTGATAAGCTTGACGCTTTTCTGGCGACTATTCGCGATGTGGCGAAAATCGTTGAGGTGGCGAGGTCTGGCGTAGTCGGTTTATCTCGCGGCGACAAAATCATGCGTTAAGTGTTACGCATACGTCATTTTCCTGGCCTGGCGCTATCCGCTGGGCTTTTTTTTTGCGAAATCCGCCGGAAGCGAACACAAAAGCGGTTGCCGCAGTGTCTATTCTGCGCTTAGATGTTATGGAATTTAACCTATATCCCTAAAAAGGTTATGGAGTATCTTTTATTTTTTGAGGGGCAATTGTGAAACTGGATGAAATCGCCCGGCTAGCCGGCGTCTCACGTACCACGGCAAGCTATGTCATTAATGGAAAGGCAAAGCAATATCGTGTCAGCGACAAAACCGTCGAGAAAGTTATGGCGGTCGTACGTGAGCATAATTACCACCCGAATGCGGTGGCGGCTGGGTTGCGAGCGGGACGTACTCGCTCCATTGGGCTGGTTATTCCGGATTTGGAGAACACCAGTTATACGCGGATTGCGAATTATCTGGAACGTCAGGCGCGTCAACGCGGTTATCAGCTACTTATCGCCTGCTCGGAAGATCAGCCAGATAACGAAATGCGCTGTATTGAACATCTGCTTCAGCGCCAGGTCGACGCCATAATCGTTTCAACATCGTTGCCGCCGGAGCATCCTTTCTATCAGCGTTGGGCCAATGACGCGTTTCCAATAGTCGCACTTGACCGCGCGCTGGATCGTGAACACTTCACCAGCGTTGTCGGCGCCGATCAGGACGACTCGGAAATGCTGGCAGCGGAACTACGCAAATTCCCGGCGGAAAAAGTACTGTATCTGGGCGCGTTACCTGAGCTTTCTGTCAGCTTTTTACGTGAACAGGGCTTCCGTACGGCCTGGAAGGACGATCCGCGCGAAGTGGATTATCTGTATGCCAATAGCTATGAGCGTGAAGCCGCTGCACAGTTATTTGAAAAATGGCTGGAAACGCACAGTATGCCGCAGGCGCTGTTCACTACCTCTTTTGCGCTGCTACAAGGAGTGCTGGACGTTACGCTACGCCGAGATGGTAAGCTACCGTCTGACCTGGCCATTGCTACTTTTGGTGATCATGAACTGCTGGACTTCCTGCAATGCCCGGTTCTGGCGGTGGCACAGCGTCATCGTGATGTTGCTGAGCGAGTGCTGGAGATTGTGCTGGCAAGTCTGGACGAGCCGCGTAAACCTAAAGCGGGTTTGAGCCGTATTCGTCGCAACCTCTACCGTCGTGGTGTATTAAGCCGCGTTTAGTAATCCCATAAAGGCAGTCATAGCTGCCTTTTTGTTGCGAATGAAAGGCGATAATTAATTTTATAGCCAATTCAGATAAATCCTTATTTTTAAGGTCGTTAATTTAATTAATCTGCCTTATTTTACTAACGACACATTTTAAAGTAATTAAGACGTAACTGAACGTGTCCCTTGTATTACTTTGTTACATTTCCCACCGCAATCGTTGAAATAACAACCGCTTTTTGATTATGGGCTTTAACCCTACGGTTTTTCTTATCGCTCCCGTGGCGCGCAAGCGCTATCTGGCACTGTTATCTGCCTGCAATATGTCTTAAAATGCCGCCCGCGTCGCAAACTGACACTTTATATTTGGCACGCATGAAATAACTGGTTTTTAACGCCCCAATGCATATTCAGTTTTTTTCTTACAAATATTCATGACGTTAATTTGCCTCATTAGTTGAGCGGTATTTCACCAAAGTGGAATGTAACCGCGAATAAGGGATCTTTTATTCTGGTTAGCCTTTGCACTGGCTTGACAAGCTTTTCCTCCGCTCCGTAAACTCCTTCGGTGGGGATTTGTGGGATAAAGTGGTGAAATAGGTCACTCAGGGGTGGGGCTGGTATGTTCCGTGGAGCTACATTAGTCAATCTCGACAGCAAAGGCCGGTTAGCCGTGCCGACCCGTTATCGGGATTTGCTGCTGGAGAAAGCTTCCGGTCAAATGGTTTGTACCATTGACATCCGTCACACCTGCCTGCTGCTTTACCCCTTACCCGAATGGGAAATTATTGAGCAAAAATTGTCGCGTCTGTCGAGCATGGATCCGCAAGAGCGCCGGGTACAACGTCTCTTGTTGGGGCATGCCAGCGAATGTCAGATGGATAACGCAGGGCGCTTATTAATCGCGCCTGTTTTGCGGCAACACGCCGGGCTGACGAAAGAAGTGATGCTGGTCGGACAGTTCAATAAGTTTGAGCTGTGGGACGAAACGACCTGGTATCAACAGGTCAAGGAAGATATCGACGCTGAGCAAACGGGGACTGAGATACTTTCAGACCGGTTGCAGGATTTGTCTCTGTAATGATGATGGAAAATTTTAAACACACAACGGTGCTACTGGATGAGGCCGTTAATGGCCTGAACATTCGTCCGGATGGCATTTACATTGATGGCACTTTTGGCCGCGGTGGTCACTCACGCCTGATCCTCTCCCATCTGGGAGCGGAAGGACGTCTGCTGGCTATTGACCGGGATCCAGAAGCGATTGCTGTCGCAAAAACCATTGATGATCCCCGTTTTTCCATCGTACATGGTCCTTTTTCCGCGCTGGCTGAGTATGTCAGCGAGCGTGGTCTCACCGGTAAGATCGACGGAATTCTGCTCGATCTTGGCGTCTCTTCTCCGCAACTCGATGATGCTGAACGCGGTTTTTCCTTTATGCGTGACGGTCCGCTTGACATGCGTATGGATCCCACGCGCGGTCAATCTGCTGCGGAGTGGTTACGAACGGCCGATGAAGCCGATATCGCATGGGTAATAAAGACCTTTGGTGAAGAGCGCTTTGGTAAACGCATCGCGCGCGCCATCGTTGAGCGTAACCGTGAAGAACCGATGACCCGTACCAAAGAGCTGGCTGCGGTGGTGGCGGCAGCGACACCGGTGAAAGATAAATTCAAACATCCTGCGACCCGTACCTTCCAGGCGGTGCGCATCTGGGTAAACAGTGAACTGGAGGAGATAGAGCTGGCGCTAAAAAGCTCGATCGACGTATTGGCCCCGGGAGGGCGGCTCTCGATCATTAGTTTCCACTCGCTGGAAGACCGCATTGTAAAACGTTTTATGCGTGAACAAAGCCGCGGTCCGCAGGTTCCGGCAGGGTTACCGATGACGGAAGAGCAACTCAGGAAACTGGGTGGACGTCAGTTACGAGCACTAGGCAAGTTGATGCCGGGCGAAGAAGAAGTGGCTGAGAATCCACGTGCCCGTAGTTCAGTTCTGCGTATTGCAGAGAGGACGAACGCATGATCGGCAGAGTGTCAGAGACCCTTAGCAAAGTTAAAGTGTCGTTAGGAAGCAACGAGCGCCATGCCTTGCCTGGCGTGATCGGCGACGACCTTTTGCGATTTGGGAAACTGCCACTCTGCTTGTTCATTTGCATCATCATGACGGCGGTGACGGTTGTCACCACTTCGCATCATACCCGTCTGTTGACGGCCCAGCGTGAACAACTCGTGCTGGAGCGCGATGCGCTGGATATCGAATGGCGCAACTTGATCCTTGAAGAGAATGCGCTCGGCGATCATAGCCGGGTTGAGCGGATCGCGACCGAGAAGCTGCAAATGCAGCATGTCGATCCGTCCCAGGAAAACATTGTTGTACAGAAATAAGGAACCACGCGACGCATGAAAGCCGCAGCGGTTAAAACGCCAAAACCGAAACGCCAGGAAGAACAGGCCAGCTTTGTGAGCTGGCGTTTTGCCTTGCTTTGCGGCTGCATTTTGCTGGCGCTGGGCTTTTTGCTGGGCCGCGTCGCGTATTTGCAAATTGTAAACCCCGATATGCTGGTGCGTGAAGGGGATATGCGCTCGCTGCGCGTTCAGGAAGTCGCGACCTCGCGCGGCATGATTACCGATCGTTCCGGACGTCCGCTGGCAGTGAGTGTGCCGGTCAAAGCTATTTGGGCCGATCCTAAAGAGGTGCAGGATGCCGGTGGCGTAACGCTCGATAATCGCTGGAAAGCCCTGTCCGACGCATTGACCATCCCGCTTGATCAGCTTTCCTCGCGCATTAATGCGAACCCGAAAGGGCGTTTTATCTATCTGGCGCGCCAGGTCAACCCAGACCTTGGTGAGTACATTAAAAAGCTTAAGCTACCGGGCATTCACCTTCGTGAGGAGTCCCGCCGTTATTATCCTTCGGGCGAAGTAACTGCTCACCTCATCGGCTTTACTAACGTCGACAGTGAAGGCATTGAAGGGGTCGAGAAAAGCTTTGATAAGTGGCTTACTGGTCAGCCAGGTGAGCGTATTGTGCGTAAAGACCGTTATGGCCGCGTGATTGAGGATATCTCCTCCACTGACAGCCAGGCGGCGCATAACCTTGCGCTGAGCATTGACGAACGTCTACAGGCACTGGTCTATCGCGAGCTGAATAATGCGGTGGCATTTAACAAAGCGGAATCGGGAAGTGCTGTACTGGTAGATGTGAACACCGGTGAAGTGCTGGCGATGGCGAACAGCCCTTCTTACAACCCGAACAATTTTACCGGTACCGCGAAAGACACCATGCGTAACCGCGCGATTACCGACGTCTTCGAACCGGGTTCGACGGTTAAACCCATGGTAGTGATGACCGCGCTCCAGCGTGGCGTCGTGACGCCTAACACCGTGTTGAACACTATTCCTTATCGAATTAACGGCCACGAAATCAAAGACGTGGCGCGCTACAGTGAATTGACCCTGACCGGGGTACTACAGAAGTCGAGTAACGTTGGTGTTTCTAAACTGGCGTTAGCGATGCCGTCCTCAGCGTTAGTAGATACTTACTCACGTTTTGGATTGGGAAAGGCGACCAATTTGGGGTTGGTCGGAGAACGCAGTGGCTTATTTCCTCAAAAACAACGGTGGTCTGACATAGAGAGGGCCACCTTCTCTTTCGGCTACGGGCTAATGGTAACGCCGTTACAGTTGGCACGAGTCTATGCAACCATTGGCAGTTACGGTGTGTACCGCCCGCTGTCGATAACCAAAGTTGATCCACCTGTTCCGGGCGAACGCATCTTCAATGAGTCTATCGTACGAAACGTCGTACATATGATGGAGAGCGTGGCCCTGCCTGGCGGCGGCGGTGTGAAAGCGGCGATTAAAGGCTACCGCATCGCAATTAAGACCGGTACGGCGAAGAAGGTGGGGCCGGATGGCCGCTACATCAACAAATACATTGCTTATACCGCGGGTGTTGCGCCCGCCAGTAATCCACGCTTTGCGCTGGTGGTCGTTATTAACGATCCACAAGCAGGTAAATACTACGGTGGCGCCGTTTCTGCGCCGGTGTTTGGTGCCATCATGGGCGGTGTTTTACGCACCATGAACATCGAGCCGGATGCACTGACAACGGGCGATAAGAATGAATTCGTAATTAATCAAGGCGAGGGGACAGGTGGCAGATCGTAATTTGCGCGACCTTCTTGCTCCGTGGGTGCCAGGTGCGCCGGAGCGAGCACTGCGAGAAATGACACTCGACAGCCGGGTAGCGGCGTCGGGTGATCTTTTTGTGGCAGTAGTGGGTCATCAGGCGGACGGGCGTCGATATATCCCGCAGGCGATTGCGCAAGGTGTGGCTGCCATTATTGCCGAGGCGAAAGATGAGGCTACTGACGGCGAAATTCGCGAGATGCACGGCGTTCCGGTTATCTATCTGAGCCAGTTAAATGAGCGTCTTTCTGCGCTGGCGGGGCGTTTTTATAACGAGCCTTCTGAGCAACTGCGTCTGATTGGCGTGACCGGCACTAACGGTAAAACCACGACTACGCAATTGCTGGCGCAATGGAGCCAATTGCTTGGCGAAACCAGCGCGGTAATGGGCACGGTGGGGAATGGCCTGTTGGGCAAAGTTATCCCATCGGAAAATACCACCGGTTCCGCCGTTGACGTACAGCATGTGATTGCAAGCCTTGCTCAGCAAGGCGCAACTTTCGCCGCGATGGAAGTCTCCTCCCATGGGCTGGTTCAACACCGCGTGGCGGCGTTGAAATTCGCCGCGTCTGTCTTCACGAACCTGAGCCGCGATCATCTGGACTATCACGGTGACATGGCCAATTACGAAGCGGCTAAATGGCTGCTGTTTTCTGCTCACCATTTCGGCCAGGCCATCGTCAATGCGGATGATGAAGTCGGACGCCGTTGGTTAGCAAAACTGCCTGATGCGGTCGCCGTGTCGATGGAAGACCATATCAACCCGAATTGCCATGGCCGCTGGCTGAAAGCAACCGAGGTGGTGTACCACGACAGCGGTGCGACTATCCGCTTTGCCTCCTCCTGGGGCGAGGGCGAGATTGAAAGCCGTCTGATGGGTGCCTTTAACGTCAGCAATCTGCTGCTCGCGCTCTCGACACTGCTGGCGCTGGGCTATCCGCTGGCCGATTTAATCAATACTGGCGCACGACTGCAGCCGGTATGCGGGCGTATGGAAGTGTTCAGCGCGCCGGGCAAACCGACCGTGGTGGTGGATTATGCCCATACCCCGGATGCGCTGGAAAAAGCGCTGCAGGCAGCACGACTGCACTGCACCGGAAATCTGTGGTGTGTATTTGGCTGCGGTGGCGATCGCGATAAAGGCAAACGTCCGTTGATGGGCGCAATTGCTGAACAGTTCGCTGATATTACGGTCGTGACAGATGACAATCCGCGTACCGAAGAGCCGCGCGCCATCATCGACGATATTCTGGCGGGCATGCTCGATCCGGGCCGCGCACATGTGATGGAAGGCCGCGCAGAAGCGGTTACCAACACGATCATGCAAGCGAAAGAAAATGACGTTGTCCTGCTCGCAGGTAAAGGTCACGAAGATTATCAGATTGTCGGTAGCCACCGTCTCGATTATTCAGACCGTGTAACCGCGGCTCGTCTGTTGGGAGTCATCGCATGATTAGCGTAACGCTTAGCCAGCTCAGCGGCATTTTGCATGGCGAACTACATGGTGCAGACGCAACCATTGAGGCGGTCACTACGGACACCCGCAAGCTGACCTCTGGTTGCCTGTTTGTGGCGCTGAAAGGCGAACGTTTCGATGCCCACGATTTCGCTGATAAAGCAAAAGAGGGCGGTGCTGGCGCGCTGTTAGTCAGTCGCAAACTGGATATCGACCTGCCGCAACTGGTGGTGAAGGATACCCGTCTCGCCTTTGGCGAACTGGCAGCCTGGGTTCGCCAGCAGGTTCCCGCTCGCGTTGTGGCGCTGACCGGCTCGTCTGGCAAAACCTCGGTGAAAGAGATGACGGCCGCCATTCTCAGCGAATGTGGTAATACGCTCTATACCGCCGGGAACCTGAACAATGACATCGGTGTGCCGATGACTCTGCTGCGCCTGACAAATGAACATCAGTACGCAGTGATTGAACTTGGCGCTAATCACCAGGGAGAAATCGCCTGGACTGTGTCGCTGACCCGCCCGGAAGCGGCGCTGGTTAACAATCTTGCGGCAGCGCATCTTGAAGGATTTGGCTCTCTGGCCGGGGTGGCAAAGGCTAAAGGCGAGATTTATACCGGCCTGCCTGTCAACGGCATCGCCATTATGAATGCCGATAACAATGACTGGCTGAACTGGCAGAACATCATTGGCGATCGCAAAGTCTGGCGTTTTTCGCCAAATGCCGCCAACAGCGATTTTACCGCGACCAATATTCATGTGACCTCCCACGGTACTGAATTTACGCTGCAAACCCCAACGGGCGGTATTGATGTCACGTTGCCATTACCCGGGCGCCACAATATCGCGAATGCGCTGGCCGCAACCGCGCTGGCGATGGCGGTAGGGGCACCGCATGACGCAGTGAAAAAAGGTCTGGCAAATCTGAAAGCTGTTCCGGGGCGTCTTTTCCCGGTGCAACTTGGAGAAAACCAATTACTGCTGGACGACAGCTACAACGCGAACGTGGGGTCGATGACGGCGGCAGCGCATGTGTTAGCTGAAATGCCAGGCTATCGGGTCATGGTGGTCGGCGACATGGCGGAATTGGGTGATGAAAGCGAGGCGTGTCACATTCAGGTGGGTGAAACGGCAAAAGCTGTTGGTATCGACCGTGTGTTAAGCGTCGGCAAACTCAGTAAAGCCATCAGTGATGCCAGTGGCGTTGGCGAGCATTTTGATGATAAGGCGGCAATGATTGCGCGTTTAGAGGCGCTGATTGCCGAGAAGCAAATTATTACCATTTTGGTGAAAGGTTCACGTAGTGCCGCCATGGAAGAGGTCGCACGCGCATTACAGGAGAAAAGGGCATGTTAGTTTGGCTGGCCGAACATTTGGTCAAATATTATTCTGGCTTTAACGTCTTCTCCTATTTGACGTTTCGCGCCATCGTCAGCCTGCTGACTGCGCTCTTCATCTCTTTATGGATGGGGCCGCGCATGATTGCCCGTCTGCAAAAACTCTCTTTTGGCCAGGTCGTGCGTAACGATGGCCCGGAGTCGCATTTCAGTAAACGTGGTACGCCAACCATGGGCGGCATCATGATTCTGACAGCGATCGTCGTTTCTGTGCTGCTGTGGGCTTACCCGTCCAATCCATACGTCTGGTGCGTTCTGGTTGTCCTGGTTGGCTACGGCATTATTGGTTTTGTTGATGACTACCGCAAAGTGGTGCGCAAAGACACGAAGGGCCTGATTGCGCGCTGGAAATATTTCTGGATGTCGGTGATTGCCCTGGGCGTCGCCTTTGCATTGTACCTTGCGGGCAACGATACGCCCGCTACGCAGCTGGTGGTGCCGTTCTTTAAAGATGTTATGCCGCAATTGGGCATTTTCTACATCCTGCTGGCTTATTTCGTGATTGTGGGAACAGGTAACGCGGTCAACCTGACTGACGGTCTGGATGGTCTGGCGATTATGCCCACCGTGTTTGTGGCGGCGGGTTTTGCGTTAGTGGCCTGGGCGACAGGTAACATGAACTTTGCCAGTTATCTGCACATTCCGTATCTGCGTCATGCGGGCGAGCTGGTTATCGTCTGTACGGCAATTGTCGGCGCGGGGCTGGGATTTCTGTGGTTTAACACCTATCCCGCTCAGGTCTTTATGGGGGATGTGGGCTCGCTGGCGTTAGGCGGCGCACTGGGCATTATCGCCGTGCTGCTGCGTCAGGAATTCCTGTTGGTCATTATGGGCGGCGTCTTCGTCGTCGAAACCCTGTCTGTGATTTTGCAGGTTGGGTCGTTCAAATTGCGTGGTCAGCGTATTTTCCGTATGGCGCCGATTCACCATCACTATGAACTGAAAGGCTGGCCGGAGCCGCGCGTTATTGTGCGCTTCTGGATTATTTCGCTGATGCTGGTCCTGATTGGCCTGGCAACGCTCAAGGTACGTTAATCATGGCAGATTACCAGGGTAAAAAAGTCGTCATTATTGGTCTTGGTCTGACGGGACTCTCGTGCGTGGAATTTTTCCGCGCGCGCGGTGTTACGCCGAAAGTGATGGATACCCGCGTTTCGCCTCCGGGGCTGGATAAGCTCCCGGAAGAGGTGGAGCGCTATCTTGGTGGTCTGAATGATGACTGGCTGCTGGCGGCCGATCTGATCGTCGCGAGCCCAGGGATCGCACTGGCGCATCCGTCGCTGAGTGCAGCGGCGGATGCGGGCGTTGAGATCGTTGGCGATATTGAGCTTTTTTGCCGTGAAGCGCAGGCGCCGATCGTGGCGATCACCGGGTCGAACGGCAAAAGCACGGTCACTACGCTGGTTGGCGAAATGGCGAAATCCGCCGGCAAGAACGTCGGCGTTGGCGGCAATATTGGCCTGCCCGCGCTGATGCTGCTGGAATCTGCCTGCGATCTTTACGTGCTGGAACTTTCGAGCTTCCAGCTTGAAACCACATCCAGCCTGCATGCGGCGGCGGCGACCATCCTCAACGTTACCGAAGATCATATGGACAGGTATCCGTTTGGTCTCCAGCAGTACCGTGCGGCGAAACTGCGTGTTTATGAAAATGCGAAGGTTTGTGTGGTGAATGCAGATGACGCGCTGACCATGCCAGTGCGTGGTGCGGATGAGCGCTGTGTAAGCTTTGGCGTGGATGTCGGCGATTACCATCTCAATCGCCAGCAGGGGGAAACCTGGCTGCGTGTGAAAGGTGAGAAGGTGCTGAACGTTAAAGAAATGAAGCTTAGCGGCCAGCACAATTATACGAACGCGCTGGCGGCCTTGGCCCTGGCCGATGCCGTGGGGTTACCGCGCGCCAGCAGCCTGAAAGCGTTGACCACGTTTACTGGTCTGGCGCACCGCTTCCAGTTGGCGCTGGAGCACAACGGCGTGCGCTGGATTAACGATTCCAAAGCGACCAATGTCGGCAGTACTGAGGCGGCACTGAACGGCCTGCATGTAGATGGCACGCTGCACCTGCTACTCGGTGGAGACGGTAAATCGGCGGATTTCTCTCCGCTGAAACGTTATCTCGAAGGCAGTAATGTTCGCTTGTATTGCTTTGGTCGTGACGGCGCAGAACTGGCTACGTTGCGTCCGGAAATTACTGATCAAACACAGGATATGGAACAGGCGATGCGCCTGATTGCGACGCGTGTGCAACCGGGCGATATGGTGTTGTTATCACCCGCCTGCGCCAGCCTTGATCAATTTAAGAATTTTGAACAGCGTGGCGATGTCTTTACCCGCCTGGCGCAGGAGTTAGGTTGATGCGTTTAAGTCTCCCCCGCCCGAGAATGCCGCACCTGCCAGGATTTGGGATCCTGAGCTGGTTATTTGGGGCATTAAAAGGTTGGGTGATGGGCTCACGCCAGAAGGACAACGACAGCCTGGTCATGTACGACCGCACGCTGTTCTGGCTGACGCTGGGCCTGGCGGCGATCGGATTCATCATGGTGACTTCGGCATCCATGCCGGTAGGGCAGCGACTGACGGCGGACCCGTTTTTCTTTGCCAAACGCCATGCGCTGTATCTGTTTCTGGCGTTTTGTCTGGGGCTGGTAACGCTGCGGTTACCGATGGAGTTCTGGCAGCGCTGGAGCTCGGTAATGCTGGTAGCCGCCATTGTCATGCTGTTGGTGGTTCTGGTGGTGGGTAGCTCAATCAACGGGGCATCGCGCTGGATTGACCTTGGAGTAATGCGTTTCCAGCCTGCGGAATTTACCAAGCTGTCGCTGTTTTGTTATCTGGCGAACTACCTGGTGCGTAAGGTTGATGAGGTGCGTAATAACTTGCGCGGCTTCCTTAAACCGATGGGCGTCATTATGGTGCTCGCCGTGCTGCTGCTGGCACAGCCTGACCTGGGTACCGTGGTTGTGCTCTTTATTACCACGCTGGCGATGTTATTCCTGGCCGGGGCAAAACTGTGGCAGTTCATCGCCATTATCGGCTCTGGTATTGCAGCGGTGATTTTGCTGATTTTGGCTGAGCCATACCGTATTCGTCGTGTGACATCGTTCTGGAACCCCTGGGATGATCCGTTTGGTAGCGGCTACCAGCTAACGCAGTCGTTGATGGCATTTGGTCGCGGTGAGCTGTGGGGCCAGGGGCTTGGGAACTCGGTACAAAAGCTGGAATATCTGCCCGAAGCACATACCGACTTCATCTTCGCCATTATCGGCGAAGAACTGGGTTATATCGGTGTGGTACTGGCACTTTTAATGGTATTCTTCGTCGCTTTCCGCGCCATGTCCATCGGACGCAAGGCGCTGGAAATCGATCAGCGGTTTTCGGGTTTTTTGGCCTGCTCGATCGGTATTTGGTTCAGCTTCCAGGCATTAGTAAACGTTGGCGCAGCCGCAGGTATGCTGCCGACTAAAGGGCTGACTCTGCCGCTCATCAGTTATGGCGGCTCCAGTTTATTGATTATGTCGACGGCCATCATGCTGTTGTTACGTATTGATTATGAAACGCGTCTGGAAAAAGCCCAGGCGTTTACACGAGGTTCACGATGAGCGGTCAACCGAAGCGGTTAATGGTGATGGCAGGCGGTACCGGCGGGCATGTGTTCCCCGGGCTTGCGGTTGCGCACCATTTAATGGATCAGGGCTGGCAAGTGCGCTGGCTCGGAACCGCCGATCGCATGGAAGCCGACCTGGTACCGAAACACGGTATCGAGATTGACTTCATCCGTATCTCCGGCCTTCGCGGCAAAGGGGTGAAAGCCCTGCTGCTTGCGCCGTTGAGAATTTTTAACGCCTGGCGTCAGGCGCGCGCCATTATGCAGCGCTTCAAGCCGGACGTAGTGCTGGGCATGGGCGGTTATGTCTCTGGCCCAGGCGGGTTAGCCGCATGGTCGCTAGGTATTCCCGTCGTGCTGCATGAGCAAAACGGTATCGCAGGGCTGACTAACAAATGGCTGGCGAAGATTGCCACCAAAGTCATGCAGGCTTTTCCGGGCGCATTCCCGAAAGCCGAGGTGGTAGGAAATCCGGTACGTGTGGATGTGCTGGCGCTGCCGTTGCCGCAAGAACGATTGCCGGGCCGTGAAGGGCCGGTGCGGGTTCTTGTGGTGGGTGGTTCGCAGGGGGCGCGCGTACTGAATCAGACGATGCCGCAGGTCGCGGCAAAACTGGGCAGCGCGGTGACTATCTGGCATCAGAGTGGAAAGGGGGCTCAGCAAACCGTTGAGCAGGCCTACGCCGATGCCGGTCAGCTTCAGCATAAAGTGACCGAATTTATTGATGATATGGCGCAGGCCTATGCCTGGGCAGATGTTGTGGTATGCCGCTCTGGCGCACTGACGGTCAGTGAGATCGCTGCCGCAGGCCTGCCTGCGTTATTTGTTCCATTCCAGCATAAGGATAGACAGCAGTACTGGAATGCGCTGCCGCTGGAAAAGGCGGGGGCGGCGAAGATTCTGGAGCAGCCGCAATTTACGGTCGATGCCGTGGCAGAGACACTTGCAGGCTGGAACCGGGAAGCATTACTGGAAATGGCCGAGCGCGCACGCGCCGCCGCCATTCCCGATGCCACTGAACGAGTGGCAAAAGAAGTGAGTCTTGCAGCACAGGCTTAATACTGGCGACGCCTTTTGCGTCGCGCGAATTTGAAGTGGTAGATGGCGTTTAGAGAATGAATACACAACAACTGGCGAAACTGCGTTCAATCGTGCCCGAGATGCGTCGCGTCCGGCACATTCACTTTGTCGGCATTGGCGGTGCTGGCATGGGCGGTATTGCCGAAGTTTTGGCTAACGAAGGTTATCAAATCAGCGGTTCTGATTTGGCGCCGAATCCGGTAACGCAGCAGTTGGCGTCGCTTGGCGCGACCATCTATTTCAACCATCGCCCGGAGAACGTTAGCGATGCAAGTGTTGTCGTTGTGTCCAGCGCGATTGCAGCGGATAACCCGGAAATCGTAGCCGCGAATGAAGCGCGCATCCCGGTGATTCGCCGTGCCGAAATGCTGGCAGAGCTGATGCGCTTTCGCCACGGTATCGCTATCGCCGGTACGCATGGCAAAACGACAACCACGGCTATGGTTGCCAGCATTTACGCCGAAGGCGGGCTTGATCCTACCTTCGTGAATGGCGGTCTGGTGAAAGCGGCAGGCGTACATGCGCGTCTGGGTAACAGCCGTTATTTGATTGCGGAAGCAGACGAGAGTGATGCGTCATTCCTCCATCTGCAGCCAATGGTGGCGATTGTCACCAATATCGAAGCTGACCATATGGACACCTACCAGGGTGACTTCGAGAATTTAAAAACGACGTTTATCAACTTCCTGCACAACCTGCCGTTCTATGGTCGCGCGGTGATGTGCGTGGACGATCCTGTTATTCGCGAATTATTACCGCGAGTGGGTCGTCAGCTCACCACATACGGCTTTAGCCAGGATGCGGATGTACGCATTGAAAACTATCAACAGAAAGGCGCGCAAGGGCATTTCACCCTGATTCGCCAGGATAAGCCGGAACTGCATGTCACGCTCAATGCGCCGGGCCGTCATAATGCGCTTAATGCAGCGGCCGCGGTCGCGGTGGCGACTGAGGAAGGCATTGATGACGAAGATATTCTGAGCGCGCTGGAGAGCTTCCAGGGCACCGGTCGTCGTTTTGATTTCCTGGGTGAGTTTCCGCTGGAATCCGTCAACGGTAAGCCAGGGACTGCCATGCTGGTGGATGATTACGGTCATCACCCGACGGAAGTGGACGCCACCATTAAAGCGGCGCGCGCGGGCTGGCCGGATAAAAATCTGGTGATGGTATTCCAGCCGCATCGCTTTACCCGTACGCGCGATCTGTATGACGATTTTGCCAATGTTCTGACGCAGGTTGATTCGCTGCTAATGCTGGATGTTTACTCTGCGGGCGAAACGCCGATTCCGGGAGCCGACAGCCGTTCCCTGTGCCGTACCATTCGCGGCCGTGGAAAAATAGACCCGATTCTGGTGTCCGATCCGGCTCAAACCGCGGCAATGCTGGCTCCGGTTCTGACCGGTAATGATTTGATTCTGATTCAGGGCGCAGGCAATGTCGGTAAGATTGCGCGTCAACTGGCGGAAGTGAAACTCAAGCCGCAACAGGAGGACGAGCGCAATGGCTGATAAAGTCGCGGTCCTGCTGGGCGGGGTTTCTGCTGAGCGTGAGGTGTCATTAAACTCCGGCGCTGCGGTGCTTGCGGGTTTACGTGAGGGGGGCGTTGATGCCCACCCGATTGACCCGCGTGATGTGGATGTCACTCGCCTGAAAGCGATGGGCTTCGATAAAGCATTCATTGCGCTGCACGGGCGTGGCGGTGAAGACGGTACGCTGCAAGGATTGCTGGAGATAACAGGGGTGCCCTATACCGGCAGCGGTGTTATGGCATCGGCAATCTCAATGGATAAATTGCGCAGTAAATTGCTCTGGCAAGGTGCAGGGTTACCGGTCGCCCCGTGGGTTGCGTTAACGCGCAGCGAATTTGAATCGGGACTCAATAACGACGTTATTCAGCGCATTGCTGCGTTAGGTTTACCGGTTATCGTTAAACCGAGCCGTGAAGGCTCAAGTGTCGGGATGTCAAAAGTTGAGGAATCTGGTGCATTAGCGGCTGCGTTAGCGCTTGCCTTTCAACATGATGATGAAGTTCTTATCGAAAAATGGCTAAGTGGGCCCGAATTTACAGTTGCCATGCTCGGAAAAGAAATTTTACCGTCAATTCGCATTCAGCCCGCTGGAACCTTCTATGATTATGAGGCGAAGTATCTCTCTGATGAGACGAAATATTTCTGTCCGTCAGGTCTGGAAGCAGAAGATGAGGCCAATTTACAAAACCTGGTACTGGACGCCTGGCGTGCGCTGGGATGTCGGGGCTGGGGAAGAATTGACGCTATGTTAGACAGTGATGGGCAATTTTATCTGCTGGAAGCCAATACCGCGCCGGGCATGACGAGTCATAGCCTGGTCCCGATGGCAGCGCGACAGGCGGGGTTAACCTTCTCGCAGTTGGTCGTGCGAATTCTGGAACTGGCGGAGTGATATGTCTCAGGCTGCGCTGAACACGAGAAATCGCGATGTCGAGGAAATGCCTTCCTCCCGTCGTAATAATGGAACGCGTCTTGCAGGAATCCTGTTCCTGCTGACGGTGTTGTGTACCGTGTTGGCTAGCGGCTGGGTAGTCCTGGGCTGGATGGAAGATGCGCAACGTTTACCGTTGTCGAAGCTGGTGCTGACAGGCGATCGTCATTACACCCGCAACGACGACATTCGCCAGTCAATTCTGGCGCTTGGCGCACCCGGCACGTTTATGACGCAGGATGTCAATATTATCCAGAGCCAGATTGAACGTCTGCCCTGGATAAAGCAGGCGAGTGTCAGAAAGCAATGGCCTGATGAATTGAAGATTCATCTGGTTGAATATGTGCCCATAGCACGTTGGAATGATCAGCATATGGTGGACATGGACGGTAATTCGTTCAGCGTTCCTGCGGATCGAACCAGCAAGCAGGTTTTACCCATGCTGTATGGCCCGGAAGGGAGTGAGAGCGAAGTTTTACAGGGCTTCCATGACATGGGGCAGGTGCTGGCGAAGGATAAATTCACGTTGAAAGAGGCGGCGATGACTGCCCGGCGGTCGTGGCAGGTGACGCTGAATAACGATATTAAGCTGAACCTCGGCCGTGGCGATACGATGAAACGCCTGGCGCGCTTTGTCGAACTGTATCCGGTTCTGCAACAGCAGGCGCAGGCGGATCACAAAGAAATCAGTTACGTGGATTTACGCTATGACTCTGGCGCGGCGGTAGGTTGGAAGCCGGCCCCAGTTCAGGACCCTAATCAGCAACAGAATCAGGCACAGGCAGAACAATAATGATCAAGGCGACGGACAGAAAACTGGTAGTAGGACTGGAGATTGGTACCGCGAAGGTAGCCGCTTTGGTAGGGGAAGTTCTGCCCGACGGTATGATCAATATCATCGGAGTGGGAAGCTGCCCGTCCCGTGGTATGGATAAAGGTGGCGTTAACGACCTGGAATCTGTGGTGAAATGCGTTCAGCGCGCCATCGATCAGGCCGAATTGATGGCCGATTGCCAGATTTCCTCTGTTTATCTGGCGTTATCGGGTAAACATATTAGCTGCCAGAATGAAATTGGTATGGTGCCGATTTCAGAAGAAGAAGTGACACAGGAAGATGTAGAAAATGTGGTGCATACGGCGAAATCGGTACGTGTGCGTGATGAACACCGCGTTCTGCATGTCATTCCTCAGGAATATGCCATTGATTACCAGGAAGGTATCAAAAACCCGGTAGGTCTTTCAGGTGTGCGTATGCAGGCGAAAGTACATCTGATTACTTGCCATAACGATATGGCGAAAAACATTGTTAAAGCCGTGGAACGTTGTGGTCTGAAAGTTGACCAACTTATTTTCGCCGGACTGGCGTCCAGTTATTCCGTATTGACGGAAGATGAACGTGAGCTGGGTGTCTGCGTTGTAGACATCGGTGGTGGTACAATGGACATGGCCGTTTATACAGGCGGAGCGCTGCGCCATACGAAAGTGATCCCGTATGCGGGGAATGTCGTGACCAGCGATATCGCTTATGCGTTCGGTACGCCACCCAGCGATGCTGAAGCCATTAAAGTTCGCCATGGTTGCGCACTGGGTTCCATTGTAGGTAAAGACGAGAGTGTCGAAGTCCCGAGTGTGGGTGGGCGTCCACCGCGTAGTTTGCAGCGCCAGACGCTGGCCGACGTGATTGAGCCGCGTTATACCGAGTTGCTCAATCTGGTGAATGATGAGATTTTGCAGTTACAAGAGCAGCTTCGTCAGCAAGGGGTGAAACATCATCTGGCGGCGGGGATTGTGTTAACGGGCGGAGCAGCGCAAATTGAAGGTCTTGCGGCCTGTGCTCAGCGCGTATTCCATACGCAGGTGCGTATTGGTGCGCCGCTCAATATTACAGGTTTAACGGATTACGCCCAGGAGCCGTACTACTCAACGGCGGTGGGATTGCTGCACTACGGGAAAGAAACCCATCTCAGTGGTGAAGCAGAAGTGGAAAAACGTGCATCAGTCGGCTCGTGGTTTAAACGAATCAACAGCTGGCTGCGTAAAGAATTTTAATTTTCAGAGACCGAAAACATTCGCGGTCTCAGGCGACAGGCACAAAACGGAGAGAAATTATGTTTGAACCTATGGAACTGACCAACGACGCGGTGATTAAAGTCATCGGCGTCGGTGGCGGCGGCGGTAATGCCGTTGAACACATGGTGCGCGAGCGCATTGAGGGTGTTGAATTCTTCGCAGTGAATACCGACGCGCAAGCGTTGCGTAAGACTGCGGTGGGTCAGACCATTCAGATCGGTGGTGGTATCACCAAAGGTCTGGGCGCTGGGGCTAACCCGGAAGTCGGTCGTAATGCGGCTGAAGAAGACCGTGAAGCACTGCGCGCTGCGCTTGATGGTGCAGACATGGTCTTTATCGCAGCGGGTATGGGCGGCGGCACCGGCACGGGTGCGGCACCGGTCGTTGCAGAAGTGGCTAAAGATTTGGGTATCCTGACGGTTGCCGTTGTGACCAAGCCTTTCAATTTTGAAGGCAAGAAGCGTATGGCATTCGCTGAACAGGGTATCGCCGAGCTGTCCAAACATGTGGACTCGCTGATTACTATCCCGAACGATAAACTGCTGAAAGTTCTCGGTCGTGGTATTTCTCTGCTGGATGCATTCGGTGCGGCTAACGACGTACTGAAAGGTGCGGTGCAGGGTATCGCCGAATTGATTACCCGTCCGGGTCTGATGAACGTCGACTTTGCTGACGTGCGTACCGTGATGTCCGAAATGGGCTATGCCATGATGGGCTCTGGTGTTGCGAGAGGCGAAGACCGCGCGGAAGAAGCTGCGGAAATGGCGATCTCCTCTCCGCTGCTGGAAGATATCGATCTGTCTGGTGCGCGCGGCGTGCTGGTTAACATCACCGCGGGCTTCGACCTGCGTCTCGATGAGTTCGAAACGGTGGGTAACACTATTCGTGCATTCGCTTCTGATAATGCTACTGTTGTTATTGGTACATCGTTGGATCCGGATATGAATGATGAGCTGCGTGTGACTGTTGTTGCAACCGGTATTGGTATGGACAAACGTCCGGAAATTACTCTGGTGACCAACAAACAGCAGCAACAACCGGTGATGGACCGCTACCAGCAGCATGGCATGTCAACGATGCAGCAGGAGCAGAAACCTCAGTCTAAAGTGGTCAACGACAATACGCCGCAGACGACTAAAGAACCGGATTACCTGGATATTCCAGCGTTTTTGCGTAAGCAAGCTGATTAAGAATACGCTGGAAGTTGGGCATCTTCGCTCTTTGTGCTAAACTGCCCCGCCGATTGTGTAGTACACTTCGGTTGGATAGTTAATTAGGCGAGATTATACGATGATCAAACAAAGGACACTTAAACGTATCGTTCAGGCGACTGGTGTCGGTTTACATACCGGCAAGAAAGTCACACTGACGTTGCGCCCTGCGCCGGCCAACACCGGGGTCATCTATCGTCGCACTGACTTGAATCCACCGGTAGATTTCCCGGCTGATGCTAAATCTGTGCGTGATACAATGCTCTGTACGTGTCTGGTGAACGAGCATGACGTGCGGATTTCAACCGTAGAGCATCTTAATGCTGCTCTGGCCGGTCTGGGTATCGACAACATTATTGTTGAAGTCGATGCGCCGGAAATCCCGATTATGGATGGTAGTGCTGCACCGTTCGTTTATCTTCTGCTGGATGCAGGCATCGAAGAGCTGCGCAGTGCGAAGAAATTCGTGCGAATCAAAGAGACGGTCCGCGTTGAAGACGGTGATAAATGGGCAGAGTTTAAACCGTTTAACGGTTTCTCTCTCGATTTCACCATCGACTTTAACCACCCGGCCATTGATGCCAGCACCCAGCGTTACGCGATGAACTTTTCTGCCGACGCGTTTATGCGCCAGATTAGCCGCGCGCGTACCTTCGGTTTCATGCGTGATATCGAATATCTGCAGTCCCGTGGTTTGTGCCTGGGCGGTAGCTTCGATTGTGCCATCGTTGTTGACGATTATCGCGTATTGAACGAAGACGGCCTGCGTTTTGAAGACGAATTCGTTCGTCACAAAATGCTCGACGCGATTGGTGACTTGTTCATGTGTGGTCACAATATCATCGGTGCGTTTACCGCATATAAATCTGGTCACGCGCTGAACAACAAATTGTTGCAGGCGGTCCTGGCGAAACAGGAAGCCTGGGAATTTGTGACCTTCGAAGACGATGCGGAACTGCCATTGGCGTTCAAAGCACCGACGATGGTTCTGGCGTAATACCAGACAATAATTAAGACCTAAATTCGACTGGTCCACCTGGCACCCTCTCTCCTGCCAGGAGTGCCAGTCGTTTTTTATTTTAAAATCTGTACTTTTGCCTCGCTTTGGTTCATAAAGATTCTTTTTACCACTCAATGAGCGCGATCGCTGCTTTCCTGGCCGTTTTTATCCCTCAGAGCGCCTTATAATCGCTGGCCTCCCGCTGCATTAATGGTAATATCTTTGCGCAAAATAACGCGTACCGAAGTAAAAAACGGGCAACAGTGATTTTTTTGGTGGACTGAGTGAGCGGAATTCTGACGCGCTGGCGACAATTTGGCAGACGTTATTTCTGGCCGCATCTCTTATTAGGGATGGTCGCGGCAAGTTTTGGCATGCCTGCGCTCAGCAACAGTAACCACACTGAACCGGCCAAAGCAACGACGCGTAATCATGAAGGCGCTGGCAGCGTCAACTTCACCAACCTCGCGTTGCTTGAAGGGACTCGCCGCCCAAGCTTCACTGTTGATTACTGGCATCAGCATGCTATCCGTACCGTTATTCGACATCTCTCTTTTGCGATGGCGCCGCAGGCCTTACCCGTCGTGGAAGAGCCGCTGCCTTTGCAGGCGCATCATCTCGCTCTGCTGGATACGCTCAGCGCACTGCTGACCCAGGAGCAGAGACCGACAGCACGTGTTAGCCAGACATTTGATACTGATTTCCCCACCCATTCCGCGTTTAGCGTCCGGGCCTGGATTAGCCAGGTACAGGGCATCCGTGCGGGACCTCAACGCCTTAGCTGAAAAATTTATCCTTCAACTAATTTTGTGACTCCGCAGAGCGGGGCGTTTGAGATTTTATTATGCTTATCAAATTATTAACAAAAGTATTCGGTAGTCGTAACGATCGTACACTGCGTCGTATGCGCAAAGCAGTCGGCATCATCAATGCGATGGAGCCGGAAATGGAAAAGCTGTCAGACGACGAACTGAAAGCAAAAACCGCGGAATTTCGCGGCCGTCTGGAAAAAGGCGAAACGGTTGAAAGCCTGATTCCGGAAGCGTTTGCAGTCGTGCGCGAAGCCAGTAAACGTGTCTTCGGTATGCGCCACTTCGACGTCCAGTTACTCGGCGGCATGGTATTGAATGAACGCTGCATCGCAGAGATGCGTACCGGTGAAGGTAAAACGCTGACCGCGACGCTGCCTGCTTATGTGAATGCGCTGAGCGGCAAAGGTGTCCACGTGGTCACCGTGAACGACTACCTGGCGCAACGCGACGCCGAAAACAACCGTCCGCTGTTCGAATTCCTGGGCATGACCGTCGGTATCAACCTGCCGGGGATGCCGTCTGTGGCGAAGCGCGAAGCGTATGCCGCAGATATCACCTACGGTACTAACAACGAATATGGTTTTGACTACCTGCGTGACAACATGGCGTTCAGCCCTGAAGAACGCGTACAGCGCAAACTGCACTATGCGCTGGTGGATGAGGTGGACTCCATCCTCATCGATGAAGCACGTACACCGCTGATCATCTCCGGCCCGGCTGAAGACAGCTCGGAAATGTACAAAAAAGTGAACAAAATCATCCCGCACCTGATTCGTCAGGAGAAGGAAGATTCCGATACTTTCCAGGGCGAAGGCCACTTCTCCGTTGATGAGAAGGCGCGTCAGGTGAACCTGACTGAACGTGGTCTGGTGCTGATTGAAGAATTACTGGTTAAAGAAGGCATCATGGATGAAGGAGAGTCACTGTACTCTCCGGGTAACATTATGCTGATGCACCATGTTACCGCAGCGCTGCGCGCGCACGCTTTGTTCACCCGTGATGTGGATTACATCGTTAAAGACGGCGAAGTTATCATCGTCGATGAACACACCGGTCGTACCATGCAGGGCCGCCGTTGGTCTGATGGCCTGCACCAGGCTGTGGAAGCCAAAGAAGGTGTGGATATTCAGAACGAAAACCAGACGCTGGCTTCTATTACCTTCCAGAACTACTTCCGTCTGTACGAGAAACTGGCGGGGATGACCGGTACTGCTGATACCGAAGCATTCGAGTTCAGTTCTATTTATAAACTCGACACCGTGGTGGTGCCGACCAACCGTCCGATGATCCGTAAAGATATGCCGGATCTGGTCTACATGACCGAGGCGGAAAAAATTCAGGCGATTATCGAAGATATCCGTGAGCGTACCGCCGCTGGCCAGCCGGTGCTGGTGGGTACGATTTCCATTGAGAAATCCGAAGTGGTTTCAAATGAGCTGACGAAAGCGGGTATCAAACACAACGTATTGAATGCGAAGTTCCACGCCAAAGAAGCAGATATCGTTGCTCAGGCGGGTTATACCGCAGCGGTAACGATCGCAACTAACATGGCTGGTCGTGGTACCGATATTGTGTTGGGTGGTAGCTGGCAGGCAGAAGTCGCCGAACTGACCGACCCGACGCCGGAGCAGATCGCAAAGATCAAAGCGGACTGGCAGGTGCGTCACGATGCTGTTCTGGCTGCGGGTGGTCTGCATATCATTGGTACCGAGCGTCACGAATCACGCCGTATCGATAACCAGTTGCGTGGTCGTTCTGGTCGTCAGGGTGACCCGGGCTCATCCCGCTTCTACCTGTCGATGGAAGATGCGCTGATGCGTATTTTTGCCTCCGACCGTGTTTCGAGCATGATGCGTAAACTGGGGATGAAACCGGGCGAGGCGATTGAACATCCATGGGTGACCAAGGCGATTGCCAACGCGCAACGTAAAGTGGAAAGCCGCAACTTCGATATCCGTAAACAACTGCTGGAATATGATGACGTGGCGAACGATCAGCGTCGCGCAATCTACACACAGCGTAACGAACTGTTGGATGTGTCTGATGTGAGCGAGACCATTAACAGCATTCGTGAGGATGTGTTCAAAGCGACTATCGACGCTCACATCCCACCGCAGTCGCTGGAAGAAATGTGGGATATTCCTGGTTTGCAGGAACGCCTGAAAAATGATTTCGACCTCGATCTACCGATTGCTGAGTGGCTGGATAAAGAGCCGGAATTGCATGAAGAGACCCTGCGTGAGCGTATCCTTGCTCAGGCAGTTGAAGTCTACGCTCGCAAAGAAGAGGTTGTTGGCGCAGAGATGATGCGCCACTTCGAAAAAGGCGTCATGCTGCAAACGCTGGACTCACTGTGGAAAGAGCACCTGGCGGCGATGGACTATCTGCGTCAGGGGATCCATTTACGTGGCTATGCGCAAAAAGATCCGAAGCAGGAGTACAAGCGCGAATCTTTCTCTATGTTCGCCGCGATGCTCGAGTCGCTGAAATATGAAGTGATCAGCACCCTGAGTAAAGTTCAGGTACGTATGCCGGAAGAAGTTGAAGCAATGGAGCAGCAGCGCCGCGAAGAAGCAGAGCGTCTGGCGCAGATGCAGCAACTTAGCCACCGTGATGATGAATCTGAGGCGGCGGCAGCACTGGCAGCGCAGACTGGCGATCGTAAAGTCGGTCGCAACGATCCTTGTCCTTGCGGGTCAGGTAAAAAATACAAACAGTGCCATGGCCGTCTGAGCTAAGGCACGAATAAATAAAGAAAGGCGCAGATATCTGCGCCTTTTTTATGGAGTAACGACAATGAAAATACTGCAAATCGCCGTCGGAATTATTCGCAATCCACAGGGAGAAATCTTTATTACCCAGCGCGCAGCCGATGCGCATATGGCGAATAAATGGGAATTTCCTGGCGGCAAGATCGAAGAAGGTGAAACGCCTGAACAAGCGGTTATCCGTGAGCTGCACGAAGAAGTGGGTATCAAAGCTGGTGCGGCCAGCCTGTTCGATAAACTGGAATATCGTTTCCCGGACCGCCATATTACGCTCTGGTTTTATCTTGTTGAGCAGTGGGAAGGCGAACCGTGGGGAAAAGAAGGACAGCCTGGGCGTTGGGTCCATCAGACTCAACTGCTGGCAGATGAGTTCCCACCTGCTAATGAACCTGTCATCTCAAAACTGGCAAACGCCTGATGGCGCAAAGTGTGGCGGGACTTCCCGCCACCGCGCCATTTACTGCTGTTCTTCACTCCAGTCGTCACTGTCGGAAAGATCCCCTGCACTTGGGATGCGCTTTTCTTCCGCAGCCCATTCACCCAGGTCTATTAACTGGCAGCGTTTTGAACAGAACGGACGAAACGGGCTGGTTTCGCTCCATACCACGCTTTTGCCGCAGGTCGGGCAATTAACACGCGTTGCGTCTGACATCATTTCTCCTTAACAACAAGCCAGTTCGAAATCCAGGCGTTCCGGGATGATGCCATTTTCGCTATCGAGCGGCAGGAAACGAATGGCGAAACGACTTTTATGCCCCGAAATCTGTGGGAATAACTGGCTGTCTAAATCCAGTTGCAGGCGAAGCAGATCGGCATCTTCACCATTATCCTGGTAAAAACCGTTCAGACTGGTTTGCTTACGGAACGGGGCTGAGTTGCGGATCAAATCCAGAATCAGTGACAAAGTATGATTGAGTGGCGTCAGGCTGGACAGCCAGATATTCACCTGCTCGTCACGCTGAACCTGTGGCAAATGCAGCCAGACATGCAGGGTGGGCAAATCAAAGCTGCAACAGCCGCCCGGTATACTCAGACGCTGGCGGACCAGGCCGATGAGACGGTCTTCACGCAGCAACTGCCCAATCCGGGGGGCTGCCATCAGCATGGTGCTGGTCTCTTTTAACTGCTGGCGAATGGCATCGATACGTCCCTGATCAACACCAGGCACTTCGGCCCAGGCTTTTAATTTACGTTGCTGGCGTTCCAGTTCTTTAAGCAATTCGGTACGCGTATCACCACGCTCGAAAATATCCAGTAGCTCACCGGCATTACGGAAGAAATGCAGCGCATCTGCATGATCGCCAAGAGGAAGGCGGGCGGTGAGTTGCTGGAGCAGGAATTCGATACGCAGCCAGGTGCGCATCTTTTCATTGAGCGGGTGTTCAAATAGGACGTGGGTCTGCATTAAGGGTTTTCCTGTGAAACTGCCTGCGATGCATAGCTCAGATAAGCCGCATGCAGGCGGGCAACATCCGATGCAATTGCATCTGGTGCGCCATTATTGTCAATAATATCATCCGCAACGGCAAGGCGTGCTTCACGTGTCGCTTGCGCCGCCAGAATATGCTCAGCATTTTCACGGCTTACGCCGTCACGCTGCATCGTTCGCAAAATTTGCGTCTCTGGGGAGACGTCGATAACCAATACCCGGTCAGCTTTGCTCTGTAAGTGGTTTTCAACCAACAAAGGAACAACCCACAATACATAGGGTGAGGTAGCCCCGGCAATTTGTCGCTGGGTTTGCTGATGTATTAATGGGTGCAGCAAACCATTGAGCCAGTTTTTCTCGGCTGTAGAAGCAAATATGCGTTCGCGTAATAAGCGACGGTTCAGTGAACCCTCGGGTGTGAGGATGTCTGAACCAAAATGTTCGGAGATGGCTTGTAATGCAACAGAGCCCGGTTCAACAACCTGGCGGGCAATAATATCTGCATCGACAATATCAACACCCAAACGGGCGAAGGCATTAGCGACCGTGCTTTTGCCGCTACCAATACCTCCGGTTAACGCGACCGTATACCCCATAGCGCCTGATCTCAAAATAGTCGGTAAAAAAAATCATAACCTACACATTTTCAATTTTGCCTGTTTGCTTTACTAAGGTCGTCAGTAAGCGAAACGCGGAAAAATAACTATGCATTTGTCATCTGAATCAGTAGGTTATAATTTGAACAAGATGAACTTACGCAAATGCGGCTAATCTTGCCCTTTCACCAGGTAAATTTATAGAATTGTAGCGTAAAAAAAGAGAATTTCGCAGTCTTGCGGAGTCCTGATTAGTGCGTATGATAGCGTCACTGGAGTTGTGTGTTTGCAAGTCTGCGTTGTTCGCCATTAACCCCAGGAATCCGCACATGCGTATTGAAGAAGATCTGAAATTAGGCTTTAAAGACGTTCTTATCCGCCCTAAACGCTCTACCCTCAAAAGCCGTTCCGATGTTGAGCTGGAACGCGAGTTTACCTTTAAGCATTCAGGACAGAACTGGTCTGGCGTACCGGTAATTGCAGCCAATATGGATACCGTTGGCACCTTTGCTATGGCGAAAGCGCTGGCTTCGTTCGATATTCTGACCGCAGTACATAAACATTATTCTGTCGAAGACTGGAAAGCATTTGTTCAGCGCGAATCTGACGATGTATTGCGTCATGTCATGGTATCAACAGGCACCTCAGACGCCGACTTTGAAAAAACCAAACAAATTCTGGCGCTGCATTCCCAGTTGAATTTCGTCTGCATTGATGTCGCGAATGGTTATTCCGAGCACTTTGTACAGTTTGTGTCGAAAGCACGCGAAGCCTGGCCGAGCAAAACGATCTGCGCAGGAAACGTAGTAACAGGCGAAATGTGTGAAGAGCTGATTCTCTCCGGTGCGGATATTGTCAAAGTCGGTATCGGCCCGGGTTCTGTTTGCACTACACGTGTGAAAACCGGTGTCGGTTATCCTCAGCTTTCCGCTGTGATTGAGTGTGCCGATGCAGCACATGGCTTGGGCGGTCAAATCGTTAGCGATGGCGGCTGTACCGTGCCTGGCGATGTGGCGAAAGCCTTCGGCGGCGGGGCTGATTTTGTCATGCTCGGTGGAATGTTAGCAGGGCACGAAGAAAGCGGCGGTACCGTAGTTGACGAAAACGGTGAAAAATTCATGCTGTTCTATGGCATGAGTTCTGAGTCGGCGATGACCCGTCATGTTGGTGGGGTTGCTCAGTACCGTGCGGCAGAAGGTAAAACCGTTAAGTTGAAACTACGCGGCCCGGTCGAAAATACAGCGCGCGATATCCTTGGTGGCTTGCGTTCCGCCTGTACTTATGTGGGCGCATCTCGCCTGAAAGAGCTGACCAAACGCACTACCTTTATTCGCGTTCAGGAGCAAGAAAACCGCGTTTTCAATAGTCTTTAATCGGCTTACAGGCGCAGTTTGCTGCGCCTGTCTCATCCCATTCCACTCATTGCATCTCCCAGATGGAAAATCGGTAGATACATGGCCACGATCAGCGTGCCGACAATAATTCCTGTCACAATCAGCAGTAAAGGCTCCAGCATGGAGGCCAGCCCGTCGGCCTGATGTTGCGTCTGTTCACTATGATGCCTCGCCAGATTAAATAACATTGCGTCCAGCGCGCCTGAGGCTTCCCCCGTACTGACCAGTTGAATGCAAAGCGGCGTAAAAACCCCTCTGGCGCTGAATGCCGCTGAAATCGACTGACCCTGTGTAATATCCTGATGGATGGCATCAACAATATCTCGCCACCATGGGCATGTGAGCGTTTCTTTAACGCTTTCCATACCTTGTAAGAAGGCGATGCCAGCACGCTGCGTCAGCGATAGCACAGTAAAGATCTGACTGAGTTTCTGTCCAAGAACAAGTTGCCCTATCAGCGGGCACGCCAGCAAAATACGCTGCTGATAACGCAGCCAGCCTGACTGTTTCTGTAAACGCCCCAACAGAATTGCCAGAAGCAGGCTGATAATGGCTAATGGAAGGCTGGCTTGCTGCAGGATATCCGCGCACGCAAGCACCCCACGCGTGAGGGCAGGCAACGGCGTGTTAAATGTCTGGTAAATGGTGGCAAATTCCGGGAGTACGAAATAGATCATCGCCAGCACTACGATGAAGGCTAATGTCAGCACAATAAGCGGATAGCGCAGCGCTTTTTTCACTTTCCGCGCCAGGACAAGCTGTGTTTTTTGCTGCGCAGCGAGTTTAAAGCAGCACTCATCGAGCTTCCCCGTAAGCTCACCCGTTCGTATCATTGCCTGGTAAAGGGGCGGAAAGACCTCCGGCCAGCGCGACAGCGCACCAGAGAATGTCTCGCCCTGTGCCAGGTTTTCGGCCAGTGTCTGTAATAGCGCCTGCCACTGAACAGAAGGCTGCTGTTTGGCCAGCAACTGCAGGCCATCCGGCAGTGTCAGACCTGCCTGCAGCAATGTGGCAAGCTGGTGGATGACCTCGCTACTGTGTTCACCGCGCCACTGTGCCTGGCGTACAGGGCGACGGCGTAGAGAGAGGGGGTGAAGGCATTGCTGTTGCAAAGCGAACAGTGCATCGCTGCGCTGTTCTGCCCAGTAAGCGCCTTCGTGCCGCTCACCGTTATCGTCCAGCCCGGCCCACTGCCAGAGTTGTTTACTCGCCATCGGGCATACCCAGTACGCGAACCAGCTCTTCAAAAGTAGTGATCCCGTTTTCTACCGCCATACAGCCATTCTGGAATAATGTCATCATGCCCGCCGAACGTGATTGCCTTTCAATGTCGCTGGCAGGGAGCCCACTGGCAATAGCCTGACGCAGTTCCCCGTCTACTTCCAGAACCTCAAAAAGCGCGACTCGCCCATAAAATCCGTGATAACAGCGCTCACAGCCCTTTGATACCCAGCGCGGTAAGGGGCGCGGCCAGAGTGATGTCGGCAGGTTAATATTCTCGTGCTCCCGGCTGTGGCAGTGGGGGCACAGTTTTCGCACCAGCCGCTGTGCGACAACCAACGAGAGCGCGGAGGAGATCATCCAGCGGGCAACCCCCATTTGCTGGATGCGTACCAGTGTTTCGGCTGTCGAGTTGGTGTGAAGTGTTGAGAGGACCAGATGCCCGGTTTGCGCGGCCTTGATGGCAATTTCAGCCGTTTCACCATCGCGGATCTCACCGACCATAATGACATCCGGATCCTGGCGCAAAAGTGCCCGTAATACGCTCTGGAAGGTCAACCCGGCGCGCGGGTTAATCTGTGTCTGATTGAGGCCAGTAAGCGGGATCTCAATCGGATCTTCCACGCTGCAGAGATTGATCTCAGGCTTATTGCGAGCCTGCAACGCACTGTAGAGAGTCACGGTTTTTCCACTGCCCGTGGGACCGGTGACCAGTAGTAGTCCCTGGGGTTTGTTCAACGCCTGCTGGAATTGCGCCAGTTGGGATTGGGTCATTCCTAGCTGATGAAGGTCGAGTGCCTGACTTACCTGATGCAACAACCTCAGCACCACTTTTTCACCGTGTCGACACGGTAGGGTGGCAATGCGAAACGAGACATTCTGTCCGTTAAGCGTGGTGCTGAACTGACCGTCTTGCGGCAGCCTGCGTTCGGCAATATCCAGATTACCTAGTACTTTCAGTCGTGCGGTCAGCGTGTTGGCGAGCGCGCCGGGAATCAGAGGCAGCGCATGCAGTACGCCATCAACACGCAGCCGGATGCGATAGGTATGTTCCGCGGGTTCAAAATGGATATCGGATGCCCTCTGGCTAAGCGCCTGTTGCAGCGTCTGGTCAAGTAATTCGACTGCTGAACCCCAATCCTCTACGGGGACGAGAGATTGCGCTTCTATAGACTGTTGATGATGGCTGTCCATCTGCTCCTGCGTCCAGCATTCGATATCAATGCGTTTTTGTGTCGCGAAACGTAATGCTTCCAGTAACTCCGATGAGGGATCGCCCACGACGGCAATGGTCAGTATCTTTTCATCACAGTTAAGCAGGCAGGCATGGTGGCGTTTGCACAGCGTGGTGAGTTTATCCTGGCGCATGGGCTGTCCTTAATTACTGCTTCCACGGAAGACATCTTCGCAGGCCTGTTTCAGTGCGCCGCTATCGGCCACCGTGCAGCTACGTGCCCAGCCCGACATACCGTTGCCTGCATTCCACTGCGGCGTCATGACTACGCTCAGGCCTGTCAGGCTCTCCTGGCCGGTGAGGGTAATCACTCCTTTGCTGATGGTCATGGCTGAAACATAGCGGGTGGTGGTGGGGGCAGGGATACCGTTAGTGCCACCCTCGCAACCTGTGACGCCGCCACGGTCCAGTGCGCATAGCTCAACGGCCGTACGATAGGGGATAAAGGTTTGCAGCATGTCGGTGAGTGCGGCTTTGCGCAGGTAGTTCTGATACGCCGGAATACCGATCGCGCTCAAAATAGCAATAATGCCAATGACCACCATCAGTTCGATAAGGGTGAAGCCTCGTTGCTTGTCCATTGTTCGCTCCTTGAGTTAGGTGGCGTTACTTTGGCAAACATAAGGGATGGCCTGCGAGGGTCGAAAAACGAAACGGGAACGGAGCTTCAGCCGTTATTGAACAGATTGCAGTATTGAACAACAGGTTTGCGAGGCTTTACGAAAAACGAGTCATAACGTCGCGTAAAGGCTTTACCTTGCAGTGGAAAAAGAGAAGGATAAGCCCGACAGAGAGACGCCATCGGGCTATGGGGTATCAGCGAAAACGCATCGACAGGTCCAGCGCGTGGACATGCTTGGTTAATGCACCGACAGAGATAAAATCGACGCCCGTTTCGGCAAATTCACGGATAGTCTCGAACGTGACGTTGCCGGAAACTTCAAGACGCGCCTGACCATTGGTGCGTTTTACCGCTTCGCGCATCATCGGGGTATCGAAGTTGTCCAGCATGATGATATCGGCACCGGCTTTCAGGGCATCATCCAGCTCTTCCAGCGTTTCCACTTCCACCTCAACCGGAACGTCAGGATGTAGCCAGAAGGCTTTCTCGACGGCCTGGCGAACGGAGCCAGCAGCGATAATGTGGTTTTCTTTAATCAGGAACGCGTCGGAAAGACCCAGACGATGATTCGCGCCGCCGCCGCACAGAACTGCATATTTCAGCGCGGTACGCAGGCTAGGCAGGGTTTTACGTGTATCCAGCAACTGTGTTTTGGTTCCGTCCAGCAAGGCGACATAGCGGCTTACTTCACTGGCAACACCCGACAGTGTTTGCACGAAGTTAAGCGCCGTGCGTTCACCAGTGAGCAGAACGCGTGAGGGGCCTTCCAGTTCAAACAACGGCTGGTTTGGTGTCACCGTATCGCCATCGGCGACATGCCAGGTGACACGAACATCGTCGCCAGCCAGCTGAATAAAGACCTCTTCGACCCAACGCTTACCGCAGAACACGCCTTTTTCGCGGGTAATAATCACCGCATGGGAACGGTTATCCGGCGGCAATAATTGCGCGGTAATATCGTTGTTCGCATCCACTTCTCCACCCAAATCTTCGCGCAGAGCCTGCGCGACGGCAGCGGGGATGTCCAGTTCAATGCGTTGCAAAAGCGCGTCACGTCGAAGATCCGGGTTGTAACGGCGAGGCGGCATGATAAAACTCCAAAAAGGGTAACGAATCAGAAAGTTAGACAGTGTCCTGTCATTGCACGTTTCGTCAACATACAATGACCGGACAGCGTCTGAACATGCTACTCTAGAGCGTGTTTGAGCACCATAATTAAGGAGATCCTGAATGCAGTTAAATGAGGGCTGGCTGGCGGAAGCGCGTCGCGTACCTTCTCCGCATTTTGATTGCCGCCCGGACGGTGAACCCCCTTCGTTGCTCGTGGTCCACAATATCAGCCTGCCTCCCGGTGAATTTGGCGGACCGTGGATCGATGCGCTGTTTACCGGTACGTTGGATCCTGACGCTCATCCTTTTTTTGCTGAGATCGTTCATCTGCGCGTCTCCGCTCATTGCCTGATTCGTCGTGACGGTGAAGTCGTTCAGTATGTGCCTTTTGATAAGCGAGCCTGGCATGCGGGAGTGTCGCGTTATCAGGGGCGGGAACGCTGCAATGATTTTTCCATCGGCATTGAGCTGGAAGGCACCGACGATCAGCCCTATACCGACGCCCAATATCAGCAACTGGCGAACGTTACCCACGCTTTGATTTCGCTTTATCCCTCGATTGCCAGCAACATGACCGGGCACAGCGATATCGCCCCTGAGCGCAAAACCGATCCCGGTCCGGCGTTTGACTGGCCACGATTTCGCGGGCTGGTGGCGGGAGAATCAGATAAGGAGATGTCATGACACTGTTTACCATGCTGCTGGTTCTTATTGCCGAGCGGCTTTTTAAACTCGGAGAACACTGGCAACTGGATCATCGCCTGGAAGTGTTGTTCCGCCGGGTCAAACACTACTCTCTGCTGAGAACGCTCCTGATGGCGGTGGTCGCCATGCTGGTGACCTTCCTCATTTTGCAGGCGCTGGTGGGGCTCTTTTTCAATGTGCCACTGCTGGTGGTGTGGATCCTGCTGGGGCTTTTGTGCATCGGTGCTGGAAAAGTGCGTCTGCATTACCATGCTTACCTCAAAGCGGCGGCACGCAATGACAGCCACGCCCATAATGCCATGGCGAATGAGCTCACGTTGATTCATGGTATACCGCCGGGCTGTAATGAACGGGAGTACCTGTGCGAACTGCAAAATGCGCTTTTGTGGATCAACTTTCGTTATTATCTGGCACCGCTGTTCTGGTTTATCGTCGGTGGAATATGGGGGCCGGTGACGCTGGTTGGCTACGGCTTTTTGCGTGCATGGCAATCATGGCTGGCTCGTTATCAGACGCCGAATGAACGCCAGCAGTCCGGAATCGACGCGATTTTACACGTGCTGGACTGGATCCCGGTGCGCCTGGCGGGCGTGGTTTATGCGTTGATTGGCCATGGTGAAAAGGCGCTGCCAGCATGGTTTGCCTCGCTGACCGACCGACATTCTTCGCAATATCATGTATTAACGCGTCTTGCGCAGTTCTCGCTGGCCCGCGAGCCGCATATGGATAAAGTCGAGACACCAAAAGCCGCCGTCTCAATGGCCAAAAAAACCTCGTTCGTGATGGTGGTGGTGGTGGCGCTGTTGACGATTTACGGCACGCTGATGTAACCACGTGCCGTTATAGTCGTCATACTTCAGGCTGCATGTGCGCTGACTGCGTCAGCGCACCCCAGTCACATAGTTATCTATGCTCCTGGGGACTCACTGTCTTGCCGCCTTCCTGCAAACAGAATGATGTAGAGTATAAATTTATTGCGTATCCGCAGGCGGGATGCCGAAGTCTGGCATCCCGTTTTCTTGCCAGCGAATCAGCTTCAGGCGGGTATGGCGGTTTGGATCGTAAAGCGGGTCGCCTTCAATCTCCGTATAGTTTCGGGCATGGTAGACCAGCACATCTTTACCGTCCGCGGTTTGGGTAAAGCTGTTATGACCGGGGCCATATTGCCGGTTCTCGTAACTGGTTCGGAATACCGGTTGCGGTGATTTATGCCAGTTGGCCGCTACTAGCGGGTCAGCGTTAACATCAATCCACAACAGTCCCATGCAGTAGTTCTCGTCCGTGGCGCTGGCAGAGTAACTGATAAACAGCCTGTCGCCGTGAAACAGCACCGCCGGGCCTTCGTTTACCAGAAAACCCCTGCATTCCCAGTCGTACTCCGGCTTGCTCAGTAAGAGAGGTTCACCTTTTAACGTCCAGGGGTTTTCCATCTCCGCAATATAGAGGTTTGAATTACCGGCAATCTCCGGTGATTTCTGTGCCCACAGGTACCAGCGTTTACCCTGATGAACAAAGGTCGTGGCGTCCAATGCAAAGGTATCGAACGGGGTTTTCACCTGGCCTTTTTCGAGCCAGATCCCGCTAAGGGGATCGGCATCAGCGCACTCCAGCACAAACATACGGTGCTGGAACATGTTCAGCGCATCCAGCGCCTTCGTCCAGGTGGCGGCAAAGTAGAGATACCATTTACCGTCGATATGATGGAGCTCAGGCGCCCAGATAAGTTCGCTCATTGGTCCGGTAACCGGTTTACGCCAGACGGTCACACCTTGCGCTTCGCGCAGCCCCTCCAAAGTACTGGCCCGGCGGATTTCCAGCCGGTCATATTCCGGGACTGAGGCCACAAAATAATAGTTGCCATCATGACGCAAAATATACGGGTCGGCACGCTGCTCAATAAAGGGATTCGGCCAGTTCATTATGCTTTCCTTACGTGTTCACCAACGGGAACGCCCTGGTTCTCGCTCAGTTCATGATAATTGACGCGGCGTTTTTCCAGGTCGGCCTGAATGGTTTTCATCAGTTCCCGATCCACTTTCAGCAGGCGTACGACTCCTGCGGTAATCAGATAGCCCACGCCCGGAATAACGGTAAACAGCAGCATGATTCCATTGATAGCGCTGGCACTCTGCGCTTTAGCACCCGCATCATAACCGTACCAGGAGAGTAAGAAGCCCACCATCGCACCAGCAACCGCCAGCCCCACTTTCAGGAAAAACAGGTTGCCAGAGAAGCTGATCCCGGTGATACGTTTGCCGGTTTTCCACTCGCCATAATCGTCCACATCCGCCATCAGCGACCAGTGCAACGGGGAAGGGATCTGATGGAGAATATTCAACAGGAAGTAGAGCACCACGATCATGACGGTGGCTTTCGGATCGAAGAAGTAGAAGGCGCAGGAGAAAATCGCCAGCGCGATGTTAGTCCAGAAGAAGACTTTAAGCTTGCACCAGCGGTCGGTCAGGACTTTTGCCAGCATACTGCCGATCATCATGCCGACAACGCCCAGGCTGATAAAGAGAGTGGCGAAGTGAGTGCTTTGTCCCATGACCCAGGTCACGTAGTACATGGTGGCGGCCATGCGGATAAAGCCCGGGCAGACGTTGCACAGCGTGAGCAGTAAAATCCGCACCCACTGGTCGTTTTTCCAGACATCCTTCATGTCCTTTTTCATAACGTCATGAGTTGGGACCGCCGGGCGCACACGCTCGCGGACTGTAGCGAAGCAGAACAAGAACATACACATGCCGATAAACGCCAGAACCGTCATCGCCATCTGATAGCCTTTGGCTTTGTCTTCGCCACCAAACCATTCGGCCATGGGGAGTAACGTCAGCGACAGCAGCAGGGTGGCAATCCCTACCATCACAAAACGATAAGACTGGCAGGCCACACGCTCTTTTGGATCGTTGGTTATCACGCCGCCTAACGAGCAGTAGGGGATATTGATCGCGGTATAGGTGAGTGAGAGCAGGAAGTAGGTAATAAAGGCATAGATAACTTTGCTATGGTAGGTCCAGTCCGGTGTGGTAAACATCAGCACGCTGAACACGGCATAGGGTAAGGCTATCCACAAAAGCCATGGACGAAAACGTCCGTACTTGCTTTGGGTGCGGTCGGCTATCGCACCCATGATCGGGTCGGTGATGGCATCTATCACGCGAATTGAGAGCAGTAAGACGCCTACCAGTGCAGGTGCCAGACCGAAAATATCCGTGTAAAAGTAATTAACAAACAGCATGATGGCGCCAAAGATGATGTTGCATCCGGCATCGCCCATCCCATAGCCGATTTTCTCTTTAACAGATAGTTTACTGTTGTCCATCGACGATACTCCCAGTGAGTTGTGGGAATAATTATTCGCCCGCTAAACATAATTTGCGTTACAGGATGTTGGCGGGAACATGGACAAAACAGCTACATAGGGGAAAGTGTGAGGTTGATAACAATTGAATAACAACCCTCTCCCGGGCGGGAGAGGGCAGCAGGCAAAATCAGTGCGCTTTCACCGCTTTTGCACTTTTCTCTTTGAACATATAGCCGACGCCAAGGATGACCAGCCATACCGGGATCAGATATACGGAGATAGCCATACCGTCAGTCATCAGCATAATGACCAGTACGGCCGCCATAAACAGCAGGCAAATCCAGTTACCTACCGGGTACAACAGCGCCGGGAAACGCGGCGTCACGCCCTGCTGCTGTTTGGCTTTACGGAACTTCATATGCGCCAGGCTAATCATCGCCCAGTTGATGACCAGGGCAGAAACCACCAGTGCCATCAGCAGGCCAAATGCCGATTCAGGCGCCATATAGTTGATCAGTACGCACAGCGCAGTGACCACAGCGGAAACCAGAATGGTATTAACCGGAACACCACGTTTGTCGACGGTGAGCAGCGCTTTTGGCGCGTTCCCCTGCTGTGCGAGGCCGAACAGCATACGGCTGTTACAGTATACGCAACTGTTGTAAACCGACAGCGCGGCAGTCAGCACGACGATGTTCAATGCATTCGCCACGAAGGTGTCACCCAGCTCATGGAAAATCAGTACGAACGGGCTGGTATCCGCGGTAACGCGCGTCCACGGCAGCAGAGAAAGCAGGACAGCCAGTGAGCCCACATAGAAGATCAGGATGCGGTAGATAACCTGGTTGGTCGCTTTTGGAATGCTCTGCTCCGGATTGTCCGCTTCTGCAGCCGTAATCCCTACCAGCTCAAGGCCACCAAAGGAGAACATGATGATAGCCATCATCATTACCAGACCTGAGATACCGTGTGGCAAGAAACCGCCTTGCTCCCACAGGTTGCGTACTGTCGCCTGTGGGCCTGCGCTGCCGCTGAACAGTAACCAGCCGCCGAACAGGATCATCGCCACTACAGCAACCACTTTAATAATGGCGAACCAGAACTCCATCTCACCAAACACTTTAACGTTGGTGAGGTTAATGGCGTTGATAATAACGAAGAAGGCCGCTGCGGAGACCCAGGTTGGGATTTCTGGCCACCAGAACTGGATATATTTACCAACGGCGGTGAGTTCCGCCATCGCAACCAGCACATACAGTACCCAGTAGTTCCAGCCGGAGGCAAAACCCGCGAAATTACCCCAGTATTTGTACGCGAAGTGGCTGAATGAGCCTGCAACCGGCTCCTCAACGACCATCTCGCCCAACTGGCGCATAATCAGAAAAGCAATGAAACCCGCAATGGCATAACCCAGGATAATCCCTGGCCCTGCAGAATTAATGACTGACGCGCTGCCCAGAAACAGGCCAGTCCCGATAGCGCCGCCCAGCGCGATAAGCTGAATATGGCGGTTCTTAAGGCCGCGCTTAAGCTGATCGCCGTGCTGTTGACCTTCCATCATGAAACCTCGTGTGTGGTTATTATGTCTACGCTGTTGTCTGCGTGTAAGGGAGAAATTCCATTTATTGTATTTTTTTATTTACGAAATGCTGACGTGAATTTGCACTCATCCCTTTCGTGAAGCTCAGAATAGTGGTAAGCGCTGGCGTTTGCACCTGCTTTGTGAAGGGGATATGACGACTTGCATAAAAAGAAACCATTTGTAAATCGCCTCGGTTCAGGCTGTTTTTTGCTCAATAGAATATTTATGCATTTATTTGGTTTTGGTATGCAAATTTATTCACACTGAATCGGTTCAAATTTAAATGAGCGCGTTTCAATAAAGTTAAAACTGCCTCTTTGGGAGTAAACGAGTCATTTGTGCAAGGTTACATGTTTGAAACGTTATTTCTGTAACGTTGTTAAAATGTGCAGTGTTTACTGATTTCAATCAAAACCTGTATGGACATAAGGTGAATACTTTGTTACTTTAGCGTCACGAATATGAAATTGGTAAGACCAATTTACTCCGGGCGAATGGTAGAGACAGGGAACAATGGCCTACAGCAAAATCCGCCAGCCAAAACTATCCGATGTGATTGAGCAGCAACTGGAGTTTTTGATTCTTGAGGGGACCTTGCGCCCCGGTGAAAAATTGCCTCCAGAACGCGAACTGGCCAAACAGTTCGATGTTTCACGTCCTTCACTGCGTGAGGCCATCCAGCGCCTCGAAGCGAAAGGGCTTCTGCTGCGTCGCCAGGGTGGCGGTACGTTTGTTCAAAGCAGCCTCTGGCAGAGCTTCAGCGATCCGCTCGTTGAGTTGCTCTCCGACCATCCCGAATCCCAATTTGATTTGCTCGAGACGCGTCACGCACTGGAAGGCATTGCCGCTTATTACGCCGCATTACGCAGCACGGACGAAGACAAGGTACGCATTGGCGAACTGCATCAGGCGATTGAACTGGCGCAGCAGTCCGGCGACCTCGACGCGGAATCGAACGCTGTCGTGCAATATCAAATCGCTGTAACCGAAGCGGCACATAATGTTGTGCTTTTACATCTGCTTCGTTGCATGGAACCTATGTTGGCACAGAATGTTCGTGAGAATTTCGAATTGCTCTACGCGCGCCGCGAGATGCTGCCGCTGGTGAGCAAGCATCGCAGCAGTATCTTTGCAGCCATTATGGCGGGCGAACCTGAAGAAGCGCGTGAAGCCTCTCATCGCCACCTGGCTTTTATCGAAGAGATCCTGCTGGACCGCAGCCGTGAGCAGAGCCGTCGTGAACGCTCGCTCCGTCGGCTGGAACAGAGAAAGAATTAGCATTTTCTGGTGGAGTTTGTGCCGGAAGAGTTGTAACCAGAGCGCCAAAAATTTAGAGCGCGGCAACTAAACGCAGAACCTGTCTTATTGCTCTTTTAGTTGTTCAAAATAATTCGGGTTGTATCGCGGCGGCAAATGCGCGAGGCGCCAGCAGCATAGTGAACTATGTGGCTGGTGCGAGGAAGCGCAGCCAACAACGAGACAACCTGAGGTATGAAGAACAAAGAGGGCAATGGGACAGGTTCCAGATAACTCAACGTATTAGATAGATAAGGAATACCCCCCATGTCAGAACGTTTCCAAAATGACGTGGATCCGATTGAAACTCGCGACTGGCTACAGGCGATCGAATCGGTAATCCGTGAAGAAGGTGTTGAGCGTGCTCAGTATCTGATTGACCAGCTGCTTTCCGAAGCCCGCAAAGGGGGCGTGAAAGTTGCCGCTGGTACCGGAGCTAGCAACTATGTCAACACTATTGCCGTTGAAGACGAACCGGAATACCCGGGTAATCTGGAGCTGGAACGTCGTATTCGCTCGGCAATTCGCTGGAACGCTATCATGACGGTTCTGCGCGCTTCCAAGAAAGACCTCGAACTGGGCGGCCACATGGCGTCCTTCCAGTCTTCCGCAACTGTCTACGAAGTGTGCTTTAACCATTTCTTCCGTGCAGCCAACGAGAAAGACGGCGGCGATCTGGTGTACTTCCAGGGCCACATCTCTCCGGGCATCTATGCACGTGCCTTCCTGGAAGGTCGTCTGACTGAAGAGCAGATGAACAACTTCCGTCAGGAAGTTCATGGCAAAGGCCTGTCTTCTTATCCGCACCCGAAACTGATGCCGGAATTCTGGCAGTTCCCGACCGTATCCATGGGTCTGGGCCCTATCGGTGCGATCTATCAGGCAAAATTCCTGAAATATCTGGAACACCGTGGCCTGAAAGACACCTCTGAGCAGACTGTTTACGCCTTCCTGGGCGACGGTGAAATGGACGAGCCGGAATCTAAAGGCGCGATCACCATCGCTACCCGTGAGAAGCTGGACAACCTGTGCTTCATCATCAACTGTAACCTGCAGCGTCTTGATGGCCCGGTAACCGGTAACGGCAAGATCATCAACGAACTGGAAGGCATCTTCGCAGGTGCTGGCTGGAACGTGATCAAAGTGATGTGGGGCGGTCGTTGGGATGAGCTGCTGCGTAAAGATACCAGCGGTAAACTGATTCAACTGATGAACGAAACCGTTGACGGCGACTATCAGACCTTTAAATCCAAAGACGGCGCCTACGTCCGTGAGCATTTCTTCGGTAAATACCCGGAAACTGCTGCACTGGTTGCTGACTGGACTGACGAGCAGATCTGGGCCCTGAACCGTGGTGGTCACGATCCGAAGAAAGTCTACGCTGCACTGAAAAAAGCGCGTGAAACCAAAGGTAAAGCGACTGTAATCCTGGCCCACACCATCAAAGGTTACGGCATGGGCGATACCGCTGAAGGTAAAAACATCGCGCACCAGGTTAAGAAAATGAACATGGACGGCGTGCGTTATATCCGCGACCGTTTCAACGTTCCAGTAACCGATGAGCAGGTTGAAAACCTGTCTTACCTGACCTTCCCGGAAGGTTCTGAAGAGTATAAGTACCTGCACGAACGTCGTCAGGCGCTGAAAGGCTACCTGCCAGCTCGTCAGCCTAAATTCACCGAGAAGCTGGAACTGCCTGCGCTGGAAGATTTCTCCCAACTGCTGGAAGAGCAGAATAAAGAGATTTCTACTACTATCGCCTTCGTTCGTGCCCTGAACGTGATGCTCAAGAACAAGTCGATCAAAGATCGTCTGGTTCCAATCATCGCTGACGAAGCACGTACCTTCGGTATGGAAGGTCTGTTCCGTCAGATTGGTATCTACAGCCCGAACGGTCAGCAGTACACCCCGCAGGACCGTGAGCAGGTTGCTTACTACAAAGAAGACGAAAAAGGTCAGATTCTGCAGGAAGGTATTAACGAGCTGGGCGCTGGCGCATCCTGGCTGGCTGCTGCGACCTCTTACAGCACCAACAACCTGCCGATGATCCCGTTCTACATCTATTACTCCATGTTCGGGTTCCAGCGTATCGGTGACCTGTGCTGGCAGGCTGGCGACCAACAGGCGCGCGGCTTCCTGGTAGGTGGTACTTCCGGTCGTACGACCCTGAACGGCGAAGGTCTGCAGCACGAAGATGGTCACAGCCACATTCAGTCTCTGACTATCCCGAACTGTATCTCTTACGATCCGTCCTACGCGTACGAAGTGGCGGTCATCATGCATGATGGTCTGACCCGTATGTACGGTGAAGCGCAAGAGAACGTGTACTACTACATCACCACGCTGAACGAAAACTACCATATGCCGGCAATGCCAGCAGGTGCCGAGGAAGGTATCCGTAAAGGTATCTACAAACTCGAAACTCTGGAAGGTAGCAAAGGTAAAGTTCAGCTGCTGGGCTCCGGTTCTATCCTGCGTCACGTGCGTGAAGCGGCACAGATCCTGGCGAAAGACTACGGCGTTGGTTCTGACGTTTATAGCGTTACTTCCTTCACTGAACTGGCTCGTGATGGCCAGGATTGTGAGCGCTGGAACATGCTGCACCCGCTGGAAACCCCGCGCGTTCCGTACATCGCTCAGGTGATGAACGATGCGCCGGCTGTGGCATCTACTGACTATATGAAACTGTTCGCAGAGCAGGTTCGTACTTATGTACCGGCTGATGATTACCGTGTACTGGGTACCGACGGCTTCGGTCGCTCTGACAGCCGTGAAAACCTGCGTCACCACTTCGAAGTTGATGCTTCTTATGTGGTTGTAGCAGCACTGGGCGAACTGGCTAAACGTGGCGAAATCGATAAGAAAGTGGTTGCGGAAGCAATTACCAAATTCAACATCGATGCAGAAAAAGTTAACCCGCGTCTGGCGTAAGAGGTAAAGAGATAATGGCTATCGAAATCAACGTACCGGACATCGGGGCTGATGAAGTTGAAATCACCGAGATCCTGGTCAAAGTGGGCGACAAAGTTGAAGCAGACCAGTCGCTGATCACCGTAGAAGGCGACAAAGCCTCTATGGAAGTCCCGTCTCCGCAGGCTGGCGTCGTTAAAGAAATTAAAGTTTCTGTTGGCGACAAAACCGAGACCGGCAAACTGATTATGATTTTCGATTCCGCCGACGGTGCAGCAGCCGCTGCACCTGCCAAGGCAGAAGAGAAGAAAGAAGCGGCTCCGGCAGCAGCACCTGCAGCCGCGAGCGCGAAAGAAGTTCACGTACCGGATATCGGTGGTGATGAAGTTGAAGTCACTGAAATCATGGTTAAACCAGGCGACACCGTTGCCGCTGAGCAGTCTCTGATCACCGTTGAAGGCGATAAAGCCTCTATGGAAGTTCCGGCACCGTTCGCGGGCGTCGTGAAAGAGATCAAAATCAGCACCGGTGACAAAGTGTCTACCGGTTCCCTGATCATGGTCTTCGAAGTAGCGGGTGCAGCACCTGCTGCCGCGCCTGCACAGGCTGCGGCTCCGGCTCAGGCTGCGGCTCCTGCTGCTGCGGCTGGCGCGAAAGACGTTAACGTACCGGATATCGGCGGTGACGAAGTTGAAGTGACCGAAGTGATGGTGAAAGTGGGCGATAAAGTTGCCGCTGAGCAGTCACTGATCACCGTTGAAGGCGACAAGGCTTCCATGGAAGTGCCGGCGCCGTTCGCAGGTACCGTTAAAGAGATCAAAATCAGCACTGGCGACAAAGTGTCTACCGGAACGCTTATCATGGTCTTCGAAGTGGAAGGTGCTGCGCCTGCTGCGGCTCCGGCTGCTGCACCAGCCGCCGCTGCCCCGGCTCCGGCCGCTCAGGCTGCTAAACCTGCAGCTGCTCCTGCGGCGAAAGTAGAAGGCAAATCTGAGTTTGCTGAAAACGACGCTTATATTCACGCGACTCCGCTGATCCGCCGCCTGGCGCGCGAATTCGGTGTGAACCTGGCGAAAGTGAAAGGTACTGGCCGTAAAGGTCGTATCCTGCGCGAAGACGTTCAGACTTACGTGAAAGAGGCTATCAAGCGCGCAGAAGCGGCTCCTGCTGCTGCGACTGGTGGCGGTCTGCCTGGCATGCTGCCGTGGCCGAAAGTTGATTTCAGCAAGTTTGGTGAAATCGAAGAAGTGGAACTGGGTCGTATCCAGAAAATCTCTGGTGCTAACCTGAGCCGTAACTGGGTGATGATCCCGCACGTTACGCACTTCGACAAAACCGATATCACCGATCTGGAAGCGTTCCGTAAACAGCAGAACGCCGAAGCTGAGAAACGTAAACTGGACGTGAAATTCACCCCGGTTGTCTTCATCATGAAAGCCGTTGCTGCTGCGCTGGAACAGATGCCGCGCTTCAACAGCTCTCTGTCCGAAGATGCTCAGCGTCTGACCCTGAAAAAATACATCAACATCGGTGTTGCGGTTGATACCCCGAACGGTCTGGTTGTTCCGGTCTTTAAAGACGTGAACAAGAAGAGCATCACTGAGCTGTCTCGTGAGCTGACCGTGATCTCCAAGAAAGCGCGTGATGGCAAGCTGACTGCTGGCGAAATGCAGGGCGGTTGCTTCACCATCTCCAGCATCGGTGGCCTGGGCACAACCCACTTCGCCCCGATTGTTAACGCGCCGGAAGTGGCTATTCTGGGTGTCTCCAAGTCTGCGATGGAGCCGGTCTGGAACGGTAAAGAGTTCGTTCCGCGTCTGATGATGCCGATCTCTCTGTCCTTCGACCACCGCGTGATTGACGGTGCTGATGGTGCTCGCTTCATTACCATCATCAACAACATGCTGTCAGACATCCGTCGTCTGGTGATGTAATCGAAAAGCCGGCCTGACGGCCGGCTTTTTTCCTTTTAACCTCATAATGTCTGTGAGGTTATTAGCGAAACGAGAATTCGTGAGCCGTTTGTTGTTTCAAAATTGTTAACATTTTTGTAAACTGCGGGCGGATAGAACGTCCCGGTGGATAAAGGGCGACAAGTACCTGACTGCCGGAAATCAATAAGAGGTCATGATGAGTACTGAAATCAAAACTCAGGTCGTGGTACTTGGGGCAGGCCCGGCAGGTTACTCTGCTGCCTTCCGTTGCGCTGATTTAGGTCTGGAAACCGTCATCGTAGAACGTTACAACACCCTCGGCGGTGTTTGTCTGAACGTCGGTTGTATCCCTTCTAAAGCGCTGCTGCACGTAGCGAAAGTTATTGAAGAAGCTAAAGCGCTGGCGACTCACGGTATTGTATTTGGTGAGCCGCAGACTGATATCGATAAAATCCGTACCTGGAAAGAGAAAGTTATCACTCAACTGACCGGCGGCCTGGCAGGCATGGCGAAAGGTCGTAAAGTTAAAGTGGTCAACGGTCTGGGTAAATTCACCGGTGCGAACACTCTGGAAGTTGAAGGCGAAAACGGCAAAACCGTGATCAATTTCGACAACGCCATCATCGCAGCGGGTTCCCGTCCGATCGAACTGCCGTTTATTCCGCATGAAGATCCGCGCGTATGGGACTCCACCGATGCACTGGAACTGAAAACCGTTCCTAAACGCCTGCTGGTTATGGGCGGCGGTATCATCGGTCTGGAAATGGGTACCGTTTACCATGCGCTGGGTTCACAGATTGACGTGGTTGAAATGTTCGACCAGGTTATCCCGGCTGCCGATAAAGACATCGTGAAAGTCTTCACCAAACGCATCAGCCAGAAATTCAACCTGATGCTGGAAACTAAAGTGACTGCCGTTGAAGCGAAAGAAGACGGTATTTACGTTTCCATGGAAGGCAAAAAAGCGCCTGCCGAAGCGCAGCGTTATGATGCAGTGCTGGTCGCTATCGGTCGTGTACCGAACGGCAAACTGCTGGACGCAGGCCAGGCAGGTGTTGAAGTTGACGAGCGTGGCTTTATCCGCGTTGACAAACAACTGCGTACCAACGTACCGCACATCTATGCTATCGGCGATATCGTCGGTCAGCCGATGCTGGCGCACAAAGGTGTTCATGAAGGTCACGTTGCTGCCGAAGTTATCGCTGGCAAAAAACACTACTTCGATCCGAAAGTTATCCCGTCTATCGCATACACCGAGCCAGAAGTTGCATGGGTTGGTCTGACTGAGAAAGAAGCGAAAGAGAAAGGCATTAGCTACGAAACCGCCACCTTCCCGTGGGCTGCTTCTGGCCGTGCTATTGCTTCTGACTGCGCAGACGGTATGACCAAACTGATTTTCGACAAAGAGACTCACCGCGTCATCGGTGGTGCGATTGTTGGCACCAACGGCGGCGAGCTGCTGGGTGAAATCGGTCTGGCTATCGAAATGGGCTGTGACGCAGAGGACATCGCGCTGACTATCCATGCGCACCCGACGCTGCACGAGTCTGTTGGCCTGGCTGCCGAAGTGTTCGAAGGTAGCATCACCGACCTGCCGAACCCGAAAGCGAAGAAAAAATAATTTCGCTTCATACTAAGCGCCTCTTCGGAGGCGTTTTTTTTGCCTGTCTTTCGCGAATAAATTCATAATTTCTCCATTTTGGTATAAATAATGCGCGCGATCTGCCGATGTATATAGTCCACACCTTATCGATGGGAGAGGGAGTTTCATCGTCATGATCACTGGCATCAACAACAAGACGTTTCTGACCACGCTGTCGCATCTGGCTTCCTCTGTCGGGAACTCCTCACCGACAGTAAAATCCAACGGTACGGCGCTGCCCGCTGCGGCATCTGCCTCTGCGAAGGTGATTTTTGGCAGTCAGACGGCAGAAATTGCCGCCGTGTACTCCATGTCGCCAACCAAAATCAGCGATGCTGCGAAAGCATCAACGCAAGCGGATAGTGCGCTTTCGGGCCTGATGCAACTTGGGTTGAGCAGTGAAGGCGTATCCTCGCTAAGCGGGCTGGGGGGACTACTCCTCAGTAACTACGCCGATAATCAGGGCGATGTGAGTCAGGCGCTGACCAGCCTCGGGCTGGACACCAACACGAGCTTCCCAACCAAATCTGCCGTGTCGCTGAATATCACGACGCAATCGGGTTCTGTTGTACATCTGAATCTGACGCGTCAGAGTGATGGTATTGCGGTAGAGCTCACGACCGAAGGCGGCAAAGCCAGCGATGATGAAGCGGCAGAAATCGCAAAATTGGGAAATGCCTTCCAGACTGCGCTTAACGGTCTGAGCGAGAAGCCTCCGAGAATGGACGTTTCCGGCCTGACGCAGTTTGACAGCTCACTCATCAAATCCGTCGATCTGAAAACTGACCTCAGCCGTGGCGATCTGTCGCAGCAATCCCTTAACTTCCATGCTGACGATAAAGAACGCTGGATTGGTTATCAGGACAATAATTTCTCGCTGAAAATGACCAGCGATACGTCTAATCCGTCTCTGGTGGGCACTGCGGCTGAACAACAGGCGGCATTAAACGCCTGGGATAGCAAGTTTGATAAAGCGCGTCGTGATGGTCATGGCGATAGCGATCAAATGGCGATGCTTAAGACTGCGTTCCATGCGTTGAATAAGACGCAACCAAAAGAGAGCAGCAAGGCGAGCTCACCGAGCGCTATCCAGATGGGCGGTGACGGCAAGGTACAGGTCCGTGGTCTGAGTGATTTCTCCCTGTCGCTGACAGAAACGGAGAAAGCCATTAACCCGTATCGTATGGATGAGAAAGAGAGCTTCGCGTACCAGGCATCGCAATCGACACAAGAGAGTACGTCGCATGATGGTTCGCTGAGCGTTAAGCAGACGTTGCATACGCATCTGACCGCGTCCTGGTATCAGGCGCTGGATCCGGCCACGCCGCTTTCACTTAACTCGAGCAAAAATTCACAGAATTATCTGTACCATACGGTGGATAATGAAGAAACCAACGCCACCACCTTCAATTACAATGCGAAAGGCCTCCTCACCAGTATTGGTAACCATACGCAGGTGAATAATGTCGAAACGGTGCGTAAGTATGTTTTGGGCGAACTGGTAGACAAAACCATCACCCCAGAAAAGTATGAGCGCAACAACTTACTCACTATGCCAAAAGATAAGTAACGTTTCTTCTGATACGGCCCTGCGGGGCCGTATTGCGTGGTTTCTACCGTTTTTTCTCTGTCTTTAAAAGACGATTTCCTCTGCTTTATCCTGCCCTTAACGATTCAGCCAATTTTTAATGTTGCTTTTTTGTAAACAGATTAACACCCCCTGAAAATCCTGCTATCCTGCCCGTTGCGGTATTGCGGATTTACCCTACAAACTGCTGTCTCACAGGAGCGTGAAGAGAATCGCCTGCCGCATTATGACAATGAGAGCGAGGAGAACCGTCGTGCTAGTAGAATACCGTAAGCACGTAGCCGAACGTGCCGCTGAGGGAATTGCGCCAAAACCGCTAGATGCAACCCAGATGGCAGCACTTGTTGAGCTGCTGAAAAACCCGCCTGCTGGCGAAGAAGATTTCCTGTTAGACCTCCTGACCAACCGTGTCCCGCCGGGCGTTGATGAAGCTGCCTATGTAAAAGCGGGTTTCCTTGCTGCGATTACCAAAGGTGAAGCCACTTCTCCGCTGGTTACCCCGGAAAAAGCCATCGAATTGCTGGGTACCATGCAGGGTGGTTACAACATTCATCCGCTGATTGACGCGCTGGATAACGACAAACTGGCGCCCGGTGCTGCGAAAGCGCTCTCCCACACCCTGCTGATGTTCGATAATTTCTACGACGTAGAAGAAAAAGCGAAGGCGGGCAATGCATACGCGCAGCAGGTACTGAAATCCTGGGCCGATGCTGAGTGGTTCCTGAGCCGTCCGGCGCTGGCGGAAAAAATTACCGTTACCGTCTTCAAAGTGACCGGTGAAACCAACACCGATGACCTGTCTCCGGCACCGGATGCCTGGTCGCGCCCGGATATCCCGCTGCATGCACTGGCGATGCTGAAAAACGCCCGTGAAGGTATCGAGCCGGATCAGCCAGGCGCTGTTGGCCCGATCAAACAGATCGAAGCCCTGCAACAGAAAGGTTTCCCGCTGGCCTATGTCGGTGACGTTGTGGGTACCGGTTCTTCCCGTAAGTCCGCCACCAACTCCGTGCTGTGGTTTATGGGGGATGACATTCCTCATGTGCCGAACAAACGCGGCGGTGGCCTGGTGCTGGGCGGTAAAATTGCGCCGATCTTCTTCAACACGATGGAAGATGCGGGCGCACTGCCGATTGAAGTGGACGTGAATAACCTGAATATGGGCGACGTGATCGACGTTTACCCGTTCAAAGGTGAAGTACGCAACCACGACACCAACGAACTGCTGGCCACTTTCGAACTGAAAACCGACGTGCTGATCGACGAAGTGCGCGCCGGTGGCCGTATTCCGCTGATTATCGGCCGTGGTTTGACGACCAAAGCGCGTGAAGCGCTGGGGCTGCCTCACAGTGATGTCTTCCGTCAGGCGAAAGACGTGGCGGAAAGCAGCCGCGGTTATTCACTGGCACAGAAAATGGTCGGTCGTGCCTGCGGCGTTGCGGGTATCCGTCCGGGTGCTTACTGCGAGCCGAAGATGACCTCTGTTGGTTCTCAGGACACCACCGGTCCGATGACTCGTGATGAACTGAAAGACCTGGCGTGCCTGGGCTTCTCTGCCGACCTGGTGATGCAGTCCTTCTGCCACACGGCGGCCTATCCGAAGCCGGTTGACGTGACCACGCACCATACGCTGCCGGACTTCATTATGAACCGTGGCGGTGTATCGCTGCGTCCGGGCGATGGCGTTATTCACTCCTGGCTGAACCGTATGCTGCTGCCCGATACCGTAGGTACTGGTGGTGACTCCCATACCCGTTTCCCGATCGGCATCTCCTTCCCGGCAGGTTCCGGCCTGGTGGCGTTTGCTGCGGCGACCGGCGTGATGCCACTCGACATGCCGGAATCTGTTCTGGTGCGCTTTAAAGGCAAAATGCAGCCGGGCATCACCCTGCGTGACCTCGTGCATGCGATTCCGCTGTACGCCATCAAACAGGGCCTGCTGACCGTTGAGAAGAAAGGCAAGAAAAACATCTTCTCTGGCCGCATCCTGGAGATTGAAGGTCTGCCGGATCTGAAAGTTGAGCAGGCATTTGAGCTGACCGATGCCTCTGCTGAACGTTCTGCTGCGGGCTGTACCATCAAGCTGAACAAAGACCCGATCATTGAGTACCTGAACTCCAACATCGTTCTGCTCAAGTGGATGATCGCAGAAGGCTACGGCGATCGTCGTACGCTGGAACGTCGCATTCAGGGTATGGAAAAATGGCTGGCGGATCCGCAACTGCTCGAAGCTGATGCTGATGCAGAATACGCGGCCGTGATCGACATCGATCTGGCAGAAATCAAAGAGCCGATTCTGTGTGCGCCAAACGATCCGGATGACGCACGTCTGCTTTCTGATGTTCAGGGCGCGCAGATCGATGAAGTCTTCATCGGTTCCTGCATGACCAACATCGGTCACTTCCGTGCTGCCGGTAAACTGCTGGATGCCCATAAAGGCCAGTTGCCGACCCGCCTGTGGGTTGCGCCGCCGACCCGTATGGATGCCGCGCAGTTGACCGAAGAGGGCTACTACAGCGTGTTTGGTAAGAGCGGTGCGCGTATTGAGATCCCGGGTTGCTCCCTGTGTATGGGTAACCAGGCGCGCGTAGCGGACGGTGCGACGGTGGTCTCCACCTCGACCCGTAACTTCCCGAACCGTTTAGGTACCGGTGCAAATGTTTATCTGGCGTCTGCTGAACTGGCGGCGGTGGCTTCTCTGCTCGGCAAACTGCCGACGCCGGAAGAGTACCAGACCTATATTGCTCAGGTTGATAAGACGGCGGTGGATACCTACCGTTATCTGAACTTCGACCAGTTGAACCAGTATACGGACAAAGCTGACGGCGTGATTTTCCAGACAGCGGTGTAAGGGGTTCCCCTCACCCTAATCCTCTCCCCAAAGGACGAGGGGACTGTCCAGGCCATACTTTCCCTGTGGAAGAGGGGCTGGAGGTGAGGGTATCAGACTGCACCATATTCCAAAGCGGAGATCTTCTCCGCTTTTTTATTGCTTCCTTCCCGCCGTTACGCTTTTTTTCTTCCGTTGTGCTGCGATAATTACCTTATGGGCTGACTATAAGCCTGCATGAGGAAGAGATTATGGATTACGAATTTTTGCGTGATATTACCGGTGGGGTAAAGGTACGCATGTCGATGGGCCACGAAGCTGTCGGGCACTGGTTTAATGAAGAAGTGAAAGATAACCTGGCCCTGCTTGATGAAGTGGAGCAGGCGGCGCATACCGTGAAAGGCAGCGAGCGTTCCTGGCAGCGCGCCGGGCATGAATATACGCTGTGGATGGATGGCGAAGAGGTCATGGTACGTGCCAACCAACTGGAATTCTCAGGTGATGAGATGGAAGAAGGGATGAGCTATTACGACGAAGAGAGTCTGTCGATGTGCGGCGTGGAAGACTTTCTCAATGTGGTAGCGGCATACCGCGAATTCCTTAAACAGCGTTAATTTTCCCCCCTTGTTTCACCGGGGCCGGTCTTCCGCATTGCCGGGAACCGGCGCTCTGTCCTGACAAATGCGCGTAGTGAAAAACCTCAGCTGTTTTTCATATTTCCCTTTGTCGAGTTTTTACGCTGGAATGGTCTTCCGGACACCTTACGGAGACTGAGATGAAAGCGTTTATTTCCCGTTATTTTTTGCGCAGTTCAGCGCGCGCTCAGCGCCATGATGCGGAACATAACAGCAGACGAATGATGGAATCGCTGCTCGCCGTTGCCAGCCTGTACGGTGTTGATGTCGCCAACGTGGACGTGGAGTGGTTCCATGACCAAACAACACGCTGAACATCGCGCGACCCGCGAAACCTACTGGAATGAGCGATGCGCTCTGGCAAACAGACTGGAGCATCCTTGCTCCGTTGTAGATCATACTGCCGGAATGTTGCGACCGTAGTAAATCTCACGCATCTCTTTCCATAAGGCTTCTGTAATTTCTTTGCGTTCTTGCGCGGTCAGCTCTTCTGGCCTGGTATGGAACATGTAGTGCTTAAGGTCGAATTCTTTAAGCAACATCTTGGTGTGGAAAATGTTTTCCTGGTAAACATTCACATCCACCATGTCATAAAGTGACTTCATATCCTCTGACAGAAAATTCTGGATGGAATTGATCTCGTGATCGATAAAGTGCTTCATGCCGTTCACGTCACGGGTAAAGCCACGCACGCGATAATCGATCGTCACAATGTCCGATTCAAGCTGGTGAATCAGATAATTCAGCGCTTTCAGCGGCGAAATCACCCCGCAGGTTGACACTTCTATATCCGCGCGGAAAGTGCACAACCCACCTTCCGGATGGCTTTCCGGATAGGTATGCACACAGATATGGCTCTTATCGAGATGGGCGACCACGGCTTCCGGTAGCGGGCCGGGGTGCTCAGTTTTATCTATAAGCTGCGGGTCGACCGGTTCTTCGCTGACCAGAATAGTCACGCTCGCACCCTGCGGCTCATAATCCTGACGGGCGATATTAAGAATATTGGCACCAATGATATTGCAGGTTTCCGTCAGGATTTCTGTCAGACGATTGGCGTTATAGAGTTCATCGATATAAGCGATATACCCGTCACGCTCTGCTTCCGTCTTGGCATAGCAGATATCGTAAATACAAAAACTCAGGCTCTTGGTCAGGTTGTTAAAGCCATGCAGTTTGAGTTTTTTCAATTTCGTATCTCTCCTTAGGACGACTGTGAAGAGAGTGCGTCTTGCAGATATTGTGGCAGAGCAAATGCCGCCGTATGAATGGCCGGATTGTAATAACGGCACGTCAGGCCTGCATTGTGGAAACGCGCCTGAATAATTTCGCTGGAAAGGTGACGTAGCGCTTCATTATCCGTCGCCCAGGCGAAGGTCATAATGCCACCGTAATAGGTGGGAATGGCCGCCTGGTAAAAACCGACATCGGCAAAGTAATGACCGAGCTTGCGGTGACTGTCCAGCGCTTCATCCTGTTGCAGGAAGCAGACGCCATTCTGTGCCACAAAGATACCGCCGGGATTCAGGCAACGTTTGCAGCCTTCGTAAAACGCCGAGGTAAACAGACTTTCGCCGGGACCGACCGGATCGGTACAGTCGGAAATGATCACGTCAAACGTTTGTGTGGTTTGCGTTACAAAGTTTACGCCATCATCGATAACCAACTGGAAACGGGGATCATCGTAAGCGCCAGCATTGTGTTTTGGCAGGTACTGGCGGCAGAAAGAGACGACGCCGGCATCAATTTCGACCATGGTAATGGTCTCGATGTTTTTATGGCGGCTTACTTCACGCAGCATAGCGCCATCACCGCCGCCGATAATCAACACATGTTTCGCGCGGCCATGGGCAAGCAGCGGAACGTGGGTCATCATTTCATGATAGATAAATTCGTCGCGTTCGGTGGTTTGCACCACGCCATCGAGCGCCATTACGCGGCCAAAAGCGGCGTTTTCGAAAATGATGAGGTCCTGGTGCCCGGTTTTCTCGTGGTACAGCACCTTATCAACGGCAAAGTATTGCCCAAACTGATCGTGCAGCGTTTCGTGCCACAACGTGTTATCGGCCATAGGTTGCTCCTTTGTTAACACCTGCTCAAAACAGGCGCAACATCATAGCTAACTCTGACCGTGGATGCACGGTCAGCGTCCTCCGCTGGCATTAACTTATTTCACGTAAGCGAGCAGGCTGAGCGAGTCACGCGCCAGCGCTTTGCATTTTTTGGCGGTAGGAATGCGGATACCGCTCAGGTCGCGGTAGCTTGCTTCACCGAGCGATTTCATGTCCCAGGAGTCGTAATTGCTCAGATCCCACTTGTTCTGCTGTGCGAAGAAAACCAGCGCCCGGCGAATCTGACCATTAGGTAAGTTATTATAACCGCAGTCATTTTTCAGAAAAACAAACACAGCCGTAAGGTCGGCCATATCTTCCGCTTCGGATTCATTCAGGGCGTAGCTATTAGCGGAGACAGCCAGCAGGCTGCCGAATAAAATTGTTCTGAAAAGCGTCTTCATTATTTCTACCACGGCATAACGGAAATTAAACGTTAGCACACTGTTGGCGAGGCGACGATATTTATTATTGTCCGATTACAGCCACTTTTCTTGACCTTCCGGCAAGGGGAGGGTTTATGCTCAAATTCCAGGCTGATAACCGTAAGGAAAGGGACATGCAACGTCGTGATTTTTTGAAATACTCTGCTGCGCTGAGCGTGGCGAGTGCACTGCCGCTCTGGAGCCGTTCTTTGCTGGCGGCGGAAAGGCCTGTGCTACCGATCCCCCCGTTACTGAGTGCCGATGCACAAAACCATATTCAACTTACGGTTCAGGCAGGGTCATCAACGTTTGCGGGCAAACAGGCGACAACCTGGGGTTATAACGGCAGCCTGCTGGGGCCGGCAATTCAACTGCGTCAGGGAAAAACCGTTAACGTATCCATTCGCAATGCGCTGGCGGAAGAGACAACCGTACACTGGCACGGTCTGGAAGTGCCGGGCGACGTCGACGGCGGGCCGCAGGGAGTGATTAAGCCCGGCGATAGCCGTACGGTCACGTTTACCCCGGATCAGCCTGCATCAACCTGCTGGTTTCACCCCCATCAACATGGAAAAACCGGCCATCAGGTGGCGATGGGGCTGGCCGGGCTGTTACTGATTGAAGATGATAACAGCCGAAAACTACGTCTACCGCAACAGTGGGGCATTGATGATATTCCGGTCATCATGCAGGACAAACGTTTTGCCGCTGACGGGCAGATTGACTATCAACTGGATGTGATGAGCGCAGCGGTAGGGTGGTTTGGCGATACGTTACTGACGAACGGCGCGGTTTATCCACAGCACGCGGCACCTCGTGGCTGGCTGCGTTTACGCTTACTCAATGGTTGTAACGCCCGCTCTCTGAACGTTGCCGCCAGCGATAATCGCCCGTTGTACATTATTGTCAGCGACGGTGGCTTGTTGAATGCGCCAGTGAAAGTCAGCGAGCTGGCAATGTTGCCGGGTGAGCGCTTTGAGGTGCTGGTGGAGACCCGTGATAATAAAGTCTTCGATCTGGTCACGTTGCCCGTACAGCAAATGGGTATGACGGTGGCGCCTTTTGATAAGCCCTATCCGTTGTTGCGTATTCAACCCGTGGTGGTAACCGCATCTGGCATTTTACCCGATACACTGGCGACACTGCCCGGACTGCCAGCGCTGGATGGATTAACACAGCGGACTTTGCAGCTTTCCATGGACCCCATGCTGGACATGATGGGGATGCAGGCTCTACAGCAAAAATACGGTGATGCCGCAATGGCGGGGATGGGAATGCAACATGGCAATATGAACCATGGTCAGATGCAGATGAATCATGGCGGAATGAATCATGGCGACATGGGGCAGATGAATCACGGTGATGGCGGGATGGCGTTCCATAGCGCCAATCGAATCAACGGCAAGGCGTTCGATATGCAAGTGCCTGCGTTTGCCGCGCAGAAAGATACCTGGGAGCGCTGGGTCATTTCCGGGGAAGGCGACATGATGCTGCATCCGTTCCATATCCACGGCACACAGTTCCGCATCCTGTCAGAAAACGGTAAGCCCCCTGCCGCGCATCGCGCAGGCTGGAAAGATATTGTCAGCGTTGAAGGGGCGAAAAGCGAAGTGTTGGTCCGCTTTGCGCATAATGCGCCGAAGGAGTATGCCTATATGGCACACTGCCATCTGCTTGAGCATGAAGATACGGGCATGATGCTTGGATTTACGGTGTAGGTTACGGTAAAAAGTGTTACCCATGTTCCCGGTTCATACCGGGAGCAGACATTAAAAAAGGCAACTTGCGTTGCCTTTTTGCTTTTACCTTATGCAGTCTGAGTGGACGGTTCCTTACTTCTCGTCCGGCAGAGCGTAGGCAACGAAATAGTCACCCATCTTCGTACCAAACGAACCGTGACCACCCGCAGAGATGACAACGTACTGCTTGCCATTCACTTCATAGGTCATTGGCGTTGCCTGACCACCTGCTGGCAAACGGCCCTGCCACAGTTTCTCGCCGTTGCTCATATTGTACGCGCGCAGGTAATTATCTGCGGTTGCAGCAATGAACAGAACATTACCGGCAGTAGAGATTGGGCCGCCCAGCATCGGCATCCCCATATTGAACGGCACCGGAACGGGCATCGGGAACGGCATGCTGTCCTGCGGCGTACCAATACGTTTTTTCCACACTACCTGGTTGGTTTTCAAATCCAGCGCGGAAATATAACCCCATGCAGGCTGCTTACACGGCAAGCCAAACGGAGAGAGGAACGGGTTCAGGGTTACGCCGAACGGCACGCCATACTGCGGCTGAATCCCCGCCTCTGTACCGCTACCTTTCGCATCTTTCGGCTGCTCCATCGGGTTACCCGGACCGCGTGGGATCAATTTAGAGACAAACGGCAGGGCCATCGGGTTGGCGATCGCGACCTGGCGGTTCGGATCAACGGAGATACCCCCCCACTCGAACATCCCCAGGTTACCCGGGAACACCAGTGTGCCTTGCTCAGATGGCGGAGTGAAGATACCTTCATAGCGCAACTGATGGAACATCACGCGGCAGACCAGTTGGTCGAACATGGTCGCGCCCCACATATCCGCCCCGCTGAGATCTTTCTTCGGACGGAAGCTCAGATCTGAGAACGGCTGAGTTTTGGTGACGTAATCGCCTTTGGCCGCACCCTGCGGAACCGGTTTTTCCGGTGCCGGGACAACCAGCTTACCGTTGCTGCGATCCAGCACGAAGATGTTGCCGGTTTTCGCCGGGGCGTAAATCACCGGAACCGTTTTGCCGTTAACCGTGATGTCGGCCAGCGTCGGCTGGGACGGCATATCCATATCCCACAGATCGTGGTGAACGGTCTGGTAACTCCACGCCAGTTTACCGGTAGTGGCGTTCAGCGCCACGATAGAGCTGGCATAGCGTTCCTGCTCCGGTGTGCGGTAGCCGCCCCAGATATCCGGGGTAGTCACACCCATTGGCAGATAGACCAGGTCCAGCTTCGCATCATAGGCGGCTGGCGCCCACGAGTTGGGCGAGTTGAACGTAAAGCTGTGTTGGTCAGACGGAATAGCGTTGGGATCTTTCGCACCTGGATCAAAAGCCCAGAGCAACTTGCCGGTATTCACGTCAAAACCACGAATAACACCGGAGGTTTCACGGGTAGAGAAGTTATCCGTTACCGAACCGGCAATCACAATCACTTTATCCGTGATGATTGGCGGTGAGGTAGGCTCATACAGACCTGGCGTGGTGTCCGGCATATTGGTCTGCAGATTCAGAATACCTTTGTTGGCAAAGGTTTCGCACAATTTGCCGTTGTCGGCGTTGATGGCAAACAGGCGGCCATCGTTAACCGGCAGCATAATGCGGCGTGGGCAATCCGCGACAACATCCGGGCTGGCGTTTTCTGCGCGTGCTTCATGATAAGAGACGCCGCGACAGGTGACATGCTGGAAGGACTGGTTGGCGTTTAACTGCGGGTCAAAATGCCATTTCTCTTTACCGGTCGAGGCGTCCAGAGCGAACAGGCGCTGGTGAGCGGTACACAGATAAAGCGTGTCGCCCACTTTAATCGGCGTCACTTCGTTGGTCAGTTCACCCGGGTCTGTTGGCAGTTTCAGGTCGCCGGTACGAAACACCCAGGCTTCTTTCAGGTTCTTAACGTTATCCGCATTGATTTGCTTGAGCGGTGAGAAACGCTGACCTTCCTGGTTGCGGCCATAAGCTGGCCAGTCGCCATCAGCAACCTGAGAAATCGGGGCAGCCGGCGTGGCATCCGCATTCAGCGTACCGTTCACTTCTTGCGGATCATTAAAGCCTGCCCAGGTGAGAATGCCGCCGCTAATCAGCAGCGCAACCACCAGTGCGGCAACCGCACCACCGGAAGGGAAAATCAGTCTGCGCCAGACAAAAGGCAGAATAAGCCAGATACCGAAGAAGACCAGGATATCGCTGCGAGGCGTGAGCGCCCAAAAGTCGAAGCCCACTTCCCACACGCCCCAGATCATGGTCGCCAGCAGCAACGCGGCATACAGCCATAATGCTGACTGCTTACGCCGCCAGAGCAGTGCAGTGACGCCAAGCATTACCACCCCGGCAATAGGGTAGTACCAGGAACCACCAAGAGAGACCAGCCATACTCCGCCGATCAGTAAGTACAGTCCGCAGAATGCTGCGAACAGCGCGGTCAGTATCACAAGGATACCTGAGCGTTGCGTTTTTGTTTCAGCCATAAAAAGACACTCATCAAATTCATTAATGTTTTAGTAGCAACTAATTATAGGATTTAACAAGTGTGATCGTCATCACAAAATGAGCTTTATCGACAGATAAGCATCGGAAATGCGTTTGCTGGTATACTGCACGCCTTGCGCTTCAATAACCAAAGCAAAACGCGGGTTATTGAGTGATTTAGTATTTAAATCATATGGTTATTTAAAATGAAACATATTGTTGAAGTGATGATCCCGGAAGCGGAGATCAAAGCGCGTATCGCCGAATTGGGTCGTCAAATCACAGAACGTTATCAGGACAGTGGCAGTGAAATGGTGCTGGTGGGCCTGCTGCGCGGCTCATTTATGTTCATGGCGGACCTTTGCCGTGAAGTGCAGGTACCGCACGAAGTCGATTTTATGACCGCCTCCAGCTATGGCAGCGGCATGTCTTCGACCCGCGATGTTAAAATCCTCAAAGATCTGGATGAAGATATTCGCGGTAAAGACGTTCTGATCGTTGAAGACATTATCGATTCCGGCAATACACTCTCTAAAGTGCGCGAAATTCTCAGTCTGCGCGAGCCGAAGTCTCTCTCTATTTGCACCCTGCTCGATAAACCGTCGCGCCGTGAAGTGCCGGTTGATGTGGAATTTGTCGGCTTCTCGATCCCTGACGAATTCGTGGTGGGCTATGGCATCGATTATGCGCAACGTTATCGCCACCTGCCGTATGTCGGCAAAGTGGTTATGCTGGACGAGTAAGCATAAAAAAGCCGGGCTTTAGCCCGGCCTGATGCGTTATCCCGGCTTGCATCATGCTGCCGGGAAGGCAAGATTATCTGTGATTGATGTGTTTCTTGCTGAGGTTTGAGACGCCCTGACGGTAGCGCTGTTCCAGGCTTTCGCGGTTCGTTGCGGTGACTTCCAGGTCACGCAGTAAACCATCGTGGATGCCATACGCCCAACCGTGAATCGTGACTTTTTGTCCGCGTTTCCAGGCTGATTGCATAATGGTGGAGTGACCCAGGTTATACACCTGCTCCATCACGTTCAGCTCGCAAAGGGTATCAAGGCGGCGCTCCTGCGGCATCTCGCCAAGCAACGAACTATGCTTGAACCAGATATCGCGAATGTGCAGCAGCCAGTTGTTAATCAGCCCCAGTTCCGGGTTTTCCACCGCCGCCTGCACACCACCACAGCCGTAGTGGCCGCAGATGATGATATGCTCAACTTCCAGTACATCGACCGCGTACTGAACCACAGAAAGGCAGTTCAGGTCGGTATGAATAACCAGGTTGGCAACGTTACGGTGAACAAACAGTTCGCCTGGCTCAAGGCCGGTAAGGCGTTCTGCGGGAACGCGACTGTCAGAACATCCAATCCATAGAAAACGCGGTTTCTGCGCTTGCGCCAGTTTTTCGAAAAAGCCGGGATCCTCTTCCACCAGCATTTTTGACCATAGTGCATTGTTGCTGATGAGTGTATCTATGTCTTTCATGGAAGTTAACGACCTGTAACCAAATAAGTGCGTTGCGCTAATATAGGTCAACTCCCACGTTTTTTAAACCACACATCGAGTGTAAGAATAAGGTAAGTGAAAATTCATGACCATTGCACTGGAGCTTGAGCAGCTTAAAAAAACCTACCCGGGCGGCGTTCACGCGCTACGTGGTATTGATCTTAAAGTAGAAGCCGGGGATTTTTACGCGTTACTGGGACCAAACGGCGCAGGAAAATCGACCACCATAGGTATCGTCAGTTCTCTGGTAAATAAAACATCCGGACGCGTGAGTGTCTTCGGCTACGACCTGCAAAAAGATATCGTTAACGCCAAACGGCAGCTCGGTCTTGTGCCGCAGGAGTTCAATTTTAACCCGTTTGAAACCGTGCAGCAGATTGTGGTTAACCAGGCGGGTTACTACGGCGTTGAGCGTAAAGAGGCGCTGGAGCGTAGCGAAAAATACCTGAACCAGCTCGATCTGTGGGAAAAACGCAACGAACGTGCGCGTATGTTATCGGGCGGGATGAAGCGTCGTTTGATGATAGCCCGCGCCCTGATGCATGAGCCGAAGCTGCTGATCCTTGATGAGCCTACGGCCGGGGTGGATATCGAACTGCGTCGTTCTATGTGGGGCTTCCTGAAAGATCTCAACGACAAAGGCACCACCATCATTCTGACTACCCACTATCTGGAAGAGGCCGAGATGCTGTGTCGCAACATTGGCATAATTCAGAGCGGTGAGCTGATTGAGAACACCTCCATGAAGTCATTGTTGGCGAAGCTAAAATCGGAAACCTTTATCCTCGATCTGGCAACGAAAAGTCCGTTACCGAAGCTGGAAGGTTACCAGTATCGGCTGGTGGACACGTCGACCCTGGAGGTCGAAGTGTTGCGTGAACAGGGGATAAATAGCGTGTTCAGCCAGCTTAGCGCACAGGGCGTACAGGTCTTGAGTATGCGCAACAAGGCTAACCGTCTGGAAGAGCTGTTCGTCACGCTGGTGCATGAGAAAAAAGGAGAGCACGCATGATGCAGCTTTATTGGGTGGCATTGAAAAGTATCTGGCATAAAGAAATTCAACGGTTTATGCGTATTTGGGTACAGACGCTGGTGCCGCCGGTGATTACCATGACCCTCTATTTTATTATCTTTGGTAATTTGATTGGCTCACGGATCGGTGAGATGCACGGCTTTACCTATATGCAATTTATCGTGCCAGGCCTGATCATGATGGCGGTGATCACTAACGCCTATGCAAACGTGGCGTCATCATTTTTCAGCGCCAAGTTTCAACGCAATATTGAAGAGTTGCTGGTCGCCCCGGTACCCACGCATGTGATTATCGCAGGGTATGTGGGCGGTGGCGTGGCTCGCGGTTTATGTGTCGGGGTGCTGGTGACGGCCGTGTCGCTGTTTTTCGTGCCTTTTCAGGTCCACTCGTGGGTTTTTGTTGCGTTAACGCTGCTGTTGACGGCGGTATTGTTCTCGTTGGCGGGGCTGCTGAATGCCGTTTTTGCAACAACCTTTGATGACATCAGCCTGATCCCGACATTTGTTCTGACGCCGCTGACTTATCTCGGCGGGGTGTTCTATTCGCTGACGTTGCTACCGCCGTTCTGGCAGGCGCTGTCTCATCTCAACCCCATTGTTTACATGATTAGCGGTTTCCGCTTTGGTTTCCTCGGTATTACCGATGTGCCGCTCTTCACCACTGTGGCGGTTTTGGCGGTGTTTATCATCGCTTTTTATATATTGTGCTGGTATTTAATTCAGCGCGGACGCGGTCTGCGCAGTTAATCGCCACTTACCCGGCGGCGTTCGTCGCCGGGTTCTCATTGCCCTTTTAATCTATGATATCTGTCACCGACGGCTGATGGTCACCTGGCTAAACTGCAAGTCTGCTAAGGAGATACGTATGCTGGGATGGGTCATTACGTGCCATGGTGAACTGGCGCAGGAGATGCTGGACAGTCTGGAGAGCCGGTTTGGTCCGCTTAAACAATGCAGAGCGGTCAACTTTCGCCACGGGCTTAGCACCAATATGCTCAGCCGCATGATTTGTGATGCGTTGCATGAAACGGATTCAGGCGATGGCGTGGTTTTCTTGACCGATATTTCCGGGGCCGCGCCTTACCGTGCCGCCTCACTCATGAGTCATAAGCATGAGCATTGTGAAGTGATATCCGGCGTTGATGCTGACTTATTGGAAGCAATGTATCCGCTGCGTGAAGTATGTAGCAGTGCCGATTTTCGCGAGCAGATTGTAGGCGCTGGGGCGCCGGTGGTCAGCAGTCTCTGGCATCAGCAACAGAAAAATCCGCCGTTTGTGTTGTTACACGATTTGTATGAAAAATAAACGTTGGTATTCATTTTTCTTTTTCCTACAATAACCTAAAATATTTTTAGCCTGGTTAGGTGCATGCCTCGTTTTCTCCTCATTCTTTTCTTGCTGGTGTCATGTAGCGTTTCTGCTCGTCTCGTTAGTGAAAACTCCGATCCTGCTCGTTATATGCAAATTACGGAAGATGCCGACATCTGGGCGCAGGTTGGCAACAATGTTATGACTGTTGGCAATATTCGCGCCGGACAAATTCTGGCGGTTGTACCAGGGGCGGAAGACTACTACGAATTTCGCTTCGGCTTCGGTAAAGCGTGGATAGATAAAGGGCATCTGGGAACGGTTCGTGGTAGTGAGAAGGTTCAGGATAGCCTTGGCGACCTCAATAAGCCTCTCAGTAATCAAAATCTGATCACCTGGCGTGATACACCGATGTATAACGAGGCGGACAATACCAGTGAACAATTGGGTATTCTGGCCGGGAATCTGCGCTACCCCATCATCAGCAAGCTCAAAGACAGACTCAACCAGACCTGGTATCAGATTCGCATTGGCGAACGGCTGGCGTGGATCAGTAGCCTGGATGCGCAGGAAGATAACGGAATCCCCGTTCTTACTTACCACCATATTTTGAAAGACGAAGAGAACACGCGTTTTCGTCACACTTCAACGACAACCTCTGTTCGTGCTTTCACCAACCAGATGAGCTGGTTGCGTGATCAGGGATATACCACATTAAGCATGTATCAACTGGAAGGTTATATACGTAACGCGATGAACCTCCCTGCGCGTTCAGTGGTGATCACCTTTGATGACGGACTGAAATCGGTCAGTCGTTATGCGTATCCGGTGTTAAATCAGTACGGTTTCAGGGCGACTGCCTTTATTATCTCGTCGCGCATTAAGAGAAAACCACAGCCCTGGGATCCAAAAACCCTTCAGTTTATGAGCATCTCTGAACTGGAACAAATTTCGCATGTCTTTGATTTTCAGTCGCATACTCATTTCCTGCATCGCACCGATGATGCTGGGCATCCGATCCTGCTAAGCCGCAATTATGACAATATCCTGATGGATTTTAAGCATTCACGCCGCGCGCTTTCGCAGTTCAACCGACACGTATGGTATCTGGCCTACCCGTTCGGCGGCTATGACGATAAAGCATTGGCTGCGGCAAAGGATGCCGGTTTCCATCTTGCGCTGACCACGGTGCGAGGAAAGGTAAAGCCTGGTGATAATCCGTACTTACTGAAACGGTTGTATATCTTAAAAACGGATTCGCTGGAGGATATGTCGAGGTTAATAAGCAATCAACCTCAGGGGTAAATCAGGCAAAATGGGCTGTTTTATTTGCCATTTTGAACCAGGGCAGTGCTCGTCATCCTCACGTATTGCGTGTACGCTCCGGTGAATGCGCGCTGTTCGTGTTCAAACTGTCTGCTTCAATAACGCCCATTATGCCTGATTAATGAGTCGGCTATGCCATTCAGGCAACTTGTACCGGAACCGCTTTTGCCGTGCGTTTCATCTCGTTGTCGCCGTCAAAATAGGCGACTTTCGGCTGCCAGCTACGCGCCTGCTCATCCGGCATGGTGACGTAGCTTGCGATAATCAGGATGTCGCCAACGTCAGCGCAGTGCGCCGCCGCACCGTTAACTGAAATGATGCGGGAGCCACGTTCACCGGCAATGGCATAGGTGGAAAAGCGCTTACCGTTGGTGACGTTGTAAATATCGATGGCTTCGTATTCCAGGATACCAGCCGCCTCAAGGAAATCCTGGTCAATCGCGCAGGAACCTTCATAGTGCAGGTCGGCCTGTGTCACTTTGACGCGGTGGAGCTTGCCTTGCAGCATAGTGCGAATCATAACTTCTACCTTTAATGGCGTAACGAAATACAGGTATATCGCCGGGTGGCATTTGGCTGCCCGGCCAGACTTTCCCGGCCCGGCGACAGCGCCAGACCAGGCCGATAACAGGCCAGTATTGCCCGTTTTTTAACCCCTGTCTACAGGGGGAGATCAACCACTTTATTGTCGATGAGACGCGCCTGACCCAGCCAGGCGGCCATCAAAATCACCGCGCGTTTGCTGGTCTGCGCAAGCTCCAGAAGCGTGTCTGCATCGCGGATCTGGATGTCATCTGCGCGAAAGCCGCCGTCGTTAAGTTCCTGTTCCGCCAGGGCAATGATCTCGTCGAGATTGCGATCGCCTGCGCTCAGTTTTGCGGCCATCGCGTTCATGGTTTTGCTCAGGGCCGGTGCGATTTTGCGTTGATCGGCGGTGAGATAGCCGTTACGTGAGCTGAGCGCCAGACCGTCTTTAGCACGCACGGTCGGAACCCCGACAATCTCAATGTCATAGCCCATATCGGCAACCATTTTGCGAATGAGCTGTAACTGCTGGTAGTCCTTTTCGCCAAAGCAGGCGATATCTGGCTGGACCAGGTTAAAGAGCTTGCTGACGATAGTGGAAACTCCACGGAAATGCCCCGGGCGGCTTGCGCCTTCAAGCATGGTGGAGATACCCGGCACATCCACATAGGTTTGTGTGTCTGTGCCCTGCGGATAAATATCATTTGGCGCAGGGGCGAAAACAAAATCCACTTTCCGTTTATTGAGCTTTTCGCAATCTTCCTGCAGGGTGCGCGGGTAGCGAGCCAGATCGTCGGCGCGGTCAAACTGCATGGGGTTGACGAAAATGCTCACCACGACCACATCCGCACGGGCTTTGGCTTCCTCAACCAGCGTCATATGACCATCGTGCAGGTTGCCCATCGTTGGCACCAACGCAATGCGTTTTCCTTCCTGACGCGCTCTTCGAATATGCTGGCGCAGTAACGGCAGGGTTTCGATAATCAACACAACGGCACTCCTTAATGGAAACTGTGTTCTTCGCCCGGATAGACCCCGGACTCCACGTCAGCAACATACTGGCGCACGGCAGCGCGCATGTCGCCTGCCTCGCTCAGAAAGTTTTTCGCAAATTTGGGGATATGACCACCGGTAATGCCGAACGCGTCGTGCATCACCAGAATCTGGCCGTCTGTGACGTTACCTGCGCCGATACCAATGACCGGAATGGTCAGCGCGTCTGTGACACGCTTTGCCAGCTCAACCGGCACACACTCCAGCACCAGCAACTGCGCACCAGCGGCTTCCAGCGCCAGTGCGTCGTCCAGCAGCGTTTGTCCGGCATCGCCGCGCCCCTGAACTTTGTAGCCACCGAAGATATTTACGGACTGCGGCGTTAACCCCAGGTGTCCGCACACCGGTACAGCGCGTTCGGTGAGCATTTTCACCGTATTACTCAGCCAACGACCGCCTTCGATTTTTACCATATTGGCCCCGGCGCGCATCACGGCGGCGGCGTTTTCAAAGGCCTGCTCCGGTGTGGAATACGCCATAAACGGCAGGTCGGCCAGTAGCAAACAATGAGGGGCGCCACGGCGCACCGCGCGCGTGTGATAGGCAATGTCGTCTACCGTCACGGGCAGGGTGGAATCATGACCTTGTACCGTCATCCCTAACGAGTCGCCAACCAACATCACATTGATGCCTTCTTCGGCGAACAGTTTAGCGAAGCTGTAATCGTAGGCTGTGATGGTAGCGAAGCGTTTTTTTTCCTGTTTGCACTTAAGCAGCCAGGAGATGGTGGTGGGTTTCATAACGTTTCCTGATGGCTAAAAACGAATTCTGGCGCATTCTAACAGCAACATTCAGGTGAACAATGATTTTAGGCAATCGTTTAACACTGATCACATCGGAAGCGCCAGAAAAGCGTTTTACCACAAGGCAGGTTTGTCCGCTGCGCATTCTGTGAGGGCGGCGCTCAGTGTCATACCATCAGGGAATCGCAGGGCAGGGGCAATTTCAAATAACGGCCACAGCATAAAGCCGCGATTTTTCATGTCGTAATGGGGAACGGTGAGACGCGGCGTCTGAATAACCTGGTCGCCAAACAGCATGATATCCAGGTCCAGCGTGCGTGGCCCCCAGCGCTCGGCTTTACGCACGCGCCCTTGCTGCAGTTCAATGCGCTGGGTGTGGTCAAGCAGCGCTTCGGCCTCAAGGGTCGTTTCCAGGGCGACGGCGGCGTTGAGATAGTCAGGCTGATCCTGCGGACCAAGCGGAGGCGTACGGTAGAACGAAGAGACGGTGACCACGCGGCTTTGCGGGATCTCCCCAATGGCGTCCAGCGCTGCCTTTACCTGCTCCAGAGGCGATGCGAGATTACTGCCGATGGCGATATAGCAAAGGGTCGGGGACATACAGGCTCCTGGTTTTTATTCTCTATAGCATCAGGCCTGCGCGTGGCAGGCCTGAAAGGGATGACATTATGCGCTGCCTTCACGGCGCGGCGCGCGTTTGCGCGGGCGGCGATGGCGACGGCGAACGGCGGGTTCATCGCCCAGGTCCTCAAGCATATCTTTCTGCTCCGGCGGTGCGGAAACCTGAAATTCTCCCCACCATTTCACCAGCCGCTGCAGTTCGCCGTTGTTTTCAACCTCGGCACGCAGGGCCAGCAGATCGTAGGCTGCGCGGAATTTCGGATGCTCCATCAGTTTCCACGCGCGTTTACCCTGACGACGGGACATCCGCAGTTGTAGCTGCCAGATATCGCGAATCAGCGAGGTGATGCGTTTCGGAATGGCCAGTGAACGGCAGGCTTCATCCAGCACATCGTTCATGGCAAGCGCAAAGGCGTCGTAATATGCCAGACCGCCTTCCTGGGTAATGCGCTGCGCGGTTTCCAGCAGCGGATACCAGAACATAGCCGCAAACAAAAACGCCGGGTTAACGCGCATATCATTGTGAAGGCGGGTATCGGTGTTTTTCAGCACCTGCGCAATGATGCGCTCCATCGGGCTGTCACCGTTTTCGGTGAAGAAGCGACTGATAGTTGGGAACAGAGGCTGGAAGAGGTTGTATTCGCGCAGCAGCATGTAGGTATCGAAACCATAGCCCGCTTGCAATAATTTCAGCGACTCTTCAAACAGGCGCGCAGGGGGGACGTCATTAATCAGGGCGGCCAGACGAGGAATCGGTTCGGCCGTTTCAGCGCTGATGTTCATACCCAGTTTGGCGGCGAAACGCACCGCGCGCAGCATACGTACCGGGTCTTCGCGATAGCGGGTTTCCGGGTTGCCAATCAGGCGAATGACGCCCTCTTCCAGATCGCGCATGCCGCCGACATAATCACGTACGGTGAAGTCAGCAACGCTGTAATAAAGGCTGTTAATGGTGAAATCGCGACGCTGAGCATCTTCTTCGATAGAACCGAAAATATTGTCGCGCAGCAACATGCCATTCTGGCCACGCTGAGACGTGGTGCGGTCGGCTTCGGTATCTTCGTGATGGCCGCGAAAGGTGGCGACTTCAATGATTTCCGGCCCAAACATGACGTGGGCCAGACGGAAACGGCGACCCACCAGACGGCAGTTGCGGAATAATTTACGCACCTGGTCCGGCGTGGCGTTCGTCGTGACGTCGAAATCTTTTGGTTTTTTGCCCAGCAATAAATCACGCACGCCACCACCGACGAGATAAGCCTCGTAACCGGCTTTGTTCAGGCGGTAGAGGACTTTGAGCGCATTTTCACTGATATCTTTGCGAGAAATAGCGTGCTGTTCACGCGGGATAACCGTCATCTGAGGTTGTACGCTAGCCTCAACGACCATGCTCTCTTCGCGACTTAGCACCTTACGGCAAAAATTAGCGACTCGGGTAAAAATAGTGCACCTCGGTAGTGTCAAACGTCAGGACGAAAAAATAAGGACAAAAAAATAGCGGCTAATCATAGCTCAGCGCGAGGCGTTTGAGAATGCCGTATTCACATCCACTGCAATGGGCACGTTAGCGAGCGTCCAGTTCGCCACCGCATTTTTCAACAAATCATCGACGCTGAGATCCTGCCACTCATTTGTTGCGCTCTGGTTTAAGAATTGTAACGCCCTGATTATTATGGGGCGAGGATCGCCAGCGGGCAAGGCTGGCGCATGGTTTTGCTTGGAGAGTTTATTCCCTTGCGCATTGAGCGCCAGCGGCAGATGGACATACTGTGGCACTAGCCAGCCAAATTGTTGGTAGAGCGAAATTTGCCTGACCGTGGGTTCAATTAAATCTGCGCCGCGCACAATTTCCGTGATGCCCTGAAAATGGTCATCAACCACGACGGCGAGGTTATAGGCAAACAGGCCATCCCGGCGGTGGATAATAAAATCCTCGCGCGCCAGTTTTTCATCCGCATACAGTTCGCCGCGCAACCTGTCGTGAAAATGGAGCACCGGATGTTGCTGTACCAGACGTACAGCCGCATTTTCCGGGCCATTGTTAGCGCTACGGCAGTGGCCGTCATAGGTGCCGCCCACGCTCTGAATGCGCGCCCGCGTACAGGTACAGTAGTAACTCAGCCCACGCGCATGAAGCCAGGCCAGTGCGTCGCGGTAGGCCTCATGACGTTGTGATTGCCAGAGTACATCGCCATTCCAGTGCAGGCCGTAATGCTCAAGCTGGCGCAAGATGGTGTCTGCGGCACCGGGAACTTCACGCGGGGGATCAATATCTTCGATACGCACTCGCCAGATACCCTGCTGCGCGCGCGCCTGCAGGTAGCTGCCAAGTGCAGCAATGAGTGAGCCAAAATGGAGTTCACCGGACGGTGACGGCGCAAAGCGCCCAATATAGTGAGAGTCAGACATAAAGACAGGAAAACGCCGACAATACGGGAAATTTTCCCCGACTATAGCACAGCCTGATTTGAAGGCGCAGGCTGGAATCAGCGCTGCGCCGTCTGAGGGGTTGACCGGCTGTCGGTCAGAGGCGAATTAACCCGCCATCTGTTTTTCGCGAATTTCCGCCAGTGTTTTGCAATCGATGCACAGGTCAGCGGTCGGACGCGCTTCCAGGCGGCGAATGCCGATTTCAACACCGCAAGATTCGCAGTAGCCGAAATCTTCGTCTTCAACTTTTTTCAGCGTTTTCTCGATCTTTTTGATCAGTTTACGCTCGCGGTCACGGTTACGCAGTTCGAGGCTGAACTCTTCTTCCTGTGCGGCACGGTCTACCGGGTCCGGGAAGTTAGCTGCTTCATCCTGCATATGGGTGACGGTGCGATCGACTTCATCCCTGAGTTGATTACGCCACGCTTCAAGAATACGCCTGAAGTGCGCCAGCTGGGCTTCATTCATATACTCTTCGCCCGGTTTCTCTTGATACGGCTCCACCCCAGCGATGGCGAGAATACTCAGGGACGATGTTTTACGGTTTTGCCCTTCTTGCATGTTGCTTCTCCTTAACACGCACTATCGATCCCCGTGTTGGGGGAAAATCAGGCCGCTATAAATAGCAGATGCTTTTCCGGATGGCAAATATCTAAACGTAACACTTGACAAGCCTGTGAGGAAAAGCGTATTTGCGCACGCGACCAGAACACTTATTAGTCAATTTAGTCAATCACTGCCCTATATCGTGAAAGGCAGCGGCAATCTCAGAGTCATATTTGTAGCAGAAAGTTCCGCTTTTACCGCCAGAATTTCTACTCCCTGACCTTGTGCTTCCTTTAACAATCGTGCGTATTTCTCATCAATATGGCGCGCTGGAGAAAAATGTTCAACGGCTGAATGCAGCACGGCAAACAGAATAACGGCGCGGTCGCCGCTGGCCGCTACGCTCATTAACTCACGCAGATGCTTTTGTCCGCGTAGCGTAACTGCATCAGGGAAAAAACCGCATTCCCGCTCGGCGAGCGTTACTGATTTCACTTCAATATAGCAGTTGCGTCGGCCATCCGCCTGTAACAGAAAATCAATTCTGCTGCCTTCGGCACCATATTTCACTTCACTTTTCAGTGCACTGTAACCCGACAGTCCTGGCAAACGGTTTTGCTGTATTGCTTCTTTCGTTAACGTATTAGCGCGAAGCGTATTAACGCAAATAAAAGTGCCCTGTTGGGTTTGCGTTAATTCCCATGTATGCGGATATTTGCGTTTAGTATTTTCTGATGTGGAATACCAAACCGTGTCGCCAGGCGTGGCGCAACCGGTCATTGCGCCGGTATTGGGACAATGGATTGTCAATGTTTCGCCTTCTGGCGTGATCACATCGGCAAGAAACCGCTTATAGCGCTGAATAAGCGTGGCGGATCTAAGGGGCGGAGAAAATTCCATGACATATCCTTTTTATGTTTTTAGCGTCCAGCGGTTTAACGCCGTGTAGCGCAGACGTCCTCCGGCAAACTGCGATTCATATAAGACAAATTCTGTTACAGGAAAAGTCCAGTGAAAACCCGGCGGCGGTATCGTGACCGCGTGACTGGCATCGCGCAGCAGTGTGATATGAGGATGAAACGGCGTCGGACTTTGCCAGCATCCGCTGCGTGCAGCCTGAGCGCGCAGCATATCCGCCAGTTGCAACAGCCCGCGTGGCGACTGGCGACAGCCAAGCCAGACGACGCGCGAACGCAACCATTGCCCGGCATCATCGAGTTGTAACGTAAAGCCTGGCTGACGAATGCGCCCGGCCAGCGTTTCCAGCGCCCGTTGTTTTTCCGCGCTCACTTCCCCCAAAAACGCCAGTGTCAGATGTAAGTTTGCTGCCGCAACCGGTCGTCCGGCATCCTGCGGGAAATGTTCCGCCCGCCAGCGCACCACCTCCTGTCGGGTGGCGTCGGGCAATTCGATGGCAAAAAACAGCCTTTTCGATTCAGACATGGCAGGCACTCAGTTAGGATTTGTCGCGATGCTACAATGGCAGGCGGATGCTCGCAAATCCTTCGGCGCTCCAAAGCGCCGTAGTTCATGTACAATTGGCCCCGTCCTTATCAATGTGAATCCTCTGGAGCCTTGAGTGTCCTCACTGCCGGTTGCTGCCGTATTGCCCGACCTTCTCAATGCGTTACAACACGCTCCCCAGGTACTGTTAACTGCCCCGACTGGCGCGGGGAAGTCAACCTGGCTGCCGCTGCAATTGTTGCAGCAGGGCGGTATTGACGGGCGTATTTTACTGCTTGAACCGCGCAGGCTGGCTGCCCGTAACGTGGCGCAACGGCTGGCGGAACTGCTTAATGAGCAGCCTGGTGACACGGTCGGCTACCGGATGAGAGCCCAAACCTGTGTTGGGCCGAATACGCGTCTGGAAGTGGTGACTGAGGGGATCCTGACGCGAATGATCCAGCACGATCCCGAGCTGAACGGCGTTGGTCTGGTGATCCTTGATGAATTCCACGAACGTAGCCTGCAGGCCGATCTGGCGCTGGCGCTATTGCTGGATGTCCAGCAGGGACTGCGTGACGACCTGAAACTGCTGGTCATGTCAGCCACCCTTGATAACAGCCGCCTGCAGACCCTGTTGCCGGATGCGCCGCTAATTGTTTCCGAGGGACGTATGCACCCGGTCGAGCGGCGTTATCAGGCCTTAAACAGCCATCAGCGCTTTGACGAGGCGGTCGCGGTGGCGACAGCCGATTTGCTGCGTTCACAATCGGGGTCGTTGTTACTGTTTTTGCCGGGAGTAGGGGAGATCCAGCGTGTGCAGGAACAACTGTCCAGCCGGGTCGCTGACGATGTATTGCTCTGTCCGCTGTATGGGGCGTTGTCGCTCAATGAACAACGCAAAGCCATTCTTCCGCCGCCTGCCGGGCAACGAAAGGTGGTGCTGGCGACCAATATCGCCGAGACCAGCCTGACCATCGAAGGCATTCGCCTGGTAGTGGACAGCGCCCAGGAGCGGGTGGCCCGTTTCGATTCGCGAACAGGGCTAACACGGCTTGTTACTCAGCGCGTGAGCCAGGCATCGATGACGCAGCGTGCCGGACGTGCCGGGCGCCTTGAGCCGGGTATCTGTTTGCATTTGATCGGCAAAGAACAGGCCGAAAGGGCGGCGGCACAGAGCGAGCCAGAGATTTTGCAAAGCGATTTGTCTGGCCTGTTGATGGAGCTGTTACAGTGGGGATGCCAGGATCCCGTGCAGCTTACCTGGCTGGATTTACCGCCAGCGACTAACCTTGCCGCAGCGAAGCGGTTGTTGACGCAACTGCGGGCGCTGGAAGGCGATCGCCTCTCTGCGTTCGGGAAGAAAATGGCATCGCTGGGTAACGATCCGCGCCTGGCCGCGATGTTAGCGAGCGCCAGCGGTGCGAATGAGGTGGCAACGGCGGCGAAGCTGGCTGCCATCCTTGAAGAGCCGCCGCGCGGCGGTAATACCGATTTGAGTGTTGCCTTTTCCCGCAATCAGCCCCAGTGGCAGCAGCGTGCCCGACAGTTGATCCGGCGGTTGAAAAGTGCGGAAGGGGAGCCGGATAGCGATCTGTTGGCACCGTTGCTCGCCAGCGCTTTTGCCGACCGCATTGCGCGCAGGCGTGGGCAGGATGGGCGTTATCAGCTGGCAAACGGAATGGGCGCAATGCTTGACGCAGATGACGCGCTTAATCGCCATGAATGGCTGCTCGCGCCACTGCTGTTACAAGGGAGCCAGTCGCCGGATGCCCGCATTTTGCTGGCGCTGCCGCTGGATATTGATCGGTTAATGGCAGCCTGTCCGCACATTGTTGAGCCGTCTGACTCTGTGGAATGGGATGAAGCGCTGGGAACCTTAAAGGCGTTTCGCCGTAGCCGGATTGGTCAATTGACGGTGAAGGTTCAGCCGCTGGCGAAGCTTCCGGAAGAAGAACTACACCAGGCGATGCTTAACGGCATTCGCGATAAAGGGCTGGATGTCCTTAACTGGACGCCGGAGGCGAAACAGCTTCGTCTGCGTTTACATTGCGCGGCGAAATGGCTGCCGGAAGAGGCATGGCCTGCGGTGGATGACGCTTCGCTGCTGGCTTCTCTGGAAAGCTGGTTGTTACCGCAAATGGGGGGCGTACATTCGCTTCGCGCGTTGAAAGCGCTGGATGTGGGCGAAGCATTAAAAGCTTTCTTACCCTGGCCTTTGCGTCAACGTCTGGATAGTGAACTGCCTGGGCATTACACTGTGCCGACGGGAAGTCGGATTGCCATTCGTTATCATGAGGATAATCCGCCTGCTCTGGCGGTGCGTATGCAGGAGATGTTTGGTGAGGCCACAACGCCTGTTATCGCTCAGGGGCGCATTGCGCTGGTACTGGAACTGCTTTCCCCGGCTCAGCGTCCGCTGCAGATTACGCGCGATTTAGCGGCGTTCTGGCAGGGCGCCTACCGTGAAGTGCAAAAAGAGATGAAAGGGCGTTACCCGAAACATGTCTGGCCAGACGATCCGGCAAATGCCGCACCAACGCGGCGCACGAAAAAGTATTCGTAATTATGGGCGGGGCAGAGTGATGCCCTCACCCCAGCCCTCTCCCACAGGGAGAGGGTGCAGACACTAAAGATTTTCTCAACGAGAAAATCTGCTGTTTATTTTGAGAGATTTCTTCTTCTGCCTGGAGGCGGAAGAACTGAGAATCAGGCCCTTGCGCCTGAATGTTGCGGAGAGAGAGCATGGCGGGGAATGACCGCGAGCCAATTGGACGTAAGAGCAGACCTTCACGTCCGGCAAAAGAGAAAGTAAGTCGTCGTCGAGTCAGAGAAGAGGAATACGACGATTACGAAGATGATGATGGCGATGAGCAGGACTCAGCGCCGCGCAAAGGGAAAGGGAAAGGTAAAGGCGGTAAACCTCGCGGTAAGCGCCGTTGGTTCTGGCTGCTGTTGAAAATTTGTATCGTGGGTGCGGTGCTGCTGGCCATTTATGGCGTGTACCTGGATCAGAAGATCCGCAGCCGTATCGATGGCAAAGTGTGGCAACTGCCGGCTGCCGTCTATGGCCGTATGGTCAACCTTGAGCCGGATATGCCCATCAGCAAAAACGAGATGGTCAAACTGCTGGAAGCCACACAGTACCGTCAGGTGACGAAGATGACGCGTCCTGGCGAGTTTACCGTGCAGGCGAAAAGCATTGAGATGATCCGCCGCCCGTTTGACTTCCCTGACAGCAAAGAAGGGCAGGTCAGGGCACGTCTGACGTTTGATGGCGACCGACTCGATAGCATTGAGAACATGGACAGCAACCGTCAGTTCGGTTTCTTCCGTCTCGATCCGCGTTTGATCACCATGCTTTCCTCGCCTAACGGCGAACAGCGTCTGTTTGTCCCGCGCAGTGGCTTCCCGGATCTGCTGGTGGATACGCTGCTGGCGACCGAAGACCGCCATTTCTACGAGCATGATGGTATCAGTTTTTACTCGATTGGCCGTGCGGTGCTGGCGAACCTGACCGCCGGACGTACGGTGCAGGGGGCGAGTACGCTGACCCAGCAACTGGTAAAAAACCTGTTCCTGAGCAGCGAGCGCTCCTACTGGCGTAAGGCTAACGAAGCCTATATGGCGCTGATCGTCGATGCCCGTTACAGCAAGGATCGTATCCTTGAACTGTACATGAACGAAGTGTACCTCGGGCAGAGCGGTGATAACGAAATCCGTGGTTTCCCGTTGGCAAGCCTTTACTATTTTGGCCGTCCGGTGGAAGAGCTGAGTCTCGACCAGCAGGCGATGTTGGTCGGTATGGTGAAAGGGGCGTCAATCTACAACCCGTGGCGTAACCCAAAACTGGCCCTGGAGCGACGTAACCTTGTCCTGCGCCTGATGCAAGAGCAGAAGGTGATTGACCAGGAGCTTTACGACATGCTCAGCGCCCGTCCGCTTGGCGTGCAGCCGCGCGGTGGCGTAATTTCGCCGCAGCCTGCGTTTATGCAGATGGTCCGTCAGGAGCTTCAGGCTAAACTCGGCGATGACAAAGTGAAGGACTTGTCGGGCGTGAAGATTTTCACCACCTTTGATTCTGTTGCGCAGGACGCGGCAGAAAAAGCGGCGGTGGAAGGTATTCCGGCCTTGATCAAGCAGCGTAAGCTGGACGACCTGGAAACCGCGATGGTGGTTGTGGATCGCTTCAGTGGCGAAGTCCGTGCAATGGTCGGCGGGGCGACGCCGCAATTTGCGGGCTATAACCGTGCGATGCAGGCGCGCCGCTCTATCGGCTCGCTGGCAAAACCGGCGACCTACCTGACAGCGCTAAGCCAGCCGGATAAATTCCGTCTGAATACCTCCATTGCCGATGCGCCGATTTCACTGCGTCTGTCCAATGGTCAGGTCTGGGCACCGCAGAACGACGACCACCGTTTTAGCGGTCAGGTGATGCTGGTGGATGCGTTAACGCGCTCTATGAACGTGCCGACAGTTAACCTCGGGATGGCTATGGGGCTGCCTGCGGTGACCGATACCTGGTTGAAATTAGGTGCGCCTAAAGATCAGTTAACGGCTAACCCGTCTATGCTGTTGGGGGCGCTCAACCTGACGCCGATTGAAGTCGCGCAAGCGTTCCAGACCATCGCCAGCGGCGGTAACCGTGCAACGTTGTCTGCACTGCGTTCAGTCATTGCAGAGGATGGTACGGTGCTGTACCAGAGTTATCCGCAGTCTGAGCGTGCGGTGCCTGCACAAGCGGCCTATTTGACCCTGTGGACCATGCAACAGGTTATTCAGCGCGGTACCGGGCGCCAGCTCGGCGCGAAATATCCGGGGCTGCATCTGGCAGGAAAAACCGGTACCACCAACAACAACGTCGATACCTGGTTTGCCGGGATTGACGGGCGTGAAGTGACGATTACCTGGGTTGGGCGTGATAATAATCAGCCGACCAAGCTGTATGGTGCGAGCGGGGCGATGGCTATCTATCAACGCTATCTGGCAAACCAGTCGCCAATTCCGCTGGATCTGACGCCGCCGGAAGATATCACCACCATGAGCGTGGATGATATGGGGAACTTCATTTGCGGCGGTGGCGGTGTGCGTTCACTGCCGGTCTGGACGACCAGCCCGGAAACGCTGTGTCAGCAAAATCCGATGATGCAGCAACCGCAGCAGGGTAATCCGTTCGATCAGTCAACCCCGCCGCCGCAACAGCAGCAGCCTCAGCAACAGCCACCGCAGCAGCAAGAGAAGAGCGATGGTGTCGCAGGCTGGATTAAAGATATGTTCGGTAGTAACTAATGCTCAAACCCCCAGTCGCCCGGCTGGGGGTTTTTGATTTTGGCATGCCTGGAACATCTCTTTAACCTCGTTTTAAATCCTTTTTAATTCCTTCTTAACGCCATCCTTTTTAGCTGGTTGTTTATTAATCCCTCATACCGCGCAGGGCCGCTTAGCGCTTGCTATGCGGTCGGCGCTTCGCATATTATGCTGCCGTCATAATAATAATTATCGTTTACGTTATCATTCACTCATTGTCAGAGAACAAACAATGGCGCGTCTAAAAACTGCTCAGCCAGTCAACACCTCACTGCGTAAACTCGCAGTAGTTGTAGCCACAGCGGTTAGCGGCATGTCTGTCTATGCACAGGCTGCAACGACCCAACCTGAAGAAACCGTTACCGTAACCTCCAGCAGCACGGCGGGGCAGGAAAATGCCTGGGGCCCGGCGGCGACGATTGCCGCGCGCCACTCTGCGACGGGGACCAAAACCGATACCCCGATAGAAAAGACCCCGCAGTCGATCTCCGTGGTAACCAGCGAAGAGATGGCCCTGCATCAGCCTAAGTCCGTGAAGGAAGCGCTGAGTTACACACCGGGTGTCGCCGTGGGGACGCGTGGCGCATCCAACACCTATGACTATCTTGTCATTCGTGGTTTTGCCGCAGATGGTCAGAGCCAGAATAACTACCTCGACGGTATGAAGATGCAGGGCAACTTCTACAACGACGCGGTGATTGATCCTTACATGCTCGAACGTGCTGAAATCCTGCGCGGCCCGGCTTCTGTGCTGTACGGTAAGAGCAGCCCAGGTGGGTTACTGAACATGGTCAGCAAACGTCCGACAACGACGCCGCTGTATGAAGTGCAGTTCAAGATGGGCACCGATAACCTGTACCAGACAGGTTTTGATTTTAGCGACGCGCTGGATGACGACGGCGTTTATTCTTATCGTTTGACCGGTCTGGCGCGCTCCGCTAACGCCCAACAGGAAGGGGCAAAAGAGCAGCGCTACACCATTGCGCCGTCTTTCAGTTGGCGTCCTGATGACAAAACGAACTTCACATTCCTCTCTTATTTCCAGAACGAACCGGATACGGGTTACTACGGCTGGTTACCGAAAGAGGGGACCGTTCAGCCGTTGCCAAATGGCTCCCGTCTGCCGACCGACTTCAACGAAGGTGCGAAGAACAACACCTATTCCCGTAATGAGAAAATGGTGGGTTACAGCTTCGAACATGGCTTTAACGATACCTTCACGCTGCGCCAGAACCTGCGTTACGCGGAAAACAAAGTCGCGCAGAATAGCGTCTATGGTTACGGCGTCTGCTCAGATTCAGCCAACGGTTTTAACGCTAGCTGTAATGCGCTCTCTGCAGCGGATAAAGGCCACTATCTGGCACGTAAATACGTCGTTGATAGCGAACGTCTGCAGACGTTCACTGTGGATACTCAGTTGCAGAGCAAATTCGCCACTGGCGATGTAGATCATACCCTGCTGACTGGCGTTGATTTTATGCGTATGCGTAATGATATCGACTCCTGGTTCGGTTATGACAACTCTGTTCCGTTGCTGGATCTCTACAACCCTGTCTCTTCTGATTTCGATTTCGGCACCAAAGACCTGACTAACTCCGGTCCTTATCAAGTGCTGAATAAACAGAAACAGACCGGTGTGTATGCGCAGGATCAGGCGCAGTGGGACAAAGTGCTGGTCACCCTCGGGGGGCGTTATGACTGGGCGAAGCAGGAAACCTTGACCCGTACCACGGGCATACAAACCACCCGTGACGATAAGCAATTCACCTGGCGCGGCGGTGTTAACTACCTGTTCGACAATGGTGTAACACCGTACTTTAGCTATAGCGAATCCTTCGAACCGGCATCCACGACGGGCCAGAATGGCAAGATTTTCGCACCGTCTAAAGGTAAGCAGTACGAAGCGGGCGTGAAATACGTACCGAAAGATCGTCCTATTGTGCTGACCGGTGCAGTGTATCAGTTGACCAAAACCAACAACCTGATGGGCGATCCGGCAGGATCTTTCTACTCGGTTGAAGGCGGCGAAATCCGTGCGCGCGGCGTTGAGCTTGAAGCGAAAGCGGCACTCTCTGCCAGCATCAATGTGGTCGGTTCTTATACCTATACCGACGCTGAGTACACTACCGATACCAACTACAAAGGCAACACCCCTGCCCAGGTGCCAAAACACATGGCATCTCTGTGGGGCGATTACACCATCTTTGATGGCGCGCTCTCTGGTTTGACGCTGGGTACCGGCGCTCGCTTTACCGGTTCCAGCCAGGGCGACCCGGCGAACTCTTTCAAAGTGGGAAGCTACACGTTAGTTGACGCACTGGTGCGTTACGATCTGGCGCGTGTAGGCCTGGCGGGCTCGAATGTGGCGTTACATGTGAATAACCTGTTCGATCGCGAGTACGTCGCAAGCTGCTTTAATACCTATGGTTGCTTCTGGGGGGCTGAGCGCCAGGTGGTGGCGACAGCAACCTTCCGCTTCTAATCTCTCTTCGGGCACGGTTCGCCGTGCCCTTTTAAAAGTTGGCACTCATGCAGGAAAACAACGCGCTTCCCGATACCACGTTTCAACTCACCGACGTCACATTCAGTGTGCCTGGCCGCACGCTGCTGCATCCCCTTTCTCTGACCTTTCCGGTTGGCAAAGTCACTGGCCTTATCGGGCATAACGGTTCAGGGAAATCCACACTGCTTAAAATGCTGGGGCGTCATCAACCGCCTTCGCAGGGAGATGTTCTGCTTGACGGACAGCCGCTGGCAAGTTGGAGCAGTAAATCCTTTGCCCGTAAGGTGGCCTATCTGCCGCAGCAGTTGCCGCAGGCAGAAGGTATGACGGTACGTGAACTGGTGGCGATTGGTCGGTATCCGTGGCATGGCGCGCTGGGCCGTTTTGGCGTGGCTGACAGAGAGAAAGTGGAAGAGGCGATAGCGCTGGTTGGACTCAAACCACTGGCGCATCGTCTGGTTGATAGTCTGTCCGGCGGCGAACGTCAGCGTGCATGGATTGCCATGCTGGTGGCACAGGATAGCCGTTGTCTGCTACTGGATGAACCGACCTCGGCACTGGATATCGCTCATCAGGTGGACGTGCTGGCGCTGGTGCATCGTTTAAGCCAGCAGCGCGGGCTGACGGTAATTGCCGTGTTACACGATATCAATATGGCGGCGCGCTATTGCGATTACCTTGTTGCATTACGCGGCGGTGAAATGATTGCCCAGGGGACCCCGGATACACTCATGCGTGCGGAGACTCTCGAACAAATTTACGGTATCCCGATGGGGATTCTTCCTCACCCGTCAGGTGCTGCCCCGGTGAGCTTTGTCTATTGATGGATGGCCTGAACCTGATTAGCCGTCGTCGCCTGTTGACGATGATGGCGCTCTCTCCTTTGCTGTGGCAGATGCGCAGCGCGCAGGCCGCGGAAATCGACACGCAGCGGATTGTCGGTCTGGAGTGGCTGCCGGTCGAACTGCTGCTGGCGCTGGGGATTAAACCTTACGGCATTGCCGATATTCCCAATTACAACCTGTGGGTGAATGAACCTGCGCTCCCCGCCGGAGTGATTGACGTTGGGCTGCGCACGGAGCCCAATCTGGAACTGCTTACGCAGATGAAACCTTCTTTCCTGGTCTGGTCTGCCGGCTATGGCCCCTCTGCCGATGTACTGGCGAGAATCGCGCCGGGGCAGGGGTTCAATTTTAGCGACGGTAAGAAACCGCTGGCGACGGCAAGAAAATCCCTCAACGAGATGGCACAGCTGTTCCATATGGAAGCGGCGGCGAAAGCGCATCTGGATACCTTCGATAGCTTTATTGCCGACAGAAAACCGCACTTCAGACCGCGTGGCGAACGCCCGTTGCTGATGATGACGCTGCTGGATGCACGCCACATGCTGGTCTTTACTCGCAACTGCCTGTTCCAGGAAGTCCTGGATGAGTTTGGTATTCAAAACGCCTGGCAGGGGGAAACCTCGTTCTGGGGGAGCACCGCCGTGGGGATTGATCGCCTGGCGATGTATAAAGACGTCGATGTTCTCTGTTTTGACCACGGTAATGATGCTGATATGCGTAAGTTGATGGCGACTCCGCTGTGGCAGGCGATGCCATTTGTTCGCGCGGGCCGATTCCAGCGCGTACCTGCCGTCTGGTTCTATGGCGCGACGCTCTCTGCCATGCACTTTGTGCGTGTTCTGGATAACGCACTCGGGGGCAAAGCATGAGAAGACCGTTTGCGTTACTGCCGGGCCTGCTACTGGCAGTGTTATTCATTGCTGGCGCCTGGCTAACCTGGCTGAATTTAAATGCCGCGCTTCCCCGCGTACAGTGGGGACAGGCTATCTTTTCGCCCAACGTTGATGTGATTGAACAGATGCTGTTCCATTACAGCCTGCTGCCACGACTGGTGATTTCGCTGTTAGTCGGGGCTGGCCTGGGGCTGGTGGGGGTACTGTTCCAGCAGGTCTTACGTAACCCGCTGGCAGAACCTACAACGCTCGGGGTTTCTACCGGCGCGCAACTGGGCATCACCGTCGTCACGCTCTGGGCGCTTCCGGGCGCGTTAACCACGCAGTTTGCCGCGCTGGCCGGCGCCTGTGTGGTTGGCGCGCTGGTGTTTGGGGTTGCCTGGGGCAAACGGCTTTCTCCGGTGACGCTCATTCTGGCAGGGCTGGTGGTGAGCCTCTACTGCGGGGCGGTCAACCAGTTGTTGGTGATTTTCCACCACGATGCGCTGCAAAGTATGTTCCTGTGGAGCACCGGTACGCTTACCCAGACCGACTGGAGCGGCGTGCAGCGCCTGTGGCCGCAGCTGATCGGCGGCGTGGTGCTCACCCTGCTGTTGCTGCGACCATTAACGCTGATGGGGCTGGATGATGGCGTTGCCCGCAATCTTGGTCTCGCGTTATCAATGGCGCGTCTGGCCGCGCTTACGCTTGCGATCGTACTCAGCGCACTGCTGGTGAATGCGGTCGGGATTATCGGCTTTATCGGCCTGTTTGCACCTTTGTTGGCGAAAATGCTCGGTGCGCGGCGTCTGTTGGCGCGTCTGATGCTCGCCCCCCTGATTGGCGCCCTGATTCTTTGGCTATCTGACCAGCTTATCCTGTGGCTCGCCCGCGTATGGAGAGAGGTCTCCACAGGATCTATGACGGCGCTGATTGGTGCGCCGCTGTTACTGTGGCTGCTGCCGCGTTTGCGCAGCATGAGCGCGCCTTCGATGGATGTCGGGGACAATGTCCCCACGGAACGGCAGAACGTGCAATGGTTTGCGCTGGCCGGGCTGGTTGTATTGCTACTGGGCGTACTGGTGGCTCTTTCGTTCGGACGCGACGCGGAAAGCTGGCGCTGGATTAGCGGTACGATGCTCGACGATCTAATGCAGTGGCGTTTGCCGCGGATTATCGCCGCGCTGACCGCCGGGATCATGCTGGCGGTAGCCGGGTGTATTATTCAGCGCCTGACGGGGAACCCGATGGCAAGCCCGGAAGTGCTGGGGATCAGCTCCGGAGCGGCCTTCGGTGTTGTGGTCATGCTGTTCTTCGTGCCGGGGAATGCGTTTGGCTGGCTGATGCCAGCCGGCAGTCTCGGTGCGGCCATTACGCTGCTGATCATTCTGATTGCCGCCGGTCGCGGGGGCTTTTCGCCGCACCGTATGCTACTGGCCGGGATGGCGCTCAGTACCGCGTTCACCATGCTGTTGATGATGTTGCAGGCAAGCGGCGATCCGCGTATGGCGAAGATCCTGACGTGGATTTCCGGTTCGACCTATCACGCGACCTTTGAGCAGGTGATGCGTACGGGGCTGATGATGGTCGTGCTCCTGGCGCTGGTGCCGTTATGTCGTCGCTGGCTGACGGTATTGCCGCTGGGCGGTGATACGGCGCGTTCGGTGGGGATGGCGTTGACCACATCACGTATTGGGTTGTTGCTGCTGGCGGCGGCGTTAACGGCAACCGCAACGATGACCATTGGCCCGCTGAGTTTTATCGGCCTGATGGCACCGCATATCGCGCGTATGATGGGTTTTCGCCGTACCATGCCGCATATCGTTATGTCTGCGCTGACGGGGGGGCTTCTGTTGGTGTTTGCCGACTGGTGCGGGCGGATGATGATGTTTCCCTATCAGGTCCCGGCAGGACTGCTGTCGACCTTTATCGGCGCGCCGTATTTTATCTATTTGCTGAGAAAGCAGAGCCGATAAGCGGTGGATCGTCGGTGCGGCCCTAATTAGTAGCCCCGGTAAGCGTTGCGCCACCAGGGCGTGTCCCGGGTGACGGCGCAAGCGCCTTCTCCGGGCTATGATTCTGACTGAACAGGTGCCACGCAAGGCGACACCTGTTTCGTCAGGGATTACAGTTTCGCAAACACGCGGCGTGCTGCATCAACCGTATTGCGGATATCTTCTTCGCTATGCGCGATTGACATAAAACCTGCTTCGAAGGCTGACGGCGCAAAATAGACACCCTCTTCAAGCATCAGATGGAAGAAGCGCTTAAAGCGTTCCACATCGCAGGCCACCACATCCTGATAACAGGTGACTTCCGGCGCATCGGTAAAGAACAGACCGAACATGCCGCCTACGTGGTTGACCACCAGTGGAATACCCTGGCCGCGCGCCGCATCAATCAAGCCATCCGCCAGCAATGCCGTCAGATCATTGAGAGTTTCATGCACGCCCACTTGCGACACTTCGGTCAGGCAGGCATAACCAGCGGCCATGGCAATGGGGTTGCCAGAAAGCGTACCGGCCTGATAGACCGGGCCTGTCGGCGCGAGGGCTTCCATAATGTCGCGGCGGCCACCAAATGCGCCCACCGGCATCCCGCCACCGATGATTTTACCCAGGCAAGTCAGGTCCGGCGTGACGTCATAGTAAGATTGCGCCCCCGCCAGCGCGACGCGGAAGCCGGTCATCACTTCGTCGATAATCAGCAACGCGCCAAACTCATCACAGAGCGCGCGCAGGCCCGGCAGGAAGTCATCTTTCGGCGGAATACAGTTCATGTTACCTGCGACCGGCTCAACGATGATACAGGCGATATCCTGCGGATATTGCTCGAAAGCGTCGCGGACGCTCGACAGATCGTTATAGGTGCAGGTCAGAGTATGTTTGGCGAAATCCGCCGGCACGCCCGGAGAGTTTGGCTGGCCCAGCGTCAGTGCGCCGGATCCCGCTTTGACCAGCAGGCAGTCTGCGTGACCGTGGTAGCAGCCTTCAAATTTGATGATTTTGTCGCGACCGGTAAAACCGCGAGCCAGACGAATCGCACTCATGGTGGCTTCGGTACCGGAGTTCACCATACGCACCATATCCATGGTCGGTACCAGTTGAGTCACCAGTTCGGCCATTTTCACTTCCATCTCGGTCGGCGCACCAAAACTCAGACCGCGCTGGGCGGCTTCAATTACCGCATTGCGAATAGCCGGATGGTTGTGACCCAGCACCATCGGACCCCAGGAGCCGACGTAATCAATGTAAGCTTTGCCATCGGCGTCGTAGAGGTAAGCGCCGTCAGCGCGCTCAATAAACAGCGGCGTGCCTCCTACGCCGGTGAAGGCGCGTACCGGCGAGTTAACGCCGCCGGGGATAAGTCCGCGTGCGGCGCTGTAGAGGTTTTCTGACTTACTCATGAAATCGTTCCTGGTTTGTTAAAAACAATGGGGGTTATTCTAAGGGATTCCTCGAAGAGGATAAAAGTATTGCGCACGGAAAGGATAGCCACCCCAGAGGGAGAATACTTGAACGAATAACCAGGGTAATAGATAATAGCCAAAATGATCGGGTTATTATTTGCCCAGATCGCAGTATGAATGGGAGCGAAAAATGAGTGACGATGTAGCGCTGCCGCTGCAGTTTACCGACGCAGCAGCCAGTAAAGTGAAAAACCTGATTGCGGATGAAGACAATCCGAACCTGAAACTGCGTGTCTACATTACGGGCGGCGGTTGCAGTGGCTTCCAGTATGGCTTCACGTTTGACGACCAGATCAACGATGGCGACATGACCATTGAGAAACAGGGCGTAGGCCTTGTTGTTGACCCGATGAGCCTGCAATATCTGGTGGGTGGTTCGGTTGATTATACCGAAGGTCTGGAAGGTTCCCGTTTTGTGGTGACCAACCCGAACGCAACAAGCACCTGCGGTTGCGGATCCTCATTCAGCATCTGATCCCTGTTCGGATGCCACAAAAAAGCCGTGTCAGTGACACGGCTTTTTGCTACCTGCCATTCTCATCCAGCGCGAATGTCGGTAGCTTGAGATGCCAGCGTATGGCGGCAAGGCGAATGCCCAATGTGACCACCATTCCAAGCATCGCGGCGTTTTCCAGCGGTACATCAAAAGAATAAGCCGCTGTTGAATGGACAATACCGCCAATGATACAAGCGGTGGCGTAGATTTCCGTTCGCAGGATCATCGGTACTTCGCGTGCCAGCACATCACGAATAATCCCACCGCCAACACCGGTCAGCACCCCCATACCCGTTGCGACCAGCGGCCCGGTGCCAGCCATAAACGCTTTGTTTACCCCAATACCGACAAATACGGCCAGCCCGACGGCATCAAGCACTGGCAGCACCCACTTCGGCAGACGTCTTGGCTGGCGAACCAGCAAAATCGTCAGCATACAGGTGACCATTGCCACCACCAGGTCGGTTGGATCTTTCACCCAGAATACAGGGCCATGGGCGAGCGCCATATCGCGGATCGTGCCGCCACCGACGGCGGTTACCACGCCTAATACCAGCACACCAAAAGGATCCATCCGGAGTTTTCCGGCAAGCAGCACACCTGAGATGGCAAAAACAGCGGTACCGACAATATCCAGCCAGTAGACGAGCATGGTTTAATCCCCGGTTATTTCACCTGCGCCAGGGCAGGGCAGAGTTGTTGAGCGGCGAGGATAATACGCGGACCGGCGCGCTCAAACCAGTCGCTGGTTAGCGGAATGACCGGAATATCGAGCTGTTTGTGCCAGAATTGTTCGATTTTAGGAATTTCGCTCACATTTCCTGCTACCACGATCGCATGGGGTTCGCGCGCCAGCACTTGCTCACGACTCACCTGTGGCCAGGGAACCCGGCTGGCGGCAAAGATATTCTCGCCTCCGCACAGTTCCAGCACTTCGTTTTGCAGCGAGCCTTTACCGCTGGTGAAAAGCGGTTCTCCGCCAAACTGCAGAAACACCCGTTTTTTCGTCTGCCCGGCATACTGTTTTTTCAGCGCCTGATACTGGGCCAGCAGCTCAGTTGAGGCCTGCTGTGCTTGTTTGGGGTGTGGACTGTATTGTGCGAGCCCGGCTAAAGATTCTGCGACTTGTTCGATGGTTACCGAATCCAGCCACAGCACCTTGATACCCAGCCGTTCCAGCTGATCGACCTGACGTTCCGCATTGCCGCCGCGCCAGGCGAGGACGACGTCGGGTTTTAACGCCACAATCCGCTCGATGTTGAGCCCTTGCCAGGTGGCAACCTGCTCGATTTTTTTCGCCTCAGGGGGAAAGTCTGAATAGCTGCTGACGCCCACAGGCGTGATGCCAGCGGCAAAGGCCATTTCCGTATTCGCAGGAGAGAGGGAGATCACGCGCGGCGCGGCGTTAAGCCACGCCGAAGCAAAAATAAGCAGGGCGGCCAGCGCCCTGAACAAATATTTAGCCACGTGCCAGGTTCTGCACCAGTGTCTCAACCATCAGGCTGGACTGTTTCGCGGCAACCACGAGGAACTCATCAAAGCTCAGGTGGGATTGCTGGTCGGCCACGTCAGAGATGGCGCGCACCACCACAAAGGGTACGCCAAAGTTATGGCAGACATGCGCAATGGCGGTTGCTTCCATTTCAACGGCTACGGCTTGCGGGAAGTTATGGCGAATTTTGGCCAGACCCACGGAGCCGTTAATAAAGGCATCGCCGCTGACAATCAGACCGCGAACCGCGTTCAGATTGAGCTGCTTAATGCAGCTTTCTGCCGCAGTAACCAGTTTTTCATCTGCTTTAAAGCCAGCCGGGCAACCGGGCAACTGGCCGAACTCGTAGCCAAATGCTGTGACGTCCGCGTCGTGATAGCGTGCTTCGTCAGAGACCACGATATCGCCGACTTTCAGGGTTGACGCCAGACCACCAGCGGAACCTGTATTGATAATCACATCCGGCTTGAAGCGTTCCAGCAACAGTGTTGCGCCCATTGCGGCGGCCACTTTGCCGATGCCTGATTTCAGCAGGGCGACTTCTGTACCATTCAGCGTACCGGTGTAAATTTCACAGCCGCCAATGGTCAGCGTCTGACGATTTTCGATTTTGTCACGCAACAGCGTAACTTCTTCTTCCATTGCACCAATAATGCCAATTTTCATGGAGATACTCGCTAATGTGATAAGACAGGGTTACGTTTACAGGGCATAGTCTATCATGGCATACACAATTGCATGATACCCCGTGACGCCTCGCTGACAGGAGAGGAAATGGCTGAGATCGATTTTCGCAAAAAAATAAACTGGCATCGTCGCTACCGTTCGCCACAAGGCGTGAAAACTGAGCGCGAAATCCTGCGCATTTTTGAAAGCGATCGCGGGCGGATAATCAACTCGGCGGCCATTCGCCGTCTGCAGCAGAAAACGCAGGTCTTTCCTCTGGAGCGTAACGCGGCGGTGCGCACGCGGTTGACCCATTCGCTGGAAGTGCAGCAGGTTGGGCGTTACATCGCCAAAGAAGTGTTAAGCCGCCTGAAAGAGCTTCGTCTGCTTGAAACCTATGGCCTGGATGAACTTACCGGGCCTTTTGAAAGCATTGTTGAGATGGCGTGCCTGATGCACGACATTGGTAATCCGCCATTTGGTCATTTTGGCGAGGCGGCAATCAATGACTGGTTTCGTCAGCGCCTGGCGCCAGAGGATGCTGCAAGCCAGCCGCTGACGGATGATCGCTGCGAAGTGGTGGCGCTGCGTCTGCGAGAGGGGGAAGATGCCCTCAATGCGCTACGCCGCAAGGTGCGCCAGGATCTTAGCCATTTTGAAGGAAATGCGCAGGGTATTCGTCTGGTTCATACCCTGATGCGCATGAATCTGACCTGGGCACAGGTGGGCTGTATTTTAAAATATAACCGGCCTGCCTGGTGGAGTGGTCCACCGCCATCCACCCACAGTTATTTAATGAAAAAGCCGGGTTTTTATTTTTCCGAAGAGACGTATGTCGCCCGGCTGCGTAAAGAACTTGAGCTTGATACTTACAGTCGTTTTCCACTGACCTGGATAATGGAAGCCGCTGATGATATTTCCTATTGCGTTGCTGACCTTGAAGATGCGGTGGAAAAGCGCATTTTTACCGCAGAGCAACTCTATCAGCATCTCTACGACGCCTGGGGTGAACACAGTAAAGGTTCGTTGTTCTCTCAGGTAGTGGAGAACGCCTGGGAGAAATCCCGCGCAAATTCATTAAGCCGCAGCGCCGAAGATCAGTTCTTTATGTATTTACGTGTAAATACCTTAAATAAACTTGTGCCTTATGCCGCGCAGCGATTTATTGAAAACCTACCGCAAATATTCAGCGGAGAATTCAATCACGCCCTGCTGGAAGATGACAGCGATTATAGCCAGCTCCTTGAACTTTATAAAAATGTCGCCATTAAAGAGGTGTTTAGTCATCCCGATGTTGAACAACTGGAGTTACAGGGATATCGCGTAATCAGTGGGCTGCTGGAGATTTATCGTCCGCTACTGCAATTATCGCTGGCGGATTTTTCAGAGCTTGTGGAAAAAGATCGCGTGCGACGTTTGCCGATTGAATCACGCTTGTTCCAGAAGTTATCTACGCGCCATCGACTGGCTTACGTTGAAGCTGTGAGCAAATTATCCCGGGAAGGGACCGACTTCGCGATAATGGAATATTATCACCGTTGTCGGCTCATCCAGGACTATATCAGCGGAATGACAGATTTATATGCATGGGATGAATACCGCCGCTTGATGGCGGTGGAATAATCGGTTGGGAATTGTAAAGACGGACAATAAATTTTTACTTTTTCCAAAAACTTAATCCCGGAACTTCACGCTATAAAGCGACTCTGAGTGATACATACACAGCCGTTTGCGTTACCAGTAAAGAGATTGAGAGACATGAAAAAAACGACTTTAGCAATGAGTGCACTGGCGTTGGCTTTAAGCCTGGCGCTGTCCCCTGTTTCCGTGATGGCTGCTGAAACCGCCTCATCGGTGTCGACTTCGCAGCAGATGCCAAGCCTGGCGCCCATGCTGGAACAGGTCATGCCATCCGTTGTAAGTATTAACGTAGAAGGCAGCACCACGGTTAATACGCCGCGTATGCCGCGGAATTTCCAGCAGTTCTTCGGTGATAACTCCCCGTTCTGCCAGGACGGTTCCCCCTTCCAGAGTTCGCCTTTCTGTCAGGGCGGTGGTGCTCCGGGCGGTCAGGGTGGCCCCGGGGGGGATGGCGCTCAGCAACAGAAATTTATGGCCCTGGGTTCCGGTGTCATCATTGACGCAGCTAAAGGCTATGTCGTGACAAACAACCACGTGGTGGATAATGCGACCTCTATCAAAGTTCAGTTGAGCGATGGTCGTAAGTTCGATGCCAAAATCGTTGGTAAAGACCCGCGTTCCGATATCGCACTGGTGCAAATTCAGGATCCGAAAAACCTGACGGCTATTAAGCTGGCTGACTCTGACGCTCTGCGCGTCGGTGATTATACCGTCGCTATCGGTAACCCGTTTGGCCTGGGTGAAACCGTGACCTCAGGTATTGTCTCTGCGCTGGGTCGCAGCGGCCTGAATGCGGAAAACTATGAAAACTTTATCCAGACCGATGCGGCGATCAACCGGGGTAACTCCGGCGGTGCGCTGGTTAACCTGAATGGTGAACTGATCGGTATCAATACCGCCATCCTCGCTCCGGATGGCGGCAACATCGGTATCGGCTTTGCTATCCCAAGTAATATGGTGAAAAACCTGACGGCGCAGATGGTGCAGTATGGCCAGGTACGTCGTGGCGAGCTGGGAATCATGGGTACTGAACTGAACTCTGAGCTGGCGAAAGCGATGAAAGTCGATGCGCAGCGCGGTGCCTTTGTCAGCCAGGTCATGCCAAATTCTGCGGCTGCGAAAGCAGGTGTGAAAGCCGGTGATGTGATTACTTCGCTGAATGGCAAACCGATCAGCAGCTTCGCCGCGCTGCGTGCGGAAGTGGGTTCTATGCCTATCGGCAGTAAAGTGCAACTTGGTCTGGTTCGCGACGGTAAACCGGTGAATGTGAGCCTTGAACTGCAGCAGAGCAGCCAGAATCAGGTCGAGTCCGGCAATATTTTCAGCGGCATTGAAGGCGCTGAAATGAGCAACAATGGTAAAGATGAGGGCGTTGTCGTGAACGTGGTGAAAGCCAACACGCCTGCTGCGCGCATTGGCCTTAAGAAAGGGGATATCATCGTGGGGGCTAACCAGCAACCGGTGAAAAACCTTGGCGAGTTGCGCAAAATCATCGACAGCAAGCCTTCGGTCCTTGCTTTGAATATTCAGCGTGGTGATACTTCAATCTATCTGCTAATGCAGTAACCCGCTTAAGCCCTCTTCTTCCATCCGGGAGAAGAGGGCGCTCTCCTCAGATTTTGTGAGGCCTTCCACAACTCCATACTTCCACCGCCTGCTTTGTGCATTTGCACAGTGCGCACCGTAATTATCTCCCATATGCTTGTGCTCTGCTCACGGGAGGGTTACATGGCTGGCTGGCATCTTGATACTAAAATGGCGCAGGATATCGTGGCGCGCACTATGCGCATCATAGATACAAACATTAACGTGATGGATGCTCGTGGCCGCATTATTGGTAGCGGCGATCGCGAGCGAATTGGGGAATTGCACGAAGGCGCGTTGCTTGTGCTGGCGCAGGGGCGCGTGGTGGATATCGATGATGCGGTGGCCCGTCACCTTCATGGAGTCCGTCAGGGCATCAACTTGCCGTTGCGTCTGGAAGGTGAAATCGTCGGCGTTATTGGCCTGACGGGGGAGCCTGAGTCGCTGCGCAAATATGGCGAGCTGGTGTGCATGACCGCCGAAATGATGCTGGAACAATCCCGGCTGATGCACCTGCTGGCTCAGGACAGTCGTCTGCGCGAAGAACTGGTAATGAACCTGATTCAGGCAGAAGAGCATACGCCAGCACTCACCGAATGGGCACAGCGTCTGGGTATCGATTTAAATCAGCCGCGTGTGGTTGCCGTGGTGGAGGTCGATAGCGGGCAGTTGGGGGTGGACAGCGCGATGGCGGAACTCCAGCAACTGCAAAATGCCCTGACCACGCCTGAGCGTAACAACCTTATAGCGATTGTCTCGTTGACCGAAATGGTGGTGCTTAAACCGGCCCTGAATCAGTTTGGTCGCTGGGATGCCGAAGATCATCGTAAGCGCGTTGAACAACTGATTCAGCGTATGAAAGAAAACGGTCAGTTGCGTTTTCGCGTTGCGCTGGGTAACTACTTTACCGGGCCGGGCAGTATCGCTCGTTCCTACCGTACTGCGCGCACCACCATGATGGTGGGGAAACAGCGTATGCCGGAAAGCCGTAGTTACTTCTATCAGGATTTGATGCTGCCGGTGCTGCTCGACAGTTTACGCGGTGGCTGGCAGGCGAATGAGCTTTCCCGCCCTCTGCAGCGTCTCAAAGCGATGGATAATAATGGCCTTTTGCGCCGTACGCTTTCTGCATGGTTCCGCCACAATGTTCAGCCGCTGGCGACGTCAAAGGCGTTGTTTATTCATCGTAATACGCTGGAATATCGTCTGAACCGTATTTCTGAACTCACCGGGTTGGATCTGGGGAACTTTGACGACAGGTTGCTGCTTTATGTAGCACTGCAACTGGATGAACAGAGGTAAATGAAAGCAAAAAGGCAACCTGAGTTGCCTTTTTAGTGTTTGCGCCCTTTCCAGCCAGGAGAGGGACGGGGTGAGGGCATCAGAATGCATCACTCCCGCATTATTTATTGCGCGTCAGTTTTTCCAGATCGGATTCAATTTCGCTGATCTTATTCGCGACAACGCTTTCCAGATGGCGGAGATCGTCCAGGATCTTCCGTTTCAGATCCACGTCTGTCCGATCACGCTGACAGATTTGATCTAACTCGTCTATCACGTAGCGCAGGTTTGGACTGATCTCCTGCACTTCTTTATATCCCTGACCGATACCATCCGCGACCACCGTTTTGCGCTGACGAGGATATTTAAACTTTACGCTTTTCGCAAAAAACTCGCCTTTGTCCTTGTGGAAATAGATTTTCAGAATGTCGTTGTTTGCTTCCTGACGAAGGCTGTAGCGATCGATTTCATCAGGATTGGTGATGCCTAAACTTTTCAGATTATCGTACATAGCGGTACCCTTAAGCTCAACATAACCTATGAATAATTAACGAAAAAATCTATTTTCGCCACCTGGAAATGCAAAAAAGGCGGGATATGTCACCCTCTCCCGAATCAGGAGAGGGTATGACTTAGTCGATGGTGCGCAGCAGTTCGTTGATGCCGACTTTACCACGCGTTTTGGCATCGACTTTTTTCACGATGACAGCGCAGTACAGGCTGTATTTACCGTCTTTAGACGGCAGGTTGCCTGAAACAACAACGGAACCCGCTGGTACGCGGCCATAGTGAACTTCGCCCGTTTCGCGGTCATAAATACGCGTACTCTGACCAATGTACACGCCCATGGAGATCACCGAACCTTCTTCAACGATAACACCTTCTACTACCTCGGAACGTGCGCCGATAAAGCAATTATCTTCGATAATGGTCGGATTCGCCTGCAATGGCTCCAGAACGCCACCAATCCCGACACCGCCAGAGAGGTGAACGTTTTTACCGATCTGCGCGCATGAACCGACAGTCGCCCATGTATCGACCATGGTGCCTTCGTCGACGTAAGCGCCGATATTCACATAAGACGGCATCAGCACGGTGTTACGGGCAATGAACGCGCCCTGACGCACCGCCGCGGGTGGCACGACGCGGAAGCCTTCTTTCTGGAAACGCGCTTCGTCGTAGTCAGCGAACTTCATCGGTACCTTATCGAAGTAGCGGCTTTCCGCACCTTCGATAACTTTATTATCGTTAATGCGGAAAGAGAGCAGCACGGCTTTCTTCAGCCATTGGTGAGTGACCCACTGACCATCAATTTTCTCTGCGACGCGCAGCGCGCCGGAATCTAACAGGGCAATAACCTGGTTAACCGCTTCACGGGTAACGGTATCTGCGTTTGCCGGGGTGATCTCTGCGCGACGCTCGAAAGCGGCTTCAATAACGTTCTGTAACTGCTGCATTGTTAAACTCTTTCCATATAAAAAAACACGTCACCCTTTATCGTTTGGATTGAGGGCCTCTGTCAACCGTTGTTGTACCTCCTTTTGCAGCTCATTATTAAGGCCACGCCGGTCGGCAGTCGCGATTATAAATAAATCTTCTACTCGCTCACCAATTGTCGTAATTCTCGCCCCGTGCAGCGAAATACCAAGGTCCGCAAACACTTTGCCCACGCGGGCCAGCAGCCCTGGCTGATCCAGCGCGATGAGCTCCAGGAAACTTTTTCGGTCTGTATGCGTCGGCAGGAAATTCACTTCCGTATCGACGGTAAAGTGGCGCAACTTTGCCGGTTGACGACGCGGCTGCGGTGCCTGCCAACTGGGCTGTGTAATCGCCTGTTCCAGGCCAAAGCCGATGGCGTCATGACGATCCGGCGACAGCGGGCTACCGTCTGGCTCCAGGACGATAAATGTATCCATCGCCATGCCATCACGGGTCGTGAAAATCTGTGCGTCGTGTACGCTCAGGTTGCGCCGGTCCAGCTCGGCGCAGACGGCGGCAAACAAATAAGGCCTGTCCGGACTCCAGATAAAAATCTCCGTACCGCCGCGCGTGGCCTGCGGGCTGAGCAGGATCAATGGTTTACTCAGGTCGTGTTGCAACAGATGCCGCGCGTGCCAGGCAAGCTGGTTTGGACTGTGGCGGACGAAGTAGTTGGCGCGACAGCGTCCCCAAATCTGATGCAGTTGTTCTTCATTTATATTGTCCATACGCAGCAGCGCCAGTGCCTGGAGCTGATGGTGCCGCACGCGTTCGCGCATATCCGGCGTGTTTTGCATGCCGCGACGCAATTGTTTTTCCGTGGCGAAATAGAGTTCGCGTAGCAGGCTTTGCTTCCAGCTATTCCAAAGGGTTTCATTAGTGGCGCAAATATCAGCCACTGTCAGGCACACCAGGAAGCGCAGACGGTTTTCTGTTTGTACTTCTTCGGCGAACTGTTTGATCACCTCCGGATCCTGGATATCACGGCGCTGTGCGGTGACAGACATCAGTAAGTGGTGACGCACCAGCCAGGCAACCAGTTGTGTTTCCCTGGAGTTGAGGCCGTGTAATTCGGCGAATTTCAGCACATCCTGTGCGCCAAGTACGGAGTGGTCGCCTCCGCGTCCTTTGGCGATATCGTGGAACAATGCAGCGATCAGGATAAGCTCGGGATGTGTCAGGCGAGGCCACAGTTCCACGCAAAGTGGATGGCGCTGCCGCGTCTCTTCACTGGCGAAACTTTCCAGTTTCAGCATTACCCGGATGGTGTGCTCGTCTACGGTATAGGCATGGAACAGGTCGAACTGCATTTGCCCGACAATGTGCGACCACTGCGGCATATAAGCCCACAAAACGCTATGACGATGCATTGGCAGCAGGCCACGCTTCACGGCTCCGGGATGGCGGAGCATGCTGAGAAATATTGACCGCGCTTCGGGGATATAGCACAACGGCTGCGTCAGGTGGCGTCGCGCATGGCGCAGATGGCGCAAGGTGGTCGAATAGATACCGGTGATACTGCTGTTACGCACCATGATGTAGAACATACGCAGGATGGCCTGCGGCTCGCGGATAAACAGATTGTCATCGCGCAGGTCAATCAGCGTGCCGCGTAGTTGGAATTCATCATCAATAGCGCGCGGCTTTTCATCTTCGGTGAGCGCCAAAATCGCTTCATCAAAGAGCTGTAACAGCATATGGTTCAGTTCGGTCACGCGACGAGTGACGCGGAAGAAATCCTTCATCATATGCTCGACCGGTTGATTCCCCTCACCGATGTAATTCAGCCGTTGAGCGACGCTGAGCTGGCGGTCAAATAGCAGACGGTTGTCATAGCGGTTGAGTTCAAGGTGCAGGGCGAAGCGAATACGCCAGAGCAGGTGCAAACACTCATTAAGTTCGTTGCGTTCGGCTTCGGTTAAAAAGCCAAACCCAACCATCTCATCCAGGGACGTTGCGCCAAAGTGGCGACGTGCGACCCATTGCAGGGTGTGGATATCGCGCAGGCCGCCAGGGCTGCTTTTGATATCGGGCTCCAGATTGTAGCTGGTGCCGTGATAACGCTGGTGGCGCTCATTTTGTTCGGCCACTTTTGCCGGGAAGAATTTTTCCGATGGCCAGAAATCTTCGCTGAAAATATGCTTTTGCAGTTCAAGAAACAGGGCAACATCGCCAATTAACAGGCGGGATTCAATCAGGTTGGTGGCGACCGTTAAATCGGAAAGCCCTTCCTGTAGACACTCGCTTAGCGTACGCACGCTGTGGCCGACTTCCAGTTTCACATCCCATAAGAGCGTGAGCAGTTCACCGATTTTTTGTGCCTGCTCGTCAGGCAATTTCGTGCGGCTCAAAATAAGGAGGTCGATATCCGACAGCGGGTGCAGTTCGCCGCGACCGTAGCCCCCCACGGCAACCAGCGCGGTATCGCCGATGTCGCCGAAACCATACTCCAGCCACAGGCGTTGCAGGAGCTGATCGATAAATTCCGTGCGGGCTTCTATCAGTTGTTCGGCAGAAAGGCCGGCGTCAAAAACATGCCCCAGCCATTGCTGAAATGTATCGATATGCGCCTTGATGGAGGCGCAATTCAGTTCGTCCTGTGGCCAGTTCCCGGGATAGTCCGGTTGGCCCGGAAGGGTGGGTTTCACCGTACTGATGAATTGTTCAGAAAATGTATTGCTCATTAACAGGCCACCCATAAGTTGAAGGCAGGACGCGACATAGCCGAACCAGAGAGCGTTCGGGATGCGAAGACATATGCGACAAATTAGAAGAGATAACGAGAAATGAAAAGTCGTTTATATCTATGACGTAGAGCGGGGCGGGGGGAGAAAACAACGGCCCGCGACGCGGACCGTTAAATACTATCAAGCGGCGGTTAACACAGCGTCGATAGTGTCATCTTTACGCAGGGTCAGAATTTCGCACCCTGTATCGGTAACCACAATCGTGTGCTCGTATTGTGCGGAAAGGCTGCGGTCTTTGGTTTTTACCGTCCAGCCATCTTTCATGGTACGAATGCGGTAATCGCCTGCGTTAACCATCGGTTCAATGGTGAAGGTCATACCGGCCTGCAGCACCACGCCACCGTCATCCGCATCGTAGTGCAGCACCTGCGGCTCTTCGTGGAAAACGCGACCAATACCGTGGCCGCAATATTCGCGGACGACAGAGAAACCTTCCGCTTCCACGAATTTCTGAATGGCTGCACCGAGGGTACGCAGACGGATGCCTGGTTTCACCATTCTCAGCGCCAGATAGAGGCTCTCCTGCGTGATACGGCACAGACGCTCGCCCAAAATAGTGGGTTTGCCGACGATAAACATTTTCGACGTATCGCCATGGTACTCATCTTTAATCACCGTCACGTCGATGTTGACGATATCGCCATCTTTGAGCTGTTTTTCGTCGTCCGGAATGCCGTGACAAACCACTTCATTAATAGAGATGCAAACGGATTTCGGGAAGCCGTGATAGCCAAGGCAGGCGGAGATGGCGTGCTGTTCGTTAACGATATAGTCATTACAGATACGATCCAGCTCACCGGTGCTTACGCCGGGCTTAATGTACGGCTCGATCATTTCCAGCACTTCGGCGGCGAGACGGCCGGCGATGCGCATTTTTTCAATTTCTTCTGGAGTCTTTATTGAGATAGCCATGAATTCTGTCCATCAGTGTCGAATTTTTCGACAATACTAGTCTAAGTGCTGTCAATGGTAACAGTCTGACGAGTCCTGTGCCAAATTGAGAATCATTCTGAACTTCGTCTTTCGTGCCGCTCGTGTACTGAAATGCCCCTGTAACAGGAAATTCATCGTTCAGTACCGTGCGTAGCGCCAACAATTATTGGAGTCTGGCGCCTGTTTATGGTATAAAGCGCGCCGGACTTCCGTTCCTCTTCGGAACTGAGGCGACCAAATCTCACTTTGTGTAATAACACACACGTATCGGCACATATTCCGGGGTGCCCTTCGGGGTCGGTAATATGGGATACGTGGAGGCTTAACCCCAACTTTATCTATAGAGGTTTTTACCATGGCAACTGTTTCCATGCGCGACATGCTCAAGGCTGGTGTTCACTTCGGTCACCAGACCCGTTACTGGAACCCGAAAATGAAGCCTTTCATCTTCGGCGCGCGTAACAAAGTTCACATCATCAACCTTGAGAAAACTGTACCGATGTTCAACGAAGCTCTGGCTGAACTGAACAAGATCTCTTCTCGTAAAGGTAAAATCCTTTTCGTTGGTACTAAACGCGCTGCAAGCGAAGCGGTAAAAGAAGCTGCAAACAGCTGCGATCAGTTCTTCGTGAACCATCGCTGGTTGGGCGGCATGCTGACTAACTGGAAAACCGTTCGTCAGTCCATCAAACGTCTGAAAGACCTGGAAACTCAGTCTCAGGACGGTACTTTCGACAAGCTGACCAAGAAAGAAGCGCTGATGCGTACTCGTGAGCTTGAGAAACTGGAAAACAGCCTGGGCGGTATCAAAGACATGGGCGGCCTGCCGGACGCACTGTTCGTTATCGATGCTGACCATGAGCACATTGCTATCAAAGAAGCGAACAACCTGGGTATCCCGGTATTCTCTATCGTTGATACCAACTCTGATCCAGATGGCGTTGATTTCGTTATCCCGGGTAACGACGATGCAATCCGTGCTGTGACCCTGTACCTGAATGCTGTTGCTGCGACCGTCCGTGAAGGCCGTTCTCAGGATCTGGCTACCCAAGCGGAAGAAAGCTTCGTAGAAGCTGAATAATAAGGTTTGCTCTTTTAGAGCCCTTATTAACCAGGTAGTTACAAGTTTGGTTAGGGGGCCTGTCTCAGGCCCCTTTTTTACTTTCATATCTGTGCGGTTCTTCGAACCGGGCAGGTCAAATTCTCCCGAGGAATAAAGAATGGCTGAAATTACCGCATCCCTGGTAAAAGAGCTGCGTGAACGTACTGGCGCAGGCATGATGGATTGCAAAAAAGCACTGACTGAAGCTAACGGCGACATCGAGCTGGCAATCGAAAACATGCGTAAATCTGGTGCAATCAAAGCTGCGAAAAAAGCAGGCAACGTTGCTGCTGACGGCGTGATCATCACCAAGATCGACGGCACCTACGGTATCATTCTGGAAGTTAACTGCCAGACTGACTTCGTTGCGAAAGACGGTGGTTTCCAGGCATTTGCTAACAAAGTTCTGGACGCAGCTGTTGCAGGCAAAATCACTGACGTTGAAGTTCTGAAAGCACAGTTCGAAGAAGAACGTGTAGCGCTGGTTGCTAAAATCGGTGAGAACATCAACATCCGTCGTGTTGCTTCTCTGGAAGGCGAAGTGCTGGGTTCTTACCTGCACGGTGCACGTATCGGTGTTCTGGTTGCGGCTAAAGGCGCAGACGAAGAGCTGGTTAAACAGCTGGCTATGCACATCGCTGCAAGCAAACCAGAATTCGTTAAGCCAGAAGACGTGTCTGCTGAAGTGGTAGAAAAAGAGTACCAGGTTCAGTTGGACATCGCCATGCAGTCTGGCAAACCGAAAGAAATCGCTGAGAAAATGGTTGAAGGCCGCATGAAGAAATTCACCGGCGAAGTTTCTCTGACGGGTCAGCCTTTCGTTATGGATCCGAGCAAAACCGTTGGCCAACTGCTGAAAGAGCAGGGCGCTGATGTGACTAACTTCATCCGCTTCGAAGTGGGTGAAGGTATCGAGAAAGTTGAGACTGACTTCGCAGCAGAAGTTGCTGCAATGTCCAAGCAGTCTTAATTGTTAAAGCAGCCGCCTGAGGGCGGCTTCTTTTTGTTCCCGTCAGAGTAAAATCAGCCGATCGCTATAGTGTTTGCGCTGACAGGCGACGTATCATATCGCCGGATTTAAACCCGTCTAATTGTTGACAGTCTCAGGAAAGAAACATGGCTACCAATGCAAAACCCGTCTATAAACGCATTCTGCTTAAGCTGAGCGGCGAAGCCCTGCAGGGTTCCGAAGGTTTCGGTATTGATGCAAGCATCCTTGACCGCATGGCGCAAGAAATCAAAGAACTTGTTGAACTGGGTGTTCAGGTTGGGGTGGTAATTGGTGGCGGTAACTTGTTCCGTGGGGCTGGCCTGGCGAAAGCGGGTATGAACCGCGTGGTGGGTGACCACATGGGCATGCTGGCTACGGTCATGAATGGCCTGGCAATGCGCGACGCGCTGCATCGCGCCTATGTGAATGCCCGCCTGATGTCCGCATTTCCGCTGAACGGTGTGTGTGACAATTACAGCTGGGCTGAGGCGATCAGCCTGCTGCGTAACAATCGTGTTGTGATCTTTAGTGCCGGTACGGGTAACCCGTTCTTTACGACTGATTCCGCTGCCTGCCTGCGCGGCATTGAAATAGAAGCGGATGTCGTACTGAAGGCCACCAAGGTTGATGGCGTGTTTACTGCCGATCCGGCAAAAGATCCGGCTGCGACCATGTACGATCAACTTAGTTATACCGAAGTTCTTGATAAAGAACTGAAAGTAATGGATCTTGCCGCCTTTACCCTGGCTCGCGACCATAAATTACCTATCCGCGTGTTCAACATGAACAAGCCGGGCGCACTGCGTCGTGTGGTAATGGGTGAAAATGAAGGCACTTTGATTACGGAATAATTCCCGTAAGCAACAAATAAGGGTAAGATTCCGCCTTAATTTATTTAGCAGTTCTGTCAGGCATCTTCACGGTGCCTTGTACTGAACGAGACTATACTAACCACTCAAGTGGCGTATGGTTTGCCTGAGACAAGATTTCAAGGATTCGTAACGTGATTAGCGATATCAGAAAAGATGCTGAAGTGCGCATGGAAAAATGCGTAGAATCATTCAAAACCCAAATCAGCAAAGTGCGCACTGGCCGTGCTTCCCCGAGCCTTCTGGATGGTATCGTCGTTGAGTATTACGGTACTCCGACGCCGCTGCGCCAGTTGGCGAACGTAACGGTAGAAGACTCCCGTACGCTGAAAATCAACGTGTTCGATCGTTCTATGGGCCCGGCCGTTGAGAAAGCCATTATGGCGTCCGACCTAGGTCTGAACCCAAGCTCAGCCGGGACCGACATTCGCGTTCCGCTGCCACCGCTGACTGAAGAACGTCGTAAAGATCTGACTAAAATTGTTCGTGGCGAAGCTGAACAAGCGCGCGTTGCTGTTCGTAACGTCCGTCGTGATGCGAACGATAAAGTCAAAGCGCTGCTGAAAGATAAAGAAATCAGTGAAGATGATGACCGTCGTTCTCAGGAAGACGTGCAGAAACTGACTGACGCTGCAATCAAAAAAGTCGATGCGGCGCTGGCGGATAAAGAAGCAGAACTGATGCAGTTCTGATTCGAAAACCGACGAAAAACGCCGTACAGAGAGCCGCCAAGGGGGCTTTGCTGGCGGCGTTTTGCTTTTAATCTGCACAATATTGTGAGCGTTTCATGAAGCATTTAACCCTTCTGGGCTCAACAGGTTCTATTGGTTGCAGCACGCTCGATGTGGTTCGCCACAATCCCGATCGCTTTTCCATTACTGCCCTGGTTGCGGGTAAAAATGTTACCCGTATGGTGGAACAATGCCTGGAGTTCACCCCGCGTTTTGCGGTGATGGACGATGAAGCCAGCGCGCGTCAGCTAAAAGCTGAATTACAGCAACAGGGCTGCCCGACGCAGGTCATGAGTGGTCAGCAGGCGGCCTGTGAGATGGCTGCGCTCGATGATGTCGACCAGGTGATGGCGGCGATTGTTGGCGCTGCTGGCCTTGTGCCTACGCTTGCGGCTATCCGCGCGGGTAAAACCGTGCTGCTTGCCAATAAAGAGTCGCTGGTGACCTGCGGACGTCTTTTTATGGACGCAGTGAAAGAGAGCAGGGCGCAGCTCCTCCCGGTGGATAGCGAACATAACGCTATTTTTCAGAGTTTACCGGAAACAATCCAACACAACCTGGGGTACGCTGATTTAGAGCAGAATGGCGTTTCGTCTATTCTGCTTACCGGGTCTGGTGGCCCGTTCCGTGAAACGCCTATGTCCGAACTGGCCTCAATGACGCCGGATCAGGCATGTCGTCATCCGAACTGGTCGATGGGGAGAAAGATCTCCGTTGATTCCGCCACCATGATGAACAAAGGTCTGGAATACATTGAAGCGCGCTGGTTATTCAACGCATCTGCCCGCCAGATGGAAGTGCTTATTCACCCGCAATCGGTGATCCACTCCATGGTGCGTTATCAGGACGGCAGTGTTTTAGCGCAGCTTGGTGAACCGGATATGCGTACACCGATTGCACATACTATGGCCTGGCCTGAACGTGTGCCCTCCGGCGCCAATGCCCTCGATTTTTGTAAATTGAGCGCGTTGAGTTTTGCCGCACCTGACTATGACCGCTACCCTTGCCTGAAACTGGCGATAGATGCGTTTGCACAGGGGCAGGCAGCAACGACGGCGCTGAATGCGGCTAATGAGGTAACGGTGTCAGCATTTCTGGCTTCCGCTATCCGTTTTACGGATATTGCTGCGCTGAATCTGTCTGTTCTGGAACAGATGGTATTAAGCGAACCACAAAGTATTGATGATGTATTGGCTGTAGATCGGCTTGCACGTGACGTAGCGCAAAAACAAGTGACGCGCTTCGCAAGCTGGTGATAATCCAGCCACTAACAGTCATGCTATTTGTTAGCGTTGGGCTTCGGTGATATAGTCTGCGCCATCCATCAGCCTGTTTAATTTCGGGCTGTCAGGGGAAGCCGTGGTTGACACGGCTTTTTTGCGTAAAGGCTTTTGTATTCCTGAGTACCGCTAAATCCTTTTCAGGGACTAAAACGCGTTATGTTGTCTGCGAATCAACCAATGAGCGAAAATTTGCCAGCACATGGCTGTCGCCATGTAGCAATCATTATGGACGGCAATGGTCGCTGGGCGAAAAGACAAGGAAAGATACGGGCATTTGGACACAGAGCGGGTGCGAAATCAGTCCGCCGGGCCGTTTCTTTTGCTGCCAACAGCGGGATTGATGCGTTAACGCTTTACGCGTTCAGTAGTGAGAACTGGAATCGTCCAGCGCAGGAAGTCAGTGCGCTAATGGAATTATTTGTCTGGGCGCTGGACAGTGAAGTTAAGAGCCTGCACCGACATAATGTGCGTTTGCGCATTATTGGTGATACCAGCCGTTTCAACGCGCGTCTGCAAGAGCGTATTCGTAAAGCAGAAGCGTTGACTGCCCAGAATACGGGGCTGACGCTAAATATCGCGGCGAATTATGGCGGACGCTGGGATATCGTACAGGGAGTACGGCAATTGGCCGTTCAGGTTCAGGAAGGGGTATTGCATCCTGACCAAATTGATGAAGATTTGCTGAGTCAGCAAATCTGTATGCATGAACTGGCACCTGTAGATTTAGTGATTAGGACGGGTGGGGAACATCGCATAAGTAACTTTTTACTTTGGCAAATTGCCTATGCCGAACTTTACTTTACGGATGTTCTTTGGCCCGATTTTGATGAACAAGACTTTGAAGGTGCGCTGCATGCCTTTGCCAATCGAGAGCGTCGTTTCGGCGGCACCGAGCCAGGTGGCGACAAAGCCTGATGGGGGTAGCTTTTGCTGAAGTATCGCCTGATTTCTGCGTTTGTATTAATACCCATTGTCATTGCTGCATTGTTCTTATTGCCGCCTGTGGGTTTTGCGATTGTTACGCTTGCCGTTTGCATGCTGGCAGCATGGGAATGGGGACAACTGAGCGGTTTTACGTCACGGACACAGCGTGTCTGGCTGGCGGTATTATGCGGGCTAGTGTTGGCACTGATGTTGTTTATGCTGCCGGAGTACCATCATAATATTCATCAGCCAGTAGTCGAGGTTTCACTTTGGGCTTCGCTTGTCTGGTGGGTTATCGCTCTGGTGCTGGTGCTGGGTTATCCTGCATCTGCAGCAATTTGGCGTAATTCGAAACCTATACGGTTGATTTTCGGCATTCTCACAATTATTCCTTTTTTCTGGGGTATGCTGGCGCTGCGGTCATGGCATTACGCTGATAATCACTACAGCGGGGCGTTATGGTTGCTGTATATCATGATCCTGGTATGGGGCGCAGATTCCGGTGCGTACATGTTTGGCAAACTGTTTGGCAAACATAAGCTGGCACCGAAGGTGTCACCGGGAAAAACCTGGCAAGGCTTTATTGGTGGCTTGTTTACCGCAGGAATTATTTCCTGGGGATACGGTGCGTGGGCAAATCTCGAAGTTGCGCCATCAACATTATTACTCTGTTCTGTGATCGCGGCGCTGGCCTCGGTGTTGGGCGATCTGACGGAAAGCATGTTTAAGCGTGAAGCCGGTATTAAAGACAGTGGTCATTTAATCCCTGGTCACGGTGGTATACTTGACCGCATCGACAGCCTGACGGCGGCGGTTCCTGTATTTGCCTGTCTGCTGTTACTGGTTTTCAGGACGATTTAACGGACGGTTTTATGCTGAGCTTTCTCTGGGATTTGGCGTCGTTCATTGTTGCGCTTGGTGTTCTTATCACCGTGCATGAATTTGGCCATTTCTGGGTTGCTCGCCGTTGTGGCGTGAAAGTCGAGCGTTTTTCCATTGGTTTCGGCAAAGCGCTCTGGCGTCGCAAGGACAAGCAAGGTACGGAATTTGTTATTGCCGTCATTCCGCTTGGTGGTTACGTCAAAATGCTGGATGAGCGTGTTGAGCCGGTGACGCCGGAAATGCGCCATTACGCCTTCAACAATAAAACCGTTGGCCAGCGTGCCGCGGTTATCGCGGCGGGACCGATCGCCAATTTTCTCTTTGCTATCGTGGCTTACTGGCTGGTGTTTATCATCGGTGTACCGGGTGTTCGCCCGGTTATTGGTGAAATTGCGCCCAATTCCATCGCGGCAAACGCGCAAATTACGCCAGGAACGGAACTTAAAGCGATTGATGGCATCGAAACGCCTGATTGGGACGCAGTGCGTTTGCAACTGATCGCCAAAATTGGCGACAAGCAAACCACACTCAGCGTGGCTCCGTTTGGGAGCAATAACCGCCAGGACAAAGTTCTCGATTTACAACAGTGGAATTTTGCACCTGATAAAGACGACCCGGTAGCGTCATTAGGGATTCGTCCTCGCGGTGCGCAGATTGAACCGGTATTAGCTGAGGTACAATTAGGCTCGGCTGCAAGCAAAGCAGGTTTGCAAGCTGGCGACAGGATCGTTAAAGTCGATGGTCAGCAACTAACGCAGTGGATGACGTTTGTCACCCTGGTGCGCGATAATCCGGGCACACCGTTAGCACTGGACATTGAAAGGCATGGGAGTCCCTTGTCTTTAACGCTAATACCGGATGAGAAACCCGGTAACAAGGCGGAGGGTTTTGCCGGCGTTGTGCCGAAAATTATCCCGCTGCCGGATGAATATAAGACAGTACGCCAATACGGACCATTTAGCGCCATCGCTGAAGCTACGGATAAAACGTGGCAATTGATGAAGCTGACGGTCAGTATGTTGGGGAAATTGATAACCGGTGACGTAAAACTGAACAACCTCAGTGGGCCGATCTCGATCGCTCAGGGGGCTGGGATGTCAGCAGAGTTCGGGTTGATTTACTACCTGATGTTCCTCGCGTTGATAAGCGTGAACTTAGGTATCATCAATCTGTTCCCATTACCTGTCCTTGACGGGGGGCATCTGCTGTTTTTAGCGATTGAGAAGCTGAAAGGCGGACCGGTATCCGAGCGGGTTCAAGACTTTAGTTATCGCATTGGCTCGATTTTGCTGGTGTTGTTAATGGGGCTTGCACTTTTCAATGATTTCTCTCGGTTGTAAGAGAGTTTGTTAGGAAGAACGCATAATAACGATGGCGATGAAAAAGTTGCTCATAGCGTCGCTGCTGTTTAGCAGCGCCACCGTATACGGTGCTGACGGGTTCGTAGTGAAGGACATTCATTTCGAAGGCCTGCAGCGTGTCGCCGTTGGTGCGGCCCTCCTCAGTATGCCGGTTCGCCCAGGCGACACGGTGAATGATGAAGACATCAGTAACACCATCCGCGCCCTGTTTGCCACTGGTAACTTCGAGGATGTTCGCGTACTCCGCGACGGTGATACCCTTCTCGTTCAGGTAAAAGAACGTCCGACAATCGCCAGTATCACTTTCTCCGGCAACAAGTCGGTGAAAGATGACATGCTCAAGCAGAACCTTGAAGCTTCAGGCGTACGTGTTGGTGAATCTCTGGATCGGACCACACTGTCTGATATCGAAAAAGGTCTGGAAGATTTCTATTACAGCGTCGGTAAATACAGTGCCAGCGTGAAGGCGGTCGTTACGCCTCTGCCACGTAACCGTGTTGACCTTAAACTGGTCTTCCAGGAAGGCGTATCAGCCCAGATCCAACAGATCAACATCGTCGGGAACCATGCGTTCAAGACCGAAGAACTGATCTCCACCTTCCAGTTGCGCGATGAAGTGCCATGGTGGAACGTGGTGGGCGATCGCAAGTACCAGAAACAGAAGCTGGCGGGCGACCTTGAAACCCTGCGTAGTTACTATCTGGATCGCGGTTATGCGCGTTTTAATATTGATTCCACGCAGGTGAGTCTGACGCCGGATAAAAAAGGTATCTACATCACCGTCAACGTGACCGAAGGGGATCAGTACAAACTCTCTGGTGTTGAAGTCAGCGGCAATCTGGCGGGTCACTCCGCTGAGATTGAAAGCCTGACCAAAATCCAGCCGGGCGAGCTGTATAACGGCACCAAAGTGACCAAAATGGAAGATGACATTAAAAAGCTTCTTGGTCGCTATGGTTATGCCTACCCGCGCGTTCAGTCGCAGCCGGAAATCAACGATACAGATAAAACCGTTAAGCTGCATGTAAACGTCGATGCGGGTAACCGTTATTACGTGCGTAAAATTCGCTTCGAAGGTAACGATACTTCGAAAGATGCCGTTCTGCGCCGCGAGATGCGTCAGATGGAAGGTGCCTGGCTGGGCAGCGACCTTGTAGACCAGGGTAAAGAGCGTCTGAACCGTCTGGGTTACTTCGAAACGGTAGATACCGATACGCAGCGTGTGCCGGGCAGCCCGGACCAGGTTGACGTCGTGTACAAAGTTAAAGAGCGTAACACTGGTAGCTTCAACTTCGGTGTCGGCTACGGTACAGAGAGCGGTGTGAGCTTCCAGGTGGGTGTCCAGCAAGACAACTGGCTGGGTACGGGCTACTCCGTGGGTATCAACGGTACGAAGAACGACTACCAGACCTATTCCGAATTCTCGGTGACCAACCCGTACTTTACGGTGGATGGTGTGAGTCTCGGCGGGCGTATCTTCTACAATGACTTTAAAGCAGACAATGCTGACCTGTCCTCCTACACCAACAAAAGTTATGGTCTGGATGGCACGTTAGGTTTCCCGGTTAATGAATACAATACCCTGCGTATGGGCTTAGGCTATGTCCATAACGATCTGTCGAAGATGGAACCGCAGGTGGCGATGTGGCGTTATCTGGACTCCATTGGTCAAAGTGCCGGTAAAACCGACGATAATAACGGTTTCGCGGCAAACGACTTCACCTTCAACTATGGTTGGACATACAACAACCTTGACCGTGGTTACTTCCCGACCAAGGGATCGCGTGTCAACCTGAACGGTAAGGTGACGATTCCAGGCTCTGATAATGAGTTCTACAAAGTTACGATTGATACGGCTTCCTACTTCCCGATCGATGACGATCATAAATGGGTTGTTCTGGGACGTACGCGTTGGGGTTACGGTGACGGCCTGGGTGGTAAAGAACTGCCGTTCTATGAGAACTTCTATGCCGGTGGTTCAAGCAGCGTTCGTGGCTTCCAGTCCAACAACATTGGTCCGAAAGCCGTTTACTACGGTCACGCTGGTCTTGATAACTGTAACCAGAATGGCGGCTATTGTCGTTCTAATGACGCCGTGGGCGGTAACGCAATGGGCGTGGCAAGCGTAGAGTTCATTACGCCGACGCCATTTATCAGTGAAAAATATGCGAATTCTGTGCGCACATCGTTCTTCTGGGATGCAGGTACCGTTTGGGATACCAACTGGCAAAATACTGCTGATATGAAAGCGTTAGGCGTACCGGATTACAGTGACCCGAGCAATATCCGTATGTCCGCGGGTATCGCCTTACAATGGATGTCCCCATTGGGGCCGTTGGTTTTCTCCTACGCCCAGCCGTTTAAGAAATACGATGGAGACAAGGCAGAGCAGTTCCAGTTTAACATTGGTAAAACCTGGTAACTTGCCACAGCGAAGGAATGCATAAGTAGTGTCGTGATGGTGAGGCAGTGCGCTTCGTACTGCCTGCCAACGCAAAGAACGGTACCTCCGGGTACAAACGGGATGGTGAGGAGTTAATTGTGAAAAAGTGGTTATTAGCTGCAGGTGTAGGTTTGGCAATGGCAACGTCTGCTCAGGCGGCCGATAAAATTGCGGTCGTAGACATGAACAGCCTGTTCCAGCAGGTTGCGCAGACTTCTGGCGTTTCTCAGACAATGAAAAACGAATTCAGTGGCCGTGCCAGCGAACTGCAGCGTATGGAATCTGACCTGCAGACTAAAATGCAGCGCTATCAGCGTGACGGTTCCACAATGAAAGCGGCCGATCGTACTAAGCTGGAAAAAGATATCCAGGCTCAGCGTCAGGATCTGGCACAGAAAGGTCAGGCTTTCGAGCAGGATCAGGCTCGTCGTTCTAACGAAGAACGTGGCAAGCTGATGACCAAAATCCAGGCTGCTGTGAAGAAAGTTGCTTCCGATCAGGGCGTGGATCTGGTTATTCCTTCTAACGCCGCTATCTACAACAGCAATGACGTTAAAGACATCACTGCTGATGTACTGAAACAGGTTAAATAAGTAATGCCTTCAATTCGACTGTCTGATTTAGCTCAACAGTTGGATGCAGAGTTACACGGTGATGGCGATATCGTCATCACCGGCGTTGCGTCCATGCAATCCGCTAAAGCAGGGCAAATCACCTTCATGGTAAATCCAAAATACCGTGAAAGCTTAGCTGCCTGTCAGGCGTCTGCTGTCGTCATGACGCAGGACGATCTTCCTTTTGCCACGAGTGCGGCACTGGTAGTGAAAAACCCCTACCTGACATACGCACGCATGGCCCAAATTCTTGATACCACGCCGCAACCGGCCCAGAACATCGCCCCAGGGGCGGTGATCGATCCCGATGCGACGCTGGGAAACAACGTGGCGATTGGCGCAAACGCGGTCATCGAATCCGGCGTGACGCTTGGCGATAACGTCGTTATCGGCCCGGGCTGCTTCGTTGGGAAAAATACGAAAATTGGTGCGGGCTCCCGTTTATGGGCCAATGTGACCATTTACCATGAAATCGAGATCGGTGAGAATTGCCTGATTCAATCGGGCACAGTGATCGGTTCTGATGGTTTTGGTTATGCCAACGATCGCGGCACCTGGGTTAAGATCCCACAGCTTGGTCGTGTCATCATCGGCGATCGCGTTGAAATTGGTGCATGTACCACTATCGATCGCGGTGCGCTGGATGATACCCGCATTGGTAACGGTGTCATCATTGATAACCAGTGCCAGATTGCACATAACGTCGTGATTGGCGACAATACCGCGGTTGCTGGTGGCGTCATCATGGCGGGTAGTTTGAAAATTGGCCGTTATTGCATGATTGGCGGTGCCAGCGTTATCAACGGGCATATGGAAATCTGCGATAAAGTCACCGTGACGGGAATGGGGATGGTGATGCGTCCTATCACCGAGCCAGGAATTTATTCCTCCGGCATCCCGCTACAGCCGAACAAGGTGTGGCGTAAAACCGCAGCCCTGGTGATGAACATTGATGACATGAGCAAGCGCCTCAAAGCTATTGAGCGTAAAGTCAATAAAGAAGACTAATAGCTCGCTCGCTACGTTTAAACTTCCCGGCCTGTCGGCATTCTTACGATTGCCGCGGGCCGTGTTATTATGGCCTTTTAGTATATTTAGACAGGAAGAGTATTTTGACTACTGACACTCATACTCTGCACATTGAAGAGATTCTGGAGCTTCTGCCGCACCGTTACCCGTTTTTGCTGGTAGACCGTGTGCTGGACTTTGAAGAAGGTCGTTTTCTGCGCGCAGTTAAAAATGTTTCGGTAAATGAACCGTTTTTCCAGGGGCATTTCCCAGGCAAACCGATTTTACCTGGCGTGTTGATTCTGGAAGCGATGGCGCAGGCAACCGGTATTCTGGCGTTCAAAAGCGTCGGTAAACTGGAACCAGGCGAGCTCTACTACTTCGCAGGTATTGATGAAGCGCGCTTTAAGCGTCCGGTTGTGCCAGGCGATCAAATGATCATGGAAGTAACTTTCGAAAAAACGCGCCGTGGCCTGACTCGCTTCAAGGGTGTCGCGCTGGTAGACGGTAAAGTTGTTTGTGAAGCTACTATGATGTGTGCACGTAGCCGGGAGGCCTGATACGTGATTGATAAAACCGCCTTTATTCATCCTTCTGCCATTGTTGAAGACGGTGCCGTTATTGGTGCTAACGCTCACATTGGTCCGTTTTGTATTGTTGGCGCTAACGTCGAAATCGGCGAAGGCACCGTACTGAAGTCTCATGTTGTTATTAATGGCCATACCAAAATTGGTCGTGATAACGAGATTTATCAGTTCGCTTCTATCGGCGAGGTTAACCAGGATCTGAAATATGCTGGTGAACCGACCCGCGTGGAAATTGGCGATCGCAACCGCATCCGCGAAAGCGTCACCATTCACCGTGGCACGGTACAAGGCGGTGGGTTGACGAAGGTGGGCAGCGACAACCTGCTGATGGTCAATGCGCACGTTGCGCATGATTGCACCGTTGGCAGTCGCTGCATTCTGGCGAATAACGCCACACTGGCAGGCCACGTTTCCGTTGATGATTTCGCGATCATCGGCGGTATGACCGCGGTGCACCAGTTCTGCATTATCGGTGCGCACGTTATGGTTGGCGGCTGTTCTGGTGTCGCACAGGACGTTCCACCGTTCGTGATTGCTCAGGGTAACCACGCCACTCCGTTTGGTGTGAATATTGAAGGTCTTAAGCGTCGTGGCTTTAGCCGCGAAGCGATCACCGCAATCCGTAACGCGTATAAACTGCTGTACCGCAGCGGAAAAACGCTGGATGAAGCGAAACCTGAAATTGCCGAGCTGGCAGAACAGCATCCGGAAGTGAAAACGTTCATGGCGTTTTTTGAACGTTCCACGCGTGGTTTAATTCGGTAATGGTCGAACGTCGTCCGTTAACGATTGCCCTCGTCGCCGGAGAAACCTCCGGCGATATTCTTGGTGCGGGTCTCATCCGCGCACTGAGAGCGCGTATGCCCGATGCGCGCTTCGTAGGCGTTGCCGGGCCACGTATGCAGGCCGAAGGCTGCGAGGCCTGGTACGAAATGGAAGAGCTGGCGGTGATGGGGATTGTCGAGGTGCTTGGTCGCCTGCGACGTCTGTTGCATATCCGTGCCGACCTCACGCGTCGCTTTAGCGAGCTTAAACCCGATGTCTTTGTCGGCATTGATGCACCCGATTTCAATATTACCCTTGAAGGGAACCTGAAAAAGAAGGGCATCAGGACCATTCATTATGTCAGCCCTTCGGTATGGGCCTGGCGCCAAAAACGCGTTTTCAAAATAGGCAGAGCCACCGACCTGGTGCTCGCATTTCTGCCTTTCGAAAAAGCGTTTTACGATAGATTCAATGTTCCCTGCCGTTTTATCGGTCATACCATGGCGGATGCGATGCCGCTTGATCCGGATAAAAATGCAGCGCGGGACACATTAGGCATTCCCCATGATGCGCACTGCCTTGCGTTACTTCCGGGCAGCCGTGGCGCAGAGGTTGAGATGCTGAGCGCTGACTTTTTGCGTACGGCGCAACTGTTGCGTAAGCATTATCCGGACCTGGAAGTTGTTGTGCCGTTGGTGAATGCAAAGCGTCGCGAGCAGTTTGAACGCATCAAAGCGGATGTTGCCCCTGATCTGCGCGTGCATATGCTGGATGGCCAGGCGCGGGAAGCGATGATTGCCAGTGATGCTGCATTGCTGGCATCCGGCACAGCCGCGCTGGAGTGCATGCTGGCGAAATGCCCGATGGTGGTGGGGTATCGGATGAAGCCGTTTACCTTCTGGCTGGCGAAGCGTCTGGTTAAAACCGATTACGTTTCGCTGCCCAATTTACTGGCGGGGCGTGAGCTTGTTAAAGAGCTGCTGCAGGATGACTGTCAGCCTCAGGCGCTGGCTGATGCGTTACTCCCCCTGTTGGCAAATGGCAAAACCAGCCATGCGATGCACGATATTTTCCGGGAACTGCATCTGCAGATCCGCTGTAATGCCGATGAGCAGGCCGCAAATGCCGTACTGGAGTTGGCACAATGATGGAATTTATTTACCCCCATACACACCTGGTTGCCGGTGTGGATGAAGTTGGACGCGGCCCGTTGGTTGGCGCAGTGGTGACTGCTGCTGTTATCCTCGATCCGGCGCGTCCTATTATCGGTCTTAATGACTCGAAAAAATTATCTGAGAAACGCCGTCTGGCATTGTTTGACGAGATCAAAGAGAAGGCGCTGGCCTGGAGTCTGGGCCGTGCAGAGCCGCACGAAATCGACGAGTTAAATATTCTGCATGCCACGATGCTGGCAATGCAGCGTGCGGTCGCTGGTTTGGGTATTATTCCGGAGTATGTTCTCATTGATGGCAACCGTTGCCCCAAACTGCCGATGCCTTCGCTGGCGGTTGTAAAAGGTGACAGTCGGGTGCCTGAAATCAGCGCCGCCTCCATTCTGGCGAAGGTCACCCGTGATGCAGAAATGGCCACGCTCGATCTGACTTTTCCTCAATACGGCTTCGCGCAGCATAAAGGCTATCCAACCGCTTTCCATCTGGAAAAACTGGCTGAGCATGGCGCAACGGAACATCATCGGCGCAGCTTTGCGCCCGTTAAACGTGTGCTGGGCCTTGTGTCCTGATTCTGTGACGTGAAGAGATCTGAAAATGGCTGAACCACGTTTCGTACACCTGCGGGTGCATAGCGACTACTCCATGATAGACGGGCTGGCGAAAACCGGGCCGCTGGTGAAAAAGGCGGCCGCGCTCGGCATGCCAGCGCTGGCGATCACCGATTTTACCAACCTGTGTGGCCTGGTGAAGTTCTACGGAACGGCCCATGGCGCGGGGTTAAAACCGATTGTGGGGGCCGATTTTCATGTTCAGAGCGAACTACTCGCGGACGAACTGACGCAGCTCACTGTACTGGCAGCAAACAACGTCGGCTATCAAAACCTGACGCTGCTAATTTCTCGTGCCTATCAGCGTGGATACGGGGCGGCAGGGCCGTGGATTGACCGCGACTGGCTGGTTGAGCTGAAAGACGGGCTGATCCTGTTGTCTGGTGCCCGGATGGGGGATGTTGGTAAAAGCCTGATGCGCGGTAATAGCGCGCTGGTTGAGCAGTGCGTGGCGTTTTACGAAGAGCATTTCCCCAACAACTATTATCTCGAACTGATTCGTACCGGTCGCGCGGACGAAGAGAACTATTTGCATGCGGCGGTACGGCTCGCCGAAGAACGCGGTCTGCCTGTTGTGGCGACCAATGACGTGCGTTTTATCGATGCGGGCGACTTTGATGCCCATGAAATCCGTGTCGCGATTCACGACGGCTTTACCCTTGATGACCCCAAGCGTCCGCGTAATTACTCTGCGCAGCAATATATGCGCAGCGAAGCCGAGATGTGTGAGCTTTTCTCTGACATCCCGGAAGCGCTCGAAAACACGGTAGAAATCGCCAAACGTTGTAACGTCACGGTGCGTCTGGGCGAGTACTTCCTGCCCCAGTTCCCGACCGGGGATATGACCACCGAAGATTTTCTTGTTGCGAAGTCAAAAGAGGGCCTGGAAGAGCGTCTGGCATTCCTTTTCCCGGATGAGGCGGTCCGTAAAGAGAAACGCCCTGAGTATGATGAACGTCTGGATATTGAACTCCAGGTGATTAACCAGATGGGGTTCCCGGGCTACTTCCTTATCGTTATGGAATTTATCCAGTGGTCGAAAGATAACGGTGTGCCGGTAGGCCCGGGGCGAGGCTCCGGTGCGGGTTCGCTGGTAGCCTATGCGCTGAAAATTACCGACCTCGACCCACTGGAATTCGACCTGCTGTTCGAACGTTTCCTTAACCCGGAACGTGTCTCCATGCCCGACTTTGACGTCGACTTCTGTATGGAAAAACGCGATCAGGTTATCGAGCACGTAGCAGATATGTACGGGCGTGATGCGGTATCGCAGATCATCACCTTCGGTACGATGGCGGCAAAAGCGGTTATTCGCGACGTAGGCCGCGTTCTGGGGCACCCGTACGGCTTTGTGGATCGTATTTCTAAGCTGGTTCCACCTGATCCTGGTATGACGTTGGCGAAAGCCTTTGAAGCGGAACCGCAACTGCCAGAAATCTACGAGGCTGACGAGGAAGTCAGAGCGCTAATTGATATGGCGCGTAAGCTGGAAGGCGTCACGCGTAACGCCGGTAAACACGCCGGCGGTGTGGTTATCGCGCCGACCAAAATCACCGATTTTGCACCGCTCTATTGCGATGAAGCGGGGCAACATCCGGTCACCCAGTTTGATAAGAACGACGTGGAATACGCGGGTCTCGTGAAGTTCGACTTCCTGGGGCTGCGTACGCTCACCATCATCAACTGGGCTCTGGAGATGATCAACGCCCGCCGTGAGAAGAACGGCGAGCCACCGCTTGATATCGCCGCTATCCCGCTTGATGACAAGAAAAGCTTCGACATGCTGCAGCGCTCGGAAACCACAGCGGTCTTCCAGCTTGAATCCCGCGGCATGAAAGACTTGATCAAACGTCTGCAGCCTGACTGCTTCGAAGATATGATAGCCCTGGTGGCCCTGTTCCGTCCGGGCCCACTGCAATCGGGAATGGTGGATAACTTTATCGACCGTAAGCACGGGCGCGAAGAGATTTCCTACCCGGACGTACAGTGGCAGCATGAGAGCCTGAAACCGGTACTGGAGCCGACCTACGGCATCATCTTGTATCAGGAACAGGTGATGCAGATAGCTCAGGTGCTTTCTGGCTATACCCTCGGCGGCGCGGACATGCTGCGTCGTGCGATGGGTAAGAAAAAGCCGGAGGAGATGGCCAAGCAGCGTGGGACCTTCGAGGAAGGGGCGAAGAAAAACGGCGTTGACGGCGAGCTGGCGATGAAAATCTTCGACCTGGTGGAGAAATTCGCCGGGTACGGATTTAACAAATCGCACTCTGCTGCCTATGCTTTAGTCTCATACCAGACGCTGTGGCTCAAAGCGCACTATCCGGCAGAGTTTATGGCGGCGGTAATGACCGCCGATATGGACAACACCGAGAAGGTGGTAGGCCTGGTGGACGAATGCTGGCGCATGGGGCTCAAGATCCTGCCGCCGGATATCAACTCTGGTCTGTACCATTTCCACGTGAATGACGACGGTGAAATTGTTTACGGCATTGGGGCTATCAAGGGTGTAGGTGAAGGCCCGATTGAAGCGATCCTCGAGGCTCGTAATAACGGTGGCTATTTCCGGGAACTGTTTGATCTCTGCGCCCGTACCGACACCAAAAAACTCAATCGCCGGGTGCTGGAAAAACTGATAATGTCCGGGGCGTTTGACCGCCTTGGGCCGCATCGTGCCGCGCTGATGAACTCGCTGGCCGACGCGTTGAAAGCCGCCGACCAGCATGCGAAAGCGGAAGCGATTGGTCAGGCGGATATGTTCGGTGTCCTGGCAGAAGAACCCGAACAGGTGGAACAGTCTTACGCCAGTTGCCAGCCGTGGCCAGAGCAGGTGGTGCTGGACGGTGAACGTGAAACCCTGGGGCTGTACCTGACCGGGCATCCGATCACCCAGTATTTGAAAGAGATCGATCGTTACGTCGGTGGTTACCGACTAAAAGACATGCACCCGACCGAACGTGGCAAGGTCACCACGGCGGCGGGGCTGGTGATTGCTGCGCGGGTTATGGTCACCAAGCGCGGCAATCGTATTGGCATCTGTACTTTGGATGACCGTTCCGGGCGTCTGGAAGTGATGTTGTTCACGGACGCCCTGGACAAATATCAGCAACTGCTGGAAAAAGACCGCATACTGATCGTCAGCGGACAGGTCAGCTTTGATGACTTCAGCGGGGGGCTTAAAATGACCGCCCGCGAAGTGATGGACATTGACGAAGCTCGTGAAAAATATGCGCGCGGGCTTGCTATCTCGCTGACGGACAGGCAAATTGATGACCAGCTTTTGAACCGACTCCGTCAGTCTCTGGAACCCCATCGCTCGGGGACCATTCCAGTACATCTCTACTATCAGAGGGCGGATGCACGTGCACGATTACGTTTCGGCGCAACGTGGCGTGTCTCTCCGAGCGATCGTTTATTAAACGATCTCCGTGGCCTCATTGGTTCGGAGCAGGTGGAACTGGAGTTTGACTAATACAGGAATACTATGAGTCTGAATTTCCTTGATTTCGAACAGCCGATTGCCGAGCTGGAAGCGAAAATCGATTCTCTGACGTCAGTAAGTCGTCAGGATGAAAAACTGGATATTAACATCGATGAAGAAGTGCATCGTCTGCGTGAAAAAAGCGTAGAGCTGACGCGCAAAATCTTTGCCGATCTTGGTGCATGGCAAGTCGCTCAGCTGGCACGCCATCCGCTGCGTCCATACACCCTGGATTATGTCCGCCTCGCATTTGATGAATTCGACGAGCTGGCTGGCGACCGCGCTTATGCGGACGACAAAGCTATCGTCGGTGGTATCGCTCGCCTTGACGGTCGCCCGGTGATGATTATCGGCCACCAGAAAGGACGTGAAACCAAAGAAAAAATTCGCCGCAATTTTGGTATGCCGGCACCGGAAGGGTATCGCAAAGCGCTACGCCTGATGGAAATGGCTGAACGTTTCAATATGCCGATCATTACCTTTATCGACACCCCAGGCGCATACCCTGGCGTGGGCGCGGAAGAGCGTGGTCAGTCTGAGGCGATCGCGCGTAACCTGCGTGAAATGTCCCGTCTGAGCGTACCGGTCATTTGTACCGTTATCGGTGAAGGTGGTTCTGGTGGTGCGCTGGCCATTGGCGTGGGTGATAAAGTGAATATGCTGCAATACAGCACCTATTCGGTTATCTCGCCGGAAGGCTGTGCGTCCATTCTGTGGAAAAGCGCAGACAAAGCCCCATTGGCTGCCGACGCAATGGGTATCATTGCACCGCGTCTGAAAGAGTTGAAACTGATCGACTCGATCATTCCGGAACCGTTAGGCGGCGCACACCGTAACCCGGAAGCCATCGCGGCCTCTCTGAAAGCGCAGTTGATTGCGGATCTGGCGGATCTGGACGTGTTGAGCAAAGACGATCTGCGTAATCGCCGTTACCAGCGTCTGATGAGCTACGGTTACGCCTGATAAGCATTGAAAGATCATTCTGAAAAGCCACACAGTGTTGTGGCTTTTTTTATACCCCCTGTTTACCTCAGCTATGATTAACTTAGGTTTTTTTCAGGAGGTAACCGTGAATATTATTGCCATCATGGGGCCGCACGGCGTCTTTTACAAAGATGAGCCGATCAAGGAGCTTGAGAAGGCGCTCCAGGCACAAGGGTTTCAGATAATCTGGCCACAAAACAGCAGTGACCTGCTGAAATTCATCGAACACAATCCGCGTATCTGCGGCGTCATTTTCGACTGGGACGAGTACACGCTCGATTTATGCAGCGATATCAACCAGCTTAACGAATATCTTCCCCTTTATGCCTTTATCAACACCCATTCGACGCTGGATGTTAGCGCACAAGATATGCGGATGGCGCTGTGGTTTTTTGAATATGCCCTGGGGATGGCCGATGACATTGCAACACGTATCGGGCAGTACACAAAAGAGTATCTCGATAACATCACGCCGCCCTTTACCAAAGCGCTCTTTACCTATGTGAAAGAAGGAAAATACACCTTCTGCACGCCAGGCCACATGGCGGGTACGGCCTACCTGAAAAGCCCGGTTGGCTGCCTGTTTTATGATTTCTTCGGCGGCAACACACTAAAAGCGGATGTGTCTATCTCGGTCACGGAACTGGGCTCGCTTCTGGACCATAGCGGGCCGCATCTGGAAGCCGAGGAGTATATTGCCCGCACCTTTGGCGCTGAGCAAAGTTATATGGTCACCAACGGCACCTCCACCTCCAATAAAATTGTGGGTATGTACGCCGCACCGGTGGGCAGTACGCTGCTGATTGATCGCAATTGCCACAAGTCACTGGCCCATCTGTTAATGATGAGCGACGTTACGCCGCTGTGGTTAAAGCCGGGACGTAACGCGCTGGGGATTCTGGGCGGTATTCCGCGCCGGGAATTCACCCATGCCAGCATTGAACAAAAGATTGCTGCAACCGCAGGTGCAACCTGGCCGGTGCATGCGGTAATCACCAATTCCACTTACGATGGGCTGCTATATAACACTGACTGGATTAAAAAAACGCTGGATGTGCCTTCTATTCATTTCGATTCCGCCTGGGTGCCGTACACCAACTTTCATCCGATTTATGCCGGGAAGAGCGGCATGAGCGGTGAGCGGGTACCGGGGAAAGTGATTTTCGAAACGCAATCGACGCACAAAATGCTGGCGGCGTTTTCGCAGGCCTCGCTTATCCATGTGAAAGGTGAGTATGACGAAGATACTTTTAACGAAGCCTTTATGATGCACACCTCCACCTCTCCAAGCTACCCGCTGGTGGCCTCCATTGAGACCGCGGCGGCAATGTTGCGCGGTAACCCCGGTAAACGGCTGATTAACCGTTCGGTTGAGCGCGCTTTGCATTTCCGCAAAGAGGTACAGCGGTTAAAAGATGAAGCCGATGGCTGGTTCTTTGATATCTGGCAGCCCGAGGAGATCAATGAGGCCGATTGCTGGCCGGTAGCGCCGGGAGAAAGCTGGCACGGCTTCCGCGATGCTGACGAAGACCACATGTTCCTCGACCCGGTCAAGGTGACTATTCTGACGCCGGGTATGGATGAGCAAGGCAATATGAGTGAAGAGGGGATCCCGGCGGCGCTGGTGGCGAAGTTTCTTGATGAGCGCGGCGTGGTAGTTGAAAAAACGGGTCCTTACAATCTGTTGTTCCTGTTCAGTATCGGGATCGACAAAACCCGTGCCATGGGCCTGCTGCGTGGGTTAATGGAGTTCAAGCGTGCCTACGATCTCAATTTACGCGTGAAGAACATGCTGCCGGATCTGTATGCCGAAGATCCCGACTTCTACCGCAATATGCGGATCCAGGATCTTGCGCAGGGCATCCATAAATTGATCCGCCAGCACGATCTGCCGCAACTGATGCTGCGGGCGTTTGATGTGTTGCCGGAAATGAAGCTGACGCCGCATCAGGCGTGGCAGCAGCAAATCCGTGGTGATGTTGAAACCATTGAACTGGAAAGACTTACGGGGCGTATCTCCGCCAATATGATCTTACCTTACCCGCCGGGCGTGCCGTTATTGATGCCAGGGGAGATGATCACCGAAGCGAGCCGCTCGGTTTTGGATTTCCTCTTAATGCTCTGTGCGATAGGGCGGCACTATCCGGGTTTTGAAACGGATATCCATGGCGCGAAGCGGGGAGAAGATGGCGTCTATTGGGTACGTGTCTTAAAAAGACCGTAACCTCTTGCGGGTTACCTGTCACAACGGTAACGTGCGCAAAGACAAAAGGAGACACTATGCTGGGTTTAAAACAGGTACATCACATCGCCATCATCGCGACGGATTATGTAAAGAGTAAAGCGTTCTATTGCGATATCCTGGGTTTTACGCTGCAAAGCGAAGTTTATCGTGAAGAGCGTGACTCCTGGAAAGGAGACCTGGCGCTGAATGGCCAGTATGTCATTGAGTTGTTTTCGTTTCCCTTTCCGCCAGCACGTTCGAGTGGGCCGGAAGCCTGCGGATTACGTCATCTGGCCTTTAGCGTTGTGGATATCGATCAGGCGGTTGCTCACCTGCAAGCGCACAATGTCTCGTGCGAAGCGATTCGTGTTGACCCTTACACCGGTAAGCGCTTTACCTTTTTTAAAGATCCTGACAACCTTCCGCTGGAACTCTATCAGCAGTAAGCCTTGCCAGTCACAGGAATGCCCGGTAACGTGCCGGGCATGATTTCCGTTTCGGTTAATGCCATGATCATGCCCTTACTTTCTCGCTTGCCTGCCCATCAACGCCAGTTTTTGGTGGCGTTTAGCGGCGGGCTCGATTCGACAGTACTGTTGCACCGTCTGGTGCAGTGGCGTCGTCAGCAGCCGGGCATTTCCCTGCGTGCGATTCATATTCACCACGGATTAAGCCCCAATGCGGATGCCTGGGCTGCTCATTGTCAGCAGGTCTGCGATGGCTGGCAGGTGCCGATTGTTATTCATCGGGTACAACTGGTGGATGAAGGCAATGGAATTGAAGCGCAGGCGAGAAAAGCCCGCTATGCCGCCTTTACTCAGGCGTTAGTCCCTGGAGAATTGCTGCTCACCGCCCAGCATCTTGATGACCAGTGCGAGACGTTTTTACTGGCGCTTAAGCGGGGGAGTGGTCCAGCCGGTCTTGCGGGTATGCCAGAAACGCTGCCGTTTGCCGATACTATGCTCCTCAGACCGTTGTTGAACGAAACACACGAAGCCCTTCTTCGCTGGGCGCAGCAATATGGGTTGTCATGGATTGAAGACGAGAGTAATGCTGATGATGCCTATGACCGCAACTTCCTGCGTTTACGCGTTCTGCCTGCATTGAATGCCCGCTGGTCGCATTTTGCCGATGCGGTCGCCCGGAGCGCGGCCTTGTGCGGCGAGCAGGAGCAATTGCTGGATGAACTGCTGGCAGACGAGCTTGCGGCGGCGACGCACCGTGACGGTGGGCTGTCGATTGCGGCGCTGGAAACGTTAAGTGCGGCACGGCGTGCCGCTATCTTACGGCGTTGGCTTTCCGCGCAGCAGGCACCGATGCCTTCCCGGGAAATGTTGCTACGGGTCTGGCAAGAGGTGGCGTTAGCCAGAGAGGATGCAGCGCCATGCTTGCGTCTTGGCGATCATGAAATCCGCCGTTATCAGGGTTATTTGTGGTGGGTTAAGGCGCTTGCGGGCCAGCGCGAAAAAGTTCTGCAGTGGACTGATCCTTTTTTGCCGCTGACGTTGCCGGATGGGCTTGGCGTTCTGCGCCTTGTACCGGGCGATGAACTGAGGCCACCGGGCGCTGACGAAGTGGTATCGGTACGCTTTCAGGCGACGGGAACCTTGCACATCCAGGGGCGTAACGGTGGCCGTAAACTTAAAAAGATCTGGCAGGAGTTGGGCGTGGCACCCTGGCGTCGGGATACAACACCACTACTGTTTTACGGTGAGTCGCTGATTGCTGCGGCAGGCGTGTTTGTCACGCAGGAGGGGAAAGCAGAAAATGGGCAGCCTGGCGTACGGCTAATGTGGCAGAAGTAACGGGCAGTCAGCGCTGCCCGAAAGTGCTGTCAGGATTCGCTCACCACGACGGTGCCGATTTCCGGATGACTAAAGCTGGCAATTTTGTCGAGACGCAGTTCGCGCGTTGTTCCTGCAATTTCAACAACCAAATATTCCACATTTTTGCGAGATACTAAATCGCTGGCCTTTGCCTGCAAAGTTTCGCCATCTTTGAGCTCGAGCGTCAGTAGGAGATGATGCTGACAGGCGAGTTCCAGGTTGTCATAGTCGTCGCAATTGATGGGTTGATAGGTATCATTCATTGACATAATCGCTCACCAGTAAGTTCGCGGCAGCATACGCCGCCTTTTCCCTGACCGACTCTGAAACGGCATCGTCCGAAGCCACTTCATTCAAAACTTTCAATACGCACCCCAACGCATCCGGGATATACCCTAAGTCTCCGCTGGCAATTTCCGCATACCGCTGGCGTATTAACTCACAATAATTTCCCACACGTCCTCCTGTCAGCACCCTGGCTTTACTGTGAGATACCATTAAGCCTACGAAGATTAACTCTGTTTAGCAAGGTGACTATACCATACCCGTCGGGTCATTATCAGAGTGATGAATTAACCGCAGAATAAGAGATAACAGCACGTTATATCTTTATTCGCTACAATAGCCGCTGTTATGCAAAGGAGGCGGTATGGCGCTCAAAGCAACCATTTATAAAGCTACTGTGAATGTGGCGGATTTAGACCGGAATCAATTTCTCGATGCCACATTGACGCTTGCCCGTCATCCTTCCGAGACGCAGGAGCGCATGATGCTGCGCCTGTTGGCATGGATTAAATTCGCCGATGAACGGCTACAGTTCACCCGTGGGCTGTGTGCGGATGACGAGCCCGAAGTGTGGCTGCGCAACGATCATCTGGGTATCGATCTGTGGATCGAACTCGGATTGCCGGACGAACGGCGATTAAAGAAAGCCTGTTCGCAGTCGAAAGAGGTGGCGCTATTTACCTATAACTCGCGTGCGGCACAAATCTGGTGGCAGCAGAACCAGAGCAAACTCGCTGGATTTAAAAATCTGAGTATCTGGTACCTGGATGATGAGCAACTGGCAATGCTGAGTGGTCTGGCGGAGCGGACAATGTCGCTGCAAGCTACTCTCCAGGAAGGAACTATCTGGCTGAGCGACACTCAAACCAATCTGGAAATCCACCTGACGACCTGGCAACAGCACGCATGATTGAGATATCCCGCCAGGTCAGTATTCCTGATGAAGAATTGGAGATTACGGCGATTCGTGCGCAAGGGGCGGGTGGGCAGCATGTAAATAAGGCCTCTACGGCGATCCATCTTCGTTTTGATATTCGTGCGTCCAGCTTGCCCGAGTTTTATAAAGAGAGGCTGCTTTCAGCGACGCATCATCTCTTAACGGCCGAGGGCGTCGTGATCATCAAGGCGCAGGAATACCGCAGCCAGGAAATGAATCGCGAAGCGGCGATTGCCCGGCTGGTGGCGTTAATCAGGGAACTGACGGTGGTGCAAAAAAGCCGTCGGGCCACCCGTCCAACGCGGGCATCGAAAGAGCGGCGTCTGGCAGGAAAAGCGCAGAAATCTTCTGTAAAAGCGCTACGAGGGAAGGTCCGTCGCCCACAGGAGTGACGGACGAGATAAGAACTGTTTATAAGGAAGAAAGAGTGAATAAAGCGATTGTATCTTTGGCTGTGGCAATGACACTCTTTGTGCTGATGGGGTGCAACAATCGGGGAGAGGTGGAAACCGTCTCCCCCGTGCGAGCTGAAAAGCTCAAGCCAATGCAACAGAGCTGGCGCGGTATTCTGCCGTGCGCAGATTGTGAAGGCATCGAAACCTCACTGTTCCTTGAAAAAGATGGCACCTGGGTGATGAATCAGGACTATCAGGGTGGCAAAGCGCCATCAAATTTTGCCTCCTACGGGCGATGGGCACGCACCGCGGACAAGCTGGTGCTGACAGATGCAAGTGGCGAGAAGCTTTACTTCCGCGCGAAAGGCAGTGCGCTGGAAATGTTGGATCGTGAAGGGAACCCGATTCACTCACAGCTAAATTATGTCTTGCAGCCTGTCAAGGCGACCTTACCGACAACGCCGATGGCGATGCGTGGCATGTATTCGCGTACTGCTGGTGTGGCAGAGTTCGCTGATTGTATGACGGGCAAACGGATTGCAGTCCGCAACGATGCGCGGCTCGAACAGCAATATAAAGCAGCGGCAGGTCAGGCTTCGCAGCCGGTATTGCTGGAGGTAGAAGGACATTTCACGCTACAGCCGAAAACGGATAACGGTGCGATGGAGAAGGCGCTGGTGGCGGATAAAAACGCGAAATTTATAGCCGGAAAAGATTGTAATCACCAATAAAAAAAGCCTCGCATTTGCGAGGCTTTTTACTGTTAGCCCTTGATGGCGCTGACAAGGTAATTCAGGATATCACCCGTCTTGATCATCTGTTTTTCGCCAGTGCGACGGTATTTGTATTCGATATCGTCGTTGTCGAGGTTACGGTCGCCCAGCACGATGGTGTGCGGAATACCGATCAGCTCCATATCAGCGAACATCACACCCGGACGCTCTTTACGGTCGTCCATCAGCACGTCGATACCCTGTGCGCGCAGTTCGTTATAGAGCTTCTCTGCCAGTTCCTGAACACGGTAAGATTTGTGCATGTTCATTGGCAGAATTGCCACCTGGAACGGTGCAATCGCTTCAGGCCATACAATACCGCGGTCGTCGAAGTTCTGTTCAATCGCCGCAGCCACAACACGCGTTACCCCGATCCCGTAGCAGCCCATGGTCAGGATCTGGTTACGACCATCTTCACCCTGAACGGACGCCTTCAGCGCTTCAGAGTATTTGGTACCTAACTGGAAGATGTGACCCACTTCGATACCGCGTTTGATCAGAAGCGTACCCTGACCGTCCGGGCTTGGGTCGCCGGCAACCACGTTACGGATATCGGCGATTTCCGGGGTTGCTACATCGCGGTCCCAGTTGATACCGAAGTAGTGCTTACCATCAATGTTAGCGCCAGCGGCAAAATCGCTCATTGCCGCAACGGTACGGTCGATAACGACCGGAATCGGCATGTTTACCGGCCCCAGCGAACCCGGACCCGCATTTACCACGGCGCGAATTTCAGCTTCGGTCGCGAAAGTCAGCGGGCTGGCAACCTGTGCCAGTTTTTCGGCTTTTACTTCGTTCAGTTCGTGATCGCCACGCACCAGCAGGGCGACCAGCGGGTAGCTGCTGCCTTCAACGGCTTTGACCAACAGTGTCTTGACGGTTTTTTCAATCGGCAGGTTGAACTGCTCAACCAGCTCGGCGATGGTTTTCGCGTTCGGCGTATCAACCAGCGTCATCTCCCGAGTTGCCGCCGCACGCGGTGCTTTCGGCGCCACAGCTTCTGCCAGTTCGATGTTGGCGGCATAGTCAGAGGTATCAGAGAAAACGATGTCATCTTCACCGCTTTGCGCCAGTACCTGGAACTCATGAGACGCGCTACCACCGATAGAGCCGGTATCTGCCTGAACCGGGCGGAACTCCAGCCCGATGCGGGTAAAGATCTTGCTGTAGGCAGCATACATCGCGTCGTAGGTTTCCTGCAGCGATTCCTGAGAAGTATGGAAAGAGTAGGCATCTTTCATCAGGAATTCACGGGAACGCATCACGCCGAAACGCGGACGTACTTCGTCACGGAACTTGGTCTGGATCTGGAAGAAATTCAGCGGTAGCTGTTTGTAAGAACTGAGCTCGTTACGAATCAGATCGGTGATCACTTCTTCGTGAGTCGGGCCGAGTACGAACGGACGCTCGCCACGGTCAGAAATACGCAGCAGTTCCGGGCCGTACTGCTCCCAACGACCACTCTCTTGCCACAGTTCAGAAGGCTGAACGACCGGCATTAACACCTCAATTGCACCGGCGTTGTTCATCTCTTCACGCACGATGTTTTCGACTTTTTTCAGGACGCGCACGCCGGTCGGCAGCCAGGTATACAACCCGGAGGCCAGCTTGCGGATCATCCCGGCGCGCAACATCAACTGATGGCTGATGACTTCGGCGTCGGCAGGTGTCTCCTTCAGAGTGGAGAGCAGGTATTGGCTAGTACGCATGTTGTTACGGTTCCATTTGGACGATTGGAACAGACTCAAAAGGAGCCTGATTCAAAAAAAGTGATTCAGTTTACCAGCGAGAAAGAGATGCCAAAAGTAGAGGGAGGAGAAATTAACGGCCTTCCAGCGCAAACACTTCAAAACCTGCTGCAGTCACGCGCCAGCGCACGTTGAAATCCACCAACAAGACCGCGTACGTTTTCCCCATTTCCTCATCTTTACGGTATGCCGGGCGCGGATCCTGCGCCAGGACGTCAATAATAAACGATCTTAGCTGCGGGTAACGCTTTTCTAACTGTGGAAATGCCGCTTCGAGCTCCGGCGTGAAGTACACCGCCATCTCCGCGACGGGGGCCTGCTGCGCATAACTGGCGCTGGCATGCGGCAGAGCCTCAGCAAAGGGTAAATAGGGTTTGATATCCACGACGGGCGTGTCGTCGACGAGATCAAGACTGCCCAGTTGCAAAATGACACGCTCTTTCTCGCAGTGAATGCCTTTAAGCTCCACCAAAGACATACCAATTGGATTAGGACGGAAGGTTGAACGCGTGGCAAAAACTCCCATCCGCGCATTACCCCCGAGCCGGGGAGGGCGTACCGTAGGACGCCAGCCGCCAGCCATCGTCTGGTGGAAAATGAACACAATCCAGAGATGGCTGAACGCCTCAAGCCCGCGGACGGCTTCGGCCTGATTATAGGGAGGCAGCAGATGAAGTTCGCCGCCTCCATGTTTAACCAGACCAGGCTGGCGGGGAACGGCAAACTTTTCTTTATAGGGGGAGCGGATGACACCTATCTGCTCAATGGCAAATGTGGTCATTTCGCCGTGACGTTCAGCGCTGAACCTACGCATACAGCCTGACGGTAGCAACCCGGCGTGCCGCTGGTGATTTCACAGCTGTGGAGCAGAACCGCATTCGCTTTCATTTTTGATGCGTTGATTTGCATGCGTTTACGGGCGGTCGGGATGTTCGGTGGTGAATCCTGATTGGTTGCCTGGCAAGAGTCACCGGTTACTTCACCTAAATCACGGAACGGTTTACCCACCAAATCTTCAGCATTGGTAATGATTCGAACCGGAGTCGGACGCGGCGGTTTCGGTTTTGCTGGTTCTGTTTTAGGCGGGGTTGCTGTGCTTTGAACAGGTTCGACAGGAGATCTGCTTAGCATTGAACAGCCGCTCAGCATGAGTGCTAAAAAACAGATCGGTAAAGCACGCATAATATATCCTCAAAAAATGATCTTAACGCCGCTTATTGAATCAGGAGCTTGCACAAATGACAAGACGGGCATGAGCCCGTCCTGAAGGATATTACTGACGAGCCGGATTACCAGCCTTTCACCGCACCGCCATTGAAGACTTTGTTCGCTGCTTCGTAGACTTCGTCAGACTGATAGGCCTGAACGAATTTCTTCACGTTTTCTGCGTCTTTGTTGTCTTCGCGGGTAACGATCAGGTTAACGTACGGAGAGTCTTTATCTTCGACAAAGATACCATCTTTTGCTGGCGTCAGATTGATCTGGCTGGCGTAGGTAGTGTTAATAACGGCCAGCGCGATTTGTGCATCGTCCAGAGAACGCGGCAGTTGCGGGGCTTCAAGCTCAACAATTTTCAGGTTTTTCGGGTTCTCTGTAATATCCAGAGCGGTCGGCAGCAGGCCAACACCATCTTTCAGTTTGATCAGGCCCTGTTTCTGCAACAGCAGCAGGGAACGGCCGAGGTTAGTCGGATCGTTCGGTACAGCGACCTGAGCGCCTTCCTGCAATTCATCAATAGATTTAATTTTTTTGGAGTAGCCTGCGATCGGGTAAACAAAGGTATTGCCAACAGCAACCAGTTTATAGCCACGATCTTTGATCTGCTGATCCAGGTACGGTTTGTGCTGGAAGGCGTTCGCATCAATGTCGCCTTTGCTCAGCGCTTCGTTCGGCAGAACGTAGTCATTAAAGGTTACCAGCTCAACGTCCAGACCGTATTTCTCTTTTGCGACTTTTTGTGCAACTTCGGCAACCTGCTGTTCAGCACCGACGATGACGCCGACTTTAATGTGGTTCGGATTCTTTTCGTCCTGACCACAACCTACCAGAGCCAGAGAACCAATCAGGGCACCCACTGCCGCAAAGGTCTTGAATTTAAAAGCCATGTGTTTTTTCCTTTCTTTCAGAGTCGTTGTGTTGTGAGCAACGTTATTTATGCGTAACAGAGCGAACGATACGATCGCCTGCAAACTGAATTAAGTAAACCAGAATCACCAGCAGTGCCAGGACGGTATTCATCACAATAGCGTTATAGCCAATGTAACCGTACTGGTAGCCAATCTGCCCCAGACCGCCAGCACCCACGGCACCACCCATTGCGGAATAACCCACCAGGGTAATCAGGGTAATTGTTGCTGCATTGACCAGACCCGGCAGTGCTTCCGGCAGTAGCACCTTACGGATGATCTGCATCGGGGTTGCGCCCATTGCGCGGGAGGCTTCAATCAGGCCGGTCGGGATCTCCAACAGGGCGTTTTCCACCATGCGGGCAATAAAAGGTGCTGCACCGACGGTCAGAGGCACAATCGCTGCCTGCAGACCGATGGACGTTCCCACGATAATACGGGTGAACGGGATCATCCAGACCAGTAAAATAATGAACGGGATCGAACGGAAAATATTCACCAGCGCCGAAATGGTACGGTAGAGTTTTGCATTCTCCGAAATTTGTCCAGGACGCGAGACATACAGCAGCACGCCAACCGGAAGACCCAGCACAAAGCCGAAGAAACCGGATACGAAGGTCATTGCCAGCGTTTCCCAGACGCCACGCGCCAGTAACCACATCATTGCCTCAGACATAACCCAGCACCTCTACTTTCACATGGTGTTCCTTAAGCCAGGCAATAGCGGCTTGTGTATCCTGCGGCTCACCGTGCATTTCTGTCAGCATAATGCCGAATTTCACGCCACCAGCGTAATCCATCTGCGCACTGATAATATTGTTGTTCACGTTATAGCGTCGTGCGGTCTCAGAAAGCAGTGGGGCATCGACCGATTGACCGGTGAATTCCATGCGTAACATCGGCACGCTGCCTGCCAGTGGCTGATCTTTCAGGCGCTGCTGGTAATCCTCAGGGATATCCAGGTGCAACGTTGACTGAATAAACTGCTGGGCCAGCGGCGTTTTGGGATGAGAGAACACTTCACTTACTGTGTCCTGTTCGATCAGTTCACCATTGCTGATGACGGCAACGCAGTCGCAAATGCGTTTTACGACATCCATTTCGTGGGTAATGAGCAGAATTGTCAGACCCAGGCGACGGTTGATGTCTTTCAACAACTCCAGAATGGAACGTGTAGTTGCCGGGTCCAGTGCACTGGTGGCTTCATCACACAGCAGTACTTTCGGGTTGCTCGCCAGTGCGCGGGCAATGGCCACACGCTGCTTTTGACCACCGGACAGATTCGCCGGATAGCTGTCGTGTTTGTCGCCCAGTCCAACCAGGTCCAGCAATTCTTTGACGCGACGGTTAATCTCTTCGCGCGGCGTGTTATCCAGCTCAAGTGGCAATGCGACGTTACCAAACACGGTGCGGGAAGAGAGTAAATTAAAGTGCTGGAAGATCATGCCAATCTGGCGGCGAGCTTTAGTGAGTTGTGCTTCTGAAAGGGCTGTCAGCTCCTGGCCGTCAACCTGGACGCTGCCCTGGGACGGGCGCTCGAGCAGGTTAACGCAGCGAATAAGCGTACTTTTACCGGCGCCAGAGGCACCAATGACGCCATAAATTTGCCCGGCAGGAACATGCAGGCTGACATTGTTCAACGCCTGAATGGTGCGAGTTCCCTGCTGGAATACTTTGGTTATATTGGAAAGTTTAATCATCAGATTATTTTTATCGTATGAGAGTTAGCCGTGGCATTTTGTTCTGCCTGTTACGGGTGATGACCGTAAACAAGGCGGATGTTAAGGCATCCAGACGTCTAAATCAATCGAACCCTGCGCGATGAGCACTTTCCTGTGCGGTGAAACATGAGATACTACGCCCACATGCCTTTTTCAGGAGCAACCCGGTGGCAAAATCAGTACCCGCAATTTTCCTCGACCGTGATGGCACTATTAATGTCGACCACGGTTATGTGCACGAAATTGATAACTTCGAATTTATAGACGGTGTCATTGACGCCATGCGCGAACTGAAAACCATGGGTTTCGCGCTGGTGGTTGTGACCAATCAGTCCGGTATCGCGCGCGGTAAATTCACCGAAGCGCAATTTGAAACGCTCACCGAATGGATGGACTGGTCGCTGGCCGATCGCGATGTCGAGCTGGATGGTATCTACTATTGCCCGCACCACCCTCAGGGGACGGTAGAAGAGTTCCGCCAGGTGTGTGACTGCCGTAAGCCACATCCGGGCATGCTCATTTCTGCTCGAGACTATCTGCACATTGATATGTCTGCTTCTTATATGGTGGGTGACAAACTCGAAGATATGCAGGCGGCTACCGCTGCTGATGTGGGAACGAAAGTATTGGTGCGTACCGGCAAGCCCGTCACGCCAGAGGCGGAAAATGCGGCAGATTGGGTGATTAATAGCCTTGCGGACCTGCCTGCGGCTATCAAAAAGCAACAAAAGTAACCGTTATGATGAAAAGATGAGCGGTTGAAATAAAAATGCATTTTTTCGCTTGTCATTCATCGTGGGCTGCCTATAATGCGCCTCCATCGACACGGCGGATGTGAATCACTTCACACAAACAGCCGGGTCGGTTGAAGAGAAAAATCCTGAAATAACGGGTTGACTCTGAAAGAGGAAAGCGTAATATACGCCACCTCGCAACGGTGAGCGAAAGCCGCGTTGCACTGCTCTTTAACAATTTATCAGACAATCTGTGTGGGCACTCAAAGTGACATGGATTCTTAACGTCCTCGGACGATAAATGAATACCAAGTCTCAACGAGTGAACACGTAATTCATTACGAAGTTTAATTCATTGAGCATCAAACTTTTAAATTGAAGAGTTTGATCATGGCTCAGATTGAACGCTGGCGGCAGGCCTAACACATGCAAGTCGAACGGTAGCACAGAGGAGCTTGCTCCTCGGGTGACGAGTGGCGGACGGGTGAGTAATGTCTGGGAAACTGCCCGATGGAGGGGGATAACTACTGGAAACGGTAGCTAATACCGCATAATGTCGCAAGACCAAAGAGGGGGACCTTCGGGCCTCTTGCCATCGGATGTGCCCAGATGGGATTAGCTTGTTGGTGAGGTAATGGCTCACCAAGGCGACGATCCCTAGCTGGTCTGAGAGGATGACCAGCCACACTGGAACTGAGACACGGTCCAGACTCCTACGGGAGGCAGCAGTGGGGAATATTGCACAATGGGCGCAAGCCTGATGCAGCCATGCCGCGTGTGTGAAGAAGGCCTTCGGGTTGTAAAGCACTTTCAGCGGGGAGGAAGGCAGTACGGTTAATAACCGTGTTGATTGACGTTACCCGCAGAAGAAGCACCGGCTAACTCCGTGCCAGCAGCCGCGGTAATACGGAGGGTGCAAGCGTTAATCGGAATTACTGGGCGTAAAGCGCACGCAGGCGGTCTGTCAAGTCGGATGTGAAATCCCCGGGCTCAACCTGGGAACTGCATTCGAAACTGGCAGGCTTGAGTCTTGTAGAGGGGGGTAGATTCCAGGTGTAGCGGTGAAATGCGTAGAGATCTGGAGGAATACCGGTGGCGAAGGCGGCCCCCTGGACAAAGACTGACGCTCAGGTGCGAAAGCGTGGGGAGCAAACAGGATTAGATACCCTGGTAGTCCACGCCGTAAACGATGTCGACTTGGAGGTTGTGCCCTTGAGGCGTGGCTTCCGGAGCTAACGCGTTAAGTCGACCGCCTGGGGAGTACGGCCGCAAGGTTAAAACTCAAATGAATTGACGGGGGCCCGCACAAGCGGTGGAGCATGTGGTTTAATTCGATGCAACGCGAAGAACCTTACCTGGTCTTGACATCCACGGAATTTGGCAGAGATGCCTTAGTGCCTTCGGGAACCGTGAGACAGGTGCTGCATGGCTGTCGTCAGCTCGTGTTGTGAAATGTTGGGTTAAGTCCCGCAACGAGCGCAACCCTTATCCTTTGTTGCCAGCGGTCCGGCCGGGAACTCAAAGGAGACTGCCAGTGATAAACTGGAGGAAGGTGGGGATGACGTCAAGTCATCATGGCCCTTACGACCAGGGCTACACACGTGCTACAATGGCATATACAAAGAGAAGCGACCTCGCGAGAGCAAGCGGACCTCATAAAGTATGTCGTAGTCCGGATTGGAGTCTGCAACTCGACTCCATGAAGTCGGAATCGCTAGTAATCGTGGATCAGAATGCCACGGTGAATACGTTCCCGGGCCTTGTACACACCGCCCGTCACACCATGGGAGTGGGTTGCAAAAGAAGTAGGTAGCTTAACCTTCGGGAGGGCGCTTACCACTTTGTGATTCATGACTGGGGTGAAGTCGTAACAAGGTAACCGTAGGGGAACCTGCGGTTGGATCACCTCCTTACCTTAAAGAACCTGCCTTTGTAGTGCTCACACAGATTGTCTGATGAAATACAGCAGTAAAAAATCTCTGCAGGCTTGTAGCTCAGGTGGTTAGAGCGCACCCCTGATAAGGGTGAGGTCGGTGGTTCAAGTCCACTCAGGCCTACCAAATTCCTGCTGATGCTGCGTTGCGGCGACACTCACATACTTTAAGTATGCTTCGTGTCACCACGCCTTGCCTCAACAGTAATTAAGGTTGGTGAGATTTACCTACGATGGGGCTATAGCTCAGCTGGGAGAGCGCCTGCTTTGCACGCAGGAGGTCTGCGGTTCGATCCCGCATAGCTCCACCATCTTTTACTGCGAACACAAGAAAACTTCAGAGTGAACCTGAAAAGGTGCACTGCGAAGTTTTGCTCTTTAAAAATCTGGATCAAGCTGAAAATTGAAACGACACACAGTGTCTGTTCTCCGTAATAAGAACAGATGACGGTGTGTTCGAGTCTCTCAAATTTTTGCAGCGCGATGATGAATCGAAAGAAACATCTTCGGGTTGTGAGGTTAAGCGACTAAGCGTACACGGTGGATGCCCTGGCAGTCAGAGGCGATGAAGGACGTGCTAATCTGCGAAAAGCGCCGGCGAGGTGATATGAACCTTTGACCCGGCGATGTCCGAATGGGGAAACCCAGTGTGATTTGTCACACTATCATTAACTGAATCCATAGGTTAATGAGGCGAACCGGGGGAACTGAAACATCTAAGTACCCCGAGGAAAAGAAATCAACCGAGATTCCCCCAGTAGCGGCGAGCGAACGGGGAGCAGCCCAGAGCCTGAATCAGCTTGTGTGTTAGTGGAAGCGTCTGGAAAGTCGCGCGATACAGGGTGACAGCCCCGTACACGAAAGCACACAGGTTGTGAGCTCGATGAGTAGGGCGGGACACGTGGTATCCTGTCTGAATATGGGGGGACCATCCTCCAAGGCTAAATACTCCTGACTGACCGATAGTGAACCAGTACCGTGAGGGAAAGGCGAAAAGAACCCCGGCGAGGGGAGTGAAAAAGAACCTGAAACCGTGTACGTACAAGCAGTGGGAGCCTCTTAATGGGGTGACTGCGTACCTTTTGTATAATGGGTCAGCGACTTATATTCTGTAGCAAGGTTAACCGAATAGGGGAGCCGAAGGGAAACCGAGTCTTAACTGGGCGTTAAGTTGCAGGGTATAGACCCGAAACCCGGTGATTTAGCCATGGGCAGGTTGAAGGTTGGGTAACACTAACTGGAGGACCGAACCGACTAATGTTGAAAAATTAGCGGATGACTTGTGGCTGGGGGTGAAAGGCCAATCAAACCGGGAGATAGCTGGTTCTCCCCGAAAGCTATTTAGGTAGCGCCTCGTGAATTCATCTCCGGGGGTAGAGCACTGTTTCGGCTAGGGGGCCATCCCGGCTTACCAACCCGATGCAAACTACGAATACCGGAGAATGTTATCACGGGAGACACACGGCGGGTGCTAACGTCCGTCGTGAAGAGGGAAACAACCCAGACCGCCAGCTAAGGTCCCAAAGTCATGGTTAAGTGGGAAACGATGTGGGAAGGCACAGACAGCCAGGATGTTGGCTTAGAAGCAGCCATCATTTAAAGAAAGCGTAATAGCTCACTGGTCGAGTCGGCCTGCGCGGAAGATGTAACGGGGCTAAACCATGCACCGAAGCTGCGGCAGCGACACTAAGTGTTGTTGGGTAGGGGAGCGTTCTGTAAGCCGTTGAAGGTGTGCTGTGAGGCATGCTGGAGGTATCAGAAGTGCGAATGCTGACATAAGTAACGATAAAGCGGGTGAAAAGCCCGCTCGCCGGAAGACCAAGGGTTCCTGTCCAACGTTAATCGGGGCAGGGCGAGTCGACCCCTAAGGCGAGGCCGAAAGGCGTAGTCGATGGGAAACAGGTTAATATTCCTGTACTTGGTGTTACTGCGAAGGGGGGACGGAGAAGGCTATGTTAGCCGGGCGACGGTTGTCCCGGTTTAAGCATGTAGGCTGGTTATCCAGGCAAATCCGGATAATCAAGGCTGAGGTGTGATGACGAGTCACTACGGTGATGAAGTAACAAATGCCCTGCTTCCAGGAAAAGCCTCTAAGCATCAGGTAACATCAAATCGTACCCCAAACCGACACAGGTGGTCAGGTAGAGAATACCAAGGCGCTTGAGAGAACTCGGGTGAAGGAACTAGGCAAAATGGTGCCGTAACTTCGGGAGAAGGCACGCTGATATGTAGGTGAAGCCCCTGCGGGTGGAGCTGAAATCAGTCGAAGATACCAGCTGGCTGCAACTGTTTATTAAAAACACAGCACTGTGCAAACACGAAAGTGGACGTATACGGTGTGACGCCTGCCCGGTGCCGGAAGGTTAATTGATGGGGTTATCCGTAAGGAGAAGCTCTTGATCCAAGCCCCGGTAAACGGCGGCCGTAACTATAACGGTCCTAAGGTAGCGAAATTCCTTGTCGGGTAAGTTCCGACCTGCACGAATGGCGTAATGATGGCCAGGCTGTCTCCACCCGAGACTCAGTGAAATTGAACTCGCTGTGAAGATGCAGTGTACCCGCGGCAAGACGGAAAGACCCCGTGAACCTTTACTATAGCTTGACACTGAACATTGAGCCTTGATGTGTAGGATAGGTGGGAGGCTTTGAAGCGTGGACGCCAGTCTGCGTGGAGCCAACCTTGAAATACCACCCTTTAATGTTTGATGTTCTAACGTGGACCCGTGATCCGGGTTGCGGACAGTGTCTGGTGGGTAGTTTGACTGGGGCGGTCTCCTCCCAAAGAGTAACGGAGGAGCACGAAGGTTGGCTAATCCTGTCGGACATCAGGAGGTTAGTGCAATGGCATAAGCCAGCTTGACTGCGAGCGTGACGGCGCGAGCAGGTGCGAAAGCAGGTCATAGTGATCCGGTGGTTCTGAATGGAAGGGCCATCGCTCAACGGATAAAAGGTACTCCGGGGATAACAGGCTGATACCGCCCAAGAGTTCATATCGACGGCGGTGTTTGGCACCTCGATGTCGGCTCATCACATCCTGGGGCTGAAGTAGGTCCCAAGGGTATGGCTGTTCGCCATTTAAAGTGGTACGCGAGCTGGGTTTAGAACGTCGTGAGACAGTTCGGTCCCTATCTGCCGTGGGCGCTGGAGAATTGAGGGGGGCTGCTCCTAGTACGAGAGGACCGGAGTGGACGCATCACTGGTGTTCGGGTTGTCATGCCAATGGCATTGCCCGGTAGCTACATGCGGAAGAGATAAGTGCTGAAAGCATCTAAGCACGAAACTTGCCCCGAGATGAGTTCTCCCTTGTCCTTTAAGGACACTAAAGGAACGTTGAAGACGACGACGTTGATAGGCCGGGTGTGTAAGCGCAGCGATGCGTTGAGCTAACCGGTACTAATGAACCGTGAGGCTTAACCTTACAACGCCGAAGATGTTTTGGCGGATTGAGAAGATTTTCAGCATTGATTCAGCGTTAAGTACGCAATAATTTGCGCAGCAGCAAGGCGGCAAATGAAGCGACGGAAGGAGCATACATGAGTATGTGACTGACGTTCGCGAATGCAGCCAACGCGGCTGATGCGATAAAGAATTGCGTACCGAGCACAAAGAATTTGCCTGGCGGCTTTAGCGCGGTGGTCCCACCTGACCCCATGCCGAACTCAGAAGTGAAACGCCGTAGCGCCGATGGTAGTGTGGGGTCTCCCCATGTGAGAGTAGGGAACTGCCAGGCATCAAATTAAAAGACCTGCACCAGTCTTCGGGGCAGTTCGCTACTCGACAGAGAGTAGGACAAAAGCGAAAGCTTTTGAACGTTGCGCAGCAACGGCCCGAAGGGTGAATCACAACGTGATTCATAAACTGCCAGGCATCAAATTAAGAAGTAAACCGGTGCATTAATCCGGTGGTTACAAAAGTATTCGGTGGAGCGGTAGTTCAGTCGGTTAGAATACCTGCCTGTCACGCAGGGGGTCGCGGGTTCGAGTCCCGTCCGTTCCGCCACTCATTAAGAGCCGCATCTCAAACGAGATGCGGTTTTTTTTCGTCTGCTATTTATCACTAAAGCAGGCAAAACAAAGGGCACACAGCCCTTTGTTTCATTATTATTGTAAGACTTCCCATCGTTTTAACAGCAGGCTGGCATTCACGCCGCCAAAACCAAACCCGTTTGAAAGCGCGTATTCCATCGTTAGCGGCTGCGCAGTGAGCGCTACAAGGTGCATACCCACTGCAGCAATATCCGGATTATGCAGGTTCAGGGTAGGTGGGGCTACTTGATCACGTAACGCCTGAATGGTGAAGATCGCTTCAATACCGCCTGCCGCACCCAGCAAATGTCCGGTGGCAGATTTTGTTGATGTGATGGCAACCGGATGTTCAGCAAACAGTGCGCGTATTGCCGCCAGCTCGCCTTTATCTCCAACCTGAGTTGAAGTGGCGTGTGCGTTGATATGCTGCACTTGCTCTGGTGAAATCCCGGCCTGTTGTAATGCGGCTTCCATTGCGCGTCGTGCGCCATTGCCATCTTCCGGTCCTGCCGTAAGGTGGTAAGCATCTGCACTGGTGCCATAGCCCACCAGTTCTGCCAGCGGTGTTGCTCCACGGGCCAGCGCATGTTCAAGCGATTCAATCACCAGAAGACCAGCCCCTTCTCCCATTACGAAACCATCTCTGTCCTGGTCAAATGGTCGTGATGCCTCCGTTGGATTATCATTAAATCCACTCGAAAGCGCCCTGGCCGCCGCAAAACCAGCCAGACTAACGCGATGGATTGCGGCTTCACTGCCTCCACATAGTGCAATGTCTGCTTCACCGGCCCGGATTAACCTTGCCGCATCCCCGATAGCCTGCGCTCCGGCAGCACAGGCGGTCACCGGCGCACCAATGGGGCCGCGAAAACCATGCGCGATAGAAACATGGCCTGCCGCCAGGTTTGCCAGGAAAGAAGGGATCGTGAAGGGGGATAACTTGCGTGGACCGCGGTGCTCGGTTGTCTGGACTGCCTCGGCGATTTGATTAAAGCCACCAATGCCTGTCGCAATGATGGTCGCAGTACGATCTTTTAATGCCTGCTCTTGCGGAAACCATTTTGCCTGATGAAGCGCTTCCTGTGCCGCTACCAGCGCAAATTCAATGAAACGATCCATCTTCTTGCGCTCTTTTGCCTGAATGACGGATAGTGGATCAAAACCGTGTTGGGGATCATCTTCAATTCCTTGAACCTGTCCCGCCACTTTGCAGGCGATATCTTCGACAATCGATTCAGGCAGTGACCGGATACCCGACTTTCCTGCCAGTAGCGATTGCCAGACATGTTGGACGCCGCAACCCAGCGGGCTGACAATGCCCATCCCTGTCACGACAATGCGTCTTTGTAGACTGCTCATAAAACTCTCCTGATGTTGTCATGCTATGCCTGCGGTTTCTTCATAAAAGGAACCAGCGCAGCGGCAATTAAGAATCCGATCATGATCAAATAGAACGCGTCGGCGAATGCCTGCGTCCTTGCTTCTCTTAGTGCTAATGCGGCCAGATTTTTCAGGCCGGCTGTCTGTGCCGAACTGGCGTCCATCCCCTGAGCCGCTAATGCCGCGGCGCGGGTCTGAACAAAATCGCTTAAATTGAGGTTTGTACTATTAAGATGATCGGCAAGGCGGCTGTAATGAAGATTTGTACGATCATTGATAACGGTGCCGCAAAGCGCGATACCGATGGCACCACCCAAATTACGCATCAAATTAAACAGTCCTGATGCTAGTTTTAGACGTGCGGGAGGCAAACTGCCAAGCGTAAGCGTGACAGTCGGAGCAACGGCGAATTGCTGTGCGAGACCGCGAAACGCCTGCGGTAAAAGGAGTTCTTTCGCTCCCCAGTCGTGGGTGAGCGGAATAAAACTATACATCGAGAAGGCGAATCCCAGCAGCCCGACCATGAGCAGCCAACGCAAGTCTACTTTGTTGGCAAGCCAGGAGTAAAAAGGGATCGAAAGCACCTGAAACAAGCCAGTGGAGAAGATAGCAAGGCCTATATCCAGCGCGCTAAAACCGCGGACCGTACCCAGAAAAAGGGGTGTCAGATAAATAGTTGAGAAGATCCCGACCCCGGCCATAAATGAAAAGTAACAGCCCAGAGTAAATGTACTATCGGAAAGCGCGCGTAGATCCATGACCGGCTGGGAATGGCGCAATGTCCGTATGACAAACGCTATCCCACACAGTAAAGCCAGCCACCCCGTGATGGTCAGAGTGCCGTCATCAAACCAGCCCCAACGCGGTCCTTCCTCAAGTGTATATTCCAGGCAACCGAGCGATATAGCCAAAAGCACGATGCTAAGGTAGTCCGCGCCGCGCAATAACCCTGGGCTGGGCGTATCGATATTGACCAGCAAAGGTACCGTTACCGCAATATAAATGCCTGGCAAAATATTGATAAAAAACAGCCAGTGCCAGCTAAAATTTTCCGTGATCCAGCCCCCTACAGTAGGGCCCAGCGTCGGTGCCAGCGAAGCAAGACCACCAATCGTAGCCGCGGCGATAACGCGCTGTTTACCCTGAAAAAAGGCAAATGCAGTCGTGAATACCAACGGGATCATTGAGCCCCCGGCCAGCCCTTGCAATGCGCGAAAAGCAATCATGCTCTGAATATTCCACGCCCATCCACACAACAAACTCATCAGCGTAAAACCGGCAGCCGACGCGGCGAAAAGCCAGCGGGTTGACATCACCCTGGCAAGCCATCCCGACAGGGGAATGATAATGATCTCCGCGATCAGATAGCTGGTTTGCACCCAGACCGTTTCATCATCGCCAGCAGAAAGGCCCCCGCCGATATCCCGTAGCGATGCCGATACGATCTGAATATCCAGCAGTGCAATGAACATTCCCAGGCACATTGTGGCGAAAGCAAAGAGCTTTTGGTTCATTGGCAGCGCCGTACCCTGCAGCTGCGCTGGGGCTGTTGCGCTACTCATTGGCGACTCTTTTCATCCACGGTGACAGCGACAGACAAACCGGGGCGCAAGAGTCCTAATGTTGACGCTTCGCCATCCAGAGCGATGCGAACCGGGATGCGTTGAACAATTTTGGTGAAATTACCGGTCGCGTTTTCAGCAGGGAGAAGACTGAAGCGTGAACCGGTTGCCGGGGAGAGGCTCATGACATGCCCGGTAAAAGTGCGTCCTGGCATAACATCCGCAACCACAGTTGCTGCTTGACCGGGGCGCATATTCGCCAGCTGGTTTTCTTTGAAGTTAGCGTCTACCCACAAATCGTGGCTGGGGACCAGAGAAAGTAATTGCGTACCGCTACTAACGAATGAGCCAGACCATGCGCGCCGGTTGCCAACAATGCCATCAAAAGGGGCGCGGATCTCTGTATAACTAAGATTAAGACGGGCCATATCCAGCCCTGCCTGCGCCTGAGCGAGGGCCGCGCGGATTTGTTTTTCCCGTGCATCAAGCACCAGTAACTGGCGTTCGGCAACCGCTTTATCTGCCCGGGCTTTGCCTTCTTCTGCCCTGGCACGATGGTAGTCTGCCTCAGCATTTTCTCGCACCTGTGCCGAAATAGCGACCGTCTGCGCCAGCGCATTATAGCGGCGACTGTCGCCCGCCGTTTTTAGCGTGGTAGCCTGTGCGGCCCCGAGGCTGGCCGCCGAGCCTTCGATGGTCGCCAGTTGTAATTGTCGGGTAGCAATAAGGTCAGCCATCGCCGCTTGTTGAGCGGCAACTTCACCTTCCGCTTTTGCCAGCGCCGCCTGATAGTCCCTTGCATCAAGGCGAACAAGTAGCTCACCTTTTTTCACGGGCATATTGTCTTTTATGGCGATCTCCTGAATATAACCAGAGACTTTCGCCGAAATGGCGCTGATATCCCCTCCGACGTAGGCATCGTCCGTCGATTGCAAAAAACGCGCATTTGTATACCACCAGGCACCATAACCTACGACACCTAATACAGCGATAACGGATAACAATAAGGTAAAGGTGCGTTTTTTACTCTTGAGATTCATGATGCTGATCCAGATGTAATTGCGGCGCAAATTTTTGCGTGTTGTCACCCGCACGCTTGCGTTGCAGGTAGTCGTGGCGATAACGAATCATAGGGGAGGCGGCAGGGCCGGGAACCAAAGCGTATTTCTCGGGCGTCAGGGGATGGCCGGTTTCGGCATCAACCATAATGGCGTGAACCAGACGCTGGGTCTCTTTCTCGACCAACTGAATCTGACGGCCTTCAGTTGCAAAATGACGATTACCCCATTCGGCAAGCGCGATGATCACCGGTCGGAAATCACGTCCACGCTCAGTTAAATGGTACTCATAGCGGGGGGGCGTACTGCTGTAACAGACTTTCTCCAGTAAACCGTCATCCACCAACTCTTTCAGGCGTCGTGAAAGAATATTGGGCGCCACGTTTGCGCTTTTTTGAAATTCATCGAAACGGGTAAAGCCTGCGAAAGCATCACGTAGAATTATTATGCTCCAGCTATCACCAATGCGGCCAAGGCTTCTGGCGATGGGGCAAGGAGCTTCGCAAAGCGGTTCGTTTTTCATTTTTTCTCTCCAGAACTTATCTGGAAAGCACATTCGCACAGTAACTATCAAAATGCAAGTTACTATGGTTGAGCCGATTTATTCTGACAAAAAGGAACGAGATAAAGCGTTTGAATGCACGCACGAGGCGTACCGGAGGAGATCAGGAGAGATATTCGCTAATGAAATCAATAAAAGCACGTATGCGCGTACTAACGGCTCTGTCACTGTAATAAACCGCGCTGAATGGCGTTTCAACCGGTAGACGCTTGCTTGCCAGGACTTCCACCAGTTCACCGCTTTCCAGCTCTTTTTCGATCATAAAATCAGACAGGCTGGCGATACCGTTGCCGTTCAGGCAGAGATGTTTAAGCGTCTCACCGCTGTTAGAAGAAATATCACAGTTGATTTCATAGAGTTGGCCATCCTGGGCGGCGACGGGCCAGGTATTCAGCGAGACTGGCTCGGTAAAACCGAGACAGGTATGATTTTTGAGGTCTTCTGCGGTTTCGGGTACACCGCAGCGGGCGAGATAATCTGGTGATGCAATCAGTTTGCGGTAGCTGGTAAAAATTGGCCTGGCCCGTAGGCTGGAATCGGTCAGCTTACCCACGCGGATCGCAACATCCACTTTACGCTCAATTAAATTGATAAAGGTTTCACTGGAAACCAGCGACAATGTAATTTCCGGGTAGCGTTCGCGAAAAGGCTTAATCATCGGCATCACAAAATGCAGCATCACAGGGGTTGCGGCATCGATACGTAGAACGCCGCGAGGTGTCAGTTTCGCCTCCATTACCTCGGTCTCTGCAGCGGCCATCTCCTGCAGTACACCCTGAATGCGACGAAAATAGCGCTCACCTTCTTCCGTAAGACTCAACTGACGAGTTGTGCGATTAAGCAGGTTAACCCCCAGTTTACTCTCCAGTTTTTTTATCGCCCGGCTGATAGCTGAATTAGCCTGACCCAGGCGCTCTGCGGCACGGCTAAAGCTGCCGCTTTCCACGACTGCGACAAATATCATCATTTCTTCTGAGGTGGCTTTCATTCTTGCGCCTGTAGCAATAGTTGATATCGATTATGATCGTTTGGCTATTTAATCATCCCGCCAGCTTCCCTGCCATACTCTCTTTACTCATTATGGTTATTGAGTGCTTACTAACTTTTACTTGAGGCTTTTCTGCCCATTGCCGTTGAAACTCTGCGCTAAAATCCCTATAACTGAATGACCCCTTTTGTTGTTCCGGGGCTTAAAACGAAGAGGTTTAAAACCGAAAGTGCCCAAAAATACCTATGCCATGCGATATGTTGCCGGACAGCCTGCGGAGCGCATTATGCCGCCGGGGTCCTTCGCGAGTATTGGTAAGGCATTGCCAGCCGGTGTCCCCCTGAGTAGTGATGACAAAATCCGGGTTCTGGTATGGAATATCTTCAAACAGCAGCGCGCTGAGTGGCTCTCCGTTTTGCAGAGTTTTGGCAAAGACGCGCATTTGGTCTTATTGCAGGAAGCGCAAACCACGCCTGAGCTGGTCAGGTTTGCGACCACTAACTATCTCGCCGCCGATCAGGTTCCCGCGTTTGTTTTGCCTCAGCATCCATCTGGTGTGATGACGCTCTCTTCTGCTCATCCGGTCTATTGCTGCCCGTTGCGAGAACGGGAACCTATCCTGCGTCTTGCCAAATCAGCGCTGGTGACGGTCTATCCGCTGCCGGACATGCGAAACCTGATGGTGGTGAATGTGCATGCGGTGAATTTCAGCCTTGGTGTTGATGTTTACAGTAAACAGCTTCTGCCAATTGGTGATCAGATCATGCGCCACAATGGCCCTGTTATCATGGCCGGTGACTTCAACGCCTGGAGTCGTCCACGTATGAATGCGCTTTATCGCTTCTCGCGTGAGATGTCGCTGCGCCAGGTACGCTTTACTGATGACAATCGCCGCCGGGCGTTTGGTCGTCCTCTTGATTTCGTCTTCTATCGTGGTCTGAACGTGCAGGAAGCCTCCGTGTTGGTTACGCGCGCGTCCGACCACAACCCGCTACTAGTAGAATTCAGTCCCGGCAAACCTGATCAATAATGGTTGTGTCAGGTCTGCCGTGGGGCAGGCCTGATCCGAGGTGCTGCCCTTTATTTCAACTCAATTAAGGACAACACAATGACCACAGGTTCCCATCATGACAACGTCGAAAAGCAGTTTGGTGCACAAGCCAGTGCCTATTTAACCAGCGCAGTACATGCTTCTGGCCGTGATTTACAACGGCTGGCGGAACGGCTTAGCGCATTTCCAGAAGCCCATGTTCTGGATTTAGGCTGTGGAGCAGGACATGCCAGCTTTGTGGCCGCAGGGCAGGTTGCACAGGTCACGGCATATGACCTTTCCAGCCAGATGTTAGATGTCGTGGCCAAAGCAGCAAAAGAACGCAACCTGAACAATGTGACGACACGTCAGGGGTATGCTGAGATTCTGCCTTTTGATGACCGCGCGTTTGATGTGGTGATCAGCCGTTACTCTGCTCACCACTGGCATGATGTTGGGCAGGCGCTGCGCCAAGTAAAGCGTGTGCTTAAGCCCGGTGGAACGGTCATTATTATGGACGTGATGTCTCCGGGTCATCCGGTGCGGGATATCTGGCTGCAGACGGTCGAAGCGTTACGCGATACGTCACATGTACGCAATTATTCCAGCGACGAGTGGCTCTCTCTGTTTAATGACGCAGGCCTGACGACGCGTAATCTCATCACCGATCGCTTGCCATTAGAATACAATTCGTGGATTGCCCGTATGCGTACGCCGCAGGCGCTGAGCGAAGCCATCAGACTGTACCAGCAAAGTGCATCGCAGGAGGTGAAGCGCTACTTCGAATTGACAGAGGATGGCTCTTTTACCAGCGACACTATCATGGCAGAAGCGCAGAAAAGCGCATAACAAAAAAGGCACCGGGGGAAACGGTGCCTTTTTATATTTCTTGCTGTCAGGAGTCTGGCGACGCGCTGTTTTTGACAAACAACGTTAGCTGATCGCCAGGCTTCAGATTGTCGGTATCACTGTTCCAGCGCATGACATCACGGATATTAACGCCGTGGCGTTTAGCGATGCTGGAGAGTGAATCGCCTTTGCGTACGCGATAGGTAATGCTATCGCTATTATTCGCAAGGCGCGATGCACTGCTGCCTGCTCCAACCGTCAAGTTCTGGCCCACTTTCAGGTTAGCTCCGCGCAGGTTATTCCACTGCTGGAGATCTTTTGTCGTCACGCCAAGACGTGACGCAATGCCTGAAATAGTATCACCTGAGCGCACTTTGTAGCTGCGACTGGCAAGCGGCGTTGTGTCCGCAACCAGCGTTGGCTGAACGGCGGCGATTTCACCTGATGCCAGAGACTCACGCAGTTGGTCGGCGTGTTTCTGAGGCACCATGACATATTGCGGCCCGCTTTCACCTAAGGTTGAACCTTTAACGCCCGCGTTGAAGGTCTTAAGTTTGCTAACCGAAATACCCGCCATGTCCGCCAGCTGATCCAGTTCTACCGGATTGCTCAACCTGACACGCGCCAGCGCACGGCTTTCGTCTGACGTTGGCAGACTAACGCCGTACCGTTTGCTGTTCTTGAGTATGTCACTCAATGCCAGCATTTTTGGCACGTAAATTTTGGTTTCCTGTGGCAGTGAAAGTGACCAGAAGTCCGTGGGTTTACCCCGCGCCTTATTCACTTTCATTGCCTTCAGTACTCGCCCTTCACCGCTGTTATAGGCGGCAACGGTTAATAACCAGTCACCGTCAAACATACGGTTCAGACGCTGCATCATGTCGAGGGCAGCCGTTGTGGATGCAACCACGTCACGACGCGCATCGTAGCTGCGAGTCTGTTTTAAACCATAGTTACGACCCGTGCTTGGAATGATCTGCCAAATGCCTGCGGCATTGCGACCAGACGTTGCATGTGGGTCAAAAGCGCTCTCCACTATGGGTAGTAGTACCAGTTCCATGGGCATGTTACGTTTTTTAACTTGCCCTGCTATCCAGTACATATACGGCTCTGCCCGTAAAGTTACATCGTGGAGATAGCTCTTATTGCTTAAATACTTTAGTTTCTGTTCGCGAATCCGGGTATTTTCCGGAATTCCCATCTTTAGCTCGTCGCTTATGGAAGCCCACAAGTCTTGTTCCTGCCCGGAGAATGTTCCATCGTCCATCCACCGCGCCTGACTTGTAAACTTCCCTGCTTCCCCTTGACCAGCTGCAGAAAGGCTCTGTGCGTGCTGTTGTACGGTGCCGTCGTGCTTAGACGCCTGGCATCCCACAAGCAGGACAGAGGCGAATAATATCGCTTTTGCCTTCATGTGTGTGTCAATAGTTGCTTAAAAGACGAGCGATCATAACGGCGAAGTTTTAAAAAGGCAACCCGCAATTGTCAGAAGTTATCTTTCTTTGACCTTAACCAGGCAAAACGCGCACTAGCTTGTTGCAACGTTGTTTCTTTATTTATTACTTCAATTAAATCAGTATCTTGCGTGCGTAAAAAAACATTAATGCGACGCTCATTTTTCAGAGTTGTGGGGAGTGTTTTTTGGTTTTTTGCACGTAACTCATTAACTTTACGATAATATTCGTTAAGGTCAGGATCCTGAGGTAAAAGGCTAAGAGCAAACTTAATATTTCCTAAAGTATACTCATGTGCGCAACAAATCAGTGTATCTTCGGGAAGCGCATCAATCTTACAAAAAGAGTCAAACATCTGATCTGCCGTGCCTTCGAAGAGTCTTCCGCAGCCGCCAGAAAACATCGTATCGCCACAAAAAAGATAAGGTGCGCTAAAGTAACAGATATGTCCTAAAGTGTGACCTGGCGTGTGAAATACGCTGAATTCATGACCCAGAATCTGCAACCGATCCCCTTCACCGACGATTTTTGTCGCTCCCTTATGTTGTGTCTCTGCCGGTCCGTAAACCACAACATTCGGATATTTCTGGCTCAGTTCCTGCACGCCGCCAACGTGATCATTATGGTGATGAGTAAGCAGGATCGCAGTCGGCTGCCAGTTATTCTCTTCAATAGCGTTTAAAACGGGGGCAGCCTCGCCGGGATCGACGATCAGGCAGCGGCCGTCATCTTCACTTAACACCCAGATGTAATTGTCCTGAAATGCGGGAATACTGGTAAGATTCATAGTTACCTCTCAAAGCGTAATGGAAGGTTGTGATGAAACCGGCAAGGACTCCCCGTAAGTACATAGCACCGACGCATTGGGCTGAGTTGCCTAAGGGCGAGTATTACCGCGAAGCACTGGAGCAGGAGCTCAAGCCGTGGTTTGCAAAAATGTATGGATTTCATCTGCTTAAGATTGGCAATCTCAGCGCAGAAATCAATGCCGAAAGTTGCGCTATTTCACATCAGGTTAATGTTTCACTCACCGGCGACCCTGTTCACGTTCGCGCAGATCCGTTGCATCTTCCCTTTGCGGTAAAATCTGTCGATGCCTGTCTGCTGGGCCACACGCTACCCTGGTGCCCGGATCCGCATCGTCTGTTGCAGGAAGTCGACCGTGTGCTGATCGATGATGGCTGGCTGGTGATCAGCGGTTTTAATCCAGTCAGCTTGCTGGGAATAGGCAAAGCTATTCCATTTTTACGCCGTTCGCCTGCAATCAGCAGCCGTATGTTTACCCTGATGCGCCAGCTTGACTGGCTATCGCTGCTGAATTTTGAGGTGCTTCATTATAGCCGTTTTCGGGTCATTCCCTGGACGAAGCAGGGGGGGAAACTGTTAAACACCCACCTGCCCGCATTGGGTTGCATGCAATTGATTGTGGCGCGTAAACGTACGATCCCGTTAACGCTCAATCCGATGAAGATGCGCCGGGCAAAACCCAGCGTACGGCAAACCGTCAGCGCAACCCGCCAGACACGTCAGCCCTGATCGGTCAGATAGCCGATATCCTCCTGCGTTGGCTTCGATGCCGCAGCGCGTGCGAGTTCATCGCAGCGTTCGTTTTCCGGATGACCGGCGTGGCCTTTTACCCATTCCCAGCGGATTTTATGCTCGCCGAGGGCGGCATCCAGGCGTTGCCAGAGATCGACATTTTTCACCGGTTTTTTTTCTGCCGTTTTCCAGCCACGCTTTTTCCAGTTGTGGATCCACTGGGTGATCCCCTGGCGAACGTACTGGCTGTCGGTGCTAAGAATCACTTCGCAATGTTCTTTGAGGGCTTCCAGCGCGACAATAGCAGCCATCAGCTCCATCCGGTTGTTGGTGGTCAGACGATAGCCTTCGCTGAATGTTTTTTCGCGGCCGCGAAAGCGTAAAATCGCGCCATAGCCACCGGGCCCTGGGTTACCCAGGCAAGAGCCATCGGTGAAAATTTCTACCTGCTTAAGCATCTCTGGTAGACTTCCTGTAATTGAAATCGAACTGTAAAACGACAAGTCTGACATAAATGACCGCTATGAGCACTGCAATTACTCGACAGATCGTCCTTGATACCGAAACCACCGGTATGAACCAGATCGGCGCACACTATGAAGGGCACAAAATCATTGAGATCGGTGCCGTGGAAGTGATTAATCGTCGTCTGACGGGGAATAACTTCCACATTTATCTCAAGCCCGATCGTCTGGTGGACCCGGAAGCCTTTGGCGTCCACGGTATTGCTGATGAATTTTTGCTCGATAAGCCCACGTTTGGGGATATCGCCGATGAGTTTATTGAATATGTGCGCGGTGCTGAGCTTGTCATCCATAACGCATCGTTCGATATCGGCTTTCTTGATTACGAATTCAGCAAACTGAATCGCGGCATTCCGAAGACTGAGACGTTCTGCAAGGTGACGGATAGTCTGGCGCTGGCACGACGGATGTTCCCCGGTAAGCGTAATAGCCTCGATGCGCTTTGTTCACGTTACGAAATAGATAACAGCAAACGTACGCTACACGGAGCATTACTCGATTCCCAGATTCTGGCCGATGTGTATCTGCTGATGACCGGTGGCCAGACGTCCATGGCCTTTTCGATGGAAGGCGAGGGGCAACAGCAACAAGGCGAGGCCGGTATTCAGCGGGTTGTCCGTCAGGCAAGCAAGTTACGGGTTGTTTTAGCCAGTGATGCAGAGCTGGCGGAGCATGAGTCACGTCTGGATCTGGTGCAAAAGAAGGGTGGAAGCTGCCTCTGGCGCGCGTAACCCCTTAACTTTTGATGATAAAATGGCTCTTTGGGTGATTTTTGCAGCAAACGATACAAATCATCAGAAAAAGCGTTGACGGCTCTAAGCACAATCCGTAATATGCGCCTCGTTCCCCAACGGGAACATCGCGGAGCGGTAGTTCAGTCGGTTAGAATACCTGCCTGTCACGCAGGGGGTCGCGGGTTCGAGTCCCGTCCGTTCCGCCAACATTCAGTTCAGGTGTTTATGACATCTGATAAGTAAAAAAACCGCAACGTTGCAAAACGGATGCGGTTTTTTTTCGTCCCGTTGAGATCTCCCTTCCTGCTAAATGCTACGAATTTTATATAACTCGCCTGAATAATATTCATCTTCCTTTATGTCATAAGCTCTTGCGACGATTAGCTCAATTCATTCTGATTTATCGAGCTATTAAATATAGCTGATACGAGGAGCGAGGTATTTATAAAAAAATCAACAAGCATATTTCTTATACATATAAAAATATTATTGTTATTGTCTTGATTATAAATATTATATAAATTTTTCATATGAATGAATTTATAAGTTGTAAAGTCGATTTCCTAAAGTGTTTACTCTGTGAGTCTCATTGAATTTTTGACCTTTTAATGGAGATATTAACATCACCCCGTAATGTCGATTAAGCCTTACAGGCTCGCGTTTTCATGATTTTTATTGTTGTTGTCTTATTGTTTTTGTACTTTTCCGTACCTTGCCTTTTAATGGGGGAGAATGTTAGCTTTAAAAATGATTATTACGCTACATCATGTGATTCATTTAAGGAAAATATTAACCCAGGGAGAGATAAAATGGCAGACAGTTTTCAAAATGAAGTTCCACCCGCCCGCGTCAATATTAAGCTTGATCTTCATACCGGAAATACAAAAAAGAAAGTTGAACTACCGCTCAAGTTGCTCGCCGTTGGTGATTACAGCAATGGCAAAGAGCAACGACCGCTCTCAGAAAGAAGCCGGATCAACATTGATAAAAACAACTTCAATGGCGTCATGGCTGAACTGGCACCAGAAGTAAATTTTACCGTTGAAAATACGATAGCCGCAGAGGGAAGCGAGGAACGAATCAGGCTTAGTTTCTCTGATATCAAAGATTTCGAGCCTGAGCAGGTCGCCCGCAATATCCCTCAACTTCGCGCGTTGATTGCCATGCGCAATTTATTACGCGATCTCAAATCCAACCTTCTGGATAACACGGAATTCCGCCGCGAGCTGGAGAAAATCCTCAAAGATACTGAGCTGAGTAATGAGCTTCGGGCAGAGCTGACGGCACTGGTGCCTGAGTAATACATCTATTCAGTCGTATTCAGAAAGGACAATAAATAAGGACTTTAAGAAGGGAATGTTAATGTCTGTACAGGAAACCGCTTCACCGGGCGCATCAACGCAAACAGTCACAAAAGAGAATATCTACCAGTCGTTGTTTGAAAAAATTCACTTAACGCCCGTCACATCGTTAAAAGAAATTGGGGAATGGCAAAGTAATGAAGCGATGGCTGAAGCCAGCACCGATGAACGTGTCTCAGCTGCTATTCAGGTTCTACTTTCTTGCGTTGCCTCATCCGGTAAGAATATAGAGAAGTTGGATAAATCACTGCTGGATTTTCATATCAGTCAGCTTGACCGAAAAATTAGCGCGCAGCTCGATGCTGTCATGCATCATCCTGAATTTAAAAAGGTTGAATCCCTGTGGCGCGGGACATGGTCGATGGTTAGCGGTATCGATTTTCGTAAAAACGTCAAAGTTGAATTGCTGGATGTCAGTAAACAGCATCTGCGCGAAGATTTTGACGATGCGCCAGAAATCATTCAGAGCGGGTTTTATCGGCACACCTACATTGAAGAATATGACACGCCAGGCGGCGAGCCCATCGCGTCTGTCATCTCGAGCTATGAGTTTGACAATAGCCCACAAGATATTGCCTTACTGCGCAATATTTCCCGTGTAGCCGCGGCATCTCACATGCCATTTATCGGGGCCGTCGGGCCGGCATTTTTCCTCAAAAACTCAATGGAAGAGGTTGCCGCGATTAAGGACATCGGCAACTATTTTGATCGTGCCGAATATATCAAATGGAAAGCATTCCGCGAGACCGATGACGCGCGTTATATCGGCCTGACGATGCCGAATGTGCTGGGTCGTCTGCCTTATGGGCCAGATACCGTACCTGTTCGTAACTTTAATTATGTTGAGGCAGTCAAAGGGCCGGATCACGATAAATATCTGTGGACCAGCGCTGCATTTGCGTTTGCCACTAACATGGCAAAAAGCTTCATTAACAACGGCTGGTGTGTGCAAATTCGCGGGCCGCAGGCTGGTGGTGCCGTCACCGATTTGCCAATCCATCTGTATGATTTGGGCACGGGTAATCAGGTCAAAATTCCGACCGAAGTGATGATTCCAGAAACACGCGAGTTTGAATTTGCAAACCTGGGTTTTATCCCGCTTTCTTACTATAAGAATCGCGATTATGCCTGTTTCTTCTCCGCAAACTCCACCCAAAAACCTGCGCTTTACGATACTGCGGATGCCACAGCCAATAGCCGTATCAACGCCCGTCTGCCTTATGTTTTCTTGCTGTCGCGCATTGCCCACTACCTCAAAATTATTCAGAGAGAAAACATCGGTACAACCAAAGATCGTCGTTTACTGGAACTGGAATTAAACACCTGGATCCGCAATCTGGTAACGGAAATGACCGATCCTGGCGATGAATTGCAGGCTTCCCATCCGCTGCGTGATGGAAAAGTGGTAGTAGAAGATATCGAAGATAACCCTGGTTTCTTCCGTATCAGACTCTATGCGGTGCCGCACTTTCAGATTGAAGGGATGGACATCAACCTGTCGCTGGTTTCCCAGATGCCGAAAGCAAAAGCCTGATCTGCCGGTGGTATGATTTATGAAGATTTATCGTCCACTATGGGCTGAGGGGACATTCCTGTCCTCTCAGCAGTTTCAACAGCAGGCCCGCTGGGAAACATTCAGTAATTACAGCATTGCGCATATTGGTGCTCGCCATCCATGGGGCGTTGCTTGCGCTGAATTTGACGAAGGTGCCTTAGCCCTGGGAAAACTCAAAGCGCAATCCTTGCGTGTCCGTTTTCCTGATGGCGTGCTGGTGGATACCGCTGTATCTGATGTGCTGCCACCTGCCTGCGATTTGACCAACGTTGCCGGAATAAACGTGCTTACGGTATTGCTGGCATTACCGCTGGAGCATAGCAATGGCGGCAACCTGGGGCAGGATGCGTTAACGGACAGGCCGCTTCGCTATCGTCAGGAATGGCAAACTGTACAAGATATCTATGGCAGCGACAGCGAAGACATCGCCGTTGAACGCTATGCGCTGTCATTGCGTTTTGCACATGACAACAATGCCGATTATGTCACCTGTCCGCTGGCGCGCCTGATTCGGGATAGTCAGGGCAACTGGGCGCTTGATGACAGCTACGTCCCGCCGTTACTGGCGTTTAACGCGCACCAGGCCGGGATGCAATGTCTGGAAATGCTGCAACTGCAATTACAGGCCAAAAGCCGTCGCCTGATGGCGATGCGCCGGGAGAGCAACCAGCGTATGGCGGATTTTGCCGTAGCGGATGTGTCCCTGTTCTGGTTATTAAATGCGCTGAACTCCGTCGAACCTATCCTGGCTGATTTCCTGCGCTACCCCGCCGTTCATCCTGAGCTTGTATGGCGTGAACTGGCACGCCTTGCCGGATCGTTATTAACCTTTTCACTGGATCACTCAGTCAGCGCGATACCTGCTTATATCCATGATTCACCATCGCAGACGTTTCCACCTTTGTTTACCTTGCTTAACACCTTACTTGAAGCCAGTCTTCCGTCGCGCGTGATCGCACTGGAACTGGACGCGCTACCCGGCAACCGTTGGAAGGCCGATCTTCACGATCCGCGCTTGCGAGAAGAGGCTGATTTCTACCTGTCGGTACGTTCTTCGCTCGCCGCGCATCTGGTGATAAATCAGCTACCACGGGTGTGCAAAATTGGCGCGCCGGATGATGTCACCCATCTTATCAATGTGGCGCTCAACGGCGTCCCGATCGTGCCCCTGACTCAGGTGCCTGCAGCACTCCCGTTGCGGCTGGAAAATCACTATTTCGCTCTGGATATGCACTGTGCACCTGCCAAAGCCATGCTGGAGTCCGGGTGCTGCATGATTTACGTGCCTGGCACCATGGGTGATTTAAAACCCGAACTTTTTGCGGTGTTGCGCGCATGAAAAACGATACGGAAATCAACATAGACGTACTGCTCCGTGATACCTGGCTAACGGTTGTTGAGCTACGACAGGGGACACCTGCCCGACGGGGCGTGGCGTTATATCACCACTGTCAGCAACAGGTTGAGTGGGTTCGTCAGACGTTGCTCAATGCAGGGTTTAGCCAGCAGGACGCAGAACATATTACCTATGCCCAGTGTGCGCTGTTGGATGAAACAGTACTCAGCCGGAAGACGCCGGACGATGGGCAAAAGGTCTGGCTGGAAACCCCTCTCCAGGCGCATTTCTTCAATACCCTTCAGGCGGGCGAGTTGCTGTATGAGCGCATACGGCAGGTTCTGCATGAGCCTGCTCCTGTTCCTGCCGTGTTGACCTGTTTTCATCGGGTATTGCTGCTGGGGTTTCGTGGACGTTATCAGGAGCCGGTATCGACGGATCGTGAAAAACTGATTGCGATGCTGAGTGAGCGCGTCATCCCGTTTCGAGTTTCGCCGGAGACCGCGTTGCTCAATGCGGCGCGATCCACGCGAAAATCACGCGTGTGGTACTCGCCTCTGTTCTGGTTAAGCACGGCTGTGATTGTTCTTGTTGGTGTGTGGTGGGGACTTGATAGCTGGCTTGACATGCTGGTGGATGAACTTTTACCACCCAGGCAGCGTTGAGGGAGTGCAGAGTGAAAAACACGCACAAACAGGCTGTTTTGCTATGGGGATTGTTGCTGCTTCTCGCGCTGTGGACCGTTTTTTCTCCCGTTTCAACGGCAGTGAAATACAGCCTGGTGGCCGTGGTTCTCATCGGTGTCGTTATCGTCTGGTTCTTCTGGCGGCAGAAAACGCCACAAAAAGGGGCCGATGTTAGGTGGTTGGCCTGTCTGCCAGGGGAGAGTTACCAACAGCCCGTCGTGCTGGTCTGTGGTGACGGGGCGAGGCAACTTTTCGCTGACAGCACGCTGCGGCAGGTTCCTGTGGGGCTTTATCTGCATATCGCTGATGAAGAACAGCTTGTTTCATTCTCGGAATCCCTGTTGTCCCGCCGCCCGGCATGGGGCTCACAGCTCTGCGTGGCCCGTACGGTGATACCAGTTCAGCATCAGGACATCGCCGTCCTTGCCGGGCAACTGCAACGTTTTTCCCGAAATTTGGTGCAATTACGGCGCAGGGTGGGTGCGAAGGTGCCACTGATCCTCTGGAGTTATCAGACCGAACCTGCAATAGAGGAATCTTCGCCATGGTTGATCTGTACCGGACGTGATGTCCTGGTCATGACATCGGACGATGAGAACGCACCGTCTGAGTGGATTGCTCAGGGCAGTATAGCGACAGGCAGTCAACGGCTGGGCCAGGTACTTCGGGCTGAGAATCTGCTGCTTTGGATGAAGCAAATTGTGATGCCAGCGCTAAACAGGCAGGAGAGCGCAAGTTTACCGCTGGCGGTGGGGGCAGGCTTTGCGCCTTCTCTACCGGAAAAGGACGGCAATCTATGGCAGCAATGGATAACTGACAAAACGTGTCTGACGCCAGATGTATCGCAACAAACCGGTGCCAGTTACGCGTTGCACTTTCCGGACGCGATGTTGCCGTTACTGCCGCGTCAGTCGGGGCCTGGGCCCGTGCGGCGAGTATGGACGGCCTGGCTGGCAATGACTACCGTCGCCGGGCTTATCGCGCTTTGCCTGTCGGCAATGTCGAACCGCAATTTACTGCGGCAGGTCAGCGATGATCTGCACAAATACACCATTACCCCGATGTCCGACGCGGTGGCCAAAAGCCGTTATTTGTTGGTGCTAAAAGAAGACGCACAGCGGCTGGATGACTATTACCGCGAAGGAGAACCGCTGCGTCTTGGCTTTGGGCTTTACCCTGGCGAACGTCTACGCCAGCCAGTGTTGCTGGCGATACGTGGCTACCGCCCGCCGGAACCAAAGGGAGAAATTGTATCTGGTGGAGCGGTTCAGACTGTGCGCCTGGACGGTATGGCGCTGTTTGATGTGGGGCAGTCGAGGTTAAAAATCGGCTCGACAAAAGTACTGGTTGAGGCGCTGGTCAATATCAAAGCGAAGCCCGGATGGTTGATCCTGGTGGCTGGTTATACCGATTCCACCGGCGATGAAAAATCCAACCAACAGTTGTCGTTGCGGCGTGCCGAAGCGGTGCGTGACTGGATGTTGCAAACCAGCGATATCCCGTTCACCTGTTTTGCCGTGCAGGGGCTGGGCGAAAGCCAGCCTGCGGCGACGAACGATACGCCAGAAGGCAGGGCAACCAACCGGCGTGTCGAAATCAGTCTGGTTCCGCGTTCAGACGCCTGTCAGGACGCGAAACAGCAAATACCGCCGGAGTTGGCGGTGTCTCAATTCAATCAACAAGGAGAGTAATTCTCATGGCTATACCAGTTTATCTCTGGCTGAAAGATGACGGTGGTGCGGATATCAAAGGGTCCGTCGATGTTCAGGGGCGTGAAGGCAGCATCGAAGTCGTTGCGCAGGAACATACGCTCTACATCCCAACCGATAACAACACAGGCAAACTGACGGGCACCCGTATTCATACCCCGTTTCTTTTCACCAAAGAGATCGATTCGTCCAGCCCCTATCTGTACAAGGCAGTTACCACCGGTCAGACCCTGAAAACCGCTGAGTTCAAATGGTATCGCATCAATGATGCGGGCCAGGAAGTGGAGTATTTCAATACCACGCTTGAGAACGTCAAACTGGTGAAAGTTGCTCCGCTGATGCACGACATCAAAGATCCGGCGAAAGAGAAGCACAACCACCTGGAACGCATTGAATTGCGCTACGAAAAAATCACCTGGACCTACAAAGACGGCAACATCATTCATTCCGATTCCTGGAATGAGCGCCCCTCCGCCTGATAACTGCGGCAGACAGGAAACTGTCTGCCTTTTTATTACGTTTGCTGAATGCCGGATGGAGTCGGCACTGAGCAAACTCTGTCAATCCGCTGATGAAACCAGATGGGCCTGTGGTGATGGCTACGGGCGGTAGCATGGGGGAACGGCGGTTGCAGGAACTGAACATAAATACGTCAAGAAGGGACATCTATGACCGTAAACCACCCCGCGGCGCTGCTGCGCCGTCTTAACCCTTTTTGCGCACATGCGCTGGAAGCGGCCGCATCACTCTGCCAGACCCGTGCGCACGCAGAGATCACCATTGAGCACTTACTGCTGAAACTCCTGGAGCAAGGGGAAGGTGATCTCACCGTTATCTCCCGGCGTTATGAATGGGACCTGGACGGTGCCTGGCAGTCTCTACTGGCGCATCTGGCAACCCTTCAGCGCTCTGTTCATACTCGCCCGCGATTATCTGATCAACTCATCACACTGCTGACTCAGGCATGGCTAATTGCCTCTCTTGAGGTTGATGCTCCGCAAATCCGCAGCCAGCACCTGCTGATGGCGCTGACAGAAAAACCTGCGTTACTGGCGGCCAATGATCTATGGATCCTGCTCAGCCTCGGGCGTATGCAACTGGACCGGCTACGTCCCTTGCTTGATGCGCAATCGGAAGAAAACCCGGGGCGGCAACGTCAGGCCAATGAACCGCTTATGGCTGATTTACCCGGCATTGCTGCGAATGAGCCGGGTTTAACCGAAAACGGAAGCAGTGCTAAATACGACGATCAACACCGCGTCGTTCTGGATCGCTTTACGGAGAATCTCACGCAGAAAGCGCGTGATGGTCGCATTGACCCGGTATTTGGCCGCGACACGGAGATCCGCCAGATGGTCGATATTCTCTCCCGACGCCGCAAGAACAACCCCATCCTGGTTGGCGATCCCGGTGTGGGCAAAACGGCGCTGGTGGAGGGACTTGCGCTGCGTATTGCAGAAGGCAATGTGCCGGAGAGTCTGAGAAAGGTCCACATCCATACTTTGGATCTGGGTCTGTTGCAGGCAGGAGCTGGCGTCAAAGGTGAATTTGAACAGCGGCTAAAAAACGTTATTGATGCGGTACAAAAATCACCGGAATCCGTGCTGCTGTTTATCGACGAAGCGCATACCCTCATTGGCGCGGGGAATCAGGCGGGCGGTGCAGATGCGGCGAACCTGTTGAAACCTGCATTAGCCCGGGGCGAGCTGCGTACCATTGCGGCTACCACCTGGAGTGAATACAAGCAGTACTTTGAACGCGACGCCGCACTGGAGCGTCGTTTCCAGATGGTGAAAGTGGACGAACCGGACGACACCACCGCCAGTCTCATGCTCCGTGGCCTGAAAGCGCGTTATGCGCAACATCATGGTGTGCACATCACGGACGACGCGGTTCGTGCGGCGGTAACACTTTCCCGACGTTATCTCACTGGACGCCAGTTGCCGGACAAAGCTGTCGATCTGCTGGATACGGCTTCCGCCCGCGTGCGTATGAGCCTCGATACATTACCGGAACCCTTAACGCATATTCGTGCTTCACTCACCGCGCTGGCCCTGGAAAAACAGGCGTTACAGGATGATAGCACGGTGGGGGACTATTCTTGTGGTGAACGGCTTGCGGCTATCGAGCGGGAAGAGAACGCATTGATCGTGCAACTCGATACCCTTGAAACCCAGTATCAACAAGAGCAAGACCTTACCCGACAACTGCTGGCCTGTCGCAGCGACCTCTCGCGTCAGGCGGATATTGTCGCTTTACAGTCACAGCTTCACCTTGTGCAACATGCCAGCCCGCTGCTGGGGCTGGACGTTGATGCCCGAACCGTTGCCACAGTGATTGCTGACTGGACAGGGGTTCCGCTCTCGTCATTGCTGAAAGATGAGCAGACGGCGCTGTTAAGCCTGGAAGAGAATCTCGCAACACGGGTCGTGGGCCAGGATGCCGCGCTGGGTGCTATTGCCCGGCGATTACGTGCCGCGAAAACCGGTCTTACGCCAGAAAACGGTCCACAGGGGGTATTCCTGCTGACGGGGCCAAGTGGTACAGGTAAAACGGAAACTGCGCTTGCCCTTGCGGACACCCTCTTCGGCGGCGAGAAATCGCTCATAACTATCAACCTTTCCGAATATCAGGAACCCCATACTGTCTCTCAACTTAAAGGTTCTCCCCCCGGCTATGTGGGGTATGGGCAGAGCGGTGTACTGACCGAGGCTGTCAGAAAGCGTCCCTACAGTGTGGTGTTGTTGGACGAAGTAGAAAAAGCGCACCGCGACGTAATGAACCTCTTCTATCAGGTTTTTGACCGGGGATTTATGCGCGACGGTGAAGGGCGTGAAATTGATTTTCGCAATACGGTCATTCTGATGACCGCCAATCTCGGCAGCGAGCATGTGATGCAGTTGCTGGAAGAGAAGCCTGATGCCACGGAAAGCGAGATGCAGGCATTGCTCCATCCTCTTCTGCGCGACCATTTCCAGCCCGCATTGCAGGCGCGTTTCCAGACGATCATTTATCGCCCGCTCGGTCCTGCCGCGATGCGTGTCATTGTGATGATGAAGCTGGAACAGGTTATTCGTCGCCTGCGTGAACACTACGGCATGGAAACTGAGGTGAGTGAAGACCTCTATGACCAGCTCACCAGCGCATGTTTGCTGCCTGAGAGCGGCGCGCGCAATATCGATAGCCTGCTCAATCAACAAATTTTACCCGTACTGAGCCAGCAGTTGCTGGCACATCAGGCCGCGCAGCAGAAACCTGTACATTTGAGACTGGGCTGGAATGACGATGAGGGTATTTCCCTTGAGTTTGACCTGGACGCAGGAGGCACCGCATGAATGCGCTCAGTTTTGACCACTCCCACCACAAATTAAAAATTCGAGGCCTGAGCAGCCCGCCTGATGTGCTCTCCTTTGAAGGCCGCGAGCACCTGAGCCAGCCGTTCTGTTACGACATTCAGTTCACCAGCCGTGATAAAACCCTGGAGCCGGAAGCGCTGCTGATGCAGGACGGCGCGCTCAGCCTCTGCGCCCCGCCGGTTCAGGGGATGCCGGTACAGGTGCCGATGCGCACCCTGTACGGCGTCATCACTGGCTTTAAACAGCTTTCCACCTCGCGCGATGAATCGCGCTATGAAGTGCGCCTTGAGCCCCGTCTGGCGCTGCTCGCCCGCAGTCATCAGAACGCCATCTACCAGAACCAGAGCGTGCCGCAGATTGTCGAGAAAATCCTGCGTGAGCGCCACGGGATGCTCGGCCAGGACTTCGTATTCACCCTGAGGGGGGAATATCCGTCGCGCGAACAGGTGATGCAGTTCGGCGAGGATGACCTGACTTTTATCTCCCGGTTGCTGTCGGAAGTGGGGATCTGGTTCCGGTTCAGTACCGACGTGCGGCTGAAAATTGAAGTCATTGAGTTTTATGACGACCAGAGCGGCTATGAACGCGGTCTGATGCTGCCGCTGCGCCACCCTTCGGGGCTGAGCGACAGCGGCACGGGATTCGTCTGGGGGCTGAACACGGCATATCATGTGGTGGAAAAAGCGTCACCACGCGGGACTACAACTACCGTGGCGCGACCGCCGACATGACGTCGGCGTTTGATGCGACGGGCGGGGACAGCACCACCTGTGGCGAAGCCTGTCATTACGCGGACAACTTCCTGACGGCAGGCGACCCGGACACACCGGAAAGCGGGGCGTTTTACGCGCGTATCCGCCACGAACGTTACCTTAATGGCCGGGCCATTCTGCAGGGGCTGAGCACCAGCGCCCTGCTGATGCCGGGGCTGGAGATAAAGGTACCGGATGAAGACGCCCCGGCGGTGTTCCGCAGGGGCGCATTGATAACCGGGCTGACCGCCAGCGCGGCGCGAGACCGCAGTTATGAACTGACGTTTACCGCCATACCTTATTCGGAACGCTACAGCTTTCGCCCGGCTCGCATCGCGAAACCGGTGATGGCCGGAACGCTGCCCGCGCGGGTGACCAGCACAACGGCAAACGATATCTATGCCCATATCGATAAAGACGGGCGCTACCGGGTGAACCTCGATTTTGACCGTGAGACCTGGAAGCCGGGTTACGAGAGCCTGTGGGTACGGCAGTCCCGCCCTTATGCGGGTGATACGTACGGACTGCACCTGCCGCTGCTGGCGGGCACGGAGGTCAGCATCGCGTTTGAGGGAGGCAACCCGGACCGGCCCTATATCGCCGGCGTGAAGCATGATTCCGCCCACCCCGACCACGTGACGATTCAGAACTACAGACGCAACGTGCTGCGTACCCCGGCAAACAACAAGCTGCGCCTCGATGACGAACGCGGCAAAGAGCATATCAAAATCAGTACGGAGTACGGCGGCAAGAGCCAGCTCAATCTCGGCCATCTGGTGGATGCGGGAAAACAGCAGCGCGGGGAAGGTTTTGAGCTGCGCACGGACATGTGGGGTGCCATCCGGGCGAAAAAGGGGATATTCATCAGCGCTGACGGTCAGGAGCGGGCGCAGGGGCAGGTGCGGGAGATGGCGGCCATTATCAGTGAGCTGAACAGCCTGAGCGACAAAATCAAGAAACTGTCTGATGACGCGGTGACTGCCAGTGCGGAGTCGGCAGATATGGCCGCGCAGGTTGCGTTAATCGCTAACCGGATAAGCGAGCTGACGGCATCAGTCATCCTGATGCACGCGCCAAAAGGTGTTGCGCTGGCAAGTGGTGAACATATGCAACTGGCGGCAGTAAAAAACCTCCAGATAAACGCGGGGAATAACATCGATATCGGTGTTGTGAAGAATATATTTATCGGTGTGGGGCAGGCTCTGAGTGTATTTGTACGCAAAGCGGGGGATTAAGCTGTTTGCCAATAAAGGTGCGATCTCACTACAGGCGCAGAACGATCTGATGGAATTACTGGCGAAAAAATCGATAGAGATCACCAGTACGGAAGATGAGATCACTAATCCTATCCCTACATATGAGCAGGTGTGGAATTGGAAGAAAAATATAGATGGAGGCTCTGACCTATATATAAAAAAAAGGAAAAATGCTCAAAATTATCTCGGTAAGGATGGAAGAACTTATACAGAAGAGCAATTGCAACATGAAAAAATTAGCCGTTGGAATGGTGGCGCATACCATGAATGGAATGAAAGTGAGCAACAATGGCAAAGGAAGAGTAACATTTTGTGTGATTCTCAAACAGGAAATATAGGATGGGATATTACAAATCCATCAAATCAAGATAGGACAGAAGAAGAATTACATGATCGGGATCATGAGCAGTACAGTATGGGAGGTGCGGGACAGGATGATGAGCATCCGTGGCGATATTCTGGGGTTTGCTATGCGGATCATGTCATTGATTAGCATTGTGTTTTTTTTACTAAATACTCAAATGGCATATTCAAGAAATACCCATTCTCTGCAGGTATTATTTGATGTTGATCCTGTACTGAATTTTTTTTCATTAGAAAATAATTTATTTTTGGTTAATACAAGAGATATTTTTTTCTATAAAAAGATCGGCACTGTGAATGGAATACGCTATTTTGTCTTTTTTGAAAAAAAACCGAGTCAAGTTGGCACACCTGAGGGTTTCTGTGGATCTGGTAATGAAATCTGGCTGAATCTTTATAAAGTAGGTGAAAAAGCTAGTATTTTTATTGATCAGGTTTTGATCAGCAGTTGTAAGGAAAGCTTTTCAATGGATAGTTTGGAATCTGGAGCGGGAAATAGTGAAAGTGATTATAGCTCTTTTTCATGGAATTCATTGGGGTTCAATATTAAATGGTTTTCTAAATATGACCAGAAAGGGATGGTTGTTGATAGTACAAATTATATAATAGAGAGTGAAGGTCTGTTTAAAAAAGATATTCTTCGTCCTGTGATTTATGAAAGATAATTATGACTGTTTTAATTCTTATGGGCTGTATTTGGCAAGGGTAATTTTTTATACTTTTCATTGTCTTTTTTTTCTATCATTTTCTAATGACGTAATTATATAGCGCAGGGTCATGAAAAGGAAAGTGTATTATTTATGGTGATGCAAAGGGGGGCGGTGAAAGAGTATGTTTATCAGATTTTTTTTGATTGAAGATAATCATAGTGGTTTTTATATAAGAAGTAGGTGAAATTTACATGGTAATAAGTGGGTGTGATTTTTATTTTAATGGGTATTCTTATGTCGGTTCGTCTTAATACTATTCCTGATGCAAAGGATTACCCCAAAAAAACTGGTTGTGTTAAATGGATAATGGTTTCTCTGTTGCTGCCACCTACAGTTTTAGTGTCAGTGTTTCTTCCATTTAGAAATGAATTTGCAATAAGTGGTTGGTACTTTTGGGGGGCGGTTTCTGGTATTTTCATTTTTATATGGTCACTCGCCGTATCAGTCTATTGGTTGGTTTTTATAACACAATGTATCCGAGTGGAGGCGTGGAATAAGCGTCGTGAAGAAGTGATTTTACGGGAAACTCAACGGGGGCGACGTGCGTTGCAAATATTAAACCTTTCTTTGCACACGGCAATGAACGGTGATTCTTTAGTTGAAACCACGATGAACTTTTTGACCCGCCAGTCGCGGTTAAGTACTTATTCTGTACTGCGTGGTGAAAATATGGTTCGCCGTAGTGTAATTCCAGTGTTAACGGATCAACCCATAACCAGTCGTTTACCGGAAATTATTTCCCGTCTTTTCAGTGACATCAAACCCCAACTATGTCGATTACCCGATGATTTTCACATCAACGTGTTTTTTGAGATTAATACATCACTATCCGTGCCAATTGTTATAGATATCTGCAAGGACGAGTGGCAAAAAGCCGGATTTTCCAGAACATGTTTATTTTCAAATTCCGCGAGGGGATTAGCTGTCATAGACGACTGGCTTGATAACGACATTCACAAAAAAGCTGTTTTGCTGGTCATTTCCTTACATTTGGAACCAGAGCAACCAGAACTCACTGCTGAGTCTGCCTGCGCTTTGTTGATGGCTAACAGGTTAACTCAACAGGCAATTACACCACTGGCACTGTTGCATCGCCCTGAGCGACTTATTGACACAACCGCCATGGTCGAAGGGATTAAACAGGCGCTTGACTGGATGCCTGTAAAACCTGATGCCCTGTCGGGTACGTGGACTGCGACGTTGAATGCGGAACAGCGGGTTGCCTTGCTGTCACTTAACGAGCCATTTATTCAGGAAGCTTCGCTCTATGAACTTGACGCTTTTCTGGGGCGTTCAGACATGGCTGCACCGTGGTTATCAATTGCAGCTGCCACACTGGCAGCAATGCATTTACACCAACCCCAGTTGGCGCTTAGTGGCGAACAGGGCGGGGATTCTTTGTGGGCGGCGGTGGTATCACCGCATGCTTTAGCTCAGGAGGCATCATAGTGGTTACGGAATTAAACCGTCTTCGGCCTCGTTCGTTCTCTCGGCCGATAATGTTTTTCACCGTTACGGTAGTCATTGCGTTATGTACGTTAATTTACCGTAAACCTATGCTCGTGGGAGTCGAGTCGGGCAGCCTACAGCAGACATACTGGATGGCGGGTGTGATTGCTGGCGGTCTGATTTTTCTCATCATTATGGGCGCTTACAATTTGTTAAACCGCCGCTCGGCTATACAAGATTTTGAAATTCGCAGACAGCTTGCTGCCGGGGATGACTATCGACCTGTGACGGAGAAAAAAGTAGATAACTGTCATCCGGTATGGGGGGAAATGGCTTCTTTCATACGCACCCGCTACGGCTTCTTCTGGCGCTATAAAATCCGTCTGCTCCTGATTATCGGTGAGCCCGCCGAAGTGGAATCCATCGCACCGGGTTTAACAGAACAGCACTGGCTTGAAGGCGACGGTATCGTACTGATCCATGGCGGCAGAACGTTAGCCGAACCGGATGCCGAACTGTTGGCGTCATTGCGAAAACTGCGCCGCCACCGCCCACTGGATGGGGTTGTCTGGCCGCTGACGGCGAAACAGAGCCAGCAGAGTGCGCAGATGGATAAGGCCTGGCGCGGGCTGACCGACAGCGGAAAACGACTCGGGTTTCAGGCCCCGCTCTATTTATGGCAGATCTGCGACGATGGCGGTTATCAGACCGAACGCACCACACAGGCGGTGGGATGCCTGCTGCCTGAACATTGCACGGCAGAACACCTGGCTTCCATGCTGGAAGCGCAAACCCCTCAACTGACAGAGCAGGGGATGCAGCAGTTACTGCGCGATAATCGCCACGATTTCCTGCTGCGCCTTGCACATTCCCTGCAAAAAGAGGGCATTGCTCACTGGCAAAACACATTGAAACCACTGTTGTCGGGTGGAGCATATTCCCTCTCATTACGTGGCCTGATGTTCAGTCCGAAGCATGTGGCCGGAGCAGATACCGCGCCTCACGCCTGGCTCCCCTCTCCGGTATGGGCGGGGATTACGGATGATAAGGTCCGGGGTCGTAAGGTGGGGTTCCCGTGGGCACGTGCAATGATGGCGATGCTGGGCATACTGGTGATGGTGTGGGGTACCGGACTTCTGACGTCTTTTCTGACCAACCGCACGCTAATTCAGGATACCGCCTCGCAGACAGCACACGCACTGAACACTCGTCTGCCGCTTTCAGAACAACTGATAGCACTGCATACATTACAGAACGAACTGGAGCGCCTGCAATACCGCGTTCGCCACGGTGCGCCGTGGTATCAGCGTTTCGGACTGGAGCGTAACACGCAATTGCTTGATGCGGTATTTCCCGGTTATGCGCAGGCTGCCAGCCGCCTGGTACGCGACGTCGCGGCCACGTATTTGCAAAACCAATTGAAAGCGTTTGTTGCCCTGCCTCCTGACAGCCCTCAGCGTACGGCAACAAGTGAGCAGCGATATAAACAGCTTAAAGCGCTGCTGATGATGTCCCGTCCGGAAAAAGCGGATGCGGCCTTTTTCAGCGCCACGCTGATCGCCGATGGTCTGCGCTATCCAGGGGTAGCGGAAGGTCTCTCGCAGAGTATCGTCCCTTCGCTACTTGCCTTCTGGGCCACGAATCTGGCTGAACATCCGCAATGGAAGGCGGCGTTGCAACCGGAACTGACCGCCACCGTGCGAAAAATCCTGCTGCGTCAGATTGGCGTACGGAATGCGGAAAACACGCTCTACCAGAATGTGCTGAAACAGGTTTCCCGAAACTATGCAGATATGACGCTGGCGGATATGACCAGCGACACCCAGGCCGATGCGCTTTTTAGTACTGAACAGATCGTACCGGGGATGTTCACCCGCCAGGCGTGGGAAGGGCAGGTAAAAGAGGCGATAGAGCAAGTTGTGGCGGCCCGACGCGAAGAAATTGACTGGGTGCTCAGTGATCGCGAGAAGGGCGCGTCATCCGATGTATCGCCGGAGACGCTACGCGCCCGACTCACTGAGCGTTACTTCATCGACTTTGCCGGAAGCTGGCTCTCTTTTCTTAACAGCCTTCGCTGGAAAAAGGAAGGAACGCTGTCCGGTGTACTCGATCAACTGACACTCATGGCTGATGCTCACCAGTCGCCGCTCATTGCCCTGATGGATACGCTGGCGTGGCAGGCGGCAACGGGGCGACCGAACCGTGGATTGTCGGATTCATTGACGACATCGGCAAAGGCACTCTTTAACGGCGAAGAGCAAGGCCGTCAGGACGAAACTCCTCCCGGCCCGCTGGATAAAACCTTTGCCCCGCTGCTGCGGCTGGCGGGGGAACGCGCTGCCGGTAGCGGAGACGCGACGCTCAGTCTGCAGACTTATCTGACGCGCGTTAGCCGTGTGCGGCTCAAGCTGCAACAGGTCATCAACGCCCAGGATCCGCAGGAAATGACGCAACAACTGGCGCAGACGGTGTTTCAGGGTAAAACCGTCGATCTTACTGATACCCGCGACTATGGTCGTCTGGTTGCCGCCAGCCTTGGAGAGGCATGGAGCGGCTTTGGTCAGGCGCTGTTTGTTCGCCCGGTTGAGCAGGCATGGCGACAGGTGCTGACACCCGCGGCAGAAAGTCTCAATCGGCAGTGGCAGCGTGCCATTGTCAGCCAGTGGGAACAGGATTTCGCGGGGCGCTACCCCTTTAGTGCCACGCAGAATGATGCCTCGTTGCCTTTGCTGGCGCAGTACCTGCGCGACGGTGGCCGTATCCATCAATATCTCGCCACGCACCTTGGTGGCGTGCTGAGACGCGAAGGGCGAGACTGGGTGACCGATGCCACGAACACACAGGGTTTGGTAGTAAATCCGGCGTTTTTGCGTTCCCTGAATCAGCTTGGCGATATCACGGATGCCGCCTTTGCCAGCGGAGATGCCGGAATACATTTTGATCTGCGCGCCAAACCCGCGCGCGATGTGATGAAAACGCAGCTGACGGTTGACGGGCAAATACTGGAATATTTCAACCAGAAGGAGCGCTGGCAGCGCTTTACCTGGCCTGGTGAGCAATGGCACCCCGGTGCGTCGCTGAGCTGGACCAGCACGCAGAACAGCGAGCGTATTCTGGCAGATTACCGGGGAAGCTGGAGCCTCATCCGCTTACTGGAACAGGCGGAAATTACACAACTGGACAGCAGCAGCTATAAGGTGCTGTGGCGCGCTCCGGACGGCCTCCCGTTGCATTACCTGATGCGCGTTGAGCAGGGAAAAGGGCCGATGGCACTGCTGGCACTGAGAAATTTTCGCCTGCCACAGCAGATCTTCCTGACCGGGAACGTCATGGCAGAGTCGCAAGAACAGGGAGAGCACGAGGATGAGTGAGTTGCTACAGCAGTTAACCCGTAGCTGTTTTAGCGATGGCGATGTCCTGCAGGCCGCGCGCGAGCAGACCGCGTTATGGCAGAAATGGTTATTGCCAGTAAAAGAAGACGCACCCGTGGGCGAAGACCCGGGCTATCACGACGATTTTCTGCTTATGCGCGATGAGATGAACAAGCTGTCGGGCGCAGACACCGCATTGATTTGTACGCTGGCGGAATCCCTCATTCTGACACAGGCAAAAGATCTGCGTATCGTGACCTATTACATCTGGGCACGGCTACATCGCGACGGCGAGCGTGGCTTAGCTGAGGGGCTGGCGTTGCTGGCCGGGCTGGTTGAACGCTTTGGTACCGCGCTACTACCCTCCCGCCCGTCGAGTCGAAAACTGGTGCTTGAGTGGCTGGCCGGAGACAAAATTCTTGATAGCCTGGCGCGATTTCCGGAAGTGGCAAAGGCGGATTTTTCCAGGATCGTCGCCGCGCTGAATTTGCTATCAGTATCATTTGCAGCATGGACAGAAGACCAACAGCCGCCTTCGCTGATGCCGCTTATTCACGCGTTGGAGTCACGTCTGGCGCAATCGGGCGGGATGAATGCCGTTGTACCTCAAAATAGCGCGGCCCTCTCGCCGCCTGTCGCTTCTTCCCTTATCGACTCGCCGTCGTTGCAGGTTATTCATTCCGGACGCGATTTGCTGGATCAGGCCAAAACGCTGTCCCGTTACCTGAATGAACAGCCCCGGGGCTGGCTGGCGGCACATCGCCTGATGAAAACCCTGCGTTGGGACACCGTTCATGAGCTTCCGCCCGATGTCGACGGCAAAACGCGGCTGTCTCCACCGCGCACGGAATCGCGTAATCAACTTAAACGATTGTATACACAGCAGAACTGGACAGAACTACTGGAACAAGCCGACCGGATGTTTGGCGAAGGTGTGTGTCACTTCTGGCTGGATATTCAGTGGTATCTGCACCAGGCGTTAGGCAAGGCAGGGCCGCCGTGGGACAGGTGGACATCTGTTGTCCGTCAGGATCTGGCGTTGTTGCTGGAACGGTTGCCTGGGCTGGAGCAGCTTGCATGGAGTGACGGTAGCCCGTTTGCGGATGACGTAACGCGAAGCTGGATTGCACAGCAGGTTATACCGCGGGATGAAGGGGCATGGCTGGCAGGCGGGGCGGCTCTCTCTGGCGAACCCCCCCACGATGATCTTTTGGCGCTGGAACCTGAAGCGCAGGAGCGTGCCGACAGTGAAGGGGTCGACGCCGCGCTGGGCTGGCTTCAGTCACGGCCGGGGATTGTTACCGCGCGACAGCGGCTGCAATTGCGTTTACTCATGGCCCGGGTCGCGGAGCAATACGGCAAAACAGAGATGGCGCTGTTGCTGTTAGATGAACTGGACGGGAGTTCGCAGGGGCTGACGCTGGCCCAATGGGAACCCGAGCTGATCTTCGAGATCAAAGCCCGGCAGTTGAAGCTGCTGCGTTTAAGGGCATATCGCTATGCGGATAAAGCGCTGCTGGCGCGAAAAATGGAAACCCTGCTCGGCACGCTGGTGGCGATAGATCCCGCACGTGCTGCCGTATTGTGCGATTCGCAACATAAGGATTGAAGACGATGGGACGAGGCTATTTTCTGGTCAGAGGTGATATAACCACCTGTGGCGGCAGGATCATTGAAGGCGCGGATGACCATACCATTATGGGTATACCTCAGGCACGCGATATGGATAGAGTGACCTGTGGCAGATATCCAGGAATGTTTATTATCGTAGGAGGTGTTCCGCAGACAGATATTCACGGCCGGCTGATGGCAGGAACTCTGGACAGTAAAAGCTCCTGCCCATGTCAGTCGCGATTTATCGCGTCGATGATGAATGATGTTTATGAGACGGAGGTGAAGGACGGAATAATAGAAGTAAAACGGCCCAAACCATTAACCGAAGAGGACTTTTCTCAGGGTAAAGTTTATGGGAGAAAAATTATAGTGCTGGATTATGAAAACGAAAAACCTGTGCAAGGATTGAAAGTGAAAGTTAAAACAAATAGTGGTGAGTATAATTATTTTCCTGATGGTAATGGGCGAGTAAATACTGTTATCACAGAAAATAAGGATGAAGATTTTATGGTTGATATATATTGTTTGTTTCATTAATAGAAGGTGTTTTCAGTGAGTAATTATAAAGAGCCTGATAGTGCATATGATAATTTAATGCAGAAAGGATATTTATATAAAATCAATTCTGTAGCAGAAATAGATAAACAGCCAGTTTTTTTGCTGGTTGGATGTTTTTGCAAGGAGCCAGTAGATAACTATCCTTTTCAAGAGCCTGTGTTTACTTGGTTAAGTAATATCTCTCATTTAATCATGAAGTACTCGAATAAATTCTCAGTTCCGCCCATTGCTGTAGCTGGTGCATTGGCTGATGAATATAACACGAGATTTATGCCTGATTATTCATATGCAAAAAAAAGGTTAGATTACCTACAGGATAACGTTATACCAAAAGGGAAATACACCGAGTTCGAAGAGACCGTGAATAATAAGAAAAGTAGTGATGATCTTGAGAAACAATATCAGACTATTAAAAAAAATGATCCGGATGATATAAAAAGAACTACATGGGACAGGGTTAGCAACACCGTGGCAGGTGATTATGGGAAGGGTAACATATCATTACGCACAGCCTATGATATGTATGATGACAAGCTGGATTCATTTCCAAACATGTCAAGGTTAGATATATTAAGATATTTGGTTACAGATGAAGGAACGGTTCACTTTGCTGCCTTGATGATCAAAAAAGCGAAAGATATTATGAGTGGTTATGTAATTGATTTACCTCAAAGAAAGCAGGAAGCCATTTTAGTGACATATTTTAAACAAGGGGACAAATATCGCCGGAAATTTATATCAATATCACTGAAAAATAACCCGGAAGCCAGGATAAAATCTGGGGAAGGCTGCAGGACTTGTTTTCAGAGGAAAAAAATATCCGATGCTATTGGTGTGAAAGTTAAAGATTTTAACGTAACGCAGAAAACATCATAATTTTATTCTATTAGCAATAATATGATTAATGATATTTTGCTATTTTTTAAGGTTTTTTCTTTTTCATGATAATGAATGACAATTAAAGAGTAATATTATGTTTGTCTTTCGAATTGTATCTGGTGTGGTTTCTTGGTTTTTAGCTAGCATAGTATTCAATGTATTATTCATGTTTCACGGTTATAATATGGCATATATTTCATTGGTTATGGCACCCGGGATCCTCCCTTTTATACCATTTTTTTTATCTAAGCCACATTATGGATATCGATGGGTTTATATATTATTAGGTATTGTGATTCAAGTCTTGTTTAATTTCTTTGATTTGTTATGGGGTAATATTGAAGTGTTACTTATTGGTGTTTTAGGTATATCACTTTTTTATTATTCATTCTTTGTGAGTGTTTCCAGGTCTGCCTCAGTAATCTACTGCGTTGTGATTTTTAATTTTCTATTTATTTTGCTTTTGGCCCAGCAGATTTACATTTATAATGAATTTCGCTCAAAAAATATATGCTTTATATCTGAGTGGTATTGTGGGTCTGAATGTTATAAAGATTATATTCAGATTTCATGTAAAACCAAGGAGTGGCAATCGGAAGTTTTTCATGGATTACCGGGTAGTACTTATAATTTTGGAATGAAAGATAATAATATTTTTGTAAAATTTGAAGATCACCATAAGAAGCGTGTGTTTATTTTAAAGGATGGGCGGTTCGAAGAACATTAAGATCTGAATTTTTTATTATTAGATCTCTCCGGTTGATTTTACAAGATTATTAGTCAAGCATATATTTTAAAATGGACTACCTGCAATATTATCAATAATCCCCAAGCCTGCTCTTAACAACTCACTCCACTTTAATCATTACCTATTTACCACAGGATTTTCATGGACGATTTAACCCAACGCTACTACGAAGCCGAAATGCGCTACCTGCGCGAAGCCGGTAAAGAATTCGCGCAGGCATATCCCGACCGCGCGGCAATGCTGAACCTCGACAAACCTGGTGCTCGCGATCCGTATGTGGAGCGTCTGTTTGAGGGGTTCGCATTCTTAATGGGGCGGCTGCGTGAAAAACTGGATGACGATTTGCCGGAGCTCACCGAAGGGCTGGTCAGTCTGCTCTGGCCGCACTATCTGCGCACCATTCCCTCACTGTCTATTATTGAGCTGGCAACCGATTTTCGGCTGATGAAGCAGAGCGAAACGCTCAGCCATTTTCAGGTGCTGTCACGCCCGATTGGTGAGCGCAAAACCCGCTGTCGCTACACCGCTACGCGCGATGTCACGCTCTATCCTCTGGCTTTGCCTGACGTGTCACTGCAGTACGAGCCGGACGGACGTTCTGTCATTCGCCTGCGTTTCGAATGCAGCCCGCTGGTCGGCGACTGGTCGCAAATTGATTTATCACGACTACCGTTGTATCTGAATGCCGACAGCCCGATAGCCTGTGCCTTACACCGGGCGCTAACGCTGGGTACGCAACAGATCTGGCTGTGTTTGCCGGGGCAGGAGCGGTGTGTGCTGGAGGGCCATTTTTCTGCGCAGGGATTGGGGGATGATGACAGACTGTGGCCCAAAGGAGAATCCGCATTTAGCGGCTATCAGCTCTTACTTGAATATTTCACTTTCCGTGAAAAATTTATGTTTGTAGCGCTTCATGGGCTGGAAAACATCGCCAGGCCGGAAGGAATAAAGGGTTTTGAGCTGGATGTTGTGCTGGTGGAAAGTTGGCCCCACGATTTGCCCTTCAATGCCGACACTATCCGCCTGCATTGTGTTCCGGTTATCAACCTGTTCCCACTAGAGGCTGACCCGCTGCATCTCTCTCCGCTGGAAAACGAGTATCTCCTGCGCCCCATGCGTATCCAGGATGGGCATACTGAAATCTATTCTGTTGATCGAATCGTCTCCTCACGCCACACCGGCAATCAGGCGTATGTCCCGTTTTCCAGTTTTCGCCATCGGGGCGGCATGTTGCGTCACGATGCCCCCGAACGCTATTACCACACGCGGGTGAAGCGTGGCCCCTCGGGGCTGCATGATAGCTGGTTGATTTTGGGGGGCGATGCGTTTGACGCGGACAGGCTTCTGGAAGATGAAACCTTGTCACTGAGCCTGACGGGCACCAACGGCCAGCTTCCGCGCAAGGCGTTGCAAAGCACGCTTCTGGACACCCCCCTCCATGCGGCGCAAAACAACCTGCGGGTCCGTAATCTCTGCGCGCCGACGCAGCCTTGTTATCCCCCTTCGCGTGACCGTTTCCACTGGCGGGTACTCAGTCATCTTGGCTCAAACTTTCTGTCGATGATGGATAACGCGGAGATCCTGCGCGGCACGCTGGCGCTCTATGACTGGACGGAGAGCGAGATGAATCGTCGTCGTCTTGAGGCGATTGTTGATGTTCAGCACCATCTCATTCAGCGTTTCGAAAAAGGCTTTCTGCTGCGCGGAGTGGACATTCAGGTCACCCTCGACAGCAAAGGTTTCGCCGGGGAGGGGGACATCACCCTGTTTGGTGAACTCCTTCATCGCTTCTTCGCGCTCTATGCTGATATCCATCTTTTCACACAACTCACCGTAATATTGCAACCCACAGGGAAGTGCCTGCAATGGACCGAACACCACAGCCAGCGCGTACCGGGCTGATACATCGACTGACGCCGCACATTTCGCGGATTAATTTTTACCGTTTTTGCCAGTATCTGGAACAAGCTGCGCCACACGCCCCGCCGTTAGGCAGTAGCGCGAACCCTGCAGATGATCCCGTGCGTTTTCGCCCTCATCCGGGGATGGGATTCCCTGCAAGCGAACTTAAAGCGGTCAAGTACGATGCGCAGCAGCCTGAGGCGCCGCCGACGATCCGCACTACTTTTCTGGGGCTTTACGGCGTCGATTCCCCTCTGCCGACGGCTTACCTGGACGACATCGCACAGGGAAAGGACGGGCATGAAGCGATAATGGCGTTTCTGGATATCTTCAACCACCGTTTTACCACGCAGTACTACCGCATCTGGCGCAAATACAACTACCCGGCGTCGTTTGAACCGGGGGCCAGGGATGCGATTTCATGTTGCCTGCTGGGGCTCATTGGTTTGGGCATTCCCGGTAGCGAAAACCATATCGCCACGCCCATTTCTCGTTTTCTGGCACTGTTGAGCGTGATGCGCCTGCCAACGCGTACAGCGGAAGGCGTGACAGCGTTAGTGACACTGCTTGCGCCAAAGACCCAGGCAACGGTGACACCACACGAACCGAAGTCTGTTGTACTGCAAACGCGGGTCTGCTTGTCCCGAACGTCCCGCGTTGACCTGACAACGCGCGCTCTGTTGGGGCGAACCGGCACGGACGTTAACAGTCAACTGTTACTGCAACTCTATACCGAAGAGGCTGACGAAGTGCGCGGATGGCTGCCGGGAGGGCAGTTGCATACCGATCTTCTGGTGCTGCTGCGTGTATATCTTGGCTGGCGTTGCCAGGCTCGGTTACAGCTCACGCTGCCGCTCAGCCTGCTGCCGGCGGCACAGCTAGGGAAACAGCGCGTTCAGATTGGCCTAACCGGCATTTTACGAGCCTCAGGTTCCGCGCCAGACACCGGGACTGTAACGGTGAAACTTGGCCGCTATCAGGGACTCATGCCTGGTTCAACACGATGGGAGAGGGAGAGAATCACGCATGTTCATTATCCACTGTAAGCGCCGGGCGTTGGCCTGCGCGATGGCGTTGTCGGTTTTCCTGACAGGCTGCGGGCTGGGGCAAAAGGTGGTTGAGGGCTCGAAAAGTATGGCGAGCGCCATCTTCTATAAACAGATCCATACCTTGCATCTGGATTTCATCTCGCGTGGCGCGCTCAACACGGACGCGCAAGACACGCCGCTTTCCACCATGGTGCATGTCTGGCAACTCACATCGCGCGCCCGCTTTGATAAAGCAGATTACGACACCTTGCTCATGCAGGAAGAGTCGGCACTCAACGGCGATGTTCTGGCGGAACATTCAGTCTGGATGAAACCCGGGGGTGCGGTTTCGCTGGATGTGCCGCTCGATAAAGAGACGCAGTTTATTGCCATTGCCGGGCAGTTTTATCAGCCTGATGAAACGCGTAATAGCTGGCGGTTGATCCTGAAACGGGACGAGTTGGATGCGGATAAACCCCGCACTATCGAGCTTTTGCGCAGCCAGTTAACGCTGCTTCCTGTGCAGGACAATTAATCCATGCCGACTCCTTCCTTATACGAAATGTTGATGTCTGGCTTCAGTGGCGAATTACCGCTGGAACAGGTCGGCGAGCGGGACCAGCTTATCCTTTCCGTGATGGATAACATGCAGCGCATTATCAATTGTCGGGCGGGTACGCTGGCGCACCTGCCGGATTACGGGTTACCGGATCTTAGCGTGATACATCAGGGAATGACGGCGGGTATTCACGGGTTAATACGCCAGATTGAGGAGACGCTGCGCCGTTATGAACCTCGCCTGAGTCAGCTCCGCGTGGAGCTACTGCCGCAACCGCGTCCCGGACATCTGAATTACCTGATTCATGCCGAACTTCCCGCCAGGGGATGGATCCGTTTTGACGGGGTCTTCTCGCCGGAAGGGCGGATAGTCCTGCGTCATCTTAAGCAACAGGAGCGTGCATAACCTATGACGGACCATTCGTTATTTATCAGCCAGTTTCGTGTGGGTGGCGATCCCTGTACCTTTCGCGAAGCGGGTGAGTTACAGGCCGAAATGGGTAAACTCACCCATCCGGCGCGCCCGGACGTGGACTGGCGTCGGGTCGAATCGTTGTGTCTGGCGTTGTTCAGACAAAATGGCGTGGAGCTGCAAACACTGGTCTGTTACATCCTGGCCAGAACAAAGCAGCAGGGGCTGGTGGGTATGACCGAAGGGCTGGAGGCGTTACAGACACTGATGACGCGCCACTGGGGCGATTTCTGGCCCGTGCAGGTACATTCAAGAGTCACTCTGCTCAGTTGGCTGGCGGAAAAGATACAGCAGTCGCTACGGACAATGGAGGTTCAGTATCAAGCGTTGGCGCGGGTCTATCGCTGTGAGCAGTACCTGGCTGTACTTGAAAAAGTACTGCGTCAGTGCGAACTCTGGCATCTGACCCGAATGGATATCGTTGCCGGTCAGTTGCGTAATGTTGCGCTGCGACTGGAGCGGCTCACGCCGCAGGAGACAGAAGCAAGCGTAACGCCGATAACCGCAAGCGCCATAGCGCCCTCCGAACCAGAAGACGTTGTGCCGCTTGCCGCACCGCCAGAGCGGCAGACAACGGTCACGCCATCCCGACGTTCATGGCCGATGTTTTTTGCCGGAATGATGACCGCAGTGTGTTTGAGCGGTATCGGGGGTGGGGTATGGACATTTCTGAATCAACCTGATTTACGGGAACGAGAGCGCAATGCGCTGCCGGTTTCTGAGCTGTCTCATTACGCGCAGGCACAGGAGCAGTTGCAGCGTCTTTCTCAGCAACTTGACACCCTTGATGAACGTAAAGGGAAATATTTAACCGCATCGGAACTGAAATCAGCCGTTTTCGCGATTCGCCAATCCCTGCAAACGCCACCGCTGGAAGAACTGCTTCGGCAACTGGATGAACAGACGCGATCGGGGGAGGTGGCGCCTGCGCTGATCGTACAAATCGAGACCCGATTTCAACAGTTGCTCAACCGCTATGCCCTGTTAAGCAACCCTCGTGCGAACAACTCAGGGGAGGATAAGACGCCGTAGACGTTGCCTGTTTTCTTCTTAATCTTCTGTCAGCAACAGGCCCGGACCACCCCAGTCCGGGCCTGATGCGTTTACTCTTTCGCCGTTGCGCGACGCGGAGCAAACCCTTCGCTAACCCCTTCACGATCGTGGCGTGCAATCCAGCGGTAGCTGCCTGCGCCCAGGAACACACCGATAAACCAGCTAAAGTTCGCCACTTCGTGCAGTGACGGAATAAAGCTGATTACCAGGCACACGGCGACCGACGGCACCAGTGCGGCAACCGCTTTCGGGTTGATGCCATTTTTGTACCAGTAGCGGCCGTTCGGGGAGACGGTAAACAGATCATCGACAAACACTTTCCCGCGTTTAATCAGGTAGAAGTCCGCCAGGAGAATACCGAACAGTGGCCCAATAAAGGAGCCCAGCACATCCAGTGTGTAGTGGATCAGTTCCGGTGACTGGAACAGGTTCCACGGCGTCAGCAGCACGGAGCCAACGGCGGCGATCATCCCGCCGGTGCGGAAGCTGATCTTCTGCGGCGAGCAGTTTGAGAAATCGAACGCCGGGGAGACGAAGTTAGCCACAATGTTGATCCCAATGGTGGCGATAATCATGGTCAGCAAACCAATTGCCATGGCCAGGCTGTTGCCCACGTGGCTGACGGTCTCGATAGGATCAGTGATCATTTTGCCGAACAGCGACTGTGTACCCGACACGATCACCACGGTCACGATGGAGAACAGCAGGAAGTTAAACGGCAGACCCCAACGGTTGCCGCGACGAATTTCCTGCATGCTTTTGCCGTAGCGAGAGAAGTCGCCAAAGTTCAGCAGTGGGCCGGAGAAGTAAGAAACCACCAGCGCCGTTGCGGTAATCATCTGCCAGGTTTGCTCGCCCGCGGTTAGCTCTTTGCTGGCAAGGGTAAACGAGATACCGCTAAAGCCGGTTTGCGACAGGATCCATACCGCCAGCGCCAGCATCACCACGTAGACAGCCGGGCCTGCGATATCGATAAAGCGTTTAATCGCGCTCATCCCGTGCCAGAACACCAGTGCCTGCAATACCCACATAATGCCGAAGCAGACCCAGCCCAAATGCGACAGACCAAGGAAATGCCCTTCGGTCATCGGGGCCAGAGAAGGCCAGAATTTCAGCATCACCAGCATTAACGCGTTAGCGGCCAGATAGGTTTGTATACCGTACCAGGCAAAGGCGATAAGACCACGGATGACGGCCGGAATATTGGCACCGAACACGCCAAATGCCTGGCGACAGATAACCGCATAGGGCACGCCAGCCATTTGGCTTGGTTTGGCAACAAGGTTTGCGCACAACTGCACAATACAGATGCCCAGCAACAGGCACAGTAATACCTGCCAACTGGCAAGGCCGAGCGCAAAGAAGCTGGCCGCGACCACGTATCCGCCCATGCTATGAACGTCGGACATCCAGAAAGAGAAGATGTTGTACCACGTCCAGTTCTGGTCGCGCGTCGGGGCCAAATCGTTGTTAGTGAGTCGTGGGCTGTAACTGTCTTTGTAATTTGGTTCAAGGTTTGGCATGGAATCTGCTCCTCTGAATACAGATTGTGACGTTATGTCTGCCATCCTGTATTGCATGAACCAGGCCAGGTTTTAATTTTATGTATACAAAATATTTTAATGATGTATACAAAAAGATAAGAACCAGGTAACAAAGGAATTTCCCAATGAAGCAGCCAACGGGGCTACAGACCCCAGCAGATCTGGAAGATAAAGAAAATTTCATCTGGCAGTCGCTGATGACCGCCATTGTCGAACATCAATTACCGCCCGGCAGCAAATTACCCGAAGAAGCCCTGGCCGAAGTGTTTGGCGTTAGCCGCACGGGGATCCGCAAGGTTCTGACGCGCCTTGCGACGGTGCAAATGGTCACGATGACGCCCAGACGTGGTGCATTTGTTGCCAAACCGGATATCGACGAATCGAAAGCGATCTTCTCTACCCGCAAAATGATCGAGCGTGCCAACCTGCCGCAGGTGCTTGAGCATCTACAGCCGCCACATATTGCTGGGCTCGAGAAAATCATCGCGCAGGAAGAAGAGGCGCATCAGAACCACGATGGCGCGGCGGCGATTCGTTATTCCGCGGCATTTCATATCCAGTTGCAGGCTATCTCTGGCAATGCCGTAGTGACCGATATTGTGACCACGCTCGCGCAACGTTCGTCGCTGGTGATTGCCGCCTGGGGCGCCCCCTGGCAGCGTGGGTGCCGCTGCGACGACCACGACAGGCTCATCGAACTGCTGCGTAAGAAAGATGGCGCGGCGCTGAGCCATGCTATGGCCCACCACTTCGATCATATTGTCTCAAGCCTCAGCTTTGAGCGCGGCGGCGACATCCTCCCCGATTTTGCCCGCCTGTTTGGCGCGCCAGGAGAACAGGCATGACACAATTCTGTATACAGGTGATCAACCCCAATACCAGCCCGGAAATGACGCACACCATTGCCAGCGCTGCCCGCAGTGTCGCCGCACCGGGTACGACAATCCTCGCCAGTTGTCCGAGCCAGGGCGTGGAGTCGATTGAAGGGCATTTTGATGAGGCGATTGCCGCCATTGGCGTGCTGGAACAGATAAAAAAAGGCATGGCGCAGGGGGCGCAAGGCCATGTCATTGCCTGCTTTGGCGATCCGGGGCTGCTGGCTGCCCGCGAACTGGCAAGCGGGCCCGTCGTGGGAATTGCCGAAGCGGCGATGCATGTCGCCACCCTGGTCGCGACGCGTTTTTCCATCGTCACCACCTTGCCGCGCACGCTGATCATCGCCCGTCATTTACTGCAGCAATATGGCTTCGGACATCACTGCGCCGCACTGCATGCGATCGATTTACCGGTACTGGCGTTAGAAGATGGCACGGGTCTTGCTCAGCAGAAAGTACGCGAGCGTTGTATACAAGCCAAACGGGAAGATAATAGCGGCGCTATTGTTCTTGGCTGTGGCGGGATGGCGAACCTTGCCAGCGAGCTGACGCAGGAGCTGGATATTCCGGTGATCGATGGCGTCACGGCAGCGGTGAAAATGGTGGAATCCCTCCTGGCACTGGGGCTTGGTACCAGCAAGTACGGCGATCTGGCGTATCCCAATAAAAAGCCGCTTTCAGGATGCTTTGAAATGCTGAGCTGAAAGCGGCCCCAAAATGAGGTCGAATCAGCATGCATTCAGATACGGACAAGCCTGTCTGGCACTTTACCGATAACTACCCGCGCGATATGGCAGGGTATGCCGGAAAACCCCCTCATGCGCAATGGCCCGGAGGGGCGCGCATTGCCGTGCAGTTTGTCCTCAATTTCGAAGAAGGTGGCGAGAACCACGTCCTGCATGGCGACACCGGGTCTGAACAGTTTTTGTCAGACATTATTGGTGCGGCGAGTTACCCGGCAATACATATGTCGATGGACTCGCTGTATGAATACGGTTCCCGCGCAGGTTTCTGGCGCATCCACAATGAATTCCAGAAGCGCGGCCTGCCTTTAACGGTGTTTGGTATCGCAATGGCGCTGGCGCGTAACCCGGAGATCGTCGCTGCGATCAACGCCGCGGAGTATGACGTGGTGAGCCACGGCTGGCGTTGGATCCACTATCAAAATATGGATATCCAGACCGAGCGTCAGCATATGCAGCAGGCGCTGGAGATCCTCACGACGCTGTTTGGCAAAGCGCCGCTCGGCTGGTATACCGGGCGCGATAGCCCGAACACCCGCAAGCTGGTGGTGGAGCAGGGCGGTATGCTGTATGACAGCGATTACTACGGCGACGACCTGCCGTTCTGGACAACGGTTGACGAGAAGCCTCACCTGATTGTGCCTTATACGCTGGATGCGAACGATATGCGCTTTGCCACCGCGCAGGGTTTTAATACCGCTGAGCAGTTCTATACCTACCTGAAAGACAGTTTTGATGTGCTGTATGAAGAAGGTGAAACGGCGCCGAAGATGATGTCGATTGGCATGCACTGTCGGTTATTGGGGCGCCCCGGCCGTTTCCGCGCATTGCAGCGTTTCCTGGATTATGTGCAGAGTCACGAAGGTGTGTGGATTTGCCGCCGTCAGGATATCGCCGAGCACTGGGTGAAGACGCATCCGTATACTCCGGCGTGAGTTTATCCCCGCACCCCGGACCGTACCCCCTCAAAGAAGAGGGGGCATCCTGTAGCCCCGGTAAGCGCAGCGCCACCGGGGATAATTCCCGGATGGCGGCGCAGGCACCTTATCCGGGCAACGTTTTCCATGCGAGCAGAGAGGGGTTTTCTCTCTCTCCCTGTGGAAGAGGGCATCCAGCCGCACCCATCTTTCCCTTTTATCCCATCAAACTGACATGCGCCGCCACAATCCGCCAGCCATAGGGGAACTTCACCCAGGTCTGCATCTGGCGGCCCACCCGTTCACTGTTCTCGCGCGTAAACTCTGTGCTCGCGACAGCCATATCCTCACCGTAGGTGGTGATCGTGGTATTACGCAGCAATCTGTCCAGCCCCGCTGAGGGGCGTGCATTACGAAACTCGCGGATCGCCTCAATGCCGTACAAGTTCTCTGTTGCGCCGTAGCGCACCGTGCGCGGGTCCGCCCAGAAAAGCTCATCCAGCACTGCCACATCGTTACTGATAAGCGCCTGCTCATAACGATAAAACGCAGCGGTGACTTCATTCAATACAGTCGGACGGTCGATATTGTCTCTGTTCATCATGCTTCCTGTGGGTAAAGAACGCCCGCCTGCTCCAGTCTCCACGCCGCCTGCAGACAGCGTGACTCCTGCCAGGGGGCGGCAATAATCTGTACGCCAATCGGTAAGCCCGAGGCGGTTTTTACGGGCACGGTCACCACCGGCAGGCCTAAAAACGAGATGGGCTGCGTCAGCATCCCCATACTGGCTTTGATCGGTAAATCGGTATGGTTAATGCGCATGGTGTTCTCGCCAATCGGCGTTGCACTACAGGGCGTCGCCGGGGCAAGAAGCAGATCGACATCGTTAAACAGCGGTAGCGTTTTATCGCGAAACCAGGCGCGAAAACGCTGTGCCTGGGTATACCAGGCCGAGGGGGTCATTGCGCCTGCCAGCAAGCGCTCGCGGGAGTTCAGCTCAAACGTATCGGCATCCGTTCGTAGCGCAGGAAGATAATGGTTACCCCCCTCTGCCGCAGAAAGCAAAAACGCGGCTGAACGCGCCAGCTCCGCTTCCGGCAATACCCGCGTCTGGTTTGCGCCCAGAGCTTGTGCCACTACGTTGACGGCGGCGCGGGCATCAGCATTACACCAGGTGGTGAAATAGCCCTCCAGCACGGCACAGCGTAGCGCCCCCGCATTGGATAACGTGGGCAGCGTGGCGGCAGGTTCGTGTGGTGATTGCCAGTTGTCTTCCATGTCATGTCCCTGGAGCGCGTCATAGACACAGGCCAAATCCTCCACGTTACGTGCCAGCGGGCCGATGTGATCCAGACTGGCGACAAACGGATGGCTACCGCTGCGTGATAAGCGTCCAAAGGTGGGCTTTAGCCCCGGCACGCCGCACAGCGAGGCGGGAACGCGAATAGAACCGTTGGTGTCGGTGCCCAGCGCAAAATTGACCATCCCGGCAGCAACGGCCGCCGCTGAGCCGCCCGATGAACCACCCGCCACCCGGGTGAGGTCTCGCGGGTTACGCGTCGCACCATAGTGGCTGTTTTCGGTAGTGAAGCCATAGGCATAGGCATCCATGTTGAGCGTGCCGGCCAGCGTTGCACCCGCATTCGTAAGCTGGCGAATGGCGAATGCATCTTTTGTTGCGGGGGGCTGAGTGCTGAACAGCTTTGCCCCCGCCAGCGTGGTAACCCCCTCCACATCGAACAGATTTTTCACCGCATAGGGCACGCCTGCCAGCGCAGGCAAGGTTTCGCCCGCAGCACGCCGGGCGTCGATGTGCGCGGCTTCGGTGAGCATGCGCGTCGCCGTTACGCCGGTGAAGGCGTTGATGCCGGGGTTTCCCTGTTCAATCAACGCCAGTGATTGCTGTGCCAGTTCGCGCGCGCTAAAGGTTTTGCTACGCAGTCCTTGCTGAATGTCCCGAATGGATAAGCTCATAGCCGATATTCTCCTGCGCCTTCCTGGCGGTGAGGCAGTGGGAAAGCCATCAGCGGCTGCGCCATGGCCGCGATGCGGGTGAGCTGAACTTCGAGTTCGGCCCGGCGTTCATCGTCCAGCGGTACCGCCAGGAGTTGTTCCATCAACCGGATGTATGTCGGCCAGTCGAATTTGTTATCGCTCATAATGACTCCTTAAAAACCGGCTGCGCTGCCGTTACTGCGTGGATCAAATGCCCCTTCGAGCATCCCGTTGGGATGACGCACAATCGCCCCGGCGTGCCCGGTGGCTTCGCTCAGCCCCGGCAACCATTCAACGTCATGGCCCAGGTCACGCAACGCCTGATACGTGGCCTCGCTGAATCGCCCCTCCAGCTTCAGGCTATCGGACGTTTGCCCCCAGGTGCGGCCCAGCAACCAGCGGGGGGCGCATACTGCTTCCTGCAAAGGCATGTTTTGCATCACGTGGCGGGTAAATATGGCGGCCTGTGTTTGCGGTTGACCGTCGCCCCCCATCGTGCCGTAGACCATGGTGCGGCCATCTTTCAGCCGTGCCGCCGCCGGGTTGAGGGTGTGGAACGGTTGTTTACCTGGCACCAGCGCCAGCAAATGATCCGGGTCGAGACTGAATGCCGCGCCCCGGTTTTGTAACAGCACGCCGCTCTCTGGCAGCACCACGCCGCTACCGAACTCGTGATAAATGCTCTGAATAAACGACACCGCCAGCCCGTTTTTATCCATCACGCCCATCCAGACGGTATCCCCCGGTCCTTTGCCCTTGCCCCAGGGGGCGGCCCGCTTGTCATCGATGCTGGCGGCCAGCCGTTGCAGTGGTGCCTGCTCCAGCAGGCTTTGTACCGGCAGCGTGACGTGGCGTGGATCGGTGATGTAGCGATCACGCAGGCCAAAGGCCTGCTTGGTTGCTTCGACAATGCGGTGAATGGTCTGTACTTCACTGGCCTGCGCCATATCCAGATGGTCGGTAATGCCGAGGATGGCCAGCGACACCAGCCCTTGCGTTGGCGGCGTCATATTGAAGATGTCGCCCTGGCTGTGGCTCAGACGAAGTGGTACCCGGCGGTGGGCACGATGAGCCGCCAGATCCTGAGCGGTCAGTGGCAGGCCGAGCGCGCTCATTTCCGCCGCCATCTGATCGGCGAGCGCTCCGCGATAAAAACTGTCCAGTCCGTCGGTGGCGAGGCGGGTTAATGTGCGGGCGAGGCGCGGCTGGCAGAAACGGCTGCCCGCCTGTGGGACTTCCCCCTGAATTAGAAAGGTCTCGCTAAAGCCCGGCACATCCACCAGTTCCGGGTATTTACTTTGCGTGGCGTTGGCCTGCGACTGTGTTACCGGGATCCCTTCGCTGGCGTAACGGATGGCGTCGGCCAGCAGGCGGGAGAGCGGCAATTGCCCGCCGCCCAGTGACGCTGATACGTTCAGCGCCTCGTCCCAGCCGCTCAGCGTGCCGGGAACCGTGAGCGCCGCCAGCGGGCCACGATGGGGAATATGGCTATGCCCGCGATAGAAATCACGTGTCGCCAGTTGCCCGGCGGCGCCGCTGGCGTCAATGGCGAGGGGCGCGCCTTCGGGCGGCACTATCAGCCAGAAACCATCGCCGCCGATGCCATTCATATGGGGATAGACCACCGCAATGGTGGCGGCTGCGGCGATCATCGCCTCAATCGCATCACCGCCGTGGCGCAACACCGATAATGCCGATTCGCTGGCAAGGTGGTGGGGCGTTACCGCCATACCGGAAGGGGCAATATTACTTTGCATCGTCATGCTCTCTTTGTTCGGGTAAGTCAGAGAGCTAAGCAAGAGCTGTTCCAGATTGACGGCAAGCGTTTCACTGTGTCAGCTTAATGTGAAACGAAAGTTGCAGGAGGGTCTATGCAGCAGTTAGATACGCGCTTACGTGAGTGCTACAACGAATTATCCCCGCAAGAACAGCGAGTTGCCTCATTTATCATGGATCATTTTGATGATCTAATGAGCTACAACAGCGCCGAACTGGCCCGTCTGAGCGGCGTGTCAAAAGCCACTGTCAGCCGTCTGTTTAAACGGCTTGGCTATGATCGTTTCAAGGAGATGCGCGATGAGGTGCGTACGCTGCGCCAAAGCGGCATGCCGCTGACGGAAAACCGCGATGCCGTACAGGGTAACACCTTGCTGGCGCGACACTACAAGCAGGAGATGGCGAACCTGACCCAGTGGGTGAATGCGCTGGATGCCGTGCAGTTTGCCGATGTAGTACAGGCATTGGGCGCAGCGCAGCGCGTCTTTATTCTTGGCCTGCGTAACAGCGCGCCGGTGGCCTTGCATCTGCGCCAACAACTGATGCAAATCCGTGGTCAGGTCTGTCTGATGCCTCAACCGGGGCAGACACTGGCAGAAGAGTTAGTGGATATCACCCCACAGGATGTGGTGGTGGTGGTCGCTTTTCGCCGTCGTCCACGGGTCATCCGCCCGGTACTGGAGGCGCTGCACAAACAGGGCGTGCCGACTGTTGCCATCAGCGAACCGCAGGCGGCGGGCATTACCACGCTTGCCCGCTGGCACTTCGGCCTGCCGCTCGACAGCGTATCGGCGTTCGACAGCTACAGCAGTGCCATGAGTCTGGTGAATTTACTGGCAAATGCGGTACTGCACAGCGCCCTGACCGAGGGACGTCAGCGTATCCATAACATCGCATCGCTGTATACAGAACTCGACGAACTGGAGCAGCGATAATGCACCATATTGGTGCTTTTGCACCCGTTCAGGGGATCGTTGTGGTGCGGTCGGATAACGTTAATCCGCGCTGAAAAAGGACGAAATCAGCGCAATAGCAGGCTGGTGTCTTCATTTTCTCTGTGGCACATTAGTTGCAGAAAGTATCACTAAGAATCTTTTGTTTCATGACGATCACTTTTGTATACCAAAGGATGTGTCCATGTTCGACTCTCAGCACTCTGCACAAATTAACCCACCCCACCGTTTACTGATGGGGCCGGGACCTATCAACGCCGACCCGCGCGTTTTACGTGCCATGGCGAGCCAACTGGTGGGGCAGTATGACCCGGTTATGACCGGCTATATGAATGAGGTAATGGCCCTCTACCGCGAGGTATTCCGTACGCAAAACCGCTGGACCATGCTGGTAGATGGCACCTCGCGCGCCGGGATCGAAGCGATCCTCGTCTCTGCGATCCGCCCAGGCGACAAGGTGCTGGTACCGGTCTTTGGCCGTTTCGGGCATCTGTTATGTGAAATCGCCCGTCGCTGCCGTGCGGAAGTACACACCATCGAGGTGCCCTGGGGTGACGTTTTTACGCCGGATCAGATTGAAGACGCCATCAAGCGTGTTAAGCCTCGCCTGTTACTGACGGTGCAGGGCGATACCTCTACCACGATGCTGCAGCCGCTGGAAAATCTGGGTGAGATCTGTCGCCGTCATGGCGTGTTGTTTTATACCGATGCCACTGCATCGCTCGGCGGTAACGCGCTGGAGACCGATGCCTGGGGGCTGGATGCGGTCTCCGCGGGTTTGCAGAAATGCCTGGGCGGTCCGTCGGGCAGCTCGCCCATCACCCTGAGCCCACAAATGGAAGAGGCCATTCGCGCACGCAAATGCGTGGAGCAGGGGATCCGTACCGATACGCATCAGGACGGCGATGACGAGATGATCTACTCCAACTATTTCGATCTCGGCATGGTGATGGACTACTGGGGGCCGGAACGCCTGAACCATCATACCGAAGCCACCAGCATGCTGTTTGCCGCCCGTGAGTGCGCACGCATCATGCTGGAAGAGGGGATGGACGCGCTGATTGCCCGCCACGAATTACATGGTCGCGCCATGCTGGCGGGGATCCAGGGAATGGGGCTGGAGGTGTTTGGCGATATTCATCACAAGATGAATAACGTACTAGGGGTGATGATCCCATCGGTTGTGCATGGTGAAGAGGTGCGTAAGCGCCTGCTGGATGATTTCCACATTGAAATCGGCACCTCGTTTGGCCCGCTACAGGGCAAGATCTGGCGTATTGGCACTATGGGGTATAACGCGCGCAAAGATTGTGTGCTGCAAACCCTCACAGCTCTGGAAGCGGTGCTTAACCGTCTGGGCCTGCGCACTGTACAGGGCGTGGGAATGCAGGCCGCCTGGGATGTCTACGAAGGGGTGGCATGATGATGACTGCCGATGAGGCTGACCGCGCTGCGCACCGGGTAATGACGCGTTGCGATGCGCTGGCAGAGATCAGTGAAACGCCGGGTCAACTTACCCGGGTTTACCTCTCTTGCGAACATCTGCGGGCGAACGCGCAGGTGGCGCAGTGGATGCAGGATGCGGGAATGCTCACCTGGCAGGATGCGGTAGGCAATATTTGCGGACGCTACGAAGCGGCAAGCGACGGTGCACAGGCGGTGTTGCTTGGGTCGCACCTGGACACCGTTCGTGACGCCGGACGCTACGACGGCATGCTCGGCGTGCTGACTGCCATCGAAGTGGTGGACTGGCTGCACCGTCAGGATCTGCGTGGTTCACAGGCCATTGAGATCGTCGGGTTTGCTGATGAAGAGGGTACGCGCTTTAACATCACGCTGTTAGGAAGCCGGGGCCTGACCGGCACCTGGCCGCAGGGCTGGCTGGATTGCGAAGATGCGCAGGGGATAAGCGTGGCGCAGGCGATGGTGGATGCCGGTCTGGATCCTACGCGTATCGCCACGGCGGAACGTGCCCGTGAGGATTTTTCCGCGTATCTGGAGCTGCACATCGAGCAGGGGCCGGTACTTGAGCAAGAAGATCTGCCGCTCGGCGTGGTCACCGCGATCAACGGTGCGCGCAGGTTGACCTGTCGGTTTAGCGGGGAAGCAGGGCATGCGGGCACCGTGCCGATGAGCCATCGTCACGATGCATTAACCGCCGCCGCCCAGTGGATCGGGTTTGTTGAACAAAAAACGCGGGAGTCTGGCCCGGAGCTGGTGGCAACGGTCGGTACGCTGCAGTGTGAGCCCGGTGCGGTGAACGTGATCCCTGGGGCGGTGACGTTGACGCTGGATATCCGCAGCCCGAACGATGCTCTGCGGGAGACGCTGTTAAACGCCCTGCTGGATGAGGCCTTGCGTATTGGGCAGGAACGTGGCGTTGGTTTTAGCTACGATATTTTTTACTCCATTGCGGCAACACCTTGTGATACGCATCTGCGTAATGTGCTTGCTGGTGCCGTTGAGGCGGTACAGGGGCGCGTGCTGTTGCTGCCAAGCGGTGCAGGGCATGATGCCATCGCAATTGCGGAACGCTGGCCATCGGCCATGTTGTTTGTGCGTTGTGACAGAGGGATCAGCCATCATCCGGCCGAGAGCGTGCAGCAGCAGGATGTGGCCCACGCGTTGCGGGCATACAGTGAAGCGGTGAGAGCGTTAATGTAATTCAATGTTTCCCTGAAAGAGGGGAAATATCGTGTAGCCCCGGTAAGCGTCAGCGCCACCGGGGACAATTCCCGGATGGCGGCGCAGGCGCCTGATCCGGGCTACGACCGGTTTTCTCTCTCCCCTGGGGCTGAGGAATCCCCACAAAAATGCGAGCACGAACGGTCCCCTCTCCTCTTTGGGGAGAGGGTCAGGGTGAGGGGGAAAATGCGGCTCTGATGGTCATTCCGTTCACCTTATGTTCATGGCGACATGTCAACTTCGGACACGTGAACGGGTAAAGGGGAACACCGCGTTCGCCTCTCGCCCCTTTAGTGATAGGGGGAGGGGAACGTCATATCACCCAAGCGTAAACGGATCGGCGTCCTGCCAGGCGGGAAACTTCTCGCGGTACTCTTTTAATGCGGCCATCGACAACTCGGCATCAATGCGGATAGCCTGGTGTGGCTCGGCGGTGGCGATAACCTCGCCCTGCGGGTTAATGACCCGGCTGTCGCCACGATAATGATGCCCATTGCCATCGGTACCCACACGGTTGCAGCCCGCGACATACGCCAGGTTTTCAATAGCGCGTGCCACCAATAGCGATTGCCAGTGCAGCGAACGCGGCGCAGGCCAGTTGGCGACATACAGCGCCAGATCGTAATCATCGCGATTGCGCGACCAGACCGGGAAGCGCAGGTCGTAACAGACCAGCGGTAAAATACGCCAGCCGCGCCACTCAAACACCACGCGCTCGTTACCGGCTTCGTAATGGTGATGTTCATCGGCCATACGGAACAGATGGCGCTTATCATAGAAATGAACAGCCCCTTCCGGCTCGACCAGCAGGAAACGGTTAACCGGGCCGCGCTCTGTTTGCAGCGCGGCACTGCCCGCGACCAGCGCGTTCGTCTGGAGCGCTTTGGCCTGCATCCACGCCACAACGTCTTCTTGCGGCATCGACTGCTTCGCCGCTTCCATCGCAAAACCGGTGGTGAACATTTCCGGCAGGACTATCACATCACGCCCGGTGATATCTTCAAGCTGGCGGTCGAAATGGCGCAAATTGGCCGGACCGTCCATCCAGACTAAAGGTTGTTGCAACAGCGTAATTTTGAAACCAGGCACGATTTAAGCTCCCCTTAAACAGCATTTTTACACTTTAGCACGAGAAAAAGGGAATTTGTGGTAATAAAAAACCCCGCACGAAGCGGGGTCAGGGTCTCCAGAGGGGGGCGTTATGCAGCCTGAGGCTTACGCACCTTTTCCGGCGTTTTTACCGGCTGTGTTGCCAGCTCTTCCGGTTCGAAATCGTCGACATTGATACTACGCAGACGGCTGGTTTCGGCTTTTGTCAGGATCTCAGCTTCATCCTGATTGATAAGCCCGCCGGCCAGCGCCTCTCTTGCCAGCACGTCCAGACGTGTGAACGGCAGGTTTTTACCGAGCTCTTTACAAATGCGCTGATGAATCGGGTCGGCGGCGATCACGTCAAGTAGCGCCTCTTCCAGCAGACCGACCGGGTTATGTTCGCTCGGCGTCAGGTACTGACCACGACCAATACGCGAACGGGTGGCACACGGCGTTTGCAGAATCTTAGCGACCTGATGATCCAGCTTATCGGACGGTGCCAGATAGTGACGACCGGTCGGGAAAATCACCACCCGCAGCAGACCCGCGACCACACGGTTCGGGAAGTTGGCCAGCAGATCGTCCATCGCCTGTTCAGCCTGATACAGCGCGTCCTGTACGCCCCAGTGCACCAGCGGCAGATCCATCTCATGGCGGCCTTCATCGTCATAGCGTTTCAGCACCGCAGAGGCGAGGAACACCTGACTTAAGATATCCCCGAGACGTGCCGAGATACGTTCACGACGTTTCAGGCTACCGCCCAGTACCGCCATCGACACATCCGACAGCAGCGCGAGGTTGGCGCTTAAGCGGTTGATATGTTGATAGTAGCGTTTGGTTGAATCGCTGGTCGGGGCCGAACTGGTCAACCCGCGCGTCAGCCCCAGCCAGAAGCTACGCATCTTATTGCTACCCACATGCCCGATATGTTTAAACAGCAGCTTGTCGAACGCATCCACGTCATTGTTTTGCGCGGCGGCCATTTCATCCAGCACGTACGGATGGCAGCGAATCGCGCCCTGACCGAAGATCATCATGCTGCGGGTCAGAATATTGGCCCCCTCAACGGTGATGGCAATCGGTGCACCCTGATAGGCGCGAGCCAGGAAGTTGCCTTCGCCGAGCATAATGCCTTTACCGCCAGCGATATCCATTGCGTCAATGATTGACTGCTGGCCACGGTGAGTACAGTGGTACTTCACGATGGCGGAGAGTACCGCCGGTTTCTCACCGAGCATAATGCCGTACGTAATCAACGCGGCAGCGGCATCCATCACATAGGCGTTACCCGCGATACGTGCCAGAGGTTCTTCGATCCCTTCCATCTTACCGATAGCAACTTTGAACTGACGACGGATATGGGCATAGGCGCCAATACCCAGCGCCACCGATTTCAGGCCGCCCGTGGAGTTGGATGGCAGGGTGATACCCCGGCCCACGGACAGACATTCCACCAGCATACGCCAGCCCTGTCCGGCCATTTTCGGACCGCCGATGATGTAATCAATCGGTACGAAGATATCCTGACCACGCGTCGGACCGTTCTGGAACGGGACGTTCAGCGGGAAGTGACGACGACCAATTTCAACGCCCGGGGTGTTGGTAGGGATCAGCGCACAGGTAATACCGAGATCTTCTTCGCCACCCAGCAGTTTTTCCGGGTCAGAGAGTTTAAACGCCAGGCCCAGTACGGTCGCGATAGGCGCCAGCGTGATATAGCGTTTGTTCCAGGTCAGGCGCATACCGAGCACCTGTTCACCCTGCCAGTCGCCCATGCAGACGACGCCTGTGTCCGGGATGGCGCCCGCATCAGAACCGGCTTCCGGGCTGGTCAGTGCGAAGCACGGAATTTCCTGTCCACGCGCCAGACGGGGTAAGTAATGATTTTTCTGCTCTTCGGTGCCGTAATGTTGCAGCAGTTCGCCCGGCCCTAAAGAGTTAGGTACGCCGACGGTGATCGCCAGGATACCGGAAACCCCGGAGAGTTTTTGTAATACGCGGGACTGGGCGTAAGCAGAGAATTCCAGGCCGCCGTACTCTTTTTTAATGATCATCGCGAAGAAGCGATGTTCTTTCAGATACGCCCACAGTTCTGGCGGTAAATCGGCCATTTCATGGGTAATCTGAAAGTCGTTAGCCATACGGCAGGCTTCTTCCACCGGGCCATCAATAAAGGCCTGTTCTTCGGCGGTCAGGCGCGGCTGCGGGTAGTTGTGCAGTTTTTTCCAGTCAGGATTACCGCGGAACAGATCGCCTTCCCACCAGGTTGTACCGGCATCGATAGCTTCTTTTTCCGTACGGGACATCGGCGGCATCACTTTACGAAAGCCGCGGAAGACTGGCGCAGAGATCAGCGATTTACGCATCGGCACAAAGTTGAAGGGCACAAGGATAATGGCCAACGGCACCAATACCCAGATGGACCACAGACCTGAAGCGCCAAGCGCGGCAGTCCATGCCAGGAGGATTACGCTGCTGAGCAGCAGACTCACCCGGTGATAGAACAACACGCCGAGTAGGACAACAGTTGCGAGAAGACTCAAAATCATCATAGAGAAAAGCTCCCTTGCTTGTAGGAGGTCTGACCACTTGTGATGATATGGTTGTAGTGGATGTTATTTCTTTTAGCAATGTGTTTACAAAATAATTACAACCTGGTTCACATTGTTGGGGAGGAATGTGGCACGAAAAACGAAAACCCCCGACGATCCCTATGGCTTTAGCTTCTCGCTTGCCATGCTATCCGGTAAACTGCGCGCGAGAATTTATATTCATACTGCTTTCCTACTGAAGGATATCCTCATGTACCAGGATCTGATTCGTAACGAACTGAACGAAGCAGCGGAAACGCTGGCAAACTTTTTAAAAGACGATGCCAATATTCACGCCATTCAGCGTGCAGCGGTTCTGCTGGCTGACAGCTTCAAAGCCGGTGGTAAGGTATTGTCCTGCGGCAATGGTGGTTCCCACTGTGATGCGATGCACTTTGCCGAAGAGTTAACGGGGCGCTATCGTGAAAACCGTCCGGGTTATCCGGGGATTGCGATTTCTGATGTGAGCCATCTCTCCTGCGTTAGTAATGACTTTGGTTACGACCATGTTTTCTCTCGCTATGTTGAAGCCGTTGGCCGTGCAGGGGATGTACTGTTAGGTATTTCTACTTCCGGTAATTCTGGTAATGTCATTAAAGCGATTGACGCGGCGCGCGCGCAGGGCATGAAAGTCATCACGCTGACCGGTAAAGATGGCGGCAAAATGGCAGGTACTGCCGACGTTGAAATCCGTGTACCGCACTTTGGTTACGCCGACCGTATTCAGGAAATCCACATTAAAGTGATCCATATCCTGATTATGCTGATCGAAAAAGAGATGGTAAAAGCGTAAGAAGGCTATTTTATTCGCCATCTTGAACCAGGGCAGTGCTCAGAATCCTCACGTACCCGGTGTACGCTCCGGTTCTTACGCGCTGTCCGTGTTCAAACTGGCTGCAACAATTACGCCTTCTCCATATTTGGGCGTTAGGGGGTGTTGAATGTGCGAACTGCTCGGGATGAGCGCCAATGTGCCAACCGATATTTGCTTTAGTTTCACCGGGCTTGTTCAGCGCGGTGGGGGAACCGGGCCGCATAAAGATGGCTGGGGTATCACCTTTTACGAAGGCAAAGGCTGTCGTACGTTTAAAGACCCGCAACCCAGCTTTAACTCTCCGATTGCCCGTCTGGTGCAGGAGTACCCGATAAAGTCCTGCTCGGTGGTGGCCCATATTCGCCAGGCGAACCGTGGTGAAGTGGCGCTGGAAAACACGCACCCCTTTACCCGTGAACTCTGGGGACGCAACTGGACCTACGCTCATAACGGGCAGTTAACCGGGTATAAATCGCTGGAGACCGGCAACTTTCGTCCTGTCGGGGAAACCGACAGCGAAAAAGCTTTCTGCTGGCTACTGCACAAACTCACCACGCGCTATCCGCGTACGCCGGGCAATATGGAAGCGGTATTTAAATACATCGCGACGCTGGCGACTGAACTGCGTGGGAAGGGTGTTTTTAATATGCTGCTGTCGGATGGGCGTTATGTCATGGCGTTCTGCTCGACCAATCTGTTCTGCATTACCCGTCGGGCACCGTTTGGCGTGGCGAAACTGCTGGATCAGGATGTGGAAATTGATTTTCAGCGGGAAACCACACCTAACGATGTGGTTACCGTGATTGCTACCCAGCCGCTAACGGGCAATGAAACCTGGCAAAAGATTATGCCAGGCGAATGGGCATTATTTTGTCTCGGGGAGCGTATAGTTTGACGCCAACTGCGGGTGAATAACTTCGTGGCTCAGCGGTTTGCTGACCACGTAGTTCCCGTCAACAACAGAGACCACAGGCGGTTTCTGTGTCTGCTGGAAGAAGTCATAACCCGGTTTTAACTGTTCCCAGAATTTCGCATAGGTCGAATATTTGTGACGCTGCATATTCGCGTCCGTCATACGGAACGGGTAGATGCTCAGTTGCACGCTTTCCTGACCAAACACCAGCGCGGCGGTGACAAACTGGAAAATCTCGTCGATTTGCGAATCGGTCATGGCGTAGCAGCCAATCGACACGCACGCGCCGTGGATCATCAGGTATTTCCCTTCATAACCGTGGGCACGGTCATAGGCGTTAGGAAAACCAATATTGATGGCTTTATAAAAACGGCTATCCGGTTTTAGCTGGCTGCGCTGAATGGAATAGAACCCTTCCGGGCTTTTGAAATCGCCCTGACGCTGTTTCGGACCCAGGCCGCCGGAGTAGTTACAAATTTTGTAACTATTGAGGAGCTGATATTGCTCACCCATTTTGACGTAGAGATCAAGGGTACGCTCTTCTTTGAAGATCTGGATGTATACCGGCGATCCCATCAACTGCTGCTTATATTCTTTGCTGATCGGCGTTGTTGAACCATTGCTGCTTAATAAGCTGGCAAACGAGACGCACGGCATCAGAAGCATCGCAAGAAAAAATGCGATTTTGCGCATACTGCTTGTTTCCTTGATAAAACGGTTACCACATTGCCAGGACGGCAAAAGAATCCCATAAATTCAGATTAATCTGGATTGGGTGCGCCCACAGTAGCATCACGGTAGTTTTTCGCAAGCCCGGATCGCTGAGTTTACAAATTAGTTTTTTGCAGCGATCCCCCTGCTAAATATTGTCTGACGAAAACCCCAGAAATAACAGCGCTATTGGGCGTTTTTTTCACTGCGAACTCACTTTTTTCCTCACTCTTCTCATTCTGGGTAATGATGCTGTATACTTATCCAGTATCTGATAAGGTGAGCGTATGCGCAAAATCATACATGTCGATATGGACTGCTTTTTTGCGGCGGTGGAGATGCGTGATAACCCGGCTCTGCGGGATATCCCTATCGCTATCGGCGGCAGCCGGGTTCAGCGCGGCGTTATCAGCACGGCTAATTATCCGGCGCGTAAATATGGCGTGCGCAGCGCCATGCCCACGGCAATGGCGTTAAAGCTCTGCCCACATCTCACCTTATTACCGGGGCGCTTTGAAGCCTACCGGGAAGCCTCTCACCAGATCCGCGAAATTTTTTCCCGTTATACAAGCCTGATTGAGCCCCTGTCACTGGATGAAGCCTATCTGGATGTGACCGACAGCCCCCATTGCCACGGTTCGGCAACGTTAATGGCAGAAGAGATTCGCCGGACCATATTCCGCGAAACCCAACTCACCGCATCGGCTGGGATTGCACCGGTGAAGTTCCTGGCGAAAATCGCCTCCGATCTGAATAAACCTGACGGGCAATATGTCATTGCCCCTGCGGATGTACCGGCGTTTTTACGTACGCTGCCACTCAGTAAAATTCCGGGCGTTGGCAAGGTGTCGGCGGCAAAACTGGAAACGCTTGGGTTGCGTACCTGCGAAGATGTGCAGAACAGTGACCTGGCGATGTTGCTAAAACGCTTCGGTAAATTTGGCCGCGTGTTGTGGGAGCGCAGTCAGGGGATTGATGAGCGACATATCAGTAGCGACAGGCTTCGCAAATCGGTTGGCGTGGAGCGTACGCTGATAGAAGACATTCATGAATGGGAAGAGTGTGAAGCCATTATCAACCAACACCTTTATCCGGAACTGGAACGGCGGCTGGCAAAGATAAAACCCGATCTGTTGATTGCCCGACAGGGGGTTAAGCTCAAGTTTGCCGATTTCCAGCTCACCACCCAGGAACACGTCTGGCCACGCTTAAATAAAGACGACTTGCTGGCGACGGCGCGGAAAACCTGGAATGAGCGGCGCAGCGGGCGCGGCGTGCGTTTAGTGGGTTTGCATGTGACGCTGCTCGATCCGCAATTAGAGCGTCAGTTGGTGCTGGGGCTGTGATAATCGTGAAAATAAGAGCGTAACGGGAAGATAAAAGGGAAAGTGTCCGCACCAGTAAAAGGTGCGGACAGTACGACTTATTTCGCCGGAATAGCTTTCAGCAGCTCGGTCAGCAGCGTCCAGTAATGGCCCACGCTTTCGATATGTACCTGTTCATCCGGGGAGTGCGGACCGGTGATGGTTGGCCCAATAGAAACCATATCCATATCCGGGTACGGTTTTTTGAACAGACCACATTCCAGACCGGCGTGAATGATCTGAATATTCGGCGTCTTGTTGAACAGACGCTGATAGGTCTCACGCACCAGATGCATCACCGGTGAGTTCGCATCCGGCTGCCAGCCAGGGTAGCCGCCTTTCGGTGCGGTTTTTGCACCAGCCAGTTTGCCCAGCGATTCCAGCATGCTCACCACATAATCTTTGCCGCTATCGATCAGGGAGCGGATAAGACAGATGATTTCCACGCTGTCGTCCTGCATGGTGACCACGCCAACGTTCAGGGAGGTCTCGACCACGCCTTTGGCAACGTCGGAGTTACGGATCACACCGTTTGGCGTGGCGTTCAGCAATTGAATGAAGCTATCGCGGGAAGCAGAGGTCAGCACCTGTTTGTCGCTGGAAACGCTATCCAGCAATACCACCAGGTTTTTCTCTTTCATCGCCAGCTCGTTTTTCAGGATGTCCTGATAAGTTGCTGCCAGCGTTTTCAACTGCTCAGCTTTATCGGCCGGAACGGCAAACGTGGCGAAGGCTTCACGCGGGATAGCGTTACGCAGGGTACCGCCGTTGAAATCGGCCAGACGCAGGTCCAGCTCGGCCGCGTGGCCAGCCAGGAAGCGCGCCAGCAATTTGTTGGCGTTACCGAGACCCAGATGAATATCGCCGCCGGAGTGGCCGCCTTTAAGCCCTTTCAGGGTCAGTTTGAACGTCTGGTAGCCCGCAGGTACCGCTTCGCGGGAGAGCGGCAGGGTGGTGATGAAATCAATACCGCCGGCGCAACCCATGTAGATTTCGCCTTCTTCTTCTGAGTCAGTGTTGATCAGAATATCAGCCTGCAACCAGCCGGGCTGCAAACCAAACGCGCCATCCATGCCGGACTCTTCGGTCATGGTCAGCAGCACTTCCAGCGGACCATGCTCAACGCGGTCATCCGCCAGCACCGCCAGCGCGGATGCCATACCGATACCGTTATCGGCGCCAAGCGTAGTGCCGCGCGCTTTTACCCATTCGCCATCGATGTAGGGCTGAATCGGGTCTTTGGTGAAGTCATGTACGGTGTCGTTGTTTTTCTGCGGCACCATATCCAGGTGCGCCTGCAGCACAACCGGTTTGCGGTTTTCCATACCTGCTGTTGCCGGTTTGCGCAGCAGAATATTGCCAACCTGATCGCGTTCCGCATGCAAGCCTTTTTCTTTCGCCCAGCCCATGATGTGCGCGGCGAGTTCTTCTTCATGGTAAGACGGATGAGGAATAGAACAGATTTTGGCAAAAATATCCCACAGCGGTTGTGGCGATAGTTGAGACAATTCAGACACGATGAGTCTCCTTTAAAAGGCCTGCCAGCATATTTTGCAGGTCCGAGGGTTAAACTACAGAACAATCACAAGGCCGGATTGCGAGATGGACTTGAGAATACCACTTTATTGTCTCTCTGTTAGTACGCGTCGCGTAAAAAGCGCCAGCCCGGCCCGGTAACACTGGTTTTTAGCGCGACAGATCTCTATAATCTCGCGCAACCTATTTCCCCGTAGAACACTTTTTAAGCCGTATATACACAGGCTGGGACACTTCACATGAGCGAAAAATACGTCGTCACCTGGGACATGTTGCAGATTCATGCACGCAAACTGGCAAACCGCCTGATGCCTTCTGAACAGTGGAAAGGCATTATTGCCGTTAGCCGTGGTGGTCTGGTTCCGGGCGCATTACTGGCACGTGAACTGGGTATTCGCCATGTCGATACCGTTTGCATTTCCAGTTATGACCACGACAACCAGCGCGAAATGAAAATTATCAAACGCGCAGAGGGTGATGGTGAAGGTTTCATCGTTATTGATGATCTGGTCGATACTGGCGGCACCGCGGTGGCTATCCGCGAAATGTACCCAAAAGCGCACTTCGTCACTATTTTCGCTAAACCGGCCGGGCGTCCGCTGGTTGACGATTACGTGATTGATATCCCGCAGGATACCTGGATTGAACAGCCGTGGGATATGGGCGTGGTCTTCGTTCCGCCTATCTCTGGTCGTTAATCCTCTCTTTATGATTATTTACAACGCCTGGCATCGCCGGGCGTTGTTTTTTTTCGCATCCACCAGGTTACAATACCGTCATCGACGTATTCATGGAGGCTGCGCGTAATGCCACAAGCTAACCTCAGCGAAACCCTGTTTAAACCCCGCTTCAAGCACCCGGAAACCTCAACGCTGGTGCGTCGCCTTACCCATAGTAAACAGTCGCCTGTAGAATCCACCCTTGACGGTAACAATGCGCCCCACTGGTATCGGATGATCAACCGACTGATGTGGATCTGGCGTGGTGTTGATCCGAAGGAGATCCTGGACGTACAGGCGCGGATCGCCATGAGCACGGCGGAACATACCGACCCTGAACTTTACGATACGGTGGTCGGTTATCGCGGCGGCAACTGGATCTACGAATGGTCCACTCAGGCTATGCTGTGGCAGCAAAAAGCCAGCCAGGAGCAGGATACCACCCTCAGCGGCCAGCACTGGCTGCATGCGTCAAACCTCTATAGCATCGCCGCTTATCCGCATATTAAAGGGGATGTGCTGGCAGAGCAGGCTCAGGCGCTGGCGAATCGCGCTTATGAAGAAGCAGCGCAGCGTCTGCCGGGCACCATGAAAGAGATGGAATTTGCGATTCCCGGCGGTTCGCCGGTCATTGGCTTCTTGCATATGCCCAAAGGGGAGGGGCCTTTTCCCACCGTCCTGATGTGCGGCGGGCTGGATGGCCTGCAAAGCGATTACTACAACCTGTATGAACGCTATTTTGCGCCGAAGGGCATCGCCATGCTGACGCTGGATATGCCTTCTGTGGGGTTCTCCTCAAAATGGAAACTCACCCAGGATTCGAGCCTGCTGCATCAACACGTGCTGAAAGCGCTGCCGAACATTCCGTGGGTTGACCATACACGCGTGGCAGCGTTTGGTTTCCGCTTTGGTGCCAACGTGGCGGTCCGCCTTGGTTATCTGGAGTCTCCGCGCCTGAAAGCCGTGGCCTGTCTGGGGCCAGTTGTGCATGCGCTGCTCACTAACCCCCAGCAGCTGGGGCGCGTGCCGGAGATGTATATGGACGTGCTCGCCAGTCGGCTTGGTATGCACAATGCGTCGGACGAGTCACTGTATGTCGAGCTGAATCGCTATTCGCTAAAAACGCAGGGGTTACTGGGGCGACGCTGCCCGACGCCGATGCTGTCTGGCTTCTGGAAAAACGATCCGTTCAGCCCGGAGGAGGAGTCGCGTTTAATCACGTCGTCATCTGCGGATGGTAAATTACTCGAAATCCCGTTTAATCCGGTTTATCGCAATTTTGATAAGGCGCTGCGGGACATTACCGACTGGATCAATGATAGATTGCGTTAATGGATTGCTAATTTCGATTGATTTGGTAAAACAGTTGCATCACATAAGGAGATCGCAATGACGTTACCGAGTGGACATCCCAAGAGCAAACTCATTAAAAGGTTTACCGCGCTAGGCCCGTATATTCGGGAAGAACAGTGTGCCGATAATCGCTTCTTTTTTGATTGCCTGGCCGTATGCGTCAATGTAAAGCCCGCGCCGGAGAAGCGTGAATTTTGGGGCTGGTGGATGGAAATGGAAGCGCAGCAAGACCGTTTTACCTATAGCTACCATTTTGGGCTGTACGATAAAGACGGGAACTGGAAAGCAACCGAGATAAAAGATTCAGAAGTGACTGATCGGCTGGAGCATACGCTTCGTGAGTTTCATGGTCGCGCCCGCGAGGTCCTTGCGGCGCTGGAGCTGAAACTGGAGCCTGCGGAAAATTTCTCTGACGAGATTAACCTGACGGTGTAAGCGCAGTAAAAAGATCCCCCGACGAGAGACAATCCGGATTCAGCCCGCTGATTCCGGATTTTTTACGTCTCAACGCAACTGGCGATGTCGTTGTTGATGGCTGCGCTCCCGCCTGCCGGACTCAGGTGAAATCCGACAGTTTTTGGCCGGAAACGATCAACTCTTTGAGCAACATCTGACGGCGTTCCTCCGGTGTATCGCGACTCACCATAAAACAGATCGCCGCGACCGCCTGCCCGCTACGAGAACGAATCGGCGCCGCCATACAGCAGGTAAAACTCTCCGACAACCCCTCAGTCAGACAATAGCCCTGCTGTCCTGCACGATGAATATCTTCCAGGAAAGCTTGTTTATCGAGAACTTGCCCGTTCGCCAGACGGTAATCTTCTTCGGGAATAAGGTCGAGAATAGCGCTGTCCGACCAGTTACTGAGTAACAGACGGCCAGTCGCCGTCCAGGTGATCGGTACCCGCACGCCGATATCCGACGTGATTTTGAACGGGTGAGCATTACTTTCCGACAGCACGACGGTGTACTTATTCCCCTCCAGCATACAGAGCTGCACCGTCTCGCCATGACGGGCGACCAGTTCAACCATTAACTGATGTGAGCGGTGGATAAGATCGTTATGTGCCATATAATCTGCACCGTAATAGTGCATTTCGCGGCCAAAGAACACCGCGCCGTCGGCATCCACTTCCAGCAGCCCGGCCTCGCTGAGCAGGCTGACAAGTTCATATACACTGGAGCGCGGCGCGCCGGTGGCCTCGATCAAATCGCGCATCGCCATCGGCTGACGAGCGATATGCAACTGGTGAAAAATGTCGATAACCCGGTCAACACCGCGCGCGCGCGATGGCTTCTCGTCCGGCATAAGCAAATTCTCCTGATGCAGTCGGGCGGTCGCGCCAGACAGTAAAGACAATAAAAAAGAAAAGCATGATACACCCAGCGTCGTCGTTAACCCATCCCCGGTAATTAAAATTTTACTGCCGGTGTTTATATTTCTTTGTTCTATTTTGGGGCCTCATTTTAGCGCATGGCGCACAAATTATTTTTTTAAAATTACGACCCCGGTAACATTTTCATTCTGCCATTCCCCCCATTCATTTTTTATTTTGCGATCGCCACAACACCACAAAAAATTAAATTGATCGGGATATATTGCAAAAATAAAAAACCTGTGCAAATCTTGCTCTATCCGATATTGCAGATAACAGTCCGATATACCAGACAGTTGTGACGCGGTATTCATGGCGATTCTCAGAACAAAAAGGAGCAGCATTGCATGACGATTAAGCGTTATGGCATTGAAGGCGGCACTGGTACGGGCGGGCAAAAACTGCCGTTCGCACGCGCCGTTGAGGCTGATGGCTGGCTGTATATCTCAGGTCAGACGCCGATGCGCGAAGGCGAAGTGGTGGAAGGCGGGATCATTGAGCAGACCCGTCTGGCGTTTGATAACTGCCTGTCCATTATGCGCGAGGCGGGGTACAGGGTGGAGGATGTGGTACACGTCACGGCAGTATTAACCGACGCACGTTATTTCAGTTCCTTTAATAAAGTTTTCAGCGAGATATTTACCGGAAACCCACCGGCACGTATTTGTAGCGTGCAGGATTTAGTCGTCGACTGCAAAGTGGAAGTAGATATGAAATGCTTTCGCGCCGACCGAAAATAATATTATTTATCTGATAACACACTGAGATTTTTATTTATTCGCCCACACCAGGGCTGCCCGTTAATAACTGATGCTTTTTATGTCGTCTCCATTTAATAAGCGAGCAAAACAATGAATGCAACTTCGTTAAAAATCATCGCCGGAACGCTGGCCCTGCTGGCCGTTGCCGGTTGTACCCCCACGGAAGAGAAGCAAGTGGCGGGTGCGGCCCCCCAATCGACGCTGCAAACCGTATTGCAACGCGGCACGTTACGCGTGGGTGATTGCCTGAGTTTCGCTCCCTTCGGTTTTTACGATAAAGACGGCAAACCGGATGGTTATGACGTCGATTTGGCGAAAGCGCTGGCGAAAGAGATGGGCGTGAAACTGGAAATGGTGAACACCACCAGTGCTAACCGCATCCCTAACCTGCAAACCAACAAAGTGGACGTGGTGTTCTGTAACTTCACGCGCAACCTGGAACGCGCCAAAGAGATCGGTTTCACCCACCCGTATGTTGTGGCGAGCGAAGCGATGTTGGTCCGTAAAGAGAGTGGCATCAAATCGGCGCATGACATGGCCGGTAAGACCATCGCTACGGTGAAAGGGTCAACCAACGGAGACGAAGTCCGCAGTATGGGCATTGAGGTCAAAATTCAGGAATACGACTCTTCCCAGGCGGCGATTCTGGCGGTGAAGCAAGGGCAGGCTGATGCAATGATTGAGGATAACAACTTCCTCGCTTATCAGGCCAAGCTTGATCCGACCCTGACTGTCACCAACGAAGCGCTGGTGCCGCTGGAATATAACGCCTTTGGTGTGAAGCAGGGCGACCAGGTATGGCTGAACTACCTCAATGAATTCCTGTTTGAGATCAACGCTTCCGGTGAGAACGCCACGCTCTATCAAAAATGGTTTGGTGATAAGCCGCGTTACCCACTGAATCCGCAATTCTGATTGCCTGCGGTGTAGCGCACTTTGGTCTGCTACACCGCAGGAAGGAGTCCATGCATGAGTTATCAATGGCTAACCCTGTGGAGTTACGGCGAGACCTTCCTGGCCGCCGCCTGGCTGACGTTACAGGTTACTCTTCTCGCGTTTGTGCTGGCCGTCGCGCTCGGCTTGCTGGCAGCGCTGGCGAAAGCCTCGGCTGTAGCGCCGCTACGCTGGCTGAGCCACTGCTATGTGGAATTTATCCGTAACACGCCGGTGTTGCTGCAAATTTTCATCATCTTTTTTGGTCTGCCTTCCCTCGGCATCACCATGAGCGCCTTTACCGCGGGGGTGCTGGCTTTGGGCATTAACGTCGGTGCTTACCTGTCGGAGACCTTTCGCGCCGGAATACAGTCGGTGCCGAAAGGGCAACTGGAAGCCGCGTGGATTTTAGGTATTTCACGCCGTCAGGTCTTTCTGAGTGTGGTGTTGCCCCAGGCCGCGCGTGCCGTGTGGCCGGCCATTATTAACAACCTGATCCAGTTATTGCTCGGCACGTCGCTATTGTCGGCCATTGCGCTGCCGGAATTGACCGGCACCGCCACCGTGATAAACGCCCGCACTTTGCTTTATATCCAGACGTTCAGCGTGGTGGCGCTGGTCTATCTGCTGCTGAGTAATCTCTTTTCCTGGCTCGGTAACAAGATAGGAAGGCGCTTGTTTCATCCGCAACTGGTCACGCCGGTAAAAAAGCCCGTCCGGTGGTGGGCAAAAAAATGGCTGACTAACCCACTGAAACGGGAGAATGCGCTATGAGCGATATGGTAATGAGCTCGTTGCCGTTGCTACTGGAGGGGCTGTGGATCACCCTGCTGCTTTCGGTCGCGGCCATCATTGGCAGCACGCTGCTTGGCCTGCTCGCCGCCGTATTGCGTACCAGCCGTGTTCCGGTCGCCAGCCACATTGCCGTGCTTTACACCGAGTTGTTCCGCGGCACGCCGGTGTTGATCACCCTGATGTTTATCTACTTTGGCGTGGCCTATTTTGGCTATGAAATCAATTTGTTTGCCGCCGGTATCCTCGGTTTGAGCATTTACCAAGGGGCCTATATCGCCGAAGTCTTTCGCGCCGGGATCGAAGCGGTACCCAAAGGACAATGGGAAGTGTCGTGGATCCTCGGGCTGTCAAAACGCCAGACCTTTCTTAGCGTAATCCTGCCACAGACGCGCGGCATCGTACTGCCACCACTGGTGGGGCAGTATCTTTCCCTGATTAAGGATACCTCCATCGTCAGCATGATTGGCATGTCGGAACTGATGCATCAGGGCCAGGCGATCGTTGATCGTATCGGTCAGCCGGTAGTGATTTATGCGCTGGTGGCTGTGCTGTACTTCGTTGTCTGCTTTCCGCTTTCCCGTTGGGTTCAACATCATCAAACCAGGAGCCAGTTCTCATGAGCAATTCCGCCATTACGCTGAGCCGTATTACCAAATCTTTTGGTAGCACCCAGGTGCTGAAAGAGATCAGCCTTGATGTTTCGCCCGGCGAAGTGCTGGTGCTGATTGGCGCATCAGGTTCCGGCAAAAGTACCGTGTTACGCATCATGAGCGGGCTGGAAACAGCCGATGGGGGCGAAATCTGGGTTAACAATGTGCCGCTGCACGACCATAAACGCAGCCGGGAAATTTGTGGTCATGTCGGAATGGTGTTCCAGCAGTTCAACCTGTTTCCCCACAAAACCGCGCTCGGCAACGTGACGCTGGCGCTGATAAAAGCGCAGAAGCTGTCTGAGGCTGAGGCCAATAAACGCGGCATGGCGGCCCTGACGCGTGTCGGGCTGGCTGAGCGCGCGCATTATTATCCGGCGCAACTCTCCGGTGGTCAGCAGCAACGCGTGGCTATTGCCAGAGCGCTGGCAGTAGAGCCGAAAATTATGTTTTTTGATGAAGCCACCTCCGCGCTCGATCCCGAACTGGTGGGCGAAGTCATGGAAGTGATGCGCAGCCTGGCGCGTGAAGGGATGACCATGGTGGTGGTCACCCATGAGATGGGCTTTGCGCGCAAAACCGCAGACCGCGTGGTGTTTATGGATCAGGGGGTGATCGCTGAACAAGGATCGCCAGAGCAGATATTCGTTAATCCACAAAATCCGCGTACCCAGCAGTTTTTATCGCGTGTTCTTGAGCATTGATCGGAGGCGTTATGTCGATTCATTTTCCGTTGGTGGCAGACGGTCTGCTGGATGCGCTGCAACCTGCGCCACGCTTTAAATCTGTTGCAGGTCGTGGCGATGCGCCGTTACCTGTGGGGACGCCGGTACTGGCCAGCGATAGCGTGTTTTCTCCACTGATGCTCATGAAGCAATCGGCGCTGGAGAATAATCTGCGTCAGTTGGCTGATTTTTGTCGCGAACAGGGGGTGATGCTGGCAGCACACGGCAAGACGTCAATGTCGCCCGCCATCCTGCGTCGAGCCGTCACCGAAGGTGGTGCCTGGGGATTGAGTGCGGCAACGCCTGCGCAGGTTCGCGCATTGCGCCAGTTTGGTATCCGTAATGTTTTTCTCGCCAATCAACTGGTCGACCCTGCCGGTATTCGCTGGATAGGTGAGTGGCAAAAGCAGCATCCTGACCATGGCTTCCTTTGCTATGTTGATTCGCTGGAAGGAGTGCGTTTGCTGGAACAGCATCTCGGCGACAGTCACATTGCGGTTCTGCTGGAGATGTCGGTCAGTGGCGGGCGCACGGGATGTCGCTCATCCGCGCAAGCACTGGAGATTGCCGCCGCGATAGCGGCAAGCCCGGTCCTGCAACTGGTGGGTGTGGCGGGCTATGAAGGCGCGCTGGGGGCGGGGCGTGATGCCGCGGGTATTGCCAGGGTGCGCGATTATTGCCAGATGCTGATCGCGACGGCTGCGCTGTTGGCCGGGGAGCAACAGTTCAGCAGCGACACTATTATTCTCAGCGCCGGAGGCGGCGCCTGGTTTGATGTGGTCAGCGCCTGTTTTAGCGAGGCGAGGCTATCGCTACCGATCACACCGCTGATTCGTTCGGGTGCCTATATGGCCCACGATAACGGGTTATATGCGCGCATTGCGCCGTTTGCCCAACCGGGCGCCCGTCATCATTTTGAGCCTGCGCTGGAGATCTGGGGGAGGGTATTATCGCGCCCTGAGCCAGGCCTGGCGTTTGTTGATTTCGGACGCCGCGATGTGCCCTTTGACCAGGACTTGCCGAATCCGCTGTGGGTGCGAAATGTGGATGGTAGTGCTCCTCGCACCGCTTCTGGCATGCGCATCAGCGAGGTAAACGATCAACATGCCTATTTGTTGTTGCCGCAAGAAGATGCTTTAAAGCCCGGTGACTGGGTAGGTTGTGGCATTTCACATCCCTGTACCGCGTTTGATAAGTGGCGCTATTTGCCACTGGTGGATGATGACTATTGCGTCACCGATTCACTGGAAACGGCATTCTGAGTCAGGCATGTGTGCATAACGGCGCGCTGTCGTGCGCTGTTTTTCGGCGATTTTTCGATAGCCCCCTTCTTCCTTTTTGTTGCATATACTGGCGGAAAAAAGAAAGCACCGACGAGGTTATCGTTCGGTGCTTTATATTCCGTACTTCAGTGAAGTGCGTTTATGCGAGACTTAGAACTGGTAAGTCACGCCAACAGCAACGATGTCGTCGGTCACGTAGCTTGAACCGACGTAAGTTGCGAAATCACCTTTGTCCAGTTGGTTGATTTTGTAATCAACCATTGCAGAGAAGTTTTTGTTGAAGTAGTAGGTAGCGCCTACGTCAACATATTTAACCAGGTCCTGATCGCCCCAACCGTTTTCCAGGTCTTTACCTTTGGTCTGTACGTAACCAATGGACGGACGCAGACCGAAGTCGAACTGGTACTGAGCAACGGCTTCGAAGTTTTCAGATTTGTTAGCAAAACCACGGCTGCCGATTGGCGTCATGTTCTGCGCGATGCTGTACATAGCCGCCAGGTAGATGTTGTTAGCGTCGTATTTCACGCCAGTAATCCACGCTTCCGCGTTAGCGCCTTTACCCAGAGCCTGAGAGTTCTGCAGATCAGTACGGTCTGATTTGGCGTACGCAGCAATCAGAGTAACCGGGCTGCCGCCAAAGTTGTAGGACAGGGAGGTACCGAAGCCATCGCCATTCTGTTTAGAAGCAGTACGGCCAGTTTCGTTTTTACCCTGGTACTGCAGGCCCAGGTTCAGACCGTCAACCGCACCGAAGAAGTCGGTGTTACGGTAGGTAGCCACGCCAGTGGTACGTTTGGTCATGAAGTTATCGGTACGGGTCAGAGAGTCACCGCCGAATTCCGGGAACATATCGGTTACAGACGCTGCGTCGTACAGGATACCCAGGTTACGACCGTAGTCGATAGAACCGTAGGTTTTTGCTTTCAGGCCAGCGAACGCCAGACGCGTTTTCTGAGTAGAGCTGCTTTCGTCGGTGTTGCCAGCGAATTCAGATTCCCAGCGACCGAAACCGGTCAGTTGATCGTTGATCTGCGTTTCGCCTTTGAAGCCCAGACGTACGTAAGTTTTGTCGCCATCCTGAGTGGTATCATCGCTGAAGTAGTGCATGGCTTTGATTTTGCCGTACAGATCCAGTTTGTTACCATTTTTGTTGTAGATTTCCGCAGCGTTGGAAGAAGCAGAAACAACACCAAGGCCGATCATCATTAATGCCAAAGTAGTTTTTTTCATTATGTTTCCTGATTAATTGTAATTAACGCGCTTTAGATCGCTGAACGTCGCCGCTCAAGTGAAAATTTCACGTAGGTTTTAACGTCTGCGAATTAAAGTTTTATGACAATTCTTATTTATTTTTTTACAAAGCAGGTTTTACAGGTAGTGTCATAAAAGCGTCAAGTTTTGTAAGTAGGTTTTCTGATTGCCTTCAAGGATTTTCTTAAGTTGTTAAAACTGCCAGTTGGAAGTTGGCTCTGATCCTGTTACAAAGACTGTTTACTTTTTTTCTTCTACGTTGAACGGCAGAAATCATGAGCGACAGCCAGACGCTGGTAGTGAAACTCGGCACCAGTGTTTTAACGGGCGGATCCCGCCGCCTGAACCGCGCCCACATTGTTGAACTCGTGCGCCAGTGCGCACAGCTACATGCAGCAGGGCATCGTATTGTTATTGTGACTTCTGGCGCTATCGCCGCCGGGCGTGAGCACCTGGGTTACCCGGAATTGCCTGCCACCATCGCCTCGAAACAACTCCTTGCCGCTGTCGGGCAAAGCCGACTGATTCAACTGTGGGAACAATTGTTCTCGATTTACGGCATCCACGTTGGGCAAATGCTGTTAACCCGCGCCGATATGGAAGACCGTGAGCGTTTCCTTAATGCGCGTGACACCCTGCGTGCGCTCCTCGACAACAACATTGTGCCGGTCATCAACGAGAATGACGCTGTTGCGACGGCGGAAATCAAAGTCGGCGACAATGACAATTTATCGGCGCTGGCCGCTATTCTGGCGGGCGCAGACAAGCTCCTGCTTCTTACCGATCAGCAAGGTCTCTTTACCGCTGACCCGCGTAACAACCCGGACGCTGAATTGATCAAGGATGTGTACGGTATTGATGACGCGTTGCGCGCGATTGCGGGTGACAGCGTATCGGGCCTGGGTACTGGTGGGATGGGCACCAAATTGCAGGCGGCGGATGTCGCCTGTCGTGCAGGTATCGATACTATTATTGCCGCAGGCAGCAGGCCGGGTGTGATTGGCGATGTGATGGAAGGGGTTCAGGTCGGGACGCTTTTCCATGCGCAGGCTTCACCGCTGGAAAACCGTAAACGCTGGATCTTTGGCGCGCCTCCGGCAGGTGAAATCACCGTTGATGAAGGCGCGACAGCCGCTATCCTGGAACGCGGCAGCTCCTTGTTGCCAAAAGGGATTAAAAGCGTGACAGGCAACTTTTCCCGTGGTGAAGTGATCCGCATCCGTAACCTCGAAGGTCGCGATATTGCACATGGCGTTACCCGCTATAACAGTGACGCGCTGCGTCGCGTTGCCGGTCATCATTCGCAGCAAATTGATTCCATTCTCGGCTATGAATATGGCCCGGTCGCCGTGCATCGCGACGATATGATTATCCGTTAAGGAGCAGATGTATGCTGGAACAGATGGGCATCGCTGCTAAAGCAGCGTCGTACAAGCTGGCATTGCTCTCCAGCCGTGAAAAAAATCGCGTGCTGGAAAAAATCGCCGATTACCTGGAAGCACAGTCCGACGAGATTATTCTCGCTAACGAGCAGGACGTTCTGGAGGCTCGCCGTAATGGGCTGAGCGAAGCGCTGCTTGATCGTCTTGCGTTGACGACAGCGCGTTTGAAAGCGATTGCTGACGATGTTCGCCAGGTGTGTAAGCTGGCTGACCCGGTAGGGAAGGTGATCGACGGCGGTCTGCTGGACAGCGGCCTGCGCATTGAGCGTCGCCGTGTGCCGCTTGGCGTAATTGGCGTGATTTATGAAGCGCGTCCGAATGTCACCGTGGATGTGGCTTCCCTGTGCCTGAAAACCGGCAACGCGGCGATTCTGCGCGGCGGTAAAGAGACCTGGCGCACCAATGCGGCAACGGTAAAAGTGATTCAGCAGGCGCTGGAAGAGTGCGGTTTACCCGCTGGCGCGGTACAGGCGATTGAAAGCCCGGACCGCGCGCTGGTCAATGAAATGCTTAAGATGGATAAATACATCGACATGCTGATCCCGCGCGGTGGCGCTGGCCTGCATAAGTTGTGTCGTGAACAGTCCACCATTCCGGTGATTACCGGGGGCATCGGCGTTTGCCATATTTTTGTTGATAACACGGCAGAGATTGCCCCGGCGCTGAACATTATCGTGAATGCGAAAACCCAGCGTCCGAGTACCTGTAACACCGTCGAAACGCTGCTGGTTCATCAGGATATTGCGGGCACTTTCCTGCCTGCATTGAGCAAGCAGATGGCGGAAAGCGGCGTTACCTTGCATGCGGATGCGCAATCGCTGGCGGCGCTGCAATCGGGTCCGGCAGCGGTTGTACCGGTTAAAGCGGAAGAGTATGACAATGAGTTTCTGTCGCTGGATCTGAACGTGAAAATCGTTGCTGACCTGGACGATGCTATCGCCCATATCCGCGAGCATGGCACGCAGCACTCTGATGCTATCCTGACGCGTACGCTCAGCAATGCGAACCGTTTTGTCAACGAGGTAGATTCTTCTGCTGTGTATGTGAATGCCTCCACGCGTTTCACCGACGGCGGTCAGTTTGGCCTGGGCGCGGAAGTGGCGGTGAGCACGCAAAAATTGCATGCGCGTGGACCGATGGGCCTTGAAGCTCTTACCACCTACAAGTGGATCGGTTTCGGTGACGATACGATTCGTGCGTAAATAATAGCGAGGTGATGCAAAAGTAGCCGTTTGATTCCAAAGGGCATTGACGCATCACCTCGTTAGATCTAACCTTTTGCACCGTGGTTCACCGACGTGAATCCCGTCCTTTCAGGGCCGATATAGCTCAGTTGGTAGAGCAGCGCATTCGTAATGCGAAGGTCGTAGGTTCGACTCCTATTATCGGCACCAGTTTTTTCAATAAGTTACCTCGCTTTCATATAAACAACGTTTTCCCCTTGTGCCATATTTGTGCCACTGCGCTCTAAAATCGCGTCGATTTTGTTCGCGTGCTCGGTAAGGTGACCAGCCGAAAGGTAAGCATATCGCTGTACCATTTCCAGCGTCTCCCAGCCGCCCATCTCCTTCAACGCAAGAAGGGAAACTCCGGACTGAACTAGCCAGCTTGCCCAGGTGTGCCTTAAGTCGTGGGAGCGGAAGTTGCTAATGCCTGCCAGCCTTAGTGCTCCGCTCCATGCCTTATTGCTGTCTGTGTGCATTTTTCTCACTGCTGGCGTTTTTGTTCCGTCGCTTCACCATGCCGGTGTTGTATGGACAAACACCCATTGATGGTGTTTACCCTGCTGCCTGGCAAGTATCTGACACGCAGTCTCGTTAAGCGGCACGCCGATGGCATTCCCTGCCTTCGTTTCATCCGGGTGCATCCATGCCATTTTTCTTTCGAGGTCCACCTGCGACCATTCCAGATCGGTGACATTTGACCGCCGCAGACCTGTAGTGATGGCAAACATAACGACCGGGAAAAAATGAGGTGCAATTTCAGCGAATAACCGTTTAGCTTCATCGTCAGATAGCCAACGAATACGCCCATTTTTAACCCGCGGCGTCGATATCTTTGGCGACCTGTCCAGCCACCCCCATTCCACCGACAAATTCAGTATTGCCCTCAGAATTGCAAGGTGGCGTGTTTTGGTTCCACGCGCTGCCAGCTTTGCTTTATACTCCGGAACGGGCTTGCCAAGCCTTAAACACCTTTCTCTGGTCATTTCCCAGTTCAGGCGATGGCGGCGGTTCTCCATCCCGTCTACCGCCGCTGTTATTTTATCTGCAGTAATATCCGATAATTTCCAGCCCCGAAAATGCAGCATCCAGAAACCGATGATGCTCTTATCGTCGTCCAGGCTTTTCTTATCTTCTTTCTCCCGCAGCCATCGAATGCAGGCATCATTGAATGTCCTGTTTGGGGCCTCTCTCAGTTTATCAACACGCCAGGCTTCCATTTTCAGACGATCGTGAAGTTCCTGCGCCTGCCTTTTGTCCGTTGTTTCAAGAGACTGTCTAATTCGCTTTCCGTTTGGCGCGACGAAATCGCAGTGCCATGTTTCGCCACGCTGTTTTATTGACATGTTTTATCCTCCTGCACATCAACCGCATTCACCGGCTGATTGTGGATCGGGTTCTTTACTGCTGCAATACAGTCTGTTTTGCAGATCAGGTAACGCCGCTGACATGTATCTGAATACTGTCGGCCTGGTGAATCGCCTCGAATTCAACAGACACCTCAGAGCCATTTAACGATGGCTTAAAGAGAGGTGCCTATGAGCGGTAAGCGTTATCCCGAAGAGTTTAAAATTGAAGCAGTCAAACAGGTTGTTGATCGTGGTTATTCTGTTTCCAGCGTTGCAACACGTCTTGATATCACCACCCACAGCCTTTACGCCTGGATAAAGAAGTACGGTCCGGATTCTTCCACTAATAAAGAACAGTCAGATGCTCAGGCTGAGATCCGCCGTCTCCAGAAAGAGCTGAAGCGGGTTACCGACGAACGGGACATATTAAAAAAAGCCGCGGCGTACTTCGCAAAGCTGTCCGACTGAGGTACGCCTTTATCCGTGACAACACCTGTTGCTGGCCTGTTCGCCTGCTCTGTCGGGTGCTGGATGTTCATCCCAGTGGCTTTTACTCCTGGCTTCAGCAGCCGCATTCACAACGCCATCAGGCAGACCGGAGACTGACAGGACAGATTAAACAGTTCTGGCTGGAGTCGGGATGCGTCTATGGTTATCGCAAGATCCATCTGGATCTGCGGGACAGCGGGCAACAGTGCGGAGTCAACAGAGTCTGGCGACTGATGAAACGTGCCGGGATAAAGGCTCAGGTCGGATACCGGAGCCCGCGAGCACGTAAAGGCGAGGCCAGTATCGTGTCGCCCAACAGGCTCCAGCGACAGTTCAATCCGGATGCTCCGGATGAGCGTTGGGTAACGGACATCACCTACATCAGGACCCACGAAGGCTGGCTGTATCTTGCCGTGGTTGTTGATCTGTTCTCACGCAAAATTATCGGCTGGTCAATGCAATCCCGGATGACAAAGGACATTGTCCTGAACGCATTGCTGATGGCTGTATGGCGGCGTAATCCCCAAAAACAGGTGCTGGTTCACTCTGATCAGGGCAGTCAGTACACAAGCCATGAGTGGCAGTCGTTCCTGAAATCACACGGCCTGGAGGGCAGCATGAGCCGTCGCGGTAACTGCCACGATAATGCGGTTGCAGAAAGCTTTTTCCAGTTGCTGAAGCGTGAACGGATAAAGAAAAAGATCTATGGAACGCGGGAAGAAGCCCGCAGCGATATTTTTGATTACATCGAAATGTTTTATAACAGTAAGCGTCGGCATGGTTCGAGTGATCAGATGCCACCGACGGAATATGAAAATCAATATTATCGACGGCTCAGAAGTGTCTAGATTATCCGTGGCGATTCATCCCTTGAGGGCTATAGCGTTCAGTCGACGACTATTACTCACCCGCTTGCAGACAACCCGGCGTACAACATGGACATGTCAGAGATCGGCATCAAAGTCCATTCTCCAACCTCTTTCTCCCTGCTTTGCAACCATGTAGAAATCGTCCGCATGGATGGATTGACATCAAATATAGTTGCTGCTGGCTGGGGTGCTGGCTTGGCGAATAATACCAACACTGCATATATAATGTATTTGGTAATGGCAAAACGCAATCGGACTTACGGTATGCGCCCCTTAAAAATCGTTACCGTAGGGGATTCGACGGCGGACAAAAATAACCCATTCTCCTGGGTTAATCATATGGCTCGGGTAATGTCCGGTGTTGGTGGTGTGCAATTCAAAACTATTCTGAACCAGGCCGTAGCAGGTCAAACCTCAGTGCAGCAAGCCGCTATTTTTAACGCAACCAATTTCCAGGCGCTTGGCGGGTTTGACTACGCACTGATCGACGTTGGCATCAATGATATCGGCGGTAATGTAGCCGTCTCGGATTTTATTGCTGCCATTGTGTCGATGATTAATACGTGCACTTACTACAACATTACGCCGATAATTGGCCTTTCTGCGCTTTTTTACAATCAGTCTGCAGCTACGCCTTACGGGCAGACAGGCCAGAATACGGCAAATGCAGATCACGGGGCACCTTACCGGCTACAACTCCAGCGTAAACTGGCAGAACTTGGCGTTCAGGTAGCGTTATTGCCGTTGCAAGACATGGGAGCAATTGTACCAAGCCTGTTAAGTAATTCCGCGCTTGATCCTGTTGTGCAGGATCATGTTCACCAGTCTGCATGGGGTGCAGAATTAAAAGGAAGGGGATGGGCAAAAGCTTTTGCCGGATATTTGGTTGCAAGAACAAGAAAAGGAATAGCATCTCGACAAATTAAAGCAACATGGATTCCAGCCGCAATATCTGCAACTTATGGGCTGGCAGCAAAGGCTTCGTTTTCCATTAATGCAAACGAGTTTGCCATGAGCGGATTAATGGACACTCCGGCATCGGTACCTAACGGAACAGCTTTGTTGCAATTGCCGCCGGCATATGCGCCGATAGCACAGATATATGTGCCTGTGATTTGCCTAGACGTAAACTCTGCCGCCCTTAGCTCAACTGCCACCATCAGGGTTGATACATCGGGGCTGGTCGTAGCGCTCACTGTACCAGCAGCCTCTCGTTATATCTGTTTCGGTAACGTTCACTACTCATTACCAGACTAATCCTCGTGGCAAGGATGCCGCCCTACCATTTTTGCAGCCAAAAAGATCGAGAAAACGCACATCAAACCCTGTATATTTGTTGCCACTTTATGGTTGGCATCGCTGGATGTGATGTTGTTTTCTATATTTTTGGCGAAATATCATGCAATTAACAAGCAAAGAACGTATAGCAGGACCTGATATATTACGCGGATTTGCCGCAATATCAGTAATAATTGTACACCTGATAGCTCAATCTGGAATTGATTTTGGGCCCGTGGTGTCGCAAATTGGCAGCAGGTTCACTGCCAGCGTTACTCTGTTTTTCACAATCAGCGCATTCTCAATTGCGTATACGTATAATGACGAGTTTATAAATAAAGCCGATTTCAAGGCATTTTTTATTAAACGTTTTTTCAGGCTTGCACCATTGTTCTACTTCGCGATGCTGATTGAAGGCATGATAATATTTAAAGCATTTGACCACCTCCCTTCATTATTTGAATTGTTAATGTCAGGAACGTTTTTATTTAACCTGGTTCCTAAAATGCAGGACGGTATCGTTTGGGCTGGATGGTCTTTGAGTATTGAGTGGATATTTTATCTGCTTTACCCGGCAATTTTTGTACTCAGTAACCATAAGAAACTGGTCGGCGCTCTGTGGCTGGTATCAATATTCGTATCGTCTAATATTGCAGTAGTACCAGGTGCGACTGGTGTTGAAGTCTACATGAACATTCTTAACCACATGGTTTTCTTTATCTCTGGTATCGCAGTATACCTGTGGCTCCCTGAGTTGAGGAAGGCCAAAGAATTGCTCGGCAACAATGCTGGGAAGGTAAGTGGTATTGCACTTATCGTACTGTTCATATTCCTTATTTATTATTTCAGCTTCAAAGACTACCCGATTAACCTGTACCTGTTCTATTCACTAATCTGGATTGGCATGATTTCATTTTCAATCATTGGCATGCCTGCTCTTATAAACACAAAATTCACCAGATTCTTAGGTAAAGCAAGCTACAGTATTTATCTAATGCACAGCATCGTTCTCTATACTCTGGAGAAATTGGGTGTGTTTGCATATATAAATGAAATGGGGATGAGACCAGCAATTAAGTTCATTATTGCTGCATTTGTGGCTTGTGGTTTAACAGTGATCGTTTCACGCATAACTTACAAATATATTGAAATGCCTGGTATGAATTTTGGTAAATGGATTATAAACCGCAAGATTAAAAAAGAGCAGGTATCTGAGCCTGCTGCTTAAAACAAAAGGCCGCATTCAGCGGCCTTTTCTCTACTCATCCCTGAAATAAACCTTACCCCCTTCGTAGGTATATTTTATTTTTTTCAGCGCAGGATTCGCTGTAAAAACCGGATCACCTTCTTTCATTATATCGCTGCGAACGCATTTGTTTTCTTTGCTGATGCATCCCAGTCATTAACGTCAGGCGATGATCCAGTTCTCATGCTGGCAATAAACACCACGAAAGCCATCGCGGCGACGGCTGTCAGCGCCGTTCTGTAATTCTTATTCATGCAGATTCACTATCTGAAAAATGATGGCGCGTATGCTGAAGTGCGCATTCATAATTGTAAAGCGCAAACCATTACATTTTCCAAAATCGATAGCTTGAAACGTTCATTTATATCTGATTGTACTGTTTTTGTATACAGTATTTTCAGGAGGTGCCTATGCCCCGCCGAAACGATGTTTTTGTTGCGTTCCGTGAAGCATTATAACTCAACCCAAAGGGCTACATGTGCCTGCACACACACGATTTCATTCGGGTGCTACGGCAGTACAACCACCACTTCACCGAGCAGGATGCCAACAGGTGGATCGAGCTGAACCAGCCCAGTTTCGTCGATAAAACGCCCGATTTCAGTGAAAACCGCCTGTGGCTTCTGAGAAACATGGGGATTGTCCGCTAATGCCAACAATCGATGCGATTTGCGGCGTAAACGCCACTACAGGATTAATGCTTACTGCAACCGGCTATGCCGTCGTTGAGGCCAATCCTGGAAAACTTGAGCAGGGTTGTACTGTCGTTCTTTCGCTGTACGGGCGCCAGTAGTTTGCGAAACTGATGGGCCAGTCGTTCATTATGGAAGATGGCGAGGCGATCGAGGGAGAGTCGTTAGAGGATGTGAGTGTTGTTGGCAGGGTGAGGTATTTCGTTAACCGTGCCGATGAAGACGACAGCCCGGTGATGTGATTGGTTGTGCCATGAATGTGACATACACCAGAAATTACTGCACATCATCTTTCTTTATGTGCCATCAGCATTGGCTTTGTGAATGCGGTCAATACTTTTTAAAACATACAGTTACATACGGTGCTTCTGATTCGTAATGCGAAGGTCGTAGGTTCGACTCCTATTATCGGCACCATTTCAAACTCTCCCCAGGTTTCCTGAAACCAGTTCAAAGTCCGTATACTGCAGTTTGCAGCCCGTTTCTTATTTCCTGTTATCAACTGGACTCACGTTCAAATATAGAGATCTGAACGATATCGTAACAAAGCACTATTCGGGAGCGTTGCCTGCGAAATAAGAAGTGATGCTTTTATCGACACTGTTATGTTCACCTTAATAGAAGTTATTAAATGTTATTAAACGAGGTAATCCCTATGGGGTTCTTCCGCTAAGCAAACTATCAGTGCTCAGATCCCTGTCGAGTTGACCGCTGCTGTCGAAAACCTGGCGATAGAGCTGGATAGTTCAAAAAGATGGATCATAGAGGAAGCGTTGCTCTCCATGCTGGCAGAAAGAGAGCGGGGGCATCAAAGTGTACTGGCGGGTCTTGCTGATGTAGATGCGGGGCGAGTGGTGAGTCATTCGGATATGGCGGATTTCGCGAACCGTTTAAAGAAAGCCTGAGAAATGGAAATTTACTGGACGCTTGTATCGCCTCGAATTCAACAGACACCTCAGAGCCATTTAACGATGGCTTAAAGAGAGATGCCCATGAGCGGGCCTTTAATTACCAGGCCATTATCGATATGAGCGAGGTCCGCAATCTCAGCCCGGAAATGTCAGCAGCAACTCCCTTAATAATGATTCAAGCTGCTCCCGTTTAGCCTGGGAGAGGTTAGCCAGTATCGCGTTTTGCGTTTCAGTGTGGACGAGAAGCGCTTGTTCGATACGTTCTCGCCCATAAGCTGTCAGGCTGACCAGTGTGCTGCGTTTGTCATCGGGATCATGAATTCGCTCAATCAGTCCTTGCTCTTCAAGATGGTTAAGGCGATTCGTCATCGCCCCGGACGTGACCAGCAGCGATTTATAGAGCTGTGTTGGAGAAAGACAATAAGGCGCGCCGGCTCGGCGTAAAGTGGCAAGGACGTCAAATTCCCCGTCGCGAAAGCCGAACGGCTCCAGCGCCTGAGCGCGCATCTTCCCCAAATGCTTCATCACCCTCAACATTCGGCCAAAAACTTTCATTGAAGAGGCGTCCAGCTCAGGCATTGCGCTGTCCCACTGGCTGACAACGAAGTCGATATGGTCATGCATTTTCGTACCTTAAATAGGGTTATTTATCGAGTTGTGCGGTCCATCTTACACAAGGAACACATTTATCTTAATGTTAAGATAAATGCTTACGCATTTTTTGCTGGAGCAATCACATGCCTAAAAGGATTACGTTTTGAAACGCATAGCATCTTCGCCCCTTATGTTCGCATTTATCGCTTTTTTGATCGGGTTGAATCTTCGCCCCATCCTGGCTTCCATCGGACCGTTATTTCCGGTTTTGCAGCGTGAAGCAGGGCTATCCGCCACGGAATTCAGTCTGCTCACCACCTTGCCTGTCGCCATGATGGGACTGGTTGCGCTGAGTGGACCATGGCTTTTAGCCAGAACCGGTGCAGTCCGGGGTATTACAGTAGGGCTTTCCATACTGCTTTTCGCCTGTTTATTCCGGGGCTTTAGCACATCACTCACGGGGCTTATGTGTACAGCTTTAGCGGGTGGTGCGAGTATCGGCATGATCCAGGCGTTAATGCCAGCGCTGATAAAAAAAGAATACGCGCAATCGGCCAGCACGTTTATGTCTCTGTTCAGCACCGGAATTATGGCCGGTGCGGCGCTGGCTGCCGCCACGGCCGAGCCTTTGTTTACCCGGCTTGATCTAAAGCCTACGCTGGCAATAGCCGGTTTGTTAGCACTTCTTGCCCTGATATTCTGGCAGTCATGGGCCAGACACCGCCAGGTGGAAAAAACGGTGTTCGCAGAGGTGACATTATCTTCATCCAGGACATGGTTGTTATTGCTATTTTTTGGCATCGGGACAGGCGCCTATACCCTGGTACTGGCGTGGCTTCCTCCTCTCTATATCCAGGCGGGTTGGAGCGCACGGAGCAGCGGCTATATGCTGGCCTGGCTTACGTTAACCGAAGTTGTGGCAGGCTTTGCCGTTTCAGCGCTAATAACGCGCTTTCCTGACCGCCGTGTTCCGCTGCTCATCGTGCTGTTGATGTTGCTGGCAGGGTTGATGTGTCTTGTCTTTTCTCCGGGAACCACGCCAGTTGTGTCAACATTACTGCTTGGTTGCGGTATCGGCGCGCTGTTCCCGCTATCGCTCATCGTGACATTTGATCATGCACGAACGCCGGCCGAGGCAGGGAAACTGTTATCACGAGTGCAGGGTGGTGGGTACCTGATTGCCGCGCTGATGCCATTAATCGCCGGTATGGTGCGCGACAGCGGTGCGTCACTGACAAACGCGTGGCTCATTATGAGTGCAGGCGTCATCCTGTTGATTGCGATAGCTTTACGCTTTAAGCCTGGTGTGAGCAGGTAAAAATAACGGCCTTATTCCCGCTCTGCCAGTTACCTTCGGTATTGACCTTACCTTCACTGTCAAACCAGAAGGTATCTGGCAATCAGATGGGTTTATTGGCAAACAATATGTGTATGTTCTGCGCTACCTTCGAACCATGCTGAGCGTTTTTTGTAGTACCACGCTAGTGATGAACAACGAAAAAATCACTATGCGTGGCCGTTCAGAGGTGTTTAGCGGTGTCGTCGTATATACAATCGAGTTTCTGAAACGATAATAATTAATAGCATCGCAAGACTAATTAATCCTGGGATGATGTAAATGTTTTTATCGTATCCTAGAGCGATGGTGTGCATGCCTTTCTCTATGTTCGCGCCTATAAAACCATTCTCTAAATATATTGGCTGTGTCTTTTTATTATCAATCATAAGATAATAACCAGAATACATAATATAAGGTAGGGTAAAGAGGGTCGGTTTTTCTGCTTCAACCTGAAAATAAGGATATCCATTATTAAAACCATTCGGTTTTTCAATAACAAGAGATCCTGCTGTATTGAGGGACTCATGAGTGATTGGGAATTTTATATTATTATTAACATAATCACGGTATAAAATGTTTGAACTGAATTCTGGCGGTGTGGAAAAAATTGCACCGTGAATCGGGAATGTGATTTGCAATGCAATGAGTATCGGTAAAATAAATAGCCAACTTTTTGTTTTATTCATCCATTGCAATACAGGCAGTACAGCATAAAGGGAGAGGATTGCAGTGATGCAACTCAACAACCTCCATGAGAACTGAATTAGCTGTAATACAGATATTTTTTCAGGTATCCAGTTCCATGAAAAAACAGGGCATAGCATTAATGTAAGAATACCAGCGATTAGAAGCATAGATCTTGATATGCGTTCTTTATCAGTGAATAGTGCAATAATAGATAAAACAATAATTAAAATTCCAGGGCTTAGAAATAAGCTATACCCAATCGTTCCACTTGTGTTTTTAGTCGCAAATAATACATGGGTAATTTTAACCCTGGTTTGATTTATAAATTCATAAGATTTCTGCATTTTGGTGAATGCAAAGATATCAGAGTAATGCATATGATAGAACAGTGGTAACCAGTAAAAAATGGAAATTAGCAGACTGACCAGAGCTGATTTTGCCAGGAAAATAATGTTTTCACGGGTAATTATTTTTTTTATGTTTATCAGCGAGAATATGAAAAAGAAAATTAATGCAACGATGAAACTAGGGATGTTGGCTAATAGTATTAATGTGCAGGACAAAGGAATGAGTTTTCGATCTTTGTCTCCTGTTAATAATGCATTGCATCCCCTAATAAGCAATGGCATGAACGCCATTGCGAGACATTCCCCGACAGCAAATCTTTGGAAGAAATTGCATAGGAAATAACTTGAGCTAATAAAAAGTGTTGCGCTGATATTGCCGGCTGTTGCGGATGAAAACTCCCGTTTAGCTGCATAGTATGCTGAAAATGCTGAGATTAGAATAATTGATCCCAGGGTGAATTTCATCTGTAGCGCATTATTGTCAAAGCCAAATAGAAAAAGTCTGCTTATAAAAAGCAATAAAGTACTCAGAGGGGGATAAAATGCTCCCCACGATAAGCCGTACTGATTTTCTGTCCAGTAGTCAAAAAGGGGAGGGAATTGTTGATGGTCAAGTTGTGCATTGAGAGCTTGCAGCCTTAATACATGTGGCCCCCAATCATCGCCTCCCCATAAGTTATGGTGGAACATTGGAATGAAGAGAGCCGCTAAAGTCAAACTCAGCAAAAAGAAGGACCACCGTTGAGTGGTCATTTTATCGCGCATATCTCTTCCCATCAAAGGTTGCAGTTTTACGTCCATAAAGGTCAGGTTCCACACAAATTTTGTGACTTTTGCGGTACTCTAAGGGATCTAATTATTATTTGTACATAATTTTTTCAAAGATTCATCTGCATACTCTCCATTGCAAGGAGCCGATAGTAATGAATTGATATAAATTAACCTGTCTCACTATTCTTAGACGTATTAGCATGGCTTTTTTGCGTTTTGCTTGTGCTATGATCCCGCGGCGCATAATCCCCTTTACTCTTTTCGGTGATGTGAGATGAAAATTATCCTGTTTATTGTTGTGCTGATTGCTGCGTTCTTTCTGATCCCAGATCGTTGGGTTAACGATATTTTTATGCGTCATATTTCTGTTACGGGTGATGGCGAAGAGGCGATGAATAATTACGCCTTCACGCTGTTGCTTATCAAGACTGGTCTGGCTGTTGTGATCGCTGCTCTGGCGCTATGGAGCTACCGTTTATTTAAACGCTGATTAAATATTGAGTGGTAAACGTTCTGTATGCGATGAAACACTGCGGAGTGTGAACAATTTACTGTTCACCTCTTATTGACGGTTTATGGCGTATCGCCAGTTCCGCTAAGCGGGCGATATCTGGCAATGCGCAGGTTTATTCACAAGAGGCGTAAAACTCATCTTTGCTGTATCCATACCATTTCTTCGCCTGTATCCGCTAATAATGACGCCCTTTCTTCTGGCGGCCCGACGAAAACATCTACTACATTCATTCGGTATGTTTTATTGCCATCCTGTAAAACAGGCGGGCAGTTGATTTTTTCGGCAAAAAACAGCGCTGGAAAAGAGAAAAACCGCGCAACCTAAAATTATTTCCTTATTCCACGACATAGTCATTCCCTCCGGTCTTTTTGGGGCGGGAGAATTTTCCTGCTGATCATATCAGTTAGAGGGTCTTAAGGTAGTCCTCAAATAACTTGCCACGTTCATGGCGAAATTTTTCCCCCGTACTCTCGACCGCCAGAATGTTATCGATCCTGAGATTACGAAAATCTGCGCGATTCTCGCACCAGACCGTCAGTATCCAAACCGTATCAAATATGGTGAGGCCAAGCGGGCGGGCAATGCGGTGGCTTTCCCTTCCTTTTAAATCAACATAATGAATATTGAGCTGGAGTCGCTGACGCGTGGCAAGACGGAGAAACGCCAGGTGTTTTACCGCCTTTTCGCTTTCCTCGCTGCGCCGGGTGGCGGCACGAAGAGGGCGTTGTTTGTAGCTGTCCGTATTTTTGACATCAATCACTGCACTGATCTTCGCGGAGACTCTGCTCGCAGCCGCTGACAATTCTTCGTCACCCCGCGCGCCAATCAATCGCATGCCCAGCATGATGGCGTCCAGTTCATCGTGGTCAAAAGTCAGCGGGGGGAGAAAATATTCTTTTTCAAGCACATAGCCCAACCCGGACTCGCCGCGCACAGGCGCCCCGATGGCCTGCAACGTTGCCATATCCCGATAGATCGTTCTTACCGAAACATCCAGCGCCTGGGCCAGCGCCTCGGCGGAGACCGGATGTATGCGACCACGCAGATGGTCAAGCAAGGTGAAGAGTCGGATTGTTTTCATAGGGAGATATTACATGACCCTGACAAGAACTGTCAGGGGGAGAGCATACGATGCAGGCCTCACATCATTATCATTACGGAGCCCGGCATGACCACACCCTGTTACGAACTCGTCATCTACAAGGTAGAAAACCCACAAGAGGCGGATGCCGCAAGAGTAACGGCCCAGCAACTGTTACAACATTTTCCTGGGTTTATTGGCTGGTTGGCACTTTCCGGTAGCGATAACCCCGCCGAACGCGTGGACCTCGTTACCTGGCATAGCGCAGAAGAAGCTCAGGCGGCGGCAAAGGCTGTTGGCAGCCAACCCGAGTTTGCCGCTTTCAGGGCCTCTGTCAGTTTACTGCACAGCATGGGACATTTCATCGCACGAGAAGCACAGGCCTCATCGTTAAGCGCCGGGAATGGCATCGAAATTGGCCGATTCCGGTTAAAGTCAGGTGTCGATGAGCATGCAATGCGCAACGCTTATCGCCAGATGGTCGACAGTTACCTTGCGCTGCAACCGGGGTGGAAAAGCCAGCATCTGGTAAGCCTGGGGGATGGGGTCTTTGTCGATCTCGTCTTTGCTGACAGTCAGGCAAGTGCGAAGGCTATTTGTGCCTCCTGGCAGGGTCAGCCGCTCTGTGACGCTTTCCTGGACGTCATTGAGCCTGAAAGTATGGAGTTTGGTTCAGTATGCTAAGCACTTGCCGATGACATCACCCGCGCCAGAGATTTTCTGGCGCGAATCATCGGATTACTGCATCAATTACATCGACTTCTTGCGTTATTCATCGGTTAATTCGAATGATATCCTGCGTCAGGATCGGGAAAAAATCCCCCTACACAAGAAGGACATTATGAAATCAACATCCCTTATTCTGGCGGGCTGTATGCTGTTATCGTCCGCTATTTCACATGCGGTTGCCGCTGCCGACACCTTACCTGGATCAACCGAGGGCGCACAGATAATGCAATTCACGCCGTCACAGGATCAGACCGATTTATTCAGCAACGTGATTTACTCGCAGGTCAAAGATGGCGTGGCGCTCAGGCAGCTCAGGATGTCGCTGTTGGTCCCGCGCAATAATGACCTGAAACCGGCCATTGTCTATTTCCCAGGCGGTGGTTTTATGACGGCCAATCACGATAAATACATCGCGATGCGTATGGCGCTGGCGAACGCAGGTTATGTGGTTGCCGCCGCGGAATACCGCGTAATTCCGGATAAATTCCCCGCGCCATTGGTCGACGGGAAAACGGCGGTACGTTACCTCAGAGCGCACGCCAAAGAGTACAACATCGATCCTGCCCGCATTGCCGTGTTGGGTGATTCCGCCGGGGGATGGCTGGCGCAAATGCTGGGAACGACCAACGGCGAAAAAGAGTATGACAAGGGAGATTACCCCGAGCAGTCATCTGACGTTCAGGGTGTGGCCACGATTTATGGCATCTCGAATTTGCTTAATATAGGCGAAGGTTTCCCGGAACAGATACAGCAGGTGCATCGCTCAGCGGCGGTGACCGAAGCGTTACTGGTCCACGGCGCGGCATTTCGCACTTTTGCCGGGGCAACCATCGACAGCGACCCGAAAAAAGCGCTTGTCGCAAGCCCTATGGGCCATATTACCGGCCATGAACCGCCATTTTTGATTATGCACGGAAGTGCGGATACGCTGGTTTCTCCTCAGCAAAGCGCGCAGTTATATCAGGCGTTGAAAGCTAAAAAAGACACCGCCGATTATGTCCTGGTTGAGGGGGCGGAGCATGGCGATATTCACTGGTATCAGCCGCAGGTGATTGACCATGTTGTCGGCTGGTTTAAGCACACGTTAGGCGCGCCGACAAAACAGAATGCGCCCGCGAAAGCGGATAAAAAATCTAATCTGTAATCCCGTCATGGGATGCTGAGCCTGCCATAAATAGCTTTTTATCAGGGGGGGGGCAGGCTCAAATCTTCATTTTCAGCGGCCAACAATCACGGCGCGCTTTTAATATAATCGGCTGATAAATATATAATACATACTCCAGCCAGGAATTATCTTAATTTAAAATCCGTCCTTGTCCTCTATTTGCATATCTTTACATTAGATGCAGAATGTCATCACTCAACTTCTACGGGTGTTAACTCCATGGCATATATCGCAAAAACACCGTTAGCGTATGTCGGTCAGTCTGTAGGTAATGGTCAGTGTGTGGCGTACACGCAAAAAGCGGCCAATATGCCGCGCACGGTAGCATGGAAACGCGGCGAATTAGTTAAAGGTAATATGACCATTGCGCCCGGTACGGCAATTGCCACGTTTGATGCGGATGGTCGCTATGGCAACCATACTGACGGACGTTCCCACGCCGCTATTTACCTTGGGCAGGATGCGTCGGGCATACAGGTATTGGATCAGTGGATGAACCACCGGACACTTCCTTCTGGTGAACGTGAGGCCACACCACATTATGTCAGCAAACGCACCATCCGCTTTCATAAGGCACCACGTGCGGAAAACAATGGAGATAATTACTATGTTGTGGAGTAAGACGCTTTTGCTCGGTGCGGGGCTGTTTTTATCTGTTGGCGCGGCCCAGGCAGCAACGGTTTGTCCGCAATATCCTACGCAGCAAGATAAAACACACGCCTTAAACGATGCCAGTTTGTTCGTGGGGCCGCCTAAAGATTTAGTCGAACTGATGCCGGATACCGATCGGGAGACGGTATGGACGCTGCCTGATTATCAGGATGAGGCGAAAGAGCATAAAACGTCGCTCTATTTTATATGCCACTATAAGAACACGAAGCAGAGCGTCGAGTTGATTGTTCCGGCCACGGCCAAAAAATGTTCCGTTGCCTATGATAAGAACCGTAAGCTTATAGCAGCTTGCGAATAACGTCTCTCTGCACAGGTATGGATTCGCGGTTTTTGTTCAGAAACCCGCTATCAGCATGGGTTTCTGAATGGCAATAACGGAGACAAATATGTCGTGGAGTAACGCATTATTATTGAGCGCCAGCATATTTTTGTTTTCAGGTATTGCCCAGGCCGAAAAAATAAACTGCCCTGAGACGTTAAAGGAAAATAATAAGACATACATAATGAATTACGTCAGCCTTTTTATGGGGCCTCCTGAAGAGAAAGCGGATGTAATGCCAGACACGCTTGATGCATGGGTGTGGGCATTAAAGGATTATCAGGGCTATGTGAAAGAGCATAATACGTCTTTATTCCTGGTCTGCCGTTATAAAGGGATAGATAAAACCACAACAATTAAAGTCCCTGCCGATGCAAAAAAATGCTCAGCCCACTATGGCAAGAAAGACGCTGTGTTAGCGACCTGTGAGTGATCCTGGGCGTACACGGGAAAATGCCGGGGTATTGACGCCAAATTGAGTTTTAAACCGTTAATACGCCACAAAACCCGCCTCCCGGCGGGTCTCTATTCAACATCAAACCTTAAATCTGAAAATGACCGGGTACGCTCTCCTCTTCGCCGGACCAGCAAACCACTTTGTTGCGGCCAGTCTGCTTGGCGATATACAGCGCGTGGTCGGCCTGCTTAATTAACGCATTGCTGTCACTGGCAGAGGACGACTCCGCCAGGCCGAAGCTTGCCGTCACCTGCAGCCCTTCGGCGATATGCCGATAATCCGTCTGCGATAAGGTAACCCGTAGTGATTCGCAAATCGCCGCAGCCTGCGCTATCGGCATATGCGGAAACAGCAGAGTGAACTCTTCACCGCCCCAACGGGCGCTCAGCCTGGCGTCCTGCTGTGTATTACGCAGCAGGTCCCCGATACTTTGCAGTACCTTATCACCCACCACATGCGACCAACGGTCATTAATCTGCTTAAAGTGATCAATATCGAAGATTGCCAGCGTCAGCGGATAATCATGCGCACGGGCATCGTCGAAGCCGAGCATCAGTTGTTTATCAAAGACCCGGCGGTTTGCCAGCCCGGTCAACTGATCCTCTTTGGCCTGTCGTTCAAACTCCTCAGCCTGCTCCTGTAAGGCCAGCGTCTTGGCGGCAATCAGCGTGCGCAGACGCTCTTCGTTACGGCGTGCCTGCCTCAGACGCCAGCGAAAGACCATAAACAGCGCCAACAGAAACAGCAGCACTAACAGCACCTGAAAGAGGGGCCGCTGCCAGAAAAATGGGTTGATGCGCAGATTGATAACCGTGTCCGAGCCATTCCACTCGCCGTTGGGGTAACTGGCGGAAACGTTGAAGCGGTAGTTCCCCGGCGGCAGGTTGGTGTATTCCGCTGACGTATTGTTTTCGCGATCGATCCACTGTGGGTCAAAGCCCTCCAGACGGGTACGATAACGAATACGCTCCGGCAGAACGTAGCCTAATCCGGAATAGTTTATCCGGATGCGTGTTGTTCCGGCAGGGAAGGTATAGTCATTATCGAGCGGCGTGGTGTTACTCTCAACCGACTCCACCACCGCAGCTAACCGTGTCTTGCTAAATTCCCCTAATCGTTCAGGGTGAACCATCACCGCACCGCGGGCGGTCGCCACCCAGATACCGCCATCACCGGCGCGCGTGGCGGCGGGCATTGAGCCGCCATTGGCCTGCGCGCTGATCATTCCGTCACTTTCACCGAACGTGGTCACGGCAATCTGCCGCTTACGCCCCTCAATAACATCCACGGCTTCGGCTTTGCTTATCCGAATCATGCCGCGGTTCGAGCTAAGCCACAGATACCCCATATTGTCGGGTATCACCTGGAACAGTTTATCGATGGGCAGACCGTTTTTACGTCCCACCATACCGATTGCGCCATCGCTGCTCCGATAGCGGAGCAAGCCCCGGTCAGTCGTCATCCACATATAGCCAGGTTCGCTGTAAAAGCCGAAGGCATATTCGGCATTCTCCATGGCGGAAATATTGATGTGCTCAAATTTTCCGTTATGAAAAACGGAGACCCCCACGCCAGTACCCACCCAAATGCGCTGCTGTTCATCTTCCTGCAGCGCCATAATAAAGCTGGCAGGAAGACAGTCATCTGCCGAGTAGGTATGGAGCGTGCCATTGGCGCGTAAGACGCTCAATCCGGAGGCGGTGCCAATCCACAGGTTCTGCTGGTGATCGGTGAGGATGGCGCGTACTTCGTTACCGGGCAGACCATTAGATTGCTGTAATACCGGGGTTAATTGGCCATTTTTCCAGTGCAGCAGGCCATCGGTATAGGTGCCCACCCATACGCTGCCATCCGTGGCCTCGCCGAGGCTCAGTACCGACGGCTGCGTGTGTTGATTCCAGTTAATTTGTTCTACGCGCCCATTCCGAATGCGGTTCAGCCCGGTACTGGTGCCCACCAGGATACTGCCGTCCGAGTGGGTCATCACGGTACGAACATAATCGCCGTTCAGGCCCTGACGGGTGCTCACGGTGATAAACGGCGCGCGACGCAGGCGAATCAATCCCGAGTTAGTACCAATCCAGATACTTTGTTCCCGATCTTCCAGGATGCTTTGCACGCGGTTATGAACGATACCATTATCAATATTCAGGTGTTCCAGCCCTTCCTGACTGAGGCGGAATATGCCGTGGTTAATGGTGCCGAACCAGATATCTCCACGCTTATCCTGCATCATGGTGGAGACCACTTCGTTGGTAAGTTCCGGGTGCAGCGGCTGAAAATCTTCACCGACGCGCTTCCAGACGCCGGCTTCGGTACCCACCAGTAAGGTGTTATCGTCTGTTACCAGCAAACTAAAAGCGCGGACTTGCGGCAAACCGCTGGCTGGCGGCACCGGGGTCGCTTTATTGTCGATCACCTGATACAGGCCGTTGTCGGTTGCGGCCCAGATAGTGCCGTCCGCGTCTTCTACGCTTTTGTTGGCGGTGACGTTATCGAGAATATGCACATCCCGCGTTGCGCCGGTTTCATTGGCGGGGCGCATTAACAGGCCTTTTCCGGGCATGGTCACCCACAGATTGCCTTTACTGTCGCGCATGGCGGAACCAATCATGGTCGGTGCCGCAGCATAGGGCGTCCAGATGCCATCTTTCCAGGATGAGAGACCGCCGCGCGCGCCTGCAACCAGCAGGCTGCCGTCTGGCCCGGCGACAAACGCCAGCGTTCCGGAGTCGGGCATGGCGCTTTCGCCGCCGCGCTCGAAGACCTGGAAGGTTTTGCCGTTGTAGCGGGCGAACCCTTCCCAGGTGCCGAACCATAAATAACCTTCTCGGGTCTGTGCGATGGCGTTGATGCTATTGTGTGGCAGGCCGTCTTTTGTCGACCAGGTTTCAATAAAATATTCGCTTAATGCAATGTGTGGCTCATCTGCCAGTACCGGGCGGCAGAAAAAAAAGAGAAACCCAAAAAAGAAAAGGCGCAGGGTATCAGTGAAAGTATCGATATATTTATGCATTGCTCTGTGCATTAATTAACCACCCTGTCTTTACTGGTTACAGTATAAATACAGATAAGACTCAGCGCTAAAGTCGCAAAAGGGATTTTCTTTTTTTGCTTTATTTTTCGATATATTCCAGGCGTATATTTCGGTCGCTATTTTTCCTTACGAAATTTTCGTTGCCTTAAGCTAAATCAGGCTTATAAACGTTTTGATATTCGGCACGGGAGATGGGCCATTTTTATGCGCTGATTTAAAGATAATGCGCTGTTGTGTCCCGAATTGTCTTCTTGTTTTTAATTAGAGTTATTAATAGCACTACTCTTCTGTTTTCGCGCATTTTTATCGCACTTTATTGTTTCTATAAAAGAAATATTAGCATTTTAAAAGGAATAACGAGGTAATCCTTTTCCTCGCTATTTCCTTTTACACCGATTATTGCGCCGGAGCAGAACACTGGCTGGAGACGTCATTCAGCCCTTCGGTATCCTGGGTAAACGATTTAAAATGCTGCTGTGCGTCAAGCTGAACCACATAAATCGAATCAAAGTCCGCCGACGGCCATGAAGGCACCTGCGACGCATCGCCACCCGTCTGGGTAATCAGCGTTTTCGCGGCGGTGACCAGATTTTTATGCTCCCAGGAAATAAACGTCAGCGGCTGGTTTTGCTGCGCCAGCAGTGCGGAAACCAGTTCGCTGGTGTCATCAGCATGGAAACGCAGTACCACCGGTTTGGATACCTGAATCGCCAGCGGCGTAATGGTGGTCAGCGGGCGCAGCGAGCTGCCGGTTTTTTTCTCTTTCGGCGCTGAGGCATACAACGCGTCCGGGTTACCGTAGCGCTTGAGCAGTACCGAGGGGAGACTCAGCGCCCGGTTTAACCCTTTGCAGGTGAGCTGCCCGCTGTTGTTGTCCGGTTTCTCGCCGTGACGAAAGAAGACGTAAGTGCTGTCAGCCGATGCGGCCAGGGGAGAGAGCAGTGCCGCGCTAAGTAACGCTACAAGCCAGCTTTTCATTGTGTTTTTCCCACGTATAAGAGAGAGATTTTATCAGGGGGATAAAGACGTGACATCCTTCCATCCCCTGCGCTGCAACATCGAATAACGCTGTCGAAGAATAGGGCGAATCTGCGTGTTTCCTTGCCACCGACACGGGTCACAGGGAAGGACATCATGCTACGCGCAGTCACGTTCCGGCGAAACCAGCAATATTTCATTACCCATTGCCATTTTGTCACTAACAGTAAATATGTCTGATGCTCTCTCAGGCTGGCAGGCGAGGCCTCAGGGGAGTGTGGTGGCGTCTATCACCACCATGCCCAGTACGTTGGTCCGCTTTATGACCCGCAGATTTCTATCTGAAAAGAGATTGCCGGAGGGTTCGCAGATACGGATCTCTTCATCAAGATCGCGGTCATAGACGCTGGCTCCGGAGCAGTTTCGTGAGCCGCCAGAGCTGTAGCGATAAGGGGCGGTATAGGTCGATTCAACGCCGGGCAGCAGCCAGGTGAGCGTGGTGAAGAGCGCGGAAAAAACAAACACCATCCCCAGGGCCATACCGCACCAGGCTTTGAGATATTCCGTCCGTGTGCTGATATTGGCGGCAAAGCGTTTTCGTAGGGCAAAGCAGACGACAACCGTCATCGCAAGCGCGGTCATCACCATATATCGAAACGCCGTGTGGGACAGGAAGGTGGGGCGATAAATCATGTTGCGCCAGGCGAAAAAGCCAAAAATCGCCGCCACAGCGGCAAGGGCGAGAGTCAACAAATACGGGTAAGAATACTTTTTCATCTGTGGCTCTCCCTGCGCGGCTACCTTTATATTTTGTCATTGTCAGATAACAGCGGGCGGGTAACAATCCCTGTTTTCAGGAAGGCGCGTTTCGACCAGTTCTGGGGGATGACGAACCCGGTTAGAAAGAGCAAAATGCCAGGCTGACAGCCCCTCTTGCAGCGGTGACATTGGGGTCCAGATAAATACATGGATAAGCCAGATTGCACAGAACAGGATTTATCCTCGTTACGCGCTATTGCTTTATTGTCTCTGCATTTAAAAATACGCACCCTTTTACATGCGCGTGGTGTTCTGCGTACCCAAAATCATCCGGTGGATGATGAGGCGCGGTGGCGGGTGGCCAATATGAATCGGGGTTTGGGTATCTTCACGCTGGAGAAAATTCTGGCGTCAGAGCGGGTCGATGATTCGGTGAAAAGCCAGGCCCGGAACCTTATTCGTCGTTACGGATACATATGTTACCGACCAACCACATGGAACAGCGCTAATGCCAACGTCAGCCAGTCAGCCTCGCCAGATTCGCCTGTTTTTGTCTTCCACCTTTCGGGATATGGAAAACGAGCGTCATGAATTACTGACCCGCGTTTTTCCCCTGTTTCGACAGCAGTGCCTTGAACGCCAGGTGGTATTTAGCGAGATTGACCTGCGCTGGGGGATTACCGAAGAGGATGCGCACAACGGCCAGACGGTGCAAATCTGCCTCGAAGAGATCGCCCGCTGCCGCGCGCTGGGCATTTCGCCGTTCTTTATTGGCTTTATCGGCGAACGTTACGGTTGGGTACCACAGCGTCACGAGTTGGAAAATTACTGGCACCAGGCGGCGCAGGAAGAAAACCCTTATGCCCGACGTATCGAAGCGGCGCTGGCGGAAGGTATCAGCGTTACCGAACTGGAGATGCGCTTTGGGTTTATGGACGATGCGCAGGGGGTCAGCAGGCAACGGGTCCAGCTCTATTTTCGCCATCCGGATTTAACGGCTTCTCTTGCCGGGAAAGAGTCGGCCACGTTCTATGAAAGCACAGAAGCGGCCCGCGACAAGCTTGCGGCCCTGAAAAGGGCAATCAGAGAGACGCACGCGGAGTGCATCGGTGTTGATGGCTACCAGGCGATCAGCGAGTTTGGTCAGCAGATCCTCGATTTCTTAACTGCCGAACTGGATACCCACTTCCCCCTTGATGAGGTGCCGAATGAACGGCAGCTCAGGTTACATGCGCAACAATGCTATGCGCTTTCCCGGCGCGAGAACTATGTGCCGTTGCCGGCTTTTAAACAGCAGGTTGAGACATGGGCACAGGATACGCTTGCTGCCATGCGCCCGAATGGAGATCAGGCGCGCGATCCCCTGAACCGTCTGGCGCTGGTCGGCGATTCCGGACGGGGAAAAAGTGCGTTTATGGCCGACCTGGTGGCCTCTGAAACCTTTAACACGGCGTTGGTGATCGCCCATTTCGTTGGCGCGGACGGCGATAACACGCCGGAAAGCTGGCGTGAGCGGGTGCTACAGGTGCTTACGCCTTATCTGCCCGCCACGCTTGATGTTCCCACCGAAGATGACGCGCGCTGGGCGGCGTTTGCGGAACTCGTGAGCGCCGCCCAGGTGCAGATGGGCAAGCCCATCATTCTGCTGCTGGATGCCATTAACCAGTTCTCCCCTCAGGAGGCGGGATTGCGCCGCCTCAATGGCCTGCGCTTCTTACCGGGCACATTGCTGGTGGTGACCTCAACGGAACCGCTACCGGACACGTGGCAGACGCTGGCTTTCCCGGAACTGACCGAAGCGCATCGCCGCGAGGCCATAACGTTATTTTTGCGCCAGTACAGTAAAAAACTGCCAGAGACGTTAGTCGGGCAACTGGTTGCCGCGCCCGCCTGCGGTAACGCGCTGTTTTTGCGTCTGGTGATGGAAGAGTTACGACTGCATGCGGATCACGACTCCCTGGCGGCACGGGTGAGCGCATTGCTCACTTTTGATGATGCGGGGCAACTGTTCCTGGCGCTGTTAAATGAAACCGACCGGGATTTTCGCGCTGAGGGATACTCCCTTGCCAGCCATGCGACGACGCTGATTGCCGCTTCCCGCGCGGGGGTATCACACAGTGATTTAGCCGTCCTGCTGGCACCGCATCTGCATCAGTCAGGTCTGAAAATGGCCGACCAGACCTTGCTGCGCTTGCTGGCGCGTATCGCGCCGTTTTGCCTGAACGAAGACGGCAGGTTGCGTATCACCCATACCATCTTTACCCAAACGCTGACCGCGCTGTCGCCGTTGATGTCCCCGTCCCGGCGGGCGCTGGTGGCCCGGTTTAATCAACGGGATGCGTTTTCGGTGGCCGAACGCACATACCAATGGATGGCGCTGGAAAATTATGAGCAACTGGTGGAGACCCTCGGGCATGTCGACGCTTTTTGCGCGTTACAGCAAAGCTACCCGGAGCTGGCCTCGCAGGCGATGCTCTCACTTGGCGCCGGGAGAAGCTCCCTTTCGCTGTTATTACATGCGCTGGTGGAAAACTGGAATGTCTGGCGCCCTGAGGTGGTGTTTACGCCCATAATGAACGCGGTAAGCGCCTGGTTTTTGCAACGCGGATTCTGGCAGATTGGTGTGCGCTGGAGCGAACTGGCGGCTGTTCTGGTACGCAAAGCCACGCCCGTTAACGTGATCAACACCATGGGGACGATCAATAGCCTGGCGCTTTTCTATCGCCTGCTTGGGCAGTATGACAAAGCGGAACCGCTGCTTCATGATGCGCTGGCAATGATGCGCAAGATGTTGCCCGCAGGGCACCCGGATATTGGCGTCGTGCTGAATAACCTCGCCGGAATTTATGGCGCGCTGGGCCAGCCGGAAAAAGCAGAGCCGCTGTTGCGCGAAGCACTGCAAGCGGTGAGCAACGAAAACAGTATCGATTTTGCCAACCTCGCCCAGAGTCTGGGGGAGTGTTATCAGCAACTGGAAGAATATGAGCAGGCGGAGTCTTTACTGCGTAAATCGCTGGCGGTGAGAACGCGTCTGCAGGCCCGCGACAATCCCCATCTCATTGGCTTAAAGCGCAGCCTTGGCGGGCTCTATATGGAGCTTATGCGTTACGACGAAGCCGAACCTGTTTTGCTTGAAGTGCTGGCCTTGCGTAAGGCGGTTTTGCCGCCGGAACATCCCGATATCGCCACAAGTCTGAACGATTTGGGAGAACTCTATTATCGTCAGGGCGACGCCGATAAAGCCGAACCGCTGTTTACGCAGATGATGGACATCCGGCGTAAATCGTTATCGCCGGGCCATCCTGACTTCATTGCCGGGCTATTCTATATGGCGGAGTTATACCATTCTATGGGGCGCCTTGAAGACGCCGCATCGCAACTGCGCGAAGCCATCCCTTTGCTTGAACATCTGCCGGATAATCAGGCGGAGCTGCTATTTGCCCGACAATCGCTGGCAAACCTCTATATGGAAGACGATCGCCATGAAAAGGCGATCCCGCTGTATGAAGCGATGCTGACCACGCAGTCTGAACTGAGTCGGCCTGAAAGCCCGGTGATGTTACGGTTACTTGATGACCTCGGCATGCTCTACCTGGGCCAGGATCGTCTGGATGAGGCGGCCGCCTGCTGGGCGAAATGGCTCGCTGTACAGGAGGGTAAGCTCGCGCCGGAGAATGCAGGCAGGCTCAAGGTTATGCGTAATCTGGCCTGTACTTACAAAGCACAGCAGAAATATCAGGAAGCGAAAGCATTGCTGCTGCAAATTATGTCGCTTCGTGTTGAGCATGACCATGGTGACGTTGAGCTTAAGGTGCAGTCCGTGGCGGAGGCAGCAGAAATGCATTATTTTCTGGCCGAGTATGCGGCTGCGGAAACCTTGTACCGTACGCTCTTTACCATGGTGGAGCCGCAGTGGCTTGAAGCATCCCCGGAAAAAAATGCGCTGTTTCAATGGCTGGTGGCAAGAGGCGTGCTGGACAAAACGGGGCGCAAGGAACAATGGGGGCAGACGCCTGTCAGTATGGCGACCCCGTCATGGCAGACATCCCTAAAAGTCGACGTCTCAACATGGTCAACAGCGGCACAACCTGGAACGCCAGCGGAGCCGGTATCCATGACAGATGAATCTCCGGCGGAACCTGCGAGCGCGCAAACAGAGGCAAAGCGTAGCGTGGGTGAAAAGCTACGCAGTGCCTGGAATAAGCTCGTTCACTAAGCGGGCTTACTCTGTCTGGCCGTGCTCGCCGGCCAGGCGGTAAAACAGATCGCGACTTTCCTCGAGTTTGCGTATCTCGGTTGCGTCGCTGCTGTAAATTGTTTCTACCGCGGCAATAGCGCGGTCATAGAGCTCGACGGCGCGGGCAACGTTTTTTTCCACCAGATAAACGGTGGCGAGTTCCTGATAAAACGATGACAGCATAATTTGCCGCTGCGGTGTTGGCGGCATCTGTTCGATGAGTGCAACCGCTTCCTGCAGATGCTGTTCCGTTTCGGCGGTGTTGCCGCTTTGGGCCTTAATCTGCGCGATTTGCATGATAATGTTGGCCAGAACGGCAGGGTCCCGCGGGGGTTGCAGGGCCGCGACTTTTGCCTTTTGGTAAAGTTCCAGCGCCTGTTCACTCTTACCCGCCGCATTGAGTTGCTGCGCCATGTTAGACATGGTTACGGCCAGCATTTTCATGCCGGCTTCACCGGGGTTAAACAGATTTTCCAGCACCTGATCCATGGCCTCTTTTGCCAGTGCCGGGTTAGCGGTTTTTTGCGCCAGCACCGCGAGCGTATTGTAAAAGTGCGCTTTCAGCCCCGGCGGCGTTTTATCGTCCTCTACGGCAGGTTTAATCATCTCTGCCCACTGTGTCGCCGCCGTTTCCGCCCGGCTCTGACGTAACCAGGTAAAGATGGAGAGCGCGGCAGGCAGGTGGTTTTGCAGAACCGCCGGGTCCGGGGCGGTCCACGCAAATGTCTGTTCAAACCGGGGGTCAAGACGCCGCCCGTCGTAAATACCACTAAACTGCCAGACGGTGTGTAACAGGGCCGGATCCACCTCGTGCAAACGGATCACCGCCATCACCTCAGAGAGTTCGCGTATGACCGGATCGATCTCACCGAGCGACAGCCACTGCCAGGTGCGTTCCGCCAGCGCAAAGCCGCTGCTGTCCTGGATCTCCCCGAGAATACGTTCCCGGCAGCTTTCCATTTCATCATTGTCCTGTAGCGCCTGATAGAGCGTGTTATGCAATAACCGCAGTCGACCATCGCTGTTCTGGCAATACGGGGCAAGCCGTGCCAGCAGCGGCACTAACTCGCTATCCGCGACTTTCAGCGAGGGGTAAATCGCCAGAATGCGGGACAGTTCGCCATGGGTCAGCCCGCGACGAGAGGCCGCAATGGCGCAGGCTGCGCGGGTCGCCAGTTTCGATGAAAAATCACGGTCAGACGCCGCTAATACGGAGGTAAACAACGCGCCAGGCCCGGCACAGGCCAGCAGCGCGCTCAGTCTCTCCGGCAGCGCTTCGTGTCGGGCATGCAGGCAAAGCTCTTCTAATACCAGGCGCATAAACAGCGGATTGTCGCAGGCGGGCGCGCTGATAAGCTGCCCGGTCAGCTCCCCGGACAAGGACTTGCTGACCAGGCTCAGGCTTGTCTGGCAAAGCGCTTCGCGCTCTTCCTGCGTCAGCGCCGGGAGCGAGCGGCATTTCCAGGTGAATTTTTGCTGCTCAAGGAATGGCTGCACCTCTGGCGTGGCGGACAAGACCAGCAGCACGCGTGAAGGCCATTCAAGCTGTTGCAGGCGGTGAATCGCAAGCTCAGGTTTATCAAACTGGTTGATGGCATCCAGAATCAGAACCAGCGTCGCATTCTCGCGCTGACGGAAGCGTTGAACTCTTTCCATCACCTGTTGCCAGGCGTGATGGTCATCGGAGGCGGGCTCTGTGCTATCTCCCTCTTCGGCCAAAAACCAGAACAGCCGGTTACGCCAGTTGTCGAGCGTCGTGTCGCCATCCGCGCCAATATAGTGGCTGAATACACGATAGTTATCGTCCTGGCTCAGGAGTTCGCTAATTTCAAGCGGCACATAATCGTCGTCCCACGGCATCGGCGCCTGTCGGTTTTTCTCCCGCAGCGTGCTTTCTAAGTCGGCTAAAAAGGCGCTTTTACCCATTCCCGACGGGGCGGTAATCAGCCAGGGCTCCGGGGAAATGGCCATCCAGCCCTGGTTAAGCTCGCTGACTATCTGCTGGCGAAATGCTGTAAGCGGCACATAGGCCCGGCGACGCACGGCGGCGAACTGCGCGTGTTCATGGGTGCGCTGTTGCCAGCGATTGGGCATCTTTTCCGCCGGATACAGCGTATCGATGGCGCTGAGCAGGTAAGCCCTTACCGCCTCGCCGAATTGTTCCACGCTGTCATAGCCGTCGATAGCAATAGTCTGCGGAAAATGCTGACGCAGCCGTTGTTTCAGGGAAGCCAGTTGTGCTGTGCGCGTGCTGTCCGGCGTGCCATCAGGCAGGCGATCAAACCAGACATCCTGCGGAGCGTTAGCGCTTGCCATGGTGGCAGTGAGGGCCGGATCACGTAAAAACATCTGCACACGCGGCGTGCTGGCAGAAGAGAGGGGGGCGACATCCGGCGGGGGCGCCAGAAACGCAAAGCGAATTTCCAGCTCCGTGACGCTGATATTTTCTTCCAGTGCGTCACGGATCAGCCCGGCGTAGCGCTGGTCCGGTGATTGCTGCCAGTAGGCGGCCAGATCGTCAGCCTGCGGCACCCAGCCGTAGCGCTCGCCAAGGAAACCGATAAAGAAAGGAGGAATGCCAAGCGACCGGCAGCGTTCAATCTCTTCAAGACAGATTTGCACCGTGCGGCCATTGTGGGCCGCCTCTTCGGTGATTCCCCAGCGCAGATCGATTTCGCTGAAATTGATCATCCGCTGATAGCAGATCTGGCGGATCTCCGGGAAGACGCGGGTCACCAGATAGTGGCGTTCGGCGTCCATATCCCGAAACGTGGAGGAGAGAAATACCCGGATTTCGCGCTGCGTGGTTGCCTGAGTCATCGTGCCATTCCTTCGCCTAAAATGTGTTAGCCGCCAATAATTTCCACATCACGTCCGGTGGTGCGCGCCACCCAGCGTGCATTTTCCTGTAGGGTTTCGATACCGAGCGCATACAAAATTTCCTGCAAGTCTTCGGTATCCGGCGTCGGCGAATGGGCTTCCATTTTCGCCAGCGCAGTAGAGAACAGCACCGCAGACCGTTCGTAGTCGGCGATATCCTCTTCATAGCCAAGAAATTTCGCGTAAGCGGCGCAGAGTGCGGCGCAGGCGATCAAAAACTCCGCCAGGTGCTCGCCTACCATATTCCAGAAATGGAGCGTATGCGCCAGGTGCTCATCGGTAAGCCCCCACAGGCTGGAGGCCAGCACCACAGACGTGATGGCGATACCGCAGATAAACAGCCCTAAAGCCATGCGTTTTGCGAGACGGTGCTTGCGCTCTTTTTTATGGACGTTTTTTTCGAAGTAATTTTTCTGATCGCGCACCCAGCTCTCTTTCACTGCGTTAATCGCCGTTTTCAGCGTGCTGGCCTCGCTTTGTGGGTAAATACTCGCAGCCAGCATTGCCCGGCGCACCCAGGCGATATTGTCGTGGCTGCGGCGCAGATAATGTAGAGAAACGGCGCGCGCAATCCCGGCCTGACGCCAGACGTTCTGCACACGCAGCCCCTCCGCCAGCGCACGCAGTTCGGTGGCATTGCGGTTAGCGCGAGAACTGTGGACGCGGCTGAGCGCGACGGAAAGCAGTACCAGCAGGAGCAGCGACAGGCTCAGCGAGGTGATAACCCAGTGCTCGCCATCACCCGGCACACGGTTGCCCACCAGGGCCATGATGGCCGCCAACCCAAAGATAACGTTGTACACCTTACGCATATCTTTCATCTGTTTATTCGCCAGCCTGTCGATATGGGCGAACGCGGCATGGCAGAGATGCGATGCGCCGAGGCTGGCATTTGCCTCATCTTCTTTGGTGATACGCGCATTCAGCGTATCGAGGCGCTCAAGGCTGCGATACCAGGACTCTTCGCCGTGGATCGATGGCGTCTCCGGCTGGCCTTTGACCGGCAGCGGCGGATACCATGAGACAGAAGGGGCGGTGGCGCCGTTAGCATAGGTTCCCGCTTTACGGCGCACGTGAATATGGCACACCAGGCCGGTGTCCGGTACATCCAGCAGGTTGGATTGGCCCAGATAGCGCTTGATGCCGGGCAGTCTGGCATTCAGCGCGGCCAGGTCGTGCTCCTGAATGCGCCCTTCGCGGCGGAAGTTAACCACCTGCGCGGTGCCCCCTAAGCCCCTGGCTTTTTCGCCATCCCACAGCGCGAAAAGAATATGACAACGCTGCGCCAGGTACATACCCGCTCTGGCATATTGCAGGTCGCGGTAGAGAGAGCCCTGCGGGTTTTGATCCAGGGAAATCATCGATTCAGAACCGGGGATCACCGTGTCGATGCAGTAGATACCGCCGGTCTTTTGCGCGTAGTCGTAGAGTTCGCGAAATTCCGTCACCGTGTCGGCGAAGTCACGCTCGTACTCTTCTTTGGCAAAAGGCAACACCACATGCAGCGGTAATCTTTTTTCCATGATCACGCGGGCAAACAGGCGGTCCGCCCCTTCGGCCAGAGAAGAGAGCGCCATGACCGGTGAATGAGGATAGCGCGCCTGAATCGCGCTGATTTCACTCTCCAGCAGGGTGAGAAGCTGCTCTGTATCCTGCACATCGCGGTGTCCGGTGACGCCTAAGGTCACGGGTAAAGATGAAAATTGAACGGGCATAGTATCGACAACAAGATGAATGAATTTGCGTCAATATACGTTCTATTTCCCGGAGGGAAAACTACTAATATTTCGACTCATCATGCGGAAAATAGAGGGTTTTTTGCGCGCAACGGCCGCAGCAATCACCGCTAAAAGGTAAGGTTATGTTGACCCGCGATGGTGGCGAGGTAGCCCGGACAAGGCGTTGCGCCGTCATCCGGGAACCGGGCTTATCCTCCCAGATACATCTTCTTCACTTCCGGGTTTGCGAGCACATCCTTTGCCTCGCCGGAAAGCACAATCTTGCCGTTTTCCAGTACATACGCCCGGTCGGCAATCCGCAGGGCCGCCGTGGCGTTTTGCTCCACCAACAAGATGGTGATGTTCTCCTCACGCAACTGGCGAATGGTGGCAAATAACTCACCCACCACTTTTGGCGCAAGGCCCAGACTCGGCTCATCAAGCATCAATAACACCGGCTCGCTCATCAAGGCGCGGGCGATGGCGAGCATCTGCTGCTCACCGCCGCTCATCGTGCCTGCCATCTGTTTACGGCGCTCTTTCAGACGCGGAAAGAGGCTGTACATCCTGTCGCGAAGACGGGTGAAATTCGCCAGATTGTTATACGCCCCCATGCGAAGGTTCTCTTCGATGGTCAGGTTGGTGAAAATTTTTCGCCCTTCCGGTACCAGCGCCAGCCCCTTGCGGACAATGTGGTGCGTCTGACTGCGGGAGATATCCTCATTGAGAAAATTGACCGTTCCGGTGGAGCGCACCATATTGACGATACCGTTCAGCGTCGAGGTTTTTCCCGCGCCGTTGCTGCCAATCAGCGTCACAATTTCCCGGTCGTTAATCTCGATATCGATGCCTTTCAGCCCCTGAATAACGCCATAAAACACTTTCAGCTCATGGGCGCTAAGCATAATTTACGTCCCCCAGGTAGGCGGAGATCACCTCCGGATGTTGAATCGCGTCGGACATCAGTCCGCTGAATAACGGTTTGCCATATTCCAGCACCATGACGCGTTCACACAGGGCGTTCACGAACGGCATATCATGCTCAATTAACAACACGCTTAACTGGTAATCCTTACGCATGCGGAAAATCAGGCTTGCCAGATCTTCTGTCTCTTTGGGGTTCATCCCGGCGGCGGGCTCATCCAGCAACAGCAGTTTTGGCCCGGTCGCCAGCGCGCGGGCAATCTCCACTTTGCGCTGGTTGCCATAGCTCAGATTGGTGGCCTGCATGTTGGCGTACCCGGCGATACCGATATAGTCGAGCAGCGCCATCGCCTTCGCCCTGGCGGCACGTTCGGCAGGGAAATAGCGGCCAATGTGCAGCGCGGCTTCCAGCAGTGAATAGTGGCTGCTGTGATCCAGCCCGACCATCACGTTTTCCAGCACGGTCATCGAGTTAAACAGGCGGATGTTCTGGAAGGTGCGGGCAATCCCTGCGTTCACCACCTTGTTTGGTTTTAAGCCCTTGACCGATTTGCCCGCCAGCAGCACGTTGCCACTGGTCGGTTTGTAGTTGGCCGTGATGACGTTAAACAGGGTGGTTTTCCCGGCACCGTTGGGGCCAATCAGGCCAAAGATTTCGGCTTCATCAACGTGAAAGCTGACATTATCAATCGCCCGCAGGCCGCCGAACTGCATGACGACCTCCTGCACTTCCAGAATCGCGTTATTTGACGTCATGACGGCGTCTCCCGAAGCGGACTTGCCACACTTCTTTTTTGCCCAACAGACCTTCACGGGCGAATAACATAATGATCAGCAGCAGCAGTGAGAACACCACCATACGCAGCCCCGGATAAGAGCCCAGGTCGTGGCCGAACAGCGACAGCGGCTGGTCGAGGAAACGCAACCATTCGCCGCTGCCCACAACCACGATGGTGCCGAGCAGTGCGCCCGTGGTGCTGCCCAGACCGCCGAGCACGATAATGATCAACAACTGGAAAGTCAGCATAAAGTCGAACAATCCCGGTGCGATGGTGGTCAGCAGCGAGGCCAGCAACCCACCGCCAATGCCTTCGAAAAAGGCGCTGGTGGCAAAGGCACAGGTTTTGATACGAAAGGTATTCACCCCCATGGCGATGGCGGCGTCTTCGTCATCGCGGATCGCCTTCATCATACGGCCATACTTCGACCACACCAGTTGCAGGATCATCCCCGATGCCGCCAGGGCGAACAGCCCGCACCAGAACAGCAGATGGGGCTGCTGAGGAATATCATTAAGCCCAATGGCGCCGTTGGTGATCTGCGGGTTATTGATAGCGAGGATCTTGATAATAAAGCCAAAACCCAGGGTCACAATCGCCAGATAGTCGCCGCGTACGCGAAACACCGGGAACGCGAGGCAGACCGCCAGGAAAGCGGCGCATAGTCCGCTTATCAACAGCGCCGGTAAGAAACTGGTGTGTAACATCAGGATAAACGGGCTTGGCGCGGTCATCTCGAACATATCGATTTTGCTGTCGCTGGAGAGAATAAACAGCGCGGTAACATAGGCACCCACGGCGACAAATCCGTTGGGTTCCAGTGACAACTGCCCGGTGACGCCGTTAATCAGGTTGTAGCTCACCGCCAGGATCATAAAGACAAATACAGTGCTGATTACCCGAATAATGTAATCGTTGAAAACCAGATTCATCCCGGCCAGCAGCGCAATGGCGAGCACAATAATGACCAGGTTACGCCCCTGAGCGCCGAGAGTGGTTGAAGCGTTAAACATTAGAAGCGGCTCCTTTCCAGACGTTCGTCACCCATAATGCCCACCGGGCGGAACAACAAGACCAGAATCAAAAACATAAAGGCGAAGGCGTCTTTGTAACCCCCCAGTTCGGGGTACAGCGCGACAGCGACCACTTCGGTGAAGCCAAGAATAAACCCGCCCAGCACCGCGCCGGTGACGCTGCCAATCCCACCGAGTACGGCGGCGGCAAACGCTTTCAGGCCAATCAGTACGCCCATCAACGGATCGATAGTCGGGTAGCTGATGGAGTAAAAAACACCGCCCAGCGCGGCGAGACTGCTACCCAGGGCGAACACCAGCGAGATAATGCGGTTCGCATCAATACCCATCAGGCGCACGGTATTGACGTCAAACGCCACCGCACGGATCGCCATCCCGTAGCGGGTGCGGTAGAGCAGCCAGAGGATCGCCAGCAGCAGAAGCACGGTGATCAGCGGCACGACCCACGCCACGTTAGTGATGATGATGTGACCAAAAGCCAGGGTGTTGTTGAACCAGTCCGGAGCAGAAAAGAAACGCGAGCTGCCGCCGAAGAGGACGTTAAACAAGTTTTCCAGGAAGAAGCTGACGCCAATGGCGGTGATCAGCATGGAGATTTTTGATGCCTGACGCAGCGGGCGATAAGCCACCCGGTCGATAAACATTCCCAACAGGCCGCAAAGCCCGAGGGTCAGTAAAATGGCTACCCAGAAGGGCAGCCCAATGGAAGAAAAAAGAAACAGGGTCGCAAATGCGCCGACCATCATGACATCCGCATGCGCGAAGTTGATCAGGCGCAGGACCCCATACACCATGGTATAGCCAATGGCGATCAGGGCGTACATGCCGCCCAGACTCATGCCATTGACGACCTGCTGGAGAAAAATGGTGCCATCCATCTCGTTTAATAACCTCTTATTACAGCTTACGGATTCACCACAGTTTTGAATGCCAGCTGACCATCTTTCACTTCGTTAATCACCGCGCTACGAATGGCGTCGCCGTCTTTCAGAGTTAACGTACCCGTTACACCCTGGAAGTCTTTGGTCGCGCGGATTTTCTCGTTAACACAGACGCGATCGTGCGGATCGCTACACTGGTTCATCGCATTGACGATCACGTTGTAGGCATCGGCTGCCATTGCGCCCCAGGTATGGGTTGGCGATTTGAATTTCTCTTCCCAGCCTTTGATAAAGGTTTCGCCTGCCGGAGTCTGCTCTTTGGCGTTCGGTGAGTAGTAGTCGGTGGTCATGTACCCGTTCACCGCATCTTTGCCCACATCAAAGAACACTGGATCCGCCGCCAGACCATCGCCGCCAACAACCGGTTTGTTTAAGCCCAACTGTTTTGCCTGTACGGCAATCAGTGCGCCTTCGGTGTAGTAGATCGGCATGTAGATCATGTCGACGTTTTTGGCCTTCACGCTGGAAAGTTGCGCTTTAAAGTCTTTGCTGCCCGCAGGTGCCTGGACTTCAATAGGAATGGTGCCGCCGTTTTTCAGGAACTGGGCGCGGAAGGCTTTAGCCAGGCCAACGGAGTAGTCGTTGCTGCTGTCAAAGACGATAGCCGCCGTTTTCGCATTCAGATCGCGTGAGGCCAGGTTGGCACCCACCACGCCCTGGAAGCTGTCGGAGAAACAGACGCGGCTGACATACGGGTGGTTACGGGTGACGCGGTCGTTGGTTGCGGTAGAGGAGACCAGCGGAGTTTTGCTGTCGTCGGCAATTTTGACCATCGCCAGTGTGTTACCGGAGGTGACTTCACCGATCACCGCGTCGACTTTGTCGCTGGAGACCAAGCGCTGCATGGCGTTCGCGGCTTCAACTTTGTCACTTTTATCGTCAATTACGATAAGCTTGACGGTGTCGCCGTTTTTCAGGGTCGGGGTGATGCTCTGAATCAGTTCCAGGCCTTTCTGCGAAGGTTGACCATATCCGCTGAGCGGCCCGCTCAGGGGCAATACCACACCGATTTTAATCTCTGCCGCCAGTGCGCTGTGCGCCCCAGCCAGGCCGGAAATCAGTACTGCCATTAAAGAGACTTTCCCACAAAAACTCTTCATTGTTACCTCACCGTCCGTCAGTTAATTGTGAATGTTGAATCATCAAATACCGCGTAACACTGAATACTGATGCGCCTGGCACCACGCGGTCACTTCGTCTGGAATGCGCTGCATGTCGTACTGACTTCTTCCATAAGCGCGAGCCTGATATTTCCGTTAGAAACGAAATCCGGAAGAAAGGAATATTAATTAATGGCCAGGCCTTTTGATTTTCCAGAGATATTTCTGGCGACAATTTCCATCAATAACGGATTCACCTTACATCCATTAATTGGATTTTTCTCATCCATTCTTCTTATAGATTTATCGTGCGTAATAGCACTGTTTTGGATCGCTAAAATAGTGCATTGCGCTTTATTGGTGCGTGAATAGTGATGAGATCACATTATGATAAATATTTTTATTGCCTGGCTGATGGGAGGGTGTGGATTTAAAGATTAATATTTTCACAAGCGTTTTCTGGATTTCTTTTATCAGAATAAAACACTGCCTATTTGCAATAAACATGGTAAATAAAGCCTGCGATAGCGACAGTTGACAATAATAAAACCCTTGTTATTCTGCATAAACAGTCAGCCTTTATTTAATTTTTTTTCAGAAATGTTATTTCTGCGTTAATTTATTTTCAGTCTTATCCTGAGGGGGATAAATAATGAATATCCAAAAGCCCTATCTGCTTTTTCTTGGTGATGCGCATGACCAACTGGCAGCAAAAGTTGCCGATGGGATTAAACAATGGCACCCGGAATATTGCGTGGGTCAGTACCGTATGGCGAATTGCCATGCCGATTGCCAATTAACGGATATGGATATTGATGCTGCGGTTAAAGCGGGGGCAAAAACACTGGTGGTGGGTGTGGCTAACCGTGGCGGTATTATTTCAAAAGAGTGGATTTCAGTACTGAGTGCGGCGCTGGAAAAGGGAATGGATTTAGCGGCTGGCCTGCATAATAAACTGGCCGATGTTCCTGAGTTAAAAGCGCTGGCCGACCGACTGGGTCGCAATCTGTTTGATGTTCGCCATCCGACGCAGCAATACCCGGTTGCCAGCGGACGCAAACGCAGCGGTAAACGCGTACTGCCAGTGGGCACTGACTGCTCTTGCGGCAAAATGTATACCGCGCTGGCTATTGAAAAAGAGATCCTGGCGCGCGGCGGCAAAGCCACATTTCGCGCCACCGGGCAAACCGGCATTCTGATTAGCGGGGCGGGCGTTAGTGTTGACGCAGTGGTCTCCGATTTTGTCTCCGGCGCGGTGGAAACGCTCGCCCCGGCGAACGAGGCCGATCACTGGGATATTATTGAAGGGCAGGGGTCTCTGTTTCATCCCTCTTTCGCTGGCGTGACGACTGGCCTGATTCATGGCGCGCAGCCGGATGCGCTGGTGCTGTGTCACGAGCCGACCCGCACCCATATGCGCGGCGTAGATTATCCGATTCCGGACATCGCTGACTGTATGGCGCTGAACCTGAAAATGGCGCAACTGACCAACCCGGATGCCCGTTTCGTGGGGATCTCTTTGAATACCTCCGCCCTGAGCGATGCCGATGCGCGGGCACTGATGGCTGAACTGGAAGCACGTCACGGACTGCCGGTTGTGGATCCGTTCCGTCAGGGCGTTGGCGCGATTGTTGATGCGCTGGCGGCACTGTAATGGAACTGACCATCGCCCATGAACGCTGGCCATTGCGCCATGCGTTCACCATCGCCAGGGGGAGCCGAACCGTGGCTGATGTGGTGAGTGTCACCCTCCAGTTGCAGGGATTTACCGGACGCGGCGAATGTCTGCCTTATGCGCGTTATGGCGAATCGGTTGAGAGCGTCATGGCACAAATCGAGCGTCTGCGCCCGGCGCTGGCGGCGGGTATGACACGTATGCAGTTACAAAGCGCACTGCCTGCGGGTGCGGCGCGTAATGCGCTGGACTGCGCGTTCTGGGATCTGGAGTGTAAGTCGTCCGGGCAGAGTGTCTGGCAGCGGGCCGCATTGCCCGCACCACACAGTTTGCATACTGCGTACACCTTATCCCTTGATACCCCGGCGCGCATGCAGCAGATGGCGCAGGAAAACGCCTGGCGTCCGTTGCTTAAACTCAAGCTCGCCGATGATGAGGACATTGCCCGTGTCAGCGCCGTGCGGGAAGGGGCGCCGCACGCCAGACTGATTGTGGATGCTAACGAAGGCTGGGATGAGACGATCTATCTGCGTCAGGCTCCCGAACTGGCGCGCCTTGGCGTCACGCTTATTGAGCAGCCGCTCCCGGCAGGCAAAGACGCAGTGCTGGCTCAGTTGCCGCATCCGGTGCCGCTGTGCGCCGATGAATCCTGCCACGATCTTGGCTCGCTTGGCGCTATTGCCGGGTGCTACGAGATGGTGAATATCAAGCTGGATAAAACCGGCGGATTAACCGAGGCGCTGCGCGTGCGGGAAGAGGCCACGCGTCTTGGCCTGCAGATCATGGTGGGTTGCATGGTCAGCACATCGTTATCAATGGCGCCCGCCGTGGTGGTGGCGCAGCAGGCGAGCGTGGTCGATCTCGACGGGCCGCTATTGCTGGCCGAAGATCGTGAAGACGGGTTGCGTTACGACGGCAGCGAACTTTTTCCCCCGACCCCGGCGTTGTGGGGTTAGTGGCGTAATGATGTAAGGAGATGGACATGTCACGCACGGTTTACCTCAACGGCGAGTATGTGCCGGAAGAAGAGGCCAAAATTTCCGTTTTTGATCGTGGTTTTTTATTTGCCGACGCAGTGTATGAAGTCACGGCGGTGGTGAACGGCAAGCTGGTGGACTTTGCCGGCCATGTTGCGCGGCTCGCGCGATCTTGTCGTGAGCTGAGCTTACCTCTGACGCTCTCGCAAGACGATCTGCGCGAGATCCATCAGCGCCTGATCGCGGAGAATGGGCTCACGGAAGGGGGGATCTATTTGCAACTGACGCGCGGTAACAGTGGCGATCGCGATTTTCACTTTCCGTCGGCGCAGACGCCGACCACGCTGGTGTTGTTTACCCAGGCGCGTGCGGTTGTGGATCATCCTGCTGCCAGTAAGGGCATCCGTGTGGTGACCTGCCCGGATATTCGCTGGCAGCGGCGGGATATTAAAACCGTGCAGTTGCTGGCGCCGTGTCTGGCAAAAGCCTGGGCCGAGGCCAACGGCGCGGATGATGCGTTTTTGGTGGAAGATGGCTTTATTACCGAAGGCAGCGCCTGCAACTGTTATATCGTGACGGCGGATAAAACCATCGTTACGCGGCCGTTGAGCAATAATATTTTACACGGCATTACCCGTAAGGCATTGTTCCGTCTGGGTAAGGAGCACGGCATCACCTTTGAAGAGCGGTTATTTACGCCGCAAGAGGCACGCCAGGCGAGCGAAGTGTTTATCAGTTCCGCCACCACCTTTGTCTGGCCGGTGGTGAGCGTGGACGGTCAGCAAATCGGCGACGGTAAGCCTGGCGAGATAACGAAGCTGTTGCGCCGGATTTACCTTGAGATGGTGGGATAACGTTTTCCCGGATGCGGCGCAAACGCCTTATCCGGGCTTGTATTATTAAAAAATCCAGAGATAACCGGCCAGTTCTCTCTGGTGGTGGTCCGGATGCCGTATCCGGGCTCAGACTTTGAGTCTGTATCGTAGATCCCCGCACCGGACCACCGTTATCCACAAGTGATAAACCGAACAGTATCATGGACCGGATTACCCGGTACCCCGCATTTGCAAGGAGGGTTACACTATGGAGCACGAACTTCACTTTATCGGCATTGATGTTGCCAAAGCTAAACTCGATGTCGATATGTTGCGGCCTGATGGCCGTCACCGCAGCAAAAAATTTGCCAACACCCCCGGAGGGCATGACGAGCTCGTCAGCTGGTTGCAGGGACATCAGGTCAGCAATGCCCATATCTGCATGGAAGCGACCGGGACGTATATGGAAGATGTCGCCGCTCATCTCTCTGACGCAGGATATCAGGTCTCTGTTATCAATCCGATGCTCAGCAAAGCGTTCGTTCAGAGCCAGGGAATACGCAGCAAAACCGATACGGTGGATGCCCGCCAGCTGGCATATTTTTGCCGGGAGAAACGCCCGGCGATATGGGAAGCCCCCCATCCGGTTGAACGTGCCCTGCGGGCGCTGGTGCTGCGGCATCAGGCGCTGACAGAGATGCATGTACAGGAGCAGAACCGGCGGGAAAGCGCGCGTGAGGTTCAGTTGCCGAGCATAGACATGCATCTGCTGTGGCTGGAGACGGAACTGAAACGTCTTGAAAAACAGATAAAAGACCTGACGGATGATGACCCGGATATGAAACAGCGGCGCAAACTGCTGGACAGTATCCCGGGCATAGGCCCGAAAACCGCAGCGGTGCTGCTGGCTTATGTGGGACTGAAAGACAGGTTCAGGGAGGCGAGGCAGTTCGCGGCGTATGCAGGTCTGACGCCCCGGCAACATGAATCAGGCAGCAGTATCAGGCGGGTGAGCAGGATGAGTAAACTGGGCCATGCGTCGCTGCGTCGTGCGCTGTACATGCCAGCGATGGTGACGCTGTACAAAACGGAATGGGGTCGGGTGTTCAGGGAACGGCTGGAGAAGAACGGGAAGAATGCGAAGCTGATAATCGGGGCGATGATGAGGAAACTGGCGCAGGTTGCCTATGGCGTCCTGAAGTCAGGACGCCCGTTCGATGCCACGTTACATCAGGGAAATGCTTGCGCGGCATAACAGTATCTACGACCGGTTTTCTCCCTCTCCCCCTGGGAGAGGGTTGGGGTGAGGGGAATATGCGGCTCGGAAGGTGGGTTCCGTTCACCTTATGTTCATGGCGAAATGTCACCTGCGGACACGTGAACGGGTAAAGGGGAACACCGCGTTCCCCTTTACAATCCCCGCGGCCCCGCAAAAAATCGGTGCTTCGCACTGCGTTCGCCTCCCTCGCTGCACGCTCTGCACCAGGGGGGCACAAAAATGTCACTGTGGTTGTCATGCGGGAAACGAGTCAGCCATGGCTAACAAGGTTGAAGACGTTCACAGTATCTACGATTTGTAGCCCCGGTAAGCGCAGCGCCACCGGGGATTTTTCCTGAATGTGCTCTGGTGAGGGGAGCAGACCACACAACCCCCCCCCTCAATGCGGGTAATACTCCCACCACAGACGGTGCAATGCGTACCACTTATCGTCCGGCTCGGGGAACTTCTCCCAGGGTTTATCAATGATGTAATGCACATTCTTCACCCGGCTGAAATCCCACATCTTCGGGTGCTGCAACGCCAGCGTCTTTAACGCGTTATAACCATAATGCAGCGGCACCCAGCGATCGCGGAAAACATCGTTGAGAAAATCCTGCTCGGCAAACACGTAATCGGAGATATCCGCCATGGCGGCCAGTTGTGTCACCATCCTGTCGTACACATCTTTATCCGGCGTCAACAGTAGAAAACCGCCATTAAGATAGTTATCCAAAGTCGCTGGTGGATGCGCCGTCATCTGCGGATCTTCACACCAACTGTAATAGCAGTTTTCAGGCTGCCAGCTTTCCGGGTAGCTGGCGATACGGTTGGGATTACAGCGGCACGCGTGGCAGGCGGCAATAAAACCCGCCTGCAGCGGTAACTCGAACACTTCATCCATGTTCTGTACCACCAGCATATCGGCGTCGAGAAACGCCACGCGCTGATACTCCTCAAGTGTCCATACCGCCAGTTTGCTCCACACCTCGGCAAATCGGGCATTAGCGTAACGGTGTGCCAGTGCGGGATCGGGGCCAAGAATCGGCACCTCCCGGACCACACATCCGGCATCGCTCAACGACCTGCGTGTCGCGGCCTCAATACCAGGCGTCACCATCACCACCAGCGGCCACGGTGAACCGCTTTTCTGCAGCGAGTGGCGCAATGCCTCCACGCCCGGTACGTAGCCGGGCTGGGTGAGCAACGTCACCCAGGCGAATGCGGCACTCATGACAACAGCTCCGTCATAAAGTGATTGAGGAATTTACCCTGCGGATCGAGCGCCTGTCGCACCTCCTTAAAGGCGGGTAACTGTGGGTAAAGCGCGGGCCAGTCATACAGGCTGGCATCGAAATATTTCCCCCAGTGGGGCTTCCCACCCTCGCTTGCCAAAAGCGTCTCCACCGCGCGCAAAAAGGCCAGCCCCTCTTCGGAGAGTGAACCATCCTCGGCGTAATAGACCACAAAACCGAAGAAGCAGGTGGGCTGCTGCCAGGATGGGCTCAGCCAGGCGCCTGATGGCCCGGTACAGCGCAAAATGATCGGGTAGTGCATATGAGGTTGTTCGCGGGTGTGCCACTCGCGGATCCGCGTGATAAGCGCGGGGGCGCGGTCCATCGGTACGCCAATCTCAATATTGATCTGCGGCGTGGCGATGCCGCGACAGAAGACCTGATAGACATCGCCAATCACGTCGGAGAAATCTTTAAAGCGCGTCACTGTACGAAACGGCTTACCGTTTTCATCCACGATACGGGTGTCGTTGCGCATATTTTGCAGGGTGTTTTCCACCGCGACATTCATCTGATCACTGGTCTCTTCCAGCGTCAGCAGGTCACCATGGTTATCCCGCCAGGCCTGACGCTCATCGTCATGCGCTTCACGGGCATTCCAGGCGTGGACTTTGTTTTCATCTACAAACCACCAGGCCTTGCTGAATGTCCATTGCTGATTCCAGGCCACCAGATCTTCTTCGAGCGTATCGGCACTGTGCGCGCTTTTAAAACAGGTAAACTGCGTGTAAGGACGCGTGCGGAGCGTAACGGCGCTAATGGCGCCCAGCGTTCCCAGCCCCAACTGTGCCGCCGCAAACCAGGGATGCTGGTCATCCAGCGTATGAATCTGGCCCGCTGCATCAATAAGCCGGATAGCAAGCGCCTCATCCGCCAGCGAGCTTTGCTGCATACCCTGACCATGCGTGCCGGTCGAGATCGCGCCCGCCAGCGTCTGCGAGGCAATCACCCCCGGCGAGGCGTGGAGCATACGGTTCATGGCGGTCAGCACTTCATAAACCTCATGCAGCGGAGTGCCTCCGGCAAAGGTAACGCTGTCGTCGCTCACCGCCAGCAGGCCCCGCAGACGGGAGAGATCAATCAGGATATCCTGCGGCTGGGTTATCGCGAGCATCCTGCCCGGAGACATGCGACTGCCCATGATGCGTACCCGCCCCTGACAACTGGCAATCGCCTGCTGCAACTGCGCTTCAGTTTCTGGTGTGATAACCGCGCGTTCCTGTGCCAGCGTGGCGTTTTGCGCCCAGTTTAAAACAGCGTGCTCGTCTGCAACAGGATGCGTCTGGCGGCGTGGGAAAAGCGGTTGCCGGGTGGTCATTGGCGTCTCCTTAGAATGAAATTTGTCCTCCCTAACAGCATAGCCTGTCATGTAAAAGTGTGAGGAATGTCTCGCTTATTCTTGTAAAAGATCGGTACGACGGGCAGGAGAGGCGCACAGGGAAGGGAGCGTTTCGGGGAATTAAATATCATTTTTCATTATCAATAATAATAACCCTTAATTTTTTCTTAATAAGAGAACAATTCTTAAGGCAAGTTAAAATATTTATAAATTTGCACTATGTCTAATTAATTCAGGCAGATGTTAGAATGGTAAAACGATAGTGCCAGATATAAGAATCTGTTATTATGGCTTATGCACAATATTCTTGATGCATTTTCACAGCGAAAAACTGTAGGGATTATAATTTAATCCCCGGCTTTCTGAATTGATGACGGGAAATCCGCGCCAGGACGACATTAAGGTGACGCAGTGACAATAAAAAAATTGGCTGCAATATTGGGCTTATCTCATACCACGGTATCACGTGCTTTAAACGATCACCCCGCCATTAGCCAGGCCACCAAAGACAGTGTGCTACAGGCTGCAAGAGATTATGGTTATATTCCCAATAGCGCCGCGCGCGCGCTGCGTAATGCCAGTACCGGCGCATTTGGTCTGGTGATCCCGGATATTCAGAACGATTTTTTTATCACCGTCACCAATGCTATCGCGCATGTCGCCGCCGAGCGCTCCTGGCAGATGATGCTGGGCATTACCAGCGACAAGCCGGAGATGGAACATGCCGCGCTGTTGCGCTTAATGACCGCCCGTGTGGATGGCATTATTTTCGCTCCAACCGCCAACCCCCTTTCAGAAACGCAAGAGCTGATTACCCGTACGAATGCCGTCCAGCTACTGCGCAAACATCGCAGCCTGCAGGCGCCGGTTATCGCCATAGACGATCGCCACGGTATTTCGCTGGCGGTAAAACATCTGCGCGAACTTGGCCACCAGCGTATCGGTTATATTGGCTCCTCCGAAGAGTTGAGCACCGGCTATGAACGGTTACAGGGTTTTCTGCAATGTTTCACCCCGGCAGAACAAACGGCGCTCCAGGCGCTTATTCATGTGGGTCCGCCGCAGGCCGAGTTTGGCGGTGACGCTTTCAGGCGCGTGATGGCCGCAGAGGCGCCGCCTACCGCCCTGGTGCTCGGTAGCCCACGTTATGCCATGAGCATTTTACTGGCCGCGAAAGAGAAAAATATTCGTATCCCGGACGACCTTTCGCTGGTGGCCTATGGCGATGTCTCCTGGGCCAGCCTGCTGGAGATGAAACTGACCTATATTTCTCTGCCGGAAAAACAGATTGCTGACGCCTGTGTTGCCATCATTGATCGCCTGATGAATCAGGAACAGACACTTGCCCCGGAGGCCTTTTATGCCTCCACCGATAGCCAGATCTTTACCCCGCAACTGGTGACTGGCGACTCCACAAAAGCGATTCGCCCCCGTCGCTAAAAGAAAAAACCGGATGAGGCTGCCGCGCGCATCCGGAAAAGAGAAACCAATACAAGTACTTCGGGAAACTATCTGAATTTCGCCAGCAGTTGCTCCGCGCCTTTGGTCAACAGCCCCTGGTCAGAACCAATGGCAATCATCTGGAAACCCAGCTCGATATAACGGCGGGTTTGCGCTTCATCCGTACAGAGAATGCCGACGGCTTTTCCAGCCGCTTTGATGCGTCGGCCGGTCTCTTCAATCACTTTAATGACTTCCGGGTGCATCGGCTGACCAATATAGCCGAGGCTGGCCGCGAGATCGCCGGGGCCGATAAAGAAGGCGTCAATGCCATCAATGGCCGCCATCGCCTCGATATTTTCCAGCGCGAGGGTGGTTTCCGGCATCACGATGAGACAAATTTCTTCCTCGCAGGTGGTGGCGTAGTTTTTTATCCGCCCAAAGCCGGAGGCACGCGGCGCACCACAGTAGCCGCGCACGCCATGAGGTGGATAACGCACGGCGGAGACCAGCGCTTTTGCCTGTTCGACGGTATCTACCTGCGGCACCATCAGGGTATTTACCCCCGCATCCAGATAACGCTTAATCAGCGAAATATCGTGGTTGGGGATGCGTACGATGGGCTGAGTCGGTCCGCCAGCCGCGCAGGCCTGCAACTGCGAGTAAATTTCGATGTATTCACTCGGGCCATGTTCCGCATCAAGTCCAATAAAGTCATAACCGCAGCCGGAGAGGATCTCTGCGGCGATATAGCTGCCCAGTTGAGTCCAGAGACCGAGCTGTACGCTATTGTTTTTAATAGCATGCTTGAAATGATTTTTTTGCAGTTCCATAACGGCTCCTTTAAGCCTGCGAGACTTCCTTAGTCGGCAAAGCGGGTGCTGATGAGCCCCACGCCAGTGATTTCTGCATCAAAGGCATCCCCCGGCCTGGCGGATACCGCCGGACCGATAGCGCCGGTGATAACAAACTCCCCGGCGCGCAGCGGCTTACCGATACGCACCAGGTCATCCGCCAGCCATTTCAGCGCATGTAGCGGGTGGCCGAGAATGGCGGTCGCTTTGCCTTGTGAGACCACTTCACCCGCGCGCCTGGTGACCATTTCGCTGCGTGTGATGTCGCAGTCATAGAGGGAGACCGGCCTGGTGCCCAGTACCACCAGACATGCGGCGGCGTTGTCTGCAATAAAATCACAGGACTTCACGTTCCAGCCGGTGACGCGGCTGTCGCAGATTTCAAACGCCGGAAGGAGGTAATCAACGGCGTCGATAATGTCGAGGATGGTGTGTTCAGTTTGCGTCAGGTCTTTTTTCAGGACGACGGCAATCTCGGTTTCCACGCGCAGATCGCTGACGACCGGTTTAGTGATTTCCGCACCGTCGATCAGCACCATGTCGGCGTAGATATTGCCGTAACAGGGGTCTGAAATACCGAACTGCTTCTGCACGGCTTTGTTGGTTAAACCCAGTTTACGCCCGACCAGACGGCGGCCCTGCGCCTGCCAGATTTTGTCGTTGTAATCCTGAATCATGTACGCAGTTGTCAGGTTTTCACTGTCGACCAGCTCGCGAATCGGGTCGCCCGCTTCGTTGTTATCCCAGGCCTGGCGCAGCAAGTCTGCCGCTTTGATAATGTTGTTTTCCATTGTTCTGGCTCTAATTATTTCTTTGATTTGTAGGGTGATATCAGTCGCCAACGCGATTTTGCGGTTGTCCGGCCAGATACGCTTTTACGTTATCAACGGTGGTCGCCAGAATGCGTCCGCGCGCTTCAACCGAGGCCCAGGCAATGTGTGGGGTAATAATGCAATTCTTCGCCGTTAACATTGGGTTTTCAGGCACCGGCGGTTCTTTGGAGAGGACATCGACAGCGGCACCGGCAATCACGCCGTTATTGAGCGCATCGGCAAGGTCAGCTTCGTTAACCAGATCGCCGCGCGAGGCGTTAAGCAGCAGGGCGGATCTCTTCATTTTGCGCAGGGATTGTGCGTTGATCATGCCCTGTGTTTTGGGCGTCAGTAAGCAGTGCAGGCTAATCACATCGGCTTCGGCGTAAAGGGTATCGAGGTCGACATAGCGGACGCGGTCGTTTTCCAGCGCTTTGTTCTGGTATTCGTCATAAGCCAGTACATTCATACCCAGCGCCTGCGCCACGGCGCCGAACGCCTGACCAATACGGCCATAGCCGATAATACCCACGTTTTTGCCCGCCACCTCGAGCATCGGTTTCAGCCAGTAGCAGAAATCCGGTTTTTTCCCCCAACCACCGGCGTGGACATCGCTGTCGTGCAGGCCAACCTGGTTACAGAGTTCCAGCATCAGCGCAGTTGTAAATTGTGCGACGGTAGAGGTGCCGTATGTCGGGACATTGGAGACCGTCACGCCGTGGGCTTTTGCCGCTGCGAGGTCAATAACGTTATAACCGGTCGCCGTAACGCCAATAAATTTCAGGTTAGGACACTGGCTAAATTCTTTTTCGCTTAATACGATTTTGTTGATAATCGCTATTTCCGCATCACCAATTCGTTCCACCACTTCTTCCGGGGCCGAGTTGTCATAAACGGATATTTCTCCCAGTTGCGAAAGCGCATCCCACGACAGATCGCCAGGATTAAGTACGCCACCATCTAAAATAACAATTTTCATACATTACCTTTTCCAGTTTATTTTCAGCAGCACACCAACTTAATCGATGTACTGCTGTTTGGTCAGCAATTAATTAATGCAATTCTTTGGTCTGATTAATGGCTGTTTGTTTATGGTCGAGGGTTAATACGGCCAACAAACTTAATACGGCGTTAAATCCAAGCCAGACGCCCACCATCGCGTTACTGTTAAAGGTGTGGTTAAGCCAGGTACAAATTGCCGGCGTCAGGCCACCCAGTACGGCGGCGGCAACCGCCTGAGCAAAAGAGTAACCCGCCGTACGGGCATGTGCCGGTACCAGTTCGACCATTGCGGCAACCTGAACGGAGCTGTAGCAGGCATACATAAAAGAGAACCACAGTTCAAAGACGACAAATTTAAACACCGTCGGGTCGGCTGCCAGCCAGGAGAGCATCGGCCATGCGGTGAGCGCACCGGTCAGCGTCACCACGATAAGCATCGTTTTTCTGTTGACCCGGTCAGCGATCATCGCCGTGATTGGCAGCCAGAACAGGATCGACAGGCCAACAAAGAACAGCGTGATAAAGCCAACGTTCTCACCGAGGTTCAGGCTTTTGATAAAGGTGGGGGCATAAGTGGTGACCGTTTGCGCGGTGACGGTTGCCATCGCCACCATCCCCATGCAGACCACAATGGTGCGCCAGCCGGTCACCAGGCTTGTGCAAATCTCTTTTACGGTCGGTGTGGTTTTCTTCTTCGCGAAAACTTCCGTCTCTTGCAGGTTTGAACGCAGCCAGAACATCAGCGGGATAACCGCGCAGCCAATCAACAACGGAACGCGCCAGCCCCAGTCGTGCAGATCTTCGGTGGACATGTTGTAGAGCAGCACCAGGCCGATAATAGACGCTGCCATGACCGCAAACTGCTGAGAACCCACCTGCCAGCAGGTATAGAACGCACGCCGGTTCGGCGGCGATATCTCTGCCAGATACACAACCACGCCACCCAGTTCCGCACCGGCTGAGAAACCTTGTAGCAAGCGACCAAGAATGACGATGATCGGTGCGGCGATACCAATGGAGGCATAGGTCGGCGTCATGGCGACGCACAAAATACCGATGGACATCAGGGTCAGGGCCATAATTAACCCTTTTCGACGGCCATGACGATCGGTGTAAGCCCCCAGAATAATGGCCCCGAACGGACGGGCGAAGAAGCCTAAAGCGAATGTCATCAGGGTGAGCATTAATGACACGTATTCATTATCAGACGGAAAATAAGCCTGCGAAATATAACGCGCATAATAGCCATAGACCATAAAGTCATATATTTCGAGGGCGTTTCCGGCACCCACCTGAACAATGGGTTTGATCTGCATCTTCTTTTTGGCTGCAGGCAATGCCTCGCCGCTGTAATCGGTCATTTGAATCTCCTGAAATTATATATCGACAATTTGGAAAAACTCATACAACCAGAACAGACATCGAAAATTCAGGTCAATGCGTAGGGCCCGGAGATCACGCCTGTTCAGCTAATCGGAATAAAATTAAAAAAATTATTTATGATCTAATGCGGTGATGCCGAAAAATCCCAGAGCATTGGCCTCTTCCAGCCGAATGGCTTCATTCCATTTTGATGTACGCTCTGAGCGGGTCATTGAGCCCACTTTTAATTGCCCGGCATTCAAACCTAATGCGAGGTGGACAATAATATTGTCTTCGGTTTCACCTGAGCGCGCGGAAACAATCGCGCCGTATCCGGCTTTTTGCGCTTCGGAAAATGCATGACGTAATTGGGTAATGGTGCCAGCCTGGTTGGCTTTTAATAATACGGCGTTACAGGCTCCTATTTCCGCCGCTGCTTTTACGCGCTCGCCATTTGTCACGAAATAATCATCACCGACAATTTGCACCCGAGAACCTGCGGCTTTCGTAAAGGCGATGAGACCTTGTTCATCATCTTCTGCCAGCGGGTCTTCAATAGAGAGAATCGGATACCGATCCAACCAGCCGAGCAATAATTCACACATGCCGTCTGAGTCATATTCCGTGGCTTCCAGCGCCAGGCGGTAGCGGCCCTCTTTGCCAAACTCAGACGAGGCGATATCCAGTGCGATAGAGACATCCTGGCCCGGTACATAGCCTGCGCTTTCAATCGCTTTTACCAGCGTGTCCAGCGCCTGTTCATTGCTGCTGAACTCTGGCCACCAGCCGCCTTCATCCGCCACGCCGCTTAAATGGCCGCGCTGTTTCATGATGCGCCCCGCGCTGTGATACACCTCAGCGGTCATCACCAGCGCTTCTTCAAAAGATTTCGCCCCGTTGGCGATAACCATCAAGTCCTGAATATCGATACGCCGCCCGGCGTGCGCACCGCCGCCGAAAATCTGAATTTGCGGCAGCGGCATCGCCACTTTCCGATCGCCTGCCAGATACTTCCACAGCGGCAGATGGGCATTGTTGGCCGCCGCATAGATAGCCGCCATGGAGCAGGCGACCGAGGCGTTGCCCCCCAGACGGGAGAAATTGCCCGTGCCGTCCAGTTCAATCAGAATGCTGTCGATAAGTTTCTGATCGTTGATATCCGTGCCGATAAGCGCCGGGGCAATTTCATGTTGAATGTTATGCAGCGCTTTTTGCACATCTTTGCCGGAAAGGACACTGCCGCCATCGCGTAGTTCCACCGCTTCGTGCATCCCGCATGAGGCCCCGGCCGGTGCCATGCCGCGACCAAAAAGACCATTTTCCAGATGCACTTCAACCTCAACTGTCGGCCAGCCCCGGGAATCCCACACGCGACGGCCAATCACATTTTTAATACGACTCATAACCCGTTCTCCTTCCGCCAGAATGATGTAATGTCTTTCAATTGCGTAAATTGACGTTCCAGTAATGCGCAACTTGCGCGACGTACGTTATTCGCATGCCTGCCCTGGAGATATTCCACCGGTGATTTGCCATCGACGCGGGCCAGAATTAAACAGGGCAGCAGTGTTGCGACACGGGCTTCGTATTCCCCGGCAGGTTCCCAGGTGATGTGGTGAAAATAGCTTTGGTACATTGCATCAAAGGCGAGCATGAGTTTTTGCTGTGTCTCGTGCGATCCGGCAATCACCGTTTTCAGCAGGAAGTGGTTTAAGCAAAATGCTAAATCGAATGCCGGGTCGCCATACCATGCGCATTCCGCATCGAGAATGACCGGGCCGTGTGGGCCGCGTAAGATATTTTTCGGGCTAATATCACCGTGCACCAGTGCCAGTCTGGTGGATTGTGTTCTGTGTAATACCGTCAAAATAAAATCAGCATAGTGCGGGTGAACGCGGGCGATCTCCCCCAGATAGGGATCCAGACGCAGCGAAAAGAAGTTGTCGTCATAGGCGAAGGTTTTTGCCAGCACTTCGCTTTTCGCCGTCTTCTGATGAATTTCACCTAATATGCTGCCTGTTTGCGCGGCAAAATCGATATCGATTTCTCCGCTTAACAGTTGTGATTTCCAGTTATGAAACTGCTCTGCGGGTAGATAATCCATCACAAAACAGAGCGCGCTACGGTCGATGCCTGTGATATGGGGAACCGAGTGCGGCGCAATACCGGCGACGGTTTGCATCCAGTCTATTTCGGCAAAGACACGTTCAAGCGGTGCATGCCATTCTTTGGCGACTTTCAATTTTGGCAGTGCCTGTTTCAGGCAAAACTGCCGTTCCCCGGTGCTGACTTTTAAAATGTTGGAAGAGACGCCGCCCGTGAGTGGGCTGACGTGCAGGGCCTCTTTTGCTTCGAGGAGGCCCATCGTTCGCAATACATCACGTATTGCATCCTGATCTATCGACAGATCTTTGAAACACGTTTCCATTCATCACCCGTAATTGATGTATTTACGTAACTGTTTCTGATGAGTAAAAAACAACAGGCAAGCGTTCCCCTGCGACTGAATTAGCCGTGACGCAATGACGTTAATTATTTACAGCAAAAGGGGATCTATCATGGCGACAAGAATATGCCAGGATACATGCTTACCATCCCGAATTTAGCTTTTTAATCATACTGTATTTATTTATGCACACGTGTGCATAAGAGTCAATCAACCTACGGGTTAATTATGTTGATGCGCTTCTCATTTATTTTTTAATGAGTGCAACTCACTGTTTTTTCTGCCCTTATGTGAGTGTGATCTTGATCGTAATTATAAGAAATGAAATTTTTAAATGTCACTGTTGCGGGTTTTATTGAAAGATAATGATAATTAAAGGGACGGACAGAAGGCAGCGTACTGTGTACTGCCTGCGGCATAATTGCAGACAGCCGCAGCGCAAAGCGGGCTTTATGGCGATTTCGCAATAATCGAGATATGGCCATTGCGTTCAAGGATGGCGTACTTAATATCGTCAAGTTTATCAATGCCCTGATTATTACGTGCAGAGACCATAATGTCATCATAGGTGATATCAGCCTCTTTCATTTTGCCGCGTAACATCTGGCCATGTTCCACCAGAATGACCGGGGCACCGTCGATCATGTCTTCCGCGTTATTGATATATTTTTTGAGATAGCCGAACAGAATGTCCACCGTCACCAGGGTAATGATGGTTAGCGCCGCACCGGTGACGGAAAAATCATTCCCCAGTAACGCCTGTTGTGTGGCCTCGCTGATGATCAACAGTAAGATAAGATCAAAAGAGGTCATTTGTAACAGTGCCCGGCGTCCGGCGATTTTAAAAACCACCATTAACACCAGATAGATGGCGATTGCCCGCAATACCATTTCCATCGTCTCACCCTCAGGGGTAAATAAATTGCCAGATGCTGGTGCTGGATGCGCCTTCCACACCAATTTGCAATGTTGCGCTACCCGGAAGCTGTGGGGTCAGCCCCAGCCAAAGATCAAAGGCTTCTCCCGGATGCGCGTGAGAATATTCCAGACGCAGTATTCCGTTTCGACTGGAGACCTGGTCTGGCTGCGGCTGTAGCGTGCGTATCTCATATTGCTGCATAAAATCGCCGCCCAGCGTGATGACGAGTTGCTCATGCTTTGGCGCCCTGACGGTAACGGCCAGCGCCATATCGCTTTGTAAACGCCCGAATCGCTCGTAATGCACTTGCAGTTGTTTATCGCCAGTTTCCTGCGTTCTGTCGCTTAAAAATCCATGGGAAAACAGGCCCGCAAGGGCACTGATGACAATCAAAAAAAGCAGATAAGCGCCATACTGCTGTACCCGGGATTCGAATCTCAGCCAGCGCGGGTTCTCTCTTACAGGATGATTCTGGGGATCAGGTGCGGTCTCTTTCACCTTGGAGTCTCCACAAACGTAGAATGCACACAGGGTTAACAGAGTATGGAACAAAATTTGCGTTACGCGTCGCGCTTTACCCTTGGGCGATAAAGCGCGCGGGAGGCTAGCGAACGCGTGGGGTCACGCGTCCATGCAGGGCAGGGTTATCGCTTTCGTCTTTTAACTTCACGCCGGTAAGCCTGCGCAGGAACGCCTGTTCCAGCAGCCAGGCGAGCTTAAAGGCGGCGGCGTCGTAGTTCAGCCCCTCGGGGCGAATGTTCGAAATGCAGTTGCGCTCCGACTCAAGCCGTTTGCGCTCGGGGTTCCATGTCAGATAGACACCCAGGCTGTCCGGGGAGGAGAGGCCGGGACGTTCACCAATCAGGATCGCGACCGCTTTGCTGTTGAGCGTTTCGCCAATGTCATCCCCCAGCGCAACCCGTGACTGATGCGCCAGCACCACCGGACCCATTGAGATCCCCAGCGTTTCCAGATAGGGCAGCAGCGCTTTAATCAGGCCGACGGACTGGCGTTGCACCGCATGTGAAGAGAGGCCATCGCCAATCACCAGCAACAGGTCGTGGGCGGGCGTCCGGCTCGCTTTTAAGGCATCGCGGCTCTCTTCGCTGAGCATGCGCCCCAAATCCGGTCGATTCAGATAGATGTGCCTGTCTGTCGCCGCGCTATGCGCATTCAGCGTTTGTAGCCCCAGCTCGTGTAGCTGTGTCGCCAGGCTTTCACTGTCGAACGGCTGGTGGATGGCATCGCGGGCCTGAGCATGGGCCAGGCCAAAGTTCAGCACCTCACGCGTGGGCAGACTGGCGCCGCTGCGTCCAAGCGCGATGCGGGCATCGGTAAATTCGCGCAGTAATGTCCAGGCATCGGGTGGATTCATGCGCTCACTCCTTGTGGTAATGCGGTCAGTAGCGGGTGGTTTGCCCCGGTTAAACGCAACTGTCCATGGGTATCGATAATTTGCATACGGGTGAGCCAGTCGGCGAACTCGGGCGCATGTTTCAGCCCCAGCAGACGGCGGGCATAGAGGGCGTCGTGGAACGACGTGCTCTGATAATTGAGCATGATGTCATCCGCGCCCGGTACGCCAATCAGGAACGTCAGCCCGGCGTTACACAGCAGCGTCAGCAATGTGTCCATATCATCCTGATCTGCTTCGGCGTGGTTGGTGTAACAGACGTCGCAGCCGATAGGCAGCCCCATCAGCTTGCCGCAGAAGTGATCTTCTAAACCGGCACGAATGATCTGCTTGCCGTCATAGAGATACTCCGGCCCGATAAATCCGACCACGGTATTGACCAGTAACGGGTTGAAGTGGCGCGCCACGGCATAGGCCCGTGCTTCGCAGGTTTGCTGGTCAACGCCGTGATGCGCATTCGCCGACAGGCAGCTCCCCTGGCCGGTTTCAAAATACATCACGTTGTTGCCGAGCGTACCGCGTTGCAGGCTCAGGGCTGCATCCTGCGCCTCTTTAAGCATCGACAGATTAATGCCAAAGCCGCTGTTGGCCGCTTCGGTCCCTGCCACCGACTGAAAGACCAGGTCCACCGGTGCGCCACGTTCAATCAGTTGCAGCGTGTTGGTGACATGCGTCAGCACGCAGGATTGGGTGGGGATGGCAAAACGGCTGATGATGTCATCCATCATATGATTGAGCCGTTCGAGGACCGGCAGGCTGTCGCTGGCCGGGTTAATACCCACCACCGCATCACCCGCACCGTAGAGCAGGCCATCGAGCATGCTGGCGGCGATGCCTTTTAAATCATCGGTGGGATGATTCGGCTGCAGGCGAACGCTCAAATGGCCGGGCAGGCCGATGGTGTTGCGAAAACGGGTAATCACGCTGCATTTGCTGGCCACCAGAATCAAATCCTGGTTACGCATCAGCTTGCTTACCGCGGCTGCCATCTCCGGCGTGATGGCCGGGGCGATGTGTGTCAGCGTGGCGGCATCGGTGGTATCGGCCAGCAACCAGTCACGGAAATCGCCGACGGTCAGGTGGCGGATAAGCGAAAAGGCATCGGCGTTGTGGGTATCAATGATCAGGCGGGTAACTTCATCGCTTTCGTAAGGAATGAGCGGATTGTCCAGAAGGTCACGCAGCGGGATATCGGCAAGGGCGATTTTCGCCGCCATGCGCTCTTCCGCTGAATCTGCCGCGACACCCGCCAGTACATCCCCGGAACGGGCCGGGGACGCTTTTGCCATGACTTCTTTAAGACTGGCGAACCGGTATGTCCGGTGCGCCAGGGTCGTTTTATACATTTCGCCTCCTCAGGAGAGCGCACGCAGTTGCGGATCCATCGCCGCACGCTCACGGGCTGACGCTGTTTTACGGAACCACATGTAACCCCCTAGCATCATCAGCGCGAAAATGAGCGCCAGCAGGGTGTTGTACCAGACCATCGCGACCAGACAGAGTACCGCCATACCCAGCGCAAACGCGGGCGCTATCGGGAACAGGGGCGCTTTAAACGGACGCACCAGGTTCGGCTCGCTACGGCGCAGTTTGAACAGCGCGGCCATTGAGATGATATACATAACAATAGCGCCGAATACTGACATCGTCACAATGCAGGCGGTCAGCGGCATGCCGCTAATGGTTATCAGCGAATCGGAGAAAATGGCCGCGATCCCCACCACGCCGCCAGCCAGAATCGCCAGGTGCGGTGTGCGCGTTTTACGGTTCAGGTTCGCCAGGCTGGCAGGCAGATAGCCCGCACGCGCCAGTGAGTAGATCTGACGGGAGTAACCCATGATAATGCCGTGGAAAGAGGCCACCAGGCCAAACAGCCCCAGCCAGACCAGCATATGCAGCCAGCCGCTACTGTTGCCCACCACGACTTTCATCGCCTGCGGTAAGGGGTCATTAATGTTCGACAGGGCGCGCCAGTCACCCACGCCGCCGGCAAATATCATTACGCCAACTGCCAATACGGTCAGCGTCAGGATACCGCCGCCCAGCGCGCGAGGAATGGTGCGTTGCGGGTCTTTGGCTTCTTCGGCGGCCATCGAAGCGCCTTCAATTGCCAGGAAGAACCAGATAGCAAAGGGGATAGCGGCAAACATCCCCGACAATGCCGGGGCGTTAAAGCTTTCTGCACCTGCCCAGCCGTTGGCCGTGAAGTTGTCCCAGGAGAAGCCCGGTGCAACAACACCCATAAAGACCAGCAATTCAAATATTGCCAGCAGGGTGACGATCAATTCAAACGTAGCGGCAATGCCGACACCGAGAATATTCAACGCCATAAAGATGATATAGGCACCGCAGGCGATCCATTTCGGATCGAGGGACGGAAATTGCACGTTCAGGTAGGCCCCAATGGCCATTGCAATAGCCGGTGGCGCAAACACAAATTCAATGAGCGTGGCGAAACCGGCAATAAATCCGCCGGTGGGGCCGAAAGCCCGATACGCGTAAGCAAAAGGGCCGCCCGCATGTGGGATCGCCGTTGTCAGCTCAGTGAAACTGAAAATGAATGCGCAATACATGGCGGCAATCGCCAGCGCGACAATCAAAAATCCCATCGTTCCAGCCTGGGACCAGCCATAACTCCAGCCAAAATATTCGCCTGAAATGACCAGGCCGACGGCTATGCCCCATAAGCGGAAGCTACCGAGTGTTCTTTTTAATGTGGTTGATTCTGTGGTCATCATTTACTGCCTCGCCATTAAACACAGTGCAATGTCAGTAGCAAAGGCAGCGCCAAGCTTAAAAAGCAAATAAATTCATTTGGTTATGGGTGACGCGAGGAATGGCACGAAAAAAACACGGCACCGATGTAGCGCCTGACGGGTAATTCTGGTGCATGCTGCCCCGCAATGGTGAAATTTGCCGTAGGGTAAAGGCTTTTGATGTTTATCACTGGAGAAAATTGCTGAAAGCGAAGCGTAAAAATAATGCCTTGAGTGAAATTTCATTAGGTATAGTAGTTTGAATCTTTTATGGTTGAGGAAAAACAAAATATTATAGGGAGCATGTAGGGCATAAATCCGACAATTCTTACACCCTTTTTATCCCGACGACGCTTTACTATTATTAATTATTGACGATATTTAATTTTTTATTTCACATAGTTTTTACATTTTAGATTTTCATTACCTTATGACATTGTTTTGTCGGTTGTATCACAATGTTTTCAGGTAATTACCTGATGTTAAATTTAATCGTTGAGAATGAGTTGACCTGAATTGTTTCGCACTTTAGTTTGAGAGAAAAATTTTTCAGGCAAATCCAGGATTATATTTAACTAAGGAGGGGCATATGGCCTGGCGACCGATTTTATATGTCATTTTTACGACTAACCCACGGCTGAGCAGCAGACGAGCCCGACTGCGTGTGGTCGCAAACCATCCATAGTGAGGTTCCTGGTCAGGAAGGTAAGGTGTTCCGGTGGCGTAGCCGCATCCGGGAGCATTCCCCCGGTGGCGCGAACGCTTACCGGGGCTACGAATTGACCCTCTCCTGTGGGGGGAGGGGGAAAATGCGGCTCGGGAGGTGGGTTCCGTTCCCCGTATGTTCATGGCGAAATGTCGCCTCCCGCCCCGCTGCCTGCGGTCGGTCTGACTCGCATTACTCGCCCCATCCCTGGCGGCCTGACCTTGTCATCGGGTCTTCGTCTCACCGCTTTCAGCGGGGACTCAACCCCCTCGCTACATGCTCTGCGCCAGGGGGGGGACAAAGATGTCGCTGTGGTTGTCATGTGGGAAAACGAGTCAGCCATGGCTAAAAAGGTTGAAGACGTTCACCGTATCTACGATGGTGGCGGTAGCCCGGATAAGGCGCGGCCGCATCCGGGAATAACCCCGGTGTCGCTGACGCTTACCGGGGCTACGATGGTGGCGTTAGCCCGGATAAGGCGCAGCCGCATCCGGGATAAACTCACGCGGTTTCGGCCAGTTCGAACATACCGTAGGGGTGGATTTGCAGGTAATACTGCTCACCGACATCCGGTTGCAGACGGGTGGCGTTAACCTGCAACAAAATGCGCTGGCCGTGCCATTCCACAATCACCTCGTACTGCGGCCCCATATAGGCCACATGCACGATCACGCAACGCTGGCTGTCATCACCCTGTTCACCCAGCGTAATGGCCTCCGGACGGACACCCACCGTGCCGCTTCCCTGGGCCGAGAAATGTGCTGGCACAGGCAAACGGTATCCATAGATATCAACGAACTGCGGGTGGAACGTTGCCGGGAACAGGTTGGCATCCCCCATAAAACTCGCCATAAAACGTGATGCAGGCTGGCGATACAGATTCTGCGGCGAGCCCATCTGCATGATGTGACCCTTGTTCATCACCAGCACGGTATCGGAGACGGCAAATGCCTCGCTCTGATCGTGCGTCACGTACAGCGACGTGATGTTGAACTGCTTTTGTAACTCGCGAATTTTATCGCGCATGCTGCGACGCAGGTTGGCGTCGAGGTTACTCAACGGCTCATCAAACAACAGCACCTTGGGTTTGAGGATCAGCGCGCGAGCCAGCGCCACACGTTGTTGCTGCCCACCGGAAATCTGATCCACGTAGCGGTCTTCAAAGCCTTCCAGATCCACCATCGCCAGCGCTTCTTTCACCCGCGTTTTCACCTCCGCGCGTGAAACCCCCAGCATCTTGAGACCGTAACCCACGTTTTCTCCCAGCGACATATGGGGGAAGAGGGCGTAGGACTGGAACACCATGCAGATATCGCGCTGCTGAATGGAGCGATGCGTGACATCCTCACCATCAATAAAAATGTGTCCCTCAGAGGGCTTTTCCAGCCCTGCCACCAGACGCAGCACCGTGGTTTTCCCACAGCCTGATGGGCCGAGTAACGTCACCATCTCTCCCTGAGGGATGGCAAGATTAATGTTGTCGATAACCGTGTTGTTACCAAATCGCTTGGTGACATTGCGCAGTTCAACGAAATGTTTTTGTGTCATGGTCGCGCTCCGTTACGCCTGGTTTTTAGCTTTGGAACGGGAGATACGCGCCTCACCGATCAGCCAGTCAAAGATGAAGATGATGGCGAGCATCACCACAATAAGGATTGAGCCATAGGCTATCGCCACGCCGTATTCGCCGTCTTCCACGCGGTTCAGGATGTAGGCGGTCGCCACACGCGTATCCGGCGTTACCAAAAAGACAATGGCGCTGACGGTAGTGATGGCGCGGACAAAGCTGTAAATCAGCGCGGACAAAATCGCCGGGCGCAGCAGGGGCAGCAAAATCTGCGTAATGGTACGCAACGACCCGGCGCGCAGGCTAAGTGAGGCCTCATCCAGTGATTTATCAATCTGGCCTAAGCCTGCGATCCCGGCGCGAATACCCACAGGCACGTTACGCATCACCATCGAAATAATAACAATGGCGGCGGTGCCAGTGATGTACACAGGGGCGCTGTTAAAGGCGAGAATATAAGAGACACCCGCCACGGTGCCCGGAACCGCAAAGCACAGCATGGTGGTGAACTCGATGGTCTTTTTCCCTTTGAATTGCTGGCGCACCACAATCCAGGCAATCAGCAGGCCGAAAATGGCGGTAATCGGGGCGGCAATCCCGGCGTAAAGCAGGGTATCGAGCAGAGAAGGCCACGCGCCGTCGCTCATTCCCTGGCCAAACAGCTTAATAAAGTTATCCAGCGTCAGGGTATAATCCACGCCCCAGTTCACCGTGAAACTGCCGTAGAAAATGCTGCCATAGAGCAGGGCGTTGAAGGCCACCCAGACTGACAGCAGCGCCACTACGCTCCATACCAGCGTGACCGGCAGAGGCTGCACATCGCCGCGATAGGATTTGCCGGAAACGGTGACGTAAGAGCGTTTGCCGATCCACATGTACTGCACGCAGAACACCAGCAGCGAGAAGAGCAGCAGGAACGCACCAAGCGTACTGGCGGCCTGATAATCAAGCTGCGAACCGGTGATGTAGAAGTAGATTTGCGTTGCCAGCACGTCGAAGTTGCCGCCAAGCACCAGCGGGTTACTAAAATCGGCCAGCGACTGCACGACCACAATCAGAAACGCGTTAGCCAGCGCCGGTTTTAGCAGCGGGATAAATACCCCGTTAAAGGTCTGCCAGCGGCTGGCGCGCAGGGTGTACGAGGCCTCTTCCAGTGACGGATGAATAGTCTTAATCGCCCCGTCGAGGATCATAAAGGCCATGGGAGTGAATGCCAGCACCTGCGCCAGCCAGATACCAGTAAACCCATACAGCCAGTTGGTATTGGTGAGTCCGAACCAGTCGACCATTAATTCGGTGATATAGCCGGAACGTCCCATCATCAGGGTAACGCCGAGGCCGACGACAAACGGCGGGGTGACGATCGGCAGAATCGAGAAAATGCGGCCAATAATCGCGCTGCGCTGCGCAATGCGGGTTGTGTAAATCGCCAGCACCAGGCCGAAGAAGGTACAGCCGACGCCCACGGCAATAGAGAGCCAGATGGAGTTCAAAATCACCTGAATGATGTGCGCCTGGGCGAGCACATTCATAAATGCCAGCGGGGCAAATTCGCCGCTGGCGGTGGTGAACATAGGAATAAAGATGGCAATACTTGGCCAGACGATAAAGACGCCGATCAGCGCCACGATGACAATCAGCGAACCAATAACAAAACGGTCGCCGCCGAGCCACTCCAGGCGGGTGAGCGCCAGAGTCATGATGGCTGCAAGGGCGACAAACAGCACAATCACCGCATAACCGAGGCCACGTCCTTCTACGGTGGCGCTGACAGCCACAAACGCCATGCACAGTAAGGCCCAGCCGGCGTCAAAGTAGTGGCGGCCTCGCTGCTCGCGCTTCGCTTCACTCAGTGGGCGAAGCAGTAACACGGCGGGCAGCAGATACCACAACCAACTGACGTTAACGTGCGACCAGCCGTAGGCGTCGATAATTTCATCGCGCGTGGACTCCAGCAGGCCATAATCCAGGCTCCAGCTTGGCAGCAGCGCAAAGGCCAGCCCGCCAAGCAGAACCCAAAGGAATATCGCATCCCGCTTGGGGGCAGGATGGAGTGTGAGTGTGTGTGACATAAGCATTCCGGTGTTGTAGGCCGGGTAAAGCCGTTACGCCGCTACCCGGCAATATGATCGCCAATGCGCGTTTACTGGCCCATCTTCACGTCGCTAACCCATTTGTTAATGAGCGCTTTACGTACGTCCGTGGAACCGTATTTATCCATGTCGTAATTGATAAGTTTCAGATCGTCGAGTTTGAGCGAGTTCGGGGAGGTTTCGGCGGTGGTGTTGGTCAGGATCTGGTAAGACTTGCCCTTTTTCCATGCCAGCTCCTGTGCGTCTTTTGACAGCGCCCAGTCAACGAACAGCTTCGCATTATCCAGGTTACGTGCCCCTTTCAGGATGCTGATACCGCCAATTTCGTAGCCGGTGCCTTCACAGGGTGAAATCAGTTCCAGCGGCGCGCCTTGCTCTTTTTCCAGCGAGTAGTCATGCAGGAAGCCAATGCCGATGGCGGTTTCGCCACGCGCGGCGTTACGTGCCGGGGCGATACCGGATTTGGTGTACTGAGAAATATTGCTATTGAGCTGTTTTAAGTAATCGAAAGCCTGGTCTTCGCCCCAAAGTTGAACGAAGGTTGCCAGCGCGGTATAGGCGGTGCCGGAACTCTGCGGGTCGGCGATTTGAATTTCGCTTTTGTATTCCGGCTTCGTCAGATCTTTCCAGCACTTCGGAATGGGCAGATTTTTCTCTTTCAGGCGTTGGGTGTTAACGCCAAAACCGAGAATGCCCACGTAAACGGCGGAAGAGAGATTGCCTTTTACTTTGGCCGGATCGCGGAATTTCTCCATGATTTCGCCCAGATTGGCTGATTTATAGGGCTGCAACAGTCCCATCTCCCCGGCCTGCGACTGTGGATCCAGCGTGCCGCCGTACCAGACATCCGCCTGCGGGTTTTTCTTCTCCGCATCAACTTTCGCCAGCGTGCTGCCTGAGCCGTTGCGGATGAAGGAGGTTTTCACATTGTATTTCTCGCCGAAGGCCTGTGTTTCGGTTTCACACATTTCGTTGGTCGCGCTGCAGTAGACCACCAGACGACCTTCTGCTTTGGCCGCGCTGCTGAATGCCGCCAGCGCCAAACCGGTCGCCACCAGGGTAGAGAGCAGGGTAACTTTCATTGTTTTATCCTTCCTGTGAGGTTGTAGGACTGCGAGACGTCATGATGCCCGCCATCAACAAGGGCATCAGAAGTAAACCCATTAATACGGCAGCGACGGAGAGCAAGCTGAACATCCCCGACCAGCCATAACGTTCAATCACCTGCGATAGCGGCCAGCCCGCCAGCGCTGCGCCCGCATAGGCAAAGACGCCGAGAAAACCGGTTATCGATCCTGCCGCGGCCTTATGCCCGCATTCGACGGCGGCCAGGCCGATGAGCATTTGTGGGCCAAAAACAAAAAATCCCACGGTAAAAAAGCACATCGCCAGCAACGCGTAGTGATGTACCGGCGCCAGCCACAGTGCTGCGACCGAAACAATCAGCCCCAACGTGAAGAGCAAAATCATCGGCGCTCTCTGCCCACTAAACAGCAAATCCGATCCCCAACCGGCGAACAGCGCACCTAACAGACCGCCGACTTCAAACAGCATCACCGTGGCATTCGCGCTCAATAAATTGACGCCGTGGCTTTCTGCCAGCCAGATGTTGCCCCAGTCATTGAGCGCAATGCGGATCAGGTAGACCAGCACATACGACACGCCCAGCAGCCAGATCATCGGGTTACGCAGCATGGTGATACGTAACATCTGCCATAAGCCCATTGGGGGGCTTTGTTGTTCCTGACGGAGCTCCAGCGGGTCATGCCGCCATTCGCCCACGCTCGGTAATCCTTCTTCCTGCGGTGTACCCCGCAGTTGCATTGTCAGCCAGACGCCGAGCGCCATGCTGATTATCCCTGGTGTCAGCATCGCAGCCTGCCACCCCCACCAGTGGGCGGCAAAGGCACATATCAGCGGAATCACGGCACCGCCAATATTGATGGACATGTTCCAGCATCCCCACCAGAAGCCGCGTTCATTGCGGGAATACCAGTGGGTGAGCAGGCGAGCACAGGGGGGCCAGCCCCAGCCCTGAAAAAAACCGTTTAACGTCCAGACCACTAACAGCAGTGGCAGTGAGTCACCAAAAGCGAACAGCACGTTCAGTAAACCCGTGGCGAACAGCCCGCAGCCCATAAAGGCGCGCTGCCCGTGGCTGTCGTGCCATAGCCCGGCGGCAAACTTTGACAGGCCATAGCTGAGGTAAAACAGTGAGCCCATCAGCCCGATGTCGCCTTTGTCTAACCCCAGATCGCTTTGTAGCGCTGGAAGCACGTAATTGACGCTTTTACGTGTCAGGTAAAACGCCGCATAACCCACCACCATGCACAGCAGTAACCGTGGGCGAAAAGCCCGGTAGCGTTGTTCAATTTCAGCAGATGAGATGGCGTGCATAGCGGTCTCCAGTTGCGCTGACTATAGGTAAGCGCAAACGAAAGCGGATGAGAGAAACTCCCCAGGTGACTAAGACTTTTTCCTGGTCAGAGCGGGTTTTGTTGCAAAATTGTGGGCAGGTTAACAGTTACGTGCGTGCCCTGACGCGACTCAAGCGTCAGCTCACCCCCCAGGGCATGGACACGTTCGCGCATTCCCTGGATACCAAAGCCCGGCATCTTCTCAGCGGCTATACCGAGGCCGTTATCATGAACTTCGAGGCACAGACGGCCGTTTTGCTCGCTAAGGGCGATGCGCACTTCACTGGCGCAGGCGTGTTTGCAGACGTTATTGAGTAACTCTTGCAGCAAGCGATAGAGGGTGAAAACCAGAGTTTCGCTGGCGGGGGGAGCACTTAGCCGATAATCGAAATGGCAGGCAATACCGCGCTCGGCAAAGGCAAATTCGTTAACCAGATGGTGCAAGGCTTCTTGTAACGAGAGCTCATCCAGCACCGGTGGGCGAAGCTGGCGCAACAGTTGTCGGGTGGAGTGGTGGATGCGCCTGGCGAGTTCGTTGATTTGATTCGCGGCTTCCAGCGCCCGATCTGTTTCGCCCGCCCGCTTCACCAACTGAGACTGAATTTGGATGGCGGTAATATTCTGGCCAATTTCGTCATGCAGTTCGCGGGCGAGACTTTTGCGGGTGTCCTCTTCTGTATGGATAAGTTTCTCGGTCAACACCCGGCGGGCCTGTAATTCCGCCTCCAGCCGTTTGCGGTAGTGGTGAAGATTTTGCGCCAGATGTTGCTGACGGCTGATGGCGATCCCCAGGCCAATCCCCAGTAGCGCTTGTGTCGCAAGGAAGATTTCCAGTTCCAGCAGGTCGCTAAACCCCACCCCAATCTGACGGGCGATGGTGATCAACATACTGCCGAGCAGGCCAGACAGCACGCCGCCCTGCCAGCCGAACTTCCATGCCATCACCACGTTGGGTAAAAACACCACGATCAGTAACAGGCGTTCAATCTGCGGTGACAGCACCATCTGCGTGCCGATCCCGATAATAAAAAAGAGGCTGCACCAGATGATAAGCGAGGTCCGTAACGGTGGCGCGATCGTGTCAAGGCCAAGCAGATGATGGCGATGTTGCTGACGTAAGAATTCAAAAATGAGATAGACAAAGGGTGTCAGTAGCACCCCGCCGGTGAACGAAGCCAGGACCGCCAGCAGCATGGTGCTTTGCAAAAAAGGGGCGAGCAGCAGGGTATGCAGCAGTGCGCTGGCGGTAACGGCAGTCAACAACAGGGACAATCGCTGCCAGTAGAGCGGAAAGCGATGCCAGAAATGTTGCGTCATCAGCGCCGGAAGCAGGCTGATGACGGGCGCGGCCAGCATCGTATAGCCACTCAGGAGCTGCTCGCTGTGCAGCCAGAAAATCAGCGCCAACTGGGGGAGCAATAAGGCTGGCCAGAAACGACGCGAGAGCAGAATCAGCAGTGCCAGATAGACGCCATGCGGTAGAAAGAGCACCGCCTGCTGGCCGTTATGGGTGAGGTAGAAACTGAGCGTCCACAGCATTAGCCAGCCAGGCCCCCAGGCCAGCACAATAAACAGCGAGATGATCCCGTGGCGTAATGAACGCGACATCAGTGATTCGCCAGCAGATTATGGTTAAGCGCAAAATGGACCAGCTCAATGGTGGTGGCGCAGTTCAGTTTACCGAGCACATTGGCACGGTGAACATGCACCGTTTTATGGCTGAGATCGAGTTTGAACGCGACTTCTTTGACGCTATCGCCTTTCACCAGTAAATCAAATACTTCCCGCTCGCGTGGTGTCAGGGACGCCAGGACTTTGACCGGTTCTATCCCGCCGCGCAGCGCCTTTAGCGCATCGGCACAAAGATAATGGCCGCCAAGACCGACGGAACGCACCGCGCGCACCAGTTCTTCCGGGCCGCAGCGCTTGGTCAGATAGCCGCTGGCTCCCGCGTCCAGCGCGCTTTGCACAAAGGCAGGGGTATCGTAGATGCTTAGAATGATGGCGCGAAAATCAGGGCGCTGCGCCCGCAGGCGTTTCAGCAGGCTCAGACCATTTTCATCCGGCATGGCGACATCAAGGACGGCGACATCCACATCACTTTTTAATAGTGCAGGCCAGGCGTCGGCGGCGGTACTGTATTGCCCGGTGATGCTGAGATCGTCTTCAAGGCCGAGAAGTTGGGCGAATCCTGAACGCACCACCACATGATCATCCACCAGAACCACACGAATCATAACGTACTCTCATAAGCCTAAAGCTTTATGATGCCGTCTGGTTTTCGCGTGGCAATGCTCTGGTCAATGATATGTAAGCGGTGTAACAAAATTGCAATATTTAACCTGTTCCGGGAAGGGAAAGAGGGGTTGCCATTGAGGCCATCCCTGGCCATCCACGAATCCTTTCTGAGGATCAGGCTGCTGTGTCATTCAGATGTGCGGCGATATAACGTTCATAGCGGTTCGCTTTCAGATAGGTCAGGTCGACGAGCACCAGACCGTCTACGCAGTTGTTGAAATCCGGGTCACAGCCAAAATCGATAAACTGCACGCCGCCGGGATCGCACAGCTCGGAGTATTGCTTGTAAAGCGGCGGAATACCGCAGCCCAGGTTGCCCAGCAACGACTTAAGACGCGTCAAATCTTCGATGTAATCTTCGCCCGTAAACTGTGCCAGCACATCCGGTAGTGTCGCAGGCCAGGGGCGGCGGGATTCGGCCAGCGGCCATCTTGCCGGAAACCACAACCGATAGAAGGCAACCAGTAAATCCCGTGCCGCGGGCGGTAAACCGCCGGAAATAGAGACAGGGCCGAACAGATAGCGATACTGGGGGTAGCGTGCCAGATAGGCGCCAATACCGGACCACAGATAGTCGAGGCCACGCCGTCCCCAGTAACGCGGCTGAATAAAGCTGCGCCCCAGTTCAATGCCGTGTTCTAACACCTCTGACATGCGTTCGTCGTAATGGAACAGGCTATAGCTGTACAGCCCCTCCGGGCCATGCGCCTCCACCTGACGCGCCGTGGGCGTAAAGCGGTACGCGCCGACGATCTCCAGATCGGTTTCATCCCATAAGATCAGATGCAGGTAGTCATCATCATAACGATCCGTGTCACGACGCTTGCCGCTACCTTCACCGACCGCACGGAAAGCAATTTCGCGCAGGCGGCCTAACTCACGCAGCAACGGCGCATCTTCTTGCCCCTGGCGCTGCCAGAGGTAAATGATTTTGCCGTCAGCGGTGCGTCCCAGACACTCCGCCCGGCTAAGTTCGCGACGTAGCGTGGCCCGGTCTTCCGGGCGGGCGATCGCACATTCGGTTTTAAAGACGCCGGGCGCTTTTTTACCTAAACGTCGCACGTGTTTACGGCATTTATCCGCCAGATCGCGTGGAGCCAGCGAGGTCGAATGCCAGCTATCCCAGGGAATGCGCTGACCGATGGTGATGGGCAGTTGGGTACCACGGCGACGGAACATCTGCTGCATAAGGAGCAGCATTGGCAGCGTATCGGAAAGCAAGGCGCAGCCATAAAAGAGGGGGCTGTTTCGGGCATTGATCCACACCGGCAAAAGCGGGGTGCGGAATTTGGCGGCCAGTTTAATAAAACCGGGGTGCCATTTGCCGTCGCGAATCCCTTTGCGGGTCAGGCGTGAAACTTCACCAGCCGGGAAGAAAATCAGCACGCCGCCGTTCTGCAACTGGGTTTCCATCTGCTGCAGCGAGGCCTTGCGGGTGCGACCGCCACCCATATTATCCACCGGGATAAACAGGGAACTGAGCGGTTCCAGATGGCTCAGCATGCGGTTGGTCACGACTTTTACGTCGCGACGCACGCGAGAAACCGCATACATCAGCGCCAGGCCGTCCAGCGTGCCTGTCGGGTGGTTGGCGATAATCACCAGGGGGCCTTGTTCGGGGATTTGTTCAAGATCGTATGCGGGGATGGTGCAGCGAATTTGTAGATGCTCCAGAACCTGCTCAACCATATCCAGCCCTTTCAGATGGGGATGGTTTGCAGCGAACTGCTGGAACTCTTGTTCGTATAATAAACGTCTGAGTAGATTCTTTTGCCAGGGCGCGGGTTTGGCCTGTGGCCAGAGGTCGTCGAGTACATTGTCGAGACTAAACATGGTGGCTCCTCCTGCCGTCTTGCGATGACAGTAGAAGTACGGGATGACAGTTGCATTTCAGCTTTATGAATAAATGGTAATGCGGGTAAGGTGAGGAGAACAGGCCCGGCAGCCGCGCCGGGCCTGAGGGCTTACAAAATCTTACGTTCAGCCAGGTCGAGTGCGAAGTAGCTAAAGATCAAATCGGCACCGGCGCGTTTGATGGCGCCCAGACTTTCCAGTACGACTTTCTCTTCGTCAATGGCTCCCGCCTGCGCGGCGAATTTAATCATCGCGTATTCGCCGCTCACCTGATATGCGCCCAGCGGCAGCGTGGTGCGCTCGCGGATATCACGCAGGATATCGAGGTACGGACCTGCCGGTTTGACCATCAGGCAGTCGGCGCCCTGGGCTTCATCCAGCAGCGATTCGCGAATCGCTTCACGACGGTTCATCGGGCTCATCTGGTAGGTTTTACGATCGCCTTTCAGCGCTGTCCCTGCCGCTTCACGGAACGGGCCGTAGAATGATGACGCGAATTTAGTGGAATAGGACATGATGGCGGTGTCGGTAAAACCAGCGGCGTCCAGCGCCTGGCGAATCGCCTGCACCTGACCGTCCATTGCGGCGGAGGGAGCAATAAAGTCAGCGCCAGCGGCGGCGGCAACCACTGCTTGTTTCCCGAGATTAATCAGCGTAGCGTCGTTATCGACACCGTGGTCGCAAAGTACGCCGCAATGGCCATGTGAGGTGTATTCACAGAAGCAGGTATCTGACATCACAATCATTTCCGGCACCGCGTCTTTGGCAATCCGTGACATGCGTGCTACCAGGCCGTTTTCCTGCCAGGCATCGCTACCGGTCGCATCGGTGTGATGAGAGATACCAAAGGTCATCACAGATCGAATACCGGCCCTGGCAATGCGTTCAATTTCGCGGGCGAGGTGTTTTTCCGGAATGCGCATCACGCCAGGCATGGCGCTGATGGCTTTGTAGTCGTCGATCTCTTCTTCAACGAAGATAGGCAGCACCAGATCGTTCAGGCTGAGTGTTGTCTCTTCGAACATAGCGCGGAGCGAGGCAGATTTGCGCAGGCGGCGCGGACGGGTGATTAAGTCGGTCATGATTTGCCTGATGTCTTAGGAACAGAGGCCACAGTGTATCCGAAAAGTGACCAGTATGTTTCACCAAAATCGGCGTTAAAACGGCAATATATGTAGAACAATGCGTAGAGACATTAAAATGCATTGAATTATTCATCAGTTTAATTTTGATTGGCGTGATTTATAGCTTGTTATGATGTTATTTTTATTTTAATTGAGAGTTGTATTTTTATTTCTTCTGTCAATATGTTTTTTAGCGAATTAATATTCATTGAAATGCTATCATCTTTTTGATTTTAAAGTGTTTTATAATATTTATATATTCTGATTTCTTATGTTTTTGTTTTGTATGTCCGAATTCGGACTTTACGTGAACTTTAATTGAACCATTTTCTTTTTCTGCGGCATAATTTCCCCGCAAATAATTTTATTGCATTTGATGCATTAATAATTGATGGACCAACGATAATGTCCCTGAGGAGGGATGACAAATGCACTCGTGGAAAAAGAAACTTGTAGTATCTCAATTAGCATTAGCCTGCACGTTGGCAATTGCTTCTCAGGCAAATGCGACGAAGTACGATACCTTTGGATATCATGACGACATCAATACCGCATACAGTTGGGATGATTGGACAGTCGCCGATAAACTCAATTATATTTCTTATCATGGTTATATCTATAATAATGCGGCTGATGGCGCTTACGATCAGACGTTCAATAATGATGTTGTAAACGGTGTCCTCTCCACCTATTACATGAACCATGATTATGCCAATGGCACGAGTAATACCCTGGATGTTAAAAACTCAACTATCCACGGTATGATCACCTCTAAGCGTCCGATTGCTTATGTTGACGATGCTGGTATGGGCTATACTTGGAACAACGGTACTAACGTCGATTATAAGTGGCATGATGGTGACATCTTCACTCTGAATATCGAAAACTCCACTATTGATGACGATTACGAGTATTTCTATTTTACCGACAGCTATCTGAATGGTGAAGGTAAAACTGCATCGAAAGATTACCGTACAGCAGCGTTCGCTAAGCAAGGTGTTGCCGTCACTCTGGACGTAGAGAGCAACATCAATATCACTGCCAATTCCCGTGTTGCAGGTCTTGAACTTTCTCAGGGTGACACTTCGAATGTTGATTACACGACCGAATCCCATACCTGGGACAATAATGTCGTTGTAAAAGATTCTGCGATTACTTCGGGATCTTACAGCCCGCTGGAAAACGAAGGCTTCTACGGTAAATCTCCTGAACCAAGCGATTATTCTGGAAATATTGCCTATAACACTGATTCTGCAGGAAATATCATTCCTAACGATGACACCGCAATGTCTTTCAGTGATAATTCTGCGTCTAACTATTCGATGAAAAACAAAGTCTCTCTCAGCAATTCGACGCTGACGGGCGATGTCGTTTTCAATAGTAGCTGGAATGCCAACTTCTACGCGAATGGTCATGATTCAAACAATGATGGTGTGCTGGATACCAACGGCGGCTGGATTGACGATGGACTGAACGTTGACGAACTGAGCATTACGCTGGATAACGGCAGCAAATGGACTGGTGCGGCACTGTTTAGCTACGAAGCTATTGGCCCAGCCGATATGTATGATGTCGCAGTTAACGGCATTGACCCACGCTCAACCAAAGATAAATGGGGCAATGTTGTCGATAACAAAACCTTCCAGAGTGGCCTGTTCAATGTTGCGCTGAACAACGGTTCCCACTGGAATACCGTCAATAAATCTAACATCGATAACCTGACCGTTAACAACGGCTCTCATGTTGATGTGGCTAAAGGTTCAAGCCTGCTCGCGGACAACATTACGCTGACCAACAATTCAGCTATGAACCTGAGCTCTGGCGGTCAGGTTGCAACCGATCATCTGAAAGTCGACAGCTACAGTAAAGTCGACCTGAACGATGAAACCACTTATCTGTATGCGAATACCATTACCGTATCTAACGGCGGTGAATTCAGCATTGGCGCAGGCGCTTATGAAGCAGGGGCTTTTGGTACAAATACCATGGACCTGAATAAAGGCGGCGTATTTAACATCAACAGCAGCGACTATGTGTTAGACGCAGACCTGGTCAACGCCCACACCAATACGAAGAATAAGTCTGATTCAACGTACGGTTATGGTGTGATTGCTATGAATTCTGATGGTCACCTGACTGTCAATGGTAACGGCAACCTTAACAATGCCGACCAGGAATTCAGCGTTTATGATAAGGATGACAATGTTGTAGCGGCCAAAGGTAACTACAAAGTTCGTATCGATAACTCTACTGGTGCAGGCCGTATCGCTGACTACAAAGGTAAAGAAATTATCTACGTCAACGATAAAAACACCACTGCAACCTTTAGCGCAGCAAACAAAGCTGACCTTGGTGCGTATACCTATCAGGCTGAGCAGAAAGGTAACACCGTCGTTATGCGCCAGATGGAGCTGACCGACTACGCGAACATGGCGCTGAGCATTCCTTCTGCAAACACCAACATCTGGAATCTGCAACAGGATACTCTGTCTACCCGTCTGACCAATGGTCGTCATGGCCTGGCTGACAACGGTGGCGCATGGGTGAGCTACTTTGGTGGCAGCCTGAATGGCGACAACGGCGTGATCAACTACGATCAGGACGTTAGCGGCATCATGGTCGGTGTTGATACCTTCGTTGACGGTAACAACGCGAAATGGATCGTCGGTGCGGCAGCAGGCTTTGCGAAAGGTGATGTAAGCGATCGTTCTGGTAAAGTTGATCAGGATAGCCAGTCCGCGTACATCTACTCTTCTGCGCGCTTTACTAACAACATCTTCCTTGATGGTAACCTGAGCTACAGCCGTTTCGATAACGATCTGTCAGCCAGCATGTCCAACGGCCAGTATGTTGACGGCGACTCCTCAACGGATGCATGGGGCTTCGGTCTGAAACTGGGTTACGACTGGAAAGTTAACGACAAAGGTTATGTTACTCCTTATGCCGCTATTTCTGGTCTGTTCCAGTCCGGTGATAACTTCCGTCTGAGCAACAACATGAAAGCGGGCGATCAGGACTACGATAGCCTGCGTTATGAACTGGGTGTGAACACGGGTTATACCTTCACCTATGGCAGCGATCAGGCTCTGACTCCGTACTTCAACCTGGCATACGTTTACGATGATTCCAACAATACTGCAAAAGTAAATGGCGATTCCATCGACAACGGTGTTGAAGGTTCTGCGGTTCGTGTTGGTCTGGGTACGCAGTTCAGCTTCACCAAAAACTTCAGCGCATACACTGATGTGAACTATCTGGGCGGCGGCGACTTTGAACAGGATTGGGGCGCAAAAGTTGGCGTGAAATACACTTGGTAATAAATCTGGCAGGGAATATATTTTCCCTGCTATTTTATCAGTATCCAAATTCCCGCCACGGATTGGCGGGAATTTTATTTTATAAGGGACCTGGATGATTTCATTAAGCAAGCCGCTTGCGGAATTATATTTATTAGATGAATGCTTTTCCGCTCATGGTATTCCTTTTGAGTTAGCCAATGACACCATTCTGACTTTCAATAAAATCGACCCGAATAACGTTACCCTTGTCCTGGCTTTGTTGAATAAATCAGATTTCGGGTAAGTCTCCCCCGTAGCGGGTTGTGTTTTCAGGCAATACGCACGCTTTCAGGCATACCTGCTTTCGTCATTTTGTTCAGCGCTCGTACCAGGGCCATAGCCTCCGCAACCTGACCATCGTAGTCACGCAGCGTCAGTGACCCCCCGAACAGCTGTTTTACCCGGTACATTGCCGTTTCCGCTATCGAGCGACGGTTGTAATCTGTTGTCCATTTCCACCGCGCATTACTCCCGGTCATTCGCTGATTAGCCACTGCACGGTTACGGTCTGCATATTCACCGGGCCAGTAACCCGCACCTTTTCGGGGAGGGATAAGCGCGCTGATTTTCTTACGCCGCAGTTCATCGTGACAGAGCCGGGTGTCGTAAGCGCCGTCTGCCGATGCTGCCCTGATTTTTCTGTGAGTCTGCCGGATAAGACCCGGGAAGGCTTCTGAGTCCGTCACATTGTTCAGCGACAGGTCTGCACAGATGATTTCATGTGTGTTGCTGTCAACGGCTAGATGCAACTTTCGCCATATACGACGGCGTTCTTTGCCGTGTTTTTTGACTTTCCATTCGCCTTCACCAAAGACCTTCAGCCCGGTGGAATCAATCACCAGATGCGCGATTTCACCCCGGGTGAACGTTTTGAAACTGACATTAACCGACTTTGCGCGCTTGCTGACACTGGTGTAATCCGGGCAGCGCAACGGAACATTCATCAGTGTAAAAATGGAATCAATAAAACCCTGTGCAGCCCGCAGGGTCAACCTGAACACGCGTTTAATGACCAGCACAGTCGTGATGGCAAGGTCAGAATAGCGCTGAGGTCTGCCTCGTGAAGAAGGTGTTGCTGACTCATACCAGGCCTGAATAGCTTCATCATCCAGCCAGAAAGTTATGGAGCCACGGTTGATGAGGGCTTTATTGTAGGTGGGCCAGTTGGTGATTTTGAACTTTTGCTTTGCCACGGAACGGTCTGCGTTGTCGGGAAGATGCGTGATCTGATCCTTCAACTCAGCAAAAGTTCGATTTATTCAACAAAGCCCCTTGTCCTTCTGCAGGGTGAAGTAGCCATAAGTCGAAAATATAACGATGTATTATTAGGTATTGCCAGGGCACCGTTTATCAAAGGGTTAAGTACAGGTTTTATTCAGCGCCCATCCGAGTATATATACACCGCGCAAAACGAATGCTCGGGATATTACTTACCTTCTGATTTAGCAATGACGCTCATAGATAAAAACCAACTATGGCGTGAAGCTTTTGCATGGCTGACATGGTGGCACCGCATTGCTGAAACCCGGGATTGCCAGCTTATTGGCAGCAGTACCTACGACCAAATTCGGGCATCACTGTTAACCATGTCTGACTGGGACGAACAGCTTAGAGTACGCGTTGGGGTTATTCAGTACATCCAGCGGCGCACGGGGGTTTCTCGCTCTGTGATTGCCGAAGTACTGTCCGCGCTGCGTAAAGGAAACTATATCGAAATGCATAAAGGCAAGCTGTTGAAAATCAACCGCTTGCCTTATGAGTATTGACCAACTGCCCGGCCAAATCAGGACGAAGGCGCAGCCACCGGTTTATTGTTGCTCAATTCACTAACCAGATCGTTTACACCATCGCTCATATTCACGAAACGCGTTAATGGCGAACGCGTGATCACCACGAACACACCGACATTACTTTGCGGGATCATCGCCATATAAGTAATGAAACCGCCACCACCACCCGTTTTCTGAATAATTCCCGGATGCCCGTCTTTCGGTGCCATATACACCCAGCCCAGGCCTAACGCGTCGGCTTTACCCGGCACATCCATTCCGATAACACGTGTAAGCTGATTGCGCTGATAGATCAGCGTCTGCATACGATCTGCCTGGCTGTTACGGCTGTAGAAATCAGAAGTGAGGAATTGCTGCATCCAGCGCATCATATCGCCCGGCGTTGAATAAACACCACCGCTACCAATAGCCGCCAGGGTGTTATCGCACGGACTCGCGCCTTTTTCCGCCACCATCAGACGACGACACTGATCAGGTGATGGCGTAAACGTGGTGTCTTTCATCCCCAGCGGACGCGTGATTTGCTCTTCGAAAAGCTGAGAGTAGGGTTTCCCCGCCGCATTCGCCAGAGCGTCGGCCAACAGATCAAATGCCAGGTTGGAATACGCCGCCTGGGTTCCCGGTGCCGATTTTAAGGTCGCCGTAGAGAGCCAGTTCCAGCGCTCTGTGCGGGTCGGCCAGGTAAATACGGTACGCTTTGCCGCACCACCCGGTTGTTCACGCGGCAGTGCGCTGGTATGTGTCGCCAGGTTAACCAGCGTAATCGGCGCCCCCTGATAAGTCGGCACACGCGCACCCGGCGGCGCATATTTGCTTAACGGATCGTTGAGTTTCACTACTCCTTGATCGAGGAGCTTCACCAGCATTTCGCTGGTCATAAGCTTGGAGAGCGAGGCAATGCGAATAACCGAATCAAGCTGCGGACGCACATTCGAACCAGGACGCGTTTCACCAAAGCTTCTGAAGACCCGCTGGTTACCGTCAATCGCCACCATCGCCATCCCTGTTGCGCCACTGCCATAAAAAATATGGTTGGCGTAACGATCAACAATATCAGACGCAAATTCAGCATCAGGCGACTGTTGTGCTGCATGCGCGCAAGTCAGTGTTAACGCGTAGAGCGTCGCGGAGAAAAACAAACAACGTTTCAACGAAAGCATCCGTAAATGAAAGAAGTGGATAATGCGTATTTATACTACCAGGCGGCATATTTCAAAGCACCGAAAAGCGCATTATTTCGCGAAATAACGTAACGAGGGGTAAACATGAACTTTTTTCCGGACCACAAAATAGCCGCTTCGTTGTGATACCCTTTTTCTTTCCGCAGCGAATTTCTGGAGGGGAGCAATGTCAGGTAAGCGAGTGGTGATGGTAGTGGATATGCAAAACGGGGTTTTTGCGACGCCACGTTTTCGACGCGAAGCGTGTGTGGCGCAGATAAATCAGCTCACACGGGCGGCGGATACGGTAATTTTCATCCAGCACATCGAAAGCGGTGGACTGGAAGAGGGGAGCGAAGGGTTCCAGTTACTGCCCGATCTTTACCAGCCTGCTAACGCTTTGTATGTCACCAAAACCGCGGCTTTGTTGAATAAATCAGATTTCGGGTAAGTCTCCCCCGTAGCGGGTTGTGTTTTCAGGCAATACGCACGCTTTCAGGCATACCTGCTTTCGTCATTTTGTTCAGCGCTCGTACCAGGGCCATAGCCTCCGCAACCTGACCATCGTAGTCACGCAGCGTCAGTGACCCCCCGAACAGCTGTTTTACCCGGTACATTGCCGTTTCCGCTATCGAGCGACGGTTGTAATCTGTTGTCCATTTCCACCGCGCATTACTCCCGGTCATTCGCTGATTAGCCACTGCACGGTTACGGTCTGCATATTCACCGGGCCAGTAACCCGCACCTTTTCGGGGAGGGATAAGCGCGCTGATTTTCTTACGCCGCAGTTCATCGTGACAGAGCCGGGTGTCGTAAGCGCCGTCTGCCGATGCTGCCCTGATTTTTCTGTGAGTCTGCCGGATAAGACCCGGGAAGGCTTCTGAGTCCGTCACATTGTTCAGCGACAGGTCTGCACAGATGATTTCATGTGTGTTGCTGTCAACGGCTAGATGCAACTTTCGCCATATACGACGGCGTTCTTTGCCGTGTTTTTTGACTTTCCATTCGCCTTCACCAAAGACCTTCAGCCCGGTGGAATCAATCACCAGATGCGCGATTTCACCCCGGGTGAACGTTTTGAAACTGACATTAACCGACTTTGCGCGCTTGCTGACACTGGTGTAATCCGGGCAGCGCAACGGAACATTCATCAGTGTAAAAATGGAATCAATAAAACCCTGTGCAGCCCGCAGGGTCAACCTGAACACGCGTTTAATGACCAGCACAGTCGTGATGGCAAGGTCAGAATAGCGCTGAGGTCTGCCTCGTGAAGAAGGTGTTGCTGACTCATACCAGGCCTGAATAGCTTCATCATCCAGCCAGAAAGTTATGGAGCCACGGTTGATGAGGGCTTTATTGTAGGTGGGCCAGTTGGTGATTTTGAACTTTTGCTTTGCCACGGAACGGTCTGCGTTGTCGGGAAGATGCGTGATCTGATCCTTCAACTCAGCAAAAGTTCGATTTATTCAACAAAGCCCAAAACCGCCTGTGACAGCTTTTACCGTACCCGGCTGGCGGATGTTTTACGCGAGCACGATATCTCTGCATTCGTCATGTGCGGCTGTGCGACAGATTATTGCCTCGATACCACGCTGAAAAATGGTGCCAGCCGTGGGTATTCAATTACCGTAGCCGAAGACGCCCATACGACAGCCAACCGGCCAGCAGCCCCGGCTGAAACACTCATCGCCCATTATAATGAAGTCTGGCGCACACTTACGGTGCCGGATAACCCCGTTTTTGTGAAACCCGTCGAAACAATTCTTCACGAGTGGCAAACGAACTAAGGCGTTACGCTCAGGTCTGATTCTACAGTTCTCACAACGCTCCCCCACTGCAGGACGCTCCTGTGGCGGAGGTGTGTTGTGCGCCGTATGAGTAATGCAGAAAAATAAGAAGTGAGCAGGAGAGTATTATGTTTAAGTCTTTTTTCCCAAAGCCGAAGCTGTTCTTTCTTTCGGCCTTTATTTGGGCACTGATCGCAGTCGTTTTCTGGCAGGCCGGTGGGCAGGCCTGGATAATGCGGCTGGTTGGCGCTTCTGAGGATGTTCCCATCAGCGCGGCGCGCTTCTGGTCCCTGAACTTCCTGCTGTTTTATGCCTACTACGCATTATGCGTTGGCCTCTTTGCGCTATTCTGGTTTTTCTACGCACCGCATCGCTGGCAGCGCTGGTCAATCCTGGGAACGGCCTTAATCATTTTTGTGACCTGGTTTCTGGTTGAAATCAACGTCGCAATTAACGCGTGGTACGCGCCATTTTACGATCTTATTCAAAAAGCGCTGAGTGCGCCGAATAAAGTCAGTATTGGTCAGCTTTATAGCGAAATCGGCGTCTTTTTGTGGATTGCCCTGATTGCGGTAACCGTTGCGGTGCTGAACAACTTCTTCGTGAGCCACTATGTTTTTCGCTGGCGTACGGCGATGAACGAATTTTATATGGAGCACTGGGACCAGTTGCGCCATATCGAAGGGGCGGCGCAGCGTGTTCAGGAAGACACCATGCGTTTTGCTTCTACGCTTGAAGACATGGGTGTTAGCTTTATCAATGCGGTCATGACGTTGATTGCTTTTTTACCGGTTCTGGTGGCACTGTCGCCACACGTACAGGAGCTGCCGCTGGTGGGGCATCTGCCGTATGGTCTGGTGATTGCGTCCATCGCCTGGGCGCTCTCCGGCACCTTTTTATTGGCGTTTGTCGGGATTAAACTGCCGGGGCTGGAGTTCAAAAATCAGCGCGTGGAAGCCGCATATCGTAAAGAACTGGTGTATGGCGAAGATGATGCCAACCGTGCGAAACCTCATACAGTGAAAGAGCTCTTTTCTGCCGTTCGCCGTAACTATTTCCGTCTTTATTTCCACTATATGTATTTCAATATTGCCCGTATTTTGTATCTGCAGGTTGACGTGGTGTTCGGTCTGGTCGTCCTTTTCCCGACCATCGCCGCCGGGGCGATTACTTTTGGTCTGATGCGCCAAATCACAAACGTATTTGAACAGGTGCGCAGTTCATTCCAGTATCTGATAGCCTCCTGGACCACGCTAGTGGAACTTATGTCCATCTATAAACGTTTGCGCAGCTTTGAAAGCGAGTTGAATGCACCGCCAGCATCGCAAATGACCAACACTTTCAGTTGAGCAAGGAACGATATGCCTGTTTGCGCGCCGCGTCTTATCGCGACCACAATGACACTGCTGGCGGGAATGATTCTCGCCGGTTGTACGACACCGAAAAACACAACCAGTGCAGAAAAAGAGACGAAGGAGGCCGAAGCGGAGAAGCCCCGCGATGTGGCGAGCGTGGTCAGAGAAAAAATGCCCGCGAGTGTGAAAGACCGGGATGCGTGGGCGCAAGATATTGCCACCACTTTTAGCAGCCAGTCGATTGCACCGACGCTGGAAAATATCTGTTCGGTGCTGGCGGTTGCGCAGCAGGAGTCTAACTATCAGGCCGATCCGCAGGTGCCGGGGCTGAATAAAATTGCCTGGAAAGAGATTGACCGCCGTGCGGCACGTTTACATATCCCACTTGCCCTTGTACACACCGCGCTGAAAATTGAATCGCCCAATGGCAAAAGCTATAGCGAGCGTCTGGACAAGGTTCGCACCGAAAAACAGTTGAGTGAAATTTTCGACGATTTTATCAGCGTCGTGCCGATGGGTCAGACGCTTTTTGGTTCTTATAACCCGGTGCATACCGGTGGGCCTATGCAAATTAGCGTTGCGTTTGCCGAGAAACACACCGACGGCTACCCGTGGAAAATGGAAGGCACGGTGCGACAAGAGGTCTTTACCCGTCGCGGTGGCTTGTGGTTTGGCACATACCACCTGCTCAATTATCCGGCAAATTACACAGCTCCCCTTTATCGCTTTGCTGATTTTAATGCCGGACATTACGCCAGCCGTAACGCGGCATTCCAGAATGCACTAAGCAAAGCGACCGGCGTTAAACTGGCGCTGGACGGCGATCTGATTCAGTACGGCAGCAACGATGCAGGTGCAACGGAGCTGGCAGCCAGAAAACTGGGGGCGAAACTGGGGATGAGCGACAGAGATATCCGCCGCCAGTTACAAACCGGCGACAGTATTGCCTTAGAGAAAACGGCGTTATACCAGAATGTTTATCATCTGGCAGAACAGAAGGCCGGGAAGACGTTACCGCGAGAAATGCTGCCGGGGATCCAACTCGAAAGCCCGAAGATCACACGTAACCTTACAACTGCCTGGTTTGCTAAGCGTGTCGATGACCGTCGGGCGCAATGTATGATGAAAAACTAATGATGGCGTCGCCAGCGCAATACCAGGGCAATCACGCCCAGAAATGCGCTGCCAATCAGGAAAGGCACCAGACCAAAAATGGTGCCTACACCTAACCCCATCTCAACGTGTGGTCGGTTGGTGTCCTGCATTTGCATCAAATGTTCAAAGACCCCGGGCGCATGCACCAACAGGTTCAGCAGTTGCGCGCCTGCCCAGAAGCAGAGCAGCACAAACACGGCATAAGCGATATTACCGGGCGTAGAGGCGTCGCGAGTTTTTTTACCCGAAAAGGGTTTCGACAGGGTAAAGTCAGCCATATAGACCTCCGCTACGTTTAATTACGTCGGCTCAGAGCCAGTGAATCAGTGTAATTTTGACAGTTCGATTAAATTGTCAACATCGGAATGGTGATAATTTCGCAGCGGGAATGATTCCGGATGTGTAAATTTTGTACGCGCTCACATTTCTGTAACATTTTGACCATCAAATTAACATTTCAGAATTTCCGTATGCGCCACAGACGTGCCATGACAAATATGCGAGGATGGCGTTTTTATTGCCGGAGTTGTCATGAAGCTGCCTTCAAAAATACGCCGTGACTGGCACTACTATGCGTTTGCGATTGGTTTGATCTTTATTCTGAATGGCGTTGTGGGTTTGCTGGGTTTTGAAACGAAAGGCTGGCAAAACTATGCCGTCGGGCTGGTGACCTGGGTTATCAGTTTCTGGCTTGCCGGGTTTATCATTCGCCGCCGCCCCGAAGAAAATGAAGAAGCGGCGAATGAGGAAGAAAAAACGCAGGATTAACCGTTCATCGAACTTTTCAGCGCGCTATCAGCCTGATGGCGCGCCACAGCCAGTTCAATCAGGCGCGTGATCAAATCGGTGTAGCCGAGACCGCTCGCCTGCCACAGTTTCGGGTACATGCTGATATTGGTGAAACCGGGCAATGTATTGATCTCATTAATAATCACTTTGTTGTCCGGTGTCAGGAAGACGTCGACGCGTGCCATACCCGCGCAGCCCAGAGTCTGATATGCCTGTACGGCGATGGCGCGAATATGATCATTCACTTCGGGGGCGATCGCCGCCGGTACAACCACTTGCGCACCGTTATCGTCAATGTATTTGGTGTCGTAAGCGTAAAACTCACTGTTAAGCACAATTTCGCCACAGGTACTGGCTTGCGGATCGTCATTACCCAGCACCGCACATTCGATCTCGCGACCGGTGATGCCGGTTTCGACCACCACTTTATGGTCAAATTCGAACGCCAGGCTGACGGCGGCATGGTACTGCGCTTCGTTGGTGACTTTACTGACGCCAACGGAAGAGCCCTGGTTGGCTGGTTTTACAAACAGCGGCAGCCCAAGTTTCGCCTGTATCTCAGAGAACGTCATACGATCGCGATTACTGCGGGTTAAGGTGACAAACGGCGCAATAGCGAGACCCGCATCACGGAGCAGACGTTTGGTCACGTCTTTGTCCATGCAGGCGGCGGAGCCCAGCACATCTGAGCCGACAAACGGCAGGTTTGCCATGCGCAGCAGGCCCTGTAGCGTACCGTCTTCACCCTGCGTACCATGGACAATCGGGAAAATCACATCCACTTGTGGGAAGGGTTTGGCATCCGTGGCATTCATCAGTTGCTGTGACGGTTGTCCCGGCACCAGCGCAACGCTGCTTTCAGAGGGATTAAGTGCAATTCGCGCCGGATCGCTGGCATTTTGCAGATAATTATTCGCGTCGTTGATATGCCACTGACCCTGCTTATCGATCCCCAGCAATACAACATCGAAACGCGATTTATCCATTGCATCGACGATATTTTTTGCCGATTGCAGCGACACTTCATGTTCAGCCGATTTGCCGCCGAACACGACCCCTACCCGCAGTTTTGCCATCTCAACTTTCACTCACATGAATCAGAAAGCACATACCATATCACTTCTGCCATACTGTTTTGCAGTGATTAATGGAGGGGATGCGTGAAAGGGAAAGGCTTCATCGGTTTGTTTATTTTGCTCGGCGGACTGGCGGCGGGTTGGCGCTATTTGCCTGCCTACTACAACCCCTTCGCACCATTACAACTTAATGATCCGCCTGGCCGCATTACCCAGTTTAAGTTACGCCGGCTCGAACCGGGGCAATGCGTTGAGTTGCTGCAGCAGGCAAACCAGCAGCAACTCATTTCTTCAACATCTGTCGCCGATACCCAGGGTGACTGTCCGCTGAACAATGTGGTACGGGTGCGCGATTTTGGCCCGGTCAAACTCAGCAGCACTTTTCTTGCCAGTTGCCCGCTGGCACTCAGTTCAGCGCTTTTTGTTGAACAACAGGCCCGGCCGCTAACGCAGCAATTTATGGGCAGTCCGCTCATACGCATCGACCATCTGGGCAGTTACGCGTGCCGTAATATCTATAATCGACCCGATGCCCGTCTTAGCGAACACGCCACTGCCGAAGCGCTGGATATCAGCGGTTTTCATCTGGCAAACGGTCAACAGGTAACGGTACTGCGAGGCTGGACGCGCGATGATACGCACCCCTGGCTACAGGCGATGTTGAGCGCGAGTTGTGGGTATTATGGCAATGGTCTTGGGCCGGAGTACAACGCGGCGCACGCCAACCATTTTCATCTTGGAATGCGTGGATTTGGGCTATGCCGCTAAAGCATAAACTACCGTGATAAGTGTGGTTGATATTCAGGGCTGTGGTCTGTGGCAGAATAGAGAAGATAAAACACCAAAAAAAAGCTAATCGCACCTCTGGTGCGTATTCTTATTACTGTTCTTGTTAACCTGTGTCTCATTTGCCAAAAACTGAATACTAATTGCTGTTTATGGAATCCTGGAGAATTAACCTTATTTCCGTATGGTTCGGCTGTTTTTTCACCGGTCTTGCCATCAGTCAAATCTTACCGTTCTTACCCTTATATGTCTCCCAACTGGGGGTCTCTTCTCACGAAGCGTTGTCGATGTGGTCCGGGTTGACCTTTAGTGTCACGTTTATGGTTTCCGCGATAGTTTCACCGCTATGGGGCAGCCTTGCTGACAGAAAAGGGCGCAAGTTAATGTTGTTGCGCGCCTCTCTGGGGATGGCAATCGCCATTTTACTGCAGGCTTTTGCGACAAATGTCTGGCAGTTGCTGATCTTACGTGGCGTCATGGGGCTCACGTCTGGTTATATTCCCAATGCGATGGCGCTGGTCGCCTCTCAGGCTCCCCGTGAGCGTAGCGGTTGGGCCCTAAGCACACTCTCGACGGCGCAAATCAGTGGGGTGATTGGCGGGCCGTTAATGGGCGGTTTTCTGGCGGACCATTTTGGTTTACGAACCGTTTTCTTAATTACCGCAACACTGCTGATCGTCAGTTTTCTGGTCACACTGTTTCTGATCAAAGAGGGGGCGCGTCCTAAGGTCAGCAAGGCGCAACGGCTGAGCGGCAAGGCCGTTTTTTCCTCGCTACCTTATCCGGGCCTGGTGATCAGTCTTTTTCTGACGACGCTGGTTATCCAGTTATGCAATGGCTCTATCGGGCCTATCCTGGCGCTGTTTATCCAGTCTATGACGCCCGACAGCAGCAATATCGCCTTCCTCAGCGGGATGATTGCCGCCGTACCGGGTGTTTCCGCGCTGATCTCGGCGCCGCGTCTGGGAAAACTGGGCGATCGAATTGGTACGGCGCGCATTCTGATGGCAACGCTAGTCTGCGCCGTGGTGCTATTTTTCGCCATGTCGTTTGTCACCTCGCCGCTACAACTGGGCATTCTGCGTTTTATGCTTGGCTTCGCCGACGGTGCGATGCTTCCCGCCGTTCAAACGCTGCTGCTTAAATATTCCAGCGACCAGGTGACCGGACGTATTTTTGGCTATAACCAGTCGTTTATGTATCTGGGTAACGTGGTCGGGCCGCTGATGGGGGCGTCTGTCTCGGCGATGGCCGGATTCCGCTGGGTATTTGTCGCCACGGCGCTGGTGGTTTTATGCAATATCTGGCAACTGGCGCTGGCATTACGTAAAGCGCGACGTTGAACGAATATCCAGATCGAAAGCTTCTGGCTCCGGTCTGGATATAAATTTTCTTTATAGAAAAATATATTCTTTTATCTCCCGCCTCGCTTTGACACAGAAATAAATTTGCGTCTATATCATAGAAACGTTTCGTTACTGGGTTTCCTGTTTTACGGTTCTACATAGCGCAAATTTAGCGAAAAATAATAGATGCATCCACTTTGCAACTACAGAACAGAATGCTAACGTCATCGAATATCACATAAGGAAATAGCGCTATGAAAAATCTCATTGCAGAGCTGTTGGTAAAACTCGCGGAAAAGGAAGAGGAATCCAAAGAACTGGTTGCGCAGGTGGAAGCGCTGGAGATCGTTGTCACTGCACTTTTGCGTCAGATGGCGCTGCCTGAGCAACAGGCGCTTATCCAGAGTATTGAAGGCGCGATGGATGATGTTCATCCGGGAACGGACGTTTCCGATCAGGATACGGAGTTGCTGCAACAGTATATAAAAAAGCTTTTAAGGCACCCGCGCAACTGAGACTTTGAGATAAGTCACGCTGTCATCTCACTGTCATACGCGGTGCCTATAGTCGCTCTGTTTTATTTCTTTTTAAGTATTTATACACGGAGAAAATAAAGTGAAACAGAGCGCACTATTCGTCGCCTTATTCCCTATTTTGTTTACCCCTTCTATTTATGCGGATACTACTTCCGCCACCACTGTGCTTGAGAATCGTGCCGCGCAGGGTGATATTACGACGCAAGGCGGCGCCCGCCGTTTAATTGCCGATCAAACTGACGCAATCCGTTCCTCGCTCAATGACAAACCGGCTAAAAATATTATTCTGCTGATCGGTGATGGCATGGGTGATTCAGAAATTACCGCTGCGCGAAATTATGCCGAAGGGGCGGGCGGTTATTTTAAAGGTATCGATGCGTTACCACTGACGGGTCAGTACACGCATTACGCGCTGGATAAGAAAACGGGCAAACCCGATTACGTGACCGACTCTGCGGCATCCGCCACGGCATGGTCTACCGGCGTGAAAACCTATAACGGCGCCCTGGGCATCGATATCCACGAAAAAGATCATATGACGATTCTGGAGATGGCAAAGGCCGCGGGTCTTGCTACCGGTAACGTCTCTACCGCTGAATTGCAGGATGCTACGCCTGCCGCGCTTGTTTCCCATGTGACGTCGCGTAAATGCTACGGCCCGAGCGTTACCAGTGAAAAATGTGCCAGCAATGCGCTGGAGAAAGGTGGCAAAGGTTCCATCACTGAGCAGTTGTTGAATGCGCGTGCCGATGTCACTCTCGGCGGCGGTGCGAAAACCTTTAGTGAAACGGCAACCGCCGGTGAGTGGAAAGGCAAAACGTTGCGTGAGCAGGCACAGGCGCGTGGCTATCAGTTAGTGGGGGACGCCTCGACGCTGGCGGCTATCACCGAAGCGAATCAGGATAAACCGCTACTGGGGCTGTTCTCCGATGGCAACATGCCGGTTCGTTGGGAAGGCCCGAAAGCCACATTACACGGTAATCTCGATAAACCTGCGGTGACCTGCACGCCAAATGCTAAACGTACCGATAGCGTACCGACGCTGGCGCAGATGACCGAAAAAGCGATCGACCTGCTGAGCAAAAACGAGAAAGGTTTCTTCCTGCAGGTGGAAGGCGCATCGATCGATAAACAAGATCATGCTGCCAACCCGTGTGGTCAGATTGGTGAAACCGTAGACCTCGACGAAGCCGTGCAAAAAGCGCTGGCCTTCGCCAAAAAAGATGGCAACACGCTGGTCATCGTTACCGCTGACCATGCTCACGCCAGCCAGATTATCCCGCCTGACACCAAAGCGCCTGGCTTGAGCCAGTTGCTGAACACCAAAGACGGTGCTGTGATGGCGATAACCTATGGTAACTCTGAGGAAGAGTCGATGGAGCATACCGGTACGCAGGTTCGTCTGGCAGCCTATGGTCCACACGCGGCTAACGTTGTAGGCCTGACCGATCAGACCGACCTGTTCTTCACCATGAAAAACGCGCTTGGGCTGAAATAAGTTACTGCCCGGTGGGAAATCTCTCCTGCCGGGTGGTTTTTTCTCCATGACAGACCATCCTTAAGGGGCAAGGCTTACAAAAGGATGGTGCTATGAAAATAACATTACTTGTTACGCTCCTGTTCGGCCTGGTGTTTGTTACTGCACTGAGTGCCGCTGAGAAGACCCTTACCCCTCAACAACAACGTATGACCCTCTGCAATCAACAGGCTACGGCGCAGACCCTTTCCGGCGATGCTCGCAAGCGGTACATGAGCGATTGCCTGAAAAATACCAAAACCGAGCCCGGACAAAAAAGTTTGAGTCCTCAGCAGCAAAAAATGCGCGAATGCAACGCACAGGCGACGCAGCAGTCGCTTAAAGGTGAAGATCGCAGCAAATTTATGAGTGGCTGCCTGAAAAAAACAGGCTAATCCAAACGGGTGAGCTCGCCACGCGACTCACCCGAAATTTCATACTTTCCCCGCATGGCCCCTCTCTATAATTTGGGAAAATGTTTCAGAATGTTCCCAATAATGATGAATGATAATAACTTTTATACAACAGAGAGTGGCAAGGAGAGACGTAGCGCTCTGCACGATGACGATCCCCATTCCATGGGGCTCCAGTTCGCGCAGCGGGAACGGCTGCCACGGGCGGTGGGGCTGGCTTGCCTGTTTATGCCGCTCGCTGGGGTACTGGTATTACAGCCGGTTGCGGGAGGCTGGTGGATTTTATTGGTTTTATGGACTTTCGTCTGGCCGCATCTCGCCTGGCAACTGGCGGCCCGCTCAAGCGATCCCTACGCCAGTGAAACCCATAATTTGAAGGCAGATGCCCTGCTGGCTGGAATGTGGATGGGGCTAATCGGCGTAAACCTGCTTCCCTCTATCGCCATGGCAATGGTGGTTTTTATCACTACGATGGGGGCGGGTGGGCCGCGACTGTGTCTTGCCGGCGTTATCCTGATGGCGGTTGCCTGCCTGGTCACACTCCAGCTTACGGGTATTGCCATTACCCCCGATAGCTCGTCACTGATTATCTGCCTGACGGTGCCGGTACTTCTGCTGTATCCACTCCTCTTTTCCTGGGTGACTTTCCGTAACGCCGCGAGGCTTGAGGAGCATAAACGCCGCCTGCAGGTGATGAGTATTCGTGACGGTATGACTGGCGTTTACAATCGTCGCCATTGGGAAAGTCTTTTGCGTGATGAATTTGATGATTGTCGCCGTCATCAACGGATCGCGACGCTGTTGCTGATCGATGTCGATCATTTCAAAACTATTAACGATACCTGGGGTCATGACGTGGGTGATGAGGCGATCATTGCCATCACCCGTCACCTGCAACTCACTTTGCGCGGTAGCGATCTGATTGGGCGTTTCGGTGGTGATGAATTCGCCGTCATCATGTGCGGCACACCGCCTGAAAACGCTATTGCAGCCATGGAGCGTGTTCATGACCGCCTTACCGCCTTCCGCCTGCCTTCTGCTCCGCAACTGGCGCTGCAAATCAGCGTCGGTGTTGCCCCTCTGAGCGAAGAAATGACCCACTACCGGGAGTGGCTAAAATCTGCCGACCTGGCGTTATACAAAGCGAAAAAAGCCGGGCGCAATCGCACCGAAGTGGCCGCCTGACTCCTCGCCTGGTTGCTATAGGCCTATTCTCTGCCAGGCTTAACAGGTCATCATTACAGATTGAGTGCTTTTTATTTCCTCGTGGTGTGCGCTGTCTGGCGTTACGTCCGTATCTCCAACACTGACACGAGAGCAATGTTATGAGCTACCAATACGTCTTAGATATCAATTCACTACCGGAAAACAAGCCGGTAAAAGTCGAAGTGGCGGGTACCGCCATGATCCTCATTCGCACCTTAACGCAGGTGCGCGCATTCCAGAGCAAATGTCCCCATGCGGGAGCTCCCCTTGAAAAAGGGGCTGTCTGCGAAGGGCGCCTGGTTTGTCCGTGGCACAAAGCTGAATTCGACATTAAGAATGGACAGTGGCTTGAGCCGCTTGCGCTGACCAGCCTTAAACAATATCCGGTACTGCTGGAACAAAACCGCGTTCTGGTCAATCCACGCTCGATGTCCCCTGCCAGCAGGCCACTGATCCGCGGTGAGCAGGAACAGACCACGGTTATTTTGGGTACCGGGGCAGCCGGGAGTTCCGCCGCCATAACGCTGCGCGACGCGGGCTATAGCGGGCGTTTAGTGCTTATCGATAAAGAGAACGATGCCCCCTATGACCGTACGGCACTGAGCAAATTTGTCCCCGCGGGCAAAATGAAAATCAGTGAAGTGCCGCATGTGCTTGATGATGCGTTTTACCAGCAGCCGGGCGTTGAAAGCCTGCGAGAAGAGGTGACCGACCTCCACAGCCGTGAGCACTTTCTTATCCTGGCCAGCGGGCAAAGGCTCCATTTTGACAAACTGTTGTTGGCGACCGGCGGGCAACCGCTGTGTCCTGATATTGAAGGTAACCACCTGCAAGGCGTTCATGTTCTGCGAGATCTCCATCAGGCACAGCAGTTGCTCAACGATGTGGAGCAGGAACATCAATTAGTGATCATCGGCAACAGCTTTATTGCCATGGAGCTGGCGGCAGCCTTACGTAACCAGGATATTGACGTGACGGTGGTGTCGCGCCACGAATTGCCTTTTGTTCCGCAGTTTGGTGAAGAGATAGGCCAACACTTTCTCAATATGCATAAGCAGAATGGCGTGAAATTTGTGACCGGTGAACCGGCGGCACTGGAGGGTAACGGGCATGTGCAGGGGGTACGCCTGAAAAATGGCCTTACGCTGCCTGCACATGTGGTGGTGTTTGCCACCGGGGTTCGTCCGTTTACCGATCTGGCCCATGATCTTCACCATGAAGAAGACGGTAGCCTGACGGTGGATGAAACCTTATGTGCCGCGCCGGGAGTGTGGGCGGTAGGCGATATCGCCAGTTATCCGGCGCCGGAAGGCAGACGGCGAATTGAACACTGGCGCGTGGCGCAGCAGCAGGGGAGACTGGCGGCAAAAAATATGCTGGGTGAGCACCATGCATTTGATCGGGTGCCATTTTTCTGGACCACTCATTTCGGTACGCGCTTCGAATATCTGGGTTATGCGCGGGAATGGGACAGTGTAAAAATGCTTGGTTCGTTTGAGGATAAGCGTTTTGCGGTGCTTTATGGCGAAGAGGGGATGCTGAAAGCGGTACTAAGCTGCGGTGAAAATACCGCAACGGCACAATTGTTGGTGAAAATGCAGCAGCCGATGCCTCTGCGTCAGGCCAGTGAGATGCTGGCGTAGCACAGTGCTTGCGCCGCGGGTGGCCCCGGCGGCGCAAGCACGGTCTTATTTACTCATCTGTTCGGATTTCGCCATACAGGCCTGAATGGCGTCGATAACGGCCGCGCGGAAGCCTTTCTCTTCCAGTACCTTGACCGCTTCAATGGTCGTACCGCCGGGGGAACAGACCATGTCTTTCAACTCTCCCGGATGTTTGCCGGTTTCCAGCACCATTTTCGCCGATCCCATCACCGCCTGCGCGGCAAACTTGTATGCCTGTGCGCGTGGCATTCCGCCCAGCACGGCGGCATCGGCCATGGCTTCGATAAACATAAACACATACGCCGGGGCGGAACCACTGACGCCTACCACCGGGTGAATCATCGGTTCGGCAATAACCTCAGCGGCACCAAAGCAGCGGAAGATGTTAAGTACGTCGGCGATATCTTCCGGTGTCACCAGGGCGTTCGGCGTGATGGAGGTCATACCGGCATTTACCAGCGACGGTGTGTTAGGCATGGTGCGGACGATTTTCCGATCGTGGCCCAACGCCCGCGCCAGTTGATCGAGGGTGACGCCTGCGGCAATCGACACGACCAGAGACTCTTTGTTCAGGCTGGATGCGACGTCGCTAAGAACCTTGACCATAATATTCGGTTTTACGGCGCCAAAGACAATGTCGGCTATCTGGGCGACTTCCTGCGCGCTCTGCGCGGCGTTAATGCCGTACTGGTCATGCAGTGCGGCGACTTTTTCTGGCGATGGGGTATAGACCCAGACCTGTCCAGGCTGTACCTGACCGCTGGCGATCAGACCGCCGAGAATGGCTTTGCCCATGTTACCGCAGCCGATAAAACCGATTTTTTTCTCCATTACGTCTGTCTCTCTGCTGTTACGTATTGTGAGGTATAGCTTAACGTGGAAAGGCTTACAGGGCGAAAGCTTAACGTCATGCTTTGCGAAGCGGGGCATTTAACGCGACAATGCCCGAAATGAGAGTGAGGAGCGATAATGGCGATTTGGGTTGATGCGGACGCCTGTCCGAATGTGATTAAAGAGATTCTGTTTCGTGCAGCCGAGCGCACACAAACGCCAGTGACGCTGGTGGCGAACCAAAATATCCGTGTGCCCCCCTCGCGCTTTATCCGTTCCGTGCGCGTTGCAGCGGGGTTTGATGTCGCAGATAACGAAATTGTGCGTCTGTGTGAGGCGGGCGATCTGGTGATCACCGCAGACATCCCATTGGCGGCGGAAGTCTTAGCCAAAGGCGCGGCAGCCGTTAACCCGCGCGGCGAGCGCTACACCGAAGCGACGATTCGCGAACGTCTGACGATGAGAGATTTTATGGATACGCTGCGTGCCAGCGGGATTCAGACCGGCGGTCCGGATAGCCTGTCCCAGCGTGACCGCCAGCAATTTGCCGCGCAACTGGATAAATGGCTGCTTGAGCGCCAGCGCCGCAAGGCTGACGAGTAGTAGCATCAACGGTTATATGAATATGTTACGCTAAACGAGCCTGTGGGCTTGTCAACAGGCAATCTTTTAAAGTAAGGTTATCGCTACATAGGTTGCATTAAAATCTTTACACTCAAATGTGGCGTCGTCTCTGGGTTCTAATGAGGAAGGATGCAAGTTGTTTTTGAAGCGTAACGATTTGTTTACGATCACTCAACGCCCGGCAGGGTGATTTACCGTTATCTTATTTTTCTTTTTTTCACCTTGCGATATCAGAGGGAACACCCGTTCATGACGTTACCCATTTTTTTAGTTGGCGCACGCGGTTGCGGTAAGACTACCGTTGGTCATGCGTTATCACAGTTACACCTTTGTCAGTTTGTCGATACAGACCATTGGTTGCAGGAGCAGGCGCAGATGACCGTTGCCCAGCTCGTAAGCAAAGAAGGCTGGCATGGTTTTCGTGCGCGTGAAACCGAAGCTCTGGAAGCTGTTACCGCGCCTGCGCGTGTTGTTGCCACTGGCGGCGGTATCATTCTGAGCGAATATAATCGCAAGTTTATGCGCGAGCAGGGTGTGGTGATTTATCTCTCTGCGCCTGTCCCGGTACTGGTTGATCGTCTGGAAGCGTACCCGAAAGAGAGCCAGCGTCCGACCTTGACCGGTAAGCCAGTTCGCGAAGAAGTGGGCGAAATTCTTGCGGTTCGTGATGCCCTCTACCGTGAAGCTGCACATCATGTTGTGAATGCCGCGCAAGATCTTGATTTGGTGATCGCTGAAATTCAGACTGCTCTGCGTCTGGCGCGCGCCAGCTAGCGAAACGATTGTCTATACTTAAGGCCTGACCCCGTAACTGAGGTAACGTCATGCCTGGTAAACCACCTTATCCTCGTGAAGCCCGTGTTGTTGCTGTAGAAAAAGGCACAGCCGGGCAGACCGTCACCTGGTACGAATTGCGTGCCGACCATCCTAAACCTGACTCTTTAATCAGTGAGCACCCCACTGAACAAGAAGCGCTGGATGCTAAAAAGCGGTATGAGGATCCAGATAAAAACTGATTGCCTTGAAAAAGTTCTGAAACATGAAATAAACGGGTCCTCATCACATTTTTCACTCTGGCAAGATGGATGAGGACCGTCAATAATCAGACATTACTGGCGTATTTGGGAATCTTTTAGAACCTGGAAGTTGCCTGTGCATTTAGGCTGCGTCAAAGCATTAATGAAAAAGCAGTTTTGCAAGGTGGATGAACAAGATGAGTTCAACGATGGCGATCCTCACCGTAGGGGTGGTGCCTGTTCAAACGATATTACCGTTGCTGACCGAGCATATTTCTGAACAGCAGATAACCCATTTCAGCCTGCTTGGTAAAATGGATCCCCAGGACGTCCTGACAGATTACAAAGTTGATCCGGGCGAAACGCCGCTGCCTACGCGCCTGTGCGATGGCAGTATTGCGATGGTCTCGCGCGAGAAAGTGGAGCGTGATCTGCAAAGCGTTATCGAAGTGATGGACAACCAGGGCTACGACGTTATTTTGCTGATGAGTACGGCAGATATTCGTGGGCTGAATGCGCGTAATGCCATTTTGATCGAACCACAGCGTATTATCCCGCCCCTTGTTGCCTCGATTGTTGATGGTCATCAGGTGGGGGTGATTGTGCCGATCCCTGAATTGATGGAACCACAGCAGCTAAAATGGAGCGTGCTGGAAAAGACGCCATTTTATACGCTGGCACACCCGTACGAGGCGACTGAATATCAACTGGTTTCGGCGGGAAAAGAGCTCATTGAGCAGGGTGCGGACGTATTAATGCTTGATTGCCTCGGTTTTCATCAATGGCACAGAGATTTACTTCAAAAATCATTGGATGTGCCAGTATTACTTTCTAATGTTCTGGTGGCGCGGCTCGCCTCGGAACTGCTGGTATAAGCCGTTTTACGCTGCAATTTCGCGTGACAGAAGCGAAGTCTGGCCTCTATAGTGTTTTTCCAGACATTTTCTTTATAAGGGCCAGTTCATGCTTCAAAGTAACGAATACTTTTCCGGTAAAGTGAAATCCATTGGTTTTACCAGCAGCAGTACTGGCCGCGCCAGTGTGGGCGTAATGGTGGAAGGTGAATACACCTTTGGTACCGCGCAGCCGGAAGAGATGACGGTCATTAGCGGTGCGCTTCATGTTTTGCTGCCTGGTGAAACTGAGTGGAAGACTTACTCTGCGGGTGAAGTGTTCAATGTTGCCGGCCAAAGTGAATTTCATCTGCAGGTAGCCGAGCCGACCTCTTATCTCTGCCGTTATCTGTAAAAAAACGCCCGGCTAAACCGGGCGTTCTGCTTTTTAGCGTCTGATTTTTTTGTCTTAGCGCTGAGCTTCGCCGCCGAGTCCTTCTACCAGACTGTGGATCAGCGTCGCCAGTTCACCTGTCATCAGAATAAAATCGGCATCAAAGCGCTGGGCGACATCATCGCGGTCGATATCTTCGTTCTGATCGCGGAGCTCATCACCAAATTTCAGGCGTTTAATCGATCCATCATCACATACCACAAACTGAACGCGTTGCTGCCAGTCGAGCGCCAGTTTGGTTACCACTTTGCCCGCTTCGATATGCACGGCGATCTCATCGCTGACCAGTTCCTGTTTTTTGCAGCGAATCACGCCGCCATCTTCCAGGATGGCTTTCAGTTCGGCCTCGTCGAGAAGCTGGAAGCCTTGCGCCACCGTACCGGAACGCACCCATTCCGTCAGCGTCAGTTCAATAGGGGTTTCCAGCGTCAGCGGGACAACCGGCAGAGAACCCAGGCTTTTACGCAGCAGTGCCAGCGTGTCTTCCGCTTTTTTCGCGCTGGCGCAATCCACCATAATGAGGCCATTAACGGTATCAATCCACATCATGGTCTGGCTAAAACGACTGAAGGCGCGCGGCAGCAATGAGTGCAGTACTTCGTCTTTCAGAGAATCTTTTTCGGTTTTTTTCAGCTTGCGGCCCTGGTCGGCCTCAAGACGGGAAATTTTGGCTTCCAGCGCCTGTTTAATCACCGGCGCAGGCAGGATTTTCTCTTCTTTGCGCGCGCAGATAATAATCTGACCGTTCGCAGTGTGGGTCAGCGCATCACTGTGTGAACCCATCGGTGGAACCCAGCCGGTTTTCGCCATATCCTGACTACCGCACGGGGTAAACGATAGTGGGGCAAGCTGTTTTTCCATCTCTTCCGCCCGCAGCGCTACATCGCGGCTGAGACGGTATACCATTAAATTTTTGAACCACAGCATGATATTTTCCACGGTCTAGTCGTTAATTGCAGCGGGCATGATAACCAATTGTCGCCGCGCTTGCATGTGAATGCGTTGTCCAACTATGAGGAGCATTATGTGCGTATTGGTATCGATTTAGGCGGCACAAAGACGGAAATCATTGCGCTCAGCGATAGCGGTGACGAGCTGTTTCGCCATCGTCAGCCGACACCGCGTGATTACCATCAAACCCTTGATCTGCTGGTCTCTCTGGTGGCGTTGACTGAGAAAGAAACCGGGCAAACGGGCACCGTCGGTATGGGGATCCCCGGCTCTATTTCCCCCTATACGGGCGTGGTAAAAAATGCCAACTCAACCTGGCTCAACGGTAAGCCGTTCGATAAAGATTTAAGCCAACGTTTAAACCGGGACGTTCGTCTGGCGAATGACGCTAACTGCCTGGCCGTTTCTGAGGCTGTGGATGGCGCAGCGGCCGGTGCGCAGACCGTGTTTGCGGTGATTATCGGTACAGGCTGCGGAGCGGGTCTGGCGTTTAATGGCCGCTCGCATATCGGCGGCAACGGGACGGCGGGCGAGTGGGGGCATAATCCGCTGCCGTGGATGGATGCAGATGAATTGCGTTATCGGGAAGAGGTGCCGTGCTATTGCGGCAAGCAAGGGTGCATCGAAACCTTTATCTCCGGCACGGGCTTTGGTACCGATTATCAGCGCTTAAGCGGACATACGCTTAAAGGCAATGAAATCATTCGCCTGGTGGACGCGCAGGATCCGCTTGCCGAGCTGGCGTTAAGCCGTTATGAGCTGCGTCTGGCGAAGTCGCTGGCCCACGTGGTGAATATTCTCGACCCGGATGTGATTGTGCTTGGCGGCGGGATGAGCAATGTCGAACGGTTGTATAAAACCGTGCCGAATCTGGTGAAAAACTGGGTATTCGGCGGTGAGTGTGAAACCCCGATCCGTAAAGCGCTGCACGGTGATTCCAGTGGTGTGCGTGGTGCAGCCTGGCTGTGGCCTCAGGCGTAAATTAACGATTCCCCGGCTGCGCTGTGCCAGCCGGGGCGACTAAATTGTGGTCTGGTTTTAGTCTCAAAACGAAACGTTCGCTAGCCCGGATAAGGCGCTTACTCCGCATCCGGGTATTCACAGATTACGTGTGTGGCACCGAAAATGCGCTATCCAGCTTGCTGTACCCTAGCCCGTTAATTTTCCTGACTTTAATCTGCACCGGAATACGCTCCTTCATTGCCTCAACGTGACTGATAACGCCAATGGTTTTTCCACTGGCATTCAGTGCGTCTAGCGCATCCAGGGCGGTATCCAGTGTTTCGCTGTCGAGCGTGCCGAAACCCTCATCCAGGAAGAGTGAATCGATGCGGGTTTTATGGCTCACCAGGTCCGACAGCGCCAGCGCCAGCGCCAGGCTCACAAGAAAACTTTCGCCGCCGGAAAGGGTGCGGGTATCGCGTATCGCATCGGCCTGCCAGGTATCGACGACCTCCAGCTCCAGCGCTTCGCTGACTTTGCGTTTAAGCAAGTAGCGCCCGTGCAGGCGGTTCAACTGATTGTTGGCCAGCCACACCAGGTTATCGAGAGTTAACCCCTGGGCGAATTTACGGAATTTATCCCCTTCTTTTGAGCCAATCAGCGCGTTGAGATGCCCCCAGTCGTCACAGCGCAGCGCCGCGCGTTCAATATCCAGCATCAGCGCCTGCTGGCGCTGGCGATTGTCTGCATCCTGTTTAAGTTGCTGCCGGCATTCCCCCTGGCGGGTGGTATTTTCACGCAACTGGCGGGCCAGCAACTCCAGCGCCTCACGGGATTTTTCGGCGTCCGTATCGTCAGTCAGGGCGGCAGGAGGCTGCGCGCTATGCGCCGCGAGAGCCTGTTCAGCGTTGGCCACCAGTACCTGTGCCTGTTGTTCGTCACGGTCGAGACGCTGACGAAGCTGCTCCAGGCGCGCGCGTTCGTCATCGCTCAATAGCGCAGCAAGAAAGTCCTGCCGATCGGCAAACTCACTGTTTGCCAGCGCATCGGCAAACTGTTTCTCCAGTTCAGCCAGGCGCTCCGTCTCAAGCCGTAGTTGCTGTTGCAGCGTTTGCCACTGACTGTGCAGCGACACGCAATCGTTATGTACCTGCCGCCAGTTGTCCAGAGCAACGGTTTTTATCGCCTCCGGTACTGCCTCCTCCGGCAGTGTGTCGAGAAGCGGCGTCAGTAGTGCAATCTGCTCGTGCAATGCGCTAAATGCGCTCTGTTTTTCCTGCCAGAGTTCCGCTTCCGAGGTGCGTGCTGCCAGCCATTGTGCCTCTTCACCTTCTGGCGGCAGTGTTAGCTCCAGTGGTTCCAGCATCGCGGCCAGACTGGCCCGGCGCGCCTCTGCCGCCTGCTGGTATTGCTGAACCTGCAGGCGCAACTCGTTGATCTGGCTCTGTAATGTCAAACGCTGACTCAACTGATAGAGTTGATGTTCGTAGGCATCCTGCGCGCTCAGCCAACTGGAGATGTCTTGCTGCGGCCGCAGGGTGACATTCAGCGTCAGGCACAATTCCTGCCACTCGTTGGTAAGCGTTTGCTCCTGCTCGCGAAGTGATTTCGCTTCGCGGTCGTCTTTTTCAATGCGCTCACTTATCCCCTTCAGACGTTCGCTGAGTGCCACGCCATCCTCTTTTACCTGACGGACTTCGAGATCCAGCGCATCGCGGCGGGCATGATTCACGCCGGGGACGATGGCCTGATATTCAGCAATCGCAGGGTGCGATGCCGAACCACAAAGCGGACAGGGATGACCCGGTTGCAGACGGGCGCGTTCGGTTTCCAGGCTGTGGATGCGGTCTTCCAGCTCGCAAATGGTGCGAACATCCGTCAGCAACTGGTTTTTTTCTTTATAAAGCTCACGCTTACGCGCCAGCTCGGCCGTCAGTTTTTCCTGCTCAGCTTTCAATTCGGTCAGGCTTTGCTGCCGCTGGGCGAGATGTTTTTGTAACGGAGCAAAACGTGCATGCAGGGCGGTCAGGCGTTGACGCAGCGGGCGGTTCTGCGCACAGAGCGTCATCGCTGCGCTAACCTCATCGGTTGTCATCTCCAGCGAGACGGTCATCAGATTACGTAATTTGTGTTCGTTTTGCTGAATGCGTTCCTGCAGGGCATGCCACGGCTTTTTGTCATCTTCCTGCTGGCTTAGCATCGCCCGCCAGCCGGTTAACTCGGTCTGCCAGCGCTGGAAGCGTTTGTTGTCTTCAAGCCAGAGTGACAGCGTTTTTTGAGACGCCATTAATTCCTGATGCTGGCGTGCAGCGCTGGCGCGGATCTGTGCCCGCAGCGCGAGGCTCGCCTGTAAGCGAGTATTTACTTCTTCATTCTGGCGACGACTGCTGTCCTCTGCTTTTCGCTGCTCCAGTAACCGTTCCCAGACAGGCCGCAGCAGCAGGGCCGGTTGAACCCGCGCAAGCCGCGCCAACTGAGGCTCGGCGGCAGTGCGTGCCTGTTGTGCCTGCTGCCGGGCTTTGTATGCCTGGTCGCAGGCGGCTTGTAGTTCACCGCTGCGAATAAGCCAGTTCAGTTGTGCCTGCACACTCCGCTGCCCGTCTAACAGACGCTGTTCTTCGTCAGTGAGTGCCTGCACACTTGCATTCAGGGATTCCCGCTGCTCATCGGTAAGCAGAACCACGCCTTCGGCCTGCGCCTGCAGTTTCTCCAGCTCGATTTTGGCAACTTTATGTTTTTCAAACACATCGGCAGAAATCTGCCCGTAGATTTCGGTGCCGGTCAGTTCTTCAAGCAGTTCTGCACGCTCTTTCGGTTTGGCGTTGAGAAACGCGGCGAATTGCCCCTGGGAGAGCAACATGGAGCGGGTGAAACGGCCATAATCGAGCCCGGTTAAGGCGGCGGTTAGCTCCAGTTTATCTTTTACTTTGTCGGCGAGGATCTTACCGTCTGCACAGCGGGCCAGTTCTACACGCGGAACCTGCAAATTACCGTCCGGCTGATTACGCGCACGGCTCTGGCTCCAGAATGCACGATAAGCGACCTCTTTAACTTCAAATTCGACCTCTGCCAGGCAGTCGGCGGTGTCACGTGTCATCAGATCATTCTGCGACTGTGAAACGGTATTCAGACGCGGTGTCTCGTGATAGAGCGCCAGGCAGATGGCATCCAGCAGTGTCGTTTTCCCGGCGCCGGTTGGCCCGGTGATGGCAAACAGGCCGTTACTGGCAAACGGCTCGGCGGTGAAATCAATCTTCCATTCGCCTTTTAATGAGTTCAGGTTTTTCAGGCGTAGGCTGAGGATTTTCATGCGTCATGCTCCTGATTGAGCGAGTGGAGCGTTTCGGAAAAGAGCGACTGCAGGCGGGCAATCTGGATGTCATCGAGCTTCTCCTGCGCCAGGCGACGCGCGAAAACCTCCTCCACTTTTAACTCGCTTAAGGTTTCGCTGCGCTCGCCCGCGAGGATGCGCTCCCGCTGTTCGCGGCTGCGGCGAACCAATAACACCTCGACCGGCAGATCGGCGGTAAGCGCCTGAATTTTTCGCTGCATGTCGCTCAGATAATCCTCGGTTGCGATCTCAATATCCAGCCACACGGGAGCGTCGGTTGGGCTGCCACGCCACTGCTCAAGTTGCTGACGAATCGACTCAAGATCACCCTTGATGACCGCCAGTTGCTGTGTAACAGGGACTTCCAGCGCTGTCACATCCGCCAGTTTTCCTGCTGAAAATGTCACCAGATTGACATATTTGCTGTTACCGGTTTCGTCAAAGCTCAGAGCGATAGGCGAGCCGCAGTAGCGGATATGCTCTTGCCCACCCGGCTTTTGTGGGCGGTGAATATGCCCAAGCGCGATGTAATCCGCAGGCGGGAAGTTTTGCGCGGGGAAGGCATCCAGCGTACCGATATAGATGTCACGTACGGCGTCACTCTTACTGGCACCGACGGTGGTCAGATGCCCACTGGCGATTATCGGCAGCACGCTGTCGCCGCGTAATTCGCAGGCGGCCTGATACTGTTGCTGGTAGTAATCGGTAATGGCTTGCAGCAAATGAAGCTGTTTTTCTTGCCCGGAGAGTCCCGCCTGGCTGGTCATGATGTCGCGTGGACGCAAAAAAGGCACCGGGCAGAAAACCGCACCGGGCGAACCGTCACGCAACGGTAAATAAAAAGGCGCGCTGCCTGCGCTGGCAACAACGGTTGTCTTCAGCCACGCAAGAATATCTTTCGATTCATTAAGGGTGGCTACTGAATCATGATTGCCTGCCAGCACAACCAGATGACAACCCGTCTGCTGTAATTTTACCACAAAACGGTTGTACAGCTCGCGCGCATAGCTGGGTGGGGAGCCGGTATCAAAGATGTCACCCGCGACAATAATGGCGTCGACCAGGTGCTCCTCAGCGGTGACCAGCAGCCAGGTGAGGAAAGCGTCGTGTTCGGCGGCGCGGCTTTTACTGTAGAAGTTCTGACCCAGGTGCCAGTCCGAAGTATGAAGGATGCGCATAGCGGTTCCGTGGCAAAAAAGCGTAAACGCGATTATAACATTCAGGGGCACACGAGCCGCCAGTGAAAGAATTTCCCACTGTCATAAAACAAAGGCTTGGGTCACCTGTTGGTCATTTGTTTCATAAATCTGTCACAAAAGTGACGCATAATGGCGCCGCACTTAGCTGATGACTTAATTTAAACAGGGCAAATTATGGCAAGACGCATTCTGGTCGTAGAAGACGAAGCGCCAATCCGTGAGATGGTGTGTTTCGTGCTCGAACAAAACGGCTTTCAACCTGTCGAAGCGGAAGATTATGACAGCGCGGTGAACCAACTTAATGAACCCTGGCCCGATCTAATTTTGCTCGACTGGATGCTGCCAGGTGGCTCAGGTATTCAGTTCATTAAACATCTCAAGCGTGAAGCGATGACCCGTGATATCCCGGTGATGATGTTGACCGCCCGTGGTGAAGAAGAAGACCGCGTGCGCGGACTTGAGACGGGCGCGGACGATTATATTACTAAGCCGTTTTCGCCCAAGGAACTGGTGGCACGTATTAAAGCTGTCATGCGTCGTATCTCGCCGATGGCGGTAGAAGAAGTCATTGAAATGCAGGGGTTGAGCCTTGATCCGAGCTCTCACCGTGTGATGACCGGTGAAAATCCTCTGGACATGGGGCCGACGGAGTTTAAGCTACTGCATTTCTTTATGACGCATCCTGAGCGTGTGTATAGCCGCGAACAGCTGCTGAACCATGTCTGGGGAACGAATGTGTATGTTGAAGACCGCACGGTGGATGTGCATATTCGCCGGTTGCGTAAAGCGCTGGAACACAGCGGCCACGATCGTATGGTTCAAACCGTTCGCGGCACGGGTTATCGTTTCTCGACCCGTTTCTAAAATCTGAAAGGAGTGTGACGCGTGCTGGAACGGCTGTCATGGAAAAGGCTGGTACTCGAACTCATCCTTTGTTGTCTACCCGCTGCACTGCTCGGCGCTTTATTTGGTTATCTGCCCTGGTTTTTACTGGTGGCAGTCACCGGGTTACTGGCCTGGCATTTCTGGAATTTAATGCGTCTTTCCTGGTGGTTGTGGGTCGATAAAAGTATGACGCCGCCGCCGGGCACGGGAAGCTGGGAACCCCTGCTTTATGGTCTGCACCAGATGCAGATGCGTAATAAAAAACGCCGTCGTGAGCTGGGTAATCTGATCAAACGTTTTCGTAGCGGCGCGGAGTCGCTACCTGATGCGTTAGTGATGATCACCGAAGAGGGGACGATGTTTTGGTGTAATGGCCTGGCACAGCAATTGCTGAATCTACGCTGGCCGGACGATAACGGACAAAACATTCTCAACCTGCTGCGTTATCCGGAATTTACCCGCTACCTTAAAACGAAAGATTTCACCCGCCCGCTTAATCTGGTGCTTAACAATGGTCGTCATCTGGAGATCCGCGTGATGCCCTACAGCGAGCAGCAGTTATTGATGGTGGCGCGTGACGTCACGCAAATGCATCAGCTTGAAGGGGCCCGGCGTAACTTTTTTGCCAACGTCAGCCATGAGCTACGCACACCGCTGACGGTATTGCAGGGCTATCTGGAAATGATGCAGGAGCAGACGCTGGAAGGGCCGCCGCGTGACAAGGCGCTGCACACCATGCGTGAGCAGACATCGCGAATGGAAGGTCTGGTTAAACAGTTACTGACATTATCCAAAATAGAAGCGGCGCCGACGTTACCGCCAAATGAAACTATTGATGTGCCGATGATGCTGCGTGTTGTGGAGCGCGAGGCGCAGACGTTAAGCCAAAAGAAGCATGAGCTTGAATTCGTGGTCGACAACGACCTGAAAGTGCTGGGGAATGAGGATCAGCTACGCAGCGCGATTTCCAATCTGGTCTATAACGCCGTGAACCATACGCCAGCGGGAACACACATTACCGTGCGCTGGCAGCGTGCGATCTCTGGCGCGCAGTTTATCGTTGAAGATAATGGGCCGGGGATTGGGCCTGAACATATTCCTCGCCTGACAGAGCGCTTTTACCGCGTTGATAAAGCCCGCTCCCGGCAAACCGGTGGTAGCGGTTTGGGGCTGGCTATCGTAAAACACGCGCTTAACCATCACGAAAGTAAGCTCGAAATCGACAGTACGCCGGGTAAAGGCACCCGTTTCAGCTTTACATTGCCCGCACGTCTCGTCGTGAAGAACGCAAGCTGACACCTGAGGTGTCAGTTTTTCTTTCCACTTCTGTCATAGACCCGCTTTTCACACTTCGTTTTTCCCGAATCTTCAAACAGATTATGTCTCTGACTATTTTTTGTTCGCATGATTAGCCATCCGTTTTTCTTATATACAGTATCTTCATCTGGCATTTATTGTAGAGTTGGTATAACCATCTGGTTTTGCGATCCCTTATTGCCTTTAAACGTTATAAGCGTTTAAATTGCGCCCCGTATGTCGTCAGACCGACTGTATTTGCGTGATAAATCGAAAAACTATTCTCCGTCACGCAGCGCGGGAAGTGTTTCCCGCTACGTTTAAAGGTTATTTCCGCCGTAATGTTCCGCTGAAATAAGGCGAAAATTTCAACACTTACAACATCACATCCACAGGCAGTAAACGTTTATGACCCATCATTTAAAACCACGAGACATTGTTGCTCTGGGCTTTATGACTTTCGCGTTGTTCGTCGGCGCCGGAAATATCATCTTCCCTCCGATGGTTGGTTTGCAGGCGGGCGAGCACGTCTGGACTGCCTCAATTGGCTTTCTGATTACCGCTGTGGGCCTGCCGGTGCTGACGGTCGTCGCGCTGGCGAAAGTGGGCGGAGGGGTGGATAGCCTCAGCACGCCGATTGGTAAAGTAGCCGGCGTACTGCTGGCCACCGTCTGCTATCTTGCCGTGGGGCCGCTGTTTGCCACGCCGCGTACCGCGACGGTATCGTTTGAGGTGGGGATTGCGCCGCTGACCGGTGAAGGTTCTTTGCCGCTGCTGATTTACAGCATTATCTATTTTGCACTGGTCATTCTGGTGTCGCTCTATCCGGGCAAATTGCTGGATACCGTCGGGAATTTTCTCGCACCGCTGAAAATTATCGCGCTGATCGTTCTCTCTGTTGCCGCTATCATCTGGCCAGCCGGTCCGATTAGCCATGCGATGGATGCCTACCAGCATGCGGCGTTCTCGAACGGTTTTGTGAATGGCTATCTCACCATGGACACGCTGGGCGCGATGGTGTTCGGCATCGTTATCGTTAATGCGGCACGTTCACGTGGCGTAACAGAAGCCCGCTTGCTGACCCGCTATACCGTCTGGGCTGGCCTGATGGCCGGCGTCGGTCTGACGCTGCTCTATCTGGCGCTGTTCCGTCTGGGTTCTGATAGCTCGACGCTGGTGGATCAGTCTGCCAATGGTGCTGCGATTTTGCATGCATATGTTGCCCATACCTTTGGTGGCGCTGGCAGCCTCCTGTTGGCTGCGCTGATTTTTATCGCCTGCCTGGTTACGGCGGTGGGGCTGACCTGCGCCTGCGCGGAGTTCTTCTCGCAATATCTGCCGCTCTCTTACCGTGCGCTGGTGTTTATCCTGGGGATCTTCTCCATGGCGGTGTCGAATCTGGGGCTGAGTCATCTGATTCAAATCTCTATTCCGGTGCTGACAATGATCTATCCGCCGTGTATCGCACTTGTGGTGTTAAGCTTTACGCGCTCCTGGTGGCATAATTCGACCCGCGTAATTGCACCGGCGATGTTCATCAGTCTGGCCTTTGGCGTACTGGACGGTATCAAAGCATCTGCATTTAGCGATATGCTTCCGGCCTGGACTCAACGTCTACCGCTGGCAGAGCAGGGGCTGGCCTGGTTGATGCCAACAGTGGTGATGGTGGCTCTGGCTGTGTGCTGGGATCGTGCCGCCGGGCGTCAGGTGACATCCAGCGCCCATTAATTGCGCAATAAGGTTTACTAACCACGGGACGTAAAGTCCCGTGGTTTTTTGTTTTTTTTAGATCCTGGAACAGGAAACCATGGAAAGTACGAACAAACTAAAGCGAGGTCTTAGTACCCGGCACATTCGCTTTATGGCCCTGGGGTCGGCGATTGGCACCGGGCTGTTTTACGGTTCCGCCGATGCCATCAAAATGGCCGGGCCAAGCGTATTGCTGGCCTATATCATCGGTGGTGTGGCGGCGTATATCATCATGCGCGCGCTGGGCGAGATGTCAGTACACAACCCGTCCGCCAGTTCATTTTCCCGCTATGCGCAGGAAAACCTCGGGCCGTTGGCCGGTTATATCACCGGCTGGACCTATTGTTTCGAAATCCTGATTGTGGCGATTGCCGATGTGACCGCCTTTGGCATTTACATGGGTGTCTGGTTTCCCGCCGTACCACACTGGATCTGGGTGCTCAGCGTGGTGCTGATCATCTGTGCCATCAACCTGATGAGCGTGAAAGTCTTTGGTGAGCTGGAGTTTTGGTTCTCTTTCTTCAAAGTCGCTACCATCATCATCATGATTGTCGCTGGTTTTGGCATCATCATCTGGGGGATTGGCAACGGCGGCCAGCCTACCGGTATCAGTAACCTGTGGACCAACGGCGGTTTCTTTAGTAACGGCTGGTTGGGGATGGTGATGTCGCTGCAAATGGTGATGTTCGCCTACGGCGGTATTGAAATCATCGGCATCACCGCCGGGGAAGCGAAAGACCCTGAGAAATCTATTCCGCGTGCAATCAACTCCGTGCCGATGCGTATCCTGGTGTTCTACGTGGGCACGCTGTTTGTCATCATGTCTATCTACCCGTGGAACCAGGTGGGGACCGACGGTAGCCCCTTCGTGCTGACCTTCCAGCATATGGGGATCACTTTCGCGGCCAGCATTCTTAACTTCGTCGTACTGACAGCCTCATTGTCGGCGATTAACTCCGATGTGTTTGGCGTGGGGCGTATGCTGCACGGTATGGCGGAGCAGGGCAGTGCGCCCAAAGTGTTTGCCAAAACGTCCCGTCGCGGCATTCCGTGGGTCACGGTAATGGTGATGACCATCGCGCTGCTGTTTGCGGTTTACCTCAATTACATCATGCCGGAAAACGTCTTCCTGGTGATTGCTTCGCTGGCGACATTCGCCACCGTGTGGGTATGGATCATGATCCTGCTGTCGCAAATTGCCTTCCGTCGTCGTTTGTCGCCGCAGGAAGTGAATGCTCTGAAATTCAAAGTCCCGGGCGGCGTTGCCACCACGGTGGCTGGCCTGGTTTTTCTGGTCTTTATTATCGCCCTGATTGGCTGGCACCCGGACACGCGCATTTCGCTGTATGTGGGTTTCGCGTGGATTGTTCTGCTACTGATTGGCTGGATGTTTAAACGCCAGAAAGCATAATTCTCTGATGCCCGGTAATGTCAGATTACCGGGCAAACACTGCGTTAACACTCTTCCTTCATCTTCCACCTTACCGCGCCTGTATCCGACGAAAAACCCGACAAATCACATCTGGCTTTGCGAAAAATATGCGCAGCGAGTTTTCTGCGCCCTGGTTCTCAACCCCATAAAAACGCAGAAAAGATGAGCTATCGAGACGAGATTTGTGCAAGAGTGAGGTCATTTTTGACATAGGGGAAAGTCGATGTTGCAAGCCTGGCATCTGCCTGTCGCGCCATTTGTAAAACAGAACAAAGACCAACTGGTGATGACACTCTGGCTAACCGGAAGTAAGCCTCCGTCTCGTGTCACGTTACGGGCCGAGATAGACAATGAAGAGACCTCGATACCGATGCGGCGGGTCCGCCTGGCACCAAAATCAGGCGTGACGGCCTGGCGTGCAGCCATCTCACTACAAAGTGGGCAGCCGCGGCGTCGTTACAGCTTTAAGCTGCTGTGGGACGACCGCCAGCTCTGGTTTACCCCTCAGGGGTTTAGCCCGTTTCCCCCTGCACGGCTGGAGCAATTCGCCGTCGATTCCCCTGACAGTGGGCCGCAGTGGGTAGCAGAACAGGTGTTCTATCAGATCTTCCCCGATCGTTTTGCCCGGGGGGAACAGCATCAAGATCGGCAGGACAACGTTTACTATCACCATGCCGCAGGCCAGGAAATTGTGCTGCGCGACTGGGATGAACCGTTGAGCGGCGAGGCCGGCGGCTCGACCTTTTATGGCGGTACGCTGGACGGTATCAGTGAAAAGCTGTCCTATCTGCATGAACTGGGCGTAACTGCGCTTTATCTGAACCCGGTCTTTGTCGCCCCTAGCGTGCATAAATATGATACGGAAGATTATCGTCACGTGGACGCACGTTTCGGCGGCGATCAGGCACTGCTTCGCCTGCGTCGGAGTACCCTTCGTCTGGGGATCCGTCTGGTACTGGACGGGGTCTTTAATCACAGCGGTGATTCACATGCCTGGTTTGACCGACACAACCGCGGCACCACCGGCGCCTGTCATAATCCCGCTTCCGAATGGCGTGAATGGTACAGTTTTGATGAGGATGGCCGCGCGCGTGACTGGCTGGGCTATTCCAGCCTGCCAAAGCTGGACTACCAGGCGCAAACTCTGGTGAACGAGATGTACCAGGGCGAAGACAGTGTGGTACGTCACTGGCTGAAAGCGCCCTGGAATATGGATGGCTGGCGGCTGGATGTGGTGCATATGCTGGGTGAGGGGGGCGGTGCGCGCAATAACCTGCAACATGTCGCCGGGATTACCAAAGCCGCCAAAGAGACGCTGCCTGAGGCCTACATCGTTGGCGAGCATTTTGGCGATGCGCGCCAGTGGCTACAGGCGGACGTGGAAGACGCCGCCATGAACTACCGTGGTTTTACCTTTCCGGTATGGGCGTTTCTGGCGAATACCGATATTTCGATGGATCCCCAGCGTATTGATGCGCAAACCTGCATGGTATGGATGGATAACTACCGCGCCGGGCTTTCGCATCAGCAACAGTTACGTATGTTCAACCAACTCGATAGCCACGACACGCCGCGTTTTAAAACGGTGTTGGGAAAAGATGTGGCCCGGTTGCCGCTGGCGGTGGTTTGGCTGTTTACCTGGCCCGGCGTGCCCTGCATTTACTATGGTGATGAGGTTGGGCTGGACGGTGCCAACGATCCCTTCTGCCGCAAACCCTTCCCGTGGGACAAAGCGAAACAGGACACGGAACTGCTGGTGCTCTATCAGCGGCTGGCCCGTCTGCGCAAACGTAGCCAGGCGCTCTGTTACGGCGGCTGTCAGGTTATCTACGCCGAAGGGAACGTGGTGATCTTTTTGCGTCTGTATCAGCAAGAAAGGGTGCTGGTGGCGATTAACCGTGGCGAGCACTGCGAAGTTGTCCTGCCGGAATCGCCGTTACTGGATGTCAAAGTCTGGCACGGTAAAGAGGGCAAGGGCACATTACAGGATGGGGTACTGTCGTTACCGGCAATCTCTGCCTCAGTGTGGCAGGGGAACTAACACCTACCAGAAAGCGCAGCGGGAATAGCGCAATTCCGATACTTTGTGCCAAAGTATATGCACGCTCCGGAATGAAGGTGAAATCATGGATGGACTGGTACTGATAGCCTGTACTGTGTTGTTTTTATTGCTGGTGGTTATCCCGGTAATGTCGATTCTGGCTTACCGGCGTAGTAATGCGGCCAGAGATGAGCTGTCGCGCCTGCGCCAGCGCGTGGCTCTGCTTGAACAGCAGATGAGTGGTTATGCGCCGGGACATGCGCCTGCAGCGCAGGAGGCTGCTTCTCCTGTTGACTCGCCTGAGGTTATCGTACCTGATGTTGTCGTACCTGAGGTTTCAGTTACGGAACCGCAGCCAACGCCTGAACCCGAACCGGTTCCTATCGAACCGGCTCCGGTGAATGTCTGGGCGCGAGGGACGACGGCGGCAACCGTGTCGGCCAGAGGTTCCGTTCCCCTGCCGGAACGCGAGGAGCCCGCGTCTGGCAGCCAGGCTGGCGGTATGGTCACCTCGCTGTTGCGCTGGTTTATGCAAGGAAACCCGCTGGCAAAGCTGGGTATCATCCTGCTGTTTCTTGGGCTGGCTTTTCTCTTTCGTTATAGCGTTGAACGCTCGCTCTTCCCGTTGGAGCTGCGTCTGGCTGTTGCCGCGCTGGGTGCGATGGCGCTGTTATTCCTCGGCTGGCGCTTGCGGCACAAGCAGCCTGTTTTTGCCTTAATTCTACAAGGTGGTGCAACAGGCGCGCTCTATTTAACAGTCTTTGGCGCGTTTCGACTGTGGCAGATGCTCCCCATGTCGCTGGCGTTTGCGCTGTTATTGCTAATTTGCGCGGCCAGCGTCGGGCTGGCGGTGCTACAGCGCGCATTGAGTCTGGCCATGCTGGCGAGTCTGGGTGGTTACGCCGCGCCGCTGCTGCTGTCTTCGGGCGGCGGCAGTCATGTCACGTTATTCTCTTTCTATTTATTACTGTCTGTCGGCATCCTGGCGATCAGCGTCTGGCAGCACTGGCGCGAACTCAATCTGTTGGGGATGTTCTTCACCTTCGGGGTGGGGGGAGTGTGGGGTATCGCCGACTACCGGCCTCAGTACTATCTGAGCTGCCAGCTCTTCCTGATTGCTAATCTGTTGATCTTCGGCGTATTGAGCGTGGCGCTGTCACTGCGTGCGCAAAAGAGAGGCAAACGCATTATCGATGGCGTGCTGCTCTTTGCCCCGCCGCTGATAGGGTTTGGCATGCAATATGCCATCACACAGCACCTGACATATGGCCCGGCACTCAGTGCGCTGGGTTACGGCGCGTTTTATATGCTGCTGGCCTGGGGCGCCGTAAAACGCTTTCCTGCGGCGGGAAAACCGCTCGTTCTGGCGGCGCTGGCACTCGGCGGCGCATTCACCACGCTTGCTATTCCGCTGGCGCTTTCAGCCCGTTGGACTGCAATGGCCTGGGCGCTGGAAGGGTTGGGCGTATTGTGGCTTGGCGTGATGCAAGGGCAGCGTCGCATGAGCTATAGCGGTACTGGTTTGTTGGTACTGGCGCTCGGCAGCGCGCTATGGGCGATGACCGACGGCACAACGGCGCTCTCGGTGATGGTGATTTTTGCGGTATTGAGCGCGACCTGGCTGGTTGCCGCCAGATTGTGGCGTCGCCTGCCGACACCAGGCAGCCTGGTGCTGTTGGCGGGCGGCATCGCCTTCTGGCTGGTGGCGCTCTGGGGCGCGTCTGACTGGATACTCAATAAAGGCATTCCGGCGGCGGTACTCGGACTGCTGGCGCTGTCGGTTTGGGGCTGGCGCTATATGGCACGGCGGCTTCACTGGCGGGCGTTACACTATGCTGTATGGCTGCTTTGGCCCGTGATGCTGGTGGTTTTGCTCTGGCAGTTGACTATCGAGCGGCAATTGTTGGGGGCGGGCTGGCAAAACCTCGCTTGGTGCGTGGCGCTGCCCTCGGCGTACTTACTGTTATCGCGGGAGCGCAGAGTTCCGGCCCGGTTGTCGCAAGGGCTTCATATTTCGCTGCTGTGGATGGTTTTACTGGCGGCGGGAACCGAGCTTTTCTGGTTTGTTGATGCGCTGCCCTGGGGAATGGACGCCTGGCGTATCGGCTTGCCGATGGCGGCTGGCGGCATTGTTATTCTGCTGCTTCACGGCGGCATTCGTCGCCATATTTGGCCGCTACGCGTCTGGCCTGCACTCTATGGTCAATTGGGGCCGCTGCCGCTTATCCCGCTGTTAGTTGTTCTGCTGGTGGCTGGCAATATGCATGACGGGCGCGTTATTCACTCCCTTTATCTGCCGCTGGTTAACCCGCTGGAAGAGGGGGCAGCCTTCGCGCTGCTCGGCGTGTGGTTCTGGTGTCGTTATGCGCGGCCGCGCCTGCCTGCGACCGTTACGCCATTGGTTGCACCTGCGCTGCTGGCGCTGGCTTTCTGGTGGATTAACGGGCTATTGCTGCGCCTGCTGGCGCACTATGGCGGTGTGGACTGGGATAGTGAAAGCCTGTGGAATTCGCGTCTGGTACAGACCAGTTTCGCGTTGTTCTGGATGTTGGGTGCGCTGGTGGTGATGCTGCTGGCTACCCGGCGAGGGTCGCGGCACCAGTGGCTCGGCGGCGCGACGTTGCTGGGGGTTGTCATCGTGAAATTAATGCTGGTAGACAGCGCGGGCGGTGGCGGCCTGGCGCGGGCTATCGCCTTTATTGGCGTGGCGGTGCTGGTGTTAATCGTGGGGTATTTCTCTCCCTTACCGCCTAAAGGGGCGAAGGCGTTCAGCGAGGAAGAAAAATCATGAAATGGAAGATAGCGATTTTTACCGGCGCGTTATGGTGCGCGGCGTTACCGGGGCTTGCCCAGGAAACCGCCCCGGAGTCGCCGCAGGATTATGCCTGGGGCAGGTCGCTTACGACAACGGCCTCATCGCCCTGGTATCGGGTTGCGTTACCCGACGATGTCTACCAGCAAAGCGTCTGGCCCGATCTGCGCGATGTCCGGGTGTTTAACCATCAGGGTGAGCGAGTGCCCTTTACGCTCCAGGTGCAGCAGGAGGCGCAGCCCGCGCCGAAGGAGCAGGCTTTACGCCTTTTCCCTCTTGCTGCTTCACCTGTTGAAAAGCTGTCCGATTCCGGGGAACGGGTCTGGCTGCGTTCCCCGGAGGGTTATGAAATCAAGCTTGAAGGGGAACGCATTAACACGATGGGCGAGAGCTATCTGCTGGCGCTGCCGGATAACGTGCAAAGGCAGAACGTCACACAGCTTCAGCTTAGCTGGGATAAACCGGCGGTGAACTGGCAGGGGAAAGCATCGCTCTACTACAGCAGTGATATGAAAGAGTGGGATTTAATGCAGGCGGATGCGCCGCTGATGGACGTTGCGAGCGGCAGCGATCGCCTGACGCTGAATACCATCACCATTAGTCTTTCGATGGCTATCAATACCCCGCGCTATTTACTGCTGGTGTTTGATAAGCCGCAGTTGCCTGTCACGCTTACCCGCGCAGTGGTGATAGAAAACCCGCAATCGACGGAGATAACGAACGTGGCCCTGCCCGCCGCCGGGCGAGCGATCTCGCAGGATAAGGCGCTTTACCATTGGGCCAGCCCGCAGCCTATGACCTCCATTTCCTTGAGTCTGGAAGAGGAGGGTACACTGCCGGTAGAGATCGCCTGGCGCTCCGGCGCCGATGAGGCGTGGCGACCGCTTGCGAAAACAGTGCTGTGGAATTTAAATAACCAGATATCAGAGCCAATTCCCGTCACGGTGGGTAACGTGCAGGAGATTCAGGTGACAACGGTCAACGCTCACCTGCCGAAAGTCTTGCCGCAATTGACTGGGTTACGACCGGGCCAGACGCTTATCTTTAATGCCCAGGGGAGCGGCCCGTACATTCTGGCGTGGGGGAATAAAGCGGCGCAAAGCGTGGCAACGGATCTCGATGCGTTGATTCCTGCGGCTTTACGCCAGAAGCATGCGCCGGAAAGCCTGCCAGAGGCGTGGGTCGGCGACGAGGTAAAACTGGGCGGCGAAGGGCGTCTGAGCGCCACCTCGCCGATTGAGCAGCGTAGCCAGTGGCTTACCGGCCTGGTCTGGGCCGCGCTGGTACTGGGCGTACTGGCGCTGGCATGGATGGCGCTGCGCATATGGCGCGAGGTGAAAGAGAAGGCGTAATTACAGCGTTCTGGCTTCTGCCTGCGCCATCATGCGTGGGTAGAACTGCCAGAACTTCTCTTCCAGCGCCTCGTAGTGGTTATCCAGGTCCTGCCACGAGTCACGCAGAGCATCGAGTCGCGGTCGGCGGCTGGCCATGCCGTTTAGCACCCGCTGGATAAAATCCATCTCCCGGTAGCGCTCCAGCCAGCGCTCCGACCATAAATAGTCATTTAAATTGACGAAACGTGGCGGGGCCTCCGGCAGGATCACACTGACTTGTGAATGTGCGTAGCCGACAAATTCGCTAAGCGGCATTGACGGCGAGAGCTGCTCCCAGTGGCGCGAGACGAAATGATCCCACATCACATCAAGCGTGATTGGCGCGACACGGCGTGTTTCAGGACGAAACCAGCCGCGCGCTTCTTTGACTTCCGGCAGGTTGTCGGTCAGTACGTCGATACGGCGGTGCATATGGATGCCGGAAACCACGTCGGGCGCGTAGAGTTCATCCGGGTTGCCGCGAACAAAATCCGCCAGCAAATTACCGGAAAGCGAACTATTGGCGAGGTGAGCCAGGTGCAGGTGTGCGAGAAAATTCATCGTTATACTCGTTTTTGTTCAGGTCGCATATCGTAGCGGCGTGTGTCATTCACCAGCGATGATTGGGAATTTCCTGTGCTGCCGCCATTTGTAATGCGAATTATTTAGAGTATATGAACTCTCCGGAGGGGTAAAGGTTGCAGGGAGAACGCCCCGGCACTAGACTACCCGCCTCTTATTTACGTCTTGAGTTAGTGTCATGCGCGTTGCCGATTTTTCCTTTGAATTACCTGAATCCCTGATTGCCCATTATCCGCAGCCTGAGCGCAGCAGTTGCCGCTTGCTGTCGCTGGACGGGCCGACAGGCGCGCTTGCGCACGGTACGTTCACGGATTTACTCGACAAACTGAATCCTGGCGACCTGTTGGTCTTCAATAATACCCGCGTGATCCCGGCGCGCCTGTTCGGGCGCAAAGCCAGCGGCGGTAAGATTGAAGTGCTGGTTGAGCGTATGCTCGACGATAAGCGCATTCTGGCGCATATCCGCGCCTCTAAAGCGCCGAAACCGGGTGCGGAACTGTTGCTGGGCGATGACGAGAGCATCCATGCCACCATGGTGGCCCGTCATGATGCGCTGTTCGAAGTGGAATTTAACGACGAACGTCCGGTGCTTGATATTCTTAACGCCATCGGCCATATGCCGCTGCCGCCTTATATTGACCGTCCTGACGAAGACGCCGACCGTGAGCTTTACCAGACGGTCTATAGCCAGAAGCCGGGTGCGGTTGCGGCGCCCACCGCCGGTCTGCATTTTGATGAACCGCTGCTGGCGCGTTTGCGCGAGAAGGGGATTGAGATGGCATTCGTTACGCTTCACGTCGGGGCGGGAACCTTCCAGCCGGTGCGCGTGGACAGTATCGAAGACCATATTATGCACTCTGAGTACGCCGAAGTGCCGCAGGAGGTCGTCGATGCGGTGCTGGCGGCCAAAGCGCGTGGCAATCGTGTTATCGCCGTGGGGACCACCTCCGTGCGTTCGCTGGAGAGCGCGGCGCAGGCGGCGAAAAATGCATTGATCGCGCCCTTCTTTGGCGATACGCAAATCTTTATTTTTCCGGGCTATCAGTATCAGGTGATCGATGCGCTGGTGACCAATTTCCACCTGCCGGAATCGACCCTGATTATGCTTGTTTCAGCTTTCGCTGGTTATAAGCACACCATGCACGCCTACCAGGAAGCAGTTGCGCACAAATATCGCTTTTTTAGTTACGGTGATGCGATGTTTATCACGTACAATCCGCAGGCAATTAATGAACGTCCGGGTGAGTGATCTCCCCTGACCGTCGTAGCCCGGCCAAGCGATAGCGCCAGCCGGGGCACTATTAGCACCCTGGCGTGATGCCGGGGTGAATTTTTAACCATCAGACTGTCTCTCTGATGCAGGAGAAATGAAGTGAAATTTGAACTGGATACCACCGATGGTCGCGCACGCCGCGGCCGTCTGGTGTTTGATCGTGGCGTAGTGGAAACGCCTGCTTTTATGCCTGTCGGCACCTACGGCACCGTTAAGGGGATGACGCCGGAAGAAGTGGAAGCCACTGGCGCGCAGATTATCCTCGGCAATACCTTCCACCTGTGGTTGCGTCCCGGTCAGGAAATTATGAAATTGCACGGCGACCTGCATGACTTTATGCAATGGAAAGGGCCGATCCTGACCGATTCCGGCGGTTTCCAGGTCTTTAGCCTGGGTGACATTCGTAAGATCACCGAGAAAGGCGTGCACTTCCGTAACCCAATTAACGGTGACCCGATCTTCCTCGATCCTGAAAAGTCCATGGAAATTCAGTACGATCTCGGCTCCGATATCGTCATGATTTTCGATGAATGTACGCCGTATCCAGCAGACTGGGACTACGCCAAACGCTCAATGGAGATGTCGCTGCGCTGGGCAAAACGCAGCCGTGACCGTTTCGACTCGCTGGAAAACCCGAATGCACTGTTTGGCATCATTCAGGGGAGCGTTTACGAAGATTTACGCGATATCTCTGTGAAAGGTCTGGTAGAGATTGGCTTTGATGGCTACGCTGTCGGCGGTCTCGCTGTGGGTGAACCAAAAGCGGACATGCACCGAATTCTGGAACATGTTTGCCCGCAAATACCGGCGGATAAACCACGTTATCTGATGGGCGTGGGCAAGCCAGAAGATTTGGTAGAAGGCGTTCGTCGCGGCATCGATATGTTTGACTGTGTTATGCCAACACGCAATGCCCGCAATGGTCATCTGTTTGTGACCAACGGCGTGGTGAAAATCCGTAACGCGAAATATAAGAGCGATACGGGTTCACTCGACCCTGAGTGTGATTGCTACACCTGTCGCAATTATTCCCTCGCTTACTTGCATCATCTCGATCGTTGCAACGAAATATTGGGCGCGCGACTCAATACCATTCATAACCTGCGTTACTACCAGCGCTTGATGGCGGGTTTACGTAAGGCCATTGAAGAGGGTAAATTAGAGAGCTTCGTGACCGATTTTTACCAACGTCAGGGGCGAGATGTTCCGCCTTTGAATGTTGCTTAATTTTAATAATGAGGGAATTTGAATGAGCTTTTTTATTTCTGATGCGGTAGCAGCAACAGGCGGCGCGGCAGGTGGCAGCCAGAGCCCGATGTCTCTGATCCTGATGTTGGCGGTGTTTGGTCTGATTTTTTACTTCATGATCCTTCGCCCACAGCAGAAACGCACCAAAGAACATAAAAATCTGATGAACTCCATCGCGAAAGGTGATGAAGTGCTGACCAACGGTGGTCTGGTTGGTCGCGTAACCAAAGTAGCGGAAACTGGCTACATTGCTATCGCGCTGAACGATACCACCGAAGTGGTTATCAAACGTGACTTCGTAGCTGCCGTTCTGCCGAAAGGCACCATGAAGGCGCTGTAATTTCTTGTTTTCCCAAAGGGAACTGCCGTGTTAAACCGTTATCCTTTGTGGAAGTACATTATGCTGGTCGTCGTCATTGCCGTCGGCCTGCTCTACGCACTTCCCAACCTGTATGGTGAGGATCCGGCTGTTCAGATCACTGGTGCGCGCGGTGTCGCCGCCAGTGAGCAAACGCTGATCCAGGTCCAGAAAACTCTACAAGAAGAAAAAATCGACGCGAAGTCTGTGGCACTGGAAAACGGCGCTATTCTCGCTCGCTTTGACAGCACTGACGTTCAGTTACGCGCGCGCGAAGCGCTGGTGTCTGAGCTGGGTGACCAGTTTGTCGTGGCGCTTAACCTTGCTCCGGCCACCCCGCGTTGGCTGAGCGCAGTGAATGCCGAACCCATGAAACTGGGTCTCGACCTGCGTGGCGGTGTGCACTTCCTGATGGAAGTGGACATGGACACCGCGCTTGGCAAACTCCAGGAACAGAATATCGACAGCCTGCGTAGCGATCTGCGCGATAAAGGCATTCCTTACACCACTGTGCGTAAGGAAGATAACTATGGCCTGAGCATTCTCTTCCGCGATGCCAGCGCACGTGACCAGGCGGTCACTTATCTGACCCAACGTCACCGTGATCTTGTTATCACCAGCCAGGGCGACAATGCGCTGCGTGCGGTGATGTCCGACGCGCGTCTGAGCGAAGCCCGCGAATATGCGGTGCAGCAAAACATTAATATCCTGCGTAACCGTGTGAACCAACTCGGCGTCGCTGAGCCGCTGGTACAGCGTCAGGGTTCAGACCGTATTGTGGTTGAGCTGCCGGGTATTCAGGATACGGCGCGTGCAAAAGAGATTCTGGGGGCAACGGCGACGCTGGAATTCCGTCTGGTCAACAGCAATGTTGATCAGGCCGCCGCCGCCGCGGGCCGCGTTCCGGGCGATTCCGAAGTGAAGCAGACCCGTGAAGGCAACCCGGTCGTGTTGTACAAACGGGTGATTCTGACCGGTGACCATATCACGGACTCCACGTCCAGCCAGGATGAGTACAACCAGCCACAGGTGAACATTTCCCTGGATAGCGCTGGCGGTAACATCATGTCTAACTTCACTAAGGACAACATCGGCAAACCGATGGCGACCCTGTTCGTGGAGTACAAAGACAGCGGTAAGAAAGACGCGAATGGCCGCGCTATTCTGGTGAAAGAGGAAGAGGTGATTAACATCGCCAATATCCAGTCTCGTCTGGGTAACAGCTTCCGTATCACCGGTATCAGCAACCCGACCGAAGCGCGTCAGCTCTCTCTGCTGCTGCGTGCCGGTGCGCTGATTGCGCCGATTCAGATTGTTGAAGAACGTACCATTGGTCCAACACTGGGTATGCAGAACATCACTCAGGGGCTGGAAGCCTGTCTGGCAGGTCTGGTGGTCTCCATCATCTTCATGATCTTCTTCTATAAGAAGTTTGGTCTGATTGCGACGAGCGCACTGATTGCCAACCTGGTACTGATTGTCGGCATTATGTCCCTGCTGCCAGGGGCGACGCTCACCATGCCGGGTATTGCGGGTATCGTGTTAACCCTTGCGGTTGCGGTCGATGCTAACGTACTGATAAACGAACGTATCAAAGAAGAGTTGAGCAACGGTCGTTCGGTGCAGCAAGCCATTGATGAAGGCTATAAAGGCGCGTTCAGTTCCATCTTTGATGCGAACGTCACCACGCTGATTAAAGTCCTGATCCTGTACGCAGTGGGTACGGGCGCCATCAAAGGCTTTGCCATTACAACCGGTATCGGTGTGGCAACGTCGATGTTTACTGCCATTGTCGGCACCCGTGCCATCGTGAACCTGCTGTACGGCGGCAAGCGCGTTAAAAAGCTGTCTATCTGAGGAGTGCGTTGTGGCACAGGAATACACTGTTGAACAATTGAACTACGGCCGTAAAGTCTGGGACTTTATGCGCTGGGATTACTGGGCGTTCGGCATCTCAGGTCTGCTGTTAATCATCTCTATCGCTATCATTGGCGTGCGCGGGTTTAACTGGGGTCTGGATTTTACCGGCGGTACGGTTATCGAAATCACGCTGGAAAAACCAGTGGATATGGACCAGATGCGTGAAGCACTGCAGAAGTCGGGCTTTGAAGAGCCGCTGTTGCAAAACTTCGGTAGTAGCCGCGACATCATGGTACGTATGCCGCCTGTACACGGGGAAACCGGTGGTCAGGAGCTGGGCAGCAAAGTCGTTAAAGTCATTAACGAAACCAGCAGCCAGAATGCAACGGTCAAACGTATTGAGTTTGTTGGCCCGAGCGTGGGCGCAGACCTTGCACAAACCGGTGCAATGGCGCTGATGGTGGCGCTGATTTGTATCCTTGTTTACGTCGGATTCCGCTTTGAGTGGCGTCTGGCTGCAGGGGTGGTTATCGCGCTGGCGCACGACGTGGTGATTACCATGGGGGTGCTGTCGTTGTTCCATATCGAGGTTGACCTGACTATCGTGGCATCGCTGATGTCCGTTATCGGTTACTCGCTCAACGACAGTATCGTAGTTTCGGACCGTATTCGTGAAAACTTCCGTAAAATTCGTCGCGGAACGCCTTACGAAATCTTTAACGTGTCGCTGACCCAGACGCTGCATCGTACGTTGATCACCTCCGGGACAACCTTAGTCGTGATCCTGATGCTGTATCTGTTTGGTGGTCCGATTCTGGCGGGCTTCTCCCTGACCATGCTTATTGGTGTCACCATTGGTACGGCGTCCTCGATTTACGTGGCCTCTGCGCTGGCGCTGAAACTGGGCATGAAACGCGAGCACCTGATTCAGCAGAAAGTGGAAAAAGAAGGGGCGGATCAGCCGTCAATTCTGCCGTAATCCGGCTCTCCGCTTAAAAAAACCGCAGCCGCAAACTGCGGTTTTTTTATGGCTGATGTGACTGCGTTACGTCGACGAGGACTTTCTCCGTCCAGAAGCGGGAATATTGATAAAAATACTGCCGCGCGCGAAACTGACGCTAATCCGATATTTATCCAGGTACTGACACATATGGCGATTATCCCTAAAAACTATACGCGGCTGGAAAGCGGCTACCGTGAAAAAGCATTAAAACTGTTTCCATGGGTGTGCGGGCGCTGTTCGCGGGAGTTTGTTTATTCGAACCTGCGTGAACTCACCGTTCACCATATCGATCACGATCATACCAATAACCCCGAAGACGGCAGTAACTGGGAATTGCTTTGCCTGTTCTGCCACGATCATGAGCATTCGAAATATACCGAAGCGGACCAGTACGGTTCGACGGTAGTAGCGGGGGAGGATGCGCAAAAGGATATTGGTGAGGCGACCTATAATCCGTTCGCCGACCTGAAAGCGATGCTCAACAAGAAAAAATAAAACAAAAGTGAAAACCACGGATGGTTTTCTGACGAACAAGGATGTCTGCTATGAGTAAACCTCACTATTTTACATTCCGCTTTCGCGGTTTTGCCGTGGGTAACGATCCCGAAAGCGGCTATCTGCGCCTCATTACCCGCCATCACACTTTTTATACCGATAAGCGCTTTTTCAACGATGATGCAGGCTTTGACCAGCTTCAGCCAGACAGTCGAATCTACCTTGGAACCCACCGTTTAAAAGATGGCAGTTACTGGATTGACTGGATAACTGATGGCACGACGACGCTTGAGATCGCTCACGCACGTCCCGCGTTACTTCTTCCGCTTAGCCGCCTGCTAACAGGAATTCCGGCTTTTTTTATCTCTGGCTCAATGATGTTTAGCTGGGGATTTGCTTTTCTTATGCCGCTGCTGTTTCTGACCGTCACGATGATGCTGCTAACCTGGGGACTGGCGGACCTTCATGCGGTCTGTTTGCGCTTTTCCCCACGGGTTCGTGATCTTCTGGCAAAGCTTGAGCAGGCAAAGCGGGGTGATACCTCCTTTTGTGAAGATATTGGTCAGGCGCTGTTAAACCCGCCGTATCCCGATTCGATGCCGGAAGGCTTCTCTGACTTTGGTCCAACGTTGAGTGAAATAAAACAGACGGTCTCGGCTGTCAGAAGCGGGGAGTGGAAATCGTATGTTGCCGACAGTTCCGGTGCGGCGCTGGTATATGTATGTCAAGGGCGGGGGTTATCGCTGTCATGGCGGATGGGAGATCCGGCGCTGCGCAGCCAGATAGATAAAATTTTGCCTTTTTTCTACCGGACCCATGCGCCTTTTATCAGTCAGGGCGATCATGTTCTGACCATTTTCAACCACCATTCAAATAAAGCGATTGGCGTCTATAACTTTACCGATGGCGGCTGCTACATCGCCAACGGCAACTGGTATCGCAGTGACCAAAGCATGGCGGCATTTTATCGGGGTATGTTGTTTATCTTTGCCCCATGCATGATGGCGCTGATGATGCTTTTTAGCGCGGGCTTTGCATTGAGCGCGGGCGACGTATGGCGCTGGCATGCAGTTTGCGGGGCGCTGAAAAGTATGTTTTCCGTCCTCTGCATCCTCTGTGGCGCACTGCTTGGCGGAAGTGACCTGGCTATTCAACTGACACGCTTATGCTCATCTCGGGTCAGCGACTGGCTGCGCCTGCGCAGGCGGCTTGAAAAATTGCGTCAGGAACAGCAGCACCCACCTTACATTCAGGAGATTTGGTAATGTTCGCTACCTTTCCCCGGCGCAGCCTGTGCGTGGCGCTTTTGTTCGCGCTCGGTTACTGGCTGAGCCCGTTTACTGTTTAAAAATAAAAAAGGCACCGACGCAAATCGCGTTCGGTGCCTGATTTTAAGCCCAAAAGCGCTTAAAAGTTGTAACCCACAACCAGGTATCCACCCCAACCCGTAGAGCGTACGTTCTCTTTCATCCAGACCAGGTCGGCATCATTATTCCACTGACCACCATTGTGCCAGTAACGCGCAACAGCAGAGTAGTGCCAGTGATCGTAGCTCAGAGACAGGATGTGGCTGGACGCGATAGAGTTGTTGGTGCGCTGCTTGATGCCGTTTTCAGCATACGCGCTCTTATCGCCCAGATCTGAACCCCAGTCAAAGTTGGTGAAACCGATATAGCTCAGGTTGCCGCCCCACAGGGAGGTGATCGGCACAAAGTATTTCACTTTGAAACGGTAGCCGTCCCAGTCGTTCTGGTTTTCTGCACCGTAGTTCTGCCACTGGTATTTCGCGTACACGTTCAGAGACAGGCTCATCGGCAGACCGGTATCAATGTCAGTACCCAGACCCATATACCAGGTGCTCTGGCGGCCGGATGCGTTGCGACCCATGTCGTAGATGTAGTTGTTCGCGAAGTACCACTCTTTGAACGGGCCAAAGCTCAGGTCGGTACCGGTCAGCTTATCAATTGAGAAGCGCGGTTCGATTTCCATGAACAACGGAGAGCCATGGTTCCAGATACCTTTTGCGTCAGTGTTACCACCGAAGAAGACGGGTGCATCGGCATAGCCGTAAAAATCGAACCAGTCTTTTTTTGCAAATGCTTCATATTCCAGATAGGTATCGTTACGAATCTGCGGTCCGAAGCGGGTGTGATAGCTACCTACCACGTTAACGCTCTGGTGCCACCAGTCAGACACGTATTCCGGTTTGCTGTTATCCGCTGCATTCACGGAGAAAGAGGTCGAAAAAGCCAGTGCAGCGCCGGCTGCGAGTAATGTTTTCTTCATAATTATGCCACTGATAAGAGATCCCTTACGGGAATGAAAGAATGCACGCATTGCGTTTCTAAATATTTCATGTTTCTGCGGGCTTATTATAAGTATCCTTGCTCACAAAAATATGTGTTGTTTCACATTAATGAAACACACGTAATCGATTGCGTTCACGTTTGCGCGTATTAAGCAGCGGGGATTGTACTGATGATCATCATTGTTGCCAATAAATGACACCCGCCAGATTCTCATCCGGCGGGTGTTCAGACGTAACAAAGTGTGAATAAGAGCGACGGCGTCGCCGGGGAAAATTATTGTGGAGTGGCGGGCTGAATATCGTGGATGCGAACGAAACCTAACTGATCCGGCGTGATGCCATTGAGTTGTAGCGCGACGTCAACATCACTTGGCGCGAGCGTACTGGCCGGAGCACTAATAAGCTGGTTTTGTACGTTAACTTCCTGGAAGCTCTGCGTGGTGCCCTGAATTTGTCCCCACTCAACGGTGCCGCTGAATGCCGGGAGTGGATCGTTAGACTCCCCCTGAATTCGCAGCGTGGCCCGCGTGCCGTTCGCATTTGGCGTGATGTCTTTCAACGTCATACGCAGCATACCGATCTGGCTGTTCAGCCGGGCAGGGGTATTGGAGCCGGGTAGCAGGTAGACACCATTGGTGGATTTAGCATTCAGCGCGTTTTGCTGAGTGATTTTCACCGTCTCTTTGTTCAATTTGGCCATTTCATTGTTCAGTGTGCTGACATTCTGATGCAATTGGCGGACCTCGCTTTGCTGTGCACAGGCGCTAAGGGCGAAAACGCTTCCCAGTAACAGGGATCTTAGGTAACGTCTTGTCATTCTGTCTGTTTCCTTGAAGATGAGGATGTTCTTTATGGTAGATCGCAACGGCTGCGTTGCCATCGATCCATTGTCTCAAAATCGGCTCGTCTTTGTTGTCATGCCAGTTCAGGGTAAAATAGATTTCAGTTAACTCACTCGCCAGGACGTCGTATGCATTGCCCATTCTGTTTCGCCGTGGATACCAAAGTAATTGATTCTCGCCTTGTCGGTGAAGGTTCCTCTGTTCGCCGCCGCCGCCAGTGTCTGGTATGTAATGAACGTTTCACCACGTTCGAAGTGGCTGAGCTTGTCATGCCGCGCGTTGTAAAAAGCAATGAAGTTCGCGAACCGTTCAACGAAGATAAGCTACGCAGCGGTATGTTAAAAGCGCTGGAAAAACGCCCGGTGAGCTCTGATGACGTTGAGATGGCGTTAAATCACATCAAGTCACAATTACGTGCTACCGGTGAGCGAGAAATTCCCAGCAAAATGATCGGCAATCTGGTCATGGAACAATTGAAAAAGCTCGATAAAGTTGCCTATATCCGTTTTGCGTCGGTATATCGCAGTTTCGAGGATATCAAAGAGTTCGGCGAAGAGATCGCCCGTTTACAGGACTGATCATGCACGACGAAATGTACATGGCGCGCGCGCTTAAGCTTGCGCAACGCGGGCGTTTCACTACTCATCCGAACCCGAATGTCGGCTGTGTGATTGTGAATAACGGCGAAATCGTCGGCGAAGGCTTCCACTATCGTGCGGGTGAACCGCACGCTGAGGTACATGCATTGCGTATGGCGGGTGAGCGTGCACGGGGTGCTACCGCGTATGTGACGCTTGAGCCGTGCAGCCATCATGGGCGTACACCGCCGTGCTGTGAAGCACTCATTGCCGCTGGTGTCGCTCGCGTTGTGGCGGCCATGCAGGACCCGAATCCGCAGGTTGCGGGGCGGGGGTTGTACCGCCTGCAGCAGGAGGGCATCGAGGTCAGTCATGGTCTGATGATGTCAGAAGCCGAAGCGCTGAATAAAGGTTTTTTAAAACGCATGCGTACCGGTTTCCCCTGGATCCAGCTTAAACTTGGCGCATCCCTTGACGGCCGTACCGCGATGGCCAGCGGCGAGAGTCAGTGGATCACGTCGCCGCAGGCGCGACGCGATGTACAGCGTTTACGCGCCCAGAGCCACGCGATTTTAACCAGTAGCGCGACGGTACTGGCGGATGACCCAAAACTGACCGTTCGCTGGGACGAGCTGAGCCCGGACGTACAAGGGCTTTATCCGCAAGAAAACCTGCGCCAGCCGGTGCGTATTGTCGTGGACAGCCAGCATCGCGTGACACCTGAACATGCCATCGTTCAGCAGTCGGGAGAGACCTGGTTTGCGCGGACACGCCATGATAGCCGTGCCTGGCCTGAATCAGTACGTGAGATCCTCGTGCCGGAACACCGTGGTCATGCAGACCTGGTCACGCTGATGATGCTGCTGGGCAAACAGCAGATCAACAGCATTTGGGTAGAAGCGGGGGCTAACCTTGCGGGCGCTTTGCTGCAGGCGGGGCTGGTCGATGAACTGATTGTCTATCTTGCGCCGAAACTGTTGGGTGCGGATGCTCGGGGGCTGTGCGTACTGCCAGGTCTGGAAGCGCTGGCCGATGCACCCTCTTTTAAATTCAATGAGATACGTGAGGTTGGGCCAGACGTCTGCCTGCATCTTACCCACGCGTAGCCTCTGCTGTAAAAGGGAGGCAGCGCGTGAAATATTATGATAAAATCCGCCCCCCTGCGGGGTCTGAACTGAACCTGTGAAGGAAGAGTATGAACATTATTGAAGCTAACGTTGCAACCCCGGACGCTCGCGTCGCCATCACCATTGCGCGTTTCAACAACTTTATCAATGACAGCCTGCTGGAAGGTGCGATTGACGCCCTGAAACGCATTGGTCAGGTAAAAGATGACAACATTACCGTTGTTTGGGTGCCGGGCGCGTATGAACTGCCACTGGCGGCTGACGCGCTGGCGAAAACCGGTAAATATGATGCGGTGATTGCGCTGGGTACCGTTATCCGTGGCGGCACCGCGCACTTTGAATATGTGGCTGGCGGTGCAAGCAATGGCCTGGCGCATGTCGCTCAGGACAGTGGAATCCCGGTAGCCTTCGGTGTTCTGACCACTGAAAGTATTGAACAAGCCATCGAACGCGCTGGCACCAAAGCCGGTAATAAAGGTGCAGAAGCTGCACTGACCGCGCTTGAAATGATTAACGTATTGAAAGCCATCAAGGCCTGAATTTTGTAAGGGGAATTCCGTGAAACCTGCTGCTCGTCGCCGCGCCCGTGAGTGTGCCGTCCAGGCGCTCTACTCCTGGCAGTTGTCCCAAAACGACATCGCTGATGTTGAATACCAGTTCCTGGCGGAACAGGACGTAAAAGATGTGGACGTTCTGTACTTCCGTGAACTGTTGACCGGGGTGGCGACTAACAGCGCGTATCTCGACGGCCTGATGAAGCCGTATCTGTCCCGTCTGCTCGAAGAGCTGGGCCAGGTTGAAAAAGCGGTGCTGCGCATTGCTCTGTTCGAATTGTCTAAACGTGATGATGTTCCGTACAAAGTTGCGATTAACGAAGCTATCGAACTGGCGAAAACCTTCGGCGCAGAAGACAGCCACAAATTTGTAAATGGCGTGCTCGACAAAGCAGCCCCCGCGATCCGTCCCCACAAAAAATGATCCGTAAGCCGGAGCCGGGCGTTGTTTTGACACGCCCGATCCGGCTTTTTCTTTTCTTTGCTGAGGCATAACGTATGGCATGCGGCGAATTTTCCCTGATTGCCCGTTATTTTGACCGTGTAACAAGCTCGCGCCGTGACGTCGATACCGGCATTGGCGACGACTGTGCACTGCTCAACGTACCCGAAAAGCAGACGCTGGCAATCAGCACTGACACGCTGGTGTCAGGCATCCATTTTCTTCCTGATATCGAACCGGCTGACCTGGCATATAAAGCACTGGCGGTGAACATTAGCGATCTGGCGGCCATGGGGGCTGATCCGGCATGGCTAACGCTGGCGCTGACCCTGCCGAGTGTCGATGAAGACTGGCTTAAAGCGTTTAGCGATAGCCTGTTCGAGCAACTCAATTACTACGATATGCAACTCATTGGCGGTGACACAACCCGTGGTCCGTTGTCGATGACGTTGGGTATTCATGGCTATGTTCCCGCCGGGCGCGCTTTAAAACGTAGCGGCGCCAGGCCTGGCGACTGGATTTATGTCACCGGCACACCGGGCGATAGCGCCGCCGGGCTGGCTATTTTGCAAAAGCAGTTGCAGGTCGCCGACGCACAAGATGCCAAATATCTGTTGCAGCGCCACCTGCGCCCTGTACCGCGCGTTTTGCACGGGCAGGCGATGCGCAATCTGGCAAGCTCGGCTATCGATCTCTCCGATGGGTTGATCTCGGATCTTGGACATATTCTCAAGGCCAGCGGTTGCGGTGCGCGGGTCGATCTCAATGCGTTACCTTATTCGCAGGCGATGTTGCGTCATGTGGATACGGAACAGGCTCTGCGCTGGGCGTTGTCAGGCGGTGAAGATTACGAGTTGTGCTTTACCGTACCGGAAATTAACCGGGGTGCGCTGGAGGTAGCCGTGGGCCATCTGGGTGTGCCTGTGACCTGTATTGGGCAGATGAGCGCGGATGTGGAAGGCCTGAATTTTACCCGTGAAGGTAAAACTGTGACGCTTGACTGGAAAGGATATGACCATTTTGCCGCGCTTTAAAGACATTGCCAAAAGCCGTTTGAAAATGAGCAACCCGTGGCATTTGCTGGCTACGGGTTTTGGTAGCGGATTAAGCCCTGTCGTGCCGGGCACAATGGGCTCTTTAGCCTCTATCCCGTTCTGGTATCTGATGACCTTTCTCCCGTGGCAGCTCTATTCGTTGCTGGTGATGCTGGGGATTAGCGTGGGCGTTTATCTCTGCCATCGTACGGCGAAAGATATGGGCGTGCACGATCATGGCAGCATCGTCTGGGATGAATTTATCGGGATGTGGATCACCCTGATGGCACTCCCGACGAATGACTGGCAGTGGGTCGCCGCCGGTTTTGTGATCTTCCGTATTTTCGACATGTGGAAACCGTGGCCGATTCGCTGGTTTGATCGGAATGTACATGGGGGCATGGGGATCATGGTTGACGATATCGTGGCCGGGATTATCTCCGCAGGTATTTTGTATGCGGTGGGTCACTACTGGCCGATTGGTATTCTCTAACCGACGCTTTTATCAGAGATTGCCCGGATGAGGCGTTTAACGCTGCATCCGGGACATTTCAGACCGTTCAAAAAACCACTAACGAATCACTTAAACCCGACCACCGGATGCTGTTTGTACGGTGTTTCCATTTCGGCGATCTGCTCTGGTTTTAGCGTTAAATCTACCGCCTGTAATAGCTCTTCGAGTTGTTCTTCGCGCGATGCGCCGATAATCGGGGCGGCGATACCGGGTTTGCTCAGCAGCCATGCCAGCGCGACCTGCGCGCGCGTAGCGCCCGTTTCTTCGGCAATGGAGCCAAGACGCTCAGCAATCTGCGCGTCGTTCTCATCGCTTTCGTTGTAGAGTTTTTTCCCTACCTCGTCTGATACGATTCGCGCGGTGGTTTCACCCCAGGGACGAGTCAGGCGACCGCGCGCCAGCGGACTCCACGGGATCACCGCCACCCCCTCTTTATAGCAGAGCGGCAGCATTTCACGCTCTTCTTCACGGTAGATGAGATTGTAGTGATCCTGCATGGTGACAAAGGGCGCCCAGCCGTGCTGTTTTTGCAATTCCAGCGCCTGTGCGAACTGGTGGGCGTGCATGGAGGACGCGCCGATGTAACGGGCTTTCCCGGCTTTTACGACATCATTGAGCGCTTCCAGCGTCTCTTCAATCGGTGTGTTGTAGTCCCAGCGGTGGATTTGCAGTAAATCGACATAGTCCATCCCCAGGCGTTGCAGACTGTCATCAATGGAACGCAGAATTTGCGCACGTGAGAGGCCTTCTTTGAGCGTGCCGGACGCATGATAGACCTTGGTGGCCACTACCACGTCTTCACGGCGGGCGAAGTCACGTAGCGCACGGCCCACGATCTCTTCACTGCTGCCATCGGAATAGCTGTTTGCGGTATCAAAGAAGTTAATTCCGCCATTCAGGGCGTGCTGGATAATCAGACGACTACTCTCTTCCGGCAGCGTCCAGGCGTGGTTGCCACGATCTGGTTCACCAAAGGTCATGCAGCCAAGGCAAAGGCGGGAAACTTCAAGATCTGTTTTTCCTAACGTGTTGTATTGCATGGGTCCACTCCTGCTTATACTCGTCATATCTCGAGTGACAGGTGCGTTGCCTGCGTCAGCGCGCCCCAGTCACATCGGTGTCTATGCTCCCGGGGATTTACTGACTTGGTGCCTTCCTGCAACCCGAACTATTTAGAGTAGGATTTAAAACATTACCGTTAAGCATAGCAGGAGCGTCAGGGGAGGTTATGCGAGCCAGCCTGTGATACGTGCTTGAATACCCGCAGCATCCAGCCCCAGTTCGGCACGCGCTTCATCCTGGGTTCCCTGAGGAATGAAAAAGTCCGGCAGGCCAAGGTTCAGGACAGGAATCGGTTTACGCTGCGACATTAATAGCTCGTTCACGCCGCTGCCCGCGCCACCGATGATGGCGTTTTCTTCCAGCGTAATCAACGCCTCATGCCGTGCCGCCATCTCCAGAATCAGCGCGTTATCAAGTGGTTTAACGAAACGCATATCGACCAGTGTGGCGTTGAGTGCTTCCGCGGCTTTTGCGGCTTCCGGCAATAAGGTACCGAAGTTAAGGATGGCGACTTTCTCACCTTCACGCTTCACTACGCCTTTACCTAACGGCAGTTTTTCCAGCGGTTCGAGCGTCACGCCAACCGCGTTACCACGTGGGTAACGCACGGCGCTCGGGCCTGCGCTGTGGTGATATCCGGTAAACAGCATCTGGCGGCATTCGTTCTCGTCGCTTGGCGTCATGATAATCATGTCCGGGATACAGCGCAGATAGGAAATATCAAACGCCCCCTGATGAGTCTGGCCATCAGCACCGACGATCCCTGCACGATCAATGGCGAACAGCACCGGCAGTTTCTGGATAGCGACGTCGTGGATAACCTGATCATAGGCGCGCTGCAGGAAGGTGGAATAGATGGCGACCACTGGCTTATAACCGCCAATCGCCAGCCCGGCGGCAAAGGTCACCGCGTGCTGTTCAGCGATCGCAACATCGAAATAGCGATCCGGGAATTTGCGGGAAAACTCCACCATGCCTGAACCTTCACGCATCGCGGGGGTAATCGCCATCAATTTGCTGTCTTTTGCCGCCATTTCGCACAGCCAGTCACCGAAAATCTTCGAATAGCTCGGCATACCGCCACTGCTTTTCGGCAGGGTACCGCTGGTCGGGTCGAATTTCGGTACCGCATGGAAAGTGATCGGGTCTTTCTCGGCGGGCTCATAGCCACGGCCTTTCTTGGTCATGATATGCAGGAACTGCGGGCCTTTCAGACCGCGCATATTCTTAAGCGTATTGATAAGCCCCAGAACATCGTGGCCGTCAACCGGGCCAATGTAGTTAAAGCCCAACTCTTCAAACAGGGTGCCGGGCACTACCATGCCTTTGATGTGTTCTTCGGTACGCTTGATGAGCTCTTTGATTGGCGGCACGCCGGAAAGCACTTTTTTGCCGCCTTCGCGCAGCGTGGAATAGAGCTTACCCGAGAGTAACTGCGCCAGATGGTTATTCAGCGCGCCGACATTTTCAGAAATCGACATCTCATTGTCATTCAGCACAACCAGCATATCCGGGCGGATATCGCCCGCATGGTTCATGGCTTCGAATGCCATACCGGCGGTAATCGCGCCATCGCCAATCACGCAGACGGTGCGGCGCTGTTTGCCCTCTTTCGCGGCGGCAACGGCAACACCAATGCCCGCGCTGATGGATGTGGAGGAGTGACCGACGCTTAACACATCGTATTCGCTCTCACCGCGCCACGGGAAAGGGTGCAGGCCGTTTTTCTGCCGGATAGTACCGATGCGATCGCGTCGGCCTGTAAGAATTTTGTGCGGATAAGCCTGGTGGCCAACGTCCCAGATTAACTGATCAAATGGCGTGTTATAGACATAATGCAGTGCCACGGTCAGTTCAACCGTGCCAAGCCCGGAGGCGAAGTGTCCGCTGGAGCGGCTCACGCTGTCGAGCAGGTAGCGACGCAGTTCATCGCACAGCTTCGGCAGGCTCTCTTTTGGCAGCGAACGCAATTCCGCAGTGGAATCGACAAGTGCCAGGGTCGGGTATTTGGCTATATCAAAACTCATCAGAGACTCATCGTGTTGCTCGTCATCCATTGGGCGATGTTTTTGCCTTTCGGCAACCCGGACGATTCGGAGCGTATTGTTTATTTATCACGCTGGATTATGTAATTCGCCAGTGCTTCCAGTGCCGTTGTATCCAGTGATTGCGCCGCCAGGAGATCAAGAGACTGGCGAGCGTCGGCAATCAGATCGCGGGCTTTAATCCGGGCTTGCTCAAGGCCCAGTAACGCAGGATAGGTGCTTTTGCCGAGCTGCTGATCGGCACCCTGGCGTTTACCAAGTGTCGCAGTATCGCCGACAACATCCAGGATGTCATCCTGAACCTGGAAGGCCAGACCGATGCTTTCGGCGTACTTATCCAGCACCGGCAGCCATTGATGACCTGAATTGCCCGCACTGAGTGCCCCCATTCTTACCGCCGCGCGAATCAATGCGCCCGTTTTATGGCGATGAATGCGCTCCAGCGCGGCTAAATCGACCTGCTGACCTTCTGCTGCGAGATCCAGAGCCTGGCCTCCGCACATGCCGGCAGCGCCGCTGGCAATCGCCAGTTCGCGTACCATGGCAAGGCGGTCCTGCGTTGCCACTTCTGGCATGGGCGCATCACTGAGGATAGTAAACGCCAGCGTTTGCAGCGCGTCTCCGGCCAGTATCGCATTGGCTTCGCCGAATTTGATGTGGCAGGTGGGCAGGCCACGACGCAAATCATCATCGTCCATGGCAGGCAAGTCATCGTGAATCAGCGAATAGGCGTGAATACACTCAACCGCTGCTGCAGGGGCATCCAGGGTTTCCCGGCTGACGCCGAACATGCCGCCAGTGGCATAGACCAGGAACGGACGCAGGCGCTTACCGCCTAATAATGCGCCATATTGCATGGCCTCAACCAGAGGAGTGTTCTGAAAGGGAAGAGGGGCAATAAACCGCCGCAGGGCATCATTGGCATGTTCGACACAGGCCTGTAATTGTTGGCTAAAGTCCATTTACTCGTTATCCGGTGTGAACGGCGTGAGAGGTGCCTCTTCATTGTCGGACAGCAAAATCTGTACGCGCTGTTCCGCCTGCTGGAGTTTCACTTGCCCCTGACGGGCAAGCTGTACGCCGCGTTCGAATTCATTAAGGGCCTCTTCCAGCGGAAGATCGCCGCTTTCAAGACGGGTAACAATCTGTTCCAGCTCGCTCAACGCCGTTTCAAATGTGGCGGGTGCGTCGTTTTTCTTTGGCATAGTGAATGTCTGACTCTTATTGATACCGACTACGATATGGTAGCGAAGTCGTGAGGCTTAGCAAATAACGCGCAATGGTCATGCAAAATGCGCAGGAGCTTCGCGATGGTGGTATACTTCCGCGCCTGGATGGCAGCCGCGGTATACACTTCATCCTTCAAACTGCTTCTTTGTTGGCTGCCTTTGTTCACCCCAGTCACTTACGTGAGTAAGCTCCTGGGTTCACTCAGTTGCCGCCGCGAAGCATTTTGAATGATTTTGTGTATAAGGGCTGCTGTACTATTTTCCATTTCTAGCCCTGTCGGGCTTACCAACGAACCATTGCCGCCATGAAGTTTATCATTAAATTGTTCCCGGAAATCACCATCAAAAGCCAATCTGTGCGTTTGCGCTTTATTAAAATTCTCACCGGGAACATTCGTAACGTTCTTAAGCAGTATGATGAGACCCTCGCCGTTGTCCGTCACTGGGATAATATCGAAGTGCGCGCCAAAGATGAAAACCAACGTCTGGTGATTCGCGACGCGCTGACCCGTATCCCGGGTATTCACCATATTCTGGAGGTGGAAGATGTCCCGTTCACCTCTTTGCACGATATTTTCGAAAAAGCGCTGGTGCAATACCGCGACCAGATCGAAGGCAAAACGTTTTGCGTGCGTGTAAAACGTCGCGGCAAGCACGAGTTTAGTTCTATTGAAGTGGAACGCTACGTCGGCGGCGGTTTGAATCAGCACGTAGAGTCCGCCCGCGTGAAGCTGACGCACCCGGATGTCACCGTGAATCTGGAGATCGAAGATGATCGCCTGCTGCTGGTAAAAGGCCGTTACGAAGGCATCGGTGGTTTCCCGATTGGTACGCAGGAAGATGTACTGTCGCTGATTTCCGGCGGTTTCGACTCCGGCGTCTCCAGCTACATGCTGATGCGTCGTGGCTGTCGCGTACATTATTGCTTCTTTAACCTGGGCGGCGCGGCGCATGAGATTGGCGTGCGCCAGGTTGCGCATTACCTGTGGAACCGCTTTGGTAGCTCCCACCGGGTACGTTTTGTGGCGATCAATTTTGAACCAGTGGTTGGCGAGATCCTCGAAAAAGTTGATGACGGTCAGATGGGTGTAGTGCTCAAACGCATGATGGTGCGTGCGGCATCCAAAGTTGCTGAGCGCTATGGCGTGCAGGCGCTGGTAACGGGCGAAGCGCTCGGTCAGGTCTCCAGCCAGACGCTGACCAACCTGCGCCTGATTGATAATGTCTCCGATACCCTGATCCTGCGTCCGCTGATCTCTTACGATAAAGAGCACATCATCGATCTGGCGCGTGAAATCGGTACCGAAGATTTCGCCCGTACAATGCCGGAATATTGCGGTGTTATTTCGAAAAGCCCGACGGTGAAAGCTGTGAAGGCCAAAATCGAAGCGGAAGAAGCACATTTCGATTTCGAGATCCTGGATCGGGTGGTTGCAGAAGCCTCGAATATCGATATTCGTGATATCGCCGCGCAGACCAGCGAAACGGTTGTTGAGGTCGAAACGGTCAGCGGATTTGGCCCGAACGATGTGATTCTCGATATCCGTTCTATTGACGAGCAGGACGATAAACCTCTGGCGGTGGAAGGTATCGACGTGGTGTCGCTGCCGTTCTATAAGCTGAGCACCAAATTCGGCGACCTCGATCAGAGCAAAACCTGGTTACTGTGGTGTGAGCGTGGGGTGATGAGCCGCCTGCAGGCGCTCTATCTGCGTGAGCAGGGCTTTGAGAATGTGAAGGTGTACCGACCGTAAGCATTGCTGTGCGATTTGTCCGGGCTACATGCAGCCCGGCATGTCTGACACCGCCAGGGCAATCCTGGCGGGCTAAGCAGGCAAATTAAGCGCCGTAAAAGTTATAAATTCCGGCTGGAATGACCAATTGCGACGCTACTTCATGGGCCTTCTCCCCACTGACCAGCAGATCAATAATCTTTAAGCCAAAATCAATGCTCGTGCCTGGCCCCTGGCTGGTGAGCAGTTTTACGCGTGGATCCCAGACAACGCGTTTGTCCTGCCACTGCTCCGCCGGTATTTTCTCTTTCAGCGCCGGGAAGCCGGTCATATTGCCTAGTGGGAACAGGTTGTGGGGCACCAATACGGTAGCTGCCGCTGCGCATATGGCCGCGACGATACGTCCGGAGGCATGGAATTGCCGTACGGTCTCTACCAGCAGTGGGCTGTCACGGAAACATTCTGCCCCCTTAATTCCGCCCGGTAAGACGATAATGTCGTAATCACCGTCTGCCACAGAGACCAGCGGCGCATCTGCCAGCAGCTTGACCCCACGTGAGCAGGTGATCGCAAGATTACCGTCACTGGCAACGCTGGCGGTGGTCACGCTGATGCCGCCACGAACAAGCAGGTCGATAGTGGTGACCGCTTCGGTCTCTTCACTACCAGGGGCGAGACATACCAGAGCTGATGCGCTCATACTCACTCTCCTTACGTTTCACTAAGTCATACAGGCGGGCGTTTTCCGGCACCGCGATACCGTGGGCACGGGCGCGTTTGAGCAGGTAGCCTGTGATGTAATCGCACTCGGTATGGCGCATGGCGCGGATGTCCTGCAGCATTGAGGAAATATTATCCGCCGTGTTATCAATCACCTGGTAGACATAGCTGAGTAACTCATCTGCCGAGATATGGTGGCCTTCACGTTCGATAACGGCAGCGACCTCATGGGTGATTTTCTTGATTTCATCGGGAAAGTTACGTAAATCGCCGTTTCGGCAATTTTCCAGCGCGCTCAGCGGATTCACCACGCAATTAACCGCCAGTTTGCGCCAGAGGGCCGGACGAATGTTGTTATGCCAGGCCACGTCCGGAAGCACCTCCTGCAGACTATCAGCCAGATAGCTAAAGTCGCCGTCCTGCTGCCTCGCCGGGCCAATATGCGTCGTGCCGCTGGCAACATGCACAATGACATTGCCATCACGGCGCGCTGCGTGCGTCGTGGTGCCAATCAGTAAGGGCTGCGACAGTGATTTCAGCTCTTCTACCGTGCCCATGCCGTTATGAATCAGCAAAATAGGTGTGGTGGCTGGCAACATCGCCGCTAAACCTCTTACCGCGTCAGAAACCTGCCAGGCTTTAAGCGTGACCAGCAATAAGTCGCTGCTCGCCAGAAATTCGGGATCGTTCGCGGTCAGGGATTCGTTAAAAATGGAGCCGTCTTCATCAACCAGGTTCACACTGCAAAAGGGTTGCGGTACGCGCAACCAACCCTGTACTTCGTGTCCATGCTTGCATAGAGCAGTTAACCATAATTGCCCTAAAGCACCGCATCCGAGTACGGTAATTTTCATTGTTCCTCCTCACCTGCAACTGCGCCAGGTGTCACTGCTTACAGTATAGCGCCGTCAGCACTGCATTCAGCTATTACAAGTTGAGTTATGCTTCGTTGCGGGTATTATGCATCGCAATAAACACTGAGGGAGAAGAAAAGATGCCATCTTTCGATATTGTTTCTGAGGTTGATCTTCAGGAAGTCCGCAACGCCGTTGAAAATGCGACCCGTGAAGTCGAAACACGCTTCGATTTTCGTAACGTTGAAGCTACTTTTGAGCTGAATGAACAGAATAAGACGATCAAAGTTCTCAGTGAGTCCGATTTTCAGGTCAATCAATTGCTGGATATCCTGCGTGCGAAGCTGTTAAAACGCGGCATTGAAGGCACATCAATTGATGTTCCTGAAGAGTTTGTCCACAGTGGCAAAACCTGGTTCGTTGAAACCAAACTCAAGCAGGGCATTGAGAGCGCTGTTGCCAAAAAAATCGTTAAGCTGATTAAAGACAGCAAACTGAAAGTACAGACGCAAATTCAGGGCGAAGAAATTCGCGTTACCGGGAAAGCGCGTGACGATCTGCAGTCCGCGATGGCGCTGGTACGTGGCGGTAATCTGGGACAGCCTTTCCAGTTCAAAAACTTCCGCGATTAATAAAAAAAGCGGGATTTCCCCGCTTTTTTTTATACCCCTTTGATGGCTTGCTCAACCTCGAAACGGTTGGTGACTTTGCTGTCTATTTTGACGTAGGCGCTGCGTTCTTCAGCGACGACCAGCACTTCGCTCACCCCGCTAGTTGCCAGCAGCCGCTCCTGCAGCGAGGCATCTGGCGTGACCCCCTCCGGTATCGCAATACGCAGGCTACTGACATAGGGCGGTTCCTGCATACTTCCGGCGACCAGCAGCCAGACCATGGACAATAGGGCGCCGGCCAGAAAGACCGTCTGTGAGTCGAACAGGCCGTCGACCCAGCCACCGAGCGCGCCGCCAATCGCCACCCCAAGGAACTGGCTGGTGGAGTAAATCCCCATCGCCGTGCCTTTGTATCCGGCAGGGGCTTCTTTGCTAATAAGCGACGGTAGCAAGGCTTCCATCAGGTTAAAGGCGAGGAAGAAAATCTGAACCCCCAGCACCAGTTCCCAGAAATGGGGACCCGCCCCCCAGAGCACGATCTCCGCAATAAGCAGCAGCGCGACGCAAAATACAAACACGCGCTTCATGCGGCGCTTCACTTCCGCATAAATAATAAAAGGCACCACGGAAACAAACGACACCAGCATCGTAACAAGATAGATTTTCCAGTGATCGCGGGCGGCAAATCCGGCGGCTTCAAGCATGCCCGGCAGGGCGACGAAGGTGGACATTAGCAGGATATGCAGACACATAATGCCGAAGTTCAGTTTCAGCAGTTTCGGACTGGCGATGACCTGACTAAAGCAGCCTTTTACCATCCCGGAGTCCCGGTTAAGCACGTGGTTGTGGCTGTTTGGCACCACCCACAATGTTAACGCAATACCCAGGGTCGCCAGCGCGGCAATCAGCCAGAAGAGGGCGTGCAGACCCAGTGTGTGGGTGATGATCGGGCCAAGCACCATCGCGATAGCAAAGGTCACGCCGAAACTGACGCCAATAAACGCCATGGCTTTCGTGCGATTTTGTTCACGGGTTAAATCAGAAAGCAGAGCCATCACCGCGGCGGCAATGGCGCCAGAGCCCTGGAGCGCTCGCCCAAGAATAATGCCCCAGATGGAATCTGAGAGGGCCGCAATAATGCTGCCGATCACAAAGATGGCGAGGCCACCGACGATAAGCGGTTTGCGACCAACGCGGTCTGAAAGCAGACCAAAGGGAATTTGAAACACCGCCTGTGCCAGGCCGTAAATGCCAATCGCCAGACCAATCAGCGCCTCGCTGGCACCCTGTAATGCCATGCCATACGTGGTCAGAACGGGCAGGACCATAAACATGCCAAGCATGCGCAGGGAAAAAACAGTCCCTAAACCCCAGGTTGCGCGCAACTCGCCTGGCGTCATTTTATAATCGTTCATTACCACCTCAATCGAAAAACAGGCCATAGTTTAGGCGGGGCGCCAGGCGCGGTAAATAGGTGATTGTTTAATAGATATTACGAGGCTGTGAACGGTATTTATTTCGCTGCCAGCACACATTAACTACCCAGCCGAAACGGACCGACTCTGGAAACGTGCCGCGAAAGAATTATAAAGGCCATATCGTGGTAAAGAGACGAGGGGAGGGGGCTATGGGGAGGTGGAACGCTGTAGCCAACTGACAGACATAAAAAAGCCGGGTTATCCCCGGCTTTTAAAAGGCGTTATCCGTTACCAGACAGCCGCGAGCAGACTGTGAGAGTCAGGGACCATAAAATCCACTGACATCATCACACTTAACGCGGTAATTGCGATGATGGAAAAGCCGAACAGCTTACGCGCCCAGACTTTGTCATCTTCCACTTTGTAGCCACGCAGCGCCATACCCAGCCACCATACGCTTACGGCCGCGGCAACCACCAGATATTTGTACCCGGCGTAACCGCCAAGGGAGAGCATCAGTGTTGCGACCGCAAAAGCGATGATATAGAGCGTGATATGGTTTTTGGCGACCGAAATGCCTTTCACCACCGGTAGTACCGGGATGTTTGCCGCCTGGTAATCTTTAAAGCGGAAAATGGCGATGGCGTACGAATGAGGCATCTGCCAGAGGCTGAAAATCGCCAGCAGAATAGCCGCACCGCTGTCAAACCCGCCGGTGACGGCACAGTAGCCAATCACCGGAGGCGCTGCGCCGGAAAGCGAGCCGATCAGCGTGCCGTAGACCGAGTGGCGTTTCATATACAGGCTATAGACGCCCACATACACCACAAAGCCCATCACCCCCAGCCAGCAGGCCAGAGGATTCGCGCCAAACCACAGCAGCATGAAGCCAGCAATACCCAACAAGGCAGCGTAAACCAGCGAGACTTTCGGCGAAATCAGGCCCCGGACCAGCACGCGGTTTTTCGTCCGCTCCATCTTCTTATCGATGTCACGGTCAATGTAGTTGTTAAATACACAACCGGAGGCGACAACCAGCGACACGCCAACCAGCGTGTAGACGAACAGCGGGTAATCAATATGGCCTTTAGAGGCCAGCAGGAACCCACCGATCACCGAGATCAGGTTGCCAAAAATAATGCCAGGTTTCGTTACTTGCAGGTATTGCTTCAACATACTCGCCGCTCTTAGTGAACCATCATGTTGTAGTTGAGGTTCCACATGATCCAGATGGAGCCGACTACCAGGATTGCGATGATAATCACGGTAAAGACGAAAGCTGTCATATTCCAGCCTTCATCGGACTTCGTGTTCATGTGCAGGAAGCAAACCAGATGCACCAGAATCTGCACAACCGCCGTTACCAGTACTGTGCCCAGAATCGCAGCATGAGATGCTGTGCCGCTCATCACCATCCAGAACGGAATAACCGTCAGGATGACCGACAGGATAAAACCTGTCATGTAGGTTTTTACGCTACCGTGGGAAGCGCCATGTTCCGTTGAATGACTCATTACATCGCCCCCATCAGATAGACTACAGAGAACACACAGATCCACACCACGTCCAGGAAGTGCCAGAACAGGCTCAGGCACATGATACGGGTACGGTTAGTGCTGGTCAGGCCGCGACGCGAAACCTGGAACATCAGCACTGCCATCCATACCAGACCCGAGGTCACGTGCAGACCGTGGGTGCCGACCAGCGCGAAGAACGCGGAGAGGAAGCCACTGCGATCCGGACCCATACCTTCTGCGATCAGGTGATGGAATTCATAAATCTCCATGCCTACGAACCCGGCACCGAACAAGAAGGTCAGTGCCAGCCAGGAAATAACCTGGCTTTTGTTGTTTTTGTACATGGCGATCGCCGCCATGCCGTAGGTGATGGAGCTGAATAACAGCAGTGCGGTTTCTACCAGGACGAACGGCAGCTCGAAGATGTCCTTGCCAGTCGGGCCACCCGCCGTGCCGTTCACCAGAACGGCATAGGTAGCAAACAGGCATGAGAACAAAATGCAGTCGCTCATCAGGTAGATCCAGAACCCAAATACCTTAGTCGGGCCTGCATCGTGGTGCCCATGTTCGTGCGCGTGGGCATTCGCATGCGTTAAAGTATCAGTTGCCATTTTTCAGCCCTGCCTTAGAAATCTCATCGAAATGCTGTTTTTCCAGTTTTTCGATTTCTGCAACCGGTACGTAGTAATCCACGTCCTCGTCGAAGCTTTTCACAATCCAGGTAATGATCATGCCGGCGAAGCCAACAATCGCCATCCACCAGATGTGCCAGATCATCGCGAAACCAAACACCGTTGCGAAGGCGGCAATCACAACGCCCGCACCGCTGTTTTTCGGCATATGAATTTCTTCATAATGCGCCGGTTGCTTGTACGCTTCGCCTTTTTCTTTCATTTCCCAGAAGGAATCACGTTCGTGAATCTCAGGAACCACAGCGAAGTTATAGAACGGCGGCGGAGAAGAAGTCGCCCATTCCAGCGTACGGCCACCCCACGGGTCACCGGTCAGGTCACGGTTCTGGTCGCGGTCGCGAATAGACACGTAAATCTGAATCAGCAGGCAGAGGATACCGATAGCAATCAGTGCCGCACCGCAGGCTGCAATCACCAGCATAGAGTGGAACTGCGGATCAATCTGCTGGCTCAGGCGACGGGTCATACCCATAAAGCCCAGCACGTACAGCGGCATAAATGCCACGAAGAAGCCGATGATCCAGAACCAGAATGCGCGTTTGCCCCAGGTTTCATTCAGCGTGAAGCCAAATGCCTTCGGCCACCAGTAGGTCAGGCCTGCGAAGCAACCGAACACCACACCGCCGATAATCACGTTATGGAAGTGGGCAATCAGGAACAGACTGTTGTGCAGTACGAAGTCCGCACCCGGCACCGCCAGCAGAACGCCCGTCATACCGCCCACCGAGAAGGTGACGATAAAGCCGATGGTCCACAGCATCGCAGAGTGGAACACGATGCGACCCTGGTACATGGTGAACAGCCAGTTGAAGATTTTCACCCCGGTCGGGATGGCGATGATCATCGTCGTAATACCGAAGAAGGCGTTTACGTTCGCGCCTGCACCCATCGTAAAGAAGTGGTGCAGCCAGACGATAAACGACAGGATGGTAATACAGATGGTCGCCCATACCAGCGAAGTGTAACCAAACAGACGTTTACGCGAGAAGGTCGCTGCGATTTCGGAGAATACCCCGAACACCGGCAGAACCAGGATGTACACTTCCGGATGGCCCCAGGCCCAAATCAGGTTGATGTACATCATCATGTTGCCGCCCATATCGTTGGTAAAGAAATGGGTACCGATATAACGGTCGAGGGTCAACAGCGCGATGGTCACGGTCAGAATGGGGAACGAGACGATAATCAGGACGTTGGCGCACAGCGATGCCCAGGTAAAGACTGGCATCTTGAACATACCCATGCCCGGCGCACGCATCTTCAGAATCGTTACGAAGAAGTTGATACCGGTCAGCGTCGTACCGATACCAGAGAGCTGGAGTGCCCAGATCCAGTAATCGACCCCGACACCAGGGCTGTATTCAATTCCCGACAGCGGCGGATAAGCCAGCCAACCCGTCTGCGCGAACTCACCGACGCCCAGAGAGATGTTAACCAGAATCACACCGACAACCGTGAACCAGAAGCTCAGGTTGTTCAGGAACGGGAACGCCACGTCACGCGCGCCGATCTGTAGCGGAACCACGAGGTTCATCAGACCGATAACGAATGGCATCGCCACGAAGAAGATCATGATCACACCGTGAGCGGTGAAAATCTGATCGTAGTGGTGAGGTGGCAGGAAACCTGCTTCCCCGGCAGAAGCCAGCGCCTGCTGACTACGCATCATCACGGCGTCTGCAAAGCCACGCAGCAGCATAACGACTGCAACCGCAACATACATAATGCCAAGACGTTTGTGGTCTACAGAGGTAAACCATTCATTCCACAGCCATGCCCACTTTTTGAAGTAAGTGAGCAGACCGACTACCGCCAGTCCCCCGACGATAATCGCAGCAATCGTGACCATGATAATGGGTTCATGGTACGGCACTGCATCCAGTGTAAGTTTTCCGAACATCGTATTCTTCCTCGACCCCTTTAGTGAGAGGCTTCCGCGTGGCTCATGTCCATGCCTTCCATACCTTCATGCGAGGCGTGCTCACCTTCCGGCTGGGTCATGTCCATGCTCTTGCCGTGGCCCATAAATTTGTTGATAACGTCTTTAAACAAATCGGGTTTCACGCTGGAGAAGTATTCAACCTTATTGTATTCGCTTGGTGCGGCAACTTTCTCGTAAGCATCCATGTCAGCCATGGTGTTCTGAGATTGTTTCACTTTAGCGACCCATTGGTCGAACGCTGCGCGGTCCGGCGTGGCGATAGCTTTGAACTTCATACCGGAGAAACCTGGTCCGCTATAGCTGGCGGAGATACCGTCGTAGGTACCGGCTTCATTGGCGATAAGATGCAGTTTGGTCTGCATACCCGCCATCGCGTAGATCTGGCTGCCCAGACGCGGGATAAAGAACGAGTTCATCACGGAGTTGGAGGTCACCTTGAATTCCACCGGAGTGTTCGCCGGGAAGGCGATTTCATTCACGGTAGCAATGCCTTGTTCCGGGTAGATGAAGAACCATTTCCAGTCCATGGCGACAACTTCAATGGTAACAGGTGCTTCGTCATGCGCCAGCGGTTTGCTCGGTTCGAGCGAGTGGGTAGTTTTCCAGGTGAGTACAGCAAGGAACAGGATGATCAGAATCGGCACCGTCCAGACCACAGCTTCAACTTTGTTGGAGTGTGACCAGTTAGGGCTATACTTCGCATCTTTATTGCTCGCACGATACTTCCAGGCGAAACCAACGGCCATCAAGATGGCGGGAATAACGACAATCAACATCAGGCCAAATGCCGTCAGTATCAGCGAACGTTGCTCCAGTCCAATCTGTCCTTTGGGGTCAAGTAGTGCAGAATCACAGCCACTGAGTAAAATCGTGCCTGCAAATAATGACAACCATCCCAAACTTTTATTGTATTTCCTGAGTCTCATTTACCGACCTCAATTCCACGGGGATCTGGTGGCGTTTAAAGTGTGCGGGCATTTTACGGGAAGGTTACATTACTGTAAACATGAATGGCGTAGTGTCAGTATGGTGTTACTGGGTTCTGCCGATTATGTCACACGAAATGCAACAACCTGTAAAATTGGGTGTTCGCACAGCCTGCCATTAAGGTTATAACGAAATCCCAGGAATACAATAAGGGGGCAGGTAAATTGGTATAACCAATCAAAATCATAAACAATTGCTTAACAATATTTCAGCATTTATTGAACATTACTGGAAACATATAATTAATAACCGTGCTGAATCGTTCAAGAGTAACCCTTAATTAATACCGCACAAAATAATTAAAGAAATTTTCTTCCCCTTTCGATAAATATTCGTACGTTGAATATTGTTAGCTTGCTTGTTTATTGAACGAAATAATAACTGAAAGGTAATATCTAAAGCGAATCCGCATAACTTGCTGATTATTATATTGCGATTCGTTTTTGCTTTTTTATCAGTGACTAAGGGATGGAAATGGCCATAACAGGAAACGACTCGCCAATTATTGGGATAGATCTGGGAACATCTAACAGTGCTGTCGCGTGGTTTGATGGTGAGAACCCACAGTTGCTCACGGGCGCGCGGGGCGAAAGATTGACCCCCTCAGTGGTTGGAGTGGACGACGACGGTAATCTGCTGGTGGGTGAAGCGGCGAAAACACGACTGGTCAGTCATCCTCACCTGACCATTGCCAGTTTCAAACGCTACATGGGAACAGATAAGACGTGGAGCCTGGGGGCTCGCCGGTTCCGGGCAGAAGAGCTGTCGGCGTTGGTGCTACGTAAACTGAAGACTGACGCGGAAGTTGCGTTGGGTGGCACCATTTCTCGCGCCGTCATCACCGTACCGGCTTATTTTAATGACGTTCAGCGTAAAGCCGTCAAAGCGGCCGGAAGACTGGCCGGGCTTGAGGTTGAGCGCTTGCTGAATGAACCCACTGCGGCATCTTTGGCATACGGGCTTGCGGATAATCGCGAGCAAAAATTCCTGATTTTCGATCTCGGCGGCGGCACCTTCGATGTCTCCATCGTCGATATGTTTGAAGGGGTGATTGAAGTTCGCGCCAGCAGCGGCGATGCCTGGCTTGGTGGCGATGATTTTACCCAGGCTATTCGTCAATGGATGCAGGAGCGTTACCCTGCTTTAGCCCACCCGAATACGGAATGTGCGGCGGAGTTAACCCGGATTGCCGAAGCGTTCAAATGCGCACTGAGCCAGCAGGATGAAACCAGCGCGACGCTGAGCTATAACGGTGAAGAGTACTGTTGGATATTAACGGCTGAGACCTTTGCTGGCTGTGCCGCCTCACTTCTCACGCGGTTAAAAAAACCGGTTGTACAGGCTTTGCAGGATGCGCATTTCGACCCCGAACACCTCGACCATGTCATCCTGGTGGGGGGCGCAACCCGGATGCCGATTGTTCGTCAGATGGCGACCCGCATGTTCGGGCGCTTCCCGCGTAGCGAATTAAACCCCGATGAAGTGGTGGCCCTTGGTGCCGGTGTTCAGGCCGGACTGATTGCCCAGGCATGCGCGCTGGATGATATTGTCCTGACCGATGTCATGCCTTATTCCCTGGGGATCGAGGTTTCACGCAGAAATGGCGACAAAATCGATACTGGCCATTTCCTGCCGATTATTGAACGCAACGCCTTTGTTCCGGTGAGCGTGATGAAAACCGTGAGTACGCTGTTTGATAATCAACAGTATCTGGAGATAGAAGTTTACCAGGGGGAAGCCCGTCGGGTCAGCGACAATCTGTTGCTGGACAAAATGAAGATTAACGTCCCACGTCGTAAAGCTGGTGACGTGAGCGCTGACATCCGCTTCACCTATACGCTGGACGGCATTCTTGAGGTTGAATGTAAAGTTCAGGGTGAAGAGACCGCATCAACCCTGGTCATTGAAAAAGTGCCCGGACAGCTCAGCGAAGAGGAGATACGTGAACGTCTTCGTCAGCTTGATGGCCTGAAAATGCACCCCCGTGATGTGCCAGAAAATCGTCATTTACTGGCAGAGGCTTCTCGTTGTTACGAACGGCATCTTGGGGAGCGGCGACAAATTATCGATCACTATACCAGCCTGTTTGAACAGTCACTTGATCGCCAGGATGTACGTATGATTGCCGCCGCGCGGGATGAATTGCGTCAGGTGCTCAACCAATTTGATGATGGGATGTAAGTGATGTCGACAATGTGGGAAACACTGGGCATCGAACCAACAACCGATGAATCCACCATTCGCCGGGCATACGCGCGAGAGCTTAAGATGCATCGTCCCGATCAGGATCCGCAAGGCTACCAGCTACTGCGTGAAGCGTTCGATGCGGCGAAAGCATTCGCAAAAGGCGAGATAATCTGGCTGGACGATGACAATGTGAAAGCGGTCATCAATCTGGACCGGGCGTTGTCTGAGTTACCGCAAGCTGAATCACAAGAGGCCGTGCAGCCAGCGCTCCCACCGCAGCCAGACTGGCAGCGAGAAACCCTTGAGGAGGATGCCGAGCGCTTTTCCGTTCAGTTACTTGCTGATGAAAGTGACGCGCTGAATGCGCTGCGATTCTATCTTGATCACCACCTGCCTGATGCCCTGGAAGCCGGACGGGTGTTTAGTCTTGAGCTGGCCCAGGCGTTGAGTCAACGACCGGGCATTTCCCGGAGTCTGGTGAACAATGTGTCGGACATTATGGGATGGGATCTGGGTGGGTATCGCGATTCCCAACTGCCTTATTGGATCGTTCACGCCCTGGAAACGCAAATTGAGGCGACTGCTGCGGACCATCATTGGGACTATCTATGCCGACAGGCTAGCCTGGATCGACAGAGCCGTCTGGCCTGGCGAATCCTCAGCGGCGAAATAGCGTATTTACCCTGGTGGGCGAGACTCATTCCGGATTTTGTTCAGGGGCTGTTGAATCAGGTGGCTGAGATCAAAAATGCTTATCCACAGTTGCTGGAACGCGTTAACCCGGCGCTGCTCCGGCTTCTTTCGACTCCCACGCCAGCCGTTTCCTGGGGGGCGCTGATCGCTATCTGGTTCTGGGGATTTGCACTTTATATCCAGGTGCGGGCTGATGAACATTTGGTCTGGCAGGCGGTCACTATGGTGGGGATTGTGATCCTGTACTTATGGGGGGCGCCTGTGTTGCTGGCGTGCTACGAACGTAAGGCACTTCTCGCACGCATAAGCCATATTTTCTTCTGGCTACTTTCATGGGTCATTATGGCGGTCCCGTTGTTCCACATCTACGCGCTACTGTATCACTATCCGCCAGCGAGTGCGGGCGTTGCGCGGGTCTGTATGTTTACTGCGGTGATTGCTTACCCTGTCTGGTGGCTGGTGCGCAGTAATTTACATCAGTGGTACGCAATACCCTTTAATGGCGTCGTGAAACTGATCATGTTGCCTATCTTGTTTCTCAAGCAGTTGCCGCCGATGGTCAATGTCGTCGGGCTTATCATCCTGCCACCGTTATACAGTTACGTGATTAAGTGGCTCTATTTTTTCAATTAATCACTGCGCGAGCGCCAGCGATGCTGGCGCTTTCAGACAACACGTGTTTTGCGTAGCGCCAGAAAATCTAATAATCCGCCATAGACAATACCCACCAGCGCCAGTAATGCGCCGAATTCCAGCAACGTACTGCCAATGTCGATATGGACCCATCCGCTGGCGTTCACTATCAGGATGACCAGCCAGAAACCCAGTAACAGACAGCCAGTAGAAAGCAGGCGTAATGCCAGGCGGTAGGCTTTGGCAAACTCAGTGCGTGGCATAAAACGTTCTGTGCGCTGCGTGAATTCAAGCGTCTCTTTACAGAGCAGCAGCATCAACAGACCTGGCAGGGCAGCCGCGATAGAGAACAGGTAAAACATCGACCAGCCATGGGCTTCAACAAACCAGCCTGCCAGCGGCCCAACGTAAACCCGACCAACAGCAGATAACGCGGAAAGCAGGGCAAACTGAGTGGCAGAAAAGGACTTGTTGCACAGTGTCATCAGCAGCGCAACGAAGGCAGACGTGCCCATACCGCCGCAGAGGTTTTCCAGAAAAACCGCTGACGCCATGCTGATCATATCTTTCGGCGTCACGGCAAGCAGCCAGTATCCCGCATTCGAAATGCCTTGCAGCAGACCGAAAATCAGCAACGCGCGAAACAGCGACAAGCGTTGCATTAATACACCACCCCAGAGTGCGCCAATAATTGTTGCGATAAGCCCAAGGGTTTTGTTGACCACGCCCACTTCACCGGCATCAAAGCCGACACCGCGAATCAGAAAGGTGGTTGTCAGGCTCATCGCGAACGCGTCGCCAAGCTTATAAAGAACAATCAAGAGCAAGATAAGCCAGGCATTATTGCGACCGAAGAAATCACGCAGCGGTTCGACAACGGCTTGCTCCAGTGAGCGCGGTGCCGGGATAGCGTCGGTCGGTTCAGGGGCCAGCAACGTTGCGATAATGCACGGGATCAACAGCCCGGCCATCAGCCAGTACATGCCTTGCCAGCCGAGCCAGCGGTCCGCCAGCCACAGCGCCAGGCCGCCGGACACTAACATGCCTAAGCGATAACCCAGAACGCTGATTGCCGCCCCGGTTCCGCGCTCCTCTGCCGGTAGCACATCCGTTTTCCACGCATCGAAAACAATGTCCTGTGAAGCAGAACAAAAAGCGATAACGACGGCCAGACCTGCCATCCAGCGTAAATGACTGCCTGGCTCAAGAAAGCCCATCGCAGCGACCGCGACAAGTAAACCCAGTTGTGTCAGGAGTAGCCAACCGCGGCGTCGGCCAAGGAAGGGCGGGGTATAGCGGTCCATCATTGGCGACCAGAGAAATTTAAAAACATAGGCCTGGCCGACAAGCGAGAAGAAACCGATGGTTTTCAGATCGACGTTAGCTACTGTCATCCACGCCTGGAGCGTACCGGATGTCAGCGCCAGTGGTAAACCTGAGGCGAAGCCCAGCATCAGCAGAATGGCTGATTTGGGTTGCTGAAATATACGAAGGTAATGACTGGACATGGTTGAGTACTGGCCCGGCGAACCGGGCCAGCGTGCGGAACTTAACGCGTGTTCTGCTTGATGAACTGATGAATTGTGGTGTCCTGAGACATATCCGCGATGGTGTCGGTCAACACGCTGTTAACGGCATTCGTGATCTTGTCGTTAGTCGCCTGGAGTGCGCCTTCAACGTTATAGCTGGCGCGGTAGTTTTTCGTCATTTTATTGCCGTTAGCTGCGGTTGCGATGATCGCGATATCCGCTTTCGTGGCAATGCTGTAACGCAGGTTGCCCTGAGAAACATCGGCATACAGCTGGTTAACAATGATTTGCAGGTTAGCCGCACCGCTTGGGCCAATCATATAACCGCGCGCAGTCATTTGTTTTTCCAGCACTTCTTGTAGCAAGAAGCGCAGGTCGCGGGATGCCGTTAGGGTAACCAGTTGGTTATCGCGAGTGACTTTTGCCAGTGCCTGGTCGGGACGCTGGTCTGCGCCAGTGATGCTCACTGTAACGCCCATCAGGCTAGGATCCTGCTGTGGCAGCGTAATCTTCGGTGACACTTCAAGAGTGGTTGGCGGGGTGGCGCACCCGGCCAGCATAAATAAAGCGACCAATGGGAAGAGAAGTTTTTTTAACATGTTCAGGCTCTCAGTGGATCTTAAGCTTAGATAGGGAAAATTCTTGCCATCATAACATCGCCGTCAACAAGGGGAAGTCCTCAATGCATGTAAATTCATCGCCTTGTGTTTTTTTTAACCGCACGACCGATTTGCTCTGTCGAACATGACGTCATTTTTGACCTTTTCAGTAGAGTTCATACCTTTGACTGAGAAAATAGGACGAAAGCTAAATTTTTGTTGTTTTCTTGTTATGAACACGATAAAAGCGGCTAACATTTAAAGGGATGGGTCGCATCTCAGCGTTGTCGGAGGAGTCCTTTCATGATGATACGTGAGCAGATAGAAGATAAATTAAGGGCAGCGTTTGAACCCGTGTTCCTCGAAGTTGTTGATGAAAGCTATCGTCACAATGTACCGGCCGGTTCCGAAAGCCATTTCAAAGTTGTGCTGGTCAGTGACCGCTTTTCCGGGGAGCGTTTCCTCAACCGTCACCGTATGATCTACGGCACCCTTGCGGCGGAACTCTCGTCCACCGTTCATGCACTGGCTCTGCATACCTACACGATTAAGGAATGGGAAGGTCTGCAGGACACCATTTTCGCCTCGCCGCCATGCAGGGGAGCAGGCAGCATCGCGTAAAACGCATTTGCAACTGCCTGAGCTTTTCCAGTATGTTGCGTACAGTTTAAGTAAAAACGGCCTACGGGCCGTTTTGTTTTGTCTGAGTTTTGAGCGAGAAGCGCAATTTTTAGGTCAAAATTACCTCGGAATTGTGAAAAATGGCGCAACAATGCGGCGTTCCCGTTCTCGACTCACTAAAGTGATGCCGCTATAATGCCGCGTCTTTATATATGAACGTCTTCGGGATGATTCTGGTGACAGGGAATGTATATCTGATTTGAGAGAGCATCCCGGTTCTGCGAAGCCCTATGACAGCTTCCAGAGTAGAGTTGACCGAGCACTGTGATTTTTTGAGGTAACAAGATGCAAGTTTCAGTTGAAACCACTCAGGGCCTTGGGCGCCGTGTAACGATTACTATCGCTGCTGACAGCATCGAGACCGCTGTGAAGAGCGAGCTGGTTAACGTAGCGAAGAAAGTACGTATTGACGGCTTCCGTAAAGGCAAAGTACCGATGAATGTCGTTGCTCAGCGTTATGGCGCCTCCGTACGTCAGGACGTACTGGGCGAACTGATGAGCCGCAACTTTATTGACGCGATCATTCAGGAAAAAATCAACCCGGCTGGCGCACCGAACTATGTTCCGGGCGAATACAAGCTGGGCGAAGACTTTACCTACTCCGTAGAATTCGAAGTTTATCCGGAAGTTGAGCTGAAAGGCCTGGAAACTATCGAAGTTGAAAAACCGGTTGTAGAAGTGACCGACGCTGACGTCGACACTATGCTGGACACCCTGCGTAAACAACAAGCAACCTGGAAAGATAAAGATGGAGCTGTTGACGCGGAAGACCGTGTGACTGTTGATTTCACTGGCTCTGTAGACGGTGAAGAGTTCGAAGGCGGCAAAGCCACTGATTTCGTGCTGGCGATGGGCCAGGGTCGTATGATCCCAGGCTTTGAAGACGGCATCAAAGGCCACAAAGCGGGTGATGAGTTCACCATCGACGTGACCTTCCCGGAAGACTACCACGCTGAAAACCTGAAAGGTAAAGCGGCGAAATTCGTTATCAACCTGAAAAAAGTTGAAGAACGTGAGCTGCCGGAACTGACCGAAGATTTCATCAAACGTTTCGGCGTTGCAGATGGTTCTGTTGCTGGTCTGCGTGCAGAAGTACGTAAGAACATGGACCGTGAGCTGAAAGGCGCAGTGCGTAACCGCATCAAGTCTCAGGCAATCGAAGGTCTGGTAAAAGCGAACGAGATCGAAATCCCGTCTGCCCTGATCGACAGCGAAATCGACGTTCTGCGTCGTCAGGCTGCTCAGCGCTTCGGTGGTAACGAGAAACAAGCGCTGGAACTGCCGCGTGAGCTGTTTGAAGAGCAGGCTAAACGCCGCGTGATCGTCGGTCTGCTGCTGGGCGAAGTGATTCGCACCAACGAGCTGAAAGCTGACGAAGAACGCGTAAAAGGCCTGATCGAAGAGATGGCTTCTGCTTACGAAGATCCGACCGAAGTTATCGAATTCTACAGCAAAAACAAAGAGCTGACCGATAACATGCGTAACGTCGCTCTGGAAGAACAGGCTGTTGAAGCTGTACTGGCAAAAGCAAAAGTGACTGAGAAAGCTACCAGCTTCCAGGAACTGATGAACCAACAGGCTTAATTTACTCATCCGGTATAAAGAGTAAACAATAAGCCCGTCACCTTCTGGTGACGGGCTTTTTTTATCGCATTGATGTTATCAGAAGTGTGCTAAAAGGGCGTTTCAGTGTTAGCGTAACAGCAAAAGGTTGTTATGCTTGAAATAAGGTGTGGTCATCCCCATTAAGGGACTATCGACTGTGAACACTCTGGCTGATAATCCGTCCGTGAGGGGTCGTAGTCAGACCTGGCTCACTCAAGTACAATCAGTACAGCAGGTTATTTATTTTTAGATCCAGGAGACGGACATGTCATACAGCGGCGAACGAGATACCTTTGCACCCCATATGGCCCTGGTGCCAATGGTTATTGAACAGACCTCACGCGGTGAGCGCTCTTTTGATATCTACTCCCGTCTTCTTAAGGAACGTGTCATTTTCATGACGGGTCAGGTTGAAGACCACATGGCAAACCTGATCGTGGCGCAGATGTTGTTCCTGGAAGCGGAGAATCCGGAAAAAGATATTTACCTGTATATTAACTCTCCGGGTGGCGTTATCACCGCCGGAATGTCAATTTACGACACCATGCAATTTATTAAGCCTGACGTCAGCACCATTTGTATGGGCCAGGCCGCGTCCATGGGCGCATTCCTGCTGACGGCGGGAGCAAAAGGCAAGCGTTTCTGCCTGCCAAACTCACGCGTGATGATTCACCAGCCGCTGGGTGGTTACCAGGGGCAGGCGACGGATATTGAGATCCACGCCCGTGAAATCCTGAAAGTGAAAGGGCGTATGAACGAACTCATGGCGCACCATACGGGTCAATCTTTAGAGCAAATTGAACGAGATACAGAACGTGACCGTTTCCTCTCTGCGAACGAAGCCGTCGAATACGGTCTGGTTGATTCAATTTTGACCCATCGTAATTAATGCTCAGGCCGGAGTAGTGCCGCTATAATGAATATCGAGCGGCACTACGCTGGCAAGCGTTTTGCGCCTGGAATGGCATTTGCGTCGTCATGTGCGGCACAAAGAACAGAAAAGAGGTTTTGACTCATGACAGATAAACGCAAAGATGGTTCGGGCAAACTGTTGTACTGCTCTTTTTGCGGCAAAAGCCAGCATGAAGTGCGCAAGCTCATTGCCGGGCCGTCCGTGTATATCTGCGACGAATGTGTTGATCTGTGTAACGACATTATTCGCGAAGAGATTAAAGAAGTTGCGCCGCATCGCGAGCGCAGTGCACTGCCGACCCCGCACGAGATTCGCCATCACCTGGACGATTATGTTATCGGCCAGGAACAGGCGAAAAAAGTGTTGGCCGTCGCGGTATACAACCACTACAAACGTCTGCGCAACGGCGACACCAGCAATGGTGTTGAGCTGGGCAAAAGTAACATTCTGCTGATCGGGCCAACCGGTTCCGGTAAAACGCTGCTGGCTGAAACACTGGCGCGCCTGCTGGATGTTCCGTTTACCATGGCGGATGCCACTACACTGACCGAAGCGGGTTATGTGGGTGAAGACGTTGAAAACATCATCCAGAAACTGTTGCAGAAGTGCGATTACGACGTGCAAAAAGCGCAGCGCGGAATCGTCTACATCGATGAGATCGATAAGATCTCGCGTAAGTCTGATAATCCGTCTATCACCCGTGACGTATCCGGTGAAGGCGTACAGCAGGCATTGCTGAAACTGATCGAAGGTACCGTGGCAGCCGTGCCGCCGCAGGGTGGTCGTAAACACCCACAACAGGAATTCTTACAGGTTGATACCTCCAAGATCCTGTTCATTTGTGGTGGCGCATTCGCCGGTCTGGATAAGGTGATTTCCCATCGTGTTGAAACCGGTTCTGGTATCGGCTTTGGCGCGACGGTAAAAGCGAAATCCGAAAAAGCGAATGAAGGCGAACTGCTGGCCCAGGTTGAGCCGGAAGATCTGATCAAATTTGGTCTGATCCCGGAATTTATTGGTCGTCTGCCGGTGGTGGCAACCCTCAACGAGCTGAGCGAAGAAGCGCTGATTCAGATCCTGAAAGAGCCGAAAAATGCCCTGACCAAACAGTATCAGGCGCTGTTCAATCTTGAAGGTGTGGATCTGGAGTTCCGTGACGAGGCCTTGACCGCTATCGCGAAGAAAGCGATGGTGCGTAAAACGGGTGCGCGTGGTCTGCGTTCCATCGTCGAAGCGGCGTTACTGGACACCATGTATGATCTGCCGTCTCTGGAAGAGGTCGACAAAGTGGTTATTGATGAGTCCGTGATTGCCGGGCAAAGCAAACCGCTGTTGATCTACGGTAAGCACGAAGCGCAACAGGCATCTGGTGAATAATTCACCAATCCATACATACAGTTAATGAAAAAGGGGGGATTTTATCTCCCCTTTTATTTTTCCTGATTCTCGCCGTTGAATGTGTGGGAAACATCCCCATATACTGCTTTACATGTTAATGGTGCGTGTTGCACAGTCACGTCACCGGATTACCTGGCGGACATTAAACTAAGAGAGAGCTCTATGAATCCTGAGCGTTCTGAACGCATTGAAATCCCCGTATTGCCGTTGCGCGATGTGGTGGTTTATCCGCACATGGTCATACCCCTGTTTGTAGGGCGGGAAAAATCTATCCGTTGTCTTGAAGCGGCCATGGACCATGATAAAAAAATCATGTTGGTTGCACAGAAAGAAGCCTCAACGGATGAGCCGGGTGTAAACGATCTTTTCACCGTCGGGACCGTGGCCTCTATTCTGCAGATGCTGAAACTGCCTGACGGCACTGTCAAAGTGCTGGTGGAAGGTCTGCAGCGCGCGCGCATTACCACGCTGTCGGATAATGGCGAACATTTCACGGCTAAAGCGGAATACCTTGATTCCCCGGCCATTGATGAGCGCGAGCAGGAAGTGCTGGTACGCACTGCCATCAGCCAGTTTGAAGGCTATATCAAGCTCAACAAAAAAATCCCACCGGAAGTGCTGACTTCGCTGAACAGCATTGACGATCCTGCGCGTCTGGCCGATACCATTGCCGCGCATATGCCATTGAAACTGGCCGACAAACAGTCCGTTCTGGAGATGTCCGACGTTAATGAACGTCTGGAATATTTGATGGCGATGATGGAATCGGAAATCGACCTGCTGCAGGTCGAGAAACGTATCCGTAATCGCGTCAAAAAACAGATGGAGAAATCTCAGCGCGAGTACTACCTGAACGAGCAGATGAAGGCCATTCAGAAAGAACTCGGCGAGATGGATGACGCGCCGGATGAAAACGAAGCGCTGAAACGCAAAATCGACGCGGCCAAAATGCCAAAAGAGGCAAAAGAGAAGGCCGAAGCCGAACTGCAGAAACTGAAAATGATGTCCCCGATGTCTGCGGAAGCCACCGTGGTCCGCGGTTATATCGAGTGGATGATTCAGGTTCCGTGGTATGCGCGCAGCAAAGTGAAAAAAGACCTGCGTCAGGCGCAGGAAGTGCTCGATACCGACCACTATGGCCTTGAGCGTGTCAAAGACCGCATCCTTGAGTATCTCGCGGTGCAGAGCCGTATGAACAAACTCAAAGGCCCAATCCTGTGTCTGGTTGGACCACCGGGGGTGGGTAAAACCTCCTTGGGTCAGTCCATTGCCAAAGCGACAGGACGTAAGTACATCCGTATGGCGCTGGGCGGCGTGCGTGACGAAGCTGAAATTCGCGGTCACCGTCGTACCTACATTGGCTCCATGCCAGGCAAACTGATCCAGAAGATGGCCAAAGTGGGCGTGAAAAACCCGCTGTTCCTGCTTGATGAGATCGACAAAATGTCTTCGGACATGCGTGGCGATCCGGCGTCTGCTTTGCTGGAAGTGCTTGATCCGGAACAGAACGTTGCATTTAGCGATCACTATCTGGAAGTGGATTACGATCTCAGCGATGTCATGTTTGTCGCGACGTCTAACTCCATGAACATTCCGGCACCGCTGCTCGATCGTATGGAAGTCATCCGTCTTTCCGGTTACACGGAAGATGAGAAGCTGAATATTGCTAAACAGCATCTGCTGACGAAACAGATCGAACGTAATGCGCTCAAACCGACGGAACTGACCGTGGATGACAGCGCCATTGTCGGGATCATCCGTTATTACACTCGTGAAGCGGGCGTGCGTAGCCTTGAGCGTGAAATCTCGAAATTGTGCCGTAAAGCGGTGAAACAGTTGCTGATGGATCCGACACTGAAACACATCGAGATTAACGGGGACAACCTGCACGATTACCTGGGTGTTCAGCGCTTTGACTATGGCCGTGCGGATGACGAAAACCGTGTGGGTCAGGTAACCGGGCTGGCGTGGACCGAAGTCGGCGGTGACCTGCTGACCATCGAAACCGCGTGCGTACCGGGCAAAGGCAAGCTGACTTATACCGGTTCGCTCGGTGAAGTTATGCAGGAATCTATCCAGGCTGCGCTGACCGTGGTGCGTGCACGGGCGGAAAAACTCGGTATTAACGGGGATTTCTACGAAAAACGCGATATTCACGTTCACGTACCGGAAGGGGCTACGCCGAAAGACGGCCCGAGCGCCGGTATCGCGATGTGTACTGCGCTGGTTTCTTGCCTGACGGGTAACCCGGTACGTGCTGATGTGGCGATGACGGGTGAAATTACCCTGCGTGGCCAGGTTCTGCCGATTGGCGGCCTGAAAGAAAAACTGCTGGCGGCACACCGTGGCGGGATCAAAACCGTGCTAATTCCTTACGAGAACAAACGCGATCTTGAGGAAATTCCGGAAAACGTCATTGCCGACCTGGACATCCATCCGGTTAAGCGCATTGACGAGGTTCTGGCCCTGGCATTGCAAAACGAACCGTTTGGTATGCAGGTCGCGACCGCAAAATAGTGACCGCGCGCAAAGAGCGTTGATAAAAACAAGGCTGGTAAGGCATTTCGGACTTGCCAGCCTTTTTTTGTATAGCTAATTTAGATTGCTGGTTGGGTGTGTCATCATCAACTGGTGTTGTAAGGGCATGACAGGCCTGATATAACTGCTGCGCGGTCGCGCTGTGAAGGACTCAGGCGCGATATAAATTATAAAGAGAGGAAGAGAAGAGTGAATAAATCTCAACTGATAGACAAGATTGCCGCGGGGGCTGACATCTCTAAAGCGGCTGCTGGACGTGCGTTAGATGCTTTAATTGCTTCTGTTACTGAATCTCTGAAAGAAGGGGACGATGTAGCGCTGGTAGGTTTTGGTACTTTTGCTGTTAAAGAGCGTGCTGCGCGTACAGGTCGCAACCCTCAGACCGGCAAAGAAATCACTATCGCCGCGGCTAAGGTTCCGGGCTTCCGCGCTGGCAAGGCACTGAAAGACGCGGTTAACTGATCGCTTCCCTGTGGGAGGTGAAAAGTACAAGGGCGCATCGAGAGATGTGCCTTTTTTATTTATTCAGTCACTCTTATCTGAGTTTCTGCGAGTTGTGGGCTGACAATTGCCCCCTTTTCTTGTCAAAATACGACCCTATACGCAGCGTCGGGAAACTGAGTGACTGCGAGAGGTCTACAGTCACCTACAGCGGAGTGTTGTTACACCATGATGGACAATTTACGCACGGCAGCAAACAGCATCGTGCTCAAGATCATTTTCGGCGTCATTATCGTGTCGTTCATTTTGACCGGCGTCAGTAGCTACCTTATTGGCGGTAACAATAATTATGCCGCAAAGGTAAATGACCAGGAGATTGGTCGCGCACAATTCGAAAATGCGGTTGCCAGTGAACGTAATCGTATGCAGCAACAGCTGGGTGACCAGTTCTCAGAGCTGGCCGCGAATGAAAACTATATCAAATCCATGCGTCAGCAGGTGCTGAACCGCCTTATCGACGAAGCACTGCTGGACCAGTACGCGCATAACCTGCACCTGGGCATCAGCGATGAGCAGGTTAAGAAAGCGATTTTCTCCACCCAGGCTTTCCAGACCAACGGTAAATTCGATAACGACCGTTTCAACGGTATCGTCAACCAAATGGGTATGAATGCAGATCAGTATGCGCAGGCGCTGCGCAATCAACTGACTTCTCAGCAACTGATCAACGCGATTGCGGGTACTGACTTCATGCTCAAAGGTGAGACGGATGAACTGGCGGCGCTGGTTTCCCAGCAGCGCGTTGTGCGTCAGGCGCTGATCGACGTGAATGCGCTGGCGGCAAAACAGACCGTAAGCGATCAGGAGATCGCTGGCTTCTATGAGCAGAATAAAACCCGCTTTGTCTCCCCGGAGCAGTTCCGTGTCAGCTATATCAAGCTGGATGCGGCTAACATGCAGCAGGACGTCAGCGACGCGGATATTCAGTCTTACTATGATCAGCACTTGGATCAGTTCACGCAGCCACAGCTTAATCGCTATAGCGTTATTCAGACCAAAACAGAAGATGACGCGAAAGCCGTGCTGGACGCACTGAGCAAAGGGGCAGATTTTGCCGCACTGGCGAAAGAAAAATCCACTGACATTATCTCTGCCCGTAACGGCGGTGATATGGGGTGGCTGGAGCCGGCCACCACACCTGATGAACTGAAAAATTCAGGCCTGAAAGACAAAGGCCAACTGTCAGGCGTGATCAAATCTTCTGTTGGCTTCCTGGTTGTTCGTCTTGATGACATTCAGCCTGCAAAAGCTAAACCGCTGAGCGACGTTCATGACGAGATCGCCGCGAAAGTGAAGCAGGATAAGGCACTGGATGCCTGGTATGCCCTGCAACAGAAGGTGAGCGAAGCCGCAAGCAACGATAATGAATCTCTGGCGGGTGCTGAGCAAGTCGCCGGAACAAAAGCCATTGAAACGGGTTGGTTTAGCCGTGACAGCCTGCCGCAAGAGCTTAATTTTAAACCGGTTGCCAATGCTATTTTTGACGGTGGTCTGGTGGGTGTGAACGGTGCGCCGGGCAGTAACTCTGACATTATTACTGTCGATGGTGACCGCGCCTTCGTGCTGCGTGTGAGTGAGCATAAAGCAGAAGCGATTAAGCCACTGGAAGAGGTTAAAGCTCAGGTCAGTGATATTGTTAAGCATAACAAAGCGGAGCAGCAGGCCAAACTGGATGCTGACAAGCTGATCGCTGAACTGAAAGCGGGTAAAGGCGACGATGCGCTGAAAGCCGCAGGGTTAAGTTTTGGCGCAGCGAAAACCTTGACTCGTACCGGTCAGGATCCGATTAGCCAGGCGGCCTTTAGCCTGCCGCTGCCTGAAAAAGACAAACCGGGCTATGGCGTAGCGAACGATGCCCAGGGCAATGTCGCGATTCTGGCGTTAGATGAAGTGAAAGCTGGCACCATGCCGGACGACCAGAAGAAAGCGATGGTTCAGGGTATTACCCAGAACAATGCACAGATCGCTTTCGAGGCGCTGATGACCAACTTGCGTAAAGAGGCCAAAATCAAACTTGGCGCGATTATGGAACAGCAGGAATAACGAGACGCTTCCCACAAATATTGCAACGCTTTGCAATTCAAAAGGCCGCTTTCGCGGCCTTTTCCACATTTGCGCTTCGCCATTTGTACCGTTTTTCCCGGTTGTTTATCGTAGCCTCGTTGTTAAACACCAAGGAGAAACAGCATGAAACATGGAATCAAAGTACTTTTACTGACCCTTTCTTTTGCCTGTGCTGGCATCAGCCATAATACGCTGGCTGCCCCCAATGGCGGTGGTGCGAAAGCGCCAGCGGTACAAACCAAAGCCGATAATGGCGCGACGCCGAATGCTAAAACCCCCGACCCGGCAAAAAGCACTGATGATGACGGTACAAGGGTTAGCATTAATACCGCCAGCGCCGAGGATCTGGCGCGGGTGATGAATGGGGTGGGCATGAAAAAAGCGCAGGCGATTGTGAGCTACCGGCAAGAGTACGGTCCCTTTAAGACCCTGGACGATCTCAAGCAGGTGCCTGGTATGGGGAGCGCGCTTGTTGAACGCAACCTCGGAAATCTGACCCTATAAAAGATGATGCTTGCGTAGTGGCGAAATTTTGCCAGACTAAAGAGGTCATACCAGTTATGGCCTCTGTTCCTATAACAAAAGTAAAGGTTAAAGCGCTATGCAGACTCAGATCAAAGTTCGTGGTTATCACCTCGATGTCTATCAGCATGTGAACAATGCCCGCTATCTGGAATTCCTGGAAGAAGCGCGTTGGGATGGGCTGGAAAACAATGAAAACTTTAAATGGATGACGACGAATAACATCGCGTTCGTGGTCGTCAACATCAATATCAATTACCGTCGTCCTGCCGTGCTGGGCGACCGCCTGACGGTGACCAGCCACGTTAAACAGATTAACGGACGAAGCGGCGTACTCAGCCAGGTCGTGACGCTGGAACCGGGAGGTGAAGTGGTGGCGGATGCGTTAGTGACCTTTGTGTGTATCGATCTTAAAACGCAAAAGGCGCTGGCGCTGGAAGGGGAGTTACGTGAAAGGCTGGAAGAGATGATCCGCGAAGAGGCGTGACAGTCGCAAAAATCTCCCGGATAAGGCGCTTGCGCCGCATCCGGGCTTGTATTATTAAAAAATCCAGAGATAACCGGCCAGTTCTCTCTGGTGGTGGTCCGGATGCCGTATCCGGGCTCAGACTTTGAGTCTGTATCGTAGATCCCCGCACCGGACCACCGTTATCCACAAGTGATAAACCGAACAGTATCATGGACCGGATTACCCGGTACCCCGCATTTGCAAGGAGGGTTACACTATGGAGTACGAACTTCACTTTATCGGCATTGATGTTGCCAAAGCTAAACTCGATGTCGATATGTTGCGGCCTGATGGCCGTCACCGCAGCAAAAAATTTGCCAACACCCCCGGAGGGCATGACGAGCTCGTCAGCTGGTTGCAGGGACATCAGGTCAGCAATGCCCATATCTGCATGGAAGCGACCGGGACGTATATGGAAGATGTCGCCGCTCATCTCTCTGACGCAGGATATCAGGTCTCTGTTATCAATCCGATGCTCAGCAAAGCGTTCGTTCAGAGCCAGGGAATACGCAGCAAAACCGATACGGTGGATGCCCGCCAGCTGGCATATTTTTGCCGGGAGAAACGCCCGGCGATATGGGAAGCCCCCATCCGGTTGAACGTGCCCTGCGGGCGCTGGTGCTGCGGCATCAGGCGCTGACAGAGATGCATGTACAGGAGCAGAACCGGCGGGAAAGCGCGCGTGAGGTTCAGTTGCCGAGCATAGACATGCATCTGCTGTGGCTGGAGACGGAACTGAAACGTCTTGAAAACCAGATAAAAGACCTGACGGATGATGACCCGGATATGAAACAGCGGCGCAAACTGCTGGACAGTATCCCGGGCATAGGCCCGAAAACCGCAGCGGTGCTGCTGGCTTATGTGGGACTGAAAGACAGGTTCAGGGAGGCGAGGCAGTTCGCGGCGTATGCAGGTCTGACGCCCCGGCAACATGAATCAGGCAGCAGTATCAGGCGGGTGAGCAGGATGAGTAAACTGGGCCATGCGTCGCTGCGTCGTGCGCTGTACATGCCAGCGATGGTGACGCTGTACAAAACGGAATGGGGCCGGGTGTTCAGGGAACGGCTGGAGAAGAACGGGAAGAATGCGAAGCTGATAATCGGGGCGATGATGAGGAAACTGGCGCAGGTTGCCTATGGCGTCCTGAAGTCAGGACGCCCGTTCGATGCCACGTTACATCAGGGAAATGCTTGCGCGGCATAACAGTATCTACGCGATTATCGCAGTGGATACAAATTGTAGCCCGGGGAAGCCATGTTCCCGGTTCATACCGCAGCGCACCTGGGAACCCAGAAAGGTGCGTCACTTCAACCCGGTTTTCTTTTTCATGGTTGCCATCACCCCGGCCTTATCGGCCAGGTAATGGCTCAGGCCATTCGCCCGCAGGTTACAGGCGGCGCACTGTCCGCAACCATCGCCTTTGATGCCGTTATAGCAGGTCAACGTCTCATTGCGCACCAGTTCCAGCTTGCCCCAGTAATCTGCCAGCGCCCAGGTTTCGGCTTTATCTATCCACATCAATGGCGTTTCAAAGCGAATGTCTTTCGCCATGCCCAGATTAACCGCATGGTTCAGGGCTTTGACAAACTCGTCGCGGCAGTCCGGATAACCGGAAAAATCGGTTTCGCAAACGCCGGTGATCACCGCTTCGGCCTGCACCTGATATGCGTAAATGGCCGTCAGGGTCAAAAACAGAATATTGCGCCCGGGTACGAACGTATTCGGGATACCACTGGCATCAGGCTGATAATCCGGTACCGGGATGCTGTCGCGCGTCAGGCTGCTAACTGCCAGTTCATTCAGTAACGTTACATCCAACACTTTGTGCGCACGTGCACCTAACTGTAATGCCAGTTCACGCGCCACATCGATTTCCGCACGATGACGCTGACCATAATCGAAGGTGACACAATGCACTTCATCGTATTGTTGCAACGCCTGAACCAGACAGGTTGTGGAATCCTGCCCGCCACTAAACACGACTACGGCACGTTTCATAATTATTCCCGGTATTCATTCATAAAGGCGATATGGTAGCGCGTGCGGATTGCCCCGACCAGCTTCTTCACCGCGCCGGTGCCGGTAGCCAGGCCTGGGTAAAATCAAACCAGCCACGGGTGTTCAGGCGAATGCCTTCTACGCCTGGTGGCGCGCTAATCCGATACTGATAATTAAACAGCGGTGTCAGTATGGCCTCATCCATCAGGTGGCTGAATACCGCCTGCAACGCCTCGCTACGCGCAGTTTCGTCCGCCAAGCTTTGCACGGCATCGAGCGTTGCCTGCAAATGGGAGAATTGCGCACGGCTGAGTACATTGGGCCAGACCGGGTCGCAGCGCAACCACTGTTCCAGCGCATATTCCGGGGCTTCGCCAATCAGCCTGTCGCCCATCAGTAAGTCTGCCTGCGCCAGCGCACTGCACCCATCCCAGGTTTTCGCATCATGAAAAATCAGCGTGACATCGCAACCCAGTTCGGCCAGATAACGTTTGAACTGTTGCGCCATAGTGTGTAATTCCACCGGCAGATGGTAAAGCAGGGTTAGCGTGGGCGGTAACTCAACGCTCTCTTCCGGTGGCCACTGCGGAATCGTCCAGCCAGGGAGAAGTTCTTTACTGGGGGTAATGAGGTTTTCATCCAGCGGCAGTGTCTCCAGCAGCGACGTCTGATGGATGATTTGCACAAGGCGTCGTGACTGTGCCGGGGTGAGATTCGCGCCAATACGCTGTGTCAGATAACAAAACCCAAGGCTGACACTGTTACTCACTTGCTGCAAATGCACAAGCTCATCAGGCTCGCCAATCGCAATTTGCACAGGGTGGCGACAACTGGTCCCGAGATTCTGTTCAAAAAGCTGCGGTGTAATCCAGAACTCCACCGCTTTCAATAATGGATGGGTGAGGTGGTACTGCTCATGACTTTCCAGTCTGACCAGTTCCTTACTGAATGAGGCAAGACGGAACGGCCCGGTACCGATAAGCGGCATTTGCGGATGCGCCAGCGTGGAGGCATAGCTGGCAAGACGGTGTGCCAGCCAGAAATCTGGATGGTGCAATGTAAATGTCAGACAGTGGGAATGGGTAGCCTCTACGCTTTTGACGCTGGCGAACAGCGTCCGCAAGGCGGGCAGTTCAAGGAGTAGCATGAAACGTGTTGCTAACTGACGAACATTCACGACATCGCCGTTATGCCAGTGCAATGTCGTGCGGATATGAAACCGCCAGGTCAGCGTGTCCTCACTAATATCCCAGTGGTGCGCTAAATCCCCCTGCGGTAAAAAGCTATCGTCCACGAAACGCGTCAGGCCAGAGAAGATTTGCCCGGCAAGATGCTGTTCCGCACGGCCAGGTAAAAAACCCTGCCGTAGCGGCTCCAGGGGGCGGTAGTAAGGAATGCGTAACGTCGGGGTATCGTTTTGCCAGAGCCCGCCAAGGAACGGATTCAGTAAAATGCGCAAATCTTCCGGCGCGAGCTGCGCCAGCGCCAGCGCGTTTTGCTGCTGGCCCTCATTCAGCGCCTGCTCCATCATCTCCTGGCGCAGGGATTCCGGCGTCCGCAAAAACTGCAGGGCCGCACGTTTACCCCGCCCGGAACGGGAATCCCAGTTCAGCCAGCCGGCTTCCTGCATCTGGCGTAACAGCGTACGCATATGGCGTTCGCTGCAAAAACAGCGTGCGGCAAGTTCGGCCACGCTGACCTGTTGCGCTTCTCCTGATGAGACCTGCCAGAGGCGCTGGTATTGATTGAGTCTGTTAAGGAGTCGCATAAACCCGGAACAATTCTCTCTATCTGCTCACTATTACTTCCGTATATATCAGGCAATACTTCTGCGCAATACACGGTGATCACATCTGGAGATGAAATATGGCCCGGTTGGCTGCTTTTGATATGGACGGTACTTTGTTGATGCCCGATCACCGCCTTGGTGAGCAAACTGTAGCGACGCTGCGCCGTCTGCGTGAACGCGACATTACCCTCACTTTTGCGACCGGCAGGCATGCGCTGGAGATGCGTAAGCTCATCGATATCCTCGCGCTGGACGCTTTTTTGATAACCGGTAACGGCACGCGCGTCCACTCTCTGGAGGGGGAGCTTTTACATCGTCAGGACCTTGATCCCGAAGTGGCTGAACTCTTACTGCACAGCAAATGGGATACGCAGGCCAGCATCCATGCGTTTAACGATGATGGCTGGATGACGGATAAACCTGTCCCGGAGGCGTTGGACGAACATATCTACAGTGGATTCACTTACCAGTTGGTGGATCTCAAGCGCCTGCCTGCCCATGACGTGACCAAAATCTGTTTTGTGGGTGAACATGACGACCTGTGCCGCTTGCGGATTCAGATGAATGAAGTGTTAGGCGGACGCGCGAGTTTATGCTTTTCCGCCTCTTACTGTCTGGAGGTATTACCGCTCGGCTGCAACAAAGGTTCGGCATTGACCATGCTCAGCTCGCTGTTAGGCGTGCCGATGCAGGATTGCATGGCGTTCGGCGATGCCATGAATGACAGAGAGATGCTGGAAAGCGTAGGGCGCGGCATGATCATGGGAAATGCCATGCCACAGTTGCGCGCCGCGCTTCCACACTTACCGATTATTGGACACTGCCGCGATCAGGCCGTGTCGCACTTCTTAACGCATTGGCTGGATACACCTAATCTTCCTTATTCCCCCGAATGATGAGATCTTTTCCAGCGGCCAGGTGTGAATGCCTGGCTTTTTTATTTTATCAGCGAGTTAATTTCTTCCCGCCACGGGCGGATATCGCCAATATTGGCTTCGACCCACTGCGGGTTGTAGTAGGTATCAAGGTAACGTTCACCGCTGTCGCACAACAGGGTCACGATAGAACCGCTTCGCCCCTCGTCGCGCATACGCGCCGCCAGTTGTAGGGCTCCCCACATATTGGTGCCGGTCGATGCGCCAACCCGACGCCCTAATTGTGTCTCCAGCCATTGCGCCGTTGCCACACTGGCGGCATCCGGCACTCGCAACATCTCGTCCACCACGTCAGGAATAAATGACGGTTCGACGCGTGGTCGGCCAATGCCTTCAATTTTGCTTCCCACCGAGGAACGCAGCCTGGCGTCTCGGGTCTGCCAGAAATCGAGAAATACCGAGTTTTCCGGATCCACGACCATCAGTTCGGTGCTGTAGCCCTGACAGCGAATGTAACGCCCGATAGTGGCCGATGTGCCACCCGTACCTGCGCTCATGACGATATAGTCCGGCACCGGATGCGGCTCGTTTTTCATCTGGCGAAAAATGCTATCCGCAATGTTGTTATTACCGCGCCAGTCGGTGGCGCGCTCGGCATAGGTAAACTGATCCATATAATGGCCGTTCAGTTCACGCGCCAGGGTTTCTGAGGCCGCGTAAATCTCGCAGGCGCTCTCCACGAAGTGACAGCGACCACCGTAAAATTCAATCTGCTCGACTTTTCGTTTTGCCGTGCAATAAGGCATAACGGCAATAAACGGTAATCCCAGCAGACGGGCAAAATACGCTTCTGATACCGCCGTTGAACCGGATGACGCTTCAATGATGGTGGTGCCTTCTTTAATCCAGCCATTACACAGGCCATAGAGAAAGAGTGAACGCGCCAGCCGATGTTTGAGGCTTCCGGTTGGGTGCGTACTTTCATCTTTCAGATAGAGCCTGATGCCGGGGAAAGCAGGCAGCGCGAGACGGATCAGGTGCGTGTCCGCAGAGCGCTGATAATCGGCATTGATTTCATTAATGGCGTGCTTAACCCAGTCACTGTTCATACATCGTTTCCATTTATCATTTTGTGCCCAGATTAGCGGAAAACGCAGGAAAAATTGTTGCCATTTAAACTTTGAAATAGACTGTTAAGAGAAAAACTTTCTCCGGGAAGGCGTAATGCTAGATAAAATAGATCGTAAGTTGCTTTCGTTGCTCCAGCAGGACTGCACGCTCTCTTTGCAGGCGCTGGCGGATGCCGTTAATCTGACCAGCACGCCATGCTGGAAACGACTAAAGCGGCTTGAGGAGGAGGGGATCCTGCTCGGACGTGTGGCCGTGCTGGATGCGGAGAAACTTGGCCTGAGCCTGACCGCATTTGTGCTGATCAAAACCCAGCATCACAGCAGCGACTGGTACTGTCGCTTCACCGCCGTGGTCTCGGAAATGCCGGAAGTGCTTGGATTCTGGCGTATGGCAGGGGAGTATGATTACCTGTTACGCGTTCAGGTTGCGGACATGAAACGTTATGACGACTTCTACAAAAAACTGGTCAATAGTGTACCTGGCTTGTCCGATGTGACATCCAGTTTTGCGATGGAACAGATAAAATATACCACGGCTTTGCCCATTGAATAACCCTCCCGGCGGTAGCCGGAAAACTCACGTTCAGGATGTAACCGCGTGCGATTATTTGCTCAGTTAAGCTGGTACTTTCGCCGGGAGTGGCGACGCTATCTCGGTGCTGTAGGCCTGCTTATCATTATTGCGATTCTACAACTCGTCCCGCCTAAGGTGGTGGGGATCATTGTCGATGGCGTTACCCGCCACCACTTTACCGCATCGCAGATCATGATGTGGGTAGGCACACTGGTGCTGATTGCTATCGTCATCTACCTGCTGCGCTATGTCTGGCGTGTCTGGCTGTTTGGCGCGTCCTATCAGCTCGCCGTCGAGCTACGCGAAGATTTTTACCGCCAGCTCAGCCGCCAGCATCCGGAATTTTATCTGCGCCACCGTACCGGCGACTTGATGGCGCGCGCTACAAATGACGTTGACCGGGTGGTGTTTGCCGCCGGGGAAGGCGTGCTCACGCTGGTGGATTCATTGGTGATGGGCTGTGTGGTGCTGGTGGTGATGTCCACCCAGATTAGCTGGCAACTGACGCTGTTATCGCTGTTGCCAATGCCGATTATGGCCATTTTTATTAAACGTTACGGCGACCAGTTGCATCAGCGCTTCAAGCTGGCGCAGGCAGCGTTCTCCTCTCTGAACGATCGTACTCAGGAGAGCATGACCAGCATTCGCATGATCAAAGCGTTTGGTCTGGAAGACAGGCAATCGGCGCTGTTTGCCGCGGAGGCCGCCGATACCGGGGCAAAAAACATGCGTGTCGCCCGCGTCGATGCCCGTTTTGATCCGACCATTTATATTGCTATCGGCATGGCAAACCTGCTGGCGATTGGCGGCGGGAGCTGGATGGTGATTCAGGGCTCGCTCACGCTGGGGCAACTCACCAGCTTCACCATGTATCTTGGCTTAATGATTTGGCCGATGCTGGCGCTGGCCTGGATGTTTAACATCGTTGAGCGCGGCAGCGCCGCCTATAGCCGTATTCGCGACATGCTGGCGGAAGCGCCGGTGGTGACCGACGGCACCGAACCTGTTCCGGAAGGGCGCGGTAGCCTGCAGATTACGATTCGCGAATTTACGTATCCGCAAACGGCACATCCGATTTTGAATAATGTGAATGTCTCCCTGTTACCTGGCCAGATGTTAGGGATTTGTGGGCCAACGGGGGCGGGTAAATCCACCTTGCTCTCTCTGATTCAGCGCCATTTCGATATTGAGCAAGGGGATATTCGTTTTCATGGGGTGCCGCTGACGCAACTAAAACTGGATGACTGGCGCAGCCGCCTGGCGGTGGTGAATCAGACGCCATTCCTGTTCTCCGACACTGTCGCCAATAATATCGCGCTGGGTAAACCGGGGGCGACGCAGGACGAGATTGAACATGTGGCGCGGCTTGCCAGCGTGCATGAGGATATCCTGCGCCTGCCGCAGGGCTACGATACCGAAGTCGGCGAGCGCGGCGTGATGCTCTCCGGCGGGCAAAAGCAGCGTATCTCAATTGCCCGCGCGCTGCTGCTGAACGCAGAGATTCTGCTGTTGGACGATGCGCTCTCTGCTGTAGATGGCCGCACCGAGCACCAGATTCTCCATAACCTGCGTCAGTGGGGAGAAGGGCGTACGGTAATTATCAGCGCCCACCGCCTGTCGGCGCTGACGGAAGCCAGTGAGATTTTAGTGATGCAGCACGGACATATCGGACAGCGCGGGCAACATGAACAGCTTGCGCGCCAGCCCGGCTGGTATCGCGATATGTATCGCTATCAACAACTGGAAGCGGCGCTGGACGACACGCCAGAGGAGGCGGTTGATGCGTAAGTTAGTGCAACAGTGGCCTACCCTGAAACGTTTGCTGGTCTATGGTTCTCCCTGGCGCAAACCGTTGACCAAAGCCGTCGTGATGCTGTGGGTTGCGGCGGCGGCGGAAGTGTCCGGCCCGGCGTTGATCAGCTATTTTATCGATAATATGGTGGCGAAAAGTTACCTGCCCGTTGGGCTGGTGGCGGGCATGGTCGTTGTCTATGTCGGCCTGCAGGTGCTGGCGGCCGGGCTGCATTATGCCCAGGCGCTACTGTTTAACCAGGCCGCCGTCGGCGTGGTACAGCGGTTGCGTACCGATGTGATGGATGCTGCTCTGCGACAGCCGCTGAGCGCGTTCGACACCCAGCCGGTCGGGCAGATCATTTCGCGCGTGACCAACGATACCGAAGTGATCCGCGATCTCTATGTGACGGTGGTGGCGACAGTATTGCGCAGTGCCGCGCTGATAGGCGCGATGCTGGTGGCGATGTTCAGCCTCGACTGGCGCATGGCGCTTGTCGCTATCTGCATCTTCCCGGCGGTTATCATCGTGATGTTGATTTATCAGCGTTACAGCACGCCAATTGTGCGACGTATGCGGGCTTACCTGGCGGATATCAACGATGGTTTCAACGAAGTCATCAATGGGATGAGCGTGATCCAGCAGTTTCGCCAGCAGGCGCGTTTTGGTGAGCGCATGGGTTCAGCAAGTCGTTCCCATTACCTGGCGCGAATGCAGACGTTACGTCTCGATGGCTTCCTGCTGCGTCCTTTACTGAGCCTCTTTTCCGCTCTGGTGCTGTGCGGCCTGTTAATGCTGTTTGGTTTTAGCCCGGCTGGCACGATGGAGGTTGGGGTGCTGTATGCCTTTATCAGTTATCTTGGTCGCCTGAATGAACCGTTGATTGAGCTGACGACCCAGCAGTCGATGCTCCAGCAGGCGGTAGTGGCCGGGGAGCGTGTCTTTGAGCTGATGGACTGTCCACGCCAGACCTATGGTTACGACGATGAGCCGCTAAAAAGCGGATCTATTGATATCAACGATGTCTCGTTTGCCTATCGTGATGACCGTCTGGTGCTGCAGGACATTAGCCTGAATGTACCTGCCCGCAGTTTTGTGGCCCTGGTGGGGCATACCGGTAGCGGTAAAAGCACGCTGGCAAGCCTGCTCATGGGCTACTACCCACTGACCAAAGGAGAAATCCGCCTGGATGGCCGGCCACTCTCCGCGCTGAGCCACAGCACACTGCGTAAAGGGGTGGCGATGGTGCAACAAGACCCGGTGGTGATGGCGGATACCTTCTTTGCCAACGTCACGCTGGGGCGTGATATTTCTGAGGAGCAGGTCTGGCATGCGCTGGAGGTGGTGCAATTGGCCGGGCTGGCGCGCGAAATGCCGGAGGGGATTTATACCCGCCTTGGCGAGCAGGGGAATAATCTCTCCGTTGGGCAGAAGCAACTGCTGGCGCTGGCGCGTGTACTGGTTGATACACCGCAAATTCTGATTCTGGACGAAGCAACGGCGAATATCGATTCAGGCACCGAAAAGGCCATTCAGCAGGCGCTGGTGGCGGTCCGGCAGCACACGACGCTGGTCGTGATTGCACACCGGCTGTCGACGATTGTCGAGGCGGAAACCATTCTTGTCCTCAATCGCGGTCAGGCCGTTGAACGTGGCACGCATCAGCAACTGCTTGAGGCAAAAGGGCGCTACTGGCAGATGTATCAACTGCAACTGGCAGGGGAGGAGCTTGCCGCCAGTGTTCGAGAAGAATCGCTAATCGCCTGATGCACCAAAATTAAGCATGCTACTAACAGGATCCGCTGTTGGTGCAAAAAAGTAACGCACTGCGCACTGTCGTGGTGCGTTTTTCTTTTCCAGGAACAATCTGAACCATTCCCATTTTCATCGCTGCGCTATGACATCCTTCTGAGACGGCTTAACAGCCTGAAATTTTCCCATTTTTCATTTTTGGCACACCGCTTGCAATATCTCTTGCGTATTAGCTGCGGCCATTATCGATTTTCGACTGGAGGGGGATCTATGAAGCTGGTTACCGTGGTAATTAAGCCATTCAAACTGGAAGACGTTCGTGAAGCGCTGTCTTCAATTGGTATTCAAGGGTTAACCGTGACCGAAGTGAAAGGTTTCGGACGTCAGAAAGGACACGCTGAGTTGTACCGTGGTGCGGAGTACAGCGTTAACTTCCTGCCAAAAGTGAAGATTGATGTGGCGATTGCTGACGATCAGCTCGATGAAGTGATTGATGTCATTAGCAAAGCGGCCTACACCGGAAAAATTGGCGACGGCAAAATTTTCGTTGCCGAGCTGCAACGCGTCATTCGTATTCGTACCGGCGAAGCCGACGAAGCGGCACTGTAATACCTGGCACACAGTGAGGGGATGGGTAAAATGAAGAAAGCACTATTAAAAGCGGGTCTGGCCTCGCTGGCATTACTGCCGTGTCTGGCTATGGCAGCCGATCCGGTTGTCGTCGATAAAGCCGACAATGCCTTTATGATGATTTGCACCGCGCTGGTGCTGTTTATGTCAATTCCGGGCATCGCCCTGTTCTATGGTGGTTTAATCCGCGGTAAAAACGTCCTTTCTATGCTGACGCAGGTTGCGGTTACGTTCGCACTGGTATGCGTGCTGTGGGTGGTTTACGGCTACTCTCTGGCCTTTGGCACTGGCGGCAGCTTCTTCGGTAGCTTCGACTGGGTGATGCTGAAAAATATTGAGCTGAAAGCGCTGATGGGCACCATCTATCAGTACATTCATGTTGCGTTCCAGGGTTCGTTTGCCTGTATTACCGTTGGCCTGATTGTCGGTGCGCTGGCAGAACGTATCCGTTTCTCCGCAGTTCTTATTTTCGTCGTGGTATGGCTGACGCTGTCCTACGTGCCGATCGCACACATGGTCTGGGGCGGCGGTCTGCTGGCAACCCATGGCGCCATGGATTTTGCGGGCGGTACAGTCGTTCACATCAACGCAGCCGTTGCAGGCCTGGTGGGTGCTTACCTGATTGGCAAACGCGTCGGTTTCGGTAAAGAAGCGTTTAAACCGCACAACCTGCCGATGGTATTTACCGGTACGGCAATCCTCTACTTTGGCTGGTTCGGCTTCAACGCGGGTTCTGCAAGCGCGGCGAACGAAATTGCGGGTCTGGCTTTCGTTAACACCGTTGTGGCAACAGCGGGTGCAATCCTCTCTTGGGTCTTCGGTGAGTGGGCGCTGCGCGGCAAACCGTCTCTGTTGGGTGCCTGTTCTGGTGCGATTGCTGGCCTCGTGGGTATCACCCCGGCGTGTGGTTACGTTGGTGTGGGTGGCGCGCTGATCGTGGGCATCGTTGCAGGTCTGGCGGGGCTGTGGGGCGTTACTGCTCTGAAACGCTGGCTGCGTGTTGACGACCCGTGTGATGTCTTCGGTGTTCACGGCGTGTGCGGTATCGTAGGTTGTATCATGACAGGTATCTTCGCAGCCACTTCACTGGGCGGCGTGGGTTATGCCGAAGGTGTGACGATGGGCCATCAGGTTCTGGTACAACTGGAAAGTATCGCCATCACTATCGTATGGTCTGGTGTCGTCGCCTTCATCGGTTACAAACTGGCTGACATGACAGTGGGTCTGCGTGTTCCGGAAGATCAGGAACGCGAAGGGCTGGACGTCAACAGCCACGGCGAGAACGCCTACAACGCCTGATCGAACTGAGTTATCTCCTGAGCAACATAAGCCTCCCATCGGGAGGCTTTTGTTATTGTACTGCGGTCAGACCGCCGCATCGCGGTTACGCATCACCCCTTCCTGCACGGTGGAGGCGACCAGGACGCCATCCCGGTTGTAAAACTCTCCGCGGACAAAACCGCGTGCGCTCGATGCCGAGGTACTTTCCACACTGTAAAGCAGCCAGTCGTTCAAATCGAAAGGGCGATGGAACCACATGGAGTGGTCGATGGTTGCCACCTGCATGCCTTTTTCGAGAAAACCTACGCCATGTGGCTGGAGCGCAACCAGCAGGAAGTGAAAGTCCGACGCGTAGCCGAGCAGATATTGCTGGACGCGTAAATCCTGCGGCAACGTGCCATTGGCGCGCATCCAGACCTGGCGGGTTGGCTCGGCGACGTGTCCTTTTAGCGGGTTGTGAAATTCCACGGGGCGGATTTCAATCGGTTTATCGCCGAGAAATTTCTCTTTTACCAGCGGCGGTAAAAACGCAGACAGCTCGCGGGCAATTTCCGTTTCGGATTTCAACGACTCCGGTGCTGGCGCATAAGGCATCGCCTTTTGATGCTCATAGCCTGGTTCCGGTGCCTGGAATGACGCCGTCATATAAAAAATCGGTTTCCCGTTTTGAATGGCCGCCACGCGACGAGCGCTAAAACTATTACCGTCGCGTAACACTTCAACGTCATAAATAATGGGTTTCTGGCTATCGCCCGGACGCAGAAAATAGCTGTGAAACGAGTGCACCAGCCTGTCTGCCGGTACGGTTTCTTTCGCCGCGTATAGCGCTTGCCCAACCACCTGACCACCGAACACCTGGCGCAGACCTAAGTCTTCGCTCTGCCCTCGAAACAGACCTTCCTCTATTTTTTCCAGATTCAATAATGACAGCAGATTTGTAAGCGCCTGACTCATAGGTGTCCTCAATAAAAATAAAACCGACGCAGCGGATTCCTTGATCAGTATAACCTGGAAATAAAAGTGGTCCGATGGGTGCAATAATCTGAATAGATGGGGGTTTGCAGGCAAAGATCAGTGACATGTGCCACACTTGAACACGTTACGATGGTCCAACCACACATTCTGGCAGAAAACATTCTTGCTGGTGCATACTTGCTGGTGCATAGAAGATAAGGAGAACTCATGAAACTCGTGCACATGTTAAGTGGTTTAGCAGTCGCTGTAGCGCTGACTGCCTGCGCAAAGAAAGCCGCAGACATACCAACGCCTGCACCAAACCCGCAGGCACCTGCGGCGAGTACGGCGGCGATAACCCAACCTAACGTTTCTGGTACGGTATGGATCCGCCAGAAAGTGGCGTTACCGCCGAATGCGGTCCTGACGGTCACTGTCTCTGACGCCTCCATGGCCGATGCGCCGTCTAAAGTGATTGCCCAAAAAGCGGTACGTACCGAAGGTAAACAGGCACCGTTTAGCTTTGTCTTGCCGTTTAACCCGGCAGACATCCAGCCTAATGCGCGTCTGCTGCTGAGTGCGGCTATTACCATTGATGACAAAATGGTCTTCGTAACCGACACGGTTAAACCGATCATTAACCAGGGCGGTACGAAAGCTGATCTGACACTGGTTCCCGTCCAGCAGACCGCTATTCCGTTGCAGTCAGGCGGTGGCGCGACAACTACCGTGCCTTCAACATCCCCAACCCAGGTAAGCCCTTCTACGGCAACGCCTGCACCGACACAGATGTAATGTGCGTACCTCCTCTCCTGCGGGAGAGGAGGTTTCAGTAAATCCAACGATAGCGTTGCATATCAATCTGTCCACTGCCGGATACCGCTACACCCTCTTCCAATAATGCCTGTCGCTGACGCTGTAAATCCGGTCCGCTTAATGAAATTGAGCCGTGGCGATTAACCACCCGATGCCAGGGTAAAGTACTGCCCTCCGGTAAACGCTTTAGCACGCCACCGACCTGTCTGGCTGCACGTGGCGACCCCGCCAGCCTGGCGACATCACCATAGGTTGTGACATAGCCCTCTGGAATCGAGGCGACGATTTGCCATACCCGCTGTGGAAAAGAATCGTGATTATCCATACTGCCTTCCTGACTGACGAAAGGTCAGCATAAACAGCCTGGTCGTGACTGTGAAGGGGAGATTGCGCAAGAAATCGGCATCCGTCAGGGTGCGGCTTGCAATTGCGGCATGGGACATGGATAATGCGCCAGCGCGTTGGTTAACAACGCTCTCAATGGGGGCTCTGTTGGTTCTCCCGCAACGCTACTTTGTTTACCAGGTCAGGTCCGGAAGGAAGCAGCCAAGGCAAAGGACGTGTGTGCCGGGATGTAGCTGGCAGGGCCCCCACCCATTTCTGGTACCTTCTTTTATCTTGCCCTCTGTGCGCTTTCTGTTTTATGGTCAATTTACCGCCGTTTATGCAGAAAGGATGCCTGTGACCACACCGCAACTCACCACCGAACGATTACTCCTTCAGCCGCTCGTTTCTGCCGATGCGGAACAAATTCAACGTGTCTTCCCTCGTTGGGAGATTGTGCGTTATCTGATTGGCACGATCCCCTGGCCTTATCCGGACGATGGTGCTGCCCAGTATGTTAATCATGTCGCTTTGCCAGCGGCAGAAGCGGGGAAGGGCTGGTACTGGACGATTCGGCGTAAAGCCGAGCCAATGCAACTTATTGGCGTTATATGCCTGATGGACCTGCCCGATAACAATCGCGGATTCTGGCTGGTGCCAGAGTGGCAGGGGCAGGGCCTGATGTCAGAAGCCAGTGATGCGGTGACGCGCTACTGGTTTGAGGAATTAGATAAAGAGGTGCTACGTGCGCCAAAAGCTGCCGTGAACACACGGTCAGTTAATTTTTCGCAGCGTAGCGGTATGCGTCTGGTCCGTCGCGAAAAAGCACACTATGTGGCGGGTGAATTGGATTCCGAACTTTGGGAAATCACCCGCGAGGCGTGGCGGCGTTTACAACGCTAACTCAGCGGTTGTCTCCGGTAACGGTGCTGCGCGATTTTTGAATTTCCATGATGTTTTCTGCGGAGGAAATCATCGCCGTTTTATTAGGGTAAAGATCAACATCGTGCATCTCTTTTTGCTAAGTGATAATTAGCGGTTAAGGTTCTTCTTAGTCTCATTAGCGCGTTATGCTAATGCTGGTGAAGGGCAAGTAAAGCACTTTGCTGTCTCGTTACACCAACGCCACCTCGAAAAAAACGCCACCGTCACCCTTACAGCGGTTGCCGTTATCCATTGCCAACTATTAATAATGTATTGTCATATATTTGAAATATTACTTTCACTTAAATGTCATAAAACAAGGTTAAAATATTTGTGGATATTTTTAATTTGTCATAAGCTTTTAATATAACTCTGGATCAGTATGTTAACTTCGTGTATTAATACTTTGCTAACTTCACACGGGAAGGGATAATCATGACCAGTGCGGTATTGAACGTCAAAATTGATCAGACGTTAAAAGAAAAGCTCCGTCATTACGCAGAAGAAAATAATGAGAACCTCAGTACGGCGACTGAAAAACTGCTGCTGTTGGCGTTTCAGTCAGTTGAACAGGGCGGAGTATCGGAAGAGGATATCGATAACCAACACCTTGAAGAAGAAAGTACTGCTCCATTAAATCCAAAAGAGATCAAAGCATTACGTAAACTTCTGAAGAAGAAAAAATGAACCAACAACTTCTCTCAACGGCCAGCAATTATCGCGAGGCCTGTGACCTGTTACGATCGGGTTTTGTAAAACATGTCCGTCTGAACTGGAATATTGGTAGCGATGAGTTCTTTCGCATCGCTACCGACTGGTGTGATGCTGGCGCAAAAATAAAAAAAGAAGGCGATAGTTTCGTTATTTCTATAAAAGGGTTTCCTATTCCGCGTCAGCAGTAATTGTATTGTCATGAAACTGTCATTTAAATTGCACTCAGTTTTGTGATGATGATACAAAATATAATTACGTTGTAACCATCTCATCATCATCACGGACGATGTTTACGACGGGCCTGTCTGGCTCGTCGACATTTCTTTTCCCCCGCTTTTTTTGCCTCACGCGTATAGCTTTGCTGGCATTTCTTACACCTGCATAACAGTTGCTGGCGTAATCGGGTACACTGGCGCGAAATCCGTCGCCAGATGAGTGCCATGAAAACCATTACGCTCTATGATGTCGCCCGCCTTGCCGGGGTCTCCTACCAAACCGTTTCGCGCGTTATCAATCAGGGCGAACATGTGTCTGCCCGGACGCGGGAGAAAGTGCTGGCGGCGATGGCGGAACTGCACTACATCCCCAATCGCGGGGCGCAGCAACTGGCAGGGAAACGGACCAAAACGCTGGGGCTACTGACTTCCGACCTGGCCTTGCATGCTCCCTCTCAAATTGCCTCGGCGGTGAAATCCCGCGCCACACAATCCGGCGTGAATGTGATCATTTCCATGCCGGAAGTGCAGGACGCCCGGGGATGTACTGCTGCGTTGCAGGATCTACTGGCCCAACGGGTCGATGGATTGCTGGTTAACGTTCCGCTGGATGATGAACAGGCAGAGGCCTTATCGGCACAGGCAGGCCCGGTGCCGGTCCTCTTTCTTGATGTCAGTGAAACGGCGGCCGTCAACAGCCTGATTTTTGATGCTGACCAGGGGGCACGGCTTGGCGCTGCGCACTTGCTGGAACAGGGGCATCAGCGCATTGCGTTGCTGGGGGGGCCGCAGTCATCGGTCTCTGCAAGGGCAAGAATGTCAGGATGGCTGGCGGCACTGGCCGAGTCGGGATTATCGCCCTGTGGCTGCGAATACGGCGACTGGAGCGCGGCATCCGGCTATGAAAAAGGGCATCTGCTTCTGGCGGCAGATACGCCGCCGCAGGCTATCCTGGTTGCCAACGATCAGATGGCCCTTGGCGTGATACGCGTTTGCGCGGAGCGGGGCTTAACCGTACCGGGCCAGATTTCAGTGGTCGGTTATGATGATACGGCCGACAGCGCCTGGTACTCACCGCCGCTCACGACCATCCGCCAGGCGTTCAAACTCGCGGGCGAGCGTAGCGTAGAATGGCTCCTTGCCCGCCTTTCCGGTGACGATACTGGGATTGGCCAGACGCGGTTGCCGGTGACGCTGGTGGAGCGCGCCTCGACCTCACCGGTAACATCGATTAATGTCAGTGGCGAAACGCTGGCCAGACGACTGAATGAGCTGGCACAACTCGCAGCGCAGCTCGATCGTCGTTAACGCTTTTGTGATCCTTTTCGCTTTGCTGCTCGTAAACCCTTTACGTTAGCGCTGATTCGGTGCATTGTGCATGAAATTGTGAGCGCTTCGCAAAATGAGGTCAATATGTCTGTTTCCGCGTTAAGTTCGTTATTCGCTCGTCGGGACTGGGAAAACCCGGTCATCACGCACTGGCACCGTTTACCGGCGCACGCGCCAATGTCAAGCTGGCGGGAGGTGGGCGAAGCGCTTCGTGATGAGGTGCCGTCAACCCGTCGTTTACTTAACGGCGACTGGCAGTTTAACTTCTTTTCATCACCCGAATCTGTACCGGAAAGCTGGATCATGGCCGATCTCGCCGATGCGGTGCGGATGCCGGTGCCGTCGAACTGGCAGATGCAGGGCTTTGATACTCCCATTTACACCAACGTGACCTATCCCATCGCGGTGAATCCACCGTTTGTACCGCAGGACAATCCGACCGGTTGTTACTCGCTCACATTTGATCTCGAAGAACAGTGGCTGGCGAACGGGCAAACGCATATTGTTTTTGATGGGGTCAACTCCGGGTTTTATCTCTGGTGTAACGGCCAGTGGGTCGGCTATTCCCAGGATAGCCGCCTGCCCGCTGAATTTGATCTGAGCAACGTGCTGGTGGCCGGGGAAAACCGTCTGGCGGTTATGGTGCTACGCTGGTGCGATGGCAGTTACCTTGAAGACCAGGATATGTGGCGCATGAGCGGCATTTTCCGTGATGTCTCCCTGCAACATAAACCCCATACCTGCATTGCCAATTATCACTACACCACCCAACTGAATGCGGAATTTACCCACGCGCAATTGCAAACGGAGATAACGCTCGCCGGGGAGTTTGCGGGCTGCCAGGTGGTCGTCGCCTTGTGGCGAGGGGATGACAAAATCGCTGAGGCCAGCCAGAGACCGGGTAGCGCAGTGGTGGATGAGCGCGGAGCCTGGGCCGAGCGCGTAAGCGTGACGATGCCCGTTGAGCGACCGCTACTGTGGAGCGCGGAAACGCCTGAGTTGTATCGTTTGACGATGGCGCTGTATGACGGTGAAAACCATCTGCTGGAAGTGGAAGCGTGCGATGTGGGCTTCCGCCATGTTGAGATCAGCGAAGGGTTGCTGAAACTGAACGGTCAGCCGCTGCTGATCCGTGGGGTCAACCGCCATGAACACCATCCGGAAAACGGTCAGGCGATCGATGAAGCCACGATGCGCCGCGATATCGAACTGATGAAACAGCACAATTTCAATGCCGTACGCTGTTCACATTACCCCAACCACCCGCTGTGGTATCGCCTGTGCGATCAGTACGGGCTCTATGTGGTGGATGAAGCAAACATTGAAACGCACGGCATGGTACCGATGAGCCGTCTGGCGGATGATCCGCAATGGCTACCGGCGATGAGCGAGCGTGTTACCCGCATGGTGCAGCGCGATCGTAACCATCCGTCGATCATTATCTGGTCGCTGGGAAATGAATCCGGTCATGGCGCGTCGCATGACGCGCTCTATCGTTGGGTGAAAACCACCGATCCAACACGTCCGGTACAGTACGAAGGCGGTGGCGCCAATACTGCGGCAACAGATATCGTCTGCCCGATGTATGCCCGCGTCGATCAGGATCAACCGTTCCCGGCGGTGCCGAAATGGTCAATAAAAAAATGGGTCGGAATGCCAGATGAAACCCGTCCGCTGATCCTTTGTGAATATGCGCATGCCATGGGCAACAGCTTCGGCGGGTTTGCCAAATACTGGCAGGCTTTCCGTGCTTATCCCCGCCTGCAGGGCGGGTTTGTCTGGGACTGGGTTGACCAGGCACTGACCAAACTCGATGAAAACGGTGAGCCATTCTGGGCCTATGGCGGTGATTTCGGCGATACGCCGAACGACAGACAGTTCTGCATGAACGGGCTGGTTTTCCCGGACAGAACACCGCACCCGGCGCTCTATGAAGCGCAACGCGCCCAGCAGTTTTTCCAGTTCCAACGGGTCAGTACCTCACCGCTGGCAATCGAGGTAACGAGCGAGTATTTATTCCGTTCGACGGATAACGAAGTTCTGCGATGGTCTGTTACCCGTGATGGCGAGGTGCTGGCGCAAGGGGAGGTGGCGCTGGCGATCGCCCCACAGGGAACCCAGCGTATTGAACTTAACTGCCCGCCTTTGGCCGCGCAACCGGGGGATGTCTGGCTGAATGTGGATATCTATCAGCGTGATGCGACAAGCTGGTCACCCGCGCAGCACCGCTGCGCCTGGGATCAGTGGCAACTGCCGACAGCGCTCGCATTACCAAGAGAAAAAGCCGCACAACCGCGGCCCGCGCTACAGACTGACGCTGCGCATTTCGTGATTGAGCAGGGCGGACATCGCTGGCAGTTCAGCCGGACGAGCGGCCACCTGACGCAGTGGTGGCGTGATGGTCAACCGACGCTCCTTGCGCCGGTACTTGACAACTTTACCCGCGCGCCACTGGACAATGATATCGGCGTCAGCGAGGCCACGCGCATCGATCCCAATGCGTGGGTGGAGCGCTGGAAAGCGGCAGGAATGTATGACCTGACGCCAGTGTTGTTGCAGTGCAACGCGCTGGAAAATGCCACCGATGTGGTCATCGCCACGCGCCATGCCTGGCAGTACAACGGGCAGACGCTGTTTATCAGTGAAAAAACCTGGCGAGTGGCTGGCGATGGCGTTCTGCATGGCGATGTTCAGGTGCAACGCAATCTGGATGTGCCGCCACCTGCGCGTATCGGCTTGCAGTGTCAGCTTGCTGAGGTTGCAGAGCAGGTCAGTTGGCGGGGGCTTGGGCCGCATGAAAACTACCCGGACCGCAAACTGGCCGCGCGGCAGGGGCGTTGGACATTGCCGCTCGCGCAACTTCATACGGACTATATTTTCCCGACCGAAAATGGCCTGCGTTGCGACACGCGCGAGGTGAATTATGGTGCGCATCGTCTGAACGGGCAGTTCCACTTTTCCCTGAGCCGCTACAGCCAGGAGCAATTAAGGGAAACCTCTCACCGCCATTTACTGCGCGAAGAGCCCGGATGCTGGCTGCAACTGGATGCCTTTCACATGGGGCTCGGTGGCGACGACTCCTGGAGCCCGAGTGTGTCCCCGGAGTTTATCCTCAGCGACGATGTTGTGCGCTACACCTTCTGCTGGTCTCAGGGCTAAACTTAGTCAGCCAGACGCAGCGGGAATCGTCCCGCTGCGCGGTTCACTTCGGAGGCTCACTCATGAAGTATGTCGATGGGTTCGTGGTGGCGGTTCCGGCAGATAAGAAAGACGCTTATTTGCAACTCGCGGCCAGGGCCGCCCCGCTGTTTAAAGCGTTTGGCGCAACGCGGATTGTGGAGTGTTGGGCCGACGACGTTCCGGCTGGAAATTTCACCGACTTTCGTCGGGCGGTAAAAGCAGAAGATCATGAAGAGGTGGTTTTTAGCTGGATTGAATATCCCTCTAAAGAGGTACGTGATGCCGCCAATCAAAAAATGATGGCCGATCCCCGCATGCGTGAACTGGGAGACCAAATGCCTTTCGATAGCAAGCGCATGATTTATGGCGGCTTTGTCCCATTGCTGGACGAATGAGACTCAGGACACTTCTCTAACTATCTTCTCTGGCGTAATGCAGGGCTTGCGATATGTCGGCTGAGGGCCTTCTGAGACCCTGTAGTCTGCCAGCCCGGTATCATTATGCTCTTTCACGCTGCGGATGCGCACCACCGGACTGTATTTCAGCCAGTGGCGCACATCATGCAGCGGCGAGAATGGCTTTTCATTGCGCGCCCCCCATGAGTAAAGCCGTTTAACAGGTCACAAACTCAGGAGATATTCCGGTTGCTTTCTGCCCAGCACAGAAACGCGTCTTTCGGCAGCGCTTTGCTGTATAGCCAGCCCTGACCGTACTGTACGCCATGTTCGCTAAGCCATTTGAGCTGATCTTCGGTCTCGATACCTTCGGCCACCATCGCCAGCTTTAGCGCTTTGGCCATTTCGATGATATGAGTGGTCATGTTTTTGTATTCCAGCGCATCCACAAAGGATTTGTCGATTTTGATAATGTCGACATCCAGGTTTTGCAGATAACTGAGGCTGGAGTAACCCGTACCAAAATCGTCAATATAGATGGCATGTCCGGCCGCACGTAATGCTGTGATAGTGGGCATGCAGGTTGTGGGATCGGCAAAACCATGTTCGGTCACTTCCAGCGCGATTTGTGACGGCGAAATTTGCCAGTCATTAACCCGTTGCTGTAACTGTGCCGGAAGCGTCAGGGTTAAGAGATCGGAAGGCTCAAGGTTAATGGAGACATGCAGATCCGGGTTCTTCTGTAGCCAGGGCCCCATGTCCTCAAACACTTTTTCGATAATCACTTTTGTCAGTTGTGGCATCAGCCCCGTTTGTTCCGCCAGCGGAATAAAGGTGTCCGGCGCGAGGTAACTGCCATCCGACTGTCGCCAGCGGGCCAGCGCTTCCGCACCGACAATCTTCCCGTCTGCCAGCGTCACAATTGGCTGGTAGAACATCTCAATTTCCCGTGCGCGAATGGCGTCCTGCATACGGTGTTGCGGTGATTGCAGGCGACGCAGCATGCGCAATAAAAAGAAGGCCAGCACCAGGCTCAACAGCAGGCCAACGGGCAGCCAGATGATCAATAACCGATGCCAGCTCTCCTTAAGCGGCGTCAGCGATGCCCAGGTGATGATGGTCACCCCCAGTTCGGGCACCTGTAATGTATTCCACGCTTCGCCGCCGATAAGCCTTTGAGTGGGGGTATTGAGGTCAATCTGCTTTAGCATCTCCGGATCCAGCGTGCGGTTGCTGGCAATCACCCGTCCGCTGTTCGTCCCGACCAGCGCAATATTGATAGGCCATGGGCCATACGAAAGCACATCAATAAAGGAAAGTGGATCGGTAATAACAATATAGCGACGAGTGCCAAGGCCGACCATTGCACGAGTCAGGCCCAAATCGTTATGGCTGGTCAGCCAGGCACGAAAACCATCTTTAGTTACTCTTTGCGGCGCGGGAAAGGGAGCGCTGCTGCTGTTTCTTTCCAGTGAAGAACAAAGCGGGATCGTTCCTTCGAGGTAGATGACCTCCTGGACATAACGGAATGTATAAGAGATACGACGCATGGCCAGCAGGTGATCCTGACTACACGAAATACCATCGTAAGTTTCCAGTTGACGCAAGGCCGTTTTCCCCTGGCTAACCACGCGCTCAGCACGCATTTTTACCAATGCGGAGAAAGTATTGAGTTCGTTCATAAACGACTCTTCAGCCTGGCGATGCGCCAGCCAGACGCTTAAAGCCACCGGCAAGAGAACGGCGAACAGCAGTTCGCCTGTTATAAGGCTAACTAATCGTCGGTTTGTCATGACCAAAAATCCCTGTTTGATACTGAGAAACAAGCGTATTTAAGACCAGCAAGTGTTATAACACGCGTCAACGAGTGATTTCTTTCAGGAATTGCAGGGATGAAGAAAAAAGAATTTGTGACGCAGGATCTCTTAAGTAAAATTTATCAAAATAACGACGCCGGCCCACGCAAACTTCCCCCTGAAAGGCAGCTAGCCGAAGAGTATGGTGTCTCACGTTTTACCATCCGCCAGGCGCTCGAAAAGCTGGCAAGTATTGGCGTCGTGCGGATCGTACAAGGTTCCGGGATCTGGATTAACGAGCAGGCGCGCAACAACCCGCTGGTCTACAACTCCATCACTGAAAAGCGTTTCGATCAGATCCGTTTTCGGCTGATTAGCCTGCATAAGAAACGTCCTGACCGCGATGAGCAACAGATCTTTGGGCTGACGGATGACAGCTTTATCTGGCAATTTTGTCGACTGCGCTTCGTGGATGAAGAGGCCGTACAAATTGAAATCTCCCGTATGCCTGCTGCTGATTTTGCCGATCTGAATCAACAGATCATTGAGAGTTCACTGCAACAGTATGTCTTAGGCAAGGGGTATCAAATCTCACATATGCTGACGACCTACCGTGCGGTTAATGTGAGTCGTGAGCAGGCGGCGCTGCTGGGGTGCAAGAAAGGCAGCCCGGCGATGCACATCAGTAATCGCGGGATTCTGGAAGGCGGCAGGGTGTATGAAATTAGCGATATTATCGACATTAACTACACCTGCACCTATGTGATCCCGCATAACCGGGCAAATCTTGCCTTTCGTAAAGGCGACACCTGATTTACGGCGTGTGGATTGCGCCATCCGGCAGGCGACTTTGCGTCCATTCATGCGGACGGTACACCACCGGGTAACGCAGACCTTCCTCTTCATTAAAGGTCACGCCAATACCTGGCGCTTGCGGCGCATAGACAAAACCGTCTTTCACCACCGGAGCGCCGGGGAAGACGTTGTCGGTTTGTACGGAGCGTGGAATGTACTCCTGTATGGCCGCGTTATGCAGATGAATATTGAGGTGCGTATTCACCGCGACGCCAATGGGGGACATATCGCCCGGACCATGCCAGGCGAGGCGTACACCAAAGGCCTGACACAGTACGGCCAGTTTTAACGCCGGGGTGATGCCGCCGATTTGCGAAATATGGCAGCGAATAAAATCTATGCGCCGATTCACAATCACATCGTGCCACTCGGCCGGATTATTAAAGAGTTCCCCCATCGCCAGCGGCACGCAGCTATGCTGGCGTACCTGTTCAAGCCAGGCGCTCTGCTGCGGCGGTAAAATATCTTCAATGAAATAGGGCTGATACGGCTCAAGCTGCTTTGCCAGTTGTATCGCCTGCTGGGGGAAAAGACGTTCGTGCACATCATGCAGAATGTGCAGGCTAAAACCGTATTTTTCCCGCAGCGCCTTGAACATGGCGATGGTGTTGTCCATGTATTCTTGCTGATCGAACCTGGCGCCGGGCGTTGGGTTTTCCGGCGTATGTAACTGCGCTGGCGTGCCGCCATAGAAACCCAACTGGCAGCGAATATGGCGATAACCCTGTTCGTGCAGGTGGTCTACGCTGGCAAAGAGTTCCTCCAGTGTTTCGCCGCTGGCATGGCTGTAAGCGGCGATGGCATCCCGGGATTGCCCGCCAAGCAGTTGATAAAGCGGCATACCGGCTAGCTGGCCTTTGATATCCCATAGCGCCATATCGATGCCGGAAATCGCGTTATTCATCACCGGACCGTTTCGCCAGTAGGCATTGACGTTCATCATTTGCCAGAGGTCTTCAATGTGGTTGGCGTCACGGCCGATCAGAAGAGGCTTTAGATATTCATCGACCATGGTTTTGACCGCTAGCGGACGTTGCTGAAAGGTGGCGCAGCCGTGGCCTGTGATGCCTTTATCGGTCATTACCCGCACGGTAATCAGATTATGTCTGTCGGGACGAGTGATAAAACATTCGATATTGTTAATTACGGTTGGCGTCACTGGAAAACTCCTTTACAACGACGTGATATGCCGGAATGGGTATTATCATCTCCTTAATTTTGCGCTGAGGTAAACCGTTTTTTTAATAAATTTTTTGGTCAGTTATTTCTTTTTAATTTAATTAAAAACCATACCAATTTTGATTTTCATGCCTTTTAATTGACATGTGGCGGTGATTTGTGAAGTTCATCATATTTTATTGGTTTGTTTAGTTTTCTCTCTTTCTCTACCCTTGGATACAGATATTAAAACGACAATATTCCTGCAGGAGCATTTATGGGGACGCAAGAAGCCATCAACAATATTATCCGTCTGGTCGGTGGGCAGGATAATATCAACAATGTCTGGCACTGCATGACACGCTTACGCTTTGATCTGGTTGATGATAATAAAGTTGATCAAGGCGCTATCAAGGCATTGCCGGGGGTTCTGGGCGCACAACTGCAAAGCGACCAGTTCCAGATTGTTATCGGGCCGAAGGTTAATAGCTGGTATGAGCAAATGCTGACGGTGCTGGGAAAAGCCCCGCAAGGCGAGACGCATATCAAAGGGCGTAAAAGCCTGGTCTCGATGTTTATGGATACGGTATCCGGCGTTTTTGGCCCTATCGTGCCTGCGATTGCCGGTGCCGGGATGATTAAAGGCCTGCTGGCCGGGCTGATAGCCCTGAAAGTGGTGTCGGCGAAAAGCGACACCGTGGTGGTGATTGATTTGATCGCCAGCGGTGTCTTTTATTTCCTGCCGTTTTTCCTGGCGGTCTCGGCGGCTAAAATTTTCAAGACCAATGAATATCTGGCAGCGGCAGTCGCAGCCTGTCTGATGTATCCATCTCTAATCGATGCCGCAAAGGCCTTGGCGGCGCACCAGGAAGGGGCGGTGAGTGCCTTCTGGCTACTCAACGCACTACCGGTTTCAGTGTTTAACTACGCCTCAAGCGTCATTCCGGTCATTTTCTCTATTCTGGCGCTGAGCTATATCCATCGCTGGGTGGACAGAATAATGCCGGACGTATTAAAAACGGTCTTCACGCCTACGCTGACTTTGTTCCTGGGGGCGCTGGCTGCGCTGGTGATTATCGGGCCGATTGGGATCTGGTTGGGGAAAGCGCTGGCTTTCTTTATTCAGGGACTTTTCGGTATTTCAGCCAGTTTTGCCGGGCTGGTCGTGGGGGCCATTCGCCCGGTAGCCATTCTCACCGGCATGCATCACGCCATGACGCCCATCGCCCTGCAAAATTTTAGTGAGCATGGCTATGACATGCTGATGCCGATGATGTTTATGGCAAATATGGCGATTGCCGGTTCGACGTTCGCCATCTGGCGGATAAGTAAAAACCGTCAGGAGAGAACGGTGACTCTGTCGGCGGCGATCTCCGCGCTGTTGGGGATTACGGAACCCGCGCTCTTTGGTGTCCTTACGCGTTACAAAAAGGCGTTCATTGCCGCCACGGTGGCCAGTTCCCTGGCCTCTGCGTTTATCGCCTTCTTTGGCGTGCGGTTGTATGGCTATATTTTATCGAGCATTTTTAGCCTGCCGGCGTATATCGGCCCGTACTTCGTCTTTGCGCTCTCCGGGGTGGCGATGGCGCTGGTGCTCTCCTTCCTGCTGACCACTGTACTGGTCGGCAAAGACGCGGTGGAATAACTTACCGTCGGTGCGCCAGCCGGCGCACCAGGCGATCGCCTGCCATCTGCACCCCCTGTACCATTGCCAGTAAAATCACCACGGTACCCACCATCACCTGATCGTTAAAGCGCTGATAGCCATAACGAATAGCGAGATCGCCCAACCCACCGCCGCCAATAACGCCCGCCATAGATGAGAAGCCAATCAGCATCACAACGGTGAGCGTAATGCCCGCGAGCAGCGTTGGCAGCGCTTCGGGCAACAGGGCTTTCGCAATCACATGCCAGACGTTACCCCCCATCGACAAAATGGCTTCGATGCGTCCGTAATCCACCTCATCCAGCGCGCTTTCCGTAAGCCGTGCAAAGAAGGGAAACGCGCCAATGGTGATAGGCACTATCGCGGCGGTGCTGCCAAGAGTGGTACCGATCAGCAGGCGCGTGAAGGGGATAAGCGCTATCAACAACACGATAAATGGCAGCGAGCGACCGAAATTGACGACGGCCCCCAGTAGCGCATTGACACGTGGTAAGGGGAACAGGCCATCACGGCGCGAAAGAAACAGAATAACCCCCAGCGGCAGGCCGATCAGCACGGTAAACAGCGACGCCAAAGCAACCATGTATAACGTCTCCAGCGTGCCGTTGAGCAGCAGCGGCCAGAGGTCTTCCCAACTCATGCTACCCCGCATAAAGGCCTCCCGTTAAAACCGTGGCGGGCAAGGAAATCCTGCTCAGCCTGTGGATCGTGCAATAGCGCATGGCGCAGTTTGGACCAGGGCGCAACCAGCAGAGCGGCGATTTTGCCACTCTCCCGTACTTCGCCGTTTTCCAGCAGTGCCGCGTGATCGCACAGAGTTTTTACGACATCCAGTTCGTGGGTGATCAGCACGATGGTCAAATTCAGCTTCTGGTTGATGTCTGCCAGCAGCGCCAGGACAGACGCGGTGGTTTCCGGATCCAGTGCGCTGGTGGCTTCATCGCACAACAGCACATCCGGCCTTGCCGCCAGCGCCCGGGCGATACCGACACGCTGCTTTTGCCCACCGGAAAGTTGCGAAGGAAAAGCATCGGCTTTATCGCTCAAGCCCACCAGATGCAGTAGCTCTTCCACGCGTGCATGGCGCAGCGGTTTCGGCACGCCGGCGATCTCCAGCGGAACGGCGACGTTATCCGCCACCGTACGTGCGTGCAGCAAATTGAAGTGCTGGAAAATCATCCCGGTGCGCAGCCGATGCTCGCGCAGACCGGCTTTATCCAACTGTGTAATGTCGCTGCCGTTGATGATGATGCGGCCCGAAGTGGGCCGCTCCAGCAGATTCAGGCAGCGGATTAAGGTGCTTTTCCCCGCGCCGCTGCGGCCCAGGATGCCGTAAATAGCCCCTTTGGGGACATGCAGCGATACGTTGTTCAGCGCCGGTCGGCCTGTTCCGGCATAGGTTTTACTCAGCCCTTCAATATCAATCATGACTGCGGGGCAACCGGGATCACCGAGCCGTTGTAGGTTTTACGAATGAACTCTGCCACCTGTGGGGAGGTGAGATCTTTGGCCAGTTCTTTGATGCGTGGATCGTTTGCCAGCGACGGGTTGGTTACCAGAATATTGGCGTACGGGTTATGTTCCGCACTCTCCAGTCCCAGCGCATCTTTGGCGGGCGATAAACCCGCTTCCAGCGCGTAGTTGCCGTTGATCACCGCAAGGGCGACGTCATCCAGCGAGCGCGGGATCTGTGGGGATTCCACTTCGAGGATCTTTAAGTGTTTCGGGTTCTCAACGATATCTTTTGGTGTGGCCAGCGTGCTTGCCGGATCGGTAAATTTCGCATCCAGTTTGATTAACCCCTGGCTTTGCAGCAGGAACAGCGCACGGCTCAGGTTGGTGACATTATTCGGGACCGCGATGGTGGCGCCATCCGGTACCGATTTAAAATCTTTGTATTTGTGCGAATAGATGCCCAGTGGTTCGATATGTACCGTGGCGGCGACGGCAAAGGTTTTACCCAGCGCTTTTTCCTGGCTTTTCAGGTAAGGCACATGCTGGAAATAGTTGGCATCCACATCACCACTCGCCAGCAATTCATTGGCATTTGCGCCACTGGTCAGCTCAACGATTTTGATATCCAGTTTCGGATCCAGTTTTTTGACATAGTTCAGGATCTCCGCGTGTGGAACCGGGTCCGCTGCGATACGCAGTGCTTCTGCCTGTGCAGTACCCCATGCCAGAGAAAGAGACAACGCTACCCCTGCCAGTTTAAAAGCGGCATATTTCATGATGTTTTTCCTGTGTTGTTATGGTTTATACGATCAATTGTTCACTGCGCTCACGCAGTACATCGCGGTAATAACGTTCGGCGACATCCGGGTGCGAACGTAAACGCCCTTTCAGGTAGTTCCAGCCGACATCGCGTAAAAGTGGGTTTTGTGGATCGCTTTCCGGCCCTTGCGCCTCACGCGCCAGCGCTTCCGGCAGGGCGTAAACGGGAACCACGGCGTCCAGCTGTGCGCCAAGGAAAAAGGCAATCGACAGGCGGTCTTGTCCGGCGGGCGGCGATACCACACGGTGGACCGTGGCGCGTAAATAGCCATTGGTCGCCAGCTCCAGCAGCTCACCAATATTGACCACAAAACTACCCGGCAGCGGTACGGCGTCGATCCAGTGATCGGGGGAGACTTCGACCTGCAATCCTTTTTGCTCGTCCTGGAGCAGGAAACTCAGAAACCCAGAATCTTTGTGTGCGCCGACACCCTGATTACTCTGGGTGTTATCCTGGCCGGGATAGCGAATCAGCTTGATATGTTCATTGGGCTTGTCGCCATACAGTGCGTCGAAGGCATTAGCAGGCAGGCGCAGCGCTTCGGCAAAGGCACGCAGTAACACGATGGCCATCTCGGTCATCGATTTTTGCCAGTCGAGTAGCGTGGTCTTCAACTCTGGTTGCTCCGCTGGCCACAGGTTCGGCCCCTGCAAGCGCCGCCAGCGCGGGTCGCTGTCGCTCAACAGCAGTTCCGGGCGTTCCGCGCCGATATCGAACTGTTCTCGCCAGTCTGGTTTACCACGGGTGATTTCCGATGCCGCGCGGTTGTAGCCGCGAAAATGGGGGGAGTGAATCATCGCCACCTGCTGTTTTTGCTCATCGTTGAGGGCAAAAAAGCGGCGGGCTTCGTGTTGAACGGCGCGCTGCAGCTCGTCATTCACACCGTGATTAATAAGATAAAAAAAGCCGATGTCGCGTGCGCTGGTGCGCAGCTGATCGAGAAAGGCATCACGTTCAGCGGGGTTGAAGTAGCGGGCCAGATCGAGGATGGGTAATGTTGTCGCGTTCATTGTGTTCTCCGAATAGTCGTTCGCAGGTGATCATTTTTAGAGTCCGGGGTTGGGCACAACAGCAGCGCATCATGATGCTTTCCTCACAAGTGATTTAGGTTCAGCTTGCCTTAAGGCAAAAAAATCAACCAATAACATTCTTTTCTAATTTATGACCGTGCAGGGTTCGTTGCTTTTGCGAAAAATGCATTTAGCGCAGGAGTTGCTTAGGGAAAAGAATTTCGCTAGACTTTTGTTATATTATAACAATACATGCGAGAGCAAAATGAAACCTGATATCCATCCGCACTACCGCACGGTAGTGTTTCATGACACCAGCGCGAACGAATATTTTAAAGTCGGTTCGACGATCAAAACCGATCGCGAGATTGAACTGGAAGGGGTGACATACCCTTACGTGACTATTGACGTCTCTTCTGTTTCCCATCCGTATTACACCGGTAAACAGAAAGTGGTGGGCAATGAGGGAAGCGCGGCGCGTTTCCAGCAGCGCTATGGGCGTTTTATTGGCGCGAAAAGAGGCTAACGCATGCAGGTACTGAACTCGTTACGCAGTGCGAAGCAACGCCACCCTGACTGCCAGATAGTCAAGCGCAAGGGGCGTTTGTATGTGATTTGCAAATCCAATCCGCGTTTTAAAGCTGTGCAGGGAAGAAAGAAAAAGCGTTAATCGCGCAGGCTCTCAAGGGATTGCAACTGTTTGCCGTCGGTAGTGAAATTTCCGGCGGCAAGCCACTGTCGAAACGCCTTATCCAGGCGTGGCCATTCGCTATCAATAATAGAAAACCAGTCGGTATCCCGATTGTGCCCTTTCTGAACCAGCGCCTGACGAAATCGCCCTTCATACTGAAAACCCAACCGAAGTGCGGCACGACGGGACGGTTCGTTCAGGCTATTACATTTCCATTCGTAGCGGCGATACCCCAGCGTCTCCAGGGCATATCGCATCAATAGCCACTGCGCTTCCGTAGAGGCGCGGGTGCGCATAAGCAGAGGAGAGAAATGCACGCTGCCCACCTCAATGACGCCATTGGCGGCGTCAATACGCATGAGCGAAAGTGTACCGACAGGCGACTGAGTGCGGTTATCGATAACCGTGAAATAAACAGGATCCTTTAATTCACAGACGTTTGTTACCCATGCGGTGAAGGCGTCGGGATCGGTTTCCGGTTCACGCAGCAGCCAGGTCCAGCTTCGGTCATCTCCGGCCAGACGATGGGCGGCAAACAGTGCCGGTGCGTGTTCGACCCTCAGCGGCTCCAGGCGGCAATACTGGCCTTCAAGCGTCACGCGTTCAGGAAAAGGGCGGGGCTGCCAGTCGGGAAGGGCATCACCCACGGGTTGTCCGTATTGATTCAGTTGGCTCATAGTGGCTCCTCTTTGCGATTCACCTAGCGTAGAATTTCACTGGTTCCATAAGAAGTGCCATCAAACTATCTTTTCATGGGTCCACTAAGGAGCGACGCGATGAATATTCCCGATGACGCTTTACAGGCACTGCTGCGCCCGGCGCTGGCTGAACGTGCCGGATTAACGCGGCAGCGGGCGTTATATATGGCACTGCGGAATGCTATCCGTAGTGGAACCTTAAAAGCGCATTCGCTGCTACCGGGCTCACGCGTGCTGGCAAAAACACTCGCCGTTTCCCGAAATACGGTAAATGCCGCGCTCGAACAACTCGCTATTGAGGGCTTCGTTCAGCGTGAAAGGCAGGGAACACGGGTATTAATGTTGGCCAGTGCGCCCACCGTACGTAACACGCCTGCTGCATCCCTCGCGCAACGGGTCCGGACCCTGCCGCAAGGGGTGACGCGACATTCCCCCGCACTTGCCTTCACACCCGGTCTACCGGCGGTGAACTATTTCCCCACGGCAATCTGGCGAAGGCTGAATGAGCGCGTCTGGCGTGACGAGGGCAGTGCGCTGCTGGGTTATGGCGAGTCTGGCGGAGAGCGGCGACTGCGCGCGGCTATCGCCCGACATCTCGCGCTGGCCAGAGGCATTCATTGTGAAGTCGAGCAGATTGTGATTACCGAAGGCGCCCAGGATGCGCTGATGTTATGCATTCATCTTCTCTGCGATCCTGGAAACAGTGCCTGGGTAGAAGAGCCGGGCTATAACGGCGCGAAAAGCGCTTTCCTGGCAGCCGGGTTGCAAGTGAAAGGGATCCCGGTGGATGAAGAAGGAATGACGCTGGCGGAGACGATAATGCCGCCGCGCATTATCTATACTTCGCCTTCACATCAATATCCGCTGGGCTATGTGATGAGTGCTGCCCGTCGTTTGCAGTTGCTGGAGACGGCCACGCGCGGCGGAAGTTGGATCATCGAAGATGACTATGACAGTGAGTTTCGCTATCACGGCGATCCGGTACCTGCCATGCTGGGAATGATCCCCAATCCACCGGTTGTCTATCTGGGAACATTCAGCAAGACGCTGTTTCCGTCGTTACGTATTGGTTTTATGGTGATGCCGCCTGCGTTGGCGAACGCGGCGGCACCGGTTATCAATAGTCTGTTGCGTGGCGGGCATCGTAGCGAGCAACTGGCTCTGGCACATTTTATTGAGGATGGTCACTACGCGCGTCATCTGGCGGCGATGCGCCGATTGTACCGTAAACGACAGGCACAATTGCGTGAGGCATTACAGAATGGTCTTGACCTGGAACATCGGGTGTTGGGAGGCGAGGGCGGGCTGCATTTGACGCTTTCAGTACCGGGAATCAATGACCTGAATGTTGTGCAAGAGGCGCGCGGGTTTGGCCTTGCGCCTCATGCATTAAGCCGTTTTTATTTACAGCCATCACCGGCATCAAGTGGGCTGGTTCTCGGGTACGGTAATACCTCAGCCAGCCTGTTTCCTGGCGGTGTTCGTACGCTGGCGCGGCTGGTTACGCAGTCTCAGGGCGGGTAAGGGTAAAGACATCGTAGAAAGAAAGTTCCCCCTTGCGGGATAACATCTGCTGGAGCTGGGTTTTACGCGCAGTATCGACCGCAGGCGAAGTAAGGATGGCGCTGATAAGCTCTTGCGGCACATAACGCGTGTTGTACCATTCGCCGTTATAGCAGACGCGAAAATCGAGCACATCGATATCTTCGTAGTGATAGCGTGGATAAACATCGAAGAAAAAGAAGCCATTCAATAAGACGAATAGCACTACCAGCAGCCAAACGGAGTCCACCAGTGTTTCTGATTGCAACATAACGGCAAGCGTGGCGAGCCAGGCTATATACATGCCGACAAACAGGCCTGGATGTTTGCGAATAAAACTGATGCTAAAGCGCGGACGATTGTCTCGCTTTTCGCGCTGGTTAATGTCGTCGATTGTTTCGCTGAGCAGCCGCTGGATCTCTGTCATCTCACGCCTTCGTCTTTGGGGATATACCGATTAGAGCGTATTTTAAGTTGCCATTTTGTGTGAAAAAAGTAACAGTTTATCGACAAAAAAAGATAACAGTTAAATTGCTTCACCCGGAATGGCTTTGATAACTCGGGCGGGGTTGCCACCGACCACCACATTCGGCGGAACGTCTTTTACGACCACCGCACCGGAGGCGATAACCGCATTATCGCCAATGGTCACGCCTGGATTGATTACCGCACGTCCACCAATCCAAACGTTATTGCCAATGCGAACCGGTTTGCCGTATTCGAGACCGCTATTGCGCGCGTTGGCTTCCAGCGGATGTGTTGCCGTATAGATATGTACACCTGGCGCTAACATGCAATTGTCGCCAATATGGATGGGGCAGACATCCAACATGACACAATCGAAATTGGCGTAGAATTCCTTACCCAGGAAAATATTGTAACCATAATCACAGCGAAAGTTTGGTTCGATATAAGCACCTGAACTTTGGCCGAGTAATGCAGCAAGAATCGTATTGCGTTCTGCTTTTTCGTTAGGGGCCGAATGGTTATAACGATGAAGCAGCTCTCTGGCATGCATGCGGTCAGCTCGCAGCGTATCGTCCGCAGGTCGATACGGTAAGCCGGAAATCATTTTAAGTTTTTCTTCACTCATGAAAAAAACGTGCGCCTGCTAATGCCGCTGGATAAAAAAATTAAAACCGCAAATAAACTCGGGAAGACTTAGCGTACAAATTTCCACACAGAAGGAGGGATTTTGTCATACAGTTTATTCATGGTTAGCTCAGCCAGACGATGATCGGCTGCTGAATAAAACACCGTCAGTTCATGGTCAGGCAGTTCGTATTTATTTTTTTCAATAACGCGTTCGAGCGTGTCAATTGTCTGACAACGTCGTAATCGCATCAAATAATCAATTTTGGTTAATGGCTTATCAGACATGATTTTACCTTTACTGGTTGAAATATTTAACAGGAGTGACTAACAGGGTTAGCCTTGCTCACATTGACGAAACAGCGGAACAATCGGTTTCCCGATTTACGCCATTTCTGCAAGTCTTGTGTGTTGATACCGTAGCTACTGAACAGCATAAACGTATCATCAAGGTATTCGTCTATCTGCTCAATCAGTTTATTATCTTCATTATACTTAATTTTATAATTAAGTGCGAAGGTTGCTATATGTTCAATCAACTCATTTAACTGCAAATTGATTGCCGAAGTAGGATCGTTAACCCATCCATGATGGCTTTCTTCAAGATTCAGGAGACAATCATGGTACAACGTTTCGCAGAGAAATTTAAGCTGCGCGATATCATGCCTTTTCGGCGAGTATTCGTCCATAACACATCCCCTTCTGAGTCGCTTTTTTTACTCACTGAACACTGCTCCGGGGTGGAAACGTCTGATCTGACCAGCAGCATATGCTGCTTTTCCTCATTGATTTAACTATAAGCCAGTCTTAAAAAGATTTCATTGCGCTATTACGAAAAATTACAATTATCGCGTTTTGCTCTCCGAAAATGGAGGGATCGCGCAGTTTATTATCATGTTTTATCTGAGAATTTCCGACGTCGAAATCAAAACTTTCCTTACTCTTCATTAGGTTAGTGAATGATATTGGATATTTAAGGTTATTTAAATATTCCAGAATCACTAATTACCAGGAATATTCTTACTTAAACTGATTGTACCAGATAATTAAGAATTTTACCTAAGCATATAAGACGCTCTCCCAATGGAGTATTAATTCTGTGCGCTATTACGACTGCACAAAATAAACAAAGAGACAATACGTACTTTTAATGATCAGAAAAATGAATATGAAAAAGGCCGCTTTCGCGGCCTTTGCATTCATGACTATCAGTGTTGCTCAACCTTATGGCTATGCTCAACGTCGTCACTTCTGCGACTAAAGCGGCGGCGCACCACCACAAAGAACACAGGAACGAAGAATATCGCCAGTACCGTTGCGGTAATCATACCGCCCATTACACCGGTACCTACGGCGTTTTGCGCACCCGAGCCTGCACCCGTACTGATAACCAGTGGCAGAACCCCAAGGATAAACGCCAGCGACGTCATCAGGATTGGACGCAGACGCATACGTACCGCTTCCAGGGTCGCTTCAATAAGCCCTTTGCCCTCTTTATCCATCAGATCTTTGGCGAATTCGACGATAAGTATCGCGTTCTTCGCCGACAAGCCAATGGTTGTCAGCAGGCCCACCTGGAAGTATACGTCGTTAGTCAGACCGCGTAAGGTCGCGGCCAGCAGCGCACCAACAACCCCGAGTGGGACCACCAGCATAACGGAGAACGGAATTGACCAGCTCTCGTACAGGGCTGCCAGACACAGGAATACCACGATCAAGGAAATGGCGTACAGCGCAGGCGCCTGGTTACCTGACAGACGTTCCTGATAGGACATACCCGTCCAGTCGTAGCCAATACCCGTCGGCAGTTTACCGGCCAGTTGTTCCATCATCGCCATTGCTTCACCGGTACTTTTACCCGGTGCAGCCTGGCCGAGGATTTCCATGGATGGCAAACCGTTATAGCGTTCCAGACGCGGAGAGCCGTACTCCCAGTGCGACGTCGCAAAGGCAGAGAAAGGCACCATCGAGCCGCTTGCCCCACGGACATACCAGTTACCGATATCGCTCGGCAGCATACGGTATTTCGCGTCAGACATAACGTACACTTTCTTCACACGACCACGGTCGATGAAGTCGTTGACGTAGCTACCGCCCCATGCTGCGCCTAGCGTGGTATTGATGTCACTTAATGAGACACCCAACGCCTGTGCTTTTTCCTGGTCGATATTGATTTTGAACTGGGGCGTATCTTCCAGGCCGTTCGGACGCACACCCACCAGCAGATCCGGATGTTGTGCAATCTCACCGAACAACTGGTTACGCGCCTGCATCAGCTTGTCATGCCCCAGGTTCGCCTGGTCAATCAGCTGGAAGTCAAAGCCGGTCGCCGTACCCAGTTCAACGATCGCTGGTAGGTTAAAGGCGAAGACCATCGCATCTTTAATTTGCGAGAAGTGTGCACTTGCACGACCTGCAATCGCCGGTACTTTGTTCTTCTCGCCCGGACGTTCATCCCAGTTTTTCAGCGACACGAACGCCAGACCGGTGTTCTGACCACGCCCGGAGAAGCCGAAGCCGTTAACGGTAAACACAGAGTTCACGTTATCTTTTTCGTTTTCCAGATAGTATTTAGACACTTCATCCAGCACTTTCTGCGTACGCTCTTGCGTCGCACCCGCCGGAAGCTGCGCCATGGTCAGGAACACACCCTGGTCCTCATCTGGCAGGAACGAACTCGGCAGACGAACAAACAGGATGGCCATACCAACCACGATAAGAACATAGAGCAGCAGGTAACGCCCCGTACTACGCAGAATGTTACCTACGCTGTCGGTGTAGTGGTGCGTGCTCTTATCAAATACGCGGTTAAACCAGCCAAAGAAACCTTTTTTGCCTTCACCGTGATCGCCTTTGGCAATCGGTTTAAGCATGGTCGCACAGAGCGCTGGCGTCAGGATTAACGCTACCAGCACAGAGAGCGCCATTGCCGAAACAATGGTGATAGAGAACTGACGGTAAATCGCACCGGTAGAACCACCGAAGAAGGCCATCGGGATAAATACCGCCGACAGAACCATCGCGATACCGACCAGTGCGCCCTGAATCTGGCCCATGGACTTACGCGTGGCTTCTTTTGGCGGCAAGCCCTCTTCGGACATGACACGCTCAACGTTCTCTACGACGACGATGGCGTCATCCACCAGCAAGCCTATCGCCAGCACCATACCAAACATGGTGAGGGTGTTTATCGAGTAACCAAATGCTGACAGTATGGCGAAGGTACCCAACAGGACGACTGGCACCGCGATGGTTGGAATCAGCGTTGCGCGGAAGTTCTGCAGGAACAGGTACATAACCAGGAATACCAGCACGATCGCTTCAACCAGCGTTTTCACCACTTCGTTAATCGAGATCTTAACGAACGGGGTGGTATCGTACGGATAAACCACTTTCAGCCCGTGCGGGAAGAAAGGTTCCAGTTTGGCAATAGTGGCGCGCACCGCATTTGCGGTATCCAGCGCGTTCGCGCCGGTTGCCAGCTTGATACCAAGACCGGATGCGGGTTGACCGTTGTAGCGTGCGATAACGTCGTAGTTTTCGCCGCCCAGCTCAATTCTTGCCACGTCACGCAGACGAACCTGCGAACCATCCTGGTTAACTTTCAGCAGGATCTTACCGAACTCTTCCGTGGAGGTCAGACGTGTTTGCGCGATGATAGAGGCGTTCAACTGCTGGCCTTTCACCGGCGGCGTCCCACCTAACTGACCTGCTGCGACCTGGGCGTTCTGCGCTTTAATAGCCGTAATGACATCAACAGGAGTCAACTGGAAGTTATTCAGTTTGTTCGGGTCCATCCAAATACGCATTGCATACTGCGCACCGAACAGCTGTACGTCACCCACACCTTTGGTACGGCTGACCGGGTCTTTCACGGTGGCGCCCACGTAGTCGGCAATATCTTCCTGCGTCATGGAACCATCGGTACTGATCATACCGAGAACCATCAGGAAGCTACTGGACGACTTCTCAACGCTCACACCCTGCTGCTGAACTTCCTGCGGCAATAATGGCATTGCCAGTTGCAGTTTGTTCTGCACCTGTACCTGGGCGATATCCGCGTCGGTACCAGAGTCAAAGGTGATGGTGATCTGTACCGTACCAGAGGAGTCACTGGTGGAGGACATATACAGCAGGCCATCGATACCGTTCATGTTCTGTTCGATAACCTGCGTAACGGTATCCTGCACCGTTTTTGCATCAGCACCTGGGTAGGACGCACTGATCTGAATTGCCGGTGGCGCAATTGTTGGATATTGCGCGACAGGCAGCTTCAGGATCGCCAGTCCCCCCGCAAGCATGATGATTATGGCGATCACCCAGGCAAATATGGGGCGATCAATAAAGAAATTTGGCATGTCTTAACGGCTCCTGTTTAAGTTAAGACTTAGACGGCTGTGACTGCGCGCCGGCCTGGGCTTGCTCTTTATTCTCAGCGGTCACTTCCTGTGCTTTTACCTGCGCACCGGGTCTTACTTTTTGAAGGCCTGTCACAATCACGCGATCGCCTGCTTTCAGGCCATCTGTCACCAGCCATTTATCGCCAATGGCCTGAGTCGCGGTGAGTTTACGAATTTCGACTTTATCGCCTTCACCCACGACCATCGCGGTAGCATCACCACGCGGGGTACGGGTCACACCCTGCTGTGGAACCAGCAGTGCATTAGGATTGGTACCTTCTTCAAGTTTCGCCCGTACGAACAGACCTGGCAGCAGCGTCATATCCGGGTTCGGGAAAATGGCACGCAGTGTGATAGAACCGGTAGTTTGATCAACAGTGACGTCAGAAAACTCCAGTGTACCGCTCTGCGGGTATTTCGTGCCGTCGTTGGTCACCAGCTCGACTTTCGCTTTACCGTTTTCCTGTTTCAGCGTGCCGTTCGCCAGTTCCTGTTTCAGCCGCAGGTAGTCATTGCTGGACTGTGTAACATCAACGTAGATCGGGTCGAGCTGCTGAACGGTTGCCAGAGCGGTTGTTTGCCCGGTCTGCACCAGCGCACCTTCGGTCACGGACGATTTACCAATACGGCCGCTGATCGGAGAGGTGACTTTGGTGTAAGCAAGGTTGATACGCGCGGTTTCAACTGCGGCTTTTGCCGCAACGACAGTCGCATCGGCCTGCTGTGCGTCAGCCTGAGCCGTATCATAATCTTGTTGGCTGATGTACTTGGTACCCAACAATTTCTGATAACGGGCAGCGGTCATGCGTGCGATATTTGCCGCAGCCTGCGCTTTTGCCAGATCGCCTTTCGCGCTTTCATAAGAAGCCTGATAAGTGGCCGGATCAATCTGATAAAGCGAGACACCCGCTTCTACATCACTACCTTCTGTGAAGTTGCGTTTTAAAATAATGCCACTGACCTGAGGACGGACTTCCGCAACGCGAAACGCGCTGGTTCTACCTGGAAGTTCGGTTGTGATCTGCAGAGGTTCTGTTTTTAGCGTGACGACGCCGACTTCTGGCGCCTGACCCGCAGCACCCTGCTGAGCGGGTTTTTCATCACATCCTGTAAGCGCTAAGCTGCCTGAAAGCATCAGAACGACCGCCAGAGGCGTTAACCCTCTGTTTTTGTTCATATGTAAACCTCGAGTGTCCGATTTCAAATTGATCAATGGATCAAATGTCCCAAACCCATTGCTGCGTTTATATTATCGTCATGCTATGGTACAAACATTCATAAATGTATGTAAATCTGACTCCTGTCAATTCACCAACATATGGCACGAAAAACCAAACAGCAGGCACAAGAGACACGCCAGCACATCCTTGATGTGGCCTTGCGTTTGTTCTCCCGGCAGGGCGTATCAGCGACCTCACTGGCAGATATTGCACAGGCAGCGGGGGTAACCCGTGGTGCGATTTACTGGCACTTCAAAAATAAGTCGGATTTATTCAGTGAAATCTGGGCGCTGTCAGAATCCAGCATCAGCGATCTCGAAACTGAGTATCGGGCAAAATTCCCTGACGATCCACTGTCAGTTTTAAGGGAAATTTTGGTCTATATCCTTGAAGCAACCGTAGTCGAAGAGCGTCGCCGACTCATGATGGAAATCATTTTTCACAAATGTGAGTTTGTTGGCGAAATGACGGTCTTGCAAGAGGCGCAGCGTAATTTGTGCCTGGAGAGTTACGACCGCATCGAGCATACACTTAATGAGTGCATTAAAGCCAAATTGCTTCCTGAGAGCTTACTCACCCGCCGGACTGCAGTACTGATGCGTGCCTATATTTCCGGTGTGATGGAGAATTGGCTTTTCTCGCCCCAATCTTTTGATTTAAAAAAAGAAGCCCGAGACTATGTCGCGATATTACTGGAGATGTGCCAGTTTTGTCCAACACTGCATAATAAAGCGTCAGGCCTTTCAGCCTGAGTCAGAATGAGCGGAAAAAGCGACTGCTAACATTACGTTACTAGGTTGTAACTTCACGGCGTGATATTCTTCGCGCGTGGCTAGCTTCGGCCATCTTTCCTGTTCACAGATTAATCACGCAAATGATGCTGCAATCCACACGCTCAAAAAGTGCGCTCCCGGTTTTGGCTGCCGCGCTGTTTTTTGTCCTTGCCTTTATTACAGGCAGTGCCCTCGCGGCCCCGACAAACAACGACTTACCCGCTCGCTCCGATGTCCAGAGTCAGCTCGACGCTCTGAATAAGCAAAAAGATCCCACCGCTACGGATAAACTGGTTATTCAGGATTTAACGGAAACCCTGGATGTTCTGGATAAAATTGAACGGGTTAAGCAGGAAACTGTTCTCTTAAAACAGAAAATCACCCAGGCGCCGGACAAACTGCGTCAGGCGACTGATGCCCTCAATGCGCTCAGTGATAAAGATAACGACGATGAAACGCGCAAAACGCTGGCAACGCTTTCTCTGCGTCAGCTTGAGTCGCGCGTGGCACAGTTACTGGACGACTTACAAACGGCTCAGAACGATTTATCGAATTATAACAGCCAGTTAGTCTCATTGCAGACGCAGCCGGAACGTGTGCAGAGTTCCATGTACACCGCTTCACAGCAGTTACAGCAAATCCGCAATCGTCTTAATGGCACGGCGGCAGGTGAGGGGGCTCTGCGTCCGACGCAGCAGACACTTTTACTTGCTCAACAGGCATTGCTGAATGCGCAAATCGAACAGTTGCGTAAGAGTCTCGAAGGTAATACAACGTTGCAGGACACACTGCAGAAACAGCGTGATTACACTACTGCGAACAGCAATCGCCTTGAACATCAACTGCAACTATTGCAGGAAGCCGTTAATAACAAGCGGCTGACGCTGACAGAAAAAACCGCCCAGGAAGCCGTAACGCCCGATGAAACCGCGCGTATCCAGGCGATGCCGTTAGTGAAGCAGGAACTGGACGTTAACCACCAGCTTAGCCAGAAGCTTATTACCGCGACAGAAAACGGTAACTCGCTGGTGCAGCAAAACATCAAAGTGAAAAACTGGCTTGACCGCGCGCTACAATCTGAGCGCAACGTGAAAGAGCAGATTTCAGTACTTAAAGGCAGCTTGCTGCTGTCGCGTATCCTTTATCAGCAACAACAAACGCTCCCTTCCGCTGATGAGCTTGAAGACATGACCAACCGCATTGCGGACCTGCGTCTGGAGCAGTTTGAAGTCAATCAACAGCGCGATGCCCTTTTCCAGAGCGATGCGTTCGTGGCAAAACTGGAAGAGGGGCATTCGAGTGAGGTTAACGACGAAGTGCATGACGCGCTGTTACAAGTCGTGGACATGCGTCGTGAACTGCTCGATCAACTGAATAAGCAGCTTGGTAATCAGCTGATGATGGCGATTAACCTGCAGGTTAATCAGCAGCAACTGATGAGCGTGTCGAAAAGCCTTCAGGAGATCCTGACGCAGCAAATTTTCTGGGTAAACAGTAACAAGCCGATGGACGGGGACTGGGTTAAATCTTTCCCACAGGCGCTGAAAGACCAGATAAGCAAAATGAAAATCACCGGTAACTGGGAAAAAGCCTGGCCTGCAATGGCCATTGCTTTCCTTACAGGCCTACCCCTGTTACTGATTGCAGGTTTAATTCGCTGGCGTCTTGGCTGGTTGCGCAGCTATCAGGCGCGTCTTGCGACCCAGGTTGGCCAGTTACGCAATGACAGTCAGTTACATACGCCGAAAGCGATTCTTATCGACCTCATTCGCGCGCTGCCTGTCTGCCTGATCATTCTGGCTATCGGCCTCATTTTACTGACGATGCAGCTCAATATCAGTGAACTGCTGTGGGCGTTCAGTAAAAAACTGACCGTATTCTGGCTGGTATTTGGCCTGTGCTGGAAGGTGCTGGAAAAAGACGGCGTGGCGGTAAACCACTTCAACATGCCGGAACAACTGACCAGCCACTGGCGTCGACAGATTGTGCGCATCAGCCTTGCGCTCCTGCCACTCCATTTTTGGTCCGTGGTCTCAGAGCTTTCGCCACTGCACTTGATGGATGATGTGCTTGGACAAACGGTGATTCTGCTTAACTTGCTGGTCATCACCGGGCTGGTATGGCCGATGTTCCGGGAAAGCTGGCGGGATAAAGAGTCTCACAGCATCCGTCTTATCACCATTACCGTTCTGGCGATTGTTCCGATAGCATTGATGGTGCTGACGGCAACCGGGTATTTCTATACAACGCTGCGCCTGGCCGGACGCTGGATTGAAACGGTCTATCTGGTCATCCTCTGGAACCTGCTTTACCAGACTGTGTTGCGTGGCCTGAGCGTTGCCGCGCGCCGTATTGCTTACCGTCGTGCGCTGGCCCGCCGCCAGAACCTGATAAAAGAGGGGGCCGAAGGCGCTGAGCCTCAGGAAGAGCCGGGTATAGCCCTGGAGCAGGTCAACCAGCAGACATTACGTATTACCATGTTGCTGATGATCGCCCTCTTTGGCGTCGTGTTCTGGGCGATTTGGTCGGATTTGATCACCGTTTTCGCTTACCTGGACAGCGTTGTCCTGTGGCACTACAACGGCACGGAAGCAGGCGTCGCCGCCGTAAAAAGCGTGACCATGGGGAGCATGCTGTTTGCCTTAATTGCCACGGTGGTGGCCTGGGCGCTAATTCGTAACTTACCGGGTTTGCTGGAAGTTATCGTTCTCTCGCGGTTGAACATGCGCCAGGGGGCGTCCTACGCCATTACCACCATTCTGAACTATGTCATCATTGCCGTTGGTGCGATGACGGTGTTCGGGTCGTTGGGTGTCTCATGGGACAAACTACAATGGCTGGCGGCAGCTCTCTCGGTTGGTCTGGGTTTTGGTTTACAAGAGATTTTCGGTAACTTTGTCTCCGGCCTGATTATCCTCTTCGAACGTCCGGTGCGTATTGGCGATACCGTCACCATCGGCACTTTCTCCGGGGCGGTAAGTAAGATCCGTATTCGTGCCACCACGATCACCGATTTTGACCGCAAAGAGGTCATTATTCCCAACAAGGCGTTTGTGACCGAACGTCTGATCAACTGGTCGCTGTCAGACACCATTACCCGCGTGGTCATCCGTCTGGGCGTGGCGTACGGCTCCGATCTGGATAAGGTGAAAGAGGTATTGTTAAAAGCGGCGATGGAGCATCCGAAGGTGATGCACGATCCGGAGCCGTCGGTGTTCTTTACCACCTTTGGCGCGAGTACGCTGGATCATGAACTGCGTCTGTATGTACGTGAACTGCGCGATCGTAGCTATACGGTGGATGAGCTAAACCGCACGATCGACAGACTGTGTCGTGAAAATAACATCAATATCGCCTTTAACCAGTTGGAAGTGCATTTACGCAATGCGAGCGGTGACGAGCATACGGAAGTGAAGCGCGAGCTGAAAGGCGACGATCCGACGCCTGCGCAGAGTTGATTCAGATATCTCTCTTGTCGTAGCCCCGGTAAGCGCTGGCGCCACCGGGGATTATTCCCGGATGGCGGCGTGACCGCCTGTTCCGGGCTACGGTTTTCTACTTCTCCCCGTGGGAGATAGCCGGGGTGAGGGCATCAGGCCGCACCAGGCTTAACCCTCACTCTCACTCACTTTGCGTTCAAAATCCCGCTGCACAATTTCCAGCGCTTTGAGCACGGTTTGCGGCGCAATAGCATGCTCTTCCAGCAGCATAATCAGATCGACCGCCAGCTTGACCTCATCCGGTGCATCTTCCAGCGACATACTCTCTCCTCGGGTTAACGTGTCAGGCGCGCCAGCACCCGCTCAATATTATCCAGCGCCTCGCGACAGCGGCGCAGCCTGCCTTCAAATACGGTGATTTCTTTATGTAATTGCTGCTGTTCGGCGAAAGTTTCGACCTTTGCCAGACGCGTTTCCCGCTCACGTTTCATCGCCATCAGACGTTGTTCGAATTCCTGATGTTGCAGTCGCTTACGCTGCCATTTTTGAATGCCGGGCGCGGAATTATCCCACTCACGCAGCGACCATGAGGCCGATTCGCGACTCAGGGCGGCAATCTGTGCCCCAAGGTGCTCTGCAAGCCATGCCACCTGCTCGATTTGCTGTGCGTCGACGGCATGGCGAAGCGCGCTCAGACTGTGCCGGGCTTCTTGCAGGCAGGCATCCATTGTGGTGCTACGTGTGCGGAACAGATGACGATCAAAACGTGGGCTCACCGTGGCGTGCTTTGCCTGAGGAGCGATTTGCCGCGCCAGCTCGTCCAGCTTTTGTTCCAGAGCCTGTAAAAGCAACGCGCTTCTCACGATTATCTCCCCTGTAAATGACGCCGACTATGCTACATTAGCCGCTCATCAATGATAATGATTCGCACTATGCAACGGACTATTTTAATCATCATTGGCTGGCTGGCGGTAGTGCTGGGTACTCTCGGCGTCGTTTTGCCATTGCTGCCGACCACGCCGTTTATTCTGCTGGCCGCCTGGTGCTTTGCGCGCTCGTCGCCCCGTTTTCATCAGTGGTTATTGTACCGTTCCTGGTTTGGCGGCTATTTGCGTCACTGGCAAACCTATAAAGCGATGCCGCCTGGCGCCAAACCCCGGGCCATCGCCGTGATACTGGTCACTTTCGCCATTTCGCTGTGGCTGGTGAAGATTATATGGGTGCGATTGCTGCTGCTGGCCATTTTGTCTTGCCTGCTGATTTTTATGTGGCGACTGCCCGTGATTGACGCAAAGCAACAAAAACCATAAAGCTCACCAATGTAAGTTGCAATTGTCGCGTTCTGCCAGTAAATTCGAGCGTTTTCGAGCACAGGCGCGACTGGTTAAATGTTAACCGCAGGTTACATGCGAAACCTCAGTGTGCGCCGTGAGTAACACCGTTTCTATCAGGCAAAAATCCATGACAGCGACTGCGCAGCAGCTTGAATTTCTCAAAAACAGCATCAAAAGCATTCAGGATTATCCGAAGCCGGGCATCCTGTTCCGTGATGTCACCAGTTTGCTGGAAGACCCGAAAGCGTACGCTCTCAGCATTGAACTGCTGGTTGAACGCTACAAAGACGCCGGGATCACGAAAGTAGTAGGTACAGAAGCGCGTGGCTTCCTGTTCGGCGCACCGGTTGCGTTAGGCCTGGGTGTTGGCTTTGTACCGGTACGTAAACCGCGTAAACTGCCGCGTGAAACGATCGCGGAAAGCTACGAACTGGAATACGGTACCGATCAGCTGGAGATCCACATCGATGCGATCCAGGCTGGCGATAAAGTCCTTGTGGTTGACGATCTGCTGGCGACCGGCGGCACCATCGAAGCAACCGTAAAACTGATCCGCCGTTTGGGTGGCGAAGTGACCGATGCAGCATTCATCATTAACCTGTTCGATCTGGGCGGTGAACAACGTCTGGAAAAACAGGGGCTGACCTGCTTTAGTCTGGTGCCATTCCCGGGGCATTAATTATCAGACTGCTTTATTTGTCATTTTAGCGCCGGGCAGTGCTCGTAATCCTCACGTACTCCGTGTACGTTCCGGTTACCGTGCGCTGTCCGTCACTAAGAGTCAGCCTCGCTGATTAGGTGAGGTTGTGATAGCATTCCCCCCTATTAATCCACCTCCAGCGTTTCAGAGCCTGCCAATGAGTTATCAGGTCTTAGCCCGTAAATGGCGACCCCAAACTTTTGCTGACGTCGTCGGCCAGGAGCATGTGCTGACCGCACTGGCGAACGGCTTATCCTCAGGACGCATCCATCATGCCTACCTGTTTTCCGGTACGCGTGGCGTCGGTAAAACCTCTATTGCCCGACTGCTGGCAAAAGGGCTGAATTGCGAAACAGGTGTCACGGCGACGCCCTGCGGCGTGTGCGATAGCTGTCGGGAAATCGAACAGGGGCGCTTTGTTGACTTAATCGAAATTGATGCGGCATCCCGCACCAAGGTCGAAGATACCCGTGACCTGTTGGATAACGTGCAGTACGCCCCCGCGCGTGGCCGTTTCAAGGTCTACCTTATTGACGAAGTGCACATGCTCTCGCGCCACAGCTTTAACGCGCTGTTGAAGACGCTTGAAGAGCCGCCTGAGCACGTCAAATTCTTGCTGGCGACGACCGATCCGCAAAAATTGCCGGTGACGATTCTGTCGCGTTGTCTGCAGTTTCATCTTAAAGCGCTGGACGTTGATCAAATCCGTCAGCAGCTTGAACACATTCTTGATGCCGAAAGTATTTCCCACGAACTGCGTGCGCTCCAGTTGCTGGCCCGCGCCGCAGACGGCAGCCTGCGTGATGCGCTGAGCCTTACCGATCAGGCAATTGCCAGCGGTGATGGGCAACTGACTGCGCAAGTTGTCAGCACGATGCTCGGGACGCTCAATGACGACCAGGCACTGGCGCTGATTGAAGCGCTTGTGGCTGCTGACGGCGAAAGGACGATGGCGCTGGTAAATGAGGCTGCCTCCCGTGGCGTCGAATGGGAAGCCCTGCTGGTGGAGATGCAAACGCTGATGCACCGCATCGCCATGATTCAGCTCAGCCCGGCGGCGCTCGGCAGTGATATGGCCCCCATTGAACAACGTATGCGGGAACTGGCGCGCATAGTGCCACCGGGCGATGTGCAGCTCTACTACCAGACGCTGCTCATTGGCCGCAAAGAGTTGCCGTATGCGCCGGACAGACGCATGGGTATGGAGATGACCCTGCTGCGTGCGCTGGCGTTTCATCCGCGTGAGCCTTTAACGGTGCCGGATGCGCCCCAGGCTTCTTTCGCGCCAGCCGCGCCTGCTGCGGTGTTGAATTCGGCGCAGGTTCCAGTGCAGGCGGCGCCATCGCAGCCGCAACAGCAGCCGCAACATGATGTCGCTCTGCCCGATGCCACCAGCCAGGTGCTGGCGGCCCGTCGCCAACTGCAGCGCGCTCAGGGAGCGGACAAAACAAAAAAGAGTGAACCGGCAGCCGCATCCCGCGCGCGGCCGGTGAACAATAGCGCGCTGGAGAGACTGGCGTCAGTCACCGAGCGCGTGCAGTCGCGCCCGGCAACGTCTTCGCATGAAGAGGCTACGGTAAAAAAAGAGGCCTACCGCTGGAAAGCGACAACCGTCACCGAAGAGGTGAAAGAGACGGTAGCCACGCCGAAGGCGCTAAAAAAAGCGCTTGAGCACGAAAAAACGCCGGAGTTGTCGAAGAAACTGGCCGAAGAGTCGCTTGAGCGTGATGCCTGGGCGGCGGAAATCAGCCAGCTCACCCTGCCAAAACTGGTTGAACAGGTGGCGCTCAACGCCTGGAAAGAGCAGGATGAGAGCCGAATTTGCCTGCATTTACGTTCTGCTCAGCGGCACCTGAATTCGCCGTCTGCGCAAAAAACGCTGGCGGACGCGCTTTCGGCATTACATGGCAACACGGTTGAATTGACTATCATTGAAGATGATAATCCGGCGGTGCGCACGCCACTGGAATGGCGTCAGGCCATATATGAAGAGAAACTTGCGCAGGCGCGTGAGGCGATTATTACGGATAACAACATTCAGACACTGCAACGCTTCTTCGATGCGGATCTGGATGAAGAGAGTATTCGTCCCATTTGATGGTAAGCTGGCTTGCTGTCAACCTTAACTATGACTTACTGAGAGAAGAGCCTATGTTTGGTGGAAAAGGCGGTCTGGGTAACCTGATGAAACAGGCCCAGCAGATGCAAGAAAAAATGCAGCAGATGCAGGAAGAAATCGCAAAGCTGGAAGTGACCGGTGAGTCTGGTGCTGGCCTGGTAAAAGTGACTATTAACGGTGCGCATAACTGCCGCCGCGTAGAGATCGATCCGAGCCTGCTGGAAGACGATAAAGACATGCTGGAAGATCTGGTGGCTGCGGCGTTCAACGACGCTGCGCGCCGCATTGAAGAAACCCAGAAAGAGAAAATGGCTTCTGTTTCCTCCGGTATGCAACTGCCGCCGGGCTTCAAGATGCCGTTCTGATGCAGACCAGTCCGCTGTTAACGCAGCTTATGGAAGCGTTGCGCTGCCTGCCGGGCGTTGGCCCGAAATCGGCGCAGCGCATGGCGTTTACGCTATTGCAACGTGACCGCAGCGGTGGAATGCGCCTGGCGCAGGCATTGACCCGCGCCATGTCGGAAATCGGCCATTGCGCCGATTGCCGCACCTTTACCGAGCAGGAGATCTGCAATATTTGCAGCAATCCGCGCCGTCAGGAAAATGGTCAAATCTGTGTGGTGGAGAGTCCTGCGGATATCTACGCCATTGAGCAGACCGGCCAGTTTTCCGGACGCTATTTCGTGTTGATGGGCCACCTGTCGCCGCTCGATGGTATCGGGCCGGACGATATTGGCCTCGATCGACTGGAGCAGCGTCTGCAGGCGGAATCGATGCAAGAGGTGATTCTCGCCACCAACCCGACGGTAGAAGGTGAGGCAACCGCCAACTATATTGCTGAGCTTTGCGCGCAATATGGGGTGGAAGCCAGTCGTATTGCTCACGGCGTTCCCGTTGGCGGTGAGCTGGAAATGGTTGACGGTACCACGCTGTCCCATTCGCTTGCGGGTCGCCACAAGATTAAATTCTGACCAAACGGAGGCTGCGACACGTGGCCTCCGCTTGAAAAAATCCTTCTCAATCCCCATCTCACCCTCATCATTTCAATAGCCTGTACATTCGCGGCGCGAAGAATGACGGCTATTACTTTTTAATGGCATTGTTGAGGTCGACTTACATGAAAGGACAAGAAACCCGCGGTTTCCAGTCAGAAGTAAAACAGCTTCTGCACCTGATGATCCATTCCCTGTATTCCAATAAAGAAATCTTCCTGCGTGAGCTTATCTCCAACGCCTCGGATGCGGCGGATAAACTGCGTTTTCGCGCGTTGTCCAAACCGGATCTGTACGAAGGCGATGGCGAACTGCGTGTGCGCGTCTCGTTTAATAAAGACAACCGCACACTGACCATTGCCGATAACGGTATCGGGATGAGCCGCGACGAGGTCATTGAGAACCTCGGCACGATTGCCAAGTCCGGCACCAAAGCATTTCTGGAATCGATGGGCTCCGATCAGGCGAAAGACAGCCAGTTGATTGGTCAGTTCGGGGTGGGCTTCTACTCTGCATTCATCGTTGCCGATAAAGTCACTGTACGCACCCGCGCAGCGGGCGAAAGTGCTGACAATGGCGTGTTCTGGGAATCTGCTGGCGAAGGTGAATATACCGTTGCCGACATCAACAAACCGGAGCGTGGTACTGAAATCACGCTGCATCTGCGCGAAGGCGAAGATGACTTCCTGAATGACTGGCGTGTGCGCTCGATCATCAGCAAATATTCCGATCATATTGCGCTGCCGGTGGAAATTGAGAAGCAGGAAGAGGTCGACGGCGAAACCGTGGTCTCCTGGGAAAAAATCAACAAAGCACAGGCGCTGTGGACCCGCAGTAAGTCGGAAATCAGCGACGACGAATATAAAGAGTTCTACAAACATATCGCTCATGACTTTACCGACCCGCTGGCCTGGAGCCATAACCGCGTGGAAGGCAAGCAAGAGTATACCAGCCTGCTGTTTATCCCTTCGCAGGCGCCATGGGATATGTGGAACCGCGACCATAAACATGGCCTGAAACTGTACGTACAGCGCGTCTTTATCATGGACGACGCCGAACAGTTTATGCCGAACTACCTGCGCTTCGTGCGCGGTCTGATAGATTCCAACGATCTGCCGCTGAACGTTTCCCGCGAAATTCTGCAGGACAGCACCGTTACCCGTAATCTGCGTAATGCGCTGACCAAACGCGCCCTGCAGATGCTCGATAAGCTGGCGAAAGATGACGCGGAAAAATACCAGAGCTTCTGGAAACAGTTCGGCCTGGCGCTGAAAGAAGGCCCGGCGGAAGACAATGCCAACCAGGAAGCGATTGCCAAACTGCTGCGTTTTGCTTCTACCCACACGGACTCTTCCGAACAGACCGTATCGCTGGACGATTACCTCTCGCGCATGAAAGAAGGGCAGGAGAAAATCTATTTTATCACTGCCGACAGCTACGCGGCGGCGAAGAGCAGCCCGCATCTGGAACTGCTGCGTAAGAAAGGTATCGAAGTTCTGCTGCTCTCCGATCGTATCGACGAATGGATGATGAGCTATCTGACCGAGTTCAGCGGTAAGCCGTTCCAGTCGGTCTCTAAAGCTGACGAGTCGCTGGATAAACTGGCTGATGAAGTGGACGAAACCACCAAAGAAGCAGAAAAAGCGCTGGAGCCGTTTGTTGAGCGCGTTAAAACCCTGCTGGGCGAACGCGTGAAAGAGGTACGACTGACGCATCGTCTGACCGATACCCCGGCGATTGTCACCACCGATAACGACGAAATGAGCACGCAGATGGCGAAACTGTTTGCTGCTGCGGGCCAGAGCGTGCCGGAAGTTAAGTACATCTTTGAACTGAACCCGGATCATCCGCTGGTGAAACGCACCGCCGATACTCAGGATGAGACGAAGTTTGGCGAATGGGTCGAACTGCTGTTGGATCAGGCGCTGTTCGCGGAACGCGGCACGCTGGAAGATCCAAACCTATTTATTAAGCGTTTGAATACCTTGTTAATGTCGTAAATCCACCGTTATCCTCTCCCCGCAGGGGAGAGGATATGGCACCGCGCACTTTTTTCTCCTTCGTTCCCCCGGAAGAGGACTGTTGCGGGGAGGATTGCCGCATTTTTTAAACATTCTTTCCCACTAACCGTTTCAGCCCCGTAGCCTTCCTTGAGCCATACTCATTCTGGTGGTATCGTTTAGCGCTTTTTTGAAAAATTGAATCGACATTTGAGGGGATTTCCGCAATGCGTATTATTCTGCTTGGCGCTCCAGGCGCGGGTAAAGGAACTCAGGCACAGTTCATTATGGAGAAATACGGTATTCCGCAAATCTCCACGGGCGATATGCTCCGCGCCGCTGTGAAATCTGGCAGCGAACTGGGCAAGCAAGCAAAAGACATCATGGATGCCGGTAAACTGGTGACTGACGAACTGGTTATCGCCCTGGTGAAAGAGCGTATTGCACAGGAAGACTGCCGCAATGGTTTCCTGCTCGATGGCTTCCCACGCACCATCCCGCAGGCTGATGCAATGAAAGAAGCCGGTATCAAAGTCGATTACGTCCTGGAATTTGACGTACCGGACGAGCTGATCGTTGACCGTATCGTAGGTCGTCGCGTACACGCCGCTTCTGGCCGTGTTTACCACGTTAAATTCAATCCGCCGAAAGTGGAAGGCAAAGACGACGTGACCGGCGAAGAGCTGACCACCCGTAAAGATGACCAGGAAGAGACTGTCCGTAAGCGTCTGGTGGAATACCATCAGATGACTGCGCCGTTGATCGGTTACTACTCCAAAGAAGCGCAGGCGGGTAACACCAAATACGCGAAAGTTGACGGCACCAAAGCCGTGGCTGACGTGCGCGCAGAGCTGGAAAAAATCCTCGGCTAATCGCCTCTATCCCCGGTGTTCGCCGGGGATAATCTTCCAATCGCTGTGATTGGTTTCGTTTACGCGCTTTTCAGTTACAATCATTAGCCAGTTCAATGGTTAAGAGGCGCGAATGAGTCAGACGAAAGCAGGTATTCTGCTGGCCAATCTTGGTACCCCCGAAGCACCCACTCCCGAGGCCGTTAAGCGCTATCTGCGGCAATTCTTAAGCGACCAGCGCGTCGTCGATACGTCCCGTTTACTATGGTGGCCTTTGCTGCGTGGCGTCATTCTGCCTATTCGCTCTCCGCGCGTCGCAAAGCTCTATCAATCCGTGTGGATGGAAGAGGGCTCGCCGCTGATGGTCTACAGCCGCAGGCAGCAAGCCGCGCTGGCAGCCCGTCTTCCTGATGTCCCCGTTGCGCTGGGAATGAGTTACGGTTCGCCGTCGCTGGCGAGCGCGGTGGAGGAACTCCAGTCACAAGGCGTTGAACATATCGTCGTGCTGCCACTCTATCCGCAATACTCCTGTTCAACGGTGGCGGCGGTATGGGACGAACTGGCGCGTATCCTTGCCCCGAAACGCCATATTCCCGGCATCTCGTTTATTCGCGACTATGCGGATGACCCGGCATATATCAACGCGCTGGCAAATAGCGTGCGTGCCTCATTTGCCCGCCATGGCGAACCCGACTTGCTGCTGCTCTCTTATCACGGCATTCCGCAACGCTATGCGGATCAAGGTGACGATTACCCGCAGCGCTGCCGGGATACCACACGTGAGCTGGTTTCAGCCCTGGAACTGCCGCCAGAAAAAGTGATGATGACCTTCCAGTCGCGCTTTGGTCGCGAGCCCTGGCTAACGCCCTACACCGATGAGACCATGAAAATGCTCGGTGAGAAGGGCGTAAAACATATTCAGGTTATGAGCCCGGGTTTTGCCGCCGATTGCCTTGAGACACTCGAAGAGATCGCTGTGCAGAACCGTGAGTTTTTCCTCGAAGCGGGCGGCGAGAAATATGAATATATTCCTGCGCTTAATGATTCCCCGGATCACATCGAGATGATGGTCAGTCTCACGGAGAAATATCGCTAACGGCTGTTTTCGCAGAAAAATCGTGCGCCATCGCGTAGCGCACGATCTGCGGTCTCCATCATTCGTGAGTAATGCAGAAACGCGTGCAGCGTTCCCGGATACATTTGATAACGACAATGCGCGTTATGTTCCCGAATGATCGCGTAGAGGGTTTTGCTGTCATCAATTAAGGGATCATATTCGGCGCTGGCGATAAAACAGGGAGGGATAGCCTGCGTCAGTTCGTTGTTAAAGATGCAGTAGTAAGGTGATTCACGATCCTGTTCATCGCGCAGATAAGCCTGATCGTAACTTTGCAAATCTTTCCGGGTTAAACCATCCCAGGTGCCGCCATAGAGCCGGCGGCTACGTGAATCCTGTAAACCATAGAGGCCGTAATAGAGCAGCAGCGCTGTCATTTGCCCGCAGTCAATGTTGTTATCACGTATCCATAATGCGGTTGCCATCGCCAGCATGGCGCCAGCAGAGTCTCCTGCGAGACCGAAACGCTGCATATTCAGGTTAAAGGTGTGAGCGTGTTGCGCATAAAACTGGCATACCGCTACGGCTTCTTCTATGGCTTGAGGAAAGCGCGCCTCAGGTGAAAGCGTGTAATCGATCCCGACCACCGTACACTGTGTATAGTGCGCCAGTAGTCGCATGATACGATCGTGCGTATCGAGGTTGCCCAGCACAAAACCCCCATCGTGAAGATAAAAGAGCGTCGCCTGACTCTCTGGTTTTGGCGAGGCGTAAATGCGCGTACGAACGGTGCCATAGCGCGTGGGTACGTCAACATCTTTAGTCGGTATGTCTGGCCCTCCGGCGTTCCAGTAGAGCCGCTCTTCGTTATAGGCCCGGCGCTGGGTGGGATAATCATCGCCGTCTGGTTCGGGCTGCGGGTTTTCCTGTTGAAAGTGTAATACTTGCTGCATTTCAGCAGAGATACGCTCAAGGACGCGTATTTTATTCCCTTTATCCATGGTGTCCTCCGGTAAATAATCCTTCATTGTAAGGGGCAAGGTGACCTGAACCGGGATCTGCGTAGCCGATATTGAACATGTATGCGGTGTAATGCCGATCGCCAGGCGCGGGGAATGTGCTACCATTCTTCGCCCAATCCTCACCCGTAACGATGACCATGAAATTTCCCGGTAAACGTAAATCCAAACACTATTTTCCCGTTAACGCCCGCGATCCGTTATTGCAGCAAATTCAGCCAGAGAATGAAGTCAGTGCCTCCTGGGTGGTGGGTATTGACCAGACGCTGGTGGATATCGAAGCGAAAGTGGATGACGCGTTTATCGCCCGTTACGGTCTGAGCGCGGGTCACTCTCTGGTCATTGCAGACGATGTGGCCGAGGCGCTATATCAGGAACTGGTGCGCGAAAACCTGATTACCCATCAGTTTGCGGGCGGTACCATTGGCAATACCATGCACAACTACTCGGTACTGGCGGATGACCGCTCGGTCTTACTGGGGGTGATGTGCAGCAATATTGAGATTGGTAGCTACGCCTATCGTTACCTGTGCAATACCTCAAGCCGTACCGACCTGAACTATCTGCAAGGCGTAGACGGTGCAATAGGCCGCTGTTTTACCCTGATCAGCGAGTCGGGCGAGCGTACGTTCGCTATTAGCCCCGGTCATATGAATCAATTGCGTCCGGAAAGTATTCCTGAATCGGTCATCGCCGGTGCCTCCGCCCTGGTACTGACCTCTTACCTGGTGCGGTGTAATCCGGGTGAACCGATGCCGGAAGCTACCATGCAGGCCGTGGCTTACGCCAAAAAGCATAACGTGCCGGTGGTGCTGACGCTCGGCACGAAATATGTGATTGCTGATAACCCCCAGTGGTGGCAAAACTTCCTGAAAGAGCATGTCTCCATTCTGGCGATGAATGAAGAAGAGGCGCAGGCGTTGACCGGAGAAAGCGATCCGCTGCTGGCTTCGGATAAGGCGCTGGATTGGGTCGATCTGGTGCTTTGCACCGCAGGTCCGGTGGGGCTGTATATGGCCGGCTTTACCGAAGATGAAGCGAAACGCAAGACGCAGCATCCTTTATTGCCAGGGGCGATTGCTGAGTTTAATCAGTATGAATTTAGCCGCGCGATGCGCCATAAAGATTGCCAGCAGCCGCTGCGCATTTATTCACATATTGCCCCGTACATGGGCGGCCCGGAAAAAATCATGAATACCAACGGGGCGGGAGATGGCGCGCTGGCGGCATTGTTGCATGATATCACCGCCAACAATTACCACCGTATCAATGTGCCAAATTCCAGTAAGCACCAGTTTACCTGGCTGACTTACTCGTCGCTGGCGCAGGTCTGTAAATATGCCAACCGTGTGAGCTATCAGGTATTGAACCAGCATGCGCCGCGTTTGTCCCGCGGGCTGCCGGAGCGTGAAGACAGCCTGGAAGAGTCGTACTGGTCACGGTAGTTCTGTGCGAAGCCTTTTAATGGCTTCCCGGATGGCGCTGGCGCTTATCCGGGTTACCATTCGGAGGTGCGTGCGGGCTACGGTTTTTGCCCTTTCCCTGTGGGAGAGGGCGGGGTGAGGGCATCAGGCGGCCAGGCCTTTACCCGGTCATCGCTTCAACAACGGGGGGCTTCTCAATCAACGTCAGCATGGTGTTCGCAATCTCTCGCTCGCCCATCACCACCTGGTTTGCGCCACGTTCGACAATGTATTCCACCTCGTCGTCATAATGGGCGCGGGCGATAATCTCAATGTTCGGACACTTCTCGCGCGCCGTTGCGACAATCTCGCCCGCTTCATAGCCGTTCGGAATCGTCAGCAGCAACCAGCGGGCGCAATCCAGATGCGCGAGATTCATGATCTCCTCGTTGGCCGCATTCCCCAGCACGGCACGAATGCCACGCTCGCGCAGTTCATCCACGCGGGTGCGTGATGTCTCAATGACAACCAGCGGGATCCCCTGGGCCATCAGCTTCTCGCCTAACAGGCTGCCGACACGGCCAAAACCCACCAGCAGCGCGTGATTGCAAATATCCACCGGGATCTGCTTCTCGTCCTCAATGGCTTCTTCGAGGGTTTGCTCTTCCAGCGTTTCGGTTTTATCGAGATATTTTTCCAGCAGCGTGAACAGCACCGGGTTCAGCATAATGGAGAGGATTGCCCCTGCCAGTACCAGGTTTTGCCCTGCCTGCGGCAGTAAATCCAGCGCCATACCCAGCCCGGCGAGGATAAAAGCAAATTCACCAATTTGCGCCAGACTGGCGGCGATAGTCAGGGCCGTACGTGGCGAGTGACCGAACAGGCGAACCAGGAAAAAAGCGGCAACCGATTTACCGAAAATGATAATTGCCAGCGTGGCCAGCACCGCCAGTGGTTGATTAATCAGTACCATGGGGTCAAACAGCATGCCCACGGAAACAAAGAAGAGCACCGCGAAGGCATCACGCAACGGCAGGGTATCGTGTGCGGCGCGGTGGCTCAGTTCGGACTCGTTCAATACCATCCCGGCGAAAAATGCACCCAGTGCGAAGGAGACATCAAAAAGCTCGACAGCCCCGAAAGCGATACCGAGCGCCAGTGCCAGAACCGAAAGGGTAAAAAGTTCCCGAGAACCTGTTGCCGCGCTGCGCGCCATAATCCACGGCACCAGGCGGCGGCCCACCAGCATCATAATGGCGATAAAGGCGACCACTTTGCCGATGGTTATTCCCATATCGACGGCGAGCGTCGCCAGCCCCACGTTGCCTTTTTCCACCATTCCGGCAACGGCGGGTAACAGAACCAGCGTCAGGACCATCACAAGGTCTTCGACAATCAGCCAGCCGATGGCGATTTGCCCGCGCTGGCTATCAATTAACTGTCGTTCCTCAAGCGCACGTAGCAGCACCACGGTACTGGCGGTGGAAAGACACAGCCCAAACACTATGCCGGTCATCAGCGACCAGCCTAATGTTGCGGAGAGCGCCATACCCAGGAGCGTGGCGACGGCAATTTGCGCTATCGCTCCGGGAATGGCGATGGACTTTACCGCCATCAGATCCTTTAAAGAGAAATGCAGCCCCACGCCAAACATCAGCAGGATCACGCCCAGCTCCGCCAGTTCCGGCGCCAGCTTGGTATCGGCAACAAAACCTGGCGTAAAAGGTCCGGCCAGCACACCCGCTAACAGATAACCCACCAGAGGAGAAATTCGAAGTTTATTGGCAAGCATGCCGAGGATAAAAGCGAGAACAAGCCCGCCGACAATGGTGGTAATAAGCGGTGTGGCGTGATGCATTCCGTCTCCTTTCGTTGATGCGTGGATCCATTTTGGTTTATTAACCAAAACCCAGGTTACAGTTTATGACAATTTTAAGCATCGTGTTCATGAATAATCGTTGAATTCTGAAGAAAATGGCACGTTGGGCGAAATTAAACGGCAACCCGGTCATAGAGAGCAGAGATCCCGTTGTAAGTGCATGTTTGCCTGAGAAGTATGAGGCCAAAGCCAGACTTTGGCCGGAGGGAAATCACGCTTTATGGCGATTATCGGGCAGGAATATGGTCAATATCCCCAGTAAGGGCAGGTAAGCACAGATTTTATAGACCAGATCGATACTGGTATGGTCGGCAACGACCCCAAGTACTGCCGCTCCAAGCCCACCCATACCAAAGGCAAAACCAAAAAACAGCCCGGAAACCATACCGATACGCCCGGGAAGCAGCTCCTGAGCGTACACCAGGATGGCGGAAAACGCGGATGCCAGCACAAAGCCAATGATCACCGTCAATACACCCGTCCAGAACAAGGTTGCATAGGGTAAAAGCAGGGTAAAAGGCGCAACGCCAAGGATAGAGCCCCAAATCACATATTTTCGCCCGATCTTATCGCCGACAGGCCCGCCAATCACCGTGCCCGCCGCAACGGCGAACAAGAAGATAAACAGGTGAATCTGCGCATTCTGGACGGATAAATCGAACTTATGCATCAGATAAAAGGTGAAATAGCTGCTGATGCTCGCCATATAGAAATATTTCGAGAAAATCAGCACTAACAGGATGCACACTGCCAGAACCACTTTATTGCGCGGTAGTGGATTGATTACCGTCGCCGCTTTTTTCCCTTTGTTGACCCGGTGCTGTGCGGCATACCAGCGGCTCACCTGCGCCAGTACCACGATAGCCAGCAGCGCCGCGAGCACGAACCAGGCGACGTTACCTTTACCGTAAGGGGCAATGATAATGGCCGCCAGCAGAGGGCCAAGCGAGCTACCGAAATTCCCGCCTACCTGAAAGATAGATTGTGCCAGTCCGTGACGTCCGCCAGAGGCCATACGCGCCACGCGAGAGGATTCCGGATGGAACACCGACGATCCCGTGCCCACAAGTGCGGCGGCAATCAGCACTGTTTCAAAACTGCCCGACAGCGCCAGCAGAACCAGGCCGCTGAGGGTAAAGCACATGCCGACAGGAAGCGACCAGGGCATCGGATGCTTATCCGTCCAGTAACCGACAATCGGCTGTAGCAATGATGACGACAACTGGAAGGTCAGGGTTATCATCCCAATCTGTAAAAATGAGAGGGAAAACTCATTTTGCAGCAGCGGGTAAATCGCCAGAATCAGCGACTGGATCATGTCGTTAAGCAGATGGGAAACGCTAATCGCACCAAGGATGCCAAAGGCGGTGCGCGCCTTAGGAACTGCCCCGGAAGACGGGGGCAGTGGCTGAGGAGTTTCACTGATTGCCATAAATACTCTGTCAGGTTGAGCGATGTAAGAATTGTCAGAACTGAAATAGTTATCTGGCTAACATACCTGCGGATAAGGTTTGAAGGAAGTCGCAATTCTGAAAACTTATTTGTCTATTCTTTCAGAGCACAGTACTTTTGCGTTTGTTAATGAATCAGGGAGAGAAGCATGAAATTGTTAAAAAAGAGCATGGTGCTGGCGCTGCTGGCCGCCTTTACTCTGGCAAGTGGTTCGGCTCAGGCTTATGAGCAGGACAAAACCTATAAGATAACCATCCTCCATACCAACGATCATCACGGTCACTTCTGGCGCAACGATTATGGCGAGTACGGCCTCTCAGCACAAAAAACACTGGTGGACGGGATTCGCAAAGAGGTGGCGGCTGAAGGTGGCAGCGTCCTGTTGCTCTCTGGCGGCGACATCAATACCGGCGTGCCGGAGTCCGATCTGCAGGACGCAGAACCTGACTTTCGCGGCATGAACCTGATTGGCTACGACGCAATGGCGGTGGGCAATCACGAGTTTGATAACCCGATGAGCGTGCTGCGCCAGCAGGAAAAGTGGGCCAAATTCCCGTTCCTTTCCGCCAATATCTATCAGAAAAGCACCGGTGAGCGTCTTTTTAAACCGTGGATGATTTTTGACAGGCAAGGGCTGAAAATCGCCGTCATCGGTTTAACCACCGATGACACGGCAAAAATCGGCAACCCCGAGTATTTTACCGATATCGAGTTCCGCAAACCGGCGGACGAAGCAAAGCTGGTGATTGAAGAGCTGCAACAAACCCAGAAGCCGGATGTGATCCTTGCCACCACCCACATGGGGCACTATGACAATGGTGAGCACGGTTCCAATGCGCCGGGCGATGTGGAAATGGCGCGCAGTCTGCCTGCCGGGTCGCTGGCGATGATTGTGGGCGGTCACTCACAAGACCCGGTGTGCATGGCGTCGGAAAACAAAAAGCAGGTGAATTACGTACCGGGTACGCCCTGTGCGCCGGATAAGCAGAATGGTATCTGGATTGTTCAGGCCCACGAATGGGGCAAGTACGTAGGACGTGCGGACTTTGAGTTTCGTAATGGCGAAATGAAGTTGGTGAACTATCAACTGATTCCGGTGAACCTCAAGAAGAAAGTCACCTACGATAACGGCAAAAGTGAGCGCGTACTCTTTACCCCGGAAATTCAGGAAAACCAGCAAATGCTCTCCCTGCTGACGCCGTTCCAGAATAAAGGTAAAGCGCAGCTCGAGGTTAAAATCGGCAATACCAACGGCCACCTCGAAGGTGACCGCAGTAAAGTCCGCTTTGTACAGACCAATCTGGCGCGTCTGATTCTGGCCGGGCAGATGGCGCGTACCAATGCCGACCTGGCGGTAATGAGCGGCGGCGGTGTGCGTGATTCCATTGAAGAGGGTGCTATTACCTATAAAGATGTGCTGAAAGTACAGCCTTTTGGCAACACCCTGGTCTATGCGGATATGAGCGGTAAAGAGCTGACGGACTATCTCACTGCTGTGGCGAAAATGAAGCCGGACTCCGGTGCTTATCCGCAGTTTGCCAATGTCGGGTTCGTGGCGAAGAACGGCGTACTGAGCGACCTGAAAATCAAAGGTGAGGCTATAGACCCGGCGAAAACCTACCGTCTGGCAACGTTAAGCTTTAACGCCACCGGTGGTGACGGCTATCCGCGCATTGATAATAAACCGGGTTATGTCAATACCGGCTTTATTGATGCCGAGGTGCTTAAGCAATTTATTGAGCAGAACTCGCCGCTCGATGCGAATGCTTACGAGCCGAAGGGTGAGGTGAGCTGGCAGTAACACTCAAGTCGATCCTCTTGTCCTGTTCCCTCTCCTCTTTGGGGAGAGGGCCAGGGTGAGGGGAAAACCTGCGCTGAGCGGTTAATCCCGGCGGGCGATATCGGCAAACTTCGCGTCCAGCATTTTTGCCAGATCGCTCGCCGCCAGTTCAATATCCAGCCCGCGTTTGCCGCCGGAGACAAAAATAGTGGCGAATGTCTGTGAAGGGGCGTCAATCAGCGTGGGCAAACGTTTCTTTTGCCCCAGTGGGCTGATACCACCCACCAGATAACCGGTTGTGCGCTGTGCCACCATCGGGTCGGCCATATCCACTTTCTTCGCGCCCAATGCTTTCGCGACCTTTTTCAGATCCAGTTGCCCGGCAACCGGCGTCACCGCAACGGCCAAATGCTTCATATCGCCATTGACCGCAACCAGCAGCGTTTTGTACACCTGATCGGCATTCAGACCGAGCTTGCGGACCACCTCGTCTCCAAAGTTTGTCTCGTTCGGATCGTGGTCATAGGTGTGTATCTGGAAAGGAACCTTGTTTTTTTCTAATAACTTAACGGCGGGAGTCATAGCAATCCTTCAAACCACAGTAATTTCATGCAGCCAGCTTACGCCCGATTTATCACGCAAAAATAGTACTATCTTGCGCAATAGTATTGGCAGTGACGAAAAGTTTGAGCGACAATCCGCTAGTCCGAAGCACGAGCTTCGGTATAACTATAAAAACTGAAATTCCTCTTTGACGGGCCAATAATCTTATTGGCCATTTTTTTGCGCTAACAGCGACGGCAAATTCCCTTCACCATACAGATGCAGCGCACCTGCGGCGACCACATAACGCCCCGGCGGTAACGCCAGCAGCCGTTCACACCAGGCACGGTTACGCTGATGCATCAGCACATCATGCAGCGACTGACTGAACGTCGACGGTAGCGACAGCGGCTCACTGGTGGGGGGCGAGTCCAGCCACCAGCTTATCATCACCTGCAGCAGCCGCGCATTTTCACGCCAGTGGGTCAGCGTATCCTGTAACAGTTCAAGACCGCCATCCGCCAGTTGACGCAAAATTGCGACCTGGTTCTCCGTCCCTTCCAATTCAATCACCGGCGTTGCGAACTGACGCGCCGCCTGTAGCAACTGATAATCGATGCCGTAGTCGGGGCGAAGGCCCAGCCTCTGTGCCTGCATGGCTTGTAAGACCAGCGCAATATGCCAGGCGGGACATGTTTCAAACTCATCCTGCGACAGATCAAGACCTTCGATGGTTTCTCTTAACTGGGTGAGAAGCGCTGGGCTCAGGCGTTCGGCCAGGGGCGGGCTATCGGGGATATCGACAAAGGGTGAACCGCTGCTGGCGACATCGGCTTCGACAATCAGCGCATCGGCTTTGCGCAGTTTTTGCAGCAGCTGGGCGGGCAGGGGGGACATCCCCTGGGTACCCATATGGATGCTGCCAATCAGATGCAGATGGCGATTGCCCGACAGCGTAATATCCACCGCGGGCCATGGGTAACGGCGCGTGCGAAAAAAGCTTTTTAACCAGTCAAACAGGCCCATACGCGCTTCCTGAAATGAAAAGGCCATGCTAGCGCGTAGGGGAGAAAGGTGCAATTGCCCCGCCGGATGGCGGGGCGGCCGCGGTCAGTCTTTCGGCGTAAAGCGTAGCAGGCGGTTAGCATTGCTGACCACGGTAATGGAGGAGAGCGCCATCGCGGCCCCCGCCACCACCGGGTTAAGCAGGGTTCCCGTCAGCGGCCATAAGATCCCGGCGGCAATGGGAATACCAAGCGAGTTATAGACAAACGCGCCAAGCAGGTTCTGTTTCATGTTGCGCAGCGTTGCCTTCGAAATAGCCAGCGCGTCCGCAACGCCCGTCAGGCTATGGCGCATCAGGGTGATGGCGGCAGTTTCAATCGCGACATCACTCCCGCCGCCCATGGCGATACCAACATCGGCCTGAGCCAGCGCCGGGGCATCGTTGATGCCGTCACCGACCATCGCCACACGGCGACCTTCGCGCTGTAATTTGGCAATGGCCTCGGCTTTACCATCCGGTAAAACCCCGGCAATCACTTCATCGATCCCGGCTTCTTTCGCAATGGCTTTAGCCGTAGTGGGGTTATCTCCGGTCAGCATCACCAGGCGATAGCCAGCAAGATGCAGGCGTTGCAGGGCATTGACGCTGTCTTCGCGCAGCGGATCGCGAATGGCGAGCAGGGCGGCAATTTTGCCATCAACTGCCAGCAGTACCGGGGTGGCCCCTTGCGCGGCCTGGGATGCCATCTCGTCTTCCAGTTCGCGTACAGTGATCTGCTGTTGCGACAGCAGTGCCTGGTTGCCGAGCAGTAAGCGGCTGCCTTCTGCTTCGCCGCTCACGCCAAGGCCGCGCAACGTGCGGAAGCTCTGCACCGTTGGCAATGCCTCAGCGCCCGCTTTTTCGAGGATGGCGTGCGCCAGCGGGTGGCTGGAGCCTTGTTCCAGCGCGGCGGCAAAGCGCAGCGCCTGGTGTTCGGTAAAGCCATTCGCTGTTTTGATGGCCACCACTTGCGGTTTGCCGCGGGTCAGGGTGCCGGTTTTATCAAACACCAGCGTGTCGAGAGTGCTCGCTCTTTGCAGCGCATCGGCATCGCGCACCAGCACGCCAAACTCCGCCGCGCGACCCACGCCTGAAATGATCGACATCGGCGTTGCCAGCCCTAACGCACAAGGGCAGGCGATAATCAGAACCGTGGTAGTAATGACCAGCGTATAGACGATTTGCGGCGCCGGGCCGAAGAGATACCAGATAGCGCCGCTGAGCAGGGCTATCACTACCACTACGGGCACAAACACCGCCGAAATTTTATCGGCCAGTTGTCCGATTTCCGGTTTACTACTTTGCGCCTGCCGCACCATGCGAATAATGCGCGACAGCGTTGTCTGGCTGCCTACCGCGCTGGCGGTAAACAGCACGCTACCGTCCTGTACCACCGTTCCGGCGTGCACGGCATCGCCAATGCTTTTCTCCTGGGGAATCGGCTCGCCCGTGAGCATGGCTTCATCAAACCAGGCATCGCCCTGGCTTATTTCTCCATCGACAGGCACCCGATCGCCGGTGGTTAAACGCAGCGTCATGCCGGGGTGAACGTCGGCGAGAGGGAGCATTTTCTCGCCCTCGTCGGTTACCACACGGGCGGTGGGGGGCGTCAGATCGAGTAATTTTTCCAGCGCTTTTGAGGACCGCTGGCGCGCACGCGCTTCCAGCATATGGCCGAGGTTGATCAAACCAATGATCATCGCACTGGCTTCATAATAGAGATGGCGTGCTTCCATCGGGAACCACTGCGGCCAGATGTTTACGCTCATCGAGTAAAGCCAGGCTGCACCGGTACCGAGCGCCACAAGGGTGTCCATGGTGGCGGTGCCGTTGGTCAGGCTTTTCCACGCGCTACGATAAAAATGGCCGCCCGCGACGATCATCACACCCAGCGTCACCAGGCCAATAAACAGCCACAGGGAGCGGTTGGCGTCGGTGACCATCATGTTGTCACCTACCATCCCCCAGACCATCACCGGTACGCCGACCAGCAGGGCGACAATGGCCTGCCAGCGAAAACGCTTCATGGTCGCGTTGGCCGTTTCCTGCTGACGTTCGCGGCGTTTTACGTCGTCTTCTATGGCTTCCGCACCGTAACCGGCACCTTCGACGGCGCTCACTAAATCCTTTGCGGAGGCGCTACCCATCACCAGCGCAGTGCGCTCCGCCAGATTGACCCGTGCCTGCGTGACGCCCGGAACCGCCTGGAGGGCTTTCTGTACGCGGGAGACGCAACTGGCGCAACTCATGCCATTGATTAACAGTTGCTTGCTGTCATCAAGGTCATCCGTTGCCGGAAGCTCAGGAGTGGCCGCTGTCAGTGCTTCCGACGGGGTTGATGACTCTGCCAGCGGTTTAGCCTTTGGGTGGCTAATGCTCGCTCCGTACCCGGCTTGTTTGATGGTATCGATAAGCGCCGAAGCGTCGGCGCTGCCGGTGATCTGCGCATGGGTAAGGGTAACGTCCGCCTGCTCAACGTCAGCACGTTGTTCCAGACTCTCTTTAACACGTTTAACGCAGTGGCCGCAGGACAGTCCGTCCAGCTCCAGCTCTGTAATGTGAGACATAATTAATTTCCTGTATGATAGATCGTATAAAGATTGACCTGATTAATTACATGTACTAACTGTGTAACAGGTTAAACCTTCCATCAAGGGGAAGGTCAAGGGGGAAAGGTGAATATCAGTATTGTGGCGAAAAAGACCGGCTTAACCAGCAAAGCGATTCGCTTTTATGAAGATAAAGGGCTGGTGACGCCGCCGCTGCGCGGGGAAAACGGCTACCGCAGCTACACGCAGCAACACATCAATGAATTGACACTGCTACGCCAGGCGCGCCAGGTGGGGTTTAACCTCGAAGAGTGTGGCGAACTGGTGAATCTGTTTAACGATCCGGCCCGTCACAGCGCGGATGTCAAAGCCCGCACATTGCAAAAAGTGGCGGAAATTGAGCGTCATATTGTCGAGCTTGAAGCGATGCGCAAGCAGCTTATGTCGCTGGCGGAATCCTGCCCTGGCGATGACAGCGCCGACTGCCCGATTATTGATAATCTATCCGGCTGCTGCCATCACAAGGCACACGCTAAGGGTTGAGCATAAAGATCACCGTGCCGCGATACCATGGCGAGGCGGCGAGGCGCTGTTCCTCTTGCGGATCCCAGACGCCGTTTTGCACGCGTCCGACTTTAAACGGAATGCGTAACCCGGCCAGCGCAGGAAGGTAGGCGGTATAATCCTCGACGGTGTTGCGCCCCTGATAGCTTTGCACCACCAGTTCATCCACCGGCAGGGCGTTCAGCGTTTTCACGCTGCCAGTTTTCGCCCAGTCCAGCAGCCCCGTTACGCCCAGCGCGAACTGTGGCGAGAGGATTTCCCGCAACCGGTGCAGAAACTGCGCGTAATGATCGAGGCGGTGCGTGGCGGCATCAAAATCAATCTGCAGACCCGTCACGTTGTTACCGGCGGCTTGCCAGCGCAGTAACAGACGGTTCAGGCGTGCCAGCATCTCATCAGAAACATCCAGCGTCGTCAGGCGCACGGTCAGCCAGATATGGGGAAACGTCAGGCGGCTAACCGGTAATCCTTTGCGTTCAAAAACGGCGGTACCGGAGAAGGCAATAACATCACCCTGATGCAGATAGACGGTGCGGGCGTCGCGCAGTTCGTCACCTGTCTTAACGCCCGACCATAGCCAAAAATCCTGCCCGTCTGCGGCATTCGCCACAGACATAAACAGAGAACTGATAAAAGCGATTACCAGTAATACTTGAGGCTTTTCGCCCATACGCTTCCTGGATAATCGCGCTTAAGTTGCAGGAACCAGGCTTTACGCACGGCTTTATCGACATCTTCACCACCGCAATCATTGTAGCCCGATGGCGCATAGCACATCACCGCGCGGTAAAGCGCATAGCTCTTGTCTTCCGGTTCGGCCTTCGTGTCGTTAATTACCTGCTGGTACCACGCCAGGCGATGTGGTTTCCCGGAAAAATCGTCCTGACGTGTGGCGATATCCAGCGCATCGTTGCCGCCACGGTCTTTCGCCAGGCTGACTTCGGTTTGCGTGGTGCGGAAAAACTCACCCAGACAGTTAAGGGCATGGCCATCCTGCGGATTCTTGCTCAGCACGCCAACGGTGTCATTCAACGATGCGCAGGCATAGGCTTTTTCCGGGTCTGTGCCTGTCCATTTAAAGACGCTGACATCCACATCGTCAAACGCTTCGCCGGGAATGGCGGCGGTGATGGCCGTGAGCAGGGATTTATCCTGCAACCAGTCGGCATAGTGGCCCTGTGCCAGATCCTGCGTCAGCAAGGTATGCAGGGCAATGGTGCGCTCTTCGTTGTTTGGCCCCTTGCCCGCCTGCTGGCGTAACAGCTCAGGAGTGGCTTTGGTTTTCAGCACCAGCGAGCGATAGCGAAGATTCGTTATGCGGCTATCGGGAGCGAAAATCTTCTCCAGTGCATTGCTGTTGACTAGCGTGGCCGCCAGCTTCGCCTGCAGTAACTGTTGTTGCTCAACATCTTTGCTGAGATCCAGCAGATGCAGCCAGTGATCGCGTGCGGCATCCCATTGCTGCTGACCCATCAGCGCATCGCCGTAGAGCGCCTGTTCGCTAAACGCGAGGATATTGTGCTCGGGCAGGCTCTGCGCCGGAGTAATGTCTTTCACCACCGTCGCGTAATCCTGCTTGTTGTAAGCGAGCATCAGGCGCAAATAGTTCCACAGATCGGCCCGTTTGTTTTTTTCGAAATCGGCTTTAAGGCCATCGAGATACGCCTGATCGACACAGTGGGCGTGATTTTCGCACTGATTATCGCGCATCAGCCTGAGCGTCTGGATAAAGGTCAGCAGCGACGCATCGGGCGCACTTAGAAAATAGCTGTCTCCCCAGGTCAGATCTTTGCTGAGCAACTTATTGTCGCTTTCGTTAATCAGCGCGCTCAGCGCATCGCTGTCGGCAGCCTGCGGCAGAATATGTTCATAGAGTGTTGCCAGCGTATTCCAGTCCTGCAGATACCAGTTGATACGGCGCAGCAGCCCCTGTGTTGAGTCGGCGTATTTTCCCTGCGGCCATTTTTTGAGGTAGGTATCTGCGCTGTCCCGCGCCTGTTGCGCCAGGGCTTTATCCACTTTGGTGACGTCAAAATCACCGTATTCGCCGTTGGCATTTTCACTGCTGGCGTTAAGCGCGTTACGCATCAGCATATAGCTGGCGGTTTCGGCGATCCACGGCTGCGGGTTCGTGCTAAGGGCGGTAAAGCTCTGCCTGGCTGCGGTGTAATTCCCGGCGTAAAACTGATTTGCGGCCTGCAAATAGTCACGAAACGCAGCGGCAGAGCCTTCCGGAACGGTGAGTTTGTTGAGTTCATCCTGAGCATTGCTGCTGCCATCGACAAGCAGGCGCGTCTTCGCCAGCGTCTGACGTAGCTCGGGGGTCAGTGTTGTATCGGCCAGCAGCGCGGCGAAAAAATCCGATAGCGTATCGCTATTGAGCGACACAAAGCGGTTTTCGTTTTCGTCCTGCAGCGCCGTCAGGTGAGTGATTGCCTCGGCGTCGAGGCCCAGGGTCGCGATTTGCTGGCTGAGGGGATCCTCGCCAGGCGTCGTGTCCGAGTCGTCATCCACCGGGGGATCGTAATCCAGCATATGCATGCCGAAATAGAAATCCCGACTGCGGGTAATATCCGACGGGACAGGCTGGCGCAGGGATAAAAAGCCTTTTTGCTCATCCAGCAGTCGCAGCAGGTTATCGCGGGTATCGTTCGCCACGCCAAGGACCGGCGGGCTGACCAGAAAACAGCCCGGGCTCGCCCAGGCACAAGAATCCATATCCATTGATGCCAGCGCAGCGCTGCTGGTGGCAAATGAGAGGCACAGGCCCAGCGTGAGGTGGCTTTTTTTCACCATCTTTCCTTGCGTATTATTACGATTATTCGACCGCAGCTTTGATGTGCAGCGTAATGCCTTCGACGGCGATAACTTCTACTTTGCTTCCTGCCGGTAAATCTGACCCGGCACTCACCGGCCAGGAACTGTCTCCCACCCGTATGTGCCCGCGCCCGTTGACCAGAGCATTATCGAGGATAAAACGGCGGCCCACCAACTGCTGTCCGCGCTGATTAAGCGACGCATCTGCCGGTTTCTGGTCACGTACCCGTCTGGAGAGCCACAGCCACCACAGCCAGGCGGCGATAAGCGTGAGTACCGCGAAGATCACCCCCTGTAATTCCCAGCCGAACGGAACCAGCCAGACCAGCAGGCCGGTGACCACTGCCGCCACGCCGCTCCACAGCAAATAGCCGCTGCCGCCGAGCATCTCAGCGGCCAGAAGCAGGCCGCCAAGACTCAACCAGAAAATGTAGGCATGTTCAAAGAGCACGGCTATCATGGTTTTTTCCGTTCACTGGTGCTGTCTTTTACCAGCTCCGCGATCCCGGCAATCGAGCCCATCAGGCTGCTGGCATCCAGCGGCATCATCACGACTTTACTGTTATTAGCAGAGCCAATTTGTTGCAGCGCTTCGGTGTATTTTTGCGCCACAAAGTAGTTAATTGCCTGCACGTCGCCCGCCGCAATCGCCTCGGAGACCATTTTGGTCGCCCGTGCTTCTGCTTCTGCCGAACGTTCACGGGCCTCTGCTTCAAGGAACGCCGACTGCCGTTCACCTTCGGCTTTGAGGATTTTGGCCTGCTTTTCACCTTCTGCTTTGACGATTTCCGCCTGGCGAATCCCTTCGGCTTCCAGGATGTAAGCACGCTTGGTACGTTCGGCTTTCATCTGGGCGTTCATGGAAGAGACCAGCTCCGCCGGTGGGCGAACATCGCGAATTTCAATACGGGTGACTTTGATGCCCCACGGATTGGTGGCTTCGTCCACGATGTGCAGCAGGCGAGTGTTGATGCTGTCGCGCTGAGAGAGCATTTCGTCGAGCTCCATCGAGCCGAGCACGGTACGGATGTTGGTCATGGTGAGGTTAATGATCGCCAGTTCCAGATTGCTCACCTCATAGGCGGCTTTCGGGGCGTCGATAACCTGAATAAAACACACCGCGTCGATGGTGACGTTGGCGTTATCTTTGGAAATAACTTCCTGGGAAGGGATATCGAGAACTTGCTCCATCATATTGATCTTACGACCAATGCGGTCCATAAACGGTACCACAAGGCTCAGGCCTGGCTGGAGCGAACGGGTATAACGACCGAAGCGTTCTACCGTCCACTGATATCCTTGCGGAACGATTTTGACACCGGCGCCTACAATGACCAGTGCGACGAAGATAAGAACGGGGATGACGATGAGCATCAAATAAACCTCCTGTTTAATTTGATGTCATTCTAACCAAATTTGGGGATCTTAACAGCGCGACCCCCAAATTTAGCGGGCGGGGCTAGTAAAGCAGGGAGTAGAGCTGGCGACGGTATTTCGAGGCCAGTGCATCGCCGGTACCCAGCGCGGCCAGGATCTCCTGCAACATTTTGCGCGCCTCACCGTCTGCTGCGCCTAAATCTTTACGCAGATGACTGAACAGCAGCTCCAGCGCCTCTTCATTGCGGCCAACCTGATGCAGTTGCAGCGCCAGTTGCGTTGCCAGTTGCGCATCCGCCGGGTTCTTTTCGACCTGTTCTTGCAAATGCTGAATTTCCGGGGTGTCCGCGGCTTTTTTCAGCAGCTCGATTTGCGCCACCAGCCCTTGATAGCGGGTGTCCTGATCCTGCAGCGGAATGGTTTTCAGCACCGCTTCGGCATCATCAGAGCGGTTGAGCGCAATTTGCGTCTCCGCCAGCAGCAGGCCGATTTCACTGTTCTGCTGCGATAACTGCCAGGCCTCTTTCAACAGCGGCAGCGCTTCGGCATGTTTGCCTTCTTCCATCAGTTGCATGGCCTGTTGCGCTTTTAACTCTTCTTCGCGCGGCAGGACTTTATCAAGCAGGGCGCGTATGGCCTCTTCCGGCTGCGGCCCCTGGAAACCGTCGACCGGCTGGCCGTTCTGGAACAGGTAGACCGTTGGGATCGCACGTAAACCAAACTGTGACGCAAGCATCTGCTCAGCATCGCAGTCCACCTTCGCCAGAATAAATTGCCCGTTATATTGCGCCGCCAGGCTTTCCAGCACCGGGGTCAACTGCTGGCAGTGCTGGCTACGCTCGGACCAGAAATAGAACAGCACCGGCGTGGTCATTGACTGTTCAAGCGTCGGGTGAAGGTTTGCTTCGTTAATGTTGACGATGTTCTGTACAGACATGAGTCATTCTCTGTTTAAGTGTTTATTCATACATGGGGACAGGCGCTGTGCCTTCAACTCACCCGTGTAAAATTTTATCCATTGCGCGTCCCGGCAGTATGCGTTTCAGCAGGCTTACCACCCAGGTGACGACCGTAACCGGATAACGCAGTTTGGGTTTCGGACTTTCAAAAGCATGGCGTACTTTGGCGACGACCGCCTCCGGGCCGAGGGTAAAACGTGCGGCAATACCGGGGTTTTCCACCGGTTTGTCACTCTGCGTCTGGTTGACGTTCTCGGTAAAGCGGGTGCGGATAGGGCCCGGCTCAATCAGGCTGACCTTGATGCCGCTGTGGCGCAATTCCATACGCAGCGCATCGGACCAGGCTTCCAGGGCGTACTTACTGGCCGCATAAGCGCCACGACCAGGGGTCGAAATCAGCCCCATTACCGAGGAAGTCATCACAATGCGGCCTTCGCCGTGCGGGAGCATGGCGGGTAATAGGCGCATGGTGAGCTGGTGTGCACCAAAAAAGTTGGCGGAAAACTGTTTTTCCATTTGCTCGCGGCTGATGGTAGACAGCGGGCCATACAGGCCAAAGCCCGCGTTATTAAAAATGCCATACAGACGGTTTTCCGTCAGGGCAATGACCTCGTCAGCGGCACGTTCTACGCTTTCGGGGAGGTCGAGATCCAACAGTACGCCGGTAAATCCGGCCTGATTCATACGTGCAACATCCTCGCTTTTGCGGCAGGCCGCCAGGATGCGAAAGCCCTGACGCTTGAGTTCATGGGCGCTTTCCAGACCGATACCGCTGGAACATCCTGTTATTAAGATCGTTTTTTGCATAACTTTACCTGAAAGCGTCCCTGATAAATCAGGAGTCGTGATTAACTAATGGAGCCAACCGGGTCGCCATCCAGTCGGCAATAAAAGGCTGAGCGTCACGGTTTGGGTGGATCCCATCATCCTGCATCCACTGGGGTTTGAGATAGACCTCTTCCATGAAAAACGGCAACAGAGGAATATCAAACTCTTTGGCGAGCTTAGGATAGATGGCGCTGAATGACTCAGTATAACGGCGTCCATAGTTGGCGGGCAGCCGTATTTGCATCAGCAAGGGTTCGGCGTTTGCGGCTTTTACCGCCTGCAAAATGGTACGCAGCGTTTGTTCGGTTTGTTGGGGCGCAAAGCCGCGCAGACCATCGTTACCTCCCAGCTCAATCAACACCCAGCGAGGCTGATGCTCTTTAAGCAGCGCGGGTAAGCGTGCCAGCCCCTGTTGCGAGGTGTCGCCGCTAATGCTGGCGTTGATGACGGGCGGTTTTTGTTGCCACTTCTCGTTGAGCAACGCAGGCCAGGCGGTATTGGCCGCCATGCGATAGCCCGCGCTCAGGCTGTCTCCCAGAACCAGTAACGTGTCCGCAGCGGCGGCACGCAGGCTAAACAGAAGCAAAAACAGGAAGGCCAAATGCCAGCGGAAAACATTGTTGAAGTTCATCATCTTAAGAAGTCCGTCGGTCAGGGGGAGCAGGAACTTTCCATCCTCACCGGAGTTGAGCTTGTTGTCAAACGGGCGCAAACCATCGCCCTGATTGGTGAATCAGGCTCGGGTAAGTCAACATTGCTGGCGATTCTTGCCGGGCTTGATGATGGCAGTAGCGGTGAGGTCAACCTACTGGGCCAGCCGCTTCACGCGATGGATGAAGAGGCGCGGGCAAAGCTGCGTGCCGCGCATGTCGGTTTTGTTTTCCAGTCTTTTATGCTGATCCCCACCCTGAATGCGCTGGAAAACGTCGAGCTTCCGGCGCTGCTGCGGGGTGAAAACAGTGCGCAGAGTCGTGCCAGTGCTAAAGGATTATTGGAAGAGTTGGGGCTGGGGAAACGTCTCGATCACCTTCCCGCGCAGCTTTCCGGCGGCGAGCAACAGCGTGTGGCGCTGGCCCGTGCGTTTAATGGTCGCCCGGCGCTGCTGTTTGCCGACGAACCCACCGGCAACCTCGACAGGCAGACCGGCGATAAGATTGCTGATTTGCTCTTCTCGATGAACCAGCAATATGGCACCACCCTGATTCTGGTCACGCACGATCCTCAACTGGCGGCGCGTTGCGACAGGCGTTTACGTCTGGTGAACGGCGAATTGCGGGAGGAAGCATGATCGCCCGCTGGTTCTGGCGCGAATGGCGCTCTCCCTCTTTGCTCATTGTCTGGCTGGCGTTAAGCCTGGCGGTGGCCTGTGTGTTAGCGCTGGGCAATATCAGCGACCGGATGGAAAAAGGATTAAGCCAGCAGAGCCGCGAGTTTATGGCTGGCGACAGGGCGTTGCGCAGTTCACGTGAAATTCCGCAGGCGTGGCTGGAAGAGGCGCGAAAAGAGGGGCTTAAAGTTAGCGAGCAAATCTCATTTGCCACTATGACCTTCGCCGGTGACACACCACAACTGGCAAACGTGAAAGCGGTGGATGACAGTTATCCGCTCTACGGCGACCTGCAAACCACGCCGCCTGCGATCAAACCGCTGGCCGGAACGGTGCTGCTGGCCCCACGGTTGATGGCGCTGCTAAACCTGAAAACCGGCGACTCGATTGATGTGGGGGATGCCACGCTGCGTATCGCCGGGGAGGTGGTGCAGGAGCCGGATTCCGGTTTTAACCCCTTCGAAATGGCGCCGCGATTATTAATGAATACGGCGGATGTGGCGAAAACAGGAGCGGTACAGCCGGGAAGCCGCGTCACCTGGCGGGTAAAATTTGCCGGCACACCCGCACAACTGGAAGCCTACGAAAAATGGTTACTGCCGAAGCTTAAGCCGGAACATCGTTGGTATGGCCTTGAGCAGGACGACGGCGCGCTCGGCAAGTCATTACAGCGCTCCCAGCAATTCTTGCTGCTGTCGGCGTTGTTAACCCTGCTGCTGTCAGTCGCGGCGGTGGCTGTCGCGATGGGGCATTATTGCCGCAGTCGTTACGACCTGGTGGCCATTCTCAAAACGCTGGGGGCGAGCAGGGCGCAGTTACGCAAATTGATCATCGGCCAGTGGCTGATGGTGCTCGCGCTGGCGTCCATCACCGGTGGCGCGATGGGGCTGTTGTTTGAAAAAATCCTGCTGATCTTGCTCAAGCCGGTTCTGCCGGTGGCACTCCCTGCCGCCAGCGGCTGGCCGTGGCTCTGGTCGATTGGCGCCATGCTGGTGATTTCGTTGCTGGTGGGGATACGGCCCTGGCGCTTGCTGCTGGCAACGCAGCCTTTGCGGGTATTGCGGCGTGATGCTGTCGCGGATGTCTGGCCGCTGAAATTTTATATTCCCGTTATCAGTATCGTGTCTGTGTTGCTGCTGGCCTGGCTGATGGGGGCCAGCATGCTGCTGTGGTCGGTGCTGGCGGGGGCGGTGGTTCTGGCATTGCTGTGCGGCGTAGTCGGCTGGCTGCTGCTGCGGGTGATGAAAAAGCTTACCCTCAAAACACTGCCGCTGCGTCTGGCGGTCAATCGTCTGCTGCGCCAGCCGTGGTCGACGCTGAGTCAGTTATCGGCTTTCTCGCTGTCATTCATGCTGCTGGCAATGTTGCTGGTGCTGCGTGGCGATCTGCTCGACCGCTGGCAGCAACAGCTTCCACCGGAAAGCCCGAACTATTTCCTCATTAATATTGCCCCGGAGCAGGTCGAACCGGTGAAAGCGTTTCTCTCTGAACACCAGGTGGTAACCCAGGCGTTCTGGCCTATCGTGCGTGCCCGACTGACGCAGATAAACGGTCAAAGTACGGAAGGGAACCCGGATGAAGCGCTGAACCGCGAATTGAATCTGACCTGGCAGGGGGCGGATGCAAACCACAACCCGGTTACCGCAGGTTCCTGGCCACCAAAACCCGGTGAGGTCTCGGTCGAAGCAGAACTGGCTAAACGCCTGGGACTCAAACTCGGCGACAGCGTGACCTTTATGGGTGATACCCAGGATTTCACCGCTAAAGTCACCAGCCTGCGTAAAGTGGACTGGGAAAGTTTGCGTCCCAACTTCTTCTTTATTTTCCCGCAGGGGGCGCTGGACGGACAGCCGCAAAGCTGGCTAACCAGTTTCCGCTGGCAGAATGGCAACGGTATGTTGACCCAGCTTAACCGCGAGTTTCCCACCATCAGCCTGCTGGATATTGGCGCTATCTTAAAACAGGTTGGCCAGGTGCTGGAGCAGGTGAGTCGGGCGCTGGAAGTGATGGTTGTGTTGGTCACCCTGTGCGGTGTGCTGCTGTTGCTGGCCCAGGTGCAGGTGGGGATGCGCCAGCGTCATCAGGAACTGGTGGTGTATCGTACGCTCGGCGCCGGCAAGCGACTGTTACGCACCACGCTGTGGTGTGAATTTGCCCTGCTCGGGCTTGTCTCCGGGCTGGTGGCGGCGATCGGTGCGGAAACGGCGCTGGCGGTGCTGCAAACAAAAGTCTTTGACTTCCCCTGGGAGCCGGACTGGCGGTTGTGGGTAACGCTACCGCTGTGCGGCGCCGTTTTGTTATCCGCATGCGGTGGCTGGCTGGGCACACGGCTACTCAAAGGGAAAGCGCTGTTCCGCCAGTTTAGCCAGTAAAATCATGTCATTTTGATTACACGTCGGTTAAATAATCGGCGTGTCTTTTTTTAAGTGCACAAATTGCTAACTACCTGATTTTTAAGCGCACAAAGTACGAAAAACTCGACAACATGGCGTGCTTAATCGGCGTTAATATTCAGCTGGCAACTATTTGGCTGCTTATTAACCAAGGAAACAGCATGGCACATAAAATAAAAGCGCTGGCGATAACGATCGGCGCGGCACTGGCGATGACCTCATTTGCAACGCAAGCAGAGATCACGCTGCTGAAACAAGATCCGCAGGCGGGCGATCCGTTAAGCCGTCTGAATTTCACCGTGGGCGGCAGTATTCGTCCGCAGTTCAACATGATGACGGGAGATGGCGATAAAGGCTCTTACAAACGTAACGGCTTCGACGGCGGTACCCGTTTCCGCTTCGCCAGTGATTATTACCTGTTTGATGACATCAGTTGGATTAACTACTACGAGCTGGGCGTCAATATTCCGGCGGTGTTTGACTGGGATAACCACTATGCAAAAGGTGCCCACGACACCACGCGCCGTATGCTCTATACCGGACTGAAAAGCAAAACCTGGGGAACATTGACCTACGGTCAGCAAAACAGCATTTACTATGATGTGGTAGGGGCGAAAACCGATATCTGGGATTACGACATGATTGGTCAGGCGCCGGGTAACGGTATCAACGGCGATTATGACGGCTCTTATCGCTCACGCAATATGCTGAAATATAAGAATACGTTCGGGGATGCGGATGTTTACGCCTCCTATCTGTTCGATGATAACGAATATCTGCCGGGTAACGGTCTGCGTTACAAACGTAAAGGTGGTGGCTCGCTGGGTCTGGATTACCATCTGACTAACACCCTGACATGGGGCGCGGCCTGGAACTATACCCGTGCTGAAATGCGCAATCCGGGCAATGACGACAGCAAAACGTACGACCAGAATATTCTCGGTACTGCGCTGAGCTGGACACCGGATAACTGGACCTTCTCCGCTGGCGGCGGCTGGTATCAGAACTTCCTGCTGAGCAAGAAAAACACGGTTCACAATTACTTCGCGGGTGATGCGTGGGGCGTTGAATATTTCGCCGGTTATAAGATCCCGGTTAATCAGTACGCTGTGAAATCTGTCCAGCCGTACTTTATGGGCGATCGCATCGAATACGTGAATGGACGCAACTATCAGCGTATCGATAACGGTGTAGGTATCAGCTTCCAACTGGATTATGGTTTCCGCGTGGATTACGAACACGTGTTTACCTCCAGCACCGACGATCTGGGCGATATGAACTTAGTGCGTCTGCGCTACGACTTCTAAAATTCCAGGCATTTGGCTATCTGACTTGCCAGTTTGAACCCGGCAGTGCTCGAAACCCCACGTACTGCGTGTCCGTTCCGGTTTCGGCGCGCTGTCCGTGTTCAACCTGTCTGCGCCGATAACGCCAACTGACCCCAGAATTAGCGTCCTGCACTTCTGCTTAGCAAAGATCTCACTTTGCTTATCTGGAAAATGCATAAAGGAAGGCGACTGAATTTCGCTTTTCTTTATGCTTCATCGCCTTAGCTTTGCAAAATCTCCCATCATTCAGTGACATACTTCACAACAACATGAATTTATTTCAATTACCGCTGCGTTATGTTTATGCCATCTTATCCCTGTAATGAATATGGAGCGCGCCGCGTCGACGGTGCGCCACACAGCAGACACACTTCGTTAGGGAGAATGTATGGGACGTCGTCTCGGTTTACGCGCCACCGTTGGGGCACTACTTCTGGCATGCGGTTTATCTTCCGCGCAGGCCAATAGCGATCCGCACACCATTGTCTTCGGCGTTGCGCCGGGGCCTTATGGTGACATGGTCAAACAGGCCATTGAGCCGTCACTGAAAGAAAAAGGCTACAAAGTCGTGGTGCGCGAATTCAGCGACTATGTGCAGCCGAATATGGCGCTGTCGAATGGCAGTATTGATGCCAACCTGTTCCAGCACTCGCTCTATTTCGATAAATTCACTGCGGATAAAGGGCTGAAGCTGACCAAATTGATTACCGTACCGACGGCGGGCATGGGCTTCTATTCCCACAAAATTAAAAGCCTCGATGAGCTGAAAAAAGGCGACATCGTTACGCTGTCCAACGATCCGACTAACCTGGCCCGTGGCCTGCGTTTCCTGAAATCGCTGGATCTGATCACTATTAAAGACAATATCGATCCGACCAAAGCCTCTGAACGCGATATCGCCAGCAACCCGAAAGGGCTGGTGTTTAAACCGCTGGAAGCCGCACAGTTGCCGCGTACGCTGGATAGCGCCACCGCAGCCCTGGTTAATGGTAACTTCGCTATTGCCGCTGGGTTGGATCTTTCTACTGCGATCAAGCAAGAACATCTGGATGAGAACCTCAAAAACATCATTGCGGTACGCAGTGAAGATGCGGATAAACCCTTCGCCAAAGACATTGTTGAGGTCGTGAAATCTCCGGCTTACCGTGCGGTGATTGACGATCCGAAAAATGTTTACGGTGCCTTCCAGAAACCGGAGTGGATGACTGCCGCTGATAAGAAGTAAGGGCAGCGCTGGGTTAACAGGCAGGCTGCGGCCTGCCTTTTGCTATTTGAGGGACACATGATTGAGATAGATAAGGTGTGCGTGGATTTTCCCGCCGTACGGGGAGCGAAACCCATGCGTGCCGTGGACAACGTCAGCTTGCGTATTGCGCCCGGTGAGATTTTTGGCATTGTCGGCACCAGCGGCGCGGGGAAAAGCACCCTGTTGCGTACGTTGAATGCCCTGCAACGCCCGAGTGAAGGCTGCGTTAAAGTGAACGGCGTGGCGATTTCAAAAATGGAAGGCCTGACGCTGCGTAAAGCCCGTCAGCGTATCGGCATGATCTTCCAGCACTTCAACTTGATGCATACCCGCACCGTCGCGCAAAACGTGGCGTTCAGCCTGAAGGCGGCGGGGTGGGATCGCAGCAAAATCGCCCCGCGCGTCACGGAAATCCTTGAACTGGTGGGGTTGGGCGACAAAGCAAACCGCTATCCGGTACAACTGAGCGGTGGGCAGAAGCAGCGTGTCGGTATCGCCCGCGCTATCGCTAACCACCCGGACGTATTGCTGTGCGATGAACCGACTTCGGCGCTGGATCTGGAAACCTCGGCCACTATTCTCGAACTGCTCAAGCAGATCAACGCACAGCTCGGTATTACGATCGTGCTGATCACCCATGAGATGAACGTGATCAAATCCATCTGCGATCGCGTGGCGGTCATGTCCGCCGGCAAGGTGGTAGAAACCGGCGATGTGTTTGATATTTTCGCCCATCCGCAGCATGCCTTTACTCAACAACTGGTTTCACGCACGTTGAATCTGACGCTGCCGGACCGTCTGCGGGAGCACCTGCCGGGGCAATTGTTGAAAATCCTGTTTATTGGCGATTCGGCTGAGCAGCCGGTTCTCTCCGATGCGGCCATCAACTTTGGTGTGGCGGTTAATATTCTGCACGGGAAAATCGAGTATATCGGCGAGCGTGCGCTCGGCATTCTGGTGGTGCAACTTACCGCAGAAGACCCGGCTGTTGTCGAACAGGCGGTAGACTACATTCGTAACCGTACCGCTCAGGTGGAGGTGATCCGTGGATAATTTACTGGCCGATTTGAGCCTCGCGTTTGGTGAAACCTTCCAGATGCTGAGCATCTCAACGGTGCTGGCGATCATCGGTGGCCTGCCGCTGGGGTTTCTGATCTTCGTGACTGACCGAAACCTCTTCTGGCAAAACCGCGCGGTCTATCTCATCAGCTCCGTGCTGGTGAACATCATCCGCTCCGTGCCTTTTGTCATCCTGCTGGTTTTGCTGTTGCCGTTAACCCAATTTTTGCTCGGCAACACCATCGGGCCGATTGCCGCATCGGTGCCGCTGTCCGTGGCGGCGATTGCCTTCTATGCCCGTCTGGTGGACGGCGCGTTGCGTGAAGTGGACAAAGGCATTATTGAAGCGGCGGAAGCCTTTGGTGCCAGCCCCATGCGCATCATCTGCACGGTGCTGTTGCCGGAAGCTAGCGCGGGCCTGCTGCGTGGGTTAACCATTACGCTGGTGAGCCTGATCGGTTACTCGGCGATGGCGGGGATCGTGGGCGGCGGCGGTGTCGGTGACCTGGCTATCCGTTACGGTTACTATCGCTACGAAACCCAGGTGATGATTGTCACCGTGGTCGCGCTGATTGTGCTGGTGCAGGTCGTGCAGATGTTGGGCGACTGGCTGGCACAAAGGGCGGACAAGCGCGACAGGCATTGAGATGTTTCCGGATGGCGGCGTGACCAACTGACCCGGGCTACAAGCTGAACCGTAGCCCCGGCAAGCGCAGCGCCGCCGGGGAGCCAGTCAGGCAAGTTTTGCCTGTGCCCAGGCGATGCCGCTGGCATACTCCGGCGGTAGCAGTGGCACCAGCGCTTCCAGCGTCGCACTCAGGCGGCCGGTGTCGCTGTCATTCAGGTTAAGGTGCCCCACCTTGCGGCCCGGACGCACCTCTTTGTCGTACCAGTGCAGATGCACCAGCGGCAGTTTTAACCAGTCATAATTCAAATCGCTGCCGATCAGGTTCACCATCACCGACGGGCTGTTAACCACCGGTGGCGGCAGCGGTAAATCCACCACCGCACGCAGATGCAATTCAAACTGGCTGATGGAGGCACCGTTTTGCGTCCAGTGGCCGCTGTTGTGCACACGTGGCGCCAGCTCATTGATCAGCAACCCCGCCGGGGTCACAAAGCACTCCATCGCCATCACGCCCACATAATTCAGCTCGTGCATAATGGCAGAGAGCATACTTTCCGCTTGCTGTTGCTGGCGCATGTCGGCCTGTGGAAAGACCACGCTGGTGCGCAGAATACCGTCCTGATGCAGATTGTGAGTCAGCGGATAGAACACCGTGCTGCCGTCATGGCCGCGTGCGCCCACCAGCGATACCTCACCGGAAAAATTGATGCCCTGCTCAACGATGCATTCGCCGTAGCAGTCATCCGGCAACTGTTCTGTTTCGTCTGCACGCAGACGCCACTGACCGCGGCCGTCGTACCCGCCCACGCGGCGTTTGACAATCGCCAGCTCGCCCAGCGTATTGAAGACCGCAGGCCATTCGCTTTTGTCTGCCAGCAACTGCCACGGTGCGGTGGCAAGCTTAAGTTTGTCGAACAACTGCTTTTGCGTCAGGCGGTCGGCAATAATCGGGAACACATCGCGATTCACAAACGCCGGATGACGCGCCAGCTCGCGGGTCAGCGCGGTTTCCGGCCAGCGTTCGATCTCTGCGGTAATCACGCTCTGGGCAAACGGCACCGCTTCCGGGTCTGCATCGAGCCCCACGGGCCACACGGCGATGCTCAGCGGTTCGCCTGCCTGGCGCAGCATGCGACCAAGCTGACCGTTACCTAAAATGCAAACCTGTTTCATGCCGCACCCCGTGGATCCGGGTTTTCCAGCACTTCATCGGTCTGGGCGCGGCGGAACTCGGCCAGGCGCTGATGCAGTCCGGCGTCGTGCTGGGCCAGAATTTGCGCGGCCAGCAGGGCGGCATTCGCGGCCCCGGCTTTGCCAATGGCCAGCGTACCGACCGGAATACCGCGCGGCATCTGGACGATAGAGTAGAGGCTATCCACACCGCTCAGCGCGGCGCTCTGTACCGGCACACCCAGCACCGGCACTAATGTTTTCGCTGCAATCATCCCCGGCAAGTGCGCCGCGCCGCCTGCACCCGCAATGATCACCTGAAAACCGTTCTCTTCGGCGCTTTCGGCAAAGCTGAACAGTTTATCGGGGGTGCGGTGAGCGGAGACGACTTCAACGTGGTGCGGGACATTCAGGATATCGAGAATTTCGGTGGCGAACTGCATGGTCGCCCAATCGCTTTTCGATCCCATGACAATGGCGATACGCGCCGGTTGGTTAACAGAAGACATGCGTTAAGAAAACTCCTGTGGGTGTGACTACGGACAGCTTTTGAGGGCACAAAGAATAGCACGGAAAACGGGCAAGGAAAACGGTTGCGTAGGCGTGATTAGCCCTCTTTTGGCGGCGAGGTATTCTGCGAAACCCGCAAGTTATGCGCCGCATTCGCGCTGGCAAAGTACGCAAAAATAAGCACGATACTCCAGGGCAACAGCAGGATCCCGGTTATCAATACGCAGATTTGTACATAGCGAGCATCATGCGGGCGCGTCAGCAGCAAATAAAAGCAATAAAAATAGAGTACCCATAATAAAACCGCAAAGCCTGCAACGCTTAGCGTGCCGAAATAGAAACCGACCAGGCCGAATATACTGACTGCAATAGGGCCGATCAGCGCGAGGAACATTCCCCAGATAAGCGATTGATTCCATTTATTCATGTGATTTTCTCTCCTTGAATATGAGACAAAACTATAGCAGCGGGCGGGAAAAGGACAGGCGGCAGGGCGTTTGAAGCCGGGTTTTCAGACAGAACCCTGAAAAATCAGAAGGGAATCGGCAGGAGTTCGACGTTATTCGCCGTCACGCTGACCATCGAGCCTTCGTGATGCCAGGCGCCTAATACCACGCGATGCGCAACCTGGCCATTGGCGGTAAGGGTATGAATGGCCGGGCGATGGGTATGGCCGTGGATAAGCCACTGCACGTGATGTTTTTGCATGGCTTCCACTACCGCCTGCAGGTTCACGTCCATGATATCCATCGACTTATTACTGTTGGCGGCCCTGCTGCCCGCGCGCATTCTGGCTGCGATACGTTGGCGAACAAACAGCGGCAGTGCGAGAAACAGCCTCTGTAGCCAGGGCTTGTGGACTTTAGCGCGAAACGCCTGGTAGCCTGCGTCATCCGTACAGAGCGTGTCGCCGTGCATAATCAGCACCTTGCGACCATACAGATCGAGCACTTTCTCTTCCGGCAGAAGCTGCATGCCGCTTTCGCGCGCATAGCGTTTGCCGAGCAGGAAGTCGCGATTGCCATGGATGAAGTAACAGGGCACGCCACTGTCGACCAGCGCCTTAATGGCGGCGGCGATGTCACGGTGCAGGGGAGTGGGGTCGTCGTCGCCAATCCAGGCTTCGAACAGGTCGCCCAAAATATAGAGCGCGTCAGCCTGTCGGGCTGTGCCTGTCAAAAAACGCAGAAAACCGGCGGTGATCGCCGGTTCTTCTGTTTGCAGATGAAGGTCTGCGATAAAAAGTGTCGCCACGATTACTCGCTGACGGTCACGCTTTCAATCACGACATCTTCTTTCGGCACGTCCTGATGCATACCGCTGCGGCCGGTAGGAACGGCTTTAATTTTGTCTACCACGTCCATGCCTTCAACCACTTCGGCAAACACACAGTAGCCCCAACCCTGCAGGCTTTCGCCAGAGAAGTTAAGGAAGTCGTTATCCACGACGTTGATAAAAAACTGTGCAGTTGCGGAGTGCGGAGCCTGAGTACGCGCCATTGCCAGCGTGCCACGGGTGTTTTTCAGGCCGTTGTTAGCTTCGTTTTTGATCTGATCTTTGGTTGCTTTCTGATGCATGCCCGGCTCGAAGCCGCCGCCCTGGATCATAAAGCCATTAATGACACGGTGGAAAATGGTGTTGTTGTAAAAACCTTCACGGCAGTAGTCCAGGAAGTTTTTAACTGTTTCAGGCGCTTTATCATCAAAAGTTTTGATTACGATGTCGCCGTGATTAGTGTGGAAAGTAACCATTTTTGCATCCTGTTCCGGTAGAGTAGTGCGCAGACCCGACTGTGGGTCAGTGATAGTCGCTTGTTATAGCATAACCGGGAGGTTGGATCACCTTGCAAAGTGTGCTGCTTCGGGATTGAATTACAGGTAATATATGCGTTTTTCCGTTCCACACACGTCTACATGGAATCTTCGATGTTAAAAATCTTCAATACACTGACGCGCCAAAAAGAGGAATTCAAACCTATCCATGCCGGGGAAGTCGGCATGTACGTGTGTGGTATCACTGTTTACGATCTCTGTCATATTGGTCATGGCCGTACTTTCGTGGCGTTTGATGTGGTCGCTCGCTACCTGCGTTTTATCGGCTATAAGCTGAAATACGTGCGCAATATTACCGATATTGACGACAAAATTATCAAACGCGCCAATGAAAACGGCGAAAGCTTTGTGGCGTTGGTCGACCGAATGATCGCAGAAATGCACAAAGATTTTGATGCCCTCAATATTCTGCGCCCGGACATGGAACCGCGCGCGACGCACCATATCCATGAGATCATCGAAATCACTGAACAGTTGATCGCCCGTGGTCACGCCTATGTTGCTGACAATGGCGACGTGATGTTCTCTGTGCCGACGGACCCGAACTACGGTCAGTTGTCGCGCCAGGATCTCGACCAGTTGCAGGCGGGGGCGCGCGTGGACGTCGTTGACGTGAAGCGTAACCCGATGGACTTTGTGCTGTGGAAGATGTCCAAGCCGGGCGAGCCGAGCTGGACCTCGCCGTGGGGCGAAGGGCGTCCGGGCTGGCACATTGAATGTTCCGCGATGAACTGCAAACAACTCGGCAACCATTTCGATATTCACGGCGGCGGTTCTGATCTGATGTTCCCGCACCATGAAAACGAAATTGCCCAGTCAACCTGTGCCCATGACGGCGAGTATGTGAACTACTGGATGCACTCCGGCATGGTGATGGTCGATCGCGAGAAGATGTCCAAATCGCTGGGTAACTTCTTTACCGTCCGTGATGTGCTCAAATATTACGACGCCGAGACTATTCGCTACTTCCTGATGTCCGGCCACTATCGCAGCCAGTTAAACTACAGCGAAGAGAATCTCAAGCAGGCGCGTTCAGCGCTGGAACGTCTGTATACCGCGCTGCGCGGTACTGACAAATCTGTTGCGGCGGCCGGTGGCGAGGCGTTTGAAGCGCGCTTTATTGAGGTCATGAACGATGACTTCAACACACCGGAAGCCTATTCGGTGCTGTTTGATATGGCGCGTGAAGTGAATCGCCTGAAATCAGAAGATATGGCGGCGGCGAATGCGCTGGCCTCTCATCTGCGTAAGCTCTCTTCTGTGCTGGGGCTGCTGGAACAAGATCCCGATGCGTTCCTGCAAAGCGGTGCGCAGGCAGACGATAGCGAAGTGGCTGAGATTGAAGCGTTGATTCAACAGCGTCTGGATGCGCGTAAAGCGAAAGACTGGGCAGCAGCAGATGCGGCGCGCGACCGTCTTAATGAGATGGGCATCGTGCTGGAAGATGGCCCACAGGGTACGACCTGGCGCCGTAAGTAATTACTGCGCCTGAGGGGAACGCGATGTTCCCCTTTTCCCTTCTGCTCTCCCCAGGGAGAGGCGCATCTATCAGAGGGGGTTGGTCTCTGGTAGCCCGGATAAGGCGGTTACGCCGTCATCCGGGACATTCCCTGCCGGGTTACGCAGCCTGATTTATCGGGACCGCCAGTGCCACAGTACGCCCATCAGAATGAGCCCCGGCACCCACACCCACAGCAATTCCGAAATGATCACCTGATGCCCGTAAGGCGTCATATACCGCGACAGGGCAAAAGGCGCGACCTTAATCACCTGCCAGGGGGCAAAAAAGCGTTCATCTGACCACGGCCAAAGCCAGCCGACCCCTTTGCCGCCGGTGGTAATCGAATCCAGCAAACTGTGCGACAGCAATGAGACGGTCAAAAAAGCCCAACAGCGCATCAGGCTCGCTTTAAACCAGCGTCGCCCCAGCCATGTCACCAGAATGGGCACTACAAAGGCGAATAACAGCGAATGGGTGAAGCCGCGATGACCAAACACATTGCCGTACGCCACGCCAAATTTGAATGCCAGCACATCGGCATCCGGCAACATCGCAAGGGCAACGCCTGCCAGCAATAATCCCCTGGGGATCACCTTGTTGCCCAGTCCCAATCCCAGGCAAAGTGGTACGGCGGCGTGAGTAATAACGGTTGGCATTGTCAGTCCTTGAACAAAAGAAAAGAGTATAAACGAGACGGCTTACATCGCCGGATGTGTGTTTTCTGATAAGTCAGGGTATAAAGAAAAAATTATTTTTGCGATGCGGCAGGAAATTCACATCAGCGTTTTCTGATAGTTGGTCTGTTGCATAAAGAGGGACGATATTTTTCAGGGGCATGCCGAAATCGAAATGTCCGGCCTGATGCGCAGGATGGCTTATCCGGCAGAGGGTGCCATGATATCTGAAAAAATGAGGGATGTGGCAAATGCAGCCGCCGTAATGCAACGCGAATGCACTCAGTGCATACGTTAAAAAAGCGTGCCAATACTCGCGTTATTATGCGGATTCCCGCACCACCAGTTGCCCGGAAAGGGTAATCGTCTGCGTCAGCAAATCTGGCTCTTTCAGCTTACGTATAATCAGCCCCGCAGCCTGACGGCCCGCCTCTTCACTGGCCGACGAGACATAGGTAAAAGAGGGGGAGGTGAGGTTCACGTGGAGCATATCCTCGAAGCCTATCAGTGCCACCTGTTGCGTCAGGAAGACATCTTTACCGATGGTACGCCCCACCTGATGAATACCGCTGATAGAGCCAATCACCGCGTTCGGCGAATGGCATAGCAGGGCGGTGATGGTGTTGTTTTTTTCCAGCAAATGACGCGTTGCCAGGCTGGCTGATTCGGTCGATTCACTGCAGGCGGGAGCATATTCATCGCGCAGCACCATACCGTATTGCTTGAGGGCACTGTGTACGCCCAACAAACGCTGGTGGCGTACCAGGTCTTTTTCCATACCGCCGATATAGGCGATGCTGCGATGCCCGCGTTCGATAAGGTAGCGCGTGGCAAGGCTTGCGGCCTGGCGGCTATCGCGCATCACCAGATTGCAGCTCTCGGCAGGCATGGACTGGGACACCACCACCATTGGCAGCGGACACTGGCTGATTCTTTCCGGTAAATGCGGATTAAGGGGATCCGACGAGAGATATATCACGCCCGCCACGCCCTGTTGCTTAAAAGAGAGCAGGCAGCGTTCCAGGTGCTCATGATCATCCAGCGGCTGCCCCAGGAAGACCATATAGCCCTTACGCTCCAGCTCCTGGACAATGCTCGCCATCACCTTGATGGAAAAGCTGTCGCTGAAATCACGCAAGATCAGGCCAATCAGGTTCGAGGTATTAGCGCGCAGATTCGCGGCCGCGACGTTGTGCACATATCCCAGCTCATTGATAGCCGACTGAACTCTCTCGATGGTGGCATCGGAGATTTTTCCCTTTTGGCGCAGCACCAGAGAGACGGTTGAAACCGAAACGCTCGCCAGTTTAGCGACATCAATGATGCTGACCTTTTTCAATCGTGCTCCCTGAAAGTACAGAATAATCAGTCAGAAATAGTAAAGCCTCCTGCATAAATACAGGAGACTTATTTCACCTTACCAGCACAAGGTTATTTGCCAAGCGATGTCGCCATAGCCTGAGCAATAAATTGGGCTCTGGCGCCGAAGATCACCTGCACGCCTTTATCCCCGACAAAGACCACGCCGCGTGCGCCCACACCGTTAAGTCCTTCTTTATTCACCTGGCTGCCGTCCAGCACTTCAATACGCAGGCGGGTAATACAAGAACCAACGGAATCAATGTTTTTTGCCCCGCCCAGCAGGTCAACAATCTCGGTAACCAGCTCCTCGTCCGTTTTGTCTTTCGCATCCGCAGACACTTCGGTACGGCCCGGTGTTTTGACATCAAAGCGACGGATAACAAAGCGGAAAGTAAAGTAGTAGATCAGCGCCATCGGCACGCCAATGATCACCGCATTCAGGTAGTTTGTCTCATAGCCATTAAACGACGGCAGAATACCAAACGAAATGTAGTCGATCAGACCGGCTGAGAACGATTTCGCGATATGCGCATGCATCAGGTACATGGACATGTACGCCAGGCCCGCCATGAGCGCATTGAACACATACAGAATCGGCGCGACGAAGATAAAGGTAAATTCGACCGGCTCAGTGATGCCTGTTAAGAAGCAGGTCAGCGCGGCGGAAAAGAGAATACCCGCAGCGATTTTTTTGTTTTTGGTATGCGCTTCGTGGTACATCGCCAGACAGGCGGCAGGCAGTGCGAACAGCATCAGCGGGAACTCGCCCTGCATGAATTTACCGGCGTTCTGATAGGTGTCGCTACTGAATGTCTTGGTGCCTTCCTCCAGCATTTTGAACCAGATTGTCTGGTCGCCGTGGATAACCTGGCCTGCCTGAGTGGTGTAGTCCCCGAAGGAGTACCAGAACGACGGATACCAGATATGGTGCAGACCGAGCGGGATCAGCGCACGTTCTGTCAGGCCAAAGATAAAGGTTGAGGCCGCCTGATTATCGCCGTTAACGATAACGGAGAGCGCGTCAATGCCCGCCTGGATATGTTGCCAGACGTAGGGCAGCAGCAGGCCGAGAATAAACGACATAAACGCGGTGGCGATGGCGACAAAACGCTTACCGGAGAAGAAGCCCAAAAATTCAGGCAACTGCATAGTGTGGAAGCGGTTATAGCACCAGGCTGCGAGGATGCCGCAGATTAAGCCGCCAAAAACCCCCATTTGCAGCGATGGGATACCGACCACCATCGCATATTTCCCGCCCTGTGAAGCCATTTCCGGCGTAATCGACAGTACGGTGCTGATGGTAATGTTGGTGACAAACACCGAAACGGCCGCAGAAAGGGCGGCAATCCCGGATTCAGAGGCCAGACCAACCGCAGAGCCGATGGCGAACAGCAGCGGCAGGTTATCGAAAATAACCCCACCGGCATTCATCATCAGCGGTAAATGAAACTTATCGCCAAACGCCAGCAGCAGACCGGCAGCCGGCAGTAATGAAATAGGCAGCATTAACGCACGCCCAATCATGGACAACTTTGAGAGTGATTTAATAAACCCTGATAACACATTCATCGTGTGATTCCCCCGAATCCAGGCTTTTTTGTTGCGCGAAATACGCGCATTTATTGTCAGTAGAACGTTCTAGTAAAACGTTCTACTTATCGTGTTAGAAGAGATTCTTCTCCGCAACTGAAATTTCACTTTCAGTCATAGCAAAATGTGATTATTTGAAGGCGATCAATTATTGACCGTGCCGGCAGTAAGGGAAATGGGCAGGGAAACAGGCCCGGCTCGCGGGCCTGTAGAAGGGATATCAGGCAACTACGGTGACGCTTTGTCCCTGAAATACAACGGTTTGTCCGGCGATGATCTTGCAACGCTTACGGGTTTCGACCTTGCCGTCAACCTTGACAAGACCATCATCGATAGCGATCTTCGCCTGCGCGCCGCTTTCGCTCCAGCCTTCCAGTTTCAGCAGATCGCAGAGTTCAACGTGCGGATGCTTGCCCAGTGAGAATGTTGCCATCTTATGCTTTCTCCACGTCGTGGTACTCTTCGCACGCCTGTAGTGTGTTCTGAATCAGGGTTGCGACGGTCATCGGGCCTACACCGCCCGGCACCGGCGTGATATACGAGGCACGCGCCGCGGCATCTTCGTAAACCACATCGCCAACCACTTTGCCGTTTTCCAGACGGTTGATGCCAACATCAATCACGATGGCGCCTTCTTTGATCCACTCACCAGGAATAAAGCCTGGTTTGCCGACCGCAACGACCAGAAGATCGGCGTTTTCCACATGGTGACGCAGGTTTTTGGTGAAGCGGTGGGTCACGGTGGTGGTGCAACCGGCCAGCAGCAGCTCCATGCTCATCGGGCGACCGACGATGTTAGATGCGCCGATGACTACGGCGTTCAGGCCGTAGGTATCAATGTTGTAACGTTCAAGCAGCGTCACGATACCACGCGGGGTGCACGGACGCAGACGCGGCGCACGCTGGCACAGGCGGCCAACGTTATACGGGTGGAAACCGTCGACGTCTTTATCCGGTGAAATGTGTTCCAGCACTTTGACATAATCGATACCGGCAGGCAGCGGTAACTGTACCAGGATGCCGTCGATTTCATTGTCCGCATTGAGCTTGTCGATAAGCGTCAGCAGTTCGGCTTCGGTGGTGGTTTCCGGCAAATCGTAGGAGCGGGAGATGAAACCCACTTCTTCGCACGCTTTGCGTTTGCTGCCGACATAAATCTGCGACGCAGGGTTGCTACCGACGAGGATAACGGCCAGACCAGGGGCGCGTTTTCCGGCTGCCAGGCGGGCTTTCACCTTTTCAGCAACCTCAGAGCGCACCTGCTGCGCAATCGTTTTACCATCTATAATCTTTGCTGCCATCAGAGAGAAGATTCCATCTGTAACTAAAAAGAAGTGGGGATGTGTATATTTTGTCAGAAGTGGGCGGCGCTGTCAGTTACCGTTTATGTTTCGTGCGTAAAGGCAGGGCGGTGAAAGTGCGCAATGGTGCTCACTTCGCGAGCATCTGAGAGCAAAGCCATTGACTCGACAGGTGTTGACCGTATAATCCCGATCCGCAACTCTCCCGTAAGAGATATCAGTGCGCCCTTAGCTCAGCTGGATAGAGCAACGGCCTTCTAAGCCGTAGGTCACAGGTTCGAACCCTGTAGGGCGTACCATTTAATTCAATAAGTTAGCCTATAAATATGAAAAACCCGCTACGACGCAAGGTCAGGTAACGGGTCAGGTATTGAAATCAAAATGGCTGGCTTTTATTACTGATTACCCAATCTTCATAAACCTTCTCGCTCCACCCCAGGAATGTCCCACTTGCCGTTCGTTCTGGTTTAGGGAACTCACCGCGCTTTGCATACATTCGCCATAACGTAGGTTTACTCTTCCCTGTTAACTGGCACATGTCTTTCATTGTGAGATATTTTGTAGCCATACTTTCTCCACTACCGGCTGCACCCGGTTATCGATCATTGTAGGCACAAGCGGAACAGCCGCCCCGTGCGCCGTCATTACATTTAAGGCAAAGCTGATGCTCTACGCGCTTGGCCTTCATGCCTTCAATTACTGCTGGTGGCACCATCATCGGCAACACTACGTGAATCACCTGGCCTTTCAGTCGCTCAATCTCGGCGGCGTGCTCCAGTGCGATTTCTTTCCAGTCATTGGCCTCATCGCGCCACCAGGCAACATCTGATTTAAGGCGGCGCAAGCGCCGCTGTTTCAGTTTGCTGGGCATCAGTCGTCGTCCTCTCCCCAGTCTTCATAGCAATCACTGTCATAGTCCATCATCCCTGGGCGAATGAGTGGGTTCGTGGCCGCCAGCATTTCAGATGCTGCGCCTCGGCGTTGCATCCTGCGAAGTGCCTCATACAGTTCAAACGCTTCCGTACGTTCCTCACCGATATCGAGGGAGCAAGCGAACTGGTACGCGTCGGTAATGAGTGATTCCAGCTTTTCAATAACCTGTTCTTTGCTCGGTAATTGTGTGGTCATGCTGCATTCTCCCCTGGTAGAGGCTGCAACCCATCACTCAAAGTTTTTTCCATGCGAGTTAAAACACCGCGTAGCCTTTGGATTTCTTCGTCACCAGTAAGTCGGCGTGTAGCCTCCCAGAGCGTGCGGATTAACACATACATAGGCACATTTGGTTCAAGGCCCAGTGCTTTCGCCAGGTCCTGCTGCGCATCTGTAAGCCTTTCTTCGGACTCTTCACGGCGCTTGCGTCTGCGCTCAATCTCTTCCTGGCTTTCCTTGCGAACCTCTTTAAGGCGTTCATCCCTTGCCTTAATTTCCTGCTCCAGTCGTTCCTTTGACCTATGAGCACGAGACACAAGATCGGCAATCTCAGCCCCATGAGTTTTCATCAGTTTCTGATCGACAAAATAGGTATTAATCGCGCGACTTTTAATCTGTGTACGCTCTACCTGGCGTGTAACTCCATCCATCAGAAGTTTCATCCAGGCATCGCGAGGCAGGTTGTCAATCTGGCGCATTGTCGGACCTTTCAGAGTGTGCCAGCCGGATTCTTTACGGATCATCAGGCCGCAACCTTCCGGAATATCGCTTTTCTTGAGCAGTCCTTCGGGCACGGCAAACACGACACCGCCTGCGTACTTGAAGTATTTGGTGTACTTTCCAGCGGTGACGTCAGCGCGGAAGTCACTAACGCTTACCTTGACTTCGTAAACAACGGGGCAAAATTTGCTGTAGCTATGGGCCATTGCATATACATCAGGGCGGCAGGTTCCGGACGGGCCAAGTTGCATATCTTCCCAGTAGATACGAGCAGTGTTTTGGCGTAAATGTTCAGCCAGATCGTGAGCTAATTCGTTGTGTCCCCATTTCATGATCGTGCTCCTTTGCTTTCACGCTGCGCTGAGATGGCCTTATGTTCATCGATAATCGCAATCGCCTCTGCCAGTGCTAGGCCTTCCAGAGTGACTACACCGTTATCGTCAATACCAGCCAGGCTGATCAGTTCGACGAGACGGCGGGCGCTTTTGACGCTGATCTCCGGGGCGATAACCTTTTTAGTGATTTTCTTTTTGCCAGCAGCAGCGGCAACGGCGCGATCCTGTTCAAGAACTTTCCCGGCGTTCTCGCCATGCTCACGAACACGCTCAACTGCAACGCCTACGGAAACTTCGCCATTTTTAACAATCTGCTGAACGTCATGGTTAGCAGTGGCGAGGGTTAGTAACTTCTCAACCGTAGGGACCGACTTGTGAACAAGCTTCACTATTTCCTGAGTGGTCAGGTTGAAAGTTGTAGCCAGTTCCTTAATTACCTGCGCCTGTTCCAGCGGGGTGAGGGGCAACTGGTTATTACTGGTCATGACACGAGCCAGGCGCTCAACGTCATTGCCAACGAATGGCATGATGTGAATGCGATCAACCGGTTTACCTGCATCACGGCAGCGCTCATAGCAGCGGCAACGACGGTGACCTTCAACAACCCAAACACCGCCTTCGTCGCGTGGGGTAACTTCCAGCGGGGGAACGGTGCCGCCATTCATGAGGTAGTTGAAAAGGTCGTCATCAGCCTGGCGAGTACGCTCGTCATCGTCGCGTTTGTTAAAGCCCTCTTTGACGAAGATATTATCCAGGCTGATAAACATCCCGGTATCGGTGCGTTTAATCACACCGCCCTTCGTGGTCATCTTTTTGAATGAGTTAGCGGCCATTGCTTGTGGCCCCCGAAAGTTTACTGACCCACTCGGTCAGTGATTTCTCTGCGTACTCACCAGACAGCCCATCGGCTGGTGGTACGGGGTCGTTAGCTAAATCATTCTTGGCGTCCAGTATCATTCGGACAATGTCGCCAACTTCTGACATTGGCTTATCAACAAAACCGTGGTTGTACGCTGCAGCGAGACGTGAAGCTGCGAAGTTAATACCCTCATCACGCAAAGCCATTACTCCAGATGCGCTCACTGGAATTCGCTTATTCAATTCGGCGAGTGCTTCTTCGCGGGTCAGGAAACCTGTTTTGCCATCCTCGCTTCGCATGTAACTGTCGTACCATAACTGCAAGCCATCCGGAGTCATGTCGTCTGGCATTTCTGCAACAGCTTCGTCAGTAGTGCCCTCCAGCCAGTCCCGAGCAGCTTTGATGTCGCCTTGAGACAGGCAGAGCAAAGCCGCCTGCATACCGAGCATGGCGCGGTTATGTAGCCAGGAGGTGTTTAGTTCACGAGCAGCCATCCCCAGCAAGAAGTTATTTTCAACTGCCAGTGCCTTACGCTGCTCCAGCGATTCGCTTAACGCCACACTGGTGACGTCCAGACGGTTAGCCAGTTCATTAATAATGTCTGCGGTCGCCTCCGGCACGTATTTAGCCGCTTTCCGTGCGGCGTCTAGTAATTGCTCTTTGGTCATACGCATTGTTAGTTCTCCTGAATTTCACGCTGCACCGCGCTTAATTTTGAGGTTCAGAACAAGCCTTGCTGAGTGTCTTTCTTGCTTCGCTTTGGTGCTGAACGCTCCGATTTTGTTGTCTGTTTTTCGGCCCACAACTTCGCGTGCCTCAAAACATCGTCGTAAATCATTCCTTTCTTACTGTCCTGTGACATTCGCTTATATAAATCAACCGCTTGCCACGCCCCCCCTGAGCCACCGAAGGTGCAAACCCTTGCCGGGTAAGTTCTTTTTTAACGTTCTTTTCGATAAACTCGATATGGTTCATCTGGCCTCCGATACCTGAAATCGTCAGATTTCGCGTGCAGCAACCCAACCCATTGAGATGGGGTAAATTACTGCCGAGGGGTTATCGCCGGGCTTCGCCGCCGAGAGAGGTGGTTAAGCCATTAATCAGAGAAGACAGTTCGCCAGTCATGAGAACAAAATCAGCGTCAAAGCGCTGGGCGATATCTTCGCGGTCTATGTCGTCGTTCTGCTGTATGAGTTCGTCAGCAAACTTGAGCCGCTTAACGCTGCCGTCATCACAGAGAACAAATTGAATGCGGTTCTGCCAGTCGAGGGATAACTTCGTTACTACTTTCCCGGCTTCGAGATGCATGTGAATCTCATCGCTAACCAGAGCCTGTTTTTTGAAGCGACCAATACCGCCATCTTCCAGGATTGCTTTAAGTTCAGCCTCATCACCCAGTGCAAAACCTGCGGGAGCATTACCGGAGCGCACCCACTCAGTGATGGTTAACTCGATTGGGGTTTCCATTGTGAGAGGAACAACAGGCAATGAACCAAGCGTTTTGCGAAGAAGGGCAAGCGAGTCCTCAGCACGTTTAGCGCTTGAGGCGTCAACCATGATCAGCCCGTCAGTGACGTTGATCCACAAACGAACAACTGAATTTTTAGAAAAGGCGCGAGGCAGTAGAGAATGCAGCACTTCGTCACGCATAGAATCTTTCTCCGTCTTTTTCAAACGGCGACCCTGATCCTGCTCAAGACGTGAAATGCGTTTCCTGAGTTCCTCACTGATAACCGGCTTAGGAAGTATTTTCTCTTCGCGACGAATAACCAACAGAATTTGCTTATTCACTTCGTGGTGCAACTGATCTGACTCCTGGCCCATTGGTGTGACCCAACCAGTTTTAGCCATATCCTGACTGCCACATGGGGTGAAGCGAAGCAGTTGTAACTGCTGTTCTAACTCGGCTGTATCGATGTTGAAATCGCGACTTAGGCGATAAACCATCAAGTTTTTGAAGAACGGGCTGTTCATATTAATTTCCTCAACGCCACTGCACTGGCGCTAAACGTTAGTTTCTCCACACAATACAAAAGAGCACCTGCGGTGAGTGCCGCCCGTAGCGATTGGGTTATGAGCCGTCGCTGCGGTGATGCTCTTGTGTGTTGTGTAAAAAGAGGGCGGTACCAGCCAGAACATTATCATCTGCCTCTTAAGTGGAAGATGCTGATACCGCCCGAAGACTACACAGCTTTATTCTTTGCCTGTATTTTAACCACACCAGGCTCGGTGCTATCCTTCTGGCTACCTATAGTAAGAAGGGAATTTTATGAGTAGAGAACGTTATCAGGTTCGATGGAACCTTCATCGCGCCATCGCAGACCTCAATTACAGTCTGGAGTGCTTTGGCGATCATCTTGGCCAAAAGCAAGGCTATCCATCTGACATTGATGGCTTTGAAGCGATTTACCTTTATCTTTGTGAGAAACACCACTGGCCGATTTCTCAATGTCGCTTAATGGAAAAAGAGGATATCCGGTTAGCTCTTTCACAAGAGATGAAAGGGTGGACACTTCCGAAAGAAGCGCGCTTTGGTCACCAGAAGCGTGATGACTTTGAAGTTGTAATTGAGCGCACCTAGTTGCTGCCACCGTATTAATTGACGCCCAGAATTGCTGCGGCGTCATTTTCTCTGTACTTCCCATACTGATCCTCCACTGTTGCCTGCGAATCATCCCCATCTTCATACGCCTGGGGCGGCTACTTCGTGGGCGTCCTGCCTGTTCGCTGTTGATGGATTAAAATTTATCACAAAGATAAAAAAGGTAAAGAGAAAATTTATCAAAAAAGATAAATAAGCTTTATCAAGTAAAGTTTGGTGGGAAATTCGGAGGTGAATAGAAACATAAAAACCAGCACGCGGCTGGTTTTTTAGGATGGTGACAGGTTAACCAAGTCTGGTATACGTCATGTCGAATTTGCCAATCAGGAATCCAATGATGCGCAACCCTTTCCGCTCATCATCGCTGATAATCCAACTATCGTATGCCTTATTGTCACTAATTACAGTCAGATCATGTTTAACGCGCTGCAGTCGTTTAAGATGAATATCTCCTTCAAATTCAAAAAGATATATTCCATCTGAAACAACTTCATGCACTGTTATATCCAGTACAACAACTTCACCAGGATCAACTGTTGGCAGCATACTATCACCGTGTGACGTGTGAATTCGCAACGCCGAACTTTCACGACCACCAAACATTGACCGCGCGTACTCTTCGTCGACGTCGATCTGGTTTATAACGCTGGAATAACTGTCCATCAGCTTAACATCTCCGATAAAGTCACTGTCGCTTAATTTTATCAGATTAAAGCTACTACTGTTTGTTTGTCCAGTATTCGTGTTAGATGAAAGTTGATTCAGGATAAATTTATTGCGTACTGAATCAGAATTCACCACTAGTTGCTGATGTTGAGTTACATCCAGCCAACCCCTTGCCAGATTTAGATTTTCTTCAATTCTGCGAGCAACCCTATCTCCAATGTTTCTACTGGCTGGGTCAGAAGTGACGTGAGTAAGCTGCGGCGCTTCAACACCGATCAATTCTGCGAAGTCTTTTTTCTTCCCGCCATCAGCAAGGTAAGCATCCAGCAGGGCGCGCAGATTCCTGCGTCTTATTTCGTTTATCTCCATGCGGGACATGATCACACCCTTGATAAATTTGATAAATAGCCAAAAAGATAAATTGCATTTGCTAAAAATTTATCAGAAAGATAAACTTTAATTTACCAACAACCCATCCAAGGACAACGAATGAGCAATGACAATGAATTACTCCGTTGGCGCAAGGATTCGAAAAAAATAGATCCAGCGCTATGGGGAAAACTGGCCGCTCTGGTTGGAACATCACCAGGCTACCTGAACTTGTATGCCTATGGCGTAAGAACCCCCTCCCCGCGACGCGCCTCAGCAATTGAGGAGGCGACCAAGAAAATTGAGGGTGTTCCACCTGTAAGTAAAGAATCATTATTATTTTATCTTGGCGATAACTGATTTATCAATTTGATAAATGTAATGAAGTGAAATTTAACATTTTTTGACAATCGAGCTATTGAACCGGGTAAACGTTAGATAAACGCAATTAATTTATCTGCTTTACCAAATTAGTCCGGTATAGCAAAAAATGTAACCACAGAATCAAGGGGTTAACCGTGGGTAATCACTGGCAAGTAGATAAACAACCAGCGTGGATGGTGGTTGCAATCAAAAAGACGATCGCCGCGCTACCTGGCGGATACGCCGAAGCCGCTGAATGGCTGGGTGTTACTGAGGACGCGCTTTTTAACCGGCTTCGTGCTGGTGGTGATCAGATATTCCCGATGGGGTGGGCGATGGTCCTCCAGCAGGCAAGCGGTACCAAACATATCGCCGATGCCGTTTCTCGCCAGTCGAACAGCGTCAACGTTCCGCTGGTGGCTATTGAGGATGTTGATAACGCAGATATCAATCAGCGCCTGATGGAAACGATTGAATGGATCAGCGAGCACTCTCAGTACGTCCGCATAGCGACGGCTGACGGGGTTATTGATGCTGACGAACGCGAGCGAATTGAAGAGAACAGTTACCAGGTTATGGCGAAGTGGCAGGAGCATTTAACGCTTCTGTATCGGGTTTTTTGCGCGCCTGAAAAGGGTGACGCCCGCGAGTGTGCAGCTCCGGGCGTCGTGGCGCATAGCAATCGTGTGGAGAACTAACGCATGAACATATTAACAACACCGTACCGCCGCTCGCAACTGATTGCGCTGCCTATGCCTGGTGGCAAAGCGAAGGTTGATTATTGCTATGCAGTAAATATACCCGGTGATCGCCCGGTTGTATCCCACGAGTTTACCGAGTGGGCTGTGGGTGACTGGCGGCGTGAGGTGGAGGCTCAGCTATGCGCAACATCAATCGGCATTTCAGAGACCAATACGGAATCCCTGTTCGGGTTATCCGCTGGGAGCCAGAAAGCAACCGCGTTATCTACCTCCGAGAAGCTCAGGGATATAAGCCCGAGTGCTTTAGCCCTCTCGACAGATTCCTGCAATATTTCAAAGAGATAGAGGGCAGGGATGAGCCAGATATTTGAAATTGTTCAGTCGATGTCAGGGCAGAGGAATAGCATCACTATCCCTGTACCTTACCTCGACTTCTTTGCCGGTGATCAGCAAGCGCATGCCCTTGGGGCGGTGCTGAATCAGCTCGTGTTCTGGTCAGGTAAGTCCGATCAGAAGGATGGCTGGTTTTACAAGGAGCATAGCGAGCTTGCTGCTGAAATTCGCGGTGTAAGCGAGGACCAGATTCAGAGGCTTGTAAACAAGATTTGCACCCGCTGGCTACCAGGCATCATCGAGAAAGCGCAGCGGCAAGTTAATGGTACGAAAAAGACCCACTATCGTGTTAAAGGAGAGGCTTTAATTGCCGCTATATTCGCGGACCCTCTGGATTCCGCAGAATCACGGAACGGGAAACGCGAAGTTGCGGAACCTATTCCGCAGAATCACGGAACCCATTCCGCAGAATCACAGAACCTTAGCCGCGATGTCGCGGAACCTATTCTCTATACAGATCATTACACAGATCACCACAATCAGATCTTAAAACCCTCTTGTCCGACCGCTTCGCAGTCAGACGAACCTGAGTTATCTCCGGAAGAGAAATTCTTAAAAAGCCATCCAGACGCACACACCTGGAACCTTAGCAAACGTCAGTGGGGAACAGAGGCTGATTTAGTCTGTGCTCAATGGATTTGGAAGTTAATCCGCAAGATGTACCAGGACGCGGCAGAGCAAGATCCAAGCGTATCTATTCCTGCAGACCCGGACTGGCACTTATGGGCGAACGATGTTCGACTCATGCGCACTCTTGACGGTCGTACTCACAAACAAATCTGCGAGTTGTACAAGCGCGTCAACCAGGATGCTTTCTGGAAGAAAAACATCAAGAGCCCTTCCAAGCTGCGTGAGCAGTGGGACGAAGTGACCTTGAAACTAAGTCCAGCGGTCAATCGTCCAGTAACCCGAGAAGATCAGGCATTCAAGGCCACCCACGGCCAGGTTGATTACTCACTTCCTGATAACGCGGGGTTTCGCACATGAGCCTGATTCACGAAGTCCTGAAATACATCGAGGCACACCCCGGAACAAGCGCTGCAGATCTCCGGCTGGTATTTCACAGGGTTCCACGCACCGTTGTGCAACGTGCGGCCTACCGACTGTATGAAAGTGAGTTCACCACCAGGGAGATGATCAAAGGCCAGTACTGCTATTTCGCGGCTAAGTCGTACCCCGAAACTGGCGGTATACCGCTCGATGAAATCACCCGTTCGCGGGGGCTGGTTCGCAAGGCGCAGGAACTGCAATCAAAAGGGCTGTATCTCCGCGCAGCTACGATGTGGCTTGAAGCGTTTGATGCATCGCGACTAACCGAAGAGAGAGCGTATTGCCTAGAGCAGCGTCTGAAATGCCTGGAAAACCGAGCCTATAGCGCTTGCGGTGAACGTGTTTACGACCTTCCTGGTCGGTTTGTGGGGTGACTTATGACTAATAAATATACTCAGGCACTGAATGAACTTCGTGGAAAAGCCTCTCATGAGCTTAAAGAGATTGGCGATCAGTGGTGTACCCCCGACAACATTTTTTGGGGAATTAATGCCATGTTTGGCCCGTTGGTGCTTGATCTGTTCACGGATGGCGAGAATTCAAAATGCCCTGATTTCTATACAGCAGAAGACAATGCGCTGACGCATGACTGGTCAGAGCGTCTTGCAGAACTGAACGGAGCGGCATTCGCTAACCCACCATACAGCCGCGCAATGCAGCATGATGATGTGTATATCACCGGGATGCGCCACATTGTCGATCACACAATGGCGATGCGAGAAAAGGGCGGACGTTATGTCATCCTGATCAAAGCCGCGACAAGTGAGGTCTGGTGGCCTGAAAACGCTGATCACATCGCATTCATACGCGGTCGCATTGGTTTTGATGTGCCGAAATGGTTTATTCCAAAAGATGAGAAGCAGGTACCAAGCGGCGCGTTCTTTGCAGGTGCTGTCGCTGTGTTCGATAAAAATTGGAATGGCCCCGCAACCAGTTATATCAGCCGTAAGGATCTGGAAGCGCGTGGTGATGCATTCATGGCGCAAATTCACCGTGAAGCATTACGAATGCTACCCCAAATCCAACAACAAAATATTCCTGAAATTATTCCGAAACCAATCGTCAAAGAAGCCGTAGCTGAAAACGTTCCTTTGCCTGTAGCTCGCGTTGAGAGTGAGTTACCACTGACACAAGAAGACATCCTAAGCAGAAGCGGTGTAGAGACATGGGCATGTGTACGCGCTGCGTTCGGGAACAAGGATGAGTATTCATTCAATGAATCAAAGTTCGCGCACACCTGGGCCGCTGACACAGTATCCAAGCCGACAGTTGTGACGGTAACGGCAGATACAATTTTAGTCGCAGAATCATTGATAGAGGCGAAAAGTCTTGAGATTGCGGTAAGTGACTGGCTGAACAAACTATCCTTGGCTGACTCATCTGTTCGCGATGATCTGCAAGAACGGTTAGTCAGAGCGGGAATTGAAGCCGTAATGGAACACAGGATGACAACCCCGGTATTCATCAGCGCTCTGGAGTCATTACCAGAAACGAGCCGTGAAAACATTCGCCTGATCCGCGCCCATATTCGTCAGTATGCGGCCACTTTAACCCAGGCAGGCGAGGTGCATTCATGAAGCTAACCTTGCCATTTCCTCCGAGCGTAAACACCTACTGGCGCGCCCCGAATAAAGGGCCGCTGAAAGGCAGGCATATGATCAGTGAGGCGGGTAGGCGTTTCCAGAGTGACGCTTGCGCTGCAATCATTGAGCAACTTCGTCGCTTACCAAAGCCATCAGGTTCTCTGTGTGCTGTGGAAATTCTGCTGTACCCGCCAGACAACCGCCGCCGGGACATCGACAACTACACCAAAGGGCTGTTTGACGCGCTGACCCATGCCGGAGTGTGGGAAGACGACAGCCAGGTAAAACGCATGCTGGTGGAGTGGGGGCCGGTAATCAGTGGCGGCAAGGTAGAAATAACGATATCGGTCTATTCGGGGGGAACTGCGTGAGGGCATTACTCAAGCCGGTAGTCATTCCAGAACTGGGGCTGGTGGCGTTTCGCCCTGGCTCTCAGCTACTGCCTCATTTTCACCGGGGCCGCATGTTGATCGAGAATGAGCCTGAGCGCCTGTCTGACTTGCCCAGCGGTGAAATCCCATCAGCAGAGCAGCCGCTGGCAGAAGACCCTGCGTTAAGTTCAGTATTCACTAACGAGGCAGTGTTACGTCGTGCTGGTGGCCTTTCAGGTCTTGAGGACTGGTTATTACGTGAAAAATCCTGCCAGTGGCCGCATGAGTCATGGCACATGGAGAGTATCACCACGATGCGCCATGCACCTGGGGTAATCCGTCTGTGCTGGCACTGTGACAACCTGCTACGCGACCAGCAATCCAGTGCAGTGGAGTCTATCGCCCTGGCGAACTGCGCCGCTTACATCCTCACAGCGGTTCGCCGTGAGCTGGGGTTTGATGATACCCACGCACTGACACTGCCCGAGCTTTGCTGGTGGCTGGCCCGCAATGGCCTGGCTGATGCGATACCGGAAACCGCAGCGCGTCAGATACTGCGATTGCCTAAACCCGTTATTCAGTCAGTTACCAGAGAGTCCGATCTTGTGCCAACGCCCGGACCCTCTGAGATTGTGCAGGAAACAGCAAAGCGTGTGCTGGCGCTAAAGGTGGACCCTGAGACGCCGGAATCATTCATGCTGCGCCCGAAGCGCCGCCGCTGGGAAAACCCCACATACACCCGCTGGGTTAAAGCGCAGCAATGTGCATGCTGCAATAACCCGGCAGACGACCCACACCACGTTATCGGACATGGACAAGGAGGGATGGGAACCAAAGCCCATGATTTATTCGTGTTGCCGCTGTGCAGAGCGCACCACGATGAGTTGCATCGGGACCCTGTGGCTTTCGAAGCCAAATATGGCAGTCAGTTAACGCTGCTGTTTCGTTTTTTAGACCATGCGTTAGCAATTGGCGTACTGGCGTAAATCTGTGGAGAGATTAATGCGTGATATTCAGTTAGTTCTTGAGCAATGGGGCGCATGGGCAGCAAACAATAAAGAGGATGTCGTATGGTCCTCGATCGCTGCTGGATTTAAAGGGCTTTTGCCTGCGAAGGTCAAATCACGGCCTCAGTGTTGCGATGATGACGCAATGGTAATTTGCGGTTGTTTCGCTCGTTTGAATAAAGTGAATCCCGATATGCACGACCTGCTGGTCGATTATTATGTTTTCGGCATGACATTTATCACTCTGGCCCGCAAACACAACTGCTCAGATGGGCATATCGGGAAGCGTCTACAAAAAGCAGAGGGAGTGATTGAAGGAATGCTAATGATACTTGAAGTCACGCTACAAATGGATAAGAACGTTTCTCGTAATCCGGCAGCAAAGGAAGTTGCCGCTTAATCAAAAAAACATTTTACGTACGTAAAAATATAATTATCCTGTTAAGAGTGACATCTACGTCGCAATGCTTAAAACACTTTTTAAACCTCGCTTCGGCGGGGTTTTTTCATTTCTGGCCTCGGGAACCACACACAACCTTCACTTTTAACGAAAGCGCCCGAAGGCCAGATCCTTCTTTACCTTGTAGTTGCATTACAAAAATCACCGCGTCTGTGCCGACGTAAACATAAAACCGCAGAGCCTTTACAGGGGTGAGCCACGGGGAGTTTTGACTCTCTGCGTTCTCTCCCTGGGCACTGGCTCACCCCTTAAAGGAAAGTCCCATGAAGAAATCATTCACCGCTATTGCGGCGGTTCTCCTGTTTTCCAGTTTTGGAGCAACAGCCGCTGACATCACGATCACCACCGGGCAGCAGGGCTTAACGTACAACGCTGTATATGGTGTGAACCTTGCCGGTGCGCTAAGCGAATATGGCTATAAATCGACAGTAGTCCCGAGCAAAGGCTCACTGGACAACCTTGATAAAGTCGCCAGCGGCGAAGCGCAGATCGGTTTCACTCAGGCTGATGCATTTCAGTTCTGGCGCAGCCGACACGGTAACGAAGCTCAGAAGGTCGACATCATCGGCGAGCTGGGCGATGAATGCGTGTTTGTGGCCGTGAAAGACGGCGGGAAGGTCGGCAGCGAAAGCGATCTGAAAGAAGGCATTAAAATCGCCGTGGGTGAACCTGCCAGCGGTTCTTATGCATCCTGGCAATATCTCCAGTCCCTCGAAAAGGATTACGCGAAAGTAGAGACCTACGCAAAAGGCGGCGTTCGTTCGCTGGCAAAAGTCACTACCTGGGAATATGACGCGTTCCTGTGGGTGTCAGCACCAGACCGCACGAATAAGTTTCTGGAGTCAGTAAACCAGAAGGGCAGCGGCCTGACGATGATCAGCATGAATGGCTGGAACGTCGACGATAAGTTGCCAAACGGCAAAGCGGTTTATGAGCTGAAAAAGGCGGTCACTGAATCTGGCTGGCTCAGCGATTCAAAAGTGAAAGTGCCGTGTACTAAAACGCTGGTGGTCGCAAACACAGATGCCGGAGATGACATGCTGGAAACCGCATCAACTGTACTGCTCAAAAACCTGTCCCGCGTGCTGGGCAACAAATGATTAAGCGCATTGGCGGGTGGACTCTTTTTATCGTGTCTCTGTTTATTGCCTGGCGGCTGGCTGGCGTACTGATGGATTTTGCTCTGCTGGGCATTTCCATCGTCATGCTGGTGGTCTGCTGGTACCGACCTTATAAAGCTAAAAAATAATACTGCACAAAAATCCCCTGTTGTATGGGGGGGGAGTGTGGAATGTTATGAAAAAAAACAGGAAGTGACGACACCGTACACTCCATGTGAAATACAGCAACACGTCTGGTTATATGTCTGTTAACGCCTGATAAGTGTGGATCAGATCACGAAAATGTACAAAGCTAAATTTTGGCGAAATGCTTTTATACCCGTGGTAATGTATTTCTGTAATAAATCCAGATTTGCGGGGGTGTGTAAGACAGGTTGCTGTTTCTGTAACTTACACCAACGGTACGCAACAGTCCTGCACCTTCGGAATACTTGGAATTATGCATAACAAATATAGAGATAACCCTGATTTATGACCTGTCCCGTGGCAGGTCTTTTTTTATGGCTAAGGCTGTTGCTTTGTTTGGACGATGAGTTTAACTCATTGACGAATTGGTATTGGCAATTTTACATTGTTGAGGTGGTGAATCCCCCTGTGCGGAGGGGCGTAAACAGTACCGGTTTTCCACTACGGTCTCATTAGCTAACGCGAGTCACGGTGGCTGACCAAAGACTCACCGGGAGGCACCCGGCACCACAGTATTCTCTGTTTTGTTATTTTTCTCTTTAGGCCTGCTCCCTGCGAGTGGGCCTTTTTTATTTCTCCCTCTTCCACACAGCACTTCCCAAAAGCGGAGGTGGAGTATGTATCGAATGGACAAAATCACAACTGGTGTGAGCTACGGTTTTGCCGGAGCAAACGGAGGGTTCTGGGTGCTCCAGCTACTGGATAAAGTCTCGCCCTCGCAGTGGGCAGCGTTAGGTGTTCTCGCAAGTATTCTTTTTGGTCTGCTGACGTATCTGACCAACCTGTATTTCAAAATCAAAGAGGATCGGCGCAAAGCCGCCAGGAGTGAGTGATGGCAAACAGGGCAAAGCTTAGCGCGGCAATGTTGTCTCTCATCGCTGCAGGTGCATCAGCGCCGGTACTGTTTGATCAGTTCATCAGCGAGAAAGAAGGCAATGCGCTGGTGGCCGTCGTCGATCCCGGTGGCGTCTGGTCACTATGCCACGGCGTAACGATTATTGACGGTAAGCCAGTTGTTAAAGGCCAGCGCGCAACGGAAGCACAGTGCAAGAAGTTAAACGCCGTCGAGCGTGATAAGGCGCTTGGATGGGTAGAACGAAATATCAAAGTGCCGCTAACTGAACCGCAGAAAGTAGGCATTGCGTCATTCTGCCCGTACAACATCGGCCCCTCTAAGTGTTTCCCCTCCACATTCTACCATCGCATTAATGCTGGCGACCGTAAAGGGGCATGTGAAGCAATCCGCTGGTGGATTAAAGATGGTGGCCGTGACTGCCGGTTAACCAAAGGCCAGGCGAACGGCTGTTACGGGCAGGTAGAGCGACGGGATCAGGAAAGCGCGCTAACGTGCTGGGGGATGGATAAATGACGCCAAAAGCCTGGCTGATAATCGGGGCTGAGTTACTCCTGTCGCTTCTGCTTATTTACATCCTGCTTGGTCAAATTAGCAGTGAGAAAAAGCGGGCCGACGAAGCCACGTCGCTGGCTAAACAGCGTCAGGAAACCATTAAAGATATGACAGTACGTCAGCGTGATGTCGCCACGCTCGATGCGAAATACACTGGAGAACTCGCAGATGCTAAAAAGCAGCTTGAAGACCTGCAGCGTTGCGTTCGCACTGGTAAGTGTGGGTTGCGCGTCAACGCCAAATGTCCAGCGAACGGAACGGCCAGCGCCCCCGGCATGGATGATGCAACCAGCCCCCGACTTACTGACGCCGCTGAACGGGATTATTTCACCCTCAGAGAGCGAATCGATACCATCACCAAACAACTGACGGGCCTGCAGGCGTATGTACGTAATCAGTGCCTGAAATAGGATTAATTGGAAAGTCAATAACTTATTGATTTTAATATTTTTTTAATAAATGGTGAAGAAAATCAAGGGATTGATAATTTCTGTCGATTAGTTTGTTGGATATTATTTGCTATTTCCTATTAATGACATAGTCTTTACGATGGTTCTGTCAGCAAGGCCACAACTGATGGCAGAGTCTGTTATCCCGGCGAGGTTTCTCGTTTCCTTCTGGGTGGCTCCAGGATGTGAGGGCATCTTGCCCTGATAACAACTACCCAAGGCCACGTTTGAGTTAGCGTGGCCTTTTCTAAGTGTTTGTTAATGCTCTAACTTTGCATCCGAATTGTATATGTGATTAGGAGCACAGGCACATTCATTTATGTAAACCCGCTGCAGGTTAGAATAATGAAAAAGGTTTTGGTATTTTTTAACGCTCAGCCGGTTGAAGTTGTGGAAACACTAAAAGCTGTGACAACTATCCAACGGATTTGTCCTGATGGCAAAAAGGCGCACCTAAGAATAATGCAGGCGGGGATACATTCTGTAACAGGTGATCATATTGCAATTTACGTTGCTGCAAATCGGGAAATATCCTCCGAAGAAATTGTGAGGGCAGCACAAAAATTCCTTTGAAACAATTACTTAGTCTGCTTGATTAGATAACCATTCCGGCAGTTGGTGAGGGTTCATCATACATCTGATTCTCTTTTTTTTTGTAAAATGCCTTGAATAAAAAAAGAAACATATTAAATTCTGAGCGTCCCGATTTTACTGTTACGTTTGTAACATGCGGGAGTATGAGAAAATACGTATGAAGTTGGTACCGGGTGGCTCCTACATCTTCTTCTACGGTTGCTCATGATCAAAGTATGCATGGACGCTTAAAAAAGGGCATCAGTGCCCAAAAAAATAACCTCAGGAACAGGAAATCCAGTCTGTTCCTAAGGTATGCAATTGCATATTCGTTACACTATCACTGTAAAGAAACTATAAGTAGTCTAAATGAGAATGTTCTCATAAATTAAAGTCTCATATTTGCTTTGTTCTACTAGTTGTCATTTTCTCAATGAAGCCACTGGCATCCGCTGGTGGCTTTTTTATTGCGCCTCGCACGCGCAGCCTAACGATATCTTTCAGTAGTGAGCCTGGGGCATTCCGCTTTATCGGGCGGTCTTCCCGTGCGTCAGGCTCACACCTAAAAGGAAACAAACATGAACTTCCAGATCAAAAAAGTGATCGTCAACATTTCATCACTTGGCTCTACGCTTTCCAGTGATCACCTTACTGTTCACGTGTACGCCAGCAATGAAGCTGAAAAGTTGTTGGTTGGTCGCCTGGATTTTGTGGGCAAAACAGATTCAGTTTTCAAAAGTTCTCTGAATGTGATTTGTCCTGATGGGTTTGAACTATCGGCCATTGCCGTGGATGAATTCGGTGCGCTACATCCATTTAACGACAGATGGGGCATAGCGGTCGCTGATGATTTGTATTTTCCGCGTGGTGGAGTTCTCCCGCCTGAAAAGGCTATAAGCAAAGAACTTTCCGGCGCTGCTGGTCGCGATGCTGTTCAGGCTATCGTTGGGCGCTATCTTACCGGCGAAGCCACAGAATACGCAGAAGATATGATTGATGAATTGATGGCACTGCGTTCTGTACGAGAGCTGGTAATCAAGACGTCAATTGACGCTTCCGAACTACAGTCGACCATTGATGAGGTGCTGGACTCAATCCGTAAGAGTGATGTGTTCAAAATACTCAGCGGCCAGGGAATTGAGAAACCAAAAAGCGACGGGCAACAGCAGGTTGTATTCGATAATGATCAGCACCGCGCCGGAATTATAGCTAATGCCACCAGCCTAATTGAAGCGATGAATGCAGCATACGCCAGACAAGAAGCGATGATGATTGAACTGGCATCTGCTCGTGCTGCCATTACGGAAAGCATTAACCAGGCTGTGAATGATGCCATTGCAAATGCTCTCAAGCCTGGTGGTTTACTGTACGCAAGGAAGTGACTATGCGCATAAGGATTGAACGATGCCCGCTCTAATACCGAGAGCGTGCCGAAAGCGTGGATGCCCAGGCACTACCACGGACCGTTCAGGCTACTGCGATAAGCACCGCAACGAAGGCTGGGAGCAGCACCAGCAGGGCAGAAGCAGACATCAGCGAGGATACGGCAGCAAGTGGGAGATTCGCCGCGCTCGCATCCTAAGCCGTGATAACCACTTGTGCCAGTCATGCCTGAAAGAGGGCCGCGCTGTACCTGCTGTGACCGTTGACCATATCAAGCCGAAGTCGCAAGGGGGTACCGATGATGATGCCAACCTGCAAAGCCTGTGCTGGCCGTGCCATCGACACAAAACAGCGACCGAATGAGAGCTATTCTCATCAAGGCGGGGGGGGGATCAAATCCCTACAGCCGCGCGGCCTGCGGACCGACGCCTGACCTTTCTTCACATCGCCGCAGGTTACGAAACTTTTTTTGGGGATCCCCAGCCGATCATTAATAGGAGTTTTCGATTATGTCTGGACCACCGAAAACCCCGAGCCATCTGCGTTTGGTGAGGGGTAACCCATCCAAGCGCCCGATCAACAAAGATGAGCCAAAACCCCCGAAAGGGGTTCCCCCAACTCCGAAGCATTTCGATAAGCAGGGTAAGTACTGGTTCAAGCGAATGGCCGAGGAACTGGACGCATTAGGCGTTCTTTCTGAGCTGGACGCGCGTGCGCTTGAATTGCTGGTTGAGGCATATACCGAATACCGACACCACTGCGACACACTGGAGCGTGAAGGTTACACCTACGCCGTTTATAGCGAAGACGACGGCGACGAAAGAAAAGAGCGCGAAATTCGCATGATAAAGGCTCACCCGGCGGCAATTATGAAGGCTGACGCCTGGAAACGACTTCGCGCCATGCTGGCAGAATTTGGCATGACGCCCGCCAGCCGCTCAAAAGTCAGTATTAAAAAACCCGGCGAGGTTGATCCAATCGCTGAGTTCATGAAAGCGAGGGACTAATGGCTAAGGTGGCAGAAGGCATACGCTACGCCGAACGGGTGGTGGCGGGGGAAATTGTTGCCTGTGAATATGTGCGCCTGGCCTGCCAGCGTTTTCTTGATGATCTGGCGCACGGTGAGGAGCGGGGCATTTTTTTCAGCGAGGCGCGCGCGCAGCACATCCTCAATTTTTATAAATTTGTACCTCACGTTAAGGGGGCACTGGCAGGCCAGCCGATAGAATTAATGGACTGGCATGTTTTCATTCTGATTAACATCTTCGGCTTTGTTATTCCCCTGGTGAATGAAGCGACCGGGGAGGTGGTTCTGCGTAACGATGGCAGCGGACGCCCGGTAATGGTTCGCCGCTTCCGGACCGCTTATAACGAAGTGGCCCGAAAAAACGCAAAATCTACGCTTTCCTCTGGTGTTGGCCTCTATATGACCGGGGCTGATGGCGAAGGGGGCGCAGAGGTCTATTCAGCGGCGACCACCCGCGATCAGGCTCGTATTGTTTTCGAAGACGCCAAAAACATGGTGAAAAAGGCGAAAGCGACACTGGGCCGACTGTTCGAATTCAATAAGCTGGCGATTTACCAGGAGCAAAGCTCATCCAAGTTTGAACCGTTATCGTCTGACGCCAACAATCTCGACGGCCTGAATATTCACTGCGGCATCGTCGATGAGTTGCACGCACATAAAACGCGTGATGTGTGGGACGTTCTTGAAACAGCAACAGGTGCGCGCCTGCAGTCGCTTTTGTTTGGCATCACAACCGCCGGATTTAATAAAGAGGGCATCTGTTACGAGCTGCGCGACTACGCCATAAAGGTTCTGCAGGGCTACAACAGCAAGGTTGAAGGCGCCGTTAAAGATGACAGCTTTTTTGCCATCATTTTCACCCTTGATAAAGGCGATGATCCGTTTGATGAAACGGTATGGCAAAAAGCGAACCCCGGACTGGGCATCTGTAAACGGTGGGATGATCTGCGCCGCCTGGCGAAAAAAGCGAAAGAGCAGGTTTCCGCGCGCGTTAATTTCTTCACAAAGCATATGAATATCTGGGTGACCGCTGAATCAGCCTGGATGGACATGATGAAGTGGGAGGCTTGTGAAGACATCGCGCCCGTGCATGAGCTGAAAACGTACCCGATGTGGGTTGGCGTGGATTTGGCCCATAAAATCGATATCTGCGCAGCCGCGAAGATATGGAGGGCCGATAACGGCCACCTGCATGCGGACTTTAAATTCTGGTTACCCGAAGGGCGTCTGGAAAAATGCTCTGAACAAATGGCGCAGATGTACCGGGGATGGGCCATGCTCGGAAAATTAGAGCTGACCGACGGTGACGTAATCGACCATCATCAGATCAAAGCTGATTTGCTCGACTGGATTGGCGGGCAAAGCCTGAAAGAGGTCGGTTTTGACCCCTGGAGTGCCACACAATTCAGCCTTGCACTCGCCGAAGAAGGGATCCCGCTGGTGGAGGTTCCTCAGACGGTCCGCAACTTCTCTGAGGCCATGAAAGAGGTTGAGGCGCTGGTGTACGGGGGCAGATTTCACCATTCAAATCACCCGGTAATGAACTGGATGATGTCGAACGTGACGGTCAAACCGGACAAAAACGACAACATTTTCCCGAATAAATCCACACCGGAAGCAAAAATCGACGGTCCGGCAGCGCTTTTTACCGGGATGAGCCGCGTGCTTGTGAACGGTGGCGATGCTCCCGACTTCCTTTCCACTCTGGACCCGGATGACGACCTCTTAATTCTATGAAATCTCTGATTATCGACATTATCGGGCTGTCCGGTTTCGGGCTGCTCACGGGCGGGGTTTATCTGCAGTTTGGGCTGGCCCCTGCGTTGATGTTTTCTGGTGGGTTGTTGCTGGTGGGGGCGTTGTTGACAGCAAAAGGGGGCAAGCGTGTTACTTGATGCCATTTTCCGCAGTGAACCACTCGAAAATCCCGCCACGCCGCTGACAGGTGAGACCGCCGACGCTGACAACAGCCTGGGGCGTGATATTTACGTCAGCCCGGTGACCGCCATGAAGCTGGCGGCGGTGTATTCCTGTATTTATGTGATCGCGTCCAATCTTGCGCAAATGCCGTTACACGTCATGCGAAAGAACGGGAATGCAGTTGCTCCGGCGCGCGACCATCCGGTGTTTTACCTGCTGCACGATGAGCCAAACATCTGGCAGACCAGCTATAAATGGCGCGAACTCACTCAGCGGCATGTGCTGGGCTGGGGGAATGGATATGGCTGGGTGAAGCGTTCCCGGCGCGGGGAGGTTCAGTCGATTGAAAACCCGATGCCCTGGGAAACCACCTTACTGAATACCGGTGGGCGCTACACCTACGGGGTTTACAACGAAGAGGGCGCTTTTGCGATCAGTCCCGACGACATGATTCATGTTCGCGCACTGGGTAACAACCAGAAAATTGGCCTGTCGCCCATTATGCAGCACGCTGAAACCATCGGTATGGGGATGAGCGGCCAGCAGTACACCAGTTCATTTTTTAACGGCAATGCACGACCTGCCGGGATTATCTCCGTGAAAAACGACCTGAATGAAGAAAGCTGGTCGCGACTGAAAAAAGTATGGCAAAAAGCCGTGGCCGCGCTGCGCAGCCAGGAAAACAAAACGATGTTGCTCCCGGCGCAACTGGATTACAAAGCGTTGACGGTTTCCCCGGTCGATGCACAGATCATCGATATGTCCAAACTGAACCGTTCAATGATTGCCGGGATTTTCAACGTCCCGGCACACATGATTAACGACCTGGAAAAAGCCACGTTCAGCAATATCACCCAGCAGGCCATTCAGTTTGTTCGCTACACGATGATGCCGTGGGTGACTAACTGGGAGCAGGAGCTTAATCGCCGCCTTTTCACCCGTGCCGAACGTGCTGCCGGTTACTACGTGCGCTTCAACCTGACGGGGCTATTACGCGGTACACCGCAGGAGCGTGCCCAGTTCTACCACTTTGCCATCACCGATGGCTGGATGAGCCGCAATGAGGCCCGCGCCTTTGAGGACATGAACCCGGTTGACGGGCTGGATGAAATGCTGGTCAGTGTGAATGCCGCAAATCCTGCCAGCGATTTTAAACCCGATAAAACAACAGAGGATAAAACCGATGAATGACCGTGAATTACGGTGTTACAGCGGCGAGGTTCGGGCAGAACAGCAGAGCGATCAGCCCACGCGGATCATCGGTTACGGTTCCGTGTTCAATTCCCGTTCCGAGCCACTCTGGGGCTTTCGCGAAATCATCAAGCCCGGTGCGTTTGATGACGTTCTGACAAACGACGTTCGCGGACTGTTTAACCATGACCCGAATTTCATTCTTGGGCGCAGCGCGGCGGGTACGCTATCGCTGAGCGTGGATGAGCGCGGCCTGCAATATAACATTCTGGCACCGGATACGCAGACCATTCGCGATCTGGTCATTGCGCCGATGATGCGAGGTGATATCAGCCAGTCTTCGTTTGCGTTCCAGGTGGCACGTGATGGTGACGACTGGTACGAGGATGACGAAGGCATTGTGATTCGTGAAATTAGCAAGTTTTCCCGTCTGTACGATGTCTCGCCGGTGACGTATCCGGCCTATCAGGATGCTGATTCCGGCGTCCGCTCTATGAAAGCCTGGCAGGAGGCGCGCAACAGCGGTGCGCTAAAGAACGCCATTAACCAACGAATGGCGCGCGAGCGCCTGCTGACCCTTCTTAACGCGTAAGGATATTTTTATGAAACTGCATGAAATTAAACAGAAACGTAACACCATCGCAGCGGACATGCGCGCGCTTCACGAAAAGATTGGCGATACCGCCTGGACTGACGAGCAGCGCACGCAGTGGGGCGCGATGAAATCTGAGCTTGACGCGCTGGACGCCCAGATTGCTCGCGAAGAAGAACTTCGCCGCCAGGATCAGACTTATATTGAAGATCAGGAAGGAGAGCAGCGCCAGCAGCAGGGTAACAATGGCGATCCACAGCAACAGGCCAGTGAACGCCGCGCCGCCGCGTTTAATGGCTTCCTGCGCCGTGGCGTAGCTGAACTGAGCACAGAAGAACGTCAGGCGTTGCGCGAACTGCGTGCGCAGGGTACCAGTCCTGATGAGCAGGGTGGTTATACCGTTCCGACCCAGTTCCAGAACCGCATTGTTGAATCCATGCGGGCCTATGGTGGCATTGCCAGCATTTCGCAAATCCTCACGACGGCCACCGGGCAGGATATCGCCTGGTCAACGTCCGACGGTACGACAGAAGAAGGTGAACTTCTTGCTGAAAATACCGCAGCCAGTGAGGGTGATACCACGTTCGGTACCGCCATTCTGGGTGCAAAAAAACTCTCCTCCAAAATCATCCGTGTGTCCAATGAACTGCTGCAGGATAGCGGTGTGGATATTGAGGCATTTCTTGCGTCACGCATTGCGTCCCGTATTGGACGCGGTGAGGCGAAATACCTTGTGCTGGGTACGGGGGCTGGTACGCCGCTGCAGCCGAAGGGGCTGGCAGCATCAGTGACCAATACGGTCAGCACAGCAGCAGCCGCAACCTTTAAATGGACTGAGCTGAACTCCCTTAAACACGCCGTTGATCCGGCATATCGCAATGGTCCTAATGTGCGCTTTGCCTTTAATGATGCGACGCTGCAGGTAATTGAAGAGATGGTGGACGCGCAAAACCGTCCGCTGTGGTTGCCCAGCATCATCGGCGGAGCACCGGCTACGGTTCTCCAGACGCCATATGTTATCGACCCGGCCATTCCGAATGTTGCAGCGGGCGCCAAGTTCGCTTATTTCGGTGATTTTAACCGCTTCATCATTCGCCGCGTGTCGTATATGACCCTCAAACGCCTGGTGGAGCGTTACGCTGAGTATGACCAGACCGCATTCCTGGCCTTCCATCGCTTTGACTGTGTGCTGGAAGACACTGCAGCGATTAAAGCGCTGGCGGGTAAATCCGCGTAATCGAACCCCGGAATTGCCTCCACCGCTTCGGCGGTTTTTTTATGCCCGCAGTTCGCTGCGGGCTAAGGAAAATCATGGTTCCTTCACTCGAACAACTGCGGATGCAGTGCCGTATTGATGACGATGACACATCAGGCGACGCTCTTTTAACGCTGATGGCGGCGGCGGCACGAAAGCGTGCGGAAAACTTTATCAACCGTAAGCTGTATGACGTGGTCGTACCTGACACCGATCCTGACGGTCTGGTTATCAGCGAGGACATTTGCCTCGCGCTGATGCTGCTGGTGGGCCACTGGAATGAGAGCCGGGAAGAAGCCTCCGAAGTGGCAAAAATGAGTATCCCCTGGGGCTTCGCTTCGCTGCTTGAGCCTTATCGTTATATTCCACTTTAAGGGGTACGGTATGCAGGCAGGTCGAAACCGTCACCGCGTCATCATCCAGAATAAAGTCACGACAAGATCGCCGTCAGGCCAGATTAAGGAAGACTGGCAGAATGGTAAGGAAGTATGGGCAGAAGTGAACGGCGTTTCTGGCCGGGAGCTGGTCGCCTCTGCGGCAGAAAAAGCAGAAATAACAATCCGTGTCTGGATGCGTTACCGCCAGGATGTTTCAGCAGCGTCACGACTGAAAATTATAACTGGTCCATTCAAAGGAAAAACGCTCGAAATCGTGGGTCCACCAATACCGGATGCGAAAGCAACCCGGCTGGAAATTCTCTGTAAACAGGGGGTAAAAACGTGATTAATACACATCTGGATTTTTCCGGGGTGCTTGACCTGTCTCTTGATCTGAATTTACTCAGCAAAGCAGAAAGTAAAAAGGTTCTGCGCGATGGCACCCGCGCTGCTGCTGAGGTTGTTCAGGCATCCATCATTGAAAACGCCCCGGAGCGTACCGGGAAACTGAAAAAAAACGTCATGGTGGTAACCATGCCGGGGCGGAAAAACGCTATTTCATCCGGCATTCATATCCGTGGTATTAACCCGGACACGGGTAACAGCGATAACAAAATGAAGGCGGGCAACCCTAAAAACGCGTTTTACTGGCGTTTTGTTGAACTCGGAACGTCAAGCGCACCCCCGCACCCTTTCGTCCGTCCTGCATTTGACGCCAGTCAGGATGAGGCATTTCGTGTAGCCATTGAAAAAATGAATGCTGCAATTGATGAGGTGTTAGCCAGATGACTGAGGCCGACGTTTATTCACTCATCGGTGCGCTGGCGGATGGGCAGGTTTACCCTGATGTGGCTCCCCTCAGTGACACGGGTTCGCCTGCCATCTCCCCACCGTGGATTACGTTTACACTGGTCAGTCAGGTTTATGGCGACACGCTGGGTGCACTGGCGGAGGAAACCACGTCACTACAGGTTGATGTTTACGCTGACACCGTCGATGACGCCCGCGAACTGCGTGACGCTGCTCAGGCTGCGCTGGTTCCACTGCGATTTACCCGGCTCACGAAAACCGGTGGCTACGAATCTGACACAGGGTTGCGACGGGCCACGCTCGAAATTTCCATCCAGCAGTAATTAACCCCATCACCAACATAACCGCCGCCTGGCGGTTTTTTTTCGTCTGGAGAAAACATGACCAGTAAATATGAAAAAACAAAGGGCACGCAGATCGGCATTTCGAGTGCGCCGGTCACCGAAGAGGATTTTAAGGCCGCCGGGTTTCCGACTGCTGGTATCACATTCCTGGTTGCCGAATGCGCCACGAAAGAGATCAGCTACACCGGCGGCCAGAAAAGTGACATCGATGTCACCACGCTTTGCTCCACCGAGCAGGAGCAGACCAACGGCCTCGCGGCTCCGGCAGAAATGTCCATTTCCCGTAACTGGGTGGGCGATGAAGAGGCGCAACTGGCGCTACAGACGGCGTATGAGAATGACGAGCTACGGGCGCTAAAAGTCGTTTTCCCCTCCGGCAACGGTTTTTATGTGCTGGTGGAGGTTCGGCAGAGTAGCTGGTCTGCCGCAACATCTGCTGTGGTCGGGGCAACTTATTCCCTGCGCGTCAAAGGCAAGCCAAAACGCATTGTCGCGGCTGCATCGGGTTCGTAAGCGGCTCCGGCCGCATTTTTATCCTTATTAAACGGGAAAATAAATGGCTATTAAGAAAAAATCACTGCGCGATCTGGCGCTCACTGCTGATTCTGCATATCGCACAAAAATCGTTGAGGTTCCCGAATGGGAGGGCGCGACGGTCATTCTGCGCGAGCCTTCCGGTGGTGCGTGGGTGAAATTTCGTGAGTTTGTCGGCGAACCGGAAGAAGACGCGCCGCCGCTTTCAGCCGCGCAGGAGTTTTTGCGGAATAAACGCGCCGACGTGATCCTGCTAATTGATGTTCTGCTGGATGAGTCCGGTACACAGATTTTTAGCGAGTCTGACACAGACCAGCTCGTTGAAATTTACGGGCAGGTACATGCACGTCTGCTGCGCCAGGCAATTGCACTCAGCTCGTCACAGGAATATGCGGAAAAAAAGTCGCGCAGCCGCTGACGTTCTTTCTCATGTCTCTGGCGCTCCGTCTGGGGCGAACCCTGCACGAACTCCGGCAGACGCTGACGGCCAGCGAACTGAAACTGTGGATCGCCTATGACCGACTCAGCCCCATTGGTGACTGGCGCGGTGATGTTCAGGCGGCGCAGATTTCCGCTGCCGCTATTAATGCGCAGGGCGGTAAGGCGAACATGACTGATTTGATACTAAAATTCGGTCAGCAGGAAGAAGAAAGCAGCGAGTTTGAAAACTGGATGTCTGATCTGTAATGCCCGCCCCGTGCGGGCTTTTTTGTGGGTGATATATGGCAACGTTGCGCGAACTGATTATCAAAATTTCCGCCAATTCAGCATCGTACCAGTCTGAACTGGCGCGCGCTGGTCGTATGGGGCAGGATTTCTACCGCACCATGCAAAATGGTGGTCGTCAGGCTGCCGCTGCCGCCCGCGAAAGTGAACGGGCATTGTCAGATCTGACCAGCGGTTTCGCCACGGCTGGCCGCGCCGCGTCCGCTGCTGCGGCTGCATTTGCCACGGGTAAAATTGTCGCGGTTGCTGATGAATGGACCTCGGTTAATGCACGGCTGAAACAGGCCTCGGCATCGACTGAGGATTTTGCAGCATCCCAGCGCCGGTTAATGGCGATCAGCCAGAGTACAGGAACCGCGTTTTCATCGAATGCCAACCTGTTCTCCCGCGCTGCTGCATCAATGCGTGAATTTGGTTATTCCTCCGGCGACGTTCTTAAAATTACCGAGGCGGTCAGCACGGGTCTGAAATTATCGGGGGCCAGTACAGAGGAGGCGGGCTCCGTCATTACCCAGTTCAGCCAGGCACTGGCGCAGGGTGTGTTGCGTGGCGAGGAATTCAACGCCGTCAATGAATCCGGTGATCGTGTCATCCGTGCGCTGGCCGCAGGCATGGGCGTTGCGCGTAAAGACCTGAAGGCGATGGCAGATCAGGGGAAACTCACGATAGATAAGGTTGTCCCGGCGTTAATCAGCCAGTTGGGTACGTTACAGAGTGAATTTGCCTCGATGCCGCAGACCGTTGGCGGCGCGATGCAGAAAGTTGAAAACTCATTCATGGCCTGGGTCGGCGGAGTGAACAACGCAACGGGCGCGACACAGTCTCTTTCCGGTGGGTTAACGGGTGTCGCCGGTATTCTGGATTCGTTCACCCATTCCGCTGTCAGTGGTGCGCTCAATGACGTGGCTAATAACATGTCAATGATCACCACCGTAGCGGGCGCACTGGTTGGTGTCGGCCTGGCTAAATACCTCGGTGGCGTGGTAACCAGTGCCACGGGGGCCACCGCGGCGCTCATTTCTGCCGCTAAGGCTGAGGTGGCGCTGGCCGTTGCACAGGATAAAGCCGCAGCTTCGTCTGTCGCTGCCGCCCGCGCGGATGTGTACCGGGCACAACAGGCGTTACAACGGGCAAAAAGCGCCGACGTTCAGGCAGCCCAGCAGGAGCGCGTGGCAGCAGCAGAGGCGAAAGTCGCAGCCGCTCAGGCCCGCCTGACAACCGCACAGGCCAGCGGTACAGCTACCGAGAAGGTAAAGGCGCGCACAGCGCTGGAGCGGGCACAGGCGGCGCTGGTGGCCGCAAAAAACACCGATGCGCAGGCAGTTGCCGAACGCCGCCTGGCAGCGGCGCAGACTGGCCTCAGTAATAACCTGGCAAACCGTGTCAGCGCGCAGAGCAACCTGAATAGCGTAACCGCAGTCGGGACACGTCTGTTGGGTGGCGCGCTGGGGCTGGTTGGGGGTATCCCTGGACTGGTTATGCTGGGAGCGGGTGCGTGGTACGCCATGTACCAGAACCAGGAGCAGGCGCGCCAGTCGGCACAGGAATATGCACGGACCATTTCCGAGGTTATTAAGGCGACCAAAACGATGAGCCTCCCGGAGTCTGACGACAACCGGGTTAAGGCTGTAGCCTCACTGGCCGAGCAAAATCGCCTCGTCGACGAGCAGGAGAAAAAAGTCGCCGCCGTTAAACGGCAAATCGACGAACTGAATAAGTCGCGCGGCCAGCCTGGCATGACGAGTGAAAATGATGCAAATATCGTTAAGTCGCTCGGTATTCTGACTGACCAGTTAACGGTTGAAGAAAACAAGCTGAACCAGATGCGCGACCGTTCCCATGTCATTCAGAAAGCCCTGGAGGAAATAGAAACAAGACGAAATGATCTAATTCGCGAACAGGCCTGGCGACAAAACGAGGCTTATTATTCGCTGTTAAAAATGACAGGTGCACACTCTGAGTTCAACAGGCTCATGAGTCTGGGTAACACACTTCTCTCTGCACGTAACAGCCTGGTGCGGGTACCTATGGCGATCCCACAGGCACCCGTTTCCGCTAAAGATGCGCAGGCGCTGGAGAAAAAGCAGCAAACAGCCGAACTGGCTGGACTCACTGGCAAGGATAAGGTTTTACGCCAGGCTGATTTTGAACTGGAAAGCATGGGTAAGACGGGGCCAGAGAACACCACTTTTTCCTCAAACTGGCGCAAGGCCGCCGTAGATGAATATAACAATACGCAAAACGTAGCAAATGCTCAAAAAGCAAAAGAGGCCGCTACGCGCGCCGCCGAAAAAGCGGATCGCGCCGCCACCGCGCAGGCCGAACGCTATACCAGTAAAATTGAAGATCTCACCATTGCCATTCAGGTGCAAAAGGTTCGCTCCAGCGAGGGAGAGAAAGCGGCTGACTTGTACGCCGCTGCGCACCAGAGCGGTATTAAATGGACCGCTGAACAGACCGAGGAAATTCGGAAGCAGGCCGCAGAGCTGTCCCGCTGGACGGCACGGGCTGACGATAACGTCAAGAAACAGCGCGATCAGGCTGAGGCACTGAAACAGCTTACCGAAGCTACACGTAAATTCCGTGACGAGGCCACGTCGGCGACGGATACCGCCGGACTGAGCGACAGGCAGCGGCAACGTTTCGACGAAACCCAGCAGGTTGAGCGACAATTCGAAAAAACCGATAAGGGCACCGCCGCTATCGCTGCGCGGAACGCTGCGCTTACTGAACTGAATAACAAATATAAGGCGATTGCCGAATCTGAGTCTGACTGGCGTAACGGCGCTTCTAAGGGGTATGCGAACTGGCTGGAGGAAATGTCGAACATTTCCGGGACCGTTTCGGATGGCGTTAAATCCTCGCTTGATGGCGCATTCAGCAACGTAACATCCATGCTGGAGGGAAATAAGGTCTCGTGGAAATCCTGGGGTATTTCGGTTCTGCAAATCCTTGAAAAAGTCGCGCTGCAGATGGCAGTTGTTAATGTACTCGGCACTTCTGGTGCATCAGGTTCTTCTGGCCTGCTTGGTTCTCTTGTCAGCGGAATAGCAGGGTTTATCGGCGGTGGCGGCACATCTTCGGTTATGTCTTCAACATCCAGCACGGTAGTCACCGGACAAAGTTTCTCCGTGCCAACGCCACACCTTAATGCCCTCGGTAGCGTGTACGACTCACCGTCCCTTAGCGCATACAGCAATGGTGTTTACAGCACCCCGAAAACATTCGCATTTGCCAAAGGCGCGGGAATTTTCGGAGAAGCAGGACCAGAAGCCATTATGCCGCTGACTCGTGCTGCTGATGGTTCACTGGGGGTACGTGCTGTCAATTCAGGTGTAAATAACGTTCAGACAGCCAGCGGTTCGCCGCAGGTTTATATCACCATCGAAGGTAATGGCAATACCAGCGTTCAGACGGATGGCGGTATGACAGAACAATTCGGCAAGGAGATTGGGAGCTATGTTGAGCGCCGTTATCGCGAACTGATGGCGCGTGATATTGCCCCAGGCGGTGCCGTATGGAATCTGGCTAAAGGAGGTCGTTAATGGCTATCGAAACATTTACCTGGTGCCCGCGCATTAACCCGGAGCAGGAAGTCAGTTTCCGAACACGCAAAGCACAGTTTGGCGATGGTTATGCGCAGGTTTCCGGCGATGGGCTCAATCCACGTTCGCAAAAGTGGACTCTGGAGTTTACGGGGAGCGAAACCTATATCACGACGATTAAAGCCTTTCTGGACAGGCATGGTGGGGTGAAAGCATTTCAGTGGACGCCACCGCTTGAGCCGCTGGGCTTATACCGTTGCGCAGGCTATAAGCCCACGCCGCTGGGCAATAAAAAATACAACCTTTCCGTGACCTTTGAACAGGCATTCGCACCATGAGTTTAAACAACGATTATCAGAAACTGGAGCCGGGTAACACCGTTCGGTTGTTTGAGGTGGACGGTACCGCGTTTGGCGTTGGCGAGGTTTTGAGGTTTCACAATCACAATATTCCCCATACAGAAGCGGAAATAACCGCCGCTGGTGGGGATGAGTCAAAACTTCCGGCTAAATCCATCTGGTGGCAGGGCGTCGAGTATTCAGCGTGGCCATGCCAGATTGATGGCCTGGAAAAATCGACTACCGGCAGTGGCGCCACGCCAAAACTGAACGTGGCGAACCTTGACGGCTCCATCACTGCGCTTTGCCTTGCATATGACGACCTGTTGAAAGCGACGGTTACTATACATGACACGCTGGCGCAGTATCTGGATGCGCGTAATTTCACTTCCGGCAATGCCACTGCAGATCCCACTCAGGAAACATTGCAGGTCTGGTATATCGACGGGAAAAATACAGAAACGTCAGAGGCTATCGAGTTTCGGTTAACCAGCCCGATGGACCTGCAGGGCTTAATGATCCCGACCCGTCAGCTTCATTCTCTCTGCTCCTGGTGTATTCGTGGTAAGTACCGCAGCGGTGATGGCTGTGATTATGCAGGCACGAACTACTTCGACAAAAACAACAACCCGGTAACTGATCCTTCATTAGACCAGTGCAACGGCACGCTAACGGCTTGCAAGTTACGGTTCGGCGAAAATAACGAGCTTTCTTTTGGTGGATTCCCCGGCACGTCACTCATCAGGAGCTGATATGCGTCAGAAAACCATAGATGCCATCATGGTGCATGCCGCTGCTGAATATCCCCGTGAGTGTTGTGGTGTCGTGGCGCAAAAAAGTCGAGTGGAGAGATATTTTCCTTGCCGTAATCAGGCTAACGAACCCACTGAACATTTTGTTCTGTCGCCGGAGGATTATGCTGCCGCCGAGGACTGGGGGACGGTGATCGCTATTGTGCACAGCCACCCTGATGCGACAACACAGCCCAGCGAACTGGATAAGGCGCAATGCGATTTGATGGCTATCCCCTGGCATATTGTCAGTTGGCCGGAAGGTGATCTGCGTACAATCAACCCGCGCGGTGAATTGCCACTGCTGGAGCGGCCTTTTGTGCTGGGGGTTTACGACTGCTGGGGGCTGGTAATGTCCTATTATCGGCAAACGTACGGCATTGAGCTGCCGGATTACCGCGTCGATTATCCGTGGTGGGAGGACAAGTACCCCGATAATTTATATCAGGATAACTGGTATGAATGCGGATTCCGTGAAGTGTCTGGAGACCCGCAACCGGGTGATGTAGTGATCATGCAGGTGCAGTCCAATAAATGGAATCACGCCGGGGTTTTGCTGGAAGGTAATCTGTTGCTCCATCATCTTTATGGGCGACTCAGTAATCGCACTCCGTACGGTGGCTACTGGATGGAACGAACAATGAAAATTTTGCGTTATAAGACTTTGTGCTAACCTATTTTTTTATTGCTAATAGGATAGGGATATGAAAAACGCATTGCTGTTTTTTTTTGTGATTAGTTTGGTTGGTTGCTCTACTGAGCCGGTCAACCCAAATTATGCGAAGGAAGTTTCCCCCACAGCTTCTTTTGGAAAAAAAGAAAATCACGTTCCGGTTACGATAGTTAGAGATAAGGGGTTTATAGCAGGTGGGTGCGCAATAACAGCTTTTATCGATGGTAAGCCTGTTGCTGAGTTGAATACTTCCGAAAAGGTAACAGCTTATGTTAATCCCGGTGAGATTATAGTTGGAGCTGGATTTATTGGGAAAGGCCTATGCTCCGGAGCACCAAAAAAAGAACGAGAATTTATAGTTAGAGAAAATACTCCTAGATTTCTCAGAGTGTTTATAGATCAAAGCGGCAACGTTGATATATTGCCAATGACCTTAAACTAAAAACAACCACCTACGGGTGGTTTTTTGTTGGGGAAAACATGAAAGAGATAATGATACAAATTGAGCTTGGCGGAATTCTCGGAAAAACTTTTGGTAAAATCCATCATCGCTTGATCAGTACAACCCATGAAGCCACCCGTGCACTGGCCGCAACTATTCCCGGCTTCGAAAAATTTATGATAACCAGTAATCGACGCGGACTAACCTATGCGGTTTTTCGCGGTAAAAAAAATATTAGCCAAGACGACCTGGGTTTCCCTGTAACAAATGAAATTATTCGCATAGTCCCAGTTATTATTGGCAGTAAAAAAGCTGGCGTGCTTCAAACTATACTAGGTGCTGTTCTTGTGGTTATTGGTGCAGTTCTTAACTTCACTCCTCTTGCTGCTGCTTCGCCATTTTTCTACCAAGTTGGTGGAGCAATGATTATTGGTGGTGTTATTCAGATGCTCTCACCACAGCCCGCAGGATTAGCCAGTAAACAGGATGCCGATAACAAAGCATCTTACGCTTTTGGCAGCGTCACGAATACGGCAGCACAGGGATATCCAGTTCCATTGGGTTATGGAAAGCGTCGTATCGGCGGTGCAATTATTTCGGCGGGGATTTACGTTGAAGACCAGCAATAAAAATACCTCAATTTAATGACCGCCTCCGGGCGGTTTTTTTATGGGCGCAATATGGCAAATAAGAAAATTCAGGGTCGCAAGGGCGGTAGCTCCAGTTCCCGCACGCCAACTGAACAACCCGATGACCTCCAGTCGGTAGCGAAAGCAAAAATCCTGCTGGCGCTGGGTGAGGGTGAATTTTCCGGCGGCCTCACTGGGCAAAGTATTTTCCTGGACGGTACGCCGTTGCTTAATGCTGACGGTTCGTCAAATTTCAGCGGTGTAACCTGGGAGTTTCGTGCAGGCACACAGGCGCAGCCCTACATTCAGGGTATGCCGGGCAGTGAAAACGAGATCAGCGCAGGCGGTATTACTGTTTCCAGTGCAACTCCCTGGACCCGTACATTTACGAATCCCCAGCTTTCTGCAGTTCGCCTGCGCCTTAAATGGCCGTCAATTTTCAGGCAGGAAGATGATGGCGATCTGGTGGGTTACAGCATTAACTACGCCATTGATCTGCAGACAAACGGCGGCGCGTTCCAGACGGTAATTAATACCTCAGTCAGCGGTAAAACGACCAGCGGTTACGAGCGCAGTCATCGCATCAATTTGCCAGCCGGTGCCACAACGTGGACGGTTCGCCTGCGCAAAATAACTGCGGACGCGAACAGCGCAAAAATCGGCGATACCATGACCTTGCAGAGCTACACGGAAGTGATCGACGCCAAGTTGCGTTACCCGAATACCGCTCTGTTGTACATTGAGTTCGACTCCAGCCAGTTTAATGGCTCAGTACCACAGATTTCCTGCGAACCCTATATGCGTGTGATTCGCGTACCGGATAATTACGATCCCGTTACTCGTTCATATTCTGGAACATGGCAGGGTGGTTTTAAGTGGGCGTGGACGGACAATCCGGCGTGGATATTTTATGATCTGGTGGTAACTGATCGCTTTGGGCTGGGCGACAGGCTGACGGCAGCTAACATCGATAAATGGATGCTGTATCAGGTTGCGCAGTACTGCGATCAGCTTGTCCCTGACGGGAAAGGCGGTGATGGTCTGGAGCCTCGCTACACCTGCAATGTTTATGTGCAGGACCGTAACGATGCATACACAGTCATGAGGGATTTTGCGGCTATTTTCCGGGGTATGACGTACTGGGGCGGCAATCAGATTGTTGCTCTGGCTGATATGCCGCGTGATGTCGATTACAGCTACACGAACGCAAATACCCTTGACGGTAAATTCACGTACAGCAGCAGCACCTCTAAAACCCGCTATACCTCTGCACTGGTTTCATACTCCGACCCGGCGAATGCGTATTCCGACGCAATGGAGCCTGTATTCGAGCAGGATCTGGTGCGTCGCTTTGGCTTTAACCAGCTTGAACTGACGGCTATCGGCTGCACCCGGCAATCGGAGGCAAACCGTAAGGGGCGCTGGGGCATTCTGACCAATAACAAAGACCGCGTGGTGACCTTTTCTGTCGGGCTCGACGGGAATATCCCGCAGCCGGGATACATTATTGCTGTCAGCGACAGGGATCTGGCCGGAAAAGTGACAGGTGGCCGCATCAGCGCGGTAAGTGGTCGGGTACTGACGCTCGACCGCGTACCGGATGCCGTGGCGGGTGATCGCATCATGGTGAACCTCCCGACAGGCGCATCACAGAGCCGCACCATTCAGGCAGTCAGCGGAAATAAAGTCACCGTTTCGACGGTGTTCACTACAACGCCAGAAGCCCAGGCGGTGTGGGTGGTTGAGTCAGATTCGCTTTATGCTCAACAATACCGCGTCGTCAGTGTTACGGAAAACGACGACGGCACGTTCACCATCGTGGGTGCCGCACACGACCCGGATAAATATGCCCGCATCGATACAGGTGCGATTATCGATCAGCGCCCGGTAAGCGTTATCCCGCCGGGTAATCAGTCTGCACCTTCGAATATCGTCATTTCCAGCTATGCCGTTGTGAATCAGGGGATCAGCCTGGAGACGATGCGCGTCAGCTGGGACCAGGCACCTAATGCCATTTCTTACGAGGCCCAGTGGCGGCGTAACGATGGCGACTGGGTGAACGTACCCCGCAGCTCTACCGCGTCGTTTGAGGTACCGGCCATTTACACCGGACGTTATCTTGCACGGGTGCGGGCTATCAACGCGGCTGAAATTTCCTCCGGCTGGGGATATTCAACCGAGACAACACTGACCGGGAAAACGGGAAATCCGCCTAAACCTGTCGGTTTCACCGCATCAGACAATGTGGTTTTCGGCATTGAACTGAACTGGGGATTCCCTGCGAACACGGACGACACGCTGAAAACGGAAATTCAGTACAGCACCACGGGGACGACTGATGATGCGGTTTTGCTGGCAGACGTGCCGTATCCGCTGCGCAAATATCAGCAGATGGGACTCAAAGCGGGGCAGGTTTTCTGGTACCGCGCGCAACTGGTGGACAGAACCGGGAACGAGTCGGGGTACACCGACTGGGTGAGGGGGCAGGCCAGTGTTGATGTGTCTGATATCACCGATGCCGTGCTTGAGCAGATCAAGGATACCGAACTGTTCAAAGACCTTATTGAAAATGCCGTGGAGAGCAGTGAAAAGGTTGCTGAACTGGCAGAGGCGGTCAGACAAAACGCCGACCAACTGGCGGCGGCAGTGGGCGCGAACCGACAGACAGCAGAGGCCATCATTGGTAATGCCCTGGCTATCGCTGATGTGGTGGTGAGACAGTCGGCGCAGAACGGCGCAAACTCGGCATCGTTCACTCAGTTGCGGGAGGTGATTGCCACAGAAACACAGGCCCGCGTTACGGACGTCACGCGCCTGGAGGCGAAAACCGACCAGAACTCGGCACAGGTAACACAGCTCACGCAGGCGCTCTCTGACGAGACTCAGGCCCGCGCCACGGCGGTTGATACACTGACGGCTCAGACGGAGGACAATACCGCTAACGTAACCCAGCTCACACAGGCGGTGTCCACCCTCGACAGTTCTACCGCATCCCGTTTCGACGAACTGTCAGGGAAAACGGCTAACGCGGCTGGCGGGGTGCAAAACACGGCGGTGGCACTGATTCAGAACACACTGGCGCAGGTGAGTCAGGATGTAAAACAGAGCGTGCAGTACGGCGCTAATGTGGCCAGCATTCAGCGCGTTGAGAACGTTGTCGCCAGCAGTAATGAGGCCACTGCGCAATCATTACTCCAACTCCGCACGGACGTGGCTGGGAATACCTCGACTATAAGCAGTCTGTCTCAGTCCCTCTCCAGTTATCAGCAGGCATCTGCCACGCAGATAAATTCACTGAGTGTAACGGTTAACAGCCATACATTGTCTATCGCCACTAACGCTCAGGCAGTAGCAGATATCAACAACAATCTGAATGCGATGTACAGCATCAAAGTCGGTATAGACGCCAACGGCGTGCAGTACGCGGCAGGGATGGGGATTGGTGTGCAAAACACACCCAACGGCATGCAGTCACAGGTTATTTTTCTTGCTGACCGTTTCGCTGTTATGTCTCAGGCAGGAGCCGCCGTCACACTGCCGTTTGTTATTCAGAACGGCCAGACGTTTATTCGTGACACGTTTATCCAGGACGGGACTGTTGGAAACCTGAAAATTGGTAACTACATTCAGTCAAATACCTGGGACGGGACAGGGAATGTCGGCTGGCATATTAACAAATCTGGATACGCGACGTTTAACGGCGTCACGGTACGCGGGACTGTTTATGCGACGGACGGGGAGTTTACCGGGAAAATCAATGCGACCAGCGGGACGTTTAAAGGCACAGTTCAGGCTGAATCATTTATCGGCGATGTGGCTGTGGGGCAGACGTTTAGTGATATTGAGGGAGATAATGTCACCCGAAATTTTGTATACACCGATTCCGGTAACCTGCCTGGTGAAAAACATGTAGTGATAATGGCGCTGGTTAAGGTCCAGATTTCTGCGACAGAGGCCGGTGCAGGGATTACTCAGACAAAAGGGACGGCGATTCTCACCATTGGTGGGTCGAGCAGAACCATTGACGTTTATACCCCACCAAATACTGACAGATCGCGTCCTACGTACGTCACGGTTATGCACAGCGCCCGCGTTACCGGACAGGTGGTGAATTGTTCGATTCAGATGCGCAGTGATAATGCGACATATCACGCGAACGTTGGTATTTATTCCCCGACAATACACGTATCCAGGGGTTCCGGTTCGTTCACTCAATCCTGATTTCAACCCGCTCCGGCGGGTTTTTTTATGCCTGGAGAAAACATGATTTACACAACTGGCTCGATTGCGGTCAACGGCAATATCCTGACGGGTACTGGCACAAATTTTACAGCGGCAGGTTCGCTCATACGGGTTGGGTGCTCGTTGATTTCCCTGACTACACCGCCACAGGTATTCCAGATAACGGCAATCAACAGCGCGACCCAACTCACCGTAACGCCAGCGGCGAATCCGGCACTTGCAGCCGGTACCGCTTACGCCATCCTGCTGAGTGATTCGCTGAGCGTTGACGGTCTGGCGCAGAATATCGCTGAGACGCTGACGCTGTATCAGCGGAATATGTCGGGCTTCGCCGACGTGATGAACGGGGCGGGTGACGTCACTATCACGATTAATGGTGTGGCCGTCACGGTTCCCGGACAGAAGTCGCTGGCAAAAAAAGGGGCTAACTCAGATATCACTTCACTCAGTGGACTGACAACACCATTAAGCCGAGGGCAGGGCGGTACCGGGGCAGCTAACCCATTCGGTACGACTGCAGGTAGCTTCTGTGAGGGCAGTGATACGCGCCTGAGCACAATAGACGGGAAGTCGGGCGGGGTTATCGCGGGGTCGGTAAAATCTGGTGGTACTTCACCCGCTGCAATGCCTGCCAACGGTACAACAACAAACGCAGAGTCAGTCGGTTCCAGATTCCGCACTGGTGTTTATGCCGGGATTGATTTTTCGCTGTATGCACAGGTTGTCCATGGTAACGGCTCGTACGGGGTAATTCAACTGGCTTACGGAGGCGCACCGGCTTACTGGATTTTCTCTCAGTCTGGCGTGGCAACCGGCGTTTCATGGACTCCGACATGTGACGAACGACTGAAAGACCTGGACGGCCCAATCACTGACCCGCTGGGAAAAATGGCTCTTATGCGGGGGCAATCCTGGCACTGGAAAACTAACGGGAGTTACGGAATAGGCCTGACAGCTCAGGATGTACAGCGGGCATTCCCGGATGCAGTTGTTGAGACTCATGATGTGACCCTGCCAGATGGCGGCGTGGTGAAGAATGTATTGTCTCCGGACTCCTACGGCGTTGCGGCAGCTCTGCATCATGAGGCCATTCTGGCTCTAATGGCGCAGATTGACGCACTGACGGCGCGCGTTGCTGAACTGGAGACAAAAAAATCCGAGGTACCAGCGACAGAGTAATCAAAGCGTTATTCAGTGCTAAAAATTGATAGTCACAAGCTGAGTTGATCTGTTGCTCAATAAAAACTACTGTATTCATATACAGTATTTTCAGGAGGTGACTATGCCCCGCAGAAACGATGTTTTTGTCGCGTTCCGTGAAGCCGTACAACTCAACCCAAAGGGTTATATGTGTCTGAGGACTTCGGATTTTATCAGTAAATTACGGGCCTACAACCACCATTTCACAGAGCAGGACGCCAACAGGTGGATTGAACTGAACCAGCCCAGCTTCGTCGATAAAACGCCAGATTTCAGTGAAAACCGTCTCTGGTTGCTTCGCAATATGGGGAGGGTTCGGTAATGGGCTTTGTATTACCTGCAACTGATTATGCCGAAACCAGGCTGATGCTTGATGCGATTTGCGGCATGAAACCAACGTGTGGAGTTCTGCCAACCTCAACCGGTTATGCGGTCATTGATGCCAGCCTTGCCACCATTGAGCAGGGATGCATTGTAGTGATCTCTTTATATGGCGCTACGCAGTTTGCGAAACTGATGGGGACGGCCTTCATTACGGAAGACGGGGAGGCAATTGAAGGTGAGGCGCTGGAAGATATCGTTGTGCTTGGTCGAGTAACGTATTTCGTCAATCGAGCAGGGGAGGATGACTCCCCTGTTATCTGAGGTTAAAGGGAATTTAACCTTTCTTCCCATTGTTGAATTATTTCTCTTTTTTCTTTGATGTAATCATAGCGGTCGTAATGCTTAGCTGAAACACCTGGCCGCTTATGATTCTGCAACCTGTCACGCATTTCTGTACTTACCCCCATGTCCCCCGCCAAAGTTTTAAACGTGCGTCTTATGTCCCTGGGTGTAAATTTATTGAACGGTTCCCGCTCACAAAACTTCCTTAACTGTTTGCCGTATTCAGCAGAAAGAAGATGCCCTTCTGCCGTTTCTGCCGGGAACAGAAAATCACTATCAGGGTAGCGTTGACTCATATCTTCCAGAATCGCTGTAGCTGAATCACTCAATGGAATTACGTGATAGTCGCCGTTCTTTGAAATAGCGGGTGGCACAGTTAATGTTTTACCTTTCCTGTCCCAATTAGATTTTAGGTTTGTCATAAGCTCCCAAGGGCGCTGTCCCGCAGTGTGAATGCAGAGCAAAAGCAACCGCGAAAAGTCATAGCTAAGTGGAACAGATGCCGGGTCTCGACTCAAGATTTCGAGTAACTGTGCTAATTCATTCCATTGAAGAAACCTGTCCAGCGCCTTGTCAGCTCCTCGTTGCGAGGGGACTACCGAGACGGGGTTACTTGATAGTGCATATACGGTTTTCTTTCCCAGGTTTGCCGGATCATTGTCAGCAAAAAGCCCGAAATTAAAAACTGCATGAAGGTTAGCACGCACCTTATTGGCACCTGCTCTCGCTCCACGAGTGATAAATTCAGCGAGCACATGTTTTATGTGATCAGGCGTAATCGATTTTGCTTCCATACCAGGATCGATATGCTTACTTTCGAGCACCTGGTTTAGTCTGTTTTGCGTTTTATCATAAGACCTTTTACCCCTTGCTTTTTGGTCTGCAATATAGTCATCAAATAACATCTTCACAGTGGCATGATCAGTAACTGCTTTCTGTGGCTCAGCTACGTTTATAGCGGCCTGTTGAGCTTTCTGAATTGCCTCTGCAAGGGATAGCGTAGGGTAGTCGCCAAGACTTATAAACTTCTCCTTACCAGTGATATAGTAGCGATAGACGAACGTCTTACGACCAGACGGATAGGTCTTCACTCCAAGTCTTCCGGTACCTCGTGTCGCCGCCGCTTGCCAGGTATAATATGCCGAAGGTTTAGGTTTTAACCCCCGAATCTTGCTGTCTGTTAGTAGTGTGCTTGCCATGTTTGCAGGTCAGGTTGTGGGTCAGGTTATGTTGAAATAATATGAAACCACAAGAAACCAAACAAGCCAAAAAATCCCTTTATTTTCATTATGATGAAATCTGGTGAAACTTGAGGAAACTATGCGAAATCAGCCGTTTACGTCCTTCTAAGCCGTAGGTCACAGGTTCGAACCCTGTAGGGCGTACCATTTTCAAGTAAACTGACGTCAACCGACGTCTTTTTTTATGCCTAAAATTCAAGATATTGGCTGAATTTAGCGCGTCGTTATTCTACCGGGCTCTACTCGTATCAACGTACATCAAGTAGTATTTGTTGGTATATGTGATGGTGACCCTGCACAAATGGCTCATGAATGCACGTCAGGTCGAAACTGCAGGGCAGGAGATAAAGCCCACAAGTTCGCTGACGAACCAGGGCTCAATCCCATGGCCTATATTCACGTTTCAAAGCGTAAAAAGACTCGCTTTGTGTGCATAGCACGATTATGCGAGATACTTACTACGGAATGGCTTATTTTTTTCGATCAACAATATAATCATTTAATGACTGTGCAATAATCTTTGGCTGACTATTTGGCGATGTTTGATAAATAATACCATGCGTATCTTGCCAAATGATAATACCATCGACACCTGTATTCTCAACGACGTACATGTTACGAGGTACATGAGTGTTCAGTGCCCATTCTTGTTTCGTAACAGGAACAACATTTCGGTGTTCTGATTTAGCTATCCCGGTTAATTCAATACCATCAGCCATAATTGCGCCAAATGTTGATAAGTACAACCGGTACTCCTCAGCAAAGTTGACTCTCAATTGAAGTTCGGCATCTGTTATTTCAGTTTTTGATGCTGCCTTTAATGGTAGTAAGTTAGGTAATGTCTGGATTGTGTTTACGATTGCGTTCATTATTTATTACCTTCTTCTAAAAGGTTATCTGATCGGGATGACCAATGTTCTTTTCTCTCCTGAGACCAGGAGTTTCCCTCACCATGCACCTCTGTTTCAAGGGTATTATCATGCCAAAGGCTCTGATTTTTCTTTCCATTTTCATATTCGCCCGTTCGATGCTCTTCTGCCGTTAATTCTACGAGCGGTGAATCCATTTTCTGACCAAGATGGTGCAATTCAAGTGGCTTCCCCGTCTTACTATCCAGAGGAGCCAGTCCACGAGCGATACGGTCACGGTTAGAGATCCCATCACTATCCGTATAATCAAGGTCTATATTTTCCTTGATAAGGCATATCCGCCCATTAATTGTAACTTCGATCAATCCCGCATTCTTGAGAACTTCGTATTGCTTCATATTCTGGATGTTATCAATGATCACATCTGACCAACCCGTTTCCTCTTTAATAACGGCCTTTTCATCATCAGTTAATCCTTTATTTTCAGAAGCATCAGACTCTCCTTCTGCCTCTCCAGTGTCAGGATGAGGCTCGACAAGCGTGAAGCCATGCCGCTCGATCAACGCAGCGCGAGTTGTTCTTTCAATAAATGCGATATCAGGCTTTTCGATCCCACCACTGGTATTATATTCCCGTGACTCGGTCAGGTCATGAATCACAGGAAGATCCTTCCCTTCCGGCAGACGAGGTGGCAAATCTTTACTGTCTTTAAGAATAAGCTCGATTCCGCTGTTCATAAGATGCTACTTCCTTTTACCGATGCCATTATCTCATTCATTGTACCAGAGGTGATCTGCGTAAAATACTCGAGAATTGAAGCACTTATATCTGTATCTTGCTTCAGAGAACGCTTAACCAGATACGTGATATTTTGCTTTGCATACGTTGCAATATTCCGGTTATAAAGTTTCAACAAACTTTCTTTTATCCCCTGAAATTTATCAACTGTAGGTAAAGAAAAGGTATCTTGTAATTTTTCGAAAAATGAATCATTTGGCAAAGCATCAGTACAATAAACACCTCTGACAATCATTGTCAGTAAAACATCTGCAATGTAACCCGATATAACTTGCGAAGGATCCCGACATAGCACAAAAGAAACGCCTCTTTGAATAAGTAGGCTATTTATTTTTTTGAGAATAAGACTGTACGATGTAAAACTAATGTAAGCTGATTCGATAAAAAGAGTATTCATGAATGCGAAGACAATACGTTTGGCTGTATCATCGCTATCAAGGGCAACACGCGCCAGGTTATTATTAATTTTTGAAAAACGACTGCTATTTTTATAGTACAAAGATTCATCACTAACATAAACATCTAATTCCTGCTCGAACTCTTTCTCATTCTTAATTTTATTTGAAACTTTAATCAAGGTTGGTAAGGACATTCCTTCTTTATGGCAAAATGCATAGCCAGACTCGAGTGTCCCTAACTGTAATGCGTCATTCTCGGTTATACCGATGGTATTGGCAATTACCTTTTGATCATCCATAGAAACGATACGCTGAACAATTTTAGTCGACGAGTTTTTAATGATATCAGGGGCTAACTTGGTCGGGATTTGTTCAGCTACAATAACCCCTTGTCCATAAGATCGCATCTCTGCGATCATATTTGTAAAATGCTCGACGGCTTTGCCCTTAGGGTTACCCGATGTCTCTGTAGTGCGTTCCGTATCAACGTTCTTCAACAACCGATGCGCTTCTTCAATTACCAGTAGATGTTTTAACTCGGTCTTCTGATTACCACTGATTTCTTTAGCAATTTGTCTGTATTCGTTTATGAATATAACCAATAAACCTACACTAAATGCTTTATCCGAATCATCAGCCAATCCTTCTAACTCAACAACCACATTTTTTTCAAGTAGTGTTGCAAAATCAAGATATTCATTTGTGTTAAAAGTAAAGCCTTTTGCGCCACCACATAAATTTTCCAAACGTACCTTAATCGCAGTCTTAACATTTCCTGCAACTTCACCATCGTACTTTAATTCCTCTTCTACATAACGCGCTATCTCATCCTTTAATTCTTGCATTGTCGGGAAAAGGTACTTGTGACTCTTAAGGGAGTATTTTTTTCTTGTATATTCAATATTGAAGAAATCTGTTTCGCGCTGGCTATTCGTTAACATAGGATGGTATCCAAGGGTCAGATTCCAGCCTTTATTTTCATATACTGTATGTAAGCATTTTTCCAGAATATAAGGCATTGGTCCGTAAAAAGAGAATGACGCATTGAATAGATCCTTTAAATAATCGATATGCGTCTGTGGACTTACTCCTGGTAATATATAGAAGGGATTGATTTGAGGGCAGTTCAGTTCAGGTTTGCCAAGTGTATATACGGTAGTATCTACAGCAATATTACGATATTCTTTTTTGGCAGACTCAATAACTAAAAAAGGTTTTCTAGCCTCGATCAATATTTTCTTTACAGTAGTGGTTTTTCCGCTGCCAGTTATACCACAGATAAATGTATGCTTATTCAAATCAAGAGAGCTGAGCGCGAAAGGCATATTCTGGATGGGTTTTTTACCATCGGCAACAAAACCAATATTTATCGAATCTAAACCATTAATCGTTCGGAATAGCGGATAGCTTTTTTCAATACGTAATTCAAAATCGGGTACGGTTTCAGTCGGCAATGTACACATGAGTGCCAGCTCAGCTGAATTCATATATGAGCACAACGGATTTCGCTTTTCATGTGCTAAAAAATCAGGAATGCGTAGTACGTCTTCTGAGGATGGATTTAACTCAAATTCACGTAAAGGTAACTTATCCACATCTGGCCTGGACAACTCACCAAGAAGACAAGCTTTTATAATATTTTTTGATGTGTATGAATCAGCCGAGTACGAAATTGCGGTCTGCCATATGCCATTATTTTGGCCGATTTTTAACCGTTCAATCGCTTTGTCTGCATAGTTAATAAGTTCCAGGGCAAAGCCATTTTGGATATCTCCAGCGATAGTTCCGCCATTTGTTATGGCTTCTGATACCGAATCGCTATATCCTTCTGAGTGCGTTTTTCCTCCCCCGATCACATTCCCAATCAACGTGCCAAGGCTACCGCCAACCACGGCTCCGATGCCAGTTCCTAGCATGGGGATAAAGGATCCCGCTATCGCACCGACAGAGGCACCAGCAGCCGCACCGATTTGACCTGCCGTACTACTTTTTCCATCATTTACATTATCTGTATGCGAATGTGTTATGGAATGATTATTTGACCGTGCGATATTCCGTTTACTAACGGCAAAAGCCTGGTCTCTTATCGAAATAAGTTTAGAGATATCCGTAGAAACGTCGCTCACGTTTACCGGCTTTGCAATAAATAGTACCGTATAATCATTACCATTCAAGCTGCGCATAATAGAAGATAAACTAAAGGATTGTTTTTTTCCTTGAATATAAAGCGAGGGAATGCCGGAAAGCACACCAGAAATCATTTGTGGATTCTTCCTTGCAGAGAAGTCAGGTGCATAACTGACCAACTCAATCCCTGAAAGCATTCCTTCTGTTATACGTTTAACACTTTCTACATCACGATTTGAATAAATGCCAAGAACGATATTAGTAATACCGTTGTGACTAACAAGTCCATACCCTACTGTAACATTTATAGAATGTAATGCAGTAAAGAGCTTTTCAATTTTTGAGTTTATTTCCTCAAAAGCATTATCCACTGATTCCGCGGTACAGCTACGGATACGAAAATAGGTCATCCCGTCAAGCTGAAGCGTACTGTGCTTATCCAGCATCTGTTCTATATTTTGGTTTTCAACGAGATATGAAGGATAGATCTGCTGCAAGAATGCTTCGGTTTGTTCACCAATCGTATTCGAATCAATGTCAAAGGTATTGCCATCAAATATATTCTCAACGCCGTGTATCTCATTGTTCATTTTACATTCCCTGGATTGTTTCTTTAATCTGCTCAACACGAATATTGTAATAATTTTCTACACTATCAAACCAGCTAAGATATTGCTCTTTAGCCTCGTTGAGATATTTATCTACAGCAGAAGAAAAACGTTTTTTGCTTTTTTGGGGTCCAATGAAGAGGTAATCCATTAGCGCTGCACCTATCGCAGTAGCAAAAATCGCACTAACAGGAATAGGAACTAAACTTGATAACTCAAGTCCAGAGGAAACTATGACGCCGAGGCCCAATACACCACCGGAAATAAGAATTACACCACCAATTTTAAACGCACGCAGAATTCTGGATGCTTCCTGGTAATTGACTGTGGCGGTTGTGGTGAACTGATATTTATTTGTGATTTCCTTTCGCAAGCCCAATGATGAGAATTCATTTTTTCTGGAAAGATTATCAGCGAAAAATGGCGTGTTAAACAATGCGCGGTCTAACTCAAATAGCATGTCACCAAGCATTAATTCGCTACGCGATGTGGTTTCTGAAATGACACGCTGATAAATGTTATTTATAGCATCGTTTAATGAACCCGTTTCATAAACTACTTCTTGTATTTCTATCCGAAGATCGTTAAACATTTTATCAATTTTAGGAGCAATCATTTCACTGTACATTTTTAACGATACCTCGCTTTATCTTTTCAGCATCTGATTGCTCACTGGTAACATTGGTAAGTAAAATAGTCAGATTGTTGATTATTTCTTTTATCTGCTCGGCTGTTATTTTTGCCTCAATGATGATATCCAATTCTTTCTTCTTGGTTCTGGCATTTTCCTTCAGTTCTGAAATATATCTGTCACTCACATTATCAACAAATGCAATAAGATTTTTAATCAAATCGCCCTTTATGTTTTGGAGGCGGGACAGAATGTTCGTTTTAATAAGATTGTAATGTTTCCCTCTGGAGTATATTGATCGCGTATGCGTCTCTTTAAATGTAACTCCCTCTTCATAGGATTGTCTTTCTGTTGCTTTAGATTCTGTTGATGCCCGGATTTCAGCAAAAGTACTTTGTGTGAAATTTGGACGTAGCCACTCAAAAGAGATCGTACTATTATCGCTTAACGAAACGAGCTCTTTATCAAATTCTGTAATAATATTTTCTTGCAATTCTATCGCTAGTACTTTGAACCCATTAATCTTTTTTATTGATTCTCTCTCCAGTTCGCTAAAAGCATCAGATGAGTTTTCATCGATTAATGATATTTGCTTTTTATAGTCGGAAACTGCTTTTTCAGCTGAGCTACGAATTAATCCATCATCACTTCGAAAGTGTTGCCTTACTTTATCAACGCCACTACGCATTTTATCTTCAAGAATATCTAGCTCTTTTTTAGTTGTGGCTATCTTTATTGACAACTCAGTCGGATCTTCTGCTTTTTGTTGAAATATATCCATTTGAAAATTTAAATCACTATAAAGAGCTCTATAGAGATCACAAATGGAATCCAGCAATGATACCAACAAAATATAATGAGCCTTACGCCCGAAAGTCTCCATGGCATTATAGACTTGCTCGAAGCGAGATTTCTCGGAAAGGACCTTAATAAAATCGTTTTTGTCCCCATTGCCAAAAAGGCCACTAACGTCATTGTACGCTTTAACAACAAAATCATCGAGAGTACCAGCCTGATTTAACCGCCGAAGTTCGGCTTCGATTTCATCAATGTTGGCGAGTTTCTTGGCGTATAGCTCGGCTTTGCTATCAACAAAGAGAATATTATTTTTGTCAATATTATTAAACTGTTGATAAGCCTCACCTTCTAATCTACGAAGATCTTCTGGCGTTACGTTCGTTGTGCGTGTAAGAACGAGAAACAGTGCATTTTTATTTCTCGCCACGCTTGCGTTTTTTATAAATTGATTAAACTGCGTTGATTCCAAAGCCTGGCCGGACACTGGCTTTAAAAATATAATTGCATCGGCGTTTTCAATATACTGTGATGTAATTTCAGCAACCCCACCTCGGGCGCAAACCCCCGGGCTGTCAATAATTTCTATACCACGCATTTCTTCACCGAAAGGAAAAACGACTTCGATTTTGGTGACAATGGTCTGCCAGCTATTTTTTCTTTCCTCAATGTATTTTTTTATTTTACGGTTGTAGTCCTGCACCGGGATGTTATGGATGTTAGCTTCCTGAACCTCTAGTGCGTTCAGAAAATCTTCTATTTCAGCTTTTAAGATTTTGATCAAAGTTCCTTTATTTGCTGCTCGCATTCCGGACTTAACAATAATTTCACTGTTAATTGTAGGGACGGGTATATCCCGATACTCGTCGTCTAACGCCGCATTTTTTTTTAAAAATTCTCTGGCCTCAGCATCTCCGCGGATTTCTTTTTTGTCTCCATTCGCATAAGTTGCCCTGACATAAAACTCTTCACCATTTTTGATTTCAATGATAGCACTGGTACATTGTTTTACATCCATGGGAAGAAGTTCAACGCCTAAATAAGCATTGATAAAAGTTGATTTTCCGCTTTTAGACTCACCCGCGATCATCAGGCTGAATCGGTCATTGCGAATTTTTTCTACTTTACTGCGGATATCAGTTAAAAGTGGCTCTAAACGCTCCAGGGGGCCTGGAACCCCTATGCGTTGAGCATTTTTTGTTATCTCTGCGACCAGATCTTCAACCTTTTTATGGGAAGCCAGCACCTCATTTTTTCGCGATTTGTAGTCTGTGATCATTACTTTATCCTTAAGCGATCCTAAATATATTAATATAAAAAGTTATTAGCTTACCTTGATGCTACCAGTTACAAGTGACAGGTTGTGTCAGTAGTGGCTGATCTATCGAAATTTCTATATCGGCAAATCACAGCCCTTCCTTAAGGAAAGTATTACTTATGTCGGGCTTCGATTTCTGAATAGAGCAGATTTTTGCGTCAGAATGAATAAACACCAGGGGGAAATTCGCAGGATGATCTGTTTTCCGGGTGATGGAGCAGAGGCAGTAAAGTGTTATAGAAATATGTGAGGGACTGACCTGCTACAGTGTTTGGCGACTGGTGCGCCACTATAACTGCTTGCATCACGGTCCTGACACTGGAACCCCATCGTTTCGGTTATCACTGTGTGTTAACCGTTCTGCCAACTGGCAAGGCTGGCGCTATAATCTTAGGGTACTTTTTGTGTGGGGAGCAGTTTTGCAGATCTTCTGATGAAAAAAGGCGTCTCCATATTTAATTTATCCATGACGCATAATGGGACAAATTGATAAACAAGTCATATCGCTTCGTAATCTACCCACCATGAAGCAATGAGTGATTCCGGATTGCCAACGCCCTTACAATGGAGCAATAAAAAATTGCGGCCCTCCTTGCCGACTCCGGCACTCACTGCGGTAAAAGCGCGCTGAAGGAAAAGAGTCGTGGTTAGATAATTGCTGGTACCCTTTTAAACCATACCGATCAGATGATTATTACGTATGTTCGAATCCGTAGGTTTTCATCCACACAACGATTCGTTAAACCTGATTTGGTATGGCTGTTCCGCTGCTATTTCTGCAAACGCCTTTTCGGATCCTTTGCGTATTTCCAGCCGCGCATGGATGGCTTCTGCCGTAATAGCGCATCCAGTGTTTTCTAACTCCATCACTGCGTAACCGATAGCTTTCGCCATCTCCTCTTTACTCTGTTCTGTTGCTCGCATAAAACCACCTCAACGATAAGGGAATCCACTTTCTCTGACTATTACACCTTCATGCTCAAGGTTACCAGGTGGTTCGATTTGCTCAGGGTGTTTCATGGGAACGTTTGGTGGTTAACTTAATGTATTTATAGAGTTATATGATTTATATATGGTGTGGCGGGGAACCAGATTGCCAGGTTATGGAACAATCAAGTTGAGACAGGTTGCCTGAATCACAAACTGTCCGGGCGCGAGTTATGTCATTTACCTATTTTCTTTCCGTAGCGCGGTTACCGACGAGTAAAACTCTTGGCTATCCCTTCGCCCTGTTAACAAAAAAGCCGCCCATCGGGGCGGCCTGGTAATACGCTACATCACTTAGAATGACCAGCGGAGATTGGCGTTCACGGCGTTGACACGGGTGTCGGAACCGATTTGTCCTTTATAACCGACATTAAGCGTCGCCGAGTGCGGCAGTGTAAAGCTGACGCCCACGTCGCCTACCAGCATATCCTTGTCAACCGGGTTACCTTCGCTCGTGAAGCCGTCGCTGCCAGCAAACGCCATACGCGAGGAGGCTTTTCTGTCACCGTAGGCGTGCTGCCAGCCTAGCGAGCCGTAAAGGCTGACGTTTTTCGGCAGTTCAGTCACCGCGCGTGCGCCGAGCGTCGAGAAGAAGGTGTCAACCGTGTCGTTACGCACGCTCAGGGCTGCAGCACCGCCGTCCTCTTTGAAGTCATCCGTGTTCAGACGGATATAGCTCAGGTTAACGAATGGCTCGATATTTTGCTCCGGCTGACCGAAGCGGTAGCCTGCTTCGGTGAAGGCCTGCAGTGAGTTGGCGTCGTAATTGGCACTCAGGCGATCCGAGTAGCCGCTGAAATCAACCTTACGTTCGGCGTCAATTTTATGCCAGGTGTAACCCAGTGAGCCACGCAGGGAGAACGCATCCTGACGCGCCGCTGCATACAGGCCGAGATGGTAATTATCGATATCCATTGAGGAGCGACGGCTGTCGACATCGTAATTTCCACGGCTGTAACCGAAGAAGCCACCCACTCTTACGTTATGACTGTCCAGCTTGCGATCGGCACCCAGCAGGAAGCCCGCGGTGTTACCGTCCAGCTTACCGGTATTACCGTCGCCGTCGGTTTTCACCCAGGAGCCGAATGTCTGTCCCCACACACCGTTGTTCTGTGCAGGGGCTGACTGAGCAAATGACATGGCCAGCGGCGGGATCGGCAACGTGTCATTGTCGAATGAACTCGCCATGCGCTGATTCAACACGTTAAACAACTGAGTGCTGCCCGCAATAAGAGTGGACTGAACGGAAGGGTAAGCCTCGCCCGAGAGCTGATTGAACGCGTCGCGTGCTTCCGGTGCGCTTAACATCAGCAGCGAGTTATAGAGTGCCAGCGATGGGCCGCTTTGTGTGAGGGTAGAGAGCGCACCTGCGGTATTCCACTGGTTGCTCGTTTGTGCCACAGTCTGGAAAATGCCCGGTTTGCCGCTGCCGGGGTTGCCCGCACCCGGATTACCCGGATTCTCGCCACCCGGATTACCCGGGTTTTCACCGCCGGGGTTGCCCGGATTTTCACCGCCAGGGTTGCCCGGGTTTTCACCGCCCGGGTTGCCCGGGTTTTCACCGCCCGGATTCCCCGGATTCTCACCGCCCGGATTCCCCGGATTCTCACCGTTCTCTTTCTGCGTGATGCTCAGGTCTACGGCATTTGCGCTCTGATTCAATGCCACATCCAGGAAGGCAGATTTAGAGACCGCAGAGGCGAACTGACCATCAATACCGCCTGCCGAGTTGAGAATGCGATAGACCTGGCCGGTCTGGTAGCTGGTCTGCGGATCGAGTGCGGTGACCTGCACGATAGCCTGATTGCTGATGGTGGTTTTACCTTCCACGTTCAGCAGATCGCTGCGCCCGTCACCGGTAATATCGACGTCATAAAACGACTCGCCGATAAAGTTCAGGTAGCGTTTCAGCGTCAGGGTGCCGATGCCGCCATCACCCGGAGAAATATGACCGCCGGAGAGGATCTCCGTTTGCCCGAGGGTGCCGGTGCCGCCAAGGGTACCGCCCGCTTTAATCGACGCGGCGCTACTGTAGCCAAGGCCGTTGCTGACGTCACTCCCGGCGGTGGCGTTGAGGATTAACGTCCCGCCGTTTTCTGCGCTCAGGGTCTGGATATCAAAAATATTGGTTTCAGGCTGCGTGTTGATATCACTGGCAATAATAATTTTGCCGCCACGGGCGAGGACATTCGCTTTGAGCCCGGTCAGGTCGCCGCTGAGTGTCGTCTGCCCCGAGGCGTTGATGACATCACCTTCGCCACTCATGGTGTTGGCGAACAGATAATTATCATCGGTGTGATTGAAGTAGACGTAGCTGCCGAACAGCCCACCGCGCAAGACAACTGCCGTCTGGGCATCAATGGTGCCCGCGCCACCGGCTGCGCCCAGAGTGGGTTCGGTAAGGCCGGTGCCGGTATCTATATTGCCGCGGCTACCGATAACCAGCGCTCCGCGGTTGGAACCCGATCCGGTATCGCCCAGCACGATCGCGTTACTGCCTGCGGAGATCACCGCCCCATCCACCGCTGACACGACGCCGTTACCGTAATCGCCCACGAGGATATTGCCACCGCTGGTGAAGCGGGAATTATTGCCCGCGACGTACAACTCGGCGGTTTTGCGCGTACCGGAAACCCCCTCGACCTCAATGCTGCCGACGTTAACTGCGCCGCCGTTGAGCACGTCAAGGTCGCCGTTAAGTGTCAGTAACTGGGTGACGTTCCAACGGGAGTTTTCACCCGTCACTGTGGCTTTCGGGTTCAGCTTATCCGTTTCATCCGGATCGTAGCCATCGCCGATGCGTGCCTGGAGGTTGGTGGTAAGGGTCGCGCCATCCTCGATTGAAACAGTGGAGCGTGAACCTGCGGTGGTGCCGACGCTCAGATAGTTACTGGTGACACGGGAGTTCGCGCCAGTGGCGATAAGGTGGCTGTCATAGCCCCGGGTGGTGCCCACCACGATCTCTTTCGCGCTGGCCAGCGCACCATTTTCGACTCGTAGCGTGCCGAGGCCAAGGTCCATACTGCCGTGCAGTACAAATTGATCGTTCAGGGCGTTCAGCTCAGCATCCGGCCCGCTGACCGTCACCGTGCTGTTGAAAATCTGACCGTTATAGAGCCTGCCGATATTGACGTTGTAAGCCGTTATTTTCCCGTTATTGATGAGTAAGTTGCCGCTCTGCGTGCGGCCCACATAGACATCGTCGGTATAGACTAACGACTGCGTGACCTGGGTATCGCCGTCAAAAATCACATCGGCAGCCCGGGTATCCTCGGGCATCAATAACATCAGCGGGGCAGAGAACAGAGCGAGGTAAAGTTTAGAAAGTGAGGTTTTCACTTTTAATTGGTGCGAGAAATTGTCATTCACGTGCTATCTCCAGATTGATTAACGTGATGTCGCGAAGGTCATTGTTTTATAGAGATTAAATTCACTGACTTGTATGACGCTTTATTTCGCGAATTCAGGCGTGCAGGTAAATTATCCGGCGAAGCGAAAACCTATAACTCCCTGGTTATTACGCTGCGACGGGTGAAAATAGAGAACGGTAGTTACGTTCTCTGCGATAGATTATTTATGGGTAACAACCGGCGTACAGGTTGGTGCGCTCAGAGTTGGCGCAGAGCCTAAAATTCCCGGCATCATCATGGATGAGCAATCAAAAATACGGCCTTTTTCTGTGGTCGCGCGATAGGTAAGTTTTTGCCCGCCCAGCGCATCAGGCTGAGCACCATTCACCTGGGTAACTGTAATTTCATCGGATGATCCCAGTCCCAGCATTTTTGCTGTTTCCGCCTGAAGGAGCGGAATAGCCTGATCGGTTTTCAACGTTGAACAACCCGCGACCATAATTGTAACGATGAATGCGATGAGTGGCTTTTTCATAAATTATCCTTGTAATCAGTCCGTATCGATTGCGCTATGGCAAAACATTTCTCTTTTTTAAGAACTGAAATAAGATATTTCTCTTTTCTGGAATGCAAAACCCTCCTAAAGTAGGGAGTGTTGTTGATGTGGAAATTGGCAGAATATCGCCCTTTCCACTCATCAAAAGGAGATACCTTTGGGAAAATATTATGCATTGGTTATTGATGACCACCCTTTGGTCGGCAGCGGAATTGCCAATTTTCTGACGTCCCATTTAGGGTTCAGGTCAGCCATGGTGGTGGCGGATGAGGAGAGCTGTTATCGGCATATTCGCGACAATGGCCCTCCAGACCTGCTGATCATTGATTTCTGGCTTTCATCTTCAACCGCACTGAAATTACTAAAAGAAATTAAGAACAACTTCCCTAAAGTGCGTTTACTGGTGGTAAGCGGCGACGAAAATAATGATATCTGGATGAAGGTGCAGAGTGCCGGGGGGCATGGTTTTGTACTGAAAAACGAGGCGCCGGATTTATTTGGTGAGGCCGTTCAAGCGCTTATGAATAATCAGACATGGTTTCCGGAGCCTCATGCTGAGATAAATGGAAAAGACAGTGTTATATTGCAAAAATTTAACTTAACGCCACGCCAGGGAGAGGTTTTACAGATGATGATGCGTGGATTGCCAAATAAAAGAATCGCTTCGCAGCTTTCAATATCAGAGCCTACGGTTAAAGAGCACATCAGCAATATTTTAAAAAAACTGGGTGTGAATACACGTGTGGAAGTCATTACACTTCTCCACGGCCAGCGGGACGAATCATCATGAAATGGATAGCCGATGTGGATACTGGCACCATTTCATCGCGCGCACAGATCCGTCTGCTCAATAATACTTTTATCCGCCTGGTGTTCAGCTTTACCGCTGTGCCTTTTGTCGGTATTCCATTTGCAATCTGGATATATTGGCTGGGGGGAAACACCGGGCCAACCCTTGTCTGGATCGTTATTTACCTGCTCTGCGCAGGGTTAATCAGAATATGGCACCGACGCTATCAGCGGGAAATCAAAGAAAATAACGCAGATGATGTTCTGCGCCGCTGGCTGCCGAATCTTAATAAGGTTGCTTTCGCTCACGGCATGGGTATTTCTTCGCTTTACCTGATTACCCCGCAGAGCCAGAACTTTGATTTTTTCCTGCTGCTGAATATCAGCATCGCTGCGATTGTCGCCGCCAACGCGACGCATTTAACACCGGTCATCAGTACCTTTAAACGCTTTTTTTTCTCTTCCTGGGGATTCTTAAATCTCGGCATCATCTGGCGTATGGACGACGCGATGTTGATCGTTCTGATGTTGAATCTGCTGTACGGTTTTGCTATCTACCGTCACGCGTTAACGTCGCATGCCTTTTTTATTCAGCAGGCCAGGCTTGAAGAGGAGAGTGCGCGTCTGGCAGAACAATTTCGCCAGGCAAAAGAGGAGGCTGAGCAGGCGCTGCAGGATAAAAATCAGTTTCTGACCACCGCCAGCCACGATCTGCGCCAGCCCGTACACGCCATGGGTTTTCTTATTGAGGCGATTATTCATAAAAACAGCAATGACGCGCTGATGCCACAGTTGCTGGACTTGCAGCAAAGCGTGCGCTCCGTTCAGTTGATGTTCAATTCGCTACTTGATCTGAGCAAGATTGAATCGGGCAATATGATGACCACCACAACCCATGTGGACATCGGTGCGCTGCTGGATTCGGTCATCACGCTGTTTCGCGAGGAGGCGAAAAGCCGGGGACTGAAGCTGCGTACCTGGCGGCCCGGTCGGCGCATCTACGTGATGGGCGATCCGCTGCTGGTACGCCAGTCGCTGATCAATCTTATCCAGAATGCCCTGCGCTACACGCCGCGAGGGGGCGTGCTGGTGGCTATCCGCCCGCGCGGTGAAGCGTGTCTCCTTGAAGTGTGGGACACCGGGGTGGGCATCGCCGATGACGAAAAAAACAAAATCTTCTCCCCTTATTACCGCCCCGAACTGGCGTGGAAAATCGACAGTGCCGGGCACGGCCTCGGGCTTGCCGTGGTGGCGCGCTGCGCGAAACTGATGAACGTCACTTACGGTATGCAGTCTATTGAGGAGAAAGGTTCCCGCTTCTGGATGCGCTTTCAGCAGCATCAGGGAGAGAGTAAAGCGCTCGATCCCACCCCTGCCATTGACGCCGTCGTACCGGTTACCCGCCGCGCATCGCTACGGGGAAGCTGTCTTGTGGTTGATGACGATCCGCTGGTCACCTCCGCCTGGGAAAGTCTGATGAGCAGTTGGGGGATCGTTGTGCGCTGCGCCGCCTCCGCCGAAGAGGCTTTTGCTATTGTTGACGGGGGATTTACCCCAAGCGTCGTGCTGTGCGATCAGCGATTGCGCTCGGGCGAAAGCGGTTTTGAAATCCTTAAGGCGCTGCTTGAACGCCTGCCAAAGGTCAGCGGGGCGATGGTCAGCGGCGAGTTCAACTCTCCGGTACTGCGCGACGCAGAAGAGGAGGGATATCTGGTGCTGCGCAAGCCGCTGGAGCCTGCAACGCTGCATGCCCTGTTAACACAGTGGTCAGCCAGCCAGTAAGCGGCGCGCTATCGGCAAAAACGGAGAGGGGAGAAACAAGTCTCCGCAGCTTAGAAATAATTTTTTCCAGCGTCAGGATAGCAGATATTTAATACAGTAATCTGCCTTATGCTTTATCTGACAGGGAATGGCTTTCTGGGCGAAGGGGGGCTGGAATGGCGACGTTAATTACCGGGAACCCTCGTGCACGGGTTCCCGGTGTGTTACGGATCGATTAGCGGCCCGTATTAAAGAAGGCCACGGTCTGCGTCAGCCGCCGGGTTTGTGCTTCCAGGGCGCTGGCGGCGGCAACAGCATGCTGAACCAGTTGGGAGTTCTGATGCGTCACCGAGTCGATTTGTACGATCGATTCATTCACCTGACTTATCCCGATACTCTGCTCATCGGTCGCCACCGAGATTTGCGACATGATGTCTGAAACGCGCTGCACGGCTTCAATCATCTCGTCGATATGGCTTCCGGCGGTTTTGATCTGGGTAGAACCGCTGTTGACTCGCGCTACCGACTCTTCGACCAGCACTTTTATCTCCTGTGCGGCTTGTGAGCTGCGTAGGGACAGATTTCGCACTTCACTGGCCACCACAGCAAACCCTTTTCCTTGCTCACCGGCGCGCGCTGCCTCAACGGCTGCGTTCAGCGCAAGAATATTGGTCTGAAAGGCAATGCTATTGACCACCTCAATAATGTTGGCGATTTTACCGGCGCTTTCAGAAATGCCACTCATGGTGCCATTTACATTCTGCATCATCACGCCGCTACGCGAAGCGATATCCACCGCACCTCGCGCCAGTTCGCGAGCCTGCCCGGCATTTTCCGCATTTTGTTTTACGGCGGCGGTAATCTCTTCCATGCTGGAAGATGTTTTTTCCAGCGACACGGCCTGCTGCTCGGAATGTTCAGCGATCTCCTGATTGCCAGCGACGATATCATGGGTGCTGGTGTTAATGACCTCCGCGACGCCCCTAATCTCCGCGATAACCGAGGTCAACTGCTCGCGCATGACTCCCATTTCATGTACCAGACTTTCGTTATCGTTGGCTTTTTTGTTCACCGCCTGCGACAGGTCCCCGGAGGCGATACGGGAGACGACTTCTGCGGCATAACGCGGTTCGCCACCGAGTGTTTTCAGCGTGCTGCGATTAATGAAATAAACAAGGATTGAAAGCACAATGCTGATGGCAATGAACTCAATAATGCTCTGGTAAAGCGAACTCAAAAACGCTTGCTGGATATCATCCACATATAACCCGGTAGTGATTATCCAGCCCCACGGTGTCCATGGAATGCTGTAGGCAACTTTAGGTTGTGGCTCTGTTTCTCCGGGGCGCGGGAAAATATACTGCGTGAAACCGGCGTTATCGTTTTTGGTGACCGCCACCATATCCCGAAAAATATAAACCCCATTGGCATCAGAAATATCCGGTCCTTTGCCAATCAACGCAGCATTTATCGGGTGCATGATGACCTGAGCCTGGTTATTCAGAATGGTAAAATAACCCGTTTCACCATAACGCAAATCTTTAATAGTCTGAAGGGCCCGTTGCTGTGCCTCCTCTTGTGAAATCAATCCTTTGTCGGCAAGTGCAGCCTGCGTTTTTACAACGTTAAGGGCTAACTGCGATACATGCATTAACTCCCGTTCTCGCAATGTGAGCTGGTTCTCTTTAATTTTTACAGAGCCGAAAAATAACGTTCCGGCAAGACATAACAGCGCGACGATGAGTGGGATCCACAGTTTCTGGGCAAAGGATAATTTCATAGCATGCTAACCTGTTGTTGTTTTATATGGCTGGTCCTGCGTCAGTCCCCTGGTAACAGACCGCGCTATATCTTTTATCGGGAATTAAAAAAAAGAAATTAATCGATAAAATCGATATAAATATTACATATGTTCCTTTTTTGTTATAAAGGAATTAACTGATTGGTAAATAAAGAGTTAATATTAGTAATGGGGTTGACGATTTTTATGCCTTGAAGATAAATATGAAGGCGATCACAATAATATTTTCAATGGGATTAAAGTTATTCAATAACAAGCGAAATAGGGGAGGTCAGGGTAGACGAAACGGTATAAAAAACCCCGAATCAAATCATTCAGGGTTTTCAAAAAAGCCATTAACCTCAAAAACGATTAACGGTTTTCTTCAATGTAGCGCGCCAAATCCGCAGGGGTTTTCAGCACGGTGGCGACTTCGGTCGGCGGGATCATGCATCCGTAAACGTCCTGCACTTCCAGCACCAGATCGACCGCCAGAATTGAGTCGAGAATGTCAGACTCAATCAGTTCATCATGAAAGCCCACTTTGCGGGATAACACTTTTTCAAACAGGGCGAGAATTTCTTGTTCCATAATAGTTTCCTGGCTAATTAATTCGTGCGGGCATGGGTGTCCAGCAATTTACGATCGATTTTGCCGTTCGGATTAAGCGGCAATGCATCTTTAATAATAATTTGTGACGGCACCATGTAATGGGGGATCACTTTCGAAAGGGATGTTTTGATCACCTCCGGTGCCAGATCCGTCACGCAGAACGCCGCAATACGCAGTACGCTTCCGCATGATTTCATCAGCGGCAGTACAACCGCTTCACTGATGCCGGACATCGCCAGCAGGCGATTTTCAATCTCGTTGATTTCAATACGGTAGCCGTTCAGTTTGATCTGGCTATCGTTGCGGCCCTGGCAGTAGATAAGACCGTCTTCATAACCCAGATCGCCGGTTCTGTAACCGCGATATTCTTCACTTTCGCGTCGTAGTAATTTTGCCGCATTTTCTTGCGGCAGGCCGAGATAACCGCGCATCACATTTTTACCCCAGATGATCAACTCGCCATCGGCGGTAATTTCCATGTGGGTGTCCGGCATCATCACGCCAACGGGGAGCAGTGGGTTGTCGTTATTGAGAATTTCATCGGTGATTTCAACCACCGTGGTGGCGATAGTCGCTTCCGTTGGGCCGTAGGAGTTAAGGATTTTGGCCTGCGGGAAACGGCGGCGTAACTGTTTTACCAGCGCTTTATTTAATACTTCGCCAATGAAGATAAAGACATTGAGTTCAGGCAGATAATCGCTATTAAATTGTGGCGACAGCAGGCGCTGATAGGCGAAAGAGGGGGTTGAAACCCAGACGGAAACATCGTTCGCTTTCAGACGATCCAGCCAGTTTTCCGCCGCGATATCTTCTTTCGCGTTCAGCACAATGTGCCCGCCAGTGGCCAGATTCGCCAGCAGTGGAATCAGCGAGAGATCGAAGCTGAACACCGCGTGGTTCATCAGCACCGGTTTTTCCGGCAAGGAAAAGTCCTGACTTACCCACTTCATGAAATGCCATACGCTTTCACGTCCGATCTGCACCCCTTTCGGTTTTCCGGTACTGCCGGAGGTGAACATGATGTAGGCGAGATCTGGCTCGGCCAGTACCTGGCCGGTTATGCCGGTCGCGATAAATTTTTTCGCGGCCACATCATAATAGAAGGGGGCATTGGCGAGCTGGCAAATCTCTTTGAGACGCTCCTGCGGATAGATGCAGTCCACCGGAATGTACGGAATATTGTGTAACAGGCAGCTATAGAGCGCGACGGCAAATTCCGCCTGCTGATGCCCGTACAACACCACCGGCGTACCGGCAGGTTGATTGCATTGTTGGTAACGTTGCGCCCAGTCAGTAACCGCGACGGAAAGCTGCTGCCAGGTGATAGCTTCATCGCTACCGCTGATCGCCAGTTGCTGAGGGGACGCGGGATCGCGTAATGCCGCACGCAAGAAGTTTTGTAGTTCCAGAAGTTCGGAGTCATTTTTCATAAGGGAGACATTCCACTAAAGATGTAAAGGGAGGCCGCGGCGCTTCCCAGCGTCAAAATTCGTCCCACAAACACAGAAACCGGATGTTGAAGTCCGTTGCTCAAAGCCGGATGGCGTTTGGCAAACCATTGCAGCATGTTGTGAACAACGGAAATGGCGCCAAACAGCGCGCCGCTAATGACATAGTGTCGTTCGAGTCCATTCCATGCCCCCATACAAAACAGGGTGCAGAAGATGCCAATATTTTGCGCCAGCGTTTTGTTCTGGCGGAAAAAGTTGTGCTTCATCAGATTCATATAAATCGGCATAAAGACCACATCCCTCAGCCATTCAGAGAGGCTGATGTGGAAGCGGCGCCAGAAATCCTGCGGAGTTTTTGCCAGAATCGGCATATTGAAGTTTGCCGGAATGTTCAGGCCAAATAAGCGGCCCGCCCCGATAGCCATGTTGCTGTAACCCGCAAAATCAAAGTAGAGATAGGCGCTATAGGCAATCGACATCACCACGCCCACTTTCAGGGTAAATGCTTCATGGCTCCACGGCTGAACGACCAGGGTATCGACCAGCATGGCGAACAAGAATTTCTGGATAATCCCGGTAATAATTTGCTCTAAAGCCACTAAAAACTGCTCACGAGTCAGCGTGAAAACCGGCTTATTGATATCGGTCATCCAGGTCCGCCAGCGGTACATCGGGCCGGCCAGGATAATAAACGGCATAAACAGGTAGCAGAAATAGTGCAGAAAATTCTGGCCATCCTTTTTACTGCGGTACAGCAGTACATCGATGGCGCGGAAGGTCATAAAAGAGAGCCCGATCATGCCCCAGTGGTTGTTCAGATGTAATTTCACCAGGAACAGCGGCAGCAATGTTAATGTGACTGCCTGCCAGGTTTTTAACCAACCTTTCTCTTTTAATGTGACAAGAATATAAAAACTGAAAAATACTGCCGCTGGGACAATATAGTCGCCTTCGAAGATATACCCCCAGCCTAAAGCCGCCAGCACGGAAAAAGCGGATATATATGTCAGCCGGTGACGCAATACGCGGTTAACCAGCGCAAACACCAGCGCTGATGAGAACAAATAGAAGAAAAACATGCCTGAGCTGTACATTATTCGTCCTCAGAACTTTTGATATTCAAAATGCAATTGCAAACTCATGCTGTCATCCACGGAGGTCCACGCAACAATGGTTATCGCCAGCAGGAGATAAAGTAAAAACAAGCGAATGGCGGTTTTCATCATTTAAAGTTCTCCGCGATAAAGCGAACCATAGGAACCCATGCCGTTTCCGATGGGTGCAGGCGATCCCAGTTCCAGCCGTTTTGATACGGCATCGCATACATATCTAAATAAGGCACCTGGTTTTCCGTCAGGATCGCCTGAATTTGCTTATCAACCGGCTGAAACGTATTGGTATTGGTCAGCGCCCATGGGTTAATCGGGTCGACAATCGCAATCACCTGTACATGACGCTCTTTCAGGAGCTTGATGGTGGCGCGGAAAACCTCGATTTGCTTCGGCACGACAGGCGTGTCATCCCACTGTTCAGGGGTATCCCCGGCCTCATAAACCGCCTTGTCCATCCACATCGTGGCTGCACTTTGCTTGCGCGCTTTGTTGAGTTCACGGGCATTAGCCAGCTCTTGATCCCAGTCGGGCATCGTTATGTTGCCAGGCTGTGTGGGCCAGGGTTGCGCGGCAGGCTGTGGCTCAATCTTGAGCAGGTCCAGCCAGTCGTTTTTTATCATGGTGCAGAAGTTGGCAAACTGATAGCTCACTTCTTCCCAGATCAGGTCCGGATGCCAGCCATAAATGGCCATTTCACCAAAACTCAAATGGCTGATATCGTCCGCTTCAATATGTTTTAAGTAATTGACCAGCAAAGGACGAGCCTGCTTGTCTTTCATTAATGGATCGAAAATTGAACCTGGAAAATTATCCGCAAAGATCGCCGGAGGAAGCCCATTTGAATAAAAGCTATCCGGTGCAAGGAGCAACACCACTTTACTGTTTGCGTTAAGGCTGTCTTTAAAACGGGAGAACAGTAAAAATTGTGTGACGTCGTCGACATAACTATCGCCGTATGCCACTAAAGGTCTGTGCAATTGCTTATTGAAGTAATTATAGACAGCGTAATGTTCATTTTCGGAAGTGGAAACTTCTGACGCCCCGATAAAGAAAATTGCATTTCCTTGTAATGCATGGGAAATGGTGGCTATTTTTTCTGCTTGCTCTTTTGTTGTGCCTTCCATCGATTTAATCAGCGGCTGGAATTTAAGCGGCGGATCAAAGCTCGTCACCACCGGGTGAACGCTCAGGACCAGGATGGCAAGGAGAGCCATCAGGATATGTAGGCAGAGAGTATTTTTGATTTTCATTATCATTATAAAAAAGTAAGACTACATGACATTAACTTGTTTAAAATTTGTTGTTTCTTAGCGTTACAACAAATAGACAACAATTGGGACAATGGGTATTTGGACTTTATTCCAATCTATCTTCTTTGACATTCTATACCAGGTACATCTGAAAAGATGAGCATTGCTGTGTAACGGTATGTACAGCGTTAGCGTGTTAATAATAAGCGCTGCATCCATGAAGATAAGGGCTTGCCGTGACTGACATTTCCCTTGTTACTGCGAGTGGTAATCAACAACGATAAAGCGCAGTTATACTTAACTGCAGCCGTCGGCGATGCGATTTTGATTGAGGCGGTACACACTATTGCCCGCTCCGGAAGAGGAGCGGACGTATCTGTTCTGTACTATTTCACAGGTACAGGGCGGCGACAGAGAACACCCTGCGTCATCCGACGCGTCTGAGCGATAAAACATCAACACGACGAAAACAAGGCCAGCACGCTCTTATCATTAGAGTAAGCCACTCGCTTTCTAATACTCCCTGAATCGCCACGGATAATCTAGACACTTCCGAGCCGTTGATAATACTGGTTTTCATATTCTGTCGGTGACATCTGTTCGCTAGAACCATGCCGACGCTTACTGTTATAAAACATTTCGATGTAATCAAAAATATCACTGCGGGCTTCTTCCCGCGTTCCGTAGATCTTTTTCTTTATCCGTTCACGTTTCAACAACTGGAAAAAACTTTCTGCAACCGCATTATCATGGCAGTTACCGCGACGGCTCATGCTACCCTCCAGGCCGTGTGATTTCAGGAACGACTGCCACTCATGGCTTGTGTACTGACTGCCCTGATCCGAATGAACCAGCACCTGTTTTTCGGGATTACGCCGCCATACAGCCATCAGCAGTGCGTTCAGGACAATGTCCTTTGTCATCCGGGATTGCATGGACCAGCCGATAATTTTGCGTGAGAACAGATCAACAACAACGGCAAGATACAGCCAGCCTTCGTGGGTCCTGATGTAGGTTATGTCCGTTACCCAACGCTCATCAGGAGCATCCGGATTGAACTGTCGCTGGAGCCTGTTGGGTGACACGATACTGGCCTCGCCTTTACGTGCCCGCGGGCTTCGGTATCCGACCTGAGCCTTTATTCCGACACGTTTCATCAGTCTCCAGACTCTGTTTACTCCGCACTGTTGCCCGCTGTCACGCAGATCCAGATGGATTTTGCGATAACCATAGACGCATCCCGACTCCAGCCAGAACTGTTTAATCTGTCCTGTCAGTCTCAGGTCTGCCTGATGGCGTTGTGAATGCGGCTGCTGAAGCCAGGCGTAAAAACCACTGGGATGAACATCCAGCACCCGACAGAGCAGGCGAACAGGCCAGCAACAGGAGTTGTCACGGATAAAGGCGTACCTCAGTCGGACAGCTTTGCGAAGTACGCCGCGGCTTTTTTTAATATGTCCCGTTCGTCGGTAACCCGTTTCAGCTCTTTCTGGAGACGGCGGATCTCGGCCTGAGCATCTGACTGTTCTTTATTAGTGGAAGAATCCGGACCGTACTTCTTTATCCAGGCATAAAGGCTGTGGGTGGTGATATCGAGACGTGTTGCAACGCTGGCAACAGAATAACCGCGATCAACAACCTGTTTGACTGCTTCAGTTTTAAACTCTTCGGGATAACGCTTACCGCTCATGGGCACCTCTCTTTAAGCCATCTTAAATGACTCTGAGGTGTCTGTTAAACCCGTGGCGATTCACCCACCACGGGAACCCGACGACAATATGAATAACAAACGTTAATAATGCGACAATCGTACCCGTTATCCACCAGGATTTTATATCGTTATAGCCAGCCGCAAAAATAATGGGCCCTGCCGCGCCGCCATAATGGGTAATGCAGCCACCGTATGAATTGGAAAATAAAATCGCTAAGGAAAAGATGACCGGATCGGCACCTGTGACCAGACCTGGCGTTGCAAATACAGGGACCATCGCTGCAACATACGCGCCACCGGATGCAAATAAATAACGAATTTTCAGGATAGGGTTTGCTCACCAGACCAATGATAGCCGCAAGATAAATACTGGCCAGTACCCATGCCTCTTTTGAAAGGCCGTCAAGCGGCGATGTTATTAATGAAAGGCTGATAATGAAAACAAGGAATAATAATTTTAATAATTTTGTGTTCATTTTAATTAATCCATTCCTTTGACAATATCAGAGGTCCCATTTAAAAATGAGACCTCTGCCGATTCAAAAAAATAAACAGGTAATGAGAAGGCGAAAAACATGCCCGGGAATATTATTGGGCATGTTTTTGAGACGATTACATTGTTACCACATCAATTCGTTGCTTGTCCGGTACTTGATACTCCGCCAGCGTATGGAAATTTAAGTAACGATAGGTCTCTTCACGGGTGTCATTGATTTTGTCCATATGCCAGTGATACTGCTCAACCGTCGGCATTTTTCCAAGCATGGCCGCGATGGCACTGAGCTCAGCCGACGCCAGGAAGACGTTTGCATCGGTACCAAGGCGGTGCGGGAAGTTGCGGGTGGATGTTGAAACAACGCTGCTCCCTTCCTTGACCCTGGCCTGGTTACCCATGCAGAGAGAACAGCCCGCCGGTTCGATGCGTGCGCCGGAACGGATGAACTTACTAAAATAACCCTCGCTTGAGAGCTGTTGGGCATCCATTTTGGTTGGCGGGGCAATCCACAGGCGGGCAGGGATCTCTTTTGCATCCGCCAGCAGCTTCCCGGCGGCCCGGAAGTGACCAATGTTTGTCATGCAGGAGCCAATAAACACTTCTTGTACCGGTGTGCGCGCCACCTCAGACAGTAAACGGGCGTCATCCGGGTCATTGGGCGCACAAACGATCGGCTCCGTGATTTCAGTCAGGTCGATGTCAATAATTGCGGCATACTCGGCATTGTCATCAGCGCTGAGTAATGACGGATTAGCCAGCCATGCCTCGATCTCTTCAATACGCTTTTCAAGGGTCGGCGCGTGCTGATAACCCTGGCTAATCATCCAGCGCAGCAATGTGGCATTGGAACGCAAATATTCGGCAACGTTCTCTTCTTCGAGGCGTAGCACACAGGCAGCCGCTGAGCGCTCTGCGGAGGCATCCGCCAGTTCAAAGGCCTGCTCAGCCTTCAACATGTGTAAGCCTTCGATTTCCAGAATGCGGCCGGAAAATATATTGCGTTTGTTTTTCTTCTCGGTGGTCAGCAACCCTTGTTTAATGGCGTAGTAAGGGATCGCGTGAACCAAATCGCGCAGGGTGATCCCTTTTTGCATTTCCCCTTTAAAGCGGACCAGCACAGATTCCGGCATATCAAGCGGCATAATTCCGGTGGCGGCGGCAAAAGCAACCAGCCCGGAACCGCCCGGAAACGAGATCCCTAAGGGAAAGCGCGTATGTGAATCCGCACCCGTACCGACGGTGTCCGGGATCAGCATACGGTTCAGCCATGAGTGGATAATCCCATCGCCGGGTTTCAGCGCAACGCCTTTTCTGCTGGTAATGAACTGCGGCAGCGTCTCATGCAAATTAACATCGACAGGTTTGGGATAGGCTGACGTATGGCAAAAAGACTGCATCACCAGATCGGCAGAAAACCCTAAGCATGCAAGGTCCGTCAGTTCATCACGTGTCATCCCGCCGGTGGTATCCTGCGATCCCACGGTGGTGATTTTAGGTTCACAATATTGCCCAGGACGAATACCTTCCACGCCGCACGCTCTGCCCACCATCTTCTGCGCCAGCGTAAACCCGGCTGAGGATGGCGCAGGCGCTTTGGCTTTCCTGAAAATGGACGCTGCCGGCAGGCCTAAAGAGGCTCTGGCTCTTGCCGTTAAGCTGCGGCCAATGATCAACGGGATGCGACCACCTGCCTGGACTTCATCCAGCAAGACGTCTGTTTTCAGGCTGAATGAGGCAATAAGCGTCTGATCGTGATGATGGCGAATCTCCCCTTTGTACGGATAAAGGTCAATCAACATTCCTGTCGATAAACCGGAGACATCCACTTCAATGGGTAATGCGCCGGAGTCCTCCAGGGTATTGAAAAAGATCGGCGCAATTTTTCCGCCTAAGACAACGCCCCCGCTGCGTTTATTGGGGACAAAGGGAATATCCGTCCCGATATGCCAGAGGATGGAGTTTGTTGCGGATTTTCGTGAAGAGCCGGTTCCTACCACATCACCAACGTAAGCAAGAGGATACTGGCGGGCTTTTAGTTCCCGGATCTGGGCGATTGGCCCGTATTGTCCCGGTTGGTCCGGGTTCACACCTTCACGGGCGGAACTCAGCATGGAGAGCGCATGCAGGGGAATGTCCGGACGTGACCACGCCTCAGGGGCTGGCGAAAGGTCATCGGTATTGGTTTCGCCGGGCACTTTAAAGACTGTCAGCGTTACTTTTTCCTCAAGCTTCGTGCGTTCGCTAAACCACTCGGCATTCGCCCATGATGTAATAACCGCTTTAGCATGCACATTCCCGTTACGGGCTTTTTGCTCAATATCGTTAAATTTTTCAAAGATAAGAATGGTATGGCTGAGTTTATTCGCCGCTAACTGAGCCAGTTCACTATCGTCCAGCGAATCAATGAGCGGCTGAATGTTGTAGCCCCCCTGCATTGTTCCAAGAATAGTAATAGCATCCTGTGGCGTGATACCGAATTCACTTGTTTTTGCTTTGATAATTTTATCAAGGAATTCTGCTTTCACTTTTGCAGCAGCATCAACGCCGGGAGAAACCTGGTTAATTAACAGGCTAATTAACGCCTCTCGATCCTCGCACCGTTTATTTTCGAGGAGGGCAATTAATTCTCTGACTTGTTGCGCGGTTAAGGGTTTAGCGGGTATTCCATTTTTTGCGCGCTCAGCGACATGCTTCTTATATTCTTCAAACATAAAATATCCTGACCTTATTATAAGGAAATTAAAAAATGTGCTATGGTGTTTTTACATCAAATAATCATGTTGCTATTTTTAATAGCCCTTCTCCAAATTCAGATATTCTTTCAAGGCCATATTTCCACTCACCAAAACCTGATTCCGAATTAATATGACCAGCGTCACCCATGTCGATAAGCTCACATCCCCAGCAGTCGGACCAGAATAGCGCGCGGTTGAAGGACATCAGCGGGTCATTACGACTGGCAAAGACAAGGCCGGGAACGTTCAGCTTTGACGCGGTGACGATCTCTTCAAGTTCAAACCAGGAAGGTTCCGCCGGTGCGACCATGACAATTCCGGCAATATTTGACGCCTGACGCTGAACCTGATACCAGGACGCAAGGGCACCAAAGCTATGCCCAATTAAAATAACGGGTAACTTGCACGTGGTTAATTCCCTGCGGATCGCGGCGCACCAGTTTTCAATATCCGGCTGGATCCAGTTTCGTTGGCTTATTCTTTTCCAGCGAGGTAACTGGCGTGCCCAACAGGTTTGCCAGTGGTACTCGTCGCTATCCCTCAATCCCGGAACCAGAATAGTGGTAAAAGCATCATCCAGTGCTAACAGGCGCGATATTGTCATGGTAAATTCCGTCAATCTTTCGTTTTCGCCCTCAGGCTGGAAAACGGGAAAGGAGCCAGGTTACGGCCAGCAGATCGGCGCTTCCTCCCGGACTTAAATTTCTGGCGATGAACGCCTTGTCCATATTAAAAAGAGCCTGCCTGAACCTGTTGCCGGTAAGATGTTTAATACGCAGAAGTCGGGCCGCATACCGCCTGGCGTAGCGCAATCCATTAAGGCCGCCTCGCGAGAGAATATTGGTGTCAGGATTATGGGCAATTAAGGAAAGCAAAACCCGCAGCAAAGACTCCTCCGGTGAATAACCCGACGTTATGGCTTTTTCCCATACGGGTAAGCCGTAGCGCCTGACCGTCACAAATCCGCTTTCCGCTTCACCACGGGCGCCCGTGAAGCCATGATCCCGAAACAGTTGCTCACCTTTGGTCTTCGCATCGCCATGTTGTTTCAACTCACGGCTCACCATACCGGCGCAGATCAGACTCATTTCACGGCAGATCGCGCTGCGATCGATCGCTTCGCCTTTGCCTTGCAGACGCCCGGCGGCAGAACAAAGCAGACCAAGCGAAAAGATCCCCCCTTTATGGGTGTTGATGCCCCCCGTCGCGCGAAACATAGCCTGCTCACAGGCAAGCCCGATAGGGCGGATAGCCCGAAGTGTCTGAGCGGGCTCCTGTCTGGCTGTCTGCGTCCCTTTGGAGACAAACAACGCAAACCACGGGGCAATGGCCGCGATACTGGACATAAAGAGCTTCATATTCATATCCGTATGCGAACCATTGTTATGGCGGTCTACCAGACCCGGTTTGGGGGTCAAAATCACTTCGCGGTACATCGCCTCTGCGGCGAGCTCAGCAACGTTAAGCCCCTCAACCAGCGGTTCACTTCTGATGGCGGAAATAGTCATTGATCCTGGCCTCCATGACAGTTTGCAGGGAATGAAGCGAATGGCGCCGCATGCGTGAACAGACATGTGCGGGTTCATCACAGATGAAGCAACGTCTTTTGTTTTCACCTACGGATTTACGGCTCAATAAGCCGTTCTCCGGGCAAAACACATCGATATCCCACAACCTGCCCAGAGGATGGCTCTCCTCAAGAAGGATGGTGGCCTTTTTGACCTGCGATGCGGGTGCATTAACGGACCAGAATGACTCCGGTCCGGTGATAAGCAGGCGAGCGTCGTGCCGGACGATCTCCCAGCCATTAGCGAGAATAAGCCCCGAAAGAGCCGCATTCGCCACCTCCATTACAGCCCTGGAGACCGGCGTGTCTTTGACCTCGCCCGGCCAGACCAGGGTCGTCGAAATGAGCGTCTGTCCCCACTGCGTTAACCAGCGCTGCTGTTGCTCTGCGCGGGCGTCTCTGGAGGCTAATAGCTGCGCTAATGAGACAGGTAAACACGCTGCGTCTGCCATCGCGTTCATTACTCTTTTACCTGCCGGACGACATCAATGACGCTTCCATCACGGTAACGAACAATGCCCACGATTTTGTCGGTAAACTCGATGGCTTTTGGGTGACCGCAGATTTCCAGAGCGCGCTGGTGCAACGCCTCAATACTCAGCACAGGCAAGCCTGCAGCCACTAACCGCTGATGAATTTCAGGACGTGAAGGATTTACGGCAATACCATGATCGGTAACCAAAACGTCAATGCTTTCGCCCGGCGTCACGCAGGTGGTTACCTGCTTCACCACCGTTGGAATTCGGCTACGGATAAGCGGAGCAACCACCACCGTCAGGTTTGCGGCGGCAGCCACATCACAGTGACCGCCGGAGGCACCGCGCATCACGCCATCAGAGCCCGTCAGCACGTTAACGTTGAAATCAGTATCAATTTCAAGGGCGCTCAAAATCACGATGTCGACCTGGTCGCAGCATGCCGCTTTGGATGACGGATTCGCGTAAACGTTGGTGGAAATCTCAACATGGTTTGGGTTTCTGGCTAAAGAAGCGGCGGCGGCACCGTCAAAACTCTGGGTATCCAGCAATTTGGCAATCAGCCCCTTTTCATGAAGATCCACAATGCTGCCGGTGATACCGCCTAAGGCAAAACTCGCCGTGATGTTTTTATTTTTCATGCGCGATTCTAAAAAGCGCGTACAGGCCGTTGATGCCGCGCCAGAACCGGTCTGAATGGAGAAACCCTGTTCGAAATAACCGGAGTGCTCGACCACATCCGCCGCCGAGCGCGCAATCATCAACTCACGAGGATTACTGGTTACGCGAGCCGCACCGACGCTGATTTTTGCCGGGTCGCCAACGCTGTCAATTTTTACGATGTAATCGACCTGGTCCTGAACAATACTTGCGGGCATATAAGGGAAGGGCTCGATGGATTCGGTCAGCAGTACCACGCGTTTAGCGTACTGCGCATCGACCATCGCATAGCCGAGCGAGCCACAGCGTGATTTACCGCCGCTCCCACTCGCATTGCCATATTCATCAGCACATGAGACAGCGAGGAAGGCGACATCGATATTAATTTCACCTTTCTGGATGAGATTAACGCGACCGCCGTGCGAGTGAATTTCTACCGGTTGCGCCATCAGACCATGCGAAATCGCATCGGCTAATTCCCCGCGCATGCCGGAGGTGTAAATTTTAGAAATAACACCGTTACGAATATGCTGAATTAGTGGGGCGTTGCAGGTCATTAATGAGCTGGATGCCAGGGTAATATTTTTCAGACCCAATGCAGCGAGTTTATCGACGACAAGATTGATAACTTTATCGCCTTCACGAAAGGCATGATGAAATGAAATCGTCATCCCATCACGTAATTCGCAGCGGTCTATCATTTCATCCAGACTGTCACAAAGTTTACGCTGGTGCTTTTGCCCGACATCTGCCAGATAAGGTGTGGTCGCGTTGGCATGGGTAAACGCCACATATTTTTTTGATTGCCCGACCTGTTCTTGTAAAGCTTCAATTAATTTGCTCATCTTTATTATCCCGTCGATTAGTGGCGAATGCCTGATGCTTTTCTTCTCTCAAGAACGACCCTGGCGTGATTGATAATTGGCGCATCGATCATTTTGCCATTCAGAGAAATTACACCCAGCCCGCTACGTTCACCTTCTTCGGCGGCAGCAATGACGCGTTCTGCATAATCAACCTCTTCCTGGGTTGGCGCATAAGCGTTATGCAGCAACTCAATCTGCCGTGGATTAATTAAAGATTTACCGTTGAAGCCCATGCGGCGAATTAAATCCACTTCTTTTAAGAAGCCTTCTTCGTCGTTCACATCGCCATAAACAACGTCAAACGCATCGATACCCGCAGCACGCGCCGCATGGAGAACCGCACAACGCGCATAAAACAGTTCAGTACCGTCTCCGCGTTCTGTCTGCATATCCATCACATAGTCAAATGCGGCTAACGCAATGCCCATCAGTCGGTCTGAGGAGCGGGCAATGGCAACAGCATTGATAACGCCAATTGCAGATTCAATAGCCGCCATCACCTGTGTGGAGCCAACCTCACGGCCACAGCTTTCTTCAATGCGCACAATTTCACGTTCAAGCTCATGAATATCTTCTGGCGTATCTGTTTTCGGCAAGCGAATAACATCGACCCCGGCGCGGACCGCCGCCTCAAGATCTTTTAAACCGAATGGGGTGTTTAGCGGGTTAATGCGTACCACCGTTTCAATATCTTTATACATGGGATGCTGGAGGGCGTTAAAAACCAATATACGAGCGCTGTCTTTCTCCCTTAACGAAACCGCATCTTCAAGGTCAAACATGATTGAATCCGGTTTATAAATAAACGCGGTCGATAACATGGAAGCGCTTGAGCCCGGTAAGAAAAGCATACTGCGGCGTAATTTTTTCATTGTAATTTCTCCCAGTTAATTTCATCGCTACAGGTTCCTCGCATGATGGCGACTTGCATCCGGGAGCGAATAACACAATCCAGTGCGCCTTTATCATCAACAATGATTTGCCCATGGGTGACATTGAATGCAGCCAGCGTTTCTTTAACGACCTGAGTGATTTGTTCGCCAAATTGCTTCATCACTTCGCTATTAATAACAATATCCAGCCCGCTGTCAGAAGGGCTAACTTTAACCATGAGGTCGCTCGATTCCAGCGTGCCCGCCAGAGCTGCCTGTATAATTTTCATGTTAGAGTCCTACGCTAATACTCATAAGATTCCCTGCCAGATGTTGTTCCGGCAAGTCAGGGTGATTTGCTTTTAGCCAGTTATATAAGTAAGGCATGGTGCTTTCGGGCACCATATTTCTTGCGACTGACAGTTTGTTCTTATTCAAGAGGGCGCGAACAGCCGATGCTGAGATTGGATAATTATTTTCATCGGTTTTTCTGTCGATTTCATGCACTTTAATGGCGGTGGAGGGAATGACAAATTCGTCTTCAAGCCAGTGGTGCATAGCCTGGTTATACTGGGCTGTAACTTTACAATATGGCTCAGTGCCAACGAAACGATGTGTAATACCCAGTGCGGGTGCAATATAACGTCGGAACATAATTAAATCGATCGCGGAATAGACATCATTCACCACCTGTTTCTCTTTTAAAAAATAGCTGGGGAAAGTGCCGCGAGAAATAATGTATCTGGAACCGGGATGTACCGTTATGTTAGTGAGATGTTTTACCCCGTCACGTACCATTGCAATGCGCTCAGTAAAGGAGAACTGAGATAAGTTTTCTTCCACAACAAACACATGTAGCCAGTCGCACGCACGGGCGGCCTGCTCGATAAGGAACTGGTGTCCTAACGTGAAGGGGTTCGCATTCATAACGATACCGCCAATATTCGCCGCCGGGACGAAAAATTCTGCGCGCAGTTTCTTACAGTAACGGTGAATGCCAACCGGGGTGTTTTCCATTAACGCGGCCTTGCCATCAAGGGTGGCTAAAGGAAAGAAACCGCAACCACGGAAAGATTTAACGTTATCAGGGCAGGTTAAAAGGAACAGATGATGATCGCCGTTCTGGTTTGCCAGATTTTCCGCTTCGCGAATCAACTGTAATCCCAGCGATGTTCCGCGCCATTCAATATGCACAGCGATACATTTTAATGTATTGCCCGCCAGGCCCGCACAGGCAATTAATTCTTTGCCAGCGCGCGCAATGACGAATTGCCCGACATCATCATCTATTCCTAATCCATTACTTTTCAGAAATCCGATAATCTCGTCTTTGAGAACACCGTTGCTAGTTTCAACAGTATCGAATTCTAGCGTTTTTTCGGCATACATCTAAATTTCTCCTGACCTGGTGTTCATCGATACTGAATGACGCATGTGTTATGACGAGCGAATTAAAGGACAAATGCATTGGATGGCGACGTCGACTCGACAATGGTATTGGTCAGCCTGCCTAATTTCTCAATAGCGACTTCGACACAATCACCTTCATGCATGAATAAAGGCGGATTGCGTTTTTTACCAACACCACCCGGTGACCCCGTAATAATGACATCGCCAGGGCTGAGCATCGTGAAGGTGCTGATATAAGCAATGAGATCGGCGACTTTGTGAATCATGCTGGCAGTTGAATCATTCTGCACCAGCATGCCATTCAAATACGTCTGAATGGATAATGCGTGCGGATCGGGGATTTCATCAACGGTCGTCATGTAGGGCCCGAATGCGCCGGTCTGACGCCAGTTCTTACCGGCAGTAAACCATGCGTGCTGCCAGTCGCGAACGGAACCGTCCATATAACAGCTATAGCCCGCTACATGGCTTAACGCATCGCTACGATTAATGTTCTCGCCCGCTTTTCCGATGATGACAGCCAGTTCGCCTTCGTAATCAAATTCCTCCGTAAGATTCGGTTTGATGACTGGCCGTGCGTGGCCCGTCTGCGAATCCGGGAAGCGAATAAATAACGTTGGCGCGTTGTTGGTTTCGGAGAACTCCTTTCTTTTTTCTGCATAGTTCATTCCCACGCAAAAAATTTTCCCAGGCTCCTCAATAACCGGTAAGAACGTAATATCTTTATCTGTAATATCCGCCGGGTAGTCAACATATTGCTGGGCGACATCGAGAGCATCCCATTGCAGGAGTTCTTTTAATGTTGGATATTGCTGACCAATTTTTTGACCAAGGTCGATAATACCTGCTTCGGTATAAATACCGTAGCTTTTACGACCGTGATGAATGTAACTTGCAAGTTTCATAATGACACCTAATTCTGGCTTTTAAACTTTATTTACTCACGCCAGTTGATGGCGTGAGTGGTATATCGATTGCGGTTATTTTGACGTTTCTGCAGGCACCAGATTTGCTTTCGCGCCGGAGGCAAGATGTGTCGCGACAATCATACCCAGTACCAGCAGAGCAATAATAAATGCGGTCATGCCTGCCCAGCCGGTTGAGTGGAAGACGAAACCGTTGAGGAAGCCAATAACAGAGCCACCCATGTAGTAGAAGAATAAATAGAGGGCGACGGCCTGCCCGCGAGCATGTGTGGCATTCTTACTTACCCAGCTCAGACCGATGGAATGGCAACCGAAGAAGCATGCCGTGAAGATGACGGCACCCATGATAAAGGTGATGACGTTAGAGGTTAGCGTCAGCAACATCCCCAAAGACATGATGGCAAACAACACGCGAAGCACATTCATGCTGCCATATTTCGCAGAGAACCGCCCGGCCTGTGGCGCCGTGAAAAAGCTTAACGCAAAGCTGAAAGAGAGCAGCCCGGCGTTGGCAGGGGAAATATGGAACGGCTCACCCTTAAGGAAGAAGGCCAGATAGTTGTAGAGAGAGGTGAAAGTACCAAAAATGATAAAGCTGATAACAAATGCCAGAGCGAGTTTTTTATTTTGGAAATGCGACGCGGCGCCCTTCACGACACGTAATACATTCAGGGTTTCCGTCGGTTTGAAGTTTTTGGAAGCGGGCAGAATAAAGTAAACCAGTAGCGCAACAACAATCAGGCTTGCCGCAAAACCGTAGAAAATCGTGTTTATGGAAATGTGTTCAATCAACTGGCTGGCCACGATACGGCCCGACATTCCACCCATTGAGTTGCCAAACACAAAGTAACCGGTTACCACGCCAGCAACGACCGGGGCCACTTCTTCGCTAATATAAGCCGTTGCCGCAGCGGCAATGCCGCTCAGCGCCAGGCCAATAACGGCACGTAACGCCACCAGCATCGCCCATGACTGGACCAGCGGGCACAGAATAGTGAGTAACCCGCCCAGTAACAAGGAGACAATAATCAGGCGTTTACGGCCATAATGATCGGAAAGTGTACCCGTGAACAACAGACCAATGGCAAGCAGGGCAGTTTCTGCGGAAAGAATGATACTGACCTGACTGACGGGGACATCATATTCAACCGCGAGAACAGGTAACAACGGTTGAATGAAAAATAAAGACGCTAATTCAGCCAAACCTGACAAGGCTAAAGCAAAGATGACACGGATGTATTGACTCGCTGTTACATCGCCGGAACCGCCTGAAATATTTTTAACGTTCGTTATAGCCATAATATCCTCGACATTATTTTTCTGGTACAGAGCTTCTTAGCCGTTACAGGCTAAAGGTATTAATCGGTAAAACTTCTAAAAGGCTGGCTGATGTTCAGATAACTTCCGCTAAAGCGATTTCCGGAACATAAACACTACCCTCAAACAATTTACGGGTCGTTCTGATTACAGCAGCACGGGTGTTTTCGATTTTATTTCCGTCTTTTAATAATGAGACTGTAATTTTTCCGCTTGGGTGTTCAATATTAACAATATTGGTAAATGCATCTTTCGGTTGGTCACTAATGATTTTCTGGGCAACAGAGCCATCAATGATGGTTGCTGTTGAAATACCAATAGATCCGGTAATAGCCAGCGATTTATGGCAATTATGCGGCATGAAATAGCGAACCTTAATCGTGCCGCCTGCCGTAGGTTTGCTCAGAAGCACAGGTTTGGGAATCACTTTGTCGCTGACATCGCCAAAACCCATGGCCTCGCCAGCCTTGCGACGGATTTTTTCAAGACGTTGCATAAACGCCAGATCGGCTTCCAGCTCCGCAGGGGATTCACCACCGGTTTTATCCATCTGCTGTGCATCGATTAAGATCATCGGCATCGCCATATCAATGCAGGTGACTTCCACTCCGTCAAAAACATCCGTTGTGTTACCGGTCGGGAGTAATTTACCGGTTTTACAGCCTGCGGAATTGAGGAACGTTAAACCGACCGGCGCTGCGGCGCCAGGCACGCCATCAATTTGCGTGTCACCCTCATAACACACCTTGTAATCAGGGGTTTGCACTTCGGCGTCAACAAATGTTCCGGTGTTGAGATTACGGATGCGAACCGTGGTGACTGGGTTTTTTGCCGCAACCAACCCTTTTTCAATCGCAAAAGGGCCAACCGCACATAACATATTTCCGCAGTTGGGCGTGGTATCCACACGGCGCTCTTTCACCATGACCTGGGCAAACAGATAGTCAATATCCGCATCCGGGCTCTCTGAACGGCTCACAATCGCCACTTTACTGGTTTGCGGGCTGCCGCCACCGATGCCATCAATTTCCAGCTCATGGCCGGCACCCATCAGCGCCAGCAGAACCGCATCACGTTCCTGAACATCGGTGGGCAAATCGCTTGCCAGAATAACGGGTCCCTTAGAAGTACCGCCGCGCATCAGTACGCAAGGTATGTTGAACATAGGTTTTCTCTTTCCACACATTAAATGATGCAGTAAGCGTCCCATATGCGGATAAATAACTCTAATGTCAAAAAACGAAGGATTAATGCGTTTTACACATTAATAAACTGTCGGTTACGATGGTTTAATAGCGGGGTAAACGTGGGGGGATAAACATGCAGCATGAATTACAGGGTATTCAAGCGTTTGTTAAGATTGCGGAAATTGGCTGTTTCACAAGGGCGTCACAATTTTTACACATCTCCCAGCCTGCCTTAACAAGGCGAATAAAAAAGCTTGAGGAGAGTTTGGGCACAACGTTATTTGAGCGGTCGACCAGACGAGTAAAACTGACCGCCGTCGGGCGAGATTTTCTGCCTAAGGCAAAGAATCTCATCGATTTTTATGAAAGCTCTATTCTCAGCATTAAAGAGATGGCAACGCATCAAACGGGGGTTATTACGCTCTCCTGTTTACCTACCGCCGCGTTCTATTTCTTGCCCTCCGTTATTCGTGATTACAATGAACATTACCCGAATATTCGCATCCGCATTCTTGAGCATAGTGCCAGCGACTGCCTCGAAGCCGTGCTTAATGGCGACGCAGATTTCGGCATAAATATGATAAACATCACACATCCTAATATAGAGTTTACTCCTCTGGTGAATGAACCCTTTGTTCTGGCCTGTAAACGCGATCATGAACTCGCCAAAAAATCGCTGGTGATGTGGGAAGATCTTGCCGGGCTCCGACTTATCGGCGTCCGCAAATCGAGCGGCAACCGGCTCCTGATCGACCAGGCGCTCGAAGGGTTCGACTGGCAGCCGAACTGGTTTTATGAAGTCAGGCATCTCTCTACATCTCTCGGGATGGTGGAAGCGGGTCTGGGGGTTGCGGTTGTCCCCAGCCTGGCAATGCCTACCGATGAGCATCATGTGCTGGTTAGCCGTCCTCTTATCGAACCCGTTATCCGAAGAACGCTTGGCTTAGTGTTAAGAAGGGGGGATTCATTGAGCCCGGCGGCCGAGAAATTTCGCGAGATGTTGATGAAGTTATGGTCGCAGGATAAAACCAGCCCATGGATTGGTAAATTCAGTCATTAAGCGCAAGGGGAGTGGCTGCCGGGCATGGGAGTGTCAGAAACGGGTGTTTGCGAAGAGTAGCGATGCGGTGCTGCTCTTACGCGTCACGGACACCTTCATGTTGTAAAACACTGCGGTGTCCGTGACGTTATTGAGGATTCAGATGTTCGTTCTTATGCCCGGTCTGACTCACTGCGCTCTGGCGGGGATGAGCTTTCTTGCAAAATCTGCGTGGGTGCTTTCTCGCCGTACTGTTGTGCCAGGAAGCGTGAAGTGACTGACCACCTCATTAAGGATTTCGGTTCTGGCATTGAGATTATTGGCAGACGTCGTCACCTGTTGGACAAGTCCGGCATTCTGCTGTGTCACTCTGTCCAATTCCGCAACCGCATGGTTGAGCTGTGAAATCCCCTTACTTTGTTCATCGGAAGCCAGTGCAATCTCGCCGATAAGCGTATTCACGCTGGCGACGTTCCCTTTCACCTCTGTCATCGCCGCACCCGCAGCATCGGTAATCTCTTTGCCCTCATGCACCGAAACGATGGCTGATTTTATCAGGGCCTCGATTTCCCGTGCGGCCGTTGCGCTACGCTGGGCAAGGGAACGCACTTCTGTCGCCACCACAGCAAAACCGCGCCCCTGTTCACCCGCTCGCGCCGCTTCTACTGCTGCGTTAAGCGCAAGGATATTGGTCTGGAAAGCAATGCTATTGATGGTTGAGGTGAACTGGCGAATCTGCTCAGAGCCGTCCGCGATACGGTTCATGGTGCTGGCAAGATTCTCAACCAGTTCGCTGGCTTTTTCCGTCGTTTCTGCGGTCGTCACTGACAGGTCGCGAACCTGGCGGGCGTTATCCGCGTTATGGCTTACCGTTGAGGTTAACTCTTCCATACTCGTCGCCGCCTGTTCCAGAGAGGCCGCCTGCCGCGTGGTGCGGTTTGCCAGGTCACTATTGCCCGCCGCGATTTCGCTTGCTTCGCGATGAAGCGCGTCACTGTTTTCGCTTATCGCGGTGACCGTCTTAAGGAGGCTGTGCTGCATTTCCCGCACCAGGGGGATCATCTGGCCGACGCAGTTACGTCCAATATCTTTCGGCTCACGGGTAAGGTCACCCTGCGCAATAATCTGGAAGTATGAACGAATATCGCCAACCGGTTTAACCAGATGGATGACCAGATAACAGTCGCAGAAGAGGACCAGGCCGCCGAGCGCAAACAGCGCAATGAGCAACACGATATTCAGTCGCTTACCGTCAGATGAATTCAGCGCATTGTCGAAAACGGCATGCTGTGTCAGGTCTTTAATACGCGCCGTGACTTCTGTTTGCCAGTTAGCGGAGGTGTCCGATAACGCCTGGGACAGCGTTGTCCATTCCGGGCCCGCCGGGATTTCATTTTTAAGCGCCTGTTTTTCAGCATCTGTGCCATGTTGTAAAACCAGTGTGGCGTGGGCGAGGAAAAGGGCCTGTTGTGTCTGCTCCGCATTCTGCTCGGTGTTCTTGTTCATGTTGTGCGCTGTGTAAGCGGCATAACCGCCTGTGGCGGCGATAAGTGCAAATGCCGTGAGCAGGATGCACAGGACAACGCGGCGGATGGTGAAGTTTTTTAAAGAGTTCATAGTCGCGCTCTGTTTTAGAGAGGTGGCATAGGGCGTAAACGGTACGCAATATAAATCGCTCGATATTAAGTAGTGTGCGATTTAGTTGGAGTCTAACAGGAGTGCTGATAAATAAATACAGGAGAGAAAGAAATAATTTTGCGAAGAAACTATATACATCTTGCTTACAAAAACCGTGGCGCAAAATGTCCGTTGTTTTTTATAGGAATATGCGAAACGCCCAAACTTTAATCGTTTATTCCTTGCTCAACGATAGGCGTTACTGTGGTGACAGGAGCGATCGGCCTCTTCTCGCTTCTCTGTTGGCGATGCCTGCCCTGGGCCAGACATCGCCGGTGCGTTTACTGCTCCATCACCAACACCACTTTCCCGATATGTGCGCTGGCATCCAGCATCCGGTGTGCTTCGCTCGCCTGGGTCAGTGGAAAGGTTTTAAAGACTTGCGGCTTCACCGACCCGGTTTCAATTAACGGCAACACGTTTTTGGTGAGGGCATCAATCAGCTCCGCTTTTTCCTCTGCCGTACGTGAACGCAGTGTGGAGCCCAGATGCGTGAGCCGTTTGCTGAGCATAGGGAACAAATTGACCTCTTTAGCCACGCCGCCAATCACGCCAATCTGCACAATGCGACCGTTCATCGCGGCAGCGGCATAATTACGGGCAACGTAATCCCCGGCCACAATGTCGAGAATAATATCCGCGCCATGCCCGTCGGTCTCACGATGAACGGCATCCACGAAATCTTCCTCTTTATACAGGATGGCGGCATCCGCCCCCAGTTTCAGGCTGGCCTGACGATGCGCTTCTGAGCCGACCGTGGTGATGATTTTCCCGGCGCAAAAGGCTTTTGCCAGCATGGTTGCCGTCGTGCCAATACCGGATGCGCCGCCATGAATCAGGATAATATCGCCCGCTTTAAACTGACCGCGCTGGAACATATTGAGCCAGACCGTCATAAACGTTTCGGGTAACGCGGCAGCTTCGGTCAGGCTAAGTTCAGGCGGTAAGGGCAGGATATTGATTTCATCCGCCACGCAGTATTGCGCATAGCCACCGCCTGGGATCAGCGCGGCCACATGATCGCCCGGCTTAACACGGTGTACTTTGCTACCGATGGCCACGACCACACCGGAAACCTCCAGACCGGGGATATCTGATGCGCCAGGCGGTGGTGCATATTGCCCTTTGCGTTGCATCACGTCAGGACCGTTGACGCCCGCCGCGGCAATCTGAATCAGCACTTCATTCTCTTTAGGGCGCGGTACCGGGCGCGTTGTTGGTTTCAGCACCTCCGGACCACCGGGCTCTGTAATTTCGATGGCAGTCATGGTGTCGGGGATCACGTTCGTTTGTTCAGACATAATTTCTCCTCAGTCCGTGCGTTTTAGCGATGCGACGGCGTTGATGTACTGATTAAAAGATGGGCGCACAGCGCCGTAACGGCAAAGAGTGCCCCGGTCAGCGCCAGTCCGTGCCAGCCGAGTGAAGCTGATGTGGTGGCCGCAACCGCCGTTCCCGTTGCGCCGCCAAGAAAATAGCTGGTCATAAACAGGGTATTAAGGCGGCTACGCGCGGTGGCCGAAAGCGCGGTAATGCGACTTTGATTCGCTACCAGACCCGCACGGTTACCGATATCGATCATCGCCATTGCCACGATAAGTAACCACAGATGTGAAGCACCGACGCCTACCAGCGCAAAAGCCGCCACTAACAGCAGTGCGCCAGCGAAAAGCATCTTGCCAGAACCCACACGGTCGACCGTGCGGCCAATCGTCGGGGAAGCCAGCAGACCGGCGATTCCGACGAAACCAAATGCCCCCACGGCGTCCGGGCCAAATTCATACGGCGGGCGCGCCATCAACATAGCGAGCGTAGACCATAATGCGCAGAAGGCGGCAAACATCAGAAATCCCGTAGCGCAGGCGGCGCGAACGGTGGGTTCATCTTTAAACAGAGCCCACAGTGATGACAGCAAGGCGGTATAGGGGAGTGATGTGGCCTGCGTGGTCGACGGGAAGCGGAGGATAATTACCACCATCACCAGTACATCGATGGCGACGGCCAGCAAAAACATCATACGCCAGCCCTCACTGGCACCGACAAAACCACTTAAGGTGCGGGCAAACAGTAAACCTGCAGAGAGGCCGCTCAACAGTGTGCCAACAACCCGTCCACGCATGGCCGGATCGACCAGACCTGACATGGTGGGGATAATAATTTGTGCGCTCACGGCACTGGCGCCGACGGCGAAGCTGGCAAGTTTTAACAGGTTAAAATTGGGTGCGACGCCTACCGCCAGCAGGCTAACCATATTGCATGCCAGCAGCGCGATGATGAGTCGTTTACGATCGACCCGATCGCCGAGTGGAACGAGCAGGAACAGGCCGCTGGCATAACCGAGTTGCGTCAACATGGCAATCTGGCCCGCCTGCGCATCGGAGCGCCCGAAGGTTGCCCCCATGCTGGCGAGTAGCGGCTGGTTGTAATAAAGCGTTGAAACTGCAAAGGCGCAGGCCAGGGCCATCATAAAAACAGTGGTGGCCGAGAGCGGCGCTGACGATGAAGAAGAGGTAACCATGGTGGCATCAATCCCGTATCAAGAGTTGCCACCACTCTATACGGCATGATGCAGGATGATAACGCCGTTTCAGACGCAACATCTTTGCGCATTATGCAAAGATGAAGTTCAGGGTTCCCAGACAGGCGGTGTGCCGATGGCCTGGCAAAGTGCCGCATTAAAGGCGCGGACTTTGGCACCGGGCTGTGGCAGTGCGCGCAGCAGATGAATGCGCGACGGGGCGGCATTCCAGGGTTCGTCGTCGAGCGAAAGACGCGTGAGTGCGCCCGCTTTCACATCCTGGCCGACAATCCATGTGGGCAGAAAGGCGATGCCCATGCCCGCCAGTGCCGCGCTGCGTAAGGCTTCAAAATCATCGCAGCGAAAGAATACCCCGGCACGTTGCGCATCGCTGTGCGAAAAACCGGGGATCTCCTTCCATCCCAGCAGGTCGGTACCGTGCAGTTTATCGAGCAGACGGTGCGTGACCAGTTCGCCAGCATTGACCGGCTGGCCTGCACGCGCAAGGTAAGCGGGGCTTGCCACCAGCAGGCGTGTCAGCGGCGCGAGCGTCATGGCGATGAGTGTGCTGTCCGGCAGATCGCCCATGCGAATCATCACGTCCAGCCGCTCTGTGACCGGATTGTAAAGCCGTTCGGTGAGATCGAGTTCAACGCGCAGCGCCGGGTGTTCCGCTTCCAGCGCTGCGATGACCGGCAGAACGTACCGCTTACCAAAAGAGGGCAGACACGCGATGCGCAGGGTGCCGGACACGGAAATATCAAACGCTGAGACCTCCGCGTGAACATCAGCCAGCTCATCAAGCAGGCGCAGCGCCCGTTGGTAGAGCTTCTGCCCCGAATCAGTCAGCGTCAGTGAGCGCGTTGAGCGAATAAATAACGCGACACCCAGCTCATGTTCCAGCGCATCAATTTGCCGTACCACGGCAGACGGGGTTTGTGCACGCTTACGCGCAGCAGCGGAAAAGCTGCCGCTGCGCACGACATCGGCGAAGACAGAGAGATATTCGGCAAAATTGGGTGTTATCATCTTTGCGCATTTCGCAAAATTATTCACAATGTGCACAACATATCACGCTGCGTGCCGATGTGCTCGTTGCCTTACTGTTCGATGAATGATTGCTGCTCACCCGCGCAGGTTTTTTTGCCTGTTACCCATGCCACTCCCATCGCCACGGCCAGCAGTAAGAGCAATAGCGGGGTAAAACCGCCTGTTCCAATGTGTTGTAACACCATGCCCCCCAGCACGCCGCCGCCGGCAATCGCCAGGTTCCACACCGTTACCAGCATTGATTGTGCGATATCTGTCGCCGCTTTCGCGCGGATCACCATCGCGGTCTGAAACAGGGTGGCGGCCCCGCCAAAGGCCAGCCCCCACAGCGTCACCGCGACCCAGACCGTGGAGGCACTGCTCGCATTCAGTTGCAGTAGCAGGGCGGCCAGCATAAACAGACCAACGCTCAGCACGGTGAGTCGGTGCAGGTGGCGGTCAATCAGTGTCCCCGTTACCGCGATACTCACCAGTGAACACAGACCAAACAGTAGCAGGACAGCATCCGTTCTTGCCGTTAACCCTGCGGGGGCCAGAAACGGCGAAATATAGGTATAGAGCAGGTTATGCGCCAGCACGAAACAGAGCACCAGCAGCAGGACGCCGCCCACGCCGGGCAGTTGTGCGACGCGGCGTAGCGATAAGCGCTGTTGTACCGTAGCCGCGCCATGATCCGGCGCGCTCAGACGCAGGACGATGATCAACAGCAGCGACATGACGCTAAGCATCGCAAAACAGAGTCGCCAGCCAATCAGGTTACCCACGAAAGTGCCGATGGGCACGCCAATGGAGAGCGCCAGCGGTGTGCCTGCCATGGCAATGGCGATTGCTTTTCCCCTTTTATGGACGGGGGCCATCGAGGCGGCGAACCCCGCCAGCAGTGCCCATAGAATACCGGCTGCGATGCCAGCGATCCCGCGCGCAGCGAGCAGTAGCCAATAATCGGTGGCAAAGGCGGTGACGGTATTTGCCAGCGTGAACCCGGCGAGCGTCAGCAACAGCAGGCGGCGGCGTCGCCACCCTTGCAGTAACGACATTAGCGGGATGGCGGCGATAAACGAGCCGATGGCATAGACCGTCACGCTTTGCCCGACCGCCGCGGGCGTGATGGAGAGATCGTCTGCCATGAGCGTCAGCAACCCGGCAGGCAGCGTTTCGGTGACAATAGTGACAAATGCCGCCATCCCCAGCGCCAGCAGCGGCAAAATGGGCAGTCGTTCCGCGCCTGTCATGATGCCTCCCGCAGGCCGTGGTAGACCGCATCGCGCAGATCATTCACAAACTGTCCCGACATGCCTTCATACAGCGTATTGCTAAAGGCCACTACGCTGAGTGCCTGCTTCTGGTCGACAAACCAGGCGTGGCCGTAGGCGCCACCCCAGCGCCAGGTGCCGGGGGATTCCGGTGAGGCGGCGAGTTGTGGATCGCGAAGAACGGAAAAGCCCAGTCCAAAGCCCACGCCGGGGGCGTCCGGGAGTTCATGTGGCGCAATCTGATCGCGGCCCATTTCCGCTACCCATTCGGGGGCCAGCAGGGAACCACCACCGCTGCGCAACGTTTCAAGCAGGCGCATCACATCGCCCACGGTGCCGACCATTCCCGCCCCGCCCGACGGGTACGCCTGGCTGTTGTAGACCCGTGACGGGTTGTAGCAGATACCCACGGTGTTCTCAAAAGGGGCTGCAAACTCACCCTCTTGCAGGCGGTGCGGCTCCGGCTGGTCATTCACATAGGCGGTGGCAACCTCTTGTTGTGGGGCTAGCGCGAAGGCGGTGTTGTGCATGGCCAGCGGCCCGGTAACCAGCGTTTTTATCGCCACATCCAGCGGTTGACCCTGTACCTGCTCAATCACCGCCCCCAGCACATCGATGGCCAGCGAATAGCACCACGCGGTTCCCGGCGCATATCGCAGAGGGACCGTGGCGATACGACGGACGTTTTCGTTAAGCGTTACCCCGGATGCATCCATCCCATCAGAAACCCCCGCGCGGGCGTAGGGGCCGTTCGCATCCTCTTCAAGGAAGCGGTAACCCAGACCGGCGCTGTGGCTCATTAACTGGCGCAGCGTGATGGTGGCCTGGCCGCCATTCGGCAAGGGCGGGGTAAAGTCAGGCAGGTAGCGGGTGATGGCCTCATCAAGATGCAATTTCCCCTGCTGAACCAGCACCATCGCGGCGGTGGTCACGATGGGTTTACTGACCGACGCAAGACGAAAACGGGTATTGAGCGTCATCGGGCGCTGCGTTTCCCGGTCGGCATAGCCCGCCGCCTGGTGATAAAGCGTTTGCCCACGGTGGGCGATCATGACTTCCACGCCCACCAGGCGGCGCTCATGCAGTGCCTGACGGACAACGCGTTGAATGAAATCGTGCATATGTTCTCTCCTCAGTGTTCAACGTTTCCACAGTAGAAGCTTCGCGATTGCGGAAAAAGAGGGGTATATTTCATGACACTGCGGAGATAAATGTCCGTAATGGCGAGGGTGTATGGAAAGTCTTAACGGGTTTGTGGTGTTTGTGCAGGTGGCGGAGATGCGCAGCTTTGTGGCCGCCGGGCGTAACCTTGGCGTGTCGGCCTCGGCGGTTGGCAAGAGCATCGCCCGTCTGGAAGATAAACTCGGTGTACGGCTGTTTCACCGCAGCACGCGCAGTATCACGCTGACGGCAGAAGGGCATTTACTGCTGGAGCGTAGCCGACGCATCCTCGCGGAAATTGAGGCCGCACAGCAGGAACTCACACAGGCGGCGGAGCATCCTGTCGGACGTTTGCGGCTCAGCTTGCCGCTGGTGGGTTCGCTGGTACTACCCGTACTGGGTGATTTTATGCGCCAGTACCCGCAGATCCAGTTGGATCTGGAATTTACCGACCGCATGGTGGATGTGATTGCCGAAGGCTATGACGCCGTGCTGCGCATCGGCCCGCCAGCGGATTCACGGCTTTCTGCCCGCAAACTGGGCCACTTTCGTACCGTGGTCGTGGCATCGCCGGCGTATCTGGCCCGCTGTGGTGAACCGCAAACCCCTGCGGATCTTACGCGCCATGCCTGTCTGCAATACCGTTTTCCCTCAAGCGGTAAACTGGAGCGCTGGGTGATGCGTGGCAACGAGGCGGAAAACGAACTCGCGCTTCCGGCGACCATGGTATGCAATAACATTGAAACCCGCGTCTGCTTCGCGCTACGTGGGCTGGGCATTGCCTGGTTACCTGACTTCGCCATTCGCGAAGCGCTGGAAGAGGGCGCGCTGCGGGAAGTCCTGGCCGATTACGCCAGCCACACCGGCGTGGTACATCTTCTGTGGCCTGCCAGTAAGCATCCCTCGCCAAAGCTACGTGTACTGATCGATTTTCTTAGCGCGCGGATCTTTCCTCCAGCAAAGTAAAAAGCGTCATCAAGTCAAAAAGAGCCACAGCCATGCGCGCAGAGTACAGTCTGGGGGAGAGTGTTATGTCTTGCTTTTTGACTTTTTACAGACTTTTTTATATTTTTTGCATCATGATTGATCCTTGCAGGGTCTTTGGTGATGTAGCACTACGTCTTTTTTTGCCTTTTTCTCCTTTCCGATACCCTTCTGCCCTACCTTTTTCTCAACACTGCCAAAAACCAGTCGTTTTACAGTTTAAGGCTTACCTTTGTTCTGGTTTTTTATCGTTTATTTATTGTTTTTAATGGGTTATTTCCTTTTTTTTACCATCTTATTGAAAATGGTTATCAGTTGGTTGTCTGGCGCGTTATTGATTACTTAGGTGACTATTTGATGTCTTTAGAAAAACTTTTTAAAGTTATGAAATATTTTAAGACAAAAATATTAGTCTTTTCAAAGTCATCTCTAAAACTCATGTGTAGCTAATAAAGAAACAGTTGATAAGTCTTTTATATGTCTGTAGGATTCGCGACATTGAAGTCTTGATTAACTCTGGGGCTAGCGAGATTGTCTGTGCCTCATTTTCAATTTAACGAATGATGGTAAGCACATAATGAAACGTAATACGGTTGCCAGATTGACGACCCTTGCCGTGCTGGTGGGTTCGATTTGTTCTGTGAACGCAACGATCTACCCCGGCACAGTTGAACAATACGTTGCCGATATTCAGGCCACACGGCATGACCTCAACCAGGCCGCAGATGTGAATCGCAGATATAAAAACACCCATAACCAGATAGCGATGCTGACCGACGCGGAGATCAAAGAGTGGTCTAACGCAGGGCAGACGATGAATATTGCGTCCAGACATATGGCTGACTTGCAGGCGGTTACAGGGTTCACGCCTGTTGCCAAACCTGTACAAATCCCGCAGCCGATCAAAGCGCCGACGCCGATTCCACAGGCAGTACCGAGCGTGCAGCAACTGACGCCGCAGCCGATGAAAGCGCCGACGCTGACTGCGCAGGCGGTTCCGAGCGTGCAGCAGCAGACGCCGCAACCGATGAAAGCGCCGACACTGACTCCGCAGGCGGTTCCGACAGTGCAGCAGCAAACCCCGCAGCCGATGAAAGCGCCGACCCTGACAGCGCAGGCAGTACCGAGCGTGCAGCAGCAGACGCCGCAGCCGATGAAAGTGCCGACCCTGACGGCACAGGCGGTTCCGGGCGTGCAGCAACAGACGCCGCAGCCGATGAAAGTGCCGACGCTGACTGCGCAGGCAGTTCCGAGCGTGCAGCAGCAGACGCCGCAACCAATGGCCGTGCCGACACCGATTCCGCAGGCAGTTCCGAGCGTGCAGCAACTGACGCCGCAGCCGATGAAAGCGCCGACCCTGACGGCACAGGCAGTGCCGAGCGTGCAGCAGCAGACGCCGCAACCGATGGCCGTGCCGACCCTGACAGCGCAGGCAGTGCCGAGCGTGCAGCAGCAGACGCCGCAACCGATGGCCGTGCCGACTCTGACAACGCAGGCAGTACCGAGCGTGCAGCAGCAGATCCCACAGCCGATGGCCGTGCCGACCCTGACAGCGCAGGCAGTACCGAGCGTGCAGCAGCAGACGCCGCAGCCGATGGCCGTGCCGACTCTGACAACGCAGGCAGTACCGAGTGTGCAGCAGCAGAAGCCGCAGCCGATGGCCGTGCCGACCCTGACAGCGCAGGCAGTACCGAGCGTGCAGCAGCAGACGCCGCAGCCGATGGCCGTGCCGACTCTGACAACGCAGGCAGTACCGAGTGTGCAGCAGCAGAAGCCGCAGCCGATGGCCGTGCCGACCCTGACAGCGCAGGCAGTACCGAGCGTGCAGCAGCAGACGCCGCAGCCGATGGCCGTGCCGACACCGATTCCGCAGGCAGTGCCGAGCGTGCAGCAGCAGACGCCGCAACCGATGGCCGTGCCGACTCTGACAACGCAGGCAGTACCGAGCGTGCAGCAGCAGACCCCACAGCCGATGGCCGTGCCGACCCTGACAGCGCAGGCAGTACCGAGCGTGCAGCAGCAGACGCCGCAGCCGATGGCCGTGCCGACTCTGACAACGCAGGCAGTACCGAGCGTGCAGCAGCAGATCCCACAGCCGATGAAAGTGCCGACCCCGGTATCGCAGGCGGTTCCGACCGTGCAGCAACAGACGCCACAGCCGAACACTGTTTCAGCACAGGCTCCACATGCATCAGTGACAGTACCGCTGAAAACCTATCCGCAGACCACTGTGTCAACGATGCCTGTACAGACTGTTATCACCGGGACGAAAGTGACCACCCTCAATGGTCAACCTTCCGGGACGCCGCAATCTGGCGGGAATATTCAGGTGATTAATGTTGTGGGGCAGCCGGGTAAAAATGGCACCAACGGTACGAATGGTACGAATGGTACGAATGGTAAGAACAGTGCGACGACCTTAACGGTTAATGCCTGGACGGTCGATACGACAGCGCGAACCCAGATCAGCCGCAACAATACCGCCATTTACAACAACACCACCAACATTTACCAGAACCGTAGCGCTATCTCTGCGAACCGTTCCGCGATTGCGGCTAACAAACAACGTATCGATCAGAACAGCAAAGATATCCATGAAAACCGTAAAACGATCAACCAGGTAGGAGCGATGTCGCAAGCGACCAGTAACCTGCATTATGCCGGCCACCAGTCCGGGTATGCGGTGGCGGTGGGTGAATATGACAATGAAACTGCCGTTGCAGGCGGCCTGAACTTTGGTCTGACGGCGAAGACCTCGGTAAGCGTGCAGGTCTCCTATGACGGTAATGCGACAGGCGGCTCTGTCGGTTTATCGGGCTCCTGGTAATCACCCCACGCCAATAGACGGGCGCAGTCACGATAAGCGTTATGGTAACGGATAGATGGAGAGAGACGTTTAATGAAGTTACCAACACGTATGAACATCGTGACGGGCGCCCTCCTGGCGCTCTGCGTGACGCAGGCTTATCAGTTGTTTTTCGTCTCAGATAATTTAAGCGACTCGGGCTGGGAGGCGAGTGATTCCCACTCGCCGATTCTCAAAAGTATGCTGGCCCTTAAGCATGCACTAACGTTTGCAACGGATAGCGACGAGATCGTGGACTATAGCGGGTGGTTTGTGGAAGACCAGAGCGTACAACACGTCGACCCCACGCCATGCGAAAACAGTCTCCAGCGCCCGGAAGCGGGCACCTTAAACAGGATATTCGCCGCTGAAACAGACGTCTGTGACAATCCTATTTATCGCGACTCTTCTGGCTGGCATTACAACCGAATTATGTTCAGGCCCCATGAATCCAAACGACTTGCAACACACATTCAAAACCGGGTTTGCAACATAAAAAGAAAGGAATATCAGTAAGATGCGTAACATTTTAAGTGTGATTATATTGGCGTTTATGGTGACGGGGTGTATGACATCTGTGCCCACAAAGTCTACTCAGACCCACAGTGAAGAAGCGGCTACCGCTGCAGCTTCCGTTCCTGCGCAAACGTCTGTGCTGCGTCGCTGGTCCGGCTACGGCATTACCTTTGAGTATGTAAGCAAAGAAGAGGCGTTTATTGACGGTCAACGCGCCGACATTATCGAACGGGAACCTGGGGCAACGGTTTACCAGTCAGGCGACAAGACGGTGATTCACTATTTTCCTGAACAAAAAGCGTATTACAAACACGGTACAACGCTGGTTGGCTATCTCAAGTAAGGTCTGCTGATGAATAAGAATGAACGTTTTAACCAGTTAAATGCCGTTTCAGCGCTTCTCGGTGAGGAGACGCTGGAAACGGTATTGATGATGGACTCCCGCTTAATGATGCTCCCGCTTGATGGAATGGCGTCGATTACCGTCACCCTGACCTCGGTCGAGGGGGTATCGTTGACGGCAAAGCGCTCAGGAAAACAGCAGGATGTGCGCTGGCGTGTTAAGACGTAACACAGCGTGTTTTCCCGAGTCTATCAACGCGTTCCCCCATTGATTATTGATAACGCCATTCGTCTGTTTATTTGATAGCTGCGTATAGCGCTTTTTCGCAATAGCTCATCCATTTAAATACTTTGTTATTTCCGGCTTTTTCTCCCATCGTCGGCACAGAAAAAGGCTGAAAAAGGGCATTGAGTGGATGGCAAAAAGTAAGGCGGTTTACCTACACGAGCAGCAGCGCGCGTTTATCCGGCGGCTGTCCGGTTCCTGGCTGTGGCGCAGTGAATTTCCGACCTGGGCATTGATAGTCGTTATCTACGGTGGCTGGTTTGCCACGCTGGCCTGCCATGAAACGCTGGGTTTATTGCCCGCCACGTTACTGCTTATCTGGTTTACCGCCTGGTATATGTCATTGCAGCATGAACTTATTCATGGGCACCCCACGCGCTACCCGTGGGTCAACCAACTGCTGGGGCTGATGCCGCTGGCCGTCTGGTATCCGTATGGGTTGTACCGCGATTCTCACCTTGCGCACCACCGCGCCCACCTGCTGACGTTGCCGGATGACGACCCGGAATCCTACTACTTTTCTGCGCATCGTTGGCAGCGTTTACCCCACTGGCAGCGCCGCCTTATCCAGTTACGTAATACCTTTCCGGGGCGTTTGCTGCTGGGGCCGCTATTCGACATCGTGCAAATGGTGGCGGGTATGATCACGGCATTTCGCACCCGCCAGCGTGATGCTATTGCGATGTGGCTGGTTCACGGGCTGTTATTGGTGGTGACCTTTGCATGGATTGTCCACTGCGGCTTTTCGCTCATCTGGTTTCTGCTGGCGGTCAGTTATCCGGCGCTGGCGCTCACCAAAGTGCGCTCGTTCCTGGAGCACCGGGCAGAGAAGGACCCGCTGGCCCGTTCGGTGATTAACGAAGCCGCCTGGCCCTGGCGCGTGTTATTCCTTAACCTGAACTATCATTCTGTGCATCACGACTTACCGGGCGTCCCCTGGTACGGATTGCGTACGGTCTACTTATACGATAGCGCCGGTTATCAGGCACGCAACGGGGGATTTGTGGTGCGTGGGTATGGCGTATGGCTGCGGCGTTTTCTGTTCCGCGCTGTCGATGTGAACGCGCATCCGGGGTTTACCGCGAGCAATAACAATCATGCGCCATGAAATTGCTTTTCCAATGTACGACTTGCACCGCCCGGACACCCTGGCGCTGATTCACGCCGTGAGTGAACGGCTGGCGGCGAAGGGGATTACCGTCAACGCGGTCTGGCCGCAAGAGGCACTGCTTTCCCACTGGCGAAGTGACGCCCTCTTACTAAGCCAGACCTGTGGTTTTCCGTTGGTCACGCAGTTGCCCGATGTGCAAACGGTCGGCTGCTTTCATTATTCTGCCCCCGGCTGTGACGGCTTTCACTACCGCAGCCTGCTGGTGACGCGCGAGGAAAACACCCGGCAAACGCTGGCGGATTTCCGTGGCCGCGTGGCGGCCTGCAATAGTGTGGACTCCCAGTCGGGCTACAACGCATTACGCAAAATGGTGGCACCGCTGGCAGAGGGCGGGGCGTTTTTCTCATCCGTGGTATTGAGCGGTAGCCACCGACAATCACTGGTGGCGATTGGGCAGCGAAGGGCGGATATCGCGGCCATTGACTGCGTGAGCTGGGCGTTATTAGCACGCCATGAACCTGAGCTGCTGGCCGGACTGGTGGTGATTGGCTCAAGCCCGCTGGTCCCAGGGCTTCCACTTATCACCGCAAAACAGACATCGGCACAGAGCCTTTTACTCCTGCAGGAGGCATTATCTGAGCTGGTCAACGATGCGCGTTACCAGGCGGTCTGCGACGCATTACTGATAACGGGGTTTAGCCCGGTTGCGCGCGAGGCTTATTCCCCATTGCTGGCCTGGCGCGATGAGGCGGCGGCGCTGGGTGTAACGCAGTTATAGCCTTGCGGACAACACAGGGCGTTTTACGTCTGCACATTCAGTGTTAACCTCGCTTTTCCTTACTGTGCAGAAGGTTTCCCCGGTGCCCATTGACACTGTTTTTGCTTTCCTGTCCGGGGGGCTTTTTAGGGCTGGCCCTTAAGCTGGCGATGACGCAGCGCTAACCTCAAGCCTCATCCGCTTAATAAAGTCTTCTGCAGGCAGTGGACGGCAGAAATAGTAACCTTGCATGAAATCGACATCTTTTGCGCGCAGGTAATCTACCTGTGCCTGGGTTTCAACCCCTTCGGCAATCACCTTGAGACGCATTTTTTTTGCCAGATCAATGACGCTTTCCACCAGGCGAGTATCGGTATTGTTGTCTATCTGGCTGACAAACATCTTGTCGATTTTGAGAAATTCAGGCTGCAGCGCGCAAATATAGGCGAGGTTTGAATAACCGGTGCCGAAATCATCGAGCGCCACGGATATGTTGGCGCGACGCAGTGCGGCAAGCCATTCGTTCAGTTGTGGCGTGACATGCAGCGGATGCCGTTCGGTCACTTCAACCACGATATGGCGTTTTTTCGCCTCCAGATTGTGCATCATGTCGCTGATATCAATTTCAAAATGCGGATCAAGGCAATTTTGCGCGCTGATATTAATGCAGATATAGAGTCCATCGGGAAAGTGATGGATAGCATTCTGAAAATCGGCGGTGATTTGCTGCATCAGCAGTCGGGTTAATGGGCCAATCAGATGATGCTGTTCGGCCAGCGGAATGAAAATATCAGGTGAAACATAGCCATACGTGGGGTGTTTCCACCTGGCGAGTACCTCAAACCCGGCGATCTTACCCGTGTCACCTTTAAAGAATGGCTGATAAAACGGATGGATCTGCCGTTGCGTAATCGCCTGCTGTAACGTCTGGAAGGGCGATGTGAAATAGCCCATCAGTCGCCAGAAGAGATAGCCGCACATTGTTGAAACCAGCAGGGCAAACGCGAGTATCGATGTGTTTTCCGCAATAAAGCGATACAAGGGGATCGCCATGGGGTATTGCCAGGCGACCGAAACAGGGAAGGTCGCCGACCTCAGGTGCATAAAGTGGTCGTTGTCTCCGGAGGCATAAATAATACTGCCGTCACTCCAGACCTGTGCGCCGCCAATTTGCAGATACATATTTCCCTGCACACCATCAAGATTAAAGGCATTGTTAATAAAAGAGGCGCTGATATTGACCAGTAACGTATTGTTTTGAATATTGGCGAGATAATAAAGGGTTGGCATATCAAACAATAATGTTTCAACGGGTGCATCTGTTGTGCCGATATGTGAAAACAGCCGTTGTGGAATTATTTTTCTCTGGGCCGCGGTCAATGAGGAGCAACCAATCGTATTCCCTTGCACAAAACTTATCGCCTGAATATGGGGGAAATGGTTCAGCAAAAACGCCTGTTCACGAGAGAGGCTGCCACTGCATATGACCTGTTGCGCCTGCAGGCTACTTTTGGCGGCATCGCTGGCTTCGCCCAGCAACTCCTCGGTATAGGTGAGGATGCTTTGTGCCGCGACGCGGGCATTTTCCCGTTCTGAATGTAACTGGTGCATAGCGATCAAACTGAGCCCTGATGCCAGCAAGACCAGTGATAAAAATACAGCGGCTATTAATTTCACCGTGCCGGTCATCACGACGAAACCAAAATAGGTTTTCTGTTGCAGTTGCGAAAACAACGTTGCTGCTTTAATCAGGTTTGGCATAGTCCGGTATCGTTGTCATAAAACAGAGTCAAAGGGGGTGGCAATCGGTGGTTGTGTCGTCAGGCAATTACGATTGCCTGACGAGATTTAGAAAAACGGAGACTCAGAACTTAACCCAGTCGCCATTATCATGGTTGCTGGCTTTTTTAATGGGTAGCGCCGCCAGATTATTACTGCGTGCCAGAACCCGTTTTTCGCTCTGAATGGCGGTCTCTTTAGCAACCCGGAAAATTGAAACCACTTTTTCGAGCTGCACCGCCTGATCTTCCAGCGAGCTGGCAGCGGCAGAAGACTCTTCAACCAGCGCGGCATTTTGCTGCGTGGTGGTGTCCATTTCTGCCATGGCCTGAGCAATTTGCGAAATACCCCGGTTCTGTTCATCGGTTGCCGCGGCAATCTCGCCCATAATGTCGCGTACCTGGGCTACCGACGTCTCGATTTTGGACATGGCTTCACCCGCACTTTCGACCAGCGTGAAGCCACTGTCGACGTACACCACGGATTCCTGAATCAAGTTTTCAATCTCTTTTGCCGATTGCGCACTGCGCTGGGCGAGGTTACGAACTTCGGCGGCGACCACCGCAAAGCCTTTACCCTGATCGCCAGCGCGCGCGGCTTCAACCGCCGCATTGAGCGCCAGAATGTTGGTCTGGAAGGCAATGCTGTTGATAACTGTGGTAATTTCAGAAATGCGGTGCGAACTGCTGCGCACGTTCTTCATCGTGTCGATAACCTGCTGCGAGATCTGGCTACCCTGACTGGCATTTTGCGATGCCTCTTCTGAGAGCTGACGGGCATGGCTGGCGTTTTCGGCATTGAGCGCCACGGTGGAGGTTAACTGCTCCATACTGGCGGCTGTTTCCACAACGGCGGCGGACTGCTGTTCAGTACGAGATGATAAGTCCATATTGCCTGCGGCAATTTCCGAGGATGACCGCGCCACACTCTCCACGCCATTACGCACGTCATAAATGATGTTTTTCAAATTCTCATTCATGGTGGCAACCGCCTGCATTAGCAGGCCTGGCTCATCGCGACGATTGCTGGTCAGGGTACTGGTCAGATCGCCTTTCGCAATTTGCTCCGCCACATGCAGGGTTTCATTGAGTGGGTGGGTAATGGTGCGGGTTATCCAGAACGCTAAAACAATACCGGCCAGGATACCAATCAGCGCTACCGTACTCATTTGCCATTGCACATTGCTGACGACAGTGGCGACAATTTGCTGCTGGAGATCAAACAGATCCTGAATGGCGTTAGTCAAAATCACTGCCCGGTCAGTCAGTTGAGATGACAGGGTGGACTGTTCCGTCCACACATTGCGATAGTGCTCCAGTTCCGCAGCAATATTCTGGAAATAAGGCATATCATCGGCAAGCCAGCTTTTCTGGTCATCCGGCAATTGCAGAAGAAGCTGTTCCGTCGCTGTTTTACAGGCGGCCAGGCGAAGAACAATCTCCTTTTGCAACTGTTCCGTCGGGTGGCTTTTATAGACCGTGACCTGTGAGTCAATATCACTCATGAGGAAAGCCACTTGCTCTGCCAGCAGTGCCTGGCTTTGAGTGAGTGAACTGTTTTTACTGGTTTTATCAGCCTGTGCGGAATCGTCATTGAGTTCCTGCGTATCCAGTTTTTTCTCACTCAGCCTTTTCGTGTTCAGCGCTTTGGTGAAAAGATTTAGCGTTTCGACATAGTCGTTAACCGCACTTGCCGTTTTGTCCAGGGCGCTTTTACCCTCAACAGACCAGGTGAATTTGTTAAGCTGGTTGAGAGTGTCCTGCATACGACGTGCGGAGGTGTTTGTTTGATCTAAATATTTTTGATCAAGCGTATACTGAAAATTAGTTCGACCAAGCCTTACACTTGCAAGTGAATTAAAAAGGTCGGTTGTAAGCTCATTTTTGGTGACTTTATCCTGAATATTGTTTAAGCCAAACATACCGGAGGTCAGAACCGCGATTGTAACAAACAATACGATCGAGAAACCTAACAGTAATTTCCTGCCAACTTTCAGGTTTAAAAAAAGTTGTATCAGATTCATTTATTCTTCCAGTCTCGGCATTACCGTCATTGGACGGTTTCATAGCATCAGTATTAAAGGGGGGGCAGATTACGTCCCGTTATCGGATTGCAATAGAAAAAAAAGCCCTTTGCACGGGGGTGCGCAGGGCAAATCCCTGGCTGACATCACTCTCGCAGGGTATCTGGCTTCTCCTCTTTTTTAATAGAGTGAGCCGGGAGTTCACTCACTCGATAATAAATAGGTGTAACATCCTCATAATTTACGGTATAGCCCCGGCCTTTCTTATTAATAATAAAGTCACGAGGCAGGCCGATTAGAGTAAGCTTTTTACTTAAGTTATTTAAAACCTGCCATAGTCGTTGTGAGGAAGGGCTTAAGTTACTCACTTCCCAAATGTTATGAAATAATTCTTCTTTACTGATGTTGTTATGTCGACCATATTTCAATAAATAAAGAAAAAGATTCATCATCGTATCGTTAAAAACGACAGAGGCAAATATCAAATTGTTATCAGATTGGCTGGTTGGTAACCTGTACAAGCGACGACTATTAATGTCGAAATGTATTTCTTTACCAATCATAAATCCATATAAGCGATAGCCCATTCTGTCATGCTCGCATTAAAATAGATCGGCCTGATGCCGCGACACAGAGTGCTTCTCGATAAACCATACATTTATAGGGTGATTATATGGCTGATACCGGGGCTTTCCAATCTCCGAGCCGCTGCGCTATTTCGGGGTGGATGCTACTCCGCGCCTCAATCATTTAATCTTATCTAAATCGAACCTTTAGTTTTTTGTCCTGAAAAGTGGCTTCATCGTTCCTCTTTTTGCTGTTAAAGATTCTTTTTTTAGTCATCAAGATTTATAACTATATTTTCGTTAGAAGCTAGTTATTCATGCTGATGTGAGCTTCTTGTTTCCGCCTCTGAGCCTGACATCGCCCTGTCTGGCGGAGAACATACTTTTGGCACAATCAGTGTGCCGGATGTCAGCTACTTTAGGGAATGTGGAAAAAAAGTGGAGTGACGTTATATGATTTATACTGAATGGAAAGCGATCCGCAGGCAGGAATACGTAGGTTTAGTGTTTGAGAAAATGATAATAACATGCTGAAAATTAACAATAAAAATATGAATCAGATTTTTGTGCACACGGTTGTTTCAAGGGGAGTCAGTGTGCGTATATCTCTGATGATAACGCTATGAAGACTGCATGGTTGATTAACGATGTGGTCCTGTTTGAACCCGATGAGCGACGTCTTTGCGCGATACAAAACTACCCTGCCCAATGCATTATCCTCCACGGCCCGGTAAACGAATGCTTGTTGCAGCTTCTTTTACATAACGGAGAGGTGCTTTCGCAGCGTTTTTTATTTGATGCGGTATGGGGAAAGCAGGGGCGGTTGTCACAACTAACGCTTTATATCAGGCCATTGCGTCAGTCAGAAAAGCGTTGAAGTCTGCAGGACTCGCCGATGATGTGATTAAAACAATTCCCAAGGCAGGGTTTAAATCTGTCGCGCAAATTTGCGCGGGGGAAGCGGCCGATTTTCTGCCACAGAGGACGGTTATCTCTGAGCCTGCTGTTGCCGGGGATATACCCATTACGAATGACAATATAATCATCAACAAGCAAGACTCAAGATGGGGCGCGCTATTACATTCACCTGTCGCCTTTTTTATGGCAGGCCTGCTTTTTTGCCTCTCATGTGCAGTGCTCTATGGCTCACTTAATAATGATAAAGCCGTGTTTGCGGAATACCAGCAGGTTGGAAAAATTGGCAACTGTGAGGTTTTTTCTTCCTGGTACGATGTGGAGCACAGTCGCAGCCAGTTTAACGCGTTATCGGCGCGTTATCCCATCACCTGTAAGCCAGGGGACAGTGCCTATATGACAGTCAATCGCCTGCAGCAGGGAATATCAATCTTCATATGTGATAAAACACCTGATAGTGCTAATGCACATTGCAGGACCCTTTTTTATCGGCAGAAATATCATGAAAACCAATAAACTTTTTCTGCTCTGGGGAGCTATCTTAATCGCCATTGCGACGCCGCTACTTTGCGCCGGGTATCTCAGCTATCAGCGTAACCATTTTACCTGTGATGCACATGCCATTATTGTCGATGAGGATGCCATAATGGATATCATTACCAATTATTCATTCGATGGCGGTAGTGGCAGTTATGAATCATCGGGGAAATATATAAAAGGGACTCAGCCGGCGCTGTCTACCAGTAATAACGTCTCTTTTAATTATTGGTATGAGAATGGGAAAATGATTATGGTGTCGAACGATACCAATGAACTGCCAAAACGGACGGAACCTTTGCTGGACCAGATGCCCGATTTTTACCATCTTCGCGATCGTGGTATCAGTATCGATATCGTGCGAGCGAATGCGGCAAGTTACTATTTTGTCTATGGTCATACGCCAGTATTTTACTGTACAAAAAGCCGGAATGATTGATGTCAGGCAAGCGGCAAAGCGCGTCTGGACCAGACGGTCAAAAAATTTCATCAATGACATTGCGGGTAATGAGATTGCTGTCTAATTTTATTCTTGGTTTGGTTCTTCTGACACCTTGCAGAGAGCCGTGGTTTACTTTTTTACAGGAATGAATATGCAGAGCACGACAACTGAGGAACAACTAAACGCCTTTTTTGGTCGCGATCCTCATGCTTTCGAGGCGGAAGAACAGCTTATCGCAGAAATCACGCAGAGCCTCCGTGCTCACAAGGCTGATGTAAGCAATAAAGACCTTATCTTTGCGCTCATTCAACTGCTTGAAATTGAAAAAGATGTCGTCAAACTGGATATCTATCGCAACGCGCTTGAAATGGTTGTTCAGAAAACCCCCGACGACGTTTAATTCAAATTTTCTGTTTCCCTGCCTGAAAACATGCTGCCTTCGCGATGAAATCGAAGGCAGCCATCAATCGTACTTGTCTCCGTCACGCCAGGATAATGCCGGGTAGCCATTACAGCGGCTTTTTGCGCCGCTGTATCAGATAGTGTCGGGTGGCTTCCAGAACGCTTCTCTGGCGGGAACATGTTGCCATGACTTCCTGCGCGCGAAGCACCATGACGAGGTTATCTGCCTTTATGGGCAGGCGCGAATTCATAAGATAAGTGGCGGCCAGGCCAATCGCCTCATGGATTTCCTCTGGTTGAACTTGCTCATTTTCGTTCAATTACTCTCCCGTTGTTGAGATGATGAACGTCTTCTAAAGCCGTGAGGCCAGATCAAATTCACAATGAGCATTATGTCGGAACATGCTGACGCAAGTCTGATTAGAAGGGGACAGGTGGAATCGCAAACCTGTTAACCATACAGGTTAAACAGGGCGTGTATGCTTAGTGTTTGATTGCTTTGCTGATACTTAACAGAGTGTCGTCACGGAGTCGACTTTTGCGCTGGGTCGTTTGCAAAGACCAGGCGCTTTTTTTGCTGTGCTCGGGCTGCGTACGGAAATGGTGCACACCACTGATTGCGCTTCGCCAGGCTTCCTGCCTTTCACTGTCGGTTTCACTACTTAGGTTTTCCTGCAATTGCACAATTAAGGCATCGAAAGAAATATCATCCGCTGATTCCAGAAGCGTAAGAATCGCTTCTCCCATGACAGTATCTACAAGTTTGTCCTTATCATTTTTACTCATTTCGCCTCTCAAAATTTACGACACTGTTTTACACAAGCCCTAAACATTATGCACACTCAGGCCAAACCTGCCTCTTTTTGTTGATCTTATTTAAAAGATGGCCGCGCTTTCACTTCTGACCTTTGGTAAAGATCAGCGCCATTAAGGCGTTAAGTTGCGCTTCGGTTGCCGCGTCCGTCTCAGTCGCTATGCGGGCAGCAATTTTAAGGCAGATGGTGCGTTTGCTGATGGTTTGCTTAGCGCGCAACATCTCTATCACAAGCGCGCCCAACCTCTCTTCACACGAGCGCATCTGTGTTAAAGGGCACTTAATGGCACCATCATCGCTGTCACGGGTACCCTTCACGACGGCCTCATTCAGTCAGGATCTATAGCCAAAGATTTGGCGAACGCCATGCAGCAGGCAAGTTGATCCATAAGTGTAATCGAAACGCTAAAAAATGCAAAAATCCAGGGGTGATTTATTGAATGATAAGAGGGGAATTACCCGGTGCGGTGATGGCGAGGAGAGGAAGATGTGAAATGTGGGGTAACCGCCTGCCCAACTATGCGCAGGCGGCAAACAGGTTAATGCTGTTTCTTCTGCAGCGCTTCCCAGAGGCCGACAAGATAGGTCACACCCAGAGCACGGTCATATAAGCCGTAGCCCGGACGACCGGTTTCCCCCCAGATAAAGCGGCCATGATCCGGGCGGATATAACCCTCGAAGCCATTGTCATGCAGTGCCTGCATCACCTTGTACATGTCCAGCGAACCGTACGGAGAGGGATGTGCGCACTCATAGAAATCTTTGTCTTTGATGAGCTTAATATTGCGCACATGCGCAAAATGAATGCGTTTACGGCGTGTGAACTCCGCCAGGATGTCGTAGACATTATTTTCCGGGTCTTCACCGATGGAACCTGTGCACAGCGTAATGCCATTAGCCGGGGAGTCGACGGCGTTACAGATCCAGTCAAGGTCGTCGCGGTTTTTTACCACGCGCGGCAGACCGAAGATCGAATACGGCGGATCGTCCGGGTGAATAGCCATTTTCACGCCAACCTCTTCACACACCGGAATGACGCGCTCAAGGAAGTAGACCAGATTGGTGCGCAGCGTCTTATCGTCCACGTCTTTGTATTTCGCGAACAGTTCCTGCACGCCGGCCAGACGTTCAGGTTCCCAGCCGGGCAGGGCGAAACCGTTAGAATTATCCAGCACCTCGCGCACCACTTGCTCAAGACTCTTGTCGATACCCTTTTTCTCAAAGGCCATGGTCAGCGAGCCATCCGGCAGGACGTAATTCATCTCGGTCTTCATCCAGTCGAATACCGGCATGAAGTTATAACAGATCACCTTCACGCCAAAACGGGCGAGGTTACGGATGGTCTGCTGGTAATTTTCGATGTACCGATCGCGGCTGGGCAGGCCAATCTTAATGTCGTCATGGATGTTAACGCTCTCGATAACTTCCATCTTGAGGCCTGCCTGATGGGCGAGACCAACCAGGTGTTTAATTTTATCGACAGGCCAGACGTCACCGACAGCGACGTCGTAAAGTGCGCCGACCACACCTTCAACCCCTGGCACCTGGCGGATATGTTCAAGCGGAATTTTATCCTCGTCTGGCCCAAACCAGCGCATTGTCATTTGCATCACAGTTGTCCTTTTATTGAGTCATGTTTCTTTTACTACCATACTAGTATCTTTCAATGGCGAGTAAAAGGGGCAGATGCGCAAAATGACGAGGTAAATGTAGAGAACCCCTGGCCCGAGGTCAGCCAGGGTAGGGGTTACTTCACGTTGAATGTCAGATAGCCCATGATGCCATCGCTTGGGCCATCTTTGGGGTGATGCACGCCATCCATGACGGGAATGACCGGAAAATCGAAAGGGGAAACGCCTTCAATGCAGGCGACATTTACGCCAAATTGCTCCGGGTTGGAGCGGCGCTGGTGAAAGGTATAAATCCCACAGACGGAGCAAAAATAGTGAGCCGCTGCCTGGGTATTAAACCGGTACTCGGTGAGTTTCTCTTTGCCCCGCGTCACTTCGAGCCCGGATAACTGGGCAGAGACAGCTATCGCACCGCGCATCCGACAAAACGAGCAGTTACAGCGGCGTAGGGTATTAAACCCATCAGTGAGTTCAACGGTAAAAGCGACGGCACCGCAGTGGCACTGCGCGTGAAGCTTTTCTGACATAACAATCTCCATGGTGACAAAAGAGGATGTGATGAGTGTAGCCGTCTGGCGTCTAACGCGGTTGCGTTGTCAGGGGAAAAACGGGGCAGGAGGCCTTAACTTTGCTTTTTCTTCTTGTATTCAGCAATGGCCTGATTAATGTTATTGGTTTCGATAGAGTCGACCTTTTCGTTATCAGAGAAGACATCATAACGGCCTTCATTGTAGCGAAAAAGAACAGTGACGCCCTGAAAGCGAACTCTTTTTTCCTTTACCGTAATGCCACGACTGCGCATGGCAATTTTTGCGATGGTATCTATTTTTTTACCGTTCATGATGTGTCAGCGTGCCTTTTATTATTAATTATAGTGTCCCTGCTGGCATCAGGGATAGAATGATATTAATTTTATAAATCCTGAAAAGAAAGGACGATACCAAAAAATGGAAGCTGAAAAAAGTTGATAAATTTCAGGCGGGTTAAGGTTTTCTTAATCTTTGGATGTTCTCGTAATTTAAAACGATATGTTTATTAAAATATTTAAAATTCGGCAGTATTAAATAGCGAACTCGAATGTTGAGAATTATTTCGATTCTCATTCCGATATCTGTGCGTTTAAACTCCAGCCAGCTTGCAAACGCTTCGTTTATACACACCTTTTATAAGGAATAAATATGAGAAATCGCTTTTCTGCCATGTGTTCGATAGCTTTGGTCATCTCTTCTGTTTTCGCGGGTTCATCTGCTTTTGCGGCCGACAACGACGACGGCATTGTCATTTATAATGCCCAGCATGAAAATCTGGTTCAGTCATGGGTTGATGGTTTCACGAAAGAGACCGGGATTAAAGTGACCCTGCGTAATGGCGGCGATACCGAGCTGGGTAATCAGCTTGTCCAGGAAGGGAGTGTTTCGCCTGCCGATGTTTTCCTGACTGAAAACTCTCCGGCCATGACCCTGGTCGACAACGCAAACCTGTTCGCTCCGCTGGATGCCGATACTCTAAAACAGGTGCCTGCCGCTTATCGTCCGGCGCATGGCCGCTGGATTGGGATTGCCGCACGTAGCACCGTGTTCGTTTATAACCCGAGCAAAATCAGCCCGGCCCAGGTGCCGACATCTCTCATGGATTTAGCGAAGCCGGAATGGAAAGGGCGCTGGGCGGCCTCTCCGTCGGGTGCCGATTTCCAGGCGATTGTCAGCGCTATGCTGGCGTTAAAAGGCGAACCGGCGACTCTCGACTGGCTGAAAGCGATGAAAACCAACTTTGTTGCTTATAAAGGTAACAGCACTGTCTTAAAAGCGGTGAATGCCGGGCAGATTGATAGTGGCGTTATTTACCATTACTACTATTTTGTCGATCAGGCAAAAACCGGTGAGAACAGCAAAAACACGCAACTTCACTATTTCAAACATCAGGATCCGGGTGCCTTTGTCAGTATTTCCGGTGGCGGTGTGTTAGCGTCCAGCAAACATAAAGCGCAGGCCCAGGCCTTTATTAAATGGATCACCGGTAAAACCGGGCAGGATATTCTGCGCACCAACAACGCGTTTGAATATGCGGTGGGCGTGAACGCTGCCTCTAACGAAAAACTGGTACCGCTGAATAAACTTGAAGCGCCGAAAGTTGAACCGTCTACGCTCAACAGTAAAAAAGTCACCGAGCTGATGACCCAGGCGGGTATTCTTTAAAATAATAACAGTGAGCGCCTTATGTCTGGTTTGAGCATTCCGTTGGCTGGAAAACAGCAACGCCAAACGCATCAGCATCGCCCCGCGCGAATGTTGGTGATATTAGCCATGCTGGTTTCCCTGTTGGCGTTACTGCCCGTTGGGTTTGTGATTGCGACAGGTATTGATACGGGATGGGAGAGCGTTAAGGCGCTCGTTTTTCGCCCGCGTGTCGCGGAATTACTGGCGAACACGCTGCTGCTGATACTTTTTTCACTCCCTATTTGCGTTTGTCTTGGCGTAGCGCTGGCCTGGCTAACGGAGAGAACCGCACTGCGGGGGCGTCGCGTCTGGTCGTTGTTGGTGGTTGCGCCGCTGGCGATCCCTGCTTTTGTGCAAAGCTACGCGTGGGTGAGCGTTATCCCTTCATTACATGGGCTGGCGGCCGCCGTGTTTATCTCCGTGCTGGCTTATTACCCGTTTATTTATATGCCGGTTGCCGCCGTTCTGCGGCGACTGGACCCTAACCTTGAAGACGTTGCCGCATCTTTAGGCATTGCTCCGTGGCAGGTTTTCTTTCGTGTGGTATTGCCGCAACTGAAACTGGCTATCTGGGGCGGCGCACTGCTGGTGGGCCTGCACCTGCTGGCAGAGTATGGCCTGTACGTGATGATCCGCTTCGATACCTTCACTACCGCTATTTACGATCAGTTCCAGTCTACCTTTAGCGGCCCGGCGGCCAATATGCTGGCAGGGGTGCTCGCGCTGTGCTGCCTGGGGCTTCTGTTGCTGGAAGGGGCAACCCGCGGCAAAGCTCGCTATGCCCGCGTGGGGGGAGGCTCCGCCCGCCGTCAGAATATCCATGCACCCGCAATGGCAGGTCATCTGCTGGGACAACTCCTGCTGGCTTGCGTGGTCGTGCTGGCGTTGGGAACGCCCATCGCGGTGCTGGGGCGCTGGCTGTGGGCGGGAGGCCTGGCGGTCTGGCAGAACGGTGATTTGTGGTTATCCCTGCATCAAACAGTGGTCCTGGCGTCGGCCGGGGCACTCATTACCACTGGCTTTGCTATTCCGTGCGCGTGGCTGGCGGTTCGCCATCCGCGTCGCCTGTTCCGGCTGCTGGAAAGCATGAACTATGTGGCCAGTTCCCTGCCGGGGATCGTGACGGCGCTGGCGCTGGTGACGGTCACCATTCATTACGCGCGGCCCATTTATCAGACCGAAGTGACACTCTTTCTGGCGTATATGCTGATGTTTATCCCCCGGGCGCTGATCAACTTACGCGCGGGTATCGCTCAGGCGCCTGTCGAACTTGAACATGTCGCGCAGAGTCTCGGGGTATCGCCAGGATGGGCGCTATGTCGCGTGACAATGCGTCTGGCGGCGCCCGGTGCGGCGGCTGCGGCGGCACTGGTCTTTCTGGGGGTGAGCAATGAGCTGACGGCGACATTACTGCTCTCTCCGCTGGGAACACGCACGCTTGCCACCGGTTTCTGGGCGCTGACCAGCGAGATTGATTACGTTGCTGCGGCCCCGTATGCCCTGTGCATGATCCTGATTTCTCTTCCCCTGACGGGCCTGCTTTACAAGCAATCACAAAAATTATCGGGTCGTTAAGATGTTCGAGCTTATTAATGTGTCGAAAAAATTTGGCCACACTCAGGTGCTGGATAACATCACGCTTTCATTGTCACCCGGCAGCCGCACCGCGATAGTGGGGCCGTCAGGCTCCGGTAAAACCACCCTGTTACGCCTGATTGCCGGGTTTGAGATGCCCGATAGCGGCCAGATAACGATGCGCGGTACGCCGCTGTTTAGCCCGACAGTATCGGTTCCGGCGCATCAGCGAAAAATTGGTTTTGTTCCACAAGAAGGGGCGCTTTTTCCGCACCTTACGGTTGAAGAAAACATTGGCTGGGGGATCCGCGCCTCGCGCCAGGAACGGCGTAAGCAGGTTGAGGCCCTGATGGATCGGGTATCTCTGGACAGGCAACTGGCGCGTCACTGGCCGCATGAAATCTCTGGTGGTCAGCAGCAGCGCGTGGCACTGGCGCGTGCGCTGGCGCAGCAACCGGCGCTGATGTTGCTGGATGAACCATTCTCGGCGCTGGATACCGGACTGCGCGCCACAACCCGTAAAGCGACCGCCGATCTCCTCTCTGAGGCGGGCGTTGCTGCCGTGCTGGTCACTCACGACCAGAACGAAGCGCTCTCTTTTGCCGAGCAGATTGCCGTCATTCGCCACGGGCGGTTTGCCCAGGTGGGGACGCCGCAGGCAGTCTATTCGCAGCCGGTCGATGAAGAGACGGCGCTCTTCTTAGGGGATGCGTTAATCCTGACGGGGGAGGTCGCCAACGGCAAAGCCAGATGTCTGGTTGGGGATGTGCCGGTGGATGACAACCTGGCACAGGGGGTGCGGCGCATCATGCTGCGCCCGGAGCAACTGATGATTACCCCGGCGTCAGCGGGTGAAACTGCGTTGCAGGCGACGGTGCTGGATATTGATTTTGGCGGTTATCTTTCGACGCTGACGCTGGGGTTTACGGATCGTGCGCAAACGCTCACCATCAATACCGTCACCCCACAATTATTATTGCCAGGTACTCCGGTTGCGCTCAACATTACAGGCCATGCGCGGGTATTTGCGGCATAAAAATAGCCCGCCGATTTGCGGCATAATCTCTTTTATCCGCAGGAGTCTATATTGATGGTAATAATGAATGGGAGAGCGCATGTTTTCACTCAGCAACTGGTTTATCTGGGCGCTGCTGTCCGCCTTTTTTGCCGCACTGACCGCCATTTTCGCTAAAGTCGGGATTCAAAATGTAGACTCCGATTTTGCGACCTTAATCCGCACCGGGATTATTATCGTTATTCTCGCGGCTTTTATTTACTTTACCGGTAAGTGGCAGAATCCCTTGCTGATTGGCAAACGTACCTGGCTTTTTTTGATCTTATCGGGTCTGGCGACGGGAGCATCCTGGGTGTGTTATTTCCGGGCGTTGAAGATCGGCGAAGCGTTTAAAGTCGTCCCGGTCGATAAAATGAGCGTAGTGATGGTGGCGATTTTCGCTTTTATTTTTCTCGGCGAACGACCTGGGTTGCGTGAAGCGGGGGGACTGCTGCTGATTACCGCAGGCGTATTATTACTGGCGCTGCGGCGATAATCAGCCGGGTTTTTTATGTGCGGGCAGAAAAATAACCAGTACGCCCGCAATAATAATCAGCACGCCCGTTAGCGACTGAACGGAAAAAATGCCGCGCATACCGGGCAAAATAAGGGACGCCGACCACACCAGAATATAGCTGAGACTCAGCAGGGCATAGGCTTTGCTCAATGCCAGATGGTGCAAAGCCAGATACCAGAAAAACATCGAGGCCAGATAACCCGCAAGCCCGGCCAGCAGCAACGTTGTTTCCAGATGAATGGGCCACAGCGCGCCGATAAAGGCATAAAATTGCGATACCGGTGGAAGGGCCGCCATGGCATAGCCCATTGCAAGCTGCGCCGCACTGGTTAACAACACACTGACCAGCGCCAGAAAAATACCTTTCATGCTGCCCCACCCAGAACCACAATGCCCACAATAATTAACCCCACGCCAAACCAGTGGCGCAGGTTAACCGGTTCACGCCAGATCCCCCAGGCGGCCAGCGTCACCCAGACAAAATTGAGACTTAACATCGGGTAGGCGATGCCAACGGGGACGCTCTGTAAGACCAGTAGCCAAAAAATCATGCCCAGGCCGAGACAGGCCAGCGCCAGCCCGAGCCAGGTTAGGATATGCCGACGGCGGCCCACCCTAAGGGCAGGCCGCGTCGCTTGCTTTTGGCACAACTGTCCGGCAAAGCTTAGCAGGCTTGCCAGCATAAGCAGAAACCAGATCATGGTTGTGGCGCATATTCAATAAGTGCGATTCGCCCCTGAACAAACACATTTGACGGCGGAGGAATCGGCAGGCTATTCACACTTTCACCGCGTGAAAGCAGCACCACCAGCGTAACTTTGCCTTCCTGACGATGTTGTTCCAGCCAGTCGTTGAAATCTTTCTCAGCAATAAATTTGTCTTTCGCATCCGGGTAGCTAAGGCCATATTGCAGCTCACCGGTCTGGCCAAACATTATAATATCGCTGCGTTTGAGTTCCCACGCCAGGCCTGCGGCGATGCCGACATTATCACTCAGTATATAGCGGCTGGATGCCAGGGATTCTTTGGTCATGCCGATCGCGAATTGCGGCTGTTTTGACTCCATCACCCGGTTAGGGATGGCGAAACCAACCAGCAGCGCAAGCCCGGCCGGACACAATGCCGAGAGCATCCAGCTTTTTTCGGTATTGCGCAAGGTGTACCAACCCACCAGTGCCCAGACAAAAAAGGCCATGGCGGCACAAAACACTTTATAGCTTTCGAGTGTCGTCCATACCGGGTTTTTCAGTGGCCCCCATGGGGAGGCAATAAATGCGGCAACCAGGCCAAACAGACCAAAGCCAATGTTGAGCCAGGCATTAACGCGCAAAGCACGGTAGCCTCTCTCTGCGGCCTGCACCGAATAACCAGCCATCAAAATCGCCAGCGGTGCGAAGCAGGGCAGGATATAGGTCACCAGTTTGCCTTTTGCGATACTGAAAAACAGAAATGGCATAACAATCCAGCACAGCAGGTAGAGCGTCGCGCGGTTATTCTCACGGGTGAACCATGCCAGACGAAGCGAACCGGGCAGCAGCCCCAGCCAGGGTAGGCTTCCCAGTAAGACAAATGGCAGGTAGTACCAGAACGGGGCTTTGTGCTGCGCATCCGCCATGGCAAAACGCTGAATATGCTCCACCCAGAAGAAGTAGTGCCAGAAATCCGGCTCGTGTTGGGCAATAGCCAGCCCCCACGGCAGGACAACCAGCACGCAACTGGCGATGGAGAGCCAGCCCCAAATGAGCACCTCTTTCCATTTTTTCTGCGCGATAGCCCAGGGTAAAACGCTCAGAACCGGCACGGCCAGCGCCAGGAATCCTTTGGTCATGACACCCATGCCGCAGGTCAGGCCCAGCAGCACATAGCCCGCCGCTTTCACGGAGGTGGTTTTGGCCTGAACGGCAATCCAGAACGTGCACATCCCGGCAACCAGCCACAGGGCAATCATCGGGTCGAGTACCGCATAAGTGCCGATACCGTAAACTTCCAGCATGGTGATGAAAATGATGGCGGCCATCATCGCCACGCGTTTATCGCGCCAAAGCTGCCAGGCAAACCATGACACCATCCCGGCAACCAGCGCGGTTGAAAAGATAGCTCCGGCGCGAACGGCAAAGTTGGTTTCGCCGAATAGCCACTGGAATATGGAATTCACCCAGTAACCGGCGATCGGTTTTTCAAAATAACGCAGGCCGAGAAAATGCGGCACGGTCCAGTTTCCGCTGCTAAGCATTTCACGGCTGATCTCTGCATAACGCGTTTCATCAGGCTGCCAGAGTAAACGCCATTCGACAGGGATCAGGTAGTAGAGGACAAAAAGGGCAAGTACAACCAGACCGTAGCGTGACGACTTCGTCATTCCGTTCTCTCCATTTGCTGACAACCCAGCCATCCTTCCCGGCCGGCAATTTCACCTCGCACAACTTTGCCCGTAGGCAAGGTGCGTAAATTGGCAGGTAACAGTTCACCCAGCGGGCAGAACTGAATATTCGCCTCGGCGGCGCGCTGGAGTAAATCTTCAAACTCAAGGCGATGGGCGATCCCTTCGACCTCGGCGTGAATGGTATAAACCGGTACGCCGGGATCATCGAGCATGCGGGTCAGGATGAAATCGTTGAACCCGCTGGCGCTCACGTCACTCCCGACAACCTCATCCCAGGTCGGCAGCGTCACCGGAATTTGCACCGTGCCCGTCTGGCCGACACCCGTTATCGGTAAAAAGGGCGCGCTGCCCCGGCAGTCGCTGTTATAGCGAAAATCAAAAGCTTCTTTCGCTTTAATGACCCGTTGATCGGCACGCCAGCCAGCCACGGCTGAACAGGTAATATCCGTGCCGATTATCGATTCCAGCTCTTCTTTACCCAGTGCGATTTGGTGGAGCAACTCATCGCTGTCCCATACGCCGCACCAGGTCTGCCAGGCGTGATGATCCCACGCATGCAACCCCACTTCGTGGCTGGCGGCGGCGCTGCGGATAATATCCGCGTTGGCGCGCCCGATATTCCTGCCGGGCCACGCGGTGCCCGCCAGTAAAATATCCCAGCCATACAGCGAGGCCGCTTTTGAGCGCAGCATCTTTAGCAAGAACTTCGGCTTAACCAGCCGCCAAAGATGCCGTCCCATATTGTCCGGCCCCACACTAAAGAAGAAGCTTGCGCGAACGCCGTAGCGATTGAGCATGTCCAGCAGCGACGGCACCCCCTTACGGGTGCCGCGGAAGGTATCGACGTCTATGCGCAGGCCGACTTTTCTCATGGCTTCTGTTCCGTGACCTCAACGGTGCGTAAAAAGAAGTCCAGCGTCTCTTCAACGGTCTGGTGCATTTCTACCGTCGGTTGCCAGTCAAGGCAGCGTTTAGCGTTGCGAATGCTTGGCTTACGGTGCTCAACGTCCTGGTAGCCTTTGCCGTAGTAGTCGCTGCTTTCTACTTCGCGGAAGCCAGCAAACGGCGGGAAACGGTCGCGCAGCGGGTGACGTTCGAAGCAGTCGAGCAGCATTTCCGCCAGCTCTTTGATGCTCGCTTCGTTGTCCGGGTTACCGATGTTGATGATCTGCCCATCGCAGCGACCATCTTTGTTTTCGATGATGCGGAACAGGGCTTCAATACCATCGCTGATATCGGTAAAGCAGCGTTTCTGTTTACCGCCTTCGATCAGCTTAATCGGCGAACCTTCAACCAGGTTGAGGATCAACTGGGTGATGGCGCGGGAGCTGCCGATACGCGCGGCGTTCAGGTTATCCAGACGCGGCCCCATCCAGTTAAACGGACGGAAGAGGGTGAATTTGAGGCCGGTTTTGTCGCCGTAGGCCCAAATCACGCGGTCCAGCAACTGTTTGGATACCGAGTAGATCCAGCGCTGCTTATTAATTGGACCCACCACCAGATTGGAGGTGTCTTCATCAAAGTTCGCGTCGGTACACATGCCGTACACTTCCGACGTGGACGGGAAGATGATGCGTTTGTTGTATTTCACGCAGTCACGAATGATTTTCAGGTTCTCTTCGAAGTCCAGCTCGAACACGCGTAGCGGGTTACGGGTGTACTCGATTGGGGTCGCAATGGCCACCAGCGGCAGTACGACATCACATTTCTTAATGTGGTATTCAATCCATTCGGAGTGAATGCTGATGTCGCCTTCGACAAAGTGGAAACGCGGGCTGTCAAGGAAACGGCTGATCGCATCAGAACCAATATCCAGACCGTAAATCTCGTAATTATCATCCTGCAACAGACGTTCAGTCAGATGGTTACCGATAAAACCGTTAACCCCCAGGATCAGCACGCGGGTACGACGTTTCACGGCAACAAACGGACGGCTGGAGAGCAGCGCGCCCGGTACCAGACCCATCGCCGGCGCAAGCTGAGTCCCCTGCATGTAAACGCCGTTTGCGCTCTGGCCGGTAATGATTTCCAGCGCGCCTTCACCACAGGCCACTACAAGCGGGGCGACGGACAGCACGGTGCCTGGCTTCGCCGCCGCCAGATCGGTACGCACGCGGGATTTCCAGACGATAAATTTGTTGGTGCCCACATAGCCAAACGCGCCCGGCCACGGATCGCTGACCGCACGCACCAGGTTATGCAGCTCCTGCGCCGGTTTTTCCCAGGTCAGACGACCATCTTCCGGGGTACGACGGCCAACATAGGTGGCCTGAGATTCATCCTGTGCACGCTCCTGAGTCTGGCCGCTGCGGATTTTCGGCAGCACGTCGCCCAGCAGGCTTTGTGAGGCCGCACAGAGTTTGTGATGCAGGGAGAGCGCCACGTCAGTGTCGCTAATCGCCACACTCTGTTGCGCCACAATATCGCCTGCATCGGCGCGTTGGGTCATGCGATGCAGGGTGACGCCAGTCTCTTTCTCACCGTTGACCAACACCCAGTTCAACGGTGCGCGACCACGGTATTTCGGCAGCAGCGAACCGTGCAGGTTGAATGCGCCTTTTGTCGGCAGGCTTAAAATGTCGTTACACAGCAGGTTGCGGTAGTAGAAGGAGAAAATCACTTCTGGCGCCATTGCGCGAATGCGATCAACCCACAGAGGGTGGTTTACATCATCCGGGGCATATACCGGAATTTCCTGCTCAGCCGCGAGGCGCGCCACCGATTTAAAAAAGTGGTTTTCGCCCGCATTGTCGGCGTGAGTAAAAATGGCGGCAATCTCGAAGCCTGCTTCCAGCAGTGCTTGTATGCCCGTGCACCCCATATCGTGATACGCAAAAACGACGGTTTTCATGACTCAATTTCCTCAATAGAATTTGGGGTTTCCTGACGGATAACACGCTGAATAAAGTAACGGGGACGGGCACGGACATCGTTATAGATGCGGCCAACGTACTCGCCGAGTAAGCCCATGCCAACGAACTGCGCACCGATAAAGGTGAACAGGACGGCGAAAAGGGTGAACACACCTTCGGCAGCCCACTGTGGCCCAAGAGCAAGACGCATGACGACTAAAACGACGGAGAGCGCAAAACCCACCAGCGCGATAACGCTGCCAAACACGCTCAGCATGCGCAGCGGCGTGGTGGTCAGGCAGGTCACCAGGTCATACATCAGGTTAATCAAACGCATAAAGCTGTATTTCGAATCACCGTACTCGCGCTCCGCGTGATGCACGGGAATTTCCGTGGCCCGGCGGGCGAACATATTGGCGAGGATGGGAATAAACGTGCTGCGCTCGTGGCAGTGCAACATCGCATCGACAATATGGCGACGATAGGCGCGCAACATGCAGCCGTAATCGCCCATCGCTTTACCGGTGGTGCGCTGAATCAGGTGGTTGATCATGCGTGATGCCGTTTTACGAAACAGGCTGTCCTGGCGGTTCTGCCGAACCGTACCCACCACGTCATAACCTTCTTCTGCGGTTGCCACCAGGCGAGGGATCTCTTCGGGTGGGTTCTGTAAATCCGCATCCAGAGTGATGATCAAATCGCCGGTAACATGGCTAAAACCGGCCATGATTGCGGAGTGCTGACCATAGTTGCGGTTAAGCAGCACGGCCACGATATGGCTGCCGTCGGCCTGGGCGGCTTCGACCAGCATTTTGGCGGAGTCATCGCTACTGCCGTCATCAACCAGCAGAACTTCATAATCTTTACTCAGCAGATCGCAGGCGGCGGTCGTACGACGAATCAGTTCCGGCAGGCTGTCCTGTTCGTTAAATACAGGGATCACAACGGATACTTTATTGATGGGGCTTGTTTCAAACATCGTTATTGCCCTGCCAACTGATGAAGTGCGGCGATAACACGGCTGGTGTCATCATCGGTCATATCCGGGAACAGCGGCAGCGAGCAGATACGTGCGCTATTCCACTCCGTATTGGGTAATGAAACGTCAGGGAAATTCTCGCGGTAGTATTTCTGCGTGTGGGCGGCGCGGAAGTGCAGGCCCGTACCGATGCCCTGTGCTTTCAGTGCTTCCATCAGCGCGTCACGGGTCAGGCCGCAGCGTGTTTCATCAACGCGAATAATAAACAGATGCCAGGCGTGAACGTGCGGCCAGGCCGGAACCGTCAGTGGCTGGAATGGCGTATCAGCCAGCTCACGTAAATAGCGTTGGGCTATCTCGGTACGACGCTGGTTGGCTTCGTGAAGCTTGCCGAGCTGCACCAGTGCCAGCGCGGCATTGATATCCGCCAGGTTGTATTTGTAGCCAGGGGAGATCACTTCCGCCTGCGGTGCGCGACCGTGTGTCTGGCGATCGTAGGCATCGACGCCAAGACCGTGGAATTTCAGGCTGCGAATACGCTGGGCCAGTTGCTCATCATCCGTCACCACCAGACCGCCTTCGGCACAGGTCATATTTTTAATGGCATGGAAGGAGAAAATCGCCGTACCGCGACAGCCGACATGGTGACCTTTGTAATAGGTTCCGGCGGCATGTGCGGCATCTTCAATAACGGGAATATTGTACTTTTCGCCCAACGCGCGAATTGCATCGATATCGGCAGGCGCGCCAGCGTAATGAACGGGAATAATGGCCTTCGTTTTTGATGTAATCGCGGCCTCAATGCTCTGCGGGGTAACCATCAGCGTGTCGCGGTCAACATCGATCATGACCGGGGTTGCGCCGAGCAACACAATCATATTGAGGGTGGAGACCCAGGTCATGGAGGGGGTAATCACCTCATCGCCGGCGCCAATGCCCATCGCCATTAACGTGACATGCATACCGGCTGTTGCCGAGCTCAGGGCAATGGCATGCTGGTTGCCGGTCAACTGGCAAAATGCTTCTTCCAACTGTTGGTTTTTGGGACCTGTCGTAATCCAACCCGACTTCAGAACGTCCTGAATCGCCGTTAGTTCCTCGTCGCCCATAGAAGGACGTGAGAAGGGTAAAAATTCACGCATTACTTTTCCTTACCGTTGCTGGCAATGAATTCGCACTGTAACCAGGGAAGCAGCAGACTCATTTCGTTGAGAGTACTTGGTACTTGCCTAGGCTAAGGCTTATTTATTAACTCAACCTTAAGAGATTGCATATTGTCATTAACGTTCACTTAAGATCGTTTCTGTTTAACTGGCGTTGAGGAAATAAATATTAGCAGGCGATGTTTTTGTTATTTTTGTTATGTTTATCATGATGTTAGGTTTATTTTTGTGCGAGATGGGTAAAATAACTTAGCGGCGGATCGAGCTACCGTAAAGATTTTTTGTCGCTATCTTAAATTTGTTTAATTTATATTTATAGTCATCCTCTTGTCATTATGCTGTCACTAAATTTAGGGGGGCTTAATAATGAAGAGATGTGCCAGCTTTAAAAAACGAGAATAGTCAGATTTGACTTTTAGTGCTGTAACAAATCGTCATTAAGGTGATGTGGATCACAAAAATGGCTGTTTTTTGCACTGTCACGATCAAAGCATTAACATTTCAATAGAAAATCATTTCAAATCATTTAATTACAATGGTTATTGGTTTTCATTTTCCCGACGCCTGAAAAAAATCATATTTTTTAGCAATATTTTTCTCGCTCATTCGTCTACCCGAATACAACGATATGAAGGAGAGACAACATGAGAAGATTTGGTAATCACAGACGCCATCCTGGCAAGTTTGGTGTGATGTTTATTGTTTTTGCCGTCGTGATGACGCTGGTGGTGATGACCCTGTGGAACGCCATTATTCCGGGTCTGTTTGGTCTGAAAACTATCGGCTTCTGGACCGCGCTTGGATTGCTGGTGCTATGCCGGGTGCTGTTTGGCGGTATGGGCATGGGACCGATGATGTTCCGAATGGCGCGCGATCATCGTCAATTGCATGAACGGTGGATGAACATGAGCGAAGAAGAGAGACAGGCCTTTTTCCAGAAACGCCACCGTTGGGGCGGGCGCGATGGCTGGCGCTGTGGCCCTGACATGCCCACAGAGAATGAATCACCGAAGCCGTCGGACAATGCGTGAGCATAATGGATAAGGCCGACAACGCCCGAACTGTGCGGCTCCTTGAAGCGCTCTCAGCGTGCCGGACAACGCTGAGAGCCTTTATCCGCCGCCGTATTCCGCAACGAGAAGACGTGGACGATATTTTACAGGATGTGACGCTGCAATTGATCAACGTCGAACAACCGGTTGAGAACGTCTCCGCCTGGCTGTTTCGCGCGGCGCGCAATGAAATGATCGACCGCGGACGAAAAAAGCGGGAGTGGTTATTTTCGGACGACGAGGAGGCTGATGATCAACTCTATGATGTGCTTTTTGGCGATGTGCAGACACCAGAAGAGGCACGCTTAAGAGAGATTTTCTGGGATGAACTGGAAAGCGCGCTGGCGGCGCTTCCTGCGGCCCAACGCGAGGTATTCGAAAAAACCGAACTGGAAAGTTACAGCTTCAAAGCCCTTTCCGCTGAGACGGGGCTGCCCGTACAGACCTTGCTGTCGCGTAAGCACAAAGCGGTACGCTACCTGCGAGAGCGACTTTCCGCGCTCTATCACGACATCATGCTGCCCTAGGCAGATACCGACAAAAAATCCCCGCCGCACCGGGCTGGTGTGGCGGGGATTATCATCATTGCGATTAATCAGATAAAGCTGTCGTCGTCGTTATTGCCGCCGAAATCGTAGTCATCATCCTGATCGAGGAAACGGCTATTGTCGTCGTTGCCCTGGTCAAAGAAGCTGCGGTCAGAGGCATTGGTGAAGCTGTCCTGATCCTGAAAATCGTTAGTGAAATTCCGATCACCGGCGACATCAGAAACCTGTTCGACAGGCTGCTCAATAATGTTCACGATCTCCTGTGGCTGGGAGTGGTGGAACATACTGGTCAGCATATCGGCGAGCACGACCCCACCGGCTACCCCGGCTGCGGTTTGCAGCGCACCGGCCATAAAACCGCCGGAGCGGGGAGCCGGTTGCGCATAAGTGGGCGCTGTCTGTTGCTGCGGCGGCTGTTGTTGTGGCGCGCTGTTCCAGTTGTTGGCTGGCTGTTGTGGCTGGTTTTTTCCACCGCCAAACAGGCTACTCAGGAAACTACCACCGCCGTTTTGCTGGCTGTTTTTCAGGGAGGCCACTTCATTCTGGAGATCCTGAATCTGTGCATGAAGGCGTTTCAGCGCAGCTTCCTGAATCAGCATCGACTGGGCCATATAGTAAGGCGCAGAGGGCTGCTGGCGCACAAACTCAGCGATCATATGATCGGCCTGGCTATCCCGTGCGCCGCTTTGCTGTTCCGCCTGTTTCAGACGCTGGAAAAGCCCCTCAATAAGCCGTTGTTCTTCATTTTGCATAGCAAAAACCTCAGGAGTGCATGGAGTTGTGGCAATGGTGTGCGGGCCCGTGCAGGTATTGGCTTACGCACGCCAGGTAAGAGTTATTTTAGCCGATCAAAGTTATACGAAATGACAAGCAAACGCAGAATGATGGGAAAAGAAGAAGGGGACAGGGCTTTAAAATAAAAATGGCCGGTATATGTCCGGCCATTTTCTCAGAAGGTGACCCGTGCTTAGAAGGTCTGCCAGTTATCGTTACTTGGGGTGGATAAAGGCACGCGCTGTGTCTTCGCGCTGGTTTTTTTCGCACTGCGTGTGGCGGAAACCGCACCGTTGCCCAGATCAAAGCGATCGACGGTCTTGTTCAACCTTTCCGCTTCGGATTCGAGGGATACCGCATTGGCGGTAGCTTCCTGTACCAGCGTGGCGTTTTGTTGTGTCACGCCATCCATCTCGGTCATCGCCAGCCCGATTTGTTCAATACCACGGCTTTGTTCATCCGAAGCAACTGAGATTTCGCCCATCAGGCTATTTACCTGGGCGACAGACTGGATAATTACGGACATGGCGTCGCCAGCCTCCTGTACCTGCTCCGCACCGGTTTTTACTCGGTTGACCGATTCGCTGATCAACGCTTCAATCTCTTTTGCCGCCTGCGCACTGCGCTGTGCCAGCAGGCGTACTTCACTGGCTACCACTGCAAAGCCACGACCTTGCTCGCCAGCGCGAGCCGCTTCCACAGCGGCGTTTAGTGCCAGCAGGTTGGTCTGGAATGAAATACTGTTGATCACGCTGGTGATATCGGAAATTTTTTGCGAACTGTCGGTGATCCCGTGCATGGTTTGCACCACCGTTGAGGTGATATCGCCGCCTCGTTTCGCCGTTTTTTGTGCTTCCTCAGTCAGTTTGAGAGCTTCACGCACGTTCTGGGCGTTGTTTCTGACAGTGGAGGTCAGTTCTTCCATACTGGCGGCCGTTTGTTGTAGAGCGGCGGCCTGCTGCTCAGTACGGCTCGACAATTCTTCATTACCACCGCGGATTTCACTGGTGTTGGCAAAAATGCTGGCGGAGCTATCCTGGATGGTTTTTACCGTTGTATGCAGGCTTTCCTGCATTTTTTGTACATAGGGAATCAACTGGCCGGCGCAGTTACGGCCAAACGTCTCAAGCTGGCTACTTAATTTTCCGGCGGTCAGCAACTCAAGATGATTTTTTAACATCCCAAGCGGTTTAACCAGGTAATTTACTAAATAGCGATCGGTCAATAAGAGCGTTACCAGACCCGCCAGTAATGCGCTGATGAGCACTATTTTGTTATAGGAAATTTGGTCTTTGGTTTTCACCAGAATGGCATCAGATTGAATCGCCTGAGTATATTTTTCAGCGGTTGCACCAAACTGCACGCTTAATGGCGGGTAGGTTTTACGAAATAACTCGCGGAATTTATCCGGCTGATTATTCTTCGCCGCATCGTACATAGGGACAATGGCGTTAGTCAGCAGTGCGTCCCAGTCATTTATCATCGCTTTTATGACATCATCGCTCACACCAGGATGCTGCGCATCGCGAAACTGTGCAAGCATATTCTGGCTTATCGCCAGCGCTTTTCCGGCAGATTCCATTGTTTTTGTTGAATTTTCTTCATCACCTGTCTGGCGATAATCCATTGCACGCAACATACGCGTCATGGTGCGAAAATATTGATCATTGCCTTTTACCAGCATGGCATAGGCATTCTTCTGTGATGCGTTTTGTGTGAGTAGTTGATCAATTGTGGAAAAATTATAAAAAGTAAGCAGGGTAGCCATTCCCCAAATAATACTGAAAACAACCAGTATCAGTAATATCATTTTCCTGATGGTAATATCGCGTAAAATTTGCATAGCTACCCCCGGTAACTGAATATAAAATATATTTGCAGACGAGCAGCCCAGTCGAACAGGCCTGGTGTTAAAGTGTTTATGCAATAAGGCATAAAATTAAATTTCGCAGACTAATTGTTACCCTTCGAACGGATGTTTACGACACGCGTAAAACATCATCAATGATATTCTTTTTTGTACTTGTAAATAATGTTTTGGCAAGGTTAATAATGGTAACATAAATTTTATATACGCTAAAGTCATTATTCCGTCCTGGCGTGCGATCACAAATCTATGATTTAAAATTCCTCTTCAGTCATGGCTGGCTTTTTCTTTTTGAAATTTTGGTTAAGTTCAATTTTATCCAGGGTGGTCGGACGACCTATAAAAAAACCTTGTGCGATATCGCACTCAAATTGTTCAAGTTGTTGTAATTGAATGAACGTTTCTACCCCTTCTGCAGTGACCTCAAGGTTAAAATCTTTACCCAGTCCGATAATCTTCTCGACTATATTTTTTGCGCTTTCCGAGTCACCCATCGCCATAATAAAAGACTTATCGAGCTTGATGCCATCAAAAGGGAAACTCCGTAGATAATTGAGTGAGGCATAGCCAGTACCAAAATCATCCATTAAGAGTTTGACACCGAGACTTTTTAATTGTTGCATGATTTTTAAGGCATTTTCTGGCTTACTCAGGGTAGCGTTTTCAGTGACTTCGAGTTCGAGACGTGAAGGATTAAAATCCGTTCTGGTCAGGATTGATTTCACTCGATGAACAATGTCGCTGGCCTTAAATTCCACCGGAGATATATTTACTGATAGGGACAGCCCTGCTGATTTTTCTCGTACCTCGCGACACGCTGTTGACAGAACCCAGTCTGTTAGCGCGATGATTATTCCGGTCTCCTCCGCCAGAGGAATAAATTGGTCAGGCATAAAAAGCCCGTGAGTCGGATGCTGCCAGCGTACGAGCGCTTCGAGTGACGTTATCTTCTGCAAAGTTATATCGTAGCGAGGCTGATATAAAAGAAATAATTGATCCTGTTTTATTGCCTCGCGAAGTTCTTGTTCCAGTTCTCTGCGTTGGACAATTTGTTCTGCCATATCAGGTTCATAAAAAACCCAATGCGCATTAGGATCATTTTTCGCTTTGTAGAGGGCGATATCAGAATAGCGGAGGAGATCGCTTGCGGTGCGTGCATCTTGTGGGGCCAGGGCAATGCCCATACTGACGCCAATAACAATCTCATTTCCACAGATATTAAAGGGATGATTCAGTTCTTCCACGATCCGTTTGCAAAAACGTTCAATATCTCCACGTTGGTTAAGGTCTGCGGCAACGATGATAAATTCGTCTCCACCCTGACGCGTTACCAAATCAATGCTTCGCATGCAGCGGCGCAGGCGGTTAGAGGCTTCACTGAGTACCTGGTCACCCACCGTATGGCCGTAAACATCGTTAACGGTTTTGAAATCATTCAGATCGACACTGATCATTGCCAACGCATTTTTCGACTCATTTTCTGATTGCAGTCTACCCTCAAGAAATTCTTTCATCCGGACGCGATTAGGCAGACCGGTTAATTCATCATGGTGTGATAAATACTGAATGCGTTCGCTGGCCTCCACTTCCAGGGTGACATCTGTCGCGGTACCACGGAACCCTAGTGAGCCATCAATAAGGTTGACGCGTTTAATGGTTAAATTGCAGTAACGTTGATTTCCCTGGGCGGAAAAATAACTGCAATGGTTAAGGGTGAGGAAGTTACCTGCGTAAGGAAGATCCAGCCATTTCGTCAGCGCCGGGTTGTCTTGTGACAGAAACGCCCGCAGCGAACGGCCTGTCCAGTCATCAATCCGGTGACCGGTAATAGCCGTAAAGCGCACAGATATCCAGGTGAGTTGTAAGAGCTCATCGGCTTCCCAGATCCAGTCCGTCGTAGTTTCCACCACGTCACGAAAACGACGCTCGCTAATGGCGAATGCCCGGCGGCTTTGTTCCAGCAGGAATGTTTTTTCGTCATTCAGCCGTGCTTTTAAAAGCCCTTTGCGCACAAGAGAGAGCGCCAGAAGGACTGAGGTGAGCATCAGCAGGACAAGAAGAGGGAGTACCCACGTGAGCAGCGTGTCACTGGGATTTTTATTGTTCCATTCAAAATAAATTTCTCCCCCCGACACCGGCCATAACAAGCCCGCAGTATGTGGTTGATGGCGTTTGGGTTTTGACGCAAGGATATGCAAATCTGCAATGGCATATTCCTCGCCCATAGCGGCGAGTTTTTTAGGTGTCAGTTTATCAACAAAGATCATCATAGAATGATCCGCAGGCGCTTTCGCAAGAGCAACCTTATCCTCAGTCGTAATCCATGCGGCTGAAATGAGGATTAATTCATTATTGGCAAAAACGACGCGCGAAACGGCTGTTCCGCTGCTTACCTTCAGTGCCGTGCTTAATTCTTCATTAATATTTTTCCCCAGCCACTCCTCAAAAGGTACAAGGTGAAGACCGCCATCGATAACGCTGTAGCGCGTTTCTTCTTTTGGGGAGAGCACAAACACGCCTTCGTAGCCGAATTTGGAATACAATGATTTACCGAGGTTTTGTTCGTCCCATGCCCAGCTTATGTCTACCTTACGATGAAGATTATCCCAGGCTTCGTTCCACGCGGCGTTATCGGCAAGATGCAAACGAAGGTTTTCCTGCCGATTGTCGAGCGCTTTCATTAACAGCTGTCGGGTTTGGTGGCGAGTGTTACGCGCCAGATCATTTTCTGTCTGAATGAGCGCAAATATTGTCGTTAGAAAAATGAAGCCCATGAGCATCAGTACCAGCGTCACCGTCTGCTTCATGATGCGATGCGTATCAGGAGCAGGAGCAGGCGCGTACTGGTCGTCGAAAATGTTCATACTTCACCTTTTCTAAGCGTTTTAATAAGCAAAATATGTTTTTTTAGTCATCTGTATTAACGGCAAGAGGCAATTAAACTTTAAGTAAAAATCCATATATCGGTAAGGACGGTTAACTTTGTGATGCACATCATTTTTTTAAGCAAGAAGAGAAGAAATATCGTTTTTAATATTAAGATAACCTTAAGGTTAATAAATTTAATGATTTGTCTGGTGGTGGTTATTTTGCGATGTTTTTAACTTTATGATTTTATTGTTTTTCTTAATTTAGTGTTTTGGTGTTTTCATAATGAGACTGTTTTGGTGCCATCAAATAATAATGTTAAATTGCACGTGTTTAGCCTCAATCCGTAATAAATGAGTTTTTTCTTCGTGCCACTTATGTCGAATGTGCAAAAATGAATGTGATATTGTCTTGTTTAAGAATACGTTATGACGACTTAAAAAGAAATTTTATAACCTCCCAGTGAAACTATGTGCATTGTGATCCATGCTTTTAATTGTCATTTTCAGGAAGGCAATATGGCGGGGGAAGGCCTGTTATTGTGAGATAAGTACCTTTCAACACGTGGCGCGACACGACCGACAGATTATAAAAGGCTTTGTTGAATAAATCAGATTTCGGGTAAGTCTCCCCCGTAGCGGGTTGTGTTTTCAGGCAATACGCACGCTTTCAGGCATACCTGCTTTCGTCATTTTGTTCAGCGCTCGTACCAGGGCCATAGCCTCCGCAACCTGACCATCGTAGTCACGCAGCGTCAGTGACCCCCCGAACAGCTGTTTTACCCGGTACATTGCCGTTTCCGCTATCGAGCGACGGTTGTAATCTGTTGTCCATTTCCACCGCGCATTACTCCCGGTCATTCGCTGATTAGCCACTGCACGGTTACGGTCTGCATATTCACCGGGCCAGTAACCCGCACCTTTTCGGGGAGGGATAAGCGCGCTGATTTTCTTACGCCGCAGTTCATCGTGACAGAGCCGGGTGTCGTAAGCGCCGTCTGCCGATGCTGCCCTGATTTTTCTGTGAGTCTGCCGGATAAGACCCGGGAAGGCTTCTGAGTCCGTCACATTGTTCAGCGACAGGTCTGCACAGATGATTTCATGTGTGTTGCTGTCAACGGCTAGATGCAACTTTCGCCATATACGACGGCGTTCTTTGCCGTGTTTTTTGACTTTCCATTCGCCTTCACCAAAGACCTTCAGCCCGGTGGAATCAATCACCAGATGCGCGATTTCACCCCGGGTGAACGTTTTGAAACTGACATTAACCGACTTTGCGCGCTTGCTGACACTGGTGTAATCCGGGCAGCGCAACGGAACATTCATCAGTGTAAAAATGGAATCAATAAAACCCTGTGCAGCCCGCAGGGTCAACCTGAACACGCGTTTAATGACCAGCACAGTCGTGATGGCAAGGTCAGAATAGCGCTGAGGTCTGCCTCGTGAAGAAGGTGTTGCTGACTCATACCAGGCCTGAATAGCTTCATCATCCAGCCAGAAAGTTATGGAGCCACGGTTGATGAGGGCTTTATTGTAGGTGGGCCAGTTGGTGATTTTGAACTTTTGCTTTGCCACGGAACGGTCTGCGTTGTCGGGAAGATGCGTGATCTGATCCTTCAACTCAGCAAAAGTTCGATTTATTCAACAAAGCCATTATAAAAATCAGGGACGAAGATGATCGCCCCTGACCTCTTCATCAGGGCATTAGTGGTTCGGAATAATTTTCTCTGCCTTTAGGGTATCAAACAGGTGGGTAAACGAATCCAGTGTCGCCCGGTAGCCGGTAAACCCGGCCTTACGGCTTTTGCTCATGTCGGTGAAGGCTTCCATCGGTCGACCGAGGTCCGCGTCGGTGTGCCACCAGGAGGCCAGTCGGCTGATATCGGGCTCGGCAAGTGAATAGCGGGCGGCAATTTCGCGCCATGCGGCGGCAGCTTCCTGCATCCGTCCTTCCAGCGGCATCATGGTTTGTGGGTTTCCGCCAGATTCAATGCCAAAATAGGCGGCCAGACGCGGCCAAAGCCAGTTCCAGCGGAACACGTCGCCGTTAACAGCGTTGAAATCTTCGTTTGCCGCATTCGGGCTTTGTGCCGCCCAGGCGAGCTGCTCGGCTAGCAGGTTTGCATCAGTGACGTCGGAGATGCCATGCCACTGTTCCGGTGAGCCCGGGAAAATAAACGGCCAGCCTTTCTCCCGGCACAGGGTAGCGTAGACTGCCAGCGTCAGACCCATGTTCATTGCGTTACCGACCGCATAACCGATGATGGTGTGCGGACGGTGCACACTCCAGCGATAACCGTATTTTTCCGCGCCGGCAAAGGTCTCATCTTCCTGCGCATAATAGAAATTATCCACGGGCTGACGACCCTGCTCTTCGCGAAAAGGCGTAACCGGTACGGCGCCTTTGCCATAGGCCTCGAACGGACCAAGGTAGTGTTTTAGCCCGGTAACCAGTGCGACATGCGCGCCGTTCAGGCGGTCACCCAGTTCCTCAATCACGTTTTTGACCATCGCACCGTTGACGCGGATGTTCTCTTTTTCATTTGCCTGACGCGACCAGACGCTGAAAAACAGTGCGTCGGGTTTTATGGCCGCCAGCGCCGTATTCACCGCCTGCGGGTCCGTCAAATCGGCGGTCAGACGGTTGCAGCCTTCCGGCACCGCGCCGCGCCCGCGCGACAGTCCTGAGACCTTCCAGCCTTCCTGCATCAGCTTTTGCGCCAGCGCGCGGCCAATCACCCCGCTGATGCCGACAATCAGTGCCTCTTTTTGCATTTCACTCTCCTCATGCGTAAACGTTATGAGTAGACTAATCGAGAATTTTGCTCTTATTTCTGGCATTAATTCACATCATTCTTAACCTGAGTTCATGAATCAATGCACGATCAACGACTGAAGGACATTGTCCCCTTTGTTGCCAGTATAGAAGGGGGGAGCTTTGCCGCCGCGGCGGAGCGCTTGCATGTGACCGGTTCAGCCATCAGTAAAAGCGTGAGTCGTCTGGAGGCGAGGCTGGGCTCAACGTTGTTGGAGCGGACGACCCGACGCCTGAAACTGACCGACGCCGGGCACGCGTATTACCAGACCTGTATTCGCATTATGGAAGAGCTGGCGGAGGCGGAGTCGGTACTGGCGGCGCAACGCAGTATTCCATCCGGGCGTCTGCGGCTGGCCGTGCCAAATACCTATGGCAGGCTGTGCGTCATGCCGTTATTGATCACGTTTTGCCAGCAGCATCCGGAGATTGATATCAGCATGACGTTTTCTGACCGTTTCGTGGATCTGTTTGATGAAGGGATTGATATTGCGGTGCGGATTGGCAAAACGGCGGAGATGCCTGCGTCGCTGGGATATCGGCAACTGGGGCGAGAGAAGATGGTGTTTTGCGCTTCACCCGCGTATCTGGCGCGCGAGGGGCACCCGGAAAGCGTCGAGGCGCTGTTGCAGCACAGGGCCATTTTGTACGAGCGCGTCGACGCCAGTGGTAAGCCGTGGCAGCTTATCACCGAGGATGGGTATCCGGACTGGCGTACCGTGCCCTACCATATGGCGCTGGGGGATGTGGATGCCCAATTACAGGCGGTTCGTAGCGGGTTAGGCGTTGCCCAGATGCCGACATGGCTGATTCGCGACGCCCTTGCGCGCGGGGAGCTGGAGATCATTTTGCCGCATATTCAGCCCGACGGGCTGGCGTTGACGCTGGTATGGCCGCGCCGTAAGCAGCTATTGCCAAAGGTGGATGCGCTGCTTTGTGCGCTGAGCGGGCTGGATATCGGTGGGTGAAGTGCGGTGGGGCGGGGTACGGTCTGATGCCCTCACCCCGGCCCTCTCCCACAGCGATAGGGGGCTATTTCGTGCGGCCTGAACGTCTGGTCGCCCTGATAAGGCGTTTACGCCACCATCCGGGGAACCAGCACCGAACCTAACCGCGGTCATCCTTTGGTCCAAGGAACCAAAACGCGAAGGGCAGCGAACCGATGATGGTAAACATCAGGCTGTAGATAAACACCCACGCGCCCTGAATCACAAACATCGACACCGACCACTCGTCCATCGGCAAATCGTACTGATCCACCACGCCCTGGAAGGCGGCTTCTGAGATAACCGACACGGCAACCACAAACACAATCGCGACGGCGATAAGGAATTTTTTACCCTCACGGGTACGCAATTTTTCCAGCATATAAATCTCCTTATAATTCTGTGCAGCCCGCAGGTAATGATGAATATCCATCCGGCGAAGGTTGCTAATCAGATGCACTATTTCGCTGCTACTGCGAGAGCCTTTCCCATATGTCTGTGCTATGGGCTTCTCGCGCCTGACCTCAGGATGACGCTACGCGCGTATGAAAACACCCATCATACGAGTTACAAACCGGAAGTGTATCTTATTCTCATCTTACATGTTACCGCTGATCGACCAGGAGGAGGAGAGGTGTTTATGCGGAGAATTTGCTCAGATTGATTAAATGTTAATCAAATATATTCGTAAACATGATGCAGGGCGCATTTTTTAAGCCAGGGCAGGCATAGCGTATCGGTAACTTCCAGGAGGGCACTACCATGAAAAGGTTATTAATATGTTGCCTGTTTGGTAACACGGCGGTAACGCTGGCCAAAAAAATGCAGGATGTTGCGGACGCAAATCGGTATCAGATTCAAATTAGCGGAATAGGGGCTGAGGCATTTGCCAGTGTGGCGCCTGCTTTTGATTGTTTTCTGGTTGCACCGCATATTCAATATAAAAAAGAAGAACTGAAAAAATCGATTAAAGAAGGCCAACATATTGAGGTTATTGCTGGCTATCCGTACGCCGCCATTGATGCAGAGAAAATATTAAAATTTGCCATCGATCGTATGGAGGAGTTGGTGGATTAATCGGTTATTGAGAAATCTCCAAATAGGGCATGCAAAAGGGCTCAGGGATGAGCGGGCAATGTCGTCATTATTCTACTGATGTTATCGAACGGTTGATTTATTGTATCTTTATGAAAAATAAGTTTTTAATATAGTGACTGTTCCCCTTTTTGCTCAGGACGATGTGCCACCATGTCTGTTCTGGCGCAACCTGTCCGTTTAGTCAAACCATCGCTATTTCATATTTTCCCCGGTTTTTTACGCTACGTATATTAACCCTGTTCGCTATTACGCATTCGTGCGCCTGCAGTTGCTTTCTGCGGGGCTGATACGAGTGTCTTTTCGCCGTTATGGGGTTTCGGGATTCATTTATCGAGGGATATATGCGAGTAAAAAGACATTTCTCTCTGGGTGCGCTGCTGGGCACCGGCTTTGCCGCGATTATTGCTATCGGTCTGTTGGTGGCGATTTTTGGTCGGGCTGAATTGAATAACACCAGTAAACATATCGAATTCTACGAGAAGTACCATTTGACCAATCTGCTGTCGATGCAGGCATTAAAGGACAACCTCAATAATGCCACCAAGGCGACATTCATCATGGTGTTTCAGGATGATGAAAAGAGCCAGATGGAAGAGGAAAAGCTGACCGAACTGTCGATTAAACGCAACGATGAGCTGGTGGCGCAGTTGCAGGCGAATGTGCAGGATACTGACGCACAGAACATGCTGAACAATTTTAAAGCCACACAGGTGGAGTACGTGAATGTTGTGCGCCAGACCGTGGGGCTGGCGAAGAATGGCCAGATGCTGGATGCCCAGTCGCTGGCAGTCGAAAAGATGCAGCCGTTACAGATTCGCCTGTTTGAAGAGATTTCCGCGATGATCCAGACCCAGCAGGCCAGCACGACCTCAGCGGCGGCGGCTTCCACCGCAAGCGCCCGCTCCGCTGGCGACGCCCTGCTGATGATTGCTGCGGTGGCTGCGCTACTTGGGATCGCCATTGCCTGGCTTTTCACGCGCTACATCAAGCGGCAACTGGGGGGCGAACCCGCTTATGCGCTGCAGGTCGTCCATGAAATTGCGCAGGGAAATCTGGCCACCCGGATTACGCTTGCCCCGGATGACAGCACCAGTTTGCTGGCAGGGATGGATGAGATGCGACAAAGCCTGAGTGGTATCGTCAACCAGGTGCGGGAAAGCAGTGAGTCAATCTCGGCGGGGGCAAATGGTGTGGCGGAGGGCAGCACTGACCTGAGCCAGCGTACCGAGCAGCAGGCGGCCAGTTTGCAGCAAACGGCTGCATCCATGGAACAAATCGGCCAGGCGATTCGCCAGAATGCCGATACGGTGCGTGTCACCAATCAACAGGCGGCAACCGCGAGCGAAATTGCCGCAAAAGGGGGCGAGGCGATTGAGAACATCGTGCGTACGATGGATGAGATCAGCCAAAGCTCTCGCAAAATCAGTGAGATCATTGCGGTGATTGACGGCATTACCTTCCAGACGAATATTCTGGCCCTGAACGCCGCGGTAGAGGCGGCGCGGGCAGGGGAGCAGGGGCGGGGTTTCGCGGTGGTAGCGGGTGAGGTGCGTTCGCTGGCCCAGCGGTCAGCGTCTGCGGCAAAAGAGATTAAGGCCCTGATTATGGATAGTATTGAGCGTGTGGATAACGGCACGGCGCTGGTGAATCACGCGGGCGCGACCATTGGCGAACTGGTGCGGCAGTCGCACCATGTGGCGGGGATGATCGACGAGATTGGCGTGACAACGCGTGAGCAAGAATCAGGTGTCGGGCAGGTGAATGAAGCCATTACCCAACTGGATAAAGTGACGCAGCAAAACGCGGCGCTGGTGGGGGCGTCAAGTACGGCGGCGGAAGATCTGCGCGATCAGGCGCAGCATCTGGTCACGCTGATGAGCGTGTTCCGTACCGTAGCCGTGTAGCTTTGGCCATACAGGAGGTGGCCCGGATGGCAGTGTAAACGACGTATCCGGGCGCGATAGCGGGTGAGGAGACCTACTCCTCACCCGATTGATGATAGCGACGCCATGCGCCCGGCGGCATACTGTATTTGCGGGGCTTTGTTGAATAAATCGAACTTTTGCTGAGTTGAAGGATCAGATCACGCATCTTCCCGACAACGCAGACCGTTCCGTGGCAAAGCAAAAGTTCAAAATCACCAACTGGCCCACCTACAATAAAGCCCTCATCAACCGTGGCTCCATAACTTTCTGGCTGGATGATGAAGCTATTCAGGCCTGGTATGAGTCAGCAACACCTTCTTCACGAGGCAGACCTCAGCGCTATTCTGACCTTGCCATCACGACTGTGCTGGTCATTAAACGCGTGTTCAGGTTGACCCTGCGGGCTGCACAGGGTTTTATTGATTCCATTTTTACACTGATGAATGTTCCGTTGCGCTGCCCGGATTACACCAGTGTCAGCAAGCGCGCAAAGTCGGTTAATGTCAGTTTCAAAACGTTCACCCGGGGTGAAATCGCGCATCTGGTGATTGATTCCACCGGGCTGAAGGTCTTTGGTGAAGGCGAATGGAAAGTCAAAAAACACGGCAAAGAACGCCGTCGTATATGGCGAAAGTTGCATCTAGCCGTTGACAGCAACACACATGAAATCATCTGTGCAGACCTGTCGCTGAACAATGTGACGGACTCAGAAGCCTTCCCGGGTCTTATCCGGCAGACTCACAGAAAAATCAGGGCAGCATCGGCAGACGGCGCTTACGACACCCGGCTCTGTCACGATGAACTGCGGCGTAAGAAAATCAGCGCGCTTATCCCTCCCCGAAAAGGTGCGGGTTACTGGCCCGGTGAATATGCAGACCGTAACCGTGCAGTGGCTAATCAGCGAATGACCGGGAGTAATGCGCGGTGGAAATGGACAACAGATTACAACCGTCGCTCGATAGCGGAAACGGCAATGTACCGGGTAAAACAGCTGTTCGGGGGGTCACTGACGCTGCGTGACTACGATGGTCAGGTTGCGGAGGCTATGGCCCTGGTACGAGCGCTGAACAAAATGACGAAAGCAGGTATGCCTGAAAGCGTGCGTATTGCCTGAAAACACAACCCGCTACGGGGGAGACTTACCCGAAATCTGATTTATTCAACAAAGCCTATTTGCGGGTAAAAACCCGAGTAAAAGTTTGCTGGGAGTCGAAGCCGTAGCGGGTGGAGATGGTGATAATCGACTCCTTTGTCACGCTCAGGTCATGGGCGGCGCCTTCCAGCTTTTTGTTGCGAATATACACACCTAACGGAATATCAATAATCTGATGAAAGAGGCGCTGTAAATGCCATTTGGAATAACCTGCCCGGTGGGCAACATCATTAATCCGTAAAGGTTTGTCAATATTATTATCAATCCATGTCTGAATATCGAGGATAACCGATTTTTGCATGGCCATAATATATGCCCCTCTTTGCTAAATATGAATGCGCGTCGTCTCTTTTAACAGCAAGATAAAGCGCAACATAATTGCCCGACGTATTACCCAGGAAGCTGAGTTTAAATCAGCGTGGCTGTCGTTAGCGTGACGTGAAAATGACATTCCTGTCAGGTTTGTGAACAACGCGGCGGGTGGCAGACCCTGGCGGGAGATCGATGAATAAATGCTGAAAATACTGGCGATTCATTCTTCTATTTGTCGTATTTGAGAGGTGCGAACAAATCCTGATAATAAGAATATTTAAAGGATAAATTAAAATAAATGTATATTTTTGTTATCTGACGCATCTGTTATTTGGGCGTCAGTGAACTGACAGCCAGCCTTTCTAAAATCATTCATGTCAGCGGATATTCCTGACTATTCTCTTTGCGAGGTGGAAACATGAAGATGACAAAAGGCATTATGAGCGCAATGATAGTTGGCCTGTTTTCCGCCGGTGCGCTGGCGGCGGTACCCGTAGAGTCCGGTAGCGGGCTGCAAAAAATGGGTTCGGTGTCGGCATCGGGCGCGACAACGCTGTCTGATTTGCATGAGGAGCTGGCGCAAAAAGCCGACGCGGCGGGAGCAGGCTCGTATCGCATCGTAGCGGCCGGGGGCGAAAACCAGATGCACGGCGTGGCGGTTATCTACAAATAAGCCGAAAAACAGGAGGCTTAGCCTCCTGTTTGCTTTTCTGTTCAGGCGTTTTTGAACTGTGTCTGCTCATCAAGCGCCGGTTTGTCACCCGGCGCAACGGTAAGCCCATCCGCATTTATTTTACCGATTGCCAGTGACAGACCAAAAGTGTTGCTGCCGTTTTCACTACGAACAAACACATCGCCACGGTGCATCAGTGCGACCGCACGAACAATGGATAATCCCAGACCATGATGCGTATCGCTGCGCGTGCGGGACGAGTCGATACGATAAAAACGCTCAAACAGACGCTCCAGATGTTCTGCGGCGATTGGCTCGCCCACATTGGCGACAGCTATGATCGCATGCTCATGCCGCTGGCGAATGGAAACGGTCACTGTGGTATTTGGTTTTGCATGGCGAGCCCCGTTTTCCAGCAGGTTTGCCAGCGAACGGTGGAACAGCCGACGGTCGATACAGGCAATGACATCGCCTTCCACGTTGATAGTGAGGTTCTTCTCGGCAAAGGAGGGTTCGACATATTCGGCCGTCTTCCATGCCTCCTCGCGCAGCGATACCTCGGTAAGCTGGGTGGCGTGTTCCCCGGCCTGGGCATGTGAGAGAAAGAGCATGTCATTGACAATCGAGGTCATACGCGCCAGCTCTTCCAGATTGGATTCCAGTAAATCTTCCAGCTCACTGATGGAGCGTTCGCGGGATAATCCCAGTTGTGTCTGGCCTATCAGGTTAGTCAGAGGTGTGCGCAGCTCGTGGGCGACGTCAGCGTTGAAACTCTCCAGTTGCCGCCAGGCCACTTCCTGGCGTTCCAGCACACCATTGAATGCTTCCGCCAGCGTTTGCAGTTCATCCGGCAGGGTTGTGGCGTCGAGGCGCTGTCCGTGGTCGCCGGGGGCAAGCTTATGCGCCTGCTCGCTCATTGTATTCACCGGGCGCATGCCAAACCGTGCAATCATAAAACCTAACACGGCAACCAGTATCACCCCGAGGGCGGTGATCAGCAGCAGCGTGCGGGTGAACTCTTCCAGCGTGCCCATATAAGGCGTGGAATCGATAGCAATCACATAGCGGATCGCCGGGCGTTCCCCCCGCGCCGGAATTAGTTTGATCAGGATAAAGAGCGAACAGGACTCTTTCGTGGCGCCCGGCGCTTCGCTAAATCCGTCGGCAAGTGTCGCCCAGTTGACCCCTTGCGGTGGCTCGCCGCCCACCTGATAGCGGGGATCATCGCTGAGAACCCAGTACTGTACGCGTCCGCCTTCTGCCGTGGTCATATCGGCGAGCTTGGTGGCGAGCATCTGCCAACTGTGCAGCGTGGTGCGCGATAGCAGCCACGGCTCCATTAGCGATTCCCTGAAAAGCAGCTCGTTGTGCATCTGTTTTTGTAAGGATTCATGCAGGGTGCTGCGCAGCAGAAAACCGATCGCCGAGACGATAAGTACAGAGGCGAGGGCAAACATTAATGCAAGGCGTCCTGAAATCGAACGTTTGAGCATAGACTGACTCTATTTAGCGGGGCTCTCGGGCCGGGTTTCAAGGACATATCCCATGCCCCGGACGGTATGCAGCAGTTTTACGGGGTAGGGGGCGTCCACTTTGGCCCGCAGGCGTTTAATCGCCACCTCCACAACGTTGGCATCGCTGTCAAAATTCATATCCCATACCTGTTCCGCAATCATCATTTTGGAGAGGATTTCACCTTTATGGCGGGCGAGCAGGCTCAACAGGGCAAACTCTTTGGCTGTCAGCTCAAGACGGTCTCCGGCGCGTGAGACGCGACGGGCGAGCAGGTCGAGATGTAAATCATGGATCTGCAACTGCGTGGCGTCTGCGCCATCACTGGATCGGCGGCGCAGCAAGGCCTGAATACGGGCGACCAGTTCAATCAGGGAAAACGGTTTGGGAAGATAATCGTCTGCCCCCTGACGCAGCCCTTTAACCCGTTCATCGACGGAGCCACGGGCGGAAAGCATCAGCACCGGTGTATTTTTACTGGCACGCAGCCCTTTTAACACGCTGTAACCGTCAAGGCCTGGCAGCATGACGTCGAGAATGATGGCGTCATAGTCAAATTCAACCGCCAGATGCAAACCTTCTGTACCGCTGGCGGCGACGTCAACGGTAAAACCCAGTTCGCTGAGCGCACGATAAATATATGACGAGGTTTTTTCCTCGTCTTCGACCAGCAGAAGTCGCATGGGGCTCTTCCTTTGTCGCTACGGACAAATGTGATGATACCAGTGATTTTATCGCGTTATTGCCAACAACTGGCTGACTTTTTACTGACATTTTTGTCAGCTTGCGCCAGAGGAAATCGACGAAGACGGGCAGCAATACATTGCAAAATATCAATCTGCGGACAATCACCAGGAAATTGGGTTATCGGACGGTTTGCATTTTTTGGTATAACAACTTTCTATTCTTGTCAGACCTCTGCCAGGCAGTAGAGGTTAACCATGTTGAGGGGACGTTATGGCCTCGTCTGAGACAACCCAGACGCAAACGCCACGGGAAAAAGTGACCCGTTCCGGGCGGATTTCCGGGGTGGCGTTGCTGGTCGCCAGCGCGTTTTTTATGGAGTTTCTTGATGGCACGGTGATTGCGACTGCCCTGCCGGACATGGCGAAAGCCTTTGGTGTTTCCGCTATCGATTTGAATATCGGTATTAGCGCCTATTTGTTGACGCTGGCGATGCTGATTCCGGCCAGCGGCTGGGTGGCGGAGCGCTTTGGCGCGCGGACGGTTTTTAGCCTGGCGCTGCTGATTTTTACCGTGGCGTCTTTGCTTTGCGGCCTGACAAATAACGTCACCGGATTTGTGCTGATGCGCGTTCTGCAAGGGGTGGGGGGCGCGATGATGGTGCCGGTAGGGCGTCTTGTCGTTTTGCGTACCACGCCGAAAGAGCAGTTGATTAAAGCCATCGCCACTTTGACCTGGCCTGCGCTGGTCGCGCCGATTATTGGTCCGCCGCTGGGGGGCTTTATTACCACCTATGCGAGCTGGCACTGGATCTTTTTCCTCAATGTGCCGCTGGGGCTGGTGGCTATCGTTCTGGCCTTGAAAATGATGCCGGGGCTATCGGCTGATGAAAAACGTCCGTTCGATGTGGTGGGTTTTATCGCCACAGGGCTGACCATGCTGTGCCTGGTGGCGGGGCTTGAGATGTTGAGCCAGCAGCATGTGAGCATGGTTAGCGCCGGGGCGACGCTCGCCGTTGGTCTGTTGGCGCTGGTGTGGAGTATTCATCACTTACGCCGTGCGCCTGCGCCGCTGATTGGCCTGAGTTCGCTGTCGGTACATTCTTTTCGCGTCACGATGCGCGGCGGGTTTATTCTCCGCGCCACTATCAGCTCCGCGCCCTTTATGTTGCCCCTGATGTTTCAGGTAGGCTTCGGGATGAGCGCGTTTGAGGCCGGGTCGCTGGTGCTAGCGGTCTTTGCTGGTAACCTGGCGATGAAGCCCGCCACGACGCCGCTTATTCGCCGTTTCGGTTTTAAAAAGCTTTTGATTGGTAACGGGGTTGTCTGCGTGTTGTCGCTGTTTTTCTGCGCTTTTTTAGCGCCGGATTCACCGCAAACGCTTACCCTCGCGCTGTTGTTTATCGGTGGGTTGAGCCGCTCAATGCAGTTTACCGGGATCAGTTCGCTGGCATTTGCCGAGGTACCGGCGGCAGAGATGAGCTCCGCAAACACTCTCTTTAGCACCTCGTTGCAACTGGCTAACGGCCTCGGGGTAACGCTGGGGGCGCTGAGTATTCGCGCAGGCGCGCTTATCGCCGACAATCTGGGGTATGGCGATATTCAGGGGATGGCCTTTAAGCTGGGGTTTGTGATGATTGCGCTTATCACGGCTGTCGGGCTGTATGATATGACACGCCTTGAAGCCGGGGCGGGGCGAAATGTTTCGCAGAAACCGAAGAAATAAATAGAGGGGCGCGCAGCCCCTCGCAGGCGCATCAACTGATTGTGAGTGAATAAAACTTAGCGAGTGATTCATCGATCTCTCTGGCGATCGGACCCGTTTCAGCTTTTTCTGCGTTGTTATCGTTACTGCGAATTAGTAAAACGTTAACATTTACTGTATCAATGATAGTGAGTTTAGCGCTTCGCTGAAACGTGTAGTCAGGCGTCAACACCACTTTGCCCTTGCTGTCCGGGCGGTTTTTGGACATGCGGATAACATTCATGAACGATAAAAAAAAGCCGTCGCCTCTCCAGGATGTGGATGTGCAGCATCTGTATGATTTATTAAATCAAAATTCGGATTGGGTATGGGAAGTGGATGCGCAAGGACGTTATACCTGGGCCTCCGATGTGGTCACCAGCTTGCTCGGCTATCCCCCGAGTGAAGTCATTGGGAAGACCCCATTCGATTTTATGCCACCCGGCGAGGCTGAACGCGTTGGACGCGCTTTTATGGAGATCGTGCAAGAGAAAAGGGCTTTTTCAGGCCTGGTGAATCGTAACCAGCGTGCCGATGGGCGCATTGTGGTACTGGAAACCAGCGGCGTTCCCCTTTTTGATGAAAACGGTGAATTACGCGGCTATCGGGGAGTGGACCGCAATATCTCGACCCTGGGTGAGCGCGTGTTGCAACTGGAAACTATCTACGACACCACCCCCGTGGCGCTGTGTATGATTGACCGTCATGGCCGCCTGGTTATGTCGAATAAAGCAATGAATCATCTGTTGCACAATGATGGGCATGAGCTTGCGGAGAGCTATCTTTCCGAGCATATGCCAGAGTTCTGGCATCTTTTTGAGGAAGATTTTGCTCTGGCAGACATGGGCGAGGCCATTCCCCGTCGTGAAATGATCTGGCATGACCGCTGCTACGATGCGCAGTCTATTGCTGTGACAGATGCGAGTAGTAATGTTGTGGGGCTGTCGATTACCTGGGTGGATATCACCGCGCGTCGTCAGGCTGAACAAAAACTGGCGGGCGCGAACCTGGTGTTGCAGCGGCACGCACAGCACGATCACCTGACCGGCTTGTTTAATCGCCGATATATGGATGAGTGCCTGCTGACGGAAGTCACTCGTTCTTATCACGGCCACTTTCCGCTCTCAATCTGCCTGGTGGATATCGATTTTTTTAAACTCTATAACGACAGCCAGGGACATCAGGCGGGGGATGAGTGTCTGCAAATCGTGGCGAAGGCGCTGGTTACTTCCCTGGTTCACCCGGATGCCAATGTTAGCCGCTATGGTGGGGAAGAGTTTCTGGTGATATTACCGGATACCAATAAATCGGCTGCGTTATCGATTGCCGAGCGTCTGCGTAAGCAAATCAATGCGCTGAAATTGCCGCATGCCGCAAGCCCTATGGGTTTCTTAACGATCAGCATTGGTGTGGCAACGCTCGATTGCGAGAGCATCTTTTCTGAGGACAAGCCGCAACATATGATTGCCAGCGCGCTGATCGGTAAAGCCGATACTGCGCTGTACGCGGCGAAAAAGCAGGGACGTAATCGGGTGGTTGCTGCGGACACACATGCAGGGTGAGTCGATACCGAGCGACGGTTCAAAAAATACCCCTTCTGAAGATAAATCCATGGCTTCAGAAGGGGAGACCATATGGCCATTCGTTACAAAAGCCTCTTAAAAATAATTAGCGTGATTATAAAAGCATATGTATAAATATTTTTCATGGATGATGACGATGAGCATCAATCTCTTATAAAAAGTGTGGCTTCTGCGTATAACGGGGGGAAGAGGGTTGCCGGGCACGGCATGATGGAGAAAAAACCTCCACCTACAGGTGGAGGAAACGAGACGCAGTGCTTAGATATCATCCGGCGTGGCATGCACCACGCGTTCAAGCGCATTTCGGTAAACGTCCAGTTTTGCCATATCCTTTTCGGTTTCCAGCCTGACCAGCAACTCCAGAATAATGTCCTTATTTGTGGCCATGGATTTACGGGCCAACAGTGCTGCGCGGATCCCGGCAATAATCTGCTGCCCGGTATCGTTGGCGTCCAGATGCGGGGCTGCGGGGGATTCAATATCCATTTCATGAACGCTCATCAACAAATGCACCTGTCAAAAAAGAGGATGATTATTTTCCCGATGTTGGCGGGAGTGTTTCGTTTTGCCTGATAAAAGTAGACATGGAAGGGCGTCTTTACAAATGGGATCGCTATGAAAATGCAGTTAAATTTCATCTATTTATATAACGGTAGGTTATATAAATCGGAGGGTTCGTGGAATAATGCATAACTTATTGTTAGTAAAAGAAAAGCATCCATAGCGGGGACTATGGATGCTTTGACGAAAACCGCTTGCTGCGCTTTCGTTTACTGGGCGCTGGCCAATTCGGTGTTTTGACCTTTGCTTATCGGGCCCTGTACCGGCAGACACGGACTGGTGAACTGCTGAATGTGAGTGGTCTGGGCATCGCTCTTCGTTGGTGCCAGCATATAGTTCACTTTACAGCTTGCATCAGTGCTATTGCCCCATTTGACCAACAGCGTGCCTTTGTCTTCCTTGACGCGGGCATAGATTGCCCCGGTCTGGTTTACAACGCCAATAGAGGTATTATTTTCATCAAGAACCTCTGCCCCGAAAGGTAAGTTTTCGCCGCCAAAAGAGGTGGCAATCAGTACCGGTGTCCCTTTGTTGGTGTTGAATTTGACCTTCACCACAGCGCCCGCACGCGGCGCGATTCGTTGCGCTGTATTATCAAATTCTACGTCCAGCGACGAACCTTCCGGGTCGATGGCGACCTGGTTCATCTGATATGCAGACAACGACGGGAAGAGTGCATAACCGAAGCTGTCGATGGAAGTGCCTGCGTAACCGCTGATTTTGGCGCCTTTCGCGTCTTTTGCTTCCACCAGCGCATAGGTATCACTGTTGTAAGGGGTAAAGGTCACCCCGCCAGAGTGTGCTACCATCGCACCGGAGAAACCCAGCGACATGCTGTGGTAACCACTGCCTGTACTATAACCGCCATTCACCGTCGCTATGCTACCTGTCATACCGCCGCTGACGTTACCTGATGTGCCATTCTGGTCATGTGAGGCGGTAAGGTTATAGCTGTATTTGCCGTCTTTACCCATAGAGCCAGACAGCATGGCCTGCTCAGACTTGCCACCGTTGTTATCCTGGTTGTAGTTCAGGCTAAAATAAGGGGCCTGCGTTTCCCAGCTTTCCCAGAGCGGGAAAGAGAGGTTCAAGTACCAGGAGGTCTGGTCACGCCCATCATTGGTTTTACTGCGACCAACGTTGATGCTGTAATTCATCCGCTTCCAGTTATTGGAGTAGCCTATCTGGTACTGTTTGTTATAGCCCTTCTTATCACTGTTCCAGTAGTTTTCCAGTGTGGCACTGACGAACAGGCTGCCCCATTTTTCAGGTAATCCCTGGTTAAAGCTCACGTTAAAACGGTTTTTCGAGCGCCAGATGCTATTAGGATCGTAGCCATTTGCCACCGTTTCGCGAGTTTGTAAGGCGGTCAAAAGCTCCATATAGCCTGCCGTTGAGTAGCGGTAAGCCGCAAGCGTGACGTTACTATTGGTCTCATTGAACAGTTTACTGTAGCTTACGCGGTAGCTCTGGCCCGTCTTTTTGCCCCCCGCCCGGTTTCCTAGCTGACTGATAGCATGGGTGGCGTCAACACTGATGGCCCCAGCTATGCTGCCTGTCGCCAGCCCAATCTGATAAGCCTGATAGTTTTCGCTTATCTGCGCCCCGGTATAACCGGTAAAAATATTGCTCAGGCCGCGCGTATAGGTAGCCTCATAGAACATGGGTTCATTTGAAACCCCCGCATTGCGCAATTTACCCGCAGTGAGGCTGTAGCGTTGGGAACCGGGGCGCAGCAACTGGGCGACAGAGGCATAGGCAATGGTGTATTGCTGGGTGCTGCCGTCGGCTTCCTGGATGGTGACTTCCAGATCGCCACCGTAGCCTGCCGGGTAGAGATCGTTAATAACGAAGGCTCCCGGGGTGACGGTCGTTTCATAGATAATATTGCCTAACTGCTTAACGGTGACTTTGGCATTGGTTTTTGCCACGCCGCGAATATCCGGTGCATAACCGCGCTGTGATTCCGGCAGCATACGTTCGTCGCTGGCGATTTGCGCGCCCGTGAAGGGTAGCGAGCTGAACAGTTGTCCGGTGGTGTTATATTCACCAACAATTGCACGGCCACGAATAGCATTAATGTCACGCTGTAAGTAGCTGTTGGAGACCTGGTATTCTCCGCCCATGCCATCCTGCCAACTGTACGAACCGTTGTGGCGGAAGTACCATGCACCGATATTTAACCCGGCATTGAACGAGGCATAGACAGAACGGTTGTTACCGCCGTTGCTGTATTTGGAATCGTAGGCGTTTGCATAGTAGCCGAAGAGTAATGCCGGAACGCCGCTGTCCCACAATTCCGGGTTGACGGTACCTCGGGCAATACGGTTGACATACACCTGCGGTACCTCAATGTTGAGTTCCTGCTTGTTACTGTCAAACTCGAATTTGGCCTCTGGAATAATTTTTACCAGATTCGCACAGGTTGCCGGCGTGGCGAGCGCCTGGCTCATTTCGGATGTCAGATTGTCTTCGTTAAAGTTAATAAGCTCAATCAGGCGCGGTGTCAGGCACGGATAAACTTTCCGGTCATCGTCGGCTTTAAATTCCACGTTTTCATTGGCCGCTTCTATGCCATTGATAGAGATAGCCACCTGATAGGTACCAGGTGAGGCGCTGGAGCCAAAGGAGAAACGGCTCAGGTCAACTTTACTGCCGCTATCCAGACGCAATAGATCGGATTCAAATTCCACAACGTTGCGTCGTGCATAGTCGCGGGGTTTATCGTCTTGCGCTTCCGCAATACCGACCGGGAACGCCATCATTAACATTAAAGCCAGTGGCGATAACCGAGCCTTAAACAGTAATGGATGATGGCGTACGGTGGATATTTTCATAATAACTCCCGAAAAGTCTTCGTCCCTGAATGTATTTTTATTTTTGTGATAAAAACATTCTTCGTTAATTATTTCTGCCGCCGGGTATTATGGTTTGGCTTTAAATTCGTTATAACCACCATAATCGTTCACCGTGGTATAACTTAATTGATTAATACTGGTTATTGAACTGTCCTGGATTTCATGGAACTCCGTGGCGCCGGGGGCAATCATTTTACCTTTTATGGCCATTTTTTTACCGCCTGAGGTAAAGGTAATATTGACCAGGGAAACGTAGAATTTCGATGGGTTGGTCACTTCTACGCCGCCGCTTTTCATTTTCCAGTGCAGCGTTTCCATTGCCTCTGCTGCTGAACCAGGAAGATCATTCGGACGGTAGAACAATTTTATACGTGAACGAAAGGCAATATTAAGCTTGCTCTTCTCGTCCATGTCTTTGGCTTTTGCCGGGACTTCAAGCACATTTAAGTAAAATACAGACTCGCGGTCTGTTGGCATTGTCGCCGAGCCCAGATAACTGATGCGCAGGGTTTGCGCTTTACCCGCATCAATGCGATTAATAGGGGGCGTCAAAATAAAGGGGGTATTTTGACTGGCGGCGTCATCCGGATTTCCGCTGTCGATCCAGCTTTGTATCAGTACCGGGTTGTTATTTTGATTGGATACCGTCACCGTGACTTCTTTTTTTCCGGCTGGGTAAACTACGCGGGTGCCGTCAAGCACAATGCTGGCCTGGGCCATATTGCTGAGACCCGTCATCAATATTGCCCCTAGTGCAACGGAGATAATTTTGGCGTAATAAGACATATCCAGTTCCTTTGGAAAAAAGGGGGGGAAGCCCCCCCGTATTTAATTATTGGTAAGCTAACTCGTAAACGGCAACACCTTTCACAAGACCAGCTGTCGCTGCTGCAGAACCGTTGTTTTTGTATTGCACGTGATACTGCATCTTGGCCGTAGTGGCATTTGCAGCGACGGAGGTATATTTATAACCAGTGTCGCTAATAGCTTTACCCAACGGTACTACAGATTTAGTGCCTGATACTGCCTCATGCAGCAGTTCAAGACCAACGTTGGTTGCTGCTGTTGCGCCTGTTTCCAGGTTTTTCAGCGTTGAAGTGGTGGTGTCGATGTTGGTGGAGTTATCCGGGAAGTACGCGGTCACGCCAAACGCAGTTGCGGCGGAAGTACAGCCGGTCAGATCTAATGAGAACGGAGTTTGACCTGCTGTATTGTTTGTGGCACCAAGCGCACTTTTCGGTACGGTTGGCAGTGTTACGGTGCCGGTAGCGCTGGAGCCGCCATTCAGTACAACCTGGCAGGTCTGGTCAGAGATTTTACCGGTAAAGGTAATGGTACCGCCAGTTGCTGCGTTTGCGACATTCGCCAGAGACATTGCAGAGGCAATAGAGGCGACTAACAGAATCTTTTTCATAAATATTCCCTTTGATATGAACTTACTCGTTGTGAATGATAATTATCAGCAATAACTACCGCTGCATAATTATCAATTTCTTATTAAGCACTTCAGGATGAACAACTGTGCTATCCTTTTTCTACCTAATGCTTTCCTTACTTTCCAGTTATGTATTTATGGAATGGTTTTGTACTGCAAAAATTTATTCGTAATACAACTCGTAAACAGCCATGCCTTTAACTTTACCGGCTGTTATGCTTGTACTACCCCAGCTTACGTATTGTGTGTAGTAGTTTAAGTCTGCGGACGTTGCGCCAGCAGCGACGGTCGTATACTGATAATTGCCGTTAGGAATGGATTTTCCCAAATAGATTTCTTTTTCGTTAGTTCCGAATAATTGAACTATCTTAAGATAAACCCCTTGCGCCGCCGTTGTGCCCGTTTCAAGGTTTTTAAGGTAGCCATAAGGACCTACACTTTCTGTATACGTTGTTGGAGGAAAATAGGCCAACACGCCAAATGGGGTGGAGCTAGCCTTACAACCCGTTAATTTTAATTTAAACGTTGTCTTACCCGCCGTATTGAAGCTAGTAGTTAGTTTTTCTTTTGGTACCGTAGGCAATATCACCGTACCGCTCGCGCTGGCCCCATCGTTTAATGTAACCTGGCAGGTCTGATCGGTGAGTTTACCGCTAAAATTTACCGTACCATTGGTCGCTGCATTGGCTGTATTTACCAGAAGTATTGCCGCCGTGATGGACGCCATTAAAATTAGGTTTTTCATCGATATTCCCTTTTGTATAATTCTTTTCCATAAGATAATTATTGATGATGTTTCTTTTATTGGTTATTGATACGCTAATTCGTAAACAGCGATGCCTTTAACTTTGCCGACTGTTACGGGCGAATCGCTCGTACTACGAAAATTTATGTATCGTACGCTGTACTCCAGGGTCGCCGACGTGGCGTTGGCGGCAACGGTGGTAAATTGATAGCCTGAATCAGTGATGGGTTTTCCTAAATTTATCTGCCTCTCGGTAGAACCGTCATTTTTATATATTGTCAACATAACTCCATCTGCTGCTGTTGTGCCGGTTTCCATATTTTTCAGGAAACCCAAAGCATCAAATTCAGTTATATATGTGGTTCGAGGAAAATAGGCCAATACACCAAATGCTGTGGAGCTGGCCTTGCAGCCGGTTAACTTTAATGTAAACGGCGTAATACCTGCCTGACTAAACCTTGTGGAGAGTCTTTCTTTAGACACTGGAGGTAACTCTACCGTACCGCTTGCGCTGGTTCCGTTGTTCAGTAAAACCTGACAGGTCTGGTCGCTGAGTTTACCGCTAAAGTTTACCGTACCACTGGTGGCGGCATAGGCAGTATTTACCAAAGATATTGCTACAGTGACTGATGCCACTAAAAGTAATTTTCTCATCACTATTCCCTTTGGTATGTCACTATTCCGTAAGTTAATTATTGATTATGTTTCTTTTATTGGTTATTGATAAGCTAATTCATAAACGGCCATGCCTTTGACTTTGCCGGCTGTTACTCCGTCATCCCATCGAATATATTTCACAGTGTACGTCAGGGTCGTCGACGTTGCATTGGCGGCAACGGTAGTATATTGATAACTCGCATCAGTGATGGGTTCTCCCAACTTGATCTGCTTCTCCGTAGCCCCAAACATTTGATATATTGAAAGATATATACCTTGTGCTGCCGTTGGACCTGTTTCCAGATTTTTCAGGAAACTAAAGTAATTATTCATCTTTTGTATATAAGATGAAGGCGGAAAATAGGCCAATACGCCAAATGCGGTGGAGCTAGCCTTACAACCCATTAATTTTAATGTGAACCCTGTATTACCCGTCGTACTATACTTGCTAGGGAATCTTTCTTTTGGCACAGTTGGCAATGTCACCGTACCGCTTGCACTGGTTCCGTTATTCAGTAAAACCTGACAGGTCTGGTCGCTGAGTTTACCGCTAAAGTTTACCGTACCGCTGGTAGCTGCACTGGCGGTATTTACCAGAGATATTGCTGCTGTGGCTGACGCCACTAAAAGTAATTTTTTCATCACTATTCCCTTTGGTATAAATCTGTTCCGTAAGTTAATTATTGGCGATATGCTTTCTTTTATTGGCTATTGATACGCTAATTCGTAAATGGCGATGCCTTTGACTTTGCCGGGGGTTGTGTTGTACTGAGAGCCACTGACCCAACTGTTTTTGTATCGCACCGCGTAGTGCATAGTCACCGATGTAGCACCAGCGGCAACGGTGGTAAATTGATAGCTGGCATCAGTAATTGGCCTTCCTATTTTTAACGGCTTCTCGGTGGTACCGTTTTTTTGAAGTATTTCAAGGGTAACACGTTCGGCAGCCGTTGTACCCGTTTCTATATTTTTTAAATAGCCGCCACCATCTGTATACGCAGTTGCTGGAAAATAAGCGGTCACGCCAAATGTTGTAGTGCTGGCCTTGCAGCCAATTAATGTTAATGTAAACGGTGTTTTTCCTGCAGTATGCCCACCGCCACTTGTCAGTAGCTCTTTCGACACGGTGGGTAATTCCACCGTACCGCTTGCACTGCTTCCGTTGTTCAGTACAACCTGGCAGGTCTGGTCAGTAAGTTTACCGCTAAAGTTAACCGTACCATTGGTGGCTGCACTGGCGGTATTTACCAGTGATATCGCTGCTATGACCATCGGGATTAAAAATAAGCTCTTCATTGATATTCCCTTCGATTTAACCCTGTCCATTAGTTAATCATTGATGATACTTTCGAATAATAGTTTTTATTTTTGGTTGTGATGTTTTCTACTCAATCATTCCGCTCATCGATGACTCAAAGGTCTTGGTGCGCTGTAATGGATACTCTGCGCCGTTTTTAGATAGCTGCCTGCGCTTGCAATAGAGTTCCATCACCATTTCGTTAGCGATCATGTAGCCCTTGCCGGTAATACGCATAATAAAGTTATCCGGCAGACCAACCAGCGCCAGTTTGTTTTTCAGATTATGCATCACCTGCCACAAGCGCTGGCTGGAACAGCTCAGTCCGTTATTTTCCCAGACCTGGATTTGCAGGGTTTTATCCGGGACAATTTCACCAACGGCATTTGCCAGCAGGTATTCCAGCAGGTTTGCCATGGTCGGCCTGAGGTATTCAACTGCTTTTCCCGGTGTTTCGGGGAGCAGTAAACATCTTTTAAACGGCAGGAACTCAACTTCGTTGCGTTCGCCAAGACGATATCCATACACTGTAAGTTTGACCATTGTCCTTAATCTTCCTTCTCGTCCGGGAAGGGCTGATTAAGACTGACTGGCATTCCTGCCTGCTTAATCATAATTCTTCTCTGTGTTGCTGACGGGGTGAATGTTATTGATTTTTTCGTTCGTTAATCAACTTTATTTCATTAAACCATAGAATCAAGGCGAAATACTAAGTTGTATATTATTTCTAGTGTAAAATTTTATTGATCTTGTAACACGCGAAACTTTGCATTGTTACACTGATTTGAATCGTGCCTGAACTCACAAAATCTTCATCATTTTATACTAAAATAATTATCCTGTTTTTTGGCCTGTTAGTGGTTTTTAATTCGAATTGTTTGGTTTGTGTTAATAATTAAATGGAGTAAATAAATGAGGCTTATATTGGTGGTTTAATATATTGATGTGAGGAATATATTTCAACAGGAAGTAAAGAATAGCGATTCCTGTAATAATTAGAAAGTGAAAACGAAGAGAATAGCATTTTTGATCCATTTGCATGAATGGCACTGGTAGATATATTTATCGATGAAATATAACGTGCGTTGTGGGAGTGGAAAAACGCGGGTTTGTAGAATGCGTCTCAATGCGCGCTACTTCCAAACCCGGGGGATTTAGCTGGTAATACCCGTTGGAATGTCATCTGCCCACTGCGTTGCCGTGGTGATCAATTCAGCCACCACGCTGCGGTTGAAGCCGAGCCGATGGCCCAGCGCGCTGACATCTTCCCATTTATGGTTTTCATACAGTTGCGCCAGGTGGAGATAAGGATAGAGCGGGCCACGTTTCTCTTTGAGCGCCATCATGACATTGCTTGAGACGTCAATCTGGCCAATCAAATCCGCCATCGGCATTTCGAAGATATCGTCCAGTTGTGAGAACAGGCCCACAATAAAGGCATCGTCCGATGAATGTCGGCTGATGGAACGGGCGGCGGCCAGTTCGCAGAATTTTCCGCGAATCAGGCAGCGGTGGTAGATTTCATCGGTTTTGCCGACATTCACCGACGTTAAGCAGGCCACCAGCACGAACCGGCGTAGCTCATTCGCGCCAAGATAAAAGATGATGTCTTTGAGCGACTGGCTGCGAAAGTTTTTAATGCCGCGCGCGTTGAAGACGATGTTCTGTGCATAGCGCATCAGCTTGAAAGAGAGCGCAAGGTCCTGTTTCAGCAGCGCTTCGATTCTGGCGAAGTCCGGTGAGTCAGTGTTCACTTCCTTCATTAGCTTTAAGGTCACAGACTGATTCTGGATAAGCTTGTTGTTAGCGTGAATAACTGGCTTGCTGAAGAAGTGCCCCTGAAAGAGGGTGCAACCGAGGTTACGGTAGCACTCATACTCTTCCTGCGTTTCGACTTTTTCCGCCAGAAAAACCGTGCCTTTGAGCAGCTCAGCTTTGCTTGCTATGTACTCTTTGATCGCTTCCGGTGTACTCATACGTACATCAAACTTGATGATGCTGACATAGGGCAGAAAATCGTTCCATGTATCGCCGAGTTCAAAATCGTCCAGGGCGATACGAAAACCGTGCTGATAAAGCTGTTTTACGGTCTGAAGCAGGCGCGGCGTGGGTTCAGCCGTTTCGAGTATTTCCACAATCACGCGATCTTTGGGTAAGGTTTCCGCCATGCCCTGTATTAACAGTTCATAGGGGAAGTTAACGAAAATCGCGCTGTATTCCTTGAGACGGCCCAGCGGCGCACCAAGAAACTGTTCTACGATAATTTGGGCAGTGGCATATTCCGGAGTAACGTCGGGAAACCGGTTCGTCATGCTGTCTCTGAACAACAGCTCATAACCGACTGTGTTCATATTTTCGTCAAAAATCGCCTGGCGGGCGACAAAAGAAAACATTGGATACTCCATACAGATGCCTGTAGATATCAAAACCCGGTTAAACAGGTATGTAACCGGTTAATCCCCCAGCATTTTCTCTTACCGATGAAAGGGAAGCCTGGACGAAAATGGCAAAGACGCATGTGGGTCTTACAGAAGGCAGTATCTTTTGTAAACTTCTTAGGGACTTAAGTCAAATCCCATCTACGTTTACAGGGTATTATTGAGCCGGTTTTCTGAAAAAATGTTCAGTTCGCTAAAAAAATAACCCGATTGCCTGCAACCGGGTTTTTGGTGAGGGGAACCCGATTATGACCGAGAGACAACTCCGGCTTTTTCCAGCATAGCGTGTAACAAGACATTTGCCCCGGCCGTGACCTGTTCCGGCGCGGAATATTCTATCTCATTGTGACTGATGCCATCTTTGCAGGGAATAAAAATCATGCCAGCAGGTGCGAGCATGCTCATATAAACCGCGTCATGTCCGGCGCCTGAGACGATATCCATAGAAGAGTAGCCTAATTTTTGCGCTGCCTGCCGTACGGCCTCTTTACAATCCGGGTGAAAAGGCGCAGCAGGGTAGTGGGAGACCTGTTGCAGCGCTACGCTCAGGCCGGTTTTTTGTTCAATCTGCGCAATATACGCTTTTAAGGCCGCATCCATTTTGTCTACTTCGGCGTCGGTCATATTGCGAAAGTCTATGGAGAATTTCACACTGCCGGGCACGACGTTGCGGCTGTTAGGATGCACCTGTACCATGCCCACGGTCCCGCGTCCGTGAGGCGCAAATTGCCCGGCAATATTGACCACTTCCTGCATGATATGTGTGGCAACCTGCAGGGCATCTTTGCGCATCACCATGGGCGTTGGCCCGGCGTGAGACTCCATCCCCGTGACGGTACAGTCATACCAGCGAATACCGAGCACTGCCTGCACCACGCCGATGGTGATGTCCTGATCTTCAAGGATGGGGCCTTGCTCGATATGGGCTTCAAAATAGGCGCCGATAGGGTGGTCGCCCGGTACAATATCGCCCGCATAACCAATTTTGAACAGCTCATCTTTCACCGATTTTCCTTCAGTGTCGGTTGCGGCATAGGCCGTCTCCAGAGGGAAGATACCCGCGAAGACGCCAGAGCCCATCATGACCGGCACAAAGCGTGAGCCTTCTTCGTTAGTCCAGAAAACCATCTCCACCGGCGCTTCGGTTTCAATACCGCGATCGTTCAGGGTACGAATAACTTCCAGTGCCGAGAGCACGCCAAAGTTGCCGTCGAACTTGCCCCCGGTTGGCTGGGTGTCGATATGGCTACCGGCGACAATCGGTTTTAGAGCATTGTTGCGGCCTGGGCGGCGCATGAAGACGTTGCCAATCTGATCTATTTCGACCGACAGCCCGGCCGCTTTGCCCCAACTGACGACCAAATCTCGACCCTGACGGTCGAGGTCGGTCAGCGTTAAACGGCAGACTCCGCCTTTGGGCGTGGCGCCAATTTGCGCGAGGTCCATTAACGATTGCCACAAACGCTCGCCATCAACCCGCAGGTCACTGATATCAATGCTGTTCGTATCTGGTGAAACGACTTCACTGCTCATGATTATTTCCTCAATGTCAGGTGATTAGCGGGCGACGGCCTGCGGGGCGCGCTGGCGCTCCCATGCAGCCGCTGCGCTGAAATCCGGGCCGAACGCCGGACGTTTGATATAGCGCCCCGCGCCTTCGCGGGCGCGCAGGTCGCCATCAGCCCATACCAACTGGCCCTGGCTGATGGTGAAGGCCGGTACGCCGGTTACCGTACGGCCTTCGAAAATATTAAAATCATTGCGCGAATGATGAGTGCTGGCGGAGAGCGTTTTGCTGCCCGCCGGGTCCCAGAGCACCAGGTCTGCATCGGCGCCCTGTGCCACACAGCCTTTACGCGGATAAATATTGAAAAGGCGCGCGGTATTGGCAGAGGTAATCGCCACGAACTCGCTCGGTGTCAGGCGTCCGCTGTTGACTCCCGCATCCCAGATGACCGCCATACGTTCTTCCACGCCGCCGCAGCCGTTGGGAATTTTTGTGAAATTATCGCGGCCCGCCGCTTTCTGGTTGGCGCAAAAAGTGCAGTGGTCGGTGGCGGTGGTGTGGAGTTGGCCGGATTGCAGGCCGTGCCACAGCGCTGACTGATGGGATTTATCGCGAAACGGCGGGCTCATGACGTGAGCGGCGGCAAAGCCAAAGTCCGGATGGCGGTAGACGCTGTCGTCAATGACTAAATGCCCGGCAAGAACTTCGCCATAGACGCGCTGCCCGCGACCACGCGCGCGGGCGATGGCATCAGCGGATTCGCGGCAGGAGACATGTACCACGTAAATTGGCACGCCCATAATGCTGGCTACCGTGATGGCGCGGTTGGCGGCTTCGCCTTCCACTTCCGGCGGGCGGGAGAGGGGGTGGGCTTCCGGCCCGGTGATGCCTTGTTTGAGCATCTCTTGTTGCAGCAGGTAAACCATCTCGCCGTTTTCCGCGTGTACTGTCGGCATCGCCCCCAGTTCCAGGCAGCGGCGGAAGCTGTTCATCAGGGTTTCGTCATCGCACATGATGGCGTTTTTGTAGGCCATAAAGTGTTTGAAGCTGTTAACGCCTTCCTGTTGGACCAGCGTGCCCATGTCCTGGCGTACGCTTTCATCCCACCAGGTTATGGCGACGTGGAAGCTGTAATCGGACGCCGCTTTTTCCGCCCAGCCGCGCCATTGCTGATAAGCGTCCATCAGCGGTTGCTGTGGATTAGGGATGACGAAATCGATGATAGTGGTTGTGCCGCCCGCCAGTGCGGCAGCGGTGCCGCTGTAGAAGTCATCGACCGTAGTGGTGCCCATAAACGGGAAATTCATATGGGTGTGCGGGTCAATGCCGCCGGGCATGACGTACAGCCCGCCCGCATCTACGGTTTCGGCTCCGGCGGGGATGTCCCATTGGGATGCATCGCCGACGGCCGCAATGACTCCGTCGACACAGAGCACATCGGCACGACGCTGATGGTCGGCGTTGACGACGGTTCCGCCTTTGATCAACAGGTTACGCATTCGTTTTCTCCTGTAGTGCTTTGGTTAGTTATGTTCTTTTCCCCTGACCCTCTCCCCGAAGGGAGAGGGGACCGGACCGAGCTGGTTTGCTTTTCCCCCTCTCCCCAAAGGGGCGAGGGGACTGGACCGAGCAGGCCTGCTTTCCCCCTCTCCCCAAAGGGGCGAGGGGACTGGACCGAGCAGGCCTGCTTTTCCCCCTCTCCCTTGAGGGAGAGGGTCGGGGTGAGGGGGAGCAAGCCGCACCCCAGTCCCCGTCAACTACGCTGATTGCGCCATCGGGTTATTCGGGTGCGTCGTCCAGTTGGCGTACTGGTCCGTTACCACTTTGCCGGTACGCTTATCCACTTCGCCGGGCTGCAGACTGCGCAGTGAAATGCAGTTCTCCACCGGGCAAATCGAGGCACACAGGTTGCAGCCGACACAATCCTCTTCGCGCACTTCGAAACGCCGTTCGTCACCGGTGGTGGCGGAAATCGCCTGGTGCGACGTGTCCTCACACACCAGATGGCAGCGCCCACACTTAATGCACGACGCCTGGTCGATCACCGCTTTATCTACGTGGTTGAGGTTGAGATAGCGCCAGTCGGTGACGCTTGGCAGCGCCATGCCACGGAAGTCTTCGAGGGTCCGGAATCCTTTCTGGTCCATGTAGTTCTCAAGGCCGCTTATCATGTCGCGCACAATCTGGAAGCCATGAACCATCGCGGCGGTACAGACCTGCACCGTTGCGCACCCCAGCGCGATAAACTCCGCCGCATCGCGCCAGGTGGAGATGCCGCCAATGCCGGAAATCGGCAGACCACGGGTTTGCGCGTCGCGGCCAATTTCTGAGACCATATTCAGCGCAATCGGCTTCACCGCCGGGCCGCAATAGCCGCCGTGTGAACCCTGGCTGCCGGTATGCGGCGACATCAACATCTGGTCGAGATCGACGCCAATCACCGAATTAATGGTGTTGATAAGCGACACGGCATCCGCGCCGCCCGCTTTCGCGGCTCTCGCCGGGTAACGAATGTCGGTGATATTCGGCGTCAGTTTGACGATCACCGGCAGGCTGCAATATTGCTTGCACCAGCGGGTGACCATTTCGATATATTCCGGCACCTGGCCGACCGCCGCGCCCATCCCGCGCTCACTCATGCCGTGCGGGCAGCCGAAGTTAAGCTCGATACCGTCTGCCCCCGTGGCTTCTACCTGCGGCAGAATGGTTTTCCATGCTTCTTCTTCGCAGGGCACCATGATCGACACCACAACCGCCCGGTCGGGCCAGCGTTTTTTGACGCGGGTAATCTCTTCAAGGTTGATGGCCAGCGTACGGTCAGTGATGAGCTCGATATTATTCAGCCCCAGAACGCGTCGATCGGTCCCGAGTAGAGTGCCGTAGCGTGGCCCGCTGACATTCACCACATGCGGATCCAGCCCGAGCGTTTTCCACACCACGCCGCCCCAGCCCGCCTGAAAGGCGCGTTCCACGTTGTACTCTTTGTCGGTGGGCGGCGCAGACGCCAGCCAGAACGGATTGGGACTTTTAATGCCCAGAAAATCGGTATGCAGACTAGCCATGAGAGTGCTCCTGAAATGAGGTGGCGTTAGCGGCGTCGGAGATAGTGAGGGCCAGCGCGATAGCGCGGGCGGCGAGTTTGCCCTGGCGTACGGCATCGACCGTCAGGTCAAGGCCATCTGCACAGCAGTCGCCTCCAGCCCAGACGTCTGCCAGCGAGGTGCGGCCGCACTCGTCGGTAGCGATACGCCCGTGTTTAAGTTGGATGGCTTGTCCGACAGGGGCGCTGTCGAAGGTCTGACCGATGGCTTTAAGCACCATGTCGGCTTCCAGCGTGAAGGTCTCATCGCTGACTTCACCTTGCCGCACCACGCTGAACGTCACGCCGGTCAGTTGGCGATTGTGCTGCTCGAAGCGCAGAGGGGCGGCCCACAGGCGTATCGTTACACCATTAAGCTGTGCCCACTGGCGCTCTTTTTCTGAAGCTTTCATCTGTGCTTCGCCACGGCGATAGACCAGCGTGACCTCCTGAGCGCCAAGCTTTTTCGCCTGAACGGCGGCATCGACGGCGGTCATACCGCCACCAATCACCACCACTTTGCGACCAACGGGGAGCTCGCTGAGATCCGCGCACTGGCGCAACCTGGCAATGAAATCCACCGCTTCACAAACGCCTTCAGGTTCAGCGTCCCCGGTTTCCAGTTGGTTAACACCCGCCAACCCAAGGCCGAGAAATACCGCGTCGTGGCTTGCCCGTAACTGCGCAAGGCTGAAATCTTTGCCCAGTGTTTGACCCGTGTGCAGCGTAATACCGCCGATGGAGAGTAGCCAGGCCACTTCGCGTACGGCGAAATCGTCGGTCACTTTGTAGCTGGCAAGGCCGTATTCATTCAGACCACCTGCTTTGCTGCGGGCATCAAAGAGATCCACGCTGTGGCCCGCTATCGCCAGATGATGAGCGACGGTAAGCCCGGCGGGACCGGCACCGACCACGGCAATACGCCTGCCAGTTTCAGGCCCGCGAACGAACAACGGTTTACCGGGGTTAGCAAAAAAATGATCGGTGGCGTGGCGCTGAAGCAGGCCGATATTAATTGGGCGACCATCCTGAGCGTTACGTACGCAGGCCTGTTCACACAAGGTTTCGGTAGGGCAGACGCGGCTACAGATCCCGCCTAACACATTGGCGCGCAAAATGACCTCTGCCGCACCGCGATCGTTGCTCTGGGCGATGCGCTGGATAAAGCTTGGCACATCAATATCCGCCGGGCAGGCCCGCGAGCAGGGGGCGTCAAAGCAGTAGTAACAGCGTTCTGCTTCAATGACTGCCTGGGTGGCAGTTAACGGGGGGGCGCAGTCCGCAAACTCGCGGGCATACGCGTCGGGAGCAAGCCGTGCGGCCTGGATCCCCTGGACGTGGCTACCTGAATCGTTGCTCATCATGCTTCTCCTGAATTGTCAGTGGGGTTATCTCTCCCCGCGTTAAAATCCTGACCAGATGGTTAAGTTTTCGCGTAATAACCATGCTAATTACGTGCCATTTGCGACAAGTTTGCTGCATGACGCGTAAATTCAGGGAAGCAGAGAAACATGAATAAAATAACCGGACTTTTATTGCTGTTTTTTGGTGCATTTCGCACCTTATTTGACGCTGATTGCTGCATTTTGCGGCAAGGTTCATTCAAGGCCGCAGATCCGCCAGACGCAACGCAAAACATGTTCTGTCGCCCGTTGCTGTGCCGTCTTGCTGTGTGAGTCCTCTCCCAACACGGCGGCAATCTGGATATCAAAATCCGCATAGGTTTGGGTCATCGACCAGACGGTAAAAAAGAAGTGGGTGGTGTCCATCGCAGAGAGCTTGCCGAGGGCAATCCAGCCATCCAGGATGCGGGCCTTTTCCGCTACCAGTTGTCGAAGTTGGGTTTTTAGCAGTGGGTGAACCACCTGCGCGCCTTGCAGGATCTCATTGGCGAACAGGCGTGAGGCTTCCGGGCGGGCAAAACTAAAGCCGATCTTTTTACGGACATACTCTTCCAGCGCGGTTTTGGGATCGGCGCTGGCAGAGATCCCCTCCAGCGGCGCCAGCCAGTCGTGCAGAATGCACTCCAGCACGCGCAAATAAAGGGTTTGTTTATTGCCAAAATAGTAGTGCAGATTGGCTTTGGGCAGGTCGGCGGCATCGGCAATCTGTTGCATAGTGGTGCCGCGAAATCCATAACGGGCGAAGACCCGTTCGGCTGCGGGCATAATGATCGCCTCGTTATCCTGGCGAATACGCCCTTTCTCAAGTGAGATCGCAATGCCGCTCAGCAGGCTTTCGTTCATGACAGGCTCCAGTGAAATCCGCCCTCCCTGGCGGGGGGAGGGGTTATTTCAGTTTCGCCGCGGCATCCCAGACGGTATGGGTCATCGCGCTGTCACCCGGATCTTTTTTGATTACCGGGGTATCGCCACCGCTGTGCAGTAAAACATCAATGGTGCGACGGTAGGCCGCCGGGTCGAGATAGCCGATTTTCGGTGTGTTGGCGTTAGTGATGAGCTTCGCCACGTTCTCCATCTGGCGAGTCTGTACCTCTTCGGTGGCGGCGCCGGACGCATCTTCAGCAACCACGATTTTCGCCGCCTCTTGCGGGTGTTTCACCGCATAATCCCAGCCTTTGAACGAGGCTTTGAGGAACTTCGCCATTTTGGCGACGAACGCCGGATCTTTCAGGCTGGAATCCAGCACATACAGACCATCTTCGAGAGTGGAAACGCCCTGATCCTCATACGGGAAGGTGATCAGATCCGCTTCTTTCAGTCCTGCGTCGATCAACTGCCAGTATTCGTTGTAGTTCATGGTGGAGATACAGGCTGCCTGATCCTGCAACAGTGGATCGACGTTAAAGCCCTGTTTGAGGATGGTAATGTCTTTGCCCGGTTTCAGGTTCAGTTTGCTCATCCAGTTGAAGAAGGGGTACTCATTGCCGCCATACCAGACGCCCAGTGTTTTACCTTTGAAGTCGGCAGGCGTTTTAATGCCGCTCGATTTTTTACAGGTCAGCATCATCCCGGAACGATCGTAAATCTGTGCAATGTTCACCAGCGGCACGCCCGCCTCGCGTGAGGCCAGCGCATCCGGTAGCCAGTTGACGATGACATCCGCGGATTTGCCAGCAATCACCTGAACCGGGGAGATATCCGTACCGCCGGGTTTGATCGTGACATCCAGTCCTTCCTCTTTATAGAACCCTTTTTCCTGTGCCACGTAGTAGCCAGCAAATTGCGCCTGCGGTACCCATTTCAACTGCAGCGTGATTTTTTCTGCTGCGTGTGCTGAAAAGGTAAAAGCCACAGACATTGCCGCCAGCAACAACCCCCGGCGAAAAGCGGAACGTTTCATCATGGGATAACTCCTCGGGTTAGTGTGCATCATCATGTTTTTATGTTGTTTTACTTTTCCGTTGCCATCCCGCGAATCGAGGGATGCCAGAAATTTACGCGGCGATCGAGCCGGACCAGCAAGGTGTAAATCAGCGAACCGGCCAGCGATGACACCACAATCGCTGACCACACGATGGGCATATGCATGCGCGCCGATTCTGTGGAGATACGAAAGCCAAGCCCGGCGGTCGGTGAGCCAAAATATTCGGCGACGATGGCGGTAATCAGCGCCAGGGTGGCGTTCACTTTCAGGGCGCTAAAAATAAAAGGCAGTGCGGCGGGCAGGCGCAGCATGCGCAACTGCTGGTGGGGCGTTGCGGCGTAGCAATACATCAGTTCTTGCTCAAGCTTGCCGCTTGCTTTCAGCCCGGCAAGCGTGCTGACCAGCGCCGGAAAAAAGGTCACCAGAATGACCACGGCAGCTTTTGACGGCCAGTCGAAACCAAACCACATCACCGCGATAGGGGCGACGCCGACCAGTGGTACGGTGCTGGTCAGGCTGGCGACCGGCAGCAGCCCGCGTTGCAGGAAGGGTAATCTGTCGATAAGCAGCGCCACGCCAATGCCTAAACCACAACCCAGTAGATATCCCACCAGCACCGATTTGAGGACCGTTTGTACCAGGTCACCCGCCAGCAGTGAGACGCCGTCGACTAACGCGGTGAGAATATCCAGTGGCGCAGGCAGGATGACCTGCGGAACGGCAAAGCCAGTGACCAGAATCTGCCAGAACCACAGCAGCCAGATGCCGAGCAGCGCGGCGACGGCGGCAGGCGGGACCGGGGCGCTCGCCAGTCTCTGTACGCTGACGGCGGCAAGCAGCGCCAGGGCGAGGGTGCTCAGGCCATTAAACGGCAACAGCGCAAGCCAAAGTGCGCTGCCTGCGAGCGCAACGGCGAACAGCACGCTACGTAAAGCCGTCTGCGAACAGGCCAGCAGCGAACAGACAACAAGCAGCAGCGCATGGAAACGAAGCCCATAAGCGGCATCGCTGTCTCCGCTTAACTGAATCAGCGACAGAACGGCAACAATGAAGGCGCTGACTAACAGCAGGGTGCCTGGCGTTGTATTTTTTTTCATCATGCCCCCTTACGCTGGCGCATCACCAGCCGTTCGGTCAGGGTTACCAGCCCGGTTAATGCCAGGCCCAGCAGGGAGGCCATCACCAGAGCAGACCAGATCTGAATGGTGTTGCCGTAATAGGAGCCGGTGAGCAGCCTTGCCCCCAGCCCGGCCTGTGCGCCGGTGGGCAGCTCCGCCACCATCGTGCCGACCAGACCACTGGCAATGGCGACGCGAAAGGCCGGAAAGAGATAGGGCAACGAGGAGGGCAGACGCACCATCCAGAAGATATCGACCCGTCTGGCGGCATAGGTATGCACCAGTTCCATCTCCATTTTTTGCGGCGAACGCAGCCCCTGCACGGTGGCGATGGTGACCGGAAAAAAGCACAGGTACATGGCGATGGTTGCTTTGGGGAGCATACCCGTAACCCCCAGACTGCCGAGAATAATCAGCACGATGGGGGCAATCGCCAGTACCGGAATGGTTTGCGAGGCGACAATCCACGGCATCAGCGCTTTATCGAGCGTCCGTGAATGGACAATGCACACCGCCAGAAGTACGCCTAACACCACGCCCATGGCGAAACCGGTCAGCGCGGCGCTGGCGGTCACCCAGGTATGCAGTAATAGGTTGCGTGGAGAAGTAAGTGGCCACTGGGTGATGCTGTTCCAGATATCAATAATCAACTGATGTGGCGCAGGCAGCAGCGGGCGGGTGGCATTGAGGGAGGCGTCAATCAGGTCTGTGCTTGTCCAGGGGCCGCGCGGGGTCAGTACACGGTCAATCACCCCGGAGGCATTCAGGGCGAAAGCCAGCACGTACCAGAGAATCAACGCCACCAGCAATACGCTGCCGACGGGCAGAACGTGCAGATGCAGACGCTGACTAATGGTCATGATGTCCCTCCACCAGTGCTTCGCGCACGTCGGCGGCGAGTTGTAAAAACGCCGGGGTATCGCGAATGGCAAGGGAGCGCCCGGCCGGAAGCGGAGAGTCAATTACCTTCACAATTCTGCCCGGACGCGGCGACATCACCACAATTTTGGTCGACAGGTAGACGGCCTCGGAAATGGAGTGGGTCACGAAGACCATCGTGCGCTGTTCGTTAAACCACAGTTGTTGTAATTGCTGGTTGAGGTTGTCGCGCGTCAGTTCATCCAGCGCGCCAAAAGGTTCGTCCATCATCAGAATTTTGGGTTCAAAACCCAGCGCACGGGCAATGGAGACGCGCTGTTGCATGCCGCCGGAAAGCTGCCACGGATATTTTTTCTCAAAGCCTTTTAGCCCGACGCGTGCCAACTGCTCGCGGGCGATTTCGTCGCAGCGCTCCGGCGGCACGCCCTGGATTTGCAGCGGCAGTTTGACGTTGGCCAGCACGGTGCGCCATGGCAACAGGACCGGGGCCTGGAAGACATAGCCGTAGGCTCCCGCCTGGCGAGCCTCCGAAGGCGACATATCGTTTACCAGTACTTCGCCGGAGGTGATGGGTTCGAGGTCTGCAATGGCACGCAATAACGTGGTTTTGCCACAGCCGGAAGGGCCGATAAACGAGACAAACTCCCCCTGGCGAATGGTCAGGTTAATGTCTTTGAGCGCATGTACCGGCTGGTCGGCTGCCGGATAAATCACGTTGGCCTGGTTTACCCTGATGGCAGGCCGTGCGGTGGCGGTTGCCGGTTTTAACGGTACGACCGCAGATTCCTCTGCATAGATCAACTGGCTCATTCCAGGCCTCCCCTGTTTTTTGACTAACTGGTTAAGTTTGTTTCTCTATGCCATTTTTGTGCCAGGCGTTAAAAGGCGGTTTTTCGCGGTTTTTGGCTGCAAGATAAGGTTTTTTGATGGCTAAATTGGTGCAAATGTCGACAATGGTGCGTGGTCGTGGGGCAAGGCGGTGTGGGGAAGTCGGGGCGAATTCGGTGAAAAAAGAAGCGGTAGTGTGCAGGTTACACTCCCCCTTCGCAAAGGGGGAGTGACAGTCTGGATGTGGCGGTGTGGCAGATGAGGTCAGAGCCCGTATAAGGCGGCTATCAGTCCGACTATTCCGCCTGCGGCCAGTAAAATCAGCGGCGAAAGGCGGGTTTTCAAAAACAGGACAATACAGACCGCAATCGTGGCGAGTTGCAGATAATTATGGATCACCGCTCCGGCGACCAGCGCCCCGCCGGAGATAACCAGCCCGACCGTCAGCGGGATTAACGCATGGTTTAATACGCGTTTCATTTTCTCGTCGGTGTTCTTATTCCATAAGGTCACGCACGCCACCACGATCAGTGACGAGGGGACGAACTGGCAAACGGTCGACACCATCAGCCCGGCGATGCCCGCAACGCGCCAGCCGACCAGTGAGGTAATCATCATATTGGGGCCAGGCGCGGCCTGGGCGAGAGCGAACAGTTCGCTGAACTCCCGTGAGGTCATCCAGTGATGCACGTCGACCACCTGGCGTTGCAACTCAGGGATAATGGCATTACCGCCGCCCAGGGCTAAAAACGAGAGCTGTAAAAAAATGAAGGCGAGGGAAAACAGCGTTGTCATGATGTGTGTTTCCGGTAGCTCAGCATAATACTCAGCGGCACGGCGACCAGTAAGACCGGCAGCAGCGGCAGGCGGAAAAGGGCAATCGCAACAATGATCCCGCCAAGAATAAGCCACGATGTCAGCGCACGCGGCATCGAGCGCAGGATTTTCAGGCCAGTAGCAATGATAAGCCCCGCGGCAGCGGCGGATATACCGGCGAAGACCGAGGCGACCAGCGGGTTGTCATGCCAGAGTAGCCAGGTATTGCCAAGACAGACTATGACCAGCAGCGGTGCGGTCAGTAACCCCACCAGCGCGATAAATCCCCCTTTTATGCCATGGAATTCCACCCCGGTGGCGACGCACAAATTCACGGCATTTCCGCCAGGCAGAAACTGACACAGCCCCAGCAGTTCGGCAAAACGTTGTTCTGATAGCCAGCGCTTTTTTTCCACCAGCGCCCGGTGCATAAGCGGCAACACCCCGCCAAATCCGGTCACCCCTAACATAAAACAGGCCAGCCAGAGCTGCCCCAATGTGGGTTTCGCGTCAGGCGACGCGGACATCTTCTTATTTTCTTGCACAACGACCTACCTTTAATGGCCGGATCCCTGGCGATCGATAACCCATTTGTAATCATGATGAAATTACAGGAATTTCATTGGCAGAAAAATGATCGCCGCCGGGATCCATAGCGACAGATATCGCAAGAGGGCGAAGGGATGGTGGGATTTCATCTACGCTAAGGAGATGGATCAACATGCAGGAGGGGCTATGGCTGATATGAATCGTCGCTGTTTTATGAAGATGCTTTCTGGCGCTGCGCTGACGACCCCCTGGTTGCTTGAGGCGGCTGAAAAGGGGCAGTCCGCGGCAGCTTCGGCTCCCGTGACCGGGGCTTTCTTGCTTTCGCCAAAAGAGTGGGTACCTAATAATCCAGTGTTGCCCGTGTTGCTGTATCGCCAGGTGATTCCGGGGCGGGCAACAGCCCAGGACGCGCAGCAGTTGTTTGCGAAAAATGGCTGGCCGCCACAATGGGTGGATGGGGTGTTTGATTACCACCACTACCACAGCACGGCGCATGAGGTACTGGGGATTGTTGGCGGTGAAGCCAGGCTGATGTTGGGCGGTCCGGGCGGTAAAGAATTGACCGTGCGAGCGGGTGATGTGGTGGTATTACCTGCCGGGACAGGGCACTGTAATCTCGGCAGTAGCGCGGATTTTTCCGTCGTCGGCGCGTATCCACCAGGGCAGGATTTCGATCTCTGCCGTGATGCAGCCGATGCGCAAAGGTTAGCCGCGATTGCCAGTGCGACCTTCCCCCATAGCGACCCGGTTTTTGGCGCGCAGGGATTGCTTTTAGAGCAATGGCTTTAGTCGTGTTGCCAGGAATTTTCTTGTTTTATAGCAGGGCTAACTTTGCGGTCTACGCTTAAAGCGCATTAGGAATGCAAAGCTCTCTGTGTATGTAATGATGGTCTTCTCTATTGAAAGACATTGTTGGATAAAAGGTTTTGGACATGTTGCGGCCAGCTCGTGAGAGCTGGCTTTTTTTTGGCCATTTAGTGAGTTTTTTTGGAACCTTTAGGAAATTATGATCGCCGTCATAATTCTGAAAAGCTGGTATGATCTGCTTATTGCCAGGAATTTTCCGATAGACTACTATGGCTTCACCCCCAGACAGAGCTAACGCCACAATAGATAGTGAGTGCCGGAGATAAGCGCCGGGAGGGTAAATAAACTTGAAGTATTTGCTCGACTTAAAACACCAGGCCCTGGCATCTGCCAGGGCTTAATCGTTTTTAGCGCCGCTGTTTTTCTTCACCCTGCGCATTTCGTTATTCCCCTTCGATCGCCGGAGATCCTGTTTGTCGTTGCGCTTTGCAATAACCTCTTCTATACACTGCATATTCACGTCGTTACACTTGCGCGACATCCGGCACTGAACCACTGAGAACCCCTATGGATATTGAGAAAATCAAGCAACTGATCAAACTGGTCGAAGCGTCAGGCATCTCCGAACTGGAAATTTCCGAAGGCGAAGGGTCGGTGCGTATCAGTCGCGCGGTCGCTACCCCTGCGACACAGCATACGTATACCCTCCCCGTCATGCCGCAACCAGCACAGTCAAACGCAGTTGCGCCAGTCGTAACCACAGTGGCGGCAGAGTCTGCTGCCGCACAAATCAGTGGTCACATCGTGCGTTCCCCGATGGTCGGGACCTTTTATCGAACGCCGAGCCCGGATGCCAAAGCGTTCTGTGAAGTCGGCCAGAAAGTGAATGTGGGCGATACCCTGTGCATTGTTGAAGCGATGAAAATGATGAACCAAATCGAAGCGGACAAAGCAGGGGTAGTGAAGGCGATTCTGGCGGAAAGTGGTCAGCCGGTTGAGTTTGACGAGCCGCTGGTCGTCATCGAATAACGCGACTGACGACCGGCATATCAGGATGCCCTGCTACCCTAACGGACGAGTGCGATGTTCGCCTGGACCGGGGGGGCCTGGCGAAAAAAATCCTCATGTAGCGCAACCTGGTTACGCCCGCGCTTTTTCGCTGTATAAAGCGCGGCGTCGGCGGCGCTGTACAGGTTTTCAAAATCACTGTTTTTCATGCCAAGGCTGACACCAAAACTGGCGGTCACCAGTTGTTGCGGTAAGACATCCAGCGGCGATGCATTCAGGGAAGAGTGAATGTAACTGGCAATGATCATCGCATCTTCAATCCGGGCTTCCGGCAGTAAAATCGTAAACTCTTCACCGCCGACGCGGCCAATGGACGCACTTTCCGGCAGCGCGCGGCGAATGCGCGATACCAGCGCGCAAATTACCCTGTCACCCGTGGGGTGACCATATTCATCATTGATGCGTTTGAAGTGATCAATGTCCAGCAGGATCAGGGCGACGTTTGCCTGCGTCAGGGATTTATTGATGTGGTTGATGATGGCGCTGCGGTTAAAGACGGCGGTGAGCGGGTCGTGTGTGGCCTCATACTCAAGCTGCGCCGCCAGTTTTTGCAGTTGCTCATTCATACGGTTCAGTTCACGTTCCGCACGGTCGCTGCGGCTGATCACGCGGTAGGATTCGCGGATCAGGCGTTGATAATGCTTCGCCACGCTCCACAGTTTTTCACGACAGGCGTCTGCGGGCAGCGTGGCGTCTGCCGCCGCCAGGCGAGCCTCTTCGAGTACGGAATATTCCTCCTTGAAAAGCTCATTAATATCTAGCATGCGTCAAGATCCGGGATAAGAAAGACCGCCAGGGAAGGGAAGTCGATACGTAACTCCTGACCGAACTCTTCGGAAATATCGTCTTCCTCGTCATAGTACCAGTGCAGCTCGCAGGCGATACCGCCTTTCGCAAAGCCGTTCAGACACTCGAACAGTTCAAATAACAGCTTGGTGCTGGAGCTATTGAAATAGCTCAGTGCGACATGCAGACGAACCGGTTCATCGGTGGCCGGTTTGTCTTGCAGCCAGTTCTCAATGGCCTGCAACAGCGGGCGAAAGAACGCCGCGGCATTTTCAGGATAAGCTTCACCTTTAAGCACCAGACGATGTGCTGAAAAATCAAAATTCACTTCCGGTGTGGCCTGGGTTGCGGGCTGCTCAATGGAAGAGGTTAATGTCATATCAGTCATGGCAAAACGTTGCCTTTAGGTGAAAGGCGGACAACGGACTGGCCGCCAGTGGATGAATGCGATACTCCAGTGGCTCACTGGTATCCCGCGCCATGGTCAACAAACCAATGTTCGCGCCCTTGCTTGTGGCAGGCGCTTCACTGCGTAATCCCTGTTTCCAGGCATTGCGGATTTCCGCCTGTGTCATTGTGCGCAGGACTTCGAGGTTTGTTTTTAGCAAAGAGGATTCTTCCGGGCCAACCAGATTTGCGGTTTCGAGGTAATAATTTGCCTGGTCGGTGTGAAAACACAGTGAACCATAACGCAATTCATCCTGGCCCGTGCACAGAAAGCGTTCATCCGATGAATAGCGAACGATGTTTTGCCCCATCTCAATAAAGACGGAGAATAATTTGCGACGCGTCGCAGAGGAGGCTTCATGTTTATCCAGCCACGTGCGCATCACGTCACCCATCGACACAATGTGCTGTTGGGAAAAATAGCCCGTATAAAAAAGCTCGACAGCGCTTTGCCGCTGAAGAGTGAAAAGGGGGAGCAAAACCGCTTCTTTGACCTGCAGGTCGCTTATTTTCATTTAATTTATCACCAACGGAAACCAAACCAGGTCATGTCATCACGCGCGGATTGCTTGCCCTGCCAGCTCGTCAGCGCCAGGAGTAGCGCCTCGGAAATGGATGACATCGGCAGCGCACGTTGCTGCAATAACAATGACTGAATACGCTTTTTACCAAACATTATTTCCCGCGGACCGCCAATTTGATCGGTTACGCCATCGGTTACGATCAACAACTGATCGCCGCGACGTAACGGACGCTGATGACGACGCCACTGATAATCTGTGGCCGTATCTGAATAGCCGATACCTTTGCGATCGCCGTCAAGATTAACGACCTCTTCGTCGTCCGCGCCGAGCATAAAGGCATGCATACGCGCGTTAGACCAAATGAGCTGCTCATTTTGCGTATCGACAAACACGGCGATGGCGTCACAACCGTCGTTGGACTGGCCCATATCTGCGGTGGGATGACTCTGGCTCAACGTCTGTTTTATATAATGGTTGATTGACGCGAGCAGGCGATCTGGCTCGTGGGCCTGCGCCTGAGTCAGCGCTTTTTCGAGCGCAGACGAAAAAATAAAGGTCATAAACGCACCGGGAACGCCGTGCCCGGTACAGTCGGCCAGCACCAGAAGCCAGCCGTTTTCGCAGCGCTGAAAGGCGTAGATATCGCCGCCTACACAATCACGCGGGTGCCAGTACAGACACCAGTCATTCAGCGTTTGCTCAATGTTTTGCCGCGAGCGGCTGAGCATGGACTCCTGAATGATGCGCGCATATTCAATGCTTTGCATGATTTGCCTATGCTGTTTCGCCTGCAAATCCGATACCGTGCGAATCAGATCAAGACCGAGGCCAATACCGATGTATTGGTTATCTTCGGTCAGGATAAACCCCTCGGTAATCGCTTTATCGCCCGTTTCGATGACGCGCTCGGCCAGGTAATCCAGGCCTGCGTCAGCCTCGACAATGAGCGGCGTTTTATCCATAAACGCGATGCAGCTTTTCTGGTCATACAGTTCATGGAAAAACGGACGGCTCATCTGCGAAAGAAAAATGTGGCGGTTAATCATGCCAATAGGGCGATTCTGTTCAAGAACGGGTAAGCCAATCAGTGACTTATGTTCGGAGAACATCGACATGACCTGCACATTATTTGCTTCGGGGGTTACGTGCGGAACGGCAATACGTAACACGCCCGCAGTAAGCTGCCGCGATGAAAGAGGTATATCCATGATCCTGCTGTTTTCCTTGATAAGAATAATCTGAGGATAAAGCCTGATTGTGACGGTTTCATTGCAGCGGATTACAGATGATTATTACGGTAGATTATTGTTCCTAAAGGCAAATCACAGCCACTTTGCCAGAGGCAAAAAAAAGCCCGCACGTGACGCGCGGGCAAATAATACTGGAAGCAATGTGAGCAATGTCGTACCGAATACCTGAGCGATTTACTCAACTACTCGGTGATGAGAAAGATAATCTTTATCATCTTTGTTATCAACCCCAAATTTTGTGCAACTTTCAAAAAAAAGTGGCGGGGAGGGGTCTGCGGCTGTTCCCTCTCCCTCAAGGGGTGAGGAATCCCCACAAAATGCGAGCACGATCGGTCCCCTCTCCTCTTTGGGGAGAGGGTTAGGGAGAGGGTGAAAAGCGGTTTCCTCGCCCCTGGAGTGAGGGGAAAAGGTCACTTTGCGGGAAAACCTACAGCCCCAGCGCCTCAAACTGTTTCCAGCTCACCTCGTCAACGTAGATTCCGTTCTCCAGCCGCTGTTGCCTGGCGCGGGCTTCCGGTTCGCCGGGAAGCAGAACATCGTGCCCCTGCTGGTCGTGCTTCATCCAGTCCAGTTGAGCCATCACCTCCTTAACATAATTCTCGCCCGCGCCCAGCCGGGCAGGATCGAAAATAATAGAAAGCATATTATTGATGATGCCCTTGCGCGGCGGGATCTGGTGGCTCTCGGTCTCGCCGCCGGTTAGCGCGGCCCCCAACAGACTGCAAATCAGCGACAGCCCTGCGCCCTTATGCCCGCCGAAGGCCAGCAGCGCGCCATATGGCTCCTCCATTAGCCAGCGCGGATCGGTGGTGGGATTACCGTCTGCATCCACCGCACAGCCTGGCGGAATGGCGCGCCCCTCATTCCAGGCAATGCGCGCTTTATTCCCGGCGATGGCGCTGGTGGCGAAGTCCAAAATCACCGGCGCTCGCCCGCTGACCGGCACGCCCACGCAGAAGGGATTGGTGCCAAGGCGCGGGCTGCGTCCCTCAAACGGTAATACCGCAGACGGCGCGGCGACATTAGCAAAATGGATCGACACCAGCCCCTCCGCGGCGACCTGTTCGGCCCAGGCGCCGATACGCCCCAGATGGTGTGAATCCGCAAGGCTTACCAGCGCGACGCCATATTGCTGCGCGCGTTCAATACCCGCCGCCATCGCCTGCCTGCCGAGAACCTGGCCAAAACCGTATCCGCCATGAAAAGAGAGCAGGGGGCCAGCATCGCGAATCAGCCGCAACTGCGCCGACGGTTGTAAATCGCCCGCCAGAATGGCGCTGATATAGCGTGGAAGAAGGGTAACGCCGTGTGAATCGTGACCTTTTAGCGAGGCGTCGACGAGGTTGTCAGCGACCTGGCGGGCAATGTCTTGTGGGGTATTTACACGCACGAGATGCTGTTCCAGCAGTGTGCGCAATTGCTGGTGGGTTAATACGGGCATAATTAATCTTACCGCAAGCAGGGTTATTGAGTGTATTTTGACTATAGCGAGGATGCTTTTTTTACATAACCATCAAAAATAACTTAGCTTTGCCACTTTTTAACTATTCATCTCCATAAAACACCGCACATCTCTATTGTGAATTTTTAGCTAAGCATTGCGAATAAAATCATTTCCTTTTTAATGCCCCGCCAGCCAATCATTTTCCGGATATGACTTATGAAACCTCCGGGGAAAGGACATGAATAAAATGAAAATGATCGCCAGCGCAATATTGACCGTCGCGCTGAGCGGTATTAGCGCATCGGCGCTGGCAGAAGGAAAAATCAGCATTGCACAGCAGTTTGGTATTGGTTATTTGATTCTTGATGTGGTGCGTGACCAACAGCTTATCGAAAAAGAGGGGAAAAAAGAGGGGCTCGATATTGAGGTTGACTGGCGCACCATTTCCGGGGCGACAGGCATGAATGAAGCGCTACTTTCCGGCGCGCTGGATGTGGCATCTGCCGGGGTTCCACCGCTTCTGACCCTGTGGGATCGCACCAAAGACAAACAAAATGTGAAGGCGATTGCCTCATTAGGATCGATGCCTAACTACCTGCTCAGCAATAATCCGGCGGTGAAAACCATAAAAGATCTTAGCGATAAAGACCGTATCGCAGTACCCGCAGCAGGAGTGGGATTCCAGTCGCGAACCTTGCAAATTGAAACCGCCAAATTATATGGTAACGCCGATTTCAAACGTTTCGATAATATAAGCGTCAGCTTGCCACACCCGGATGCTAGTGCCGCATTAATTGCCGGTGGCTCGGAAATTACAACTCATTTCTCCAGCCCGCCATTCCAGTATCAGGCGCTGGAACACAGCAACGTACATAAAATTCTCAGCTCTTATGATGTGCTTGGCGGACAGGCGACATTTAACGTGTTGTACACCACGCAAAAATTCCATGATGAGAATCCAAAAACCTATAAAGCGTTTTATCGTGCGCTCGTCGAAGCGGCAAAAATTATTAATGCCGATAAAAATGCAGCCGCAGAAACCTATATTCGGGTAGAGAAATCTCGCCTGCCGCTGGCGCTGGTACAAAAAATTGTTAATGACCCGGAAATCAGCTTTACCGTCTCGCCTGAACGTACGGGTGTATACGCCGAAAAACTTCATGAGCTGGGCGTGTTGAAAAACAAAGCCGACTCCTGGAAAGACTATTTCTTCAACGAAGCGTGGGAAAACCCAGGCAGTTAAGCCGCATGGCGGAGGCAACGATGGCACAGACAACGTCCGACGGACCACTGCTGCAGGTCAGAAATGTGGATATTGAATACCGCACCCGTGAACGCCAGGTGCGGGCTACCCATGATGTCAGCTTTGATGTCTGGCCAGGCGATCGCTTTATTTTGCTCGGACCATCCGGGTGCGGAAAATCCAGCCTGCTAAAAGCGGCAGGGGGTTTTCTTGCGCCGCGCGGCGGGGAAATGTTGCTCGAAGGACAACGTATTCGCGCCCCTGGTCCGGAGCGGATGATGGTTTTCCAGGAGTTTGACCAGTTGCCGCCCTGGAAGACGGTGCTGGAGAACGTGATGTTCCCGTTGCTGGCAAGTCGCAAGGCTACTCGCCCGGAAGCCCGTGACACGGCGCTGCATTTCCTGAGCAAGGTGGGGCTGGCGGACTTTGCCGATGTGATGCCGCATATGCTCTCGGGGGGCATGAAGCAGCGGGTGGCGATTGCCCGGGCGCTGGCGATGAAACCGCGTATTCTGCTGATGGATGAACCCTTTGCCGCACTGGATGCCCTGACGCGTCGCACGATGCAAGAGGAGTTGCTCGCCCTGTGGGAGGAAGAACGCTTTACGCTGCTGTTTGTGACGCACTCTATTGAGGAAGCGCTGGTGGTGGGAAGCCGAATTCTGGTGCTGTCGCCGCACCCTGGCCGGGTACGTGCTGAACTCAATTGCCATCAATATTCCCTGAATGACTACGGTAGCGAAGCGTTTCAACATGCCGCCCGTCATATTCACGATTTGTTATTCCCGACCACGGCGAACGACCCGCGGCCCGAACAGAAACAGGAGCGTGCCTATGTCGCAGCCACCTTACATTCGTCCTGAGTTTGAGCGTGAGCTGGCGCCGCTGCGCGATCTCCCGGTTGAGACGCCGCTACCGCTGGGCCAGCGCTTATGGAATCAGACATGGCTGCGCAAATCGTTGATTCTGCTTTTGGTACTGGCGTTATGGGAGCTGGCCGCGCGGGTGGCGCAAAACGATTTGATGTTGCCAGGTGTGGTGCAGACAATGCATGCTCTGGCAGAGGATATGCGTAACGGCGAGTTGCCGGAAAAGATCGTCAACTCGTTTAGCACATTACTAAAGGGCTATTTGATTGGCAGCGTACTGGCACTGTTGGCGAGCGCGCTGGCAGTCACCACGCAGTTTGGCCGTGACCTGCTGAGCACGCTAACGGCGATGCTTAACCCATTACCCGCCATTGCGCTGTTGCCGCTGGCGCTGTTGTGGTTCGGGCTGGGGAATGTCAGCCTGGTGTTTGTGCTGGTACATTCGGTGATGTGGCCGATTGCGCTTAATACCTGGTCAGGGTTCAGTGGCGTGCCGGAAACGCTGCGCATGGCCGGGCGTAATTATGGGCTGAGTGGTCCACGCTATGTTTTAACCATTTTGATCCCGGCATCGCTACCGTCGATCCTCGCCGGGTTAAAGATCGGCTGGGCGTTTGCCTGGCGTACACTGATCGCCGCTGAGCTGGTGTTTGGCGCCTCGAGCGGCCAGGGCGGGCTGGGGTGGTATATCTTCCAGAACCGCAATGAATTGTTTACTGACAGGGTATTCGCCGGGCTGGTGACGGTGATTGCGATTGGCCTGCTGGTGGAAGGGGTGGTGTTTGCCACTCTGGAGAAAGTGACGATTAAGCGCTGGGGAATGCAGCGTTAGCGTTTTCTCCTCTTCCCTACAGGGCAAAGGGCCGATTGCGCGCTCTGTATCAGCCGTAAGAGGGAAGAATGATCCAGGTAGAAAGAGCCGATCCGCTATCGGCAGACTCGCAGGTGCTTATTGAAAAACTCTCTGCCGTGCTTGCGCGCATCACTGGCAGCAGCGGCAAGCGATCTTTTAACATTGATGACCTGCAATCCGCGCGTTCAGTATGGGCGCTGGCCCGAAACGCGCAGGGTGTTGCGATAGGCTGTGGCGCTATTCGCCCGTTAACAGAGGAAACGGCGGAGCTGAAAAGGATGTATTCCACGGGGAGCGAAGCGGGGGTGGGCAGCGCAATACTGCGCTTTCTGGAAGAGGCGGCAAGGACACTTGGCTATCGCGAAATCACCCTTGAAACGCGGCGCGTCAACCACAAGGCCGTGGCGTTTTATGAAAAGCATGGCTACACCGTTACCGACAATTACGGTGTCTATATTGGCAGGGCTGAGGCGGTCTGTTTTATCAAGCGCCTGTAAGGTCCGGGCAAGGCGCTACGCACTGGCAGTAGCGCGCTTATCTCATTACTTGCGCAGCAGCTTTTGCAGTCGTTTTTTCTGCCATCCGCTAATCAGATTGGCAAAGACAAAAACACGCAGCCCACGCACCACCAGTAATGCGCCCCAGATGGCAGCCACCCAGAGCGACCAGACGCTTTCTGGCGACGTTGTGCGATTGAGGATATAGAGTAAAACGCAGACCACCACCGCGGTTAATATTGAGCGGTACAGGCGGCTCTCTTCTTCCAGTTGCTTTCTGGCTTCCGTAATGCGCTGATCCAGCGCTTCATCGCCTTCGCTTTGTGTGCTGCCGGACAGTTCGCTAACGCTCACTTCAAAAACGGCAGCCAGGGCGCTGAGCGTTTCCAGGCTTGGTTGCTCCTGGTTTTCAATGCGCTGTATGGTGCGCACGCTTAATGCAGCCATTTCCGCCAGTTGTTCCTGTGACCAGGCACGGGCAAGGCGAAACTCTTTCACTCGATTGGTACTCATCAGAATGTCTCCGTGGTTAGCAGGATGACAGCGTCGCCCAAAAGCGAAAATAGCGACACGACATGCACCCGACAGTAACCTGACAGCGGCATGACACGGCGCTTGCCGACCCACTTTGCTCTCTGATGTCCCGATATTCAAGCATAACGCGTGATGCGTTTTTCTCGGTTTTCTTCTGCCGCAAATACACGGGTTTTTGCCGGGGGGCTTCTCAAGTCATCTATGCAGAACGGATTATTATCCCGTGCGTCTCCATGGCAGGCGATATTGCGTGCCTGCTCACGACGCCTTTTTGGCGGCCCTGACTTTCTTGCTACGCCGTGCCGTAAATGTTAAAAGGTGCGGCTTTACGAAAACACGAAAAGGGGAAAGACGTGAAAAACGCGTCAAGGGTATCTGAGCATTCAGCAGATACCGCGTCGGAATCGGGGCCGACGCTGCAACGAGGACTAAAAAACCGCCATATTCAATTAATCGCCCTGGGGGGCGCTATCGGTACCGGGCTGTTTCTGGGTATCGGTCCGGCAATTCAGATGGCGGGGCCCGCCGTGCTGCTGGGCTATGGCGTCGCGGGCATCATTGCTTTCTTAATTATGCGCCAGCTTGGTGAGATGGTGGTTGAGGAGCCGGTATCAGGTTCATTTGCCCATTTTGCCTTTAAATACTGGGGACCTTTTGCAGGCTTCTTATCCGGCTGGAACTACTGGGCGATGTTTGTGCTGGTGGGCATGGCGGAACTGACCGCCGCCGGCATCTATATGCAGTACTGGTTTCCCGATGTCCCCACCTGGATCTGGGCTGCCGCCTTTTTCATCATTATTAATGCGGTCAACCTGGTTAACGTGCGTCTGTATGGCGAAACCGAGTTCTGGTTTGCTCTTATCAAAGTGCTGGCGATCATTGGCATGATCGGCTTTGGCCTGTGGATGCTGTTCGGCGGCCACGGCGGAGAAAAAGCCAGCTTTGACAATCTCTGGTCTCACGGCGGCTTCTTCGCTACCGGCTGGAACGGCCTGATCCTCTCCCTTGCGGTAATTATGTTCTCTTTTGGCGGCCTGGAACTGATTGGGATCACGGCGGCAGAAGCCAGCGAGCCGCACACCACTATCCCGAAAGCGGTCAACCAGGTGGTCTATCGCATTCTGCTCTTTTATATCGGTTCCCTGGTGGTTCTGCTGGCGCTTTATCCGTGGGTTGATATCAAAGCGGATAGCAGCCCGTTTGTGATGATCTTCCATAACCTGAACAGCAACCTCGTGGCATCGGCGCTGAATTTTGTCATCCTGGTGGCCTCACTGTCGGTCTATAACAGCGGTGTGTATTCTAACAGCCGCATGCTGTTTGGTTTGTCGGTACAGGGAAATGCGCCGGCGTTCCTGACCCGCGTCAGCCGTCGCGGCGTGCCGGTGAACTCACTGTTCCTCTCCGGGGCGATCACGTCTCTGGTGGTGCTGGTTAACTACATCCTGCCAAAAGAGGCGTTTGGACTGTTGATGGCGCTGGTGGTGGCGACGCTGCTGCTGAACTGGATCATGATTTCGCTGGCGCACCTGAAATTCCGCGCCGCGATGCGCCGTAAAGGGCGCGATCCCCAGTTTAAGGCGCTGCTCTATCCCTTCGGCAATTATCTGTGCATCGCCTTTATGCTGATGATCCTCATCCTGATGTGCACCATGGACGGCATGCGCCTGTCTGCTATTCTGCTGCCGGTGTGGATCCTCTTTCTGTTTGCTGCTTTCCGCCTGTCACGCCGTTCTGCAAAACGCGCGTAATGATCGCTGCCTCGCCGGATCCGGCGGGGCATTTTCTCCCTGGTAAATTTATCGTGATTGATCTCCCACAATTGCGTCAGCGCTCAGGATAAATAAATTGTAATCGATTACTTTTCTTCTTGATGCGTTTTGTAATCGATTACTTTTTAAAGGTGAGGCAAAAAAATGGTGTCAACAACCGAAAGTAGTGGAAATCTGGTCCAGCATCGACTGCTGGTACCGCGGCTGTCGCTGATGATGTTTTTACAGTTTTTTATCTGGGGGAGCTGGTCTGTCACGCTCGGTCTGGTGATGACGCAGCACAACATGTCGCTGCTGATTGGCGACGCATTTTCCGCCGGGCCTATTGCGTCTATTCTGTCGCCGTTCGTGCTCGGCATGCTGGTGGACCGGTTCTTCGCCTCGCAAAAAGTGATGGCGGTGATGCACCTGGCGGGGGCCGCGATTTTGATGTTTGTGCCGCAGGCCCTGGTGGCGGAAAACGGCGCCATGCTGATTGCGCAGCTGTTTGGCTATACGCTGTGCTATATGCCTACACTTGCGCTGACCAACAATATTGCCTTCCACAGCCTGAGCAATATCGATAAAACTTTCCCGGTGGTACGCGTGTTCGGCACCATTGGCTGGATTGTGGCGGGGATCTTTATCGGCGTAACGGGCATTTCCTCCAGCGTGACCATTTTCCAGGTGGCGGCAATCTGCTCCGTAGCGCTGGCGCTTTATAGCCTGACGTTGCCGCATACGCCGGCACCCGCTAAAGGGCTGCCTGTCGCTATGCGCGATCTGTTCTGTGCCGATGCATTTGCCTTACTCAAAACCCGTCACTTCTTTGTTTTCTCGCTCTGCGCGACGCTGATTTCTGTCCCACTCGGCACCTATTACGCCTATACCGCCTCGTATCTGGCGGATGCCGGTGTGGCGGATGTGAGTACCGCCATGTCATTCGGCCAGATGTCTGAAATCTTCTTTATGCTGGTGATCCCGCTGCTGTTTCGCCGTCTTGGCGTGAAGTACATGCTGCTTATCGGCATGTGTGCCTGGTTTGTGCGTTACGCCTTCTTTGCCCTCGGCGTCAGTGAGGAAGGGCGCTTCCTGCTCTATCTCGGCATTTTGCTGCACGGGGTCTGTTACGACTTTTTCTTCGTCGTCGGCTTTATCTACACCGACCGCGTGGCGGGCGAAAAGGTAAAAGGCCAGGCGCAAAGCATGATTGTGATGTTTACCTATGGCATTGGCATGCTGCTGGGCTCACAAATTTCCGGCGCGCTGTACAACCGCCTTGTCGCCGGGCAGACACTGCCGCAGGCATGGGTGACCTTTTGGTGGATCCCGGCGATTGCCGCGGCCGTTATCGCGCTGATTTTCCTTCTTTCTTTTAAATACAACGACCAAGAGCACGCATAAGCTGTGGGAGGTGCTATGAAAACCATTCAGGGGCCGGGGATTTTTCTGGCGCAATTCATTGGGCAGAAACCGCCGTTTAATACGCTTGAAGGGCTGGCCGGTTGGGCGGCAGGGCTGGGGTACAAGGCGCTGCAAATCCCCTGTAACCACCCGGCGATTTTTGATGTCGAACAGGCGGCGCAAAGCCAGAGTTATTGTGATGATGTGCGCGGCGTGCTGGCGGAGCGCGGTCTGGTGATTAGCGAGCTTTCCACCCACCTTGAAGGGCAACTGATTGCGGTACACCCGGCTTATGACGCGGCGTTTGACGGCTTTGCACCCGCGGCGCTGCGGGGAAACCCGGCGGCGCGTCAGGACTGGGCTATAGAAAAACTGTTTCAGGCGGCGCGTGCCTCAAAAAACCTTGGGTTACGCGCCCATGCGACCTTCTCCGGTGCGCTGGCCTGGCCTTATCTCTACCCGTGGCCGCCCCATAACGCCCTGTTGTTTAAAGAGGCGTTTGCTGAATTAGCCCGCCGCTGGCGACCGGTGCTGGACCGCTTTGATGAACAGGGTGTGGACCTGTGCTATGAAATACACCCCGGTGAAGACCTGCATGACGGCGCCACCTTTGAGCGTTTTCTTGACGGCGTAGACAACCACCCGCGCTGCAATATCCTCTACGACCCGAGTCATCTTCACCTGCAACAGATTGATTATCTGGCGTTTATCGATATTTATCATGAACGCATCAAAGCTTTTCATGTGAAGGACGCGGAGTACCGGAAGGAGGGCCGCAGTGGCGTGTATGGCGGCTATCAGAACTGGGTCGACAGGCCCGGTCGTTTTCGTTCGCCGGGCGACGGGCAAATCGATTTTGGCGCGGTGTTCAGCAAGCTCACCCAGTACGGCTATGACGGCTGGGCGGTGCTGGAGTGGGAATGTTGCCTGAAAGCGGGAGAGACCGGCGCGCGGGAAGGGAGCGAGTTTATTCGCCGTCACATCATCCCCGTGTCGGAATACGCGTTTGATGATTTTGCCGCCGGGCAAGAAGACAGGGGTAGTGTGCGCAACATGTTAGGACTGGGGAGTGTGGAATGATTCAGGTCGGGATTATCGGTACCGGGTTTATTGGCCCGGCGCATATTGAAGCTATTCGGCGGCTGGGCTTCGTTGAGGTGGTGGCGCTGTGCGATGCGGATCTGGCGGACGCGCAGCAAAAGGCGCGGCAGCTTGGCGTGCCGCATGCGTATGCCAGCGTGGAGGCACTGCTGGCGCATCCGGGGTTACAGGTGGTTCATAACTGTACGCCGAATCATCTGCATGCAGAAATTAACCGCCAGACCCTGCGGGCCGGAAAGCATCTGTTTTCGGAAAAACCGTTGTGCATGACCGCCGAAGAGGCGCGTGAACTGGTGGCGCTTGCTGAGCAGGCAAACGTTGTGCATGGCGTCAGTTTTGTCTATCGCCAGTTTGCGATGGTTCAGCAGGCGGCGAGTTGGCGCCGATCCGGGCGGCTGGGCAGGCTGTTTTCCGTCTACGGCAGTTATCTGCAAGACTGGATGCTGCTGGAAACGGACTATAACTGGCGCGTCGACGCGGTAACCGGCGGCCCATCGCGGGCGGTGGCCGATATCGGTTCGCACTGGTGCGATACATTGCAGTTTGTCACCGGACGGCGCATAACTCAGGTGATGGCGGATCTCTCTATTGTCTGGCCGACACGCAAAGCCAGTCGGGGAGCCGCAACCTTCACTTCTACGCAGCAGGCCGCAGAGGTGGAGGACAAAACCGTGACTACCGAGGATGCCGGGTCGGTGCTGGTCCGTTTTGATGATGGCAGTAAGGGCTGTTTTAGCGTGTCGCAGGTGAGTGCCGGGCGGAAAAATCGCCTCAGTTTTGAAGTAAACGGTAGTGAGTGCTCACTGGGTTGGGACCAGGAAGTGCCACAACAGCTTTGGATTGGCCACCGCCAGCAGCCTAACCAGATACTGACCGATGACCCAGGGCTGATGTCGCCGGATGTCGCCGCCAGCGCCCATTTTCCCGGCGGGCATATCGAAGGCTGGCCGGATGCGTTTAAGAATATGATGCTGAATTTCTATCGCGCGGTGCAGGACGGGAAAATGCCTGCCCGCGATGAGGCGCGGTTTGCCTCGTTCTACGATGGGGCCAGCGTGATGTTTATTATCGATGCCATCCTGCAAAGTCACCAGCAGCAAAAGTGGGTGACAGTGGCCTGTTGAGGTAGGTCGCCCCGGACGGGTTGTCCCGGATGAGGCGTAACCGCATCCGGGACAACCCTGGCGGCGCTTACGCCTGCCATGCTATCCGGATGCGGCACCAGGTGTGCATCGTGCATGCCATCCGACGTTGTGGTAGCCTGCTAGCCAGACGCTAACCGCAGGAAATATCGACGTTATGTCCATTCAGAAAATCGCCAGGCTGGCTGGCGTTTCCGTCGCGACCGTTTCGCGCGTGCTCAATAACAGCGAATCTGTTAAAGAAAAAAACCGCGAGCGCGTGCTCAAAGCCATTGCCGAAAGCAACTATCAGCCGAATCTGTTGGCGCGCCAGCTTCGCACCGCCCGCAGCTCAATGATTCTGGTGCTGGTTTCCAATATCGCCAACCCGTTTTGCGCCGAGGTGGTAAAAGGAATTGAAGAGGAAGCGGAAAAAAACGGCTTTCGTATCCTGCTGTGCAATACCGGTTCTGATATGGCGCGCTCCCGCTCGGCGCTGAACCTGCTTTCCGGGAAAATCGTCGATGGCATTATCACCATGGACGCCTCCTCGCGCTTGCCGGAACTGGCGACGCTTATCGGTAACGCCCCCTGGGTGCAGTGCGCGGAATATGCCGATGACGGCGATGTCTCCTGCGTGGGCATCAATGATGTTGGCGCCGCGCAATGCGTGATTGATCGATTACTGGCGCGCGGCTGTCAGCGTATCGCGCTGATTAACCACGATCTCAGCTATAAATATGCCCGCTCGCGTGAAGAGGGCTACCAGAGCGGACTTAAGGCGCACCGGTGTGAGTATGCGGTTGTTGAGTATGCCAGCGACCTGAGTTTTAGCGCCGGGAAAGCGGCCATGCAGGCGTTGCTGCGCCATGCAGAACGTCCCGATGCGGTCTTTGCGGTGTCGGATACCCTTGCGGCGGGGGCCGTGCTGGCCATTCACGAAGCCGGATTGAAAATGCCGCAGGATATTGCGGTGGTCGGGTTTGATGGCACAGAACTGGCGGAAATGGTGACACCGCCGCTGACGACCGTTTATCAACCGTCAAAAGAGATTGGTCGCAAAGCCGTGGGGCTGCTGCTCAATAAAATCGATAACCCCGAGGCCCCGGCGGAGAGGATCATGATGGACTGGCAGTATATTTCCCGCGCCAGCGCCTGATAATATTGATGTGATTTTTTTGCCAGCCTTTTCGCTGGCTTTTTTATACGTTGGGAGCTTTGCCCATGAACCGGCAACGACAAGCAGAACTGTTTCTGGTCATCACCACCATCATTGCCGCCTGCGGCTGGATTTTTTCTCGCGAGGCTATCTCCGGGATGCCCGTTTTCGCCTTTCTGGGGTTACGTTTTTTAGGCGCGGCACTGGTATTGCTGCCATTTTGTCGCGGGCAGCGTATTGCGCTGGCAAAACTGCGTCAGGTCTTTATCAGCGCGTTATGGATGGCACTCACGTTGTGCCTGTGGATTTGGTCGGTGTCGACCACGCCGTCGCTGGGCGAGGGGGCATTTATCATGAGCCTCTCTATGCTGTTTGTGCCGCTGGTGGCCTGGGCCATGATGGGCGTGCGTCCGGCCCGTGCCTACTGGGAGTGCCTGCCGCTCGCCTTTATTGGCCTGGCGCTGTTAAGCCTGCACACGCCGATTGTCTTTCATCCCAGCCAGGGCTGGTTCTTGTTGACCGCTTTTGTGCAATCCATTTCGTTTTGCTACACCAGCCGCATTGCCCGTGATGTCCCGTTACTCCCGCTCACCACGGTGCAACTGGCGGTGACGGGGGTTGCGGGCGTGTTGATCTCACTTTTATTTGAACACTGGACGCAGCCGTTTACGGGCACCACTGCACTGTGGCTGGTCGCCAGCATTCTGATTGCCACCAGCCTGCGCTTTGGCCTGCAATTGCAGGGGCAGAAATATGCCGCTGTCGCCAGCGCTGCTATCATCATGGTGCTCGAACCGCTGCTGACGGTGATCGTTGCCGCCCTCTGGTACAGCGAACGTCTGCCGCTGCAAAAAATTATCGGCGGCGTGCTGATTCTGGTTGCACAGATCTGGTTTCGCTGGCGGCTGGTGGCACGCCTGCCGTCTAAGATCTAATCCCCTCAGTTTGCCGGGCAGCGGGGGGCGAGCTGCTGGCGCGCGCCAATCGCGGCGACGGCAAGCATCAGCATCATCACAATCTCTGCCACTAAAAACCCGCCCAGCGCTTCGTTGTAGTTGCCCTGGGTGAGATTGAGCAGATGCAAAAACAACCCGCCAAGCACTGCCGGGCCCAGGCCCAGCGTGGCCTGTTGCAGCGTGCTGAGAATGGCGCTGCCTGACCCTGCGTCCTGAGTGGCAATGTCACGCATCCCGATACGGTAAAAACTGTTCACAATCAGCGCCTGGCCGTAGCCAATCAGCGCGGTTGAAGGCGCAAGGTTTAGGGCGTTGAGGTGCCCATGGGTCAACCAGAGCGTGGCGAACAGCGCCAGCAGGCCGCTTACTTGAATCGCAATGCCACTCAGCAGAATGGTACGTACGTTGTGGCGGGCAATCAGTTTCGGCGCATACCACGCCGAGGCGAAATAGGTCACCCCAAGCACAACAAAACTGTTACCGGACTGCCACGGCGCCATGCCTACGCCTGCCTGTAATGTCAGCGCCATACAGAACATAAAGCCGGACCAGGCGCTGAAAAACAGCAACGCAATTAACAGGCCGAAACGGATGCTGGGCAATTTGAGTAAGCGTGGCGGCATCAGCGGATGCAGCCCTTGCTGTTCCTGACGCAGCGCGCCGGCACGCATCCACAGTGTTAGCGGAATTATCGCCAGTAATGCCGCCTGGCTTTGCCATGGCCAGCCTAAATCCGGGCTGAGGGAGAGCGGGAAGAGCAGGCAGCATAAGATCAGCGCCAGCGCAAAGGTGCCCTGCCAGTCAATGCGCGTTGGGGTTTCATTGCGGGTTTCCGGGATATAGCGATGACTCAGTGCCAGCACCAACAGGCTTATCGGCACGTTAATAAAAAAGGCGTTTCGCCAGCCGAGCCCGGCGATATCTGCCGATACCAGCCAGCCGCCACCCATCTGCCCGATGATAAACGCCACGCCGCCAATCCCCCCATACAGGCTGATAGCGCGGGCATGGGCCGTACCTTTGAGGGTCACGTGCAGCGTTGCGAGAATTTGCGGCATGATCAGCGCCGCGCTCATCCCTTGCAGGGTGCGCGCCGCGAGCAGGGCGGTGATGGAGTTGGCGATACCGCACAGCAGCGAGGCGATCCCGAACAGCGCCACGCCCCATAAGAACATTTTGCGGCGGCCAAAGTTATCACCCAGTTTACTCCCCATCGCCAGGCAGACGGCAAACGCGACGCCGTACAGCGCAACAATCAGAGAGAGTTGCGTGGTATTGGTGTGCAGCGACAGCGTGATGGAATCAAGGGCGACGTTGGTGATCGAAGTATCGATCAGCGGCAGCATTTGTCCGGTCAACAGTAATAACAAGCCCGCACGACCGGGTGAAACAGCAGACGTATTCATGGTAACTCCATTGCGTCATTCATCGGATAGACGTAGCATCGCTGATACGAAAAACGGGTACCAGTTCTTGCTTATACTGGTACTGGCAATACCATGCTGGAGGTTTTATGAGCCTGATGTCGGAACGATCCCCTCTGTTGAGCGTCCAGGATGAGAACCGCAAACAGCTCGGCGCATTTTTACGCTCCCGCCGGGAAAGCCTTGACCCGCAGCGTCTCGGCCTGCCGCGCAGTGGGCGGCGTCGTACGCCAGGCTTAAGGCGCGAAGAGGTGGCCTTGCTCGCAGATGTTGGCGTGACCTGGTATACCTAGCTTGAGCAGGGCAGGGATGTGAACCCGTCGGCCAGCGTGATGCAGGCAATCGCCAATGCGCTGGAGTGTTCGGCAACTGAAACCCGCCACCTGTTTTTGCTGGCGGGGCTGACGCCTGCGGAAACGCCTGTGGTGCCGCAGTGTGAAGGCATCAGCATCGGGACGCGTAAAATGCTCGATAGCCTGTTACCTCAACCGGCCAGCATCCAAAAATCCAATTTTGATATTGTGGCGTGGAATGATGCTTTTTCGCGGATGATGGGTGTTGATTTTCACCAAATACCGGAAGATGAGCGCAATTGTATTTATCTCTATCTGACCAACCCGACCTGGCGTAGCCGTATTGGGCGTAAGGAGAGTGTGCTGCCGACCTTTGTTGCCTATTTCCGGGCGGCGATGGCGGAACATCGGGGCGACCCGCTGTGGGAAGCGAAGCTGGCGCGCTTTTGCGCAGTATCGGAAGAGTTTGCCTCGCTGTGGCATAAGCGCTACGACGTGCGAGGCGTTGAAAATCAACTGAAAACCTTTACCCATCCTGAATTAGGCGAATTTTCTTTGCAGCAGATGTACTGGTTTTCAGCGCCGCGTAACGGCTCGCGGCTGCTGGTCTATTTACCGATAGATGAGCGGGGCGAGCAGGCGCTGGCATGGCTGGCAGAGCACGCTTAGCCGCTTCTCAAAGATAGAGTTTTCCGGCCAGGACCGTATGCGACTGGCCTGCCAGCGCTACCCGGCCTTCTGCGGTGAGCGCAATCTGCAATTCGCCGCCGCGCGGTGAGGCCTGCCAGGCGCTGAGGGTACGCTTATCGAGACGCGAACCCCAGTAGGCCGCCAGTGCGCAGTGCGCGGAACCGGTCACTGGATCTTCATTTACCCCCACCCACGGCGCGAAGTAGCGAGAGATAAAATCGTATTTGCTATTACCGGGTGCCGTAATGGCCACGCCGCGTCCGGGCAGTGCGCCAAGCGCCTGGAAGTTGGGTTTGAGCTGCTCAATGACCTGCGCGTCTTCCACCACAATCATCGCTTTCGGGCCAAATTTCCCACTGGCAGAGACGTCACTGGCGTCGAGACCCAGGGCGTCCAGTAAAGCGTTATCCGGCGCATAATGCATATCCGGTACTAAGAGCGGGAAATCCAGTTCGATAGTGTCAGGGCGGGCGGTGGCTTTAAGCGGGCCGGAAAGGGTGGTGAAGACAACGCTTTCTCCAACAGCAAGCTGCCCGGTCTGGCGCAAAATATGGGCCGTGGCGAGCGTGCCGTGACCGCATAAATCGACCTCAGCCTGAGGAGTAAACCAGCGCAAACGGTTATCATCGCGTGCCAGAAACGCGGTCTCAGAGACGGCCATCTCTGCCGCAATCTGCTGCATGGTGGCGGTTTCAAGCGCCTGGGGCGTGATACACACGCCCGCCGGATTGCCGGAAAAAGGGCGTGTGCTGAAAGCATCAACCTGGTAAATCTCAAGTTCCACTGCGCGTGCTCCTCTCGGAAAACGAAAACGCTACGGTAACGCGTTTTCGTTTTTCCGAACAGTCAGCGCGGACGCAGACGTTGCTGATCTTTTTTCGCCAGCGTGTCGACCACCAGATCCCGCGAGTCGTTAATCAGATCGACAAGCAAATCTTCGCTGATATCATCGCCAGCAAAGATGGAGATCCAGTGCTTTTTATTCATGTGATATCCCGGCTCAATGCTGCGATAAATCTGTTGATTGAGCAGGGATTTTTGCGGATCTGATTTCATGGTCACCATAGGCCGACCATGAGCGGTGGTAATCATCATGAAAATCTTGCCGCCGACTTTGAAAATGTCGTGTTCCGGGCCAAACGGCCAGCACGGCTCAGTGAACGGTAGTTCCAGCGCAATGTGACGTGCGGTCTCTTGCAGGGTTTTACTGTCCATCGCAGTTATCCACGGTGAGCGCGCGCCACATGGCTTCAAAGCCCAGCCGTTTGGTCTCTTTTGCTTTTTGCGGGTCGCGATTGGCGAAATCCATCGTGGTTTCTGCCAGCGTCAGAAAAATGGCGTCACCAAAAGGTGAGAGCGCTTCGGAAAGAAATTCAGGCCTCACCGAGCGGTGGCAGATTTCATGTAGCTCAGGGAACATATCGATAACCTGCTGGCGCGTTTCCGGGGTGATTTTTTCGCTCACCGAAATCTGGCGAATCGCGTTATGTGCCGACGGGTGACGGATGCCCCAGTCGATATAGCTGTTCCAGATGGATTGGGTATGTATTTTGGAATTGCTGTGCGACCTGTCGAGGCTGTCGATCATGGTCTGGCAAAGGTCAGATTTTAAATGCAGGTAAAGCGCATTGAGCAGATCGTCTTTGGTGGCAAAATAACGAAACAGGGTGCCTTCAGCCACGCCCGCGTTACGGGCAATCACCGCGGTCGAGGCGGCAATACCGGTTTGCGCGATAGCGACAGCCGCCGCATCCAGTAATGCTAATTTCTTATCTTCACTCTTCGGACGAGCCACTACACTTTTCCTCATACATTTTGAAAAACCACGATTGAACCATGCCCACTGTGACGCTGCAACGCTGAACATCAAAGATTGAAAATCATCTTGACGACTTTCTATTCATTTCTATAATGAGTGCTTACTCACTCATAATCAAGTCCAGTCTATTTTAATGTGCCAACGGAAGGGACATTTTCTCGGATCAGGGTATGCATCGTCTCTTACTTAGCGTGGTTCTTATTATGCTCGTTGTATCTGCCGCCAGTTTGCCTTTTGTTTTGAACGCCGGATTTGGTCAGCGCCCGCAGGGTGAGCAACTGACCAGAGTTGAGCAGTCCCCGCACTACCGGGACGGTGAATTTCATAACCAGTTGTCTACGCCCAGCTACACGGGGCAAAAAAGCATGGTGGCGGCAACGTGGGAGTTTTTAACCACCCGTCGGGAAAATGCGCGCCCGCAGCGGCCATTGCCGATGGTGAAGACCGATCTGGCAAGCCTGCCGCTGGAGCAGGATACGGTCGTATGGCTGGGCCATTCATCCTGGTATCTGCAACTGGCCGGGAAACGCATTCTTATCGATCCGGTGCTGAGCAATTACGCCGCGCCGTTCTCGTTTCTGAATAAAGCCTTCGACGGTGACTATCCGTGGACGGCAGAGGCCATGCCGGAGATCGACCTGCTGATCATATCCCATGACCATTACGACCACCTGGATTACGCCACTATCAGGGCGCTGATGCCAAAAATCAAACGGGTGATAGTCCCGCTGGGTGTGGGATCGCACCTGCGTTACTGGGGCATGAATCCGGACATCATCCAGGAAGCGGACTGGCAACAAAAAATCACGTTTAGCAATGATCTGGAGGTGCATGTGCTGCCTGCACGGCACTTTTCAGGGCGCGGTCTGAAACGTAATCAGACGTTGTGGGCGAGCTTTATGTTCGTCACCCCGGATCGCAAGCTCTATTACAGCGGCGATACCGGTTACGGGCCGCACTTTAAAGCCATCGGCGAACAGTTTGGTTCGGTGGATCTGGCGATTCTTGAAAACGGTCAGTACGACCAGGACTGGAAGTACATCCACATGATGCCGGAGGAAACGGCGCAAGCAGCGGAGGAGTTAAATGCGCGGGCGGTACTGCCGGGCCACGCCGGACGATTCGTGCTGGCAAAACATACCTGGGACGATCCTTATAAACGTCTGGCGGCGGCAAGCCTCGGCAAAGGGTATCGATTGTTAACGCCCACCCTCGGCGAAGCGGTGCATGCGGCGGATAACGCCCAGCAATTCCGCGCCTGGTGGGAATAACGGTTTATTTCGAAGAGCAGAGAGGGGGAGCGCTGTATGACTATTTCCGCTCAGGTTATCGACACTATCGTCGAGTGGATCGACGACAATTTACACCAACCATTGCGTATTGATGATATTGCGCGCCACGCCGGGTATTCAAAGTGGCATCTGCAACGGCTGTTTTTGCATTACAAAGGTGAGAGTCTGGGGCGCTATATTCGCGAACGTAAACTGTCACTGGCGGCGCGGGATTTACTCAATACCAATGATAAGGTCTACGATATTTGCCTGAAATATGGCTTTGATTCGCAGCAGACCTTTACGCGGATCTTTACCCGCACGTTCAATCAGCCGCCGGGCGCCTGGCGCAAAGAGAATCATCCGCGCGCGCATTGACGCATAAGCCCGGTGGCCTAAGGTCAACCGGGTTTTTTTTGGCCTGGATGACACCGCCCGGTGTACCGCTTCTCTCTTTGGGGTAAGGGAAAAAACATCCCGGATGGCGACGCAAGCGCCTGATCCGGGCTACGAACCCTTAAGCCAGCGAAAACCAGCGGCGCCAGATAAAGCGCACCACGTAGAACTCGATCGCACCCAGTAACAGAAACCACAGGCAAAACAACACGGTATAGAGCTGATTCAGGTCCTGAAAATGGAAGGTATCCAGCAGTTTTTGCGCCAGTACCAGCCCCAGGGAAGGGGCGGGTAGCAGCAATACCGAGATGAAAGCCATCAGCAGAATACCTGCCGCGGTGGTTAATGTTTCCAGTGGGTGCTTCATGACAGTTAATCGCTTGTTAAAAACGACATTGTCCGGGAAAGTGCGTAAGGGTGCAATCTCCCTGCACCGTTCTAGCCCGCTGCCCAAATCTCGGTGTGTTTTTGCACCAGGCCGATCAGCGAGCCGCCGTCGGCGACAAAATCGCGCATCATTTGCGATTCGCTTTTCCCTCGTTTGACGAAATTCATCAGTTCGGAGATAGCGCTGCCTGCGTTGAGCTTATCCGCCCATGGCGCAACTTTTTCCAGCATTCGTTCGATATCGTCGGCTATTTTACGCTGCTCGCCGGTGTGGACATCGGTAATGATCCCCTCAAGGCCAAAACGGCAGGCCTGAAAACGGTTGAATTTGTAGAGCAGGTAATCGCGCTCCTGATGTTTGAACGGGCGCTCTGCCAGCAGCCAGTGGGCGATAGCCTGAATAAATCCAGTGACATTAATGGCATGCGCCAGGGTCAATGGCGTATCCATCACCCGCACCTCGACGGTGCCAAAATGGGGGCTCGGGCGAATATCCCAGTGCAAATCTTTAATGCTTTCAATCATGCTGGTGTAGCTCAGGCGACGAAATAACCCTTCAAACTCTTGCCAGTTACTGACCCAGGGCATGGGGCCATTATCCGGAAAAGATGAAAAAATATTCAGTCGCGATGAGGCGAAACGGGTATCGGTGCGCTGCACGTATGGGGAAGCGGCGCCAAGCGCGATAAAATGCGGCACAAAACGTGATAAGCCATGAAGAAGATAGATGGCGTCATCGCCACTCGGACAACCCACATGCACATGCTGGCCGAAAACGGTCGCCTGCTGCATCAGGTAGCCAAACATTTCCAGCGTCCGGTGATAGCGTTCATCGTTGCTGATCTCCTGACGCTGCCATTTTTGAAAAGGGTGCGTGCCGCCGCCGCAAATCTGTACGTGATGCTCGTTTGCCGCCTGCAAAATAATCTGCTGCATGGCAGAAAACTGGTGTGCCGCCTGGTTGATGTCGCGACAGACCCCTGTCGCAATTTCCAACATACTTTCCGTGATGTCGTGCTTGACCTCACCGGTTTTGACCTGTGCTTTTACCGCATCGATCAGCCGCGAGGAGTCCTGGCTAAGGTCGTATCCGGGTGGGTTAACGACTTGCAACTCAAGTTCAATGCCCAGGGTAAAAGGAGTGGAAACGTGAAAGTCGGGTAGAGGCATATTTTCTTATCCTTTCCTTGTGAGGTTGGGATTAAGTATAGGCATGCCCTCTAAACCCGCCTTTATGCGAACTATCCGATTTGCTCCAGTTGCCCACGCAGCACTTCCACGCCGGGCACGATGGCATCCGGATTGATGGCGTGAAACCCCATCCGGAAATAGTTATCCGGTGGGGCGTCGTCAAGAAAATGCCGCGCCCCCGGTTCAATTAATACCCCCGCATGGGCTGCGCGCCAGGTGAGTTGTTGGGTACTGATATGCTTTGGCGTACTCAGCCAGAAGGCGTTGGCATGTTCGCTGCCGCCGAAGGTTTTGCATTCGGGCAAAAAGGTTTGCAGCGCGGTATGCAACGTATCCCAACGGCGCGCGGAGTCTTCGTGGTAGCGGCGCAGGTGCGTCTCGTAATGGCCCTGAGCCAGAAAATGGGCCATCTGATACTGAATGTTGGTTGGGGGGTGACGATACACCAGGCGGCGCAACGCACGGGCTTCGTCGATGATTTCCGGGGCCGCTACCATAAAACCGAGTCGCAGACCCGGCGAAAGCGCTTTTGACAGACTGCTGACATAGATAACGCGGCCGCTGCGGTCACTGGCTTTCAGCGCCGGTAACGGATTTTGCGTAAAGTTACTTTCCGAGTCGTAGTCATCTTCAATGATCACCGCGTCATGCCGGGTAGCGTATTCGAGCAACTGGACCCGGCGCGCTTTACTCATGGTGACGCCCGTTGGCACCTGGTGGCCCGGCGTCACGTAGTAGTAATCACAGGGCGTTTCGCCCAGCACAATGCCTTCTTCATCAACCGGATGCGGAACGATATGGGTATCGTTAAGCAGAAAGGTGTTGATCGCTTCACGAAATCCCGGATTTTCGACCGCCACACGCGTCTGCCGGGACATCAACAGGCGGGTCAACAAATAGAGGGCGTTCTGTGACCCCAGCGTGATGAGGATTTCGTCCGGGGCGGCCACGATACCGCGTTTCGGCAGCACCCTGGTGCGGATCTGCTCAACCAGCATGGGCACATCCTGATCGATATGGTCGATAACCCAGGAGGGGTCTCGCACGCCGCCGTGCAGCCAGTTTGCCGCAGCGCGCCAGAAGGCGAGGGGGAACTGTTGTGTGTCCGGCTGGCCGTAAATAAACGGGTAGCGATAGTGCATCCAGCCAGCCGGTTTAAGGATAGATTCCTGTTGGCTGGGCGTGATTTGCAGGCGGTTGCTCCATCGTGGTGCAGCGCTTTCGCATTCAGGTGCAGTTTGCGACACGTTTTGGCCGGCGTGGTAGTAATCCGGGTGCAGGTAATACCCGCTGCGTGGGCGGCTGACCAGATACCCTTCGTTGACCAGACTTTCAAACACCAGCGCCGTGGTATTGCGAGAAACATTAAGCTGACCAGCCAGTTGGCGACATGAGGGAAGGGGCGTATCGGCCAGAAAAATGCCGCTCAGGATGGCGTTTATCAGTGATTCACGCACCTGTTCCTGTAACCCACGCTGACCATCAAAATTGACATGCAAAAGGTGACGAATCATGACGCACTCCGCTGGAAAAGACATGGATATATTTGAGCAAATTCCATACCAGCTTCCCGATATCTGACACATTCATTTGCCGAAACTGGCTCTATTCAGAAAGCAAAAAGGCTCCCTATTGTAAAAACGCAGTCACAAAAGCGCGGTCAAGAAACGCAGTCGGCATATTTATTGCAATGATTCCAGCATGTCTGGGATGAACCTTTCTGGCATATTTAATTAAGGGTAGAGAAATGAAAAAAGTATTCGGCAAATATTGTCTTGCAGCCATGTTCACTTTGGCTTTTTCTTTACACGCAGTCGCAGCAGATTTACCCGAAATCGAAAAGTCTGGCACGTTGAAAGTGGCGACCGAAGATGACTATGCGCCGTTTAACTTTATGAAGGATGGTAAATCGGAAGGGTTTAACAAGGATATGCTCGACGAGTTGCGTAAATACGCAAAATTCAATATCAACCAAAGTATTTTACCCTGGACGGGGCTGCTCGCCGCCGTCTCTACCGGACAATACGATATGGCGTTAACCGGTGCGGTGATTACCGATGAACGTCTCAATGTATTTAATTTCACCCCGCCATGGGCGTCTGCTCAGCATTATTTTGTGAAACGCGCAGATGATAAAACATTAAATACCATCGCTGATTTGAGCGGTAAAAAAGTGGGCGTCCAGGCGGGCAGCGCATTACTGGCGCGTCTGCCGGAACTGAAAGCGATGCTGGAGAAAGTGGGCGGTAAACTGGGCCCGGTTGTGGAATATCAATCTTACCCGGAAGCCTATGCCGATCTTGCCAACAAACGCGTCGATTACGTGATTAACGTGGTTATCTCCGTCAACGACCTGGTGAAAGCGAAGCCGAAAGTGTTTGCCAAAGGGCTGCCGGTCTCTGGCCCAGGCTACATGGCATGGCCAATCTCCAAAAGCTCCCCGGAATTACTGGCCTTCATGACCAAATTTATGAATCACATGACCGAAACCGGCAAGCTGGCTGAGTTGCAGAAAAAATGGTTTGGCGAAACCTACGATCTGCCGAAAGAGCCGATCACCAGCGCCGATCAGTTCCATAAGTTAGCGGGTTTATAAGTTCAATGCGGCGGGTAACCGCCGCCAGTTAGAAAAGGGGGCACCATGGATTCAATGGCATGGCAGTTATTAATTGAAGGCGCATGGACGACCCTCTGGATTTCGGGCGTGGCTATCGCGTTCGGGGTGGTCATCGGTCTGGTGATCGCCTTTATTCGAATGATGAAAATCCCGGTCGTCGACCAGGTGCTGGTGGTCTATATCAGTCTGGCGCGCGCCACACCGCTGGTGACGCTGGTTCTGTTCCTGTTCTTATCGCTGCCGACGCTTGGGATAAACCTGGATAAAACGGCGGCGGCGATTGTGGCGCTGACGTTGAATACCTCCGCCTTTAATGCCGAAATCTGGCGTAACGCATTTCGTAACTTCCCTCGCGAACAGCGGGAAGCTGCCGAATCTGTCGGTATGCGGCGCTGGACCTATTTCCGTTACATCATGCTGCCGCAGATGTGGATTGAAAGCCTGCCTGCGCTGGTCAATGAGATGTCTTTCCTGATTAAAGGCAGCCCGGCGATAGCGATAATCGGCGTGGTAGACCTGACCCGCGTCACCAATCGCATCTCTTCGGTGACCTATGAACCTCTGTCGCCCATTCTGGCGGCGGGATTGCTCTACGTCATTATTATCGGCTTGTTGCTGAAATTGCAGGGCATGGCGGAACGTAAAGCGAAGCGCCTGGCGCGATAAAAGCAGGAGGATATATGAGTCAGTGGAGTATTGTCTGGTCAGCACGCGAGAGTTTTTTTAATGGCCTGCTTTCAACGCTTGAGCTGTTTATTATTGCAGCCGTTCTCGGCTTATTTATCGGGATTTTGCTGTGCTACATTATGGAATATCAAAATCGCGTTATTGACAGGATAATTATTGCTTTCGTCAGCCTGATGCGTGCTGTTCCCTTTTTGATTCTGGCCTATTTACTTTATTACGGTCTGCCGCAGTTGGGCATTAGTATGGAAGCCTGGACTGCCGGTCTGTTGGCGCTGGTGATTTATCATGGTGCCTATTTCTTCGAGATATTACGCAGCCAGCGTCGTATATTTTCCGCGGGTTATATTGAAGCCGCTGTGTCGCAGGGTTTTTCTCGCTATAAAATCTTTCAGCGAATCGTCCTGCCTAACATTTTCTCTTCTGCACTGCCGCTGATGGGCAACCAGTTAATTATCTGTCTGAAAGATACGGCCTTCCTGTGCATTATTACCGTACAGGAGATCACCGCCGCCGCGAATAGCGTGCAGTCGACGTATTTTATTCCGTTTAACGCCTTTATCGTCGCCATTGCGCTGTACTGGGGCATCAGCATTTTACTTGAATTGCTGATTAAACGACTAAGCCAATATGGAAACAAGCGAGGAATGACCCATGCCTGAACAAAGTGCGGTTAGCGTTAAGAATCTGTCCAAGCAGTTTGATAACGTTGAAGTATTGCGTGATATCAACCTGACGGTGGAGAAAGGCACAGTGGTCAGTATTCTCGGTTCTTCCGGTTCCGGGAAATCGACCTTGTTGCGCTGTATGAACTGGCTGGAGCAGCCGGATCGCGGCGAAGTGCGCATTAGCGGTCAGCGGCTGGGTATTGATGACGCCTCAGGCAAGGCCATGTCACATAAAGCGTTGTCAAAAATCCGCGAACGCGTGGGAATGGTATTCCAGAGCTTTAATTTGTGGCCGCATCTGACGGTGTTACAAAACGTCACCGAAGCGCTGATCCACGTGAAGGGCATGAAGCGGGACGCGGCTGACGAGATTGGTCGTCGTCAGTTAGATAAGGTCGGGATGAGCCATAAAACGGATGTGTACCCGATTACCCTTTCTGGCGGACAGAAACAGCGTGTGGCGATTGCCCGTTCGTTGGCGATGTCGCCAGAGGTGATCTTGTTCGATGAACCGACATCGGCGCTGGATCCTGAACTGGTCAATGAGGTGCTGGGGGTGATGAAAAACCTCGCCGCCGAAGGATACACAATGGTGGTGGTAACGCACGAGATGGATTTTGCCCGTCAGGTGTCGGACGAGGTGGTATTTTTGGAGAAAGGGTTGCTGATCGAGAAGGCATCGCCAGAGAAGTTCTTTACCAATCCGGATTCGGACCGGGTACGGAAGTTTTTGCAGTCCAGCCGCTAATGTCCCTTCTCAAGTGTAGACCCGGTAATCATCGCGTTACCGGGGAACACAAATCCCGGATGTCGCTATGGTTGCTATTCGGGAAGACGAGTCAGCCGTGGCTAAAAAGGTTGAAAACATTCACAGTATCTACCGATCGCACTCACCGTAGCCCCGGTAAGCGTCAGCGCCACCGGGGAATATCCTGGATGCGGCGCAAGCGCCTTATCCAGGCTACCACAGACATATTAATCCCGGTCAATGGCAAACGGCTGCCAGGCCTGACGCACCGGCATGACTTCCACCCGGTTAATATTCATATGGTCTGGTAGTGTGGCGATGTAGAACATCTGTTCGGCGATATCCTGTGCGCTGAGTGGCGTGGTGCCACGGTATAAGTTATCGGATGCCGCCTGATCGCCTTTGGTGCGAACCAGCGTGAATTCGGTTTCCGCAATACCCGGCGCCAGATCGGTCACCCGCACACCTGTACCCAGCAAATCGCAGCGCAGGTTATAGCTAAACTGTTTCACAAAGGCTTTGGTTGCGCCATAAACGTGGCTGCCCGGATAGGGCCATTGTCCGGCAATCGAACCAATATTGATGATACTCGCCCCTGCGCCATGCTGAATCAGCGTGGGCAGCAGCGCGTGAGTCACATTGACCAGCCCGGTGACGTTGGTATCAATCATGGTCTGCCAGTCTTCCAACTCAACGTTTTGTGCGGGCTGCGGTGAAAGCGCCAGCCCGGCGTTATTGATAAGCGTGGTGATATCGGCGAACGCGGGTGGGAGCCCGGCAACGGCCTGCTTCACGGCGTCTTTATCGCGTACATCCAGCTCAATAATGTGAACGGGTACTTCTGCCGCCAGCGAATCCTGCAACGCCTCAAGGCGTGCCAGACGGCGTCCACTCAGTACCAGCGACCAACCTGCTTTGGCAAAGACCCGCGCGGCGGCTTCGCCGAACCCGGATGTCGCGCCGGTAATAAAGACCACTTTCTTTGCTGTTGTCATCTCTCTCTCCTGTGCTGGTTTCTTCCGCCACTATAAAAAACGCGCGCGCAGGAGAGACAGAGCCAGTTGGTGAGTAAATATGTGACACGTGTGTCACATGCCGCTAACAAGACTGGCTCTACCTGACTGCGCCAGGTGCGCCGCATGATGGAATCAACAACAACGGTATGAAAGGAGCAGGGTATGAAACTGGCACTTCAGAGCGAGATGGCGATAACCAACGATGATGTACGTCAGCTGGACCGTTCGTATGTGTTCCATTCATGGTCGATGCAAGGCAACCTCAATCCGCTGGTGATCGCCGGTGCACAAGGGTGCGAATTGTGGGATTACGATGGCAATACGTATCTGGATTTCAGTAGCCAACTGGTAAACGTCAATATCGGTTATCAGCATCCGCGTGTTCTGGCGGCGATGAAGGCACAACTGGAATTATTGACCACTATCGCGCCGGCGACGGCAAACCTCGCACGCGGCGAAGCGGCAAAACGGATTGTTGATCTGGCGCCCGAAGGCTTTAGCAAAGTGTTCTTTACGAACGCCGGGGCCGACGCCAACGAAAACGCCATGCGTATGGCGCGTATGTATACCGGGCGTGACAAGATTTTTTCTGCCTACCGTTCTTACCATGGGAATACCGGTAGCGCCATTGTGGCCACGGGCGATCCCCGTCGTATTCCGAATGAATATGCCCGTGGGCACGTTCACTTCTTTAACCCGTACCTGTATCGCAGCGAGTTTAACGCCACAACCGAAGAAGAAGAGTGTCAGCGCGCACTGGCGCATCTGCGCCGGATGATTGAGTGTGAAGGGCCGAATTCTGTCGCCGCTATTCTGCTGGAGTCCGTACCGGGTACGGCCGGGATTCTGGTGCCGCCTAAAGGCTATATGCAGGGCGTGCGCGCACTGGCAGATGAGTTCGGCATTGTGCTGATTGTCGATGAAGTGATGGCCGGTTTCGGTCGCACAGGTAGCTGGTTTGCGTTCGAGCAGGATGGCATTGTTCCCGATCTCATCACCTTCGCAAAAGGTGTTAATGCGGGTTACGTACCGGCGGGCGGCGTCATTATTTCCGAGAAAATCTCACATTACTTTGACGACCACTTCTTTGCAGGCGGCCTGACCTATTCCGGCCATCCGCTGGCGATGTCGGCCATTGTCGCCACGCTCGATGCGATGAAAGATGAAAAAGTGGTAGAAAACGCGGCAACGGTGGGGGACGGCGTGTTGCGCGCTGGCCTGACGTCGCTGGCGCAGAAACATGCGTTGATCGGTGATGTGCGTGGTCGTGGTATGTTCCAGGCGCTGGAGCTGGTCACCGACCGCGTGGCGAAAACGCCAGTCGCCGCAGCCGATATGGCGGCGATCAAAGGCGCGTTGCTCAACGCCGGGATTTTGCCTTTTGTCGCTGAAAACCGTATTCACGTGGTGCCGCCTTGCACTATGAGTGCCGCCGAAGTGCAAAAAGGGTTAGCGATTTTTGATGCCGTGCTTGAGCAGTTTGGCAGCCTGGCGAAGTGATAGCGTCTCGCCTGAACATATTCTGAAAAGTGAATTTAACTGGATATAAATACAGTTTTTCTTTCGTGCGAAGGGAATGAAGAGGTTAGGATGCTCGCGGGTGCCTGAGGCTTTCTGAGCCGGGCATTTGCAGGGTTCAGAAAGGTGAAAGCCCCAGGAGATAGTGTTATCAACCTGAGGCTTACATCCCAACCCTGAACAAGTTGGATGTTAGTCTCTTTTTTGCACGGAGGCAACGACATGCTAACGAAGTACGCCCTGGTGGCGATCGTGGTGCTGTGTATGACAGCACTGGGTTTCACGCTGTTAGTACGCGACTCGCTTTGCGAGATGACGTTCAAACAACGGGATACGGAGTTTAAAGCTGTTCTCGCTTACGAAACGAAGAAGTAGCTGACTTGCGGGGAGCCATCCCCGCAAATCATCTTGTCAGGTTGGATCCTCACGCACCCAAACCCTTTTCACTTACCCCATACGGTGTTCGCCACGTGCCAGCGCATCCCGGTCAAAAAAGCGCTCGATTTTACCGTTCGCCATAAAGGCGGCCCGGTCTGACATATGCGCAATGACATCGGCATCGTGGCTAACCAACAGATAACTCATATTGTGCTGGTCTTTCAGACGGTTCAGTAAGTTGAGTATTTCTGCCTGGATCGACATATCCAGCGCTGAGGTTGGCTCATCAAGCAGAAGAATCTGTGGACGCAACAGCAATGCCCGGGCGATCGCCACACGCTGACGCTGACCACCTGAGAGTTGATGTGGATAGCGTCTGGCAGCATCCGCAGGCAGCCCCACCTCTTCCAGTGCCGTGCTGACGCGCTGCTCTACCGCTTTCTCACGGTGAATCTGTAGCGGTTCTGCGAGAGAACGATACAGCGTATGGTTGGGATGCAGTGAAGCGTACGGATCCTGAAAGACCATTTGTACGTTGCGTCGCAATGCCCCCTGGTAGCGCGTGCCCGCTTTTATCTCTGAGCCGAAGAGTGACATTTCACCACGCCAGTCACGCTGCAGCCCTGCCAGTACGCGCATCAGCGTTGATTTGCCACAGCCTGATGCGCCAATCAGGCTAAATGTCTCGCCCTGTTCGAGGCTAAAACTGGCATCACGGACGACGGTTTTTTCCCCGAAGCTTACTTCCAGATGGCGAATTTCAGCGATGACCATGGTCTGACTCCGTAAAGATTTGGCTGCGATCAAGTGTCGGGAGCATTTGTCCATAGGTCTGCGCCTGTGGTCGACAGGTCCACAGCGTGCGCGTGTAAGGATGCGTGGCATTGGGAAGTTCGCTGGCGGTCATTTCATCCACCTTTTGCCCCTGGTACATCACCAGCACGCGATGACAGTGCTGCGCGACCAGCGGTAAATCGTGACTGATAAGCAGCATGGCCATTTGCCGCTGTTCACACTGCGCCACCAGCAGTTCAAGGATCTGATTGCGCAGGCGCGCGTCGAGCGCTGAGGTCGGTTCATCCGCTATCAGCACCTGTGGGTTGTTAACCAGCGCGATGGCGATCATCACACGCTGGCCCATACCACCGGAAAGCTCTCCGGGGTAGCGTTGCAACACCGCCGGTTCCAGCTCCACGGCGCGCAATGCCTCGTTTATTTTTTCCAGCCGCTGTTTGCGGTTCAGGCGCTGATGAAGCGTCAGGGCTTCGTCCAGTTGTGCCTGCACAGTTTGGACTGGATTAAGCGCATAGCGCGGGTCTTGTAGTACCATCGCAATGCCATTGCCACGCAGGGCGCGCCACGCTTTATTCTCCATGGTCAGTAAATCATGCCCGGATACGCTCAGTTCACTGGCGCTGACCTTTCCGGGTTTACGTACCAGCCCCATCAGGGCACGGGCGGTCATTGATTTACCGGAGCCAGATTCGCCCACCAGCGCGAGGCGTTCATTGCCCAACGTGAAACTCAGGTTATTGACCACGCGGGCGCCGGGATAATCAACATTAAGACCCGATACGATAATTCGTTTTTCAGTCATGTTGTGGCTCCAGTACATCACGCAGGCCATCGCCCAGCAGGTTAAACGCAAGACTCGCCAGTAAAATGACCGCGCCAGGGGCTGCGGCAATCCACCATTGATCGAAGATAACTTGCATACCATCAGCGATCATGGCGCCCCATTCCGCCATCGGTGGGCGAGCCCCCAGACCCAGAAAACCCAGTCCGGCGGCGGCAAGGATAATGCCCGCCAGGTCCAGAGCCAGACGCACAATCGCGGATGGCAGGCAGAGTGGCAGAATATGCCCCAGTAACAGCCGCCAGCCGCGAATTCCCATCATCTCAGCCGCTGCCAGGTAATCGCTGTGACGAAGTCGCTGGATCTCGCTACGTGCCTGACGCGCATAGGCAGGCCAGGTAGTCAGCGCGAGGGCGAGTGCGCCATTGACGAGGCCCGGGCCAAGCATGGCGACAAACGCGAACGCAAGGATGAGACGCGGCATGGACATGACCACATCGGTAAAGCGCATCAGAACGCGTTCCAGCCAGCCACCGTAATAGCCAGACAAAATACCGACCAGCAGGCCGGCAGGCAGCGTAATGAGGGTGACCATGGCCACCAGCCCCAGCGCCGGACGCGTGCCATAAATGAGCCGTGACAGCAAATCACGGCCATAGCTGTCGGTTCCCAGCCAGTGTGCAGCCGAGGGCGGCTGTAAGCGCGACGCGGCATCCTGCCAGTTGGGGTCTTGCGGTGCCAGCCACGGCGCCAGAATGGCAACCAGCAGGAGTAACACCACAATAATCAATCCGCTAAAACCCGCAGGCGAATGGCGCAGACGGCGTAAAAAGAGAGTCGTCGGCATTAGCGAATCCTCGGGTCAGTGAGCCGTACCAGCATATCGGCGAGGTTATTTATCAGGACAAAGCAGACACCGATAACCAGTGTGCCGCCCATAATCGCCGTGGTGTCACCGGCAAACAGCGCGGTCGTGAGATAGCGGCCAATACCCGGCCAGGAAAAGACGGTCTCTGTCAGCACCGCGCCTTCCAGCATGCTGGTATAGGACAGCGCAACCACGGTCAGGAGCGTGCCGCGAATATTTGGCAGGACATGGCGCAGCATGATTGTCATCTCGCCAGCCCCCTTTGCGCGTGCCAGCAAGATATACTCTTTGTTCATTTCGCCAAGGCAGGCCGAGCGGGTTAGTCGCGTGATGCTGGCCAGAGAATAGTAAGCAAGCAGGCTGGCCGGAAGTACCATATGGCTAAGGGCATTTCTGAATGCCTGACTGTCACCGGAAAGCCAGGTATCGATAAGCACAAAGCCGGTCTGCGGGGTGACAGTGTACTGATAAATATCATCCAGCCTGCCGGGGCCTGCGCTCCATTGCAGGTTCGCGTAGAACAGCGCCAGCATTAACAGACCGAGCCAGAAGATAGGGACAGAGTTACCGAGCAGGGTAAAAGTGCGCACGGCCAGATCCAGCGGGGAACCGGCAAAACGGGCACATAATACGCCCGCGAGAATACCCAACGCGGTACCGATAACCAATGCCAGGGTAGCCAGCTCCAGCGTGGCAGGAAAAGCGGAGAGTAGATCCTGCAAGACGGGCTGTCCGGTGGCGCTGGCGGTGCCTAAATCACCGTGAGACAGGTCGAGTAAATAGTGCCAGAACTGCACGGGCAGCGGTTGATCCAGCCCGAGTTGGTGGCGGACCTGGTCATAGGTCGACTGGCTGGCATGGTCACCGACGATTTGCAGCACACGGTCAACGGGCGAGAGTGCCGAGAGTGAAAAGGTAACCAGTAACAGACCAAATAACGTCAGGGCGAGGGTTATCAGGGTCTGGATAACCCGTAACAGCCTGGGTGAGATGTGGGACATGACTAACTCTTAATGGCATCGTTCTTTAATGATGACCCTCTCTCGTCATGAGAAAGGGTCAACGGCGCAATCGCTAACTTACTTGGTTACGCGGTCATACCACACCATATCGGCATTTAACCCTTGCTGGTAGCCTTTCACATTATCACGTACCACGATTTGCGTTTTCCCTTGATCAACAAAGATATAAGGGGATTTATGCTGCAACTCTTGCTGCATTTTTTTGTAGAGCTCCAGACGTTTGGCGGCATCCGGCTCGGCAACGGCCGCGAGCGTGGCTTTGCTTAATTCAGGGATCTGCCAGCCATTCAATCCGGCAACCGTACTGGATTTCCCGTCATTATAGGCGAAGGCGCTGGCGTTGGAGTGGGCGTCAAAATAATCGGGGATCCACAGACGAATCGCCGCCTGATGCTGTTTGGCACGCACGCGGGCATAGACCTGGCTGCCCGCAGCGGGTAACAGATCTACCTTCACGCCGCCCTGAGCAAAACTGGCTTGCATAGACTGGGCGATGGTAATGAACGGCGGTTTGTTTTCGACGTCCAGGGTGAAGTGCGCATCCTTAATGCCCGCTTTGGCGAGGATCTCTTTTGCTTTTGCCGGGTCGAATTTAAACGGGTTATCTTCCAGCGCGCCTGGCAGGCCGACCGGCAGGAAACTCTGGTGGACAAAATATTGCCCTTTCAGCAGATCTTTGGTGATGCCGTCGTAATCGACCAGCCAGCGTGCCGCCTCCCAGAAGGCGGGATTGTTCAGCAACGGGTTCGCGCTGTTACCGGCGTTAAAGACCAGATAGTTCTGCTCAGCAGACGGAATACTCAGCACCTTAATGCCTTTCTTATCTGCCAGCGCGCTAATCTGATCGGCACCGAGATCGCGCGCCACATCGGCATCGCCCTGTTGAATTAACAGACGACGGGAAGCCGGATCCGGTACGTTTTTAATAATGATATTTTTCAGTTTGGGCGCGCCGCCAGGCGAAGTGGGATTGGCGTCCAGTACGATAGCCTGATGCGGTTGATAAACGCGCATTTTGTACGCGCCGCTGCCCGCAGAGTGCAGTTTTAGCCAGGCGTTACCAAAATCATTGTCTTTGACGTTCGCGCTGACCAGTTTCTCATCTACGATTGAGGCGATAGGCGTGGAGAGAATATTCAGTGCCACTGCCGGGCTGACATCCGCCGTCCAGTGCAACTGGATCGTATGATCGTCGATTTTCTTTAACTGGCTGGCGATATTGTCCGGTTCCCAGCCCAGGACGTTAAGAATAAAGGCCGGGGATTTGTTCATGGTGACCGCGCGGGTATAGGAGAAAATCACATCCTCAGGGCGCAGCGGGTTACCGGAAGCAAACTTCGCGTCACTTTTCAGTTTGATGGTCAGGGTTTTGGCGGCCGCATCGGGCTGCCAGCTTTCTGCCAACACCGGGTTAATCTTTTCAGGGTTCTCACGATCCGGCTGGACCAGGCGCTCGTACAGGCTTGGAACGGTCTGGATACTGGAAAGCTCATTGGCTTCTGCCGGATCCAGGCTGACAATATCGTCCAGACCTTGTGCAACAACCAGGGTATCTGGCGGCGTTGCCGCATAGCTGGTGGCAGAGAGCAGCGTCATGATGACGAGAGGCAGCAGTTTTTTGGTCATATGAGATCCCTGTAAAGTTAATTTAGTGTCATTATTTTGTATCGCTAAAGTAGGCTGCTTCCGATTTTTCTTAAAGTTTAAATTCGTCTTTATTTATGCGCTTAAGGCATAAGCCAGATTATTTGGCTATGAAAATGGAGCCAAACAAAGATGAAAAAGCGGAGGGATTTTTAGCGTTTTTATGTTTTCTGAAAAATTGATTTTAACTGGATATAAATACAGTTTTATTCGTACAGAGGGAAGTAAGCGGGTAGCATTCTCGCGGGTGCCTGAGGCTTTCTGAGCCAGGCATTTGCAGGGTTCAGAAAGGTGAAAGCCCCAGGAGATAGTGTTATCAACCTGAGGCTTATCATCCAACCCTAGACAAGTTGGATGTTAGTCTCTTTTTTGCACGGAGGCAACGACATGCTAACGAAGTACGCCCTGGTGGCGATCGTGGTGCGGTGCCTCTAGTAGAGGGGTTCTGACCATTTTTTGAAAGTTCGAAATCGGAACATCAGGCTATCTTCTTTGCCAGTGTTGATTTAAGGCGAGTCTCGCGAACAACCGAAGAAGTAGCTAACCTGAATTGCGGGGGAGCCATCCCCGCAAATCATCTTGTCAGGTTTGAACCTCACGCACCCAAACCCTTTAGCCTGGCTGCATTTTCTGTGTGCGGGCAAGCTGTACTGCGCTTTGCCAGTCATGCCAGCGTTTTTGCAATCTGTCGTGACGCTGTTCATCCGGTGTGAACGTCGCATGTTCGGGAAGATACTGGCGAAGCTGTTCTGTATCGACCTGCAACAGCGCCTTTCGTGCCAGCAGTGCCGCCCCCATAGCCGATAGCTCCGGGACGTCGCTGCGCATCACCGGGCAACCCAGCAGGTCAGCCTGATACTGCATCAGCCAGTCGTTCCTGGTTGGGCCGCCATCGACCATCAGCGCTTTTAAGGCGAAATCGCCGTGCTGGCGCATGGCAACCACCACGTCGGCAATCTGGTAGGTGATCGACTCCAGCGCTGCGCGAACCAGATGCGCGCGCTTGACGCCACGGCTCAGGCCATGAATCAGACCACGCGCATCTTCGTCCCACCAGGGGGCGCCGAGGCCCGTCAGCGCCGGAACAAAATAGACGCCGAGTGTTGATTCCACTGAGGCCGGTAGCGTATTCAGCGCTTGCGCCAGTTCCGCTTCCGGCAGCTCGCTTAAGCCTGTGCTTTCCGCCATCCATGCCACTGCATCGCCGGTATGAGGAATGTTGCCTTCCAGCCCGTACACCAGCCGTTCGCCATCATGCCACGCTACGGTGGTCGCCAGTGATTTCACGTCACACTGTGCGGATACCACCGGAGCCATTACCGATGACCCTGTGCCGTAGGTCGCTTTCACACACCCGGCGGCGCCAAGGCCGTGGGCGAACAACGCGGCGTGCGAATCGCCGATCATCGCCAGCACCGGGATACCCTCCGGGATGGCGTCCAGCCCTTTGGTGTAGCCAAACAAGCCACTGGAGGGGCGAATTTCCGGTAGCGCCTGACGGGGGATCTGGAAGAGTGTGAGCATCTCCGCGTCCCAGTCGGCGGTATTAAGATTCAGTAACTGTGTGCGCGAGGCATTCGAGTAGTCGCAGCAAAATGACTCGCCCGCCGTCAGGTGCCAGAGCAACCAGCTATCTATTGTGCCAAGACAAATTTCACCTTGTTCCGCCAGCCCCCGACCATTGGGCAGCGAATTTAACAGCCAGCGCATTTTGGATGCGGAAAACAGTGGGGCGACGGGCAGCCCCGTCACCGCTTTAATTTTAGCGTCCTGACCTTGCTCGCGCAGAGCATGGCAAAAATCTGCCGTACGTGAACATTGCCAGGTTATGGCCGGACCTAACGGCAACCCGCTTGCGCGATACCAACCAATGGCCGTTTCCCGCTGATTGCTGATCGCCAGCGCCGCTACGCGCTCGGGGCCAACCTGCGCAATCACCTCGCTTATTACCGCCAGTGACGCCTGCAATAGCGCTTCGCCAGACTGCTCTACCCAGCCCTCGCGGGGTGTCTGGATGGTCAACGGGCGCGCGCTTTTCGCCACCACATTGCCCTGAGCATCCAGCGCGACGGCTTTGGCGTTCGTTGTCCCTTCATCAAGCGCGATGACAATATCTTTCGACATGGTATTTCTCCATCAGGCCCATGCGCACTGCATTACTGGTGCAGGTAAGTATCAACGCCGAGATAGCGCGTGAAGGCTTCATGCAGGATGGCGCCACTGGCCGCGTGGTTCATCGCCACGTGGTGCTCAAAACCGTTACGGCAAATATAGGTGAGCAACGCTTCCAGATGCGGAACCTGAATGACTGCGCGACAACCGACAGTATCCAGCGGATCGTCGACGGATTTGCCTTCGCCCACGTAGGCTTTGATTTCACCGGTCAAATCGTCAGTGCTCAGACGGAAATAGGTGAGGGGGCCGGATTTCAGGCGGCCATGCACCGCGCCACAGGTGTTCTCTTTACCCACGGTAGTACCGATGATATCCGCGGTGCCCATATGCGGGGTTTCGAGGCTGGCGGCAGCGAAGTTACCGCAGTGAAACAGCACGCATTTGTCGCGATCGTCGCCAAAGTTGTTGTTCCAGTCGGCAATCGAGGCCGGGCTCATATTGGCGCTTGCCAGTGCGTACATAGAAAGCGCGCCCATCACGTCGACTTCACAGGCTGACGGCATCAGTTGACCGGACATCACGCTCATGATGGAGCAGACGTTAATGCCCAGGTTTTCCTGCAACGAGGTCCAGCACTGAATGGCCGTGGTGTCGATATCGTTGGCGATAACCCATTCGCTGATGACCACAAACAGCTTCGCCATGGTGACCAGTTTGTCCGCGGCGATACCGCTGGCATCGGCGTTATCCATCAGCAGACGGCGCTTCTCATCAACGCGGATATCGTCGTCACGCAGCAATTTGATACGGGTGAATACTTCGGACAGATCCAGGGTTTCCACTGCAATGCCCAGGCGCTCAAGCAGTTTTTCGCTGTAACGTACGGTGTTGAAACCGGCCGGGCGTGCGCCGATGGCCCCCACGCGAACGCCACGCATGCTGCTCACCACGCGGCAAATTTGTTCAAAACGTTTCAGATCCTGCTCGAAAATCTCGCCGCTCAGGGCGCAAACGTGCTGTGTTGTCAGGGTGAACGGGATACCGTACTGGCGCAGGTTGTTACACAGGGAGATCTTGCCGCAGAAGCTATCACGGCGCGTCGCCAGCCCCATCTTGTCCAGATTGTCCTCTTCCGCCTGTACCAGCACAGGGACGTTTAAACCGGACAGGCGCAGGGTTTCCGCCACCGCTTTTTCATCGCCGAAGTTCGGCAGAAGCACAACCACGCCGTGAATTTCATCACGGTGGGCGCGGAACAGTTCGGCACAGGTTTTGGCATCCTGACGGGTTTCAACACCGCCGAGCTCGGTCTGGGTCTCATCGAGCATAATAGTCTTAATGCCAAGGCGGCCAAACAGGGCGACCGCCTGTTCACGGGCTTCTGCCACCAGGTAGCTTGGGAAAAATCCGCGGTTACCGATAATCACCGCCATGGTCAGTTGTTGAGGAATTCGGGACATTGCTCTCTCTCCAGTAAGTTGTTCTTTATTATTCTTATTGCCGTGTCAGCAGTTCACGGGCGTTTTTCACCACACCTGCGGCATCAATCTCATGGCGTGCGCGGGTGGAGGCGCGATCGGCGGCGATCGCATATTGACCATCAGGGATACCGAGGCGGCGCAGCGGGATGCCGTATCCGGCTTCTGCCAGTACTTCGGCGACCAGGCTGCCCACGCCGCCGTTGACGTTGTGCTCTTCAACGCTGACGACCGCTTTACAGGTGTTCAGTGCGGCCAGTAATTGCGAGGTATTACACGGACGAATAGACGGTACACTGATAACACAGGCCTCAATACCGCCTTCTGCCAGTTGTGTGGCGGCGGCGACAATTTCATGGACTGTCGATCCCATCGCCACCAGCGCAATGTCTTTCCCTTCGCGCAGCACATCAATGTCACCCGGTTTGAACTGATAACCTTCATCATGCAGCTCCGGCAACGCTTTACCGTCGAGGCGGATATAGACCGGGCCGACGTGGTCCAGCGCATAGTCAATTATTTGACGGCATTCAACAGGGCAGGAAGGGGCGTAAATTTCGATGTTGCCAAAACCACGCAACACGGAAATATCGTCGATGCTATGGTGCGTACTGGCCAGCGGGCCATAGCTGGCACCGGCATTCAGGCCAAACAGCTTCACGTTGGTGTTGTTGTAACAAATGTCTACTTTGATCTGTTCGTTAGCACGCGAGATCAAAAATGGCGCGGCATTACAGGTCACCGCAACTTTGCCGCCAATGGCAAGCCCTGCGGCGGCACCCACCAGCGTTTGCTCGGCGATACCAACATTCACCAGGCGGCCTGGGAATTTCTTCATAAACGGTGAGATCTTGGCCGTGGAGGTGGAATCTGCCACCACCGGTACCAGGTCTACCCCACGGTCAACAGCGTCGATAAACGCATTCACCATCACCGTTGCGAGATGTTCGCTATTACTCATCTTTCAGTTCCTCCAGCGCCAGTTCAACTTCTTCACCTTTCGGCACCCGGTGGTGCCATTCCGGGCGTCCCTGAATAAAGGAGATGCCAGCGCCTTTGGTGGTGTAAGCAATCACGACGTGCGGTTTCCCCGCAGGCTGTAACCCTTCCAGCGTCGCCACCACGTCGGCCATATCGTTACCTTTACACTCGGTAACCTGCATGCCAAAGGCGCGCCATTTTTCATCCAGCGGATCGGTGTTCATGATCTCTTTGGTTGGGCCGGCCAGTTGAAGGCTGTTTTTATCGTTAATAATGATCAGGTTATCGAGCTGGTAATGGGCGGCGACCAGCGCGGCTTCCCAGTTACTGCCCTCAGCCAGTTCACCATCACCGGTAACGACAAACACCCGGCGTTTGCTGTTGCTGCGTTTGGCCGCCAGCGCGATACCGACCGCAACGGGCAGGCCGTGGCCCAGTGCGCCGGTATTAAGTTCGATACCCGGCGTTTTATGTTTTACCGGATGGCCCGGCAGATGCGAATCGGGATGCTGATAGGTTGCCAGCCAGTCCACAGGGATAAATCCGGCTTCCGCCAGAATGCAGTAATAACCCCCCACCGCGTGACCTTTTGACTGGATATAAATGTCGCGTTCATCGCTCTCTTTCAGTTCTGGCGAACAGTTCAGAATGCGGAAGTAGAGCGCTGTCAGCAGCTCAACCTGGGATAGGTCTGCGCCCGTGTGCCCACCTGCCGGGCTTTCGGCATTCAGCACGATGATGCGACGGCGTACGGCGCGTGCTTTTTTTTCAAGCTCCTCAACAGAGAGCGAAAACGGATTCATAGTCCACCTCTTGAATTTATAATCTAACTTGAATAAATATTCAATCAGGGTGAAAAAGCACACCTGCGCACCCTTTTGCGGTCGATCCCACAAGGTTAAACGTCAGGTTGTTATTGCTTTGAATATATATTCACTGATGATTTATTATTCATGAATAAAGATATGCCTTGTACGGAGGTTTGTCTACGCCTTGTGAAAGCAAATTTGGAAGAAAGGAGAATAGGATCACATTTGGATCCTCCCGCCTGGTATTGCGCAGCTTGTTATCTATTCGGGTATGAATAAAAATGACAGGAGAGAATTGAAGGGGAAACCAATGTCAAAGCAGGATGAGCAGCGTTTGCTGGTGAAGATCGCCACGCTTTATTACAACGAGAACAAAAAGCAGTCAGAGATTGCCTCGCTGTTGAACTTGTCGCAGTCATTTGTCTCACGCGCACTGACTCGCTGTCAAAAAGAAGGGCTGGTGAAAATTACCGTGGTGCAGCCCACCAATATTTTTGTGTCGCTGGAAAAGGCCATTGAGCAACAGTATGGCATCCGTCAGGCAATTGTGGTGGATGTGGGGGAAAACGCCAGCAATGCGCAGATAAAACATGCCATTGGCAGTGCGGCGGCGCACTATGTGGAAACCCGCGTCCGCCCGGAAGACCTGGTGGGGATCTCTGCCTGGAGCAGTACCATTCGCTGCATGGTCGATGAAATGCACCCGCAAAATATCCGCGCCCAGGGTGTTATTCAGCTTCTTGGCGGGGTGGGGCCGAACGGTAACGTGCAGGCGACTATTCTGACCCAACAACTGGCTGAACATTTAGGCTGCCCGGCCTGGCTGCTGCCTTCGCAAAGTATTGAGCACTCGGTTGAAGAGCGCGCACGGCTGGTTAATAGCCCGGATGTGGCGGCGGTGGTGGCGAAATTTGCCGAGGTCGATGTGGCAATTGTCGGGATTGGCGAGCTGGAGCCGTCACAATTGTTGAAAAACTCCGGCAACTACTACAACGAAGATATGCTGCATTTGCTCTCCGAACGTGGCGCGGTAGGGGATATCTGCCTGCATTACTACGATGCGTCGGGCAAACCCGTCCTTACCCAGGAGGAGGACCCGGTGATTGGCATGGAGCTGGAGCAAATTCGTGCCTGCCAGCAGGTTATCGCGCTTGCGGGCGGGCCGGAAAAGCACAATGCGATTCGCGGCGCGTTGCAGGGAAATTATATTGATGTCCTGATCACCGATTACGCCACCGCGCGTAGTCTGGTAAGCAATGGCTGACCTGGGTTACGCCGCCTCCGGGAGTCCCGGGTGCGCTGCGCTTACCCGGGCTACGACCGGTTTTCTTCCTCTCCCCCGGGGCGGAGGAATCCCCACAAAAATGCGAGCACGAACGGTCCCCTCTCCTCTTTGGGGTGTACGGTCCGGAGACATAGTGAACGCTTGTTCGGGGACATGGTAGACACTTACAACTGAGGCATAAGAACCCGTGGACGTGCCAGGGTGGCTCACCGCCACCACCCTGGCGACTTTTGTCGATATCTGAGGCCTGAGAAACCAGGCCATGCCGATAAAACTACTTACTTTCTATCACTGCTTTTTGCGCAACCACCGCCGCTTTTTGCTGCATACGGTTCTGCATCTGATCGATGATGACCGCAACGATAATCACGATACCTTTAATCACCATCTGCCAGAATTCACTCACGCCCATCATCACCAGCCCGTCGGCGAGGAAGCCGATAACGAAGGCACCGATCAGTGTCCCGAGCACGGTGCCGCGCCCGCCTGCCAGCGAGGTTCCGCCAAGCACCACCGCAGCGATGGCGTTCATTTCAAAGGCTGTACCGTTCGCCGGGTGGCTTGCCAGCAACTGTGCCGACACCACGATCCCGGCCAGCGCTGCACAGAACCCGGAAATGGTGTAGACCCAGATTTTGACCTGCCTGACCTTCACGCCGGAAAGCTCTGCCGCACGCTCGTTATCGCCGATGGCATAAACGTGGCGGCCAAAGGGCAGGCGACGCGCGACATAGGCAATCACCACCGCCAGCACGATCATCAGCCAGATAGCCCACGGGATGCCAAACAGCGTACCGGCGCCAATCTCATCAAAGCCGGTATTGCCCAGCAACGGATTGCCGGAAAGCCCCGGAAAGGTTTGCCCATCTGAGGTGAGCATCGCGGCGCCACGCAGGACATACATCGTACCGAGCGTACAGATAAAGGGCGCGACGTTATAGCGGGTGATTATCCAGCCATTCACCGCGCCAATTAAGCCGCCGATCAGTAACACCAGCGGCACAATCACCCAGACGCTGGGGAAGATGGCGATACCAAACATCGGCAGCACAATCCCTTTGGTGATCATCCAGCCGGCTATCATCCCGCACAGGCCCAGCGTTGCACCGATGGACAAATCGATCCCGGCAGTGATGATGACAAACGTAATGCCCAGCGCCAGGAAGGCGTTGATGGCGATATGTTTAATCATGATCACCAGGCTGCCCGTCGAGAGGAAGCCGGGTACCGTGGCGGTAAAGAAGCCAACAATCAGGAACAGTGCGATAAAGGTTCGCAACTTTAACAGTAGAAGCAGAATGCTTTCGCGTGACAGCGATGCGCTTGCGCGCGGGGCCACCGCCACAGATTGTGTTGTTTTCATATCAGAACCCCTGAGCACTTGCCGTTACCAGCGCCGATTCTTCGGCCCGATCGCGCACAATATCGGCAGTAAGTTTGCCGCCGGACATCACCAGAATGCGGTCAGATACCGCCATGATTTCTTTCAGATCGGAGGTGGAAAAGACCACTGCGATCCCCTGTTCGGAGAGCTGCACCATCATGCGGAAGACGTCGGCTTTCGCCCCCACGTCAATCCCGCGTGTCGGTTCATCCAGAAACAGGACTTTCGGGTTGGTTAACAGCGAGCGACCAATGACCACTTTTTGCTGATTACCGCCGCTCAGCGCCTGGATTTCCACATCCGGCGTTGAGACCTTAATCGACAGATTGCCAATCGTGCTCGCCACCACCGCCTGCTCATCTTTTTGCGAAATGGTGATCCCGCGCTGCAATCGCCGCCACAGGCTGGCGATGGTCAGGTTGGTTGCCACCGACGATATCGGGAAGATACCGGTACGTTTGCGGTCTTCCGGTACCAGGCTCATCCCCATGCGGATACGATCCGCCGTTGCCAGCCGCTGCGGCACAGGTTTGCTGTCGAGCCACAATTTGCCCAGGTAGTTGCGTTCGGTACCGAGCATGCATTCAAACAGCTCCGTGCGCCCCGCGCCCATCAGGCCGTAAATACCGACAATTTCCCCGCTGTGAACTTTAAAGGTCACATCGTCCACCACCGCATTGCCCGCGCTGTTAACGCAGGTGATGTGCTCCGCTTCCAGCACCGGCGCGCCAAAGGTACGGCCCGGTGCCAGGAAGTTGCTCACCGGATCGCTGCCCAGCATTTCGCGAACGATCCACGGGACGTCGATGTCGCACACTTTCGCTTCGGCCTGAAACTTGCCGTCGCGCAGAATGGTGATGACATCGCCAATGGCCATTAACTCTTCCAGACGGTGCGAAATATAGATAATCGACACCCCCTGGCGGGTCAGTTCACGGATCACGCGAAAGAGGATCTCCACTTCCGTTTTACTCAGCGCCGACGTGGGTTCGTCGAGGATCAGGATGTCCGCGTCTTCCGCCAGCGCCTTGGCGATTTCCACTAACTGCTGCTGGCCTACTTTCAGGTTGCCCACCAGCTCTTTCGGTGAAATAGGCTGGTCGAGACGTTTTAACAGCCCGGCGGTCCGTTTTTCCTGTTCCGCTTCATTGATAGGCGCAATCCCTTTTTGTAACTCGCGTCCCAGGAAAATATTCTCGGCGACGTTGAGGTTTTCAAACAGGTTCAGCTCCTGGTGCACCATGCCGATACCCAGTGCGGCAGCGGCGCGGGTACTGGAAATCTGCACCGGTTTGCCGTTGAGTTCGATTTCACCCAGGCTCGGTTGCTGTACACCCGCGAGGATTTTCATCAGGGTGGATTTCCCTGCGCCATTCTCGCCGATAATCACATTCACCTTGCCGCGCCAGACGTTGTAGTCCACGTTGTCCAGCGCGATGGTGCCGGGAAAGAGCATCGAGATGCCGCGCGTGCGCAGAATAATGTCATCCACAGGTACATCGCTCATTACTGTGTCTCCTGTTTCAACTCCAGTGCCGCGGCATCTGTTGTCTTACCGCTCTTAATCGTGACGGCCATCAGCACAGTCGCCTGTTTGCCCACCCAACTCTCATCCACTTTGGGTAAGTGCTTGATGGTTTCGCGGTTGTAAGCCCGTGATAACTGCGCAAATTGAACCTGGTTGGTAAAGTCTTCAAATTTAAAGCCTGTGGCATCGCGAATGGCATTGCCCTGGATAACCGGCCCGGTCTGCACTTCCAGCGGCTGGCCGTTGAACGTAATGATCAGCTTTTGTTCACGTTCATTACTGACATCGACGCGTTCGACCTTGCTTATCAGGTGAACAAACACGCTTTGTGGTTTGTCGCTTGTCGCCTTCAGTTGTGTGGTGAGTGCGGTGGCGTCCAACGCATGCTTGTGGGCGGCGTCGATGACGCGTTCTTGCCATGTTTGTTGCGCGATCTGCTGTGGGGTCATGTTATCGAAGCTGGCTTTCGCATTCGGATCGGCAGGCATTATCGGCTTGCCGTTTGCATCCAGATCCACCACTGTGCAGGCCGTCAGCAACAGGGTGGTGCACCCTACGAATGCAGCACCCCATTGTTTTAACGACATAACATCTCCGCTCTTACTTGCTCAGGTTGAACATTTTCAGTTTGCTGGCGTTGCTTTCGTCGATCAGCATGCAGTCCATAAGCTGTTTCTCTTCTTTCTGGGCTTTGCCGTTTTTCAGGAAGTAATCGGCCTGTTCGACTGCCATTTGCGCCTGTTGCCAGCCTGGTTGCAGAACGGTGGCTTTGATGTTGCCTTTGTTGATGATGGAGTCACGCACGTAATCGCTGCCGTCAAAGCCAACCACAATGACGTTGGTTTTCCCGGCGGCTTTCAGCGCCGCTTCTGCGCCGAGCGCCATGGTGTCGTTACCGGAGATAACACCCACGATGTCCGGGTTGGTTTGCAAGATAGCTTCCATACGGGTGAAGGCTTCGGTCTGGCTCCAGTTCGCGGTCTGTTGCGCCACCATTTTCATATCCGGAAAATCATCCAGCACATCGTGGTAGCCCTGCGAGCGGACGCTGGCGTTGGTATCAGACTGACGCCCTAACAGTTCGACATACTTGCCTTTACCGTCCAGCAATTTGGCGAATTTTTGTGCGCCCAACTGTGCGCCCTGATAGTTGTTAGAGACGATTTGCGCGACAGCAACGCCGGTTTTGTTGATTTCACGGTCAATCAGGAAGGCCGGTACGCCAGCCGCTTTGGCTTTTTCCAGCGGGCCGACGGTGGCGTCTGCGCCAGCGTTATCAAGGATGATCGCTTTCGCTTTACGGGCAATCGCCGTTTCGATCAGTTGGTTTTGTTTGTTCACGTCATCATCATGGGAAGCCACGAGGGTGGTGTAGCCCAGTTCTTTGGCTTTTGCCGCCGCGCCGTCTGCTTCCGCTTTAAAGAATGGGTTGTCGTGTGAGGGGGTGATAATGGCGATCAGTCCGTTATCCGCGGCAAACAGCGAGCCGGAAGCGGCGATCAGGGAAGCCAGTACAGCAGATTTCAGTAGGGTCGTTTTCATCTTTTTCTCCACATTGAATATTTATTCAATAATGATTTATTATTCAAGTTAACGATAAAACGGCAATGCTGAACTGTCTATGGTTTGTGCAGCAAATTTCTTAAAAGGAGAAAACGATCACGATCCTGTGGGAATACCGCTCACCAGCGTCAGGATCTGTTCTGCATGAGAAATCCATGCAATATCGACGCACATACCTGCGTGATAGCGACTGAATTGCGCATTGATGCGCAGGGTGAGTGATCCGTCATTCAGGGCAATGAGCTGCGCGCTATGGAAGCCGGGAAAGGGAAAAGCAAGGGTGGAAAAGGCTTTGAAAAGACTCTCTTTTGCGGAAAAAGCAAGCGATAACCCCAGTTCAAAGGGAAGCGAAGCACACTGTAGTAATGCGTATTCTTCGGCATTCACGATGCTTTCGGCGATCTCTTTACTCAGTTGAGGAGAGAGTACGCTCTCAATATCCACGCCGACACAGGCAGATGAGACAACCGCGACCGCGGTCTGCCCGGCATGGCTGATGCTGCCGTAAAGTCCGGCGGGCCAGAGCGGTTCGCCGCCAGCCCCGATACCCGGCACGGCCTGATGACCATAATTTCGCAGGGCATGCACGGCGGCAATCCGCCCGGCCAGATGTTCGCTTTTACGCTTGCGTCCGGCGTTTGCTAAGCGGTCATGGTGGGGTAGCCACAAAAGATCGCGCTCTGCAAAGCTTGTGAGGTCGAAAGTGATGAAATGGACCGGGTGGGAATGAAGGGTAAGCGTGGAGTGAAGGATATCCATATTTCGCCTTACGCCCGCCCTCTCCCCGCAGGGAGAGGGAAGGTTAGTGCTTAAAAGTGGGTATTGATACCCATATACCAGGTGCGACCGGACTCGTTGTAGGTATTGGCACCAGCGCCGTACATCCAGCCGGTAGTGCCGCCGGTGCTCTGCGCGTTACCCATACGCCAGTGACGTTTATCAAAGACGTTGTCGACACCGGCGGTCAGGCTCACGTATTTGTTCACATCCCAGGTACCGCTCAGACCAACGATGCTATACGGGCTGACTTCGTCCTTAGCAGAACCGGTCACCGGGTTACCCTGGTAGTCATATTTCTTCGGCTGTTGTTTGCCGTACCAGGTGAAGGTGGACTGCACGGAAACATCCTGCACAACCTGCCAGCTCAGCGTTGAGTTGAGGGTATATTCAGGGATGATCGACAGACGTTCGCCGGTGGTTTTATTCTTACTTTGCAGCATGTAAGTGACGTTGTTGCTCAGGGTTACCGTGTCGGTGACCGGAATGTTCAGCGTCCCTTCCAGGCCTTCAACGACCGCTTTAGGTACGTTTTCCCACTGATAGATATCGGTTTTGGTGCTGCCGACTTTGGTCTGGCTTAACGGTGAATAGCCCGCTTCAATCTTGTTGCGGTAGTCGTTACGGAACCAGGTCACGCCCGCCAGCCAGCCTTCATGTTTGAACTCCAGACCAATCTCTTTGTTGATGCTGGTTTCCGCTTTCAGGTCGTCGTTACCCATCATGTAGCAGCCCACGCCGGTGCCGCTGGCGTAACAGCCCTGACCCTTACTGTACAGAATGTAGTTCGGGTTGGTCTGGTACAGGCTCGGCGCTTTATACGCACGGGCGATCCCCATTTTCAGGGTAAAGTCATCACCCAGACCTTGAGACAGGTTCAGCGACGGGCTCCAGTTGTTGCCGACCACTGTATGGTGATCGAAACGCAGACCGGGCGTCAGCATGGTGGTGTCGGTCACTTCCATATTATCTTCGGCGAAGACAGAGAAGATTTCCGCGCTGGAGTAAGGGCTACGGCCCGTGCTGGCGAAACCGGAAATCGGACCGCCCTGCAGCGCCTGGGTGTTGGATGCCATATCCTTCATCCGCTGCTGGTTCCATTCGGTACCGACGGTCAGGTTCTGGTTGATCAGCAGGTCAAACGGCACGCTCACTTCGCTGTGCAGCATCACGTCTGCCAGATCGATATCTGAGAAATGGTTACTGTTGAACAGGCCTTCCAGCCCGCCCGCCAGCCCTTCGCCGAGACGCGAGTTGCGGGTGTGCTCATACTGTGCCCAGTTATTGGTGGTCACACCGTTATCCCAGCCGCCCGTCCAGTTGATGGAATAGTTCTGGCGATAGAGGCGGTTGGTCTCCTTGCCGTAGTTTTCCTTCACGTAGTTGTTGGTGCTGCTGTCGTTGTTGGTGTTCTGGGTGTCGCCCGCGTAGAGGTTCCCCTGGCGGCTGTAACCGGCCTGGAACTCCAGCGCTTGTCGCGGCGCGAAATCCCAACGCACGACGCCGTTTATATCTTTGTTCTCCACCCCTTCACGCCCTGCGGCCATAGTGTTGGAGTAGATACCGGTACGTTCAGACTGGTGATCCTGGTTAATGTCCCAGGCATCGGCCTGCGTTTTATTCAGGTTACCGTACAGACGGAAGCTGAAATCGCCGCCCAGCGGGCCGCTCAGGCTAAAGTCGGTACGTTTAGTCGCGCCTTCATCTTTGTGCTCCGGTGCGTTGAAATAACTGTTCCACGAACCGTGCCATGCCTGATCGGTCGATTTTTTGGTGATGATATTCACCACCCCCCCCGCAGCACCATTGCCATAACGCGCAGCGGCCGGGCCACGAATAACCTCAATACGTTCAATCATGTCGGCCGGTACCCAACTGGTATCGCCACGAGTATCACGCTCACCGCGCCAACCCTGACGAACAGAGTTACGGCTGGTGACCGGTTTTCCGTCGACCAGGATAAGGGTGTTTTCCGGCCCCATCCCACGGATATCAATCTGGCGGTTGTTACCACGTTGACCGCTGGTAGAGTTACCCGTCAGGTTAACGCCGGGCATGGTGCGGATGATTTCGGAAACGTCACGTGCGGGTGGGTTTTTGCGGATCTCATCAGCGGTAATGGTTGATACCCCTGGCGCCTGCAGATTTTGCTGCGCGGCGGTAACCACAATGGTGTCATCATTACTGGCTGTCTCGTTGGTCGTCGTCTCTGCCGCGAAAGCGGGTAAAGCCACGCCGTAAATTCCCAGATTGACCAATAAGGTCAGGGAACGCATTTTGTTTTTCATTGTTTTTCCTGCTTTTCTTGCCGTATTCCCGCGCGATCCATCCCCAGACGGGTAAGAAACACGGCACGCCATTGCCATTCATTTGCGAAGGGGGCTCATCCTGAGAAAATCCGCAAAAGATGGCATTGTGATTATGAAAGACGCGCTCGCCAAAGCGCGACAATACGCTATTGCAAATGAAAATAGTTATCAATAATATTATCAATAATTGTTAATCTGCAAGCAAAAATTTCCACAGTGAATGTGAGGTTATGGCGTTGGCATTGATAGCGGGAAGCGAGGCCTGGTGGAAGGCAAAAACGGGGCCAGAATGGTGTCTGGAAAGTGATGGAAATTATCAGGTTACCTTCTGGTGGCGCGACCCGGCGGGTACCGAAAACACCTCCAGCACTACCCATGTCTGGATCTATATCACTGGCGTCACTGACCACCATCAGCAGGCGACGCCGCAGTCGCTGGCGCGCATTCCCGGAACGGATGTCTGGTGCTGGCAAACGCAACTGGAAGCAGGGTGGCGCGGAAGCTATTGCCTGATCCCCTCCGATCGCGCTGACGACTTCTCGCCGCAGGTGTTTGCCCAATTGCAGCCGGATCGTATGGCACTGCGCGAAGGCTGGCGCAAACTGCTGCCACGCGCGATTGCCGATCCGCTTAACCCGCATTGCTGGCGTGGCGGGCGAGGCCATCCCGTATCGCCGTTGGCGATGCCCGGTGCTCCGCATCAGCCCGGTTGGGATCGGCCTGATGCCGTATACAGCCCGGCGACGGTGATGAGCTGGCATAGCCAACGCCTGAATAACCATCGCCGCGTGTGGGTTTACGCCACCGGCGATGACCCGAGCGCTGAGCGCCCGCTGGCGATACTGCTCGACGGTCAGTTTTGGGCCGAAAGCATGCCTGTCTGGCCCGCGTTGGCAGCCCTTACCGAACAGGGTTTATTGCCGCCTGCCGTCTATCTGCTCATCGATGTAATTGATACCACCCACCGCAGCCAGGAGTTGCCCTGTAATCCCGATTTCTGGCTGGCGATTCAGCAGGAATTATTACCGCAAGTGCAGGCGATAACTCCCTTTAGCGATGACGCTGGCCGCACGGTGGTGGCCGGGCAGAGTTTTGGCGGTTTGTCAGCGCTCTATGCCGCCTTGCACTGGCCGCAGCGTTTTGGCTGCGTGCTGAGTCAGTCGGGCTCCTTTTGGTGGCCAACGCGCGACGGCCAGCAGGATGGCCTGCTTATCGAACAACTCAAACGCGGCGAACTCTCAGCTCACGGGCTGCGTATTGTGCTGGAAGCCGGGGTACGCGAGCCGATTATTTTCCGGGCTAATCAGGCCCTTTATACCCAATTACAACACACACAGCAGACGGTTTTCTGGCGTCAGGTTGACGGCGGACATGATGCGCTTTGCTGGCGCGGCGGGCTGACCGCAGGGCTGATGACCCTCTGGCAACCTTTGACACGCGCGGCGCAATAAGCGCAATTACGACAGGAGCCTGGTATGGAATGCAGCAATCCCTTCGATAATCAGCAAGGGCAATTTTTTATTCTGCAAAACGCGCAGCAGCAGTTCAGCCTGTGGCCACAGCAGTGCGCGCTTCCGCAAGGCTGGCGCGTGGTATGCCAGCCCGCCTCGCAGGAGGTGTGTAACGCCTGGCTCAACGCCAACTGGCAGAGTTTAACCCCGGCGCATCACGCCTGCTAAGGAGACGCGAATGACCACACGTTTACCCCTCGTGGCCGCGCAGCCGGGGATCTGGATGGCAGAAAAACTCTCCACGCTGCCCAATGCCTGGAGCGTGGCCCATTATGTGGAGCTGGACGGCGAACTGGACGCACCGCTACTGGCGAAGGCCATCAAAGAAGGCCTGGCCCAGGCTGATACTTTGCGTATGCGCTTTACAGAAGACAATGGCGAGGTCTGGCAGCAACTGGACGATGATAGCGTGTTTGCCCTGCCGCAGATTATTGATGTTCGCCATCATGCCGACCCGCATGCGGCCGCGCTGGCATTAATGCAGACCGATCTCGCGCAGGATCTTCGCGTTGACAGCGGTAAACCGCTTTTTTGCCATGTGCTTATTCAGGTCGATAACCATCGCTGGTTCTGGTATCAGCGTTATCACCATCTGCTGGTAGATGGCTTTAGTTTCCCCGCCATTACCCGCCAGATTGCCGCTATTTACCGTGCCTTACGTGCGGGTAACGCCATTCCCCCGACACCTTTTACCCCCTTTGCCGGGGTGGTGGACGAATATCAACGCTACCGGGAAAGCGACGCCTGGCAGCGTGACAAAGTCTTCTGGGCGGAACAAAAACGCACCTTACCCGCACCGGCTTCCCTGTCACCTGCGCCACTGCCGGGCCGTGCGGCGACGACCGATATTCTGCGTTTGACATGTCGCCTGGATACCGCCGCATTCCGTCGCCTGACCCAGGCGGCGAACCAGTGCCAGTCAGCCGATCTGGCACTGGCGCTGGTGGCGTTGTGGTTAGGCCGACTCTGTGGGCGGCTGGATTATGCCGCCGGGTTTATTTTTATGCGCCGGATGGGCTCAGCGGCGCTGACCGCAACCGGGCCAGTGCTCAATGTGCTACCGCTGGGCGTGCATATTGAGGAGACGCAAACCCTGGCAGAACTGGCCAGTGCCCTTGCCGGGCAACTGAAAAAGATGCGCCGCCATCAACGTTACGATGCCGAACAAATCCAGCGTGATGCCGGACGCGCTGCCGGGGATGAGCCGCTCTTTGGCCCGGTGTTTAACGTCAAAATGTTCTATTACCTGCTGGATATTGACGGGATTGCCGGGCAAACCCATACACTGGCGACAGGCCCGGTCAACGATCTGGAGATTGCGCTCTTTCCGGACGAAGAGGGCGGCCTGACGCTGGACGTGCTGGCTAACCGCAGCCGCTACGATGAACGCGTGCTCAATCACCATGTCGCCCGTTTACACAGCCTGCTGAGCCAGTTTGCCGCGGACCCGACGCTGCGCTGCGGTGAGGCGCAGTTGATCTCCATTGATGAGTGGCAGAGCATCGAAAAAATTAACGATACCGGCATGATGTTGCCAGCCACAACGCTGAGCCAACTGGTGGCCGAACAGGCGGCAAGAACGCCGGATGCTCCGGCGCTGGCCGATGCGTGCTGGCAATTAACCTATCGGGAGATGCGTGAGCAGGTGGTGGCGCTGGCGCAACTTCTGCGTGAGCGCGGCGTTAAACCCGGCGACAGCGTTGCCGTCGCGTTACCGCGCTCTGTGTTTTTGACGCTGGCGCTGCACGGCATTGTTGAAGCCGGGGCTGCCTGGCTGCCGCTCGATACGGGTTATCCGGATGAGCGGCTGCACATGATGCTGGAAGATGCCAGGCCGCGTCTGCTTATCACCTCTGATGACCAGCTTTCACGTTTTCGTGGTCTGCCTGGCCTGACTCACCTTTGCTACAGCGCACCGCTGGCGGTGACGGGCGGCGAACCCCTGGCGCTGTCCCGCCCGGAACATACCGCGTATATCATCTTTACCTCGGGGTCTACCGGGCGACCAAAAGGGGTGATGGTCGGGCAGACCGCTATCGTCAACCGTCTGTTGTGGATGCAAAACCACTATCCGCTGAACGCGCAGGACGTCGTGGCGCAAAAGACGCCGTGCAGCTTTGATGTCTCCGCGTGGGAGTTCTGGTGGCCGTTTATTGCCGGCGCGCAACTGGTGATGGCGGAACCGGAAGCACACCGCGATCCGCAGGCGTTGCAGCGCTTCTTCGCCCGTTTTGGCGTGACCACCACGCACTTCGTGCCGTCCATGCTGGCTGCGTTTGTTACATCGCTGACGCCAGAAACGGCGCAAGCAAACTGCCGCACATTGAACAAGGTATTTTGCAGCGGCGAAGCGCTTCCGGCGGCCCTGTGCCGCGAGTGGCAACAACTGACCGGCGTGCCTTTACATAATCTTTATGGGCCTACGGAGGCCGCCGTTGATGTGAGCTGGTATCCGGCGTTTGGCGATGCGCTGGCGGCGGTGAAGGGCAACAGCGTACCGATTGGCTACCCGGTGTGGAATACGGGTCTGCGTATTCTGGACAGCATGATGCAGCCGGTACCGCCGGGCGTGGCGGGGGATTTGTACCTGACCGGTATTCAACTGGCGCAAGGCTATCTGGGGCGGCCGGATCTTACCGCCAGCCGCTTTATCGCTGACCCCTTTGCGCCCGGCGAGCGTATGTATCGCACCGGTGATGTGGCGCAATGGCTGGAGAATGGTGCGGTGGAATATCTGGGCCGCAGCGACGATCAGCTAAAAATTCGCGGGCAGCGTATTGAGCCTGGAGAAATAGACAAGGCATTACAGACACTGACAGATGTCGCGCAGGGCGTCGCCCATGCCTGCGTGCTCAATCAGGCGGCGGCAGGCAATGGTGATGCGCGCCAGTTGGTGGGCTATGTGGTCTCAGAGAGCGGTCTGCCGCTGGATCTCACCGCGCTGCGCGAGCAACTGAGTACGCAGCTACCGCCGCATATGGTGCCGGTGGTGCTGCTGCAACTCGGCGAGCTTCCGCTGAGTGCCAATGGCAAGCTCGACAGAAAAGCGTTGCCTCTGCCTGAGCCCGCGCGTGAGCAGGTCGGTCGGGCGCTGAATCCGGGCGTGGAAACGCAGATTGCACAGGCTTTTTCCGCGCTGCTCGGCTGCGAGGTTCAGCACGCGCAGGCCGATTTCTTTGCCCTCGGCGGCCACTCTTTGCTGGCGATGCGTCTGGCTGCACAACTGAGCCAGACGTTTTCGCGCCCGGTGACGCCGGGGCAGGTTATGGTGGCCTCAACGGTCGAGAAACTGGCGGTCTTGCTGACGCAGACGCAGGCCGATAGCCGGCTTGGTCTGCAAACCCTTCTGCCCTTGCGCGATGGCGACGGGCCGGTGCTGTTCTGTTTCCATCCGGCTTCTGGTTTTGCCTGGCAGTTCAGCGTGCTGGCGCGCTATCTCTCGCCGCGCTGGGCGATTATGGGTATCCAGTCTCCGCGTCCTGATGGGCCGATGCAGCAGGCCGCGACACTGGATGAGGTGTGCGAACATCATCTTGCGACACTGCTTGCACAGCAGCCACACGGGCCTTATCACCTGTTTGGTTATTCGCTGGGCGGTACCCTGGCGCAGGGGATTGCCGCCCGGCTGCGGGCGCGTGGGGAAACGGTCGCATTTTTAGGGCTGCTGGATACCTGGCCGCCGGAGACGCAGAACTGGGCGGAGAAAGAGGCCAACGGGCTGGATCCTGCCGTGCTGGCGGAAATCGAGCGCGAGCGACAGGCGTTTCTGGCGGCGCAAAAAGGACAGGCCTCGACGGAACTGTTTGCCGCGATTGAAGGTAACTATGGCGATGCGGTACGTCTGTTGACCACGGCCCACAGCGCGAAATTTGACGGTAAAGTGACGCTCTTTGTTGCCGAACGCACGCTGACGGCGGGGATGGATCCTCATAAAGCCTGGTCGCCGTGGGTGAGTGAACTGGAGGTTTATCGTCAGGATTGCGCCCATGTGGATATCATTTCCCCGCAGGCGTTTGAAGCGATTGGCCCGGTTGTGCGGGAGCTGTTGGGGTAGTTGTAAGGGAAATGTCCCCGGTGGCGCTGTCGCTTACCGGGGCTACGGTGGCCGCCCGGATAAGGCGAAGCCGCCATCCGGGACAGCATCAGAGCGAACGTCGTCCCAGCGGCACCACCAGCGGCGTACCGGCGATCGGATCGTCAATAATCATACAGCGCAAACCGTACACCGCTTCGATAAGTTCCGCGGTCACAATCTCTTTCGGCGCGCCTTGCGCCACAATCTTGCCGTCTCGCAGGGCAATCAAATGGGTAGCGTAGCGACAGGCCTGATTCAAATCATGCAACACCGCCGCCAGCGTATACCCCTGCTCGCGGTTTAACGCACTGAGCAACTCCAGCAGATCAATCTGATAGCTGATATCAAGCCAGGTGGTCGGCTCATCAAGCAGCATGATCGAGGTCTCTTGCGCCAGCACCATGGCTATCCACGCGCGCTGCCGCTGGCCGCCGGAGAGCGTGTCCACACTCTGCAACGCCAGCGTGTCCACCCCGGTGGCGCGCATGGCGCGGGTGACCGCCTGCTCATCCTCCTGACGCCAGCGGGTAAACAGCGGCTGGTGCGGATAACGGCCACGGGCGACCAGCTCCTGAACGGTGATATCACCAGGCGTAGTGGCATTTTGCGCCAGCAGCCCGACACGTCGCGCCACCTCTTTGCTGGCGAAACGCTGGATCTGCTCGCCGTCCAGATAAACATGGCCTTTCTCTGGCGTCATCAGGCGGCTCAGGGTGCGCAGCAGCGTCGATTTCCCGCAGCCGTTCGGCCCAATAATCGCCGTGAAGTGGCCATCGGGAATCGAGACGCTCAGGTCTCTGGCGACAACTTTTTTACCGTAGCCCAGGGTTAACTGTTCGCCATGCAAACGGGCCTGAGTATCGATCATTTCTTGCGGGACTCCTGAATTAACAAGGCGATAAGGTAGATACCGCCAATGCTGACGGTGACGACGCCCACCGGCAACTGATAAGGGATAAACAGCCGTTGTGCGCAAATGTCCGCGGCCAGCAGGAGAAGGGCGCCGCAGAAGGCCGACTGTGCAAGGCCCCAGCGTGTGGTGGCGCTGATACGCCGGGCAATATGCGGCGCGACGAGCGCGATAAATGAGATAGGCCCGGCAAGTGCCGTGGCCGAGGCGGTCAGCACAACGGCCACCAGCATCAGCAGCAGGCGCGAACGCTCCACGCTCACGCCAAGGGCGCAGGCGCTGTCATCCCCCATCTCCAGCAGTCGCATACGGCGGGAAAGCAACGCTGCGCCGATAAACATCAGCAGAATAAACGGCGCAGAGGGGAAGGTTTTGGCCCAGGTCAAACCATTAAGCGACCCCGCATTCCACAGCCCGGCAGTAAGCGAGGTTTCCAGCGAGGCCTGTAAAATCAGCCAGGTGTTAAAAGCCATCAACATCGCCCGTACCCCGATGCCGACAATAATCAGGCGGAAGGTTTCAATGCCGTTGCGCCACGCCAGCGACCAGACGATGAACGACGTCAGAATGCCGCCCGCCATAGCGGCGAGCGTAATCGCCGTCAGATGCTGACCAAAAAACACCATTGCCACCAGCACGCCACTCCATGCCCCGGTGTTAAAGCCCATTACATCCGGGCTGCCTAACGGGTTTCGCATCAGCGACTGAAATATAGCGCCGCTGACGCCCAGCGCGGCACCGATCAGCAGCGCCATCAGAACGCGGGGCAGCCGCCATTCGATGACCACAAGCTGCATGGCGGGCGGCGCACTGCCGGTGAGCGCATTAATGACCTGGCTGCTATCAAGCATCACCGCACCGTTGCGCAGACCCCAGAGGGCAAAGACCAGGCTTGCCAGCAGCATCAGCAGACAACTGATGATCAGACGACGGGACGGGGCGGTCACAGGCCACCTCCGCGCGTGCGGCGAACCAGGATAATCAGAACCGGTGCGCCAATAAAAGCACTAACAACCGACACGCGCAGCTCACCCGGCACCAGCAGACGGCCAATAATATCGGCAAACAGCAGCAGGGCAGGGGTGGCGATGAGGGTCACCGGCAGCGACCAGCGGTGATCGGCCCCCACCAGCCAGCGCGAAAGGTGCGGCATCATCAGCCCGATAAAGGCGATGGGGCCAACCACTGCGGTCGCGCTACCGCAAAGTACGGTGATGGCCAGCAGACCGGAAAGCTGCGTGCGTGCCACTTTGCTGCCAAGCGCGGTCGCGGTATCGCTGCCCAGATTGAGACTGTTCAGCGCTCGGCTGGAGATGAGCGCAATACTTGCAGCCAATAGCACCGGCAGAAGCACAATTTTCACAGTTTGCAGGGTGCGAATGTCCAGTGACCCGGCCTGCCAGAAGCGCAATTGATCGTAGACATCGGCGTTGAGTAGCGAAATGCCGCTGGAAAGCCCTTCGAGCACGGCAGCCAGCGCCACACCCGCCAGCGTCAGACGTACCGGGCTCAGTTGCCCTCCGCCCTGGCTGCCAGTAAAGGCCACGATCAGCGAAGCCATCAGTGCGCCACCAAAGGCCAGCGCCAGTTGTTCAACGGGGGATGCGGCGCCAAATAAGGCCGCACCCAGGACAATGGCGAAACTGGCCCCGGCATTTACGCCCAGCAGGCCCGGATCTGCCAGCGGGTTGCGGGTGAGGGTTTGCATCAGCGCGCCCGCCAGGCCCAGTGCGCCGCCCGCGAGTAATCCGGCCAGGGTGCGTGGCAAGCGTGCGTCGCGAATAATGGTGCAGTCTGCGCTCTGGCAGGTGCCTGTCAGCGCATCAACGATCACGTTGGCGGGCACCGTTTTTGCACCGACCAGCATACTGAGCGCCATTGCCACAATAAGCAGTATCAATAGCCCGAAAAGCGTGAGAGCACGCCTTGAGGAACGAGGAAGCGACATAAAACATTCCTGACTTGATAATGATAGTAATTATCGTTATCGATCTTGTTTGCTTATGTTACCATGCACGCCCTGGAATGGATAAAAAAAGATTGCCTTAAGGCGTTGTAATGAACCAACAATCCCGGCTGCTGAATGTAAGCCTTCTGAAGACGCATCCGGCCTTTCGTGCCGTGTTTCTTGCCCGTTTCATCTCAATCTTATCGCTGGGTTTGCTGGGCGTTGCCGTCCCGGTACAGATTCAGGCGATGACCGGTTCAAGCTGGCAGGTGGGCCTGTCCGTTACCCTGACCGGCGGCGCGATGTTCGTTGGATTGATGACGGGCGGCGTTCTGGCCGACCGTTATGAACGCAAAAGATTGATTCTGCTGGCGCGAGGCACCTGCGGCATGGGTTTTATCGGCCTGTGGCTTAACACGCAGTTGCCGGAACCGTCCCTGCTGGCGATTTATTTGCTCGGTTTATGGGACGGTTTTTTCGCATCCCTCGGCGTGACCGCGCTGCTGGCGGCAACCCCGGCGCTGGTCGGGCGTGAGAATTTAATGCAGGCCGGGGCGATCACCATGCTGACGGTGCGCCTGGGTTCGGTGATTTCCCCGATGTGCGGCGGCCTGTTGCTGGCAACGGGCGGGGTGGCCTGGAATTACGGGCTGGCGGCGGCAGGGACCTTTATCACCCTGTTGCCGTTACTGAGTTTGCCTGCGTTGCCGCCTCCGCCACAGCCGCGTGAACACCCGCTGTCTTCGCTGGTGGCGGGTATTCGTTTTTTGTTCAATAGCCCGCTGATTGGCGGTATCGCGCTGCTCGGGGGCTTGTTGACCATGGCCAGCGCCGTGCGCGTGCTGTATCCCGCACTGGCCGTTGAGTGGCGCATCCCGGCGGCGCAACTTGGCGTGCTGTATGCGGCAATCCCGCTTGGCGCGGCGACAGGCGCGTTAACCAGTGGGCGGCTGGCGCAACATCCGCGCCCGGGCCTGTTGATGTTGGGCAGTAGCGTGGGGGCGTTTGTTGCTATTGGGTTATTCAGCCTGATGCCTTACTGGGTGCTGGGCGCGGCGTTTCTGGCCCTGTTTGGCTGGCTGAGTGCGATCAGTTCACTGTTGCAGTACACGTTGATTCAAACGCAAACGCCGGAAGCAATGCTGGGGCGTATCAACGGTCTGTGGACGGCGCAAAACGTCACGGGCGATGCGATTGGCGCGGCAGTCCTGGGCGGGCTTGGGGTTGTGATGACGCCTGCGGCCTCGGCGAGTAGCAGTGGTTTTGTGCTGGCGATGGTGGGTGTGATGCTGGTGCTGACGTTGCGCGAATTACGTCGGTTTCGCCAGATTCCGCTGGTTTCCCCGGATGGCGGCGCAGGCGCCTGATCCGGGCTACGCGCCTGGAAAGCGATACGTAGCCCGGCTAAGCGAAGCGCCAGCCGGGAGGGCGTATTAGCCAAACAGCGCGGACAGCCGCGCTAATACCCGCGTTGCACTGTAGTAATCGAGACGGAACGTTTCGGCCCCCAGCGCATAAACACGCTTGTTCTGAACCGCGCCCAGATGGGCAAGCAGCGGGTTGGCATTCAGCGCGTCAGCATCTTTTTGATCGCTGGCGAACAGGAACAGCGCTTCGCCGTTCAGACCGGCCGACAGATTTTCACCGCCCAGTTGCACGATGTCATGACGTTTACCCTGGCTTTGCAACGTCTGCAATCCTTCCGGCAGCGGTGCGATCGCAAAACCCAGTTGTTGCAGAAGCTTGCCCTGGGCGGATTCCGTGGTCCACAGATTCGCACTGTGCGCCGCCGGCGTATAAACCAGCGCATTAACCGGCTGCGGCGGCAGTTTTATGTGCGCTTTAACATCGGCCATTTGCTTATCGAACTCAGCAATACGGGCAGCGGCCTCTTTTTCCTGGCCGGTGATTTCACCCAGTTGGCTAAGCAGGGCCTGCCAGCTTTTATCGTCGTAATTGATGACCAGGGTCGGCGCAATGGTCGAGAGCTGATCGTAAAGCGATAACGCAGAGTCACCGCCGGTGGCGCTGATCAGAATCAGATCCGGCATCTGGGCGGCAACGGCTTCGGCATTCGGCTCGCCAATATAAATACGCGCGACATTGCGCGATTTTGCGACTTCGCCCCACTGGCGTAAAAAGCCCTGATCGTCGGCGAATCGGTTGTTCGGCGTTGTAGCGCCGCTGGCGATAACCGGGGCATCGATAGCCAGCAGAGAACCCGTTAGCGTCACGCTGGTGGAGACAATACGCAGAGGTTTGTGGTCGAGTGTATGGCTGCCTTTGCTATCAGTCACCTGACGCGGCCAGTCGGCGGCGGTCGCTGCGGAAAGTCCGAAAACAAAAATACCCAACATGATAAGGGCCTTACGGCAAGAGAAAGGGAGTCTCACGAAGTCACATCCTGTTTTTGTTGAAGTTAATGCTTCTCATTTTCATCATTGCGCATGATGGATGCAAGCGTTAGTCACAAGGGAGTTGGGCGCACCAGTTGACATGTCGGTTCATTACCTTTAGCTTACCGAACCAAAATTCAAATGATAATCATTCGTAATATATTTATCATTTTTGGAGGATGATATGGATACGTCATTGGCTGAGGATGTACAACAGGCTGCGAAAACCCTGGCGTCGGAGCAGTTCTTCTTTATGTCGCCGTTTCGCAGTTTTATGACATCGGGTTGTTTTGCCCGTATCAGTGAACCGGCGGTGGAAGGGGATGACCCGGACAGCACGTTTCAACAGAAACTGGCGCAGGCTTTTGCTGATGCCAAAACGCGGGGCATTGCCAATCCGGTGGTTGTGGGGGCCATCCCTTTTGATACTACCCAGCCGTCTGAACTGTTTATTCCCGCTTCCTGGCAGACCTTTTCGCGCCCGTCTAAGCAGCGCTCCTCCCGCTATTTCTCCGGGCACGACATGCCTGACGTCACCAGACGTACGGAAATTCCGCCGCAGGATGTCTTTATGGATATGGTTGCCCGTGGGGCCGCGCTGACCGCCACACCGGAGGTGGACAAAATAGTCCTCTCGCGGCTGATTGATATTGCCACCGATGCGCACCTCGACAGCGGCATCCTGCTGGAGCGCCTGATAGCCCAAAACCCGGCGAGCTTTAACTTTCATGTTCCGCTGGCGCAAGGAGATGTGTTACTGGGCGCAAGCCCGGAACTGTTGCTGCGTAAAGAGGGTGATCAATTTAGCTCTCTGCCGCTGGCCGGGTCGGCGCGACGTCAGCCGGATGACATGCTGGATCGCGAAGCGGGCAACAGACTGCTGGCCTCGGAAAAAGACCGTCATGAACATGAGTTGGTCACTCAGGCGATGAAAGCTTTGCTGGCGCCACGCAGCCGCGCTTTGAGTCTACCGGATTCCCCACAACTGGTTACCACCCCGACGCTATGGCATCTGGCGACGCCAATTGAGGGAACCGCGCTACCGGGTGAAAACGCCCTGACGCTCGCCTGTTTGTTACATCCCACGCCTGCACTGAGCGGTTTTCCGCATCAGGTGGCGAAAACGCTGATTGCCGGGTTAGAACCCTTTGAGCGCGAACTGTTTGGCGGCATTGTCGGCTGGTGCGACGCCGAAGGTAACGGCGAGTGGGTCGTGACTATCCGCTGCGCGCGCATTCACGAAAACCGCGTTCGGTTATTTGCCGGTGCGGGCATTGTCCCCGCGTCGTCACCGGCGGCGGAGTGGCGCGAAACCGGCGTCAAGTTGTCCACCATGCTGAACGTTTTTGGCCTGCATTAAGGAGCGATGATGACCATTCCCTTTACCCCCTGGCCGGATGAATTCGCCACGCGCTACCGTGAAAAAGGTTACTGGCTGGATGTGCCGATGACCGACATACTGACCCGCCATGCGCAAAGTGACGCGGTGGCCGTAATTGAGGGTGAGCGCAGTTTTAGCTACCGGCAGCTTCATCAGGCTTCTGACAATCTGGCAAGCGCGTTACAGGCGCAGGGTATTCAGCGCGGCGAAACGGCGCTGGTACAGCTTGGCAATGTGGCTGAGTTTTACATCACCTTCTTTGCGCTGCTCAAAATCGGCGTTGCCCCGGTGAATGCGCTGTTCAGCCACCAACGCACGGAGCTTAACGCCTATGCCGTGCAGATCAAACCAGCATTGCTGATTGCCGACCGTGCGCATGCGCTCTTTGCGACCGATCAGTTCTGGCAGGATTTCACCGCCGAACATGCATCGGTGCGCGTGTCGCTATTTCTTAATGGCAGCGGTGAGAAGTCGCTGACGGCGGCGATTGAATGCCCGGCAGATACCTTTATCGCCACGCCGACACCGGCCGATGAAGTGGCCTTCTTCCAGCTTTCTGGCGGCAGTACCGGCACGCCGAAGCTGATCCCTCGTACCCATAATGACTATTACTACAGCATCCGCCGTAGCAACGAAATCTGCGGGATTACGGCAGATACCCGTTACCTCAACGCACTGCCCGCCGCCCACAACTATGCGTTGAGCTCCCCAGGCTCGCTGGGGGTGCTGTTGGCGGGCGGCTGCGTAGTGCTGGCGAATGATCCCAGCGCCCCGCTCTGCTTCCCGCTCATCGAAAAGCACCGCGTCAACGTTACGTCGCTGGTACCGCCTGCGGTCAGCCTGTGGTTACAGGCGATTGCCGAAGGGGCCGACAAGGGGCAACTGGCTTCGCTCAGGCTGCTACAGGTGGGGGGGGCGCGTCTGTCTGCCACGCTGGCGGCACGCATTCCCGAGGAGATGGGCTGCCAGTTACAGCAGGTCTTCGGCATGGCGGAAGGGTTGGTGAATTACACCGCGCTGGACGACACGCCGGAGCGCATTTTCAACACCCAGGGCCGCCCGATGTGCCCGGACGATGAAGTCTGGGTGGCCGATGAAAACGGTCATCCGCTGCCGCGTGGTGAAGTGGGGCGCCTGATGACGCGCGGGCCGTATACCTTTCGGGGCTACTTCAATAGCCCGGAACATAATGCCAGCGCCTTCGATGCCAATGGCTTCTACTGCTCCGGCGACCTGATTTCTATTGATGACGCGGGTTACATCACCGTGCAGGGGCGCGAAAAAGATCAGATCAACCGGGGGGGCGAGAAGATTGCCGCCGAAGAGATTGAAAATTTACTGCTGCGCCACGAGGCGGTGATCCACGCCGCGCTGGTCAGCATGGAAGACAGCCTGCTGGGGGAAAAGAGCTGCGCGTATCTGGTGGTCAAACATCCGGTACGGGCGGTGGAGATCCGTCGTTTCCTGCGTGAACAGGGTGTGGCGGATTTCAAACTACCGGACCGCGTTGAATGCCTGGCGGCACTGCCGCTGACCCCGGTAGGCAAAGTAGATAAGAAACAATTACGCCAGACGCTGGCAGAACGCGCCCAGGCGTAACGAGGAGAAAAGATGGCCATTCCCAAACTGACCGGCTACGCACTGCCAACCGCGAATGATATCCCGGATAACAAAGTGCAGTGGGCCTTTGAACCTGACCGCGCCGCCTTGCTGATTCATGATATGCAGGAGTATTTCCTCAATTTCTGGGGCGATAATTGCCCGATGATGGAAAAGGTGGTCGCCAATATCGCCGCGCTGCGCCAGTTCTGTAAGCAGCACAATATCCCGGTTTATTACACCGCTCAGCCAAAAGAGCAGAGTGATGACGATCGCGCGCTACTCAACGATATGTGGGTGCCGGGGTTGACCCGCTCGCCAGAGCAGCAACGGATTGTGGCGGCGCTTGCCCCGGACGAAGCCGATACGGTGCTGGTGAAGTGGCGTTACAGCGCCTTTCACCGTTCGCCGCTGGAGCAGATGCTGAAAGAGACCGGGCGTAATCAGCTCATCATAACGGGCGTATACGCCCATATCGGTTGTATGACGACTGCCACTGATGCCTTTATGCGCGATATCAAGCCCTTTATGGTGGCCGATGCGTTGGCGGATTTCAGCCGCGAAGAGCATATGATGTCGCTGAAATACGTGGCGGGCCGCTCCGGGCGTGTGGTGATGACCGAGGCGTTACTTCCGGTGCCCACCAGCAAAGCGGCGCTGCGCGCATTGATCCTGCCGCTACTGGATGAATCTGACGAGCCTTACGATGATGAAAATCTGATTGATTACGGGCTGGATTCCGTACGCATGATGGCGCTGGCGGCGCGCTGGCGCAAAGTGCATGGCGATATCGATTTTGTGATGCTGGCGAAAAACCCGACCATCGATGCCTGGTGGGCGCTGCTCTCTCGCGAGGTCAACTGATGGACTTTTCAGGGAAGACCGTCTGGGTGACCGGAGCCGGAAAAGGCATCGGTTATGCCACGGCGCTGGCGTTTACTGACGCGGGCGCGCAGGTAACGGGGTTTGACCAGGCTTTTGACGGTGAACACTACCCTTTTACCACCGAGATACTGGACATTGCCGATGCAGAGCAGGTCTCGCGGGTCTGCTCTCGTATGCTGGCGCGGAATGCGCGGCTGGATGTGCTGGTCAACGCGGCGGGCATTTTGCGTATGGGGGTAACGGATGCGCTTTCGCAGGATGCGTGGCAGCAGACTTTTGCCGTCAACGTTGGCGGGGCGTTTAACCTGTTTCAGGCGACCATGGCGCAGTTTCGCCAGCAGCGGGGCGGGGCGATTGTCACCGTGGCCTCCGATGCCGCGCACACACCGCGCATTGGCATGAGCGCTTACGGCGCGTCGAAAGCGGCGCTGAAAAGTCTGGCATTGACGGTGGGGCTGGAGCTGGCCGCCAGCGGCGTGCGGGCGAATCTGGTCTCACCTGGCTCTACCGATACCGATATGCAGCGTACTTTGTGGACCAGCAGCGATGCGGAACAGAAGCGTATCGCCGGCTTTGGCGAACAGTTCAAGCTGGGTATCCCGCTGGGGAAGATTGCCCGCCCGGAAGAAGTCGCCAGTACCATTCTGTTTCTGGCGTCTGACTATGCCAGCCACATCACGCTACAGGATATCGTGGTGGATGGCGGCTCGACGCTGGGGGCATAAATGATCTGGAAGCGCCGTTTAACGCTTGATGAACTCAATGCCACAAGTGTCCGCACGCTGGTCGGCCATTTAGGGATTGTCTATACCCGCCTGGGTGATGATGTGCTGGAAGCCGAAATGCCGGTGGATGCCCGCACATATCAACCTTTTGGTTTGCTGCACGGTGGGGCTTCCGCCGCGCTGGCGGAAACGCTGGGGTCGATGGCCGGCTATATGATGACTGTCGATGGTCAGTGTGTGGTGGGGACGGAGCTTAATGCCACCCATCACAGGGCGGTGTCGCAGGGTAAAGTGCGTGCCGTCTGCCAGCCGCTGCATCTGGGCCGTCAAAATCAAAGCTGGGAGATTGTGGTGTTTGACGAGCAGGGACGGCGCTGCTGCACCTGCCGTTTAAGCACCGCGGTGATCGGGTAGCGAGATTGCCCCTTGTCCTAATCATGGCCTGAAGTGGACTGGAGCAGGTTTTCTCCCTCGCCCCTTTGGGGAGAGGGCCGGGGTGAGGGGAACAGGCCGCACCCTTCTCCCAAATCCAAACCCGCTTCCTCCTCTCATTCTTCTCCCCCCATACTCATTCAAATACGCCCTATAAGTGATCCCCGTAGCACACTGAAATAAATGCCCGGATTGATAGCGAAATTCCAATGTTTCAATGTTGTTAAAACACGCAAAGTGTTCTAGAAACAAAATGTAACATCTCCTTTTACGCACACGGATAATCGCTATGAATAACTCAGGGAAATACCTTATTTGGGCATTGCTCTCCGTTGTCGGGGCGTTTGCTCTTGGCTACATCGCGCTTAATCGCGGTGAGCAGATCAACGCCTTGTGGATAGTCGTTGCCGCAGTTTGTATCTATCTGATTGCCTACCGTTTTTATGGTTTATATATTGCCAAAAACGTGCTGGCCGTCGATCCGGGTCGGATAACGCCCGCCGTGAAATACAACGACGGGCTCGATTACGTCCCGACGGATAAAAAAGTGCTGTTTGGTCACCACTTTGCGGCAATCGCCGGGGCAGGGCCGCTGGTGGGTCCGGTGCTGGCAGCCCAGATGGGCTATCTGCCGGGGATGATCTGGATCCTCGCCGGGGTGGTGCTTGCCGGGGCGGTACAGGACTTTATGGTGCTGTTCGTCTCGACTCGCCGTGATGGACGTTCATTGGGTGAGTTGGTCAAAGAGGAGATGGGGCCAACGGCTGGGGTTATCGCACTGGTGGCGACCTTTATGATCATGGTGATCATCCTGGCGGTGCTGGCGATGATCGTGGTGAAAGCACTGACCCACAGTCCGTGGGGAACCTACACCGTTGCCTTTACCATTCCACTGGCGATTTTCATGGGGATCTACATCCGCTACCTGCGTCCTGGACGCATTGGTGAAGTCTCCGTCATTGGCCTGTTTTTCCTGATTTTCGCGATTATCTCCGGCGGATGGGTGGCGGAAAGCCCGACCTGGGCCCCGTTCTTTGATTTCACCGGGGTACAGTTGACCTGGATGCTGGTGTGCTACGGCTTTGTGGCCGCCGTACTGCCGGTCTGGCTGCTGCTGGCACCGCGTGACTACCTTTCCACCTTCCTGAAAATTGGCACCATCATCGGTCTGGCGATCGGCATTCTGATCATGCGCCCGACCCTGACCATGCCTGCACTGACGAAATTCGTTGATGGCACCGGCCCGGTCTGGACCGGCAACCTGTTCCCGTTCCTGTTTATCACCATCGCGTGCGGCGCGGTGTCGGGCTTCCATGCGCTGATCTCCTCTGGTACCACACCGAAAATGTTGGCGAACGAAGGGCGGGCCTGCTTTATTGGTTACGGCGGCATGCTGATGGAGTCGTTCGTGGCCATTATGGCGCTGGTGTCGGCCTGTATCATCGACCCGGGCGTCTACTTTGCAATGAACAGCCCGATGGCGGTACTGGCACCTGCCGGGACGACCGATGTGGTGGCCTCTGCCGCGCAGGTGGTCAGCGGCTGGGGCTTTAGCATTACCCCGGACACGCTGAAACAGATTGCCACGGAGGTGGGCGAGCAGTCGATTATCTCCCGTGCGGGCGGTGCGCCAACGCTGGCAGTGGGGATGGCCTATATCCTGCACGGCGCGCTGGGCGGCATGATGGATGTGTCGTTCTGGTATCACTTCGCGATTCTATTTGAAGCGCTGTTTATTCTGACGGCGGTGGATGCCGGTACCCGTGCCGCACGCTTTATGCTACAGGACTTGCTGGGGGTGATTTCACCGAACCTGAAACGCACCGACTCGCTACCGGCAAACCTGATTGCGACCGCGCTCTGCGTACTGGCCTGGGGTTACTTCCTCCATCAGGGGGTGGTCGATCCGTTGGGCGGCATCAACACACTCTGGCCGCTGTTTGGTATTGCTAACCAGATGCTGGCGGGCATGGCGTTGATGCTCTGCGCGGTTGTACTGTTCAAGATGAAACGTCAGCGTTACGCATGGGTGGCCCTGTTGCCCACGGCCTGGCTGCTGATTTGTACCCTCACCGCTGGCTGGCAGAAAGCGTTCAGCCCGGACAACAAAGTCGGCTTCCTGGCGATTGCTAATAAGTTCCAGGCGATGATCGACAGTGGTACTATTCCGGCACAGTACACCCAGTCACAGCTTTCCCAGTTGGTGTTTAACAACCGTCTGGATGCCGGGCTGACCATCTTCTTTATGGTAGTGGTTGTGGTGCTGGCGTTCTACTCGGTGAAAACGGCGCTGGCGTCGCTGAAGATCGACAAGCCAACGTCACAAGAGCGTCCGTATGAGCCCATGCCGGAAAATCTTGATGAGATTGTGACTCAGGCGAAAAGCGCACATTGATTAACCTTTACCGGGAGGCTGCGAGGCTTACCGGTTGATGCACTTATCCTCCCTCTCCCCTCAGGGGAGAGGGGCGGGGTGAGGGGAAAACGTGAGGCAGTATGTTCGACACCCTTTCTAAAGCAGGAAAATACTTAGGCCAGGCCGCCAAAATGATGATTGGCGTGCCGGACTATGACAACTACGTTGAGCATATGCGTATCACTCATCCTGATCAGACGCCAATGACCTATGAAGAGTTTTTCCGCGAGCGGCAAGAAGCACGTTATGGCGGCAAAGGCGGGGCGAAGTGCTGTTAACCCTCCCCCTGTTCCTGCTTACTGTCATAAACGTCGGCCCGTTCTTCACGGGCCGCTTTTGATATTGCGTTACCTCTGCCGGGTGGCAGAGGTAGGCATGATCCTCAGGCGTTGAGGCCACCATCCACATCAATCCCGGTTCCGGTGATGTGTTTTGCCGCCGGGCTTGCCAGGAAAGTTACCGCATCGGCGATATCTTCTGCTTTACCGTAATGTCCAAGCGCAATCAACTGACGCTGGGTTTCAGCGCCTTCGCCATCCGCCGGGTTCATGTCGCTGTCAGTGGGGCCAGGGTGCACCAGATTGACGGTAATGCCACGCGGGCCAAGATCGCGCGCCAGCCCACGGGTTAACGAGTTGAGAGCGGATTTGGTCATCGAGTAAACGGCAATTCCTTGCAGCGGGACATGGTTGGCGAGACAACTGCCGATGTTGATAATGCGCCCGCCGTCCGGCAGATGAGCAATCGCCGCCTGGGTAGCAATGACCACGCCGCGAATATTCACATTGATTAACGCATCGATATCTTCATCGGACATCGCTTCCAGCGGCCCGCCGCGCGCTATCCCCGCGTTATTCACCAGAATATCCAGCCCGCCCAGTTTCTCAACCGACTGAGCGACTGCTGCACGAATGGCCTGCGGACTTGCGCTGTCGGCCTGAATGGCGACCCCGTTGCGCCCGAGCGCGCGAATTTCATCGGCCACGGCCTGTGCTTTTTCGACTGACTTTTCAAACGTTATCGCCACATCTGCCCCTGCGCGGGCTAATGACAGGGCGATGGCTTTACCTAAACCACGACTTGCGCCTGTAACCAGCGCGCGTTTACCGGAAAGTGAAGATGACATGGTGACTCCTGAATTAATTATGTGTTGATCGATATATAATTAAAGTAAACGCACTTCCCTGTGGCCGTCAATGGTATTAATATATCGATCAGCACAAAATGTTGGAGACCACCATGAGCCGTGGAAGACCACGCGAGTTTGACCGTACAGAAGCGCTGAACCAGGCGATGAAAATCTTCTGGCAGAAGGGCTATACCGCCACGTCCATGAACGATTTATACGAGGCGATGGGCATTAAATCTCCCAGTCTGTATGCGGCGTTTGGCAGTAAAGAGGATTTGTACGAAGAGGTATTGCTGCACTACGAGCAGTCCGTTGCGCCGGTTATCTGGGGGCATATGACCAGCGAACCGTCGCCGCGTCAGGCGGTGTGGCTGTGGCTGGAGCGTTCTGCCGACATGCTGACACAGACCGATATGCCGCACGGTTGTATGGTCACACTCTCGGCGGTAGGCAGCGAAGGTAATGACAGGCTGGGCGACCTGGTGCGTCGCATGCGTGCTGCGGGTTTTTCTCTGTTAAAAACGCGGCTGGAGCAGGCGCAAAAACAGGGTGATTTGCCCGGTTCGGTGGATGTCGAGGCACTGACGCGCCTCTATGTCAGTATTCAGCAGGGGATGTCAATTCAGGCCCGCGATGGCGCGAGCCGTGAAATCTTGCTGAGCATTGCCCGCTCCGCCATGGCCTTATGGCCTGCCTGAATCAGCGGGTAAAATGTTCGACTTTTTCAAACGCTGCGCGCAGCGTGGCGGGAGAAAGCTCGCCCGGCAGATAGTGAATGGATTCGACCGGGCGCAGGGTATGGGCAATCACCCGCTCCAGCTCGTCATGATTGTTGATGTCCACCTCCAGGGCCGCCAGCGTGGTGGGCAGGTTAAAACGCTTATAGGCGTTCACGAGCTGCGCCAGCACATCATCCTGACCGAGCAGGGCGCTTTGCACCAGAATACCGTAGGCTACTTTGGTGCCGTGCAGGAATTTCTCTGTTTGTGGCAATACTGTCAGACCGTTGTGAACGGCGTGCGCTGCGGCAACACGGGTATAGCGCTCGCCGAGACCGCCCACCATACCGCCACCGGCGATAATCGCATCCACCACGTCACGAAACGCCTGCGTCACGTCGCCACGCGTCTGATCCGCCAGCGCTTCTTCGCTACTGGCGAGTAGCACATCGCGAATCGCCAGCGCGTTATTAATCCCCAAACGTACCGTCAGCGGCAGCTTTTCCGGAGCAGGTGCCAGCACCACCGCTTCATACCATTTCGCGAGTGTATCGCCGATCCCCGCCAGCAGATATTCCGCAGGGGCATTAAGAATGATCTGCGGTTCGACCAGCACCAGGAAATTGGCGTCATCGAAAATCTCGAACTGTAGCGCCTGACCGGCGTCGTTGTACCAGACGGAGAGCGGCGTCCAGGCAGCGCAGGTTGCCGCAATGGTCGGAATTGCCACCACGGGCAAACCTAAACGACGCGCCACCGCTTTGGCTGTATCCAGCAGGGCGCCGCCGCCTACGCCTATCACGACCGCGCGATCATCACCGGACAACTGCGCCAGTTCCGCCACGTCATGCTCGCTGCAATGGCCTTTGAACAACAGATGCTTCGCGCCCGGTGCGTTAAAGCCCTCCGGCAGGAACGGACGCGCCCCTTCAATGGCGCGCTCGCCGTAAATCCACACCGCACGGGAAAGTTGCTCAGCCGTATAAAAATCATGGAGATGCGCGAGACTTCCCGCGTGTGAGAAATAGTTAGCCGGGCCGGTGACGACGCGAATATTGGTGTTGCTCATTTGTTGTGTCCTTATGTACTATCGCTAACCTGATGTTATGTCTGGACATCCGGATGGCTAATATTATTTTGCTTTATCTTATGCCTTTTCTGTCGTTGCCAGTCAAGGCGGCCTATGAAAAATTCGTCAAATAAACTTATTTATCAGGAACTCGCGTCGGATGAGCACTAACCACCTCGAAATGCGCACTATCAGCCTCGCGTTTGGCGGGTTCAGCGCATTGTCGCATGTTGATTTCACCCTGCGCGGCGGTTCCGTTCATGCACTCACGGGCGCGAACGGTGCAGGAAAATCGACCCTGATGGCGGTGTTGTGTGGCACGCATGACCACTACGAGGGCGAGATCGCCATTAATCATCAGCCGGTTTCCATTCGCACCCCGCGTGACGCCAAACAGCTTGGTATTCATCTGGTGCAGCAGGAAGTGGACGTGGCGCTCATCCCCGGCCTGTCGATTGCTGAAAACATCATGCTCGACAGACTGGCGGAACCGGGGCACGCCTGGCACTGGGGCGAAGTGCGTAAACTCGCACAGGATGCCCTGGCACAACTGGATGTGTCGCTGGATGTGCGTCGCTCTATCGATACCTGCACCCTGGCGGAGAAGCAGCAAATCCTGCTGGCGCGCGCGTTGTCTCATCATTGCCGCTTTTTGATTCTGGATGAACCCACCGCGCCTCTCGATCAACACGAGAGCGAGCGCCTGTTCACCGTGGTGCGACGTCTGCAACAGCAGGGCATCGGCGTGGTGTTTATCTCCCACCGCATCCATGAACTGAAAGCGATTTGCGACACCCTGACCGTGCTGCGTGACGGCAAGCTGATTGAGTCTGGCCCGATGGCGGAACTGAGCGGCGAGCAAATCGTTGAGAAGATGCTCGGCCATGAACTGAGTGATATCTACCCGCCCAAGCGCCCGCCGCACAGCGATGAAGTGCTCTTGAGTATTGACGGCCTGCATGACGAGAAACTGCTAAAAGACATCTCTTTGCGCCTGCGTAAAGGGGAGATTCTGGGCATTGCCGGGCTGGCTGGCGCGGGTAAAACCGAGCTGTGCAAGGCGCTGTTTGGTGCGAGCAAAAGTAAAGTCACGCGCGGCGAGCTTAACAGTCAGCCGTGGCGACCACGCGACCCGGCGGATTCCGTATTACGCGGTATGGCGCTGGTGCCGGAAGAGCGGCGCAAAGAGGGCATCTTCATTGAAGAGCCTATTGCCATGAACCTTTCGGTGAGCGCGGACAACTCTTTTTCCCGCTGGAGCCTGTTCGGCCATCGTAAGTCCTGGCGTTGGGCGCAAGAAGTGATAGCCCGCGTCGGCGTACGCACTACCGGGCCGGGGCAGACCTTGCGTCGCCTGTCCGGCGGTAACCAGCAAAAAGTGGCGATTGGCAAATGGCTGCGCGGCAACGCCAACGTGGTGATTTTTGACGAGCCGACCAAAGGGGTCGATGTGAAAGCCAAAACCGACCTGTTCCAGTTGATTGACGGGCTGGCGCGGGAAGGAAAAGGCGTGATTTATGCCTCCGGGGAGTTTTCCGAACTGGTGGGCCTGTGCGACCGCATTTGTGTGCTCTGGGATGGGCGCATTGTCGCAGAAGTGAAGGGCGAGGAGGCCCGCGAAGAGACTTTACTTTATTTTTCCACCGGAGGAACGGCAGCGTGAGCAAAGCCCTTTCAGTTAAGGCTGCGGTGTCATCCCGTCAGCAGTTTTTCGATTTTCTTTATAAATGGGGCATGCTGCTGACGGTGGTCGCGCTGGTCGTTATCTTCGGTCTGGCATCGGATAACTTCCTCGACCCGTTCAACATCATCAACATCTTACGCTCCATCGCCATCGTCACGGTAATTGGGGTGGGGGTCTCCATTTCGCTGACTATCGGCGGTTTCGACCTGTCCGTCGGTTCAACTGCTTCACTGGCAAACGCGCTGGTGATTTCACTCTTCGTCTGGCATGGCTTTGGTACCACCGAAGCCATTCTGGTGACGCTGGCGCTCTGTACGCTGGTAGGCCTGTTTAACGCGTTTTTAATTGTGGTGCTGCGTATTCCCGACATGCTGGCGACGCTCGGCAGCCTGTTTGTGATTCAGGGCGTGGCGATGACCTACAGCTACGGTGGCTCGATCACCGAAAACATGGTGCTACCGAGCGGCGACATGGCAGAAGGGGCGATCCCGGCGGCGTTTGGTTTGCTCGGCCAGGTGCCGACCATTGTCATCATCATGCTGGCGGTGACCATTGTGGCGCAGCTTGGCCTGTCGCTGACCACTCACGGGCGCCGTATGTATGCCATTGGCGGTAACCCGGAAGCGGCGCGTTTATCCGGTATTCGCACTACCCGTTACAAAGTGGCGGCCTATGTGATTGCCTCACTGCTGGCGGGCTTAGGCGGCATTCTGCTGGCTTCACGCATTGGTTCTTCGCAGGTGAATGCGGGCAGCGGCTACCTGATGGATGCGGTCGCAGCGGCGTGGATTGGCTTTTCGCTGGCCGGTTCCGGCAAGCCGAATGCGCTCGGCACGCTGGTGGGGGCAGTGATTCTCGGCGTGCTCTCTAACGGACTGGTGATGCTCTCCGTTCCGTATTACGCCATGGACATTATTAAGGGGCTGGTGCTGGCCGGTGCCCTTGCGTTGACTTACTTCCAGCGTCGTTAATTATTCAGGGGATAACAGATGAAAAAGATAGCACTCTCTTTACTGACGCTGGGATTACTGAGCGCGCTGCCGGGTTATGCGGCGACGCCTGCCCCGGTTCCGGACGCCATTGCTAACCATAGCGGCCCGATTCGCATCGCGCTGATCCGTAACCTCGGTTCCGATGACAATACCACCCAGTTTGTGTCCGGCGCGCTACAGGAAGGCAAAAAACTCGGGTTTAAAATCAGCACTTTCCTGAGCAACGGCGATGACGCTAAGTTCCAGGACTTCGTGAACCAGGCTATCACCCAGAAATATGATGGCATTATCCTCTCGCAGGGCCGTGATCCGTACTCCACTGCGCTGATTAAAAAAGCGGTCGATGCCGGGATCAAAGTCTCGGTGTTCGATACCGCTGTGAACGGTGAAATCCCAGGCGTGACCGTTACCCAGCAGGATGACGCTTCCCTGACCAAACTCTCCTTTGGCGCACTGGCTAAAGATTTCAACGGCAAAGCCAACATCATCAAACTGTGGGTCGCCGGCTTCCCGCCAATGGAGCGTCGTCAGGCCGCCTATGCTGAGTTGCTGAAAGAGTATCCGGGCATTAAAGAGCTGGAGTCCATCGGCGCGGTCTCTTCCGACGTGCAGGGCGATACCGCCAACAAAGTGGGCGCGGTGCTGGCGAAATACCCGAAAGGGCAGATTGATGCTATCTGGGGTACCTGGGATGCCTTTAGCCAGGGGGCTTACAAGGCGCTGAAAGAGAACGGACGCACCGAGATCAAGCTCTACAGCATCGATGTCTCCAACCAGGATCTGCAACTGATGCGCGAGTCCAACAGCCCGTGGAAAGTGAGCGTGGCGGTGGATCCGAAGCTGATTGGCGCGACCAACGTGCGTCTGGTTGCCAACAAGATTGCTGGCGAACAGACCCCTGCGACCTACGACTTTAAAGCCGCCGCCATTCCACAGGCGCTGCTGGCGGCGCAGCCGGGTGCGGTGAACGTGGCATCACTGGCGAAAATCATCCCAGGCTGGGGCCAGACCGAAGACTTTATCGCGCCGTGGTTCGCTACTCTGGAAGCAAAAGCGAAGTAACGGATGCTTTCCCCCTCCCTCACCGGGAGGGCGGCCTGCTCTTCTCCCTTCCCTCAGGGGGAAGGCGGTTTGCTTTTCTCCCTCTCCCGTGGGAGAGGGGTGGGGTTAGGGCAACAGGCCGCACCCCGGCTTAAAAGGAACAACAATGGCAACTGAACTCCCACGCCCGGAATACAGCCGTAATATGCGGCTAATTGGTCATAGCGACCAGGGGGGACGCCCGGACGGCGTACAACTGATGGTGCATCGCGGCTATGCCTACATCGGCCACATGGTTTCGCAGGGCTTTTCTATTGTCGATGTGCGCGACCCCAAAAATCCCAAACCTGCAGGCTATGTTCCGGCCCCTCCCGGCACCTGGAACGTGCACTTGCAGGCGCATGATGATCTTCTGCTGGTGATCAACGCCCGCGACCTCTTTGCTGACGCCCGCTTTGCCGATGAAAAAGTCTATTACACCCGCCCGGTGGGTGAGACGGTCAGTGACGTACAGGACAAAGGCTGGAGCGCCGGGCTGCGCATTTTTGATATCTCCACGCCGGATAAACCACGTGAAATCAGCTTTCTGTCACTTAGCGGCATTGGTATTCACCGCATCTGGTACGTAGGCGGACGCTGGGCCTATGTCTCTGCGCTGATTGATGGCTTTACCGATTATATTTTCCTGACTATCGATCTGGCCGATCCGCGTAAACCGGAAGTGGCAGGGCGCTGGTGGCTGCCGGGAATGAACCAGGCGGCTGGCGAAACGCCGGACTGGGAGGCGGGGAAACGTTATGCGCTGCACCATGCGATTATCGCGGGCGATACCGCCTACGGGAGCTGGCGCGACGGCGGCCTGACGCTGCTGGATGTGAAAGATCGCGCTCAACCGACGCTCATTAGCCACCGCAACTGGAGTCCGCCGTTTGGCGGTGGCACCCATACCGCGCTGCCGTTGCCGGATCGTGACCTGCTGGTGGTGCTTGATGAAGCGGTACTGGATAACCAGGAAGACGGTGAGAAGCTGATTTGGCTGTTTGATATTCGCGAACCGTCAAACCCGGTCAGTATCTCCACTTTCCCGCAGCCGGATGAGATTGACTATGTGGCGAAAGGGGCGCATTTCGGGCCGCATAACCTGCATGAGAACCGTCCGGGGAGCTTTATCAGTTCGACGCTGATTTTTGCCACTTATCAGAACGCCGGTGTGCGTGCCTATGATATTTCCAATCCCTATCGTCCGGTGGAAACCGGAGCGCTGGTGCCTGCCGCTCCGGCGAAAATGATGGATACGCGTCCAGGCCGCCCGCAGGTGATCCAGTCCTGTGATGTGTTTGTGGATGCGCAGGGGGTGATTTACAGCACGGATTACAACGGCGGTTTGTCGGTGATCGAGTATCTGGGGTGACACAACCCTCACCCTAACCCTCTTCCTGAGGGAGAGGGGATCGATCTGCACCCGCTTTTCTCCCTCTCCCTGTGGGAGAGGACCGGGGTGAGGGCATCCGCGCGCACTTAGCTATACTGACGCACCCGGGCAATCAGTTCATCCACGCTGTCAATGCGCGGGGCGATCACAATCAGTACCTTACCGAGCGCAATAGCATGGCGCAGGCATTCGTGGCGCATCTCTTCATCGGCGATAGTGTCGATATCCGCAACATGCGAGAGGCCCACGCTACGGCGAATCAGCTCGGTACCGCAGAAGCCGACCGCGTCCGTCCACACTTTTTTGAGAAACTCAGACGCATAGCCCGGTACGTTCAGGGCGGCATCTTGCGTTTTCTCGCGTGCCAGCGCCTGGAAACGCTCGGCGAATGTTGACCAGAGTTCCTGAATATCTATCAGACGCTGCTCACGCGCCGCTGCCGCATCCCGAATGCCCAGATGGCCCGGCAGGCCGCAGTAGTTAAGCAGCAAATTACCGATTGCCGTACCGATATCAAAGCCGATGGGACCAAAATAGCCGAACTCGGCGTCAATCGCTTTCAGACTGCCTTCGGCAACGAAAATGGAGCCGCTGTGAATATCGCCGTGCAGCAGCGCTTCGGCATGCGAGAAGAAGCTGTGCTTGAGGGAGGCGACCGCCAGCTTAAGCTGTGTGTCCTGGCGCAGGGCATCGACGTCGGCCTCCAGGGCTGCCGGGTAGTTATTACGTTCATGGACCTGATAGGGATCGTTAAAGAACAGGTCTTCGGTGATCTCGCACATTTCCGGGTTAATAAACTGCGCGACCTGGGCTTTTTTCACATGCGGATGCAGGTAAAAATCGCTGGTATGGAACAGCGTTTGCGCCAGATATTCACCTAACTGGCGTGCGGCCTGCGGGTAGTAAACGTTTTTAATCAGCTCGCTGCGCCAGATGCGATGGTCAGAGAGATCTTCCATGACCATCACCGCCAGTTCCGGGTCGTAATGCAGAATATTGACCGTGTGCTGCGGGGCGTGTTTATAGTGCTCGACCAGCGTTTGGGCTTCCAGACGTGCGCGATCAAGGGTCAGCGGCCAGGACTCTCCAACGCAGCGCACATAGGGCAGCGCCTGTTTGACGATAATGCGGCTTACGCCCTGACTATCAAAAATCTTAAACACCAGGTTCAGGTTACCGTCGCCGACCTCCTGCGCTTCAACCAGTTCGGACGGCGTGTCCAGACCACCAAATTGTTGTGCATACGCCACAGCATCCTGGGCGTTGAAGGTTCGGTATTGCGACATTGCCAGTTCCTCATGTTCTTATGCTAATAAAGCCATTCAGACGTCTATACATCTGGATTTCATCCTGACACAATACGATACAACAACGCAACAGGGATTTAACGCTATGCAGACATTACAGACCACCAGCCTGCGGGTTGTTGATAATCAACTCTTTATTCTTGACCAGCAGGCGCTGCCGCAGGAAAAACGCTGGCTGCCAGCGGATTCGGTGGCTTTGCTGGTGGAACATATTCATGCGTTACGCGTGCGCGGCGCGCCGTTGATTGGCCTCTCCGCCAGTCTGCTGTTGGCGCTATTGGCGGAAAACGGGGCGAACCGTGACGTGCTGGCCCAGTCGCTGGAGACTCTGCGTGCCTCGCGCCCGACGGCGGTCAACCTGATGAACAACCTCGACCGAATGAAACAGGCGCTGGCACACGAAGATTTCGTTCCGGCGCTGGTGGCAGAGGCGCTGCGCTTGATTGCAGAAGATAAAGCCTTGTGCGACAGCATCGCGCAGGCAGGCAGCAGGCTGGTCAAACCGGGCAGCCGCTTGTTAACGCATTGCAACACCGGGGGGCTGGCGACTGCTGGCGTCGGTACGGCGCTGGGTGTAATTGCGCTGGCCCATCAGCAGGGCAAGGTGGCGAATGTCTGGGTGGATGAGACGCGTCCGTTGTTGCAGGGTGGGCGTTTAACGGCGTGGGAGTTAGGCGAACTCGGGGTGCCCTATCAGTTAATTACCGACTCGATGGCCGCCAGCCTGATGGCCAAAGGGCAGGTGGATGCGATTTGGGTGGGGGCAGACAGGATTGCCGCTAACGGCGATGTGGCGAATAAAATCGGCACTTACTCGCTGGCGGTACTGGCAAAATTCCACGGCATTCCGTTTTATGTTGCGGCACCGCAAACCACGCTGGATCCGAACTGCCCGAACGGGGAGGCGATTCCTATCGAGCAGCGCGCCGCGAGTGAAGTGACGGGTGTTGCCGGGAGCTTTGGCGCCATGCAGTGGGCGCCGGAAAATGCGCAGGTCTATAACCCGGCTTTTGACGTCACGCCCGCCGCACTTATCAGCGGCTGGGTGCTCGACAGCGGCGTGGTGACGCCTGAGCAGGTGAGTGGCGGGTTTTTTGCCCGCTGAGTCGGTCTTTGGCCCTCATCCGTTTTCTCCAGGATGGCGGCGTAAACGCGTGATTCGGGCTACCGTCTGAAAACGTAGCCCGGCTAAGCGCAGCGCCAGCCGGGATATTTGTTGTTACCACTTCATCTCGCCGGTGTTCACCTTTGCGCTCAACTCCAGCGAGCTCTCATCCGCAAGCCCAGGATAAGCTGCTTTCATCGCTTCGATCACGGCCGCTGAGCCCTTCTGATGGTTCAGTGTCTGTTCGAATGTTTTCAAATAATCATGGGTAAAAGTAATCGCCCCATCGCCTGCCGGGCGTTCACCCAGGTAGTGACCCGGAATAACCTGTCGGGGTTTCAGTGCCTGCATTTCGCGTAATACGTTCATCCATCCCTGGCGAATGGCCGGGGTCTGGGTATCTGCCGTCCAGACATGAATTCCTGACGCAATACCGGTGCCGCCTAAAATGGCCTTGTTCGCCGGGATCCAGACATAGGCGGCATAATCACCTGCGTGTTTCAGCTCCAGCGTTTCCCCGTCGACGGTAAAACGCGTGGTGGTGGTTGCTTGCGGAACGATAAGTGTCGTTGGCGCGCCATCTTTCATCTGTGGCCCCCAGAAGGCCAGTTTGGCCTCTTTCGTTGCCTTGATATGGTCAACCACCGCTTTGGACGCCACCACTTTTGCCTGTGGGAAGGCTTGTACCAGCGGTTCGAGACCAAAATAAAAATCCGGGTCGCCAGAGGTGATCACTATCTCTTTTAGCGTTTTGCCACGCGCTTTGATGAGCTTCACCAGTTCCTCGCCATCTTTAACGCTGAACTGCGCATCAAACAGCACGGCTTCTTTCGGCCCGGAGACCAGCGTTGAAGAGACCGGGAAAATGCCTTTTTCCTGCGGGTTATACACATCCAGTTGCAGTGGTGCGGCAAACACCGGTGCGGCGGCCAGCGACAGTAACAGGGTGGCGTATTTTGCGTTCATGACATTCCTTAATGGCTGAGTGAAGAGAGAAGGGGATTAACCAGTGAGAAAAATGCCTCTGGTTGCCCGTAATAACGCGAGACAGGTAAGAGCGTGTACTGCCCGTCTTTATTGATGAATACCGCGGTGGGGAAGCCCTGGCCGCCCGTTTGTGCCATCAGCATTCGTCCATGTTGAATGGCATCCAGCGCTTCATTTTCCGGAATTTGCCCCAGCATGATGTCTGGCCCAACGGATTGACTCAGTACTTCATTGACCACATCGGTGCGGGTAATGTCCTGCCCCTGATCGTACCAGGCGCGCTGTACAGTATTCAGAAACTGGATGTCGCTACCGGGAGTCGCAAAGCGTTGTGCAGCCAGAAGCCCACGGCTGGCGGGGAGGGAATCCAGCACAATCTCACTGTTCGCCAGCAACTGCGTGCGGTAATCGCTGCCGAAAGTCATGCCGGTTAAAGCAGCGATACGCGTATCATGTTCATGAACATGCGAGAGCCACCCGGCGTCGAGCTTTCTGCGCCGGGTGCCGATGAATAATCCCCCCGGTAAATATGCTGTTGCGTAAAATCCTGTGCCACACGGTTGAGCAAGGGCAATGCGCCATAGCTCCAGCCGCAAAGCGGATCGATTATCCAGTAAAGGCCGGGTTGAAATCCCATCATGCAGTTCTCCAGAGAGTCAGTGATCACCATTCTACGGATTGCAGCTTCTGCTACTATTCCTGAAACAATTCATGCTGTGTTTCGTAAAACGATCAAATGGGGTGGCAATGGACAGGATCATGGCGGCAATGACCTACAACCGGATTTGCGAACTGGGCAGCCTGAGCGCGGCGGCACGTTCGCTGGGTATCTCACGTCCGATGGTCAGCCGCTATCTGGATGAAATGGAAAAATGGGCCGGGGCGCGCTTGATTCATCGCTCGACGCGGCGGCTAACCTTAACCCCCGCCGGTGAGAAAATCCTTGAGAAAACTCGGCAACTGGCTTCTCTGTCGCAAGACATTGAAGGTGACGCCACGCGCCTGACGCCTGCGGGCACGCTGCGTATTGCCTGCGCCCACTTTACGGCGACCCACCTGCTGGGGCCGGTGATCCCGGCGTTTCTGGCGCGCTACCCGGCGCTGCGCATCGAAGTGGATATCAATAATCAGCCGGTCAGCCTGGTGGGTGAGCGCATCGATCTGGCGATACGGATAACCAATTCCCCCGAACCAGGGGTGATTGCCCGCGCGCTGGGGGAATGCCGTTCGGTATTGTGTGCCTCCCCGGCCTACCTTGCGAGAGCCGGGCAGCCTGAAACCCTTGACGATCTCGCTCAGCACAATTGTCTGCATTACAGCCGCTTTTCAGGACAATCATGGACGTTTCGCGATCCGGAAAAGGGCACTGTCGCCGTTGCGGTTAATGGTAATTTCAGCGCCGGGATATCGTCTTTGTTGTGTGATATGGCGATGGCGGATGTAGGGCTGGCGCTGGTGCCGGAAATTGAGGCGCGTGTCGGGCTTCAGAGCGGACAACTGGTCAGCGTACTGCCGCAACTGGAGCCGCAGCCGCTGGGCATTTATGGGTTATATCAATCCCGCGATCATCAGCATGCGGCGCTCGGCTTGTTTCTCGATGCGATTAAGCAGCATCTCGCCGCTTAAGCCTGGGTCAGTTCCGCCATCCACTGCTTATGTTCTCTGTCCAGCTCCAGGGCGGTAAGTTCGAGGAAAGCATTGACCGCAGTCGGTCGGTGTTTGCTTCCCGGCACCTGAATCTGCAAAGTGCGCTGGCTTAGCGACGAGTTATTGATCGTTTTAAGCGTCATGCCATCCTGCTTTGCGCGCCATAATACGCTGAAATGGCTACACACGGTCAGGGCATCGGGTGTATGACGGGTAAAACCGTACAGGGCGGCAAAATTATTGCTGCTGAACGCCGGTTCGAGAAAGGTGCCCGCCATCCGACAGGAGAGATCAAAAAGCTGGCGCAGCGTGGTGCCAGCCTCCGGGAGAACCAGCGGATAGTGGTGCAAATCTTCCATCGCCACACCCGGCTGCGACACCAATGGATGCTCATCCGCCAACAGCAACAGTACCGGCGCGGGCCAGGCGGCAATAATTTCCACGTCCCGTTCAGGCGCGAGGCTGAACTGAAAGGCGACATCACAATCATTGCGCCGGACCCACTCCGCCACCTGCATCGCCGTGCCGACCTGCAAATCAAAACTCACCGCAGGGTGTTGCTGACGAAAACGCGCCAGTACCCCTGGCAACAGGTCAAACGCCATGCCCTCGGTACAGGCAATACGTACCAGGGCTTTGCGCACCGCTTTCAGCCCCTGAATTTCGGCCATTGCAAATTCCATATCGCGCATGTTTTTGCGCACATGGTTAGCCAGAATCTGCCCGGCATCGGTTAAAACCATACCGCGCGAATGCCGTTCAAAGAGCGTGACGCCCAGCCGGGTCTCCAGCTTGTGGATTTGTCGGCTGATGGCGGAACCCGCCACGTAAAGCTGTTCGCTGGCGGTGCTGAGAGAGCCGGTGGTGGCCACCGCAAAAAAGTAGCGTAGTTCATTGCTCAACATAGATGAATCCTCTGCGATGCCCTGAGATTGTGCAGTGTACCCTTATCAAAAAAGCAACGCCAAATTACAATTATTATTATTGTGGCAAGGCTCTGTTCTGGTTTAGAACAAAAAGACAACAACATCTCATTGCGCCATCGGCAGCAAATGAACCCTGAAAAATTCGCGTTGCAGCCACGCAACTGCGGCTCGACATTTGACGGGGACAGACAGGGCAAACAACATGACAACACAACAGATCGTCGACCAGGCGCTGGCGTGGTTCGACAGCGGCCATTTTAAAAGCATCCTTGCCAGCCGGGTGGCAATCCCCAGCGAAAGCCAGCGTAATGACAGGGATGACGCGCTCACACGCTATTACAACGACGTATTCATTCCCGCTTTTCAGGAATTGGGCTTTACGACCGAGGTGATTGCTAACCCGGTCAATGCCGCCCGACCATTTTTACTCGCCAGCCGCGAAGAAGACCCGACGCTGCCCACCGTGATGTGCTACGGACATGGCGATGTGGTCTTCGGTGACGATGCGCGCTGGGCCGAAGGGCTTTCGCCGTGGACGCTGGTCGAGCGTGATGGCAACTGGTACGGACGCGGTACGGCTGACAACAAAGGTCAACATTCGGTTAACCTCGCCGCACTGGAGCAGGTTTACCACGCGCGTCACGGTCGGCTGGGGTTTAACTGCGTCTGGCTGTGCGAAATGGGTGAAGAGGTGAGTTCGCCGGGGCTGGCCGCCGTCTGCGAACAACTTAAAGCACGCATCAATGCAGACCTGTTTATCGCCTCTGATGGACCGCGCCTGAACGCTGAACGCCCGACGCTATTCCTCGGTTCGCGTGGCTGCGCCAACTTCCGTCTGACCATTAATGCGCGCGCCAAAGATTATCACTCTGGCAACTGGGGCGGGCTGCTGAGCAACCCCGGTACGCAACTGGCAAACGCCATCGCGAGCCTGGTGGATGGTAAAGGCGAAATCCAGATTGCGGCGCTGAAACCGCCTGCCTTAACGCCGGAACTGAAAGCCATTCTGGCGGATATCACCCCGGCACGTGGCGAAAACGATCCCATCACCGACCCGAACTGGGGCGAGCCCGGATTGTCGGCGGCAGAAAAACTGTTTGGCTGGAATACCCTGGAAGTGCTCTCTTTCCTGACAGGGAATCCGGCACAGCCCATGAACGCGATCCCGGGGCAGGCGACAGCGGTCTGCCAGTTGCGCTTCGTGGTGGGTACCGACTGGGAACATCTGGAGCAGGCGGTTCGTGCGCATCTGGACGCGCACGGCTTTTCTATGGTGACCATCAGCGAAGTGCGCGGCACCCCTGCAACGCGCTTTGATCCGACCGATCCGTTGGTGAACTGGACGCTTGAGGCGATGGCGGAGACGACAGGCAAGAAACCGGCCCTGTTGCCAAACCTCGGCGGCTCGCTGCCTAATGATGTGTTTGCCGGGATTTTGGGCCTGCCAACGCTGTGGGTGCCGCATTCGTACCCGGCCTGTGGCCAGCATGCGCCAGACGAGCACCTGCCGATTGCCATTGCCCGCGAGGGGCTGGCGATCATGACCCGCCTGTTCTGGGATTTGGGCGAGCGGGGAGCGACACTGCTTGCCAGCCATCAGGCGCATCAGAATGGAGGTGCAAAATGACAACTCTCGCCCGTGAGACAGAGCAGGGCAGCGTGCGCCCGAACCTGGCGAAAACGCTTTTTGCCACCTGTATTGGTAATGCCCTGGAGTGGTTTGATATTGCAGTGTACGGCTTCTTTGCCAGCTATATTGCCCAGGTCTTTTTCCCGACGACTAATCCAACGGTCTCGCTGCTGCTCGCTTTCGGTAGCTTTGGTATCGCCTTTTTGATTCGCCCGCTGGGGGCGGTGGTGCTTGGCGCTTATGCCGATAAACACGGTCGTAAGGCCTCGCTGCTGCTCTCCATCAACCTGATGATGCTGGGCGGGGCGATGATCACCTTTATGCCCGGTTATGCCACCCTCGGTTTGGCCGCGCCGCTGCTGATTTTGCTGGCGCGCCTGATTCAGGGCTTCTCCGCAGGCGGTGAGTTTGGTAGTTCGACGGCGTTTCTGGTGGAGCACTTCCCGGAGCGTAAAACCTTTATCGCCAGTTGGCAGTTTGCCACACAGGGAGCCAGTACGCTGATGGCATCAGCATTTGGTCTGGGGCTGGCACACTGGCTGACGCCGGAGCAGTTGCTGGACTGGGGATGGCGCGTGCCGTTCGCTTTTGGTCTGCTGATTGGCCCGGTTGGGCTGTGGATCCGTCGTCATGTGCACGAGCCTGAGGCGTATGTTGAGATCGAGAAACCGCGTCATCCGGTGAAGCAACTGTTGGGTTCGCAAAAACGCCTGTTGGCGCTGGCGATTGGTCTGATGGTGGTCTCCACGGCAATTAACTACATGCTCAATTATGTGCCGACCTGGGCGACCAAAAGCCTTGGCCTGCCCGCGTCATCCGCCTACAGCGCGACGTTGCTGGCCGGGGTGATTCTTACCGTGGTGACGCCAATAGGTGGCCTGTTGGCGGAGCGTGTCGGGCGGGAGCGTCTGTTGTGGACCGCGTTGGGTCTGCTGGCGTTTACGCTGCTGCCCGCGTTCTGGCTGATGAGCCTGAACGTCACGCCTCTGTCGCTTTCACTGCTGGTGGGATGGATGGCGCTGTTGAAATCCATCTACTTCTCGACCATTCCGTCGGTGATGGCGGATATTTTCCCGGTATCGACCCGGGCCAGTGGGATGTCCATCAGTTACAACATCGCCGTCACGGTATTCGGCGGGTTTGCGCCATTCATCTGTACGTTGCTTATCAGCGCAACCGGCAGCCACTTCGCACCGGGCTTCTACCTGATGGTTACCGTGTTCCTGAGCGTTGCCGCGCTGTGGCATACGCAAAAACAACTTCGTTAATCAGCAAGCCGCCCCTCTCTGTCCGGAGAGGGGTTATCCCTGTGCGCCGGATCCCGGCAAAATCACCTGAGAATTATCAATTTCACTGTTTGGCGTCTGCGGCGCACTTTTTTTGCTGCTTACGATATTGTTTTCATAACGCGGCGGAGTGATGACCGGATAGACGTAGCTTTCCTGTTCCGAACATTGCACAGGATCGCGCGAACCCGCATAAAACAGATAGTACTGATGGGAGTTGGGGAAATAGGCCAGATCGTCGCCATTGCCAAAGGTGGTGGTCCAGAATGGCACTCCGGCTTTGGTGTGGCTTTGCAATTTGCCCGAGGCGACCTGGAAATGATCGCCCCATTTCATGGTGATGAGATAGTAATCAAAAAAGGAGACGGTGATGGCCCCACGGGGCGGGCAGTTAAGTTTGACGGCGTCATCCGCACGTGCCGCCAGTGCCGGTAAAGTCAGTAATAATAAAAACAGTGGATATTTCACGCATCCATTCTCGAGGCCGTAAGGTCAGGAGAGGAATCCTACGGTGTTGGGCCGTGGCATGACCAGCAGCAAGCTGTTACATCTCCCTCTAAAGTTAATCAAAATATGACGTTACTCTTATTCGTCCGTTAATTTTCCTCTACCATCCATCATGACAGTGAATATCCCTTTTCGGGGATATAGGCGTTTAAAGGGAGAGTCGCTGATGGATATGAATTTTATCTGGCTGAGTATCACCAGTCTGATATTAATGGCTATTGCCATTCCGCTGCTATTGCAGAAGGTGAAACCTAACCGCTGGTATGGGATAAGAACCGCGCGAACGCGCAATGATGACGGGCTGTGGTATCGGGCCAATCGTCTGTACGGCATGGCGATGCTGACGGCGGGCGTGGCATTTTTTGTGCTCTCGGCCATCCTCGGGAACTGGCGTCCAGGCGAAGATAACCAAAAGATAAGCCTGGTGTTGTTTATGCTTGAAGTGCTGGTACCTGTGTTCTTTACCCAGGCGAGAGCGAGGATCCTGGCACGGAAATGATGCCCCTGGCGTTTCCCGGCTGGCGCTGCGCTTAGCCGGGCTACGAGCAACCCCGATTCAGCGAACGGTGGCCCGGATAGGGCGCTTGCGCCGCCATCCGGGGGCAGGTATCGCTGCGGGCAATCCCTTAAACACAGGGTCCCTTCGCGCAACCGTACATCATCACCAGCGGGAAAATGGGGATCATCAACGGAGCCATATAACTCACATTCTGTTCGGTTTTGTCGGTGATCGTCACCGTCACAGGAGGATCCAGTCTGGTCGCGTCAGCGGTAGAGTAATGCAGGCTCCCAGCATAAGTGCCTTTGGCTTTAAACACGGCGACCAGCGTTTTCCCGGACTCCATCACATGCGCGTTATAATGATATTTGAGCCTGTCCTTCTGGGCGGGTGTTAACTGTGTCGCATCGACAATCGCGCGATATTCCGCCGTGACATCTTTATCTTTCACCACAAAGTACACCGCCACACCGGGGCTCTTATCACCGAACTCGTCATAAAAGGCTTTGTAGTCGTTATAAACATCACGGGTCTTATCACGTTTAAAGACATAGCCGTACTTGTCTGACATGACCGTAATATTATTTTCTGTCACCCGCAGGTAGTCGAGAGTGTCCTCTTTCGGCATGGGCACTGTGGTGGCGCAACCGCTCAGCACCATTGCCAGGAGCATCAATATGATTTTGTTCATTCTTCCTTCCCTGTGAATCGCATTCGCAAAAAGAGCAAGTATAGGCCGGGTTTAGCAGGAGAAAAGACAGACTACGGGAATGGGTAGGGGCCAAAAAAAGCCCCGCGTTAATGCAGGGCCACAACAAGGGGGCGGGAACTCACGCCAGCCGTGGATAGTTTTCCGCAATCGCATCGCCGGTGAACTGTGCGATCCAGCCTTCCGGGTTGTCGAAAATGCGAATGGCGGTGAAGTTCGGCTCGGAACCCATATCAAACCAGTGCGGGGTACCGGCGGGCACGGAGATCAGGTCATTCTTCTCGCACAATACCTGGTACACCTCGTCACCAATATGCAGGCAGAACAGCCCGGCACCTTCCACGAAAAAACGCACTTCGTCTTCGCCGTGGGTGTGTTCGTTGAGGAATTTTGCGCGTAGCGCCTCTTTTTGCGGATTATCGGCACGCAGGCTGATCACATCCCAGCTCTGGTAGCCCTTCTCGGCAACGAGTTTGTCGATCGCGTGCTGGTAGGCGACGATCACTGTCTCCGGTGATGGATCTGCGCCCAGGTCACGGTCGGCTTCCCAACGTTCAAAACGGACGCCTTTGGCGTTCAGCTTTTGCTGAATGCCGGCGGCATCGGTGCTCTGCCAGACAGGCTTGCTGGCGTCTTTGTCAGAATAAATCGTCAGTGCGCTCATGAGGGGATCTGCTCCGGCTTAATGTGGTCAAAAGAGGGAACCTGGTGATGTTGGCTCGCTGCGTCATGGTCGCCGCGAATCAGTTGTATGGTTCGTAAACCGGCCTGCGTTGCGGCGTCCAGCTCCTGATGGATATCAGAGAGGAACAGGATCTGCCCCGGCGGCACGCCCAGTTGTTCAGCGATATTGCGATAGGACTGAACCTCGCGTTTCGCCCCTACCAGGGTATCGAAGTAGCCGCTGAACAGATGAGTAATATCACCTTCGTCGCTGTAGCCAAATAACAGTTTTTGCGCTGCCACTGAGCCAGAGGAATAAACATACAGATCAATACCTTTGGCTTTCCATTTTTCCAGCGCGGGTAATACGTCCGGGTAAAGATGACCGGTGAAGTCGCTATTGACGTAGCCATCACGCCAGATAATGCCCTGTAGCGCTTTCAGTGGCGTGGATTTGCGGTCCTCATCCATAAACTGCACAAGCGTATCAAGCAGATCGGCGGTGGTCGCCTCCGGCTGCGCTATCTCTTCACGCAAGTTATCGAGAATAGTTTTTACCGGCTCGATATACTGCTGCGCGTTCAGAAAAGCCGGCAGACGTTCGCGGGCATAGGGAAATAACACATTGTGCACAAAGCGAATATCGCTGGTGGTACCTTCTATGTCGGTAACTATCGCGCGGATCATTATTTCTCCAGCAGACGGCGCTGCATTTCGCATTCAAATAAAAATTCCAGCCCTTCCAGATGGCGACGCGCTTCAGCCACATCGCGCCCCCAGCATGTCAGACCGTGACCACGTAGCAAAAAGCCATAGTTCAAGGGGCGTTCTTGCGCGTAATGTTCAATATGGCGGGCGAGGGCATCAATATCCTGGGCGTTATCGAAAATTGCAATCGGCACGGTATCAAGATGCGTGGTTTGTCCGCGCAGGGATTTTTGCATTTCGAAGCCGCTGATGAGCAATTCAGGGGCACGCTCAACGCGTGACAGTACGGTGGCATTCACCGTATGGACATGAAGCACCGCATTCGCATCCGGGAACAGGCGGTAAATCAGCGTGTGCAGGCCCGTTTCCGCTGACGGCTTACGCCCCGATGGCGCATGGTTATCGGCGATCGACACTTGCAGGAAGTCCGCTGTCGTCAGGCTGCCTTTGTCTTTACCGGATTCGCTCAGCCAGCACCATTGTGCATCTTCGCGCACCGACATATTGCCACCGGTGGCAGGGGACCAGCCTTTCTGGCCTATCCAGTGACAGGCGTTAACGAGATCATGAAGTTGCAGGTTGTTTGTCATAGTCTTCCTGGTTGCGCGTCGGCAGGAATATTCTTATGGTTTAGACGTCTAAGCGTCTTGATTGCCAAATACTAACATCGTGTTATAGTGGCAGCAACATCAGTATTACAAGCAGGCACGCAACTATGAGCGATAACGCACTGATTCCGCAAAGTAAACTTCCCGCTTTAGGCACCACTATTTTCACGCAAATGAGTGCGCTGGCGCAGCAGTATAAGGCCATCAACCTGTCTCAGGGATTCCCGGATTTTGATGGTCCACGCTACTTGCAAGAGCGGCTGGCTTACCACGTGGCACAAGGGGCGAATCAGTACGCGCCAATGACCGGGGTGCAGGCGTTGCGCGAGGCCATTGCCGATAAAACCGAAGAACTGTATGGCTACAAACCGGACGCGGGCAGCGATATCACAGTAACGGCGGGGGCGACCGAGGCCCTGTATGCAGCGATCACCGCGCTGGTACGTAAAGGCGATGAAGTCATCTGCTTTGATCCCAGTTATGACAGCTACGCCCCGGCGGTGGAATTGTCTGGTGGTGTGCTAAAACGTATTGCCCTGCAACCGCCGCATTTTCGCGTGGACTGGCAGGCATTCGCTGCACTGCTGAGCGATAAAACCCGTTTGGTTATCCTTAATACGCCGCATAACCCGTCCGCGACGGTGTGGCGCAAAGAGGATTTCGCGGCGTTATGGCAGGCGATTGGCGAGAAAGAAATCTATGTGCTGAGCGATGAAGTCTACGAACATATTTGCTTTGTCGAAGCGGGCCATGCCAGCGTGCTGGCGCACCCGCAACTGCGTCAGCGGGCGATTGCCGTTTCCTCGTTTGGTAAAACCTTCCATATGACCGGCTGGAAGGTGGGGTACTGCGTGGCTCCGGCGGCCATTAGCGCCGAGCTGCGTAAGGTGCATCAATACCTGACCTTCTCGGTCAATACGCCTGCACAACTGGCACTGGCGGATATGCTGCGAAGCGAGCCGGAACATTATCGCCAGTTGCCCGCATTTTATCAGGCTCGTCGCGATGTGCTGGTCAATGCGCTCAGCAGCAGTCGGCTGGAGATCCTGCCGTGCGAAGGGACTTACTTCCTGCTGGCCGATTACAGCGCCATTTCCGATCTTGATGATGTGAACTTTTGCCAGTGGCTGACGAAAGAAGTTGGGGTGGCGGCTATTCCGCTGTCGGTTTTCTGCGCCGACCCCTTCCCCCATAAGCTGATTCGCCTGTGTTTTGCAAAACAGGAATCGACCCTGCTGGCAGCCGCTGAACGGTTATGTCAGCTATAACTGACGCTATTTAACCGTCCACGCACGCGAGAATCGACGGCCTGCAAAGAGTTCTGTCAGGCCGTTAATCTGTTTGAGGCGCAATACTTCATCGCTGTCCATCCCCAGCTCATGGCCAATCTGCTCTTCTGTCCAGCCCATCCGCGAGAGTTCACGAACAATTTCCGCCATCTCATTGATTTGATGGCGGCCACGTGCCCGATTATGCCGGATGGTGGCCGCCATACGATCGGACTTGCTGGCTCGGTCGCTGTTCAGGCAAGTAATCGGGAGATAGCCTTTAAGTTTACTTTTTAGCGCCGCCCGACTTTTACCCAGTTCGTGGCGGTGAAAGCCATCGACAATTTCGAAGTGATGAGGTTTGTCTTCCTGCACCACAATGGGCTGGGTGAAACCGTCGGTCTCCAGCGATTTCAGTAACAACCGTTTCTCCGGCGGTGCAACATTGTTAGGGTTGTAGTCATTTGGGGAAATGTGGTCGTTCTTCACCCATAAAACACAATCGACAGGCTGATCGCGAAACGGGCTTAACGCGTGGAGAGTACGACGAAAATCATTGATAGCTTCAATCCGTTCTTCCTCAGGTAATGCGCCGAGAAATGCCTCAATCTCGCTGATTAATCGCTGTTGCATAAAATTCCCCACTCCTTGCGTTTGTTTTTGATTCGTTCGTGATAGCGCTTGTAATTGCTTGTTTTTGTAGGGCTAAAAGAGAGGGCCCTGCACCAGTAATCGTTATTAAGCAGCACTTTGCAGATGCGGCGCCAGGAAGGTATATCCTTTGCGCCAACATCCCCGGGCTGGCTATCGGGAATGAGTGTCAGCCCCTGTTTTTCAAACCAACGCAAATAGACGGCGATTTTGTTGCGATAATGCTCCGCGGATTGCTCCGGCATGCTGTCGAGTAAGAAAAGGACATATTCCCGCCAGCTCAAATGCGTAGGTTTAGTGAGCTTTCTGTGACCGTAGAAAAGGTTGTCCTGACCGGCATAAATCCCGCCGCTGCTGACGCCGCTGACCCGCTCGCACATCGAGGCCCAGCGCTCAGGCTCTAAAACATGATAGAGCCACAGCCCCTGGCGTTGCTCCGGGCCGAAAGGTTCGCAAATGCGCATATAGCGCGTAGGCACGCCTGCCTGATACATCAAATCGTATAAGGGGTTATAGGGGGTTTGGGTTTTACCAAACCAGGTCCAGATATCGGCTGTTTTCCAGTCATAAATCGGGTAAATGTACCAGGCATGCCCGCGCGGGGCAGCGGTAGTCCAGGGTTTATCGTCGGCGAAACGCATTTTGCGTGCCGACGCAATAGCCATAAAGCGGTTGTAAGATTCATCAGCGCGAATACCGATCATCATGGCTGCCGGGCGATGGTTGGCGAACCAGTCGGCAAACTCACTGACAAACGATTCAAAGGTCATGCCTTGTTGATAAAAAGGCAGCTCCGCTGGATCCGTAAGCGCATGTTCAGGCGGTTGCCGTACCCATTCAACACCGGGTTGCCAGCATTGCCAGGTGGGGGAGAATTGCGATAAGCCATTTTGGGTGGTCAATGGCAACGCAATCCAGAAGAAGCGTTCTGTGATATCACTGTATTCAGCACGCATACGCTCAACATGCTCAATGGTATAGCTAAACTGGGCCTCCCAGTCGATAAATAAAATACTGATTTTCTTTTTTAACTGGCGCGCAAGTTGCGCCGTCAGATTGAGCATGATGCTGGAGTCTTTTCCACCCGAAAAAGAAACGCATACTCTCTGAAAATTTTCCAGTGTCCATTTTATTCTTTCCATGCTGGCGTCCAGAACATCTTGTTCCAGAATTTGCTTGTTAATTTTCACCGTCAATTAATCCCAGTCGTTTACATACTCAGGCTGGGAATGATAATAAAATTATATAAAGAGTTAATCTTTAATTTGCTATAGATTTCAATGATATAATTATTTTAAATGTTTGCAATTATTTATATTCATTGCATTTGTCATTTTGTTTATTAGTGCGCGACTCTGCTACGGAAACTTATTATTGGTGACAAAAAAAGTGCGCCGGAGAAATAATCATAACTCTCAGTGATGTATTTCTCCGGCTTACGTTTTGCCATTATTGTGTTTTTTACCCTTACTCGCCAAAAATCAGCTTCAGTTTCTCCTCATCGGGGAGACCAACCTCCTGCTGCAGCACATTATCTTTATTCATATAGTAAATGGCTGGAGTGGCATTTGCCCCCAATTCGTCCATTAACGTTTGATTACTTTTTAGAACATTCATGATCGTTGGGGGAATAGATTGCGGTAAATTCAGCGTCATTTTACCGAGAGATTGCTCATAGTCATGCCATTTTTTAGCCGGATCGCTATCGCTCAAAATAGCTGCCGCTGCTGCCGGACTTTCGGGTTTGATGACCCCAACCAATAATGTGCGGATTTGCACTTTACCGGCCTCAACCCAGGGACGTGACTGTTGCCAGAAGCGGCTACAGTATGGGCAGAAAGGATCAGCAAAAACGTAGATCACACGCGGTGCATCCTTTTTGCCATCAAGGATCCACGTTGATTTTTCCATCTGCTGCCAAAGCGCCCGACCTGCCGGTGAGTAGATCTCATCCTGAATCATTTTTTCACTCAGGTTGGTGCCAGCGGTGTCATACATATAGCCAGAAATCGCCTGTTTGCCGTCTGGCGTAACATAGATGGTGACGCCCATGTCCTGATATTTCCCGAGATAGCCTTTCATACCGCCCGGCGCATCGAAGGATTTAATGATAGTGATACCTTGTTTTTCAATGGCTTGTACGGGCGCAGGCAGCTCTTCTGCCTGAACGTAGAAAGGCAAAAGAGAAAGGACGAGTAGACGTTTAAGCATAAAAAACCTTAAGTAACAATGAGATGAATTTTATGACGGTAAAACCTATCACAACCATAGGCAGTATCTGGAGCCTGTGCATTGTTATGTAGTAGCGAGAGTGTTGTAATCCCCACTGTCTGTGCGATAACTTTTATCTTGTCGCGCAACACGATGCCAGTATGACTGGCGCTGAAGCACCCACGGGTATTTCAGGTCTAAAGCCACCCGTGAGGTGGCTTTTTTGTTTTTACCGATGGGATCCCCGTCGACCTTATGCACGTTCATGTTCGGTACATTAAGCAGTTTTGTGCGGGTTGTTAGCTAACGCTTATTGATTTGATAATGCAAACGCATTAGCCGAATCGGAAAAAAATCGTTAACTTACACCTCAACGAAAACACGGAGGAAGTATAGATGTCTTTAATTAACACCAAAATCAAACCTTTTAAAAACCAGGCGTTCAAAAACGGTGAGTTCGTAGAAGTTACTGAGAAAGATACCGAAGGCCGCTGGAGCGTCTTCTTCTTCTACCCGGCTGACTTCACTTTCGTATGCCCGACGGAACTGGGTGACGTTGCTGACCATTATGAAGAACTGCAGAAACTGGGCGTAGACGTTTACTCTGTTTCTACCGACACCCACTTCACGCACAAAGCATGGCACAGCAGCTCTGACACCATCGCTAAAATCAAATATGCGATGATTGGCGACCCGACTGGCGCCCTGACCCGTAACTTTGAAATCATGCGTGAAGACGAAGGTCTGGCTGACCGTGGTACCTTCATCGTTGACCCGCAGGGTATCATCCAGGCTATCGAAGTTACCGCTGAAGGTATCGGCCGCGACGCATCTGACCTGCTGCGTAAAATCAAAGCAGCACAGTATGTTGCTTCCCACCCAGGCGAAGTATGCCCGGCTAAGTGGAAAGAAGGCGACGCGACGCTGGCTCCGTCCCTGGATCTGGTTGGTAAAATCTAAAATTCACGGCGTCTTTCGCGCTACAGATGCGTTGGCTGCGCTTAATCACCCCGGTCACTTACTTTTGTAAGCTCCCGGGGATTCATAAGCTTGCCGCCTTTCTGTAACACGAAAGCCTTGTGAATTGAAATTTCCGTCGCCTTTCGCGCCATAGCGGCGTTGGCGTCACCTGCTCGCCCCGGTCACTTACTTTTGTAAGCTCCCGGGGACTCTCAGGCTAGCCGCCTTGCTCTGACGTGAAATTCTCGGAAATTGCGTAGTACTATCTGGGCGCTTTCGCGCCCATTTTATTCCAACACCATGATGCAAGTTGCATTCAGGCAGCCCCGATAAGGCAGCTTGCATGATGATGTTTTAAGCCCAGGAGATTAAAAATGCTCGACACAAACATGAAAACGCAGCTCAAGGCTTACCTTGAGAAACTGACTAAACCTGTTGAGCTGATTGCCACGCTGGATGACAGCGCGAGATCGGCAGAAATCAAGGAACTGTTGGCTGAAATTGCTGAACTGTCAGATAAAGTTTCTTTCAAAGAAGACAACACGCTGGCCGTGCGTAAACCGTCGTTCCTTATTACCAACCCAGGTTCAAACCAGGGGCCGCGCTTTGCAGGCTCGCCGCTGGGACACGAATTTACCTCGCTGGTTCTGGCCCTGCTGTGGACCGGTGGCCATCCATCGAAAGAAGCGCAGTCTCTGCTCGAACAGATTCGCGATATCGACGGTGATTTTGAATTTGAAACCTATTATTCACTGACCTGCCATAACTGCCCGGATGTCGTACAGGCGCTTAACCTGATGGCCGTGCTGAACCCACGCATTAAACATACGGCAATTGATGGCGGCACCTACCAGAATGAAATCACTGACCGTAATGTGATGGGCGTTCCGGCTGTCTTCGTCAATGGTAAAGAGTTTGGTCAGGGTCGTATGACGCTTGCTGAAATCGTGGCCAAAATTGATACCGGCGCGGAAAAACGCGCAGCTGAAGAGCTGAACAAGCGTGACGCGTATGATGTGCTGATTGTCGGTTCCGGCCCGTCTGGTGCGGCGGCAGCGGTTTACTCCGCACGTAAAGGTATCCGTACCGGGCTGATGGGTGAGCGTTTTGGTGGCCAGGTGCTCGACACCGTGGACATCGAAAACTACATTTCCGTGCCGAAGACCGAAGGTCAAAAACTGGCGGGCGCGCTGAAAGCACACGTGTCGGAATACGACGTTGATGTGATTGATTCGCAAAGTGCGACCAAACTGACCCCGGCTGCCGTGGAAGGTGGTTTGCATCAGATTGAAACCGCATCCGGTGCCGTGCTGAAAGCACGCAGTATCATCATTGCGACCGGGGCAAAATGGCGCAACATGAACGTGCCGGGCGAAGAACAGTATCGTACTAAAGGTGTGACCTACTGCCCGCACTGCGATGGTCCGCTGTTTAAAGGTAAACGTGTTGCGGTCATTGGCGGCGGTAACTCAGGCGTGGAAGCAGCCATCGATCTGGCGGGTATTGTGGAACATGTCACCCTGCTGGAATTTGCGCCCGAAATGAAAGCTGACCAGGTGCTGCAGGATAAAGTGCGTAGCCTCGGTAATGTCGATATCATTTTGAATGCGCAAACTACCGAAGTGAAAGGCGATGGCAGCAAATTGACGGGGCTGGAGTACCGCGATCGCGTGAGCGGCGATGTGCATCATATCGCGCTGGCCGGTATTTTCGTGCAGATTGGTTTACTGCCGAATACTACCTGGCTGGAAGGTGCCATTGAGCGCAACCGTATGGGCGAAATTATCATTGATGCGAAATGCGAGACCAGCGTCAAAGGTGTGTTCGCGGCGGGTGACTGCACCACGGTGCCGTACAAGCAAATTATTATCGCCACTGGCGAAGGTGCGAAAGCCTCTTTGAGCGCATTCGACTACCTGATCCGCACTAAGCGTGCATAAACACTAAGCGTGCATAAAAAAGAAAGTAAGATATCCCAACGTATTCGGGTTGCATAACGCTAACGCGCAGGCAACTCGAAGAACAAAGGGACAATACCTGCAATAATCAAGAGGCTGCCCGAGGCAGCCTCTTTTTTTTACCGTACTACCAGCACCGGAATATGTGCATGGCGTACTACGCTCGAAGCGTTCGACCCCAGCAAATGGGTAGTGATAGAGGGGTTACGTGAACCAATCACCACCATATCCGCATGTAACTCTTCGGCCATTTCATTGACCACATCGCGTACGCTTCCCAGACGAACATGGGTGTGGATACGTTCAGGGCTGATTGAAAAGTGGCTTATCATCGTGGTCAGCCGGGTTTGCGCTTCATGCTGCAAGTGTTCTTCAAAACGACGAATATCGGCAGCGAATCGGTGCAGGCTGAGGCTGGAAGAAGCAGGCAGAACGTGCAGTAAATGGATGACGCCCGTGTCCTGAGCAAGGAACTCGGCGTGACGCACGGCTTTGTCGCTTAACTCCATTTCGAAAACATCTACCGGCATAATAATTGTCTGATACATAAACGTGTCTCCCTGTAGATTATGTCACTGGTATTTCAGCAGGAATGACAGAATGATTCTGCTACGTCGCTGGCAATTATTTATTTGAGCTGGAGTTTTCGTAGAAATGAGGATTTTCCGGTAAACCGGGCGTTACCAGTGTCGTTCGAGATAAAGCACGGCCGCGACGATAATCGCCGCCACGATCAAAAAGATAAGGGCGATAATCCATGTTTCGCTCATATGCGAACCCAGGGCAAAAACCTCTTACCACAATAGAAGCCTGAGCGGGACAACGAAATGCGACATTCGGGTGAGCGGGGCAGGGAAAGAGGATGTGGTATGCATCCTCTTAACAGCGTATGGCATGCTTAGCGCAGATATTCGCCAGCGGCTTCCGGTTGGTAGATTAACTCCAGCACTTCGAGATCGGTCGTCGCACCGCCGGGCAGTTCCCAGTGGATACTATCGCCGACGCGTAAGCCCAGTAATGCCGCACCGACCGGAGCCATCACGGACAGTTGCGTCGCGCTATCGGTCATTTGCGCCGGGTATACAAGGGTTCGTGTGCGGATATCGCCACTTTTAAGCTCACGGAATTTTACCGTGCTGTTCATGGTGACCACGTTGGCTGGCATCGCTTCGGGGGCGCACATCTGCGCGCGATCCAGTTCGTCATTCAGCACCTTCGCGACCGGCAGACTGGCATGAGCGGGTTGCTCCAGCAGACGGTCAATGCGCTCAGCGTCAAGTTCATTGATGATAATTGCAGGTCTGGACATCTATTACTCCATGTCATGAGGCGAAATCCCGCCAGATTGATCCAAAGAAAAACCCTCGCCGTCTGGCAGCGAGGGTTTAACTCTTCGGATGATACTGAGACTGCACGCAACTTTGAAGTGACTTAGCTCACATTTGCCGGGTTTATGTGTTTAACCCGAAAGGGGGAGGATTAATAACCGACGCTGTCGATAATAAAGTCGTTCCCGCAGTTACCCGGATGCGGTTGCGCCAGCAGGGATTTCGCGGAAAGTGGCTCGTTGATCGCTCGCGCATCAATGGCGACTTGCATTTCGGTAAGATACGCCGGATTACCGTTACAAGTTAGTTTTACCGCTTTAACACTGTTATCGCCCCAGGCCTTAGCAACGGCTGCGTCAAAATCGCTACGGCTGACGTGTTTACCATAATTGTTCGCCAGGAAAAGCCCCAAAGCACTGCGTTTCACTTCCTGATTCAGACGTACCATCGTCCCGAATAAAGCATCCGGATCGAAGCCGAAACAAACGCCGTGTTTGGCGTATTCGTAACGTTCGAGGCAAGATGTGCCGCCTGCGCCGGGCATAACCGTGTTGAGTTTATTGGCCATTTCCAGTGACATCCCGGTTTCGGCAGCAGAACATTTCTGGCTGATTTTCGCCTCTGGCATATTGGGAACAGGTCGCGTGGCGCAGCCATATCGCATCCAGCGTTTTTCATCCACGCCGCGGACGGCAATAGATTTCGGCAGGCCGGGCCACAGGCCGTGAACGGTCAGAAAATCGATTTTTTGCGGTAGCTCTTTTTGCAGTCGGCATTCCTGCGGCTCGCGCCCTCCGCGGTCATGCTGACTTTGGCAAAAGCCAGTTTGCCACGAAAGTGCCAGCACGTAGCGGTCAAAGTCACCGTACTGTTTGGGCTCGAGTGGGGCAGCGTGAGCAGGGGTGAGCGACAGCATCGCCATGGCGACACCCAGACTGGCGACGAGTCCCTTTATGAACATTTCTGATCCTGATGATTGCGTTTAAATAATTTCCGTAGGTTATTAAAGCACAAAAAGCGCCGGAGGGGCGCTTTTTGCGTTATGGCAGGACAGACCGTTAGTGCACGGCAGCGCCGGGAACCAGGATCTCTGTTGCCACGATCACCACAATCAGACCCACAATGACCGGTACGGATGTCAGTTTAACCACTTCAAATGGAGAGATATTGGCCATACCTGCTACAGCAACCACCACGCCGGATACCGGTGAAATGGTACGGCCAAGGTTAGAAGCCTGCAGCATCGGAATAGAGAGGTACGCCGGGTTGATGCCTGACTCATGTGCCAGTTTCGGGATCATCTCGACAAACGCGTAGAACGGCGCGTTACCAGAGCCCGTCGTCATCGCCGCCAGCATGGTGAGAATGACCAGTACCAGCATCAGAATGATACTTGCGGAACCAAACGAGGTGGCAATGGAGATAAGACTCTGGATAAAGCCAATCGTGCTGAGACCCTGTGCGAAGACACCAGCGGCAACTAACAGCATTACCACGCCAGCAAACGCATCTGCCATGCCGCGATAGGCTACTTCCAGGCCGGAAAAGACGTTCTGTGTATTGAAACCGCGGAAAAACTCCAGCACTGCGGCGAGCAGCATGCAGATCACCAGAATTGTGATGATATGCAGTTCCGGCCCCCATTTACCGTCGAAAATCAGCACGCCGATGATGGGCGTAAACGGCAGAATGGCATAAAAAGACGGGGCGGTGGTGGTGATGTCTTTCACATCCAGCATCTCTGCGGTGATGTTCTCTTTTTTATCCAGATAGCGCTGCCAGAAATAGTGGGCGATGGCCATAAAGATAATGGCAGCGATGGAGATCGGCAGCGTCGTTTTAAACGCGAAGTCGATGAGCGGCATTTCAGCGGCTTTCGCGGCTAAAACGACATCCCCGGAGGTTGGAGATAAAATAATCGCGGCCGGAGAGGCACAAATAGCCGCGGCAGCCCCGCGGCTTATCCCCACGTTCACCATCACGGGGAAAAGCGTTGCCATTAATAACACGCCAAGGCCAGTGGCTGAGGAGACCGCCAGCGACATCAGGCAAGCGACGAAATAGGCGGCAATCATTAATAAATAGGGCGAGTTAATAAAACGCAGTGGGCGGGAGGCGAGCTTCACGACCATATCGTTGGCACCGATATGGGTCATATAGGCGGCAAACCCACACAGCATCATGATCATCATGCCCAGATCGCCACCGCGGCTCATCAGCAAGATTTTGATGTATTCAACGATGTCTGTTGCGGTGTAACCCGTGCTGGTAGCACTGCCCGGCAGGACTTTATGCCCCATCAGCGCACTGACGATTAATAACGCCAGCCCGCCGACAAACAGCACGCCGGTGGCAGAGTAACCTTTGATGATATAGCGTGCGACACCCACGATTACCACGACGCCAATCAGAAGTTCAATAAACGTTAACATAATGTTCTGGATCCCAGCGTAAAGAACATGAAAAATGACTACCGGAAAAGGAAGAAACGCAATGTGCCGAATAACCGCTAATGAGTAGATGATTAAAATCAAGGAAGATTCGTTTTGCGTATATTATCGCGCATTTTTGCTTATTTTCCGCAAAATGACAAAAATACCGTTGCGGAAGTTCGCAAAAAATAATGGGCGTAATGGGATCTAAAAAGAAAATAAAAAGTTAATAAAGTTAGTTTCTTTGGTTGCGAATGAATAAGCCACGTAAATTAATCAAAAAAAGCTTTAAAAAGAAAAATATCGGGGCCTATACTCGCTCCCGGTTCCCGTATTGATTGACAGGTTATTATGCACACTGGCTGGATTAGTCGTTTACGCGTAATGAGGCGGCATCTGACGATGTTGCTGATCGCGTTCGGCTGGCTATTAATCCAGAGTCAGGTGGCCATAGCCTCGCATGATTGCGACCTGGATGTGCAGGGCGAAACGGTAATGACACAGCATTACGATCATATGATGACCGATAATGCAATGCAGCCGCCTGCCCATCAGATGAAAGCGCCTCTGTGCGACAAGCATTGCGTACCGGATGTGGCGCAAAAAGACAGCGGTCATCAGACGCCAGTCGCGCTACCTGTCAGCATGACACTGGTCGTCGCCAAACCCCTTTGTATTGATACCGTCCGTGAGGGCTGGTCACTCACACCTCCCGCAGCAGGGCCGCCGGCAACCATCCGTTTTTGCCGGTTTCGCGAGTAGAAAACTGTTAATTCGTTGAATTTTAATTAATTTTCGATTAACAGGAGTTTTACTATGCGTTCTTCTATTTTTCGCGCGCTGACAGGCGTGCTGGCTGTACTCTCTTTTTCTGCCGTGCAAGCGCACGCCATGAACCACGACATGAATCACGACATGGCGCAGCACACCGCCATGCAGGCGCATGTTTACCACGCCCAGGGCGTTATCAAAAAAATCACGCCGCAGTCCGTTTCTATCGCTCATAAAGCCATCCCAGATCTCAACTGGCCGCCGATGACCATGCAGTTTGATCTGTCGGAAGCTGCGCCATCGCAGTTGGCTGTGGGCGAAAAGGTTGACTTCGCGTTTGTGCAGAACGCGAACGGTTACCAGATCGTTTCTCTGACGCCGCAAGAATAACGGGGGCAGGATGAAACGATACTCCCTGAGCCTGGTGCTCGGTGGGGTGTTGCTGGGCTTGATGTGCTCCGCCGCTTCGGCGGAGCCACTGACGCTCACGCAGACCCTCGCCGCTGCAGAACGCTACTCTGCCGAATTATCCGCTAACCGCAATGAAGCGCGGGCGCTGGATGCAATGGCAGATTCGGCCCGTCAACTTCCCGACCCGAAGCTGAAATTCGGTATTGATAACCTGCCTGTACAGGGCAGTAACGCACGCCGTTTTACCCGTGAAGGTATGACCATGCAGCGCATCGGCGTGATGCAGCAATACGTCAGTGCCGAAAAACGCGATCGCAAAGCTGACACGCTGCTGGCACAGGCACAAAGCGTGAACGCGAAATCCTCGGTGGCGCGTGCGAATTTGCAACGCGATGCGGCGCAGGCGTGGCTGGATCTCGCGCTTTCCACACGCGCCCTGCAAACCGCGCGCAAATTGCTGGCGGAAACGACCGCACAGCAGGGGGCGCAAAAAGCCAGCGTCAGTGCGGGTAACGCGACACCTGATAGCGTGCTTGCCTTCCAGATTGGCCTGAGTGCGATGCGCGACAAAGTCACCCTTGCGGAACGTGATGTTCAGGTGGCCCGGACACGCCTGACCCAACTGACCGGACAGCCCGTTACCACTATCACTGGTGACTTACCTCGCTATGAACGCCTGCCTGCCGACGAGCAAACACTGGAGAACGGCGTCGCACTGCATCCGGAAATGATAGCCGCCGCCAGCGAAGCTAACAGTGCGAAGGCGCGCTCTGCCGAGTCCGCTGTTGCTGCCATTCCGGATGTGGAAGTGGAAGTCTGGTATGGCCGTCGCGCCGAGGGGTATGAAGACATGGCTGGAGTGATGTTTACCGTTGATCTTCCCCTTTTCAAATCACAGCGTCAGGACAAAGACCATGCGGCGGATATCTCCCGCTCAATGCAGGCCAACGATCAACTGGCACAGACCGAACGCGAACATGTGGCGCAGGTTCGCACCTTGATTGCTGAGTACAACGCCGCTCAGGCGCTGTGGATGCGCCAGCGCGACGACGTCTTACCGCTGGTACGCAAACGCGCCTCGCTGATGGCGGCGCAATATCGCGCCGGGCAGACACAGTTGCCGGAATTGCTGGATGCGCGCCGCACGGTTCTTGACAGCGAGCTGGCGGTTTATCAGGCAGAAAAAGAGATGGCACGGACATGGGCCGCCATCCATTGGTTGATTCCTCAGGAGCTGGCGCAATGAAAAAAACAGTTTTAGCGGTTCTGATTGCCGCCTGCGTGGCAGCGACGGCGGGCTATGTCGCAGGCCGACAACAGGTCGCGCCGACAGCAGACACCCACGACCATGCCAGTACTAACGCGGAACGAAAAGTCCTCTACTGGTACGACCCCATGGTGCCGGGGCAGCGCTTCGATAAACCGGGGAAATCGCCTTTTATGGATATGCCGCTGGTGCCGCGTTATGCGGATGAAGGGCCAACCGACAATGGTGTCAGCGTGAGTGCGCGTCAGCAGCAAAATCTGGGGATGATCACGGCGAGTGTTGGGAAGCGCGTACTGGCTCCCGCTTTTTCTGCTTTTGCGACGGTGACAACCGATGAGCGCAGCATCCAGACGATCTCTGCTCCCGCCAATGGCGTCGTAGAAAAACTGTTTGTTCGTGCGCCTCAGCAGTGGGTGAAAAAAGGTGAGCCGCTGGCGCAATTATGGATCCCGCAATGGACGACGGCGCAGCAGGAGTATCTGGCTGTACGCCAGCTAGGTGACGGTGCGTTGACACGTGCGGCGCGTGACCGACTGGTGTTGCAGTTTATGCCAGAAGCGACAATTCTGGCGGTAGAGCGCAGTGGCAAACCGCAAACTCGCCTGACGCTGCGCGCCGATCGCGCGGGTTACGTCGTGAAACTGGATTCACGAGAGGGGGCACAGGTTGCCCAGGCACAAACGCTATTTGAACTTGCCAGCCTCGATCCCGTCTGGCTGGTGGTGGATTACCCACAAAGTCAGGCACAAACCCTGAGCGCGGGCAGCGAGATCATCGCGCGATCCTCAAGCTGGCCGGGCGAGCAATTTCATGGACGGGTGAGCGAGCTACTGCCACAACTGGAAACCACCACGCGCACATTAAAAGCGCGCATCGTGCTGGATAACCCACAGCAAAAACTGAAACCCGGCATGTTCCTGACGGTGACGCAGCCGGAAACGTCGCAGCAGCCTGCGGTACTGGCGATCCCCGAAGAGGCGTTGATTGAAACCGGGGTGGCAACCAGGGTCTTGCTCGCCTCCGGCGAGGGGCACTTCCAGGCGGTGAAGGTGACCACAGGCAGAACATCGCAAGGCTGGACTGAGGTGCTCTCCGGTCTTAAAGAGGGTGACAGCGTGGTCACTTCCGGGCAGTTCCTGATTGACTCTGAAGCCAGCTTACGCAGCGCCTTACCGGAAGACACGGCGCAGAGTGCGGTTCCCGACCAGAAACAGGCGCAAGAGTACGAAACCACCGGGGTGATCAAAGCCATTGATGCGGGCAGCATCACACTGGCGCATCAACCCATTCCAGCGCTGAATTGGGGGGCGATGACGATGGATTTTACACTCAAAACGCCGGTTTCCACCCTCAAACCCGGCGACCGCGTGATGTTCAGTTTTACCCTTGATGATGAAAACGGCGCGGTGATCACCCACCTGATGCCAGCGACGGAGGCGATGAAATGATAGCCGCCATTATTCGCGCCTCTTTACGTAACCGACTGCTAATCCTGCTTGCCGCGCTGATGTTGACGGGGTGGGGCATATGGTCGGTGCAGCGTGCGCCGCTTGATGCCTTACCGGATCTGTCGGATGTGCAGGTGATTATTCGTGCCAGCTATCCGGGCAAAGCACCACAAATCATCGAAAACCAGGTTACCTGGCCGCTCACAACGGCAATGCTATCCGTGCCGGGTGCCAAAACGGTACGCGGTTACTCGATGTTTGGCGACGCCTACGTTTACGTACTGTTTGATGATGATACCGATCTGTACTGGGCGCGTTCGCGGGTACTGGAGAATTTAAGCCAGATCCAGACGTCACTGCCTGCCGGGGTTAACGTGGCGCTGGGACCGGATGCAACCGGGGTGGGGTGGATCTACGAGTATGCGCTGGTTGATCGCACAGGGAAACATAACCTTGCCGATCTGCGCGCATTGCAGGACTGGACGCTGAAATTTGAGCTGAAAACCGTACCCAACGTGGCGGAGGTGGCCAGCGTCGGCGGGATGGTTCGTCAGTACCAAATCGTACCGGATCCGGCTCGTATGCGGGCGTTGAATATCACCCATGCGCAGTTAATCACCGCCGTTCAGTCGGCGAACCAGGAGAGTAGCGGTGCGCTACTGGAGATGGGCGAGGCCGAATTTATGGTGCGCACCACCGGTTATTTGCAGACGCTGGAGGACTTCCGCCATATCGTCATTACCAGCCGCGAGGGCGTGCCGGTTATGCTCTCAGATGTGGCCAGCGTGCGGCTTGGACCGGAGCTGCGCCGTGGGGTTGCGGAGTATAACGGTGAAGGGGAGGTGGCGGGCGGCATCATTGTGATGCGCTATGGCAAAAATGCGCTGGAAACCATCCATGCGGTAAAAGCAAAGTTACAGGCGGTGCAGAAGACCCTGCCTGCCGGGGTGGAAATCGTTCCTGTATATGATCGCTCTACCCTGATTGAGCATGCGGTAGAGACCCTGACCCATAAACTTATTGAAGAGTTTATTGTGGTGGCGCTGGTTTGTACGCTCTTCCTGTTTCATTTTCGCTCGGCGCTGGTGGCGATTGTATCTTTGCCGCTTGGCATTCTTGGCGCGTTTATTGTTATGCATTATCAGGGCATTAACGCCAATATCATGTCACTGGGCGGGATTGCCATCGCCATTGGCGCGATGGTGGATGCCGCGATAGTCATGATTGAAAACATGCACAAAGTGATGGAGCAGTGGCGGCACGATAACCCCGGACGCAAACTGGTGGCGGCGGATTACTGGCGTTTGTCGGAGCAGTCTGCGGTGGAAGTTGGTCCTGCGCTATTTTGCAGCCTGCTTATCATCACCCTGTCGTTTATTCCGGTGTTTTCGCTGGAGGCGCAGGAAGGGCGAATGTTCTCGCCGCTGGCGTTTACAAAAACCTGGTCAATGGCCGTGGCGGCTGGCCTGGGTATCACTCTGGTGCCGGTGCTGATGGCACTCTTCATTCGTGGGAAGATCCCGGATGAAAAAGCGAACCCCATCAACCGTTTTCTTATTCGTCTCTATGAGCCGCTGCTGGACCGGGTACTGAACTGGCCGAAAGCGACCATTGGTGTTGCTTTGTTGTTACTGCTTGCCACGCTCTGGCCGCTCAGTCGCCTGGGCAGCGAATTTATGCCACCGTTGAATGAGGGGGACCTGCTCTATATGCCGTCGACACTACCGGGGATTTCGGCCCGGGAAGCGGCAAGACTGTTACAGCAGACGGACAGACTGATCAAAACTGTCCCGGAAGTGGAAAGCGTCTTCGGTAAAGCGGGCCGGGCAGAGAGCGCAACGGACCCGGCACCCTTAACCATGCTTGAGAGCACCATTCGCTTTAAACCTCGCGAACAGTGGCGTCCAGGCATGACGCCGGAAAAACTGGTCGAGGAGCTCGATAAAACGGTTAGCCTGCCGGGGATTGCCAATGTCTGGGTGCCGCCGATTCGTAACCGACTGGATATGCTGGCGACCGGGATCAAAAGCCCCGTGGGGATAAAGGTGAACGGTAATAACATTGCCGACATCGAGCGAGTGGCTCAGCACATCGAGCAGGTCGTGAAAACCGTGCCTGGCGTGACGTCGGCGCTGGCAGAACGGCTGGCGGGCGGGCGTTATGTAGATATCAATATCAACCGCCAACAGGCCGCACGCTACGGCGTTTCGGTCAAAGAGTTGCAATCGCTGGTCTCAACTCTGGTGGGCGGGGAAAACGTCGGCGAGGTTTTGCAGGGGCGCGAGCGTTTCCCGATCAATATTCGCTATCCACGTGAAATCCGCGACAACGTCGACGATCTTCGTGCGCTGCCGGTGATCACTGAAAACGGCAGTCAGATCGCTCTGGGCGAACTGGCGGATATTGTGGTGAAAGAGGGCCCACCGATGCTGAAAAGTGAGAATGCGCGCCTGTCGAACTGGATCTATGTCGATTTGCGTGGTCGCGACCTTAAATCAGCCGTGGACGAGATGCAGCAACGGGTTGCTGAACAGGTGAAATTACCGCAGGGGGTTACGCTCTCCTGGTCCGGTCAGTTTGAGTATCTGGAGCGGGCGACGGCGAAATTGAAAGTCGTCTTACCCGTCACGCTGATGATTATTTTTGTCCTGCTGTTTATCACCTTTAAGCGCATTTCCGACGCGTTATTGATCATGGGAACGTTGCCGTTCTCGCTGATTGGCGGCGTCTGGTTGTTGTGGCTATTGGGATACAATTTGTCCGTGGCGGGCGCCGTCGGCTTTATTGCGCTGGCGGGAGTGGCGGCAGAGTTCGGCGTGATAATGGTGCTGTACCTCAATCATGCGCTGGAGAAGTATCGCCAACGCGATCCGGATGGCGGCCAGACGATGTTAAGACGGGCCATTCATGAAGGGGCGGTGCTGCGCGTGCGGCCAAAAGTCATGACGGTTGCCACCATTATGGCAGGCCTGTTGCCGATAATGTGGGGCGGGGGAAGCGGTTCAGAGGTTATGAGTCGTATTGCTGCGCCCATGATCGGCGGCATGGTCACCGCGCCGTTGTTGTCGATGTTTGTGATCCCGGCGGTGTATGAATTGCTTCATCGTCGTCGCTAATCCAGCGTTAAAATGCCGCGTCTCGTTTCCGGGACGCAGCATTTTTGGGGCGGTTAATTCTTAACCATTGATGCGGATCCCAAATAAACGGTAGCTTTGAAAAAACTTAGCGACATTTATCACTTTTTGATGAATAACGACTGGACAAAAGTCTTCACAATTGTTGTACTGTAACTCGACACAGCATTTGTGTCGTTTTTCATGTAAAGGTAATATTGATGTCTAAGATTAAAGGTAACGTTAAGTGGTTTAATGAATCCAAAGGGTTCGGTTTCATTACTCCGGAAGATGGCAGCAAAGACGTGTTCGTACACTTCTCTGCAATCCAGAGCAATGGTTTCAAAACTCTGGCTGAAGGTCAGCGTGTAGAGTTCGAAATCACTAACGGTGCCAAAGGTCCTTCTGCTGCTAACGTAATGGCTATCTAAGTTAGCAATAAGACAGAATTTCAAAACCCGCCTCTAAGGCGGGTTTTTTTTGCCCTTAATTTGCATTCACGCTGGAAAACAACCAGAACGCGAGTGCCGTCATTGCAAATGATCCGAGCAGATTAACGGCCACGTTGAGCAAAGCCCAGCTAAAGCGTCCTTCCTGCAGTAAAAACACCACTTCGGCCGAAAATGTTGAAAACGTCGTCAGACCGCCGCAAAAACCGGTGGTCAGCAACACCTTCCACATTGGGTCGATATGGGTCATGCGGTTAAACCAGGCCAGCCCCATGCCAATGATAAACGCGCCGGCTAAGTTCGCGGTCAGTGTCCCCAACGGAATAGCGTGATGGGCGGGGTTAAATTTCATGCTGAGCGCCCAACGCGCCACGCTGCCAGTCCCACCACCAATAAATACAGCTAAAAGAAGTTGTAACACGGGTAAAACCTGCTATTTGATTTGTTAAAGTGGTGAGTGTAGCGCCGAAGCGCAAGGCTGGCTATGGCGACAGAATCAGGAGAAAACGATGATTGTTGCAGCAGGGCAATTTGTGGTTACCCCGGACTGGCAAACGAATGCCCGGACATGTGTAACCTTGATGGCGCAAGCGGCACGCCAGCAGGCGTCGCTGTTGGTACTTCCAGAAGCGTTACTGGCAAGAGATGACAACGACCCCCATATGTCTGTGAAATCGGCTCAGACGCTGGATGGCGGCTTTTTAAGCCTGTTGCTGGAAGAGAGCCGTCACAACAAGCTAACAACCATACTGACCCTCCATGTGCCTTCTGCGCCAGGCAGGGCGGTCAATACGCTGGTGGCGCTGCGCGAAGGGCACATCATTGCCCATTACGGTAAACTTCATCTGTACGATGCATTTAACATGCAAGAGTCGGCTCGCGTGGATGCGGGGCATGAAATCGCACCATTAATTGACGTAGACGGGATGAAGGTTGGGTTAATGACCTGCTATGATCTGCGTTTCCCCGAGCTGGCATTGTCGTTGGCGCTACAGGGGGCAGACATTCTGGCGCTTCCTGCTGCCTGGGTTCGGGGCCCGCTCAAAGAGCGGCACTGGGCGACATTGCTGGCTGCACGAGCACTGGACACGACCTGTTATATCGTTGCGTCAGGTGAATGTGGCAATAGGAATATTGGCCTGAGTCAGGTGGTCGACCCTCAGGGGGTTGTTATTGCCGCAGCGGGGGAAGCCCCGCAGCTCATCATGGCGGAGATTACGCAGCAGCGCTTATCGCAGACGCGGGAAAAATTACCGGTACTGCGCAACCGCCGTTTCGCTCCACCGCAACTGATGTGATGTTTTTTTAAACAACGCTTGATTCATCTCGTTACAGATTGCTATTGTGTGCGCGCGTCGAATGACCGTTAATGACATCAGGTTATAATGGTGCTTTACGCAGTCCGATTTATGAAAGAAGGTATCTATGGGTGAGATTAGTATTACCAAATTGCTGGTCGTGGCCGCACTGGTCATTCTGCTGTTTGGTACCAAAAAACTTCGTACGCTGGGCGGTGATTTGGGCACAGCGATCAAGGGCTTTAAAAAAGCCATGAACGACGATGACACCACGGCGAAGAAAACTGCGGAAGACGACGTTCCAGCCGAAAAGCTTTCTCATAAAGAGTAAGCCTGTTCGTGCAGCATAAAAAAACCGGCGCAATGGCCGGTTTTTTTATGGCAAGTGTAATCAGATATTACCGCATTATTTGACTTCAATACCTTTAGCTTGCAGGTCAGCGTGGTAGGACGAACGCACGAATGGACCGCATGCGGCATGGGTGAAGCCCATCGCCAGCGCTTCCGCTTTCATTTCATCAAACTCTTCCGGGCTGACATAACGCTGTACAGGCAGGTGGTGACGGCTTGGCTGCAGATACTGGCCCAACGTCAGCATGGTGACGCCGTGACGGCGCAGATCACGCATAACCTCGACGATTTCCGCATTGGTTTCGCCAAGTCCCACCATCAGACCAGATTTGGTTGGGATCTCCGGATGCGCTTCTTTAAAGCGTTCCAGCAGTTTCAGCGACCAGTTATAGTCTGCACCCGGACGGACCTGGCGGTAAACGCGCGGTACGTTTTCCAGGTTGTGGTTAAACACATCCGGCGGGGTAGCCGTCAAAATATCCAGCGCGCGGTCCATACGACCACGGAAATCTGGTACCAGCGTCTCAATCTTGATTGCGGGGTTTTTCTCGCGAATCGCACTGATACAGTCAGCGAAATGCTGAGCGCCACCGTCGCGCAGATCGTCACGGTCTACGGAGGTAATAACGACGTAACGCAACGCCATATCAGAGATAGTTTGTGCCAATTTTTTCGGCTCATTGGCATCCGGTGCAACAGGGCGGCCGTGTGCCACATCGCAGAACGGACAACGACGCGTACAGATAGCGCCGAGGATCATAAAGGTTGCCGTGCCGTGATTGAAACACTCTGCCAGGTTCGGGCAGGACGCTTCTTCGCAAACCGAGTGCAGCCCATTCTTACGCATGGCCGCCTTGATGCCCTGAATACGGGACGAGTCAGCCGGAAGTTTGATTTTCATCCATTCCGGTTTTCTTAACAGGGCTTCGCGCTCTGTTGCCACGTTTTTAACCGGGATAAGGGCCATTTTATCGGCATCGCGGTACTTAACACCGCGTTCCATCACAATGGGTTTACTCATAGCGTGCGTGTTCCAGTTGCGGATAACGAAGTAAGTGTTTCAATTCAAGGGAATGTTGTATTTATCAACTATTTTTGAATTAATGACGTGCAGTATAGCACTGATAAAGGGCAGAAAGCAGCCTGGCAACTCGGCAAAATGTAAAATAGTTGTTGTTTTGTACCCTTTGCCCAATGGTCATTGTCCGTTTTGCCAGGCTGATATGGAATTCAGAATGCGCGGCGAATAACGTTGATAACGTTTTCAAGCACGGGGTCACGAAGGCTTAACTTGTTGTAATACAGAGAAACATCCAGTCTTTCGTTACTGACTGGCGGAAAATCAATTTCCACCAGAGGCCAGCACGCGCTAAAAAGCTTGAACAGACGAGTCGGCATCAGCCCCAGCATATCGCTGTTGCCAATCAGTGCTGCGATAGTGAACATATTGTAACTGCTAAAGCTGACGTGACGTTCAGGGAACAGATCCTGAACACGCTGACGCAACGCACTCAGGTTTTGTCCCTCTAGCATCAATAAGGTGTGTTCATAGTGTTGCAGGACATCTTCGTTGATCGTCGAGCGCAGGCATGGGTGCCCTTCGCGACACACCAGCATTAGCCTGTCTGTATAGAGTGCATGATGGCTGAGAGTGCGTGCCGACGGGATATTGGTATCGATGATGAGATCGGTCTGGAACTGACTGAGCTGATTTTCGGCATCATGAATAGGGATGTTGCGCATTACCAGATGTGGTGCGCTTTCTTTGATCGCCTGCCAGATGACGGGAATCACAATCGCGCCCAGCGAAGGCGGTGTGCCTATGGTAATGGTTCGCTGTTTATCATAACTGCCGGTGAGATCCAGCGCACCGAGAATCGACTCCAGACCCTGGCTGATATACTCATGTAAATGCGACGCATAGGCTGTTGGCGTCACGCCCTGGCCTTTACGAATAAAAAGCGGATCGGGAAATATTGTTCGTAATTTTTGAATGGATTGACTAATTGCGGACGGCGTCAGGTTAAGCACTCGCGCGGCATTCACAATCCCTTTGTGTACATATACTGCCTCAAAGATGGTCAATAAATTGAGGTCTATATTGCGTAACGTTCGGAAGATGAATCGCCACGGATAATCTAGACACTTCCGAGCCGTTGATAATACTGGTTTTCATATTCTGTCGGTGACATCTGTTCGCTAGAACCATGCCGACGCTTACTGTTATAAAACATTTCGATGTAATCAAAAATATCACTGCGGGCTTCTTCCCGCGTTCCGTAGATCTTTTTCTTTATCCGTTCACGTTTCAACAACTGGAAAAAACTTTCTGCAACCGCATTATCATGGCAGTTACCGCGACGGCTCATGCTACCCTCCAGGCCGTGTGATTTCAGGAACGACTGCCACTCATGGCTTGTGTACTGACTGCCCTGATCCGAATGAACCAGCACCTGTTTTTCGGGATTACGCCGCCATACAGCCATCAGCAGTGCGTTCAGGACAATGTCCTTTGTCATCCGGGATTGCATGGACCAGCCGATAATTTTGCGTGAGAACAGATCAACAACAACGGCAAGATACAGCCAGCCTTCGTGGGTCCTGATGTAGGTTATGTCCGTTACCCAACGCTCATCAGGAGCATCCGGATTGAACTGTCGCTGGAGCCTGTTGGGTGACACGATACTGGCCTCGCCTTTACGTGCCCGCGGGCTTCGGTATCCGACCTGAGCCTTTATTCCGACACGTTTCATCAGTCTCCAGACTCTGTTTACTCCGCACTGTTGCCCGCTGTCACGCAGATCCAGATGGATTTTGCGATAACCATAGACGCATCCCGACTCCAGCCAGAACTGTTTAATCTGTCCTGTCAGTCTCAGGTCTGCCTGATGGCGTTGTGAATGCGGCTGCTGAAGCCAGGCGTAAAAACCACTGGGATGAACATCCAGCACCCGACAGAGCAGGCGAACAGGCCAGCAACAGGAGTTGTCACGGATAAAGGCGTACCTCAGTCGGACAGCTTTGCGAAGTACGCCGCGGCTTTTTTTAATATGTCCCGTTCGTCGGTAACCCGTTTCAGCTCTTTCTGGAGACGGCGGATCTCGGCCTGAGCATCTGACTGTTCTTTATTAGTGGAAGAATCCGGACCGTACTTCTTTATCCAGGCATAAAGGCTGTGGGTGGTGATATCGAGACGTGTTGCAACGCTGGCAACAGAATAACCGCGATCAACAACCTGTTTGACTGCTTCAGTTTTAAACTCTTCGGGATAACGCTTACCGCTCATGGGCACCTCTCTTTAAGCCATCTTAAATGACTCTGAGGTGTCTGTTAAACCCGTGGCGATTCAAGATTTGCGGTTTATCATCTTCGGGGCGCTCGGCTATTCTCTGTTCCGGCAAGTTATTATAATCCACGCTTGTACTCCGTAATCATTCACAATATGAATGATAGTTGAATTTATTATTTATGGTGATGTGTAATTTAAGCTGTTTTTTTCTTCACATATCATCATTATGGATGGTTTTCAGCATGATGCAGGACATTAAGCTTAAATTTAATCCGGCTATTCGCAATTCGACGTAGTAGCAAAGGTGCCACGCGTTGCGAATTAACCTGATCAGGCAGGTATTTTGAAAATAGAGAAGAGCGTTGCGGTTGTAAAGTATAACTGGGGGAAATATATAACGACTTGCTTAAAAAGCAAGCCGTTATACATCATATATTAAGTACTGGTATATATATGCGGCGGATTGTTTAGCTGTGCTAAAAGATGGCTAATAAGCACAGGTCTTATTTTGTCCATATTGGCATCAGGCGCGAAATGTTTTACTTGTGTCATTTCCATCCCCGCGTACCCACAAGGATTGATGCGTAAAAAAGGGGTAAGATCCATCGCAATATTTAACGCCAGACCATGAAATGAGCAGCCTTTACGGATGCGCAACCCCAGCGAACAGATCTTTTTATCCTGCACATAAACGCCCGGAGCATCGGCGCGCGCACGAGCCTCAATACCCAATTCCGCCAGCGTATCGATGACAGTTTGTTCCATCACGGTGACGAGTTCGCGGACGCCAAGTTTGCGACGCTTGAGGTTTATTAATATGTACATAACCTGCTGACCGGGACCATGATAAGTGACCTGGCCACCACGGTCGCTTTGTATCACCGGAATATCACCCGGAGAGAGTACATGCTCAGCTTTACCTGCCTGGCCCTGGGTGAATACCGGGTTGTGTTCAACCAGCCAGATTTCGTCAGGCGTGCTCTCGGTGCGGGTTTCCGTGAATTCATGCATTGCCTCCGACACAGGGTCGTAGGGCTGCAGGCCAAGGTTACGGATTAGGATTGTATCCTGAGACAAAACAGCATCTCCGGGAGAAGAAAAGGTGAGGGGAGTATATCACAGAGAGGGTGTTACCCGACCAGCGGCCCGGTAACACCTGGCTTAATTACAGCACCATACGAACAATTTCAATATTGCCCAGTTCTTCGTACAGTGTCTCAACTTGCTCAATATGCGTGGCGGTGATGGTGATGGATACCGAGTGGTAATTGCCTTTGCTGCTCGGTTTTACCTGCGGAGAGTAATCACCGGGCGCATGGCGCTGTACCACTTCAACCACCAGATCAACCAGCTCTGGTTTCGCCAGTCCCATCACTTTGTATGTAAAGGGAGTCGGGAATTCAAGCAGTTCTTTGAGATTGGTTTTCATGTCAGCTCCGGCGTAAAAATAATAACTCCTGCCGAAAGGGCAGGAGTTTATTTGAGATGCTTAGTATATGGGGACGGAAATCACACTTTCAAGTGTTCGTTTTTTAGCCGAACCAGTGGTGGAACATCAGCTTGATATAGTCGATGATTTTACCGAAGAAATTCCCTTCCTGGATTTCCTGCAGCACGACCAGAGGACGTTGTTCGATGGTTTTGCCGTCCAACTGGAAGTTAATCGTGCCGACCACCTGATTTTTCTGCAACGGTGCATGCAGTTCGCTGGTGGTTAAGACATAACTTGCTTTCAGGTCTTTCATGCGACCACGTGGGATTGTCAGGTATACATCTTTATCAACACCCAACGAAGCGCGATCGTTATCACCGAACCAGGCTGGCTCAGAGGCGAACTCTTTGCCTGCTTTCAGCGGACTTACGGTTTCGAAGAAACGGAAACCCCATGTCAGCAGTTTTTTACTTTCGGCTTCACGCCCTTTGAACGTTCTGCCACCCATCACCGCGGAGATCAGACGCATCTGGCCTTCGGTTGCAGACGCCACCAGGTTGTAACCCGCTTTGTCTGTGTGACCAGTTTTAATACCATCGACATTCAGGCTGTTATCCCACAGCAGACCGTTACGGTTGGTCTGGCGGATACCGTTAAAGGTGAACTCTTTCTCTTTGTAGATGGAGTATTCGTTTGGCACATCACGAATCAATGCCTGGCCAATCAGAGCCATGTCACGTGCTGAACTGTATTGCCCCTCAGCATCCAGACCATGAACAGTCTGGAAGTGGGAGTTCTGCAGGCCAAGCGCGTTAACGTAGTTATTCATCAGACCGACAAACGCGTCCTGGCTGCCAGCAACATAATCGGCCATCGCCACACAGGCGTCGTTACCAGACTGCAGGTTGATACCACGGATGAGCTGGGAAACCGGCACTTGCATACCCGGTTTCAGGAACATCAGAGAAGAGCCACGGAACACCGGGTTGCCGGTCGCCCATGCGTCATTGCCGATAGTGACCAGATCGCTGTCTTTAAATTTACCCGCTTTCATTGCCTGGCCGATGACGTAACTGGTCATCATTTTCGTCAGACTGGCCGGATCACGGCGCGAATCGGCGTTCTGTTCTGTCAACACCTTGCCGGAGTTGTAATCGATGAGGATCCAGGATTCGGCATCAATCTGTGGGGCGCCAGGAATCATGGTCTTGATGTTGAGATCATCGGCATGGGCTGCGCCGAGGGTTGCGGCAGTGAGTGCCGTGGTGAGCGCCAGGCGCTGTACGAAACGAACGGAGAGAGTGGTCTTCATGGTCTGAACAACGACATCCGTGATGGAGTTAAAAAAGTGCCCTACTATAGCAAAAGCTATTCTGACAGGCATCCGACTTTCCGCATGACTTTGTTAATGCTGTTTACACTGGCTGACAAAGTCAGATGCCAAATCTGTTATTGCGCGTTGGTCACAAAAGACTGTAACTGCGCTTCATTTCGTAGACGCTGTTGTAATGCACTGGCGTCCGACTTATTGGTAAATGGTCCAAGCTGAATACGCCACACAGCGCCGTTTTGTACCACCCGGCCCGGCACAGAAAATTGCTGGGCCAGGCGTTGCTGGTACTGTTGTGCGCGGGTTTGATCGCTGACTGCGCCAACCTGCACCATATAACTTCCACTGGCTGCCGCCGGCGCGGCTGATGTCGCAACGTGGCCCTGTACTGAACCTGGCGCGGTGATCGGCGCCGTCACAGGTGCGGTGCGTGTTACCGGGGCCGCTACCACTGGCGCAGCGGCAACGGGGGGCGTGGTCTGCGTCGTCACCGCAGGCGCAACGGCTTCGCTGCCCTCAAGTACGCCAGCATGCAGCGGCGTCGGCGCCCCAAGGAAACCGCCGCTACTTACTGGCTTTGTGTTTTCGTCCCCTTTCAGCGTCGAATTGCTGACCATACGCACGTTATCAGGAGCAGGCTGTGGTTGTGACGCGCCATTACCGCTTAAATCCGGAAGTGCTGGCAGGGCATAGGTCTGCTTCGCGATAGTGGTACAAACCGTACCCGGGCCGGACATGGAACCGTCCTGCGCCACAATGATCGGGTCGATGCGCACTTTGGTATTGTTCGACGTATTCAGGCGATCCGCTGCCGCACGTGACAATGAGATCACGCGATCGTTACCATAAGGGCCGCGATCGTTGATGCGTACAACCACCATGCGACCATTGGCCAGGTTGGTGATACGGGCATAACTTGGAACGGGCAGCGTCGGATGCGCGGCGGTCAGTTGTAACGGATCGAACGCTTCTCCCGTCGCGGTTAAATTGCTGCCAGGTTCCGCATCATAGATAGCGGCGAACCCTGCCTGGCTGAACTGCGAAGGATTCTGCACAATTTTGTAGCTTTTGCCGTCGCGCTCGTAATCCTGGTTTGCCGAAGGATTCGGCGTTTCAAAACGAGGCTCCGCGCCGCTGATTTCAACGACCGGACCGCTGCACACCGGAGTAGGCGGCGCGACCATCGTCTTTTGCTGACCATCATCACTTGAACATGACGCCAGCAATACTGCTGCTATACAGACACCTGGCCATTGCTTACGCATTGCGCACCCCTTATACGCTTTTTGATAACATCTTCCTGTGGGTATGAATCGACATCACGATACCAAACCCCGCCATCAGTACAATCAGGGCCGAGCCCCCGTAACTTACCAGCGGCAACGGTACGCCCACCACCGGCAAGATACCACTCACCATACCAATATTTACGAATACATAAACGAATAAAATCAACATCAAACCGCCCGCCATGACCCGGCCAAAGGTGGTTTGCGCGCGCGCGGCAATCCATAAGCCACGCATGATCAGCAGTACATAAAGCCCGAGCAGGATCAAAATACCAATCAGCCCCAACTCTTCGGCAAGGACGGCAAAGATAAAGTCGGTGTGGCGTTCAGGCAAAAACTCCAGCTGCGACTGCGTACCGTGCAGCCAACCTTTCCCCTGCAACCCACCGGAGCCGATGGCGATTTTCGACTGAATAATATGATAGCCTGCGCCGAGGGGATCGGTTTCCGGATCGAGCAACATCATCACGCGCTGGCGTTGATAATCGTGCATCAGGAAGAACCACAATATGGGTATAAATGCCGCTATCAGGAGAACGGCCACTAAGATGAGGCGCCAGCTCAGGCCGGATAAAAACAGCACGAAAAGACCGGACATAGCGATAAGAATGGCGGTACCGAGGTCGGGCTGGGCGGCCACCAGCAGCGTTGGCATAAATATCAGCACCAGCGCAATCGCGGTGTTTTTCAACGATGGCGGACAGACGTCGCGGTTAATAAAACGCGCCACCATGAGCGGTACAGCAATTTTCGCAATTTCCGATGGCTGGAAACGCACGATGCCTAAATCAAGCCAGCGCTGAGCACCTTTGGAGATCGCCCCGAAAGCATCAACGGCGACCAGCAGGATGACGCAAAAAACATACAGATAGGGTGCCCAACCTTCATAGACGCGTGGTGGAACCTGCGCCAGTACTACCATCGCGATAAGACCCATGGCTATCTGGCCGACTTTACGCTCGGTCATGCCGATATCCTGCCCGCTGGCGCTCCAGATAACCATCGCGCTGTAGAACAGCAGAGCCAGCACAATCAGCAAGAAGGCGGGATCGATATGGATTTTATCCCAGAACGATTTTTTGTTCGGATTATCCGTCATGATTATTGGTCCTCTGCCGCTGTTGATGCCGGGTTTTCCGACGGCAATTCAGTGTTGTTGTCGCCAAGCATTATATGGTCGAGGATCTGGCGCATAATCGTACCGACCGCAGGGCCGGCGCCGCCGTTTTCCAGGATCATTGCCACCGCAACCTGGGGATTATCATAGGGTGCGAATGCCGTCATCAACTTATGGTCACGCAGACGTTCGGCGATGCGGTGCGCGTTATAGGTTTCGTTAGCTTTTAGCCCGAAGACCTGGGCTGTACCGGATTTTGCCGCGACTTTGTACGGTGAACCGGCAAAATATTTATGCCCGGTTCCGTTCGGACGGTTTGCCACGCCGTACATCCCATCCTTGGCGATTTCCCAGAAGCCGGAGTGCACATCGCCAACCTGTTTTTGCGGCGGCTGTTGCCATGGAACTTGTTTACCGTCTTCCGTCGTACTCATTAACAAGTGCGGCACTTTGACAATGCCGTCGTTAATCAGCGTCATCATCGCTTTGTTCATTTGTACTGGCGTTGCGGTCCAGTAACCCTGGCCAATCCCGACGGGAATCGTGTCCCCCTGGTACCAGGGTTTCTTAAAGCGTTTAAGCTTCCATTCGCGCGTTGGCATATTACCCGAGCGCTCTTCGGCCAGGTCGATACCGGTATACTGACCGTAACCAAACTTGGTCAGCCACTCGGCAAGGCGGTCGATGCCCATATCGTAGGCGACCTGATAGAAGAAGGTATCCGCTGACTCTTCCAGTGATTTGGTGACATTCAGGCGGCCATGACCCCACTTTTTCCAGTCACGATAGCGTTTTTCAGAGCCGGGCAGTTGCCACCAGCCCGGATCGAAAAGGGTGGTATTGCGAGTGATCACGCCGGCGCTCAGGGCAGAGACGGCAACATAGGGTTTCACCGTCGATGCAGGCGGGTAAACCCCTTGCGTGGCGCGGTTCACCAACGGTGTGTTCGGGTCGTTGAGCAGCGCGGTGTAATCCTTGCTGGAGATGCCGTCGACAAACAGGTTCGGGTCATAGCTCGGCGTAGAGACCAGCGCGAGAATGGCACCATTACGCGGGTCGGTCACTACGACCGCCGCACGGCTACCCTGCAGCAGGGTTTCAATGTATTGCTGCAGTTTTAAATCCAGCGTCAGGTAGATGTCATGCCCGGCTTGAGGTGGCACTTCTTTTAACTGGCGAATCACGCGCCCGCGGTTGTTAACTTCGACCTCTTCGTAACCGGTCTGTCCGTGCAGCACATCTTCGTAATAGCGTTCAATGCCGAGCTTGCCTATGTCATGCGTGGCGGCGTAGTTCGCCAGCTTGCCTTCTTTATCCAGCCGTTCGACGTCTTTATCGTTTATTTTGGATACGTAGCCAATCACGTGCGTCAGCGCTGAGCCGAATGGATAGTAACGGCGTTTATAGCCTTTTACTTCCACGCCAGGGAAACGATATTGATTGACCGCGAAGCGCGCCACCTGAACTTCATTGAGGTTGGCTTTGACCGGAATCGAAGTAAAGCGATGGGAGCGGGAGCGCTCCTTTTTGAAGTTAGCAATATCCTCATCGGTCAGGTCCACCACGTCACGCAGCGCATTGAGTGTTTGCTCAACGTTGTCGACCTTTTCCGGCATCATCTCAATCTGGTAGATCGTGCGGTTCAGCGCCAGCGGCGTGCCGTTGCGATCGTAGATAATGCCGCGACTTGGCGGAATAGGTACCAGTTTGATACGGTTCTCGTTAGAACGCGTCTGGTAGTCAGCATGACGGACAATTTGCAGATTATAAAGGTTGGCGATAAGCACGCCGGTGAGCAGCAAAATCCCTGCAAAAGCGACAAGGGCCCGGCGCACAAACAGCGCAGACTCAGCCGAATAGTCGCGAAAAGAATTCTGTAATTTCATCCGCTGCTTAGTTTACCTGGTGGTCATTACTCACGATGATAAGGATGGTTGGTCGTGATGCTCCATGCGCGATACAAACTTTCCGCCACCAGCACACGCACCAGCGGGTGAGGAAGCGTCAGCGCAGAGAGTGACCAGCTTTGTTCTGCCGCATCTTTACAGGCGGGGGATAACCCTTCCGGCCCGCCGATAAGCAGGCTGACGTCACGTCCGTCCTGTTTCCAGCGTTCCAGTTCATTTGCCAGTTGCGGTGTATCCCAGGGTTTACCGGGGATATCGAGGGTGACGATCCGATTTTTACCTGCCGCAGCAAGCATCAGTTCACCCTCCTTGTCGAGAATACGCTTGATATCTGCGTTTTTGCCGCGCTTGCCCGCCGGGATTTCCACCAGCTCAAAAGGCATATCTTTCGGGAAACGACGCAGATATTCAGTAAACCCGGTTTGTACCCAGTCCGGCATTTTTGTGCCGACGGCTACCAGTTGCAGCTTCACGCATTAACCCCAGAGTTTTTCCAGCTCATACAGGCGACGACTCTCTTCCTGCATCACGTGGACGATGACATCACCCAGGTCTACGACGATCCAGTCAGCGACATTTTCACCTTCCACTCCCAGAGGAAGCATACCCGCAGCACGAGATTCCTGAACCACATGATCCGCGATGGACATGACGTGGCGTGTGGAAGTGCCGGTGCAGATTATCATACAGTCGGTGATACTGGATTTGCCGTGAACGTCGAGTGCGACGATGTCCTGACCTTTCAGGTCATCAATTTTGTCGATTACAAAATCCTGGAGTGCTTTACCCTGCAAGTGTTCCCCCTGGGGTGTACATGAAAACGGTGTAAATAAATGGCCTGACATTATACCTGAACTACGACCATTGTCGGGACAAATGTCCGACCCTGGCTTTTAAAAAGTGGGCTATCATCCCACCCCATGAGTGAGATTGCATCGCCATTTTTGTAAAACAATTTCTGTAAGGCCGCAGATAGCGGTGCGGAGGATAGCAGCCTGTCCGTGTGTGTCAATGACCTGACTCGCGGGAGAGGCGTGCCGGGTGAAAAAACGGCCGTTAATCCTCCGCTTGCCACACCGCGCGGCTGTTGAGAACGCGTAACATGGAGAAATCATCATGGATGTCCATTGCGCTCCAGGTGCCCTGATCTACACGAAAATGCCATAACGACGCCGCTGGCATCTTAAGTAAACTGGCGATGAGCAGACTCAATACGCCCTGATGGCTGACGATCAGCAGATTTTCCGCCGGGCCCCAGTTGGGGAGCTGGCTGATAAAATCTTGTACACGTGCGGAGAACGCCTGAAAACCCTCTCCGTTGGTAGGAATGGCGTTCTGCCAGTCGGCACACCACGCGGCATAGCTCTGCGGATCTTCTCGTGTCAGGTCCCGGTGGTGGCGCATCTCCCAGTCGCCAAAAAACATCTCATTGAGCAACGGCGTTGAGTGTTGAACGATATTGCGATCGCTCAGTACCAGCCTTGCCGTGTGTTGCGCACGTTCGAGTTCGCTGCAGATCACCCGGTCAAAAGGTACTTCACGCAGCAGGTGATGTAGCGTTTGCGCCTGTGAAATCCCCTTTGCGGTTAGCGGGGTAGGTGAGTGACCACTGTAGAGTCCTGCAACATTTGCTTCGGTTTCGCCATGTCGAATCAACCAGAGTCGCATTGTTTTCTCCCGTGCGGTTTTCTGCACGAAGTTTATCATTACACCCTTATTCCTGGTGGCTTTTCGTTTAAAATATCGCTTTTGCCCGGAGCAGAAGATGGCTTTATTTCACAGCGCGCATGGCGGAAATATCCGTGAGGCCGCTGCTATGGTGGGTGTTTCAGCCGAGGATTTATTGGATTTCAGTGCGAATATCAACCCGGCAGGTATGCCCGCGTCATTGAAACACGCTTTACTGAATAATTTTGCCGTGGCTGAGCGCTACCCGGATCCCGAGTATCAGCAATTACATCAGGCGCTTGCCGCACATCATCAGGTTCCCGCTGACTGGATCCTCGCGGGCAACGGTGAAACCGAATCAATATTTACGTTGGTGAAAGGCCTTCTCCCGCGCCGGGTGATGCTCGTCACGCCGGGGTTTGCCGAATATCGCCGCGCCTTGCAGCTTTCCGGGTGTGATATCGTCGATTATGCGCTGCGTGAAGAGGATGGCTGGCAGATTACCGGGGCGATTCTTGACGCACTCACCGGTGGCGTTGACTGCCTGTTCCTTTGCACTCCCAATAATCCCACCGGCCTGTTGCCAGATGCTTCACTGATGCATGATATTGCCGCACGCTGTAAGCAGCTCGGCATCACACTGGTGCTGGATGAAGCCTTTATCGATTTCCTTAGCGATCGCGACGGATTTATCCCCCATCTGGCGGACAATCCGCATATTTGGGTGCTGCGTTCCCTGACCAAGTTTTACGCTATTCCGGGGCTACGCCTGGGGTATTTGCTCAGCAGTAGCACACATCTTGTCACCCGCATGCGTCAGCAGCAGATGCCCTGGTCTATTAACGCCTTTGCGGCGCTGGCGGGAGAGGTGGTTTTAAACGATAGCGCGTATCAAAAAGAAACATGGCAATGGCTCAACACGGAACGACCGCGTTTGCGGCAGTCGCTGGAAAATTTGCCAGGGTTATCCGTCTGGCCTGGCGTGGCGAATTATCTCTTCTTGCGCTGTGATGCAGGTATTGACCTACAGCAGGCGCTGCTGCGCCAGCACATTTTGATTCGCAGTTGCGCAAACTATCCTGGGCTCGACGCGCGTTACTACCGTGTTGCGGTACGCAGCGCGTCAGAAAACGACCGGCTGATTGAGGCGCTGGATAGCGTCCTCAGCGATAGAGGCCGTGCTGATTGATATAATCGAGTACCGTGGCGGGAAGCAGGTCATCGCAATTCTCGCCTCTTTCCAGCCTTTCGCGGATGAGCGTGGCGGAAATGTTGAACCATGGCGTTTCCGCTAAATAGATTTTCCCGGCAGGCAGGGTGTGCAAATCATCCGCGTTATGTGTCAGATGGTCTTCCAGCCACTGTTGATCGGCTTCATTCTCCATGGCTAACGGGTAACCGGGGCGGCGGCAGACAATCAAATGGCTGTTGTTCAGAATAGTTTCATAATGATGCCATGTCGGAAACGTTAGCAGCGAGTCCTGACCAATAATGAAGGCCAGTGAGCGCTTTGGCCCTTGTTCTTCTCGCCACGCCTGCAAAGTTTGCGCCGTGTACGAGGGGCTCTCCCGCCGCAGTTCGCGCTCATCAAGGGCAAAAAGCGGCTTATCGCTGATCGCCAATTCCACCATTGCTTTACGCTGTACGCTTGTCGCCTCAGGCTGTGGACGATGGGGGGGGACGTTATTGGGCATGATAATGACGCGTGACAGCCCAATCTGGTTTGCCAGTGCTTCGACCGGTTTCAGGTGCCCGTAGTGAATAGGATCAAATGTACCGCCAAAAAGTGCCTGCAACTGATTCATATCAACCATCAATAAAAACGTCTGCCAGTGCCTTATGACAGAGTAGCAGAGAAAGTCCTTCCAGCTCTGCCCACACCGACTGACCAAAATCCTGTTTCACAATCAATTCAATACGCGTAAGCAGATGCACAGCCTGGCGCAGTTGCTCGTTGCTCAGACGTTGTAGCGCTTCACCGATAAGGCCGCGCCGATTTTGCCAGACCCGGTGTTTATCAAACAGCGAACGCAGCGGCGTATGGGCAGACTGCCGTTTTAGCGTCACCAGTAACGTCAGCTCACGCTGGATAGTACGCAGCAGGATAACCGGTTCACTGGCTTCGAGTTTAAGCTGATGCAGTATATGAAGCGCACGTTTACTTTTCCCTGCCAGCAGGGCGTCTACCCAGTGAAATGGCGTGAAGTGAGCGGCATCGTTAACGGCCTGTTCCACGCGTGGTAGCGTCAGCTTACCGTCCGGGAAGAGCAGCGCCAGTCTTTCCAGCGCCTGCGCGGCGGCCAGCAGATTACCTTCGTAGCAATAGCAAAGCAGCTGATTCGCGGCATCATCCAGTTGCAGGTTATTCTGCTTCGCACGCGCGGCAACCCAACGGGGTAGATTGGCCTGCTCCGGGGTCTGACAACTGACCGAAACGCTGCGATTGGCCAGAGCAGTATACCAGGCGGCATTTTCCTGGGCCTTCGTCAGCTTATTGCCACGCACAATCAATATCAGATCATCATGAAGCAGGCCCACCAGCATGGCGAGCCGTTCATTGAGCGCGGCGTTAGGGCCATTTTCCGGCAACTGTAATGACAGTATCTGGCGGCTGGCAAACAAGCTGAGCGCCTGGCAGATCGCATAGATAGCATCCCAGTCCGTGCTGGCATCAATGGTGAAAGCGTGATGTTCGGTGAAGTCTTGTGCGAAGGCCGCCTGACGTACGGCGTCATGGCTTTCCTGCAATAAAAGAGGGTCATTACCGAGCAGTAAATACGCCGCGCGCAGCCCTTCATTGAGCTGCGCGCGGAGTTGTTCCGGATACAACTTAAGCATTAGCTACCCGGTTTCGCCGCAGGACGCGCGGACGGCGGGTTTTTCTCGTTATCTGCCGCTTGTACGCTAGACAGTTTGCGAATCAGCTGTTCTGCCGCCTTGTCGTACATTTCCTGAAGGATGATGTCTTGTTCAGCATCTTTCGCCAGCGCCGTCTGTGGGTTATCAAAGAACGAACGATACACTTTGGTGTTGATCGGGTAGATGTCATGGCCCGGAATCAGCACGCTGGCGTCAACTGTCATCACCAACTGATACTCCGCAGTGCGTCCGTCCTGGAAGATAGACGCAGTATCACGTGCGAGAGTCATAGCACCAAGGCGAAGGGAAGGCACATCCTTACGCAACGAGCCTTTCTCCACCAGTTCCACGCCATTCAACCGCAACTGATTACGTACAGCACGGCTAAGAGGACCGTTCGGATCTGCGGAATCAAAGATTATTGTGTTCATATTGCCCGGCACCTGCGTCGTATTACGCAAGTGCCAGCCACATCCGGCGGTGAGAAGCACCGCCAGTGATAACAACCATGTTGCCAGATATCGCACGCTTCCTCCCGCGCTTAGCCAACGACCAGATTAAGCAGTTTACCCGGTACGTAAATCACTTTACGCAAGGAAACGCCATCAAGATATTTTGCGACCAGCGGTTCCTGGCCTGCACGTTCACGGACCTGTTCTTCGGTCGCGTCAACGGCAACGGTGATTTTACCGCGCACTTTACCGTTAACCTGCACGACAACCAGCGTGGTGTTTTCAACCATCGCCGCGTCGTCTGCAACCGGCCACGGCGCGTTGTCGATATCGCCTTCGCCGCCCAGTTCTTTCCACAGGGTAAAGCTCGCATGTGGCGTGAACGGGTTAAGCATACGGACAACCGCCAGCAGCGCTTCCTGCAGCAGAGCACGATCTTGCTCGCCTTCGGTCGGCGCTTTCGCCAGTTTGTTCATCAGCTCCATAATCGCCGCAATCGCGGTGTTGAAGGTCTGACGACGACCAATATCATCCGTGACTTTAGCGATAGTTTTGTGAACATCGCGGCGCAGCGCCTGCTGGTCTTCGTTCAGTGCGCTGATATCCAGTGCTACAACCGGGCCGAGTGCTTTATGTTCATAAGCCAGTTTCCAGACGCGTTTCAGGAAGCGATTTGCCCCTTCCACGCCGGACTCCTGCCATTCCAGCGTCATATCTGCCGGCGAAGCGAACATCATAAACAGACGCACGGTGTCTGCACCATAGCGTTCCACCATTTCCTGCGGGTCGATACCGTTATTTTTCGACTTGGACATTTTGCTCATGCCGGTGTACACCAGCTCATGGCCCGCCGCGTCTTTCGCCTTCACGATACGGCCTTTCTCGTCGCGCTCAACGATGGCTTCTTTCGGTGAAACCCAGTTACGCTCGCCGTTTTCGCCAACGTAGTAGAACGCGTCTGCCAGTACCATGCCCTGACACAGCAACTGTTTTGCAGGTTCGTCAGAGTTCACCATACCTGCGTCGCGCATCAGCTTATGGAAGAAGCGGAAGTAGAGCAGGTGCATAATGGCGTGTTCGATACCGCCAATGTAGATATCAACCGGCAGCCAGTAGTTAGCCGCTTTCGGGTCCAGCATGCCTTCTTTGTACTGCGGGCAGGTGTAACGCGCGTAGTACCAGGAGGACTCCATAAAGGTGTCGAAAGTATCGGTTTCTCGCAGCGCGGGCTGGCCGTTGACGGTGGTTTTCGCCCACTCAGGATCGGCTTTGATCGGGCTGGTGATGCCGTCCATGACCACATCTTCTGGCAGAATCACCGGGATCTGATCTTCTGGCGTTGGGATCACAGTACCGTCTTCCAGCGTCACCATCGGAATTGGCGCGCCCCAGTAACGCTGACGGGAAACGCCCCAGTCACGCAGACGATAGTTGATTTTGCGCTCGCCAACGCCTTTGGCCGCCAGTTTGTCGGCAATGGCATTGAAACCTTCTTCAAAGCTCAGGCCGCTGAATTCGCCAGAATTGAAGAGGGTGCCTTTTTCGGTCAGCGCTTGTTCTGACAGATCGGGTTCAGAACCGTCTGCTGCCAGAATGACCGCTTTGATCGGCAGATTGTATTTGCTGGCAAATTCATAGTCGCGCTGGTCATGACCCGGAACGGCCATCACGGCACCAGTACCGTACTCCATCAGCACGAAGTTTGCTGCCCAAACCGGAATCTCTTCGCCGGTTAATGGATGAACGGCTTTAAAGCCGGTATCGACGCCTTTTTTCTCCATGGTCGCCATATCTGCTTCGGCCACTTTGGTAGTACGGCATTCGTCGATAAAGGCTGCCAGTTCAGCATTGGTTGCCGCCGCTTTCTGCGCCAGCGGGTGACCAGCCGCCACCGCCAGATAAGTGGCACCCATAAAGGTGTCCGGGCGGGTTGTGTAAACGGTCAGCGTTTTGTCATAGCCGTTAACGTTAAAGGTGATTTCCACGCCTTCGGAACGACCAATCCAGTTGCGCTGCATGGTTTTCACCGTGTCAGGCCACTGATCCATATGATCCAGGTCGTTGAGCAGTTCTTCGGCATAGGCGGTGATTTTGATAAACCACTGCGGGATCTCTTTACGCTCAACTTTGGTGTCGCAGCGCCAGCAGCAGCCGTCGATAACCTGTTCGTTCGCCAGCACGGTCTGGTCATTCGGGCACCAGTTCACTGCGGACGTTTTCTTATACACCAGGCCTTTTTTATACAGTTCAGTGAAGAACTTCTGTTCCCAGCGATAGTATTCCGGGGTACAAGTGGCCAGCTCGCGGCTCCAGTCATAGCCGAAGCCCAGCATTTTGAGCTGGTTTTTCATGTACGCGATATTGTCGTACGTCCACGGTGCCGGGGCCGTGTTGTTTTTCACCGCCGCACCTTCGGCAGGCAGACCGAACGCATCCCAGCCAATCGGCTGCAACACGTTCTTGCCCAGCATGCGCTGGTAACGGGAAATCACATCACCGATGGTGTAGTTACGCACGTGGCCCATGTGTAGTCGGCCAGAAGGATAGGGAAGCATCGACAGGCAGTAATATTTTTCTTTGCTCTCGTCTTCAGTTACTTCGAAGGTACGCTTCTCTTCCCAGTGAAGCTGGACTTTGGATTCTATCTCTTCCGGGCGGTATTGCTCTTGCATGGCAGCCAGTGGTCCTGTATTTGCGATACAGCTACAAATGTAGCGTTTTACGTGGTTTTTCAGATCCGCATAGCATAGCCCAAACGACTTCGTCACAACAGCCTTTCGCACATTTAGCCTGTGAAAAGCCCTCGACGAGAATTTACGCACTCTGTGGGGTAATTGACAAAGCCAACGGTAAATAACGTCTATTATTAGAACAGGTTAACTGCCCGGGAGAGGAAAACAATGAACAAGGTTGCTCAATATTATCGCGAACTGGTTGCATCATTGACCGAGCGGCTACGCAATGGCGAAAGGGATGTTGATGCGCTGGTAGCCCAGGCACGTCAACGAGTAAGCCAGACCGGGGAGCTAACGCGTACTGAAATCGAAGAGTTAACGCGCGCGGTGCGCCGCGACCTGGAAGAGTTTGCTCGCAGTTATGAAGAAAGCCAGGACGATGTCACCGACAGCGTGTTTATGCGGGTTATCAAAGAGAGCTTATGGCAGGAACTGGCGGATATCACCGATAAAACGCAACTGGAGTGGCGTGAAGTTTTCCAGGACCTTAATCATCATGGGGTTTACCACAGCGGCGAAGTCGTGGGGCTTGGCAATCTGGTGTGCGAGAAATGTCACTTCCATCTGGCTATTTATACGCCGGATGTGCTGCCACTGTGTCCGAAATGCGGACATGACCAGTTCCAGAGAAGGCCCTTTGAGCCCTAGGTAAACGCACAACGTTTTAATGCTTGCACCCTCTCCAGATCGGAGAGGGGTGGGGTGGGGGCATCAGGCCGCAGTGTAAAATGTCAGACGTTCTGCCAGTAAATCCACAAACCCTTCGCGGTCGACATCGACCATCACGGTGGCATTCGGTTTATTTCCCGTCAGGAAATAGTAATCCACCACCGTCATCCCCTGGGTATATTTGCCCTGCGTTTCTACCCCCACCCAGCGTTCCACGGTGGTGAAGAGGTCCGGTTTCAGCAGCCAGGCGATAGTACATGGGTCATGCAATGGCGCGCCAACAAATCCCCATTTTTCCTGTTTGTGGTACTCCATAAAAAAGTCGAGCAATTCGGCCACAATGCTAGATATTGGGTTGTCTATGGCACGAAAACGCGCAATGTCATCCGCGTGGATTTGCGCCCGATGCGTGACATCCAGACCTGCCATCACCACCGGAATGCCCGACTGGAAGACAATTTCGGCGGCTTCCGGGTCGACATAGATATTAAATTCCGCCGCAGGGGTCCAGTTCCCAAGCGACATCGCACCGCCCATGATCACAATGCGATTGATTTTGCTGTGCAACTCCGGATGACTGTTTAGCAGCAAGGCTACGTTGGTTTGGGGGCCGGTGGAGACAATAGTGACTGGAGCAGGGCTGTTACGTAGCACTGTCGCCATCAGTTCTACGGCGGTACACGACTGGGGTGCAAAAGAGGGCTCCGGCAGGGCAGGGCCATCCAGACCGCTTTCGCCATGCACGTTGTCCGCGATAATCAGTTCACGCATCAGGGGCTTAATGGCACCACCCGCCACCGGGATATCGCTACGATTGAGCAGGGTGAGCATGCGCAGCACATTACGCAGAGTCTTCTCCGGTGTCTGATTTCCCGCAGAGGAAGTGATGGCTTTTACATCGAGTTCGGGTGAGGCGAGAGCAAGAACAATTGCGATTGCGTCATCATGACCAGGATCGCAATCAAGAATGATGGGCTGAGCCATAGCAACTCCTTGTTAGCATTAGTGTGCGACAAGGTTAAAACGTTGCTGTAAATCAGACGAGAAGTGAAACAGTAAAGCGTGATGAGACGCGCATTCTGATGAATGCGCGTCGGAGCGATTAATGCAGGATTTTGGCGAGGAAGTCTTTCGCGCGTTCAGATTTCGGATTGGCGAAGAACTCTTCTTTCGCCGAATCTTCAACTATTTTCCCTTCATCCATAAAGATAACCCGGTGCGCCACCTTGCGGGCAAAACCCATTTCGTGAGTGACCACCATCATGGTCATCCCCTCATTGGCCAGTTCAACCATAACGTCCAGCACCTCGTTGATCATTTCCGGGTCAAGGGCAGATGTCGGTTCATCAAACAGCATCGCGACCGGATCCATACACAGCGCGCGGGCAATCGCCACACGCTGCTGCTGACCACCGGAAAGCTGCGCCGGAAATTTGTTGGCATGGGCAGACAAGCCAACGCGCTCTAACAGTTTCAGTCCTTTCTCGCGCGCAGCGGTTTTATCGCGTTTAAGCACTTTGACCTGTGCCAGCGTCAGGTTCTCAATGATCGACAGATGCGGGAAAAGTTCAAAATGCTGGAACACCATCCCGACATGAGAACGTAGTTTGGCCAGGTTGGTTTTTTTATCATTCACGGTGGTGCCGTTGACGATAATTTCCCCTTTCTGCACGGGCTCAAGGCCGTTCACCGTTTTGATCAGGGTCGATTTGCCTGAACCGGATGGACCGCAAACGACCACCACTTCGCCTTTTTTCACTTCCGTGGAGCAGTCGGTCAGCACCTGAAAGTGACCATACCATTTAGAAACATTTTTCAGGGTAATCATTAAACTGTCCTTTTCTTCAAATAGCTGACCAACAACGATGCACTCAAGCTAATAGCAAAATAGACGGCACCGGCAAACAGGATCATTTCAACTTGTGTCCCGTCGCGCTCGCCAATGGTGGACGCGGTACGGAAGAAGTCCGCGAGGCTTAATACGTAGACCAGCGAGGTATCCTGGAACAGGACAATTCCCTGGGTCAGAAGCAGTGGGACCATCGCCCGGAATGCCTGCGGCAGAATGATCAATTTCATCGACTGCCAGTGGGTCATGCCCAGCGCCAGCGCTGCACTTGACTGCCCGCGAGAGATACTCTGTATACCGGCACGGATGATCTCAGAATAGTAGGCGGCCTCGAACATGGAGAATGCCACCATTGCTGATATCAGGCGGATATCCGATTTTGGCGACAGACCCAGCACGTTTTGCAGCAGTCCCGGCACAATCAGATAGAACCACAGCAGCACCATAACCAGTGGAATGGAGCGGAAGACGTTCACATAGGCTTTTGCAAACCAGGCGATGGGGGCAAAGCTGGACAGGCGCATTACCGCCAGCAGAGTCCCCCAGACAATCCCGACGATAATGGCCGTCACGGTAATCTTTAAGGTAATCACCAGCCCCGCCAACAGATAAGGAATGGACGGGATGATTGAACTCCAGTCAAATTCGTACATTATTTGCCCCCCATATTGCCCGGCAGGCGAATTTTGCGTTCTACCAGATTCATCACCAACATAATGAAGGCGTTAATTAATACATACGCGACGGTAATCGCGGTGAAAGACTCCCAGGCGTGAGCGGAATAATCCAGCAGCTTACCCGCCTGTGCCGCCATATCCACCAGCCCGATAGTGGATGCGATGGCCGAGTTTTTTACGAGGTTCATCATCTCCGAGGTCATTGGTGGGACGATGACGCGATAGGCATTCGGCAACAGGACATAGCGGTACGTTTGCGGCAGCGTCAGCCCCATGGCGAGCCCCGCGTTTTTCTGCCCGCGTGGTAACGATTGAATCGCCGCACGGACCTGCTCGCAGACGCGTGCAGCGGTGAACAAGCCAAGGCAGACCATCGAAGAGACAAAGAACTGAATATTGGGATCCAATTCGGATTTGAACCACATGCCAATGTTTTCCGGCAGCAGTTCCGGTACCACCAGATACCAGGTAAAGAATTGCACGATCAGCGGGACGTTACGGAACAGCTCCACGTAGCAAGTACCGATACCGGACAGGATACGATTGGGAACGGTTCGCAGAATACCAAACAGAGAGCCCACCAGGAACGCGATGATCCAGGCAGTGATCGACAGCGCGATCGTGACCTGAAAACCGCTCCACAGCCAGCCGAGATAGGTTGTGTTGCCGAACGGGGCTTGTTGCAGGAAAATTCCCCAGTTCCAGTCTATGGACATAAATCTACTCCGGAAAAAAAAGGGTAGCAGCGCTACCCTCGAAGATTGTGCGAAGAGCTTGTGTTCGCGTCGAATGGGGAACGACCATTCAACGTATAGTCTGTCCGTGCTACTTCAACAATCGAGAGGGCTGGTTATCCCGCCCCTGACTACACTTCATCCACGATACCGCTTTGTACGGGTTGCTTTGACCTACCCCGACCATGATATTTGGGGGCCTTTGGGGATCCGTTCAATCGCAGCCCGAATACAGCATCAGTAAATGTGTGTATTCTTTTTGTTAATTAGTTCAGAGCCTTATCATTCGGTTCTTTGAACAGTGCTTTCATCTCGTCAGAGAGTGCGAAATTGAGGTTCAGGTTTTTTGGCGGAATAGGGTTTTTGAACCATTTATCAAACCATTTTTCCGCTTCACCGGAGGTCTGCGCCTTAGCGATGGTGTCATCCATCAGCTTTTTGAACTCAGTATCGCCTTTACGCAGCATGCAGCCGTAAGCTTCCTGTGATTGCGGTTTGCCCACGATATCCCAGTTATCCGCTTTCTTCGCTTTCGCACGTTCACCCGCCAACAGAGCGTCATCCATCATAAAGGCCACTGCACGACCGCTTTCCAGAGTACGGAAAGAGTCGCCATGGTCTTTGGCGCTGATAATGCGCATGTCCATTTTCTGTTCGTCATTCAGCTTGTGCAGCAGGATCTCAGACGTTGTACCGGAGGTCACAACCACCGCTTTGCCTTTCAGATCCGGGAAGTCTTTAATGTCGCCGCCTTTTTTGACCAGAAGACGAGTACCGACAACAAAGATAGTGTCAGAGAATGCAGCCTGCTTCTGACGTTCCAGGTTGTTGGTGGTCGAACCGCATTCGAAATCGAAGGTGCCGTTTTGCAGCAGCGGAATACGGTTTTGTGAGGTAATTGGAATCAATTTAACTTGCAGGTCAGGCTTGTTGAGCTTTTTCTTCACTGCTTCAACGATAGCGTTGGAGTAGTCCTGAGAGTAACCCACAACTTTTTGCTCGTTGTCGTAATAGGAGAACGGTACGGAAGATTCACGGTGCCCGACCACGATCACGCCGTTTTTGGCAATTTTTTCAAGCGTAGGCTGTTGCGCCTCAGCCGGGGCGGCTGCCGCGTCGGCAGGTTTCGCCTCATCGGCGGCATGCGCCAGACCCGCAGACATTCCCATAACCAGCATTGCTGTGGCCAGTTTACGTAATTGCATATCCAACTCCTTTATCGTCGCGCCAGAGACGCATTGATACCCATTGTGAGTGTTGTGTTTGTTATATCCTGCTGCAAATGCGTGCAGTGTTGTATGCGTTTGTTAGCATTTAGTTTGGCTTAATGTAAAGATTTTGCTGCGGTATTGTTTGTTTTTGCGAAGTGTACCGCACCGTTTGAAGGCAAAAATCTCCCGTTGCACCACTTTAGTGCTGTATGCGATCCGTCATAGTGCGTGCTATCCGCACATCGGGGAAAATCGCCATTACATGGATTTATTTTGCAATTGATGTGCCAGAAATGGCATTTGAGGAAAAGAGGGTGAAAGCGCCCTCTCTGGTCAGAAAGAGGGCGCGGAAGGGGTAATTACTTGCGGCGTTGCCGCAGGCTCATGATTAGCCCGCCAAAACCGAGCAACGCGGTCAGAAGCCACAGAGGCCAATTACCCATGCGGGCATAAGGGGTCAGGCCGGAGGTCGGAGTGACTTTGGTGGTCAGCACTTGCCGGGTGAACTGCGGGAGCATCGCCTGGATCTCACCGGTTGGCCCAATCACCGCTGTAATGCCATTATTCGTGCTGCGCAGCAGCGGGCGCGCCAGTTCCAGCGAGCGCATCCGCGCCATCTGGAAGTGTTGCCACGGGCCGATCGATTTACCAAACCAGGCATCATTCGAGATGGTCAGCAGGAAATCAGTATCCGGACGGAAATTATCTCGCACCTGCTCACCGAGGATAATTTCGTAGCAGATGGCCGGCGTCAGCTTATAACCGTGGGCAGACAGCGGAGGCTGAATGTATGGTCCGCGACTGAATGAAGACATGGGCAGATCAAAAAACGGAGCCAACGGGCGCAGGATAGATTCCAGCGGGACAAACTCACCAAAAGGTACCAGGTGATTTTTGTTATAGCGGTCGGTAGAGCTGTAGCTATAGGCGCTGTCTTTTCCAAGAGTGATGACGGTGTTGTAGGTGTCGTAACGGTTCTGCTGATTAAGACGCGCGTCCACAATCCCGGTGATAAGCGAGCTGTCATTCTTGCGCATCAAATCATCCATCATGCCCAGGAAGCGCTGTTGGTTGATTTCGAGATCAGAAATGGCAGATTCCGGCCAGATTATAAGCTGTGATTTGCCCAATTCCGGCTGGCTGGCATTGAGGTAGATTTTCAGCGTATCCAGCAATTGACCTTCATCCCACTTGAGCGCTTGCGGGATATTGCCTTGTACCAGCGATACCTGCGTCGTTCTTTCCGGCAGCAACTGATACCACTGGATATAGCGCAGCGGGAAGGGCAGAGCAAAGAGCACCAGCGCCACGATGAAAGGACGCCAGCAGCGTGTCGCCGCCGCGAGGACCAGTAAACCGCTTACCGACATCAACAGGAAGGTAATGGCATCAACGCCTAATATCGGCGCCAGCCCTTTCAGTGGCCCGTCAATCTGGCTGTAGCCAAACTGCAGCCAGGGAAAACCCGTCAGCACCCAGCCACGTAAAAACTCACTCAGTTGCCAGATGACCGGCGCCGCTACCGCGACGCGCAGCCAGGTTGTTTTGGGCCACAACCGGGAAAGCATGCCTGCGAATAGCCCGGTATAGAGCGAAAGGTAGGCGGCAAGCAGTACCACCAGAAAGACGTTCACCGGCCCGGGCATCCCACCGAATTGTGCGATGCTGACATAAACCCAGTGAATACCGGAGCCAAACAGACCGAGCCCCCAGAAATAACCTACCCAGGCGGCTTGCGCCGGACGCCGGTTAAGCGTGAGCGCTTGCAACCCCATCAGGGAAACAATTGCGGCAGGCCAGATATCATAAGGAGAAAAAGCCAGCGTTCCGCTGGCTCCGAAGAGTAGCGCCAGCAGCAAACGTACGCGCTGGCGTTCAAACAGTGGGGCAAATGCCATTTACATTACTCATCCAATTTCGGAACGGGGGAATCGTCCGGCATTCTTACATGAACCTGAATAATACGTCGACTGTCCGCCATGGCGACTTTAAATTGGTAACCATCAATATCAATGGATTCCCCACGCGCAGGCAGATGCCCGAAGGCCTGCATGACCAGACCACCAATAGTATCGACTTCGTCATCGCTAAAGTGGGTGCCGAAGGTTTCGTTGAAATCTTCGATAGACGCAAGAGCGCGTACGGTCCAGGTATGGCGGCTGAGCTGGCGGAAATCGATATCTTCTTCGTCGTCATATTCGTCTTCGATTTCGCCGACGATAAGTTCAAGAATATCTTCGATAGTGACAAGGCCCGAGACGCCGCCGAACTCGTCAATCACAATAGCCATGTGGTAACGCTGGGAGCGAAACTCTTTGAGCATCCGGTCAACCCGTTTGCTTTCCGGCACCACCACGGCCTGACGTAACACTTTTTCCATGCTGAAGGCTTCGGCATCGCTGCGCATAAACGGCAGCAAGTCTTTGGCCATCAAAATCCCTTCAATGTGATCCTTATCTTCGCTGATCACCGGAAAACGCGAGTGTGCAGACTCAATGATAACGTCGAGACATTCATCAAGGCTTTGGTTGCGTTTCAGGGTAATCATTTGCGAGCGGGGGATCATGATGTCGCGAACGCGCTGGTCGGCGATGTCCATTACCCCTTCGAGCATTTCGCGCGTATCCTGATCGATAAGCTCGTTCTGCCCGGAATCACGGATCAGCTCCAGTAACTCATCACGGTTTTTAGGTTCGCCGTGAAAAAGTTGGCTGAGTAAAAGGGAGAAGAATCCCTTCTTGTTGTTAATGTCGCTACTGTGTGAATTGTCGTCGCTCATGGCGTCGTTTGGGTTCTCATGTTAGTGGTTCTGTCGCCAGGACGCGCAAACTCAGCGCCTGGCAGCATTTTCTGTCAGCACGGCAATGGGTTGCCGCACAGACTACTCCTTCTCGGAAATGTACGGATCCTCATACCCCAGAGCAAGCATTATCTCTGTTTCGAGTCCTTCCATCTCTTCGGCTTCGTCATCTTCAATATGGTCGTAGCCCAGCAGATGCAGGCTACCGTGAATCACCATATGCGCCCAGTGCGCATCAAGCGGTTTATCCTGTTCTTTGGCTTCCTGCTCAACCACCTGGCGGCAAATGATCAGATCGCCCAGCAGCGGCATTTCGATGCCCGGCGGCGCTTCAAACGGGAAAGATAGCACATTTGTCGGCTTGTCTTTCCCACGGTAAGTCAGGTTTAACTCATGACTTTCCGCCTCATCCACCAGACGGATGGTCACTTCCGCTTCTTCCTGGAATTGCGGAATGACCGCGTCCAGCCAGCGCTGAAACTGTACTTCTTCCGGCAAACCGGCGTTCTCTTCACATGCCAGCTGTAAATCGAGGATCACCTGACTCATTTTTGCTCCTGCTCCTGGGCTTCGCGTTTGCGCTCGGCCGCCTGTTCCGCCCGGCGTTTTTGATCCGCCTCTTCCCAGGCTTCGTAAGCATTCACGATGCGTGCGACAACAGGATGACGGACAACGTCTTCGCTATGGAAAAAGTTAAAACTGATTTCTTCGACTTCCGCCAGTACTTCAATGGCGTGGCGCAAGCCGGATTTAACATTGCGTGGCAGGTCAATCTGCGTCACGTCACCGGTGATGACCGCTTTGGAGTTAAAGCCAATACGGGTCAGGAACATCTTCATCTGTTCGATGGTGGTGTTCTGGCTTTCATCAAGAATGATAAAAGCGTCATTCAGCGTGCGACCACGCATATAGGCCAGCGGCGCAACTTCAATGACATTACGCTCAATCAGCTTCTCAACTTTCTCAAAGCCGAGCATTTCGAACAGCGCGTCGTAGAGCGGTCGCAGATAGGGGTCCACTTTCTGGCTTAAATCACCCGGCAGGAAGCCCAGTTTTTCCCCGGCTTCCACGGCTGGACGGGTCAGCAGAATACGGCGAACGTCCTGACGTTCCAGCGCATCCACCGCCGCGGCAACCGCCAGATACGTTTTACCTGTACCCGCCGGCCCCACGCCAAAAGTGATGTCATGATCAAGAATATTGGCGATGTACTGCGCCTGATTTGGCGTACGGGGTTTAATCACGCCGCGTTTGGTTTTGATATTGACCGCTTTTCCATACTCCGGCACGCTCTCCGCGCTCTGTTCAAGCACGCGGGCTTCTTTGATAGCCAGATGGATCTGTTCCGGTTCGATATCCTGAGTTTGCCCACGCATGGGGGCCGTATCGACATAGAGGCTGAGCAAAATATCTGCAGCAGCGTTCACGCAAAGGGTACGTCCGGTGAGTTTGAAGTGATTATCGCGACGGTTAATCTCGATGCCCAGTCGCCGTTCCAACTGTTTGATATTGTCATCAAACGGTCCGCACAGGCTCAGCAGGCGAGCATTGTCCGCGGGTGTCAGGGTAATTTCACGGGTATCTATGTTCAAACTGTTCCTCTTATTCAGATAGTGCCGAATGGAGCCTGGCTAACACAGCCTGAGGCCGTCAGCCTTATAGAGAATTATTCACGCCATGGAATAAAGGCGCAAGCATTGCGATGGATATAAGGGCGGGAAGGGGAAATGCAAGGGCTGCTCAGTCATACTCAGCCGCAGATTCGTGGATTTTGCATGGGCTCCGGTCGCATCATCTCTGCGACCGGGCACTTGCCTGCTGTCTTTCTGCAACGTTGAGCAGCCAGAACCGTGAAGATTAAGGCTGGTAGAGACCAACGCCGATATCATTCTCTTTACGGGTACGGGCGATGACCGATTCTGGCGACTGCGCTATGCGCAGGCCCATTTCGTCTTCGGTACGCACCACTTTACCGCGCAGGGAGTTTGTCCAGACGTCGGTGATTTCCACGTCAACGAATTTCCCGATCATCTCCGGTCTGCCTTCGAAGTTCACCACACGGTTATTTTCGGTACGGCCTGACAGCTCCATGATGCTCTTACGGGACGTCCCTTCCACCAGAATGCGCTGAGTCGTGCCGATCATCCGGCGGCTCCAGGCCATTGCCTGCTGGTTGATACGTTCCTGTAGAATATACAGGCGCTGCTTTTTATCCTCTTCCGGTACATCATCAACCATATCGGCCGCAGGCGTTCCCGGACGAGCGGAGAAAATAAAGCTGTAACTCATATCGAAATTCACATCGGCAATCAGCTTCATGGTCTGCTCGAAGTCCTGGGTCGTTTCGCCAGGGAAGCCAACGATAAAGTCAGAGCTGATTTGAATGTCCGGACGTGCGGCACGCAGTTTGCGGATGATCGCTTTGTATTCCAGCGCGGTATGGGTACGGCCCATCAGGTTCAGTACGCGGTCAGAACCACTTTGTACCGGCAGATGCAGGAAACTCACCAGCTCCGGCGTATCGCGATAGACATCAATAATATCGTCGGTGAATTCGATAGGGTGGCTGGTGGTAAAACGAATACGGTCAATACCGTCAATCGCCGCCACCAGACGCAGCAGATCGGCGAAGGAACCGGTGCTTCCGTCGTAATTCTCACCGCGCCAGGCGTTGACGTTTTGGCCCAGCAGGTTAACTTCACGTACGCCTTGTGCCGCCAGTTGCGCGATTTCAAAAAGGATATCGTCACACGGACGGCTCACCTCTTCGCCACGGGTGTAGGGCACGACACAGTAAGTACAGTACTTATTGCAGCCTTCCATGATGGAGACAAAGGCGGTCGGACCTTCGGCTTTCGGTTCCGGCAGGCGGTCGAATTTTTCGATTTCCGGGAAGCTGATATCCACCACCGGGCTGCGATTGCCGCGCACGGAGTTGATCATTTCCGGCAGACGGTGCAGCGTTTGCGGTCCAAAAATAATGTCAACATAGTGGGCACGCTGGCGAATATGGTCGCCTTCCTGAGATGCGACGCAACCGCCGACACCAATGATCAGGTCTGGATTTTTTTCCTTTAATAATTTCCAGCGCCCCAACTGGTGGAAGACTTTCTCTTGCGCCTTCTCGCGGATTGAGCAGGTATTAAGCAGCAGCACATCTGCTTCTTCGGCCACTTCGGTGAGTTGATACCCGTGAGTGGCATCCAGCAGATCGGCCATCTTCGATGAATCGTACTCGTTCATCTGACAGCCCCAGGTTTTGATGTGGAGTTTTTTTGTCATCGACTTGCTCATGCTTTGTTTAATGGCCCAATGCAGGGCGCGTATTGTAATGCTTTGGTCGCGTGCTGACCAGTATGACGCTTGTCAGACTCAAGATGTAAAAAATCCGGTAAACTTAGGAGATTCTCGTTTAAGGATAATGGGCCATGATAAATCAATCTACTGAGGTCGCGGTTGTCGGCGGCGGAATGGTCGGCGGGGCGCTGGCGTTGGGTTTAGCGCAGCAGGGTTTTAGTGTCACGGTCATTGAACAACATGCGCCGCCTGCCTTTGACGCGACGGCACAACCGGATGTGCGTATTTCGGCGATTAGCGCCTCTTCCGTAACGCTGCTCCAGACGCTGGGCGTCTGGGATGCGGTTCAGGCGATGCGTTGTCATCCATGGGAGCGGCTGGAGACCTGGGAATGGGAAAACGCGCATGTCGTCTTCGACGCGCGTGAGTTAAAACTGCCGTTGCTTGGCTATATGGTCGAAAACAATGTCTTGCAGCGCGCGCTGTGGGAAGCGCTGGAGCGCCACCCACTGGTAACGCTGCGCGTGCCTGCGGCGCTCAGTACGATGCGACAGAATGATGAGTCTCACGAGCTGACATTTGAAGATGGCGAAACGCTTTCGGCGAAGCTGGTGATTGGTGCTGATGGGGGGAATTCCCGGGTGCGCCAGTGTGCCGGTATCGGCATTCACGCCTGGCAATATCAGCAATCCTGCATGTTGATCACCGTAGAGTGTGAGCGCGCGCCCGGGGAGAGTACCTGGCAGCACTTTACCCCCAAAGGTCCCCATGCTTTCCTGCCGTTATTTGACTACTGGGCATCGCTGGTCTGGTACGACACACCTGCCCGTATTCGTCAGTTGCAATCGTTAAACATGGTGCAGTTACAGAAAGAGATCGCGGCACATTTTCCATCCCGACTGGGGCATGTTATGCCCGTCGCTGCCGGAGCGTTCCCGCTCGCGCGTCGCCACGCACTGCAATATGTACGTCCAGGGCTCGCGCTGGTGGGGGATGCAGCGCATACCATCCATCCGCTGGCGGGGCAGGGGGTAAACCTCGGCTATCGCGATGTAGACTGCCTGCTAGACGTGCTGACAAGGGCGCGTAGCCACGGTGAAAACTGGGCAAGCCTTTCGGTGCTCAAACGCTATCAGACACGCCGTATGGCAGATAATTTTATTATGCAAAGTGGCATGGACTTGTTCCATGCCGGGTTCAGTAACGATCTGGGCCCGGTACGCGTGCTGCGTAATATCGGTTTGATGGCGGCGGAACGGGCTGGCGTACTCAAACGCCAGGCGCTGAAATATGCGTTAGGACTGTAAAAGGACGGCGGGAAACCGCCGTTTTCTATTTCAGCAATAGCCAAAAAAGCAAAAAGCCCGCCGAAGCGAGCTTTTTGCTTTTTTATGTGGCTGGGGTACAAGGATTCGAACCTCGGATGGCGGAATCAGAATCCGCTGCCTTACCGCTTGGCGATACCCCAATAGGCGTGAAATTTTACGCGTTAACGATAAAACTTCAACCTTTGCGTCTACCCGAAAGCAAACGACTTTTTGAAATTGGCTGGGGTACGAGGATTCGAACCTCGGAATGGTGGAATCAGAATCCACTGCCTTACCGCTTGGCGATACCCCAACAATTTTTTACTCAGGTTAATGTTCTCATGAACACCAGCCTTTAAATATGGTGGCTACTACGGGAATCGAACCTGTGACCCCAGCATTATGAGTGCTGTGCTCTAACCAGCTGAGCTAAGTAGCCAAATTTTACTACAAACCAGTCACCGACTGGCTGGGGTACCTGGATTCGAACCAGGGAATGCCGGTATCAAAAACCGGTGCCTTACCGCTTGGCGATACCCCAATACCGTCGCGGTGAACCGCAAACATCAAAAATATGGCTGGGGTACCTGGATTCGAACCAGGGAATGCCGGTATCAAAAACCGGTGCCTTACCGCTTGGCGATACCCCATCCGTGCAACGCTTACTGGTGAATGGTGCGGGAGGCGAGACTTGAACTCGCACACCTTGCGGCGCCAGAACCTAAATCTGGTGCGTCTACCAATTTCGCCACTCCCGCAAAAAAAGATGGTGGCTACTACGGGAATCGAACCTGTGACCCCAGCATTATGAGTGCTGTGCTCTAACCAGCTGAGCTAAGTAGCCATCTTTTTTTCGCGTTACCTTATCGGCGTTGCGGGGCGCATTATGCGTATTGGGCCTGACAGCGTCAATACCTTTTTCATCGAAAATTGCCGGAATGTGACTGTTTGGTTAGGTTGCGAACAGCGTGACGCATAATTCGGCAATTATTGGTTATTTATCGATTTTGTATAGCAAAACATATGCAGAAATAAAAAAAGGCCCCGCAGGGCCTTTAACGATAACAATTGCTTATTTGTAAGCAGACTGGTGTACGCCAACCGCGCGACCTGATGGATCGTTCATGGATTTGAATGATTCATCCCACTCGATTGCTTTTGCAGATGAGCACGCCACAGACGGGCCGCCAGGCACACATTCAGCGGCACTGGGTACCGGGAACAGCTCTTCAAAGATTTCACGGTACAGATACGCTTCTTTCGAGCTCGGCGTGTTGTACGGAAAACGGTAGCTGGCCGTCGCCAGTTGCTGATCGCTAACCTGCTGTGCCGCTACTTCTTTGAGTGTATCGATCCAACTGTAACCTACGCCGTCAGAAAACTGCTCTTTCTGACGCCATGCAACACTCGCCGGCAGATAGGATTCGAAACATTCACGCAGCACGTGTTTTTCCATTTTGCCGTTGCCGCACATTTTATCCTGCGGGTTGATGCGCATCGCTACATCGAGGAATTTCTTATCCAGGAACGGCACACGCGCTTCTACGCCCCAGGCGGACATCGCTTTGTTAGCACGCGCGCAGTCGAACATATGCAGCGCCTGCAGCTTACGTACGGTCTCTTCATGCAGCTCTTTGGCATTCGGCGCTTTATGGAAATAGAGGTAGCCGCCGAACACTTCGTCAGAACCTTCGCCAGACAGTACCATCTTGATGCCCATCGCTTTGATTTTACGGGACATCAGATACATCGGTGTAGAGGCGCGAATGGTGGTTACATCGTAGGTTTCGATGTGATAAATCACGTCGCGAATCGCGTCCAGACCTTCCTGTACGGTAAAGTGGATTTCGTGGTGAACCGTACCCAGATGGTTTGCCACTTCTTGCGCAGCTTTCAGGTCCGGTGCCCCTTTCAGGCCCACAGCAAAGGAGTGCAACTGCGGCCACCAGGCCTCAGAGCGTTCCTGATCTTCCACACGGCGCGCGGCGAATTTTTTGGTAATAGCGGAAATGACAGAAGAGTCCAGACCGCCCGAGAGCAGAACGCCATACGGCACATCTGACATCAGGTGACTTTTCACAGATTCTTCAAGCGCCTGACGCAGTTCGTTTTTGTCAGTGACGTTATCTTTCACTGCGTCATAGTCGAACCAGTCACGCTGATAGTAAGAACGGATTTCACCGTCTTTGCTCCACAGATAGCTACCCGCCGGGAACTCTTTGATGGTACGGCACACCGGTACCAGCGCTTTCATTTCGGAAGCAACATAAAAGTTGCCGTGCTCATCATGGCCCATATACAGCGGGATAATGCCGATGTGGTCACGACCAATCAGATAAGCGTCTTTTTCGCTGTCATACAGGGCGAAAGCGAACATACCTTGCAGATCGTCGAGGAATTCTGGGCCTTTTTCCTGATAGAGCGCGAGGATAACTTCACAGTCAGAACCGGTCTGGAACTGGTAGCGATCGCCATATTCCGCACGCAGAGCCTGATGGTTGTAAATTTCGCCGTTAACGGCCAGCGCATGTGTTTTTTTCTCGTTGTATAGCGGCTGGGCACCCGCATTGACGTCAACAATAGACAGACGCTCATGGGCAAGAATCGCTTTATCGCTGGCATAAACGCCAGACCAGTCAGGGCCGCGGTGGCGCATCAGGCGGGATAATTCGAGCGCTTTTTTACGCAGCTCAACCGCGTCGGTTTTAATATCCAGTACGCCAAAAATAGAACACATAGACTTCTCCGTTACTTTAAGGCAATGCCGTGTTGTGTGAGTGCAGACGCCGCGTCATCGCGTTGTCTTATTGCTTGTTTAAGAAAATGCCGCAAAGGTGTGACGCGCGCAAGCGTTTTACAGCCTTGAAAATAAAAAGCGCAATGGCGATTGCCGAATGCTGAAAAAAGAACATGAATTGAGCTGAGATATTGATGAATTATCAGTTTTCAGCGCATTTTATTAAACGGTCTGTTTTTTATTGGTGCGGAAAATGAAAAACCACGTCCGGGGACGTGGTTTCGTTTAAAAAATGTCGATTTCAGCAACCGAAGGGTAAATCCATGAAGGACGGAACGGCATGCTGTCGATATCATCCAGCGTTGATACGCCAGAGAGTACCAGGATAGTCTCCAGACCCGCCTGGAAGCCCGCAAGAATGTCGGTACGCAAATTGTCGCCGACAATCACCGTCTGCTCTGAATGCGCCTGCATAGTATTGAGCGCGGCGCGGATAATCCACGGACTCGGTTTGCCGACGTAGAAAGGCTCGCGGCCGGAGATTTTTTCAATACCGGCGCACAGCGCGCCGCAGCCAGGGTAGTAACCGCGTCCGTGGGTGTCCGGGTTGGTGGCAATAAAGCGCGCACCGTTGGCGACGAAAAAGGCCGCCTTATGCATCATTTCCCAGTTGTAGGAACGCGTTTCGCCCACGATAACAAAATCCGGGTTGATATCCGTAATGGTAAACCCGGCTTTATAGAGTTCGTGAATCAATGCGCCTTCACCGACTACGTAAGCTTTTTTCCCTTCCTGACGTTTAAGGAAGTCAGCCGTCGCCATTGCAGAGGTATAAAAGACACTGGCTGGTGCATCTATACCGGCAGAGGCAAAGCGGTTAGCCAAATCCTGCCCCGTCTGGGAAGGGTAGTTGGTGAGTAGCACCAGCGGCATCCCTTTTTCCAGGATTCGATGAATAAACTCCGCTGCGCCCGGCACGGCGACATTATCGTGCATCAACACGCCGTCAATATCACAGATTACGTTCTGAATGGTCATGGACTACCCGGTAAAAAAAGAGAAGCAATAACTATAACCGTCATACTTCAAGTTGCCTATGCGTTGGTGACCTTTGCCCGGCCCAGTTGCTTACCTCAGTAAGCTCCGGGGCACTTACGCGCTTGCCGCCTTTGTGCAGTTCGAATTATTTAGGGTATCTAAACTCTGTCAGCTTTCCAGCAGGCGTTGCAGCAGCATGCCGTTCAGCATAGCGCGTTTCACCAGGGCGAAAGCACCTATCGCCGAGCGATGGTCAAGGGTAGATCGCACCACCGGAAGATTTTTACGGAATGCTTTGAGCGACTGGGTGTTAATGCAACCTTCAATAGCAGGCAGCAACACTTTCTCCGCTTCAACAATCTCCCCGGCGATGACCACTTTCTGCGGATTGAAGAGGTTAATGGCAATGGCGATGGTTTTACCCAGATGGCGACCGACGTACTCAATCACTTCACACGCCAGCGCGTCGCCTTTATTTGCGGCTTTACAGATATTTTTTATCGTGCAGTCATCCAGCGTTACGCGGCTTTGGTAGCCCTGTTCCAGCAGATGCCTTACGCGTTGTTCAATGGCGGCATTGGCGGCGATGGTTTCCAGACAGCCAAAGTTACCGCAATGACATCGCTCGCCGAGGGGTTCTACCTGGATGTGACCAATTTCACCCACATTACCGTTGCGACCGATAAAAATGCGCCCGTTAGAGATGATTCCTGCCCCGGTTCCGCGATGAACACGCACCAGAATGGAATCCTCACAGTCCTGACTTGCCCCAAAATAGTGCTCTGCAAGGGCCAGACTGCGGATATCGTGACCGACGAAACAGGTTAATTTGAAACGTTTTTCCAGTGCGTCCACCAGCCCCCAGTTCTCAACCTGAATATGCGGCATATAGCGAATGACGCCGCTTTCCGGGTCGACAAGGCCTGGTAAAATAACCGAGATGGCGATCAGTTCGCGGATCTTACGCTGATTGCTTTCGATAAAGCCGCTGATAGTGTTCAGTAACGCGTGTTCCAGCGTTTCCTGCGTCCGCTCCGGCAGAGGAAAATGCTCTTCTGCCAGCACTTTGCTGCTCAGATCATAAAGGGTGAGGGTGGTATCGGAACGTCCAAGACGCACACCAATAGCCTGAAAATTGCGGGTTTCGGTAATGATTGAGATAGCGCGGCGGCCCCCGGTGGAGGCCTGCTGATCAACTTCTTTGATCAGGCCGCGTTCAATAAGCTGACGCGTGATTTTTGTCACGCTGGCGGGCGCAAGCTGGCTCTGCTCGGCAATTTGAATACGCGAAATAGGGCCAAGTTGATCAATCAGGCGGTAAACAGCCGCACTGTTAAGTTGTTTAACGAGATCAACGTTACCAATCTGAGCTTGTCCGCCTGCTGTCATACCTTTTATTTACTCGATGACGACCTCGTTACCATTAACGATGGTCTTGATTATTTTATAATCGTGCGTGAAGGCGGTCAGGTTCGCGACCTTACCCGGGGCAATGCTGCCGAGTTGCCCGTCGACGCCTATCGCGCGAGCCGGGTACAAGGTTGCCATGCGCAGTACTTCATCCAGCGCAATACCCACATGCTCGACCAGGTTCCGAACCCCTTCAATCATTGTCAGGGAGGAGCCGCTCAGCGTACCGTTTTCATCCACACACAGTCCATTACGGTAGTATATTGTTTTACCAGCAAAAATGAACTGGTCAATATCTGCCCCTGCAGGCGCCGTTGCATCTGTAACTAAACAGAGTTTGTCGCCTTTCAGGCGTTTCGCATTACGGACATTAACGTAATCGACATGCAGCCCATCTGCAATGATCCCGCAATAAACATCGGCATCATCCAGTACCGCGCCCGCCAGACCCGGTTCACGTCCGGTGATGTACGGCATCGCATTGTATAGATGCGTCGCAAACGTGATGCCTGCGCGGAAACCCGCTTTCGCTTCTTTTAATGTCGCGTTCGAGTGGCCTGCTGACACCACAATACCCGCCGCAGCCAGCTTGCTGATAACCTCAGTACCGGCCATTTCCGGCGCCAGCGTCACTTTGGTGATGACGTCAGCATTGGCGCAGAGATAATCCACCAGTTCGGCATCCGGCTTGCGGACAAATTTCGGGTTATGGGTGCCTTTTTTTACGATATTGAGCCACGGCCCCTCGAGGTGCAAACCAAGCGCCTGATGTGCATGTTTCGCCAGGTAATCACGCATCACCTGAATGCCTTGTTTCATCAGGTCATCGCTGGTGGTGATAAGCGTCGGCAGAAAACTTGTGCAGCCTGATTTTTCATTGGCGCGCTGCATGATTTCCAGCGTTTCAATACTCACGGCTTCGGGGGTGTCGTTGAACTGCACACCACCGCAGCCATTCAGTTGTACATCAATAAAACCGGGGGCCAGCGTTGCGCCATTGAGATCACGCTGCTCGATAGTGGGCGGCAGCTCAGCCACAGGGCAGAGACGATCAATCAGGCCATCGGCGACAATCAGCGCGTGGTCATCCAAAATTTCATGGCCGGTGAAAATCCGGCAATGGGTTAAAGCATACATAACGACCCCCGGTTAACAAATGGGTGTCGTCCCGCTGGGTTTGCGGAACGAGACACAATTACAGACCTTTAATATTTTCCGCTTCTAATTCATTGAAATATTTCAATGTTTTAACTTTCAGTTCCATCGTGGACGGCTCGTCACACACCATTACTGCTTTCGGGTGCAGTTGCAGGCAGCTAATGGTCCACATATGGTTCACGTTACCTTCTACGGCCGCCTGCAGAGCCTGCGCTTTCTGGCTTCCCAGCACCAGAATCATCACTTCTTCTGCATCGAGCAGCGTACCCACGCCCACGGTCAGTGCGTATTTCGGCACCTGATTAACGTCGCCATCGAAGAAACGGGAATTGGCCACGCGGGTGTCATGGGTCAGCGTTTTAATACGGGTACGAGAAGCCAGCGAAGATGCGGGCTCGTTGAAGGCGATGTGACCATCGTTGCCAACGCCGCCCATAAACAGGTGAATTTTGCCATAGGAACGGATTTTTTCTTCGTATTGGCGGCATTCTGCGTCAATATCCGGCGCATTGCCATCCAGGAGGTTAATATTTTCCGCCGGAATATCAACGTGATCGAAAAAGTTACGGTGCATAAAGCTGTGATAGCTTTCCGGGTGCTCCTTCGGCAGGCCGACATATTCGTCCATATTGAACGTGACAACATGTTTAAAACTAACCTGGCCCGCTTTGTGCATTTCAACTAATGCTTTGTAGGCGGTGAGAGGCGTGCCACCGGTTGGCAGGCCAAGCAGGAACGGACGATCCGCTGTAGGTTTAAATGCATTGATGCGATTGACGATATGGCGGGCCGCCCATTTACCGACTTGTTCAGCTGTTGCCAGAGGAATCAGTCTCATTGTTCACCTCTAAGTTGATTAAAGTTAGCGGATTGCGTTCCAGTGCAGTGTAAAGCGTAACTCAGTTTCGCTCCCTATGGGGGCAATCCGTCTTGATTTTTTGAATGATAAAATAAGTTTTGCTGGTTAGCCAGCAAAGAGGAGGTCAAATAACGATATTTGGTGATTAAAATCACAAAAAAGGTGCTTTTAATTTGCGAGACGAATTAATTTTCAACACACTCTCAATGTAATGAAAAATGGCCGTGTTTTCAGGGTTAGTCAGACAATAAAAAGACTGTTTCTAAGGGCTCCGGTGGGGTTCAAAGGGGGAATAACGTGAATCTTTTAGGTTACTTGCAAAAGGTTGGCCGCGCGCTCATGGTGCCGGTCGCCACGCTGCCTGCCGCAGCGATTCTGATGGGGGTCGGTTACTGGATCGACCCGGTAGGCTGGGGTGGATCTAACGCGCTGGCGGCGTTCTTCATTCAATCTGGTTCTGCCATTATTGATAACATGGGCGTGCTGTTCGCCGTGGGTGTTGCTTATGGTATGTCCAAAGATAAAGACGGTGCTGCTGCACTGGCCGGCTTTGTGGGTTTCCTTGTATTGACGACGCTGTGCTCGCCAGCCGCTGTCGCTATGATCCAGAAAATCCCAGCCGATCAAGTTCCTGCCGCGTTTGGCAAGATCAAAAACCAGTTCGTTGGGATCATGGTCGGTATCATTGCCGCGGAACTGTATAACCGCTTTAGCAGTGTAGAGCTGCCGAAGGCGCTCTCCTTCTTTAGCGGTCGTCGTCTGGTGCCGATCCTGACCTCGTTTGTCATGATCGCTGTCGCGTTCATCATGATGTTTATCTGGCCGGTAGTCTTCAGTGGTCTGGTTGGTTTCGGTGAGCACATTCAGAAACTGGGCTCTGTCGGTGCGGGCGTCTACGCTTTCTTCAACCGTCTGTTGATTCCGGTAGGGCTGCACCATGCGCTGAACTCCGTATTCTGGTTTGACGTTGCCGGTATTAACGATATTCCTAACTTCCTGGGCGGCGCGCAGTCTATTGAAGCGGGCAAAGCAGTTGTTGGGGTTACGGGCCGTTACCAGGCGGGCTTCTTCCCGATCATGATGTTTGGTCTGCCAGGTGCCGCGCTGGCGATTTACCACTGCGCGCGTCCGGAAAATAAAGCCAAAGTCCTTGGTATTATGATGGCAGGCGCCTTTGCTGCCTTCTTTACAGGTATCACTGAACCGCTGGAATTCTCCTTCATGTTCGTGGCACCGGTGCTGTACTTCATTCACGCTGTGCTGACCGGGATTTCTGTGTTTATCGCCGCGACTATGCAGTGGATTGCCGGCTTCGGCTTTAGTGCCGGTCTGGTGGATATGGTGCTTTCGTCCCGTAACCCGCTGGCCGTACACTGGTACATGCTGATTCTGCAAGGCCTGGTGTTCTTTGTTATCTACTACGTGGTGTTCCGTTTCACTATCCTGAAATTCAACCTGTTGACCCCGGGTCGTGAACTGGCGGTTGCCGGTGACGAAGCGGATGGCCAGGATGTGAATGTCAGCACGGCTTCCGAGCAGGATGTGACCGGCCTGGCGCGTCAGTATATTGCCGCTGTCGGGGGTTCCGCGAACCTGACCGGTATCGATGCCTGCATCACACGTCTGCGTCTGAGCGTGAAAGACTCTTCCCTGGTCAACGAAGCGCTGGCTAAACGTCTGGGTGCGAGCGGGGTTATTCGTTTGAATAAAACCGGCGTACAGGTGATTGTGGGTTTTGCGGCCGAAAAAATTGCTAATGCGATGAAAACGGCGGGCGACGTTCCGGCTGCAGGCGCAGCGGCTCCGGCCCCGGCAGCCGCCAGCGCGCCTAAACCGCAGGCAGTGCCGAACGTTAGCGCGGCGGTGATTGCGGAACTGGTCTCTCCGGTGACCGGGCAGGTCGTTTCTCTGGATGAAGTGCCGGATGAAGCGTTTGCCAGCAAAGCCGTTGGCGATGGCGTAGCGGTAAAACCGACAGAGAAAACGGTTGTTGCACCGGCAGCGGGTACCATCGTGAAAATCTTCAATACCAACCACGCGTTCTGCCTGGAAACTGAAAAAGGCGCGGAAATCGTTGTTCATATGGGCATCGACACCGTTGCGCTGGGTGGCCAGGGCTTCACGCGTCTGGTCGAAGAGGGGGCAACCGTTACAGCGGGTCAGCCAATCCTGGAAATGGATCTGGAATATCTGAACGCCAATGCCCGTTCTATGATCAGCCCGGTGGTATGTAGCAATATTGATGATTTCTCTGGTCTGGTTATCAAAGCACAAGGTTCCGTTGTGGCAGGGCAAACGCCGCTGTACGACATCAAAGGCTAATGATGTAATCTGAACCAGAAATAGCCATAAGCGGCAGGGGATCTTCCTCTGCCGCTTTTTTTTTGCGTGAATTAAAGTATTCCGTTTTGTATCTATTTTCCGTAACTAAAGGTTGTCTCTGAGGGCGGCTTATAAGATCATGTGCCGTTATATGTTGTTTACGCCTTGAGGAATCTACGATGAGTGAGGCTGAAGCCCGCCCGACTAACTTTATTCGTCAGATCATTGATGAAGATCTGGCTACTGGAAAGCACTCTACTATTTGCACCCGTTTTCCGCCTGAGCCGAATGGCTATCTGCATATCGGTCATGCGAAATCCATCTGCCTGAACTTTGGTATCGCGCAAGATTATCAAGGGCAATGCAACCTGCGTTTTGATGACACCAACCCGGTAAAAGAAGATATCGAGTACGTTGAGTCCATCAAGAATGACGTGCAGTGGTTAGGTTTCCACTGGTCAGGCGATGTGCGCTATTCCTCTGATTATTTCGATCAACTGCACAACTATGCCGTAGAGTTAATCAGCAAAGGTCTCGCCTATGTTGACGAGCTGTCCGCTGACGAAATCCGTGAATACCGCGGCACGCTGACGGCGCCGGGTAAAAATAGCCCGTATCGCGATCGTACGGTTGAAGAGAACCTCGCACTGTTTGAAAAAATGCGCGCGGGTGGTTTCGAAGAAGGTAAGGCGTGCCTGCGTGCGAAGATTGATATGGCGTCGCCGTTCATCGTGATGCGCGATCCGGTGCTGTACCGTATTAAATTTGCTGAACACCATCAGACGGGCAACAAGTGGTGCATCTACCCGATGTATGACTTTACCCACTGCATCAGCGATGCGCTGGAGGGGATCACTCACTCTCTGTGTACGCTGGAATTCCAGGATAACCGTCGTCTGTATGACTGGGTTCTGGACAACATCACCATTCCGGTTCACCCGCGTCAGTACGAGTTCTCCCGACTGAACCTGGAATACACCGTCATGTCCAAGCGTAAGCTGAACCTGCTGGTGACTGACAAACATGTTGAAGGCTGGGACGACCCGCGTATGCCGACCATTTCTGGCCTGCGTCGTCGTGGTTACACGTCCGCCTCCATCCGTGAGTTCTGTAAACGTATTGGTATCACCAAACAGGACAACACCATTGAGATGGCGTCACTGGAATCCTGCATCCGTGAAGATCTCAATGAAAACGCACCGCGCGCGATGGCTGTTATCGATCCGGTTAAGCTGGTTATCGAGAACTATCCGCAGGGCGCCAGTGAAATGGTTTCGATGCCTAACCATCCGAACAAACCGGAAATGGGCAGCCGTGATGTCCCATTCAGCGGTGAAATCTGGATTGATCGTGCCGATTTCCGTGAGGAAGCCAACAAGCAGTACAAACGACTGGTGCTGGGCAAAGAAGTCCGCCTGCGTAACGCGTATGTAATCAAAGCGGAACGTGTTGAGAAAGACGCGGAAGGCAATATCACCACGATTTTCTGTACGTTTGATGCCGATACGCTGAGCAAAGACCCGGCAGATGGCCGTAAAGTGAAGGGTGTTATTCACTGGGTTAGCGCGGCACACGCACTGCCGGTTGAAATTCGTCTGTATGACCGCCTGTTCAGCGTGCCAAATCCGGGTGCAGCGGAAGACTTCCTGACAGTCATGAACCCGGAATCGCTGGTCATTAAGCAGGGCTTTGCTGAGCCGAGCCTTAAGGCCGCTGAGGTAGCGAAAGCGTATCAGTTTGAGCGCGAAGGTTATTTCTGCCTCGACAGCCGCCATGCTACGGCGGACAAACTGGTCTTCAATCGCACTGTGGGTCTACGCGATACCTGGGCGAAAATCGGCGAGTAATCCCGTCTTGCCAGGATGCTAAAAACGCTGCCTCGTGCAGCGTTTTTTATTTCTCGACTGAAAATAAGTTACTGCCCACCTTCTTTTTTTCTAAAATATTGTTTTAAATTTATCCAATCATCTTTTCAGTTATTTATCGATAACGCAGACTCTGTCACTCTGAAAGCCTTGCTGCGTAAGCCACCAGCCTGTAAGCAACAAATCTGTGTGGTGCGTCATAATCCCTGTATTCCTTTCCTGTAAACACTTGATAATTCGCGTCGCGAAAAATATGCTTACAAACGACAGATTTAGAAACATTTTCTATAACTGTCAGTAATATTTCATTTTTTTACTTTGTTGCTGTTTGCCTTTGCGCAGCACTTTTTATTTTTCGTCAAAGAGGAACACTCATGAACGCGTTTAACGCTAAACGTAAGGCGTTAGCGTTGGCTATTGCCTGCGCCACCGCATTACCTGGTTTAACTTTCGCTCCTTCCGCCAGCGCCACTGGTTTTGTTGATGATGCCACGCTCACCGGCGGGATTTACTACTGGCAGCGCCAGCGTGACCGTAAAGATGTCACCGATGGCGATAAATACAAAACTAACCTGTCGCACTCCACCTGGAATACCAATCTCGATTTCCAGTCAGGTTATGCTGCCGATATGTTCGGTATTGATGTCGCGGTCTTTGCAGCGATTGAGATGGCTGAATCCTCAGAAAGCGCACACCCGAATGAAATCGCATTTTCAAATAGCCACAAGGTGTATGACGAAGACTGGTCCGGCGATCGCAGCGGCGCAAGTCTCTATAAAGCCGCCGCGAAATTTAAATATGGCCCGGTGTGGGCGAGGGCAGGGTACATCCAGCCGACGGGGCAAACGCTGCTGGCCTCAAACTGGAGCTTTATGCCGGGCACCTACCAGGGGGCAGAAGCCGGTGCAAAACTGGATTTCGATGATCGCGGTGCGCTGAGCTTCTCATACATGTGGGCCAATGAATACAAAGCGCCGTGGTATAACGAAACGGATAATTTCTACCAGAACGATGGCGTGAGCAAAATTGATTATGTCCACTCTCTGGGCGCATCGTACGACTTTAAAAACGATCTGATCCTCGAAGCCGCGTTTGGCCAGGCACAGGGCTATGTTGATCAATATTTTGCCAAAGCCAGCTATAAGTTTGACGTCGCGGGTAATCCGCTTTCCACCAGTTATCAGTTCTATGGCTCGCGCGACAAGGCCGATAACAACACCATTAATGATATTTATGACGGCACCGCGTGGCTACAGGCACTCACTTTTGGCTATACGATCGGCCCTGTGGATTTACGCCTGGAAGGGACCTGGGTCAAAGCTGATGGCCGTCAGGGCTATTTCAACTCACGTATGACGCCGCAGTATGGATCTTCCAACGGTCGCCTGGATATCTGGTGGGATAACCGCTCCGACTTTAACGCCCATAATGAGAAATCCGTCTTTGCTGGCGCTATGTATGACCTGAAAGGCTGGAACCTGCCGGGGTGGGCGGTCGGTGCATCGTATGTATATGGCTGGGATGCCAAACCGTCCAATGTCTCCTCTGGCGATAAATATTACGATGCGGGAAATTCCATCAAAGAGTCGGCGTACAGCCTTGACCTGCTTTACACGGTGCAGGAAGGGATGGCAAAAGGCACCTTATTCAAGCTGCATTTCACCCAATATGATAACCATTCCAATATCCCGAGTTGGGGCGGTGGATATAACAACATCTTCCAGGACGAACGTGACGTGAAGTTTATCGTCATTGCGCCCCTGAATATTTTCTAATGCGAGGGAATGCCATGATGACGAAACCGATATTGCTAGCCCTGATGACGCTGGGGCTTGCCGCCTGTGTGCAACAGCCGCAGGCACCAAAGGAAGATGCGCGATTAAAAGAGGCTTATAGCGCCTGTATTACTACGGCAGAAGGTTCTCCGGAAAAAACAGCGGCGTGCAGAAGTGTGCTGGATGTCCTGCGCAAAGAGAAAGCGCACCAGCAATTTGCGCAGGAGGAGAGCGTGCGCACCCTGGATTATCAGCAGTGTCTTGAAGCGACGCATACCGGAAACGGGCAGGCGGTAAAATCCCGCTGTGACCAGATCTGGCAGGAGATACGCCACCATAACACGGTAAATTAACCGTCTGAAAGGGCCCGCTTCGGCGGGCTTTTTCGTGTGGTGAAAGCAGAAAATAAAAAAGCCAACCCGGAGGTTGGCTTTATAACGATGCGGGTGATTATTTATCAGCCGCTTCGTGCGCGTTTTCATCAGTACGGCAGTCACCTTCGGCGCAGTGGCCATACAGGTAGAGACTGTGGTTCGTCAGACGAATACCATGCTTAGATGCGATTTCACGCTGACGCGCTTCAATAGAGTCATCGCTGAACTCGATCACTTTGCCGCAATCCAGGCAAATTAAGTGGTCGTGGTGATGCTGCTGCGTCAGTTCGAAGACGGATTTACCGCCTTCAAAATTATGGCGGGTCACAATCCCGGCATCGTCGAACTGGTTAAGTACACGGTACACCGTGGCCAGCCCAATCTCTTCGCCCATGTCGATCAGGCGCTTATATAGATCTTCCGCACTGACATGATGGTTCTCCGGCTCCTGAAGCACTTCCAGGATTTTTAACCGAGGAAGCGTGACTTTCAGGCCGGCCTTCTTTAATGCGGTATTGTTGTCAGTCATGCGGAATCTGTCCTGTTGCTAAACGATTCACTTCCCGTCGGGAAGCTACAAGGAATGCACCTGGGATAATGCGTCTCATTATAGAACTGCCATGCCTGAATGAAAACTGCAAGTCCTCAAGTAAAGTAAGCTTATAAAACGTGGTAGCGTCTACAAAGTCCTTTGGGCTAGCCGTTTTAATCAGGGGCCATTGTACAGCGCTGGAGAAAAAAGTTAAAAAATTGTAGCAATTATTTCCATCGCTTTTATCTATTAATCCGGCGCAACCAGCAGGTTGCGCCAAACATCATCAGGCATTGAGGATGTCGTTCAGGTGAAGTTCTTCAGAAATCTGTTTTACCCATTTGTCGACGCGGCCAGCGGTCAGTTCAGGCTGACGGTCTTCGTCAATGGCAAGGCCAACGAAGTGGTTGTCGTCTGCCAGACCTTTTGACGCTTCAAAATGGTAACCTTCGGTCGGCCAGTGGCCTACGATAGTTGCGCCGCGCGGTTCAATAATGTCGCGAATGGTGCCCAGCGCGTCACAGAAGTACTCTGCGTAGTCTTCCTGATCGCCACAGCCAAACAGAGCAACCAGTTTGCCGTTAAAATCGATATCTTCCAGCGTCGGGAAAAAGTCATCCCAGTCACACTGTGCTTCACCATAATACCAGGTCGGAATGCCAAGCAGCAGGATGTCGTAACCTTCCAGATCCTCTTTGCTGCTTTTAGCAATGTCATGCACATCGGCAACATCTTTACCAAGTTGAGCCTGGATCATCTTTGCGATGTTTTCGGTATTACCGGTATCGCTGCCGAAAAAAATGCCTGTGATTGCCATGAGTAAAATAACCTCTTGAAACTTAATGATATGGTGGTGGCGATTGGCCCACGGATAAGGGCAATCATAGCAGATCAGAGAAGCACGCGGAAACTGCAATCACGCAAGACTGCACTCTGTGCAACATGAAAGTGAATTTTTGCGATAATTCAGAGGATTTCCTGGTCGTTCAGCGCGTTAAGCTGAGCCAGTAACATCTCTTCAATCAATTCGCTCCGGCTCATTTCCCGCGCATCCGCCAGCGCGTTTAGCGCGTCGACAGCCTCGGCGTTGAGTTTTAATTCGACGCGTTTAAGCCCACGAACCTTGTCGCGTTTAAGCTGATTGCGCTTATTGATGCGCAATTGCTCGTCGCGAGAGAGCGGATTGGTTTTAGGACGTCCCGGGCGACGTTCATTCGCGAACAGATCTAATGTCGTGCGGTCCGTTTGTTCTTTAGCCATGATTTAAGAATACTACGGGAAGTACAAGCAATCGGGTCATAGCCCGGGCTGATTAGCGCGCCATCATACATCAGCGATGCGGACACGCCAACGACCGGGCGCTTTCAGGCAACCGGTCGCCGGGTTTTTAATCAGTTTGTCTTTTCAGCGAGATAACGGCGGATGGCGCGCAGAACCGCTTCTGGCTTTTCTGCATGCACCCAGTGCCCGGCACCGGCAATGACATGCGCGCGCGCCTGCGGGAACTGTTGCAGCAGTTCGTCGCGATACTGTTCGGTAACATAGGACGAATTGCCGCCAGGGATAAAGAGAGCAGGGTGGTTCCAGGCGGGCACTGTTTCCCAGCCCACTATATGGGGGTACTGATCCCACAACGCGGGCACATTGAAGCGCCATTTGCCATCGACAAACGACTTGAGCAGGAACTGTATCACCCCTTCTTCATTTATATGCTCACGCATGACGGCGGTGGCCTGCTGGCGCGTCGTGACACCGGCATCGGTTACCGCATTGATGGCAGAAAAGATCTCATCGTGACGGCGTACATGGTAATTGACCGGGGCAATATCGATAGCGACGAGCTTGTCGATGCGTTCAGGCGCCAGTGCGGTAAAGGCCATCACCGCTTTCCCCCCCATGGAGTGACCAACGAAGGTTGCGCGCTCGATACCGTGGGCATCAAGAGTATCCAGTAAGTCCTGTGCCATCGCCGGATAATTCATCTCCGGTGAGCGTTCGGAAAGGCCATGATTGCGCATATCAACCTGAATAATATCATGGTCATTGACGAGGTCACGGGCGAGCACGCCAAGGTTGTCCAGGCTACCAAATAAACCGTGAACCAGCACGATGGGGGAATTGTTGTGCGATTGTTGTGCAGATTGCGCTCGGGTATTCAATTTCATGGCAAAGTTCTTTTTTTCGCTCTTTCGGATTAAGGTATTATGTTGAACATTCTGCCGTCCGGCTGCAAGGTTTTGACACACTCTGACTTTGCCGCCATCCTGGTTTGACGCTATCCGCTGTTGGGATTTGACTTTATAATCTCAATAACTTGTATTCAGAATAGACACTGCACTGGATTAAGATGAAAACGATCGAAGTTGATGATGAGCTCTACAGTTATATTGCCAGCCATACAAAGCACATTGGCGAGAGCGCATCCGACATTTTACGGCGCATGTTGAAGTTTTCCGCCGCTTCGCAGCCAGCTGCCGCTGTTCAACTCGCGAAAGAAACCCCTGCACCTGTTACGGTTGAAGAAGTGAAACCGGCTAATACGGCAAAAGATAAAGTCCGCGCGGTGCGTGAACTGCTGCTCTCTGACGAGTATGCAGAGCAGAAAAAGGCCGTTAATCGCTTTATGCTGGTGCTGTCTACACTTTACTCATTAGATAAAAAAGCTTTTGCAGAATCCACTGAGTCTCTGCATGGGCGCACCCGCGTATACTTCGCGGCGGATGAACATACCCTGTTGCAAAACGGCAACCAGACGAAGCCAAAACAGGTGCCTGATACCCCGTACTGGGTTATCACTAACACGAATACGGGTCGTAAATGCAGCATGGTGGAGCACATCATGCAGTCAATGCAATTCCCGGCGGAATTGATTGAAAAGGTTTGCGGCACAATTTAATCCTTGCATAAAAAGGACCAGGCAATGGCTAACCACGAACGTGCGGGGCAACCTGCGCAACAGAGCGATTTGATTAACGTCGCCCAGCTTACTGCGCAGTACTATGTGCTGAAACCAGAAATCGGCAATGCTGAGCACGCGGTAAAATTTGGTACGTCAGGTCACCGCGGCAGCGCGGGGCGTCACAGTTTTAACGAACAACACATTCTGGCAATTGCTCAGGCTATCGCCGAAGAGCGCGCCAAAAACGGTATCACTGGTCCGTGCTATGTCGGTAAAGACACGCACGCCCTGTCTGAACCTGCCTTTATCTCTGTACTGGAAGTGCTGGCGGCGAACGGCGTTGATGTGATCGTGCAGGAAAACAATGGCTTCACGCCTACCCCTGCGGTGTCCAACGCTATTCTGGTGCACAATAAAAAAGGTGGCGCGCAGGCTGACGGGATCGTCATTACCCCGTCGCACAACCCACCGGAAGATGGCGGTATCAAATACAATCCGCCAAACGGTGGCCCGGCTGATACCAACGTGACCAAAGTGGTTGAAGATCGCGCGAACGCGCTGCTGGCTGATGGCCTGAAAGGCGTGAAACGCATTACGCTGGATGCCGCACTGGCGTCCGGCCACGTGAAAGAGCAGGATCTGGTGCAGCCGTTTATCGAAGGGCTGGCCGATATCGTCGATATGGCGGCTATCCAAAAAGCGGGCCTGAAACTGGGCGTTGATCCGCTGGGTGGTTCCGGTATCGAATACTGGAAACGTATTGCGGCGTTTTACAAGCTTGACCTGACTATCGTTAACGATCAGGTTGATCAAACCTTCCGCTTTATGCACCTCGATAAAGACGGCGTGATCCGCATGGACTGCTCCTCTGAGTGCGCTATGGCCGGTTTGCTGGCGCTGCGTGACAAGTTCGACCTGGCCTTTGCCAACGACCCTGACTATGACCGTCACGGTATCGTGACGCCAGCCGGTCTGATGAATCCGAACCACTACCTGGCGGTCGCGATTAACTACCTGTTCCAGCATCGTCCGCAGTGGGGCAAAGATGTCGCCGTGGGTAAAACCCTGGTCTCTTCTGCCATGATTGACCGCGTGGTGAATGACCTGGGGCGTAAGCTGGTGGAAGTGCCGGTCGGCTTTAAATGGTTTGTTGACGGTCTGTTTGACGGCAGTTTCGGCTTCGGCGGCGAAGAGAGCGCAGGGGCCTCCTTCCTGCGTTTCGACGGCACGCCGTGGTCTACCGATAAAGACGGTATCATCATGTGCCTGCTGGCGGCGGAAATCACCGCGGTTACGGGTAAAAACCCGCAGCAACATTACGATGAGCTGGCCGCACGTTTCGGCGCGCCGAGCTACAACCGTCTGGGTGCCAGCGCAACCTCCGCACAGAAAGCGGCATTGTCCAAACTCTCTCCGGAAATGGTCAGTGCCAGCACGCTGGCGGGGGATCCCATCACCGCACGTCTGACGGCAGCACCGGGTAACGGCGCGTCTATCGGTGGTCTGAAAGTGATGACTGACAACGGCTGGTTCGCTGCCCGTCCGTCAGGTACAGAAGACGCCTACAAAATTTACTGCGAAAGCTTCCTCGGTGAAGAACACCGTAAGCTGATTGAGAAAGAAGCGGTAGAAATTGTCAGTGAAGTGCTGAAAAACGCGTAATCCTCATCAGGCCCTGTTCAGGGCCTGATTCTTTTCTACAGCATAAATCGATAGCCAATGCCGGTTTCTGTCAATAAATGGCGGGGACGTGCAGGATCGGCTTCCAGCTTCTGACGAAGATGGCCCATATAGATGCGTAAATAGTGACTATGCTCAACGGCGTTTGGTCCCCAGACCTGGCTTAACAACTGGCGTTGGGTCAACACCTTACCGTGGTTATTGAGTAACACGGCCAGCAGACGAAACTCGATAGGAGTAAGATGCAGCTCTTCACCCGCCCGCATAATACGGCGGTTGGCGAGATCAACCTGAATATCTGAAAAGCTCACCAGGGGATCGCTTTGTTGCATACCCGCATTGCGGCGCAGCGCTACGCGCAGGCGCGCCTGCAATTCCCCGATACCAAAGGGTTTACTCAGATAATCGTCAGCCCCGGCATCCAGCGCGGCAATCTTGTCGCTCTCTTCGGTTCGCGCGGATAGCACGATAACCGGAATCTGGCTCCACTGACGCAGATCGCGGATGAAATCAATGCCATCACCGTCCGGCAGGCCTAAATCGAGGATCACAAGGTCTGGCTTGCGCGTTGCGGCCTCGATAAGGCCACGCTGCAGTGTTTCGGCTTCCCAGGCGCGCAACCCCTCGGCTTCCAGCGCAGCACGCAGAAAACGACGTATGGCCTGTTCATCTTCAACGATGAGAACGTTAATCACAAATCAAGCTTTTGGCGGGTGTCGGGGCGCAGCCATGACCCAGTCACGTAGCGATAGCGGAGTGTATACTGGCTTAACTATGCGGCATCAGAGCAGATTGTACTGAGAGTGCACCATAAATCAATCTAAAGTATATATGAGTAAACTTGGTCTGACAGTCAGGTCGAGGTGGCCCGGCTCCATGCACCGCGACGCAACGCGGGGAGGCAGACAAGGTATAGGGCGGCGCCTACAATCCATGCCAACCCGTTCCATGTGCTCGCCGAGGCGGCATAAATCGCCGTGACGATCAGCGGTCCAATGATCGAAGTTAGGCTGGTAAGAGCCGCGAGCGATCCTTGAAGCTGTCCCTGATGGTCGTCATCTACCTGCCTGGACAGCATGGCCTGCAACGCGGGCATCCCGATGCCGCCGGAAGCGAGAAGAATCATAATGGGGAAGGCCATCCAGCCTCGCGTCGCGAACGCCAGCAAGACGTAGCCCAGCGCGTCGGCCGCCATGCCGGCGATAATGGCCTGCTTCTCGCCGAAACGTTTGGTGGCGGGACCAGTGACGAAGGCTTGAGCGAGGGCGTGCAAGATTCCGAATACCGCAAGCGACAGGCCGATCATCGTCGCGCTCCAGCGAAAGCGGTCCTCGCCGAAAATGACCCAGAGCGCTGCCGGCACCTGTCCTACGAGTTGCATGATAAAGAAGACAGTCATAAGTGCGGCGACGATAGTCATGCCCCGCGCCCACCGGAAGGAGCTGACTGGGTTGAAGGCTCTCAAGGGCATCGGTCGACGCTCTCCCTTATGCGACTCCTGCATTAGGAAGCAGCCCAGTAGTAGGTTGAGGCCGTTGAGCACCGCCGCCGCAAGGAATGGTGCATGCAAGGAGATGGCGCCCAACAGTCCCCCGGCCACGGGGCCTGCCACCATACCCACGCCGAAACAAGCGCTCATGAGCCCGAAGTGGCGAGCCCGATCTTCCCCATCGGTGATGTCGGCGATATAGGCGCCAGCAACCGCACCTGTGGCGCCGGTGATGCCGGCCACGATGCGTCCGGCGTAGAGGATCCACAGGACGGGTGTGGTCGCCATGATCGCGTAGTCGATAGTGGCTCCAAGTAGCGAAGCGAGCAGGACTGGGCGGCGGCCAAAGCGGTCGGACAGTGCTCCGAGAACGGGTGCGCATAGAAATTGCATCAACGCATATAGCGCTAGCAGCACGCCATAGTGACTGGCGATGCTGTCGGAATGGACGATATCCCGCAAGAGGCCCGGCAGTACCGGCATAACCAAGCCTATGCCTACAGCATCCAGGGTGACGGTGCCGAGGATGACGATGAGCGCATTGTTAGATTTCATACACGGTGCCTGACTGCGTTAGCAATTTAACTGTGATAAACTACCGCATTAAAGCTTATCGATGATAAGCTGTCAACACATTTCCCCGAAAAGTGCCACCTGCAGATCCATGGGACGTCGACGTTTGGCCTTACTTAACGGAGAACCATTAAGCCTTAGGACGCTTCACGCCATACTTGGAACGAGCCTGCTTACGGTCTTTAACGCCGGAGCAGTCAAGCGCACCACGTACGGTGTGGTAACGAACACCCGGGAGGTCTTTAACACGACAAGCTTGTCTGTCATGACTTATTTATCCTTGAGCGCATCCAGCGCCAGATTCAGTTCAACGATATTCACCACCGGCTGGCCAATAAAATCGAAAAGCGGGTGAGTGGTGTTTTGTTCTACTAACCGGGCAACGGTCTGTGCGGGCAGATTGCGTGCCTGGGCAACACGCGGGATTTGCCATTCCACAGCCTGCGGCGTCAGATTGTTGTCCAGACCGCTGGCCGATGTTGTTATCAGTTCCACGGGCACACGGGCATCAGCCTGTGGGTTTTCCTGACGCAACTGGGCAACGCGCGCAGCCACTTCTTTATCCAGCTCCGGGTTACTGGCCGCCAGATTACTCCCACCGGACGCCATCGGATTATAAGGCGCATCGGCGGTGGCGGAAGGGCGGCCATGAAAATATCCCGCTGCGGTGAAATTCTGCCCAATCAGTCGGGAGCCGCGAACCACATCATCTCCCTCACGAATAAGCGAACCGTTGGCCTGTGTCTGAAATAACCACTGCCCCAGCGCCGTAGTAACCAGCGGGTAAAGCCCGCCGGTAACCAACGTCAGTACAATTAAGAGTACAAATGCCGGACGAATCAAAGCCATTTTTTTATCCCTCTTACACCAGGCCGAACAGGGTCAGCAACAGGTCAATAATCTTGATGCCGATAAACGGCACTACCAATCCGCCCAACCCATAAACCCACAGGTTGCGGCGCAGCATGGCGGAGGCGGTCAACGGTTTGTAGCTCACCCCTTTCAACGCCAGCGGGATCAAAAAGACAATGATCAGGGCATTGAAGATAACCGCGCTCAGAATGGCCGATGCCGGGGAGTGCAGATGCATCACATTCAGCGCATTGAGCTGCGGGTAGGTGGCGGCAAAGGCCGCGGGGATGATGGCAAAATATTTCGCCACGTCGTTGGCGATACTGAATGTGGTCAAGGAACCACGGGTCATCAGCATCTGCTTGCCGATATGCACCACCTCAATCAGCTTGGTGGGGTTAGAGTCCAGATCCACCATGTTGCCAGCCTCTTTCGCGGCCTGTGTCCCGGAGTTCATGGCAACCGCAACATCCGCCTGCGCCAGTGCCGGGGCGTCGTTAGTGCCATCACCGGTCATCGCCACCAGACGGCCTTCTGACTGATACTGGCGAATCAGCGCCAGTTTTGCTTCCGGAGTTGCTTCGGCCAGGAAATCATCCACCCCGGCTTCGGCGGCGATAGCGGCGGCAGTAAGGCGGTTATCCCCGGTAATCATGACTGTCTTGATGCCCATTTTCCGCAGTTGGGCGAAACGCTCTTTGATGCCGCCTTTGACGATATCCTTGAGTGAAATCACCCCCAGGACACGTGCCCCTTCCGCCACCACCAGCGGTGTGGCACCGAGACGCGCCACCTGTTCCACACGCTGCTCGACATCGGCCGGGAACTGACCGTTGTTAGCCTCAATGTGACGACGAATGGCATCCACTGAACCTTTACGGATCATGCGCCCTTGCACGTTAATGCCACTCATACGGGTCTGCGCGGTAAAAGGGACAAACGTCGCCTGCAGACTTTGTACATCCCGTTCACGCAGGTTAAAGCGCTGCTTTGCCAGTATCACAATGCTGCGGCCTTCCGGCGTTTCATCCGCCAGCGAAGAGAGTTGCGCAGCATCGGCCAGGGTTTTTTCATCCACACCGTTTGCAGGCAGGAACTCGGAGGCCTGGCGGTTACCGAGTGTGATGGTACCGGTTTTATCCAGCAACAGTACGTCGACATCACCTGCGGCTTCTACGGCGCGCCCGCTGGTGGCAATCACATTGGCGCCGAGCATACGGCTCATCCCCGCGACGCCGATGGCCGACAGCAAACCGCCGATGGTGGTCGGGATCAGGCAGACCAGCAGGGCCACAAGAACGGTGACGCTGACCGGCGTGCCGCCGTAGACCGAGAATGGCCACAGGGTGGCGGTCGCCAGCAGGAAGACAATGGTCAGTGCCACCAGCAGAATGGTCAGCGCGATCTCATTGGGGGTTTTACGGCGCTGGGCGCCTTCCACCATGGCAATCATCCGGTCAAGGAAGGTTTCGCCAGGGTTAACGCTACACTGAATCACCAGCCAGTCGGAGAGAATGCGCGTACCGCCGGTCACGGAGGCGAAATCGCCGCCGGACTCGCGGATAACCGGCGCGGACTCCCCGGTAATAGCGCTTTCATCCACTGACGCGCCGCCCTCGATGACTTCCCCGTCGCAGGGAATAATATCGCCCGCTTCCACCAGCACCACATCACCTTTACGCAAATCAGCGGCGGGAATGTGGTCGATTTGTGCATCATGCTGCGGTGCGCGTAATTTGCGGGCGAAGGCCGTTTTCTTCACTCCTTTCAGGCTGTTGGCCTGCGCTTTACTGCGACCTTCCGCCAGCGCTTCTGCGAAGTTGGCGAACAGTACGGTAAACCACAGCCACAGACTGACCGCTCCGGTAAACCAGGCGCTGCCGTCGAGATACCCGCTCGCCATCGCAATCGCCAGCAGCGTGGTCAGCACGCTGCCAATCCAGACAATGAACATAACCGGATTGCGCCACTGGATATGCGGGCTCAGTTTGGTAATGGAATCAATCAGCGCCTGACGCACCAGCGTCGGTTCGAGCAGGGCCATTTGTTTGCGACTCATGACAAATACTCCGCAAATCAGCGTAAAGAGAGGTATTCCGCCACCGGACCCAGGGCCAGTGCAGGAATAAAGGTCAGGGCACCAACCAGCAGTACGGTACCGATCAGCAGGCCGATAAACAGCGCGCCGTGTGTCGGAAGCGTCCCGGTACTGGCGGGCTGGATTTTCTTGTTGACCAGCGACCCGGCAATCGCCATGACCGGCACAATGATGTCGAAGCGACCAATGAACATGCAGAACGCCAGCAGGCAGTTCCAGAACGGCGTATTCGCGCTCAGGCCAGCAAAGGCACTGCCGTTGTTATTCGCAGCAGAGGAGACGGCATACAGCACTTCGCTAAAACCGTGGATACCCGGGTTGAGCATGCCGCTACGTCCCGCCTCGGTCATCATTGCCAGCGCGGTGCCAATCAACACAAGGGCAGGGGTGACGAGGATCGCCAGCGCGGTCATTTTCATTTCGCGCACATCGATCTTTTTGCCGAGGTATTCCGGGGTACGGCCAATCATCAGCCCGGCAATAAACACCGCCAGCAATACAAACAGCAACATGCCGTATAAGCCGGAGCCCACGCCGCCAAATACCACCTCGCCGATTTGCATCAGCCACATGGGCACCATCCCGCCCAGCGCGGTAAAGGAGTCATGCATGGCGTTAACGGCACCGCAGGAAGCTGATGTGGTGATGACCGCAAAGAGGCTACTGGCAAGAATGCCGAAGCGGCTCTCTTTCCCTTCCATATTGATGGCGCTGTCACCGCCTAACGTCAGGAAGTGCGGATTACCCTGCCATTCGGCCCACATGACCACGGCAACGCAAATGACGAAGATTATCGACATCGCCCACAAAATGGCGTGTCCCTGACGGCGATCGCTGACAGCATCACCAAAGGCGAAGCACAGCGCCGCCGGGATTAAAAAGATCGCCAGCATTTGCAGGAAGTTGGTTAACGCCGTGGGGTTTTCAAACGGGTGCGAGGAGTTGGCATTAAAGAAGCCGCCGCCGTTAGTTCCCAGCATTTTAATGGCTTCCTGCGAGGCAACAGGCCCCATCGGTAATAGCTGTTTTGCCCCTTCAATGGAGGTAAAAGGCTGATAGGGAAGGACGTTTTGCAGAGCGCCTTGTTGAATAAAGATCAGCGCAAGGATCAGCGACAGTGGCAGCAGCACCCACAGGGTAATGCGGGTTAAATCGACCCAGGCATTTCCGAGCGTCGTCACGCTATGGCGGGAAAATGCGCGGATCAGGGCGAAAATGACCGCAATACCAGTAGCGGCGGAGAGGAAGTTTTGTACCGTGAGTCCCACCATCTGGCTGAAATAGCTCAGAGTGGTTTCACCCGAATAGGATTGCCAGTTGGTGTTCGTCACGAAACTCACGGCGGTGTTCAGCGCCAGATGCCATGACAAGCCAGGAAACTGTTGCGGGTTAAAAGGCAGGATGCCCTGCAACATCAGCATGGCGAACAGCAGCACCAGACCGAAAATGTTGAGCCACAATATCGCCATCAGATACTGGAACCAGCCCATTTCGCGGGAATCAATCCCCATCATCCGCCATAGCCCGGTTTCCAGAGTGGATATGCCAGGAAGGGAAGCGCCGACGATCATCTTCGCCAGTAACGTCCCGAGCGGGCGAGCGAGAATAAACAGGACCAGTAAAAAGCTGGCAATCAGTAAAAACGCCTGGGCTGCCATCAGAAAGCCTCCGCGTTAATCAGGGCATAGACCAGATAGCCCAACAACAGGAAAACCAGCACGATGCCGGTTACGACGCCTGCACTCACAATCCACCTCCAGGTGTTTTAGGGATTGCAGTGAGGGTAGGATTTCGCGTGCAAAGATTTCGCAAAAATCAGCCGGGCGGGTGTAAAAAAAATATAAAAATGGATAAAACCATATTTTAACTAATGGTTAGTATTAATTTAACTTTTATGTAACTTAATTACGGCGTGAATGTAAATAACGCCAGAAATGACAAAAAAAGTGGTCGGATGAGTAGTAAAATTACAAACAAAACGGTACTATTTTAACCAGATTCAGATGCGCCCCACAGGATCCGTCAAGGATCTCTGTCATGGGGGAACATTTTTCCGGTGAATGTTACCGGCCAACAAAGGGGAGAGAATTATGACCGTATATAAAACATTTCCAGTTCATATCGTCCTGATGCGTCGCATTTTCGCCGTGCTGGCTGGCGTACTGGCATTGCCGGTAATGATGTTCTGGAAAGACCGCGCACGTTTTTACAGCTATCTGCATCGCGTCTGGGCTAAAACCAGCGATAAACCGGTTTGGATGGCTCAGGCCGAAAAAGTGACCTGCGATTTTTATTGATCAATTGATTACACTCAGCAATAAAAAAACCGCTACGTTTTTGACGTAGCGGTTTTTTTTACCTTTACAGGAGCCGCAACTCATCGGTAAAAGTCGCGAATCCTGTGCAGGGCGATGCATCTTCATGCCTCAGATTATGTGCGTCATCCTGCTGGCGCGTTACATTCACCCGCTACACTTAACCCACGCTGTTGTTTTGAGGCGTAAGCTCTGCTTGCACTCGCAACCTTCCTTTAACACACTATCGACATTTTCTGACGGATATCTGTTACCTGGAGAGTTATGACCACCCATCTGGTCTGGTTTCGCGCGGATTTGCGCGTACATGATAATTATGCCCTCGCTGCCGCCTGTAATCATCGCGACGCCAGTGTCAAAGCCCTGTTTATTGCCACGCCGGGACAGTGGAAGAAACATGCGATGGCCCCACGGCAGGCTGCATTTCTCGCCACTCACCTCAACGCGCTCCAGCAGGCACTGGCGGAGAGAGGCATTCCGTTAATTTACCGGGAAGTAGACGATTTTGCCGCCAGCGTGGCTACCGTGGCGGCGGTGTGCGCCGAAGAAAAGGTCAGCCATCTTTTCTATAACTACCAGTACGAAGTGAACGAACGCCAGCGTGACGCGGCGGTGGAAAAGGCGCTTGTCGATGTCGCCTGCCAGGGATTTGATGACAGCGTAATGCTGGCGCCAGGCAGCGTTGTGACCGGCAATCATGAAATGTACAAAGTTTTTACGCCCTACAAAAACGCCTTTTTGCGGCGGCTAAAAGATGAGCTACCCGCATGCGTTGGCGCACCGGATGTTCGGACGGGGGGCGCATTAGACGGGCCGCTTGCGACATTGACGTTTGATTATCCGCAAGAAGAATTTGATTCAACCCTGTTTGCGGTGGATGAGAAAACGGCCATTCAGCGCCTGCGCGCTTTTTGCCAGCAGCACGCCTCCGCTTACGAGCAGCAGCGTGATTTTCCGGCAATTGAAGGCACCAGCCGCCTGTCTGCCTGCCTGGCGTTAGGGGTTCTTTCGCCGCGACAATGTTTGCATCGTCTGCTGGCCGAGCAGCCCGAGGCCTTGAATGGCGGCGCGGGCGCGGTATGGTTAAATGAGCTGATCTGGCGGGAGTTTTATCGCCATTTAATGACTTATCATCCTGATTTATGTAAGCATCGTCCTTTCATTCCGTGGACGGATAAGGTGCAATGGAAAGACCATCCGGAGCAGCTTCGCGCCTGGGAGGAGGGGAGAACGGGTTATCCGATTGTGGATGCGGCCATGCGCCAGTTGAAGAGCACTGGCTGGATGCATAACCGCTTGCGGATGATCGTTGCCAGCTTTCTGGTTAAAGATCTCCTGCTCGACTGGCGTTTGGGCGAGCGTTATTTTATGACACAACTTGTCGACGGTGACCTGGCTGCCAATAACGGCGGCTGGCAGTGGGCGGCGTCAACGGGAACAGATGCCGCACCTTATTTCCGTATTTTTAACCCTACGACTCAGGGGGAACGGTTTGATAGCGATGGCGAATTTATTCGGCAGTGGATCCCTGAACTTGCTGCTGTGCCGGGTAAGGCTATTCACGACCCCTGGACATGGGCGGATAAAAGAGGCATTTCTCTGAATTATCCGCGCCCGATAGTGGAACACAAACAGGCACGGGCTGCGACGCTTGCGGCCTATGAAGCCGCCCGTAAACCGTAAAGAGAGTGACGATGAAAAATACCGAACTGGAAAAACTGATCAACGAAAAACTCAACAGTGCGGCGTTCAGCGATTACGGTCCGAATGGCCTACAGGTTGAGGGACGCGAAACCGTCAAAAAAATCATCACTGGTGTAACGGCAAGCCAGGCATTGCTCGATGAAGCGGTACGCCAGGAAGCCGACGCGGTGATTGTGCATCATGGCTATTTCTGGAAAAACGAACCGGCGATCATTCGTGGCATGAAGCGCAATCGCCTGAAAACGCTGCTGGCGAATGATATCAACCTCTACGGCTGGCATCTGCCGCTGGATGCGCACCCGGAGCTGGGCAATAACGTCCAACTGGCCTCGCTGCTGGGGATCACGGTGATGGGCACCGTTGACGGTGATGCGCTGCTGCCGTGGGGCGAACTGGCAATGCCGGTACCGGGGCTGGAACTGGCATCCTGGATTGAAGCGCGTCTTGGGCGCAGGCCGCTGTGGAGCGGTGATACCGGGCCCGATCTGATTAAGCGCGTCGCCTGGTGCACCGGCGGTGGTCAAGGTTTTATCGATAACGCAGCCCGTTTTGGCGTTGACGCGTTTATTACCGGAGAAGTCTCTGAGCAAACCATTCACTCTGCGCGTGAGCAGAACCTGCATTTTTACGCAGCAGGTCATCATGCCACCGAGCGCGGCGGTATTCGTGCATTGAGCGAGTGGCTGACGGAGAATACCGATCTGGACGTGACATTTATTGATATTCCGAATCCGGCATAAGGAGCGGGACAGTGCAAAGAGCACGTTGTTATCTGTTAGGTGAAACGGCGGTGGTGCTGGAGCTGGAGCCTCCCGTCACATTGGCCACGCAAAAACGTATCTGGCGCTTAACGCAGCGTCTGGCGGATGTGCCCGATGTGGTTGAAGCTATTCCTGGAATGAATAACATCACCGTGGTATTGCGCGATCCGCAAACCCTGGCGCTGGATGCCATTGAGCGTTTACAGCGCTGGTGGGAAGAGAGCGAAGCGCTGGAGCCTGAATCGCGCACAATCGATATCCCGGTCATTTATGGCGGCGAAGCCGGGCCGGATCTGCCTGATGTGGCGCGCCATACCGGGCTGACGCAGAAACAGGTCGTTGAGTTGCACTCTTCCATTGATTATGTGGTGTGGTTTTTAGGATTCCAGCCGGGCTTCCCGTATCTGGGCGGTCTGCCCGAAAATCTCGCCACGCCGCGTCGCGCTGAACCTCGCGTGCGCGTGCCTGTAGGTTCTGTTGCCATTGGCGGGGCGCAAACAGGGATCTATCCGCTCGAAACGCCGGGCGGCTGGAACCTGATTGGCCGCACCGAACTGCCGCTGTTTAACCCGTCGCTCTCAGAACCGGTATTGCTTCGCCCCGGTGACACGCTGCGGTTTATCCCGCGTAAGGAGGGCATATGCTGAAAATTCTTCGTGCGGGTATCTACACCACAATCCAGGCAGGTAAACGTGTGGGGCTGCGGCAATCCGGCGTCAGCTATTGTGGCGCGCTGGATGGCCCGGCGCTGTACATCGCCAACGCGCTGGTTGGTAACGACGGCGATGCTCCAGGCCTTGAGATAACGCTCGGTCAGTGTGAAGTGCAGTTTAACGAAGCAACGTGGTTTGCGCTGACGGGCGCGGGTTGTGAAGCCAAACTCGACGGCAAAGCAGTCTGGACGGGCTGGCGCTACCCGGTCCAGGCTGGGCAAAAACTGGTACTGAAACGACCGCAGCACGGCATGCGCAGTTATCTGGCCGTAGCTGGTGGACTGAACGTGCCGGAAGTACTGGGCTCCTGCAGTACGGATTTAAAAACCGGGTTAGGTGGGCTGGAAGGCCGCTTACTTCGTGATGGCGATGAAATCCCGCTGCGGGCTGTTACGCAGAACTTTAAGGGGCCACAAGGGGTGAAGCAGTTGCTTTGGGGCAACCGCATTCGCGCACTGCCAGGGCCGGAGTATCGGGAGTTTGATCAACACTCGCAGGAGGCCTTCTGGCGCGTGCCATGGCATCTCGACCCGCAAAGTAACCGTATGGGATACCGTTTGCAGGGCCATAAATTAATACGCTCTACCGATCGCGAGCTGGTTTCGCACGGGCTGTTACCCGGTGTGGTACAGGTGCCGTCGAATGGGCAACCCATCGTGTTAATGAATGATGCTCAGACAACGGGCGGTTACCCACGGATCGCCTGCATTATCGAGGCCGACATGTACCATCTGGCGCAGATCCCTCTTGGGCATCCTATCCATTTTGTCCCCTGTACGCTGGAAGAGGCGCTGGCGGCGCGCCAGGATCAGCAACGTTACCTGGAACAACTGTCGTGGCGGCTGCGTAATGAAAATTGATTTAAACGCCGATCTGGGGGAAGGCTGCGGCAATGATGCCGCGCTCCTGAAACTGGTCTCCTCAGCCAATATCGCCTGTGGCTTTCATGCGGGCGATGCGCAAACCATGCGCGAATGTGTGCAGGAGGCGTTGAAAAATGGCGTGGCGGTGGGGGCACACCCGAGCTTTCCTGACCGGGAGAATTTTGGTCGCACGGCGATGCAGTTACCCCCACAGACTGTCTACGCGCAGATGCTATACCAGTGCGGTGCGCTGGCGGCGATTGTGCGTGCCGAAGGGGCGCGCATGGTTCATGTCAAACCGCACGGCATGCTTTATAACCAGGCCGCCGTCGATCCCATGCTGGCGGAAGCTATCGCCCGCGCGGTGCGCGACTGTGACCCGTCGCTGATTCTGGTCGGTCTTGCGGGCAGTGAGCTTATTCGCGCCGCAAAACACCTTCAACTTACCACGCGCGAGGAAGTGTTTGCCGATCGCGGTTATCAGGACGATGGCACGCTGGTGCCACGTTCACAGCCGGGGGCACTGATTACCGATGACGAGACCGCGCTGACGCAAACGCTGGGGATGGTCTTATCCGGCAAGGTAAAAAGCGTCAACGGGCGTGATGTTGCGCTGCGGGCGCAAACCGTCTGCCTGCATGGCGACGGAGAACATGCGCTGGCATTTGCCCGTCGTCTGCGTGAAGCATTCGATCGGTCTGGTATTGTCGTGAGTGCAGAACATTAAAAGGATGTTGTGATGCCAGAAGGTCCTGAAATTCGCCGTGCAGCAGACAGTCTTGAAGCGGCCATCAAAGGTAAACCGCTCACGGATGTCTGGTTTGCCTTTCCCCATCTTCACTCTTTCGCGCCGACGCTGGTTGGCGAGTGCGTTGAACGCATTGAAACCCGGGGTAAAGCATTGCTGACCCACTTTTCCAATGGCATGACGATGTACAGCCACAATCAGTTGTACGGCGTCTGGCGGGTGGTTGAAGCGGGAGAGGTGACAGAAACCAACCGCGTGCTGCGTGTACGGCTGGCGGCGAAAGACAAAGCCATTTTGCTCTACAGTGCCTCTGATATCGAGATACTGACCGCCGACGAGCTGGCCGTTCACCCTTTCTTACAGCGCGTAGGACCGGATGTGCTGGATATGTCACTGACCATCGAACAGGTCAAATCGCGGTTATTATCTCCCCGGTTTTGTCGTCGCCAGTTTTCCGGTTTGCTGCTTGATCAGGCGTTTCTCGCCGGACTGGGGAACTACTTGCGCGTGGAAATCCTGTGGCATGCCGCCCTTGCGCCGCAGCATAAAGCGATTGATCTCAATGAGGCCCAACTCGACACACTGGCCCAGGCGCTGCTCGACATTCCGCGCCTTTCCTACCAGACACGCGGCAAGGTAGATGAAAACCACTATCACGGGGCGCTATTTCGCTTTAACGTTTTTCACCGGGCCGGGCAGGTTTGCGAGCGCTGCGGGGGGATAATCGAAAAATCGACCCTCTCTTCGCGCCCGTTTTATGGGTGTCCGGGGTGTCAGAAGTAATCCTGCTTAGCCGGGCCACTGGTTTTGGCGTTAATTTTTTGTCACCAGACAGCAGCCAATAAAAAACCCGCCGCAGCGGGTCTTTTACTATCAGCAGCTTAGTGCTTTTCGAGATCGGTTTTGAAATCGCGTTTTTCATAACCGGTGTAAAGCTGACGCGGACGGGCAATTTTAATGCCGTCGTCGTGCATTTCGTTCCAGTGTGCAATCCAGCCCACGGTACGCGCCATCGCGAAGATAACGGTAAACATGGAAGACGGAATGCCCATCGCTTTAAGGATGATACCGGAGTAGAAGTCCACGTTCGGGTACAGCTTACGCTCGATGAAGTACGGGTCGTTGAGCGCGATATGCTCAAGTTCCATTGCCACTTCCAGCAGATCGTCTTTGGTACCCAGCTCACGCAATACTTCGTGGCAGGTTTCACGCATAACGGTCGCGCGCGGGTCATAGTTCTTGTAGACACGGTGACCGAAGCCCATCAGACGGAACGAATCGTTCTTATCTTTGGCGCGACGCAGGAATTCCGGAATGTGTTTAACGGTGCTGATCTCTTCGAGCATTTTCAGCGCGGCTTCGTTCGCGCCGCCGTGCGCCGGTCCCCACAGGGAGGCAATACCCGCAGCGATACAGGCAAACGGGTTCGCACCTGAGGAGCCTGCGGTACGGACGGTGGAAGTCGAGGCGTTCTGCTCATGGTCAGCGTGCAGGATCAGGATGCGGTCCATTGCACGTTCCAGCACCGGGTTCACTTCATAGCTTTCGCACGGAGTGGCGAACATCATATGCAGGAAGTTACCGGCGTAGGAGAGGTCGTTACGCGGATAAACGAAAGGCTGACCAATAGAATATTTGTAACACATCGCTGCCACAGTCGGCATTTTGGACAGCAGGCGGAAGGCTGCAATCTCACGGTGACGCGGATTGTTCACATCCAGAGAGTCATGGTAGAACGCCGCCAGCGCGCCGGTGACGCCGCACAGAACCGCCATCGGATGAGAGTCACGACGGAAGCCATGGAACAGACGGGTAATCTGCTCGTGAATCATTGTGTGGCGAGTGACGGTGAGTTTGAACTCATCGTATTGCTCTTGCGTCGGTTTTTCGCCGTACAGCAGGATATAGCAGACTTCGAGATAGTTGGAATCGGTGGCCAGTTGGTCGATCGGGAAACCACGATGCAACAGGATACCTTCGTCGCCATCAATGAAGGTGATTTTGGATTCGCATGATGCGGTAGAGGTGAAACCTGGGTCAAAAGTGAATACACCTTTTGAACCGAGACTACGGATATCAATAACATCCTGACCGAGCGTGCCCTTTAGCACATCCAGTTCAATAGCAGCGTCACCATTATAGGTGATGTTTGCTTTTTTATCAGCCATTTACGGTCTCCTTAGCGCCTTATTGCTTAAGACTACCTGTTACCGGATTTGCATTCAAACTGCCTTTTAACGCTACCAGATTATTATTTGGCTCGCTGCTCTGATGAGAGGAAAAACCAGGGTACAGAGCGATGGGCGCTAGCAGGTACACATTGAAAGTACAGTCAAAACAGCAACAAATCAGGTTCTTAGCAGTCGGATTTTGTCAAACCTGCTATCACTAATAACTGTCCTGATTAATTCGGTCAACTTCATCACACTGTTGCATAACTTATTTGCAGGTGAAAGATAGACCCCATAACTTTTGCGAATTATATCTCTCTTCTGATGAAGTTTGTAACAAGAATGTTTAACTTTTGTCAAATCAGATGATTAAATTTTAAAATAATGTTGTTATCGTGACCATGATCACTGTTCAGCATAAAACCCGACAAACTATATGTAGGATAATTGTAATGATTTTGTGAACGACCTATACTGCCGCCAGGTCTCCGGAATACCCTGCAATCCCGAGCCACCCAGCGTTGTAACCTGTCGTTTCGCATCTGGAAGCTGAAATTTTGCATTACGCGCAGTTATAGAAAAGGACGCTGTCTGACCCGCAAGCAGACCGGAGGAAGGAAACTATAAGAACAGCATGTGGGCGTTATTCATGATAAAAAATGTGAAAAAACAAAGACCTGTTAATCTGGATCTCGCAACGATCCGGTTTCCTGTTACGGCAATAGCGTCCATTCTTCACCGCGTTTCCGGCGTCATCACCTTTGTGGCGGTCGGCATCCTGCTGTGGTTACTGGGCCTGTCGCTGTCATCCGAAGAAGGCTTCCAGTCTGCCTCCGCTATTATGAGTGGTTTTTTTGTTAAATTCATTTTGTGGGGCATTCTGACTGCACTGGCTTACCACGCGGTTGGCGGTATTCGCCACATGCTGATGGATTTTGGCTGGCTGGAAGAAACTTTTGAGGCAGGAAAACGTTCCGCCAACGTGTCATTTGCAATTACTGTCGTGCTTTCACTTCTCGCAGGAGTCCTCGTATGGTAAGCAACGCCTCCGCATTAGGACGCAACGGCGTACATGACTTCATTCTGGTCCGTGCTACCGCAATCGTCCTGACGCTCTATATCATCTATATGGTCGGTTTTTTCGCTATCACTGGCGATATTACCTGGCAAGTCTGGACAGGCTTCTTCTCATCCGCCTTCACGAAAGTCTTCACCCTGCTGGCACTGTTCTCCATTTTGATTCATGCCTGGATTGGCATGTGGCAGGTGTTGACCGACTACGTTAAACCGCTGGCTGTGCGCCTGATTCTGCAACTGGCTATTGTCGTTGCACTCGCGGCTTACGTTATTTATGGATTCGTTGTGGTGTGGGGTGTGTGATGAAACTGCCAGTCAGAGAATTTGATGCTGTCGTTATTGGCGCAGGCGGCGCAGGTATGCGCGCGGCGTTACAAATTTCCCAAAGCGGCCAGACCTGTGCGCTGCTTTCTAAAGTTTTTCCAACCCGTTCTCACACTGTATCCGCTCAGGGCGGCATTACGGTAGCGCTGGGCAATACCCACGAAGATAACTGGGAATGGCACATGTACGATACGGTAAAAGGTTCCGATTACATCGGCGACCAGGATGCCATTGAATATATGTGTAAAACCGGTCCGGAAGCCATTCTGGAACTGGAACATATGGGCCTGCCGTTTTCGCGTCTTGATGACGGCCGCATCTACCAGCGTCCGTTCGGCGGCCAGTCAAAAAATTTCGGTGGCGAGCAGGCTGCACGTACCGCAGCGGCGGCTGACCGTACCGGGCACGCGTTATTACATACGCTTTATCAGCAAAACCTTAAAAACCACACTACTATTTTTTCCGAGTGGTACGCGCTGGATCTGGTGAAAAACCAGGATGGTGCAGTCGTCGGTTGTACCGCGCTGTGCATTGAAACCGGTGAAGTGGTTTACTTCAAAGCCCGTGCGACCGTTCTGGCAACGGGCGGCGCTGGTCGTATTTACCAGTCCACCACCAACGCGCACATCAATACCGGCGACGGTGTCGGGATGGCGCTGCGTGCCGGTGTGCCGGTGCAGGATATGGAAATGTGGCAGTTCCACCCGACCGGTATCGCCGGGGCGGGGGTGTTGGTCACCGAAGGTTGCCGCGGTGAAGGCGGCTATCTCTTAAACAAACATGGTGAGCGTTTCATGGAGCGCTATGCGCCGAACGCAAAAGACCTGGCGGGTCGTGACGTGGTGGCACGTTCCATCATGATCGAAATCCGTGAAGGTCGTGGCTGTGACGGTCCGTGGGGACCACACGCCAAACTGAAACTCGACCACCTCGGTAAAGAGGTGCTTGAGTCGCGTTTGCCTGGCATTCTGGAGCTGTCCCGTACTTTTGCGCACGTCGATCCTGTAAAAGAGCCGATCCCGGTGATCCCAACTTGTCACTATATGATGGGCGGGATCCCGACCAAAGTGACTGGTCAGGCGCTGACGGTGAACGCGCAGGGCGAAGATGTGGTGATCCCAGGCCTGTTCGCAGTGGGCGAAATTGCCTGCGTATCGGTGCACGGTGCCAACCGTCTGGGCGGCAACTCCCTGCTTGACCTTGTGGTCTTTGGTCGTGCGGCAGGTCTGCATCTGCAAGAATCTATCGCTGAGCAGGGCGTACTGCGCGATGCGAGTGAATCTGACATTGAAGGTTCGCTGGAGCGTCTCAACCGTTGGAATAACAACCGTTCAGGTGAAGATCCGGTGACCATTCGTAAAGCGTTGCAGGAATGTATGCAGCATAACTTCTCGGTCTTCCGTGAAGGCGACGCGATGGCGAAAGGTCTTGAGCAACTGAAAGTCATTCGCGAACGCCTGAAAAATGCCCGTCTGGATGACACCTCCAGTGAATTTAACACCCAGCGTGTTGAGTGCCTGGAGCTGGATAACCTGATGGAAACCGCGTACGCGACGGCGGTATCTGCCAACTTCCGTACCGAGAGCCGTGGCGCGCATAGCCGCTTCGACTTCCCGGAGCGTGATGATGAAAACTGGCTGTGCCATTCCCTGTATCTGCCAGAGACGGAATCCATGACGCGCCGTAGCGTCAACATGGAACCGAAGCTGCGTCCGGCTTTCCCGCCGAAGATTCGTACTTACTAATGCGGAGACAGGAAAATGAAATTCGAGTTTTCAATTTATCGCTATAACCCGGATGTTGACGACGCTCCGCGCATGCAGGATTACACCCTGGAAGGGGAAGAAGGTCGTGACATGATGCTGCTCGATGCGTTGATGCAGCTTAAAGAAAAAGACCCGAGTCTCTCTTTCCGTCGCTCCTGTCGCGAAGGGGTATGCGGTTCAGACGGCCTCAACATGAACGGGAAAAACGGTCTGGCGTGTATTACGCCGCTGTCGGCGCTGGGCAACGGTAAGCAGAAGATTGTGATTCGCCCACTGCCGGGGCTGCCGGTAATCCGTGATTTGGTTGTGGACATGGGGCAATTCTATGCCCAATATGAGAAGATTAAGCCTTACTTATTGAATAATGGGCAAAATCCACCTGCGCGTGAGCATCTGCAGATGCCTGAACAGCGTGAAAAACTCGATGGGCTGTACGAATGTATCCTTTGTGCATGCTGCTCCACGTCCTGTCCGTCGTTCTGGTGGAATCCGGATAAGTTTATCGGCCCAGCCGGTCTGCTGGCCGCGTATCGCTTCCTGATTGACAGTCGTGATACCGAGACCGATAACCGCCTGGAAGGGCTGAGTGATGCTTTCAGCGTATTCCGCTGCCATAGCATTATGAACTGCGTCAGTGTTTGTCCGAAGGGACTGAACCCGACGCGCGCCATCGGTCATATTAAATCGATGTTGTTGCAACGCAGTGCGTAAGTCAGAGGGGCGCTTTTCCCCTCACCCTAACCCTCTCCCCCAAGGGGAGAGGGAATAGATTGCAGGAGACCTTTAAAAACTGCCGCACGTTCTTCCCCCTCTCCCTCCGGGAGAGGGCAGGGGTGAGGGAAAATATTCAGACAGTTTTTAAAGGTTCCTTCGCGGGCCAACAAAGAGAAGAGCTCGCAAGTGAACCCCGGGACGTGTGCGCCCTGCCGCGCGCGTTGTAGTTATCCACGGCGAAGTAAGCATAACAATGCTTAAGGGATCACGATGCAGAACAGCGCTTTGAAAGCCTGGCTGGACTCTTCTTACCTCTCTGGTTCGAACCAGAGCTGGATAGAACAGCTCTATGAAGACTTCTTAACCGATCCTGACTCGGTAGATGCGACATGGCGTTCCATGTTTGAAGAGTTACCGGGCACCGGAGTGAAACCGGATCAATTCCATTCCAAAACACGTGATTATTTCCGTCGTCTGGCGAAGGACGCCTCACGTTACTCTTCCTCCATTTCTGACCCTGACACCAATGCGAAGCAGGTAAAAGTCCTGCAGCTCATTAACGCCTATCGTTTCCGCGGTCACCAGCAGGCCAATCTCGATCCGCTGGGACTGTGGCAACAAGAGCGCGTTGCAGACCTCGACCCGTCATTCCATGACCTGACCGAGGCAGACTTCCAGGAGACGTTCAACGTAGGTTCTTTTGCCATCGGCAAAGACACGATGCAGCTTGGCGATTTGATCGCAGCTCTGAAACAAACCTACTGCGGCTCCATCGGTGCTGAATATATGCACATTACCAGCACCGAAGAAAAACGCTGGATCCAACAGCGTATTGAATCCGTTGCTGGCAAAGCCTCCTTTACCGCTGATGAGAAAAAACGTTTCCTCAGCGAACTGACGGCGGCAGAAGGGATGGAGCGTTATCTGGGCGCGAAATTCCCCGGTGCGAAACGCTTCTCGCTGGAAGGCGGTGATGCGCTGGTGCCGATGCTCAAAGAGATGATTCGCCATGCCGGTAAAAGCGGCACGCGCGAAGTAGTGCTGGGTATGGCGCACCGCGGTCGTCTGAACGTGCTCATTAACGTGCTGGGTAAAAAACCGCAGGATCTGTTTGACGAATTTGCGGGTAAACATAAAGAGCACCTCGGTACGGGTGACGTGAAATACCACATGGGTTTCTCGTCCGATATCGAAACCGAGGGGGGGCTTGTGCACCTGGCGCTGGCGTTTAACCCGTCGCACCTTGAAATCGTCAGCCCGGTAGTAATGGGGTCCGTGCGTGCACGTCTTGACCGCCTGGATGAGCCGAGCAGCAACAAAGTTCTGCCGATCACGATTCACGGTGACGCTGCCGTTACAGGTCAGGGCGTGGTTCAGGAAACCCTGAACATGTCCAAAGCGCGTGGTTATGAAGTGGGCGGTACCGTGCGTATCGTTATCAACAACCAGGTGGGCTTCACCACCTCTAACCCGCTTGATGCGCGCTCCACGCCATACTGTACCGATATCGGTAAAATGGTGCAGGCGCCGATTTTCCACGTTAACGCGGATGACCCGGAAGCCGTTGCTTTCGTTACCCGCGTGGCGCTGGACTTCCGCAATACCTTCAAACGCGATGTGTTCATCGACCTGGTCTGCTATCGCCGTCACGGCCATAACGAAGCCGACGAGCCGAGCGCAACTCAGCCGCTGATGTACCAGAAAATCAAAAAGCATCCGACCCCGCGCAAAATCTATGCTGACAAGCTGGAGCATGACGGTGTTGCGACGCTGGAAGACGCGACCGAACTGGTGAACCTCTACCGTGACGCACTGGATGCCGGTGAGTGTGTCGTGAAAGAGTGGCGTCCGATGAATATGCACTCATTTACCTGGTCGCCGTACCTCAACCACGAATGGGATGAGAGCTACCCGAACAAGGTCGAAATGAAGCGCCTGCAGGAACTGGCCAAACGCATCAGTACGGTGCCGGAATCCATCGAAATGCAGGCCCGCGTTGCAAAAATTTACAACGATCGTCAGGCGATGGCGTCGGGCGAGAAACTGTTCGACTGGGGCGGTGCGGAAAACCTGGCCTATGCGACACTGGTTGACGAAGGCATCTCCGTACGTCTGTCCGGTGAAGATTCTGGTCGCGGCACGTTCTTCCATCGTCACGCGGTTATCCATAATCAGGCTAACGGTTCAACCTATACGCCGCTGCATCACGTCCACAATAGCCAGGGGCCGTTCAAAGTCTGGGACTCCGTTCTGTCTGAGGAAGCGGTTCTGGCGTTTGAGTACGGTTACGCTACCGCAGAGCCGCGTACCCTGACCATCTGGGAAGCGCAGTTCGGTGACTTTGCCAACGGCGCTCAGGTGGTTATCGACCAGTTCATCAGCTCCGGTGAGCAGAAATGGGGCCGTATGTGTGGTCTGGTGATGCTGCTGCCACACGGTTACGAAGGCCAGGGTCCGGAGCACTCCTCCGCGCGTCTGGAGCGCTATCTGCAGTTGTGCGCTGAACAAAACATGCAGGTCTGTGTACCGTCAACCCCTGCACAGGTTTACCACATGCTGCGTCGTCAGGCGCTGCGCGGTATGCGCCGTCCGCTGGTTGTCATGTCGCCGAAATCGTTGCTGCGCCACCCGCTGGCGGTCTCCAGTCTCGATGAACTGGCGAATGGCACCTTTATGCCTGCGATCGGTGAGATAGACGCCCTTGATCCGAAAGGGGTTAAGCGCGTCGTTCTGTGTTCTGGTAAGGTTTATTATGACCTGCTTGAACAGCGTCGTAAGAACGATCAGAAAGACGTCGCCATTGTCAGGATTGAGCAGTTGTATCCGTTCCCGCACCAGTCGGTGCAGGAAGCGCTGAAACCGTATGCGCATGTACAGGATTTTGTCTGGTGCCAGGAAGAGCCGCTCAACCAGGGCGCATGGTACTGCAGCCAGCATCATCTGCGAGAAGTGATTCCGTTTGGGGCAGCCCTGCAATATGCAGGTCGCCCGGCCTCCGCTTCGCCAGCGGTAGGATATCTGTCCGTTCACCAGAAACAGCAACAAGCTCTGGTCAATGACGCGCTGAACGTCGATTAATTAAAGGATAAATAATGAGTAGCGTAGATATTCTTGTACCCGACCTGCCTGAGTCCGTTGCTGACGCGACCGTTGCGACCTGGCACAAAAAACCGGGCGATACCGTCCAACGCGATGAAGTGTTGGTAGAAATCGAAACTGACAAAGTGGTACTGGAAGTACCGGCATCGGCAGACGGCATTCTGGACGCAGTGCTGGAAGATGAAGGCACTACCGTAACGTCACGCCAGATTCTGGGCCGCCTGCGCGAAGGTAACAGCGCAGGCAAAGAGAGCAGCGCAAAATCTGACGCCAAAGAGTCTACCCCGGCTCAGCGCCAGCAGGCGTCTCTCGAAGAGCAAAACAATGACGCGCTCAGCCCGGCTATCCGTCGCCTGCTGGCCGAGCATAATCTTGAAGCCAGCGCCATTAAAGGCACCGGCGTCGGTGGCCGTCTGACTCGCGAAGATATTGAAAAACATCTTGCGAAAGTACCGGCGAAAAAAGAAGAAAGTAAACCTGCCGCGCCGGCTGCAGCACCTGCTGCACCGCAACTGGCGGGCCGCTCTGAAAAACGCGTGCCGATGACCCGTCTGCGTAAACGTGTGGCAGAGCGTCTGCTGGAAGCGAAGAACTCCACCGCCATGCTCACGACTTTTAACGAAGTGAACATGAAGCCGATTATGGATCTGCGTAAGCAGTACGGCGATGCCTTTGAAAAACGTCATGGCATCCGCCTGGGCTTTATGTCCTTCTACGTAAAAGCGGTGGTGGAAGCGCTGAAACGCTACCCGGAAGTGAACGCCTCTATCGATGGTGACGATGTTGTGTACCACAACTATTTCGATGTCAGCATGGCGGTCTCTACGCCGCGTGGCCTGGTAACCCCGGTTCTGCGCGATGTGGATACCCTGGGCATGGCCGATATCGAAAAACGCATTAAAGATCTTGCGGTGAAAGGGCGTGACGGCAAACTGACCGTTGAAGACCTGACCGGTGGTAACTTCACCATTACCAACGGCGGTGTCTTTGGTTCGCTTATGTCTACGCCAATCATCAACCCACCGCAGAGCGCAATTCTGGGTATGCATGCCATTAAAGACCGCCCGATGGCTGTGGATGGCAAAGTTGAAATTCTGCCCATGATGTATCTGGCGCTCTCTTATGACCACCGCCTGATTGACGGTCGCGAATCCGTTGGCTTCCTGGTGGCGATTAAAGAGCTGCTGGAAGATCCGACACGTCTGCTGCTGGACGTGTAGTGTCCTTTGCCCGGCGGCGTAATGCTGCCGGGTTACAAAAACGAACACCTGCATTGTAAGCCGGATACGCGCAGCGCCGTCCGGCGTAACAAGTCTAATGAAGGATGGATAGAACACATGAACTTACATGAATATCAGGCAAAACAGCTTTTTGCCCGTTACGGTTTGCCTGCTCCTGTAGGCTATGCGTGCACGACGCCGCGTGAAGCGGAAGAGGCTGCGTCCAAAATCGGCGCGGGTCCGTGGGTAGTAAAGTGCCAGGTACACGCAGGTGGCCGTGGTAAAGCGGGCGGTGTAAAAGTTGTTAACAGCAAAGAAGATATTCGCGCGTTCGCGGAAAACTGGCTTGGCAAACGTCTGGTGACCTATCAAACAGACGCCAATGGCCAGCCGGTCAACCAGATCCTGGTTGAAGCAGCGACTGACATCGGCAAAGAGCTGTATCTGGGCGCTGTTGTTGATCGTAGCTCCCGTCGCGTTGTGTTCATGGCGTCTACCGAAGGCGGCGTAGAAATCGAGAAAGTGGCGGAAGAAACCCCGCACCTTATCCACAAAATCGCCCTTGACCCGCTGGCCGGCCCAATGCCGTACCAGGGGCGCGAGCTGGCGTTCAAACTGGGCCTGGAAGGTAAGCAGGTTCAGCAGTTCACCAAAATCTTTATGGGCCTGGCGACCATTTTCCTGGAGCGCGACCTGGCGCTTATCGAAATTAACCCGCTGGTCATCACTAAACAGGGCGACCTGATCTGCCTCGATGGCAAACTGGGCGCTGACGGCAACGCACTGTTCCGTCAATCCGAACTGCGCGAAATGCGCGACCAGTCTCAGGAAGACCCGCGCGAAGCGCAGGCGGCACACTGGGAACTGAACTACGTTGCGCTGGAAGGCAACATTGGTTGTATGGTTAACGGCGCAGGCCTGGCGATGGGGACGATGGACATCGTTAAGCTGCACGGTGGCGAACCGGCAAACTTCCTTGACGTGGGCGGTGGCGCGACCAAAGAGCGCGTAACCGAAGCGTTCAAAATCATTTTGTCTGACGAAAACGTGAAAGCCGTTCTGGTTAACATCTTCGGCGGTATCGTTCGCTGCGACCTGATTGCCGACGGCATTATCGGCGCGGTAGAAGAAGTGGGTGTTAACGTACCGGTTGTCGTTCGTCTGGAAGGTAATAACGCGGAGCTGGGCGCGAAGCGTCTGGCTGACAGCGGCCTGAATATTATTGCAGCGAAAAGTCTGACGGATGCAGCGCAGCAGGTCGTTGCCGCAGTGGAGGGGAAATAATGTCCGTTTTAATTGATAAAAACACTAAAGTTATCTGCCAGGGTTTCACCGGAAGCCAGGGTACTTTCCACTCCGAACAAGCGATTGCTTACGGTACGCAAATGGTCGGCGGCGTTACGCCAGGCAAAGGCGGCACCACCCATCTGGGCCTGCCGGTGTTTAATACTGTGCGTGAAGCGGTAGAAGCAACGGGCGCAACCGCGTCTGTTATCTATGTTCCGGCGCCGTTCTGCAAAGACTCCATTCTGGAAGCGATTGACGCAGGCATTAAGCTGATTATCACCATCACCGAAGGTATCCCGACGCTGGATATGCTGACCGTGAAAGTGAAACTCGACGAAGCGGGCGTGCGCATGATTGGGCCGAACTGCCCTGGCGTTATCACCCCAGGCGAATGCAAAATCGGCATCATGCCGGGCCACATTCACCAGCCAGGCAAAGTGGGCATCGTCTCCCGTTCTGGTACGCTGACCTATGAAGCGGTTAAGCAGACTACCGACTACGGCTTCGGTCAGTCCACCTGTGTGGGTATCGGCGGCGACCCGATCCCGGGCTCTAACTTCATCGATATCCTGAAACTGTTCCAGGAAGATCCGCAGACTGAAGCGATCGTCATGATCGGTGAAATCGGTGGTAGCGCGGAAGAAGAAGCGGCGGCTTATATCAAAGATCACGTGACCAAACCGGTTGTAGGCTATATCGCCGGTGTGACCGCGCCGAAAGGCAAACGTATGGGTCACGCGGGTGCAATCATCGCAGGGGGTAAAGGGACAGCGGATGAGAAATTCGCCGCTCTGGAAGCCGCTGGCGTGAAAACAGTTCGCAGCCTGGCCGATATCGGCGAAGCGCTGAAAGCGATTATCAAATAAGACTCAATGCCCCTCGTTGAAAGGGGCTGTAATATGTTCGACATGGTTGGCCGCTCCGAAAAGAGCGGCCTTTTTTATGCGCCGATTTTACGCACGCGGGTGTTTTCACCGGTCAATGTTTGGCCGTCAGGCGCGACCGGGGCCATCGGTGGGATAGCCTCACCGGTGCGTGTATCCACCAGCAACGAATGCGGTTCGCCCGGGGCAAAGAGATGGCCTTCGCCCCACTGACGTAGTGCGACAATAACCGGAAAGAGCGATTGCCCTTTTTGCGTCAGCACATACTCCTGATACGCCGTGCCGTCAGACGCAGGCTGGGTGGCGAAAATACCCGCCTCGACCAGCTTACGCAGACGGTCGGTGAGAATATTGCGCGCCATCCCCAGGCCACGCTGAAAATCGCCAAAACGCCGCACACCGTCGAACGCGTCGCGCACGATAAGCAGCGCCCAGCGATCGCCGATGATATCGACTGACCGGGCGACCGGGCAGGGCTGGTAAGCGGGGGAGCGTTCAGATGTCATAGCCGGGCCTCGTGAAAAACTTTCAAGTTGCATTTTAAAACTGGTTTGTTTACGCTTCAACTGGTTTTCTTTTGCAACCAGGTTGGGCGATGAAAGAAGAGATATGCCGTATGCCCACTGCACCCCCATGCAGTGAAACCATGAAACCGACAGCGATGCCGCGTAGCCTGGTGTTGCTGTTTGCCATCGCCAGTGGGCTGAGTGTGGCGAATGTTTATTACGCGCAACCGCTGCTCGACATTCTGGCACAGGACTTCGCCATCAGCCAGGCTGCGGTCGGCGGTGTGGTTACCGCAACGCAGGTGGGCTGTGCGCTGGCATTACTGCTGCTGGTGCCGTTGGGGGATATTGTGGAGCGACGGCGCCTGATGTTGTTGCAACTGCTGGCGCTGATTGCTGCGCTTGGGATCGTTGTGATGGCGCCATCTGCCTGGGTTTTGCTGGTGGGCATGCTGGCGACGGGGTTGCTGGGCACGGCGATGACGCAGGGGCTTATCGCCTGTGCGGCCAGTGCTGCCGATGTTCAGGAGCGTGGGCGGGTGGTTGGCGCGGCACAAGGCGGTGTTTTTATTGGTTTGCTGCTGGCACGTGTCTTTGCCGGTGTGGTAAGCGATCTGGCGGGATGGCGCGCAGTATATGGCGCTTCTGCGTTAATGATGCTGGTACTGCTGCCGCTGCTCTGGCGACAACTGCCGCGCTTTGGTGTGCATCCCGAATCCGTCAGTGCGAGACAACTGCTGTTCTCGATGCTGACATTACTCTGTACCGATCGCGTATTGCAAATTCGCGGCGTGCTGGCGTTGTTAATGTTTGCCGCCTTTACGATTTTCTGGAGTGCAATGGTGCTCCCGCTAAGTGCGCCTCCCTATGGTTTTTCACATACAGTGATTGGGCTGTTTGCGCTTGCCGGTGTGGCGGGAGCCCTTGCCGCGACCAGAGCCGGGCGCGATGCCGATCGCGGTCATGGGCAGCGCACCAGTTTTTATGCGCTGGTGCTGCTATCACTGGCATGGTGGCCCCTGTCACAGCTTGAGCATTCCCTGGCACTGTTATTGGTAGGGATTGTGCTGCTGGATTTGGGTGGGCAGGCGCTGCACGTTACCAATCAGAGCATGATTTTGCGCACGTCAGCGGCACACGGGCGGCTGATTGCCCTCTATATGCTGTTCTACGCCACGGGAAGTGGGGTTGGGGCTATCGCGACCACTACGGTATTTGCTCACCATGGCTGGCAGGGGGTCTGTTTATTAGGGGCGACGGTAAGTCTACTGGCGCTGATGATATGGGCGTTAACACGGCATCTGATGCCAGATAAGAATTAAGACAACAGGGGTAATGAGATGAACGAACGGGATCTGCTGGCTGAGGCTGATGCGCGCGGCTTACGTTATCTGGAGGGGAACAGCACGCGACGCGTTTTTCCTGATGCTGACGCTATCGCCGCACTAAGCGCGTTTGATGAACCGCTACCGCAGGCAGGGGAATCGGCTGAGCAGACGCTGGCCCTGCTGGATGATATTGGTTCACCTGCGACTACAGCATCGAACGGGCCGGGTTATTTTGGTTTCGTGGTGGGGGCGACATTGCCTTCCGCCTCAGCGGCTGAGCGGTTAATGGTCGCCTGGGATCAGTGCGCCTCGTCGTTTCTGAACTCACCGGTTGCCGACACGGTGGAACGTGTTGCGGGCCGCTGGGTGCTGGAAGCGCTGGACTTGCCGCGTGAAAGCGCCGTTGGTTTTGGCACCAGCGCAACGGCATGTACCTTAGCCGCTCTGGCGGCAGCGCGCCGTGAGCTGCTGGCACGTGAAGGCTGGGATATCGACAACGACGGGTTGCCCGGCGCGCCGGAAATCAAAGTGGTGGTCTCTGAGTTGGTTCACATCACGGTGAAAAAGGCGCTGCGTATTCTGGGGTTCGGCATGTCGCGACTGATTATTGCGCCAGTAGACGCGTTCGGGCGTGTTGACGTGCAGCAACTGCCGCCGCTTGATGCCCGCACCATACTTTGCCTGCAGGCAGGGGAGGTGAATACAGGTGAGTTTGATCCTTTCGCGCAGATTATCCCACGGGCCCACGCGGCAGGGGCATGGGTCCATGTTGACGGCGCCTTTGGTCTCTGGACTCGCGCGTCATCACAGGCGGCGCTGACAGAGGGCATTGAACTGGCTGACAGTTGGACCACCGATGCCCATAAGTGGCTCAACACGCCTTATGATTGCGCAATGGTCATTTGTCGTGATCCTCAGGTACTGGCCGGGGCGATGAACAGCGATGCGGTTTACATGAGCGCCAGTGCCGATGCGCAGAAGAATCTGACGCTGGAGTTTTCTCGTCGTCCACGAGGCATCCCGGTTTGGGCCGTGCTGCGCGTGCTGGGTCGTGAAGGGGTACGCGAGATGGTCGACAAACACTGCATGCTGGCGCGTGTCATCAGCGAGGGGCTCAAACAGTTTGGGTTTGAGGTGCTGAACCGTGTGGTGATTAATCAGGTACTGTTTCGTTGTGGAAGTGACGCGCAAACGGAGGCAGTACTGGCTGCGGTACAAGCATCGGGTAAGACCTGGTTTGGCAGTACCCGCTGGCAGGGAAGGCCAGCGCTACGTATCAGTGTTTCATCCTGGCGCACACAGCGGCAGGATGTGGATGCGCTTCTGGAATTGTTGGGACAAATTAACGCTGAAAGCCAACAATCATAACCTTGAGGAATGTTAATAAGCCGTTCCTGTTAGATTTTTACTTAAGGCTGCGTAACACTGCGCGGCCTTTTTTATTGAATAGTAACCCTGTGGTGTTAAATATTTTTTCCTGAAAGTGAAATTATTGTGAAATAAATGAGGGTAATAAAATCACCTCTTTTTCCCTGAGCAATCCGACCTTTTTTGCAAGCCGTAATGCGCACTCAGGATTAAACGTTAAATAAGCGGGTAATTATTTCTCTTTCGCGACCGTTTGATAACGGTTGTCTGCGTTAAGATATACATATTGTTAACACCTTTTTTACTAAAAGGATGCCGTGTCTACAAAATTAACAGAAACTGATGAAATTGATTTAAATCAATATTTAAAAGCTTGGAAAAGGCATCAAAAATAGTTAAATTGTCGCCGATCAAATTGGCTTAAAACTGCTAAATTCAGTATAAATTGATCACTGTCGAAAAACGTAAAACAAACACAATAAAAACCTTTTTATTGTAAGGGGTTTGCGGAGTAATATATTCGAGAGATCAATTTGGGTTTTTTATTAACGTAGTTGTAACTTTTTTGAATCAGCATCAACGTTATTGCTGATGATGATTTAAAAGTGCAACAACTTTTGTATTGGGGCATGCGCGTAAACCTTCGCTGACGAGGTTTACTCTCGGAGTCTTCATGCGATGAGCAAGGAGTCATGATGTTAGATATAGTCGAACTGTCACGTTTGCAGTTTGCCTTGACCGCGATGTACCACTTCCTTTTTGTGCCACTGACGCTCGGTATGGCGTTCTTGCTGGCCATTATGGAAACGGTCTACGTCCTCTCCGGCAAACAGATTTATAAAGATATGACCAAGTTCTGGGGCAAGTTGTTTGGTATCAACTTTGCTCTGGGCGTGGCCACTGGTTTGACCATGGAGTTCCAGTTCGGGACTAACTGGTCTTACTATTCTCACTACGTTGGGGACATCTTCGGTGCGCCACTGGCCATTGAAGGTTTGATGGCCTTCTTCCTCGAGTCCACTTTTGTAGGTCTGTTTTTCTTCGGTTGGGATCGTCTGGGCAAAGTACAGCATATGGCAGTGACCTGGCTGGTCGCGCTGGGCTCCAACTTGTCCGCGTTGTGGATCCTTGTGGCAAATGGCTGGATGCAAAACCCGGTTGCTGCAGATTTCAACTTCGAAACCATGCGTATGGAAATGGTCAGCTTCGCCGAACTGGTACTGAACCCGGTTGCTCAGGTGAAATTTGTCCATACCGTGGCCTCTGGCTATACCTGCGGTGCCATCTTCATCCTTGGTATCAGCTCTTACTACCTGCTGCGCGGTCGTGACATCGCGTTCGCGAAACGCTCCTTTGCTATCGCAGCGAGCTTCGGTATGGCTGCCGTGCTGTCCGTTATCGTACTGGGTGATGAATCCGGTTACGAAATGGGTGACGTGCAGAAAACCAAACTGGCGGCCATCGAAGCTGAGTGGGAAACCCAACCTGCACCGGCTGCGTTTACCCTGTTTGGTATTCCGGACCAGGATGCGCAGAAAAACCATATGTCCATCCAGATCCCTTACGCGCTGGGCATCATCGCTACCCGTTCTGTCGACACGCCGGTTATCGGCCTGAAAGACCTGATGGTGCAGCATGAAGAGCGTATCCGTAACGGTATGAAAGCGTATCACCTGCTTGAGCAACTGCGTTCCGGTTCGAAAGACCCGTCCGTACGCGATGAGTTCAACAACGTGAAGAAAGACCTGGGCTACGGCTTGCTGCTCAAACGCTATACGCCGAATGTGGCGGATGCGACTGAAGCGCAGATTAAACAGGCAACGCAGGACTCCATTCCACGTGTGGCGCCGCTGTACTTCGCCTTCCGTATTATGGTGGCGTGTGGCGTGCTGATGCTGTTCATCATCGCCGTGTCGTTCTGGACCGTTTGCCGTAACCGCATCGGCGAGAAAAAATGGCTGCTGCGTGCTGCGCTGTATGGCATCCCGCTACCGTGGATTGCTATCGAATCCGGCTGGTTTGTGGCGGAGTACGGTCGTCAACCGTGGGCTATCGGTGAAATGCTGCCGACCGCTGTGGCGAACTCGACCCTGACCGCAGGCGACCTGCTGTTCTCGATGATTCTGATTTGCGGTCTGTATACCCTGTTCCTGGTGGCTGAAATGTTCTTGATGTTCAAGTTCGCACGCCTGGGCCCAAGCAGCCTGAAAACTGGCCGCTATCATTACGAGCAGTCCACTGTGGCTTCTCAGCCGGCACGCTAAGACAGGAGTCGTCAAATGATCGATTATGAAGTATTACGTTTTATCTGGTGGCTGCTGGTTGGCATTCTGCTGATCGGTTTCGCCGTCACCGACGGCTTCGACATGGGGGTGGGCATGCTCACCCGTTTCCTGGGTCGTAGCGATACCGAACGCCGTGTGATGATCAACTCCATCGCACCACACTGGGACGGTAACCAGGTATGGCTGATCACGGCGGGTGGTGCATTGTTCGCTGCCTGGCCAATGGTCTATGCCGCCGCGTTCTCTGGTTTCTATGTGGCGATGATCCTGGTGCTGGCCTCTCTGTTCTTCCGTCCGGTAGGTTTTGACTATCGCTCTAAGATCGAAGAGAGCCGCTGGCGCAACATGTGGGACTGGGGCATTTTCATCGGTAGCTTTGTGCCGCCGCTGGTCATTGGTGTTGCCTTTGGTAACCTGCTGCAGGGCGTACCGTTCAGCGTCGATGAATATCTGCGTCTGACCTACACCGGGAACTTCTTCCAGTTGCTCAACCCGTTTGGTCTGCTGGCCGGTGTGGTAAGCGTGGCGATGATCATCACCCAGGGCGCAACCTATCTGCAAATGCGTACGGTGGGTGAACTGCATCTGCGTGCACGTACAACCTCGCAGGTTGCCGCGCTGGTTACCACGATCTGCTTCGTGCTGGCCGGGGTGTGGGTGGTCTACGGTATTGATGGTTATGTTGTGACTTCCGCAATGGACCACCATGCTGCTTCCAACCCGCTGAATAAAGAAGTGGCGCGTCAGGCTGGTGCCTGGCTGGCGAACTTCAATAACATCCCGTCATTGTGGGCGATTCCTGCCCTTGGTGTGGTGTTGCCGCTGCTGACGGTGCTGACTTCGCGTGCGGAAAAAGGCGCACTGGCGTTCGTGTTCTCTTCACTGACCCTGGCCTGCATTATCCTGACTGCGGGTATCGCGATGTTCCCGTTCATCATGCCGTCAAGCATTATGATGAACGCCAGTCTGACTATGTGGGATGCTACCTCCAGTCAGTTGACCCTGAACCTGATGACTTTTGTGGCGCTGGTCTTCGTACCGATCATTCTGATTTACACCGCCTGGTGTTACTGGAAAATGTTCGGTCGTATTACGAAAGAAGACATCGAAAGCAACACCCACTCTCTGTACTAAGTAAGGAGCTGATAATGTGGTATTTCGCATGGATTTTAGGAACGCTTCTTGCCTGTGCTTTTGGAGTGATTACGGCGCTGGCATTTGAACACGTGGAAGCGCTGAAAGCCGGTAAGCAAGAAGAGCATTGATGAACGAGATTATCGCGAAACTTTATGCGGTAATGGATAAGCGCCCGTTAAGGGCGCTTTCCTTAATTATGGCATTAGTGCTGGCAGGCTGTATCTTTTGGGATCCCTCGCGCTTCGCGGCAAAGACCAGCGACCTGGAAATCTGGCATGGCTTTCTGCTGATGTGGGCCGTCTGCGCTGGTGTGATTCATGGAGTAGGATTCCGTCCCCGCGCGATACACTGGCAAGGCATTTTTTGCCCGCTGATCGCAGACCTGGTAATGCTGGCAGGTTTGATTTTCTTCTTCTTTTGAATAAGAAATCTCCGCTTATGATATGGGCTTGCAAAAGCCCATATATTTTTACTCTCCGTTTACTTCTACCCATTCCAAACCATCTTCCCCGCGCGTATAGTAGCGAAGTTTAAAAGCTCTAACTTGAGGTTGAGTCCTGCCATTGTTCATCAGCACCATCCGCGAACCATGACAGGACACAATTTAATTGCATTACCGGGATGTAAAGTGAATACAACGCTGTTTCGATGGCCGGTTCGTGTCTATTACGAAGATACCGACGCCGGTGGTGTGGTTTACCACGCCAGCTACGTGGCTTTTTATGAACGAGCACGCACTGAGATGCTGCGCCACCATCACTTTAGCCAGCAAGTCTTGCTGGCCGAGCGCGTCGCATTCGTGGTACGCAAGCTCACGCTGGAGTATTTTGCGCCCGCCAGACTCGACGATATGCTCGAAGTCCAAACGGAAATTACATCAATGCGCGGGACCTCTCTGGTCTTCACGCAGCGGATCGTCAACGCAGAGAATACAGTTCTGAACGAAGCTGAGGTACTGATTGTCTGTGTTGATCCACTCTTAATGAAGCCTCGTGCGCTTCCCAAGTCTATTGTCGCGGAGTTTAAGCAGTGACTGACATGAACATCCTTGATTTGTTCCTGAAGGCTAGCCTTCTGGTCAAACTTATCATGTTGATTTTGATTGGTTTTTCAATCGCATCCTGGGCCATCATCATCCAGCGAACGCGCATTCTCAACGCAGCCGGTCGTGAAGCGGAAGCCTTTGAAGACAAGTTCTGGTCGGGCATTGAACTGTCGCGTCTGTACCAGGAAAGCCAGGGGCGTCGTGATAACCTGACGGGTTCGGAACAAATCTTCTACAGCGGGTTCAAAGAGTTTGCGCGTTTACACCGTGCCAACAGCCATGCGCCGGAAGCGATTGTTGAAGGGGCATCCAGGGCGATGCGCATTTCGATGAACCGCGAGCTGGAAAACCTGGAAACGCATATTCCTTTCCTCGGTACCGTCGGTTCCATCAGCCCGTATATTGGTCTGTTTGGTACGGTGTGGGGGATCATGCACGCCTTTATCGCACTGGGTGCGGTGAAGCAGGCAACCTTACAGATGGTTGCGCCGGGTATCGCCGAAGCGTTGATCGCCACCGCAATCGGCCTGTTCGCAGCGATTCCGGCGGTAATGGCCTACAACCGCCTGAACCAGCGCGTGAACAAACTGGAGCTGAACTACGACAACTTTATGGAAGAGTTCACGGCTATTCTGCATCGTCAGGCGTTTACCAGCACCGAGAGCAACAAGGGGTAAACCATGGCCAGAACGCGTGGACGGGGCAGCCGTAACAGTCGTGGCCTCAAATCCGAAATCAATATTGTTCCGCTGCTGGACGTGCTGCTGGTGCTGTTGCTGATCTTTATGGCAACCGCACCGATCATCACCCAGAGCGTGGAGGTTGACCTGCCGGATGCGACAGAGTCGAAAACCGTCAGCACCAATGACGATCCTCCGGTCATTATTGAGGTTTCCGGTGTCGGACAATACAGCGTGGTGGTGGAAAAAGATCGCATGGATCAGCTACCGCCAGAGCAAGTGATTGCAGAAGCGCAGCGTCGCCTGCAATCAAATCCGAAAACCGTTTTCTTGATCGGTGGCGCAAAAGAAGTGCCTTACGATGAAATCATTAAAGCGCTAAACCTGTTACACAGCGCGGGTGTTAAATCGGTTGGCTTGATGACGCAGCCTATCTGATCACCGGCTTAACAGGCGGCAGTTTTTGGGAACCGAGAGTGTCAAAGGCAACCGAACAAAACGACAAACTTAAACGAGCGATAATCATTTCGGCGGTGTTGCATGTGATTCTGGTTGCACTGCTGATCTGGAGTTCGTTTGATGAAAATATTGATGCTTCTGCGGGTGGCGGCGGCGGTTCTTCTATTGATGCGGTAATGGTCGATCCCGGTGCCGTTGTCCAGAATTACAACCGTCAGCAGCAGCAACAGGCCAGCGCAAAGCGTGCGCAAGAGCAACGTGACAAGCAGGCCCAGCAGCAGGCAGAAGAACTGCGTGAAAAACAGGCTGCCGAGCAGGAGCGCTTAAAACAGCTTGAGCAGGAACGTTTGCAGGCGCAAGAAGCTGCCCGTGAGCAGGCCGCAGAACAGAAAAAAGCAGAAGACGCCGCGAAGAAAGCGCAGGAAGCGCAGAAACAGGCGGAAGAAGCTGCAGCAAAAGCCGCTGCTGATGCAAAAGCGAAAGCGGATGCACAGGCAAAAGAAGCCGCGGAAGCCGCGAAGAAAGCGGCGGCAGATGCACAGAAAAAAGCAGAAGCCGATGCAGCCAAAGCGGCGGCTGATGCGAAGAAAAAAGCTGAAGCAGAAGCGGCCAAAGCTGCAGCCGATGCTCAGAAGAAAGCCGAAGCAGAAGCCGCGAAGAAAGCTCAGCAGGATGCTGAGAAGAAGGCGGCTGCGGACGCTGCGAAAAAAGCCGCAGCAGAGAAGGCCGCCGCTGAAAAAGCCGCGGCTGCCGAGAAGGCAGCGGCAGAGAAAGCCGCCGCTGAAAAAGCCGCTGCTGCTGAGAAGGCCGCTGCAGATAAGAAAGCGGCTGCTGAGAAGGCTGCTGCCGATAAGAAAGCCGCTGCCGAGAAAGCGGCTGCAGCCAAGAAAGCGGCTGCAGAGAAAGCGGCTGCCGCGTCAGGTGTTGACGATCTGCTGGGCGACCTGAGTTCCGGTAAGAATGCGCCGAAAGGTCATTCCAGTGGTACCACAGGTGGCGATTCACCTGCTAAAGGAAGTAAGGCAGGTCAAGGCGGAGCGTCTCAGGCTGATATCAGTGCTTATATGTCTCAAGTACAGGCGGCGATTAAAGGCCATCTGTATGACTGGGACACTTATGCGGGCAAAACCTGTACGTTGCGTGTGAAAATTGCAGAAGACGGCACTTTGCTCTCAGTGGCGCAGGAGGGGGGCGACCCAGCGTTTTGTCAGGCGATGTTAGCCGCGACAAATCGTATGTCGAAGTTCCCTAAACCGCCAACGGCTGAGGTCTATAAGGTCTTTAGAAATGTACCTCTGGACTTTAAACCTTAGTTACGAATTCTTCTGCACGGGCAGGGAAAACAGACTAAGTTAGTCCCTGTGTTTCGGTAGTTTTGTATAATTGAGTTTGTTAACATTCTGCTAAATTATCGCGGGTTTTCCGCCCGGATAAGGGAGATGAGATGAAGCAGGCATTACGTGTAGCGTTTGGTTTTCTGATGCTGTGGGCAGCGGTGCTGCACGCAGAAGTACGTATCGAGATCACCCAGGGGGTGGACTCGGCACGCCCAATCGGTGTTGTGCCCTTCCAGTGGGCAGGCCCTGGCGGCGCGCCAGAGGATATCGGCAATATCGTGGCGTCGGATCTGCGTAACAGCGGTAAATTCAATCCTCTGGATCGTTCTCGTCTGCCTCAGCAGCCGGCGACGGCACAGGAAGTTCAGCCCGCAGCATGGTCTGCACTGGGTATTGATGCTGTCGTTGTGGGCCAGGTCAGCCCGAACCCGGATGGCACCTATAAAGTGGCTTACCAGCTGGTCGACACCGGCGGTGCGCCGGGTACCGTACTGGCACAGAACTCCTTCAACGTCAGCAAACAGTGGCTGCGCTATGGCGCGCACACTGCCAGTGACGATGTGTTCCAGAAACTGACCGGCATTAAAGGTGCATTCCGCACCCGTATCGCGTATGTCGTCCAGAGCAGTGGCGGCCAGTTCCCGTACGAACTGCGCGTCTCTGACTACGATGGTTTCAACACTGCCGTCGTTCACCGCTCTTCACAGCCGCTGATGTCTCCGGCGTGGTCGCCAGATGCCTCTAAACTGGCGTATGTGACCTTCGAAAGTGGTCGTTCTGCGCTGGTGATTCAGGATCTGTCCAGTACCGCGATTCGTCAGGTTGCGTCTTTCCCGCGTCACAACGGTGCGCCGGCGTTCTCTCCGGATGGTTCTAAGATTGCCTTTGCGCTGTCAAAAACCGGTAGCCTGAACATCTATGTGATGGATCTGGGGTCTGGTCAAATCCGTCAGGTCACCGACGGTCGCAGCAATAACACTGAACCCACCTGGTTCCCGGATAGCCAGAATCTGGCGTTTACTTCCGACCAGGCAGGTCGTCCACAGGTTTATAAAATTAACGTTAACGGCGGCGCTGCGCAGCGCATCACCTGGCAGGGTTCACAAAACCAGGATGCTGACGTAAGTTCTGACGGTAAGTTTATGGTAATGGTGAGCTCCGATGGCGGTCAGCAACACATTGCCAAGCAGGATCTGGTAGCGGGTGGCGTGCAGGTTTTATCGTCAACGTTCCTGGATGAATCGCCGAGTCTGGCACCTAACGGCACGATGGTAATCTACAGCTCTTCTCAGGGGATGGGATCCGTGCTGAATCTGGTTTCTACAGATGGGCGTTTCAAAGCGCGTATTCCGGCGTCTGATGGACAGGTGAAATCCCCTGCCTGGTCGCCGTATCTGTCTAAATAATAATTGGTAATTAAAGGAATTAACGAAATGCAACTGAACAAAGTGCTGAAAGGCCTGATGCTGGTTCTGCCGATCATGGCAATCGCGGCCTGTTCTTCTAAAAAAGCAACCAACGACCAGAATGGCGAAGGTATGCTGGGTGCGGGCACTGGTATGAACGGTAACGGTAACATGTCTTCTGAAGAGCAAGCTCGTCTGCAGATGCAGCAGCTGCAGCAGAACAACATCGTCTACTTTGATCTGGACAAGTATGACATCCGTTCTGATTTTGCTGCGATGCTGGACGCGCACGCTAACTTCCTGCGTAGCAACCCGTCTTACAAAGTCACCGTAGAAGGTCACGCGGACGAACGTGGTACTCCGGAATACAACATCTCCCTGGGCGAACGTCGTGCTAACGCCGTTAAAATGTACCTGCAGGGTAAAGGTGTTACCGCTGACCAGATCTCCATCGTTTCTTACGGTAAAGAAAAACCTGCAGTACTGGGTCATGACGAAGCGGCTTACGCTAAAAACCGTCGTGCCGTACTGGTTTACTAAGAGAATTGCATGAGCAGTAACCTCAGACATCATTTATTGAGTCTGTCGTTACTGGTTGGCATAGCGGCCCCCTGGGCCGCTAATGCTCAAGCGCCAATCAGTAGTGTCGGCTCAGGCTCGGTCGAAGACCGTGTCACTCAACTCGAGCGTATTTCTAATGCTCACAGCCAGCTTTTAACTCAACTCCAGCAACAACTCGCTGATAACCAGGCGGATATTGACACCCTGCGTGGCCAAATTCAGGAAAGTCAGTACCAGCTTAATCAGGTTGTTGAACGTCAGCAGCAAATTCAGCAGCAGATCGGTAGTCTGAGTAACGGCGGTGCGGCAGGTCAAACGCAGCAGGCTTCGGGCGATCAGGGTGGGGCAGCGGCACAGGCAGCGCCTGACGAAGCGGCAACCTCTGGCGCACCGGTACAAAGCGGTGATGCCAATACCGATTACAATGCAGCGATTGCCCTGGTACAGGATAAATCTCGCCAGGATGACGCGATTGCCGCATTCCAGAACTTTGTTAAAAAATACCCGGATTCAACCTATGTTCCGAATGCCAACTATTGGCTGGGGCAGTTGAATTACAACAAGGGTAAAAAGGATGATGCGGCGTTCTATTTTGCCTCCGTTGTGAAAAATTACCCCAAATCACCGAAAGCGCCAGATGCGATGTTTAAAGTCGGCGTGATCATGCAAGACAAAGGTGACACGGCAAAGGCGAAAGCCGTTTACCAGCAGGTGGTCGCGAAGTATCCGGGTACCGAAGGTGCAAAACAGGCACAGAAACGTCTCGGTTCTATGTGATGAATAGCACATGACCAGAAATCGCTTTTTTTCTGGTCTTGTCGCGTGAATCATAAGCAGTCAGGTGATCTTCCTCGAAATTCTTGTTGCGCTGCGTTCTTAAATCAGTAATATATGCCGCCGTTGCCACGGGATATCAAACAAACCAAAAGCAACGCAAAAGTGGGTCGTTAGCTCAGTTGGTAGAGCAGTTGACTTTTAATCAATTGGTCGCAGGTTCGAATCCTGCACGACCCACCAATCGTTCTGGTGGAACGCGATAGTAAAACGTGAAGGATAACGTTGCGTCAGCAACGGCCCGTAGGGCGAGGCGAAGCCGAGTCATCCTGCACGACCCACCACTAAGTCAGTATCCAGCGAAGTATCGGGTGATTAGCTCAGCTGGGAGAGCACCTCCCTTACAAGGAGGGGGTCGGCGGTTCGATCCCGTCATCACCCACCACTCGGGTCGTTAGCTCAGTTGGTAGAGCAGTTGACTTTTAATCAATTGGTCGCAGGTTCGAATCCTGCACGACCCACCAATTTAACGCTTTACTCCAGTGTTAAACGTGAAGGATATGGTTGCGTTAGCAACGCCCGAATGGTGATGCAAAGCCGAGTCATCCTGCACGCTCCACAGCTTCATGTGGTTCCGAGTAAAAATCTTTCAGATGACACCCGTATGGGTCGTTAGCTCAGTTGGTAGAGCAGTTGACTTTTAATCAATTGGTCGCAGGTTCGAATCCTGCACGACCCACCAATTGCAAGGTGGTCACTGGTAGAGAACGTGAAGGATAACGTTGCGTCAGCAGCGGCCCGTAGGGCGAGGCGAAGCCGAGTCATCCTGCACGACCCACCACTCTGAATGATTAAAGCAGTAAAATCCCGCAAGGGGTCGTTAGCTCAGTTGGTAGAGCAGTTGACTTTTAATCAATTGGTCGCAGGTTCGAATCCTGCACGACCCACCAATGTAAAAAAGCGCCCTAAAGGCGCTTTTTTGCTATCTGCGATATAAAAGATTCGAACCTGCAGCAGGTTCGGGTCGAACGAAGTGAGACAACGGAGCCGCCTGCGGCGACGGCCCGAAGGGCGAGGCGAAGCCGAGTCATCCTGCACGACCCACCAATGTAAAAATGGCGCTGGCGGCGCTTTTTTGCTATCTGCGATATAAAAGATTCGACAAAATTGTCGGGAACAATTTTGAACAACGCGATAGCGTTGGCCCGGAGGGTGAGTCTCAGGATGAGACGAGTACACCTGCAGCAGGTTCGGGTCGAACGCAGTGAGACAACGGAGCCGCCTGCGACGACCGCCCGAAGGGCGAGGCGAAGTCGAGTCATCCTGCACGACCCACCAATGTAAAAATGGCGCTGGCGGCGCTTTTTTGCTATCTGCAATGAGCCGATTTATCGCTTTCCCTTGCACTTCATCACCCATCCGTTCATTTATTGTGACTTTTACCCCTTAATCCGCTATCTTGTTTAGTATATAAAACACATTCGCCTTGCCTTTGCCGCGCTGTCGTAAAAGAAAGGCATTTTGTTAAGCCAGTAAAACGAGTAAGCATGATGAGCGTAATGTTCGATCCGCAAGCAGGAATCTATCCTTTTCCCCCTAAGCCTCTCCCGCTGAGCCGTGATGAAAAAGAATTTTATCGGGAAAAAATCAAACGCTTGTTAAAAGAGCGTGATGCCGTGATGGTTGCACATTACTACACGGACCCGGAAATTCAGCAACTGGCGGAAGAGACGGGCGGCTGTATTTCTGACTCACTTGAGATGGCGCGCTTTGGAGCCAAACATCCGGCCTCAACGCTGCTGGTAGCTGGCGTGCGCTTTATGGGTGAAACCGCCAAAATCCTCAGTCCCGAAAAAACCATCCTTATGCCGACACTCAACGCCGAGTGTTCTCTGGATTTGGGCTGTCCGATTGAGGAGTTCAGCGCTTTTTGCGATGCGCATCCGGACCGTACCGTTGTGGTATACGCCAACACCTCGGCGGCAGTAAAAGCCCGTGCTGACTGGGTTGTGACATCCAGTATTGCCGTTGAGTTGATTGAACATCTGGATAGCCTTGGCGAGAAAATCATCTGGGCGCCTGACCGCCATCTCGGCAGCTACGTACAGAAACAAACGGGTGCGGATGTACTGTGCTGGCAAGGGGCCTGCATCGTACATGACGAATTTAAAACACAGGCGCTGATTCGCATGAAGGCGCTTTATCCGGATGCCGCCATCCTGGTGCACCCGGAATCTCCGGATTCTGTGGTCAAACTGGCCGACGCGGTCGGTTCCACCAGCCAGTTGATCAATGCCGCAAAAACACTTCCACATAAGCAACTGATTGTCGCCACTGACCGCGGTATCTTTTATAAAATGCAGCAGGCGGTGCCAGAGAAAGAGTTACTTGAGGCGCCGACCGCCGGGGAGGGAGCAACCTGCCGTAGCTGTGCTCACTGCCCGTGGATGGCAATGAATGGTCTGAAAGCCATTGCCGAAGGGCTGGAGAACGGTGGCGCGGCGCACGAGATCCATGTCGACGCCGCGTTGCGTGAAGGCGCTTTGTTGCCACTGAACCGTATGTTGGATTTTGCGGCTACACTACGTTCTTAATGAGGAAAAATGCGTAGGAATACGCTCTGGGGAAAAGATGGATTTTTTTAGCACGCAGAATATTTTGGTACATATCCCGATCGGCGCCGGAGGCTACGATCTCTCATGGATTGAAGCGGTAGGGACGGTGGCGGGTCTGTTATGCATCTGGCTCGCCAGCCTGGAAAAAATCAGTAATTATGCATTTGGCTTAATCAACGTAACGCTGTTTGCCATTATCTTCTTCCAGATTCAGCTCTACGCCAGCCTGTTGCTCCAGCTTTTTTTCTTTGCCGCCAATATCTACGGCTGGTACGCCTGGTCACGGCAAACAACCGCCAACGAGGCAGTTCTGCAAATCCGCTGGTTGCCTTTACCTAAGGCTCTAGCCTGGCTGGTTGTCTGCGCGCTTGCTATCGGTTTTATGACCTTCTTTATCGATCCGGTCTTTGCGGTGCTCACTCGCGTGGCGGTCTCGATGATGCAGACGGTGGGGCTGAATGTGGCGATGCCCGAATTGCAGCCAGACGCCTTCCCGTTCTGGGATTCCTGCATGATGGTACTTTCCATCGTCGCCATGGTTTTGATGACGCGGAAATATGTCGAGAACTGGCTGCTGTGGGTCATTATCAATGTAATCAGCGTCGTGATTTTTGCCCTGCAAGGCGTCTGGGCCATGTCGCTGGAATATATGATTCTGACCTTTATCGCACTCAACGGTAGCCGGATGTGGATAAATAGCGCCCGTGAGCGCGGCTCTCACGCGTTCTCGAACTAATGGTGGTGTGAATGGCTGTGGTCTGGCTGCGTCTCGCTGAGATGGCAGTCAGGCCCGCTACAGGGCTGGTACTCCATCTGAATGGTGACATGCTCAATCTGATAGTGATGCACCAGAAAATGTTCAATTTGCCGCAGTAGTCCGTCGTGATCGTGTGGTGGAATAACCTGGACATGTAACGTCATCAGCGCTTTTTCTCCCACCAGCCAGACATGCACATGATGGACATCGCGCACTTCGCTAATGGCCCGCCGCAGATGCCGTTTCAGAGCGTTGATATCCAGTGACGTGGGCGCTCCCTCCAGCAATTCATTGACGCTTTCACGCAAGAGTGCCCACGCGCTGCGTAATACCAGCACCGAGACCAGTATCGAAAGTATCGGGTCGGCGGGTGTCCAGCCGGTAAACATAATGATCAGCGCAGCGGCAATGGCGCCCACGGAGCCCAGCAGATCGCCAAGAACATGCAGGGCTGCCGCCCGGACATTCAAATTCCGTTCTTCATTACCACGATGCAGCAGCCAGAATGCCAGGATATTCGCCAGCAATCCCATGACGGCAATCACCATCATTGTCATACCTGCCACGGGTTGAGGATGGTAAAAGCGCTGAATGGCTTCCCAGACGATAAAAAAAGTAATCAATACAAGCGCAATGGCATTAATAAAGGCAGCCAGGGTGGTCAGACGAAGCCAGCCAAAAGTGCGTCGGGGTCCTGAGGGGCGGTGGGCAAAATGCACTGCCAGCAGGGCAAAAAAGAGTGCAGCAGCATCCGTCAGCATATGCCCGGCATCGGCCAGTAACGCCAGTGAGCCTGAAATCAGTCCCCCAACCACCTCGACCAACATGAACAATGCTGTGACGCTAAAGGCCAGAAGTAATCGCCGCGCATTGGCGTCAGCAGGGAGGTGAGAGTGAGAGTGTGAATGCGCCATAATAAGCCGTCCCGTGTAATTGGCGTTAGCAGCGTCTTACATCATTGCAGATCTTTTGCTAATCAGCAGAAAAAATTGAGGAGAGCCGAAGCTCTCCCCATTTTAGCCGCAGGCTATTTTACTGCGTAGTGCCGTCGGTTTTGGTATCTGTGTCATTGTTAATACCGTTACCGGTCTGAACTTTCTTATTGATATCCGGACACTTACCGTCTTTACACTGAGAGTTTTTATGGATCTCATCTTTTGTCATGTGCTGAGTGCCGACATGAGAGTTGGTGTGTTTTTCAGTGTTCAGTTTCATGCCTGAAGAATCAGAACCATTTGTGGAGGTATTTGGCGCAAGGTTCTCTTTCGCATCCGGCGCTGTCTGCCCCGCACTGGCGGCGGCGTTTGCCTGACCATTATTGTTTTGAGAGGTAGAATCCGCAGCGAATGCCGCACCGCTTGCCAGGGTCAGAGTTGTCGTCAAGAAAAGTGTCGCTAATTTATTCATTTTCATCATGATGCTCCTGTTCTGGTCATTGTTTACCGATACGAATCATCGGCCTGACATGCGCGAACGAACTATCACGCTCAGTAGTGAAACATGTTATATATCGCCGATTAAGGCGGAATATAATCTTGAAAAATAAATCAAACTAAGTATTAACACTTAAAAAGTGTAGCGTCGTTATCGCTATTCGCTACTTTCTGGCGGTTTTTAGGGGAATTCCAGGAATTTTCTGCCCGAACTGTAAATTCGCGTTTACACTACCTGACCGACAAGTTAGATTGGAGAGATTGCATTCATTAAAATAAGTATGGCAACGCTGGAACGATCATGAATTATCAGAACGACGATTTACGCATTAAAGAGATCAACGAGTTATTACCTCCTGTCGCGCTCCTTGAGAAGTTTCCTGCTACCGAAACTGCGGCCAAAACGGTCTCTCATGCCCGCAAAGCGATTCACAAAATTTTGAAAGGCAATGACGATCGCCTGCTGGTGGTGATTGGCCCGTGCTCTATTCACGATCCGGCTGCGGCCAAGGAGTACGCAGCGCGTCTGCTGACGCTGCGTGAAGAGCTCCAGGGTGAACTGGAAATCGTGATGCGCGTTTACTTTGAAAAACCGCGCACCACCGTGGGCTGGAAAGGGCTCATCAACGATCCGCACATGGATAACAGCTTCCAAATCAACGATGGCCTGCGCATTGCGCGTAAGTTATTGCTGGATATCAATGACAGCGGATTACCGGCTGCCGGTGAATTCCTTGACATGATCACCCCGCAGTACGTTGCCGACCTGATGAGCTGGGGCGCTATTGGCGCACGTACCACTGAATCCCAGGTTCACCGTGAGCTGGCCTCTGGTCTTTCGTGCCCGGTGGGATTCAAAAACGGCACTGACGGTACCATCAAAGTCGCCATTGACGCGATCAATGCAGCGGGAGCGCCACACTGCTTCCTCTCCGTGACCAAATGGGGGCACTCCGCGATTGTTAACACCAGCGGGAATGGCGACTGCCATATCATTCTGCGCGGTGGTAAAGAGCCGAACTACAGTGCAAAACATGTAGCAGAAGTGAAAGTGGGGCTGGAAAAAGCCGGTCTGCCTGCACAGGTGATGATTGATTTCAGCCATGCGAACTCCAGCAAGCAGTTCAAAAAGCAGATGGAAGTGGGGGCAGATGTCTGTCAGCAGATTGCTGGTGGCGAGAAAGCAATTATCGGCGTGATGATTGAAAGCCACCTGGTAGAAGGCAATCAGAGCCTCGAAAGTGGCGAGCCGCTGGTCTATGGCAAGAGCGTGACCGATGCGTGCATTGGCTGGGAAGATACCGACACGGTCCTGCGCCAACTAGCGGCAGCAGTAAAAGCGCGTCGCCAGTAACTACACTTCATCCTTAAGCCTGTCTCTTTATTGGCTGCACTCAGAAACCCCGGTTACAGAGTTATCTATGCTCTCGGGGATTTCATTCTTTGCCGCCCCGGCACAGCCTCAAATGATGTTGTGTATTGGTGCCGCAAAGAAAAAAAGCGTGGATTGCTCCACGCTTTTTTTATGCTTTGCGAAAATTATTTCGCTTTACCCTGGTTGGCAACGGCAGCCGCTTTTGCAGCGATCTCGTCGGCGTTCCCCAGGTAATAGTGTTTGATAGGCTTGAAGTTTTCGTCGAACTCGTAAACCAGCGGCACGCCAGTCGGGATGTTCAGTTCGAGGATTTCGTCTTCACCCATGTTATCCAGGTATTTCACCAGCGCACGCAGGGAGTTGCCGTGTGCGGCGATGATGACGCGCTCACCGCTTTTCAGGCGCGGCAGAATGGTTTCGTTCCAGTAAGGCACAACGCGTTCGATAGTCAGCGCCAGGCTCTCGGTGGTCGGCAGCTCTTTCTCGGTCAGTTTTGCATAACGCGGATCGTGGCCCGGGAAACGCTCATCATCTTTCGTCAGCTCCGGTGGAGTAACAGCAAAGCCGCGACGCCACTGTTTCACCTGCTCGTCACCGTATTTCTCCGCGGTTTCTGCTTTGTTCAGACCCTGCAGCGCACCGTAGTGACGTTCATTCAGTTTCCAGGATTTCTCTACCGGCAGCCAGGCCTGATCCAGTTCGTCCAGCACATTCCACAGGGTGTGGATGGCACGTTTCAGCACAGAGGTATACGCAAAGTCGAAGCTGAAGCCTTCATCTTTTAGCAGTTTACCTGCTGCTTTGGCTTCGCTAACACCTTTCTCCGACAGATCAACGTCGTACCAACCGGTGAAGCGGTTTTCATTGTTCCACTGGCTTTCGCCGTGACGAACCAGAACCAGTTTAGTAACAGCCATACACTTACTCCTTCATAAGCCTGATTGAATGATAACAATTCTCATTATATTGCCCTGTAATGACCAGCAGCAACGATTACCCTTAACCATAGCGAAAATAGTGGCCCAGTGTAAGGTGCTTGTGAATTAGTGGTTACCATTTTGTCGATGATTGGCCGATATTTCAGCGAAATGGGCAAAAAAAACCCTCCGCGTGGAGGGTTGGTTATCAGGCGGGAATAAAGTGATATTCCGTCAGGCTGACATATTCATCGCCGGGTTGCAGAATACAACTGCCGTGAGGATAGTCCGGGCGGTTCGGGCTGTCGGGTAAAAACTCGCTTTCCAGCGCCAGACCCTGCCACGCACTGTAGGCCGTATTGCCGCGTGCGGGTGTCCCTTCAAGGAAATTCCCGGAGTAAAACTGTAGCGCCGGGGCAGAGGTATAAACAGACATTTGCAGTTTATTGTCCGCCGACCAGACGTGTGCGGCAGGCTGGCTGGCATCGCCTTTGGCTTGCAGCAAAAACGCATGATCGTAACCTTTTACCACGCGCTGATCGTCATCGCTTAAGAAATCCTGTGCCAGCGTTTTCGGCTGGCGGAAATCAAAGCTGGTCTGTGCCACGTTTTTCAGGTCGCCGACCGGGATGCCCATGCTGTTGACCGGTAGATAAGCATCCGCCAGCAATTGCAGCCTGTGGCTGCGCACGTCGCTCTGATCGCCGTTAAGGTTGAAGTAGGCGTGGTTAGTCAGATTCACCGGGCAAGGCTTATCCGTGGTCGCGCGATACTCAATAGCGAGGCGGTTATCTCCGCCAAGGCGATAAAGCACGCTGGCGTTCACTTTGCCAGGAAAACCCTGGTCGCCATCAGGCGAGGTTAATGAGAGCAGCGCTTCACTGTCATTTTGTCGCTCAATCCGCCAGCGGCGCTTATCAAACCCTTCCGGGCCGCCGTGCAGCTGGTTTTCACCCTGGCTTGGCACGAGCGTGTAAGTTTCCCTGTCGAGGACAAACTGGCTTTTGGCGATACGGTTCGCGTAGCGCCCCACTGAGGCGCCCAGAAAGGCGTTCTGGTGGATATAGTGTTCAGGGGTGGCACAACCGAGCAGCGCTTCACGCACTGAGCCATCGGAAAGCGGGACCCGTGCCGACAGCAACGTTGCGCCCCAGTCCATGACGGTGACCACCATCCCTGCGCTGTTGCGCAGGGTAATCAGACGGAAGGGCAGTCCATCTGGCGCTGCCCCGGAAGATTCATTTAGCACTGTCCCGCTCCCTGTGAAGGTTTGCACACGTAAAAGGTTTCTTTAATGCCGGTTTTAGCTTCGTACTGTGCCGCAACGGCCTCTTTCACCGCAGGCACCAGCGCTTCCGGCACCAGCGCGACCACGCAGCCGCCAAATCCGCCGCCGGTCATGCGCACGCCGCCTTTATCGCCGATGGTGTTTTTCACGATCTCCACCAGGGTGTCGATGTGCGGTACGGTGATTTCGAAATCATCACGCATGGAGGCATGGGATTCCGCCATCAGGACGCCCATACGCTGCAGGTCGCCTTTTTCCAGCGCGCTGGCGGCTTCCACGGTACGCGCATTTTCGGTCAGCACATGGCGGACGCGGCGGGCAACCACCGGGTCCAGTTCGTGCGCGACGGCGTTGAACTGATCGATATTCACGTCACGCAGCGCTTTTTGCTGGAAGAAACGCGCGCCGGTTTCGCACTGCTCACGACGGGTGTTGTACTCGCTGCCCACCAGGGTGCGTTTAAAATTACTGTTAATGATGACGATGGAGACGCCCTCCGGCATGGAGACCGCCCTGCTGCCCAGCGAACGGCAGTCGATCAGCAGCGCGCTGCCTTTTTTACCCAGCGCCGAGATAAGCTGGTCCATAATGCCGCAGTTACAGCCGACAAACTGGTTTTCCGCTTCCTGGCCGTTCAGGGCGATTTGCGTGCCGTCCAGCGGCAGGTGGTACAACTGCTGAAACACGGTGCCGACTGCCACTTCCAGTGAGGCGGACGAGCTCAGGCCCGCGCCCTGCGGCACGTTACCGCTGATCACCAGATCCGCGCCGCCAAAGCTGTTGTCACGCTTTTGCAGATGTTTCACCACGCCACGCACATAGTCTGACCACTGCTGTGAAGGGTGGGTCACAATGGGAGCATCGAGTGAGAATTCATCCTGCTGGTTGTCGTAATCGGCGGCGATAACGCGCACGGTACGATCCTGACGCGGTGAACAACTGATCACGGTCTGGTAATCGATGGCACAGGGCAGCACAAACCCGTCGTTATAATCGGTATGTTCGCCAATCAGGTTTACGCGCCCCGGCGCCTGGATAGTGTGGGTGGCAGGGTAGCCAAATTTTTCAGCAAACAGGGACTGTGTTTTCTCTTTCAGACTCATGGTTAAACTCCGGATTCGCGGAAATGAATATCGCTGACCGCGCGCAGACGTTCGGCCGCCTGTTCTGCCGTCAGGTCACGCTGCGTCTCAGCCAGCATTTCATAACCGACCATAAACTTACGTACCGTGGCGGAGCGTAATAACGGCGGGTAAAAATGCGCATGCAACTGCCAGTGGCTCTGATCCTGTCGGGTGAAGGGCGCCCCGTGCCAGCCCATCGAGTAGGGGAAGGAGCACTGAAACAGGTTATCGTAGCGGCTGGTCAGTAGCTTAAGGGCCAGCGCCAGGTCGCCACGCTGCGCGTCGGTTAAGTCGGTGATCCGCCGGATATGCGCTTTGGGTAACAGCAGCGTTTCAAACGGCCAGGCCGCCCAGTAGGGCACCACGGCCAGCCAGTGTTCGGTCTCAACGACGGTGCGGCTGCCGTCCTGGCGCTCGCGTCCGGCGTAATCCACCAGCATGGGGGAGCCGTACTGGCGGAAATAGTCGCTCTGCAGACGGTCTTCGCGTTCGGCTTCATTGGGCAGAAAGCTGTTGGCCCACACCTGGCCATGCGGGTGCGGGTTCGAGCAGCCCATGGCCGCGCCTTTGTTCTCAAAAACCTGAACCCACGGGTAAGTGCGGCCCAGATCGGCGGTCTGTTCCTGCCAGGTTTTCACCACCGTCTCCAGCGCGCTCAGGCTCAGTTCCGGCAGCGTTTTGCTGTGATCCGGCGAGAAGCAGATAACGCGGCTGGTGCCGCGTGCGCTCTGGCTGCGCATCAGCGGATCGCTGCTTTGCGGCGCATCCGGCGTGTCGGTCATCAGTGCCGCAAAGTCATTGGTGAAGACATAGGTGCCGGGGTAATCGGGGTTTTTATCGCCGGTGACGCGCATGTTCCCCGGGCACAAAAAGCAGTCCGGGTCATGGGCCGGCAGGGTCTGTTTCGCCGGGGTTTCCTGAGCCCCCTGCCAGGGGCGTTTGGCGCGGTGCGGCGAAACCAGAACCCATTGATCGGTCAGCGGGTTGTAACGGCGATGCGGATGATCGACCGGATTAAATTGCTGCGTCATGACCCTTCCTTTAATCGCTGTAACCCTGCGGGTGGCGGGATTGCCAGCGCCAGGTATCTTGTGCCATTTCATCGAGCGTACGGGTCACACGCCAGCCCAGTTCATTATCCGCTTTGCTTGCATCTGCCCAGTAGGCAGGCAGATCGCCATCGCGACGGGGAGCAAAGTGGTACGCCACCGGCTTACCGCACGCTTTGCTGAATGCGTTAACCACGTCCAGCACACTGCTGCCAACGCCTGCACCGAGGTTATAAATATGGACGCCTTGCTTGCCCGCCAGTTTTTCCATCGCCACAACGTGCCCGTCGGCCAAATCCATCACATGGATGTAATCACGAACGCCGGTGCCATCAGGCGTCGGGTAGTCATTACCAAATACCGCCAGAGAGTCGCGACGGCCCACGGCCACCTGGGCAATGTAAGGCATCAGGTTGTTCGGGATACCCTGCGGGTCTTCACCCATATCTCCTGACGGATGGGCGCCCACCGGGTTGAAATAACGCAGCAGCGCAATGCTCCAGTCCGGCTGGGCTTTTTGCAGGTCGGTCAGGATCTGCTCGACCATCAGCTTGCTTTTGCCGTAGGGGCTTTGCGGGGTGCCCGTCGGGAAACTTTCGACATAAGGGATTTGCGGCTGATCGCCATAGACCGTGGCGGAGGAGCTAAAAATGAGGTTTTTGACGTTGGCCGCACGCATGGCATTCACCAGGCGAAGCGTGCCATTGACGTTGTTGTCATAGTACTCCAGCGGTTTGGCTACTGACTCACCAACGGCTTTTAACCCCGCGAAGTGGATAACCGCTTCGATTGCATGATCGTGCAGGATTTCAGCCAGCAGTGCTTCATCACGAATGTCACCCTGGATAAACAGGGCGGATTTGCCCCCCAGGCGTTCAAGCACCGGCACGACACTGCGTTTGCTGTTACACAGGTTGTCGAGGATGATGACGTCGTGGCCATTTTGCAGCAGTTGCACACAGGTATGGCTTCCAATGTAACCGCTACCACCTGTAACCAAAACTTTCATATATCACTCCATCAAGCGTATGTTATGAATTAACTTTAGCATAACAGAGATGGCAAAACTGTGATATGTGATAAATTAGTGGAATCGTTTACACTACAATATGCCACGCATTACCTGCCCACCTAACTGATTATAAATCAGATAAATAATGACGTAATGATGCATAAATTCTGAAAATGCTTTGAAACAGAGGCGGGGGGATGCCCCGCCTGTGAAAAACTCAATCAAACTGGTAGCGCCAGTTGTCGCCGTCCGGGACAAACTGTAAACGATGCGTGATACACGAAGGGGCATCACTGGCATGGTGGGAGACAAACAATAATTGCGTTTCGCCTTCGCCAATTAGTACGTCAACAAAGCGGCGAATCAATTGACGGTTCAGCGGATCCAGCCCTTGCAGCGGTTCATCGAGGATAAGTAAGGTCGGATGTTTGACCAGCGCACGGACAATCAGCGCCAGACGCTGTTGGCCCCATGACAGGCTATGGAACGGCGCATCGGCGGTTTTCGCATTAAACCCGGCGATGTCCAGCCACTGTTGCGCCAGTTTACGCTGTTTATCCGAAACAGCCTGATAAATGCCAATGGAGTCAAAATAGCCGGAAAGAATGACATTGCGCACGGTCGTGCTGACGCGATAGTCCAGATGCAGGCTGCTGCTGACGTAACCGATGTGCTTCTTAATATCCCAGATGGTTTCGCCGCTGCCGCGACGGCGGCCAAAAAGGGTTAAATCGTTGCTGTAGCCTTGCGCATGATCGCCCGTTACCAGGCTGAGCAGCGTCGATTTTCCCGCGCCGTTCGGCCCGCTAATTTGCCAGTGTTCCCCCGGTCGAACGGTCCAGTTGAGATGATTGATAATCGGACGATCATTATAGGAGACGACACCCTCTTTCAGCACAATCAGCGGCTCACCGGCGGTCAGTTGATCGCGCGCTGGCGGCGCATCTGGCTCCGGCAGCGCCATTCCCGCCAGATTCTCGCTATGCGCCAGTTGTGCGATGAGCGCCTGCTGTAACAACGCCGATTTCTCGCCGATTTCCGTTAGCGCGCAGTCAGCCAGCACGCCCGCATTGTGCACAAAATCCGGAATTTCATCGAAGCGGTTCAGGACCAGCACCAGGGTGTAACCTTCTGCATTAAGCTCGGCGAGGAGGAGAGCAAGATTTTGCCGTGAATGAACATCCAGTCCGTCAAAAGGCTCGTCCAGAATCAGTAAATCAGGTTGCGACATCAGTGCCTGGCAGAGAAGTGTTTTGCGCGTCTCTCCTGTGGAGAGGTATTTAAAGCGGCGTGAGAGCAGGGAAGTGATACCAAAACGTTCGGCCAACTGCTGGCAGCGCTCGGCGTCTTTAACCTCATCCTGGATGATTTCTGCGGTGGTGCGTCCGGTGTCATCTTCACCGGGACTTAGCATATCGGTGTTATTACGTTGCCACTCCTCACTGACCAGTTTTTGCAACTGTTCGAATGACAGACGGGTAATGCGTGAGAAGCTACTCTGGCGATCCCCTTTAAGGAGTGTCAATTCACCAGCCAGTGCTTTAGCCAGCGCCGATTTCCCGCTACCGTTTGCACCGACAAACGCCCAGCTTTCACCCGACTGCAGCGTTAAGTGATCAATCGACAGCGTCCGGGTGTCGCCAAGACGAAACGTGCCTTGCGAAATTTGCAATGATGACATTATGTATCCCATTTTTTGCAGCGATACAGACAGGGATACGTGCTGGCAGGCAACTTGTCAATCTACTTAGCACAACGTGGCGAGAATGACCTTGTCAGCATTAAAATATGCCGTGACCTCAGCCGCTTCCTTTAGATCTTGCGCCTGCTGTGCGGGCACGGTCGCACATAACTGCTGGCCGTCGGGTAGCGCCAGTAAAACTTCACACTGCAGCTCGCCACGCTCAATATGGCTGATTCGCCCACGGAGCTGATTATCGGCCTGCTGCGCAGTGGCATGGTCGGTTGTAATGTCTACCCACGGTGCTTTCAGCAGCACCAGCACTTCTTTGCCTTGCGTCAAATCCAGGCGCTGCGCGCTTTGGGCAGTAATGGCGACTTTGAGTGATGTCGTACCATCCGCCAGAAGCACATCGACATGTTGCTGTACCTGCTGGTGGTCGAGGGCGGTAATGGTACCAAACCACTGGTTACGGGCGCTGGTTTGCAGTGAAAAACGGGAAATGGCCGCCAGCAGGCTGTTCAGCGGCATAGCATCGTCGTCGCTCAACACATCAAACGCTTTTTGCTGAATCTGACCCAGTAAATCATAGAGTTGAATAAGACGCTGACCGTAGCGGGTGATAACTGCGCCGCCGCCGCCTTTTCCCCCGGTCGCGCGTTCCACCAGCATCTGTTCGCTGAGCTGATTCATTTCATTAATGGCATCCCAGGCACTTTTATAGCTGATGTTCGCATTCTTCGCCCCCTGGCTTATGGAACCCGTCTGTTCTATTTGTTTGAGTAAATTAATCCGGCGCGGGTCAGCGAACAGCCGTTCCTGGAGTTTAAGGGTAAGAAGAATTTCAGCCTGCATAGCGTAGTGTCCTGATGTAAAAAGAATAGTGTGAAGGAAAATCGACCTGGAGCCTAGTCTTCACCTGCGCGCATTGTTTTTCTAAAGATAATGTCACAATTGTCGATAGGGGAAAGAGACACTTCACTGAAGGAACAGAATATGGCAGTTAAAAAACGCCCGGCCTTGCAAGGCGAATTGGACGGAGCCTGTGGCTTTTACGCCATCGCGAACGGGATACATTTACTGGAACCTGAACTGGCGCTCCCGGAAATCTTCCCGATTATTTTGCAGCAATACGTTTTTGATGGCGATCCGATGGGATTTGTTAACGGCATTGCTCGCGGTTCGCTTAAAAATACCCTGAGTCGGACGATGGCGCTGTTGAACGCGGAGTATGAATTTTACGATCCGAAAAACCACGAACAATGGCAGTTCACCTTCAGCATGCCCTACTGGCATAACGATAAACCCCGCGATCGCCGGGATATCCTCGATACGTTAAGTCTGGCGAACCATAAAGAAGGGCGCGTGATTATTCAGGCTTACGATTATAATGATGGTGAGCAGGAATATAGCCACTGGACAGTCATTTCGAAAGTGACGGACGAGGGGCTGGCCACCTGGGATTCAAGCAAAGAAGTTAAATGTATTCCATTTGATAAAATACGAGTCGATAGCATTCAACATTCGAATATTGCCCGGCCATGGAATATTCGCAGCGCGGATACGTTTGTACTGAGTCGTCAACCCTTGTAAAAGGTGACCGACGATGGCACAAAAGGCGAGTGTTTTTCTGTCAGATGCGGTTAGAATGCCCCCTTAACACTAAATGGAGTTGACCATGTTTGAGTTATTGAAAAGCTTAGTTTTTGCCGTAATCATGGTCCCTGTGGTGATGGCTATCATCCTGGGGTTGATTTATGGCCTGGGTGAGGTATTCAACCTTTTTTCAAATGTTGGTCATCGCGACCGCCCCGCACAACGCCGCTGAATTTAAAAAACGCCCGCAATCGCGGGCGTTTTGCTATTCAAGTTCGGCATAAGCTTGCCGATATCTCATAAATCTCAGTAATTCTTGATGAGTATGACCTCACCCGGTGAATCTCTGGTAGTATCGTTATGTTCCCAAGTATATAACGACACTCACAGGAGTTACAGATGACACGTACATGGTTACGCCTTTTTGCCGGGGCGACTTTATCGCTTTCCGTTGCCGGACATGCGCTGGCTGATGAAGGGAAAATTACCGTTTTTGCGGCAGCGTCGCTGACCAATGCAATGCAGGACATTGCCGCTGCGTATAAGAAAGAGAAAAACGTCGAGGTGGTCTCGTCGTTTGCTTCGTCTTCCACGCTGGCACGTCAAATCGAAGCGGGTGCGCCTGCGGACCTGTTCATTTCTGCTGACCAGAAATGGATGGATTACGCGGTTGATAAAAAGAGTATCGATACCGCCACGCGCGTAACCTTGCTGGGTAATAGCCTGGTTGTTGTGGCGCCGAAGAGCAGTGCGCAGGGCGACATTACCGTTGATGCGACCACTGACTGGGCAAGCTTGTTGAAAGGCGGCCGCCTGGCGGTTGGCGATCCGGAGCACGTCCCGGCAGGTATCTATGCGAAAGAAGCGCTGCAAAAGCTGGGGGCGTGGGATAAATTGTCTCCGAGCCTGGCACCAGCAGAAGATGTACGTGGTGCTCTGGCACTGGTTGAACGTAGCGAAGCCCCGTTGGGTATCGTCTATGGTTCTGACGCCGTGGCCAGTAAGGGCGTGAAAGTTGTCGGGACTTTCCCGGAAAACTCTCACCAGAAGGTGGAATATCCGATGGCGATTACCGAAGGTCATAAAAACGCAACGGTTAGCGCGTTCTATGATTACCTGAAAACCCCGGAAGCTTCCGCCGTGTTTAAACGTTACGGATTTACGACACACGAATGATATTAACGGATCCCGAATGGCAGGCAGTGATACTTAGCCTGAAAGTTTCATCCCTCGCAGTTGTTATTAGCTTGCCCTTTGGGATTTTCTTTGCCTGGTTACTGGTGCGCTGTACCTTTCCAGGCAAAGCCCTGCTTGACAGTCTCCTGCATCTTCCCCTGGTTCTGCCTCCGGTTGTCGTAGGGTATTTATTACTTATTGCCATGGGAAGACGTGGATTTATCGGCCAGTGGCTCTTTGACTGGTTCGGGATAACCTTCGCTTTTAGCTGGCGAGGCGCGGTGCTTGCGGCGGCGGTGATGTCCTTTCCGCTGATGGTGCGTGCCATTCGCCTGGCGCTGGAAGGCGTTGACACCAAACTCGAACAGGCCGCCCGTACCTTAGGTGCCGGGCGCTGGCGCGTGTTTATGACGATTACGCTGCCCTTAACATTGCCGGGAATTATTGTCGGCACCGTGCTGGCCTTTGCCCGTTCGCTGGGTGAATTTGGGGCGACCATCACCTTTGTCTCAAACATCCCTGGCGAAACGCGCACCATTCCTTCGGCGATGTACACCCTTATCCAGACACCCGGCGGCGAAATGGCGGCGGCGCGTTTGTGTGTGATCTCCATTATTCTGGCGCTTGTCTCGCTGCTCATTTCGGAATGGCTGGCGCGCGTTAGCCGTGAACGGACCGGGAGATAACTATGCTGGAGCTGAATTTTAGTCAGACGCTCGGAACGCACCGTCTGCAGGTAGCCGAAAGCCTGCCAGCCAGCGGTATCACGGCGGTATTTGGCGTATCGGGAGCGGGGAAAACCTCTCTTATCAATGCGATTAGCGGCTTAACGCGCCCGGAGCAGGGGCGTATCGTGCTCAATGATCGCGTACTGTATGACGCTGAGAAAAAAATCTGCCTGCCGCCGGAAAAGCGCCGGGTCGGTTATGTCTTCCAGGATGCGCGCCTGTTCCCGCATTACAACGTGTTAGGCAACTTGCGCTACGGCATGGCGAAATCCATGGCCGGGCAGTTTGACAAGCTGGTGGCGCTTCTGGGGATCGAACAGCTTTTAGAGCGCCTGCCAGGCGGGCTGTCGGGTGGGGAAAAGCAACGCGTGGCGATTGGTCGCGCCCTGTTAACCGCGCCGGAATTGTTGTTGCTGGATGAGCCGCTGGCATCGCTGGATATTCCGCGTAAACGTGAGCTGTTGCCATATCTGCAACGCCTGGCGCGGGAAATCAATATTCCTGTGCTGTATGTCAGCCACTCGCTGGATGAGATCCTGCATCTTGCCGATCAAGTGATGGTGCTGGAAGCGGGGGTTGTTAAAGCCTTTGGTAACCTCGAAGATGTCTGGGGGAGCAGCGTGATGAATCCGTGGCTACCCCAGGAGCAGCAAAGCAGTATTCTGAAGGTCAGCGTGCTGGAGCAGCATCCGCATTACGCCATGACGGCGCTGGCGTTAGGCGACCAGCATATTTGGGTGAACAGACTGGATAAGCCGCTTCAGGCTGCTGTGCGCATTCGAATTCAGGCAACAGATGTGTCGCTGGTGCTGCAACCTTCCGGCAATACCAGTATTCGTAATACTTTGCGGGCGAAAGTGGTGCAAAATTACGATCTGGACGGGCAGGTAGAAGTTCAGTTGGATGTAAGCGGAAGGACGCTATGGGCGCGAATTAGCCCGTGGGCCAGGGATGAGCTCAATATCAAACCTGGCCTGTGGCTCTATGCACAAATTAAGAGTGTATCGATCACCGCCTGATCAGAGCAGATGGCTATAGATAAAGCTGGCAATGCTGTCGGTGGTGTTATCGCCAATCACAACGTTGGCGCGGGCTTTGACCGCGTCATCGGCATTCCCCATTGCGACTCCAAGGCCCGCTGCCTCCAGCATGCTGATGTCGTTGTAGTTGTCACCGAACGCCACCACTTCTTTCATCGACAAGCCCTGTGAAGTGACCCACTCGGTCAGGCGTTTGCCTTTGCTATTGCCCGTGCGCGCGATATCAACCTGATCATGCCACGACCACTCGCACTCCAGTCCCAGTGTTTGTTCAACCGTGTGGGCAAACTGCTTAAGCTTATTGGTGTCTTCGTCGGTCAGGGCGAATTTCCAGATAGCGTCAACGTCACGGGCGGCAGCGCGCAACGAGTCCACCTGGGTGAAGACCGGGCGCTGTTCCGGCGGCAGAGTTTGTGCCCAGTTATTGGTACGGATGACATGACCGGTTGGCTTTTCATAGAGCATGGCATTATCGACATACATGAGACCGTGGACATCGTGGGATTCGAGCATTTCAATCAGTTTAACGGCTTGCGAAACCGGCAGAGGATCGGCTGTTAACACTTTTTTTGCCTGATAATCATACAAATAAGTGCCATTACAGCAAATTGCAGGTGTATCAAGCGCCAGTGCCTGATAAAAAGGATGGATGGCAACGTGATGCCGCCCGGTAACAATAATTAACTGATAGCCGGCTGCTTTTGCCCGGGCAAGCGCCTCGATAGAAGAGGGGAGCAGCGTTTTTTTAGGCGTCAGTAAGGTACCATCTAAATCCAGTGCTAATACACGCGAGGTCATGTCGTTTTCCGTGGTCAATGTTGAATTTGGCTTTTTCGGGATGGTACACCGAGTCGCGCCATGGGCAAAATTTGCGCGTGAAATTCAGCATTAACCACGAAAAAAGGCTATCCTGGTAAATTAACGCAGTATCAAGGAAAGGAGTATTCATGAAACAAACCGTTTATACCGCCAGCCCGGAAAGTCAGCAGATTCATGTCTGGCGTTTGAATCCCGAAGGCACCCTGACGCTTGTGCAGGTGGTGGATGTTCCCGGCCAGGTTCAGCCGATGGTCATAAGCCCTGATAAACGTTACCTCTACGTGGGCGTACGCCCGGAATTCCGCGTTATTGCTTACCGTATTGCGCCAGATGATGGTGCGTTGACCTATACCGCAGAAGCGTCGCTGCCAGGTAGCCCGACGCACATCTCAACCGATCACAGTGGTCGTTTCCTGTTCAGCGGTTCCTATAATGCGGGTTGTGTCAGCGTAACCCGTCTCGACGATGGCGTGCCGACCGAGACCCTGGACGTGGTGGAAGGGCTGGAAGGTTGTCATTCTGCCAATATTTCGCCTGACAATCGCACTCTGTGGGTTCCGGCGCTGAAACAAGATCGTATTTGTCTGTTTACGCTGTCCGAAGATGGCAACCTGCAACCGCAAGACCCGGCGGAAGTGACCACCGTTGAAGGCGCAGGCCCGCGCCATATCGCCTTCCATCCGAACAAACGTTTTGCCTACTGTGTGAATGAGCTGAACAGCTCTGTCGATGTATGGCAGCTTAATGATGCGCACGGCAAGATTGAATGCGTGCAGACGCTGGATATGATGCCGGCTGACTTCTCCGATACCCGCTGGGCGGCGGATATTCATATTACGCCGGATGGCCGTCACCTGTATGCCTGTGACCGTACCGCCAGCCTGATCACTGTGTTCAGCGTGTCAGAAGATGGCAGCGTACTGGCTATCGAGGGCTTCCAGCCGACAGAAACGCAGCCGCGTGGCTTTAATGTCGATCACAGCGGTAAATTCCTGATTGCGGCAGGGCAGAAATCCCACCATATCGCGTTGTATGAAATTAACGGCGAGCAGGGGCTGCTGACCGAGAAATCCCGTTATGCGGTAGGCCAGGGGCCGATGTGGGTTGTGGTTAACGCGTACTGATTTTCAGGCATAAAAAAACCTCGCCGCGGCGAGGTTTTTTCGTTTCAGAATGCTTACTTTTTCGGTTCAGCAACAACCTGGCTGCCTACGCCACGGTTGTTGAATTCCCACATGCGGTTGAAGCGCGGATCGTTCAACTGACGCTGAATGTTACCTTTATCATCCACCGCACCCGTATTACCGGCAAACGCGCGACCCGAAGCCGCTGCGGCCGCCCACGGTTTCGCCACGTTGAAGCCTTCGTTGATCACGCTATCGCGAATCACAACCTGACCGTTGGTATTGGCATCCACGTCCAGTGAGCGGCCCAGTTGCGCCACGCCGTTACCGGTTGCGGTAAAGCGGCTGTTGGTCGCCAGGAAACCGAAATTAACGCTGGACAGGGTTGCCGGTGCGAACACGTAGCCTTCTTGTTGGGTACGGGAGTTCACAACGCGGAAATCGGTGTTATCAAACACAACCGCGCCGCGGCCTGCAACGATATCCACATCCCCTTCTACATAGCTGTTGGTGACCAGCGTACGGGTCTGGCGATCGTTACGCAGGGTGTTATCGACACCGCTATTGGTCACGAAGAAGGTGTTCTGGCGACCCAGAATATTAACGTTATTCAACTGAACTTTGTCGCCGTCGCTGCGGAACGCAACCGCCTGATGGTTACCGGCGTCAACGCTGTCGCCAAGGCTATTCTGGATGGTGAGGTTCTGCAGTTGCAGGCCATTGTTCTGTGACCAGAAAACAGCGGAACACATCACGCCAACGGTGGCGTTACGGTTGCTCTGGCATTTATCAAACATATACCAGGCGGGTTTACCCGGCATGTATTTGCCTGATGGATTGACCAGTTTACGCCATGTCGTGCTGTCCATTTCAGAGTCGATAGCCAGCCCGATTTTCACGTCCAGCGGTTTTTCGCCGGTACCGTAAATGGTCACGCTGCCAGACGCCGCAGGAACATACACCGTGCCTTCGTAATCACCCGGCATCACGGCAATATACTGACGATCGCTGGAGTGTTTGTTGATGGCTGCGTCAACCGCTGCCTGAATGGTGTTGTGCGTTACGCCAGGCGTACCCGCCGGGCCAACCACGAAGTTTGCCTGTGCCGGCAGACGGATAGCATAAGGCTTCCACGCGGCTGCGTTCGGCGTCAGGGAGGCGAAGTAGTTATCCGCAACGAAGTTTTTCGCTTCGCCCGCCGTCAGAACAGGGCGCGATGCTGTACCCGGCGCAGTTTGTTGAGAAGGCTGTTGATCCGGCGGCGTTGAGCTACAGGCGGTCAGTGTCACGCCAAAAGCCAGTGCCAGCGTCAGACGAGAAACCGAGAATGTGTTCAAGAGGTACTCCAGCTGTGCAAGTTTAAATGATTTCGTCAGAAGCCTGCTTTTTTATACTAAGTTGAGCGAAACGGGAAGCCGATTGTGCAAATCGGCCTCAAATGAATGGTTTTTTAGCTAAAAAGGGCGGTGAGGGAGGCGCTGGCGAGAGAATGGAAATGCACATTAAAGCCGACCATTGCACCGCTGGCGTCGGCATCGACCTCTATAGCCGGAACATCCAATGCATAGACGGTGAAAATATAGCGGTGGGTTTCACCTTTCGGCGGTGCCGCGCCGCCATAACCGGCTTTGCCAAAGTCGGTTCGTGTCTGGATAGCGCCATCCGGTAGCGCGCTTATTCCTGAACCGGCTCCTTGTTGTAATACGCGGGTATCGGCGGGCAAGTTCGCGACGACCCAGTGCCACCAGCCGGACCCCGTGGGGGCATCCGGGTCGTAGCAGGTAACCACAAAACTTTTGGTTGCGGCGGGAACATCATCCCAGGCCAGATGCGGCGAAATATTGTCGCCGTCGTAGCCCATGCCATTGAAAACGTGGCGGTGGGGCAGTTTGCCCCCGTCCTGTAAATCATAACTGATCAGTTTCATTTCACCTCCTGTCAGCGATGCAACAACTTGACGATTTCCTGTGCGGCAGCGGCCGATGACGCCGGGTTTTGCCCGGTAACCAGGTGACCGTCGGTGATTGCATACACGCCCCAGTCTTCACCGCGCTCGTACAAGCCTCCGGCCTGTTTTAACGCATCTTCAACCAGGAATGGCACAACCTGTGTCAGGCCGACGGCTTCTTCTTCGCTATTGCTAAAACCCGTCACGCGTTTGCCCTGGACCAGTGGGCTGCCATCTGGCTTATGGGCATGGCGTAGCACGCCCGGCGCGTGGCAGACGGTTCCTACCGGCTTGCCTTCGGCCCAATATTTTTCGATAAGCGCGATAGATACAGGATGTTCTGCCAGATCCCACAGCGGACCGTGCCCGCCGGGGTAAAACACAGCTTCATAATCCCCTGCAGCGATATCACTCAGTTTGTGGGTGTTTGCCAGGGCGATCTGTGCGGCTTTGTCTTTGCGAAAGCGCTCGGTGTCCTGGGTTTGGGCATCGGGCGCATCGCTTTTCGGATCCAGTGGCGGCTGTCCGCCTTTGGGGGTGGCAAGCGCAACCTCCAGCCCTGCATCGCGAAAAACATAATAAGGCGCGGCAAATTCTTCCAGCCAGAAACCGGTCTTTTGCCCGGTGTCGCCGAGGGTGTCATGCGAGGTCAGTATCATTAAAATCGCCATTATTCCTCCTGATTCCGGGATGAGTTAACCCTCCAGAGTGTAGCATCCCGGAATCAGGCGGGCGTTAAATCAGACAATGAACATCTCGTCCATGGCGACGGCGGCATTCACGGCCTGGGTTAAGCGCGTCAACTGCTCGCGGCTTATCGCATAAGGCGGCATCAGGTAAATGAGGCGGCCAAACGGGCGGATCCACACGCCTTGCCCGACAAAGAAACGTTGCAGCGCCGCCATGTTCACAGGGCGCCTGGTCTCCACCACGCCGATTGCGCCCAGTATGCGAACGTCCTCCACATTGGCGCTATCGCTCGCTGCTGCGAGCTCGTCGCGTAACTGGCGTTCAATCGCGGCCACCTGGGATTGCCATTCGCCGCTTTCCAGCAGGCCGAGACTGGCCGTTGCCGCCGCACAGGCCAGCGGATTGCCCATAAACGTCGGGCCGTGCATAAAGCAGCCCGCTTCGCCGTTGCTAATTGTCTCGGCCACATGGCGCGTCGTAAGCGTGGCGGAAAGCGTCATTGTGCCGCCGGTTAAGGCCTTGCCAAGACAGAGAATATCCGGGGCAACCCCGGCGTGTTCGCAGGCAAACAGCTTGCCGGTACGACCAAAGCCGGTGGCAATCTCATCGGCAATCAGCAATATCCCTTCCCGGTCGCACATTTTACGGATCCGTTTAAGCCACTCAGGGTGGTACATGCGCATCCCGCCGGCGCCTTGCACGATGGGCTCAAGGATCACCGCGGCGATCTCATGGCGATGCGCCGCCATCAGGCGGGCAAAACCCACCATATCGCGCTCGTCCCATTCACCGTCGAAACGGCTTTGCGGCGCGGGGGCGAAGAGGTTTTCCGGCAGGTAGCCCTGCCACAGACTGTGCATGGAGTTGTCCGGGTCGCACACCGACATCGCGCCAAAGGTGTCGCCGTGGTAGCCGTTACGGAAGGTGAGAAACCGCTGCCGGGGCTCGCCTTTCGCCTGCCAGTATTGCAGGGCCATTTTCATCGCCACTTCCACGGCCACCGAGCCAGAATCAGCGAGGAAAACACACTCCAGATTGTCCGGGGTCATCGCCACCAGTTTACGGCACAGGGTAATGGCGGGTTGGTGGGTGATGCCGCCAAACATCACGTGCGACATGGCATCAATTTGCGCTTTCATCGCCGCGTTCAGTACCGGGTGATTGTAGCCGTGAATAGCGGCCCACCAGGAAGACATGCCGTCTACCAGCCGCTCGCCGCTGGTCAGCGTCAGTTCGCATCCTTGTGCGGATTGCACCGGATAAACCGGCAGCGGAGAGGTCATGGAAGTGTACGGGTGCCAGATGTGGCGCTGGTCAAAGGCAAGATCGTCCGTTGTCATAATCGACTTGTAAACCAAATTAAAAACATTTAGGTTTACAAGTATAACCCGAATCGAGATTTAACAACACCCTTTGGAGAAGCCCAATGGCTCACCAGACACGCTGGACAATGTCGCAAGTCACCTCCCTGTTTGAAAAACCGCTGCTGGAACTGCTGTTTGAAGCGCAACAGGTTCACCGCCAGCATTTTGATCCCCGCCAGGTGCAGGTCAGCACGCTACTTTCGATCAAGACCGGGGCCTGTCCGGAAGATTGCAAATACTGTCCGCAAAGCGCCCGTTATAAAACCGGGCTGGATGCAGAAAGGTTGATGGAGGTGGAGCAGGTACTGGACTCGGCCCGTAAGGCGAAAAACGCCGGTTCAACGCGCTTTTGTATGGGCGCGGCCTGGAAGAACCCGAACGATCGCGATATGCCGTATCTGGAACAGATGGTCGAAGGGGTGAAGGCAATGGGCCTGGAAGCCTGCATGACGCTCGGAACGCTCACTGACAGTCAGGCGCAGCGTCTGGCGCATGCCGGGCTGGATTACTACAACCACAACCTGGATACCTCACCGGAATTCTACGGCAACATCATCACCACCCGAACCTATCAGGAGCGCCTGGATACGCTTGATAAAGTGCGTGGCGCGGGAATCAAGGTCTGCTCTGGCGGCATTGTGGGGCTGGGCGAAACGGTCACCGATCGCGCCGGGTTACTGCTGCAACTGGCAAACTTGCCTACACCGCCGGAAAGCGTACCCATCAACATGCTGGTGAAAGTGAAAGGCACGCCGCTGGCTGATAATGAGGATGTCGACGCCTTTGATTTTATCCGTACCATCGCCGTTGCCCGTATTATGATGCCCACCTCGTATGTACGTCTGTCCGCAGGGCGCGAGCAGATGAACGAACAGACTCAGGCCATGTGCTTTATGGCCGGGGCAAACTCCATTTTCTACGGTTGTAAGTTGCTGACCACCCCCAACCCGGAAGAGGACAAAGACCTGCAACTGTTCCGTAAGCTGGGGCTGAATCCGCAGCAGACCGGGGTGCTCAACGGCGACAGAGCGCAGCAGGAACAACTGGAACAGCAGCTCGTGCATGCGGATACCGATCAGTATTACAACGCGGCTGCGCTATGAGCTGGCAACAGCGCATCGATGAGGCGTTAGCGGATCGTCTGCAGGCCGATGCCTTGCGCACACGCCAGTGCGTGGCACAGGGGGCCGGGCGCTGGCTGGTTCGCGACGGGCAGCGCTATCGCAACTTCTCCAGTAACGATTATCTGGGCTTAAGCCAGCATCCGGCGGTTGTTCGCGCCTGGCAGCAGGGGGCAGATAAATACGGGGTTGGCAGCGGCGGTTCTGGTCATGTGAGCGGCTACACCCTGGCACACCAACAGCTCGAGGCCGGGCTTGCCGACTGGCTGGGGTATCCGCGCGCGCTGCTGTTTATCTCGGGATTCGCTGCCAATCAGGCGGTGATTGCCGCGCTGGGTAAGAAAGAGGACCGTATCGTTGCCGACAGGCTAAGCCACGCCTCGTTGCTGGAAGCGTCCAGCCTCAGCCCGGCAGAACTACGCCGCTTTGCCCATAACGACGCCACGCATCTTGCGGCTCTGCTGGCAAAACCGAACGGTGGCGAACAACTGGTTGTTACCGAAGGGGTGTTCAGTATGGACGGCGACAGCGCGCCGCTGGCTGACATCGCCCGGGTGACCCGACAGGCAAACGGCTGGCTGATGGTCGACGATGCGCACGGTATTGGCGTATGCGGCGACGAGGGGCGCGGTAGCTGCCACGCCCGCCAGGTCACGCCGGATATCCTGATTGTCACGTTCGGCAAAGGGGTTGGCGTGAGCGGTGCGGCGGTGCTGTGCAGCGAATCGCTGGCCGATTATCTGACACAGTTTGCCCGCCATCTGATTTACAGCACCAGTATGCCGCCCGCCCAGGCCGCGGCAATCAGCGCCTCACTTGCTGTTATTCGATCCGAAGAAGGCGCACAACGCCGCCATAAACTGAATGCGCTGATTGCGCAATTCCGTGCCGGCGCACAGGCGCAGAAACTACAGGTGACAGCATCTGACAGTGCCATTCAGCCGCTGATTGTGGGTGAAAACAACCGTGCGCTGCAACTGGCCGCGCAGTTACGGGCGAACGGTTTTTGGGTAACCGCGATTCGCCCGCCAACCGTCCCGCAAGGTACCGCCCGGTTGCGCTTAACGCTCACTGCCGCCCATGAGCCGGAAGACATTACGCAGTTGCTGGAGATATTGCATGACGCGCGTTGATAAACAAGCCATTGCCGATACCTTCGGTCGCGCCGCCCACCGCTACGACCAACACAACGGATTGCAGCAACAAAGCGCAGAATTACTGCTTTCCCGTCTCCCTTCTGCCCCTGTTGAACAGGTGCTGGATGCCGGCTGCGGGCCGGGGTTGCTGAGTCGCTACTGGCGAGAGCAGGGGGCGCGGGTGACGGCGCTGGATATCTCCCCGCCCATGCTGGAGGAGGCCCGGCGCAGGCAGGCGGCAGAACGCTATGTGCTGGCGGATATCGAAGCCATGCCTTTTGCCCGCGCTGAATTTTGTCTTGCCTGGAGTAACCTGGCGGTGCAGTGGTGTGATGATGTGCGTCAGGCGCTGGCGGAGTTATACCGCGTAGTGCGCCCCGGTGGACATATTGCGTTTACCACCCTGGTGAGCGGCTCGTTACCTGAATTGAATGAGGCATGGCGCGCGATTGATGACCAACCTCATGCCAATCGCTTTCTGGCCGCTACGCAACTCCACGATGCGTTATCGGGCTGGCGCTATCAGGCGGGCATTGAGCCCATCACGCTCTATTTTGCGGGGGCCCTGGAGGCCATGCGATCGCTTAAAGGGGTTGGGGCGACCCATCTGCATGCCGGACGCAGGCAAGGGCTTACGCGAGGGGGGCTACAACGCTTGCAACTGGCCTGGCCGCAACAGCAGGGAGCATTCCCGCTGACCTATCAACTTTTCTGGGGAGTTATCACGCGTGACTGAACGCTATTTTGTCACCGGCACGGACACCGAGGTCGGAAAAACGGTGGCGAGCTGCGCGCTCTTGCAAGCGGCAAATCTTCGGGGGCTGCGAAGTGCGGGTTACAAACCGGTGGCCTCGGGCAGTGACATGACTGCACAGGGGCTACGCAACAGTGACGCGCTGGCTTTGCAGCACAACGGCAGCGTGATGCTCGATTACGACCAGGTAAACCCCTGGACTTTTGCTGAGCCGACATCGCCGCATATTGTCAGCGCAGAGTCCGATACGCCTATTACGCTTGAGGGGATGTCTTCCGGGCTTCGGGCGCTGGAAGCGAAGGCCGACTGGATATTGACAGAAGGGGCTGGCGGGTGGTTTACGCCGCTTTCAGAGACATTCACTTTTGCCGATTGGGTGGTGGCCGAGCAATTGCCGGTGATTCTGGTGGTGGGCGTTAAACTTGGGTGTATTAACCATGCAATGTTGACCGCACAGGCGATAGAGCAGGCGGGATTGCGTTTTGCTGGCTGGATTGCCAATGATGTTCAGCCGCCAGGTAAACGGCATACCGAGTATCTTGCGACGCTACGGCGCGTGTTAAAGGCACCTTTGATGGGAGAAATTCCCTGGCTTGCCCACGCGCCGTTCGCTACACAAAACGGTCATTATCTCGATCTCAACGTGCTGAATCAGGCGACATCCAGTGCGACAGAAGTTGATCGTCAAGCTGTCTGACATCCCCTTCGGCGACGTTGCGACCACGATGTAACAGACAGAAACGGTCGGCCACCCGGCGTATAAACGACAGATGTTGTTCGGCCAGCAGGATAGTCATACCGAAATCCTGGTTGAGCCGGACAAGTAAATTGCCGAGTTTATGGATAAACGCCTGTCCAAGCCCGCGTGTGGGTTCGTCCAGAATCAACAGCCGCGGGCGATTGACGAGCGCGCGCGCCATCGCCAGTTGGTGCTGATTATCCTCAGACAGCCCAGCGCCTTTCACCTGACGTAGCCCGTAGAGTTCGGGAAACAGGTCATAAATCTCACGATTGACGGTACTGCGCGGTTCACCAGCGGCCAGCATGGCGATATGCAGGTTCTCCTCAACGGTCATTTGTGAAAATATCCGCCTGTCCTGGGGAACATAGCCTATGCCCATTGCGCTGCGATGCTCCGCCTGTAGGTTGAGTAAATCCCTGGGCGGCGCCCCCGCTTCTTGCCAGACCATGCTACCGCTCTCCACGGGCAGATAACCGGTAATGCAATTGATAAGCGTCGTCTTGCCCATCCCAGGGAGGCCAATAACAGAGGTGCATACGCCGGGGGAGAGGTCGAGATCGACATTCCACAGCGTATGTTGATTGCCGTAATACTGATTGACTGCACGTAAGCTCAACACGGTTCGCTCCTTATCTCTGATCGGGTGACAGAGAAGATGTTGTAGAAGTCTCTGCAAAAGCCTTGCCAGAACCTAAAAGCGAGATTTTTTTCGGAACCCGCTGATGAATAAGAGAGTAAAAGTGCGTTTTGCGGGTGGCAGGCGAAAATATATGCTCTTTGACAGTGCCAGGGATGGCGGGAAATGGTGCAGTCAATTGGTGAATTGTGAGCAGGATCGCATGATAATTCACCGATTCGTTAGCAGATATTCTGCGAAAATAAGCGAGAAAATTTTTTTATTGACCTCAAAGAGGCTGCCGGGTGGTTTTTGGCGACAGGCGAGGCATATGGGCTGGAAGCAGTTATCCACTATTCCTGTGGATAACCTTGTGCATTAGAGTTAGAAAAAGTGCGAGAAGCGAGTAAATACGCGGCTTGCGCCTGAATTGCTGCGAAAGGCGTCTTTTATGATATTCCTTTATTTTTTAATTAGTTAAATAAAAGCAATCCTTGTAAGAAATCTGTCACCCACTGCCACAAAACTTTCATTACCTGTCTTGACAAGTGTTAAAAAAGGAAATGTTCTGGGGATAACCCGCTTTTGCTGGTGTTTTGTACCGTCCCAGATGATTTTCGAGGTGTGCTCATCGTGCCGGGCCAGTGAGTAGAAGAGATTCCTGATTATGCCACTGTTTTTACATCCAGTATTTTTTATTGGCAAATCTCGCTGTGGTGAGTAAAATTACTTTCCTGCCCGCTCATTCCTTCATCAGGTAGCCGTCCATGAGTAAACCATTCAAACTGAATTCCGCTTTTCGTCCCTCCGGCGATCAGCCAGAAGCTATTCGTCGCCTGGAAGAAGGGCTCGAAGATGGTCTGGCTCATCAGACTTTGCTGGGCGTGACCGGTTCAGGGAAAACGTTCACCGTGGCGAATGTCATTGCCGATTTACAGCGCCCGACGATGGTGCTGGCACCGAACAAGACCCTTGCGGCACAGTTGTATGGCGAAATGAAAGAGTTCTTCCCGGATAACGCCGTGGAATATTTCGTCTCTTACTACGACTACTATCAGCCGGAAGCTTATGTGCCGAGTTCGGACACGTTTATTGAAAAAGATGCCTCGGTGAACGAACACATTGAGCAGATGCGTCTGTCGGCCACTAAAGCGCTGCTTGAACGTCGGGATGTCATTGTGGTGGCATCGGTCTCCGCGATTTACGGCCTGGGCGATCCGGACCTGTACCTGAAGATGATGCTGCACCTGACAAAAGGGATGATCATCGATCAGCGCTCCATACTGCGTCGGCTGGCGGAGCTGCAGTACACCCGCAATGATCAGGCGTTTCAGCGCGGTACCTTTCGCGTGCGCGGCGAAGTGATCGATATCTTCCCGGCAGAATCGGACGATATTGCCCTACGCGTTGAGCTGTTTGATGAAGAAGTTGAGCGTTTGTCGCTGTTTGATCCGCTGACCGGGCATGTTGAGTCGACCATCCAGCGTTTTACGGTCTATCCCAAAACTCACTACGTCACGCCGCGTGAACGCATCGTTCAGGCGATGGAAGAGATCAAGGTCGAGCTGGTCGACCGGCGCAAGGTACTGCTGGAGAATAACAAGCTGCTGGAAGAGCAGCGGCTGACCCAGCGCACCCAGTTCGATCTGGAAATGATGAATGAGTTGGGCTATTGCTCCGGCATCGAAAACTATTCGCGCTACCTTTCCGGGCGCGGGCCGGGCGAGCCACCGCCGACGCTGTTTGATTACCTTCCGGCGGATGGCCTGCTGGTGATTGATGAATCCCACGTCACCATTCCGCAAATTGGCGGTATGTTCCGCGGCGACCGCGCGCGTAAAGAGACGCTGGTGGAGTACGGTTTCCGTCTGCCGTCAGCGCTGGATAACCGCCCACTGAAATTTGAAGAGTTCGAAGCGCTGGCACCGCAAACTATTTATGTGTCGGCGACGCCGGGCAACTATGAGCTGGAAAAATCCGGTGGCGATGTGATTGACCAGGTTGTGCGCCCAACCGGGTTGCTCGATCCGATTATCGAAGTGCGACCGGTGGCAACCCAGGTGGACGATCTGCTCTCCGAAATCCGCATACGCGTCGCCATTAACGAACGCGTACTGGTCACGACACTGACCAAACGCATGGCGGAAGATCTGACCGAATATCTGGAAGAACATGGTGAGCGGGTGCGTTACCTGCACTCCGACATCGATACGGTCGAACGTATGGAGATTATCCGCGATTTACGCCTTGGCGAGTTCGATGTGCTGGTGGGCATCAACTTGCTGCGTGAGGGGCTGGATATGCCGGAAGTGTCGCTGGTGGCGATTCTGGATGCGGATAAAGAAGGGTTCCTGCGTTCTGAGCGTTCGCTGATTCAGACCATTGGTCGTGCGGCGCGTAACGTCAACGGGAAAGCCATTCTCTACGGCGATAAAATTACCCCATCCATGGCGAAGGCGATGGGGGAAACCGAGCGTCGTCGCGAGAAACAGCAGCAGTACAACGAAGAACACGGCATCACCCCGCAGGGGTTGAACAAAAAAGTGGTGGATATTCTGAGCCTCGGCGAAAGCCTGGCGAAGACCAAAGGCAAAGGTCGCGGTAAATCGCGCACACCGGCTCAGGTGGAAGCTGCTGAACTGGCGTTAACCCCGAAAGCGCTGCAGCAGAAAATTCACGAGCTGGAAGGGCAGATGATGCAACATGCACAGAATCTCGAATTCGAAGAGGCGGCGAAATGCCGTGATCAACTGCATCAATTGCGGGAATTGTTTATTGCCGCCTCGTAACATGATGCCGCTCACGAAATTGACCTGTGCATCTTAATGTTTACTTAATGAAAGCCGATTACTCTCCTGTGAAAAATCAGGAGAGTATCTATGCACAAAGAAAATCTGGCTCAGTATCTGGCCGTTGCTCTGTCCCTCGCCATTATCATCGGCTTTACCCATCTCTGGGTGCTGACTTACTGAACTCCCCTTAACGTGCAATGGGGTTGAGTTTCACCCATGCGCGAACGCCAGGGCCTGGCTGACGGTTGTGTAAGAAGAATTGCGCGTCATGGAGCTGTGCGATGCGTGAAACGATACTCAATCCAAGCCCTGAACCACCATAGCGACTATCCATTCGCACAAATGCTTTGCTTAACTCTCCGCTGCGGGATTCATCCACGCCTGACCCCTCATCTTCCACCGACAGAACCGGCGTTGAACCACCGATAAGGCTCACGGTAATGGTGGTGCCGGGCGGGCTGTACCGGTGGGCGTTCTCTACCAGATTTCGCAGCAGCACCTGCAGGAGTGTGGCATCGCCTGCCACGGCGATATCTTCTGTCATTTCCGGCAACTGTAAGTGCTGCTGACGGGTGTGCAGCATTCTCTCCAGCTCACTGTGGACCGGCATGACCACATCTTCCATCAGCATCACCTGCTGATAGCTGCCAGCGGAAAAAGATTGCCCGACGCGGGCGAGTTGTAGCAACTGGGCAATATTTTCGGTCATCTGGTCCAGCCGCTGGAGCAGGGGGGCGACATCCAGAGCATGGCTTTTGGCCATTAACTCCAGGTGCAGACGCAGGCCTGCCAGCGGCGTACGCAACTCATGGGCTACGTCAGCGGTAAACAGACGTTCGCGATCCAGTGTGACGGTAAGGCGTGAAACCAGTTGATTGATGGCAGAGGCAACGGCTTCCACCTCACGGACCGGGTTTTCCAGAACGATGGGTTCAAGGTTGCCCGGCGCACGCGCATCGAGCTCGCGCTGTAATGCTGAAAGAGGGCGGGTTATGGTTTTCAACGCTTTAAAACAGAGCAGCAGGGCGAGACCAATGATCAGCAGGCTTGGCACCAGCAGACTGGCGACCGCCTCGTGTACTTCATGCTCAACCTGTTTATGGTTGTTATGGCTGTGAATCGCGCTTTCCACCAATAACTGGACTTGCTCTTTACTCTCATGCCATAGCCAGAACACGCTGACCAGTTGACACACCACCAGAATCGCCCCGACGGTGAGCAGCAAGCGGCTTCGCATTGACCAATTCCTGAACTGAAAGATCGCCATGCTTATTCCTGTTTATCGGCGTGGATCAACATATACCCATAGCCGCGAACGGTACGGATACGCGATTTGCCGATTTTGTCACGCAGGTTATGGATGTGCACTTCCAGCGTATTAGTCGCCGGTTCGTTGTCCCAGTTGTAAATGTCGTTATAGAGTATTTCACGGTGTACCGGCGTACCCACTTTCATCAGCAGGCGTGACAGCAACGCGTACTCTTTTGGCGTAAGCTCCAGTAACTCTTCGCTGAGCCATACCTGACGGCGGGTCAAATTCAGCCGCAAATTACCGTTTGTTAATTCGCTGTCTGCCTGGTTATTGTGACGCCGCAGCAGGGCACGAATACGCGCGTTAAGCTCTTCGAGTGCGAAGGGCTTAACCAGATAATCATCCGCACCGGTGTCCAGCCCGGAAATACGATCGGAGAGCGTGTCCCTGGCGGTCAAAATTAATACCGGCAGCGTGAATTTCTCGCGGCGAACACGCTCCAGGAAATGGAGGCCATCTTCGTCCGGAAGGCCAAGGTCAAGCACCATCAGACTGTAGTGTCCGGTTGCCAGACTCAGGCCCGCTTCATGCGCGGTGGATACGCCATCGCAGGCGTATCCTTCACTTTGCATGGCCAGAATCAATCCCTGTAATAACAGTGCATCATCTTCGACGACCAGAATTTTCATTTCGGCTCTCCACGACAGGCAGTCAAAATATCATCTTGCGCACGGTATTCCTTCGTACTGACCCCTGTCATACCCAACATGGTCGAGAAGAGATTATCCTGCGAAAAGTTCTTTTGCTGTGCCTCTTTTTGCAGGCACTGATTATCTACGCCGTAACGCTTTTGATAATCCTCAGACAGCCAAATAAGCATCGGAATATGTTTTTGCGTTTCCGGGGCGATGGAATAAGGCAAACCGTGTAAATAGACACCGTCTTCACCCAGCGATTCACCATGGTCGGAAAGGTAAACCAGGCTGGTGGTGAATTTATCCTGTTTCGATTGCAGTAATTTAATGGCTTTGTCGACAATATAATCAATGTACAAAATGGTGTTGTCGTAAGTGTTCACCAGTTGTTCCTGCGTGCAGGTCTGAATCTGGCTGGTATCGCAGGTCGGGGTAAATTTACGAAATGCCGCCGGGTAGCGGTTATAGTAGGTTGGCCCGTGGCTACCAATGGTGTGCAATACAATGACGCCGTCATGTTGCAGATTATTGATATAGTCTTCGAGCTGATGAAATAACGCTTCATCCTGACATTCACCGTCAATACATAACCCCGGAAGATTCAGCGCAGTCACATCCTGATGAGGAACGCGATCGCAGGCGCCTTTGCAACCGCCGTCGTTTTCATTCCACAACACCTGAATACCCGCGCGCTGAATAATATCCAGCAACCCTTCCTGATGATGGGCCAGTTCTTCGTCGTAATTCTGGCGCGGCATATTAGAGAACATGCAGGGCACGGAAATGGCCGTTGCCGTCCCGCAGGAGGTGGTGTTCGGGAAATAGACCACATTATCCTGTTTTAAACGCGGGTTGGTATCATGAGCATATCCACCGAGGGAAAAGTTGGCGGCACGCGAGGTTTCACCCACGATCAAGATGGTCAGATTCTTACGCGGGCCGTTTTGCATCTGCGCACGTTGTTCTGCATCTTCACCGATACGCACCAGCGGCAAATTATCCATGCGATGATGGCTATACCAGGATAAACCTGCGGTGATGCTGTTTGACGGGCTGAGGGATTTAACCAGTTCTTTATTATTGCGAAACAGTGAGGCGTAATCTTTATAGAACAGCAGCGCGACGAAAACGATCAGTAATGCAGAAACCGCAATGCTCACGAGGCGGCTGATAATACTGCGCCAGGCCGGGACCGGCGCTTTGATTTTAATCCACCAGGCGATAAGCACCATTAACGCGCCTGAGAGCAGCAGCACCACAACCATACGTGGCGATAGCAGGGCGAAACTCTCTGCCGGGGTGGTATCGAGAATATTGGTCACCATTGAGCGGTCGATAATAATGCCAAAGCTCATGATGAAATATTGCGCCGCCGCGCTGACCAGGATAAAGAGACTGATCGTCAGACGGTCCAGGCGTAAAAATGAAGTCAGAGTGAGCGCAATATTGATGACGCTAAAGGCCACAACGGGCATGGAAGCAAATACCAGCGCGTTATGCAATGAGTCTACCGGCAATAATCTAAATGCCTGGCGATAAAACGCGATGTTTAAAATCACTGCGATATAAAGCGCGAACAAAATCAGAAAGCTCAGGCGGCTTAAGCTAGGCCGGCGAAGACGAAAAGTAGGCATGACAACGATCCTGACAAAGACAGGATGACTATTCTGGACAAAGATCTTTAAGACAACCTTAAGAAATTAAGGAAACGTGATGGCGCGAGCACAAATCGTGCTCGCTGCGCGATTAACCCAGCGCCTGAACCGCTTTTTCCAGCGCTTCACGCAACAAGTGCCTGTCATGACGATAGGGGATATCGCTGGCGTCCAGTACCCCCTGAATAACAACCCGGTCGGAAACCGCAGAGACATCCACTTTCGGGCCAACGATAACGGCATCAATGATCGGTTTACCCACATACTGCTCCATGATCGTCAGCTTATCTTTAAGCGTCAGGTTGGCGGCGGCCACGCTCAATTCTCTGCCAAGATTTCCGATATAGACCACGGGCGCCGGGGTGCGGCGCAACGCTTGTGAAAGGTCTTCCAGCAGCAGTAAAGGCAGCAGGCTGGTATAAAAACTCCCCGGACCAATTAAAATCAAATCCGCCTCGGCAATCGCCTGAACGGCTTCCCGCGTGGCGTGTACTTTGGGAAACAGCATCAGTTCCTGTACCGGGGATTCCAGCAGGTCGATATTCACTTCGCCATAGACCATATGGCCTTCGTTGTCTGTTGCCATTAAATCAACGGGTTGTTCAGACATCGGAATAAGAAACGCATCGACCTTGAGCAGGTTGCGAATGAGATTGATCGCCTCCAGAGGGCGCACGCTGAGATGATCTAACGCCTTTAACATCAAGTTTCCGAGGTTATGGCCGGAAAGTTCGCCATTACCGCTAAAACGGTACTCAAACATCGCCGAAGCGACGCTGGGTTCGGTAATAAGCTGGTTTAAACAGTTGCGCATATCGCCCCAGGCGATCCCTCCCTCAGAGCGGCGAATCCGCCCGGTAGAACCGCCGTTATCGGTGGTCGTCACAATACCGGTGAGTCGTGAACCTAATGATGATAAAGCTGACATCACGCGGCCCAGACCGTGCCCACCGCCAAGCGCAACGACGCGATCCAGATCCGCAAGAGTGCGATTACGCATAAACCTTCCTTATAAATGATTACCGCGCTACGTTAACCTAAATACCACCTAATGACGATGCCGCGCAGGGTGGAAAATGACGTATATCAAAGCAAAAAAGGGATTTTCACGTACTCTGTTATGAAAATGCGCGATCATGTCGCTATATACGGGTTTATATAGCGATAATGATATTGGCGAAACAAAACGCTTCGCGCTACTATCGCCATAACGAATTTATCTCGTTACGCACAACATACACTCTAGCCTCTGTACCTACGTCTGACGATATGGTGCTTTGGCCGTGGCGATACCACCGGTATCAGCCGCCAGGGTGCAGGAAGAAATGACTGCATCTCCCGTATTTGGAAAGGTGTACATGGCCACACAACTGACTGACACGTTCGCGCGTAAGTTCTTTTACTTGCGTTTGTCGATCACTGATGTATGCAACTTCCGTTGCACTTACTGCCTGCCCAACGGCTACAAGCCAGGTGGCGTCACCAATAAAGGTTTTCTCAGCCTCGAGGAGATTCGTCGTGTTACGCGTGCGTTTTCTGCTATGGGGACAGAGAAAGTCCGTCTGACCGGTGGCGAACCTTCGTTGCGTCGCGACTTTACCGACATTATTGCTGCCGTGCGGGAAAACCACGCCATCCGCCAGATTGCCGTCACCACGAACGGCTATCGGCTGGTGCGCGATGTGGCGCACTGGCGTGATGCCGGGCTGACGGCGATTAACGTCAGCGTCGACAGTCTCGACGCGCGCCAGTTTTTCGCGATTACCGGTCAGGATAAGTTTAAGCAGGTGATGGACGGCATTGATGCTGCTTTTGCGGCAGGCTTTGAGAAGGTCAAAGTCAATACCGTGCTGATGCGCGATGTCAACCACCACCAGCTCGATACCTTTCTTTCCTGGATCAAACCTCGCCCCATTCAACTGCGTTTTATTGAACTGATGGAAACCGGCGAAGGCAGCGATCTCTTTCGAAAACACCATATCTCCGGCGATGTGCTGCGCGTCGAGCTGCTCAAACGCGGCTGGATCCAGAAGCTGCGCAGCCGCAGTGACGGTCCGGCACAGGTTTTTTGCCACCCGGACTATGCCGGAGAGATTGGTCTCATCATGCCCTATGAAAAAGACTTTTGCGCCAGTTGTAACCGGCTGCGGGTCTCTTCCGTCGGCAAGCTGCATTTATGCCTGTTTGGCGACGGGGGGGTAGACCTGCGCGATCTGCTGCAGGATGACCATCAGCAGGCCGCGCTGGAAGCGCGCATTGCCGCGTCCCTTGCGCATAAAAAACAGACCCATTTTCTGCATCAGGGCAACACCGGCATTACGCAAAATCTGTCTTACATTGGCGGATAATGGCCGCAAGGAGAAAAAGCAATGAGTCAGGTTAGTACTGAATTTATCCCTACCCGTATCGCGATTCTTACGGTTTCCAGCCGTCGTGGCGAAGAGGATGACACCTCAGGCCATTTCCTGCGCGACTCAGCGCTGGAGGCGGGGCATAAAGTGGTGGCGAAAGCGATTGTCAAAGAGAATCGCTATGCCATTCGGGCGCAGGTCTCTGTGTGGATTGCCAGCGATGACGTCCAGGTGGTGCTGATTAACGGCGGCACCGGTTTTACCGAGGGCGACCAGGCGCCGGAGGCCTTATTGCCGCTGTTTGACCGTGAAGTAGAAGGGTTTGGTGAGCTGTTCCGGATGCTCTCTTTCGAAGAGATAGGCACCTCTACGCTGCAATCACGTGCGCTGGCGGGGATCGCCAACAAAACGCTGATTTTCGCGATGCCGGGCTCCACCAAAGCCTGTCGCACCGCATGGGACAATATCATCGCGCCGCAACTCGATGCGCGCACGCGTCCGTGTAATTTTCACTCCCACATTAAGCCCTGAATTATGTCACAACTGACCCATATTAACGCCGACGGCGAAGCGCATATGGTGGATGTCTCCGCCAAAGCAGAAACCGTGCGGGAAGCGCGCGCCGAAGCGTTTGTCACCATGCAGCCACAAACGCTGGCGATGATTATTGACGGCAGCCATCACAAAGGTGATGTCTTTGCCACGGCGCGTATTGCGGGCATCCAGGCGGCAAAACGCACCTGGGATTTGATTCCGCTGTGTCACCCGCTGTTGCTTAGCAAAGTGGAAGTGCAATTACAGGCACAGCCGGAACATAACCGGGTTCGCATTGAGTCGCTGTGCCGTCTGACGGGCAAAACGGGCGTGGAAATGGAAGCGCTGACGGCGGCGTCGGTAGCCGCATTGACGATTTACGACATGTGCAAAGCCGTGCAGAAGGATATGGTCATTGGCCCGGTACGTCTGCTGGCGAAAAGCGGCGGTAAGTCAGGTGATTTCAAGGTAGAAGCAAATGATTAATGTACTTTTTTTCGCGCAGGTACGCGAGCTGACCGGGTGTGACCGGTTGACGCTGGACGAGATATTTCCGTCTGTGGAAGCGTTACGCCAACACCTTGCCGCGCGTAACGATCGTTGGGCGCTGGCGCTGGAAGAGGGCAAACTGCTGGCGGCGGTGAACCAGACGCTGGTGAGCTTTGACACTCCCCTTACCGATGGCGACGAAGTGGCGTTTTTTCCGCCGGTGACCGGAGGCTGAGATGGCGCAGACACGTATCGTGGTTGGCCACGCGCCGTTTAACGTCGGCGAAGAGTATCAGTGGCTGAATGCGCGGGATGAAGACGGCGCGGTAGTGACCTTTACCGGCAAAGTGCGTAACCATAACCTTGGCGATAATGTCAGCGCTCTGACGCTTGAACACTATCCGGGGATGACTGAAAAGACGCTGGCCGGAATTGTTGATGATGCGCGTGAGCGCTGGCCACTTGGTAACGTCACGGTGATTCATCGCGTGGGCGAACTCTGGCCTGGCGACGACATCGTCTTCGTCGGCGTGACCAGCGCACACCGCAGCAGCGCCTTTGAGGCAGGGCAGTTCATTATGGATTACCTTAAGACGCGTGCGCCGTTCTGGAAGCGCGAAGCCACGGCGCAGGGTGAGCGCTGGGTAGAGGCGCGCGATAGCGATAAACAGGCGGCGCAACGCTGGTAACGCTTTGTCGGGATTGTGTTAATCTTGAAGATGGGTATCCACTTTTTGAGGAGTCATTATGGACAGATTCCCGCGTTCCGATTCTATCGTTTCACCCGCCCGTGCTGGTTTGCAAACCTATATGGCGCAGGTCTATGGCTGGATGACCTGTGGGCTACTGCTGACCGCTTTTATCGCCTGGTATACGGTATTTAATGAAGCCGTATTAATGGCTATCTACTCCAGCCGGGTGGTCTTCTTCGGGCTGATTATTGCGCAACTGGCGCTGGTTTTTGTGCTCTCTGGCCTGATCCACAAACTCAGCGCGGGCATGGCGACCACGCTGTTTATGCTCTATTCCGCCCTGACCGGGCTGACGCTTTCGGGCATCCTGTATGCCTACACCGCGGAGTCTATTGCGGCGACCTTTGTCGTTACCGCCGGGATGTTCGGCGCGATGAGCCTCTACGGCTATACCACCAAACGCGACCTGAGCGGTCTTGGCAGTATGCTGTTTATGGGGCTAATCGGTATCCTTCTGGCTTCCCTGGTTAACTTCTGGCTGAAAAGTGAAACGTTGATGTGGGCGGTGACCTATATCGGGGTGGTTATTTTTGTCGGGTTGACCGCGTATGACACTCAGAAACTCAAAGACATCGGCATGCAGCTTGATGTGAATGATAAAGCGCATCTGCGGAAATATTCGATTTTAGGGGCGTTAACGCTCTATCTCGACTTTATCAACCTGTTCCTGATGCTGTTGCGTATCTTCGGCAACCGTCGTTAATGTTATCCCGGCCGGGGTACGTCAGATAGCCAGTGAAAAGCATAAGCCGCACCGGGACATAACCGGGTGCGGCTTGTTCACCTCATGGAGAAGAGATGAAACCTTTTGGTTGGCTTTCGCCGCCGCATATTAAGCCCACGGAACTTATCGTTAATATCTGCCTGTGGCTGGCTGCGGGCATGGTGCTGGGTATCGGTGTTGCCTGGCTGGCGCTGCATCTTCCCGTTATACGGGCGTGGTTTATTCCCGGACCTGCCATCCTGGTGATGATTGCCGCCTTATTTATCAGCGGCCTTCTCCTCTACTGCCTCTTTGAGCGCTTTAGTACGCCGCTGGCGCTGTCCTGGCTCATCTTGATGAACCTGCTGACGGGGCTACTTTTCGCCTGCATCTTCTCCTGGACGGGAATCGCCTTAGCGCTGGGTGTAACCGGCGCGATGTTCGCCATCAGCGCGGTTATCGCCCACTATGCGGGCAGCAATATCAGCGGCGGTGGCTATTATTTGTTGATGTTGCTAGTGGGGCTTAGCCTGACGGCGCTGGTTAATATCGGGCTGCACAATGGCCCATTGGAATGGATTGGCTGTCTGGCGATGGTATTGCTGTTTGGATTAACAACGGCGGGCAGCAGTTCACGGATTCAGATATCCGCCCGCGAACTCTATATGAAACAATTTACCACGGTACAGGCCTGCGCCATCCATGGCGCATTGCGGGTCTGGCTGAATATTGCCAGTCTCGTGTTTGAACTGCTACGTCTGGCAAGCTATGTGATTGATGGCATACGCTCCCGCTAATCAGCCTTTTGCCATCGCCTTTTCATTTTTCGCCCGCAGTTTCTTCGCCCGACTTTCCAGTAGCAGATAGGCAATCAGCGCCAGCAGTAGCGGGATAAAATAATAGAGTACGCGGTAGGCCAGCAGGGCCGCGATGATAACCCCTTGTGACATATGTTCCCCGGCCAGCAGTGCCAGAAAGACGGCTTCCAGCACGCCAATCCCCGCCGGGATATGGACAATCACGCCAGCGATACTGCTGACCAGCAACACGCCCAGCACAAAGAAGAAGTTGGCCTGGTGCCCCATCAGCAGCCAGATAATCACCCCCATAGCTATCCAGTTGGCGCTGGAAATGGCCATCTGGGCAAGGGCAAATCTCCACGAGGGGATCACTAACTTCTGTCCTCTAATCGTGAAATGGCGACGTTTCGCAAAGCCGCAGGCCCACAGATAGAAGGCGATAAAGAGCAGCAGCACCACGCCAATAATGCGCAGTGTGGTGTCGGAGATATACCAGTGCGCCGGGATGTCCACCACACCGAAGGTGAAGATGATGCCGCCGAGTAAAATATAACCCAGCCAGTTGGTGGTGATGCTGAGCGAGAAAATGCGCGTGATGGTGCTGCTGGGTAATCCAAGGCGGGAATAGAGACGATAACGCATGCCGATCCCACCCACCCAGGTGCTGAGCGTCAGGTTAAAGGCATAACAGATAAACGACACCAGCATTACCTGGCGTTTAGCCAGTTTATGTCCGCAATAGGCGCGACCGAGCAGGTCGTAGCAGCCATAAATCAAATAGCTGACCACGACCAGCGCGGTAGCACCCAACAGTACGATGCGGTTATAGTCGTGAATAACCTTCCAGACATCATCCCAGTTGACCTTCTGGGCATACAGCACTAACAGGACGGCAACGGCGATAAAAAAGAGCCAGGTGAGAACCTTTTTTACCAGCCGCCAGCGTGGATGTGATTTCGCCATCAGGATTTCCCCCCGGAATTTTCAGAAGCGACGCGATCCTGAGTCTCTATTTCCGGCTGGATGGGGGGCTTCACCTGGGCCAGCCTTGGCGTATGTGCGGGCAGCCAGCCAACGAGTGCAGGAAAATGGCGCAGGAAGTGGAACACCACCACACTCTTGGCGAGATTCCACCAGGTCCGCTTAGGTGCCATTGATTCGTCCACACGCAGGCAATCTTTGGCGATAATCGCGTTGAGGTTGTCGCGCAGCGTCTGGTTGAATTCCCGATCATGAATGATCAGATTGGCTTCAAGGTTCAGCGACAGACTTAACGGGTCAAGGTTGCTCGACCCGACGGTAGCCCAGTGATCGTCCATTAACGCCACTTTGCCATGCAGTGGGCGACGGCGATATTCGTAGACCTGAACGCCCCCTTTCAAAAGATAGTTATAGAGCAGTTCGGCGCCGACTTTGACGATCGGCATATCCGGCTCGCCTTGTACGATGAGCTTCACTCGTACGCCCCGGCGCGCCGCGTTTTTCATTGCATGCAGCAGGCGGTAGCCGGGAAAGAAGTAGGCATTGGCGATAATCACTTCGCGCTTCGCATTGGCGAGCATTTTCAGGTAGTGGCGTTCGATGTCATCACGGTGATCGTCATTGTCGCGCCAGACAAACAGCGCCTGAGCTTCACCGGGCGTGCGGTTATCCTCCGCCTGGTGGCGACGTCGTTGCCACCAGCGTCTGACTGGCGCGTTTTCAGGCAAATTTTCCACTTCAAATTGCAAAATGTCGGCCACCACCGGGCCTTCAACCCGCACGGCATAGTCCTGCTTGGCTTCGGGGCCATAGCTGGTGACATGTTCAGCGGAATAATTAATGCCGCCAACAAACGCCACCGTGTTATCGATTACCACGATTTTACGGTGCATGCGGCGAAAGACATTGGTCCGCATACCAAACAGCCGGGGACGGGGATCGTAGTAGCGGAAGACGACGCCAGCAGAGGTGAGCGTATTGACGAACTCATCGCTGAGGTCGGGGGAGCCATAGCCGTCGAGCAAAACTTCGATGTTCACGCCGCGACGGGCTGCTTTGAGTAAAACAGCATGCAACTCACGCCCTACTTCATCTTCAAACCAGATAAAGGTTTCGAGGATAACTTTCTGCTGTGCCTGCTCAATAGCGGCATACACCGCCGGGTAAAAGTTTTCGCCATTTTCGAGAAGCTCAATACGATTACCCTCTTTCCATGTGCATTTCATAGGTGGATCTCCGCACTCAGAGGGGCATGGTCGGATAAATGGCGCCAGTTGCGCAGCGGCAGTGCTGTGGGCGAGCTGACGCCAGCATTTTTGACATAGATACGGTCCAGGCGTAACAGCGGCAGGCTGACCGGAAAGGTGCGGGCAGGGCGGCCATGGGCGCGGGTAAAGATCTCTTCCAGCCCGGCCTGGACTTTTAACGGATGGTTCGCCCGCTGCCGCCAGTCGTTAAAGTCGCCAGCCACCACCACCGGTTCATTTTCCGGCAGCGAATTTACCCATTCCGCCAGCATCGTGAGCTGTGCCTGGCGATGGGCTTCACGTAAGCCCAGGTGCACACAAATCACATGCACCGGCCGCTCAATATCAGGCGGCACGATACGACAATAGAGCAGGCCGCGTTTTTCACTGCCGCCCACGGAGACGTCGCGGTTCTCATAGTGCTCGATAGGAAAACGGGAAAGCACGGCGTTACCGTGGTGGCCTTCAGGGTAGACAGCATTACGCCCATAGGCGTAATCGCTCCACATAGCATCAGCAAGAAATTCGTAGTGGGTGGTATCCGGCCAGTTCTCCACATGCAGCGGATGAACCTCATGCGCGCCCATCACTTCTTGCAGGCAAACAATATCGGCGCTGACGGTGCGCACCGCGTCGCGAAGTTCCGGCAAAATGAAACGCCGGTTGAAGGCAGTAAAGCCTTTATGGGTATTTATGGTGAGTACTTTCAATGAAAATTGACGAGTTTGTTGGGTCATAATTCTCCTGCCAGCCTCACTATCCTGATGAAAATAAATTGTAGTCTCTGTCACAAAAAGATGCGGGGTTACGGAATTTTCTGTAAATATCAGTACTCTTTGTTAAGAGAAAAATTCGTCAGGAGAGATGCCATGAAGTGGCAACAACGTGTTCGTGTCGCAACCGGTCTGAGTTGCTGGCAGATTATGTTGCATATGCTGGTTGTGGCGGTGTTAGTAACAGCCTGGATGAGCGGCGCGCTGGTGCGGGTCGGCCTGGGTCTGTGCGTCCTTTATAGCGTAACGGTGCTGTTGATGCTGTTTTTGCAGCGCCACCACGAAGAGCGCTGGCGAGGCATTGGCGATGTTCTGGAAGAGTTGACCACCACCTGGTATTTCGGGGTCGCCATGATCGTGCTGTGGCTGCTGTCACGCGTCATGCAAAACAACCTGCTGCTTGCCCTGGTCGGGCTGGTTATCCTCGCAGGCCCAGCGGTGGTCTCCCTGCTGGCAAAAGAGAAGCGTATCCCGTCCAAATCCTTCAAAGTTTAAGGTGCGAGAGGCGTAAGGTTACATCACCTTACGCCGGAACATCGCATAGGCCGCTGAACCCGTGGTGGCCGTTATCACCAGTAGCGGCCACACGCTTTGCCAGACAATCGCGAAGCTCGCATCCTTCAAATAGATCTGCTTGGTAATGTCCGTAAAATGGCGGATAGGATTAATCCATGTCAGATCCTGCAGCCAGACCGGCATATTCTCGACCGGCGACACATATCCCGAAAGCAGAATAGCGGGCATCATAAAGACAAACACCCCAATAAACGCCTGCTGCTGTGTTGAGCACAGGGATGAGATCAGCAGGCCAAACCCTACCAGCGACAAGCCGTAAATCAGCATCGTGAAATAGAACAGCAGTAGCGATCCGGCAAAGGGGATTTTATAGGCAAGGATCCCGGCGAGCAGCACGATGGTGGCCTGGAACGTCGCCACCACCAGCGCAGGTACCGCTTTGCCGACAAAAATTTGCCAGGTCGCCAGCGGTGAGACCAGCAGTTGATCCAGCGTACCCTGTTCCCGTTCACGGGCAACCGAGAGTGAGGTAACGATCATCACGCCAATGGTGGTGATCATGGCGATAAGCGATGGCACCACGAACCATTTGTAATCGAGGTTTGGGTTGTACCAGTTGCGGATCACCAGTTCGCTGTTGTTCGGTTTCGTTTTCCCCTCTATCAGCTCCTGTTGATACTCTTTAACGATCGCTTGCAGGTAATTGGCGGCAATCTGCGCGCTGTTAGAGTTTCGTCCGTCGAGAATAAGCTGTAGCGGTGCCTGGGTGAAGGTATCCAGCTTGCGGGAAAAGTCAGCCGGAAAACGCACCAGTAGCAGCGCTTTTTGCTCGTCGATTGTCGGGCGAATCTCCTGCGGGCTTTTCAGCATCAGCACATGGGTGAACGCTTTTGCCCTGGCAAAGCGCTGGGTCAGCTCTACCGCATGTTTGCCGTTATCTTCGTTATAGACGGCAATGGTGGCGTTAGTGACCTCCAGCGTCGCGGCAAACGGGAACAGCAACACCTGGATGACAACCGGCAGAATCAAAATGGCGCGGGTCTGCGGTTCGCGCAGCAGCGACTGCAACTCTTTGCGAATCAGTGTCCATAAGCGATGAAACATGGTGCCTCCCTAATCCAGCCGCCGTTTGGTTTTCACCCACGTCAGGCCAATAAACATGATTGCCGAAGCCAGCAAAAACAGCACATTGATGACCAGTACCACCGGGATATTGCCTGCCAGAAACAGGCTTTGCAGGGTACTGACGAAGTAGCGCGCCGGAATAATGTAGGTCACCGCCCGAATCACCGCAGGCATACTGTCAATCTGGAAGATAAACCCGGACAACATGATCGACGGCAAAAAGGCGGCGTTAAGCGCCACCTGCGCGGCATTGAACTGATTGCGCGTAATAGTCGAAATCAGTAACCCCATCCCCAAAGTGCTGAGCAGAAACAGGCTGGTGATAAAAAACAGGATCACCAGAGAACCGCGATACGGCACCCCGAGAATAAATACCGACACCAGCATACACAGCAACATCGCCAGCATTCCGAGGAAGTAGTAGGGGATAAGCTTGCAGAGCAGGAGTTCGGTACGGGTAACTTCGGTAGAGAGCAGCGCCTCCATGGTGCCACGCTCCCATTCGCGCGCCACCACCAGCGAGGTGAGGATCGCGCCGATCACTGTCATGATGATGGTGACCGCGCCGGGGATAATAAAATGCTGGCTGATGGCGGCGGGGTTAAACCAGTAGCGCATCTGCAAGTCAATCAGCGGTTCGAAACTTTCGCCGCGATCGTCGGCCCGCTGTTGTTGCCAGACCTGCCAGATCCCCTGTACATAGCCCTGAACGAAGTTGGCGGTATTGGGTTCGCTGCCATCGGTGATTACTTGTAGCGGGGCATCTTCACCGGGGCGCGCCATCTGTTCGGCAAAATTCACCGGAATGACCACCAGCCCGCGAATACGCCCGGCCTGCATCATCTGAATGAGCTGCTGGCGATTATCGCTGACCGTCGTGTCAAACCACGGAGAGCCGGTCATCGTATGGGCGAAGTCCAGCGCCTCTTCGCTGTGCTGCTCCAGTAAAATGCCCACGCGCAGCTTGCTGGAGTCCAGGTTTATGCCGTAGCCGAAAATAAACAGCAGCATTAACGGGATCACCACCGCAATCAGCCAGCTACTGGGATCGCGCACAATCTGGCGCGTCTCTTTGACGCAGAGCGCGCGCACGCGACGCAGGGAGAGAGGGCTATGCATCGTGATGCTCCTTATCCCAGTTATGGATGAGCGTGATAAAGGCATGCTCCATCGTCGGGTCGGTGTGCTCTGCATCGGCCGTTTGCGCTTTCAGGGCATCCGGCGTGCCGCTGGCGATAAGTTTACCGCGATAGACCAGCCCGATGCGGTCGCAATATTCGGCTTCGTCCATAAAGTGGGTGGTGACCATGACCGTTACCCCTTTCTCCACCATGCTGTTAATGTGCAGCCAGAACTCGCGGCGGGTCAGCGGGTCGACGCCGGATGTCGGTTCATCGAGGAACAGAATGTCCGGCTCATGCATCAGCGCGCAGGCCAGCGCCAGGCGTTGCTTAAAGCCCAGCGGCAGGGCGTCGGTTGCCTGATTGGCTATCGCCTTAAGGCCAAACGCGTCCACCATCCGTGTGATTTTATCCTGCTGCGCCCGTCCCCGCAGGCCGTAGACGCCGGAGAAAAAGCGCAGGTTTTGCGCCACCGTCAGGTTGCCGTAAAGGGAGAATTTTTGCGCCATATAGCCAAGATGCTGGCGTGCCTGGCCGGAGCTGGTTTTTAAATCCATATTCAGTACCAGCGCTTTGCCGGAGGTGGGGACCAGCAACCCGCACATCATCTTGAAGGTGGTGGATTTCCCCGCGCCATTCGGCCCGAGCAGGCCGAAAATCTCGCCGCGCTTGACGGCGAAATCGACGTGGTCGGTGGCGGCGAAATCGCCAAATTTTTTCGTCAGTTGCCGGGCTTCGATCACTGTCTCATCCGGCGTACCTTCCACGGTATGCAGAATGGCCCCCAGCGGCGACTGGGTGAACGCGGCGCCGCCCAGCAGGTCGATAAACGCGTCTTCAAAGCGCGGCGCGGTCTCTTCGATGTCTAACCGGGTCAGTGACGATGCGCTGCGCAGGGCGTCCACCGTTGAGTCTTTCGCCAGAATCACCCGCACCGAACGCCCCTGAATCATCCCGTCGCTGACCTGCGGCAGTTTCAGCAGGCGTTGCAATAACTGGCGGTTGTTTTCCTGTGGGCTGCTGGCGAGAAAACTGCGCCCGGCCATGGTTTGCGTCAGCGCGCGCGGTTCGCCCTGATAAAGCAATTCCCCTTCGTTCATCAGCAGCACATCGCGGCACTGCTCGGCCTCATCCAGATAAGAGGTGCTCCATAAAATCAGCATGCCGTCCCCGGCGAGGGTATGCACCATCTGCCACAGTTCACGGCGTGATATCGGGTCCACGCCGACACCGGGTTCGTCCAGCAACAGCACTTTCGGTTGCCCGACCAGGGTGCAGGCAAGCCCCAGTTTCTGTTTCATACCGCCGGACAACTTGCCCGCCAGCCGCCCGGTAAAAGGGGCGAGGGCGGTGAATTCAAGCAGTCGGGCAAAGGTCTCCTCGCGCTGTTCCCCGGTGACGCTGCGCAGATCGGCATACAGGTTGAGGTTTTCTATCACCGTAAGATCTTCATACAGGCCGAATTTTTGCGGCATGTAACCGAGCGAGGCATGCAATTCGCTGTTGTTGGCGATGGGGTCCAGGCCAATAACCTCCGCGCTGCCTTCATCGGGTTTCATCAGTCCGGCGAGCATGCGCATCAGCGTGGTTTTCCCCGCGCCATCCGGGCCAACCAGCCCCGTGACGTATCCGGCTTTCACGGTGCAGTCCAGACGGGCGACGGCGGGTTTCTCCATCCCGGCGAAGCGCTTGACCAGGCCGTTCAGACGGATGGTTGCCTCACTCATTCCGTGCTCCATTGTCGAAGCTCACGGTAACCGGCATCCCCTGGCGCAGAGCGTCATCGGCGTCGGTGACGATAATGCGCAGCCGATAGACCAAATCGGTACGCAAGTCCGGCGTTTCCACGGTTTTCGGGGTGAATTCCGCCGTCGGGGAAACAAAGCCAATTTTGCCGTGGTAAGGCTTATTGGGGCGGCCATCAACGTACAACAATACCGTCTGACCGGGCTGGGCCTGATGCAAATTGACTTCACTGATGTAGGCGCGAACCCAAACCGGGCGGGTCAGGGAGAGCGTCAGAACGGTACTCCCGGCATTTAACATGCTACCCGGCTCCACGGCGCGGGTGAGCAGAGTACCATTAGAGGGCGACACCAGTTGGGTATCCTGCAAATCCAGCTGTGATTGCGCCAGTTGCGCCTGTGCCTGCTCAAGGCTGGCTTTGGCCTGGGCTATCTCCTGCGGGCGGTTACCGGTACGGTACTGGCTGAGTTTATCCTTCGCCGATTTCAGTGTGGCTTGCGCCTGGTCACGGGAGGAACGCGCATTTTCCAGGTCGTTGGCGGAAATGGTGCGGCTTTTCCACAGCCCCTGCTGGCGCTGATAAAAGTTTTGCGCGTAATCGTAGGCCGCCTGCGCCTGATTGACCGCCGCCGCCGCCTGGGCAATCTCTTCATCGCGATAGCCTGCGGTGACCAGATCGTATTTTGCCTTCGCCGTCGAGACATTGGCTTGTGCCTGCATAAGGGCATTCCCGTAAGGGGCTTTGTCGATTTCGCCAAGCTTCTGCCCGGCGGTTATCGCATCCCCTTCATCCACCGTAAGTGAAGCGAGACGTCCGCCGACCCGGAAACTGAGGTTCACGGTGCGAATATCCACATTCCCGTAAAGCGTGAGGGTGGCTGCCTGTCGGCTTTGATACCACATCCAGCCCCCGCCAAGCGCGGCGAGTACGATAACGACAATCAACACGATGACGACAGGCTTTTTCATAACCCGGAACTCCTTGTTAATCCCTGAAGGATAAGATCGATATGGCACGTGATGACCTGGCAAATCAGGTCGGCTTTCTCATCGTCGAATTGCGCCCATCCGGTGCGCAGTAAAATGGTTTCCCGACCCAGGCGGAAGGCGAGGATCTCGCCGATCAGCGCATGGGTGTGCAAAATGGTTTGCGTATCGTTGGCTTCTCTGCCGGTGTAAGCCGCAATCAGCCGGGTAAGATGGCTATGCAACGGGGCGATCACCTGGTCATGGATTAACTGGTAGGCGCGGGTAGGGGAGAGCTGTTCGCGCGAGATAAATTTACTCAGATTAAGCGTGTCATCGTGGGTGAGCAGCATAATCATGTTCTTGCAGGCGCGATGAATCAGTTCACGTATCGCCTCTTTATCGGGTTCCGCGTGGGTAAACAGGATTTCGGCGGCTTCGGCGTGGGGGCGAAAATTTGCGCCAATAAAATCGGCGATCCACTGGGCGCAGGCGAGATACAGATCCTCTTTTGAACCGAAGTAGTAGGGGATCGCGGCAATATTCTGCCCGGCCAGCGCAGCGATATCGCGCGTGGTGGCATGCAACCCGTATTCGCCAAACTGCGCGAGGGCAGCGGCAATCAACTGGTTTCTGGCCTGCTCACCTTTACTGGTCGTCGAGTTCATATTCATCGGTGGAATAAAGTTAATCAATCGATTGATTAACTTTATGGCTAATTTTTCGCCGTGTCCAGTCGGGTGTTATCACTCTCTTACCGCTAAAAATAGCGTGTCGTTCCCCAGGCCCCGGGCCATCCGGGTTGGGAAAATCGGAGAAATATTTCTTCAATGATTAGCAGAGCGATATTTTATGCGCTGTGTCACAAAAGCTGTTACACTCCGCCCCTTCATGACATTGTGGTTTTTGTCATCTGTCATATTATTATCTCCTCGAAAACTACACCTGTTATGGTCGGGGCGGTGCGGAGTTGTTATGTCTTTTGATTCCCTTGGCCTGAACCCGGAAATTCTGCGTGCTGTTGACGAGCAGGGCTACCGTGAGCCAACCCCTATTCAGCAACAGGCGATCCCAGCGGTGCTGGAAGGCCGCGACCTGATGGCGAGCGCCCAGACGGGTACTGGCAAAACCGCGGGCTTTACGCTGCCGCTGCTGCAACGTCTGGTACAAAAAGAGCCGCACGCGAAAGGCCGTCGCCCGGTGCGTGCGCTGATCCTGACGCCAACGCGCGAACTTGCCGCGCAAATCGGCGAAAACGTACGTGATTACAGCAAATATCTGAACCTGCGCTCGCTGGTGGTTTTCGGCGGCGTGAGCATTAACCCGCAAATGATGAAGCTGCGTAGTGGTGTCGATATCCTCGTCGCCACGCCGGGTCGTCTGCTGGATCTGGAACACCAGAACGCCGTCAAACTGGACAGCGTGGAGATCCTGGTGCTGGACGAAGCTGACCGCATGCTGGACATGGGCTTTATCCACGATATCCGCCGCGTGCTGGCTAAACTGCCTGCGCGTCGTCAGAATCTGCTGTTTTCCGCGACCTTCTCGGATGACATCAAAGGCCTGGCCGAAAAGCTGCTGCGCAACCCGCTGGAAATCGAAGTGGCGCGCCGCAACACCGCCTCTGAGCAGGTAACGCAGCACGTTCACATGGTCGACAAAAAACGTAAGCGCGAGCTGCTCTCCCAGATGATTGGCGAAGGCAACTGGCAGCAGGTGCTGGTCTTCACCCGCACCAAACACGGTGCGAACCATCTGGCCGAACAACTGAATAAAGACGGTATTCGCAGCGCGGCTATCCACGGTAACAAAAGTCAGGGCGCGCGTACCCGTGCGCTGGCAGACTTTAAATCGGGTGATATCCGCGTACTGGTCGCAACCGACATTGCGGCCCGTGGTCTGGATATCGAAGAGCTGCCGCACGTAGTGAACTACGAGTTGCCGAACGTGCCGGAAGATTATGTACACCGTATTGGTCGTACCGGTCGTGCTGCGGCAACCGGTGAAGCGCTGTCGCTGGTCTGCGTCGATGAACATAAACTGCTGCGTGACATCGAACGCCTGCTGAAAAAAGAGATCCCGCGTATCGCTCTGCCGGGTTACGAGCCCGATCCGTCTATCAAGGCCGAGCCGATTGTGAATGGTCGTCAGAGCCAGGGCCGTGGTGGTCGTGGTCAGGGCGGTGGCGGTGGTCGCGGACAACAGCAGCCACGCCGTAACGACGGTGGCGCGCCGAAAGCGAAAGCGCCACGTACCCAGGAAGGAAGTAAACCGGCGGGTGAGAAACCGCGCCGTCGTCGCCCGCGTAAACCCGCGGCGAGCGCCTGACGCCTGATGTGATTAAGAAGCCCTGCCCGCGTGCAGGGCTTTTTGTTTTTTGGGTTTGAGTAAGGGGTTATATGTTCCCCTCACTCCAGCCCTCTACCTGGAGAGATGAGATGAGATGAGATGAGATGAGGGGAGGGATGAGGGGGAAAAGCTTATACCGCCGTCGGCCTGAATTGTGCAATCCATGCCTGACGTTGTTCCCGCGCCCGCTGGGCCACGCGTGCCTGCGGATCAGAGTTAAAGCCGTGATACGCCCCAGGCCACACATTCATTTCTACCGCCACGCCTGCACGGATTAACGCCTGCGCAAAGCGAAGATTCTCATCAAGAAACAGATCCAGCGTGCCCACGCCGAGCCAGGTGGGTGGCAAAAAAGTCAGGTCCGTTGCTCGTCCCGGCGCAGCATAAGCCGACACCCCTTCCGAGCCCGGCTCGCAGCCCAACAGCGATCGCCAGCCAAAACGGTTATATTCACGCGTCCAGACAAACTCACCGGTCACCGGATTCGGGTTTTCTTCCGTCACCGTACGATCATCGAGCATAGGAAACATCAGGTTCTGAAAGGCAATACGTGGGCCATTGCGATCGCGGGCCAGCAGCGCCAGCGAGGCCGCAAGTCCGGCCCCTGCACTGTCGCCCATCAGCCCAATATGGTCAGAATGGATACCGAGTGCGGTGGCCTGTTCGTTCATCCACACCAGCGCGGCGTAACAATCCTCCAGCGATCCCGGAAAGACCGTTTCGGGTGCCAGACGATAATCGACAGAGACAATCACGCAGTCGTGTTGCAGCGCGGTGGCGCTGGTCAGCGACAGTGACTGCTCCGGGCTACCGAAAAGATGACCGCCGCCGTGAATATGCAAAATGCCCATTCGGTTCTGCCCCGGCGTTGCGGGGGTAATGACACAGACTCTGACGGCAGGATGTGCGGGTGAGGAGATAAGGTGTTCTTCCACCGATAACCCGGTATCCCGGAAATGTTGCACATTAGCCAGCGCTGCCTGCTGGCGTTGTTGGCGAAGGGCAACGAGAGCGTCTTGTGTCAGGGAGAGGGGGCGGCTATCCGCCAGTGCCGGGCGTAATTCAGGATCGACCAAATTCCATGTGTTCATCATGTAGCCTTGTCTGTCTCGGTAATATTTGCAGAGCGGGAAATCTCCCGCTCCGTCATTACCTTACAGTGTTTCGCCGTTGCTGGCGATAACCTGCTTATACCAGTCAAAGCTGCGCTTTTTGCTGCGTTTTAGCGTACCGTTGCCGTCGTTGTCCTTATCGACATAGATAAAACCGTAGCGTTTTTTCATCTCGCCGGTCCCGGCGCTGACAATATCAATCGGTCCCCACCAGGTGTAACCCATGATGTCGCAGCCATCGGCAATGGCCTCGCCCATCTCACGGATATGCTGGCGACCATAATCAATACGCGCGGTATCGTTGATGACACCGTTTTCATCTGGCTCATCCACCCCGCCGTAGCCGTTTTCGACGACAAACAGCGGCTTACGATAGCGGTCCGCCAGTTCATTGCAGACGATACGAAAACCTTTGGCGTCAATCGGCCAGCCCCAGGCGGTTTTTTCGAGATACGGATTGTCCTGACCGACAGTACCGCCGGTGTCGACGCGAAACTCACCGCCTGCCTGATGCAGCACGCTGCGATAATAACTAAAGCCCAGGTAATCGGACGGGTAACGGGCGATAAGCTCGAGATCGCCATCCTCCATGACCAGTTCAATGTTTTGCTCGCGAAACAGGCGTGGTGTCCAGGCCGGATATTCACCCAGCATCATCACATCAGAGTAGAAGAGTGAACGGCGGCGCAACTGCATGGTCGAGAAAATATCTTCCGGGTTGCAGGTGGCCGGGTAGACGGTGCTCAGCGACAGCATGCAACCTATCTTCGCGTCCGGGATAATCTCATGACACAGCTTGTTGGCCAGCGCGTTGGCGACAAACTGATGATGGTTTGCCTGATATAGCTCCTGCGCAGTGGAGTTGGGGTCAACCGCGCCTGTCGCAAAGGGCATCCGGTTCATATTGTTCAGTTCGTTAAAGGTCATCCAGTATTTGACCTTCTCGCGATAACGCCTGAACACCACCTCACAGTAGCGGGTGAAGAAATTCACCAGTTTGCGGTTCTTCCAGCCGCCATACTCCTGATACAGCGCCAGCGGTGTTTCGTAGTGGGAGAGCGTAATCACCGGCTGAATACCGTATTTCAGCAGCTCATCAAACAGGCCATCATAAAATTTCAGCCCGGCCTCGTTAGGCGAGGTTTCATCGCCACGCGGGAAGATGCGTGTCCAGGCGATAGAGGTGCGAAAACAGGTAAAGCCCATCTCAGCGAACAGCGCCACGTCTTCTTTGTAATGGTGATAGAAATCGATGGCTTCATGGCTGGCGTAGTATTTATGCGGATCGATAACCGCATCGTGTTTGCCGGAGGCGATACCGCCGCGTACCACATCGGAGATAGACGGCCCTTTGCCGTCCACATTCCATGCCCCTTCTGCCTGGTTGGCGGCAATGGCACCGCCCCATAAAAAATCGTTCGGGAAAACAGACATATCCACTCCTTAATCCGCCAAATCTTCGCCATTGGAGGCGATCACTTTTTTGTACCAGTGGTAGCTCTTTTTCAGGGAACGCTTCTGGGTGCCGTTACCCATGTCATCCTGATCGACATAGATAAACCCGTAGCGTTTGGAAATTTGCGCGGTGCCCGCGCTCACCACGTCGATTGGCCCCCACCAGGTGTAACCAAACAGATCCACGCCATCGGCCAGCGCCTCGCGCATCTGTTCGATATGCAGACGCAGATACTCAATGCGGTAATCGTCATCGATTGAGCCATCCGGGTTCACCGTGTCCACTGCGCCAAGGCCGTTTTCGGCAATAAACAGCGGCTTCTGATAGCGGTCATATAACTGATTTAGCGCCAGGCGCAGCCCTTTCGGATCAATCTGCCAGCCCCACTGGCTGGTGGGCAGATGCGGGTTACGAACACCGCCGGTGATCAGGTTGCCCTCGGCCCCTTCCAGTTTTTCCGGGTGGGCGCTGACGGTGCTGGACATGTAATAACTGAACGAGACGAAATCCACCGGGTGCTGACGCAGGATCTCATCGTCACCCACCACTTTTTGCAGCGTGACGCCTTTCTCTGCCAGCATACGGTCGGTATAAGCCGGGTAGTAGCCGTGCGCCTGCACATCGCTAAAGAACAGCGACACGCGCTGCATCTCTTCACAGGCCTGCAAATCGTCCGGGTGACAGGTGTGGGGGTAGAGCATCTGGTAGCTGATCATGCAGCCGACTTTCGAGTCGGGAATGATCGCATGGCAGGCTTTAGTCGCCAGGGCGCTGGCGACGAACTGGTGATGCGCCCCCTGGTATTTATCCTGTTCAAGGTGCGGGTTATCCTCTTCAATCACCCCGACGCTGACGTACGGGTGGTGCTTCACGCAGTTAATCTCGTTGAAGGTCATCCAGTACTTCACTTTTTTGCGATAACGGGTAAAGCAGGTCGTGGCGAAACGCACATAGAAATCCACTAACTGACGGTTCGGCCAGCCGCCGTAATCGGTCACCAGCGCCAGCGGCATTTCGTAATGGGAGAGGGAAACAATCGGTTCGATACCGTGAGAGTGCAGGGTGTCAAACACCTCGTCGTAGAACTTAAGCCCGGCTTCGTTAGGCTCGCTTTCGTCACCACGCGGGAAGAGACGCGTCCAGGCAATCGACATGCGGAAGCATTTAAAGCCCATCCCGGCGAAGAGAGCGATATCCTCTTTGAAGTGGTGGTAAAAGTCATTGCCTTTGCGTTTCGGGTAATATTTGGTACTGTTCGGATCCTGCGCTTCACGCACCTGCGCGTGGGTCATTCCCAGCCATTGATCGAGCCAGCGCTCTTTGGGCGTATTGATGTCAAAGGTATAGACATCGGAGACGGACAGCCCCTTGCCATCGACGTTCCACGCCCCTTCGAGCTGGTTTGCCGCCGTCGCGCCACCCCATAAAAACCCTTCCGGAAATGATTTAGAAAATGTCATGCGCTTGCTCCTCATGCCGCTGATGCGGTCAGTGTCAGAAATTCGTCGCGGCTGGCAACATCGCCGTTCGCTTTAACCGGGCTGATATCGCCGTAGCATTCGCTGTTGGTCACTACCAGGATAACGCTCGGATCAATGCCTTCGGCCCGTAAGGCGTCAAGATCAAAGGTGACCAGCAGGTCGCCCACTTCGATAAACTGTCCGGCCTCGATATGGCTGGTGAAGTGCCTGCCGCCGAGTTTGACGGTGTCGATACCGATATGAATCAGGATTTCCGCCCCGGTATCGCTTTGCAGCGCCAGTGCGTGGTGAGTTTCAAAGACCGATGCCACCTTGCCGTTAACAGGGGAACGTAACTCACCGGTGGTGGGATAAATTGCCAGTCCTTTGCCGAAAATCTCGTCGGCAAAGACCGGGTCGCTCAGGGTGTTAAGCGCTTTCAGCTCCCCGCTTACTGGCGCAAACAGCTTCTCTTCTGAGCGGGCGATGGGCATCGGGCTTACGCCTGCGACCACCGGCTGTGCTGCCTCTTCAAACCCCAGAATCACCGTGAGGGTGGCGGCACAGACAAAGGAGATGGCGATACTGACCAGCGCCCACAAAAAGGTTGGGCCCACCAGCGCCGGAAGACCAGGCAGGCCGCTTAAGGCGAAGGCATAGGTTTTCACTCCCATCGCCATGGCGAAAGCACCGCCGCAAGCCCCGCCTGCCAGCGCTGCGGCAAAGGGCCGTTTGTAGCGGATGTTGACCCCGTACATCGCCGGTTCGGTAATCCCCATCATGGCGCTAAAGCTGGTGGTCAGCGCCAGTGATTTGAGCTTTTTATCGCGAGCACGCAAGAAGACGCCGAAGGCGGCACCGGCCTGCCCGAGGTTGGCAATGTAAAAGAGGATCTTGATAGGGTCGAAGCCCATGGTACTGATGTTATTGATCATGATCGGCACGATCACATAGTGCATACCGGTAATGATGATCAGCGACAGCGTGCCGCCGACCACGACGCCTGCCACGATCCCCATATTCTCCACCAGCCAGATAATGCCGCCAGAGAGGGCATTGCCGGTATAAATCCCCACCGGGCCGATGGCGATAAGGGTAATGGGCGTGACAATCAGCAGGCACAGCAGCGGCACAAACATGGTTTTCAGCGGGCCGGGCATAAAGCGGTCAATGAGGCGCTCAACACGACTGAGCAACCACACGGCAAGCAGAATCGGGATCACCGTTGAGGCGTAATTCACTGTGGGAACCGGTAGGCCGATAAAATTCACCGGCGCGCCGGCTTTAAACAATGTCTGGATAGCCGGATGAAAGAGAACGGCGGCAAGTGCGACCGCAACGTAAGGGTTAGCACCGAATTTCTTCGCTGCGCTAAAGGAGAGCGCTAACGGCATGAAGTAAAAAACGCCGTCACTGATTGCCAGCAGGATTTGATAGGTCTGGTTAGTGGTTTCCACCCATTGCATGGCCACCATCAACGCCAGCATACCTTTCAGAATACCGGCCCCGGCAATGGCCGGAATAATCGGCGAAAAAATACCCGACAGGCCTTCCAGTACCACCGAAACCGGGTTACGCCGTTTGGTGGGGCGAGCGGCATTGTCGAGATCGGGGAGCACTGCGAGTAGGGCTTTACACAAGGGTTCGACGTCGTTACCAATAATAAGCTGGAACTGGTCGCCGGAAATATTCACACCCATGACGCCATCAAGGGCTTCGAGGGCGGCGCGGTCAGCCTTGTCGTTATCCTTAAGCAGAAAACGCAGGCGGGTAATGCAGTGAAACAGTGAGAGTACGTTCTCTTTGCCGCCAATCCTGTCGATGATTTGGCAAGCCGTGTCCTGATAATTCATAAAAATTCCTCCAGACTGAAGTCAAAAGCCGACTTCATCCACAATGACCGGCGTTTGCCGGGACCTTGTTTCCTCTGGGGTTTGCCTGATCTTCCCGTCTATTTAGGGGATGAACAGTAACAAGCCTGGATGGAATTTATACGCTTCATCCTTCGGGCTACAGATGCGTTGGCTTTCCTCGTTCACCCCAGTCACTTACCAATGTAATCTCCTGGAGATTTACTGCGTCGCCACCTTCCTGTAGCCCGAATTATTTTGCGTATAACTTAACATTTTAAATTTTCCCTGCGTCGGGCACCGTCCGCTGCACAATATTCTCGATGTGCACCGCAAGGTAGAGCTTTTCCGAGTTGCTCATGGGGTGGTGATAATTCTTGCTGACGAACTCATTCATTGCTTCGACACATTTCAGCGTAGTTTGATAACGGCGCTGGACCAGTTCGAAGAACTCTTCGTCGTCATTATTTAACACCACCCCATCAATCACCCGTTGGGCAAAGAACTTTAGATGAGTAATAAATCGCTGGTAATTCAGACTATGCTCATCAAGCGGGATATTAAAAAAATACTTCACAATGTTTTGTAACTGATAAATAAGCCGTGTAATTTGTGCGGTTTTTCCCATGGTGTCATTGAGCCCGGCATTCACAATATGCAGAGCGATACTACACGCCTCGCTGTCGGGTAATAATGTTCCGGTGCGGGCGACAACCATCCCCAGCGCCTGGCGGCCAATGGCGTATTCCGCGGTGTAGAAATGGCGAACTTCCCACTCCAGCGGATTGGGTAAAACTTCATTGTTTTGTTGGCGTTGCAGCGCAAAATGCAGGTGGTCTGCGAGGGTCACATAGAGCCCATCGCTGAGCTTGTGCGTCAGCACGCTGCGGGCGTGAGTGATGATATCGGCGGTTAACTGCAAAATATCCACAGGCACTTCGCTGACCAGGTCTTTAAAACGAGCAGAAATTTGCGAATCTTCCAGACGGAATATTTTATCGATGGCGTCACGGTCGATGCTGGCACCGTTGTGGGTATTAAACCCCAGCCCCCGGCCGGTTAAAATAACCTCCAGACCATCCTCATCCACTGCGCTGACAACATTATTATTTAATATTTGTTTGACCAGCATCGCCAACTCCTGAAAACAAAAACGGGCAAGACATAAATACAGATATGGGCGGATTAGCCCCTCAGTCTGCATTTAGGTTTTGCCCGATAGTCGGTAACAAGCGTAATGCAGTTAAAACCTAGCACCGCGAAAAAAATTATTCAATGTGACAAAAGGCGTTGCGTAAATTCGTATGCCAAATTGTGATCCGGTCTGCGAAAACGGGCGCGGCGACGGAAAATGTCTGTCAGGTCGCAACCCGGAACCCTTAGCCGGCTCAACCAGGTGATTGCGAAGAACGGTTTTATCCGGGGGAGGCCGGGTGGCGGTTTGCCGAGAGTCATTTTTGCGAGCGGCTTTCCGTAATACGAAAAAGCGTTACCCCTGAAACGTGAAAAATGCCACAATAGTGGCTGTTTATACAGTGTTTCAGGTTTATCGATGGCCCTCACCGCCGCGCTAAAAGCGCAAATTGCCGCCTGGTATAAGGCGTTGCAGCAACAGATTCCGGACTTTATTCCTCGTGCTCCGCAGCGGCAGATGATCGCCGATGTGGCGAAAACGCTCGCCGGGGAAGAGGGGCGGCATCTGGCCATTGAAGCGCCGACAGGTGTCGGTAAAACTCTGTCGTACCTCATTCCCGGCATTGCCATCGCCCGTGAAGAACAAAAAACGCTGGTGGTCAGTACCGCCAATGTCGCCTTGCAGGATCAGATCTACAGCAAAGATTTACCGCTGCTGCGCAAAATTATCCCCGATTTGCGCTTTACCGCTGCCTTTGGGCGTGGGCGCTATGTCTGCCCGCGTAACCTGACCGCGCTGGCGAGCTCCGAGCCTTCGCAGCAAGATCTGCTGGCCTTTCTGGATGACGAATTAACCCCTAATAATCAGGAAGAGCAGAAACGCTGCGCGAAGCTGAAAGCCGATCTCGACAGCTACAAGTGGGACGGCTTACGCGATCATACGGATCAGGCTATCGAAGACGATCTCTGGCGGCGGCTCAGCACCGACAAAGCCAGTTGTCTCAATCGTAATTGTCACTACTATCGTGAATGCCCGTTTTTTGTCGCCCGGCGTGAGATCCAGGAAGCCGAAGTGGTGGTGGCTAACCACGCGCTGGTGATGGCGGCGATGGAAAGCGAGGCGGTGTTGCCGGAGCCGAAAAACCTGCTGCTGGTGCTGGATGAAGGCCATCATCTGCCGGATGTAGCGCGTGATGCGCTGGAGATGAGTGCCGAGATCACTGCCCCCTGGTTTCGCCTGCAACTTGACCTTTTCTGCAAGCTGGTTGCGACCTGCCTTGAGCAATTTCGCCCGAAAACCACGCCGCCGTTGGCGACGCCCGAGCGCCTGAATGCCCACTGCGAAGAACTCTACGAACTGATTGCTTCGCTTAACAACATCCTCAATTTATATATGCCCGCCGCCCAGGAGGCCGAACACCGGTTTGCGATGGGGGAGTTACCCGACGAGGTGATGGCTATTTGTCAGCGGCTGGCCAAACTCACCGATATGCTGCGCGGCCTGGCAGAACTGTTTCTCAACGACCTGAGCGAGAAAACCGGTAGTCATGACATTGTGCGTCTGCACCGGGTTCTGTTGCAGATGAACCGGGCGCTGGGAATGTTTGAGGCGCAAAGCAAATTATGGCGGCTGGCAGCAATGGCGCAGGCCTCTGGCGCGCCGGTCACGAAATGGGCAACCCGTGAAGTGCGCGACGGGCAACTGCATATGTATTTCCACTGTGTTGGCATTCGCGTCAGCGATCAGCTGGAAAAACTGCTCTGGCGCAGCGTGCCGCATATTGTTGTGACCTCTGCGACCCTGCGCTCGTTGAACAGTTTTTCGCGCCTGCAGGAGATGAGCGGGCTGAAAGAGAAAGCAGGCGACCGCTTCGTGAGCCTGGATTCGCCGTTCAATCATGTTGAACAGGGCAAAATCGTCATTCCACAAATGCGCTATGCCCCGCTGGTTGAGAACGAGGCGGAGCATCTCGCCGAGATGGCAGCTTATTTTCGCGAACAGGTAGAGAGCAACGCTCACCGGGGAATGCTGGTTTTGTTCGCCAGTCAGCGGGCGATGCAGCTCTTTTTGACGTTTGTGACCGATCTGCGCCTGTTGCTGCTGGTGCAGGGCGATCAGCCGCGCTATCGTCTGGTGGAACTGCACCGTAAACGTATCGACGGCGGCGAGCGCAGCGTGCTGGTGGGGCTGCAGTCCTTCGCCGAAGGGCTTGATTTAAAAGGTGACTACCTGACCCAGGTGCATATCCATAAAATTGCCTTCCCGCCTATCGACAGCCCGGTGGTGATTACCGAAGGCGAATGGCTTAAAAGCCTCAATCGATACCCTTTCGAGGTGCAAAGTCTCCCCAGCGCCTCCTTTACGCTGATTCAGCAGGTGGGGCGTTTAATACGTAGCCACAGTTGTCACGGTGAAGTGGTGATTTATGACAATCGCCTGCTCAGTAAAAGCTACGGCAAACGTCTGCTGGACGCGCTGCCGGTTTTTCCTATTTCCCAACCAGATGTACCAGACGTTATAGTGAAGAAACCGAAACAAAGCCGCCGTAAGCGCCGCTGACATTGTGAGCCTGTAAGGAGTTTTGATGGATTACCGCAAAATCATTAAAGAGATTGGCCGGGGGAAAAATCATGCCCGCGATCTGGATTTTGATACCGCCCGGGGGCTTTACACCCGGATGCTGGAGGGTGATGTACCCGATCTGGAATTAGGGGGGATCCTGATAGCTCTGCGTATTAAAGGTGAAGGCGAAGCGGAAATGCTCGGTTTTTACGAGGCAATGCAGCAACGTACGATGCGTCTTACGCCGCCGGTCGCGAAACCGATGCCGATTGTGATCCCAAGCTACAACGGTGCGCGTAAACAGGCAAACCTGACGCCACTGCTGGCTATTTTATTGCACAAACTGGGTTTCCCGGTAGTGGTCCACGGTGTCAGCGAGGATCCGACGCGGGTAGTCAGCGAAACCATTTTCGCGCTGCTGGGTATTGAGGCGACGCACCATGCGGGTCAGGCCCAGGCACGGCTCGATGGACATCAGCCGGTGTACATTCCGGTGAGCGCGCTGTGCCCGCCGCTGGAAAAACAGTTAGCGCTGCGCTGGATAATGGGCGTGCGTAACAGCGCTCATACGCTGGCGAAACTGGCCACACCGTTTGAGAAAGACGCCGCGCTGCGCCTCTCCAGCGTGTCGCATCCCGAATATGTCCCGCGTGTGGGGAAATTCTTTAGCGATATCGGTGGGCGAGGTTTGCTAATGCACGGAACGGAAGGGGAGGTTTACGCCAATCCACAACGCTGCCCGCAAATCAATCTGATTGATGCGCAGGGGAGCCGCGTTATCTATGAACGTCAGAATGAACTGGCGGATGTCGTTCTGCCTGCGGCTAAAGATGCCGAAACCACGGCTAAATGGATTGAACGCTGCCTGGCCGGAAGTGAGCCTGTTCCTCAGTCGTTAAAAATTGAGATGGCGTGCTGCCTGGTGGCAACCGGCGAGTCAGAGACGCTTGAGAGCGCATTAGCGCGTATCGACGCGAGTTTTTAAGCGTGGTTCAAACGAAAAAAAGCCCGTCTCATCACTGGACGGGCCAAAAAGGGTAACAACAACAGGGTCAATGAGGGTTGGACAGTGTCCGTCGGAGGGTCGCCGACGGGGTAAAACATTCTTATTTGTAGATAACCGCAGTACCGCTCATTTTATTATTGCTGTTTGCGGACGTGATGCTGTAACCCGTTGCGCCAGCGGCGGCTGCTTTCTCAGCCAGTTGTGCTTCAAGGCCGTCCAGCGTGGTCGCGCCGTCAGCAGATACTACACCGACTTTATTCATGCTCTGTGCCTGAGACGGGCTGATGGCCTGTGCAGCGAAAGCACCGAAAGAAAGGGTTGAAAGAGCGATAGCGGCTACAGCATATTTGATGGTTTTCATGGTCATAATCTCGCAGGTTATTCTGTTAAGGAGACGTTGTTCCGTCGATGTGATAAGTATCACGGTTTTTTGCGAGAGAGAAAATCTAAGAGAATTGACGACCTTGTTCTAAAAAATTGAACAATCATCAAGTCAATGAAATTATTGTGATTTATTGATGTGAATTATGTGTTTTGCCGTTTCGGCAGCCGGGAGATGTTTTTCTGGCACAGAATGCTACTTTATCTGCGGAATTTTGTGCGCAAGAAAGCAACCGCTTGCGCTAATGAGACAGGTAAAGAACAGTCAACGAAGCTGGCTATCCTTCGATCCTCTGCGATTATATCCTGCATGTGTAGAGTTATGTAAATCTTTCTGTTGCTGGCATTGCAGGCAGAAACGAACGCCGGGAATCGCTTTGCGACGCGCTTCCGGAATCGGTTCGCCGCACTCTGCACACTCTGTAAGACTTTCTCCTTTCGGCAAGTCGTGACGCGCACGCGCCACCGCATCTTCAATGGTGCTGTCTATTTGATCCTGTACCGCCCCGTCATTTGCCCAACCGGATGCCATTGTGTTTTCTCCTCAGTGAGTAAGGACATATCAGTATAATATTTGCGCAAATATTCGCCATTTCAATGTGTGGGTGAACGAAACAGTGTCCACCTGACATATATTTATATCTTAGCGATCATCCGGACGACGCATATCAAAACGCTGCGCGTCGGTAACGGTGTAATAGGCCGTCGGGCCACCCGCACGCAGGATCGGCTGCGCTTTGGCCGTCTGGTAGATGCCATTTTCAAGCAGGGATTCATCAATATGAATGGCAACCGCCTCACCCAGTACCAGCCAGCTATCCAGCGCCTCACCGTTTGCTTTGGTCAGTTGAATGCACTGAGACAGGCGGCACTCAAAATGCACTGGGCTTTCTGCGACACGCGGCGCTTTAATAATGCGGCTGGCAAGCGGGGTCAGGCCGCTAAAGGCGAACTCATCTTCCCCATGCGGGAGTGAGGCGGATGTCTCGTTCATTCGCTCCGCCAGCGCACGGGTCGTCAGATTCCAGACGAACTCTTTGGTCTCACAAATATTGCGTACGCTGTCTTTCCAGCCGCTGCTGGCAAAGCCGATAATAGGCGGGCGGTAATTGAAACAGTTAAAGAAGCTGTACGGGGCGAGATTCTGTCGCCCTTCGCCATCGAGCGAGGAGATCCAGCCGATAGGCCGTGGGCCGATAATCGCATTGAGCGGGTCGTGGGGCAGGCCATGGCCTTGAGACGGTTCGTAAAAATACATTGCGAGTCCCTTTGGGAAGCGAGTTTCTTTAGCCTCACTTATTTACCCTGCCGCCGTCAACGGGTATCTTACGCCGCTGCCAACAGGAGAAAGACATGAAAGCCCAGAAGCCGGGATTGCACCCGCGTAACCGTCACAATAGCCGCTACGATCTTGACGCCCTTTGCGCCACGATGCCCCCATTGCGTGAATTTATGATTACCAGTCCGGCGGGCGAACCGACGGTTAATTTTGCCGATCCCCTGGCCGTGAAAGCGCTGAATAAAGCGCTGCTGGCGCACTTTTATGGCGTAAAAGAGTGGGATATTCCGCCGGGCTTTCTTTGCCCACCCGTTCCAGGTCGCGCCGACTATATTCACCATCTTGCCGATTTGCTCGCCCAGGACACGGGCGGGGCTGTTCCGTCGCAGGCCAGCGTGCTGGATATCGGCACCGGGGCAAACTGTATCTATCCGCTGATTGGCGCCCATGAATATGGCTGGCGCTTCACCGGCAGCGAAGTCGACAATGCCGCATTCGCCAGCGCGCAGGCAATTATCAATGCCAATCCAGGCCTGAGCCGTTCAGTGCGTTTACGTCGACAAAAAGATCCGGCGGCGATCCTGGCGGGCATCATCCATAAAAATGAGCAGTATGATGCCACGCTCTGTAACCCACCTTTTCATGACAGCGCGCAGGCTGCGCAGGCGGGCAGTGAGCGTAAACGCCGCAATCTTGGGCTTGATAATGACGCGGCGCTCAACTTCGGCGGCCAGCAACAGGAGCTGTGGTGCGAAGGCGGGGAAGTGGCGTTTATCAGCAAGATGATTGATGAGAGCAAACAGTTCGCGCGGCAGGTTCTTTGGTTTACCTCGCTGGTTTCTCGTGGTGATAATTTACCGCCGCTATATCGCGCGCTAACCCAGGCCGGTGCCGTTAACGTGGTGAAAAAAGAGATGTCACAAGGGCAGAAGCAGAGCCGCTTTATCGCCTGGACATTTCAGGATGAGGCCCAGCGCAAGCGCTGGGCGCAAACCCGCTTTAAGGCGCAGGTTCAACAGGCGGCTGCGGCGCGTTAACCGCTTGTGGCGCAGGGATACTGCCCGGCATGGGCAGTATCTGGTAAGTTTGTACCGGCGCGCGAACATCGGCTAAATCGAAGTGTTTTTTCACCATGCTGTCCAGCGCAAAGCGCACTGTCCACTGTTTGAGCGGTAGCGTGGTGCATGTCACCCTCAGCGTAAACGCGGTATTGGTCAGTCCGACCAGCCCGGCAAATGTAGGTTCGCCAATAATCAGCCCGCGAATATCCTCCATCTCCATCAACTCCGCGACCGCATCTTTCAACGCCTGATTCGCTTTTTCCGTGTTTTCGTGGCGATCCACATCATAGTTGGCGACAACCGAACCGATCCCGCGCACGAAGTTGGCAAAAGTGGTTATCGATGACCACGGAATAATATGGTACGCCCCGGTATCCTGGCGTACGCCAACTGAACGAATCGACATCCGTTCAACCGTACCGGTGAGCGGGCCAATGGTCACGAGATCTCCAGTGTTCATCCCATTTTCAAACTGAATAAAGATGCCGGTAATAATATCTTTCACCAGGGTTTGCGAACCGAAAGAGATCGCCAGACCCAGAGCCCCGGCACCCGCCAGCAGCGGCGCGATATTAACGCCTATCTCTGAGAGCACAATCATCACCGTGATGGTGCTGATCACCACGGCCAGCGCGTTACGGAAGAGGGTTAACAGCGTACGGGTACGCGCGCTGGGAAGCGGCCTGCCGTGAATATCGGAGGCTAGGCGGTTTTCGATAATGCTTGCCAGCACCGTCCAGCCCACGGCAGAGAAAAACAGAATCAGGGCAATGCGAATAATAATATCAACCGCTTTTTCGCCTGCGCCATAGGTCAGCCAGTACCAGAAATCGAACAGGCCCCAGGCGTTGAGCAACAGCAGTACGGTAGCGCAAACAATGAGGATACGTGCCGCTTTCATCGACGCAGAAAGCCAGCCGTTAAGCCGCTTTTGCAGTTCCGGGTAGTTACGCTGCACCTGCGGTGACAGGGTGATGGTCTTATTAATCCAGCGCGACAGCATGCCGGAAAGAAACGCCGCGATGCTTAAAATCGCCACACTGTGCAATGACGCTCCCATCATAAATTTCAGGCTGTTGCCGGGATCAAAGAGTGAGAAGAAGAACAGTACGATGAAGTAAGCGCTGGCGAGCCAGTGCCAGATAAGCGCAAAAGCGCGAATAAACAGGCTAAAGAAGGCGAGTGAATGATCCGCCAGATGGATCAGGTTATGCTGGATGATGCGCTTATTGCGAAAGATCAGATACAGCGCCCAGACGGTAATACAGAGCATGATGGTCACGTTAGCCAGCGCGCCTACCTGCACATTCACCTGATTGGAGATAATTGGGACGGCAACAAGCAAGCCGTAGCCGATGAGGCTGCTCAGCGCACTGAGTCGCAGATGCCAGTAGCGGGCAGTGTCGTCCTCGATACGAAATGGGCGCAGCTCCGGAATGCGTGGACTGAAGATAAGCCTCAGGATGGCTTTAAAGAATTCAATCAGAGCAAAAGCATTTAAAAACAGGCTTTGCTGAAAAGCGATGGTCCGGTTTCCGTTATTCAGATTGGCGCTAAGTATCTGACCGACAAATAGCGTTAGCGCCAGCAAAAGCAGGTCAACGATAAACGCCCCGATAATCATCGCCGGGAGTTGTAACCAGTTATTGCGCTCACGGTTTTTATTACGCCCCCAGTAGCCCATTTTGCGGTACAACGGCATCACGGCAAGGCGCACCAGAAGCCAAAAGGCGAACACCAGCAGGGCGAGCAGTAAAAAATGTCCGGCGGCACTGGTAAAGGTTTCCGGGTTAAACGCCTTATGCGGAGAGCCGGTAATGTTGCGATAGAGTTGAGCAAACCGCGAGGCGAACTCCTCACCATAGTGGCTGCTGACTTCAGTAACGTTCTCAAGTACCGTTTTTTGCTCAACGATTTGTGGTGGCGTAATGACGGGAACGGGTTCCTGTGGCGGTGTCGCTGCGACTTTGCGCAGTTGGTCAATCAGCTCCTGGCGTGATTGCTGGTTATCCAGCACATCGGCCAGCGCGGCATAGGCGGCTTTTTTCTGCTCAATATCGGGGGTTGGGGTTTCGGCGGTGGGCTGTGTGCTCGTGGCCCCGGTTGTGACGCCGGGAATACCAGCCGCCTGAGCGGGCAGCCAAATAAGACTGATGAGTAACAGGATCCACGGCATGGGTGCCTCCGGCGAGAAAGTCCAGCAAAATGATAAGTATAGATGCCGGGAAATGCGTCGAAGGAAATGAGATAAATCCGGGGATAAGGGGAGATAACCCTCTTCCCGACGGGAAGAGGGTAGAGATAACTCAGGAGACGTGCTGCAAGAATTCCTGCAAGCGCGGGCTTGGCGGGTTCTCGATAAGTGTCTGTGGATTGCCGTCTTCGGCAATGCGACCTTTATCAATGAAGATCAGACGAGAGGCCACTTTTTCGGCAAAACCGATTTCGTGCGTCACGATAACCATCGTCATCCCTTCTTCGGCCAGATCCTGCATGACTTTCAGCACCTCATGGCGCAGCTCCGGGTCAAGTGCGGAGGTCGGTTCATCAAACAGCATCATCTTCGGTTTTACCGCCAGCGCGCGGGCGATAGCCACACGTTGCTGTTGGCCGCCGGACAACTCAGACGGATAGTGATGCGCACGCTCGGCAAGGCCGACTTTCGCCAGCAGCTCTTTTGCCAGTTTCTCGGCTTCGTCTTTTTTCGCACCGCGCACGCGCAGCGGACCAAACATAACGTTTTCCAGCGCGGTCAGGTGTGGGAACAGATAAAACTGCTGAAACACCATCCCGGCTTCCTGACGGATCAGACGCTCGTCAACTTTGGGATCGTTCACTTTCAGGCCATCAACAATCAACTCACCGCTGGTGATCTCTTCGAGCTTGTTGATGCAGCGCAGCAGGGTAGATTTACCTGAGCCCGACGGCCCGATAATCACCACCACTTCGCCCTGGGTAATGTTCAGGTCGATGTTATGCAGCACCTGGGTTTGACCAAAGTGCTTGGAGACATTTTTAAATTCAATCACAGGATTTTCATCCTTCTTTCAAGACGACGCAAAATAAAGCTCAGCACCAGGGTGATGATCAGATAAACAACCGCAACGGCACTCCAGATTTCCAGGGCGCGGAAGTTGCCGGCGATGATCTCCTGGCCCTGACGGGTCAGCTCGGCGACGCCGATAACAATAAACAGAGAAGTGTCTTTAATGCTGATGATCCACTGGTTACCCAGCGGTGGCAGCATACGACGCAGCGCCAGTGGCAGGATAACGTGGCGGATGGTTTCACCCTTAGACAGCCCCAGCGCCAGGCCTGCTTCACGAAAACCTTTATGAATAGACAGTACCGCACCGCGGGTGATTTCCGCGATATACGCGCCCGAGTTAATCATGATGGTGATAACAGCGGCGCTAAAGGGGTCGATACGCAAATCGTTGAATGCCATGGGCAGGGCGAAGTAGATAAACATCACCTGAACAACAATCGGGGTACCGCGAATAATCTCAATAAAAACGAGTGCGATGTGGTTGGCGATCCAGCCGCCAAAGGTGCGTGCGAAACCTGCCGCCAGTCCAATAATCAAGCCGCCAACTAAGCCGAGGACCGAGATCCAAAGCGTCATTTTTGCGCCTTCAATCAGAAGCGGAATGGCAGGCCAAATGGCACTCCAGTCAAACTGCATGATGAATTCCTGTAAACCGTGGTGGAAATATACAAACACCCATAGTGCCGGTTTCCCGGCCTACGGGTGATAAGTCTGCTTACGTAGGCCCGGTAAGCTTAGCGCTGCCGGGCAACACTACCGCACAGAACAAAATATTATTTAGGCTCGGTACCGAACCATTTTTTATAGATTTCGTTGTAAGTACCGTTATCGCGCAGCGTTTTCAGCGCGCCGTTCACTTTTTCACGCAGTTCGTCGCTACCTTTCGGGAACGCGATACCGTACTGCTGTGCTTCCAGTGAATCACCTACCGCTTTGAACTGACCGTTACCTGCGGTTTTGATGAAATAGAGAATGTTCGGGGTATCGTGCAGGACCGCATCAGCACGGTTGGTGCCCAGTTCCATGTATGCGTTGTCGATGTTCGGGAACTGACGCAGGTCTTTGGTTTTGATATTCGCTTTCGCGTAATCAACAGAACCGGTACCGCTCTTCACGGCAACCACTTTACCGTCGAGATCTTTTACGCTTTTTACGTCGTTGTTATTGGCTTTAACCATCACCATCAGGCCGCTTTTGTAGTAGCCATCAGAGAACTCAACCGCTTTCTTACGTTCTTCTGTGATGGTGATACCGGCCAGCGCCAGGTCAACGTTTTTAGTTTGCAGAGCCGGGATGATGCCGCTGAAATCCATCGGCTTTAACTCGTAATCCAGTTTCAGTTCTTTCGCGATAGCGGCCCACAGATCAACGTCGAAACCAACGTATTTGTCACCCTGCTTGAATTCGAAAGGAACGAATGCGGTGTCGGTTGCGACAACCAGTTTGTTTGCAGCCTGGGAAGAAACAGCAAACGCGAGAGCGAGTGTAGCCAGGGAAAGTTTGAATACAGACTTCATAGTTTTTCCTTTTATATCCACGGGGCGATCCCCTGCGAGAACGTACGCAGTATGAAAAAATCATGCCAGGTTTACAACCTGTTGTTTTGTAAAGAGGCGATCTTCTGAATCTGTGCCCTGAACGAAGCGCAAGTGATATTATGCACCATTTTGGGGCTTCATATTGGTGCGTATTAACGTCTGCACAGAAAACACGATTATTTAGCGCAGGAATGCACCATTTAACAATCTTTTCTTAACAATTTTGTGAAGTGATGATAACAGTCTGATGGTCTTTCGGGTGGGGAAGAACAAAATGATGCACCATAAAAGTGCAAACCCCTTTGCCGGGGCGGCAAAGGGGTCATCTGAAGTATTTATATTAGCGACAGAGCTTATTCGATGTTGGATTCGATAAACCACAGGAATTTATCCAGGTCGCGTGAAGCAGCGGTAAAGATATCTGCGGTATCTTCATCTTTTGCTTCGCTGATGGCTTTGCGTACATCGTTCGCGACGATAGCATAACGGTCAGCCAGTTCTTTCAGGTGATCCTGGACACTGTGAATGTCCAGCGGGTAACTTTTCAGTGCCGTTTTACTGTTGATGACCTGCGTTGTGCCCAGTGCGACACCACCTAACTGCACGGCACGCTCTGCCATGGTATCAAGGTGATCAACAAGGGCAGTACGGAAGCCGTCGAGCATTTCATGGACGGCGATGAAGTTAGCACCGCGCATATTCCAGTGGGCCTGTTTTGTGATCAGTGACAGGTCAATGAACTGGATCACCTGGCGATTAAGCAACTCGATAGTCGCTTTTTTATCGCTGTCTGATACATCGTTACGGGTATAAAGCAGATTAGACGCTTTCGTTTTAACCAGTTTAGCGGTACTCATAATCTCATATCCTCTTGATGTTTGTGTCCCAGGTAATTATCGAAACTAAGTATAGCACCAGATTTTTGATTGCTGTTTTGGATATACCTATCGGTTCAATAGCAGCGATAAACATACATCTATACTGGAGAGTAATAATTATTATTTCGCCATTCGCGATGCGTATAAATAATCGGAAACGTGGGTTTGGGATGTAAGAATATATATTGAAGTGTGACAATTTATCGCAATGAAACAGGTTTTATTGACATGAATGCTTATTCAGCATGATACGATAACCATGCTGAATAATAATTATTATCCTATCTCCACCTTCTCGACTTTGACTTCTCTGCGTAGCGTCATGGTTGAGCCTATTGAGGCAATCACAATGCACATCAGCGCGGCAACCTGTTGAAGGGAAAGCGTTTCGCTCAAGAAGATCATGCCTGATACTGCCGCCAGGGCGGGTTCCATGCTCATCAGTGTCCCAAAGGTGCGCGTCGGTAACCGGGTGAGGGCAATCATTTCCAGCGAATAAGGCAGTGCGGTCGATAATATTGCGACCGCTATTCCCAGCGGTAGCACAGACCATTGCCATAATAGAGCGCCGGACTGGAAAGTGCCTAAAGGTACAAAAACCAGCGCGGCTATTAATGAACCCAGTGCAACGGTTGCCGGACCATGTTCTTCCCCGGCCTTATGACCAGAAATAATATATACAGCCCAGCATGCGCCTGCGCCGAGCGCATATGCCGCGCCGGTTAAATCGACATGGGAAACATTGTCACCAAGCGGTAATAAATACCACAGACCGAGCACCGCCAGAATGACCCACAGAAAATCAATGGGGCGACGGGAGCCAAAAAGGGCAACGGACAGGGGGCCGACGAACTCCAGCGCAACCGCAATACCTAGAGGTATAGTCTGAATAGAGAGATAAAACATGTAGTTCATCGCCCCCAGCGATAAACCATAGGCCAGAAGGGGGAGGCGCTGTTCGCGGGTAAAACGCAGACGCCAGGGTTTAAAGATAACCACCAGAATCAGCGTACCCAGTGCCAGACGGAGCGCGGTCATTCCCGGTGCGCCCACTATCGGAAATAGCGATTTTGCCAGTGATGCGCCCCCCTGTATCGAACACATCGCAATGAGCAACACCACCACAGATAACCAAACCGGTATCTTACGAGACGACCCAGGCATCCTTTCTCCTGTCAAATTATGTCAATCAAGGTAAAACCTGCAGTCTACTTGAAATAGCCCCGGCTGGTTGAGACTTTGTTGAAAAACAGCGGCTAAAAATACGTAAAATAGATGACAGTTGATGGTTAATTAACCTGTCCGATTAGGAATAATCTGGATGAACATGCCGGGTAACACGCTTCATAATGGCATGTCCTGCGGAAAAATGACCGTTTAATGAAAGAGTTAGTAAGCTTATGAAATGTTCTGTTACATGAAATGGGCCATTAGACATCGTTTATCCCAAAGAGTTTCTTAACAATTTTTGATATATTTAAAACTTAGGATTTACTTGAAGCACATTTGAGGTGGTTATGAAAAAAATTGCATGTCTTTCAGCACTGGCCGCTGTTCTGGCGGTATCCGCAGGTTCCGCTTTTGCAGCTACTTCCACTGTTACCGGTGGTTACGCACAGAGCGACGCTCAGGGTGTAGCGAACAAAGCAAACGGCTTCAACCTGAAATACCGCTACGAGCAGGACAACAACCCGCTGGGTGTTATTGGCTCCTTCACGTACACTGAAAAAGATCGCACTGAAGATGGCGTCTATAACAAAGGCCAGTACTACGGTATCACTGCAGGTCCGGCTTACCGTCTGAACGACTGGGCAAGCATCTACGGTGTTGTGGGTGTTGGCTACGGTAAATTCCAGCAGACCGTTGACACTGCTAAAACTTCCGATACCAGCGACTACGGTTTCTCCTACGGCGCGGGTCTGCAGTTCAACCCGATGGAAAACGTTGCACTGGACTTCTCCTACGAGCAGTCTCGCATTCGTAGCGTTGACGTAGGCACCTGGATCGCAGGCGTCGGCTACCGTTTCTAATTCGGCAGGCAATAAAAAATCCGCCTCAAGGGGCGGATTTTTTTTTGCCTGCTATTCAGTAAATCGATTAACGGCGCGTATCGAAAACATCGGTCGCCAGGCGGTCGTAGTCAATTTTCTGTAACTTAAAGTTGGTAATGTAGACTGGCCCGGCTTTTTTCTCAGACATGAACGGGTAAGAATTTTTAATCTCTTGTGTGGTAATCCCCGTCCACTGCGAGAAGAAGCTCAGGAAATCGTTCGCGGAACGGCGCGCTTTAATCTCCCGATGCTTTGTGTCATCGCTCGACAGCACCATAAACGGCACCTGGAAGTTTTGTTTAAACAGGTCGTCATGCGCCAGATATTGCACATCCGTCCCACGCTCTCTGAATGTCAGCCCATGGTCAGAAAAGTAGACCATTGAGAAACTGTCATTCGTGGCGACCAGTTGGGAGTAGAGTTTACCCAGCAGTTCATCTGTTGCGGTGATGGAATAGAGGTAGCAAGAGGTCTCTTTTGACTGGACGAACTCGCTGTATTTACCGCCGGAGCGCTCGCAGGTTGAAGGGTGTGAGCCCATCAGATGCAGCACAATTAACTGCGGCTGGTTGCGTTTGGTGGCCAGTACCTGATTAGTCAGCTTAAGCAGATCGTCATCACGGGTGTTTTTATCCGCTTCGAAATCACCGCTTTTCAGGAACTGCACTTCATCCGCGCGTTTTGCGATACTGGCAATGGCGGTGTCATACTCGCCAATTTGCCCCTGATTGGAGAACCACCAGGTCTGGAAGCCTGCACGGTTTGCGAGGGTGACAAAGTTATCCTGATACTGCGGCTTATCATCGACCACTCGGTTGAGCGTCAGGCCCAGTGATTTCTGTGTCGAGCCACTGGCAGAGATGTAATCCATAAAGAAAGTGCCATTGGCCTGGCTTTCGAACGGCGTGTTGTTCCAGTGGCCGCCAAAAGCGCCAGCCGCGTCACGGCGAACACTCTCGCCAATCACCACCACATAGGTGTGATACTTTGGTTTGACGCCAAGGACAGTCCAGGTGTCCTTCATGCTGGCGAGCTGCGCCATGTTTTCCTGCTCTTTCACCACTTCGTAGTTGTTCACTGCCACATCGCGCACGAAGCGCAGCACCGGAACGCCGGTATCGATGAGTCTGAACTCAAAGCCGCGGAAGTGGTTTTGTACCGGGCCAATAAAATAGGACGCAACGCAAAATACCACGCCGAGCGTATCCCATTTCAGCCACGGGGTTGACGGCTGCGTTACCCGGCGACGCATTGACACAATACCCATCGCAAAGATAAACGCGCCGATAGCGTAGTGGTGCCACGGGAAAATAGTCAGAATTTCCGTCGACTCTTCCATATTGGTCGAGTGCAGGGCCAGCAGGGTATTAAAGTTCGGTGCGCCATAGGCCTGGCCAAACGGGAAATAGCTGGCGGCGACAAGCGAGGTAATACCGATGACAATTTTTTGCGCCCGGGGCGCATGTCGCCATAGCACGCACAGAGCACAGGTAAAGACCACGGCGTACAAAACACTAAATTCATAACCAAGAGCAAAATTAATCAACATTGACTGGAGAAAGTAGAAACCTGTCCACGGATTGATCGTCTGGCTGCGGAAGGCAACGGATTCTTTAAGGATTATGCTCATAGATTACTTCACGAAAACGCCATGTGCTCACCCTGGCGAAAGGGTCAAAACCTGCCGGACAGTGCGTGGAGAGGGGAAGAGGTCCGCTTCTGCGAGCCGCAATTTGTGCAGGGCTGCGCAAAGATAAAGTTAGCCGTGCTGAAGGTCAACACCTGCTACCGTCTCGTTTTGGGAGGGCGGTTGCAAATCAAACAAATAAGTGAAAATTATGTGCGGGCAATCCGATTATAACGGGAGAATGTGACGGAAAAATGAAGCGGCGTACCGCGACGCCGCATTAATGAGAAGTTTTATCGTCTTTCTGTGGCTTGCCGTTAAACATATCACATAGCATGTTCAGCAGCAGCAGACGAACTTTAAACGGGGAGTGAGTAAACACGCTCATGCACCTCTGAAATTCGTTCATATTGACCTCCTTACTGACTTGTTCGCTACCGACCATCCATGCCCGGTTGAACGTATTACATACAGATATAGCACAGGCTATATTTTATAGCTATGGCTAAGACGTTAATTTTTTGTGCTGGTTCACCTATGGTTTACAATGTGCCTTCTCTTATATGATGCGGGTATCGCGTCACCCCCCAGAGGAAGCACAATGAACCGTCGCGCAGGTAAGCAAACAATAAAAAAAGTGACGCTGGTAAATGTTGAAGAGCACGTGGAAGGCTTTCGTCAGGTGCGCGAAGCGCATCGCCGCGAGCTGATCGACGATTATGTTGAATTGATTTCAGATTTAATCCGCGAAGTGGGCGAAGCTCGCCAGGTGGATATGGCCGCGCGGCTGGGTGTCTCTCAGCCAACGGTAGCAAAAATGTTAAAAAGGCTGGCGACAGTAGGCCTGATTGAGCAAATTCCCTGGCGCGGGGTATTTTTGACGCCGGAAGGGGAGAGACTCGCCCAGGCCAGTCGCGAACGCCATCAAATTGTTGAAAGCTTTTTACTGGTGCTGGGTGTGAGCCCGGAGATTGCACGCCGTGACGCGGAAGGAATGGAACACCACGTCAGTGAAGAAACGCTTGAGCGTTTTCGTCTGTTCACTTTGCAACAAGGGTTGCCGTCCGAATGAACCTTCCATTCTTTCGCGCATTGCTGCGCGATCGCTTTTTGCACCTCCTGCTGGTTATTGGTCTGGGTCTCTGTTTTGTTGTTCCTTTTGCGCCTGCCACCTGGCCCGGTGCCATTGACTGGCACACCATTATTACCCTCAGCGGTTTGATGCTGCTGACGAAAGGCGTGGAGCTGAGCGGCTATTTTGATGTGCTGGGGCGTCGTATGGTGCGGCGTTTTCGTACCGAGCGGCAACTGGCCATGTTTATGGTCCTGGCGGCGGCACTCCTTTCCACTTTCCTGACCAATGACGTGGCGCTGTTTATCGTGGTGCCGCTTACCATCACCTTAAAAAAACTGTGCGAAATCCCGGTCAATCGGTTGATCATTTTTGAGGCACTGGCCGTAAACGCGGGTTCGTTGTTAACCCCCATTGGCAACCCGCAAAATATCCTGATTTGGGGACGTTCCGGGATGTCATTCCCGGCCTTTATCTGGCAGATGACCCCCCTGGCGCTGGCGATGATGGTGACGCTGCTGGTGCTGTGCTGGTTCTGTTTTTCCAGTAAGACGCTTAACTACCATAGCGGCGTTAAAAACCCGGACTGGCAACCCAGGCTGGTCTGGAGCTGCCTGGGCTTTTACCTGGTCTTTATCACTGCGCTGGAGCTAAAACAGGAGCTGTGGGGACTGGTGGTGGTGGGCATGGGCTTCTTATTACTCGCAAGACGCGTTGTGCTAAGCGTGGACTGGACGTTGCTGCTAGTGTTTATCGCCATGTTTATCGACGTGCATTTACTGATCCAGTTGCCCGCATTGCACCATTTGCTTGCCAGTACCAGCCAGCTTTCGGCGTCCGGTCTGTGGCTGACGGCGATTGGTCTGTCGCAGTTTATCAGTAATGTGCCCGCAACCATTTTACTGCTCAATTATGTGCCGCCAGACACCCTGCTGGCCTGGGCGGTCAATGTCGGTGGATTTGGCCTGTTGCCCGGCTCACTGGCGAATCTGATTGCGCTGCGTATGGCGAATGACCGTCGCATCTGGTGGCGCTTCCATGTTTATTCCCTTCCCATGCTGCTGTGGGCCGCGCTGGTTGGCTACGGACTATTCCTGGTCAGATAGTGCTGATTTGTCAGTTTATCCTGGCAAATATATAGCGACCGCCTAAGTTTAGTGAACGGCGTAACTGTGACGCCGTTCACTGACAGGACTGTTGCGTACTATGGCAGAACATTCAACCGCCCCTGAGAACGGGCAGGAAACTCAAACAGAAGAGACGCAAAACCGCAAACGCCCCGGTAAAAAGCCCCTCATCATCCTCGGCATTGTGGTGATTGTGATGGTTGTCGTCGCGCTGGTGTGGTGGTTACTGACCCGCAATGAAGAGACGACAGACGATGCGTTCACCGACGGCGATGCGGTCACCATTGCGCCGAAAGTGGCGGGCTACGTCACTGAACTGCGTGTAAAAGATAACCAGCAGGTGAAAAAGGGCGATCTGCTGGTGGTGATTGATCCCCGTGACGCCACGGCGCAGCGCGATCAGGCGCAGGCGCAACTTGGGCTGGCGACGGCGCAGCTCCACCAGGCGCAGGCACAACTGGATTTGTCAAAAGTGCAGTACCCGGCCCAGCGCGACGAAGCGCGGGCGCAGGTGCTGAAGGCGCAGGCGGATTTAGCTAACGCACAGGCTGCCTATAAACGCCAGCGCGGTGTCGATCCTCGCGCCACGACGCAACAAAATATCGACAGCGCCAATGCGCAGTTACGCAGCGCGCAGGCACAACTGGCGAGCGCGCAGGCGCAACTGGAAGTGGCGGATCAGGTGCAGTTGCAGATTCGCCAGCAGGAGACCAATGTCGAGGCCCGTCAGCGTCAGGTGGATCAGGCGAAAGCACAGCTTGAAACCGCCGAGCTGAATCTCTCCTGGACTGAGGTCCGTGCGCCGTTCGACGGGTTTGTCACCAAACGTAATGTGCAAACCGGCACCCTGGTGCAGGCGGGTACGGCGCTGTTTTCGCTGGTCTCACCGCAAATCTGGGTGACGGCGAATTTCAAAGAGTCACAGCTTGAACGCATGCGTCCGGGCAATAAAGTGACGGTGAAGGTCGATGCCTGGCCGGATCTGGAGCTGGAAGGGCACGTTGACAGTATTCAGCAGGGGAGCGGCTCGAAGTTCTCTGCTTTCCCGTCCGAAAACGCTACCGGTAACTTTGTCAAAATCGTCCAGCGTGTACCGGTGAAAATCGTCATTGATAAAGGGTTGGATACGAATCGTCCGCTGCCGCTGGGTCTGTCAGTTGAACCGAAGGTAACCGTGGAATGACAGACGTTAGCCATGAAAACTGGCGACCGGCCAGTAATCCATGGGCCGTCGCCTGGGTGGTGACGCTGGCGGTCTTTATGGAGATCCTTGATACCACCATCGTTAACGTCGCACTGCCGCATGTTGCCGGCTCGCTTTCTGCCAGTTACGACGAATCCACCTGGGTGCTGACCAGTTATCTGGTGGCCAATGGTATCGTGCTGCCCATTTCGGCATTTCTCAGCCGCGTGTTCGGTCGCAAGCAGTTTTTCCTGATTTGCATCGTGATGTTCACGATTTGCTCCTTCTTGTGCGGTATCGCAACGGAACTGTGGCAAATCATTCTTTTTCGCGTGCTGCAGGGCTTTTTTGGCGGCGGCTTACAGCCAACGCAACAGTCGGTGCTGCTGGATTACTTCAAGCCTGAGGATCGCGGCAAAGCGTTTGGCCTCTCTTCGATTGCCATCATTGTTGCCCCCGTAATGGGGCCAACATTGGGCGGCTGGATCACCGATAACTACTCCTGGCGCTGGGTCTTTTTTATCAATATCCCGGTGGGTATTGTCACGGTACTCGCGATTTATCAGCTACTGGAAGATCCGCCGTGGGAGCGTAAGTCGGACAAAAAGTTGACCATCGACTGGCCGGGGATCGGCCTTATCGCCCTCGGACTCGGTTGCCTGCAGGTGATGCTGGACCGTGGGGAAGATGAAGACTGGTTCGCCTCTGATTTTACCCGCATTTTTGCTGTACTGACGGCAGTCGGGATTGTCGGCGCGATTTACTGGCTGTTGTATGCCAAAAAGCCGGTGGTGGATTTGCGCTGCATGGCAGATAAAAACTTTGCTGTCTCCAGTCTGCTGATGGCGGGTATGGCGATGATCCTCTATGGCAGCTCCGTGGTGATCCCACAACTGGCACAGCAAGATCTGGGCTACACCGCTACCTGGTCCGGGCTGGTACTGTCACCGGGCGCGGTACTTATTGTGCTGACTATCCCGCTGGTGCTCAAACTGATGCCCATCGTGCAAACGCGCTGGATTATCGCCTTTGGCTTTTTCTGCCTCGCGGCCTCGTTCTGGTGGTCGCGTACGCTGACGCCGGATATCGATTTTGAAACCCTGATGCTGTTTCGCAGCGCGCAATCGATAGGCCTGGGCTTCCTGTTTGTGCCGCTGACCACCATTGCCTTTATTACCATTCCTCGCCAGCTTAATGCCGATGCGGCCGCGCTGTTCACGATGTTCCGCAATGTCGCGGGATCGGTGGGCATTTCGCTTTCCACGGCGGCGATAACCGAACGGTCGCAGGCGCACAGTGCGCATCTGGCCTATAACATGTCGCCGCTTAATGAACAATTCCAACTGGCGGTGCGCGAATCAGCGCAGGCGATCCGCAATTTCACTGCACTGGTGGGTGACCCGATGAATACCGCGATGGGGCAGATGTATAAAACGATGATCGCGCAGTCGCGTTTTCTGGCCTATATCGACGTGTTCACACTGCTCAGTATTGTCGCACTGTTATTGATTCCTTTTTGTTTACTGCTATCGCCGATTAAGAGCGAAGGCAGCGCAGGAGCACATTAATATGTCCAGGCGTGGTGTTTCACTGACATTTCTCTCTCTTTGGCTGGCAGGCTGTAGTGTGGGTCCGGATTACCAGCAGCCGTCGCCGCAAACCCCAACGCACTGGAACGATCCGGGCGATAAAGCCGTGGCCTCGCAGACCGTGTCGCAGGCGGTTAACCCGCGCTGGTGGACCACCTTTCAGTCACCGCAACTTAATAGCCTGATTGAGCGTGCTATCGCCGGGAATCTCTCGTTGCAACAAACGGTGCTACGTATCGCAGGGGCGCGTGAACAGATTAATCAGGCTGGCGGCGCATTTTTACCGGCGGTCAACGGCAGCGTCAAAGCCACGCGCCAGCAACTGGGGCTGGAAGGGGAGCTGAAATCCCACGATGTTTACGGCCAACTGGATAATGTTGACCCGCAAATCGCCGGGGCGCTGGGGGCATTAACTCAGCCGGTGAACCTCTATCAGGGCAGTTTCGACGCGCAGTGGGAGTTGGATCTGTGGGGTAAAGTGCGCCGTCAGGTTGAAGGGGCGCAGGCGCAGCAGCAGCAGGCGATTGAGCAGCGTAACGATGCGCTGGTGTCGCTGGAGGCGGAAGTGGCGCGTGCGTGGCTGCAACTGCGCGGCGCGCAAAGCGTTATCTCCACTTTGCAGACGCAAATCGAGACGGCGCAGCAAACCTATACCCTGACGGATAACCGCCAGCGTAGTGGGCTGTCGCCGCAAATGGACGTTGAAAATGCCCGGGCCCAGGTGGGTAGCCTGGAAGCGCAACTACCGCAGTATCAGGCCCAGGAGCGTCAGGCCATGAATGCGCTGGCGATTTTGCTCGGCAAACCGCCAGGTGCGCTGGATAGCGAACTCAGGAATGTGCAGCCATTGCCGAAGCTGCCTGCGCTGGTCTCAACCGGCATTCCGTCGACGCTTGCCCGCAGACGCCCGGATATTCGTGAGGCAGAGGCGTCATTACACGCCGCGACGGCGCAAATTGGCGTCTCTGTCGCGCAGCTTTTCCCGAGCCTGACGCTGAGCGGGCAGTTTGGCTTGCGTAACAGTGAGACCGACTGGCTCACCGACTGGAGCAGCCATTTCTACAGTTTCGGCCCGCAGATTTCTATCCCTATTTTTCAGGGCGGGCGGCTGGTCTCCAGCGTGAAACTGGCCCGCGCGCAGCAGGGGGCGGCGGTGCTCAATTACCGCCAGACGGTGCTGGAAGCGCTGGGGGATGTGGAAAATGCGCTGGTCAGCTATCGCGCCGATCAGCAGCGCGAGGCCGGTCTGGATAAAACCCTTGATGCGCTGCATAACGCCTTTACGCTGGCCAGCGACAGTTACCGGCAAGGTATTGCCAGCTTTATCGATGTGCTTGATGCCCAACGTCAACTGGCGCAGGCGGAGCAGCAGCGTGCGCAGGCGCGGGTGCAGAGCAGTCTGGATTTAGTGGCGCTGTATAAAGCGCTTGGCGGCGGCTGGGAGCCTTATCAGCAGGTGCGTTTGCCGGAATATTCTGTCTTTGGCGATGCCCCGCGCGGATAAGGTTTAGAGGATTGGGCAAGAAACAGACAGGATCGCCACATTCCACAGCACGCCGTATTGCGTATAACTATCTGCGTCAACTAACAGTGTGAGGAGACGCCAAATGCGTTATCAAAAACTCGGCAATACCGGTCTGTTTGTTTCTGAACTGTGCCTCGGCACCATGACGTTCGGTGGTGAGGGCGGCATGTGGGGCAAAATTGGGCAACTGGATCAGGCGCAGGCGGACAAGCTGGTCGGCAGCGCGCTGGACGCAGGCATCAACTTTATCGATACCGCTAACGTCTATTCCGAAGGTCGCTCCGAGCAAATCACCGGCCAGGCACTGAAAAACCTCAAGGTGCCGCGTGAAAATGTGGTGGTGGCGACCAAAGTGTTCGGCGAAACCGGCACGGCGGGGGTGAACTCGCGCGGCAGTTCCCGCTATCACATTATTGGCAGCGTGAAAGAGAGCCTGAAACGGATGCAGCTCGATCATATCGATCTCTATCAGTTGCACGGCTTTGACCCGGCGACGCCGATGGAAGAGATGCTCTACGCGCTGGATAACCTCGTACAACACGGGCATGTCCGCTATATCGGCGTATCCAACTGGGCGGCGTGGCAGATTGCCAAAGCACTGGGCATATCTGAACGGCTCGGGCTGGCGCGTTTCGCGTCCTTGCAGGCCTATTACACTATCGCCGGGCGTGACCTGGAGCGTGAACTGGCGCCGATGTTGCAAAGCGAAAATGTCGGCCTGATGGTCTGGAGCCCGCTGGCGGGCGGCCTGCTTAGCGGTAAATACAGCCGCGATGGCAAGGGCGAAGAGGGCAGTCGTCGTCTGGAGTTTGACTTCCCGCCGGTGAACAAAGACCGCGCGTTTGACTGCATCGACGTGATGCGCGTTATCGCCGAGGCAAAAGGTGTTTCTGTCGCACAGATAGCGCTGGCCTGGCTGCTGCATCAGCCGGTAGTAAGCAGCGTGATCATCGGCGCTAAACGCCCGGATCAGCTTGAGGACAATATCGCCGCGACCCATATTCGCTTAACGGAAGAAGAGCTGCGCCAGCTTGATGCAGTGAGTGCGTTGCCACGCGAATATCCCGGCTGGATGCTCGAACGCCAGGGTGAATATCGTCGTAACCAGTTAGCCCACAAGTAACCCCGCATTTTGATTTTTCCCCGGCGGCATGTCGCTGACCGGGGATTTTTCTTCCCACCTAATTTCTCAATCCCGCTCACAAAAACGATCCTTTCGTTTTGCCTGACTTTTCACCTTTGACTATATGACTAGTCATATACACGAAATGACTAGTCATAAGATGAGGGAGATGTCCAGATGAGTAAAACGCTGCCGCCAGGCTTTTTATGGGGAAATTCCGTTTCCAGTATGCAGACTGAAGGGGCATGGAATGAAGGTGGAAAGGGGCCATCGGTTTACGACATTCGCGAAGCCAGCGAGTTTGCTTCCGACTGGAAAGTCGCGACCGATTCCTACCATCGGTATCAGGAAGATTTTGATTACATGCGCGATTTGGGCATGAATTGCTACCGCTTTCAGATATCCTGGAGCCGTGTCTGCCCGGACGGTGACGGCGCGTTCAACGAGGAAGGTATCGCCTTCTACGATCGCTTTATCAACGATCTACTCGCTCACGGCATCGAACCGATGATCTGCCTGTACCACTTCGATATGCCGCTGGCGCTGGCGGAAAAATACAATGGTTTTACCGATCGTCACGTGCTGGACGCGTTTGTTCGTTATGGGCAGAAGATGATCGACTGCTTTGGCGATCGCGTAACCTGGTGGCTGACGTTTAACGAGCAGAATATCTACCATATGCCGGAAGCGTTTCGGGTTAGCGGCTATTTTCATGGCGACAAAACGTTGCGCGAGCTGTATCAAATTCAGCATCACGTGATGATGGCCCACGTACAGCTAACCCAGTACCTGCATGAGACTAAACCCGGCAAACTGATGGGCGGTATGCTGGCCCATCAGCTTGTCTATCCTGCGACCTGTAAACCGCGCGATGTCTTTTGTGCCCAGCAATATGACGAGTTTCTCAACCAGAATCTCCTGCGGGTGTTTGCCGGCCAGGGCTATAGCCCGGCGGTGATGGCGGTGGTTGAGCGCGAAGGCTTTAGCGATATCTATCGTGCTGAGGATCTGGCGCTCATTGCCCGTGTAAAAAGCGACTATATGGCGTTTAGCTATTACGCCAGCAAGGCGCTTAACAGCGATGCGATCGCACCAGACGCGCCGGTGAACTATTACCTGCAACAGGGCGATGTGCCTAATCCGTATCTGCACGCTACCGAATGGAACTGGCAAATCGACCCCCTCGGTTTTCGCGCCATTATCACCCGCTACTACAACGACTGGCGCTTGCCGGTTTTCCCTATTGAAAACGGTATCGGCGTGATTGAAACCTGGGACGGAGTGAATCCTGTTAATGACGATTACCGCATTGCCTATCACCGTGACCACCTGCAGGCGATGAAAGACGCCATGTTTGAAGATGGCGCGCAGGTGGCGGGCTATCTCGGCTGGGGGCTTATCGACATTCTCAGCTCACAGGGTGATATGCGTAAGCGTTATGGCGTGGTCTACGTCAATCGTGAAAACCATGACCTTAAAGATCTAAAACGCGTGCCGAAACGGAGCTACGCCTGGTTAAAACAGGTGATACACAGCAACGGCCGCGAACTGTAAACAGCAGCGTACCGTTTGATGCCGAACGAAGGGAGACCATGATGCCTGAAACAAAAACAACAGCGAACATGCAGTCTTTTGTGGATAAGTTCGTCGATTTTTCCGCTCGCCTGGCCAACCAGGTTCATCTGCGTTCCTTAAGGGACGCCTTTGCCGCCGTGATGCCGATTTTTATCCTTGCCGGCCTGGCGGTTCTGGTCAATAACGTGGTGTTCCCGTGGATCCTGGAGGGCGAGACGTTAGTGCGCTTCAAGGTCTGGGGGGAAGCGGTCATCAACGGTACGTTGAACATTGCAGCACTATTGATTGCCCCCATGACCGCCTGGTCGCTGGCGCGCAATCGCAACTTTGATAACCCGGTTTCGGCGGTGGTTATCGCGCTCTCCAGCTACATTATGATGATGCCGATGCATCTGGAGGTGGTGCCGGACGGGGCGAAAGCGACCGTTACCGTCAGCCAGATGCTCTCTTTTGCCAATATCGGCTCCACCGGCATTTTCGCCGGGGTGATTATCGGTTTACTGTCGACGGAGTTGTTTATCCGCATCGCCAGCATCGAAAAGCTGAATATTTCACTGGGTGAAAATGTACCACCGGCGGTGGGTAAATCCTTTTCCGCTCTGATTCCGACCATAATCACCCTGTCGACGTTTGCGGTGATCGCCGCCGTACTGGCTAATGTACTGCATACCGATTTAATTCATCTGATCACTACGCTTATCCAGCAACCGCTGCGGCTGATTAACACCAGCCTGCCAGGAACCATTTTTATTTATAGCTTCGGCAACTTCCTGTTTACCCTGGGGATTCATCAGTCGGTGGTAAATGGGGTGATTCTGGAACCGTTCCTGCTTATCAACACCAATGAGAATATGCTGGCCTTTGCTAATGGTCAGCCGATTCCACATATTATCAATAATATCTTTGTGCCGACCTTCGGCATGATTGGCGGGACGGGCAGTACGATTTCCCTGTTGCTGGCAATATTCATTTTCTCGCGTCAGAAATCAGCGAAACAGGTGGCGCGGCTGTCGATTTCGCCGGGCCTGTTTAATATAAACGAACCGGTTATCTTCGGTCTGCCGATTGTTTTTAACCTGCCGCTGATGATCCCCTTTGTTTTGCTGCCCGCCATCGGCATTTACTTTGCCTGGCTGTGTACCACGCTGGGGTGGATGTCGCGTTGTGTGGTGATGATCCCGTGGACGACACCACCCATTTTAAGCGCCTGGCTGGCGACCGCGGGAGACTGGCGGGCGGTGGTGGTTCAGTTGATAATCATCATCTTTGGTGTATTCTTCTACCTGCCTTTCCTCAAAATAGCCGAGAGAGTGGCCTTAAGAAACAATGGGATAGCTGAATAACAAGAAGGAAAGGCAATGGCGTCGAAATACATTTCTATTGCGCGCGAAATTAAACAACGGATCCTGAGTCAGCAGTACTCGTCCAATGAGCCATTGCCCGATCAGTTTGCCCTTGCGGCTGAATTCAATACCAGCCGCATGACCATCCAGCAGGCGATGCGTCAGTTGATTGTCGAAGGGCTGGTCTATACCCGTAAAGGATTGGGCACCTTTGTACGCAAGAATTTTATGCAACTCTCCCGCTGGGATTTACCGGGCAGCGACTATTACGGTGCGACTAAGACCTGGGAAAACGTTGGCCAGGTCACCAGTAAAATCATCAAATTCGAGCTGCGTTTCCCGACGGAAAAAGAGCAGGACTCGCTACTGCTGGGGCCAGACGAGCCGGTCTACGACTTTAATCGCTTACGCCTGCTGGAAGGGGAGCCGGTGTCGCTGGAATTTACCCTGATGCCGGTAAACCTGGTGCCGGGGCTTAACCGTGGACATCTGGAAAGTTCGGTGTTTCGCTATGTGCAGGACGATCTGGCGCTCAAGATTATGGGGTCTTATCGCATCGTGCGCGCGCTGAAACCTGGCGTTGAGGACCGTGAATATCTGAACTGTGACGAGACGGACCCGGTGCTGGAAGTGGAGCAGGTGATTTATCTGGAGGACGGCACGCCGCTGGAGTATGCCCATTGCCGTTACCGCTACGATCATGGCGGCATCATTGTGGTGAATAACGGATAAAAAAAAGCGGGTTTTAAACCCGCTTTTTTCATGCTTGCGCAAGGATCAGTTCACACGAACCGGCATACCGGAGCGGTTCTGGATTGCCTGGTCTACGATGTTCTGGTCAACGTCAGACTGGCTGGTAACGCTCTGTACACTCTTGGTCAGCGCGATCGGCACGATTTCACCGCCGTTGAACTGCGCTTCGGTGGTGGACAGCGGGTTATGTACTTCGATGTAGCGGCTGCCATCCGGCTCGGTAGTGGCTTTTACCGGCTCATCAATAAACTGTACGCGCGTGCCGACCGGTACGTTTTCGAACAGGAATTTGATGTCGTCGTTACGCAGACGCACACAACCGTGGCTTACGCGCAGACCGATACCGAAGTTGGCGTTGGTCCCGTGGATCGCATACAGGCGACCAATGTACAGTGCGTACAGACCCATCGGGTTATCCGGACCCGCCGGGACGACTGGCGGCAGCGGTTGACCTGCGGCGGCATATTCAGCGTGCATTTTCGCCGTCGGGGTCCAGGTCGGACCGGCTTTCTTACGTTCTACTTTAGTGGTCCAGGCAATCGGGGTGTCTTTACCCAACTGGCCGATACCGATCGGCAGAACGATAACGGTTTTGGTCCCTGCCGGGTAATAGTACAAACGCATTTCGGCGCTGTTGATAACGATACCTTCATGGACGGTATCCGGCAGAATAAGCTGCTGAGGCACGTTCATCACCGTACCGCCTTTCGGCAGATAGGCATCAATACCCGGGTTCGCTTCCAGCATATTGGAAAGACCCATCTGATATTGCGCGGCAAAGTACTCCAGCGGCTGGCTGTTGTTCTCTGGGATGGTTACGACCTGGTTTTGACCGATCACTCGGCTGCCATCGGTCGGAAGCGGATAAGTTACAGCAGACGCGGTTTTGCAAAAGCCCACGACGGCAAACGCCGCCGCTAAAAGCGTTGTTAATTTCATATTCATGGTGTGCGAGATTCGTGCCACAGGCCGTTAGGTTAATGGTTCTTTCTAATAGATGGGAGCGCATTATATGTGCATTCCCGCGCACAGGGAATTGAGATGTGTACGAAATCACACTTTTTTCCCGTTGGTTTCATTTTAGCCCTTCGTTTCCGGGCAGGAATCTAATTCGGAATTGTGGCATAATAGGGTGTTTGTCACACATTTCAGGATAATTCCGTGTTAGTCACCAGCAACGTCACCATGCAGTTCGGCAGCAAGCCGCTGTTTGAAAACATTTCCGTCAAATTTGGCGGCGGCAACCGTTACGGCCTGATCGGCGCCAACGGGAGCGGTAAATCCACCTTTATGAAAATCCTCGGCGGCGATTTAGAGCCGACGCTGGGGAATGTCTCCCTCGATCCGAATGAACGCATCGGTAAGCTGCGTCAGGATCAGTTCGCCTTCGAAGAGTTCACCGTCCTCGACACCGTGATCATGGGTCATGGTGAGCTGTGGGAAGTGAAGCAGGAGCGCGACCGTATCTACGGTCTGGCCGAAATGAGCGAAGAGGACGGGTACAAAGTCGCCGATCTCGAAACGCAATATGGCGAGATGGACGGTTACTCCGCCGAGGCGCGCGCAGGCGAACTGCTGCTCGGCGTCGGGATCCCGGTTGAGCAACATTACGGTCCGATGAGCGAAGTGGCTCCCGGCTGGAAACTGCGTGTCCTGTTGGCACAGGCACTGTTTTCCAATCCGGACATCCTGCTGCTCGACGAACCGACGAACAACCTGGACATCGATACTATTCGCTGGCTGGAGCAGGTGCTGAACGAACGTAACAGCACCATGATCATCATTTCGCATGACCGTCACTTCCTGAATATGGTCTGCACCCATATGGCTGACCTGGATTACGGCGAGCTGCGCGTTTATCCGGGCAACTACGACGAATATATGACGGCGGCAACCCAGGCGCGCGAACGTCTGCTGGCGGATAACGCCAAGAAGAAAGCGCAAATTGCCGATCTGCAGTCGTTTGTTAGCCGCTTTAGCGCTAACGCCTCTAAATCTCGCCAGGCTACATCACGCGCGCGCCAGATTGATAAAATCAAACTGGAAGAGGTTAAAGCCTCCAGCCGTCAGAACCCGTTCATCCGTTTCGAGCAGGACAAGAAACTGTTCCGTAACGCGCTGGAAGTGGAAGCCCTCGCTAAAGGGTTTGATGAAGGCCCGCTGTTTAAAGGCGTTAACCTGCTGCTGGAAGTGGGGGAGAAGCTCGCGATCCTCGGTGCGAACGGCGTGGGTAAATCCACCATGCTGAAAACGCTGGTGGGTGAACTGGAAGCGGACAAGGGCACCGTGAAATGGTCGGAAAATGCGCAGATTGGTTATTACGCGCAGGACCACGAATACGAGTTCGAAAACGACCTCACCGTGTTTGACTGGATGAGCCAGTGGAAACAAGAGGGCGATGATGAGCAAGCGGTACGCAGCATTCTGGGGCGTCTGCTGTTCAGCCAGGATGACATCAAAAAGCCCGCGAAGGTGCTGTCCGGTGGTGAGAAAGGCCGCATGCTGTTCGGCAAGCTGATGATGGAAAAACCCAATATTCTGGTGATGGACGAACCAACCAACCACCTGGATATGGAATCTATCGAATCGCTGAACATGGCGCTGGAGATGTATCAGGGCACGCTGATTTTCGTCTCTCACGACCGTGAATTTGTGAGCTCGCTGGCGACCCGAGTCATCGAAATTACGCCGGAGAAAGTCATCGACTTTACGGGCAATTACGAAGATTATCTGCGTAGTAAAGGCATCGAGTAAGCCAATAACCCCTCCCCCCATAGGGTGCGGAATCCCCACAAAAATGCGAGCACGAACGGTCCCCTCTCCCTTTTGGGAGAGGGCCGGATGAGGGGACTACAGCACCCACTCGCTCCGCGCTTCGCCGTTGATCAGAAGCTTACGTCCTTCGCCTGCCGGTAACGATACCTTAAGCGACGGCCATGCCGGACGGTAATCACCGGTTGCGGCGATCGTCAGATTAATAGAGTCCGCGTCGCAGGCCATTGTCCATTCCAGCCACAGGGCATTCCCGTTCTGATAACCCCAGCTCTCACCGTCATCTTCAAACAGCAACCCGTCTGAGTGCCCCGTTCCTTTCACCGGGAACAGTTTCAGCTCACGGGTATCATCCGCCGTCGCGCTAACATGCCTGATTCGCGCGCTGAGCGGCAATCCCGCCCCGGCGCGGACCAGCAATGGCAGTTTTTCCAGCGGCGCGTCGCGTACAATCCACTGCCCGCCACAGAACCACTCGTGAGTGTAAAAATCATACCAGCCGGTCTCGTTCGTAGGCAGCCAGACACGGCGTTCGCGCTGACCTTCTTCGACCACGCTGGCCACCAGAATATCGCGGCCCAGCAGGAAATCGTCACACTCTTCAAACGTCTGCGTGTCATGCTCGTGATCGAGGAAAGTCGGGCGCAGCATCGGTTCATCATCCGCATGCGCCTGCCACAACAGGGTATAAAAATAGGGCAACAGACGGTAACGCAGTTCGATGGCGCTACGAATGGCCGGCGTCACCCCCGGATACATCCACGGCTCATTCACCGTATGATCGTCATTCCATGAATGGATGGTGAAACGAGGGTGCATCACGCCGTTTTGTACCCAGCGAACAAACAGTTCAGCATCCGGTTTATCCCCGGAGAAGCCGCCCACATCGTGCCCCACGTTATACAGTCCGGACAGACTCATCCCGAGCCCCATTCGCGTGTTAAAGCGCAGCGTATCCCAGTTGGTCCGGTTATCACCGCTCCAGGTTTGTACGTAGCGTTGCATCCCGGCGCAGCCGGAGCGGGAGATCAGGTACGGACGTTTATCCGGGGCGAATCGTTGCTGTGCTTCCAGCGAGGCGCGCATCATCAGCAGCGGCATCACAGGGCGAATATGTTTGATGGCAATCTCGCGGCCAAAACCGTAGCAGCGGGCTTCGCCGTCCCACACTTCAAACTCGTTGTTATCGTTCCACGTAGAGTCGATGCCCATCTCCAGCAGTTGCGTGGTTACGCCTTGCTGCCACCATTTGACGGTCTGCGGATTCGTAAAGTCGAGGTGCGACCCTTCATCGTCCCAGAAGCTTGAACGTTCTGGCGCATCCTTTTCTGAATCGCGAATAAACAGCCCTTTCTCTGCCACTTCGTTATAGCGTGGATGGTCCTGCAGCAGGCACGGCTTGATATTGGCCGCCAGTTTCAGGCCCGCATCGTGGAAGGCCTGGCTCATGACTTTTGGCTGCGGCACCTTGTCGTAGTTCCAGTTAAAGACGTAGCGCTTGCCATTAATGGAGGTATAGCCCGAAGAGAGCTGGAACGAATCACAGGGAATCGCATGTTCAGAACACAGGCGAATAAAGTTCATTAGCTGGTTTTGCGCATCCGGCGCATCGGTGTAATGCATAGTGGATCCGCTGTAGCCCAGACTCCACTTCGGCCCAAACAGGGTTTTCCCGGTCAGGCGGACAAACGCTTTGGTGACATCCAGCGCCCGTGCACCGGTAAACAGGTAGTAATCGATATCGCCCGCTTCGGCCTGCCAGCGGCGATAGGCGGTATGGTAATTATCGATTTCATTACCCAAATCCAGCCAGCAACTGCTCAGGTTGTCATAAAACAGACCGTAGCTGATGTCGTCCCGGCGGGTGAGGGTAAACGGAATATGTTTGTAGAGAGGATCGGTACTGACCGCGTTATAGCCCATCGCGTCCAGATTGCGCATTTCATAACGTTTGCCGTTACGCTGCAAATTACCTGCTTTCTCGCCCAGACCATAAAACCGCTCATCTTGTTTACGGCTCAGATAATGCGCCACACCATCGCCATGCGCATTGAGTTGGTAGGCGCTGGTAGGACGATCGCCTGCCAGCCATTGCCACTCCCCGGCCTCATTACGATAGTGCCATTCCAGCCACAGCGGCTGGTGCACGGTAACCCGTAACGCTTCGGTGGCGAGAACCAACTGCTGATCGTGTTGCTCAAGCGTCCAGTCCGGGCAGCTAAAGCCGCTGATATCTTCACGGTGACGGCCTTCCCATGGCACATCCTGCGTGGGGGCAATACTCCAGGTTCTGTCCAGCGCCAGTTCACCTTTACGTTTTAACAGCACGCGGAACAGCGTTTTTTCCAGCACATACAGGCACAGCGTATGTTGCCCATCCACCAACAGTTCAATATGGTGAGCCGCCTGTTTTTGTAAGGTCCAGTTTTTCAACGTTTTCATATCAGACATCCATTATCAGACGCGTTTTGCGCGACGTTCAGCAATAAATGACACCAGGAAAATGGCCCCAATCAGGTCAAAAAAGCCCATTGCGATAAACAGCGGATTGAAACCTATTTTGTCAGCGGTAACGCCAATCAGCAGAGAGAAGAGGAAACTGGCGATCCATGCCGCCGAGCCGCGCATACCGTTAACGGTAGCCATCTGGCCCTTATCAAAGGATTCCACCACCAGCGCGCTCAGCATGCAGGAGATGATCTGGTGGCCGAAACCACCGATGGAGATCAGCACGATAGTGATATAGGGATCGCGGGTGATTGCGACGATGCCCAGCGAGATCATCAGAAACGCACCGGTGACGGAGCTTGCCACCACCGAGTTAACCCGAGAGCAGCCGAACCAGCGGGTATACAGTTTGGTGAGATAGCCGCTTGCCACGCTGCCCAGATCGGCGGCAAGGAAGGGGAGCCAGGCAAACATAGCGATTTGCTTAAGGTCCATCCCATGCTCTTTCGCCAGATACAGGGGTACCCAAAAGCTCAGCACGGCCCAGGCGGGTTCCGCCATAAACGCCGGGATGGCGATACCGTAAAAGCGTTTGTTTTTGGCGACGGTTTTCAGCGCGGAAAAGAAGGGCAGTTTGACCGCAGGCGCCTCGTTGTCCTGCTTGATATAGGCCAGTTCCTCTTTGCTCAGGTTCGGGTGTTTTTCCGGGTTATAGTAAAACGCCCACCACAGCAGCACCCACACCAGCGCCAGAACACCGGTAAACATAAACGCGCCCTGCCAGCCAAAAGAGGCATGGGCAAAATAGATAATTGGCGGTGCCAGCATGGCGCCAATCGAGAAACCAACGCCAGCCCAACCTGCGGCAACCGGGCGCTCAGATTTCGGGAACCACTCGCCCAGGGTTTTGGCATTCGCTGGCGTGGCGGCCGCTTCGGATGCCCCCATCGTGAAACGCAAAATAGCCAGTTGCAACCAACTGCTCGCACCAGCGTGGAAAATACAGGCCAGCGCCCAGATGATGGCACAGACCATAAAGCCCACTTTCAGGCCAATCACGTCAATCAACCAACCGCATAATGGCTGGAAAACGGTATAGGCTAACTGAAAAGCGCCCACAATCCATGAGTACTGCTCGGTCGTAATGCCCATACTGGTTTTCAGTTCGGGGGCAAGAATACCGAGTGAGTTACGGGTGATGTAGTTCACCGTGACGCCCAGTAAAAACAGGACCAGCACCCACCAGCGTAAGTTTTTGACTATCCGGCGGCTTTTGCTTGCCACCACTTCATTATTATTGATTCCCTGGCTCATTTTTTTCTCCACGCACCGTTCTGTAGGGAAGTCGTTGCGGGCCATTCGAAATTTGTTATACCGATCTGGACCGCATAGGGATTTTTTTCTGCTTCAGCCTGAAATACGCCGACAACTAGTATGGAAGTTGTACGACATGTTTACGTTAGGGGAGAAAAAAGGTCAGCCATAGTGGATTTTGTGCAAAGATTCTCATCAATTCGCCAAAGAAAAGGGCACTATGCTTTCCAGGTCAGTATTCATGAGGCCTGTGTTTCATGAAAATTTTCCCATCGCGGAAACGGAGCAAGATCACAAAATGGATAAAAAGCTAAAAATCACTGAAATCGCCCGGCGTACCAACCTGTCGACCAGCACCGTTTCCCGCGTGCTGGCGGGTAAGGCCAATACCAGCGAAACGGCCAGACGCCTGGTACTGGAATGTGCGCGTGATTTAGGGGTAATGGAGGGGATTGCAGCCGGGAGGTTGCTGCTCAATAACCTGGTGATCTTCGCACCACAGCGGGCGTTCGATGAGCGCTCCGATATCTTTTATTACCGCGTGATTCAAAGCATCAGTAAGGCGCTGGATTCTCATGAGGTGCGGCTGCGTTACTGCCCGCTGGAGGAGCTGGATAGCGATGCTAATGTATTTATTACACGAATGAATGAGCCGGAAACCCAGGCGGCAATTTTGTTGGGGATTGACGATCCGCATATTCACGAACTGGCCGCGGATTTTGCTAAACCTTGCGTACTGATTAACTGTCGCGATAAGCGGATGCGCCTGCCAACGGTGGCCCCGGATCATCGGGCAATTGGTGAGTTTGCCGCCGACTATCTGTTTGACTCCGGCCATCGCGATATGGTGGTCGTGATGTGTCTGCGCCGCTATACCATGGATTTGCGGCTGGCGGGCATTAAAGAAGCCTGGCAACAGCGAAATCTACGTTTTCAGAGTAAGCGCGATCTGATCACTGTTCCCAGTTTTAGCGCAAGAGAAGCCCAGGAGCGGGTTGCAGAGTGGCTCGACTGTCCCGCACATAAAAACCCGCCGACCGCGTTTTTAGTCGGGGGAGATTTTATGGCAGAAGGGACCGTGCGGGCGCTGCAACAACGCGGCTTACGCGTTCCGCAGGATGTCTCGGTGATGAGCATTGATGCCTTCAACCTGGCAGCTATTCAGGATGTGCCGCTGACGGCGGTCCATGTGCCGCGCGATGAGCTCGGTACTGAGGCGGTTTATATGTTGCAGCAACGGCTGATTCGTCCGCAGGCGGCAATTGGCTCGCTGCTGATTAATGGCATGCTGGTAGTGAGGGAGTCGGTACGGCGGATACGTCCGGGACAACGACGTACCGCCGTGGAGCGAGAAGGGCTGTATGACGTTTAGTCTATGCCCAGCGCCCGTTTTCCATAGGCGTTCAAATCGGCCAGCGTGAAGCGCCCCTCCCAGTTTGCTTCATAATCTTCGCGCGGAAAATCACCTGGCGATACGCCATTTTCCAGCGCGACTTTTGCTTTACGCGCCCAGGCGAGGTTTTTCTCGCACAGGGGGGCAGCGGGGATATACATCACGTTACCCCAGCCCTGTTGATCGTTTACCGGGGCGACGGAGTGAATCACATCGCAGTGCCACCAGACGGAGTCGCCCGCTTCCAGCGCCGGGATGGAGGTTAACGCCTCTATCAGCAGTGGGTGCCATTTCTCAGAAATGGGAAGCACCTTACCCGGAGCCACACCGCACAACTCATCTTCCGGCACATCATCCAGCAGTGGGCGTAGCAGAATATAGGCCATTGCCTCCGGGATCGGCACGACATGCAACAACCCCTGGCCTGGGATCATATCGGAGAGCGCCGTCCAGCCCTGGAAGGTACGGAACACCGAACACTTGGTGGTGTTCTCGACGGTGTACTCTTCCACCTCGGTACGATGCGCGGCATCCCACGGATCATATTCGTCCAGTTTGCCGTTAAAGACGTTGGCAAAGACCCGTTGATACGCCGGAAGCAGCCAGCGTTCCAGGGCGCCGGAATCGGTATGGGCACCTAAACCTTTTGACGTCGTTCCCGGCGGACGGCGACGAATACGGTCCGGGTAAATCACGCTGACATCCGGATCAAACCACGTTGTCCCTTCGCTTTCAAAGCGCCACAGGCGGTTGAGGAACGACTGCACGGCAGCCATTTCGTCGCTCTGGCGTGCCTGCATTTGTGACTGCGACCAGTAGATAGGGTAAATTTCCGGACGAGAGGCATCGAGAGATCCAAAGAAGTTATCGCCTGGCCCTTTGTAGACATCATCAAAGTGGTTTTGCTCAAGATAGGCCATCATGTCGCGGTCCCAGCCGAGCGCCCGCTCGCGGGGGAAATGCCCTTTGATCACCGCACAGCCGCGTTGTTTAATCAGCGCACGCTGTTGCTCGCTTACCCGCCCCTCTTTTACCGCTTCAAAGGGGATCACCGGCCAGACATCCTCGCCCTGCGCCTTTAACGCGTTGATCTCTGCGACGCGTTGGCTAATCCGCGCGTGGAGTTGATTGAATATGGCTTTCACGTCACCGATTTGCTGGCGCAATTCCTGCTTCATTTGCCGGATAGCCGCTTTATGGTCGACGGGTAAAGTTTCGCTGGTGAACGTCATGATGGCCTCGCAATCTTTCATTCGAAAGTAATTAAGCTTACAAGTGATAATTTAAGTTAAAAATAAGTTAATGCAAGTTTAAAAACTTGATGCAGAGCACAAAGCTGAAAGAAGGGCAGGGAAAGAGAGAAGGGGAAAGGCCGGAGCGACGACTCCGGCCGGGAAAATCACTGGAACGGGGGTGCACCGTCCAGTACAGCCTGGATCACATTCAGCGCGCCCTGGTGGTTGTTGTCATCGGTGCGATGACGGGCAATGGCTTTGATAGCGTCGCTGGCGTTATCCATGGCGAACGAAAACGCCGTCATGCGCAACATTTCGGCGTCGTTGCCGCTATCACCAATTGTCACACACTCTTGCGGCGACAATTGCCAGCGTTTCAGCAGACGGGTAATGCCGTTGGCTTTGTGCAGACCGGGAATGATCAGGTCTACAAAACCAAAGCCGCTGGTCACAGGCTTCATGATGCCATCCAGCGAAACATGCAGCTTATCAATCAGTTGCGGAATGTCACTGTCCGGTAAATTGAGCGAGAATTTGAACAGGGTATCGTTAATCTGGTGGTAGTCGCTGATACGTTGCAGACGATGATAGTGCTTTGCCATCAGGTCGATGAAGCTATCCGGCGCGTTTTCGCTGACCCAGGCGCTTTCCAGCCCACAGGCGACGAAATTCAGCGCTTTGTCTTTCAGTAACTCGCCGATAACGACCTGAGCTTCATGACGGGTAAGTTCACCGTGAAACAGTTGCTGACCGTGTTCAAAGACCAGCGCGCCGTTTTCGGCGACAAAAGAGATCTGATCTTTCAGTTCCGGGAAAAAGGAGATGAGCTGGTAATACTGGTTGCCGCTGGCGACGACAAATTCAATATCACGCTGCCTGAGTTGGGCAAACTGTGCCATAAAACGATCGCGGTCGTATTGTTTGGCGTCGTCAAGAAAAGTTCCGTCCATATCAGTGACGATAACTTTTACGGTCATACATAAGCTCCTGGTCTGAGTACCACTCGTAACATTGTAATAACAGTGTGACCTGAAGCACAAATTTATTTCATTCGAAAGTTTGTATTCACGAATATGCAGCAGAATATTGGGGCATTTTCTCCCGGGTGGCGGCGCTAATGCGCCTGACCCGGGCTTGTATTATTAAAAAATCCAGAGATAACCGGCCAGTTCTCTCTGGTGGTGGTCCGGATGCCGTATCCGGGCTCAGACTTTGAGTCTGTATCGTAGATCCCCGCACCGGACCACCGTTATCCACAAGTGATAAACCGAACAGTATCATGGACCGGATTACCCGGTACCCCGCATTTGCAAGGAGGGTTACACTATGGAGCACGAACTTCACTTTATCGGCATTGATGTTGCCAAAGCTAAACTCGATGTCGATATGTTGCGGCCTGATGGCCGTCACCGCAGCAAAAAATTTGCCAACACCCCCGGAGGGCATGACGAGCTCGTCAGCTGGTTGCAGGGACATCAGGTCAGCAATGCCCATATCTGCATGGAAGCGACCGGGACGTATATGGAAGATGTCGCCGCTCATCTCTCTGACGCAGGATATCAGGTCTCTGTTATCAATCCGATGCTCAGCAAAGCGTTCGTTCAGAGCCAGGGAATACGCAGCAAAACCGATACGGTGGATGCCCGCCAGCTGGCATATTTTTGCCGGGAGAAACGCCCGGCGATATGGGAAGCCCCCCATCCGGTTGAACGTGCCCTGCGGGCGCTGGTGCTGCGGCATCAGGCGCTGACAGAGATGCATGTACAGGAGCAGAACCGGCGGGAAAGCGCGCGTGAGGTTCAGTTGCCGAGCATAGACATGCATCTGCTGTGGCTGGAGACGGAACTGAAACGTCTTGAAAAACAGATAAAAGACCTGACGGATGATGACCCGGATATGAAACAGCGGCGCAAACTGCTGGACAGTATCCCGGGCATAGGCCCGAAAACCGCAGCGGTGCTGCTGGCTTATGTGGGACTGAAAGACAGGTTCAGGGAGGCGAGGCAGTTCGCGGCGTATGCAGGTCTGACGCCCCGGCAACATGAATCAGGCAGCAGTATCAGGCGGGTGAGCAGGATGAGTAAACTGGGCCATGCGTCGCTGCGTCGTGCGCTGTACATGCCAGCGATGGTGACGCTGTACAAAACGGAATGGGGTCGGGTGTTCAGGGAACGGCTGGAGAAGAACGGGAAGAATGCGAAGCTGATAATCGGGGCGATGATGAGGAAACTGGCGCAGGTTGCCTATGGCGTCCTGAAGTCAGGACGCCCGTTCGATGCCACGTTACATCAGGGAAATGCTTGCGCGGCATAACAGTATCTACGTTGGGGGGAAGGGAGGTAGCCCGGCTAAGCGAAGCGCCAGCCGGGATGGGATGTTAAAGCGTATGTTCAGTACGCGCGATAATATCATCCTGCGCATCCGGTGACAGGGCGGTAAAGAACGCGGAATAGCCTGCAACACGCACCACCAGGTCGCGATATTGATCCGGATGTTTCTTCGCTTCCAGCAACGTCTCACGGGACACAATATTGTACTGAATATGCCAGCCTTTATGATCCTCAAAGAACGTGCGCAACAGCAACATCAGTTTCTGCCTGTCACTGTCATTCTCAAGCGTTGACGGGTTTAGCTTCTGATTAAGCAACACGCCGCCGAGGATCGCCGCTGTCGGCAATTTCCCCACTGAACCGATCACCGCCGTCGGGCCGAGATGGTCAGTGCCCGATGCCGGACTGGCCCCCTCGGCGAGCGGCGTTTTGGCTTTACGTCCATCCGGTGTCGCCATGGTTGCCGCACCAAATGGCACGTTGGCGGAAATAGACGATGTCCCCGCATAATAGTTGCCGCCAATCGGGCCGCGTCCGAAACGTGGATTATGGTAATTTTTCAGCTCATCGATATAGGTCTGGTAAGCGAGTACCAGCAGCGCATCCACGCTATCATCATCATTGCCATACTTCGGTGCGTTGTTGATCAAACGCTGGCGCAACTGCTCATGCGTCAGCCCGTCGAAATCAGCGGCCAGTGCCTCCGCGAGCTGCTGTTGCCCGATAGCCCCCTGTTCGAAGACCAGTTTTTTAACCGCCGCCAGGCTATTGCCAAGGTTGGCGATGCCCACCTGCAGGCCGGACACCCAGTCATATTTGGCGCCACCCTGTTTAATGCTTTTCGCCCGTTCGATACAGTCATCCACCAGCGCGGAGCAGAGAATATCGTGGACATTCTCTTCGAGCATGGTGTCGACAACATACTCAATCTCAATCGATTTCCGGGTGTAGTAGCGAATCTGCTTATCCCAGTCGGCCATCACCTCGTCGAAGTGGGTGAAGTTGCCTTTCGACAACGCATGTTCCTGCGGCAGGAACACTTTGCCGCTGGTGGCATCGCGACCGCCTTCCAGCGCTGCCAGCATCACGCGGGCAAAGTTGATAAAACTCATCCCGGTACAGCGATACCCCCATTTGCCACCGACGGCGGTTTCAATACAACCAATCGCCGCATAGTCATACGCATCCTGCGGTTCGACGCCAAGCTTAATAAACTCAGGGATCACGATTTCATCGTTGTTAAACGCTGGCATCCCGAAGCCGCAACGGATCACCTGTACACAGGCGTCGAGGAAATCGTTACTCATGCCTGCGTGGTAGCGCACGCTGAGGTTCGGCTGGGTTGAGCGCAGGCGGCCACAGGATTCCAGAATCGCGTAAGAGAGCGGGTTCACGGCATCCATCGGCGCATTGTTGACCAGTTTCTGACCGCCAATGGTGACGTTCTGGTACAGCGGGCTGCCCGCTGAGGCTTTGGAGTGCGAGCCGGAGCGGATTTTGTTCACTTCCAGCAATTTCAGCCAGCAGCCGTGCAGCATTTCGATGGCCTGCTCGCGGGAAAGCGACTGGTCCAGCTCCACATCGCGGCGATAGTACGGATACAGATACTGATCCATACGGCCAAAGGAGACAGAATGGCCGTTGGATTCGATTTGCAGGATCAACTGAATGAAGTAGCACAGTTGCAGTGCCTGCCAGAAGGTTTTCGGCGGCTCATGGGCTATTACATCGCAGTTTTCCGCCATCGCCAGCAGTTCATCGCGGCGACTGGTGCGGGTTTCTGCACGGGCCATTTGACGGGCCAGGTTGGCGAAACGCTCAATGTGCAGGCTGACGGCATCCAGCACGATATCAATCGCTTTCAGGAACTGCTCACCGTGCAAATCTTCCAGAACGGTAAGGTTGATACGTGAACGGCGTTCATCCACTTTATGGCGCAGGCCGTCCAGCCCTTTTTCCAGCAGTAGCGGGAAATTCACCGCCAGATGCGCATCGCCCGACGTCATATTGCCTTCGGCCTTGATGATGCCGGTTTCCAGCAGCGCTTTTTGCTCATCGGTAAACATACCGTAGCAGCGATCCTGCACGGTCTGGCCACGCCACCACGGGCAAATGGCGTGCAGCACCTGTTTATTTTCTTCGCTTACCGCAAAGCCAGCCCCTGGACGATCTGCCAGGTCATCGATCTCTTTTTCAATCCAACTGACGGTATATTCCGGGAAGATCGGCGCGGCGCGCACTTCGCTTGCCTGGTTGCCGATGATCAGCTCATCGTGCTTGATCCAGATGGTACGCTCCGCCAGATGATGGGCCAGCGCCAGCGCGCGGCGTACCGGAATGGGCTTATCCATGTGCTGCTGATATATCTCGGTGTAGTGCTGCGCACGCTCGGTACACACCGGAGGTTTTACAATATGCACCAGTGCGTTCTTATGCGCCTTAATACGGTCGGTCAGGGTCGAGAGTTGTAACGTCGTCATGAGATTATCCTCGTAATATCGCTGTCAGCCCTTTCTCGCAGGCGTAGTTCTGGGCGAATGCCAGCAACGCCGGTGCATCAAGCGGCTTATCAGGGGCGGTGTAGGGTTGACTGAGTAAGGTGTATTTATTCATGCCCAGCGTGTGATAGGGCAAATAGTGGATCTCGCGGGCGTTCAGTTCGTCGGCGGCAAAATTGGTAATATCGGCAATGGATTTTTCATCGGCATTGAAGCCGGGAATCAACGGCACGCGAATGGTCATCTGCTTACCGGCTTGTGCCAGTCGTTTCAGGTTGTCCAGCACGCGTCTGGCGCTGCCGTCGGTCCACTGTTTAAACGCGCCGCTATCAACATGTTTCAGGTCAGCGAGAAACAGATCCACATAGGGCAGAGAGGGCTCAATGTAGCGCCATGGCACATGCAGGCAGGTTTCAACAGCAGTGTGAATCCCTTGTTCGTGGCTGGCTTTAAAAAGGGAGAAAGCCAGTTCCGGGTGCATAAACGGCTCGCCGCCGGAAAGGGTAATACCGCCGCCGCTGCGGGTATAAAAGGCTTTATCACGCAACACAGTCGCCATGATGTCCTCAACGGATTTATCTTCCCCGCAGACGGTCAGCGCCTGCGTCGGGCAGCAGTCGGTCAGGGCGTTAAGGTCGCTATCCGTCAGATTTTCACGGGCAATAAGCAGGCCGTTAAGCGCCCGGCTAATGGCTTTCGGGGCCGCTTGCTGGCAAAGATCGCAGCCTTCCAGGCAAAGTCTGGCGTCGAACAGCACTTCGCGATCGCGGGCGCGGCTCTCCGGGTTCTGACACCAGCGGCAGCCTAATGAACAGCCCTTTAGAAAGACGACGGTGCGAATACCGGGGCCATCATGGGTGGAATAGCGTTGAATATTGAAAATCATAGGTTGCCCTCATCTTGCGTATGAAGATTAAATTACTTTCGAATGAAAGTTATATTGATAAAGGTCAACTCTTGGGCAGGTTGGTGCGTGTTAGTTTTAAAGCATGCTGAATCTCACATTTTGAGGGTGAAAGAATGGAACTGTATCTCGATACATCAGACGTGGCGGCGGTGAAACGGCTGGCGCGCATTTTTCCGCTGGCGGGCGTGACCACCAATCCGAGTATTGTGGCGGCAGGCAAAACGCCTGTTGAGGTGTTGCTGCCGCAACTGTACGACGCGCTGGATGGCAAAGGCCGCCTGTTTGCCCTAGTGATGGCGAACACCGCTGAGGGGATGGTGGCTGATGCCCATAAGCTGCGTGCCATTATTCCCGACCTGGTGGTGAAAGTGCCGGTGACGGCGGAGGGGCTGGCAGCCATAAAATGTCTGAAAGCTGAAGGCATTCCAACGCTTGGCACGGCGGTATACGGCGCCGGGCAGGGGTTGTTATCTGCACTCGCGGGGGCAGAATATGTCGCGCCGTATGTGAACCGCGTGGATGCGCAGGGCGGTGACGGAGTTCAGACGGTAAATGATTTACAGCGTTTGTTGAGCCTGCATGCGCCAGGGGCGAAGGTGCTGGCGGCCAGCTTTAAGACACCGCGCCAGGCGCTGGCGTGTCTGCTGGCAGGCTGTGAGTCGATTACGTTGCCGCTGGATGTGGCGCAACAGTTTATCGCCGCGCCTGCGGTAGAGGCTGCTGTCGCGAAGTTTGAGCAGGACTGGCAAGCGGCGTTTGGCCGGACATCGATTTAACCCTGTGCGGTCTGATGCCCTCACCCCGGCCCTCTCCTACGGGAGAGGGAGCAAACACTAAAAAGGCAACTTACGTTGCCTTTTGCTGTTTACCTCCGCAGACCTCACACTGGGGATTGCGCATCAACTTCATCTCCCGGAACTGGCAGGTCATCGCGTCATACATTACGATTTTTCCGGCGGCGGGCACACCAAAGTGCGTCAGCACTTTAATCGCTTCTACCGCCTGTAATGAACCCATCACCCCCACCAGCGGCGCCATCACGCCTGCTTCGACACAGGTCAGCGCGTTTTCACCAAACAGACGGCTCAGGCAGCGGTAGCAGGGCTCGCCGTCCCCCCAGGTAAAGACACTGATTTGCCCCTCCATACGAATGGCGGCACCGGAGACCAGCGGAATACTCTGCGCAAAACACCCGGCGTTGAGCTGATTGCGAATGGCGACATTATCCGTGCAATCCAGCACCAGGTCGTGGGCGGCAATCTGCGCCGACAGGGCGCTTTCATCCAGCAGGGCGTTAAGGGTGTCGAGCTGAACATGCGGGTTGATTCGCGCCAGGGCAGCTTTGGCGGATTCCACCTTTGGCTCGCCAATTGTCGCGTCGCTGTGCAACGTCTGACGCTGGAGATTGGAGAGCGCCACGGTATCGAAATCCAGCAGCGTCATCTGGCCAACCCCCGCCGCAGCCAGATATTGTGCGGCTGCGCAGCCAAGACCGCCTAATCCCACCACCAGCACGCGTGATGCTTTTAACCGCTCCTGGCCATCAAAATCGAAGCCGCGCAAAATAATCTGCCGGTTATAGCGCAGCATCTCTTCATCGCTCAGCTCATCTACCATCTTAGCCTCCGAAGAGATGGTTAAAGGTTTCAACCTCGACCCATTCACCGGCTTCCACATGACTGCGCTCACGCTCCAGCACCACAAAGCAGTTGCCCTGACTAAAGGAGCTGAAAATATGTGAACCTTGCGGACCGGTGGTGCTGACAATCAGCTCTCCGTCGCTATCACGGCTGAGGATGCCGCGCTGGAAATCAAGGCGACCCGGTGTTTTCTTAAGGCGGGTTGCCGCGCGGGCGCGCAGGCGTAGCGGCAGTGGGCTGGCGGTATTACCGCTCAGCTTCGCCAGCAGCGGCAGTACTAACTGATAGAAGGTCAGCGCGGCAGAGACCGGGTTACCGGGTAAACCACAGAACCAGCTATTCTTGAGATGGCCGAAGGCGAACGGTTTGCCAGGTTTGATAGCAAGCTTCCAGAAGGTGATTTCACCCAGCTCATCCAGGATAGTTTTGGTGTAATCCGCTTCCCCCACCGACACGCCGCCGGAGCTGATCACCACGTCGGCCTGCTGGTCTGCCGTGATAAAAGTTTCGCGCAGTGTGGCCGGATCGTCACGCACGATACCAAGGTTGATGACCTCACAGCCCAGTTGTTCCAGCATCAGGTGAACCGTCAGGCGATTGGTATCGTAGATTTGTCCGTCCGCCAGCGGCTGACCAGGCAGTTGCAGCTCATCGCCGGTGGAAAAGAGCGCCACGCGGATTTTACGGACGACTGGCACCTCGGCAATGCCCAGCGAGGCGAGCACCGGGAGTTCGGCGGCGGTCAGTTTTTTCCCGGCGCTGAACACGGCGGCGCCCGCGCGAATATCTTCACCCAGCAGGCGGATGTTTTGCCCGGCTTTAACCTTACCGGTAAAGCGCACACCCGCGTCGGTTTGCTCAGTCTCTTCTTGCATCACTACGGCTTCGCAGCCAGCCGGGACAGGGGCACCGGTCATGATGCGCACGCAGGTGCCTGTAGGCCACTCGCCGTGAAAGGGCTGCCCGGCGAACGCTTTTCCGGCAACCGGCAGCGGTTCACCTTTTTCGAGATCGGCAAGGCGTACGGCATAACCATCCATGGCGGCATTGTCAAAACCCGGCACATTCAGCGGTGAAATCACATCCTGCGCCACAACGCGACCAAAACAGCTTAGCAACGGAAGGGTTTCGCTCTCTGTGAGTGGCGAAACGCGAGACAGCATTTGCGCCAGGGCCGAATCCAGCGGGATCAAGCCTGCGGTATATTCCATAATTTACTCCAGCACCACGCGTGAAAGGGGCCATTATGGCAGAAAATGAGGCCCGACTGCATGTACTCCTCAAGTGCCATAGTGAGATGCCTGCTTTACATCGCAGGATCGACTTTCTATATTCAAAAATTGTATGAAGCTGTGACGACGATAATGATATTTATAGAAAAAGCAGCAAGCTATCCTGACCGGGCGATAAAAAAATGACCAAAGCGGTAATTGCAATTCACGGTGGCGCAGGGGCCATCTCCCGCGCGCAACTGAGCCCGGAAAAAGAACGGCAGTACATTGCCGCACTATCGGCCATTGTCGAAACCGGCCAGAAGATGCTCAATGCTGGTGAAAGCGCGCTGGACGTGGTGACCGAGGCCGTGCGCTTACTCGAAGAGTGTCCGCTGTTTAACGCGGGCATTGGTTCTGTTTTTACCCGCGATGAAACCCATGAGTTGGATGCCTGCGTGATGGACGGGTATTCGCTGCGCGCGGGGGCCGTCGCCGGTGTAAGCCGCTTACGTAATCCGGTGCTGGCAGCGCGTCTGGTGATGGAGCGCAGCCCCCATGTGTTGCTGGTGGGAGAAGGGGCGGAGAACTTCGCCTTTGCCGAAGGGATGGAGCCGGTATCGCCCGAGCTTTTCTCGACGCCGGAGCGTTACGAGCAGCTTCTTGCCGCCCGTGCGGAGGGGCAGACCGTGCTGGATCATGGCGGTGCGCCGCTGGATGAAACGAAAAAAATGGGCACTGTCGGTGCGGTGGCGCTGGATAAGCAGGGAAACCTGGCAGCGGCGACCTCGACAGGCGGAATGACCAATAAATTACCGGGTCGGGTAGGAGACAGTCCGCTGCCCGGCGCGGGATGTTATGCCAACAACGCCAGCGTGGCGGTCTCCTGCACCGGAACCGGGGAAGTGTTTATTCGCACGCTGGCTGCCTATGATATCGCCGCGTTAATGGATTACGGCGGTTTAAGCCTGCATGAAGCCTGTGAGGCGGTGGTAATGGAAAAACTGCCTGCGCTGGGCGGTAGCGGCGGCCTGATTGCCGTCGATCGTGAAGGTAACATTGCACTGCCTTTTAACAGTGAAGGGATGTATCGCGCCTGGGGCTATGCCGGAGATGCGCCAAGCGTAGGGATTTATCGTGAATAAGGAGAGTAGGGTGTCGCACGGGTATGAAACAGACGCCGATGTGGTGCTGGATGTCAGCAATCTGAATGTCGCGTTTCGCCATGACAAACAGCTCACCCAGGCGGTGCGTAACCTGTCGTTTACCCTCAAACGCGGTGAAACGTTGGCGATTGTCGGGGAGTCGGGGTCCGGTAAGTCGGTCACCGCTATGTCGCTACTGCGCCTGCTGGAACAATCCGGCGGCGAGGTGAGTTGCGATCATATGCGCCTGTTGCGCCGTAACCGGGAGCGTGTCGATCTGGCGACGCTCAACGCCTCTCGCCTGCGCGGCGTGCGCGGTGCCGATATTGCTATGATTTTTCAGGAGCCTATGACCTCATTGAATCCGGTGTTTCCGGTGGGTGAGCAAATTGCCGAATCCATCCGTCTGCATCAGGGGCTGGGCAAAGAAGAGGCGATAGCGGAAGCCCGGCGAATGCTGGACCTGGTACGCATCCCTGAATCACAGGCCATTTTGTCTCGTTATCCGCATCAGCTTTCCGGCGGTATGCGCCAGCGGGTGATGATTGCAATGGCGCTCTCCTGCCGTCCGGCGGTGCTGATTGCCGATGAGCCGACCACGGCGCTGGATGTCACTATCCAGGCGCAGATTCTGCAACTTATTGCCGTGCTGCAAAAAGAGATGGCGATGGGGGTGATTTTTATCACCCACGATATGGGGGTTGTGGCGGATATTGCCGACCGCGTGCTGGTGATGTATCAGGGCGAAGCGGTGGAAACGGGCACCGTAGAACAGATTTTTAGCGCACCGCAGCATATTTACACGAAAGCATTGCTGGCGGCGGTGCCGCGGCTTGGCGCGATGAACGGCAGCGATCTGCCGCGTCGTTTTCCGCTGGTTTCGTTACAACATCCTGAAAATCAGGAGCCGGAAACCGAGCAGGACACCGTGGTGGCGGGCGAGCCGATTTTGCAGGTTCGCGACCTGGTGGCGCGCTTCCCGCTGCGCAGCGGGGTGTTAAATCGCGTCACCCGAGAAGTGCATGCGGTGGAAGGGGTGAGCTTCGACCTGTGGCCCGGAGAAACGTTATCCCTGGTGGGCGAGTCCGGCTGCGGCAAGTCGACGACCGGGCGGGCGCTGCTGCGGCTGGTGGAAAGCCAGAGCGGGGTGATTACGTTTAAAGGTGAGCGTATCGATACGCTTCCCGACAGTAAGTTGCAGCCACTGCGTCGGGACATTCAATTTATTTTTCAGGATCCCTACGCCTCCCTCGACCCCCGGCAGACCGTGGGCTATTCCATCATGGAGCCGCTGCGGGTACATGGCGTAATGAATGAAGAAGATGCCCAGCGGCGCGTGCTGTGGTTACTGGAACGTGTCGGGCTGAAACCGGAACATGCGTGGCGTTATCCCCATGAGTTTTCCGGCGGTCAGCGCCAGCGTATCTGTATTGCCAGAGCGCTGGCCTTAAACCCGCGCGTGGTGGTGGCAGACGAATCGGTTTCGGCACTGGATGTTTCGATCCGTGCGCAAATCATCAATTTGTTACTCGATTTACAACGGGAGATGGGGATTGCGTTTCTGTTTATCTCTCATGATATGGCGGTTGTGGAGCGAATCAGCCACCGTGTGGCGGTGATGTATCTCGGTCAGATTGTGGAAATTGGCCCACGTCGCGCCGTGTTTGAGAACCCGCAGCACCCTTACACCCGTAAACTTATGGCCGCCGTTCCGGTGGCCGACCCGTCTCACCCGAGGGCGCAGCGGGTGTTGTTGTCGGATGAAATCCCCAGCAACATCCATAAACGCGGCGAGACGGTACAGCGTGTGCAGTTACATAGCATCGGCCCGGGTCATTTCGTCGCCCGTTCGACACCGGGTAGCACACAATCACGTTTTTGACAGAAACAGGCAGGGACACTCAGGAGAACAACATGACACAACCTTTACCACGTAAATGGCAGATTGCGTTCGCAGTTGCCATCGCGCTGAGCGCCGCGCCAGCACTGGCTGCCAAAGATGTTGTGGTCGCAGTGGCGTCAAATTTCACCACTCTCGACCCCTACAATGCCAATGACACATTGTCGCAGGCCGTCGCTAAGTCATTCTATCAGGGGCTGTTTGGCCTTGATAAAGACATGAAGCTGCATAATGTGCTCGCCGAAAGCTATACGGTGTCGGATGACGGGCTGGTGTATACCATCAAGCTGCGTCAGGGTGTGAAATTCCAGGATGGAACCGACTTTAACGCCCTGGCGGTGAAGGCGAACCTCGATCGCGCGAGTAATCCGGAAAATGCGCTCAAGCGCTACAACCTCTATAAAAACATCGCCAAAACCGATGCAGTGGATGCGACAACAGTCAAAATCACCCTGAAACAGCCGTTCTCGGCCTTTATCAATATTCTGGCCCACCCGGCGACGGCGATGATCTCGCCTGCCGCGCTGGAAAAATACGGTAAGGACATTGGTTTTCACCCGGTGGGGACAGGTCCTTATGAACTGGACACCTGGAACCAGACCGACTTTGTGAAGGTGAAGAAATTCGCCGGATACTGGCAAAAAGGGCTACCGAAACTGGACACCATCACCTGGCGTCCGGTGGTCGACAATAATACCCGAGCGGCGATGTTGCAGACGGGCGAAGCGCAGTTCGCTTTCCCGATTCCCTATGAGCAGGCGGCGGTGCTGCAGAAAAACAGCAAACTGGAGCTGGTGGCCAGCCCCTCGATCATGCAGCGCTACATCAGCATGAACGTAACGCAAAAGCCGTTCGACAACCCGAAAGTTCGTGAAGCCATCAACTACGCCATTAACCGTCAGGCGCTGGTGAAAGTGGCGTTTGCCGGGTATGCAACACCGGCAACCGGCATTGTTCCACCGTCACTGGCGAATGCGCAAACCTACCAGCCGTGGCCTTACGATCCGGCAAAAGCCCGCGAACTGTTGAAAGAGGCTGGCTATCCAAACGGGTTCAGCACCACGCTGTGGTCATCGCATAACCACAGTACCGCGCAAAAAGTGCTGCAGTTTACCCAGCAGCAACTGGCGCAGGTGGGTATCAAAGCGCAGGTGACGGCGATGGATGCCGGACAGCGTGCGGCGGAAGTGGAAGCGAAAGGGCAGAAAGAGAGCGGCGTGAGGATGTTCTACACGGGCTGGTCGGCGTCGACCGGGGAAGCCGACTGGGCGCTGTCGCCGCTGTTCGCCTCACAGAACTGGCCGCCAACCCTCTTCAACACGGCGTTCTACAGCAACCCGCAGGTGGATAAAGACCTGGCCGACGCGCTGAAAACCACCAATAATGAGGAAAAAACCAGGCTCTACAAGGATGCGCAGGATATCATCTGGAAAGAGTCCCCCTGGGTGCCGCTGGTGGTGGAGAAGCTGGTTTCCGCTCACAACAAGAACCTGACAGGGTTCTACATCATGCCGGACACCGGCTTTAGCTTTGACGAGGCCGACCTGAAATAAGAGCGCATGTCCCCTCTCTTTGCGAGAGGGAAGTGACGGAAGAGACGATGCTGAATTATGTTTTGAAACGCCTTCTGGGTCTTATCCCAACGCTACTGATCGTGGCGGTGCTGGTGTTTTTATTTGTTCACCTCTTACCGGGCGATCCGGCACGGTTGATCGCCGGGCCGGAGGCCGATGAGCAGGTGATTGGACTGGTACGCCAGCAATTAGGTCTCGACAGGCCGCTCTATATCCAGTTCGGGCACTACATTGTTAATGTGCTGCAGGGTGATTTCGGTATCTCGATGGCTTCCCGCCGTCCGGTAGTGGAAGAGATCGCCAGCCGCTTTTTCCCGACGTTCTGGTTGACCATCGCCAGTATGACCTGGGCGATGCTGTTTGGCCTGGTGGCGGGGATTGCCGCCGCGGTATGGCGTAACCGCTGGCCGGACAGGCTCGGCATGGCGCTGGCGGTGACCGGGATCTCCTTTCCGGCCTTCGCGCTGGGCATGCTGCTGATGCAGGTTTTCTCCGTGGAGTTGGGCTGGTTGCCGACGGTCGGGGCCGATAGCTGGCGGCATTATATTTTGCCGTCGATAACGCTGGGGGCCGCCGTGGCCGCGGTAATGGCGCGCTTTACCCGCGCGTCCTTTGTCGATGTGCTCAATGAAGACTACATGCGTACCGCGCGCGCCAAAGGGCTTAGCGAAAAGTGGGTCATACTCAAGCATGGCCTGCGTAATGCGCTGATCCCGGTGATCACCATGATGGGGCTACAGTTCGGCTTTTTGCTTGGCGGCTCGATTGTCGTCGAGAAAGTGTTCAACTGGCCCGGCCTCGGGCGTTTGCTGGTGGACTCCGTTGATATGCGCGATTACCCGGTTATCCAGGCGGAAGTCCTGCTCTTCTCGCTGGAGTTTATTCTTATCAATTTAGTGGTGGATGTGCTGTACGCCGCCATTAACCCCGCTATCAGGTACAAGTAAGGATGCGATTGTTTAACTGGCGTCGAGCGGCGATTTTAAACGCCATGCCTGGGCTGAAACCGGACCAGGTGCGTACCCCGTGGCATGAGTTCTGGCGGCGTTTTCGTCGTCAGCCCCTGGCGATGACCGCCGGGTTGTTTGTGCTGATTCTGATTTTGTTGGCTATTGTCGCCCCCTGGATTGCCCCCTTCGATGCCGAAAACTATTTCGATTACGACCGCCTTAATGACGGGCCATCGCCATTGCACTGGTTTGGCGTGGATTCCCTGGGCCGCGATATCTTTAGCCGCGTGCTGTTGGGGGCGCGAATTTCGCTCGCAGCCGGGGTGCTGGCGGTACTGATTGGCGCGCTGATTGGTACCGTGCTGGGCTTGCTGGCCGGGTATTACGAAGGCTGGTGGGATCGCATCATCATGCGCATTTGCGATGTGCTGTTCGCTTTTCCTGGTATTTTACTGGCGATTGCCGTGGTAGCGGTGATGGGCAGCGGTATGGCGAATGTCATCATTGCTGTGGCGGTTTTCTCTGTTCCGGCTTTCGCCCGACTGGTGCGCGGCAATACTCTGGTCCTTAAACACCAGACCTTTGTTGAGTCGGCGCGCAGTATTGGCGCAAGCGATATGACCATTCTGTTTAGCCATATTCTGCCGGGTACGGTGTCGTCGATCGTCGTCTATTTCACGATGCGTATTGGCACGTCGATCATTTCGGCGGCAAGCCTCTCCTTCCTCGGGCTGGGGGCGCAACCGCCCACACCGGAGTGGGGCGCCATGCTCAATGAAGCGCGCGCGGATATGGTGATTGCTCCCCATGTGGCGCTGTTCCCCTCCCTGGCGATTTTCCTGACCGTGCTCGCGTTTAACCTGCTGGGCGACGGGCTTCGGGACGCGCTGGATCCCAAAATCAAAGGGTAATTAATACCTCACTCAGGGCCTTGAGAAACGCGGGAAGCACCGGGTTTGGATTGGCCTTTGAGTACACCAGGAAGTTGTGTGCCTGAATATTGACCCCTTCGATGTTCATAAAGGTGACATTGGCCATGCCCAGCGCGCGCGATGATGCAGGCACGATGGCGCATCCGAGCCCGGCATTCACCATTCCGAGGATCGTGTGGGTCTGGGCCAACTGATATTTAAAATCCGGCGTGATGTCGTTAAAGACGAACAGGTCGGTAATGCGGTCGTAAAAGTGGCGCGCTTCATCCGGGCTGTAGAGAAAAAAGGGCTCATTGTTAAAGGCGCTGAGGGGAATTTTTCGCTTGCGTGCCAGCGGGTGATCGCAGTGAAAGGCGGCGACAAATGTCTCCCCCTGCAGAGGCTGATACGCCAGCAGCGGGTTGGGTGGGACATGGCGCACAAAACCAACGTCAATACTGTTATTTTCGACAGAGCTAATTTGTTTGTGCGAGACCTGCTCAAATAAACGGAAATCCACCCCCGGTAATTTCACCGACAGCGCTTTAAGCAACTGCGGAATAAAACTCCAGGCAAATACCGCCGTAAATCCCATAGATAACGTGCCGATTTCGCCGGATGCACATTGCTGAACGGAGGATTCAAGTCGGTCTGCTAATTTCAGTATTAATCGTGACTCCGTCAGCAAATGTTGACCCATATGGGTAAGCTGCACGTGACGGTTATTCCTTTCAAACAACGCTCCGCCCAGACTCTTCTCCAGAAGCTGTATCTGGCGGCTGAGCGGCGGCTGGGTCATATGCAGGCGGGCTGCGGCGCGTCCGAAGTTCAACTCTTCAGCAACGGCGATGAAACAACGCAACTGATGTAAATCCATAATTCAATTCTTATATTAATGAATACCGGATTTATATTAGACATGAATTATTACCCTGTCCATCATCTGGTTAATAACTACGCGACGGATGATAGATATGACGAATAATATTGCTCAACAAAAAACACACATTTTATTAACCCAGGCGGTGCCAGCACCGATTGATGAAATATTACGGCGCGATTACGAAGTGCATCGTCTTTACCAGGCGAGCGAGCCGCAAAAAATGCTGGCGGAAATTGGCCCACTGATTGAAGGCGTGGTGACCGGCGGCGCAAAAGGGCTTTCCCGGGAGATAATGGAATGTCTGCCGGCGCTTAAAATTGTCGCCATCAGCGGTATCGGCACAGATGCCGTCGACCTGGTGTATGCCGCAAAGCACGGTATCTATGTCACTACTACACCCGGCGTGCTGACCGATGATGTGGCGGATATGGCGCTGGGCCTGTTGATTTCCACCCTGCGACAAATGAGCGAAGGTGAGCAGGTCGTGCGTGCGGGGCGCTGGCCGCAAACCAACCTGCCGCTGGCGCGCAAAGTCACTGGCACGACGGTGGGAATTATCGGCATGGGGCGTGTTGGCCAGGCCATTGCCAGACGGGTCGCTGCCTTTGACGCCCGTATTCTCTATACCGATCTCGCGCCGATTGCCGCCCTTGATTACACCTTTATTGCTGATATTCAGGCGCTGGCGCAGGAAGTGGATGTTCTGGTGCTTGCCGCCTCTGCCGATAGCGGCGAGGTGATTATCACTGAGTCGGTGCTGGAGGCGCTGGGGCCCGAGGGCTATTTCATCAATGTGGCGCGCGGCAAGCTGGTGGATGAAGCGGCGCTGCTTGATGCCCTGACCCACAAGCGTATTGCCGGAGCCGGGCTGGATGTGTTTGCCCATGAGCCGCACGTACCGGAAGGCTTTTTCACCCTCAATAACGTCACCCTGCAGCCGCACCGCGCCAGCGCGACTGTTCAGACTCGCCAGGAGATGGGCAACATTGTGCTGGCGAACCTGGCGGCCTGTTTTAGCGGCAACGTGCCGCCACACCGGGTATAGCCATCGTTTCTGAACCCTACAAATAAAAGTGAGAAAACAATGAGCAAACAAATGGATGTCTCGCTGGAGCAGGTCAAACGGGTCGGACATCACCGCTATTGGGTGCTGGGGTTGATTTTCATCATCACCGTTATCAACTATGCCGACCGCGCGACCATGTCGATTGCTGGCACCTCGGTGGTGAAAGAGCTGGGTCTCGACCCGATGATGTTGGGGATGATCTTCTCCGCTTTCGCCTGGGCCTACGCGCTGGGGCAGATCCCCGGCGGCTGGCTACTGGACCGCTTTGGTGCCAAAAAAGTCTACGGCATGAGCCTGGTGCTGTGGTCCGTGTTCACCATGCTACAGGGCACCGTGGGCTGGATCGGGATGACCGGTAGTCTGGCGGCGATGACCCTGTTTCTGATGCGCTTTATGCTGGGTCTGGTGGAATCCCCCGCATTCCCGGCAAACTCCCGTATCGTCTCCAGTTGGTTCCCGACGCGTGAGCGTGGCGTGGCCTCGGCGCTGTTTAACTCCGGGCAATACATGGCGGTCGTGGTCTTCACGCCGATCATGGCCTGGCTGACCCATGCATGGGGCTGGGAGCATGTGTTCCTGTGGATGGGGGGAGTGGGGCTGGTGCTGGCGACCGTCTGGTTTGCCTGGTATAAGGAGCCGCATAAAGACCCGCGTCTGACAGAAGAAGAGAAAAACCTGATGCGCGAGGGCGGGGCGCTGGTGGATCTGGACAGTGAAGGGGCGGCAAAGGCGAAGAAAACCTCGCTGCGCGATGCCAAATGTCTGTTTACCAACCGCAACCTGTGGGCCATTTATCTGGGGCAGTATTGTATTACCGCGCTGACCTACTTTTTTATTACCTGGTTCCCCATCTACCTGATTCAGGGGCGCGGTATGACCATCATGCAGGCGGGGTGGGTTGCCGCACTGCCTGCCATCTGTGGCTTTACCGGCGGTCTGCTGGGGGGCTATCTGTCTGACATTCTGATTAGCCGGGGCATGCATCCTTCCCGTGCCCGTAAAACGCCGTTTGTGCTGGGAATGGGGCTGTCCACCATGCTGGTATTCGCCAATTTCGTCGACAGTAACAGCGCGGTAATTTTCCTGATGGCAATGGCGTTCTTCGGTAAAGGCTTCGCGGCAGTGGGCTGGGCGGTATTGTCCGATGTTGCGCCGAAAACCATGATTGGCCTGTGCGGCGGCGTGTTTAACGGTATCGGTAATATTGCCGGGATCGTGACGCCACTGGTGATCGGTTATGTGGTGACGGTGACCGGCTCGTTTAATAACGCGTTGTGGTTTGTAGCGGCGCACGGTGTGCTGGCAGTGGTGAGTTATGTAGTGATTGCGACACGCTTTGAACGTGTTGACGTGGCATAAAGAGAGAAAGGCGCCGCCTGGAAACAGGCGGCGACAGGGTTAGACGCGGCTACCCCACAGATCGTACTCGTCGGCGTTTTCGACTTTCACGCGGATGATATCGCCCGGTTTCACTTTCGTTTCCCCGTTCAGATAGACCGCGCCGTCGATTTCCGGTGCATCCGCCATGCTGCGGCCGATTGCCCCTTCTTCATCGACTTCATCGATAATGACCAGAATTTCGCGGCCCACTTTTTCCTGCAGACGCTCAGCGGAAATCTGCTGCTGAAGCTGCATAAAGCGGTTCCAGCGCTCTTCTTTGATCTCTTCCGGCACCTGATCGGCCAGTTCGTTGGCGGTCGCACCGTCTACCGGGCTGTATTTGAAGCAGCCAACGCGGTCCAGACGCGCTTCTTTGAGGAAATCGAGCAGCATCTGGAAATCTTCTTCGGTTTCGCCAGGAAAGCCGACGATGAAGGTCGAGCGAAGGGTCAGTTCCGGGCAGATTTCGCGCCACTGCTTAATGCGCGCCAGTTGACGATCCACGGAGCCAGGGCGTTTCATCAGTTTCAGGATACGCGGGCTGGCGTGCTGCAACGGAATATCCAGATACGGCAGGATTTTGCCTTCTGCCATCAGCGGAATGACATCATCAACGTGCGGGTAAGGGTAGACGTAGTGCAGACGCGTCCAGATACCCAGTTTTGCCAGTTGTTCGCACAGGCCAACCATGCTGGTTTTTACCGGTTCGCCATTGTGGAAGCCCATACGGTGCTTTACGTCCACGCCATAGGCGGAGGTATCCTGGGAGATAACGAGGAGCTCTTTCACACCCGCATCCACCAGACGTTTGGCTTCACTTAAAACGTCGCCAATAGGACGGCTTACCAGATCGCCACGCATCGAGGGAATAATGCAGAAGGTGCAGCGATGGTTGCAGCCTTCGGAAATTTTCAGATACGCGTAATGACGAGGGGTCAGTTTGACACCCTGTTCCGGCACCAGGCTCAGGAACGGGTTGTGCTTCGGTTTCGGCACATAGTGGTGCACATGCTCAAGCACCTGCTCGTAGCTATGCGGACCGGTGATTTCCAGCACTTTCGGATGGACTTCACGAATCTGATCGACTTTGGCGCCCAGACAGCCGGTGACAATCACTTTGCCGTTTTCATTAAGGGCTTCGCCAATGGCTTCCAGCGACTCTTGTACCGCGCTGTCGATAAAGCCGCAGGTGTTGACGATAACCATATCGGCGTCGTTGTAGCTCGGTACCACGTCATAGCCTTCGGTGCGCAGTTCGGTGAGGATGCGCTCGGAGTCAACGAGGTTTTTCGGGCAACCGAGAGAAACAAAGCCGATTTTCGGCTGCAGGGTCACATTGCTCATAGTTCAAAAAATAATCAGTTAAGGGATGCTCAGGGCAGGGATTGTACAGATAACGCCGGGAGATTTATAGAGGATTCTCGGCCGGGCCGGGTGAAAAAACGACTGCCCGCCTGGCAACGGCTTCGTTATAATTTAATATGACGAAAATTGCCGCTATCAAAATTCATCAACCGTATCCCGGTCAGCATGAATAACGGTAAACGCTAAATAATCCTGAACGACATTGAAGCTAATACTGGTTTCATAAACATCTTCAATATTCATGTCCTGGCATAAATTAAAGATGAAGTAGTTAATTTGATAATAAAGGACGTATGTATTGTCGTGTAGATGCTCAACCCTGCTGATAACGAAATCGTTGGTTGAACGCGCATGCGGGCTGATGAAGGTTAAGTCCATGTTCAGAATGGGGATAAGCCCCGGATTTTGTCGGTTTTGCTCAAGATAATGCTGAATCTGTACGGCGGAATCTGCATTGTGCTTATGAATAGCGACTGGTAGCGGAAACGTGTTCATAGCGACCCTTGTAATACTGTGTATGGCATTAACATAACACGCACTTCGTGGTTCTTCATAAACCCTTAACGGGGTATTTCGGGGTACGAAATCGGGCCGGGGAAAATACCTCTAAAGGGTATCTCTGCTGATTGAATTTACACCGAAAAGGTTCGGTGTTTGCGTGTAAATATAAAAACCAAAAAAAAAGCCGCTCGGACGAACGGCATAGAGACAACACGGAATTACACAGAAACATAATGATTTACGAGCTAAATAATAGTTTGCTAATGATGCCGTGTCTGCCACGTTTATCGCTAAATTTTGGCTAAATGTGCGCTGTGATGGCCGTCAACATAGTATAAAAATCAGACAGAGTATAATTTGTGCCGCTGCGCTCGTGTGAACGCACGTTTGAAATCGTGGCGGCGTAACGCATCATGCATTTGCATGCCCCCATGAGCAGATCCTGAATTTCATGCTTATGGGGTTTTTTATGCATTTCGCCGTCGTCATTGCCACACCGCGTGCCGTATGTTGTGCCGGGCCCCGATGGGAATGCGCAGAAATACTGACAGGGTTACATACTATTGAATCATTTGAGTCATTCTTATTGCCTTGATATTAAATCTCGACTTAACATAAACTAAAGGTCCTGATGCGTTTGAGGTGTTTATAAAGGGAAATTATCTGAAATTTTCACCCGCTGAGTAAAAGTGTCTGCTTTGTTGTTTTTTTAAATAACGCCTGATGTTGCTACTACAAAAAGGCGCGGTTTTTGATGCAAGGTATTGCATTTGCTATTTTTCGAGATGATGATGGAACGGCGAAAGTTATATTCCATTTAATTGCATCACCTATGTTGGGTTGTTGTTTAAATAAATGATAAGAATTACCAGAACAGCTGAACCCACCGCTCGTGACCAGTGGGCAATTACGCACTATTCCCAACTGAATTCGCTCCTGGCGCAATATTCATCACCAGGCGTTGCTAATTTATTCGCCAAACCTGTGCAGGCCAGCGATGGTGCCACCGAGTGGTACAGTGAATTAAATGGTCGGCCTGTTCAGTTAAAGGACCTGCCAGCCGCTGATGCCACCAGGGTTGAGGAATTGTTGAGCAGGAAGCTTGCCGCAATCGCCAGCCTGCGTAAGACTTTGCCGCCCGGTTCACTACCGGAAAACCTACACTCTCTACTGGAAATGGCCAGCCGTCAGCCCGAGCGTGACAGCGTATGGTCCATTGACGGTCAGCCTGTTATTACCTTCTGGCCAGGGCCTGAGCCCGTTGCAGCCGTTCCGCCTCCGGTGGTGCCGCCTCGCCGTCTTTGGTGGCTTTGGCTTCTGTTATTGTTGCTACTTGCGGCACTGGCACTCTTTCTTTTACGGGGCTGTATTCCTCAGGATCCTCCTGTGGTACCGCCAGTTCCCGTGGCCCCGGTGCCACAACCACCAGTGAATACGCCGCCGCTTGACCCGGCAACGGTTATTCCACCGGCCGTAAAACCGGAACCCGAACCTGAACCGACCCCGAAACCTGCACCGGTTCCTGCCGAACCGATAAAACCGAATAAGCCGGTGAAGCAGCTGTGTCCGTCCCAGCGCACGCCGCAGCAGGCTCCTGAGGTGGTACTGGTGGTTGATGGCTCGGGTTCAATGGCCATCAGTATGGACGCAACGCCGGAAGAGCTCTTTTTTGCACGCAATAACGTTGCGATTCCGGCGCTTTTTCGTGAGCCGCAGCGTATCTCGGTTGCGCGCTCATCGGCAAAGCAACTGGTTGATGCCATACCAAAGGATATGAACATCAGCCTGGTGACAGCATTGAACTGCGGACGTGTTGAGAGCACATCGCCGTTCTCGTTCCGTCAGCGCGGGGCATTAAAAACGCAAATTAGTCAGATTCAACCGGATGATAAAACGCCGTTGGCTGATGCCCTGGCACGGGCCGGAGAGATGGTGGATGGGGTGAATCGCGATGCCATTATCCTGCTGGTCTCTGACGGTGAAGAAACCTGTAATGGCAATCCGTGTGATGTCGCTCGTGAGCTAAAAAGCAGGAAACCGCGCTTGCAGGTCAACATTGTCGATATAATGAATACCGGTGCGGCTAATTGCGTAGCGCAAAGTACAGGGGGCAAAGTCTATCCCGCTAATAGTACTAATGAGTTTAAGGCTGCAATGAACAAAGCTATCTCGGAATATATACCAAAAGGCTGTAATTGATGGGGCCAGGATTTATTTTTCTGGTATATAGTTTCGCTTGTAAACTATTTTATGCGAACGAGAATGATGAGCACTACACTCTAAACACTGGCTGATTCTTATTCTTATTTTGCTGGTGAGCGTTCGGGTTTTATACATAAGCGATAGCGTTCATTTATCTGCCATATAAAGTATGTGCAACAAGTCTTGAGGCGCTTTATCCGTTTAATTATCAGCAAGGGCATGCAAACGTGAAAGAAATGTTCCTGTATAGCGACAGGCTCGATAAATTTCAGGCATTGGGTGAGAACGGCCAGGCGGTACATATTTCCGCACTTCAGCTCAGGGAAACCTTGCGACTCCGCCGTCATGCTGCGATTGCCGATACCCTCGCGATTCCGCAAATGAGCGAACGGGGAGACCGTATTGACTGGTATGCGCCTTTTTCCGGTGATGTGATTCCCTGGTCTGCCGCGACAGAAAGCGAGCGACAAATCGCGCTTGCACAGCTGGATACGCATCACGATACGCTCCGCCAGTTCAGTGATGAGTTGCGTCAGCACGAAAAACCTGAGCAGAGGTTGTTTGGGCAACTGCTGGAAAAAGCATTCCAGTTCCCCGATCAACAGCATATCTGGCTGGTTGATGGCAAACCGGTCATCACCTTTTGGGGGTTCGTCAATGCCCGCCACCCCGTGCGAATCGATCCACTCGATTGCCTGCGCCCGGAGCGTTTACCCACGCCTGCGGTGGCCGCTGCTCCATCGGCCGTTCCGCCAGTCAGTGAACCTGTCACTCGTCGTAGCGGCTGGTGGTGGGTATTACCAGCCTGGCTGCGCTGGCTGCTTCCCTTGTTACTTTTGCTCCTGTTGATAGCGTTCCTGCTGCGTAGCTGTGTGCCGGGTGTCACGCTGCCAGGGCTAAACAATAGAGAGACCCAGGTGCCTGCCGTCGCCCCTGACGCGCCTGTTGTAAAAGGCTCGACGGTCGACCCTGTCGTTAACAATGGCGTGGTGGGTGTCACGGGTAACACTGTTGTCGGGAGCCATGGTGTCGTGAATACCGATCCTGGCGTGGTGCCAGATGGCGGGAACAGTGCCGTTGGCACTGAGGTCGATCCCAGGCAGGCGCTGGATACCACGCATTCTGCGGACGGCGTGACTGCCACGGATCCGACAACCGCGACAGATGCGGTTAAACCGGTCGACCCGGTTAATACCGCAGATGACGCTAAGGTGGTAGATCCGACAAAGCCTGCCGATCCGGCCAACACGACTGACTCAACCAAAGCAGCAGATGCAACGAATACTGCTGACCCGACAAAACCCGGTGATGCGACGGCGCCAGTAGACCCGGCTCAGCCTAAGACAGCCTCGTCACCGGATGCGACTCCTGCCGTTCCTCCTGCTGACCCAGCCGTCCCAGGAAATACGGCGGCGAATGCGAACGCAGGAAAAGCGCCGTTAACCCTGCCGCCTGCTGCACTGGCAAAAGGGGATACGCAATTTTTCAATGGGAACTGGCGCGTGGGATCGGGCATTCAGGACCCGCGTACGGGCAGGCCGCTGAGTCTTAACTACCAAATTAAAGATGGCGGCGGAAAAGTTCAAATGACCCGCAGCGACGGCGTTTCCTGTAGTGGGGCGGTAAACACGGCAATCAAATCCGGACAGTTGGTTATCAATAACCAGGGGGAAGCCCAGTGTCAGGACGGCTCTTCTTACCGCATGCCAGAGATCCAGTGTGCGCCAGGCGCGCAAAACATTGCGGATTGTAAAGGTCGCTACGGCGAGAAAACGCGTTTTCCCATCTCGATGAAGCAAGAGGCTGATAAGTAATGCTGGCTGAACTTACTGATTTTAAAAAACAGGTCAAACTTATTCGCGATAGCGGGATCCAGTTTCTCGACTTCGCTTTTCGCCTGCCTGCGCGTAAGGACTTCGGTCAATTTTTGCGTCAGCAAGGTGATGGGGCGGTCTTACGACTGATTGACAACGGGCGAGACGACAAGCTCCAGCTCCCGGCTGCGGATAGCGAAATGGCCCGGTTTGCTGAACCGGAATACGCATTGTCGACAGAGGAATCACTGCGTCTGTTTAAAGACGTCTGGCTACCACTGCCATTTTTCCGTTTTAATCCACCGAGTGCCTTTGCGCATGGGCCCACAAACTGGTCCCGTGTTCAGTTTCACGAACTGAAAGAGCCGGATGAAAAAGGCAATACCTGGCGCGCAACAGTGATCTTTGATACCAAAATTTTCCCGGAACGAGCCAACACGCAATACCTTGCTCCCGGTGAAGAGGATGTGCGGGCGGGCACAGGATTCGCCCTCGCTGCGCGCAACCATGAAATGGGCGATTTTCTTGAATTGCCCTGGGTCGATGAGTGGCTGCGCGAGGTATACACCGCTCAGGCGCGCGACATCCTGCGTCAGCACTACGAAGACAATGAAGAGAAGCTCAAATTCAAAGAGCATCAGGCGCATTATCTCAACCTGCTTAGCGTACTGAGTCAATATATTGCTCTGCCGGAAGTGTTACTTAACGACGTTAAAATTCGTGACACGGCTATCCCGGTCGATCTCGTTCTCGACATCGGAAACTCGCGTAGCTGCGGCATTTTGATTGAGGAGCATCGGGATGATAACAAGGGGTTATCGCAGCTTTATCAACTGCAATTGCGCGATCTCAGCCGCCCGGAAAATGTCTATAACGAACCGTTCGATAGCCGCCTTGAGTTTGTGCAGGCGGAGTTTGGTAAGCAGGATTATTCGCTTAAAAGCGGTCGTAACGATGCCTTTACCTGGCCGACGATAGGCCGGGTGGGCGGCGAAGCATTCCGTCTGGCTTCCCAGCGTCTGGGGACAGAAGGTTCCACCGGTATTTCCAGTCCGAAACGCTATCTTTGGGATGATCAGCCCTACTCGCCGGGCTGGCGTTTTAGCCAGGCGTTTGTCAAAACCGAGCACGAACCTCTGGCAACGGCGGCACCGCTGCTATACATGATCAATGATCAGGGTAAGTTGCTGATTCGGCTGGAAGAAGATGAGCGGATGCCGGTCTTTTCCCCGGTTTATACCCGCCGTTCACTGATGACGATGATGCTTGCCGAAGTACTCAGCCAGGCGTTGATGCAAATCAACAGCCCGGCGCAGCGACTCAAAATGAACCATGCAAGTATGCCGCGGCGCTTACAAAACGTCATCATGACCATTCCGCCCGCTATGCCTAAACCAGAACGCGCTGTATTTGAACAGAGTATGCGTGATGCCATCCGGCTGGTGTGGAAGTCGCTTGGCTGGGAAGAGATGGACTACGACGGTGAGAATAATGAGGACACGCTGAAATATCCTCACCCGGGCGTGCATATGAAATGGGACGAAGCAACCTGTGGTCAGCTCGTTTACCTGTACAACGAAACGCAGAACTATTTTGGTGGTCGTACGGACGAATTTTTTGCGGCTACGCGTCGATTGGATAACCAGCGCGAGCACCCCGACGATCGCAGTCTGAAAATTGCCTCCATTGATATTGGTGGGGGCACAACGGATTTGGTTATAACGCGCTATACCCTCGATGACGGGCAGGGCGTTAACGTGAGGATCACGCCAAAACAGCTGTTCCGCGAAGGATTCAAAGTGGCGGGTGACGACATCCTCCTTGATGTTATCCAACTATACCTGCAGCCTGCGGTGAAAGCGGCAATGCTGAACGTCGGGCACAGCGAGATGGCCGTTGAGTCCATGATGTCGCAACTGTTTGGTAGCGAAGCGATCGATGCCAGAAAACAGGTCTTACGCCAGCAACTGACGCTGCAAGTCTTTGCCCCGTTGGCGCTCGCTATTTTGCATCGTTATGAAGAGTATCAGCCAGAGAACGGACGTGAGTTCTTCCACCATACTTTCCGCGAGTTATTGGCAGATAACGAGCCAACCAGCAAAGTGCAGGATTACGTGAATGATGTGGTACGCGCAGGGCAATCGAGCAATGCCGCACCGTTTTCGATTCTGGATGTGCCGCTGGAAATGGATCTGGCACAGCTTCACAATGAATTTATCGACCCACGTAGCGGCAGAATGAATATCTGTCACAGCCTGCGGGCTTTGTGTGAAGTGCTGTGGCACTACAACTGCGACATCCTGCTGTTAACGGGACGTCCATCGCGTCTTCCCGGTATTCAGGCGCTCATTCGTCAGTTGCAGCCGGTTCCGCCTTCCCGCGTGCTGCCGTTGCATGGCTATGAAACAGGCGGCTGGTATCCCTTCAACAAGAAAGGGTGCATTGACGATCCGAAATCGACGGCGGTGGTGGGGGCGATGCTCTGCCTGCTGGCGGAAGGCTCACGTCTTAATAACTTCTACTTCCGCACCGCCAATTTCCAGCCCTATTCCACGATTCGTTATCTGGGCATGCTGGACAGTAACAACATCATCAAAGATAGCAATGTGTTCTATCGCGATATCGACCTGGATCGTGATGATTTTGAGTTGGATCAGCATCAGTCGTTTGAATCTCGTGGTGAGCTGCGTATCGGTTTCCGTCAACTGGATAACGAGCGCTGGCCAGCATCGGCGCTCTATACCCTCAAAATCACCAACAGCAAACTGGCGGCAGACCTTGCCGGTGATGCGGTGATGAAAATTAAACTGGCGGCAGAGCAGGGGCGCGCACGGCATGGCGAAGAGAAGGTCAGTCCTGAACGGTTCAAACTCGATTCGCTGGAGTTGGATGGCGGATCGTTTCGCAGCATAAGCCGTCGTGATGTGACATTCCAATTGAATACCCTGGTCGGCAATGGTCTGGGTGAGACGCATTACTGGCTGGACAGTGGGAGTATCAAAAGCTGATGAGTAGCATTAATCCGGAACAGATTATTCAGGGCTGGAAAGGTATTGAAGCCGGCGCAGGTAAAGCGATCGACTGGATAAACACCGTACGCCATGATGCCCCTCGGCTGAATACCGAAGCTGACCGTTTGACCCTTGGTCTGCGTCGTAGCCGCAACAAAGCGCGCCGTCTTGCGTTGGCGGCGGCGAAGCCCATGACGATTGGTTTTTTTGGTCTCTCGCAGGCGGGAAAATCGTATCTGATTTCCGCTCTTGCCGCCGGGGAAAACGGCAGGCTGGAGACCTCGCTCGGTGGACACTCGCTCGATTTTCTGACGCACATTAACCCACCCGGTGGGGGAAAAGAGGCGACGGGACTGGTCACGAGATTTAGCCGCCATCAGGGGAGCGGTGACAGCCAGTGGCCGGTTTCGCTCCAGCTCTTTAGTGAAGTGGAAGTGGGTAAAATTCTGGCGAATGCGTTCATTCACGATTTTGACCAGGAAAAGATCAACTGGCAGTACGACGAAGCGCGTATCAACGATTTACTTGTTGCGCTGGGTAAACGCCGTCACGCCAGTCGCGTTCCAGGCCTGGTGGAAGATGATGTGGTGTCGCTGTGGGATTACCTCCTTCGTCACGCGGAAAAAAGCCAGAGCCGCCTTGCGTTGCACTATTGGCCGCAGGCCATCACCCTGGCTCCCTGGCTGTCGCCAGCCGATCGCGGACAACTGTTCTCGGTGCTGTGGGGAGAGGTTCCTGAACTGACGGAAACCTATGTCCGCTTTGCCCATACCCTGCAGAAACTCGACGGTGCCCTGGAAGTTCGGGCGCCGCTGAGCACGCTGGTGCAGGAGGAGCTGGGGCAACTGGTGCAGAAAGACAGCATCATGAACGTGGACATGCTTGAGCGCCTCAATCGAAATACCGATCGGATTGTGGAGGTTTGCCCAGTACAGGAAGGGCAGATCAACGCACCTGTCAGCCTGTCTCTGGCTGAATTGACGGCGCTTACCGTTGAACTGCACGTGCCGCTGTCATCACGCCCGGCAGAAACGTTGTTTGAAGATGTCGACTTGTTGGATTTCCCCGGCTATCGCGGTCGCCTGGGCGTGGAGTCGATGGCGGATATTCGCCGTGCCGTAAATAGTGAACAAAGCAACCCGCTGGCACAACTGATCCTGCGCGGCAAGGTGGCGTATCTCTTCGAGCGCTACACCGAAAACCAGGAAATGAACGTGCTGGTTGTCTGCACAGCCTCAACCAAACAATCCGATGTGAAAGAAGTCGGTGGCGTACTCGATGAGTGGATTCGCTACACCCAGGGAGCCGATGCTGAGGCGCGCGGTCGCCGTTTGCCTGGGCTTATTTGGGCACTCACTATGTTCGATTTGCGCATCAGTCAGCATCTGTCACAGGAAGAGTCTTTGCTGCGTCAGGCCTGGGGGCTGGGCGGGATGATCAAAATGGCGATGACGGAGCGCTTTGGTCAATTTAAATGGATGCAGGAGTGGCTGCCGGGTCAGGCGTTTAACAATACCTTCCTGGTGCGTAAACCTCGCCAGCAAACGACCTTTATCCGTCTGACGGACGGCAGTGAAAGTGAGTTTGACGCTGAGAATGCTCCGCAACTGGAATTGATGCGCAAAACCTATCTTGAAGATGAGGCTATTCGTCGCTACATCGCCAGCCCGGAAGAAGCCTGGGACGCGATGCTCAAGCTCAATGATGGTGGCATGCAACGCATGGCCGGGTATCTGGGTAAAGTTGCCCGCCGCGAGGTGAAACTTGAACGTATTGCGGAACAACTGGCTGAGATGCGCCATGACCTGGTGAATGGCGGTCTGGGTAACTGGTATCAGCCGGATGGTGAGGAAGACCTTGCTAAAAAGACGCAGATTGCCGGGAGCATTCTCGCCATCCTGAAAAAACGTAGCGGAATGCACGGTGAATTACTGGCCCGCCTCGTTCCTTCCCGCAAGGCGTTGCAAGAGCTTTACATGCAGCAAACCCTCGTCGATGAAGCTGTTGAAGAGGAAGAAGAGGCGTCGTTCTTCGACATTGGGGTCGAGGACGCTTTCATTAACGATACCCCGGCTGCTACGACGCACAGTCATGAACTGGCCTTTGCGCGCCATGCTCTTCAGCACTGGATTAACCATCTGCGCGCGCTGCCGGAAAGCCCGGCGTTACTGAACTACATCAAATTGCCAAGGGAGATCGTTGAATCTCTGGTGAATGAGCTGATTACGGGCCTGTTGCGTCTGCGCATGGAGCAACAGCTTGAAGCTTCCATGGTGAATACGGAACAGGCGGGCGTTCGTCGCGAAAAAATGGTTGAACGTCAGGTGTCGCGTGTTCTGCATGTTATGAACGACTTCGTTACCTGGCTTGGTTATCAAAACGTACCTGAAAACAAAAGGCCGACGCGACCCAACCCTCCGGTAGAACCTATTTTCACCCGTCCCTCTCAGTGTAGTAGCGTGCAGTGGATGAGCGACGAACGCCTGGTTCGTCTGACCCCGCAGCAGCTCAACTACAGCGTTATTTTTATTGTCGACTGGCTGGTTGGGCTGGAAGAGCTGATTAAAGAGAACGCCGGACATTCTGCCGGGCGCGAAATTACCGTCGCACAGAACGAAAAACTGGGCGCCATTTTGCATCTTATTAAGACTGCCCAGGAGTAACCGAACGTGATCAAACCTGAATTAAAACCTCTGCAATCCGCCACCCCTGGCTATGCCCGCTTAACTCTAAAGGGCTGGAAAGGAGGGAAGGAAGAGGTGCTGGTTTCTGTCATGACGAATCAGGGTAATGTGTTCCTGGGATCGAATGGGCAGTGGGCAAGCACGGAGATGTTCCTTTCGCTGCCTGTGCTGGACGTCGAAGACGAAGTGCCCGGTGTTGCCGTAGGTCCGGAACTGGTGGATTCACTCCTGGCGAATCGGCAGGCCGCTTATCGCCTGACGGTGAAGGATTCAGCCAGTCAGGATATGGGTGTGCTGGTCATGCATGACGGGCTTTTGAGTTCGCAGGCGGGCGGTGATAATCCCCGTCCTGCTAATACGCGGGTGCTGCCGGTGACGTCCGTGCGCCCGGAGCCTGAGCCCGTTTCCATGCCGGAACCCCAGCCTGTCGCCCAGGAATCTCTGCCTGAGCTGGAAACTCCCGAAGAACGCATTAGACCCGTCGCATCGGCGAAAAAGATCCCGCTTGTTCCTATCCTTGCGGTCGTTCTTCTGCTGGCGGTGCTGGGCGGCGGGAGTGCCTGGTGGTTTATGCGCACGCCGTCGCAGCCAACAGCGCCAGTACCAGCAGCACAACCTACGCAGCCAGTCGCGGCTTCCGTTGATAACACCCCGTGTAGTGAAACCCAGATGAACCAGAGTAACGCGCTCGATTTTGTTAAAGATTGCGCCCGAAGTTCGCTGAACAGCACGCAGATTTTAGAGGTGATTGAGAAGGCGAAAGCGGGTAAACACTGTGAAATCGCCCAGCGTCTGTATGCCTACAAAGCGCAATCCGGCGATACACAAATCGCGATGCGCTACGCCCAGGAATACGATCCCAAAACCGTCAGTCAAAATGGCTGTTTTAGCGCCGATCCTCAAACCGCTATCTACTGGTATGAAAGCATTCTCAGCCATGACCCACAGAATAGTGACGCGAAAGCGCGGCTGGACGAACTTAAAAAATAGGACAACAGAATGAAACACATTCTTTGGTTCAATGGATTGCTCTGCGCCAGCATGCTGGCGTTTCAGGCGCAGGCTGCCGATCCCAAACCGCTGCTGCAGGATGGCAAACATACCTTGTATCAGCGTGTGTTGACGTATCCAGGGTGCGAACTGGCGTCCGATGCTGGTAAAGCCGGCAAGGAACAGCCCGCATTTAGCCGCTTCTACGTATATCAGCGCAGCAAAGTGGGCAATGACGAATGGCTGCAGGTCGGGCCGGACAGCTTTGGTCATGTCTCTGGCTGGATGAAGTCAGAGTGTACCGTGGAATGGAAAATGCAGCTTACGCTGGCGTTTACCAACCCGGCAGGTCGCAATCCGATGCTGTTTTTCCGCGATAAGTCAGACATTGAGAAAATCATTAACAGCAATAAGCCTGCGGATGCGCTTGCCCCCATATTGACCAGTCTGAAAAACAATCAACCGGTTCCACAGGTTCTGGCGCGTGAACCGGACAATATGGTCAATCAGCAAAAGAATTTCTATTTGTTGCCGGTACTGGGTTCTGAGGACGCGTTTACCGATTCCGGTTTCCAGGTGCGGCTGCTGAACGTTGCCTCGGTGTCAGAAAAAACACACGCGCAGAAAAACGGCAAGGGCGACGATAAGAACATGCTCAAGGGGTTCTCTGCGGCGGTGGTGTTTGTTATCGATTCGACGATTTCAATGGACCCCTACATCGATCGCACCAAAGAGGCGATCAATAAAATTTATCAGCGCATCGAGAAAGAAAACCTTCAGGATCAGGTGAAATTTGGCCTTGTGGCGTACCGTTCCAGTACCGCTGCGGTGCCAGGACTGGAGTACGTGACGAAAATGTTTGCCGATCCGACGAAGGTCAAAAACGGCAAAGATTTCCTCGAGAAAGTTAAAGACCTCAAACAGGCGACGGTATCGAGCAGCAAGGTCGATGAAGACGCTTACGGTGGCGTGATGATGGCGCTGGATAAAGTGGACTGGACACAGTTCGGCGCACGTTATGTTGTGCTGGTGACAGATGCAGGTTCGCTGGATGGGACGGATAAACTGTCATCCACTCATCTGGATGCTCCGCAGGTCCGTCAGGAAGCCGCTTATCGCGGTGTTGCGCTCTATGCCCTGCATTTGAAGACGCCCAGCGGCGTCAAAGATCATGGTCTGGCTGAGGCTCAGTACCGGGATCTCACGCTGAATCCCTTCCTGCACAAACCTCTCTATTACCCCATCGATTCTGGCGATGTGAACAGCTTCGGTACCATGGTGGATAGCCTGGCGAATGCGATTACCGGGCAAATTAAGACCGCCTGGCAAGGTGAGGAGACGGCGGGTAGCGCATTGGGAGCAGACCCAGGTTATGCCGACAAAGAAAATGCCGCCTTACTAAGTGATGCAGACAAATTAAGCAAGGCGATGCGGCTGGCGTATCTGGGGGACAAACAGGGTACGCAAGCGCCACCTGTTTTTAAATCATGGATCAGCGATCGTGATTTAGTGAATCAAAATATCCCGGCCACCGAAGTTCGCGTTTTATTGACGAAAAGTGAACTTAGCGACCTCAGCGACGTTATGAAGAAAATCGTCACTGCCGCCAATGAAGGGATGATTTCTCCGGATGACATGTTTGCCAGCCTGCGTTCTCTGGCCGCAACCATGGGCAACGACCCCTCGCAGGCGAAAGGGAAAAGTGCAACCCGTCTCGGGGATATGGGGTTACTGGGAGAATATGTCTCGGGACTGCCGTACCTGAGCGAAGTGCTCAGTCTGGATGAACAAACATGGAAAAGTTGGGACGGGCTCGAACAGGAGAAATTCATTCGACGCCTGAACACCAAGCTGAACTATTACCAGCGTTACAACCAGGATGTGGACCGCTGGATAGCCCTGGCGCCGGACAGCGATCCGCGTGACAACGTTTACCCGGTGCCGCTGGAAAATCTGCCGTGATGCTAAACATACGCGATATGGAAATTCAGCGTGGCGGCAGTGCGGGATTTACCGTGACGTTACCGCAATTGGCCTTGCAGCGGGGTGAAATTGCCGCGCTGACAGGACCAAGCGGGTGCGGAAAAAGCACCCTGCTTGAAATGATTGGCGCTATTTTGTCTCCGGCCAGACTGGGCGAATATCAACTGGGCGAGCCTGCTGTTGATATTGCTGCCCCGCTGATGGCAAAAGACGAGGCTCTACTGTCGGCGATCCGCGCGCAGGAACTGGGGTTTGTGTTACAGCATGGTGGCCTTTTACCCTGGCTGCCGGTCGCTGAAAATATCGCGCTACCCCGCCGGCTGGTGGGAAAGACGGCAAACTCCCCGTGGCTTGATGATGCCATTGAGCGGCTGGGGGTTCGTCCGCTGATGAAAAAAATGCCTTCACAGCTCTCGATCGGTGAACGTCAGCGTGTTGCTTTTATCCGGGCCATTGCCCACCAGCCCCGTTTGCTACTTGCCGATGAGCCGACGGCAGCGCTGGATCCGGATAATGCCAGTCGGCTTTTTGCCCTGATGGTAGACATGGTGCGAGCCATGGATATGGTCGCCGTTATCGTTAGCCACGACTGGCAGCGTGTGGCCGACTTTGGCCTGGATTGCTTTCACGCACAGGTTGAGGAGGGGCGAAGTGTCTTCTGCCGCATCTAACCCCCGTCCGTCCGTCAGGCTCCTGGCACAAATGGCGTTCTATGATTTGCTCCACGACCGCAAAGTCGCGCTGTGCATTATTTTTTCGCTGATTGCCGTGATTACGCCGCTATTGCTGCTCTTTGGACTAAAGAACGGCGTTGTGGGTCAACTGCGTCACGATCTGCTTAACGATCCGCGCACCCGCGAAATCCGTATGACCGGTAACGGTAATTATGACCTGGCCTGGCTTACGCAACTGTCGCAGCGTCCGGAAGTGGGTTTTTCTATCCCGCTAACGCGCTCGCTCAATACACAGGCGGATTTGGTGCGCGATGGACAGCATTTTTCTGCCGGGGCCGAGGTGATTCCCACTGGCAAAGGCGACCCCTTACTGGCAGGAACGGCAGCGCTGCAAAACGATGATGACGTTGTGCTGAGCGCCAGTGCAGCGCGGCGGCTTGAGGTTCATTCCGGAGATACCTTTCGTTTGCTGGTTACCCGCAAATTGAACGGTGTCGACCAACGTCTGATGAAGTCCGTAACCGTTGTGGGTGTGCTGGATGACGCTAAATTCACACGTCCCGGCGCGTTTATTTCGCTCCCCATGTTGGTGGCGCTGGAAGACTATCGGGACGGCTTCCAGGTTCCGCTATTCGCCGTCAAAGACGGCCTTGCGCCGCGAGAACGGACGCATTTTTCTCGTGCCCGCTTATATGCCAAAACCCTTGATGATGTTGCGCCGCTGGCCCGCTGGCTGGAAGAACAACACATTGAATCCGTTACACAGTCGGCGCAAATAGAGGCCGTCAGGGCAATTGATCATGTTCTTGGCGTTATCTTCGCGGTGATCGCCTGGATCTCGGTCACGGGCTGTATTGCCTCGCTGATCGGGGCGTTTATCGCCAATATCGATCGCAAAAGGAAAGACATGGCCGTCTTGCGCCTTATCGGTTTCCGGCGTCGTTCAGTCACCGCTTTTATCATAATCCAGGCGCTGTGTCTGACCGGGGTTGCATTCAGCATTGGTCTGGCGCTTTACCTGCTCGGCAGTGAGTTGTTTAACCACCTGCTGGGCGCAAACCTTCCTGAACAAGCCTTTGTCTGTCGTCTTGAGCCCATCCACTTTATCACGGCACTGCTGAGTGTATTGGTTGTTGCGCTGTGCGTGGCTGCGATAGGCGCGTTGCGTGCCTTAAAGATTGATCCTGCGGAGAGTCTACGTGAAATCTAAATTACTTCTTAGTCTGTCTTTTGCCGGGTTGGGCTTCTCTTTTGCCGCGCACGCCACCTGGGATGAAAAGTACTGGAACCCGAAGCCATTACCGGATGACGTGATTTTGCCCATGCCGTGCGACGGCGCAATGGCTTTTCGTAAAGTTACGATCCCGGTAGACAAACCCTTACAGGATTACGGCATCACCCTTGGGCAAGAAGGGGATGAGTGGGGGTATCTGGAGCAGTCACGGCAAGAGCATATTGCCGGGAGTTTCACCGCCGGAAAGAAAGAGAAAGGCCGCTATTACCTGATGGCGAAATATGAACTCAGCGAAGTGCAATACCGGGCGCTAACAGGGGATTGTGCACCTCCTGATATGAAAGGTCGCTTGCCGAAAGTGGGTATTGGCTGGATGAGCGCAACGGATGTGGCCAATAAGTACAATCTTTGGCTGCGAAAAGAAAAACTGGCGTCCCTTCCTGTTGAAGATGGGCAGCCTGGTTTCTTACGTCTGCCAACAGAGCCTGAGTGGGAGTTTGCCGCTCGAGGCGGTCTGGCGGTTTCGCCCGCGGATTTTCGCGATCTTCATTTTCCCATGCCGGAAGGCATCAATGACTATGCCTGGTTTTCCGGTGCCCAGTCCGCCAATGGCAAATTGCAGCTTACGGGGTTGCTAAAACCGAACCCACTGGGTTTGCACGACATGCTGGGTAATGCCTCGGAAATGATGTTTGAACCTTTCCGCTTAAATAAGCTGGATCGCCAGCATGGACAGGCGGGGGGCTATGTGGTGCGCGGCGGGAGTTTCCTTACGCCACAGGCCGATATGCGCAGTTCACTTCGCAGTGAAGAGCCCTATTACGCCGGTGCGGATGAGAGCAGTAACAAAGCTATTGGCATGCGACTGGTGCTGGTTTCACCCACGTTGACCTCGCGCGAGCGCATTAAAGAGATTGAAAAAGAGTGGCAGGCGTTAGGGGATGAGAAGAAGAACACTGCAAAAGGTGAAGAGAAGGATTCACTGCAAAACCTGAATGCCATATCGGCAAAAGTCCAGGACGATGGGCTCAAAAAACAGTTGGAGCAGCTGCGCGGCGAATTGAGGGCTAACGGTCAGTTGCGTGATGAGCAGCGCGACCAGGCCATCCGTACTTCTCTGCAACTTGGCGCGTTTTTGTGTACCAAGATGAAGGACGATGGTGAGTTTTACGAACGTCTGAAAGAGATTAATGAAAAAACCTGCGCCAAAGACAGTGCTCTGGATGCGAACTGTTCCCGCCGTGGGGAGCAGTTAGAACAACATAAAAAGGCTCTGGATTTCATTACCAGTTATTACGCCGACACGCTGGTGGACATGGGGACGACCTATGATAACGCGCTAATTGCCCCGCAAATTGCGGTCGTCCAACAGCAGATGGTGGCACGAGGAAAAACCAACCTTAACGGATATCTGGATACCTACTGGAATAACCTCCAGGGGTACTGGAAAGATGGCAAAGTTGCGCGTGAAGCGTGGCTGGCCGCATGCAAGAAAAATAACTAAGCAAAAATCTGGAGATGTCTTTTTATGATAGCGTTCAACTCATTACGGGCAGCAATAGTTACGACTTTAGTCATTGCGCTTACGGCGTGTCAAAGCGGTGGGGGCGGCGGGAGTGGGGGTGTTGATCCGCGTCTGACCAACAACCAGGATGTGGAGTTCTTCAATAAGTCGGGATGGCAAGCCTGTGCCGCAGGTGCAACCATCGGTGCACTGGCGTGTGCGCTAAGTAATGCCAGTAACAAAGGTGTCTGTATTGCCGCGGCTGCCGTTGCGGGCTGCGGTGTCGGTATGGGTGCAAACGCCTATCTCGACAACCAACGTAAAAAATATGCCAGTCAGGAATTGCAGTTGAATGGCGCGATTAAAGATGTTCAGGCAGAGAATGCCCGTATCCAGAACGTCACCAATGTTGCGAAATCTGTTATTGCAACTGATAAGCAGACTCTGGCGCAGTTGAACAAAGACATCGCGGCAAAAACCGTGAAACAGGATGTCATGCAGACCAAAATCAAAGGCGTTGACGCGAACATCGCTTATCTGCGTAACACCATCACAGACATGAAAAAGCATGAAAAACAGTGGGCCGATGTTTCCGCTTCGATGAAACAATCGGGTAGTGATACAACCACACTTGATTCAGAGATTGCGCAAACTCACCAGAAGATCAGCGATCTGCAAAAAGAGCTGGATAGCCTTTATGAGCAACGCACGGCATTGAAAGTGAGCTAAGGGGAAAAGAATGCGTTATGTACCGCTGGTGATTGGCGTGTTGTTACTGAGTGGCTGTGCTACAGATGTGAAGCAATGCGATCCGACGACAGGTGATGTGAATATTATCACCAAATTTAACTGTAACTATTCAGGGACCTGGGATAAGCGCGTCGAACAGAAGCAGCAGACGTTGCAGCACGAACAGGCGTTGAACAAAGAGTTTAATGAGGTCTACGCTGCGATTGCGCAAGAACAAGCACAAAGTGATGCCAGCGTCGCCAGCAAGCGTCAAACGCAACAAGCCCTGGATCGTTCCCTGAATAACCTGGTTGCGAAGCTGAAAACGAAAACGGCAGGCAAAGCCGCTGCGCAGAAACAACTGGCGGAGCTGGAACAGAGCATGAAGGCATCACAGAATCAGCCTTCACAATCTGTTATGCAAAAGCAGATGGAACTACAAAAACTGCAGGGGCAACTGAATACGCTACAGCAAACGCTGGACGCCCAGTAGTCTCTCTTTCTATCCCGCCAGCGATGCCTGGCGGGATAGTTGAATAAGGAATTTATGATGGGCAAGTGGCTTTGTTCTTTCATGTTGACAAATTAGATTGCCTTTATTCAGATTCGCCAGAAACATCGGTACTGATACGCAAGTTATGCATTTCAATTGCTTTGTTGCGAACAAATTGCATTTTGTTGTCAACGGCAATCGTTCCCCAGATAGTTCCTTGTTCTTGCTGAAAATATTTATTAACGGACTCAAAGTAGGCGTCGCGGTATTTTATCCAGGCCCGCTGAGAATCGCGTAGTGCGGTTTTAAAATCGCCGCTTTGTGTGTTCATGAGCAGCTTGTATTCTGTATTCAGAATGCTGTCCCAGCGCGTCATGGCATCGTACAAACACTGGTTCGTTTCTTGCGTTGATTTAGCGTTTTCTGCACAGACTTTGGTTATTTTATCGAGCGCATCAAATTGCTTATTGGCCATCGCCAGGCCGGGAAAGAGTAATAATGCGAGTACTATTTTTCTCATAGACTTCCGTTCCTTAAGCTAAATTAATGGGTGATCGGTAATAAGAAAATTCTACGCCAGAATATGCCGATACCATGTGTAATATTTGGAAATTTCCCCCGCTAACCAGCGGGGAAAATAAATGAAGGCGTGTCAAAGGCGATCTTCAGGACGTATTACGGCTCGCCGTTATTTCCATAGCGCAGGAAAGCAGGGCGCAGATTTAACCGTTCAAACCATGCCTCCACTGCCGGGAAATTCGGGTGTTCAAACGGTGTCATCTTCCAGCGGTTCACCGACAATCCCAGCACGATATCGGCAAGGGTGAATGTCTCCCCGGCGGTCCAGGCTCCTGTGCGTTGCAACTGTTGGTCGAGAATACCGACGCAGTGATTCCACTCCTTGATACCGGCGGCAATCGCATTTTGATCGTTGTAGTCAGGGTTTTTGCGCACCAGTGCCGGAAAAACGTAGCGCCATGCGCTATTAAAGTCGGTGGCCTGCCAGTCCATCCAGTGCTCCACATTCGCGCAAGCTCGCGGTTCGCCAGGAAGCAGATCGTCGCGGCCCGCTTTACGTGCCAGATAGCGGCAAATGGAGTTGGATTCCCACAGGATAAAGTCATCATCAAGGAGTACCGGCACCATCGCATTTGGGTTCATGGCCCGGAAGGCGTCCGTCTGCGTCGAGGCAAAGCCGCTGCCATAGTCTTCCTGTGAATACGCCAGCCCCGCTTCTTCGCAGGTCCACAACACTTTACGCACGTTAATTGAAGACGTTTTACCCAATATTTTCAGCATGACGTGAATCGCCTTTTGCGAGATTAATCGTTTAAAAACAATACACCAGCAGCGCATCACATAGCTACAGGGCCCTTGAGCACCAGCATGGTGCGCTGCCTCATTCTGGTTCACCAAAATGGGTACGTTTGCCCTGAGTTATCGCTAAGTTACTGAAAGGTCATTAATCGCAACCTGGCATAGTGATTGCAGTAACGCTAGCGCAGTGCAACACACAATTTGATAAATAGCTGGCTAGGGTTCCGGTTCGCTAAGGCGGATGTCTGGTCCAAGAGCTGGCGACCTCTGAGAGGTTACACGGCGGGACAAAAACCCGGGAGACAGCAGCACCAGTGGGTGTCGCGCTGCCCCCTATTTTTTGTACCAATCAGAGGTCAATAATGAAGAAATCTCCATTACTCCGCTCTCTCGTGCTGTCGCTGGTCATGCTGACCACTCTCCCAACCTTTGCCGCCGTGAAGAAAGAGTTCAATGTCTGCTGGACCATCTACGCAGGCTGGATGCCGTGGGGCACCATCAGTAACAACAAAATCATTGATAAGTGGGCCGACAAATACGGTATTAAAATCAATATCGTACAGCTTAACGACTATATCGAATCTATAAACCAGTATACCGCGGGCCAGTTTGATGGCTGCACCATGACCAACATGGATGCGCTGACCATACCGGCGGCGGGCGGCGTGGACAGCACCGCGCTTATTCTCGGCAGCTACTCCGAAGGCAACGACGGCGTGGTGATGAAAGGCGAGGGCAAAACCCTCAAGGACCTGAAAGGCCAGCAAATCTACCTGCCTGCACTGTCCGTTTCGCACTATCTGCTGGTGCGCGGCCTGGAGAAAGCCGGTCTGGCAGAAAAAGATGTCACCGTGGTGAACACCTCCGATGCCGATATCGTCTCTGCCTTCGCCACCCCGAAAGTGCAGGCGGCTGTCGCCTGGAACCCGCAACTGTCGGTTATCAAAGGCACGCCGAAAACCACCGAAGTCTTTAGTTCCTCGCAGGTACCCGGCGAGCTTATCGACATGATGGTGGTCAACACCCAGACCCTGAAAGATAACCCGGCGTTGGGCAAAGCCCTGACTGGCGCATGGTACGAAATGATGGCGCAGATGAAGGCGCAGAATAAAGAGGCGCTGAGCGCCATGGCGGCGGCGTCTGGTACCGATCTGGCGGGCTATCAGGCACAGCTTAAAACCACCCATCTCTTCTACACCCCGGCCGATAATCTGGCGTTTATCAGTTCGCCTGATTTACCGAAAACCATGCAGCGCGTTGCGGCGTTCTCCTTTGATAAAGGGTTACTGGGTGACGGCGCGCAAAGTGCGGATTTCATCGGCATGGCCTTTCCGGGCAACGTTTCTGCCGGGGATGCCGCCAATGTGAAGCTGCGCTTTGACGACAGCTTCGTGAAGATGGCCGCCGACGGCAAGCTTTGAGCGAATGACAGGAACTCACGCCATGCGACACATTAACCGCCATCCGACCCGGGGCATGCGTCTGACGCTTGTTCTGCTGCCTTTCGTCATTTTGCTGGCGGCGTACTTTCTGGGCTCTGCGGTGCGGCTGGAGGCCAACCCGCAGGATAAGCTGCTGCCTGGCATGCAGCAGATGCTGGACGCAATGTCGCGAATGGCATTCACCCCGGATAAACGCAGCGGCGACTACCTCTTCTGGATGGATACGCTGGTGAGCCTGGCGCGCCTGTTAACCGGGCTGGCGATAGCCTCGCTGATTGGTCTGTGCCTGGGCATTACCGCCGGGGTCTTTCCGATGTGGCGCGCCTCGCTCTCGCCGCTGATGACCGTGCTGTCGATGATCCCGCCGCTGGCGATCCTGCCGGTGCTGTTCATTGTCTTCGGGCTGGATGAGTTGTCAAAAGTGATGCTGATTGTGATTGGTATCACCCCGATGCTCGCCCGCGACCTCGAGCATCGCGCCTGCGAAATTCCGCCGGAAATCCTGATCAAGGCGCAAACGCTGGGGGCATCAAGCTGGACGCTGGTGCTGCGGGTGGTACTGCCGCAGCTTCTCTCCCGCCTGTTGACCTCGCTGCGCCTGCTGTTGGGATCGGCCTGGCTGTTTCTTATCTCGGCAGAAGCCATCTCCTCAACGGCAGGGCTGGGGTATCGCATTTTTCTGGTACGCCGCTATATGGCGATGGACGTCATCATCCCCTACGTGGTGTGGATAACGTTGCTGGCATGGCTGATGGACCTCGGCCTGCGCCAGTTGCATAAAACCTGTTTTCCCTGGGCGGAAGGAGGGAAGGCATGAGTTTTATCGAAATCAATAATATCTGGCAGGAATATGGCGCCCATGTGGTGCTCGAACGCCTCAACCTGCGGGTCAATGCCGGGGAGTTTTGCTCAATGGTGGGAGCATCCGGCTGCGGGAAATCGACTTTTCTGCGTCTGTTGCTGGGCCAGGAAGCGCCGAGTCGCGGCACCATTTTGCTTGATGGCAAGCCGTTGCAGGCTGAGCCGGACCGCAGCCGTGGCGTGGTCTTCCAGCGTTACTCCGTCTTTCCCCATTTAAACGTGCTCGATAACGTCACCATTGGCCTTGAACTGCCGAATGCGCGCTTCCTCGGGCGTCTGTTTGGCGCCAGCAAACGTGAGGCGCGGGAGCGTGCCGTGTGGATGCTGCAAAAAGTGGGCCTTGGACAGGCGCTGGATAAATACCCGGCCCAGCTCTCCGGCGGTATGCAACAGCGCCTTGCTATTGCCCAGGCGTTCATTATGCAACCGCGCGTGTTGCTGCTTGATGAGCCCTTTGGCGCACTCGACCCCGGCATTCGCAAAGATATGCACGCCCTGTTGCTGCAACTGTGGGGCGAAACCCGGATGACGGTTTTCATGGTCACCCACGATCTCTCCGAGGGTTTTAACCTCGGCACCCGGCTGCTGGTGTTCGACAAGGTGCGTATCGACCCGCACGAACCCAATGCCTACGGCGCGCGCATTACTTATGACATTCCGCTCAATGAAGCGCGTCTGGCGGAAATGACCGACCCGCAGCCCGATAACGTCTACGCATTAAGGAGTTAACTTAATGACTTTATTAGATAAAGAAGCATCTTTTCTGCGTGAAGAGACCCTGCCAGGCGGCGGCAGTCTCTCCTTTATTCTCAAGCGCGGGCAGATCCTGCGCATGAGCGACATCGAAGGTGGAGCAAACGTCAGCCTGATGATGCTTAACCCGCATGAAAAGAGCGAACGTCTGAACCTGCCCGATACCTTAAAAGGCCAGCACACCGCGCGCCTGACGGCAGGCCACTGTTTTTACTCCGATATGGGGCGTGTGCTGGCGGGGATTATCGCTGATACCTGCGGCTGGCATGACCCGTTTGGCGGCGTGCTGAATGCGGCAGAAGTGAAGGAGAAATATGGTCAGGGGCGTTATCAGGATTTGCGTAACGGTTTTTTCCGCAACGGCGCCGACAACCTGCTCGTTGAGATGGGCAAATGGGATTTGAACCTTGAAGACCTGCTGATGGTGGTGAACTTCTTTAGCAAAGTCACGGTGGATGAGCACGGCGCTTTTACCTTCCACAGCGGTGCGTCGAAGGCTGGCAGCTACGTTGAACTGTTTGCGCCAATGGATGTGCTGGTGGTGCTCACCGCGCTGCAACACCCGATGGACCCCGCCGAAGATTATGCGCCGCGCCCGGTACAACTGGCCTGGCGACAGGCGGCAGACGAAAATGCCGCCATTGAGGCTTTGATGACGCGCCCGGAAAACACGCGTGCCTTCACCAACACCCGTTTATTTGCCCTGTAAGGAGCCGCATGATGAATGTCACCAGCCAGAAGCACCCCGACGAGGCCGTTTTTCGCCATGTGATCCCGGCAGGGGAGCCGTACCTGTTTGAAGTAAAAAAGGGCCAGACCCTGCGTTTGCTCGATCTTGAAGGGAACCAGGCCGTGGATACGCTGTTTTATAACGCCGACAACCCCCGGGAACGCTACGATCCGCAGCGCACGTTGCGCCGACAGGGCAATGCGTATCTGACCACCGGCAGCGTGCTGTGGTCCAATATGGGTAACCCGTTGCTGACCATTGTCGCCGATACCTGTGGCCGCCATGACACCCTCGGCGGTGCGTGCGCCCAGGAGAGCAACACCGTGCGTTATGCACTGGACAAACGCCATATGCATAGCTGCCGCGATAACTTCCTCTGCGCCTGCCTGCACGATGGACGTCTGCACAAGCGCGACATTGGCGCCAACATCAACTTCTTTATGAACGTTCCGGTGACCCCGGAAGGCGGACTGACCTTCGAAGATGGCATCTCAGCGCCTGGCAAATACGTTGAACTGCGCGCCGAATGTAACGTCATCGTGCTCATCTCCAACTGCCCACAGTTGAACAACCCGTGCAATGGCTGGAACCCGACCCCGGCGGAGGTGCTGGTATGGAACTGAGCCGGGGTGCGCGTCTGCGCCTTTTTATTTACCGCCTGTTTGACGTGCGTGCGAACCGTTTACCGCTCAGTCAAACGCGCGAGACACCACCGCGTCCGTAAACGACCAGCCCCTTATGGACGGCCATAAGGCGAGCCGAATTTCGGCGGGACGACCCGCCACGATTGAGTCCTGACTATGTTTACGAAACTCCTTATCGCTAACCGTGGCGCGATCGCCTGTCGTATCCTGCGCACCTTGCGCACACTCAATGTCACCAGCGTTGCCGTCTGGTCTGAGGCCGACGCCAGCAGTCTGCATATTCGTGATGCCGATGAAGCCATTAGCCTGGGCGACGGCCCGGCGGCACAGACCTATCTGGTCAGCGAAAAAATTATTGATGCGGCCCGCCAGAGCGGCGCACAGGCGATTCATCCCGGCTACGGTTTTCTTTCTGAGAACGCCGCCTTTGCCGAAGCCTGCGAAGCCGCAGGAATAGCATTTGTGGGCCCGACGCCGGAACAACTGCGGGTCTTTGGCTTAAAACACACGGCCCGCGCGCTGGCGAAAGCGCATGGCGTACCGATGCTGGAAGGCACAGAGTTGCTGGCAAACCTCGATGAAGCGCAGCACGCTGCCGCGCAGGTGGGGTTCCCGGTGATGCTGAAAAGCACCGCGGGCGGCGGCGGTATCGGGATGCGGGTGTGCTATAGCGCCGATGAACTGGCCGATGCCTTTGACGCGGTAGTGCGGCTGGGCAAAAACAACTTTAGCGACGCGGGTGTATTTATTGAGAAGTACATCGAGCGCGCGCGTCACCTGGAAGTGCAAATTTTTGGCGACGGTAAGGGCGAGGTAGTTGCCCTTGGCGTGCGCGACTGCTCGGTACAACGCCGTAACCAGAAAGTGCTGGAAGAGACCCCCGCGCCGAACCTGCCGGATGGCATGGAAGCGGCGCTGTGCTCAGCGGCGATCAAACTGGGTAAAGCGGTGAATTACCGCAGCGCCGGGACCGTTGAATTTGTTTATGACAGTGAGGCAAAACGCTTTTACTTCCTGGAAGTGAACACCCGTTTGCAGGTGGAGCATGGTGTTACCGAGCAGGTCTGGGGCGTGGATCTGGTGCGCTGGATGATTGAACTGGCCGCCGGCGATCTGCCGCCGCTGACCGAGCTGGTTGCAGGGCTCACGCCGCAGGGACATGCCGTGCAGGCGCGCGTTTATGCCGAAGATCCGGGCCGCCAGTTCCAGCCGTCGCCGGGGCTACTGACCGACGTGGCGTTTCCGGCCGACGATCGCCGCACGCTGCGCATTGACACTTGGGTGGAAGCGGGCTGCGAAGTGCCGCCGTTTTTTGATCCGATGCTGGCGAAAATCATCACCTGGCAGCCCACGCGTGCGCAGGCGATTGCCTGCCTGGATGCCGCGCTGGGCGAAACCCGTCTGTATGGCGTAGAGACCAACCGCCAGTACCTGCGCCAGATTTTAGCCTTTGCCCCGTTTGCGGAGGGCGAGCCCTGGACGCGCTGCCTGGAAGGGTTGCGCTACCAGGCCACTACCCTTGAGGTGGTGAGCGCCGGAACTCAAACCACGGTGCAGGATTACCCTGGCCGCCAGGGCTACTGGGCGGTGGGTGTGCCGCCGTCCGGCCCGATGGATGACCGCGCGCTGCGTCTGGGCAATGCGTTATTGGGAAATGCGGCAACCGATGCTGCGCTGGAAATCACGCTCAGCGGTCCGACGCTGAAATTTAATACCGACGCCGTGGCGGTAGTTACCGGGGCGAGTATCGGGGTCACGCTCGACGGTACAGCGCTTGCGATGCATACCGTGTTTACGATCTCCGCGGGTAGCACCCTGCGTCTGGGGGAGGTGAGCGGTGCCGGGGTGCGCAGCTATCTTTGCCTGCGCGGTGGCATTAATGTGCCGGATTATCTTGGCAGCAAAAGCACCTTTACCCTCGGGCAGTTTGGCGGTCACGCCGGGCGCGCGCTGCGTACCGGCGATGTGCTGCATCTCAACCCGCTGACGAACCGCGCAAGCGGTGTTGTGCTCGCGCAGGCGTTGCAGACCACACTGCCTGCCGTGCGTGAACTGCGCGTGATCTATGGGCCGCATGGGGCACCGGAATATTTCACCGGCGCGTATATCAACACCTTTTTTGCCACCGACTGGGAAGTGCACTTCAACTCAAGCCGAACCGGGATCCGCCTGATTGGGCCGAAGCCGGAGTGGGTGCGCGAGAGCGGCGGCGAGGCGGGGCTGCACCCGTCCAATATTCATGACAACCCGTATGCCATTGGCGCGGTGGATTTCACCGGGGATATGCCGGTTATCCTCGGCCCGGATGGCCCAAGCCTCGGCGGTTTTGTCTGCCCGGTGACCGTTATCGAAGCGGATTTGCACCAGCTTGGGCAACTGAAAGCGGGGGACAAGGTGCGTTTCATCCCGGTGGACGTGGCAACGGCGCGTCGGCTGGCACAGGCCAGCCGCCAGGAAGTGGAAACACTGCAACCTGTCGCCGTCAACTGGCATCCTGCCGCGCTGGCCTCCCCTGTGGTGCTGGAGACCGGGGAAGCGGATAAGCGGCTGGTGGCGCGTCTTTCAGGCGATACCCATCTGCTGCTGGAAATAGGCGAACCGGAACTCGACCTGGTGCTGCGTTTTCGCGGTCACGCCCTGATGCAGGCGCTGGAATCCCGCGCGCTGGAGGGGGTTATCGATCTGACGCCGGGGATCCGTTCATTGCAGGTGCATTATCAGCCGGAAACCCTGGCGCTGAGCCGTTTGCTGGCGATTATTCACGATCTATGGGCCGATGTGTGCCAGCGCGAAGATCTGGATGTGCCGTCGCGAGTGGTCTGGCTGCCGCTCTCCTGGGATGACCCAGCCTGTCAGAAGGCGATTGAAAAATACATGACCACCGTGCGCCGCGACGCGCCATGGTGCCCGAGTAATCTCGAATTTATCCGCCGGATTAACGATCTGGAAAATATCGACGAGGTCTACAAAACCGTCTTTGATGCCCGTTATCTGGTGATGGGGCTGGGAGATGTTTACCTTGGCGCGCCGGTGGCGACACCGCTCGACCCGCGCCACCGTCTGGTGACCACCAAATACAACCCGGCGCGTACCTGGACGGCGGAAAACTCCGTCGGCATTGGCGGCGCATACCTCTGTGTGTATGGCATGGAAGGGCCGGGGGGATATCAGTTTGTGGGCCGCACCCTGCAAATGTGGAATCGCTATCGTGCGGTCGCTGATTTTGGCGGTAAGCCGTGGCTGCTGCGCTTTTTCGATCAGATTCGCTTTTACTCGGTCTCTGCCGATGAACTGCTCACCATCCGTCGGGACTTCCCGCTTGGCCGCTACCCGCTGCGCATCGAACAGACCACCCTGCGCCTGGCGGAATATCAACAGTTCCTGGCCGATGAAGCGCAGAGCATTGCGGCGAACCGCACCCATCAACAGCAGGCGTTTGCCGCTGAGCGCGATCGCTGGATTGCCAGCGGCCAGGCCCATTTCGACAGCAGCGATGTGATTGCCGACGAGGGGGACGATGCCCCGCTCAGGGACGGGGAAAGCGGCGTCGACAGCCCGGTTTCCGGCAACCTCTGGCAGGTCAATGTGGAAGTGGGCTCTGTGGTGAAAGAGGGCCAGACGCTGGTGGTGCTGGAGTCGATGAAGATGGAAATTCCGTTAACTGCGCCGCATGACGGCGTGGTCAGTCAGGTTCGGGTGCAGCCGGGAAGCTCCGTGCGCGCCGGGCAATGCGTAGTGGTGATGGAGAAAGCACAATGACACAGACCTTTGATTTGCGCCTCGATACACTGGCGAAACGCTACCGCAGCGGTGAGATAACGCCGCGTGCGCTTATCATGCAATTGCGCGAGCGGGCGATGGCGCTCAACCCGGAATTTCATCTGTTCATTCATATTCTGAACGAAGCCGAACTGGAACCGTATCTGTCGGCGCTGGAGCAACATCAGCCGGAGGATCTGCCGCTGTACGGCATTCCGTTCGCCATCAAAGACAATATCGATCTCGCAGGCGTCCCCACCACGGCGGCCTGCCCGGCATTTGCTTATATGGCCGGGCAGGATGCTACCCTGGTGCGCCAGTTGATTGCCCTGGGGGCGATTCCGTTGGGTAAAACCAACCTCGATCAGTTTGCCACCGGACTGAACGGCACCCGTTCGCCTTATGGCGTCTGTCGCAACAGCGTTCATCCTGAGTATCCGTCGGGTGGCTCCAGCGCCGGGTCATCGCTGGCGGTGGCGCTGGGCGTCGCCAGTTTTTCATTAGGCACCGACACCGCCGGCAGCGGGCGCGTCCCCGCGTCGCTGAACAATCTGGTGGGGCTGAAAGCCACCAAAGGGCTGATTTCAACGGCGGGCGTCGTGCCAGCGTGCCGAACCCTGGATTGCGTCACCTTCTTTACCGCCACAGCCGCCGAGGCCAGTACCCTGCTGGCGCTGACCGCAATCCAGGACCCGGATGACGACTACAGCCGTCGCAATCCGCTGTGGAACAGCAAACAGGCGTTTGGCGTGCCGCAGTCCGGGTTCCGTTTTGGCGTGCCGGATAAGCTGGAGTTCCTGGGCTGTGCCGAGAGTGAAGCGCTCTTTTATCACGCCAAAGCGCAACTGGAGGCGCAGGGGGGAATACCGGTTGCGCTTGATTTCACGCCGTTCCTGGCGGCGGCAAAACTGCTTTATGAAGGGCCCTGGGTGGCAGAGCGCTACCATGTGGCAGGCCATTTGATTGAGCAGCAGCCGGATGCGGTGCTGCCGGTTATCCGTGATGTTCTGCAAAAAGCCCCGACCACCGATGCGGTCAGCGCGTTTGACGGTCTTTATCGGTTGCAGAGCTATAAACGGCAATGCGATGCCTTGCTCGATGAGTTGGATTGCGTACTGACGCCGACCTACCCGCGTCCGGTAACGCTCGCCGAACTGCGCGATGAGCCGGTGAAGCGCAATTCTGATCTCGGGTACTACACCAATTTCATGAACCTGCTCGATTACGCGGCCGTCGCGGTTCCGGTCGGGTTTATGTCCAATGGACTCCCCTCGGGCGTGACCCTGTTTGGCCGCGCCTTTACCGATCAGTATCTGCTGAGCATGGCGGATGCCTTGCAGCGTGTGAATCCGCTGAGCCTGCCTGGGGGCACGACCATCGAGGCTGATGCCCCCACGCATGCTGCGGTAAATGATCGGGTAAACGTGGTGGTCTGCGGTGCACATCTTGACGGTCTGGCGCTCAATTATCAGTTGCGCCAGCGTCAGGGACATCTGGTGGAGGCGACGCTAAGTGCACCTGCTTACCGCCTGTATGCGCTGGCGGATGGCAAACGTCCGGGGATGGTTCGCGTTAGCGAAGGCGGCAGGGCCATTGCCGTTGAGGTGTGGTCGTTGCCGTCCAGTGAATTGGGATCATTTCTGGCGGGGATCCCGGCACCGCTCGGGTTAGGCAAAGTGGAGCTCGAAGAGGGGCAGTGGCTGACCGGATTCATTTGTGAAAATAATGGATTAGAGGGCGCAACGGACATCACGGAATATGGCGGCTGGCGCGCGTGGCTTGCCAGTCGGGGATAATGTTAAGCAGCCCTAAAGTGTAAAGAAGTTTCGTCTGCGTTTAATAATTGAAGTTGCGCATGCTTTCGCTCAAAAAACAGCCATACTATAAGTTGTGCCTGATGGCTGACAAGGGGGGGGAACGTATGACCGTTGACGAACTTACACAATGTCTGTTGGACAAACTGGTCGATGCCAGAGCTGATCTTGCAACCTATATCCAGATGCGAAAAGCGAAAGGGTATATGTCAGTCAGCGAAAACGATCAATTACGCGAGCACTTCTTCGATCTTGCCAGGGAAATACGCGATAACGGTGTGCAACTGAACACATTGCAGGATGCCGATACCCGAGGGGCACTATATCGCGCGGAAGAGGCTATCTCCTCTGTGGCGGTGTGCCTGTTAAGCGGGCGCCAGGATTGCCCAACCTATATAGCGGTGAATGTCGAAAAACTGGAAAGAGCCTTTAACGTGCTTAATTTCAGTATCAAGTATCTTTGCGAACATGTATCGCTTGCCGAAATCTAAACGCGGGGGAGGCCACTCCCCCCTTCTTTTTAAGCTTTTGTAAAAATCCCCTTTCGCCTGGCCGTGCTGGCTAACCTTTATGCAAACCATGAATAAAGGAGTGGGTCATGCATCGTTCCGCCGCGTTTGTTATTCCTGCGATATTTCTTTCAGCCTCTGTCATCGCAGCCCCCGCGCCCGTGAAGGTTGAGGTGTTACAAACCAAACTCGATCACCCCTGGTCTCTGGCTTTTTTGCCCGGCGATCAGGGCATGCTGATAACGATGCGCGGCGGTCAGTTGCGACAATGGCTGCCGGGGAAAGGCCTTTCTGACCCGATAACCGGCATTCCGAAGGTTTGGGCTAACGGGCAGGGGGGTCTGTTGGATGTGGTGCTGGCCCCGGATTTTGCTAAGTCGCGCCGGGTCTGGTTGAGCTATGCCGAAGCCGGGCAGGACGGTAAAGCGGGCACGGTCGTGGGGTATGGCCGCCTTAGTGATGATGCAAAACACCTTGAGGCTTTCCAGGTGGTGTTTCGCCAGCAGCCCAAATTGTCGACCGGCAATCACTTTGGCGGACGCATGGTGTTTGACGGTAAAGGCTACCTGTGGATTGCGCTGGGGGAAAATAACCAACGCCCCACTGCACAAGACCTCGACAAATTACAGGGCAAACTGGTTCGTCTGACCGACCAGGGCAAAGTCCCGCCGGATAACCCCTTCGTTGGGAAAGCCGGAGCACGGCCGGAAATCTGGGCATACGGGCTTCGTAACCCTCAGGGGATGGCGATGAATCCGTGGAGTCACACCCTGTGGATGCATGAGCATGGTCCGCGTGGCGGTGATGAAATCAATATTGCCGGGAAAGGAAAAAATTACGGCTGGCCGCTGGCGACCTGGGGGATAAATTACAGCGGATTACCCATTCCCGAGGCGAAAGGGGGCAGGGTCGAGGGGACCGAGCAGCCCATGTTCTACTGGAAAAAATCGCCGGCTATCAGCGGCATGGCGTTCTATAACTCCGATGTCTTCCCCGAGTGGAAAAATAAACTCTTTATTGGTGCGCTGAAAGATGAAGATGTCATCGTGATGAGCGTAAACGGCAACACCGTGACCGAAGACGGACGCATCCTTAAAGACCGCAAGGCGCGCATTCGCGATGTCCGCGTCGGGCCGGATGGTTATCTGTATGTGCTGACCGATGCGTCAGACGGGGAACTGCTAAAAGTCAGCCCGGCGCGGTAAGGGGCACCGGGCAGGCTTATCAGGTTACCGGAATCATTACCACGTCACGAAACGCCGGGCGCAGCGTCAGCGTCTGGTACCAGCGTTCAAGATGTGGGCGTGGCGTCCAGCTCAGCCCGATGTTGTAGAGGTTGTAGATAAAGGGCGCGACGGCAATATCACCGGGGCCGAACTCCGCGCCGGAGAGCCACGGCTGTTGGGCCAGGGCGTCGTCAAGCAGGGCAAAAAGCGCTTCACAGGCATTGATACCCGCTTCAATGGCCGCATTGTCGCGTTTTTCGACGGGGGTGCGCACCAGCCCCACCAGCAAAATACCGTGTTTCGGCGCCAGCGTGGACAGCGCCCAGTCCATCCACTTTTCCCCCTGTGCGCGCACCGCGGGTTCATCGTTCCACAGGCGGCGTTGACCATACTGCGCGGCCAGGTAGCGAACAATGGTATTGGATTCCCACAGCACAACGTCGGTTTCGTCATCGCGCAGCAATGGCACCAGACCGTTGGGATTCATTGCCAGAAATTCGGCTTCGCGGTTCAGGCCAAACGCGCCGCCCGCAAGAATGTGTTCGTACGGCAGTTCAAGCTCTTCAAGTATCCAGCGCACTTTTTTGACGTTGGAGGAGTTATTCCTGCCCCATAGCGTAATCATGTTACCCCCTTGTGTTTACCACCCAGTCTGAGGCCTTCCATGTTGAGATAAAGTTAACGTTCTGGCAACGATTTACAAAATTATCCACGCGCCAGAGCACAACAATATGTTATTGCATAAACTTTACTTTCCAGTGCTTTTATTCACGCTTGTTATGCGCTATTACTCACGGCTTGTTGCTGCACGGTGGTGCGACGTTGATTTCAGAATGGATACCTGGGTGGCCTATATGACGCATTTTTCTTTATTTCCACGCGGCCTGGCGGCGGGAGCCGCATTGATCGTTCTCTTTTCACCTTCTCTGTATGCAGTGGAACAAGCGCCGGAGGCTCCGCCTGTTGATGCCCGCGCATGGATCCTCATGGATTACGCCAGCGGTAAGGTGCTGGCAGAAGGGAATGCCGATGAGAAACTGGACCCTGCCAGCCTCACCAAATTGATGACCAGCTACGTTGTCGGCCAGGCGTTGAAGGCAGGGAAGATTCACCTGACCGACATCGTGACGGTAGGTAAAGATGCCTGGGCTACCGGAAACCCGGCGTTACGGGGCTCTTCACTGATGTTCCTCAAGCCGGGGGATCAGGTCTCGGTGGCTGACCTCAACAAAGGGGTCATTATTCAGTCTGGCAATGACGCCAGCATCGCCATTGCCGATTTCGTGGCGGGCAGCCAGGATTCTTTCGTCAGCCTGATGAACAGCTACTCGCAAAAGCTCGGCCTGACCAACACCACCTTCAAGACCGTCCACGGGCTGGACGCGCCGGGGCAGTTTAGTACCGCCCGCGATATGGCGTTGCTCGGTAAGGCGCTGATTCACGATGTGCCGGACGAGTACGCTATCCACAAAGAGAAAGAGTTCACCTTCAACAAAATTCGTCAGCCGAACCGCAACCGTCTGCTGTGGAGTACCAGCATGAACGTTGACGGGATGAAAACCGGGACAACGGATGGCGCAGGGTACAACCTGGTGGCGTCGGCAACAATGGGCGACATGCGCCTGATTTCTGTGGTGCTGGGGGCGAAAACTGACCGCATCCGTTTTAACGAGTCGGAAAAGCTGTTGACCTGGGGCTTCCGCTTCTTCGAAACGGTCACGCCTATCAAGCCAGACGCCACCTTTGTAAATCAACGCGTCTGGTTTGGCGCGCAAAGCGAGGCAAAACTGGGCGCGGGGGAGGCCGGTTCGGTCACCATCCCGAAAGGGCAACTGAAAAACCTGAAAGCCTCTTATACCTTAACCGAACCGCAGCTTACCGCACCGCTTAAACAGGGGCAGGTTGTCGGTACTATTGATTTTCAGCTTAACGGACAGACCATTGAGAAGCGCCCGCTGATTGTGATGGAAGCAGTTGAAGAGGCCGGATTCTTTGGCCGGATGTGGGATTTTGTGCTGATGAAATTCCACCAGTGGTTTGGCTGGTTCGCCTGATAACGGCACACCGTGCCCCGTGGGGGCACGGTCAGAATACCAGTTTGATCTGCTCGCCTTTGGCGAATTCAACCAGCGCCTCGTCCGGGCGACAGTCGCTGACGATAGCGTCAAAATGGCTCAAATCTCCCATGCACGCCGGACGCACTTTGCCGAACTTACTGTGATCAACTACCAGGACATGAAATTGCGCGCTCGCCATCGCCCAGTGTTTTAGCGGTAACTCTTCCAGATTAAAGCAGGTAACCCCCTGCTCAATGTGAACCCCGGCGGCAGAATAAAAGGCCATATCCGGGCGCAGATAGCTCAGTGTCTCTTTGAAATTGAGCGGCTGAAAAATGGCATTACTGGCATGAAATTCGCCGCCGCTTAGAATGGCGCGGCACAGCGGCTTTTCCTGGAGGGCAAGGAACGTATTCAGGGAGTAGCACACCCCGGTGAACGGCAGGTCGGCCGGAATGGCTTCGATAATCCAGGGGGTGGTGGTGCCGCAGTCAAAAAACACCATCTGGTGTGGCTGCACCAGTTGCGCAGCTAATTCTGCCGCACGGCGCTTTTCATCGACCAGACGGGTTTTCTGATCGCTTAGCAGATAATGGCTGGCGGTGCGCGGCTCAAGCACGATATAGCCGCCCAGTAGCACAACCGGCGCGCTGTTGGCGCTGAGATCGCGGCGAATCGTCATTTCTGAAACACCCAGAAGGGCAGCGGCCTCTTTCAGATGCAGCTTATCGCTGCGCTTGAGCGCCGACAGTAACTGGCTTATCCGTTCGTCACGTCTTGTTTCCATAATACCCCTGAATAAAAGAAAGCCCCGCGTTTAGCAGGGCGTTCATCTTACCTTTGCCGCCGGGCTTAGTCACGTACCCAGCCCCGGCGAATCGGAAAGGCAAAACAGAGGCGGTAAAGATGTTGTAGCGTGCGGTGCAGCGCCGGACCGAAGATCTGCCATAGTATCTGCGCGCTCAGACAACCGCACAGACCAACAAACAGTCCGCCCACCATATCGAGCGGCCAGTGTACGCCCACATACACGCGAGACCAGGCAATTGCCAGCGCAACCAGCATCAGCACCGCGCCGGACCAGACCCGATGCCAGGCAAGGAAGGCAATGGCAAATGTAAAAATCACCGTACCGTGATCGCTCGGGAACGAGTAATCCGGCGAATGGGGCAGAAAGTTGTAACCGACATGATCAACAAACGGGCGGTTGTGGGGGAACAGATGCCCCAACACCAGCGAAAGGCTCATGCTGATCGCCATCGCCATGGTCACTTTAATGACTAACTGGCGCTGTGCGCTAAGCTGTTTACGCGGACCCCAGAGCCATAGCGCTACGGCAAGTAGCGGCACGATGCTGATTACATCGTTGGCGATAAACCGTGCGGCGGCAATCATCCATGCGGGGGAATCCGGTGTGGCGTTGATCATCGCGAACAGCGTGTAATTCAGATTTTCCAACATGCTCTTTATGACTCCGGGCTCTGGCTGATGTGAATGTTTGATGACAGCGCTCACCTTAAAAGCGGCGCGATAAACGGTAAAGTCGTTTCCGCTTATTTCGCGGAGAGTTAGACGATTCTTAAGCCGTTTATTGCATTGATGTGACACGGTACGCAGGGATGATTAAGTAAACCTTAAGGTTGAAAAAAGTGCTTTCCACGGCGCGAGTGGCATAATTCGCTATCGTCGACCGACTGCTTTGATTACACTCTGCGCGATTTTTCACGTAAAAGAGATGGCATGCAAAACCCTACACTTACTGGTCGCCGCCTGGGACGGCAGGCACTGTTATTTCCCCTTTGCCTGGTTCTGTACGAATTCTCAACCTATATCGCCAACGATATGATTCAGCCCGGCATGTTGGCCGTGGTCGAGCAATATCAGGCAGGGATTGAGTGGGTGCCGACATCAATGACCGCCTACCTTGCGGGCGGCATGTTTTTACAGTGGCTGCTGGGGCCGCTGTCGGATCGTATTGGTCGTCGACCGGTCATGCTGACTGGGGTGGTGTGGTTCGTAGTAACCTGTCTTGCCACGCTGCTGGCGCAAACCATTGAGCAGTTCACCCTGCTGCGCTTTTTGCAAGGGATCAGCCTGTGCTTTATTGGCGCGGTCGGCTATGCGGCCATTCAGGAATCTTTTGAAGAGGCGGTGTGCATTAAGATAACCGCGCTGATGGCCAATGTGGCGCTTATCGCACCGCTGCTCGGCCCGCTGGTGGGTGCAGCCTGGGTTCATGCCGCGCCCTGGCAGGGGATGTTTGTACTTTTTGCCGTGCTGGCGGCGGTGGCGTTTGTCGGGCTGCAACGGGCGATGCCAGAAACCGCCACCCGGTTGGGTGAACCGCTTTCGTTAAAAGCTCTGTGGCACGACTATGCGCAGGTGATGAAAAACGTTCGCTTCGTCGCCGGGGCGCTGGCAACCGGCTTTGTCAGCCTGCCGTTGCTGGCCTGGATTGCCCAGTCACCGATTATTATTATCAGCGGCGAACAGCTCAGCAGCTATGAATATGGGTTGTTGCAGGTGCCGATTTTTGGCGCGCTGATTGTCGGCAACCTTGTGCTGGCGCGGCTGACTTCGCGGCGTACCGTGCGGTCGCTGATTATTCTTGGCGGCTGGCCGATTGCTGCCGGGCTTATCCTGGCGGCCATTGCAACGGTAGCCTCTTCGCATGCATATCTTTGGATGACGGCAGGTTTGAGCCTGTACGCGTTTGGTATTGGTCTGGCTAACGCCGGGCTGGTGCGCCTGACGCTGTTTGCCAGCGATGTCAGTAAAGGCGCGGTTTCGGCGGCGATGGGCATGCTGCAAATGCTGATTTTCACCGTCGGTATCGAAGTCAGTAAACATGCGTATCTGGTCGGCGGTAACGGCCTGTTCAGCCTCTTTAATTTGCTCAACGGCCTGTTCTGGCTGGGGCTGATGGTGATTTTCCTGCGTGATAAAAGCGTCGGGAACTCGCTCGAAAGCTAAGGCTCCCGGCGGGTGAGGGAAGAGCATCATTCGGCCAGTGATGCGCTTTCGTTACCCGCGTTAGCCTGCGGGCAGCGGGTATCGCGCAAGCCTGCGCCACTCGTTATTCTGCCTGTGATTATATCGACATATCTGTTATCACTTCCGGCGTGTCACCTTTACTGAAAACGCGTATCTTTGATGGCGATATTGCGGAGCACGACGCACCTGCCTGTTCGCAAACTATTCAGAAAAAACGTTAGGGACACCACCGATGACCTTCAGAAAGACGCTGATTTCTTTAGTGACCACATACACTCTTTTCCATTTAAGCCCTGTGCTGGCCGCCTCTGCGCCGGCATTCACGCCTGAGCAGGAAGCGCAAATCGGTAAAATCGCCGCCGACTACCTTGTTGCCCATCCGGAGGTGCTGGTGCAGGTCAGCCAGAAATTGCAGCAGCAAGAGCAGGAGCGTCAACAGATGGCGCTTACCCAGAAGGTAATGGAGAACCAGGAAGCCCTCTTGCGTGACAAAGATACGCCAGTGATTGGTCCACAGGATGCGAAAGTGGCGGTTATCGAATTCTTCGATTATCAGTGCATTTATTGCAGCAAACTCGCCCCGGAGCTGGAGAAAGTCATGAAGACCAGCCCGGACGTGCGTTATATCTTCAAAGAGTGGCCTATTTTCGCATCGCGCTGGGAGAACTCAGAGAAAGCCGCGCTGCGCGGTCTTGATGTCTGGAAGCAGAAAGGTGCTGCCGGGTATGCCATCTATCACAACAGCATTTACCATACCGGGCATAACGAAGGCCAACTGACCGTCGAGGATATCAATGCTGCTGCGAAGGCTGCCGGTGCCACGGATAAGCTGCAGGCGGATTACAGCAATATCCTTGAGAACACCAATACGCTGGCGCAGACGCTGGAACTCACCGGGACGCCAGGGCTGATTGTGATGCCAGTTAAAGGCGCAACCCCGGAGAACATCACCGTCTTCCCTGGGCTGGCGAGCGCGGAACAGATTCAGGCCGCGATTAAAAAAGCCAGCCACTGATCCGCAACACTGCCGTCGGTAAACATTACCGGCGGCAATGCCAGTTATTTGTGTGGTGACGAATTAAAAAGGTATTAAACGTAAAACGCCCTGTTAAGTATTTTTATCGAAAAAGTAATCTCAGTACTTTCGGGGGGATTTATCTGTTATTCGCCATTCTTTTTTCGCCATTGCCCGGGTGGCGCATTATGAATTTTCTTAAAGGCCTTTGAGAAGCTTTGCTGATCGTCAAATCCGTACTTAGAGGCTATTTCAATAATAGGCATACTGGTTTTTTGTAGATCTGATGTCGCTTCCATGATCTTTTTTTGTCTGATGTATCGAACAAGGCTGAGCCCTGTATGATGTTTGAAGATTCTTTGCAGGTGCCTTTTAGAATACCCCGCTCTTTTTGCAGCGATTGCTATGGTGATGTTTTTATCCAGGTTGGCGTCAATCCACATTGTTATTTCCATGATTACCGTTGCTTGTAATTGTGGCATTTTTCTGCGCCTCGCCATTATCTCTTTCTCGTCTATCCTCACTCTCCATTTTTGAAAACGTGTAGTTAGAATGTATAGGTGATGGCACCGGTAAAAGAGAATGTATTTCGTCTGAACACAATAGGGCTATTTGCAACATCATCATTCAGCCAGTTATAACCCGCGCTTAAGGTTGTTCCCCAATGTGTGTCAATTTGATGGTTCCACAGCAGATTTGTGCTTATTCCGTATAAGCCTCCGCCAGGGGTAAACGTTTGATATCCCGTGCGATCGCTCTGGTTTTGGCTGACACCATAATTAATTTGCATATATCGACGATCGCCGAACATGGCTGTATTTTGCAGTGCGATAGTATCGATTTCATTCTGCAGCGGAATAAGCGTAAAGGAAGCCTGATATTCTACCCCCTGGCTATCAGTAACAGGAAGAATGGCTTTTCCTTCAATGCTTACCCAGGGGGCTATGGACCAGCCAACTGCCAGCGCAGTATTCATGGCCGTTTTAATATTGCCCATTCCTTTTAATTCATTTGCGCCATCCCGCCAGTCGGAATTACGCTCAGCACGCCCCAGGCTATAACCCAGCGTGTGTTCTAAATACAGGCCATTGTCGGCCTGCAGGTCATATCCCAGCCCCTTTTCCGAATCAACAAAAAACGCGCCTTTTCGCCCCTGGATAACGGGTAAGACCTGGAAAGATTGATGGTTTGACCCGCTGTAACGCGGCGCGTATTGCCCTGCAATCCCCATGGTAAACGTGTCTGTATTAGCGGCAGTGTCATCCGCATTCACAAATGACGTTACCGAGGTAAATAGTAAACCTGCCATCAACGGTACTGTTTTTTGGGGGAACATTGAGCATCTCCGGAATCATTAAAAGCGTATTATTTCAGCGCATGGTTTTCTGATGGTTCAGTATGAAGGACTGTTATCAATAATCAGTCAGGGAATTGTTAAGATACTGTCAAGTTCCGCTTTTTGGCGCGCTGTCTCTGATGAATTTAATCTTCTCCGGGTGGTTTATATCATTTGTCATTTTATCGATGCGCGTTTACTGTCACGAAAAGGGTATTGTATGTATTGGCGTAACAGATCGGCAATTGCTGTTCTCTAAAAAAACCAGGGTACATAAATGGTTTGTCGAAAAATATTGATAATTGAAGACGATACGGATGCTGCTGACGTACTGGAAGCCTACCTCCGTCGGGATAGTTTTGACGTACTGATAGCAGAAAACGGGACTAAAGGGCTGGAAATGGCGCGACGCCTTAAACCCGATCTCATTCTGTTGGATATTATGCTCCCTGGCATAAGTGGCACTGAAGTACTGGCTTCCATTCGGCGCGACAGCGATGTCCCGGTCATTATGGTCACCGCAATGGGGGAGGCGTCGGAACGTATTGGCGCATTGCGCTATGGCGCTGACGATTTCGTTGTTAAGCCTTATTTCCCTGGTGAAGTCGTTGCGCGAGTCCAGGCTGTATTGCGCCGCACCGCGCGTGCTGAAAAACCCGAAGAGACACTTAACTGGCAAAATCTGTCGGTCAATACGGTGGCGATTACCGCCATTGTGACCGATCGCGAAAAACCCGCGATTGTTCTGGATCTTACGCCCTCTGAATTTTCCATGCTGACGACGCTAATGCGCCATCCCACGCGCCCTTTTACGCGGCAATTCCTGCTGGAACAATGCCTTCCGGACAGCGATGCGCTAGAGCGCGTTGTGGATACACATATTTATAATTTGCGTAAAAAATTAGAGAGCGCTGGGGTCACTGGCGTTCTGGCAAACGTACGCGGTATTGGATACAGGTTCCAGCAGCTATGAAGAGTCCCGTTCATCAGTCCCTGTGGCGCTGGATTTGCGCCCGTATCCTTGCCCTTGCCATCGGGACTGTGATTATCATTGCGCTGTGCATGTGGCTACGTTATGCCGTCCAGAATTACTGGGCTTTGCATGATATGCCTGCCAGTGTCAGAGCCGAATTCCTCGCATTGAAAGACAATCCGCATGTGAACCCGGATCGCTTCCATTACATTGTCGACACGTGGTGGGGAATCAGTTACTCGACCCCCTCCATTGCCTCGACCGACTGGATCATGGTTGGTGTACTTGTTCTGGTGATGATCCCTTTTATTGTCATTATGGGGCTACGCTATGCGCGGCCATTATCTTCACAGTTCAGCCGGTTACGAGAGGCGGCTGATAAAGTCACGCAAGGGCAATTCGGCAGCCAGGCGGAACTTATCAAGGATGCACCTGCGGAAATGATACGTTTCGCCGTTGATTTTAATAGCATGACACAGCAACTTGCCCTGTATGAACGCGAACTGCGCGCTTCGCATGTGGCGATGGCGCATGAACTTCGCTCCCCGTTAACGGCGGCCATAGGTCGGCTGCAGGGGATGCTGGATGGCGTCTTTAGCCCTACGCAAGAGCAACTGAGTATGGTGATGAACCAGTTGCTTCTCCTGAACCGTCTTACCGGGGAATTACACTTACTTTCACTGGCGGACGCCGGACAGTTGACGCTCGATCGCCATCCTCTTTGCCTTGGGGAGCTATTGCGTGAGCGTGCAGCCTGGCTAAAGCTACAGGCGGATACATCAGGCGTGAGCATTAATGTTGTTGATACTGCACCTGCGCTTTTCAATGGGGATGCGCTGCGTCTGGGGCAGGCCTTCACGATTATTATGGAAAATGCTTTGCGCTATGGTCGACAGGGTGGGCATCTAAACATTGGCATTCGTCGGGATGCTGAGGTGTTCAGCATCACTTTTGCGGATGACGGCCCTGGCGTGGACCCCGATTTCTTACCGATCATCTTCGAGCGCTTCACGCGGGCGGATGCTTCGCGGGCGCGGCATTCCGGGGGCAGTGGATTGGGGTTATCCATAGCCAGGGCTATTTGCCTTGCCCACGGCGGGAATATTGCCGCGTCTTTACCTGAAAAGGGCGGTCTGCTGATAGAAATAACGCTGCCGTCTGAAAACAGATAAATGCATTCTTGATGAATCCTTGATGAAAAATGAAGAGAATCTCGACTTCATAAAGATGTAATGACGCCATTACCGATCAGGAGTGGCGTTATGTCAGAAGAACTCACCGTGTTATTTCGTCAAAGTGTGCATCATCTTTTTAATGCCGCGCGTCAGTTTTCTATTCTTTCTTTTTTGCCGTTTATCGCCCCGCTGGTGTTCATTTTTTTACTGACCGGCTGTGGCGAGAAGGATACGCACAAGGCTGCGCCGCCGCGGCCCGTTCGCTACGTGGTTATCCGGACGTTATCCTCGTTGCCGGTCGATGTGCGAACCGGAGAAATTCGTGCCCACGATGAAACCCTGCTCGCTTTCCGATTGAGCGGCCGCATGGTGAGCCGTCTCGTTGATATCGGCGATCATGTGCATGCGGGACAAGTGCTGGCCACATTAGAAAACCAGACCGGCACAAATGAGCTTGCCAGCGCCAGCGCCGATGTGGAGAGCGCCAAAGCCGCCGAACAAGTCGCGTTGCTGAATTTGAATCGCATGCAAAAATTGTTGCCCTCCGGTGCTATCGCCCGAACTCAGCTTGATACGGCGCGCGCTGACTGGCAATCGGCGGCGTCACGCCTTAAAAGCAGTATGGCCGCGTTGCGCAATGCGCAGGATAACCTTGCCTGGACAAAACTGACTGCGCCTGCAGATGGCGTGATTACCCGCGTCAGTGTTTCTGCAGGGCAGGTCGTCAGTGCAGGGCAAACGGTCTTTACCCTTGCGACCAGTGAGGCACGCGATGTGGTATTTGATATTGCTGACCCGCAGCAACTTTCCGCACCCGATGCGAAAGAGCGGGTATTTCAGGTCGCGTTGCTGTCGAATCCAGACGTAAAGACCACCGGCATACTGCGTGATATCAGCCCGCAGGCCGACCCACAAACCCGAACCTGGCAAGTCAGGGTTGCTCTTAACGACCAGCCCGCTATGGCGTTAGGGGCAAGCGCGACCATTGAAATACCGTCGTCGACGTTGCCTGGTTATAAGATCCCAGCCTCCGCGCTGAGTCGCACGGGCGATAGACCCGCCATCTTTGTTATTGGTAATAACGGAGAGGCGCAGTTACGTGAGGTCACTTTATCAGGCTACTCGGCTGCTTCCGCGTTCGTTTCATCCGGCCTGCATCCCGGCGATAAAGTCATTACCGCAGGGGTGAACAAGTTACGCGATGGCGAAAAAATTATTCCGGGGGAGCGCCAGTCATGAACGCTCCCGATAAAAAGCAACGCTTCAACCTTTCCGCCTGGGCGCTTGAACATCAGCAACTGGTAAGCATGTTTATGATGTTGATTCTCGTGGCGGGGATCCTCTGTTATCAAAAGCTCCCGCGTAATGAAGATCCGGCATTTACCATAAAAACGGCGGTGGTCTCTGCGCAGTGGCCCGGCGCCAACATTGAGGATACAACCCGGCTGGTGACCGATGTGCTGGAGAAAAAACTGCAGGAGACGCCCTGGCTTGATTATATAGAAAGTGAAACCCGGGCAGGCAGTAGCGTGATTTATGTGAACTTGCGAGACGACACGCCACCGCAGAACGTTCAGGGGATCTGGTATCAGGTGCGTAAAAAAATGCAGGATATTGCAACCTCGTTACCCGAGGGGGCGCAAGGGCCTGCTGTGAATGATGAATTTGATGATACGTTCGGCACTATTTATGCTTTCACTACAGACGGTTACACTTTGCGGGAGTTACGCGATCGCGTAGAAGCTGTCCGGCGTAATCTGATGTCGGTGAAAGATATCGGGAAGATTACGCTTCTGGGTGAACAGCAGGAGCAGATGGTTATCGCCTTTTCCCCCCGACAACTTGCCGGTATGGGATTAGATGTTCAGCAGGTGAGCGAGGCATTAAAGGCCCAGAATGCCGTTGAACCCTCCGGAACGATTCGTACCGGAAACGATAACGTTGCCTTGCGTGTGAGCGGTGCGTTGACCTCAGAAGAGAGCCTTCGCGGTGTCACACTGCATATTAATGATCGGTACATTCCCCTGACGGATATTGCGACCGTCACGCGTCAAATTGCCGAGCCCGCCACCCCTGTTTTTCGGGTAAACGGACAGCCTGCGATAGGGCTTGCGATTTCGATGGCTTCAACCGGCAACATGTTACTTTTCGGTAAGACGCTTAACGCCAGAATGGCGGAGGTCAAAAACCAGTTACCGCATGGTATTGAAATGGTAAAAGTTGCCGATCAGTCTGTGGTCGTGAACGATGCAGTCAGCAGCTTTGTCCGCGTGCTTATCGAAGCCGTTCTGATCGTTCTGGCTGTTTCATTTATCTCGCTCGGTATGCGCGCCGGGCTGGTCGTTGCTGCGGCAATACCTCTGGTACTGGCAATGACATTTGTCGGCATGATGTTGGCCAATATTGGCTTGCAGCGCATCTCTCTGGGCGCGCTCATTATTGCGCTCGGGCTTCTGGTGGATGATGCGATGATAACGGTTGAAGCCATGGTGGCGCGGCTTGAGGCGGGCGACTCGCGTAAAAACGCCGCCACTTATGCGTTCAAAACCACGGCTTTTCCCATGTTGACGGGCACCCTGGTGATGATAGCGGGGTTTATTCCTGTCGGCTTTGCAGCGTCGAGTGCCGGAGAATATTGCTTCTCACTGTTTGCCGTTGTCCTGATTGCGATACTTTGCTCCTGGGTCGTCGCCATCCTGTTCTCGCCACTGACCGGCACCTGGTTACTTCCTGCGCATGTTAAGCATCATGGCGGGAGCGCAGGCAGGCTTGCTCAGGCCTATCGTGCGTTACTGGATCGCGTGTTGCGTTATCGGTTGAGGACAATCGGAATTGCCCTGCTGGCGCTTATTTTGTCAGGCGTTGGGGCGACCTACATGCAGGGGGAATTTTTCCCGGCATCGGACCGTCCCGAACTGCTGGTCAGTCTTTCGCTCCCGGCGAATACGTCACAACCCGAAACAGAACGGCAGACCGAGCGTCTCGAAAAAGCGATAAGCGGTAATGAAAATATTGATCACTACACGACCTATGTCGGATCGGGCGCCGTACGTTTTTATTTGCCAATGGAAGTCTTGCTGGATAATGAAAACACTGCGCAACTCGTTATCGTCGCGAAGGATTTAGCGGCAAGAGACCGCTTACAACGGCAACTCTCGGCCCTGTTAGCCAGCCAGTTTGGCGAGTTGACGACGCGGGTTTCCCCCCTCGAATTAGGGCCGCCAGTAGGCTGGCCGATAAAATACCGCGTGAGCGGGCCTGACTATGCCCAGGTGCGCTTAATCGCCAACCGTGTTGCCGCTAAAACGGGAGCGTCGCCTTTCACGCGGGAAGTTAACCTGACCGCGGGCGAACCGGAAAGGGTGATCACCTTTAATGTTAACCAGACTGCTGCACGGGCGGCAGGCGTCTCCTCAGAGGATATTGCTCAAACGCTTAATACGGTCTGGTCTGGTCGGACCGTCACCACGGTGCGGGATAATGATCGCCTCGTGGATGTGGTGCTACGTGCAAACGATAAGGAGCGTCTGGATATCAGCACGTTATCGTCACTGGTGCTGACAACCTCGGCGGGAAAGAAAATTCCACTTAGCGAAGTCGCCACGCCCGTATGGGGCGTTGATGATCCGGTTATCTGGCGTCGCCAACGACTGCCTTTCATTACCGTGCAAACAGACCTGGCGCCGGGCCTGAATGCACAGACCGTGTCGTCTGCTCTGCGTGCGGATATCGATACATTATGTGCGCAACTGCCCGCGGGATATCACATCGAAGAAGGGGGCACGGTCGCGGAATCGGAGAAGGGAAATAGCTCAGTTTTCGCGGTGTTACCTGTGACGCTCATCGCTATGCTGGTTCTGTTAATGATTCAGTTGCAGCGTTTCTCCCGCATGTTGCTGGCACTCTTTATGGCGCCTTTTGGCTTGCCTGGCATCGTATTAGCCATGCTGCCGACAGGTACGCCGATGGGGTTTGTGGCATTGCTGGGCGTGATCGCGCTGGCAGGGATGATTATTCGCAATGCGGTCATCCTGATAAGTGAAGTGGACAGTAACCTGGCGCAGGGGATGGCTTCGCGCGACGCTATCGTTGCGGCAGCGGAACATCGTTCACGTCCCATTGTTTTAACGGCCTGCGCGGCAATACTGGGGATGATCCCTATATCACATCAGGTTTTTTGGGGGCCGATGGCCTATGCCATTATCGGGGGGCTTCTCGTGGCCACGCTGGTAACACTGACGGTATTACCTGCTTCATTGAGCCTGCTGCTAGCCAGAGAAGAGAGGGTAAATAAACAGAAATAAATAAGAAAATGCGCGCGCGTTATTTCTGTTGAAGGGTTAGTGATGATCGTCAATCTGATGTTCGATGATCATCCCTTCACCGACGCTTGCCAGATGACGGGCACGAGGTGCAACGCGGACCACAGGCGCAGGGGCAACGACCTGCGGCGCAACATAGGTTGTTTGCGCTGTCGGGGTGTTGATGGGGACTAACTCGATTTTGTAACCGTCCGGGACATTGACCGTCACGTTTTGCGCCAGAGCGCCGATGGAGAGCGTACCAAACAGCAGTGCCGTTAACAGTTGAATTTTCATTTTCGCCTCGCTAATTGACGGTGGCTGGCAGAGCGCCAGCCACGCAGTGGGGCGAAGTATGCGTAATCGATCCCGATAATGTGTTGCCGCGTGTGCGCATTACTCGGTTGCGGATTGCATGTCGCGCTCCGGCTTTGCTACCGCTTTAGCAACCAGTGCGGCAACCAGCACGAGGCCTAAGACCACCAGCATCGCGCTGCGCAATCCGTAGTGTTCCCCTAAAAAACCAAGCAGCGGCGGCCCTACCAGAAACGCCAGATAGCCCGTAGTGGCGACCACGCTGACGCGGGTTGGCGCATCGGGGCCGGTATCGCTGGCGGCAGAAATGGTCAGCGGGAAGCCCAGCGATGCACCCAGTCCCCAGAAGATCACCGACATTCCGGCAATCCATGCATTATCGACAAAAATAATCAGCCCAATACCCAATGCGCCCATCATTGCGCTGGCGCGAACCACGGCGACGCGGCTGTAGCGGTCGATAAACCAGCCGCCGGTAAAGCGCCCGACCGTCATGCCGAGGGTAAAACCGGCATAGATCAACGAGCCGGAGGTGGGGTTAAACCCGTGTCCGTCGACCATCAGTAGCGGCAGCCAGTCATTGGCAGAACCTTCGGCAAAGGCCATTGCCAGCACCACCACCCCAATCAGCAGCAGTTGGATATCGCGATAAAAGGGCAGGCCCGCTTTGTTACGCGCTTTATCTTCCGGCGTGTCTTTTCCCGTCCCTTCGGGAATGGCAGAAATAGCCAACACGATAGGCGTAATGGCGACCATGGCCGCCAGCAGAATGTGCAAGGTTGCCGGTGTACCCAATGCGGTCAGGGTCATACCAACCCCTGCGCCAGCCAGCGTGCCGAGGCTGTAGAAGCCGTGCATCATCGGCAGAACGGTTTTGTTCATTTCGCGCTCGACCACCGCGCCTTCAATATTTATCGCCACTTCGCCTGCCCCCATACTGCCGCCAAAAAACGCCAGTCCAACGGCAAACAGCAACGGGGAAGCCAGCCACAGGGCGAGACTTAACACCAGCATGCCGGCGATGGCGGCAGCCATACTGGCACGAATGACTTTGCGCGTACCAAAGCGTTTCACCAGCCAGCCGGATGAGAGGATGCCACTCATGGAGCCCACGGAGAGGCCAAACAGCACGGCACCCATCTCTGCCGTTGAGACAGATAGGATGTCGCGGATGGCCGGGGTACGGGTCGCCCACGACGCCATCAACAGTCCCGGGATGAAGAAGAAGGTGAAAAGCGCCCAGAGCCGGTGTTTTAGCGCATTACGATGTGAGGTGACTGGCATTACGTCGCATCCTGCAAGGAAAAGAGAGGACAACACTAGCAAGCATGTGTACATTTGTACACATCTGATTGCGAGGATTTATGAGCCGACGACCGAACGACCCGCAGCGGCGTGAACGCATCCTGGATGCCACGCTGGAGACCATTGCGCAGCACGGTATTCATGCCGTCACCCACCGAAAAATTGCCAGTTGCGCCGACGTGCCGCTCGGTTCAATGACCTATTATTTTACCGGCATTGATGCGCTGCTGGATGAAGCTTTTACCCGGTTTACGCAGCAAATGTCCGCGCAATATGCGGCCTTTTTTACTCAGGTTGATAGCGCCGCAACCGCCTGTGATGCCGTGACTGAGCTGATTTTCAGTGCTCAGGTGACGACACCGCACAATATGGAGTTGATGTATCAGCTTTATGCTCTGATGAGCAAAAAACCGATGCTGAAAAGCGTAATGCAAAACTGGATGCGCACCAGTCAGACCACGCTGGAGCGATGGTTCGACCCGGTAACCGCCCGTGCGCTGGATGCCTTTATCGAAGGGATGACGTTGCATTTTGTGGTGGACCGGGAACCGCTGAGCCGTGCGGATATTCGCGCGATGGTGGGCAGGATTGCGGGTGAGTGAGGGAAGGGGACAGTTTTAAGGCAACAAAAAACCCATTTATATAAATGGGTTAGTAAAAACAATAAGTTATATTACAATCAATAAGTTAAAAGGGTTGGGAGAGGTAATTAATATTAGGGAGTGGCAACCGCTGCCGCCATTTTGTCGCCACCGGACATAGTTGCCAGAGGGTTGAAGCGTAGCGCCGTTTCAAGGTGTTCAGGTGCAAGATGGGCGTAACGCATTGTCATTTTAATGTCGTGGTGTCCCAATATTTTTTGCAGCGCCAAAATATTACCTCCGGCCATCATAAAGTGAGCTGCAAAAGTATGGCGGAGAACATGGGTTAGCTGACCACGCGGGAGGACGATTGATGTTTTATCCATCACCGCCAAAAACTGGAAATAGCAGTCGCTAAAAAGTCTAAACCCCTTGAATTCCATTATTTCTTCATATAGCTCTGGGCTAATGGGGATGCTTCTGTTTTTCTTACCCTTCGTCCTGACAAAGGTAATTCTGTACTTAGTTACTTGCGAGCGGGTGAGGTTTACAGCTTCGCGCCACCGTGCACCAGTACTAAGACAGATTTTGACAATCAGGGTAAGCATGGCGCTTTGACGTTGACAGTCGTAGAGTAGTTCTGTGATTTGATCATGAGTAAGCCAGGCCATTTCCTTTTCGGCGATAGTAAATTTCCGCATGTTTTCTAAAGGATTGGGTGCTGTCCATTCTCCCAGCCGGGATAGTTCACTAAACACACCGCTGAGATAGCTTTGCTCAAGATTAATGGTTACCGGGCTGGCTCCTTCCTTCCATTTTTCACTGAAATAGATTTCACCAGTAAGTCGTTTATCTCTGTAGTGAGCAAACATTTTCGGGGTAAGTGCGGTGGCCATAGGGTTTTCGAGTGCATCGACAATTAACAACAGTTTGTTGTAGACGTGCTCACCTGCTGTTAATGATTTTCCATGCAGCTTATACCAAAGTTCTACAATGTCTTTTAATGTCCGCCTGTCCACTGTTTCAGCTAGCCACGGCTTTGCGGCTGCCTCGTCCATTGTATGACGCTCGAAAGCCAGCGCTTCCCCTTTGGTAGCAAATTGCTTTCTAACCCTTCGACCTTCCCGCCCGGCTGGATAACATTCGCAAATCCATCTTCCAGTTTCTAATTTTCGAACTGCCATTCACACCCCCGTATTTTGATTGGGGTATTTTTTACTGTTTATTTATACAGTGTCAATGTTTGTTCTTTTGCTCTTTAAACATTAGTCATTAAATAGAAATGGCATTTAGCTAGGGCTTTTAACTCACGGACACCACATTCGAAGTAATGACCACCTTCCGGTGAGTTAACCCGAACTTTACCAACCGGGATGCGCATTAATTCTTTTATGCTCACTTTCCCTTCAATTTCGACAAGCCACGTGCCATCAGAGATTTCTTCGCTGTTTTCCTCAGCCAAATACTGGATGGAGTCGTCCACCACAATAATGGGTTTAATTATGTGCGAAGGCAGCATTGCTTTATCCAGCATGAAGAAATTGGCGCTGTATAAATTGCCGTCGACGATTTTTTTCTTCGGGACTGTAATAACGTCGCTCAGCGCATTTTCATTTGCGGATCTAATATTTCCATTTGAGAAGTTTTTATTGCCGTGTGGGAATGCTTCGCCCTTGCCAAAGGCTAACCATTCCACGGACGCACCTGTTTCAATCGAACATTGAACTATCCAGTCAGCTGGAAAAACATCCCGCATCCATCGTGTACCCATCGTACTGGTTGATACACCTAGCTGGTTGCATAAAGCCTGTCTTGTTTTGAATCCATACGCTTCGACTATCCGCGTGATGACCTTCTGACCGCCTGTTTTGAGATCCATAACTTCGCCTTTGAGGAATTATTCCGTTGACACTTCGCATTTGCGAAGTTATCTTTCGAGTGAACATTCCAATACGGGTTGCTCACCACTTAACACCGCTAGACACGGTTAATGCACAAACGAGGAATCTTGCACTATGGCTACTCACATTTCAATAAATCTGCCTGTCCCTTCCATTTCAAAAGAAAAGTACATGGAACTCACTGGCCTGCCCGAAGACACAATTGATGCAATGCTGAAAGATGGGCGCTTGCCCCGTCACCGCCTACGCAAAGATATGGGGCGTGAAAAGGTCATGATTAACATTGCAGCCATGACCATCGACGCGCTTGCTGATTGCAATGTCGTAATCAACTGATTCGATTTTGAAACCTAGCAAGGATGATGACCATGTTTGATTACCAGACCTCTAAACATCCTCACTTTGATAATGCTTGCCGCATCTTCGCCATTGAACACAATCTGGAGGATGTGGCTGATGCAGTTGGGATGCGTCCGCAAATTTTGCGTAACAAGCTGAACCCAATGCAGCCGCATCGGCTTACTTGCGATGAGCTACTGGCCATTACAGACGTAACAGAAGATGCCCGTATCCTTGACGGGCTGTTACGCCAAATCAATTGCCAGCCATCCGTTCCGGTAAATAACGCTACGCCGGATAACATGCAGTTTTGTGCGTTAACCGCTGCGGCCAGTGTTGGGGCTATTGCCGGGGAAGCGGTTTCAACAGACAGGATGACTCAGGCGCGCCGGAATCAGATTCTTGATCGCGCCAGTGATGCAATCCGCAGCCTCTCTTTACTCGTCTATTCCGTTGAGGCTCGTTTCCAGTCCGTTCCCGTGCTTGCTGCTGCCGTCGATATCGTGACGACAAACGCGACCGGGATGATGTGAGGTCGCTTTGAAAGATATCGCCTCCTTACTCACGCACCAGTCGCCGTCGCCGCAACTTCCCAGCCATTCAAATGGCTGGATTGAATTGCAGGATGGCCAGCGCTGGAATCCATCACATGTTTATAAATTCAACGCCAGTACTAAACGCCCATCACTGGTGCGTCGGTTGCTGAAATTTTTGGGAGGTGTCCATGCTTTCTAATCTGGAACGCCAACAACTTGGCCAGGCACAACTTAAGCAGATTCGCCGTAAATATTTCAGCGACAAAAGCGAAGCCGCTGACTGGTGGGACAAATTGACAGAAGAATGGCGCGGAGTGGTACTTCATGCTGCGGCTATAACGTCTGGCAACGGGGACTTTAAGGCGAGTTTAGCAAGATGTTGCTGGAGAGAGCTTTGTGAGCGGCTGGACTATCGCCAGTTGATCCAGCTGCGCAAGGGTATTTCACGCGCCCGTTTAACCTTTGAAGGATTCGGTTCATTGCGTGATGGTGACTTTTCTAAGCGCACAGCTAACCGCCCGATGAAGAAGGTTTACCCGATCAATAGCGCTAAGGGCGTGGAAATGGTTATCGCACCCGAAATTATTTTTAAGTTGATGGACCAGGAGAATCATTAATGCCGATTATTTCCGTTGATAAAGAGACGTTTCAGCGTGAGCTGTCCATGTGGAGTGTGCCAATGAACTATGTGGTGCACTTCATGAATGGAAACGTCGATAAGGCCGGGCGCGTTGAGTTGAACCAGTTTTTCGTAAATGAAGCGCAGCACCTGACTAATCCACGTCACTGGCTGGCCATCAATGCCGCTTTGTGGATTTCTGCCTATCGCGAGGCGGAAAGCAAAGATGGCCAGATTGAAGCACTGGCCGGAATCCGTAGCTTGTTTTTCACCGCAGCAACGCTTGGCCAGTATGAGGTGTATTTGATGATCCGGCACTGGTGGCAGGCGACTTACGAGTTACACAAATTGCCAGCACCTAACGCCTCAGCAGTAATCAAAAAGCCAGCCATCCACTAATTCAACCCGGAATTTTTCGGCCATCAATTCGATGGCCGGGGATTCTTTTGCCCTGGAGAAAGCATTATGACAACACACAGCATATTTGTTTCCGATTCCGTTCCCCCCGTCAAACTGGACCTAATGCTGCAGCGCGCAACTATGGAAGGTAAAGCTGCTGCTGCGGATATATGTTCTGTTCGTCTCGAAAAACTGGCTAACCATGCTGCAAACGCCGGGCTTAGTGCCTCTGAAATCGTGGAGCTTATCCGCGAAGAAGCCGCAGCCATTGAAAGCAAGGGCGGTGCGGCATGGCAGTAAAAACGCCTTTGAAATGGGTAGGCAGTAAATCCCGCCTCCTGCCGCAGCTGCTTCCCCACATGCCGAAAGGTAAGCGCCTGGTTGAACCGTTCGCGGGTTCCTGCGCTGTCATGCTTAACACAGAGTATGACGAATACCTAATCGGGGACGTTAACCCTGACCTTATCGCTTTGTACAAAGAGATTGCCGCCAGTCCCGCTGATTTGATTGACCGCGCACGTCATTTGTTTGAAACCTTTAACAGCGCTGACGGTTTTTATGACAGCCGTGATTCCTTTAACCATGACTGTGATCCTCAGTGGCGCTCCGCTCTTTTCCTCTACCTGAACCGTCATTGTTTTAATGGACTGTGCCGCTATAACCGACGTGGTTATTTCAATGTGCCCTACGGCAATTACAAGCGACCGTATTTTCCAGAGAGGGAAATTAAAGCCTTTGCAGAAAAGGCGCGCCGGGCAACGTTTGTTTGTTCCAGCTACGTACACACGCTGGGGATGGTGGCTGGGGGGGATGTGGTTTATTGCGATCCTCCCTATCTGACCGTTGGGGGCAACTTTACTGCATACCATGAAAGTGGTTTTAACCTCATGGATCACGGGAAATTATCGAGGAAATTACGCCAGCTGGCATCCGCAGGTGTCGCCGTTATTGCGTCTAATAGTGACCTGGAGCTAGTACATCACCTTTACTCCGGTTTTGAACGCATCGGGATCACTGCGCCCCGTAGTGTAGGGGCTGCGGCGAACAGCCAGAAGGCCGCACCTGAGCTGATCCTGAAAATGACGGGCATGATTGCTGGAGGTGGCATCCATGCCTAATCCTTTACTTGTTGGCATCCTCCTTCTTGCCGCTGTACTGCTTGGCCTGGTTGCGGATCGTGTGGATAAAGCGCGATGCGAAATTGAGGCGTCAGCAAAGCTAAAGACTCAGGCTGTCTGGTTTAATGGCCGCTGCATGGTTAAGGGATATGTTGCATACAGACCTTAACGAAAATGGCCAGTATCACGCCGTTGAAGCCTGGCGGCGTGATATCTTTGCGAAAGGTGTGCCGCATGACGCAACGATAACTGAGCGTAAGCTCTGGTTTGTCAATGCGCAGGATTACGACTGGCGATCTCAGTACCTCCATGAAATACCCGACTGGCTGGCCGGGTATTTTGGCCAGCGCTACGAGAAAATTTTTAATGGCACTGATGGCCGTCGCCGTGCCAATGCGTTTTTGCGCCGTACAATCGGTCAGAACGTATTGCCACGTCTGCGGAAAGTCACAGCCCGGTATACCCTGGCGGGTGATGCTCTCGATCTTCCTTTCGGTAAAGAATTAAACCGCCTGCCGTCACTTGACCGCCCGGAGCTGAAAAAGCTGGCCGGGCGTGTATCGTCCTGGTTATCTCAGGCATTTTGCGACTTTACTGACACGCTGGATGGCGCAACGCAGGATGATGAAGAACTGGCAAGGCGCGCCGGGCTGGCTTTTGTTCATATGGGCGAGCTGGTACAGCTGATAAATTTCACTGCCCCTTACTGGGGGGCTTATCTGGCTGACAAGCTGACCGAGCGCCAGGCACATTCCGGCATTCTGCGTATGATGGCGCCTGAATGGTGGTATCTGCGCCTTAAGCGTGTACGCGATGTGCAACGCGAGCATCTGGCCATCGCCGTGGGACAGGTGCAAAAGTCCGCCAGCGCTTACGTATCCCGTAAGACACTGGGCGAATGGATAGACCAGAAAAAGCGCAATCTGGAATTTTTTAAAAAATTCGACCTGTTGAATGATGAAGGGCTGCGCATTGCCCTGGACAAAATGGTACATCGCAGCGTGGCTAACCCGGCAATCCGCCGTTGTGAGCTGATGGTACGGATGCGCGGTTTTGAAGATATTGCCAATGAACAAGGGCTGGCGGGGGAGTTCTACACCATCACCGCGCCATCCCGTTATCACGCAGTACACAGTAAGGGCGGCTTTGTTGGTCAGTGGAATGGCTGTAACCCCCAGGATACCCAGCGTTATTTATGCAACGTATGGGCGAAATGTCGTGCCGCCATTTCTCGCGCCGGTATTCATATCTTTGGGTTTCGTGTGGTGGAACCGCATCACGATGGAACACCACACTGGCATATGTTGCTGTTTATGCGTCCACAGGACGTGGACACGGTACGCGACATTATTTGCTATCACGCACGTATAGCCGACTCAGAAGAACTGCAATCCCCGCAGGCGCTTAAGGCGCGTTTTCACGTTGAGCCTATCGATGCAGAGAAGGGTTCTGCAACGGGCTATATTGCGAAATACATTTCCAAAAATATTGATGGCTTTGCGCTCGATGGCGAAACCGACGAAGAAAGCGGCGAAAGCCTGCGGGATATGTCAAAGGCTGTCAGCGCCTGGGCGTCCCGATGGCGTATCCGGCAGTTTCAGCAGATTGGTGGCGCTCCCGTAACGGTATGGCGTGAACTGCGTCGACTTGGCGATCAACGCCTGACTGATAACCGCATGGATGCGGTACTTGCTGCGGCGGACGTGGGCGACTGGGCGGCATACACGCAATTACAGGGCGGTGCGCTGGTTGCGCGCCGTGATCTGGTTGTGCGCCTCGCCTATGAAATTACTGAAATGGGTAACGAGTACGCGGAGGACGTCCAGCGCGTACAGGGTATCTATTCCCCTCTTATTCCTGATTCAGAAGTATGTACCCGCCGGGTCAAGTGGGAAAAGGTTGCGAAGTTGGCCGAAGCGCCAGCGGAGGCGGGTTTTTCTCGCGCCTCCGGCGCGGCTTGGAGTTCTGTCAATAACTGTACGGAGGGGGGAACCCGGAGACGATTAAAACTGGAACTGCAAAGCCGTGGTTTTGATGGTTCTGATGCAAATATCGACATTTTAATGAGGGGAGGCGGTATAGCATTCGGGAAAACTTCGCTGGTTTACCGTGAGGGGCACTTACAGGAAAGGCATCCAAAACCTGAACACGAACGCTGGCCGGGGTGGTCATAACTTGTTGGTAATGGGGGAAATAATATTTGTTAGTAGATGGTAAAAAAGTATTTCACTCGAAACACTTAACTGTATACTGTATGTATGTACAGTTATTTTCTCAGGGGGAGGAGTTGTGCAGGATTTGTTTTTCGAAACCATAGCCGTACAACGTATTGGTTTGCTTGCTAAATTAGCAGTGCATAGTGATTGTTCTTGTGATGAAAAAGATGTGATATTTTCCTGGCTAGTCGAGTTGACCGCCGATCTGGAAAAGCGGCTTGATTCTGATGAAATAAAAAGCCCCTCGCAGGGGGCCAGTTAAGCAGAGGCGGCTTGCAATAGGTCCAGGGTGATTTGCTTTTGCTCCGGTGACATGCTGGTAATTAGCTGTTGCAGCATTGCATCACCGGATTTAGCGCTTGGGCTGAGAGTGTGGGAAAACGTCAAATTCATAACAAAAGTATGACCACACTCTACATCTGCACAGGCGCAATAAATATCTGCGATTTCGCGATGTTTTCTGTTTGTTTTCTTGATTATTGCTGGCGAACCGCAATCAGGGCATTTGATTTTTAATACGCGCACTTTCCATGCTCCATATGATTTCGGATGCCTGGATTTTAACCTTTTTTCTTTCATGCCGCACCGTTTCCCGTTTCGATATTGAAATTAAGATGCAGATTTAGTGGGATTTCTTTGTCGCTGTTGACCGCTTCCATAAATCGACGTTGCAGGGGCGTTACCTCGCTGCGCTTGTACGTGGTCTCGGCTTTTTCAGGATCGCCCAGGCCAGCGGCATTTTGCGCGATTTGCCCGGCCAGCCCTGCCGGGAAGCGGTGGGCGTTCAGCACATCCTGTGCGGAAATGTTCTTCACACTGGCAAATTCGTCTTTTGCACTGATATCCCCCATCTGAATAAACTGCACTCCTTCTTTGTCACCGCCAGGGATATTCACCAGGATGGTTGAAAAGTTTCCGATCCCTTTGCTGTCACGCAGCTGGCGCTCAATCTCTTCTTCCACCTCATCGGTCATACTGGGGTCACGGGTGTAGAGTATGCCGCCTGTATGTGCGCCATTGTGGTAGTAACGGCGGCGAAAAATGACCGCCTCACTATTGAGTAATGCGGAGTGGATGCCGCCAATATAGTCCGGCAGGCCATAGATGTGCTGTTGCGGATCGTACTGGCGCATAAAAATAACGTCCTCCTGCTGATATACGAGGGGTTCACCTTGTTGCAAAACGACAAATTCCCCCGTTTTTCGGCGTCGGGTGTAGAGGCCGGGCAGGGGGGCAATGGCGTCCACCTCACCCCATCCGTTGCGAATTTTCACAAAGCCCACATCGCCGAACGTGAGGAAATCAAACACCGCCGCTTCCATCTCGTCGCGGCTCAGTCCGCCCCCGGTGTAGTCCGCCATCACCATGTTTTTTCGGGCGTGAATAATCCCCCCATGCTGGCCATTCAGGTTGATCAGTTGTGCCAGTGCCAGGCGGTCAATCGGCAACGTATAGTGATTGGCCTCATTGTCATACCAGACGTCCGCATAATCGGTGCCTGTCGTCAGTACCGGTTCCGGTTTACCGAAGCGAAGCACGCTCATTTTCTTTTCGGGTGGCGTGGTGCGGGTGTCGCGCTGCCTGTATTTTTTCTTTTTGGTCATGCTGCTTTCTTAAGCCCCCATTTCGATTTTGGCTTGTTCTCATAGTTGAGTGGTTCGTTGTGCAGTGCGTGTGTGATCGCCCAGAACGCTTCTGCGTGTCCGGTTTCCTGCGTGCGGTCTGCGACAAACGTCATAGCGTTTCCGCTTTGGGTACTGGTGCGGCGGATGGCCATAAAACTGGCCGGAATTTCTTTCTGGTCTTTGTCCCACTCGATGCGGCTGCTTTCCACCACGTCGCAGGCTTTCAGTACCAGCTGATCTTTCGTGTTGCGGTCATAGCGAATCGGCCTGGCCACACGCATGGCGAAATGCTGGATGTTTTCAAAAACCCCCTGTCCGATCCCGGTGACGTCAACGCCGATGTAGGCGAAGTTGTAGCGCCGGAAAAGTTCTTCGATCTGCTTTGCCTGGTAGCGGAAGTTCATGCCTTTCCAGCTGAACACCCGCAGCACCCGGAATTTCTCCGGCGCAAAGATGGGAGGCGCAACAATGACGAAACAGGACAAATCACCGCTTCGCGCCGGGTCAAATCCGCCCCATACCGGGCGATCACCAAACGGGCGCGGGGCGTCCGGGTTGTGATCCTGCCAGGTGTCCGTTTCGACGCCGCAGGCTTGCAGGTCGGAGAACCTGAAAACGCTGTCTTTGCTGTCAACGAAGACGCACATGTACAGCATGTTGAAGGTGCTTTCGTTGTAGCGGTTGCGCAGGCGGTCAATGCTGGCCAGGTTAAACCCGCCTGCAATTGCGTCCTCCATCGTAATGACATAGCGCCACTGGCCATCCGGGCAAAGGCGTCCGCCGTCGCGCAGCTCGTTGAAGGACGGAAACGGCACATGGGCGCGTTTCTTGCTGCCCTGTTTCCATTCTTCACCTGTCCAGAACGGGTAAGCCTGGTGCGTCTTGGCTGACGGGGTGGAAAAGTAAGTTGTACGCCATTTATCGTGCGTGGCCATTGCGGAGGCAACTTCGTTCAGCTTCGCGAAGCTCGGCACCCAAAAATATTCATCGCAATACAGGTGGCCACTGTAGGACTGTGCGGTGTTTTTGTTGGTGGACAGAAAACGCAGTTCTGCGCCGTTACTCAGGCGAATAGGGTTGCCCGTCAGGGTGATGCCAAAGAATTGCTCCGCAATATTTACGATATAGCTTCGAAACACCTCCGCCTGGGGGCGCGAAGCTGACAGGAAAATTTGCGGGTCGCCTGTCATGACGGCATTTTCAAAGGCTTCAAAGGCAAAATACCAGGTCGCACCGATCTGGCGGCTTTTCAGGATATTGCGAACATGCTGGCCAATATTCAGGCGCAGGTGTTTCTGGTATTCGAAGAGGTTTTCTTCTGCGAATGCGTCGAAATCTTCCTGTGTCAGCCCGGAAATGTCGTTTTTGCGGTACTTGCGTTTTTTGCGTGGCTGCTCGTCGTCCTCATCTCCGCCGCCGTGGTCGCTGCGTTTGCCCTGGCTTTCCGCCATCTTCTCTTTGTGCTTATTGCTCTGGGCGCGCAGTTTCGTGGCGTGAGCAATCAGCATGTCCATCTCTTTTAATTCCAGGTCGGTTTTGCCGTCCCGTCCGGCCAGCAACTGATAACGCCGCTCAATGGCATCTTCGGTGCTTTCATGGCTTAACAGATCAGCCCATTGATATTTCTCCGCCCAGTAGTAAACGATCCGCGCATTCGGCAGATTTAAATCTGATGCAATTTCTTTCGGGGTGGCGTGGCGCAAATAAAGCGCACGGGCAACGCCCTTTAATTCTTCGGAATATTTAGCCATAGGCTTAATTATGCCGTGGCTGTGTTTAAAAAACGGTGGCTTTAATTCGCAGGTGTTCTGCTATTTACGCTTATCCGAACTGACCAGAATTAAACAGGATGATGCACTGTTATTTATTCGCAATAATCATTTTGCAATTACGGCAAGGTGAGGGGATATGTCCCATTTAAAAACTGACTGGCTGTGTATTGCCACCGAAGGGGATACGGTAGACGGGCGACAGATTTACCGTGAATGGATTATTGACATGGGGGAAACTTATAACCCGGATCATCCTAATCACTACGGCGCTATGATTTGGCCGGAACATTCACGGGACTGGGGTAATTGTGGTGAAGTGGCAGAATGTATGTGGCAGGACGGAGAGGACGGACTTGCCCGCTTATATGCAAAGCTCACACCTAACCTGAATCTTATTCATGCGAACCGCGAAGGGCAGATGGTTTATTTCTCCATCGAACCCGAGGAAAACTGGCGGGGTAGCGGAAGGACGTATCTCAAAGGACTGGCGGTAACAGACCGCCCGGCAAGTGTTGGCACTACGCGGCTGCGTTTCTCAGAAAAACGCAAATTAACAAAACAAGGATATTACGCTTGCGCAATGTCCAGTGACGGTAAAATTACGCAGGAAATGAAAATGAAAACTCCGTGGCAGAAATTATTCAATATCGAACCCAAAAAGAAGTTTGAAGAAGAAAATAATGATGTGCCGTCAGGTGACGACAAATTGCAGGCACTTGCAGAAGTAGTTAATGGTATTGAAGAACGCCTGGCAAAAGTTGAAGAACAACTTTCAGCGGCACAGGGCGATATTGAAACTATTGCCGAAGTCGTGGACACAGAAGAATTTGCCAGTCTGCGCGACAATCTGCCAACGATTCTGACGAATTTCAGCAAGCTGGATAAAAAAGTCACGGCGTTACCAAAGCGCCATTTTGGGGATAAAGGCGGCAAAGGCTTTAAATTCCTTTAAGCGCTATCCGGGATAGCCCTATTTATTATTAATCGCGTCAACGCGGGGAATATCTATGTATTTAAATGATCGTGCGCGCCAGTTGATGGAAGCGTTTTGTGCGGGAATGGCGCGGGATTATGGCGTTGCAAATACCGAGCGCTATTTTGCGATGACCGACCCGAAAGAAACCGCATTGCGTCTGGCGCTGCTGGAATCTGTTGAGATGCTCAACATGATTACCTGCCTGGACGTGGATCAGTTGTCCGGCCAGGTAATTTCTGTCGGGGCGTCTGGTCTTTATACCGGGCGTAAAGAAGACGGGCGCTTTATTCGCCGTGTGGGTGTGGACGGTAACACCTATCAGCTTGTCGAAACCGACTCCTGCGCGGCCCTGCGCTGGGATTTGCTCTCCGTCTGGGCCAACTCCGGCAAGACCGAAGAAGAGTTTTTCCAGCTGGTGCAAACCTTCTCTAACCAGGCCTTTGCGCTGGATATGCTGCGTATCGGTTTTAACGGTCAGAAAGCCGAAAAAACTACGAATTACGAGACCAACCCTAACGGGGAGGACGTAAACAAAGGCTGGCACGCCATCATGAAAGAATGGGACAGCGGCAAGCAGATCATCACTGATGCCGTCACGCTGGATGATAAAGGCGATTACCGTTCGCTGGATGCGATGGCGTCCGACCTCATCAACACCAAAATCCCGCAGCAGTTCCGCACAGACCCGCGTCTGGTTGTACTGGCTGGCGCTGACCTGGTGGCCGCTGAACAGTTCCGCCTGTACCAGGGGGCTGACAAGCCTACGGAAAAAATTGCCGCGCAGATGCTGGGTAATACCATCGCCGGGCGTCCGGCTATGGTCCCGCCGTTCATGCCGGGTAAACGCATGGTGGTGACCATGTTGCCGAACCTGCACATCTACACCCAGCGCAATACGCGCCAGCGTAAAAATGAATTTGTTGACGACCGTAAACAGTACGAAAACAAATACCTGCGTAACGAAGGGTATGCCGTTGAAACGCCGGAGCTGTACGCCGCAATTGACGAAGACGCGGTGACCATTGGCGAGCTGACGGAACCCGGCGAGGGCTGATAAATGGCACTTTCACCCGCGCAACGCCATAACCAGAAAATTGCCCTGAAAAAGCAGCTGGCAAACCGTCAGGCCGTTGAAAGCCTCGACAGCCTGCACATCCAGATTCAGGCGCTGAATCAGGACCTGGCTTACCTGAAAGCACTGCCGATGATGTCTGACCGTATCGCGCATAAGCGTGACGTGCTGTTGCCGAAGTGGATGCCAACGGTTGAAGCCTATCTGGAGAGTGGCAGCGTGTTTGTGCATCCGGTCTTTGCCTGGTGCGTGGTGTGGCTGTTTGACGTGGGCGATCTGGATAAGGGGCTGGAGCTGGCAGATATCGCCATTGCACAGCACCAACCGACGCCGGACAGCTTCCGCAGCACCTTCCCGGCATTTGTGGCCGACACGGTCATGGCCTGGGCGGACAGTACGACGGCAGCGGGTGAAAGTATCGAACCCTATTTTTCACGCACGTTTGAGAACGTCACAACACGCTGGCGGTTACACGAGGAAATCACGGCGAAATGGTACAAATTCGCCGGGTTGCAGCTGCTGCGCGACGACAACGGGCAACCCCGCGCCACGGCAGTGGAAGACGCGGAAACGCTGGAAAAAGCCGCCGTACTGCTGGCGACGGCGGAGAAGCTTTATAAAAAAGTGGGCGTAGGCACGATGCGTAACCAGATTGCGGCGCGCCTGCGAAACCTCGCAAAAGGACAATAACGACTACCGCAAGCCGGGCGGACGCGGAGGAGGGCAGCGCACAGATGTGCAATGTGCCGTGGATTCCGGTCAGTCCGCCTTTTTCGGGGGAAACATGTTTAGTGGCAATCCGATCAACTACAGCGACGTGCCGTTAATTAATAACGGTTTCTGGCCGGATCTGAACCTTAAAGATTTTCAGGAGCAACGCGCCATTCCGCCCGATCTTGATGCGGGCACGGTGGGGCAGGCACTGGTTACGGCAGTCACGGAAGTGAATGCCGGGCTGGCTTCGGTGGAGGAAAAGCACCGGGCGGCGGGTTATGTGACGGCGGCGAGTGTGCCGGGCGTCACCCTGGGTGAGCTTAACGGGTTGTGCGCGCAATACACGAAAGCGGTGTTTGCCCGTGCCAAAGCTGACCTGCTGGGCGAGTTTGCCACCATCGGGCGGCGTGACAGCCATCCGGGGCAGGAAAGCGAGGAGACGCGCGCCGGGCTTCTGGCTGAGTCTTCGGTGACTATCCGGCTGATGAAGGGGCATAAGCGCGTCACGGTGAGCAAGGTATGAAAACCCAGCTTGATTCTCTGACTGAGTTTTTTAAGGCCAGTGTGCCACCACGCGCGCAACTGGGCTTTTCCAGCCTGATTGACGAAATGCGCATTGTTCCTGCCGCAAAAGATTTAGGCCAGGGGCAATACCGCCAGGCGGTGATCCGTTACAGCGCATTGCTTTCATGGGAGCGCTTCCCGTACCGGCTTTGTGCGCCGCAGCTGCTGGTTGCGCTGATGGAAGCCTGGCTGGATGACCACGGCAACGAGGTGATGGACGAGCTGGGGATCACTGATGCGGAACCGGAATGGGATGTGTCGGTGGAAGATGAGGAAACCGCTACGGTGGTGCTGACCATGCCGCTGGTCGAAGAACTGGTGATACGCCAGGACGAAAAGGGGCTGATCCCGTGGCGGGGTGAGCGCTGGTCACTGGTTGACCCGGAGATCCTGACCGCGTACAGCGCGGCGATTTACGGTAGTGGCCATGACGGTGCGCCAGTGGGTGACGACTAATGTTTGCTGGCGGTGAGCTGAATAAAAAACAGCTTCAGGAGCTTCGCGGGGCGCTGGCCAGTCTGGCGTTACCCCCTAAAAAGCGCCAGCGTTTGCTGTGGCGCCTGGCGAAATACGGGCTGATTGCCGCAGCAAAACGCAACGTCAGGAATCAGCAGACGCCGGAGGGCACACCCTGGCCAGGACGTAAGACAAAGCGGCGCGGGAAGATGCTGCGGAACATGCCGAAGCTTCTGCACATCCGGGAAATGCCGGAAATCGACGCGGTGCGGGTGTATTTGCAGGGCGGTGGCTACCGTAATGGCGAAACCCCTGTCCCTGCCGGGGTGGTCGGATACGCACAGCAAAACGGTATGTCTGTTCGTGTCAGCCGCAGCGGGAAAGCGCGCGGCAGTCACGCCGGAAAGATGGCCACCATTGCGCAGGCCAAAAAACTGCGGGCACTGGGGTATCAGGTACAGCGCGGAAAACGGCTCATCAGGCCAGGGTATCGGCAGATTACCGAAAGCATGGCTTACGACCAGGCAGGACTTTTGATCCGCAAACTGAGTGGTAAGGCTGTGAAAAACAGCTGGCAGATTGACCTGCCTGCCCGTGTCTTTCTCGGCATGAGCGATGACGAATTTAACAAGGCGCTGGCGCGCCAGTTGCAGGCTATCGGCTTCGGCTGGGACGTGAATGCGCAGGATATTAAGGGGAAACCATGACCTGGCCACAAGTAGAAGTAAACCAGGTAAACCAGTTGCTGGGCGAAGTGACAGAAGTCGAACGCACGGTGCTGTTTATCGGGAAAGGGACGACCAACACCGGAAAAACCATCGCGGTGAACACGCAGACGGATTTTGATGCCCTACTGGGGGCTGCGGATTCGTTGCTGAAAAGCAACCTTGCGGCAGCGCAGGCCAATGCGGGGCAAAACTGGTGGGCGTTTGTTCACGTTCTTCCGGTAGATGCCGCCGCAGGCGACTGGGTGAAAGCGGTGCTGGCCGCGCAAACCTCCTGCTCTGTTGAAGGGGTGGTGCTGTGTGAACCGGTCAGCGAAAAGGAGGTGATTGCCGAAGCGGTAACACTGCGATCCACCCTGATTGCGAAATTTGGGCGCTGGGTGTGGTTCATCCTGGCCGTTGAGGGCTTTCTTGCCAGTGAAGACCAGGCGGACTATCTGGAGCGCCTGTCTGTATTGCAGGACGGCATTGCCGAAAAGGCGGTGCAACTGGTTCCGCTTATCTGGCGCAATGCACCGGGCGTACTGGCCGGGCGGCTGTGTAACCGGGCGGTGACCGTTGCTGACAGCCCTGCGCGTGTCCAGACCGGGGCACTGATCGATACAGGCAGCGCCGAATTGCCGAAGGATGGCGCAGGGGCAACGGTGGACATTGCCACGCTGAAAGCGCTCCAGGCCCAGCGGTACAGCGTGCCGATGTGGTATCCCGATTATGACGGGCTTTACTGGTCTGATGGCCGCACGCTGGACGCGGAGGGCGGGGATTACCAGTCTATTGAAACGGTCAGGGTTATCGACAAAGCGGCGCGACGGGTGCGGTTACTGGCTATCGGCAAAATCGGGGATCGCTCCCTGAACAGTACGCCGGGCAGTATTGCTGCGCACCAGACACTCTTTGCGCGTCCGCTGCGTGAAATGTCAAAGGCCGTTGAGATTAACGGTGTGCAGTTTCCGGGGGAGGTGAAATCCCCGCAGGACAGTGATGTACAAATCGTCTGGAAAACGAAAAAACACGTCGAGATTTACATTGTGGTGCGCACCTATGAAATGCCGCTGCAAATCTCGATCAGTCTGCTGCTTGACCAGACCACGGAGGCCAGCGCATGAGCAAACGTATCAGCGGTATGTCCTTTGATTTCTTTATTAACAGCGCTCTGGTACACGCGGAGACCGTTACCCTGGACATTACTGATAACACCGCAGCCGCCACCACTCACGGTGTACCGGATGGGTATGTTGACGGGGATGTTTCGGCAGAGGGTGAAATTGAACTGAGCATGAAAGCCGTGGGGGTGATTAAGTCACTCGCGCAGCAGGCGGGTTCATGGCGCGGTATTCCCCCCGTTGATCTGCTGTTCTACGCAAAGGCCGGGGACGAAGAGGCGAAGGTTGAGGCATTCGGTTGCAAGCTGAACCTGTCCAGCCTGGTGAACATTGAACCAAAGGGCGGCTCGTTATCGACGCGGAAATTTAAATTTATCGTGACTGATCCGCGCTTTATCAATATCGACGGCATCCCGTATCTGGAAGCGGAAGCCACCCAGAACCTGATCGGCTAAGGGACATTATGCAGGAACATGAGAAAAGCCTTTATACGCTGCTGGTTATCGGTGCGCTGATCGCGATTGGCAAAGTGCTGTCCAGCAATGACCCCATCACCCCGCGTCATTTCATTGGCCGGGTAATTCTGGGGAGCTTCGTTTCTGTGATTTCTGGTGCGGCGTTACTCCAGATCCCCGATGCCAGCCCGCTGGCTATCCAGGGACTGGGGGCCGCTCTGGGGATTGCGGGTTATCAGGTAGTGGAATTGTGGTTGCGCCGCCGTGCAGCCGGGAAACTGAGGGAGGACGCAAAGTGACACTGGGCGAAAAACAGCAGTTATTTACCATCATGGTGGCCAATCTGGTTTTGTGGGCGGAAACCCACGGCTACCGCCTGACTTATGGCGAAGCGTACCGGACGCCGGAACAGGCGGCGCTGAACGCGAAAAAGGGGAGCGGCATTACTAACAGTCTGCATACCCAGCGCCTGGCCGTGGATTTCAACCTGTTTATTAACGGGGAATACCAGACCCGCACCGAAGCGTATTTACCGCTGGGTGAATACTGGGAGTCACTGGGCGGCAGCTGGGGCGGGCGTTTCAGGACAAACCCGGATGGCAATCATTTCAGCCTGGAACATAACGGGGTGCGCTGATGACAAATGGCCAGTGGTTGATTGTGGTTGCGGTGGCGTTTGCGTGGGGCTGGCTGACGGCTGACTGGCGTCGTGACAGCCTGGAGTTATCGATCACCACGGCGGCGACGGCAGCGGCGAATAAAACCCGCGCCACCACACAGACCATTGCCAGTGATTCCGCGCGGCGTCTGGAAACCATACTGGAGGGGCTGGCCAATGCGCAACCGCGTGAAATTCGTACCGAAATGGTTAAGCCGGTTTTTACTAACGTGTGCGTGTCTGATGAGTTTGTCCGCCTGTTCAACGAGGCCGCAGATAACGCCGGACGTACCTTATCAGGAAAACCTGAAAACAAAATGCCCGGAGACACTGCCGCGCCTTGAGGGAACAACCGGGGCTTATGTCGCCGGGGTGTTACTGGAATATCAAAATTTATATTCAGTCTGCGCAGCGCGTCATAACACGCTCGTGGATGAAATTAATCAGCGAGAGAAAATAAATGAGCGAAAAAATTAAATTAGCCGTTGCAGGTGTTGAACTGGTATTTGCCCCTAATGTCACTGCGTACAATAAATTTATTAACGATATGTCGATGGATAACAAAGTCGCTCCGGCTGTGGGTTATTTAAATCGTATCGTTGAAGCGGAAAGTAAAGAAGCGCTGGCCAGTATTATTCAGCGTCCCGGCGCGGCGCTCCAGCTGGTTGGCAAGATTAATGAAATCTATGCCCCTGAGCTGGAGATTGAAGTAAAAAACTAACACAGCGAGTCCAGGCGATTGAATCAAACGGACTCAGCCAGTACGTAATATTACGCCGTCATTACCTCCCGCACGGGGAGGATAATATTGATGATATTGCCGCTGCCGTCTGGCTGGATAACCGCTACTGGGAATATATGTCGGTAGCAATAGCCAATGGAATAGGCACCGCTTTTAAAGGTTCTTAATGAAACAACTGGATTTTACATTAAGCCTTATAGACAAATTAACGCGCCCGTTAAAGCAGGCGCAGGCGTCGGTAACGGGCTTTGCGGATAAATCAAAGGACGCCTTTAAACGTATTGGTGTGGGCGCGCTGGCCATGTGGGGTGTCGCGCAGACGGTGCGCGGCGCACTGTCTCCGGCTATTGATATGTTTGATGCGCTTAACGAGGCATCCGCGCGGGGTATCGACAGCACGGCGCTGCAAACTGTTCAGCGTGATGCGCTTTTATTCAGCGCGACCTATGGGGCAAGCGCCGTCGAGTTCGTCAACTCCACGGCGCAAATTAACGGGGCCATCGACGGACTGACGGCAACGGAACTGCCGAAAATGACCAAAGTCGCGAACACCCTGGCGTTTGCGATGAAAGCCACGTCAGAGGAAACCTCCGAGTTTATGCGCCAGATGTTCGGCAACTTTAAAACTGATGCTGACCGCCTGGGTAAAGTGCAGTTTGCCGAACAGCTGGCCGGGAAAATGACCGTGATGCGCCAGCGTTTTGGCGCGGAAATGGGGCTGATTAAAGACCTGATGGAAGGGGCGCGCGGCGTCGGAAATAACTTCAATATCGGGATTGATGAGCAGCTGGCCGTACTGGGGCAACTAAGCCGTACTCTGGGAACGGAAGCCAGCAGCGCGTATGAGCAGTTTATGAATGGCGCGGGAGAGGGCGCGAAAAAACTCGGCCTGTCCTTTAAGGATGCGCAGGGAAATATGCTCTCTATGCCGGAAATGCTCATCAAATTGCAGGGCAAATACGGCAAAAGCCTTGAGGGCAATCTTAAGGCACAAAAAGAACTGGATGACGCGTTTGGTGACAGTTCGGCGGTGGTGAAACAGCTGTACGGCAACATTGACGTGTTGCAGCGCAATATCACCGAACTGGGGGGCGCTGACGGACTGAGGCGCACCCAGGAAATGGCGCAAAAGATGGTGAAGCCGTGGGATCGCTTTGTGGCCATCCTGAATGCCGCGCAAACCGTTATCGGGCTGACGCTTCTGCCTGTGCTGTATCCACTGCTGAACAGGCTGGCGGATATGGGGCAGACATTTGTCAGGTGGATGCAGATGTTTCCCAATATCGCGCGCGTGGTTGGTTACGTCACGCTGGCTGTCCTCAGCCTGGCCGGGGCCGGGGCGCTGGCTAACATCGTGATGGGCGTATCGACATTCATCATGGTGGGCCTGAAAGGACTCTGGAAAGGGCTGACGCAGGTCACAAAGATTTATACCGCTACGGTCTGGCTTGCCTCAAAAGCGGTGGCGGCATGGAACCTGACACTAAAATTCCTGCGCGGTACGCTGCTTGCGGTTCGCATGGCAGCGATATCGGCGGGGATCGGTTTTAACCTGTTGAGCTGGCCAGTGTTGTTGATTATCGGGGCCATTGCCCTGCTGGTTGCCGGGTGTTATCTGCTGATCAAACACTGGGATGCGGTGAAAGCGGCGGTCATGAATACCCGCGCGTTTGCGGTGGTGGCCGGGATGGCCATGTGGGTTGCCGGGGTGTTCCGGCAGGTGTGGACGTCCGTCACTGCGGGCTGGCAACGTCTGGTTGCGGCGCTTGCCGGATTGTCTCCGCTGGAGGCTGTCGGGGTGATGGCCAGCGCGATCCTTCGTCTTTTCAGCCGGGCATGGCAGGCGGTGACCACATTACTGATGGACAGCAGGCCATTCCGGGCATTAGCCGCCATGACCGGATGGCTGGGCGGCAAATTTACAGCGGTATGGGAGAAAATCTCCGCAGGCTGGAAAGTGGTCGTCATGCTGTTTTCTGTCGTCTCTCCGCTCGATGTACTGGCGGGAATGGCGCAGGCTATCAGGGGTTACTTTGCCGGGGTGTGGGCGTCCTTCACTGACGGTATTAACCGGATTATTAATGCCTGGTCAGGGGTGACCGGTTCATTAAGTAACACCGCTGCATTCACGGTTATCCAGGGTGCAATTTACTGGCTGGCGAATGTGTTTACTTCTGCGTGGAATGCTATTTCGGATGGCTGGAATAATTTCACGGCATTACTGACAGGTTTTTCACCGATTGATGCACTGGCAGGAATGGCCAGCGGAATAATCGGCGTATTCGATAATGTATGGGAAACCATCAAAGGGACGTTTTTAAATTCATGGAACTGGATCGTAGAAAAACTGAATAAAATTCCCGGCGTGAATATCTCCCTTTCAGGTGATAACGGCGATAAAAAAATCAGCCAGAATGTTCTTTCCACGGGCGGGAAATTAACGGGAATTGAAAAAGGCGGTATCAGTAAAGTTGTCAGCAGTAATTCAAGAAGTGTGACAGACCAGAGTAAGCATTATGGTGAAATTAATTTCTATCACACAGCGGCAATGACGCCGGGGCAACTTGCGGAATGGAAGGAATTAGAATGAGTGATTTATATATAGACCTGCTGATCGAGGGGCGCAATTTTGTTCTCAATCCCGGTAATGAACCCCTTTTATGTAATAACAGCCGAAGCATCGGGCAGGACGTTGTTCATTCAATTCTGGAAAGCGGTCTTGCAACGGAATTAATTGCCGAACGCAGCCCGACATTGCGCGGAGACATATTAACCCGGCTGGAATTGCTGATTGAAGATGATGAACGCATTGAACCGGGCAGCGTGGTGATTTCAGAGGAAGGGCTTAAACGCCTGTGGATCACTGCGACAACGTGGGATTTTGGCCAGATTACGGCGAGCGTTGAATTATGACAGAAAAACCAAAAGTGGATTTTGACGCGGTGGTTAAGCAGTCCGGTATGCCGACCACGGCAGAAGAGCTGCGCACCCGTTTTAATGCCATCGTTGCCGAAGAGGGGCTGATTACTAACACGTCCCGCATGTCGCCCTTCTGGCGACTGGTGACGGCGCTTATCACCACGCCTGTGCTCTGGCTGAAAGATGTTCTGGTTAAAGCGGTGCTCGTAAATATGTACGTGGCAACGGCATCCGGCCCGTTGTTGCGCCTGCTGGCCTGGGCGGTAAACGTCACGGCGAAACCTGCGACAGCTGCGCAGGGGGTTATCCGTTTCTACAAAGCTGATGCCGCCGTGGTGACGGTGAAAGCGGGAACGGCAGTGCAGACCGAACGCATCAACGGCGTGGTGTATGAGGTGGTGACAACCGAAGATTTCACCCTCACTGCCGATCAGTCCAGTGCGCTTATCCCGGTCACGGCGACCGCGACAGGCGGCGCGTTTAATCTTGCTCCGGGATATTACCGCATTTTACCTGTGGCCGTGGCGGGTATCAGCCGCGTCGTGAACGATGAGGACTGGCTGATCACGCCAGGCGCTGACGAAGAAAGTGATGATGAACTGCGCGAGCGTTGCCGCAATCAGTTTAACCTGGTCGGAAATTACCACACCGACGCCGTATACCGATCCATGATTTCCGGCGTGGCCGGGCTGTCCATTGACCGCATCTTTTTCCTGCACGATGCACCGCGCGGGCCGGGGACAGCCAATGCGTATCTGTTGCTGGATACGGGGGTGGTTTCTGCCCCGTTCGTGGCGGCGGTGAATGATTACATTACGACGCAGGGCAATCATGGCCACGGCGATGACATGCAGTGTTTTGCACTGCCGGAGACGCTGCATGATTTACGGGTGACGGTGTATGTCAAATCGCTGGCCAACGTCACCGCCGACGACCAGGCATTACTGAAAACAGGCATTACCAACATGGTGCGCTGTGCCTTTCGGGAAAATGCCGACTATGACGTGAAAAAGACCTGGCCGTATTCACGGTTCAGTTTTTCGACACTGGCGGCAGAAATCCATGACCAATACCCCCTGGCGGATTCACTGGTTTTTTCCCTTGCCGACATTATCAGTGAACTGAGTATCCCGCGCCTGAAAACCCTGACGGTGGAATTACTGAATGACTGATTTTCTGGAGAAACTGAAAACGCTGGCGCTCCCCTTCTGGATGAATGACGGGGAACCGAAAGCGCTATTGCGCGCGGCCCGTAAATTCTGGGCGCTCGTATATGGCTGGATCACCTGGCCTGTTAATCAGCTTGATCCGCTGACCTGTTCAGAAGCGTTGCTGGGGCTGATGGCCTATGACCGGGATATAACCCGGTTTGACGGTGAACCGCTGTCACTGTTCCGCAAGCGCATTGCGTATGCCTTTGTTAATGCGGCGGATGCCGGGTCTGTGGCGGGATTCATTCGTATTTTTGACCGTCTCGAAATTGGTTATGTGGAATTACTGGAACGGCAGGACGGTATTGACTGGGATGTTATCACTGTACGGGTCACGGACAGCCAGATTGCAGCCAACACGCAGCTGATGATCCAGATTATCCGGCAGTATGGCCGGACGTGCCGCCGCTACCAGTTTGAGGTGATGACCTCTGAAAAATTCGTGATCCGCGCAGGGTGGGATCAGGGTGAATACGTGTGCTATCCGGCCAGCCTGGGGAGCAATGAGAGTGGCGGCGCGACATTCAGCGCCAGCCTGTAGGGAGTACTGAATGTCACAGACTGTTATTACAACTGCGTTTGAGCAGTGGAAAGCACGCCAGGCGGCCAGCAATGAACCTGTTCTGCTGGATGAATTTGTTTTCGCAAATGTGCCGGGCCTCGATCCGTCCCTTCCTGTCAACCGGGCAGAACAGCTACCGGACGCGCGCTATATTGTCCACCGCCAGCCCGTCACGCGTACCGGGGTGGTGAATGCCAACCGCGTGGTGTATTCCGTTGTACTGGGCGCGGATACCGGGGATTTTGATTTCAACTGGATTGGCCTGACTAACAAAGCCTCCGGCACACTGGCCATGGTTGTTCATGCCCCGGTTCAGCAGAAACTGAAAACGCGGGCCGGGCAGCAGGGTAACGTTCTCACCCGCTCATTTTTGATGGAGTACAACGGCGCGGCAACGCAGACCGAAATCAGGACGCCTGCCGAAACCTGGCAGATTGATTTCACTGCGCGGCTGTCCGGCGTGGATGAACGCCAGCGCGTCGAAAACGTGGATGTTTACGGACAGGCTGCATTTTTTGGGGATGGCTGGTTGCTCGTGCGCTCTGGCGCTGATTATGTCCTTACCGCTGGCGTCGGGTATGTTGCCGGGCTGCGCGTGGTGCTTCCTGCGAACAGGGTCATTACGCCCATAGCGCGCCCCTATCGTGTCTTTGTTGATGCGTCTTTTACGGGACAACTTACCAGTGCCTGGGAAGTGTCAGCCGTGCCTGTCGTTGCGGCTGCGCTGGCTGATTACGATCAGAACGATGTACACCATTACGTTTGCCCGGTTGCGCAGGTCAATGCGGATGGCACGGTAACCGACATGCGCCCGAAAGGGAGCCTGGCACAGCAGCAGTCAAACAACGATTTTATGCGCAAGGCCGCGAATCTTGGCGATCTGGTTGATAAAGCTGCGGCCCGTAACGTTCTGGGGCTGGGTAGCAGTCAGGTTCCCTGGTTCGGAAGTATTGAGCTGTCCGGAGGAACGCCTTTTCTGGATTTTCATGCTGATTTCAGCCCTGATGATTACACAGACCGTCTGATCGCCACGGGGGACGGGCTGCATTACTTCGCCAGGCCTGGCCGGAAATTTACCAGTGACAGCCCGGCAGTTTTCAATGCCGGAACGGTGACTAACGATGTCGCAAGAGCATATGGCTTTCATGCCACGATGCCAGCGAGTCCGCAATATCAGGGGCTGACCGTTGACTGGAACGGCATCGACTCAGGAATGGCCGGGTTTACAAATAACCAGGGGGCGGGCACTGGAGGGTTTGCCTTTCGTACCGTGAATGCAACAAATACGGTTGAATTTGGCCGGGTTACGTTTACCCAGGACGGGCAGGTAAAAGCCACCCGCGCACTGTGGGCAGGCGAGGCCATCTACGCAACGGATGGTAACTCACATGGCACGATGTGGGGGGTAAATGGTGCACCGGACTGGCTGTCCAACAATCTTAACCGACGCTTTGGCGCTATCCCGGTGAATAACGCCACGGGTGATGTTTCCGGGACCGCCTGGGGCGGTTCGCTGGCCGTGAATCTCACTGTGCGCTTCAACGACCTGCAAAACAAAATCAGCGCCATTCCGGTAGATAACGCAACCGGGAATATTCACGGGAGCGCCTGGGGGAATGACTGGCTGTCAAATCATCTGGCGAATAAGTGGGCGGGTATTCAGGGCCAGTTTAACGCGATCCCCATTAATAATTTAACGGGCGATATTAATGGTCCTGCATGGGGTGGGCTGCTGTCTGCACATCTGTACGCGAAATGGTCGGGCATTCAGTCTCAGTTTAGTGCCATCCCTGTAGATAACCCGACCGGGAATATTCATGGCAGTGCCTGGGGTAACGACTGGTTGTCGAATTATATCAACAACCGGTTTGCGGGAGTGGCTAACCGCCTGACGATGCTCAGTGATACGAACGGGTATTTTGTGGATGTGGTCACGGGGTTTATGTTTCAGTTTGGCTGGATTCAGAGTGCGACAAATGAGCCAGAATCGCATGGCTACAATATTGCGTTTCCCAATAAATGCTCAGGTGTGATCTGTCAGATGGGGCTTGGCGTGAATAACGGCCATTCCGTTTATGCCCTGCCAACTAATCAGTTTGGTTTCACATACCGCACGTCCAGTAACGGGCTTGGGTTTATGTGGTTCGCCTGGGGGAAATAATATGGCTATTTATTACAGCGCTGCACGTAATGCATTTTACCCGGAGGCATACCGGGATAATTACATCAATTCTGTCGCCGGATGGCCTGATGATGCGCAGGCTGTAGGAGAGGGGGTTTATCAGTACCTTATCCAGCGTGTGACCGAAGGGAAAATTATCGTTGCTGATGATAACGGTTATCCCGTTCTGGCAGACCGTCCGGCCCCGACGCCTGAGCAATTAATGGCGCAGGCAGAAGATGAGCGTAAACGGCTGCTGACGCTGGCCACTGAAAAAATTGCACCGCTCCAGGACGCTGCCGAGCTTGACATGGCCAGTGATGAGGAACGTGCCGCGCTGACGGCCTGGCGGAAATACCGTGTCCTGCTGAACCGGGTCGATACATCGGCAACGGATATCACATGGCCGGAGGTGCCCGAAAATGTGGCGTAAGGCGACGCTTTCACTTTCTGATGCGCTGCCGTCGCTGAGTTGCTCAGTCGCCGCTGCGCATCCGTGGGTTTACGGGCTGGGCCAGCAGACGGATAACGGGGTTTATCTCAGCCCGGTAAATGCGGTGGGGTGGCTGGCTGAAAAGCTGGCCAGCCTGACGGCACATGCCGATGTCGTGATTTTTATGGTGGCCGGGCAAAGCCACGATGAATTTATGGCGTATCTCGATCCCGTCACGGCAGTTTTCCCCGCACCGGCTTTCACGCAGGTATCCCGCCTTGCCCGTTCGGCGGCAGAGCTGGCAACGGTGAAGATGCAGAAACCTGCAAAAGCCCGTAACGGGCTGGCTGATGCTATTCCTCTGTCAGTCCCCACAACGCGCGCGATGAGCAGTGCGGCGGCGGTGGCCAGCGCTGCGGCGTCGGGTTCATTAAGCCTGGCCGGGTTGAAAGCGAGCCTGGGCGCGTTTAAGGCGCAGCGTACCGAACTGTTATCCGGTATTGCGAACGCTGCGGGGGCACTGGCGGCGAAAAGCGCCAGCGCCTGGGTATTCACCGCCAGCGGTGATGCGGCAACCATCACGAAAGCGCTGTTAACCGATATTCCGGCAGCGTCTTCTGTATACAGCGCCGCCCTTATGCTGACAGGTGCCGATCTCAGTGTTATCAGGGGGATGATTCATGACAGCTATCATGCTGGCGCTTAATGGCGAAGCTATCCCGCTGAAAAATATGCGCGTCACGATCACGCAACAATTCCCCGATAAAGACCAGTCGGGCAGCACCAGTTCAACAAGTAAATCCGAAGAGGGCGCAAAGGGTAAAGAAATGCGGGTATCCGGCGAGGTTGCCTTTAAAGATATCAATATTCTGACGCGGATTTTCCAGCTGGCTAATGCCACGGACAAGAGCGGAAAGCGTGCGGTATACCGTGTGGCCAACAATGTCGCCCGTGCGGTGAATCTGCGGCAGGCAACGTTTTCCGGCACGCTGGATGCCCCGCAGCAGGACGGGCGAATGTCCTGGCTGGTGACCTTTACGTTAACGGAATTTCTCAGTGTGGCAGAGAAAAAAGAGGCCGCAGCAGGTAAAAACGCGACCAGTAAAGCGCAGGGGGCTGGCGCTTCCACCCGGTCGGGGGATTCGGCGGAGTCAGAGGAAAAAATGACCTGGTTCGAAAGAAAAGTGCTAAAACCCGTAAACGATGCCCTGGGGTGATGAATGAAACCCATTAAACGACTTTATCTGTCTACTGATGAGATCCATCTCTCTGATGTGAACATTGTGCTGGAACTGAGCAACTGCGGACGCGGTTTTATCACCGCCGAAACCGATCAGGACTATACCGGGAAGACCGTGCGCCTTGATGTGGGTTATGCCGGGGAGTTGCTGCGCTGGTTTACCGGGTATGTTGAACGCTCCCAGCCTGCTGGCCGGGGATTTGTGCGCCTGTTTGTCCGTGAACTGGCAGGCGTCTTTGATCACGCCTGGCCATGCTCATTTCAGCATCCGACATTACGGGATGTTGCCGCCTGGCTGACGGAAAACAGCGGCATCACGGTAACGGTGCCGGATGCCAGCTACAGCAGTACGCCGATCCCTCATTTCACCCATTCCGGCACGGGCTTCCAGTTGCTCAATAATCTGGGTAGCGCTTTTGGCATCACGGATTATGTCTGGTATCAGTTGCCGGATGGTTCCGTGTATGCAGGCGGCGCGGAGGCGGCGTTATTCGCGGGGCGTCCGGTGGAAATCCCCCACGAGTTCAGCCAGGGCAATGCAGCCGGAAATTCGATGACCATTCCTCTGATCCAGTCCCTGCGTCCGGGTGTGGAAGTGAACGGCCAGCGCCTGACGAAAGTCACGCTGACAAACGACACAATGGATATTGCCTGGACGCCGCGCAATAAAATCACGGGCGAACCCCTGCAAAAATCGCCCATTCAGCGCCAGATTGAAAGTCAGTTCCCGGAGCTGGCCAGCGGGCTGCATCTGCCGAAAATGGCACGCGTGGTGGCGGCGAGTGAACCCGTCTCAAGCGGCAATTTTGCCGATCCGTTCCGCCCTCGGTATGCCGTTGATGTGCAGCTGCTTGACGCAGACGGTAACCCGGACAAAACAACCCCGGTTTATTCCGCTGTGCCGTTAGCGGTTCCTATGGCCGGGAATGATTCGGGGATGTTCCAGTTTCCGCCAGAAGGAACGCTGGTCGAAGTGGGTTTCACAGGCGGCCGCCCGGATAAGCCGTTTGTACGCCAGACATTGCCGGACGGGACAAGCCTGCCGGACGTGAAGCCCGGCGAGCAGCTGCAACAACAACGCGAGGGTGTCTCGCACCGCGTTACCCAGGGCGGCGACTGGGAGCGGCAGACCGATCAGGCCATCCGCGAGACGTCCATGTCCCGCGAAGTGACCGCCGACAGCGAAAAGCGGGATCTGGTCAAACGGGAAACAACGGTCAAAGCGACAGATAAGACAACCGTGCTTGGCACGTCCACACTGATGGCCGGGGCTGTTCAGCAGGTCGTCACAGGCGATTATGCGATGGCCGCAGGCGGAAAATATCTGGCCAGTATTCAGGGTGATGCCGAAACCGAGATTGACGGGCGGCAGTCCAGCAGGGTGGTCGGGAATATCGATATCGAGACGCGCGGCGCGCTGACAGAAAAGATTGCCGCACTGCGCAGGAGCGTGGCCGCTGGTCAGCAGGTGATTGGCCAGACCGTGCATATCGGCACCGAACAGACCAATGCCCTGACCATGTTACTGGACACTATCGACCTGCTGGCGGAGCTGGCCAGTCAATGTGCCAGCCATACACACCCCGGAACGGGCGCACCTGTGCAGTCTGGCGGGTTTACGCAGACGGCGACAAAAGCAGGAACAACCAGGGGAAAATACGCCGCTATCATTGCCTGAATGAAATCATCTTAGCCCGCCAGTGTGCGGGCTTTTTTATGCCCCTTCGCCAGACGCACCATAACGCGCTGTGAGCGCCTTTCCCGACAGTATACCCGCGAGTAATCCCACGAAACGATCAAACGCACCCCGGCATGCTGGCGCAGCCATACCCCAACAAAATAAAGACGCCGCAGACAAAAACGGCGCTACACCGCACCCGCCTGCGGTTTTTGGATCAGGTAATTTTTTCAGTTTTATTTTTCTTCAAACCGTACCGCCAGACCGCGCCATTGCTGGGGGTTTGCGCGAATCTGCAAACTGAAAAATTTGAAAAGAATTTCAGTTAATTTCATTTTTTAAGTTAGAAAGCTCTATGTGAGTAATTATTAACTGTCTGAAAACATAGGTTTTTTCTATATTTTTATGAACGTTATATAGTGGATTAAAAGGGTTGGTGATTTCAATTTCATAGTCTAACTGTTTAATATTAAGAAACTTTTATCGAAAGGCGGCACTAAAGAAAATGAAATCGATAACAAAGCTATCGCAGATTATTTTTAGCGAAAGTGTTTACCATTTTGGGGCTAGGGTTGGAGCAGTTTAATCATACGTTTAGAAAATTTGATAGAACACCCTTAAGGATTAAAATAAAGGGTGTTCTAATTCAAACCGTTACATATTGAAAAGACTATAAATCTCTTTCAATTTTTGCTGGTTTTCAAAAAATCGAGGCATATGGCTGGTAGCATACTTATCGTTAATATATTCAGCTATGGTAGAAAAAGCGTTATCAAGGATCTGGTTAAAATCAGGTAAAGAATCCTTCGAAAAAACAGATGATGCATTTGTTATTCTTGTATGAGAGTTCATGGCGATTGATATAAGAACATAGCGACCATGAATGGCAATCTTTTCATCTCGTTTAGTCGGGCGGTTTTTTTCCAACTGTAAAAGATGATCTAGGCATTTTCTATATACGTTAACCGAATTAATTACCTTTACGCTGGTTACGCTGGGATTAAATACACTTTTATATAACGGGCCAGTAAGACTTTCAAAAAAACGACCCCTATTAGATTTGAGATTTGCAATGTTTCTAATGGCAGGATTACAACAAATTAATGCATTAAGAGCATCATCCATATCCATCACATACGGCGAAGAATTTATAACTGGAGTTTCACTTCTTTTTATTTCATATTGATAAGGGGTTTCTAAGGCAATGGACCTACGTAATTCAAGTTGAAAAGGGTCTTTTGATGCAAAATCTCTGGATGTAACTTTGTTTTGATTGTTATTCGCTATAGTTATATCCAAAGAAATATCGTCAACATCACCGTTCGGTGACTCGTTATTATTGATGAGGGATTTAATGAATCTACTTGATATTTTAACCTTGCTCAGGTCGTCTAAAGTTATATCTCCTGATGAAAAAGTTTTACCTATAGTGCTTATTGTTTGAGCTCCATTAATAACACTCATGTTTTTAAAATCAAAACCACCGGATTCTCTCCGGCTGGTATTATTCCTTCTTCTTGGTTCAAATGAATCTACTAAGATTGTTATTCCATTATTAAAATAATAGAAGAAATCAGGTCTATTTATAAGTGTGTCCTTTATCGCTTGGTTAACTTCTGATGTATCGCCAAGTCCTCCGCGTATATTTTTCTCAAAGAGTCCGTCACCATATTCTTTCCACCAACTAGCAACAGTATCACCAGTGATAATTCCATGTACAGCAGGCAAAGGATTATCGCTTAATCCATATTGAAGGACCTCAACATCATCCATATCTATTTTGATCGAGTTAGGATTACTCATATACTCTCTCAAATCGTCAAGGTTCAGGATTGATATGGTTGTAGCATCTGGTCCTATATCATAGTTAAGATCTTTTTCATTTTGTGAGATTATACATTGCACTTCTTCGCTTAATTGACTTCCACCACTATATGAAAAGACGAATACATATTTATATGTTGCATCATATGCTTTGTCTAAATCGGGTTCCCAACGGCGAAATTTATCATTAAATAAATCGTATTTTTCTAAGAGAATTTCTTTGCAAGAATTAAGGAAGTCGTTTATTTCGCTGCGTCCAATAGAACCATTACCACTGGAATCAAATTTGGATTGAACAACAGTTACAGTTCTTTTGTCATGATTTACATATATAGCGTCAACACCATGATCATCACTGCCATCACATACGCAATCAGAACAAATATCATTATCTACTTCATTATTATGAATTTTAACAGACATTGCGGCAATGCATCTGGATAGAAGGTTGAATTCCCTGTCCGTTGACCTGCTTCCAACATTACTCATATCGATATGATCTGCAAAGTTTTTACTGAGGTATCTTTTTAAAGCATGGATGGCTATTTCTCTGTTTGTACTCATGAAAAGTTTTACTCCTTTACCTTTCTTAAGATCATAAATAGTTACCACTAAGTTCCAACAAGGCCGCTCATCGTTTATGTAGGTGCAATTCCCATAGTTTTTGCTGCGCAACGGGTCGATACATAGCAGCGGTACTATAGACTAAGTTTTGCATGTGTGTATCTCTGCCGCCAATTCGTCGCCATTGATGAGTGAAGAGGGGCGTAACTAAGTGATTTGTATGAGGTAAAATAGCAGACAACAAAAAACCCATCAACCTTGAACCGAAATGGCGGGGTTGATGGGCTCCACAAATTGGGGACATCAAAGAAAAGCAGTGGCACTAGTTATGACTAATGCTGAGAAAAAAAGTTCTCCAGGTGTTAATTATTTTTTTAAGTTAGGAGTTATCCTAAGCCCGGCCAGACAATGATTATCAGTGTCCCCGCCAGCGTAAGCAGTACGTTCGCTATCGCATAGGTGCCTGCGTAACCCAGTGCCGGAATGTTACTGCGCGCGGTATCGCTGATAATCTCCATCGCTGGCGCACAGGTACGTGCCCCCATCAGCGCGCCAAACAGCAGTGCGCGGTTCATTTTCAGCACCCAGGCACCGAACAGGAAACAGATCATCACAGGCACCAGGCTGACAATCAGGCCCGCGATCAGCATCTGTCCGCCCACTTCACCCAGGCTGTTACCAATGCCGCTACCGGCGCTTAAGCCGACACCTGCCATAAAGACCATCAGACCAAACTCTTTCACCATATTCAGCGCACCCTGAGGGATGTAGCCAAAAGTCGGGTGGTTGGCGCGCAGAAAGCCGAGCATGATCCCGGCAAACAGCAGGCCCGCCGCGTTTCCAATACCAAAGCTGAAGGTGCTGAACTGGAAGGTGATCATGCCGATCATCAGGCCAACAATAAAGAAAGCGCAGAAGGCGAGCAGGTCCGTGACCTGACTATGAATAGAGATAAAGCCGATGCGGTCAGCGATGGCTTTCACACGACGGGCATCACCGCTCACCTGCAAGACATCACCTTTATTGAGCAGGATGTTGTCGTCAATCGGCATCTCAATCTGGCTGCGGATAACGCGGTTGAGGAAACAGCCATGGTCCGTCAGCTTAATTTGAGCCAGACGGCGCCCCACGACATTATGGTTTTTCACCACCACCTCTTCGGTGACAATGCGCATGTCGAGCAGGTCGCGGTCGAACACCTCTTTTCCGTTACGGAAACTGGGGTCGAGACGCGCATGCGCATCCGGATAACCAACCAGCGCGATTTCGTCGCCCATTTGCAGTACCGCATCGCCGTCCGGGTTTGCGAGAATACCGTTACGACGAATACGCTCGATATAACAGCCCGTCTGGCGATAAATACCCAGCTCACGCAGATTTTTGCCGTCCGCCCAGGCCACCAGCTCCGGACCGACGCGATAGGCGCGGATGACTGGCAGATAGACCTTGCGGTTGGTGTCGGTGTCGAGTCCACGCTCACGGGCGATCTGTTGGGCGCTGGTCTGCAGATCCTGATGCTGCAACTTCGGCATATAGCGAGCGCCGACAATCAAACTGACCAGGCCAATAAGGTAGGTCAGGGCGTAGCCGAGGCTTAAGTGATCGAGTGCTTGTGAAAGCTGGGTACTGTCCATACCCGAATGACGTAGTGTATCACCGGCACCCACCAGTACAGGCGTGGACGTCATTGCGCCTGCCAGCATCCCCGCCGTCAGACCGATATCCCAGCCGAACAATTTGCCGAGCCCAAGAGCAATCAACAATGCGCTGCCGACTAATACCAGCGCCAGCATCAGGTAATTTTTGCCGTCGCGGAAAAAAATAGAAAAAAAGTTTGGCCCAGCTTCCACTCCTACGCAAAAAATAAACAGCATAAAACCTAAATTGAGGGCATCAGTGTTTATGCTGAAATGTTGCTGACCTAATAATAAGGAAACCACTAAAACGCCAATGGAATTACCGAGTTGTACAGAACCCAGGCGTAATTTCCCCAGACAGAGTCCGAGCGCCAGAACAACAAATAATAACAGTATGTAATTCCCGTTTAACAAATCTGCGACGTTTATATTCACGGAGGCTAACTTCTTGTTTACTTGTAAGCTATTGAAAGAATGGGTTATTTGGGCTACTGTTTTGCGAAGAATCTGAGTTAGAAAAACGCACTAGTGCGTCTTTATTCCCGGCAACACAATAACTGGCCGCTAGTTTAATCGTATTGAATTGCAACGGCTAGTAAGAATCATCTATTCGCGCGGGGGTTTTTCGGCAGGGAGTGCCATAACGCTTTATCTGACCGTTCGTTCATTGCAACGGATGAAGAGTTTGATAGAGAAAAGTCAGGAGGATTGTTTGAAACATAAACGCGGACTTGCAGGCATCATTTGTTGTTTTTTACTTTTCATTGTCGTCTGTTTTTTAGAAGTGACGAATATGAAAGGTGCCTTTCGTGCGTCCGGGCATCCTGAACTCGGGTTGCTGTTTTTTACTTTACCGGGTGCCGTTGCCAGTATTTTTTCACGTCGCCGTAAAGTGATGTTGCCACTGTTTGGCGCGATCCTCGCCGCACCGCTCTGCTTCGTCGTCATGCGTCTGTTTTTTACCCCGGTGCGTTCTGTATGGCAGGAGCTGGCGTGGCTGTTTAGTGCGGTATTCTGGTGTGCGCTGGGTGCGCTCTGCTATCTGTTTATCAGCAGTTTCTTTGGCAACGGGACGCGATAAGACCAGTGTCACCCCGGTTATTGCCTGTTTACTTTATTCTACCGAACTGTTTGCGAACGAACTTATCAAATTCGGTAAAACTACCAATGTGTTTTTGATCGACAAAAATTTGCGGCACCGTTTCGATGGGTTTGCCTGCGGCTTGTTCCAGCGCTGCGCGGGTAACGCCGTCCGCATGGATATCAACATAACGCCACTCAAAATTATCCTGTGTTTTGCTGACTTTTTCAGCCAACTCTTTTACGCGTGCGCACTGTGGACAACCTGCGCGACCAAATATCACTGTGTACATGGATCCTCCTTAAACCAGACGGTAAGCAGGGATATAATGCGGCTTTTGCGCCCACGTATAAAACAGGTTGTGCCTGTTATGTTAATTTCCGCAACCTTTCAACACATTTTGACGAGCATTTCCGGTCTGAGTGTTCGCTATAATGGGGGTTTTGTTTCCAGGGAAAACGACCATGACTCCAGTTATCGATCTGCTCCGCGCCCACCGCTCTATCCGCCATTTCACCCAGGAACCCATTAGCGCAGCGCAGCGTGAAGCGATTATCGCCGGTGCCCAGGCCGCCTCCAGTTCCAGCTTTTTACAGTGCAGTTCAATTATTCGCGTGACCGACCCGGCGTTACGTCAACAACTGGTTACGCTGACCGGCGGTCAACAGCATGTGGCTGAAGCCGCTGAATTTTGGGTGTTTTGCGCCGATTTTAATCGCCATCTGCAAATTTGCCCGCAGGCGCAACTGGGGCTGGCGGAACAGCTCCTTCTCGGTGTCGTTGATACGGCCATGATGGCGCAAAATGCCATGACGGCAGCGGAATCACTCGGCCTTGGCGGCGTGTATATCGGTGGGATCCGTAACAGCATTGAGGCGGTGACCGAATTACTTCATCTGCCTCAGCATGTTTTGCCACTCTTTGGGCTCTGTCTTGGCTGGCCTGCCGATGATCCGCAGGTGAAGCCGCGTTTACCCGCCGCGCTGGTGGTGCATGAGAACAGCTATCAGCCTGTCGATGCGGACATCCTTGCACAATATGATGCGCAAATTGCCGCGTATTATACGTCGCGAGGCAGCAATACCCGCCAGGATACCTGGAGCGATCATATCCGGCGCACCATCATTAAAGAGAACCGTCCGTTCATCCTCGACTATTTGCATAAACAAGGGTGGGCAGTGCGCTAATTCCCGTTCATCCTGTGTCTCGCTGCGTGTATGATACGCAGGCTTTCTACTCGTCATACTTTACGTTGCCAGTGCATTTGCTATGTCTGGGTGCCCTGGTCATAGCGTTGTCTATGCTGTCGGGGCTTACTGACTTGCCGCCTTCCGGCAATGTGAAAAAGGTAGAGTATTGCCAGTCTATTGAGAGAGGTGCAGGGTGAAAATCGCCATATTGTCCCGGGACGGAACGCTCTATTCATGCAAACGCCTGCGCGAAGCTGCCATTGCGCGCGGGCATCTGGTCGAAATTCTCGATCCGCTGTCGTGTTATATGAACATCGACCCCGCGGCTTCTTCGGTCCATTACAAAGGCCGTCAACTTCCCCATTTTGATGCGGTGATCCCGCGAATCGGTTCCGCGATTACCTTTTACGGTACTGCCGCGTTGCGCCAGTTTGAAATGCTGGGCAGCTATCCGCTCAATGAGTCGGTGGCGATTACGCGCGCGCGTGACAAATTGCGTTCTCTGCAACTTCTGGCCCGCCAGGGGATTGATCTGCCGGTGACGGGGATCGCTCATTCACCGGATGACACCAGTGATCTGATTGCCATGGTCGGTGGCGCGCCGCTGGTGGTAAAACTGGTGGAAGGGACGCAGGGGATCGGCGTGGTCCTTGCCGAAACACGGCAGGCGGCAGAAAGTGTGATTGACGCGTTTCGCGGCCTGAACGCCCATATTCTGGTTCAGGAATACATTGAGGAAGCGAAGGGGCGGGATGTTCGCTGCCTGGTGGTGGGCAATGAGGTTGTCGCGGCGATTGAGCGGCAGGCGAAAGAGGGGGATTTTCGCTCCAATCTGCATCGTGGCGGCGTGGCCAGCGTGGCGACAATCACTCCGCGTGAGCGGGAGATGGCGATTAAAGCCGCACAGACACTCGGTCTGGATGTCGCCGGGGTGGATATCCTTCGTGCCAACCGGGGGCCGCTGGTGATGGAAGTGAATGCGTCGCCTGGGCTTGAAGGTATTGAGAAGACCACAGGGGTGGATATCGCAGGTAAAATGATTGCCTGGATTGAGCGCCATGCCACGCCCGGCTATTGCCTCAAAACCGGCGGCTAGTCGATTTTCCGCGCTACATAATGGTATGCGGCCTGCTTTTTGCGTAAGCTATGGCTCCCATTTTTTCGTCAGAGGTTGTTTTGCGCATGAATTCACTCGTCGCACCTGGTCTGGACACGCTTCGTCAATGGCTTGATGAACTGGGTATCAGTTTCTTCGAATGCGATACCTGCCAGGCGTTGCACCTGCCGCATATGCAGAATTTCGACGGGGTGTTTGACGCCAAAATCGATCTGATTAACGACGTTGTCCTGTTTACGGCGATGGCGGAAGTGAAGCCTTCCGCCTTGCTGGCACTGGCCGCCGATCTTTCCGCCATCAATGCCAGTTCTTTGACGGTGAAAGCATTTCTCGATATTCAGGATGATAACCTGCCAAAGCTGGTCGTTTGCCAGACATTATCCTCAGGCGCCGGGGTGACGCTCGAACAATTTGCATGGTTCATGCGCCAGAGCGAAGAGCAAATTTCAATGGTGATCCTTGAAGCCCGCGCCCATCAGATGCTGTTTGTTCCCGAAGAAGAAGAGCTCAAAGCTGGCGAAGACGCGCACAATTTTCTTCACTAAACCTGCCTGACATTAGCGCAGTCGCTGCCAGAGCGGCTGCATAATGAATGTTTTAATTCTGCTTTTAACCTTCTTTTAAAGAATTATTCACCGCTATTCCCGCCGTTTCGGCTTATCACATAGACAGAATCTGCATAAAAAATTGATAAAAGGCGTTTTTTAATCTGCCCTATAGCCTCTAACCCTGGCTACAGTTATTCTTGCGGTGCTTTGAAAGCATGCGGCGTCGGCCGAAAGAATTTTCCTCTTCGACCAGTGCAGACTGACAAAATATGCATGAATTTTGCATATCTTAAATGCGTACACTTAGTTCGTATGGTAACGGACTTTCCAGAAGGAATGAGATATGACCGCTTTGAGTAAAAAATGGTTATCAGGTCTTGTTGCGGGTGCATTAATGGCTGTCTCTGCCAGCACACTCGCCGCAGAGCAAAAGACGCTGCATGTGTATAACTGGTCTGACTATATTGCGCCGGATACGGTCGCAAACTTTGAAAAAGAGACCGGGATTAAAGTTGTTTACGACGTGTTCGATTCCAACGAAGTGCTGGAAGGCAAATTGATGGCGGGCAGCACCGGTTTCGACCTGGTGGTGCCTTCTGCAAGCTTCCTTGAGCGCCAGTTAACCGCCGGTGTGTTCCAGCCGCTCGATAAGAGCAAGCTGCCGAACTGGAAGAACATGGACCCGGATGTGCTGAAAATGGTTGCTCAGCATGACCCGGACAACAAATACGCGGTGCCGTACCTGTGGGCCACCACCGGCATTGGCTATAACGTTGATAAAGTCAAAGCGGTATTGGGCGATGTGCCGGTCAACAGTTGGGATCTGGTGCTGAAACCTGAAAACCTCGAAAAACTGAAAAGCTGCGGCGTCTCCTTCCTGGATGCGCCAGAAGAGATTTTCGCGACCGTGCTGAACTACCTGGGTAAAGATCCGAACAGCACCAAAGCGGACGATTACTCCGGCCCGGCAACCGATCTGCTGCTGAAACTGCGTCCGAACATTCGCTACTTCCACTCCTCTCAGTACATTAACGATCTGGCAAATGGCGACATCTGCGTAGCCATCGGCTGGGCGGGCGACGTATGGCAGGCGGCTAACCGTGCTAAAGAAGCGAAGAACGGCGTGCATGTTAACTACATCATTCCGAAAGAGGGCGCCCTGGCGTTCTTCGACGTCTTCGCCATGCCTGTTGACGCGAAAAACAAAGACGAAGCGTATCAGTTCCTGAACTACCTGATGCGTCCTGACGTTATCGCGCACATCAGTGACCATGTCTTCTATGCTAACGGTAACAAAGAGTCCAAACCGTTGATCAGCGCAGAAGTACGTGACAACCCGGCAATCTATCCGCCGGCGGATGTTTTCGCGAAACTGTATACGCTGAAAGTGCAGGATCCGAAAATTGACCGCGTAAGAACCCGCGCGTGGACAAAAGTAAAAAGCGGCAAATAATCAATCACCTGAACAGTGATTGCGTTGCACCAGGGCGGTGCAATTGCCCTAAACCTGGACAGGGGTCATTGGCCTCTGTCCGGTCATTTGTAGACAACTAGCTGGTACTGGTTGAGTTTTTTTGCCGGAGAGCACTTGAGTGAATGACGCTATCCCCCGCCCACAGGCGAAAACCCGTAAGGATTTAACGCCTCTGCTTGAAATCCGCAATCTGACCAAATCGTTTGACGGCCAGCACGCCGTTGATGACGTCAGTCTGACCATTTATAAAGGCGAAATCTTCGCGCTGCTGGGTGCATCTGGTTGCGGCAAGTCAACGCTGCTGCGAATGCTGGCAGGCTTTGAACAGCCAACGACCGGGCAAATTATGCTCGATGGTGTCGATCTGGCGCATGTGCCGCCTTATCTGCGTCCTATCAATATGATGTTTCAGTCCTATGCCTTGTTCCCGCATATGACCGTTGAACAGAACATCGCGTTTGGCCTCAAGCAGGACAGGCTGCCCAAAGCGGAAATCGCCAGCCGTGTTGCGGAGATGCTGAGTCTTGTGCACATGCAGGAGTTCGCGAAGCGTAAACCGCATCAGCTTTCTGGCGGTCAGCGTCAGCGTGTCGCGTTGGCCCGTAGTCTGGCAAAACGCCCGAAACTCCTGCTGCTTGATGAACCGATGGGTGCGCTGGATAAGAAACTGCGTGACCGTATGCAACTGGAAGTGGTGGACATTCTGGAGCGCGTTGGCGTGACCTGCGTTATGGTCACGCATGATCAGGAAGAAGCCATGACCATGGCCGGACGTATCGCCATTATGAACCGCGGTAAGTTTGTGCAAATTGGCGAACCTGAAGAGATTTATGAACACCCGACCACCCGCTACAGCGCCGAATTTATCGGCTCGGTTAACGTGTTCGAAGGCCTGCTTAAAGCGCGTGAGGACGACGGTCTGGTGATTGATTCGCCGGGGCTGGTTCATCCGCTGAAAGTGGACCCGGATGCCTCTGTTGTGGATAACGTACCGGTCTATGTTGCGTTGCGCCCGGAGAAAATCATGCTCTGCGAAGAGCCGCCTGCCGACGGTTATAACTTCGCGGTGGGTGAGGTGGTGCATATTGCCTACCTTGGCGATCTGTCGATTTACCACGTTCGTCTGCAAAGCGGGCAAATGATCAGTGCGCAGTTGCAGAACGAGCACCGCTATCGTAAAGGTACCCCGACATGGGGCGACGAAGTTCGCCTGTGCTGGGATGCCGACAGTTGTGTGGTTCTGACGGTTTAAGGAGCGGTGATGAGTACACTTGAACCACCGACCCGCGTCGAAAAACCGGGCGGTTTTAACCTGTGGTTGGCGCGTTTTCAGATGAAGCACGGGCGCAAGTTCGTTATCGCGCTTCCCTATATCTGGTTGATCTTACTGTTTTTACTGCCGTTCCTGATTGTCTTCAAAATCAGTCTGGCAGAGATGGCGCGCGCGATCCCGCCCTATACGGATCTGGTGGAGTGGGCCGATAATCAGCTCACCATTTCGCTCAACATCAATAACTTCCTGCAACTGACCGACGATCCGCTCTATTTTGAAGCGTATCTCCAGTCATTACAGGTCGCGGCGGTGTCGACGATCTGCTGTCTGGTTCTGGGGTATCCGCTGGCCTGGGCCGTTGCGCACAGTAAGCCGTCGACGCGTAATATTCTGCTGCTGCTGGTTATTTTGCCTTCATGGACCTCTTTCCTGATTCGCGTCTATGCCTGGATGGGGATCCTGAAAAGTAACGGCGTGCTGAATAATTTTCTGATGTGGCTGGGGATTATCGATCAGCCGCTGACGATTCTGCACACAAACCTGGCGGTGTATATCGGTATCGTTTATGCCTATTTGCCGTTTATGGTGCTGCCTATCTACACCGCGCTGACGCGTATTGACTACTCGCTGGTTGAAGCGTCGCTGGATCTGGGCGCGCGCCCGCTGAAAACCTTCTTTAGCGTGATCGTGCCGTTGACCAAAGGGGGCATTATCGCTGGCTCCATGCTGGTGTTTATCCCGGCGGTGGGTGAGTTCGTGATCCCGGAACTGCTCGGTGGCCCGGACAGCATCATGATTGGTCGCGTCCTGTGGCAGGAGTTCTTTAATAACCGCGACTGGCCGGTGGCCTCGGCTGTGGCGATTATTATGCTGCTGCTGCTGATCGTGCCAATCATGTGGTTCCATAAACATCAACAGAAACAGATGGGAGACAACGCATGAATAACTTGCCGGTAGTGCGTTCCCCGTGGCGTATTTTGATTCTGGTGCTGGGGTTCACGTTCCTCTATGCGCCGATGCTGATGCTGGTCATCTATTCCTTCAACAGCTCCAAACTGGTGACGGTGTGGGCCGGCTGGTCAACGCGCTGGTATAGCGAGTTGTTCCATGATGACGCCATGATGAGCGCAGTGCGCCTGAGTCTGACCATTGCCGCCTGCGCCGCGACGATGGCGGCGATCCTCGGTACGATTGCGGCAGTGGTGATGGTGCGCTTTGGCCGTTTCCGTGGTGCCAACGGTTTTGCGTTTATGATTACCGCGCCGTTGGTGATGCCGGATGTGATCACCGGGCTGTCGCTGTTGCTGCTGTTTGTTGCCCTTGGTCATGCGATTGGCTGGCCGTCGGATCGCGGCATGCTCACCATCTGGCTGGCGCATGTGACCTTTTGTACGGCTTATGTCGCGGTGGTTATCTCCTCGCGTCTGCGTGAACTCGACAGGTCAATTGAGGAGGCGGCGATGGATCTTGGCGCGACGCCGCTGAAAGTGTTCTTTGTTATTACGCTACCGATGATCATGCCAGCGATTATCTCTGGCTGGCTGCTGGCGTTTACCCTCTCTCTCGACGATCTGGTTATTGCCAGCTTCGTTTCCGGCCCGGGGGCGACAACGCTGCCAATGCTGGTCTTCTCGAGCGTGCGTATGGGGGTGAACCCGGAGATCAACGCCCTCGCGAGCCTGATACTGGGTGTCGTGGGGATTGTTGGTTTAATCGCCTGGTATCTGATGGCGCGCGCGGAAAAGCAGCGAGTGCGCGATATCCAGCGTGCAAGACAGGGACAATGATTCTAGAATCTTAAACGTTGTGTCACGGATGCCGCGCTTGTCGCGGCATTTTTCACAGGGAATATTGCACATTGGGATTCTTTACTAAAGCGCATCAGTCTCACGCCCGTCCGAATGTACCCGCACTGGTACAAGTGGCGGCTATCGCCATTATTCTTATCCGCTGTGTGGATGTCTTCATGCTCTGCAATGTGCTGGGCATACGGGGAATGATCGACTTCGTGGTACGCAGCGCGCAAACCTGGAGCCTGACGCTGATTTTCTTCGGCAGCCTGGTGCTGGTCTTCGTTGAAATTCTCTGTGCTTTTTCCGTGGTGAAGGGGCGAAACTGGGCGCGCTGGCTGTATCTGTTGACGCAAATTATTGCCACCGCTTATCTGTGGGCGGCATCGCTGGGGTATGGATATCCTGAGCTGTTCAGTATTGCCGGCGAATCAAAACGTGAGATTTTCCGTACGCTAATGCTGCAGAAAATGCCCGACCTGCTGGTACTCTTCCTGTTGTTTGTCCCTTCTCCCAGCCGACGCTTTTTCCGTCTGCAATAACGGGGTACAATCGCCGCCCCGCAATTAAGAAGGTTTTATTATGCAGTGCGCACTCTTTGATGCCAGGCGCTGTCACTCCTGTCAGTGGATTGAACAACCGACTGGCGACCAACTCTGTGCAAAAATGACCGATCTCCGCACCTTGCTGGCGGATTTGCCGGTGACAGAATGGTGCGCGCCGGTTAGCGGCCCGGAACAGGGGTTTCGTAATAAAGCCAAGATGGTGGTGAGCGGCAGCGTGGAGAAACCGCTGTTCGGTATGTTGCATCGCGACGGTACCCCCGAAGATTTGACCGATTGCCCGCTTTATCCCGCCTCGTTTCAGCCGGTTTTCGCCGTCCTTAAACCTTTTATCGCCCGTGCGGGCTTAACGCCCTACAACGTGGCGCGTAAACGCGGCGAGCTGAAATACCTGCTATTAACCGAAAGCCAGCATACGGGCGGCATGATGCTGCGTTTTGTGCTGCGTTCACAGGCCAAGCTTGAGCAGCTTCGTGCCGCGCTGCCGTGGTTACAGGCGCAATTGCCGCAGCTTCGCGTCATTTCAGTCAATATCCAGCCGGTGCACATGGCAATTATGGAAGGGGAGACGGAAATCTTCCTGACTGAGCAGCAGGCGCTGGCGGAAAATTTCAACGGCGTGCCGTTGTGGATCCGTCCGCAGAGTTTCTTTCAAACCAATCCGGTTGTCGCCAGTGCGCTGTACGCTACGGCGCGTGAGTGGGTAAGGGCGCTGCCGGTACGCCATATGTGGGATCTGTTTTGCGGTGTCGGCGGTTTTGGTCTGCACTGTGCAACCCCGGAGATGACGCTCACCGGTATCGAAATTGCCCCGGAGGCGATTGCCTGCGCGAAGCAGTCTGCGGCTGAGCTGGGACTGACCGATTTGCACTTTCAGGCGCTGGACTCCACCCAGTTTGCGACCGCCCAGACGGATGCGCCACAACTGGTGCTGGTAAACCCGCCGCGTCGTGGAATTGGCCAGGCGCTTTGCGATTATCTGAGCCGGATGGCGCCGCCGTATATCGTCTATTCAAGCTGTAATGCCCGCACGATGGCGGCAGACTTGCACGCGCTGCCGGGTTATCGTGTGGAGCGTGTGCAACTGTTTGATATGTTCCCCCACACGGCGCATTACGAAGTGCTGACACTGTTGGTGAAATGTTCTACGGTTTAAGGCATTCGCTCATCAGGGGGCACTGACCATGCGTATGCCATCTCGTTACTTATTCCCTCTTAAACCTGCCGCACCGGGTTCCGGTGTGGTGGCGTTCGTCGTTCTGTTTGCGCTGTTGGCTGGGGTTCTTTACGGCGCTTATCGCCTGTTGCGTGACTTTGTGAGCACGGGGAATCCTTTTATTTTCGCCGTTGCGCTGTTTGTGGTTCTGTTGAGTGTTTCCGGGATGGTCGACAGCCGCAAGCGGCGCGCAAGGCTCTCGGCGTTGGCGCAGGCGCGTCAGGGCGAAAGCATTTGCCAGTTTGCGCGCGCATTTCCTCGGCGGGATGTGGACGCCTGGGTGATCCGCGCTGTCTGGGAAACCGTGATGGCGTGGGGCGGGCGTGACCTGGTGCGGCTGAATTTCCCCCTGCGGGCAGACGACAGTCTGGCACTTTTTGCTTTAGACGATGACGAAGAGCTTTTCGATGCGCTCTCAGATGCGGCGACAAGGGCCGGGCGTACACTGGAAAATCTTGAGCACAACCCGTTTTTTCCCCTCCTCACGCTGCGTGATATGGTCATGGCGCTGAATGCGCAGCCCATGACGCAAGAGCGGCAACAAAAAAGAGACGTCGTTCTGGATTAGGGTAAACAGTGGGCGCAGCCCGGCCAGTGACCCCGGCAATACTGCCCGGGGTGCTGGCGGGGAGATTATTTGTCCATGCCGTCCGATTTTTTCTTCATCATGTCGTCTTCTTTGCCCATGGTCCCTTTTTTCGCCATGTCGCCGTGCTTCATCGTGCTCTCTTTTTTTGCCATCCCGTCATGTTTCATCGGCACCTTTTTCTTCATCATGGTGCTGTCATCCTGCTTTTTAATACCGTCCTGGCTCATCGCGTCGGCGGCATGGGCGTTAGCCACCGCAAAGACACAGAGGGTGGCGAGGGTGAGGATCATCTTTTTCATGGTGGTTTCCTTGCAAGGTGAGAGGGGGTGTCACCTGACTCTCTTGCCTGACTCCGGAAAGTTTGGGTGACAGGCCGCAGCTTACGCCTGGACCGGTCACGACTTCCTCACGGAAATATAAATTATTTGTGATAACTCAATGCGCGACTATTGGGTAAGCTAATAAAGAGAAAGGCAACCGGAACGGGCTATGGAAACCGCAAAAAAAATACTGCTGGTCGAAGATGATCGGGATATTGCTGGCCTGCTGCGGCTTAATTTGCAGGACGAGGGCTACCAGATTGTGCATGAAGAGGATGGGGCGCGTGCGCTCGCCCAGCTTGAAAAGACCGACTGGGACGCGGTAATCCTCGATCTGATGCTGCCGAATGTCGATGGGCTGGAGATTTGCCGCCGCATCCGCCAGATGACCCGCTATCTGCCGGTCATTATCATCAGCGCCCGAACCAGTGAGACACATCGGGTTCTGGGGCTGGAAATGGGGGCGGATGATTACCTGGCGAAGCCGTTTTCGATACTGGAACTGGTGGCGAGGGTGAAGGCGCTGTTTCGTCGCCAGGAGGCGATGGGACGCAATCTGCGTCTTGATATGGGTAGCATTGCCTGTCACGGTTTAACCATCGACCCGCTTCCCCGCGAGGTGCGCCTGCGCGGCGAGTTGATTGATTTGACGCCGCGCGAGTTCGATCTGCTCTACTGGTTTGCCCGTCATCCCGGCGAGGTCTTCTCGCGTCTGGCGCTGCTCGATCAGGTGTGGGGATATCAGCATGAAGGCTATGAGCACACGGTTAATACCCATATCAACCGTCTGCGCATGAAGATTGAAAAGGATGCCGCCGCACCGGAAATTATTCTGACCGTCTGGGGGAAAGGCTATAAATTTGCCGTTTCGGGGTCTGAGGGGGAATGATGCGTCGTTTAAGTCTGACTCAGCGCCTGACGCTGCTCTTCACCGTGCTGCTCCTGCTCTGCGCCGCCGCAGCCTGCAGCGTTCAACTCTACAGTAGCACCCGCTACGGCGATGCGATGGTGCAACGGCTTTCTGCGGGTCTTGCTCAGCAAATTGCCAGCAGCGAGCCGCTGCTTGATTCCCAGGGGAAAGTGAATCGCCAGACGCTGAAATCGCTGTTTGACCGCCTGATGACGCTCAACCCCAGCGTCGAGCTGTATATGATCTCCCCGGAAGGCGATTTGCTGGCCGATGCCGCGCCGCCGGGGCATCTTCGTCGCGAGCATATCGATGTTGCCCCGTTGCAGCACTTTCTATCCGGCGCGGCCTGGCCAGTCTATGGCGACGATCCGCGCAGTGTCGACAAACAAAAAGTCTTTAGCGTGTCGCCGATTCGCCTCGATGGTCAGTTGCGGGGTTATCTCTACATTATTTTGCAGGGTGAGAACCTGAACGCGCTGGCGGATACTGCCTGGCAAAAAGCGCTGTGGAGCGCATTGCTGTGGTCGTTGCTGTTAGTGGCGGTGTTTGGCGCACTGGCAGGCGGTCTTACCTGGTGGTGGGTGACGCGTCCGGTGAAAAAATTGACCCGCGAGGTGCAGGGGCTGGAGCAGGATAGCATCAGCGCCATTAAGCAACTGGCGTTGCGTGCGCCGGATCCTGAGGCAGGAAATGAAGTCGCGGTCCTGGAAAACGCCTTTATTGAGCTCTCCCGGCAGATAGCCAGCCAGTGGGATCAACTGGCAGACAATGACCGACAGCGACGGGAGTTTGTTGCCAATATTTCGCACGATTTACGTACCCCGCTGACCTCATTACTGGGCTATCTGGAAACCCTTTCGGTGAAGGCCGGGCATTTAACGCCGGAAGAGTCGAAACATTATCTGAGCATCGCCCTGCGCCAGGGAAACAAAGTCCGGCACCTGTCTCAACAGCTCTTTGAACTGGCGCGGCTGGAACATGGTGGCATCAAACCGCAGCCGGAACCCTTCTCAATGGCGGAACTTTTGCAGGATGTGGCACAGAAATTCGATCTGATGGCGGAAACGCGCGACATCCGGTTACTGCTGGAGTTGCCTACCAACCTGCCGCTGGTGTATGCCGATTTGTCGATGATGGAACGGGTGCTCACCAATTTGCTGGATAATGCGGTGCGCCATACGCCCAACGGTGGGAAGATTTATCTGCGCGCCCGTCAGCAGGATGACCAGCTTATGGTTGAGGTTGAGGACAACGGGTCCGGTGTACCGGGTGCGCTGCGGGCTACGTTGTTCCAGCGCCCGTCGGTGCTGGACAAGGCCAGTGCGGGAGAGTCACGCGGCGGGCTGGGGCTGATGATTGTCCGGCGTATGCTGCAACTGCACGGTGGCGATATCCGGCTGGTGGATGCCCAACCGGGGTCCTGTTTCCGTTTTACGCTGCCGTTTCAGGGAGCATGAGAGCATAAAAAAAGCCGCGTCACGCGGCTTTTTCTCTTCAATTACGCTTACTGCGGGAACCACTGATCGCTGATTTTCTGATAAGTGCCGTCAGCTTTGATGGCCGCCAGGGCCGCGTTCAGTTTTTCCAGCAGGGCTTTGTTATCCGGACGTACCGCGATACCAAGACCTGTGCCGAAATACTGCGGATCGGTCACTTTCGGAGTCGCAACACCCAGTTGCGGGTTGGTTTTCAGCCACTCGTTGACCACCGCGGTATCACCGAACACGCCATCGATACGGCCATTTTTCAGGTCGATAATCGCGTTCTGGTAACTGTCATAAGCCACGGTTTTCACTTCCGGGTGTTTGTCCTGCAGGTATTTCTGGTGCGTGGTGCCGTTTTCCATACCGATACGTTTGCCTTTCAGGTCATCGAAGGTTTTGTACGCATCTTTTTTGGCAATAACCACGGCGGAGTTGGCGTAGTACGGCTCGGTGAAGGAGACCTGTTTGCTACGCTCCGGGGTGATATCCATGCCGGAGATAACCGCGTCATATTTTTTGAATTTCAGGGACGGGATCAGGCTGTCAAAGGCATGGTTGGTGAAAGTACACTCTGCTTTCATCTGGGTACAGAGCGCGTTTGCCAGGTCGATATCAAAACCCACAATCTTGTTATTCGCATCCATGGATTCAAACGGCGGGTAGGTAGCAGAGACACCGAAATTAATCTTGTCCGCGGCGGTTGCGCCAGCAGCGAAAGAGGCAAGTAATGCGGCCAGAATCAGTTTTTTCATTTTTAGATCTCCTGTCTGTCAATCTTATTGTTTTGCGGTTGCCGTGTCTGAGGCATGGGGCTAACAATGCCACTTAATGAATTTATATGCAATATATTTGATTAATTATTTTGTTTTTCATATTAAAAAAGCGAGCAATTAATAAGTTGCTCGCTTTATTGATTACTATTTATGCATTTTTTGTGGTTTTAGTTGCGTCGCTCAAAGGCCAGCGCTTTACGCTCAATCAGACGCATCATCAGGGTCAGCAGGCCGTTAACGATAAGATAAATCGCCCCGGCAGCACCAAATACCATCACATCGTAGGTGCGTCCGTACAGCAACTGACCATGTCCCATCACTTCCATTAACGTAATGGTATAGGCCAGCGATGTACTCTTGAACACCAGCACCACTTCGTTCGAATAGGACGATAAGGCGCGTTTGAATGCATACGGCAACAGAATCGCCAGCGTATCTTTCTTGCTCATCCCCAGCGCGCTGCAGGACTGCCACTGGCCTTGCGGAATGGCGCGGATCGCCCCGTAAAACAGCAGAGTGGTATAGGCCGCGCTGTTCAGGGAGAGTGCCAGCAAGGCACACAGCCAGGGTTCCGACAGCAGGTGCCAGATAACCGGATATTCCTGTAGCACCGGGAACTGGCCCGGACCGTAGTAAATCAGGAAGATCTGCACCAGCAGCGGGGTACCGGTAAACAGCGTGATATAGCCACGGACTATCCATGACAGAACGGGCGTCTTTAGCGTCAGCACAATGGTAAAGAGCAACGACAGGATCAACGCAGCAATCAGCGACGCCACGGTGAGCGTCAGGCTGGTGTGCAGGCCTTTCAGCAGCTCAGGTAAATACTCAAGCATCAGTCTGGTCTCCGTTCAAAGCGTGTGGCGCGCAGATCGATACGCTTAAGGATCCACTGACTGAGCAGGGTGACCACCAGATAAATCGCTGCCGCCACAATGTACCAGGTAAATGGCTCCTGGGTACGGGTGGCGATACTTTTGGTTTGCAGCATCAGGTCATTAACGCTGATAAGCGACACCAGCGCGGTATCTTTCAACAGTACCAGCCACTGGTTGCCAAGGCCCGGCAACGCGTGACGCCACATTTGCGGCATGACCAGACGGAAGAAAATGGCGCTTTTTGACAGCCCCAGCGCCTGGCCCGATTCCCACTGACCTTGCGGTACCGCTTTTAGCGCGCCACGTAAGGTCTGTGACGCGTAGGCGGAGTACAGCAATGACAGGGCGATCACGCCGCAGAAGAACGGGCTGACATCAAAGTTCTCGATCTGCACCTGTATCGGGAGTTGCACGAACCCCAGATTGAGGGTGAAACCGTCAGAAAGAATTAACAGTAGCTGTGACGAGCCGAAATAGATAAACAGCACGACCAGAATTTCTGGTAAGCCGCGCAAAATAGTGACCAGCGCCGAGCCAGCCCACGCAACGGGACGCCATTTGGCTGACTCCCATACCGCAAAGATCATCGCCAGAACCAGGCCGATGATCAGTGCGCAAACGGCAAGGCCGACGGTCATCCCGGCGGCGCTTGCTAATGGAAAAATTTCATTCATCAAGGATTACTTCTGGAACCATTTGTTGTAGATGGTTTGGTAGGTGCCATCTTTCTTCACTTTTTCCAGCGCAGTGTTGAATTTCTGCTGCAACTCGGTGTTGCCCTGACGAACGGCGATACCCAGGCCCGTGCCGAAGTACTCTTTATCGGTCACTTTGTCGCCAACGGTAGCCAGTTTATCGTTCGATTTCAGCCATTCGGTGACAACTGCGGTGTCACCAAATACGGCATCGATACGGCCATTCTGCAGATCCAGCTTAGCATTCTGATAGCTGTCGTACGGAACGGTGGTGATTTCCGGGTGTTTATCATTAATGAATTTCTGGTGAGTGGTGCCGTTCTGCACACCCACTTTCTTGCCTTTCAGGGCATCAATGCTGGTGTATTTACCGGTTTGACCTACGAACAGCGCGGAGTTGTCATAGTACGGAGTGGTAAACAGAACCTGTTTCTCACGCTCCGGGGTGATGTCCATACCGGCCATTACCGCGTCGAAACGACGGAATTTCAGGCTGGGGATCAGGCTGTCGAACGCCTGGTTGGTGAAGGTACAGGTGGCATCAATCTCTTTACACAGCGCGTTTGCCAGGTCTACATCGAAACCAACGATTTTGTTGTTGGCGTCGGTAGATTCAAACGGAGGGTAGCTTGCTTCGGTGGCGAAACGGATAGTCTGTGCTGCAGAAGCAGACAGGCTGACGCTTGCAAGTAGCGCGGCGATCAATACTTTTTTCATTGTCATTTCCCCGAGAACTCAGTGAGATAAATAATATTTAAACGCGTCGGTCTGCGGCGAAGCAAAGCAGCTCGCATCCCCTTGTTCGATAATATGACCGTTTTCCATATAGACCACGCGGCTGGCGGTTTTGCGCGCCACTTCCACTTCATGGGTCACGATAACCTGCGTAATACCGGTTTCTGCCAGTTCACGGATGATGCTGACGATTTGCGCGGTAATTTCCGGGTCCAGCGCGGCCGTCGGTTCATCAAACAGCAGAACCTGCGGCTCCATCATCAGAGCGCGGGCAATCGCCACACGCTGCTGCTGGCCGCCGGAAAGATGCAGCGGATAACGATCGCTGTAGGGCTTAAGACGTAAACGTTCCAGCAGTTTGTCCGCACGGGCGAGCGCCTCATCTTTACTCAGACCCAGCACGCGGCACGGGGCTTCAATAAGGTTCTGGGCTACCGTTAAGTGCGGCCAAAGATTGTATTGCTGAAACACCATACCCACGTTCTGACGCAAATCGCGAATCGCTTTGTCAGAAGGGGCTTTGGCAAAATCGAAGTGATTGCCTGCGATGCTTAACTGACCGGAGCGCGGCATCTCAAGCAGGTTCAATACGCGTAATAATGAGCTCTTACCCGCGCCACTCGGGCCAAGCAGCACAAGTGTTTCACCCTGCGGGCAGTCAAGCGTAATGTCAAAGAGCGCCTGGTGCGCACCATAGAAGCAGTTAATGCCGTTTAATTTTATACTCATCGAGGCAATCTAATAGCAATTGAGGCCGCAAATAGTAACGTTCGCAGAATAGTTATGCAATATTTGTGCGTTAAAACTTAAATATAAACCGCATTCACACATAAAGTTAGCACAAAATACCGGGGCGTGATGGAAGCAGGCATAAATGTCGGCATTCACGCTGGAATGCCAGACATTTTGCGGGGATTAATGCATATTTCCCACTTTCATGGGCCTCTTGTTAGCGATGCTCAACAGACTGGCGCAATGTCCCGGCCGGAGCATGCGCCGTGCCACCGAGGTAGCGCACATCATCCACAGCCCAGCACTGACCTTCACGGATCATCAGCACTTCATCCTGCCAGCTTTGGGAGCCCTGAGTCAGGGTGACCCGCAGTGGAATGTTTCGCGCATCGGTGTTTGGGATCGTTGAGGCGCTGGCAACGCTCGCTTTCTCCGGCATGACGGTTCTGCTGGAGAAGGGATCGGATTTCAGGAGCGTGGTATTGCGATTATCTTTACTGGCTGCGGTGAGCGAAGCCGCCAGATCGTCGCTCAGGTACGGACGCAGTGCAGAAAAATCATTACTGCGGTGCTCAATGCGATAATCGTAAAATTGTTGTGCAACAGTATCGGGGCCGCCTTCGATACAAGGGCCGCTGCGGGTTCCGATATCCTTAAACGCTGGTGTAACCGTGGTACAGGCGCTGAGCAGCAGCGCGCACGGTAAAACGAGAGTCAAAGCAGAGTAGCGCATATTGATTTCCTTATTTTCTCTTCGGATATAACCACCTTTCAAGAATAGTGTATTGCTCCGATAATGTGCTTTATAACGCACTGAGTATCAAAAGGAGACGCTGATGCAATTTTCAACAACACCCACCCTCGAAGGCCAGCCGATTGTCGAATACTGCGGCGTCGTCACCGGCGAAGCGATTCTGGGGGCCAATATTTTTCGCGACTTTTTCGCTGGTATCCGCGACATCGTGGGGGGCCGTTCAGGCGCGTATGAAAAAGAGCTGCGCAAGGCGCGTGAAATTGCGTTTCGCGAGATGGGCGAGCAGGCAAAAGCGCTGGGAGCGAATGCCGTTGTGGGTATCGATATCGATTACGAAACGGTGGGCAAAGACAGCAGCATGCTGATGGTGAGCGTGAGCGGTACGGCGGTGAAAACACGCTGATGAGCCGCTTTTTATCCTTATTGTTGTTAGCGCTGTTTCTGGTGGGGTGTGCGGGTGAGAAGGGGATCGTCGATAAAGACGGTTACCAGCTTGATACCCGCCGTCAGGCGCAGGCGGCGTATCCGCGTATCAAAGTGCTGGTGGTGCACTACACGGCGGATGACTTTGATGTTTCGCTGGCGACGCTCACCGATAAGCAGGTGAGTTCGCACTATTTGATTCCGGCGCACCCGCCTTTCCACCACGGTAAGCCGCGTATCTGGCAACTGGTGCCGGAAAGTGAGTTGGCCTGGCATGCGGGGATAAGCTACTGGCGCAACGCCACGCGAATCAATGATACCTCTATCGGTATTGAACTTGAAAACCGTGGCTGGCAAAACGTGGCAGGGGTGAAGCGATTTACCCCCTTTGAGCCTGAACAGATTGCCGCGCTGGTTCCGCTGATGAAAGACATTGTCAGTCGTTATCATATCCAGCCACAGAACGTGGTGGCGCATTCGGATATCGCCCCGCAGCGCAAAGATGATCCGGGGCCACTTTTCCCGTGGCGTGAACTGGCGGCACAGGGGATAGGGGCATGGCCGGATGCCGCGCGTGTGGCATTCTATCTGAATGGTCGCGCGCCGTATGAAGCGGTAGAGACGGGCTCACTGCTCGATCTGCTGGCGCGCTACGGTTATGAGGTCAAACCGGAGATGAGCGCCGCCCAGCAGAAAAGGGTGATTATGGCCTTCCAGATGCATTTCCGCCCGGCATTATGGAATGGTGTAGCCGATGCAGAAAGCCAGGCGATTGCCGAAGCGCTGCTGGAAAAATATGGTCAGGGATGAGGACGCTTGAGGTAAGGGCCGTTTAGCGCGGCAACTTCCCGTGATCCCGCAGCCAGTAAGCCGTGCGGGCAATGCCCTCATCGACAGAGACAATAGGCTCATATCCCAGCTCGTCCTTCGCTCTTTGGATATCCAGCGTGAAATCGAAGTTCAGCTTGGATACCCCATAATGGGTGAGCGAAGGCTCTTTCGCTGATTTGTCGCCGAAACGTTCCATGCTGCGTGCGATCATATCCAGCATCGCATAAGGCACGGAGCGGATGCGGCAGTCCATCCCCAAATCGTCAATCAACTTTTGCACGATGCTACGCAGGGTGCGCGGCTCGCCGTTGGTGATGTTGTAGGTCCGCCCGGACGGCAGCGCATCACAAACGGGCTGGCTTGCCAGCCACATCGCATGCACCGCGTTTTCGTAGTAAGTCATATCGACCAGCGCTTGCCCACCGCGCGGCAGTAAGATGCTGCGGTAGTGGTGCATCATCTGCGCCAGACGGGGAATAAAGACTTTATCGTGTGGCCCGAACAGACTCTGCGGGCGTAAAACTGTAAAACGAGTATTGGGGTTGGCCTGCGCAAGCAGTTGAATCACCTCTTCGCTGGCGGCTTTACTGCGGGCGAACTCGTTAGCTAATCGCGCCGGACGGAAATCCTCACGAATGTCGTGATGATGGTGATAATCGAAATAGAGTGATGGCGATGAAATGTGAATGAAGTTACGCACGCCCCAGGCCACGGCCCATTCGCCGAGGCGTCGGGTTGCCCGGACATTCGCCAGGTCAAAGGCTGCCTGTGTACCCCAGGGAGAGGTAAAACTGGAACAGTGCCACAGGGTATCCACCCCGGCGAGCATCACTTTGGCCTGCGAAGAGACCAGCTCGGTCAGATCGGCGTGAATAAACTCAGCGCCCATTTTTGTCAGCAACTCGCCCATGGCTTTGTTGCGGCCCGTTGCGCGTACGCTAATGCCTTTTTGACGCAAATATTCGACGGCGTTTCGGCCTAAACCGCTGGTTGCGCCTGTGACCAGAACCTTCATAGCAATCCACTATAGTGACCCGCAATCATTGCGTGCGCATTCTTCCGTGAAACAGGGCGGTATGCAATGGGAAACATGAAAGAATAATGTCTGAATTTACTTTTTTTCTGCGTTTTGTTCTGCCAGTCGCGCAATTCGCCGCGCCATGCCCCGAAAAATAAACAGATGCGCGGGGATCATCAACAGCCAGTAGAGCAGCCCTGGCATACCGTGCGGATGCCACCAGGCGCGTACATCCAGCAGGCGGTATTGACCTTTGTCGGTGAGGGTAAAGCTCAGGCGACCCAGCCCCGGCGCTTTCATCCCGAACAGCAGTGCTAATTGCTTTTGCGGCTCGGCGATGATCACTTTCCAGCTATCAACCTGGTCGCCTGGCTGCAAAAACGGACGCTGCGGACGGCCTTTCGCCAGACGATGGCCGATCAGATGATCCAGCGCGGCGCGGGTTTGCCAGAGAATATTGCCAAAAAAGTAACGCTCTTTACCGCCGATCTGATTAACCACCTCCCACAGCGCCTCCAGACTGGCGGCGGTTTCAACGGTGAAGCCTGCCTGTTTGGGGAAATAGCCATATTGCGGACGCCAGCGTGCAAATGCCTGCGGGGAATATCCCCAGTCGCTGGAATTCACCAGTTTCTCTTCTTCACGAAGCGTACGACGAACCGCTTCGTCGAAAGTGATCAACGGCTGGGGGATGAGCTGGCGAAGGGGGCCATCGTCAGCCAGCAGATCATGCTTTAACCCCTGAATCAGCGCGCGCGCAATAGTCGGTGGCACGGACGTGATGACCTGTAAAAACCAGACCGAGATAAGCCGGGTGGGCAGGGGGACAGGGATTAATGGACGGGTAACGCCACTGACCGCCATAAAATGTTCAAACTGTTGCTGGTAACTCAGCGTTTCCGGGCCGGCAGCCTCAAAAACGCGGTGCTCTTGCGACGGATGATGGCGTAACTCCAGCAGGTAGTGGAGCAGATTCTCCAGCGCAATGGGAGTGGTACGTGAACGCACCCACAGCGGCGGCGTCAGCACCGGCAGGTTGTAAACCATATCGCGCATCACTTCAAACGCGGCCGAGCCTGCGCCAACAATAATCCCGGCGCGCAATTCCGTAATGGGAACCCCCGCGTCGCGCAGGATATCGCCGGTGAGCTGGCGGGCAATCAGATGGCTGGAGTCACTGGATCCTTTGGCCTGCAGTGAGCTGAGAAAAATCACCTGCCGGACCGGGCATTGCCGCAGCGTATCGCGCACGTTGAGGGCAATTTGTCGCTCCTGGGCGATAAAGTCGCCGCTCTCGCCCATGCTATGCACCAGAAAGTAGAGAGTATCGATCCCCTGAAACAGCGCCGGGAGATTGTCCGGCCAGATAAGATCCGTTTCATGGCAACTTACCCCCGGCAACTGCTGTTTTTGCAGGCGAGCAAGATGGCGTGCCACAGCGAGAATCTCATGCCCCTGCTGACTTAACGCCTGGATCAGGTGCTGACCAATGTAGCCACTGGCCCCGAGCACCAGAATTCGTTGCGGCACACCCTGCTCCTTAACGCTGCAAAAACGCCTGCCAGTGAGAAACAACATCGGCAAGCTGATCGCGGCTGACATCCAGATGGGTCACCAGGCGCACAATCGGCGAAGCGTTAATCAGCACATCGCGCTCACGCATAAAGGCTCCGAGCGCCGCCGCGTTTTCTTCCCCTACGCGGACAAACAGCATATTGGTGTCATTGCGCATCACGTCGGCGCCAATTTCACGCAACTGTGCCGCCAGCCAGGCCGCGTTATCGTGATCGTCTTTCAGTCGCTGGACATTGTGCTCAAGCGCATAGAGACCGGCTGCCGCCAGTATTCCCGCCTGACGCATGCCGCCGCCGGTCATTTTACGCCAGCGGGTAGCACGCTTGATGTAATCCTTACTTCCCACCAGCAGTGACCCGACGGGCGTGCCAAGACCTTTAGAGAGGCAAATAGTAAACGAGTCGCAGTATTGAGTGATGTCGCGCAACGCACAGCCATATTCCACCACGGCATTGAAAATACGCGCGCCATCAACGTGCAGCGCAAGGTTGCGCTGGCGGGTGAACTCCCACGCCTGACGCAGGTAGTCGCGTGGCAGGACTTTACCGTTGTGGGTGTTTTCCAGGCTTAACAGGCGGGTACGGGCAAAGTGGATATCGTCCGGCTTGATTTTCATGGCCACTTTATCGAGCGGCAGGCTGCCGTCCGGTGCGGCGTCGATGGGCTGCGGCTGGATACTGCCCAGAACGGCAGCGCCACCGGCTTCGTACAGGTAATTATGTGCGGCCTGGCCGACAATGTACTCTTCGCCGCGCTCGCAATGGCTGAGCAGTGCGACCAGGTTTGCCTGGGTACCCGTAGGCAGAAACAGCGCGGCTTCCTTACCGCCCAGCGCAGCTGCGTAACGCTGCAGTTCATTGACGGTCGGGTCATCCCCGTAAACATCATCCCCGACGGGCGCTGCCAGCATATGTTCCAGCATGGCGCGCCCCGGGCGGGTGACGGTATCACTGCGTAAATCGATCATGGCACTTCCTTATTTACACGTCATCCCTCAGGCTGCCTCTGTGCAGGCTGTGCCCGCTAACCCCCGTTGCATCGTTATCTCCGCGTCTGGGGTTAGAGGACTAGCCGTCCTGATGCATCATGAAGGATTTTGTGTTGAGGCAAAAAGGATGTTTTACCTGAGCCAGTTCGTTTTCGCCAGTTCCATCACCTCATCGCCACGTCCGTTGATAATGGCGCGCAGCATATAAAGGCTAAAGCCTTTGGCCTGTTCCAGTTTGATCTGCGGTGGGATGGCCAGCTCTTCTTTGGCGACCACCACATCCACCAGCACCGGGCCATCAATGGAGAACGCCCGTTGGAGAGCCTCATCCACATCGGCTGATTTTTCCACCCGGATACCGGTAATCCCGCACGCTTCGGCAATGCGGGCAAAATTGGTATCATGCAGTTCCGTGCCATCGGTGAGATACCCGCCAGCCTTCATCTCCATCGCCACAAAGCCAAGCACGCTATTGTTAAAAATGATGATTTTGACAGGCAGCTTCATTTGCACCACCGAGAGAAAATCCCCCATCAGCATGCTGAAACCACCATCGCCGCACATCGCCACAACCTGCCGTTGTGGGTAGGTTGCTTTCGCCCCCAGTGCCTGGGGCATTGCATTGGCCATCGAACCGTGGTTGAACGACCCCAGCAGGCGGCGCTTACCGTTCATTTTCAGATAACGTGCAGCCCAGACGGTCGGTGTGCCTACATCGCAGGTGAAGATGGCGTCGTCGCTGGCGAAATGGCTGATCTGTTGCGCCAGATATTGCGGGTGGATGGATTTCTCACTGGGTTTTGCCAGATCGTCCAGCCCCTTACGCGCATCGCGATAGTGCTCCAGCGCTTTGTCCAGAAAACGGCGATCGGTTTTTTCTTCCAGCAGCGGAAGCAGGGCGGTGAGGGTGGCATTGATATCGCCCACCAGCGCCATGTCTACTTTGCTGTGGGCGCCAATACTGCCTGGATTGATATCAATTTGAATGATTTTGGCATCCGTGGGGTAAAACGCCCGATAGGGGAACTGGGTGCCGAGCAGGATTAACGTATCGGCATTCATCATGGTGTGAAAACCCGACGAGAAGCCAATCAACCCGGTCATGCCAACATCGTACGGGTTGTCATACTCCACATGCTCTTTACCGCGCATGGCATGCACGACAGGCGCTTTCAACTTACCGGCAAACTCGATCAACGCACTGTGCGCACCCGCGCAGCCACTGCCGCACATCAGGGCGATGTTGCTGGAGTAGCGCAGCAACTGCGCCAGTTTTTTCAACTCTTCCTCAGCGGGTACTACCACCGGTTGTGGCGCCGGATACCAGTGGCTGCTGGCGGTCTCTGGTGCCGGTTTCAACGCCACATCTCCGGGTATGACGACAACGGAAACACCACGGTTAAGTATGGCTTTGCGCATGGCGATGGCCAGCACCTGCGGGATCTGTTCGGGGGTCGAAACCAGCTCACAATAGTGGCTGCATTCGCGGAACAACTCCTGCGGATGGGTCTCCTGAAAATAGCCGCTGCCGATTTCGCTTGAAGGAATGTGAGCGGCAATCGCCAGCACAGGTACGTGGTTGCGATGGCAGTCGAACAGCCCGTTAATCAGATGCAGGTTGCCAGGCCCGCAGGAGCCAGCACAGACGGCCAGCTCACCAGTGAGTTGCGCTTCCGCGCCTGCCGCAAATGCAGCAACTTCTTCATGGCGCGTGGACATCCAGTCAATGGTGCCCATGCGGTTAAGGCTGTCGCTTAATCCGTTTAACGAATCTCCGGTTACACCCCAGATGCGTTTCACCCCTGCCTGCTCAAGTGTTCTGGCGATATAAGCGGCTACAGTCTGTTTCATCGTTACGCCTCCATCTTATTGTTCCGTCTACAAGCGTAGTCGATGAAATGTCATTATTTGTGCGTAAATTGCCCCTTATTAGTTAGGGCTTTATTTATTTTTGGATTAGGAATAATCTGCTTACAGTTCGATAAAAATAGGAATCATTTCAAATGATTAAATCGCTGTTAAGTTCTGTTAATAAGATGTTGGCGCATGAAGACTTTGGTCGTTTATTGCTGCGTTTGACTGTCGGTGGATTGATGTTGTTCCACGGATTGCACAAGCTCATCGGCGGCATTGATGGCATCGCGGGTATGCTGGTGGCGAAAGGATTGCCTGGCTTTATCGCTTACGGTGTGCTGATTGGCGAAGTGGTTTGCCCGGCCCTGATCATTCTGGGCATTCTGGTCCGTCCGGCAGCGCTGGTGCTGGCATTCACAATGGTCGTTGCCTGGTTGATGGTGGGTATTAACAACACGGCAATGTTGGATAAGACGGGCGCATGGGCGATCGAAAGCCTGGTCTATTTCTTTGTTGCCGCACTGGCACTGGCCTTCCTGGGCGCGGGGCGTTACTCCGTTGCGCCAGCCGAGTGGCGTTAAGGTTTAAAAAAAGCCCTTCCTGAAAAGGAAGGGCTTTTGCTTAACAGGGGACTGGCGGTTATGCCAGTACCAGATCGCTTTCCGGGTGGCAGGAGCAGGCCAGAACATAACCCTCAGCAATTTCCTGCGGTGTTAATGTCATAGTGCTGGTGACGCTGTACTTACCGGACACCACTTTCGTTTTGCAAGACCCGCAGACACCCGCACGACAGGCCGCATTGACCGGCACCTTGTTACTTTCGAATGCTTCCAGCAACGTAGTGCCAACCGGACCGTAGAACGTTTTCGCCGGCTGTAATTTGGTGAATGTCAGACCGCTGGTTGCCGCTTCTGCCACCGGGATGAAGAACTTCTCATTAAAGAACTGCGTCACACCCAGAGCTTTAACGTCTTTCTCAACCTGGTCCATATAAGGCGCTGGCCCACAGGTCATGACGGTACGGGCAGCAAGGTCCGGGACGCTGCGCAGGATCTCTTGCGTCAGGCGACCGGCAAGGAAGCCAGCCGTGGCGTTGTTTTCCGCCACCAGGGTAACCGGATAGTTTTTCCACTCATCGGCAAAAATCACATCCTGGGGTGAGCGCACGCTAAAAATAACCTGCACATCAACCTGTGGACGGTATTTTGCCAGCCAGCGGCGCATCGACATGATCGGTGTTACCCCACAGCCCGCCGCCAGCAAGAGTAATTTATCACTGGCTTTGTTGTCGCAGGTGAACTCCCCTTGCGCATCCGACAGCCAGAGATAATCGCCGCGTTTGACGTCTCGCGTCAGCCACTTTGAGCCCAGACCGCCATCAAGACGACGGATGGTCAGCGTGATGTATTCGCTGACGCCCGGCGTGGAGGAGATCGTATAGGCACGCATCTGCTCAGCGCTGTTGCGAATACTGACCAGCGCATATTGTCCTGCGCGGTACGGGTAATAATCGTGGCATAACAGCGACAGCGTCCAGACATCCGGTGTTTCTTGTTGGATGTGGTGAACCTGCATACGCCACGGACACTGCGGGGTTGGCATCGTCATTCTCTACTCCTTACGCGCCCAGTAACTGCTGCATATCCTGCTCTACGGTCGTGATTGAACGCAGACCGAATTTCTCATTCAGTACTGCCAGCAGATCTGGCGTCAGGAAGCCAGGCGCCGTTGGGCCGGTCACGATATTGGTAACGCCGAGCGAGAGCAGGGTCAGCAGAATCACAATCGCTTTCTGTTCAAACCAGGAAAGCACCAGTGACAGCGGCAGGTCGTTCACGCCACAGCCCAGTTTCTCTGCCAGCGTGACGGCAAGAATAATGGCCGAGTAGGCGTCGTTACACTGACCGGCATCCACCAGACGCGGCAGGCCTTCGATATTGCCGAAGTCCAGCTTGTTAAAGCGGTATTTACCGCACGCCAGGGTCAGGATCAGGCAGTCATCCGGTACGCTGGTGGCGAAGTCCGTAAAGTAGTTACGTTCACCGCGCGCGCCATCACAGCCGCCAAGCAGGAAGATGTGACGCAGTTTTTCACGGCTCACCAAATCAATCAGAGTATCGGCTGCACCGAGCAGCGTCTGACGGCCAAAACCAACGGTGATCAGGTGCTCGATTTCACTGTACGGGAAGCCTGCCAGTTGTTGTGCCTGATCGATAACGCGGGTGAAGTCATCGCCTTCCAGATGATTAACACCCGGCCAGCCGACGATGCTGCGCGTCCAGATACGGTCGTCATAGGAACCGACAGTCGGGTCGATGATGCAGTTTGAGGTCATCACGATGGGGCCCGGGAAGCGGGCAAATTCAACCTGCTGGTTCTGCCAGCCGCTGCCGTAGTTACCCACCAGATGTTTATATTTACGCAGTTCCGGGTAGCCGTGGGCTGGTAGCATTTCGCCATGGGTATAGACGTTAACACCCGTGCCTTCGGTCTGCTGCAGCAGGTTATGCAGGTCTTTCAGATCGTGACCGGAAATCAGGATGCATTTACCGGCAACAGCTTTTACGTTGACCTGAGTCGGCGTCGGGTGGCCGTAGGCGGTGGTTTCGCCCGCATCCAGGATGCTCATCACTTTAAAGTTCATCTGACCGATTTCCATCGAGCAGTTGAGCAGGGCGTTCATATCAGCAGGCCAGGTACCCAGCCACGCCATAATTTTATGGTACTGGGCGTAAATCTCGTTGTCGTACTGGCCGAGTACGTGGGCGTGCTCCATATAGGCTGCGGCCCCTTTCAGGCCGTACAGGCATAGCAGGCGCAGGCCGAGAATATTTTCACCGATAACCGCTTTATCAATATTCGGTGTGAAGGCTGCCGCCTGACGCTGCAGATCGCCCAGGTCGTCGCTGACCAGTTGCAGTTCTGCCATCGGGTTATCAACCGTGGCTGCCGGATCTTTGCTAAGGCACTGTGCTTTTAAGGCTTCACGGTAGGCAATCGCTTCACGCGCATAGCCAACGATACGCACGGAATCGAAGTTGACGTTGGTCAGCGTAGAGAAGAAGGCGCGCGGGGCAAAGTTGTCGATGTCATGAACGATAATGCCGTATTCACGCGCTTTGCTGGCCCAGGCTGACAGCCCTTGCAGCGCGGCGATCAGCAGATCCTGCAGGTCCGATGTTTCGGCCGTTTTGCCGCACATACCCTGCGCATAAGCGCAGCCATCACCAGCCGGGGTACGGATGGTCTGTTCACATTGCACACAAAACATAGTCACACCTTATAAATTAAAGTTATATTTGAAATGCATGTTTAAGATTATGCTGCTCCCGAAAGGCTTAAAAGATGTTTTTTATGCAATGTGCAGAGAGATTGATTTAGCGCAATTTTAAGGCCGCCAGTCTACCGCTTAGGGAGTAAGTGTTAAAATGAGAGAGGGCACTTAATAATAAAGAGAATTATTAGCAATACTGACAGAGGCGAACATGCCGGCGTCTCCCTTAAATGAAAAACGCCGGTTGCCGCTTAGAGGCAGAAGGAATGTTCGGAGGACCAGACAACGTAAAACGAAGAGATAAAATAAACCAATAACCTATTGGCTTAATTCGAATTAATCACGTTTTTCCAGCAGAGTGCGATACAAAATCCCCCCAAGGATGCCGCCAATAATTGGCATGACCCAAAATAGCCATAATTGATTTAGCGCCCAGCCACCCTGAAAGAGTGCCACTGCGGTGCTACGTGCCGGGTTAACGGAGGTATTTGTTACAGGGATACTGATCAAATGTATCAGCGTTAAAGCAAGACCAATGGCAATAGGGGCAAAACCAGCAGGTGCATATTTATCCGTCGCGCCGAGAATAACTAACAGGAAGCCACAAGTCAGAACAACTTCTATTATGATGGCTGAGGTCATGGAATATTGACCAGGAGAATGTTCGCCGTAGCCATTTGACGCAAAGCCGCTGGCGACAGCATCAAAGCCCGCTTTACCGCTGGCAATCAGGTATAGCACACCGGCAGCAATTATCCCGCCTGCCAGTTGCGCAATAATATAGCCGATAATCTCTTTTGCCGGGAAACGACCACCCGCCCATAATCCCAGGGTTACGGCGGGATTAAAATGCCCACCAGAAATATGCCCGACAGCGTAAGCCATCGTTAATACGGTTAAACCAAATGCCAGCGCTACGCCAACAAAACCAATTCCCAGTTCTGGGAATGCCGCAGCTAATACCGCGCTCCCGCAACCACCAAATACCAGCCAGAATGTACCAAAACATTCCGCCGCTAATTTTCTAAACATAATATCCTCAATAAAAATCTACATCCTGTGAAGACAGCCAAAAACATTTTTCTGGCTGCTGTGTCACTATTTTAGAAATAATGGCGCGTGAGGGCCAGCCAAATAAATGGCTTAAATTTGATTTAAGGCAAAATGATGATAATAGCCTTTCGATGAACGAAGAAACGCAGCAGGAAATTATTTCGAATGAAATAAGCCATGCGGTAAAAAAATTAAACCATAAGCGCGTCGATACGCTGGCTCACATTCAAAGATGCTTAATCTATGATAAATACGGTGTTTTGCCCCGTTTCATGCCGCTATACTTGAGCTAACTTAATGGAAAAAAGACATATTTCCCGGAGGGGCTATGATTCTGGAGCGCGTAGAGATTGTCGGGTTTCGCGGTATCAATCGGCTATCGCTGATGCTGGAACAAACCAACGTCCTGATTGGGGAAAATGCCTGGGGTAAATCAAGCCTGCTGGATGCGCTGACGCTGTTACTCTCGCCGGAAACAGATTTATATCATTTTGTGCATGAAGATTTTTGGTTTCCGCCGGGAGATATTCAGGGGCGGGAACACCATCTGCACATTATCCTGACGTTTCGTGAATCCGAACCGGGGCGGTACCGTACACGCCGTTATCGACCGCTTCAGCCCTGCTGGGTGCCCAGCGATGATGGCTATCAACGTCTGTTTTACCGTCTGGAAGGGGAACTGGCGCAAGATGAAAGTGTCATGACGCTACGAAGCTTTCTTGATGCCCAGGGTCACCCGCTGATACTCGACGATATTGATGACCTGGCGCGCCACCTTATCCGCCTGATGCCGGTGCTGCGTCTGCGTGATGCGCGTTTTATGCGACGTATCCGTAATGGTTCGCTGCCGCAGACGCTGGAAGTGGAAGCAACCGCGCGTCAGCTTGATTTTCTCTCACGGGAACTGGTGACCCATCCGCAAAACCTGACGGACGGGCAAATTCGCCACGGGCTGTCAGCCATGGTGCAACTGCTGGAGCACTATTTTGCTGAACAGGGCAGCGGTCCATCCCATCAGCGCCTGATGCGCCGTCGCTCTCACGATGAGCAGCGTAGCTGGCGTTACCTCGATATCATTAACCGTATGATCGATAAACCCGGCGGCCGTATGTACCGGGTCATTCTGTTAGGCTTTTTTGCGACTCTGTTACAGGCCAAAGGGACAGTGCGCCTGGATCGCGACGCCCGACCACTTCTGTTGGTTGAAGATCCGGAAACACGACTGCACCCCATTATGCTTTCCGTCGCCTGGCAATTACTCAACTTGCTGCCGTTACAGCAAATCACGACCACGAACTCAGGGGAACTGCTTTCGCTCACCCCGGTTGAGCATGTATGCCGCCTTGTGAGGGAGTCTTCACGGGTTGCTGCATGGCGGCTGGGGCCGGGCGGCATGAACGCAGAGGAGGGGCGGCGTATTGCCTTCCATATTCGTTTTAATCGCGCATCGGCGCTGTTTGCCCGCTGTTGGCTTCTGGTAGAGGGGGAAACGGAGACATGGGTGATTAACGAGCTGGCACGCCAGTGCGGGCACCATTTCGACGCGGAAGGGATTAAGGTTATTGAATTTGCCCAGTCCGGGTTAAAGCCCTTGATCAAATTCGCCAGACGCATGGGCATTGAATGGCATGTGCTGGTCGACGGGGATGAAGCGGGCAAAAAATATGCGGCAACGGTGCGCGGTCTGCTGAACGAGGAACGTGACCAGGTGCGTGAGCACTTAACCGAACTGCCGGCGCTGGACATGGAGCATTTTATGTTTCGCGAGGGGTTTGACGAGGTGTATCGCCGTGTGGCGCAGTTGCCTGAAAATGTGCCGATGAATATGCGGCGTATCATTATCAAAGCGATTCATCGTTCGTCGAAACCCGACTTAGCTATTGAAGTCGCGATGGAAGCGGGGCGGCGGGGCGTGGAGTCGGTGCCATTACTTCTACGTAAGATGTTCTCCCGCGTACTCTGGCTGGCGCGCGGGAGAGCGGATTAGCGGTGTAAAATCTGACGCATCTGGTTTTGCAGTGAATCCAGTAAATCATAGCGGCGGCGATACTCCGCACGTTTTTTACTGGCAATCTCTTCCATGGTTTTTCGCGCAATCAACATTGGCAGGCGGAAGGTTCCCTCGGCGGTGCGTTCGCCGCTGAGCGATTCCCAGAAGCTGTCGTAGTCGGCGTGCAACTTGTCCTGTTTTTTCTTGCGGTAGCGCCAGCTTTGGTAAATATGCGTGTCATTACTGACGGCGATAATCTGTTCAACATCCAGATATGATGCCAGCTCTGTACAGGCCTCCAGCAGCAGGCGTTTAGGAAATAAACCGTGGCAACTCTTGGTTGCGGCCTGGATAAGCTCATGAGGAATATTCGCTTTTGCGCCCTGTAAGCCACCGATAAACAGCGTGCGTTTCCCCTCGTATAGACACAGCACGAAGGTTATTCCCGCCAGTTGGGTTCGCTGCTTATCGCAGAAAACCATTGTCGCTTCGCCTTCTTTGTCCTGCATTGGGTCCATATAAAAACGGATAGTGTAGTGCTCCCCATTCTTGCCGGTTAATTCGGCAAAGGTGACGCCCTGCGGCGTAAAAAAAACTGAACACACAGAGGTGGGGAGGCGCGCACAAAGGGTTTTGTAATGATAATCGAGCGCGGCGACTGTTTTTTTCTCATCGAAGGTTAATGACAGCCACGGGCGATGTAATCGACAAGGCAAACCCGGTTGGGCATTAAGAATAAGCAATAAATCCGGGTGCTGCGCCAGGCTGGATAGCAGTTTCGCGGTACCGAGTGGTTTGAACAAAGAGCGCAGCAGAAATTTTCGCCGATAAGAGGGGTTTTTCCATGCAAGACCTGGCATTAATTTGCCGCTGGCAAGTTGACAAAAAAGTTGCCAGCCTGTTTTTGCACAGAGTACGGGTGAAGTGATTCCAGCAATAGTGGACATGACACAAACTCGAATTGTAAGCGTAATGTCAATATTTCAACAAAATATGTCTTAACGCCGGATAAATGAATTATGTGAAAAAAAAGAAGATTGGGTTTCGTTGAGCAATTGTTTAATGAATACTGGCATCAATAGAGTCAGTTTGGATATCTGGAAAAGTTATGAATTTGAAGGGAAGAAGTCGAAAAATCTGGCTGGTGCTGATAGTACTGATCGTACTGGCGGCGATATGGCTCTTTAAGCAGTTGAATGCGCCAGTGCCTCACTATCAAACCTTGATCGTTCGCCCTGGCGAATTGCAGCAGAGCGTGCTGGCGACCGGTAAGCTGGATGCTTTGCGCAAAGTTGATGTTGGCGCTCAGGTCAGCGGGCAGCTCAAAACGCTGTCGGTGAATATCGGTGATAAGGTTAAAAAAGATCAACTGCTCGGCGTTATCGATCCGGAACAGGCAACAAACCAGATCAAGGAAGTGGAAGCGACCCTGCTGGAGTTGCGTGCGCAACGTCGTCAGGCTCAGGCTGAACGCAAACTGGCAGCGGTCACGCTCACACGCCAGCAACAACTGGCTAAAACGCATCTTATCTCGCGTCAGGATCTGGACACGGCAATTACCGACCTGGCGGTCAAAGAGGCGCAGATTGGTACTATAGATGCCCAGATTCAGCGTAATCAGGCGACGCTCGACACGGCGAAAGCCAATTTTGATTACACTCGCATTGTTGCGCCTATGGCGGGCGAGGTGACGGAAATCACCACGTTGCAGGGCCAGACGGTCATTGCCGCTCAGCAGGCTCCGAATATTCTGACCCTGGCCGATATGAGTACCATGCTGGTGAAAGCGCAGGTATCCGAGGCTGATGTCATCCACCTCAAACCGGGACAAAAGGCCTGGTTTACCGTGCTGGGTGACCCGGACACCCGCTATGAAGGCAAACTTAAGGATATTCTCCCCACGCCGCAGAAAGTGAATGACGCCATTTTTTACTATGCGCGTTTTGAGGTGCCTAACCCGCAAGGCATTCTTCGTTTGGAAATGACGGCGCAGGTACATATTCAGCTAACGGGTGTGAAAAATGTCCTTACTGTGCCGCTTGCCGCATTAGGCGATCCGGTGGGTGATAACCGCTACAAAGTGAAAGTGCTACGTAACGGTGAAGTGCGCGATCGTGAAGTGACGCTGGGTGCCCGCAATGATACTGATGCTGAGGTGACAAAAGGGCTGGATGCCGGAGAGGAGGTGGTCATTTCGGAAATCAACGCTGGGGCTAATAAATGACGGCGTTGCTCGAACTTAAAGGCATTCGCCGTAGTTATCCTTCCGGTGACGGGCAGGTAGAGGTTCTGAAAGGCATTACCCTTGATATCCATGCCGGTGAGATGGTGGCGATTGTCGGTGCTTCCGGGTCCGGCAAATCAACATTAATGAATATCCTGGGTTGCCTGGATAAGCCGACCAGCGGCAGCTATCGGGTTGCAGGGATTGATATTGCAACACTTGATGGCGATGCGCTGGCCAGGCTACGCCGGGAACATTTCGGTTTCATCTTTCAACGCTATCACCTGTTGTCGCATCTTACGGCCGCGCAGAACGTCGAAGTTCCCGCCGTTTATGCAGGTGTTGACCGTAAGGCACGTCTGGCGCGGGCAAAGGAGCTGCTGGCGCGACTGGGATTAGATGAACGGATGGAATATCCGCCGTCGCAGCTCTCAGGTGGGCAACAGCAGCGCGTTAGTATCGCGCGCGCCCTGATGAATGGCGGGCAGGTTATCCTTGCTGACGAACCTACCGGCGCACTGGATAGCCATTCGGGTGAAGAGGTGATGGCTATCCTGCATCAGCTTCGCGATCGCGGCCACACGGTCATTATCGTCACCCACGATGCGGACATTGCCGCACAGGCTGAAAGAGTTATCGAAATCCGCGATGGCGAGATAATTAATAATCCTCCCTCTACGAAGCACGACAACGCGCCGAAGACTATGAGTGCAGGGACGGAACCCGGCAACTGGCGACAATTCTCCGGGCGCTTCCAGGAGGCGCTGATGATGGCGTGGCGGGCGATGGCGGCAAATAAGATGCGTACCTTGCTCACCATGCTCGGCATCATTATTGGCATTGCCTCGGTGGTGTCGATTGTGGTGGTGGGGGATGCCGCTAAACAACTGGTACTGGCTGATATTCGGGCCATCGGCACCAACACCATTGATGTCTACCCCGGTAAAGATTTCGGCGATGACGACCCTCAGTATCAACAGGCGCTGAAATACGACGATATGGTTGCCATCCAAAAGCAGCCATGGGTGCGCTCGGCCACGCCATCTGTCTCGCAAAACGTGCGCCTGCGCAGTGGAAATATTGATGTGGCGGCCAGCGCGAATGGCGTTAGCGGTCAGTATTTCAACGTCTATGGCATGACCTTTAGCGAAGGGAACACCTTCAACAGCGAGCAGGAAAAAGGACGGGCACAGGTGGTGGTTCTCGACAGCAATACACGTCGGCAGCTCTTCCCGAACAAAGCGCAGGTTACAGGTGAAGTGATTCTGGTGGGAAATATGCCCGCCACGGTGATTGGTGTGGCCGAAGAGAAGCAGTCAATGTTTGGCAGCAGTAAGATTTTGCGCGTCTGGTTGCCATATCCCACCCTCTCGGCGCGCGTTCTGGGTCAATCCTGGTTGAACTCTATTACCGTGCGTGTCAATGAAGGTTACAGCAGTGAGCAGGCGGAGCAGCAGCTTACGCGGTTGCTGTCATTACGCCACGGCAAAAAGGATTTCTTCACCTGGAATATGGACGGTGTATTGAAAACGGCAGAAAAGACCACACGTACTCTTCAGCTGTTTTTAACGTTGGTTGCGGTAATCTCACTTCTGGTTGGCGGTATTGGTGTAATGAATATTATGCTGGTATCAGTAACGGAACGAACCCGAGAGATTGGTATCCGCATGGCGGTGGGGGCGAGGGCGAGCGATGTACTGGCGCAGTTTTTGATTGAAGCCGTGCTGGTATGTCTGGTGGGGGGCGCGCTGGGTGTGGCGCTCTCGATGGCTATCGCTTTCACGCTACAATTGTTCCTGCCGGGCTGGGAGATCGGCTTTTCGCCAGTTGCGCTATTGACGGCCTTTATCTGTTCAACCTTTACTGGCGTGCTGTTTGGCTGGTTGCCAGCCCGCAACGCGGCGCGACTGGACCCGGTGGATGCGCTGGCTCGCGAGTAAATAAAAATGCCAGTCGACTGGACTGGCATTTTAACTGCGGCATGTACACAATGAAGAAAGCGCCGTCAGGCGACGGCTTCTGCTTCTACGGGCACGATGAGACTGGCATGATTGCCTTTAGGGCCCTGATGTACATCAAACCGGACGGTTTGCCCGGCTTTTAGCGTTCTGTAACCATCCATCTGAATGGTGGAGTAATGTGCGAAGATATCTTCGCCGCCGCCTTCGGGGCAAATGAAACCAAACCCTTTGGCATTATTGAACCACTTAACAGTACCCGTTTCCATGCTTCGACATCCTTCGTAAATCTTATTTAAGTAAGATGGAATGAACCGGTGGCAGAGTGTGGGTTTGTTCAAAACCTCGCCAACTCTCGCCTGTACAATTTAGAGAAATCAGGCATCGCGTCAAGCGTTTGGCAGGGGTTATGCGGGGTGCATCAATCAAAAATTTGAAGCAGTTAACGCTATTGGAGGGGTTTGTGACAGCCGTCGCGGATGACAACGATAGATGATAGTTATCTAACACCTGATGTAGATTAAAAATACATCTAGACTCATGTAATCGGCCGATTGATTTGGGTCGGAACCTGTAACCTAAGATGAAAACTGACGATGGGCAAGACCAATAACTGGCTGGATTTTGACCACCTGGCGGATGAAAAACTGCGTGACGCGCTAAAGCCGCCATCCATGTATAAAGTTATGTTAATGAACGATGATTACACGCCAATGGAATTTGTTATTGACGTGCTACAAAAGTTCTTTTCTTATGATGTAGAACGTGCAACGCAATTGATGCTGACTGTGCACTATCGTGGAAAGGCGATTTGTGGTGTTTTCACCGCAGAAGTCGCGGAAACGAAAGTGTCGATGGTAAATAAGTATGCCAGGGAGAACGAGCATCCGTTGTTGTGTACGCTGGAAAGAGCCTGAATGCAGGCATAAAACTTGGGGGAGGTGCCAATGCTCAATCAAGAACTGGAACTCAGTTTAAACATGGCTTTCGCCAGAGCGCGTGAGCACCGACATGAGTTTATGACCGTCGAACACCTGTTACTGGCATTGCTCAGTAATCCCTCGGCCCGCGAAGCGCTGGAAGCGTGTTCTGTGGACCTGGTGGCGTTGCGACAGGAACTCGAAGCCTTCATCGAACAAACCACACCCGTCCTGCCGATGAGTGAAGAGGAGCGCGATACTCAACCGACGCTCAGCTTCCAGCGTGTCTTACAGCGCGCGGTGTTTCACGTTCAGTCCTCCGGTCGTAGCGAAGTTTCCGGGGCGAACGTGCTGGTTGCCATTTTCAGCGAGCAGGAGTCGCAAGCGGCTTATCTGCTACGCAAACATGAAGTGAGCCGCCTTGACGTGGTTAACTTCATCTCTCACGGCACACGTAAAGACGAGCCGGGACAATCCTCTTCTGATTCAAGCAGTCAGGCGAATAATGAAGAGCAAGCAGGCGGGGAGGAACGTATGGAAAACTTCACCACCAATCTCAATCAGCTTGCTCGTGTCGGCGGTATTGACCCGTTGATTGGGCGTGACAAAGAGCTTGAGCGCACTGTTCAGGTTCTCTGCCGTCGCCGTAAAAATAACCCGCTGTTGGTGGGGGAATCCGGTGTCGGTAAGACGGCAATTGCCGAAGGTCTGGCATGGCGTATTGTGCAGGGTGATGTGCCTGAAATTATGGCCGATTGCACCGTCTATTCGCTGGATATCGGTTCTCTGCTGGCTGGCACCAAATACCGCGGTGACTTTGAGAAGCGTTTCAAAGCGCTGTTGAAACAGCTTGAGCAGGACAGCAACAGCATTCTGTTTATCGACGAAATCCACACCATTATCGGTGCGGGTGCCGCGTCGGGTGGACAGGTGGATGCCGCTAACCTGATCAAACCGTTGCTCTCCAGCGGTAAGATTCGCGTGATGGGGTCGACGACCTATCAGGAATTCAGCAACATTTTTGAGAAAGACCGTGCGCTGGCGCGTCGTTTCCAGAAAATTGATATTACTGAACCTTCTGTCGAAGAGACTGTGCAGATTATCAATGGCCTGAAACCGAAATACGAAGCACACCATGATGTGCGCTATACCGCGAAAGCGGTACGTGCGGCGGTGGAGCTGGCGGTGAAATACATCAACGATCGTCATCTGCCAGACAAAGCGATTGATGTGATTGACGAAGCAGGCGCGCGTGCACGACTGATGCCCGTCAGCAAGCGTAAAAAAACCATCAATGTGGCGGATATCGAATCGGTGGTGGCCCGCATCGCGCGTATTCCTGAGAAGAGTGTGTCGCAAAGCGATCGCGATACGCTGAAAAATCTCGGCGATCGCCTGAAAATGCTGGTCTTTGGGCAGGATAAAGCCATTGAGGCATTAACCGAAGCCATCAAGATGAGCCGTGCGGGTCTGGGCCACGATCATAAGCCGGTCGGTTCCTTCCTGTTTGCCGGTCCTACCGGGGTCGGGAAAACCGAGGTGACGGTCCAGCTTTCCAAAGCGCTGGGCATCGAACTACTCCGTTTTGATATGTCCGAATATATGGAGCGTCACACTGTCAGCCGTTTAATTGGTGCGCCTCCGGGATATGTCGGCTTTGATCAGGGCGGCTTACTGACTGACGCGGTCATTAAACATCCTCATGCGGTCCTGCTGCTTGATGAAATCGAGAAAGCACATCCGGACGTCTTTAACCTGCTGTTGCAGGTCATGGATAACGGTACGCTGACCGATAACAACGGGCGCAAAGCGGACTTCCGCAATGTGGTGCTGGTGATGACCACCAACGCCGGGGTGCGTGAAACCGAACGTAAATCGATTGGTCTTATCCACCAGGATAACAGTACCGATGCGATGGAAGAGATCAAAAAGATCTTTACGCCGGAGTTCCGCAACCGTCTGGACAACATCATCTGGTTCGATCACTTGTCGACTGAGGTGATCCATCAGGTGGTCGACAAATTTATCGTCGAGCTCCAGGTACAGTTGGATCAGAAAGGCGTGTCGCTGGAAGTCAGTCAGGATGCCCGCAACTGGCTGGCAGAAAAAGGCTATGACCGTGCGATGGGGGCACGTCCAATGGGACGCGTCATCCAGGACAACCTGAAAAAACCGCTCGCCAACGAATTGCTGTTTGGTTCGCTGGTAGATGGCGGCCAGGTAACGGTAACACTGGATAAAGAGAAAGATGAGCTGAAATATGACTTCCAGAGTGCACAAAAGCACAAACCGGAAGCCGCACATTAATCTTCCTGCCTGAAATAAAAAACCGGACTGATGTCCGGTTTTTTATGCGTAGCATACTGGTGTTGATGTTGGCATCATCCCCGAAAAGCGGGGCGCATCGTATTCGGAAACGAAAAAAGCCGGACTGCGCGTCCGGCTCTCAAATTCTTGCACGTGCGTGCTTCAATAATTAACGGCTACGGAAGACAATGCGGCCTTTGCTCAGGTCGTACGGGGTCAGCTCAACTGTCACTTTGTCGCCCGTCAGAATGCGGATGTAGTTTTTACGCATTTTACCGGAGATATGCGCAGTGACCACGTGACCGTTTTCCAGTTCTACGCGGAACATAGTATTAGGCAACGTTTCCAGAACGGTGCCCTGCATTTCAATATTGTCTTCTTTGGCCATCTAATCCTCGGGGGTATCACTACCATATTTTTTTGAACCGGCAAGATAATGCCGAAGTTCGTCTGTTAAGTAAAGATTTGTGCGATAAAACGCAGCAAAGCGGCTTTTGCGCATTACCCTCACGCCACACTCACGGCACGCAATATGCGCAACGTGTAAAGGGGAACGAAGAAGGAAATGAAGGACGTCCCTGATACAAGCTTTCCCGAATGGTGGCGGGGTAACAGGCAGAAGCTGCTCTGAGCGTCCATTATAACACCCTGATAAAAAATGTGCCGAAAACATTCATCAGGCGGGTAAAAACAGTTCCCTGGGCACCCAGAAATGGGAAGGGAGCTTTTGCAAACGGAGCTCTCTAAGCCATTCAAGGTACTCGCGCCGCGGAATTTCCACAGCGCCCAGCGAGGCGGTATGCGAGTTCAGCACCTGGCAATCAATCAATTGACCCCCATCGCGAGCGAAGGCATGGCTGAACACCATTAACGCAGTTTTGGATGCATTAACGCGGCGGCTGAACATCGACTCGCCGCAAAACAATCTCCCCTGCGATACGCCGTACATGCCACCGACCAGTTCATCCTCCTCCCAGACTTCAATTGAATGGGCATGTCCTAACTCATGCAGTCGGTGATATGCCAGCACCACATCCGGTGTAATCCAGGTTCCCTCATCACGATCTTCTGTGCAGCCGTCGATTACCCGCCCAAAGGCATGATTGAGCGTAACGCGGTACGGGGAGGATTTGTGAAAACGCTTCATGCTACGGCTGACATGAAACTCTGTCGGCCACAGCACGGCACGTGGGTCTGGCGACCACCAGAGAATGGGATCGCCTGGCGAAAACCACGGGAAGATACCGCGTTGATACGCCATCAGGAGACGGGCAGGGCTAAGATCCCCACCCAGTGCCAACAAGCCATTTGGTTCACGCAACGCCGCTTCCGGCGAAGGGAACGCAAGGGTATGACGAGACAGCTGGACCAGGCGCATGACACAACGCTCCACAACGCAACAAGGAATACCCCATATATATCGTCACATCCGGCACAGCACTTTAGAATCACCCCTTAATGGGCGGCTGAAAATGACGACATCCATAGACTACAGACGTTGCTTAAACTGGTAGTATCGACCCTGTTTTGCCATTAACGCTGCGTGATTACCTTGCTCAATTATTTGTCCGTTGTCCATCACAATTATCTGATCAAAGCGACTCAGTCCACGCAGGCGATGTGTCACCATAAGCACGGTTTTTTTCTGCATCACTTCTTCAAGTAACTCAAGGATTTGGCTCTCCGTGGCAGCATCAAGCCCCTCGGTCGGCTCATCCAGCAGGACCAGCGGCGCATCGTGCAATAACGCTCGTGCGATAGCCAGACGGCGAAGCTCACCGCCGGACAGTTGACGACCGCCTTCACCCAGCCAGGCATTCAGGCCGCTGTCATCGAGTAATTTCTCAAGACCCGTGCGGGTAAGTACATCAGCCAGCGCCTCATCAGTTGCCTGCGGTGCGGCTAACAGCAGGTTATCGCGCAGCGTTGCGCTGAACAGATGCACACGTTGCGGTACCATACTGATACTCGCACGTAGCGCCGTTTCCCCGTATTGAGTCAGTGGCACTCCGTTGAGTAATACTTCTCCGTGCTGCGGGTCCCAGGCACGTGTTAATAGCTGTAGCAGCGTTGATTTACCACACCCTGTACGCCCCAGCACAGCAACATGTTCGCCAGCGGCAATAGACAGGCTAATGCCATCCAGCGCCTTTTGCGGTTGCTCAGGATAGCTAAATGAGATGTCCTGCAGGTTGACATTGACCGCAGTGGGGGCCATCGCTGAGGTTTGCGGGAACTGCACTTCCGGCGGACAGTCGGTAATTTGCGTAATCCGTATCGCCGAGGCGATAACTTGTCCAAGGTGTTGGAATGCACCGGTAACCGGGGCCAGCGCTTCAAAAGCCGCTAAAGCACAGAACACGAAAAGGGCAATAAGCGCACCTGGCTGCGTGTTATCGCCCACGCCGCCTGCGGCGAACCACAGCATAGTCAGCACTGCAATCGCGCCAATCAGTAACATCACTGCCTGGGACGCGGCGGTCAGATCGGACTGGCGACGCTGGGCGTCATGCCAGCTTAGTTCCGTATTTTCCATCTGTTCGCGGTAGCGCTGGCTGGCGCCGAAAATCGTGAGTTCCGCCTGGCCCTGTAGCCAGGTGGTTAACTGCTGACGGTATTGTCCGCGAAGCTGCGTCAGATTTTCGCCGGTGGGTTTCCCGGCACGATAAAAGAGCGGCGGCAGGATAATCAGCGTAGCCAGCATAATTCCACCCAGCATCAGCGCCAGTGGAACATCCAGTACGCTTAGCCCGACGGTGACCACAACAATCACCACAAGAGCGCCAACAAGAGGTGAAATCACGCGTAGATACAAGTGGTCAAGCGTGTCGACATCCGCAACCACGCGATTGAGTAACTCTCCCTGGCGAAAACGTGACAGGCCGGCAGGAGAGAGCGGCAGCAGTTTGCTGAATGTGGTGACGCGCAGATGTTGCAGCACGCGGAAGGTTGCATCGTGGCTGACCAGCCGTTCAAAATAGCGCCCGGCGGTACGGGTAATCGCGGCACCGCGAACCCCTGCAGCCGGGAGCATGTAATTAAAGCTGTAGAGTCCGGCGGCGCCGACCACCGCGGATGCCGATAAAAACCATCCGGACAATGTCAGCAGGCCGATACTGGCCAGTAGTGTGACAATCGCGAGGATCACACCCAGCAACAGCAGCCAGAAGTGGCGTTTATACAGAGCGAGATAGGGCAGAAGTGCGCGCATTTAAATCTCCTCCTGGCGATGGGCGAGGAGCGCGGCAAAGGCTCCCTGCGCTGTGGAGAGTTCCGCGAAAGCCCCCTGTTCGATGATTTTTCCGTCATCCATGACCCATATGGCGCTCCAGTCGGCCAGCCCTTCTAACTGATGTGTCACCATCAGCGTTGTCTGGTTCAGTGAGGCATCATTAAGCGCTTGCATCACGCGCTGTTCACTGTGCGCGTCAAGGCTGGCGGCGGGTTCATCGAGCAGCAATAGCTGGCATCGGTTAAGCAGGGCGCGGGCAACCGCAACGCGCTGAGCCTGGCCTACGGAAAGACGCGTTCCCTGATCGCCACAAGCTGTTTCCAGCCCTTGTGGTAAGAGCGGTAAAAATTCGCTCACCCAGGCTTTATCCAGCACGGACTGCAATTCAGCGGCGCTGGCATCCGGGCGAGACAGGAGGATATTTTCCCGTAATGTGGTGGCCGGAAGCTGCGGGTTTTGCCCGACCCAACTGATAAGCTGACGCCAGCTCTCCGGGGCCAGGTCTCGTAACTCAATGCCATTTATCCGCAGGGAGCCCTCATACGGCAGGAACCCGGAAAGGGCATTCATCAGCGAACTCTTACCGGAGCCGCTTTTCCCCACCAGCACCACGCGCTGACCGGCTGGCAGCGTAAAGTTCAGTGGCCCGGCAAGGACGCTGCCTTCTGGCGATTTGAGAACCAGATCTTCCGCTGTGATGCTCACCGCCTCATCCGCTTTCAGCGTGATATCGCCACGCTGCGGATGGGCAAGTGGCGCTTCCATAAAGGTTTTCAGGCTGTCGGCGGCACCAATAGCCTGGGCTTTCGCGTGATAGAACGTCCCCAGATCGCGCAGCGGCTGGAAGAACTCCGGAGCCAGAATCAGGGCCAGGAAACCGGCAAACAGCGTTACGCCCGTGCCGTAATGGCCAAAATTGAGTTCGCCCAGGTAAGAGAAGCCAAAATAGACGGCCACCAGAGCGATGGACAACGAGGTGAAAAACTCCAGCACGCCGGAGGAGAGAAACGCCATACGCAGGACTTCCATCGTACGGCTGCGAAAATCCTCTGAGGCCTGACGAATATTTTCTGTCTCCGCTGCGCCACGATCGAAGATACGCAGCGTCTCCATGCCGCGTAAGCGGTCAAGGAAATGGCCGCTCAGGCGCGCCAGTGCTTTGAAGTTGCGTCGGTTCGCATCGGCTGCGCCCATCCCCACCATCGCCATAAAGATCGGAATGAGCGGCGCGGTTGCCAGCAGAATCAAGGCTGCGGCCCAGTTAATTGGAAAGAGGGTAATGACAATCAGCAACGGTACACTGGCTGCCAGTGCCATCTGAGGCAGATAACGTGCATAAAAATCATGCATATCGTCGATTTGCTCGAGGATAAGCGTAGCCCAACTGCCTGCGGGCTTACCCTGAATCCACGCTGGACCAGCTTGCTGTAACCTGTCGAGCACCTGACGGCGTATTTCGAAACGGATGTGGACGCCGGCATGAAAACCGACGCGCTCACGCAACCAGACGACCCAACTGCGCAAAACAAAAATCAGCACCAACAAGGCAAAAGGCAGCAGCAATGCTTCGCGCGGGATATTTTCCATAATCATATGATTCAGGATTTTGGCGAGTATCCAGGCCTGAGCAACGATAAGAACGCCACTCACCACGCCCAGCAGGCGAGACATCATAAGCCAGCGACGAGAAATGACACTTTGCTGTTTTAACCAGCGGGTTAACTCTTGTTGACGGGTTTTATTCATTGCGCGCTTTGCAGGTGAAGTTATCGGAATTTTTGAGCTTCGCAATGTTACATCGGCGCAAAAATAAAGGCGACTTATAGTCGCCTTATTTACCTTTGTTACTGAGTTGTAACGTTTATTTACTTTGTGCTAACCCATCAAGATAACGTTCTGCATCCAGTGCCGCCATACAGCCGGTACCGGCCGAGGTGATCGCCTGACGATAGATATGATCCATCACATCACCCGCAGCGAAAACGCCTGGAATACTGGTCTGGGTGGCATTGCCATGAATACCTGACTGTACTTTGATGTAGCCATTTTCCAGTTCAAGTTGACCATCAAAAATGGCGGTGTTCGGGCTGTGTCCAATAGCGACAAACAGGCCGGCGACATCCAGTGATTCAATATTATCCGCATTTTCGGTATCGCGAATGCGCAGACCGCTAACGCCCATCTGATCGCCCGTCACCTCTTCCAGGGTGCGGTTGGTGTGCAGCACGATATTGCCACTGGCCACTTTATCCATCAGACGTTTAATCAGGATTTTCTCCGCGCGGAAAGAATCACGACGGTGAATCAGGTGTACCTCAGAGGCGATGTTTGCCAGGTACAGCGCTTCTTCAACGGCAGTATTACCCCCACCGATGACCGCGACTTTCTGATTGCGATAGAAGAAACCATCGCAGGTGGCGCAGGCAGAAACACCGCGGCCTTTAAATGCTTCCTCAGATGGCAGACCCAAATAACGCGCGGAGGCGCCGGTGGCGATAATCAACGCATCACAGGTATATTCGCCGCTATCACCGATAAGACGGAACGGACGGTTTTGCAGATCAACCTTATTGATATGATCGAACAAAATTTCGGTATCAAATTTTGCGGCATGCTCATGCATGCGCTCCATCAGGAGCGGCCCGGTCAGATCGTGCGGGTCGCCTGGCCAGTTTTCCACCTCAGTGGTCGTGGTGAGCTGACCGCCTTTCTCCATACCGGTAATTAACACCGGTTCCAGGTTTGCACGTGCAGCATAGACTGCAGCGGTGTATCCCGCAGGCCCTGAACCAAGGATAAGCAGCTTACTGTGTTTGGCCGTACCCATGAGATCCTCATTATTGTTTGGCAGACATTGGGCTGGATTGTAGGGAATTTGCAGGCGTAAAAAAAGGGCACAGCGGTTTTGTTAACGATATGTGTAATAGATGGCACTAATCATTTAACGCTGAGTGAGATCCTAAATATAACTATTTCTACTGAAAAACGGGCCGTTATAAGGTGATTAAATGAGTATTGCCTAAGGGTGATGATGAATATCTGGCATGTTGTACTAAAAAAAGATGTTTTGCTTTGACAATCCCCTGCGCATTTGCGAAAACATCAAAGGAAGAAAAAAAGCAGTGTTTCGCGCGTGATGCAAATTCATGCATGTAAATACCATTTTTACCGGGCTAGCGAAATCTACGCATGGCGTGGACAGACGCCATTCGTGATGTCGATAGCTGCCGTATGGCAACGGACTTCTTAATGCAGACCCTGGGATTACATGCGGCGTTATCGTTATTAACCCGCACGTAAAGCGACGGGCAAAGACCCTGAACAGTGAAGTGCACAGGGTCAAGACAGGAGTAGGGAAGGAATACAGAGAGACAATAATAATGGTAGATAGCAAGAAGCGCCCTGGCAAAGATCTCGACCGCATTGATCGTAATATTCTGAACGAATTGCAAAAAGATGGGCGTATTTCCAACGTCGAGCTTTCTAAACGAGTGGGACTTTCTCCTACGCCGTGCCTTGAGCGCGTGCGCAGGCTGGAAAGACAGGGCTTCATTCAGGGCTATACAGCGCTGCTGAACCCGCATTATCTGGATGCATCACTTCTGGTATTTGTTGAGATTACTCTGAATCGTGGCGCCCCGGATGTGTTTGAGCAATTTAACGCCGCAGTACAAAAACTTGAAGAAATTCAAGAGTGTCATTTGGTGTCCGGTGATTTCGACTACCTGTTGAAAACACGTGTGCCGGATATGTCTGCTTATCGCAAACTGCTAGGGGAAACCCTGCTGCGACTGCCGGGCGTGAATGACACCCGTACTTATGTGGTGATGGAAGAAGTCAAACAGAGCAACCGTCTGGTTATCAAGACGCGCTAATACGGAACAGGTGCAAAATCAGCTTTTTTTGATTACACTCCTGTTAATCCATACAGCAACAGTGCCGGGGTGACCCGGCGCTGTTGTCCGTTTTAGCTGGAGAGCCTTACTTGAGCCAGGAATACACAGAAGACAAAGAAGTCACACTAACCAAGCTAAGCAGCGGGCGTCGACTCCTTGAGGCGTTGCTGATCCTTGTTTCTCTGTTTGCCGTCTGGTTAATGGCGGCCCTCATTAGTTTTAATCCTTCCGATCCCAGTTGGTCGCAAACCGCGTGGCATGAACCCATACATAATCTGGGTGGCGCGCCGGGAGCGTGGCTTGCGGATACATTATTCTTCATTTTCGGTGTAATGGCTTACACCCTGCCGGTGATTATCATCGGTGGTTGCTGGTTTGCTTATCGACATCGTGCCAATGAAGACTTTATCGATTATTTCGCCGTTTCATTACGTCTTATTGGTGCGCTGGCGCTGATCCTGACCTCTTGCGGTCTGGCGGCTATCAACGCTGACGATATCTGGTATTTCGCCTCTGGCGGCGTCATCGGTAGTTTGCTGAGCACAACGTTGCAACCGCTGCTGCATAGTAGCGGGGGCACCATCGCCTTATTGTGTGTATGGGCAGCCGGGCTCACGCTGTTTACTGGCTGGTCCTGGGTGACCATTGCTGAAAAACTCGGTGGCATTATCCTCGGTATTCTCACCTTCGCCAGTAATCGCACGCGCCGTGACGATACCTGGGTTGATGAAGAGGAATACGAGGAAGAAGAGGAGTACGACGACGAGCCCGCAGCCCCGCGCGAATCGCGTCGTGCCCGTATTCTGCGTGGAGCACTGGCGCGCCGTAAACGCGTCGCGGAGAAATTCGCCAATCCTCTTGGCCGTAAAACCGACGCAGCATTGTTCTCCGGAAAACGGATGGATGATGATGAAGAGGAGATCGCCTACAGTGCCCGCGGTGTCGCAGCAGATGCTGATGATGTCCTGTTTTCTGGTCATAGAGCCACACAGCCGGATATCGACGCTTACGATCCGCTGTTAAGCGGGCAACGCGCAACCGAACCTGTTTCAGCCGCCGCTGCAGCCATGACAGCGGCACAGGCGTATGCTGCGCCAGCCAGCCCGGTGGTCCAGCCTCCGGTGGAAACGCCGCCGTGGCAGCCAGTTTCTGGCGACTATGCGGCGCAATATGAGCCAGAGCCCGAGCAGGTTCCGCTTTCGCATTACGCCGCGCCTGCACAGAATAATGAGTGGCAGCCGGAAGCGCCGCCAGTCGCACCACAGCCGCAAGCATATCAGGCGTGGCAAGAGCCTCAATACGAAGAGCCCGCGCCAGCGCCAGAGATTGAGCCGGAAGCGGTAGAAGAGGTGAAGCAGACGCGCCCGCCACTTTACTATTTTGAAGAGGTTGAAGCCCAGCGAGCACGTGAGCGTGAACAGCTCGCCGCCTGGTATCAGCCCATCCCGGAGCCGGTACAAGAATCGACGCGTCCGGTCGCGCCAGCAATGCCTTCTGTTCCTGCTGCGCCGACAACGCCTGTTGAACCCAGCGTTGTGCCGACAGTCGCGCCTGTTGCAGGTGCGAAAGATGTCGCTTCGACAGCGGCAGTGGCTACTGCACCGGTGTTTAGTCTTGCCGATGGCGGTGCTGCTCGTCCGCAGGTGAAAGAGGGCATTGGACCACAACTGCCGCGCCCGAACCGTGTCCGCGTGCCTACCCGGCGTGAGCTGGCTTCCTATGGCATCAAACTGCCATCGCAGCGGATGGCAGAAGAGCGCGCACGTGAAGCCGGGCGCCAACAAAATGGTGCGCTGGATGATGATGATGCCGACATGCTGCAACAACATGAGTTGGCGCAACAGTTCGCGACGAGTCAGCAGAACCGCTATGGCGAGGAGTATCAGCACGATACGACAGCCCCCATTCTTGATGACGATGAGGCCGAAGAGGCTGAACTGGCGCGTCAGTTTGCCGCCACCCAGCAGCAGCGCTATTCCGGTGAGCAGCCGACAGGGGCTCATGCCTTTTCAGCTGATGATTTTGCATTCTCGCCGTTTAAAGCGCTGGTAGATGATGGCCCTGGTGAGCCATTGTTTACGCCTGGCGTGATGCCAGAAGCTGAACAGCCAACGCAGCAGCCTGCTGTAAATTATACTGCTCAGCCTTCCGCGCCTGTCCATGCGCAACCTGCAGCGACCAGACCACAAGCACCTGCACCTCAGGAAAGCCTGATTCATCCGCTGTTGATGCGTAACGGTGACAGCCGCCCGTTGCCAAAACCGACGACACTACTGCCTTCGCTGGATTTGCTGACGCCACCGCCGGCTGAGATTGAGCCGGTTGATACTTTCGCGCTGGAGCAAATGGCTCGTCTGGTGGAAGCGCGCCTGGCCGATTTCCGTATTAAAGCTGACGTGGTGAACTATTCTCCGGGTCCGGTGATTACACGTTTTGAACTGAACCTGGCGCCGGGCGTGAAAGCGGCACGAATTTCTAACCTGTCGCGTGACCTGGCGCGTTCCTTGTCGACCGCAGCGGTTCGTGTTGTAGAAGTGATTCCAGGTAAACCTTACGTTGGTCTGGAGTTACCGAATAAAAAGCGTCAGACCGTTTATCTGCGCGAAGTGCTGGACTGCGCGAAATTCCGCGAAAGCCCATCGCCTTTGACCGTCGTGTTAGGCAATGATATCGGTGGCGAGCCGGTGATTGCTGATTTGGCCAAAATGCCCCACCTGTTAGTCGCGGGGACCACGGGTTCAGGTAAATCCGTTGGGGTTAATGCCATGATCCTCAGCATGCTCTACAAAGCGCAGCCGGAAGACGTGAAATTCATCATGATCGACCCGAAAATGCTGGAGCTTTCCGTGTACGAAGGTATCCCGCATTTGCTGACAGAAGTGGTCACCGACATGAAAGACGCTGCCAACGCATTGCGCTGGAGCGTTAATGAGATGGAACGTCGGTACAAACTGATGTCGGCGCTTGGCGTACGTAATCTCGCGGGGTATAACGAAAAAATCGCCGAAGCGGCGAAAATGGGGCGCCCAATTCCGGATCCATACTGGAAACCGTGTGACAGCATGGCGATTGAGCATCCGGTGCTGGAAAAACTGCCGTACATCGTCGTGCTGGTCGACGAATTTGCTGACCTGATGATGACCGTAGGTAAAAAGGTGGAAGAGTTGATTGCCCGCCTGGCGCAGAAAGCGCGTGCTGCGGGTATTCACCTGGTGCTGGCGACGCAGCGTCCTTCTGTTGACGTTATCACCGGTCTGATTAAAGCCAACATCCCGACCCGTATCGCTTTTACCGTGTCGAGCAAAATCGACTCCCGTACCATCCTTGACCAGGGCGGTGCAGAATCGCTGCTAGGGATGGGGGATATGCTTTACTCAGGGCCAAACTCGACCATGCCGGTACGTGTCCATGGTGCGTTTGTGCGTGACCAGGAAGTGCATGCCGTGGTGCAGGACTGGAAAGCGCGCGGTCGTCCGCAATACGTTGACGGTATTACCTCCGATAGCGAAAGCGAAGGGGGCGGCGGCGGTGGTTTTGACGGCGGTGAAGAGCTGGATCCGTTATTCGACCAGGCGGTTAATTTCGTCACCGAAAAACGCAAGGCTTCCATCTCTGGCGTACAGCGTCAGTTCCGTATCGGTTATAACCGCGCGGCGCGTATCATTGAGCAAATGGAAGCGCAGGGCATCGTCAGCGAGCAGGGGCATAATGGTAACCGTGAGGTGTTAGCGCCTCCGCCGTTCGAGTGATTGCAAAGATCGGTAAAGCCGTAAAAATTCAGTCTTTTCTTCTGTCACTTGTGGCAATGAGCTTTTAGAGTGACAGAAGTGTTCTCCCGTACCGGGAGCGACGTTTTTGAGGAAAAACAATGAAAAAAATCGCGATAACCTGTGCGTTACTTGGCAGCTTTATGGTGAGCAGCGTGTGGGCGGATGCTTCCAGCGATCTGAAAAGCCGTCTCGACAAAGTGAGCAGTTTCCATGCAAGCTTTACCCAAAAAGTGACGGACGGAAGCGGTGCGGCGGTACAGGAAGGTCAGGGCGATTTATGGGTCAAGCGTCCAAATCTGTTCAACTGGCACATGACGCAACCCGATGAGAGTGTCCTTGTTTCCGATGGGAAAACATTGTGGTTCTACAACCCGTTTGTTGAGCAGGCTACGGCAACCTGGCTGAAGGATGCTACCAGCAACACACCGTTTATGCTGATTGCGCGTAACCAGAGTAGTGACTGGCAGCAGTACAATATTCAGCAGAACGGCGATGATTTTGTCCTGACACCAAAAAGCAGCAATGGCAACCTCAAGCAGTTCACGATCAACGTTGGCAGTGATGGCACCATTCACCAGTTCAGCGCGATTGAGCAGGATGACCAGAAAAGTAACTACCAGCTAAAAGCCCAGCAAAATGGCACGGTAGATGCTGCTAAGTTTACCTTTACTCCGCCAAAAGGTGTAACGGTCGACGATCAACGTAAGTAAGAGGCATGCGTGAGCAATCTGTCGCTCGATTTTTCCGACAATGCGTTTCAACCTCTGGCCGCGCGTATGCGGCCAGAAAATTTGGCGCAATATATAGGTCAGCAACATCTGCTGGCTCCGGGTAAACCCCTGCCTCGGGCGATTGAAGCCGGTCATCTGCATTCGATGATTTTGTGGGGACCGCCCGGAACGGGAAAAACGACGCTGGCAGAGGTGATTGCCCGCTATGCCAGTGCCGATGTTGAACGCATTTCTGCGGTCACGTCGGGTGTGAAAGAGATTCGTGAAGCTATTGAGCGAGCCCGGCAAAATCGCAATGCGGGGCGTCGCACGATCCTGTTTGTTGATGAAGTCCATCGCTTTAACAAAAGCCAGCAGGATGCCTTTTTACCCCATATTGAAGACGGTACGATCACCTTTATTGGTGCTACCACCGAAAATCCCTCATTCGAACTCAATTCCGCTTTGCTCTCTCGTGCGCGCGTCTATCTGCTGAAATCTTTGACAACAGCGGATATTGAACAGGTATTAACGCAAGCGATGGAAGATAAGGCGCGGGGCTATGGCGGTCAGGATATTTCTCTGCCGGATGAGACCCGTAGCGCGATTGCTGAGCTGGTCAACGGCGATGCGCGCCGGGCGCTCAATACGCTGGAAATGATGGCCGACATGGCTGAGATGGATGACTCCGGTAAGCGCGTCCTGCAGCCCTCGCTTCTGACGGAGATTGCCGGTGAGCGTAGTGCGCGTTTTGATAACAAGGGCGACCGTTTCTACGATTTGATCTCAGCGCTGCATAAGTCTGTGCGCGGTAGTGCGCCAGATGCGGCGTTGTACTGGTATGCACGTATTATCAGCGCCGGGGGCGATCCATTATACGTGGCGCGCCGCTGTCTGGCGATTGCGTCTGAGGATGTTGGTAACGCCGATCCGCGCGCGATGCAGGTGGCTATTTCGGCCTGGGATTGTTTCACCCGCGTTGGGCCTGCGGAGGGTGAGCGGGCTATTGCGCAGGCGATTGTTTATCTGGCCTGTGCCCCGAAAAGTAATGCGGTTTATACCGCCTTCAAAGCCGCACTGGCGGATGCGCGCGAACGTCCGGATTACGACGTTCCCGCCCATTTACGTAATGCGCCAACCAGACTGATGAAAGAGATGGGTTATGGTCAGGAGTATCGCTATGCTCATGACGAACCCAATGCCTATGCGGCTGGCGAGTCTTATTTCCCCGAAGAGTTAGCACAAACACGCTATTATCATCCGACAAACAGAGGCCTTGAAGGCAAGATTGGCGAAAAGCTCGCCTGGCTCGCTGAACAGGATCATAAAAGCCCCACAAAACGCTATCGCTGAGAGTGGCGTTGCGGTAATGTTGTCGGTGTATCTCTGTGGCCGCAGGCTGCGGTCACTTTCTCATTTTTTCAATTCGATAAGCACAGGATAAGCATGCTCGATCCCAATCTGCTGCGTACCGAGCCAGACGCAGTCGCAGAAAAACTGGCACGCCGGGGCTTTAAGCTGGATGTAGATAAATTGCGCGCTCTTGAAGAACGTCGCAAAGTTTTGCAGGTAAACACCGAAAACCTGCAGGCAGAGCGTAACTCGCGATCGAAATCCATCGGCCAGGCGAAAGCGCGCGGGGAAGACATTGAGCCATTACGCCTGGAAGTGAACAAACTGGGTGAACAACTGGACGCGGCGAAAGCCGAGCTGGAAACGCTGCTGGCGGAAATCCGTGATATCGCGCTGGCAATCCCCAACATTCCGGATGACAGCGTTCCGGTTGGTAAAGATGAAAACGACAACGTTGAAGTGAAACGCTGGGGTACGCCGCGTCAGTTCGACTTTGAAATTCGTGACCATGTCTCGCTCGGCGAAATGCACGCGGGGCTGGATTTTGCTGCAGCGGTTAAACTGACCGGCTCCCGTTTTGTGGTAATGAAAGGTCAAATCGCTCACCTGCATCGTGCACTGGCGCAGTTTATGCTCGACCTGCATACCGAGCAGCACGGCTATAGCGAGACCTATGTTCCGTATCTGGTTAACCAGGATACGCTCTACGGTACGGGGCAATTGCCGAAGTTCGCGGGCGATCTGTTCCACACGCGTCCGCTGGAGGAAGAAGCTGACAGCAGTAACTATGCGCTGATTCCGACCGCAGAAGTGCCGCTGACTAACCTTGTCCGCGATGAAATCATCGACGAAGACGACTTGCCGATTAAGCTGACGGCGCATTCACCATGCTTCCGTTCAGAAGCCGGTTCTTATGGTCGTGATACGCGCGGTCTGATCCGTATGCACCAGTTCGACAAAGTCGAGATGGTACAGATTGTTCGTCCGGAAGACTCTATGGCAGCACTCGAAGAGATGACCGGTCACGCGGAAAAGGTGCTGGAGCTGCTCGGCCTGCCGTACCGTCGTGTTGCACTCTGCACGGGTGACATGGGTTTTGGTGCCTGCAAAACATTCGACCTGGAAGTGTGGGTACCGGCGCAAAATACCTATCGCGAAATCTCCTCCTGCTCCAACGTCTGGGACTTCCAGGCGCGCCGTATGCAGGCTCGTTGCCGTAGCAAATCCGATAAAAAAACACGCCTGGTACATACCCTGAACGGGTCCGGTCTGGCGGTCGGTCGTACGCTGGTCGCGGTGCTGGAAAACTATCAGCAAGCCGACGGTCGGATTGAGATACCGGCAGTCCTGCGTCCTTATATGCGTGGGCTCGAGTATATCGGTTAAGCCTCTTATTTCTTATAAAAAGCGCCTGAGGGCGCTTTTTTTATCCCTGCTTGATTTTCGACAATAAGCTTAACAAGAATAGGGTTAATACTCGTTTTGCAGGTCAGAATAAAACACTAAAAAAATGGAATTTCGTAATATAAGAAATTATATAACGATTCTATATTCTTAATTCTGTGAGCAAAGTGAGTACATATGAAAATTAAGACCCCCGATACACTACTCGGTGTGGAGGTGAGTCGACGTGGGCTGATGAGAACAACCGCTATTGGCGGGCTCGCGGCGGCAGGAAGTGCCTTCACTTTACCTTTTTCCCGACTCGTCAGCGCCGCTGATGCCATTTCTCCACCTTCCACCAGTGAAAAAGTTGTCTGGAGTGCCTGTACGGTCAATTGCGGTAGCCGATGTCCGCTGCGCATGCATGTCGTCGATGGCGAAATTAAATACGTCGAAACTGACAATACAGGCGATGATAACTACGATGGATTGCATCAGGTTCGCGCCTGCCTTCGTGGCCGCTCAATGCGCCGTCGTGTCTACAATCCCGATCGTCTGAAATATCCGATGAAGCGCGTTGGCAAACGCGGCGAAGGTAAATTCGAGCGAATCAGTTGGGAGGAAGCTTACGACACGATCGCTCAGAATATGATGCGTCTTATTAAAGACTACGGTAACGAATCCATCTATCTGAATTATGGTACCGGTACGCTGGGCGGTACAATGACGCGTTCGTGGCCACCGGGAAAAACGCTGGTGGCACGCCTGATGAACTGTTGTGGCGGTTACCTTAACCATTATGGCGACTACTCCTCAGCACAAATCGCTGCGGGGCTTAATTACACTTACGGTGGCTGGGCGGCGGGTAACAGTCCGTCAGATATCGAAAACAGTAAGCTGGTCGTGCTATTTGGTAACAACCCAGGCGAAACGCGTATGAGCGGTGGCGGGGTGACCTATTATCTTGAACAGGCGAGGGCAAAATCGAATGCCCGAATGATCATCGTCGATCCGCGTTATACCGATACTGGCGCGGGACGTGAAGATGAGTGGATCCCCATTCGTCCAGGTACAGACGCCGCACTGGTAAACGGCATTGCATGGGTGCTGATTACGGAAAACCTTGTTGATCAGCCATTCCTCGATAAGTACTGCGTTGGTTACGACGAAAAAACATTGCCCGCCAGTGCACCTGCCAATGGTCATTACAAAGCCTATATTCTTGGGCAGGGGAAAGACGGTGTGGCCAAAACGCCTGAGTGGGCGTCGACAATTACCGGTGTTCCTGCCGAGCGTATTGTTAAGCTGGCACGAGAAATCGGTAGCACCAAACCCGCGTTTATCAGCCAGGGATGGGGGCCACAGCGCCATGCCAACGGTGAGATTGCGACCCGTGCGATTTCAATGCTGGCTATCCTTACGGGCAATGTCGGGATCCACGGCGGCAACACAGGGGCTCGCGAGGGGTCATACGATCTGCCGTTCGAACGAATGCCGACACTGGAGAACCCGGTAAAAACCAGCATTTCTATGTTCTTGTGGACGGATGCCATTGAGCGAGGCCCAGAGATGACGGCGCTGCGCGATGGTGTACGTGGTAAAGATAAGCTGGATGTGCCTATTAAGATGATCTGGAACTATGCTGGCAACTGCCTCATCAACCAGCATTCAGATATCAACCGTACGCATAACATCCTGCAGGATGATAAAAAATGCGAGCTGATTGTGGTGATTGATTGCCATATGACGTCATCAGCAAAATATGCCGATATTTTGCTGCCAGATTGCACGGCGTCTGAGCAGATGGACTTCGCGCTGGATGCCTCCTGCGGCAATATGTCTTACGTCATTTTTAATGATCAGGTCATTAAGCCGCGTTTCGACTGTAAAACCATCTACGACATGATGTCCGGGCTGGCAAAACGTCTTGGCGTTGAGCAGCAGTTTACCGAAGGTCGCACCCAGGAAGAGTGGATGCGTCATTTGTACACCCTTTCACGTAAAGCGATCCCGGATTTGCCGGATTTTGACACCTTCCGTCAGCAGGGGATGTTCAAACAGCGCGATCCTGATGGGCACTACGTCGCCTATAAAGAGTTCCGCGACGATCCACAGGCCAACCCGCTGACCACACCGTCAGGTAAGATCGAGATCTATTCGGAAGCGCTGGCAACGATCGCGTCGACCTGGGAATTGTCGGAAGGCGATGTTATCGATCCCCTGCCGATTTATACCCCAGGGTTCGAGAATTACAACGATCCGCTGAACAAAACATTCCCCTTGCAGCTTACCGGTTTCCACTATAAGTCCCGTACGCACTCAACCTATGGCAACGTTGATGTATTGAAAGCGGCCTGTCGGCAGGAGATGTGGATCAACCCGATTGATGCGCGCAAACGTGGGATAATCAACGGTGATCGAGTACGTATTTTTAACGATCGTGGCGAAGTTCATATTGAAGCAAAGGTGACGCCGCGCATGATGCCGGGCGTAGTTGCTCTGAGCGAAGGTGCCTGGTATGCGCCGGATGCGAAAGGTATAGACCAGGCAGGTTGCATCAATGTCCTGACGACTCAGCGTCCCTCACCGTTGGCGAAGGGTAACCCATCGCACACTAACCTTGTTCAGGTCGAGAAGGCGTAAGGAGTAAAAGATGGCTACGCAATATGGATTTTATATCGACTCCGCACGCTGCACCGGCTGTAAAACCTGTGAGCTGGCGTGTAAGGATTACAAGAACTTAACCCCGGATGTCAGCTTCCGCCGCATTTACGAATACGCAGGGGGAGACTGGCAGGAAGATAACGGCGTCTGGCACCAGAACGTTTTCGCCTATTACCTCTCCATCGCCTGTAATCACTGCGAGGATCCGGCCTGTACCAAAGTCTGCCCCAGCGGGGCGATGCACAAACGCGAAGATGGCTTTGTGGTGGTGGACGAAGATATCTGCATCGGCTGTCGTTACTGCCATATGGCCTGCCCGTACGGTGCGCCGCAGTTCAACGCTGAAAAAGGCCATATGACCAAATGCGACGGCTGCTACAGTCGTGTTGCCGAGGGGCATAAGCCGATTTGCGTGGAATCCTGCCCGCTGCGTGCGCTGGACTTCGGCCCCATTGACGAGTTGCGTAAAAAATACGGTGAGCTGGCGGCTGTCGCCCCGCTCCCGGCGTCGCACTTCACGAAGCCGTGCATCGTGATTAAACCTAACGCCAACAGCCGCCCGACAGGGGATACCACCGGCTATCTGGCAAACCCGCTGGAGGTGTGAGATGGGTAACGGATGGCATGAATGGCCGCTGATGATCTTCACTGTCTTTGGCCAGTGTGTGGTGGGTGGCTTCATTGTACTGGCTGTGGCGCTCCTGAAAGGTGATGCTCACGCCGGGACGCAGCAACGTATTATCCGCGTGATGTTCGGTCTGTGGGTGCTGATGGGGATTGGCTTTATCGCATCAATGCTGCATCTCGGTACGCCAATGCGGGCGCTGAACTCCCTTAACCGGGTCGGCTCCTCAGCATTAAGCAATGAAATTGCCTCAGGATCGTTGTTTTTTGCTGTTGGTGGTATCGGTTGGCTGCTGGCGATGGCGGGAAAACTGTCGCAGAGGGGGAGCCAGTGGTGGCTCATTGTGACGGCAGTGCTGGGCGTGGTGTTTGTCTGGATGATGGTGCGCGTATACAACACCATTGATACGGTACCGACCTGGTACACGCTCTGGACGCCGCTCAGTTTCTTCCTGACGCTGTTCATTGGCGGCCCGCTACTCGGCTATTTGTTGCTGCGCATAGTGGGCGTTGAAGGCTGGGCAATGCGACTGCTGCCAGTGATTACTATGCTTGCACTGGTTGCCAGTATGATTGTCGTGCTGATGCAGGGAAGTGAACTTGCGTCTATCCATAGCTCCGTCCAGCAGGCGTCTGCGTTGGTACCGGATTACGGCGCATTAATGGCATGGCGCGTCGTTGCACTGGTCCTGGCTGTAGTATGCTGGGTGGCGCCACAACTGAAAGGCCACTACCCGGCGGTCCCGTTACTGAGCCTGGCATTTGTCCTGGTGCTGGTGGGGGAAATGATTGGTCGTGGTGTATTTTACGGTCTGCATATGACCGTGGGTATGGCGGTGGCAGGGTAACGTTGTAACAGCCGGGGCGGAAGTCCCGGCTTTTCAGGGCTGTTCTCACAATAAATTATCATGAATTTTTTCAACTGAACCCTGTCGATGTCATTCTGATATAAGCCAGTCTAATCAATCACGTAATGAAACTTTTAACCCTATGGAAACTTCGCTGGATTAGTTTTATATATCGTCCTGCCGTAAAACGTACCGATGGATAAAAGTGGTAGATTGACAATGTTTTTGCCAGTGGCATGATGCGCACGAATCTTGAACTTCCTCACGGTTTTTACCCATGCCCACTTATACTCGCCCAGTGCTTTTGTTGCTCTGTGGCTTGCTGCTGTTGACGCTGGCGATTGCAGTGCTGAACACGCTCGTCCCGCTTTGGCTCGCCCATGAAAACATGCCTACGTGGCAGGTTGGAATGGTCGGCTCATCCTATTTTACCGGCAACTTATTGGGGACACTGCTGACCGGGCGTGTGATCCAGCGACTTGGCTTTAACCGCAGTTATTACATTGCATCCATCATCTTTGCGGTTGGTTGTGCAGGGCTGGGGCTGAATGTGGGTTTCTGGAGCTGGCTTAGCTGGCGTTTCGTCGCGGGTATCGGTTGCGCAATGATTTGGGTTGTGGTGGAAAGCGCATTGATGTGCAGCGGAACATCCCGTAATCGCGGGCGCTTACTGGCGGCCTATATGATGGTCTATTACGTGGGCACGGTGCTGGGGCAGTTGATGGTGAGCAAACTGTCCACTGAACTGATGCATGTGCTGCCCTGGGCGGTGGGGTTAATACTGGCGGGGATTTTACCGTTACTCTTCACACGCATTATGGAGCAGCGCGATGAATCTCACGGTACTACGGCAATCTGGCCTATGCTTCGCCTGCGTCAGGCGCGGCTTGGCGTTAATGGCTGCATTATTTCCGGGATCATTCTGGGCTCCTTGTATGGGTTGATGCCGCTTTATCTGAACCATAAGGGCATCAGTGATGCGGGTATTGGGTTCTGGATGGCGTTAATGGTGAGCTCCGGTATCATTGGGCAATGGCCAATTGGTCGCCTGGCAGATCGTTTTGGACGACTGCTGGTGCTGCGTGTTCAGGTCTTTGTTGTGATCCTTGGCTGTTTCGCAATGCTTAGCAACGCGGCTATGGCCCCGGCGTTGTTTGTATTGGGCACTGCCGGTTTTACGCTCTATCCGGTGGCGATGGCGTGGGCCTGCGAAAAAGTCGAATATCATCAATTGGTGGCGATGAACCAGGCTTTGCTGCTTAGCTATACCGTAGGCAGCCTCTCCGGACCAACGTTGACCGCGATGCTGATGCAGAGCTATTCCGACAGTCTGCTGTTTATCATGATTGCCAGCGTGTCCTTTATCTATCTGCTAATGCTGATGCGTAAAGCTGGTCAGCATCCAACGCCAGTGGCGCATGCCTGATTTTAAGCCTGCATATGCAGGCTTTTTCTCTTTGCAGACGAAAATCCTCCATTATGGGAGTTCTCCCTATTGTGACCCGTCGAATATCTCAGATATTCTGCGCCTGGATTCATTTTAAGAAGGCCTCCATCATGATGTCTTTACGTCGTTCCAATACTGCCGCATTGGCTGTTTTTCTCGCGTGTTCCCTTATATCAATACCTGCTATGGCTAATCCTGGTAATGGGAATGGTAATGGCGGAGGGCAGGGCAACAGCAGCAATCATGGCAATTCCGGTTCTCATGGCGATAACGGAAATCATTCGGCAAATAATCAACACAAATCCGCTAAACAAAAAGACGGTAATGATGTTTCGGTGAATGTCAGCTACGACCGTGCGCGTACGCTGGCTGTGAATTATGGCTTGACGGGCTATGACTCTTTGCCGCCGGGAATCGCAAAAAACGTTGCGCGCGGTAAAGCACTACCGCCAGGTATTGCGAAGAAAACGGTGCCTGCGTCTATGCTGGGGCAGTTACCATCCTATCCGGGATATGAATGGAGAATTGTAGGCGACGACTTAGTTTTGGTGGCGCTGAGTACTGCCGTTGTGACGGCAATTATTAATGGTGTATTCAAATAAAATAATAACGCCCGGGAAACCGGGCGTTTTAATTAATACATCACTTTGTGACCATACTGTTCCAGGATGCCTTTCACGCGCTCCATGGTCTCTTTCTTCGGCGGATGAACGCCATCAAGTTTATACTCTTCACCCATCGCCACCCATTTGTGTTTACCCAGCTCATGGTAAGGCAGCAGTTCGATTTTCTCGACATTGCCCATATCGCGGGTAAATTCACCGAGGCGATGCGCGGAGTCGTCATCGTCAGACCAGCCCGGTACAACAACATAGCGGATCCAGACCTTAATATTTTTATTCGCCAGATATTTCGCGAACTCCAGCGTACGGTGATTAGAAACGCCCACCAGATCCTGATGAATTTCATCATTCATCTGTTTGAGATCGAGCATCACCAGATCAGTCACTTCCAGCAGCTCATCAATCACCGGATCGTAACGGCGAACAAAGCCATTAGTATCAAGACAGGTATGAATGCCCTCTTTTTTGCAGGCACGGAACCAGTCGCGGACAAACTCCGCCTGCAAAATGGCTTCCCCTCCGGAGGCAGTCACGCCGCCGCCGGACGCATTCATAAAGTGACGATAGGTCACCACGTCTTTCATCAGATCTTCTACCGTGATTTCTTTGCCGCCATGGGTGTCCCAGGTATCGCGGTTATGGCAATACAGGCAACGCATCAGGCAGCCCTGGAAGAAGGTAATAAAGCGGATACCTGGGCCATCAACGGTGCCACAGGATTCAAAGGAGTGGATGCGACCAATAACTGACATTGCGGTGTTTTCTCCAGATGTGGCCCATCCGGGGCCTGTATTGATGCACAGCTCACCGGCTGTGTTTAAGTCTATTTTGGCTGATATCCATCGTCTTGGCATAGATATCTGGCAAAGCAGACTGGAGAGGGGTGTTAAAAAGGCCCCACTTGTGTGGAGCCTTTATTGTACGCTTTTTAAATCGCGATTTCAGTCAATACCCGTCGTCTTTAAGGCTGCATCTTTGTTGGCTTCATTTACTCACCCGAATCACTTACGTGAGTAAGCTCATCGGGATTCGCGCTTGCCGCCTTGATGCAACCCGAATTCCATCGGGTTACACCAATTACATGGTCTGAGTGAAAGTACGGGTAATAACGTCCTGCTGCTGTTCTTTAGTCAGGGAGTTAAAACGTACTGCGTAGCCAGATACGCGGATGGTCAGTTGCGGATATTTTTCCGGATGTTCCATCGCATCGAGCAGCATTTCGCGGTTCATTACGTTCACGTTCAGGTGCTGACCACCTTCGATGGACGCTTCATGGTGGAAGTAACCATCCATCAGACCTGCCAGGTTAGTCTTACGAACTTCATCGTCTTTACCCAGTGCGTTCGGAACGATAGAGAAGGTGTAAGAGATACCATCTTTAGCGTAGGCAAACGGCAGTTTAGCAACGGAAGTCAGAGAAGCAACAGCACCTTTCTGGTCACGACCGTGCATTGGGTTAGCACCTGGTCCGAACGGCGCACCTGCGCGACGACCGTCTGGGGTGTTACCGGTTTTCTTACCATACACAACGTTAGAGGTGATGGTCAGAACAGACTGTGTCGGGATGGCGTTACGGTAAGTAGTCAGTTTCTGAATTTTCTTCATGAAACGTTCTACCAGGTCAACAGCCAGGTCATCTACACGTGCATCGTTGTTACCAAACTGCGGGTATTCGCCTTCGATTTCGAAGTCAACAGCCAGACCGTCTTCGTCACGAATCGGTTTAACTTTCGCATATTTGATAGCAGACAGGGAGTCAGCCGCAACGGACAGACCTGCGATACCACACGCCATGGTACGAATAACGTCACGGTCATGCAGCGCCATCAGAGAGGCTTCGTAGCTGTATTTGTCGTGCATATAGTGGATGACGTTCAGCGCGGTAACATACTGTTTAGCCAGCCAGTCCATGAAGTGATCCATGCGATCCATCACTTCGGTGAAGTTCAGTACATCGCCTTTGATCGGCTCAGATTTCGGACCAACCTGCATTTTCAGTTTTTCATCAACGCCGCCGTTGATAGCATACAGCATGGTTTTCGCGAGGTTAGCACGAGCACCGAAGAACTGCATTTGTTTACCAACGACCATCGGGCTTACGCAGCAAGCGATAGCATAGTCATCATTGTTGAAGTCAGGACGCATCAGATCATCGTTCTCATACTGCAGAGAAGAGGTATCGATGGAGACTTTCGCAGCAAATTTCTTGAAGTTCAGTGGCAGTTTTTCAGACCACAGAATGGTGATGTTCGGCTCCGGAGACGGCCCCATGGTGTACAGGGTGTTCAGGAAACGGAAGCTGTTTTTGGTAACCAGAGTACGGCCATCAACGCCCATACCACCGATAGATTCAGTTGCCCAAATCGGGTCGCCGGAGAACAGTTCATCATACTCAGGGGTACGCAGGAAGCGGACCATACGCAGTTTCATGACCAGGTGGTCAACCATTTCCTGCGCTTCTTGTTCGGTGATTTTGCCTGCTTTCAGGTCGCGTTCGATGAACACGTCCAGGAAGGTAGCGGTACGACCGAAGGACATTGCTGCGCCGTTCTGGGATTTAACAGCAGCCAGGTAGCCGAAGTAAGTCCACTGGATAGCTTCCTGAGCGGTAGTAGCCGGACCAGAGATATCGCAACCGTATTTAGCGGCCATCTCTTTGATCTGACCCAGAGCACGGTGCTGTTCAGCGATTTCTTCACGCAGACGGATAGTCGCTTCCAGGTTTACGCCGTTTTCCATGTCAGACTGCAGAGACAGGAACTGAGCGTATTTGTCTTTCATCAGGAAGTCGATACCGTACAGCGCAACGCGACGGTAGTCACCGATGATACGGCCACGGCCATAGGCATCCGGCAGACCGGTCAGCACGCCAGATTTACGGCAGTTCAGGATGTCTTTGGTGTAAACGTCAAAAACGCCCTGGTTATGAGTTTTGCGGTATTCAGTGAAGATTTTTTTCAGGGCCGGGTCCAGCTCGCGGTTGTACGCTTTGCAGGAACCTTCAACCATTTTGATACCACCGAACGGGATAATCGCACGTTTCAGCGGTGCTTCAGTCTGCAGACCAACGATTTTCTCAAGCGCTTTGTTGATGTAGCCAGCGTCGTGAGAGGTGATGGTAGAAGCAACAGAGGTGTCGAAGTCAACAGGCGCGTGGGTGCGGTTTTCCTGTTTAACGCCTTCCATTACTTTGTCCCACAGCGTGGTGGTCGCATCAGTTGCGCCAGCCAGGAAGGACTCGTCACCCTCGTAAGGGGTATAGTTTTTCTGGATAAAGTCGCGTACGTTGACTTCTTTCTGCCAGTCACCTTTCGCAAAACCTTCCCAGGCTGTGGCTAACTTTTCATTAAGCTCGGACATGTAACACCTACCTTCTTAAGTGGATTTTTTATTTACTGCCTGAAACAACCATCAATCAATGATGATCATCGCCACGCAGGTAAATGACCCAGTATGTCAACCCAACTAACAATCCTCCACCAATGATATTCCCAATTGTTACCGGAATCAGATTATCGGTGATGAAATTTGCAATAGTCAGGTGAGAAAAACTTTCCGGGCTGGAGCCGATAGCGGTCCAGAACTCCGGGCTCGCAAAGTGACGGATTACGATACCCATCGGAATCATAAACATGTTTGCGATACTGTGCTCAAAACCGCTGGCAACAAACATGGCCACCGGCAGCACCATAATCAACGCTTTATCGGTCAGACTGCGACCTGAGTAGCTCATCCATACGGCCAGGCAGACCATCAGGTTCGCCAGAATACCCAGTGCGACAGCTTCAATAAAGGTATGGTGCAGTTTGTGGTCGGCTGTTTGCAGGACATTCAGGCCCCAGCCACCATTTGCTACCATATACTCCCCGGATAACCACATCAGCAGCACGAACAACAATGCGCCAATCAGGTTACCGATATAGACGTTTACCCAGTTACGAGCCAGTTGGCCCCAGGTGATACGCCCACTGGCTTTCGCCACCACGATCAACACCGTTGATGTGAAAAGGTCTGCGCCGCAGATGACGCAAAGAATTAACCCTAATGAGAAGCATATCCCACCAACCAGTTTAGCCATGCCGTACGGCATTGATGCTGTCCCTGTGGTGGCAGTAATATAAAAAACAAACGCGATGGAGATAAAGACACCTGCTGTAATCGCCAAAAAGAACGTTGTCAGCGGTTTCTTAGTTGCTTTGTAGACACCTGCTTCTTCGGCAACTTTGGCCATCGCAGCTGGAAGTATTAGATCAAAAGGGTTGTCAGCTTTCACACTAACTCTCTCTTTATTTAAGTCGGCGACGAGATACTAACAAAGCATTATAGAAGAGAATTTGATATGGATCATATCTCGCCTGGCTTATAGGACTGCAAAGTGCATGGTTTTTCAGCAAATGCAGAGTAACGTGTTGATTATCAAAATAAAAATAAAGTTTAAAATTTGCAATTACAGTTGAATTTTTTTATGCGGCCTCCCAAACAACAGTTAATTAAAATGGGGTAATTGCCATAAAGAGTAACAATAATCCTTGGGTTTATATAATCATATTCACCCATGGTTAACTTAATTATTACAATTGGCACTCATTGCCGAAATATAAATAAAAAGGGGCAATGAAATTGCCCCGTAATATAACGTAGACCTGTGATTAAGCCTACAGATTGTCGTGTTACTTGTCGTTAATTCGACCAAAAGGCACGTTTGGCCCGTTGTAATTTTTCGTAAGCCGCTAACAAACCCTGATGCGCCGGAAATGCCGTCAGCGAACCATCCGCTGCCTGCAGACCATAGAAAGCCGCTTCTCCGCTTAGCGCCGCGCTGGCCGCTTCAACTGCATCCGCACCGTACATGCGCACAAAAGCGTTCAGATATTGCAGTGGCTGACGCTCTTCTTCCTGAGACAGTTGCAGCAGCGTTTGCAAGCAGCGGTAATAATTGATGCGCTCAGCGCTGAAGACCGAACCGTTGAATTCAATTGTCCACTCCGTCCAGGAGAGCGCCTGATCAAGGTCGCCACCCGCCAGCGCGAGCATCGCTTTCAGTTCGCCAATACGCAGCGTAAACCAGCCATTGTCTTTACCGGTCGCTACACCCAGCAGTTCACGCACGCGGGTGAAATCGTCATGACCTTCTTCATCAAGCTGATCGATAAGATTCAGGTAATCTTCTTTCTCCCACTCGCTACCTGGCAGAGAGAGGATTGTTTCACGCAGATGGCTGCCCATGCTGTTGTTTGCCAGCCAGAGATCTTCCGCCGGATAAATATCTGACATGCCCGGCACCAGGATGCGGCAGGCGTAAACGCCCAGATGCTCGTAGTCGGCGATGTACACTTCTTTATCTTCTGCATTGAAGATGGCCATCAGGGTGGCAAACTCTTCTTCGGTTGTTCCGGCAAAGCTCCAGTCAGCAAACGGGTAGTCTGCATCCTGTTTGAACAGATCCCAGGAGATCGAACCGCTGGAGTCGATAAAGTGCGTTTCGAGGTTGGTATGCTCTGCGACTTCTTCATCATCAAACGTCGGCGGGGTAAAGACATCCAGATCTTTCAGGCTACGGCCCTGCAGCAGTTCGGTCACGGTACGTTCGAGTGCCACGCCAAAGTCCGGGTGTGCGCCGAATGAGGCAAAGCAGGTGCCGTTAGCCGGGTTAAACAGAACAACGCAGATCACCGGATATTGACCGCCCAGCGAGCCATCATAGGCAAAAATCGGGAAACCTTCGGCTTCCAGTTTCTCAATAGATGCCACAACGCCAGGATAGCGTGCAAGGACCTCAGCAGGAATTTCAGGCAGGCTGATACGTTCGCTGATGATACGGTTTTTAATATGACGTTCGAAAACCTCAGACAAACCCTGGACGCGAGCTTCATTACGGGTATTGCCTGCTGACATGCCATTGGAGACATACAGGTTACCGACGATATTCATCGGAATATAGACGGTTTGTTCATCTGACTGGCGGGTAAAGGGCAGGGCGCAAATTCCGCGTTCTTCATTGCCGGACTGCAGATCGATCAGCATGCCTGCCGTCAGTTCGTTTTCCGGATCGTAAAATGCGCGCAGACGCGGATCGAGAATGCCTTCCGGCAGTGTGTCGTCTTCGGTCAGCGGGAACCATTTCTCATTTGGATAATGGACGAATGGACCATTAGCCACTTCATCACCCAGCCAGAAATCGGCAAAGAAATAGTTAGTGGACAGACGCTCAAAATATTCACCCAGCGCAGATGCCAGTGCCGCCTTTTTGGTTGCGCCTTTACCGTTAGTAAAGCACAGCGCGCAGTCTTTATCGCGAATGTGCACGGACCAGACGTTCGGTACCGGGTTTAGCCAGGAAGCTTCTTCAATATTGAAGCCGAGGTCGAGCAGTTTTTGCTGGAAGCGAGCGATGGAATCTTCCAGTGCGGCGTCTTTGCCGGGGATATAGGTTTGCGTCATAGCAGTCACTTTTTTGTACGTAAAGCGGGCAATCATACGGGTTTTACGTGACTGACGCTATCTTCGGGGCCCGGTCTGCGAAAATAAAACTTTTGACTATCATTAATGAACCTAACTCGTTGTTCGGAAATAAAAAAATGAAAGCGTTTGATCTCCACCGCATGGCGTTGGATAAGGTTCCTCTGGAGTTTCTTGGCGAAGTTGCGCTTCGCAGCCTCTATACCTTTGTTTTGGTCTTTATATTTCTCAAAATCACGGGGCGGCGCGGCGTGCGTCAGATGTCGCTCTTTGAAGTATTAATCATCCTGACATTAGGCTCAGCGGCAGGCGACGTTGCGTTTTATGACGATGTACCCATGCTTCCGGTACTGGTGGTATTTGTTACTCTGGCCGTATTGTACCGTTTAGTAATGTGGTTCATGACGCACAGCGAGAAACTGGAGGATCTGCTGGAAGGTAAGCCTGCCATCATTATTCACGAAGGGGAATTTGTCTGGGAGAAATTAGATAAGCAGAACATGACGGAATTTGAATTCTTTATGGAACTACGCATCCGTGGCGTTGATCATCTTGGGCAGGTGAGGCTGGCTATCCTGGAGACCAATGGTCAATTGAGTGTCTTTTACTATACGGATGAAGATGTAAAACCGGGTCTGTGTATTTTGCCTAAGGCATTTTCTGAACGTTTCACTACCATACCGGAAGCGGGAGTCTACGCCTGCGTTCAATGCAGTAAAATCATTGCCATGCCGGCGGGTTGTCATCAATTATGTCCGCGTTGTGCAAATCCAGAATGGTCGAAGGCCAGTCGGGGAATTCGGGTAACTTGATAGCCATTATGTCGGTTTTATGACGATTCAGCGGAAGAATGTTTTGTGTGACAGCGACTGCATATTTGGGGTCATAAGTTTTAGACATTGCGGCGCGTGTCACTGAATGATAAAACCGATATCCACTGTTATAACTTATTGCTTTTAGCGTGGTGAGGGGAAATGGCTCAGGTCTTTAATTTCAGTTCAGGTCCGGCAATGTTACCGGCAGATGTACTTAAACAGGCTCAACAGGAACTTTGTGACTGGCATGGTCTTGGTACATCAGTGATGGAAATCAGCCACCGTGGTAAAGAATTTATTCAGGTGGCTGAGGAAGCAGAAAAGGATTTTCGCGATCTGCTGAATATTCCCTCGAACTACAAAGTTTTGTTCTGCCATGGCGGCGGCCGTGGTCAGTTTGCCGGTATTCCGTTGAACATCCTCGGTGATAAAACCACTGCAGATTATGTTGACGCAGGTTACTGGGCGGCGAGTGCAATCAAAGAAGCAAAAAAATACTGCTCCCCAAATGTTATCGACGCAAAAATCTCTGTTGAGGGGCTGCGTGGTGTGAAGCCAATGAGCGAGTGGCAACTGAGCGATAACAGCGCCTATTTGCACTTCTGCCCGAACGAAACCATTGACGGTATTGCCATCAATGAAACGCCGAACTTTGCGGCCGATGTGGTTGTAACGGCGGATCTCTCTTCCACTATCCTGTCCACTCCGCTGGATGTTTCCCGCTACGGTGTGATTTATGCCGGTGCGCAGAAAAATATCGGCCCGGCAGGCTTAACGCTGGTGATCGTTCGTGAGGATTTGCTGGGTAAAGCGCATCAATCTTGCCCTTCAATTCTGGATTACACCATCCTGGCGGAAAACGACTCCATGTTTAACACGCCGCCGACGTTTGCCTGGTATCTGGCTGGCCTCGTCTTCAAATGGCTGAAAAACAACGGTGGCGTTGCAGCCATGGACCGTATTAATCAGCAAAAAGCTGACCTGCTCTACGGTGTGATTGATAAAAGCGATTTCTACCGTAACGATGTTGCCAAAGCGAACCGTTCTCGCATGAACGTTCCGTTCCAGTTGGCTGACAACGCGCTCGACAAAATTTTTCTGGAAGAGTCACTGGCGGCAGGGCTGCATGCACTGAAAGGCCATCGTGTGGTTGGGGGTATGCGTGCCTCTATCTATAACGCGATGCCGCTGGAAGGCGTAAAAGCGCTGACCGACTTTATGGCTGACTTCGAACGTCGCCACGGCTAAATTTGGCTTGCCCCGTACCCCCGTAGCCTGGCTGCGGGGGTTTTTATTCTGTTTGTTGAGAGTTGAGTTTCATGGAATCCCTGACGTTACAACCCATCGCGCGGGTAGATGGCACCATTAATCTGCCTGGTTCAAAAAGTGTTTCCAACCGCGCCTTGTTGCTGGCCGCCTTCGCACAGGGCACCACCGTTCTGACCAATCTTCTGGACAGCGACGATGTGCGCCATATGCTCAATGCGCTCAGTGCGTTGGGAGTTTCCTTCACGCTGTCTGCGGATCGTACCCGCTGTGAAGTAACCGGCGTCGGTGGACCGTTAACGGCAGAAAAACCGCTGGAATTATTTCTGGGTAATGCAGGTACAGCAATGCGGCCATTAGCAGCAGCGCTGTGCCTTGGCAGCAATGACATTGTCCTGACCGGCGAACCGCGTATGAAAGAACGTCCGATTGGCCATCTGGTGGATGCGCTACGGCAGGGCGGCGCGCAGATTAATTATCTGGAACAGGAAAATTACCCGCCTCTGCGTCTGCGCGGCGGGTTCAGCGGTGGCGTCGTCGAAGTTGACGGTAGCGTATCGAGCCAGTTTTTGACTGCATTGCTGATGACCGCTCCGCTTGCAGCTCAGGATACCGTTATCTCCATTAAAGGAGACCTGGTTTCCAAACCCTATATCGACATTACGTTGCATCTGATGAACACTTTCGGTGTCGAGGTTGAAAATCAGCAATATCAGCGGTTTGTCGTGCGTGGTAAGCAGCAGTACATCTCTCCGGGGCATTATCTGGTCGAAGGTGATGCTTCCTCTGCCTCCTATTTCCTGGCGGCTGGCGCGATTAAAGGCGGTACGGTCAAAGTCACCGGTATTGGGCGCAACAGCGTGCAGGGCGATATTCGTTTTGCCGACGTACTGGAAAAAATGGGTGCGCAGGTTGTCTGGGGTGATGATTTTATTTCTTGTACGCACGGTGAGCTGAATGCCATTGATATGGATATGAACCATATTCCTGATGCGGCGATGACCATTGCGACGACGGCGTTATTTGCCCGCGGTACTACCACGATGCGTAACATCTATAACTGGCGCGTTAAAGAAACCGACCGTCTTTTTGCCATGGCGACAGAACTGCGTAAAGTCGGCGCCGAGGTGGAGGAAGGTGAAGATTATATTCGCGTAACCCCACCGGCACACATTCAGTATGCGGAAATTGGCACCTATAATGACCACCGTATGGCAATGTGTTTCTCGCTGGTAGCGTTGTCGGATACACCTGTCACGATCCTCGATCCGAAATGTACCGCCAAAACGTTCCCTGACTATTTCGAGCAACTGGCGCGTATCAGTACGCTTGCCTGATTCTGTTCCTGCTGACGCGGCATTAAAACACAAGGGCTGGTGACCAATTTTGAAAAACTGGCGAAAATGGACTCCGGCCACGCGAAGTCACTGTTCGATTCTCATCCGCCATCAGCGGAGCGCGCGCAGCACATTCGTGATCGTATCGCCGCAGATAAAAAGTAAATAATTGTCACTTTCGGGCTGGTAATCCTCCAGCCCCTCTATAATTGCGCAAACCTTCTTCACTCAGCACGATTAATCCCGTTATTTATACCTGGTAGTAACGGTCATTGACGTTGCAGCGTATAATGCGCGGCGTTTACGTTAACGGTATGCCTTTATGAAGGAGAAAAAGATGGCGGCAATTGCCCCGGTAATCACCATTGATGGGCCTAGCGGTGCGGGGAAAGGCACTCTGTGCAAGGCAATGGCGGAAGCGTTGCAATGGCATCTACTGGATTCAGGCGCAATCTATCGTGTGCTGGCGCTGGCGGCGTTGCACCACCATGTTGATGTCACCTCAGAAGACGTACTGGTTCCGCTGGCAGCGCATCTCGACGTACGTTTTGTCTCAACTGACGGCAACCTTGAAGTGATTCTTGAAGGTGAGGACGTGAGCGGTGAGATTCGTACGCAGGAAGTCGCTAATGCAGCATCGCAGGTTGCGGCTTTTCCACGCGTGCGTGAGGCTCTGTTACGCCGTCAGCGCGCTTTTCGTGAAGCGCCGGGCCTTATCGCCGACGGGCGCGATATGGGAACCGTCGTATTCCCCGATGCGCCAGTGAAAATTTTCCTTGACGCCTCCTCCGAAGAGCGTGCGCACCGCCGCATGCTACAGTTGCAGGAAAAGGGGTTTAGTGTTAATTTTGATCGCCTTTTATCTGAGATAAAAGAGCGCGATGACCGCGATCGTAACCGCGCCGTCGCCCCACTTGTTCCTGCAGAAGATGCTTTAGTGCTGGATTCCACCAGTTTAACTATTGAGCAAGTGATTGAAAAAGCGCTACAATATGCGCGCCAAAAACTGGCACTCGCGTAATCGCGACAGAATTAGTAGTACCCCCGCTGCAAAGGATTGACGGCGGGTATGTGAAACAACCCCATCCGGCACGGAGCCAGGTGGACGTTAATATTAACCTGAAGATTAAACATGACTGAATCTTTTGCTCAACTGTTTGAAGAATCCTTAAAAGAAATCGAAACCCGCCCGGGTTCCATCGTTCGTGGTGTTGTTGTTGCTATCGACAAAGACGTAGTACTGGTTGACGCCGGTCTGAAATCTGAGTCTGCCATTCCGGCTGAGCAGTTCAAAAACGCCCAGGGCGAACTGGAAATCCAGGTTGGCGACGAAGTTGACGTTGCTCTGGATGCAGTAGAAGACGGCTTCGGTGAAACCCTGCTGTCCCGTGAGAAAGCTAAACGTCACGAAGCTTGGATCACGCTGGAAAAAGCGTACGAAGAAGCTGAAACTGTTACCGGTGTTATCAACGGCAAAGTCAAAGGCGGCTTCACTGTTGAGCTGAACGGTATTCGCGCGTTCCTGCCAGGTTCTCTGGTAGATGTTCGTCCGGTTCGCGATACGCTGCACCTGGAAGGCAAAGAGCTTGAGTTCAAAGTAATCAAGCTGGACCAGAAGCGTAACAACGTTGTTGTTTCTCGTCGTGCCGTTATCGAATCCGAGAACAGCGCTGAACGTGATCAACTGCTGGAAAACCTGCAGGAAGGCATGGAAGTTAAAGGTATCGTTAAGAACCTCACTGACTACGGTGCATTCGTTGATCTGGGTGGCGTTGACGGCCTGCTGCACATCACTGACATGGCCTGGAAACGCGTTAAGCATCCGAGCGAAATCGTCAACGTGGGCGACGAAATCACTGTTAAAGTGCTGAAGTTCGACCGCGAGCGTACCCGTGTATCTCTGGGCCTGAAACAGCTGGGCGAAGATCCGTGGGTTGCTATCGCTAAACGTTACCCGGAAGGTACTAAACTGACCGGTCGCGTAACCAACCTGACTGACTACGGCTGCTTCGTTGAAATCGAAGAAGGCGTTGAAGGCCTGGTACACGTTTCCGAAATGGACTGGACCAACAAAAACATCCACCCATCCAAAGTTGTTAACGTTGGTGACGTAGTGGAAGTTATGGTTCTGGATATCGACGAAGAACGTCGTCGTATCTCCCTGGGCCTGAAACAGTGCAAAGCTAACCCGTGGCAGCAGTTCGCGGAAACCCACAACAAGGGTGACCGTGTTGAAGGTAAAATCAAGTCTATCACTGACTTCGGTATCTTCATCGGCCTGGACGGCGGCATCGATGGTCTGGTTCACCTGTCTGACATCTCCTGGAACGTTGCAGGCGAAGAAGCAGTTCGTGAATACAAAAAAGGCGACGAAATCGCAGCTGTTGTTCTGCAGGTTGACGCAGAGCGTGAGCGTATCTCTCTGGGCGTTAAACAGCTCGCAGAAGATCCGTTCAACAACTACGTTGCTCTGAACAAGAAAGGCGCGATCGTAACCGGTAAAGTAACTGCAGTTGACGCGAAAGGCGCAACCGTAGAACTGGCTGACGGTGTTGAAGGTTACCTGCGTGCTTCTGAAGCATCCCGTGACCGCGTTGAAGACGCAACTCTGGTTCTGAACGTAGGCGACGACGTTGAAGCTAAATTCACCGGCGTTGATCGTAAAAACCGTGTAGTTAGCCTGTCTGTTCGTGCTAAAGACGAAGCTGACGAGAAAGATGCTATCGCAACTGTTAACAACAAACAGGAAGACGGCAATTTCTCCAACGCTATGGCAGAAGCCTTCAAAGCAGCTAAAGGCGAGTAATATTTCGCCATACTTTGGACTGCCAGACGGCTGTTAGTACATCGCTTCGGTAAATTGCCGGGGCGATATTGCGAAGCAACGGTGCCTGACACGCGAAGTATGATGAGTATACTTGACAGATTACAGATTTCGTCCTGTAATCAAGCACAAAGGGCGGCTACGGCCGCCCTTGTTCAAGCTGTTAAGCTAATTTGCCCTGAAGGAAACCGGAGGAATCATGACCAAGTCAGAATTGATTGAAAGACTTGCCAGCCAGCAATCGCACATTCCCGCGAAAGCGGTGGAAGACGCGGTGAAAGAGATGCTGGAGCATATGGCCTCTACTCTTGCCCAGGGTGAGCGTATTGAGATCCGCGGTTTCGGCAGTTTTTCTCTGCACTATCGTGCACCCCGCACCGGACGTAATCCGAAAACGGGCGATAAAGTGGATCTGGAAGGAAAATACGTTCCGCACTTTAAGCCGGGTAAAGAATTACGTGACCGCGCCAATATTTATGAAGGTTAAGTTTTAATCTGTATTGAAACCTAATCATCGTGAAAAGCACCGACAGGTGCTTTTTTCATTTCTGGTCCCTGCATCCTGAAAGCTGCTCGCAAAATGCGTTTTTTTAGATGCAAGCGCGTTTAAATCTGCCCACCCTCGCCGCAAAACAAGAAAATCATGCCAGACGGCATACGTAACGCTGGTCACACTTCCCGTAACAAGGAGGTGGGCATGTCATTACCTGCATTAGCACTTTGTCTGAACTTAGGCATATTGCCACTATTATTTCTCCCGACACTGCCTGAAATTGAACATGTCTGGGTGATAGCCGTTACAGGATTACTGCTCGCCAGCAGGCATCAGCGCTACATTCGCTATGCAGGTTTTACGGTTCTGTTTTTCGCCTGGGGATTACTGGCGGCATTGCAGGTTCTCTGGCCTACACAACATTTGCCGGGTGCGAATCGGCAGGTGAGGGTAGTGATTACCGCCACCGATCATGCAACAACGCACTATGCTGACATCACCCACCTGGAGGGTAAGCGCGTCATTCCCGCGGCAGGTATTACGCTCTACGGCGAATATTTGCCGCAACCGGTGTGCGTTGGTCAGCAGTGGGATATGACCATAAGAGCAAGGCCTGTACACGGGCAACTCAATGATGGGGGATTCGATACTCAGCGCCATGCGCTGTCGTCGCATTTACCGCTTACCGGTCGATTTGTGAAGGCAAATATTGTGAATGCCCAGTGTAGCTGGCGTGGGCGATATCTGGATTCACTGAGTACGCATCTGGAAGCGTACCCCTGGCGGCAGGTCATCCTGGCGCTGGGGCTTGGTGAACGTGCGGCGCTGGATAGTGACGTAAAAGATATCATGCGTCAGACGGGCACAGCCCACCTGATGGCCATATCGGGGCTGCATATCGCACTGACAGCGATGATGGGTGTGCTACTGACCAGAGGCGTGCAGCGCTTTTTCCCCGCAAGACGAATCAACTGGCATTTACCGCTACTGATAGGTGTGGTCTGTGCTGTCTGCTATGCCAGTTTAACGGGGATGCAGCCACCCGCTTTTCGAACCAGTCTCTCTATTGGCATATGGGCTGCTTTACGTCTCTCTGGACGTTTGTGGACACCATGGCAGGTCTGGGTGTGCTGCATTGCCGGTATACTGTTTATCGATCCTATTGCTGTGTTGTCGCAAAGTTTATGGCTGTCTGCTTTCGCCGTCGCGGCACTGATTTTTTGGTATCATTGGCTCCCGTTACGGATTCAGAACCTGTGCTGGTGGCGCCGGATCCTCATCGATCTGCTGTATATCCAGGCGGGAATGACATTATTGCTGATGCCGCTGCAGGTTTTGTCTTTTCACGGCCTTAGCCTGAGTTCAATGGTGGCGAATTTAATCGCAGTACCGCTGGTTACCTTTGTCACGGTCCCACTCGTCCTCTTCGGTATGCTGCTGCATCTTATTGGCCCGCAAGGTATTGAATCATGTGTCTGGTATCTGGCTGATGGTTCTCTTGCGATTTTATTCTGGTTCCTGCAGCGCTTGCCGCACGGCTGGATTGATGTCGATGCACGCTGGCTTGGGCTAGCCTGGCTTCCCTGGTTTTTTCTTATCATGGGAAAATTGCGCTGCTGGCGCACCTTTCCCGCTGCCAGTTGTACGGCAATCCTTCTCCTGCTGTTCCCTTTTTGGCAGACCCATCGCGACGGTGACTGGGCGGTACATGCGCTTGATGTAGGCCAGGGTCTGGCGATGGTTATTGAACGCAACGGTAAAGCAATTTTGTACGACACCGGGCTTGCCTGGCCGGGTGGGGATAGCGCACAGCAACTGATTACCCCGTGGTTGCGTTGGCATCATCTGCAACCGGAAGGCATTATTCTCAGCCATGAGCATCTCGATCATCGGGGTGGGCTTAATACTCTTCTCGCCGACTGGCCGTCACTGTGGGTTAAAAGCCCGTTGGGCTGGGCCGGCCATCAGCCCTGTTTTCGCGGTGAACGCTGGCAATGGCAGGGGCTTACCTTCACGGCACACTGGCCACTCAAAGGCGTGCAAATGAAGGGAAACAATCGCTCGTGCGTGGTCAAAGTCGATGACGGGCAACAAAGCATACTGCTTACGGGAGATATTGAAAGCGCAGGGGAAATGGCGATGATGAGCCATTACTGGCAGCATCTCCAGGCTACACTTATCCAGGTGCCTCATCATGGCAGCAACACCTCTTCCACGCTCCCTTTTATTCAGAGAGTGAATGGAAAGGTGGCGCTGGTATCGGCATCGCGTTACAACAACTGGCGTTTGCCGTCGGCAAAAGTGCAAAAGCGCTATCGGCAACAGGCTTACCAGTGGTTTGATACGCCGCATCATGGACAAATAACAGTCTTATTCTCGCGGCAAGGTTGGAAAATCTTAAGCTTACGCGAGCAAATTTTCCCACGTTGGTATCATCAGTGGTTTGGCGTACCTGGAGATAACGGGTAGAATATGCGGCTATTTCAACAAGTGCTGGTTTTTTGAATGCATAACGACAAAGATCTCTCTACATGGCAGACATTCCGCCGACTTTGGCCCATCATTGCGCCGTTTAAAACGGGTTTGATCGTGTCGGGAGTAGCGTTAATCCTCAACGCAGCCAGCGATACATTCATGTTATCGCTCCTCAAACCATTACTGGATGATGGTTTTGGTAAAACGGACCGCTCAGTGTTGCTGTGGATGCCACTGGTGGTTATCGGGCTGATGATTTTACGCGGCATCACCAGCTATATATCCAGCTACTGTATTTCATGGGTTTCTGGCAAGGTGGTGATGACCATGCGCCGCCGCCTGTTTGGTCATATGATGGGGATGCCCGTATCCTTCTTCGACAAACAATCTACCGGGACGCTCCTGTCCCGCATTACCTATGACTCTGAACAGGTTGCTTCTTCCTCTTCCAGTGCGCTGATCACTGTGGTTCGTGAAGGGGCATCTATCATCGGTCTGTTTGTGATGATGTTCTATTACAGCTGGCAACTGTCGGCAATCCTCATTGTACTTGCGCCGATCGTCTCTTTTGCTATTCGCGTTGTGTCAAAGCGTTTTCGCAATATCAGCAAAAACATGCAAAACACGATGGGGCAGGTGACCACCAGTGCCGAGCAGATGCTGAAAGGGCATAAAGAAGTGCTGATGTTTGGCGGTCAGGAAGTAGAGACCAGCCGCTTTGAGAAAGTCAGCAATAAGATGCGTCTGCAGGGCATGAAAATGGTCTCTGCATCATCCATTTCTGACCCGATCATTCAGCTTATTGCCTCACTGGCGCTGGCATTTGTGCTTTATGCCGCAAGTTTCCCAAGCGTGATGGATACCCTGACGGCAGGGACTATTACCGTTGTGTTCTCATCAATGATTGCTCTGATGCGCCCGCTTAAATCGCTGACCAACGTCAATGCCCAGTTTCAGCGCGGGATGGCTGCCTGCCAGACGCTGTTCGCGATTCTGGATAGCGAGCAGGAAAAAGACGAAGGTACGCTGGTGATTGAACGTGCAAAAGGCGACGTTGAGTTCCGTGATGTGACCTTTACTTATCCGGGGCGCGAGACGCCTGCACTGCGTAATATCAACCTGAGTATTCCTGCAGGAAAAACGGTGGCACTGGTTGGCCGTTCTGGTTCGGGTAAATCGACCATGGCGAGCCTTATCACGCGCTTCTATGACATTGATAAAGGCCAGATCCTGATGGATGGTCATGATCTGCGTGAATATAAGCTGACGTCATTGCGTAACCAGGTCGCACTGGTCTCGCAAAATGTACACCTCTTCAACGATACTGTGGCAAATAACATTGCCTATGCCCGTACGGAAGAGTACAGCCGTGAGCAGATCGAACAGGCGGCGAAAATGGCCTACGCCATGGATTTCATCAATAAGATGGACAATGGTCTGGACACCATTATCGGTGAAAACGGCGTACTGCTTTCCGGCGGCCAACGTCAGCGTATTGCGATTGCCCGTGCACTGTTGCGTGACAGTCCCATTCTTATCCTGGATGAGGCAACGTCGGCACTGGATACGGAATCCGAGCGTGCGATTCAGGCGGCGCTTAATGAATTGCAGAAAAACCGTACCTCACTGGTGATTGCACACCGCCTTTCTACGATCGAGCAGGCAGATGAAATCGTGGTGGTAGAAGATGGGCGCATCGTTGAGCGTGGAAGTCATAGCGAGCTTCTGGCGCAACTTGGTGTCTATGCGCAGTTGCATAAAATGCAGTTTGGCGAATGATTGCGCGCATCTGGTCCGGTGAATCACCGCTGTGGCTGTTGTTATTACCGCTGTCCTGGCTCTATGGCCTGGTCAGCGGCATTATTCGTTTGTGCTGGCGGCTGGGGTTGAAAAAAGCCTGGCAGGCACCCGTTCCCGTTGTCGTGGTCGGTAATCTGACTGCGGGCGGCAACGGTAAAACGCCGGTAGTTGTCTGGCTGGTTGAACAGTTACAGCAGCGCGGTATCCGGGTAGGGGTGGTTTCCAGAGGGTATGGCGGTAAAGCCGCGCATTACCCGCTGTTGCTTACCCCTGAAACTACGACTACCGAGGCAGGTGATGAGCCAGTGCTTATTTTTCAGCGTACGGGCGCGCCTGTCGCTGTGTCTCCCGCCAGAGTCGATGCCGTTAAAGCACTTCTGGCGGACTCACCTGTGCAACTGATCGTCACCGACGACGGCTTGCAGCACTATCGTCTGCACCGTGATAAAGAAATTGTCGTTATTGATGGTGTGCGACGTTTTGGTAACGGCTGGTGGCTTCCCGCAGGGCCGATGCGTGAGCGGGCATCGCGACTTAAAACCGTTGACGCAGTGATCACCAATGGTGGCATTGCTCAGCCTGGCGAGATAGCCATGCGATTGCAGCCAGGGTTGGCCGTGAATTTACTTACCGGTGAGCGCCGTAATGTCAATGCGTTGCAAAATCTGGTAGCAATGGCCGGAATTGGTCATCCTCCGCGTTTTTTTGCTACGCTGCATGAAAGCGGCGCGCGTCCGGTGAAAACCGTTGCGCTGGCCGATCATCAGGCACTTTCCCGGCAGGATGTTGCGGCACTGCTTGAGCCAGAGCAGACGCTTATCATGACGGAAAAAGATGCCGTCAAGTGTCGCGCCTTTGCGGAAAATAACTGGTGGTATCTGCCCGTGGATGCGCATCTTGAGGATAAGCAAGCAGAGAAGTTGTTGCAGGAACTCATAAATCTGGTGCGCTGACGCTCTTGTCGGGGCGCGCCGTGTTCTACGACCGGGAAGCCTATGTCTGTGCCACAAATCACGCTGCAAACGGCCCGTCATCTTCATCTTGCCGCTCAGGGCTTACTGAGAAAACCATCCCGTCGCGCCACCCCTGGCGACATCCTGACGACGATTCAACGTATGTCGTTGCTACAAATTGATACCATCAACATTGTGGCGCGTAGTCCCTATCTGGTACTTTTCAGCCGTCTTGGCAAATATCCTACCCAGTGGCTTGATGACGCGCTGAAAAATGGCGAACTGATGGAGTACTGGGCGCACGAAGCCTGCTTTTTACCACGTAGCGATTTTGCCTTATTCCGCCATCGTATGCTTGCCCCGGATAAGATGGGCTGGAAGTATCGCGAGGCATGGATGCAAGAGCATGCGCAGGAAATTGAGGCGCTCATCGCACACATTCAGCAAAACGGTCCTGTTCGTTCGGCTGATTTTGAACATCCGCGTAAAGGGGCCAGCGGCTGGTGGGAATGGAAGCCACATAAGCGCCATCTGGAAGGATTGTTTACTGCAGGGAAGGTGATGGTTATCGAACGCCGCAATTTCCAGCGCGTTTATGATCTTACTCATCGGGTGATGCCACACTGGAATGACGAGCGTGACTTATTAACGCAGGCTGAGGCCGAGCACCTTATGCTTGCGAAGAGTGCACGCAGTCTGGGCCTCTTTCGTGCTGAATGGCTCGCGGATTATTACCGTCTGCGCCAGCCTGCGTTACCTCTGTTGCTTGAGCGTCTCCAGGAAGAGGGCAACATTGTCCCGGTGGATGTCGAAAAGCTTGGCCCCGCCTGGCTGCATACTGATTTATTGCCGCAGCTTGAACTCGCGGCAGCCGGAAAACTGACGGCAACCCATAGCGCTGTGCTCTCACCCTTCGACCCGGTTGTGTGGGATCGCAAACGGGCGGAACAACTGTTTGATTTTAGCTATCGGCTGGAGTGCTATACGCCTGCGCCAAAACGTCAGTACGGTTATTTTGTGCTGCCGCTATTGCATCGTGGCCGTCTGGTCGGGCGAATGGATGCCAAAATGCATCGCAAAGAAGCGGTGCTGGAGGTCATTGCGCTCTACCTGGAAAACGGTGTAAAACCGGGGCGCATGCTTGAAAATGGGCTTCTAACCGCTATCGGTGATTTTGCCCGCTGGCAAGGCGCGCAGCGTGTTACCTTTGGAAAACTGCCGGAAGGGCTTTTTATTGAGCATCGTCAGGGGCTGGAAGTCGACGCAGCCTGACCAATGAATATGTTAAAATTTACGGATCATGCGTCAGGTCCGCCAGGAGGAAATATGGATCATCGGTTACTGGAAATCATCGCCTGCCCGGTTTGTAACGGCAAACTCTATTACAGCCAGGATAAACAAGAACTGATTTGCAAAGTGGATAGCCTCGCTTATCCCGTGCGCGAGGGCATTCCAGTACTGCTGGAAAACGAAGCGCGCTCATTAACAGAAGAAGAGAGTCGGCCATGAGTTTCGTTGTCATTATTCCAGCGCGTTACGCGTCCACCCGTTTACCGGGGAAACCTTTGGTTGATATCAATGGGAAACCCATGGTGGTGCATGTGCTGGAACGTGCGCGTGAATCAGGGGCGGCGCGCATTATTGTTGCGACCGACCATGCGGATGTTGCGCGTGCGGTAGAAGCGGCGGGTGGAGAGGTTTGCATGACCCGCGCCGATCATCAGTCCGGAACGGAGCGTCTGGCCGAAGTCGTCGAAAAATGTGGTTTCAGTGATGACACCGTGATCGTCAATGTGCAAGGCGACGAACCGATGATCCCACCGGCCATTATTCGTCAGGTGGCAGAAAACCTGGCCACTCGCGACATTGGCATGGCTACGCTGGCAGTGCCGATTCATCATGCCGATGAAGCATTTAATCCGAACGCGGTAAAAGTGGTGACCGACGTGCAAGGTTATGCGCTCTATTTCTCGCGGGCGACCATTCCGTGGGATCGTGACCGTTTTGCTGTTTCTCGTGAGACAATTGGCGATACCTTCCTGCGTCATATCGGTATTTACGGTTATCGTGCCGGCTTTATCCGTCGTTATGTAAATTGGGAAGCCAGTCCGCTGGAAAATATCGAAATGCTGGAGCAGCTACGCGTGCTGTGGTACGGCGAAAAAATTCACGTCGCTGTTGCGACGGAAGTTCCGGGCACAGGGGTTGATACGCAGGAAGATCTCGTGCGCGTGCGCGCTGAAATGCATTAATTTTCTCTTCTCAATCCCCTCACTCTGAGGGGATTTGCTTTTTTCCAGCAAATTCTCGTATTGATTTGATCTCATCAGGTGACATCCCGTCATCCGGCGCTCATTATAAAAGCAGTAGTCTTCATGAGGGCAATCTGATATGGAACAACTGCGCGCTGAATTAAGCCACCTGCTGGGTGAAAAGCTGAGCCGCATGGAATGTGTCAGCGAGAGACCTGATACGACGTTATGGTCCTTGTATGACAGCCAGGGAAATCCCATGCCATTACTGGCGAGGAGTTTTTCCACCCCTGGCCTTGCTCGTCAACTGGCATGGAAAATCTCAATGTTGGCACGCAGTGGCACGGTACGTATGCCTGTCGTGTATGGCGTAATGACCCATGAAGAACATCCAGGGCCAGATGTCCTGCTTATGGAACGCCTGCGCGGCGTGCCGGTTGAAGCACCTGCACGTACCCCCGAACGCTGGGAACATCTGAAAGATCAAATCGTGGAAGGGTTACTGTCCTGGCACAGACAGGACAGCCACGGCTGTGTGGGAATGGTGGACAATACCCAGGAGAATATCTGGCCCTCCTGGTATCGCCAGCGGGTAGAAGTACTATGGACCACGCTGAATCAGTACCACAATACGGGGCTCACGATGCAGGATAAACGTATCCTGTTCCGCACCAGGGAGTGCCTGCCGTTGCTGTTCGAAGGTTTCAACGACAATTGTGTACTGGTGCATGGCAATTTCAATTTGCGTAGTATGTTGAAAGATGCCCGGAGCGACCAGCTTCTGGCTATGGTCGGGCCGGGTATTATGCTCTGGGCACCGCGAGAATATGAGCTGTTCCGCCTGGCGGATGGTCCTCTCGCCGAAGGACTGTTCTGGCATTATCTCCAGCGCGCACCGGTCGCAGAATCCTTTATGTGGCGGCGCTGGCTCTATTTGCTGTGGGATGAAGTGGCGAAACTGGTGAATACGGGCCACTTCAGTCGCCCCAGTTTTGATTTGGCGTCTAAGTCACTCCTTCCCTGGCTTGCCTGAGTCACCTTTCAGCCATTGCCAAATCCTCCCCAGTGTTTCATACCCGACCCGGTCGCTGTGCATGAGCCAGACCGGGGACGGGATGGCGCGTTCCCAGGGATTAAGAGGGGAAACGATAGCCATCTGATTCGCGGGAGCGGGCAGGGGGGGGAGCCCCGCATTACGGAAGAAAACCATTGCTCTGGGCATATGCGAAGCGGACGTCACCAGTAAAAAAGGTACGTCGCCAATAGCCTGTTTGACGGCGGCAGCTTCCTCTTCGGTATCTTTCGGTGAATCCAGGGTGATGATATCGCCGCGCGGTATGCCCAGGCTCTCCGCCACTCTGGCTCCGGCTTCTGCTGTACTGATGGGGTTCGTTTTTGCCGCCGCACCGGTAAAGATTAATTTCGCACCAGGATTCTGATGTAACAGGCGAATGCCCTCGTTCAAACGTGGCAGGCTGTTATTAATGAGATTTGAGCTTGGTGCCCAGGCGTCATTCCAGGTATAGCCGCCACCCAGAACCACGATATATTTGACCGTCTCTGCGCCGCGCCAGGTGGGATAGCTATCCTCGATGGGTTTGAGCATTTTGTCCGCAACGGGTTGTAGACTCAGTAGCAGAAGAATCAACCAGCTTGCGCTAATGATGCCTTTGCCCGTTTTTTGCCAGCGACTGAACCAAACGAGCAACAGCCCAATCCCAATCAATATAAGCAATGCCGGCAGGGGCAGCATCAGGCCGCCAATGTATTTCTTGAGCGTAAAAAGCACGCGTCCGTCTCCTTTTTAACCATACAGCAGGCGTTTTGCGTGGATCTTACACCAGATGGGTTCATTCTGAGCACGGCTGTGACAAAATAGCGGTTTTGTCAGGATCGCGGAGCGGCCATGCAGGATCGTAATTTCGATGACATCGCGGAAAAATTCTCCCGCAATATCTATGGCACGACCAAAGGTCAACTGCGTCAGGCGATCCTCTGGCAGGATTTGGATAGGGTTCTCGCCGAAATGGGCGATCGCACGCTTCGTGTTCTGGATGCGGGCGGCGGCGAAGGCCAGACAGCGATTCGTGTGGCAGAACGGGGTCATCATGTGACGCTGTGTGATGTGTCGCAGGAGATGATTGCGCGTGCTACCGCAGCCGCAGAAGAGAAAGGTGTGAGCGGTAACATGCATTTTGTACAATGCCCTGCTCAGGACATTGCGCGACATTTGGAATCGCCCGTCGATCTGATATTGTTCCATGCTGTACTCGAATGGGTCGCTGAACCGGTGGACGTTTTGCGAACGCTGTGGTCGGTTTTAAAGCCCGCAGGGACGTTGTCGTTGATGTTTTACAATGCTAATGGCCTGTTGATGCACAATATGGTGGCAGGTAATTTCGACTATGTGCTGGCGGGTATGCCTAAAAAGAAAAAGCGCACATTGTCCCCAGATTATCCGCGACATCCGGATGAAGTCTATAGCTGGCTGAATGCGATTGGCTGGCAGATCACGGGGAAAACGGGTGTTCGGGTGTTTCACGATTACTTACGCGAAAAACACCAACAACGTGACTGTTTTGACTCCTTGCTTGAACTTGAAACGCAATATTGTCGTCAGGAGCCGTATATCAGCCTGGGGCGTTATATCCATGTGACCGCGCTCAAGCCGCAGAGAGATGAAAGGATGAACGATGAGTGAATTTTCCCAGACAGTTCCCGAACTGGTTGCCTGGGCCAGGAAAAACGATTTCTCTATCACGCTTCCGGTAGACAGATTGTCGTTTTTGCTGGCGGTTGCCACGCTGAACGGTGAACGCCTGGATGGCGAAATGAGCGAGGGAGAGCTTGTTGATGCGTTTCGCCACGTCAGCGAAGCATTTGAACAAAGTGGCGAAACCATTGCTCAGCGTGCGAACAATGCGATAAACGATATGGTGCGTCAGCGCCTGTTAAACCGTTTTACCAGCGAGCTGGCTGACGGTAATGCCATCTATCGTCTGACGCCGCTCGGCATTGGCATTACCGATTACTATATCCGCCAGCGCGAGTTTTCTACGCTGCGCCTGTCCATGCAGTTATCTATCGTGGCGGGAGAACTGAAACGCGCTGCTGATGCCGCTGATGAGGGTGGGGATGAATTCCACTGGCATCGCAACGTCTATGCGCCGCTGAAATACTCGGTGGCAGAAATTTTCGACAGCATCGATCTCACGCAGCGTGTGATGGATGAGCAGCAGCAGTTAGTCAAAGATGACATCGCTCAGTTATTGAATAAAGACTGGCGTGCGGCTATTTCAAGTTGTGAGCTGTTACTCTCCGAAACCTCCGGTACGCTGCGTGAATTACAGGATACGCTGGAGGCGGCAGGGGATAAGCTGCAGGCGAACTTATTACGTATCCAGGAAGCGACGCTGGCGCATAACGATCTGGAGTTTGTCGACCGGCTGGTTTTTGATTTACAGAGCAAACTGGACCGCATCGTCAGTTGGGGACAGCAGGCTATCGATTTGTGGATTGGCTATGATCGCCACGTACACAAGTTTATTCGTACCGCTATCGATATGGATAAAAACCGCGTATTTGCCCAGCGTTTGCGCCAGTCGGTACAGGGTTACTTCGATGCTCCCTGGGCATTGACCTATGCGAACGCCGACAGGCTGCTGGATATGCGCGATGAAGAGATTGCGTTGAGCGATGCCGAGGTTACAGGTGAGCTTCCGCCTGACCTGGAATATGAAGAGTTCAACGAAATCCGCGAACAACTTGCGGCGATGATCGAAGAACAACTGGCGATATATAAAACCAGACAAGCTCCACTGGATCTTGGGCTGGTTGTACGCGAATATCTGGCGCGGTACCCGCGCGCGCGGCATTTTGATATCGCGCGGATCGTCATTGATCAGGCGGTACGCCTCGGCGTAGCGCAAGCAGATTTCACCGGCCTGCCAGCAAAATGGCAGCCGATTAATGATTACGGAGCCAAGGTACAGGCGCATGTCATTGACAAATATTGAACAAGTGATGCCGATCAAATTGGCCCAGGCGTTGGCAAACCCACTCTTTCCGGCGCTCGACAGTGCGCTGCGCTCAGGCCGCCACATCGGCCTTGATGAGCTGGATAATCACGCCTTTTTAATGGATTTCCAGGAATTTCTGGAGGAGTTTTACGGGCGTTACAACGTTGAGTTGATCCGGGCGCCAGAAGGTTTTTTCTACCTGCGCCCACGCTCGACAACGCTTATCCCACGCTCGGTGCTGTCTGAACTGGATATGATGGTCGGTAAAATTCTTTGTTACCTCTATCTCAGCCCGGAACGTCTGGCCAATGAAGGCATCTTCACTCAGCAGGAGCTGTATGACGAGCTGATGGCGCTGGCAGACGAAGCCAAACTGTTGAAGCTGGTGAACAACCGCTCAACCGGTTCTGATTTGGATCGCCAAAAATTACAGGAAAAAGTGCGTTCCTCCCTGAACCGCCTGCGTCGTCTTGGCATGATCTGGTTTATGGGTAACGACAGCAGCAAGTTTCGTATTACCGAGTCTGTGTTCCGCTTCGGCGCGGATGTGCGCTCCGGTGACGATGCACGTGAGGCTCAGCGGCGCTTGATTCGCGACGGTGAAGCCATGCCTGTAGAAAATCACCTGCAGCTCAATGATGAGAACGAAGACAATCAGCCGGATAGTGGAGAGGAAGAATAATGATTGATCGCGGTAAATTTCGCTCACTGACGCTGATTAACTGGAACGGTTTTTTTGCCCGTACGTTTGACCTGGACGAACTGGTGACCACGTTGTCCGGAGGAAACGGTGCCGGTAAATCCACCACCATGGCGGCGTTCGTCACCGCGCTTATCCCGGACTTAACGCTGCTGCACTTCCGTAACACCACCGAGGCAGGCGCGACGTCAGGCTCTCGTGACAAAGGCCTGCACGGTAAACTGAAAGCCGGTGTCTGCTACTCTGTTCTTGATGTGATCAACTCGCGTCATCAGCGCGTGCTGGTGGGGGTTCGCCTGCAACAGGTGGCCGGTCGCGATCGTAAAGTCGATATCAAACCGTTCGCTATTCAGGGGCTGCCAACGGCGGTTCAGCCGACACAACTGCTGACAGAAACGCTTAACGAGCGTCAGGCGCGCGTGCTGCCGTTGCAGGAAGTGAAGGAAAAGCTGGATGCGATGGAAGGGGTGCAGTTTAAGCAGTTCAACTCCATCACCGATTATCATTCTCTGATGTTCGATTTGGGCATCGTCGCACGTCGCTTGCGCTCAGCATCCGATCGCAGCAAATTCTATCGCCTGATCGAAGCGTCACTGTATGGCGGTATCTCCAGTGCGATCACCCGTTCTCTGCGCGACTATCTCTTGCCGGAAAATAGCGGTGTACGTAAAGCCTTCCAGGATATGGAAGCGGCACTGCGCGAAAACCGCATGACGCTGGAAGCGATTCGCGTTACCCAGTCGGATCGCGATCTGTTCAAACATTTGATCAGTGAAGCGACCAACTATGTGGCGGCGGATTACATGCGCCATGCCAACGAACGACGTATTCACCTCGATCAGGCGCTGACATTCCGTCGCGATCTGTTCAGTTCACGGCAAAAGCTGGCGGCTGAGCAATACAAACATGTCGATATGGCGCGCGAACTGGCAGAACACACCGGGGCAGAAGGGGATCTTGAGGCTGACTATCAGGCCGCCAGCGATCACCTGAACCTGGTGCAGACCGCGCTGCGCCAGCAGGAAAAAATTGAGCGCTACGAGTCGGATCTGGACGAACTGCAAATCCGCCTTGAAGAACAAAATGAAGTGGTGGCCGAAGCTACCGATCATCAGGAAGAGAACGAAGCGCGCGCCGAGGCCGCTGAACTGGAAGTGGATGAGCTGAAAAACCAGCTTGCCGACTACCAACAGGCTCTGGATGTGCAGCAAACCCGCGCGATTCAGTACAATCAGGCACAACAGGCCTTACAGCGTGCAAAAGAACTTTGCCAGCTACCGAACCTGACGGCAGAAACGGCAGACGAATGGCTGGAAACCTTCCAGGCGAAAGAGCAGGAAGCTACAGAGAAACTCCTGTCGCTTGACCAACGTATGAGCGTGGCGCAAACCGCGCACAGCCAGTTTGAACAAGCTTACCAGTTGGTCGTCGCTATCAATGGTCCGCTGGCCCGTGATGAAGCCTGGGATGTCGCACGTGACCTTTTACGAGAAGGGGTAAACCAGCGTCATCTGGCAGAACAGGCGCCATCGCTGCGAGCGCGTCTGAACGAACTGGAACAGCGTCTGCGTGAGCAACAGGATGCTGAACGCATGCTGGCGGAATTCTGCAAACGGCAGAATAAACAGTACGATGCTGACGAGCTTGAGGCTCTGCATCATGAGCTGGAGGCTCAAATTGCCGCGCTTTCCGAGAATGTGGCAATGGCCGGTGAGCAGCGTATGGCGTTGCGCCAGGAGCTGGAACAGCTACAGTCACGCATCCAAATATTGACCCAGCGCGCACCGATTTGGCTGGCAGCGCAAAGCAGCCTGACCCAGTTGTGTGAGCAGAGCGGCGAGCAGTTTGAATCCGGCCAGCAAGTGACGGAATACCTGCAACAGTTGCTGGAGCGTGAACGCGAAGCTATCGTTGAACGCGATGAAGTCGGGGCACGCAAGCGTGCGGTGGACGAAGAAATCGAACGTCTGAGTCAGCCAGGTGGCTCCGAAGACGGGCGTCTTAACACGCTGGCTGAACGCTTTGGCGGTGTACTGCTCTCTGAAATTTACGATGACGTTAGCCTTGACGATGCGCCCTATTTTTCCGCGTTGTATGGCCCATCACGTCACGCGATCGTGGTCCCGGACCTCTCCCTCATTTCAGAACAGCTTGAAGGGCTCGAGGATTGCCCGGAAGACCTCTATCTGATTGAAGGGGATCCGCAATCTTTCGATGACAGTGTGTTCAGCGTCGATGAGCTGGAAAAAGCGGTGGTGGTTAAGATAGCCGATCGTCAGTGGCGCTACTCCCGTTTCCCGTCAGTGCCGCTGTTTGGTCGTGCCGCACGTGAAAGCCGTATCGAAGGGCTCCACGCCGAACGTGAGGAGCTTGCCGAGCGTTTTGCCACATTATCCTTCGACGTGCAGAAAACGCAGCGCCTGCATCAGGCCTTCAGCCGTTTTATCGGTAGCCATCTTGCCGTTGCGTTTGATCCAGACCCGGAAGCTGAAATTCGTACGCTCAGTGGACGCCGTGGTGAACTGGAGCGCGCGCTGAGTAATCATGAGAATGACAACCAGCAGAACCGCATGCAGTTCGAGCAGGCGAAAGAGGGGGTTGCTCAGCTTAACCGCCTGCTGCCACGCCTGAGCTTGCTGGCAGATGAAACCCTTGCCGATCGCGTTGATGAAATTCAGGAGCGTCTGGACGAAGCTCAGGAAGCCGTGCGTTTTATTCAACAGTTTGGCAACCATCTGGCGAAACTGGAGCCCGTTGTTTCGGTGCTGCAAAACGACCCGGAACAGTATGAACAACTGAAAGAAGATTATGCGTACTCCCAGCAAGTGCAGCGTGAAGCACGCCAGCAGGCATTTGCGCTGATCGAAGTTGTACAGCGCCGGGCGCACTTTAGCTATTCCGATTCTGCGGAAATGCTCAGTGGCAATAACGATCTCAACGAGAAGCTGCGTCAGCGGCTCGAGCAGGCAGAACGTGAACGTAGCCGTACGCGTGAGGCGCTGCGTAGCCACGCGGCCCAGCTCAGTCAGTACAACCAGGTATTGGCATCGCTGAAAAGCTCGTTCGATACCAAAAAAGAACTGCTCAACGATCTGCAAAAAGAGCTGCAGGAAATTGGTGTCCGTGCCGACAGTGGTGCGGAGGAGCGCGCGCGTATTCGTCGCGACGAGCTGCATGCCCAGTTGTCCGGCAACCGTGCCCGTCGTAATCAACTGGAAAAAGCGCTGACCTTCTGTGAAGCGGAAATGGATAACCTGACCCGTGCGTTGCGTCGCCTTGAACGTGATTATCATGAGATGCGCGAACAGGTCGTCACGGCGAAAGCAGGCTGGTGTGCGGTGATGCGAATGGTGAAAGATAACGGCGTTGAACGCCGTTTGCATCGTCGTGAACTGGCTTACCTTTCTGGTGACGAACTGCGTTCCATGTCGGATAAGGCGTTAGGTGCGTTGCGCCTCGCCGTGGCGGACAACGAACATCTGCGTGATGTGCTGCGTATGTCGGAAGATCCGAAACGTCCGGAGCGTAAGATTCAGTTCTTTGTCGCGGTTTACCAGCATCTGCGCGAGCGTATCCGCCAGGATATTATTCGTACTGACGATCCGGTTGAAGCTATCGAACAGATGGAGATTGAACTCAGCCGTCTGACGGAAGAGCTAACCTCCCGCGAGCAGAAACTGGCGATCAGCTCTCGTAGCGTGGCGAATATCATTCGCAAAACGATTCAGCGCGAACAGAACCGTATCCGTCAACTTAACCAGGGGCTGCAAAACGTCTCCTTCGGTCAGGTACACAGTGTCCGTTTGAATGTTAACGTCCGCGAGAGTCATGCAATGTTGTTGACGGTGCTTTCCGAGCAGCATGAGCAGCATCAGGATCTGTTTAACAGCAATCGCCTGACCTTCTCCGAAGCACTGGCGAAACTGTATCAACGCCTGAATCCGCAAATCGATCTTGGCCAGCGTACGCCGCAAACCATCGGCGAAGAGCTGCTTGATTACCGCAACTATCTTGAGATGGAAGTGGAGGTCAACCGTGGTTCGGATGGCTGGCTGCGTGCGGAATCCGGGGCCCTGTCGACCGGTGAGGCCATCGGTACCGGGATGTCTATCCTCGTGATGGTTGTCCAGAGTTGGGAAGACGAGGCGCGACGTCTGCGTGGTAAAGATATTTCGCCATGCCGCTTGTTGTTCCTCGATGAGGCAGCACGTCTGGATGCCCGCTCCATCGCAACCTTGTTCGAACTCTGCGAACGCCTTGAAATGCAATTGATTATTGCGGCTCCGGAGAACATCAGCCCGGAAAAAGGCACCACGTATAAACTGGTGCGTAAAGTCTTCCAGAACCATGAGCATGTTCACGTTGTGGGCCTGCGTGGTTTCGCGGCTCAGCTACCGGAGACATTACCTGGTACGGCAGACGCTTCTTAACGGTTCGCCTAAACAATAAGGGTGGCAGAGATGCCGCCCTTTTTCTTTTCTGAAACACCTCACCCGACCACAGGCTCTTCTTTAAACTTCTTTACATTTGGTAAGGCAAATGCTTTTTTGTCTTTATATACTGATAGAAAGAGCATTGTGAGTGTAATGAAGAAACAGGGGGCAAGGGATGTTGCTTAAGAAATCGTATGGTCGTCGGATGTCGACATTGAGTGTATGTCTGGCATTCGCATTTGCTCCGCTGTTTAGCGCTCAGGCCCAGGCCGATGAGCCTGAGGTGGTACCGGTTGACAGTTCCGCGACGCTTGGCGATCAACCCACGGCATTATCGCAGCCGCTGGAACAGTCGCCTGCGACGGCAATGATGGCAGGCTTGCAGCCTTATCCGGCAGCAGATGCGCCTGCTAACGCGCGTAGCGCATTGCAGGCACTTTTGCCTGCGAACTGGACACCGGTCTACATGGATTCGCTTTCCGCGTTGTATGCGGCGCGTGAAATGAAGCCGATGTGGGATAATCGTGATGCCGTTCAGGCTTTTCAGCAACAACTCGCCGAAGTCGCGATTGCCGGTTTCCAGCCGCAATTCACGACCTGGGTTGGGCTGTTGACCGATCCGAATATCTCAGGAATGGCGCGGGATTTGGTGTTATCGGACGCCATGATGGGATATCTGCATTTCGTCGCCGGTATTCCGGTGAAAGGCAACCGCTGGCTCTACAGCAGTAAACCTTACACGCTGGAAACACCGCCCCTGTCGGTAATCAATCAGTGGCAATTAGCGTTGGATAAAGGCAACCTGCCGCAATTTATCGAAACCCTTGCACCTCATCATCCGCAGTATGCTGCGATGCATCAGTCTTTACTGACGCTGGTGGCAGACAATTCACCGTGGCCACAGTTGACCAGTACCGTTTCACTGCGTCCCGGACAGAAGAGCAGGGATGTACCCGCGCTGCGTGAAATCCTGCAACGTAGCGGCATGATGGATGATGCGCCGAAAATCGCGCTGCCTGGCGATGATGCAACGAGCAGCGTCGTCAGTCCGTCTGCCATCGCGGTTGATACGGCGGGAACAACAACGGCGCAGTTGACCAAAAAAGCGAAACCGGCAAGTACGCTCAGCAGCGACTATGACCGCCAGTTAGTTGCCGCAGTCAAACGCTTCCAGGCCGCTCAGGGGCTGCATGCCGACGGCGTGATTGGGCAGTCGACCCGCGACTGGTTGAATGTAACCCCAGCCCAGCGCGCCGGCGTTCTGGCGCTGAATATTCAGCGTCTGCGTTTGCTGCCGGGTAAACTATCCACGGGGATTATGGTTAACATCCCGGAATATTCGCTGGTCTATTATCTGAACGGCAACCAGGTGCTGGCCTCCCGCGTGATTGTCGGGCGGCCGGATCGCAAAACGCCGATGATGAGCAGTGCGCTGAATAACGTGGTGGTTAACCCGCCGTGGAACGTTCCACCTACGCTGGCACGCAAAGATATTCTACCGAAAGTATGGAATGACCCGGGCTATCTGGAACGGCATGGTTATACCGTGCTGCGTGGCTGGAACAGTAAAGAGGCTATTGACCCGACGATGGTGGATTGGGCAACCATCACGCCATCTAATCTGCCTTTCCGGTTCCAGCAGGCGCCGGGCGCGCAAAACTCGCTCGGCCGCTATAAGTTCAATATGCCGAGCTCTGACGCTATCTATCTTCATGACACACCCAACCATAATCTTTTCCAGAAAGATGCGCGAGCGTTGAGTTCAGGCTGTGTGAGGGTGAATAAAGCCTCTGAGCTTGCCAATATGCTATTACAGGATGCGGGATGGAACGACACGCGGATTTCCGATGCATTAAAACAAGGAGATACCCGTTACGTTAATATCCGTCAAAATATACCGGTGAATCTTTATTATTTGACCGCATTTGTTGGCGAAGATGGTCGTACCCAATATCGTACAGATATTTACAATTATGATCTGACGGCGCGATCTGGCGCACAAATCCTGGAGAAAGCCGAACAATTAATCAGGTAAATGAAGCAGTTCGGGAAATAACATTGTCGTAATAATTAGCGAAAACGGGCCGGATCTGCTGTAAGGCCCGTCTTTGCTGGGGTTTGGCTACCTTGACGCAGACGTTTTTGCCCGGTAAGGTGCCTTTCGTGCGCAATAAAAGTGCATAAATTACGATCACTTTGTTATCTTGCAGACCTGATTATCATGGACAAATTTGACGCTAATCGCCGCAAATTGTTGGCGTTAGGTGGTATTGCCCTTGGTGCAGCCATCTTACCTCAACAAGCATTTGCAACCCTTTCCACCCCACGTCCGCGTATTTTAACGCTGAATAATCTCCATACTGGAGAAACAATTAAGGCGCAGTTTTTCGATGGCCGGGGCTATATTCAGGATGAATTAGCAAAGCTCAACCATTTTTTCCGTGATTATCGCGCGAATAAAATTAAAACCATCGATCCACGACTGTTTGATCAACTTTATCGCCTGCAAGGTTTGTTAGGAACAAGCAAACCGGTGCAATTGGTCTCGGGATACCGTTCTGTCGACACGAATAACGAACTCCGCGCCCACAGTTCTGGTGTTGCCAAAAAAAGCTATCACACCAAAGGACAGGCGATGGATTTCCATATCGAAGGGATTTCTCTGAGCAATATTCGCAAAGCTGCGTTATCTATGCGTGCAGGTGGTGTAGGATATTACCCCAGCAGCAACTTTGTGCATATTGATACCGGGCCGCTACGGCACTGGTAAAACTCAGTTAAAAGAGACAGGAGCAGTATGAACTATCGTATTATTCCGGTTACCGCCTTCTCCCAGAACTGCTCGTTAGTCTGGTGTGAGCAAACCCGGCTGGCAGCAATAGTGGATCCCGGTGGCGATGCTGAACGCATCAAACAGGAAGTGGCAGCCTCCGGCGTGACGTTAACGCAAATACTGCTTACCCATGGTCATCTTGATCATGTTGGTGCGGCTGCCGAGCTGGCGCAGCACTATGGCGTGCCAGTGATTGGTCCGGAAAAAGAAGATGAGTTCTGGCTGCAAGGGCTACCCGCCCAAAGTCGTATGTTTGGTCTGGATGACTGCCAGCCGCTGACGCCGGATCGTTGGTTAAACGAAGGCGACACGGTGAGCGTAGGCAATGTGAGACTGGATGTTTTGCATTGCCCCGGGCATACGCCAGGACACGTGGTTTTCTTTGATGCGCAATCCCGGCTGTTGGTGTCCGGCGACGTTATCTTTAAAGGCGGCGTAGGGCGCAGTGATTTCCCGAAAGGCAATCATGGGCAGTTGATTGATGCCATCAAAACCAAACTGTTGCCTCTGGGGGATGATGTGACCTTTATTCCTGGTCACGGCCCGATGTCCACGCTTGGCAACGAGCGGCTACATAACCCTTTCCTGCAGGATGAACTGCCGGTCTGGTAAAACAAAAAAGGTCGCATTCGCGACCTTTTTTATTATCTATTGTCGTTTATAACACCGCGACGATAGCTTCACACAGCGGCGACATGTTATCCGGTGTCATGCCCGCAACGTTAATACGTCCTGATGCAACCGCGTAGATAGCGAACTCTTCACGCAGACGGAGCACCTGCTCTTTGGTCAGGCCGCTAAAAGAGAACATGCCGTTCTGACGGGTGATAAAGCTGAAATCGCGATCCGCCCCTTTTTCTTGCAGGGTATTTACAAACAGCAGACGCATACGCTGAATGCGCTGGCGCATGTCTGTCAATTCTTGTTCCCAGATGGCACGTAGCGCATCGTTGCTCAGGATCGTTGCCACAACGGAGGCACCATGAGCCGGCGGGTTAGAGTAGTTAGCGCGGATAGTTGACTTCATCTGGCTGAATGCACGGTCTGTTGTCTCCTGGTCCGCGGCCACCAGCGTACAGGCACCGACACGTTCATTGTACAGACCGAAGTTTTTCGAGAAGGAACTGGCGATGATCAATTCTTTATGCAGCGCGGCAAAGGCGCGCAGACCTTCTGCGTCTTCTTCCAGACCGCGGGCGAAACCCTGATAGGCAAAATCGAACAGCGGCAGCCAGCCTTTTTCAATGGACAATTTGGCCAGTGTCTCCCACTGCTCAAGCGTCGGATCGATACCGGTCGGGTTATGACAGCAACCGTGGAACAGTACGATATCACCCGCTTGCGCGGCTTCGAGACTTGCAACCATGCCGTCGAAATCCAGCGCGTGGTTTTGCGCGTCATAATAGGCGTAATCACACACTTCAAGGCCGGCGGAGTTAAACACGCCTTTATGGTTCGGCCAGCTTGGATTACTTACCCAAATACGTTTTGCTGAGGTGTTTTTCGCCAGGAAATCAGCGGCAACACGCAGGCCACCCGTACCGCCCGGGGTCTGCGCGGTGCGCGCACGTTTGTCATTAATAATCGCGCTGCCTTTGCCGAATAGCAGTTCCTGCGTGCAACGACCAAACTCAGGAATACCGTCGATGCCGAGGTAATTTTTTGTGTTTTCGTTTTCCAGCAGATACTGCTCCGCTTTTTTAACGCTGGTCAGTACCGGCGTTTTCCCGGTTTCGTCTTTATAGACACCAATACCAAGGTTGATTTTGCCAGGACGTTCATCGGCGCGAAACAGATCGGCCAAACCCAGAATAGGGTCAGCAGGGGCAGCGGTAATATTCTCAAACATGACGAGGTTCCATTATGATGACAGAAGGGAAATCCGTTATCAGGTTAACGGTTGATGTGACAATTGCCAACCGTTTGCGATAAAAAGCGTGCGTCTTTTTAGAAGTTAGTCTTTTTGGCGGCGAGACAATAAAAAAACAGGGCCGAAGCCCTGTTTTTCACGCATATAATAACGAGGTGTGCTGATTAGAACTGGTAAGTCACAGCCATCGCAACCTGGTCATCACGACCATTCACGATACCAACGGCCTGGCTGTAATCGCTCTTGTCGATCAAGTTCAGCTGGTAGTCAACATAGATGTTGAAGTTTTTGTTGAAGTAGTAGTACGCACCGATTTCAACATATTTCTGCAGATCTTCGTTGCCGCCAGCGAAAGTTGCGCCATTAGCTGTACGACCTGCCAGGTCCTTGCCTTTAGACTGAACGTAGGACAGGGACGGACGCAGACCGAAGTCGAACTGGTACTGAGCCATTGCTTCGAAGTTCTGAGTTTTGTTAGCAAAAGTACCGTCAGCTTCGCGAGTCATGTTGCGAGTTTCGGAATAAACAGTTGCCAGGTAGATGTTGTTTGCGTCGTATTTCGCACCAACAGCCCATGCTTCTGCCTTCTCACCTTTACCGTCTACAGTCTGACGGTTAGTACGGTCAGAGTTGCTGTAAGCGCCGATTACGCTAAAGCCTTCTGCGAAGGAGTAACCCAGAGAGTAACCAACGCCGTCGCCATTAGAGGTTTTAACGTCAGTACGATCGTTTTTACCCTGGTACTGGATACCCATGCTCAGACCATCAACCAGACCAAAGAAGTCGGTGTTACGATAGGTCAGGACGCCAGTAGTACGGCCAGTCATGAAGTTATCAGAGTAGTTAGCCCATGTCATGCCAGAGAAAGATGGGGCAACGTCGGTGTAAGATTCTACGTCGTAGACGATACCGTAGTTACGACCATAGTCCAGAGAACCAGCGTTGTTAACTTTGATACCTGCGAAAGCCAGACGGTTACGGGTACCCTGTGAACCTTCTGCATCGCTTGCCAGCGCACGGTATTCCCACTGACCGTAACCGGTTACATCGCTGTTGATCTGAGTTTCGCCTTTGAAACCAATCTGAGCGTAGGTGTTGTCGTTGCTGTTGGTGTTGTCACCAGAGGTCACGAAGTCGTGCTCACCAACAACTTTACCGTACAGGTCCAGTTTGTTGCCGTTTTTGTTGTAAACTTCTGCAGCGTTAGCTGCACCAGCTACCAGCAGGGCAGGGATAACCACTGCCAGGATATTGCGCTTCATCATTATTTATTACCCTCATTGGTTTTTTTGTACACCTGCCACTGCCGCCAATAAATTCCGTCAATAAAAATTTACGGAACTATTGATGAGAGTTTGGTGTCTTTCTGTGTCTGAGAGGCATCTTTCCATTCATATAATCGTTTCGCTAGCCTGAAAGTGCTACAAATGTCTTAAAGAGGTTACAAAAAGCAATTATGTGTAAGAATTTATGTATTTTAAGGAACTTTGTGAACCACCTCAAAGTTCGGGAGCGATCGTTGTCAAAAACAACGACCTCATAACTATATATATGAATTGCTTATGTTTAATTGAGATAAGGGTGAATCTTGTACAGGAATCATTCTCATCTTACTTTTTCTCACTGACCTTTTTAGCCGTCTGGAAAGCTGTGCGATTTTTATCCAGACGTGCTATCAGGTGAGATAAAACTAAGCCACAATTTAAGTGTGCTTTATTTTTTGTTCAGAAGTATTTCACAGATATATCGTCGATAAAGATAGGGAAGCGTTAACCGGGCCAGGATGCCCCGGTTAGGGTGAAGGAATAATGAAGAGCAAAAAAAGCCAGCATATGCTGGCTTTTATCATTAAAACGTGGCGCTACGAGGTGTGCGGGGGAACGGGATAACATCACGTACGTTTTGCACGCCGGTGACATAAGCGATCAGACGCTCAAAGCCCAGGCCGAAACCTGAGTGAGGTACGGTGCCATAACGGCGCAGATCGCGATACCACCAGTAGTCTTCTTTATTAAGACCCATTTCAGCCATACGCGCATCCAGCACATCCAGACGTTCTTCACGCTGCGAGCCGCCGATGATTTCACCAATGCCCGGCGCCAGAACATCCATTGCTGCTACGGTTTTACCGTCATCGTTAAGGCGCATATAGAAAGCCTTAATGTCTTTCGGGTAGTTTTTCACAACGACCGGTGCTTTAAAGTGTTTCTCGGCCAGGTAGCGTTCATGCTCGGAAGAGAGGTCAACGCCCCAGTAAACCGGGTTTTCAAACTTCTCACCGCAGTTTTCAAGAATGGTCACGGCATCGGTGTAGTCCACTTGCGCGAAATCAGCCGCAACAAAACGCTCCAGACGGGCAATTGCATCTTTATCAACGCGTTCAGCGAAGAACTTCATGTCATCCATACGCTCAGTCAGAACTGCGTTGAAGGCATATTTCAGCATCGCTTCCGCCAGACGGGCGTTATCTTCCAGATCGGCAAATGCCACTTCCGGCTCCAGCATCCAGAATTCCGCCAGGTGACGGCTGGTGTTGGAGTTTTCCGCGCGGAACGTTGGCCCAAAAGTGTAGATTTTGGACAGCGCGCAGGCATAGGTTTCGCCGTTCAACTGGCCCGATACGGTCAGGAAAGACTCTTTGCCAAAGAAATCTTTGTCGAAATCGACTTTACCCTGAGCGTTACGCGGCAGGTTTTCCAGATCCAACGTGGAGACGCGGAACATTTCACCCGCACCTTCGGTGTCAGATGCGGTAATGAGCGGTGTGGAAACCCAGAAGAAACCCTGCTCATCAAAGAAACGGTGCAGCGCCTGCGCCAGCGTGTGACGAACACGTGCGACAGCGCCAATCAGGTTGGTACGCGGACGCAGGTGCGCCACTTCACGCAAATACTCGATGCTGTGGCGTTTCGCCGCCATCGGGTAAGTGTCCGGGTCTTCAACCCAGCCGGTGACTTCAACCTGAGTCGCCTGCAGCTCGAAGCTCTGGCCTTCACCAGGGGACTCCACCACTTTGCCAGTGACAACAACGGAGCAGCCGGTGGTCAGATGAAGAACTTCTTCATTGTAATTGGGCAGAGAATTATTAATGACAGCCTGTACAGGATCAAAGCAGGAGCCGTCATAAACGGCGAGGAAGGAGATGCCAGCTTTTGAATCTCGGCGGGTACGTACCCATCCGCGCACGGTGACTTCTTGGTCAACGGTAACGCGGCCCTGGAGTACGTCGGCTACAGGCACAACGCTCATAATATTCTCTCTGTTAATTGTCTGGAAAAGATCATCGTTTGTCCGCCCACAAAGGGGGGATACCTATGTTACCTGGCGAGCGCCATCAGACAAGTAGAATTCGCAGCGAAAAGGGGGATTTCGGAAATTAATCTTTTGCTAACGCTGAGATACTGAGCGGAGAAGTGAAAATAGCGCGCGGTATTGCTTTTTATATTGGCCATATCGCGAATGTTCGCCACGAAAAAAAGCGTCCCGATAAGGACGCTTATTAACAGGGATTAGCTGGCCTTTTTAACCTGCGGCAGGTCAAATGCTTTGCGCAACGCACGCACAAACGCTTTGTCGTGACAAATCGTTTTTCCGGGGCTATCAGACAACTTCGCCACCGGTTTGCCGTTACACTCAACAAGCTTGATGACGATATTCAACGGCTTCACATGTGGAATGTCGCAGGTCAGCCGCGTGCCAATACCGAAGCCCAGTTTGATGCGGGAGGCGAAGTGTCGGTAGAGATCCAGCGCTTTATTCAGATCAAGATTGTCTGAGAAAATCAGTGTTTTCGATAACGGATCGATGCCGAGCTTCTCATAATGGGCGATGGCTTTTTCACCCCATTCCACCGGGTCGCCCGAGTCATGGCGTAGCCCCTGGTAACGTTGTGCAAACACCGGTCCGAAATCACGCAGGAAGGCATCCATGGTAATGCAGTCTGTCAGGGCAATACCAAGTTGCTCCGGGTACTCTTCCAGCCACGCGGCCAGTGCAGCACGCTGACTGGTAGCCAGATCCGGGCTGATTTGCTGATGCGCCTGGAACCATTCGTGTGCCTGAGTTCCCATTGGCGTAAGCGACAGACGGCGCGCCAGATCGTAATTACTGGTGCCAATAAACCACGGTTCTTGTTTGAGACGTTCCACGATAGCGTACTGTACATCGCGCGAGAAACGGCGGCGCGTGCCGAAATCCATCAGACGGAAGCCTGACATATCCAGCTCTGCGGTGCGGGTAGCAAAATCTGCCAGTTTCGTTTCAAGATGTAGCAGGGCCTGCTGAACACCCACTTGTGGAGAGCGGCAGCGATGCACCAGTTCGCTAATTACCGCCAGTAGCGGCACTTCCCACATGATGACTTCACGCCATGGCCCGGACATACGAATGTTCAACTTGCCATTATCATTAATGACAGTCACTTGCGACGGATCATAACGGAAATTACGTAACCACTGCAGGTAATCCGCTTTGAAGAAGGGGAGGCCGGACAGCCATTGGTATTCGTCTTCCTGCAGGCGCAGATGTTGCATCGCGTCAATTTCTTCGCGAATTGCGCTGGCATAAATGCCCAGAAGGTCGTCGCCGCGGCAGCGAAACTCCGCTGTGACATGCACATCGTAATAGTGATGGAACACCGCCTGTTGCATATGCAATTTGTAGGCATCAGTATCCAGCAGCGTCTGCAGAGCGGGGGGAGCGAGTCGTGTCATGGTGCGCCGTAGCATCCTCTCACAGGAGCGTTTAGTACAATAAACAAAGCAGGTGGAAACCGCTGGAGTATACCTTGTTTATTGATTTATTGAACCCCGATCACACCATAAGGCGCAAAACGGGTCGAGGGCATTTCGTGCCGCGTGTTACTAAAATGTATAACATGTCGCGCTAACTACTTGAATTTGAAATACGTTACTAACCGCATACAGCCCCTTGGGGCATGGATGGGGCAAACTCTGACAACTTCTGGTTTAGTATAGACACTTGCTCAGCACTGCTTTCTGACATCCATTTTCCGTAGACCTTAAAGACCATCTGAGCGTTAGCGTGTCCCATTTGGGTTGCTATAAAGCTTGGGTTGGCTCCGGCAGACAACGACCAGCATGCATAGGTATGTCGTGACTGGTATGCATTACGGTAACGGATCCCCGCACGTTTAATGACCGAGGCCCAGATTTTATTAATGGAGTTCACCGCATAGTGATATCCTGTATGAACACCACGCCGGGTACACTGAGGACTGAAAACAAAGGTGCAGGGGTGAATGACTGACCGGCCATATTCCCGTAACTTCACTTCAATCTCATACTGTCTGCCCAGGCGTGTTAGTTCGGCCTGACTTTTAAGGGCTTCGATTGCTGGTTTGATGAGAAAAATCACCCTGTCAGTTCCCGCCTCGGTTTTTGGCAGGGTGAACTCATCAGTTTGGGTGTGATTGCGCTTGACCGTTAACGTACCAGCTTTCAAATCAATGTCCTCCCACGCAAGCCCGCACAGCTCCCCATGCCTCATGCCTGTATAAATCGCCAGCGACCATAAATTCTTCAATTGCTGGTGTCGGCATGCCTCTATAAACCTGATAAATTCATCTCGGCTGAGTGGATCTGGATCGGCTTTCGCCTTCTTTAGCCGGTTAATTCCACTAAACGGGTTTTGCTTTATATATCCGTTATCCTGCGCAAACTGAAAAATTCCAGACATAAGAGTCATGTAGTTGTTTACGGAAGGCGCTTTTCTTCCCTTAACCGGTGTGCGATATCCCTTCTTCATGACCTGGTAACCAGTCAGTAGATCTTTCCGGATGAACAGCAAATCTTCGGTTGTTACCGCTGATACAAGTTTTCTCCCCCCCAGGCGGGGGAGCATATTCTTGATAATTGACTCGTAACGACTCATGGTATTTGTGCTGATCTCCATTCTTTTCAGCTCCACCCACTTATCGGCGAGTTCTTTCACCGTGATTTCCTTTCCGGATTGCCCGAAGCGGGCAAGGTTGGGTGAATCCGGAAACTGCTTTGCATAGTCAAACTTTCCCATGCGAATAGAGAAGCAGACCGACGTTCGCAGATCTCCGGCAACCTTCCGGTTTTTAGCGGTATCAGGAACGCCAAGGTTTTCTCTGACTCGCTTACCATTATATTTGAACCATATGCGGAGTGATCCGCCGTGATTCTCAACGCCCGTTGGATATGAGCTTTTACTCATAATTTCCTCCTGACGCCCAGGAGCCATACAAGCTTACCTTTTTCATCGAACCCGATCACCATATTGGTTGTTTTTGTGCGGCAACCCATGCGTCAACTGCTTTACGGTTGTACATGCATTCGCTGGTGGGCTTTGGTTCCCCGTCTGGTGAAACGTGCTTATATTCCCGGCCAAGAAGCCAGGAGTTTTTTCGCGCCCGAGCGATTGTGCCAGGCTTCAAGCCGGTAACGGCAATCAGTAGTTGCTCGGTAACCCATTCGTTCGGTTCGACCTGAATAATCGTCTGCATACCTACCTCACACCACGTTCTGGCCACGACAGTGGCACCAGGTTTCAAACATCCGCTTGACCACCTCCCGGCAGTAGCAACCATCAACATCCCGCGTCAGGTCGTAGCGGCGTCCGTACCGCTGGCGAACCCATATTTCAAAGGCGTTATGCATCATGAATTCCCCGCAACTGTATTGCCCATGTCGTTAACCATGCTTTGCCAGATTTCACGCCCGGTTACCGTCAATTCGTCTCCACGAACGCATCTACTCAATAATTGAATTGCGATAGCTTCCCATTGTGGGTAACTGTCTTTGAGCGCCTCAAGCGCGTAACCGTCTACTAAATCCCTAACCCCTTTAATACCACCGACAATATTCACCTGTATTGTCTGCCCTCCGGCATTAACCGAGAAGCCACCCCCGGTGCTGGTGGCGCAGATATGGGTATAAAGGGCTGAGGCATACTGATTTGCCAGCGCGTTGAGCCGGAAATTTTGAATAATGAGTGCCATTACTTCGCCTCCCAGCCGATAGCCTGAAACAAGCCCATCTTCGGGTGATACCAGCGTGTGCCACGCGGCTCTGCTTCGGACATCATCTGGCGAAATGCGTGCATGAAAGGCTCAAGCTCCACGATAGCCCGGCGGGAAAGCAACCCATCCGGCGTCATGAACTCGTGAGTGTCAGTCGGGATCCGGTAGGCGTTAACCAGATTGCGACACTTCGCATCGGTCATGCCGCTTTGGGCGACCACCTGGCGATAACCGACATAACCAGCACGCATGTTGCCGCGCTTAATGTTCTCTACGGCTTCGGTGACAGTATCAATCTGCTCTTCGACATGGCTTAGTCGCTTTTGCTGGCGAACGGCATCGGCGGCCATCGCGGCGATCATCTCGATTTCGGTAAGAGGCTGCGTCCGCTGAGTACGGAAATAGCTATTGACCAGTTCGCGCTGAACCTGCCAGGCCAGATCGTCATTGAATGGCTTAGTCAACATCAGGTAGCCTGATTCGAAAAGCACAATCCCTGACGGTGCAAATTTAGAGAATGTCCCTTCCGGGAGGTCCGTACGTATTACGTCCGCACCTAATTCGGCATAGTCCACACCGTTGATGAAATGCTCACGGTTTCGGTTGAATGCTGCACGTGCGGTTCCTTCCGGTCGCTGGTGGACTTCATCAATCATCGCCAGCGTCACAACGCGCTGACCGCGATATTCGACTGCCGGCAACTGTTTGTTATTGATCGTTACAGTGTTCATTTTCGTCCTCCTCAGTGCATAACCGGCATGTCTGGCATGCCTGCGGTCTGGAGTTGTTCGATAAAGCTATCGTGCAGCGTTTCAAAAGCATCACGACCCCAGTCTGAAAGCGTGAATCCTTGCTGACTGGTGGTGAGCATGCTCTTGTAAATCTGGAGGGCTTTTCCCGGCCCCGTGACGCTGCCAAATTTTTCGATGGCGATACTTTCAACGTGGTTAGCCAGGCAGAATCGTTCTGGCCCCGGGTAGATGCTCATGCCGCCGTGTTTGCCGCAGTAAATGACCCCTTTATCAAAACCGCCAGAGTCGTTTGGCACTTCGACAGGACCGTACATATCGAGCAGTTCTGTTACGAAAACCGTCACTACCAGCCAGCGCCAGAGGATGATTTCCTTTTCTACAGACAGCGCTATCCAGCCAGCTTCACTTGCTTCCCAGATGCAGGACAGCATGCGCATGCCTTTTACGACGTCTCGGTCGTAATCACCCCGATCCAGCCCCTTGATAGCGACGGAGTACCCGATAGTGCGGCGGCTTATCAGAATGCCGTCCGGGGTGGCTTCCGGGTTAAATGTGTTGTGAGCCATTGCGCACCCCCGCTGGTTTACTGGACTGCAGCTCTGCCCGCTCTTTCACGTAGCGGTCATGCATGGCGTCCCATTTCGTCAGCCACTTCTGCGCTTCGCGCTTGCTGGCAAGCATGCGACGCAGGCGGCGGACCGTGCGCTGGTGGGCCCTGGAATATTCCAGTGTGACGGGGCCGCGCACCCAAACTTCACCTCCCTGGCTGACTTCACGCGTATCCGGGTGGCGTTCTGCGAAGCCAGAACTAGCGAATGCATGCGATGTCAGGAAGTGCGCCAGATGCCGGATTGCCGTGTCGCGGCTGAAACAACGCTTCATACGACCGTGACGGGCTGCAACAAACAGATCGCCGACAGGCGTCTGGTGCTTCTGGAACGCCAGGTCAATGGCGCTTGCGTGAATGCGTTTATCAGTCATTTTCTGTCCTTAACTTTGGAGTAGCGTTCGTGTGACATAACTTCCCAGTTCTGGCCGCCATCGCGGGAAAGCAGGCGCCAGCGACGGTTAACCCGCAGACTCAGATTTCCTGAGCGATGCATGCGGCAGGGGTGAACCCGTCTGTTTCTGTACTGGCGTAGAACGAAAACCGCCTGTTCATGCACCCACTCAGGAATGCGTATTGCTGTCAGTGCCACAGGTACCGTCCTTTAATTCCCGCTGGATGGGGTAACAGTCCATCCGAACTTACGGGCCAGTTCGATAAACCCGTCCAGGGTGAGAATCATCTCGGCGTCAGTAAGGTGACGTTCAGAGACCAGCCCGTTTTGCAGATACACCAGTACACGACCGGAGAAGTCCGGGGAGACGTGCAGGTCAACTGTCCGCACTGGCAACGGAATTGAAACGCCGTCGCGCACAAACGTTTTCTGGTTAGCACGCATTCTGGAGCCTCCTTTTTTTCATCGCTTCTTCGGCCAGGGTTTCAATTAACGCATCCATGAAATACACGGCATCAGGCGTTAATTTGCTTTTGCCGATGCAGTCGGCGTAATGTTCCGAAATAATGGATTCCGCCTCGGCGCGTCTGTGCGTGTCGTAAATCATTTCTTCGAAGAGCTTTATTAACGCTTTCGATAATACATCTTCGGATAACTCAACCGGGAATAAAGCTCCGTTATCCAGTTTTGCCATCTGAATATTGCCGCCAGTTCTGCGCTTAACAGAATCCAGCTTTGCTTGTACAAGTCGGCGGCGACGGGTTTCAATCAGGTTGTTTTTATTTGCCGTCATTTAAGGCCTCGCTTTCAAGTGTCTGCATAAAACAGCTAATTGGTATTGACAGTTGGTAAGCCAGTTCGAACAAACTTTTAACCTCTGATGGTTCGAGTTCATCTGAGGAAAGCGAGGCAACTTTAAGGAGTAAGTAAAGCTGATAGCTTTTTAACTCAGTCTCCTGAATATCAATTTCACTAGCCATAATTACACCCCATATGCTTTGCGAAGATAAAGAATCGCAATGTCCCAATATCCAGCGGCAGCCATTATTTTTGCCAATTTAAAAGCCGCATTGTTCTTCATACGAACCGCCTTATTGCAAGAGAAGCGACGACACGCCCATAAATCTTCATATCTTCGCGCTCATCTGCGCAGAGGGTATATGTCTGATACGCCTTGTGATCAGAAGTAATCATTAATTCATTATCTGGCAAGATGGAGACTCTTTTAATAAATAGGACTTCACGGCCAAATACTAATCTAGTGAATACATAGATACCGTCTATTTTTATTTCTCCAGCGCAATCAACGAACGCGACCACCTCACCGGGTTCTATTGTGGGCTGCATAGAATCACCATTCATGCGGCAAGTCATTACCATTCCGCCGTAGTCATTAACCTGACTTGGACCGAATAGCAATTCCGGGTTAATAATTGGTTTCTCAATCACAGAAAGTGAATTTTGCATTTTCGCTTCCTCAAGTTGTAGGAATCCCCACCATGCGTGGTGTAATTAAAAGTTAGAATTATTTATCCGTGAATTTTAACTATCTTTTCTGCAAGCTCTGGAATGACGCTTAAAATATTTAATTCACTAAAAGTTAAATTTCTCGGGTCTTTTATTTTCGCAAACTGAATGGGTTCATTTTCAATGGAAACGTAAACAGTGTTGTAATACGGTTCCACAAGCTCCATGTGTAAACTGATTTTCAACTCTGGAAAAATATTTCTCAGGTTCGTTTTAAGATCGGCAAACACATAAGGGAAGCTTTTTAAAACAATCATGGCGACGGATTTAGAGATGGATTCCTTAGATGAAAATGCAGCAGTGAGGAATGCAATACCGCGATCACATTTATAAATACCGTAATACTCAACCTCATCTAAAATAAAAGTCTCTAACAGATAACCACCGTCACTTTTGCAACGCTTGTGATTCATGAAGAGCCCTTTATTATCGATCACCGGAAACGTAACATATTCACCAGGGGCTACCCTGATGGAAACTTCTTTAAACTGTTCAATTGGTATAATACTCATCTCATTGGCTCCGTTGTTTGCCGATGAGTTTATAGTACTATGGGTACTAGTATTTTCAATACTAAATGATGAGTTTATTAATAACCATTGGTATTACTATATGATTTCCAATGAAATTTAGTTGAAAAAAAACCGGCGATTGCCGGCTTTTGATAAGAGATTTCCAATCTTAAATGAAGCGATATTTTGCCTCGATAACAACCCCTATAATCCGGCAATTACCATTAACGTGCATTAATGGATATTGTGGATTCAAAGGCTTGAGGTATTTTTGTCCACTATCAATGACTAACTTCTTAAACGTGGCTTCGTTGGCGTCATCTAACTTAGCAATCACCAAACTACCATTTATTGGCTCTCTGCCAGTATCGACCAAAATGACCATGCCTTCTGGTATGCTTATTCCGGCCGGAGATGTCATTGAATCACCTTGAACGCGCAACCAAAAACCTTCACCCTCAACATGTGCGTCGGATTCAAGCCATTCATCTATATCCTTAATGGCGTATGGTTCGCACGCTTCACCCCATGCCCCAGCATTCACCCAGCTAATCAAAGGGTACGACGGCATTTTGTCATAACCGCCTATAAATTTGATATTTTGAGCGGCTACATGCATGAGCTCCAATTCCTTAGCCAAATGCGGGCTAAATTCTTCTATCTGCACCTCCAGGATCTTTGCAAACATCAGCGCAGAACTCACATTCAGTGCGTTCCTTCCGTTTAAGTAATGACCAACAGCACTTTGTGTGATGTTCAGCTTATCTGCTATGTCTTGCTGAGTAATCCCGAGAGATTTCTTTTTTGACTCGTAAATGGCCTTTAGGCGTTCAGAGTCTTTCTGCTGTTCTGTGGTAAGGCGCTTTTGATTTTTCATTTGAGTATTTTAATACCTTTGGTTTGAAAATGTCTCCTATCGATAGTACTATGTATTTTAGTACCTATAATACTATTAATTGGGCTGTCAATATGATGACTTTCACGCTTAAAGATTACGCATCTGAAATTGGTCAAGTTAGAGCAGGTGAGCAGCTTGGTGTAACTCAAATTGCCATTAGCAAAGCGGTGAGATCTGGCCGCAACATTTTCGTCCAAGTTATGGATGACGGAAAAGTTAGCGCCTTTGAAAACAAACCATTCCCTGCAAAAAAAACTAAGGGGAAAGAAAGCCGTGGGTAACTTGCCCTTTGCACCTAGTGACACGAAGCCGCTCGATCTCGAATACAGCGATCCGAGAGGTGTGGTTGTGCATGTCATTGGCTGGAATCGGGATAAACAGCAGGGGTATTTCACCAGGCAGAACTATCCGCATGAATGCATGCAGCCTGTCTGGAAGTTTCAACAATATTTTACGAAGGCTCCGGAGGCGCAAAATGCGTGATTACGGAAAGGTGTCTCCTCACTTCTGGATCGGTAAAACGGGCAAGGAACTGCGGCAAGCTGGCTCAGAGTCTCAACTGGTAGCCCTTTACCTTCTGACCAGTCCTCATGCCAATATGATCGGTCTTTATTACATGCCCCTTGCGTTCCTTTCTCATGAAACGGGATTAAGCATCGAAGGGGCTTCGAAGGGGCTTAATAGCGCCATCAAAGCCGGGTTTTGTAAGTACGACGAGCAATCCGAAATGGTTTGGGTTATCGAAATGGCAACACATCAAATCGGTGATGCCCTGAAACCCGGAGATAAGCGCTGTGCTGGCGTACAGAACGAATACGATAAGGTTTCAGATAACCTATTTCTTTCAGAGTTTTACGACAAATATTCCGCGCAATTCAATATGTCATCTCGCCGGGAAAGTGAAGTGTTGTTCCCGGTTCAAAATGAAGGGGCTTCGAAGGGGCTTGCAAGCCAAGAGCAGGAACAGGAACAGGAGAAAGAACAGGATCAAAATACTTTGTCCGATTCGAATCGGACTTCTGACGATTTTAACAATGGCTCAGAAGAGCTACCTGCACAGGAAAATCCAGATTCGGAATCGGCTGGAACGACGGGTGATGCTGGTGGTGATAACTCGGTCGATGTCGCATTCGAAGATATTTTTTGGGTTGCTGGTCTTCGCAAAGACTCGAAAGTTAAATCACGCTCTTCGTTTCGCACCAAGTATCGGGACTGGAAAAAATCCACGCGCGGAGCACCTGATGAGTTCGCCAGGATGCTGGCTGATGATATCCGACTACGGGTGAAGGCGCAGCAAATGGGCTTCGATAAGCTCCTGCCAACGTCCTACCTGAACGGTGAGCGGTGGAACGACGAAAAACCTGCAACACATTCCACCGCTGGAACTGGTGATGAAAAACCTGCTTATCCGGCCTGGTACACCCCATCCAACGATGGGTCAGGGGAGATATTTATCAACCAGGCTGCGATTGAACGCCAGAGACGCGGAGACGGTCGCTCATGAAATCAATTCTAAAGCGTGTGCTGATGGCTGGATACAACCACTGTGTATTGCGCGAAGGAATCGTAGCCTGGTGTTTTGTTAAATTTGATTTACGGAGTGCGTAATGTCGCCATCTGAATTGTCAGAAAAGTTGTGGGATAACGCCGAGAGAGTGGCGAAATACCTTCTGCCGAAGGGACACCTTGAAGGGCGCGAATGGTGCGCGGGCAGTGTCGATGGTGAAGCCGGGAAGAGCCTGAAAATAAATCTGGCCGGGAAAAAGACCTGGGCTGATTTCGCCAGTGGTGACAGCGGTGACCTGCTCGATTTGTGGGTGCTGGTTCGTAACTGCCAGTTGCATGATGCGATGCGCGAGGCTAAAGAATTTCTCGGTCTTAAAGACGACGATCACCACTTCGAAGCCAAGAAAAAAACGTTCTCCAGGCCGACGAAGAAGGGCGTTAAAAAAGCGAATCACTGCTACGAGTACTTAGCAACACGTGGCATTACGCGTGAAACAGCCGACCTTTTCAAAGTGACTGACGCGGTGGTCTGGCACCACGATGGAAACCGGGAAATACCGGCAGTAGCGTATCCGTATCTCCGTAACGGCGATCTGCTGCAGGTTAAGCGCATCGGTATAGAGCGACCGAACGGCAAAAAAATCATTATGGCCGAGGCTGATTGTGAGCCCTGTTTGTTTGGCTGGCAGGCGCTGGACAAATCGACCCGCCTGGTTGTTCTCTGTGAGGGTGAAATTGACTGCATGACTTTCACCCAACTCGGTTATGACGCACTGTCGGTACCGTTCGGCGGCGGGAAGGGTGCCAAACAGCAGTGGATTGAGTATGAGTATCACAATCTCGATCGCTTTACCGAAGTCTGGCTTTGCCTGGATAACGACGACGTGGGACGCGAGGCGGCGAAAGAAATCGCAAGGCGTCTGGGTGAGCACCGTTGCCGGCTTGTCGAATTACCCCACAAAGACATCAACGAGTGTCTGATGGCTGGCATGGATAGCGAGGCCATTCTGGAATACATGGAGAGGGCGAAGTTCTTCGATCCCGACGAATTGTGTTCCGCTGGTGACCTGTTGCAGGAAACCATTGAAGCTTTTGAGCACCGCGATGTCGGGTTATTCAACAGCCCATGGACACCACTGAATTACAACTTCAAGTTCCGGGCAAGTGAGATGACACTCATCAACGGGGTAAACGGTCACGGAAAAACCGAACTGGTAGGTCATATTGCAGTAGAAGCGATGAGTCAGGGCGTTCGTACTTGTATCGCCTCCCTCGAACTTAAGCCCGGAAAGATGCTTGCCCGCCTGACCCGTCAGACTATTTGTACTGCTTCTCCGCAGCGTGAAGAGATCGTGATGACCAACGAGTGGTTTTCTGATCGCCTGTGGGTTTTCAAACTGACCGGAACAGCTAAGGCGGGAAGGCTACTGGAGATTTTTGCGTATGCCCGCCGCCGCTACGGCATTGAATTGTTCGTTATCGATAACCTCGCAAAATGCGGGCTCGACGAAGAGGACTACACCGGGCAGAAAGATTTTATCGACACCCTGTGTGATTTCAAAAACGAGCATAACTGCCACATTCTGCTGGTGACCCATAGCCGCAAAACCAATGAGTCAAGCCCAACAGGGAAAATGGACGTCAAAGGAACTGGCGCACTGACTGACATGCCTGACAACGTCATGGCTGTGTGGCGAAACATCCCGCGTGAGCTGGCGCAACGCAAAGCAGAACGACAGGGTTATGAAAGCCTGGACAAGGACGAGCAGGCTGCCGTCGCCATGCCTGCGTCAATGATCAGACTGCTGAAACAGCGCGAAGGTGAGGGGTGGATTGGTGACATAGGCGCAACGTTTGATCCTCGCTCACATCAATTTTTAGTCGATAAAACCAGCCCAATAAATTACCTGGTCGGTAAGCCACAGAGTGAAATTGACTTGGAATGGGAATCCAACAACGTTACGAGGTACTGAATATGACAAACGCAGTTTTGAAAGAAGCTATTGAGAACTATCAGCACCTGAAAGTGCAAGTCCGCCAGCAGGAGGCGGAATGTAGTGACGTTGGAACTTTTGGCGGTGTTGATGTCGATTTATTCGAAGCGTTTATGTTTGCAAAAAACCAACTCCAGGAGCTGATTAACCCTGATGAATATCTTGGGTTAAAGAATAAGGTATCGCACCTTACCAACGAAGTTGGCGCGCTAATACTTGAAAATATTGTGCTGAAAAATGAGGTTGTTCGCCTGGGTGGAGACCCTAATTTTTTGGGTAATGTAGATTCTGAGGGAAACTCATGAAAATGGAATCTGGACTCAAACATTTCAGCCCTCAGGGCATTCACATCAGCGAAATATCTGGAGAGAACTATGCGTGATATTCAGATGGTGCTTGAACGATGGGGGACATGGGCCGCTGGTGGATCAGCAAATATCGGTTACCCGCGAACTGCCGCCGGACTTTCGCGTTTGTTGCCTGCCAGTCGCCAGGGTAAACCATCATGCTGTGATGATGACGGCATGTATATTAACGAGGCAATGATCCGTCTCAGAAAGCACGATGAGTATCTTTGCTCATTACTGGAATGGCATTACATCGACAATATGACATTACGTGCGATGGCAACGAAATTGGGCATTTCACACAATCAGGTTTCGGTAAGAATTCAGACAGCGGAAAGTTTTATCCAGGGATCGCTTTGTACGCTGGATATCCGGCTGGAAATGGACAGGGAATGCCGCAAAGGAAATAATTTTCCGCCCAAACTGAAAAGAGTTGTGTAATTACAAAACCCCATTTATTCTGATATGAGTTGTCACTACGCACTGACACATAACATTCGAAACCTCGCCATCTGGCGGGGTTTTTTCGTATTCAGGCCTCACTGACGGCGGCTCATTACCCAACCGTCAGGCGCTTGCGCAGAGGCCGCCATCTTTGGTTGCTGGACCGTTCCCTCTACTGGTCTGGTTGTGATTGCTCCGGCGACCGAAGTCATTTTATTGACTAAACAGACTGTGCGATTTTACATTGTATGCGTGGTGGATCCCCCTATGCGGCGGGGCATTACTGGTTATCCTCGGAAGTAGATGCATGCGGAACGCTGTCCAGTCAGTGTTTCACCGGGAGGCACCCGGCACCACACATAACAAAAATATGCGCATTCCTTATTTATGGCCTGTTCGTCCGAGCAGGCTTTTTTTTGCTTTGCTGTGCTGTTTATGAATACGAATCCTTCACTATCCTTAGTGCGGATTCATAGAGCAAAACATCTTCTACCAAGGCGCTGTTTTCATAAATATCCAGATACTTCTGGGTCAGACGTTCAATCAGTAATTCTTTGGTTATTTTTTGTTCTGAGCCTGACAGGAGGATGTCAAAGACAGCCCTCCCGATAACCCAGTCTTCATCTTTCATGACACACCCGGTTTTTGTTAAAAGCATGCAATAGTATCCCAAAATATCTGACGGCATTACTTCGATTTAAATCACTTACTCACTCAGAAATTCAGATGAGATGGCTCTGCTGCTCATGTCTGAACCTTCTCTATTATGCATAGCACCCGCTAACCAGCGAGGTGAGAGACCATGAAAATGAATGACCAACCCGGAAACATTGTCACGCAATTTTTCGCGTGGCTGGCAACGATTGCCGCTGGCTTAGGGCTGGCGACACAGGATGTCGTGTATATGGCCTTTGGTCTGATTGGTGTCGTTATTTCTCTTGCGTCATATGTGAATGGACGTATGGATGCGCGTCGCCGACGTAAAGAGGACGAAAAGCGTACTCAGATGCTCAGTAGTTATCTCGATGAGGTGAAAGACAAGCCTCACAGCGAACGCCCGGCAGCGGTTCAGGTTGCTGTCTCCGCTCTGGAAAAGGTGGGTGAATAATGGCGATTGAATCGCCACGGATAATCTAGACACTTCCGAGCCGTTGATAATACTGGTTTTCATATTCTGTCGGTGACATCTGTTCGCTAGAACCATGCCGACGCTTACTGTTATAAAACATTTCGATGTAATCAAAAATATCACTGCGGGCTTCTTCCCGCGTTCCGTAGATCTTTTTCTTTATCCGTTCACGTTTCAACAACTGGAAAAAACTTTCTGCAACCGCATTATCATGGCAGTTACCGCGACGGCTCATGCTACCCTCCAGGCCGTGTGATTTCAGGAACGACTGCCACTCATGGCTTGTGTACTGACTGCCCTGATCCGAATGAACCAGCACCTGTTTTTCGGGATTACGCCGCCATACAGCCATCAGCAGTGCGTTCAGGACAATGTCCTTTGTCATCCGGGATTGCATGGACCAGCCGATAATTTTGCGTGAGAACAGATCAACAACAACGGCAAGATACAGCCAGCCTTCGTGGGTCCTGATGTAGGTTATGTCCGTTACCCAACGCTCATCAGGAGCATCCGGATTGAACTGTCGCTGGAGCCTGTTGGGTGACACGATACTGGCCTCGCCTTTACGTGCCCGCGGGCTTCGGTATCCGACCTGAGCCTTTATTCCGACACGTTTCATCAGTCTCCAGACTCTGTTTACTCCGCACTGTTGCCCGCTGTCACGCAGATCCAGATGGATTTTGCGATAACCATAGACGCATCCCGACTCCAGCCAGAACTGTTTAATCTGTCCTGTCAGTCTCAGGTCTGCCTGATGGCGTTGTGAATGCGGCTGCTGAAGCCAGGCGTAAAAACCACTGGGATGAACATCCAGCACCCGACAGAGCAGGCGAACAGGCCAGCAACAGGAGTTGTCACGGATAAAGGCGTACCTCAGTCGGACAGCTTTGCGAAGTACGCCGCGGCTTTTTTTAATATGTCCCGTTCGTCGGTAACCCGTTTCAGCTCTTTCTGGAGACGGCGGATCTCGGCCTGAGCATCTGACTGTTCTTTATTAGTGGAAGAATCCGGACCGTACTTCTTTATCCAGGCATAAAGGCTGTGGGTGGTGATATCGAGACGTGTTGCAACGCTGGCAACAGAATAACCGCGATCAACAACCTGTTTGACTGCTTCAGTTTTAAACTCTTCGGGATAACGCTTACCGCTCATGGGCACCTCTCTTTAAGCCATCTTAAATGACTCTGAGGTGTCTGTTAAACCCGTGGCGATTCAGATGTCTCCGGCGTTACGAAATAAATTACTGGCGATGGCTGGTGCTGGTTCTCTGGCAATTTCCGGGACGATGATCCCCGATCTTGAGGGGGTGAAATACGCACCTTATTACGATGTTGCTGGCGTACTGACCGTCTGCTACGGGCACACTGGTCCCGATATTAAGCCGGGTAAAAAGTACAGTGATACAGAATGCCGCGCGCTACTGCAAAAAGACCTGGTGCCTTTTGCTCGTTCTGTTGACCGTTCCGTCAAGGTTCCGGCCAGTGAATACCAGAAAGCAGCGCTTATCACGTTTAGCTACAACGTTGGCGTAATGGCATTTGAGCATTCCGCTGTGCTACGCCACCTCAACGCCGGGAACTACCAGGCAGCGTGCGATGGTCTGCGTCAGTGGATTTATGCTGGTGGCCGTAAATGGCAGGGGTTAATCAATCGCCGTGAAGTTGAGCATGAGGTTTGTACGTGGGGCCAGAAATGAGCCGCGTAACCGCCATAATTGTAACTGCCATCATCATTCTGATTGTCTCGCTGGTCTGGGCGGTGAACCATTACCGGGACAACGCTCTGAACTACAAAGCCCAGCGCGACAAGGCAGCCAGCGCTCTTACGCTGGCAAATGAAACCATTGACGATATGACAGTACGTCAGCGTGATGTCGCCACGCTCGATGCGAAATATACTGGAGAACTCGCAGATGCTAAAAAGCAGCTTGCAGATCTGCAGCGTTGCGTTAGCACTGGCAAGTGTGGGTTGCGCGTCAACGCAAAATGTCCATCGAACGGAACGGCCAGCGCCCCCGGCATGGATGATGCAACCGGCCCCCGACTTACTGACGCCGCTGAACGGGATTATTTCACCCTCAGAGAGCGAATCGAAACCATCACCAAACAACTGACGGGCCTGCAACAGTATGTGCGCGAGCAGTGCTTAAGATAAAAAAATCCCTCAGGAGATGGAAATCCGATCTTCTCCTGAGGGGAGCAAGTGCGATAGGTTCACAAAAAACTCGTTACATCAGTTAGTTTGCTAACTATCACAGATATATGCTCTCGGAAACGTCCTGGTTTGCAATCGGTGACTATTAGCCAGCTATAGTAATTGCATCCATGCTTCATTATTTTTCCCTGGTAAACTTCTTCGCCGCTCTGTCCGAGCGGCTTTTTTTTATTGCGCCCATGCACGAACCCAGCGAGTAAGAAATGAAAAATCTCAAAGTTACCATTAACAACCTGATGGAGTTTGCCGATGGTATTGTCCAGGGTGCAAACGTAACGCTTACAGTGTGGCAGGCCGGAAAAGTATTAGTTGAAGATTCGCTGTCAGGTAAAGCTACCGGGCCATATGAAAGAAATTATGAAGTAATGGGATCAGATGTGAATGTGGTTGTAGAACACAACCGCCCTGACTTAACCCGCCTATCTATCACCGCTGCTATTGTTTAGCCCCATTTAAGCAATACACGAAGTAAGCCAGCCTCGCAATCGCGGGGCTTTTTTATGCGCCTCGCACGCGCAGGAGTAACCAATGCCAGCGTTAATTCCTCGGGCATGCCGCAAGCGCGGTTGCCCTGGCACAACTACTGATCGCTCTGGCTACTGCGATAAGCATCGTAACGAAGGCTGGGAACAGCACCAGCAGGGCAGAAGCAGACATCAGCGAGGATACGGTAGCAAGTGGGAGATTCGCCGCGCTCGCATCCTCAGCCGTGATAACCATTTGTGCCAGTCATGCCTCAAAGAAGGGCGCGCCGTGCCTGCTGTTACCGTTGACCATATTAAGCCGAAGTCGCAAGGGGGTACCGATGATGATGCCAACCTGCAAAGCCTGTGCTGGCCGTGCCACCGCAGGAAGACAGCAACGGAGAAAACCCAATGAGCTATACCCGATGTACCTATTGCGGCTCGCAGTTGCACACCGTGGCTAACTGCCCGAAGACATGGGGAGGCTCTTCACGTCGGGCTAACCTCAGGTGCGGCTATTGCGGGCAGTCAGGGCATAACTCCAGTGCCTGCCCCCACAATGCAACCAGTGCGCGCCGTCGCACGCTGAATGATGACTTCACTCTGGATTGATATCAAAGTGAAATGATTCAAAATGCAACCATATCGATGCGAATGATATTGATTCTCATCACCGAGGGGGGGATCAAATCCCTCCAGCCGCGCGGCCTGCGGACCGACGCCTGACCTTTCTTCACATCGCCGCAGGTTACGAAACTTTTTTTGGGGATCCCCAGCCGATCATTAATAGGAGTTTTCGATTATGTCTGGACCACCGAAAACCCCGAGCCATCTGCGTTTGGTGAGGGGTAACCCATCCAAGCGCCCGATCAACAAAGACGAGCCAAAACCTCCCAAAGGGGTTCCCCCAACTCCGAAGCATTTCGATAAGCAGGGTAAGTACTGGTTTAAGCGAATGGCCGAGGAACTGGACGCAGTAGGCGTTCTTTCTGAGCTGGACGCGCGGGCGCTTGAATTGCTGGTTGAGGCATATACCGAATACCGGCACCACTGCGAAACGCTGGAGCGTGAAGGTTACACCTACGCCGTTTATAGCGAAGACGACGGCGACGAAAGAAAAGAGCGCGAAATTCGCATGATAAAAGCTCACCCGGCGGCAATTATGAAGGCTGACGCCTGGAAACGACTTCGCGCCATGCTGGCAGAATTTGGCATGACGCCCGCCAGCCGCTCAAAAGTCAGTATTAAAAAACCCGGCGAGGTTGATCCAATCGCTGAGTTCATGAAAGCGAGGGACTAATGGCTAAGGTGGCAGAAGGCATACGCTACGCCGAACGGGTGGTGGCGGGGGAAATTGTTGCCTGTGAATATGTGCGCCTGGCCTGCCAGCGTTTTCTTGATGATCTGGCGCACGGTGAGGAGCGGGGCATTTTTTTCAGCGAGGCGCGCGCGCAGCACATCCTCAATTTTTATAAATTTGTGCCTCACGTTAAGGGGGCACTGGCAGGCCAGCCGATAGAATTAATGGACTGGCATGTTTTCATTCTGATTAACATCTTCGGCTTTGTTATTCCCCTGGTGAATGAAGCGACCGGGGAGGTGGTTCTGCGTAACGATGGCAGCGGACGCCCGGTAATGGTTCGCCGCTTCCGGACCGCTTATAACGAAGTGGCCCGAAAAAACGCAAAATCTACGCTTTCCTCCGGTGTTGGCCTCTATATGACCGGGGCTGATGGCGAAGGGGGCGCAGAGGTCTATTCAGCAGCGACCACCCGCGATCAGGCTCGTATTGTTTTCGAAGACGCCAAAAACATGGTGAAAAAGGCGAAAGCGACACTGGGCCGACTGTTCGAATTCAATAAGCTGGCGATTTACCAGGAGCAAAGCTCATCCAAGTTTGAACCGTTATCGTCTGACGCCAACAATCTCGACGGCCTGAATATTCACTGCGGCATTGTCGATGAGTTGCACGCACACAAAACGCGTGATGTGTGGGACGTTCTGGAGACAGCAACAGGTGCGCGCCTGCAGTCGCTTTTGTTTGGCATCACAACCGCCGGATTTAATAAAGAGGGCATCTGTTACGAGCTGCGCGACTACGCCATAAAGGTTCTGCAGGGCTACAACAGCAAGGTTGAAGGTGCTGTTAAAGATGACAGCTTTTTTGCCATCATTTTCACCCTTGATAAAGGCGATGATCCGTTTGATGAAACGGTCTGGCAAAAAGCGAACCCCGGACTGGGCATCTGTAAACGGTGGGATGACCTGCGCCGCCTGGCGAAAAAAGCCAAAGAGCAGGTTTCCGCACGTGTCAATTTCTTCACCAAGCACATGAATATCTGGGTTACGGCTGAATCAGCCTGGATGGACATGATGAAGTGGGAAGCCTGTGAAGACATCGCGCCCGTTCATGAGCTGAAAACCTACCCGATGTGGGTGGGTATGGATCTGGCACATAAAATTGATATCTGTGCCGCCGCGAAAATCTGGCGGGCCGATAACGGCCACCTGCACGCGGACTTTAAATTCTGGCTACCCGAAGGGCGTCTGGAAAAATGCTCTGAACAAATGGCGCAGATGTACCGGGGATGGGCCATGCTCGGAAAATTAGAGCTGACCGACGGTGACGTAATCGACCATCATCAGATCAAAGCTGATTTGCTCGACTGGATTGGCGGGCAAAGCCTGAAAGAGGTCGGTTTTGACCCCTGGAGTGCCACACAATTCAGCCTTGCACTCGCCGAAGAAGGGATCCCGCTGGTGGAGGTTCCTCAGACGGTCCGCAACTTCTCTGAGGCCATGAAAGAGGTTGAGGCGCTGGTGTACGGGGGCAGATTTCACCATTCAAATCACCCGGTAATGAACTGGATGATGTCGAACGTGACCGTCAAACCGGACAAAAACGACAACATTTTCCCTAACAAATCCACACCGGAAGCAAAAATCGACGGTCCGGCAGCGCTGTTTACCGGGATGAGCCGCGTGCTTGTGAACGGCGGCGATGCCCCCGACTTCCTTTCCACTCTCGACCCGGATGACGACCTGCTAATCCTATGAAATCTCTGATTATCGATATTATCGGGCTGTCCGGTTTCGGGCTGCTCGCGGGCGGGGTTTACCTGCAATTTGGGCTGGCCCCTGCGTTGATGTTTTCTGGTGGGTTGCTGCTTACAGGGGCGCTGCTGACAGCAAAAGGGGGTAAGCGTGTTACTTGATGCCATTTTCCGCAGTGAACCGCTCGAAAACCCCGCCACGCCGCTGACAGGTGAGACCGCCGACGCTGACAGCAGCCTGGGGCGTGATATTTACGTCAGCCCGGTGACCGCCATGAAGCTGGCGGCGGTGTATTCCTGTATTTACGTGATCGCGTCCAATCTGGCGCAAATGCCGTTACACGTCATGCGAAAGAACGGGAATGCGGTTGCCCCGGCGCGCGACCATCCGGTGTTTTACCTGCTGCATGATGAGCCAAACATCTGGCAGACCAGCTATAAATGGCGCGAGCTTACTCAGCGGCATGTGCTGGGCTGGGGGAATGGATATGGCTGGGTGAAGCGTTCCCGGCGCGGGGAGGTTCAGTCGATTGAAAACCCGATGCCCTGGGAAACCACCTTACTGAATACCGGTGGGCGCTACACCTACGGGGTTTACAACGAAGAGGGCGCTTTTGCGATCAGTCCCGACGACATGATTCATGTTCGCGCACTGGGTAACAACCAGAAAATGGGCCTGTCGCCCATTATGCAGCACGCTGAAACCATCGGTATGGGGATGAGCGGCCAGCAGTACACCAGTTCATTTTTTAACGGCAATGCACGACCTGCCGGGATTATCTCCGTGAAAAACGACCTGAATGAAGAAAGCTGGTCGCGACTGAAAAAAGTATGGCAAAAAGCCGTGGCCGCGCTGCGCAGCCAGGAAAACAAAACGATGTTGCTCCCGGCGCAACTGGATTACAAAGCGTTGACGGTTTCCCCGGTCGATGCACAGATCATCGATATGTCCAAACTGAACCGTTCAATGATTGCCGGGATTTTCAACGTCCCGGCACACATGATTAACGACCTGGAAAAAGCCACGTTCAGCAATATCACTCAGCAGGCCATTCAGTTTGTCCGCTATACGATGATGCCGTGGGTGACTAACTGGGAGCAGGAGTTAAACCGACGCCTGTTTACCCGCGCCGAACGTGCCGCCGGGTATTACGTCCGCTTCAATCTTACGGGGCTGTTGCGCGGTACGCCGCAGGAGCGAGCCCAGTTCTATCACTTTGCCATCACCGATGGCTGGATGAGCCGCAATGAGGCGCGCGCCTTTGAGGATATGAACCCGGTTGACGGGCTGGATGAAATGCTGGTCAGCGTGAATGCCGCAAATCCTGCCGGCGATTTTAAACCCGATAAAACAACAGAGGATAAAACCGATGAATGACCGTGAATTACGGTGTTACAGCGGCGAGGTTCGGGCAGAACAGCAGAGCGATCAGCCCACGCGGATCATCGGTTACGGTTCCGTGTTCAATTCCCGTTCCGAGCCACTCTGGGGCTTTCGCGAAATCATCAAGCCCGGTGCGTTTGATGACGTTCTGACAAACGACGTTCGCGGACTGTTTAACCATGACCCGAATTTCATTCTTGGGCGCAGCGCGGCGGGTACGTTATCGCTGAGCGTGGATGAACGCGGCCTGCAATACAACATTCTGGCACCGGATACGCAAACCATTCGCGATCTGGTCATTGCGCCGATGGTACGGGGTGATATCAGCCAGTCTTCGTTTGCGTTCCAGGTGGCCCGTGATGGTGACGACTGGTACGAGGATGACGAAGGCATTGTTATCCGTGAAATCAGCAAGTTTTCCCGTCTGTACGATGTCTCGCCGGTGACGTATCCGGCCTATCAGGATGCTGATTCCGGCGTCCGCTCTATGAAAGCCTGGCAGGAGGCGCGCAACAGCGGTGCGCTAAAGAACGCCATTAACCAACGAATGGCGCGCGAGCGCCTGCTGACTCTTCTTAACGCGTAAGGAAAATATTCTATGGCACTTCATGAACTTAAACAGAAACGTAATACCATTGCAGCCGATATGCGTGCGCTCCACGAAAAGATTGGCGATACCGCCTGGACTGACGAGCAGCGCACGCAGTGGGGCGCGATGAAATCTGAGCTTGACGCGCTGGACGCCCAGATTGCTCGCGAAGAAGAACTTCGCCGCCAGGATCAGACTTATATTGAAGATCAGGAAGGAGAGCAGCGCCAGCAGCAGGGTAACCATGGCGATCCACAGCAACAGGCCAGTGAACGCCGGGCCGCCGCATTTAATGGCTTCCTGCGCCGTGGCGTGGTTGAACTGAGCGCAGAGGAACGTCAGGCATTACGTGAACTGCGTGCGCAGGGCACCAGTCCTGATGAGCAGGGCGGTTATACCGTTCCGACCCAGTTCCAGAACCGCATTGTTGAATCCATGCGGGCCTATGGTGGCATTGCCAGTATTTCGCAAATCCTCACGACAGCCACCGGGCTGGATATCGCCTGGTCAACGTCCGACGGTACGACAGAAGAAGGTGAACTTCTTGCTGAAAATACCGCAGCCAGTGAGGGTGATACCACGTTCGGTACCGCCATTCTGGGTGCAAAAAAACTCTCCTCCAAAATCATCCGTGTATCCAATGAATTGCTGCAGGATAGCGGTGTGGATATTGAGGCATTTCTTGCGTCACGCATTGCGTCCCGTATTGGACGCGGTGAGGCGAAATACCTTGTGCTGGGTACGGGGGCTGGTACGCCGCTGCAGCCGAAGGGGCTGGCAGCATCAGTGACCAATACGGTCAGCACAGCAGCCGCCGCAACCTTTAAATGGACTGAGCTGAACTCCCTGAAACACGCCGTTGATCCGGCATATCGCAATGGTCCTAATGTGCGCTTTGCCTTTAATGATGCGACGCTGCAGGTCATTGAAGAGATGGTGGACGCGCAAAACCGTCCGCTGTGGTTGCCCAGCATCATCGGCGGTGCGCCGGCTACGGTTCTCCAGACGCCATATGTTATCGACCCGGCCATTCCGAATGTTGCAGCGGGCGCTAAGTTCGCTTATTTCGGTGATTTTAACCGCTTCATCATTCGCCGCGTGTCGTATATGACCCTCAAACGCCTGGTGGAGCGTTACGCTGAGTATGACCAGACCGCATTTCTGGCCTTCCATCGTTTTGACTGTGTGCTGGAAGATACTGCAGCGATTAAAGCGCTGGCGGGTAAAGCCGCATAATCGAACCCCGGAAATGCCTCCACCGCTTCGGCGGTTTTTTTATGCCCGCAGTTCGCTGCGGGCTAAGGAAAATCATGGTTCCTTCACTCGAACAACTGCGGATGCAGTGCCGTATTGATGACGATGACACATCAGGCGACGCTCTTTTAACGCTGATGGCGGCGGCGGCACGAAAGCGTGCGGAAAACTTTATCAACCGTAAGCTGTATGACGTGTCAGTACCTGACACCGATCCTGACGGTCTGGTTATCAGCGAGGATATTTGCCTCGCGCTGATGCTGCTGGTGGGCCACTGGAATGAGAGCCGGGAAGAAGCCGCCGAAGTGGCAAAAATGAGTATCCCCTGGGGCTTCGCTTCGCTGCTTGAGCCTTATCGTTATATTCCACTTTAAGGGGCACGGTATGCAGGCAGGTCGAAACCGTCACCGCGTCACCATACAGAATTCAGTAACAGTCAGATCATCTTCGGGTCAGCCAAAACAGGACTGGCAGGACGGGAAAACAGTATGGGCTGAGGTGAAGGGCATCAGCGGGCGCGAGCTGATGGCCTCCGGTGCAGAAAAAGCCGAAGCCACGGTGCGGGTGTGGCTGCGGTATCGTCAGGATATTTCTGCAGCGTCTCGCCTTAAAGTGCTGACTGGCCCGTTTCGTGGGCAGATCCTTGAGGTGTCAGGGCCACCTGTCCCTGATGAACGAGCCACACGGCTGGAAGTTCTCTGTAAGCAGGGGGTAAAAGCGTGATTGACCATAAACTGGATTTTTCAGGCCTGCTGGATATTTCCCGCGATATGGAAGTGCTCAGCAAGGCAGAGAACAAAAAGGTTTTGCGTGACGGGACACGGGCCGGGGCGGAAGTGCTTAAAGAGGAAGTGATTAAACGCGCGCCGGAGCGTACCGGGAAACTGAAACGCAATGTTGTCGTGGTCACGAAGCGGGGCAGCAGAAATGCGATCTCGTCCGGTGTCCATATCCGTGGCGTTAACCCCGAAACGGGAAACAGCGACAACACCATGAAAGCCAGCAACCGGCGCAACGCGTTTTACTGGCGTTTCGTTGAATTAGGCACGTCGAATATGCCTGCGCACCCCTTTGTGCGGCCTGCGTTTGATGCGCGGCAGGAAGAAGCGACCCGCGCCGTGATCGCCAGGATGAATAAGGCGATAGATGAGGTGTTGTCAAAATGAATGAGGCAACAATTTATGCGCTGATCGGTGCGCTGGCCGATGGGCAGGTCTATCCCTACGTTGTGCCATTGAACGCACAGGGAGAGCCTGACGTTAGTCCTCCCTGGGTTGTCTTCTCGCTGCCGACTGATGCAATGGCCGATGTGCTTTGCGGGCAGGCTGAATCAACCGTTTCGGTTCAGGTTGATGTCTATTCGCCGGATATTGACGAAGCCCGCAGCATCCGTGATCAGGCGCTGACCAGCCTGTCGGTACTGGGGCTGGAGAACATCAATAAGTTTCCGCTGTATGAACAAGAGACCCGTCTTCACCGCGCCTCGCTTGAGGCCTCTGTGATTGTCTGACACGTCACGCATCATCCATCCAATAACCCGCTCCGGCGGGTTTTTTTACATCTGGAGCAAACATGACCAGTAAGTATGAAAAAACAAAGGGCACGCAGATCGGTATCTCGAACGCCCCCGTCACAGAAGACGATTTTAAGGCTGCAGGTTTCCCGACGGCAGGCGTGACGTTCCTTGAAGCTGAATGTGCCACGAAGGAGATCAGCTACACAGGCGGCCAGAAAAGTGACATCGATGTCACCACGCTTTGCTCCACCGAGCAGGAGCAGACCAACGGCCTCGCGGCTCCGGCAGAAATGTCCATTTCCCGTAACTGGGTCGGTGATGAAGCCGCGCAACTGGCGCTGCAGACGGCATATGAAAATGACGAGCTGCGGGCGCTTAAAGTCGTTTTCCCTTCCGGTAACGGTTTTTATGTGCTCGTTGAGGTCCGTCAAAGTAGCTGGTCTGCAGCGACATCCCAGGTCGTTGGCGCAACCTATTCGCTGCGCGTGAAAGGCAAGCCGAAACGCATTGTAGCCTCCGGTTCTTAAGCGCCTGCGGGCGCTTTTTCCCCTCCATCTGATAACACAGAGAGTATAAAAATGTCCTTACGTGAACTGGCTCTGACACCTAATCTGGCGTTCCGTACAAAAAGCATCACCGTTCCTGAATGGAATAACGTAAAAGTCATTCTTCGTGAACCGTCAGGTGATGCCTGGGTTAAGTTTCGTGAATTTATCACCCCACCGGAACTGGGGGAGGGTGAGGAAGCTCCGAAGCTGACTGCTGCGCAGGAATTTATCCGCAATAAAAAAGCGGACACGATCCTCTTCGTTGATGTTCTTCGCGATGAAGCAGGCGAACGTGTTTTTTCTGATGATGATATCGGTACCGTCGCAGACGTTTATGGACAGGTGCATAAACGTCTCCTGAATGTGGCTCTGGCGCTCGGCGTGGATCAGGATCAGGCCGAAAAAAAGTAAAGCAACCCCTTACATTCTTTCTCATGACGCTGGCGCTCCGGCTGGGGCGCACACTCCACGAGCTGCGCAGCACCCTGACGGCCAGTGAGCTGAAAATGTGGATTGCGTATGACCGGATGAGTCCGATTGGTGACTGGCGCGGCGATGTTCAGGCAGCACAGGGCTTTGTTGAATAAATCAGATTTCGGGTAAGTCTCCCCCGTAGCGGGTTGTGTTTTCAGGCAATACGCACGCTTTCAGGCATACCTGCTTTCGTCATTTTGTTCAGCGCTCGTACCAGGGCCATAGCCTCCGCAACCTGACCATCGTAGTCACGCAGCGTCAGTGACCCCCCGAACAGCTGTTTTACCCGGTACATTGCCGTTTCCGCTATCGAGCGACGGTTGTAATCTGTTGTCCATTTCCACCGCGCATTACTCCCGGTCATTCGCTGATTAGCCACTGCACGGTTACGGTCTGCATATTCACCGGGCCAGTAACCCGCACCTTTTCGGGGAGGGATAAGCGCGCTGATTTTCTTACGCCGCAGTTCATCGTGACAGAGCCGGGTGTCGTAAGCGCCGTCTGCCGATGCTGCCCTGATTTTTCTGTGAGTCTGCCGGATAAGACCCGGGAAGGCTTCTGAGTCCGTCACATTGTTCAGCGACAGGTCTGCACAGATGATTTCATGTGTGTTGCTGTCAACGGCTAGATGCAACTTTCGCCATATACGACGGCGTTCTTTGCCGTGTTTTTTGACTTTCCATTCGCCTTCACCAAAGACCTTCAGCCCGGTGGAATCAATCACCAGATGCGCGATTTCACCCCGGGTGAACGTTTTGAAACTGACATTAACCGACTTTGCGCGCTTGCTGACACTGGTGTAATCCGGGCAGCGCAACGGAACATTCATCAGTGTAAAAATGGAATCAATAAAACCCTGTGCAGCCCGCAGGGTCAACCTGAACACGCGTTTAATGACCAGCACAGTCGTGATGGCAAGGTCAGAATAGCGCTGAGGTCTGCCTCGTGAAGAAGGTGTTGCTGACTCATACCAGGCCTGAATAGCTTCATCATCCAGCCAGAAAGTTATGGAGCCACGGTTGATGAGGGCTTTATTGTAGGTGGGCCAGTTGGTGATTTTGAACTTTTGCTTTGCCACGGAACGGTCTGCGTTGTCGGGAAGATGCGTGATCTGATCCTTCAACTCAGCAAAAGTTCGATTTATTCAACAAAGCCGCAGCACAGATATCGGCGGCAGCATTCAATGCCCAGGGCGGCAAAGCGAATATGGCTGACCTGCTGCTGAAATGGGGTGCTGAGGAAGAGGGGGGTAAAGAAGTTTCTGAGCTTGAAAAATGGATGTCTGATCTTTGAAAATCGGCTCATGCTTGAATCTTTCATTCATTAGGTTCTTTTGTGTTGTACCAGCACGGCAATCTAAAATGTTTATTGGTAAAATGGTCGCTCTAATGATGAAGGAGTGCTTATGGAACCATTATGGATTTTGTTGGGCTTTTTGGGATGGGTGTTTAATATTTTTCTTTTATTTTACTTAGCGAGAGCCAGTGTAAGAGCAAATGATCAAGTTAAAGCTCTACAAGAGATTAATAAGAAGCAAGACGCCCAAATAGACTTGTTAATTCAAATAGCCCATAACAATAAACAAGTATGAAATATAACCCGCCTCGCAGCGGGTTTTTTTTATAGGTGAAATATGGCTACGTTGCGCGAACTCATCATTAAAGTTTCTGCTGATTCCGGTTCATTCCAGCGCGAAATTGCCCGTGCCTCGCGGATGGGGCAGGACTATTACAAAACAATGGAGCAGGGCGGCAAACATGCTGCCGCCGTCACCCGTGAAACACAACGCTCAATTGCGGCGCTGAATGCTGAGCTGGTCAGCGTTAAATCTACCGCTACGGGCCTTGCGGGGGCGTTTGCAGGGGCATTTGCCACACATCAACTTATTCAGTATGCCGATACCTGGAACCAGTTAAGCGGGCGTCTGCGCCTGGCTTCCACTGGCGCGGAGGATTTTGCAGCAGCGCAACGCTCGTTAATGGCAATCAGCCAGCGCACCGGCACATCATTTGAGGCCAACGCAACGCTATATGCCCGTATAGCATCTTCATTGCGCGATGCCGGTTATGCCTCCACCGATGTGGCGAAAGTAACTGAAACGGTCGCAACTTCGCTGAAATTGTCTGGTGCCAGTACCGAGGAAGCCAGCTCCGTTATTACACAGCTTTCACAGGCTCTTGGTTCCGGCGTACTGCGCGGCGAAGAATTTAACGCCATCATGGAAAACGGTGGTCGCCTGGCGAAGTTACTGGCCGATGGCATGAAAACCACAGTGGGCGGCTTGCGCAATATGGCGCAGAACGGGCAACTGACAACGGATAAAATTGTCCCGTTACTGACCAATGTTGAATTACTTCGCAAAGAATTTGAAACGCTACCAGCCTCAATCAGCGGTTCAGCGCAGAAAGTGGAGAACGCATTTCTGGCATGGGTTGGTGGCGCGAATGACGCCCTTGGCGCGTCCACTGCGCTGTCAGGGGCGCTTGATGGTCTGGCGTCAAACCTTGATACAGTGGCTAGCGGGGCGGCAGTTCTGGCCGCTGTCGGCGGTTCTCGTCTACTTGGTGGTATTCTGTCCGGTGTTACGTCATCTGCAGGTGAGGTGCTTGAAGCCAGAAAAAACCAGATTGCTCTGGCCGATGCACAGGCATACGCCGCAACACAGGCACAGCGCAAAGCCCTAGCGAACGCCAGTGCAGCAACCTCTGCATATAACCTGGCGCTGGCCGAAGCAAATGTGGCTAAAGGTTCAAATGCTTCATTACTGGCCTCAGATAACGTCATCAAAAAACGGCGAGAGCTGATAGCTGCGAATGCCGGACTTGTGCTCTCAAACCGCGCCGTTACTGCTTCCGAAGAGGCTCTTAACCGTGCAACATCAACAATAAATTTGATGTGGAGTGGGGCTAAGGGGCTGGTATCTCTAATTGGCGGCATTCCCGGGTTGGTAATGCTAGGAGCAGGAGCATGGTACACCGTATACCAAAATCAGGAGCAAGCGCGAAAATCTGCGCTTGAATATGGGGAGGCCATAGCCAAGGCGAAGCCTGTCTCTGGATTGGTGGTGCAGGGTAATAATAGTAACGAAATCGATAAAACCGCTGTATCAATGCGTGTGCAAGCCGAAGAGGTCGCGGGTTTAAATAGTAAAATTGCCGAACTGGCTCAGCAGCAGTACAACGCTCGCGCGGCGATGAAAAACAGCGAAGAGGGGAGTTGGTCATACAATAAAGCACAAGAGTCGCTGGTAGAAATTAATGGTGAACTTGCTGATGCTGAGCGCCGCCGTGATGAGGTATCCAAACAATTAATATCTACCACAGATCGGCATAATGTCTTACTGCAACAGAATGCTGCTGCTGCAAATGTTTATTACAACAATCTGCTTCTGATGACTGGGCAAGGTTCAATATTCAGACAGGTGCTTGACGGCATAAATGATGCTATTGAGCATAATAACTCACTGACAGCCAGCCCATTGCGTTTACCCCAGGCATCTGTCTCTGACAAAGATGCCAAGAGCCTCCTGAATAAGCAACGCCAGGCTGAACTGGCCGGGTTAACTGGCATTGCTAAGGTCAATCGGCAGGTTGATTTTGACCTGCAGGATATGGGCCGAGACGGTCCGAATAATTCAACCTTTGCGTCTCAATATCGGGCAGCGGCAGAAAAAGACTATAACAACACGCAGAACGTGGCAGCGGCACAAAAAGCAAAAGCAGACGCCACCAGGGAAGCTGAAAAGGCTGACCGTGCTGCGGCGTCTCAGGCTGAACAGTACAGCCGAAAAATGGCTGATCTTTCCGTAGCTATCGAGGTGCAGAAAGTCCGCGCGACTGATGGCGAGAAAGCGGCAGATCTCTACGCCGCCGCGAATCAGGCAGGTACGAAATGGACGGATGAGCAGCGCAAAGCGATCCGTGAGTCCTCAGCAGAGTTAGCCCGCTGGACACAGCGAGCAGAAGAGAACGTGAAGAAACAGCGCGATCAGGCCGAAGCGCTGAAACAACTCACCGAAGCCGCGCGGAAATTTAAGGATGAGGCAACGGCGGCGACGGATACCGCCGGACTGAGCGACAGGCAGCGGCAACGTTTCGACGAGACCCAGCAGGTTGAACGTCAGTTCGATAAAACCGACAAAGGAACAGCCGCTGTCGCAGCACGCTCGGCAGCGTTAACCGAGCTTGATAATAAGTATCGGGCTATTGCCGAATCTGAGGCAGACTGGCGTAATGGTGTATCGCGTGGTTATGAAAACTGGCTACAGAACACGATGGACATCGCCGGGACCGTTTCACAGGGAGTTACTACCACAATGGATAGTGCTATGGATAATGTGGCATCCATGCTGGTTCGTGGTAAAGCTGACTGGAGGTCATGGGGGCTGTCGGCGCTGGAAATGATCGCCAAAGTCTCCCTGCAAATGGCAATTGTCAGCGCCATGGGTAAATCATCTGGTCTGCTTGGTTCTTTGGTTAGTGGTATCACCGGAATAATTGGCGGAAGTGCATCGTCTGCAATGTCCACCACGTCAGGCACTGTTGTTACCGGACAATCCTTTTCCGTACCCACTCCGCATTTAGAGCCTCTGGCTCTGGGTGGGGTGTTCGACTCACCGTCACTCAGCGCATACAGCAATGGTGTTTACAGCACCCCGAAAACATTCGCATTTGCCAAAGGCGCGGGTATTTTCGGAGAGGCAGGACCAGAAGCCATTATGCCTTTAACGCGCGCCAGTGACGGCTCTTTGGGTGTGCGTGCTGTCAGTTCTGGTGTGAATAATACCAGTGGCAACGCTACGAATATTCATGTCGAGGCACCAGTGAGTATTTATCAGGATTCCGCAGGGGGTGGTGGTAACGCCTCTGATACAAGCGCTATTTCCAGTCAGTTACAGTCTATTATTCAACTCACCATTACCGACAGGTTAAGAAAAGAAATTACGCCTGGCGGGATTCTGTACCGAAGCTAAATCCCGCAGCGGACGACGGGTAGGGTATCTCTATGGCAATTGAAACATTTATCTGGCCTGTGCGCACGGGGGCCACTGAAAGCATAAATATTGCAACGCAGGAAATCCAGTTCGGGGATGGTTATAAGCAGGTTGCTGGTGTTGGAATAAATGAGGATAACGCGACATGGGAACTTAGCTGTAACGGAAAATTATCTGATATGGCAGTTATTCGCGCATTTCTTAAATTCCATGTCACTAAATCATTCTGGTGGTCTAATCCGTGGGGAGAGAAAAAACTTTACAGGGTAAAGCGGGATTCAATAAAACCTGTTTTTACGAATGGAAATTTTGCGGAAATAAGTTTTGTATTTGAACAGGCTTATGCACCTTAACGGTATTTTTCTGCCAACAGATAACGTAGCTGGAGTTATTAATGAGTTTTACTCAGGATATTCAACAACTGGAACCCGGAAATATAGTTCAGTTAATTGAAATCGACGGTACGGCATTTGGTATGGAAACTGTGTTACGATTTCATGCCTTTAATATTTCAGATAATAACTGGAATGCCTTTGCTGGTGAAAATCTGCCAGCAATAATCTGGCAGGGGAATCAGTACGATCCTTATCCTTATGCGCTGAAAGGGGTGGAGCTTTCAAGTACCGGCTCTCAACCCACGCCGACGCTCTCTGTCGGTAATGTTGGTAACTATGTGACAGCGCTTTGCCTTGAGTATGATGACCTGGTTAAGGCAAAGGTTAAAATCCACACCACGCTGGTTAAATACCTTGATGCGGCTAACTGGGTTTCCGGGAACCCCGCGGCTAACCCGAACGAAGAGCGGGTGCAAGTGTTTTATGTTAATGCCAAAAAAGCCGAGAACAGAGCTCAGGTTGATTTTGAACTCTGCTCACCTTTCGATATTCAGAGCCTGCAATTACCGTCCAGACAGATAACCCCTGTCTGTACCTGGTGCCTCCGTGGGCTGTACCGGAGTGGAACGGGGTGTGATTACGCCGGAACGCTGTATTTTCTGAAAGATGGCACCCCGACAACCAATCCCGCGCTGGATGTCTGTGGAGGACGACTCCCTGACTGTGAGGCGCGTTTTGGCCCCGGAAATCCTCTGCCGTTTGGCGGGTTTCCGGCGGCAAACCTGCAGGGTAAATAATATGCGCGAAAAACTTATGGCGGCTATTCGCGAACATGCCGCTGCGGAATATCCCCGTGAATGCTGCGGCGTCGTCGTTCAGGCAGGACGAAAACAACGTTATATTCGTTGTGAAAATATCTCTGATAAACCAGAAGAACATTTCACCCTCTCGCCAGCCGATTATTTAAATGCCGAAAAGGAGGGTGAGATTATTATGGTTGTTCATTCGCACCCGGATGTGGCTCAGTTAATCCCCTCAGAGACTGACCGTATTCAGTGTGATCACTCGGGGCTGGAATGGGGCATTATTTCATGGCCGGACGGTGACTGGTGTACGTTTTCGCCGCGCGAAAATCGTGACTACACCGGACGATCCTGGGTACTCGGTCACGCGGATTGCTGGGCGCTAATCCGTGAATACTATCGTCGCGAGTTTAATCTTTCTCTCGGTGATTACTCTGTCCCGCGTGAGTGGTGGAATAACGGCGAAAACCTGTACGATGATAACTGGCAGTCGGAGGGCTTTATTCAGGTTGAATTAAATCAGATGCAACCCGGCGACATTATTATGATGCAGCTCAGCGCTCCCGTAACCAACCATGCCGCCATCTGGTTAGGTAACAATATTATTCTTCATCATTCTTCCGGCAATCTTTCTGCCCGCGTTCCCTACGGTCAGTATTATCGTGAGCGTACAGTCAGAATTGTCAGGCATAAGGAACTCATGAAATGCTGAAAACGCTGACGCTTAAAGGTGTGGCCGCAAAGAAATTTGGCAGGATTCATCGCTTTCACGTTGCTGATATTCGCGAAATGCTTCGGGCTATGTGTTCACAGGTGCCGGGTTTTAAAAAATACATGTCCAATGCGCATCACAGCGGCGTGCGCTTCGCCTTTTTCCGGGATGGTGAAAATATTGGGGTGGAAGAATTTGAACTCACGTCCACGGCCAGCGAATTTACCATGATGCCTGTTATTGAAGGTGCCAAGCAGGGCGGTGTTCTCCAGATTGTTATTGGTGCGGTGGCGCTGGTCGCGGCTTTTTTCACTGCAGGCGCTTCCTTTGCTGCATGGGCTGGCGCGGCTGGAATGAGTGCAGCCGCTATCGCAGGAACGACAACAGCATTAACCGGACTTGGAATATCTATGATGCTGGGCGGTGTTGTGCAGATGCTGACGCCTCAACCCAAAATTAATATCGGTGCCAGCAGTAGCGCAGACAATAAACCCAATTACGCCTTCGGTGCACCCGTGAATACAGTGGCGATGGGTTACCCGGTTCCACTGCTCTATGGGCAACGTGAAATTGGCGGGGCCGTCATCAGTGCCGGATTGTTCTCCAGCGATCAGCAATAGGCACGTTTATTCAGGTACAGCCGCCTCCGGGCGGTTTTTTTATGGGTGAATTATGCATATTCAGGGCAGGAAAGGTGGGGGCGGTAGTGCACATACGCCAGTTGAAGCACCTGACGATCTGTTGTCGACCGCAAAATTAAAAATGCTGCTGGCTATTGCCGAAGGCGAAATTCAGGGCGAACTGACGGCACAACAAATTTTCCTCAATGATACAGCGCTGGCTAACGCCGACGGCAGTTACAATTTCTCCGGTGTTGTCTGGGACTGGCGGCGTGGAACGCAGGACCAGACGTACATACCAGGGATGCCAGAGATTGATAATGAGCTGGCCGTAGGCGTGACGGTCACGCAGTCTGTACCCTGGACACGCCAGTTTACAAACCTGACACTGGACGCAGTTCGCATCAAATTATCTCTCCCCGTCCAGTACCAGTACAAAGACAATGGCGACATGGTGGGTACCGTTACGGCGTACGCAATTGATTTGTCCACTGACGGTGGCGCCTATCAGACCGTGGTTGATGCGACGTTTGACGGTAAAACCACCTCCGAATACCAGCGCGATCACCGTATTAATCTGCCAGAAGCCACCACCGGATGGACTGTTCGTGTCCGACGGATCACAGCGGATTCGGTTGGCAACTCAAAGTTAGCCAACGCGTTTAAGGTATTCTCGTTCGCAGAAGTTATCGACAGTAAACTCCGTTATCCGAATACCGCATTGCTCTATATCGAAGTTGATGCAAGCCACTTTAATGGGAGTGCCCCGAAGGTGACATGTGTCCCTCAGGGCCGCCGGATCCGTGTACCGTCAAACTATGATCCTGTTACCCGCGAAAGTTCCGGCGCGTGGGCTGGCGACTTCAAATGGGCATACAGCAACAACCCGGCATGGATTTTTTACGATCTGGTGCTGGATAAAATTTTCGGCATGGGCAACCGCGTGGATGCTTCCATGATTGATAAATGGGAAGTCTACGCCATTGCTCAGTATTGCGATGAAAGGGTATCTGACGGTGCGGGCGGTACTGAGCCGCGTTTTACCTGTAACGTTTACATCCAGAGCCAGCAGGATGCATACGCTGTTCTGAAAGATCTGGCCGCAATATTCCGGGGTATTACATTCTGGGGTAATGAACAGATTTACGTAAACGCTGATGTTCCGGTGGCAGATCTGGATTTTGTTTATACCGCCTCAAACGTGGTGGACGGGCTGTTTAACTACGCGGGTGGCTCCTATAAAAACCGCTACAGTTCCTGCCTGGTGTCATGGTCTGATCCGCAGAACCATTACAGCGACACCATCGAGGGCGTTTACGACAGCGATCTGGTAGCTCGCTACGACATCAATCAGACGCAACTGACTGCTATTGGCTGCACCTCGCAAAGTGAGGCACACCGCAGGGGGCGCTGGGTCTTACTGTCAAACGCAAAAGACGGCACAATCTCGTTTAACGTCGGTCTGGACGGACATATTCCGCTGCCTGCATCCGTTATTGGTGTTGCGGACCCGTTCCGCGCCGGAATGCAGAATGGAGGGCGAATCAGTGCGGTAAACGGCAGGAATATTACGCTGGATCGCGCTGTTGAATATGCGTCCGGTGACAGGCTGGCGCTGAATCTCCCCGACGGAACAACGCAGACGCGTACCATCAGCGCGATTAGCAGCGATAAAAAGACCGTCACGGTCAGCACCGATTACCGGCTGACTCCCGTTGCTGGCGCAGTGTGGGCCATTGACAGTGACAGGCTGGCTATTCAGCAATTTCGTGTGACATCCGTTGCTGCAAATGACGACGGTACATTTAACGTTTCCGGCATTCAGCACGACCCCAATAAATACCGGTTTATTGATGATGGTGTACGGATCACGCCTGCACCGATTACGGTAACGCCGATATCTGTCCTGCCTGCGCCGAAAAATATACTTATCAGCCAGACTGATTTTATCGATCAGGGGCTGACGGTCGCGAGTCTGAACAGTACCTGGGACAAAGTTGATGGTGCTGTCCGGTACCAGGCGCAATGGCGCAAGGACAATGGCGACTGGATTAACGTTCCGGTTGCCAGTGCCCAGGGTTTTTCCGTTCAGGGCATTTATTCCGGCAATTATGATGTGCGTGTGCGTGCCCTGAATGCGCAGGATTCGTCGTCGCCCTGGGGTTATGCCGATACGACCCACCTGACGGGAAAAAATGGTACACCGGGCACGCCGCAGTCACTCCTTGCTTCAAATGATGTGGTCTGGGCTATCGATATTACCTGGGCGTTTCCTGACGGATCCGGTGATACTGCTTATACCGAACTACAGCGCGCCACCACGGACGATAAGGCAAATCCCGAACTGCTGACACTGGTGCCTTATCCGGCAGCCAGCTATCAGCACGGGCCAATGCTGGCGGGTGTGCGGCATTGGTACCGTGCACGGCTGGTGGACAGAATTGGCAATGTCGGCGAGTGGACCGCCTGGGTAATGGGGCAGTCGTCGGTTGATGTCAGTGCCATTTCTGCTGAGATTCTGGAGCAGATGAAGGACACCGCGGTATTTAAAGAAATCATCGAAAACGCAGTTGAAACCAGCAAAACTGTTGCTGACCTCGCCACGGCAATTACCCAAAACGCCGACCAACTGGCGGCGGCTGTGGGCGCGAACCGGCAGACGGCAGAGGCCATCATTGGTAATGCACTCGCCATCGCTGATGTGGTAGTGAGGCAGTCGGCGCAGAACGGGGCAAACTCGGCATCGTTCACTCAGTTGCGGGAGGTGATAGCCACAGAAACACAGGCCCGCGTTACGGACGTGACGCGCCTGGAGGCGAAAACCGACCAGAACGCGGCACAGGTAACGCAACTGACTCAGGCGCTCGCCGACGAGACGCAGGCCCGCGCCACGGCAGTTGAGACGCTGACGGTGCAGACGGAGGACAATACCGCTAACGTAACGCAGCTCACACAGGCTGTGTCCACCCTCGACAGCGCTACCGCGTCCCGTTTCGACGAACTGTCAGGGAAAACGGCTAATGCGTCCGGTGGGGTGCAAAACACGGCAGTAGCGTTGATTCAGGAAACACTGGCGCAGGTTAACACCCGGATGACGCTCAGTGCTCAGTACGGCGCAAACAGTGCCGGTATCCAGCGTGTTGATAACGTGATGGTGGACGCGAGTAAAGCTGTCGCTGAGTCGCTGAAAACCCTGGATGCCACGGCTGGTGGCAATGCCAACATCACTGATTTTGCGAAAACGATGTCTGATTTTACGCAGACCTCTGCAACGAAAATTAACTCACTGAGCGTCACGGTAAACGACCAGGCTGTGGCAATTACCACTAACGCCCAGGCGGTAGCGGATATCAACGGCAACCTGAACGCGATGTACTCGATAAAGGTTGGCGTGGATGTCAACGGTGTACAGTACGCGGCAGGGATGGGGCTGGGCGTTCAGAACACTCCTTCAGGAATGCAGTCACAGGTTATTTTCCTTGCTGATCGCTTCGCTGTTATGTCTCAGGCTGGTTCAGCCGTCACGCTGCCGTTTGTTATTCAGAACGGACAAACCTTCATCAACGATGCATTTTTCCGTGATGCCAGCATTCAGTTCGGGAAAATCACCGATTCATTGAAGTCAGATAATTTCGTTTCTGGTTCTGGTGGCGCCGGGTGGAATCTGCCAAAAAGCGGCAATGCCGAACTCAACAATGTAACGGTGCGCGGAACTGTTTACGCGACGAATGGAGAATTTACGGGGAAAATCAATGCAACCAGCGGGACGTTTAAAGGCACCGTTCAGGCTGAATCATTTATCGGTGACGTAGCTGTGGGGCAGACGTTTGCTGATATTGAGGGGGAAAATGTCACCCGAAACTTTTCGTACACCGATTCTGGCAACCAGCCTGGTGAAAAACACGTAGTAGTAATGGCGCTGGTTAAGGTCCAGTTGTCTACGACTGAGGCCGGTGCAGGGATTACTCAGACAAAAGGGACGGCGATTCTCACCATTGGTGGGTCGAGCAGAACCATTGACGTTTATACCCCACCAAATACTGACAGATCGCGTCCTACGTACGTCACGGTTATGCATAGCGCCCGCGTTACCGGACAGGTGGTGAATTGTTCGATTCAGATGCGCAGTGATAATGCGACATATCATGCGAACGTTGGTATTTATTCCCCGACAATACACGTATCCAGAGGTTCCGGTTCGTTCACTCAATCCTGATTTCAACCCGCTCCGGCGGGTTTTTTTTGCCTGGAGAAAATATGATTTACACAACTGGTAGTGTTTCTGTCGCCGGAAATACGGTGACCGGAACCGGCACGAATTTTACAGCCGCAGGGTCATTGATCCGCGTTGGGTGCACTCTGGTCACTCTGGCAAACCCGGTACAGGTATTCCAGATAACGGCAATCAACAGCGCAACCCAGCTCACCGTAACGCCAGCGGCAAACCCGGCAATTGCAGCCGGTACCGCTTACGCCATCCTGCTGAGTGATTCGCTAAGCGTTGATGGTCTGGCGCAGAATATTGCTGAAACGCTGACGCTGTATCAGCGGAATATGAGCGGCTTCGCCGACGTGATGAACGGGGCGGGTGACGTCACTATCACGATTAACGGTGTGGCCGTCACGGTTCCCGGTCAGAAAGCTCTGGCAAAAAAAGGGGCGAACTCAGATATCACTTCACTCTCAGGGCTGACAACACCGCTCAGCCAGGGGCAGGGCGGGACGGGATTAGCAAACCCATTCGGCACCGTCGCCGGGTCATTTTGCCAGGGCAATGATACGCGCCTGAGCACAATAGACGGGAAGTCGGGCGGGGTTATCGCGGGGTCGGTAAAATCTGGTGGTACTTCACCCGCTGCAAACCCTGCCAACGGTACAACAACAAACGCAGAGTCAGTCGGTTCCAGATTCCGCACTGGTGTTTATGCCGGGATTGATTTTTCGCTGTATGCGCAGGTTGTCCATGGTAACGGCTCGTACGGGGTAATTCAACTGGCTTACGGAGGCGCACCAGCTTACTGGATTTTCTCTCAGTCTGGCGTGGCAACTGGCGTTTCATGGACTCCGACATGTGACGAACGACTGAAAGACCTGGACGGCCCAATCACTGACCCGCTGGGAAAAATGGCTCTTATGCGGGGGCAATCCTGGCACTGGAAAACCAACGGCAGTTACGGAATAGGCCTGACAGCACAGGATGTGCAGCGCGCGTTCCCGGATGCAGTTGTTGAGACTCATGATGTGACCCTGCCAGATGGCGGCGTGGTGAAGAATGTATTGTCTCCGGACTCCTACGGCGTTGCGGCAGCTCTGCATCATGAGGCCATTCTGGCTCTGATGGCGAAGATTGACGCACTGACCGCACGCGTTGCTGAACTGGAGACAAAAAAATCCGAGGTACCAGCGGCAGAATAATCAACGCGTTATTCAGTGCTAAAAATTGATAGTCATTAGCGGGGTTGATCTGGCCGCCATTAAAAACTACTGTTTATATATACAGTATTAGCGAGGAGGTGGAGCATGCCACGGCACCAGAAATGGACTGGTCGGAGCAGGTAATGACATAATCAACATGGTTAATTTCGGTTTTTTATAGTCATCATTTACCACAAGGCGGTGGATTATTTTGTATTTTATTTCTTAATAAGGGTGGTTATTGGAATGAAATAATTAAATGAAAAAGATAATGATGGTATTTAAAAAAGGAGAGTGGGATCTTTTTTAATATAGCAAAGGCTATGTTTTGTATTTTTTGTAATCATTATCAAAACTTGCTTGTTTATAATAAAAAGGATTTAATACTGCTGTCAGCGCTGAATGAAATTTAAACATAAACTCATCCCTAGCCGTAATCTGCAGGAAAATTAAATGGCAAATGAAGATTTAATTAATATTAATGATGAGCATGATAATGACTCTCATGAACGTTTTCAGGCAGCGAGGAAAAGTACATGGGTTAGTGTAATAGTTAATTGTCTGTTGACACTGGTTCAGGTTATTACAGGTGTTTTTTCCGGCTCTCAGGGGCTCATTGCTGATGGTATTCATTCACTTTCAGATTTGATTGCTGATTTTGTAGTGCTAGTTGCGAATAAAAAAAGCAAGAAAGAACCAGACGAAGACCATCATTACGGACATCATAGATATGAAAATGGAGCATCATTAATACTTGGCGCTCTTTTGATGGTAGTTGGCATTGGAATGCTATGGTCGTCCGCCAATAAAATCCATGCTCCGGAGACTATTACCCAGGTTCATATTGCTGCCCTGTGGGTTGCTTTACTTGCAATCGCTTTTAAGGAATTGCTTTTCCGCTACATGTTATCCGTAGCAACCCGCATAAAATCAAGCATGCTGATTGCGAATGCATGGCATGCCCGCTCGGATGCAGCATCTTCGCTTGTTGTGGCGTTAGGCATTATTGGCAATATTTCAGGATTCAAACTTCTTGATCCGGTAGCTGCATTAATTGTCGGTCTCATCATTACTAAAATGGGGTATTCATTCCTATCAGATGCGTTACATGACCTGATGGACAGGGCCGCGGATGCGGAAACAGAAGAAAAAATAAGGCTTACATTACTGGAAACCAATGGAGTCATTAATATACATAACTTAAAAACGAGAAAAATGGCCGATTCTGTAATTGTTGATGTTCATTTGGAAGTTAATGGTGATCTTTCTGTCCGGGAAGGGCATGATATAGCTATTAATGCCCGAAGAGCAGTATTGGATAAATATAACGTGTTAAATGTTATGACTCACGTAGACCCCTACAAGGGTGATTTTCGTAATCAATAAAAGATCATTCGTAAACTCATCTGAGAACAATGGCAATTTATTGTTTTTGAGGGTGTTTTTATGTTGTTGATATTTATGCAAAGTGATAACCATTTTTTTCTTAAGGATAAACTAAGGTTTACAGACTAATCTTAATGGCAAGGACAAGCAAACAGGAGTCACAATGAGCAATCAAAGCAAAAAAATTAAGGTTTGGGATCCTTTCATAAGATTTTTTCACTGGACAGTTGTTATCTTATTCTTTTGTAATTATCTGTTATCTGAAAGAGGCCAGCTATTCCAGAAAGGTAGTGCTCTCCATATATATTCTGGGTATATCATCATCAGCTTTGTGCTTGTACGTCTGGTATGGGGAATTATTGGTAGTAAAAATGCAAGATTTTCTTCTTTTATTCCTTCCTATACAGAATTTAGGGAGTATAAAAAGAAATTACTTCGTGGAGAGCACCCATACTATGAAGGGCATAACCCCGCCGGTGCCGTAATGATTGTATGCCTGCTCGCTGGGTTACTTCTTACCGGTGCGACTGGTTGGCTTGCAAGCATATCAGATAGGATTGATGGCTGGCAGGCCGTTATCGCCAGTGCTACAGATATAGTTCCCTGGGGGGACATTCACAGCTTTTTTGCTAATTTAACGATGGTTGGTGCGGGTATTCATATAACCGCCGTATTGGTTATTAGCTACCTGACCAAAGAAAACCTGATACGTACGATGATATCAGGGTATAAGAAAATTAAATAATAAAGAGTGAGAGGCAGAAATGCCTCTCACTATCAATCAAACACCAAGTTTAGAATGAAACTGCTCCATTATATTACGTAATTTTTTTGCTTCCTGTTGTGCTGGTGCTAGACCCTTCTGCTCTGCTGTCGTCTCAACTATATTTACCTGATCCAACAATTGCTTCATTCCAGAATCGAAAGTTGTCTTATCGGCCCCAGGAAGAGAGGTTCGCTGAGCCTCCTGTACCGACATTTTAAAAGAGGATAAATCTTTTTTGAATGAATCAATATTTTTATCATTCATCACTGCACGATAACTTTTACTCATTAACTTCATTGAATCTTTTACTGTAGGTGAATTTGCCATAGCATTCACACTTACAAAAAGCACAGAACTCAGAGCAACTAATACAGGAATAATTTTTTTCATAACTTGTACCGTCATTTATAAAATAAAGAGCGAATCTTCACACTAGCAAATAAGAAAATAAAATAAAAGCAATATATTAAACATTTAGACAAGAACTTAGATTCTGAAATGTCTATAAGAATTATTTACGTTTAAGAAACGTGCTGTTCTATATTAAAGTGAGAGTGATTTTTATGAGTATACTAGGTTTAATAAAAACTAAGATTTAATATAATTAGTGATGGTGACAAGACTTTTGCTCAAATTGACTGGAATGGATTTCATAATGGGAAATTAGAGGAGAGTGTAATACAGCTGTCCCTGGAAGACGTGATCGTAGTTGGTCGGGTGACATATTTCGTTAACCGGGCAGGGGAGGACGAATGCCCGGCGATGTAAATGTAATTAATCAGCAACCATCCACATATCTGCTTCTTCAAACATTTCTTCAAGCATGCGGTTGAGTCGCTCCTTCTCAGTTTTCGTACAATCGCTGTTCAGCGCGTTCGCCTGCATTGGTTTAACTCTCACATCTGCACCTGGGAAAATCTTGTGAACTCTCTTTGTCAGTTCAGCCAGAATGATTTCTTTTGCGCTTGGTAAATCCTCAACGTTTCTCTTGTCGTAAACGAGTTCAACGAACATACTTACCTCAGTTAAATTACTGGTTGGATATACAGCTATTATTAGCTGGATATTTATACAGTGTCAAGTGGTCGCTCATCTAGCAGCGAATCTGTGGGGTATTTTCGACCAGAGTTTTAGCGCGAGGCCTTTATCCGTCTGGGCTGCAGAGAATTGTCTATGGGGCACCAATGGGGCATTTACCATCGATGAAAATCGCTAAAGTTCGCAAATGTGAAATTCGTTTAATCAGTCCAACCGTGATTTACGGCGCTCCTGGACGATATTTGTCGATTTTTAAAATTACTGTTTCATGTTACTAAAATGTAGCATAGTGAGCTTTTCTCCCTGAAAAGATGAACATTCTGCGTGGCGGGATTTACGCAACAGGAATAGACTGGAGACGTAACCAAACAGAAGATGCTAAAGGTTTTTTATGACACAACAGCCACAAGCCAAATACCGCCACGACTACCGTGCGCCGGATTACCTGATTAGCGATATTGACTTGACCTTTGACCTGGATGCCGCAAAAACCGTTGTCACTGCGCTGAGCACTATTTCGCGTCATAGCGCCTCTCCAGTGCCATTGCGTCTGAATGGCGAAGACCTGACGTTAGTGTCAATCCATGTTAACGACCAGCCATGGACACAATATAAAGAAGAAGACAATCACCTGGTCATTGACGGCCTGCCTGAGCGATTCACATTGCGTATCGTGAATGAAATCAGCCCGGCTGCGAATACTGCGCTTGAAGGCCTCTATCAGTCTGGCGAAGCACTCTGTACCCAATGTGAGGCAGAAGGTTTCCGCCATATTACCTGGTACCTGGATCGCCCTGATGTTCTGGCGCGGTTTACCACCAAAATCATCGCCGACAAAGCTGCTTATCCCTACCTGCTCTCTAACGGTAACCGCGTGGACCAGGGCGAGCTGGACAATGGCCGTCACTGGGTGCAGTGGCAGGATCCGTTCCCGAAACCGTGTTACCTGTTTGCGCTGGTCGCGGGTGATTTTGATGTGCTGCGCGATACCTTTACAACCCGCTCCGGGCGTGAAGTTGCACTGGAACTCTTCGTTGACCGTGGCAACCTTGACCGCGCGCCGTGGGCAATGACCTCGCTCAAGAACTCCATGAAATGGGACGAGACCCGTTTTGGCCTCGAATATGACCTCGACATCTATATGATTGTCGCCGTGGACTTCTTTAATATGGGCGCGATGGAGAATAAAGGCCTCAATGTCTTTAACTCCAAATATGTGCTCGCCCGGACCGATACCGCAACCGACAAAGACTATCTTGATATCGAACGGGTGATTGGTCATGAATATTTCCACAACTGGACCGGTAACCGCGTAACCTGTCGCGACTGGTTCCAGCTCAGCCTGAAAGAAGGGCTGACTGTGTTTCGCGACCAGGAGTTTAGCTCGGACCTGGGTTCCCGTGCGGTAAACCGTATCAATAATGTCCGTACCATGCGCGGGCTGCAATTCGCCGAAGACGCCAGCCCGATGGCGCATCCAATTCGCCCGGATAAAGTGATTGAAATGAACAACTTCTACACCCTGACGGTGTATGAGAAAGGTTCAGAAATCATCCGCATGATCCACACCCTGCTGGGTGAAGAGAATTTCCAGAAAGGGATGCAGCTCTATTTTGAGCGTCACGATGGCAGCGCCGCAACCTGTGATGATTTCGTCCAGGCAATGGAAGATGCCTCAAATATCGATTTGTCGCATTTCCGTCGCTGGTATAGCCAGGCGGGGACGCCGATTGTCACGGTACACGACGATTACAATCCGACGACCGAACAGTACACGCTCACTATCAGCCAGCGTACGCCGCCTACAGCGGAACAGCAGGAGAAACATCCGCTGCACATCCCGTTTGATATTGAACTTTATGATAATGAAGGCAAGGTCATCCCGTTGCAGAAAGACGGTCACCCGGTGCACCATGTGCTGAATGTCACCCAGCCCGAACAGACTTTTGTCTTTGATAACGTCTACTTCCAGCCAGTGCCGTCGCTGCTGCGTGAGTTTTCCGCGCCGGTGAAACTGGAATATAAATGGAGCGATCAGCAACTGACGTTCCTGATGCGCCACGCCAGCAATGATTTCTCTCGCTGGGATGCCGCACAGAGTCTGCTGGCGACGCACATTAAGCTCAACGTTGCCCGCCATCAGCAGGGGCAGGCGTTGTCTTTGCCACTGCACGTTGCCGATGCGTTCCGCGCGATCCTGCTGGACGAACATATCGATCCGGCTCTGGCTGCGGAAATTCTGACGCTGCCTTCAGCAAATGAGATTGCCGAATTGTTTGACGTTATCGACCCGGTAGCCATCGTGACGGTACGTGAAGCGCTAACCCGCACCCTGGCCACCGAACTGGCAGATGAAGTGCTGGCCGTTTATAACGCCAATAAGCTGGATACCTACCGCGTGGAACATGCGGATATCGGCAAGCGTGCCTTACGTAATACCTGTCTGCGTTATCTGGCCTTCGGCGACGCGCAACTGGCCGATAAGCTGGTAAGCGAGCAGTATCACAATGCTGATAACATGACGGATGCGCTTGCGGCGCTGTCTGCCGCGGTTGCCGCCCAACTGCCGTGCCGTGATGCGCTGATGCAGGAATACGATGACAAATGGCATCAGGATGGTCTGGTGATGGACAAGTGGCTGATCCTTCAGGCCACCAGCCCGGCAGAAAATGTGCTGGATACCGTGCGCGGTCTGCTTAAACACCGTTCGTTTACCATGAGCAACCCGAACCGAGTGCGTTCACTGATTGGCGCGTTTGCCAGCAGCAACCCGGCAGCATTCCATGCGCAAGACGGTAGCGGCTATCAGTTCATGGTCGAAATGCTGACAGAACTGAACAGCCGTAACCCGCAGGTAGCTTCGCGCCTGATTGAACCGCTGATTCGTTTAAAACGTTACGATGCGAAACGTCAGGAAAAAATGCGTGCGGCGCTTGAGCAACTCAAAGCATTGCCGAATCTGTCAGGCGATCTGTATGAGAAAATCAGTAAAGCGCTGGCATAACATTCAGCGGGCAGGCACTGTGTGATAACAAGCCGGGTTAGCGTCTACAGCGCGACCCGGTTTTTTTATTACGAGGCTCTGGCAACACCCGGTATATGGGCACCGAAGGTGGGGACTTGCGTGTCGCGGCGGTGTAAGGCCTGCCAAAATGTTTCCAGTGCACTGTCCAGGCGCGTCTGCAAATTCGCGGTGAAGCGGGGCTTATGCTGATAATCCTCCACCTGGCTGTCATCGGCGAAGACGCCATGCAACACTTCCTGGGCTTTCAGTGCGCTCAGAACTGGCTTGAGCGCATAATCCACGGCCAGCATATGTGCAATGGTACCGCCAGTGGCGACCGGAAGGACCACTTTGCCTTCCAGCGCTCGTTCGGGGAACAGATCAAGCAGGGTTTTTAGCGCGCCGGAAAAAGAGGCCTTGTACACCGGGGTAGCGATGATCAGCCCATCGGCCTCATGTAATTGTTCGAGCAGTGTCTGCAGCGCCGGGCTGTCGAAGCGGGCGTAGAGCAAATCTTCCGGGACAAAGTTATGCAAATGCCAGTGACACACTTCAACATCAAGGGCCGTCAGGTGTTCGCGCGCATATTCCAGCAGGGCGCTTGAGCGGGAAGGGTAACGCGGGCTTCCCGCCAGGGTGACAACTCGCATATTCACTCCTTATAACCATTTGCTTCGTTTTATTAAACATCGATAACTATTTTCTCAGTGTCGCAGAGGTTTTATATTCCGCTAAATGATTTTTTTAGTGAAAACACGTTAAAAAACGAATATGCAGAAAAGGATAAGGAAACGATTGCGTTCAGTTCACCTTTTTTTGCCCAAGGTCAATTCCATTTCTTCGGCTAATCAAAGATAATACGCCCCCGGTTTGCACACCGGGAATCCAGGAGAGTTCATGTACTACCCCTTCGTTCGTAAAGCCCTTTTCCAGCTCGACCCCGAGCGCGCTCATGAATTTACTTTTCAACAATTACGCCGCATTACGGGTACGCCGCTAGAGGCACTGGTGCGTCAGCGTGTGCCGGAAAAACCGGTACAGTGCATGGGGCTAACGTTTAAAAACCCACTGGGACTTGCCGCTGGCCTCGATAAGAATGGTGAATGTATCGATGCGCTGGGTGCTATGGGGTTTGGCGCGATCGAGATCGGTACCGTGACGCCGCGCCCGCAGCCGGGCAATGACAAGCCGCGCCTCTTCCGCCTGGTCGACGCAGAAGGGTTGATCAACCGTATGGGCTTCAACAATCTGGGCGTTGATAACCTGGTTGAGAATGTGAAAAAAGCGCATTTTGACGGCGTGCTGGGTATTAATATTGGCAAAAATAAAGATACGCCCGTTGAAAACGGCAAAGATGACTATCTGATTTGTATGGAAAAAATCTATGCCTATGCCGGTTATATTGCGATTAATATTTCCTCACCAAACACGCCGGGCCTGCGAACATTACAATATGGCGAAGCGCTGGATGACCTTCTGGGTGCCATTAAAAATAAGCAGAATGAGCTTCATCAGACCCACCATAAATATGTTCCTGTTGCTGTGAAGATCGCCCCGGATCTTTCCGAGGAAGAATTGATCCAGGTGGCCGACAGTTTAGTTCGCCATAATATTGATGGCGTCATTGCCACCAATACAACGCTGGACAGAAAACTGGTTCGCGGAATGAAAAATTGTGATGAAGCGGGTGGGTTAAGTGGCCGTCCGCTGCAATTAAAAAGCACCGAAATTATTCGTCGCCTGTCCCAGGAATTAAATGGCCGCTTACCGATTATCGGCGTGGGTGGCATCGACTCCGTGATTGCCGCGCGCGAGAAGATGGACGCAGGAGCATCACTGGTACAAATTTATTCCGGCTTTATATTTAAAGGACCGCAACTGATTAAAGAAATCGTTACCCATATCTAATCTTTTGCTCACTATCGGACAACCAGGGCTTTATTTCCGGCCCTGGTTGTTTTATATTCCGTGATTGTTGCTAATTTGTACATTTTAGTCTTTGCTTATTTAGCGTAATAAGCGAAACGGCACAGGATGAAAAAGGCAAAGGGATGTTTACGGAGAGAGGGGAACAAAATGCGAATTAAACCTGACGATAATTGGCGCTGGTATTTTGATGACGAGCACGATCGTATGATGCTCGATCTGGCCAATGGCATGTTATTTCGCTCGCGTTTTGCCCGTAAAATGCTTACCCCGGATGCGTTTTCCCCCTGCGGATTTTGTGTAGACGATGCCGCCTTATACTTCTCCTTTGATGAAAAATGCCGCGACCTGATGCTTTCTAACGAACAACGTGCCGAGCTGGTGCTTAATGCACTGGTGGCCATTCGTTTTTTGAAGCCGCAAATGCCAAAAAGCTGGCACTTTACCAGCTACAATCAGCCGTGGTCTCCCTGTGCGGGAGAAGCTGCGAGCGTCGTGATGAGTGACAGCGGCGAAGAGGTGAGTTTACTGGTCGTTGAACCGGGTGAAAATGCCGCACTTTGCCTGCTGGCCCAGCCGGGTGTGGTTATCGCCGGGCGTACGATGCAATTAGGCGATCCTATTAAGATCATGAATGACAGGCTGAAACCGCAGCTCAGTGCTGCCAGTTTCAGCTTTGAACAGGCCGTTTAACTTTCCAGGCGAACTGAGGTTTTTGGTACACAGCTACAACTCAGGATAGAACCATCTTGCGCAATAGCTGATTTTTTCAACGGGCTGACCTCACCCTCAATCAGGCGAATGCGACAGCAGCCGCAAATGCCCGCCCGACAGGAATAGGGCACGCGTATCCCCTGATTTTCCAGTTGCTCAAGCAAGATTTGCTGATTGTTACCGCGAAAGCTTTGCCCCTGCCAGACAATATCCACCACGTCTTCTGTTTTCTGCTCTTGTTCTACAGACTCAACAGCCTGTCCTGCGCCATAGGGTTTAGCGGGTGCACTGGAAAGGACCACGACCTCATCACCTACCCGGACGACCCCACTATTGCGGGCAATTAAGTTCTGACCGAAATCAACATCACCATTATCTTGCGCAGTGCGAAAACGGGTGAGGGTTGCCAGGGGTTCGCCAGCGGGATGTTTTTGCCCGCGTTCGGGACTGACGGTGGTAAAAACGCAACGGCTGCACGGTTTCACCACGTCAAAGACGACATCGCCGATGCGTATTACTTTCCACGTGTCCTCTTCCCAGGCACTGGCACCCGTGACCACCAGGTTAGGGCGGAACTGTTCCATTTGCACACTCGCCGGGCAGCGGTTTTGTAAATCGCGTAATGAGGCTTCGTTGGTCAATAAAAACGGAAAGCCATCGGCAAATGAGAGTGGAACATCCTCGTAACGTTTTACCCGGCGTGTGGTTTGCGGCCCCACCCAGCGAAGCTGAACGTCTCGTGCGAAAAAACCACTGAGCCACTGGTTGATGTGTTCGGGGGCAACCCGGGCAGTAAAATGATTTCCCCATACTTCCGTTGGCTCACTCTGAGGCGCAAAATCATTAAAACGCACCACAGCGCTGCTGCCATCAGGCGCGGTTAAATGCAGGCCATCCGTCAGGGGAGAGGGAATAAAACGGACCATCTGCGGGAACTGTCGTGCAGTAATAAAGGTGCCATCCGCTTCGGTCACCATAAAAATGCGATCAAAGGATAACCCGCAGGTGTCTGCCAGGGCATGCGTCAGGCCAATACCGCGCATGGATTTCACTGGATGGATAAAAAGACGCGAAAGGGTAGCCACGTCATTTCCTCTGTGAACGAAAATAAGCCCTCAACTTTATGACATGAACGCCAGATTGGCTATAATGCGCAACAATTTTCTTCATCGATAAGTGATTTTATGATTTCTCTGTTTGCCAGTACGGCCCGTGGGCTGGAAGAGCTATTAAAAACTGAACTGGAAAACCTGGGCGGGCAAGAGTGCCGGGTGGTTCAGGGGGGCGTCCATTTCCATGGTGACACACGGCTTATTTACCAAAGCCTGATGTGGAGTCGTCTGGCCTCGCGCATCATGATGCCGCTCAGCGAGTGTAAGGTTTACAGCGATCTGGACCTTTACCTCGGCGTGCAGGCGATTCCGTGGACGGAGATTTTCAGCCCTGATGCAACCTTTGCGGTGCATTTTAGCGGCCTGAATGAAGAAATTCGTAACAGTCAGTATGGCGCGCTGAAAGTAAAAGACGCCATTGTCGATAGCTTTACGCGCAAAAATCTGCCGCGTCCGAATGTTAATCGTGAATCGCCGGATTTACGCATCAACGTCTGGCTGAACAAAGAGACAGCCAGCATTGCGCTCGACCTGAGTGGTGAAGGGCTGCATTTGCGTGGCTACCGTGATGGCACCGGTATGGCGCCAATCAAAGAAAACCTCGCCTCGGCAATTGTGATGCGTTCTGGCTGGCAGCCGGGCACGCCGCTGCTTGATCCGATGTGTGGTTCCGGCACTTTGTTGATCGAAGCGGCCATGTGGGCTACCGACCGTGCACCAGGTCTACACCGTGGCCGCTGGGGCTTTGGCGGCTGGGCTCAACATGATGAGGCAATCTGGCAGGAAGTGAAAGCTGAGGCGCAGACCCGCGCGCGAGCTGGGCTGGCTAATTACACATCGCATTTTTATGGCTCCGATAACGATCCTCGCGTCATTGAGCGCGCGCAGCGTAACGCCCGCCGTGCTGGCGTTGGCGAGCTGGTCACTTTCGACGTAAAAGACGTGGCGCAGTTAAGCAACCCGCTGCCAAAAGGGCCGTATGGTACGGTTATCAGCAACCCCCCGTACGGTGAGCGTCTGGAGAGCGAACCTGCGCTGATTGCCCTGCACAGCCTGCTGGGAAGGACATTGAAATCGCAGTTCGGCGGCTGGAATCTGTCGTTGTTCAGCGCCTCTGTCGATTTGCTTAACTGCCTGCAATTGCGTGCTGACCGTCAGTTCAAGGCTAAAAATGGCCCGCTGGATTGCGTGCAGAAAAACTACCACCTGGCGGAAAACACCGGCGAAGCAAAAGCGCCGGTAATGGCTGAGGATTACGCCAACCGTCTGCGTAAGAATCTCAAGAAACTGGAAAAATGGGCGCGTCAGGAAGGCATCGAATGCTACCGCCTGTACGATGCCGATCTGCCGGATTATAACGTGGCTGTTGATCGCTACGGTGACTGGGTGGTAGTGCAGGAGTACGCGCCACCCAAAACCATCGATGCGCAAAAAGCGCGTCAGCGTCTGTTTGACATCATTGCCGCGACCATCGCCGTGCTGGGTATTGCACCGAATAAGCTGGTGCTGAAAACCCGTGAGCGGCAGAAAGGCAATAACCAGTATCAGAAGATGAATGAAAAGGGTGAATTTATCCAGGTGAGCGAATACAACGCCAAACTGTGGGTGAACCTGACGGACTATCTTGATACGGGCCTGTTCCTCGACCACCGTATCGCACGCCGTATGCTGGGCCAGATGAGTAAGGGAAAAGATTTCCTGAATCTCTTCTCTTACACCGGCAGCGCGAGTGTACACGCGGGGCTTGGCGGGGCGCGCAGCACCACGACCGTGGATATGTCGCGTACCTATCTGGAGTGGGCGGAGCGCAATTTGCGTCTCAACGGCCTGACCGGCCGTCCGCACCGCCTGCTACAGGCCGATGTACTGGCATGGTTACGCGAAAGTGACGAGCAGTTCGATCTGATTTTTATCGATCCCCCTACATTCTCGAACTCAAAACGTATGGAAGACTCTTTCGATGTCCAGCGCGATCACCTGGCACTGATGAAAGATCTTAAACGTTTGCTGCGTAAAGGCGGCACGATCATGTTCTCAAACAACAAACGCGGTTTCCGTATGCATACTGAAGGGCTGGCTACGCTTGGGCTCAAAGCACAAGAAATTACCCAAAAAACGCAGTCGCAAGATTTCGCCCGTAACCGTCAGATCCACAACTGCTGGCTGATTACCGCAGCCTGAAAGGATAAATAGATGTCATTAATTAGTATGCATGGCGCCTGGCTGTCGTTTAGCGATGCGCCTCTCCTCGATAATGCCGAACTGCATATCGAGGATAACGAACGTGTCTGTCTGGTAGGACGTAACGGCGCGGGCAAATCGACGCTGATGAAAATCCTCAACCGCGAACAGGGGTTGGATGATGGCCGCATCGTGTACGAACAGGATTTGATCGTGGCACGTTTGCAACAGGATCCGCCGCGTAATGTCGCGGGCAGCGTCTATGACTTTGTGGCCGAAGGGATTGAAGAGCAGGCGGAGTACCTCAAGCGTTATCACGAAATTTCGCATCTGGTGATGACCGATCCGAGCGATAAAAACCTGAACGAGATGGCGCGCTTACAGGAACTGTTGGACCACCACGGTCTCTGGCAGCTCGAAAACCGTATCAATGAAGTGCTGGCACAACTGGGTCTGGAAGCTGACATGCCGCTGGCGTCGCTCTCGGGCGGCTGGTTGCGTAAGGCGGCGCTGGGCCGAGCGCTGGTCAGCGGACCGAAAGTACTGCTGCTCGATGAACCAACAAACCACCTTGATATCGAAACTATCGACTGGCTGGAAGGGTTCCTGAAAACCTTCAGCGGTACCATTATTTTTATCTCGCATGACCGTTCCTTTATCCGCAATATGGCGACCCGTATTGTCGATCTGGATCGTGGCAAACTGGTGACCTATCCCGGCGATTACGACACTTATTTGCTTGAAAAAGAAGAAAACCTGCGCGTTGAAGAACTGCAAAATGCGGAGTTTGACCGCAAGCTGGCGCAGGAAGAAGTCTGGATCCGCCAGGGCATCAAGGCTCGCCGTACCCGTAATGAAGGCCGTGTGCGCGCATTGAAAGCCATGCGTCGCGAACGCAGCGAACGCCGCGAGGTGATGGGCAGCGCGAAGATGCAGGTGGAAGAGGCAAGCCGCTCGGGCAAAATCGTCTTTGAGATGGAAAATGTCGACTATCAGGTGGACGACAAAGTGCTGGTCAAAGACTTTTCTGCTCAGGTTCAGCGCGGCGACAAGATTGCCCTGATCGGACCGAATGGCTGTGGTAAAACCACGCTGCTCAAATTGATGCTGGGTCAGTTGCAGGCCGACAGTGGACGTATTCATTGCGGTACCAAGCTGGAAGTGGCTTACTTTGACCAGCACCGCGCGGAGCTCGATCCGGACAGAACGGTGATGGATAACCTGGCGGAAGGCAAACAGGAAGTGTTGGTAAACGGTAAGCCACGCCATGTGCTGGGCTACCTGCAGGACTTTCTCTTCCATCCGAAACGGGCGATGACACCGGTTCGCGCGCTCTCTGGCGGTGAACGTAACCGACTCTTGCTGGCACGTTTGTTCCTGAAACCCAGTAACTTATTGATTCTCGACGAACCTACCAACGATTTGGATGTCGAAACGCTGGAGCTGCTTGAAGAGCTTATCGACAGCTACCAGGGCACTGTTATGCTGGTCAGCCACGACCGTCAGTTTGTCGATAACACCGTTACGGAGTGCTGGATCTTCGAAGGCGCGGGACGGATTGGTCAATATGTTGGCGGTTATCATGATGCGCGTGGTCAGCAAGCGGCATCGCAGGCATACAAATCCGCATCCGAGAAGAAAGTTGCCGAAGCTTCGGTTAACAAAACAGAAAGTGTTAAACGAACCAGTAACAAACTAAGCTATAACCTGCAACGTGAGTTGGAACAACTGCCGCAAAAGCTGGAAAAGCTGGAGGCGGAACTGGAAACATTGCAGGCGCAGGTGGCAGATGCCAGCTTTTTCAGCCAGCCTCACGACCACACGCAGAAAGTATTAGCCGAACTGGCTTCGGCGGAACAGGCGCTGGAAGAAGCGTTTGAACGCTGGGAGTATCTGGAGGCTCTAAAAAACGGCGCATAACTCAGGAAGTCAGTATGTGTGAACATCACCACGCCACACGGCATATTTTATGTACCCAGTGCGATTTACTGGTGGCTTTGCCGCCATTGCAGCATGGTCATAAAGCGGCTTGCCCTCGCTGTGGCGCCACATTAACCACGCAATGGGATGAGCCCAGACAACGGCCCACCGCGTATGCGCTGGTGGCGCTGTTCATGCTACTGCTTTCCAATCTGTTCCCCTTTGTGAACATGAAAGTAGCAGGCGTCACCAGCGAGGTGACGCTACTGGAGATCCCGGGCGTGATGTTCTCGGAAGATTACGCCAGTCTTGGGACGCTCTTTTTACTTTTCGTTCAGATGGTCCCGGCATTTTGCCTGGTGACCATACTGCTGCTGGTCAACCGCGTGTCGATGTCGCAGCAGACCAAAACGTTTCTGGCGCGTATCCTTTTCCAGCTTAAAACCTGGGGTATGGCAGAAATTTTTCTGGCCGGCGTGCTGGTGAGCTTTGTCAAACTGATGGCCTATGGAGATGTGGGCATCGGCAGCAGCTTTATTCCATGGTGTCTGTTTTGCCTGCTACAACTGCGTACCATGCAGTGTGTGGATCGTCACTGGCTGTGGGATGATATTGCCCCCGCGCCCGTGCCGGTCGCGCCGCTGCACGTTGGTGTGCCGGGCATTCACCAGGGATTACGCAGTTGCCCATGTTGCACCGCCATTGTGGCGGCGGACGAACCCGTCTGTCCGCGTTGTCATACCAAAGGCTATGTCAGGCGCAGAAACAGTTTGCAGTGGACGATGGCGCTACTGGTGACGTCGATCCTGCTGTATCTACCTGCCAATATTTTGCCGATCATGATTACCGATCTGTTGGGCGATCAGATGCCATCGACGATCCTTGCCGGGGTGATTTTACTCTGGAGCGAGGGGTCGTATCCGGTTGCGCTGGTGATTTTCATCGCCAGTATCATGGTGCCGACCTTGAAAATGATCGCTATCGCCTGGTTATGCTGGGATGCGAAAGGCCACGGCCGACGAGACAGTGAACGTATGCACTTTATTTATGAAATCGTAGAATTTGTTGGGCGCTGGTCGATGATTGATGTGTTTGTCATCGCCGTGCTCTCCGCGTTGGTGCGCATGGGAGGATTAATGAATATTTATCCGGCCATGGGGGCGCTGATGTTTGCGCTGGTCGTCATCATCACAATGTTTGCGGCAATGACGTTCGATCCCCGCCTGAGTTGGGATCGCGAGCCTGAATCGAGCCATGAGGAGTCGTAAGAACATGGAGAAAACCAGTGGGGAGGCGAAAGTGCAGAAAGTTAAAAACTGGTCGCCGGTATGGATATTCCCGATCGTCACGGCCCTCATCGGTGCGTGGATCCTCTTTTACCATTACAGCCACCAGGGGCCGGAAGTCACCCTCATTACCACCAATGCCGAAGGCATCATCGGGGGTAAAACGACCATCAAAAGCCGCAGCGTGGATGTCGGCGTGGTAGAGAGCACGACGCTGACGGACGATCTCACCCATGTTGAGATTAAAGCGCGCCTGAATACCGGGATGGAAAAGTTGCTCTACAACGACTCCGTTTTCTGGGTGGTTAAACCGCAGGTTGGCCGTGAAGGGATCAGTGGCCTGGGAACATTACTTTCTGGCGCCTACATCGAGCTCCAGCCAGGGAAGAAGGGCAACCAGCCGGAGAGATATAACCTCCTTGATTCGCCGCCGCTGGCACCGCCGGATGCAAAAGGGATTCGGATTATCCTGGACAGCAAAAAAGCGGGGCAACTCTCTCCGGGCGATCCGGTACTTTTCCGTGGCTACCGCGTCGGTTCTGTCGAGACAAGCACTTTCGACACGCAGAAACGTACGATCACCTATCAGCTTTTTATTAATGCGCCAAACGATCGTCTGGTCACCAGCAACGTGCGTTTCTGGAAAGACAGCGGTATCGCCGTTGATTTAACCTCTGCCGGAATGCGGGTTGAAATGGGGTCACTCAGTACCCTGTTTGGTGGTGGCGTGAGCTTTGACGTGCCGGAAGGGAATGAACTGGGCGAGCCTGTTGCTGAAAAAACGGCGTTTATGCTGTATGACGATCAGCGCAGTATTCAGGAGTCTCTGTATACCGAACATATCGATTATCTGATGTTCTTCAAAGATTCGATTCGCGGTCTGCAACCCGGTGCGCCGGTTGAATTTCGCGGTATTCGTCTGGGGACCGTGGCGAAAGTCCCGTTCTTCACGCCAGAAATGCGTCAGAAATTGAATGATGATTACCGGATACCTATTCTGATTCGTATTGAGCCTCAGCGTCTGATTAGCCAGTTTGGCGGCGATCCTAACGTGGATGAGCATATTACTGAGTTAATGAAACGTGGCCTTCGTGCGGCGCTGAAAACCGGCAATATTGTGACGGGTGCCCTGTATGTCGACCTCGATTTTTATCCGAAAGCACCACCTGTAACCGATATGCCGGAATTTGGTGGTTATCGCATCATCCCGACGGTCAGCGGAGGTCTGGCGCAGATTCAGCAAAAACTGATGGATACGCTGGATAAAATTAACAATCTGCCACTTAACCCAATGATCGAGCAGGCAACCAATACGTTGACGGCGAGCCAGCAGACGATGCGCCGTCTGCAGACGACACTCGATAATCTGAATAAGCTGACAGCCAGTCAGTCTATGCAGCAGTTGCCAGCAGATATGCAAAATACGCTGCGTGAGCTCAATCGCAGTATGCAGGGCTTCCAGCCGGGTTCGGCCGCGTACAACAAGATGGTGGCGGATATGCAGCGTCTTGACCAGGTGTTGCGTGAGCTACAGCCGGTGCTCAAAACGCTGAACGATAAGAGTAATGCGCTCGTATTTGAAGCGAAGGGTAAAGACGATCCGCAGCCGAAGAGGGCGAAAGAATGAAAAAAGGAATGATAGCGCTTCTGGCAATGCTTCTGACGGCCTGCAGCGCGAGCGGTGATAAGAAGAGCTATTATCAGCTACCATCACCGCCGCAATCAACGGTGACGCAAGGTGATGCGCGTGGGCAACACCTGCTGTGGGTTGAGCAGGTGACGGTGCCGGATTATCTCGCAGGAAATGGCGTGGTCTACCAGACTACCGATGTGCAATACGTTATTGCCACCAATAACCTGTGGGCGAGCCCGCTGGACCAACAGCTTCGCACGACGCTGGTGGCGAATTTAAGTAACGCACTTCCTGGCTGGGTTGTGGCTTCGCAACCGCTTGGCAGTGAGCAGGACACGCTCAACGTCACCGTAACCGGCTTTCATGGTCGTTATGACGGGCGGGTTATCGTGAGTGGTGAATGGCTGGTTAATCATCGTGGGCAGCTGATTAAGCGTCCTTTCCACATTGAGCTTAAGCAGCAGCAAGACGGCTATGACGAGATGGTGAAAATGTTGGCCCAGGCCTGGCAACAGGAATCGGCAAGCATCGCCAGTGAGCTTAAACGTCTGCCATAGTAAAATTGACTGCATTATCTACGCCGTCAGGTCATTTTTGTCTGACGGCTTTTTTTATTTTGTGCTCAATTCATTACCTGTGCTGGTTCACAGTTTTTGTACAAATGAACTTCTGTTTAGGTCACATTTATGACACTGGCGTGAATTTTGCGCATTGACGACAAACCGTATCCAGGGTATTCGTAGCCTGTGGTTGCATACTTAGTAACCACTGTTTTCTTTTCCACCAGACCAAAAAATGAGGGAAACGAGGCATGAAGAGACAAAAGCGAGATCGCCTGGAACGGGCACATCAACGTGGGTATCAGGCCGGAATCACGGGACGGCCAAAAGAAATGTGTCCTTATCAGACGCTGAATCAGAGATCCGAATGGATGGGAGGCTGGCGAGAAGCCATGGAGGACAGGGCCGTCATTGCCTGATTCTGTCTCTTTAACAAGAAACCTCCGCATTGCGGAGGTTTCGCCTTTTTTGCCCTACGCCATTTTCTGACGCATTACATGGCAATCAGCATCAGAATGCAGAAGTGTCCTGGAACAGGCCCACTTTCAGGTCCGTCGCAGTGTAGATAACACGGCCATCAACCAGTACTTCACCATCGGCCAGGCCCATCACCAGACGACGGTTGATGACGCGTTTGAAGTGGATACGGTAGGTGACTTTTTTCGCGGTCGGCAGAATCTGACCGGTGAATTTCACTTCGCCTACGCCCAGCGCACGGCCTTTGCCTTCGCCACCGAGCCAGCCCAGGTAGAAACCAACGAGCTGCCACATGGCGTCCAGACCGAGGCACCCCGGCATTACCGGGTCACCGATAAAGTGGCAACCAAAGAACCACAGATCCGGATTAATATCTAATTCAGCTTCAACATATCCTTTGTCGAAATTCCCACCGTTCTCGGTCATTGACACCACACGGTCCATCATCAGCATGCTTGGAGCTGGTAATTGTGGGCCTTTTTCGCCAAACAGCTCTCCGCGACCAGAGGCAAGAAGATCTTCTTTTGTATAGGATTCGCGTTTATCTACCATGTTCTATGTAAGCCTTATTGTGAGTTTCGGACGCAGGATAGCTAACACGTGTACGCTGAACAAGTCCGATCAGTTGGGACTGAACCAGCTAAGCCAACGAAGCGGCCACGGATAACGGTGACGAGCGTCTTGTTGCGTCGCCTGGGCGATACGCTCCAGGATGGTCTGCTTCAGTGTAGTTTGTCCTTCTGCATCCCAGACCAGTCTGGTCAATAAGGGGAGTGCATCCATGACATCTTCTATGGCCCAGATAGAGAATTGACCTGCCTTGACTGCATCCAGCAACTCCTGGCGCAGACAAAGATGGCGCACATTGGCAGCGGGTATGATCACCCCCTGGTTGCCGTCCAGACCACGCGTCTGACAGATAGCAAAGAATCCTTCGATCTTTTCGTTGAGCCCACCCACAGGCTGGGCACGACCAAACTGATCCACCGAACCGGTGATAGCGATACTCTGGCTGACAGGGACATCCGCCAGGGCGCTGATCAAGGCGCACAGTTCAGCCATCGAGGCGCTGTCACCGTCCACTTCACTGTAAGATTGCTCAAAGGTCAACGATGCGGAGAACGGGATCTGTTGCTCAAGCTCCAGCTCAGCCATCAGGAAAGACTGCATAATCATCATGCCTTTCGCATGAATATTGCCGCCCAGTTCCGCTTTACGTTCAATGTCGTTAAATTCGCCATCGCCGATGTGCACAACGCAGCTTATACGTGAAGGTTCGCCAAATGCACGTGGATGCCCCGGAAACTCAACCACTGACAGGGCATTGATTTGACCGACCTGTTCACCTTCAGTCTCAATGAGGATCTGCTCTAACAGAATTTCATCTTGCATGCGCTCCGCCAGATAGCCTTCTCGCCATTCACGCTGAGTAAGCATGGTGGTGAGCTGCTCAGCATCAAAGATCTGGGCGTTGGTCATTGCGGACACTTCACCTAACTGGCGCGTTAACCATAGCGGACAGAGCGGGAGCGTCTCTTGATCGCCGGTATAACGAACGGCTTCCCGAATCAGTACTGGCCACGCATCTGCAGACGGTGAAGGCAATTCAGCCTCCCGGGCGATCAATTGAACCCACTGACACCATTGCGCCAGTGTTTCCGCATCGCTAATCTGCAGGTTGTCTTCGTATTCGCTATAGATAGCTTGTTCGGCAAGTTCTGGTTCCATCTCCTGGAAATCAGCCAGAGAATCTCGTTCACCCACGAGGATAACCCGAAGGTCGAGCGGCAATGACGGAACTGACACGGGCAGTGGACGAGACTCATCGAATGCAACCCAGTCAAAACGACGACGCGTCACCATGGTTTTTAAACGCATCCACAGTAAAGGTTGCGCCAGAAGGGTGCGTAGAGAGATAACCAGCGTGCCACCGTTGGCCTGATGTACCAGTCCTGGCTGCAGGGTAATCTCGTTATTGAACTGGCGCAGGCAACCAAACAACTGCTCAGCTTCAGCCCAATCGGCAATAACTACCTGGTTTTTACCGGCAAAATTGGCTTCTGCGTTTTGCGCAGGGGTAAGCGTAACTGTCGAGCCATTAACCTGATAGTCGCCACCTACAACGTCGATCTCCTCGGACTGCAGCGCTGACACAGCCTCGGCGAGGATCGTCAGGTACTCTTCTTCTTCTGGCGCTTTGGCCAGCAAAAAGCGTGACGTCGCCGCAGGATGAAGCAACTGTTCCAGCGCATAGTGTAATCGGGGTTGGGTATCGCCCAGGAAGAAGACCGTCTCGTCAGTGAGTGCGGACTGCTTAAACACATCCTGATAGCTCTCGGTATCCGGAGTCAGTTCATTCCATTCAAGTTTTGTAATGGTCAAAGTCGTTTTTTAGTCTGATGTAAAAGGCGGGATTATACCGTAAACGCATGGGCAGCACACAGGGAATACACGTTTTCCCGTTGCAGATATGTTGTTGGGATAGACAGAATGTGATTTCTTTTCAGCAGAGCAGAAAAAAACTGATATTCTGAACAGAGTTACACGGTAACGTTGAGATCGCAATGAAATATCAACAACTGGAAAATCTTGAAAGCGGCTGGAAATGGAAGTACCTGGTAAAAAAGCACCGGGAAGGTGAGCTTATTACAAGATATATCGAAGCCAGCGCGGCCAAAGACGCCGTCGATTTATTGCTAACCCTCGAAAATGAACCCGTGCAGGTGAATGCCTGGATTGAGCAGCATATTAATCCGTCTCTCATGAACCGCATGAAACAGACTATTCGGGCACGGCGTAAACGCCATTTTAATGCCGAGCATCAGCATACGCGCAAGAAATCAATCGACCTTGAATTTGTTGTCTGGCAACGTCTGGCCGCTCTGGCACAGCGTCGGGGCAAAACCCTTTCGGAGACCATTGTGCAGTTAATTGAGGATGCCGAGCATAAAGAAAAATACGCCACCACCATGTCGTCACTTAAACAGGATTTGCAGGCGCTATTAGGCAAAGAGTGATTTTTTGTACAATTGGTTTTGTTCAGGCAATAAAAAACCCCGCATCGCGGGGTTTTTTTACAGCACGTGAACTTAAGCCTGAGGCTGAGTTACAACGTCTTTGCTGCCACGAACTTCGATTTCTACACGACGGTCCGGCGCCAGGCAATCGATCAGCGCAGGGCGCGCTTTCACGTTGTCACAGGTGCTGCCAGTAACCGGCTGGGATTTGCCCATGCCACGTGCAGAGATTTTGTTCGCCGGGATACCTTTAGAAACCAGGTAATCAACAACGGACTGAGCACGTTTCTCAGACAGACCCTGGTTGTAAGCGTCAGAACCGATACGGTCGGTGAAGCCCAGAACCACGACGGAACCGTCTTTCGGATCCAAGTTGCTCAGCTGACCATACAGCTGATCCAGTGCCTGCTGACCTTCCGGTTTCAGAGTCGCTTTGTTGAAGTTGAACAGGACGTCAGACTTCAGAGTGAAGTGTTTGGTCTGTACTTCCGGAGCCGGAGCCGGAGCTGGCGCTACTACTGGCGCTGCTTCTTCCTGCTGGCCGAAACGGTAGGAAACACCTACGCTCAGCATGCCGTTGTCCGGACGGGTACCAACGGTGTTTGCATCACCGATGTTGTTAACCCACTGGTATTCCAGACGGGTAGCGATATCACGGGTAACTGCCCACTCAACACCGCCAGCGAATACCGGGGAAACACCGGTGTCGTGGTCTTTGAAGTTGTTGATGTTGGCTTTAGAATCTGCACGCCATACCATGCCGCCCAGACGGGTGTAGATATCCAGATCGTCAGTGATCGGGTAACCCAGTTTAGCGGTCAGCTGTACGCCTTGAGCTTTGAACGCACCGTTTACGTTGTCGCCTTTGTATGGCATACGACCTAACCAGTCGTAACCCATCTCAAAACCAACGTACGGGTTAACCTGATAGCCACCGAACGCACCTGCACCAAGCTGGCTTGAATGGGTCGGGCCGTCGTTCGGAATGAAGCCGGTGTCGTGGAACTGAGACCAGCCCAGTTTGCCACCTGCATACCAGGTATTATCTTTCGGAGCGGCCTGCGCTACGGTAGCGAAACCAGCCAGTGCCACTGCAATCGCGATAGCTGTCTTTTTCATTTTTTGCGCCTCGTTATCATCCAAAAATCGCCATGAAAATCTCGATGAGAAGTCACGGTTAAATCCTTCACCGGGGGCGTTGCTCATCAGTCCCTATAGAGATATCTTCACGATATCTTTGGCTTATGCCGAGCACCCCTGGCGATGTAAAGTCTACAACGTAGTTGAAAACTTACAAGTGTGAAGTCCGTCAGGCATATGAAAAAAAAGGCTTTGTATACACAATATTTAACACTTTTGCGGAACTATTCGCCAGTTCAGTTGCCTTGTAAGTCGCCTGAACCGGGCGTTGGCGGCGTATTTTACTGATTACACGACAAACCTTGTCAGACAGAAAAATAATGCCAGGATTTATCCTAATTTTACTCAATGATACAAATTTGAGTGAATTTTTATCCCGGAATGCTGTCTCGCAGCGAGAGGATTACATTGTACTGGACGCATAACGAAGCCTATAGCGTTCCCTTCTTCGGCTGCAATCGCCAGACGCTGGTGTTCTTCTTCGGTCAATTCTTCGGCATGCCAGCCAATCACAACGCTATAGTTGCCGGTACGTAACGCACGAATCATCGATTCCAGCGTAAGGCAGGGGGAGAGCTGACTGATCTGCATAACTTTAGTCAGCGGCAGGCCTGCCGACAATACCCATTCACGGCTTAATTTTTGTTGCGGCGTTAACCAGAGCTGCCAGCGCGATTGTTGACCCAGTTGCTGTAATAACGGCAACAGCAGCAATTGTGTCATTCCGGGCTGATCTTCGCGATAAACAACCTCACTGATCAGACCCGTAGAAGCCTCAATGGCCTCCGCGTTGTGTGCGGAAAGAAATTGTGTTGAACGATTTGCACGGCTTAATGAATGGTACATGATCAACCCAGCCCTGTTAGTTACTGTATAAACATACAGTAACCCCTGGGCGTTCAAAGATCAACCTCATTTTCTGAAAGCATCTCGCAATTTTGTCTTGTATTGCGATGAAGACGCAAAATTTTCTTGCTGAGTTGCGCGCACTTGCCTATGTTCCTCAGTAGCGGATCGGTTAACAGAATTAATGTTTTTACTCCATGATTTACAAGGGAATAATCATGAAAAACATATCCTATCAAAGGATCTATCAGTCCCGGGAATACCTCGCACCTTTGGGGAAAATTCGCTTTCGCGCGCATTTTGGTGGCTACAGCTTATCGATAGACAACACCGTGTTTGCGATGATTTCAGAGGGAGAGTTATACCTGCGTGCCTGTGAGGAGAGTGCGCAATATCGGGTAATACGACGTTCACCTCTTCTGACAATCCAGAAGCGTGGCCGCGCTGTTTCACTTAACTACTACTTTGTTGATGAGCATCTCTGGCGTGACTTACCAACATTGTTGCGGCTTTCATCGCAATCGCTCGCGGCGGCTCGGGAGGAAAAAGCGGCGCGAGATACGCCACATCGCCTTAAGGACCTTCCAAACATAAGCTTTCAACTTGAGATGATGCTTTTTGATGCGGGGATACCAGACGAACGCATGCTGCGGCATCTGGGCGCAAAAGCGTGTTGGTTGCGTTTGAAGGCATTGAACAAACACATGGGCATCAAGGTACTGCTGGGTCTGGAAGGTGCGATCATTGGGCTGCATGAAGCTGCGCTCCCGGCGTTGAGACGCCAGGAGCTAATTGACTGGTACCACGAGGTGGGTCAGAAAAAAAACCAGGATCACTAAGTCATGATCTGCCGCTGTAAACGGCACATCTCTGGCAAAAGGGCGATAAGCAGCCCTATTTGTTGCAATACAAGGGGTTCTTTGCTGTCAGGTCGCGGCTCAAGATGCTTAATTCGTCGTGATAAATCTGCCAGTGTTAACTGTACGCGCTCTTCATCAGCAGGCTGGTGATGAAGGGCGTCATCAACATAGCAGACTGCATCATCCAATAAGCGAAGGATGGCCGGATGAGTAAGCTGTTCGCGATGCGCGCCAAGAGCAGAGATATAGCTGGTACAGGTATGATTCAGGCAAAGTAATCGAAATGCCACTTCACGCAGTTCAGGTGTCGCACCGGGTTCCGATGCCATATTCGAGACCACCGACGCCAGTTCGGCATCTCTGTTATAGGCGTTTCTGCGGGCAATACGGTAGGCCAGACGGTTATCACGCCCCTGATGATATTGTTCGAGAATTGCGTCCAGATAACGGCAGTTGGCATTAAATGCCTGCTCGGTCACGCGTGCCAAATTGCGAAAACGCCAGTCTGGCCAGATAAAACTTACCGCAGCCCAGGCGATGGCGCATCCGATGATTGTGTCAATAACTCGCGGCATGGCGACTTCAAAACCTTCGCCGAGCAAATTAAAGCAAAGCAGCACCAGTAAGGTGATGAACATGGTGGCCTGTGCGTATTGTACAAGACGAAAGGCGAAAAAAAGCACACCGGTAACAACAATCAGTATCAGTTGCCCCTCCAGGGAGGGAACAAAATAAAGGACCGGGAGGCCGAGGGCGATGCCTGCAATAGTTCCGACGATACGCAGCGTGAGACGGTGGCGCGTGGCGTTGTAGTTAGGCTGGCAGACAAACAGGCTGGTGAGCAGAATCCAGTATCCGTGGTGCAGACCGGTAATTTGGATGATGGCGTAGCCCGCACACAGCACAACAGACATCCGCACGGCATGGCGAAACAGTGCCGATTCCGGTGTAAGGTTGTTGCGTAAACGCAGCCAGATATCGCTCAATCCATGCAGGCTGTCATCTGCCAGTAAGTTTTCCGTTTCGTTTTTCTGCGCAGTTTGCGGTTGTCCGGACTCAATACTCGCTAGCTGTGCGTCGATGGCGCGGAGATTGTCGAGTAAGAAACCCAACGCTTTCAGTTGATCAGACGACGTTGTACCGCTGGCTCGAATGCGATCTAGCGCGGCATCAAGATGTATAAATGCGCGTTCGAAGCGGTGATCATGCTGGTAAGGTGTGCGAAGCAGGATGGCGTTAGCGAGCCTGGAGCAGGCCTGGGATTGCAGAGTAATCAACCGCTGAAAACGGAACATCACATCGCTGTAGCGAAAATGTTCCCGCAGTGTCTGGTACTGTATATGCGAAGAGCTGGCACGTTCATGAATATCCTGTGCGGCAAAATAGTAGTGCAGCGTACGCCGCGTTCCTCGCTGTCCGCGATCGCCCCGCAGGCGGGTCAATAATGACGCCTTGGTCTGGTTTAGTGTTGACACCAACTGCCCGTTGGCCAGCGCCAGCTCATAAAGCGGGGCCTGGCTTTCCTCCTCAATATCCGGATCGAACAGTCGCGCTTTGAGCTCCAGATAATGGGATAACTGCTCGTAGCAGCGCGCCAGATTATCCTGCAGCGGACGGATGGGGAAAACGAGATGCCCGACCAGCGTCAGCACGTTAAACCAGATGGCGCCTGCGAGCAGTAAAAGTGGCTGCTGATACCATGCGGTATATAACGTGGTGCCAAGCATGGTGTAGATGGCGATAAGCAATGCGCCGAACGCAATGGTGGCGTAGCTTTGCCCCAGTCCTCCCAACAAAATAAACCCAATGGTCGACGTGATAAGCCCAATGGCAAATAACCAGGGCCAGGGAAACAGAAGCTCGACCGACGCCGAGGCGATAAAAAAAGAAATCAGGGTAATGATTAAATTACGTAGACGGCCGGTCAGGCGATCATCGAGATCCGCCAGCGCCGCGGCAACAACGCCCAGTGTTAAAGGGATCGTTAGTTTCGCGTCGCCAAGCAGCCACGGCAATGCCGCCGTTCCGCTTAGCGCAAGAAAGATACGGATGTTGTAAAGCCAGGCACTATTCCAGGTGTACCGGCGAAGGAGGGGGCTTAGCATAGTATTCGTGACTCGTTTACGGGAAACGACGGCGAGCATTGGCTTCGCGCGCGGCACGGGCCACTTCAACCGACACAACACGACGGCCAACCGGCCATAAGGCGATTGCCGCAATTTTAAAATTGGCGATACCGACCGGGATGCCGATGATGGTCATGCACTGGGCAATACCGGCCATGATGTGCATCACGCAGAGCCACCAGCCAAACAGCACGAACCAGAGAATGTTGAGCACGGTCCCGCCAGCATTCATGAGGGTATTTTTACTGCCAGGGTTCAGCTCATCGACATGCACAGCTTCGTTGCCCCAGGGGATCAGCGACAATTTAGTGATTTCCCAACAGGAGCGCGTAAGCGGCAGGGTAATAACCAATGCAACACTCAAAATCGTTGTTAATAGCCAGCCGAGTGTGGTGGCAAAACCGCCAAGGACAAAGTTCAATATATTCAGAACGGTACGCATATTACCTCAATGCTATTCTGTCAGGGAATTGACCTGACAATTGTAACGATTTTTTGGGCTGGAGCACGTATTCTCTGGCGGTTAAACTGGCAATCACAGTCATAAGCTGAAAAAGGATGTGTGATGGAACTAAAAGCGACTTCGTTGGGAAAGCGGCTGGCGCAGCATCCATATGATCGAGTAGTCATCCTCAATGCGGGCGTGAAGGTTTCAGGTGATCGACATGAATACCTTATTCCCTTTAATCAGCTGCTGGCAATCGAGTGCAAACGTGGCCTGGTATGGGGCGAGCTGGAATTTGTTCTGGCAGATAATAAAGTCGTTCGTTTGCACGGGACTGAATGGAATGAAACACAGCGCTTTTATCAGCATCTGAATGAACGCTGGGTGGCGTGGAGCACCGAGATGAGCGAAGTGGCAGCGGGGGTGCTCTCCGAACAACTCGCGGACATTTCCGGACGTATGGATCAGGAAAAATGGCTCACTCGCGCGCAGCTTAAAGGTGTTCAGCAACAGCTTCACAAGGCGTTCGATGCGTTGCCTGTCCCCACCAGCCGCCTTGAATCTTTTGCTAACTGCCGGGAGCTGTGGCGGCAATGCCAGGCCTGGTTAAAAGATACAGAGGCTGGACGCGCGAAACATAATCAGGACTGGACCGACAAAATGCTGGTCCAGTACTCGGCATTTTTTAAAAATATCGAAAGTTCTCCGCTTAACCCGGCGCAGGCAAGGGCGGTGGTCAATGGTGAAAACGCGCTGCTGGTGCTCGCCGGGGCAGGCAGTGGAAAAACTTCGGTGTTGGTGGCTCGCGCAGGCTGGCTGCTGCTGCGTGGCGAAGCATCAGCGGATCAGATCCTGCTGTTGGCCTTTGGTCGAAAAGCCGCGCAAGAGATGGATGAGCGCATTCGTGAGCGGTTGCATACGGATGACATCACTGCACGTACGTTTCATGCGCTGGCGTTATACATCATCCAGCAGGGTGGAAAAAAAGCGCCGGAGATTAGCAAACTTGAGAGCGATACCAGCGCCCGACAAACGCTATTGCTTAAAGCCTGGCAAGCTCAGTGCGCAGAGAAAAAGGCGCAGGCCAAAGGCTGGCGACAGTGGCTGGAAGAGGAGCTGCAGTGGCAGGTTCCGGAAGGCAACTTCTGGGACGATGAGAAACTGCGGCGTCGGATGGGGCCCCGATTGGATCGCTGGGTCAGCCTGATGCGCATGCATGGTGGCAGTCAGACTGAAATGATTGATGCGGCGCCGGAAGAGGTACGCACGCTGTTCAGCAAGCGGGTCAAACTGATGGCACCCCTGCTGAAAGCCTGGAAAACCGCGCTAAAAGCGGAAAACGCCGTCGATTTTTCCGGATTGATTCATCAGGCGATTAACGTGCTGGATAAAGGACGTTTTGTCAGCCCCTGGAAGCATATCCTGGTGGATGAGTTTCAGGACATCTCGCCGCAACGTGCCGCGCTGCTGGCTGCATTGCGGCGGCAGAATTCACAAACCACTTTGTTTGCGGTGGGTGATGACTGGCAGGCCATTTACCGTTTCAGCGGCGCGCAACTCTCGCTGACCACGGCGTTTCATGACTCTTTTGGCGAAGGCGATCTGTGCGCGCTGGATACAACCTATCGTTTCAACACACGCATTGGTGAAGTCGCCAATGGATTTATCCAGCAGAATCCGCACCAGCTCAATAAACCTCTTAACAGCCTGAGCGCCGGGGATAAAAACGCGGTGACATTATTGGCGGCGGACCAACTGGATGCGCTTCTCGATAAGCTCAGCGGCTACGCCACCCAGGAGGATCGTATTCTGGTGCTGGCGCGTTATCACCATGGTAAGCCCGCCAGCCTTGAGAAAGCCGCCACGCGCTGGCCAAAACTGCAGCTCGATTTTATGACCATTCATGCCAGTAAAGGCCAGCAGGCTGAGTATGTCATTGTGCTGGGGTTACACGAAGGGCAGGACGGTTTCCCGGCTCCCGCCCGTGAGTCCATTATGGAGGAGGCGCTGTTACCGGTACCGGAAGATTTTCCTGATGCCGAAGAGCGACGCTTGTTGTATGTCGCCATCACTCGAGCACGTAAACGCGTCTGGCTGCTGTTTGATAAAGACAATCCGTCGCGATTCGTTGAGGCGCTCAGGCAGCTTAATGTGCCGGTGGCGAGAAAACCCTGAGAGCAGGCGGCATCAGCCGCCCGCAAAGACTATTTCAGACGTTCAGCGAGATAGCGCTGGTAATCGGGGATCAGGATTTCGACACTTTCTGCGAAACCGGGAGACTGGATGATGAAATCAGCGGTGGAAAGGTTGGTGGCGACCGGAATATTCCACACGGTCGCCAGACGCAGCAACGCCTTAACATCCGGGTCGTGCGGCACTGCGTTCAGCGGATCCCAGAAGAAAATCAGCACATCAATTTTGCCTTCCGAAATGAGCGCCCCAACCTGCTGGTCACCCCCCATCGGACCGCTCAGCATGGCATTCACTTCAAGACCGGTAGCCCGCTGAATCAGGTTCCCGGTAGTCCCGGTGGCATAGAGAACGTGATTAGCCAGTTTGGGCTGATGGCGTTCAACCCATGTCATCAGCATCTGCTTGCAATGGTCATGCGCAACCAGTGCGATGTGCTTACGCACGGGTAAGGAGCGTGTTGTGAGTTCCATAATCCGATTCCGTCAAAGTATTTTCGCTACAGATTACTGGAAGCGCCTGATGCTGCAAGAGAATGGCGTAAAAAATTATGCGCAAATGCGCGTAATGTTAACTGGCGCGGATCATGACGGGGGTTGTTGCTTAATCCATTGCATAAAACGGTCACGGGTTTGCGGGTCAGCCTGTTGGTACCAGAACTTAAGGCGCTGTTCTGTGAGGGTTTGCGATTGTGTCTGTGGGGTATCCAGTTCTGAAACGCCAGAGAGTAAGGTGCTGTCATCGGCCATCATCGTCGCAAATTTAGGCAGCGAAGCATATTTCCCCGCTTTGTTGTAATGCTCTGTCTCACGTTCATAATCAATGATTTTCCCGTTTGCACTGATCTCAAGGATATCGAGTTTTACCGGAATTGGTGTGGCGTTGCCATCCAGTAAAGCCAGATGAGGCGTGGCGTTAAACGCCTCGGCTGCCTTTTGCGTGTCGATAGGGGGAAGGTTGAAATTGACCTGGCTGATGCGCTGCGTATCGAAGGTGGCAATCAGCGGTACGGAAATAAATAGCCGGGATTCGTGATTGCCTGGCTCCATATTTTTTTCAACCCGGAAAACCACCTGATGAACGCCGTTTTCCAGTTCTATACTTTCCGCGCCGCGAAGTAGTGAGCTGGACACCTTTTTGCCATCAAGAACCAACAGGTCGATATCGCCAGACAGACGGAGCGACGTGGCCAGTACATTAACCGGTATCAAACACGTGATAATGAATACTGTCCACCCGCACTTCATTGCAAGCTCCCCTGTTCTCATTGCAAATTCACATTTCAATTTATTTATTAACTTATAGACATATAACCTGTTCTCGCACTCATACTTCTGTATGGGATACATGGTTGTAGCGCAATGTTTGACATACACTTTGGAAAACCGCTGGAGGAAACCATGAAAGAGACCGATATCGCCGAGATCCTGAAATCGACACGTACCATCGCGTTGGTGGGGGCGAGTGACAAACCTGACCGGCCGAGTTACCGGGTTATGAAGTATTTGCTTGACCAGGGCTACCACGTTATTCCGGTATCACCGAAAGTTGCCGGTGAAACGCTTCTGGGGCAGCAAGGATATGCCACGCTGGCTGATGTGCCGGAAAAAGTGGATATGGTTGACGTATTTCGTAATTCCGAAGCGGCATGGGGCGTTGCCCAGGAAGCTATTGCCATCGGCGCGAAAACATTATGGATGCAGCTTGGCGTAATCAACGAACAGGCCGCCGTGCTGGCCAGTGAGGCGGGATTGAAGGTCGTGATGGACAGATGTCCGGCTATTGAAATCCCGCGGTTAGGACTCGCAAAATAAAAACACCCCGCATTGCGGGGTGTTGTCAGTTACGCAGGCGGGGTGCCTGCAGTTGCCTGCGGATCGTCCGCGCCAGCTCATCCATCGAAGGTTGTTCAGGATGTTCTTGCTGAATCTCACTGGTCAGTTGTGCTTCGGCCAGATAGGTGTGTACCGGCTGGCCGTCATCATCTTCCATCACCACATGGTACCAGGGAGCAGCCCGGAGTTCATCGTTAACCGCCAGTTCGTCGACTGACGGTTCGTCGAGTGAATACTCAGGGTCAATATCCACCACTACGCCAAGATAGCCCAGCAGCGAGTGGCGAACCTGCTGACCAATACCGTATTTGCTGGCAATCATTGTCACCTCCCGGGAACCTGTACATGACCCAGATATGCGGGCAAGGCTCCAAAAATCAAGTTACATGACGCGACAGGCAAACCCTTTAAGGTACAGTCCTTCCGGGTAGGGAGCGATCACCGGGTGATCGGCGGCCTGACGGAACTGCTCTATAAATTGTACATCACGGCCAGCATCTATTGCGGCGTCGGCGATGATTTTCTGAAATAAATCTGTGGTCATCAGGCCAGAGCAGGAGAAAGTCAGTAACACGCCGCCGGGGTTCAACAGTTGGATAGCGAGCATGTTGATATCCTTATAGCCACGACATGCACCCTGAAGCTGACTCTTATTTTCTACGAATTTTGGCGGATCCATGACGATGACATCAAACGTCTCGCCCTGATCGCGATATTTGCGTAACAGTTTGAAGACGTCATCACGAATGAACTCAGCCTTGCTGAGGTCAAGCTTGTTTAACTCAACGTTCTTTTTGGCAACGTCCAGCGCTTCCTGGGAGGTATCCACACTCACCACCTGACGGCAATTGCCCATCAGAGCGGACACGGCGAAACCACCCGTATAAGAGAAACAGTTAAGGACGCGTTTGTCGGCAACGTAACGGCGGGTTGCCAGGCGGCTGTCGCGTTGATCGAGGTAATAGCCGGTTTTGTGGCCGGCCTTAATATCGACATACAGCTTCATGCCATTTTCCTGGATTGGCAGCAGATCAGGCGGCAACTCACCCACAACTGGACCCTGCGCGAGCGCCAGCCCCTCTTTTTTACGTACCGCAACATCGCTGCGATCGTAGATGGAGCATTGCGGATAGCGTGTCTGCAGCGCAGAGATAATGGCAGCGCGCTGATATTCAGCACCAGCGCTCAGCAATTGCAGTACCAGAAAATTACCGAAGCGGTCGATGGTAACGCCCGGTAAACCATCGGATTCACCTGCGATCAGACGATAGCTGTCCAGCCCGTCGCGCTCTGCCAGCCAGTCACGCCATTGCTGTGCCTGCTGCAGGCGGCGGGTAAAGAACGCGATGTCGATGAGCTCGTCTTTGTCGAAAGTCCAGACGCGAGCGCGAATTTGCGATTCCGGCGAAAAGGCGCCGCGCGCCAGCCATTTACCCTGCGCATCGACGATGTCGATAGTCTCACCGAGACGGGCTTTTCCTTCCATACGGCTTACGGCGCCGGAGAACACCCAGGGATGGCGGCGCAGCAAGGACTTCTCGCGCCCTTTGGCTAACACTAAACGGGGAAACCTTGCACTTGTAGATTCGGTCATACCGGGGAACCTCTGACGAACGTCAATATTAACCGGGGGATATCGGCCCGGCTCTTGATAATTAAACGGCGCGTAGGGTAGCACACATGCCCGGACCAGGCACCCGCCTGATGGGGTGAGCGTTTCGGCACAAAAACAAAACGTTCAGGCACAACGTCCATGCACGCTAAACCTTAAATTGTATTTCTCAACATCAACGAGGAAATACAATGAAAAAAATCACCTTCACCGTCTTAACTTTTTTGGCCGCCGGGAGTGTTAATGCCTTCGCGGCTGAGACGTTTAGCCTCAGCAGTGCGGATATTCAGAACCATCGCTTAACAGAACAACAGGTTTTTGCGGGATTTGGTTGTCATGGCGACAATACATCGCCGCAACTGGCCTGGCATAATCCACCCGCAGGAACCAAAAGTTTTGCGATTACCGTTTATGATCCCTCAGCCCCGACGGGAAGCGGCTGGTGGCACTGGACGGTGGTGAACATACCGGTGAAAACACAAACATTCCCAACGGGCGCCGGAGATGAAAAGAGCCCTACGTTGCCTGACGGGGCAGTTCAGGGGCGAAACGATTATGGCTATGCGGGCTTTGGGGGCGCATGTCCTCCCGTCGGCGATAAACCGCATCCGTATCAATTCACCGTATGGGCGCTGAGTACTGATAAACTGCCCATTGATAGCAACGCAAGTGGGGCTCTGGTTGGCTATATGCTCAACAGTAATGTCATTGCAAAAGCGAGTTTCACAGCAACATACGGAAGATAAAGGTGACACGGTGCAGAAAGTCCAGTTTCAGCATAAAACGTTAACGGCGGCAGAGGTTCGTTCGAACCATCTGCATCGTCTGCATCGTGTAAAGCTTTTCAGTGCTGCCATTTGCCATATTACGCAGGGAAGCAAGATTATTATTCAGGAAGATAATCGGGTTGTCGCGACACCTGATGAGCTTATTATCGTTCCGGCAAATACCTCTCTTGAAATCATTAATCAGCCAGTACAAGGCCAGTTTCACTCCGATTTATTAGTATTATCGCCCGATCTGCTCACAGAGTTTAAAACACAATATGTACGGGATTTTCCTGCCGCCAGGCCTGCGTCCGTATGCGCCCCTCTAAGTCATGATCTGGCATTTATGTGGGACAATTTATTGCATGCGGTTCGCCATGATTTACCGGAAAAATTACAAAAACATCAGGCGATGGGGCTTTTGCTAGCACTGCTTGAAGAGGGGGTTGCGGGTCCACTTCTGATTGAGCGTCGTTATAGTTTGACCGAGCAGGTGCGACAAATTGTCATGTTATCCCCCGCAAAAAACTGGAGTGTGCAAGAGATAGCAGGGCAACTTGCTATTGGCGAATCCACTTTACGCAGACGGCTTAAAGATGAGTCTCAAAGTTACCGACTAATTGTCGAGGAGGTTCGCATGTCGCTTGCCTTGTCACAGCTACAATCCACTACCTTGCCTATTGGCGAAATAGCTTCTCGCTGTGGGTATCTTTCGGGTTCGCGTTTTACTGCCAGATTCCGCGAGCATTATGGATGTTTACCTAAAACTGTACGCTGAAGGTTAACGTTTCTACTATTAAAAGAGAGACTGATTCTGCGTGAGAGGAGGTGGTTATGGCGAACGAGACAACATCGAATTGCGTAATATGTTGGGTTCATGGCATGGTCCAGGGCGTAGGGTTTCGTTATAGCACGCAACGTGAGGCGCAGCGTCTGGGATTAACCGGTTACGCGCGCAATATGGACGACGGCAGTGTAGAGGTTGTCGCTTGTGGCGATAACGAGAAAGTGGAGCAACTCATTACCTGGCTGAAAGCCGGTGGACCGCGCAGCGCCCGGGTTGAAAAGGTCTTAACAGAGCCTCATCAACCTGGCAGAGAATGGACGAATTTTGGGATTCGCTATTAAATGCATTTTACCGGTTTTGGCAGGCCGGCAATTTTTGTTGCCTGCTTTGCCGGTCCTTTCGGGAAGAGGCGATACAGATAACGACTGTTGCCTTTTTCTTCACCGAATTTGTTAGCCATCGCTTTTACCAGCATGCGGATGGCGGGCGACGTATTGAATTCCAGATAAAACTCGCGCACAAAACGCACCACTTCCCAGTGTTCTTCTGCGAGGGTGATTCCTTCATTTTCGGCAATCGCCGACGCCAGTGCTTCATTCCACAGAGTTGTGTCTTTCAGATAGCCTTCGCTATCGGTTTCAATTTCTTTACCGTCAAAGATCATGGTCGTTCACAAGGTGAGTCAATAACGCGGGGAGTGTAGCAAAAAACAAAGCCCCACATAAGCGGGGCTCTGGTAATGCACGATGACGCGATTAGTCGCGGCTGGCGAAGCCCAGAATGCTCAGCAGGCTTACAAAGATGTTGTACAGCGACACATACAGGCTCACGGTTGCGCGAATATAGTTGGTTTCACCGCCGTGAATGATGTTGCTGGTTTCAAACAGGATTGCGCCTGAGGAAATCAGGATGAACACTGCGCTAATAGCTAAATGCAACGCCGGAAGTTGCAGGAAGATATTGGCAACCATCCCGACCAGCACAATCACAATACCTGCCATCAGCATACCGCCGAGGAAGGACATGTCTTTGCGCGTGGTCAGCACATACGCTGAGCAGCAGAAGAACACCAGTGCGGTACCCCCGAGCGCCAGGCCGATGATATCGCCCATGCCTGCAGACAGGTAAGCATTCAGGATTGGGCCCAGGATGTAACCCAGGAAGCCGGTAAAAGCGAAGGCCGAAAAAATACCCGCCGGTGAGTTCGCCGTTTTATAGGTCAGGAACATCAGGCCGTACATCCCAACCAGCGTCAGAATCAGGCCCGGAGAGGGCAGCATCAGCACGGTGCTTGCGGTTGCCGTGATGGCGGAAAAGGCCAGCGTCAGGCTCAGTAAGAAATAGGTATTGCGCAGCACCTTATGGGTGCTAAGCAACGATGAACGGTCGCGCGAGGAGGTAATAATACGATCCATGAGGCACTCTCTTTTAACATAACAGATGTCATTAAATGTCGAGGATAGGAAATCCCCGTTTCCTTACAAAGTTGTTTTACCCATCTTTACTCAAAAAGCAAGCAAATCCATTTGGTTAAATATGCTTCTAATGCTCAAAAATTAAGCACAAGTGCGCATTTGAAGAAAATAACCATACCAGTGTCTTATATGTCACTGAAAAATATTGCCCTGATGACTTGAGCGCGCTAAGAAAGAAGTCGCGTCGTCATCAGAAATATAATCAGGGCGAAAAAGATGAAATCACGATATTTTACCCGTATTACCCTAAGCGCCTTAGCGTTAGGCATTATGAGCGCCTCCGCGTCGTTAAGTGCGGCGACAATTCCCACAGGAACTGAGCTGGCGGCCCAGCAGGAGCTGGTGCGTAACAATGGCAGCGAACCTGCGTCTCTCGATCCGCATAAAGTAGAAAGCGATGTCGAATTCGGGATTATCAGAGATTTGTTCGATGGGCTTGTTGCGGTAAAAAAAGATGGCTCTGTTGAGCCACGTCTTGCGCAATCATGGGAAAACAAAGACAACACGGTATGGGTGTTTCATTTGCGCCCTAACGTGACATGGTCTGATGGCACCGCCATTACGGCAAAAGATTTCGTCTGGAGCTGGCAGCGACTGGTCGATCCGAAAACCGTGTCTCCCTATGCCAGCTACCCCGGCAACATGCATATAGAAAATGCCGCCGACATTGCTCTTGGAAAAAAAGCGCCCGAGACACTGGGTGTCAAGGCGCTGGATGATAATACCCTGGAGGTTCGCCTGACGCAGCCGACGGCGGCTTTCCTCGCTATGCTGGGACATCCGGCAATGGTGCCGGTCGATAAAATACTTATCAACCGCTTTGGCGAAAAATGGACCAAGCCTGAACATATTGTTACCAGCGGCGCCTACAAACTTAGCGACTGGGTAGTCAATGAGCGTATCGTCGCGGTACGCAATACGCGCTACTGGGATAATAGCGCGACGGTCGTCAATAAAGTGACGTATCTGCCCATTTCCTCTGAAACCGCCGATGTAAACCGTTATAAAGCCGGTGAGATAGATATCACCTATACCGTGCCGGTAAATCAGTTTGCCCAGTTGAAGAAGACGCTCGGCGATCAGGTCAACGTTTCGCCGCTGCTGGCGACCTATTACTACGAATTCAATACCACTAAAGCACCGTTCAACGATCCGCGCGTACGTCGGGCGCTCAATATGGCGCTGGATAAAGATATTATTGCCGATAAGGTGATGGGGCAGGGGCAGCGTCCAGCCTGGTTAATCAGCCAGCCAGAAATTGGTGGAGTAACCTTATCCGCACCGGATTACGCCGCCTGGCCACAGGAAAAACGGATTGCAGAAGCGAAACGATTGCTCAATGAAGCCGGATTTAATGAAGCGCATCCACTGTCGTTTAATCTGCTTTATAACACAATGGAGACCCATCAGCGCATCGCGATTGCCGTTAGTTCGATGTGGAAGAAAAACCTGGGAGTAGAGGCAAAGCTGCAAAACCAGGAGTGGAAAACGATGCTTGATGCCATGCATACCGGTCATTTTGATCTGGTTCGCTATGCCTGGAATGCCGACTATGATGATGCCGCAACCTTTTTGAATAACTTCCGTACAGGCGATAGCGAGAATACCTCGCAGTACAGTAATCCGGCTTACGATAACGCATTACGAAATGCTGCCAAAGCAAGCAATCTCGCCGAGCGAAGCAAATATTACCAGCAGGCGGAAGATTTACTGGGGCAGGATGTCCCGGCGATCCCTGTTTACCATTATGTCCGCGTGCATCTTGTGAAGCCGTGGGTCGGCGGGTTTGACCCGGACAGGCTCGGGTATTATTTAACGAAGGATATGTACATCAAAAAACATTGAGGTGCTGTCGCCATAAAAAAACGGCTGTAAAATGGTCAGTGTGTTGTTATTTCAGGCGATTAACACACATTTGACTGTTTTTCAGGCATATGAACATTTCAGGGCTTTACAGATGCATCGGGGATGTTTATAGTGCGCCTCATTCCGGAAGTGTGGCCGAGCGGTTGAAGGCACCGGTCTTGAAAACCGGCGACCCGAAAGGGTTCCAGAGTTCGAATCTCTGCGCTTCCGCCAGATTAAACAAGGGCTTACCATTTGGTAAGCCCTTTGTTTTTGAGGCGAAGAATAAAAAGACTTTTCGAGAAGAGTAGCTCACCCCGCCATTTGCCTTAACAGTGATTTTCCCCAATAACCGCACGATCATGTCTCAGACTGCTTTGCACTCTTCGGTTATAGATCAGCACCTGACTTTCTTTTTTGGCCTGCTGAATAAAACTCCCCTTATCAGACACCTGCATCCAGCCCATCAGCTTGCCGCGTCAGCTTTTTGGACTCAAATAATGCGTTAAAACTGATCATGGTCTTTCCTCAATTGATGGATTTGCTCTGATCAGGCGCAGCTAAAACGGGATGTGGTGCATGTCTTGCGACATCGGACTGCGCATATTCGTCGTTGAGACCATAAGCTTGTTTCTGGCGTGCGGGTTTAAATACAGATGAGTTGAAAGCGTGGTGGTGTGCGCTTCCATAGCGACGCCTGTGATATACTTTCAGCCGGGCCACGGCATCGTCGTTGGTCTTTCCTCGGCGCGGGATTGGTCTCCCGTTGCCACTACCCGATGGATTGGTCTCCGCTCGGGGTAAAAGAGCCCACTTCGGTGGGCTTTTTTACATCTTTAAGGTTGTGATGCCAGGCGTTTATCTTCTGATTGCTGTCAATGCAACTGCAATTCACTCCGGGTCTTACCTCGGATCCTTTGTCTGTCTTTCCAGACTGTCAGAACGTTTTACTGAACAACTGCCGCGTGGTTAGTGCGTTGTTGGTGTGATTAATTTAGGTGTGTCTAACTTTTTATGCAACTTTAAAATTAGATAAAACGAACAAAACGAGTAAAAATAAAGTTATGTAATTGAAAAATAACTAATTATTTATTGTTTCTTGCTTTGAGCAATTCCTCGAACAACCGATTGAAATCTGCCACTTTTTCACGCAAGTCGGACAAATGTCGCTCTTTTTCAGACTCGGGAAGGGATGCAAATAGCGATAACAGCTCTTTTTCACTCTCGTTTAGCTGATTTTGCGGGGGGATGGGGTCGCCGGGGGCGCTGTTTTCGTCGCCGTAAAGAATCCATGTAGGCGAACATTGCAGCGCCGAGCTAAGGGAAAAGAGGTTCTTGCCCCCTGGTTCACTATCTCCAGTTTCCCATTGTGAAATAGTAACATGCGCGACTTTAACCAGCTTGGCTAACGCCCTCTGGGTAAGATTCAATTCTTTTCTGCGCGCTCTAATGCGCTCACCTGGCATCGTCATAGTTAGATAATTCTAAATTCCCTTGACTTCGTTATCTCGAACACCTAGCTTGTTAGAAAAATCTAACAAACAGGAAGAGATATGTTAACAAGCGAAGCGATCAAACATTTCGGTAGTAAGAAAAAACTTGCTGAGGCCGCCGGTGTGAAAGCACCGACCGTATACGCATGGGGTGAGTTGGTGCCCGAAGGTAAAGCCGCTCGATTAGCGCTGATCACCGAAGGGTTTTTGAAATATGACCCTGAGGCTTACAAAAATCGCAGCCATTCAACCCATGATGCAGCTTAGCAACAGGAGCTGGCAGACTGGGAATGACCGCCCAGTATTTGATCTGCGTGGCAATTAAAAAATTTGCGGCAGCGATTGTTGCGCTGCTTTTCGATGCGAGAGGCCGACCGCAGCACGTTGCATGCGCCTTACAGACCCAGCAGGAAACACAGCGCCTGACCAGCGTTTAACTGTGCCGAGGAAAGACCAATGCAAACACAATGTATTACTTGGCTTAATGGCTTTCGCCTGAATGCTGAGCCGGTATTTATTTCTGACGAACAGGAAATTTATGTGGTGCAGATTGACGCGGAAAACCAGGACATCCCTGGATCGCGAAAAGCTGAAACTCGTAAACAACGCCTGTCGACAGCTGATGATGAACACGTGTGCCGATACCAGGCTGAATTGTTGGGGATCTAACGATGAGCATGACGCTGACAGCCCGCGCAATGAGCATTAAAACGGGCAACCCAATTCGTAAACTGGTCCTTATCAAGCTGGCTGATAACGCCAACGACAACGGTGAATGCTGGCCGTCGTACCAACATATTGCCGATCACTGTGAATGCAGTCGAAGTGCCGTGCGCGAACATGTTGAAGCCCTGATTGAAATGGGCTTACTACAAAAACTTAATCGTCCAGGCGTTAAAAATGGAAAGGGCAATGCATCAAACATTTATACGTTAAATCTTGATAAACGTGTGCCGCGAAAAAGCACCCCCCCTGTGCCACAAGAAAACACAGGTATGCCGCCAGGGAGCACTCCCCCTATGCCAGCTGGTGGCACCAGAATCGGTCACTATTCTGAATCATCCATTGATCCAAAAGATCCCCCTTATCCCCAGCGGGAGGAGGATATGGGAATTCATGCTGACGCTCAAAAAGCCCTGGACTACTACAACGCCAAAACAGAGACCCGCTGCCGTGACATGAAACCGTTCGTTGTATTGCTGACACCGACAAGCACCCGGGCAGCATATAGCCTGGACGACATCAGACTGGTAATTCGCTGGGTGCTGGCAACCTGGAATCGACGCGGCACCGGCTTACCAAAACCGGTGAATATTTGCCGCGTGAACCGGTTCGATGGATACATCGCTGACGCTGAAAAATGGGCCATGACTGAGGCAAACATTGACCCGGTGGCTGTCATGGAGGGTTTCAATCAAATTTTTGCCGGGCTTATGCCGATGGCAGAACTGGACGCCGACCGTCGTCGCTCAATTATCCGTCTGGCTGCGCACATGAAAAACCAGACAACCGGGGCATTCCTGGGTTACTTCGAGAGATTCCGTGAAACCGCTTCTGATTTTTATTTCGGTGGTGAACACGACGACGGCTGGCGTGCCAGCTTTGACTACCTAATGAAGCCTGAAACGCTCCGCAAAACACGTGAGGGGGCACTGTGACGCCGCAGGAACTGGAATCAATCGTGCTGGCCGGGCTGCTGAACGGCGGCGCAACGCCAGACGCGTTTGACGTTATAGCCACGACGCCAGACACGGCATTCAGCACTGGATTTTACCGCCGGGCATTTGCTGAGATAAAAAAACAGGCACTGACGGACGGCATGATCGACCTGCTGTTTGTGAGTGAGGCGCTGGGCGGGCAGGGGACCCTGGGTAACCTGGCGGAAATCTGCAAACAACCCGCTACTGTGCCGAACCTCAAGGGATACGCCGCAAAAATGGTTAAGGCATGGCGTAGTCGAGAAATGGCACGCTTGCTGCAGGATGGTGCTGACGGCATACGCAATGCCGTCAATCAGGACCAGCGTGACCAGATCACAGAGAACACTATCGCGCAGTTGCTGGATATGACCGCCGACACCGGCCATGTTCAGCCGGTGCACATCCAGGATCTGTTGCCGCGCTACATGAATACGGTTCAAAAACGGATAAATGGTGATGCTGAAACCCGCAATTTAATGACAGGTATAGAAGACCTGGATCGGGCGACAGGCGGCATTAACACCACCGATTTAGTGGTTGTTGCTGGCCGCCCGGGTATGGGCAAAACCGAATTCAGTCTGAACATTGTCCATGCGGTCTCCGGACGTGGCGGAGGCGCGCTGGTTTTCAGTATGGAAATGCATGCCGGGCAAATTGTTGAGCGTTCGATCGCGGGCACCGGGAATATGTCAGTTTCGCGCCTGCGTAATCCGAAAGATATGGAGGATGGGGACTGGGCGCAACTGACCAGCGCGCTGGGGCTACTGAATAACAGGGATATATGGATTGTTGATGCAACGGATCTCACCGTTGAGCAAATCCGGGCTATCGCCGAAACCCATAAACGGCGTTATCCGCATCTGTCCATGATCATGGTCGATTACATGGGCCTGATTAAAAAGCCCAAAGCCGAGCGTCACGATCTCGCCGTCGCGCACATTTCCCGAAGCCTGAAAACCATGGCGATGCGCCTGCATACCCCGGTATTTGCCCTGAGCCAGTTATCCCGCGCCGTGGACACGCGCCCGGCGGCACAGCGCCGTCCGGTCATGTCTGACCTTCGCGATTCTGGCTCTATCGAGCAGGACGCTGACAGCATTCTGTTTTTATACCGCGAGGACGTTTACAACCTGGATAAGCCACCAACTAACATTGCTGAGGTCATCCTTGGAAAATCCCGCTTTAGCGCAGCCGGGACAGTGATTTATCAGGAATTTCGTAACGGGCATTTCCTGCCCATTGATCAGTATTGCGCAAGAGAGAAAACCCGCATTCAACTGGAGGCAAGTCATCCTAAACAGCCACGCCGCTATGACCAGAAGTACAGCAAAGAAGCCTTTTAACCGCGCCTGACCAGCGCTATTGACCAAACCGAGGAAAGACCATGACCGCTATTATCTATGTTGATCGCACCAAATACGCCGACGACGGTTGCGACTGGACCCATGTCATTGTGTGGCATATGAAGGCCGGTGCACGCGCCCGCAGCCGCTCTGTGTTGGTTCCGGCACCGCTGCCGTTTACTGCGCCACAGGTTACAACCACTCTGCCTGTGGTGTGTTCTGCTAAAGAAATCGCAGCCTGTTGTCATAACCTGTCAGAAAACCATGATAAAACCACCATCACAGCCGGTTTGTTAACCTTTTGGTAATAAAAGGAAATTTTGTAAATTTTCCAGAAATAGTGATCCTAAGTATTTGCACTACGGATGATTGGAGAGTATAAATACTGTTATTATATACAGTACTCTGAGGTGACACGTGATTGAAATTGAGGAGGTAACAGAGCAACTCCCAGCGGATGGACGTGTCCTTATAACGTGTAAAAACGGTGTTATCTGCAGCGTGCGCCAGGTGCACGAAAATGAACATGTGACATCACTTAATGCTCTGATTGAAATAGCAAAAATGGCTGGTTATACGATCACTAAAAACGGGTGCGTTAAGGTATAAAATGTGGGCTGGCCTGAACATCCAGTAACCACTTACTGAACAATTGCTGCGTTAACGGGGGAACCGATGGCGCAGTATAGTTTTATCAAATCTACTGGCGGGGTATTAATTCCCGCTACACCCGACACACAGGCCTTTATCAACTCAAAGGTCAAACCGGGTGCTGTTTTATATGCTGATTTCAGGCAAGCGCGTAATCCGGCGTTTCACCGGAAATTCTTTGCGCTTCTTAATCTGGGCTTTGATTACTGGCAGCCTGGCGGCGGTGCAATTTTTTCGGCCGATAAAACGCTGATTCGAGGTTATGTACAGCTCGTCGCACACCATGCCGGGCATGAGAAAACCCTTCTGCAATTAGCAGAGCGATATCTTCGCGAACAAGCCGGGATACGCGCCAGAAATAGCAGTCTGGTGAAATCCTTCGACGCGTTTCAGGCATTTCCCACACCGCAGGCCGCTGAAAACGCTGCCGCTCAGTTGCTGGATTACGCCGCATGAAAAAAGTCGATCTCACTAAACACATGTGCGGGCGCGCACTCATCGTCCGCATTCCTGGTCTCTGTAAATTCAATCCCAGTACCGGCGCTCCGGCGCATTATCGCATCGCAGAAACCTTCGGCACGCCGAGGGGATTTTTCGCACTCAGCAAATCTGGAGAGAAGGGGTTTTTAAAATGAAACTGGAATCATCACTCAAACATTTTAGCCCTCAGGGTATGCAGATTAGCGACAGCATAAAAGGGACTTCTCCGGATCGTCTTACTGGTACTGATGTTAAAGCTGCCATGGGTACCACCAGCACACGGGCACGCTTTGGACTTGCCGCTTTTTTGGGTAAAGCTGGCGTTAGCAAATCTGATGAGCAACTGGCGGTGCAGATGCTGGTACGGCACGCAATGGAGAATGCACCGAAGAATGTCCGAAAGGCGGCTGGCGGGCAATTCAGTCATTGTATGTTGTTGCTGGCTCAATTCGCTTTCGCGGATTACTCACGTTCGGCGGCAACTGACGCAACCTGCTCCAGTTGCAACGGTACCGGAAAGACGACCAGGACGCAGGTTACACGCAAAGTCTCTTATCCGTGGGGAAAGGCGCCTTACTGGGCCAGCCGATCCCGCGCGGTTCATCCGTCCGACTGGGAAAAATGGACAGAGGTAACGGAGATTTTTCCGATCAAATGCGAAGCCTGCGAGGGCAAAGGCCTACTAAGCGCCCGATGTCGCTGTGGCGGTAAAGGCGAGATACTTGACCGTAAGGCGACGAAAGAAAAGGGGGCTCCCGTATTCAAGACATGCAAGCGTTGCAATGGCCATGGATTTTCGACCGTCTCTTCTGCAACGGTCCATCGTGCCATCCTGACGTATTTACCAGACCTCCATCAGTCGTCATGGTCACGCAACTGGAAGCCTTTCTTTGAAAGGCTAGTGGATACGCTTCATAAAGAAGAGAAACATGCTGCGTCAGAATTCGAGAAGGTGACCTCATATTGATGCGCCCGGATAAATGACGATAACTTTTTGCATGACACTGTTGACTTTGCATAAACGTGTCCTGTATGATTCAAATCATGGGTATTAACGCCCGTAAGAAATAAGTTATAAAGCCCTGCCTTCTGGCGGGGTTTGTTTTTTTTGTGCATTGTTGTTTTTGTGAACTGTTGTTTTTGTGCATTGAATACCGTTGTTCAACGTCGGGTTACAAACCCTGAACTGGCCTGAATGATTGATGCGCGACCGCAGGATGTAATGCGTATTCTGCACTTACACCATTCAACAACAATCGCCACCCTCCAAAACGCGCTGGTGGCTCTCGGGCAAACCCTTGAGCTGAGCGCAGCGTAAAAATATTAACGTAAAAAAAGGCTCGCTTCGGCGGGCCTTTTTCATTGTCTATAGAAAACCCCCAGCTAGGCTGGGGGTTCCGGAAAGCTTTCAGCTTTAAGCCAGTTATTAAAACCCCTTTTGATTTGTTAAAACAGCTTGCGGTCTGGCAACTGCAAAAGTTCAACAAGAAATCAAAAGGGGGTCCCGATGGGGGACGAAAAGAGCTTAGCGCACACCCGATGGAACTGTAAATATCACATAGTTTTTGCGCCGAAATACCGAAGACAGGCGTTCTACGGAGAGAAACGTCTGGCGATAGGCAGCATTTTAAGAAAGCTGTGTGAGTGGAAAAACGTACGGATCCTGGAAGCTGAATGCTGTGCAGATCATATCCATATGCTTGTGGAAATCCCGCCCAAAATGAGCGTATCCGGCTTTATGGGATATCTGAAAGGGAAAAGCAGTCTGATGCTTTATGAGCAGTTTGGAGATCTGAAATTCAAATACAGGAACAGGGAGTTCTGGTGTCGGGGATACTACGTGGATACGGTAGGGAAGAACACAGCGAAGATACAGGAATACATAAAGCACCAGCTTGAAGAGGATAAAATGGGTGAGCAGTTGTCGATCCCTTATCCGGGCAGCCCGTTTACGGGCCGTAAGTAAGGAAGTTTGATGCAAATGTCAGATCGTATGCGCCTGTTAGGGCGCGGCTGGTAACAGAGCCTTACAGGCGCATCTGAAAAACCTCCGGCTATGCCGGAGGATATTTATTTCTGGCCTCGGGAATCGCACACAACCTTCACTTTTTACGAAAGAGCCCGAAGGCCAGATCTCTCTCATATAGCACCCCGACTCAATCGGAGGTGAATCTATGGCTAAGTGTATGCACGATAAAGAGGGTATTGCCGGGGTTACCTGGATTGTTCTGCTGGTCATTGCCGGCTGGGGCGGCCTGGTTCGCTATCTGATCGATATCAGACAAAACAAAGCAGCATGGAGTTGGGTAAACGCGTTAGCTCAAATGGTCGTCTCAGGTTTCACCGGTGTCATTGGTGGGTTAATTAGCATTGAAAGTGGCCTGAGTATTTACATGATTTTGGCTACTGCCGGAATTAGCGGCTCGATGGGATCGGTCGCACTGACGTATTTCTGGGAGCGGTTTACCGGAGTAAAAGTTCAATGAATCTCAATCAGTTCCAAAAGGCGGTCCCCATTGACGCCGGTTCAGCTTCGCGCTGGCTCCAGCCACTTAACGACGCGATGGCCGAGTTTGGCATTACCAGCACAATCGACCAGGCGATGTTTATTGCCCAGGCCGGACATGAAAGCACCAGCTTTAGCGCGCTGGTGGAAAATTTTAACTACAGCGTTTCAGGTCTTGCGGGTTTTGTCCGTGCGGGACGTATCACCCCGCAGCAGGCTCAGGCGCTCGGACGCAAACCTGATGAGAAAGTTTTACCCGTTGAGCGTCAGCGCGCGATTGCCAACCTGGTTTACAGCAAGCGTTTTGGTAACACCGCTTCCGGTGATGGCTGGAAATATCGGGGACGTGGACTGATTGGCATTACCTTCCTGAACAATTACCGGCGCTGTGGCATCGCGTTGAAAATCGACCTTGTTACCTCTCCTGAACAACTGGAACAGGAGGTAAACGCCGCGCGATCCGCCGCGTGGTTTTACGTCACTCACGGCTGCCTGAAATATCCCGGCGATGTGGGCCTGGTCACGCAAATTATTAACGGCGGCCAGAATGGTATCGGTGACCGCCTTGACCGTTACAACCGCGCAATACGCGCATTGGGGGAATGATGGTTATCGAAAACTGGAAACAAAGCTGGAAGTTATTCAGCGTTCAGGCTCTTGCTGTCGCCGGGGCAATCCCTGTTGTCTGGTCACAATTACCCGATGACGTCAAAGCAATGATCCCTGCGAGCTGGATGGGGGCAATCACTGCGGTTGTGGCGGTGTGCGGCATCGTTGGTCGCCTGGTGAAACAGCCTGCAGCTTCGGACCCGAAGTGATGGGCGCCCTGGAAGCCATTATCGGCGGCATTATCACTCTGGCCCTTCTTCTGTTTGGTGCACACCGTGTCGGAAAGAGTCAGGGTAAGGCAGAGGCAAAGGCCAACGTGCAAGAGCAGACCGCTGCCGCTGTTATCGCCGCCACTAAACGCCGGGTTGAAGTCATCAAAGAGGCCAGCGATGTACAGCAGACTGTTAACCATATGCCTGATGACGATGTTGATCGGGAGCTGCGCGACAACTGGACCCGCAAAGGTTGACGTTATCGACACTGCCTGCGACTGGGTAAAGCCAGTCTACCTGACTTTAGAAGACATCCGGGTAATGGTCCCGAACACAAAGAAAGACATCCTGATTCATAACAATTCCTGGCGTAGCAACTGCGCCGCAGAATCACACTCACGCCTCACTAAATGAGGTCACTTCCCAGTACCTTCTTAATGTAAGGAAATTTAATGAAAAAATGTATTTTTGCACTCGCCTGCCTTTTGTCTTTGTCTGCCCACGCTGAAAAATACCTGACTTATGCTGACTCCCCCGGTACTGCAGTGGGATTTGCTACTCAGGTTGTTTCGTATAATCCGGGGTCCGGTGCGTCGGGTAACTCGGCGCTGCCGAAAAGTGCGTTTGGTGCACCCGACGGTACTCTGGTCTCTTTAGGTAAATCAGGCAATATCGTTTTGCAGTTTGGGCCGAATGCGCTTAAAGCTGACGGCACCTCAGCTGCCGATCTGTATGTTTATGAAGGTGGCTGGTGGGAGTCCTTTGATGTCTATATTTCAACGGATAATGTCACGTACAAAAAACTGACCGCCACAACATCAGCGAAAGCCTCTGGCGGTACAGGCTCATGGCTGGGTTTCAATATTGATAGCCAGGTTGATCCTCTCCTTTCTTACCCGTACGTGAAAATTGTAGATACCAGTAACAGTTCTTCCGCTGTTACCGGAACTGACGGGGCGGATATTGACGGCGTTATGATTACCAGCGCAGTATCCCCGGTCGGCAATTACGTCATGTATGACACGGATGCTGCAGACGGGTCGGTCTACAACCTTTATCAGGATGCAGATACCGGCGCAGTGGGCGTAAAGGTTATCGCGGCGAACAATACGGTTTCTTATATCCCGTTCTCCAGCGATGACACTCTTGAGCCGATCGCGTTGTCCGTACAGTCAGATCTGAATGGCGACGCTATGAAAGACATTGACGTACTGGTTAAACGTAAAGCGGATAATGCTCAACTGAATATTACCCGAGCGCGTGACGGCTCGCTTATTGGCGTTGTTGATAATTCAGTGGCTAAATAAAAAATTGCATATTGCTGATATAGTCCAATCGTTAATTTTTTTGCAGGCGTAGATATTATCGGCGATAAACCACATAAACGATTGTCGGGATTTTTAACCGATAATAATTTCAGGTTTCGGGCACGGCTCAATGATTTGAAAATAGAAGCTTGAAAGGCCGAAAGTTAATTCTATTAATTTCTTAAAATGATGTGAAAATATATAGAGGTGCGGGCGACATGCAGAGTAAGCCAATTGCGGGAATATACAATGCCAACTGTCTGCAACCTTAAAATCATCTCTTGATATAGCGTCTCGTAATTGCGGGGATTTTTATTGTGCGTCGCATATGCATTCCGAAGAAAGACTTATCCGTGGTGAGCCCTGCCGAGTTGTTAACTCCTGGCGGGTTTGCCACCGACAGATTCAGATGCGGGATGAGGACAACTTTGCAGCCCATTCGCCGCAAGATACCCCTTTATATCCTTTTACCGGAGGTGCCTTGATTGAGTAATGACACTACAGAACCGGGGTACCTGACGCCCGTCGGCAAGGAGCCGGAGTATGACCAGGAACTGGAGCGGCAAATCAGCCGCTGGATCTGCGGCGTCACCGGGCTGGATGCCTCCCTGGTATCCCCGCGTTGGACCGACCCACAACCATCCATCCCGAATGACGGTGCAACATGCGCATTGTTCGGAATAACCACTCTGCCCGGTGACACCATGCCAGCACTCGTACAGGTTACTGACGAACAGAGCGAGCAATGGACCTGGGAACTGATAACGGTGCAGGCCAGTTTCTATGGCCCACAAGGTTCTGCTATGGCGTCGCGTTTTCACGATGGCCTCTACATCGAACAGAACAACATCACGTTGCGGAGTGCCGCCGGGCTTTCGCTGGTGGAGGCAGGAATAATTTCTAACCTTCCCGAATTAATTAACAACCAGTGGGTGCGCCGATACGACATCAATGTGACGTTACAACGCAAAAACACCCGCAGTTTTAACATCAAAACTATCCAGTCCACACCTACATTATTTTACGGAGAGTAAGTTATGGCACAGGGTTTACCTGTATCAAACGTCGTTAACGTCGACGTGATTATGTCGCCTAAGGCGGCCACGGGTCGAAATTTTGGTACGCTGCTGATCCTCGGCACATCGACTGTTATTCCGGTATCGGAGCGTATTCGTCAATATTCCAGCATAGAGGAGATTGGGAAAGATTTCGGTACTGACGCGCCAGAGTATGCCGCCGCGACTGTATTTTTTGGGCAATCACCGAAACCGACTCAAGTGCTGATTGGCCGCTGGGCTAAAACAATCGGCACGGGCGAAACGGGGAATATTGAAACGTTGCTTACGGCGGTGAATGCCTGTCTGCAGTACACCACCTGGTACGGGCTGGCCATTGCTGACAGTGCCGAGCTGGTGGATGCGGATGTGATTTCCGTTGCTGCTGCGATTGAGGCGTCCAGTCTGAGCCGCATTCTGGCTGTGACCACCAGTGACGTTAAAACCCTGACTGCGGGCGACACAACCAATCTCGGCTACAAATTGAAAGCGGCAGGCTATGCGCGCACCTTCTGGCAATACAGCTCGTCCAGCAAGTACGCGGCGATTTCTGCGTTTGGCCGTGCGTTTACGGTAAATTTCACGGGCAGCAACACCACCATCACCCTGAAATTCAAACAGGAGCCGGGCATTACGTATGAAACGCTGACGATGGGCCAGGCGGCCGCCATCGATGCTATCAACGGTAACGTTTTTGTTTACTACCAGAACGACACAGCCATCCTGCAACAGGGCGTGATGGCTAATGGCGACTTCTTCGACGAACGCCATGGCCTCGACTGGCTGCAGAACTACGTACAGACCAACCTCTTTAACCTGCTTTATACCAGCACAACCAAAATTCCTCAGACCGACGCAGGCGTTACCCGGCTGCTGGCAAACGTAGAGCAGTCTATGGATCAGTCGGTAACTAACGGGCTGGTGGCGGCTGGTGTGTGGAACGGTGGCCCTATTGGGCAACTGGCATCCGGCGACACGCTGACTAAGGGATACTACGTCTACGCGCAATCTGTTGCTGAACAGGCGCAGGCAGACCGTGAAGCCCGTAAATCGCCACTGATTCAGGTGGCCTGCAAGCTGGCTGGCGCAGTTCATTACGCCGATGTACAGATTAACGTTGTTCGATAAGGAAAAAAAATGGCTACTTATTCTTTTATGGACGTCACGGCGACCCTGGCAGGTCCGACGGGTGAAATTGATCTTGGCTACGGCTCAGCAAATGGCGAATCGGGCATTACCATCACACTCGCAGATGTCAAAAACACCATGACTATTGGTGCTGATGGTGAGGTGATGCATTCATTGCACGCCGGAAAAAACGGCACGATCACCGTCAGCTTGCTGAAAACGTCCCCGGTAAACAAGAAATTGAGCCTGGCCTATAACGCACAATCAATGTCATCTTCTCTCTGGGGGAATAACGTGATTCTGGTGCGTAACAATGTATCCGGGGATACCACTGTCGCCCGTAGTGTGGCATTTAGCAAACAGCCCGATCACGTTAACGCAAAAGATGCTTCGCTCGTCGCCTGGACGTTTGACTGCGGCAAGATCGATCAAGTGTTGGGGGAGTTTTAATCGATGGAATTTACGATCAATAGCGTGGATTACCGCGCCACTAAACTGAGTGTTTTTGACCAGTTGAAAGTCTGCCGGAAATTATTGCCGGTGCTGTCGAGCATCGTTCCTGACCTGTCAGCACTGCATAAAACCGCCACAGTTACTGGTGAAAGTGAAAAAACGGGACAGAACATTAGTACCATTCTACCGAAAATTGCTGATGTGGTGGCAGGGATGCCCGAAGAGGACGTTAACGCGATTCTGTTCCCGTGTCTGTCGGTCGTGACTCGTAAAGCGGTCACCGGAAACTGGACGCCTGTGTTCAGTCACGGTGAATTGATGTTCAAGGATATTGATCTGCTTACCATGCTGAATATCGCTGGCCGGGTGGCAGCCGATAACCTGGGAAATTTTTTGCCCGTCCCCCCTATGAGCGAGACAGCGGTCCAACAGCCAGCCTGACACTCAATACCCTGCCGGATGACGAAGACTATTTACGCCGTCCGGTACAGGCGGGTTTTATCCCCTATACCGCATTGAAAGATGGCTCCATTGATCTGGCGGATATCGCACGCATGAACGACTGGATAGATATCAAAGCGGATAACGATGCGCGTATCGCGCGCTGGGAGAGAGAACAGGAATGAATGCTGAAACCATAAAATCATTTTTGCACTCCCTCGGATTCGATGTTGATGGCGCGGGTGCCGCTAAATTTGAAGCCGCGATTTTGGGCGCAACCGAAGCCGTTATCGCACTGGGCATGGCCGTCGAGGCGGCGGCACTGTCTGTTGTGGGATTTACGACTAAAGTCGCGTCGGGGCTGGACGATCTGTCTTTGGCACCACAGCGCAGCGATGAGGCCGTGGCGGATATCCAGGCGCTCGGGTACGCAGCATCCCAAACAGGGAAGAGTGTTGCTGATGTGCGAAGTTCTCTGGAAGGGCTTGCCCGGTTCCTGCGCAGTAATTCTGGCGGTGAGGGGAGCCTGAACCGTCTGAACGTGGATACTCACGACGCTAACGGACAGGCTCGCAGTATGGAGGCGGTATTCTCCAGGCTGGATCAGAAACTCAGCACTATGCCGTCTTATCTCGCGAACCAGTACGCGCTAATGCCTGGCATTGATGAAAACACACTGGTGGCGATGCGTCGCAGCCTGGATGATTTCAATGCGCTGTATTCCCAAATGACGAAGGCTATCGGCAACAAGGCCGATACCGCGACCGTCAGCAGTAACCGCTTTATGACCTCGCTTCCTGTGTTCGGTCAGGTAGCAGGTATGGCAGACGATAAAATGGGTATCAGCCTGTCAGACGAGCAGGTCGGAAGCATTGATCACCTCTGTAAACAGATCCTGGATGACTTCTCGAAAATCGAAGAGGCAGAGACTGGTGTTATCAAAGGGACTCTCTGGCTGGGCGATTTCGGCGACCTGTTTGATAAGATCACGAAACTGAGCGGCGCAATTGTCGGTGCCAGTAAGGCCTTCTTTGAATTCCTGAACATCGACACCTCGACGTTTCCCGGTAAATGGCTTTTTGACCCGATAAGTGAATCCATTCAGAGCACTATCAAATACGTTAGTGCGTTGGTGGATGTGCTTAAAAAACGGGTTAAGGATGATTTCTCCGGTTCGTGGGGGCTGGTGAAAGACGCGGCGAAAGTCCTTTCTGACAGCCCTGTTGTAAAAGGGGGGACAAAGGTGGCCGTTGGACTGGCTGGCAGCGTCGCTGATGTCGCGCACGGGTCGCTGCCAGAGTGGATGGAGAGTAAGCCGTTACAGTCTATATCTGAAACAGAGCCAGGGCTGCAAGCTCAGTCCGTCAGAAATCCGCAGTTGAACATGCTGAACAAGGCGCAAACCGATTTACGCCAGGAGGCAGCGAAAGGCCGTCAGGAAAGCAACATGTCTGTCTCCGTCGCCAATACCTGGTTTGGGCGTATTTCGTCAAGTGTTCAGAAATCCAGTAAAGCGTTGATGCCGCTGCCGTCTAAAGAAGGGGATGCATTGCAAGGCTGGTTGCGCCCAGCGCTGGCGAATCTGGAGCGACTGTACAACCTCTCCGCGGGATTATTACAGAGTACGGTTGTGACGGAATCCGGGGGAGACCCGTTCCCAGGGGGAAAAGCGGGCGCGCACGTGCTGTTTCAGTTGATGCCGGGTACGGCGAAAGGTCTGGATCCGAAAGGCAGCGATGCTTTCGAACCAATGAAATCTGCCGAAACTGCCGTGCGTTACCTTAGTCAGCTATTGCGAGATAACGGTGGCGGATTGAGCAAGACTCTGGCGTCCTATAACCGGGGCATGGGTAACGTTGAGAAATACGGTATGGGCCTTTTACCGAAGGAGACGCGCGATTATATCCCCCAGTTGCAGAGCAATATGTTGCAGGGCAAGTTTGTCTCCGGTCCGCAAATTCAGCAGCAAAACACATACAACATCTACGGTGGAAACGCCCATGATATTGGCCGGGAAGTCGAGCAAAGGCAGATAAGTGTGAATTCACGTGTGTTACGAAGAAACCAGACAGGGGCGGGCTAATGGATATTCTATCAACGCTGTTTCACTTGCAGTCACGGAATATAGGGATACTCGTTCCGTCGGTCGTGGTGAGTGAAAAGCACACCGACAAACTGGAGATAACGGAGCACCCTGTCGAAACGGGCGCGGCGATTTCCGACCATGCCTATAAAAGCCCGTCGGAAGTTATCATGGATGTCGGCTTCGCGGGAGGGGGGGCGCTACTGGATTTCAAGAATGAACTGGCAGGTCCTCCTCTGCTTGGTATGAGTCCGAGAGAAACCTACCAGCAATTACTCGATTTGCAATCCAGTAGAACGCCGTTGGATGTAGTGACCGGGAAGCGTATATATAAAAATATGCTCCTGCGCAGTATTGAGGTAAATACCGATCAAAAAACTGAAAACGTGCTTTCTGCCTTATTGACGTTACGTGAGGTGATTATCACCAGCACGTTGGTAACACAGGTGGCTGATAAGTCCAATATGGCCCAGGGAGCTAACACGTCAGCGGTTCAGAACGCCGGGGTAAAGACAGCCACGCCGGCAAATAAAACCATTCTAAAATCGAAGGGTATTTTAGGTGGTCATAAGGGAGCCTCCAGCGGCAATATTCTGGGGAGAAAGTGATGGTATCAATCAACGAAATTCCGCTATCAGCAGATAATCAGCAGTTTTCCATCGCTATTGCCGGGGCCAGCTACAAAATGGCTGTGTCCTGGCGTGATCCTGTCTGGTGCCTTGACCTATTTCGCGACGATTCCACGCCGCTGGCGCTGGCGCTGCCTTTGGTGTCGGGGGCGGATTTGTTGGCGCAGCATATTTATCTTAACCTGGGATTTGCGCTGGTGGTCGGTACCGATATTGTCGGGCAAGAAAACCCGACAAAAACCGATCTGGGTATCACCAGTCATCTCTATGTTGTCACGGAGTAACCATGTCAAAGAACTGGATGCGTCATTTCGAGTTACTGTTGACGGACAGCAAAGGCCAATTGACAGACTTTGGGAAATTCAAAGTCCATTTCGATATCAGCTGGGTTAAAAGCAGTACGAATACCGCTGTCGGCACATTCAAAATCTATAACCTGGCGCCAGAAACTGTGAAAAAGATTTGCGAGAAGGAATTTACCCGCATTCAAGTCATCGCAGGTTATGACGGCATGGTCGCACAGGTGGTTGATGCCAGTCAGGTTGGGATTGCGAGAACGGTTAACGGCCAGTCCGACGGTCGCAACTACGGGCAGATATTCAGTGGTGAAATTCGTTATACCATTGAGGGTAAAGATGAAGATAAATCGGTGGACAGTTATGTCCTCATCCAGGCCGCTGATACCGACCAGGCATTTTCCACCACAGTGACCTCACAGACTTTAGCCGCCGGTTACCGTACCACTGATTTTGATACATTGCTGATGAAAGACTTCCAGTTGAATGGCGCGGAAGTTGGGCGTACACCAACCATGCCGGATACCGTTTTCCCGCGCGGGAGAGTCCTGTTCGGGATGACGAGACATCTGATGGATAATGTTGCGGCGCAATGTGAAGCGACATGGATGTTTGTGAATGGCAAGCGTGAGATGGTTGCCAAAAACGAGGTGGTACACGACGCCATAGTGCTGAACAGCGAGACGGGGTTAATCGGCATGCCTCAACAGACGTTTGGCAATGGCGTTAACGTCACGTGTCTCATAAACCCGAATATCCACGTCAATGGATTGATCGAGTTGAACCAGAAAAATGCTTTCATTAAACGCAAACAACTCAGTAATGAGGATCTCGGAAAGGATGGAAGTCACATTACTACAGAAACCAGGAACGGTAATATCACTGTTTCTGGTACAACTGAAAAACCTGCAAGTATTGCAACAGATGGTGTTTATGTCGTTCAGGGTATTACCTATTCTGGTGATACAAGAGGCAAGGAATGGTATATGGTTTTGACGTGTGTAGCGCGAGGGGCGTAGGCGCGGAGAATACCTGATTCTCTAAAAGGGGGCATTAAAAGCGTCAATATTTTGTATTGCTGCTTTTATCTGTTTCGGGGCTTTTACCCGCGTTATATTGCTCACGGTGGTACTTATATCCTTATATAACCAAAAGTGGCCAGATGGATATAATTGATGTCGAGCGTGTCACGTAGCAAAATCAAACTTCCAGGTTCTGACGGAATCAATGTCGACTCTGGACGTATGCAGGCCAGAGCCGATAATAATATGGGTTTCAGTCTATCCATTAGCCTGCTGTTAAGTCCCGGTTTTTGAACGTTCAGCCTTTACAAAATAATATGGATGCGTCGACGTTAATTGGCGTGTATCCATGTTGGATAATTCGCCAAATAGGGCGGTATTGTGCCAAATATCTAACTGGTGATATTTTTAAATATTCACAACCCATCCGGTTCGTGTGCAACCCAAAATTACTTGCAATTGATCAACTGATATCAATTTCCTATAAGCTTGGGTTTAATTATGGTCGCGCAATGGGCGTATGATGTCGTTAATAAATTCAAGGGTCGCTTCGGCGGCTTTTTTATTGTCCGGAGTAACCCATGTCAGCTTCAATCCAGTCTCGTAACGGCTCATTTGATGATGTTCTGGCCTCAGAACGTCAGGCGATAAATGAGCAACTTCGCGTAGCACTGCCTGGTATTGTCCAGTCGTTCGATCCTGGCTCGGTGACAGCGACAGTTCAGCCGTCGGTCCGCTGTATGGTGCGAGATAACGACGGCCACACAACGACCAAAGAGTATCCGCTACTGGTAGACGTACCTGTTATTTTCCCACGTGGTGGAGGCGTTACGCTGACATTCCCCGTCAGTCCTGGCGATGAGTGCCTGGTGATCTTCTCCGATCGCTGTATTGATTTTTGGTGGCAGAACGGTGGAGTTCAGGAACCGGTAGACCCGAGAATGCATGATTTGTCCGATGCATTTTGTATCGTCGGTCCTCAGTCTCAGGCAAAGAAAATCAGCGGCATCAGCGCCAGCGCTGCACAGTTGCGAACCAATGATGGGGCCGCGTTTGTTGAAGTGGCTGCCGGTCACGCGATTACCGTTAAAACGCCGGGTAAGTTGACGGCTAGCGCCGACGGTGGTACCGAAATAACGTCCCCGACCATCGTGCTAAACGGCAACGTAACCATTAACGGTAACCTGTCGCAGGGCATGGGCGCCAGCGGAGGCAGTGCAACAATGCTCGGTCCGGTTAACGTCACCAACGATGTTAAAGCCGGGAATAAAAGCCTGATGATGCACACGCATGGCGGTGTACAGACGGGCAGCGGAAATACCGGGGGGCCAAATTAATGCAATACCGACGTGAGGACACCGACGGCGATTATACATTTGGCCGTGGTGATGACACCTGGCTGATTAATTCACCGGAGGCGGTGGCACAGGCCATCAAAACACGGTTTGAGTTGTGGTACGGTCAGTGGTTTCTTGACACCACCGAGGGTACGCCATGGATCCAGTCTGTGCTCGGTAAGCAGCGTCCGGAACTTTATAACCTCGCCATACGGCAGCGCATTCTTGAAACGAAGGGCGTCAAGTCCATTACCGAATTTAACACAGCAGTAAACACCTCATCCCGGCGCGTAACATTCACCGCGACGGTCGAAACCTTCTACGGAATGACGACCCTTACAAGCGAGGCATAAATGGCTTTGAACCTCGACACGCTGGGGTTATCGGCAACGATAACCGCCCAGGGGATCAGTGCGCCTGATTACCAGACAATACTTGATACCGTAACCGGGTATTTTCAGCAGATTTACGGCACTGATGTGTATCTGGAACCCGACAGCAAAGACGGCCAAATGGTCGCGCTGGTGGCGCTGGCAATTCACGACGCCAACACGACAGCTATTGGGGTCTATAACAGCTTTTCTCCCTCAACGGCACTGAGTGACACTCTTACGCGCAACGTTAAAATCAACGGGATAGTGCGGCGCGGAGAAACGCGTTCGACGGTTGACCTGCTACTGACGGGGACCGCCGGGACGATCATCACCAATGGTTCGGCGAAGGATGCAAACGGAATCATCTGGCATTTTCCGGCGTCAGTTTCCATTGGAGTGAGCGGTAGCGTCACGCTCACGGCCACATGTGATGCCAACGGCGCTGTTGCCGCTCTGGCAGGTTCAGTGACGCATATAAATACCCCCACGCGAGGCTGGCTGTCAGTCACTAATCCACTGGCGGCTACGGTCGGAGCTGCCGCAGAAACCGATGCAGAGTTGCGCGCCAGGCAGGGCCAGAGCGTGGCATTACCCTCACTGACGCCGTTCGCCGCTGTTGATGGCGCGCTGGCGAATATATCCGGCGTGACACGCCACAAACTCTATGAAAACGACACCGGCTCTGTGGATGCAAACGGCTTACCGGCCCACTCCATCAGTGCCATTGTTGACGGCGGTGATGCAACAACGATTGCGCAGACGCTGCGGGGGAAAAAAGGGCAGGGGGTGGGAACATATGGCACCACAACCATTGTGGTTGCTGACATCTGGGGTAATCCGCATCCGATATCATTTTCCCGCCCGGTAAACGTGCCGGTGTTTGTCTCTATCACTCTGCGGGTATTTCCTGGCTACACCTCTTTGATTGCCGACCAGATAAAATCAACCATAGCCAGTTACATTAACTCGCTGGCTATTGGTGACGACGTGCTGATCAGCCGTGTTTACTCCCCCGCTAACCTCGGTGTCGTGAGCGGCGGAAATGCCCGTTATTACGACATTAACAGCCTGTCTATTGGTAAAACCGCTGGCAGTGTGGCGACGGCAAATATTGATATCGGTTATGCGGAAGCCGCCAGTTGCTCACCAGCGAATATCGCCATCACGGTGGTGCCATGAGCCAATACACCGATCTGATTACCAATTATCACGCTACGAAGCCTCTGTTCTTCCAGCATGTCGATTTGTCAACGCGTCCGTTTCTGGATACCAGCACTACGTTAAACCGCCTGGTGACGGCATTTGATATTGATAATGCTGTGGGCGTGCAGCTTGACATTTTAGGGGAGTGGATCGGACGCAGCCGCTACGTCGCCGTTCCCATATCCGGCATTTTCTTCGCCTGGGATACCGAGGGGCTGGGCTATGACCAGGGCGTGTGGCAGGGGCCATATGATCCTGACAGTGGGTATACCGCGCTCAGTGACGAAACTTATCGGGTAATCCTCAAAGCGAAAATTGCCATTAATAACTGGGATGGCACGAACGACACACTACCGCCCATTCTCGATAACGCGCTGGCCGGTTCCGGACTGCGTATGCAAATCGTGGATAACCAGGACATGACTATTGGTCTCTGGGTTTTTCCTGAGACCGATATTTCTCACGTCTCACTCGAACTGATAGCCGCTATCAGGCAGGGCTACCTGACCGTTAAAGCGGCGGGCGTGTGGGGTGGCAGCATTCAAATTCCGGCGGTGGAAACGCCGTCGGAGGGAAACCGCTTTTTTGGTTTTGACATGGATAACGAATACATAACCGGTTTCGATACCGGCGCATGGGGGACTTTACTGTAATGGCTAAAAATGACTTTAAACCGTTTGCGACAGGGGCCAGTGCAAACGTCATCACTCAGGCTGAGTATGAGGCGCTGACCGCTTTGTTGACGGGCTTTCAGGCTGGTAAGGCCAGCAGTGCCCAGATCAACAAGGCTATCCGGCAGGCAACATTTGTTGCGGCGGCGCTGGCGCAATACATCACCAATAAAACCGGGCAGGATGTTCCGGATAACGGCGATATCGCTGCGTTCATTACCAAAATGGCGGCAGCGCTCGGTAAAGACTTTCAGGCACTGGACGCCGCGCTGACGTCTCTGGCCGCGCTGCCGGGCACTGCTGATACTCTGGCTTATTTTACCGGGCCTGATACCCTGGCATTAACCAACCTGACCGCCGCCGGACGTAATCTGATTAATAAAGCGGACGTTGCCTCAATAATCCAGTACCTGGGATTGCAGAACACCATCACACAGGCGGCTAATGCCGTCCAGCGTATCGGTGACACCATGTCCTGGCTGAATGTCACAGGTCTGATCCAGTCGGCATCAATGCGCGTCAATACGCCTGCATCACCATCTGTACAGGGATTAACAATTGACTGGAACGGTATCGGGTTTGGTACAGCAGGGCTGACCAATAACCGGGGGCTCGGGACAGGTGGTTTTATTTTCCGCACAGTGGATGCAGAAAATAAAAATGAATATGGCCGGGTCACCTTTAATGAAGTGGGCGAGATTTTTGCCGGGCGTAACATCTATGCCGGGCCTGCCAAATACGCCATTGATGGCAATAGCTACGGCACCATATGGGGTACTGGCGGCAATAGCGAATGGTTGTCAAATAATCTGAATGCCCGTTTCGGTGCCATTCCCGTGAACAATACCACGGGTGATGTGAACGGCACCGCATGGGGCGGTTCGCTGGCCGTTAATCTGACCGCACGCTTTAATGATCTGCAAAGCAAAATCAACGCTATTCCGGTTGATAACCCGTCCGGGAATATTCGCGGTAGTGCCTGGGGTAATGACTGGTTGTCGAATTATCTCTCAAACAAATTTAACGGCATCCAAGGACAATTTTCGTCTATCCCGGTTGATAACTCGTCCGGAAATATTCATGGCAGCGCATGGGGCAACGACTGGCTATCAAACTGGTTAGCAGCACAGTTTTCTGCGCGTGACAGCAACATTAATACCAGAGCCACATTTGACTGGGTTACGGCTAATTATCTGCCTCGTGTGCAGAATTACGCTACTGTTGGGACGTTTATTCTGGCGTATTACAATGGCGGCAATATTGACCCGGAAACCATTGTTTCCGGTGGCAATCTTTTTCCGTCAACGGCGGACGGATTAGGCGCCACCTGGTCACTTCCAGGGTCGTGGCGGTGCGCCGGAATGTCCCGCACTGTTAACGACGCACATCGAACAACTTTATGGCAGAGGGTCGCGTGATGGCAAACGCTGAGCAGGAAGTGATAAAAGTAAGAAATCCACGCAGCATCAACCCGGAAAAATCAGTTGATGTTGATATTTCATTCGACGGAGAACAGTTTATCCCGTTCGCAGCAATGCCCGACGATACGGCAGGTCAGTCAATTTACCAGGAAGCAATAAAGGGCAAATACGGCGAAATTAATATTTCACCTGGCATAGAGTATTACTGGTCAGACGATGGATGGGTTGAAGTAGTTAAACCGGTAGCGGAAGATCCGAACGCGGTTAAACGTGATGAACTGCTCCGACTCGCCGCATTGCGAATTGCGCCGCTACAGGATGCCGCTGATTTGGATATGGCGACAGGCGACGAAAAAACGGCTCTCACTGCCTGGAAAAAATACCGCGTACTGCTGAGTAGAGTCGATATCTCAACTGCGCCGGATATTAGTTGGCCGGAGCAGCCTGCCGCGTAACGTTTTTGTTAACCGTGCCAATGGGGATAATTGCTCCACCATATAAACGAAAACCCATAGAACAAAAAACCGGCGACCCGCAGGGTCTTCGACTCCTAATCTCTGCGCTTCCGCCAGATTAAACAATGGCTTACCATTAGGTAAGCCCTTTGTTTTTGTCTCTTAGACATCTCATCAAATTTGAACACTTCAATGCTGGCAGTTCGCTCGTCGGCGCGACCTTAATTTTTCGGTCATACACCCCACGTGCCCCTCAGTTTTAAATCCGCTGGACAGTTCCTTTCCGGTTTCCCGCTTTGTTCTGTTCCAGCAATGGGTTAGCGTTTTGGAATTGCGCTTGCTTCCTTTCAGTCCCGGTATGATGTCGTCCTGCTGTCAGCAGCTTATAAGTAAGTTCGCTGGATATGATCAGGAAAATGCGCTGACGCGTCTTGACGATAACGAGTGTCATGATGAATACACTAGCTATATATTATATATTTAAATTTCCCAAAAGCTATTTCATCACCGTCATTCCAGCTAAGTGATATAATAAATACCCATACAAAGTTCTCCACCTGTTAAACACAATGCCGCTTTAATGGTTCTGTATTTTTAACGTTTATGTAGGACAGCTTAATTTTCCAAAAATTGGCACGGAGGCAAGGGGAATGTCAGGAAAACAGCGCTCTTTTTTTCTACAATCTTACATACTTCATTGGGAAGAAGTATGGCATTGTTTCTTTTTATCGTCAGCGTAGCCGTCGCAGCGATAAACAGTTGGACTATGTGGCAGTCCTGGCAAAATGAACTCGCAGAAAGTGAAAACCATGCACGAAACCTTTCTGTGTCGCTGGCTCGCCAGGCAGAGGATACCTTTTTACAGGTGGATATCACGCTTTCTGAGGTGGTGCGGCAATTAAATTTTTATGGTATAGACTACGCAAATAAGCCCCCCTTTGCCCGGCACCTGAAAGAACTACACGACAAACTTACACAACTGCATGGCCTGTTTATATACGACGCCGGGGGGAATTGGGTCGTCACCACAGGGAATTATATACCCGCAAAAGCTAACAATGCCGATCGTGAATATTTTATATGGCATCAGCAGCATACTGAGCAAGCCATTCATATTGGTCACGTGATACGCAGTCGCTCCACTGGCGATCTGGTTATTCCGGTGTCAATACGACTCAATGATGTGAATGGTGATTTTGCGGGGGTAGCGCTGGCTACAATCAAAGTCGATTATTTCCGACACTTCTATAGTTATTTTATTATCGGTCCGAAAGATACCCTCGGGCTCATTCTGGCTGATAGTTCTACCCTCTATGTTCGCCCTTTACCGGACTCGGCTATCAATAAGAATTTGTCTAACAGTCCTCTTTTTACTTTCGCACTTAAAGCGTCTGAGAGTGGAAGTGCGACCTGGGTTTCATTACTCGACGGCGTGGAGATGGTTTTTGGATATGCTCGCCTGGAACGGTATCCATTAATTGTGACCGCCGGTTATGACAAGGACCGGATTCGTACGAACTGGCTGCGAGAAAACATAGTAGATGCACTGCTTAATATCGCCATGCTCTTCATGATGCTTATTCTTGGCTTGTTTGTGCTGCGTCAGATTAACACAAATGCGCGAAATCAGGCTGAGCTGGCCTTAGTGCGGGACGAACTGACGACCATTAATCATACCCTCCAGTTGCTGGCACTGCTTGATGGGCTGACTGGCCTTGCCAATCGCAGACAATTTGATGAGTTTCTGGAAAGAAGCCTGATTCACTCGCAAAAAAGCAGGCTGCCTGTTTCTCTTATCATGATAGATATCGATTTTTTTAAACGTTATAACGACACCTATGGTCATGTGGCAGGTGATGCTTGCCTGAAAAAAGTCGGCAGCATACTGGGTTCTCTCGTTCATCGGCAGGGTGATCTGGTTGCCCGCTACGGTGGTGAGGAATTTGCCATCATTTTGTCTGAAGCTGATGCCTCGCAAGTAAAACAATTTGCTGATCATGTGGTTATGAGTATCAGAGCGGCGGCAATAGCGCACATCTCGACAGACCTCCCGGAAAAGGTCGTCACCATCAGCGCAGGTTGTGCAACCATCGTCTCTGATGGTCAGAAGTGGGAAGCCGAAATGCTTAAAAAAAGTGCTGACAAAGCACTGTATGAAGCAAAGTTAGCAGGGCGAAACTGCGCGCAAGCAGAAGAGAGTTAATTGCCGAATTGCGGGGGGCGGCAATACCCTGGAGTGCAGAAATTTCAGTTTCACTATGATGATATTGCCCTCATGTCAGGGCTTACTGAGTGGTTTTACACTTTTCGAAAATTAAACATACTGCTCGTTACGGGCGTATCACCTGCCGTCGATCCGCAAGGGATCAGCGTTTGAGTTTCTGCGCTTTCGCCGGAAAACGCCTGCTCATATACCTCACTTCCTCTTCGTCTCCTTTCCCCTGAACCTCCGCTTCTGTTTACAGCCCTCCGCGTAATCCAAATTACCTGCCTCATGTGCTTTCGCCAGTCAAACCCAATCCCGGTCTCCTATAGAAAAAGTCTGCATTAGGCTAGCAATATTAAATCGTAGTTCCCCTGGTATCGAAGTGCTATCACTCAGCAAATGACTGAATGCATTGACGCAAAAGGATAACGACGATGTCACTTTCTTCGATTTCGCCCATTACACCATCCGAAAGGGCAGAGCAGGGGCTTGCCGCGCTGGAAGCCCGAATCAAACAGGATTTGGAATGGCTGGCGTTGCCTGCAAAACGCTGGTTGCCACAACAATCTGACGCACAGGCGCAGAACGTGGTGATCATTGGCGCAGGCATGGCGGGCCTTGCGGCGGCGTTCGCACTGCGCCTGCAGGGTATTGACGCCGTGCTGTATGACAAAGCGCCCAAAGATTTCGAAGGTCCCTGGGCAACAACCGCGCGCATGGAAACGCTGCGCTCGCCTAAGCACCTTACCGGGCCGGCGCTTGATATTCCCTCTTTGACCTTTCGCGCCTGGTATGAAGCACAATTTGGCCTTGAGGCCTGGAATACGCTGGACAAGATCCCCCGTCTGCAATGGGCCGCGTATCTGCGCTGGTACCGCCAGGTGCTGGCGCTGGATGTGCGTAACGATCACGCCCTGACAGGTCTGAATCTACAGGACCCACAGCGTGTAGAACTGACCTTTTCGCACCAGGGTGAGATCCGGCGGGTGAGTGCGCGTAAAGTGATCCTGGCCATCGGAATGGATGCGTTTGGCGGACCTGCTATTCCTGATTTTGTCAGTGATGTACCAAAGCAGTATTGGGCACACTCAGAAGAGGCGATTGATTTTGCCGCTCTTGCGGGTCGTCGGGTTGCGGTTGTTGGCGGTAGCGCCACAGCGATGGATGTTTCGGCCACGGCGCTGGAAGCGGGGGCAGCGGGGGTTGAACTGCTGATCCGTCGTCCTGATTTTCCCCGCGTGAACCTGTTAAAAGGGGCTGGCAACCCGGGTTTTGAATCAGGCTATTTTAATCTGCCGGATGAGTGGAAATGGCGGCTGGCCCAGCATATCGCGACCGTCCAGACGCCACCGCCGCACGGCAGCACGCTGCGCGTGTCGCGTCATCCCAACGCCTGGTTCAATTTTAACGCCCCGGTTGAGCGGGTCGAAACCCGTCAGGAGGGCATCGTTGTTCATACCCCGCAGGGCGAAGTGCCGGTAGATTACCTGATCCTTGCCACGGGATATGCTCTGGACTGGCATGCCCGTCCGGAATTTCATGCGCTGGTGGATCAGGTCAAAACCTGGGGCGATGCCTGGCAGCCTCCTGCTGATAAGCAGAACGCGCAACTGGCGAGTTATCCTTATCTGGGGGCTGATTTCGCGTTTCAGGCAAAACACAGTGACAGCGCCTCTTCGCTGGCGAGGGTGCACTGTTTTAGCCACCCCGCGCTGTTAAGCAATGGTCATGTCGTTGGTCTTATTCCTGGAATCAGCCAGGGCGCACGTACCCTGGCACAACATATTTCCGGGCAGCTTTATTTTGAAGATCGTGAACACCATTATCAGGCCATTATCCATTACGATGATCTCGAATTGCTGGGTGATGAGTGGCAGCCTGCCGTGCCCTATGCCTGGCGAGAACGCTAATTTCCTTGAGGCGCAGGCTGGGGCAGTGTTGGCATTTTCCCGCCACCAGGTTGCCCCAGCCTGCGCCTTGCCGCCTGATAGCGATTACCCTTTATTTGCAGAACCCAGTCTGGCCTGGACCCTGCGCTGCTGCCGATTTGGTGTCACATCTCGCTAACAAATTTACGCATATTCATTATCAGTATTGTTCTTTGCGGTTTACCCATCGCTGTGAAAATATCAAATCAGGTTTCGGACGGCTAGCCGCCTGTATGGGGCGTCCGGCCGCGCTCAGCACGACGCTTAAACGATAACTACAGGAAAAATAACAATGTCGATTTTGCTCTCCACATACCGATTTCGCCTTTTCGCCACGATGGCACTGGCAGGGATCAGCACCGCTTCAGTGGCCGCAGAAAACGCGCCCAAAAATGGCGGCACGCTAATCTATCTGGAACAACAGGCGCACACTAACCTCTATCCGCCTGCGGGCGGGTTTTACCCTAACGGCGGAATCCTCAACCAGATAACCGACAAGCTGACCTGGCAAAACCCGAAAACCCTGCAAATTGAGCCGTGGATTGCGCAATCCTGGACCACCAACGCGGATTACACCGAGTACACCTTTAAACTTCGTCCTGGCGTCACCTTTTCGGACGGCACTCCGCTTGATGCCAACGCTGTAGCGAAAAATTTCGATACCTATGGTCTGGGCAATAAAGCCCTCAACCAGCCGGTGTCCGAGGTCATCAACAACTACCTGAAAAGTGAGGTGATCGATCCGCTAACGGTGAAGTTCTTTTTCAAATCTCCGTCGCCGGGTTTCCTGCAGGGCACCTCCGCCATTGGCTCCGGGCTCGTCTCGCTCTCGACCCTGGAGAAAAACTTTAACCAGCTCGGCAGCGCGCGCAGCATTATTGGATCCGGCCCGTTTGTGGTGGAGAGCGACCGTCCGGGTCGCGAAGTGAAACTGGTGGCGCGTAAGGACTATAACTGGGCGCCGCCGAGTTTTGCCCATCAGGGGCGTCCTTATCTGGACGGCATTAACGTGCTGGTGACGCCGGAAGATAGCGTCCGTATTGGCGCGTTACTCTCCGGCCAGGCCGATGCGATTCGCCAGATTCAGGCCTACGACGAGAAGCGTGTCTCCGACAAAGGCTTTGCCGTTTATGCCTCCCCGACGCGTGGGGTGAACAACAGTGTTAACTTCCGCCCTGATAACCCACTGGTGGCGGATCAAAAGGTGCGTGAGGCGCTGCTGCATGCCACCAACACCAAAGAGATTGTCCAGACGCTCTTCTCCGCAAATTACCCGCAGGCCACATCAGTGTTAGCCAAAACGGCGGTGGGCTATGTGGATCTTTCCGACAAGCTGAAATTCGACCCGGCCCAGGCGGCGCGTTTGCTGGAAGAGGCAGGCTGGAAAAGCGGCCCGGACGGCGTGCGACAGAAAGACGGGCAATCCCTGACACTGACGGCGTACGAATCGCCGCCACAGCCGCAGAACAAAGAGACACTGCAACTGGTGGCGCAGCAGTGGGCCAAAGTGGGCGTCAAACTCAACGTTCTGGCGGGGGATGCGGGCAGTAAAACCCTTGATAACCTTGACCCGGCTAAAACGGGCGTATATCCGAGCATGGTGGGCCGCGCGGATCCGGATGTCCTGAAAAGTCAGTACTACCCGACGCTGCGCAATGTGCTGCTGCAAAAAGGGGGCGCCAGCGACAAGGTTAAGCAGTTTGAGGACAGCCATCTGAACGGGTTACTGGAGGGTATCGCCTCCGCCACCTCACAGGATAAGCGTATTGCGCTGGTCAATGAGGTGCAGCAATACCTTATCGATAAAGCCTACGTGATCCCTATCTTTGAAGAGCCGCAGGTCTATGCCGGTGCGCCATCCACCAGGGGGCTGAGCTTCGAAGCCGTAGGGCGTCCGAGTTTTTACAACACCTGGTTAGATAAATAACGCATGGGTTTCCCCTTGTCATCGGGCGAGGGGTACCGTGCAAGAGGACAAGCCATGGGCAGATATCTGACGGTACGTTTTGGTCAGGCGCTGATAGTGTTATGGGCCGCCTTTACGCTCTCATTTGTGCTGTTACAGGCGCTTCCGGGCGACGCAATATTGATCAAGTTCCAGAATCCGGATCTTGGGCTGAGCGCCGATCAAATTGCTCAGTTGCGCCTGAGCTATGGTGCTGACACACCGGTGCTGACGCAATATGTCCACGCCGTGGTCAGCCTGTTACATGGGGATTTCGGCCTTTCCGTCCAGACCGGCGTGCCGGTCAGTGAATTGCTAAGTGAGAATCTTCCTTCCACGCTCCTGCTGGCGCTGTTAGGGCTGATCGTCGCCACGATCCTGGCCTTTGTGCTGGCGGCACTCTCATTTTTGTCGCCGTTTAGCGGGCTGCGTGCGGCGCTGCAATCGCTGCCATCACTGTTTATTTCGGTACCGACTTTCTGGCTTGGCATCGTGTTAATCCAGATTTTTTCTTTCCAGTTAGGGTGGATCCCCGTTATTAACCCAGGCCCATGGCAGGGGCTGATCCTGCCCACATTGACGCTGGCGTTACCGATTTCCGCGCCGCTGGCGCAAATTTTGATGCGCAGTATTGACCAAATACAAACCCAGCCGTTTGTCGCCGTGGCACGCGCGAAAGGGGCCAGCCGGGCGGGGGTATTGTGGCGCCATGTGTTGGGCAATGCGCTGTTGCCAACGCTGACCGTGGCGGGGCTGTTATTGGGCGAACTTATCGCCGGCGCGTTGATAACCGAAACCGTATTTGGTCGCAGTGGCCTGGGGCAACTCACCCAGGAAGCGGTCAATACCCAGGACAGTAGCGTGTTACAGGCCATCGTGGTGATTTCCGCCAGCGCTTTTGTGGTGATTAACCTCGCCATCGATCTGCTATATCCCTTGCTCGATCCCCGCCTGAAAAACAGTACAGGAGTCACCTCATGACGGTCGTTCCTCAGGGGAAGCTCAGCTTCCCGTCATTATACAAACGCGCTCGCGTACCCCGTATTACGCTGAGTCCGGGATTGATTGCCGCCTGGCTGGTTTTGCTGACGGTTGTGCTCTGGGCGCTGTTTCCCGCCTGGTTCACCCATTTCAGCCCGACAGACGGCGTGGCGGGCGCACAGCGTCTTGCCCCCGGCAACGGCTATCTGCTTGGCACCGACCAGTTGGGCCGCGACCTGTATACCCGCATTGTCTATGGTGCCGTGCATTCACTCTCCGGCGCGCTTATTGCGGTTGGTCTTGGGCTGGCGCTCGGTAGCACGCTTGGGTTATTGGCCGGGGCGATTAGGGGCTGGTTCGATAGCCTGATCATGCGCGTTATCGATATTCTGCTCGCTATTCCCGGGCTGCTGCTGGCGCTGAGCGTCATCATTCTGCTGGGCTTCGGCACGGTGAACGCCGCCATTGCGGTGGGGATCACCTCGATTGCCAGTTTTACCCGTCTGGTGCGGGGTGAAACCCTGCGTGTGCGCCACAGCGATTTCGTCGAAGCGGCATGGGGCAGCGGCGGCACTTTTTTCAGTGTTCTATTACGCCATATCGTGCCTAACGCCCTGAGTACCGTCTTTGCCTTTGCCGCCCTGCAATTCGGCAGCGCGATTCTGGCTATTTCCACCCTCAGTTTCCTGGGGTATGGCGCACCGCCGCCCACGCCAGAGTGGGGATTGCTGATCGCCGAAGGCCGGAATTACCTTTCAACGGCCTGGTGGCTGACGGCCTTCCCGGGGATTGTCGTCGTGCTGGTGGTGCTGGCGGCCAACCGTGTCAGCCAGTCATTACGCAGGGGGCAATCATGAGCCTGAACCTGAGTTTGCAACAGAGCAGCGCCACCGTACCGGTACTGGAGCTGGAGGATGTCACCATCCGTTACCGCACCGCCGAAGGCGATCGCACGGTGGTTGAAGGAGTGTCATTTCAGATCAACCCCGGTGAAGTGGTGGCGCTGGTAGGGGAGTCCGGTTCCGGCAAGACCACCACGGCACAGGCGGTGATTGGCTTGCTCAGTGAAAATGGTCGCCTGACCCGGGGGGCGATTCGCCTGAACGGCACCGATATCAGCCGTTGGTCGCAAAAGCAACTGGACGGCATTCGCGGTGCGCGTATCAGTCTGATTCCCCAGGATCCCACCAGCTCGCTCAATCCGGTCAAAACCATCGGCGCGCAGGTTGATGAGATCCTGCGTTTGCACCAGCGCGCACCCCGTCAGGTTATTCGCCAGCAAACTCTGGCGCTACTGGCCCGCGTTGGGCTGACGCAACCCGAGCTACGTGCGCAGCAATATCCGTATCAGCTTTCGGGCGGTATGAAGCAGCGGGTCTTGATCGCCATTGCCATTGCATTGAAGCCTGCGCTGATTGTCGCCGATGAGCCGACCAGCGCGCTGGATGTGACGGTGCAAAAGCGCGTGCTGGATTTACTGGATGAACTGCGGCGTGAAAGTGGCACTGCCGTGCTGTTTGTGACCCATGATTTAGGCGTGGCGGCAGAACGCGCCGACCGGCTGGTGGTCTTCCAGCGCGGACATGTGCAGGAGCAAGGCCCCATTCAGGCGGTGTTGCAGGCACCCCGCAGCCAGTACGCGAGAGCGCTGCTGGCGGATGTGCCGTCGCTCAATCCCACGCCGCGCGCGCCGCGGACAAACGGCGGTGACACAGTGATTCGGGTGGATAATCTGGTCCAGACCTATCCGCTCTCCACAGACAACAAAACGCTGTTCCGTGCGGTGGATAATTTGTCGTTTAGCGTTGAACGCGGCACCACACATGCCATTGTGGGGGAGTCGGGGTCGGGGAAAACCACAACGGCGCGCAGCCTGCTTGGCTTTCATCGCCCCACCAGCGGACAGATTCTGATCGAGGGGACAGACATCACCCGCCTGAAAGGAGAGCCGCTGCGTCAGTTCCGGCAAAAAATTCAACTGGTTTATCAGAATCCGTTCAGTTCGCTCGATCCAGCGCAGCGTCTGTTTGACATTGTGGAGGAGCCTCTGCGCAACTTTGGTCGCTTCGACCGGGCAACGCGCGCGCAGAAAGTCCATGAGATGTTTGAACGCGTGGCGCTACCGCACGAGCTACTGACCCGTAAACCGCATGAACTCTCCGGCGGCCAGCGCCAGCGCGTGGCCATTGCGCGAGCGCTCGTTCTGGAACCCCAGGTGCTGGTTCTCGACGAAGCGGTTTCCGCCCTTGATGTGACGGTACAGGCGCAAATCCTGCGCCTGCTCGACACGCTCCAGCGCGAACTCGGCCTGACCTATCTGTTTATCTCCCACGACCTCTCCGTGGTGCGGCAAATTGCCGACACCGTGAGCGTGCTCCACCACGGAAAGCAGGTGGAGTCCGGCCCGGTAGAACACATTTTTAGCCACTCCCGTGATCCTTACACGCGGGAGCTGATCGACGCCATTCCCGGCATGACGCACCGTACTCAACAACAGGAGATTTTATGACGTTGCATGACCCTTTGATTCCGGAAAAAGAGACGGCGTTACACGCTCACGACCTGCTCGACAGCCTGGCCGGGATTGCGCCGGACAGTGAACTGGCCGCCGCTCGCCAGACGCGGGAAGCGGCAACGCGCCATACTCAGGGCAGCTATGAGGCGCTTTTTTCCGCCCGGACTGTACAGGGAAAGCTGACGCTCACCGTGCGATTCTGGCTGGCGGCGCAAATTAGCAACTGGCTGCGGGACAGCGTACTGCGCCGCTATTACGAGCAACGCGGCAAGGACGTTACTGTCCCGAACGTGACCCCGGCGCTGAACGCGGCGCTGGCCCATGCCAGGACACTCACGCTACATCCCGTAAGCGCGCAGGCGGCTGACTTACAGACCTTGCTGAACGCCGGATGGTCAGAGGACGATATTGTGACCCTGTCGCAATTAACCGCCTTTATCAGTTTCCAGAGCCGCTTATTGCGCGGCTATCGTTTACTGGCAGGCCATGAGGTGGACATCCCCCAGCCACAAGCCGTAACGGCAGGGGAGTGGCATACGCAGCCACAGACGCTTACGGGCAAACGGGCGCCGGTTGCCTTTACCCAGGCGGAGCTCGGCTGGGAGCCGTGGATTGCGGCAAAAGCGCTGCCTGATTTTAACGCCGACGAGCAGGCGACCCTGGCCCGTTTCGGCCATAGCGAGTCGGACTATTTCCGTCTGCTGGGGCGTAATCTTCCCGTGCTTGAGCAGCGCACGCTGACGGATAAAGGGATTTTCTATACCGCGTCGGGACTGCCGCGCGCCGAGCGTGAGCTGGCGGCAACTGTCGCCAGTAAGGTCAACGGCTGCATTTATTGCGCCTCGGTACATGCCCGTAAAGCCAGCCAGCTTTCTAAACAGCAGGAGGCGGTGCAACGTCTGTTGGATATCGCCCCCGGTGGCGATTTGGCACAAGGGCAGTCGCCACGCTGGCAGGCGCAGATCAATTTCGTTGCACGTCTCTCCAGCACGCCCGCGCAGGCCAGCGCGCAGGATGTGGCGCAACTGCGTGAACAGGGGCTGAGTACCCTGGAGATTGTGGATCTTGTGCAATCAGCCGCCTTTTTCGCATGGGCCAATCGCCTGATGCTGACGCTTGGCGAACCTTACTGGCTCACAGGCGTGAGCCGTTAAAGAGAATATAAAGGATGATCCGCGACGATAAAGAGCGGATCATCCTTTCCCCCACCTTCATTTCCCCTTAATAGTTTAAATAGGTCAATTTCCGGAAATACTCCCATTTCGGAAATGTGTTTTTCAACTTTGCATATGTATTTTTCTTGTTTGTCTTTATAGACCCACCGGCAATATAGTTTTTGTAAAGAAATAGATGCCGCCGTTGTGCATTTATCAGGGATAGCCCGCTGCGAAAATATAATGATGATTGCCATTGAGAAAATCAGTAAAAGTTTTACTGGCGAAAAAATACTAAAAGAGGTTTCGCTTTCCATTAATGCAGGGGAAATTATCTGCATTATTGGCCCAAGCGGCTCGGGTAAAACGACACTGTTGCGCACGCTGAATTTTCTGGAACCCGCCGATAGCGGGCAAATAAAAATTGACGACGCCATTGTTGATTGCGCCAAAGCAGGAAAAAAAGAGATTGAAAAAATACGCGCGAAAACCGCGATGGTTTTTCAATCCTGGAATCTGTTTCATAATCTCACCGCCTTGCAAAATATTACCGAAGGCTTGATCTATGCGCAAAAGCGCCCGCGTCAGGAGGCGGTCGCGACGGCTGAACGCCTGCTAAAACAGGTCGGATTGTTACATAAAAAAGATCACTATCCGAACAGCCTTTCTGGCGGGCAAAAACAGCGTATTGGCATTGCCCGTGCGCTGGCGATTAACCCGGCGGTGCTGTTGCTGGATGAACCCACATCGGCGCTGGATCCGGAGAAAGTCGGCGAGGTTCTGACACTCATTCAGGAGATTGCCGCGAACGGGCAAACGATGATTATCGTAACTCATGAAATGGAATTCGCCCGCCAGGTCGCTTCCAGTGTGGTGTTTATGGAAAACGGCGAAATCGTGGAGCAGGGGCCGCCGGAGCAGATTTTTGGCGCGGCGTTACACACGCGCACACAGGCGTTTCTTGCCCGACTCCGTTTCCACGCCTGAGGCTAATGTAATGAATCCACAACCGTTGTTGCGTTCCGACGATCTGCTATTGATTGTGCCGAAATTACTGGAAAACCTGCCGATCACCCTGGGGATCACGCTGGCCTCTTTGTTGCTCGGTCTGGCACTTGGTCTGGTCGCTACTGTCTTGCAGTTTAGTCGCTCATCGTTATTGAGATGGCTGGCAAAAGCATACACCGATGTGCTGCGCGGTGCGCCGCTGGCGCTGTTAATCCTGCTCTTTTTCTTCGGCGGGAAACTGATTCTCTCAGCGCTGGAACTTCCTGTGCTACTGATTAGCGATATGACTTTTGCCATCTTGTCTATTTCCGTCGGCATCAGCCCTTATTTTGCCGAAATGATGCGCTCGGCATGGAATGCCGTGGATATCGGACAAAAAGAGGCGATACGCAGTTTGAATATTCCCTGGCACATGGGTATTGCGCGCGTTATTTTTCTGCAGGGGCTCATTATCGCTATTCCCAATTTCGGCAACCTTTTAATCAATCTGGTGAAGATGACATCGCTGGTAAACATTATTGGTATTGTCGATATTTTTGGTCGCGCACAAAAAATCTCGCAAAACAGTTATGGTGCGAAGCAGGTCGCGGCGTTTATTAGCGTCATTCTCATCTACTGGTTGCTTAACATGATTATCTTTTATCTCACAAATCGTATTGAGAAAAAGTATCAATATTTACTGGAGTAAAAGACGACTATGTTTAGCATCGATTTTATCCGAGATAACTTCACCTTTATATTAAGCGCGCTACCGGTCACGTTACTGATCACTTTTTTATCGTTAATATTTTCAACGTTATTAGGCGGTGTTTTTGCCTGGGTGATGATTGGCAATGTGCCGTACGTGAAATATCTGGTGCAGGTGTTTATCTCTTTCGGGCGCTCTATCCCCATGCTGGTAATGCTCTATTTTGTCTTTTATGTCTGGCCGTGGATTGCCAGCGGGCTTTGGGGCGGGCCGCAGGATACGCCGTTTAGTTACAAACTCTCACCGCTGGTGGCCGCCGTAACTGCTTTTTCCGTGGTGTTTAGCGCCTACTTTGCCGAGACTTTTCGCTCCGCGTGGAATGCCGTGGAAAAAGGGCAACGCGAGGCCGCATGGTCGATAGGGCTGAGCGGCTTTACCCAGTTTCGACGCATCATTTTTCCGCAGGCGGCGGTATCCGCTCTACCTAACTACACCAGCGTCCTGATTGACCTGATCAAGGATACGTCACTGGTTTACACCATTACGGTGGTGGATGTGATGGCTAAGGCGAATATCGCAGCGGTGCGCGGTTTTCATTATGTGGAGGCCTATTGCATCGTTCTATTTATTTATATTGCGCTCTGTCTGGTCCTTACCTGGATATTGCGACATATCGAGGTGTATCTCAGTAACCGGTGGAAAAGCCATGCACGTAAAGTGGTTCCATCTCACTCATTTTGGGGAAAGAAATATGTTCAAAAATAAGGTGTTGTTGGTAAGTTCACTGCTCCTGGCAATGAATATAACGGTGGCGCAAGCGGTCGAAAAAAGCCCTGATGCGCAAACTGTTGAAGTGGTGGTGAATGCAAACGGGTTCCCGTTTAGCTTTGTAGACGATAACAATAATATTACCGGTTACGACGGTGAGTTATTAAAGGTCATTGATCAGAAGCTCACCAACTATAAGTTCCATTTTAATGCGGTCTCCCGCGATGCGATGATTGTCGGTCTGTCCACCGGCGCATACACCCTTGCTGCTGACCATTTTTATCTGACAAAAGAGCGTGCGGCGCAATACGCTTACTCCGGCCAGCCTTCGGGCATCAGCGACCTGCGTTTAATTGTGCGTAACAATGAAAACGACATTCATACGCTGGCCGATCTGGCGAGCGGCAAGAAGAAACTGGTGCCGATTCATACATCCGATGCGCGTTATACCGTGATTGATAACTACAACAAAAAGCACCCAGGCCAGCAAATCAATCTGCAGCCGAACGGTGAGCAGTCTGCTGCGGACATTTTCAAAGCCGTTGCTTCTGGTGAATATGATGCGGCTATCTATCCGATTGGCGCCTTACTGGCGTTAAACAAAGCGCTCAATCTTAACCTGAAAGCCTCCGAGTCTGTCGGCCTGTTCCCTAACGTCTATCTCTACAAAAAGAGTGCTGACCCGAAACTGATCAAAGCCATCGACACGGAGCTGGAAGCCCTCAAAAAAGATGGCACGCTCGCCGCGTTGTCTCGCAAGTGGTATGACGAAGACGTTTACGGCCTGCCGGGTGCAGAGAACGTCAAAGTGAACACCGACTGGGAATAATCATTCAAGGGGGCTTCATGACCACATTAAAATGGGACCATGCCGTGCAGTTTGTTAACCAGCCGCAAGAGGCCATCACCATCTTTACGGGACAGAGGCTCAACGCGCTTGCCGGTGGGCGTCACCCTGGCTGGGGAACCTGGAATGCACTCAGCTATTTTGGGCTGATCTATATTGAATTTCTCGCCATCGCTGATCAGGCTGAACTGGCGTCGGCACAGACCGATTTTTTGCTCTCCCGCGATGCGGCGCACCTGTTGCCGGAAAACCAGGCGCTGCATCGGGTGGCGCTGCGCACGGATGATATTGACCAGACGCATGCGCAATTGCGCAGCAAAGGATTACAGGTCTCGCCGATAGTCGATGGCCAGCGTAACGACCCGCAGGGCAATGTGATTAGCTGGCGCATCTTCACCATCGATGGGGATTTTAACGGCCTGCCATATCCCTTTATTTTGCAATGGGGTGAAGACGATAACGCCCGGCTGGCGCGGCTACGTGCTCAGGGGCTCGACAGGCCACATCCCGCAGGCGAAGTGACATTACAGAGTGCCATTTTTGACGTGCAGGATCCGCAGGCCGCGCGAGCACACTGGCATAAGTTGTTTGGTTTCAACGAATCGCCGGAGGGACTGGCGGTGGGCGAACAGCGCTTTATCTTTCGCCAGAGTGTGGCTAATCGGTTAGTTGAACTGGTCTTTAACGTCTCTGACCCGGCGCTGAAAGGCCACCGTTTTCATGTAGGTAACGGCGAATATCGCTTTCAATAAGGAGAGGCGGCTCATGGCAAAAGTCCATTTTATTGGTGCCGGGCAAATGGCGGAGGCGATTATTCGTGCCTCTCTGGCGGCGGGAACACTCCGTTCGCAGGATATTTCGCTGGAGGATATCGACCCAAACCGTATTGCACTGCTCACTGAACGTTATGGTCTGGCGCCGGAGCGGCAGAACGGGCAACGGCTACACGAGGCTGCGCTGGTGGTTCTGGGGATCCGTCCGCAGGATGATTTAGCAAGTGTCGCTGCGCGTATTCAGCCTCATCTTTCTGCCGCAACGACGGTGGTCTCGCTGATTGCCGGGGTGACATTGCGCCAACTGGAAGCGGCGTTGGGGACGGGAAAACCCATTGCCCGCGTTATCCCCAATACGCTTACCGACACCGGGTTTGGCTACAGCGGGGTGGTTCTGAATGCGCAGGCGAGCGCCGAACAGGTGGAACCTTTTCTCAACGGCTTTGGCAAGGTGCTCTATCTGCCGGAACGGCTCATCGATATCTTTACCGGCTTCGGTGTTGCCGGGCCGAACTACATTTATTACTTTATCGAGTCGTTTACCGACGCGGGCGTTCTGGCCGGTCTGTCGCGTGCGCAGGCAAGCGAAGTGGTGCTCGAAAATCTGCAGGGCGCGGTAGAGATGCTGCGCCGAAGCCAGAAACATCCAAGACAGCTTCTGGATATTAACAATTCGCCGGCAGGCGTCGGGATCCATGGGTTGTATGAGCTTAACAACAGCGATTTTGCCGCAGGCCTGCAACGCAGCGTGCTGGCGGCGGTGAAACGTACCCGAGAGCTGGGTGAGGCACATTAAACGTAATCAGGAGGGATCGCTATGAAGAAAAAAAACACATTAATCCTCGCCGGGCTGCTCTGCGTGATGGGGGCATTGAGCACATCTGCGACTTGGGCTGTTACGCCTAAGTCCCCGCCTGCCTGGGGGGAGCGCTGGAAAAAATTACCGCGAACGCCTGCTCCTGTTGCCGCGCTGAAACCGGCGTATGCCAGCGTCAACGGTATACAACTCTATTACGCAACGACCGGAGAGGGGAAGCCGGTGGTGTTACTCCACGGCGGTCTGGCTAATTCCGATTACTGGGGCCTGCAAGTCGCCGCGCTGGCAAAAGATCATAAGGTTATCGTGGTCGACAGTCGGGGGCACGGGCGCAGTACGCGCGACGAACGGCCTTACAGCTACGACTTAATGAGTGATGATGTGGTGGCGTTGCTCGATCACCTGAATATTCAGAAAGCGGATATTGTCGGCTGGAGTGACGGGGGGATTATTGGTATCGATCTGGCGATTCGCCACCCCACACGAGTGAACCGTATTTTTTCCTTTGCCCCTAACACCAAAACCAGCGGTGTGAAACCGGATACCGAGAAAAACCCGGTCTTTGCCAGCTATATCGAGCGGGCGGGCAATGAATATCGCAAGCTTTCCAAAACCCCGGACCAGTATGATGCCTTTGTCGATCAGATAAGCCATATGTGGGCAACGCAGCCCAACTGGAGCGATGAGGATCTTAAGAAAATCTCCAACCGGGTACTGATTGTCGACGGCGATCATGACGAGGCCATTGTGCGTGAGCACCTGGAATATATCGCCAATACGATCCCGAAAGCCGGATTGCTGATATTGCCGAACACCAGCCACTTCGCCTTTATTCAGGCACCGAAGGAGTTCAACGAGGCCATCCTGAACTTTATCGATTACAAGTGATATTCAGGCCGGGTAACCAGCCTTATTTTATTCCCTTCTGAGTACTGACCTTCCACTGCTGCCTGTTGAGCCCACTGAACAAAAAACTATGGTTTAACAAAACGTTGCCGATAACAGTTTCACTGAAAGTCTATGAACAGGGAAAAGGTATAAATGAATCTGGCAACTTTTCTTGGTAAACAGGTGCTCGGCATATTGGCGGGTTACCAGCAGGACAATGTGGTTATTCATGTTTGTGGTGTTTTTATTCAGTCGGATAACAGCCTGCGGGTTTACTTCCCAAAAGGACATACGTTTTCGGCAGGGGATTTCGTTACCCTGCATCTGGATAACCGTTCGGGCGTTGATGAGTTCGATGCCGAAATCAGTGTATATCGCGCCTCGTATAAAGGCCGCGTTATCAGTCAGGAAGAAGACTGGGTGGTTGTCGCGCCACGGGAATGTCAGTTGATTCACGGAATGAGCGTCGTGCTTGAGATCCGGGAAGAGGGGTATCAATTCCCGGCTGACAACAGGCCCGAACTGCCTGTGCCATTCACCACGCTGCGCAATATGCCTGAACCTGAATCAAAAGATGCGGTGAATAAAGTTGGTGTATTGATTACCATGGCCAACGAGCAGCCGCACACCACGGTGCTGGCGTTTTTATCGTCCGTCGATGATGATATTTTCCTCATTACCTTCCCGCAGATGTTCAAATCCAGGCTGCTAAAACGTAATCCACATTGTTTTTTTGCCATGGATGAACGTGCTCACTATACGTTTGAGCGGGCGATTGAATGGAACTACACCATTGTGGAAGGCGAGGCTTCTCTGGTGCCATCAGATAGCCCACTTTATGAGACCATTCGGGAAGCATTTATCCGCAAAAATCCCTGGGAAATGGGCTTCTTCCTGCAATCGGATGTTGAGATGTACCACATCAAACGTCGACAACTGGTGTGCTCAGGTTCAAGAGGAACGTTGCGCTAGTTTTGCGATGTTGTCTGAAAGCGCGAACACTTTCAGGCCTGTCCGGGGAAGAGACGGGCTTTTGCGTTATGTGCTAAGGGCATACTGCGATACAAAAACGACGGTATACTCATCGGACGCGTCGATATTCCCTTCTGATAGCAGGGTGCCATGACCCCGATAAAAACGCTTTGTTTATGTATTTTTTGCATCATTCTGCTCTCTCTAATTGCCAGTCTCGTCCAGGCGATGCACCAACGTGAATCGCGGGTGCAGGAAGGGGGGTGGGCCGCCAGGCGTGATTCTTCTGGCATTGCACCTGATGCCCGGCAAAATGCCCAACTGGCGATTGTTCAGGTTTATGCCGCGCCGACATGGGGCTGGAAAGGGGTGGTGGCTGTGCATCCATGGATTGTGTTTAAGCGTGCGGGTGATACGGAATACAACCGCTACGAGGTTGCCAGTTGGGGTGGCGGCGAAAAAGTGCGACGTAACCGCAACGCGCCGGATGGCTACTGGTACGGGGCGAAACCCCGCCTGCTTGTTGAACACCGTGGCGCGCAAGCCGAGGCGATGATCCCGCAGATTGAGGCGGCCATCGCCTCATACCCGTGGCCGGATACCTATCACGCCTGGCCCGGACCAAACAGCAATACGTTTGTTGCTCATATCGGCCGTGTCGTGCCTGCTTTAAAACTGGATATGCCCGCTAATGCGGTGGGCAAAGATTTTCGCTCGCTGCGTAACCTCATCGGTTTACCCCCGTCCGGGCGCGGTATACAGGTGTCGCTGTTGGGTGTCGCGGGTATCACCCTGGGTGCAGAAGAGGGATTTGAGCTTAACGTCCTTGGCCTGAGCATGGGGCTGGATTTCACGCCGTTGCGGTTGCGGCTGCCGTTTATTGGCGGGGTGGGGCGCGATAATCTGCAAAACAGTGAGCCGTGAGGCGCCAGGGAATATATTGAATTATCATGGAGAGACTTTTTCCATCCGCAACTTTTCCCCAACTGTTTTGCCTTTCTCGCCGTCAATCCAGTACGAAATCGTGGCCCCCGGTTTTTCAGGGCATGCTACCCTCTTTAACCTGTTTCCCGACATTGTTTGCGTCTAAGCGTGGCTTTTCATGTCATGATATGGCAATTAATATTCCCTTCACGAAACGATGTGTTTAATAATGGAGGAATTAAAGGACGGGTAGTATTATCCTTTTGATGTATCAATAATACGATTATTTAAATTTGCGTAATTATTAATAGAGAATAATATTTTTTATCTCAAACACTCATGATATAGCCTCATTTTCGAGGGCGCTTCCTGTGGATTAACACGATTGTTAGACAGGAGCTTCGGCTTTTGCGTTATTTTTTATCAATGAGATTTTACATATGTTTCCTCTGTGACGCGTAGTAGTATTGAATACGATTAAATAAAAGTATTTGGCAACGGGGCTGTGATGCTAAGAGATAATTTTAACGATCTGTTCTACTTTATCGTTGTTGCCCGTGAACGCAGTTTTACTCGAGCAGCAGCAAAATTGGGATTATCTCAATCGGCATTGAGCCATTCAATTCGTGGGCTTGAAGAGCGCCTGAAAATACGGCTGTTAACCCGTACTACCCGCAGCGTCGCGCCTACGCAAGCCGGTGAGCTTTTAATTAATAGTATTGCGCCACGCTTTGCGGATATAGAAAACGAATTGATCATGTTGAGCAGCATGAGTGAGAACATTGCCGGGAATATCCGCATTACGCTCGGTGAGCATGCGCTGCAATCCACCGTCTGGCCCGCGCTGAAACCCTTTCTGCAGACATATCCGGATGTGCATGTGGAACTGGTAATCGATAACACGCTGACCGACATCGTCAGCGGGCGTTTCGATGCGGGGGTACGTCTGGGCGAGCAGGTGGCCAGAGATATGGTCGCGGTGCGTATCGGGCCGGACTGGCGGATGGTGGTGGTGGGTTCGCCCGACTATTTTTCTCGCTACGGTAAACCGCAAATGCCCCATGATTTGCAGCAACACAACTGCATCAATCTGCGCCTGCCGACTATGGGAGGCTTATATGCCTGGGAGTTTTCAAAAAACGGTCAGCAACTCCGCGTCAAAGTCGAAGGGCAGCTTACGTTTACTAACCTGTCCTCCCGTCTTGATGCCGCTTTGTCTGGTATGGGGTTAGCCTTTGTCCCGGAAGATTGCGTCAAACAAGATATCGCTGATGGGAAGTTACTCACTGCCCTGGACGAATGGTGCGAACCCTTTCCGGGATATTACCTTTACTATCCCAGCCGCAGGCAGCATACCCCGGCCTTTGCCCGGTTAATTGAAACCTTGCGCTATCGCCAGTAATCGGTGCGATGGGGGAGACGTTTGCCGTCTGCGGTAGTCGACCATAATCCCCACTCTCAATATTGCATTGCCGCTTAGACACAGTTTAAAAATAGTTACAACATACTATGGTTTTGGACTGCCTCGCCATCCATTGACCCTTTATCCGGGGAAAGCCGTTTCTGCAGATGATTGCCGTCACGTTTGTTTAAAGATTACTACGCTTATTAAGAGTGATCTGCTTCTCAGGAAAGCTTCAAAAATTTATGTTTTGTTTAATGTGGGAACAGTAGTGTTTACCACCATTAAATAAAGACCTGACAGTAGACAGTGACGTTTATTTCAGGATGGCAAATGTATTATGAGGTGGTATATGTTAAGGCTATTCATTGTGTGCTGGGCTATTGGGTGGGCTGCTTTCGTCCCGACTGATGCAGAGGCGGTCATTTACGGCGAACAACGGATAGCGCAATGGTGGGACGGGTTTAAACAAGATGTGACCGAAACCTGGGACCATCCACAGAGTTATGATCTCTATTTACCTTTTCTCACCTGGCATAACCGCTTCACCTACGACCAAGAAAAAACGGACCGCTATAACGAGAGGCCGTGGGGCGGCGGTTTTGGTGTGTCCCGCTATAACGCCGATGGAAACTGGAGCTCATTGTATGCCATGGCGTTTAAGGACTCCCACAACAAATGGGAGCCCATTATCGGCTACGGCTGGGAAAAGGGCTGGTATCTGGATCAAAACCGTGATTTTCGTCTGGGGCTTGGTTTGACGGCAGCGGTGACCGCGCGACAAGATTTCGCCAATTATGTTCCTTTGCCTGTCGTGCTGCCGCTGCTTTCTGCAAGTTATAAACAGGCCAGCGTGCAATTTACCTATATTCCAGGCACTTATAATAATGGCAATGTCCTCTTCGCCTGGTTCCGCTACGGTTTTTAACCACAGGCAGATTACGCAAAAGGATGAGAGTCGTGCATGTGATCACTGCAACTTGTGGGAGAAAGCGCCCGTTTTTATCGGTATGGCGATAAACACGGGCTTTGACGCATAACCGATTGCTGCGCAAATTTCGACACATTGTTGACGTTGCATTGCGCTATGGAATGTTATTTTATAACAGTTAATGGCGGTTGCGGGCTACCGGCATGTAGCGACTTATCAAAATGACGTCTTCCTTTTGAGGGCAATACCCTATGAAAATCAGTCAGATTTTAGCGATTTCGTTGTCGGTTGTGTCTGGTAGTGCGATGGCGTTTCAGGCGAAAGATAAAGATCCCGCTGAATTTTCCCGCCAGCAGATCCGTGGGGCAGAATTTGCTATCTATGATCAGGCCATCACTACCCAGGGAATGCCTGGTTTAAGCCTGGGGAGTTGCGCTGCCACACCGGTGAGCGGCTGTAATTGCCCGTTCTGCACCATGTTGCGCAGCCAGCGCGTCTGAGCCTTTAAGGTGAATGCAGTTGGTTCAGGCGAGTCTGTCGCGTCTGAACCCTCAGCCTTAGGCTGTCACAATCCTCTTCCTGCCAGGTAGTCGTTATCTTCAACACATACATGTGCGGAATATCGTCAGCATCTCATTTCGCAAGAACTCATTCCCGCGCTTTTACTACACAACACATTGCGTTAAGCGTAATAAAATCGAGCTGCCTGTATTGCACGATGGCATCGCTAAAATGGGAATTATCACTGACAAAGTCATGATGCGACATTGCCTGTTTTACACTTAACGGTCTCTTTAAATCGCCAGAACCCTATTCCGCCTCACCCGGTTTGTTGAGGTAATATTTAAGACAGACCCTGTTCAATACGCTAAAAGGGAATGCCCGAAATGCTCACGGACGCCGGAATGAATATGGAGTGGTTGAACAGCCTGCTTGCCCATTTTGCATCGCACCCGGTGCAGATGTTCGCGCTGCTGTTTATGGTGGCGTTTAGCAAATCCACGGTGCTCATCTCCACCGTGCTTCCCCCGGCGTCGGTGATGCTGGTCGCGGCGCTCTCCGCAAGCCATTTAAGCCTGCCGCCAATCATGGCGTGGCTGGCGGTCACCGCAGGGGCAACGCTCGGTTCGCTGGTGAGTTACCATCTGGGCTTACTGATAACCCATAGCGACCGTTTTCATCGCGTGACATCCCGGCATGAGGAGACATTGCTGCGCGTTCGCAGCAAGTTACAGCGCAATGGCGCCATGGTGCTGTTTACGTCCCGTTTTATCGCCTTGCTGCGCTATCTCGTTCCGCTGGCGGCAGGAATGCTGCGCCTGAATCCGGGCAAAGTTTATGGCATCTGCCTGTTTTCGTCTGCCATATGGGCCGCGCTGTTTGTCGGGGTAAGTGCAGGGATTAATCTGTTTCTGCCGCTACTTTTTTGATGCGAAGCGAAAGAGGTTCCGCTCCGCTCAGATTTACAAAATCCGGGTGCCGCCGCCCCATTGTTCTGCGTTGAGGGGTATCGCTGGATACAACGGCGTGAAGTAACCGCGTCTTGCGTGAAGCGTTCGCCAGTGGAGGTTGCAACTGGCGAACCGGATTTCACGCTCAGACTATTGGGTAGCGAGAGGCGGGCGTACCGTTACGTGATGCGCTGAACAGCGCCAGACGCGCTTCTTCCCAACGCTGCCACAGCTCAAGGTCTTCTACGGGTGGAATGGTCACTCGTTCACCCTGGTCCAGGCCTGCCAGCGCCGCGTCCACCAGATTTTCGGTGGTCATTACCGACCCGGCGGGCAGTGAGTCCAGCGTTACGCCGGAGTGTCCCCAAATTTCTGTCGCCGTCGCGGCAGGCAAAACTGCCTGAATACGCACTGCGCTGTCGGCAAACTCCTCCTGCAACCCACGGGTGAAATTCAGCACCCAGGCTTTGGTGGCGCTGTATACAGCGCTACCTGCCGGGGCGTGAAAGGCCAGTACAGACGCGATGTTGATGATGGTCCCGCGGTTTTGTTCAACAAAGCGTGGCAGGGCCGCCAGCGTCAGGCGCATCAGCGCCGTGGTGTTGAGCGTATTGAGCGCTTCATGCGAGTCGGCATCTGAGGAGAGAAACGGCGCGAGATTGGCGGCCCCGGCATTATTCACCAGCAGCTCAATGGCACTGTTTTGTCGTAACGTCTCTTCAACACGCTTAATGCCCTCTGTTTTGCTGAGGTCGGCAACCAGTGTCGTCACGCTGACGCCGTAACGTTTTTCCAGCACACTGGACAGCGCCTCCAGGCGGTCAGCGCGTCGTGCCACCAGCACTAAATCGTAATTGCGGGCCGCCAGTCTGTCGGCATAAACCGCACCAATGCCTGATGATGCGCCAGTGATAAGCGCGCTAATGCGTTGCGTAGCCATTCTCATACCTCGTTAAAACGAAAGGGGGATAAAAGGTTTTATAATGAAACCAAATTCAGCATGAAATATTTGGTTTTATAATGCAACCATTCAGCGTGGCAAAACGTGCGATTCGCGATCGCCGATTATTAACGCGTTGATTTATCGATATCAGGATAGCGGGGCGCGATCTCGTCGGGTTGCAGGACGCGGCCATCTTCTGCCAGCAGTTGTAATTTTTGCAATGGCCGACGGTGCCGGGCATCAACGAGCACCGTACCCTGCTCACCCCCGGCAAAAAGATGCTCATTGCCCCATTGTGACAGGGCAACCAGCACGGTTTGCAGAGCGCGGCCTTTTGCGGTCAACACATATTCCTGCCACGCGCTGCCGTCGGAGGCAGGCTGCAATTGCAGGATATCTTCATCAACCAGCAACTTAAGGCGCGTGGTGAGCATATTTTTGGCGATACCCAGACTTTTTTGAAATTCACCGAAGCGTGTCATGCCACGCAGCGCATCACGCACGATCAGTAACGACCACCAGTCCCCAACCACATCCAGTGAACGGGCGACGGGGCAGGTGCTGGCTTCAAGACGGGTACGTTTCATATTCACTCTCCGGTTAATGGTTTTATTATAAAACTACTCAGCCCCGTGGGAAAGCAATGTTGTGGCAGGCCACTTCTGTGCCCTAATTCACTGCAAAGCGTTACAAATGTGTCACACTTTCTGTTCACCACTATCAGGATGAGGAAGTCAGGATGAAGCCGTCTACATGGACACTCGCGCTTTCCGCGCTGCTACCGTTCACCACAACCGCGCAGGCAGACACCGTGCCGCAGGGTTATCAGCTTGAACAAGTGCTGATTATGAGCCGCCATAACTTACGTGCGCCGCTGGCAAACAACGGTAGCGTGCTGGAACAATCCACCCCCAACAAATGGCCGGAATGGGAAGTCCCGGGCGGGCAATTGACCACCAAAGGTGGCGTGCTTGAGGTCTATATGGGCCACTACATGCGGGAGTGGCTGGCCGGGCAAAAACTGGTGACCTCTGGCGAATGCCCGGCACCGGGAACCGTTTATGCCTATGCCAACAGCCTGCAACGTACGGTTGCGACCGCGCAATTCTTTATCACCGGCGCGTTTCCTGGGTGTGATATTCCTGTCCACCATCAGGAAAAAATGGGGGCAATGGACCCGACATTTAACCCGGTTATCACGGATGGATCCGCCGAGTTTGGCGAGAAGGCGATTAAAGCGATGGAGGCGCAACATCAGCACGATGCGCTGGGTGAAAGCTATAAATTGTTGGAAAAAATTGTCCGCTATGACCAGTCACCTTCTTGTAAAGAGAAGCAGAACTGTTCGCTGGCGACGGCCACCGATACCTTTAGCGCGTCGGTACAACAGGAGCCTGGGGTTTCCGGGCCGCTGAAAATCGGCAATTCACTGGTAGATGCTTTCACGTTGCAGTATTACGAAGGCTTTCCGTTGGATCAGGTCGCGTGGGGCGAGATCAAAACCGAGCAGCAATGGCGTTTGCTCTCTAAGATCAAAAATAGCTATCAGGATGCCCTGTTTACGTCACCTGATGTGGCGCGCAATGTGGCGAAACCACTGGTGAAATACATTGATAAAGCGCTAGTGACCGATGCGGCAAATACGCCAAAAGTGACCGTGCTGGTAGGCCATGACTCCAACATCGCATCGCTGCTGACCGCGCTTGATTTTGCGCCATATCAGCTTCATGACCAGTATGAACGCACACCGATTGGCGGCAAGATCGTCTTTCAGCGCTGGTATGACAGCGAGCGCAAACGCGAGCTGATGAAAATCGAGTATGTCTACCAGAGCAGCATCCAGTTGCGTAATGCGGAGGTGCTGACCCTGAAAGCCCCGGCGCAACGCGTGACGCTATCGCTGAAAGGCTGCCCGATTGACAATGAGGGTTTTTGTCCGCTGGAGAAATTCAATGCGGTTGTGAGCGCGGCGGCGAAATAAAAGAATCCCCCGCGCAGGCGGGGGAGAGTCTTATCAAACGTTTTGACGCTCAATCGTTTGTTCACCCCAGAAGAGCGAATCTTTGTCGGTTTTTTCGAAGGCGCGAATCAGAACCTCATCGCTGCCTTCTTCCCAAATTTTTTCGGCCAGCGCCTCGTCGTAACCTGCAACCTCGAAGATCGCTTCGGCAATTTCCGGTGAGGTGTTGCGTAAGCTGGCCCATTCCCCAACGTGGTGGGCTTTTGTATCTTGATTAGGCATTCATCTCCTCCTGTGGAAGCTTAGCCGTTCAGTTTGACTGCCAGACCGGCAACATATTCACCCTGGTAACGGGCAATCGCCAGTTCTTCGGGGCTTGGCTGACGCGAACCGTCGCCCCCGGCGATGGTCGTTGCGCCGTAGGGGGTGCCACCGTGTACCTGAGAAACATCAAACAGCTCTTGCGCAGCGTAACCGATGGGCACAATGACCATGCCATGATGTGCAAGCGTAGTCCATGTAGAGGAAATGGTGTGTTCCTGGCCGCCGCCTGTTCCCGTAGAGCTAAAGACGCTGGCCAGTTTGCCGTAAAGCGCGCCGGAGGCCCATAGCCCGCCCGTCTGGTCAAGGAAGGTGCGCATCTGGCCGGACATATTGCCAAAGCGGGTCGGGGTACCAAAGATGATGGCGTCGTACTCGGCCAGCTCCTGCGGCGTGGCGACTGGCGCATTCTGTGTTTTCCCGCCGGCTTTCAAGAACAGTTCAGCGGACATAGTTTCGGGTACACGCTTGATAACCACCTCTGCGCCTGACACTTTCTCTGCACCTTCTGCTATTGCATGGGCCATGGTTTCGATGTGTCCATACATGGAATAATAAAGCACCAGCACTTTAGCCATTTTCATCACTCCTCGTTTTGATGTTACCAGACGGCATTTTGCCGCGTTCACTTAAGCGTATGCCCTGGTGGGCAGAGTGCAAATTTGAACGTCATTTCCTTGATTGATAACAATTTGCCCATGGGCGGGTAGCGGTTGCGGTTAACGGCATTTCAAACGCCGCACTCTTTTGTTGCCGATGCTGCCCCCGGAAATAAAAAAGCCCCAACACCGGGGGATGAAGGGGCGAACACAATGTCAAGTTGGTCTACTTACCGCCACCGCTCAGGTTTCCCACCTTTGCGGTTTCGATGTGTCAATTCTACTTAAAGTGATTATTAAGTCAATTAACTATCATTGGTTTGTCATTGCAAAGTCAGTGGTGTAGTCTTTTTGATGTCTTTTTTACTGCTTAGGCATCTGAAATTCGAACTTGTCTAATGTGAGATCGCCTGCTTTCTGAATCGCTTGTGAAAGCTCGGCATAGAATTTTTCGAGACCGTACTCTTTGATTTGCAATAAGGTGGTTTGAATCGGTGCGCAAAAAACGTCAGCGTGACCAGCCGCAACTTTTTTATTGTTCGGCGGTAACTCACCCGTAATCGCTTTAAACCAGGTTCTTGTTGCGCCTTTGAGCGGCGTCGGCGCTTTACTGATGTCATCCTGGCCGATTAACACCTGCATGGTCGGGAATTGATTAGCGAGGACGGCATCCGAGAGATGTGAAAAGAACTGGCTGAACATTTCAAAAGAATTCAGGTCATGCACTTTGGGCTGCGTCGATAACCTGTTTTTATTGCCGATTCTACTTGCGGGTGGTTGAGTGTTAACGGCCGGCGTTCTGGCGTTAATGGTATCCAGTTTGAGATTAAACAGCAGATCGCAGTGAACTCTTCGCTCGTTGACATCGGTAAATCTTTCGAGGAACTCTTTAATAAACTGCACAATCGTCTGGTCGTGCATTTCTTTGTTTTTAAGCCATGTTTCACGCATAAACTCACCTGGCTCCGGGTACCAGTCAGGTGTCTTCGTGAGAGGGGGCTTAATCTTGCCTTTGCCATCAAATTCGATGAACTCTTTACCATCACCAAACGCAAAACAGCAGTTTTTGAAATCGGGCATTAACTGACCATCGCGAAAAGCAATGGCGCCTTTAATCCAGTGAACCAACTCAGGGGTAATTGAGTAGGTTGTATCTTTTGAATCACGCAAAACATGACTAAGATCGGCTGGGGTTTTTAAGCCTGGGTCAATACCCGAAATTTCAAGAAAGATGTGTGCCATTTATAAGTTCCTTGTAGGTTTACCAGGCCACTATAACAAAGATGTTACTTTTCGACCAGTGAAGGGTAAGCCTGGAAATTGTGAAAAAAGATTACGCCTCGTTTTTCACAAAAAAGTGATGGGCCAAGATTAACGAAAGTCATCACAATGGAACTCAAACAAATGTCTTTTCATTACACTTTTGACTGGCGGCTTCGTTGTAAGCGCTGGCTGCTTCCTCAATGGTGTCAAAGGTTCCCAGCGCTTTTAATTTACCATTAACCTGAATATGCGCCCGAAAGCGAGAACCTCGCTGAGTTACCCCTTTCACACCTAATTTGTTTCTTTTTCGATGCTGACGGTAAGCCTGACTTGCTGCGCCAGTAGACTCGCGCAGATTGGCTATCCGGTTATCTCTTTCGCCACGCTCATTTAACCTCACACAACAGTGGTCAATCAAATCAGGTAATACGCCTTTCTCCAGCCACCATATCAGGCGATGCGTGCGATAAAGGTTCTTCTGGAATCGAAAGCGTCGATAGCCGTTATGTACCAATACGCCTATTTCATCGTCGATTTTTACACGCTTACCCGGGCTGACGGCCCAAAATACGCGGCCTTGTTCAGCATCGTATCGGATTAGCGGTTTGAGTTTAATGAAGGTTGCAATCTCATTAGCGATTTTCTGTTTCACACATTTATCCCTGTCAGCAGACATCTATAAAGTCAGGATAACCAGCTCAGAACAACCAATATGGCGATGATGACGCAAAAGGCTTTAAACGTCTTACGTGACTCGGCGTAAGCGGGGTTCGTAACTGTGGTTCTGGTTTTGCCGCGCATTCTTCAATACTCTGAATGGATAAATGTCGGTTAATTTTTTTGCGCATCCCGACAAATAAAAAGGCTGCAAAAAAGCAGCCTTCAGTAACGGGGAACGATTTAATGCAAATATCCCTGAACCACACGATTTTTCAAAAGGGCAACCTTACCCGATTTGTACAACACCACCTGATAAAGCCCCTGAGAATAAACATCACTTGTTTCGCCATGTTCATCCCGTGCCGCGGGTTTATCATCAATATAAACTTGCTGACCATCGATCCTGACGGTGACCCCATATCCTTTAACGGTCCGTGTCGCAGGTGCGGTATTGATATGGCAGTGGGGGATCTGTTTTTGCTGACCGGGGGTAAGGGCTATGCCTGCGTCGATAAAACGCCGGAGATCGTCGCAGGAAATAGTGTCCCGGTTTTTATGTGCCGCCTGGGCGAATTGCGTTGAATCATGATGATGTTTATATCCCGCAGCCGGTTCGACAGGGTAGAGCACCTGAGCATTACGCATCGCCTGCGCTTGCGCCTGGGCGTTGATGCCATTTTGACGGTTCTGTTCAGCGACATAGCATGCATCGCGTGAAATACCCTGGGCCTCGCAATCATTCATACGTTGCGCAGCGCTTGTGCATCCTGCCAGAAAGGCCACCGGAACAAGTAAAAATAACTTTTTATTCATTATAATCAATAACCTTGCTAATCATATTAAAGGGTGGCGGTGTTCATTTTTGTGTTGCGATACCCGCCAGGGCTTCGTCGCAGCACCATCACGGAGTGCCTGCGTCTGTAATCATTCAGCATGCGCAACGTTCAATACTGTCGCCGCGAAGAAAGTCAGCGAAATGGCGCTTATCGGCAGTTGAATGTTTGCTCATGAGAAAGTAGTTTTACGCTTTTAAAGTCATTAATATGTCTTATAATGTTGTGCATTCTAGTCTTTGACTTTGTTTGGTCAAGTCTTTTTGTTGCTTATTTTTATTGTTATTTTAAGTCTTAGTTAAGTCAATGGTTTGAAAGGGTGTGGCTAGTCTGCAGTATCACCTGAACGTTTGCTGTCTGTACCATTCTTTGGATGGCTGAACAGTATCGGTTTGCGTGACATTGCGTTTATCTCTGCGGGTGAAAGCGGAAGGGAGGTATATCGTTGATTAATATCTCATTAATTAAATTTACTTTGCCTGTTGCAATTTGACACATTTTAAACGCAGCCGTTTTTTTAAAGCATAAGAGCGGCTTATCATTTTGCTGCTTAAAAAATCAACGATTTGCCCGATTTCCTGTTGCAGGATATTACGATTCACTGGCTGATTAACCTTGCTCTACTAAGCTTAGTTTCACGTGGCGAAGACATCGGTACATTGATGTCGCCGCGCGGTGAAAGAATCCTCTTTTACTGAATGCAGTATGATGTCTAATGTTTCACACAACCGGAGGTCAGAAATGGCAAACCATCGTGGTGGTTCAGGTAATTTCGCTGAAGACCGTGAAAGAGCATCAGAAGCAGGTCGTAAAGGTGGCCAGCATAGTGGGGGTAATTTTAAAAATGACCCACAACGTGCCTCGGAAGCTGGTAAGAAAGGGGGCAAAAGCAGTCACGGTAGCCGCAGCAGCTAGTCTTCAAGTGTTGTGGTAGCGGTTCATCCTTTTGACCGCCGCCGTCTGCTCGCCGCCGGGTTTTGCCCGGCGGTTTTTTTTTGAGTTGAAGAAATAGGCCGCAGGTCGCAAACTAGGCGGTTTCCGTTAACCGGTTTGCAACATGCGTACCTCGCGATTCCAGTTCTCCGTTAAACCTCAGGAAGCGCTCCTGATCCTCATCACCATGTTCTGGGGTGGGACATTCCTTGCCGTGCAATATGCGGTCACTATGAGCGGCCCGTTCTTTTTTGTTGGCCTGCGCTTCGCGACGGCCGCGCTGGCGGTGGCGTTACTCTCCTTTAATGTCCTCAAAGGTATCACCTGGCTTGAAGTTAAGGCCGGTGTCGCCATCGGTGTGGCGATTGCGCTGGGATACAGCCTGCAAACCTGGGGGCTACAGTCTATTCCCAGCAGTAAATCGGCGTTTATTACTGCCATGTACGTCCCGCTGGTGCCGTTGTTGCAGTGGTTATGTCTGGGACGTATACCGGGGCTGATGTCCTGCATTGGCATTCTGCTCGCTTTTATTGGTCTGATTTTGTTGGCCGGGCCGGATGGCAACATGCTGGCGTTGGGGAAAGGCGAAATCATTACGCTGGTAGGCGCGGTGGCGATTGCCGCTGAGATCATTTTGATTAGCGCCTGGGCCGGGAAGGTGGATGTGCGTCGCGTCACCGTTGTGCAACTGCTAACAGCTTCGCTGGTGGCATTCGCAGCTATGGCGCCGGTCGGAGAATCCCTTCCTGATATCTCGCCAACGCTACTGGGGCTGGCAGCGGGGCTGGGCATTTTCAGCGCAATTATCCAGGTCACCATGAACTGGGCACAGCGCAGCGTCTCGCCGACCCGCGCTACGGTTATCTATACCGGGGAACCGGTGTGGGCGGGTATATTTGGCCGTATGGCGGGAGAACGCTTGCCGTTGCTGGCTATTCTGGGGGGCGTGTTTATTGTCGTCGGCGTGTTAGTCAGCGAACTGAAATTAAAAAAGAAAACGGCGCCGATGAAAGCGCCGGAAACGACGGCTGAACCGGAGTCCTGATCAGCAGGCCGGGCGCATCAGCGTATGGTAATGACGATTAAACCACACCAGGCCCTCCGGGGCAGGGTGATGGATGATAGCTTTAATCTCGCAAAAAAGAATATCGTGTGTCCCCACACTCACCACCTGATTGATATGGCAGTCAAATGAGGCCAGCGCCCCCTCCAGCCGTGGACAGCCCGTTTCACCGGTTTGCCATTGCGCTGCGGCAAAGCGCTCCGCCATCGCCGTCTTCCCTCCAAATAAGTTCGACAGTCCCTCCTGACCTGCTGCCAGCGTATTTACGCACAGTGCCCGGTTATGATTAAACACCGGCCAGACCGATGCCGCGCGGTTCAGGCAGACCAGAAGCGTTGGCGGTGAATCGGTCACGCTGCACACGGCGCTGGCGGTAAACCCCGCCTGACCGGCTTCGCCATCGGTGGTGATAATATTGACCGCTGCCCCTACACAGGCCATGGCGTCGCGGAATGTCTGTTGATTAATCGCCATCATCACCTCTCAAATAAGCTGGCAAGCGTCGTTGAACGCCAGTCGCGGCAGGCGGCCATACAGCTTGCTGGCATCGCCATAGCCAATATTGACCAGCAGATTACTGCGCCAGGAGGTATCGCTGAAAAATGTCTTATCCACCAGCGCGCGGTCGAAGCCGGACATCGGTCCGGTATCCAGCCCTAAGGCCCGACAGGCAGCGATAAGATAAGCGGCCTGCATGCTGCTGTTACGAAACGCGGTCTCTTCTGCCAGTTGCGGGCTTGACGTAAACCAGCTTCGCGCGTCGCCATGAGGAAAGAGTTCCGGCAGTCGGTCATAGAATTCGGCGTCCCAGGCGACAATCGCGGTTACGGGCGCGCTGAGCGTTTTGGCCAGATTCCCACTCGATAATGCCGGACGCAGCCGCTCTTTGCCTTCCTCGCTGCGGATAAACACAAAACGTGCCGGGCTACAGTTGGCCGACGTCGGTCCCATTTTGACCAGTTCATAAATTTCGGCGAGTGTCGCATCGCTTACCGGTCTGTCCTGCCAGCCGTTGTGGGTGCGGGCGTCATAAAACAGGGTATTCAGCGCGCTTTGGCTCACGGCTTCACTCATAACAACTCCTTTTCGGCAATGGGCAGTAAGGTTTCCAGCCCGCTGAGTAACAGGGTATTAAAGGCGTCACTGTCGGTGACATTACAGGCGTGCCCCCCGCGTTCCATCAGCCGGATTTCACTATGGGGTAACGCGTCGTGCAGCGTTTGCGAACAGGTCCAGGGCACCAACAGATCGTCCCGTGAACAGATAATCAATACAGGGCAGCGAATCTGCGCTGCTGTGGCGCTAAAATCGGCGCGTTTCAGGGCGTTCAGGCGTCGCAGCAGGTTATGCTCGCCCTGAAAATGGGCCAGGGCGAGGGCTTCCTCCGCCTCCATGCGTGGCGCGTGCTCCTCCAGCCAGTCGGCGGGGTAGAGAAACAGCGGCTGCGCCTCAATCCATGCCTGTGCGCCGCCGGCCAGCAATAAGCGCTCGCGGACGTGAAAACAGCGGCGGGTGTGATCGCTCAGTTGTAGCCAGCCATTGACCAGGACCAGCGCGCTAATGCTATGCGGGTAATCCTGCGCCATATGTAACCCGACCAGTGCTCCCAGCGCGTGGCCAACCACGCAAAAACGGTCAATGCCCGCCTGTTGCAGGGCGCTCAGCAATTCTGCGGCCATATCGGCGATACGGTAGCCATCCGGCAGTGTCGCCGGGTTATTGCCGGTGCCGCATTGATCGTAGCTGACCACCTGATACCGGGTTTGCAGGGCCGCCGTTTGCGCCAGCCAGTAGCTGGCATTGCCGCCAAGTCCCGCAATCAACACCACCACGGGTGCGCCAGCAAAGGGCGGTTCACTGAGGATCAGTTTCATGCAAACCTCACTTTGCGATATGCGCGACGGTGGCGATTTCGACCAGTGCCTCCGGCTTAACCAACCCGCACTGGATACAAAAACGGGCGGGTTTATCGCCGGGGAAGAACTCCGCATAAACTTCATTAATCGCGGCGTAATTTTTCCAGTCGGTGATAAAAATACTGTTGAACGTCACGTCCTCCATCGAGCCGCCCGCCGTTTCGATAACGGTGCGGATCGTCTCCAGCACGTGACGGGTTTGCGCCTTTGGGTCGCCGGGGTAGACCACATTATTTTGCTTATCAAAGGGTAGCGTCCCGGAGACATAGACCACGCCATCTGCCAGCGTACCTGGCACAAACGGTGCAATCGGGGTGGTGGTTCCGGGGGGAATAATGACCTGTTTTGGCATGGTGTTCTCCTTAAGCAATTTTGACCCGAGGCTGAGGGGAAAGGGCGTTGCAGAATGTCCCGACATCGCTGACCCAGCCAAAGAACGTTTCAATGTTAAAAAGCGCGGCCTGTTGTGCGAAAGCCGGGCCAGCCTGGTGGGTGGCGTCTTCCAGAACCACGCCGAAATATTCGAGGAAAAAGCCGTCGCGCAGTGTCGACTCCACGCAAACATTGGTGGCTATACCGGTAAACACCAGATGGCGGATGCCACGGCTGCGCAAAATGCTGTCCAGCGGGGTGTTGAAAAAGCCGCTATAGCGGGGCTTCGGCAGCACAATATCGCCATCTTGCGGCACCAGCTCATCCACTAACTGGTAATCCCAGCCGCCTTTCGCCAGCAGCTTGCCCTGTAACTCAGGACGTTTGCGCATGGTCTTGAGCGCGTTGGACTTGTGCCAGTTCGGCGAGCCCGGACCGCCGGCTTCCACATACTGCTCATCCCAGCCATTCTGGAACCAGATAATGAGCATGCCCGCTTCGCGCGCGGCGGCAACGGCGGTCTGAATCTTCTCAATCACCGGCGCGGTGGCGGAGACATCAAACCCCGCCAGGTCGAGGTACCCCCCTTTTGTGGCATAGGCGTTTTGCATATCCACCACAATCAGCGCGCTCTGCGCCGGGTCGAAGCGCAGCGAATCGGGACGGGCGTCAAGCGTTATCATCAGGCGACCTCACGGGTAGGGGCAGGGATCTGGCGGCGGCAGTTCATCAGTGGCTGGATACGCTCACCGAAGGCCTCAATGCCAGTCAGAAAATCATCAAATGTCAGCAGCACGCCATCGGTACCGGGGACAGTTGCCACCTCATCGAGCAGACGCGCGACGGTGGCATACGAGCCGACCAGCGTCCCCATATTGATATTGACGGCGGAGGTGGGGTCAGCCATCTGGCGCACGTTGGTATCGCTGCCGGAGCGGGTATCTTTCTGGCTTTGCTCGGTCAGCCACGCCAGCGCTTCGTCATCCGCGCCTGCCTTGTAGTGTTCCCATTTAGCGCGTGCGGCGTCATCGGTTTCATCGGCGATAACCATAAACAGCACGTACGAGCCCACGTCGCGCCCGGTTTTTTGTGCCGCCTCGCGCATCCTTTCAGCGGTTGGCGCAAATGCCGTTGGGGTATTGACCCCTTTGCCGAAGCAGAAGTTGTAATCAGCGTATTGCGCTGAAAACGCCATCCCTGCATCGCTTTGCCCGGCGCAAATCACTTTCATGGGCTGCGACGGCTGCGGGCTGACGCGACAGTCATTCATGGTGAAAAACTCACCTTTGAAATCGCTTTTCCCGGTGCCCCATAAATCGCGCAGTACCTGGACATACTCGGTCAGGTAGTCATAACGGCGTGAAAAGTACTCATCGCCGGGCCAGATGCCCATCTGGTCGTATTCCGGCTTTTGCCAGCCGGTGACCAGGTTGACGCCGAAACGACCGCCGGAAATGGAGTCGATGGTGGAGGCCATGCGCGCCACGATGGCGGGCGGCAGCGTTAAGGTGGCGGCGGTGGCGTAGATCTGAATCCGCGATGTCACCGCAGCCAGTCCGGCCATCAGGGTGAAGGATTCCAGATTGTGATCCCAGAATTCTGTTTTGCCGCCAAAACCCCGCAGCTTGATCATCGACAGAGCAAAGTCGAAGTGATAATGCTCGGCCTTTTGCACAATCGCCTTATTGAGTTCAAAGGTCGGTTTGTATTGCGGCGCATGGGTGGAAATCAGCCAGCCGTTGTTGCCAATCGGAACGAAAACACCAATTTTCATCTCGTACCTCGCGTTGTCGGTTGAACGTTGGGCGTGGCGTTGCATCCTGCACTCTCCTGTGAGCCTCGCATCAACGATTTAGCAAAGGAGATGCCAGTTTTGAAAACTGCATTGTTATTAGGGTGTTAAACAAAAGTTGACGAAATGCAGATTAAAAAAGTGGACTAAATGGTCAAAAACAGTGCACAAAAAACAGGCGCCCTTGCGCCATGGCTGTGCAGGGGTCGAGTCGGCTCGCGCCATTTGATATGCTGAGAAAAATCAATAAGGAGAAAAATATGGCGCAGGATACGGCGAAAAAAGTGGGCAAGCGGACGCAGGCGGTGAACGAGAAAAAAGAGGCCATTCTGGCTGCGGCGCTTGAGACCTTTTCCCTGTATGGCATTCACGGCACGCGCATAGAAAAGGTGGCGGAGCGAGCGGGGGTGTCGAAAACCAATCTTCTCTACTATTACCCTTCCAAAGAGGCGCTCTACCTTGCCGTGTTGCGGCACATTCTTGCTATCTGGCTGGCGCCGTTAAAAGCGTTTCGTGAGGACCTGACTCCGCTGGTGGCGATTGGGGAGTATATTCGCTTAAAGCTTGAAGTTTCGCGTGATAATCCGCAGGCGTCACGGTTGTTCTGCATGGAGATGCTGCAAGGCGCGCCGGTGCTGAAAGAAGAGCTGGAAGGATCGCTGAAAGCGCTGGTGGAAGAGAAATCGGCCATTATTGCCGGTTGGGTGGCCAGCGGCAAACTGGCACCGGTCGACCCGCATCATCTTATTTTTATGATTTGGGCCTCAACCCAGCATTATGCCGATTTCGCCACGCAGGTAGAGGCGGTGACCGGCACAACGTTACAGGATGAGGCCTTTTTTCAGCGCACGGTAGAAAACGTGCAGCGGATGGTGACCGAAGGTATCCGCGTGCGTTAGTTGGCGGTCGGGAAAGGGCAGCTCAGATCACCCTCACCGCACTGCAGGAGAGACGAAAGCCAGGCTTCGCGCTCGTTCGTTTTATCGGTCATGCACTGGTTGATGACCATAGGCTGCGCGCTGCCTTGTTCGGAGCCGGAGCCGATAAACGCACAGTCGGCATCACGCAGGGCAATCCAGTTTTTCTGCGCTTTTTTCAGTAAGTCACGCTGTTGTGGCGTGGCGCGTTTGAGTGCCGTCTGCCAGGTCTGGTTGAGCTTTTTGTCCGCCTTGTCGTATTGATCGGCGCTACACATGTTCATTTCTGTCTGCGAGATGGCGTTGTCGCAGTCCTCCGCCAGTGCGCTGGCGCTGACCAGCAAAACCACCCCTGCAATCAATAAACGTTTCATATTTTCTCCGTATAAAAAAATGCCGGATAGCATTGTGCATATCCGGCATACGGTACTACGGCTTCGCGCTGAATTGTAGCCCCGACATTCAGTACATTATCGGCGAGTTTTGCGCCCTTAGCCGATGGTCATCAGGCTGGCATTGCCGCCTGCGGCCGCGGTGTTGATACTCAGCGAACGCTCCAGCCATAAACGCTCCAGCAAAATGTTGCTCTCACCACGGGCAAAACCCTGTACCGAGATGATGGCGCCATCGCGCGTCGCGATATGTCCGCACAGTTCGCGTAGCTGATCGGAGTCACCGTGATAGATAACCGCATCAAATGGCTGTGAAAGCAGGTTATCGAGCGCGGCCAGCGTGATCCTTGCGCTGACACTCTCCGGTAGGGCGTTATGCAGGGTGCGGTGAAGTTCATCATCTGGCCACAATACCCGACAGCCGCTGGCGAGGGCTGCCGCAAGCTGTGTCAGGCTATCTTCTGCGTTATCGGCTATGCAGAGAACCGACTCGCGGGGCAGCAGCGTCCAGGTATTGCGTTCACCGGTAGGGCCGGGGAGTACGCGCTGGATCCCGGTCTGGGCCAGTTCGCCAAACCGCTGGCAAATGGCCTGCAATGCCGGTTTATCCTCTGCCCATTGTGTCAGCGCATCCAGCGGCTGGATCAGGCTCGGTTTAAGCTGTGCATCAAGCGGGAAGCGGGCATCGTGACGTGACAGCGTCTGCTTGATGGCCGTTTCCGGGCGGCTGGCGAGCAGGCGATAAAGATACAACGGTCCGCCAGCTTTGGGCCCGGTGCCAGAAAGCCCTTCGCCGCCGAAGGGCTGTACGCCCACGACCGCGCCGACCATGTTGCGGTTCACGTACAGGTTGCCGACATGCGCGCTGCCGGTCACCTGAGCGATGGTCTCATCGATACGGGTGTGAACACCCAGCGTCAGGCCATAACCTGCGGCATTAATCTGACTTACCAGTTTGTCGAGATCGTTGCGGCGGTAGCGCACCACATGCAGCACCGGACCAAAGACCTCTTTTTTCAGCTCGTCCACACTCTCCAGCTCAATCAGCGTTGGCATCACAAAAGTGCCGGTTCGCCATTCACGGGCATCAAGGGTATTTTCATGGGCCGTCTGGAACACCGGGCGACCTTTCTCGCGCATTGCCTGAATATGTTTCTCAATATTCTCTTTGGCTTCGCGGTCAATCACCGGACCGATATCCGTTGTCAGACGTCCCGGATTCCCCATGCGACATTCCGCCATCGCGCCGCGCAGCATAGTGAGGGTATGTTCGGCAATCTCTTCCTGCAGGCAGAGTACGCGCAGTGCCGAACAGCGCTGTCCGGCGCTATCAAAGGCCGAGGCGAGCACATCGACCACCACCTGCTCGGTCAACGCAGAAGAGTCGACAATCATTGCATTCAGCCCGCCTGTTTCGGCGATAAGCGGCGTTGGACGCCCTTGTGCATCCAGTCTTGTGGCAATATTGCGCTGTAACAGGCTTGCCACTTCCGTAGAACCGGTGAACATCACGCCGCGTACGCGGTTATCTGACGTCAACTGCGCGCCTACGGTTTCGCCCCGGCCTGGTAGCAGTTGCAGCACGCCCGACGGGACGCCCGCTTCCCGCAGAATAGCGATGCCCTGTGCGGCAATCAGCGGTGTCTGCTCTGCCGGTTTTGCCAACACGGTGTTACCGGCCGCCAGCGCAGCCGCGATTTGCCCGGTGAAAATCGCCAGTGGGAAGTTCCACGGGCTAATACAAACCACCGGACCCAGCGGGCGGTGGGTTTCGTTAGCAAAATCTTCCCGTACCTGGCCTGCGTAATAGCGCAGGAAATCGACCGCTTCGCGGACTTCGGCAATCGCATTGTTGAATGTTTTGCCTGCTTCACGTACCAGGATGCCGAGCAGTGTCTGCATCTGATCTTCCATCAGTACCGCCGCACGTTCGAGGATCGCCGCGCGCTCCTGGGGCGGGGTGGCAAACCAGATAGGCGCGTTATTCACCGCACTTTGCAGCGCGCGCGCCACTTCACTGCCGGAGGCTTCCCGAACATAGCCAACAACATCTTTCGGCTCTGCCGGGTTGAGCACGGGCTCCATTTCACCTTCCGTTACCGGGGTTTCCAGCAACGGTTTGGCCTGCCATTTCTGCGTCGTGCTGTTGAGCAGGGAAGAGGAGAGGGAGGCCAGCCGATGTTCATTGGCCAGATCCAGCCCTGCTGAGTTGATACGCCCCTGTCCGTACAGCCAGCGTGGCAGCGGGATTTTCGGATGCGGCAGGCCAACATGGCCTTCTTGTGTCGCCAGTTTCTCTACCGCCAGCACAGGGTCGGCCACCAGTTCATCGAGCGGCAGTGATGTATCGGCAATACGGTTCACAAAGGAGGTATTGGCGCCGTTTTCCAGCAGGCGACGCACCAGATAAGCCAGCAAGGTTTCGTGGGTGCCCACCGGAGCGTAGATGCGGCAAGGGCGGTTCAGCTTGCCGTCCGAGATTTTTCCGACCACCTGCTCGTAGAGCGGCTCACCCATGCCATGCAGACACTGAAACTCGTATTGGCCCGGATAGTAGTTTTGCCCCGCCAGTTGATAGATAGCGGCCAGAGTATGGGCGTTGTGGGTGGCGAACTGCGGGTAAATCAAATTCGGCACGGCGAGCAATTTTTTCGCGCAGGCCAGGTAGGAGACGTCGGTATAGACTTTGCGCGTATAGACCGGATAGCCCTCCAACCCTTCCATCTGCGCACGTTTGATCTCGCTATCCCAGTATGCGCCTTTCACCAGACGGATCATCAGGCGACGGCGACTACGTGAGGCCAGATCCGTCAGGTAATCAATGACGAACGGACAGCGTTTCTGGTAGGCCTGAATCACAAAACCGATGCCGTTCCAGCCCGCCAGTTCTGGTTCGAAACAGAGCTTTTCCAGCAGATCGAGGGAGATCTCCAGCCGGTCGGCCTCTTCGGCGTCGATATTGATGCCGATGTCATACTGGCAGGCCAGCAGCGCCAGTGATTTCAGGCGCGGGTAGAGCTCGTCCATCATTCTATCGTACTGGGCGCGGTTGTAGCGCGGGTGCAGCGCAGAGAGCTTAATGGAGATCCCCGGCCCTTCATAAATGCCGCGGCCATTAGAGGCTTTCCCAATCGCGTGGATCGCCTGTTGGTAAGAGACCATGTAGGCCTCAGCATCGGCAGCGGTCAGCGCGGCCTCACCCAACATATCGTAGGAGTAGCGGAACCCTTTTTCTTCCAGTTTGCGGGCGTTAGCCAGCGCTTCGGCAATGGTTTCCCCGGTGACGAACTGCTCGCCCATCAGGCGCATCGCCATGTCCACCCCTTTGCGGATCAGCGGTTCGCCGCTCTTGCCGATAATGCGGTTAAGCGAGTGCGACAGGCTGGCTTCGTTGTGGGTAGAGACCAGTTTGCCGGTAAAGAGCAGGCCCCAGGTGGCGGCATTAACGAACAGCGAGGCGCTGCGGCCAATATGCGACTGCCAGTTCCCATTGCTGATTTTGTCGCGGATCAGCGCATCACGGGTGGCCTTATCAGGAATGCGCAACAACGCCTCTGCCAGGCACATCAGGGCCACCCCTTCTTGTGAAGAAAGTGAAAATTCTTGCAACAAACTCTGTACCATACCCGCCCGGCCGGACGCGGTCTTTTGGTTACGCAACTTCGCCGCCAGTTGGCTGGCTAACTGCTGGGTATTTTCGGCAATTGGCGGCGCAAGACGCGCCTGCTCAAGCAGCATGGGAACCGCATCCGTTTCCGGGCGACGCCAGGCGGCGGTGATAGCGGCACGTGAAACCGACTGCGGCAAAATGTTTTCGGCGAATTCGAGGAAAGGCTGGGCACTTTCATCAGCGCTGCTATCGGCTTCATCGTTTTCGGCGTACTGACCCGCATGGGTCGCAGGCAATTCTGGAATTATTTCGTTATTTTCGAGTTTTTCCAGGTAGCTAAAGATGGCCTGCTTAATCAGCCAGTGTGGTGTGCGGTCAATTGATGCAGCAGCGGCTTTCAGTCGCTCACGCGTCGCATCATCAAGTTTAACGCCCATGGTGGTGGTACCCATGTTTTTCTCCTGCAATTTTTGTTGTGTGCAGACTATCCGTCATGTTGCAACTTTGTGCAACCTTGTTAAATGTGACTGAGTTAACAAGGTCAATATTGAACGATAAGTTAATTGTATGTAACTGGAATTGGCATACTGAATTACGGTTAAAAGCGAGTTAGTTTGCGGTAGATAACACTTTTTTAAGGTGCAACCTTTGAAAGTGTGACATGGTGCAACCTGATGGAAAATAATGACGGTTTCGGGATGAAATTAATGTAAATGCTGTGTTAAATCATTTGTGAATAACCGGGGCTTCCGGCAGGATACGGTCGCTTCATAACAACAATCACATCGCTACCCCGTTCCGGTGGTGAAGATAACGGGTAAATCCTGGAGACTTTTATTGATGGCAATTAGCACACCGCTGCTGGTGACCTTTTTCATTTATATCTTTGGCATGATTCTCATCGGGTTCTTTGCCTGGCGTTCAACAAAAAACTTTGATGACTATATTTTAGGTGGTCGTAGTCTGGGCCCGTTAGTGACTGCGTTATCCGCAGGGGCATCGGACATGAGCGGCTGGTTGCTGATGGGGCTGCCCGGCGCCATTTTTATCTCGGGTATTTCAGAAAGCTGGATCGCCATTGGCCTGACGCTTGGCGCGTGGGTCAACTGGAAACTGGTCGCAGGGCGCTTGCGCGTGCATACCGAGGTCAACAATAACGCCCTGACGCTGCCGGACTATTTTACCGGCCGTTTTGAAGATAAAAGCCGCCTGCTGCGTATTATTTCGGCGGTCGTCATTCTGGTGTTCTTCACTATTTACTGTGCCTCCGGCATCGTGGCGGGCGCGCGTCTGTTTGAAAGTACCTTCGGCATGACATATGAGCACGCGCTATGGGCGGGTGCGGCGGCAACCATCATCTATACCTTTATCGGCGGTTTCCTGGCGGTAAGCTGGACCGATACCGTACAGGCGAGTCTGATGATTTTCGCCCTGATCCTGACCCCGGTGATTGTGATCCTCTCCGTGGGCGGCCTTGCGGATTCGCTGGAAGTTATCAAGCAGAAAAGCATCGAAAATATCGACATGCTGAAAGGGCTGAACTTCGTTGCCATTATTTCGTTGATGGGCTGGGGGCTGGGATATTTCGGTCAGCCGCATATCCTGGCGCGCTTTATGGCGGCGGATTCCCACCACAGCATCGTCCATGCCCGCCGTATCAGCATGACCTGGATGGTCCTGTGCCTTGCCGGAGCCGTTGCCGTGGGCTTCTTCGGGATTGCCTATTTTAATAACCACCCTGAACAGGCTGGCGCGGTCAATCAGAACGCAGAACGCGTATTCATTGAACTGGCACAGATTCTGTTTAATCCGTGGATTGCCGGGGTGCTGCTGTCAGCGATTCTGGCGGCGGTAATGTCCACCCTGAGCTGCCAGTTGCTGGTGTGCTCCAGCGCACTGACCGAAGATTTCTACAAAGCGTTCCTGCGTAAAAACGCCGGACAGATCGAACTGGTCTGGGTTGGCCGCGTGATGGTGCTGCTGGTGGCGCTGGTATCCATTGCGCTGGCGGCGAACCCGGAAAACCGCGTGCTGGGTCTGGTCAGCTACGCATGGGCAGGCTTTGGCGCGGCGTTTGGCCCGGTTGTGCTGTTCTCGGTCATGTGGTCAAAAATGACCCGCAACGGCGCGCTGGCCGGGATGGTTATCGGTGCGGTCACCGTTATCGTCTGGAAGCAGTTCGCCTGGCTGGGGCTGTATGAGATCATTCCGGGCTTTGTGTTCGGTAGCCTTGGCATTGTGATATTCAGCCTGCTGGGTAAAGCACCGTCTCGCGCAATGCAAGACCGCTTCGCCGAAGCAGACGCACATTATCACTCTGCGCCACCGACGCGCTTGCAGGCCGACTGATCCCTCTTGCTAAACCCGCTTCGGCGGGTTTTTTCTTGATATAACAGTGCATTTACGCTCTTATCACATTGCTTATAACAATGAGGATAGCAAGATGAAGATGAAGATAAAGACAGGGGTTACTGCACTGGCGTTCGCGGGTTTACTGGCAGGCTGCGTCGCACAGCCAGCAAAACAGGCGCAGCAGCCGGCCCAGAGCTGCAAAGCCGACAATCAGATGCAACAAACCACGCTCTATTTCGGCTTAAGCCGCCCGGCAGGGAAAGATGTCACCGCACAGGAGTGGCAGCAGTTTGTCGATACGGACGTGACGCCGCGCTTTCGTGATGGCCTGACGGTGTTTGACGCGCGCGGACAATGGCTGGGTAACGACGGCAAAGTGGCGAAGGAAGCGAGCAAAGCGTTAATGCTGATCCACGGGAAAGATGCCGGAAGTGAAAGCAATATCGAAACGCTGCGCACGCTCTACAAAACCCGTTTCGGTCAGGAGTCTGTGATGCGCGTAGATCAACCGGTTTGCGTACAGTTCTGATAAAAAAACGGCGGGCGTGAAGCCCGCCGTGAGGATTAAAGTACAACGCCTGCAAAAGCGGCGGAAAGCAGGCTTACCAGCGTTGCACCATAGACCAGGCGCAAACCGAAGCGTGACACGACATTCCCCTGCTGCTCGTTAAGCCCTTTAATGGCGCCCGCCACGATGCCGATTGAGGCGAAGTTGGCGAACGACACCAGGAAGACGGAGAGGATCCCAAGCCCGCGCGGCGTCATTTCAGCGGCAACTTTCTGCAGTTCGATCATCGCCACAAACTCGTTAGCCACCAGTTTGGTCGCCATAATGCTGCCCGCATGCAGGGCATCCGAAAGCGGAATGCCGACCAGCCACGCCAGCGGATAGAACACATAACCAAGAATTTGCTGGAAGCTGATGCCAAACAGGGCAGAGAAGAGAGCATTGACCGCGCTAATCAGGGCAATAAAACCAATCAGCATGGCCAGGATAATCATCGCCACTTTGAAACCGGCCAGAATATATTCCCCCAGCATCTCAAAGAAACTTTGTGATTCGTGGAGTTTTTCCAGCTTAATTTCCGGTTCGGCTTCCGGGCGCGTCGGGTTAATGACTGACAGGATAATAAAGGTGCTGAACATATTAAGGATTAACGCCGCCACCACATATTTTGCATCCAGCATCGTCATATAGGCGCCGACAATCGACAGCGATACCGTCGACATCGCGGTTGCGGCCATAGTGAACAGACGACGTGAGGACAGGTCGGCCAGAATCCCTTTGTAGGCAATGAAGTTTTCCGACTGGCCAAGGATCAGCGAGCTGACTGCGTTAAACGACTCCAGCTTGCCCATGCCGTTGAGTTTTGACAGCAGTGTGCCGATAAGGCGAATAAAAATCGGCAGAATACGCCAGTGCTGCAAAATACCGATCAGCGCGGAAATAAAAACGATAGGGCACAGAACGCCGAGGAAAATAAACGCCAGCCCTTTTTCACTCATCCCGCCAAAGACAAAACCGGTGCCTTCACCTGCAAATTTGAGCAGTGTTTCAAAAAAGCCAGAGACATATTTAATAAGCGTCTGTCCGCTTTGCGCATGCAAAAAGAACCATGCCAGCGCCAGTTCAATAACCACTAATTGCAGAATAAAGCGCACGCGAACTTTGCGGCGGTCAAAGCTGGTGAGCCATGCCAGAGCCAGAATGACGACCAGCGCCAGCAGAAAATGTAGGAAGTTGATCATGTCGAAAATTGTGCAGGTAATTGGGGCGCTCATTTAGCCACAGCCCGTATACTCAGTAAACAAAAAGTTAATGATTTGTAAGCTAACTTTTTGCCATATACCTTCTGATTCTGCATAACAGCCGTTTCGATTAGCCTTAGCCAGCTATCCGGTTACATCCTTTCATTATTCAGATTAATTTTCGCTTGAGTTTCTTTTTTCCGTAATGATAATCACTATCAAAGAAATTTACTTTTCTTTTCAGCAATTGACCATTGATGACAGCAGAGGCGTCCGCATGTTTGTTCCATTTCTCATTATGTTACGTGAAGGCCTCGAAGCGGCACTGATCGTAAGTTTGATTGCCAGTTACCTTAAGCGCACTCAGCGCGGACGCTGGATTGGCGTGATGTGGATAGGCGTATTCCTCGCCGCGGCGCTATGTCTGGCGCTCGGCATCATCATTAACGAAACCACCGGTGAGTTCCCGCAGAAAGAGCAGGAGCTGTTTGAAGGTATTGTCGCGGTGATTGCCGTGGTGATCCTGACATGGATGGTCTTCTGGATGCGCAAAGTCTCCCGCAACGTCAAAGTGCAACTGGAGCAGGCGGTAGATAACGCCCTCGCCAGCCGAAACAACCATGGCTGGGCGCTGATCATGATGGTCTTCTTCGCCGTGGCGCGCGAAGGGCTGGAATCGGTCTTCTTTCTGCTGGCGGCCTTCCAGCAAGATGTGGGGATCTGGCCGCCTGTGGGCGCGGTGCTTGGGCTGGTTACTGCCGTGGTACTCGGCTTCCTGCTCTACTGGGGCGGCATTCGTCTGAACCTTGGTGCGTTCTTCAAATGGACCAGCCTGTTTATTTTGCTGGTTGCGGCAGGTCTGGCGGCAGGGGCGATTCGCGCCTTTCATGAGGCCGGACTGTGGAACCACTTCCAGGATGTGGCGTTCGATCTGAGTAACGTGCTGACTACGCACTCCCTGACGGGCACGCTGCTGGAAGGTATTTTCGGCTATCAGGAGACACCGAGCGTCAGCGAAGTTGGCGTCTGGTTCCTCTACTTAATTCCTGCGCTGGTGCTGTATGTCATGCCATCGCGCTCAGGCTCGCAGCCTTCCAGAGCTGCACAATAATCGCTGTACCGGGTGAATTATAGTTACAACATACTTTAAGAAGGGAAGGGGTCATGGCAATTCATTTTCGTCGTAGTGCGTTACAGGCAGGGATCGCAACGCTGCTTTCTTGCGCGTTTGCTGCCCATGCAGCGGATGTCCCTCAGGTAAAAGTGACCGTCACGGACAAGCAGTGTGAGCCGATGAATCTGACGGTAAACGCGGGTAAAACGCAGTTCCTCATCGTCAACCAGAGTCAGAAGGCGCTGGAGTGGGAAATCCTCAAAGGGGTGCTGGTGGTTGAAGAGCGCGAAAACATTGCGCCGGGCTTTAGCCAGAAGCTGACCGCTAACCTGCAGCCGGGTGAATATGACATGACCTGCGGCCTGCTTACCAACCCGAAAGGCAAACTCATCGTTAAAGGCCAGGCGACGGCGGATGCGGCAAAAAGCGAAGCGCTGCTGAGCCTTGGCACTGCTATCACCGACTATAAAGCCTACGTGACGGCCGAGACAGCCGAACTGGTCAAAGGGACAAAAGCCTTTACCGATGCGGTGAAAGCGGGCGATATCGAAAAAGCGAAATCGCTGTATGCGCCGACGCGCCAGCACTATGAGCGTATTGAACCGATTGCTGAGCTGTTCTCCGACCTGGACGGCAGTATTGATGCCCGCGAAGATGACTACGAGAAGAAGGCGGACGATCCGAAATTCACCGGTTTCCACCGTCTGGAAAAAGCCCTGTTTGGCGACAACTCGGTGAAAGGCATGGACACCTATGCTGACCAGCTCTACACCGACGTGCAGGATCTGCAAAAACGCATCAGCGAGCTGGCTTTCCCGCCGTCAAAAGTGGTGGGTGGCGCTGCGGGTCTGATTGAAGAGGTCGCAGCGACCAAAATCAGCGGTGAAGAAGACCGCTACAGCCATACCGATCTGTGGGATTTCCAGGCTAACGTCGATGGCGCACAGAAAATTGTCAACCTGCTGCGTCCGCAGTTGCAGAAAAACAACGCCGAACTGCTCGGTAAAGTGGATGCGAACTTTAAGAAAGTCGACGCTATTCTGGCGAAATACCGTACCAAAGACGGCTACGAGACCTATGACAAGCTGACGGATGCTGACCGTAACGCGCTTAAAGGGCCAATCACGACGCTGGCGGAAGATCTCGCTCAACTGCGCGGTGTGCTCGGTCTGGACTAACTATCATGAATGACAAAGAAGAGTACGGCGTTAGCGAGCCTTCGCGTCGCCGTTTATTAAAAGGTATGGGCGCGCTGGGAGGCGCCCTTGCCCTGGCCGGAGGATGCCCGGTGGCGCATGCGGCCAAACCGCAAAGTGCGCCAGGCACACTCTCGCCGAATGCGCGCATGGAAAAGCAGCCCTTTTATGGTGAGCATCAGGCCGGGATTTTGACGCCGCAACAGGCGTCGATGATGCTGGTGGCGTTTGATGTACTGGCGTCCGACAAAGCCGATTTGCAGCGTCTGTTTCGTCTGTTAACGCAGCGTATCGCTTTTCTGACAGAAGGGGGGCCGGCGCCGGAAACCCCCAATCCGCGCCTGCCGCCGATGGATTCCGGTATTCTCGGGCCGTTTATCGCACCGGATAATCTGACCATCACGGTTTCGTTGGGCGACTCTCTGTTCGATGACCGCTTTGGCCTGCGTGCGCAAAAGCCGAAAAAATTGCAAAAGATGGAGCGCTTTCCCAACGATGCGCTGGTCTCTTCATTAAGCCACGGTGACCTGCTGGTACAAATCTGCGCCAATACCCAGGACACAGTGATTCATGCTCTGCGCGATTTGATCAAACACACGCCAGATTTACTGAGCGTTCGCTGGAAACGAGAAGGGTTTATCTCCGACCACGCCGCGCGCAGTAAAGGAAAGGAGACGCCGGTAAACCTGTTGGGCTTTAAGGATGGTACGGCAAACCCGGACAGCAATGATAACGCGCTGATGGAGAAGGTTGTGTGGGTAACAAGCGATCAGGCGGAGCCTGCATGGGCTGTGGGCGGTAGCTATCAGGCCGTGCGTATCATTCAGTTTCACGTGGAGTTTTGGGATCGTACGCCACTCAAAGAGCAGCAGACTATCTTTGGTCGCGATAAGCAAACCGGCGCGCCGCTGGGGATGCACAACGAGCATGATGTCCCCGATTACGCCAGCGACCCCGGTGGCGATGTGATTGCCCTGGACAGCCATATTCGTCTGGCAAATCCGCGTACGCCAGAGACGCAGTCGAGCCTGATGATGCGCCGGGGTTATAGCTATTCCCTGGGTGTCACCAATGCCGGGCAGCTTGATATGGGACTCCTGTTTGTCTGCTATCAGCACGACCTGGAGAAGGGTTTTCTGACCGTGCAAAAACGTCTCAATGGCGAAGCGCTGGAGGAGTATATTAAGCCCATCGGCGGCGGCTACTTCTTCGTGCTGCCAGGGGTTAAAGACCAAAACCAGTATCTCGGGCAAGCACTGCTCGAAGCCTGAAAAAGAATCCTGCCTGAAGCCAGGCAGGATAATCTCTTATCTGTAGCATCCGTTCACACTTTTTCTGCCATCAAAATATCGATTTTTCGTATTAGAAAGTATCTGTTATTTTTCTGTAATATTCTTCGTAGACACTCTTTTCCATAGCGCAGGGTAAACGCTCGTTACCTTTTGGTGAAAATAATGTTGCGTTTATGATAATTCCTGATGTACTTATTACATAGAATTACTGCCCTGCGGTGATGTCGTCACCTGGAGATCGCGGATGGTAAAGTCCACAACTGGACGTAACACCAACAAACAGCGCAACACCCGGCTCGGGGATGCACACTCCGGCAGTAAACGCTTCACCTCTGAATTTCTCTCCTTCATTCCTGTTTCTGATTTAACCGACATGGCAAGCGCTGATGACGGCTGCTTTGTTATGTCAATTTCAAAGGCAAGACATGGCTTAAAAGGAAGCCAAACCTCAGACGTTCGTGCGCATAATCGTGCCGATTTTGGTGCGTGTGATGTAAACCAACAACTCAAGGTGCTATCCATGGGAAGACAGAAAGCAGTGATCAAAGCTCGTCGTGAAGCTAAACGTGTGCTGAGACGCGATTCGCGCAGTCACAAACAGCGTGAAGAAGAGTCGGTCACCTCGCTTGTGCAGATGAGTGGCGTTGAAGCAATTGGAATGGCAAGGGATAGCCGTGATAATTCACCGATTGTTGCGCGTAATGAAGCTCAGGCGCAGTACCTGAATGCTATCGAGAGTAAACAACTGATATTCGCGACCGGGGAAGCCGGCTGCGGTAAAACATGGATCAGCGCGGCGAAAGCGGCGGAAGCCCTGATTCATAAGGATGTGGACAGGATTATTGTAACCCGACCGGTTCTGCAGGCCGACGAAGATCTCGGCTTCTTACCTGGTGATATTTCGGAGAAGTTCGCCCCTTATTTCCGGCCCGTCTATGATGTGCTGGTGAAAAGGCTGGGTGCGTCCTTCATGCAATACTGCCTGCGACCAGAGATTGGTAAGGTAGAGATCGCGCCGTTCGCCTATATGCGCGGACGTACCTTTGAAAATGCGGTTGTCATTCTTGACGAGGCTCAGAATGTGACCGCTGCGCAAATGAAAATGTTCTTAACGCGCCTCGGGGAAAATGTGACGGTAATCGTCAACGGTGATGTGACTCAGTGTGATTTGCCCCGCGGGGTGCAGTCCGGTCTGAGCGATGCGCTGTCGCGTTTTGAGGAAGATGAGATGGTAGGGGTGGTGCGTTTCACCACAGACGATTGCGTCCGCTCCGCACTCTGCCAGAGAACGCTGAAAGCCTACTACTAAGCCTTTTTAGCGCATGACAAGGGCCCGGGAAACCGGGCTTTTTTTTGCTTTAAATAAAATCATTAACGGGTTTCACGTGTACTAAAACAGGTGGGTACATGTCGTCTGATAATCCTGTTAGTGTTACGCGCCGTTTTTTAATTATCAACATTGCCGTTGGCTATTTCGCCTGACCTGAATGTGACAACTTCTGCGGACTGGACGCTGCCACTGATTGTTTTTAGGTGATGCTGATAAATGCGGAACATAAAGCAAAAGTGCCATTATTTTAAGAGGGAATTATGCGCGGGATTGTATGTATTTTAGGGCTGTCAGTCGTATTGGTTGGCTGCGATAAAGCGGTTGAAGATAAAAAAATTTCTGAACTGACAAGTGAAGAAGCTCAGACTTTATGTAAGTCGCCACAGGCAATTGAGCAATTAACGAACAACTTCAAAGCGGGCACCAGTGAGTTTTTAACCCAACATCCCTTTAACTATTATCCTTTTAGCGATCGTAACGTTGACTCGACCAAAAGCATTACTGATTCGGACCTGAGAAGAAAAAGTCGTATTGATGACAGTTTTCTCTATTCCGCTGATATCTTCAATAAAGGCTTTGGTCAGACAGACGTTCTGAAAATAAGTAACCCGACGCTTTCTGCAACAGGCCAGGACAGCCTGACCTGTAGTGCCCAGGCTGATTTCAGCAGTGATGAGATTTACGGTAAAGCCTTCTCAACGCCGGTCTCCTATACCATCACTAAGGCTGACAAGAAAATTATCACCGAAGGGAAATTCGCGCTGACCGACATGAAGCAGAGCAAAGTCGAGCCGACTGCGGGCCAAAAGGCGTGGCGTGATAAATATGAAGCAGAATTAAATGCAAGAGATCAGGCGCTGAAAAACGTTGCCGACAGCGAATACCAGCCGATTTCTACAAAAGATCTCTTTTATATCTATTTTGCCCAGACACCGCGCCAGTTTAACGATGATGAACTGATGGGACTCTTTAGCAACAAATGGAACAACACCAGCGATTCATTTGCGAAAGAAGACATCAAAAAAGAAGAACTGCCGCAAATTAAAGCAAAAATTGCGCAATATAAAGACATCAAAAATATCGTCATTTATTCCACCACCGATGGTTCTTATCATGATGAGGACTTCCTGAAGCTGAAAACAGCGTCGGGTGAAAACGCGATCAAAATTAACGACATGGGGATCTTTACCCTTACCGATAGCAGCTATGACTTTGCAAAGAAAGGCTATGAATATCATAACTTCCTTTGCAACATGAACGGTGGCATCACCGTCAACGAACGGGGCGTATCGTTATCTGTCGATAAGACTGTCCGTGGCTGCACAGTGCTGGTTCCTGACGATCAGGCCCGTGAGATCTCTGCGAAGTTCGCTGATTTCAAAGGCAAAGGCAAAAATGTCAGCACCGCAGCGAAATATTTCATTCATATTGACAGCATTAATGGCGATCGTAATACCATTGAGGCAACGCTGGTAAAAGATGATGTACAGCTTATCGACCCTGACACTAAAGCGGTGATTTTGCATACGGTCATCAATTAAAAGGCTGTTCAGCGCAACGAAAAATTGACGCCAGAATCCTTATTATAAATAGCCGGGCTTGTCCCGGCTTTTTTACGCTTATCGTTTCTGTGATACCCTTCTTTTTTATCCCTTATGCCATCAGGAGAGTCGTAAATGACCGAAGGCCCGTTAAATGAAAATGAATTGCAGTGGCTGGAAGAGACATTGGTCGCTTATGGCCACAACGATGAGTCCGTACTCGATGTGGCGGAGCTGGATGGTATGTTGACCGCCGTATTGTCCGGCCCGGTGGTTGTCGAGCCGGATCGCTGGCTGGTGGCCGTATGGGGCGGCGAAAAGAACATTCCGCGCTGGAAAAACGATCGTGAAATGAATCGTTTTATCGATCTCTGCTTTAAACATTTGAACGATATTGCCGAGCGCCTGAGTGATTACCCGGATCAGTTTGAACCCGTCTTTGGTTACAACGAAGTGGACGGTAAGAGCTACACGGTGGTTGAAGAGTGGTGTTTTGGCTATATGCGCGGCGTGGCGCTAACCGACTGGTCAGGCTTGCCGGAGGAGCGTAAGGCCGATCTGGATATTATTGCCTTGCACGGGCTGGAAGAAAACTTTGAGCGACTGGATGAATTCACCGAAGAGGAATTCAATGAAAGCGTAGAGGCTATCAGGCCTGCCGCTCTGCGTCTGTATGAGTACTGGTCGGCGAATCCACAACAGGCTGTTGCTCAGAAACCGCAGGTGAATGGTGTAAAAGTAGGGCGTAACGATCCTTGCCCGTGCGGCAGCGGTAAGAAATTCAAAAGCTGCTGCCTGCACTAAAAAATCGGGCTCCTGATGAGCCCGAATTCTTATCCCACTTCCGGCAGCAAGCCTGCTGAAATCGCAAACTGTACGGCAATAATGGTCACGCCGCAGGCCATCACCAGGCAGAGCATAGGTCTCCCGCCCATAACACGATATTGCGCTTGTCCATGCGCCTTACGGCTTTGCCATGCGAGCAGGGCGGGGATCAGCAGGGCCAGCACCGCAAGCGCCACGCCAGCATAACCGAGCGCCATCACGAAACCGCGCGGGTAGAAGAGGGCGAAGGCCAGCGGGGGCAAAAAGGTTATCGCCCCGGTTTGCAGACGTCCTAAGGCCGTGTTGCGGCGCTGGAAGAGGTCGGCCAGATAATCAAACAGACCAAGCGACACACCTAAAAATGAGGTCGCCAGCGCCAGGTCGGCAAACAGATGAACAGCCAGTTCCACATGCGCGGAGGCAACCACTTCGCGCAGCGCCTCAAGAAGTCCATTCAGTCCGGCATGGTTAGCCAGCATCCCCATAAAGGTTGAAGACTCGATACTGCCCAGGGTCGCCAGTTGCCAAAAAATATAGGCGACCAGCGGGATCGCGCTGCCGATGATAAATATCCCGCGCAGCTTGCGAACGTTACCGCCCATATAACTGACAATGCTCGGCACACTGCCATGAAAGCCAAAAGAGGTAAAAATCACCGGCATGGCGGAGAGGGCCAGCCCTTTTTCCAGCGGTAGGGTGAGTAAATTCACCTGATGGACATGTGGCAGGAGCAGCGCGAGCATTACCACCAGGAAAATAATCTTGGCACTAAACAGGAAGCGGTTGAATAAATCGACCAGTGATGTGCCAATACAGACCACGCCACCAGCGACAAAGGTAAACAAAAATACCCCGCCTGATGACGATACATTGATGCCAGTCCATACGCTGAGGCTGGATGCCAGCAGCTCACCGGCGCCGCTGATATAGGCCGCCGTCAGGGCATACATCAAAAACATCATGCTAAAGCCGGTGATCCACTGCCCGTAGCGCCCCAGGTAACGTCGCGCCAGACTACCGAGCCCTGTGTCGGCGGGCACGTGCTGATAGACTTCCAGCAATAACAGCGCGGTATAACACATTAGTCCCCACAGGGCGAAGAGTAAAACCAGCGTTACACTAAATCCGACCCCGGCGGCGGCCAGCGGCATCGCCAGCATCCCTGCGCCAATAGTGGTACCAGCCACAATAAAAACACTGCCAAGTGCTCGATTCTTCACACTTTCCTCTGGATTCAAACCACATTCTTTATCAAATATGCGGCGCAGAGTATGTGAAAAACCGATCTGCGTCAAACCGGACTTACAAACAGTGTAAATAAATAATTACATGAAAAGAGGCGCTTGCCTTTGGTCGTTTGGCTGGCGGCCTGGAGGTTGTGCGCAATGCAGGGAAACCTGTCGCAGCGCAATAAACCCTTATAAAGATGTGTCTATGATGCATCTTTTAAGCGGAGGATGTATGGCGTCAATTCATGGTCATGAAGTACTTAATATGATGCTGGAATCAGGGGAGCGTTATTCAGAGCAAAGTCTGGAAGCGGCAATCTGTATGCGCTTTGGTCAGGATGCCCGTTTTCATACCTGTTCAGCAGAGGATATGACGGCAGCGGAGCTGGTGGCGTTTCTGGCATCGCGTGGGAAATTTATTCCTGCGGAAAATGGGTTTTCTACCCACGAAAGTAAAATCTGCCAGCACTAAAAAATAATGCGGTAATGTAGAGTCATTACCGCAGTTTGCTTAATTTGCGGTATCGAGAGTAGACAGTTCTTTATCGATAAAATAAAGACCTTCGCCGCTTTTACCCGCCAGCGTCAGTTTATCAATAACGGATTTAAACAGTTTTTCTTCTTCATGTTGTTCCGCTACATACCACTGCAGGAAATTAAACGTCGGATAATCCTGCGAGGTCATTGCCACGTGCGCCAGTTCGTTAATTTTCTGGGTAATCAGTTGCTCGTGTTCGTACGTAGAACGGAAGAGTTCATCCAGCGAAGCGTATTCGGCAAACGGCGACTGAATAGTGTTAATACGCGGTAAGCTGCCGGTATCTGCCAGATAATCAAACAGACGCTGCATGTGCGTCATCTCTTCCTGTGCATGGCGGCGTAGAAATGCGGCAGCGCCTTCAAAGCTGTTATAGCTGCACCAGGCACTCATTTGTTGATAAAGCAGAGACGAAAAAAGTTCGAGGTTCATCTGCTCATTGAGTTTTTCAATCATTTCAGCTTTAAGCATGGTGCCACTCCGAAAAATAATAAAAGAGGTAAAGAGCGGCCACTATAATTTGTTATTTAATTATTTGCAAAAGGTAAAATAAAAAATAATTTTTATTAAAAATGAGAATGGGAATAACACGCATTGCAGGAAAATAACCGGGGAAATGATAATTATTCTTTTATTTAAATAAAGAGTAATGCCAGCGGTGGAGCACTGGCATTAATTGTTACCAGGCTCTGGCGGCCGGCACGTTGTTGAGCGCCATACCACGGCACTGGTACTGAATGGTGATGGTTGTGTTCATACAGACGGAGCCACTGATCAGGCTACAGGTCGAAATGGGCTGACCATAGGCCACTGCGGTCGCATAGCCCATTTGTTGACACTGTTTGTTGGCGGTTCCCTGCGTGGTGTATTCGTCATAGTGTGCGTTTTGCATCATCGCCTGATTAAAGCTAAGACGGATCAGACCATTGGTCGTATCAACATTGCTGACTTTGGGTTCTTTGGTTATTGAGCACCCGGCGAGCAGTAGCAGCGAGGTGGCAACAAGGATTTTGTTCATGAAAGCGCTCTGATTCATATGGGCATTGTTGCATCTTACCGACTTATTACCCGGGCAATCGGCAGAATAGCCTGCGTAACTGGCCTTTTTACGCGCAACGGCGGGACATGCAGGTTAATTTCAGGCAAAACTGTGAACGCAATTTGCTTTTTTAAAACTATTTTTCATTAAATTTGAAAGTGCGTTTATCAGGTAGTAAGGTTGATCCAATTTGCCAACTTGTTGCACTAACCAGGAGATGAAGATGAAGATTGCACTGATGATGGAAAACAGCCAGGCAGGGAAAAACGCCGTCATCCTTAAAGAACTGAAAGCGGTTGCGGATGAAAAAGATTTTCCGGTCTTCAATGTGGGTATGAGTGACGAAAACGATCATCACCTGACCTATATCCACCTTGGTATTATGGCCAGTATTCTGCTGAATGCTAAAGCGGTCGACTTTGTAGTGACAGGTTGCGGTACAGGGCAGGGGGCGCTGATGTCCCTGAATATTCATCCTGGCGTTATTTGTGGTTACTGTATTGATCCGGCTGACGCTTTCCTGTTTGCCCAGATTAACAACGGCAACGCGCTCTCATTGCCGTTCGCCAAAGGGTTTGGCTGGGGCGCGGAGCTGAATGTGCGCTTTATCTTTGAAAAAGCGTTCACGGGCCGTAAAGGTGAAGGCTATCCGCCAGAGCGTAAAGAGCCGCAGGTGCGTAATGCCGGTATTCTCAACCAGGTAAAAGCGGCGGTAGTCAAAGACAACTACCTTGATACCTTACGCGCCATCGATCCGGAACTGGTGAAAACCGCCGTTTCCGGCCCGCGCTTCCAGCAGTGCTTCTTTGAAAACTGCCAGGATAAAGCCATCGAAGCTTTCGTGCGTGAGATCCTCGCCTGATACCCCTGAGGTCAGCACACGCTGGCCTCTGTTTTCCTTCCGTGTTCACCCGCCACTGTTTCCTTGACTTATCCAATTATTTTTTAAAAATACAAAAAATTTTTAGATTGTAAGTCGCAGATTTCACACTAATTTTTAACAAAAACTGTTTTTCTTTAAAAATAAAACGTGATTTCTATCACGTAAATATTGCTTTTTGTGACGGAGGTCATATTATATGCACATCAACCGATAACACCTGCATAACAAATCGCCGGAGCAAAACATGAAACTGCGCAAAATCCTGAAAAGCATTTTTGAAACCTACTGCAAAACCTTCAAAGATGTACCCCCGGGTGCCATGTTCTGATGATAAAAAAACCTGCCGAGGCAGGTTTTTTATGTCCGCAACAAAAGGCGGAAGGATGATAAAAGCGGCGATCTTCGCCGCTTTTTGCTTATCAGAAGAAGGCTGAAACCAACATATAGCTGGCAGCGCAGGCACAACTCACGCCAATCAGACCCGGAATAATAAAGCTGTGATTAATGATAAATTTGCCGATACGCGTGGTGCCTGAGCGGTCAAAACCGATACAGGCTAGATCACTCGGGTAGGTCGGCAGAACAAAATAGCCGTACGAGGCCGGGAAGAAGGCGATCAACATTTTGGGTTCAACCCCCAGCATCAGGCCCATTGGCGCAACGGCGGTCAGTGCGGCGGCCTGGCTGTTAACCAGTTTTGAGACGAGAAACAGCACGATAGCATAGGTCCACGGATGGCTTTTTACGACCCCTTCCAGCGCCATTTTCAGTTCGTTCAGATGTGCCTGGAAAAAAGTATCACTCATCCATGCAACACCAAACACCGAGAAAATAGCCACCATTCCCGCTTTGAATACCGCACCGCCTGATATAGCAGAAGCGTTGACCTTACAAACCATTAGCATTACGGCACCGGCAATCAGCATCATCATCTGAATGACCAGGTTCATGGACAGGGGTGAAAGTTTACCTTTTACGTCGAAAGCCGGGCGCAATTGCGGGAGCGCGCCGAGTAATACCACGACCAGGATACCGGCAAAAAAGATCCACGTTGACCAGTAGGCCTCTTTGGGGAAGCGCTGATTCATCAGTGTTTCGCTACCGCCGTAAATGAATTCACGTTGTTTCGGATCTTTTAATTTTTCCTGGAATTCTTTGTCGTCTGCCAGATCTTTACCACGACGCAGACTCCACAGCGCGGCGATGGCGACCCCGAACAGCGAGGCCGGAACAGAGACGGCCAGTATTTCAAGGATACTCCAGGCATGACCAATGCCGTGTTGCGCGGCAAGAATGGAGACCAGCGACACGACGGCAACGGAGACCGGCGATGCGGTAATCGCCATCTGCGAGGCAATAGAAGCCACGGCCATCGGACGTTCCGGGCGGATATTTTTCTTAAGCGCAATGTCGGCGATAATAGGAAACATGGTGTAGACCACATGCCCGGTACCGCAGAGAAACGTCAATGTCCATGTGGTGAAGGGGGCCAGCAGCGTAATATGCTGGGGATGGCGGCGTAATAACCGCTCCGCAAATTGCATCATTACGTTCAGACCGCCTGCGGTTTGCAGCGTAGCTGCGCAACCAATAACGGCAAGAATCGTGAGCATAACATCAACCGGCGGCTTGCCTGGCTCCAGACCAAATACAAAACTCAGGAGAAAAAGGCCAATACCGCTGATTAAACCCAGCCCCATCCCGCCAAAACGTGTCCCTATTAATAAACAGAGAATTATAATGATAAATTCAATGGTAATCATGACTCACCTTGTCCTGGACATTAATACATTGAATAGATCATTACATTTTGTAACGTCTCTCAATGAGAGCCAGATCCAATTTGAGCAAAATTAATAAAAGCAATAACTTATATACTTTTTATTAACAAATAATTCATACCCTGGCAATATAATGGGTCAGTCGGGGGGGTAAACATCGACTGACCTGAGAAAGAGCTGGCGTGGAAATATTAACAGGCGAGGGAAGCGGATGCGGAATACTGAATAGCGAGAATGTTTTTTAATTCTTCGTTATTATTTTGGTACTCTGCACGAATGTTGTGTATGAGTTCGAGAGTGGCCATATTAGTGTCCAATGTGGTCTCTTCGGCCAGACATTCCAGTGCACAGATACGCAGGGCCTGGTTTTCCATGAGTTGCCTTAGAACATCCTCAACAGAAACAAAATTATTGTCCACCATATCAACCGCCGTAATAACTGGCCAGGTCCCTGATGCCTTAATATATTCGAACAGTTGCATCATTCGCGTCACACTTTTTTGTGCCTGAATGCGCAGAAACACTCCCATGCCAGCAAGGTTACGAGTCATACACCAGTTGCCAAGAGAGATATAAAGATGTGACGCATGAAACTCAAGATTCATCTGAGTATTCAATTTCTGAGTCATTACAGAGGTCATCATAATAATATCCTTATTACAGGGTAAGTTTTTGCACGTGTTAAATTAATACGGCAATCCATTCAGGTATCCCTCTGTCTCAACGTAAGTTGCATAACGAGTTCAGAAGAATAAGCACAACTTAAGTTATATTACGTTAATGTTCATTACGCCCATATGACATGCGGATGATAGTCTTATCCTGTCATAAATATTCGTTTTCTCTTACTTCGGGCGCACCTGTTCCGGCAGGAAAATAAAGCTATTTTTCAAAAGGGTGAGGTTTCTCTGGTTACCTGAAAAGTGACGGCTTGCGCACGTCTGGCGGTAAGAATGTGACTTAAGAACGATTTTGAAACGATGTTTTGATTTATCGTAGGGACAATTGATGACAACAACAGGGTAAGGAGTGGGCAATGAAAAAAGTGGCGGTGTTGTTAGCGCCAGGGTTTGAAGAAGCAGAAGCGATTATTACCATCGACATTCTGCGTCGCCTGAATATTGAGGTTGAAACGCTGGCCTGCGCACAATCACGTGCGGTAGTGAGCTATCACAATATTCCGATGGTGGCAGACAGCACGCTGAGCGAGCGCGCTGACACAGTTTATGACGCCGTGGTGCTTCCGGGCGGCCCGCAGGGTAGTGTTAATCTTGCCGCGAATGCAGAAGTTATCGCATTTATTAAGCATCATGATGCGCAGAATAAGCTGATTTGCCCGATTTGCTCCGCAGCCGCAAGAGTGCTTGGCGGCAATGACCTGCTGGATGGCCGCCGCTACGTCTGCTCCGGCGATTTGTGGCAAGGGGTTCGAAACGGTGAGTACGTTGATGCCCCGGTGGTGGAAGACCGTAATCTGCTAAGCGGCAAAGGTCTTGGCCACGCGTTTGATTTTGCGTTTGCCCTGTCGGCACGCTTGCTGGGTGATGAAACCCCCGTGCGCGATCACGCAGATCATATTTATTACCACTGGTAACCTGTACACCCCGATACACCTTGTATCGGGGGACAAGGATAACCGAGCTGGAGCTATGGATTATTCTGCTAACATCCTTCTGATTTGTACGACAAATACTCCCATTTTTATGTCTTAATCCGCTGAATTTATGTACGGAATTACTGTAATTCTGCGGTGTGATATTGCTCTCCTATGGAGAATCAATTTCCCGCTAAAACTACTGCCAGCACAGGTATCCAGGGAAGCACGGATCCTAATGCCTTGTTTTATGACCTTTTAAGTTAACCGGTAGTTATTTTTCCCTACGTAAAAGAAAGTCAAAGCTGGAGTTAACCATGCACAAATTCACTAAAGCGTTAGCAGCCATTGGCCTTGCAGCCGTTATGTCACAATCCGCTATTGCTGAAACAATGAAACTGGGTTTTTTGGTAAAACAACCTGAAGAACCCTGGTTCCAGACTGAATGGAAATTCGCCGATAAGGCGGGCAAGGATTTAGGGTTTGAGGTGATTAAAATCGCCGTTCCGGATGGCGAAAAAACACTTAATGCTATCGACAGTCTGGCAGCGAGCGGCGCAAAAGGCTTCGTTATCTGTACGCCGGACCCGAAATTAGGTTCCGCGATTGTTGCTAAAGCGCGCGGTTATGACATGAAAGTTATTACCGTGGATGATCAGTTCGTTAACGCCAAAGGCGAACCGATGACCTCCGTTCCTCTGGTCATGATGGCCGCCAGCGAAATCGGCGCGCGTCAGGGTCAGGAATTGTACAAAGAGATGCAAAAACGCGGCTGGGATGTGAAAACGACAGGCGTTATGGCGATCACGGCCAATGAACTGGATACCGCACGTCGCCGTACCACCGGTTCAATGGATGCGCTGAAAGCCGCAGGCTTCCCGGAAAAACAAATTTACCAGGTACCGACAAAATCAAACGATATCCCCGGTGCGTTTGATGCCGGTAACTCTCTGCTGGTGCAACATCCGGAAGTGAAACACTGGCTGGTGCTGGGTATGAACGATAACACCGTCCTGGGTGGCGTGCGCGCAACCGAAGGTCAGGGCTTTAAAGCTGCAGATGTGATTGGCATTGGTATTAACGGTGTGGACGCGGTGAGCGAGCTGTCTAAAGCGCAGGCGACCGGCTTCTACGGTTCTCTGCTGCCAAGTCCGGATGTACACGGCTATAAAACCAGCGAGCTGCTCTACAACTGGGTGACCAAAGGTGTTGAGCCGCCGAAATTCACTGCGGTTACCGATGTGGTGCTGATCACTCGCGATAACTTCAAAGAAGAGCTGGCGAAAAAAGGGTTAGGCGTGAAGTAAATCTCTGATGGTTGTGCCCTCCCTTGTCAGGGAGGGCCAGAAGTACACTGAACTGATTCACGGAGACGTTATGCAAGACTCTACTCCTTATCTTTCCTTCCGCGGCATCGGCAAGACGTTCCCCGGCGTCAAGGCCCTGAGCGACATCAGCTTTGACTGTCATGCCGGTCAGGTCCACGCGTTGATGGGGGAGAATGGCGCGGGTAAGTCGACCCTGTTAAAAATTCTCAGCGGTAATTACGCACCGACGACCGGTACGCTGGCAATTAAAGGACAGGAAGTTAGCTTCGCGGATACCACGGCGGCGCTCAATGCCGGTGTCGCTATCATCTACCAGGAACTGCATCTGGTACCGGAAATGACGGTGGCGGAGAATATCTATCTCGGCCAGTTACCCCATAAAAGCGGGATCGTTAACCGCTCACTCCTTAATTATGAAGCGGGTCTGCAACTCAAGCATCTGGGGCTGGATATTGATCCACAGACGCCGCTCAAATATCTCTCCATCGGCCAGTGGCAGATGGTCGAAATCGCGAAGGCGCTGGCACGTAACGCCAAAGTTATTGCCTTCGATGAACCGACAAGCTCACTGTCGGCGCGCGAAATCGAAAACCTGTTCAGGGTTATTCGTGAGCTGCGCAAAGAAGGGCGCGTCATTTTGTATGTCTCGCACCGCATGGAAGAGATCTTCGCGCTCAGCGATGCCATTACCGTGTTTAAAGATGGACGTTATGTCCGTACGTTCACGGACATGCAGCAGGTTAACCATGACCAGCTAGTACAGGCGATGGTTGGCCGTGACCTGGGCGATATCTACGGCTGGCAGCCGCGCGACTATGGCGATGAGCGGCTACGCCTCGATCAGGTTAAAGCACCCGGTGTTCGCACACCGATTAGCCTGACGGTACGCAGCGGCGAGATTGTTGGCCTGTTCGGCCTGGTAGGGGCAGGGCGCAGCGAGTTAATGAAAGGTTTGTTCGGCGGTACGCGAATTACCGAAGGGAAAGTCTTTATTGACGGTGCTGAGGTTAATATCCAGAAACCATCCCATGCCATTCGCGCCGGTATGATGCTCTGCCCGGAAGATCGTAAAGCAGAGGGGATTATTCCCGTCCACTCCGTACAAGAGAATATCAATATCAGCGCCCGGCGTAAGTTTATCCATGCGGGGTGTTTGATCAATAACGGCTGGGAGGCGCAGAACGCCGAGCATCATATTCGTAGCCTGAATATCAAAACGCCCAGTGCCGATCAGTTAATTATGAATCTTTCCGGGGGTAATCAGCAGAAGGCCATCCTGGGACGCTGGTTATCGGAAGAGATGAAGGTCATTTTGCTCGATGAACCCACTCGCGGGATTGATGTGGGGGCCAAGCATGAAATCTATAACGTTATCTATGCGCTGGCAGCCCGTGGTGTAGCGGTGTTGTTTGCCTCAAGCGACCTGCCGGAAGTCCTTGGCGTCGCCGACCGCATCGTGGTGATGCGCGAAGGCGAAATTGCCGGTGAATTGCTTCATGGTCAGGCCGATGAACAGCGAGCGCTCAGCCTCGCGATGCCTAAAGTTAGCCAGGCTGTCGCCTGAGCAAGGAGAATATGATGTCATCTGTAACTTCTTCTGGCGCACCGAAGTCGCCATCGGCCTTTAGCCTGGGCCGCATCTGGGATCAGTTCGGTATGCTGGTGGTGTTTGCCGCACTGTTTATCGGCTGCGCCGTTTTTGTGCCGAACTTCGCCTCGTTTGTGAACATGAAAGGGCTGGGGCTTGCAATCTCCATGTCCGGCATGGTGGCCTGCGGGATGCTGTTCTGTCTGGCCTCCGGTGACTTCGACCTTTCGGTTGCATCCGTCATCGCCTGTGCTGGTGTCACCACCGCCGTGGTGATCAACATGTCAGGTAGCCTGTGGCTGGGCGTGTTTGCTGGCCTGATGCTGGGCGTGGTGAGCGGGTTTATTAACGGTTTTGTGATTGCCCGGCTGAAAATTAACGCCCTGATCACGACCCTTGCCACGATGCAAATCGTGCGCGGGCTGGCTTATATCATTTCTGATGGTAAAGCGGTCGGTATTGAAGACGAGAGCTTCTTTACGCTTGGTTATGCCAACTGGCTGGGGCTGCCTGCGCCAATCTGGCTGACTGTCGCCTGCCTGATCGTGTTTGGCTTCCTGTTAAACAAAACGACGTTCGGTCGAAACACGCTGGCAATTGGCGGCAATGAAGAAGCGGCGCGTCTGGCGGGCGTACCTGTGGTGCGCACGAAAATCATTATCTTTGTTCTGTCCGGGCTGGTATCCGCAGCGGCAGGGATTATCCTGGCCTCGCGTATGACAAGCGGTCAGCCGATGACCTCTATCGGTTATGAGCTGATTGTGATTTCGGCCTGCGTACTGGGTGGGGTTTCGCTGAAAGGCGGTATCGGTAAAATCTCTTACGTGGTCGCCGGGATCCTGATTCTGGGGACGGTAGAGAATGCGATGAACCTGCTGAACATCTCGCCGTTTGCCCAGTATGTGGTGCGTGGTTTGATCTTGCTGGCTGCGGTGATTTTTGACCGCTACAAACAGAAGGCTAAACGGACGGTTTAATCCTCCTGTCATCGCTATGATGATTGATCTTTAAGCATACCTCCAGTAACCCATCAACCGCCAGAATGGTTGATGGGTTATGCATAAAATGGCGAGCAGCGTCACACTGTCTATACTTACATGGCTAATGATAATGAAAGGTTATCGTATGAGACCTTTCACCGTTGACCATTAAGGAGGAAACCAGGGTGGCTGACCTGTTATCTGAACCGCCTGTCTTTTCCGGAAATTTTGCTTTTTTCTTCGATCTTGACGGAACCCTCGCTGATATCAAACCTCACCCTGACCAGGTTTTTGTTCCGCCGGATGTTCTCAAGCGGCTCGCACGCCTTGCTGAAATGAATGATGGCGCGGTGGCATTGATCTCAGGGCGCTCAATGGCAGAGCTGGACAGGCTTGCCAGGCCTTACCGTTTTCCCCTGGCCGGGGTTCATGGGGCAGAGCGCCGCGATATCAACGGTCAAACTCACCGGGTCACGTTGCCAGATGAGATCATCCAGCCGCTGGAACAGGCACTGACTACGGGAATGGCCGTACTTAAGGGTGCCGAGCTTGAAACCAAGGGGATGGCGTTCGCTCTGCATTATCGGCAGGCACCGGAGCATGAAGAGGCAATCTTCGCTCTGGCACGCAAAATGGTGGAGACCTGGGGCCAACTGGCGATGCAGCCAGGCAAATGTGTGATCGAACTTAAACCGTCTGGCATCAACAAGGGTGCCGCTATTGACGCGTTTTTACAGGAATCGCCGTTTAAGGGCAGAAAACCGGTATTTATCGGTGATGATCTGACGGATGAGCACGGCTTTGAGGTCGTGAACGCGAAATCAGGTATTTCGGTGAAAGTAGGGGCTGGTGCAACTCACGCGCAATGGCGTTTGGGTTGTGTAAATGACGTCCATCAGTGGCTTAAACGTATAACTGACCATCAAGAACAAGAAAAAAAGGCGCTAACAAACAGGAGAGATGGCTATGAGTCGCTTAGTCGTAGTATCTAATCGTATTGCTCCGCCTGACGATAAAAAGTCCAGCGCAGGTGGGCTGGCCGTAGGGATTCTGGGAGCATTAAAAGCCACGGGCGGATTATGGTTCGGCTGGAGTGGTGAAATTGGCGATGAGGATGCACCGCTGAAAAAGGTCTCGCGTGGAAATATCACATGGGCTTCCTTTAACCTCAGCGAAGAGAATTACGAGCAATATTATTCTCAATTTTCCAACGCCGTGCTATGGCCAGCTTTCCATTATCGCCTGGACCTGGTGAAGTTCCAGCGTGAGGCATGGGAGGGCTATCAGCGGGTAAATTCTTTGTTGGCGGATAAGTTATTACCGCTGGTGGAAGATGACGACAATCTGTGGATCCATGATTACCATCTGCTGCCTTTTGCCAGTGAATTGCGCAAGCGCGGGGTAAACAACCGTATTGGTTTCTTCCTGCATATTCCTTTCCCGACTCCGGAAATCTTCAACGCGCTACCGCCGAATGCCGAACTGCTTGAGCAGTTGTGTGACTATGACCTGCTGGGTTTCCAGACCGAGAGCGATCGCCTGGCGTTCCTTGACTGCCTGTCTATCCAAACGCGACTGACAACACGCGGCGGCAAACACCATACCGCATGGGGCAAAACATTCCAGACCGAGGTTTACCCTATCGGTATCGAACCGAAAGAGATTGCCCAGCAGGCTTCGGGGCCGTTGCCACCCAAACTGGCGCAACTGAAAAACGAGCTGAAAAACGTCAAGAATATCTTCTCCGTTGAGCGTCTGGATTACTCCAAGGGGTTGCCGGAGCGTTTTCTCGCCTATGAAACGCTGCTGGAGAAGTATCCGCAGCACCACGGCAAGATTCGCTATACGCAAATCGCACCGACCTCGCGTGGCGAAGTACAGGCCTACCAGGACATTCGTCATCAACTGGAAACGGAAGCAGGGCGTATTAATGGGAAATATGGTCAGCTTGGCTGGACGCCGCTTTATTACCTGAACCAGCACTTTGATCGCAAAGTGCTAATGAAAGTCTTCAGATACGCGGAAGTCGGCCTGGTCACACCATTGCGTGATGGGATGAATCTGGTCGCGAAAGAGTATGTTGCCGCGCAGGATCCTGCGAATCCGGGCGTACTGGTGCTATCGCAATTTGCCGGTGCGGCAAACGAGCTAACCTCGGCGCTGATTGTTAACCCTTACGACCGGGATGATGTGGCTGCCGCAATGGACAGGGCACTGACGATGCCGCTGGCTGAGCGTATTGCGCGCCATGCTGAAATGCTTAAGGTGATTGAGCAAAATGATATCAACCACTGGCAAGAACGGTTTATTAGCGATTTAAAGCGCATCACGCCACGTAGTGCTCAGAGTAGCCTGCAAAACAAAGTGGCGACCTTCCCGAAAATGGCCTGACAAGAGCCCCTTCCGTTACGCGGGAGGGGTTATTCGCTTAATGGCACCAGCAAGACATCCACTTTACACGAACCGACTATCGCTTTAGCGGAGCAGGCTGCTCGTGCAAAAAAACTCTGATTGTGATTCCCACAGATAACCAGGTCGACGCCTTGTGTACGACAGGTATGCAGCACGTGCTCGCTCAGCTCACCAGAGGTAATAATCACCTGTTCAATAGGGTAATCAGCGCGGCTGACCAGGTCATTCATAAACTGTTGCGTCTCTTCCTGCAGCATCTCGCGCACATTCTCCATCATCGGTGCCGCAAGCTGGTTATACATTTCGGGATCGGACGTTAGTGTGATGAGGGTTAAGCGGGAGTGAAACGGACGTGCTATTGACACCGCTTTTGCCACCAGGGCGTGGCTTTCCGGAGAGGCCGATACCGCAACCAACAGATGCGTGTAGCCCATGACTGGCTCCTTATCTATGAGGTTCACATATCACCATTACTCCGTTTGCGCCAACGTAGCAATAGACCAATATGACAAACTTGTGAAGAAACTCATAAATATTCATTAATTAATCTTATGAAATGGACAGTTTGAAGTTTAATCATCTTAATTAGAATTAGGTGCTTAAGCGAAATTTTAAGAATTTAAAGTTAAATCCCTAAATTATTAATCGTCCTGATTAACAAATTTAAAATGATCCCGCGCGGCAATTAATAAGCGTGGCTGTATTTCTAATTTCTTGTTTTATAAAGGTATTTATTATTGTCTCTTTATTAGATACAAAATGTGTATTTTAAACGGGTAAAGATAGTACACATCTGACCACTGCGCCGTATTTCGATATGTCATATGAATGAGTATTCGCATTAAAAGAATAGAAAAGAGTGTTGTTAGAACAAAAAATAATCAATTCAGAAGCGGTACTGATAGATTTCTTACCAGGAAATGCGTAAATTATGTGACGTGGATCACATTTTTTCCAAAATTTCACTCTGGTCACATTGTATGTCTCAGCACCTACGAGTACAGTTGCGTCGAATTAGGAAAAATCTTAGTTCTTTGTAAGAAATGATTAAGAGTGTGGCAAGGTAAAAACATTTGAGCGAGAGACCTGCCGCGCGAGATCCTAAGTCTGTTATGCATTTAGCCTTTCTTTTTATACCGGGTTTTTTCCCGGCGACATCACGGGGTGCGGTTTGTCCGCATAAGATACAAGTTGGTTATTCGGGATGGGAAAAATGCATACATCCGAGTTGCTGAAACACATTTATGACATCAATCTGTCATATCTGCTCCTTGCTCAGCGTTTAATTAGTCAGGACAAAGCGTCCGCCATGTTCCGCTTAGGTGTTAACGAAGAAATGGCGAATACGCTGGGAGAGTTAACCCTTCCTCAGATGGTTAAGCTCGCTGAAACAAATCAAGTTATTTGTCAGTTCCGCTTTGACAACCATCAGACCATTACGCGTCTGACTCAGGAATCCCGTGTGGATGATTTACAGCAAATCCATACCGGCATTCTGCTCTCTACTCGTCTGCTGAATGAATCCACCCAATCAGGTGAACCAGCCCGGAAGAAAAGGGCGTAATCATGAGCGAGAAAAGTATTGTTCAAGAAGCCCGCGACATTCAGTTAGCAATGGAACTGATCACGCTGGGCGCACGTTTGCAAATGTTGGAGAGTGAGACGCAACTGAGCCGTGGTCGTCTCATCAAGCTTTACAAAGAGCTGCGTGGTAGCCCGCCGCCGAAAGGTATGCTGCCATTCTCCACCGACTGGTTTATGACGTGGGAGCAAAATATTCATGCTTCAATGTTCTGTAATGCCTGGCAATTCTTACTAAAAACCGGGTTATGCAGCGGCGTTGATGCGGTAATCAAAGCCTATCGACTCTATCTCGAACAATGCCCTCAGCCTGAGGAAGGGCCACTGCTGGCTCTGACTCGTGCCTGGACTTTGGTACGTTTCGTGGAAAGCGGAATGCTGGAGTTGTCTCGCTGTAACTGCTGTGGTGGTAACTTTATCACCCACGCGCATCAGCCTGTTGGCAGTTTCGCCTGTAGTTTATGCCAGCCGCCTTCTCGTGCGGTAAAAAGACGTAAACTTTCCCGGGATGCTGCCGATATTATTCCACAACTGCTGGAAGAACAGATCGATCAGGCTGTTTGACCGAACAAGGTGTGGGACAAACTCCAGCAGCGGTGAAGTTATACCGCTGCTTTTTTTTACCCTGCCTTTCGTGAAAACCCTGCGATTTGTCTTCCTTGCCATAGTCATTAGCGGAAGGATGATGTCGTGCTTATCGTATTAGGTTACATAGTGGTTGTGGGTGCTGTCCTTGGCGGGTATATGATGACCGGCGGGCACCTTGGCGCACTTTATCAACCGTCCGAGCTTATCATCATTGGCGGCGCTGGCATCGGTGCGTTTATCGTCGGCAACAATGGTAAAGCCATCAAGGGCACCATCAAGGCGTTACCTTTGCTGTTTCGCCGCTCGAAATACACAAAAAGTATGTACATGGATTTGCTGGCGCTGCTCTATCGGCTGATGGCGAAGTCTCGCCAGCAGGGGATGTTCTCCCTTGAACGGGATATTGAAAACCCGAAAGAGAGCGAGATTTTTGCCAGCTATCCGCGCATCCTTGCCGATGCCACCATGCTCGAATTTATTGTTGATTATCTGCGCCTTATCATCAGCGGCAATATGAACACCTTCGAAATTGAAGCGCTGATGGACGAAGAGATCGAAACCCACGAAAGTGAAGCGGAAGTCCCGGCCAACGCCCTGGCGGCGGTAGGGGATTCGTTGCCCGCATTTGGTATCGTTGCGGCGGTTATGGGCGTGGTTCACGCACTGGCCTCGGCGGACCGTCCGGCGGCGGAGCTTGGTGCGCTCATTGCCCACGCGATGGTGGGAACCTTCCTTGGTATTTTGTTGGCGTACGGCTTTATTTCTCCGCTGGCCAGCGTGTTGCGCCAGAAAAGCGCCGAAACCACCAAAATGATGCAGTGCGTCAAGATCACACTGTTGTCGAATCTGAACGGCTACGCGCCGCCAATTGCCGTCGAGTTTGGGCGTAAAACGCTGTACTCAACCGAACGTCCGTCGTTTGTCGAACTGGATGAACACGTGCGCGCGGTAAGAAACCCTAACCAACAGACAACGACTGAGGACGCATGAAAAATCAGTCCCATCCTATCGTCGTCGTAAGACGTAAGAAACATAAAGGACATGGCGGGGGAGCGCACGGCTCCTGGAAGATAGCCTATGCCGACTTTATGACGGCGATGATGGCTTTTTTCCTGGTTATGTGGCTTATCTCAATTTCTAGCCCTAAAGAACTGATTCAGATTGCCGAATACTTTCGTACACCCCTTGCAACAGCGGTAACGGGTGGGCCAAGAATTTCGAATAGCGACAGTCCGATTCCGGGCGGTGGCGATGACTACACACAGCAGCAGGGTGAAGTTAAAAAACAGCCGAACATTGATGATCTCAAACAACGAATGGAGCAAGCGCGGCTGAAAAAATTGCGCGGCGATCTGGACCAACTGATCGAAGCCGATCCGAAATTGCGTGCTTTACGCCCGCACCTCAAGATCGATCTTGTTCAGGAAGGTTTGCGTATTCAGATTATCGATAGCCAGAATCGACCGATGTTTAAAACCGGCCGGGCAGAAGTGGAGCCCTATATGCGTGACATTTTGCGGGCTATAGCACCGGTACTAAATGGTATTCCGAACAAAATTAGCATTTCCGGACACACCGATGACTATCCCTACGCCAACGGTGAGAAAGGATACAGCAACTGGGAACTTTCAGCGGATCGTGCAAACGCCTCGCGACGAGAACTGGTTGTTGGGGGTCTCGACGATGGAAAAATGCTTCGAGTCATTGGCATGGCAGCCACAATGAGGCTGGCAGAGCGCGGACCGAATGAGGCGATCAACCGCCGTATCAGCCTGTTGGTGCTAAACAAACAAGCAGAAGAAGCCATTCTGCATGAGAACGCCGAAAGCCAGAATGTGCCAATAAGCGTCATTACACAGCCGGAGGCAGAAGCGGCGCCAGCGCCAGCATCCGCGCCTGCGGCGGCAGTTACAACATCGCCACAACCCGAGTCGAGGTGATTGCGTGAGCATGGATATTAGCGATTTTTATCAGACGTTCTTTGATGAAGCTGACGAGTTGTTGGCCGACATGGAGCAGCATTTGTTAGACCTGGTGCCAGAAGCGCCGGACTCTGAACAACTCAATGCCATCTTTCGTGCCGCCCACTCTATCAAAGGCGGTGCGGGCACGTTTGGCTTCACCATTTTGCAGGAAACCACGCACCTGATGGAAAACCTGCTTGATGAAGCCCGCCGTGGGGAAATGCAGCTCAACACTGACATCATTAACCTGTTTTTGGAAACCAAAGATATTATGCAGGAACAGCTCGATGCCTATAAAAGCTCTACGGAGCCAGATGCCGCCAGCTTTGAATATATCTGCAATGCGTTGCGTCAATTAGCGTTGGAAGCCAAAGGGCAAGCTGTTCCGGCTGCAGCCAATAGCGCCACATTGTCCGTCGTTGAAAGCGCCGTACAGGACGCTGAGACTGCCGCTCCGGCGAGCCCAGCCGATGACGGAAAGCTGCGTATTGTGCTGTCGCGTCTAAAAGAAAACGAAGTCAGCCTTCTGGAAGAAGAGTTGGGTAACCTTGGTACGCTCACCGACGTTGTAAAAGGGACCGATACCTTACGCGTGACGCTGGATGGCGGTGTAAGCCAGGACGATATCATTGCGGTGCTGTGCTTCGTTATAGAAGCAGACCAGATCGCCTTTGAGAACGCCAGCGTACCTGCGGAAACCGCGTCTGCGGAAGCTGCAACGGTTGAAGCCGTTGAAGAGGCCGCACCAGAAGCAGCAGCAGCCCCGGTTTCAGCCCCAGCCCCGGTTGTCCAGGCTGCACCTGTCGCGGCGCTGAAAGCGGTCGCCAAAGAGCAACCTGCAGGTCGTGAAAAACCGGCCCGCGCCAGTGAGTCAACCAGTATCCGTGTTGCGGTAGAAAAAGTTGACCAGTTGATTAACCTCGTCGGCGAGCTTGTTATTACGCAGTCGATGCTGGCCCAGCGCTCGAACGAACTGGACCCGGTCACCCACGGCGACCTGATTACCAGCATGACACAGTTGCAGCGTAACGCACGCGATCTGCAAGAATCGGTCATGTCTATCCGTATGATGCCGATGGAATATGTATTCAGCCGCTTCCCGCGTCTGGTGCGTGACCTCGCGAGCAAGCTGGATAAACAGGTTGAACTGACCCTGCAAGGTAGCTCGACGGAACTGGATAAGAGCCTGATTGAACGCATCATTGACCCGTTAACGCACCTGGTGCGTAACAGCCTTGACCACGGGATTGAAGTTCCGGAAAAACGCGTTGCAGCGGGTAAATCACCGATTGGCAACCTGACCCTTTCCGCAGAACATCAGGGCGGCAATATCTGCATCGAAGTCACCGACGATGGTGCAGGCCTGAACCGTGAACGTATCCTGGCAAAAGCCATATCGCAGGGTATGCCGGTGCACGAAAACATGAGCGACGAAGAAGTCGGCATGCTGATCTTCGCACCGGGCTTCTCTACCGCTGAGCAGGTGACCGATGTCTCCGGGCGTGGCGTGGGCATGGACGTGGTGAAACGTAATATCCAGGAGATGGGCGGCCACGTTGAGATCAAATCACGTCAGGGCGCAGGTACCACAATCCGCATTTTGCTGCCGTTGACGCTGGCAATCCTTGACGGCATGTCCGTTAAAGTGAGCGATGAAGTGTTCATTCTGCCGCTGAACGCGGTGATGGAATCGCTGCAGCCGCGCGAAGAAGATTTGCACCCACTGGCCGGTGGCGAGCGCGTACTCGAAGTGCGTGGCGAGTACCTGCCGCTGGTAGAGTTGTGGAAAGTATTTGATGTTAATGGCGCGAAAACCGAAGCTACGCAGGGGATTGTCGTTATCCTGCAAAGTGCCGGTCGTCGCTATGCATTGCTGGTTGATCAATTGATTGGTCAGCATCAGGTAGTAGTGAAAAACCTTGAAAGCAATTACCGCAAAGTGCCGGGAATTTCTGCGGCAACCATCCTTGGTGATGGTAGCGTTGCGCTGATTGTTGATGTTTCGGCACTACAGGGATTAAACCGTGAACAACGTGTGGCGCACACTGCCGCCTGACTGAGTTAAAAGAAGGTAAAAACATGACCGGTATGAGCAATGTAACAAAACTGGCTGGCGAGCCATCGGGCCAGGAATTCCTGGTATTTACCCTGGGCGATGAAGAATACGGTATCGATATTCTGAAAGTGCAGGAGATTCGTGGCTATGACCAGGTCACCCGTATCGCCAACACGCCTGACTTTATCAAGGGTGTCACTAACTTACGTGGTGTCATCGTCCCTATCGTCGACCTGCGCGTGAAGTTCTGCCAGGTTGACGTTGAATATAACGATAACACGGTGGTCATCGTCCTGAACTTTGGTCAGCGCGTGGTTGGGATTGTTGTCGATGGCGTATCTGACGTGCTGTCGCTGGCTGCGGATCAAATCCGCCCGGCACCGGAATTCGCGGTTACCCTGTCCACCGAGTACCTGACAGGTCTTGGCGCACTGGGTGAGCGTATGCTGATTCTGGTCAACATCGAAAAACTGCTGAACAGCGACGAGATGGCACTGCTTGATATCGCAGCTACCCACGTCGCCTAATCGCGCGTCCTTAAACCCCTGCGCCATCGCGTGGGGGTTTCTTTCCTTTCCTGCCATTCACTCGCGCTTTTTGTTTTTTATTCATCTGTCCTGATTCCTGTATTTATCACCGTAAATATAGCGACGCAAAGAAATACCTGACGATAAATGATATGAATGTCCGTTATGTTGCGTGTTAATACACACGGCACATTGTATTTACTGAATAATGTCGCATTACGTATATGGGGTTTCTTTAAAAGAGACAGATGGCAGCATAGCGTTGAATTTGTTTTAGTGTGCGTAAATAATGTTTTCTTTCGGCTTAACTTCCTATATTATAGAATCTGTTACGCAACTGAATTATTTGAATTCTAACTTACGTCAAATTGTAAGAAACTTTCATTAATTTGTTGAATAGCATAGATATTTATAATTTTTTATTTGTCAGTGACATGCAATTTTTGGAATGCCCGATGTTATGCAGCGATGGAAGTGCAATTTTTTAATTGTTACTGCGTGATGAATAAACTGCGCTTTTTCCGGAACTGTACTATGAAAAAATATCTGTTTCTGTTGGCCTGCATATTGCCGCTGGCGTTACCGGTTAAGGTTTCGGCAAGCAGCAGTGGCACCCTTGGCGTATCCCTGACGCTGACGAACGGCTGCCTGGTTAATGGTTCCGCCAGCCAGAATGGTATTTCCTTCGGTACGCTCAATTTTGGCGACCATTCCGCCACCTTTTCCGAACTCTCCACGCAACTGTCGAACAGCGGGCCAGGTGGGAATGCATTTGGGATCCAGTGCACCACCAATAGCTACAGTGTACAGATAACCGGTAATACCAACACCACGGCGCCCACGTCGCTTGTTGGTATACCCGGAACTACGGCACGCTATCTGCGAAGCGCCAGTAATAGCACCCAGGGCGTTGCCTACAGTCTCTATAGTGACAGTAGTTTTAATCACGAGATTGCCAATAACACAGCGCTTCCTCGTCTGTCGACAGTTGACGGTGTGGATTATTACACGCTGTATGGCCGCATTCGCGGCGGTGGTAAAAATACTGCGATCGCACCGGGTAACTATTCAGATACTATTTATGTCAGTGTGAATTATTAAATTTAGCAGGTTGAAGTCATTTTTTAAGGCCTGCAATTGGTATGGGCTTTTTATTTTTAAAAAATGGTCGAGCATCATAATAAGGTTAATAAACAATAAACTTATTTTTTAAAGTTTAAGTGCTGCTTAATTTCAGTGATTGCACCAGTGCGAATCAGCATTTTAAATATGCTAATGGTGAATTTACGTTATACCATATATTGTGATGTTTATCACATTATTGCTAATATATCCTTTTCATATATCTTTCTCGTTACGCTTCATTATAATTAACTTATTGAAAAACAATCAAAATATATACTAACGCACCCTTTGAGGGCGTTGGTCATATTCAGTGGTTGAAGCGTTGGACATCAACTAAATTTTTCTTATTACTCCTATTGAGTTACGCACATCCGTTTTTAATGACGTTGCTCTTTTATATTGAATGAACGCTCGCCTTTCCCGGAGATATAATATGAAGAAAATACGCCTTATCCTGTTAACTGGATTGGTGACGTTGTCGGTAAATAATGCCGATGCGGTTACCAGTAACGGTATTATTGGGGCGACGTTGACATTATCAAACGGATGTTTAATTAATGGTTCTCCCTCTCAAAGCGGTATCAACTTCGGTACACTGGACTTCGGTACAAATCCCGCCACATTTTCTCAATTGACCACTCAACTTTCTAACACGGGCGCTGGCGGCAGTTCGTTCACTATTCAATGCACGACCACCAGCTATACCGTCCAGATAACCGGCAACACCAATACTGCAACACCAGGCACTACGGTGGGAACGCCGGGTACAGTGGCACGGTATTTGCGTTCCGCAACGCCAACGAACACGCAAGGGGTGGCGTACAGCGTTTTTAGCGACAGCGCGTTCAGTAATGAGATCGTTAACGGTGCCGCCATCCCGCGAACCACCACCAGCGGTGGAGTGGATTCTTACACGTTGTATGGCCGCATTACTGGCGGGGGTAACAGCGTAACGGTATTGCCCGGGACCTATACGGACACCCTAAACGTGAGTGTGACCTACTAGCGTCAATATGATGCAACCAGAAGGAAAGTGCGCTTCTCTCGCGAGAAGTCACGGGGTGTTGCGCGCCATTTTTGGGCTATCGCTGAGCATGAGTACACTGCCAGGGCCTGCGGTTGCCGTCACGGTGACGCAACAAACTTTTACCGTTGGCGCGACCATTACACCCGGATGTTCTGTAACGAGAGGCGTCGGTGGGGTTTTGGGCGCACTTGATTTTGGTACTCATACGGGGGTGGAGAGCGGCCAGATCTCCACCAGCTTTGTACCGAATGCCGGAATGTCACTCGCCTGCACGCCGGGTGTTGCCTTAACCATGAGCATCAATGGTGGGATGTATTACTCAACGGTACGCAATATGCAGCTAAACGGTGGAACACAGCGGGTTCCGTATCGCATTTACCGCAGTAGCTCGCTGGCGGCAAACACAGAAATTGGTGTTAATCAGTCGGTGTCAGTCACCTATAGCGATGCCAATAATATCGCGCTCAGCATCTTTGGCGCCGCGCAACTGTCCCCGTTCGGCACAGCGGGAACATATTCTGATCAATTGACTGTGACATTGACATGGTAAAGGGAGAAGGGAAATGAGCGTCACCTCCGGCGCCGCAAGGGCGGCAGGTTTAATGATGATGCTGTGTACTGCGATGGGAGACGCCAATGCGGCAGCCACAATCTTACTCTGGCCGATTGATCCCTGGTTAGGATCAGAGAATAAAGCCACCGAGTTGTGGATCCAGAACCAGGGCAACACGCCAGCAACCATGCAGGTGCGTATCGTCCGTTGGCGCCAGGAGCGTGGCGATGAGCGCTATCAACCGCAGACGGATGTGGTCGCCAGCCCGCCCATTGTCACCATACAAAAAGGGACTAAGCAGCTTATCCGCCTGATAAAACAGACGGAGATACCCGCAGGCACAGAACAGTATACCGAATCATTGTTGATGAAATCCCTCCAGCCGGCTCATCTCAGGGACAGATGGGTATCAAACTGCAAATGCGTTACTCCATCCCGCTCTTTGTTTATGGCAAGGGGATTACTACTTATCCTGAGAGTGCAAACCATGCGCTGGTGGATCCGCGCGAACTCAGTTGGCAAGTCGTACGAGAAAATGGAAAACCTGCGCTGCAGATACGTAACCAGGGTGATGTGCATGTTCGATTGACGGCTGTCTCTGCCAGACAAGGTGGACAAACACGGGTCATTGCTGACGGACTGCTGGGTTATGTTCTGCCAGGGGAAACGCGTTCCTGGCCGCTCCCTGCCGGGTTGCCTGCCCCTGTCGAGCTTAAAGCGACAATCAATGCCAGAGAAAGTGAATGGCAGTCTCCCGCCAGGTAATTTTCCCGGCGATGATCATGCTGCTAGGCAATTCGGCTAATGTCAGAGCACAGCAGGGCGATGACACACTTCCGCCGCCGCCGGATGCACAAGTAGTGAATGAACAGGTGGTGTTTCATCTAAACCTGGTCATAAATCATTATGATACGCAACAGGTTGTACCGGTGACGCGACGTGGCAGTGCTTATTTTGTCGCCAGCGCCGATCTGCAGCGTTGCGGAATATCTGCGGATTATATTCCTCAGGGAGAGGTAAACGTGTCAGCGTTACCCAACGTGCGCACTGACTACGATAGCGAACGTCAGCGGCTATTGCTGTTTGTTCCTGATGGGTGGTTGCCGGAGCGGTTTACCGCGTTCAATGGCGGACAGCAGCGTAGCCCCTTACCCAATGGGCGTGGCGCGCTGCTGAATTATGATGTCTACACCAATAACACGGAAAATATCGGTACACGTGCTTCTCTTTGGCATGAGTTTCGCTATTTCTCCGGAAATATGACGTTTTCCACGACCGGGACAGCCATCTCCCGCCTTTCGGGTCAACCTGCGCAACAGGATGGCTATACCCGTTATGACACCACCCTCCATTTGACTGATGAAGACAAGGCTATCCAGTGGAGTGTGGGGGATGTGATTTCCGACTCGCTAAGTTGGAGTAACAGCGTACGCGTAGGGGGGATCAGTTATGGGCGTGACTTTTCACTGCGTCCTGATCTGGTGACCTGGCCCATTCCGTCATTTTCCGGCGAGGCGGCGGTTCCGACCTCGGTTGATGTATTCATTAATGGCTACCGCGCCGGGTCGAAACAAATTGAGCCAGGCCCTTTTACCCTGACCAATTTGCCTTATATAAACGGTGCAGGGAATGCAGTACTGGTCACCACCGATGCTTTAGGGCGCAAGGTCAGTACCACCATGCCGTTTTATGTCGCCAGCGAGTTGCTTAAAGAGGGGCTCAGTGATGGTTCGGCAACGCTGGGGGGGCTGCGGCGTAATTACGGTATCGACAGTTTCGACTATGGCTCCATGGTGGGAAGTGCGTCTTATCGCTACGGCCTGACAGATTATTTGACGCTGGAGGCTCATGGGGAAGGGGCGCAGAAACTGGCGCTAGGCGGCGTGGGCGCTGTCGCGAAATTGTGGCGTCTTGGGGTGGTGAATTCGTCATGGACGCAAAGTCAGATGCGGGGCGACAGTGGTAGTCAAATGAACTGGGGATATCAGTACAGTACCGGTATGTTCAGCATTGCCACGCAGCATATCCGTCGCGATCGCGGTTTCGGCAACCTGGCGCTGTATGAACAAAACTTCTATTACGACCATCCCAATGACAATAACACGCCGCCAATAGCCAGTTTGAGTCGTAAAACGGACCAATACTCACTCTCTTTTAATCTCGGCGATTTTGGCAATATTGGCGCGGCATGGATTGGCGTTCGCAATTTTGACAACAGCAAGACTGAATTGCTTAACCTCTCATGGAGCCGGAATCTGTGGGGAGACAGCAATATTTATGTTTCGGCAAGCCGTGACAATGGGCGCGGTGACTGGAACGCCGCAGTCTCGGTACAAATTCCGCTCGGCGATCGGGACAGCGTGTCTCTGAGCGTAGATAACACTGCGGATGCGGGCACGGCGCAGCGGATTAACTACGGACATTCGATGCCCTCTTACGGTGGTTTGAGCTGGAATATGGCGCTGGCGCGACAGACCAAAGGCGACAGTTATCAACAAGGAACGCTCGGCTGGCGCAATAACAACGTTGAACTGCAGGGGGGCATGTACGGCTACAGCGACATGCGGACATGGTGGGGGGAGGCGATGGGATCGCTGGTACTGATGGATAACGAATTCTTCTTCGCCAAAAGAATCAATGATGCCTTTGTGGTCGTGAGTACGGGGGGAGAGCCGGAAATTCCGGTAAATTATGAAAATCAACTCATTGGAAAAACGAATAAAAATGGCTACCTGCTCATAAGCGGCGTGTCCTCGTATTATCCGGCCAATTACAGCATTGACACCCTGAATTTACCCGCCGACACGCAGATCATTGAGACCGAGCGGCGGCTTGCTCTGCGTCGTTACTCAGGCTATCTGGTGGAATTTCCGATGGTGCGCGAGCGGGTGGCGAGTGTGATCCTGCATGATGAGCAAAACAATCCGTTACCGCTCACCAGTGAAGTGAGTCGCCAGGGCAAACCGACGGCTATTGTGGGCTATGACGGTATTGCCTGGCTGGAAAATCTGGATGAAGTCAGTGTGCTTAATGTCCGGTTACCCGATGACACACGCTGCACCGCTAACCTGACCCTGAATGCCAACCCGGAGCATAAGCTGGAAACATACGGCCCGCTTATGTGTAAGAGGAGCAACTGATGCGTCGTATCCTGTTAATGCTGTTATTACTGTCGGGAACGAGCGCACAGGTTTGGGCTGCCTGTACCGCCAGTTTATCCAATAACAGCCCGTCATTTGGCACGTCAGTGACATCTTTTACCCTCAATAGCGCCGAGCAACCGGTGTCTACCAATATCTATCTTGATTGCGACTCCGCGCTGTCGCTTCTGACAAATGACTACGCAACACTCACTATGACAGGTGCCTCAACGCTGGTTGCCAGTCGTGGGGCGATGAAGCGTACCGATGATTTAACAGTGACGGATTCCATCCCGGTGAAATTATGCGGTGTGTCTGGCTGTTCGTCGGGCGAAGTCACGAACGGTGGGGCTGGCTATACCTGGAATGGCACTTTTCTTTTGACGGTACTGGGATCGAAGCGCTATACGCTGCCACTCTTTTTACGCACTGTGACCGGTCAAAGCGTTTCGGCTGGCCCCTATGCGGGGACGTTAAACCTGAATCTCTACTACAACATATGCGCGGTGGGGACCATTTTAACCGGTTGTACGCAGTTGCAAAGCGGTAACCTGGCGCTGAATCTTACGGTAAGCATGACAGTGACCAACGATTGCACTGCGATTTCAGCACCTAATGTCAATTTCGGCAGTGCGCCAATCGCGAAGGCGTTCCCCGCCATTTCACAATCGATTAGCGTGACCTGCACTAAAGGGTATGCCTATACCATTGGTATCAATAATGGCAACAATGCCAATGGGACGGTACGGCAGATGGCAAACGGTTCAAATCGGCTGAGTTATGAAATCTATAAAGGCAGCACATCATCCCGTTGGGGGGCTGCGGGGGCGGAGCGCTGGTCCAGTGGGACGTCTTCATCGATCAGCACCGATGGCACGTTACGCACCTATAACTATACGGCGCAGGTCATGCCGAATCAGACGACCCCACCGGGAGGAACATACAGTGACACATTACTTATCGATCTCGCTTTTTAGTTGAGTTATCGCTTTTTAACATTCCAGACGAAGGAGATTTCTACGGTTAATATTGAGACGGTTTAATTCCCTTTCGCAAATGTAAAGTTCTATAGCCCCTTGCCGATAACACCGTTAACAAGTTTTCAGGAAGGTGTAGCATGTTGAACCGTATTCGCGTTGTCACAATGCTGATGAGTGTACTGGTAGTGTTTGCGCTGCTGCAGTTGCTCTCGGGCGGGCTTTTATTCTCTTCTCTTAATCAAAATCAGCAAAGCTTTGCGGTTTCCAACGATCTGCGCATGCAACAGACCGAACTGACGAAAACCTGGGAACTGATGCTGCAAACACGTATCAACCTGAGCCGTTCATCTGCACGTATGATGATGGACCCGAACAACCAACAAAGTAGCGCTAAAACAGATTTATTAAAAAGCGCGAAATCCAGCCTGGCTGATGCGGCAAAACACTACGACGCCTTCCGTGCCATGCCATCAGTACCCGCGATGGAAGAGGCGCGTCAGGTGCTGGATGAAAAGTATAAAACCTATGCGGCGGGACTGACAGAACTGGTGCAGTTTCTTGAAGGCGGCAACATGGATGGCTACTTTGCGCAGCCAACACAGGGTATGCAAAACGGTCTCGGTGATGCGATGGGCAAATATGCCCAGTTGAGCGAATCGCTGTATCGCAAAGCCTATGACGAAAGCGTGAGTGATTATAACTTTGCAAAATGGCAGATGGTGGCCCTCGCGCTGGCCCTGGTCGTTGTGCTGGCGTTGGTCTGGTACGGCATTCGCCGCATTCTGCTGGCGCCGTTGACCGCCGTCATTAAACACATTCGTGAAATCGCCAGCGGCAATTTGACCGACACGCTGGTGGTTGAAGGGCGCAGTGAGATTACCGATCTGGCCCAAAGCGTTGATCATATGCAGCGCTCGTTGATTGATACGGTAACCAATGTGCGTGCCGGTTCTGATGCTATTCATTCTGGCACCAGCGAAATCGCCGCGGGCAACAATGACCTGTCATCCCGTACCGAAGAACAAGCCTCAGCGCTGGAAGAGACGGCGGCCAGTATGGAAGAACTGACCGCAACGGTGAAACAGAACGCCGAAAACGCCCGTCAGGCATCGCTGCTGGCGAAGAGCGCCTCCGAAACCGCTGAACGCGGCGGTAAAGTGGTGGATGGCGTGGTGAAAACCATGCATGACATTGCCGCCAGTTCGCAAAAAATTGCCGATATTACCGGCGTCATCGACGGTATTGCCTTCCAGACCAATATCCTCGCCCTCAACGCGGCGGTTGAAGCCGCCCGCGCCGGTGAGCAGGGCCGTGGCTTTGCGGTGGTTGCTGGCGAAGTGCGTAATCTTGCCAGCCGCAGCGCCCAGGCGGCAAAAGAAATCAAAGCGCTGATTGAAGACTCTGTCTCCCGCGTGGATACCGGTTCGGTACTGGTTGAAAGCGCCGGTGAGACGATGGGTGATATCGTCAGTGCAGTAACCCGTGTAAACGACATTATGGGTGAGATTGCTTCGGCATCTGATGAACAGAGCCGTGGCATCGACCAGGTTGCGCTGGCGGTATCCGAAATGGATCGCGTCACGCAGCAAAACGCCTCGCTGGTACAACAATCTGCCGCCGCTGCGGCTGCATTAGAAGAACAAGCCAGCAGGTTGACGCAAGCGGTTTCTACTTTCCGTCTCTCTTCTGTCCCTACAAAAACCGCGCAAGGAGCGCTTAATCCGGCGGCAGCCATTACTTCGGCTCCTTCCAGAGCCCGTCAGCTAACGTCCGGACAAAACGATAACTGGGAAACTTTTTAACTGCTTTAACCCGCGGCACTTTGCCGCCTGATGGGAGCGTTGATGTTAAACCGTATTCGAATTTCTACGACACTTTTTTTGATCTTGATCGTTTGTGGCATTTTGCAGGTAGGGAGCAACGGATTGTCGTTTTGGGCGTTTCGTCAAAGCACCGCCCATTTATCAGAAGTTGAAAAAAGTAACATCCAGCGCAACGCATTGATGCAAACCCGCGCCTGGTTATTACAAGCCAGTACATCATTGAATAAAGCCGGTACGTTAACGGCGCTGAGTTATCCGCCGGACGATATCAAAGCGCTAATGAAACAGGCGAAAGATAATCTGAAAGATGCCGATAACAGTATTAATGAGTTTCTGAGTATCCCGGCGCTGACCGATGAAGGTAAGCGTCTGCAGGACGGAACGAAAGTGGCTTATACGGCATGGCATGGCGATCTGGAACACCAGGCAGCGTGGCTTGAAAGCAACCAGCTATCCGACTTTATGTCGGCGCCGATTCAGCAGTCGCAGGATGTGTTTGATAAAAACTTTACGGCCTGGCAGCAGCATATTAACCACTTTGTGGAGACCGCTAAGGCAGAGGGTCAAAGCAATTACCAGCGCTCAGCGGTGATTTTTGCCGTGGTGGTGATTCTGGCCGCGTTGCTGACCTCGGTCGCGCTGTGGTGGTCGCGTAAGATGATTGTTCAGCCGCTGGCCATTGTCAGTAGCCACTTTGACAGTATTTCCGAGGGCAATCTGGCCCGACCAATTGCGGTAGTGGGTAAAAATGAAATTTCGGCCATTTTTGCCAGCCTCAAAAAGATGCAGACTGCGCTGCGTTCTACCGTGACCGAGGTGCGTCACGGCAGCTACGCGATGCATACCGGTATCTCGGAGATTGCCGAAGGCAACAACGATCTGTCGGCGCGTACCGAACAACAGGCGGCGTCGCTGGCGCAAACGGCGGCCAGTATGGAAGAGTTAACGGCCACCGTGGGACAGAACGCTGATAACGCTCGTCAGGCATCTGTCCTGGCACAGAGTGCAGCAGAAACGGCGCGTAAAGGTGGGCAGCAGGCGTCGAATGTGGCAAGTACTATGCATGAGATCGCAGCCAGTTCGCAAAAGATTGGCGATATTATCAGCGTGATTGACGGTATCGCTTTCCAGACCAATATTCTGGCCTTGAACGCGGCGGTAGAAGCGGCGCGGGCAGGTGAGCAGGGACGTGGTTTCGCTGTGGTGGCCGGGGAGGTGCGTAACCTCGCCAGCCGAAGCGCGCAGGCTGCGAAAGAGATCAAGGGCCTGATCGAAGAGTCGGTTTCACGTGTTGAGCAGGGATCTGTGCTGGTGGATACCTCTGCGAAAACCATGATGGAGATCGTCCACTCTGTCACCCAGGTGAACGATATTATGGGCGAAATTGCCTCTGCTTCGGATGAACAGCGCCGGGGTATTGAGCAGGTCGCACTGGCAGTAAGCCAGATGGATCAGGTGACCCAACAGAATGCGGCGCTCGTTGAAGAAGCCGCCGCGGGAACCGATCAGTTAGCGCATCAGGCAGATCATCTGACCTCCCTGGTGGCTGTGTTTAAGTTAGAAGAACATGTCGTTACATCAGACGCGGTACTCCCCAAAGGAGTGCCGGTTGTATCCTAAATCAGAATGAGAAGGCGCTATGACATCATCAATGCCTACTGGGCAAACGTCATCACTCATGCAACAGATGACTCAGCGTCTTGCGCTGTCTGACGCGCATTTTCGTCGAATATGTCAGTTGATTTATCAACGCGCAGGGATCGTGCTCGCCGACCACAAGCGGGACATGGTCTATAACCGCCTTGTTCGTCGTTTACGCACCCTTGGGCTGGATGATTTTGGTCGCTACCTGAGCATGCTGGAAGCGAACCAAAATAGCGCCGAGTGGCAGGCTTTTATAAACTCGCTGACCACTAACCTCACGGCCTTTTTCCGGGAAGCTCACCACTTCCCGGTTCTTGCGGAGCATGCCCGCAAGCGTACCGGCGAGTACCGCGTCTGGAGTGCCGCGGCGTCTACCGGTGAAGAGCCTTATTCCATTGCGATTACGCTGGCGGATGCACTCGGTATGGCACCGGGTCGTTTCAAGGTAATTGCCAGCGATATTGATACCGAAGTGCTGGAAAAAGCCCGCAACGGTGTCTATCGCCAGGATGAATTGAAAACGCTGTCGCCGCAACAGCTACAGCGTTACTTCATGCGCGGAACCGGGCCCCATGCCGGTCTGGTGCGCGTGCGTCAGGAACTGTCGAATTATGTTGATTTCACCTCGGTGAATTTGCTCGATAAACAATATAACGTCCCTGGACCGTTTGACGCGATTTTTTGCCGTAACGTAATGATTTATTTTGATAAAACGACGCAGCAGGATATCTTGCATCGTTTTGCACCATTGCTTAAGCCTGACGGACTACTTTTTGCCGGGCATTCGGAGAATTTCAGCAACCTTGTGCGTGAGTTTAGCCTGCGTGGTCAAACCGTTTACGCGCTGAGTAAGGATAAAGCATGAGTAAAATCAGGGTAATGTCCGTCGATGATTCTGCATTGATGCGCCAAATCATGACCGAAATTATCAATAGCCACAGCGATATGGAAATGGTGGCGACGGCGCCGGATCCGTTGGTTGCACGGGATTTAATTAAAAAATTTAACCCTGATGTGCTGACGCTTGATGTGGAAATGCCGCGGATGGACGGTCTGGATTTCCTGGAAAAACTGATGCGTCTGCGTCCGATGCCGGTGGTGATGGTTTCTTCCCTGACGGGAAAAGGCTCAGAAGTGACGCTGCGTGCGCTGGAGTTAGGGGCGATTGATTTCGTCACTAAACCCCAGCTCGGTATTCGCGAAGGGATGTTGGCCTACAGCGAAATGATCGCCGAAAAAGTGCGTACCGCCTCGCGCGCGCGCCTTGCGGCACATAAACCCATGTCGGCAGCTCCGGCAGCGTTGAAGTCTGGTCCGTTGTTAAGTTCGGAAAAATTACTGGCGATTGGCGCTTCAACCGGAGGAACAGAGGCAATTCGTCATGTACTCCAGCCATTGCCACTATCAAGTCCGGGTATTCTTATTACTCAGCACATGCCGCCAGGGTTCACCCGTTCGTTTGCCGAACGCCTGAATAAGCTGTGCCAGATTACCGTAAAAGAGGCGGAAGATGGCGAGCGTGTCCTGCCGGGGCATGCGTATATTGCACCGGGCGACAAGCATATGGAGCTGGCGCGAAGCGGGGCAAACTATCAGATTAAGATCCACGATGGGCCGCCGGTGAACCGTCACCGTCCTGCTGTGGACGTACTGTTTCATTCGGTCGCGAAATACGCCGGGCGCAATGCCGTGGGGGTTATCCTCACCGGTATGGGCAATGACGGTGCGGCCGGAATGTTAGCGATGCACCAGGCTGGAGCCTGGACCATTGCACAAAATGAGGCAAGTTGTGTGGTGTTCGGCATGCCGCGCGAAGCTATCAATATGGGTGGCGTCAGCGAAGTGGTCGATCTTAGCCAGGTAAGCCAGCAGATGTTGGCAAAAATTAGTGCCGGACAGGCAATACGTATTTAACGAGGAGTGATGTTTTATGGCGGATAAAGAGCTCAAATTTCTGGTTGTCGACGACTTTTCCACGATGCGTCGTATCGTGCGCAACCTGTTAAAAGAGCTGGGGTTCAACAACGTCGAGGAAGCCGAAGACGGCGTTGACGCGCTGAACAAACTCCAGACCGGTGGTTTTGGTTTCGTCATTTCCGACTGGAACATGCCGAACATGGACGGACTGGAACTGCTTAAGACGATTCGTGCTGACGGCAACATGTCTTCGCTGCCGGTACTGATGGTCACGGCAGAAGCGAAAAAAGAAAACATTATCGCGGCGGCTCAGGCTGGCGCGAGCGGCTATGTAGTGAAACCTTTCACTGCTGCAACCCTGGAAGAGAAACTCGGTAAGATTTTCGAGAAACTCGGCATGTGAGGACTGGACGATGATTCAACCTTCAATTAAACCTACGGAAGAACATTCAGCCAGCGATATCATTGCCCGTATCGGTAGCCTGACACGTATGCTGCGTGACAGTTTACGTGAATTGGGATTGGATCAGGCGATTGCTGAAGCGGCGGAAGCCATTCCTGATGCCCGTGATCGTCTTGATTACGTGGTGCAGATGACCGCGCAGGCAGCTGAACGCGCACTCAATAGCGTCGAGGCGTCGCAACCGCATCAGGATGCGATGGAAAAAGGGGCTAAATCCCTGTCCAAGCGTTGGGATGAGTGGTTTGAAAATCCTATCGAGCTGAAAGATGCCCGTGAACTGGTGACCGACACCCGTAAATTCCTCGGGGATGTGCCGGGCCACACCAGCTTCACCAACGCGCAACTGTTAGACATCATGATGGCGCAGGATTTCCAGGACCTTACCGGTCAGGTTATCAAGCGTATGATGGATGTGATTCAGGAAATTGAACGACAGCTTCTGATGGTGCTGATCGAAAACATTCCCGATCAGTCTGCGCGTCCGAAACGTGAAAACGAAAGTCTGCTCAACGGGCCGCAGCTTGATGCGACGAAAGCGGGCGTGGTGGCAAGCCAGGATCAGGTTGACGATCTGCTCGACAGTCTCGGTTTCTGATGTCCTTGCACTGAGCCATACTGATAAAACGGGAAGCAGCAATGCTTCCCGTTTTTTTAGCTCATCGTGGACAAGGAAAATGAGGCGGTGTTATTCAGCATATGTAGCAGCATTGGTACTAGTAGCCCACCGGATGACATTCTTACCACGCAAAGCAGAGCCGAAAAAGTAAACAGCCAGATAAAGGTGGCTGGCGCGTGGTATTGCGTATGCATAAGCGCAAAGGCTACCGAAGTCACCACGATGCTCTGCTGCCTGGCAAAGCGTCCCCAGCGCAGAAAGGCGTTGAGTAAGAAGCCGCGAAAAATCACCTCTTCACAAAACGGGGCAATAAAACAAATGGCGAACGCCAGACCCCAACGCGCAGAAACCGAGTAGCTCTTTAGCGATGCTACCCACTCTTCTTCGATCCCCAAAAACTGCCAGACAATATTGAGTGCGATGATAGCCAGTAAGCCCAATGCGAAATAACCGGGATTAAATTGCCCCAACGGCATAAAAGGGTAGTGATGGTTGTAGTATTGCCAGAGCAGGAGTGTGCACGGCAAGCTCACGGCCAGGCCGACAAATAGCGCAGCAAAACCTGAATGATAGAGCACGGCATAATTGGGCAGCAGTGCCACAATAAAGAAAAAACAATGATAAATCAGTACCGCTGCGAGACACATCATTGTGTGATGACGTCTCTGCTCCTGATTGAACAGCATGGTTATCATCCCTGTGTTAATTACGGTTTATATCTTTTATATAGGCATATGCTGCAAAAGCAGCTTATCTGACCCACACGGTAGTATATCGTTGGCGAATAAGTACATGCACTTTTCCTTTTCTCAAATCGCGAAAACCCCGTGTTTTTATGCCTTACTCTGCCCATTAGACCGACTTGACTCTGGCATTATGTCATCAAACATCTACCCGTGGATTTGAGCCGTGGCAGACGATAGCGACGACAAAACAGAAGCCCCCACACCCCACCGAAAAGAGAAGGCCCGTGAGGAAGGGCAAGTTCCCCGATCGAAAGAGCTGACATCAATATTGATGCTCTTTGTTGGGGTGGGCGTGCTCTGGATGGGTGGGGACGCGTTTGCCCGCAAACTGTCGGGCATCATGTCGTCGGGATTACGTTTTGATCATGGCATTATCAATGACCAAAAAATGATCCTTGGGCATCTCATCGAGTTGCTCAAAAATGCCGTGCTGGCGCTATTGCCACTGGTGACAGGTGTGGTGCTGGTGGCGCTTGCTGCTCCCCCGGTACTGGGTGGACTGGTATTAAGCGGAAAATCGGTACAGTTTAATTTTTCCAAAATTAACCCGTTGAGTGGTATTAAGCGTCTGTTTTCAGCGCAGGTCGTGGCAGAACTGGTCAAGGCCATCATGAAAACGGCCCTGATGGGCAGCGTGGCCGCCTTTTATCTGTGGCATAAATGGCCGGAAATCATGCGCCTGATGATGGAAGCACCGGTCACTGCGATGGCCAGCGCGCTGAATCTGGCCGGGATGTGTTGCCTGTTGGTCGTGCTGTCGATAATCCCGATGGTGGGGTTCGACGTCTTCTGGCAGATCTACAGCCACCTGAAAAAATTGCGCATGTCCAAACAGGATATCCGTGATGAATTTAAACAGCAGGAGGGTGACCCGCATGTTAAGGGGCGTATCCGCCAGCTACAACGTGCCGCGGCACGCCGTCGTATGATGGCAGATGTGCCGAAAGCCGATGTGATTGTAACGAACCCGACGCACTACTCCGTCGCACTGCAATATGACGAGAATAAAATGAGTGCGCCAAAGGTGATTGCGAAAGGTTCAGGTTTGATTGCGCTGCGTATTCGTGAAATTGGCAGCGAAAACCGTATTCCGATTCTTGAGGCGCCGCCGCTGGCGCGCGCCCTGTACCGCCATGCTGAAATCGGTCAGCAGATCCCAGGCCAGCTTTACTCGGCCGTGGCTGAGGTTTTAGCCTGGGTATGGCAATTGAAACGCTGGAATTTGGCCGGGGGTAAACGCCCTGCCAGACCTGAAAATCTCCCAGTGCCAGAGTCGCTGGATTTTATGAACGAGAAGGACACTGATGGCTAATCTGGTGGCAATGTTGCGTCTGCCTGGCAACCTGAAATCAACACAATGGCAAATTCTGGCGGGGCCCCTGCTGATTTTGTTGATTCTGTCGATGATGGTTTTGCCATTGCCGGCATTCGTGCTCGACCTGCTTTTTACCTTCAACATTGCGCTCTCGATCATGGTGCTTCTGGTGGCGATGTTCACCCAGAAAACCCTCGAGTTCGCGGCATTTCCCACCGTGTTGCTGTTTACAACGTTGCTGCGCCTGGCGCTGAACGTTGCCTCTACCCGTATCATTCTGTTGGAAGGCCATACCGGCACGGCGGCGGCGGGTAGGGTGGTTGAAGCCTTTGGTCACTTCCTTGTTGGCGGTAACTTTGCCATCGGTATCGTGGTGTTCATCATCCTAGTTATCATTAACTTTATGGTTATCACCAAAGGTGCGGGGCGTATCGCGGAAGTGGGCGCACGTTTTGTACTGGACGGGATGCCGGGTAAACAGATGGCGATCGACGCCGACCTTAACGCCGGGCTTATCGGTGAAGATGAGGCGAAACGTCGTCGTTCCGATGTGACCCAGGAAGCTGACTTCTACGGCTCCATGGACGGTGCAAGTAAGTTTGTGCGCGGTGACGCCGTCGCGGGCATCCTGATCATGGTTATCAACGTCATCGGCGGTCTGCTGGTGGGCGTATTGCAGCATGGCCTGTCGATGGGCGATGCGGCGCAGAGTTATACCCTGTTGACCATCGGTGATGGTCTGGTGGCACAGATCCCGGCGCTGGTTATCTCCACCGCAGCGGGTGTTATCGTGACCCGCGTGGCAAACGATGAAGACGTTGGCCAGCAGATGGTTAGCCAGTTGTTTACTAACCCACGCGTAATGGTGCTCAGTGCCGCGGTACTGGGTCTGTTTGGTCTGGTCCCGGGTATGCCGAACTTTGTCTTCCTGCTTTTCACCGTGGGTCTGCTGGCGCTGGCCTGGTGGCTGCGCGGTAAAGAAGAGAAGGCGCCGGCGGAAGCGACGCCAATCAAGATGCCAGAAAATAACCAGGCGGTGGAAGCCACCTGGAATGATGTGCAACTGGAAGATTCACTGGGCATGGAAGTGGGCTATCGCCTGATTCCGATGGTGGATTTCCAGCAGGATGGCGAACTGTTGGGACGTATCCGCAGTATTCGTAAAAAATTCGCCCAGGACATGGGGTTCCTGCCGCCGGTGGTGCATATTCGTGACAACATGGACTTGCCGCCAGCCCGTTACCGCATCCTGATGAAAGGGGTGGAAGTGGGGAGTGGTGATGCCTATCCAGGGCGCTGGCTGGCGATTAACCCGGGGACCGCAGCAGGTTCGTTACCAGGGGAACAGACTGTCGATCCGGCCTTTGGCCTGGCGGCTATCTGGATTGAGAGCGCCCTCAAAGAGCAGGCGCAGATCCAGGGCTTCACCGTAGTGGAGGCCAGTACGGTTGTCGCAACGCACCTGAACCACGTGATCGGCCAGTTTGCGCCGGAGCTGTTTGGGCGTCAGGAAGCGCAACAACTGCTTGACCGCGTGACCCAGGAAATGCCGAAACTCACCGAAGATCTGGTACCGGGAGTTGTTACGCTGACAACGCTGCATAAAGTGCTGCAAAACCTGCTGGCAGAAAAAGTACCGATCCGCGATATGCGCACCATTCTGGAGACGCTGGCAGAACACGCTCCGCTGCAAACCGATCCCTACGAACTGACCACGGTCGTTCGTGTGGCGCTGGGCCGTGCGATTACGCAGCAATGGTTCCCTGGCAGTGGCGAAGTGCAGGTTATTGGCCTTGATACGCCGCTGGAGCGCCTCCTGTTGCAAGCATTGCAAGGCGGCGGTGGGCTGGAGCCGGGCCTTGCCGATCGTTTACTTGAGCAAACCCAGGAAGCATTGCAGCGTCAGGAGATGCTTGGCGCGCCGCCGGTATTGCTGGTAAACCATGCGTTGCGTCCATTACTGTCTCGTTTCCTGCGCCGCAGCCTGCCGCAACTGGTGGTGCTGTCGAACATGGAAATGTCAGATAACCGTCCGATTCGGATGACGGCGACCATCGGAGGCAAATAATGCGTAAGCTTGCCGGATTACTTCTTGCGTTGCCTTTGTTTGTCCATGCCGCCGGAAACGGCGCATGGCAGGCAAGCAATATCGGGGTCATTCTTAGTAATCGTGGGCAGGCCATGTCATCGCGTGTTCTTGCCCCTTCGCAGCCGGTCAATGGCCTGATGACAGTAGTTTCGTGGCGTTATGAGCTAAACGGCCCGACGCCTGCGGGGTTAAATACACGCTTGTGTAGCCAGACACGCTGTGTGCAACTCGATGCCCAGAGCGGAACCACTGTCGCCTTCGCCGATGTGCCCGCGATTGAGCCGTTACGCTTTATCTGGGAAGTCCCCGGCGGTGGAAGATTGATTCCCGCCCTCAATGTTAGCAGTATCCAGGTTATCGTTAACTACCGTTAGCCGCTCGTCTTTTCACCAGCCATCGCCATTCCTCTCAGGAATCTGATGGCTGGCTCGCAAATTATGACCCTGCCTTTTGAACCAAAAGAAACACTGTTTTATAAATCAGTGAAGCGCGTTGCGGCACTCTTTGTATTTTTGCCATTTGCCTCCCGGTCGTGGCAGAAACAGAAAGGTATCCCAAAGCACATACTCTTACTTTAGCCGTGTAAGCATTACCTTTGGCGAAGCCGGATTGCCAGAGGTCCCTCACTGATAAACAGGGTTAACGGCAATGAAAACACGTAAAATTGGATTGGTTAACTACCTCGCCTATGGTTCGGGCGACTTCCTGGGGGCGGGCACGACAGCACTTACCGCCGCATGGTTACTCTATTTCTACACCACGTTCTGTGGCCTGACGCCTATCGAAGCGACGTTTATTTTTGCGGCTGCCAGGGTACTGGATGCGGTGGTGAGTCCATTGATGGGCTTTTTAACCGATAACTTCGGCTCGACCTGGCTGGGTAAACGCTTTGGTCGCCGGAAGTTCTTTATCCTGTTAGGTATCCCCTGTGTGTTCAGCTACTCCATTATGTGGGTAGGGGACATGAGCTTCTGGTATTACCTGCTGACATACCTGCTGTTTGATGTGGTCTATACCATGATCCTGGTGCCGTACGAAACGCTGGTGCCGGAAATGACCGATGATTTCAAACAGAAAACCAAATTCTCCGGCGCGCGTATCTCGATGGCGCAGATGTCTGCCATCCTGGCCTCGTTCCTGCCGGGGCTGCTGCTGGCACACTTCGGTAAAGACAACCCCATCTCTTTCTTCTACGCAAGCCTGGTGTTCTCTGTACTGTGCGCACTGATGCTGACTTTTGTCTGGTGCTTTACCTGGGAGCGTCCGCGCGAAGCGTGGACCGAAGCCGCGTTGCGTGCCGAAGCGGAGAAAAAACACCTGACCCTGGGGCAGAGCCTGCGTCGCCTGTTTGTTGAACTGAGCTCAACGCTGCGCATCAAGATTTTCCGCCAGCACCTGGGGATGTACCTGGGCGGCTATATCGCACAGGACGTCTTTAACGCTGTCTTTACCTACTATGTTGTTTTCGTTCTGATGCAGGAAGCGTCTGTCGCGTCTAACTTGCTGGGCACCATGGCTATCTTCCAGTTTATCGCCGTTATCGCCATGATCCCGCTGTGCATCCGTTTTGGACCGGCGCCATCTTATCGCATGGTGGTGGTGCTGTTTGGTCTGAGCGCGGCGTCTTTCGCCATCCTCTACTGGGCGGGTCTGAGCGACATCTATGCCTTGTTGCTGCTGGTGTCTGCCGTTGCCGGTCTGGGCCGTGGTGGTATCAACTACGTACCCTGGAACACCTATACCTATATTGCGGATATCGATGAAGTGGTTACCGGTCAGCGTCGTGAAGGGATCTTCGCCGGCATCATGACCCTGACCCGTAAAGCCTCTCAGGCCGGTGCGGTCATGCTGGTGGGAATTGTGATGCAGGCATCCGGGTTTGTCTCCGGTCAGAAAACGCAGGTGCCGGAAGTGAGCCATACCATCCTGATGATCATGTGCTTCGGTACGTTGCTGGTGCTGGCCTGCGGTTTCCTGGTCTCTCTGCGTTTCAAACTGAACCTGAAAACCCACAGCGTTCTGCGTGAAGAGACGGCCAAAATGCGTGAGTCCGGTCGTGTAATTCCGGAAAGCGCAACGCCACAAGCGCGTGCCACAGTTGAGATGCTGGCCGGCATGCCGTTTGAGTCCCTGTGGGGCAACAACAATATCGGCTACCTGAATCGTAATAAACCTGCCGCGCCTTCCCTGAAAGAAAACGCGTCACTGAAATCGACTTACAACTGAGGTTAAGAATATGAAGGTTTGGCCTGTCAAACATAGCCCGTTACTTTGTCAGCCAGAGCGTTTTATCGCCCGCGACGAGCTGAAATCATTGATTCAGAAGATCACGCATAATCTGGTCAATATTCACGACACCACCGGCGAGTTTTTACTGCGGCTTGACGACGGGCGTGTGATTGACACCAAAGGTTGGGCGGGCTGGGAATGGACCCATGGCGTCGGTCTGTACGGTATGTATCAGTATTATCAGCAGACGGGTGACCAGACGGTGCGTGACGTGATTGATAGCTGGTTCGCTGACCGTTTTGCCGAAGGCGCGACGACCAAGAACGTAAACACCATGGCACCATTTCTGACGCTGGCGTATCGCTATGAAGAGACCCGGAATCCGGCTTTCCTGCCGTGGCTGGAGACCTGGGCTGAGTGGGCGATGAATGAGATGCCGCGTACGGATCACGGCGGTATGCAACACATCACTCTGGCAGAAGAGAATCATCAGCAGATGTGGGATGACACCCTGATGATGACCGTTCTGCCGCTGGCGAAAATCGGTAAGCTGCTTAACCGTCCTGAGTATGTGGAAGAGGCGACCTATCAGTTCCTGCTGCATGTGCAGAACCTGATGGACAGGGAGACAGGCCTGTGGTTCCACGGCTGGAATTACGAAGGTTGCCATAACTTCGCGCATGCCCGTTGGGCGCGCGGCAATAGCTGGCTGACCATCGTGATCCCGGATTTCCTGGAGCTGGTGGATTTACCGGCAAACAATGCGGTACGCCGTTATCTGGTACAGGTGTTGAACGCACAAATCGCTGCGCTGGCGAAATGCCAGGACGAAAGCGGGCTGTGGCATACGCTGCTCGACGATCCGACATCCTATCTTGAGGCATCGGCAACCGCCGGTTTTGCCTACGGTATTCTGAAAGCGGTACGTAAGCGTTATGTTGGCCAGGAATATGCGCAGGTTGCTGAGAAAGCGATCAAAGCGGTGGTGAAGAATATCTCACCTGAAGGCGAATTGCTGCAGGTCTCATTCGGTACCGGTATGGGCAGCAATCTCGATTTCTACCGCCAGATCCCGCTGACTTCTATGCCGTATGGTCAGGCCATGGCGATGCTGTGTCTGACCGAGTATCTGCGTAAGTATTTCTAAGCTTCCCCGACGGCGCAAAGCTTGCCGGGGCTACGTTTGGTGCGATCGGTAGATGCTGTGAACGTCTTCGACCTTTTTTAGCCAGGGCTGACCCTTTTTCCCGACCGCAGGCAGCGGGGCGGGAGGCGAACACAGTGCGAAGCACCGATTTCTTTGCGGGGCCGCGGGGATTGTAAAGGTGAAAGGATCCCACCAGCTGAGCTGCATACACCCCTCACCCTGAGCCTCTCCCTGGGGGCTGAGGGAATCTTTATCATGCATGGCGATATAAAAACAAAACCCGGCATTTGCCGGGTTTTGTTACAGACCGTCGATTTACATACGTTCGATGGTTTCGATACCGAGCGTATCCAGACCCAGTTTCAGCGTCTTCGCGGTCAGCAGCGCCAGTTTCAGGCGGCTGTTGCGGACTTCTTCATTCCCGGCGCTCAGAATCGGACAATGTTCATAGAAGCCAGAGAACAGGCCCGCCAGATCGTACAGATAGGCACACATCACGTGCGGTGTCCCTTCACGGGCAACCACATTCAGCGTCTCTTCAAACTGCATCAGGCGTGCGGCCAACTGGGCTTCGCGATCTTCGCTGATCACCACCTTCGCGGCGAGAAGGGCGCTTTCGTCGATATCCGCTTTACGGAACACTGACAGTACGCGGGTGTAAGCGTATTGCATATACGGTGCGGTGTTACCTTCAAACGCCAGCATATTGTCCCAGTCGAAGACATAATCGGTGGTACGGCTTTTGGAAAGATCCGCGTATTTCACCGCGCCGATACCTACGGCATTAGCCAGTTTTTCCAGCTCGTCTGCCGGCATATCCGGGTTCTTCTCAGCCACCAGACGACGGGCACGCTCCAGCGCCTCATCAAGCAGATCAGCCAGTTTCACTGTGCCGCCCGCACGGGTTTTGAACGGCTTGCCGTCTTTACCCAGCATCATGCCGAACATATGGTGTTCGAGAGAAACAGACTCCGGTATATAACCGGCCTTACGCACGATAGTCCAGGCCTGCATCAGGTGCTGATGTTGACGGGAGTCGATGTAGTACAGCACACGGTCTGCATGCAGCGTTTCATAACGGTATTTGGCACAGGCAATGTCGGTGGTGGTATAGAGGTAGCCGCCATCTTTCTTCTGGATGATCACACCCATCGGCTCGCCTTCTTTGTTCTTGAACTCGTCCAGGAACACCACGGTTGCGCCTTCGCTCTCCACTGCCAGCCCTTTGGCTTTCAGATCGGCCACGATCCCCGGCAGCATTGAGTTATAGAGGCTTTCGCCCATCACGTCTTTACGCGTCAGGGTTACGTTCAGGCGGTCATAGGTCATCTGATTCTGGGACATGGTGATGTCGACCAGTTTTCGCCACATCTGCAGGAAATATTCATCGCCACCTTGCAGTTTCACGACGTAGCTACGGGCACGCTCGGCGAAGGCTTCATCTTCGTCGTAATGCTTTTTGGCTTCACGGTAGAAACCTTCAAGATCCGCCAGCGCCATTTCACCCGCGTTTTGCTGCTGTTGCAGCTCCAGCCAGGCAATCAGCATACCGAACTGAGTACCCCAGTCACCGACGTGGTTCGCGCGGATCACGTTATGACCGAGGAACTCCAGGGTTCGCACGGATGCGTCGCCGATGATGGTTGAACGCAGGTGGCCAACGTGCATCTCTTTCGCCACGTTCGGCGCTGAATAATCGACAACGATGGTTTGTGCCTGCGGCTTCGTGATGCCCAGACGGTCGGACTGCAACGCCTGGCTTACCTGGTCTGCCAGAAATTCCGGGGCAAGGAAGATATTGATAAAACCAGGCCCGGCGATTTCCACTTTGCTGGCGATCCCGCTGAGATCGAGATGAGTCAGTACCTTCTCGGCCAGTTGTCGCGGTGCCATGCCCAATTTTTTGGCAATTGCCATCACGCCATTAGCCTGATAATCGCCGAACTGGACTTTTGCAGACTGGCGGACCTGCGGTTCGCAATCCGCATCCGCACCTGCGGCAATGAGTGCCTGACCGACTTTTTCTGAGAGTAGAGCCTGAATATTCACCGGGATACCTTACATTGATGACGCGGCACATAAGGGCAGGCCGCGTCCGGGTGTTGATTATGAAAGGCGGGAGTATACTGCAAATGCCCGCAGGCGTCAGCACCGTAACCCGGTGGTTCACGTCAAAAAGCGTGGCCTGTTAGCGCCCGGATGAATGCTTAACACATTCGCTCATGGACGTGATTTCAGCCCCCTCATCCGAAACGCCAGGCGCCTGATCTTACTCACTATCCTGCGTGGGGGATTTATCCGTAGTATAGTAAGAAGAGTTTATTTCTTTGAGCGTACTATGACTTATTCCATTGGCGAATTTGCCCGGCTTTGCGGGATAACGGCGACCACACTACGCGCCTGGCAGCGCCGCTACGGTCTGCTCAAACCGATGCGCACGGAAGGTGGGCACCGGCTTTACAACGATGACGACGTGCAACAGGCGCTTAAAATTCTCGACTGGGTGAAAAAAGGGGTGCCTGTTAGCCAGGTTAAACCGCTGCTGGCAAGGCCAGAGATGCGGCGAACGAACAACTGGGTCACTCTGCAAGAGAATATGCTGTCACGGCTGAAAGAGGGGAAGATTGACTCTCTGCGACAGCTTATTTACGACTCCGGACGTGAGTATCCTCGCCCGGAACTGGTCACGGAAGTGTTGCGCCCGTTGCGCAGTAAAATGTCCGCCAATATTGCGGCAATGATGACGCTACGTGAAATCCTCGACGGCATTATTATCTCCTACACCTCGTTTTGCCTTGAAGGGGATAAGCGAGCGCCAGGCGATAATTATTTAATCACCGGCTGGCATCTGACTGACCCTTGTGAAATCTGGCTTGAAGCGCTTCGGCTGACCGGGCAGGGGCATCGCATCGATATCCTTCCGGTTCCGCCAGCCATGCTGGCGCCGGAGATTTTGCCGACAAGAAAATGGTTGCTGGTCACCAGCGGTAAGTTATCGGCCGCGCGTAAAAAACAGATTGAACTGTGGCAATCACAGGTCAATTCCCTCGACGTTATTACCCTCTAACTCCTCTCTTCTGCCTGCGTGCATGGTCGCTGCATAGCGACCTGGACGCTTACGCCTTTTTCTCAAATTAAGCATAAAAATTAATCACATTTAATTTGTTGATATTTAAGGTTTATAAAATATTTACGCAACAAAACTTGGACAAATATAATTAATTGTGTAAGTTTTAGATCAGGCGATAGCCGCGTTTTGTCAACGGAAAGGGTAAGACCCATGAGCACCATGCAGTCCGTCATTGATCGGTTTGTTCATTACTACGCTGAACTGGACAGCCAGCCGCCGTCGGCGCTGAGCGCGCTCTATCATCCCGATGCTGTGTTGCAGGATCCGTTTGGCGAGCATCACGGATTCGTTGCTATCCATCGTTACTTCACTCATCTACTGGCAAATGTTGAACAGTGCCGTTTCGCTATTGATCCCCCGCTTTGTGATGGTCAGCGTTTTGCGGTGACCTGGACCATGCACTGGTCGCATCCGCATATCCGTGGCAACGAACCCCTCACGCTGCCAGGCTGCTCGGTCGTGGAAGTGCAGGGGGAGCATGTCTTACATCAGCGTGATTATTACGACGCCGGGGAGATGCTGTATGAGCATCTTCCCGTACTGGGCTGGGCGGTCCGCGGTGTGAAAAAGAGGGTTCGCACATGAAAACGGTGCTTATCACGGGTGCCAGTTCGGGTATTGGCGAGGGGCTTGCTAAATCCTTCGCCGCCGATGGCTACCTCGTCATTGCCTGCGGGCGCGATCCATCGCGTCTTGAGGCATTACAACAATTCAGCCCCAACATTAGCGTGCGTCTTTTCGATATGACAGGCAGGGACGCTAGTCGCCAGGCGCTGGCCGATTGTCATGCCGATCTGGTTATTCTCTGTGCGGGCACCTGCGAATATCTGGATCATGGGGTGGTGGATGCCGCTCTTGTCGAACGGGTGATGAAAACCAATTTTCTTGGCCCGGTGAACTGTCTTGCCGCGCTCCAGACACAGCTTAAACCCGGAAGTCGCGTTGTGCTGGTCAGTTCGATGGCGCACTGGCTGCCATTTCCCCGCGCCGAAGCCTATGGCGCGTCAAAAGCTGCGCTCAGTTGGTTTGCTGACAGTTTGCGCCTGGACTGGGAGCCAAAAGGGATCGCTGTCACCGTGGTCTCGCCGGGCTTTGTCGACACCCCGCTGACCCGTAAAAACGACTTTTCTATGCCTGGTCAGGTGAGCGTCAGGCAGGCGGTAACGGCGATTCGTCGCGGTCTCGCAAAGGGCAAAACACATATCGTATTTCCGGGCGCTTTTGGGTTGCTGTTGCGCGCGCTCTCCTCTCTTCCCGCCGTTGTGCAGCGGGCATTCTTACGCAGGATGGTACGGCCATGAACATTGCAATTATTGGTAGCGGCATTGCCGGGCTGACCTGTGCATGGCGGCTGGCCGGTCATCACAAGGTGACGCTATTTGAAGCACAAGCCACGCCCGGCGGGCATACGGCTACAGTGGATGTCGCCACGCCACAGGGGACATGGGCCATTGATACCGGTTTTATCGTCTACAACGATCGCACCTATCCGCGTTTTATGGGGCTGCTCAGCGAACTGGGTATTGCCGGGCAGAAGACGCAAATGAGTTTTTCCGTCCACAATCCGCAAAGTGGGCTGGAGTATAATGGTCACACCCTTGCTTCGCTGTTTGCCCAGCGCGGAAATCTCATTAACCCATCTTTCTGGCATCTGCTCAGCGATATCGTGCGTTTTAACCGCCAGGCAAAACAGGCTCTCGCGGGCAAGGTAGATGAGAAAGCCACACTGCAAAGCTTTCTCGACGAGCACCGGTTCAGCGCCTTTTTTGCCCGCCATTACATTCTGCCGATGGGGGCGGCCATCTGGTCATCGTCCCTGCAAGAGATGCGGCGTTTCCCGTTGCCGCTGTTTTTGCGCTTCTTTGAGAATCATGGACTGCTGGATGTGACCCATCGCCCGCAGTGGTATGTGGTACCCGGCGGTTCGCGTGAGTATATCCGCGCCATGCTCGCCAAACTCGGCGACCGCCTGACGCTGCATCTCAATACGCCGGTGCAGAGCGTTACCCGCTACGATAAGGGGGTGGAAATCCAACTTGCCGATGCGACCTCTACGTTTGACCACGTTATTTTTGCCTGCCACTCCGCACAGGCGCTGGCGATGCTGGCGGATCCCACGGTTGCGGAAACAGAGATTCTCGGCGGTATCGGCTGGCAGCGTAACGAGGTGGTCTTGCACAGTGACCGACGCTGGCTCCCGGAACGTGAGCGTGCCTGGGCAAGCTGGAACTACCGCCTGAGTGAGCAGGATCAGGCCAGCGCGTGCGTGACCTACAACATGAATATCCTGCAAGGGCTGCCAAAGGAAGCGCCTTTATTCTGCGTAACGTTGAACCCGGACAGGCCCGTTGATGAGCTCTACGTCTGGAAACGCTTTGTTTATGAGCACCCGCTGTTTAACCCACAAAGCTGGCAGGCACAGGCGCGGCGCGGTGAGATTAATGGCCGTCAGCGTAGCTGGTTCTGCGGCGCTTACTGGTATAACGGCTTTCATGAGGATGGTGTTCGCAGCGCGCTCGATGTGGTGCAGGGCATCGCGCATGGGGAGGGCCAGTAACATGAACAGTTGTCTTTATGAAGGCGTTTTACGCCATCGGCGTCTTCTGCCCCGTGAGCACCATTTCAACTATCGCGTATTTATGGCCTGGCTCGACCTGGATGAGCTGGACGCACTCCCGATGTCAGGCATTCGTCGTAACCGTTTTGCTGCCGCCGCCTTTTATGACGAGGATTATCCGCTGGGATCGCCGCTTAAGGCGAAAGTTCTCGAACGGCTGGAAAATCTGACCGGCGAGCGTCCGCAGGGGCGGGTGATGTTGCTCACTCAACTGCGCTATTTCGGCTTTCATTTTAACCCGGTCAATTTCTATTACTGCTACGACCAGCAAGACGTTCTGAGTTGGGTGCTGGCCGAGGTGCGCAATACGCCCTGGAATGAACGACATTACTATGCCGTTGACGGACAGAATGCCCGCCCGCTGGAAAAAGCGTTCCACGTTTCTCCGTTTAATCCGATGGATATGGTCTATCACTGGCGCTTTAACCGTCCTGGAAAAACGTTGCATATGCATATCGAAAACCATCAGGAGGCGAAGGTCTTCGACGCCACGTTGCGCCTGACCCGGCGCCCCTTAACGCGCGCTGCACTCACCTCCTTGCTGTTGCGTATTCCGCTCATGACGCTCAAGACCGTGATGGCCATTTATTGGCAGGCGCTGCGTCTGTGGCTTAAGCGCGTACCTCTTTATAACCATCCCGTCAGCAGGAGTGAACGCTCATGACCGATCCCGTCTTTGCGCTTGAACCCGATATGCCGCGTAATGCTCGTGTCGCGCGCTGGTTGCTCTTTCGCCTTCTGAACGGTTTACGCGTGGGATCTCTCACGCTTCGCGAGGGTGGGCAAACTTACCATTTTGGCGACACTGCCGCCGCGTTGTGCGCAGAAGTGCAGATCCTTTCCCCGGTCGTTTACTGGCGTTTACTGACTGGCGGTAGCCTTGCGGCGGCGGAAGCCTGGATGGATGGCGAGTGGGAGACGCATCAGCTTACCCCGCTGTTGCAGATTTTAGCGCTCAACAGCCAGGTTTTAGGAAAACTGGAAAGCGGCTTTCGCCTGCTCGGGCGTCCAATTGAACGGCTACGCCACTGGACACGACGTAACGACCGTTTGCAGGCGCGGGAAAACATCGCCGCGCACTATGACCTGGGGAATCTTTTTTACGCCCATTTTCTGGATGAACAGTTGCTCTACTCCAGCGCGCTGTTCACCGCGCCCGATCAGGATCTCGCCAGTGCGCAGCAGGCAAAAATGGCGCGATTGTGCGAACAACTGGCGCTGACGCCGGACGATCACCTGCTGGAGATCGGCACCGGATGGGGGGCCATGGCGGAGTATGCCGCACGTCATTACGGCTGTCGGGTGACCACCACCACGCTATCACGCGAGCAGTACACGTGGGCTCAGGCGCGTATTCTCCATGCAGGCTTGCAGGATAAGGTTCAGGTATTGCTGTGCGACTATCGCGATCTGACCGGACAGTTCGACAAACTGGTTTCGATTGAGATGATTGAAGCGGTAGGAAAACGCTATCTTCCGACCTTCTTTCGAACCTGTCAGGCGCGCCTGCGCGCAGGTGGGAAGATGGCAATTCAGGCCATTACCATTCAGGATCAGCGCTACAACGATTACAGCAAAAGCGTCGATTTTATCCAGCGTTACATCTTTCCCGGCGGTTTCTTGCCGAGCATAACCGCAATGAACAACCTGATGACCCGCCACACCGATTTTGTGGTGCGCAATGTGTTCGATATGGGGCCGGATTATGCCCGCACTCTCGCGCACTGGCGTCAGCGTTTTGTTCAGGCCTGGCAAGAGATTGAAAAGCTGGGGTTTGATGAGCGTTTTCGCCGCATGTGGCTTTACTATTTTGGCTACTGCGAAGCGGGTTTCAATGCACGCACCATCAGCGTGGTGCAACTGACCGCGGAACGTGTATGAACCGCCATCTGCAGGTTTTCATCATGGCCGTGGCGTTCGATCTTTACTGGACGCTGGTGGTGCTGTTTCGTGAGCGCGGCATTATCGTCTGGCTCGCACTGGCGATGCTTGCCTGCGTTATGCTTGCGCCAGCGCTGCGCATATATGCCCTGGCGCTGGCTGTGGCTGGCAGCTCGCTGGATGCCCTCTGGGCGCTTACCGGATTGATCCGCTTTAGCGGAGATGGCGTGCTGCCATTATGGATGGTGGCGCTGTGGCTGATGTTTGCCGTCGTCTGGACCCGACTCACCCACACCAGTGCCTTGCCGGGCTGGACGCTGGCGCTGCTGGCGACGCTGGGCGGGCCTGTTGCTTACTATGTCGGTGAACGGCTGGGGGCGATTACATTCCTGCAACCGAACTTTATCGTGCTGAGCTGGCTCGGACTCGGATGGCTGGTTCTGGCGCTTTTTTTCCATTTATTGATGGGGAGGCGGCAATGAAAGCGCTGCGCTTTGCGCTGTTATTACTGATAGCCGCTGCTCCCTTAGCCAGCGCCTCTGACTGGCTAAACTGGCGCAAAACCGGTGACGCAACGTTAACCTGGGGGCCCTTTACCGTCTATACCTCGCAACTGCGCACGCCGCAGGGGCGTTATATCGCAGCGGATCAGGACCAGGCGTTAATCATTACCTACGCGCGGGACATCACGCGTGATGAACTGGTCGATGCGACTCGCGAACAGTGGCAGGCGCTGGGCATTCTGACGCGCGAAGCGCAGAGTCAGGCCTGGCTACGCACCCTGGCAACGCTCTGGCCGGATGTCCGTTCGGGCACGCAACTGGCGTTTGTTCTGCACGATAAACAAGGGCAGTTCTGGTATCGCGCTTCGGCGGCGCAAAAAGCCTTTACCCCGCTGGGGCCACCGCAATCCCTGGCGTTCAGCATCAGCTTTCTGGCCATCTGGCTCGATCCCCATACGCAATACCCCAGGCTGCGTCAGCAGCTCATTGGAGGTGAACAATGAAACGCATTCTGGCACTTGGACTGACACTTCTCTTAATGCTAACGGGCTGCAGTAGCGAAATAAATGACTATCAACGCCAGCAGCCGCCACTCGATATATTTCACTATTTTCAGGGCAAGACCGAAGCCTGGGGCATGGTGCAGGACTATAGTGGTAAACAATTGCGCCGCTTCCACGTTGAGATAGAGGGCGACGTGGTGGGGGACACGCTGACACTCAACGAACATTTTGTGTACGACGATGGCGAAAAACAGCAACGGGTGTGGCATATCCGGCGTACCGGTAACGGCCGCTATGAAGGGACTGCCGGCGATATCGACGGTGTTGCACGGGGTCAGGCGGCAGGCAATGCCTTTAACTGGCGTTACAGCATGAACGTGACGGCTGACGGGAAAACCTGGCTGCTACACTTTGATGACTGGCTGTATCTGCAGGACGATACACACCTTTTCAACAAAACCGCCATGAAGAAATTCGGCATTACCGTTGCAACGGTCACGCTCTTTTTCACCCGAAAAACACAATAAAAAGGAGAGGGGTATGAAAACTCAACCGACGATTGGTATCAGCGGCTGTTTGACCGGCTCGGCCGTGCGTTTCGATGGCGGACATAAGCGCATGGGGTTTGTGATGGACGAACTTGCCCAGTGGGTGACCTTTAGCCCTGTCTGCCCGGAGATGGCTATGGGGCTGCCCGTACCCCGCCCGGCGTTGCGTCTGGTTCAGACCGCCAGTGGCGAGACCCGGATGCGCTTTAGCCAGGCGCCGAATGAGGATATGACCCAGAAAATAGATGACTTCACCACGGCGTATCTGCCCCGCGTTGCCGAACTGGCCGGTTTTATCGTCTGTGCGAAATCACCGAGTTGCGGAATGGAACGCGTGCGACTGTATGATGAAAAAGGCGGGCGAGGGCGTAAAGAGGGGGTGGGGCGTTTCACCGGCGCGCTACTCTCGGCGTACCCGTGGCTGCCGGTGGAAGAAGACGGTCGCCTGCACGACCCGGTATTGCGCGAGAACTTTGTGGAGCGCGTATTCGCGTTGTATGAGCTCAATACCCTGCGGGCACGTGGTCTGACCCGTCACAGCCTGCTTGATTTTCACAGCCGCTACAAACTTCAGTTGCTGGCACATCATCAGGCGGGATACCGGGAGATCGGGCCGTTTGTCGCGTCACTTTCCCAGTGGGACAACCTGGAGGCGTTTTTCGAGGCTTACCGGGAAAAGCTGATGGCGATCCTCAAACACCCGGCCTCCCGCAAGAATCACACTAACGTATTGATGCACATTCAGGGGTACTTTCACGGCAAACTTACGCCTCGTCAGCGCGGTGAGCTTCGGGAGGTGATTCTTCACTATCGCGCCGGGTTGCTGCCGATACTTGCCCCCTTAACGTTGCTCAAACATTACCTTGGCGAATACCCTGACCATTATCTGCTGGCACAAAACTATTTCAACCCCTATCCCAACGACCTGGGGCTTCGCCTGAACCTCAAATAACCGGGTGGCAGTGACGTCAGACGCGGGCGACGTCACTGCATAACCTGAGTTGGTGACGTGCGCAGAACAGGGTAAAGTATCGCCCGAATTCATCGCATGGGAATAAACAATGGCTGGCTGGCAACATATTGACGAGCTGCAGGATATCGCTGCAGATCTCCCGCGTTTCATTGAGGATCTGACACACCTTGTCACCCGCCTGGGGCTGGATATCCGTGACCTCAATGCTGACCATATCTCCTTGCGCTGTCATCAGAACGCGACGGCTGAGCGCTGGCGTCGCGGCTTTGAACAGTGCGGTGAGCTGCTTTCAGAAACCCTTATTAATGGCCGACCCATCTGTCTGTTCAGGTTATCGCAACCGGTGCAGGTCGCGCACTGGGCATTTAGCGTGGTCGAACTGCCGTGGCCGGGGGAAAAACGTTACCCGCACGAGGGGTGGGAGCATATCGAAATTGTACTGCCGGGTGAGCCGGAAACGCTCAATGCCCGCGCACTGGCGCTGCTTTCGGATGAGGGGTTGAGCCAGCCAGGCATTTTTGTGAAGACCAGTTCGCCAAAAGGTGAACGAGAGCGCCTGCCGAACCCCACGCTTGCCGTGACCGATGGTAAAGTCACCATCAAATTTCACCCCTGGTCGATAGAAGAGATAGTCGCCAGCGAGCAATAGAATCTCACTGTGTGAGGGCGCTCAGCACACGGGTTGTCAAATAATGCCATGCTGAGCATGCTGCATCTTAAAGGGAGAAGAGATGACGTTACTGGAAATATGTTGCTATAGCGCAACCTGTGCGGAGATCGCGCAGCAAAACGGGGCGGACCGCATTGAGCTGTGCGCCGCGCCGAAAGAAGGTGGGCTTACCCCCTCCCTCGGGACGCTTAAAGCCGCCCGTCAGCGGGTCACCATCCCTGTGCACCCGATAGTGCGCCCGCGCGGGGGCGATTTTTGCTACAGCGACGATGAATTCGCCGCCATGCTGGAGGATATCCAGTCCATCCGCGAACTGGGTTTTCCGGGAATGGTAACCGGCGTGCTGGATGAGGACGGCAATGTCGATATGCCGCGTATGCAACAAATTATTGAGGCGGCAGGGGGGATGGCGGTCACTTTTCATCGCGCTTTTGATATGTGTGCAAAACCGCGTGAAGCCGCTGAAAAATTGAGAGATTTAGGGGTTGCCCGCATCCTGACGTCAGGTCAACAGGCGAGCGCAGAAAAAGGTCTTTCATTAATTATGGAACTAAATACCCATTCAGGTGTTCCAATCATTATGGCTGGCGCGGGTGTCCGTGCAGCGAACCTGATGCGTTTTCTTGACGCAGGCGTGAAAGAAGTTCACAGCTCAGCGGGTATCTGGACACCATCGCCCATGCGTTATCGCAATACAGGATTATCCATGTCGTCGGACGCTGCCGCGGATGAGTATTCGCGTTATGGTGTGGACGGCGAGGCAGTGGCGGTGATGAAGACAATGATTGTTCAGCATCGCCCATAACCGGTTTTTACCGCGCATCATGTCGCCCAATATGATGCTTGCTCGTACCAGGCCCCTGCATTTAACAGGGGCCTTTTTTTATCTATAGAAAACCCCCAGCTAGGCTGGGGGTTCCGGAAAGCTTTCAGCTTTAAGCCAGTTATTAAAACCCCTTTTGATTTGTTAAAACAGCTTGCGGTCTGGCAACTGCAAAAGTTCAACAAGAAATCAAAAGGGGGTCCCGATGGGGGACGAAAAGAGCTTAGCGCACACCCGATGGAACTGTAAATATCACATAGTTTTTGCGCCGAAATACCGAAGACAGGCGTTCTACGGAGAGAAACGTCTGGCGATAGGCAGCATTTTAAGAAAGCTGTGTGAGTGGAAAAACGTACGGATCCTGGAAGCTGAATGCTGTGCAGATCATATCCATATGCTTGTGGAAATCCCGCCCAAAATGAGCGTATCCGGCTTTATGGGATATCTGAAAGGGAAAAGCAGTCTGATGCTTTATGAGCAGTTTGGAGATCTGAAATTCAAATACAGGAACAGGGAGTTCTGGTGTCGGGGATACTACGTGGATACGGTAGGGAAGAACACAGCGAAGATACAGGAATACATAAAGCACCAGCTTGAAGAGGATAAAATGGGTGAGCAGTTGTCGATCCCTTATCCGGGCAGCCCGTTTACGGGCCGTAAGTAAGGAAGTTTGATGCAAATGTCAGATCGTATGCGCCTGTTAGGGCGCGGCTGGTAACAGAGCCTTACAGGCGCATCTGAAAAACCTCCGGCTATGCCGGAGGATATTTATTATCTTTCGCCTGCATATTTCGGCCTGCAACGGCGTTGGCTTTCCTCGCTCACCCTGGTCACATAGTTATCTACGCTCCCGGGGATGCGCTGCGTCGCCGCCTTGCTGCAAACCAAACTATTTTGGCAAAAGGGCTTCGTCACTCATCACGGTTTACGTGCAATTAACACCGCACGCACCGGGGCCGGGTAGCCTTCAATGGTCTTCGTGTTGTCATTTGGGTCGAGGAAATCTGCCAGCGACTCGGTCACCATCCATGACGTACCGCGCTGCTCCCCGGTGGTGGTCGCGCAGACATCGGCGATACGGACATCAACAAAGCCGCACTTCTCAAGCCAGTTTTTCAGCGCCGCCGCCGAGGGAATAAAATAGACGTTACGCATCTGGGCATAGCGATCACCCGGCACCAGAACGGTATGCTCATCACCGTCGACAACCAGCGTTTCCAGTACCAGTTCACCGTCTTTCACCAGTTGATCTTTCAACTGCCACAGGTGCTCCAGCGGTGAGCGACGGTGATACAGTACGCCCATTGAAAAGACGGTATCGAAGGCATTCAGCGCCGGAAGCTGCTCAATACCCAGCGGCAATAAATGGGCGCGACGATCATCCCCCAACAGCTTACGCACTGCTTCAAACTGACACAGGAACAGTTGCGTCGGGTCGATGCCCACGGCCAGCTTTGCCCCCGCGCCAATCATGCGCCACATGTGATAACCACTGCCACAGCCTACATCGAGAATAGTCCGGCCCTGCAAGTCAGACAGGTGCGGCAGCACGCGATCCCATTTCCAGTCGGAACGCCATTCCGTGTCGATATTGATGCCATAAAGAGAGTAAGGCCCTTTGCGCCACGGCATTAGATTGCGCAGCAGGGTCTCCATGCGCGTCAGTTGCCCTGGGCTTAATGGCGTTTCGCTTTCGGCGGTGACGCTATTAAGCAAGTCGAGATGCGAAGGCGTCAGTTCGGGTAAAAAATTCACCGCATTGGTCCACTGTTTGAACTGACCATGAAGCTGGTCACGTTGCCAGGCGGCAATCTGCGCCGGCAGGGTTTCTAACCAGTGAGACAGGGGGCTGACGGCGATTTGCTGATAAAAACGCTCGAAGGTGATCATGCCTGGTCACCCGCTTTCAGGGCAATCAGCGAACCAAAGTTAAAACACTGGAACCAGACTTCGCTATGTTCAAACCCGGCCTGTTGCAGGCGGGATTTATGCTTTTCGACCGAATCCGTCAGCATGACATTTTCCAGCATGCTGCGTTTCTGGCTGATTTCCAGCTCGCTGTAGCCATTGGCACGTTTAAAGTCGTGGTGCATGTTGAATAACAACTCGCCGACGTTGGCATCTTCAAAACTGAATTTCTCGGACAGCACCAGCGCGCCGCCGGGATTTAACCCCTGATAAATCTTATCCAGCAGCGCCTGACGTTCTTCTGGCACAAGGAACTGCAGGGTAAAATTCAGCACCACCATTGAGGCGTTTTCAATGGTGATATCGCGAATATCGCCTTCAATAACCTCGACCGGCGTAGGCGCTTTATAGGCATCAATATGACGGCGGCAGCGTTCAACCATTGCCGGCGAGTTATCAACGGCAATGATTTTGCAGCCGTCGTGGTGAATATTACGGCGCACGGAAAGCGTCGCGGCGCCTAAAGAGCAGCCCAGGTCGTAAATCTGCGTCTGTGGCTGAACGAAACGCTCCGCCAGCATGCCGATCATCGAGATAATATTGGAGTAACCCGGGACGGAGCGCTGGATCATATCCGGGAAGACTTCGGCAACCCGTTCATCAAAGGTCCAGTCGCCCAGGCTGGCGATAGGCGCGGAAAAAAGCATGTCGCGGTTAGACATAATGTAAACATCCGGGAAAACAAAGTGGCGTATTGTGCGCTAACGCAGGGAGAAAACCAACTCCCACGGCATATACCACAGGTTTGCGACCACCATCAGTAGCAGCGAACTCCAGGTCGCGCTCATTCCGGAACGACGCCAGCTTAGCTGTCGGTGATGAAGCCCGTAGTAATGCATTAAACGTCCGGCAATAAGTAGAATGCCGCACACGTGAACCATCCAGGTTTCAGCGCCGTTCATCTCCATAAATAACAACAGCACCAACGCCAGCGGAATGTATTCCACCGCGTTGCCGTGAATACGGATGGCGCTTTGCAACTCGCTGAACCCACCGTCGCCATAGCTGACGCGGTATTGCATGCGCAGACGCACAACATCAAATGAAAACTTAATGAGCAGTAACGCACCCAGCACGGCATACAGCGCGCTTACCATACAAACTCCCTTTATACGCGGATGGCTTTACAATGATAGGTAATCCATTCAGAAAAGAGAAGATTGCTGAGGAATGGACGGAGGAGTGCCAATAGAGGGCAGCGCCTGCTGAAGATCTTTCCATAATACATCCACGAGTTCCGGCGACTGGCCGTTATCAGGGGTATGCAAAAACAGATATGGCGTGCTCTGCTTCTCCCATTGCGGCAGCTTCTCCAGCCAGACGCTGAATAATTGACGATTCTGTTCCATATCGTCACTACCGATAAAGCGGATCAATGGGTTTTGTGCGGTCACCAGGGCATGAACCGGCAGCTTAGGCTTCTTGCGCTGCGCATCCCTCACCGCTTCGCTGTGGGGGATGGCGCTGTGAATAGGGCGGCTATCCAGAATCACCCGGTTGACGCCGCGCTGGTGCAGACCGCGGTTAAGCGACAACTCCGTCTCTCCTTTGGCAAAAAATTCCGGGTGGCGCACTTCAACACCGTAGGTGAAATCCGCCGGAAGCGCATCCAGGAAAGCCCACAGTGCCGGAAGATCGCGCGGACCAAACGTGGCGGGCAGTTGTAACCAGTACTGGCCGATACGCGTTTCCAGCGGCGCAAGACGGGTGAAAAATTCCTGCGTCAAATCGCTGCACTGGCGCAGCGAGGCCTGATGGGAAATGGTCGCCGGAAACTTAAAGCAAAAGCGAAAATCATCGTGGGTTTGATCGTACCAGCGCTGGACAATTTCGGCTTTCGGCAGGGCATAGAGCGTGGTGTTGCCCTCCACGCAGTTAAAGTGGCGGGCATACTCTTCAAGACTGGTGATGCCAAGGCGCACCCATTTCGGGTGCGACCATTGCGGCAGGCCAAGGTAAATCATAACGCGGCCAGGATCTCCCCGGTGCTGCGCACGCGACCAATTCGCGGGAAGATATTTTTCATGCTGCCCTGATGCTGTTCGCTGCTGGCGGCGGAGCAGGCATCTTCCGCAACCACCAGGTTAAAGCCCAGTTCCCAGGCGTTGCGGGCGGTGGATTCCACGCCGATGTTGGTGGAAATACCGCACAACACGATGGTGTCGATACCGCGGCGGCGCAACTGCAACTCCAGATCGGTACCGTAGAATGCGCCCCACTGGCGTTTAGTGACCTCAATGTCGCTCTCTTTCTTGCCAAGCTTCAGCGGATACGTCCACCAGTTTTCCGGCAACGCGTGACCGCCAGTTTGCGCATCGACCGGCTGTTTTAACGCTTCGGCAAAATCGGCAGACCAGCCAACGCGGACCAGAATGACCGGCGCACTGTTAGCGCGAAACGCCTCAGCCAGCGTCGCGGCACGTTTCACCACATCCTCAGCGCTGTGCGGACCACCGGCAAACGGCAGAATACCTTCCTGTAAATCGATAACCACCAGGGCGGTGTTGGCAGCATTAAGTTCAAGCATGATAACTCCTGAAAAAAGAATGAGGTCGCACTTACCTTACGCGGTATCCTGCTGCACCCGGTTTACAAATTTTGTTAATTTTTGTGAGAATACGCACTAAGCGTGCGCAGCAAACGCGCGTACAGGCGGTATCGGGCTTATCGTGTGCCATTATTTCCAGTATAATAGCCGCCTTTTTTCATCCAGTTGTGACATTCAGCTAAAGCTGCGACATCGTCGCCTGCACGGCAGGCAACAATCAGCCTGCGGCAAAGTTAAGGGATATCTCATGCGTACAGAATATTGCGGACAGTTGCGTAAGTCCCACGTGGGGCAGCAGGTGACTCTGTGTGGTTGGGTCAATCGTCGTCGTGATCTCGGCAGCCTCATTTTTATTGATATGCGTGATCGTGAAGGCATCGTTCAGGTGTTCTTCGACCCGGACGCCGAAGCCTTCAAACTGGCTTCCGAACTGCGTAATGAGTTCTGCATCGTGGTGACTGGCACCGTGCGTGCTCGTGACGAAAGAAACGTCAACAGCGATATGGCGACCGGCGAAGTGGAAGTGTTTGCCAGCGAACTGACCATTATCAACCGCTCTGAGCCGCTGCCGCTGGATTCCAATCAGGTTAATACCGAAGAAGCGCGTCTGAAATACCGCTATCTGGACCTGCGTCGTCCGGAAATGGCCCAGCGCCTGAAAACCCGCGCCAAAATTACCAGCTTCGTGCGTCGTTTTATGGATGACCACGGTTTCCTTGATATCGAAACCCCGATGCTGACCAAAGCGACGCCGGAAGGCGCGCGCGACTATCTGGTGCCTTCACGCGTACATAAAGGCAAATTCTACGCGCTGCCGCAGTCTCCACAGCTATTCAAACAGCTTCTGATGATGTCCGGCTTCGATCGTTACTACCAGATTGTGAAATGCTTCCGTGACGAGGACCTGCGCGCTGACCGTCAGCCAGAATTCACCCAGATCGACGTGGAAACCTCCTTCATGACCGCACCGCAGGTGCGTGAAGTGATGGAAGAGCTGATCCGCAACCTGTGGCTGGACATTAAAGGCGTCGATCTGGGCCAGTTCCCGATCATGACTTTCGCCGAAGCGGAGCGCCGTTACGGTTCCGATAAACCGGACCTGCGTAACCCGATGGAGCTGGTGGATGTAGCCGATCTGCTGAAAAACGTTGAGTTTGCAGTCTTCTCTGGCCCGGCTAACGATCCGAAGGGCCGCGTTGCCGCGCTGCGCGTGCCGGGCGGTGCCTCTCTGACCCGTAAGCTGATTGATGAATACGGCAACTTTGTGAAGATCTACGGCGCGAAAGGCCTGGCTTACATTAAAGTGACCGAACGTGCGAAAGGCATGGAAGGCATCAACAGTCCGGTGGCGAAATTCCTGACCGCGGACATCGTGGAAGCTCTCCTGGATCGTACTGGCGCACAAGACGGCGACATGATTTTCTTCGGCGCTGACAACAAGAAAGTGGTAGCTGATGCGCTGGGTGCGCTGCGTCTGAAACTCGGTAAAGACCTGAGCCTGACCGACGAAAACAAATGGGCGCCGCTGTGGGTTATCGACTTCCCGATGTTTGAAGACGACGGTGAAGGCGGCCTGACCGCAATGCACCATCCGTTCACCTCACCGAAAGACATGACGGCGGATGAACTGAAAGCCGCGCCGGAAGAGGCGGTTGCGAACGCTTACGATATGGTTATCAACGGCTACGAAGTGGGCGGTGGTTCTGTGCGTATTCACCGTGGTGACATGCAGCAGACCGTGTTCGGCATTCTGGGCATTACTGAACAGGAACAGCGCGAGAAGTTCGGCTTCCTGCTGGATGCGCTGAAATTCGGTACCCCGCCGCACGCAGGCCTGGCATTTGGTCTGGATCGTCTGACCATGTTGCTGACCGGCACCGACAACATTCGTGACGTTATCGCCTTCCCGAAAACCACTGCGGCTGCTTGCCTGATGACCGAAGCACCGAGCTTTGCTAACCCGGCTTCTCTGGCGGAACTGGGTATTCAGGTGCTTCCGAAAGCGTCAAAAGAGATTTCGGAGAACGAATAATATGCAATTCAAGTATCCCGTTTCTGTCTTAGTTGTTATTTATGCCCAGGACACGAAGCGGGTGCTGATGTTGCAGCGACGCGACGATCCCGATTTCTGGCAGTCGGTTACCGGCAGTCTGGAAGAGGGAGAGTCCGCATCGCAAGCCGCCGCGCGCGAAGTAAAGGAAGAGGTCGCCATTGACATTGCGACTGAGCAACTGGCCTTAATTGACTGTCAGCGCACGGTGGAGTTTGAAATTTTTGAACATTTACGTCATCGCTATGCCCCTGGCGTGGTGCGCAATACCGAATCCTGGTTCTGTCTTGCGCTACCCCATGAACGGTCGGTCGTGTTCACTGAACATCTGGCTTACCGCTGGGTTGATGCGCCGCAAGCGGCCGCGTTAACCAAGTCATGGAGCAACCGGCAGGCGATTGAAGAATTTGTAATTCATGCCGTATAAATCAACGGTTAAGTGGAGAGTTTCTTATGGCAGGTCACAGTAAATGGGCCAACACCAAACACCGCAAAGCGGCACAGGATGCCAAGCGCGGTAAAATCTTTACCAAAATTATTCGTGAGCTGGTTACCGCAGCGCGCCTTGGCGGCGGCGATATCGGTTCCAACCCGCGTCTGCGTGCGGCAGTGGATAAAGCGCTGTCGAACAACATGACCCGTGACACCCTGAACCGTGCTATCGCACGTGGCGTGGGCGGTGATGAAGACGCGAACATGGAAACCATCATTTATGAAGGTTACGGTCCTGGCGGCACAGCGGTAATGGTGGAATGTCTGTCTGACAACCGCAACCGTACCGTTGCCGAAGTGCGCCATGCCTTCACCAAAACCGGTGGTAACCTGGGCACTGACGGTTCTGTTTCTTACCTGTTCAGCAAGAAAGGCGTGATCTCTTTCGAGAAAGGCGACGAAGACACCATCATGGAAGCGGCGCTGGAAGCGGGCGCGGAAGATGTTGTGACCTTCGACGACGGTGCCATTGACGTCTACACCGCATGGGAAGAGATGGGCGCAGTGCGCGATGCGCTGGAAGCGGCAGGCCTGAAAGCCGACAACGCCGAAGTCTCCATGATCCCGTCAACCAAAGCGGATATGGATGCGGAAACCGCACCGAAACTGCTGCGTTTGATCGACATGCTCGAAGATTGCGACGATGTGCAGGAAGTTTACCATAACGGTGAAATTTCTGACGAGGTTGCGGCTACTCTGTGATGAGGCAACTTATCGCAATAACCGGAGACGCGTGATGTCTGTCATTCTCGGTATCGACCCGGGTTCACGCGTAACCGGTTACGGTGTGATTCGCCAGGTAGGCAGGCAACTGACCTACCTGGGCAGCGGATGCATCCGTACCAAAGTTGATGATTTACCGTCGCGCCTGAAATTAATTTATGCCGGTGTGACGGAAATCATCACCCAGTTCCAGCCTGATTACTTCGCGATTGAACAAGTCTTTATGGCAAAAAACGCCGATTCTGCGCTCAAGCTTGGGCAGGCGCGCGGTGTGGCCATTGTGGCTGCTGTAAACCAGGATCTGCCCGTGTTTGAATATGCGGCCCGTCAGGTCAAACAAACCGTCGTCGGTATTGGCAGCGCCGAGAAAAGCCAGGTTCAGCATATGGTACGCACCTTGCTAAAACTTCCGGCGAACCCGCAGGCCGACGCCGCCGATGCGCTGGCGATTGCTATCACCCATTGCCATGTCAGCCAGAACGCAATGCAGATGAGCGATACCCGGCTTAATCTGGCGCGCGGGCGGCTGCGCTAAGTAACGCACTGATTTTTTGGGCATCCTCAGGTGTTGACGGGTTATAGACGATCATCGTCAGATCTGGCTGCCCTTCAACGGCAAAACTCGAATATTCCAGCGATAATCTCCCCGCCTCGCGATGAATCAGCACTTTCGTGCCTTCACCCATCGTGTCGATGGTATTGCTGCGCCACAGTTCGGCGAACAGCGGCGACGCGGCCATCAATTCATCAATAAGCGGTTTCACTTCTGCTGTTGCGCCTGAGCGGGTGGCATCCGCGCGAAAAGCGGCGACCAGCGACTGCGCCAGGCCTTCCCAGTCTGCCTGAACCTCACGCACCCGTGGGTCGAGAAAGATACGCCGCAGAATATTGCGCTCGGTATGGGGCAGCTTTGCATAATCGGTCAGCACGACGGCAGCGGGCTGATTCCATGCCAGTACACACCATGTCGCGGTGCGGATCATCGCCGGGCTGAGCGTCATACAATCCAGCACCTTTTGCAGCCGTGCCGTGACGGCCAGCGACGGGGTATAACGCACCTCAGGGGCGCGTCCGAGCGCCAGATGGAAGACATGCTCACGTTCGGGTGGGCTAAGTTGTAGAGCGTGGCATAAGCGCTCCAGCACTTCTGCTGAGGGGGTGCCGCCGCGCCCTTGCTCCAGCCAGGTATACCAGGTGGCGCTAATACAGGCCAGATGCGCCACCTCTTCACGACGTAATCCGGGTGTTCGACGACGCCCGGTATGAAAGCCAAGCGCATCCGGGTCGAGCCGCGCACGGCGGTGTTTGAGGTAATCGCCTAACTCTGTGGGACGGGTATCGCGCTGCATCCTGTTAGTCCTTATACCACCATGTATCATGCTACTATACAGTATGAGTTTACTTAGGATCCGGTACATGAAAACGAAAAAAGTGTATTGCTACTGTCGCGTAAGTTCAGGTCGCCAGAAATCAGAAATGGGTGGTTTTGGTATGAGCCGCCAACAAAACTTACTAATGCAGTACATTAATAACTATGACGATGAACCAAAACTTGGATATACACTTGATACCAGTGCTGTTGTTTTTCTTAACGCCGAGGGGGTTTCTGGTTTCTCAGGAAAGAACATTGCACCAGGTTCAGTACTGCATGGATTCATAGATGATATTGTAAAAGGAAGAATCAAAAATGCAGTATTGGTTCTTGAAAATATTGATAGATTTTCGCGTGTAAATCCAAACACTGCAACTGAATTGTTTTTGAAATTAATTAATAACGGTTGCGATATACACGAAGCAGAACAGGAAACAGTACATCATCAGTTATCTGATACGAATCTAATAAGTGCAGGATTAACACGTAGCCATAAAGAATCATTACGTAAACAAAAGCTATCTACGAAAAATTGGGATAAGAGATTTGATAGTCTCATAAAGAATAAAGAAGCTCATACTGCTCGTTGCCCTGGCTGGTTGAAAGTTACAAATGGTGAGTACAATATTATTGAAGAACATGCTAGAGCAATACGATTAATCTTTGAATTGTACAATAAAGGTTATGGACAAGCGTTTATACGTGATGAACTGAATACCAGGGGTTGGCTATACAATGGTAAGACTTGGGGAGGGTGGAATATTCATCGCGTTCTTACGGATGTACGAGTAACCGGAAAATATAGACCTCAGTCGAAAATACGAAAAGAATATGATGGAATGATTATTTACCCTGAAATCATTTCACAAAGTGAATTCAAAACTGCCGAGCAAAAATTAAAAAGTAAAGGACGCAGTAAAACTATATTGAGAAGTGCTAATAATCTTTTTTCTGGCATGCTAATGTGTGGCATATGCAATGAGGCACATCTATTCGTTATGATAGATTACAAAAATAGGTACTGCCGTTGCTCACATGTTGTAGCAGGAAATAAAAGATGTAGTGCCAGAGGTTTTAAATATGAATTTCTCGAAGTGGCACTTCTAAATCATTTGCGAAAATTAAATGATGTAATCATAGCACCAGTGCAAAATGAAGAATTTGACAAGATCAATGATGAACTAATTTACACTATAAAGTACCGTGATGAAGTTAGGAGTGATATTGATCAAGAGGATATACCCGATCCAAGCGATAGACGCATATTAAAAAATCTGCAAATTAAGATTAGAGAACTTGAAAATAGACTTGATGATTTGAAGAAGAATAGTAATATAAAAGATGAAGTTAATGCTATTGCTCAGAACATTACTGATCGTTTATTAGACCGAAAGAATGTTGCAATGAGGCAAGAGTTCAATGTTCATCTTCGAAAGGTTATCAAGAGAATAGCAGCTTTTAGAACTAACTCTGATACTATTCTAATATCAATTGAATACTATTCTGGGAAGGAATTGCAATGGCTCAACGTTGATGCCAAAGATGGTCAGGTAATAGGTAATGTATATATCAGCGAAGATGAAGTAACCTTTTTAACAAAACAAGGTACTGTAATTTATAACCAAAAAAACAACACATATATACAAGGCGAAAACATTATCAGTAAAGATGAAGTACTTAACCTTTTACCCAAAGATACTTTGTAATTTTGATATATAAAAACGCGGTACTTCTTAAATTTCGACCTCGCAGAACGCTTCCTGTGAGGTTTTTTTACGCCTGCCAATGTAATTGTTCGTCTTTAGCCTAGTGGCCTTAAAATGCGATACAGAGCGTTTTAGACGATCCATGAATAATCACACCCCATTATTGCATTTTGATGCACATTAGATGCATGAATATTGAATTAATGTGCAGGAGTTTTAACCTGTCTGTACAATAAATGAACTTTCTATGTCTATTTGATGATTCTTGGGCCGACTTATCGCGATAACGCCAGCGTCAAGAATAGAGCAATAATATTAAAATCAAGTACTGGAATATTATTTGAATGGAAAAATACTAGTAATTAAATGTACTAATAAAATAACTATTAGAACGTGCGGAAAGAGTTATTAAGAAGGAATTTAAAGTACATTTTTAATTTTGAGTTTTGTCAACAATTACTTTAAGATTTTCTCATTTATTTGTTGCTGCAAGCCGTTCAGAATGGTAATATATTTCCATCAGCCCGACACGCGATAAAATTAAATTGAACGTCAATCAGATTATTAATTAATCGACGGGCCGCTCATTGTCATTTTATAATTAAGCGAGGCAGTCATGAGTAAAAATAAAAAGGTAACTATTAATGATCTCTTGAAAAAACAAGAAGCTATTCAAGAGCAGATTAATAAAATTAAAGAACAAAATGGTTTATATAATGAATGCAAGAATGAACTTATTAATAAAGGTATCAATATTGAAGAGTTTATTCGTTATCTCGGTGGTGTACCATCTGCTAATGATAAATTTCTAGTTGTTTTTGATGGGGCTGAATACAGTACTTCCCATAAGAAACTAGTTAAAAAGCTAACAGACAGTGATGCATATAAACAATTGATTATAGAAAAACCGGAAATGATGGTACTTGATACTTTCATGCGAGCATATAGTACCCAGTATTGTGAAGCCTATCCATTGAATGCTCGATATAAAGATTCAGAATTTTATTTAAATGCTAACGGTACACTTAATTCAATATCACAGCGAATGTTTGACAAGTATTGTACTGATAGTGGATTGAAGAAATCCGATAACTTGATTAAGCAATTTAAAGAAGCAGTTTTTATTATGTGAGATTAAGTATGGATAAAAGTATTTAATGCCTAAAAGCTATGTACATCAAATGATGTGGCTAAATTCAATAAACAAAGAGATCTAAATGATAACTAAAAATCAACCATACGGCGATCAAGATGACCCGAATCTCCAGCTTTACATTGTACTGAGAGCTATATTCCCCCAAGGGCAACTTTACGAATCATCTAAAACGTATGATCCCGATGGCTTCATGTATGAATTCGTCGTAGATAATACGCAGTATACAGTTGATTGTAACCGCCGTGGTATGTGTCTACTGAAAGGGGCAGATAGACCCGGCGACGAAGATACCCATTTTGTTGCGATTAGATCTGGAGGCGTTTATCATTATAACTGGCGTATTCGTTATAGAAAAGTTGACGGTGAAGTAATTAATGAAGTTGAGAAAGCTATCTTGAACATTATGGTTCCATACTTCTAATTATCCACGATTTACATTTTGCATAGTTAACACTACTAATATGGGGTTTATTATTGACGTTATTCAGTTTACTACTTAACTATCGGTTGCGACATAATCATAATTTTTTATACCATATCATTAGTAATTAGCCTCCATTATGGGGGCTTTTTTGTACTTGATGATAAATACAATGTAATTCAAATGGAGATTAATTCATGTTGTGTTTATTACAAGAATTTATAGTCGGTTTGTTATACATTTTTCTACTGTATCCATTAATAATGATTTTTTATATCTTAGTACTTATATTTCGGATTATATACCCATGCATGACAAAAAGAATAAATAAAGATAATAAGAAGTAAATCATTCCTGAAACAAAAATGATTTATGGCTTATACTCTTAATGTCAGACTGATCTGATAAATAGAATAGTAATCTCCAGAAAAGAATCCCCTCGTGACATTGGGGATCTTTTTTGGACGGTTTTTTTTATTAAATGTATAGCAGAGGGGAAACTCAATGAAAAATCAACAAATCAATGTTCGACTCAATGAACAACATTTAAAAACATTACAACAAATAGTACAACAGGGTAAGGCAAAAACACAAAGTGCTGCATTGGTCTATCTCATCGATCAGTACGCAATATTAGGTAGTAAGTAATCAGTACTTCAAGGATTGAAGTACTTTAATATAAAGGATTATATAAAATGATAAAGATAAATGATTTAAAATATACACGTAATCAATACCAACTATATAAAGAAGCATACAGGTATTGGCAGAATATGCATTACAGAGTTGAACATAGCAAAAATTACACTAGTGTGAGTATATGCAATGCATGGTATGCATTTAGTAATTTCTATGCTTGGTTCGAGCCAAACTATGAAATAGGCTGGCAATTAGATAAAGACCTTCTATCAGGTACTATATACAGTCCAGACACCTGCTTGTTTGTACCTAATGAAGTAAATCAGTTGTTTCGAAAATTCAGCACATCCTTAATGAAGGGAGTTGTACAAAATCATAAAGGGTATCAGGCTCAAATTTCTATCAATGGGGTAATAATAAAATTAGGTACATATCCTACAGTGCAAGAAGCACATGAAGAATATGTACTTGCACGAAAAGAAAGGTGTTTAGCTTTATCTAACCAATACTCAAATTACACAAAGTTAAGTTCAGTACTTTACAACTATTCAAAATAATAAAAAAGCCAGCGGGAAGGCTGGCTATTTTAATGCAAATGGAGATATTACATGACTATTTATAAAAAATTAAAGTACATTAGTTCAGATTGCGGCAGTGGTAAGACACATACACTAATACAACAAATAAAACGTACTGATGATCGGTATATCATCATACAAGGTACATTACAATTGGTCGAACAGACACATAACGACTTAGGTATTGTATCAAAGATGATAACGTCCCGAAGCTGTACCGAGAGCGTAGAGAAGGATTTACATACCTTTCTACTTAATCCTACACACCGGGTACTAATCATTACAGACAAGGCTTTTATGCGTATAACTGATTTATCATTACTTCGTCAGTGGCGAATCTACTTGGATGATGTAGTGAGTTTTCATACGTTCAATGTAATTAATAGTGAGAAGAAGTTTGAAGTTGAATGTCAATTATTCCGGGATTTTGATGAATTATCCGATCAGTACCTAACAGCAAAATCCGTTACGGAATTCAATGATGATTTAGTACAGGCAATGAGTACCAAATTTGGTTTTATCCAAGACTATGACCACTTCGTGATGAATAGTAATTTCTTTACTAAGATTGGTAAGGTAAGTAATCAGGATGTTTACTCAAATGAGTGTAAGCAACTAACAATTCTGGCTTGGGTTGATATTGCAAAGTACTCAAATCTTGATATTACGTTCATGGCAAATAAATTTGAAGAGAGTCTAATCTATAAGGGTAATTCAAATCTATTTGAAGAAGTAAAACTAACTGGAATGCTTGAGCGTACAGTACCTGTAAGTGATAGATTGAAGGTGTATTATTTCAGTGAGGAACGTTTTACACGTACCTATAGAGATAAGAATCCAGATGCATTAGCAAAAGTAGCTGAGTGGATTAATAGTAACTTGAATGCATCTGAGTACTTCTATACTACTAATTCAGACAGTAAGGGTATCCTAAATGGTAAGTATATTGATCCTGTTAGTCGTGGTATGAATACATTTCAGAATTACACAAAATGCGTCTGGCTTGCGAGTATGAAGCCGTCACCTGTCGAGACTAAACAATTAGAACTAATGTTCACATTAACTCGTGATGAAGTAGTACAGGCACGTGAGAGGGAAAACCTTTATCAATTTATCAACCGATCTAATCTTCGTGATTACGCTAGTACAAACATGATTGAGGTGTATGTATTTGACAAAGAACAAGCTCAATCGTTAAGTACTAACATTGAGTACATTGATATAGGTCTTGATGGTACTGATGCAAATAAATTTGTACCTTTGACTCTTTCAAGGGCAGAGGCAAAACGTTTGGAACGTATTACAAAAGAGAAATACCCAACTATTGAGGAATTTGATAAATGGATGAGTAAGATAAACAATATGGAAATGGATCAGGCTAAACGGGATCATTTCTACGCTAAGTACTCAAAATTGCAAAATGGGAAATCACCATCAGTACCCCAATAAAATGTCGCAAAATTACCAAAGGATCTATAGGTAAAAACACGACAAAATTAATACCGAAGGGAGTAAAACAAGTGCAAGAGGACGGGCTTTGCTCGTTCGATTGCACTTGTTTTATGACATAAGGCGGTATGTGCCGCCTTATCGAGATTATTTCCCTTTATATAATTAAGATAGCACACGAATTCGCTCCGCTCATTCGCGGCTATATTATGATGTACTGAACTCGCTCGTACCTCGCCAGATTCAGTACATCATAATATTTTCTCTTTATGTACTAATAAGTACAAATAATAATACGGGCCGGCCTTACGGCCTAAAGTATTTCGCTGTACAAGGGCGTGCCGTCGGCTGTTTAAGCCTCCTAATATGTAATCAGTCAGTACATCCAAGAGCGAAGCGATGCCCCATCTGATCATTTCCTGGCATGATGGTGAAATTTTCAATCAAGACATCAAACGAATCTATTGATCCGGCATATTGTTTGGCTATGTAATGAGCATTAGACTATGTAAAAATGTGTAGAGCGATGTTCAGATTGAAGTACTTAAAAGGATACTAAAATGAACAGGAAACAATTCATCCTCAGTCACGGTGCGACTTGCAATAACTGGACTTGGAGTTGGTCATTTGTAAATCACGAAAAGAAGATGGTGATTTTCGGTGCATGGGATGTTGAGAGTGATAAAGAGCGGGACGTAATCTTAAAGGAAGATTGGGAACTTAGTGCCAAGAACAAAAAGCAACCAGGATACACCCAAGCCTTGGAACATATATCATATATCGAAAGGGGCTATGAACTTTTTACCTTTTATATGGTTTTTTCAGAGAGAGAAGATAACCCGGATGTTGCAGTGATTGAAGACTTCGAACGGAAGTTGAATAAAAGATATTTGCGTAAAGAAAATGGTATATGGTATGCGGATTTCACTGAAAGCTATTTTCCAAATGAAATCCCATCAGCGGAAACATACATTGAGGGAGCTAAAACGCAAGTAATAGTAAACTCATATGAGCGTGATCCTCAAGCAAGGCAAGCATGTATTGACCATCATGGAACATCCTGTAAATGTTGTGGGGCTTTGTTGAATAAATCGAACTTTTGCTGAGTTGAAGGATCAGATCACGCATCTTCCCGACAACGCAGACCGTTCCGTGGCAAAGCAAAAGTTCAAAATCACCAACTGGCCCACCTACAATAAAGCCCTCATCAACCGTGGCTCCATAACTTTCTGGCTGGATGATGAAGCTATTCAGGCCTGGTATGAGTCAGCAACACCTTCTTCACGAGGCAGACCTCAGCGCTATTCTGACCTTGCCATCACGACTGTGCTGGTCATTAAACGCGTGTTCAGGTTGACCCTGCGGGCTGCACAGGGTTTTATTGATTCCATTTTTACACTGATGAATGTTCCGTTGCGCTGCCCGGATTACACCAGTGTCAGCAAGCGCGCAAAGTCGGTTAATGTCAGTTTCAAAACGTTCACCCGGGGTGAAATCGCGCATCTGGTGATTGATTCCACCGGGCTGAAGGTCTTTGGTGAAGGCGAATGGAAAGTCAAAAAACACGGCAAAGAACGCCGTCGTATATGGCGAAAGTTGCATCTAGCCGTTGACAGCAACACACATGAAATCATCTGTGCAGACCTGTCGCTGAACAATGTGACGGACTCAGAAGCCTTCCCGGGTCTTATCCGGCAGACTCACAGAAAAATCAGGGCAGCATCGGCAGACGGCGCTTACGACACCCGGCTCTGTCACGATGAACTGCGGCGTAAGAAAATCAGCGCGCTTATCCCTCCCCGAAAAGGTGCGGGTTACTGGCCCGGTGAATATGCAGACCGTAACCGTGCAGTGGCTAATCAGCGAATGACCGGGAGTAATGCGCGGTGGAAATGGACAACAGATTACAACCGTCGCTCGATAGCGGAAACGGCAATGTACCGGGTAAAACAGCTGTTCGGGGGGTCACTGACGCTGCGTGACTACGATGGTCAGGTTGCGGAGGCTATGGCCCTGGTACGAGCGCTGAACAAAATGACGAAAGCAGGTATGCCTGAAAGCGTGCGTATTGCCTGAAAACACAACCCGCTACGGGGGAGACTTACCCGAAATCTGATTTATTCAACAAAGCCATGTTGTGGTTTTAATTTTGAGAAGTTCTATGGTGAACATGGTAAAGGATTCATTCATGTACATCATATCAAACCAATACATACATTAGGTGATAACTATAATGTCGATCCTATAAGTGATTTGATTCCCTTATGTCCGAATTGTCATTCAATGATACATAGGGGCAGTAAGGTACTAACTTTAGATACTTTAAAAGAAATTATTAAGAAAAATGAAAAGATTGGTTGAAATGTTAGGGGGTAAGATGAAGAAGTTATTAACAGTCGCGGTATTATTAATAGCGAGTACTAACGCAAATGCTGCGTTTTATTTAATAACTAATGAAGGGAATAAAGTGACTGTCAGCAATGACTTATCGATTGCTGTATACATTAATCCTAAAACTGGAGCGGAGAGGTTTGTTAGGGATATGACCTCTACTGACCAGGTTGATAATTATGGTCGCCCATATACATCTGTTGGTTACTATAATTCAAAATGTCAGAAAGTTAAAAGATGTGGGGAGCGATCACTGGGTATTAAAATGTATGGTGATAAAGTTGGGGGGGGCTAATATAATATTTTTTGATTCTGATTTTCATGTAATAAAAACCGAAGATGTTGATGAGAAAAACATAACAAAAGATTAAGTTATATTATTGCCTTTGAATAGTATGAGCCAAAGGCAATGCACAACTCAGATGTATTATAGTAAATACCATAAAACATTGCTATGGGTTTACAAAATGATAATTGAATTTAAACATTATGATGATGGCAGTTACTACTACCACTATATAACCAATGATATACGCATCTGTACTGATGGTACTGAGATGACTATTGAAAATCGCGATTACGATATTAAAAAAATATGTAATATGTGGCACTATTTGAATCCATCAGATGAGATGCGTTTTCAATTGAGTACTGTAACTGATTATGTAACTGATATATGCAGGGCAGTTACAGTACTGGATGTTATAATGAATGGAAAATAATTTATAAAATATATTATAAAGCTCAGTTTTTTTATTTAACTGAGCTTTTTTTTAAACCCTAACTAGAAAATCAAAACCATGAATCAAAGAAATTTGATATTTTATCGCAAAAATAATCTTTCATTTTCTTCAATGGTTCCTTAACCATTTTAGGAATTGGGGCATAGTCAATGACGTCGTCTAGAACGTTTTTTACGGTTTCGGTGAAACCCTTTTTTGACTCATCTTTTGCCTCTTTTGTTTTGTTCTCTTCCCGTAATGTACTATAGACTGCCGCTTTAGATTTATTTGGAAGCTGGATAACCATCTTTTTAACGAGATTGCTAATGTTGTATTTCAATGGAGATGAAACATAAACACAACCATTACCATTGTCAAAAAGTCGATTATAAATATCAATTTCTTTCGCTTCGAGATTATTAATTTGAGTACTGGACGGTCTGTTGTTATTGCGGTCCCATTCATATGAAGGTTCTATTTTGTCGGCCTGGTTAATTACAAAAAGAATCTTTTCTTCTGCTTTTAATGGTTTTATTACGTTACTGTAAAAATATTCATCTGGGGCCAGTACTCTATCATCTGCCTTGATAACCCACAATATCAAATCGAGACTAGGGATTTGTTCTTCATAGAGTTTTTTGTATTCAGCATCACGCTTTTCACTTTCACCAACTCCTGGCAGGTCAACGATTGTTAGTTTCCGACCGCCAACCTCGATTTTGAGTTCTTCAATAGTTCTGGTACAAGCCTCAACATGGCTTACTTTGCATACTTCCTGTTGAAAAATTGCATTACAAAGTGAAGATTTGCCTACGCCGGTTTTCCCCATGACGCCAATGCGTGGTTCATAATCAATAACTTCTGTCAATTTTTTATTAATATATTTGGATACATCACTGGGAAGATCGGAAAAAATATCGTCGAGTATTTTTGTATGTTTTGATTTGTGTGTATTCTCAATTGCTACAGTTGGCTCTGTTGTGTCTGAGAGATTTGATAAAGCTTTAAAAATATTGAGCATGAGATAACTCCATTTTATGCTGTATGCCATACGATATTAAATTCATGGAATTTTTTTTCAAGCTCTATTGGTAAAATTTTTCTGTAGAAGTACAGTGTTGTTATCATTGTTAATAACTTTATAAAATCTATAGGGAATGATGATGACGAACGTTAGTGTACTGGCCCCACTAGGGATTGGTTTACTGGTGTGGGCTATAGCTGGATGCACCATTTCAGCTACTATGCAGGATAAAAACCGTAGTAAATTGACCTCCCGTGTTTCAGGTACATTGGGAGGTTTTGTATTAGGTTTTGTTTCTTTAGTAGCGTCAATAATATATTTTAATGATACCAGTACTGAAACTAATGAACCAGTTAGTGCTAGTACTGAGTCGGTGAATGGCAGTACTGAATCCACGCCACAGAAATCTCTTGATATCACTATTGATACTCTGACTGCTCGTATGCAGAAAAACCTAATCGCACTGGGTTCAACATACAAGATTCATTTTCAGACGAAAAAACTTGAACATTCCACTGTGTCTGAACAGAAAGTGGATGAACATAATGCCATACTAATTACATCAGATAATAATACAGGAATGATCACCAGTATGATGATTGTCACGTCTGGTGATGGCACTATGAATGGCGGTTTCAACGTACTGCATACAGTACTCTCAGCAGTTTCAGCAACATTGGGTGAGAGTGAAATGAAAAGCGGTAAATCATCAGAGATCGTAATGGGACTAATAAAACATACTTATCCGAATGATGAAGTTTTTGTAGGCAAATTACGATATTCAATTGTTAGTTCAAATGATGGATTAAATTCTTTTTTTATATCTCGAACACAGGAATGATAAATTATGGCAGATATCATAGAGCAACGCGTGTATGAAATCGTTCGCACATATGTGGGGGCGTATGATTTGGATAATGGACCTGTTCCATTAACTCCAGAAATGGATTTTGATATTGATCTGTCTATCGATGAATTGGAGGCAGAAGATCTAATGGAGCAGTACTTCAACGAACTACATGTTGAAAGAGGGAACTTTAATATAAAAATATATTTCCCAGATGTTCATATTTCATGGAATCCATTTAAAAAAACGGAACAAGTACCCGTTCCGCTTTTTACTATCGGGATGTTAGTTGAATCAGCACGGGCGGGTAGATGGTTGTACGAATAAAATTATTGCGGGTACATAATAAAATTATATACAATTTGAATTCACGCCCACTCACAATGGGTAGGTTTGTTAATGGTGTGGGTGTGGCGTGAATTGGATTTCAAAACGGTAATTCTCCCTGATCAACGAACCAACCTGATGCATGTTCACGTATCATCTCATCCTGTGATCTAATCAAATCAATTCCATCCAGTACTCTCAGTAACGGCACATCAGATATCAGTACGAAACAGTCACGTTCTATAGTACCGAACCAGTACTCACCCCTGTAGTTCTGAAAAAATATCCTCTCGCCTATCAGTACATCACTCAGACCAGAACCCCAATAACACACCCTGAACCAGTTCCCCCTGGTATCTACAAAACGTTGAATGCCTGATCTCTGACCTGGGTCGAACAAATTTTTATTACCCATCACTGTAGCCCCATATGTGTAGTACTGTAAGTATATACAGTATTATGCAAATCTTCAAGTTACCGTTTCGTTTTCATTGTGGCAGTACTACACTAGTACCAAAAACTAAAAAAATGATCATTTTCAGTAGCTTACATTGATCATTTCGTGCTGTTGCCACTTCCATTAATATCAAAAATGATCAAATATTGATCATCTATTCAAATTGGATATAACAGCATGGATGGGTTTTGTAGGGTATTGCATACGGTCAACGGAAGAGTTACAGGGCTTCAATATCAGGGTAAATACACCCCTCAATTACTGAGACACATTGAGGATAAACGGCAGTACTTCATGGATAACGATCTACTACTGATCATGCCTGTTGATTTTCATCAGGCATCAGTACTGACACATGAACAGAGCGAATTGCCATTCCTGCGACTGATGATTACGGATGATTTCCCAAACCTGTCAGATGGCATCAGAAACCGGCTTCTGTTTGAACTGAGTGAGAGATACAAATTGTGGCTAGGCAATCTCGGTAGTAATGCAAGTACGAATCTGGCCGCAGTACTGCAAGGTTGTTATGACGGGTTAGTACTGGATGAGGCATTCACTGATGTGAACAGAGATAAGCCCATATTCCAGACAGTACTGAATGAAATGAGTAAATACTGCAATCACCTCATTGTGCCGGGTATCAACACTGGCAGGTATAAACACATTCGTTTGAGGTGTGAATCGCCACGGGTTTAACAGACACCTCAGAGTCATTTAAGATGGCTTAAAGAGAGGTGCCCATGAGCGGTAAGCGTTATCCCGAAGAGTTTAAAACTGAAGCAGTCAAACAGGTTGTTGATCGCGGTTATTCTGTTGCCAGCGTTGCAACACGTCTCGATATCACCACCCACAGCCTTTATGCCTGGATAAAGAAGTACGGTCCGGATTCTTCCACTAATAAAGAACAGTCAGATGCTCAGGCCGAGATCCGCCGTCTCCAGAAAGAGCTGAAACGGGTTACCGACGAACGGGACATATTAAAAAAAGCCGCGGCGTACTTCGCAAAGCTGTCCGACTGAGGTACGCCTTTATCCGTGACAACTCCTGTTGCTGGCCTGTTCGCCTGCTCTGTCGGGTGCTGGATGTTCATCCCAGTGGTTTTTACGCCTGGCTTCAGCAGCCGCATTCACAACGCCATCAGGCAGACCTGAGACTGACAGGACAGATTAAACAGTTCTGGCTGGAGTCGGGATGCGTCTATGGTTATCGCAAAATCCATCTGGATCTGCGTGACAGCGGGCAACAGTGCGGAGTAAACAGAGTCTGGAGACTGATGAAACGTGTCGGAATAAAGGCTCAGGTCGGATACCGAAGCCCGCGGGCACGTAAAGGCGAGGCCAGTATCGTGTCACCCAACAGGCTCCAGCGACAGTTCAATCCGGATGCTCCTGATGAGCGTTGGGTAACGGACATAACCTACATCAGGACCCACGAAGGCTGGCTGTATCTTGCCGTTGTTGTTGATCTGTTCTCACGCAAAATTATCGGCTGGTCCATGCAATCCCGGATGACAAAGGACATTGTCCTGAACGCACTGCTGATGGCTGTATGGCGGCGTAATCCCGAAAAACAGGTGCTGGTTCATTCGGATCAGGGCAGTCAGTACACAAGCCATGAGTGGCAGTCGTTCCTGAAATCACACGGCCTGGAGGGTAGCATGAGCCGTCGCGGTAACTGCCATGATAATGCGGTTGCAGAAAGTTTTTTCCAGTTGTTGAAACGTGAACGGATAAAGAAAAAGATCTACGGAACGCGGGAAGAAGCCCGCAGTGATATTTTTGATTACATCGAAATGTTTTATAACAGTAAGCGTCGGCATGGTTCTAGCGAACAGATGTCACCGACAGAATATGAAAACCAGTATTATCAACGGCTCGGAAGTGTCTAGATTATCCGTGGCGATTCATTTTTCCCCGAAAGTGGGCTAAAGTGGTTTCAGTTATTAACGGACGGGAGTTATTGTTTTCCTGGAGCGAGTATGTATGAACAGGGTACAGGACGTTTTATGATATGCAGTAATACCACTCCAATTCAATCTGGATATCTGGATGTTTTTGATCCAGCCGGTAATCTTGTATGGAGTGCGGCAAGTGCAGGTACTATGCCCCGTATATCTGATTTCATTACTGTGCCACCATCACATGATTTGAAAAACGCTCTAACTGTGAATACTGCTATTGCTAATCCGTGGATTTGCATCAGTCAATGCCCTGGTAATTACAGTACTGATGGTACTACGTCTGGATATTCAGGCATTGTGATTAGACGTAATAGCAGTACATCATTCTCGATTCAGTACATCAACAGGTTACAAAAAACATATCAACAGGCGATGGGCGGTAATGGAATCCGTATTGCTTTAGCCAGTTTTACTGGATATTAAATATAAATACTAATATTACAATAATAAGGTGTTAAAAATGGACATTGGAACAATTGCAGCCTGTGTAGTTGCTTTTTGTACGCTTTTGTGGACGATCTATCGGGATAACAGTACTGATACAAATGATTTGCTGGATCGAATGGGAAATGTAGAGACTGAAATTGCATTACAGAAAAGTAATATTTCACGACTTGAAGCAGAACAGGATGAGATGAAGAAATCGCTAAAGAATCTGGAAGATCAGATTCATCAACTCGATTTAAAAATTGAACGTATCTTAACGATTCTGGAAAATGAAAAAGGGGCATAATGCCCCTTATTTATTTGTTAGTTAATTGTCGAATCATATCATCTACACGATTGGGTGTTTGTCGATACCAAAGACTGTCTTTAGCTTGTACGATTGCTTCCCTAAAGTTCTTTACTTGTAATGCATTAATCATTCTTTTGAATTTCTTTACACCATTAATGCCTAACTGAAATGTCATGATGATCATAAAATCATTCCAGTCATCAGGCACATTCAATTCCAATGACTGTACCTCCAAAATAACATTCGCGAGATCACGTGATAACAGAATATCCGCTTCTTTTTCTGTTATACCATCGCTAAAAGTTTCATTTTTCAGTACTAAATGACCGCAACCGATCGTTAATTTCCCCAATGAATCCTTATACGGATAAAACTTCCCATTCCTGAAATGGTTCATTTTAGTTTGATACTCTTTAGTACCTTCGTATATCCATAATCTGCCTTTAATGTCCATAAATATTCCTATAGTAATTGTTATATTGGAATATTTATGGAATGGAACTACACAACAGACTGGAGTGAAGAAGAATTAACAAATGGTAGCTATTGTGGATTCGTTTACTTATTTGAGTTTGAGGACGGCTCTACGTATATCGGTAGTAAACAGATGTACAAAAGAGTGAAAGACATTAAAAAATTAAAAATTGATTCAATTGAAAATGAATGGCGTGAGTACACATCAAGTTCAAAAATAGTTAATCAAAAAATTACTGATGGTGAACAGTACAGAAAAACTGTCCTGTGGGCTTTTCCAACAATGCGGGAGACTCTATTGATTGAGGCTGCATTGATACTATATGAGGGATTAAAACCACAGTGTCTGAATTTATCTCTTATGCATAAGGCTCGTTTGCCTGTAGGCAAAGATAAAAAACGACTTCATGGGATATTGCAGGAATTGCTATCCTGTTTAAATTAAGGAAAAGAGATGAGTAGTATAAGTGGTATAAGGAATGTACAGAGATACATAAACAGTACGGGACAGGATTTAGGCCGTAATTTTCAGAAGGAAATCATTAATCGTACTCGGATACTGTCAAAGAATTTACAGACAGGTATGACTAACTCGGTTGATCGTGGTGCGGTTCCATTTACTAACCGTGCTGTTATGTTTACCTATCAAAAAACCAGTACTGGTGTCACCTGTGAAATCTTCGTTAAGAAACTACAGGCGAAGTACTTATATAACGTTCTCGTAAAAGAAGAGGCTGTACGCAAGTTTGTACCCACCAGTTCAGCACGATTAACGAAACAGGGTAACATTTCTGGTCTGTATACAAACCTCAAGAAAGGCCGTTATAAAATCGTCAGGCAGGGTAATAAAGAGCGTCTGATAGATACGAATGTTAAGAACAAAAAGAATAAGAAAAAACGTGTAATTGGTATGCGTGAAGATAAGAGACGTAAGATAATTTATGACTTCTATAAAGAAGCAAATAAGGGGGCACGTTTAGTAATTAGTGGTATTAAAGGAACTTTGAGGGTAACAAGTACATGATATTTGATAAACATTATGGTGAACAAACTGCATATATAACAATGAATGGTATTGAACCCTTCGCTAACAGTACTCCAATTGATATTTGTTTTCTTGGTAAGAAATTTAAGAAAGTACTAACCGCTAACGATATCAAATGTGGTAGTTACATGAATGTGGCATATGAGAAGCCACAACAATTTCAGGAAGGTTCAGTACTGAAATGGAAATTAAGAACTGATGAAACATCAGTATACTTGATAGAAGAGAAAAAATTATTTGTAAAAGGTAAACACTTTTGGGTGTATTGCGTGGGGATCATGGAATGATAAATTTACTGATTGATTTGATTAAAACTGGAATTGACTTCTTCATCAAGAAGAAAACGGTTGAACAGGAAGTTACAAAAACTAATGCAGAAGGGCAGATAGAAGTAAACAAAGAAGAAATTGAAAAAAGTTCATTTCACTGGCGAAACTTTTTAGGTTTCGTATTGAGTTTGATTATTCTCTATAACTGGATCATAGTTCCAGTACTGGATGCATTTGGGATTGTAGTGATCCAAGTACCATTAGGGCAGTTGTTGCAAGTACTATTGATTATGGTTGGTGGTAGTTAAAAAGCCCCTTAAGGGGCTTTTTTTATGGTTGTAATAATAGTAATGGCGTCATCATTTTCTCTTAATATTGAAAAACTTTCTTTCTCCAAAACCCTAATTTTTGGTTTTATTATATGCTTGTGCTTTAAGTAAGCAGATGCAACCATTCCTATGATTAGTAAAACTAACGTCGAAATGATGGTTACTTGTTCTCGTGGTTTTAAACTACTTTCATCTACTTTACATGCTATTGATATAATAGATGTTATTGCCACGGCAACACTGAATACTACTAATAGATCCACAGGTGGCTTATTTTCACGATCAATTGATGTGAGGTTTTTAAAAAAATCAAATCCGGAAAGACCGGTTAGTATGAAAGCTATTACTGTTAATGCTATGTTTACATTGAATTGATTTGCAGCAAAAAGATAAAGTACAAAAAAAATAAATGACAATATTACAGTGGAAACAAATGGAATATTTTTAAATTTGCTTCTCTTCATAAATCCCCCGCCTTATTTTTAAAATGGATATTTTATGCCAAGAATCATTAAAAGGGAATCCATTAAGCACAGTAAATTGATAGTTTTATTCATTCAGATAAGCAATTAACACATAATTACAAAGAGTTCATGTCCAACAACTACAGGAGGAATAATATTGCTACGACAAGTAATTAAGGAACAAACCAACATATAATACCTATGTTAAACTTAATTGAGTACATGATGATTGGAAAGAGGGTACAACAATAGTCAGTATAGATTAGAGAAAGTGCATTACAGTACTCACTAAACCGATTTTATGATGTTGATTCATAAGGATCATGGATAATACTGTATGTTGTAAATATGCTTCTCTAAGTTATTGTTAATTAATATAAAAATAAAACTGTAGATTAGCTGTGCTTACCACGATAATGTCACTACTTTTCACCTCTGAGGATATTCATCACTATCACGTGATGAGTCAACACAAGGGGAGTGAGCTATGCATGTTTTTCTGACGGGGGCGTCTGGCTGGGTTGGTTCAGCCGTTGCTGAAGATCTACTGGCGGCCGGGCATCAGGTTACCGGGCTGGTGCGCAATGCGCAAAAAGCACAGGCGCTGGCGGCCCTGGGAATGCAGGTGGTCACGGGAACGCTGGACGATCATCAATTGCTGCATGATGGCGCAAGCCGTGCCGATGCGGTTATCCATACTGCCTTCAACCACGATTTTTCACGCTTTAGTGAGAACTGCGCGCAGGATGAGCGCGCCATCCAGATTCTGGGGGATGCGCTACGCGGTAGCGACCGCCCTCTGTTGGTGACCTCCGGGCTGGCGATGATCGCCCCAGGACGTCTGGCGACAGAGAACGACCTGCCGTTTGTGGAGCCAGCGTATCCACGCCGTTCTGAGCCTGCGGCACGTGAGCTGGCAGACAAGGGCGTGCGGGCCGCAACGATACGCCTGTCGCCGACAGTCCACGGCGTCGGCGATCATGGCTTTATTCCCATCCTGATGGGCCTTGCGAAGCAAACGGGTGTGTCTGCCTGGCCTGAGGACGTAGAAAACCGCTGGGCGGCGGTGCATCGCCGGGATGCCGCCACGCTTTATCGATTAGCGCTGGAGACGGGGGTGACTCAGGCGGTTTATCACGCGGCGGCGGAAGAGGGCATCCTGTTTCGCGATATCGCGCAGGCCATCGGTAAACATCTAGGGGTACCCGCTGAGCCGCGGGCGAGGGAGCATTTTGGCTGGTTTGCTGATTTTGCTTCTCTCGATATGGCCGCAAGCAGTGAACAGACGCGGGCGGTACTGGGCTGGAACCCGACGCATCCAACGCTACTTGCTGACCTCGCGCAGGCGCAATATTAGGCCAGTAAATTAATACACTTCGCTTTTCAGCAATAAGCGGCTGGATATCTATCCAGCCTTTTTTTATGATACAGCATTCTTACTTCGGCCATTAACGCAGGAGCGTCATGTGATAGGCAGACTCAGAGGCATTATTCTGGAAAAACAGCCCCCTTTAGTCCTGATGGAAGTCGGAGGCGTGGGCTACGAAGTGCATATGCCGATGACCTGTTTCTATGAATTGCCGGAGGCGGGGAAAGAGGCCGTGGTCTTCACCCATTTTGTGGTGCGTGAAGATGCGCATCTGCTGTTTGGTTTTAACAACAAGCAAGAGCGCACGCTGTTTCGCGAACTGATCAAAACCAATGGCGTGGGGCCAAAACTGGCGCTGGCCATTCTTTCCGGCATGAACGCGCAACAATTTGTGAATGCCGTCGAACGCGAAGACCCTGCGGCACTGATTAAACTGCCGGGTATCGGCAAGAAAACGGCAGAGCGACTGATTGTCGAAATGAAAGATCGCTTTAAAGGGTTACATGGCGACCTGTTCACGCCAGCCGCCGATCTGGTGCTGACATCACCCGCCAGCCCGGCTGCGGATGATGCAGAGCAGGAAGCGGTTGCCGCACTGGTGGCGTTGGGCTATAAACCTCAGGAAGCCAGTCGGATGGTTAGCAAAATCGCCAAACCGGGCGCCAACAGTGAAACTCTGATCCGCGAAGCATTACGCGCCGCGTTGTGAGGTAAAGGATGATTGAAGCAGACCGTCTGGTCTCCCCCGACAGCGTTATTAATGCGGAAGAGGTCGCGGATCGCGCGATCCGCCCTAAATTGCTGGCGGAGTATGTGGGCCAGCCTCAGGTGCGCTCGCAAATGGAAATTTTTATCCAGGCTGCGAAGCTGCGTGGTGACGCGCTGGATCACTTGCTGATTTTCGGCCCCCCAGGGCTTGGGAAAACCACCCTGGCGAATATTGTCGCTAATGAGATGGGCGTCAACTTGCGTACCACCTCGGGTCCAGTGCTGGAAAAAGCGGGCGACCTGGCGGCGATGCTCACCAACCTTGAGCCGCATGACGTATTGTTTATCGATGAAATTCACCGTCTCTCGCCAGTGGTAGAGGAGGTTCTCTACCCGGCAATGGAAGATTATCAGCTCGATATTATGATCGGCGAAGGCCCGGCGGCACGCTCAATCAAAATTGATTTGCCTCCTTTTACGCTGATTGGCGCAACGACGCGTGCAGGTTCATTGACCTCACCGCTGCGTGACCGTTTCGGTATTGTGCAGCGGCTGGAGTTTTATCAGGTGGCGGATTTACAGCACATTGTTGGGCGCAGCGCCCGTTACATGGGGCTGGAGATGAGCGAAGAGGGCGCGCTGGAAGTCGCAAGACGTTCGCGCGGCACACCGCGTATCGCTAACCGTCTGCTGCGCCGGGTGCGTGATTTTGCCGAAGTGAAGCATGATGGCGCGATTACGCTTGATATCGCCTCTCAGGCGCTTGATATGCTGAACGTGGACGCGGAAGGGTTTGATTACATGGACCGCAAGCTGCTGCTGGCGGTCATCGATAAATTCTTTGGTGGGCCGGTAGGGCTGGATAACCTTGCCGCCGCTATCGGAGAAGAGCGTGAAACCATTGAAGATGTGCTGGAGCCCTTTTTAATTCAGCAAGGCTTCCTGCAACGTACTCCCCGTGGCCGCATGGCGACGGTCAGGGCATGGAACCACTTCGGGATCACGCCGCCGGAGATGCCCTGAGATTTTCCCGCATCAACCGTCGTCTCTATTCTGAATAGCAGAAAGGCCGAAACAGCAGGTTTCGGCCAGGTAAGAAGGGTCAGGTAGCGCTTTTTTTCATCATACTGAAAATGAATAACAGCGCGGCGCACAGCACGACAGACGGTCCTGCTGGCGTATCGTAAAAGGCAGAGAAGGTTAGCCCGCCGGTGACGGCAATCATGCCGACACCTACTGCCACTCCCGCCATTTGCTCTGGCGTCCGGGCAAAGCGGCGCGCGGTGGCCGCAGGAATTATCAGCAAGGACGTGATAATCAGCGCCCCGACAAACTTCATCGCCACCCCAATTGTCAGCGCGGTAACCAGCATTAACAGCAACTTCACACGCTGCAACTTCACGCCATCGACAAACGCCAGCTCCGGACTGATGGTCATCGACAGCAGGTTACGCCACTGCCAGAACAGGATCCCGATAACCAGTACAACACCAACAGCAATGGAGATTAAATCCGTGGGCGTGACTGCCAGCAGGTCGCCAAACAGGTAGGCCATCAGATCGACGCGAATATTCGACATCAGGCTGACAACCACCATGCCGAGGGATAACGCACTGTGAGCCATAATCCCCAGCAATGTATCGATAGCAAGGTGAGGGCGTTTTTCCAGCCAGACCAGCCCGGCGGCAAGCAGCAGCGTGACGGCAATCACCGCATAAAAAGGGTTAACGTCGAGCAGCAAACCGAAAGCGACACCGAGCAATGAAGCGTGGGCGAGGGTATCGCCAAAATAAGACATGCGACGCCAGACCACAAATGAACCCAACGGGCCAGCGGCGCAGGCGAGCATCATCCCGGCTAACCAGCCGGGCAATAGTAATTCAATCATCCGCGTCCATTTCCCTGACGTAATATAATGCGCCCCTGCAAATCATGACGATGATTATGGCGGTGGCGATAAATACCCAACTGCTCTGCGCCGCGTGGGCCGAACATTGAGATAAACTCAGGGTGCATAGAGACCACTTCCGGTGCGCCGGAGCAGCAAATATGGTGATTCAGGCAGAGGACTTCATCCGTTTTTGCCATCACCAGATGCAGGTCATGGGAGACCATCAGTACGGCGCAATCAAGCTCGCGACGTAATTGATCAATAAGATCGTAGAGTGCAACCTGACCGTTAACATCGACCCCTTGCGTTGGCTCATCCAGTACCAGCAACTGTGGCTGATTGAGTAGGGCGCGGGCCAGCAGCACGCGTTGCGTTTCGCCGCCGGATAATTTTTGCATAGGGGCATCGACAAGGTGCGCGGCATTCACGCGTTTTAGCGCCGGAACAATATCATCTTTACGGGTGCCGGGCCGCAGACGCATAAAGCGACCCACGGTCAGCGGCAGCGTGGTGTCGAGATGCAGTTTTTGCGGCACATAACCAATACGCAGGGCATTGCCACGCTTGATCGTCCCGGTATCGGGTGCTACAAGCCCCAGTACCACGCGCACCAGCGTCGATTTCCCCGCGCCATTGGGGCCGAGCAGGGTAAGAATTTTACCGGGTTGTAGAGTGAGCGAAATGTCAGACAGTACGCGTCTTTGGCCGAAACTGACGGAGACATTTTCCAGCGTTACCAGATTAGTCATAGCATTTAAAGGGTTGCACAAGTTGTCGAATGTTATAATATCACATTCCACATATTCATTACGATAATTAGTCGCATTATGTTACATAAAAATACGCTTCTTTGCGCAGCGCTTTGCACCGCCTTATCCGGCGGAGTAATGAGCACCGCAAACGCCGCTGTTGTCGCGTCGCTCAAGCCTCTGGGCTTCATCGCTTCCGCGATTGCGGATGGGGTAACGACAACAGAAGTGCTGCTTCCCGATGGGGCTTCTGAGCACGATTATGCTCTGCGCCCGTCTGATGTAAAACGCTTGCAGAACGCGGACTTAGTCTTCTGGGTAGGTCCTGACATGGAAGCGTTCATGGATAAGTCCGCGCAGCAGATTCCGGCGGCAAAACAGGTGCTCATGCAGGCGCTGCCTGGCGTGAAACCGTTACTCATCAAGGGCAGCGATGATGACGACCACGACCATGACGCAGGCCATCACGGCGACGAAAATAGTGACGAACATCACCATCATGGTGATTACAACATGCATCTGTGGCTTTCACCAGAGATTGCACGGCTGTCGGCGGTTGCAATCCACGATAAATTAGTAGAAGTTATGCCCCAAAGCCGAGCACGGCTGGACGCCAACCTGCAAGCGTTTGAGGCCAGTCTGGCACAAACCGACAAAGAGGTTGGCAGCGAGCTGGCGCCAGTGAAGGGTAAAGGTTATTTCGTTTTTCATGATGCCTATGGCTATTTTGAGAGGCATTACGGGCTGACTCCGTTAGGTCACTTTACCGTCAACCCTGAAATTCAACCTGGTGCGCAGCGTTTACATCAAATCAGAACACAGTTGGTTGAGCAAAAAGCAGCCTGCGTTTTTGCTGAGCCACAGTTCAGGCCAGCGGTCGTTGAAGCTGTTGCCAGAGGGACATCCGTTCGAATGGGAACGTTGGATCCCCTTGGCACCAGTATCAAGCTTGGCAAAGAGAGCTATTCGCAGTTCCTTGCCCAGTTATCTAACCAGTATGCGAGCTGCCTGAAAGGAGATTAACGAGGAAGTGGATACGTGCAACAGATAGCCCGCTCTGTCGCCCTGGCATTTAATAATCTGCCCCGACCCCACCGCGTTATGCTGGGGTCACTTACAGTTCTCACTTTAACGGTTGCCGTCTGGCGACCGTATGTCTACCACCCCGAATCCACGCCGACACCTATCGTCAAAACCATCGAGCTGGAAAAGAAAGAGATTCGTTCGCTGCTGCCTGAGGCCAGTGAGCCTATCGATCAGTCTATGCCCGACGAAGTTGAAGACATTCCCCAGGATGAACTTGACGATAAAACTGCCGGCGAAGAGGGCGTGCACGAATACGTCGTGTCGACCGGCGATACGCTGAGCAGTATCCTGAATCAGTACGGCATCGATATGGGTGATATCAGCCAGCTCGCCGCGGCAGATAAAGACCTGCGTAACATGAAAATTGGTCAGCAGATCTCCTGGACGTTGACCGCAGACGGCGATCTGCAGCGCATGACCTGGGAAGTTTCCCGCCGTGAAACCCGCACTTATGACCGCGTTGATGGCGGTTTTAAAATGACCAGTGCGATTCAGGAAGGCGATTGGGTCAACTCTGTGCTGAAAGGCACGGTTGGCGGCAGTTTTGTCAGCAGTGCGAAAGAGGCCGGATTAACCAGTGTGGAAATCAGCGCGGTCATCAAAGCGATGCAGTGGCAAATGGATTTCCGTAAGCTCAAAAAAGGCGATGAGTTCTCTGTGCTGATGTCCCGCGAAATGCTGGAAGGAAAACAGGAACAGAGCCAACTGCTGGGTGTTCGTCTGCGCTCTGACGGTAAAGATTATTTTGCGATTCGCGCCGACGACGGCAAATTTTACGACCGCAACGGTACCGGGCTGGCGAAAGGCTTTATGCGTTTCCCCACGTCGAAACAGTTCCGCGTCTCCTCCAACTTTAATCCGCGTCGCCTGAACCCGGTCACGGGTCGCGTTGCGCCGCACAAGGGTGTCGATTTCGCCATGCCGCAGGGGACGCCGGTTCTCTCTGTGGGTGATGGCGAGGTGGTGGTTGCCAAACGCAGTGGCGCGGCGGGGTATTATGTCGCTGTGCGTCATGGCCGCACCTACACCACGCGCTATATGCACCTGCGCAAATTGCTGGTGAAAGAAGGGCAGAAAGTGAAACGTGGCGATCGCATCGCGCTCTCCGGTAACACCGGTCGTTCAACAGGCCCGCATTTGCATTATGAAGTGTGGATCAACCAGCAGGCGGTGAACCCCTTAACGGCGAAACTGCCAAGGACCGAAGGTCTGAGCGGTACCGATCGTCGTGATTATCTGGCGCAGGTGAAGGACATCGTTCCGCAATTGAAATTCGATTAACGCCTTACAGCATACAAGCCGGCGTCGACACACGCCGGCTTTTTCTTTTGTAGGAATTAACGCACCTCGTTACACTATTCTTACTTTGCTTACTTGAATACTTGCCTGCGGAACATGCATGGAAACGAAGAAAAATAATTCTGAATACATTCCCGAATTTGAAGATGGCTTTCGCCACCCGCGCTACTGGGGCGCGTGGATGGGAGTTTTTGCGTTTGCCGGTGTAGCGCTGCTCCCTGCGTCGTTACGCGATCCGTTGTTGGGGACGCTGGGGCGACTTGCCGGTAAATTCGGTAAGAGTGCGCGTCGGCGTGCACAGATCAACCTGCTGTACTGCTTCCCGGAAAAATCAGAAGCGGAACGCGAAGCGATCATTGATGAGATGTTTGCCACTGCACCACAGGCAATGGTACTGATGGCAGAACTGGCGCTGCGTGGGCCAGAGAAGATCCTGCCGCGCGTTGAGTGGCAGGGCCGTGAGATTATTGATGGCCTGCGCGACAACAACGAAAACGTGATTTTTCTGGTCCCGCACGGCTGGGGCGTTGATATCCCGGCAATGTTGATGGCATCCCAGGGGCAGAAAATGGCGGCGATGTTCCATAATCAGGGCAATAAAGTGTTCGATTATGTCTGGAATACGGTGCGCCGTCGCTTTGGCGGACGTCTGCATGCACGTAACGATGGTATCAAACCGTTTATTCAGTCCGTACGCCAGGGGTACTGGGGCTATTATCTGCCCGATCAGGATCACGGTGCTGAGCACAGCGAATTTGTTGATTTCTTTGCCACCTATAAAGCCACGCTTCCGGCGATTGGTCGTTTAATGAAAGTGTGCCGTGCACGCATTGTGCCGCTTTTTCCGGTGTATGATGCGACGACGCATAGGCTGATCATTCAGGTGCGCCCACCGATGGACGATCTGTTAACGGCGGATGACGTCACCATTGCGCGCCGAATGAACGAAGAGGTTGAAGTGTTCGTCGGTCCGCACCCTGAGCAGTACACCTGGATTTTAAAACTGCTGAAAACACGCAAGCCGGGCGAGACTGAACCGTACAGACGCAAAGAGTTATTCCCGAAGAAATAAAAAAACCCCGCCAGGCGGGGTTTTTGCTTTTTGGATACGGCTTATTCCACGGTCAGAATGCGCGTGGTGTTAGTGGTGCCCACGGTGCTCATCACGTCGCCCTGGGTGACAATCACCAGATCGCCAGAAATCAGATAACCTTTGTCACGCAGCAAATTGACCGCATCGTTGGCAGCGGCAACGCCTTCGCTCGCGCTGTCAAAATGGACTGGCGTTACGCCACGGTACAGCGCGGTCAGGTTCAGCGTACGCTCATGGCGGGAGAGCGCGAAAATCGGCAGGCCGGAACTGATACGTGACGTCATTAACGCCGTACGCCCGGACTCCGTCATCGAGATAATCGCCGTTACCCCTTTCAGGTGGTTAGCGGCATACATTGCCGACATGGCGATCGCTTCTTCCACGTTATCAAACTGAATATCCAGGCGGTGTTTCGACACGTTGATGCTGGGGATCTTTTCCGCACCCAGGCAGACGCGTGCCATCGCGGCAACGGTTTCTGCCGGGTACTGGCCTGCGGCTGTTTCCGCAGAGAGCATAACCGCATCGGTACCATCCAGCACGGCGTTTGCCACGTCCATCACTTCTGCGCGAGTTGGCATCGGGTTGGTGATCATCGATTCCATCATCTGCGTGGCGGTGATGACCGCACGGTTAAGCTGACGCGCACGACGGATCAGCGCTTTCTGGATACCCACCAGTTCCGGGTCGCCAATTTCTACGCCGAGGTCGCCACGGGCAACCATCACTACGTCGGAGGCGAGGATCACATCATCCATCGCTTCCTGGCTGCAGACCGCTTCTGCGCGCTCAACCTTGGCGACAATTTTGGCGTCACAACCAGCGTCGCGCGCCAGGCGGCGTGCATAGTTCAGGTCTTCGCCACAGCGCGGGAAGGAGACGGCGAGATAATCCACGCCAATCAGCGCCGCAGTCACAATATCTGCTTTGTCTTTATCGGTCAGTGCTTCTGCAGAGAGGCCACCGCCCAGTTTGTTGATACCTTTGTTGTTAGACAGCGGGCCGCCCACCGTGACTTCGGTGAACACTTTCATACCCTGAACTTCCAGTACTTTTAACTGAACGCGGCCATCATCAAGCAACAGGATATCGCCAGGCACCACGTCAGCGGGCAGGCCTTTATAGTCGATACCGACTTTTTCTTTATCGCCTTCGCCTTTGCCGAGGTTGGCATCAAGCAGGAATTTATCGCCAATATTAAGGAATACTTTGCCTTCCTTGAACGTGGACACGCGAATTTTCGGTCCTTGTAAATCGCCAAGAATAGCAACATGACGTCCCAGTTTTGCCGCAATTTCACGCACTTTATCCGCACGTAATTTATGATCTTCCGGTGTGCCGTGTGAGAAGTTCATGCGTACCACGTTGGCGCCTGCGGCGATAATCTTCTCAAGATTATTATCGCGGTCGGTGGCCGGGCCTAAAGTGGTAACAATTTTGGTTCTGCGAAGCCTTCTGGACATGTAATACTCCGTTGTCTAAAACAACCAGGTGTTGCGTGAACATGGATTCAGTTAAGTTATCAAAATGAGAATTTAACCGAACAGCGTAAGATGTTACAACTTTGTTATTACTATCGGTCTATTAATGTTTGTCGCTCCGGATGAGCAACTCCTTATCAAAGCGCGATTCTTTCAGTGCTTCTTTGACACGCTTCAAGTTATCCCGGAATTTTGCGCCACGTCGCAATGTGAAACCGGTGGCGAGGACGTCAATAACCGTGAGCTGTGCCAGACGCGACACCATGGGCATGTAAATGTCGGTATCTTCCGGAACGTCGAGGGTAATGGCCAGCGTCGCTTCCCGCGCAAGCGGAGTATCGGCTGATGTCAGCGCAATGACCATGGCGTCGTTTTCCCGCGCCAACTGTGCCAGTTCAACCAGACTCTTTGTGCGCCCGGTATGAGAAATCAGCACAACCACGTCATCATCACTACAATTCATACAGCTCATGCGTTGCAGCACAATGTCGTCGGTATAAATCACCGGGACGTTGAAGCGGAAAAATTTGTTCATCGCATCATGCGCAACGGCCGCGGACGAGCCAAGACCGAAAAAGGCGATTTTCTTTGCCTGCGTCAGCAGATCTACGGCGCGGTTGACCGCCGTCATATCGAGTGACTGGCGCACATGGTCCAGGCTTGCCATCGCTGACTCGAAAATTTTGCCAGTATAGGCTTCGACACTGTCATCTTCATCGACGTTGCGATTAACATAGGGGGTGCCGTTTGCCAGACTTTGCGCCAGATGCAATTTAAAGTCCGGAAACCCGCGGGTATCCAGACTGCGGCAAAATCGGTTCACCGTTGGTTCGCTGACACCCGCTTGCTGGGCAAGGGCGGCGATACTGGAATGAATGGCTTGATCGGGGAAGGCGAGAATCACTTCCGCCACTTTGCGCTCGGATTTGCTAAGGTGTTCCAGTTGAGACTGGATTTTTTCCAGCATATTCATTGTTAACGAATCGCTCATCAGTGAAACGATTCCACAGAAACGTGAAATCGTGATGCGTTTTAGCAAGAATATACCTTTCTGCCGCAAAGAAAGGTAAGCGACAACATTAAATGTTGTTGTTTTTTTTCATTACTTGATCGCAGTCGGATTTTATTCGCTGCGTATCGGGCAAACATCCAGCATTTTCAAGGCGAAAACCCAGATTTTTGCCGAAGAGCAGCAGAACGCACATGTAGCCAAGCGTTAGCGGTTTCGGGAATTACGTAAAAGCAGTACAGTGCAGTGTAATAAAATTACAACTAAAACCTGGCATAAGCACCAGGATAGCCAACTGAGGAGAATGACATGGCGGTAACGCAAACAGCCCAGGCATGTGACCTGGTCATTTTCGGCGCGAAAGGCGACCTCGCACGCCGGAAATTGCTGCCTTCCCTGTATCAACTGGAAAAAGCGGGTCAGATCCATCCGGATACGCGTATCCTGGGTGTTGGACGCGCCGACTGGGATAAAGAAGCCTATATAAAAGTGGTGCGTGAAGCGCTCGAAACTTTCATGAAAGAAAAAATTGATGAAAGTTTATGGGATACGCTGAGCGGCCGCCTGGATTTCTGCAACCTGGACGTTAATGACACCAAAGCGTTTAAACGCCTTGGCGCCATGCTTGACCAGAAGAATCGCACCACTATTAACTACTTTGCGATGCCGCCAAGCACCTTTGGCGCAATTTGCAAAGGCCTGGGCGAGGCGAAGCTGAATGCGAAACCTGCCCGTGTGGTCATGGAAAAACCGTTGGGTACCTCGCTTGCCACCTCACGCGAAATTAACGATCAGGTTGGCGAATATTTCGAAGAGTGCCAGGTCTACCGTATCGACCACTATCTGGGTAAAGAGACGGTGCTGAACCTGCTGGCGCTGCGCTTTGCCAACTCCCTGTTTGTGAACAACTGGGATAACCGTACGATTGATCATGTGGAAATTACGGTGGCGGAAGAGGTGGGTATCGAAGGTCGCTGGGGTTACTTTGACCAGGCAGGTCAAATGCGCGACATGATCCAGAACCACCTGCTGCAAATCCTTTGCATGATCGCTATGTCTCCGCCGTCCGATCTCACCGCAGACAGCATTCGTGACGAAAAAGTGAAAGTGCTGAAATCCTTGCGTCGCATCGATCGCTCGAACGTGCGCGAGAAAACTGTTCGTGGTCAGTACACCACCGGCTTTGCGCAGGGCAAAAAAGTTCCGGGCTATCTGGAAGAAGAGGGCGCGAACAAATCCAGTAACACCGAAACCTTCGTCTCTATTCGCGTGGATATCGACAACTGGCGCTGGGCGGGCGTGCCGTTCTATCTACGCACGGGTAAACGCCTGCCGACGAAATGCTCCGAAGTCGTGGTCTATTTCAAAACACCGGAGCTGAACCTCTTTAAAGAGTCATGGCAGGATCTGCCACAGAACAAGCTCACGATCCGTCTGCAGCCAGACGAAGGCGTGGATATCCAGGTACTGAATAAAGTGCCGGGGCTGGATCACAAGCACAATCTGCAGACCACGAAGCTGGACCTGAGCTATTCCGAAACTTTCAACGAAACGCATCTGGCGGACGCTTACGAGCGCCTGTTGCTGGAAACCATGCGTGGCATTCAGGCGCTGTTCGTGCGCCGTGACGAAGTTGAAGAAGCGTGGAAGTGGGTTGACTCCATCACCGAAGCCTGGGCGATGGATAACGACTCGCCGAAACCGTATCAGGCCGGGACCTGGGGACCGGTCGCCTCTGTGGCGATGATCACCCGTGATGGCCGTTCGTGGAACGAATTTGAGTAATCAGATTGTTGCCAATGTTACGCAGTTTTACCGGTAACATGATCTAACTCAGAAATCAGGCCAATATTTCAACTTTCAGGCTCCGACTGGATTCACCAGCGGAGCTTTTTTTATTACACTGGCTACAGTAATTTTGCCTTTGGGCGCGGTGTGGCGGCGTTTCTGCTGGAATTAAAAGGCTGAAAACCTCCTGTATACCGTTGTCCCGGACAGATAAATTTCAGGAGCCTTTATGAATCCAGTATTGTTACGCGTAACAAATCGCATTGCTGAACGCTCGCGCGAAAGCCGAACTGCCTACTTAAAACGCATCAATCAGGCGAAGAGTGAAACCGTACACCGCTCCTCGCTGGCATGTGGAAACCTGGCCCACGGCTTTGCCGCCTGTCAGCCTGACGACAAAGCTTCGCTCAAAAGTATGCTGCGTAACAATATCGGCATCATCACCTCCTATAACGATATGCTTTCAGCACATCAACCGTACGAAACCTATCCAAATATCATCCGCAAAGCGCTGCATTCTGTGAACGCGGTCGGCCAGGTGGCAGGTGGTGTTCCGGCCATGTGTGACGGGGTTACGCAGGGGCAGGACGGGATGGAGCTTTCACTGCTGAGCCGTGAAGTGATCGCCATGTCGGCGGCAGTCGGCCTGTCGCATAATATGTTTGACGGGGCGTTGTTCCTTGGCGTCTGCGACAAAATCGTCCCCGGCCTCGCGATGGCTGCGTTTTCGTTTGGTCATCTGCCCGCCGTGTTTATCCCGTCAGGTCCGATGGCCAGCGGTCTGGCAAATAAAGAAAAGGTACGCATTCGTCAGCTTTATGCAGAAGGCAAAGTCGATCGTATGGCACTGCTGGAATCCGAAGCGGCCTCTTACCACGCACCGGGTACGTGTACTTTCTACGGTACGGCCAATACCAACCAGATGGTCGTTGAATTCATGGGCATGCAACTGCCGGGCTCTTCCTTCGTGCATCCGGATGCACCGCTGCGTGAAGCGCTGACTTCGGCTGCCGCACGCCAGGTGACACGCTTAACCGGTAACGGCAGTGAATGGATGCCGATAGGCAAAATGGTCGATGAAAAAGTGGTGGTTAACGGTATCGTTTCACTGCTGGCAACCGGCGGCTCCACCAACCACACTATGCATCTGGTGGCGATGGCGCGCGCTGCGGGCATCATTATTAACTGGGATGACTTCTCTGAACTGTCGGACGTGGTGCCGCTGCTGGCGCGACTCTATCCGAACGGTCCGGCGGATATTAACCACTTCCAGGCGGCGGGTGGCGTACCTGTGTTAATGCGGGAACTGCTTAAGGGCGGTTTGCTGCATGAGGATGTCAACACGGTGGCCGGTTTTGGCCTCACCCGTTACACCATGGAACCGTGGCTCAATAACGGTGAACTGGACTGGCGCGAAGGGGCGGCAGCGTCGCTGGATGCGGACGTTATCGCCACAATTGAGAAACCGTTCTCTCGTCATGGCGGTACCAAAGTGCTGAGCGGCAACCTTGGCCGCGCGGTGATGAAAACCTCTGCCGTGCCAGTTGAATATCAGGTCATTGAAGCGCCGGCGGTGGTATTTGAGAGTCAGCATGATGTGTTACCGGCCTTTGATGCGGGGCTATTGAACAAAGATTGCGTCGTGGTGGTGCGTCACCAGGGACCAAAAGCGAACGGCATGCCAGAATTACATAAACTTATGCCGCCACTTGGTGTATTATTGGACCGCTGTTTCAAAATTGCGTTGGTTACAGATGGACGACTCTCCGGCGCATCAGGTAAAGTGCCTTCAGCGATTCATGTGACACCCGAAGCGTATGACGGTGGATTACTGGCGAAAGTACGTGATGGCGACATCATCCGTGTAAACGGACAGACCGGCGAGTTGACGCTGCTGGTCGATGATAACGAGCTTGCTGCACGTCAGCCGCATATTCCTGACCTGAGCGCTGCGCGCGTTGGCACAGGACGCGAGCTGTTTGGCGCACTGCGAGAAAAACTTTCCGGTGCCGAGCAGGGCGCGACCTGCATTACTTTTTAAAACGACAAGATTTTTAGTTCAGGCGAGAGAATAATTCTGATGAAAAATTGGAAAACGAGTGCAGAAGCAATCCTGAAAACTGGCCCGGTAGTGCCGGTTATCGTTGTCAACAAACTGGAGCACGCTGTCCCCATGGCGAAAGCACTGGTTGCAGGCGGCGTGCGCGTTCTTGAAGTGACATTGCGTACTGCCTGTGCCATCGATGCGATTCGCGCGATTGCAAAAGAAGTGCCGGACGCCATTATCGGTGCTGGTACCGTCCTTAACCCGCAGCAACTGAAAGAAGTCACAGAAGCGGGTGCGCAGTTCGCGATCAGCCCGGGTCTGACTGAGCCGCTGCTGAAAGCCGCCACCGAAGGCACCATCCCGTTGATTCCGGGTATCAGCACGGTTTCAGAACTGATGCTGGGCATGGACTACGGTCTGAAAGAGTTCAAATTCTTCCCGGCGGAAGCAAACGGCGGCACCAAAGCGCTGCAGGCCATCGCAGGTCCGTTCTCTCAGGTGCGTTTCTGCCCGACTGGCGGTATCTCTCCGGCGAACTACCGTGACTACCTGGCGCTGAAAAGCGTGCTGTGTATCGGTGGCTCCTGGCTGGTTCCGGCCGATGCGCTGGAAGCAGGCGATTATGATCGCATCACGAAACTGGCTCGCGAAGCGGTAGAAGGCGCGAAGTAATCTGTTTCAGTGGGCGGCGTATTGCTGACTGCTCATAAAATTGAAAAGCCCGGTAAGCGTCACTGCTACCGGGCTTTTTTTGCATGGCCTAATTTAACCCGCCACTTTCACTGCTGCCGCTGCGGCTTTTGCACGTTCAACAGCTTCTTCAACGGTATCTGCCGTTGCCAGCGCAACGCCTAAACGACGCGTACCGTCGATTTCGGGCTTGCCAAACAGACGGAGCTGCAGGCCCGCACCAACGGCATTTTGCACGTTATCAAACGTGACGTTCTGGCTTTTCAGCTCGGGCAAGATCACCGCCGATGCCGACGGTCCGTACTGGCGGATTTGCCCAATGGGCAGACCGAGGAAGGCGCGAACATGCAGGGCGAATTCTGAAACATCCTGAGAAATCAGCGTGACCATGCCTGTATCGTGCGGACGCGGAGAGACTTCGCTAAAGACCACCTCATCGCCGCAGACGAACAATTCGACACCAAACAGCCCATAGCCCCCGAGAGCCAGTACCACTTTACTGGCGATCTCTTTAGCACGTTCCAGCGCAAGGTCGGTCATTGATTGTGGCTGCCAGGATTCACGATAGTCGCCATCTTCCTGGCGATGACCGACTGGCGCACAGAAATGCACGCCATCTGAGGCGCTAATGGTCAAGAGGGTGATTTCAAAATCAAAATTCACCACACCTTCAACGATAACGCGACCGGCACCTGCGCGCCCGCCTTGTTGCGCATACGCCCAGGCTTTCGCCAGTTGCTCTGCGCTGCGAATGAAACTCTGGCCCTTACCGGAAGAACTCATTACGGGTTTCACGATGCAGGGCAGACCGATCTCATCAACGGCCTGACGGAATGCCTCTTCACTGTCGGCAAAGCGGTAGCTTGATGTAGGAAGGGCAAGTTCTTCGGCTGCCAGACGACGGATACCTTCACGGTTCATGGTCAATTTGGTTGCCCGTGCACAGGGCACAACATGCTGCCCCTGAGCTTCCAGCTCCAGCAGTGTATCGGTGGCAATCGCTTCGATTTCCGGCACGATAAAATGCGGTTTTTCCAGCGCGACCAGCGCTTTTAACGCCTCACCATCAAGCATATTAATAACATGTGAGCGGTGGGCCACATGCATTGCGGGCGCGTCGGCATAACGGTCTACGGCAATGACTTCAATGCCCAGACGCTGGCATTCAATCGCCACTTCTTTGCCTAATTCCCCTGAACCCAATAACATTACGCGAGTCGCCGCCGGACGCAGCGCAGTACCTAATAGAGTCATAGTAAGTCGACCTTCTTAAAAAAATCTGGCGGCAGTATATACGAAAACGTTTGCGTCTGTCTTTTACGACTTGCGCTCTGATAAATGGCGCAGTACTATACTGTATATAAATACAGTTAAAAGGGGCTGCATCATGGCGGTTGAAGTCAAGTATGTTGTGATTCGTGAAGGTGAGGAAAAAATGTCTTTTGCCAGCAAAAAGGAAGCTGACGCTTACGATAAAATGCTCGACCTGGCCGAGGTACTTGAAGGCTGGCTGGGCGAAGCGCCAGTGACGCTTGAAGAAGGCCAGCGCGATCAAATGGCGCTCTGGCTGGCTGAACAAAAAGATGTGCTCAGCCATATCCTGAAGTCCGGTAAGCTACCAGGTTCGGATACCCAGGAAAGCGTACCAGAAGTGGCTCAGGATGACGCAGAAATTGAGTCATCAGACGCGGTTGATATTAAGTCAAAAGCGAAACGCTCTGCCGCCTGATCCCGGCTTGCACTGCCAGTAATTTGTACCATGCTTTGATTGGGCTCTGTGCACAGGAGAAAAGCATGAAAATAGCAGGAATGTTGCTGGGTACAATATTACTGGCGGGCAGCGTAGTCGCGTCGGCTGCCACTGCCAAATCGGTGAAATTTCCCTCTTGCGAAGGCATGAACGCCGAAGGGATCGCTGCGAGCGTCAAACGCGATTATTTGCAAAACCGCATCGTACGCTGGGCTGATGACCAAAAAAAACTTGGCCAGGCGGATCCCGTTGCCTGGGTTACGCCGAAAGACATTCGGGGTAAGAACGATCAATGGGATGTTCCCTTGACGGTTCGCGGCAAGAGTACAGACATTCACTATCTCGTCAAAATCGATTGTAAAGCAGGAAAAGCGGAGTATCAGCCTCGTTAAGGCTGCTACCTTTTCTCATCTTTTGCTGTTTTAGACATTTCCTGACACCCCCTCGCTTAGGCTTCTCGTTTACGAAACGATTAAGTGAGGGGAATCATGTCAAACTGGTTAAACCAATTACAGTCTCTTCTTGGCCAACAAGGCCAGTCATCGTCTTCCTCCGGCGGGCAGGACCTCGGCAAATTACTCGTGCCCGGTGCTTTAGGAGGGCTTGCCGGTTTGCTGGTCGCCAGCAAATCCTCTCGCAAATTACTGACCAAATACGGTACCAGTGCGCTGCTTGTTGGCGGCGGGGCCGTGGCGGGTACCGTGCTGTGGAATAAGTACAAAGATAAAGTGCGTACTGCCCATCAGGGGGAAGCACAGTTTGGTCAACAGAGTTCGTCTATTGATGCGCGCACGGAACGTCTGATTCTGGCCCTGGTGTTTGCCGCGAAGAGCGATGGACATATTGATGACAGAGAACGTGCCGCTATCGAACAACACCTGAGCGAGGCTGGTATTGAGGAACAGGGGAGAGCGCTGATTACGAGAGCGATCGAACAACCGCTGGATCCGCACCGGCTTGCATCAGGCATCAAAAATGAGGAAGAGGCGCTGGAAGTCTACTTCCTGAGCTGTGCTGCGATAGATATCGACCACTTTATGGAGCGCAGCTATCTGGGTGCTTTAGGTGATGCGCTTAAGATCCCCCAGGAGGTTCGGGACGGTATCGAAGAAGACCTTCGACAACAAAAAAAGAGGCTCATCGACTAACGCTACTTTCTCGTTTCGCTTGCATCACGCGCGGCTTTTGCCAACCTTATAGTGTGTTAAACAAATAAGAACAGAGCTATGCCGCCGAAAGCAAAACAAATTCCCCACGCTATGACAGTTCATGGCGATACACGACTGGACAACTATTACTGGCTGCGCGACGACACCCGTTCGCAGCCAGACGTACTTGAGTACCTGCAAGCTGAAAACGAGTACGGCCGCTGTATTATGGCTTCTCAGCAGGCGCTACAGGATAGTCTGCTGCAAGAGATCATTTCGCGTATTCCGCAGCGCGAGGTTTCAGCGCCCTACGTTAAGAATGGCTATCGCTATCGCCACATCTTTGAGCCGGGGTGTGAGTATCCCATTTACCAACGCCAGTCAGCGCTGTCTGCTGAATGGGATGAGTGGCAGGTGCTGCTGGACGCGAATCAGCGCGCTTCGCATAGCGAATTTTATACCCTCGGTGGGATTGCCATCTCGCCGGATAATACGCTTATGGCCATTTCCGAGGATTACCTGTCGCGCCGCCAGTATGGGGTACGCTTTCGTAACCTGGAAACCGGCAACTGGTATCCGGAGATGCTCGACAATGTCTCACCGGGGTGTGTCTGGGTTAACGATTCAGAGACCCTTTATTATGTGCGTAAGCATGCCACGACTTTGTTGCCTTACCAGGTCTGGCGTCACACCGTCGGAACGCCCTCAACGCAAGATGAACTGATTTACGAAGAGGCGGACGACACTTTTTACGTCAGCCTGAGCAAAACCAGCTCCCAACACTACATCATTATTCATCTTGCGAGTGCGACGACCAGTGAGGTATTGCTGCTGGATGCTGAATTGCCGGATGCACAGCCGCTCTGTTTTTTACCGCGTCGTAAGGATCACGATTACAGCCTCGATCATTTTCAGCACTCGTTCTATTTGCGTTCAAACCGCGATGGCAAAAATTTCGGCTTGTATCGCACCAAAGTGCGCGATGAAAGACGCTGGGAGGTACTGATTCCTGCCAGAGATAATGTCATGCTGGAAGGATTCACCCTGTTTACCGACTGGCTGGTGGTTGAGGAAAGACAGCGTGGTCTCACCAGTCTGCGGCAGATCAACCGCAAGACGCGAGAAGTCACCGGAATCGCGTTTGACGATCCGGCATATGTTACCTGGCTTGCTTATAACCCGGAGCCGGAGACCTCGCGGCTGCGCTATGGCTATTCCTCCATGACGACGCCCGATACCTTGTTTGAACTCGACATGGATACCGGCGAGCGCCGGGTGATCAAACAGACGGAAGTGGCCGGGTTTGATGCCAGTGACTACCGTAGCGAGCATTTGTGGATCCGCGCGCGGGATGGCGTGGAAGTGCCGGTATCGCTGGTCTACAACCACAAACACTTCCGCAAAGGGGAAAATCCGTTATTGGTCTATGGCTACGGATCCTACGGCGCCAGCATGGATGCCGATTTCAGCAGTAGCCGGTTAAGTTTGCTCGATCGTGGTTTTGTCTATGCCATTGCCCACATTCGTGGCGGCGGGGAACTGGGGCAGCAGTGGTATGAGGACGGTAAATTCCTGAACAAAAGAAATACTTTCAACGATTTTATCGATGTCACGGATGGGCTGTTAGCACTGGAGTACGGCTCTCCGCTTTTCTGCTACGCCATGGGCGGCAGTGCAGGGGGGTTGTTGATGGGGGCCGTCATCAATGAGCGTCCGTCACTGTTTCACGGCGTCATCGCTCAGGTACCGTTTGTGGATACGCTCACTACGATGCTGGATGAATCCATCCCTCTGACCACCGGTGAGTTTGAAGAGTGGGGGAACCCGCAGGATGAGACCTACTATCACTACATCAAACGCTATAGTCCGTACGATAATGTCGGTGCCCATGAGTATCCCCATATGCTGGTTACCACGGGGCTGCATGACTCTCAGGTGCAATACTGGGAACCTGCCAAATGGGTCGCGAAACTGCGAGAATTTAAAACGGACAATAATCTGCTGCTGCTTTGTACCGATATGGATTCCGGTCACGGCGGCAAATCAGGCCGTTTCAAATCCTACGAGGGCGTGGCGCTGGAGTTCGCTTTCCTGGTCGCGCTGGCGCAAGGCACGCTCCCGGGCAAAAAAGCGGATTAATGATCGTCGAGATAATGCTTTAACGTCAGCCGTAGTTCCGGACTCATTCGGTCCAGATTGTTGAACAACCAGCGCAGGTAACCGGGGTCGCGCTCTGCGACTTCGGCAACGGCTTTACCCCGATATTTACCGAAGGTGAAGGTTGTCAGCAGAGCGGGTCTGCCGGTAACCGTTGCCATTTGGTCCGGGGTCCAGCCTGATGTGTTGATAATGTCAATCAGCAAGGCCGCGGTGATATAGCAATCATAAAGCGCACGGTGATGATGCAATCCGGCAGGCGTCTGCACGCTAAGTTTGCGTGATTTATACAAAGCCATATTGCTGTATTTAATGCCGGGCCAGAGCCGACGCGCCAGCTTCATCGTACAAATCCATTCACCGGGCATTTCGGGTAAGACGCGCCTGTCGAAGCTGGCATTATGGGCGACATACCAGTGACTGCCGTAGTAGTGGGGAATAATCTCTTCTATCCACGGTTGATTTGCCACCATGGATTCCGTTATCCGATGGATAGCCATCGCCTGCGGACTGATAGGGCGATCCGGGCGCACGAGATGGCTCATTGGATTAATAATCTGCCCGTTCACCACATCCACGGACGCAATCTCGACAATCCCGCCCTGCAAATCGCAGGTTTCAGTATCGATGACGCGAAGTACGGTTTCGGCGGTCATTTGCTTTTCGGCTCGTAAGGCAGACGAGACAGATTGACGGACGCCAGGCGGTGAGCAATAAGCCGTTCACGAAACCAGTTGCGCAGGTGTTCTGGCTGATCGCGCTCTACCACCTCAGCGACAACTGGCATGTTATAGCGCTCTTTAAAAGCTACACCGGCCGCCGCCAAATCGACGTTGACTTTGTCCATCTCTTCCTGTGAAAGACGGGCCAGATTGGTATTCATGCGTTTCTCCTGGGTTTATGCCGCAAAAGTTACTAAGCCTGTTGCAGAAAGACAAGTCTGCCGATGATGATACTCGACGAGACCATTATACAGAGTTATTCTCGTCGCTTTAAACATAACAAAAAGGAATGCCAGACATGTTATTCACCGCATCCCACCTGACACGCGCGTTGGTTTTTGCCGCGACTCTCGCCACTACGCCTGCCGTTTTCGCACATGCTCATCTGAAAAACCAGTACCCGGCAGCAAATGCCGAGGTGACGGCCGCCCCGCAGGCGTTAACCCTAAATTTCTCAGAGGGTATTGAACCCAAATTTAGCGGTGTCACCCTGACGGGGGCGCAGCAACAGAGCATTAAGACAGGTGCGGTCAAACGTAACGAACAGGACAAGACACAAATGATCGTTCCGCTGGAGCAGGCGCTGCAACCGGGCAATTATACCGTTGACTGGCACGTCGTCTCGGTCGATGGCCACAAAACCCGCGGTACCTATACTTTTTCAGTGAAATAAGATGCTAACGGCGGGCTATATTGGGTTGCGCGGCATCCATTTTGCCGCCGTGATGCTGCTTTTCGGCTGCGCGCTCTTTATTAGTCGGCTGGCGCCTCGCCATCTGCAACCTGTTATGGTAACGCGTTTTACATTATTAACGCGTATCTGCCTTTGCATGAGCGTGTTGAGTGCCGTCTTCATGTTTACCCTGCAGGGCGGGATCATGGGTGATGGCTGGACAGATGTTTTCAGTCCGCAAACCTGGCTGCTGCTTACCGGCACACAGTTTGGCAGTATCTGGCTATGGCAGATTATCATTGCCGTTATGACGATGCTTGTCGGTTACCTGCATCCACAACAGCAGGGACGGTTGATGTTGCTGGCAGGCGCGCAACTGATCCTGATGGCAGGCGTTGGTCATGCCGCCATGCACGATGGCATGAGGGGCATATTACAACGTACAAACCACGCTTTTCATTTGCTGTGTGCCGCGGCCTGGTTTGGCGGATTATTGCCAGTGATATTTTGTATGCGATTAAGCCAGGCCCGCAGGCGAGAGCATGCCGTTATGGCGATGATGCGTTTTTCACGCTATGGGCATGTCGCTGTCGCAGGTGTGCTTGCCACAGGTATTATCAATACCCTGTTGATTCAGGGCAGCATTTGGTCCACGCAGACAAACTATGGCCGCATGCTCTTGATCAAATGTGCGCTGGTGGCGCTAATGGTGGCAATAGCGTTAGCGAACAGGTATGTTCTGGTGCCACGCTTAGGCCTGAAAAACTCACAGGTACGACATTTCCTGATTTGGATGACATGGACCGAAGTGGTCCTGGGCGCGCTAGTGCTGGCGGCGGTCAGCCTGTTCGCAACCTGGGAACCCTTCTGATTAACCGGGCGAAATGATGAAAAAAACCATACTGACGATGCTTTTACTGGCATGTTCCGCTGGCGCCTTTGCCGCGCCGTCGGTGATTACTGTAAGCCGCTTTGAAGTGGGTAAGGACAAATGGGCATTTAATCGCGAAGAGGTAATGCTCACCTGCCGACCCGACCATGCGCTTTATGCCATCAATCCCAGCACACTGGTGCAATACCCGCTGAATGACGAGGCGCAAAAGCAGGTGGCAAGCGGTAAAACAACCGCGCAGCCTGTCAGCGTTATCCAAATTGACGACCCGGCCAGACCCGGTGAAAAGATGAGTCTTGAGCCCTTTATTGCCCGAGCGGAAAAGCTCTGTTAATAAACGAAAGTATCTGACTGATTCTACATAAAAAACCGCAAGTCTGATTCTTCAGAACTTGCGGTTTTAACATTTTTAAGCGTGACGATAACCGAATTTTTCAGACCGGATTTGCCGCAAACTGGAAAACCTGGCGTCGTCATCTATTCTTAAAGTGCATGGCGACTTAGCCTGCATTAATGCCAACTTTTAGCGCACGGCTCTCTCCCAAGAGCCATTTCCCTGGACCGAATACAGGAATCGTATTCGGTCTTTTTTTGGCTCTTAGTTTCCCAAAGGAGCCAAATCAGGGCTTACAGTAAACAGACAAAATTTCCTGCATACGGTCTAAACCATAACATACTCTGCACCGCGAGCGTCCAGGTATTTTTAGGGGCATTTTTAAATTCTTGTAGCCAGGAGACGTTGCGAGAAATTCCCGTCTCGCTCCCTTACGATTGATCAGCAGCGCCATTCCTGTAGGTTGAGACGTTCTGCTATGGGGCTCGACTTAGCCGTCTGGCATGATAAGCGCGGCTTCAATGATGTGGTGATGATTCGAAATCTGGTAAGTCGTGCCGCAGGTGACCCTAAGGGGTGTGATTTTTTTAGGGAGGGATTTGCAAAAGATCCAAAAAATCAGCAGACGAAGTACTGATGACAGGATTTTGCGATAGTGAAATTGATTTTACAAAACCAGTATCATTCTCTGAGACGTCGAAACATGTATCCGATGGGCATTCTTATGTCTGTGATGTTATCTCAGGATAGACGAACCCTGGATGAAGCATAGACGTAAGATTCATTACTGCAGAAGCCTATCAGCTGGTTATTGGCTTCAAATACTCACGCCTACCCATTGCATATAGCGGTAACGATCCGTTCACGATTGATGAATATCATCGACAGATCGAGACCTTTAATAAGCTCAACAGCGAAATTTGTAAATAAAAATCCCTCAGGAGAGGGAAATCCGCTCTTCTCCTGAGGGAAGCAATTGCTTGAAAGCTAATAAATTCTTCGTTACGACCCTTAGTTTGCTAATTATAAAGAATATATGCTTTGAGAATCGTCCTGGTTTTCATTAAGCAACTATTAGCCAGCTATAGTCATTGCATCCATGCTTCATTATTATTCCCTGGTAAGCTTCATTCACCGCTCTGTCCGAGCGGTTTTTTTTTGCCTGAACAAGCGTTAGACAGCAGGCCTGGCTGGCAAAGTCTCGAAGTGAAATGGGTGAGCGGCGAGCGGGTTACCGTAATGGCGTCGCCGCTTTCTCCTTCAACCTTGTCATGACGCCTGAACATAACAAGAGACGATGACCGAAAGGCTGTGCTAATGTCGTATGCAATTTAAACAACTGAGGATAACGACATGAGCAAAGATGTTGTGGTAATACTCCCCGGTGGAAAGGTCGATCACATCTCGGTGGCGGACGACCTAAAGAAGGTCAGCTACAGAAATGATCAGCGCTCCTTCCTTGATATGCCGATCGAAACGTATGTGCTGGATGGCAAAGAGTTCCTGATAGCCAAGTTTTCTGAATTAGTCACTACGCGTGAAACTGAACAGGCCATTCGTCAGTTTTATTAACCTGCCACCAACAACTGGATTAAACCGTGGTCTGTGCGGGAAATGATTTTCCCGTGGTCTGCAGATGGCGCATAAATGATTTTGCACGTGTTACAAAGGCCTCACGTCGAGGCCTCGCATCAGGAGGCTTTTTTAGGCCATCTCCGTCTGACTGGAATACAGGCTTTTGCCGTGAGACGTGAGCCACACCCTGAACAAATTGCACCGTGAGGGTAATTTTTATCCGGGCAAAATTGCGTGAAAAAAAACGAGTTTCCTTTGCAGACAGGACAAACGAATTTTAAGGTTGGAATAGCCCCTCCGGGCCGTTAAATGGAAAAACCACAGTAGCATGAAAAAAAAGCCTTGAAAGATATATCGTTACGTTTTAGTCGTTTCATCTCTTTTTTTACTATACGGATGCGCTACATCAATTCGTGTGATCACCTGCTGCTCGGCAATATGTGCCAGAAAATAGCACGTTATTTGTTGAATGTTGGTGTGGGGATATTTAGTGAGTAATAGGAATAAAATAATAATTACTGGCAATGGAAATGAGAGTAAATAAGATATTGATACCAACAGTAATTAAAAAGAGCAGTGGTGATGCCACTGCCCTCAATATTTAGCGGAAAAAATCGGCCAGACTGCTATTCATATCGTCGAGTAACTGGAAGCGGCGGCGATATTCGGCACGTTTCTTACTTGGGATACTCTCAAGCGGTTTCCGTTCCAGCATTAATGGCAAACGCCAGCGCCAGGCATTATCTTTCTCACCATCAATAGATGCCCAGAACTCATCATAGCTGGCATGGAAATGGCGACCTTTGCTAAAGCGGTAACGCAACGCGCGAAAGACATGACCATCATCGCTAACGCCATAAACCGCGCTAATGCCGGTGTGCGCGCACATCTGCCACAGCACTTCAATCAGCAAACGTTTAGGGAAAATACCGTAGCAGGCACGTGTTGCCACTTTGATGACTTCATGGGAGATGTTTCTGCGGGGACCCTGCAGACCGCCAATCACTAAGGCACGCTGGCCTTTTTCCTCGATCACGCTGAATGTGGCGCTCGCCAGCAGGACATTGTTGCCGTCATACAGCCACAGGGTGCTTTCGCCTTCACGCTCTGCTTTATGGGCGCAGGAGGCAAAAACGTTAAATTCGGTATCATCTTTACCTTTGCATTGCAAGATGTGCTGATGGTTGACGGCGGTCATTGCATCGGCAGCCCTGGCTGACAGGCAACTGTCAACCCACTGATAGTGGCTAACAATCGCATCGGCACGCTTTGCCGCATTGAGCCCCAGCGTCAGATATTGACGATGCGATTTACTCGGCAGTGTCACCTGGGCATTCAGTAAACGCTCAAATCCCGGACGTTGCGATAATGCGCTCAGCATTTTTACCGTTGAAGACCAGAACAACAGCGAACGGAGCAGGAATTTAAGGCGATAATTTCGTTTAGTCCAGATAGGGCCAGGAACCAGACGTCCGGAGACCAGCTCGCGAATAATATGCTGATGGTGATTTTGCAGGTGTTTTTCTTGCAGACTGATATTAGACACGGTAGGACCCTCTGAATGTTCAATAGCTATTCTAGGGATTACGCCGTGGCAAATTAACCTGAACGCTGTGGTTTATTTCGGGTTCGTTTAACGAGGATTTAAGTTGCACCGAATGTGAACATGATTACGCAGAGTCAAGTCTCCTTTCTATACTAAAAATAAGGGGGAGTTATGTATCAACGTATCGATGGGAATACCTGGCGGCATATCTGGATCGTAGGTGATCTGCACGGCTGCCATCAGCGTCTGTTGTATGAACTGCGCGAGCGCCATTTTGATCCCTATAAGGATTTACTCATATGCGTTGGCGATTTAATTGATCGTGGGCCTGACAGTCTGCAGTGCCTGCAATTGCTTAAGCGGCCATGGTTTAAAACGGTCAGGGGAAACCATGAGCAGATGGCTATCGATGCGCTTAACGCGGGTGATATGACTCTCTGGTCATTCAATGGCGGCGCCTGGTTCAGTAACCTCAGCGAAAAGGAACAGCACAGGGCTTACGATACGCTACGGGAATGCGAGCAATTGCCTTACATTATTGAGCTCCACTGCGCCAGCGGGGTCAATATTATCGCCCATGCCGATTATCCGTCCGATCATTATGCGTGGCAAAAACCCGTAGACAAAGAATCGGTACTCTGGCGTCGTGAGCGTTTGAGTGAACATCTGGCGGGGAAGGGGAGAGCCATTGCCGGGGCAGACCACTTTTGGTTTGGCCATACGCCGCTTAAACATCGCGTAGATGCTACCAATCAGCATTACATTGATACCGGCGCTGTCTTCGGCGGTGAAATGACGTTAGTGCAGGTACAGTAGTTAAAAATCACTGTACTGCTGGGCAGGGCGCCAGAAGCCGTCAATAAAATCTTCTACCGGATAGCATCCGCCATAGCGCAGACGTTGTACTTCCATAGCGACAAGACACTGTTGTTCGGTATTAAAGACATCCACAACGATGTCCTCACACCCACCGTCCAGGTAGCAAACAAACAAGACCAGAGCGAACATTCCATCCTCGGTTCATTACAGCATGATGTAATTGTAGGGGATGATTGGAGGCAGGGGAAATGAGGCAGGTAAATAACCCGTCTCATGGACGGGTTCCCATTGAATCAGGCAAGACGCATGACCCAGGTATCAGATTTCTGATCGTAATGCTCGCGGTATAAAACTGAATGTTCGCCGTCAAGGATCGCCGGAATGCTGGTTTCCGCGTCCCAGGCGTCAAGCTGCATACATAAATCCGGGTCGGATTTACAAGGGATACGCAACGTTCGCTCACCCTGTTTTTCTCCTTGCAGCTCGGCATCATCGATTTCGAATGCGCCAATGCGCACGTTGGCTTTCGTCATAATGCTCTCCGTTGATGGTAGTCATGTGGTACGACCAGTGCAGCCGCCCAACATTCAGCCTGGTACAACACAGAGCAAGATGCCAGTCAGAAAATGCTGTTTTTTTGCTCGCCGTCACGTATTGCTGGCGAACAAACGGCCATCCCTTACCAGTTCGCGTGGATAGCTATTTTTAAGTCTGCTGCCCACTTTTTTCGCCAGACCCAGCGGTTGGCGCTGATAAGTCACGATAACATCGTCTTTTGCCGGAGGGGTTTCCGGATAAACATCGCGCCCGCGATACCACTCTTCCGCCTCCTGATGCGTGAGTTCAAAGGCGAGCGGGTTATCCACTCCCGCCAGGGCGATGACGGCCTCATGCTGCCAGCGATAACCTTTATTATGGCTTTCAGCGAGCTTGATACCAGGCCGTGAGAAGCGCACTTTGCCAATAAGCGGCTCGATGTGTGCCGGGAAGAGCCAAACCTCTTTATCCCGTTGCCACAGTACCAGGTCTTCGTGCCAGTGCAGGCCAACAGAGGCCGCTGCGTTAACCAATTGCGCCTCTTCCTTAGGCTTCATACGGGCAAACGGGAAGTTACCCACTTTGTAACCAGGGGAGGGCAGCGGTGCGATAGCCGCGGTTTTACGCAACCGTGCGACAAAGAACCCTTCGCAGTCATAAATTTGTGGGAAGACATGTAAAAAACCTTCCTCCGTCAGCGCTTGTTGCGCGCCCGCAAACAGCATATCAAGGGGCAAAAACTCCACTGCGTCAGGATATTGCGCTTTTAGCCAGTGACATATGGCTTCGTTCTCATCGCGATTTAGCGTACAGGTTGAATAGACCAGCGTGCCGCCCGGACGCAGAGCATGAAAAGCACTATCGATCAATTCGCGTTGGGTTGCGGCAATCTCAAGATTGCTGGCATGTGACCAGTTCTTTAATGCATCCGGATCCTTACGCACCACACCTTCGCCAGAACAGGGCGCATCAAGCAAAATGGCATCAAACATCTCTGGCAACGCGGGGCCGAAGACGCGGCCATCGAAATGGGTTAACGCGACATTAGATACACCGCAGCGGCTGATATTAGCGTGCAGTACTTTCACGCGGCTGGCGGAATACTCATTGGCGAGGATGGCGCCGCGATTGCCCATACGTGCGGCAATTTGGGTGGTTTTTGAACCTGGAGCCGCCGCAACATCCATGACTCGTTCGGGCATTTCGCCATCGGCAAACAGGGCGCTAACCGGCAGCATGGAACTGGCTTCCTGGATATAAAACAGGCCGCTTAAATGTTCTGCGGTGCTACCGAGCGGCAGCGCTTCTTCATCATCCCGCTCAATCCAGAACCCTTCGGCACACCACGGAATCGGCGTCAGTTGCCAGCCATAAGGTGCAATCAGCGTCAGAAAATCCTCAACGGCAATCTTGAGCGTATTAATTCTTATACTGCGTCGTAAAGGCCGCTGGCAGGCCGCGATAAATGCGTCGAAGGAGAGATGGGCTGGCAGTAAATCACGCATTTGTGCCAGAAATTCGTCAGGAAGATAAACAGCGTTTTGAGCCACAGGTTATACCAAGGAAAGCAGAGAGGGGCGCAGTGTAACATACTCGCTCCGGCGCGGGCACGCCGGAGCGGCAAGGCATTAGCGTGGCAGGGCGGTACCCCATTGACGCCACTCTTTAGGCTCGCTTTCCTGCAACAGGAAATGTTTGCCTGGTTGCGCCTGTGGTGCCAGTGGGATTCCCGGCGGCGTGGCAAAGGCCACTCCACCGCGAATAAACTGGTTAAAGGTACCGGTTTTCACCACGCCGCCGGTCAGGCCAAAGTCCAGCGAATAGCCGGAAGCCAGCCAGAAGACGGAATTATTTCGCACCAGGTGCTGATAACGTTTACTGATCCGCAACCCAACCATTACACGATCTGACAGGGAACCGAGCATCAGGCCTGTGACAGTACCCACTTCGATCCCACGGAACAGCACAGGCGTGCCAATATTCAGCGAACCGGCCTCCGGTGCTTCAACCACCACGTTCAAACCGTCCAGATAACGGGAGTCGGTGATGGTGGTCTCCTGAATTTCAAAATCGCGACGCGCCTCGCCGTGACCGGGTTCAACATTGATATAGGGTTGCAGGATCGTATCAAGATGCTCAACACCCGACGCAGAGATTTGCGGTGTGACAACAGAAAAACGGGTGCCGCCACGGGCAAAAGTCTGCACATATTCAGGGTAGAGTACCCCGGTTGCCTGGACTTCGCTTCTGTCAGCAATGAGCTGGAGATTCGAAATCTGTCCGATATCAATGCCCAGATAGCGAATCGGCATACCCGTAGCCAGTTTTCCGGCATCATAGGCGTGCAGGGTTATCTGACTTCCCACGGCGCGTGCGGCGGTCTCTGAGGCGTACAGAATACGTTTGTCGCCTTTACGGGCGCTGGCACTGGCGCCGCTGAGATTATCGAAACTGATGGCTCCTTTCAGAGCACGGGACAAGGGCGACGCCTGCACCGTCAGGCCGCTACCGTTCAACTGTACTTTCGCCCCGCCTTCGGCCCAAAAAACACTATTGCTGGTCAGCAGCGAACGATATTCCGGCTTGATATGTACCTCGATATCAAACGCATCGGCGCGGGGACGCACGGTAATGATCTCGCCGACTTCAAATTTACGGTAGAGCACCACCGAGCCTGCCTGCACATCCGGCAGAGTATCGGCGGTGAGCGTCAGGGTGGTTGTCGGCAGGTCGCTCAGGCTGTTTTCCAGGGCTTTATCGAGATTAGCGAACAAGGGATAGCTGGACTTCATCTCGCCTTTACTGCCGGGCAGAATGCGAATACCGCCGCTGAGCCATTCGTTGGCGCTGGCGGCGAGGAACTCCACGCCATCCAGCCCCATTTTGACGTCAATACGGCTGTTAACCACAAACTTGCTATCACCGTGCACCAGTTCGCGGTACTGCGGATCGATAGCCAGGGCAAACGAAACGCCTTTATTGGTTAAATTTCGCTCCAGCACCTGGCCGACTTGCACGCCATGTAAAATCAGCGGTTGTCCGGCGTCAATGCCATAGCTTTCCGGGGCGGTGAGCGTCAGGGTGATGACCCCGGGTTGCTGCAACAAATTTTTTGTCGCCGGAAGCACCACAAAGTGATTGCGGGGTTCACCTTCACCAGGTACCAGTTCCAGCGTAGTGCCTGTCAGCAGCGAACTGACATTGGGGTTATCAAGTGAAATTTTGGGGCTGCGCATTTCGATACGCGTATTGTCGCGCAGTAAATTAACGACGCCTGGATCCACCGTCATTTCACCGGTCACTGCGCCACCGGGGTTGAGATTGAGTTTGGTTAACTGACCCACCTGCAACCCCTGATACATCAGGGCAGTCGAGCCTGCTTTCAGCCCATCGCCGCCAGGGAGATCAAGCTTGATCAGAACGCCGCGTTGGCTATGGGCGAGATCTTCGTAAAGACCGTACTCATCATCCTGGGTCGCTGGCTGTGATGAGTCCGGAGAGTCGAATGCAATTGCGCCATTGACCAGCGCGGCGAGGCTTTCAAGCTCGACTTTTGCGCCACTCAGGCTAACATCCGCTTTGACACCGGAAATATTCCAGAAGCGGCTGCCTTTTTTCACCAGATTGGTAAACCGGCGCTCTATCAGCACATCAATAGTGACGCCTTGTTTGTTGTTATTGATGGAGTAATCGTAAACGCGCCCGACCGGAATTTTTCGAAAATAGACCAGCGACCCGCTGTTAAGCGAGCCCAGATCCGGGGCATGAAGATGAATCATCAGTTCGCCATTATTCAGGCGATATTTAGGCTGCGTGTCGAGGGCGGTGAAATGCTCTTGCGGCTCCCCTTTACCGGGCATCATGCCGATATAGTTACCCCCAACCAACGCATCCAGCCCGGAAACGCCCGCCAGCGAGGCTTTTGGCGTGACCAGCCAGAACTGCGTCTCACTGCGTAAGGCATCTTTCATATTGGCTTTGATGCTGGCGCGCACTTCGATTTTTTTCAGGTCTTCGCTCAGGCGTATATCCTGAACGGTGCCCACTTCAACACCCTGATAACGAATCGGCGTTCTGCCTGCGACGATACCGTCGGCAGACATAAAATCGATGGTGATGGTATTACCGCGATCTTTATAGCTTCCCCAAACCAGCCAGCCTGCAATGAGCAGCGCAATGACCGGCAGCAGCCAGAAAGGTGAAATGCGGCGTTTTGTTTTTATACGCGCCTCAGTCGGCGAAGCGGGGGTTTCCTGACTCATGTGCATCCCAAAGTAAGCGGCTGTCCAGCCATTCCACAGCAAGAATAGTCAATATTACGGCTGCGCCGAAATAAAACGCAGCCGGTCCCATGGTAAAAGCAAGTAACTGGTCGCGGTTAATCAGTGACATTGTCAGTGAGATGACAAACAGATCGAGCATGGACCAACGCCCAATCCAGGTCACAAAGCGCAGAAGCAGGATGCGTGTACGTAACCCCTGTTCAAATTTGAAGTGGATGCTAAGAAGCAGTGTAAACAGCACGATTACTTTGGTAAACGGCACCAGAATACTGGCGATAAACACGACGCCTGCAACGGCAACATTACTGTTTGCCAGTGACATAATGCCGGACAAAATCGTGTCTTCCTGTCGTGCCCCATTGACGTAAACCACCGAGATGGGAAGAAGATTAGCCGGAAACAGAAAAATTAACGACGCGATAAGCGCAGCCCAGCATTTTTGTACGCTCTGACGGCGGCGATAGCGCAGGGGGATATGGCAACGCGGGCAGCGACCACGCGCATCCGGAAAGCCGGTGAAGTGACATCCAAGGCAAATACGCAACTTTTCATCAGGACGATTTGCCGGTCGTTGCGGGTAGAAACGCTCCCAGAGCTGCTCCACGTTCAAGTGAATCAACGTCAGAATGCTTAAAATCACCAGAGCAACAAAAGCGATAAGGCCAACACCTGGTTGCAGAAAGGCATAGTCCTGCACTTTGATCGAGGCAACACCGATGCCCACCAGATAAATATCTAGCATGACCCATTCTTTTAGCCTTTCCAGCATTAGCAGAACCGGACGGAGGTTCATCCCCAGTATGTTACCGAACCATAAGTAGGCGATCGCGGCGACCAGCACCAGCGGCGCTCCCACGGTACAAAACAGCACCATCGCGGCCGTGAACGGATCGCCCTGCGCGGTCATCTGCCAGATCCCCTGGAGCAGATTAGCGTCGATGCGTATTCCCAGCAGGTAGAAGTGCAGCAACGGCTCGCTCCATGCGAATGGCATGAGCAGTATCATCGTCACGGCCATTGCGGCCAGGCGGGTTAATGACCAGTCGCGACCATCGCGAATTTTCGCATCACAACAGGGGCAGAATGCACTTTGGTGCGATTTCATGACCGGAAGGGCGAAAAGCGTATCGCATTGCGGACATCGCTGATAATGTGCGCGGGGCAAGGCGTCGCCGATGGCGTGGACGGCCATTTTTTTAGCAGGCGTTATCTGTCGGTTTTTCAGGGCCATTGCATGCATATGAATAAATCAGGAATAAATCTATCTTAACTCATGATGGGAACTTCTTGAGCATCAATGCATTTAATGCTTATTTTAATAGGCTACACTGCATGACCGAAGTAAGACATAAAGTGATTGGATAATGAACAAAATAGAATTTTACGCGGATTTAAACCGTGATTTTCAGGCGTTAATGGCAGGTGAAACCAGTTTCTTAGCGACACTCGCTAACACCAGCGCGCTGCTTTTTGAGCGACTGAGCGACGTGAACTGGGCCGGTTTCTATCTCCTTGAAGGGGATACGCTGGTATTGGGGCCGTTCCAGGGCAAGATTGCCTGCGTGCGTATTCCGGTTGGACGCGGCGTTTGCGGTACTGCTGTGGCACAAAATAGCGTGCAACGCGTGGAAGATGTTCATCAGTTCTCCGGGCATATTGCCTGTGATGCTGCCAGTAATGCCGAAATCGTACTGCCCATTACACTGAATAATCAGATTATTGGCGTACTTGATATCGATAGCGTCGCGTTCTCGCGCTTTACTGCAGAGGATGAACAAGGGTTGCGTGAGCTGGTTTCGCACCTGGAAAACACGCTTGTACAGACCGATTATAAAAAATTCTTTGCGAGCGTCGCAGGATAATCAACGGATAACGTAGCATTTACGGATAGCGTCATTATAATGACGCCTGTTCATGCCTGCGGCTTGTTGGCAACGTCCGTTGTAATCAGGAAATTTCATGGAAAATCAACCTAAGTTGAATAGCAGTAAAGAAGTTATCGCCTTTTTGTCCGAACGTTTTCCTCACTGTTTCAGTGCAGAAGGCGAAGCGCGTCCCCTGAAAATCGGTATTTTTCAGGATTTAGTAGCACGAGTTGAGGGCGAGATGAATCTCAGCAAAACTCAGCTTCGTTCCGCTTTACGTCTTTACACTTCAAGCTGGCGTTACCTGTACGGTATTAAAGCTGGTGCGACCCGTGTCGATCTCGACGGTAACCCGTGTGGCGTTCTGGATGAGCAACACGTTGAGCACGCCCGTAAACAGCTTGAAGAAGCCAAAGCTCGCGTTCAGGCGCAACGCGCTGAACAACAAGCGAAAAAACGCGAAGCCGCCATTGCAGCAGGTGAGACGGAAGAGGCTCCGCGTCGTGAGCGTAAACCTCGTCCGGCACCGCGCCGTAAGGAAAATAGCGAGCGTAAACCTCGTACTGACAAACCTGCCGCAAAACCCCAGCGTGCGCCACGAGAAGAACGTCATACGCCAGTTTCAGATTTATCTGCACTGACCGTAGGTCAAAACCTCAAGGTTAAAGCGGGTAATAATGCGATGGACGCCACCGTCCTGGAAATCACCAAAGATGGCGTTCGCGTACAGCTTACTTCGGGTATGTCGATGATTGTACGCGCAGAACATTTGATGTTCTGAAACGGAGGCCTGGCCTGGCATGAACACTTTGTTTAAGCGCACAGCGTTGGCTGGTCTGTTATTAGTAACAGGCCAGGTTTTCGCAGTGGAAGATATTACCCGTGCCGATCAAATTCCGGTGTTAAAGGAAGAGGCTCAGCACGCGACGGTGAGTGAACGTGTGACCTCGCGGTTTACCCGTTCTCACTACCGTCAATTCGATTTGGATCAAGCCTTTTCGGCAAAGATCTTCGATCGTTACCTCAATTTGCTGGACTACAGCCATAACGTGCTTCTGGCCAGCGATGTTGCACAATTCGCGCAGAAAAAAACGCAGTTAGGTGATGAACTCCGCACCGGCAAACTCGATGTTTTCTACGATCTCTACAATCTCGCGCAAAAACGCCGTTTCGAACGCTACCAGTACGCACTGAAAGTGCTGGAGCGCCCGATGGATTTCTCTGGCAACGACACTTTCAACCTTGACCGCAGCAAAGCGCCATGGCCGAAGGATGAGTCTGAGCTTAATGCTCTGTGGGACGGCAAGGTCAAATATGACGAGTTGAGTCTCAAACTCACTGGTAAAGATGATAAAGAGATCCGCGATACTCTGACGCGTCGTTATAAGTTTGCCATTCGCCGCCTGGTGCAAACCAACAGTGAAGATGTGTTCTCGCTGGCGATGACCTCGTTTGCCCGCGAAATTGATCCGCATACTAACTATCTGTCGCCACGCAATACGGAACAGTTCAACACTGAGATGAGCCTTTCTCTGGAAGGTATCGGTGCCGTTCTGCAAATGGATGACGACTACACGGTTATCAATTCGATGGTAGCGGGCGGTCCGGCGTCGAAGAGCAAAGCCATCAGCGTGGGCGATCGTATCGTTGGTGTTGGTCAGACGGGCCAGAATATGGTCGATGTCATTGGCTGGCGTCTCGATGACGTAGTTGCGCTGATCAAAGGTCCGAAAGGCAGCAAAGTTCGCCTCGAAATTCTGCCTGCGGGTAAAGGAACGAAGACGCGGATTGTAACGCTGACGCGTGAACGTATTCGTCTTGAAGACCGTGCAGTGAAAATGTCGGTGAAAACGGTCGGCAAAGAAAAAGTCGGCGTACTGGATATTCCTGGCTTCTATGTGGGTCTGACGGATGACGTCAAGGTTCAGTTGCAGAAGCTCGAAAAACAGAACGTTAGCAGCGTCGTGATTGATCTGCGCACCAACGGTGGCGGAGCATTAACGGAAGCGGTTTCCCTTTCCGGTCTGTTTATTCCGTCAGGTCCTGTGGTTCAGGTTCGCGACAATAATGGCAAAGTCCGTGAAGACAGCGATACCGATGGCGTGGTCTATTACAAAGGCCCGCTGGTGGTACTGGTCGACCGCTTCAGTGCCTCGGCATCTGAAATATTTGCTGCGGCGATGCAGGATTATGGTCGTGCGTTGATCGTGGGTGAGCCCACCTTCGGTAAAGGTACCGTTCAGCAGTATCGTTCGCTGAACCGTATTTACGACCAGATGTTGCGTCCGGAATGGCCTGCGCTGGGTTCAGTGCAGTACACGATCCAGAAATTCTATCGTGTCAATGGCGGCAGTACACAGCGTAAAGGCGTTACACCGGACATCATCATGCCGACGGGTACGCAAGTGACGGAAACGGGCGAGAAGTTTGAAGATAACGCCCTGCCGTGGGATAGTATCAATGCGGCTAACTTTACGAAGTATGGCGACATGAAGCCGTTTGGTCCGCAGCTGCTGCAGGAACATGATGAGCGTATCGCGAAAGACCCGGAATTCCAGTACATCATGAAGGACATTGCTCGCTTCAATGCCCTGAAAGATAAGAAGAATATCGTGTCACTGAACTATGCGCAGCGTGAAAAAGAGAACACCGAAGACGATGCTATTCGTCTCAGTCGCCTCAACGATCGCTTCAAACGTGAAGGCAAACCGCAGCTGAAGAAACTGGAAGATCTGCCGAAAGATTACCAGGAGCCGGATCCCTATCTTGATGAGACCGTCCATATCGCGCTGGACCTTGCCCATCTTGAAAAAGATTCCCCGGCGGCTGACCCCGCTCCCGCAAAATAACCCTCCAGCAGGCACAAGAAATTGTGCCTGTTTTTTTAACAAGCTCCACATGGCGTAAGCATTGTGCTACAAAATGTAAAGTTGTGTCTTTCTGGTCACTTACGGCTCTCTGATGCTTGAAAATAGCCGGATTAACCATACGATGTGGGTAATCGCATAGTGCGTTTTGTTAATTAGAGGTTAAAAGAAAATTATGATGCGTATCGCGCTCTTCCTGTTGACTAACCTTGCCGTCATGCTTGTCTTCGGCCTGGTGCTTAGCCTGACGGGCATTCAGTCGAGCAGCGTGCAGGGATTATTGATTATGGCGCTGCTGTTTGGTTTTGGCGGCTCTTTTGTTTCACTGCTGATGTCGAAATGGATGGCACTGAAGTCCGTAGGCGGTGAGGTTATTGAACAGCCGCGTAACGACATGGAACGCTGGCTGATGAATACCGTTGCTAATCAGGCTCGCCAGGCGGGTATCGCGATGCCGCAGGTGGCTATCTACCATGCGCCGGATATCAACGCATTTGCGACAGGTGCACGCCGTGACGCATCGCTGGTCGCTGTCAGTACCGGGCTTTTGCAGAATATGAGCCGTGATGAAGCCGAAGCGGTTATTGCCCACGAAATCAGCCATATTGCAAACGGCGACATGGTCACGATGACCCTGATTCAGGGGGTGGTGAACACCTTCGTTATCTTCATCTCGCGTATTCTAGCGCAGGTTGCATCAGGCTTTCTTAGCGGCAACCGCGATGAAGGCGAAGAGAGCAACGGTAACCCGTTGATCTACTTTGCGGTAGCGACTGTGCTGGAACTGGTTTTTGGTATTCTGGCCAGCATCATCACGATGTGGTTCTCGCGTCACCGTGAATTCCATGCCGATGCGGGTTCTGCAAAACTTGTTGGCCGTGAAAAAATGATTGCCGCTCTCCAGCGTCTGAAAACCAGCTACGAGCCGCAGGAAGCCAGCAGCATGATGGCATTTTGCATTAACGGTAAAGGCAAATCGTTAAGCGAGCTGTTTATGACTCACCCGCCGCTGGACAAGCGTATCGAAGCGCTGCGTAGCGGAGCTTATCTCAAATAAGGCGTACGCCTGAAATGAAAAAGCGCGTCATATGACGCGCTTTTTTTATGCCGTGCGCGGCTGCGTGATCCGCAAACCGCTGACAATAGCGGCGATGGTCGCCAGTATGCCTGCCAGCATGAGTGATGTATGCGTCCCGCTCTTATCAAACAGGTTGAAGAGTAACGCCACCAGTGCCGCCCCGGAACTCTGCCCTAACAGACGCGCGGTACCGAGCATGCCGCTGGCGCCACCGCTACGTTGACGCGGCGCGGAGCTGATAATCGTATGGTTATTGGGCGACTGGAACAGGCCAAATCCCGCCCCACAAAGGGCCATTCGCCAGATAATATCCGCATCGGCAGGGGTTGTGGGTAGCATCGCAAGCGCAAACAAGCCGCACGCCATCATGGCCAGCCCAAGCGCGCCCAATAATCCGGCATGGACACGTTCAATGAGATAACCCGCTAACGGTGCCATCACCATGGTCGCTAACGGCCACGGGGTTAACAGCAGACCGGTTTCCACTTCGCTGCGCCCAAGCACCGATTGCATAAAGAAGGGGAGGGAAACGAGGGCCAGCATTTGTGCGCAAAAAGAGCAGATTGACGTACAAATCGATAATGAGAACAGCGGGATACGCAACAGGTCGACGGGTAACAGAGGCACCGGCAAACGCAGTTGCCGACGTACAAAGAAGGTGCCAATCACCAGCATGGCGGCGATTTCAGTGAGCACCAGTGTGGTGGATTGCCCCTGGGCGAATCCACTCATCGCGGTTATCAGTAAACCAAACGTTAGCGCGTTCATCACTGCGCTTGGGAGATCGAATTTCGGCATCGCACTGCGTGAGCCATTGGCGGGCAAATAGCGCAGCGCCAGGACCAGCGAGAGTACTCCCAGTGGCACATTAATCAAAAACAGCCACTTCCAGGAGGCGACAGAGAGAATAGCTGCGGCAATCGTCGGGCCTGCTGCCGAGGAGACAGCAACCACGAATGAGTTGATTCCCATCCCGCGCCCCAGTTGACGCTGGGGGTAAATCAGGCGAATTAATGCAGTATTCACACTCATTAGCGCCGCGCCACCGAAACCTTGCGCGACACGAGCAAGCGTCAGCGTGAGTAACGAATCTGACAGCGCGCATAACAGGGACGTCAATGTAAAAAGCACCAGCCCGCACTGGTAGACGCGACGGTAGCCGAACATGTCGCCGAGGAACGATAACGTCAGCAGGGAGATGACAATCGCTATCTGATAGGCATTAACGACCCATATTGAGCTGGCCGCTGAGGCATGCAGATCCCGTGCAATAGTAGGCAGTGCAACGTTAGCAATAGCGCCGTCGAGTACGGCCATGGTAATGCCAATAACAATCGTTAAAATTGCCCCGTAGCGTTGTGGGACCGGTAAGCCGTCTGGTGTGGATTTATTCATGGGAAAAGCTGGGTTTTGCTTGTTCAATGATTTGTATAATGATTCTATCATCCGCATTTCGGTTTTATATCGCAGATTTGTAACGAAGTGACCAAACTCGGATTGCGACGGGCAGGCGAGAAATTTATAATAAAAAACTATTCTGATTTTTATAAAACACGGGCGATGAGGTGACTAATGGCTATTGCAGATTTGGATAAACAGCCAGACTCTGTGTCTTCTGTACTGAAGGTATTTGGCATTCTGCAGGCGCTTGGCGAAGAACGTGAGATCGGGATCACCGAACTTTCGCAGCGCGTCATGATGTCAAAAAGCACCGTATATCGCTTTTTGCAGACGATGAAATCACTGGGCTATGTTGCTCAGGAAGGGGAATCAGAGAAATACTCTCTCACCCTTAAACTGTTCGAACTCGGTGCACGGGCGCTGCAAAACGTAGACCTGATCCGCAGTGCTGATATTCAGATGCGTGAACTCTCTCGCCTGACCAAAGAGACTATCCACCTGGGCGCGCTGGATGAAGACAGCATTGTCTACATCCATAAAATCGACTCTATGTATAACCTGCGCATGTATTCACGCATTGGTCGCCGCAACCCGCTGTATAGCACCGCGATTGGTAAAGTATTGCTGGCGTGGCGTGACAAGGAAGAGGTTGTGCAGATCCTTGAAGGCGTAGAGTACAAACGCAGTACCGAGCGCACCATTACCAGTACCGAGGATTTATTACCGATGCTCGATATCGTCCGCCAGCAGGGTTATGGCGAAGATAATGAAGAGCAGGAAGAAGGGTTACGTTGCATCGGTGTGCCAGTCTTTGACCGTTTCGGCGTCGTCATTGCCGGGCTGAGTATCTCCTTCCCGACGCTGCGTTTCTCCGAGGAACGCCTGCATGAGTATGTCAGTATGCTTCACCATGCTGCGCGTAAGATTTCTGAACAGATGGGTTATAACGATTACCCGTTCTGAGTGTGAAAACGCCGCCTTGATGGCGGCGTTTGTTTATCCATTATCGACAACGGTTTCGCTTTTGCGCAGTACCGGACACTGTGTGAGTCCGATAATACCGCTGCTTGAGTGAACATATTGTGCCGTGCTGACGCCCCGAGCCGTCAGGTATTTACACTGCAATCCCAGACCTGCAGCATTTTCATGGCTGCCAATCAGCACGCCATATCCACTTAGCAAAATACCAACCCAGACCAGTGCCACGACAATAATTGCCCGAATAAGAGTGCGCATTTTCATTCCTTGCGTTTGGATACTGTTTTCAGGCTACCGTTTTGGCGGTATACCGCACACCCGAGCATTCCTAAAAACTCCGATTAGAGATACAGTTAGTCGCGGTTTAAGGAACTAATGCTAACCTGGTAACATAGAGTGGAGTATCGGAGAGTGGAGTGAAAAAGTTTAGATGGCTAATACTGATCGCCGTACTGGTGGTCTGCCTGTTGCTCTGGACTCAAATGCTAAATGTGATGTGCGACCAGGATGTTCAGTTTTTCAGCGGCATTTGCGTCATCAATAAATATATCCCCTGGTAGGGGCTTTTTTGTCGTTAATGATGTCCTTCCGTCTTGCCAGTGGTAAAATGTACCTCTTTGGTTGAGGTGGTAAAATGAACGAATTAATGAATTCAGGCGCGCTTAATATCGCGTCTTTTGTCGTTTCGGTGGTGGTGTTGCTGGTTGGGCTGGTGCTGTGGTTCTTTATCAATCGTGCAAGTTCGCGGACTAATGAGCAAATCGAATTGCTCGAAGCAGTGTTAGATCAGCAAAAACGTCAGACCGCATTGTTGCGTCGTCTGTGCGAATCGAACGAACCGGAAAAAGAGGTCGCTGCTCCGGCACAGGTTGTTGAGGAAGAAGGCAAAGACGACGAATTTATTCGTCTGGTAGCCGAGCGTTAATTTCGCAAGGTGAGGGGCTGTATGGCGCGTAAAAATCTCTGGTTTAATACCGTACTTCCTCACCATCGTCCCGACGGATTTACTAATCTCACGCCAGGTGGTCATGCGCCTGGCGATGTAAAGCGTTGGCGGCAGGAGCGCAAAGCCGCAGGACTACCCCGTCCACCCGCAGAGGGCTATGACAGTTTTACTGCGCAGTGGTGGCAGCATGCAGAAATTAAGGGCGACGATGACAGGGTCTGGTGGTTAGGCCACTCTTCAATTCTGTTGCGCCTGATGGGGCAGTATATTTTGACCGATCCGGTTTTCTCAGACCGGGCATCGCCACTACGTTTTGCCGGACCGCAGCGACGAACACCGCCTGCACTGACCATTTCCGAACTCCCTTCGCTCGACACTATCGTTATCTCGCACAATCACTACGATCACCTTGATGCCAGAACGATGCGCGCGCTTATCCAACGTTTTCCACACGTGACGATTTTTGTCCCCCTTGGGCTGGGAAACTGGTGCCGTCGTTTGGGGGCGAGCAATGTGACGGAACTGGACTGGTGGCAAAGCGTGGTATTCCAGGGGCTTGTGTATACGGCTGTGCCAGCTCAGCACTGGAGCATGCGCACCCCCTGGGATCGCAATAACGCCTTATGGTGTGGTTGGGTTGTGGAAAATAGTGCACATCGTTTCTGGTTTCCGGGAGACACGGGTTACTGCGAGGCGTTACTGACTATTCCACAACGGTTAGGGCCACTCAGCCTGGCAGCGCTCCCTATTGGTGCATACGCTCCTCGTTGGTTCATGGCCTACAACCATATGGATCCGCAACAGGCGGTAACGTTATGGCAGCAGTTGGGCAAACCGCTAACATTTCCTATTCACTGGGGTGTTTTTGAACTGGCGGATGAATCACTGGATGAGCCGCTGCGCGAGTTGCATAACGCATTAAGCGAAACGGCAGATGACATTACGAACTTCATGACGCTGAAAATTGGTCAGTCTTTTTCTTTGCAAAATACGGACGAGTAGCACTGGTACTAATTTATTATTTAGAAGAAGTTAAATATTTTTTATTTTTATCGAAACGTTTTTATTGCCTTTTAATGAGGCACTGTCATCAGACTTTCATTATTTTGGTGCACACTCCTGCTTAATTGCACAACAAATATTCGATGGTAAACCAACACATTTGATTAGTTACAAGAGGGGCGCATTTCAGACCTTCCTGATTAGCGAAAAATGGCATAGGTATGCGTTAATGCAGTTACTGATATAAGGTATGCCGTAATATTTTTATCCCCCCACGTGGACGAATGGAACTCATTGAGCTATGGTAAAAAAGATGGGTTATCAAACGGAGCCAGAACGCGGGCTGCCTGTCGTTATGAGGTTATCTTGTATGCATAAATGTGCATCGGTTGTATTGATAACCTTAGAATTTGTGCGACGGATCCAGGCCTTTTTAAAAATGGCTTGCCATAATTTACGTTGTGTGTGATAACACGTTTTGGGTCAAACGAGGTACAGTTCTGTTTATGTGTGGCATTTTCAGTAAAGAAGTCCTGAGTAAACACGTTATCGTTGAATACCGCTTCTCTGCCGAACCTTATATTAGTGCCTCAAGCAGTAATGTCTCAGTTTTATCTCAGTTAATGCCTACGGGCGAAGTATATACATTAAGGAATATTGCAAATGGCAAAGATTAAAGGTCAAGTTAAGTGGTTCAACGAGTCCAAAGGTTTTGGTTTCATTACTCCTGCTGATGGCAGCAAAGATGTGTTCGTACACTTCTCTGCAATCCAGGGTAACGGCTTCAAAACTCTGGCCGAAGGCCAGAACGTTGAGTTTGAAATTCAGGACGGCCAGAAAGGCCCGGCAGCTGTTAACGTAACTGCTATCTAATTTCAAAACCACTGGTACTTGAGACGCCACTGGCGTATCAATGTCAGCGAAAAGCCTCGCCATTGTGCGGGGCTTTTTAATTTCTGGCTTCGCATTCCCCGATGCGCCGAATGGCGGTAAACTTGCGTCCTTTAAAGAGTCCCGGAGTTGCCATGCCCTTCAGTTGCCCACTTTGTCACGCCCCCTTGACGCGTTCCGAACATAGCTTTTCCTGTCCACAACGCCATCAGTTCGACATCGCGAAAGAAGGGTACGTCAATTTACTGCCCGTGCAGCATAAGCGTTCGCGGGATCCGGGCGACAGTGCGGAAATGATGCAGGCGCGCCGTGCGTTTCTTGATGCCGGACACTACCAGCCGCTGCGCGATGCGATCGCTTTACAGCTACAGAAGCGCCTCCCTGCGCAGGCAGAGGTGATACTGGATATTGGCTGTGGGGAAGGGTACTACACTCAGTCCTTTGCTGAGGTCGCGCAGCGTAAAGAGGCACGGACGTTTGGCCTCGATGTGTCAAAAGCCGCCATTCGGGCAGCCGCGAAACGTTACCCGGAGGTGATGTTTTGCGTTGCCTCCAGCCATCGCCTGCCTTTCCAGAATGACAGCATTGACGCTGTCGTACGTATTTACGCGCCCTGCAAAGCAGAAGAACTGGTACGTGTGGTAAAACCGGGTGGATGGGTCATTACCGCAGCGCCTGGGCCACGCCACTTGATGGAGCTGAAAGGGTTAATTTACCGCGAAGTGCAGTTACATGCGCCTGATAATGGCGAGATAGAAGGGTTTCGCGTCGTAGAGCAGCAATCACTGAGTTATCAGATGGAATTAACCGGTGCCGAGGCCGTCGCGTTACTGCAAATGACGCCCTTTGCGTGGCGGGCAAAACCGGATGTCCGGGAGACACTGGCAGCGAAAGCGCGCTTTAGCTGTCAGACCGATTTTACCCTGCATTGTCTGCAGCGCGTCGATTAAGGCGCGAAGTGTGACCAGAGGATCTCAATACCGATCCCGATAAGAACGATACCGCCAAGAATTTCTGCCCGCTTGCCCAGCAGCGGGCCAATATACCGACCAATCATCATGCCGAGTGTGGACATCACCAGTGTGGCGCAACCAATCGCCAGCGCGGTCGTCAGAATATTCACCTGCAAGAATGCCAGACCCACCCCTACGGCCATCGCATCAAGACTGGTCGCAATCGCGGTAGTGACCAACAACCAGAAACCGTGGCGATGCGGCGCTTCCCCTGTGTCATCCGTCTCTGCGCGAAAACCTTCCAGCACCATTCTGCCGCCAAGGAACATCAGTAAGATGAAGGCAATCCAGTGATTCCACTCCAGCACAAACTGGCTGGCAAGCATCCCCAGACCCCAGCCAATAAGCGGCGTCAGCGTTTCAATGACGCCAAAAATCAGGCCAGTGCGGAGGGCTTCGGAGAATTTGGGTTTATGCAGGGTCGCCCCTTTACCGATTGATGCAGCGAAGGCATCCATCGACATGCCAAAGGCGAGAAGAATTGTGGCGGATAAATTCATGCGAGCGTCCTGACCGGGAGTTCCATATAACACACCACTGCCCCCAGTAAACAGCAGTTGATGTGTCAATGGTCTCGCCTGACTGGATAACTCTCAGTCCGTACGTGCCACGTTTTGCAACGAGTATGTTGACACGTACATTTCCAGTAAATGGAAATCGGCTACTCCCCAACGACGGGCGCAACATTAACATATTTTGAGAATATAAAACAACAACAGAGAATTATTAATCCATTTACCAGTTGATAACGATTAACATTTAGATTTATAGGTGAATATAACGTTAAAAAGATTAAGCACTTTCCCGATGGAAATATAGCAAAGGCTATAAGTGTGCTTATTTAATATACACTGGGGATGTGAGTGTTATCATTCAAGCTATTGAATTTTAATCATTAATTTATATATCTTTTCCAGGTCATCAATATTTTTCACCCGGATAAGTAAACGCCTTTGTTCTAATTGCATCACCAGCACGCCATCCTCAGATAAGTTCATCTCCTTAATTCGGTTATATTCTATCCATACGCTGGCAAAGAAAAATCCCCGCGATTTGAAGATGATCTTGGGTGTACGAATCCAAAAAAGATAAATGGCTAATAATGCCAGCGCGGATAATAACCATGTGGTTAATGGCGTACCGTTATTTGTGACATTGTTGTAAATAAGGATAACCAACAGGCCAACAAAAATAGCCGCATCAACACGGCTGCGACGCAGCAAGGGGAGGGCAAGCAGGGTATCGCCGTGACGGCGGGGCAGGATAAGTTCATCGTAAATGGCAAATGCCAGCAGGGCGGCGATAAACAACATCAGTATGCTGTCCGTGAGCGTCATGGTTCCTCCTGATGATAAAAAACCGGGGCAAGGCCCCGGTTATAACACAACGGATTACAGACCTAACAGGCCAACCGCATACCCTACGATCCCGATGACGAAGAAGCCAACGATGATCCACAGCGGGTTCACTTTCTTACGTAACAGCCACATACAGGCGAAAGTCAGCAGTAGCGGAACCAGGCCTGGCATCAACTGATCGAGGATGGTTTGCACTGTCGTGACGTTTTGTTTACCGGTCTGGTCGGTAATACGCGAGACCACCAGCGGAATGTTAACGTGTGTCCACTTATTAACCAGGGCCCCCATGACAAAGAGGCCGAGAATGGATGCCCCTTCGGTCAGTTTCTGCAGGAAACCGCCGCCCATATCCTGAACGATATCAATACCCTTACGATAACCATAGGCTACACCGTAATAGCGGGTTGCCAGGCGCACCAGGTTAAACAGGAAGAAGAACAACAGTGGCCCAAGCAGGCTGCCGCTCATGGCAATACCCGCACCGAGCGCTGCGAATACCGGACGTACGGTACCCCAGAAAATGGGGTCACCCACGCCCGCCAGCGGCCCCATCAGACCCACTTTGATACCGTTGATGGCACCATCGTCAATCTCTGCCCCGTTCGCACGCTGTTCTTCCATCGCCAGCGTTACACCCAGTACCGGCGCTGCAACATAAGGATGGGTATTAAAGAATTCCAGGTGACGCTTGATAGCTTGTTTACGCGCGTCGTTGTTCTCCGGATACAGGCGTCTGATAGCCGGTACCATCGAGAAGCAGAAACCCAGCGCCTGCATACGTTCGAAGTTCCATGAACCCTGAAACAGGTTAGAACGGATGAACACGCCACGAATATCACCCGGAGTGAGTTTTTTCTCAGTGGTAGTTTTAGTCGTCATATCAACCATTTCGCTCACCTGTTAGTCCAGTTCGTTATCGAGATCGTTATTACCAGCAGCCTGTGCAGGCCCGCCAGCAGAGCGGTTATATTTCGGGCTCAGTTGGATATAAAGGATGGCCATCACGGCACCAATCACACCCAGCGCAACGAGGTTGAAGTTAGTAAACGCCGCCGTCACGAAACCAAGGTAGAAGAACGGCATCAGGTAGCCTGCGCGCATCATATTGATAACCATCGCATAACCAACCACCACGATCATGCCGCCAGCGATGTTCAGACCACTGGTTACGACTTCCGGAATGGCGTTCAGCATACCCTGAACTTCACTGGTCCCGACGGAGATAGCAACGATAACGGCCGGGATAGCGATACGCATGGCCTGAAGGAACAGGGACGAGACATGGATCCAGGACAATGCCGTGAGGTTGCCGTTGTTTGCCGCCTTATCCGCCGCGTGCTGGAAGGCTACGGTGATGGTACGCACGATAATGGTCAGTACCTGGCCTGCTGCTGCCAGTGGGATAGCCAGCGCGATACCTGCGCCGATACTTTGATGACCCGCGATAACCAGGACGGTTGAGATAATAGAGGCGAGCGCGGCATCGGGCGCGACCGCCGCACCGATGTTCATCCAGCCCAGCGCAATCATCTCCAGGGTACCGCCGATGATAATACCGGTTTTCATATCCCCCAGGACGATACCCACCAGCGTACAGGCCACTAACGGACGGTGAAACTGAAATTCATCGAGTACCGATTCCATACCGGCAATACACGCGACGACGAACACCAGCACAATCTGAAGAGTGGTAATCTCCATTGTACTTCTCCTATGCTAAACAAACGTAAGTGTGAAACTGAGTCAACCAACCCGGCGCGGTTACTTCGCGACCTTATTGATCAAATCCATCATTTTCAGTTTCGGGTCGTTAGAAACTTTGCGAACTTCCAGCTCGATATTGCGTTCGTTGAGCTTTTTGAAGGCCGCAATGTCTTTTTCATCCACCGAAACCGCGTTGTTCACCTGAGTTTTCCCCTGCCGATAGGCCATACCGCCGATATTGACGGTGGTGATTTTCACACCCTCTTCAACAATGCGCAGTACGTCAGTTGGGTTGGTAAACAACAGCATCACCCGCTCACCCGCGTATTTCGGGTTGTTGTAAACACGGATCATCTTGGCTACGTCCACCACGTGCGCCGTCACCCCGGGAGGCGCAACCTGTGTGAGCAGCGTCTTACGTACGTTATCGGCTGCAACTTCATCACTGACGACGATAATGCGCGTCACGTTTGTTTCTTTGGTCCAGCGTGTTGCGACCTGACCATGGATCAAGCGGTCATCAATACGGGCAAGACCAATGACCATATAGTCATTCGGTCCCATCGGTTTTACTGGAGCCGCAGGTTTAGGGGGCGCAACGGGCGTCGGTTTTTCCACAGGTTTGGCTTTCAGCGCTTTCACGCCTTCGCGTCCTGTTTCCACCGCGACCGCCACCAGTTCATCAAAGGTTGGGTTGTCGTCTCGCGCCATCAGTGTTTCCACGAGCATAGGAATATTGACGCCAGCCACCACTTCATAATGCTCTTTATCGACGACAATGCGGCTGGCAGCATTGAACGGGCTACCACCCCATGTATCAACGAGAAATAGCACGCCCTGATGTGTATCGAGCTTTTCCAACTGCGCGTTGTATTTCTCGATTAACGTCTCGGCGTTTTCACCGGGAACGAAATCGATCCAACCGACGTTCTCTTGCTCGCCCAATAGCATTTCGGCGGTTTTGAGTAACTGTTCCGCAGCCCAACCATGTGTGCCTATCACAATAGCAATGGTCACTTGCTACCTCCTTCGTTTTTGTCGTTAACACATCATTAACTGATGCGTTCTGAATCTCTCTGACAGCCCGAATCGATTCAGACAGGGCTTAGAAAGAAAAAACTAAGACTTCCGGGAATTATTTTAGATAGTGAAAAAATAATTTATGTGATGAACATCCGTAATTTAGCTTTAGCGTACGGGAAATTTCGGAGCGAAAAATATCTCTCAAAATGCAAATTCAGGTAAATCTTTGCAAAACCCAAAGTCTCTCTGATATGTTTAACATCCGTTTAATTATCAGGAGTACAGGGCATCAGCCCGCTGTATGGACCGTCACCGACGCCAGTTCCCCCTTTGGCCTGTTTGCGCCAGCCATTCTTTAACCTTGAACCCCCTTGTTGTCATCATGCCTGCGCACACCTACGCGCGGACTTATCATGCCTTTAGCAGGAGCTTGCCATGGAATTCTTAATGGACCCCTCAATATGGGCGGGGTTGTTGACACTTGTCGTTCTGGAAATTGTTCTTGGTATTGATAACCTGGTTTTTATCGCCATCCTCGCCGATAAATTGCCGCCAAAGCAGCGAGATAAAGCGCGCCTGATTGGCCTCTCTCTGGCGCTGGTGATGCGTTTAGGCCTGTTGTCTCTGATCTCCTGGATGGTCACGCTGACAAAACCGCTCTTCTCCGTCATGGATTTCACCTTCTCTGGCCGTGATTTGATCATGCTGCTCGGGGGGATATTCCTGCTCTTTAAAGCGACGACCGAGCTACATGAAAGGCTGGAGAATCGTCAGCACGACGAAGGACAGGGTAAAGGATATGCCAGTTTCTGGGTGGTGGTGGTACAGATTGTTATTCTTGATGCCGTGTTCTCGCTTGATGCGGTGATCACAGCGGTCGGGATGGTGAACCATCTGCCGGTCATGATGGCAGCCGTGGTCATTGCCATGGCGGTGATGCTGCTGGCATCCAAACCGCTGACCCGCTTCGTCAACCAGCATCCCACGGTGGTGGTGCTCTGTCTGAGCTTCCTGCTGATGATTGGTCTGAGCCTGGTCGCGGAAGGTTTTGGTTTCCATATTCCGAAAGGCTACCTGTACGCGGCGATTGGTTTTTCAATCATTATCGAGCTGTTCAACCAGATTGCCCGTCGCAACTTTCTTCGTCATCAGTCAACGCTGCCGCTGCGTGCGCGTACCGCCGATGCGATTTTGCGGCTGATGGGCGGCAAACGTCAGGCCAGTCAGACGCAGGATACAGACAGTCAGTCGCCGGTATCGGTGCCGGAAGGCGCGTTTGCCGAAGAAGAACGTTACATGATCAATGGCGTGTTAACGCTGGCTTCCCGCTCGTTGCGTAGCATCATGACGCCGCGCGGTGAAATCAGTTGGGTCGACGCTAACCTGAGTGTGGAAGAGATCCGCCAGCAGCTTCTTTCCTCGCCGCACAGCCTGTTCCCGGTCTGTCGTGGTGAACTGGATGAGGTGCTGGGTATTGTTCGCGCCAAAGAGATGCTGGTGGCGCTGGAAGAGGGAACGGACGTTGCAGCCATGGCGTCGGCCTCGCCGGCGATCGTCGTGCCGGAAACGCTGGACCCGATAAAACTGCTGGCCGTATTGCGCCGTGCCCGTGGCAGCTTCGTTATCGTCACCAACGAATTTGGGGTGGTACAGGGACTGGTAACACCGCTGGATGTGCTGGAGGCGATTGCCGGTGAGTTCCCGGATGCTGACGAAACGCCGGAAATCGTCGCTGACGGCGATGGCTGGCTGGTTAAAGGCGCCACCGATTTGCATGCTCTGCAACATACTCTGGGCCTGGACACTTTGGTCAACGAAAACGAGGATATCGCCACCGTTGCGGGCCTGGTGATCGCCATTAATGGTCAGATCCCCCGTCCGGGCGACAAGCTGGAGCTTGCGCCGCTGCATATCAGCGTTATCGAAGCCAATGACTATCGTGTCGACCTGGTACGTGTTGTTAAAGAGCGACCGCTTCACGACGAAGAAGAGTAATTTCCCTATGGCATAAGCGGCATCATTAGCCCTTTACGCCGTGCTGGTGGGGAAGTCCAACCTGCCAGCCAACGCGGAAACTCTTTAATTGGCATGGGCTTCGCGTACAAAAATCCTTGCAATATATGCACCCCCCGTTGCCGCAGATGCTGCGCCTGACGGGGGTTTTCTACTCCTTCCGCCACCAGTTCAATATTCAGACGTTGCCCCAGGGCGATAATCATATCCGTCACCGTCGAGTTCACCGCATCCGTACCAATAGCCATGGTGAAGGACTTATCAATTTTTAATACATCCGGGCGCAGTCTCTCCAGCCATGACAGTGAACTGTTGCCCGTACCGAAATCGTCAATGGCGATTTTGGCCCCCCTGCGATGAAGCTCGCGCACCATACGGTAATCTACGTCATGCAGCGCATCACGCTCGGTAAGCTCTATGGTTAATTGTTGCACCGGGTTCGCGTGATACCACAGGCGATTAAGATCCTGGAGCAACATGCCATGGCGCAAGTGGCTCGGCGCGACATTGATACCAATCTGAAACGTACTGTCCGCCGGAAAAAGCCCAAGCTGGCGCTGGGTTTCCGCCATCACATAGCGTGTCAGTGGGGCGATTAAATTGTGCTGTTCGGCGATGGGAATAAAAACATCGGGAGGGATCCAGCCCTGACGAGGGTTGTTCCAGCGCAACAGTATTTCAACGCCGATGCAGGTGTTGTTGTTCGCCTCCAGGAGCGGCTGGCAAAATAGCTCAAATTCTCGTGCGGCAAGGCCCAGATTGATCTCGCCGGAAAAACTCATACGGCTGGCCGTGGCCAGCCAGGCAATATAACCAATCAGTAAACTCAGCAGCAGTCCCAGCGGTAATTGTGACGGCAAATGACGCCATGCCAGTGCGACTGCTCCCGGTCCGGTCACGCTGACGATAAAAGGAAAATGTTCTGATTCCTGTTGATAACGCTCTTCATTATTCAGCTCCGGCAGACGATTACTGACGCCGCTACCATAGGTCAGATGACGGTCATTCATGCTCAGGCTGGCGGAGGTAATCAAGGGCTCATCAGGTTCCAGCATTAAATTGGTCAGCAAATCGATATTAACAACCTCGATAATACCGCTCTGACCGTCGGTGGCGGCGGGATACCACATAATCATCACCGGGCTGTTTTTTAAAAGCGACTGATCGGTGGAAAGCATCATGACTGGTTTTGTCGACGGTAACGCGGGTTGCAGTTGCTTAATGGGCACATCCCGATAACCAAAAATGCTCGAGCAGTACAGAATCCCGTCTTTTATGAGCCCGATGTCACGCACGGTCTGCAAACTGGCGGCCTGAGTGCGCAATTGCAGGTGGGCATTGGCGCAAGATGTCCCAACGAGGGGCAGAATCACGTCACGTTTGTGTTCAAGGGGTAAGAGTAATTTATCGAATGATTCAACAGCATGTGCGGTGAAAGCGACAATTTTCTGCTGATTAACATTGCGCTCCGAAATAAAGAGAATAGCGAGAGTGGAAATGAGCGTCACAATTGCCAGGGCTACGCAAATTGCTAAGCGCTTGCGCAGATAGCTTTTAATAATTCTCTGTGCTGTTTGCATGCCGTGACCGCCTTAAAAGCCACTGGCCTGGAATTTCCGCCAGAACAAAGAAAGTGTAGTTGGGAAAGCGGGAATGCGATGAGAAAAGGCACAGAATTTAGCCCTTCCGTCGTAGAAGGGCTGGAAAAGAGTATTAGTCGCACTGAACCTTAATGGCGAGGCCGCCACGAGAGGTTTCGCGATACTTAGCGTTCATATCTTTGCCGGTCTCGTACATGGTTTCGATAACCTTATCCAGTGAGACTCGGGGGGCGCTGGTACGGCGCATGGCCATACGGGAGGCATTAATGGCTTTGACGGAGGCGATAGCATTACGCTCAATGCAGGGCACCTGTACCTGACCGGCTACCGGATCGCAGGTGAGGCCAAGGTTATGCTCCATGCCGATTTCCGCCGCTACGCACACCTGTTCCGGGCTGGCGCCCAGTAACTCCGCAAGGCCCGCCGCCGCCATTGAGCAGGCGACACCCACTTCACCCTGGCAACCCACTTCGGCACCGGAAATCGATGCGTTCATTTTGTACAGTGCGCCAATTGCGCCTGCGGCAAGGAAATAGCGGATATAAATGTCCGGGCTGACGGATTCGATAAAGTGGTCATAGTAAGCCAGCACTGCCGGGACAATACCACAGGCCCCGTTTGTTGGCGCTGTCACCACACGCCCACCGGCAGCGTTCTCTTCATTCACTGCCAGCGCGAACATATTGACCCAATCGATCACATTCATTGGATCACTGGATAATTTATCGCTGGCAACCAGCATACGGCGCAGCGCCGAGGCGCGACGCGGGACGCGCAATGGGCCAGGCAGCACGCCTTCTGTATTCATCCCGCGGTCGATACAGGCACGCATGGTCGCCCAGACATGACCAAAGTACGCTTCGATCTCCTGTCTGCTATGCAGCGCGAGTTCGTTTTGCATCACCATGCCAGAGAGTGACAGTCCGGTCTCTTTGCAATAATTCAGCATATCGCTGGCGGATTTGAACGGGTAGGGAACGGTCACTTCGTTGAGCACTTCTTTACCAAAATGCTCTTCATCGACAATAAAACCGCCACCGATGGAGTAATAGGTCTTGCTGTAGACTTCGCGCTCACCATTCCACGCGTGGATGCTCATGGCATTTTCGTGCAGCGGCAGGTTGTCGCTGTGAAAACGCATGCCGTTATCCTGCGGGAAATCGACTTCCCGGCGGCCCTGCGCCAGCAACAGGCGGCCCCGGTTTTCCACATCGCGAATAAACGCAGGGATGGAATCAATGTCTACCGTGGCTGGCTCATTGCCAGCCAGACCCATAATAATGGCGATATCGGTATGGTGGCCTTTACCTGTCAGCGACAGTGAGCCATAAACGTCCACCGCGACGCGGGTAACGCTTTCCAGTAATCCTTTTTCGACCAGGTCATCGACGAACTGTTTCCCGGCTTTCATCGGGCCAACAGTGTGGGAGGAAGAGGGACCAATACCCACCTTAAACATGTCGAATATACTAATCACATTAACACTCCTGACAGGGTTACCGGGGGTTCCAGTAACGATGTAATAACTGCGCATAGTGTAAGAGGGAAGCGTGCGGGCAGCTTAATTATTCACATGAATTAAACTAATGCCTAACCTCGATTTTACTAATAGCGCGCGGTCACATTCCGCTGTCTTAAAAATGCTTCATGTTAAGTATAGTCAAGGGCGAAGCCCCACCTGCAGCGCCAGCTCACGAATTATGCCCGCGGTCATGCCCCAGACAAAATAATGCTGATACCAGGAGAGCCAAACCCGGTGCGCATTGCCCTGACGATGAATGTCCAGTGGATGATAGCGCCCCAGGCGTAGCGCTTCGGCAAGCGGCATTTCAAACACCGAAGCCACCTCATCTTCGCTGGCATGGTAGTGCAGGTCAGGGGGAATGATCCCCACAACGGGCGTCACGCGAAATCCGGTGACGCTGTCAACCGGCGGTAGCACACCGATAACCTCGACGGAGTCGGGCGGGATGGCGACCTCTTCTTGCGCTTCGCGCAGGGCGGCGGCAATCAGCGAGGCATCGGTATCATCAACGGCACCACCGGGAAAGGCGACCTGACCGGCGTGTTTTCGTAATCGTGGCGAGCGCTGTGTTAACAGTAACCCTGGCTGCTCGCGCCGCACCACCGGCACCAGCACTGCCGCCTGCCGCGCATTTGCGGCGGTGGGGTGTAGCTGGGGGCGTAAAAGCTGAAAACGCGAGAGAAAATCATCCAGGGTTAAGTTTGGCTGCGCCACGGTTTAGCTCTCCAGTTGCTGCAAGATACGGTTAACTTTATCAAATGTTTCCTGATATTCAGCCTCTTCGTTGCTGTCCGCCACGATGCCGCCCCCCGCTGAGCAGAAGATTTGCCCCGCCCACGCCGTCAGGGTACGAATGGTGATGCTCGTATCCATGGCGCCGCAAAAACTGATGTACCCAATGCTGCCGCACCAGGCATTACGCCGTTGCGGTTCCAGTTCATCGATAATCGCCATGGCGCGAATTTTGGGCGCCCCGGTAATCGATCCACCCGGAAACGCGGCGCGTAGCACATCACTGGCATGCAATGTGGCAGGCAGCTTTGCTGTCACGGTACTGACCAGATGGTGAACCGCCGGAAAAGGCTCTACGGCAAACAGCGTCGGCACGCGCACGGAGCCAGGCACGGCAACCCGACCAATATCATTGCGCATCAGGTCGACAATCATCAGATTCTCGGCCCGGTCCTTCGTTGATGCGGCCAGTTTTTGCGCCTGTTGCGCATCGTCCCGGGCGTCAGGCAGGCGCGGGAGCGTGCCTTTAATGGGACGCGTCTCGATAACATCATCCCGAAGCTGAATAAACCGCTCCGGCGACAGGCTTAAAATCACACCCTCTTCCAGGCGCAAAAAAGCACTGAACGGAGCGCGGTTCGAGCGGTTCAGGTGGCAAAAAGCCTGCCATTCATCACCGACATAATGCGCCTGAAAGCGCTGTGCAAGATTCACCTGATAACAATCGCCGCTGTGCAGCCAGGCCTGTACCTGACGAAATTTCGCACCATATTCAGAGCGCGTCATATTTGCCTGCCAGGGGGAGGTCAGGCTAAACGGGACGACGGACGGCGGCGTTTGGGCGTTAAGCCAGGCCAGACGCATCTGCGGCTCCCGGTAGCTCAGCAGCGTGACATGCTGTTTATGGTGATCCACCACCACGGCCCAGTCATAAATTCCTATCGCCATATCCGGCAGCAAAATGTCTTTTTGCGCGAATGCGGGCAGTTTTTCAAAGCGACGCCCTAAATCGTAACCGAACAGTCCGAGTGCCCCGCCCTGAAACGGCAGAGCGCTGTTAGCCTGTGGGCGGATCCCAGCCTTGTCGATGGCCTGCTTCACCAGGCTAAACGGATCCTCTGTGGACCCGCGCGCGCCATCCGCGTCAGCGATGGTGGTCTGTTCACCCCGGGTGACAAGTGTTGAGAGAGGATCGGCGACCAGAATATCAAAACGGTTGCAGGCATGGTCCGCGTGACCAGAGTGCAGCATCATCGCCCACGGCAGATGATGTATCAGGGAAAAATAGTGCTCTGCGGCATCGGGATGCCACGGTAACGGTATGACAGTGGGGGAAAACGTCTTCATCAGTCCTGGCTCTTTACGCGATCGCTGGCGCATAGCCACGGCGCATGAAATAATTAGCGCGAATAATTTAGCAGGAGTTCACGATGTTTGCAGGTTTACCTTCCCTCAGCCACGAACAGCAGCAAAAAGCCGTCGAGCGTATTCAGGAATTAATGTCACAGGGCATTAGCAGCGGTCAGGCCATCTCGCAGGTGGCGGATGAATTACGCGCCACCCATAAGGGCGAACGTATTGTGGCGCGCTTTGAAGACGAAGATGAAGACGAGTAAACCCTGAGTGTGGAGGCGGTGAATGGAAAACGTGATGCCTGAGACAGTACCGGATGCGATCTTTGCGTTTATCACCGCGGCCGTTATCCCCGGCGACCTCACGCTTCCTTTCCACTACCCACAGCCAGAGCAATGGCACGCGTGGCATTGCGGTTTTCGCTGGCACGGCGTCACCGGGGAAAGCCTGGTGGCTGACACGCCCGGGATGTGGCAACCCGGCTGGTATTTGATAGCCCTTAATGGCCTGGACGATCCGTTCTTTATCGATTTGAACGAAGCGGCAGACGGCTACCCGGTCTATTACGCCGCACACGGCGCGGGCCGCTGGCAGGCAGAACGCATCTCGCCCGCTTTGCACGCCTTCCAGTCCCTTTTACGTCAGCTATGCCATGCCGATGAAGCGACCACGCTGGCGTTACTTGACGCGCATACCGAAGCGGACAGTCCATTCTGGCTTGAGCTTCGGGAAGCGCGCCAGGCAGACGATGGCGACGACGATAACGTCCCTGACGTATATCCGCAGGACTGGCAGGCGGGGCGTCTGCTCATTACCGATATTGGCCCGCAGAAACTCAAAGTGGTTCACGTCCTCAGAAAAGCGCTGAATTTACCGCTGGCTGATGCGCTGAGTTTTGTTGCCAGCCCGCCGATTTGTGTGGGTGAGGATTTTCGCCTGCGCTTGCGCCCACTGGAGCGCGAGTTACAGGCCACTGGCGCACGCGTTACCTTTGTGCCTGCGGGCCCGGTGCTGGAAACTCTGCGGTTAAATATGGCGCTTGGCATCGATGCGCTGATTGCCTGCGTGAAGGCCGGGCAGGGTAAATCGCTCTACTATGATGTGTATTCAACACACGACGGGGCTTTTCAGGCAGGCGATGCGCTTTATGTGGTTGCCAGCGATGACGCCGAAGCCGCGGCAGCGACGGGGCGATACCACCACTTTGCCTGTATGGGCGAGCATTTTCAGTCCGTCGTGGAACTGGCGATCCAGCAAAAGCCTGACGCCTGCGACAGTGAAATTATCCGCGCACTTAACCATTACCTGGAGTACGACGACTTTTTGGATATGGAATAAATTCCGGCGCGGGATGCGCGCCGGATTGCGTCCTGTCAGACGGCGGCAACAATTTTAATTTCGACTTTGTACTTCGGGTTCATCAACCCGGCCTGAACGGTGCAGCGTACAGGCGCATGACCGGCGACAACCCACGCGTCCCAGGCTTTGTTCATCGCCGCGAAATCACTTTTGTCCACCAGAAAGATTGTCGCATCCAGAATGCGCGTCTTATCGCTACCCTGTCTGGCCAGCACGGCGTCAATCTGCGCCAGGGTGTTGGCGGTTTGTTCAAATGCGTCGGCATCAAGGTTTTCCGGCACACCCGTGTAGTAGAGCGTCTGGTTATGGATAACCGCGTCTGACCAACGGGCGTCGGCATCAATGCGGGTAATGGTCATACTTTATTCCTCATGGTTTTCCTTATGATTGCGGGCAAGACTGCCACAGACTGGCGCAAAACCCAATGCCCTGACATAATCGCTGGCGATTTATCCAGTGTGGGGGCAGTGTGACGGACGATTTTGCAACAGACGGTCAATTGGCCAAAGCGATACCGGGTTTTAAACCCCGTGAACCACAACGTCAGATGGCCCATGCCGTCAGTGACGCAATTGCCCGCACACAGCCGCTGGTGGTAGAGGCGGGCACCGGGACCGGGAAAACCTATGCCTATCTGGCTCCGGCCTTGCGCGCTGGCAAAAAAGTGATCATCTCAACGGGATCCAAAGCCCTACAGGATCAGCTTTACAGCCGCGATTTACCCACGGTGGCAAACGCGCTCAAATTCACCGGCCATACCGCGTTGCTTAAAGGACGTTCAAACTACCTCTGTATTGAGCGACTGGAACAGCAGGCGCTGGCGGGGGGCGATCTGCCGGTGCAAACCCTCAGTGACGTCATTTTATTACGCTCCTGGTCAAATCAGACCAAAGATGGTGACATCAGCACCTGTGTCAGCGTGGCGGAAGACTCTGCCGTCTGGCCGCTGGTGACCAGCACCAATGACAACTGTCTGGGCAGCGACTGTCCGATGTACAAAGACTGCTTCGTGGTAAAAGCGCGCAAAAAAGCGATGGATGCCGATGTGGTGGTGGTCAACCATCACCTGTTCCTGGCAGACATGGTGGTGAAAGAGAGCGGTTTTGGCGAGCTTATCCCGCAAGCCGAAGTGATGATCTTCGATGAAGCGCATCAGCTTCCGGATATCGCCAGCCAGTATTTCGGCCAGTCTATCTCCAGCCGCCAGTTACTGGATTTAGCCAAAGATTTCACCATTGCCTACCGCACCGAGTTACGTGATACCCAGCAGTTGCAAAAATGCGCCGACAGGCTGGCGCAGAGCGCACAGGATTTCCGCCTGCAATTGGGTGAACCGGGATATCGCGGCAACCTGCGGGAACTGCTGGCCGATGCCCATATCCAGCGGGCGTTGCTGCTACTCGATGACGCGCTGGAACTCTGTTATGACGTGGCAAAACTGTCGCTTGGACGTTCGGCCCTCCTCGACGCGGCGTTTGAGCGCGCAACGTTGTACCGCGCACGGCTCAAACGGCTGAAAGAGATCAATCAGCCCGGTTTTAGTTACTGGTATGAGTGCACCTCGCGCCATTTTACCCTGGCGCTAACGCCACTCACCGTGGCGGACAAATTCAAAGAGGTGATGGCGCAGAAAAGCGGTAGCTGGATTTTTACCTCGGCGACGCTCTCGGTGAACGATGATTTGCACCACTTTACTGCACGGCTCGGCATCGAAGAAGCGCAAACGCTGCTGTTGCCAAGCCCGTTTGATTACGCCCGCCAGACACTGCTTTGTGTGCCACGAAACCTGCCGCAGGCAAATCAGCCAGGAGCGGCCCGTCAACTGGCGGCAATGCTCAAACCGATCATAGAAGCGAACAATGGTCGCTGCTTTATGCTCTGTACTTCCCACGCCATGATGCGTGATCTCGCTGAGCAGTTCCGCGCCACCATGACGTTGCCCGTTTTGCTCCAGGGAGAGACCAGCAAAGGGCAGTTGTTGCAGCAATTCATCACCGCGGGAAATGCCTTGCTGGTGGCGACCAGCAGTTTCTGGGAAGGGGTGGATGTGCGTGGCGACACGCTGTCGCTGGTCATTATCGACAAACTGCCGTTTACCTCGCCGGACGATCCGCTACTCAAAGCGCGGATGGAAGATTGCCGCCTGCGCGGTGGCGATCCGTTTGATGAAGTCCAGCTTCCGGATGCGGTGATTACCCTCAAACAGGGGGTTGGACGCCTGATTCGTGACGTTGATGACCGGGGCGTGCTGGTCATTTGCGATAACCGTCTGGTGATGCGCCCTTACGGCGCGGTGTTCCTCGCCAGCCTGCCGCCCGCACCGCGTACGCGGGATATTCGCCGCGCGGTTGCGTTTCTTGCGGCCTCGGTGGCGGAGTAATTTGGCGCAGACTGTGTTAATATGCGCGCCATTTTGTTTTACCGGGACTGCGATTACCCATGCGAATTCTGGCCATTGATACCGCCACAGAAGCCTGTTCCGTCGCGCTGAACAACGACGGAACCCTCTTTGCTCATTTCGAACTCTGCCCACGTGAACACACGCAACGTATTCTGCCGCTGGTGAAGGATGTTCTCACCGAGGGCGGCGTTGCGCTGTCTGAACTGGATGCGCTGGCCTTTGGCCGTGGTCCGGGGAGCTTTACCGGCGTGCGCATTGGTATTGGTATTGCGCAAGGGCTGGCGCTGGGCGCGGAGTTGCCGATGATTGGCGTCTCTACGCTTGCGACGATGGCAGAAGGCGCCTGGCGTAAATCGGGGGCCACCCGTGTGCTGGCCGCCATTGATGCCCGTATGGGCGAAGTCTACTGGGCGGAATATCAGCGTGACGCCGACGGCGTCTGGCACGGTGAAGAGACCGAAGCGGTCCTCAAACCGGACGCGGTGACCGCGCGCCTCAGCGCGCTCTCCGGCGAGTGGGCAACCGTCGGCACCGGCTGGCAAGCGTGGCCGGATATGGCAAAAGATACCGGCCTGACGCTGACAGACGGCGGCGTATCGTTGCCGGAAGCACAAGATATGCTGCCTATCGCGCACCATCAGCTTTCGCTGGGGCATACCGTTGCCGTTGAGCATGCCGAGCCGGTTTATTTGCGTAACGAAGTGGCCTGGAAGAAACTTCCGGGCCGGGAATGAATCTCAGTAATTACAAGGCTGAGTGAAGGAGTCGCATCATGGCGAGTCAAAAAAGAGGTATGCGCTGGTTACTGGTGGGTGTGGTCGCCGCAGCGTTAAGTGGGTGTGTTTCCGTGCCTGACGCGATCAAAGGAACCAGTCCGACGCCGCAGGATGATCTGGTGCGCGTGATGAATGCGCCAAATCTCTATATCGGTCAGGAAGCCCGTTTCGGCGGCAAAGTGGTGAAAATTGAGAATCAGCAAGGGAAAACCCGCCTTGAGATAGCCACCGTGCCGTTAGATGACGGGGCGAGACCGATCCTGGGCGCAACCTCTGTCGGGCGTATTATGGCCGACGTGAATGGCTTCCTCGACCCGGTAGACTTCCAGAACCAACTGGTGACCGTCGTCGGGCCGATTACCGGCATTTATGACGGTCAGGTGGGCGGCGCTGCCTATAAATTCGCGGTGATCCGTGCTGATGGCTATAAACGCTGGCATATCACAAAGCAGGTCGTACTGCCGCCGCAACCGATGGATCCGTGGATGATGGGGCCACACCCGTGGCATCGCGGGTACGGCGGTTGGGGCTGGTATAATCCCGGCCCCGCCTATGAACAGAGTGTTGTAACAGAGTAACGCTCTGTTCTGCATGAAAAACGAAACAGCGGCTGGTCCGCTGTTTCTTTATTTTGAAAAACCATAACAAAAATAATTAGTGATGCGCTTCGCAACCTTCAATTCGAACAATTAATAAACTGGTACGCTGAGTTAATATAATGTTAACGACTTGTTTATTAACAGGGGTTGTGATGACGAAAAATACACAGTTTAGAGGTGATGCATTGAAGAAGGTTTGGCTAAACCGTTATCCCGCCGATGTGCCTGCGGATATTAATCCCGATCGTTATCAATCCCTGGTTGAACTCTTTGAACACGCGACGGCGCGATATGCCGACCAACCTGCGTTCGTCAACATGGGGGAGGTTATGACCTTCCGTAAGCTGGAAGAGCGTAGCCGCGCTTTTGCCGCATACCTGCAACAGGGCTTAGGGTTGCAAAAGGGCGATCGTGTGGCACTGATGATGCCGAATCTTCTGCAATATCCGGTGGCGCTGTTCGGTATTCTGCGCGCGGGCATGATAGTCGTGAACGTCAACCCGCTGTACACGCCGCGCGAACTGGAACATCAGCTTAACGACAGCGGCGCATCCGCCATTGTGATCGTCTCTAACTTCGCCCACACGCTGGAAAAAGTGGTCGACAAGACGCAGGTTCGCCATGTGATCCTGACCCGCATGGGGGATCAGCTCTCTCCGGCGAAGGGCACGCTGGTTAACTTTGTCGTCAAATATGTGAAGCGCCTGGTGCCGAAATACCATCTTCCGGATGCCATCTCGTTTCGCCGTGCGCTGCAGGCGGGTTACCGTTTGCAGTATATCAAGCCGGAAGTCACGACCGACGACCTGGCGTTTCTGCAATATACCGGCGGGACGACGGGAGTAGCCAAAGGGGCGATGCTGACGCACCGCAATATGCTGGCCAACCTGGAACAGGTGAATGCAACCTACGGTCCGTTGCTGCATCGCGGTAAAGAGCTGGTGGTCACCGCGTTGCCGCTCTACCACATTTTCGCCCTGACCATGAACTGCCTGTTGTTTATCGAACTGGGCGGACAGAACCTGCTCATTACCAACCCGCGCGATATTCCGGGGCTGGTGAAAGAGCTGGCGAAATATCCTTTCACCGCCATGACCGGGGTAAACACCCTGTTTAATGCATTGCTCAACAACGACGATTTTCACAAACTCGATTTTTCCTCGCTGCACCTCTCTGCGGGAGGCGGTATGCCCGTACAGCAGGCCGTTGCCGAGCGCTGGGTGAAACTTACCGGCGAATACCTGCTGGAAGGCTACGGTCTGACAGAATGCTCGCCGTTGGTGAGCGTCAACCCGCATGATATTGACTACCACAGTGGCAGTATCGGCTTGCCGGTCCCGTCGACAGAAGTGAAGCTGGTGGACGATGCCGGCAATGAAGTTCCACCGGGTGAACCGGGTGAATTGTGCGTGAAAGGCCCGCAGGTCATGCTGGGTTACTGGCAGCGCCCGGCGGCGACCGATGAAATCATCAAAGATGGCTGGTTATACACCGGCGATATCGCGGTGATGGATGGCGAAGGCTTTATGCGTATTGTCGATCGCAAAAAAGACATGATCCTGGTCTCCGGCTTTAACGTCTATCCGAACGAAATTGAAGATGTCGTAATGCAGCATGAAGGCGTTAAGGAAGTGGCGGCCGTAGGCGTGCCTTCCGATGCCAGCGGCGAAGCGGTTAAAATTTTTGTAGTGAAAAAAGACGACTCGCTGAGCGAAGAAGCGCTTATCGCGTTTTGTCGCCGCCAGTTAACGGGTTACAAAGTGCCGAAACGGGTGGAGTTCCGCGCTGAGCTACCGAAATCCAACGTCGGTAAAATTTTACGACGAGAATTGCGTGACGAAGCGCGCGGCAAAGTAGACAATAAAGACTGAGCTATGCGTTAGTCGCCAGAACGCCGGTTAATCCGGCGTTTTTTGTGGGCGCAAACTAAAGAGAAGACGATTTGAATTACCAGATGATCACGACGAACGAGGCGTTGGCAGCGCTGTGTGAAGCTGCGGCTGGCACCGATGCTATTGCGCTTGATACTGAATTTGTCCGCACCCGTACCTATTATCCCCAGCTTGGTTTAATCCAGCTTTATGACGGGGAGAATGTGGCGTTAATCGACCCGTTAACCATCACTGACTGGGCACCGTTCCGCGATCTGATTACCAATACTCAGGTAACAAAATTCCTCCACGCCGGTAGTGAAGACCTCGAAGTCTTCCTCAACGCTTTCGGCGCCATGCCGCAGCCGATGATCGATACTCAAATTCTCGCGGCCTTCTCCGGGCGTGCGCTCTCCTGGGGCTTTGCGGCAATGGTGGAGCAGTACACCGGTGTGGCGCTGGATAAAAGCGAGTCGCGCACTGACTGGCTGGCGCGTCCGTTAACGACACGTCAGTGCGATTATGCGGCGGCCGATGTCTGGTATCTGCTGCCTATCGCGCGAAAATTGCTGGCTGAAACCGAAGAAGCAGGGTGGCTCAATGCTGCGCTGGACGAATGCCGCCTGATGATGCAACGTCGTGGCGAAATTCTGGCGCCAGAAGAGGCATGGCGTGACATCAGCAACGCCTGGCAGTTACGTACCCGCCAACTGGCATGCCTGCGTTTGCTGGCGGACTGGCGTCTGCGTAAAGCCCGCGAGCGTGACCTGGCGGTCAATTTCGTTGTTCGTGAAGAGAATCTGTGGGCCGTAGCGCGTTATATGCCGGGCAGCATGGGTGAGCTGGACAGCATTGGCCTTTCCGGTAGCGAAATTCGTTTTCACGGTAAAACGCTGCTGTCCCTGGTCGCACAGGCGCAGGCACTGCCGGAAGATGCGCTGCCGGAGCCGCTGTTGAACCTGGTGGATATGCCTGGCTATCGCAAAGCCTTTAAAGCTATCAAGGCACTGGTGCAGGACGTTAGCGAAAACAAAGGGCTGAGCGCAGAATTAATTGCTTCTCGTCGGCAAATTAATCAGTTACTTAACTGGCACTGGCAATTAAAACCGCAGACAAATTTACCGGAATTAATCAGTGGCTGGCGTGCGGAATTGATGGCTGAGCAGCTCAACGCATTATTAACGGAATATCCGCGTTAATCCCTGTATATAAAAACAGGGGTTAAGCGTTAATAAAAGAAAAAAGGCAGAGGGTTTCTGCCTTTTTTATTACTCCTGGCGCAGCGATCAACTGCCGGGTTATTTCGTCTCTTCTGGTTCTGGCAAGGTAACGTTGAGTTCCAGAATGGAAATATCGTCACCACGTTGTTCCAGTTGGACTGAAACCATTTCCGGATCGATTTGAACATATTTACAAATCACCTCCAGAATATCCCGCTTTAGCTGCGGTAAATAATGTGGTTCAGCGTCACTGCGACGGCGTTCCGCAACAATAATTTGCAGACGCTCTTTGGCGATGCTGGCGGTGTTCTTTTTTCTGGAGAGAAAAAAGTCGAGTAATGCCATAACTTATCCTCCGAACAGGCGTTTGAGGAAACCTTTCTTCTCTTCATCAATGAAGCGGAAAGGACGATCTTCTCCCAGTAGACGTTCAACGGTATCTGCGTACGCTTTGCCTGCATCGGCAGTGGTATCCAGAATAACCGGTTCCCCCTGGTTGGATGCGCGAAGGACTGACTGATCTTCGGGGATCACGCCAACCAGCTTAATGCGCAGGATCTCCAGCACGTCTTCCATGCTGAGCATATCACCTTTATTAACGCGCCCCGGGTTGTAGCGGGTCAACAACAGGTGTTCTTTAATCGGTTCCTGGCCGTTTTCGGCGCGGCGCGACTTGGACGCCAGGATGCCGAGGATACGGTCAGAGTCACGGACGGAAGAGACTTCCGGGTTAGTGGTGATGATTGCTTCATCCGCGAAATAGAGGGCCATCAGCGCGCCGGTTTCAATCCCCGCCGGTGAGTCGCAAATAACAAAGTCGAACTCCATTTTCTGCAGCTCATCAAGCACCTTCTCTACGCCTTCACGCGTTAGCGCGTCTTTGTCGCGCGTCTGCGAAGCCGGGAGAATATAAAGATTTTCCGTACGTTTATCTTTAATCAGCGCCTGATTCAGCGTCGCATCGCCCTGAATGACGTTCACGAAGTCGTACACGACGCGACGTTCACAGCCCATGATGAGGTCGAGGTTACGCAGGCCGATATCGAAATCAATAACGACGGTTTTCTTTCCCTTCTGGGCCAAACCGGTTGCGATGGCCGCGCTGGAGGTGGTCTTACCCACGCCCCCTTTACCCGAAGTAACAACAATAATGCGTGCCATAGGAGTTCCTTGTTAAAAGGGCTTAATCTAACGGTTGAATAGTCAAAGCGTTATTCGCTAAACGTAAGCGTGCCGCTTTGCCATAAAAATCGGCCGGGATTCGATCGCTCAGCCAGTATTCCCCTGCGATGGAAACCAGCTCCGCCGTGAGGTGAGTACAAAATATTTGCGCATCCTTGTCGCCGCTTGCGCCAGCCAGCGCGCGGCCACGCATCATGCCATAAACATGGATATTGCCGTCGGCAATCAACTCTGCGCCTGCGCTGACGTGACTGGTGACAATCAGATCACAGTTTGGCGCATAAACACGCTGCCCGGAACGAACAGGAAGATCAATCAAGCGTGTTTTTGTGACCGGAGTAACAATGGGGGCCTCGGGGACAGGAACAGCAACCTGACGTTGCGGCTTTTCTTTGCCTTCGGTCAGAAGCGGCAACCCGGCACGTTCGATGTCGGCTTTCAGCTCGCTGTCTTTACAGCCGCTGATACCGACAACCCGTAACCCCGTCGCCAGAATAGTCTGTTGAATCGGCGACCAGTTGACCGGGCCCACAAGGTCAGAAACATTAATAACAACAGGAGCATGTTTTAAAAAAGCGGGAGCCTGAGCGATTTTGTCTTCTAACGCCTGGCGAATAACCTCGGGTTTTGCATCATGCAAGTGAACCACAGATAAGGTAAAACTACTGCCTTTTAGCTCGATGGGCGTGTTTGACATCCTGACCTTACTCATTTTGCTATTATCACTCATGAGTGAGCGATATTCCGAAGACTATCAAGCATGTTATAGTCACTATTATATTCAGGCAAGTAACCACCCCTTAATTCAGAGCAAAAGTATGTTTTGTGTGATCTACCGAAGTTCCCGACGTGAACAGACTTATCTGTATGTCGAAAAAAAAGACGATTTTTCACGCGTGCCGGAAGAATTAATGAAAAGCTTTGGCCAGCCTCAGTTAGCCATGTTATTGCCCCTCGACGGACGTAAAAAACTGGCCAGTGCAGATCTGGAAAAAGTAAAAGAGGCATTACGTACGCAGGGATATTATTTACAGATTCCACCGCCGCCAGAAAATTTGCTGAAACAACATTTAGACAGCGAAAGATAGCCATCCCCGCCAGTCAAAGTGGCGGATCGATTCCGCCATTTGCTTTCCTCCTGTATACGCATTGAATGACAAAGTTTGCTATTTGACAAACCGCCATGTGGCGCGGATAGTCATTTTTCGCACTTGTTCAATGTGTTACTTAGGGGAAAGACATGTACCAACATCATAACTGGCAGGGCGCACTCCTGGATTACCCGGTGAGTAAAGTCGTGTGCGTTGGCAGTAACTATGCGAAACATATTAAAGAAATGGGCAGCGCCACGCCGGAAGAGCCGGTGCTGTTTATTAAACCGGAAACTGCACTGTGCGATATTCGCCAGCCGCTGGCGCTGCCACAGGATTTCGGTTCCGTGCATCACGAAGTTGAACTGGCCGTGCTCATTGGGGCAACGCTGCGTCAGGCGACCGAAGAGCATGTACGAAAAGCTATTGCCGGTTATGGTGTGGCGCTGGATCTCACGCTTCGTGATCTGCAGGCCAAAATGAAAAAGGCGGGTCAGCCGTGGGAAAAAGCGAAAGGCTTTGATAATTCCTGCCCGATCTCCGGTTTTATTCCGGCGGCAGAGTTTACCAGCGATCCGCAGAACACGACACTTGGGCTCAGCATCAATGGTGAAGTCCGCCAGCAGGGGACCACTGCCGATATGATCCATAAAATTGTGCCGCTGATTGCTTACATGAGCCGCTTCTTCACGCTCAAAGCCGGGGATGTCATTCTGACCGGTACGCCGGAAGGTGTTGGCCCGCTGCACGGCGGGGACGAACTGGAAGTGGGCTTCAACGGCCTCTCGTTGAAGACCCGCGTATTATAAGTCGATTTGCCGCCTGAACGGCGGCAAAACTTGCATCCCCATGCCAGACTGGTTATAAGGTGCTCCCTGGTTTTAAATGGCGAACTGATTTATGAGCGACACACCTTTCTGGCAAAGCAAAACTCTTGAACAAATGACGGACGCGGAGTGGGAATCGCTGTGTGACGGCTGCGGTCAGTGCTGCCTGCATAAGCTAATGGATGAAGATTCCGACGAGATCTATTTCACCAACGTGGCCTGCCGCCAGTTGAACATCAAAACCTGCCAGTGTCGTAACTACGAGCGTCGCTTTGAGTATGAGCCGGACTGCATCAAGCTGACGCGCGATAATTTACCCACCTTTGAATGGTTGCCGCCCACTTGTGCCTATCGTCTGCTGGCCGAAGGGAAGGCGCTGCCGGTGTGGCATCCGCTGCGTACCGGTTCGAAGGAGATGATGCACAAGCAGCGCATCACGGTTCGTCATATTGCGGTAAAAGAGTCCGAAGTCCGCGACTGGCAGGATCATATCCTCAACAAGCCAGATTGGGCGCAATAATCTCTTTTGTTATACCGCGACCTGCCTGAGATGATTAAAAAGTGATTTAAAACAAGACCCTAAAATGTTTGTATGTCTTAAATAAGCTAAAACATCAATGGGGTCTGTCATGAATAAATTCATTGTGCTGGTAGCGGCAGGTGTTCTGCTCGCAGGATGTACGGCGTCTAAACCCTCTCCACAACGGCACGCTATCGCCTTTACGGAAAATCACAGCTCAACGGACGGTGGCGTCCGGTTCTCGGCAAGTGGTACATATCGCAACATCATTCCCGCCTTTGAAGAAGCGTACGATAAAGGAAAATTGGACCGCATTGTGGGTCATGATGTGCATTACGCCATTAAGTATGCCGGGGTACTCAGAGAGCAGGCCAGCCGTCATCTCACCGAAACATATGACAGGTCTGGCGATAGGGTACAGGCGGATTCGAAAGATGCCGACTCGATAGGCAATGAATTATCGGCAACATATCTGGATGGCTATAATGGGGTGTATTAGACCAGTCTTATCAAGAGTGTATCGTGCCGCTCGGTGAAGTAACACCTACGGGAAGCGTATGCCATTTCGCGGCAATAAAAAAACGCTCCCGAAGGAGCGTTCTGTTAACGACCGAAGAGGTCGCGTTTTTTCGGTTTGAAGGGCTGGGCGATGAGCACCAGCGCCGCCACAACAAAGTAAGCGACAAAGATACCTAACAGCCATTGCGGCATTTCCAGCGACAGGAACTGCCACTGTTTTTCAGCACAATCGCCCGAAGCAACAAAGACCTGCGGAAGCCACTTATCCAGTGGCAGCCACGAAGGGAAACGCGCAGCAAAGTCGCAGGTCATAAAAGGAGAAGGGTGAAGCTGGATCATGGTGTGTTCATACGCCAGTTGGATACCGCGCCAGGCGCTGTACAACCAAATTAAGATGGCGACGTAGCGCAGCGGCGTCTTCGGCGCAATCGCACCGACAATACCCGCACCCATCACACCAAAAAGGGCAGAACGCTCATAAATACACAGGACACAGGGTTTCAGCAGCATGACGTGCTGGAACCACAACGCCACTAATTCAAGTGCCAGTGCGGTGAACGCCATTAATAGCCAGGCGCCGCGCCCGCGAGAGCACTTGTTTAAATATCGCAACATAATCATTTCCCTGGGACATGCGTAGACACAGCAGTGTAAACGAAATCACCTGGCAAGCCACTATTGCATAAGAAAATAATACGTAATCGGATGTTTATCATGCGAAAAGTCAAATCTTGCTGTCAGTAATGTAAGCAAAGCGCTAACAGGAAAAGCATTTATGATAAATGTGATAAATGACTTTCAGTAAAGAGGGAATAGTCGTGAATAAAATGGGGAGTAAACCGTACATCGGGTGAATCTTTCAAATTGGATCGGCGATCCCCTTTTTCTTCATTTCGCCTGCTATCTGCCCCCGAAGTGGTCTGGTATGATGAGTGATCTTTGCTTAGTTGTATAATGGAAATCTCACTATGGTTATAAAGGCGCAGAGCCCGGCGGGTTTCGCGGAAGAATACATCATTGAAAGTATCTGGAATAACCGTTTCCCTCCGGGGTCGATACTTCCAGCAGAGCGCGAACTCTCCGAACTGATTGGCGTCACTCGTACTACATTGCGTGAAGTGTTACAGCGTCTGGCCCGCGATGGCTGGCTCACTATTCAGCACGGTAAGCCCACAAAAGTAAACAACTTTTGGGAAACGTCCGGGCTCAATATTCTGGAAACACTGGCGCGTCTGGACCATGAGAGCGTTCCACAACTCATCGATAACCTTCTGTCGGTGCGTACCAATATCGCGACCATCTTCATCCGTACCGCATTCCGCCAGCATCCAGAAGACGCGTTAGCCGTGCTGGCCAGCGCGCGCGAAGTGGAAGATCACGGTGATGCGTTTGCTGAACTGGATTACAACATTTTCCGCGGACTGGCTTTTGCCTCCGGCAACCCGATTTACGGCCTGATCCTCAACGGTATGAAAGGGTTGTATACCCGCATTGGTCGCCATTACTTCGCAAGCCCGGAAGCACGCAGCCTGGCGCTCGGTTTTTATCACCGTCTGGCAGAAATCTGTGAGCAAGGTCTGCATGACCAGGTGTACGAAACCGTGCGTCGTTATGGGCATGACAGTGGTGAGATCTGGCAGCGGATGCATAAAACACTGCCTGGGGATTTGTCCATCAACGGGCGATAAGCAAAGCGAAGCCCCTCCGGCGGAGGGGCTTTTTGCTATCAGAGGGTATTGCTGCGGGCAGGGCAGCGGTCCAGCAGTTCTACACTGCCATCTTCGTTTTGCTGTTCCAGCAGTACATCAAACCCCCACAGCCGATGCACATGTTTGAGCACTTCCCGGCGGCCTTTGTCCAGCGGGGCGCGATTGTGCGGAATATAACGCAGCGTCAGAGAACGATCGCCGCGCAAATCCACATTCCACACCTGGATATTGGGCTCCAGGTTGCTCAGGTTATACTGGGATGACAATTTCGAGCGGATCTCACGATAGCCCTCTTCGTTATGAATCGCGGCAATTTCCAGATAATTATTGCGATCGTCATCCAGCACGGTAAAGAAGCGGAAATCACGCATGATTTTTGGCGACATAAACTGGCTGATAAAGCTTTCATCTTTAAAATCGCGCATGGCGAAGTGCAGTGTTTCCAGCCAGTCGGAACCGGCAATGTCCGGGAACCAGTATTTGTCTTCCTCCGTCGGTGACTGACAAATCCGTTTAATATCCTGGAACATCGCAAACCCAAGGGCATACGGGTTAATGCCGCTATACCACGGGCTGTTGTAAGGCGGCTGGAACACCACGTTAGTGTGGCTGTGCAGGAATTCCAGCATAAAGCGGTCTGTCACTTTCCCTTCGTCGTACAGATGATTGAGAATGGTGTAGTGCCAGAAAGTGGCCCAGCCTTCGTTCATCACCTGGGTCTGCTTCTGCGGATAAAAATACTGGCTGACTTTACGCACGATGCGCAAAATCTCACGCTGCCATGGCTCCAGCAGCGGGGCGTTTTTCTCCATAAAATAGAGCAGGTTTTCCTGCGGCTCAGAAGGGTAGCGGCGCGCTTCGACAACGGCTTTCTCTTCTTCACGTTTTGGCAGGGTGCGCCATAGCGTGTTGACCTGACTTTGCAGGTACTCCTCACGGCTTTTCTGGCGGGCTTTCTCCTCCTGCAGGGAGATCTTTTGCGGACGTTTATAACGGTCAACGCCGTAATTCATCAGCGCGTGGCAGGAATCGAGCAGTTTTTCCACCTCTTCCACACCGTAGCGCTCTTCACAATCGGTGATGTAGTTACGGGCGAAAATCAGGTAATCGACAATCGAGCTGGCATCCGTCCAGCTACGGAACAAATAGTTATTCTTAAAGAAAGAGTTATGCCCATAGCAGGCATGCGCCATGACCAACGCTTGCATGGTGATGGTGTTCTCTTCCATCAGATAGGCGATACAGGGATTGGAGTTAATGACAATCTCGTAGGCCAGACCTTGCTGTCCATGCTTGTAAAGTCGCTCGGTTTCAATAAATTTTTTACCGAATGACCAGTGGGGGTAGTTAATGGGCATCCCGACACTTGAGTAGGCGTCCATCATCTGTTCGGAGGTGATGACTTCGATTTGGTGCGGGTAGGTATCCAGGCGGTAAAGTTTCGCCACCCGGTCGATCTCTGCGAGATACACATCCAGTAGATCGAAGGTCCAGTCAGGTCCATCACTGAGACGTATGGTGTCCTTATTCATGGAATCAATCGTAGCCATTAGCGCGCCCTCGTTGTTAGCAACTCTCTCTGTATGGAGAGTCTCATTTCAAGCATAGAACACACAATAAAAACTGTACGTGACGTCGCTTTTTTTCTTCGCGATAACACCTTGCAAGAGAGGGGTAAAAAGCTTCCTGGGCAGAATTTTATTCTGCGGCGAAATGTCGCGCAGCAGGAGATTCTGAATATCCTGACGCCTTTATTTACGGAAAGGTGTGAGGGGTGTCACCATAAAAAAGCCATATGTTGAATAACATTTTCATCTGAGTTATCAATTTGTAATCAGATGATTGTGCTTTACACATGGGAGCAGGTTATGCGAGTCGTTGTACTGGGAAGTGGCGTGGTGGGGGTTACCAGTGCCTGGTATCTGAGTCAGGCGGGACATGAGGTGACGGTCATTGACAGGGAATCTGGCCCGGCGCTGGAGACCAGTGCGGCGAACGCAGGGCAAATCTCGCCTGGCTACGCAGCGCCCTGGGCGGCACCAGGCGTACCGTTGAAAGCGATTAAATGGATGTTCCAGCGCCATGCGCCGCTGGCAATTAGTCTCGATGGCACCTCCACTCAACTCAAATGGATGTGGCAGATGCTGCGTAACTGCGACACCCGCCATTATATGGAAAACAAAGGCCGCATGGTGCGGCTTGCAGAGTACAGCCGCGACTGTTTAAAGCTGTTGCGTGAAACCACCCAAATTCAGTACGAAGGGCGTCAGGGCGGGACGCTACAACTGTTCCGTACCCCAGAGCAGTACGAAAACGCCACCCGGGATATTGCCGTACTGGAAGACGCCGGGGTGCCTTATCAACTGCTGGAGTCGGCCCGGCTGGCAGAAGTGGAACCGGCACTGGCGCAGGTTGCGCACAAGCTCAGTGGTGGTCTGCGTTTGCCAAACGATGAAACCGGTGACTGTCAGCTCTTTACTCAGCAACTGGCGCAGATGGCGGCGCAGGCGGGCGTCACATTCCGCTTCAACACCCCGGTCGACAGGCTCCTGTACGAGGGCGAGCAAATCTACGGCGTCAAATGTGGCGATGAAGTGGTGAAAGCCGATGCTTACGTCATGGCGTTTGGTTCCTATTCCACGGCGATGCTAAAAGGAATTGTCGATATCCCGGTCTACCCCCTGAAAGGTTATTCGCTGACTATACCCATTGCGGAGGAGGCGGGCGCGCCGGTTTCGACTATCCTCGATGAAACCTACAAGATTGCGATTACCCGTTTTGATAACCGTATTCGTGTCGGTGGAATGGCGGAGATCGTCGGCTTTAATACCGAGCTCCTTAAACCACGCCGCGCCACGCTGGAGATGGTGGTCAAAGATCTCTTTCCTCGCGGCGGACATGTGGAGCAGGCAACCTTCTGGACCGGGCTGCGTCCGATGACGCCAGACGGTACGCCGGTAGTGGGGCGTGCTCCGTTTAAAAACTTATGGCTGAATACCGGGCATGGCACGCTGGGCTGGACGATGGCCTGTGGCTCAGGGCAACTGTTGAGCGATCTGATTTCCGGCCGCACTCCAGCCATTCCCTTTGAGGATTTGAGTGTGGCGCGCTACCAGCCGGGTTTTACCCCATCGCGGCCGCAACATTTGCACGGTGTTCACAACTAAACCGTCCACCTAAAAACAAGGAGAACGTATGTCTCGTCCTGTCCAGGCGACTGTCGACTTACACGCACTTCGGCAGAACCTGCAGGTAGTCAGGCGCGCCGCACCACACTGCCGCGTCTGGTCAGTGGTGAAGGCTAACGCCTACGGTCATGGAATCGATCGTATCTGGCGTGCGCTGGAAGGCACCGACGGTTTCGCGCTGCTTAATCTGGAGGAGGCGATCCTTCTGCGCGAGCGCGGCTGGAAAGGGCCGATTCTGATGCTGGAAGGCTTTTTCCACGCCGACGAACTGCCGCTGTTTGATAAATATCGCCTGACCACCAGCGTGCACAGCAACTGGCAGATTAAAGCCTTGCAGGATGCCCGGCTACACGCGCCGCTGGATGTTTATCTGAAAATGAACAGTGGCATGAACCGGCTGGGCTTTCAGCCTGAGCGTGTGCAAACCCTCTGGCGGCAACTGCGGGAGTTGAGCAATGTGGGTGATATCACTCTGATGGCCCATTTTGCCGATGCGGAAAAACCGGACGGGATTGCCGGGGCGATGATACGCATTAACCATGCGTCGGAGGGGCTTGATTGTCCGCGTTCGCTGTCCAACTCCGCCGCCACGCTTTGGCATCCGGAAGCCCACGGCGACTGGGTGCGCCCCGGCATCGTGCTGTATGGCGCGTCCCCGTCCGGGGAGTGGCAGGATGTGGCTGGCAGTGGCATCAAACCGGTCATGAGTCTGACAAGCCAGATTATTGCCGTGCAAACGTTGCGTGCGGGGGACTGTGTGGGCTATGGCAGCCGCTATCGTGCCTCGCAGGAGCAGCGTATTGGCATCGTAGCCTGCGGTTATGCGGACGGTTACCCGCGTCTCGCCCGAACCGGTACACCCGTGCTGGTGGACGGTATTCGCACCGGGACGGTAGGAGCCATTTCGATGGACATGCTGACGGTTGACCTGACGCCGTGCCCGCAAGCGGGCATCGGTACGCCAGTTGAACTTTGGGGTAACGAGATTAAAATCGATGAAGTGGCTGCTTGCGCAGGGACGGTTGGCTATGAATTAATGTGCGCACTCGCACCGCGCGTCCCCGTTGTGACAGTGTAACTCTGGTGAGGCGGTCACTCCGCCTCGTCATCCGCGACCCGGACACCGACCTTACGCACCGCGTCCTCTTCCTTCTCTGCAACCGTCCAGATCATGCCGGCAAACTCCACCTGATCGCCTACCACGGGTGCTGCCCCGAGCAGTTGCTGAACAATCTCACCGAGAGTTTGTTGTTTATCACGGTACTCCAGGCCATCTTCCAGACCATAAATCAGCGCCACATCGGCAAACTTCGCATCGGCTTCGAGAATAAAATCCCCGAAGAAACGCTGATCCAGCGAGACCGGAGGAGACTGACTAAACAACTTACCCAGCGCGGGCAGGTCGCGTTCACGACCAATCACGCACAGCACGTCACCTTCACGCAGCCGCGTACTGCCGGTAGGATGCAACAGCGAATTATCGCGAAACAGGGCGGCAATACGCGTTTCGGATGGCATGTGCAGGTCGCGAAGGGCGGCGCCCACGCACCATTTATCGGCGCTCAACTGGTAGACAAACTGCTCCCACGGATTTTCCGGGTGGATATCCAGCCCGACGCGGGAAACCGGCCAACCCACGGGCGGTACCACGACCCTGGCTTTTTTCGCCGCCCACGACAGCGATGTCCCCTGGAATAGCAGCGAAATCAGCACCACGAAGAAGGCGACATTAAAAAACAGCCGTGCATTGTCCAGACCGGCCATCATCGGGAAGACGGCAAGAATGATCGGCACCGCACCCCGCAGCCCCACCCAACTGATGAAAATGCGCTCGCGCAGGTTGAAACCGCGAAACGGCAGCAGCCCGGCGAATACTGACAGCGGACGGGCGAAAAAAATCATCCATGCCGAGAGGATCAGCGCCGGAATGGCAATTGGCAGCAAATCAGATGGCGTGACCAGCAGCCCCAGGACAAGGAACATGCCGATTTGCGCCAGCCAGGCCAGGCCATCGAAGTTTTGCTGAATGGCGTAACGATTGCGTATCGGGCGATTGCCCAGCACAAAACCACACAGATAGACCGCCAGTATCCCGCTGCCTTCAATGGCAGTGGTCACCGCGAACACCAGAATGCCGCCGCTCAGCGCCAGCAGAGGATAGAGCCCGGCGGGCAGTGAGATGCGATTGATCATCTGTTGCAGCAAATAGCCGCCCGCGAGACCTAACACGATACCCAGCCCAAACTGCTGAATAATGTGCACGACAAACATCCAGCTCAAGCCCGCATGATGCTGCTGAATCATCTCAATCAGTGTGATGGTCAAAAAGACCGCCATCGGATCGTTGCTGCCGGACTCAATTTCCAGCGTTGAACCGACACGCTCGTTCAGCCCTTTCCCGCCAAGCAGCGAGAACACCGCAGCCGCGTCCGTTGAGCCGACAATCGCGCCGATCAGCAACCCTTCCATAATGTTAAGGTGGAACAACCAGGCCGCCATCATCCCGGTCAGCCCGGAAGTGATAAGTACGCCCACCGTCGACAGGGAGAGGGCAGGCCACAGCGCCACGCGAAAGGAACTTGCCTGGGTTCGCATCCCGCCATCAAGCAAAATCACCGCCAGCGCGAGGTTACTGACCATATAGGCGAACGGATAATTGTCGAACGGAATGCCGCCAATACCGTCAATGCCTGCCAGCATGCCAATGGCGAGAAAGATAACGAGGATCGGGATACCGAGACGGGAGGAGAAAGAACTTAATAAAATACTGCAGGTTACAAGTACTGAACCCAAAATAAACAGACTAATTACCGCCGCTGCATCCAATGTCGTGCGTCTCCTCTTACCTGAAAAATAGTGAAACCCATAACCGCTCAGTGCCTGAATACGCTGAGCAGCTATGGTTTAAAAACCCGATATATATTAACGGCAGAAATACAGATTTAATCAGTCGGTTAAACGTTTTTTTATGCGCCCAATACGGGATGACCGGACATAGTCAGTCGTGAGCGCTCATCATGCTCTAATACCGCATGCGCGCCCAGAGGCAGCGTGACGGTCTCTTGCTCATGACCAAATGCAAGCCCCGTTATCACCGGGATCGAGAGCCTGCTTCGCAGGTATTCCACCATCGTATTAAGATTGTAGCCTGCATCGTATTCATTGGGATCGGCGCTGGTGAAACTGCCCAGTACGAGCGCCTTCTGACGCGCGAGAATGCCGCAATGCAGCAACTGCAGCAGCATACGTTCCACGCGGAAAGGATGCTCATTGATATCCTCAACCACCAGAATGCCATCCTCAATATCCGGCAGCCACGGCGTGCCGATAAGCGAAACCAGCATCGCCAGATTCCCCCCCCATAACGTGCCCTGGGTGTGACAACGTGGGCCTTCGCCGCGCCACTCGACGGTCAGTTCACGCTGGCGCAGCGCCTGCCAGAAATGACGCTCGGTAAATTCATTCAGTGTTGGTGCGCCGAAATTGCCAGCCAACATCGGGCCGCTAAAGGTGATCACGCCGCCACGGGCTAATAAGCCCATCTGCACCACCGTAAAATCGCTGTGTCCACAGATAAGCAACGGCTGGGATTGTTGTCGGCGAATAAGGCCTTGCCAGTCGATATATTCCAGCAGACGGCTGGCGCCATAGCCGCCGCGAACGGGGAGAACGATAATATCCGCACCTTCGAGCGCGACCAGGCTATTGAGATCATGGAGACGTTCGCTCTCCTGACCCGCAAAGCGTTGGTCGCGGCGGGTAATGACACCACGGTTATCCACCTGATGTCCCTGTAACTCCAGCCGTTGAACCCCAAGCGCTGCGGCCTGCTGATTAATGCAGTAACCGGAGGGCGCAATCAAATGAAACCTCGACATGGCAATTCCTTGCTGACATCTAATTGGAAACGGTTATCATGCCGCTAACCCTGTTTGTTGTCATCCATAGTGATGCGTTCACCAAAGAAGGATTGCGTGTGAAATTGAGATGGTTTGCTTTTTTAATTGTGCTTCTGGCGGGTTGTAGCTCGAAACGCACGGACTACCGTAACCCGGACTGGAACCCGGAAGTCCCGGTCAAACGGGCCATGCAGTGGATGCCAGTCAGTGAAAAAGCGGGGGCGGCGTGGGGCGTCAGTCCGCGTCTGATTACCGCGATGATTGCGGTTGAGTCAGGCGGCAACCCCAACCTTGTCAGTAAATCAAATGCCGTTGGGCTGATGCAGTTAAAAGCCTCCACCTCCGGGCGCGAAGTGTATCGCTATATGGGCTGGAGCGGTGAGCCTACAACCAGCGAGCTGAAAAACCCGGAGCGCAATATCTCCATGGGGGCTGCGTATTTGAGCATTATGGAGCACGGCGTACTGGCGGGAATAAAAGATCCGCAAGTGATGCAATATGCGCTGGTTGTCTCCTATGTGAACGGCGCAGGCGCGCTGCTGCGGACATTCTCATCCGACCGGAAAAAAGCGATCGACAAGATTAACGACCTGAGTGCTGACGGCTTTTTTGAACACGTGGTAGAAAACCACCCGGCACCACAGGCGCCGCGTTATATCTGGAAAGTACAGAAAGCGATGAACGCCATGTAAACGCCATATCAATGTGAAAAGACCCGCCTGGATGAGCGGGTCTTTTTTTAGCGTACGCGGCTGGCGCGTTCACGGGCCTCGCGCTCAAGCGCAAAAATAATACGCTGGAGTTCACGTTCAACACCGGGGCTGACGTTAAGAAAGCGAAAACTCAGCCGCGGCGTAGTAATGGTTTCGTTTTTGCCGTCTACCACTTTTCGCTCACCGATGGCGATAAGCTGTGCGTCAAAATAGAACTGTCCCCATGAGGCCATATCCAGCTCTATCTGGGAAAAGCGCATACCCGCCTGCAATCCTTCCGGAACGGTACCATCCAGTAACGCGCCCATACCGCCGAGTGAAAGGTCGAACAGGCGGAAACGCAGTTCCGTTTTTTTGTCCGGCATTTTGGCTTTACAGAAATAGGCGGGGTGCAGCGGGGCGTTGATGCGAAAGTATTCGCGACGCTGAATGAAATAGAGGCTTTCTGGCAGTTCAGAAATGAAAGCGGGCAAAGCCTGATAATCGCCGCTGTGCAGTGTGGGAAGGGTAAATTCGACTTTGGCACCCTGGGTTTCGGCGGTGATGGTCACTTTTGTGGCGCGTTGCACTGCTGTGTTATCAAACTCCTGACTACCAAAGTCCATGATCAGCTCATCGGGGTTCACTTCGAGGATCTTACTGATGAATTGCCCGCTCGACCATGCAATGCACACTGGTACCTGGCTCTTTTGCAAATCGCGCAAGACGCCGAGTACGGCTAATGGACTATTTTTCAGGAACTGCTCACTGTACTTACTCACGCCGAAAGGCTCCTTGATCACTGACAGACAGTCTTGATGCACTATCGGCAATTCCGGAGAATTCTTAATACAAATTCATAAAAATTTTCTGAGGAATTGCAATTAAGTCCGTGAGATGAAAATGCTTTTCACGCTATCGCCTATACTCTAGTCAACGTGCGGGAATTATGCACGATACATACATATGACGTTGTAGCAGGAGAAAAGTAAATGGGCATCATCGCGTGGATTGTTTTTGGTCTGATTGCAGGGGTTATCGCAAAATTAATCATGCCTGGCCGGGATGGCGGCGGATTCATTTTGACCTGTCTACTTGGGATCGTGGGGGCGGTAGTCGGTGGTTGGCTGGCGACCCGCTTTAATTTTGGCGGCGATGTAACGGGTTTTAACCTTCATAGCTTCCTGGTTGCGGTGGTGGGTGCCATCATTGTACTGGCCGTCTTTAGGCTGTTACGGCGGGGTTAATTCTTTCCTGAATGAACAAGGCCGGTGAGTGTGTTCACCGGCCTTTTCTTTTATTATGCTTTTATTGTGTTACTGTGCCGCCGCTTTTTGCGGTTCGGTTGCCGTCTGGGTAGCCGGCTCACTGGCAGGCAGACTGTCACAAGGCTGCTCTTTCGGACAAACCAGATCGAGCATTTTCAGCGTCACGCCGTTTGTCCAGCCGAAACCATCCTGCAACGGGTATTCGCCGCCGCCACCACCTGTCCCGGTGCTGCTGACATCATATTTTTCCACCAGCTTTTTCTCGCGGTCATAGGTATGTTGCACGTTTGACAGGAAGCGCCAGGTGACATCCATCGACAGTTTTTTCTGGTCGTAGTTTTGCAAACCGGCGACCGCCACCCATTGCAGGGGGGCCCAACCATTCGGTGCATCCCATTGTTGACCACTGTTGACGGTGGTTGTGGAGATCCCGCCGGGTTTCAACAGCCGCGACTGCGTGGCTGCCGCTACTTTCGTCGCGCGATCTTTTGCCGCCGCATTCACATACAGTGGGAAGAGGGCGGCCGCCGTCAACTGATTACGCACCTTTTTGGTTTTCAGGTCGTAATCGGCATACCAGCCCTCTTTATCATTCCACAGGTTGGCTTCTATGGCTTTCTGGCGGGCCGAGGCCAGCGCTTCATACTGGCTCGCTTTAGCGCTGTCGCCGGACGCCTGGCTGGCGCGGGCGATCATTTTTTCCAGTTTGAACATCAGCGCATTCAAATCCACCGGTACGATGCTGGTGGTGCGGATAGTCCCCAATTGTTCGGGGTTATCCATCCAGCGTGAGCTGAAATCCCAGCCCGATGCCGCAGCGGAGCGCAGATCCCGGTAGATTTCTGTTGCCGGACGATTGGGGTTATTCTTCGCGGTGGTGACATCATCCAGCCAGGATTCCGGGCGCGGGGTGTCTTTATCATCCCAGTAGCGGTTCAGCACCGAACCGTCATCAAGCTTAACGACCCGCTTGCTGGCCTGACCGTTTTGCAGCCCCTCCAGACCGTCCATCCAGTAGTGATACTCTTTTTCCATCTCAGGCAGGTAGGTCTTGAGTACGTCATCACCGTCATGGGATGCCAGTAATTCAACCATAAACGCAAAGAACGGCGGTTGGGAGCGGCTCAGATAGTAACTACGGTTGCCGTTGGGAATGTGGCCCCAGGTATCAATTTCATAGGCGAAGTTAGCCACCATATCTTCAATTTTGTCCCAGTGTCCGCTCTCCGCCAGGCCCAGCATGGTGAAATAACTGTCCCAGTAGTAGACCTCGCGAAAACGGCCTCCCGGCACCACATAAGGCTTCGGCAGAGGGATCAGAGAGTCCCACTTACCGGCTTTGTCCGTCGTGCGCGTCAGTACGGGCCACAGGCCATCAATGTGCTCACGCAGGTTTTGCCCTTCCGGGGGAACATACTTTTCCCCTTCTTTTGGCAGATCAAAGTTGACGTTTACGAAGTGGCGAAGATCAAAGCTGGTCTGGTTTCGCTGCATCCGGTAATCCGCAAGGATCATCAAGGGGTCGCCCTTGGGAACGGCATCGGCGAAGGTTTTTTGATCGGGAAAGAGTTTGGCGCTTTGCACATCGCTAAACAAAGGGCCGAGCAGGATGTCCGGTGACTGTGGGGTGTTGGGCGCATCCGCCGCCAGAGCCGACGGCATAAGTGACAGCAGGGCACCGCCCAGTGCGATGTGCATAGCAAGATACAAGGTGCGCTGACGGCGCAAATCTGGTCTTGTCATTAAATGTTCTCCTTAGCGGGTGAAAAGCGAGGCCGCAGTAGCCAACCTTGTGAAAACCTTAGTCGAATATCAGCCGAACGGCGTGCCCTGTGTGGCATTTTCCGCCCTTCCAGACAATTTACCTTGCCGGTCACTGATATAAGTAAAACTTATTGCTTAAAAGTCGATTGCACGCATTTTGATCATTTATTTAACCAAAATTGGGTAGAAAATAGTTATTTCTGCAAATAAATAAGATTTCCGTCAAATAAAATAACAGTGATTGATCAGTTTTTCTTATTGAAAACAAAATGTCATATTTGTTTTGCATCAAATAAGCTGAATTGATTCATTTACTGACCGTTTACGTTAAGTTAGCGGTGCTAAATAGTGTCGCACCGGAAATAATTTATTTAGCTGGGATAAAATATTTTCGCTGTTGATTATTTCGCTATGGTCAGAGCAGGTGAGTAATATTCACTTTGTTACAGCTTTTATATTTCACTTTATCGACCTGGCAGGGCTTGACTTATCAGGTGTCATTCAATATTCCGCACAGTAAATGTGGCTTTTGGGCTACTAATAATGAGGGGTTAAATATGCAAAATTACATTTTTAGGATTTATCTGATAACGAACCTTGCAGGATATGTTTTTGCCATAAATAATCGATAAAATCATTAAATACAGTGGGTTGATCTTCATTTGAAGGGGTTCTAAGCTCTGCCTGGCTATGATTTCTACTATCAGAAGACCTAAGTGAAATTATTTCTTGAGAATTATCTTAATTTAGATAAATTTTAAATATTCATTTTTCATTAAGGCTGAGATGATATTGAATTGTATCGTCTCGTCTGTAAAATTTAGACACGATTATCATTGATGAAGTCATATTTCGCTGCCTTGCTGGTGCAACGGCTCGTGCGGTAGCTATGCCTTTAATTCATTATTTGATCGGTTTGCAGGGTAAGGGAGAGACTTATTTTGAAAGAATGAAAAAGTTCTTTCCTAAACGTTCCAGTTCCACACAGTAATATATTTGCAATGGAAATCACCGTTATGAAAATGCGAAATGTATTAGCCCTTCTGTTTGTTTTTGCACTCTCCGCATGTAAAGCGCCACCGCCGGCGACGCCCACAGACGACACGATTGTGACCAGCGAGGTGAATGGCACCACGCTTACCCACCGCTATGCGGTAAAACCGCCGAAAGAGTTTCAACCCATTAAAGAGAACTACCGTGCACTCTATCCTGCGTCGCTGATGAGCACGCCGGATTACGGCGGCAAAATGATCCGTCAACTGCAAACCGGTAAAACCTACGTTGTACTGGGCCAGGTTGAGCACTTCTGGATGGCTCTGGCCGATGAAGGTCAGGAAGAGTTGATTGGTTATGTTCCGATGCGTGCTGTAGTGAAAAGCGAGCTGTACGACGAAACGGTACGCAAACAAACCCCGCGCCTGAGAGCCCGCCAGAAACAGACCTGTGTGTCGGTTGATGGTAGCAGCAAAGCGTGTAAAAACAGCAACTCAGGTACGTGGATTCTCAATTAATTCGCCATCATGAGCGATGGATATGAAAACTAACTTCGTGGTACGCCAGCTCATCCTGGCGTTTTTCCTTACGCTGACCACCCTGGTCAGCGGTTGTGGATCGACTTCACATAGCGTACCTGCCAGTTACACCCTTCAGTTCCAGGCGCACCCGCAGGTCAACGCATCCGCGCCGCTCAAAGTCAGGGTTTTGCTGTTGAAATCCGACGCGACATTTATGTCCGCCGATTTCTGGTCGCTACAAAACAATGCGGGAAACACCCTTGGGGGTAACCTGCTCAACAGCGATGAGTTCTTCTTACTGCCCGGTCAACTGACAAAAACACTCACCGGCCAGGCTACCCCGGAAGCACGCTATATCGGCGTGATGGCGGAGTATCAGGCGCTGGATGGCAAAAAATGGCGGATCTCCATTCCGCTTCCCGTGCAGGGTGAAAGTCGCTTTTATGAATTCTGGAAATGGTCGTCTGACTCACTTGAAGCCAGCGTTTTTCTCGACGTGAACGGGATCCGCGTCGTTTCCAGATAGCGCCCAGTCTTAACAGGAAAACAGCATGAACAAAGCAGAAAAGGTCGTCTGGACCGAGGGTATGTTTCTGCGTCCTCATCATTTTCAACGTGCGGAAAGCCACCTGCATAGCCACATTCGTGAATGGGGGGCGTTACAACGGCCCTGGCTATGGGGCTTTCTGGACCTTGAACTGGATGACGCAATGTTGCGCCAGGGCTGTATCGCGCTGAGTTATGCCAGCGGTCTGCTACCGGATGGCACCTTTTTTTCCTTTCACGATCCGCGTCATGCGCCCGCGCCATTAGCCATTGGGGATAACGTAACCAATGAGCGTGTCGTGCTGGCCTTACCTGCCCGCCGGGGTGGGCGTGAAGAGGTCATCTTCAGCGAAGATAAAGAGTCACTGGCGCGCTACGTGGCCTGGGAAGCCGAAGTGGATGATGACAACGCCATTTCCGTTGGCCCGGCGGCCGTGCAGTTTGGTCGTTTACGCCTGAAACTGATGCTGGAAAAAGATCTGACCGCCGAGTGGACGGCGATGGGTGTGGTTCAGATACTGGAAAAGCGAAACGATAATCACATTCGTCATGATTCGGCCTATATTCCGCCGATGCTCAACGCCACCAACAGCGCGCCGCTGTACGCGATGATCAACGACCTGCAAAGTCTGCTATCCCAGCGTAGCCAGCAGTTTGCCCAGCGTCTGCGCCAGCCTGGCCGCTTCAATACCACGGAAATGGTCGAATTTTCTCTGCTGGCGTTGATCAATCATCACGTCGGCTTGATTTCGCATCTGAAAACCTTGCCGCTGCTGCACCCGGAAGAGCTGTGGCGCGAATGGCTGGCCTTTGCCACCGAATTAACCACCTGGACATCCGCCCGTGCGCCGGATGAGGTACTACCGGTTTATGACCACGACAACCTCGCCGGCTGCTTTAGCCGTCTGGTGCTGATGTTACGTCAGGGGCTGTCGCTGGTGCTGGAAGAGCATGCCATTCAACTGCCGCTTACCGAACGCACCCATGGACTCAATGTCGCGACGCTGCCGTCCACCAGCATGGCGCGGGAGTTTGGTTTTGTCCTGGCGGTGAAAGCCAATGTGCCAGGCGAGATGCTGCAAACCCATTTCCCGGCGCAGATGAAAGTCGCCCCGGTCACCAAAATCCGAGATCTGGTGCAACTCCAGCTTCCCGGTATGAAGCTGCGGGCAATGCCCGTCGCGCCGCCGCAAATTCCCTGGCATGCGGGCTACAACTACTTCGAACTGGAAAAAGGGGGCGAGCTCTGGAGCGAAATGGAGAAATCCGGCGCCTTTGCGCTGCATCTGGCAGGTGAATTTCCAGGACTGGACATGGAATTTTGGGCCGTCCGTAGCCCAAAAGATTAATAGCGAGCGCAAGATATGCAGGAACAACACGCTAACGGCCGTGATGCCGAAGTTGCGGGCGCGGGGGGGAACAACCCTCTGGTGACCGCCGCTAACCCGCTGCTTAACGCGATACCGCAGATTCGCCACTCTGTTTCTCACGACGACCAGGCCGGCCTGCGCCAGCAATTGATTGATGAAATTCGCCGTTTTGAAGTGCGCTGCCAGCAATCGGGTCTTGCGTATGAAGTGATTGTCGGGGCGCGTTATTGCCTGTGTACCGCTCTGGATGAAGCGGCGGCGCTGACCCCCTGGGGAAGCCGTGGCGTCTGGTCCGGCAGCGGTCTGCTGGTGACCTTTCACAACGAAACCTGGGGTGGCGAGAAATTTTTCCAGTTGCTGGCGCGCCTGTCGCAAAATCCGCGTGAGCATATCGTCCTGCTGGAGCTGATTAATTTTTGCCTGTTGCTGGGCTTCGAAGGTCGCTATCGGGTCATGGACAATGGCCGAACCCAGCTTGAAACCATCAAGCAGCGTTTGTGGCAGATGATTCGCGGCGTACGGGGAAATTATCCGCCGCCGTTGTCGCCGCATCCGGAAGATCAGCCGGTGCTGCGCAAACTCTGGCGCCCAATGATCCCGCTGTGGGCCTGTGTGGCGCTGGCCGGGTTTCTTGCCTGCCTGTTTTATATCGTTCTTAACTGGCGACTTGGCGATAACACGAACCCGGTACTGGCAAAAATTTACCAGACCACATTGCCAGAAGCGTCCATTGCCCAACCGGCGCCATCGTTGCCGCCCGTGCTTAACCTGCGCGGCTTCCTGAAACCGGAAATCGACGCCGGGCTTGTCGCGGTGCGCGATGAAACGGATCGCAGCGTTGTCACCCTAAAAGGCGACGGGCTGTTTGCGTCGGGGTCAACGGTGGCACGTGAAAACTACGCACCGGTGATTGACCGCGTCGCGCAGGCCATGAACAACGTCAGCGGCAAAATTCTGGTGGTGGGCTACAGCGATAACGTACCGATCCGCAGCGCACGCTTTGCTTCCAACTATGAACTGTCCCTCGAACGCGCGCGCTCTGTACAGTCGCTGTTGCAAAAACATTTAAGTCAGCCGGATCGCGTGAAAGCGGAAGGGCGGGGTGAAATGAACCCCATCGCGCCGAACAATACGGCGGAAAACCGCGCCCGCAACCGCCGCGTGGAGATAACGTTACTGGTTTCGCCGGGTAATACGGCAGCCGAACTGAACGGATTGCCACAAGGAAACTAAGGATGAATAGTCTGCTTTCAATTCTGACGAACCGCATATTGTGGGGTTTTCTTGGGATGACAGCGCTGGCAGCGGTGATATGGATGATAGGTCCGCTGCTCTCTGTCGTTGATTCACGCCCGCTGGAGTCTGAACAAAACCGGATTATCACCATCGCGGTGATGTATTTCATCTGGGTGCAAAGCCACATTATTCCGCGTCTTTACAACGCGTGGCTGAACCGCAAACTGATGGACAACCTGAAAAGCGACAATGCGCCGAAAGAGACGGCGGATCACAAACGGTTGAACAGCGAAGAGCAAATCCTCGCTGACCGTTTTGAAGAAGCGTCTCAGGTGCTGAAAAAAGCGCATTTCAACCAGCCGGGTCAGCGTGGCGGGCAATGGACCCAGCGTTTCAGCACGCAGTACCTGTATCAGTTGCCCTGGTATGTCGTCATTGGTGCGCCGGGCGCCGGGAAAACCACCGCGCTGGTTAACTCCGGGCTGCAATTTCCGCTGGCCGACAAATTTGGCAAAACGGCGCTGCGTGGGATTGGTGGTACGCGCAACTGTGACTGGTGGTTTACCAATGAAGCAGTTCTGCTGGACACCGCCGGACGTTACAGCACCCAGGAGAGCGAGCAGGCGCAGGATGCCAGCGAATGGCTGAAATTCCTCGGCCTTCTGCAAAAATACCGTCGCCGTCAGCCCATCAACGGGGTGATTGTCACCGTGAGCGTCGCCGATCTGCTCACCCAGTCAGGCGATGCCTCACGCGAACAGGCGCTTAATCTACGCAAACGCCTGACCGAACTGCATGAACAACTGGGCATCCGTTTTCCGGTCTATGTACTGGTGACGAAAGCGGATCTCCTGAAAGGCTTTCGTGCCTATTTTGCCGGGTTCGATAAAGCCCAGCGTGACCAGATCTGGGGTTTTACCTTCCCCTGGCAGGAGGGCAAGCAGGCCGATTTTGACCTGATGGGGCGTTTTACCCAGGAGTACGCGTTACTGCAACAGCGCCTCGATGCGGCCTTACCGGATATTTTGCTGCACGAGAACGATCCGAAAGCGAGAGCCGAAAGCTACCTGTTCCCCCAGGAGTTTGCCGCGCTGCGTCCGCTACTGGCCGATTATCTGCAAACGCTGTTTGCCCGCTCGAACTTCGAAACCGAATTTTCACCGCGCGGTATCTATCTGGCGAGCGGTACCCAGGAAGGGTTGCCGTTTGACCGGGTGATGGGAGAACTGGGACGTTCGCTCTCACTTCCTCGCGGTAATACCGGTGACAGTTGGGATAGCGTCAGCAAAGAGGAGCCGGTACCCGGCGGTAAAGGACAAAGCTTCTTTATCAAAAACCTGCTGCAAAACGTTATTTTTCAGGAAGCCGGTATTGCCGGGCAGAATCGCTGGTGGGAAATGCGCAACCGGGCGGTCATGTGGGCCGGTTATGCCGCGCTGCTGGTTCTGCTGGTGGTGATTAGCGGTCTGTGGCTGACAAGTTACAGCAACAACAAAACCTATCTGCAGGAAGTCGAAGCCAAAGTGCCTGGTATCAGCCAGGAGATTAAAGCGCTGCGCGAGCGTCCGCAAGGCGATGTCTTTGCCTTACTGCCGCTGCTAAACAGCCTCGCGGCGCTGCCGCAAAGTGAGGACTTCGACGTTAACAGCCCGCCACTGACCCGCCGTATGGGGCTGTATCGAGGCTATGACGTTTCCGATGCATCACAGGCGTTGTACCAAAAAGCGTTGCAGGAGTTGCTGTTACCGGATGTGGCGTCACGCATCACCACCTGGCTGCGAAATGATAACGGCAGCGATGTGGAATACAGCTACGAAGCGTTAAAAGCGTATCAGATGCTCTACCAGCCGAAACATTATGACGGCAAGTTCCTGCATCAGTGGGTCATGCTCAACCTGGAGCGCAATCTGCCGCAGAACATGACGCAGGCCCAGCTTCGTCGTCTGGAATGGCATTTGACCCAACTGCTGGAGCCGCAAATTCAGTCGTCGCCGTTTGCCAAAGATGAAGCACTGATTGCCAGGGAACAGGCATTAATCAACCAGCAACCGCTCGCGGCGCGCGTCTACGGACGCCTGAAACGTCTGCTCGCGGCGGATGAAAACCTCAAGCCGGTTTCGCTGGCCTCGCTGGGTGGTCCGCAAAGCGAGCTGGTGTTCTCGCGCAAGAGCGGTAAGTCGCTCAATGACGGTATCCCCGGTTTATATACCCCGGACGGTTACTGGCAGCATTTCGATAAGCAGATTGGCACTGTGACCAACGCGCTGCATACCGATGATGCCTGGGTACTTGGCTCCACCGTCAAACAAGAAGATCAGCAGCAGACGGATAACGCGGTACGCCAGCTTTACGCGCGGGATTTTATCAGCCAGTGGGACAGCTTCCTTAGTGATATTGCGCTCAACAACAGTGCCAATCTTTCACAGCGTATTAATACAGCACGTCTGCTCTCGGGCAACAGTTCGCCGCTGCGCCAGTTGGTGGTCAACTTAAGCCAGGTATTGACGCTGACCCGTGACACTCCGGAAGAGGGCGAAAAAAAGCCGGAGGAGGGCAACAGCACCAGCCGCACACTCAACGTGTTGTTTGGCAATCGTGATAACGCGAACGCTGCGCCTGCCGCCGCTACGGCGCAGACGCCGGAACAGCGGGTAACGGAACACTACGCGCCGATTATCGAACTGGCTCAGCCGTTGGAAAAAGGCGGCAAAACCATCGTGTTTGATGATTTTTTAAAGCAGGTTGATGAACTTTATCGCTATCTGACAGCGGTACAGGATGCGGCCAACAGCGGCATGCCTGCCCCTGGCGGTGAAGCCATCAGTCGCCTGCAGGCCAGCGCAGGACGTCTGCCCGGCGGGTTGCAGTCTATGTTCAGCAATATGGCGGTGGGCGCCAGTAGCGATACGCAAAGCCGCGAGCTGGAAAATGTCCGCAAGCGCATCAGCGTCGAAGTGGGCGGTTTTTGCCGCCAGGCCATCGCCGGTCGTTACCCGTTGGTTCGGAACGCCAGCAGTGAAGTGACGCCAGACGATCTGGCGCGCATGTTTGCTCCGGGCACCGGCCTGATGGACAGTTTCTTTCGTGACAACCTGACCAGCAAAGTGGATACCACCCAGTCACCCTGGCGCTTTATGCCGGGCATTGATGGTAAGACCTTGCCAGGTAGCGAAGGATTACTGGCGCCGTTTCAACAGGCGCAATCTATTCGCGATGCGTTTTTTGCCGGGGGAAGTACGACGCCCTCTTATCGAGTGACGGTGCGTACCGTGAGCATGGACAACGCGATTTTGAACCTGACGCTGGATGTGGATGGGCAGATTCTCCGTTACAGCCACGGTCCACAGGCGGTGCAACTGGTGAACTGGCCAGGGCCGGGCGGAACTAACCAGGTACGGATGCAGCTTGGGCTGACGAACGGCACCACCTCGACGCTGGTGACCAATGGAGCATGGGCGCTGAACCGCTTTGTTGACAAGGCGCGTGTAACACCGGGCAGCAGCAGCCTGAGCCGCCAGGCAACCTATAATGTTGATGGACACCAGGTCACGCTTGAGTTCATCCCTGGCAGCATTCGCAACCCGTTTCAGCTTCCCCGTTTCGCATGCCCTTAACCGCAAGGAAAGTCGAATGACTACGACGAGTGCAATTAGCTGGTATGGAAAATTGCCCAGTGCCGGCGACTTCTTACAGCGACGTTTCCCGGACGCGCTCCAGCGTCAATGGTCCCACTGGTTTCAGGTGGGGCTAATGAACTGGCAAAAAGAGCAAGAGCGAGCGGCGGACAGGCAATTCGGCAATGCGCCGATATGGAATTTTGTCGTGCCGCCAATGTTAGGTGGTCAGCAGGTGCAGATGGGCTGTCTGTTACCCGGTCGCGACAGCGTCGGGCGGCAATATCCGTTGTGCGCGCTGCTGGCGATAAACCCGTTGGAGTGGTCCCCACGCCAACTGGCGCAGTCGGGGGACTGGTATGAGCAACTGGGGCGAACCCTGCTGCATGCGATCCGCAACAGTTACTCGGCAGAACAACTTGATCAGGCGCTGCTGTCGATTCCCACGCCGCAGCCCGTGGTGGAAGAAAACCGCTCGGAAATCCTCGATGTTATCGGTTACGAAGGCGACGCGGCGCCGACGTTGAGCTGGCGTCAGGCCGCAGAATGTTTTGACCCGCTGCGCCAGACCAGTTTCTGGTGGACCAACCGTAGCGATGGCTATCCACTCTATACGCATGTGCACAGCGGCAATTTTACCGGGCAGCTTTTTACCATGCTGTTCGATCCGGCAGGCGGTGCACGACCGGGGCGCCATGGTCTTTATCCTCCGATGTTTGATTAAGCGAATCTGTGTATGACTCTTGAAACCTTACTTGAACCCATCAGCCCGACGCAGCCCTGTGGTGAAAACCTGGAGTATGACGCTGAGTTTCAGGCGCTGGAACAGGCAAGCCAGGGCAAAGCGGAACAGCAATTTGGTGACACCATTATTCCCGCAGAGCCGGCAGACTGGACACGTGTTGAAAAGCTCGCCACCGCGCTGCTGTCACGCACCAAAGATCTGCGCGTCATGCTGGCGCTGACCCATGCCTGGACGCGTCGCCGTGGTCTGGAAGGGTATGCAGACGGGCTTTCACTTATCGGCCAGGCACTGGCCCTCTACTGGGATGATCTGTGGCCCGCGTTGACAGAAAACGGTGAAGAAGATCCGTTTTACCGTATTAACGCGCTGGCAGAACTCAGTGATAAATCCACACTCACCGCCACGCTGCGCCAGTCCATTTTACTGCGTAGCAATGGCGATGAGCTGACAGTCCGCGACGCACAGGCGCTACTGGACGGCAGCAAAACAGAGTGCCCCAATTTTCCGGGCGGACGCGTACGGTTGGTTGACGAACTGGCGCGCGCCGGAAAAGAGGCCACCAGCGTCATGATGCAAATCGAAGGACGGTTGCTCACCATCCGTAGCTGGCTGGTGGAACGTCTTGGGGAGAGTGGTGCGCCGGAAATGGAACAACTCATTAAGACCGCAACCTTGATTAACCGCGCAGGTCGCGCAGGCGACGAGGCGCAGCCCGACGAGACAGCGACAGCGCCAATTCCTCAGGCGTCGGCGACGACACCCGCCGCAGCGCCTGTCAATCATACGGACTGGCGGAGCGTACAGCTTAACAGCCGCGCCGATGCGCAACTGATGCTGGAAAAAGTGAAGCTCTATTTTGCTCAGCATGAGCCAAGCCATCCCGCGCCGCTGATGATTGACCGCGTACAGCGGCTGATCGAACTGGATTTTATGGCGATCGTTCGCGATCTGGCGCCGGATGGCGTGCAGCAACTGGAAAACATATTTGGGCGTCACCCATAACCTTTGACGACAGGGTGAAACAATCCCGATAGCGTCACCGCGCATCTTCGATGGAGAACATCATGGCAACGAGTAACAGTGGACAAAAATTTATCGCGCGTAACCGCGCGCCACGCGTTCAGATTGAATACGACGTGGAAGTGTATGGCGCGGAGCGCAAAATTCAGCTTCCGTTTGTGATGGGGGTGATGGCCGACCTGGTGGGTAAACCGGTTGAGAATCTGCCTTCTGTTGACGAACGTAAGTTCCTTGATATCGATATCGACAACTTCGATGAACGCATGAAAGCGCTGAAACCGCGCGTGGCTTTCCAGGTGGACAACACGCTGACCGGGGAAGGCAAATTGAACGTCGATCTGACCTTCGACAGCATGGAAGATTTCCTGCCGGATGCGGTGGCACGCAAAGTCGAGCCGCTGAATTCACTGCTCGAAGCCCGTACTCAGCTCTCCAACCTCCTGACCTATATGGACGGTAAAAACGGCGCGGAAGAGCTGATTGCTAAAATCCTGAAAGATCCGACACTGCTGAAATCGCTGAGTCAGATGCCGGACAACCGCGATAGCACGTCAGGTAAAGAGGAGTAAATCATGAGCAATGTAACCCAACAGCAAGACTTGCCGCAGGGCGAAACATTCAGCCAGGACGAGTTTAGCGCGCTGCTCAGCAAAGAGTTTCGCCCGAAAACGGAACAGGCGCGTTCAGCGGTCGAGTCTGCGGTACAGACGCTGGCCCAGCAGGCGCTGGCTAACACCGTCACTTTCTCCTCTGACACTTATCGCACGATTCAGAATCTGATTGCCGGGATTGATGAAAAACTCTCTCAACAGGTCAATGAGATCATTCACCACGAAGAGTTTCAGAAACTGGAAAGCGCCTGGCGTGGGCTGAGCTATCTGGTCAACAACACTGAAACCGACGAAATGCTGAAAATCCGCTTTATGAGCATTTCGAAGCCGGAACTGGGCCGCGTTCTGAAACGCTACAAAGGTGTCGGCTGGGACCAGAGCCCTATCTTCAAAAAAATCTACGAAGAAGAGTACGGTCAGTTCGGTGGCGAACCCTTTGGCTGCCTGGTTGGCGACTACTATTTCGATCACAGTCCGCAGGATGTGGAACTGCTGGGTGAGATGGCGCGTATCGGCGCGGCGGCGCACTGTCCGTTTATTACCGGTACCGCACCAAGTGTGATGCAGATGGAATCCTGGCAGGAGCTGGCGAACCCGCGCGACCTGACCAAAATTTTCCAGAACACCGAGTACGCCGCCTGGCGTTCGCTGCGTGAATCGGAAGACTCCCGTTATCTGGGGCTGGTGATGCCGCGCTTCCTGTCACGCCTGCCGTACGGTATTCGTACTAACCCGGTTGATAGCTTCGACTTTGAAGAAGAGACCGATGGCGCTAACCACAGCAACTACTCGTGGGCGAACGCGGCGTATGCGATGGCGACGAACATCAACCGCTCCTTCAAAGAGTATGGCTGGTGTACCTCGATTCGCGGTGTCGAATCCGGTGGGGCGGTGGAAAACCTGCCATGCCACACCTTCCCGAGCGATGACGGCGGCGTGGACATGAAGTGCCCGACTGAAATCGCCATCAGTGACCGTCGTGAAGCCGAGCTGGCGAAAAATGGCTTTATGCCGCTGATTCACCGCAAAAACTCTGACTTTGCCGCCTTTATCGGTGCCCAGTCGCTGCAAAAACCGATGGAATACCATGACGCCGATGCGACCGCCAACGCGCGTCTGGCCTCGCGTTTGCCGTACCTCTTCGCCTGCTGCCGTTTTGCGCACTATCTCAAGTGCATTGTGCGCGACAAAATCGGCTCTTTCCGCGAGCGTGATGAAATGGAGCGCTGGCTGAACGACTGGGTGATGAACTATGTCGATGGCGACCCGGCAAACTCCTCTCAGGAGACCAAAGCGCGCAAACCGCTGGCCGCCGCCGAAGTGCAGGTGCAGGAGATTGAAGATAACCCCGGTTACTACACCGCGAAATTCTTCCTGCGTCCGCATTATCAACTGGAAGGACTGACTGTCTCACTGCGTCTGGTATCAAAACTGCCGTCGCTGAAAACCAAAGAGGCATAAGAGCGGAGACGCCGCAGGCTGGCCGTGAACATGCCTGCGGCACCGTGCATCATACATACTGTTTAATCCATTGGTCAGCAAGGAGCACACCATTATGTCTGGTTCACCCGTTCAGATAGCGGAGGGGATGTTAAAGATTTTAAATCCCGAGAAGCAAAGCGCAGCGGATATCGTCTTGCAGGCGGCCATCGATAGCTTTGTCTCTTTACCACAGGATATGTGGACCCTGGCAAAGGACATGTTTGATACGGAGAACAGTGGCCTCAATGAGAGGGAGCGCATTCGCCTGGGAGAGCTAACGAAGCGTGGGGTGACGTCCAAAGACTTCTGGCAGCTTATCTATATTGTCATCAATCGCTATGTCCACGGCTTAACACACGAGCAGGTGGAAAAAATAATGCTAAAAGTGGCTGGCTCTCAGTTAGGTAAGTTGGCCTTTAAAACGGTTTTTGCCAGTGAACTGGCCTCCTGGTTCGGCACATACATCATCCCGCGCTTTTTACTTTCTGCCAAAATAACCGGTGTGCTGGGTGTCGGGGCAATGATTTCACGCTCCATTTATAGCTCAAGGGATCTGAAAGAGCTTAATGAATCTATTTACTATGCCTTGCGCGAGGCGGGCGATCTGGATTTGCTTTATTTTATGGTAGAGGACGTACTGGAACCGTGGATTGAGGCGATTAATTATCTCAGTACCAACAGAATGTTCACCGAACAGATCATTGACCATTTTGTTGCCAGGGCGCCAAAGGCGTGAAGAATACAGCAAACGGTATTTTCATCAGTAGTCCTCAGGCACCGCTGGAGCAGGTTGACTGGATCTTAACGATGAGCGATTTTATTCTTATAAATCCGACGAACAAGAAAAAACAATCCGCAGACAACCAGGAGAAACAGCACTTTCCCCGTTAATGCGCCGGTGGAGTAGGGGTTTAGCGATTCATATTTAAGAACCAACCAGAGTGATTGAATGATATCCACAAGGGTATACAATCCGGCAAGCAGTAAAATAAACATTGCAGTCAGCGCGAGGAATTTTTTCATTTTCAATCCTTAAATTTGAAAGGGCAGGGAGTGAAAGAATAATAGCATGTCATTCGCTGTAGTAAAAACCAGTGTATAATATGAAAATTGCTATTCGGACTGATGCAATGTTGCTGCCATCATATAAGTACTTTTCGAAAACAATAATCATCATTAACGAAAAATAGACAGTATGGTTATTGATATGTTTTTTTAAGGACGACGGTCATATTTCCCCCGGTGGCGCTACGCTTAGCGGGGCTACGTAAGGAACAGGTTCGGTGATGTTTACCGTATCCGGGAACAGGGAACAGGACATGAAAAAACGTTACATCACACTTAGCCTGCTGTGTTGTCTCGCGACGGGACTGGCAAACGCTGAGACCTACGAATACCCGCGAGCAGAGCCGCTACCCCAGGATGACACCGCGAATTTTCTGCGAGATACCGAATTGTTGACAGGGTTTGACGTCAATATGAGCAGTGAGCGTTTTGCGCAAGCCTGGTTCTCGAAAACCAACGAACGGGAGCGGATCAAGGCTGAAATGTATTTTCTTGGCGTGATGGATGCGACGGAAGGAAAAACCTGGTGCAGTTATCAACGGCTACTTCCCTCCTCAGCCCATGAACATCTCTCATCCCGTTTTGCGAATTTATCACCGCAGGAGCGTAAAACCCGGGCATCAACCCTTATTGTTGAATCACTGTCTGACGTTTTTCCCTGTAAAAAAGAGAAGAAAAAATGAGGTTGTTTTATAAAACGCTAAAACAGCTTCATGATTCTTTGGCGCGGCGTAAAGAACGTACGCGTAGTGATATATAGTGATATATCTGGAACTGCCCATCACAATAATGTTATGTAAATTAAACTCTTCCCAGACTACCCAGAAAACGGGTTCCGGGAACACAATATAATCTGGTTTTAGAATTATTTTATTAGACAATTCACAGCGTTAATCTTCGCGACCCTTGTTGTTCAGAGGGTGCAAAGCATATCCGCCAGGGTCATGATGGCGGATATGAGGGAGAGGTAAAATATGGACGGTTTTAGCTGGCCCCATATTTACCCATTAGTTCTATACCATCAGCGATGACTGGTATATACACGCTTTTTCGAAAGCAATAATCATCATTAACGAAGAGTAAATATTATGGCTATTGATATGTTTCTGAAGGTCGATGGCGTTACGGGTGAGTCGAAAGATTCTAACCACACCGGCTGGACTGATATTACTTCTTTTTCCTGGGGCGCTTCGCAGCCGGGGAATATGAGCGTCGGCGGCGGCGGCGGTGCCGGTAAAGTTAATTTCAATGACCTGCATGTAAACGCATTAATTGACAAATCCACAACGGCAGTCCTGAAACACTGCGCCAGCGGCAAGCACTTAACCAAAGTTGAGCTTTCTGTCTGCAAAGCGGGCGGTCAGCAGGTTGAATATGCGCGCATTACGCTGGAAGAAGTGTTAGTAACTTCCGTGCAGTACACCGGTGCGGATAATGGCGACACCGTTGGCGTAACTTACGCATTCCAGGCTGCGAAAGTGAAACAGCAGTACTGGGAGCAGTCTTCTTCTGGCGGTAAAGGCGCTGAAACCAGTGCCGGCTGGAATATCAAAGAAAACAAAGAAGCGTAAGGTCTTTTGCAGCGATCCCGAAAGGGATCGCTGAAAGCGTTAAGGGGAGTGTATGGCAAATTATCTCATCTCCATAAAGCGTCTCTGGCAAACTGACAGTTCAACGATCAGTACGTATGATATTTCCGGCAGTACGATAAGTGGTTATATTCTTGAACGCCCCGGACCTGATACGACGGAATCCGGGCTAAGAAAAAGGATTCCGGAAGGATCTTATAGATTGCAGTGGCATAATAGTAATATTCCCACTGTACAATCACACAATCCTGTTCCTTTGCTTTATAACTCATCCGTTCCAGTCTCACGTTATATCTTAATTCATAATGGGAATTACCCTGACAACACAGATGGCTGTCTGCTTATTGGTGCATCAAAAGGCGATAACTTTGTCGGCAACAGCGTAACGAAATTGAATGAGCTGAAAAATTTCCTGACGCAAGAAGGTATTGAGAATTTTACAGTAACGATTACATCATGTTATGTAAATTGCAGTAATTAGAAAGGGACGGGTCATGCTCAAGACATTTATTGTTATCAGCACGTTGTTTTTTGCTTCACTCTCCACAGCCGCAGAACAGACCCTGCACCAGGGTATTCTTCAGGTCTACTGGCTACCCGTATGGAGCGACGATGGTCAGCGAAATACGCCAGAACTGAAATACCGTTATTTCGTCACTAAAGATGGCGACAATGTTGAGAAAGTGATCAACCTTAATGTTGATAAAAAAGACGCTGAACCTGAGCAACTCAAGCGTTACTTTCCCCATATTCCATCTGAGTTTTTGACCTGGAAAGAGGGGCACATTGAGCGTGCTGGTGCTATTACGGTTGATAAACTTACCGGATCGACAGAGTGCGACCATCGTTACTTTACTGGCGAGTTGAAGCATTTCAAACCTGCGGATAGCAACGCTATTGATACCGATAAACTTGAAAAAAATGCGGGTTGTGAAGCCTTCCCCTGGATGATGACCTACACCCTAAAATCAGGGGTAGAGAATAAACACTTCAAGCAACAACCCGATGACGGGGCGAAAGATTTACAGCCTGTTACTTCCGGAACGCCACTGGTAAAAATAAAAACAATCAACGCTAACTGGATTCAGGTTGCGGTACGTGATGAAAATAAACCCGGTCTGCTGGGTGAGGCGCGGGGATATATTAAACTTAATGATTTACAACCCATTAATTAAGCCACTGAGGCTTCACTGGCATTTTTATTTTCCAGCACCAGCGTTATCAGAACTGACCCTTTTCGGAACGCTAATAACTCCAGCAGGAATACGCTATGCGATTCACAATAGTTACCAATAAACCCGGCCATCAACCTCCGCAAAGCCGCTGCGATTTTTATCCGCCGGGAGGCACCATTGGACGCGGAACGGACAATAACCTGGTGCTGCCGGACAATGAGCGCGCCATTTCGCGCCTGCAGGCGATCGTACATATCGCCGGGAACGGTGAATGCCGCATTACTAACCGTGGCAATGTGACCCGAGTCGTACTCAACGACATTCCGCTGGAGCGGGGCCGCCAGGTTGAACTGCAGGATGGCGATATCCTGGATATAGACGAATACCGCATTGAAGTGACCGATTTGATTCTGGATACCCAGCCGGTCAGCCGTATGGCGGCGAATGTACAGGCAGGACTTACGCCCGATCCGGCACCGGTGGAGAAAAAAGAGAACGCCACCACCGCCGTGCCAACAGAGATCTGGGACAGTCTGATGCAGGAGTTTTCCATCTCCGACAGCATCTCCAGTAACCGTGCGAAACCAGAGCCCCAGGCGCTCAATCCGTTTGCCGCGCCGAAAGAACCGGAACGCAACCCGGAAGACCCGCTGGCCTTATTGAGTAAAAACGAATCCGCTACCGCGCCGCGCGCCATCGACACGGACAAGCTGTTTAACGACGAACCGCTGTTCAAAAACGACAGCATTTTCGCCGATGTCACGCCCTCAACGCTGGTGCCGCCCGTAGAACCCACGGCTAAACAGGACGCACCCGCGCCGGATGAACTGGATCCGTTAGCGCTCTTTGGCGGTGCCGGGGCGAGCACGCAGCAGGCGCGAGATGACGACCCGCTGGGGCTGCTCAGTGGCGCCGTGCCGCTAAGTCATGTAGATGATATTGCTCCGTCTGAGCCGAAGAAAGCGGAACCGGCCTGGCAAGCGCCTGTCCCGCCGCAGCCGGAACCGGTCGTACCGCATGACGATATCGTGCCGCACACAGAGCCAGAGGATGTGCAGCCGCTGTTTGTTGCGCCGGAACCCGTGGTGCCGGAAGCCAACAGCGAGATACCGGAATATGTCGCCATCACGTTACCCACGCCGCAAACCGTACAGCGTGCCGCCGCCCAGACGCCAAAAGGCCGCTTGCGTATCGACCCGGTGCAGAGCGAAAACGCGCAATCCGCAACGACCAGCAGCGGTGAGAGCAGCGGTGATGTTCTTAAAGGCGAACTGCTGGATGCACTGCTGGAAGGGATGGGGCTCAGTGATATGCAGCCCACGCCGCAGTTTGATCGGGAAAACATGCGTCAGCTCGGACAGATGCTGAGCATGTTTTCTCAAGGGACAGTGGCGCTGTTGTCATCACGCTCCATCCTTAAACGTGGGGTAAAAGCGGACATGACGATGGTGCTCGATGACGCCAACAACCCGTTTAAATTGCTGCCTTCCGGCAAAACCGTGTTGATGCAGATGTTCGGTACCCGTATGCCTGGCTTTATGCCGCCGAAGAAGTCGGTGCGCGATGCATTGATCGACTTACAGGCCCACCAGTTAGGGATGATCTCCGGCATTCGCGCCATTATCGCCGCCATGCTGCAATCCTTTAACCCGGAACTGCTGGAAGAGGATGCTAAACGCGACGGCGCCACTGCGCGTCTGGGCATGCTCTCCAATCGCAAAGCGGCGCTGTGGGACTATTTTGTGCGTTCTTACGCTGAAACGGCCGGTGAAATCGATGACGACTTCCACACGCTGTTTGGCGAGGCTTTCCTGCATGCCTATGACATGGAAGTAAACCAGTACAAAGATTCACAAAGCGCATCGGAAGAACAACAATGAATATCAGCACCGCCTCAATGTCCCGACAGGGCGCGCGTGCGAGTAACCAGGATCAAACCGGTGAAAGCATTGGCGAGCGCGCCGCATGTTTCGTGGTATGCGACGGTATTGCCGGGCTTCCCGGCGGCGATGTGGCGGCCGAGCTCGCCCGCAATGCCATCATCACCCGCTTCGATGGCGACCAGCATCTGAATGCGCAATACATTCGCGAGTATATCAACGAAGCCAACAACGCCATTCGCACCGAACAAAAAGCGGCTGAGCAGTTTCAGCGTATGGGCACCACCATGGTGAGTCTGTTTATTGACCGAGATTACCATCTTGCCTACTGGGTACATGCGGGAGACAGCCGACTTTACCTGTTTCGCCGCGGGTGGCTGTACCACGTCACCACCGATCACAGCCTGGTACAGCAGATGAAAGACGCCGGACACCAGACCGAGGGTATCAACAGCAACTTGCTCTATTTCGCGTTAGGGCTGGGTGATGATGAGCGCGAAGCCAGCTACAGCGATGTGGTACCGATTGAAGATGGCGATGTGTTTTTGCTCTGCACCGACGGTTTCTGGCACGGGGTGAGCGAAGAGCAGATGAAACAGTCCCTGCATATGGTCAATACCCCCCATGAATGGCTGACATTAATGAATCAGATACTGCTGCGCACCAACGTGGAAAGTCATGATCAGCAGGACAATTACAGCGCCGTAGCGGTATGGGTTGGTGCTCCACAGGACACCACGCTTCTGCACTCGCTGGCGCAAGCGTCGCAGTTTTTCCCTCTTCGTGATTGATACAGGCTTACAAGGAATTTTATGAAACTTTGGCTTCCGGGGCTGGCGCTGTTCGCGGTCTGTTTTGGCGCTCAGGCTGAAAACTACCGTATCGTGCAGTCTCCTACACAAAAACTGGATATCTGGATCGACGACATCGCGGATAACTCGCCGAAAAGCTGGTGTGCGCGGGAATTACCGCTGCGTATCGTGGCGAATGGCGATAAAAAAGTCACCGTGCTCGACAGTTTTATGCCGCGTCTGGGCGCGCTGCTCGAAAACCAGTGCGGCACGCTGGCGCTGGTGCGCTGGAAATTGACCGATGCGCAAAACAACACGCTGGCCCAGGGGACCGCAAGCAAAGCGAAAGACTGGGCGCCGGTTGTCACTCCGGCGGCTGCGGCGACAAGTACGCCGCCTGCGACCAATACCGCCAGTGGCTTACAACTGCCGGAAGGACGCCCGGAAGATAACTCCCCGGCGGCGAACCGCACGCCGTGGCAGGAGTTTACTCTCCAGGATGGCTGCCATCTGCGGACATTCTGGCAGGGTGATAGCAGCAGCCCGGCGCTGTTTATCCCGGCCAAAGACGACGGTAAATGTGAGAAGGGCGGCTGGCTCAATGGTCGCAGTGATGTTAGCCAAATCACCAACGGCATTGAGCGTAAAACCACCATGACCTTTGTCCACGGTTTCCCGGTAAGCGGGTTGAGCGAGAGTGCGGACGCTGACCGTCTGTTGATAACCACAGTGAACAACGAGCGAATGGTGGCCAGCGAAGGCAGTCTCGGTCAGAGCTGGATGATCCTGCCTTATGTGCCTTCTCTGAGCGGCTGGCAGGCGAACGGCACCGTCGCCGTCGAAGTTTCGCGCGAGCTGGCCAACGATCAGGCCCGGCTGCAGGCACGGCTTGACGAGGTGCGTAAGGTCTGGACCCCGTGGTTCGCTCCTGGTACGACGCTCAACATTTTGCTGATTGACTCTCTGCGTCCGCAACTGCGCGACCCGGCGGTCGGTACGTATAAGGCTGTGCACTAGTTTTCCCCCTAATCCTCAAGAGGGGACCGGGCGAGCAGCTCACCGCGTAGCCCGGATAAGGCGCTTGCGCCGCCATCCGGGACGGCCCCCGGTGGCGCGATGCTTACCAGGGTTGCGGTGAGAGGAAAAACCCACAATTTCATTCGTTTTACACAGAGGAGCGGTGATGAACACACTAGAGCAACAACTCGCGGGAGAATCCCTCCGGGAGAGTCTGGGGCAACTGGAAAACCGCATTCGCACGCAACCCACCGATGCCGACCTGCGTGCGGCCTTTACGCAAATGCTCTGCCTTGAGGGCAACTGGCCACGCGCCCTGGCACAGCTCAAAAGCTGGCTGGCGCTGACGCCACAGGCGCAGCCGACCATCACCCTGCTTGAACAAACCATCAATGGTGAACGACAGCGCGCAGAAGTGATGGCCGGACGGGCGCGTCCGGCGATGCCGGACAAACAATGGCCGTGGCTGGCGGCAATGGTTGCCGCCCTCGATCTTTCCGCTACCGAAGCCTGCTCACATCGCATTGGGGCGCTGGAACAGGCCGAGGCCATTCCCGGCGAACTGACCTTACAGGATGGCACCACCCACAGCTTCGACTGGCTGATGGATGGCGACTGCCGCTTTGGCCCGGTCTGCGAGGCCATCGTCAACGGACGCTACTTCTGGCTGCCGTTCAGCGCGATTGAAGAGATGGAGTTTCAAGCCCCGGCGAGCGTCATCGACCTGGTCTGGCGACACACCCGGATCCGTCTGCATGACGGCAGCGAGCAGGTGTGCCAGATCCCGGCGCGCTATCCGCTGGACAATCAGGTTGAAGACCGCTTCTTGCTCTCACGCACCACCGAGTGGCAGCCGCTGCCGGGCGAGGAGCCCCATTACATGGGGCGCGGCCAAAAAGTGTGGCTTAACGATACGGCGGAATTTCCGCTGCTCGATTTAGCCAGCCTGCGTTTTGCCAAAGGCGATGCGCATGAGTAGTCAGCCTCAGGACGACCGCGATCTGCTGCGTAGCGGCTGGCGCGCCAGAACCGGCAAAGAGTCGCCGGGGGCGCGCGACAAAATGCAGCCGTCATTGCTGGACCGCCTGACCGATGACGCGCCGGACAAAAAGCAGGAGCCGCTTAACAGCAATCTGGTCTCGCACAATGCGCTGCGTCGCCACGTACTGCGTGACCTGCAGTGGCTGTTCAACACCATCAATAACGAGGCGCAAAACGATCTCTCAAAACTGAGTCACGTGCGCCGCTCGGTCGCCAATTTTGGCGTGGCGCCACTGGCCGGTCAGCGCATGTCCGACATTGAATGGCAGGATATCCAGCGCAAGCTTACCGACGCGATTTTGCATTTCGAACCGCGTATTTTGCCTCAGGGGCTGATGGTGCGCTGCATCTCCGATACAAAGTCGCTGGATCTGCACAACGTCTTATCGATTGAAATCAAAGGCCGCCTGTGGTGCGTGCCGTATCCGTTATCCTTTTTGTTTCGCACCGATGTCGACCTGGAAAATGGCCATTTCGAGTTAAAAGATGTGGGGTAAGCGTGGAGAGTAAATTACTCGAGTATTACAACCGCGAACTGGCCTGGCTGCGGGAAATGGGTCAGGAGTTTGCGGGCCGCTATCCGAAAGTGGCGGGGCGGCTGGGAATGCAGGGCATGGACGTCGCCGACCCGTATGTCGAGCGTCTGATGGAAGGGTTCGCCTTTCTGACCTCCCGCGTGCAGCTTAAGATGGACGCCGAGTTTCCACGGTTCTCTCAGCGTCTGCTGGAGATGATCGCGCCAAACTACCTTGCGCCCACCCCATCAATGGCGATTGCCGAACTGCAACCTGACCCGGCAAAAGGCGATTTAAGTAAAGGCTTTGTGGTGCCGCGCGGCACCATGATGGACAGCCAGACGCTCAAGAAAAATGGCGTCACCTGCAGTTACACCACCGCACATGATGTGACGTTACTGCCGCTGAGCATTAGCGCCGTCGAACTGGGCGGCGTACCTGCCGACCTGCCGCTGCTGCGTATCGGCCTCGGCCAGAGCGGGGCGGTCAGCGCACTGCGGATCCGGCTGCGCTGTGACGGTCCGGTGAAACTCTCACACCTTGATTTTGACCGCGTGGAGTTCTTTTTAAGCGGCCCGGATATGCAGGCGCTGCAACTGCTGGAGCTGCTGATGGCGCATCAGGTCGGGGCGCTGGCGCTGATTCCCGGTACTTCAACCGCGCCGCTGGTTCTGCCGGAAGACGCACTACATCAGGAAGGGTTCGAGTCCGATCAGGCGCTGTTGCCGGACGACTTGCGTAACTTTGACGGTTACCGTCTGCTACAAGAGTATTTTGCTTTTCCGTCGCGCTTCCTCTTTTTCAGCCTGAAAGGGCTGCGTCCACTGCTGGCGCAGAGCGGTGATGCCACCACCTTTGACATCATCATCCTGCTGGATAAAGCCGATGATCAGCTTGAGCGCGTGGTGGATAAAAACCATCTGGCGCTGCACTGCACCCCGGTAGTGAACCTGTTCGCCAAAGTGGCGGAACGGCAAAAACTGAGCGACAGCCAGCACGAATACCATCTGGTGGTCGATAACATTCGTCCGATGGATTACGAGATTTACGCCGTTACCCGTATTCATGCCAGCGTTGACGGGCAACGTGATGATCAAGAGTTTCGTCCGTTCTGGCGCAGCCAGAGCCAGGATAACGGCAACTACGGCGCCTACTTTTCACTGCGCCGCGAACAGCGCGGCCTGTCCGAACATGCCCAGCGCTACGGTACGCGTACCGGGTATATCGGTTCGGAGGTGTTTGCCTCGCTGGTGGATGAACAGCACGCGCCCTGGCGCGATGATCTGCGTTACATCACCGCCGAAGTGCTCTGTACCAGTCGCGACCTGCCGCTGATGCTCCAGCAGGAGATGGGCAAATTTGTGCTGCCGGACTCACTGCCGGTTAAAAATCCGCATCTGCGCAAAGGGCCAACGCCACCGCGTCCGGCGCTGGCGGAAGGGTTCAGTACCTGGCAACTGGTGAGCCAGCTACAGATGAATTACCTGAGCCTGATGGACGGCGAAGAAGGGCAAGGGGCGGCGGCGCTTCGCCAATTACTGGGCCTCTACACCCGGCTGGCGGAAGCCCCGGTCGCCAGACAGATTGACGGCGTGCGCAAATGCGTGTTGCAGCCGGTACACCGCCGGGTACCGGAGCCGGGGCCGATTGTCTTTGCCCGTGGCGTGAGTATCTCGCTGACGGTGGACGAACAGGCGTTTTCCGGTTTTAGCCCGTGGCTATTCGGTAGCGTACTGGAGCGTGTTTTTGCCCGGCTGGTGGCGATGAACAGCTTTACCGAGTTCACGCTCTACAGCCAGCAGCGCGGCGAGGTGGGCTACTGGCCACCACGGATGGGCAAAAGGGCGCTGATATGAGCGAAACGCTGACCCGTCTTTCACCCGTGACGCGGGCAACCGCCATGCCGCCGTCGTTCTGGCAGAACGTGATGGCGGCGCCCTGGCGTTACGATCTGTTCACCCTGTTGCGCCGTGTTGATGCCCAGGGCGGCGAGCGTTATCCGCTGGGCCGCGCGCCGCTGCCGCGCTTTGAACCTCTGCGTATTGGTCAGAAACCGTCGCTCGGTTTTGCCCCTTCGACCCTGGCAGAGGTGCGTCAGCGTGACCAGTCATCTCTGTATGATGTGTCGATTTTAAGTTTTGGTCTGTTCGGGCCGAACGGACCGCTGCCGCTGCACCTGACAGAGTATGCGCGCGAGCGGCTGGATCACCATCAGGATGAGAGCCTGACGGCGTTTGCCGACCTGTTTCATCACCGCCTGACGCTGTTGTTTTATCGCGCCTGGGCCGATGCGCAGCCGACGGTTTCACTGGATCGCCCGGACAACAAACGCTTCGAGCGGTATATCGCTTCGCTTATCGGCATGGGGCAGCCGGGGCAACTGGAAAAGGGGTCTCTTAGCCCGCATGCTCGTTTCGCCCTGGCCGGACATTTAACGCGTAATGGCCGTGACCCGGAAGGGCTGGAGAAGATCCTGCGTGCCTACTTCAACGTGCCGGTGAAGGTGGTGGCGAATGTTCCACAATGGATGCCTCTGGGTGAGCGAGAAAGAGCGCGGTTACAGGGCGGGCGTCGTGCGCCGCGTCTGGGGGAATCGGCCTTTCTGGGGGCGGCGGTACGCGATGTCGCCCATAATTTTCGCATCGAGCTGGGGCCGCTGGATGCTGAAACCTACCGCCATTTTTTGCCCGGAGAGGCCTGGGTAACCCGGCTTCGCGACTGGGTTCGTCAGTATCTCGGCATTGAGTATCAATGGTCCCTGCGCGTGTTGTTACAGAGTCAGGATGTGAACGGCGCGGCACTGGGCGGCTCAGGGCGCCTGGGCTACAGCGCCTGGCTGGGTATGCAGCCGCAGCCGCTTGCTCGCGGTGATTTGGTTTTCAGTCCGGAGCGGTGATCCCTCACCGTCTCCCAGGCGTTATCTCTTACATTCACGGAATCGATCATGTCAGAAATTAGCCGTGCCGTGCTCTTCGGCAAACTGGATACGCTGTTATTTTCCTCGCTGGAAAGCGCCACCGCCTTTTGCAAACTGCGCGGTAATCCGTATGTGGAACTGGTTCACTGGCTGCATGCGTTAATGCAACAAGACCAGGGCGATCTTCAGCAGGTGATTCGTCATTTTTCATTGAGCGAGGAAGCCTTAACGAAGGATATCGTCCACGCGCTGGATAGTCTGCCGCGCGGTGCAAGCTCCGTCTCCGATCTGTCTGAGCATATTGATAACGCGGTCGAACGCGCCTGGGTCTACGGTTCGCTGAAATTTGGCGTCAACCGCATTCGCGGCGGCCACCTGCTGATTGGCTTATTAAAAACCTGGAGCCTGGCAACGGTCTTAAAAGGTATCTCGTCGCAGTTTGAACGGGTGCGCGTTGACGCGTTGCTCGATGATTTTGACGCCATATTTGCCGACAGCAAAGAAGCCGCGCAGTCTGTTGCTGTGCCGGAAAACGCGGCTGCCGCACCCGCACGTCAGGGGAGCCTGGCGCAGTACGGGCAGGATCTCACCGCACGGGCGCGTGACGGCAAAATCGACCCGGTGGTCGGGCGTGATGAGGAGATCCGCCAGATGGTGGATATCCTGATGCGCCGCCGTCAGAACAACCCGCTGCTCACCGGTGAAGCCGGGGTTGGTAAAACGGCGGTGGTGGAAGGGCTGGCGCTGCGCATTGCCGCAGGCGATGTGCCGGAACCGCTGCGTGATGTGCAGTTGTGGTTGCTGGATATCGGCATGTTGCAGGCCGGCGCGAGCATGAAAGGGGAGTTTGAGGCCCGTCTGCAGGCGCTGATCAACGAAGTGCAGTCCAGCCCGGTGCCGATCATGCTGTTTATTGATGAGATCCACACCCTGATTGGCGCGGGTGGGCAGCAAGGAACGGGCGATGCCGCTAACCTGCTCAAACCGGCGCTGGCGCGCGGCCAGTTGCGTACCATTGGCGCAACGACCTGGGCTGAGTACAAAAAATACATCGAAAAAGACCCGGCACTGACCCGTCGCTTCCAGACGGTACAAGTGGCCGAGCCGGATGAAGAAAAAGCGGTACTGATGCTGCGCAGCACTGTCTCAGCGCTGGAAACACACCACCGGGTGCTGCTGTTAGATGAAGCGGTGGTCGCGGCGGTGAAGCTCTCCCATCGTTATATTCCGGCGCGCCAGTTGCCCGATAAAGCCGTGGCGCTGCTCGATACCGCCTGTGCGCGTGTCGCGGTGAGCCTCAGCGCGCCGCCGCCGCAACTGGAAGATTGCCTGCACCGCATTGCCGGGCTGGATGTGGAGATAGAGATCGCCGGGCGCGAGGCGCGAATGGCGGCCGGTGACGAAAGCCGCGTGGCAACGCTACAGGCCGAACGCGAGCGTCTTGGTGAGATGCGTGATGCCCTGACCCGGCGCTGGCAGCAGGAGCAGGGGCATGTGGATGAAATTATCCGCCTGCGTCGTGCGCTCAGCCAGGCGGCGGAGGAGGAACACCCGGCGCTGCGCAATGAACTGGAACAGCAGCAGCAGGCGCTGCGCGAGGTTCAGGGGGATGCGCCGCTGTTGTTTGCCGCTGTCGATGCCAATATCGTTGCGGCGGTGGTCTCCGACTGGACCGGCATCCCGCTGGGCCGGATGGTGAAAAATGAAATCGATGCGGTACTGAAACTGGCGGATACCCTCAATGAGCGGGTCATTGGTCAACGCCACGGTCTGGAGGCCATAGCCCGCCGGGTGCGCACCTCCCGCGCGCGGCTGGATGATCCGAATAAACCGGTTGGCGTGTTTATGTTGTGCGGTCCCTCTGGTGTCGGGAAAACCGAAACCGCTCTGGCGCTGGCGGAGTCGCTTTACGGTGGTGAACAGAATGTCATCACCATTAATATGAGTGAATTCCAGGAGGCGCATACCGTCTCCACCCTGAAAGGCGCGCCTCCGGGCTACGTGGGTTACGGTGAAGGGGGCGTGCTAACCGAAGCGGTGCGCCGTCGTCCGTATAGCGTGGTGCTGCTTGATGAAATCGAAAAAGCGCACCCGGATGTCCATGAAATCTTCTTCCAGGTATTTGATAAAGGCTGGATGGAAGATGGCGAAGGGCGACATATCGATTTCCGTAACACTATTATTATCCTGACGTCGAATGTGGGGACTGAACTGATCAGCGGTATGTGCGCCGACCCGGAACTGTTGCCGGATCCCGATGCGCTGCGTGATGCGCTGCGTCCTCCATTACTTAAAGTCTTTCCCCCTGCGCTATTGGGCCGTCTGCTGGTGGTGCCGTATTACCCCTTAAGCGAAGCGATGCTCGCGTTGATCGTGCGTCTGCAAATCAAGCGCATTCAGCGTCGTCTTGAGGAGAACCATGGCATTGTCTCTGAGGTGGATGAAAGCGTCATCACGCAAATCGTCCAGCGCTGTACGGAGGTGGAATCGGGCGGTCGCATGGTCGATGCGATTCTGACCAACACGCTGTTGCCACAAATGAGTCAGCTTTTGCTTGATGCCAGCGCGCGTGACGAGAAGTACCGACGTTTACACGTTACCTTTGCACAGGGCGAGTTTCACTGTCAGTTTGCGGCGTAATGCCATTATCAAGAGAGTTTTCCATTATGACGGATCACGAAAACAACCGGACTGTACCGAACGCACTGCCGACGGGATACCGCTTTAATGAGTTCGAAATCAAAGAGGTGATTGGCGGTGGCGGTTTCGGCATTGTCTACCGTGCCTGGGATCATCAACTCGAACGCACTATAGCCATTAAAGAGTTCATGCCCTCAACGCTTGCGGTACGCAATGACGACATGACGCTGGTGTTGCGTAGCGAGCGCTTTGGTAAGGCCTTTTCCGCCGGACTGAACAGCTTTATTCAGGAAGCGCGCCTGCTGGCGCGTTTTAATCACCCGAACCTGCTGCACGTGTTGCGTTTCTGGGTGCAAAACGACACCGCCTATATGGGGACGGTCTTTTACAGCGGCACCACGCTCTCCCGTTTGCGCGAAAAGAACCCGCAGATGATCAACGAAGCGTGGATCCGCCGCACGCTGCCGATGCTGCTTGGGGCAATTAAAACCATCCACGACGAAGGCTATCTGCACCGCGATATCTCGCTGGATAACATCCAGATTCAGGATAACGGCCTGCCCGTCCTGCTGGATTTCGGCTCTGCCCGCCGCAGTATTGGCTCGGTCTCCGATGAGACCGAAACCATGCTGCGCCCAGGCTATGCGCCGATTGAGCAATACACTGACGATAACGAAAGCGAGCAGGGACCGTGGACAGATATCTACGCTCTGGGTGCCGTACTCCATACGCTGATCGTGGGCTCACCGCCGCCTGTGAGTGTGGTGCGCAGCATTCAGGATGGTTATCAGCCGCTGGCCCATCGCCATCTACCCGGTTACTCCCCGTCCTTGCTGCAGGCGGTGGACAAGGCGCTGGCGCTGAAAATGGAAGACCGTCCGCAAACTATCGATGAATTTGCGGCGCTGATCGAAATGCCGGTCGCCGGACTCGACGATGTGCTGAACGTGAAAAAGCCGGGCACCATGCTGGTTCCCATTGAAGAGGTTGAAACCAAACCTGGTGTCCTGGACTGGCGGCGTTACAAAGTGCCAGGCCTGGTGGCGGCCGGGGTGCTGGTTGGCCTGATCGCCGGCGGCGTGCTGTTCCATCAGGGCAATACGCCGCAGGAGAATGCGAATCAGACGGCAAGCACCGGGCCTGCCGATACCCCCGTCGCGCCAGCCACACCGGCCGCCCCGCCTGCGCAAAACAGTGCGCCGGTTTCGACGCCGCCAGCAGCTACGTCCACCACCGCTGCGCCTGCGCAGGATACGGCGCCGACGGCCCCGGCACAAACCGCACCTGTGGCGGCGAATAAACCCGCTGCAACCACGCCGCCTGCGGCGATTGCACAGGTCTATGTGCGCATGAATGAGGGAGAAAAACTGACCCTCAACGGGGAATCGCAGTCGATAACACCGGCCAGCAATGGTTTCGCGACCCTGAAACTGCAGCCGGGCCAGTATGCGCTGGTGTTGCAGGGTAACGGTCAGACCCGTCACCAGACGTTAAATATCACCAGTGCCGGTACCTGGCTGGTAAATCCGCAACCGTAATCTCTTCGCTGCCGGTGCGCAATATCGCTCCGGCAGTCTATCGGTTGCATAAAAATAAATGTGGCAATGCCCTATACAGCCAAAGACCGAACTATGAATGCATTTACACACACTGTTGATGGTGGCAATGAATTTACGTTTGTCGTGTCTCGCGCCAGTGCAAATGCCGACGATAAAGTACATGCTGTCGCCGCCAGAACGCTTCGCGAACTAAAAGATACGCTGACCGATTTTTATCTTGAGTCGACGCAAATGTTGACGGTTGATGGCTACCCGGCCGTTGAGCTTTTCTATCAGTTCAAAAATGATAATCGCGTTATCTTCCAGCGTCAGACCATTATTTTACTGGACGCAGCGCCAGCCGGAAAAAAACTGGTGAGCTATGTGGCGACCTGTCCGGGGGAATTTAACGAACGTCATCAGCAGCAATATCAGGAAATTATTCAGAGTATTAAGTTTCATCGTGGGAAGTAGAACATGCTGCACTTTACCGTGCTTTTTTTGCGCTAAAGCAGGGGAACACGGGGTGTGGCTTAGCCAGAATATTTGAACGGCAAAGTAACCTGATAATGAAAATTACCGGCACGAGCGCTTCTATTATTTTGGATATTGATGGCTGGAAAATTAAAGCACAAGGGGAGAGGGTTATCTGCGGTTTTTACGCTGTGATGAAAAGCATGCAGCAGTTTGAACCGCCGCATGAAAAAACACCGCTCACTGATGAAATAAAACAGAAGTATATTGATGAGGCGATGGCAAAAACAGCAGGTTCACATAGGGTGATCCATTTCGTTTAATTGCTGTTTCGCTAAACTGCATATTGCCAGGAATTTTCTGAAAAGAAATGACTAGCCCCCTTTCTCGATATCAATGAATAGATAAAACGGACGCCATTGCCCGTTTTTGTAATATCCTCACTGACTGCTGGTTGATTATATTTGTCGTTCGGGCACGATAATTTAATGATTGCACCTGGTTCTTCATGATTTTTGTAACGGAATTAACCTTATGCTCAATCGTATTACCGTACAGCTCCCCGTAGACGGGCTATTGTTCTGGAAACTGTCAGGGCGTGAAGCGCTGTCAGAACCTTATGCACTTGGCCTGACGTTGCTGGGCACCGATGCGCGCATAGACCGCAGCCAGTTGCTGGGCAAATCCGTCACCGTGACTGTCCCGACGCAGGATATGACATCGCCGCGCTACTTTAACGGCAAAGTGACCCGTGTGGCGGTGAGCGCCGTGGAGTTGTCCGGCACTCGCTACGCGGTCTATCAGCTCAGTGTTGAATCCGACTTATGGCCAATGCAACGCGACCGTAACCTGCGTATTTTCCAGGGGCAGACGGTACCGCAAATCGTCAAAACGTTGCTCTCTGAAAGTAAGGTTAACGTTGAAGACAAACTGAGCGAGAGTTACCGCGTCTGGGATTACTGCGTACAGTATCAGGAGAGCAGCTTCGACTTTATCAGCCGCCTGATGGAACTGGAGGGCATCAGCTACTTCTTCCGCCACGAATCCGGGCGCCACGTCATGGTTCTGACCGATGCCGCCAGCCAGCATCAGCCGTTTGCCGGTTACGAAACCATTCCCTACCACGTCACACCGTCCGGCGGCAGTACCGACGAAGAGGGGATCAGCCAGTGGGCGTTAACGGACAGCGTGACGCCGGGGATCTACAGCCTGGACGATTACGATTTCCGTAAGCCGAATGCCTGGCTGTTTCAGGCGCGCCAGAATCCAAACTCGCCGGAGCCCGGCAGCATTAACGTTTATGACTGGCCGGGGCGCTTTGTTGATCATGGACACGGTGAATTCTATGCCCGCATTCATCAGGAACGCTGGCAGGTTGAGCACCAGCAGATACAGGGCAGCGCCACCGCGCTGGGCATCACCCCTGGGCATACTTTTACCCTCTATAACGCCCCCTTTTTCAGCGATAATGCGGAATACCTGACCACCGAAGCTAACTACTGGCTGGAAGAGAATGCCTACGCCAGCGGCGGGAGCTCGCAAACAATGCACCGCATTGATTTCACTGTCATTCCTTCTTCTGTCACGTACCGTCCGGCGCAAAAAACGGCCTGGCCGCGTACCTATGGGCCACAGACCGCAAAAGTCGTCGGTCCGCAGGGAGAGAGCATCTGGACCGATCGCTATGGCCGGGTGAAAGTGAAGTTTCACTGGGACAGGCAGGCAAAAGGCGACGATACCAGCTCCTGCTGGGTGCGTGTTTCCAGCGCCTGGGCAGGGCAAGGCTTTGGCGGCGTGCAGATTCCGCGTGTTGGTGATGAAGTGGTGGTCGACTTTATTAACGGTGACCCCGACAGGCCGATTATCACCGGGCGTGTTTATAACGAAGCCAGTATGCCGCCGTGGGACCTGCCTGGTGATGCCACCCGGATGGGCTTTATGACCCGCAGCAAGGATGGCAGCGTCGATAATGCCAGCTTCCTGTTTTTTGAAGACAGTCCGGGTAATGAATCGGTGCAGATGCATTCCGAGAAAGACATGATGGTGTCGGTCGAGAATGATCAGACGGTCAATATCGACGGTAACCGGACGACGACGATCAAAAAGACACAGACGGATGAAGTCCGGCAGGATGCAACTTTTTATTACAAAGCGAAGCGTACAACTACTGTGGATGATGTTGAAGCGAAAAGCTTTAATAACAGTGAAATCACGAGCATTAAGAATGGCCGCAAGCTTACGATTGAGAATGACGGTGATGAGAGTTCAATTACTGGCGACAGGAAACTTATACTCAATGGTAACAACAGCAGGGAAATCAGCGGAAATGATACAACTCATATAAAGGGAATGCATGATAAGACTATCGATTCCGGTGAGAGGATTACTATTACCTCGGGTGGACAAAATCAGACAATAAGCGATAACGTTAAAGTAGATATTAACGGAGAATGGTCGCAGACCGTTACTGGTCAGATTGTCATTAAATCGCCACAACAAATCACCATAAAGAGCGATACCAAAGTGTTTATCGACTCTCCAGTTTTTGAACGTAATGATGTCCAAAAAACAAGCTTCGCTCAGGATGCGATGGATTATCTGGTAAAGCAATTTACAATCTCTCTTGGTACGGTAGCGTTAAAAGCAGGTAGTTATGCTTTCACTGGTGTCGATGTGTCGCATAAAGGTTTTACATTTGGGCGGACGATAGTCAATGCTCAACGGGTTGAGGCCGCTCGTGTGGATAGTGGAAGCCTAAAAACAGCGCTGTTCGCTCTCTATATGGTTATGTAATAAAGGAAAATTTATGTCGCTTTTTAATATCGTTAATGTTGTGGTGACACTCTCATTGATGGCGTTCATATGGCATCTTGCCCATCGAGTAGTCCGCAATTCTCAACAGCGTGAAGAGATCGTTCTTGAACGAGGTCGCGATGTTAATGTCACCATCTTGTCCATGAAGCAGAATGGTTTGTTTATAAATAATAATCCTGTTATTGATATGTCTCTGAGAATTGAAGAGCCTGCAAATAAGAAAAGCTGGTTGGTTGAAAATCATCAGGAAACGGCTTATGTCATCGCTGTCGGTTCCTACCAGGTTGGCAATGTGTATCAGGGGAAATTTGATGACAAAACAAATAAGATCATTTTGGTTAAGGATGCCAGCGGTAAGCCTTTACTGGCTGCTCCTTAAACGCTATCTATGTAATTTTTCTAATAATATATACCAGATCTTAAAGATAATAATGACTGGCACTTAATATTTAATATTACCTAACATCATGAATTTTTTATCTGAACATTCAAACTCAATAGCGCTGGGTGTGATGCTGCTTTTTATTTTTATCTGCCTTAAGGGATTGAAGGGGCAAAAAGAAGATGTTACAGAAATAAGATACTGGTTATCGAGAGATAAATGGCAGGGCGAGGTGACGACGGCAACATTGCGCGAGTGGAAACAGACTTCCACTACGCATGATTTTGATTATTTCTTTATCGTTACCTTTGATGCAAATCTGGAGGGTGGGGTGAAACAATATAAAGCGGCTGCCGCGCTAAAAGTATCTGAAATCCCCCAGCTTAAAAAAGGGATGCCCATTGTGATTAAATATCAAGGTGTTCCGCCAAAGAAAATGGCAGTACTGAGCATGCAAGCTGAGCATTGATGATAAATATGAGATATGTTACAGATGTCATCGTATTCGCCGTCCTGGCTTTTTTTGCCTATGTTATTGTGTCTTTGCTCATCAGGGATGCCAAAAATAAGAAAGTCAAAGATGGAATAGCGGCGGCTGGCGTCAATACTACGGGGATTATCACTGATGTATCCAGTCGCTCTGGTGGGAACTCCGGGTTTATTAACATCACGGTAAGTTTTGACTATGAGATTGAGACGGGTAAAAAAATCAGTGGTAAAGCTGATGCGGTAATTGATGTAATGAATATCAATAAATACCAGCCCGGTGAAACCATTTCTTTAAGATACTCAAGAAAAGAACCCGAAAAAGTTATTGTGGATATTCCAAACCCTCTTCTCAAACGTCGCTGATTATCATAGTGGGAAAAGCCATGGTTAGCTACGTGGCTTACCCACAAATTAACTTTAAAAAGGGTTCATATGAACATTTTTATCAATGTCATGAGTGACCCTTTCTTTATCTCTGGATTGATTATCACCCTTGTGGGACTGTGGTCTGCCGTTGTTTTTTTTAAGCAGTATGGGGTACAAACGCGGTTATTGCGCGACTGGATATCACGCGAAGAATGGGCCGGGAAAACCATTCATGTTCCTCTGGAGTCCTGGCAGCGTACCGGTACGAAGCGTGGCGAATATTATCTTTACGAATGCTATTTCTTTGCGGATTTCGCTAAAAAGAGAAAGAAATACCGTGCCAGGGCCGCTGTTAAACCCAATGATATTCATAAACTGAAAAAAGGGTTAACCCTGACAGTAAAATACAGTGATGACAAACTGCCACGGATTGCAGTAATGAACGTGTTTGACTAAGCTTTTCTGGCTGCGTTTATTCTGGAAATAACTCTGCGTATACACGAAAGGTCCAAATTAATGGAATTTTTTGACACTTACTGGTATCTGCTGCCCATTGGGATATTTTCAGCCGTCTTTTATATTATCTACCTTAGCTTGCGCGATAACCTTATTATTTATATTAAAGATTCCTTTAGGCAAGCATCAGTGCTTAAAACCGGTATTGGTGCCAATGCGGATATTATTGTCGCCAGGCAAACGGGGATGTGGGATGCAGAAAACCCTGTCTATTTACTGACGGTGAACTTTAAAACCCGTGAGGGGCAGGAAGTACAGGCAAGCTTCTATACATCTATGAACTTTGAAGAGAGAGAACGCTTTAAAGCCGGTAATGGCACCACCATCAAATATGACCCCAAAGACCCGAAAAGAATTGCGTTATACGATCGGCCACTCATATTAGGCGAATAAGGTATTACGGATGAAGATTATTAAACCTTTGCGCCTGAGCGTGCTCCATCGCCCTTTCCGCTGGCAGGGTAAAAACCATCTTGGCGTGTCGGTGATGGCGCTGACCGATATGGGGGAGGCCCCAACACTGCGTCCGGAGATGGAGCTCTGGCAGCTTGCCGCCAGTGAACTGCAAACCAGCGGCGGCGTTATTGATATGGCGATGCCGAAAACCCGTGCAGAATTCCTGGCCACCGGCTATGCCTATACTCACCACCAGCAGGAAAAAACGGCGGTGATGGCGCGGGTGGATATCGACAATCTCAGTAAATCACTGGTGGTGTTTGGCGACCGTTTCTGGTCGGGCAGCAAAATGACCCCACCGCAGCCTTTTGGCGACATGCGTCTGGACTGGACGCGCGCCTGGGGTGGTGCAGGCTGTGAAGAAAACCCGCATGGGGTGGGGTTTTGCCCGGAAAATCATCAGGGACAAAACCTCCACCGACTGCCGAACATTGAGCCCCTCCACGGGCGTATGACCTCGCCAAAACAGAGGCCGGAGCCTGCGAGCTTTGGGCCGCTTGATCTCACCTGGCCGCGTCGCTTTCGCCGGATGGGCAAAAATTATGACGCCGGTTGGTTGCAGAACGATTTTCCCGGCTTTGCCCGCGACATCGACTGGACGGTGTTTAATGCCGCCAGCCCCGATCAGTGGTGGGACAGAGACACCCTGCCGGAACAGGCGTCGTGGCGTATCTGGAACATGCACCCGCAAAAACCTGTGCAGGAAGGCACATTGCCCCCCTGGCACGCGCGCTGCTTTATCAGCCGGTTGCGCCTGGAAGAGACCCTGTTTGAAGAGATAACCCTGCGCGCAACCACCGTCTGGTTTTTCCCGCATCTGGAGCAAATGGTGCTTATCTGGCAGGGGCATATCCGCATTAATGAAGACGACGCGGCGGATGTTTTGCACTTAATGCCCGCGCTCGAAAAAAACGGTGCCGGACGTTCGCTCAACCACTATCGCAAAGTCCTCAGCCAGCGCCTGGATAAAGAAAAAGGGGCGTTGTTCGCGTTTCGCGAAAAGGATCTGCTGCCGGAATCGCTTATCGGCCCGTGGCTTGACAGTGAGGTGCAGCAGACGCCGAGCCCGATGCGCGACAACATAAAGAATCGCGAAAAACTGCTGCGCGAACAGTACCGGGAAAGGCTGGAAGCAAACGGGCGCGACATTGGCGATCTGCTCGACAACATTGAAGAGCCTGAGATGCCTGCCCTCGATGAATTGCCTGAGTTTATGGAAAAAATGGAACGTCAGGCGCAGGAAATACAGGCCGATGCGGAACAGCGCAAAAGCGAAATGGAAGCGAAGTACCCGCACAGGGATGACACGTTACCGCGCGGGCCGGAATCACTGCATCGCATGCAGGAAATGCTCCACCGCAACAGTGACCTGATGAGTGAGAAAAAGCGCGAGCAGGCGAGCGAGGCGCTGCATCAGATGTATCTGGCGGCTGTGGCCCAACAGCCCCCCGCCGTACGCCTGACGGGTGACCTTGCACAGATCATCCGCCAGCGTGCCGGGCGTACATTCGCGCAAGGGGGCGATTTTAGCGGTATGGATCTCACCGGCGCTGACTTTTCCGGTATGGATCTCAGTGGTGCGAATTTCACAAAGGCGCTGCTGGAATGTGCTGATTTCCGCAACAGTAAGCTGGATGGCGCCTGTTTTGCCGGGGCGATGCTTGCTCGTACGCAATTTGAGCGCACCTCATTACAACGATGTGATTTTACCGGGGCAAGCCTGGCGCTTGCTCAGTGTCAGGAGAGTGATTTTAGCGGTGCACGCTTTAAAGAGACGCAGACACAAAATGCCTTGTTCGAGGCGTGCATCTTCGATAACGCCAGCCTGGATGGACTGCTGTTACGCGAAACCGGGCTGAGCCGCTGCCGTTTCCACCACGCCTCGCTGGACGGCTGCATCTTCATGGAACTCACCCTGGCAGAACCCGATTTTCACGGTGCGCGGCTGCATAAATGCGCGTTTATGCAATCGGTGCTGGTGGCCGCAGTGTTTAGCGACGCGCGGCTGGATAGCTGCTCCTTTGTCCAGACTCAGGCGGAACAGGCGAGTTTTGCCGGGGCCACTTTAATCGCTACCGCGATAGCGGCCGAAAGTACTTTAGCGGGCGCCGACTTCCGCCAGGCTTCGCTCGTGCAGTGCAACCTGCGTCAGACGCCGCTCGCCGGCGCGCAATTCACCCTGGCGAAGCTGGAGAATTGCGATCTCAGCGAAGCGGATTGCCGCGCCAGCCACTTTGGTCAGGCAAACCTGATGGGGAGCCTGTTTGTGCGCACCGATTTTCGCGATACCGATTTCACCGATGCCAACCTGATGGGGGCGTTGCTGCAAAAAAGTCAGCTTGGCGGGGCCAATTTTAGCGGGGCGAATCTTTTTCGCGCCGATCTCTCGCAGGCGTTCATCAGCGATACCACCCGCCTTGATGGGGCATGGACGAAACGCATCAAAACGCTGCCGAAGCGCGATGGAGAAGTGATATGACGATGCTCACCGCAGCACAATTGCAACAGCGGGTGAAAGGCGGCGAGCCGATCAGCGAAATCTCCCTCGACGGGCTGGATTTGCAGGGCTGCGATCTCTCCGGCGGTATTTTTCAGGAGGTCTCGCTGGAGGGCGTGAACCTGCAAGGGGCCAATTTGCAGGAAACGGCGTTCACCGAATGTGCGTTAAACGGAGTAAACCTGCGGGGAGCCCGGTTAACCCAGACGGTGTTTAATCAGTGCGAAATGGCAAACCTGCGGGTAGAGGAAACACCGCTTGATGGATGTATCTTCAACCACTGCACGCTGACGGGCAGCCTTTTTACGGGATGCTCGCTACAGACCGTACAATTTATGCACTGCGCGTTGGCAGACAGTCACTTTGATCGGGCAATACCTGAACGCAGCGTCTTTTTTGAATCACCGCTGGCTCATGCCCGCTTTGCCGGCTGCCGTTTTCTGCTGACCACCTTTTATGGCATTGATCTGCGTACAACGGTGCTTGAGGGCAGTCAGTTTGAACGGGTGGTTTTTTTCGACTGCGATCAGCGCGGGAAAGATTACGCCCGGCACGGCTTTACCGGCTGCCAGTTTACCGACAACCAGTTAGATGGCACGGATTTTAGCGGCGCGCAGCTTACCCAGTGCAATTTTAAAGGGGCGTCGTTACAGACCGCGCGGTTAAACCAGGTCAATGCAACCCAGGCGCTGTTTATGGAAGCGAATCTGCGTGGCGCGCAGTGTCGTGGCAGCCTCTTTGATCAGGCTATTTTTGTGGGCGCCACGCTTGAGCAGGCCGATTTCAGCGAGAGCCGCCTGTTTCAAAGTATCCTGCAGCAGGTGAATGCTGTCGGTGTGCGTTTTACCCTTTGTGACCTGACCTACAGCGATTTTACCGGTGCCGACCAGCGTCTGGCCGACCTGCGCGGCGCGACCTTTTCCCGCACCCGGATGCATCGGGCAAATCAGGAGAATGCCCAGTTCACCGGACGTCAGGGCATTCTCGAATATGACGAAGAATTATTGGCTGCTGAGGCCTGGAGCCTGCAGCGCCAGAGCCGCCGTTGAGGAGAGATAATGAGTAAAGTCAACCATCTGATGGCCCAACCCATACTACCGCCCGTACAGGCATCGGCGGTGGTGACCCACTGCTTTGCTGACGGCAGCCTGACGGTAGAAAGCGAAGGGCGTGGCTGGCATTGTCGCCGGGCTGCGAGTTGTGTTATCGCACCGCAGACCGGCGATACGGTGTTGATTGCCAGCGTAGAGCGCCAAATCTGGCTGCTGGCGGTACTGGAACGGGCCAACCCGCAGGTTGCGGAGCTCAGCGTGCCGGGCGATCTGCATATTCGTAGCGCAGGGGAGCTAAGCCTGAGTAGCGAGGCGCTCCGTGTCACCGCCGGGCAGGGTGACTGCCATATCGACGAAATGAAATACAGCGGCGAGAAACTCTCGGCGTGGGTCAGCCTGTCGCGCGTTGTCGGCAAGCGGGCAGAATCTGTCTGGCAGACCGTCACCCAAATCAGCCACAGCCTGTTTCGCACGACCAGACAGACCGAGCAGGTTCGCGCCGGGCAACTGGACATGAAGGCTGAGGATTATGCGCGCCTGCATGCCCACAACACGGTGATCACGTCCAAAGCGATCACCAAAGTCGATTCTGAACAGATTCATATGGGATAAGGAACCGCCATGTTTGCGAACTGCCAGCTTTTCGGGGTTGATTTGGCCTTTCCGGATGTCTGCCTGACGCCCATGCCAGCCCCCACGCCCATTCCCTATCCGGATATTGCGCTGGGGCCGACGGCAATCCCTAATGCGATGAATATCCTGTTTATGGGGATGCCAGCCCACAATATGGCGACCATCACGCCACTGACCAACGGCGATAACCCCGGCGTGGCAACAGGCGTGGCCTCTGGGACCGTGATGGGGCCATCCCGGCATTTAACCGGTGCGTTTACCGTGCTGTTAAAAGGCACTCCCGCCACGCGATTGACCAGTGTGAGCCTGCAAAACTCCACCAATGCGATTGGTATGCGTATCGTGCCGAGCCAGTTCAAAGTGCTGATGCTGGCGCCATGAAAACGTGACAGGATGGTATTAAGGGATGAATATCTCGACGTTTGAAATTGTGAATGTTGTTGCCACACTGGTGCTATCGCCGTTGCAGCTTATCAGGTGGGGAATGTTTATCAGGGTAAGCTGGGGCAAAATGATAAGAGCCTGGTCTTTGTAAAAGACGGTAGCGGCAAACCGCGGCCTGCGATACAGCAGTAAAGAAAGACAGGGAAGGGACAATCGTGATCGATTTACATTCTGATATTCGGGAAATAGAGCGTTATGCAAAACAGTATGAGCACTATATTCCGTTTACTAATGCGCGGACGCAGCACCGCATGCTGTATGACTACATTGCACATCCACTGGTAGAGAACCCGCAAGAAGCCGCGTCGACAAAATGGTATGACACGCCTGATCAGGTCAAGCCGCTGAATATCTGTCGCGACAGGGCCACAGGCGCGCTTGTCGGGCTCGCCGTGGGCGATGCCGTGGGCACCACGCTGGAATTTATGCCTCGTGACCATCGTACCGTGACGGATATGGTGGGTGGTGGGCCATTTCGCCTGAAACCCGGCGAGTGGACCGACGACACCTCTATGGCCCTGTGTCTGGCTGAAACAATGCTGGAGCGCAAATATGCCAGCAGGCAATGTTTCAGGGAAAAGCTGGTGAAGTGGTATCGCGAGGGCTATAACAGCGTTAACGGTGTCTGTTTTGATATTGGCAATGCGACCCGTTATGCCCTGGAACAATATGAGATTAACGGAGCGGACTGGTTTGGTAATACGGTCCCGGAAACAGCGGGAAATGCATCCATTATTCGATTAGCGCCTGTACCGATCTATTTTCGTCGCAATTTCGCTCAGACATTCTATAACGCGAAAATTCAAAGTCAGGCCACCCATTGCGCGACCGAGGCTGTAAGTTCCGCACATTATCTGAGCTGCTTACTGCTTCTGCTGATTAATGGGTACGACAAAGAACGTGTATTTTCCCCACAAATGATGCCGTTAGAGCCGCGCGTGCTGATCATCAACGCCGGTGAATATAAAGAAAAAAGCCGCGACCAGATCCGCTCCAGTGGCTATGTTATCGATACGCTGGAAGCGGCCATGTGGGCGGTATGGCACACCGACAATTTCCGTGATGCCATCTTGCTGGCGGCGAACCTTGCCGATGATGCCGACAGCGTGGCGGCGACGGCCGGACAACTTGCCGGTGCATTATATGGCTGGTCGGGGATTCCGCAGGAATGGAAAGAGAAGCTGGTGCAGCATGACCGCATTGCCTCAATGGCCGCGGCCTTATTTGACCAGGCGCCGGATGAGGAAACGCCGACGGAATAAATAGTGGCATGACTGAGGTTGATAATAACCTCGGCAGACAGCCAGGAACACGGTCTTATATTGTGCCCGATACAGAGCGATAAATATAACGGCCAGTACAGAGTGGCAAATACAATTTACCTCACCAGACATCAAATTTTAGTAAAAATACCGCAATCTTAGCGGGTGGATTTCTCTATCGAATGGCATTTGCGCTGACGATTTCAGCGCGTTGCTACTTTTAACGGAATGAACCTTATGCTCAACCGTATTACCGTGCAGCTTCCGGTCGAAGGGCTGCTGTTCTGGAAACTGTCAGGGCGTGAAGCGCTGTCAGAACCTTATGCACTTGGCCTGACGCTGCTGGGCACCGATGCGCGCATGGATCGCAGCCAGCTACTGGGAAAGGCCGTCACTGTGACTGTCCCGACGCAGGATATAACATCGCCACGCTACTTTAACGGCAAAGTGACCCGCGTTGCGGTGAGCGCCGTGGAGCTGTCCGGCACCCGCTACGCGGTCTATCAACTCAGCGTTGAATCCGACTTATGGCCAATGCAGCGTGACCGTAACCTGCGTATTTTCCAGGGGCAGACGGTACCGCAAATCGTCAAAACGCTGCTTTCTGAAAACCAGGTCAATGTCGAAGACAAGCTGACCGGCAGCTATCGCGTCTGGGACTACTGCGTACAGTATCAGGAGAGCAGCTTCGACTTTATCAGCCGCCTGATGGAACTGGAGGGCATCAGCTACTTCTTCCGCCACGAGGCGGAGCGGCATGTTCTGGTACTGACCGATGCGGCGACCCAGCATCAGCCGTTTGCCGGTTACGAAACCATTCCTTATCACGTGACACCGTCCGGTGGCAGTACGGATGAAGAGGGGATCAGCCAGTGGGCGCTGACCGACAGCGTGACACCGGGGATCTACAGCCTGGATGATTACGATTTCCGCAAGCCGAATGCCTGGCTGTTTCAGGCCCGGCAGAACCCGGTCTCACCACAACCGGGCAGTATTGATGTGTACGACTGGCCGGGGCGCTTTGTCGAACACGATCATGCGGATTTCTACGCCCGCATCCGCCAGGAGCGCTGGCAGGTGGAGCATCAACAGATTAATGGTAGCGCCACGGCACTCGGCATCGCGCCGGGTAACACATTTACCCTCTATAACGCCCCCTTTTTCAGCGATAACGCGGAATACCTGACCACCGAGGCCAACTACTGGCTGGAAGAGAACAATTATGCCAGCGGTAGTGGCTCGCAAACGATGCACCGCATTGATTTCACGGTGATCCCCTCCACCGTTACATACCGCCCGGCGCAAAAATCAGCCTGGCCGCGTACCTATGGGCCACAGACCGCAAGAGTCGTCGGCCCGCAGGGGGAAAGCATCTGGACCGATCGCTATGGGCGGGTGAAGGTGAAGTTCCACTGGGACAGACTGGCGAAGGGCGACGATACCAGCTCCTGCTGGGTGCGTGTCTCCAGCGCCTGGGCGGGGCAGGGTTTCGGTGGCGTACAGGTGCCACGCGTCGGTGATGAGGTAGTGGTCGATTTTATTAACGGTGACCCGGACAGACCGATCATCACCGGGCGTGTCTATAACGAAGCCAGCATGCCGCCGTGGGCGCTCCCCGCCGCCGCCACGCAGATGGGGTTCCTCAGCCGTTCGAAAGATGGTTCTTCTGACACCGCCAACGCCCTGCGTTTTGAAGATAAAGCGGGGGAGGAGCAGGTGTGGATCCAGGCCGAACGGAATATGGACACCAACGTTAAGAATGACGCCACGAGCACCATCAACGGCAATAACAGCCACTATGTCCGTAAAAACGAGCTATTGCGTGTGGAGACCAACCAGACACTGGTCACCAAAGGGAAGTCTCTGGTATTAACGGGCAAAGATAAGCTGGAAGCGGTATCTGAACAGTATGTGGTCAGTTCGGGTACACGGCTACTACTGGCATCCGGCGAAAGCGCTATCGAACTGCTGGCTAACGGTACGATCAACCTGATTGGTAATGACTTTAACTTTTTTGTAAAAGGCGACGGGCATATCACGACCAAAGGGAAGTTGTACCTGAATGCGGATGACGGCAAAGCCGGGGTCGACGCGCCGGGTGAACGCCTGAAAGGAGATATCGATAAGGCGGTTGAGGAGTATTTCACGCCAGGTAAGGAAAATAAAGCGGGAGGGGCGGTTCCCGGTGCGGCGGCTGGCGCCCCCAAAAACAGTGCTAAACCGGTCTCCAAACCCGCCGTAACGACGGGGTTCGGTGATGATGTTGACCAACTGGCATCAAAATCCCCGACGCTAACGAATGATCTGAAAAAACTGAAGGACGATGGCTGGACCCTAAAAGAGGGTAATGAGGGATGGGGGACGATGGCTAACCGTAAGACCCAAACGATCACGGTAGATAAGGGCGCGTTGAACGACCCGGCACGAACGGTACAACTGCTGTCGCATGAGAGCGGCCACGCAATGTATACGCCCAAAGATGATTTTTCTTCCCGTGATGCTTACCTCAACAGTAAATTAAGTGATGAGGGGGCGGCTACACTGAACAATATTAAAGTTCAGAGAGAAATCCTCGCCAACGGGGGGCCGGATATCGGCATTTCGGGCAATCCGGCCAACCAAAAAAGCTATAATTCGATTTACGATTCAGTTAAGAGCGGAAAGATGACAGAAACGGAAGCGCAGTCGAAAATCGGCCGAATCTTCGGACGAGGCGAACAGACATCGGTGACCGGCCAGGACTACGAAGATTATTATGGAGGATGGTATGACAAAAATTACCCGGCTAAATAAAGCCTGTGCCATCATATTCGCTAATTTACTCATGACAGGAGTTGTCGAGGCAAAAATGCAAAACGAAGATCTCTGGCAATTTATTTCTCATCTCAGCACATCTGTTAAAACCGTTAACGTGAATACCATTAACCGCTTCGCCTTGCCGGTTACTGAGGTGTCACAAAACGATAATTTTGTCTTCTATACCAGTGATGCAGTAAAACTGGCCAGCGGTGCAACGCTGTCGGCATTCGACCTGCGGGTGAATAAAAAACCAAACAGTAAAGTGTTGTTTGCGTTCGATTATGCAGGGCAATGTATCTCGCTGGGCGAGGTACGTCAGCACTATGCGAAAATGGACATTACCGATACGCCGCGTGGACATTCGGTCCATGAAGTCACCAGTCATACCGCTGCAATTGGCGACGGCCAGGAAGTCACCTTTAGTTTCGCCGAAACGAATCCGGACTGTTTAAGCAGTGTGGTGATTACCCGCGAGAAATAACGTGTGATTCAGGCTGACATCTGCGCAGCCTGAAATCTTTTCGTTGCTTATGCACGTTTAACATCCCTCTTTTTATCTGGATTGCTGTTTTTAAGTGAGTGCCCTTGCATTCATCGCAGCGATTGCAGGCGAATTATTTTCATTAAAAGGCAAATGATGAAATATCACCTCCAGGAAGGTTCCTTTCAGCTTTTCCCTGCCGCATGGCAGGACACCAGCATGACGCTTCTGCGCGATGACGAAAGCGGGTTATCGGTTGTTGTCAGCCGTGGCCCCATTCCCGAAGGCAGCGATGCCGAGAAAGAATTTCATCGCCAGTGGGATCAACTGCGCGCACAAATGGGCGAAGTGCAGCAGAGCGCGTTTACCCGCGTGCTTGTCGGCCCACAACAAAATATTCGTGCCGTTGAGGTTGAAACCGCCTTCTTCCGCGCTGACACCCGCATCTGGCAGAAGCAACTGGCGATGCAGGCGGTTGATAAACCGATGCTGCTTATTTTTACCTTCTCTGCATTGCGTCCCTTTACCGAACAGGATGCAGAACACTGGAATGCCCTCAAACAAAGTCTGACGCTGAATAACAATCGGAATGTATAAGCGATGAGTGACAAGCACGCAGCCCGTAAGGGTGACGATATCATCCATTCAAGTATCTTCGCTGATATCACCAGTATTGTGGCCGAAGGGGTCGCTTATGCTGCGATTGGGTCGGCGGTAGCCGGGATCGCGGCGGTTGCGGCACCCTTTGCCGGGGCGGGTCTGGCGGCGGCAGGGCTGGCTGCCGTCTGTTCCAGTTGCGTGCTTGGCGGCATTATCGGGGGGATTCTCACCAACGTGCTGGGTAAGGCGGATGATATCTCCAATGCGGCCAATAAACTGGGGGACTGGATTTTCCCTCCTTCTCCCGCCGGAAAAATTGACAACGGTTCGCACAACGTCCTGACCAATAAGCTGCCCGCTGCGCGCGCCGCCGGTATGCTCACGCCTGCCGGGACGCCACCGCCACCGGAACCGCAGCCACCGGAAAGTTTTGCCGATTATGGCGGCATGCTGCTGTCAATGGCCGCACAGTTTGGCAGCAACATGTGGCAACCGCCGGTTGCATCCGCTGCCGAAGGCACCACGGCGCTGGAAGAGGACAAGGTGAAGTGCGAGAAACACTCACCACAGCAGTATCTGGCGGAGGGGTCAAAAAGCGTCTTTATCAATAACCAACCCGCCGCACGCGCCAAAGACCGAACCACCTGTGAAGCCACCATCTCAGAAGAGGTCTCACCCAATGTCATCATTGGCGGTGAAACACTCACCGTCCGGGATATTAAAAGCGGCAAGTTTCCGGGCCTGGCGGTCATTATGGCGGCGACAGCCCTTTTCCGTGGACGTTTCGGTACCATCCTCAAATCCATGCCTTGTGCGCTGGCTTCCGCCGCCGGGGGCATGCTGACGGATATGGCGATAAACGCCGTCTTTGGGTCATCACATCCGGTCCATGCTGCAACCGGCGTGAAAGTCCTGAACGATGAGGCAGAACAGGACTTTAGCTTGCCCGGGCGCTTTCCACTGGTCTGGCAACGTAGTTACAACAGCCTTACCCGCCGCGAAGGCCTTTTTGGCCTGGGCTGGGCTACCGCTTTCGACGGCTACTTACAACGGGAAGGCGACAACGCCACCTGGTTTGACGACACCGGGCGTGAGCTCACCTTTACGCTGCCTGCCATTAACGAAGCGCTTTACAGCATCAGTGAAGGGTTAATCATCCGCCGTAACGAGCAGGGTGATGTTGCTATTGCCGATGACGATGGTGCTGTGTGGCGACTGTTCAAGCCAACACGCTCTGACCCATCAATATTGCGACTGGCATCGCTCAGCGATGAGTACGGCAACATGCTGGAAACCGGCTGGGATGAGCATGGGCGGCTGGTGCGTATTCATGATGCCCCCTGTGCCATTGATGTCTCGCTGTTTTATGGCGATGAACGTTTCCCGACCCGGGTTACCGAGGCCCGCCATTCGGATGGTCAGCAATCCTGGCTGCTGACACGCTGGCGCTATGACCATCGTGGTCAACTGGCTGCCGTCGAAGATGCGACGGGCGTGGTGACGCGTGAATTTCGTTATAACGATGACGGACTCATGGTCTGGCACCGTATGCCTGGCGGGCTGGAGAGTGAGTATCGCTGGCAGAAATTTGACCACTGGCGAGTCGTGGAAAACCGTACCAGTAGCGGAGATGGCTGCCGCTTCACCTACGATCTGGCCGCGGGATTAACCACCGTTGAACAGTATGACGGACACAAGCGTCAACACTACTGGAATGCGCAGGCTTTAATCACCGCATTTGTCGATGAACGTGGTGAACGCTGGGAATTCGAGTGGAATGACGACGAGCAACTGACCCGGCGCGTTGATCCCCTAGGCCATGCCACGACCTTTGTCTACGATGACATGGGCAACCGTATCCAGGAAATCGATCCGGACGGCAATATTCAGACGACCCAGTGGCTGGTGCAGCGCGCGCTGCCGACGGCTATCACCATGGCCGATGGCGCCACCACCCGTTTTTATTATGATGAGCACCACGGGCTGGCGCGCATCGTCGATCCATTGGGGCAGAGCACATTGCTCAAGCGCGACGCTTTTGGCCAGGTGGTGGAAGAGGTGGATGCGGCAGGCAATACGCGTCGCCAGGAGTATAACGAGGCCGGGCAGATTATCCGCGAGACGGACTGCTCGGGGCGTATCACCCGTTACCGCTTTTACCCGCTCGGTTGGTTGCAGTCGGTGAAAGCGCCGGACGGTGAAGAAACCCGCTATCACTATGATGCCGCAGGTCGCCCACTGCAACTGGAGCGGGCGGAGGGCTGGCAGGAGTCTATCGGCTGGAACTCACGTGGACTACCTGAATACCATATTACCCCAGACGGCAAGCGCCACGAGTTTAGCTGGGATGACGCAGGCCGGCTGGTGGCAACCCGTAACGCGCTAGGGGAAGAGGTGCGCCGTCGCTGGGACAGCCGCGACAGATTAACGGCATTGCAAAATGAAAACGGGGAAGCGTACCACTTTGAGTGGGGGGCGGATTCGCTGCTGCTTGCTGAAACAGGGCTGGACGGTGTCGCAACACAGTATGAATATGATGCCTGCCGACGCACTGTGCGTCGTACTTTCGCCGCCGGGCATTCACAGGCTTTAACGCATGCATTTCGCTGGGGCAAGGCGGGCCAACTGCTTGCCCGCAGCACGCCGGAAGGGCAGACCCGTTATCACTACTCTGCGAATGGGCAGGTTACGCGAGTGGCGTTACATCCCCCGCTGGGTGATGACGTATGGAGTCAGGAAGCTGAACAGGAGCTGATTTTTACTTATGATGCGTTGGGACGTGTTATCAGTGAAGAGGGTGAAAACGGCAGGCTGGGCTGGACTTATGATGCGCTGAACAACCGTACATCGGTGGAGTTACCCGACGGTCGTCATCTGAAATATTTCTATTACGGAAGCGGGCATCTGCTGAGCCTGGCTCTCGATAATCTGCCGATAAGCGACTTTACCCGCGATGAGTTACACCGGGAAGTTGGCCGTACGCAGGGCTTGCTGACAAGCCGCAATGAATACGATCGTCTCGGACGCATCCATCGCCGGGATGTGTTCACCGGCAATGCGCAGCGCCCGGCACCCGCACGCTGGTCACGCCGCTGGGATTACGACTACCGCAACAATCCGGTGCGCGAAGAGCGTGATGATGATCCGTTCAACTGGTGTAACTGGAAATATGACAGCGCCGGGCGTTTGCTGGAACAGGACGGCACGTCCCCCGGAAAAGAGCAATGGCGCTGGGATGCGGCAGGCAATCCGCTGGATAACAGCCTGCAGCAGTCTGTTCGTCATAACCGTCTCACCCGTTTAAATGGCATTCAGTGGAGCTATGACATTCATGGGCGGACCACCGAAAAAGACAACGGGCAGACACGCTGGCATTATCGTTACGACGGCGAGCACCGGTTAACCGATGTGGTGGCCGTCCCGAGGGATCGTAATAAACCACAAACGCAGGTCAGTTTCCGCTATGACCCGCTCGGCCGGCGTATCAGCAAAACACGCCAGCAGACGCTGGGGGGCAGGCCGGTAGGAAAGCAGGTGACGACACGTTTTCTGTGGGAAGGTTTTCGCCTGTTGCAGGAAATTCACGACGATGTGCCCCTGACTTATGTTTATAGCGACGCGGAAAGTTATGAACCGCTGGCGCGTATCGATGGCACGAAGGATCCGGATATCTTCTGGTTCCACTGTCAGCCAAACGGTACGCCGGAACGGATGACGGACCGTGAAGGACATATCCGCTGGGAAGGGCAGAACAGCGCGTGGGGGAAACTGCTGCACGAGTCGATACCGCAGGAGACGGGCTATGCGCAGAACCTGCGTATGCAGGGGCAATACCTGGATCGGGAGACCGGGTTGCACTACAATTTGTTCCGTTATTACGACCCGGATAGCGCCAGGTTCACCCGGCAGGACCCGATAGGGCTGGCGGGGGGGATAAACTTTTATGCGTATGCGCCGAATGCGTTGGGGTGGATCGATCCTCTTGGATTGAGAAAATGTTCATCATCACGTAAACCTGAAAAGGTAAAATCAAAATCGACAGGCAGAACGAGGCCCAGGAACAAAAATGAAGAATTTGCTTTAGATCATGTAATAAAACATCCTGAAAACGGTACGGTAATTATTAAAGCGGATCAAATTGGAGATCCTCACTTTAAAGGTAAAGGATGGTCTAAAGTGGAGCAAAAAATCAATGGCGTAATTGTTCATTATATGGCGAAATTTGATAAGCGTGGAAGAATGACTCATGTGACTGATTATAAGATTAAGGATTAAACATGAAATTTATCTATAAAGATAGTAATCAAAAAACTTATCACTGGAAGCAGTGCGAGAAATTGAATGCTCCTTTTATAGAGATTAGTCAAGTTGATCGGGAGTATGCGAATATATTTTATGATGTTACAAACTCCCAAGTTAATTTGGAAAAACTATCCGAGGATATTAGAGGTATATATATAAGTTATGCCAAATTCTTTATGTGCGAACATCAAATTATTGATGATTTATATGAACAATATTATTTTTTTAATTTGATAGTAAAGAGTGAGCATGCTGAATTTATTGCTGAAGCATTATATGATTATCTATTAGTAAAATTAAATCCTTAAGGAATATAGACAATTAGAAAACACTCACTCTAAATAACTGCGCGGAATAGGGCTACACTTTTTGCAAGCCCTTGCAGGACAAGGAATTGGGGCTTTTCTCTCCGCTAAGCGGAGCTACGCCGGGCTTGCTATGTTTTGCTCTTGCGTAGCTGCCACATGTTAATAAATGGCAAGTGTAGCGGTATTAGACGCAGCTATTTAGTATTTTCATGGGGGGTATCTTGACTGTGAAATGGAGTAACATTATAACCTGTTCAGGTCCTACGACCCGGACAGCGGACGGTTTACGCAGCATGATCCGATAGGGTTGGCGGGGGGGTAAACCTTTATCAGTTGCGCCTAACCTTCTTATTTGGATAGATCCGCTGGGGTTAATGAATTGTGGTATCAAATATGGTGAACTGGATAGCTTAGTCGGCCAACAGGTGTGAAGGCTCGATTAAATGCAAGCCATAAAAATACTGAAACGCACGCAAATACCAATATTCAACCTCCCGGATTTATTACCGGATCTGGTTGTAATCGGGCAAGAGGACACTTGCTTGGTCGTCAGTTAGGTGGCTCTGGTGATGATGTTCGCAATCTAATTACTATTCAACAACGACCTGCCAATACACCAGTGATGAGTGGAATAGAAGGTCGAATAAGGAAGGCCTTGGAACAAGGGGAAGTTGTTGATCTAAACATAACTCCTATTTATCATGGCCCTTCCAGAATACCAGTTGGTATTACAATAAAAGCAGAAGGATCAGGAGGATTCTTCGAACACGTTACAGTACTTAATCCACCGGGAATGTAAATATGCCAATAAATAATCTAATTTCGATACTAACACCACCAGTTTCCCCTTCAGAATCGGGCAAGGTGATGAAATGGCCTTTGATTGAGGATAATTTGTCTTTTCCGTCTGATTATGTTGATTTTATAAATACATATGGCTCGGGTCGTATTGCAGAATTTATTGTTATATTTAACCCATTTAGCCAAAATGAAGATGTGAATTTTTTTGAACAATATAAATTCATTTTAGAAGATCTTAATTATCTGATCGAGTCAGATAGCGATTATTATAAATATCAATTATATCCAAAAGATAATGGACTGATTCCAGTGGGGGTTACTGATAATGGTGATTATATTTTTTGGGTTGTAAATTCTAAAGTGAATAGTGATTTATGGGGGACCGCTATTATTCCATCAAGATCGCCTGAAGTTGAGTATTCTGACAATGGGCTGACTGCTTTTTTAGAAAGTTTATTAGCAAACAGGGTTAAATATAAATCATTTCCCGATAGCTTCCCTCCTGATGTTATCAAGTTCGAAACTATTTAAAACGAAAGCCGGGAAAGAAATAAATTCTTCCCGGCTTTTTTATTATCTAATACCCGTTCGGTACACTAAACCAGCACATCCTTAATCCCCCTCTTTAGCCTGATAAAGCTGCTCGCGCAGTTCTTGTATCTTGTTGTTATCCTCCAAGGGATAGTACGTTTCTCAGAAACTACTATGATGACGGTCCACCCGGTCTCAAGTCCTGCCGCTTTTGGCCAATTTATTTGAGAAGCTGGCTGTGGCTGAATGAATAACCGACGGGGACTCCGTTAGACCCGGATAGCGCCAGGTTTACCCAGCAGGATCCGATAGGGCTGGCGGGGGGGATAAATCTTTATCAGTATGGCGTAAATGGGCTCTCTAGAAGAGACCCCCTCGGATTAAAACAAGAAGAAGTTATACGTTATATGAGTAAAGACGAAGCTATTGCATCAGCCTCGGAACGCGGTGGTAAAGGTGGATTAGTTCCTAATAATCGTGGTGATAAAGCCATATGGGTTAACCATGATAGTCGACCTGGATTTAACCCCGGAAATGTAAAATATCGAGCAGTTATAACGGTTAATGACTCTGGAGTAGAACTTCTTAATCAGCATAGTGATATATCTAAAATTGATTATAAAGAAACAGGATTAAAAGACGGCGTTCTCTCGAAGAGAAATGAACCTGGAGCAAAGGGTATTGGTAAAAATATTCTTGCCAAATTTAATGATAAAATTACTTCATTCCAGATTGAAAGCAAAGATGCTAAAGGAAATTGGAAGAAATGCGGTAAGAGGATTATTTAATGAATTTTGAAATGTATTTGCATAAGATTGAACATTTTATCAATGCGAGAGCCGAGATGAAAAGCTTTGGCGAGTATGTTTATGTACAGGACGAGCCAAATTTGTTTCCTGTTTTTTTAAAAAAAGAAAATGGAAAACTCGCAGAATTGAGCCATTGGCAAACTTGTTTTCCCAAAGGAATGCCCCAGCGTGCGTTGAAGGGATTAGGTTTAAGTGAAGATGAAAGCTACGCGTTCGAAGTTTTCCTCTCGCGACTAGGTTATCTGTTTCAAATTGATAACCGACAGCGTATAGATAAAGATATTTTTATCTTTTTTTATATATACCAACTCGTTTCTTTAAAAAATAACAATGAAGATTACGCAATAAAAGCAAAAAATTTCTTTTTGAGATTTTTATGTTTTGAAATGGGGATGGATTATGATGCTTATGACAAACTATGCGTTACCAGTGACGGGTTCTGTATAAATACTACTCGCAATGATAATGTACCAGTATTGCCTTTGATAGAGCACTTTTATGAACTGGTTGCAAAAGAGAAAAACTACGGCGATATTAAATTAATAAAGAATTATCAAATATCGGTATTGAATTTCTTGTTCATTGAGGATGGTCGGGATAATTATCTACATTTCAATGATACAAATTGCTATCTTAGCGACCCTAATGGCTTTGTATATACTTATAAAAAATCTCAGAAAACCATATATAAAGCCATGGGGCAGTGCTTTGATAAATATCAGTCTACAGGGAATTTATTAATATCAAATTTCATACTGATGAACTACTCATATTACATCATTAGGAATAATCCGGCTGATCTTAAATTTTTAAGAAGAAATGTTCCTTCGGAAGTGTTCCAAAAAATTATTTCGGCTATAATATATAGAGGTTTTTTTGTTGATGAGGATGAAATATTTAAATTAATTGGTGAGGAATATAGGGTTATTCCTAAAAGAGATGAAGGGATGTTGTTTAATTTAATCTATTCGATTTAATATCCTCGCTTTAATACATTAATATTCGACAGCAATAGGGTGTGCCATCATTTCAATGTTGAAACAGATGAAGAGGCCTTGCTGTTCAAAGGGGAAGGCATGGTTAATAAAGAACTTTACGGTATTCAATATTGAAAAAAAGTCGCGGAAAACTCATGCAGAGCATGGATGGATGCCTGTATTAATCGTGCGGATCTTTCGCTTAACCAAAAGTGCCATGTGACCTTTCGTTGGTGCCCGGCGTTGGAGGTTATGCCAATAAACGCTTGGTGAACCGGAGCGGCATTCGCTGGCGTTACGACATTCACGACCGCACCGTGTAGAAGAATAATGGGCAGACGCGCTGGCACTATCGTTACGACGGCGAGCACCGGTTAACCGATGTGGTGGCCGTCCCGAGGGATCGCAACAAACCACAAACGCAGGTCAGTTTCCGCTATGACCCGCTCGGCCGGCGTATCAGCAAAACACGCCAGCAGACGCTGGGGGGCAGGCCGGTAGGAAAGCAGGTGACGACACGTTTCCTGTGGGAAGGTTTTCGCCTGTTGCAGGAAATTCACGACGATGTGCCCCTGACTTATGTCTATAGCGACGCGGAAAGTTACGAACCGCTGGCGCGTATCGATGGCACGGAGGATCCGGATATCTTCTGGTTCCACTGTCAGCCAAACGGTACGCCAGAACGGATGACGGACCGTGAAGGACATATCCGCTGGGAAGGGCAGAACAGTGCGTGGGGTAAACTGCTGCACGAGTCGATACCACAGGAGACGGGCTATGCGCAGAACCTGCGTATGCAGTGGCAATACCTGGATCGGGAGACTGGGTTGCACTGCAATTTGTTCCGTTATTACGACCCGGATAGCGGCAGGTTTACCCAGCAGGACCCGATAGGGCTGGCGGGGGGGTAAACCTTTATCAGTATGCGCCGAATGCGTTGAGTTGGGTGGATCCTTGGGGGTTATCTAATAGTGGTATATTAGATAAAGCTATGGCTGGTAAAGTTGGAGACCGACTATCTGCCCACCATGTCATACCCGTTGAGGTGTGGAAAGAGAACAAATCATTCTTCAATAATATTGGTATTGGAAAAGACATGAACTCTGCATTTAATGGTATTCATGTTCCAGGTAGCGCATCAGCGATGAAACAAGATGCAGGGAAAGGTATGGATGTTTTCCACAGCAGTAATCATCATAATTATAGTGACATTGTCCATCAGCGCATTGCTCGTGTTTAACAACAATATAATTCCGGGAGATTGGATGCCAAAGGGGCGAGAATAGCTATAAGGCGGATCCAGATTGACATGAAAAATAAAATTTGGATGGGGCATGTTCCCACAACAAAATGCAGGAGAATGAATTAATGTGCTATTATGTGATAATGAATGACTTTAAATCAACACTTATGCCAAGAAACTTACAAGGCATTGTTGATGAGAAATTAAAAATCGATGTAAATTGGGAAGTAGAAGGCTCTGATTTTTCGTTTCCTTATAGAATCAAAGATGATGCATGCCCAGAACATATTTTTTTGTTATGCAATAAAGATGTTGGGGCTTTAAAATTTGATTATTATAAAAAAGACTTTGGGCATTTGATTGACAAGTCTCTATTTTCAATTTTTGAAAACTATAATCACAATGTTTTTTTTTGATAGAGATATAACACCAGTATCGATTGGAAATGGCCAGATTCTTCGTGATGATTTAAAATATGTATATTTTCCGGGCGATAATGTTATAGATGAAGAAAAATCTATTCTTGAAGAAGATAAGTTCGGGGATATCATACCTTTTAAAATTGAATTTAAGGATGATGCACTGGCATATGATATCCTTTCGTTCAGCGACACACTACTAGGCGGCTTTATTATTATTAAGCAAGAGGTTAAGGAAGCAATTGAAAAAAAAAGGTTCCGGGGTTTGAAATTTGTGCGACTGGAAAATGCTTTAGACGTGTTCTGTGAGGATTATTTCTACGAGATAGATTCCAATCGTAAGAGAAAGCGTAATAAATTACCTTAATTGCTGGGATGTCTTCACCAGTAACGCTCAGCCCACTTCGCCCTGACGCTGGTCACGCCGCTGGGATTACGACTACCGCAACAACCCGGTGCGCGAAGAGCGTGATGATGATCCGTTCAACTGGTGTAACTGGAAATATGACAGCGCCGGGCGTCTGCTGGAACAGGACGGCACGTCCCCCGGAAAAGAGCAATGGCGCTGGGATGCGGCGGGTAACCCGCTGGATAACAGCCTGCAGCAGTCTGTTCGTCATAACCGTCTCACCCGCTTAAATGGCATTCAGTGGAGCTATGACATTCATGGGCGGACCACCGAAAAAGACAACGGGCAGACACGCTGGCATTATCGTTACGACGGCGAGCACCGGTTAACCGATGTGGTGGCCGTCCCGAGGGATCGCAACAAACCACAAACGCAGGTCAGTTTCCGCTATGACCCGCTCGGCCGGCGTATCAGCAAAACACGCCAGCAGACGCTGGGGGGCAGGCCGGTAGGAAAGCAGGTGACGACACGTTTCCTGTGGGAAGGTTTTCGCCTGTTGCAGGAAATTCACGACGATGTGCCTCTGACTTATGTTTATAGCGACGCGGAAAGTTATGAACCGCTGGCGCGTATCGATGGCACGGAGGATCCGGATATCTTCTGGTTCCACTGTCAGCCAAACGGTACGCCGGAACGGATGACGGACCGTGAAGGACATATCCGCTGGGAAGGGCAGAACAGTGCGTGGGGGAAACTGCTGCACGAGTCGATACCGCAGGAGACGGGCTATGCGCAGAACCTGCGTATGCAGGGGCAATACCTGGATCGGGAGACCGGGTTGCACTACAATTTGTTCCGTTATTACGACCCGGATAGCGCCAGGTTTACACAGCAGGACCCGATAGGGCTGGCGGGGGGGATAAACCTTTATCAGTATGCGCCGAATGCTCTGTCATGGATCGACCCGCTTGGTCTAAAATGTGGTTTAGCCAAACAAAGCGAAGATTTATATGTTGGCACATATGGTCAGGTACGAGGAGGCAACCTTAGATCTGGTCTTAATCCAACACATACTCCTCATCATGATCATGCAATTCAAAATGCTGCCAGCCCTACAACACATAGTAGAGGCATTACTATTAACTTACGGAAAGATCTTCATGAGTTAACATGGACTTTTAAAAAGCCTATGGTTCCTGGGTTAACTAACCGTGAGTATTTGGCAAGGGATATTGTGGATCTGCGAAAAATTCTTAGGAATGCAGGTTACGACAAAGATATAGTGAACAGACAATTGAATGAGTTAATTCGTCAGAATAAAGAGCTATGGAAAACGCTGGAGATGTAAATATGACTAAAGATGAAGCGTTACAATTTTTGCTAGAACATCAGCCGATGCCATCGGATCAACTCCTGACACAGGAGCTTATTAATAAATATGATGATGTTAGGAAATATTTTCTTGAAAATCCAGCTAAAGAGGCTATACCGCTATTTATGCAATCATATGGAGATGGGGATGGTTGGGGTGTATATCAATTAGTTGAGGATGTTTTTTATGAATATGATATTGACGATGTTGTAATATCTATTTCAAATATACTTGAAAACCCTCTTACAGCTAAAGGCGTCAGATATTGGGTAACTCAACTTGCAGCTTCATTTCCTGATAAAAGACTAATTAATGGAGGCTTTGTTGAATAAATCGAACTTTTGCTGAGTTGAAGGATCAGATCACGCATCTTCCCGACAACGCAGACCGTTCCGTGGCAAAGCAAAAGTTCAAAATCACCAACTGGCCCACCTACAATAAAGCCCTCATCAACCGTGGCTCCATAACTTTCTGGCTGGATGATGAAGCTATTCAGGCCTGGTATGAGTCAGCAACACCTTCTTCACGAGGCAGACCTCAGCGCTATTCTGACCTTGCCATCACGACTGTGCTGGTCATTAAACGCGTGTTCAGGTTGACCCTGCGGGCTGCACAGGGTTTTATTGATTCCATTTTTACACTGATGAATGTTCCGTTGCGCTGCCCGGATTACACCAGTGTCAGCAAGCGCGCAAAGTCGGTTAATGTCAGTTTCAAAACGTTCACCCGGGGTGAAATCGCGCATCTGGTGATTGATTCCACCGGGCTGAAGGTCTTTGGTGAAGGCGAATGGAAAGTCAAAAAACACGGCAAAGAACGCCGTCGTATATGGCGAAAGTTGCATCTAGCCGTTGACAGCAACACACATGAAATCATCTGTGCAGACCTGTCGCTGAACAATGTGACGGACTCAGAAGCCTTCCCGGGTCTTATCCGGCAGACTCACAGAAAAATCAGGGCAGCATCGGCAGACGGCGCTTACGACACCCGGCTCTGTCACGATGAACTGCGGCGTAAGAAAATCAGCGCGCTTATCCCTCCCCGAAAAGGTGCGGGTTACTGGCCCGGTGAATATGCAGACCGTAACCGTGCAGTGGCTAATCAGCGAATGACCGGGAGTAATGCGCGGTGGAAATGGACAACAGATTACAACCGTCGCTCGATAGCGGAAACGGCAATGTACCGGGTAAAACAGCTGTTCGGGGGGTCACTGACGCTGCGTGACTACGATGGTCAGGTTGCGGAGGCTATGGCCCTGGTACGAGCGCTGAACAAAATGACGAAAGCAGGTATGCCTGAAAGCGTGCGTATTGCCTGAAAACACAACCCGCTACGGGGGAGACTTACCCGAAATCTGATTTATTCAACAAAGCCCCCGTCGTCTTTGAGATACAGGCTGGAATGTTGTGAGTAGTATGTTGTCATGCAGGTTTTGCTGTTTATGTGGCTGGCTCTGATATAGCCGACTTTATAGCGACGACGGGTTTCAGAAATGGCGGGTTCTGCCTTAGAGTAGCCCGGTGCAGATAAAGGGACTATCAGGGGGCGGCGGGAGCTTGTCCGTATGATATGGTAAATCTGTTACTGAGGAGGTGCTTTGATCGATTTTTTGTTGAATAGCATTGCTACTGTATTAATTGCTGTATTTGATACCGAAATAATACCGCTAACCAGGCACATATAAATTAGTATATTTGCAATGTTGTGACTGTTACTGCATTGCAATCCATTATTAAGCTGATTATAAACAGTGTAACTCAACAGCAAAACCAGAATGATTTTTGCCAGATAAGTAAGCGAGTCAGTTAAATTAAAATTCATTTTGCTCATCACCTAAACGGCACACCTGAGCGTGAGCTGGAATGAGGATCGAAATCACAGGTCGCACCAATGTTTGATACAGCCGCATTGCTACCACCACTCACTTGAGCTATTTCAAAAAAATTTAATGCTCTGATGCTTAACATAAAATCCCTCTTGTTTGGCTTCAGCATATCGAGCCGCTGACTATTACACACACAAAAAATGTGTGAAAACGGTTTTGTGTAAATGTTTGTAAGTGTATAACTTATTAAAAAAAACGCTTTTTAAAAGAAATACCGGTTTAAGCCTGGATTTACATTTGTTTGAAAGATGTATGTAAGCGGCAAATCTGTGAGGAACTCTTGAAATTAATCCGGCGTATCTAAGCGCTGTTATGATCGACCATCGCGAATAACACAGTGCAGCATTTTGTTAACCTTCTATACCCCACAAAACCATCCATCCCCGACGAATTTCCTCGCCTCGTCATACTGCGTGCTACCTGATCTTGGCTTTCACTCTATAGCGGCAACTGCTAAAATCCCTGCCCAAACAGCGACCTGACCTGGCCCAGGGTAACCCTGCTATTCTTATGCTAAAACTGTTCGTCCGATACACCTCCGTGGGCGTGATCAATACGCTTCTCCACTGGCTGGTGTTCGCCATTCTGTTCTTTGCAGGCGCCAGCCAGACGATAGCCAATCTTGCTGCTTTTTGTGTCGCCGTGACGTTTTCATTTTTCGTCAACGCCCGCTGGACATTCAAAGCCCAGGCGACGACCGTTCGCTACGTGTTGTATGTCATTTTTATGGGGGCTATGGCGGCGGGCGTCGGTAAACTGGCCGATCGCGCGCATATTAACCCCGTGATTACACTCGTAGCGTTTTCTGCTATCAGTCTGGTTTTCGGTTTTATCTACTCCAGATTCATTGTCTTCAGGGTGAAAAAGTGAAGATTTCTTTGGTTGTTCCCGTCTTTAACGAAGAAGACGCCATTCCTGCTTTCTATCAGGCGGCGAAAGAGACGCTTTCTGAATACGATCTTGAAATTGTCTTTATTAATGATGGCAGTACAGATGCCACGGAGCAGATTATCAATGCGCTTGCGAAGGCAGATCCTGGCGTTAACGCGATTAACTTCATCCGCAACTTTGGTAAGGAACCCGCATTGCTGGCAGGGCTCGAATATGCCACGGGGGATGCGGTTATCCCAATTGATGTGGATCTTCAGGACCCGTTAGAGGTTATTCCTGAACTTATTAACAAATGGCAGGAAGGCTGGTCCGTGGTCCTTGCCAAGCGTAGCGACAGAAGCAGTGACAGCCATTTCAAACGTAAAACTGCTGGCTGGTTTTACCGGATCCACAACAAAATAAGTTCACCGAAGATTGAAGAGAACGTAGGGGATTTTCGTCTGTTGTCACGTGAAACGGTCGAAAATATCAAGCTGCTACAGGAACGCAATTTGTTCATGAAGGGCTTATTGAGTTGGGTTGAGGGCGAGGTAGCGGTGGTCGAGTATACCCGCTCAAAACGGGTTCGCGGCGAGTCGAAATTTAACGGCTGGAAATTATGGAACCTGGCGCTGGAAGGTTTTACCAGCTTTTCTACCTTACCGCTCAGGGTCTGGACTTATCTTGGCTTTTTGGTCGCCGCGCTCTCATTCCTTTATGGGACCTGGATGATTATCGATAAGCTGATATGGGGAAATGCGGTGGCTGGTTATCCGTCGTTACTTGTATCGATCCTGTTCCTGGGTGGTGTGCAACTCATTGGTATTGGGGTTTTGGGTGAGTATATTGGTCGGATTTATATCGAGACCAAAAAAAGGCCTCGCTATATTGTAAAAGGCGCGAAAAAGGATAAGTAATGTTTAAGTTTAGCCTGAAAGAAGTCGGATTCTTTCTGTTGTTGTTAATTATTGCCCTTGGTGGTTCTTACTTTTTGACAATGCGTTATTTTTCCCTGGACCCGGACTCTGCCAATAGTCCTCTGGTCTGGCGGGCGTTTCTTACCGAGGGGTTTTCCGCTTTTAAAGACTGGGCGCCCACGCCGGATAACTGGTATTTCACCACCTATCCCGTCAATTTCCTCTTTTTTGCGCTGATGGGGAGCGACGGCATTCACCCGCTGGTTCTGTCTACGTCAGCATTTGTGGGGTTAAGCGCTTTTATTCTGGCATCGGTCGTTTATACGATGTCGAAAGCCTGGCACGCACTGCTTGTGGCTATTTGCCTGATTCTGCTCCCGGCTTACGTTTACACCTTTGGTTTCGCTGCACATCCTTTTTCGCATTACTCTACCAATTTCTTTGGGGTGCTGGTTTTTGCGCTGGCGTTCTTCAATCTCCAGAAAAAATCCCAACCTGTACTCTGGCTGACGACCTTTATTGCGCTTTTTGCCTCTATTTCTGACCCGTGGTTTTTGGCCACGTATTTTCTCCCGTTACTGCTGACCTGTGGCTATTTTAGCTGGCGGCGCCTTCTTCCTAAGAAGTTCAGTATCGTATTGGGTGTGAGTTTTATTCTCAGCATGTCCCACGCTCTGCAAAGGCTGATGGGCTTGCCGATTCAGCGTTTTAAACTGATGCCAGTGGCGCAATGGCCGGATAATGCCGCGTGGGTCGTTCAGCTTTTAGGAAAGAGCCTGAACCTCTTTTTTGTTCACACGCCGCTGGCCTATATCGCCTCTTTTGTTATCTGGATGGCCCTGTTCCTGTGCGCCGTTATTATTTGTTTAAGGAAAGGCACTGAGACGATTTTTGTCTCACTGTTCAGCTTCTTTACCGTCTCCGGCATCATTTCCTCATTTATTATCAGCTATGATGTCCCCGCTGATATCAGCGCCCGTTTTTTTGTCAGCGCGGTCTGTTTTGCTATTGTGATGGTCGTTCTGGCCTTTTCCTTCACGAAGAAGGCCGTGATTGCGCTGGTATTCCCGCTTTATATTGCCTCTTCTCTCTATTCTTATCAGGTTACGACTAAGCCGTTGTACGACCAGGAAAACCAGACGTACGACTACATCTCCTTCCTGAAAAAGAATAATCTGACTTTCGGTTACGGCGATTACTGGAAATTATCTAACAACGTTAACTGGCTATCGTTTGGTGAAATCCATATTTCCCCGGTAATGTTTGATCAAACCGATTTCCATATTCAGTTTGACAAAACGCGCCCCCAGACGCTGAGATCGTGGTTAACCGATGCTTACGTGCAAACCTCGCCGGAGCGCCAGTTTGTGGCGATCCCCGCAGTCGAAACGGAAACGGCGCCCCATCCGCGCCTGGAGGCGGTGAGAGCGCAGTTGGGCAAACCTGACGAGACGCTGCTCTACGCCGACATGACGATTTTCGTTTATCACCACCGGATACCGCTACGCTAAGCACAACGGTGAGCCCTGAGGTATCACTTCACATCAGGGCTCACAGATTCATCCTCTCCAATAACCCGACAGGCAGGGAGAGCCAATCTCTGTTCTGAGCAAGGCCCCCCTGTAAGCGCAATTCAGACGCTGTCGACGCTCTGGCGTTTTTCCAGTCGCCGGTAAAGCGTACTGCGTGAAATTCCCAGTTTTTTTGCCGCCAGGCTCATATTGCCCTGGGCCTCACGGATGGCGATTTGCTCATCGGCAGGGGCAGACAGCATAACGGGCGCCGGGGCGGGAGTGGGATCGCCGGGCAGATCCGCCAGCCGGACCACCGAATGGTCATCCGCCAGCGCCAGTAATACCCGCAACTGGCTTAACAACTGTCGCACATTGCCCGGCCAGGGGCGGGCGGCAAGGGCGTGGATAGCCTCTTCGCTCAGGGTAATATCACGCGCGCTGGCGCCCAGCTCCTGCCACAATTTATGGATAAACTGGCGAGTGTCGGGCCATTCGCGCAGCGGCGGGATGCGCAGATGAAACTCCTGAATGCGGTACAGCAGGTCTTCACGAAATGCCCCTGAGGCCACCTGTGCGGTAAGATCCTGATGGGTGGCGCAGATCAGCGCAAAATTGACGCTACAGGCGGTATTTGAGCCGAGCGGCGTCACTTTTTTCTCCTGCAATACCCGAAGTAATCGGGTTTGCAGACCCGGTGGCATATCGCCGATTTCATCAAGAAACAGAACACCGCCATGGGCTTCGCGGAATTTCCCGCTATAGCCTTTCGGGTTGGCCCCGGTAAATGCGCCTGGGGCATAGCCAAACAGCTCCGATTCAATCAGATTCTCGGGCAGGGCCGCGCAGTTAATGGCGACAAAATTACCCTCCCGCCACTGGCTGCGGCTGTGTAACTCACGGGCGCAATGCTCTTTACCGCTTCCTGTCTCGCCGGTGATACACAGGGCAATCCCGGCATTGATAATCCGCAGCGCTTTCTCTTTTTCCGGGTCAACCGTAACCGGCGTGTGGGCGACGCCACGCCCCATATAGCGGCGGGTGGGTGTGGTCTGGCGGGCGTAATAACGCTGACGATTGCTGGCTTCCAGGGTGGTTTCACCCGCATTAAGAGTGATGCCGGGAAACAGTGTCTCGATCGCTGTCGCACCAAAGTGTCCCGGTGTGAGACAGAACTCGTCTATCGCCAGCTTGTTTGCTCCCAGCAACGTGTTCTGCTCAAAAATCAGCAGCAGCTCCTGAGCGCTTCCCAGCACGCTGGCGTCACTGTGCAGGCTCAGCAACCAGCGATCGGCACTGACGGTGCTGGCGGCCCACGCATGCTCAATCTGGCAGACTGCCCGGCGAATCAGGGCGGCCGCATCGTGTTTCGGCAGTTGCGCCGGGGTGGAGATGTCCAGTACGCCGGCCACGGTGCCGTCCGGGCGAAATACCGGTGAAGCGGAACAGAACAGCCCGGCATTGCGGTTAAGGTAGTGTTCACCGCCGGAGACCTCGCAGTGGCGCTGCATAGCCAGCGCGGTGCCAATGGCGTTGGTTCCCCGTGCATGTTCACCCCACAAATTGCCCGGCGCCAGCGCATAACGCTGCGCTTTATGCAGGAAATCGGCATTGCCGTGGGTTTCCAGTACCAGGCCGGTGGCATCCGACATCACCATAATAGACGGATGGCTGGACAATTCCGGTTGCAGCCTGGCAAGAAGCGGCGCAACTAACTGGCTTATCCAGGCATTTTCCGCCCGCGCGTCTTTCAGCATCGATCTGGCCACCCACGGCTGGGTGTCGTCGTCGCGGTGAAGCCCGTAATTGAGGCTACGCTGCCAGGAGTCTTCCAGTTGGCAGGGAAGCCCGGTGGTCTGCGGGGCGAGAGTAAAAGACGGTACGCGATGCGGCATGGCACACTCCGGAGAACTGAGATGTTACAATTGTGTAGCATAAAAGTGTCCCGCGTGTAGCGATGGACGACACAGTTCGCGAAGGGCGGTGCGATTTTTTTATCCTGCCAGACAGCAATGATAAAAATTTTAATTTGGTAACGTGTTGTTTTAGAAAAAGATAAAAGAATTTCTCTGTTCGGCACAGGTTTTGGCATAAGAGCTGCTTATGAAGAGATGTCCGCACAGGGCGCGACGCCTCACCTGTACCCATAAAAAAATAGAGGAACATCTTATGAAATACATTCACCCTGGCCAGACTGGCGCTAAAGTCTCCTTTAAAAAACGTTATGGCAACTACATTGGCGGTGAATTTGTCGATCCTGTAGAAGGGCGCTGGTTTACCAACACCACGCCGGTGACCGGGGAAGTGATTGCTGAGTTCCCGCGTTCAGGTGCCGCAGACATTGAAAAGGCGCTCGACGCCGCCCATGCCGCCGCAGACGCGTGGGGCAAAACCAGCGCGCAGGATCGTTCCAACGTGCTGCTGGCGATCGCCGATCGCATTGAGCAGAATCTGGAGCTGCTGGCGCTGACGGAAACCTGGGATAACGGTAAACCGATCCGCGAAACCCTGAATGCTGACTTGCCGCTGGCGGTGGATCACTTCCGCTACTTTGCGGGCTGTATCCGCGCACAGGAAGGGACCGCAGCAGAAATTGACAGCAATACCGTCGCCTACCACATTTATGAACCGCTGGGGGTGGTCGGTCAGATTATCCCGTGGAACTTTCCACTATTGATGGCCGCCTGGAAACTGGCGCCGGCGCTGGCGGCAGGTAACTGTATCGTACTGAAACCGGCAGAACAGACCCCGCTTGGCATTTGCGTGCTGATGGAGTTAATGGGTGATTTGCTGCCGAAAGGGGTGCTGAACGTGGTGCACGGCTACGGTACCGAAGCGGGTGAACCGCTGGCGCGCAGCAAGCGTATTGAAAAAATCGCCTTTACCGGATCAACGCCGATTGGCCGCCACATTCTCTCTTGCGCCGCAGACAACATCATTCCGAGCACCGTCGAACTGGGCGGTAAATCGCCAAATATCTACTTTGAAGATGTGCTCAATGGCGACGAAGAGTATATCGATAAAGCCATCGAAGGGGTGGTGCTGGGCTTCTTTAACCAGGGTGAAGTCTGTACCTGTCCGTCACGCGTGCTGGTACAAGAATCTATCTACCCGCAGTTTGTTGAAAAAGTCGTGGCGCGTATGGAAAACATCCGCAAAGGCGACCCCTTTGACACCGACACCATGATCGGTGCGCAGGCCTCCCGCGAGCAGTACGACAAGATCCTCTCTTATATCAATATCGCCAGAGAAGAAGGGGGCGAAATCATCACCGGCGGCGCGCACGTTGCGCACGATAACCATCTGCAAAACGGTTTCTATATTCAGCCGACATTGATCAAAGGCGAGAACCATATGCGCTGCTTCCAGGAGGAGATCTTCGGGCCGGTTATTGGGATCACCACCTTTAAAGATGAAGCGGAAGCGCTGCGTATCGCGAACGACACGGAATATGGACTGGGGGCCGGGCTGTGGACGCTGGATATTAATCGTGCATGGCGCATGGGGCGCAACATTAAAGCCGGTCGCGTGTGGACCAACTGCTACCATCTCTATCCGGCCCATGCGGCATTTGGTGGCTATAAAAACTCCGGCGTAGGGCGTGAGACCCATAAACTCGCGCTGAGCCACTATCAACAGATTAAAAACTTGTTGGTGAGCTACAGCGGTAAGGCGATGGGCTTCTACTAATACCACGTCTATTGCGTCAACATCGGGGAAAAGCGGGGCAGTCATGCTCCGCTTTTCTCTTTTTAACGGCGAGGTACCCTGCGTAATGTATTTCCGCCTTGCACATATGCCTCTTTTTTCTGCGCATTGCCCGCCTGTTTTCGCACTAGAATGGCGTTGTGGCGAATAAAACATCAATTAGCAGACTAAGCTGCACGCAATATGCAACTTCTTACAATCTGGCACTAATTAATTCGTCATTGTTGCCGATGAATAGTGTTACCTAACGGAAATATTGCGCAATCAGGGTGAGAATAAGCGGTACTGCGTGCAAAGACCGACACAGCTAGTCGGGTGATTTTTATGCCAGTTGAATAAATAAAAGAGAAAGTAAAATTATGTCCAGACATATTCTCATCGTGGATGACAGCCGGTTGTCACGCATGATCTCAAAGCAGTATGTGCTCAGCCAGCACCCTGAGTGGCAGATTGAAGAGGCGATGACGGGCGAGCAGGCTATTGAGATGGCGGCCATCAAAAAACCGTATCTGATCCTGTTGGATGTCAATATGCCAGGAATGGGCGGTCTTGCGGCGGCGGCTATCCTGCGTGAGACGCACCCGGATATGCACATCGTACTGCTGACGGCTAACGTGCAGAACTCCGTGCAGGCGCAGGCCGACCAGCTTGGTCTGGGCTTTTTATCCAAACCGATTAAAGAACCGCAAATTCGCGCCATGCTGCAAAACCTGGAGTCGAACTGATGATCGATTTGACGGATATGAGCGAAATCGAAGCAGACAGCCTGATGGAGATCTTCAATATCGGTGTGGGTCACGCGGCTGCCGCGATGAGTGACATCGTTAATGAAGAAGTCCGCATGTCTGTCCCGTCGGTGCGCATTACCACCCGTTCGGAAGCGGCCGATGAGCTCGGAGCCGGTCTCTCATTGTGTGGCATCAGCCAGCAATACAAAGGGGCTTACGCCACCGAAGCTATTCTGATGTTTCCGGAGACCGCCAGCTTTGAAATCGTCCGCATGATGGTAGGGGATCTCATCCCTGCCCATGAACTGGGTGAGATGGAACGCGAAGCGATGAGCGAAATCGGCAACATTGTGCTTAATGCCTGTGTGGGCACGCTGGCGAATATGTTTCAAAAAGAGTTACAGGGTTCATTGCCCGTGTTTCGTGTGGGGACCAGTGAGCAGATCCTGAACCCGTCGCACGACCCCAGCGACCCATCGGTGCTAATGTTGCGCATCGATTTTTCGCTGGAACGTCAGGAAATTGAAGGGTATCTGGCTTTTATCCTGGACATGTCGGCGTTGCGTGATTTGCGCGAACAAATCAGCCTCTATATTGAACGCGTTGAATCTGGTTTTGCTTCCGACGGGCTCTGATAACCATGAATGACAAGCTGCTACTGGATGCATTTTCCGCCCTGAGTCTGGGCGTGATTGTTGTTGATGCGAACTACAAGATTACGTTGTGGAACGCGTGGCTAGAAGCACATACAGGTCGTGCGGCAAGCGAAGCCAAAGGTCAGGATTTTTTCGCGGTTTTTCCGGATTTGCGTAACCATCGGGTTGGCGTAGCGATTAAACAAGCGATATGCCACAATTTACCGGCTCTGTTGTCGCAATCGCTGCATCGTTCGCCTTTCCCGCTGTTTGCGGAACCCGCACAGCCCGGTGAGCGTTTAAGCCAGGCGATCACTATCGTCCCGCTGGGCGATGTGGAGCGTTACTGCCTCATTCAGATTGTCGATGTCAGCATGGCCGTTCGCCGGGAGTCGCTGTTACGCGAACAGGCACATGTGCTGCTCTCACAATCGTTATCCGACGGACTGACGTCCGTGGGTAACCGTCGCTATTTCGATCTGTGCATTGAGAAAGAGTGGCGTGCCAGTAAGCGTAATAACAAACCACTGGCGCTGTTGTTGATTGATGTGGATTACTTCAAGCGCTACAACGATCGCTACGGTCACCAGCAGGGCGATCTGTGCCTGCAACAGATCGCGGCGGCCATGCGAGGTTCACTGTTGCGCCCCTATGACATGCTTTTCCGTTACGGCGGGGAAGAGTTTTGTGCGCTATTGCCGGAAACGCGCTCGGCTGATGCCGTCGTCGTGGCGGAAAGATTGCGTGCGAGTGTTCAGGCGCTGGGGCTGCCGCATTCTGGTTCGCCGGGCGACGTCGTGAGCGTCAGCGTAGGTGTTGCCAGCCTCAACCAACGTGTGCATACAGACTATGGCAGCTTGATTCAGGCGGCGGATGACGCACTCTACGAGGCTAAGCGTTCCGGGCGTAACATTGTTCGCGCCAGCACCGCAGCCAGGAGCCAGGCGTAATCCCCGCCAAACCGTCGAGCCGGGTTAAGCGGGGATTCGAGCACAGCAAAGCGTTTTACCACCGGGGCCTGTAATGCAGGCCCTGCTTACTGGCAGCGTGTTTTTCTACGTAGCCCCACGCTGCGTAAAAGTATTACCACAACACGCAGCAACGTAAACCGACAAAACAGCGGCTGCTGATACTGGAGCAGCGTCAGAAACATCGCCATCCTCCGTGTTACCGCCCGTCAGTGAAAAACGGGAAGCAGGCCAAAAACTTCCAGAATAACGGTTAAATAGACGATCCCGCCGCAGATGATAACGGTGTTGAGCACGGCATTATTGCAGGGCGCACGGTAAGCGGCTGTGGCGAAGCGCTGGCGGGCGCTTTTGACCAGGAAAGGTGGCAGGATCACGCTCCAGATGGTAAACGCCAGCCCGGCATAACCGATGGCGTGGACAAAGCCGTTGGGGAAGAACAGGCACACCGCCGCCGGGGGCAGGTAGGTCACAATGGCCGTTTTGCAGCGCCCGATACCGTTATTGGCAAAATGGAACAGGTCGGCGATGTAATCAAACAGACCGAGCGTGGCAGCCAGTAGCGAACTGGCAACGGCAAAGTTACCGAAGAAGGTCAAAATCAATTCCATATAGCGGCTGGTAAAAATCCCGCCAATCGCCTCAACAAACACATCAATATTGCCGCCTTTGGCGATGATCGGCGAGAAGTCGGCACGACTGATATTGCCCATGGTCACCGCCAGCCAGAAGATATAGAGAATCAGCGCAAATAACGTTCCGACGATGATGGAATTTTTAATGTGATGAATATTCTCTTTACCGTAGAGCTTCACCAGGCTTGGCACATTGCCATGAAAGCCGAAAGAGATAATACAAAACGGCAGTGTCATTAACACATAGGGCAAATAGCGGGTCTGCGGCAAGGCGACGCTGGCGGTATCGAACAGATTATCAACGTTAATCGTGCCGATCATGCCGGAAAAAGTGGCGAAAAAAGCGATAAATTTACCGAAGATCAGAACGGTGGTGATGCGGCCAACCAGCAGCGAGCTGTACCATGCAATCAGGCTGACAATCACGCTAACCAGAATAATCGACACAGGGGAAGGTAAGCGCATCCCGCTGTATTTGGCGATGGTGTTCGATAATACCGCCGACGAGCCGGAAATATAGGCGTAGGTCAGAATATATAAAACAAAACCGAAGGCGAGGCCGACCACGAAATTCCAGCGTTTGCCGAGCAGTTCCAGGGTAAAAGTATTAAAGCTGGCACCGACATCAAAATGCAGATTCACCTCAACCAGCATTAATCCGGTCATCAGCATCATCAGTGAAATAGCGATAAGGATCAGGGTGGCGCCCGGAAACCAGACGCCCGCCATCGCAATAGGCAGTGAAAACATACCGCCACCCACCACGGTGGCAATAACAAGCATGGCGCCGCTGGTCAGCCCGGCGTCACGAATCGGTTCAGATAAAGAGAGGGCCATAATAGATATTCCTGAATAAGTATCCTACCCGTCGTTATTCAGGTTGCACACGCGTTGGCAGCAACGCGAATAGTCAGGGTAGCGTTATATAAGTTTGAACATCATTTTTTATCGGCGAGAAACAAAACTGCCCCATCAGGTCATGGGGCAGGAAAACACATTAAATGTATTCAAAGCGTGCGGTAAAGAAACGCAACTGTTTAGGTTCGTAAGTGAACCGTAACCCGCGAATATCCTCTTTGTGTTTATATAACTGAATAATCCCATCGGCGACGACATCCATATGCGCATAGGTGTATACGCGGCGTGGAATGGTCAGGCGTACAGTTTCCAGTTTCGGTTTATGGTGCTCGCCCGTCTCTTTATTGCGCCCGGCGGAGATAATACCGCGCTCCATGCTGCGCACCCCGGTTTCCACGTAAATACTGGCCGCCAGGCTCTGCGCCGGGAACTGTTCCTGGCTCAGATGCGGGCAGAAACGGCGGGCATCCAGGAATACCGCGTGGCCGCCAACGGGTTCAACAATCGGCACGCCCGCCGCTTTCAGTTTGTCACCGAGATAGCGTACCTGCTTAATACGGTGCTCGATGTATTCAAACTGCATGGCTTCACGCAGGCCAATCGCCATGGCTTCCATGTCGCGCCCGGCCAGGCCGCCGTAAGAGGGCATCCCTTCGTAAACCACCACCAGCTCACGCGCCTGAGAGAACAGGTCGTCATCGTTCATGCACAGGAAGCCGCCGATATTCACCAGACAGTCTTTTTTACCGCTCATGGTGCAGCCATCGGCATAGCTGAACATCTCATGCACAATCTCTTTAATACTCTTATTCTCAAAGCCTTTTTCCTGTTCTTTGATGTAATAAGCATTCTCCACGCAGCGCGTTGCATCGTAATAAACCTTGATGCCATGTGCGCTGGTGAGCTCACGCACCGCACGCATGTTTTCCATCGAAACCGGCTGCCCACCTGCCAGGTTAACGGTCACCGCCAGGCAGATATAGGCAATGTTTTTGGCCCCTTTTTCATCGATCAATTTTTGCAGTTTATTCAGGTCGATATTGCCTTTAAAGGGAACGTTCAGCGTGGCGTCATGCGCTTCATCACGCACAATATCAACAAAGGAGGCGCCATTTTTTTCCTGATGATAACGGGTAGTGGTGAAGTACATATTGCCCGCCACATACTGTCCCGGTTTTATCGCCAGTTGTGATAACAGGTTTTCCGCGCCACGTCCCTGGTGGGTCGGCACAATATGTTTAAAGCCGAACAACTCACGTACGGTGGCTTCCAGGTGATAGAAGTTGACGCTGCCTGCGTAGGCTTCATCACCCATCATCATTCCCGCCCACTGTTTATCGCTCATGGCGTTGGTGCCGCTATCCGTCAGCAGATCGATATACACATCTTTGGAATTCAATAAGAAGGTATTCAGTCCTGCTTCTTCCATTTTTTTAAGACGCTCATCACGGGGAATCATTGAGACGGTTTCAACACTTTTAATACGGAATGGTTCTGCCGGATAGATCATTTTATATCTCCAGTGAGTTCTGTAATTTAAAAAGTTATAGCGAATCGAATTCCTCCAGTTAATTCTGGAGGCGTCTTATTGTCCTTTCCCTTTCCCGGGAATCATTTGGCAAACGCATCATGCGATAAACATATGGCAAAGGGAATAGTGGGGGGGTAATTCGATTTTGGCGCTTTTTTAAATAATGTAAAACGGGTGATAAAGTTCACAATAATAATAAAATATATTGTATTTTCAATTAATTGCGCAAGTGATAAGTCATGATGGCATAAAAAAGAGGACAATAAATCCCTTTATTCTGGAACATTCGGTGAACGACGTTTTTTGTCGCTGTTTTGAAATGTGAACCAGCGAAGTGAAATTGAGAAATAAATCCCGTTTTCGCTTTCATTCATTTCATAAAGACCACTTATTATCGTCAACATTACTTTACGGGTAGAGTGTGTTGTGATGTAAAAGCATTATTTTTCAGTCAATTAAATGAATCGTAAAGCGTGGGGCGCCTGGTTTTCCGTTCACAAAGTACACGGGTACTGGCAGCGGGAGTGAAGGGAAAAATGAACCGGGCGCAGCCATGATGGCCGCGCAAAGAAAGGCATTAAGCCTGGCGGGACTTACGTTCACGCAGATATTTGTAGATGGCGTAGCGGGTGATGCCAAGACGGGCGGCGACAATCTTCACAGCGTCTTTTAGCTCGAAAATGCCGTTATTATACAGTTGGTTAACCACCGCTTTGTTTTTGAATTTGCTGGTTATCATGACGTCTTTTTGTACGCTGGCGATGACGTTGTTTGCCGCTTCCATCACAACCTCATGCGGGCTGGCGCCGAAATGTTCGGTAAAAGGCATGGGTTCCTTACCGTCCGGGATCAGGGTTTCGAGCATCTGGTGAAAAGGAACAGAGAGATTGATATTGACGCAAAATAACCCAATCGCTTTGCCTTCTTCGCCAAAGAGCACCGACGTCGCTGATTTAAACAACTCGCCTTTTTTATTTCGCGTAAAATAGCTCAGCGTATTATTGATGCCGGTCTTGTTAAACAATTGCAGCGTTTTAAGTCCCATATCGGTAATGGGCGAGCCGATCGTTCTGCCGGTGTGGTGGCCATTAATAATTTTATTCACCGACGCGTTGTGATCCTCAAATGAATGCAGCACCACTTCGCAGTGTGGCCCTATCAGGCCTGCGATCATTTCTGCAAGGTGTGAAAATGATTTCATGCACTCGATATCTGCGGCGGTAAATAAGCTAATATCCTTGATTGATTCATCTTTATTCATTGTGATCTCCATTGGGTTTATTTTTCGCATCATATCGGGCATCGGAAACGGCTTAATGGAGAACGCTAAACAATATGAAGCGGATCACTTAAATAGAATAATGTATTTTGAATCAAGATGTTGCATTAAAGCCGGTAAATAAATATTTACTCTGTGCAGAATTATTGGCAGCGGTAGTTTTGGGAAGTGAAATAGCAATGATGATCAGGGATATTAAGGTGGCGGGGCGCTGTTTGTCTGACAATTATTCGATTATGCGCGAGCAACAAATATAAACTGCTCGCACATTTTATGTTGGCTAGTCGCTTTTCTTTTCCAGATGCCCGAGATCTTTTTCCGGGAAGCAGTAATCTCGCACGCGGCGTTTTAGCTCTGCGGCATCCGGAAAACCACCATCCACTTTACGGTCCCAGATAACCTTTCCGTCGATATCAATGACAAAAATACCGCCTGTACCCGGTACCAGGGTGACGCAAGCTAAGTCGGCGCTAAAGCTGTGGAGCAGTTCCTGAGCCATCCAACTGGCGCGCAGCATCCAGTTGCACTGGGAGCAGTACTGTAAGGTGATGGCGGGTTTGTTTTGCATAATCATGTTAACCAGCAAGTGTAAACGTTGGCTTAGTGTAGACAAAAGAATGCGCAAAGCGTGAAGAAATTGCGAAGTTGTTGCAACTGATAATAGTTATCATTATGATTCCGATCAAGATAAAGAGCGGTGCAGTGTGTCTTGTGCTGACAGTACTCGCTCAATAAAAAGACTGGAAGCAACGGTGGGCCTGATACTAATAAATTCTAAGGCTTGCAACATTATGGGTACATCGCAACTTTCCCGGACACCGTTTCGCAAGAGCGTCCTGGTGACTTCACTGCTCGCAGCACTGTATCAGACCTCCGCCGTGGCGGCTGATGCTCACGTAAAACAGACCACCGCAATTGATACCCGGCAGGACAATGCCGAGGAGATGGTTGTTACCGCACCAGCACCGGTACTGAAAGCGGGCAGCAGCCATACGGTGAGCGCAGAGGATCTGCAAAACAAAGGCGCCAACGACTTTGGCTCAATCATGCGCTACGAGCCGCTTATTAGCGCCACCGGCGCAAGCGGGGGTTCCGGCAATGGCAAAAGCGGCTTTGACCGTGGTGGCTATACCGGATACAACATTCGTGGCCTGGAAAGTAACCGTGTCGGTATCGACGTTGACGGTATTGCGCAACCCGATGCCACCGGGCGTAGTTATGTCAGCCGCTCCGGCCTGAATACCTTTGGTATTGGTCGCGATTATATCGACCCCTATATGTACGGTGGGATTGATATTCAGTCTGGCGCCACCTCCACCGAAACCGCCAATACCTCTATCGGTGGCAACGTCTCGTTCCAGCCGAAATCGGCAGACAATTACCTGCACGCGGGTAAGCAGACCTACTTTGGTTACCAGTCGGATTATGATTCAGCGGATCGTAGCTGGCACAACGGCCTGACGGCGGCGGGCGGCGATGAAACCCTGCGCGGCATCTTTGTTTACAGTCGTCGTGACGGTCAGCAGACCCGTAATAACAGCGGCACAATTGACGCCTATCCGGCCAACTGGCACTCCGATGCGATGCTGGCTTCCGGTATCTGGCAGCCGAACGATGTGCATAAATTTACCGGTACGCTGGATTACTACCACAAGACCAACCATACCCATTACGATGCGTGGAACAGCGCAGGCAGTTCCATTATCGGCAACGCCAACCAGACCAGCCAGACGCGTCGCTGGGGTGTCAGCCTGAAAGATGACTGGACGCCAGTGAATGCCTGGCTGGACAGTATGTCCACCAAAGTTTACTACCAGCATACGGAAGCTCACGACTGGACATACATGCCGGACAGCACCACGCTGTCGATGGAGACGGTAAATTCAAACTACGATACCGATACCTGGGGCATCACCAACGCGCTGACGAAAACCCTCGGGCGCCACGATTTAAGCGCCGGTTTCAACGCCAGCACCAGCAAAACACAGCGTCCGTTCAGCCAGTCGCCAATACCGAGTGTGTTTAGCGAAATTATGCAGCCGGAAGCCGATAGCCGTGGCTACACGCTGGGGGCGTTCGCCCAGGATCAGATTAATTTCGACCTTGCCGATCGTCACTTTGCGATTATCCCCGGCGTGCGCGTTGTGCATCAGTTAATGAAGCCGGACAACCTCGCCAGTCTGACCAGCAACAGCTCGGTGCTGGATGAGTCTGACGTGTCCACGTTATATGGCAAAAACTCAGACACCCAGTGGCTGCCGTCGCTCACCTTCCAGTACGATCTGACGCCGCGCCTGATGACCTACCTGCAATACAAACGCGGGGCGGAATTCCCCAACGCCAGCCAGTTGTACGGCTCCTGGAATTTGGGCTCAAACTATGCAGGGCGCGGGCAGTATGCGCTGGTGGGTAATACCGACCTTAAAACCGAAACCAGCGATAATCTCGAATGGGGGATGAAAGGCGAGGTGACGGAAGGCATTACCCTGCGCACCGCGCTGTTCTACAACAGCTATAAGAACTTTATCGCCTATACGCGTTACACCCGTACCGGCAACCCGGACAAGTTCACTCGCGTGCCGTCCAACATTTACACCATTTATCAGGCGGAAAACCGCGATAAAGCCTTTATCTATGGCGGCGAAATCAGCACTAAATTTAACTTCGGCACCTGGTTTGAAGAGGTTAATGGACTGAGCGCGACCCTGGCGTACGGCTATACGCAGGGCCAGTCGAAATCGAGCTATATGGGCGACAAATACATCGACCTTGATAGCGTCGCGCCGATGAAAGCCATTGCAGGCGTGGCCTGGGATGACCCGGCAAAACGGTATGGTACCGCGCTGACCGCCACCTTCGTCAAAGGCAAGCAGGCCACCGCGACCACGCGTGAATCCTACAGCAATAACGGCTCGTCCCTTGGCGAATCCAGCGCCGAATACATGCGCGTACCGGGCTACGGCCTGCTGGACTGGACCGCGTACTGGCAGGTGGCGAAGAACGTCAAACTGCACGGCGGCGTTTATAACATCACCGATCGTAAATACTGGGATTACCTGAACAGCCGTACCCAGGAGGAGACCACCAATCAGGATGCTTACGACAAAGCGCTGGCCGTCATGCCTGGCCGTACATGGCAACTGGGCGTGAACGTCGATTTCTGATTTTTGTTCCATTTAACCTGCCCTCCGGCCTGTGCGCCGGAGGTTTAATCTCATAAAGGAAGCACACCCATGACCCATTCATCGCAAGATTACGCCGCACTCTGGCAGCAGTACCAGGAGATCAAAACCGCGACGCCGGGCAAATACGCGCGCGACATTGCCAGCGAACTGGGGGTAAGCGAAGCGGAACTCACGCACGCCCGCACAGGACATGACGCCACCGCGCTGATCAATGACGCACGCGAGATCCTGAGCGCACTTGAGTTGGTAGGGGAAACGAAGTGCATTTGTCGCAATGACTATGCGGTTCATGAACATTTGGGCAGTTTTACCAACCTGCATATCAGTGAGCGTGCCGGTCTGGTACTGAACCCACGGGCGCTGGATTTGCGCCTGTTTATCAGCCAGTGGGCCAGTGCCTTTTTTGTGCGTGAAGCAAGTGCGCACGGTGAACGCCAGAGCATACAGTTCTTTGATCATCAGGGGGACGCGGTGCTCAAGGTGTACGCCACGGAACAGACCGATCGCGCTGCGTGGGATGAGGTGGTTGCCCGCTTTAGCGCCCCGCAAGCACAGCCGTTAACGCTGCAACCCGTCGACGCGCCTGACTACGCGCAGGATGCCGACGGTGCGGCGCTGGACAAAGCCTGGCGTGCAATGACCGATGTGCATCAGTTCTTTGGCCTGTTGAAACAACACAATATTTCCCGCCAGCAGGCCTTTCGGCTGGTCAGGGATGATCTCGCTATGCGGGTGGGTAACGATGCGCTGTCGCAACTGCTCGATACTGTGCTGCGGGAGGGCAACGAAATCATGATTTTCGTGGGCAACCGTGGCTGTGTGCAGATCTTTACCGGCGCGCTGGAAAAGGTGACACCGATGAAAGGCTGGCTCAATATCTTCAACCCGGCCTTCACCCTGCATCTGCGCGAGGAGACGATTGCCGAAAGTTGGATCACCCGCAAGCCGACCGCCGACGGGCATGTCACCAGTCTTGAGCTGTTTGCCGCCGATGGCACACAAATCGCCCAGTTGTACGGCCAGCGCAGCGAAGGCCAGCCGGAACAGGGCCAGTGGCGCTCGCAGATTGACGCGCTGGCAGAGAAAGGAAAAGCGGCATGAAAAAACTCGTCCTGCTGCTGGCGGCGCTGCCGCTGATGGCCAGCGCCGCCGCCGAACGGATTATCACGCTTGGCGGTGATGTCACCGAAATTGCCTGGGCGCTCGGGGCGGGGCCGCAGATGGTCGCGCGCGACAGCACCAGCACCTGGCCGGGTGAGGTGCAAAAGCTTCCCGATGTGGGCTATGTGCGCCAGTTGAATGCCGAGGGCATCCTCTCGCTGCGCCCGACCCTTGTACTGGCAAGCGCCCAGGCGCAGCCCTCGCTGGTGCTGAAAAAAGTGGAAGAGAACAACGTGAAGCTGGTCAACGTTCCGGGCGGTTATGACGTGGCGGCCATTGATAAGAAAGTGGACGTTGTCGCCGCCGCCATCGGGAAAACCGCACAAGGGGGCGAACTGCGCAAAAAACTGGATGCCGAAATCGCCGCGTTACCGACGCAACCGCTTAACAAACGCGTGCTGTTTATCCTCAGCCACGGCGGGATGGGGTCGATGGTCGCAGGGCAGGAGACCGCTGCCGACGGGGCGATTCGCGCCGCGGGTTTAACCAATGCGATGCAGGGCTTTAGCCACTATCGCAACCTCTCGCAAGAAGGGGTGATTGCCAGCAAACCGGATCTGGTGGTGATTTCCGCCGACGGCGTCAAAAGCATGGGCGGCGAAGAGAACCTGTGGAAACTGCCAGGTCTTGCACAAACACCTGCCGGGCGCAGTAAGCAACTGCTGATCGTGGACGATATCGCGCTGCTCGGTTTTGGTGTTCGCACCCCGCAGGCGCTGAAAGCGCTGCGTGATAAAGCGGAGCAACTGCCGTAATGCGTCCTGTGACCCGCTATCTCTGGGGGCTGATGGTGCTGCTGGCTGGGGTGACGTTGATAGCCAGTACGGTGGGGGCGATGCAGCTCCCGCTTGCCAGCCTCTGGCCCAACGGTGATGAAGCGTTGCGCCAGATTTGGCTGACTATCCGTCTGCCGCGCGTGCTGCTGGCGCTGGTTGTAGGCACATCGCTGGCGCTTTCCGGCTGCGTGATGCAGGGGCTGTTTCGTAATCCACTGGCGGACCCCGGCCTGCTGGGTGTCAGCAGTGGTGCGGCGCTGGCGGTAGCCTGCTGGCTGGTACTGCCATTGACGGTGCCTGCTCTGGTGGCCCTGTATGCCCCGATGCTGGCGGCGTTTCTCGGTAGCGTCGGGGTGATGATGGTGATTTTCATCCTCAGCAAAACCCGCGACAGTTCGCTCTCACGACTGTTACTGGTAGGGATTGCCATTAACGCCCTGTGCGGCGCGCTGGTGGGTGTGCTGTCGTGGATCAGTAACGATGCCCAGTTGCGCCAGCTCTCTTTGTGGGGGATGGGGGGGCTTGGGCAGGCGCAGTGGTCAACGCTTGCCGTCGCCGCTACGCTGATGGTGCCCTCTGCCGCCGTAGTCTGGCGCGTGGCCGGGCAGCTCAACCTGCTGCAACTGGGCGATGAAGAAGCGCATTACCTCGGTGTGAACGTGCCCATGCTGCAGCGGTTGTTGCTGCTGTGCAGCGCACTGCTGGTGGCCGCCAGCGTTGCCATCAGCGGCATTATCAGCTTTATTGGGCTGGTGGTGCCGCACCTGATGCGCCTGTGGCTGGGGGCGGACCATCGGGCTCTGGTGCCGGGGTCGGTGCTGGCCGGGGCGATACTGTTACTGATTGCCGACACGATTGCGCGCACCGTGGTGGCGCCTGCGGAAATGCCGGTGGGGCTGCTCACCAGCGTACTGGGCGCGCCGTGGTTCCTGTGGCTTATCTTCCGTCAGGGGAGGGCGACCCATGGTTAAGTGTCTAACGGCTGAGCACCTCAACCTCTGGGTGGGCGCGCGCCAGTTGATTAACGATGTCTCCGTCACCCTCGAAGCAGGGGAACTGGTGGCGCTGATTGGTCCTAATGGCGCGGGGAAATCGACACTGCTGCGCCTGCTGACCGGGTTTTTAAAGGCCAAAGAGGGGCTGTGTTGTCTGGATGGCCGCCCGCTACACGACTGGCCGCCCGAGGTGCTCTCCCGCCACCGGGCGGTGATGCTGCAACAAACCCGAATGCAATTTGACTGGCCGGTTGAGGGCATTATCGCCATGGGGCGCGCCCCCTGGGGACCGGGCAAAGAAAGTGAGATTGTGCGCAGCGTGATGGCGCTGACCGGTTGTTGCGAACTGGCGGGTCGCCGCTATAGCACGCTCTCCGGCGGCGAGCAGCAGCGCGTTCAACTGGCACGCAGTCTGGCGCAGCTCTGGCAGGATGATGGCCCGCAGGGTTGGCTGTTTCTTGATGAGCCTACCTCAGCGTTAGATCTCTACCATCAGCAGCAGCTACTGCGCCTGATGAAAAGCCTGACCCGGCGCGGAAAACTGCACGTTTGTACGGTGCTTCACGACCTGAACCTGGCGGCGCTATGGGCAGACCGGATTTTGCTCTTACATCAGGGAAAACTGGTGGCGCAGGGCACGCCGCAGACGGTTATGCAGAAATCGATCATCGAAAAATGGTATCAGGCGGATGTGCGGGTGGAACTGCACCCGCACAGTGAAAAACCGTATCTCTTTTTAAGCGAATAAACACCCGGCGAGAGGTCTCGCCGGGTTGTCAGTTATTGCAGATCGAAACGGTCGAGATTCATGACTTTCGTCCATGCGGCGACGAAGTCAGTGACAAACTTCTCTTTGGCATCGTCGCTGGCGTACACCTCGGCAAGCGCACGCAGAATCGAGTTAGAACCAAAGATCAGATCGGCACGGGTAGCGGTATATTTCACTTCGCCGCTGGCCCGGTCGCGGCCTTCAAACAGCTCTGCTTTCTCATCAACCGGTTTCCACGCGGTGCGCATATCCAGCAAATTCACGAAGAAATCGGTGCTGAGCACGCCAACGCGGTCGGTGAAGACGCCATGCCGGCTGCCGTCGTAGTTGGCACCCAGCGCACGCAGGCCACCGACCAGAGCGGTCATCTCCGGCGCGGTCAGCGTCAACTGCTGGGCTTTATCAATCAGCAGCGTTTCGGTCGGCATTTCATCTGCCACGCGGCGATAGTTGCGGAACCCATCGGCCAGCGGCTCCATCCATTGGAACGACTCAACGTCGGTCTGATCCTGACGGGCATCAACGCGGCCCGGTGTGAACGGCACGCTAATTTTCACGCCAGCATCGGCAGCCGCAAGCTCAATACCTACGCCGCCTGCCAGCACGATGATGTCGGCCAGCGAAGCTTTACCGGACGCCTGCTGAATCTCTTGCAGGACTGGCAGTACTTTGACCGCTGTCGCGTTCACTTCCCAGTCTTTTTGTGGCGCTAACGCCAGACGCGCGCCGTTGGCGCCACCGCGTTTATCACCGCCACGGAAGGTGGACGCAGACGCCCAGGCTACGGAAACCAGCTCGCTCACCGACAGACCCGATTCGGCAATCGCCGTTTTCAGGCTGGCAATGTCCAGATCGCTCGGTTGGTGGATGGCGGCAGGCAGCGGATCCTGCCAAATCAGATCTTCGCTCGGTACTTCCGGGCCAATGTAGCGGGATTTTGGCCCCATATCGCGGTGGGTCAGTTTGAACCAGGCGCGGGCGAAGGCCTCATTGAAGGCCTGCGGATCGTTCAGGAAGCGGCGGGAAATTTTCTCGAAATCCGGGTCGAAACGCAGCGTCAGGTCCGTCACCAGCATGGTCGGTTTGCGTTTTTTCTCCGGGTGGAACGGGTCAGGAATGATGTCCGGCGCATCTTTCGCTTCAAACTGAATCGCCCCGGCCGGGCTGCGGGTCTGTACCCACTCGTATTTGAAGAGGTTCTCGAAGAAGTAGTTGCTCCACTGGGTCGGGGTTTGTGTCCAGACCACTTCAAGGCCTGAGGTAATGGCGTCGGCACCCGCACCGCTGCCATAGCTGCTTTGCCAGCCTAAGCCCTGAGCTTCAATAGACGCCGCTTCCGGCTCGGCGCCAACATGGTCGGCTGAGGCCGCACCGTGGGTTTTCCCCAGCGTATGCCCACCGGCAATCAGGGCGACAATCTCTTCATCGTTCATACCCATGTTGCCAAAGGTCGCACGGATGGCCGCTCCGGCGGAGGTGGGTTCACCGCTGGCGTTCGGGCCTTCCGGGTTGACGTAAATTAACCCCATTTCGGTGGCGCCGATGGCCTGTTGGGCAAGGCTTTCTGGATGACGGTGCTCAAGCCAGTTTTTTTCATTCCCCCAGTTTACGTCGAGGTCCGGCTCCCAGACATCTTCACGACCAGCGCCGAAACCGAAGGTGCGGAAGCCTGAGTTTTCCAGCGCCACGTTACCGGCGAGGATGATCAAATCACCCCAGGAGATCTTCTGCCCATATTTTTGTTTCACTGGCCACAGCAGGCGGCGTGCTTTGTCGAGACTCACGTTATCCGGCCAGGAGTTGAGCGGAGCGAAACGCTGTTGCCCGCGGCCTGAACCGCCGCGTCCGTCGATAGTGCGATAGGTCCCGGCACTGTGCCAGGCCATACGAATGAACAGCCCGATATAGCTACCCCAGTCAGCAGGCCACCACTCCTGAGAGTCGGTCAGCACTTTTCTGATATCGGCTTTTAATGCGGAGTAGTCGAGTTTTTTAAACTCTTCACGATAATTGAAGCTTTCGCCTAAAGGATTGGAACGGTTGGAATGTTGATTAAGCAGGTCCACACGCAATTGCTCTGGCCACCAGTCACGGTTGGTGGTGACACTGCTTTTCTTCGCAGGTTTTGCGCCGCCTTCATGAAAAGGGCATTTGCCTGCGGAGGATTCCGGGGACGTATCTTCTGACATGCTCATATCTGGCTCCATTTGCACTAGTGAGTCTCGTTACGATATACACTGCTTCCAGTTAGAGGTATTTGAATGAATCTACAGATTTGATAGTCAATTCCTTTCTTATAAGCAACACGGTTTGTGTGGAATTAAAATAAAAACGGCTCTTATTGACTCATCATTGATCAAGACGGGTACAAAGCGGTATTGCCCCGATCACAAGCGTGTGCCTGTTTTTGTAAAATCGCCATTTTTCAATGCATAAAAAATGCGCCGCTCAACATCGTGATGTCATATATTTTTGTCAGTCTGTGCGTCCAAAACGGACAAAAAGGAAGCCACAATGTCGCAACCGCTTTACGTATTCGATCTGGACAATACACTGATAGATGGCGACAGCAGCACCATCTTTAGCCGTTTTCTGGTCCGCGAAGGGTATGTCAGCGACCCGGAATATTTGCTGCATGAAGAACGCCTGATGCTCGATTACGCACGGGGGGAGATGGATCTGCAGGAATACGTTGCGCTGATCCTCTCTCCGCTCATCGGACTCAGCCGCGATGACGTTGACCAACTGGTGGCGCGCTGTGTGCAAACCGACATCCGTCCGCGTATTTACCCGCAGGCGCTCGCGCTTATCCAGTCATTACAGGCGCAACATCAGCCGATGTTGATTATCTCGGCCTCCGTCAGCCTGCTGGTGAAGGCAATCGCGCCTGTGCTGGGCATCCAGCATGCCATTGGTATTGAGGTCAAAATGGATAACGACCGCTATACCGACATCATTGACGGCACCCCGAGCTATCAGGAGGGCAAAATCACCTGCCTTCACCACTGGCTCGACGCGCATCCGCAAGCCAATGGTCCGCTGACGTTTTACACCGATTCAATTAATGATCTGCCCCTGTGTCTGCGTGCCGACGAGGTTTTTCTGGTCAATCCCTGTTCACAGCTTGCCGCCCAGGGAGAACAGCACCGTTGGCCGGTGCTGAACTGGCGTCTGGACTAACCCGTTACGGCGCTTTATAAAGCGGAACCGGCTTTCCGGTGATATAGCGGCGTCGCAACCAGGCGGACGCCGCATCCATCGCCATCACGATCGCCACCAGAATCAGGGTGATGAACATCACCACATCCCAGTTCCACAGGCGCATGTTTTCGGCGTAAATCAGGCCGATCCCGCCCGCGCCGACAAAGCCCAGCACCGCCGCTGACCGGGTATTCGATTCAATCTGGTAGAGGCTGAGCGACAGAAACGTGGGGAAGGACTGGGTAAAAGTACTAAAGCGGTGTTTTTGCAGACCGCTGGCACCGACAGCCGTCAGCCCGCGTGCCGGTGAGCGGTCCACCGCCTCGTGGTTTTCCGCATACAGACGTCCCAGCAATCCGGTGTCCTGCATGATGATCGCCAGCACCCCGGCCAGTGGCCCAAGCCCCACGGCCCTGACAAAGATAAGCCCCCAGATAGCCATATCAACACCGCGCAACATATCGAACAGGCGACGCATCAAAAACGCCACCACGCCGGCGATACCGCCTTTCATAATATTACGTGCGGCAAAGAAGGAGAGCAGCAGCGCGATAAAGGTGGCGGTCAGGGTCCCGGCAAAGACGATGGCGAGCGTCATGGCAATTTGGGTGAAGTAGTAGCGAAACGGCCAGTGCATAAAGTCATGCCAGACAAACATACGCAGGATATAACGGCCAATTTGCGTGATGCCGTTGAAGGCCTGATCGGCGGGAATGCCGAACTGGGCAAAAAACCAGACGTAATAGAGCAACCCCGCCAGGGCAATCAGACCAAGACGGCGCAAATAACGCCCCTGCGCCTGAAACAATGTTTTATGCTGCTGACGGCTTAATGCCACATCGGGTGCGGCCTGCCAGTGACTCATTTTCCACCCTCCAGCACCCACTGGCGCAGACGGCCAGACAGGGTATCCAGCGCCGCAACGACGACAATAATCAGCAATAGCGTGATGCTGACCTGATCGTAGCGGTCAAGTTTGATATTGGTCATCAGCTCCTGGCCGATGCCGCCAGCGCCCACCAGCCCCAGAATGGTGGAGGAGCGGAAGTTGATCTCAAGGCGCATAAACCCATAGGAGAGAAAAAGGGGCTTCACCTGTGGCCACAGGGCGAAGCGGACGCGCTGAAAATGGCTCGCGCCACAGGCGGCCAGACCGCGCACGGGGCGGTCATTAGCGCTTTCAATCGCTTCGTAGAAGAGCTTGGTCAGACTACCAACGGTATGCAGCATAAGCGCCAGAAAACCGGGGATCGCGCCAATACCAAAGGCCATCACAAAGATAACCGCCCACGCCAGTTCCGGCATGGTACGTAAAAATGCCACCAGCGCACGGATACCAAAACGGACCAGCGGCGGCGACCAGGTGTTACCTGCCGCCAAAAAAGCGAATGCCGTTGCCAGGACAAACGATATTAGCGAGGCTGCCAGCGCCAGTTGCAGGGTTTCCCAGATAAGCGGCAACTGGATAGGCAGGCGATAGCCCCAGTAGGCCAGCGAGCCCTTTGTGTGGCTGTCGGCAAAGAGCGTGGATACATGCAGTGTCGGCATGGTCTCCCGCATGTAGTCGAAGAAATTCGGCAGTGAATGCCAGATGGTGTTCAGGTTAAATTCCGCTGCGTTTCCGGCAGTAAAATAGAGTACGAGTAAGACAAGCGACCAGGCGACCGTGTCACGTTTCTGGCGCATTCGGATGTTCTGGTAATACTGCTCAAACGACATATTCGTGTTCATGGCTAACCGGTCTCAGGCGGAGACAACATTCGAACAAAAGCCCCGGGCGTTGAGCCTGGGGCTATTTTTTTAACGCACGTGAGTGCGAATTAACGTGCGGTCACCAGCTCACGTTTCATATCGATAATCTGTTTGTAATCTTCCACGCTGCCAGGACCGATGTGCTGGGTGCCGCCCATCGCCTTGACAAAACAGGCATGGTCGTCGGTATCCAGTTTTTTGATGGCGGTGACCACTTTGGCTTTAAAATCAGCCGGCAGGCTATTGCTCACCAGAATAGGACCGTTCGGGATCAGCGGTGATTTCCAGATAATGCGGATCTGTTTCATCAGATCCGGATGATCCATACGAATCAGGCGGTTAAACGCGCCCACGCTGTAGCCGGAGTTATAGTCTCCGACCATGGAAGTCCAGGTTACTGCGCCCGCGAACTGATTGTTCAGTACACCCAGAATGTCCTGCTCGTGGCCGCCGGAGAAGGTGACGCTGGAGAAGAAGTTGTTGTATTTGTTGTCGGCAGTGCCGCCGAACTGCTGTTTGAACGTCTGGTTCGGGATCAGGAAGCCAGAGGTGGAATCCGGATCAGCGAAGCCGAACGGTTTGCCTTTCAGGTCTTCCAGTTTCTTATACGGGCTGTCTGCTTTGACGATAACCACAGAATAATAGCCGCGCGACTGGTCTTTATCGTCCACGGCGAGGCCCACAATATCCACCGCTTTCGGGTTGTTGATATAGACGGAGGCATACGATGCAGGCGACATGCTCAGCACCACGTCGACTTTGCCGCCCAATAAGCCCTGAATAACGCCAGAGTAGTCAGACGAGTTACGCAATTTGGTGTCGACGCTCAGTTCCTTGTCCAGAAAGTCTTTTACGCACTGGTTATCGCCAATTTGCTGGGTGGCGTTCTGCCCGCCGAGGATACCCAGATTTAATTCCTTCGGTTGTTCAGCCGCGTTCACCTGCCACGCCAGCAGAAGACCTGTCATCAATGCCGATAAACGTAATGCGCCTGAAATATGCTTTTTCATTGTCATTGCCTGTGTCGTCTCAATTGAAGGAAGAATTAATGCAGTTGACTTATTTCATCACCATAAAGCGTGTGCAAAACATCCTGTGTCAGCGCAGAAGGGGAGGCGTCAAAAACAATCCGTCCCTGTGCAACACCGATAACGCGCGTGCAGTATTCCTTTACCAGTTCCACGGAATGCAGGTTTACCATCACGCTGATGCCTTGCTCACTCACTTCTCGTAACACGCGCATAATGCGCTGCGTATTTTTGGGATCCAGCGAGGCGACGGGTTCATCCGCCAGTAAAATCGAGGGGTTTTGAATTAACGCCCGACAAATTGCCACGCGCTGCATCTGACCGCCGGAAAGGGTTTCCGCACGTTGCAGCGCGTGCGGCAGCATGTTGAGCCACTCCAGCAGCGCAATAGCTTTCGCGCGATCTTCGGCTGTAAAGACTTTGAACAACGACTTAAAGCTTGAGGTCTGGCTAAGCCTGCCCAGTAGCACGTTGGTCAGCACGTCGAGACGCGGCACCAGGCAAAAGTCCTGAAAAATCATCCCGCACTGGCTGCGCCACTGGCTCAGCTCGCGGCCTTTAAGGCGAGAAACATCGCGCGGTAGACCGACATCGGGGAAACTCAGGATCTCACCGGATGTCGCGCTGTGCGTTCCGTTGAGCACATGCAACAGGGTGGATTTACCGGCGCCGGAGCGGCCAATCACACCGACCATCTCACCGCTGTGCAGGTCAAAGCTGATGTCCTGTAACACGGTCTGATGGTTGTTGTAGGATTTGCTTAAGTTTTTGACGCTCAGCACTTTATGCAGCGGGGCGCTGTGCAAGTGGTGCGACGAGGGCGCCAGGGTTTCCGGGTGTTCTGCCAGTGCGCTGTTCATGTGTCATCCAGATTTTTCACGAGAATGCCCAACATTACGGGGATTGCGTGTGATCGTTTTATGATGAAACAGAGAACAAATAATGAACGGGGCGAAAACGTCCTGGGTGTAAAGCTATTGAAAAAGCATAAAACGATAAGGTCGTTATGGGCGAGGGGCGGACGCTGCCATCAACTTCAGCTATTTTGATTTACGAAGTTGTGCTTACGGTTTACTCCCGGTAGAAGCTGGCAAGAAACATCAGTTGTTTTTCTTATCGCATCATGCATGAGTGGACAGCAATTTCGACTAAAGGAGGAATCAGTGTCACATTCGTCATCAAGAAGAAAAGTTTTAGACATAGAAGGCCTTCTTGTGCACAGAGCGTCACACGCACGGAGTTGCGCTAGCCACGTAGCGAACAGATTGGGAATCACCCGCAGCGAACTATTGATGAAGGTTGAGAAAGAGACAGGCGCAAGTCTGATTTCGCCGCTTACAAAAGCTGAGTTAATGAAAGCGTTTAACTTTGGTAAGCTAAGCTATGTGCAGCAAATTGAATTATTCAAACGTTCTTATTTAGAGAAAAAGAATTACGCCAAACCTTTTTATGAAAAAACAGCAGCAAAAAAAACGAACGCACCCTCATGGGATCAACTCGACCAGAAAATAAAAGATGTCGTTGTCGATATTTTTTACCAGGGCATAAGACATCCAGCAAGCTTAATCGAGGCTGCAATTGCTGGCAGAACAGCGCTTATTAACTTCATCCGGGAAGATTTATCACTAATGCGTTATGAGCCTACAAGACACAGAATCAGGTATTTACAATGAAGAAAATAGTGTTAGCGATTATTTTGTTGGCTTTAGCTCCGTCAGCCTTCAGTGCTGAAAAAGCAGATGTTATCGCCGGGCCAGAAACTGATACTTGTTGGCATAATAATGCTGACCGTGGAAAAGCTTCTGAATGCTTACACGCTCTTAGTGACAAAAGCAATAAAAGCATGGATGAGTTAATTGCCAAAACAGTCGGGCAAATAAAGGCAAACAATACTGGGCCCGTATATAAAAGTCAGGATCCTCAACTGACCATTGGTGATGTCTTCAGTAAGCTTTTCCTGGAGTCGCAAAATTCATGGAAAGAGTATCGCAAGAACTTCTGTTTAGGCGTTGGGTCGCAAATCGGTGAGGATACCTATGATTACTGGCCCTATATTTATCAGTGCCAAATCAACCTTAATAAGCGGCATACTGAAGAGATAAAAATGCTGCATGCCGATGAAGAGTGAGGTTAGTAAGTGAGTGTAGTTGCCTGCTGACTGACTTTTTGTAGTTCAGCAGGCTTAATCCCGTTAATGGATTGATTTGATGACATGATGTTTTCATGCTGGTGGGCGGCGTGATGGTGATGAGCATTGCGTTCTTTGCCAAAGGCTTCGGCAAAATCGGGTGGTGCATCCTCACCAATATGTCACCGAATGAAATCCTGGGCGCTGTCTCCTGTCTGTTTATCACTGAAACGCTGAAACGTCTGCAAATCGACCCGCCGACCCACCGAAAACGGCGCAACAGTATCCGGCTATAAGCGCAGCGGCGCGAAACGCACCATTCAGAATGTATAGATTTGTGCTCTTTTGCTGACACCACGTTGACAAACATTTGCCTGGTCAGTAATTTCATTTGTAATTATTGACCAGGCAAATAACATGAAAGACGTTACAGATACCCCTAATCCTAAGCTCCATCTCGGCTTACTGATTCATCTGGCGAACCAGTTTAAAGACCAGCTTATCAGCCACTTTTTTGCCGACACGGATATCACCGCTGCGCAATTTAAAGTCCTGATCAGCATTTACAAAGGTTTCAACAGCCCGCTTGAAGTCAGCAAAAATTTGTTGATGGATGCCGGGGCCATGAGCCGGATGCTCGAGCGGATGGTGAAGCGCGAACTGATCCTGCGCACTCCCAATCCAGAAGACAAACGTCAGGTTATCCTGGCGCTGACTGAGAAAGGGCAGAAAATTTGCGATCGCTTTCAGAACGAAGCGCTGTCTTCCATTCTTGGCTCGCTGACTGCCCGTCTGACCCCAGAAGAATCCCGCCTGCTGGTACAGCTATTGATAAAAATGCTGCCAGACGAGGCCACCAAACCCCATCGTTAAGTTGTCCTGAATAAGGTTACGATAAAGATGCAAAATTCATCTGCACAGTCATCTGCACAACCAGAACGCGCACCCAGCAAACGTAAGCGCAACTTCGCCATACTGCTGGTGATCCTGGTGCTTATTGCCGCCGGGTGCCTGGCATGGTACTTCCTGTATGCCCGTTATTACGAAACCACTGACGATGCCTACGTTAATGCCAACCTCGTGACACTGACCCCGCAAATTGCCGGAACGGTCACCCAGGTCGCCGTTGATGAAGGGGATTACGTCACCAAAGGCCAGCCGCTGGTATTGCTCGACCCCAGCGACACGCAAATTGCCCTGCAACAGGCGGAAGCCAACCTGGCCAGCACCGTGCGTCAGGTCCGTGGTCTGTACAGCACCGCAGACAACTACCGCGCTCAGGTGGCGGCGAAAAAAGTGGCCCTGCAAACCGCGCAGAACGACTTCGCGCGTCGACAGAAGATTTTTGCCAGCGGGGCGATTGCGGCAGAAGATATGTCGCACTATCGCGATGCCGTGGCCACGGCGCAGAGTGATTTAGCGGCGGCGCAACAGGCGTTGAGTACCAACCTGGCGATGGTGGATGACACGGTCATCGACAGCCACCCGGAAATCAAAAGCGCGGTGGCAACCCTGCGCCAGCGCTATCTGGATAACGCCCGTAGCACCATTGTGGCGCCGGTCAGCGGTTTTGTGGCGAAACGCGCGGTCCAGTTGGGGATGCGTGTTGACTCCGGCACGACACTGATGTCGATCGTCCCGCTGGATCAGGTCTGGGTGGATGCCAACTTCAAAGAGAGCCAGATGAACACCATGCGTCTGGGGCAGAAGGTAGTCCTGACCGCCGATCTGTACGGCGATAAAGTGGAATATCAGGGCACCATTGAGAGCTTAGGTATTGGTACCGGCAGCGCGTTCTCGTTGCTGCCGGCCCAGAATGCCAGCGGCAACTGGATCAAAATCGTTCAGCGTCTGCCGGTGCGTATAACCCTCGACCCGCACGATATGGAGAAACATCCGCTGCGTGTCGGGCTGTCGATGTTTGCCAAAGTGGATATCCGCGACACCGAAGGCCATCTGCTGCCGCAAAAAACGGTCGCAGCACCGCGCTTTACCACCGATGTGTACCAGAACGCGCTGGATAAAGCCGATCAGATGGTGGCGAAAATCCTTCATGACAACAGTCAGTCCGTAGCGGCAAACAGCCGCTAAGAGGGGCGTTATGCAAGATAAGGCGGCCTTTACGCCACCCAGCCTGCTGCTCGCCACCATTGCGCTGTCGCTGGCGACTTTCATGCAGGTGCTGGATACCACCATCGCCAACGTGGCGTTGCCGACCATCGCCGGCAACCTTGGCGTGAGTTCGGACCAGGGGACCTGGGTTATCACCTCGTTTGCAGTCTGCAATGCCATCGCACTGCCGTTGACCGGGTGGTTTACCCGGCGCTTTGGGCAACTTAAGCTGTTTGTCGGATCGGTCACACTGTTTACTCTGACCTCGTTCCTGTGCGGCTTTGCCCATAGCATGACCGAGTTGATTATCTTCCGTGCGCTGCAGGGGTTTTTCGCCGGGCCCATGTTCCCGATGTGCCAGACGCTGCTGCTGGTTATCTTCCCGACCACCAAACGCAGCATGGCGCTGGCGCTGCTGTCGATGGTGACCGTGGTGGCGCCCATCGTCGGGCCGATTACCGGGGGCTGGATCACCGATAACTACTCCTGGCCGTGGATTTTCTATATCAACGTGCCGATCGGTATTTTTGCGGCCATCGTCGTGTGGACGCAGTTGCGCGAACGTGAGGAGACCACCACGCACGCCCCCATTGATTACATCGGCATTATGCTGCTGGTGCTGGGGGTGGGTCTGTTGCAGGTGGTGCTGGATAAAGGCAACGATCTCGACTGGTTCTCGTCGACCGAGATCATTGTTATGTCGGTGATCTCAGCGATTGCGCTGGTCTCCTTTGTGATTTGGGAGCTTGGCGAGCGCCATCCGATTGTGAACCTGCGGCTGTTTGCCGACCGCAACTTCGCCATCGGCACCACCACACTGATGCTCGGCTACGCGGCGTTTTTTGCCATCAACATTATTCTGCCGCAGTGGCTGCAAACCCAGATGGGCTACACCGCGATCTGGGCGGGGCTGGCGGCGGCGCCGATGGGCTTCCTGCCGCTGCTACTTACGCCTATCGTGGGGCGTTATGCCAACCGGGTCGATCTGCGGATTCTGGCGTCGCTGTCGTTCCTGACCATGGGAGTGTCGTGTCTGCTGCGTGCGCAGTTCAACACCAGCGTGGATTTTCGCACTATCGCCGAAGTGCAGATGTTTATGGGTATCGGTGTGGCGCTGTTCTTTATGCCGATCACCACGATCGTGCTGTCGAACCTGCACGGCAATGAAGTGGCGGAAGGCTCCGGTCTGGCGACGTTCTTCCGCGTGCTGGGAGGTTCTTTTGCCTCGTCGCTGACGACCTGGCTGTGGTCGCGGCGTGAGGTATTTCACCATGCGAATCTGACCGAGAGTGTCTCGGTGTATCACCCGCCTGCCATGGATTACCTCAATAAGATGGGTGGCGTCACGCAGCAGCACCTTGCCGCGGTGGATAAAACCATCGAACAGCAGGCCTATATGATGTCGACCATCGACTATTTCTGGCTGTTGGGGTGGGGGTTCATGGTGCTGGTGGTGATTATCTGGTTTGCGAAACCGCCGTTTATTCGCGCCGGTGCGCCGGGGGCAGCGCCAGCTGCGGGGCATTAATAAGAGTGAGAAGGGACGTTATATTAGCGAGAAGGAAAGGTTCCGTTCACGACACAGCCATTTTGGACGCAATGAAACTCGGGGCTAACAGCGATGGGGCCGCGGGGATGGTGCAGGGGGCCGCGGTGGCCCCCTTTACCCGTTCACGAGGGTGAGCGTGACGGAGTTCGCATGAGTTTTCGTGAACGGAACCTGGTCCACTTAACGGACATGTACTGAATAATGCTATGCGCATCCCGGGCGCTACAGCATTCACTAAACGGGAACCAGGAATCACCGCCGGGCAAACATCATGCCCTGGCTTACCACTTTTATAGGATTTTCTATGGCACCACTGTTGTCCGGCAACGATGGCCGTTTACTGCAACATCGCTCATTCGTCTCGTTCTGGCTGGCGCGCACCAGCTCAAGCTTCGGCTTTCAGATGTTGTCTATCATCGTTGGCTGGCAAATCTATTCGCAAACCCACAGTGCCTTTTGGCTGGGCATGATAGGCCTGGTGCAATTTTTCCCTTCCGTTATTCTCGCACTGCCCGCCGGGCACATTGCCGACCAGTTTGATCGCCGTCGGGTCGTGATGTTTGGCCAGATACTGGAATGGGCGGCCATTGCGCTCCTCGCCTGGCTGACCTGGAAAGGGGATGCCAGCGTTGGGGTGATCCTGTCGCTGATTTTTATTATCTCTTCGGCGAAAACCCTTGAATCACCGGCGATGATCTCAATGCTACCTGCACTGGTGCCCACCTCGATTTTGCCGCGTGCTACGGCCGCCAACGCGGTATCCGGCCAGGCGGCGCAGATTGTCGGGCCTGCGCTGGGCGGTTTCCTGTATGCGGCTGGTGCGGAGGTGGTTTATGCGGTGACGGCGGGGCTGTATCTGCTCTCGTTAATGCTGGTGCTGACGTTGCGCTATGCGCAGGCGCTGCCGCCGCGTACCCCGCCGACGCTTTCCTCACTGTTTGCCGGTGTCGATTTTATCCGTAAGCGCCCGGATGTCTTAGGGGTCATCTCCCTCGATCTCTTTGCCGTCCTGCTGGGCGGGGCAAAGGCGCTACTGCCGATTTTCGCTCACGATGTGCTGCACACCGGCCCCATTGGTCTGGGTGTGCTGCGTAGCGCCCCTGCCGTGGGGGCGTTGTTGATGGGCTTCTGGTTAAGTCATCGTGCGCTTAAGCGCAATGTCGGGATGATCATGTTTATGAGTGTGGCGGGGTTTGGTGTTGCCACGCTGGTTTTCGCACTGTCGAGCTGGATGTGGCTGTCGCTGCTGGCGCTTTTTGCGCTGGGCGGCTGTGATATGGTCAGCATGGTCATTCGTGGCTCGCTGGTACAACTCGACACGCCGGATGAGATGCGCGGGCGCGTCAACGCGGTGAACTCCATTTTTATCAATACCTCAAATCAATTGGGTGAGTTCGAGTCCGGGATGCTTGCCGCCTGGCTTGGTGCCGTGCCTGCTGCGGCCATTGGCGGTATCGGAACGCTGGTGGTGGTGGCGCTGTGGATGAAGTGGTTCCCTAATCTTCGTAAGCGCCAGCGGCTGGAAAGTGGGGCGTAGCAATAAGGCGCGGGCAATTCAATTGCAGATTGCCCGCGCATGACGAACGGCCTGTTGCTATCTTTTCCTGACGGGAGAACCGATCACACCGTGTTGCGCACAGGAGAAGCTCATGTCAGATGAAACGTTACCCACCCTGCGTTTTGCCATCAATTTAGGTAATGCTGTGTTGGCCTCGTTGACGCCTGATGGTCAGCCAGCAGGTATCACCGTTGAACTGGCAAAAGATATCGCCCGTCATCTGCATTACCGCCCGGAATTCATCACTTATCCTGCCGCCGGGAAGGTGGTTGAGGACGCCGGTCAGGACATCTGGGATATTGCCTTTTTGGCAATCGATCCCAAACGCGAGGATCGCCTGCGCTTTACGTCCCCGTATATCACCATTAAAGGGACCTTGCTGGTGCGCGAACAGAGTGACTGGCGAAGCGTTAGCGACATGGATAAGCCGGGTGTCGTCATCAATGTGGGTAAGAACGCGGCCTATGACCTCTGGCTATCACGCGAGTTACATCATGCAACGCTGAACCGCCTTGCATCCTCCCAGGCGGCGATTGATGCTTTTTTAGCGGGGGAAGGTGAGATGGCCGCCGGTATTCGCCAGCCGCTTGAGGCGGCGGCCCAAAACAATCCAGGCTTTCGCGTGTTGCCGGATGATTTCACCGAAATTCAACAGGCCATCTGCGTGGCAAAAGCCGATGATCGGTATTTTGATGCCATAACAGAACGGCTCGCCCGGTTGGGTGAAGAAAACACCTTGTCAGAAATGATTGCCGGACATATGCGCCAGTAGTCTTCAACCGGTGTAAACCCTCATAACTCCGGCTGTGACTGGGCGGCCTCGCGAAGGGCGCCCGGCGGGTGGCCGACAATGCGCTTAAAGGCCCGGCTGAATGCCGCGAGCGAACCATAGCCCAGTCGCAGCGCTACGGTTTCGATAGCCTGGTTTTCATGGCTAATGTACTGGATCGCCAGCCGCATACGTAGCTCGCTGAGATATTTTGCCGGGGTGCTACCGGTGGCAGAGAGGAAACGTTCGGCAAAGACCGAGCGGGATGTTCCTGCCTCTTTTGCCAGGTCCGCCACGCTCCAGTTAATCCCCGGCTGTTGATGCATGGCGTAAATCGCCCGGCTCAGCCGTGGGTCGCGCAGCACCTGCACCCAGCCGGTGGCTTTGCCGCAACCGGCTTCCACCCAACCGCGTACAATCAGCGCTGCGACCACATCCGCCAGCCGCGCCAGGATACCCGCAAACCCGACCTGACGGGTCATTGATTCGCGCTCCATGGCGGCAAGCAGGGGGTGAATTTCCGGCCAGGTTGACATCAGCTTACTGACCATCATGACTTCCGGCATCGCTTTAATCAGCGGCTGCATCCCGCCCAGTTCGAAATCCATACATCCGCTGAATATCACCACGTTTTCACTGCCTTTGCAGGGTTCGCAGGTGATTTGGCAGACCGAGCCGCAAATGGCTTCGCCGTGAAATGCGGAGACCGGCGTCGCCGTCGCGTTGTCATCCGAGAGCAGGGCATGAGCGTTGCCGTTGGGAATAAACAGCGCATCGCCGCTGTTGAGCGCAAAACGGGTACCGCTCTCCATCCGTAATACCGCCGGGCCACGGCTAACGAAATGAAACTGTGCTTTGCCGGGCGCGGCGTCGAAGGCGAAACCGAACGGCGCGCTGGCCTCAAAGCGGCGGTATTTCACGCCAGAAAGGCGCATACCGCGCAGTAACTCGCTGATGAGATCGGGTGTCTGAACCGCCATCGCTACAACTCCGGACGAATTATCAATAATTGGAGATTATATGTCATAGATCGTCCGTGGGGAACTTCCTATGCTTTGCGACACAGGTCACATTTTATGACGGGAGAGAACAAATGAATGCAGATGTTGCGGCGAGAGAGGTGACTGCGCCCGTAAAACCCGCCTGGCGAGCCGTCTATTCACTGGGGCTTGGGGTGTTTGGTTTGATTACCGCCGAGTTTTTACCCGCCAGTTTATTGACGCCCATGGCGGCGAGTCTGGGGGTAAGCGAAGGGATGGCCGGGCAGGCGGTGACCGCCACGGCACTGGTGGCACTGCTGAGTGGGCTGTTGATTGCCGCCGCCACGAAAAATATTGACCGTCGCTGGGTGCTGATTTTCTTTTCGATATTGCAAATCATCTCCAGTCTGCTGGTGGCCTTTGCCCCCTCGCTGCATGTATTGCTGCTTGGGCGTCTGCTGTTAGGCGTGGCGATTGGTGGCTTCTGGGCGATGTCGACCGCCACCGCGCTAAGGCTGGTACCCATCGCCCAGGTGCCAAAAGCGCTGGCGATTATCTTTTCCAGCGTGTCGGTTGCAACAGTCGTCGCCGCACCGCTCGGCAGCTATCTGGGCAGCATTATAGGCTGGCGTAATGTCTTTCTTCTTTCAACCGCACCGAGCGCGCTGGCGCTGCTGTGGCAATTATGGGTGCTGCCATCCATGAAACCGGAACACAGTAGCAGCCTGAGCGCACTGTTTCGCGTACTGCGTCGACCGGGCATGGTGGGCGGGATGCTGGCGAGTATTCTGATTTTCAGCGGCCATTTTGCTTTCTTCACCTATCTGCGACCTTTTCTGGAGACCGTCGGGCAGGTGAGTGTGGAGAGCATTTCGTTGATCCTGTTGGGATTTGGGCTGGCAAACTTTGTCGGCACCTCCCTCGCCGGGCATCTGCTATCGCGCAATTTACATCTGACCCTGGCGCTGGTGCCGTTTGGAATGGGGCTGATGGCGGTTGCGATGGTACTGTTTGGGCATCTGGCGTTGCTGGATGGCTTGCTGGTTACCCTGTGGGGATTCGCTTTTGGCATGGTGCCGGTAGGCTGGAGCACCTGGCTTGCGACGACCGTGCCGGATGAGGCGGAAAGCGCGGGCGGGCTGCTGGTGGCATCGGTGCAGCTTGCCATTGGCGCGGGCGCGGCAGGCGGTGGGGCAATATTCGACGTCAGCGGGGCAAGCGGTGTCTTCACCGGCAGCGGGTTACTGCTGCTGACGGCGATGTTCATTGTATTTATCGGCGTGCGGACAAAACCGCTCGCCGCATAAATATCCGGTAAAACAGCGCGCTTTGTGCCGGATGAACAGCCCAAAGCGCTGAGTGAGACAGTGGCAACCTTTTCTATTAAGGATAAAGGGAGGCTATTCAGGACGCCGTTTCTTCTGGCACGTTGGTGCCCATGCCTTCGGGCAGAAACGGCGCGATTTCGGCCAGTTCGTCCTCGCTCAGTCTGAACCCGGCAGCACCCAGCAGACCGTCGACCTGTGCCGGGCGGCGCGCGCCGACAATCGCACCGGATATAGCAGGCTGTCTCAACACCCAGGCAATCGCCACCGCAGCGGGTGTCAGCCCGTGGCGATCGCCTATCCGACGGAAGGTCTCCACCAACGCAAGGTTTTGGGTCAGCCGTGGCTCCCGAAAGTCCGGACTGCGGGTTTTGCGCCAGTCGTCATCGGGGAGGCGGGCGATGCGTTCACGCGTCATCGCGCCGCTCAGCAGACCTGATTGCAGGGTGGAATAGGCGATGACGCCGACACCCGTTTCCTCACAGAAGGGCAGGATGTCGGATTCGATCTCGCGCATGAGTGCTGAATAAGGCGGCTGGAGTGAGGCAATCTCCGTAACGGCCTGGGCGCGCTTGAGTTGTGTGACGTCAAAATTGGAGACACCGATGGCGCGGATTTTTCCTTGCTGACGAGCCCTGGCCAGCACCGAGAGCGCCTCCTCAATGCCGTCATCCGGGCCGTCTGCCGGGAAGGCAGGCCAGTGGATCTGATACAGATCGATAGTTTCTGTCCGAAGGCGGCGCAGGCTTTCGTCAATCTCCCGAAGCAACGAATCCGGCGCCAGGGAGTGCGAAATCTGCCGACTTATCGGATCCCAGACCAGGCTGCCTTTGGTGAAGACTAACGGGCGGCGCGAAGCCGGCACCCGGCGCAGCAGTCTTCCGACAATTTCCTCGGCATGACCCAGACCGTAAACGGCGGCGGTGTCGATCCAGTTCACGCCGCGTTCCACGGCGCATTCCAGCGCGGACAGGCTTTCTTCGTCATCCTGCGCTCCCCAGCCAAATTCCCAGCCCGCCCCCGCGATGGCCCAGGTTCCCAGCCCGATAGGTGAGATAGTGAAATCGGCATTCCCCAGTTTTCTGTGCTGCATGGTTTAACTCCTCAATCAAGTAGACGGCGCCAGTGTGTCACGGTAGATAGCAGGCGATAAGCCATGATATGTTTGATGAACTACTGAATAATTCTCATCAATATGACAATCGATCTGCATGAACTTGACGCCTTTGAAGCCGTGGCACGGCATCGCAGCTTCCGTAAAGCGGCCGCTGAGCGAGGTGTCTCTGCCTCGGCCCTGAGCCACGCCATGCGTGGACTTGAAGAGCGACTGGGCGTGCGTCTGCTCCACCGCACCACCCGCAGCGTTACACCCACCGAGGCAGGCCATCGCCTGTTGGCCCGGCTCGCTCCCGCTTTGCGTGATGTCGCCGATGCGCTCGCCGACGTGACGGCGTTACAGGCGGTACCCGCAGGGACGCTGCGTCTGAACGTACCGCGTCCGGCGGCCTGGCTGGTGTTGGCCCCGATACTGGCGGGATTTGTGGCGAAGTATCCGTGCGTAAAAGTTGACGTTGTGACTGACGACGGCCTGGCTGATATCGTGGACAGTGGCTTTGACGCGGGTATCCGTTTTGGCGAAAGCCTGGCCGGAGATATGGTGGCTGTTCCTGTCGGTCCGCCGCAGCGCTTCGTTTGTGTTGCGTCGCCGTCTTACCTGAAATTGCATGACGCGCCGAAAACGCCGGACGAACTGCTGGACCACGCCTGCATTTGCCGCCGTTTCCCAAGTGGCCGCCACTATCACTGGGAATTTCTGGTCTCAGGAAAATCGCTGACCGTTGCTGTTGCTGGCCCATTGGTGTTCGACGACGATATGTTAATGATTCAGGCTGCACGCGACGGTGCAGGCATTGCTTACGTTTACGAGGCGATGGTGAGAGAAGAGGTAGCCGCGGGTCGGTTGGTGTCTGTACTGAATAGCTTCAGCGCGACGCCGGGGCGATTTTTCCTCTACTACTCCGGTCGGCGGAATCTGCCGACTGCGTTGCGGGCCTTTGTCGATTTTATTCGCGTATAAGCGGCATCGCTTTAAACACCGGAGTACCAGAAAAATACCCACTGAGGGAGTAAGCTATGTCAGTTGAAAATCTATCCCGGATGGGGGTAGCCAGAGTGGCGCTTCTTGTGGATGAAGCGGGTTATCAGTTCATCGAGAAATGTCCTGTTGGTGAGGTGGAGTACCATTTTTATCAACAGGCTGCCAATGCGCTCACCCACGCAGGCGTTGCGGTACCAAAACTGTTATCTGCCGATCCTGACTTACGCAGGCTAAGACTGGAATATATCCCCTGTGAGGTTGACCAGGATGAGGTCTGTGGAGATGAAATACTCGCTACGCTGGGAAACTTACATCGATACGCCGGCAGTTCGCAATGGCTTTACCACAACCATGCATGGTCAGACTCCGCGCTTGAGCACGCTCTTCTGCTCCTGGCATTACCCGACAAAAGTGCGAGACAGCTTCGGCACTTCCGGCAGTGTAGTGATGTTTTGTTTGGTTATCAGAGTCTGATTTCTGGCGATAGCAATGCCGGTAATTGGGGAAGAAGAGCGAACGGTGATGTTGTGCTTTTCGACTGGGAAAGGTTTGGAAGAGGAAGTCCGGCCATCGATCTGGCTCCCCTTATAAAAGGAATGGGAACGAAACACGCATTTACTGATCTTGCCGAACGCTATTGCCAGTTATCGGGTCAGCGTAACTCCACAGCGCTGGCGAGGGAAATGGCTATTGCTAAAGCATGGATCGTCACCGAAGTGATTACGCTGCTTTATGAGCGGAAAAAATCAACCTTTCCTTTGTATCTTAACTGGGCTTTGTTGAATAAATCGAACTTTTGCTGAGTTGAAGGATCAGATCACGCATCTTCCCGACAACGCAGACCGTTCCGTGGCAAAGCAAAAGTTCAAAATCACCAACTGGCCCACCTACAATAAAGCCCTCATCAACCGTGGCTCCATAACTTTCTGGCTGGATGATGAAGCTATTCAGGCCTGGTATGAGTCAGCAACACCTTCTTCACGAGGCAGACCTCAGCGCTATTCTGACCTTGCCATCACGACTGTGCTGGTCATTAAACGCGTGTTCAGGTTGACCCTGCGGGCTGCACAGGGTTTTATTGATTCCATTTTTACACTGATGAATGTTCCGTTGCGCTGCCCGGATTACACCAGTGTCAGCAAGCGCGCAAAGTCGGTTAATGTCAGTTTCAAAACGTTCACCCGGGGTGAAATCGCGCATCTGGTGATTGATTCCACCGGGCTGAAGGTCTTTGGTGAAGGCGAATGGAAAGTCAAAAAACACGGCAAAGAACGCCGTCGTATATGGCGAAAGTTGCATCTAGCCGTTGACAGCAACACACATGAAATCATCTGTGCAGACCTGTCGCTGAACAATGTGACGGACTCAGAAGCCTTCCCGGGTCTTATCCGGCAGACTCACAGAAAAATCAGGGCAGCATCGGCAGACGGCGCTTACGACACCCGGCTCTGTCACGATGAACTGCGGCGTAAGAAAATCAGCGCGCTTATCCCTCCCCGAAAAGGTGCGGGTTACTGGCCCGGTGAATATGCAGACCGTAACCGTGCAGTGGCTAATCAGCGAATGACCGGGAGTAATGCGCGGTGGAAATGGACAACAGATTACAACCGTCGCTCGATAGCGGAAACGGCAATGTACCGGGTAAAACAGCTGTTCGGGGGGTCACTGACGCTGCGTGACTACGATGGTCAGGTTGCGGAGGCTATGGCCCTGGTACGAGCGCTGAACAAAATGACGAAAGCAGGTATGCCTGAAAGCGTGCGTATTGCCTGAAAACACAACCCGCTACGGGGGAGACTTACCCGAAATCTGATTTATTCAACAAAGCCTCTTAACTGGTACAAAGAACATCTTCCCGACTGGTTAGATAACATAGAGAAAATGCTTTGAATAAATACGGGCATTAAAAAGCCGTCTGCTGACGGCTCAGGCTCACTATTTTAGCTGTATTCAATAATAGCGAACCCTTCATCTGCAGTCGGCGCGGTGAAATAACGCGTTATCATTTCAAACTCTTCATCTGTTGCTGCAAAATCGTGCGCGCCTTCGGCGTTACGGGCGCGTAAACGGGCTTTGCATATATCGTCAGAGACGTTGAGATAATGCAGGCAATTATTAGCACCCGACGCCGTAATAATACTCATCATCCATTCACGATTCGCCCGTGTATTTGCCGGAAAATCCAGAACGACCGATACACCAGCGTTCAGTAAGGATATCAGGTGTGGCTTCATGGCATTTTTGAGCTTTGCTGCGCACTGCACATACGCCGCGACGGACTGTATTTCATCTTTATAGAGCGCAGCCAACCATGTGTCCTCACTGATAATGATCGTGCCGGGCGATGCCCCCAATCTTGCAGTTAACGTGGACTTACCCGAAGCGATTTTTCCACATAAAAGGTGAAGAGTTGGTTTTACTGCTTTGACAGGTGTATCCGTATTCATGCTTTGCCTCACTGGATGATTACCGGTAAGGCCCGCCTTACCGGCGGGAAAATGACGAGCGTTATCCCACCTGACAGGTGCAGGTGATAATAATTAACGCATAAGAAGACACTGAACAGATTTTTATCATCAAATGAAGCTAACAGGGGGCGGGTGAAAAGTCATCTGTTTTGAGAAAGGCTTACTGAGGTCTTCCTGGTCCGGACCTTTCTGGGAATCATTTTTATATATAATGAGCAGGTCTGAATCCCCGATATTAAGAGAATGTCCTCATACGCAAGGTATCGAAGATGAAATCCGAAAGTGCGTTAGTTTTAGAAGAGCTCAGGTCCAAATTGCGCCCCGCATCGGTGGCTCAGGTAGGCGGTTTTCGCCCCAGTGCAGATCCTCTTACCTCCTGGTTTTTAAAAGGAGTATCGCTTGCAGGCGAAGGGCTGCCTGTCTGGAGAGGGAAACCGATGTTTCCGCTTCTTCAGATTCGTATCGATGAGCTTCCTGTTATTCCTGAACAACTCGAGAATGTCGCTCTTCTGGTTCTCTTTCATAATATGGAAAGCCATCCTTTTGACCAACCCCATGGTGAAGGCTGGCTAATTCGTGAATATGCCACGCTTGAGGGGCTTGAGTTATTACCTGAACTGGCCACGCCGTATCGCGCGTTTCCTGTGCGATGGTTAAGTGTGAATGATGATGCGCCGGGCTGGGAGGATGCCTGGGATATTCTTGATCTTTCTGCCGTAAACGATGATGAACCAGCCAGTGACAGTTTCTTTGAGGACTTTAGCCGCTACGGGGGAACCAAAGTTGGCGGATACCCTGCGGAAATACAACATGGCGTCGGGCTTGAGGATTTCGTCTTTCAGGTGGGATCTGAAGAAAAAGTTAACTGGATGTGGGCGGACAACGGCATTGGCTATTTTCACAAATCACCAGACGGCGTCTGGCGATTTTCATGTCAGTTCTACTGATAAATTGAGCTGTTATCCGTTGTTAAGGGGCGTCGGCGTCATTAGTTTTTAATCACTTATGCAAACATGTACGCATTTCTGCTTTTTCTTATCGCTGCCGTCATGCCTCCCGCGGCCGATCGCGCCGCGCCATAAGCGGAGGTTACACTTAATATGTCGTTTCAAAATAGGGAGGAGGAAAGCAAAACGAGTCCCGGTGGCTTGCACCGGAACGCTTCAGGCCGGGTGTTGCTGGCTATCGTTGAGGCTACGCTTTTATTTCATAGTCCGGCAGAGGATATTGTCTGATAAATTCATTCAGCGTCTTACTATCCGGTAGGGCTGTCAGCGCGCCTTTCCGGGTTGTTGCCAGTGCGCCGCAGGCGCTGGCCTGCGTCATGGCGTCTTTGATTTGCTCAATGTCCTGCGGCATTCCAGCTTGAGCGATATAAGCAAGTAAACCCGCCAGGAACGCATCACCCGCTCCCGTTGTATCAACGCTGTTTACGGTGTAGCCATTAAAATGAATGATCATGTCGTTCTGCAGAATCATTGCGCCTTGCGCGCCATAGGTTACAACCTTCAGCCGTGCTGGTAGGTATTTAAGGAAATCCAGCGCTTGGTTAAAATCGTGCGTCTCTGCCAGCCAGTACCATTCTTCCTCAGATAATTTAAGTATGTCAGCCTGTAGGGCGAAATGGTGCACAGTGTCATGCATCTCCTGCCGATCGCTCCACATTTGCTCACGTAAATTCACATCAAAACTCAGCAAACCGTTACTCTGTTTTACTTTTTCGATAGCCGTAACTAACGTGTTGCGACAGGTTTTAGCGACGAGCGCCAGAGAGCAGAAATGCAATATTCCTGTACTTAAATCGGGGAGAGCGTCAGGTGTTAAAAACTGATCTGCCGAAGGATTGGTAAGAAACGTAAATCCACGTTCACCGTGATTATTAAGGGAAACCAGTACGGTACTGGTTCTGTGATGAGGATCCATCTGCATACTCTGGACAGAAACTCCCGATGAGCAGAGGGTTTCCTTTAAAAAAAGACCGAAATCGTCGTCACCGACCCGGCCGATAAATCCACTCTGACAATTCAGGCGAGCAGTTCCAACCGCCACATTGAAAGGGGCACCTCCGGCACAGGCCTGATACTGCATATCTGTTAGCGGTAAGAGATCAACTACCGCATCGCCAATAGTCCAAATGTTCATGACACTACCTCAAACATAATTAGTTATTTATACCCTGGAATTACCGGGGGTAAGGAAGCACATATACCGGCACGGCGATATATGTGCTTTCTTTGTTTCGCTGGAGTTATATAAAAATGACTTTAAAAATTGTAATCCAACATGATTTTATAATCGGTGGTGATGGCATCACCGTTAGTTACCCAACTCCCACTCTGATTAATTAATGAACCTGTTATCTCTCCGGAGAGTGTAAATCGAGATGTCAGCGGGTAATTAGCCGATACTTTTAGGAAGCGGTTTCTGGTATTCTGGAAGACTTCACCATCTTCGCGCTGGGCATTATTTTTCTTATAATGTCCATATCCCCCGCTGAATGTCGTTGATAATTTCCCCCAGTTGTGCCAAATACCCATTGAGGTCGTCCAGGTTTTATCATCGATATCACCCCACTGCGCTCTGTCTAACACAGAGGAGGCAAATTTCTGACGTAACCAAACACCGGTAGTGTTGTTGATAATATATTGAACCCCGGGCTCGGCCTGAAATGAACGGACGTCACGGTCATTTTGTGAACCTCCGCTACGACGATGATCAATCTGTTGGTAAAGATAATTGAAGACCGAAAAATTGTCTGTTACACGCAGATCGGTAAAGAATTTGACGCGTGCCTGCCAGCGATCTTCAATTGAGGCACTTCCTCCCATAACGTCCCAGCCATAGCGCAGACGTTTGTAGAAATATTCATGGCCGACAATGAGTTGTGTCCACTGGTTCTGGCTGAGATAGGTCTGGTTTTCCCATGTTCCATTATAATTTGTGGTTCTGCCTTCCGAAAATGCCAGATACCAACCGGGTAAAGCGTCATTACGCATAACTCCCTGAACGAAAGTGAGAGAATCATTCCCGCTGTGGAAATGGCTGTTTCGCCAGTTATTATCTTCGATTGCATATTTCATTTTAAGCTGACCATGAACGCGTCCGCCTGCAGGATTAGAGGAGCGTGTTGATGTCCACATGACGTCTTCATCAAGATAGGACCACGGATCAACGGCAATGACCTTGCCCGATAAATCCTTCATGATGCTCATGCTTGCATTTGCCAGCGTCGGGAGCATAAGTGAAAAAATAACAGTCAGGGCATGATGATATTTCATAATAATATCCCTTTAGATCATTTCTTTAAATTGCAATTGTGCGTGGAGACTATCGTGTTGAGGCACACTGATGCTCCATGGTTTGTCCGGCATGGCATACATCCGGGTGCTAAATGCCGCTTTGTCGTTAATATAAAAAACAGCAATTGAGTTCTGTATAAGCACGCGTAAATTAATTTTTTCACCGAGCGGAATATCAACCCAGGATTCAGCGTTACTCTGGTTAATCGATGCCAAAGGAGAATTAAAGAAATAGACTTTACCTTTACTTCTGTTGAACACAACATTCAGCGTCGCGTCACTCACGCGGTCATCTGTCAGCCCAAAGCTCATGGCCATTCCCGAAGAGGGAATATCCACCGTTGCGGACAACTCTCCACGCCTGGGTAAAGACGGATAAATAGATGATTGTAAGGGACCAAATTGTGTTGACGTCTTGAGCGTTTTAATCGGTTTTATCATCTGAACCGGCCCACGGTTATCTTTTATCGCCTTCTGAAGCTCTTGTGGAATTATGCTGTTGAGCTGGCCTTTTATACCTGCGGTCAATTCATGGACGACGAGGTTTCCTGCCCAGTCGATATTGCCACTATCGCTGTTTCCTGCCTTTGTCGGGATCCATCCAAACACAAATAAACGTCCGTCCTTAATTGCCAATTTACCTGCATAAAAGCCTGAGCCATCCACAACATAATTATCCATCTTATGCCATGGACCTTCTGGATTGTCCGCAACCCGGTATTGTGTTAGTCGTAGTGGCCACTGATCACTAAAGCTCAGATACCAACGCCCGTTAAAGAAGACAAGTGTCGGGCATTCAAGGTTTGAATTACTGGTGATGGTGTCGTTGTCAAAAAATACACCACGATCTCTCCAGGTTTTTAAATCCGTTGAGCTATAACGCGCGATAATGCCGCGACCCTTGCTGCGGGTCGTGATCAGCATCCAGTATTCTTTCTTTTCATCAACCCAGACAACATGCGGATCGCGGAAGTCATTGCCCCGATAGTTAGCGCCCGGCAGGATGGTATCCTGTGGATGTTTGACCCAGTGAAAACGATCTTTACTGGTGGCATGCATGATTGACTCAACCGGAAATACGTTTTCATTATGTGCGGTATACCATGCGTGCCAGGTATCGCCAACTTTGATAATGGAGCCAGTCCCTAAAAGCAGCTCTGGATCATTGACATCATTAACGTAAGGAATAACCTCTGAATGGTTCTGATAATTATATAAGTTGGCGCTGGAGAGCAGGTGAATCGCATGTACGCCTAAATCGCTGCCGCCGCGCACATCATTGAGATAAAAAATATTAAATACACCTTCGTTATAGACAGGCATCGGATCGCCAATAAATGACCCTTCAATGCGCGGAAAAAAGTCATTAACCTGATTGACGCTTTTGTTCTGTAATGTTTCTTTAGACATCTGTGAATACGCGGGGGTATTTCCGACAGAAAGCGCCAGCAGAGCGACGAACGTCGCCGTAATAAAAGTTCTCATGTTATACCCTGAGTATCAAAAGTTATAAGTCACACCAACGACAGTGAAAGGATTCCAGGAGTGACCTGTGTATGTCCAGAGTCCTGTTTCTTTCGTGAATGACGCTTTGAATTCACCATAAAGGCGAACTTCACCAAAGACGGGATAGCTGATAGTGCCGCCAATAAATTTGTAGCGGCCATCGTAAAAGAGTTCTTTGGCATTACTGGCGTTCTCAATTTTGTCCTGTCCGAAGCCTATATACATTGACGTTAACAATGGATACCAGTTTCGCCAGAATCCGGCAGTCACTTTCCACTCCTGCTCAACAATATCACCCCAGCTTTCACGCACCTGCCGATTATAGTAATAGTACGGGCGTAAATATAAACCGAGATCCGGATTCACTCGGTACTGGATTGCAGGTTCAGTCTCAAAAATATACTGCTCAAGGTCGCCATTGCCGGGTTGGTTACCCTGAGGTTGATATTCACCATAAGAATATCCGGCGATACTCCATTTATTCGATAAGCGCAAGTCCTGCCAGACTTTGAATCTGTTTTTCCAGCGCTTCGTTGCCGTCTCGGAACCAACCATCACTTCTGTGCCGATATTCCCGCGCCAGGTCTCGAAAATATGGCCGACAAAAAGCTCATTAATAGTGTTCGTTCCTTTGTAGTCCTGATTACTGAATTGTCCTTTATAGCTGTCTTCCCTGGCATTCCAGAAGCCAAAGTACCAGTTCGGTAATTCATCATGTCTCAAAAAAGCCTGAATGGTTGCAAGCTTGAATTTACCGCTGTTTTTATTTTTATTATTCCAGCGGACATCATCAATTTCTATCTGGCTGCCGATGTTTCCATGCAGACCGCCAGCTTCCATATTGCGTCCGATATTATTCCAGTGAACCGGCGGGGCTTCCTGCCTCAAGCGTAATAGACTTACATCGTCAGAATTGTTTGCTGCAACAGTCTGATTTTCTGTTAATGTCGTGCTGCTGGCCTCAGAAGGAAGTGCCGCAGGTACTGATGGAGACGGCTGTACCGTTGCTGTTCCTTCCTTTACTGGGGAGGAAGAGATGTGCGTTGCTGAATGTTGAGCATCGGTTTTTGTTGTTGAATGTCTGCGTTGAAGGCTGTCATCCTCATCGTGAAAATAGCTTTGATAGTTCCCGGTATAAGTATCCGATATCTCTGCATTGTTTTCGGCGAAGGCTGGAAAAGAAACAAAGGATAAAAATAGCGCCAGTGCTTTTTCCTTTGAAGATGGTTTTGTCCTGCTTTTAATTAGGGCTTTATGTTGTGCTAATTTCTCATCCATTTTTCTATCTCGTTATTTCAGACAATATAATGCCAGCCAGAGACTGGCACAAAAAATACACAATATGAAAAGTAATATGAGATCGAGCGTAATTATTTATCCAGTGACCAGTATCCTGCCTCTTTCAACACAGCGGTTCCGCTATTTGCAAATAATAATATATCGCGTTGCTCTGGCTGCGAATAAATTCGGCTGCTTAAACAGGCTTCGCCTTCATTGACAAAAAGTTCGACGGACGAACGGTCAATAAACATTCGCAGTGAAAGTATATTGCCCTCGGGCAGGGGAATGCTACGCGTTCCAGTCAGCGAGAAATCAGGATAATTGCGCTCTAACACCAGACGCTGAGCTTGGTTATCAACGTAAGCGCGTAATCCATCTCCCAGCGTAACACCATACTGTTCTGCGGCAGACTCGTTACAGCTCCATTGCAGGATTAATTCTACTGCTTCGGCATCTGCAGCGACAAATACCTGTTGATTATTCAGGCAATGGACTGGGACAGGAAAATAACTCCCTCGCATTGCTGACACTTCTTCGACGGGCTTCATAATCAGGCGATTATTATCACCTAAGGTTAATTCGCGCGGCAGGGAGAGCATACCCGCCCAGCCATCCTGCTGCTCCGGCATTGGTGATTCCCACATATCCAGCCACCCTATGACGATTCGACGTCCGTCGGGACTAAGGAAACTTTGCGGGGCATAAAAATCGTGACCGCTGTCTATCTCAATGAACTGTCCGTCATGTATAAACGGCTGACCTGGCTGCCATTCACCGAGCAAATATCCACTCTGGAAAAGGTTACGATTTTGATAACCTTTAGCCGCCATGCCCTGGGGAGAGAACATCAGCACACGCCTGCCGTTCAGGGTAAAGAAATCAGGGCATTCCCACATATAGCCCATACCTTGTTCAGCCTCGGCAAAAATGCCCTCGTCATACCATTTATGAAGATCGGCTGAACGGTAAAGGCGTACCTGGCCGGTATCTCCCACGCGTGAGCCCACAACCATGTACCAGAATTCCCCTTCACGCCATACCTTCGGATCACGGAAATGATGCAGTCCTGGAGGTGTATCAATGACCATTCCGTGACGTTCGAAATGGATACCGTCACCACTGGTTGCCAGACATTGCACCTGATAGAGGTTGTCATCCGTATCAGACGGGCCGTGGAATTTATGTCCGGTGTAAATCAATGCCAGCGTATCGCCAACCACTACAGCGGAGCCGGAAAAACAGCCGTCTTTATCTGCCGGACCTTCCGGAGCAAGGGCAACAGGCAGATGTTCCCAGTGAATTAAATCTTTACTGCGGGCATGCCCCCAGTGCATCGGTCCCCATTTTGTTGAATAGGGATGATGTTGATAGAATGCATGGTACCAACCGTCAAACCATACCAGCCCGTTAGGATCGTTCATCCAGCCAGCCCGTGCGGCGAGGTGATAGCGTGGATACCAGCGGGGGTTAATTCCAGCATGTGCTTTTTCAAGCGTCTCTTCGGCCTTTTTTAATAAGGATGTCATTGTCATTTCTCCCGATAAATTACACAGCGCCTGGCTGTAAAAAGGATTGCTCAGTTGAGGGCTTATTTGGACGCAAAAGGAAGATGGAAATAAATGTGGTGCAGAACACCATAATGCCCATGATCAGATAAGACTGGGCAAAGCCAAATTTTTCGTAGCTGAAGCCCGCCAGTGGTGATAACACGGTGCCAATAACGGAGCTCGTGCAGGCAAATCCCACCAGATAAATGGTGGAAGATAAACGCTTATCGAAATTCAGGCTGTTATATTTAAATATTGCAACCAACAATATCGGCAACTCAACGGCATGCAGCAGTTTTGTAATTGAAATGAGCAGCGGTCCTTCAACCAGGCCTGAGGCGATCATACGAAGCGCCATCACCATCCCAGCGAAAATAAGCCCATTTTTGGCGCCAATCCGATTAACCAGCCACGGTGCACAGAACATCCCTGCCGCTTCCAGAAAAACCTGAAATGAATTTAAATAACCAAACATGGCATTTCCTTCCTTCAGGGTAGGAAATTGCGAAGAAAAATAGACCGGGAATTGCTGATCGTAAACGCCGTAAATACAGGTTCCGACCACGAAGAAAATAAGTGCCCAGAAACGAGGTAACATAAGAAGGCGTAAGGCATCATCGAGGGAGACTTTTTTAGCCCCAATTTCCAGTTTCTCCATGCTCGCCGGAGCGGCAACTTTTAACCGGGCCAGCAGACAGAAGAAGACCATGCCAGAACATGACGCCACTATAAAGTTAAGGTCAGGGTTAATATTAAACAGCAGCCCGGCAAAAAATGTTGCGACGGCCCAACCCAGAGAGCCCCACATGCGAGCCCGTCCAAATTCAAAATGGCTTTGACGTGCAACACGCTCGGTATATGACTCCAGCACGCCGATACCGCCGTTAAATGTCATGCCAATAAACAGACCACCAAAAATGCTGCCCAGTAAGATATTAAGCTTGAGCAAATAGCTAAAACAGAGATAAGCGGGGGCGGAGAGGATCAGTAGGGCCGTAATAAACCACAGCAGGTTTTTGCGCAGGCCAAGACGGTCCTGAATAAAACCGTAGAACACCTGAGCGACCAGGGCTGAGACCGATAAGACGGAAAAAATAATACCTGTTTCAGAGGCTTTTAATCCCACTTCCTGATGAAGCCATATTGAAAGAAGCGAGCTGGATGACGACCAGGTGACGAAGAAAAAGAACAACAGGGCGCTGAGCAGCAAATAGTTGCGAGAAGACCGTTTTTTCATCTGAGAAATCTCATAGCGGATTATATGTGTTGATGGTAACGTTAACATGCGTTACCCACACCGCTTTTTGGGTCGATATACGATGTTAATCACAAAAGTTAACGTTAACATTGGTGTTTTGAGATCTGTGTCAAATTTTTGTTCCAAATTCCCAAAATCCCAGGCTCAATGCTTAGAATAATGAGTTCATTTTTATGGATAATCTTTATTGTGAAGCTTCGCTTACGCAACGAGGATTGAGGCGTGTTTATGCTAAACGGAAGGTTATGGCGTCTTTAAAAGATGTGGCCAAAATGGCTAATGTATCGTTAATGACCGTTTCTCGGGCACTGAATAACCCTGAACGCGTAAAGCCTGAGACGCTTGCGCGGGTACAGGAGGCGATTCTGCATCTGAACTACGTACCCGATCTGTCAGCAAAACAGATCCGTAGTGTCGGAACGAAAAATAAAACGATTGGCGTCCTCGCACTGGATACGGTAACCACACCCTTTTCGGTAGAAATTACACTGTCAATTGAGGAGACTGCCCGCGCACACGGCTGGAACAGCTTCGTGGTGAATATGTTCTCTGATGACAATCCTGACGATATTGTCGATCTTCTCCTCGCGCACCGACCCGGGGGTATCATTTTCACTACCATGGGGCTGCGCGAAGTGCGCGTCCCGCCCAAATTACTTACGCATCCCTGTGTGCTGGCAAACTGTCAGAATCAAGGGGAGCCTGTTGCCTGTTATATCCCTGACGATGAACAGGGGCAATATACTGCAGTACAAGCGTTGCTGGATGCAGGGTACCGTCGGCCAATTTGTTTGCATCTGCCCGCCAATCACCTGGCAACTTCCCGTCGCAGAAAAGGGCTGGAGCGAGCCTGTCGCGAGGCAGGAATTGATCCTGACACGCTGGATCATTGTTATATGCAATTTGGCGATGAACATTATCGTGATATTCCTGACATTCTGTTAGCGCATATTCATGAGGGGAAACCGCAGTTTGATTCGGTTATTTGCGGTAACGACCGTATTGCATTTATGGTGTATCAGACCCTTTTGGCGAGAGGGATACGTATCCCACAAGATATCGGCGTTATTGGCTACGATAACCTTGTAGGGATTGGCAACCTGTTTTTGCCTCCTTTATCAACGGTACAGTTACCGCACTATGAAATTGGTCGGCTGAGTACATTGCACATCATTAACGGTGATGAGAGCAACGAAAGGGTACTGGTTGATAGTCCCTGGTTAGTTCGCGAGTCCTTTTGAGAAGTAATGAACAGGAAGATTCCTCATTCCTCATAAGCTGCTTGTTCATCAGACAGGGCATTGTGAGGGAATGAATATCGTGAGTTGAAGAGGGCAAGGCAACGCTATCCTCAATCAAGGGTAACGCGGTGCCTTTTATTGAGTTGTAGTACGAATGTGTGCCTAAACCTCACTTACGGCTGTTTTTATATCTATTTATATTCACCGTAAATATTCGCTTATCTTAATATCCTTCATCCATCACCTGATGGATGAAGAAATATAAGTCATAAATACAAAGGCGCTATCGGAATTAGCGTTTCTACCTGCCAGTACATAATTGCAAAGCAGTATATCTCAGGTCAAATACGGATATCTTTCGATGTTAAGCCGTATTATCACTCACCCTGCATCTCTCTTTTGTCATTAGTGGTGTCCACCATCAGTTTTCCTGGGCGCACGGAATCTTTAATGGACACCGCTGAACATCAGTAAATTGACGGGATTATCAGGGAACTTCTGACGCTATAAGTCACATTAAGCAATGGTCGGCCTGCGGTACTTGATACGTTTGTCACTCGGCCAGTCAGTAATAAGTCTTTAGCGGTCGTGTTAATCACGAATGGAACGACAGGGACAGCCAAGTTTGGTCGCTGGACGCTGAACCCAAACCGATACGCCTTCGCAACCATCACATTTGCATACCACGAATATGCTGCTGTGGTTGTGCTGCGGCACGGATATGTCAGTCCAGTGGCACGGCAGAATATACAGGGTATTCGTGCATGAAACCTTTTCATCTGCGGGCCGGAAAACAGGACGTCCAAAATATGGTTGCGGCGCCTGGCGCTGTGCGTCGGGATTCATGGGCATCCTTCGATAACGCGATGCTGGTCGGTATGTCGGCGGGTGGTTTTGCGGTTATCGAAACTGGCGCAGAAAACCCACCCGCGACCGATACGCAGGGGAACTGGGGGGCGGCCTATTGGGCCAGCGACGAAGCGGCCGCAACAGCCCTTACGATCTGCTCAAGCCAACAAAGCAGCGGAGCACCGAAATGTACGCTCTACGCAATAAACAATCATTATGCTTCGAAGGCACCCCCCGAAAGAGGTGCGTACATGCGGTCGGGGTAGTATTGACGGACGATAATATCCGCTTCATATCGCCGTGAGATAGCAAGGAATAATCTGCGGGAAAGTCCAATGTAACGCACCTGCTCCCGCATATGGTTTCCCGGCGTCAGAAGCGGTCGTCGCCCTGTTTCCTCTGGTTATGACTGATGCGCAGGAATGCGGGCAATCACCTTAATTTCAAAATCGAATCCTGCAAGCCAGTTGACGCCAACAGCAGTCCAGTTTGGATAAGGTGGATGCGGAAAAACAGACTGCTTAACCTGCATAATGGCGGGAAATTGATTCTCGGGATCGGTATGAAAGGTCGTGACATCAATCAAATCATCAAAGGTACATCCAGCAGCATCAAGAACCGCTTTCAGGTTATCGAAGGCAAGTCGCACCTGAGCGGCAAAATCGGGTTCCGGCGTGCCATCTGGCCGGCTTCCGACCTGACCAGAAACAAACAGCAAGTCGCCAGAACGGATCGCGGCGGAATAACCGTGTTCATTATAGAGAGCATGGCGATGAGCAGGAAAAACAGGTTCACGTTGAATCACAGGGTTTCCTCTTTCAAATAGATAGCGCAGATGAAGCAATACAGGACGGAATGATTTAACATACGTGATGTATGTGTAATAATTATCACATACATCACGTATGTCAAGTGAGATACGCGATGTATGTCAAAAAGGAGAGGGTATGGCTGTTAACCGCCGAATCGAGGCGATGGAAGAAAATCGCGCAAAAATGATTTCAGCCGCGCGTAAGGCCTTTGCAGAAAAAGGCTTTGCTAATGCATCAATGGATGAATTAACCGCAAGTGTGGGTCTGACACGCGGCGCGCTTTATCACACCTTTGGTGATAAAAAGGGGTTACTTGCCGCGGTCGTCACTCAGATAGATAGCGAAATGGCTCAGCGCGCAAAAGCCGCTGCCGCAACAGCCAGCGATGACTGGGAGAAATTGCTGGCCGAAGGTATTGCCTACATTCAGATGGCGCTGGACCCCGAAGTGAGGCGCATTGTCCTGCTTGACGGCCCGGCTTTCCTGGGCGATCCCGCTCAATGGCCCAGCCAGAATAGCTGCCTTGAATCGACCCGACAAACCCTGACAAGCATGATTGAACGCAAGGTCGTCAAAGAGATGGATGCAACGGCCGCTGCGCATCTGTTGAACGGAGCGGCGCTCAATGCTGCACTGTTGATAGCCGCGAGCGACGCTCCACAAAAGAGACTGCCAGACGTTATTAAGGTGTTTACGCTGCTTGCCAGCGGGTTACGTCATCATTCAGGCGAATCGCACTAAGATCGCTGCGGGATGCGGCTGGCCGGGTCGGAGGGGAGACCAGAGGCGCGCCGGATAAGCCGGATACTTAATCCTGCGCCTGCCGCCAGACATACCGCCATCGCCAGAAGCGCTACGATAAAGGCATGCGTGATATTGGCTCCGCTTTTATCGGTGTCCAGCATGCTGTAAAAAATGCCGCCGATGACGGCGACGCTCAGCGTAGTGCTGATTTGTAATGTCGAGCTGGTCACTCCGGCAATCATTCCTGAAAATGCCGGGGCAACACGGACAGTCACCATCCACACCCCATACCCGGATTACAGTCGATTCATATGCCGGAGCCGCCGCCGTCCATAGATATATGGATGGGGTATCACTGTGACCTCCGGCATATGGATCGCCTGCGGGTAATGCTGGATATCGCCGATGCAATGCTTGCGGATCCCGCGACGACCGCAACGTGAGTCTGTTTGGGCTCTATGCTGCTGCCGGAATAGTGGTGGCTTGGTATTGCGAGTAAGGTTGCCACAATACTGGTTGAGCAGCCTGCAGAACCCCTGAAATATCTGGCCTCATTGCGATTATCGATCCTGCAAATCTGGCATCAAAAAAAGATCCTGACGAGAAGAGTTTTATTACACGTGAGTTCAGAGGCTTTGACGGTCTGCCCGGTGAAATTCGGCAACGGGCAGTGTAAAAACAGGCCTGCATATAACGCGAGATGTTCGCTCATAGCGGGCCTTTTGTTCAGTCGGTTTGTCCGCTCTGTGCCAGAAGCGGAAGTTGATAACGTGGAGAACTACTAAGCGGTAGGGGCAGGTCAGGTGGATGCGGCAATTAAAGGACAACTTACGATGGAGGCCAGAAAAGTTAAACCGGAAGCGCATGTGCAATTTGAAAGGAACGGTCCGATTCTAACAATGCTCTGAGATTGGGAATATAAGGGCCAAAAGCTGAGTTACAGCAGGGCAGAGTTGCGGCAGGACTTATGAAAGAGACACCGAAATCGTTGGGGCTGTTGCGGATTTTTGTGTGATCCCAATGGGACTTTTGGAAAAGGGATTTGATGATGCTGCGTCACAATGAAATCTTTTGAAAATCAATTTTGAACTATTAAGCTTTGCATTCTGATGTATCAACAACAAACCACCGGGTTGGCCTCCGGTGGTTTGCGCATTTATGCAATAATATTTTTCATGTGTAGCTAAAATAGTGGGTTATGAAATTAGCTAATGTTTTTGAAATAAATCGTTTATATAGCTTTCGCTATGTTCTCTTTCATCTCTGTGGCTATGGAAGCGATCTCTTTCATCCTCATCATAATCGTAAGAGTCATAGAGGTGTGCAGACGCATCGACTTTACTATACATATATTCTATTTCGTTGTCTTCAAAGGGCAAATCGTATTCATTAATTAAACCATGTAGCATGTCATATGCAATGTCATCTGCTCTAGATCTTTCCTCATAATCCAATGATTGAATTTTTCCTGTTCCAGATAAATGTTCGTCATAATTTTCATGCCAATATTCTTTGATATGTTCCATTAGTTCATGAGTAACTTCCTCTCCTTTTATTGCTGGTCGAAGATTGATTAAGTGTGCTAAGGGGAGGTAATCGTCATGGTTGAGATTATATTTCCAACTAGACCTCATGGCATAATTTATAAAGTCAGAAATGAATTGATCTGAAAATAGACTTGGAGCATTTTTTACAGCCCACAACATACACTCCCCAACTTCGTAATCGTAAGTGAGATATTCTTCTTTAATGTTTAAAAATAAGCTCGGATAGACCATTCTATTTTTATTGGTGGAGATTAAATTGGAATGTATGATCGAATGAAGAAGATGAATTGAGTAATCATTTAAGCATTTAAGATCAACAGCATTGAGTACTGATTCAAGCACTGAAATAAATACATCTGCATTGATTTTCCTATTGCTGTGCAAAGAGAATAAAGTGTTAATTGATTGATTTGTCTGAAGGGCTGAAAAGTAAAGTGCAAGAGAGGTTTCATCAGTAGCATAGCGATTGATGATATAGTCAGACACTGATGGGTTGAATGGTGTCAGTCTTATCATTACATTTTTATTTAGCTGCGTCAGACTTCTATTAAGTGTCGATTTTAGTGACTCTTTTATGTATTCATCTATTTTATTTACTTTGGAGTGAAAGTTATTTTTATATTTGATATTGAAAACGCGCTTTAATGCATTTTTACAATCCCGTTCTTCAATGTTATTAGCATTAAAAACAACCAAGCAAACTAGATCAAGGACTTCTTCACGTGTTTGATTATTGAAACAGTGCGACCAGATCATTTCTGGATTGTCTAATGAATTTTCGATATATGACCAAAAATTCGTACTATCGATTCCTGATACTCTATCGCTATCTGTAATTAACGATATAAGCCGTGGGTTAAAATTTGGATGATGTATTATTTTCCAATAATTACGATTATCATAAAAAGTATCAATGTACTCCTGTGGTAATGAACTATGCCAAACATGATTGTAAAGTATATCAGCCTTTTCTATATCAGTAAGATCTGATACATTTATCTCAAGTTCTTTTTTTTCAATTTTTTCTATATAAAATAGATCACTTAGATTTTTAGCTCTGTTTAATATGTTGGTTCTTGACGTCAAAATCATCTTTTTGTTTTTGTCGGTAATGATTTTTTTAATAAACTGAACAATTTTAGAATCAGAGTTTCTAGTGAAAATTTCCAAAAGAGTAGCACCAAGAAAATCATCAAAATAGAAAAATTGCTTTCTCTCTTTAAAATATATAGATTCTATTTCCGAAATAGATCCTTCAATGTGGTAAATTTCATAGTCGCGATTGCAATGCATAAGCATCACTTGTTTTGCAAGAATGGTTTTACCAACGCCAGGTAAACCAGTGATTATTACAACTTTGTTTTCATCTAAAATCTCTAAAGCTTTTTGTAATTGCTTGGTTTCGATGAATTTGTATGATTCTTTCCTGGCATCTTCAATCAGGAAGTTACTATTTTGAATTGCAGCATTATTTAGCAGGCTCATTAAAAAATTTGTACTGGAAAGCCAAAGTTTGTAATGGTTTCGTTCTATTTCGGGGTAAAGTGTTAAAAGATCATTGAGATGCTCAGGACCAATGATATCATTATTGCTTAGAATGTAAGGATTAAATAAATCGAAGATTTCTTTTTTATTAGCGGGGGATAAACCAACGCTTGTGATGAAAATGTATCGATTAGGTTTTAATTTTTCAACTTTTGCCACTTCTTCGCTTTTAAGTTTACTTAATAATCCACTATAACCAGTTTTAACATAGTGTTTAACTTGGATTATTACTTCGCCAGAGTGATAAAAACGACCATCAATTCCACCATCTTTTCCTGATTTAAAACGCTCAATAAGCAGATTTTCTTTCTTGCTTAAGAGGTCTGTAGCTAGTCTTTCAAACTCTTCATTGTTGAGTGCTCTAAAATCATAGTTTGTCATTGGAATTCTTAATAATTGGCTGAAAATGATAGCAATGTTACATGGTGGAAAAATCAAAAAAAAGTGGAATGACGAGCGATTGTTGTATCTATCAAGTTCATAAGGATTAAATTGTGATTTAGTGCATGATTTTGCGAAAATTGCACAATTTCTCAAGGTAACTAAAAGATGTGCCGCGTCGTATATGGAGCAGCTTTGCTGCCTTTCAGAAAGAGCACAAAAATGGGGTAATAATGTGCGTAGGCGAGGCGGGGAGCAAGTGCGCGCAAAGGTGGGCTGGTCACTGGTTTACTGCATTGAAGGACTCTGTACCTCCGCAGACCTGCATTAGTCGTTACACCGCTTGGCACTCGTCTTTGCTGCCCTCAGAAATAGTGCTGGATATTCTAACGGAAGGTCAGAAAGGAGCGTTTACCAAAGAGGATGGCGAGAAGGTCATTGACGAAACGGGGAAGTGGGTTATGTAATCTGCCCACTTCAGAATATCGGACGCCTGTTTACACTATGCGAACTTCCGCTCCTCGCTCTTAACAGACCTCCCACCCCCATACAGGCCTGTCTACTTAGTGCGGGTCCTGATATACCGATGAATAAACAGGGAGCAGGGCGTCGGAGGTTAGAAAAAGTTGGTTCAACGGTTTGACTGAAAAAATTCGCTTAAACATTCGTTACCTGAGCGACATCAGGGAGCTTTCGGTAAGAACCGTGCTGCGGGTGACGGATTTGAGCTCACCTTAAGCGAAGGGGCGGTAGAACAAAAATGGACATACTCATTTCGCCTGCCAGGGATAGCTGTTTCATGCCAGAAAAGAGCATATGTAAAAAACGGGTTTTGACCCCATCAATTTTAAAAGTGCATTCATATTGATACAATGCCAATACTGCTCTCCATGCAGATAAAGTAATGCGATATTTATTTTGGCTGCTAATGGTTTTATGAGGTAATAAATGGATTTGTTATTGAAAAAGTTTTCTGAAATACATTTTGTGGATTATTTAAAACTTGTCAGTAATATCGATGTTATGGCGATGATCACAGAACGTGCCGTTCCCTGTGATGAGGCCTCTCGTGATTTTAAACTCATACTCGACGAGAATGCCCGCCATTCAGATTTGGGCTATTACCGAATCATGGATGATAAGCAGGGTAATTTTATCGGCCTCGCCAAACTGGCATCTGTGGCTGACCAACCGAAGACCGCCGAACTGGGCTATATGCTGCTACCGGAATATTGGGGGCTTGGTATTGCGAGCAAAGTTGCCACAATACTGGTCGAGCAGGCCTGCAGAAACCCTGAAATATCTACACTCATTGCGATTATCGATCCTGCGAACCTGGCATCAAAAAAGATCCTGACGAACAAGAATTTTATCACGCGTGAATTCAGAGATTTTGACGGTCTGCCCGGTGAAATTCTGCAACGGGCAGTGTAAAAACAGGTCTGTGTATCATGCAATATCTCCGCTTCGAACCCGAAGCGGAAATGGCTATTCAGACTATGTTGGCTTATTACGTTGAACAGCCGCCCACGCCAGTCTGCACGCATGTAAACTTAACGAATTAGCCCCACCTGCAAAATCAGGATCTGCGAACTGCACGGGATCATCTTCCCATCCGCAGACGGCGCAAATTTCATAACTCCCTCTCTCTTCGAGCGTTCTCTTACCGCAGCATAAACAGGGAAGGCGTTTATTTTCTTTCATTTTTCCACTGTTCCTGGTTTTGGAGATTTACCCATCTGCTCTCCTTAATTGCCAGCGCCATACAAAAAATGTCGGGCGCATCAGCTATTGCGTGACTCTGAATAGTGCGACATGTCATCACTCATCTCTTGTAATTCGTTGATCAATCTTGCCACATGGAAACCATCGCAGACGGCATGATGTACCTGGACGGCGAGGGGTAACAAGACTTTGTCACCCTGTGTGTAGTATTTACCAAGGGTAAACATGGGGGCAAAAAAGTTCTGCATATGGGCAACATTGATATTAAAACCGGTAAAACTAACCCAGGGATTAGCCGATACAAAAAATATATTTTCCCGCGACTCTTCTTTAGGCAGATAGGAAAGGTTATTGCGATAGCGCGCCACGTCTTCTGAAAAAACGTTCTGGAAGTGGTGAATATTACCGTCGTAGTGACTCCATAATGACGAAAAGGTCTCCGTTTCATCATGGAAAATCGTATAAGCTGGATGGCTGTCATTCCATACGACAAGCTCGTTGTTCTTGATGGCCATACGAAATTCCGCATGCCTGTTCACTATTTTTGCAAGAAGGAAAATCATCGTGGGGTAAAATTTCCAGCCGACCTCCTTAATATGTTTTAGCAGCGCGGTAATATCGATTTGCACAGTTTGGCTAAATGTACACTGCGCGAAGCTCTGGAATGCGTCGAAATGTTCTTTCCTTGCCCAGCGCGATAAGTCGACAACGGTATATTTCGGGGTTATGTTTTTCATTTTTAACCTTTGATTATCCATTATATTTTAGGGGATAGCCTAAGATTTTTTCATAAACTAATCAAGCTTACGGGGCCATGGCCATTTCGCACGGGCAGGGCGTTTTTATACTCGTGTCACTCTTCACCCAACGGTAAAAACGCAATCACCCTAAAGAATCTTCACGGTTAGCCGTTAACTAATCCTGGAATGAAGCAAGTTCGTTAAGAACGAACACACTAAAAAGGATGAATAATGACGGAGACCCCTTTCAAATGGACCTGCTTAACCTGTGATAAGGAGATTGCGCAACATCTTGAATATTGTGCTGAATGTGAGGAAAAACGGTACAGAAGAATTGGTGGCCTGTTGTTCCTGCCACTCCTTAATATTTTGCTCATGGCCTACGATTATTTCACCTCTCTGATAGTGACATTAAAACTGGGTACGAACATGATCGGTCGTATTCCTGTGTACCAGACATCCTACCTTTTCTCTGCCGCAGGGATTAACCTGATTTTACTGCTCCTTGTTATCTATGTTACGTCTCTTTTTGTGCGTAAAAAGAGATCGTTACCTCTGGCGTTTAGCGTGCTACTGGCTGCCAGTATCACGATCATGATGATTGACCGGGCCATCAGTTCATACTTATTCGCGCCTCTTGCTCTGAATTTCGACATGATTATGCCTATTGTTAGATACATAATTTTCGCCTGCATATGGATACCGTACTTCCGTTTTTCGGTTCGGGTTAAAAAGACGTTCGTTTGGTAATATCATATGTATCCCCATTTCTGGCGCATATTGGTTGCGTGAAGTGATCGTTTCCATTTGCAAATAAATCAGGTCAGGCATAAAAAGGCTCTGGCCTGTATCGATCACGCCTGAGGATTTTTTTGATTCTTACCACATAATGTCGTCATCTGGCATTGAATGACATTTCTGTCATACGTGGAAACTCTTTTTTACGGGCCAGGTCACGCGTTGATTGCTTCAAAAAAAAGACTGTATTTGTTATATTATTGCTCATTGGTTATTCACCTCTGCGGTGCCAAAAAGAACAAGATTCACCGCGACCCAGGACAATAATATGTTAGATTACCGCTTCCCGACAGCTTTGCAGATGGTTCTCAGCGTAGCGATGGCGGAGCAATTGGGTGAACGCTCGACGAGTGCGATTCTGGCCTACGGCCTGGAAGCAAACCCGAGCTTTATCCGTAAATTGATGGTGCCTCTCACGCGTGATGGGATTATCGTCTCTACGCTTGGCCGCAATGGCTCTATTCATCTTGGTCGTCCGCCCGAAGAGATCACCCTGCGCGATATCTACCTTTCGGTCATCGAAGATAAAAAGCTGTGGGCGTCGCGCCCCGACATACCGGCCCGCTGCGTGGTCAGTGCCAACGCGTGCTGGTATTTCAAATCGATTGCCGATGAAGCGGAGCAGGCGTCGTTAGATGTACTCGCTCGCCATACCGTGGCAAGCGCGCTTGAAAAGGTCAAAAAAGCCGATACCAGCGGGTGCGATCTGCTGCCTGAACTGGATGACCGGTTTAAAAAAGCGCTTTAATACTTTTCATATTGCGAAAAAAAACCGCCTTCACAGTGAAGGCGGTTTTTTGTTATCGGCAACAGTCACTCAGGCTGGCAAAACCTCTCTTTCCACTTTACCGCGCGTGACGAATTTACGCAGTGTCACGTAAAACACCGGGGTCAGGAAAAGACCGAACAGCGTCACGCCCAGCATACCGGAGAACACCGTGATCCCGGTGACGCCGCGCACTTCCGCCCCCGCGCCGTGGCCGAGGATCAGCGGGATCGTCCCGGCAATAAAGGCGATAGAGGTCATCACAATCGGGCGTAAACGCAGGCGACAAGCTTCCAGCGCCGCTTCCATGATACCTTTGCCCTGGATTTCCAGCTCACGGGCAAACTCCACGATCAGAATGGCGTTTTTACAGGCAAGCCCCATGAGTACCACCAGACCGACCTGCACAAACACGTTGTTATCGCCACCGGTCAGCCAGACGCCGAAGAGTGCGGACAGCATCGTCATCGGCACGATAAGGATCACCGCCAGCGGCAGCGTCCAGCTTTCATACAGTGCCGCCAGAACCAGGAACGCCAGCAGAACCGCGACCGGGAAGACGATCAGCGCCGTATTACCCTGAGTGGCCTGCTGGTAGCTCAGGTCCGTCCATTCAATATTCATCCCATTGGGCAGGATCTGCTTAGACATTCCGTCCAGTTGCGTCATCGCCTGTGAGGAGGAGAGTACGCGAGGGTCGGCATCGCCAATGAGATCCGCCGCCGGATAGCCATTATAACGAATCACCGGGTCCGGCCCGTAAGTCGTACTGATATTGACCATACTGCCAATCGGCACCATTTCGCCCTGATTATTGCGGGTACGCAAATTGGCAATATCTTCCACGCTTTCGCGGTATGGCCCGTCGGCCTGCGCCATCACGCGCCAGGTACGACCGAACTGGTTGAAATCGTTGACATACGACGACCCCAGATAGGTTTGCAGCGTACCGAAAAGATCGGTCAGCGACACGCCCTGCGCTTTCGCCTTATCACGATCAACCTGCACATCCAGTTGCGGCACGTTAGCCTGGTAGGTGGAGATTGGGAAGTGCATTCCTGGCGTTTGCATAATCGCACCGGACATCGTGTTCACCGCGGTTTGCAGCGCGCCATAGCCAAGCCCGGCGCGGTCCTGAATATAAAGCGAATAGCCAGAACCCTGACCCAGCCCTAATATCGGCGGCGGCAAAATGGAGAAACCGAAGCCCTGCTGGATTTGCGCGATTTTCGCGTTGATCTCCGCGTTAATTTCCGCCGCAGAATGTTTACGCTGATCGAACGGTTTCAGGCCAAAAAAGACCGTCCCGGTATTTGGCGTATTGGTGAACTGCAATGCATTCAGCCCTGGAAAGGCGACCGCATAATCCACGCCTTCGGTATTCATCCCGATTTCGCTCATCTTACGGATCACCGCATCGGTGCGTTCCAGCGAAGAGCCTTCCGGCATTTTCACACCGCCAATTAAATAGAGCTTATCCTGTGTCGGAATAAACCCGCCGGGGACGGCTTTAAACATTACGCCCGCGGCGCAGAGCAGCAGTACATAGACAACAAATACCGCGCCACGGCGTCCGAGCGTTTTGCCCACCAGCCCCTGATAGCCGTCCGAGCTACGGTGGAAAAAGCGGTTAAACGGACGGAAAATCCAGCCGAACAGACGATCGATAAGGCGGGTAGGGTAGTCTTTCGGCGCACCGTGCGGTTTTAACAGCAGGGCAGCCAGCGCTGGTGAAAGCGTCAGCGAGTTGATGGCCGAGATCACCGTCGAAATCGCGATCGTCACCGCAAACTGTTTATAGAACTGACCGGTCACCCCGGAGAGGAACGCCATCGGCACGAACACCGCGCACAGCACCAGCGCAATCGCGATAATCGGCCCGGACACTTCACGCATTGCCTGATGCGCCGCCGCAAGTGGAGCCAGCCCCTCTTCGATATTTCGCTCAACGTTTTCCACCACCACGATGGCGTCATCCACGACGATACCGATAGCCAGCACCAGCCCGAACAGACTCAGGGTATTCAGCGAGAAGCCAAGCAGGTAGAGAATACTGAACGTGCCCACCACCGACACCGGCACCGCGATCAGCGGAATAATCGACGCGCGCCAGGTTTGCAGGAACAGAATCACCACCAGCACAACCAGCACCACCGCTTCCAGCAGCGTTTGCACGACTGCGCGAATGGAATCGCGAACAAACACCGTCGGATCGTAAGGGGCCGCCCACTTCATATCATCCGGGAAACGCTTCGACAGTTCGTCCATCTTGGCGCGCACCGCGTTAGACAGATCGATGGCGTTGGCCCCCGGCGACTGGAAGATACCAATCCCGACCGCGTCTTTGTTGTTAAGCTGGGAGCGCAGCGCATAGCTGCCGGAGCCCATTTCAATACGCGCCACGTCACGCAGGCGGACCAGCGAGCCGTCTTGCGCCGTTTTCAGAATAATATTGCCAAACTCTTCTTCCGTGTGCAGGCGACCCTGGGCGTTAATGGAGATCAGGAAATCGCTCTCTTTCGGCAGCGGCTCGGCGCCAAGCTGCCCGGCGGAAACCTGGACGTTTTGCTCCTGCATTGCCGTTACCACATCGGAGGCGGTCAACCCACGTGCCGCGACTTTATTGGGATCCAGCCAGATGCGCATCGCGTATTCACCGGAGCCAAAAATCTGGATTTGACCGACGCCCGGCAGACGGGCCAGTTCATCCTTCACTTTTAGCGTGGCGTAGTTACGCATATACAGGGAGTCGTACTTACCGTTGGGTGAAAACAGATGCACCACCAGCGTCAGCGTCGGCGACTGTTTCTGGGTGGTGATACCCAGACGCCGCACATCTTCCGGCAGACGCGCTTCGGCCTGTGATACGCGGTTTTGCACCTGAACCTGCGCCTGATCGGGGTCAGTACCCGGACGGAAGGTGACGGTGGTGACCAGCACGCCATCGGACCCGGCGACGGATTTCATGTACATCATGTTTTCAACGCCGTTGATCGCTTCTTCCAGCGGCGTCGCCACGGTCTCTGCAATCACTTTCGGGTTTGCGCCGGGATACTCCGCGCGTACCTGCACGCTGGGCGGTACGACATCAGGATATTCGCTGACCGGCAGCAGCGGGATAGCGATCAATCCTGTAATGAAAATCAGAATCGACAGCACCGCGGCGAAAATTGGCCTGTCGATAAAAAAGCGGGAAAAGTCCATGTGTCGGATTCTCAGGTAAGGGATCAGTTGAGGGCGGTGCTGGTAGTCATGGCAACGGTTTTCGCGTTAACCGGCATACCCGGCATAAACACTTTTTGTAAACCATCGACGATGACTTTATCGCCAGGGTTCAGCCCCTTCTGCACGATGCGTAAACCGGCAGCCAGACGCCCCGGCGTAATATCACGACGCTGCGCTTTACCTTCTTTATCAACGATATAAACATATTTGCGATCCTGGTCGGTCAGCACTGCTTTGTCGTCGATAAGCGTGGCTTTGAACTCAGCGCTGCCCGGCAGACGCACGCGGGCAAAGAGTCCTGGCGTGAACTGACGCTGTGCGTTATCCAGCAGCGCACGCATACGGATAGTGCCGGTGCTCGGCGTTAACTGATTATCCAAAAAGTCCACTTTGCCCTGATGGGGATAGCCATCCTCGCCAACCAGGCCAATCTCAACCGGTAGCGCCATGTGGTTACTGGACGCGCCTTGCCCGCTGCGGGCGAGGTTCTGGTAGTGGAGGTAGATCGACTCATCCACGTCAAAGTAGACGTAAACCGTCTTCTGCGATACCAGCGTGGTGAGCACGCTGGCGCTGTCACCCGCCGTGACCAGGTTACCGCTGGTGATCAGCGCACGACTGGCGCGGCCATCAATGGGGGCGGTCACTTTGGTGAAGTCCAGGTTAAGCTGTGCGGCATCAACTGCCGCCTGCGCTGCACGAATGTCGGCCTGCGCCTGGGCGGCGGCAGAACGACGCTGTTCCCACTCTTCACGGGAGACCAGATTGGTGTTGATTAATTTATCGGTACGGCTGGCCTCACTTTGCGCCAGGCTGGCCTGCGTTTTGGCTCTCGCCAGCGTCGCCTGCGCCTGTTCCAGCGCGGCACGATAGGTTCTGTCATCGATGGTGAACAGCACCTCGCCTTTTTTCACTTCCTGGCCGTCGGTGTAATTCACTTTATCAATGTAGCCAGAGACACGGGGGCGTAGCTGAACGCTTTCCACCGCTTCAATCCGACCGTTAAAGCTATCCCACTGGCTAATCGATTTCACGACCACGTCAGCGGCGCTCACGGCGGGCGCTTGTGGCACGGCATTTTGCGCGACACCCTCATCGCATCCGACGAGCATGACGGAGAGTAATACCGCTCCCAGCGCATTCAGACGAAAATTAACCCAATGTTTTTGCAGGCTCATTATTTTTATTCCGGTAATTGTAGCCGCCGGGCAAGACACAGCAGGGGACGCTGCGCCACTTCCTTTGTCCGGGCTGGCTTAAGGCCATTTGTGTCGTTCATCGCCACAAAACTGTAACAGTTGCGAATACACTATCGCGGCGATTGTAGGGAGGTGCTAAATTAAGTGCAAGAATAATTGTTGCACTTTATGTGCTGTTTGTGTCAGCGGTAAAAGACAGATTTCCGGCAGGGATTTAAATGCAATAATAAAACTTGCATTTACTGCAAAAGCAGGCCACCTTTAAATGCAACAGACAAAGATGCTTTTTTGGTAAGCCGCGCGGGAGGAAACAAAATGAACAATGGCGCATTTATTCACGATTTACTCGACTGGATCGACAACAACATTGAAAGCCGTCTCGATATCAATACCGTTTCCAGACGCGCCGGTTATTCGAAGTGGCACCTCCAGAGGATCTTCAAAGAGCATACGGGCTATCGTCTCGCCGAGTATATTCGTGCGCAAAAGCTGCAAAAATCGGTCGAGCGGTTAGCCCGCAGCGACGAACCGATTTTGAACGTGGCCATTGCGTTAGGATTTGACTCTCAGCAGTCCTTCAACCGCAGCTTTAAGCGTCACTACGGGCAGGCCCCTGGCGCATGGCGACGCAGTATTGGCCGCGCTGAAATGCAGCGATTAGGCTAGCAATCCACATAGCTCGCATCCGTTCAGGATGATATTGGCGGCCTGCCAGCGGCGGGCACATTGAGTGAGTCGGGTGTCGGGCTGACACGCCAAAGCCTCAGAGACGACGAAAAAGGGCGGCGATTTTTTCTACCGCCTCTTCTATTTCCTTCTCCGTGTAAGCCGCAAAACCCATCAAAAAACCGGTTGACGCCGGTTCGTTTGCATATAATTCGGCAAGCCCAAGCATATCAATACCTGCTCGTCGGGCGGCTGTGGCAACGGCTGCTTCGGAAATGCCCTTCCTGAGATGGCAGGGCATCTGCATTCCGCCCGTTGGCGTTATGCCAACGACAAAATCAGAAAGACGCTCTTCAATCAGGCTCGCCAGTTTGTCACGGCGAGCAACATAAACCTCCCGCATCATCCGGACATAGGAACCAAAATGACCACCCTCCAGAAATTTGGCGACGGTCAGTTGGGTGATGGAGGCGGTATGACCGTCCATTAACGTCCTTGCCATCGTCAGCGGTTCAACAAGTTCTGCAGGCACGATCATCCAGGCAATGCGTAGCCCCGGAAAAAGAGACTTGGTGAACGTCCCGATATAGATTGTCCGGTTAAAGGCATCCAGCCCCTGCACGCAGGCCATCGGCTTGCCTTCATAGTGAAACTCGCTGTCATAGTCATCTTCAATAATCCAGGCCTGGTGACGGTTTGCCCAGTCGATGACCGCCAGCCGTCGGTCAAGCGACAGGGTGACGCCGGTAGGATACTGATGGGAAGGGGTAAGATAGATAGCTTTTGCCGGCGCTGTCAGAGCATTAAGTGACTCGATACACAGCCCTTTCTCATCAAGCGGAACCGGAAGGCTGCTCAGCCCGGCAGCCTTAAACGCTTTTTGCGCCCCCTGATAGGTCGGATCTTCAATCACGATGGCATCGCCGCTGTCCATCAGGACATGAGAACAGAGGGCGAGCGCCTGCTGGGAACTTGTCAGAATAATGATACGTTCTGGCGTGGCATGCGCGCCGCGTTCCAGATTGACATACTCTGCGATGGCCCGGCGTAACCGCTCTGTCCCCTGAGGCGGGCTTTGCTCCAGCGCATGGTGGCGATACTCTTTTAGTACCTGTCGCTCAAGTCGCTCCCAGGTTTGTACCGGAAACAGACGTGTTTCGGGGATCCCCGGCGCCAGTGGGCGAGGCGATGAAAATTCACGTATCCCCCCACTTTTGTACATCACATTTCCCCGCGCACTGAGCGTGGGTTCACGTACCTCAGCGGCGGACTGGCGTTGCCGGGAATGTGATTTCAGAAATCGGGCGCTGGCAGAAACAAAGCTGCCTTTACCCGTGTGCCTTTCAATAAACCCCTCCGCATGCAGACGCGTATAGGCGGCTTCAATGGTGTCACGGGAAACATTGAGTGAGATGGCTAATGCACGCGAGGCGGGGAGGGCTTTGCCGTGAGATAAAATGCCTTCCAGGATAAGTGCCCGTATTGCTCTCTGGATCCGTTCATGAAGAGGCAGTGAGCCGTTTGCGGGATCCATCATCCAGGCCTTTACCGTTTCAAGCTGGGCATGCTTAAACATCCTTTTCTCCGTTATTACTTCCGTCATTATCCAGTCTATAACAGGATGGTCTGCAGCCAGAAGATAAATTGGTCTGCTACATTGTGAAAAATTGGTGGGGCTAAACCTGCCATTTTAACCTTATCATTATTCCCGAAGCGTCAATGACGGGCAGGGTGGAGCGGCGGCGATAAGGCGCGTCATATATCGGCATGTTGCCTGTGCTTTACGTGTTTGAAAAAAGACAATACCTACGCCTGCGTTTCTTAATTAATGATTCACCCCAACACAGAACAAGCCAGCAAATAAAGAGGTTATTATTATGAATACAGTGGTTATCACAATTGAAGCAGCCAGTGAAATGGATTATGAAAGCTGGTTGCCGCTGTGGGAAAATTATCAAATATTTTATAATGTTGATATTCCTGATGCGGTCACAACGCGCACCTGGGAGCGCTTTGCCAATCCAATCGAGCCGATATTCTGTGCTGTCGCGAAAAGTAATGGCGAGGTGGTGGGGTTCGCTCATTATCTTTTTCACCGTTCAACCTGGGCGGAAAGTGATTACTGTTATCTTGAAGATTTATATGTCAGCGAAAATACGCGCGGTAAACAGATTGGCAAACAGTTAATTGAATATGTTCAGAAAGAAGCCCGAAAACGTCATGCCAGCCATCTTTACTGGCACACCCATGAAGCAAATTATCGTGCGCAAAGATTATATGACTGGATTGCGAAAAAAAGCGGCATGATTGAATATCGGATGCAGGTAAGATAATCCGTGTTAACGACTCCCCCTTCAACAGATGCCGCAAAGCCTGTTTTATTTAGGGGGAAAGTGTGTAAAGACAAAGCCAGTGATAGCGTACAGAAAGAGTATTCAACACTGGCTTTTCATCAGTGATGCGACGCCACAGAGATAGCATGGGGTTTCTGGCGTCGAAATACCCCCGGCGGCATCCCTACATATTTCGTGAAGGCGACGTTGAAGGCGCTCGCTGACTGATATCCAATGCGAAATGCGATCTGTTCGATTTTATCCGTACTGCTCAACAGTGCTTTTCTGGCCAACGACATTCGCCAGAAGAGCAGATATTGCATGGGCGGCATACCGACTGTCTCGTTGAATATGGCGAAAAAAGAGGAACGCGACATCGCACAATGGCTGGCGAGCTGTGCTATTTGCCAGTCAATGTCGGGTTTTTCATGAATGAGATGCAGCGCGATGGCGATCTTTTCGTGTTGTAATCCCCGCAAAATACCTGCCGTTCCCGACAGACAATCATGGCTTCGCAACGACTCAACCAGTAATAACTGTAAAAGACGCATCAATACCACTTCACGTCCTGGCCGCCGGGCCTGGCTTTCATTAAGCAGAAGTTCAAGCAGAGTGACAAAACGCTGTTGTCCTTTCACCAGGATCTCGTTGGGCAGTAATGCGACGATAAGCTGTTTGTCCGGCGTGTCGAATTCGCAGTGCCCCACATTCATCAGAAATTCAGCCGGTCCCGTTGTTGCGCCAATTCTCACGTGCCCATCGCCAATAAGGGTCGGCGTCGTAATGTCCGTCGGCGCAGACGTGCCCGCATTGGTGTTTTCAAACGTGTAGGTTGCGGGTATCAGAATGAAATCGCCGGATACCAGCAATTTTGGCGCTTTGCCGTTAATGCTTATCAGACATTCGCCTTGTAACACTGCGCAGTAAAACGCCTCTCCGCAAGATTCCCGGACAATACGCCACTGACCCGCACCCTCAACGAGTTTAGTATGGGTGGGCCTGGGGTTGAGCAAGGTAACAATATCGGTTAACGGGTCTGACATTGGACGCTCTCTAAATTTTACTGGATTATTGATTATATATTGTCCAGACAGAGGCGGCTATGATCGTTGCTCTTGCCAACAGAGAGGATTAAACATGTCGACTGCACTGATTACCGGATGCTCATCGGGTTTTGGGCTTGCAACAGCAAAACTCTTTTTAGACAAAGGCTGGAAAGTGATTGCAACCATGAGAACGCCCGATCCGACGCTGTTACCTGAAAGCGACAACCTGACTCTTTTGCCGCTGGATATCACTTCCGCTGACAGCATTGATAATGTGGTGAAAAAGGCCGGGGCGATTGACCTGCTGGTGAATAATGCCGGTTTTGGCGCACCGGTCCCTGTTGAACTCACGCCCCTGGCAACCGCGCAGCAGTTAATGAACACCAATGTTCTTGGGACACTCGCATTAACTCAGGCGTTTCTGCCGCTAATGAGAGAGAAAAAATCAGGGGTTATCATCAATGTTTCATCGTCAGTGACAACCAAAGCAATGCCGCTGATTGGGCTTTATCGTGCAAGTAAAGCGGCGCTGAATGCCTGGAGCGAGTCATTAGCCATTGAGGTCAGGCCATTGGGTATTCGCGTTCATGTGGTGTTGCCGGGGCGCTCACCAGAGACGAAGTTTGGCGAGAATGCGCGGGCCTATTTTGGCGGACAAGACGATCCGGTGTATGGCGCGATGGTGGATGCGTTTATTCAGATGGCGCGCGATAACCACTCGCCAGTGACTCACGCCGGGGATGTCGCGAATGCCATTTTTGCCGTTGCGAACGATCAAAACGCGCCGCTGTATACCGCTGCCGGTGAAGATGCCACCCATTTTTTACAAGAGGCGCAGCAACATTCACCCTTTTCTTACTGATATTCGAGGGTGAAAAGGTAAATGAATCGACGAGGCGATCATGGTGGTGATGAGTATGAAGCAAGAGAAGCTGTTACTATTTCTCGGCATTAAGGACGGCTGAGAGGCCATATTGCTGCTTATTACCAACAGGTAACGACATGATGATTAAACTCGTAGATTCATCGCCCGCCGTCACGGCTGATGAGCTTGGCGATATTGAAGCATCGCTGGGCGTCTCTTTCCCTGATGTTTTAACGTCGCTATGGCTCATCAGTAACGGTGGTAAGCTTGAGGATGGGCGGCGCGTTTACCAGAGTGAAAAATATGAGAACGATATCAAATACTTTCTGTCGATTTTGCGTGCTAACAGTCCAGGTTTGTTGACCGCTGATGGCTACTACAGAACGCTGGTTGTCGATAAGAAGATTCTCCCGGCAAACTTTCTTCCCTTTGCCATTGACGGCGGTGGGTTTCCCTACTGTATGAATTTGGATGATGGGGCCGTCTATTTTGCCAATCTGGAAAGCCAGAAGAGTATTTTTCTTGAGCAGGATCTCGATAGTTTCATCAGCAAGGTGATAACCGAAGATGAAGCCTGGGGATGATAATTCCCTCGTTTTCTTGCAAGCATTGCCAGATATCAATTCGCTGAGGGCAGAGAAACCATCACTGCCCTGAGGTCCCGATAAAAGGAACCCGGAAGATGTCCGTAGAACTGGAAAACTATGCCGATGATGAAGGCGCCGCAGTTGATTTGCTTTTACCGACATTCGGTTCTGAACCTGTTCAGTGCATAAATCTGGAAGCGCATTCGCCTGATGACAAAATGAGGAACGATATTCAGTTTCTTATCGAGAAACAGAACGCTTTCTCGCAGAAAATCACAGCGGAAACTCAAGCGTACTGCAAACGGGTGTACGGCGCAGAGGCGACAGATCTTATTCTGGTGAAAATTTATCTGTCTCCTGATGCGAAAGATAATTTCGGATTTATGTTTGCAAGCGATATAGATCGTGAACACGGAATAGGGCTCAAATTTGTAGGGCTTGAGCTGAAAAGCGTGGGGAGCAGCGAAACCGCGTTTTTATAACACCCCACCTCCCAAGCCGCATATTCCCCTCATCCTGGCCCTCTCCCCAAAGAGGAGAGGGGACTATTTATTCGTGCGGCCTGAACGTTTTGTAGCCCGGATCAGGCGCTTGCGCCGCCATCCGGGGCGGGTTGGTCACTAACTGCGCCCTGCAAGGCACTCCCCGGTGGCGCTACCGCTTACCGGGGCTACTCGCTCACCTTCACGCCGGTTTAACCGTAGATGCGGTGAATATCTTCAACCTTTTTAGCCATGGCTGACTCGTTTTCCCGCATGACAACCACAGCGACATTTTTGTGTCCCTCTGGCGCAGAGCGTGCAGCGAGGGGGTTGAGTCCCCGCTTAACGCGTTGGCCCGAGGGGCGAGCCCCAGGGATGGGGCGAGTAACTCGAGTCAAACCGACCGCAGGCAGCGGGGCGGGAGACGAACGCAGTGCGAAGCACCGATTTCTTTGCGGGGCCGCTGGGATTGTAAAGGGGAACGCGGTGTTCCCCTTTACCCGTTCACGTGTCCGGAGGTTCCATTTCGCCATGAATATAAGGTGAACGGAACCCTCCTCCATAGCCGCCTGGCCTCCTCACCCTGCGATGATCTCGCTTTTTGCGACTGACTTATAAACCATACGCACTGAGATCCGGCCCCTGCGGAACAATCCCATTCGGATTGAGCGCCTTGATGGAATAGTAGCCCTGCTTGATGTGATCAATATTCACCGTTTCCCGGATGCCCGGAACCGCCAGCATTGTCCGCAGATAGCGGTCCAGATGCGGGTATTCCGCAAGCTTACGCCGATTACATTTGAACACCCCATGGTAGGCGGCATCAAACCGCACCAGAGTCACAAACAGACGGATATCGGCTTCGGTTAGCTGTCCACCGCAGAGAAATTCCCGCGTAGCAAGACGCGTTTCCAGCGTATCGAGCATGGAGAACACATCGCTGACTGCCTCCTCATAACTGACCTGGGTGGTGGCAAAACCGGCGCGGTACACACCGTTATTCAGCGTTGGATAAATCTCGGCGTTGAGCTGATCAATCTCTTCACGCAGGGCGGCGGGGTAGAGATCAATACTGCCACGCGCCAGTTCGCCAAAGCCGCTGTTGAGCATCCGTACGATATCAGCGGACTCGTTATTCACGATGGTATGGGTTTTCTTATCCCACAGCACCGGGACCGTCGCGCGGCCGGTAAAGGTTGGATCGGCTTTGGTATAAAGCTGATGCAGCCACTCGACGTTATTGATCGTGTCGCGGTCGGTGCCAGGGTAATCGCCGAAATGCCAGCCTTCCTCCAGCAGCCAGGGTTCAACCACCGAGACACTGATAACCTCTTCCAGCCCTTTTAGCTTCCGGGCAATCAGCGTACGCGAGGCCCACGGGCAAATCAGCGCGACATACAGATGGTAGCGTCCCGGTTCGGCGATAAAACCGCCTTCGCCCGTAATACCGGGCGCCCCGTCAGGCGTCACCCAGTGGCGAAAACTGGAAGTCTGGCGCACAAACCCGCCTTTTTCATCGGTGGCCTGCACCGGGTGCCAGTCCGCCGTCCATTTTCCGTCAATCAGCATGTGTACTCCTTTAGCCTTTAAAAGGGGTCGGTTTGAGCGCGTATTTTCCATCCCCGGTCAGCGCCAGAGCAAGCAGACCCACTATCCAGAATGCCGGGAATTCCCAGCCGCCGTTCGGGTTAGTGAAGAAAAAGCCAGCCGGGCCGTGAACGGTGAAGATAGCGCCCAACAGAATCGGAATCAGCACGATGGCAACGATACGGCTATAGATACCGAGGATCAGCGCAATCGCCCCCACCAGTTCAACCGCCATGGTGAGATAGGCCAGCCCGCCAGGCAGACCGAGGGAGGCAAAAAACTTCGCGGTACCCGCCGGGGTAAAAACAAAGAATTTCAGGCTAAAGTGCGCCAGAAACAGAATACCCAGCGCCAGGCGCAACAGCAGAGATGCATAGGGAGCAGTACGTGAATCAGTCATGGTTGTGTCCTCTCGAATAGGTTGATGAAAGGACTATAGAGTGTTTCCAGCCCAATGATTATTGGGTCAAAAAGAGGATATTTATTTCCATAATGGAAACAATCATGGCTACGCCAGCGAGGCGTACGTTGCCGCCAGAAAATCGATTAACACGCGGGCTTTCTGCGCCAGATAGCGGGCCGGGGGATAGACCGCATAGAGCGCCAGCGGCGGCGCCTCAAAAGGAGCCAGAACGGGCACCACACGCTGCGCATTCAATGCTTTTTCAGCGATAAACATCGGCACTCTGGCAATCCCTAACCCGGCGCAGGCGGCCTCCATACAGGCTTCCGCATTGGAGAATTTGATTCGCCCGCGAACCGGCTGCAAATGCATTTGCTGTTGGGTGTCGCGAAACGGCCAGTGCCAGGGATCGCGAAAATTGGTATCAACAATCAGGGCGTGCTGTTCCAGCTCTGACCAGTGTACCGGTTCGCCGTGGCGTTCAAGGTAGCTTTGGGCGGCGACGACCACACTGCGAATCGGGCATAAACGGCGGGCAATCAGGCTGCTGTCACTGAGGCTGCCGATACGCAGGGCCAGATCAAAGCCTTCATCCACCACGTTGACGAGCCTGTCGGAAAAGCTGACATCCAGTTCGATATCCGGGTAGCGACGGGCGAATTCCACCAGATGTGGTGCGAGCTGTGAGACGCCAAACGTGACAGGGGCCGAAATGCGCAGCAGCCCGGAAGGGGCGTTGGCGCTATTGCGAACGGCATCATTAAGCGCGTCATAATCGACCAGTAGCTGACGGATTCGTTCGTAGTAGGCCAGGCCCACCTCGGTGGGGGTCAGTGAGCGGGTGCTGCGGCGCAGCAGGTTGACGCCCAGTTCGCTCTCCAGCCGGGAGATCAATTTCGATGCCTGACCGTGGCTGGTACCACAGCGTTGCGCTGCCGCCGTAAAACTGCCTGTTTCTATCACCGCGACAAACATACGGTCGCAATCCAGCCGCTCCATTCGTTCTACCCGCTTCTCATCAGCAAAAAAATACCATAGCAAAACCCAGGGGGGACCGCTTACGTTTTCACCTGGTCATAGCGCGTGTTTCTCGCTTTTTTTGTTACAACGTCACGTACTCAAAGGCCTTGATAAGCCACTGTTTGAACTGTTGCACATCGCGGCGGCTGGCTTTATCCGTGCTGGTGACAAAATAGTAATTGCCGCCGGGAAGCGCCCCCGGCAGGGCAATATGCAGTAGCCCTTGTGCCAGCGGGTACTGGATTAGCAGTTCGCTTGCCAGTAACACGCCCTGTCCGGCAATCGCCGCCTGAATCGCGTGTGTCTCATCATCAAAACGGATCCCCGTCTGCACGGCTAAATCCGCCGGGCCAAACGTCTCTTTCCAGTGCTGCCAGTCCGGTTCCGGCGTTGGCACATGGCGGTTTTCGATGTGAAAAAGCGTGAGCCCGGCCAGATCCTGCGGGCTTTGCAGCTTTATAGCCGGGCTGGCGACCAGCACAAAACGATCCCGCCAGAGTAGCGTGCTTTCCAGCGACGCGTCCGCCTGCATGCTGTAGCGAATGGCGCAGTCGGCCATCGCGCCGCGCACATCCACCAGGCTGGTGCTGCTGTGAAAGCGCAGCTCCAGGTCCGGGAGTTGGCGGTGCAAAAGCGGCAGGCGCGGCACCAGCCAGTTGGTCAGGAAATTCGAGGTGGTGCTGAGCGTCAGCGCATCGGGCGGGGCACCGGCCTCAATAAGCATGACGGCCTCGCGCAGGGTGGTGAACATATTCTCCGAGGCGCGAAAAAGGATCTCGCCGCTGGCGGTGAGCGTTACCGCGCGGGGGGAACGGGTAAACAAGCGCTGGCCGAGGGTCTCTTCCAGTTGACGAATCTGGTGGCTGATAGCCGTGGAGGTGACGCCAATTTCCTCGGCGGCCAGTTTAAAACTGGCGTGGCGGGCAACAGCATCAAAAGCGCGGATCGCGCCAAGCGGTGGCAGACGACGTAATTTCATGGATGAATTTAACTCATCTTTTGCTGAAAACTATGACTTTGATTGCGTCAATCAATAAGGCGTAGCCTGTATGAAGAGCAAATAATCCATGAGGATTATTCATCATTATTCAACGAACAGGAAGCCTGATGACGCACATTAATCTGACGACAACGCCACAAACATCGCGTTCTCTTCCTCTGCTGGTACCGGGCATTGCCCAGGCGCTGATTGCGCTGGATTACGCCATTGTTTACGTGGCGCTGCCCACGCTGGCGCAGGATTTAGCGCTCACGGCTGGTGAAATGCAATGGGTTGTTTCCCTCTACGGGCTCATTTTTGCCGGGCTGCTGCTGCTGGGGGGAAGCCTCTGCGATCGTCTGGGTGCCCGGCGGATATTTACCATCGGGATGGGGCTGTTTTTATTCGCGTCCGTCCTCGGTGGGCTGGCGCAGAGCGCCGCGCTGCTGTTAACCGCTCGTGCGGGTCAGGGCGTTGCGGCGGCACTCCTGCAACCGGCGGTACTGGCGCTGATGGCGCAGCGTTTTCAGGGCGAAGCTCATCGCCGGGCGCTGGCTATCTGGAGTGCGATTGGCGCGCTCGGGTTGGTGGCAGGTGTAATGCTGGGTGGGCTGCTGGCCGAGTTAAACTGGCGGGCTATCTTTTTTATCAATCTGCCACCAGGGCTGCTGGCGCTCTGGCGGGTTAGCCGGGACTTCCCGCTGTTGAGAACCGAAGGAGAGAAACAGCCTGGAGGGTTTGGGGCGCTGGCAGGCTGTGCCACCGCCGGGGCGGTCGTCTGGGCGCTGATGCGCTACGCCGAAACCGGGCAGCCTGATTTTCTGGCAAACCGTCTGGCGCTGGGCATGCTGGTGCTATTTATCGTACATGAGCGCTTTGCCGCCAGGCCGCTGTTGTCGGAACGGCTTCGCACGTTACCGGGGCTGCAAAGCGGCTGGCTCAGTAGCGCCTGCTATATGGCAAGCGTCGGTAGCCAGTTCTATGACATGACGCTGTTCTGGCAGCAGACACTGGCGCTCGGGGCGGTGGTGACCGGGCTGTTGTTTACCCCGCTGGCAGTGTTGATTGTGGCTGGCAACGGTCTCTATACCCGTCTGAGCGTACGCTTTTCCAGCGCGGGGGTGTTAACCGTTGGGTTTGCTGCTGCGGGGCTGGGGCTGTGGCTGCTGTCGACGACGCTCACTGGGCCGTTTTCGCTTGCCTTTATGCTCGGCATTGCGCTGAGTGGCCTGGGACACGGGCTGATTTATCCGGCGATGTTTGCCATCGGGCTAACGGCCACACCTGTGGCGCTACAGGGGCGGGCCAGTGCGCTAATGGTCACCACTCAGTACACCGCCGGGGCGATGATGCTGGCAATTATCACCGTGCTGTTGGGGGCGCATCCGTCACTGGAGGCGTGGCGTCTGGTGTTCCAGTGGCTGAGTGGGGCCGCGCTGGTGGGAATGTGTGTGGCATTTTGCGCTCGTCGGTCGGCGTAATCGGTGGCTAATGTGTTCTTCGCCTGTCACACAAGGCAGGCGAAAACTCGCTAACCCATTAAACCCAATTTTCTCGCCCGGTTCACCGCCTGAATACGTCCGCTCACCGCCAGCTTTTCATACAACTGTTTAAGGTGCCACTTGACGGTCTCAACCGAGATGCCAAGCGTGCGGGCGATGCCTTTATTGGAGTGTCCTTCGGCGATGAGCTGTAAGATTTGCTGCTCGCGTTCGGTCAATCGTAGCCCCTGCGTCGCGGCTTCGTGTGTCGGCAGGGGGGGAATCCCCCCGGACATCAGCATCGCCCCGGCGCTGGCGGTGACGGCGGTTAATGCTGTATCGAACTGGGACTGTTCACGCAACCGGCTGAGCAGGGCCAGTAACGCCGACCCGCCATCGAGCAGCGTGCGCTGCATGTTTTGCGCGACGGCGCGCGGGAGTGCCGGAACGCACGCCGCTATAGCCTGTTTCTCGTCACCGGCTTGCCAGAAGGCCACGGCCTGGTGGATGCGCAAGCGCGTTGCCGCCAGCCATTCACCACAGCGCTCCTGCTCATTTATCACGGGAGTCAGCATCGCCGCCGCCGTCAGCGCATCGCCTTCGGCCAGTAACAGGCGGCTTTCGCAGATCCCCCTGTGCCAGCCGACAACCCTGTTTTCCACCGCCCTCGGCTCGCTCGCCAGTTGCTGGAGTAAGGCGAACTGCCTGCGGGCATTATCTTTCTTGCCGGTATTCAGGTGGAGGGTGATTTCTTCGGCAAGCAGCGCAATGCGCGCACGCCACCAGCCGCGATCTCTACACAGTTGCCCGGCATGGCGTAAGAGTGTCATGGCCTCATCAGGTTGCGCATTCAACTGCGCCTGACGCGCAAGCACCACGTAGCACAGGCTAAGACCATCCGACGGGCAAAAATCATCAATCATGCCCAGACGCAGGTTCAGCAAACTGTTGACCCGTTCGCTGTCGCCGCGCTCCCAGGCGATTTCGGCCAGCAGCGGGGCCAGCGTGGCGCCACTACTGGAATTTTGTCCGGTATGGTGCTCCGCATGGTGCAACGCCTGGATGGCCTGGCGTTCGGCTTCCTTCAGGTCCCCCTGACGCAACTGACCGAGTGCCAGCACAAAGACCCGGTAGACCTCAACAAACAGGTTGCGGTTGGTGGCCTGGTTGCCGGAAACGTGCTGCTGCACCTCCAGCGCTCGCTGCGGGTGGGCAAGGGCGAGATGGCAATAACTGAGGATGTTGCAGACCAGTCCATCCACCCAGATATCCCCGCAGGGCACCTCATTCAGCAACGGTTCAACCAGCGGCAGACTGCCGGAAATATTATCGGCGAAGGCCTCACAAATGGCGCGCACCACGCGCTGCTTTACCCACGTTGACCGTGGAAGATGCTCTGCGCGTGTCGCCACCATCGCCTCAATGGCATCAAGCAACTGGCGGGCGTCGGTAAAGCGGCAATGGTGCGCCAGCGCCCAGGCCAGATTGAGCTGTAGTTCAATACGCGAAGGATCGGGCGTGGCGGGCAGATGGTGGATCCAGCGCACCATGGTGTCGATATCGCCTTCTTCCGCCAGCGATTGTGCCCCGGCTTCTGCGTGTCGGGCGAGCGACTTCCCGGCCGCCAGCGCATGGCGTATCGCTTCTGCCCAGAGCTGCTGGGCGGCGAACCAGTTACCCGCTCGCTCGTGAAGCTGGCGAATGTCGATGGTGGCATCCTGTTGCAGGCGTTGGGAGAGGGCATCGCGCATCAGCGGGTGGTAGCGAAACCAGAATCCCGCCTCATCCAGGGCGCTAAGAAACAGATTGTGTTGCTCAATCCAGGCGAGCATCTCTTTGCCGTTATTTAACCCCGTCACCGCATCACACAACGCCGGATGCAGACGATTCAGCAGCGAGGTCAGCATCAGGAAGTGGAGCACGCTGGCGGGCAGCGGTGCGAAAATGACCTCTTCAAGATAGCGACTGATTGAGCGCGAACCGCCACTGAGTACTCCCCCAATGCCTGGCATTGCGTCATGCCTGCGCGGAGAGAGGGCGGCAATTTTCATCCCTGCGACCCAGCCTTCTGTCAGTGTCATCAGTTGCGGGATATCGCGCGTATTAACCGGTGGCGTTACCGACCGGGCGAAGTAGGCCTGGGCTTCGGCATCGTTAAAGCGCAATTCACTGTCTTCGATTTCCGTGTACTGCTCCCAAAGTCGCAGGCGGCTGAGCACCAGAGGCAGGCGGTTGCGACTGCCGATAACCAGATGTAACGACGCGGGGGCATGGTGGAGCAGCCAGGTCAACCCATCATGGATTTCACGGCTTCGGATGCTCTGGTAATCATCAAGAATCAGATAGAGCGGGTGGGAACAGTGGTGAAACTGATTGACCAGTTCTGCCAGAAACAGTGAAAAATCGCCAGGATGCGCCCCTTCCGGGTATTGCTGGAAGGTATCGCTCCAGCCCGGATAGAGCGGGCTCAGCGCCGCCAGCAGGTAGCGCATAAAGAGTAATGGCGTGCTGTCTTCTTCTTCCAGACTGATCCAGGCCAGAGCATCGCCCTGTGCCTGACGGTGTTGGTACCACTGGGAAAGCAGCGTGGTTTTGCCAAACCCGGCAGCCGCGCAGACCAGCGTCAGGCTACCGGAGGCGGCGTTGTCCAGCCGCGTTAGAAGGCGGTCGCGTTGCAGCACGACGCCTGGGGTACGCGGCGGCGTGAGTTTTGTGAGGATCAGCGGGAGGTTGCGTGTAAATCGAAAAGGTTCTTCGTCAACATTCTCTATGGGCAGGTGACCTGTGGGGGACAAAAATGCCATACAACCGCAACCTCGTTCTGTTCTCTTTCCCCCGAGTGTACTCAAGGAGGCAGGGCGGAACCAGCGTCACACCCGGGCGACACGTCACTTCGCGTGCTCACCCCCCCCATCAGAGGGGGTAGGCCACGCCTCGGGCGGGCGGTAGTGTAAGCCCGGTCTGCTGCCGTGGCTAAGGCAGTGTTTTTTGTCAGGATGAGGTGAAGAAAGTATGGCTATCGAAAATAAAGTCGCGCTGGTAACCGGTGCCGGTCAAGGGATTGGGCGAGGCATTGCGTTGCGTCTGGCCAAAGACGGTGCAGCAATCATGCTGGTGGATATGAAGGCAGAAGCGCTGGAAGCTGTCGCCGCTGAGGTCAGAGCCTTAGGGCGCAAAGCCGCGACACTCGTGGCCGATATCTCCGATCGTGAACAGGTCTATGCGGCTATTGCCCAGACGGAACGCGAACTGGGTGGTTTTGACATCATCGTTAACAACGCCGGTATCGCGCAGGTACAACCGCTCTCCGATGTCACCCCGGAAGAGGTGGATCGCATTATGCGGATTAACGTGCAGGGTACCCTGTGGGGGATTCAGGCCGCGGCGAAAAAATTCGAAGAGCGTAAGCAGAAAGGCAAAATTATTAACGCCTGTTCTATTGCCGGCCATGACGGTTTTGCGATGTTAGGCATTTACTCGGCGACCAAATTCGCCGTCCGTGCGCTGACGCAGGCGGCGGCAAAAGAGTATGCCAGCCGTGGTATTACGGTGAATGCTTACTGTCCGGGGATTGTGGGCACCGGAATGTGGACCGAAATCGACCAGCGTTTCGCGGCGATCACAGGCGCACCGGTGGGTGAAACGTATAAGAAATATGTCGAAGGGATTGCGCTGGGACGCGCGGAAACCCCGGATGATGTGGCAAGCCTGGTCTCTTACCTGGCAGGCCCGGATTCTGACTATGTCACCGGTCAGTCGATTCTGATTGATGGCGGTATTGTTTACCGTTAAGCCCGTTTTGATATGAAAAAAGGGCAGCAGGCTGCCCTTTTTTATACGTGCGCTAAATCAGTTAAAGCGCGCGGTAATCGCCGCAACGCGTTCGCCAAATTTAGTCGCTGTGGCAAGGTCGCCAGACGGGATTTTATCCGCGCCCGCATCGGACGGAGACTGCACCAGCAGGCCCACGGAACCGCCCAGGTTGTTCAGATCTTCACGCGACGCGGCCAGCGTATTCGCCGGCGGCAAGCCAAGGCTCACCCACACACCGCCGTGCTGAGACGCCAGGGTTTGCAGGTACTGCAACGTCACCTGTTTGTCACCGTTCAGGCTGGCGCTGTTGCTGAAACCCGCAAAAATTTTATCCTGCCAGCTACGGGTAAACCACGCTTTAGAGGTGGCATCAGCGAACTTTTTAAATTGCCACGGTACGCCGCCCATATACGTCGGCGCGCCAAAAATAATCGCCTTCGCGTCGTTTAACTTTTGCCAGTCGCTTTCTGTGATTTCGCCATTTTCATTAATAGCAATCAGCTCAGCACTGGCGCCGGCAGCAACATTTTCCGCAACCAGGGAGGTGTGGCCGTAGCCAGAAAAATAGACAACAACGATACTCATAGGTAGTCCCTCAATGGTGAATGATTATTCTTTATTACCAGACAGACTGTATTTCCCGGCGCCAAGAAACATAATGCACAGGCCGCCGAGGAAATAGAGTGCTTCACTTTCAAGTCCCCATGCCCCGACTTTGGTCAGGGTAAAGAATTTATCTGTACCCACCAGCAATGTTGCCACCACAATGTTAAAGGCATAAATAAAAGCGGCAGGGCGGGTTAACCAGCCAATAATGATCAGCACGGGCGCAACAATTTCCCCGATATAAACACCCTGGGCGATAAATCCGGGTAACCCCTTTGCTTCAAGCATCGCGGAAATCCAGTCTACGCCGTGGTTCACTTTGGCAACGCCATGAAAAAGCATTAAAATGCCGAACGTTAACCGAAGCAGTAATCGGCCAAAATCAGGATGCCTGGTGTACCGGGTAAACGCTTCATCAAATTTATTCAACACGATGTCATCTCTTATTTTGTTGCACCACGGATTGCCGCGTTATTGCGCGAAAGGTGGTCAAATATTCGCAGGTTTATTTTATCGACACAGTGGGTGAGCAAGGTATGTATAAATACTTTGTCATTCAGAGTGCCTTAGTATCCAATAGATACCTGAAGCGATTTATACACATTATCTTGTGGTCATGAAAGAAGGCACCTGAAGGCCACTAAGTTTCCCTGAGGAAACCTTGTAAGAGAAACTATCGTTATGAATAAACTGCAATTACCTTACGATGTTTACGACGATCGCTGCCCGACGCGTGATGTGCTCTCAAGGCTGGCCGATAAATGGGCGCTGCTGGTTCTGGGCTGTCTGGAAAAAGAGCCGCAGCGTTTTAACAGTTTGCGACGACATATTCGCGGGATTACGCAGAAAATGTTGACGCAGACGCTGCGAAAGCTGGAGCGTGACGGGCTTATCTCGCGGAAAATTTTCCCCACGGTGCCTGTCACGGTGGAATACAGTTTGTCGCCGTTAGGCAAAACGCTGACGCACACCATGTCGTTTCTGACACTGTGGGTAGAAGACAATATGGACGCCATGCTGGCGGCCCAGGCGGCCTTTGATAAGGCCAATCCCGCCAGCTAGCAGGACATCCACAGCCTGGACGTATTGCGTGAATAATGTGACACAGTGAACACACCTGTCAGACAGGCGTTAAAAAACGACACTCCTGCCTGAGGAGTGTCGTCAGTTTATTGGGGCCGGGCAGTGTCGAGGGTAAGGACGTCACCGCTGCGCACTTTAGCCAGTGCGCTGACTTGCTGATACAGCACGGGGATCCCGGCTTCCCTGGCGATAATCGCGCTATGAGAGTGCGGGCTACCCTGCAGCAGGGCAATCCCGGCGATGTTTTTCTTCTCCAGTTGCAGCATGACGGACGGGTAGAGATCGCTTGCGATAAGAATACTCGGGCGCAGCGGCGTCGGGATGTTTTCCAGCGCCTGTGCCAGATGAAGATGTGTGCGATGCAGTAAATCTTCTATATCGATATAGCGTGCCTGCAAATAGGGATCATCCAGATGGCGATACTGGCTGCTCAGTTCCATCAGCATCTTGTGCCACGCCCATTCCGCCGTGCATTTTCGCTGGCGCAGCATCTCCCAGGCGCTATCCATCAGTTCCTGATCGTCAAGCAGGGTCTGGTGACCGGCAAAAATGGCGGCGATCTCGGGTGAAAACTTCTCTTCCGCCAGGCGAATCAGGTCGCTCAGATCGTCCAGCGTGTCCTTAACGGCACAGCGCAGACGAGCCATTTCCTCTTCCGGTGTTCGCACGGTGGCCTGGGCCAGCGGCAGTTCGACAGGGGTATAGCGCAACGCCTGGCCTTTAATCTGGACTGGAATATCTGGCGTTACCGCAGGTTGCTGCGCCGTGAGCGTTTCCCCGAAGTTTTCCTGTGCCAGCCGTTCAAAGGCCGCCAGCGCCAGCGCTGCCTGCGGACCACGGGCAATCAGGCGCAGGGTGTCGTGGCAGCGTACCTGCAAGAGGGCGATTTGGTTGATGCTGTCCGGCTTGACGCATTTCCCTTCTTTTTCCAGCAACAGCCGGGCGTTAAAACCGGCCAGCGCAGCCACCAGGCGAGATGCCGGGCGAACGTGCAGGCCGTTAGGGTTGTTCACGGTCACTGCGACGGTGAGCGCCTCTTCGTGTGTCTCATCGTCTGTTTGTGGTTGTGGGGGCGCTTCCTGCCGGGCGTCGAGACCAAGCTGAACGCGTTTTGCCTCAAGGGCGTTTTGCGCATCGGCAATCACCTTGTCAATGTCAGACCCCGTGGCGGCGCTAACCGTGGCGGCCAGGGTACCTTCCACCAGAGGCGCGGCGCACAGACGCACTTTTGCGGCAATGTCCGGGTCAAGCAGTTCCAGGGCGGTTTCCGCGCTTAACAGGGCGCTACCGATATCCATCATCACCAGCACATGATCGGTGTCAGCCACCGACTCAATGGCCTCCATGACTTTAATCGGATCGGTGCCGATCGGATTATCAGGATCGTCAATTCCAGCGGCGATGGCTAACTTGCAGCCATCTCCCGTTAACATCTGCCGGGCCAGTTCCCCGACACCCTGGCCCAGTTGGGCACTATGAGAAACAATCACCAGGTTAACCATCGCCGTTTCCTTCTTTTACGCTTTCGCGGCTGCCGCCAGCATCTGCACCATAAACATCACCGAGGTTGCGCCAGGGTCCTGATGACCAATACTGCGTTCGCCCAGATAGCTGGCGCGGCCTTTACGGGCCTGCATGGTGATGGTCGACTGAACTGCCTTTTCCGCCACCTGGCTTGCGGCCTCCAGAGCTGCGGGAATGGACAGGTTTTGCGCGATGGCCTGCTCCAGCGATTCCGCGACGGGCAGCCAGACGTCACACATGGTTTTGTCGCCGGGCTCTGCTTTACCACGGCTGATTACCCCTTCGGCGCCTTCACGGATCATCTGATGCAGCTCAACAAGCGTCAGGCTTTGATGGGCCTGGGTCGCCTGCGCGGCGCGCAGAAAAAAGGTGCCAAACAATGGACCGCTGGCACCACCGACGTTAGAGAGCAGCACCATACCGGTGTTTTTGAGAATAAAGCCGATGTCTTTGTCTGCAATGGCGGGTAGTTTTTCCACCACTTTGCTAAAGCCGCGATGCATGTTCAGGCCGTGGTCCGCATCACCAATGGCCCTGTCCAGGCCGGTGAGAAAATCACTCTCTTTGGTGAAGACTTCGCCGCAGCGGTAGAGCCAGTCAACAATTTGGTTTCTGTTCAGCGACATAAAAAATTCCTTAGTTACCCCAGGTCATGGCCGGTGTGTGGACTGGCGCATCCCACAAAGCGAGGATCTCGTCGTCGGCTTTCAGCAAGGTAATGGAGAAGCCGCCCATGTCCAGTGATGTACACCAGCTACCGACCAGGTTGCGTTCGATGACAATACCGGCTTCCTGGCAGCGAGTTTCCAGCCGGTTGTAAACGCCGTACAGCTCAGACAGCGGCGTTGCGCCCAGGTTGTTGACCATCGCAATAACGCGATCGCCGCGCTGCAGGGCCTGTTTGCTCTGTTTGACTTCCTGCCAGCTTCCGCTGGTGTGATCCCATTCGCGCAGGGTGCGGCTGTAGTTGCCATTTTCCAGCAGCACGTTAAACATCTCGTCGACAGTGGTATCAAGCGAGCTAAACGGGCGGCGGTCGATCCCCGGTTCGCCGTGGATACCCACGCCAAATTCCATCTCGTTGTCCGCAAGGGTAAACGAAGGCTGACCGGCCGCAGGAACCGTACAGGCGCTTAAGGCGATACCAATGGAGTGCCCCTGATTGTTAAGCTTACGGCCCAACTGCGCGCAGGCATCCAGTGAATCTCCGCGTTCGGCGGCGGCGCCGACCAGTTTTTCAATTAAGACGGTATTTGCCACCCCACGGCGTCCGGCGGTATAGAGACTGTCTTTCACTGCGACGTCGTCATCCACCACCACGGTTGTGACCTTCACGCCGCTGTCGTGCAGCAGTTCAGCGGCGGTTTCGAAATTGAGGATATCGCCCGTGTAGTTTTTGATGATTAACAACACGCCTTCGCCACCATCAATGTTCATGGCGCATTCGAACATTTTATCCGGCGTTGGGGAGGTGAAAATCTCGCCAGGGCAGGCACCGCTTAACATACCTTTGCCGATATAGCCGCAGTGCATCGGCTCATGACCGCTGCCGCCGCCGGATAACAGCGCCACTTTCCCGGCGACCGGGGCATCGGCACGGGTCATATACACCGGGTCCTGGTGCAGCGTCAGCTCAGGGTGCGCTTTTGCCAGGCCTGCTAATTGTTCGCTTAATACATCTTCCACACGGTTAATCAGTTTTTTCATTATTCATACTCCGCAGGAGGTGAGCCAGGCCATCCGCAGCGCGCAGGCCTGATGTTGTAGGGCATCAGCGGCGGATACCCGTCGTGCGGGGTTCCCTGGCCGATGTGCTGATTCTCCTCTGGCGAGAGAAAAAGAAAATGCCAAAAAATTGGGTTTCATAGTGAAACACCCTTGCGGATAAATGTTTCATAACGGAACGCTTTTGCCGGAGAAAGGGGGAAAATGCGAGCAATGCCCGCCTTTTTTACCCCGGTTCCGATGCAGAATATATTTTGTGCAAAAAATCAGCGAACCTGGGCAGCGATCATTGCCAGCCACTCAGTGCCACGGCCAATGCGAGGCGGATCGCATTGTGGGTCAGCGTTATTGACGCAGGTTCCATAATGGAACGTTTACGTTGATTTCTTTTTTCGGCTGTAGCGACAATAACGCTCGTTACCCGACTCAGACGGAACCGCGCATGACACAGCATCAAACGACAGAACAGGATGTCGCCACTTTCATCGCCCACTCCTGGCAGCGTTGCGAAAAGATCATGCAGCGTGACACCTGGGGCACACCGCACCAGGCACAGGGGCTGACGTTTGAGACGATCAGCCGCCGTAAAACCGGGCTGCTGACGATTGGTCAGGCGGCGCTGGAGGATGCCCTGGAATATATGGAAGGGCGGCCCTGCGCGCTGTTTATCCTTGATGAGTCTGCCTGTATTTTAAGTCGCTGTGGCCATCCCGACACGCTTGACGCGCTGTCCCGGCTCGGTTTCCTGCCGGGCAGCTACTGTGCGGAAAGCATTATTGGCAGTTGTGCGCTGTCGCTGGCGGCGATGATGGGCCAGCCGGTAAAGACGCTGGGCTGCCAGCATTTCAAACAGGCGCTGTTCCCGTGGGCCTTTTGCTCAACGCCGGTATTCGACAACCATGGCCGGCTGTCCGGGTCTATTGCGCTGTGTTGCCGGGCGGAACATGCTTCCCCGGCGGATCTGTCGCTGACGTTGGCAACGGCCAGAGAAATTGGCAACTCGCTCCTGACGGACAATTTGCTGGCGGAATCTAACCGCCATCTGAATCAGATGTACGGCCTGCTGGAGAGTATGGATGACGGAGTGATGGCCTGGAATGAGCAGGGGGTGCTGCAATTTCTCAATGTGCAGGCGGCGCGCATGCTGTTTCTCGACGCCCAGGTCAGCCAGGGGAAAAACATTAGCGATCTGGTGACATTGCCCGCGCTGCTTCGCCGGGCGATTAAACATGCCCGGGCGCTCAATCACGCAGAGGTGACGTTCGAAAGCCAGCACCAGTTTATTGATGCGGTGGTGACCCTCAAACCCATTGTCGAAGAGCAGGGGAATAGCTTTATTTTGTTGCTACACCCGGTTGAGCAGATGCGTCAGTTAATGACCAGCCAGTTGGGCAAAGTCAGCCATACCTTCGAGCAGATGCCCGCCGACGATCCGCAAACCCGCCGACTGATTCAGGCCGGTCGGCAGGCGGCGCGCGGGGCGTTTCCTGTTCTGCTGTATGGGGAAGAGGGGGTGGGTAAGGAGATGATGTCGCAGGCCATTCACAATGAGAGCGAACGCGCCGGGGGGCCGTATATCGCCGTTAACTGTCAGTTGTATGCCGACAGTGCGCTGGGGCTGGATTTTATGGGCAGCGCGGCCACGGAAAATGAGAAAGGGCGCCTCAGCCGCCTGGAACTGGCCAATGGCGGTACGCTGTTTCTGGAAAAAATCGAGTATCTGGCCCCTGAGCTGCAATCCGCGCTATTGCAGGTCATCAAGCAAGGGGTACTTACCCGGCTTGAGGCCAGGCGTCTGGTGCCGGTGGATATCAAAGTCATTGCTGCCACCACGGTCGATTTGGGGAATCTGGTGGAGCAAAACCGCTTTAGCCGTCAGCTTTATTATGCCTTGCGCGCCTTTGAGGTCGTCATCCCGCCCCTGCGGGAACGTCGCGACAGTATTCCTGCCCTGGTACAAAGCCGTCTGCGCGGGCTGGAGCGACGATTTTCCTCGCGGCTTAGGGTAGATGACGATGCGCTGGCCCGGCTGGTGGCCTACTCCTGGCCGGGGAATGATTTCGAGCTCAACAGCATTATTGAAAATATCGCGATCAGCAGCGAACAGGGCCATATTCGCCTGAGCCATCTGCCGGAGTGGTTATTTAACGAAGGGAGTGCGCCGCAGGAACCGGGCGCCAGACTGGCTGCCAATCTGACGTTTTCCGCCGTTGAAAAAGAGGCCATTATCCAGGCTGCCAGAGTGACCAACGGGCGAATACAGGAGATGTCGCAATTGCTCAATATTGGTCGTACCACCCTGTGGCGCAAGATGAAGCAGTACGACATTGACGCCAGCCAGTTTAAGCGCGCACACCTGCGCTAAGGGCTATTCGTTGGCTGCGCAAAACGCGGCCAGCGCGGTGGCAAGGGCGGGTGGGTTCTCCCACGACATATTGTGCCCGCAGTCGGCCAGTTCCACCGTGGCGATCCCCATGGCGCTCAGTTGCGTAAAATCAGCATCCGGCAGGGATTCTGCGCCAAACAGCAGGCAGATGGGCTTATTGAGTTCAACAAACATTTCAAACCACTGATTGCCGGTAATCAGGCTGGATGCGCCACGCCAGACAGCCCAGGGGGCGGCGGCCGATAAACTTCCGGTCCAGGGGTTTTTATAGTTGTTCATCATGAGCGCATAGACATGGGTAATATAAGTCTCTTCATCGACCCGACAAATCTGGCGGCTAAAAAATCCCCCATCGGGGCGGAAGTTGGGCTCCGAGACTATCAGGCCACGTAAACCGCTAAGTTGGGTTGCGGCTTCAATGGCGATACTGCCCCCCATGCTATGTCCATACAGGAAGTAATCATCGAGCTGTAAATGGGCGATCAGTTCGCAGACAACAGCGGCTTGTTCACTGATGGAGTAGCGAAATTCTTTTGGTTTCTCGCTATAACCGTAACCTGGCAGGTCAATCAGGATGGCGCGTCGGCCCTGGAAGTTTTTATCGCAGACCACGCGGGGGTACTCGTAAGAGGAGGCGCAGCCAAGGCCGTGCACAAAGACCAGCGGCACACCGTCGCCGGGTAGATCTAACCAGCGGACAACACAACCGGCCTGGGTAGAGAAAAATGCGTTCATCGGTTTTTCCTTGTGATGACGTTTTTTGCGCGCGCCGACAGCATCCACGCAACAGCATGAGACCGCTATCATTGTCCTCCGTCTAGGGTATGTCAAAAATTATAAAACCCGCCATGTATACTCAAGGTCTACGGCCTGAAAGCAGGGGAGATCCTTTCCCCTGTCTGGTCGGGTTTAGAACGATGCGCGTTTATAGGGAGCGTATTGCGCTTCCCAGAAGGTTTTCTCAATTGCCGCATGCAGTTCGTCGTCGCTGGCCTGCGGGGCAACGCCATCCTGCTGAGCCGCACGTGCAGTGGCTAACGCAATGGCGCGCGAAATCTCACCAATATCTTCCACTGCCGGTAACAGACCGCCGCGCTCCAGGGTGGCCTGCGGTGAATGGGCGGCCAGCGCCTGGCTTGCGGCCATTAACATGTTTTCCGTTACCCGCTTTGCGTTACCGGCGAGGATCCCAAGCCCCAGCCCTGGGAAAATGTAGGCGTTGTTGCACTGGGCAATCTCGTAGACCGCGCCATCGTAATGCACCGGCGCAAACGGGCTGCCAGTGGCAATCAGCGCCGCGCCCTGGGTCCATTCAATCAGGTCACGCGGCTGCGCTTCCGCCCGGGAGGTCGGGTTGGAGAGCGGCATAATGATCGGGCGCGGACAGTGGCTGTACATCTCTTTGACGATCTCTTCGCTGAACAGGCCCGGCTGACCGGAAACACCGATCATGACCGTTGGGTGGGCGTTACGTACCACATCCAGCAGAGAGATATTGTTCTGCTCCACATCCCAGTGAGCGATAGCCTCGCGCGGGGTTACCAGTTTTTGTTGGAAATCGAGCAGATTCGGCATGTCGTCCGTTAGCAGACCAAAACGATCGACCATAAAGACACGGCCACGCGCCTGGGCTTCGCTTAAGCCTGTTGAGACCATATAAGCAATGATTTTTTCCGCAATGCCACAACCTGCGGAGCCACCGCCTAAAAAGACGATCCGTTGATCCTGCAAATTGACGCCTGCGGTACGCGAGGCGGCGATCAGGGTGCCCAGCGTAACGGCGGCGGTGCCCTGAATGTCATCATTGAAGCAGCACAGTTTATCCCGGTAGCGGTTGAGCAATTTCGTCGCGTTCTTCTGGGCGAAATCTTCGAACTGTAAAAGGACATCCGGCCAGCGGGCTTTGACCGCATCGATGAACATGTCCATAAATTCCATATACTGGTCATCGGTAATACGCGGGTGCCGCCAGCCCATATAGAGCGGGTCGTCCAGGCGTTGGGCATTGTTGGTGCCGACGTCAAGCATGATAGGCAGGGTAGTGGCCGGGTTGATGCCGCCGCAGGCGGTATAGAGGGAGAGTTTGCCAATGGGAATCCCCATTCCGCCCACGCCCTGGTCGCCGAGGCCCAGAATGCGCTCACCGTCTGTCACCACAATGACGCGGATATCGTTACGTGAAAATTGTTGCAGCATCTCATCAATCTGGTGGCGGTTCGGCCAGGAGATAAACAGGCCACGGGCCCGGCGATAGATATCGGAGAAATGCTCGCAGGCCTCGCCCACTGTCGGGGTATAAATGATCGGCAGCATTTCGCTTAAATGCGTGCGCACCAGGTTATAAAATAATGTCTCGTTGGTGTCCTGAATATTGCGCAAATAAACATGTTTTGAAATATCACGTTTGAAATCGCAAAACTGCGCCCATGCCCGGTCGGTCTGTTCTTTAATAGTTTCTACCGTGTCAGGGAGCAATCCATTTAAATTGAGTGCCTGGCGCTCTTCCTGGGTAAACGCCAGCCCTTTATTTAATAATGGGGTTTCCAGCAATACTGCGCCAGTATAGGGCGTGTACAGCATCTCTTTTTTTAACATGTTACGACTCCTGAATAAACACATACCTTGCCTGCAAAAACGGCAACGCATTGCCGCTATTAATGAGGTCGCCTGGTGTTGATGAAGTTACGCCATGCCATTCTAATCGCACATGGCGCTGACTTTGGGTTTGTTTAATTTATAAAAGCTTTAATTAGTTAAATAACATCTGTTGATACTTGATTTATGAAACCAAATATATCATGAACCCTTCGGTTATAACGCCCAGCGCCGTCCCTAATAATATGGACGATGACGCCGATTCGACATAAGTATCACTGCGCAGGGCAAACATCCCGGCGGCAATAGCCGAAGGGGTGGCACCAATAATCACGACTTGCTGCATCAGCGTATGATTCAGGCCGAACGCTAAGCCGGCAACGGCCATCATGATCGGCTGAATTAAATTTTTAATACCAATATTGGTACAGGTCTGAATGTTGAAAGAAGGGCGCTCGCCGTAAAACAGCAGACCGAGTGCGAAGAGCGATAAGCCACCGGCGATTTTGCCTACCATCTCAATCGGCGAGCTGAGCAGATGCGGCAACTTCACGCCCGCCAGGCTCAGCAGAATACCGGTTACCGGGATCCAGACGATAGGGTTACGCGCCGCTTTCCACAGATTTTGCAACACCATTTTCACCGGGTTCAGATCTTCGGTGTGGTTTTTATCGCCCATACGGATAAGGACAATGGTCAGCGGAATCATAAATACGCTGGTCACCACGTTGCCAATCAGCACACCTAAAAATCCTTCCGGGCCGATTAATACCGCCAGTACCGGCGCGCCAAAATAGGCCATATCCGGGAAAGCACAAACCAGTGATTGTATGGCACTGGTCTTAATATCGTGACGAAACACAAAACGGGATACAATCAGGGTAAATAAATAAGACCCCATCAAACCAATAACCAGTACTGCCATAAATGACAGATTCTGTATTTTCTCCGGGTCAGTATTTAATGCGCCAATAAAAAGATGAAAAGGCAGAGCGAAACGGATAACCACAGATGCCATGACATTGGCATCTTCACGTTTGGTATAGCCTAATTTACCGCTCAACCAACCTAATACCATGATGAAAACTAAAGGGAACAAAGATTGAAGTAAAATTGATTGCATAAATTATCCTGTGCCAATGTTTTATTATAAGGGTACTGACAGTGGATAATTTAGCGGTCTCTTCTGTAATAGTGAGTGACGGTAGTCACACTCACTCCGCTTTAAATAATTACAGAATGCTTACTTTAGTTTAATTAGTGAGGGGAGAGGGTGTGCTAATAATATTGCTTTTGCGGAAAATCGCAAGCCGGAAAATACCGGCCTGCGTAAGATAATTATTTCATTGCACAGTTAGCGCATTGTTTATTCTGGATCTGCTGGAAAAAGTCATTGCCTTTATCATCAACCAGAATGAAGGCCGGGAAGTCTTCTACCTCGATTTTCCAGATAGCTTCCATTCCGAGCTCCGGGTAGGCCATACACTCAAGACTTTTAATACTCTGCTGCGCCAGTACCGCCGCCGGGCCGCCAATGCTGCCGAGGTAAAAGCCGCCGTGTTTATGGCAGGCATCGGTCACCTGCTGGCTGCGGTTGCCTTTTGCCAGCATCACCATGCTTGCACCCTGCGCCTGCAACTGATCGACATAAGAGTCCATACGCCCGGCAGTGGTCGGGCCGAGGGAGCCGGAGGCATAGCCTTCCGGTGTTTTCGCCGGGCCTGCGTAATAAATCGGATGATCTTTCACATACTGCGGCAGTTCTTCGCCACGGTCGATGATCTCCTGCAATTTCGCATGGGCGATGTCGCGGGCGACGATGATCGTGCCGGAGAGGGACAGGCGGGTGGAGACCGGGTGCTGTGACAGTTGTTTAAGAATGTCAGCCATCGGTTGATTGAGGTCGACTTTTACCGCATCGCCTTCACCCGCTTCGCGCAGTGCCTGCGGAATGAATCTGCCCGGATTCGACTCCAGCTTTTCAATCCAGATACCGTCGCGGTTAATTTTGGCTTTGATATTGCGATCTGCAGAGCAGGAGACGCCCATGCCCACCGGGCAGGAGGCGCCGTGGCGCGGCAGGCGAATCACCCGGATATCATGAGCGAAGTATTTCCCGCCGAACTGCGCGCCGAGGCCAAGATTTTGCGCCTCGATCATCAATTCTGCTTCCAGTTGCGTATCGCGGAACGCCTGACCATGTTCATTGCCTTCGGTCGGCAGTTCGTCATAGTAATGGGTGGAGGCGAGTTTGACCGTTTTCAGGGTGGATTCCGCAGACGTTCCGCCAATCACGAAGGCGATATGGTACGGCGGACAGGCGGCAGTACCGAGAGTACGCATTTTTTCCACCAGGTATTTTTTCAGCTTCGCCGGGGTGATCAGCGCTTTGGTTTCCTGGTAAAGGTAGGTTTTGTTCGCCGAACCACCGCCTTTCGCCATACACAGGAACTTGTACTCGTCGCCATCGACGCTGTAGAGATCAATCTGTGCGGGCAGGTTGGTGCCAGTATTCACCTCTTTGTACATATCCAGCGCCGCATTTTGCGAGTAGCGCAGGTTATCTTCGGTGTAGGTGTTATAGACGCCGCGCGTTAGCGCTGCTTCATCACCACCGCCGGTCCACACGCGCTGGCCTTTTTTACCCATAATGATCGCCGTGCCGGTATCCTGGCAGGTCGGCAATACGCCTTTGGCGGCAATCTCAGAGTTACGCAGGAATTGCAGCGCCACGTACTTGTCGTTTTCGCTGGCATCCGGGTCGGTCAGAATAGTGGCTACCTGCTGCTGGTGCGCCTGACGCAGCATAAAGGCGGCGTCGTGGAAGGCCTGTTGTGCCAGCAGGGTGAGTGCCTGCGGCTCAACTTTCAGTATCTGCTGCCCCTCAAACTCGGCAACAGAAACATGCTCGCGGCTGAGGAGATAATATTCCGTATCGTCATGCGCCAGCGGGAAGGGATCCTGATAGTAAAACGGTTTCGTCGACATAGCTCTCTCGCTTTTTGTAAGGTTAGAGCCGCATACATCCATGCGGCAGCGACAAAAAAACGCCGCCGGAGCGTGTCCGGCGGCGAGGAATCAGAACATCATGGAAATCCACGGATAACCAATCAGCAGCAGGGCGGCCAGGAAGATGGCACCGAATATGGTCCCCAGACGCCAGTAGTCTTTGGTGGGCAGGTAGCCGCTACCGTAGTAAATCGGGCTCGGACCGGTACCGTAAGGGGTGATGATCCCCATCACGCCCAGCGAAGTAACCATCACCAGCACGAACACTTGCATGTTCATCCCCGGAATGGTTGACGCGATGGTCAACATGGCTGGCAGCAGGGCGGTGGTGTGCGCCGTGGTACTGGCGAACAGGTAATGCAGCAGATAAAACGCCAGCAGCAGAACAATGGTCGCCACACCCGGTGAGACATTGCCCATCAGCGAACCGCCTTCTTTACCCAGCCATGCGATAAACCCGGTGGAGGAGAGGCCATCTGCCAGCGCCACCAGAGTGGCAAACCAGACGAAGGTGTTCCATGCGGCTTTGTTGCTGGTGATGTCGTTCCACTCCAGCACGCCGGTCCATAACATCAGCACGATAATAAGCAGTGCGGCGAGGGCCGGTTCCAGCCAGTTGGCGGCAAAGATCCACATCCCCAACGCGGAGCAGACAAACACCAGCAGCAGGATTTCGTTGCGCGACAGTTTACCCAGTTTTTCCAGCTCACGACTGGCCCACAGCGGCACTTCATCGTTCACTTTTACTTCCGGTGGGTAGAACCAGTAGGCCAGCAGCGGCATGGTCAAAATCAGCAGAATACCCAGCGGCAGGAAGGCCAGGAACCAGGTCCCCCAGGAGATGTCGAGCCCGGTAATGCTTTTCACCAGTGCCAGTGAAAGCAGGTTTGGCGCCAGCGCGGACAGGAACATGGAGCTGGTAATACAGGCGGCGGTGATAGCCACCCACATCAGATAGGAGCCAATTTTACGTGCGCTCGGATCGTTGGGTTTTGAGCCGTACAGCGGCGGCAGGTTGGCGATAATCGGGAAGATGGTGCCGCCACTGCGCGCGGTGTTCGACGGTGTGAACGGTGCCAGCAACAGATCGGCGAAGGTAATGGCGTAGCCGAGAGTCAGGCTGCGACGGCCCAGATATTTCACCAGAATCAGCGCCAGGCGGCGGCCAAAGCGGGTCTTATCGTAACCGGCGGCAAACATAAAGGCGCCGAAGATAAGCCACACGGTGGAGTTACTGAAACCGCTGACCGCCCACTTAAAGGACTGTGCGGCGAGTTTGAATTTTGGATCCACCAGTTGTTCCGGGCTGAACAGCAGCCACTGGCTGCACAGCGCAATCACGACAACACCGGTCATACCGATAACCGCGCCCGGCAGGGGCTCAAAGATAAGCCCGACGATCACACCCACGAAGATGGCGAAATAGTGCCATGCGAACGGCGGCAGACCTTGCGGAACAGGTACGAACAGCAGGAGTACTGCGACAATAACCGGTAGCGCCAGCATCAATAGCTTGCTCTGGTTACCACTCTTTTTACTACTCACCTGTGACGGTGCTAAAGCGGATGATTTCTCGTTCATAATAGCGTTCTAAGGTTGATAAGGATTCAGTTTTCACGCCAGACAATCGGAATTTAATGACTTTAGTTACAAAACTTTTTTTACTTATTAAATTCAACTCTGGCACGTTAAATAAATGGGCATTCCGCGCAATAAGCTTTGCGAGGAATTAAAAATCGGGTCTTTTTCTATAATGCTGCTTTCGCTTTTTCGACAATTGATCGCGATCAAGAAAATTATCTAATGGTGTTATTGTATGCCGCCAATATAAAAAATAGCGGCGTTTTGTGGTTTTTGCTGAATCGATACACTTTTTGTCAAATCTTGTGGGTGTTAATTAAGATTTTTACCCGTCTAATGTTTGTAACATGTTGATTTAATTGTGTTTTATATGTTTAATTTCAGCCTGAAGTACTTACTTGTTAGTAACTTGTAAGTTATATTTGTTAGCGCAAATGTTAATTCTATTTTATTTAAATAATAACACCTTTGAGTTAGCGATGTTATTGAGTGTATTAAATGGTTTTTTAACTAAAGTAAGCAATTAAGAAACTAAGGAAATTATTATATTAAAGACATGTACTCGGCAAAAACGACAACGAAAATAATGTCCGATAAGAATTCTCAAATTTCACTTTTAAAGTTTGGAGTTTATTTATGAGCCATTACTCGCAAATTCTCACCCCCTTTACATTACCGAATGGTACCGAGCTAAAAAACCGTCTGCTGATGGCACCCATGACCACCTGCACAGGCTATTTTGACGGTACGGTCAGCAGCGAGCTTATCGAGTACTACCGTGAGCGTGCCGGGGCTATCGGGGCGGTGATTGTTGAATGCTGCTTTGTTGACAGCCTGGGCCTCGCATTCCCTGGCGCCATCGGGATTGATAACGATGCAAAAGTGGCGGGGCTGGCGAAAATTGCTGACGCCATTAAATCCAAAGGATCGAAAGCTATCCTGCAGATTTACCACGGCGGCCGTATGGTCGACCCGAAACTGATCGGTGGTCGCACACCGGTTGGCCCAAGCGCGCTGGCGGCACCGCGTGACGGCGCGGCTACCCCAGTCGCCCTGACGACTCAGGAAGTGGAAGAGATGGTCGCGAAGTTCGGTGACGCCGTACGCCGCGCCATTCTCGCGGGTTTTGATGGCGTCGAGTTACACGGCGCGAACACCTATCTCATTCAGCAGTTCTATTCGCCAAACTCCAACCAGCGTGATGACGAGTGGGGCGGTAGCCGCGACAACCGCGCGAAATTCCCGCTGGCGGTGCTGGAGATCACTCACAAAATGGTCCGCCAGTATGCGGATGACGCCTTTATCATCGGCTACCGCTTCTCGCCGGAAGAGATGGAAGTGCCAGGGATCCGCTTCGATGATACCATGTATCTGCTGGAAAAACTGGCCGCGCGTGGCCTGGATTATCTGCACTTCTCCGTTGGCGCAACGCTGCGTCCTTCCATTGTTGAGACCACCGATCCCACACCGCTGATTGAAAAATATGTCGCCCTGCGTTCCGAAACCCTGGCCCAGGTGCCGGTGATGGGAGTGGGCGGCGTGGTGAACGCGGCTGACGCACAGGACGCGGTTGACCACGGCTATGACCTGATTGCCGTGGGGCGCGCCTGCATTGCTTATCCGGACTGGACGGATCGCATCATGCGGGGTGAAACGCTGGAGCTGTTCATCGACAGCACCCAGCGCGAAGCGTTGACCATCCCGGAACCGCTGTGGCGCTTTTCGCTGGTGGAGGCGATGATCCGCGACATGAGCATGGCGGACAAAAAATTCAAACCGGGCGTGTACACCGAAACCGTACAGGATGATACCCGCGAGCTGGTGCTCAATATCAGCCTTGAAACCGACCGTATCGCGGATATCGAACTGCTGTCAGGTACGGGCGATGATGTGGATTTTGTCACCAGTTTTGATGAGATTCGTTCACGCATTCTGACCGCCAACAGCCCGCATGTGGATGCGATTTCCGGGGCAACCAGCCAGAGCGAATCGGTGAAAAAAGCCGTCTCCAAAGCGATGGTGAAATCGGGTAAAGCGCTGGCGCAGGAAGAGGGGGCGGACGACATCACGCCGAAAAATTATGATGTGGTGGTGGTCGGCAGCGGCGGTGCCGGACTGGCGGCTGCGATCCAGGCGCATGACGAAGGCGCACGCGTGCTGATTGTTGAGAAAATGCCAACCTTTGGCGGTAACACCATTAAAGCCTCTGCCGGGATGAATGCCGCAGAAACCCGCTTCCAGCGTGTGAAAGGCATTCAGGACAGCAAAGAGCTTTTCTATCAGGAGACGCTGAAAGGCGGCCAAAACCGCAACAACCCTGAGCTGCTGCGTTGCTTCGTGGAACACGCGCCGCAGGCCATCGAGTGGCTGGCGAATCGCGGCATTATGCTTAACGACATCACCACCACTGGCGGCATGAGTATTGACCGCACCCACCGTCCGAAAGACGGTTCAGCGGTCGGCGGTTATCTGATCAGCGGTCTGGTTCGTAATGTGACGAAGCGCGGTATCGACGTGATGCTCGACACCTCGGTTGAAGAGATCCTCTGCGAGCAGGGTAAAGTGAGTGCTGTACGTCTGATCAATGACGAAAACGAAACCCTGACCATCGCGGTGAAGAGTGTGATTGTCGCCACTGGCGGCTTTAGCGCCAATAGCGAGATGGTCGTGAAATATCGCCCGGATCTTGACGGTTTTGTCACCACCAACCACAAAGGGGCAACCGGTGCCGGTATTGCACTGCTTGAACATATCGGTGCAGGCACGGTGGACATGGGTGAAATTCAGATCCACCCGACGGTGGAACAGAACACCTCGTACCTGATTTCCGAATCGATTCGCGGCGGCGGGGCGATCCTCGTTAACCAGCAGGGCAACCGCTTCTTTAATGAAATGGAAACCCGTGACAGAGTCTCCGCGCAGATCATCGCCTTGCCGGAACATTACGCTTACATCGTGTTTGATGAACACGTACGGGCGAAAAACAAAGCGGCAGATGAGTATATCGCCCGCGGCTTTGTCACCAGCGCCAGCTCACCGCGTCAGTTAGCGGAGAAACTGGGGATGGATTATCATGCTTTCCTGGCAACGCTGGAGCGCTACAACGGCTTTGTTGAACAGCAACACGACAGCGATTTTGGTCGTAGCACCGCACTGCGTAACCCGATTAATGAAGGGCCGTTCCACGCGATCCGCATTGCGCCGGGGGTTCACCATACGATGGGCGGTGTAACCATTAATACTGAGACAGCGGTGCTGAATAAAGCGCAGCAGGTCATTCCGGGGGCGTTCGCCGCAGGCGAAGTGGCCGGAGGGATCCACGGTAGCAACCGCATCGGCGGTAATGCGGTGGCTGACATCATTATTTTTGGTTCACTGGCCGGGCACCATGCGGCAAACTGGGCGAAAGCGCAGGCCTGATGATAAGCCCCGGCAGAGACCGGGGCATTTTTTTAGGAGTGAATATGGAACAGCAAGAAGGTGTCTGGTCATACTCCGCCGTCCTGATGGGATCGCCGATCCTGCTCAAACTGTTCAGCCACAACCCCTCGCTTGCCGCCGACACCTTTCGCCTGATCAAACGCTATGAAGATCTGTTTACGGTCAACCGCACGCCTTCGCAGGTGATGGATATCAATCTGGCCGCCGGGCAGCATCCGGTGGCGGTTAGCCGTCCGGTCTTTGCATTAATTGCCTGCGCGAAGGCGGCAAGCCTGGTCAAGGGCGGCTGCTTTAATCTGGCGATTGGCCCGCTGGTCAAGCGCTGGCGGATTGGTTTTCGCCACGACAACGCCGTACCGCCCGCTGAGGAACTGGCTGCATTGCTGGCGCTGACCGACCCACAAAATGTGTTGCTGGACGAGGCTGCAGGCACGGTTTATCTCGTGCGTCCGGGGATGGAGATCGATCTGGGGGCGATTGCCAAGGGCTATATTGCTGACCGGGTACGCGATTTCCTGCGTCGCGAAGGGGTCACGCAGGCGTTGATTAATCTTGGCGGGAATGTGCATACGCTCGGCGCACCGCAGGGCGGGTGGGGCATCGGACTGAAAAAGCCGTTTTCGACGGCGGATGCGTTGGTGGGGGTTATCGATGTGCAAGATAAATCAGTGGTCACGTCGGGAACCTACGAGCGCTACTTTGAGGTAGACGGCAAACGTTATCATCACATCCTTAACCCGGCGACGGGATACCCGCTCGACAACGAACTTGACAGTGTGACGGTGATTTCAACCGACTCTCTCGATGGCGATATCTGGACCACGCTGCTCTATGGGATGGGGGTGGAACAAGGATGCCAGGCGCTGCGCAACAAGCCGGAGATCGAGGCAATCTTTGTCACAAAAGACCGGCGGGTGGTGGCCTCATCCACGCGTAATGTCCGTTTTACGCTAATGGATGATAGCTACACCTTTACTGACAGTACTGCTTAAGCAATCCGTACTGCTCTTCCAGCAGGCGATAACGATAGACCGGGCGACCCGTCACCCCATAGTGGATGGTGGTAAATAAAATGCCGATCTGCGCGAGCCACATCAAATACTTACGGCAGGAGACGCGGGAAATATTGACCGCGCTCGCCAGCTCATCGGTCGAAAACTCGATATCCGGGTGCGCATCAATCCACTGACAAATGGTCCGCAGCGTCTGCGGAGTAAGCCCTTTTGGTAAGCGTCGGGTATCGGCAACCTCCTGCGGCCCGCCGTGGAGCAGCCTGTCCACATCCGCCTGTTCGTAATACTGCTGCGCGCTCATCAGTTTCTTCTTTTCCTGCCAGTGGGTCAGGGCTTCTTCAAAACGCGGAAACTGGAACGGTTTGATTAAATAATCCACCACGCCGTAGTGCATCGATGTCTGAATGGTCGCGGCATCGGAGGCGGAGGAGATCATGATGACGTCGATTTTCCGTCCGCTGGCGCGAATGATCGGGAGCAGTGACAGACCATTATCCTGCTGCATATAGACATCAAGCAGGATCAAATCGATATCCAGCGCCGGGTCGTTAATCATATTTTCGGCCTGACGCAGGGTGGAGGCGACACCGCAGCAGGTAAAGCCAGATAGCCGCGTGGTATAGACGCGGTTCAGCTCCGCCACCATGGCGTCGTCATCGACAATTAATACATTAATCACACGCTCTTCCTCTCACTGTCCCAGGGGAGTTGTACAAAAAATTGAGTAAATACGCCAGGTTCCGACTCCACCGTAATGCTGCCACCGAGATTTTCGCACTGCTGGCGCGCGAGGAACAGCCCGACGCCCCGGTTTTCGCCTTTGGTTGAGTAACCTTTATGGAAAATAGCATCGATATGTTCCGGGGAGATACCGGGGCCATCGTCGCTGACCTCGGCGCTTAACCAGCCGTTTTGATAGTGCAGCAACAGGCCAATTTCGCCATCGGATTGATCGGTCATGGCGTCGAGGGCGTTTTCAATAAGATTACCCAGAATGGTTACCAGCGCCGTCACCTGTTGCTGGTTGGGGTTATCCGGCACCAGGGATTCATTCGCCAGGGTCAGGATAACCCCGGCCTCTCTGGCACGATTGATTTTACCCAGCAGAAAACCTGCTACGACGGGCGTCTGTATCTGATGTTGCAGGGTGCCGATGTCGTTCTGATAACCTTCTGCCGTCTGTAACACATACTCTTCGAGCGTGTCATAACGCTTCATGTTGAGCAGGCCGAGGATCACGTGCAGCTTGTTCATAAACTCATGGGAGTGGGCGCGGAGAGCATCCACATAATTGACCATCCCGTCGAGACGTTGCAGTAGCTGACTGATTTCGGTTTTATCCCTGAAGGTGCTGACCGCGCCAATAACCCCGTCCTGGCCGCGCACGGGCACACTGTTGCACAGCAGCAAATGCCCGTTGCAGCCGATCTCCTGATCGGACAGCGGCTGTCCGCTTTGCAACACGGTTTGCAGGTCGGCAAACAGCGGCGTGTGGCGAATATCGCGGGTGCCGTGGTTATTGGTGCTGAGCAACATCTGGCGCGCGGCCTGGTTGGCCAGGGTGATATTGCCCTCGCGATCAACGGCAATAACCCCCTCTTTGAGCGATTGCAGCATGGCCTGGCGCTGCTCAAAAAGGGTCGAGATTTCGTAAGGTTCCAGGCCAAAAAGAATACGCTTGAGCACCCGGACCAGCGCCCAGATACCAAGCGAGCCGACCATGGCGCTAAAGAGCATGGTGAGCAGCAATCCCCAGCGGCTGTGACTTATCTGTTTATCCACTTTACTGAGCGAGATACCGATGGCGACCACGCCGATTTGCTGGTGTCGGGCATCAAATACCGGTGTAAAAACGCGCAGCGCCTCGGCGAGGACGCCGTGGTTGACCGAGACATTCTCCCGGCCATGCAGGGCGGGGATCAGATCATCACCAATAAAGTGTTTGCCAACTTCACTGGCCTCGCGATGTGATAAACGGATGCCGTCCATATCGGTCACGACGACAAACAGCAGATCGTTTCTGCGTTGTACCGCCTGGGCAAGGTCCTGCACCGTTTGGCTCCCTACAGGCATCGAGAGCGCGCGTTTGATCTCCGGTTCATCGGCAAGGGTGCGTGCAACGGCCATTGCAGTGTCCTTCACCCCTTCCCGGGTGACATTGGAGATCTGGACAAAATAGAGCGCATAAACCACCAGTAACACCGAGCCAATAACGCTGCACAGCATCAGCGTAACCAGGGTACTGAGTTTCATGGTGCGTTTGCGCGAAGCAGGATGTGGATGCCTTCCGTTCACTGCGGCCTCAAAATCATTCACAGAAAGAGGGTAATTATCGCCGAAGGGGAGCATATCTCAAAGCGGCTAACGGCTTGTCACCTTTGAATTTATCCCCTCAGTTACGTGACACGTCTCGCAAGGCAATTATATGAATCGCTTTATAGTAGGGCAGGATAAATAAAAAGGAGGTAATGATGAGCACTTTGTTAACGGTAGCGGCGAAAGCGCGACGTAATGACCGGACAACGGAGATAGACAGACTCTCAACAGACGATGTCCTGCAACTCATTCATCAGGAAGATGTCGCTGCTCACGACGCGGTGGCGCACTGTTTGCCTGATGTAGCGAGAGTGGTTGAGCATGCCGTGGCGGCACTCAGTCGCGGCGGGCGAGTCGTGATTATCGGGGCCGGCGCCTCTGGCGAACTGGCGCAGCAGGCGATTAATGATTTTGCCCCGGACAGCCAGACACAGGTGCGTTGCATTGCGGTTAATGACACGCATGCCGACGACTACGACGGCGGGATTGGTGCCCTACAGGCGATAAATTTTAACCACAATGATGTGCTGTTGGCGCTCACGCTAAGCGGTAAAACGCCGTGGGTGTGGGGCGCGCTGCGCCAGGCCAACGAGACCGGCGCAATGGTGGCGGTACTTACTTCCGATCAACATAGCGAAGCCGCAAGCCTGGGGGATGTCGTGATTGCGCCGCCAACGGGCGCGGAAGTGGTTGCGGGTTACGGGAATCCCAAAGCACGGCGCGCGCAGCAAACTATTCTGACCATGTTAACGACCACGCTTGCCATCCGCAGCGGCCGGGTATACAGCAACCTGCGGGTGGATATTCCGGCGACGGAAAATAAATGGCAGGAGCGCCAGATAGCGATCGTGATGGCGGCCAGTGATTGTTCACGTAAAGAGGCAAAAGCGGCGCTGGCAAGCTGCAATCAGCAGTGCAAAACCGCCATTCTGATGCTGCTCAGCGGCATGGACGCGTGGGATGCGAGCGAAGCACTACAGCGCAATAACGGCCATCTGCGCCTGGCGCTGAAAGAGAAGAGAGCGTGAGTGTTCAGGCCACTCAGCGCAGGTCATGTAGCCTGCGTTGTGGAGTAAAACCGTGAAAAGATGAGGAGCGTGGGTAAATCCACGCGCCTCAGAAGCACAAGACCGTGCGATCAAGAAACGGCTGCACGCTTCAATTCATTCAAGAAGAGCCACCCGCGAATGCGTGTCATGATTCCAGCTAAAAAGCACCAGATGCCAGAGCCCCGGTGCTTTTCGGGAAGGGTCAATTAACCCCTTTATCCCAAGCGACGTCAGACGGTTACGCACATTCCACGACCGGGGAACACCACCTTCACACACGATTTCCTGCCAGGGCGCAATGGCATCATTCAGGTCAATACCTGCGGCGCACAGCGCCTCAGCATTTCTGAGATCAATAATTTTATCGCTGGTAACACTAACCCTGACGATTTCAAGGTTGTGACTTCTGTTACTGCTGTGCGACTGCATGGCCGCTTCTACCCCTTCTGGCGAGGAACTGAGGTACAGCGTGGGTTGATGGCTGTCTGAATACCTGCCCGGCGCTCTGGAACCCGATAACGCAAAATGCCGATATGCGGGATCAATGGCCCGGTAAAAAACCCCGTCGATAGCCGTTAAATAATTTGTCAGATCCATACGTTCTCTCACTTCGCTTCTGAGGAAAGCTCCTTCTGTGGGGCCCGTCACACTTCTGGTTTGCCTGCCAGCGCTGGGTATGCCTGTAAAGCACAAAAAACGGCAACGGTCGGTAAGTGCGAAATATTTATGGCATCGCCAGATGAGCTTTATGTGCATCAAATAATGCAATTAAGTGGTCGGCAACGACTCTGACCCGTCGTGACCCGGCTAAGTCTGAATGCATCACCAGCCATAACGGCTGATCCACACCAGGATCGGGATTAACGCAGTGCAGACCGTTTTTCCTTGCCATAAAGTGCGGCAAAACGCCTAAACCGAGACCCGCTAAAACGGCGGAAACCTGTGCCGCGAGCGTGTTTGCCTCCAGCCTGCATGGCCTGCCACGAAGCATTCGCGTTATCCAGCGCGCCGCAGGCAGGTGTTGGTGTGATTCCGGCCAGCCTATATAGTGCGCATTTTGTAACGAGACTCCCGCGGGCCCGCCAGACACTTTTTTTAGATATGCCTCAGCACCGTATACGCCAAATCCCACCGTTCCCAGACGTTTTAGCGTCAGATTTCCGCTGTCTGGCTTGACCATACGTATCGCTAAATCGGCATCTCTGCGATGCAGATTAACTGACTGCACGCCGCTGAGCACTTCCACCCGCAGTTCAGGATAGTTGTTCATCAGCCCTTCCAGCGAGGGCAGGATGAAATGCGTAGCCAGGTTGTCCGATGTTGCCAGCCGGACAAGCCCTGCGACATTACCCTGTAGTTTAGCTTTCTCACCAAAAGCGAGCCCCGCGTATTCCAGCGCTTCCGCCTGTTCCAGTAGCGCTTCACCATCATCCGTTAACCGGTATCCGCTCTGATGCCGGCTGAAAAGCGGCACGGACAGCGACTGCTCAAGCCTGTCCAGCCTTCTTGAAATCGTAGCGATGCCCATTTCCATTGCTTCTGCTGCGCCGCTCAACGTCCCCGCGCGGGCGATGGCCAGAAAAATCCGCGTATCGTCCCAGTTAAAATTGGCACTCATAGTTTTTCCGTTTATGGAAAACGGCTCTCCATTTTCAGGTCTGTTTTATCGATTTTAACAAGTTAATACTGTCGTTCCCATAAGGAGATAAACATGAAAAAACCAATATTAATACTATCGCTCAACCTGGCTGCCATCCCCATTGCCAGACCTCGATGCGCTGTTCAAGAAATGAAAGGCGTGGCTGCCTGAAATCACTAACCAAAAAACGCCTCAGTCACATTTCCACTTTTTTTAAGAGTATTTATTTTATGAATGAAACGGCTGTACACGTAAATTTCGTGCCGGTGCGCGCCTGGCTGGCAGTTACCGTACTTGGGATCAGTGCATTTTCAATCGTGACAAGCGAACTTGCGCCGATTGGTATGCTCAGTACCTTAGCAAAGGATTTGAATCAGACAGCATCCGGGGCGGGTCTTGTCGTAACCGCCTATGGCTGGGTTGGTGCGCTCGCCGCGCTGCTCTCTGGTGCGATACCCGCACGCATTTCCCGCAAGACTCTGCTTGTTGGCCTGATGCTTATTCTTGCTTTGTCCTGCATGGCAGCGACTTTTTCTTCTTCCATGAGCACATTTATGAGTGCGCGCATGGCCGGGGCACTTGCGCACGGTGCGTTCTGGGCAATGATTGGCATAGTGGGCGCGCAGCTTGTTCCGGCGCAAAAGCTTGGGCTTGCCACCTCAATCATTTTTGGCGGCGTCTCGGCAGCCAGTGTTCTGGGTGTCCCTTTGTCGAGTTTTATTGCAAGCATGGCCGGATGGCGTAATGCCTTTATGCTCATTTCGCTGCTGGCGCTGGCTGCCGCCTGCGCATTATTCTGGACGCTTCCCGCACTGGCGGCGCCTCAGCCACTAAGGCTGCGTCTTTACTGTGGGCTATTCAAAAACCCGGTGCTCATGTCCCTGTATTGTGCAACAGCCTGCATTATTTCGGCCCATTTCGCGGCCTTCACCTATCTGGAACCCCTGTTGATGAAGGTCCATGGCGTACCGGCGGCTTCCGTATCGGGTTTGCTGCTGGTGTTCGGACTTTCTGGCCTGGCAGGGAATGTCATTGCCGGTAAGCTGATTGACCGTCATCTTAAAACGCTTATTTTCACGTCACTTCTTTTGAGTGCCCTCGCACTCGGTATGCTTGGTATGAGTAGCGTCGCACCTCTTCCTTTCTGGTTAATGGGGATGCTGCTTGCCTTGTGGGGGGCGGGTATGTCGATAGTATTCGTCGGGTTGCAGACGTGGTTGCTTCATAGCGCCGGCGATGCCGCACAACCGGCGTCAGCCATTTACGTCGCAATTTTTAACGCAGCGATTGGAACCGGCGCGCTTGCGGGTGGCCAGGTGTTAGCCGTGACAGGCTTTCAGGGGCTGGCGTTACTGGCAGCAGGTATTATTGTGGGCAGTATGATGCTTGTACTGGTGTTGAAAAAACCGTGAAGACGCACCAGGGAAAATGCGACGACTGATAAAAACGCGGCGATGGCATAAGGGACGCAACAGACGATGCGCCCCTTGCGTAAATAATTAGCTTTGACAGAAACGGAGTCGGTTGCCAAAGGGATCATGGACTTCCATAACCTCTCCCCAATCCTGCTTAATGATTTCCGGGCGACCGTAACCATAACGTTTGTCGTGTAGTTCCTTTCTGAACAACGCAATATTGTTCATCGGGATAAATATCGTTGCGCCTGGGGTGGCGTCACCGTGATGTTCAGAAAGATGCAACTGCAAACCATCGCGGACGATGCCCATATACAGGGGTAAGTCGGGTGCAAAACGGTGTTCAAACTCAACGCTGAATGACAGAAATTCAAGGTAGAACTCCTGTGCTTTTCGGACATCAAAAATTCGCAGGATGGGTATCGATTTACTGAACTGAATTTGAGACTCGGGAACCTGCGGACGTAACGATGCCGCCGCCGTGTTCCAGTCTCTAAAGCCTAACTGATGCGAAACCATTTCGAGTGCGGTGGAGTAAGAGATCGTCTGCTCATGTAACGCAAGAGAGGCTTTTAACTTTGCAGCCATGTGTTTGGCTTGCTCGATAGAAAACATAATTGCTCCTGTCGTCAGGAAATGAGGGTGCTCGCATTACCACATCCCGACCATCAAGAGTGGTTGAATCAATGAAGTTGAGAACAAACATGCTTTCACCTTTTCCCATCGGGAAGCGAGCGGCAGGCAGCATGAGCCCTGAAAAAGAATACCCAGACCCTGGACATTCCTCAAGCTTTCGGGGGCGTATGAAGAGGGCGGCTACCAGTCCAGGTAGGTAGGCGTAATAGATATCAGATGCAATAAACACAGCGCCCGTGTCTTGCTCACCGCAGATCTGACGCCCACTGAGTGCAAGTAGATGATTTTGCTTTCATCGTGATAAGTTGATTCAGGATAAGTAGGTTACCGAAGCCAACACCTTTACGAAAAAAGGAATGTCAGATGGATTTAGAAACCGCACGTCTAACGCTTGAACCTTATAATGACTCACACTACGAAGGTTTAAGAAGGATGGATAGCGATACCCGTGTGATGCGTTATATCAACCAGGGTATTGCTAAAACACCCGAAGAGACCTGGGAAGGTATCAGACGTGTCCAGGCCCGTTGGGAGCAATACGGGTACTCGTGGTGGGTAATCAAAGAAAAAGCGTTCGGGGAGATCGTTGGGGCAGCCTGCCTTCAGCACCTGGCAAATGTGGATGGCGCACCGTTAGAGATAGGCTGGCGACTCGTCCCGGAACATCATGGCAAAGGTTATGCGACAGAAGCCGCTAAAGCGATTATTGCTTTCGCGGTAGAGCGGACAGGCACAACGTATCTGGTGGCTGTTGCCGATCCTGACAATATCCCCTCGCATCGCGTTATGCAGCGCTTAGGGATGACGTATAAGGCAATAGAACAGCATTATGATGTGCCCTGCGTCGTTTATGAACTTACGCTTCAACGTTCTGAGTAAGGGTTATTAATCATTCTGGGGAGGGGAATATCCTTTCGCTCCTCTTCATAGCAGACAAGGTTGCGCCGTCGACGGGCATGTGTGTGCCAGACGCAGATGCTATTGCTGGCACATCAACGCAAGCAGTGAATCTTTGAGATACCCCTCCAGCAGAGATGCGCAAATGCGTGTTTCATATGACATCATGCCCGCCGGTGGATGAAGCAGCCAGGCAGTAAAAGGCGGGACCGTGTAGTGGCTTAAAAGGGGGATTAGCGCCCCCTTTTCCATTTCGTTTTTGCAAACCGGAAATTGCAAAACACCGATGGCATGACCAGCTAATAACCAGGTGAGGACACTGCGCCAGTGGGTGGACTGAAATTTAACGTCAACGGGAACGTTAATGGGTTGGGCATCAGCATTGATCAATGGAATGCGATGGCTGGCAAATACGCCAGAAACAGCAGCAAATGGATAACCAGCCAGCGCATCCGGAGAGTCTGGATAACCCATTCTGGCCAGCAAAGCAGGGGAGGCGAGCAAGACTCTGCGCACGCTACCAAGTGGACGGGCGACAAAAAAACCTTCTGAGACCTCTCCCAGCCTCAGTGATAAATCCACCCCCTCCGTGACAGGATCGATAACGCGGTCGTTAAAAATGACATCGACCTGTAGCCCAGGATGTTCGTTCTGAAGCTGCAACAGTGCAGGCATCAGCAGGCTTTCCCCGGCAGAATAGGGCGCCGCAATACGGATTTTGCCTTGCAGCCCCCCATTTTCTTCATTCACGGAAAGCGCGTGCTCTGCCGCCTGAATGGCCGCTTTGCTTCGCTCATAAAACAGATTACCGCTATGTGTCAGAGACATGTTCCGCGTGTTGCGCCTTAGCAAACGCGTACCAAGGTGTGCTTCCAGTTTATCTATTCTTTCACTGACGGCGGGTTGGCCAATGCCAAGATCGCGGGCTGCAGCCGACATGCTGCCCCGCTCAACGACCCTGATGAATATGCGCATTGCTGAGAAGAGATCCATTTAGCAATTATATCGGTTTTACCGATAAATGTAATTCAACACAGGTATCTACTGTTCTTCTGCGAAATGATGAAAACTCAATGCTCAGGTAAGCGTTAAGCAAAACAGTACTCTATTTCATTGAGTTATTGGTGGAAGGAAATTATGTCAGATATCCGGCTTTTCATGTTCCAGTCAGGAACGCAGCAGTGTAAATATCAGCATATAAGGATGAATCAGGGCGTGGGAGAGAATTATGAAATTCCCGTCCCCTGGTTCCTGCTGACACATCCGGATGGTTTTACTCTGATTGACGGTGGTCTGGCTGTAGAAGGGTTGAAAGATCCCTTCGCTTATTGGGGAAGAGCGATAGAGCAGTTTAAACCGGTGATGTCAGAAAAGCAGGGCTGCCTGGAACAGCTTAAAAGGATTGGTATCGCCCCGGAGGATATCCGCTATGTGGTACTGTCCCATTTACACTCCGATCATACGGGGGCGATTGGCCGTTTCCCACATGCCACTCATGTGGTTCAGCGGCGAGAGTATGAATATGCCTTTGCACCTGACTGGTTTACATCTGGAGCCTACTGTCGACACGATTACGATCATCCTGAACTTGACTGGCTTTTTCTCGACGGCTTATCAGATGACAACTATGACCTTTACGGTGATGGCACGTTGCAGTGTATTTTCACGCCAGGGCATTCACCGGGACATCAATCTTTTCTCATCAGATTACCCAGCGGTACATATTTTACGCTGGCGATTGATGCGGCTTACACCTTAGATCATTACCATGAAAGGGCGCTCCCTGGCCTGATGACGTCCGCCACGGATGTCGCTCACTCTGTCCGTAAGCTGCGCCAGCTTAGCGAGCAATATAACGCGATATTAATACCCGGGCATGACCCTGAGGAATGGAAAAAAATCAGGCTTGCTCCCGCCTGGTACAGTTGAATCATTGCTCGCTCTGTAGTAGTGCATTGAATTTGGCCACCTGAACAGATGGGGTATGCCCACGTCGGAATAATACAGGTGCCCTGATGACAAAAAGGAATTTCAGTGCAGCGTTGAAACGTAAATTCGTTTAGCTAATTATTGTTCAGAACTACACCGTGGCTGAAACAGCCACTGCAACAATAACCCAGGGCGTCGGGCAATTACGGGGCGAGCGGTAGGGAAATTAATATAAAGGTGTTTAAGCGCCTTTTAATGTCCCAGAGCCAAACCATAACTGTTTCATGTTTGGCTTAACGATTTGATTATTTCAGAAGCGAACTGAGATATTAACTCATTGCTGTGTTCGGATAGTAACGAAAAGCGGGGAAGTTCGACGATAAGACGCTCTCTGGTTGGTTCGAAATAGTCGGGAGCATTCGGCCCTGTCTCTATGCCGCATTGAGCGAATCCCCATAAGATATCGAGTATTTCAACCGTAAGTAACTCATCGGCGCTATCAAGAATCTCTAATATAAATGGAAGGGCAATATATCCTGCTGGCGCCATAGAAACATGCTGATGACAGAGTCCGCACCAAAGCTTATGACTGGCGCTCATTGCTGCCTCGTGATCGTCAGATGCTAATTGTAATAATAGCTCAGGAACATCGTTTGCGGGTCCATATGCTGTACAGGATGAACTCCAGTTTACAGCATAGATTCTTTCCTCCAGCGATGCATTATTCATCGATAATTTCCTTTGTTCTTAATGAGTATAATTAACTGGTTTTTCCGCATTAACGATAATTTAACCAAAACGCGTGCTATTAAAATAAATAGCCTTAAGCGCACCACTGCTATTATAACCATTTGGCGGTTCTAAAGTCAGCATCTAACTTGATAGCTGTTTTAAGGAAAACCTCCATCCCACACATATTTACTTACGTTAATGTTCTTCATCTCACTTGGTGGATTAAGGATCTTAAGTCATTAATACAGGGACTGTCAGCGTTAGCGTTTTTACCTGCCAGTACGCAACTGCAAAGCGGTATATCTCCAGGCCAATTAAGGATATCTTCTGATGCTCAGCCGTTTTATAACCCACGCAGTATCTTTCTTTTTGCCATTGACAGGCTTCATCATAAGTTTACCGGGGCACGCAGAATCTTTAACGGACAGGGCCGGATACCAACAGATAAGCGGGCTTATCAGGGAACCCCTCACGCTGTCCGTCACGTTAAATAACGGCCAGCCCGCAATACTTGATGCTTTTGTCACACGTCCGGTTAGCAAGAAGCCTTTGCCGGTTGTGTTAATCACCAACGGAACTACCGGTAATGCTGAGTTTGACCGCTGGACGCTTAACCCAAACCGGTATTCCTCAACGGCAATCGCGTTTGCCCGCCATGGGTATGCTGCAGTGGTCGTTCTGCGGCAGGGATATGGCCAGTCCAGTGGCGCTGCGGAATATGCAGGACACTCGTGTACTCAGCCCTTTCATCTGCAGGCCGGAGAACAGGACATCCAAAATATGGTTGCGGCGCTTAACGCTGTGCGCCGGAATTCATGGGCATCCGTTGATAATGCGATGCTGGTTGGTATGTCCGCCGGTGGATTTGCCGTTATCGCAACGGGCGCCACAAATCCGCCAGGCGTAAAGGCCGTGATCAATTTTGATGGCGGCAGAGGGGCTATCGACGGGAAATCTCTCTGCGATAAGACGGGGCTGATGAAATCGTATGCGCAATACGGAAAAGCAGCGAAGATCCCTTCGCTGTGGCTTTACGCAGAAAACGACAAGTCGTTTCCCCCGGATACAGGCAGAGAGATGTTTAATGCCTATCAGCAGGGTAAAAGCCCGGCCCGGTTCGCCGTCATGCCTCCTTATGGGAAGGATGGTCATGTCTTTATGGATTCTGCGCCGGAGAGTTTCTGGTGGAATACCGTTGCCACTTTTCTTGAGCAGTACCATCAGCCGTTTCAGGAGATAATCAGGCTTCCCGTCGTAAAGCTCATTGAACCGCCAGCCCTCAATGCTGCCGGAAAAAAAGCCTTTTCCGAGTATGAAACAACGCAGCGATATGAAAAAGCCTTTGCCACCGATCCGGACGGAGACTGGGGGGCTGCATACTGGGCCAGAAACAGTCAGGAAGCGGCCGCAACGGCACTTAATATCTGTACAAAGGAACAACGCAAAGGGGCACCTCAATGCACTCTGTACGCTATCAACAATAATTACGCCGCAGAGAAAAGACACTGAATTAAGCGGATAGAACCGCGGTCCTGGACCAGCGTGGCTGACACCAGTCTGTTTGCGTTATGCATAAAAATCAGGTTTCACTCTGAATTAACGCGATGGTGTCGTTTTTTTCCCGGCTGCCTCATCGAAGGCTTTTCGGGACGCCTCAATATCCTGCCATGTATCCCTGATCCAGTCGGTGAATCCGGCGAAGGGTTTTAGCATCGAATGACCACGATCAGTGAGCTGATATTCCACCCTGGGTGGAAGCTCCGGGTAATAATAACGGTTAACGAGGCCATCTCGTTCCAGGTTGCGTAGCGTCAACGTCAGCATACGCTGTGAAATATCGGGGATGCCGCGTCGGATGGCGGCAGGCATCACGCTTGCCGTCGGTAATCTTTTTGACAGGGCTTCCATTGAACGGGCAATGGTAGGCATCACGGGGGTTTTCAGTGTTCAGACCAGCTCTCCGCAGGGAGAGATAAGTGATGAGCAGGAGATCATTCAGGGAAAAGCCATTGCAGACAGCGCTCTGGAGGCTGGTGTCAGCCATCTTGTTTATTCTTCGTCCGGCGCGGCGGGGAAAGGCCCTACAGGTATGGGGCATTTCGACAGCAAGACGGAAATAGAAAATTATGTCCGCTCTTTGCCACTTGGCTGGACGATCACGCGTCCGGCCAGCTTTATTGAAATGCTGATGCTGCCCGGTATGGGGCTGAACACCGGGAATTTTTCCTTCTTCATGCAGCGTAACCAGCCGATGCAAATGATTACGCTGGACGATCTCGGGCGTATCAATGCCCGTATTCTGTGTAACCCGCAACCGTTCGCCGGAAAAGTGCTGGAAATCTCCAGCCAGACGCTGACAGGGGAGGATCTGGAGCGTGCTTTCTCAAACGCCGCAGGTTTCCCCATCCACTATCAGCGCTTTCCCGACGCACTATTAACACAAAACAGCTTCCTTCGTCGGCTTACCGAACTGGTAGATAATGGCATTGTCGCGGGCGTTGCCGATATTCCGGCACTGGAAAAGGTATTTGGTGACATGATGAAATTGGATCAATGGCTTGCGGGACCAGGAAAACAACACTTTCAGGCTGCACTTAACGCTCCACAGGCTGAAATCGCGCTACGATAAACCTTTATCGGCAACGCTCTGGCTCACCGGCCACGTTATTCCAGCGTGGCCTTTGCTAACGGCACATCCGAAGTCGCGCCCCCCGTCATCTGAGCCGGGACGGCGCGAAAGGGATTCATTGAGATTGCATAGCCATAAGTTTGCCGGAAACGCACCGCGAACAGCGATCAGAAACGGTATGTCACCTTCAGGCTTCCGGTGGGCGATGTTTTTCGCTGAACAATGGGGCTATTACGTGCATCCCCCGTCAACTGCATAAAGCCCGCTTCGGTAATCACGCTCCAGTCCTGATTAATCTTGTACGTCCAGTCAATATTCGCAGACCAGGCATAAATGCCGGAACCGGCATCATATCGTGTAAAGCCCGATGCGGCCGACTGCGATGCGCTTACCCCGTAGTATGTCTGCATATACTTGCTCGTCCCCCAACTGCCGGTTAGCGCCAGCGTCACGGCATTGCTCGATGACTTATAGAGCGGGCTGACAATGCCGAAATGCAAGGCCGTACCATTGTCTCGCTCAGAAAGGGGCACCTCAGCCTGCAATTGCACATTAAGCCAGTCGGTCACCTCATACCCCAGGGTCGGAACACCGATAGCTGAACCTTTGATATTGCCCATACCGCGCAAATAGTCGCTGCCGCCGTTTATCGAGTCGCTGTCCACGTCACGATCTTTACGGCCTGCACGGTAGCTCACCGCTGCGCTGTAATTAAATTTGCCGATGTTGTTGCCGTAACCGAGACCGCGCGTGGTGCTGACGAAGAAGCCATTTGCCATAGCGTAATCAACTACCAGGGCAGTGGTGACACGACTTTTATCCGAACCCGAATAGTAGGGCGCAACATCCACACCTCCACCCAGGGTCAATTCGTTGCTCTGTTTCTGTTCCGCCGCCAGTACCGGGGTGGTCAGTAATGCCAGGACAACGCCCGGCACCATTTTTTTCAGGCTGCGGCACGAAAATGAACAGGGGGGCTCAGGATGCAGGTTTCTGTTTTTCATTAAAGAAGTCCTTGTGGATTCAACTGATTACAAGACAAAAGGTTGTTAATCGCCAGAATGCTCAGTGTGAATGCTTACCCTAAAGTTCTCATGAGCCAAAAATGAAGAAATGCTGAAGCAAGTGCCAGTGCTGCAAACCTGATGGATTTCCTGCTACCGTCTGTTCTTCAGACGATCTTCATTCACTGTTGATACAGTAACCATTGTGAAAATTCTCCTAATCGAAGACGACCTGGATCTGGGCAACGGCGTGCGTATCGCCCTTGCAGATCAAGGGTTTGATGTCATATGGGTTCGCCGCAAAGAGGATGCGCTGCATCAGATCGATGCCTGCGTGCCGGAACTCGTGTTGCTTGATCTCGGGCTGCCCGACGGTGATGGCATGAGCCTGATGACGTACATGCGTCAGCAGCTCAAAGGGATCCCCGTCATCATCCTCACTGCGCGAGGTACGCTGCAGGATCGCCTCAGTGGACTGGATGCCGGTGCAGACGACTATCTCGTCAAACCTTTTGTTCTGGCCGAATTGTTGGCCAGGGTGAGGGCGCTTGCGCGCCGCAGTTACGGTTTTAAAAATGAGGTGATAGAGATTCGGGGGTTAACGCTTCATGTGCCGACCCGACGCGTGACAGTGAGCGAACGTCATATTGAATTGACGGCCAGTGAATACGCGCTGCTTGAAATTTTAATGTTGCGCACCGATCGCGTGCTGACACGCAGGTTTCTGGAAGAGAGGGTATTCGGCTCAAAAGAAAATATGAGCAACGCGCTTGATGTGCATATGGGCAATTTGCGTCGCAAAATTGGCGAAGGCTATGTGCGAACGGTGAGGGGCGTAGGGTATGTCATTGATACCGTGTCGATCCAGAAAGGGGAAGGTTGATGCGAAATTTCTGGCGACAACTGAGAACCCCAACGCTCGTGCGGCGAATTATGGTCGCACAGATGCTCCTGCTTACACTGCTTTGGTCTCTATTTCTGACCTTCGTCTTGTGGGAGGACTTGCGCAGCCCCTCAATACTCACGGGCAGTAAGACCTACGACGCCGTTTTTACCCTGGTTCAGAGTATGGACGAGCGGCCACAGGAGCGAACCGTCGTGCTTGACGCGTTCAGCAAGGCGTTGCGGGAAGGTTATGGCGGCGGTGAAGATCCTGAGCTCTCAATCAGCCTGATTGTTCGCAAGAATAAAGCACTCATTTATTCATCGGCTGGCGCGCCGACCGGGGTGATAAATACCCGGTTTGGGGAGATTCAGCGTATCCAGAGCGAAGGGCGCGCCTGGAGTGGCCATACGCTCAGGTCAGACAACGCTGACGTGGAGGTAACGCTTGTTACCCCTGCCGCAGGCTGGAATTTCTTTTTTTATCTGAACTCGCGTGGCTACTACATATTGCCGCTGCTGGTGTGCATTCCTTTTCTTTTGTTTCCAGCGTGGTTATCCATCCGTATTGCAATGCGCCCGTGGAACAAAGTGGTTAATGAAGTTTCCTTACGACCATCAGACGATCTCTCGCCCTTAAAAGAAGTGCCAAAGCACAAGGAGCTTCGCCGGATGGTTGATGCGATCAATGTCTTTCTTGCCAGGGTGCGGGAAAGCACGGAACGGGAACGGGTATTTATTGCCGATGCCGCTCACGAGTTACGTACACCGCTCGCGGCGATGCGTATCAATGTTGAAGCGTTACAGTCCTATGTCAGCAGCGGCAGGCAACAGGAGTTGCTGGCAGGGATTATTCGCAGCAATAGCCGTGCGGCGCGTCTCGTTAATCAATTGCTATTGCTGATGCACAGTGAAGCGCGCATTGACACGGTAATGGCGCCTGTGCCGCTGACGACGCTCATACAAGAGCGTATGGCGGCGTTGTCACCGCTGGCTGCTGAACGCCGGATTGAGCTTGAGTTTTATTCCCATGACGAAACCTGGGTGACCGGCGTCAGGGAACGCCTGATGTCGCTTATCGACAACGTCATTGAAAATGCCGTGAAGTACAGCCCGCAGGGCGGACGGGTTGAGGTAGAAGTCCGAACACGCGATGAATCCACGCAGCTACGTGTCTCAGACGCCGGCCCCGGCATTCCTGTTGAATTGAGGGAGCGCGTATTTGATCGATTTTTTCGCGATCCCAGGCAGATGCAAAGTGGAAGCGGCCTGGGCCTGGCCATCGTCAACGCGGTTGCGCAGCAACACAACAGCAGCGTAAGCCTCAGTACATCTGCAGAAGGTGGACTGATGGTGACGATTGACTTCCCAACCCCCAGGGACGCCTGAAACACAACATCTGCTCCCTGCCTGGCGGAGGGCCTCTACCAGAACAATGGAGTTGAAAGTGAAATACCTGTCTGTGACAACACTGTTCTTTTCAATCTTAATGAGCGGGTGCGCCATCACTGTCAGTGATTTAAAAAGCAGCCAGTCATCTTTTGATGGCAGTTTTACCAGCCAGACGGGGCCCTCCGATACCTATCGAACCTTACGGCTCATGGCAAGGCAGTGCCTGGAATATGAGGCCTATTCAGGAAATCCGGTTATCGTATTAAGTGAGTTTGACGCGGAGAACAAAGAAGGTGAGATCAACCAAAAGTTCCTTGCGGATGGACTGTTGATTAACAACACGCTTATTCAGGTGGAAAGTCAGGATAGCGACAACGCGAAGGTCAGCTTATATACCACCAAGAACATCCTGAGTGTGGGGATCCGGTCGCCAAAAATAGGTGATATCAAGCGCTGGACCGGCGGGGATAAAACGTGTTAGCTCAACACGTTTGTAGAGATTCAGGTTCGTACTCTCAGATGGCGTGGCGGGTCGTCATGCTGTGTTGACTTAATTAAACTCAACGGATTAACCCCGCCAGCTATATCAGGATCGCAAGATGTGTCCGGTTAATGAAAACAGATTTTGCCTGTGCTGGTATTTCAGGAAGAAGAAAAATACCCGCAGAATATCCGCTTCTCGCTCATTTCTCCGCTGACATACGCCGGGCCAGCCAGGCACCCCAGAACAAACTGGAAAAGAAGCGAATCGGGGCCTCAAATCCGGCGCCAAAGAGTAAGGCAAAGACATCATCTTCTGATCGGGGTGGCTCTGCGCCCTGCAGAATTTTGTTCATTTTAGACCGGACCTCTTCGGGTTCAGCGCCATTCATTCGCCAGCGATTTGCCCATGCGGCCATCAGCACGGGTTGTGATGCGTAAGCGCGATAGTTTCCAGCAACGACCAGCGGGGCATTCGGTTTCAGGCGCATCGCAATTTGGGTCAGAATATCGTGCTTTGCCTCATCGCCTGGTAGATGGTGCAACACGCCAGTCATGATGGCGGCATCGAAGGAGGGGGAAGTATCCAAATCAGAAACCGCACCGGGAACAGCTTCAACCCGGTCGGCTATTCCGGCACTGGCGATATTGGTACGGGCAAGATCCAGCATTGGTTGAGAGGGATCGACGGCGACAAAAGACCAGTGTGGCTCCAGTGTGGCAGTGGCGATGATCTCTCCGGCTGTTCCTCCGGCCCCCACCACCAGCACACGCGCAGGCTTCGCTTCACCCAGCGCGGCAGCGAGCATACATGCAGAAAGTTCGTGGCAGGCATCATATCCGGCCAGCGCAATCCGGCTTTGTTGTGCGTATTCCCCAGCGCGAGTGGCGTCGAATTTAGCAGCAGAATCTTGTGTCATGGCATCTCCAGGCAGTCATCCAGGTAATAGGTCATTCTCTCTCGTTGACGTAGAATAAAAGATTCTGGGTAATAAAGTTCGGGAAAGACATGATTGAAAGTCTGAATCTTCCACGAAGATATGATCGGTTGACGGCCTTCCTGCACGCTTTTCCGCTCCATGTGGAACAGTGCGATTCGCCAACGTCGGCAAACCTGCTGATTATCAATGTGAATTGCTCAGGCGGGCCGACCCATTTGCTCTACCGCGCCAGAACATCGGGTGGCCTGCCTGCCGGGGCGACGCTGTGTGCCGCCGCAAGGGTTGATTTTGGCGGCAGTGCGAACCCACTGGTTAGCGCATTACCGGACGAGCTGTGCTTTTCCATGGCGGAGATGCCGCAATTACTTGGCCTGGCTGAACTGATCGTGGCGGAGTACGATGTGAATCGTTGCGGTGGCGGTGCCGTCCAGACCCGGTTGTGCGAAGTCGTGGTGGTATTAGCCATTCGTCGGGCCATCGCGCAGGGAACCGTGGATGCAGGGCTGTTAGCGGGACTTGCCCACCCTAAACTGCACAGGAGCCTTGTCGCTATACACGATGATCCGGCGCGGAAATGGCAGATCCCCGACCTGGCTGCGATTGCCGAAATGTCCCGCGCGCAATTTATCGAGGTGTTCAGGAAAACGGTCGGCGCCTCGCCGGGGGCGTACTTGACGAACTGGCGGTTAGCGCTGGGCGCGGCCAAATTACGATCCGGACGGAGCGTTAAATCCGTCGCCGCGATGGTGGGCTTTGGCAGCGCTGAGGCATTCTCGCGCGCATTTATGCGTAAATTCGGCTATTCGCCTGGGAAGTGCAAAGTGCAAGGAAACCATAACGACGCGGCATAATCAGGCTGGTCTGCTGCAAACCGCTATTGTGGTCTGCTACTGGCTGGTTTATTCACATCTTTGAGGGACTGTAATGTCTCAAATGACGTTTCACTTTCAGTGAGCCAGTCAGACCGCGTCATCCGGTACGGCTGGTGGGCTATCCGGCTCCCAGGAAATAATATCGCCGGGCTGACACTGCAGCGCCTCACAGATTTTTCCCAGCGTATCAAAACGAATACCTTTAACCTTCCCGGACTTGAGTAGCGAGAGATTCTGCTCGGTGATGCCCACAAAGGCTGCCAGCGCTCTGGACGTCATTTTCTTCTCTACCAACACTTTGTCCAGATGAACCACGACAGCCATAATCAGATAAACTCCTTATTTTCTTCTTCCGCTCTGATCCCCTCAACCAGGGAGTGAAACGTCACAAGCAGCAAGCCGCCCGCTAATAACAGAACAATATCGCCAATCAGCAGAGTGACCTGGTAGAAATGTTCCGGCCACCAGACGACCAGAGGGATCAAAAAGCGGCACACTGGCAGGACGATCCCAAGACTTAGCATCACTATCGCAATTTTACGTACACTGTGCGCCAGCGCCTGAGTGAGGATCTGTTTTTGGCGTACCAGTTGCGTGACTTTCATACCTTGCCAGATAGCAAAAGCAAACAGCCCCGTCGGGAAATAGAGAATCACCAGCAAAAGTAGCTGGTTAAGTGACGATACCGTCGTGGTTGGCAAATTATCGCCCTGAATCTCGGCGAGCCTGAGCATACTGGAAATAAAAAACGACGAACCCGTGAAGTACATCCACAGCGGTGTAATTACCTCCAGGATGAGAAATAGCGGTAGCACGCCGGTGATGAGCGCCAGGCTGATTTTATTTCTCGCACCTTTCACATTGAACCTTCCTGAATAATACGCACTATTTTAAGACCAGTATGCTAAAGCATGACATAAGCATCAGCGCGATAGCAATCTTGCTGGCGTTCAGACCTTTAGCGCCGCGTTTTAGCCAGGGATTTGGCCATACGCGGTAGACACCAAAAGCGATATATGATGCCTGAATCGCCCAGGTCAGCATTCTGAATAAGTAACCTGGCTTACTGAGATGCGTTATTGTCTGCAGCATCTCCACGCAGTAAATAATAATGCCAACGGTCAGGATATAATTGACTAAGCGAAGTTTGTAATGCGAAGCCCAGTTTCCGCACACAAACAACATGGTCGAAGCAAAGGCGAGTATTGCCCAGAGAATATCAATCCAGTTCACGGTGTACCTCTGTTTCAGACGATGGCTGGGTGAGTAACAGCCGAACAGCCGGACCAATCACCGGCCATCCGGTGTCGGAGAGGATAACCACGGCGCTTTTACGCTGCGGATCCAGGGCGATAGCGCTGGCAAACCCCGAGGACTCGCCGTCATGCCAGGTGATATCGCGCCCATGTATGCGGGTTGTAAACCAGGCATAACCAATCCGTGAATCGGGATCGTCGGTGGCAAATCGTGGCGGCATCGCTTCGCTTCCTGCGAGTTTTCCTGCCAGTAATGCCTGCGCATAATTTGCCATATCGACAATGGTCGATCGTACCCCCGCGGCGGGGGTAAATGCGTGCAATACCCACGGCGCTTCGCTGAATCCGGAAACTGACCAGCCGTGGCTGAATGTGGAGGTGACGGGTGTCGAATCATCTGCGATGACGGAGCTTTCCATTTGCGCTTGCGCAAAAACCCGTGTGTGCAACAACGTGGCAAAAGATTGATGTGATGCGCGCGCCAGCGCCAATCCCAGCAGGGCATAACCGGTATTGGAGTAATCAAATACGGCGGATTTTTCAACGCGGGTGGTGTTCACCATCTCTATTAATGTCTCGTCATCGTAATCCCAGAAATTGTCACGCAGGATGATGGCCTTAATCACCTGAATTTTCTGTCGTAATGATGTCGCCAGCGGCGGCAGGCCAGAGCGATGTGATGCCAGTTGCTCAAGTGTTATCTCGCTCGCCGGGCCAGTGATTTCCGGGACGAGTTCTCCTACGCGGGTTTGTGCCGTTGCTTCGCCGCGTCGCTGCGCTTCAATCAGCAGGCTGCTGGTCATGGTTTTGGTCAGGCTGGCAATTTCATACTGTTTTGCATAATCACTGTTCCACAGCGCATATTGTACGCCTCGCGGGGTGATGAAGGCGGCGGCAACGCTGCCTCTTGATCCTTTCAGCAAAGGGGTTAAAAACGAGGCTACCGTTGCATCTCCCGTCTGATGCAAAGACGGTGAGCTAAATCCGGGTTGCAGGTAGATCCCCGCCGCTATCAGCGACACAAAAGCTGTACCGGCGGCTAACAACCGCGTACGACTGCGCACAGAGTGCTTCTTCATTGTTGTTCGCCTCAGAATTCATACTGAATCAGTGATGACAGGGTGTACTGCATTCGGCTTTTCACTAACGGACTTTTACCCGCCTCATCAAACAGGTATGCCGCGCGACCGCTCACCCCTGCGGCTACGTTTTCGCTAATGTGCCAGACCAGCCCGGTAGACACGCCACCAAGCTGGAAACCCGATGACGGGCGATAGACAGAAAAATCAGTGCGTTGCGCCTGGCTTGTGGTGACACCGTAATGGCGCTGCTGATAACCGCCGTTCGCCCAGGTGATATCGCCAGCGACTGAAAAATCGACATCCCGCCAGTGCCATAGCGTTGCCTTCACGCCACTGTTTAACGTCATGCCCGGATCTTGCGTTTCGCCCCCGTATCGGTGCTTTTGTGTTGCACTTAATGCGCGCAACCATACCATCCAGCCCTCACGTTGATACCGCAATTCCGCACCCGCCATGATGATGTCGGAAAGGTCTCCCATCCCTTGCAAGTCACGGTTTGTTCTGCCGGAAAATGGGTAGTTGAACACCTCTTTTCGCCCCTCATCCGGTGTTAACAGCAGGCTCACGGCAAACGGGGAATCCGCTGGCAGCGTCCATGTCAGACCGTCTGTAGACAGATCCCAATATCCCCAGCCATCACTCTTGAGGCTTACGCCACCTTTGAGTAACGGACCTGGCGCAGCGTGCTGTGACCCCGGATAGACGGGGCTGACTGCAACGCCGAGACCCGCGTACCCGGACAGATCCGCACTGTGTAAAGGAACGCAAAGCACGATTCCCGCAAGCGAAACGCCATATTGCAGACTTCTTTTCATTCGATGCCTCTCCTGGCAAAGGGTAGGTTGAAGTGTGTGCAGGCTAGCCTGGTGTTTATCGTTTTACAATAAATTTTTATTGTTTTATATTAAGTCAACTGAGCGGAAAGATGATTTCAGGAAATGGCGATGGCAGGGTGCACAGGTAAGAAATGTGTTGTGACAGGCGCGACGCTCAGCATTGCGCCTGGCGAGGCCCATTTGACGGTGCAGTGAGTGTTATCGCTGAAAACCGGTAGCTTAAAAATGGCTAACTATATGATCCAGAAAAGCGCGTACCGCAGGATTGGAACGTCGACTTTCATGCCACACAGCCGACATATCATGCCGCTCCACCGCGAAATCACAGAGCAGCGGAACAAGCTTTTTGTCGCTTACCCGGGACGCCGCCATAAAATTCGCGGCCATACCGATTCCGGCACCGGCAACAATGGCGGCAATGACGGCTTCGCTGGTATCCGCAATGATCGTTGACGACGGCACAATGTCTATCTCGCGCTCCCCGACGCGAAACGGCCAGCGAAAAAGCTGCCCTGTATTTTGATAACGCAAATTAATCGTGGTATGCCCGGATAAATCATTGGGATGCAGCGGAGGGACGCAGCGGGCTAAATAATCAGGCGAGGCATAACAACCTATCTGATAGGGCGGAAGGCGACGCAACAGGAGGTTGGAATCCGCGAGCTCGCCAAGTCGAATGGCAATATCAATATTCTCGTCAACGAGGCTTACTCGCTGGTCGCTCAGGCGTAGATCAATGGTCACTTTTGGATGAAGTGCGCAAAAGGCGGGAAGGAGAGGGGCAATTATATGGATACCCACCGGTAGTGACGCCGCAATGCGTAATATCCCAGCGGGCTCCGCGCGAGCGTGTTTCGCTATCTGTTCAATCTCCTCCGCATCCCGTAGCAACCGCAAAGCCCGCTCATGCAGTTCGCGCCCTTCGGCAGTTAACACCAGTGAGCGTGTCGTTCGGGTGAATAAGGTAATGCCGAGCTGCTTCTCAAGGCGCTGAATACTTTTACTGATGGCTGAGGGGGAAACAGAAAGCGAACGGGCAGCGGCACTATAGCTACCCAGAGCGCCTGCGCGAGCGAATGCAATAAGACCCGTGAGTCTCTCAAAACCGATTTGTTCCTTCATGGCATAAGTAAAGCGAAATTCAGCCATATTATCAACCTGGGTTATTGATCCTATGCTCTGTCACCTGAGGTCTTTTAGAGCGAGATGATGATGACTAAGATGATGAAAGCGGTACAACTCCATGCGTTTGGCGGGCCAGAAAACCTGCTTTATGAAGATGCACCCAGACCACATGTGGGTAACGATGATGTCCTGGTGCATATGCAGGCGGCCAGCCTTAACCCGCCGGACTGGTATCTGCGCGATGGCTTTCGCACACTGCCACCGGAATGGCGCCCCGATCCCGTTTTTCCCCTTATTTTGGGCACTGACGTATCAGGCATCGTTGCCGGCGTCGGTAAAAATGTGACGGCGTTTCGCCCCGGAGATGACGTCTATTCGATGGTGCGTTTTCCTGAGAAGGTGATGACGGGCAGCGGCGCCTATGCAGAATATGTCAGTGTGCCTGCATCCGAACTGGCACTCAAACCCCAGAGGATTGGGCATGTAGAGGCCGCCGCCGCGCCAATGTCGCTGCTTACCGCCTGGCAGTTTCTTGTCGACACGGGGCATGACGCGGTTAATCCCTTCCAGCCTTTTCCTCATAAAGCCGTGCCATTAAATGGCCGGACGGTGCTGGTCAATGGCGCTGGCGGCGGCGTGGGGCACCTTGCCGTGCAAATCGCCCGCTGGAAAGGGGCGAAGGTTATCGCTGTGGCCTCTTCGCGTCATGAGGCGCTGTTGCGTGAGCTGGGGGTCGACAAATTTATCGACTACACCACAACGGCAGCCGAGGAGGTGGTCAGTAATGTGGATCTGGTTCTCGATGCGGTGGGCGGGGCGCATATGGAACGCTTTCTGCGCTGTATAAAGCCAGGCGGGGCACTCTTTCTGGTTAACCCTTTGGGTTTTTCCGCAAGGGATGAGGCCGCGCAAAAAGCGATTACGGTCTCTTCCACCCAGGTACGCTCCAGCGGCGCGCAATTAAATGAAGCAGGCCGTCTTCTGGAAAATGGCCTTGTCCGGGTGGTTATAGACAGTACCTATCCGTTAGCCCAGGCCTGCGCTGCCCATCAGCGTGCTGCGATGGGCGGGATTCAGGGTAAAATTGTGCTGACAAACCTCTGATAATGACTCCCCTGGCGAGTTAATGAATACATCGCAGGGCTATGCGCCACAGGGGCATGACCCTATACTTATCAACGGTTCAGGTCAGGCTATACCGGGTCTCTGTATCGCCTGGCCTCCTTGCGGTAAAAATGGCTTTTCCAGCATACAGTGTGTGTGATGGTGAAAAACAGAAGATCTCAAGACTATGATAACAACCGATGAGATTCACTTTGCTGAATGGCAACTCTGGCCCCAGCTAAGGATTCTGTTGCACCGGGGTAAGCCGGTAAAAATTTCTGCCAGAGCATTTGATGTTCTGGTGGCTCTGATAAGGGCCGACGGTAAAGCGGTCAGTAAAGCGTCTCTCCTGACCCAGGTGTGGGGAAATGAAATCGTCGAAGAGAACAATCTTCAGGCGCAAATTTCAGCGCTTCGCCGCCTGTTGGGGCGAGACCGGCATCTCCTTGTTACTGAGTTTGGCCGTGGCTACCGCTTTAACACCAAGAATGAACCGTTGCAGGCATCTCCCGACCCGGAAATACCGCTTCCGCCTGTTACCCCCTTTCTGAGCTCGATTTTAGGGCGCGACCAGGCGGTGCAGGAACTCTGTGCCCTGCTAAATCAGCACCCTCTGGTGACGATAACCGGTCCAGGCGGCGTGGGTAAGACGCGTCTGGCATGGGAAGTGGTTAACCAGGTGCACCCGCAATTTCCCGATGGCGTCTGTGTGGCGGAACTGGCCCATATTACCGACGCATCCAGCGTGCTCTCCGTTATTTCTCAGGCGTTACATCTTCCCTTAGCCGGTCTTGAGCAGGATACCGATTTACGCCAACAGCTCGCGCGACGTCAGTGTTTGCTGCTTATTGATAACTGTGAGCACGTGACGAGCGAACTGGAACCGCTGATGACGCGGCTTCTGAGACTGGCTCCCCGGATCAAACTGTTATTGACCAGCCAGGTGGCGCTACAGGTTGCTGGTGAACAACAATATTTACTCCCGCCGTTGCAAGTCCCGCACGAAGAGGGTGCCGATAACGCCACGTTAATCTCTTTTGCCAGCGTCCGTCTCTTTATTGAGCGTGTCCAGGCCAGTGCGCATGATTTCCATCCCTCAGAGCATGAACTGGTGTTGATTGGCGAATTATGCCGTCATCTTGATGGCTTACCCCTGGCTATTGAACTTGCGGCCTCCCGTCTGCCCTTTATGAGTGTGAGTGAGATTTATCATCGGCTTGAGGACCGCTTCCCGTTATTGAGCAATACCCACCGTTCGCTGGAGCCCAGACATCAGAAAATAGTGACGACGCTGGAGTGGACTTATCAGTTACTCAACGCGCGTGAGCAGCGATTATTCAGGATGCTGGGCATTTTTACCGACACGTTTAGCGTAGCATCCGTCAGTGATTTTCTGCGTTCAAAGGACAACCATAGCTGGCAGGTTATTGACGATTTGCAGCGCTTGTTGTCTCTGTCGCTGATTCAGGTCAGTAGCCAGGCGCCTGTTACGCGTTTTCGCCTGCTGGAAACCATGCGCCAGTTCGCCTGCGCGAAGCTCCGCGAACAGGATGAATATGTTGCGCTTGCAGCCGATTTTGCCCATTACAATAGCGTGCTGGTGGAACAGGCGCAGAGTGACTGGCTTAGCTTGCCAACGGAGCAGTGGCGGGAGCGTTATCGTCCCATCCTTAATGATTTGCGCCGCGTTTTACAGCAAACATTAACTGAGGGGGGCGATCCCTCTACAGGGCTTGCGATCTTACAGGCGATGACGCCGTTCTGGATTGAATATTCACTCTATGATGAGTGTCAGCGTCATATTCACCCTCTGCTCAATGAAGATAACGCGCGGGTCGAATTAACGTTACACCAGAGAATGCATCTGTGCGCCGCAGCAGGTAAGGCATCGACCTGGGCAAAAGGCCCCACATCTGAAACCCATTTGGCCTGGCAAACCGCATTGACGCTGGCAGAAAAGCTCGATGACAAAGAGATACGTTTACAGGCGCACTATGGGTTATGGCTGTATTGCCTGCGCACGGGCGCTCCTGGTAAAGCGCGTGAACATGCGCAGTCTATGTGCGAACTGGCGCGATCCATCAATGATGCAGAAGCCCATGCCGCCGGGCTGCGTATTCTCGGTGTCTCCCTGCATTTTTTAGGTCAGCATAGCGAAGGCCGCCATTATCTGCTGCAATCTTTGGCCTGGTACGCGCAGGAAAGTATGAGCCACTCCTTCCGTTTTGGTCTCGATCAGGAGACCGCCGGCATGGCTTTTCTGTCTCGCTTACTCTGGGTTCAGGGGGAGTATAAGGCCGCAAAACAGATGGCGTTGCGCGGCGTTAAAAAAGCCGCGCGTTTGCAGCATGCCTGTTCCCTTTGCTGTGCGCTCGCCGAGGGCGCCTGTATGACAGCGGCGCTGGAACGCCGTCCGCGTTGGGTGGTCAGGGCCGCGAACTGGCTTGTTCAACTGGCAGAAAAACATGATTTGTATTTCTGGAAGACCTACGGAGAGCTGTTTCTTGTCTGGTCCCAACAGTTCGGTCATACCGATGTCAGTCAAACCACACTGTTCAGTTCGCTGCGGGCGACGGGATTAGACTGGCAATACTCCCCTTTATTGTCAGAAATTGATGGCGCGCTGGCGCAGAAAACCGCCAGCGAGGGGCAAGACAACTGGTGCGCGCCAGAATTGATGCGTCTTTGTGCCACGCAATCACCAGCCCAGGGGCGACGTTTATTGCTGACACAAGCGTTGAATAAAGCGCGTCAGCAGCAGGCCCACGGCTGGGCTCTGCGTATTGCCTGTTCACTGGCAACCGTTCAGGCCGAAGTAGGGGAAAACGGGGCGGCTAAGCAGTTAATTCAGAATGCCTTAAACGATGTCGATGGTTCACACCGGGCAACAGAGGTAAGAAATGCGCTGGCCCTGTGTGCCCGAATAGGGCGTTAACCTTTACGTCTTACGGCAATAAGCATCCCACAGAGTACGAGAGCGGCCCCCGCCGCAGAAATCAGCGTCCGGCTCTGCGTTGCCTGCCATAACCCGGTGGCTGTCAGGGAACCACAGGCGCCACCAATAAACATAACGCACATAAAGAGGGTGTTCAGACGGTTTCTGGCATCCGGGCGCAAAGCGTAAATGGTGTGCTGGTTCGCAATCAGTACACATTGTTCGCCCGCATCCAGCAAAAGAATGCCCACCACCATCCCCGCCATACTGTTCCAGCCCCAAAAAACAATCCAGGCCAGCAGCATGAGAATGACGCCCAACATTACCATCCTGAAGGGCCCCTGACGATCGCTGAAACTACCCGCCAGAGGGGCACACAGAATGCCGATTAACCCCAGCGCCGCCAGTGTTCCGGTTACCCCCGCGCCGTAATCGTAGCGATGGGCTAACCAGAATGGGAGTACGGTCCACAGCACGCTGAACGAGGCAAACAGCATGGCTTGTGTCAGCGTTGCTTTGCGCACCTGTGGTTCGCTTTTCCACAGTTGCCCGAGCGAACGCAAGACCGCCAGATAGTTAAATGTTGGCGCAGGCAGCGACTGCGAAGGCAAAATGCGCACGATAAAAACGACGGCCAGCAGCGTCATGATCGCGCCGAACAAAAAGACACCCCGCCAGTCGAAATACTGACCGATAAGACCGCCAATCGCCCGCCCGGCAAGGATACCGGCGAGAACGCCGCTCATCACGGTACCCACGATTTTACCCCGGCATAATGGCCCGGCGAGAGAGGCGGCCAGCGGCACGATTTGTTGGGCCACGGTTGCGGACATGCCCGTAATAAAAGAGAAAAACACCAGCACGGTCGCCGTTGGGGATAACATCATGCCGAGCAGCGCCAGGAAAAGCACCTGGGCCTGGCGCAGGATAAGCCGCTGACGTTCTATATAATCGCCTAATGGAATGAGAAAGAATAACCCCGCCGCATAGCCTAACTGGGTCGCCATGGGGATCAAAGAAACCGCATTCCGTTCATTGGGAAAGGCACCCGCAATCAAATTCAGAACGGATTGATTAAAATAAATATTCGCCACCACGATACAGCAAATAATAGCCAGCATCAGGATCCTGGCAGAAGAAAGCGCGTGGTTATGGGTCTGCATTGACCACTCCTTACCCTGAATAAAATGTTGCCGCAGTATAAGAAGAGGTGCTGCTTAACGCTTTGCGCGTTTTTTTCAGACGTCTGAATTCTGCTGCGCAAGCCCCTGAATGCGTTATTTGTTACTCATATTCTTCATCTGGTCATTGTGTTTAATATGAGGAACAACACATGGATTTAAAATTGACAGGAAAAGTGGCGCTGGTCACCGGAGCCCGAACCGGCATTGGTTTTAGCATTTGCGAAGAACTGGCGGTAAACGGGGTGAATTTAGTCATGGTATCCAGACAAGAGTCTGCCCTGATCCTGGCCGCGAAGAAGATTGCCGATAAATATGGCGTTTCGGCGCTGCCTGTTGCTGGTGATGTGACCGATCCCCACCTCCCTGCACGGGTGGTTGAACATGCAGAAACGGTTTTTCAGGGAATTGATTTACTGGTCAATAATGCCGGAAGAGCGCATGCAGGTACTCTGCTCACCACGTCAGAAGAGGACTGGCAATTAATGACGGAGACCAAATTCTCTGCCATGCGGCGCTTTTGTAAGGCGGTTATTCCCGGCATGCAGAAGCGAAACTGGGGGCGCATTGTTAATATTTCTTCCATCGGCGGTATTTATCCTAACCCGCAACTTACCGTCTCACATGCCCTGAGTGCGGCAATTAACAATCTGACCCGGAGCTTAGCGTTGAGCGTGGCGCCGGACGGTATCCTGGTCAATGCTATTGGTGTGGGCGCTGTCGCGACCGATAACTGGGCGCAGAATATGCTGCCGAATGTCCGCCATCGGCGCCCTGAACTGGCTGAAAAAACGGACGACGAGGTGATGACACTGCTGGGTAAAGAGAAAACCCCGGTGGGGCGCTTTGGGCTTCCTGAGGATATTGCGGCAATTACGGCTTTCCTGCTTTCAGACAGAAATCAGTTTGTTACCGGCCAGACAATTGAAGCGTCCGGTGGGGCAGAGCGATTTATGTGATTTTTTTCCACGTTTGGCTGAACCGCACCGCAAAGCCGGGGCGGTTCGTCAGCCGGATGGAGAGCAGTCAGTGCAATGTGAATAAAGAAAATGGCTGAGGATTAAAACCAGCGCGGGAAATAGCTGAGACAGTATGTGGTTTTAAATATGGCTACAATCGCAGACGCTTCTCTTGCATGACTGGCACGATAAACATTTTCGATAGTGATCAGCAAAAAGCCTGAGTAATGATAATTAATAACATGCCGAACAGTAACCATCGCAATATACATAGTTAGCGGAATATATTATATCTTTTAATTTTACGCAGTGGCAGTTGTATGAATAACTTTGCAGGCTCATGATTATCACGGTAAGAACACCGTGATATGCAGCGTTGTTCACATTATTTATGCAACGTTATTCATTTTTCTGAAATATATTCTCCACAGGTCTTTTTTTTGATTTTTCTATTAAATTAAATGACGCAATTGACGATAAGTAACGTGATGGCCCACTTTTTCTGACTCATTAAAAGAAATGAAAAAAACCGCAATCGTATAAGAAGTAAAAATGAAACCATTTTTTAAATATTAAAAAAGAACACTGAGGATACTGCTATGTCAAAGCTGTTACCGTCAATAAAAAATCTGCCTGTGGCTGCCAAACTTTTTGGCGGGTTTGCAGTTTTAATCGTCATTATTGTTTTGTCCTCACTTATCAGCATCCAACAGTCCGCGAGTATCCGTGAGCATGCCTTAAAAGGTAAATTAATCAATGAGATCAGCACCGAGCTCAATACGGCGCGACGTAACCGTTTAACTTATCAATTAAACCATGATGAAAAATCACTGCAGGCGAATAGAGTCGCCATTGATAAGATGGATCAAAAAGCGATTACGGGTCTCGACTTTACCTGGGACAGCGATGCCCGTGTTTTGTTTGATGAGCTGCGCACGACTATTCCTGACTATGCCACCCACCGTGATACGTTCGTTAAACTCGAACAGGTGACCGTCGCAAAATCACAGGATTTAACCTCTCCTGCTCTCAAAACCCTGCTCGATAAATTCAGTACCCGCCTTGAGCAACAGGAAACCATTTCAAAAGATGAAGTCGCGTTGCTCAATCGCCTCAATAACATCTGGGCTGCCGCTTATCAAATTCAGTCCTCTGCCGGTAAGCAGGGGATGGATATCTTTAAGGCTCAATACGATGAGGCGGCAAAGCTTATTCATTCCGAAAATGTCACTTTTACAGCCGAAGACAAAGAGATGGCTCAGACATTCCTGAACGGAATACAGGATAATGTTGCCGCTTATACGAAAGCCCAGAAAGAGTCGCAGAATGCCGCGACAGAGCTCACCGGCGTTGCAGAAAAAATTAATACTATTACGAATGATTTGGTAACTGGTCAGACTCAGAAAAATATCGATATTATTCAACGTGTGATGATCATTATGGGCATCGTCGCCGTGTGCGCAGTGCTGACAGGGTTACTGGTTGCCTGGCTGCTTACCCGCCAGATGACCCGCCAGATTAAACACAACCTGACGCTGGCGGAACGTATTGCCGAAGGCGACCTGACTGCGACCATTGAGCCGCAGTCAACCGATGAACTGGGCCGCCTGACAATGGCAATGGGCGTCATGAACGACAAGCTTCGTGACATGATCACCCAAATTAAAGAGTCAGTCATTCACGTGGCGAACGCCTCGTCGGACATCTCCGCAGGCAACACTGACCTTGCTTCCCGCACCGAAGAGCAGTCAGCCGCGGTGGTCGAAACGGCGGCAAGCATGGAAGAGTTGACCTCAACGGTTAAGCGCAACGCAGACAATGCGCGTGAGGCCAGCCAGCTTGCAGGCGTGGCGGCAGAGCATGCGCGTTCCGGTGGCAAAATTGTCTGGGATGTTGTCAACACGATGGAAACCATCACCGAAAGCTCCAACAAAATTACCGACATTATCAGCGTCATAAATGGTATTTCGTTCCAGACCAACATTCTTGCGCTTAACGCAGCCGTTGAGGCGGCACGCGCCGGTGAGCAGGGGCGCGGTTTCGCGGTGGTAGCGGGGGAAGTAAGAAGCCTTGCCCAACGTAGCGCCCAGGCTGCCAAAGAGATCGAAGGATTGATAAAAGAGTCCGTACAACGCGTGACGACCGGCTCAGAAATGGCGAACAAAGCCGGTACCACCATGGAGCAGATTGTCTCTTCGGTCACCAATGTGAGTGGGATCATGAACGAAATCTCCAGCGCCTCGGAAGAGCAGAGCAGGGGTATCGATCAGATTGGTAAAGCGGTAACGGAGCTGGATTCCACAACCCAGCAGAATGCCGCGCTGGTTCAGGAGTCGTCTGCGGCGTCATTATCACTGGAACAACAGGCCGAACAACTGGCGCAACTGGTTTCCGTATTCAAACTGAATTCAGAAACGGCTAAGCCGAAATACGCCCCAGCGGCAGCGCGCGCCAAGGTTAGCCTGCGACCCGCAGCATCAACAGCGAACGGCTCTGACTGGGAATCGTTCTGATAACCCGCCAAAAACGGTGCCCTCTAGAGCGAAGAGGGCACTGCTTAACACACAACGAGAGGCCCGGAAAACGCCGGGCACTTAACTACTGCACTGCATCCATGCATTCATTGGCTGAACATTCAGCCGGAATTCATCTCAGCTCGTCGGGCCACGCAATAGCGTAGCCAGTATCATTCCTGACAATGTTCGCAAACCCTCTCTGTCCCAGATGCATGCCAGCAATAAGCAGATTTTCACGCACGGCTTGTGCGAGGATCCTTTTGCGCGTGTCTTCGGCCTGTGCGGGGTCGGCATCAAACAAAATCGTCACGGCGGGCTGTGCCGTCTGAATATGCGGATAATGGACAATGTCGCCCCATATCAGCAGGCTTCTTTCATCCGCGTCAATGCGAAACCCGCAATGCCCCGGCGTATGACCCGGTAACCAGACCGGGGTAATGCCCTCTGCGATGTTGTCTGCGCTAAAAAAACGCATATTCTCTGCATAGGCATCCAGCGTTTGTCTGGCCAGACGGAAATTACGCTGACCGTGCGCACTCGCTTTTTTAAATTTGTCATCATCCCGCCAGTGACTCGCTTCGAGAGGATGCAAAAAGAGTTTCGCATGTTCAAATACAGGCCGTCCTTCGGCATCAAGCAGGCCGCCAATATGGTCCGGATGGCCGTGTGTCAATAATACGCTGTCCACATCGTTATGATTGACGCCGATAGCCGCGAGCCTGACTTTGAGCTGTCCCCCCGCGTTGTTCAACCCGCCTGTACCGGCATCAACCAGCATGGTTCGCCCCCGGCCGCGAATAAGATAGCAGTTGATATGGATATTGCCGGGCTCAGTCATTCCGGCCTGGCGCTGAATGGCTGCGGCATCCGCTGCTGCAATGCCTGACAATAAATCCAGGCTGACAGACATATCGCCATCACTCAGCGCCGTTACCTGAAAATCGCCAATCTGACATGATGGAAAGGAGGGCGCGTTCATCAGTATCTCTCCTGAGGATAAAATTCATCCCACTCTTGCTCGCTCTTTGGATCGGTATATGAGCACACCACGAAATACAACATTGTTCTGCCTCCGCATGAGTAACAGCAGACAACCACTCACTCTGCTTAATGATTTTTTATCATGCTATAAGGTGTTTTGTGGCCTGGAAATCGATAATATTTCATTGCTCAGTGACATTTACTCACTAAATGGCATGGTCAGTTGCGAAAGAGAGCCCTTTTTATGCGCAGAAAAATACCCAGTAGCACTTCCCTGCAGGCCTTTGATGCCGCCGCACGACACGGCAACTTTGCCAGGGCTGCCGAGGAACTCTCGCTGACGGAAGGGGCTATTAGCCGCCAGATAGCGCGCCTTGAATCGTTGCTCAACTGCAAATTGTTTGACCGGACAGGAAGCCGCGTAAAGCTTAATCCTGCCGGAGCACGCTATGCCCGGCATGTTCACGAAACGCTGGAGCGGCTCGAAAGAGACACCCAGTACATCATGGGATTACCCGATGGGGGCAAGAGTCTGGATATTGCCGTCCTGCCGACCTTTTCCAGTCGATGGCTGATCCCCCGTCTGAATAGCTTCACGTCGTTGTACCCGGACATAACCTTAAATATTGCCGCCAGCACCGACCCGTTTATTCTCACCGGAAGCGGCTTTGACGCCGTGGTTCATTTTGAACATCCCGCGTGGGCCGGTATGCGTACGCAGTTTCTGTTTCAGGAAACACTGATTCCGGTGTGTCACCCTTCGCTGTTATCGCAACAGGATATTTTTGAACAGTTAAACGCACTGCCGCGCATTCACCGACGGCAAAATCCCGAGGCGTGGCACCTGTATGCCCGGGAAAAGGGGATACACCTGGATAACCCAGGTCAGGGGGTTCGCTACGATCTGCACGAAATGGCAATAGCCGCCGCGATGGCAAGGCAGGGCGTGGCGCTGGTGCCGAGGATGTATGTTGAAAATGAATTGAAACATGGCCTGCTGGCTTCACCCTGGCCGGAATCCGCAACCCTCAGCAAACGTTTCTGTTTAGTCAAACCGAGCGAAACGGGAGCGAATAACGCCGCATTAGAGGATTTCGAGCGCTGGTTACTTGGCGAAATAGCACCCCATCCAGAAGAATTGGTGAGAAAGCCTTAATGGCAAAAGTTTCTGTCAGAAAGCATGCAGGGCCGGTCACTTAGCGTTGTGACACTACAAATATTAGGGATCGGGTGCGGATAGCTGACTGTTGACCTCAAGTGAACTTGAGCTTTTATGATGACTGCCACGGACCAAGAGGGAGTTATTCTGGATATGAAAGAAATTGATGTTGGATTCACCCATGTTGCTTTTATGGTCAGGGATCTGGAGAAAAGTATTGCGTTCTATCGCCGCTATGCAGGCATGGAAGTCGTACATCAGCGTGAACCCGGCATTCCGGATGCGCGCAAGGTCGCGTGGTTAAGCGATCATACCCGCCCGTTTGCGCTGGTGCTGGTTCAGGCGGACACCGTAACAGATACGCCGCTGGGCCATTTTGGTCACCTTGGCGTTGCCTGTGCAACCCGCGAAGAGATTGACCGTAAAACCGAGATGGCAATCGCGGAAGGTGTCTTAAGAAAAGCGCCGGAAAACCTGGGTGACCCCGTCGGTTACTATGTGTTTTTTGCCGACCCGGACGGCAATACGTTAGAACTGTCATTCGGCCAACGTGTTGGGCTTGAAGCGATCGCCTCTGTAGACCGTGGCACCCAGGCGCAGGAACGATAAACACAGAGCATACCGCCTCGCAAATTTTCGTTTGCGGGGCTTGCAACATATCGATGCGGCTCATCGCCCGGATGATTAACGATAAGAGAGGATGCATGACACAGGCGTTGCCGCTACTCACCCCGCGATTATTATTGCGCAAACTGACACCCGCTGATTTGCCGCAGCTTGCGCACTACCGCAACCTGCCCGAGGTCGCCCGGTTTCAGAGCTGGGATCATTACACTGAGCATGATGCGCAGACATTATATGCGCAGCAGTGTTCGCTGGCGTTCAACAGCGAGGGGACCTGGTATCAACTGGCCGTCGAGCGGCTGGACGTGGGGGCGCTCATCGGCGATATCGGTATCCATTTCTTTGATGAGGGAAGACAGGCTGAACTGGGTATGACCTTTGATGTGGCGTATCAGAAGCAAGGTTTTGCCAGGGAGGCAATGGCTACCCTCATCGCGATGCTGTTTAATGATTTTGCAAAGCACCGACTCACCGCTGTTGTTGATACCCGCAATACAGCGGCTGTGAACCTGCTGGAAAAACTCGGTTTCCGCCGCGAAGCACATTACCGGCAGAATATTTTCTTTAAAGGCGCGTGGGGTGATGAGTATCTCTATGCGCTGTTACAGAGCGACTATACCCAAGCTTCTGTTGCATCGCCCGTGTAAATCATCACCACGTCATCGTTTTGCCCGGCACGCGTCTTCGATGCCAGTTCGTTGCCGGGCACCCTGCTTACCGGCGCGCTGGGTTGCGGGCCTGTTATTTCTCTGGCACAGAGATGCGTCGCTATGGTCATATGAGTCATTACTCATTAACAGAGCGAAAAGCATGCGTAACCTTCCACCCACTGCCACCTTGCGCGCGTTTGAGGTCGCCACGCGCCATGCCACCTTTACCTCTGCCGCCGAAGAACTTTTCATTACCCAAAGCGCCGTCAGCCATCAGCTAAAAAATCTGGAGGAACTCTGGGGGTTGCAACTTTTTCAGCGTGGTAAAACCCTGAGCCTGACGCCTGCCGGTGCAGCGCTCGCGCCGCTGGTGCGCGAATTTTTCAGCAAACTGGATACGACTCTTGCCGATCTGCGTGAACAAAATGGTCGGGTAAGATTGCGTGTCAACACCACTTATTCGTTTGCGCTGAAATGGCTGTTGCCGCGTCTGCCAGCCCTGGCGCGGTTACACCCGGAGATTCTGGTGTCGCTGGACAGTTCGGACAAAGCCATCAATTTTGCGGGGAGCGAGTCCGATGTGGCCATTCGCTTTGGTCACGGTAATTATCCTGCGCTCTTTACCGAGTTTTTGTTTCGCGAGCAGATATTTCCGGTCGCCAGCCCGTCACTTTTGCAGCGTTTTGGTACGCCTGCTGAACCCGCCGAACTGCTGCGCTACCCGCTGCTAACGCGTGACGGCGCTGACCTGGTGCCAAAATGGGACGCCTGGTTTGAGCAAACTGGCGTCAATATCAACGTCCTGCATGAGAGCGTGCGCTTCGCGGATACCAATATGACGATTGAAGCCGCGCTTCTCGGGCAGGGTATTGCACTGGCGCGCAGCGGACATGTAGAAAAAGAGATTGCCGGGGGGACGTTGACGCGGCTTTTTGATATCCGGTTTCCTTCACCGGCCGCCTATTACTTTGTCTGCCCGCAGGGGATTGAAACCCAGCCGCATGTTGTGAAATTCCGCCACTGGTTACTGGATGAGTCACTGCAGGCGCAGCGGCGGTATCGTTAAGGCATGAGTATTTATTCATGCCGGGATGACAACACTTCACTGTTCATCGTGGTCAGGGCTGTTTAGCATCAGTGCATGCCTGTAACGATGATTTCGCTGACGCTATTTGCAGCCTTGCTGCATGCCACCTGGAACGCGCTCTTACACGGGGGCGCAGACAGGCTATGGTCGATGACCATCATGTGCGTTGCCATTGCGCTGACAAGCGCAGCCGCTGCCCTGTTTCTGCCGCTACCCGCTCGCGCAAGCTGGACATATGCGCTGCTGTCCGCGCTGCTGCATGTGGGCTATAACTGGTGTCTGGTACGCAGTTATCAGAGTGGCGAGCTAAGCCAAACCTACCCGGTTGCACGAGGCTCTTCGCCACTGCTGATCACCTGCGCGGCGGCGCTGTTCGCCGGTGAAAAAATCGCCTTTCATACCCTTGGTGGCATCGTACTCGTTTCGTCCGGGATCCTGATGCTGGCATTCAGGCAGCGTCGGCTGGCAATGCCGGGGGTAAAACAGGCTCTGGCGACCGGGGTTTTTATCGCCGCCTACAGCGTGGCTGATGGTATGGGGGTACGGCTTTCCGGCAATGCGCTCTCTTATACCGTGTGGATGAGCATGCTCTGGGGGCTGCTGATGCCGGTGCTTTATATCATCCTGCGTGATAGCCAAAGTTTGCTTCGTTGGCAGCCAGGCTTGCTGAGTGCGGCGGCAGGCGGGTTGGTATCACTGCTGGCTTACGGCATCATTATTTTTGCCATGGCCGCCTCACCGATGGGCGCCGTTTCCGCGCTACGTGAAACCAGCGTGCTGTTTGTGGCGATGTTCGGTTACCTGTTTTTCGGCGAAGCGTTGACGTTTAGAAAACTACTGGCGTGCGCGGTGATTGTCACCGGCACACTGATCATGGGCTAAGTGAATCAGGAGAATCAACGATGTCAGAAAATCCGACCATCGCATTAATTGGCCCCGGTGCAATCGGCACAACCATTGCTGCCGTGTTGCATGAAGTAGGCCGCGCGCCGCGACTTTGCGGACGTACTGCACATCCGAAGTTAGTGTTGCGTCACGATGAGGGTGAAATTGTGGTGCCGGGGCCGGTATTGACCGAGCCGACGAAGATCGATCATCCCTGCGATCTGGTTTTTGTGGCGGTAAAAACAACCCAGAACGCTGACAGCGCAGGCTGGCTGAGCGCGTTGTGTGATGAAAATACGGTGGTCTGTGCGCTGCAAAACGGCGTGGAACAAAAAAACCAGCTTGCGCCCTGGGTCAATGGCGCAACGGTACTGCCCTCAGTGGTCTGGTTCCCGGCGCAGCGTGAAGCGGATGCCTCCGTCTGGCTGCGTGCCAGCCCGCGGCTGACGCTGCCGGATGTCCCACAGGCAAAACGGGTCGTGGAGGCTTTGCAGGGGACGCGCTGCGCGGTTGAGTTGTCGGCAGATTTCTCCTCTGTCGCCTGGCGTAAGTTGTTGCAAAATGCGGCGGCCGGTTTGATGGTCCTTGCCAATCGCCGCGCCGGAATGTTCTCCCGCGAAGATATCAGTGAACTGACGCTGGCGTATTTGCGCGAGTGCCTGTCCGTTGCCAGGGCCGAGGGTGCGGCGCTGGACGATGTGGTCGCGCAGGAGATTCTGGCGGGTTTTAAACGCGCGCCAGCCGATTTAGGAACCTCGATTCTTGCTGACCGTCAGGCTAACCGGCCAATGGAGTGGGATATTCGCAACGGCGTCATACAGCGCTATGGTCACCGTCACGGTATTCCCGTTCCCATCAGCGATGTGCTGGTCCCTCTGCTGGCGGCGGGCAGCGAAGGGCCGGGCTGAACCGCGCCGAATTGATGATTGACCTCTGCGAGCGCCGCCTCTTTTAAGCCGTCTTCCCCGAAGACGGCCTCGTCGCGCGTCCTCAGCGTGAGCTAAACGGCGCATAATCCATCCCGCTGAGACGACCCTCAAGGACAGCAGAACTGAACCTGCGCAGACAGGCGTTATCGCCTTCCCCAAAAACTATCCTTTTCCTTTAAAATAAACTGGATATTTAACCAGGTAATTGTATACTAAATCTGCAAGTTGGTTGTTTTTTAGCATAAGTGGTGAACGCTATGGTGATTCCTTTGGACACTCTCAATTTGAACGATCGGTCGCCGAGGATGAGCAGCCGTGAAATCGCAAAGCTGACAGGGATAGCCCACAACGAAGTCAAACGCATGGTCAAAAGCCTCGAGACAACGCAGCGTTTGTCGCAACCGGTACAGATGCAGCTCTATGAACGGGAAGGGGAGATGCGTCAGGAGTTCCTGCTTAACAAGCGGGACTCCGTGTTGACCGTTGCGCGTATCTCACCCGGTTTTACCGCCGATATCCTGGACAAATGGCAAGAGCGCGAGCAGACCATGAATCTGCCGGACTTCACCAACCCTGCGGCGGCGGCTCACGCCTGGGCCGAACAGTATGAAAAGCGTCAGCAGGCAGAAGCGCAGCTCGCGCTGACACTGCCGAAGGCTGAGTTTTTTGACTGGTTCGTCAATGTTGATGAGTCGCTGGGTTTCCGCCAGCTTTGTAAAATGCTCAAGGCAAAAGAGCCCGAGTTTCGTCAGTTTTTGCTGGAGCGCAATATCATGCAGCGCGTCAGCGGGACGTTACTGCCGGCGAAGCAGTATAGCCAGGCGGGCTATTTTACGGTGCACGATGGCGTCGGTGAAAACCAACGCACCTGGTCACAGGCGCGCTTCACCGCGCGGGGCGTGAAGTGGATTGCCGGACTGTGGGCCGGGCATCTTGCCTCACGTCAGATAGATCTGCGCCCGCCTGAACGTACTGAACCCACCGCGCCAGGCCGCAACTGGCTATAGGTGCTGCGCTGAGGTGTCCGTACTTTTGTGAATGCCCATCGCCATTACCTGCGCCGGGTGGAATAGCGACAAGCTTTCCACCTGCGACAGAAGCAGGACTTTGCGAAAATCTACCGCCGCGCGCACGTCGATATCATGGGCGTCGTACCATGCGCTGTAGTTGTGCTCAACGTGCAGGTCCAGGGTTTCGCGGTCACGATAACCGCTCAGCATTGGGATCAGCACAATGTTATTGGCATCCGCGCTGTCGAAGGTGGCGGTGTGGATCATGCCAATATAGATGCGCTGCGACGTCAGGGTTATCCAGGCGAGATCGCCTTTCTCCATACACTGATATACCAGCCCCTCAACGCCGTTGGCGCGGGACAAATGCTTATACAACTCCCTGCGCCCGCTGGTATCAAGGCGGGCGGTTGGCGACCAGTTAGAACGCCACAAGCAAAAAACGACGGCGAAGGTCAGCATAATGACTACCGGTGCCTGGATGCCTAAAAAGGTCCAGTTCATAAACGTCATATGCCAGTGGTGATATTCCGGGCCAAAAATGCCGGGTAACGCATTGGTGACGAGTGAGCCTGTCAACAGCGCCAGCCATAAAACGGCGGTAGCCAGCATACCCTGCAAAACGAACACGCAGCCATAGAGGGCGACAAGGAAATAGACATCCCAGCCAAAGCTACGTTTGAATTTGAAACGGGTGGAGAGGTCGTGCGAGCTGTACCAGTAACCACAGACCATCAAAACCATAAAAATCGCTGTGCCCATCCCTAAGCCCTCTTTAACGCATCGACATGCCGTTTGAAATCATCCTGCACCTTCTGGCAGTGGATATTCACCGACGTGTTACCATCTGCGTCAACAACGATCCGCTCTCCATCCTCAATGGCGTCCTGAATTTCACTGTGGCTCATCACCTGCAATAAGGCGTCCGGGCTGGCAAATAAAGATTTAAAAAACGTTCTCATCAAAAGACCTCCGGCATTAAGTATAGAGGCAAGTGAAAACTCTTCTGGTTGCAGCAGGCGTGAAGAAGAGGATGAGAAGAAAATCCAGATTATCGCTACCCGGCGAAAACACCGCTTTACTGGTCTTCTTCACGTTTGTGGCGCAGCGCCAACAAAGGCGTCACCGATATGCCATGGATAAATACGCTGAGGGTAACAACCGTAATGGCAATATCCACCATCCTGTTTGCCTCGATTCCCGCCAGGCCATTAACCCAGGCATAAGCGATATAGTTCAGACTCCCGATGCCCCGGATACCGAGCCACCCGAGGCTTATGCGATGAAACAGCGATTCGTTTGCGCGCCATGTCAAAATGAATACCGCCAGTGGCCGGACGACCACAAAAATAATCAATGCCAGCATCAGGGCAGTGGCGTCCCAGTGTAATGCAAAGGTCACCCCCAGAACGATGACCAGCGTCGCCGCCAGCAAGCGCTCCACCGTATCGCCAAAAGACAACGCATCGCCGATGACGAGACCGACTTGCTTTATTGGGTTGCGCTCTTCCAGCGCATGTCGGGTATGGGGATTCACCTGCATTTCCGCAGGCAAATCATGGTTGTCCTCCTCAGAATGGCGTTTTTGCACGCTCACTTCCGCACTACGCAAGCCGACACCTGCGGCAAACGCCGCTAAAAAACCGGACGCACTCACCGACATGGCCAGCGAGAAGCTCAGACAGATAAGGGAAAGCGCGATGAAATCACTGGGGGCGACTTCCCCTTGCGCATGGCGGGAATGTGTGGCTGCAAGGCCAATGACTCTGCCAAGAAGAAAGCCGATCGCTAACCCGCCAATCAGCGCCCAGACCAGATCGACACTCACCCAGCGTAACCATTCATCGGCACCGATCGGACCGCCTGCTTTATACCAGACCAGCGCCAGCATCAGAAACGGCAGGGCGGTACCGTCGTTCAGACCGGCCTCGCTGGATAACGCGACGCGCAGCCGGTCGCCGTCGCGGGCGTCGTTGATTGCCACCAGACTTGCCAGCACGGGGTCGGTGGGGGCCAGGATAGCGGCTAATGCCAGCGAGAGGGGCCAGGAGAGATCTGCCAGAAAATGTGCTGCGACCATAATGCCTGCGATAGTTAACAGCATACCGGGCAGGGCCAGCATCCAGCCCATTTTCCAGTACGGGGAGCTGAGCGGCAGGCGAATTTTAAGGCCGGTAATAAACAACGATGCCGCCATCGCAATCTCGGTTATTCGGCTGGTTAAGGATGCGTGTTGGACGATATCAAGATTAATCAGGCCAAGACCCCAGGGGCCACAGCCGATACCGACGATAAGATACAGCCCAAAGACGGGGACCGGTACGCGGCTAATCCACCCATAGGACAACGACATCAAAAGTAATAAACCACCGGTTGCTGCGGTCCACGCCAGATATCCCATACACCTCCTCAATCCTCAGCACAGCATTTGTTCATCGAAAGGGTATAGCCCTTAACCGGGCGTTCTTCCAGCTCGGACAGTAAGTGCAAAGAACAAGCAGAGAGTTCATCTCTTTGAAAGTAAAGGGATTATATGCCCCTGATACTCCCGATTCTGGTTTTAAATACGCCTTATGTGAAATTTCCTAAGCTTTATTGACGTGAATTTACAAAAGAGGTGGGTTGTGTCACAGACTACATCGCCTTTATGGGCGCGAGTCACCGGTGTTCTGGTGGCCCTTTTCGGGCTCGCATTTTTGCTGCCTGGCGGCTGGCTGGCTTTTATTGGCGGTTCGCCCGGATATCTGCTTTTTGGCTGCGGCTTCCTGTTGAGCGGCGTGTTGTTGTGGCGAAAGCGTCTGGCCGGGGTCTGGATTTATCTTTTCACCTTTGTCCTGTGCGTCATCTGGTCTTTGTGGGAAGTCGGCCTGGATGGCTGGCAACTGATGCCTCGTTTACTGCTGCCTGCGATTTTGGGCTTGTGGGTAAGCATGCCCTGGGTGGTTCGCCCTCTGACGCGCTCTGCGCCAGGCAGACGAAATGGCAGCGCCATCGCTTTGGTGTACGTTGTCGCGATTATCGGCATTTTCTGGAGCGGCTGGCAGATTTCGGACGCGCGTTTTGTCCATCACCAGCCATTTCCGGCGGAGAAAACGCCCACCCTGACAGACGGCGAAAAGGACTGGAAATATTACGGGCGCACTGCTGAGGGGCAGCGATATTCACCGCTGGCGCAAATCACGCCTGAGAATGTCGCGCAACTGAAACTGGCGTGGCGCTTTGACTCAGGCGATGTCATGCAAAAGGGGGAGGACAAAGCCGGGCGTGAATTTAACCTTGAAGTGACGCCCATCAAGGTGGGTAATGCGCTCTATATCTGTACGCCCCATCGCCAGGTGATCGCGCTTAATGCCACGACGGGTAAGATGCTGTGGAGGTTCGACCCGCAGAACGATACCTCGGCCAATGAGTATCTGGCCTGCCGCGGTGTGGCATGGAGCGAAAATGCTGACGATACGATTTGCCCGCAAAAAATTATCACGACCACGGCGGATGCCCGTATGGTGGCGCTCAACGCACAGACGGGTAAGCCCTGTGCAAACTTCGGTAAGAATGGCTTTGTCAGCCTGACCGATCATCTGGGCGATGTGCCGCCCGGTTTCCATTTCATCACCTCACAGCCGATGGTGATGGATGGACGCATTGTGCTGGGGGGCTGGATATACGATAACCAGTCTACCGGCGAGCCCTCCGGCGTTGTCCGGGCCTATGATGTCAACAGCGGTGAACTGGCCTGGGCCTGGGATATGGGGCGTAACCCGCCCACCGCGCCGCTTAACCCCGGTGAGAACTATACGCGCGGGACGCCGAACGGTTGGGGAACCTATACCGCGGATGCTCAACTGGGGTTGATTTATATTCCGTTGGGCAATGCCACGCCCGATTATTATGGTGCGGGTCGACGCCCCTTTGATGACCGTTACTCCAGCGCCATTGTGGCGCTGGATATCCGCACCGGGGCGGAGCGCTGGCATTATCAGACGGTACATCATGATGTCTGGGATTATGATGTGCCCATTGGCCCAACGTTAATTGACCTGCCCGGTGAGGGGGGTGAAACGGTACCCGCGTTGGTGCAGACCACCAAAATGGGACAGTTGTTCTTGCTCGACCGTCGAACGGGCGCACCGCTGGCGCAGGTTAACGAAAAGCCCGTTCCACAGCATCCCTCGCTGCCCGGCGAGCGTTTATCGGCAACACAACCTGACTCCGTGGGAATGCCGGATCTCTCTCCGGCTGATTTGCGCGAAACCGATATGTGGGGTGCCACACCCTTTGATCAGCTCTGGTGTCGCATCCAGTTCCACCGTTACCGCTATCAGGGTAAATTCACGCCGCCTGCAGAGGGCACGTCCATTGCCTATCCGGCCTTTGACGGCGTGATTGACTGGTACGGCGCCTCTGTCGACCCGCGCCATCATGTGCTGATTGCCAATACCAGCTATATCCCGTTCACCATGCAGATAATGAAGAGTGAAGAGGCCATTAAGCAGGGATTAATGCAGAAATGGGCCGGTTGGGGAAGTGGAAAACCCTACCCCAAACCGAAGGAGTTTTCCGTCGGGCCGCAATATGGCACCCCCTGGGCGGCCATCGTTAAACCCTGGCTGGGCGCGCTGGATGCCCCATGCAACGCGCCGCCGTGGGGGAAAATCTACGCCATCGACCTGGTGAGCAAAAAGATTATCTGGGAGCGTCCGGCGGGAACCACCCGCGATATGAACATTTTCGGCACCCATACCAATCTGCCTCTGCCGACCGGGATTTTCATGATGGGGGGAAATGTCATCACCCAAAGTGGGCTGATTTTTACCGGCGCCACTGCGGATGATTACCTGCGTGCGTTTGACGAGGCCAGTGGCAACGAACTCTGGCGCGCACGGCTTCCGGCAGGAGGACAGGCAACGCCGATGACCTACCAGGGTGATGATGGCAAACAGTATGTGGTTATCGCTGCCGGTGGGCATGGGGGGCTGGGAACCCGCTCCGCAGACGCGTTAATGGCGTATGCCTTACCCTGATTAAACGCTGTCCTGGCCGTCATCCCGACGTCCTTGATTTTAATTTCTCAGACCTGCTTATTCGGCAGGTCTTTTTTATCGGGCCAGAAAAGGGGGAACTCTTAATGTAACCCTCTTTTCTGTTGGCCTTATTTCCACGCTATCTTCATGCAATACTTCAACAAGCGTAACGGTATTTTGGATTTAACATGGTGCTGCCGCCTGGCTTATTTTCCGTGAGGTCGTCTAGAGTTAATCTCTTATTGAAAACAGGAGGCGGTTTTTATGCTGTATATTGAGAAAGATGATCCCCGTGAAGCACCGGAGTCTGGTGATAAAAAACCTGATCCGGATAAAAAATAGAAGAGTCTAAAGGCCACGCTGTGTGGCCTTTTATATTTTATAGTCAATGAGTTGTGATTTTGTCGTGAGCGGGAGTCTTACGCATTTTTTGAGGGTGAGCCTGTCTGCACCATTTAGCTGATTCGGGTATCTATAATCAGATGCATTAACGCGGGCGAATAAACGGCATATTGATGCCATTACCGAAAGCCATTTTCTCTATCGCTCTGGCACAATTTTACCGCTTCGTTTTGTAACGTTTGCTCATACTCTTTTTTAGAGCGACAGTGTTTTTTTCACTACGATTTTTTAACAACAAACAGACAGACGGAATATTCCCGGCTTTGCCACTCGGTTTAGAAAAACTCTTTTTAACTGCCATAACAGATACGTCACCCATGGCGTGAGTAAAAACGCGTTATTCATGAGGATAAGACGTAACGCATTTTACCAAACGGGAGTGCGCGTACATGACTGGTCTGAGGAAGCAAAATGAGCCTGCAAAAATGTACCGTCATTTACGACGGCAAGGCCCTTGTCGGCCCGGCGGACATGCCGCTTATCGATTTTCTTGATGCCTGCCATATCACCTTGCCCCACGTCTGCTATCACCAGGCGCTGGAACCGCTGCAAACCTGCGATGTCTGCTGGGTTGAACAGGAGGGGACGCTGGTCAGAGGCTGTACATTGCGTAGCCAGGATGGGATGGTCATCAATAGCGCCGACCAACATGCGAGTGCCGCCAGAGAGGAGGGGATGGATCGCCTGCTGGCAAAGCATGAACTCTATTGCACCGTCTGCGAACACAATACCGGTGACTGCACGCTGCATAACACCATGGTGGACATGCATATCCCTATCCAGCGTTACCCTTTCCAGCGCAAGCCTTATGTGAAAGACGAATCCAATCCGTTTTACACCTATGACCCCGATCAATGCATCCTGTGCGGGCGCTGCGTGGAGGCCTGCCAGAACGTTGAAGTCAACGAGACGCTGAGCATCGATTACACGATGGAACATCCGCGCGTGTTATGGGACGGCGGTAACCGCATCGCGGGCTCAAGCTGTGTCAGTTGCGGTCACTGCGTCACGGTCTGCCCGTGTAACGCGCTGCTCGAAAAAACCATGCAGCCCGATGCCGGTCCGTTCACCTCTATGCGCCAGTCCCTGAAACGTCCGCTGATTGATGTTATCAAAACGCTGGAGAATGCCACCGGGGCAGAAATTATTTCCGGCATTTCGGTTATTGATACCCATCTGCGACAGCCGGAGATCAAACGCACCAAGACGGTCTGTACTTACTGCGGCGTGGGGTGCAGTTTCGAAATGTGGACCCGCGACCGGCATCTCCTTAAAGTGCAGCCGGTGATTGATGCGCCGGTGAATGGCATTTCGACCTGTGTGAAGGGCAAGTTCGCGTGGGATTTCATCAATAGCCCGGAACGCCTGACCACGCCGCTTATCCGCGAAAATGACCGTTTTCGCCCGGCAAGTTGGGAGGAGGCGCTCACCCTCGTCGCGCAACGCCTGCTGGCTATCCGTGATGAAACAGGGCCGGACAGCATTGGCTTTATAGGCTCCAGTAAAGGCAGCAATGAAGAGGCTTACCTGACGCAAAAAATCGCGCGACTGATCATCGGCACGAACAGTGTCGACAACTCATCGCGCTATTGCCAGAACCCGGCGACCGAGGGGCTTTTTCGCACGGTAGGTTATGGCGGCGATGCAGGCACGATACACGACCTGGAACAGGCGGAACTGATTGTGATTGTGGGCAGCAACACGGCAGAGAACCACCCGGTTATTGCCTCGAAACTGAAATCCGCCCGCAAACACCGTGGACAAAAATTGCTGGTTGTCGATCCGCGCCGTCATGAGATGGCAGAACGCGCCGATCTGCATTTGCGTATCCACCCAGGCACCGACCTGGTATGGGCATCCGCGATGTCGCGCTACATGTTTGACCACGGTTATGCCGACGAGGCGTTTCTTGCCGCACGCGTGAATGACGTGGAGGCGTATCGCCATTCGCTGGCCCCGTTTACCCTGGACTATGCCGCGCAAATTACCGGTATCCAGGAAAACACGCTGCGCGAAGCGGCGGAACTGATAGGCCTGGCGGGAAGCATGTGCATCCTGTGGGCGATGGGGATAACGCAACACAGTCATGGCGCGGATACCAGTACGGCGTTGTCCAACCTGCTGCTGGTGACCGGTAACTATGGCCGCCCCGGAACGGGGGGCTACCCGATGCGTGGTCACAACAACGTACAGGGGGCCAGTGATTTCGGATGCCTGAAAAATTTCTATCCGGGGTACGAATCGGTCAGCGACCCGCAGGTGCGCGAGAAGTGGGCGCGGGCATGGGGCGTGGCACCAGAAAAACTCTCACTCGACGTGGGTGAGGACAATTTTATGATGGTCAAGCTGGCGGCCAGCGATCAACTTCGCGCGATGTATGTTATCGGTGAGGAGACCGCCTTTTCTGACGCGGACACAACCAATGTGCATCAGGGCTTTACGGAGCTCGATTTCCTGGTGGTGCAGGATCTCTTTCTCAGCCGCACGGCGCAGTTTGCCGATGTGGTATTGCCGGGGTGCCCGAGCGTGGAAAAAGAGGGCACCTACGTCAATACCGAGCGACGCATCCAGCGGTTTTATCCGGTGATGCCGCCGCTCGGCGACAGCCGACCGGACTGGCTTATCCTCACGCAACTGGCCGCGAAAATGGGGTATGACTGGGGTTATACCCATCCGGGGCAGATCATGGACGAAGTGGCAAAGATTGCCGAAAGTTTTGCCGGGGTCAGCTACGCGCGCCTGGAAGGCTGGAAATCACAGATTTGGCCGGTGAGCCCTGAGGGCGTCAGTACGCCATTACTTTACACCGAGCGCTTTAAATTCCCCGACGGACGTGCCCGTCTTTATCCCCTGAGCTGGCAGCCGCCTGCGGAAGAGGCTGACGCCGAATTTGACCTTATCCTGAACAATGGCCGCATGCTCGAACACTTCCAGTCGACCAACCAGAGCGGCAGAGGGGGGCGGACGATCAGCCTCTCGCCCGAATGGTATGTAGAGGTGAGCCCCGAACTGGCGGCGGGACGCAGCCTGAATGAGGGCGACTGGGTGAGGCTGAGCTCGCGCAGGGGAACGCTTGATGTCCCGATTGTCGTGACGGACCGGGTGCAGGGTAACGTGCTTTTCATCTCTATCCATCAGGGCAAGCCGGGGATTAATCAACTGACCGGCGAGCATCACGATCCGGCGGTGAATACGCCTGCCTATAAAGAAATCGCCGTTCAGTTGCAGCCGCTGCAACGGCCTGCTCACCCTGGCCCCTTACCCGCACACAATTTCCGCCACGGCAAGCGCACCCCATTAACAAAGTGCCCGTGGAGGAGAAATGGCGTCGTGATGATTATGACGAGCCACCGGCGCATGAACCACATCCGGAGAGATTCTGATGGCGAAATCGATAGAGTATCAGCCGGAACCGGCAAAAATCGGGCCGGACGCCCACGACGAACTGGAACGTCTGCTGGAGACCTTGCACCAGCATGGTGTATTGCGTTTAGTCAACGATCTGGTGGCAGCGAATAACGAGGTTGCGCAGGTTCTGGTGAAGGGGCTGCAACGGGAAGGCACACTCAATGTCATCCAGAATGTGTCGGTCATTGTTCTGGCGCTCTCCTCTCTACCGCCGGATCGGGTCTATAAACTGGCTTTTGGCCTGCGGGATATGGCAGATGCGCTGAGCCAGCCTGAACAGACCCGCGAGCAAAAGGCGCCCGGCGTGCAGGGAGTCTGGAAAATGTTGCAGGATGACGACCTGTGGCGCTCGTTGCAGCCTGTTCTTAACGGGCTTAAAGCCTTTTCCCGCCGGATGGAGGAGCAGGTCGATAAGCCCATCTCTTCATATACCGGCAAACCCAGCGACGCCTAGCATGAGCCCGGAAACCGCACTGCTGCTGGCTCGTGGTCAGTTTGCGTTTACCATCGGCTTTCATATTGTGCTGGCCGCCTTTACCCTTGGGCTGGCGCAATTTTTGATGGTGCTTGAAGGTCTGTGGCTCTGGCGAAAGCAGCAGGTCTGGCTGAGCCTGTGGCGCTACTGGAGCAAAATATTTGCCCTGAATGTGGCGGTTGGCGTGGTGACGGGTGTGGTGATGGAGTTTTCCTTCGGCACCAACTGGAGCGGGCTTGCCAGCCGCACGGGGGCCGTGCTGGGCCCGATGCTCTATATGGAAGTGCTGGTGGCCTTTTTCCTTGAGGCCGGATTTATGGGGGTTATGCTATTCGGGATGGGCAAGGTACGCCCGTGGGTCCACTTTATGGCGACCTCTATTGTGGCGCTGGGATCGTTTTTCAGCGCCTTCTGGATCCTCGCGGCAAATTCATGGATGCAGACACCGGATGGCTTTGTGATAGGTGCAGAGGGGCGTTTTGAGCCTGTCGACTGGTGGGCGGCGATTATCAACCCTTCGTTTCCGTGGCGGATGGCGCATATGGTCGCGGCCGCCATGCTCGGCACCGCCTGCCTGGTGGCGGCCTGCGGGGCGTGGCATTTGTTGCGCGATGCACGCCATCCGGCGGCACGGCATATGTTTTCTCTCGCCATGTGGATGCTGGTCGTAATGGCCCCCCTGCAAATCGTATTGGGCGATCTGCACGGTGAAAACACGCGCGATCATCAGCCGGTGAAACTGGCGGCTATTGAAGGCAACTGGAACCCGCCGCCGCCCGGCGAGGGCGAGCCGATGCGCCTGTTTGCCATACCGGATATGGCGGCCCGCCGCAACCACTATGAGGTGGCGATACCGGATGTGGGTTCCCTGTACCTGCGCCACAATTTGCAGGGAACAATTCATAGCCTCAATCAGTACCCCCAGGATACGTTGCCCTGGGTTCCGTTGGTCTTCTGGTCGTTTCGGGTGATGGTTGGGTTGGGGCTGCTGATGACTTTTGCCGGGGTTGCCGGCCTGGTGGTGCGCCTGCGCCGCCGTCTGTTTCACACACGCTGGCTGCTTCGTCTGATGGTGCTGATGGCCCCGGCGGGGTTTGTCGCCATGCTGGCCGGGTGGGTGGTGACCGAAGCCGGGCGACAGCCGTGGACTGTGTACGGTCTGCTGCGCACGGCTGAGAGCGCCTCGCCCGTATCGCCATCGCTGGTGCTGGGTTCTCTGGTATGTATTGTGACGGTCTATCTCGCGCTGTTTGGGCTCGGGCTGTGGTTTTTGCTGCGCATTGTGTCACGCCCGCCGCAACGGGACGAAGAAGGGGCAATGCCGGATGTCGCCAGGCGTACAGGGCAGGGGGGCGCAGAATGAGTGAACTTCTGGGGCTGCCCTGGTTACAGACCCTCTCCGCTACGGCGCTGGCGGGGAGCCTGTGGGTCTATGTTTTACTTGATGGCGCCGACTTAGGTACGGGCATGTTATGCGCATTCCAGCGCGATGCCGACGCCCGCCATCAGCTTAATCTCTCCTTGTTGCCCGTATGGGATGGTAATGAAACCTGGCTGGTGCTGGCGGCAGGGGGCCTGCTGGGGCTGTTTCCGCTGGCCTATGCTATTACGCTTAGCGCGCTGTATGTGCCGGTCTTTATGATGCTGCTGGCGCTTGTGGCGCGTGGCATGGCCATTGAATATCGGCACTATGCGCCACGCCTCTTCGACACGATGCTGGTGGGCGGTTCATTACTGGCAAGCATCTCTCAGGGCGTCATCATTGGCAGTCTGATTATGGGGATCCCCAACGACGGTCAACAGTTTACCGGGACGGGGTGGGAATGGCTGAGCCCTTTCCCTCTCTTTTGCAGCATTGCCCTGATTACGGGCTACTGCCTGATGGGGGCAGGATGGCTGAACTGGCGTTGTACGGGCAGTCTGGAATACCGGGCAAGGCGCGCTATTCCCTGGCTTAGCGCACTGACGCTGGTTCTTGTGACCGGGTTACTGGTCTGGACCTTTTTTCTTCATGAGGCCTGGCGGCAGCATCTTCTGAACCCCTGGCTGTGGGGGCCGCTGTTAACCATTGCGGCTGCCGGGCTTGCCGTGCTGTGGATCGGTCTTTCAGGGCAACACCTGTTCTTGCCGATGGCGGCAATTCAGATACTGGTCAGTTGTGCGTTCGCGGCGCTGGCCTTTACGTTGTTCCCTTTTATTGTGCCCGTGAATCTCCTGATTCAACAGGCGGCGGCGCCGGTGCAGACGCAACAGTTTCTTCTCCTCTGTTTTGGCCTGCTGGCGCCGATAACCTTAGCCTATAACACCTGGGTCTTTCGCGTATTTAGCGGCAAGATACATTAGCTGCCTGCTAATAAAAAACAGACATTTTCGCTATGGTGAATAAATAGACTGATTTTTTCAAAACATATTCCGCTACGCTTGTTGTTTTTATTTTATTGTCTACGGGGAGGAACTATGAATGGAAACTTTATTTTTGTTCTATCCTTTATATTCTTAATGGGTAAATAAGATGGAGCGTAATCGATGCAGCCTTAATAAAAGGCGGCAGATAATTCAGATTAATACCTAACATTTACCGTTCTGTTTATTCAAAGCCGTTAATCAGGAGACGCGCCTATGAAAGCACTCGCCTATCATGGACCTCATAACGTTAAAGTGGATACGCTGCCCGACCCAGGTCTTGAGGCCCCGGATGATATTATTCTGCGTGTAACCGCAACGGCTATTTGCGGCTCAGATTTGCACCTCTATCACGGTAAAATACCGGGCACCCATCATGGTGATATTTTTGGTCATGAATTTATGGGCGAAGTGGTTGAAGCGGGCCCGGAAGTCAAAAATGTCAGTAAAGGGGACCGCGTTGTTATCCCGTTTGTGATTGCCTGCGGCGACTGTTTTTTTTGCCGACTGCAGCAATACTCCGCCTGCGAAAACACCAACAGCGGGAAGGGCGCCGCACTGAACCGTAAGAGCATTACGCCGCCCGCGGCCCTGTTTGGCTACAGTGACCTCTATGGCGGTATTCCTGGCGGGCAGGCGGAGTATGTTCGCGTCCCGAAAGCCAATACCGGGCCGTTTAAAGTCCCCGCACACTTGCCGGATGAAAAAGTGCTTTTCCTCTCCGATATCCTGCCAACGGCCTGGCAGGCTGTGAAAAACGCGGAGATAAAAAAGGGGTCAAGCGTGGCCATCTACGGCGCAGGACCGGTAGGACTACTGACGGCGGCATGTGCGCGACTGAATGGGGCCGAGCAGATTTTTATCATTGATCACAATGATTATCGGCTGGCGTATGCCCACCAACGCTATGGCGCCATTCCCATTAATTTCGATAAGAATGATGATCCCGCCGCCTGGATCATTGAAAACACGGCGGGGCACCGTGGTGTCGATGCGGTGATCGATGCGGTTGGCTTTGAAGCGAAAGGCAGCCTGACCGAGACCGTCATGAGCAACCTCAAGATTGAAGGCAGTAGCGGCAAGGTCCTCCGGCAAGCTATCGCAGCCGTGCGCCGTGGCGGTATTGTCAGCGTGCCCGGCGTCTATGCCGGATTTATCCACGGATTTATGTTTGGCGATGCCTTTGATAAAGGGCTGACCTTCAAAATGGGGCAAACCCACGTCCATGCTTTCCTGCCTGATTTACTTGAACTTATCGACCAGGGGCACCTCTCCCCGGAAGAGATTGTGACCCATCATCTTCCCCTTGAAGAGGCGGCGCGGGGCTATGAAATCTTCGATAAGCGCCAGGAGGAGTGCCGTAAGGTTATTCTGGTGCCGGGCATGAGCGCGGAGAAAGCAACCCTTTGATGGAAAACGGCGGTCGCCTGTGCAACCGCCATTTGCTATTTCAATGACAGGAGGAAAATAATGACAACACCCGCTTTATCTATCGCCAATGAACTGGGGCGCTTGCTCACTGAAAAGAAGTTACGATTGACGACGGCTGAATCCTGCACCGGTGGGTTAATCGCCTCGGCGCTCTGTGCTTCTGACGATACGCCCTCGTTTTATGGCTGTGGATTTATCACCTATACGGATGGCGCGAAGATCACGGTGCTGGGCGTCAAAGAAGAGACAATTTCAGCCCATACCGCGGTAAGTGAACAGACGGTGAAGGAGATGGCATGCGGCGCTATCGCCCATTCCGGCGCGGATGTCAGCCTGGCCGTCAGCGGTTATGCCGGGCCGGATGGCGGTGAAGATGGCACCCCGGCCGGGACGGTCTGGTTTGCCTGGCAACTTCCTGACAATGTCATTGTCGCTAAAGTAAAACATTTTGAAGGTGACAGTGAATCGGTTATAAAACAGGCCGCCAGTTATTCATTAGGCACCTTAATTATGCTATTAGCGGATGATCAGTAAGCGCATTTCTTTCGTCAGGTATGCAGACCTGCCATCGTCATCAATAATTTAATCAGTGTGCTGGCGATAAATAACGCCAGCACACTGCCAAACCACAGTAAAATAAACCACATCACTTTTTTCACTGCGCCGCTTTGTTTACTGTTCATCAATGATAACCCTCCCCATGTTCAATTTTCCCACGGAACACATAATAGCTCCAGAAGGTATAGACAAGGATGACGGGAATAATCAGTAGCGCCCCCACCAACATGAATCCCTGACTTTGCGGCGGTGATGCCGCCTGCCATAGCGAAATATCAGGCGGAATAATATTTGGCCATATACTGATGCCGAGTCCGCTAAAACCGAGGAAAATTAACCCCAGGGTCAATATAAAAGGCAGGGTATGGTGTTGCGGGTTATGTAAGGTACGCCATAACCCCACGCTTAAAATCAGTACCAGCAACGGAACGGGCGCAAAAAACCAGAGATTAGGGAAGCTAAACCAGCGCGCCGCGATCGCCTCGTGGGTGAGCGGTGTCCAGAGACTGACAATCGCCATGGCCAGCAGTAAACCGAGAAGTAATGTCCTGGCGGCCACCCGCATTTTTTGCTGCAACGCGCCCGCGCTTTTCATCACCAGCCAGCTTGCGCCAAGCAAGCCATAGGTAATCACCAGCCCAAGACCGCAAAACAGGTTGAATGCCGTAAGCCAGTCCAGCGCGCCGCCGCTAAAGGTGCGGCCCGTGACGGTAAAACCATTGATCACCGCGCCAACGACTACCCCCTGCGTAAAGGTGGCAAGCAGAGAGCCTGCGAGAAAGGCTTTGTCCCAAAAGGGCTTATGGTGGGGTGTCGCTTTAAAGCGAAACTCAAAGGCCACGCCGCGAAAAATAAGGCCGATGAGCATCAGCGTCAGGGGAATAGCCAGGGCGTCGGTGATCACCGCATAGGCGAGGGGGAACGCCCCAAAAAGCCCGGCGCCCCCCAGCACCAGCCAGGTTTCATTGCCATCCCAGACCGGTGCGACGCTATTGACCATGACGTCCCGTTCCCCTTCGTCCGTGATCAGGGGAAAAAGAATGCCAATGCCAAGATCAAAGCCGTCCATCACGATATACATCAGTGTGGCGAAGACAATAATGACAAACCAGATAAGCGATAAGTCGATACCCATTATTTTCTCTCCCCGGTCTGTAAGCTCTCGCCAGCCGCAGAGAGCGGGCGTGCAGGTCTGCCGTCGGTGGGGTGTTCATCCCACGGCTGCGGGCCTTTTTTAATCAGGCGTGCGATATAGCCATATCCCACACCGAAGACGGAGGTGTAGACGATAATAAATGTCGCCAGACTCAGGCTCATCTGCAATGTACTGTGTAACGAGACGGCGTCAATCGTACGCAGGAGACCATAGACCACCCAGGGCTGGCGGCCTGATTCCGTTGTCACCCATCCGGCAAGCAGGGCGACAAGACCAGCCGGCCCCATCCACAGCGCGAAATGCAGAAAAGGTCTTGAGGTATACAAGCGGTGTCGGTATCGCAGCCACAGCGACAGAATACCCAGTGCTATCATCAGCAGCCCCATCCCGACCATCAGGCGGAAAGACCAGAAAACAATAGTGGAGTTTGGCCTGTCAGCCTTCGGGAAGTCTTTTAGCGCCGGAACCTGGTCATGCAAGGAGTGAGTAAGAATCAGACTGCCCAGCGCGGGAATGGCAACGGCGTAACGTGTGCGCTCTTCCTCCATATCCGGCAGGCCGAAAAGTAATAAAGGAGTGGCTTCGCCTGGCGGGTTTTCCCAGTGTCCTTCAATGGCGGCTATTTTGGCCGGTTGATGCTCAAGGGTGTTAAGCCCATGCATATCGCCCACAAAGGCCTGCACCGGGGCGACGACCAGCGCCATCCACATCGCCATCGATAACATCTTTCTGATGGCGGGGGTGTCATTGCCCCGCAATAAGTGCCAGGCCGCAGAGGCGCCGACAAAGAGGGCGCTACTTAAAAAGGCGGCAATCGTCATATGCAGTAAACGGTAAGGGAAAGAGGGATTGAAGATGACCGCAAACCAGTCGGTGGGCACCACCTGACCATTTACAATCGAAAACCCCTGTGGCGTGTGCATCCAGCTATTGGACGCCAGGATCCAAAAGGTGGACATCAGCGTGCCGAGCGCCACCATACAGGTCGCGAAGAAGTGCAGACCGGGGCCTACCTTATTCCAGCCAAATAGCATTACCCCTAAAAACCCGGCCTCAAGGAAAAAGGCCGTCAACACTTCATAGGTCAGTAAGGGGCCGGTAATACTCCCGGCAAATTGCGAAAAACCGCTCCAGTTGGTTCCGAACTGATAGGCCATGACCAGACCGGATACCACCCCCATCCCAAAGTTAACCGCAAAGATTTTTAACCAGAAATGATACAAGGCACGCCAGTCAGGGTTTTTGGTCTTTAACCATAACCCCTCCAGCACCACGAGATAGCTGGCAAGCCCAATCGTGATAGCCGGAAAGAGAATATGAAAAGAGACCGTAAAAGCGAATTGTATTCTTGCCAGATGAAAGGCATCTAATTCAAACATCACGATCCCCTTATCAAAAAAACACCCCTTGGCTAAGGGGTGAATAACACAGGCATGCGACTGCTGATGTTATTTGGGTTGTGGTTCCCCATTTCCGAGCTCGGCTCCGGTAAGGGGGTCGACCGAAGGGTCAGATTGGGTACGTTTAGCCATGGCTTTCACCAGCGCCTGCTGCTCTTTGCTGAGCGTGACAGAGGCTAAACCATCGCCGCCGTCAACGGCAGGCTGCGGATCGGCAACGTACTCAAAGTTTTCATCACTATTCCAACTGCCACGCGGGTCGTCCCCTTCGGACATGTTGTAATAGACATTGGTGTACTGTTCGATAGGCGGCAATTTACCCGGCGGGAAATTGTTGCGAATCGAATAGAGCGCTTTCTCAAAGGAGAGCATATGCGCGGCTTCACGGGTCATTAAGAAACTCAGCGCGTCTTTCACTCCCGGATCATCAGTGACGTTAATCAGGCGCTCATAGATAATTTTAGCACGTGCTTCGGCAGCGATATTCGAACGCAGATCCGCCGTCACTTCACCAATGGTGTCAATATACGCCGCGGTCCAGGGATAACCCGCAGAGTTCGTTAAAGCCGGGCCGCCGCCGTAGAGCAGGGAGGTCACATGGCTGTCGTTCCCGTTCTGCGTTAACGAACGGTAAAGCTCTGCTTCGTTCTCCGTCCCCTCTGCAAGCTCGCCTTTTGCGCCTTTATTAAGCATTCCCACGAGAGAGCCGATGATTTCCAGGTGGCTCAGTTCTTCGGTAGCGATGTCCATTAGCATCTCTTTGCGACCAACATCATCATCCCCCAGCCCCTGGGTAAAATAACGGCAGGCTGCGGCTAATTCGCCTTGCGGGCCACCGAACTGTTCCAGTAAAAGGTTGGCCAGACCGGGATTCGGCTCACTGACGCGAACGGTATATTGCAGCTGTTTAACGTGTCGAAACATAGTCTCTCCTGATGTGTCGTGTTATTTTTTTGCTTCTACGCCGTCGGCGGCGTCACGCAGTAAAAATTGTTCGGTCACATCCGGCAGATGTTTAAGTGCCCAATCGGCCATGGCCTCTTCCTGGGCGAGGATTTGCTCAAAGGTCGCGACGCTTGCGGTGTCGCCAACCTTTTTGGCCGCGCTGATTAATGAGGTATAACAGGCGATTTCGAACTGCTCGAAAACGTAGCTGCTAATTGCGCCTTTTACGATCTCATCAGAGGCGAACATGCCGCCTGCGGCCTGACCCATGGCGCTCATTTTACTGGTGGCATCTTTCATGATGGAGCGGTTGATGCCGTTGCGATCAAGCACCTCTTCAAGGAGGGTGATCTGCCCCTGAGTCTCCGTCAGGTGTTGTTCAATTCGCGCACGCAGATCCGGATAATTATCGATACGCTTGCTCATGGCGCTGAGCATTGACTCGGCCTGTTTTTCCATCGCGTGGGCATCGCGCAACCAGTCGTGATAATTCTCTTGTGGGGTCATGTTCTTTTCCTTTCATCGTCGTCATTTTTACTTACCAGTAAGTGAAATTAAGCGAATGCATAACGAGGGCGTCTATTTGCCTTCGGCTTTTTTATTAATCGATGAGGTGGCAATTTTAGTGAGAAGATTATCGGTGGTTTTTTCTTCTTCAAGCGTCGCGGAAAGCAGGTCATAGGCTTTTTTAAGCCCTAATTGATTTGCCAGCGTACAGAGCGTGCCGTAAGAAGCAATTTCATAATGTTCAACTTTTTGCGCAGCGGCAATAAGCCCGGCATCACGAACACTGCCTTTTTCTGTGGCTTCGATAACTTCATTTGCTTCGTCAATAAGCCCTTCCATCGCATGGCATTTCATACGCTTGAGCTTGATATTCGGTTCGGCTTCAATGAGCTGGTCGAGACGCTCAATTTGCCCCTGCGTTTCTTCATAATGTTTTTTAAACGCGTCAGCGAGTTCAGCATTCGACGATTCGCGGGCAAGTTTCGATAATGCACGAGTGAGCTGCTTTTCTGCACTGTAAATATCAGACAGGCCATGGATAAAGAAATCAGTCAGTGAATTGATCTGCATAAATATTACCCTCGAGGTCAGCGAAAATAATAGCGAGCCGAAACCGACTCGCTATCTGTATCGCTATTAAACCAAACGTGAAATTTAATAAATCGGTGAAAAATTAGTCACCCGATTTGCGGCCGCCGCCATGGCTTTGTTGACCGCCTTTTTTACCTGCTTCAGAAGCGCGCTGCGGATCATTTTTAAAATTACCGCCGCTATGTTGACCACCTTTACGACCTGCTTCGGATGCTTTTTCACGATTTTCTGCGAAATTACCAGAACCGCCACGATGTTCAGCCATGTTATTTCTCCAGTTTCGTTGTTTAAATAAAACGACATATTTTGCATCTCATGTCGTCGGTGTTCGTATTCAAAACTAGCCGAGTACTGAAATTAGTCAAAGCGAAGCGGTAAACTTATTATCGAATAAAAATTAACCTCGTGGTTTTATTTTAAGCGGTAGTGGTATTTAGCATATATCTTTTCAAATAAGGGGGTTAAGTCAATGTTCAATGCAAAGTCATTAATAACGGACGTTACTATCTATTAAAACCAGGGATCCAGGTGACTTTTCTTGACATTAATTGACATTTCTCGCCTGTTTTTTGTCTGCGATTGATAACGTATTTTAATCATTTTAAGACTTATCTCAGTAGAGGGGGTGCCCAATAAATTACTGATAAATGACAAAGATACCTCTTTAGGGGTGGTTCATATCCTGCTCCGCAAAGTAAGCGAAACAGCAGAATTGGGTACGATCGCTAATAGAGGCACACAACCGCAGATGCAGAGGGATTTCCCCTGCATCTGGTGGTAATGACATGTTCCTTATGCTGATTAAGCAGGAAACTTACTAGCTGGTCGCATTCGGACAGTGCCTGAACCGGTCAGTAAGAGATAAATAAATGCGTGATGAGGCGCTAATCTGGTCCGGTATGCAATAAAACCAGGCCGTTACAGAATAATAAGGAGAAAGGGGGTGAGAAGAACGCTGAAAACCTGTTGCTTTTATTCTTCTTCATTCGATAGCTTACGATTGGCTAAACATTTCACCAGACGTAACTGCCATGGGGCAAGACGAAGCGGTATATCGTCGTTGTCGGAGTAGTGAATAGTGATGATAGCGGGTGAATTAACGGCGGTATTATCTGCGCTTATCAATTCATCTTGTGGTGGCGTATCTTTTGCAGGCATGAAAAGCCCTCTTGTTTTTTACGGTTTGGCTGCGTGTACATTGCAGTATCAGAGTCAATGACTTCATCTTATAAATTCCTTGCTTGCAGAGGGTTAAGTGTTATCAGTAAAGTCGTCAGTAAGCTTCTAAAAAAAGTAAACGAGCCGTTACCGACTCGTTTATTGACGCTCAATGAGTATTAAGCGTGGTGATAAAATAAACACTATTTTTTATCACCGCTGTGGCTGTTCTGGCCACCTTTTTTACCGGCTTCAGAAGCACGTTCAGGGTCATTTTTAAAATTACCCCCACTGTGCTGTCCGCCTTTTTTCCCTGCTTCGGATGCTTTCTCACGGTCTTCTGCGAAATTACCTGAGCCGCCTCTATGTTCCGCCATTCTATATCTCCCGTATGGGTTTTTGATATAATCGATACGACAACAAATACCGTATCAATCGCGTTCAGGAATTAACTCTAGCTGTTCGTGTAAATTCGTCAAAGCGCAACGCAGAAACATTTTGTCGCAAAGAGAGGAGAGTAATTTATTTGATTTCTAAAAATAAAAAGATGCAGCAAAAATAAAACGTTATTGAATCAATAGAGTTGGCGAGAAATTTAATTCAGGAATATTCATTACATTCGTTATTTGTTGTGGGATGTTACTGGTTTTTTCTGCCATTAAATCTGCATATATACAAATCTTTACAAATGTTGTGCGCACAAATTCTACGCTCAGTAAGAACTGTGTATTAAATCGATGGCTTATTGAATATGCCATTTTGCGTTTTTGACGTGTTACGCCTTTTTAATACGCCGTGGCTGAGTGTGACATCGGAACATAAGAAGTTGATTTTGCGTGAGAGGGCGAATGTCAGATGACGTGAGTCGCTTACCAACATGAGGAGACGAATATGCATTCCGAACATCAAGACTGTATCGATGCCTGTTATCAGTGTGCCATCGCCTGCGAGCATTGTGCCGCAAGCTGTCTGAACGAAGACGACCTTGCGATGATGCGAAATTGCATCAAGCTGGATGTGCAGTGTTCCGCGCTGTGTCGCCTGGTGGCTCAATTTATGACGCTGGAAAGCGACCATATTATGCCGCTTTGCCGAATTTGCGTGGATGTTTGCAGAGCCTGTGCGGAAGAGTGTGGCAGGCATCAGCACGCACATTGCCAGCAATGTGCACAGGCCTGTCGGGCCTGTGCGCAAGCGTGCCTGCAAATGGTCGCCTGAGATCCCGATATTAAGTTACTCGGGAACTGTGCCTTCCCCTTGTTGGGAAGGCCATTTCCAGTTTTGCACCTCAGGAAGATCCTCACCATATTCCCGAACATATTGATGGTGCGCGGCAATCTTCTGTTGTAACGCCTCCAGAATATCTTCCACATTTCCCTGCAAAGACGGTATGCGCAAAAGTGCCTCCTGTGCCAGATGGAAACGGTCGAGCCCGTTAAGTACCGTCATATCAAAGGGTGTCGTGGTGGTGCCTTCTTCCATAAAGCCGCGAACATGAAAATTTTGATGATTGTTACGCAGGTAAGTGAGACGGTGAATCAGACTTGGATAGCCGTGAAAGGCGAAGATAACCGGTTTATCACGCGTAAAAATCGCATCAAAAGCCTGTTCACTCAGGCCATGCGGGTGTTGCTCCTGCGTCTGTAGCGCCATTAAGTCCACCACGTTCACCACCTGGATACGCAGTTCTGGCAGATAACTACGCAGAAGGTTGACGGCAGCAAGTGTTTCCATTGTCGGCACATCGCCCGCACAGGCCATGACCACATCCGGCGCTTCGCCTTCCGATACCGTACCGGCCCAGTACCAGATGCCCATCCCGGCGGCACAGTGTTTTGCCGCACCATCCAGCGTCAGCCACTGCGGGGCGGGCTGTTTTCCGGCCACAATGACATTAATGCGATCCCAGGTTTGCAGGCAGTGCCCGGCTACGCACAGTAACGTATTGGCATCCGGCGGCAGATAAATACGGACAATCTCGGCTTTCTTGTTGGCGACATGATCGAGAAAACCCGGATCCTGATGGCTGTAACCGTTATGATCCTGCCGCCAGACATGGGAAGAGAGCAGGTAGTTGAGGGACGATATCGGCGCGCGCCAGGGCAGATGGCGTGACACCTTCAACCATTTGGCATGCTGATTAAACATGGAGTCGACAATATGAATGAACGCTTCATAGCAATTGAACAGACCGTGACGTCCGGTCAGCAGATACCCCTCAAGCCACCCCTGACACTGATGTTCGCTGAGGATTTCCATAACACGGCCATCGGGCGCAAGTTGCTCATCATACGATTTAAGCGGTTCCAGCCATGTACGGCTGGTGACGTCAAAAACGCGGCTTAGCCGGTTCGATGCGGTCTCATCCGGGCCGAACAGGCGAAAATTATCCGGGTTACGCTGAAAAATACCTGCAAGCCACGCTCCCAGTGCGGCGGTGGATTCTGCCTGGCTATCGCCCGGAGAGGTGACCTCTACGGCGTACGGCGCCAGCTCAGGTATGATCAGGTCTTTGCGCAGCCGACCGCCATTCGCCCAGGGCGAGGCTCCCATCCGTTTATCGCCTGTCGGGGCAAGGGCACGCAGTTCTGGATGCAGGCGTCCCTGCTCATCAAAGAGATCGTCGGGATGGTAGCTGCGCATCCAGTGTTCCAGGATGTGTCGGTGTTCTTCATTTTCGCGGCACGATGAAACCGGAACCTGATGCGCGCGCCAGAAATTCTCCACTTTTTTACCGTCAACCGTTTGTGGACCGGTCCATCCTTTGGGGCTGCGAAGGATAATCAGCGGCCAGCGCGGCACGGACGCTGCGGCACCGCCGTTTCGCGCCGCGTGTTGGTAATCACGAATGGTATCCAGCGCGTCGTCCAGCACCTGGGCCATTTGGTGGTGCATGATTTTTGGCTCGTGGCCGCTAACCAACAGCGGTTCGTAGCCATAGCCACGGAATAACTGGCGCAGGTCTTCATCGCTGGCGCGACCGAGAATGGTCGGGTTAGCAATTTTATAGCCATTGAGATGCAGTATGGGTAGAACTGCGCCATCGCGGGCGGCATTGAGGAATTTAATACCGTGCCAGCTTGAGGCGAGTGGCCCGGTTTCTGCTTCACCATCACCAATGACACAGGCGGCAATCAGCGTTGGGTTATCGAACACGGCACCGAAAGCATGGGAAAGTGAATAACCCAGCTCGCCCCCTTCGTTAATGGAACCGGGCGTTTCCGGTGCCGCATGGCTGGGGATCCCGCCGGGGAAGGAAAACTGGCGAAACAGCTTTTTCATGCCTTCGCCATCGGGGGTAACGTCGGGGTAGATTTCGCTGTAGGTGCCTTCAAGCCAGGTATTGGCCACCATACCCGGCCCGCCATGTCCGGGGCCGCACACATACAGCATATCGAGATCGCGCTGACGAATGGCACGGTTCAGGTGGGCATAAATAAAGTTCAGACCCGGCGTGGTTCCCCAGTGTCCCAGCAGACGGGGTTTGATGTGTTCTGGTTTGAGGGGCTCGCGTAAGAGCGGATTGTCCATCAGGTAAATTTGCCCGACGGAGAGATAATTGGCTGCTCGCCAGTAACGGTCAAGCAAGGTGAGATCATGGTCGGTAAGTGAGTTTATCTGGGTCATGCAATTCTCCATGCAAGGGGTTATGCGTGCCACGCAGATTCAGACGCAGTACAGGCCAAGTATAGACAGGGTGATTTTGGCGACGGCATCACGCCGCAAGGATGGAAACATCCGCACCGGCGTGCGGATTTGAACGAGGAGGGTGAGCGGTGGGGGAGCTTCGGATTGACAGCGGTCAGACGATACTCTGAAAGCCCACCTGCTGTATGGCCTGATCCCCGGTATTAAGCTGCTGTTGCACCGCATCGATATCCTTTTTCACGTCGCGGTCATCCTTGTCTTCATCGCGCATTTTGCTTTTGATCATCGACAACAATGAGCGCAGTTCACGCACGACATCTTTTAATAGCTGCGCATCTTTATGCCGTGAGTCGCTCTCCTGCAACTGTTCACGGATACCACTATAAAGCGATTGCGTCGGGCCAGTGCTATCACTGGTTTCGCTGTCATCACTCGCTGACTTGTGGTTTTCCTGGCCGTCGTCGGCGGCGTGTGCAGCGGCCACAGCGTCAGTTTTGCTCCCGGCATTGCCGTCTGTCAGGGACTGAATAGCACTGTACGCCGCCGTACCGCTGTTCGTTGTGTCGGCGCTATTGCTTGTACTGGTGCTGTCACTTTGCCCGAGTTGCGATGCCGCCTGACCCATCTGGGCCGAGAGTTGTTTAAGCTGTTTAAGGACGTAAGCAGAGGCATTGCCAAAACGCATCAGCATGGCTTTAAGACGTTCAATTTCTCGCTTTATCGCTTCCAGTTTTGCGCGCGCGTCGGCTTTGCGTGAGGCGGCGCTGAACTCATTCAACCGGTTAACGGCTTCAAGGTCGTTTTGCAGATTAGTGTAGTAATCTTTCGCCTGTTGGCTTAACGAGACCGTGCTATCCGCGGTGGCCGTTGTCTGCTGTGGCTGCGCGGACACTGGATTTTGTTCGCGGTTTCGGGACGTCGTGTCCGATGTCGCGGTGGATAACGAAAAGCGGGCATTACCTGTGAGGGTTGGTCGTAGCATGCGTATCACTCCGGAGGTCCATTCTTTCTGTTAACGGCACGCTTAACGGAATGCTTTAACACTATTCACACCCTCTCAGGGCGTTGCGCCAGGAGAGGATGCGAAAAGGCGGGGGAGTCAGGGTTGTGGCGGAAACTGACCTAACTGCATGAACAGACCGAGCCAGTCTTCCATATGCCAGGTGGTCGTAATCCGCTCACCGTTAAGTTGATGCATCTCATGCAGGCGAATGCTCACTTTTTTACCCGTCGCGGCAATCCCCATAAAGGTGCCTTTATGCGTACCGGTTATCTCGGCGCGCACGGCAATCTGCCCCGGAACCTGGATTAAGTCATGAATAACGATACGAACATCCGGGAACGCCGCGGTAAACATCGCTATGATTGGCTTGAGTCCTTCCGGTCCTGGTTGCTGGCCGGGCGCTAACGGGATATCGGACCAGTCTGCGGTAACGGCCTCATTAACTAAATCCGGCTGTTGCAGGCTAAAGGCCTGGTAGAGCGTTTCGACGGCTTTACGTTCTGTCAAAAGGCGATGGGCGATTTCTTCATGGTCTGACATGGTTTTACCTCTGGCTGGGACGCTTTTTGGGGAAATGCTTTAATACGCCGCCAGTATCCCACCGGTAGATGGTATAAATGAAATAGATAACAGATATAGAGGAATATTCGTTCTATGGATTTTAGAGGGCTTGATCTGAATCTTCTGGTGGCCTTTGATGCGCTGATGGAAGAGCAGAATGTCACCCGCGCGGCTATTCGGGCCTCGGTGAGTCAGCCTGCGATGAGCGCGGCGCTGTCGCGCCTGCGAAGCCATTTTGCCGACCCGCTCTTTATTCGCAGCGCCTCTGGTCTGGTGCCGACGGCCAGGGCGAAGGAGATTGCAGTCCATGTGACGAAAGCGCTGCAGGAGCTGACAAACCTGCTGACGCCGGATGACGCCTTCGCGCCGCAGGAGAAAAAAATCGCCTTTACGCTGGGGATGTCCGAGTACCCAACGCTGGTGTTGCTGCCGGGTATTATGCGCGCCATCAGCCAGCAGGCGCCTGGGGTGACGATCCATGTGCATACGTTTGTTGATCGTGATGAAGCGGTGTCGATGCTGGATGCCGGCAAAGTTGATCTGGTCATCGGCATCGCGCCGACCCAATCAGAAAGCCGCATCCTCTCACAGCCGCTTTTCAGCGATGAGTTTGTCACCCTGGTGCGGCGTGACAGCGATGCGGCACGCGATGGCATGACGCTCGAAACCTATCTCAGCATGGGGCACATCCTTGTCTCCCCGGAGGGGAGCCACTATGGCCTTGTGGACGAGTGGCTCAGGGCCAAAGGGTTACGCCGGGAGATCCGCCTGACCTTACCGGTCATGGTTGCTGTTTCCTCCATTGTTCAGCAGACCCATTATGTCGCGACGGTACTCAGGCGTAGCGTGCTCGCCAGCGAGCAGAGCAGGGATGTGGTGATGCTGACGCCGCCTGTCGCACTGCCCGCCATTGAGTTCAATTTGCTCTGGCACCGCCGTTCCGACGGGGGGAGTGCGCAAAAGTGGCTGCGTAAGCTGATATGCGCCTGTGCCAGCGAACTGATGTAACAAAAGGGGGACTAACCCCAGTCCAGCCCGCGCGGTGAGCTCGAAAAACCGACCTCCCGCAGCAGGGTAAAGAGCGGCATCTGGCGTACAGGCGTGTCGTTAATCTCCTCCAGCGTGAAGTGCAGACGCGGCTCCCGGTGCAGCGCAACCGCCAGCGCGCGGAAGACCTGCCCGGCGATGGCCTCGTCATCGTCCATCCAGACAATCATTTTTTTGCCGCCCTGAGCAAGGTAGAGGCGCAATATGCCCCCGGCAATCACAATCAGCGCGCCATTGCGGCGAGTCGGCACCAGCGAGGAAGGATGAGCCGGCCACGGCAGTTGCGTACCGAAGGGGGTCGCCGGATCACTGGCAGACAGCGCGACAGGCGTGAAGACGGCTTTTTCAGGTTGTGTCGTCGACAGTTCGCGCAGACGGTCAATGGTCAGCCGTTCGGCAAATTGCGTGCCGCCCATCCCTTCTACAAAACGCCCGCGCAGAATACGCCCGGCATCTTCCATATTGCGATAGACGGTCTGCATCGCCGGAAAACCGCCAGGCAGGTTCTCCATCATCACCGCCCGTCGGCTGACTATGCCGTAGCGGTCGAGCATATTGTCTGCCAGCGCAAGTAACCATTCGGTGTCACTGAGTTTATCGGCGAACAACAACGACCAGCGCCCGGCAAGTGTCGGCGTACTGAACGACATGTGCACCACCCTGGCCGGGTGGGGCGCCAGCGCCGGACGCCCGCGTCGGCTTCGAACGCGACGCTGAGATGACGGGCGGGACGTGCTCCCCATGCGGGATAACGCGCGCAGAGGCGACCAGATATCGGTGGTGATATACCCCAGCCAGACCAGCCCCCACAGCGCTTCATGCAGGGCATCCGGCGTCAGCGTCTCATCGTCTGGGGCGCGGTGCGAATCAATAAGCGCGCTAAGCTGATGGGCGAACCAGGCTCCGCCGTTGGCAAGTGCCGCCAGAATGTCCCGCTGTAGCGGAGAGAAAGCCGCGCTGTCTGCGTGCGGCACGCTCAGGGTTTCCGCTGCATACTCCTGGATATGCAGGGCGACCAGCCCGTCATCGTCACCGAGTTTCTTCTGCCCGGACCAGATCACTTCGCCCGTTGAAAGCAGCTCATCAAGCATCTCCGGGGCGTAGTCCCGCACGCGTGCGGGTAAAATCTGGCTTTCCCACAGCGTAGCCGGTAAGCCCAGTCCGGCCAGTTGCTCGATAACGCGCAGGACGCCGTCAACGCCTTCAAACACGCCGCCGGATAAGTTGCTATGAAACGCCGGGCTGCCATCAGACCCGGCAAGCAACCCCTGGCGCTCCAGCAGCAGGCGGGTAAAAGCCGTCGCCGGGACCGGGCGTGTCGCTTCGCGGGCCGCCTGCAGCGAGCGGATACGCAGGCGACGGAAAATCTCTTCACCCACCCAGTCTGAGGGGGAGCGCGCGTCTGGCTGTGCGGGTTTCCCGGCGCGCAGGCGCATCACTTTGCCCTGGCCGCGCAATTTTTCCAGCGCCTCTTGCGCCACGGCGACGCCAAGGCCGAAGGCGTGGGCGATCTGCTGGACGGTAAACAACGTGTGGGTCTGAACATAGCGCAAAAATAAGTCAGCGAGCGGGGTCGCCACCGGATTAAGCCAGATGTCGGGCAGATCCGCAGGCAACCGTACCCCCAGCGCATCCCGAAGCCGTGCGGCATCGTCCATACAGGCGATGCGCTGGCTTTCGCCAATCGTGACCACAAAGGCGCGCCGTTCCGCCAGCAGTTCCTCCAGCCAGAGGTTAACCGCATCCTGGCTCTCCCGGTGGCGCGCGGCGAGATCGTCTGGACTCATCGGGCCCAGTTCGCGCAGCAGGTCAAAAAGGCCTTCTTTGCCACGGGCTTTGCGATCGGGGGCCAGACGCTGCAACTCATCGTCGATCTGTCGAATGACCAACGGATCGAGCAGTTCACCTGGATCGGCCTGGCCCAGCAAGTTTCCCAGCAGTTCGCTATCCAGAGACAATACCGAGGCCCGGCGCTCGGCGAGCGGGGCATCGGACTCATACATAAATTCTGCCACATAGCCAAAGAGCAGGCTGGCGGCGAAAGGTGACGGAGTGGTCGTCGTCACCCCGGAAATCTGCACTTCCCCGGTGTTCAGGCGGCGCATCAGTCTGTCCAGCGCGGGCAGGTCGTACACGTCCTGCAGACACTCGCGTACGGTTTCCAGCAAAATGGGGAAATCCGCATAGCCGCGTGCGATCTCCAGCAACTGACCCGCACGCAGGCGCTGTTGCCAGAGGGGGGAGCGACGGCCAGGTGTACGCCCTGGCATAAGCAATGCGCGTGCGGCGCACTCGCGAAAACGGGCGGCAAATAACGCAGAGTTGCCTACCGCATCCCGGACAAGTCGGCCTAATTTTTCGGGTTCGAAAAGAAAAACGTCGGCGTCCGGCGTTTTTCCCTCGGTATCCGGTAGCCTGGCGACGATACCGTCATCACTGGCGACAATTGAGGCGTCTGCCCCCCATAACGCGTGAAGACGTCCGGCAATCGCCAGCGCCCAGGGCTCATGTACCCGACGGCCATACGGCGAATGCAGGATGACGCGCCAGTCGCCCATTTCATCGCGACAGCGCTCCAGCACCAGATGTCGGCTGCCCGGAATGATCCGCGTGGCACTACGTTGCTCCTCAATGAGCCCTTTGATGTTGGCAAGCGCGTTTTCATCGTGGCTTAACCCCGGCAAGGCGAGTGCATTGGGTGAGGCGAGAAATGCCTCGTCGGCAAGGGCATGCAGAAAATCGCCGATCAGTTCGCCGAGTTCGGCGGGACGCCCGTTCCCTTCGCCGCGCCAGAACGGCAGCCTGGCGGAGCGACCGGGGGCCGGGGTCACAATCACCTGATCGTGAGTAATTTGCTGGATGCGCCAGGAGGTGGCCCCCAGGGTGATGATGTCATTGACGCGTGACTCGTAGACCATCTCTTCATCAAGCTCGCCCACCCGCCGGGCACCTGGCTGTTCTTCCCCTTCCGGGAGCAGGACGCTGAACATTCCCCGGTCAGGGATGGTGCCGCCGCTGGTCACCGCCAGCAGATGCGCGCCGGGGCGGGCGGTGAGCTGGCCGCTCTCCCGCTGCCAGATAATCCGTGGCCGGAAAGCAGAGAAATCACCGGAAGGATAGCGTCCCGCCAGCATATCGAGCGTGGCGTCAAAGACATCCCGCGGCAGCTCTTTCCACGGCGCTGCGCGACAAACGGTGGCATACCAGTCATCCACATTCAGCGCATCCATGGCGACGGCGGCGACAGTTTGCTGGGCCAGCACATCAAGGGGATTTCGCGGCGGGGTCAGGGTCTCAAGTTTACCCGCCAGCATACAGTCGACCACGACCGTGGAATCAATCAGCTCACGCCGGGTGCGCGGATAGAAAAGGGCTTTCGATGTACCGCCCACCTGATGTCCGGCGCGGCCGATACGCTGCAAGCCGCTGGCAACAGAAAGGGGGGAGGCAATCTGAATCACCAGATCCACTGCCCCCATATCAATCCCCAGTTCAAGGCTTGATGTGGCGACCACGCAGCGCAATTCCCCGGATTTCAGCGCCTGTTCCGTGATGGCCCTTTGTTCTTTTGATACGGAGCCATGATGCGAACGGGCGATAAACACCTGCCCGGTTTGTGCACGGTTGGATGTCGCCCCGGAGGACGAAACAAAGTGCGCAGAGTCGCTTTGTTCTTCGGGCGCTTCTGCCATGCGTGAGGCATAGAGCTCATTGAGCCGGGCAGTCAGTTTTTCCGCAAGACCACGGGAGTTGGTAAACACAATGGTTGAGTTGTGGCTGAGTACCTGGTCGAGGATACCGGATTCGATATGCGGCCAGATGGAGCCTTCTCTGCCCGCGTGGCTGATTTCCCCGGTTCCGGCGCTGGTGGAGAGGACGTCATCCAGATTGGCAACGGGCACCACAATACGAATGTCCGGATGGCGAAGGGCTGGTGGGTTGACCACGGTAACAGGACGATCGCCCCCCAGAAACTGCGCAACATCGCCCGGTGAACGCACCGTCGCGGACAGGCCAATACGCTGGGCTGGTCTGGCAAGCAGGGCATCTAACCGCTCCAGGCTGAGGGCCAGATGCGCGCCGCGTTTGTTGCCCGCCACCGCATGGACTTCATCGACGATAACCGTTTCGACACCGCGCAATGTTTCACGTGCCCTGGAGGTGAGCATCAGGTAGAGCGACTCCGGCGTGGTGATGAGGATATCAGGAGGATGGCGTACAAGTGTTGCCCGCTCCTGAGAAGAGGTGTCGCCTGTGCGCATCGCCACGCGGATTGCCACTTCCGGCGCGCCGTGTTTTTTCCGCTGTTCGCTGATGCCCTGTAACGGGATCTGTAAGTTGCGCTGTATGTCGCTGCCCAGGGCTTTTATCGGCGAGATATAGAGAATGCGCGTGGTTTTTTTTCTCTCGACGGCCTCCTCAGCGGGGGCGTCACCTTCACGATAAAGCTGGTCCAGGGCGTAGAGAAAGGCCGCCAGCGTTTTACCTGAACCGGTAGGCGCGATGGCGAGCACATGTTCCCCGGCATTGGTTGCCGCCCATGTTTGCGCCTGTACCGGCGTGGGGTGCTGAAAAGCGCTGACAAACCAGTCGCGGGTGGCGGGCGAAAAGATCTCAGCCAGTACGGAGGGTAAAATGGTTTTCTTTGACATCTTTCCTGCTCCCTGTGATGTCTGCCGCGGCCGGAATAGTGATAAGGATAGAAGGATAAGTGTAACGCAGACGCCGGGGGTTGAGCCGATGGGTTTTTGCCCTTAATAACAATGACGTGATGGTTTACGCAGAATTTAATATACCCGGATAGACATTGCGGATATCGTAAATACGGCGTTTATTCGGGATGAGGGTTGAGATGAAGATCTACTGGAGTGGCAAAGATATTCCGGAGCTTGCGGGGCTGCCTGCCAGCGTCGGCCATAAAAATTACAAAGAAGCCCGATCGCGTGCCAACAGTCATGTGGAGACCTGGCTGGGGGGTGTTGTTTATTTGGGGGTGATGGTGGGGCTTTCTGTCGTTTTTGATCGCGTTTTCCCTGGCAAAGGGACATTCGCACACAGTTTTGTGACCATTATTTGCGCGTTGCTGCCCGCCATCTTTATCTGGAATCAGATCACGATTTATGTCATGCGCAAATATTACACGCATATCCTCGTACGCAGGTCGGCGGCGTGCGGAGAAGTAGAGAAAGCGGCGGAACGGCTGATGGATGAAGCTAATGAGCGTGAGTTTCAGCAATGGCGCGTGCTGCGGCGGTTTGGTCGGGGTGTGATGTTTATTGTGATGCTGGCGGCTATCTGTAGTCTGGCGACATTGGTGTAGCGATACGGCACCCGGATGGCGGCGCACGCGCCTGGTCCGGGCTATCACAAGCGTGAAGGTGAGCGAGTAGCCCCGGTAAGCGGTAGCGCCACCGGGGAGTGCCTTGCAGGGCGGGGTTAGTGGCCAACCAGCAGAGCGGAAAGACGCGCCTGCACATCGACGCAACCGGCCAGCACCAGATTGCCATTGATCAGCCCGTTATCGGCGAGAAACGCATTACTGGTGCCGCCTGCTTCAACGATAAGCAACAACCCCGCCAGCGCATCCCAGCTATTCATATGCTCCTCATAATAGGCGTGCACCTGCCCGGTGGCGACGTGGGCCAGCATCAGCGCCCCGGCACCAAACCGGCGATACTCCATACCGGCATTGATCACACGGGCAATCGTGCGGGTATAGTTTTCCACCGGCGCGCGGCTGGAGCGCCCCATCCCAATAACCACCGTATCCGGATCCGGTTCGCGTAGCGTCAAACGCTGCTCGTTAAGAAACGCTCCCTTGCCACGGCGGGCAAAGAAAAACTCATCACGATCCGGGGCATAGACAATCCCCAGTTCAATCACGTTTTGGCGAACATAAGCCAGCGAAATACACCAGTAATCCATCCCTTGAATATAATTGGTGGTCCCGTCGATAGGGTCGAGTACCCAGGTACCTTGCTCACCCCCTTGCAGACCACTCTCTTCCCCGAGGAAACCATCCTGTGGGCAGTGGCTGTTCAGCCAGCTTTTGATCTCTTTTTCGACAAACAGATCCGCATGAGAGACAAAATCCTGGCGGGCTTTTTTATCGACCTGTAACCCCGCATTACGTAATGCCTGCGCCTGTGCGCCCAACTGGCGAATCAATGCACATAATGACTGCTGCTGTTCTTCCGTCATGGCCTGCTCTTATTGAGATAATGGCGACGTGCGCCGATGAATTAATTGCACATCCACCCATGTCGTGCGCGAAGGCTGTTGCGGATCGTCGGCCCGTTCCAGCAGGCGGGTTAAAGCCTGGCGGGAAATTTCCGCAACATCCTGATGCAGGGTGGTCAGTTGATAACTGTATTGCGCCGTTTGTGGCGTATTGTCAAAACCAATGAGCTGAAAATCGTCCGGGGCGTTTCTGCCGCGCTGGCGCATCCCGTCAAGAAAACCGCAGGCGAGCTGCGCATTGGCACAGAAGATGCCCTCAAGATTCGCATCTGCACTTAAAGCCGCCTGAACACCCCCGTCGTACCCCTCCGTCGGGGCGATGAGCGACTGCAGATCGCGTGTGGTATCCACACCGAGCGCCTGCAACGCCTGATAAAACGCATCGCCACGCATCCGCCCGGCCCAGGTAGAGTGAGACGTATTGAGCCAGCCGAAACGTCGGCAGCCATTGCCGACCAGTTGCCCGGCGGCGAGCGTCGCACCGCAGACATTGTCGGAACAGACATAATCCACAAACGGGATATCCGGCTGACGGTTGATACCCACAACCGGGATCTGTTGCGAAACGCACTCGTTGACCAGTGATTCCGGTGGTTGCCCGGAGGTAACGATGACCCCGGAGACGCGAAACTGGGCAAAGCGGCGCAGCGTGCGGGCCAGATCCTGCTCGCTGCGAATTTCGCTCACCAGCGCCTGAAAACCGCGACGCTGGATCTCGCCAAGCAGAGCGTCAAGCAAACTACTGCGAAACGGATCGCTGATGCGCGAGACCATGACACCAATCAAATGACTGCGGCGGCGATTCAGCCCCTGGGCGAGGAAATTGACCTGATAGCCGAGCTCCTCTGCCGCGCGCAATACACGCTCACGGGTGTCGGGAGAGATACTGCCGTTATTGCTGAGCGCGCGGGAGACCACCGCCCGCGAGACGCCCGCCCGGAGGGCGACATCCTGCGCGGTCACGCTCTGTTTGCGAGGCAGTGCGCTCATGCCGGGCGTTCCTCACCGTCAATCTGAGGCGTATCCAGTGGCAACTGGAGGCCGTCGCGACTGACGAACAGGCCATCCCAGGGCTGACAGGCGGCCTTAAGATCATCGAGTATCGCGTCATAGCAGTGGTAGAGCCCAAAAGCCGGGATAGCCAGTTGCCGGAAAAGTGCCAGACAGGAGGGAAAATCGCCGTGGGAGGCATCGTCGCTGAGCGCAGTTAGTGAAGCACACTCCTGAAAGGCGAGGTCGGCCCCGGCCATTAACGCGATGGACGCCGCCGTTGGGCGACCGTCGCCGCTATAAAACAGCGTCCGCCCGACAAAGGTTATGCGAATGGCGCGGTTGGTCAGTTCATGCCGGGTTTCGGCGGTGCGAATATGCCAGTCGTGCCAGTGCCATGCGTCGGTGGTGTCGCGCCAGTCGAGATCGAAACTCAGGGTGGTCTGCGGCCAGTTAGCCAGCGCCGCCAGTTGCATCAGTACCGGGCGCTGCTGTGGCTGACAATAGATAACCAGCGGTTTCTGGCGCGAGAAGCTTTTCCAGTAGTTCAGCAGAGCCGTCAGCCCGACGCAGTGATCCGGGTGGACATGGGTGAAATAGATAACGTCGATATCGTTGATATCCCCTCCGCGCTGCCAGAGTGCACGGGGAATCGTGGGGCCGCAGTCAATCAACCATTGCCGGTTCGCCTCGTCAATGACTCGCAGCGCAGAGGTATTTTGTTCACGGGAGAAAGCGCTACCGCAGCCAAGAACATCGATTTTCATTTTTCCCTCACCAAAGATTTTTTAGGCTTCTGAGCACTGCCCTGGGCCAAACGGACAAATAAAATAGCCTGATGACCAGAGTCTTAATTAAATTGTCACAAATACCCGACAAAGTAGGCTCACATAATGTCGAGTCAACATTGCATTTTTTTTACATTCGAATGAACACGTGTTCATCGGCGTAAAAAAATAAGCAGCGATTTTTTGGGTAGCGAAAATGAGTTATTTACAGATAGGCGGTCTTAAAATTAGCTATGGCGATAAAGTCGTGCTGCATAATATCGATCTGCAGGTCGAAAAAGGGGAAATGATTGCCCTGCTGGGCCCCTCGGGCTGTGGAAAAACCACACTGTTAAATGCGCTGTGCGGTTTTATTCCGGTACAAAGCGGGGAGATTGCCGTTGCCCATCGCGATATTACTCACAGCGCGCCAGAGCAGCGCAATATCACCATGGTGTTTCAGAACTACGCGTTGTGGCCGCATCTGACGGTGGCGCGCAATATTGGCTACGGGTTAAAGCTGCGCAAATGGCGCCGCGACGACATTGACCGCCGGGTTACGGATCTGCTGAACATTGTCAATCTCAGCGGCCTTGCGGATGTGAAGGTGACAGAACTCTCCGGCGGTCAGCGCCAGCGTGTCGCCCTGGCCCGTGCCCTGGCGATCGAACCCGACGTGCTGGTGCTCGATGAACCCCTGTCGAACCTTGATGCCAAAGTCCGCCTAAATGTGCGCCATGAAATTAAGGCGCTGCAAAAACGCCTCGGATTCACCTCATTAATCGTTACTCACGATCAGCAGGAAGCGCTGGTCATGGCCGATCGCATTGCGGTGTTAAATAATGGCCGAATCGAGCAAATAGGCATCCCGGAGGATATTTATCAGCGTCCGGCAACGCCTTTTGTCGCCGATTTTATGGGAGCCGATAATAAAATTTCCGCAAACGAACTCTTTGCTGTGCAGGATATTTCCCTGCGTACCCAGGGGAAATATTCAGCCGACGATTTTCGTGACCGCACTCTTTATTTTCGCAGCGCCGATGCGGCACTCAGTGCATTAAGTACGGGCACCCCAGAAGAGGGGTTAACGCTCAATGGCGTTGTCGAGCAAAGTGCGTTTCTTGGCAATTTATATCGCCACAGCGTGCGCTGCCATGATCGACTGTTACTGGCGGATTCAACACAGTGCTGGCCCGCGCAGTCAACCGTCCGGCTCCACGTCCCGGCACCCGCGTTACATATTTTTCCATCATCACAAGCAAGTTGACATCATCGTGTTCATTTTGGGGATAGACCATGTTTATTAAAACGAAAGCTGCGGTAGTGACTGCATTGTTTCTGAGCTACGGCGCACAGGCCGACACCATCCTGAACGTTGCCACAGCAGGCGATCAGAATATGGTGGATTACGTAAAAACCTGGCTGGGGCCGAAATTTGAAGCGGCGCATCCTGGCGTCAAAGTTCAGGTGGTGGGCACCGGTCCTGGGGATGCCGGTTCGAACAAAATCATTGAGAAACTGACCGCGCAAAAAGAGAGCGACGCGAAGACCTGGGATATTGATGTGGCGGTCGTTCACCAAAAAGCCGGTGGCGAACTGGTGGAAAAGGGGCTGCTTGCGAAATACCGTCAGCAGATCAGCACCGGCAGCATGGTGAGCGCGGATAACGCGAAAAATGCCCTCGGCGTGAATGTCGACGGGTACGTCATGCCGATGTTTTTAAGCCAGACCGCTATCGCCTGGAACAGTGAGGCGATCAAAACCCCGCCTGCCTCCTACGATGAACTGGTGAACTGGGCGCAGAAAAACCCGCAGGCCTTTGGCTATAACGGGATCAAGAACGGCATGTCCGGCGTGAGCTTTGTGGTGGGCTGGATGTACGCCTATGGCACGGATGCTCAGCGTCTGTCCGCACTGCCTTACGACAAAGGCGTGGAGAAAAACTGGAGTCAGGCGTTCGAGAAGTTAAAGGCATTCAACAAGAACGTGACCTTCACGCCAGGCAATGCCGGGACCCTCGATATGCTCAGCCGTGGCGAGATCACGATGGGGCCGGTGTGGGTGGATATGTTCTATAGCTGGAAAGATCAGGGCAAACTGCCGCCGTCCATCAAACTGACGCTGCTTTCGCCGGGTATGCCAGGGCAACCGATGTACTACGTCACCCCGGCAAAGGCGGCAAATCCGCAGCTTGCGCGTGAGTTTATCGAGCTGGCAACCAGCCCGGACGTACAGGCGCAAGGCATTGTGAAACAGTTTAACTGGTATCCGGGTATTGATGCCGAACATGTGAAGCCGAAGCTGGATCCGGCGACCTGGCAGAAACTGTTTGCGGAAATCTCGCCGAAAGCGCTGGCGGATTATGGCAAAAGCTTCCCGATTACCCCTTACTTTGACGACATAAAAGAGGGCTATGAAAGCCAGGTCGCCAATTAACATGCCCGTCATACTTCAAGCTGCAGGTGCGTTGGCTACACGCGTTCACCCGAATCACTTACCGGCGTAAGCTCATCGGGATTTACTCGTTTGCCGCCTGCCTGCAACTGGAATTATTCAGGGTATACCGTCAATGTTCAGGCGCGACACGGCGTCGCCCTGAACTTTTTTTCTGACACCAGGTTTGCTATGCGCCCTTCGTTGAAATATCTGTTACTGGTAGCACCCGCCGCGCTGATGATCGCGGTACTCTTTTTATACCCGCTGGGGTTTTCGCTGATTGCCGCGTTTACTGACGATGCCCGAAAGCTAACGCTGGCCCATTTCAGTAAAGTCTACGCGCTCTATTCCAGCGATATCGCTTTTACGCTGGTGATTGTGCTGGTTTCAGTCGCGCTGCTGGCGGTGATTTCCATCACCCTCTCGGCGGTGATCACCTTGTCACCCTGTCGGCCCATTGTGCGCATGCTGGGGTTTTTGTACCGCCTGCCGCTGTTTATCCCCTTTATTGTGGCCGCGCAGATGATGCGCACGTTTCTGGCGAAAAACGGCCTGATGAACAATGCACTGGTGGCAACCGATCTCTTTACGCCGCTGGAGACCGTCTCCTGGCTGGGCTGGAAAGGGATCATCATCACCTTTGTCTGGAAACAACTGGCGTTCGCCACGCTGCTTATCTGCGGCGCGATGGCGGCGCTGGAGCAGTCACAGATACTGGCCGCACGAAATCTTGGGGCCTCGCGTCCACGTATTCTGTTCGACATCATCCTGCCGCAGGTATTACCCGCCATCGGCGTGGCGCTGGTGCTCTCCACCGTGACCATGATGTCGGTGCTGTCCGTGCCGTTGATGATCGGTGTGGGGACGCCAACGATGATGACCGTGGATATGGCGTTTCGCGTTAACTCCTACGGTGACTATGCCGTGGCAAACGCGCTTGGCGTGGTGTCGCTACTGATTTGTGGTGCGCTGTCGTGGTTCTATCTGCGCCACAGTTTGCAACAGAAGGGAGGCGAATGATGAAAGAGGCAACAATGACATTACCGGAAACATGGCTTGCGAAAGGGCGCAGGAAACTGAGCGCCAGCCTGCCTCTGCAAACGTTGCTGTTACTTTTTATGTTGCTGGCGATGTTTGGCCCGTTATTGAATTTACTTATCTGGACGGTGGCTGAGAGTTGGTTTTTCCCTCATGCGCTGCCCAGTCAGTGGGGACTCAAATACTGGTATCAGGTGTTCAGCCCCTACAGTGATGTCTCCGGCTCACTGCTCACCAGCGTGTTTATCGCCGTGTTGTCGGTGGCCGTCTGCCTGCTGATTTCGGTCCCGGCGGGGTATGCGCTCTCACGGCGCGGGATGCCGCTGCGGGTGCTGTTTATGCTGCTGTTTTTGATTCCGCAGGCGTTCCCGAACCTGACGGTATATATGAATATCGCCCGGCTGTTCTATCAGTGGGGGCTCAATGGCACGGTAGCCGGCGTGGTGCTGGTGCACAGCGTACACGGCCTGATGTACTCAGTATGGATCTGCGTGGCGGCGTTTTCCGCCGTGGATCCGCTGCTGGCGAGGGCGTCACGGAACCTCGGGGCCGGGCCAGTCTACACCTTCTGGCATATCGTGCTGCCGCAGGCCTCGCCGGGCATTATCGCCGCCAGTATTTTTGTCTTCCTCGAATCGCTCGATGAGTTTACCGGCACCTTTTTCGTTGGCGCGCCGGACATCACCACCTTACCGCTGCTGCTGTATAACGCCAGTATGTCGGGGAATTATCAGGTGTCGTCCATTACCGCCCTGATTTTGCTGGTGCCGTCGCTGCTGTTTATGCTGGTCATTCATAAATTTATGCGCCCGGAGATGTTGTCAAAACTGGGGAAAGGGTAAGCCCGAAATGGCCGGGCGGGAAACGGCCCGTGCCATTGCGCCTTCATCAAATAAATCACTACAATGCAAAATTATTATCGACGACAAATTGAGAATTTATGGAGCGCATCAGTGACATTTCGCTTTTCCTGCGGGTGGTGGATTTAGGCTCCATCAGCGCCGCCGCACGCAGTGAAAATCTCTCGCTGGCGGTGGCCAGCAAGCGAATACAGCGGCTGGAGGAGAGCCTGGGGGCCAGGCTCCTCAACCGTACAACCCGGCGTCTTTATCCCACCCCGGAAGGGGAATTGCTGGCATCACAGGGGCGGCCGTTGATTGAGGCGTTAAATGCCCTTGGCGAGAGTTTGCATACCAGCCGCTCCGAAGTGACCGGGACCATCAGAGTCACGATGTCAGCGTCCTTCGGGCGTTTATACATTTCGCCGCTGCTGGCAGAATTTCAGTCGTTACATCCGGATGTCAATTTTGTGGCGCACCTCAGTGATGAAGTGGTCGATCTGGTAAAAGGGGGGTACGACCTCGCTATCCGCATCGGCAACCTTAAAGACTCAAGCCTGGTAGCGCGACGGATCGCGCCAAACCGGCGCGTGTTGGTGGCGTCGCCGTCCTATCTGGCGCAACGCGGTGTGCCGCAGCATCCTGCCGGGCTCGAAGCGCATGACGGATTACTGATGACGGACGCCGACGGCAAGCGGGATATCTGGACATTGCTCACCCCTGGCGAGGGAACGTTTCGGGTAAAAATAAACAGTAAGATCGAGAGCAACTTCGGTGAATTGTTACGTGACGCGGCGGTCTATGGAAGGGGGATCTCACTCCAGTCTGTCTGGCATGTTGCCGATGATCTCAAGGCCGGGCGCTTGCAGATTGTCCTGCCTGATTATCCGGTGCAGGAGAGTTTTATTCACGCCGTCACACCCACACGCCTGATGCAGACGCCGCGCATTAAGGCCTTTATTGATTTTCTGCTGGAGAAGTTTGCCGAACCTGCCCCCTGGGAGCGATAAGTCGGGGGCGGCAACGCAGACCGGGAATGGCGCCTTTGACCCGGGCGGGCGTGCAGACTTTAGCGTTCTGTTGTCGCCCACCCGGTAGCGTTCATTTTCTGCTGGCCACGCGTTTTTCACCGTCACGGTGAGAAGGTGAGTTTTACAATACCTGGCCGGCAAAAATTATGTTGCGTCATTACAGACAATAACGGCATGCTTTTTATTAACGATTGGGTAATTCCATAATCTCTAAATTTTGTGATGTGTGTCGGTAATACAGTAAATGATTCCCTCCCTATAAAACGATTGCGCATGATATGTGGCAATATCCCTTTTTTCAGTAAACTGTTAGCAAAGAAGCCCACAATTTCAGGTGCTGAAACGTGTAATTCACCAGCCCCGGAATGAATAATCCACCTGCTGTGCATAGCCACCGGTAATGCCCTCATCACCATGACCTGGGCAGACTGCCTGCGCTCCCGGTCCGTCTGGGTTTTGAAGCAATCGGCGTTATTTCTATTATGGCGTAATGATATTTTTTTTATTTTCTTATGGCAAAATTAAAATAGTGAAGCTAACTTTTGTAAGCGTTTTTATTTATTTTATTGCTTGCCATAGCTGGAATTTTAATAAATAAAAATAGGAGGAAAGTATGATATTTTTTTATTTAGCCATGCATTTGTAGGTCTGGTGTGTTTATTAATTTTTCGTCATATTGCGGCAATAAATTAATGAAATGCTCACTTTCGATATAAAAGGTGCAGGGATGGTTATGGTTACTCTTCATCGGCGTGTTAATTCAGTGAAACGGTTTAAATCAGGAACCTGCTTATTTGCGGTGAGCATGATATTGCCATTTTTCGCCTATGGCGCGAACCCTGCCTACGATGAGCTGATTATTCAGGCACGAAAAGGGGATCGCCAGCCGCTGCTGACGTATCTCACTGCCCGCGAGCAAACTGCGCCGCTGACGCCAGAGCAAGTTGCCGACTGGCTACAGGTATCCGCGTGGGCAGATAACGATGCACAGACGCTGGAAGTATGGGGCCGCTATCAGGACAAAATGACCATTCCGGTCCGCGGACAAATCGCCGTGGCACGCGCCTTGCGCAATCTGAAAAAGTGGGATGAATCACTGAATGTCTGGGAGCGCGTTTTGCGTGAGGAGCCCGACAACAACGACGCGCGAACAGGATGGATAATGACCCTCGCAGATGCCCGGCGTAACGAAGAGGCCATCACCGCCGCACAGCAGTGGGCTGCGCAGGCTCCGGGGCCGGAACGCGATGCGCTGTGGGCTTATGTTTACAAGGCGCAGGGTAAAAACTGGGATGCGTTACTGGCCGCGACCCGCGTTGATTCGGATTCACCGGCAAGCAAAAATGTAGTGCCGACACTGCTGTCCGCCATGACGGCTAACCGGATAGCCGGCCCCGCGCTGTCCCTTTCCGAGCGCAACCCGCAGTCCGATGCGATCACCCGCCAGCTTGAACTCGATGCCGCCGCCCAGACAGTACGCGCGGCGTTTACGCCCGCCCGCAACGAAGAAGAGCGCTATCTGGTGGCCGATCAGGCGCTTGCCCGCTATGACGCCTTCATCGCTGCCTGGAAAGATAATCCCGAGGCGCAAAAGGATGTGCGGCGCGCCAGAATCGACAGACTGGGTGCCCTGGTGATTCGCAAACGCAGTGCTGAGGTCATTGCCGAATATGAAGCGCTGGAGGCCGATGGACAACACGTCCCCAATTATGCCCGGCGCTGGGTTGCCTCTGCCTGGCTTGCCGAGCGACAGCCTGATAAAGCGGAATCAATGCTGGAAGCGGTTTTCTACCCGCATGGCCCTGTCGCAGTGATGCCGCTCACCATGGATGACCAGCAAGACCTTTTCTATGCACGTCTCGACAATAATCACTTCGATAAAGCAAAGCAGCAACTGGACACCTACATCAGTAAAAGCCCTTACTTAATCTATTTCGAAGGTTCACCCACACCGCAGCCTAACGATAACTGGCTGCTCGGTCAGTCATTGCTTATCGACTATTTCACGGCAACCAATGACTTAGCTGCCGCACAAAAACAAGCGCAAACGTTGGTGAGTAAGGCCGCGGGTAATCAGGATCTGCGTATTGCTTTAGCGTCGGTTTTGCTGGCGCGGGGCCTCCCGCACGCGGCAGAACGCGAACTTAAGCTTGCTGAGGTCATTGAACCCACCAACCTGGCGCTGGAGAGACAGCAGGCGTCGACGGCGCTGGAATTGCAGGAGTGGCGGCAGGCCAATGAACTGACCAGTGATGTGGTCGCACGCAGTCCCGATGATTTCGCCACCCGTCAGCTTGAACGCCTGCTGGCGGTACACAATAAAGCGGAGCTGCGTATCAGCGGCACGCAGGGGATTTCGTCGGACAGCCCCATTAGCGGCAAACATGATTTCACCCTGAACACCACCCTGTACAGCCCGCCCATAAACGATAACTGGCGACTCTTTGCGGGCTATAACTTTGCCAGCGGTGAGTTTGAAGAAGGCAAGGGCATTAACCGCGATATCGGTGCCGGTGCGGAGTGGACCTCACGTGATAACTGGGCCGAACTGGAGGTGTCCGGGCATAACTATGGCGACGGGCAGAAAGTCGGTGGACGCCTGTCTGCCTGGCACGATTTTAATGACAACTGGCGGGTGGGTGGTTCGGCGGAGCGGTTGTCGCGTAATACGCCGCTGCGTGCGTTACGCAATGGCGTCAATTCCAACGGCGGCGACCTCTGGCTGCGTTGGTATCACAACGAACGTCGCGAATACCAGTTTTCACTGGCGGGCGCTCATTTTACGGATGGCAATGATCGCCTGGAGTACGGCATCAGCGGCAAAGAGAGGCTATGGACCCGGCCGCGTTTTACGCTGGATTTCATCCCCGCCATCAACGGTAGCCACAACAGCAAAGACAATGCGCCTTATTACAACCCCAAACGTGACGTTTCAGCCGTTGCAGGCCTGCGTGCGGAGCATGTGATGTATCACCATTACGATACCGTCTGGAAACAGCAGTTTATCGTCGGCGCGGGGGGCTACTGGCAACAAGGACACAACAGCGGTGCCATTACTCAGCTTGGCTACGGGCAGCGCATTCAATGGAATAACGTAGTGGATGCCGGGGTGACGCTCTCCTGGGACAAACGTCCTTACGATGGCAAGCGTGAGCGAAATATCGCCCTCGCTTTTGATCTGAATGTCAGATTTTAAGGACACGCATGTTTAAACACTGGCTACACATCGTCATTGTGATCGCAGGGTGGATACTGGCAAACGTGTGTGCAAGCGCGCCAGCGCCACGCTACCTTTCGCCCTCCGCGCGGGCGCCACTCTACGCGGAACAGCCCTGGCCAAAAAACAGCTTTCTGGTGCTGGCGTACCACGACGTGGAGGATAACGCGGCGGATCAGCGCTATCTTTCCGTGCGCACCAGTGCGCTTAACGATCAGTTTGCCTGGCTGCATGTTAATGGCTACCACCCGATAAGCGTGCAGCAGGTGCTCGATGCTCACGCCGGCAAGAGTGTCCTGCCGCCGAAAGCAGTACTGCTGACCTTTGATGACGGTTACAGCAGTTTTATCACGCGCGTCTTACCGCTGCTCAAATCCTATCAATGGCATGCCTTATGGGCACCTGTCGGTATTTGGGTAGATGCGCCAGCCAATGTTCCGATTGATTTTGGCGGGCTAAAGACGCCACGCGATAAATTTGCGACCTGGCAGATGGTACGGGAAGCCAGCCAGTCATCGCTGGTGGAGATTGGCGCGCACACCTGGGCTTCGCACTATGGGCAACAAGCAAATCCGCAGGGCAGTCGCGAGCCTGCCGCGGCAAATCGCGGATTCAATGACGCCACGGGGCAGTACGAAACCGATAGCCAGTTTGAGCAACGAATGACCGCTGATCTTATGCATATCAGCCGGAAAATTACCGAGGTGACCGGACATTCACCGCGCGCGTGGGTCTGGCCGTATGGCGCGGCGAGTGGCACCACGTTGAGGCTGGCGAAGCAGCAGGGTTATCAGATGGCTTTTACCCTCAATCAGGGACTGGCCAATGCGGCAAATCTGGACAACATTCCCCGGATGCTTATCACCGGTAATCCGTCGCTTCGTGAGTTTGCCGATCAGGTCGCGCAGGTCAGAGAGCCTGAGTCTATGCGGGTTATGCACATCGACCTGGACTATGTGTATGACAAAAACCCCGCGCAGCAGCGTAAAAATATCGATGCGCTCATTCAGCGTGTTTTTGATATGCACATCACGCACGTATTTTTGCAGGCCTATGCCGACCCGAAAGGGGATGGCAATGTGCAGGCGCTCTATTTCCCGAACCGCTGGCTACCGATGCGCGCCGATTTATTCAACTTTGTTGCATGGCAACTCCAGACCCGCGCGGCAGTGAGTGTCTATGCCTGGATGCCGGTGTTGGCTTTCAACCTTGATGCCTCTGTTCCACGCGTGATGGCATGGTCGCCGGGCGCCGGGCGTACAGCGCCTGACAGCAGGCACTATGGGCGCCTTTCACCCTGGAGCCCTGTGGCCCGTAAGCGTATCAACGATATCTATGAAGATTTGGCTCGCCATGCCAGCTTTCAGGGCATTTTGTTCCACGATGATGCGTTTCTGACGGACTATGAAGATGCCTCTCCGGCAGCGCTGGACGCGTATCGCGCCGCCGGTTTTCCTCACGACATTGCGCAAATTCGCGCCAATCCCCTGCTACTTGAGCGCTGGACGCGCTTTAAAAGCCGGGCGCTGATTGATTTCACCGAACAACTCACGCAAACCGTTCGATCCATACGCGGCCCGCAGGTGAAAACGGCGCGCAATATCTACGCGATGCCGGTGCTGGAGCCAAAGAGCGAAACCTGGTTTGCCCAAAATTTGAATGATTTCCTTGGCACCTATGACTGGACGGCACCGATGGCGATGCCGTTGATGGAAGATATTTCGCCGAAAGACGCGAACGACTGGCTGGACAGGCTGGTCGGGCGCGTGGCCCGTTACCCTGGCGCAATGGAGAAAACGGTCTTTGAGTTGCAGGCGCGTAACTGGCGCAAAGGGGCAGGGCAGGACGGCATCAGTGATGAAATGCTTATCGGGTGGATGCAACAACTTCGGTTGAGCGGCGCCAAAAACTACGGCTATTACCCGGATGACTTCATCAACGATCAACCCCGGATGGCGGAGATACGCCCCGCTTTCTCATCATACTGGTATCCACAAAAATGACCGATCGCATCATCGCATTCCTGATCCTTTGCCTGATGTTCAGTTTTCCGCTCGGTGTGGCGGTGGTCTTTACGGGTGAAGTGATTCTGGATTTCGTCTTTTTCTGGCCGCTGTTTATGTCTGCGCTTTGGATGAGCGGTGGCCTCTATTTCTGGTTTCATCGTGAGCGTTACTGGCCATGGGGAGAAGGGACACCTGCGCCAACGCTTGCGGGAAATCCGCTGATTTCCATTCTTATACCGTGCTTTAACGAAGGGCTGAATGCGCGGGAAACCATCGAAGCCGCCCTGGCCCAGCGCTACGACAATATCGAAGTCATCGCCATTAACGATGGTTCGAAAGACAACACGGGCGCCGTGCTGGATCAATTGGCCGAAGAGTATTCGCGGCTGCGGGTCATCCACCTGGCGGAAAACCAGGGCAAAGCGGTAGCGCTTGCGGCCGGAGCCGCCGCGGCGCGCAGTGATTTTCTGGTCTGCATTGATGGCGACGCCTTGCTGGATAAAGATGCGGCGGCATACATGGTCGCGCCACTGTTAAATCATCCGCGCGTGGGCGCGGTGACCGGTAACCCGCGTATTCGCACGCGATCAACACTTATCGGGCGGGTGCAGGTCGGTGAGTTCTCATCAATCATCGGCTTAATCAAGCGAACCCAACGTGTCTATGGGCAGGTTTTTACTGTTTCCGGTGTCATTGCCGCGTTTCGCCGTCGTGCGCTGGCAGAGGTGGGCTACTGGAGCCCGGATATGATCACCGAAGACATTGATATCAGTTGGAAGTTGCAACTGCGCCACTGGTCCATCTTTTTTGAACCCCGTGCGCTGTGTTGGATCCTGATGCCTGAGACGTTAAAAGGGCTCTGGAAGCAGCGTCTGCGCTGGGCACAGGGCGGTGCCGAAGTCTTTATTGTCAATATGCGTCGCCTGTGGGGCTGGGAATATCGACGCATGTGGCCGTTGTTTATTGAGTTTTGTATGTCCAGCGTGTGGGCATTTGCCTATGCGATGACGATTGTGCTGTTTCTCATCGGGCTTGTCGTCCCTCTGCCTGATTCACTGCATGTTCAGCATCTCTTTCCACCCGCATTTACTGGCCTGATGCTTGGCGTCGTCTGCCTGCTGCAATTCGCGGTCAGCCTGTTTATTGAACGGCGCTATGAAAAAGGCATTGCGGCGTCGTTGTTCTGGGTTATCTGGTTTCCGGTGGTGTACTGGATGTTGAGCCTGTTCACAACCCTGGTGGCTTTCCCGAAAGTGATGCTGCGGCGCAAACGCAGCAGAGCGCGTTGGGTCAGCCCCGACCGCGGTATCGGGAGAATTGAACCATGATCGAACCGTTAATTTTTACTGAACAGCGTCTGTTTCCGCGCATGCTTGATGTGTTTTTAACGCTTATTGCCTGGCTGGGATTTTGCTGGCTGATCTATAGCGGGTTGGTGGTGGCGATAAAACACGATCCCTTTATGGGCGTCCGGCCGTTTTATACCACGCTCAGCACCCTGAGCGTCTATCTGCTGGTGGCCTGTATGATCAGTCTGACACTTATCGGCTGGGCTAAATATAACCAGCTACGTTTTCGCGTTGAGCGTCGTCGGCGTCGCCCCGGCCTTGAAGAGCATGAAGTGGCGGCAAGCTTTAATATCACACCTGAACTCGCGCAGGCGATGAGTCGGGCCCAGGTATTTACCCTTGCCCATTATGACACCGGTGCAATTGACCGTGTGTGGATGGCAAAAATGCTGGCAGGAAACTAGGGCAGTCTTGTCGGGAGAAAGATCCACGCCGGGCGTGGATCTTTCTCAGTGGCCTGGGCCGTTATACGCAAAATACCGCTATGTCAGAGCGCGCCTTCGCCTTCGTAAGCCTGACGATAAAGCTCGATGACCTGCTCTTTCGTCGCTTTTCTTGGGTTGGTTAACTGGCAAACATCTTTTTTGGCGTTCTCCGCCATAATGGCGAAGTCTTCCGGTTTAACCCCCAGGCTTTTCAGATCGGCAGGGATACCGACCTGTTTGCTCAGACGACGAATGGCGGCAATCGCCCTCACGGCGGCTTCATCGGTCGACAGACCGGCGACTTTCTCACCCATGGCTTCGGCGATATCACGGAAGCGATTAAGGTTGCCGATAAGGTTAAATGATTCAACATAGGGCAGAAGAATCGCGTTACACACGCCGTGAGGAAGGTTATAGAAGCCGCCTAACTGGTGCGCCATCGCATGAACATAACCCAGTGACGCGTTGTTAAACGCAATCCCGGCGAGGTACTGGGCATAGGCCATATTGTCCCTTGCCTTCATATATTCACCGTTGGCTACCGCTTTGGGCAGGTATTGCGTGATCATTTTAATGGCTTGCAATGCGGCGGCATCGGTTAACGGATTCGCCATTGTCGACACGTAGGCTTCGATAGCGTGCGTCAGCGCATCCATACCGGTTGCAGCGGTAAGGGAGGGGGGCATGCCGACCATTAATTCCGGGTCGTTGATGGAAATTTGCGGCGTGACGCGCCAGTCGACGATCGCCATTTTCACCTTGCGTTCCGTATCCGTAATAATACAGAAGCGGGTAATTTCAGAGGCAGTGCCTGCGGTGGTATTAATCGCCATCAGCGGGATCATATCGTTGCTGGATTTATCCACCCCTTCGTAATCGCGAATATTCCCGCCGTTTGCCGCAACCAGGCCAATACCTTTGGCACAGTCATGGGAGGAGCCGCCACCGAGTGAAACAATCCCGTTACAGCCATGTTCACGATAACATTCGATGCCTGCCGCGACGTTTTTGTCCGTGGGGTTTGGCTCTGCGCCGCCAAAAATATGTACATCGATACCGGCTTCTTGATAAATCTTCGCAACATTATCAGCCATGCCGCTTTTTGCCAGAAATGCGTCCGTGACAATAAGGATTTTTTTCACATTTAGCGTTTTTGCCAACGTACCGGCTTCCTGAACACTACCTTCACCAAATACATTGCGTGTTGGTAGAAAATAATATGTCGACATTGATCATCCCCTGTTCATAAATGTGATTGTTAGAGTGTCCATGACTGCTTTTAAGCTCCTGGCAACGTATTCCTGCCGCAGAATAACGATACTCTGCTGATGCGAATAAAAGCGCTGACTGAACATGCGCAGGCAATGTTAAGGAAAAGCTGACAGGGAACAGTGAACAACCTCACAAAACACAAGGTTTTTTAACAATAAGCATCAAATTTATTTACAGAGGGGGTTTCTAATTATCACTTTATGTTATTAAATTGTTGTAAAAGAACGGGGTGAAAATGGCCATTAACCGGGGCGACCGGGCGACAGGCGTGGTGATGTAAGGGTTGGAATTATCCAACTGGCTGCCTGCTTTAAGCTGCTGAGAGGCTCTTTCGTGATCTGCATAAAGTGCGCCTGGTCGCGTTTAAGCCAGCGTTAAGACGTATGTTTTTATCGCTAAGTAGTGAAAGGCGCTAATTAATGCAAATGAGCGCTCTTAAAGAGGAAAGACATTTTCAAACAACGCTAAAGAATACATGATGTATACATTGAACGAGATAAATCGATTCTGTTATTTTTTTGCGTAATAAGCCTGTTCGTTACCGATGACCATATTGAGCTTGCTTATATGGCATGGAGGTGAAACGGTGATTGCGCGCTGAGGGAAATTCACCGTTTTTATTGATCGTGGCGGGGGCAATATGAATAAAACTCACTGGGATGAAAGTGGCTTATTTCAGGCAATCCTCGACAAATGTCCCGTCGGAATAGCGGTAATTGATTATGACGGGCTTTATCTCACTGTTAATCCGGCTTATTGCGATATCTATGGCTACACCCAAAGTGAGATGCTGAATCACTCCTTCACCATGATTTTCCCTGCCGCAGATAAACAGGCTGTTCTGGAACGTCATCATCAATTTATCAAAGAAGGCACCCGCCTTGGCGGAGAGTGGCCTGTTCTGCATCATGATGGATCGCAGATGACGGTCTTTTCGGAATCCGTGACATTTTATCCTGCCCAGGGACTGCCGGCCAGGCTGGTCTACGTTCAGAACATCACCGAACGTAAAAAAGCGCAGGAGCAAATGAAAATTGCGGCTGCCGTGTTTGAGGCGAGCCAGGAAGCCATTGTCGTGACCGACTGCGAAAATAATATTATTAGTATTAACCCTGCTTTCACCATCCTGACGGGGTGGTCTTTGGAGGAGGTGAAGGGGCACAATCCTCGAGAATTTAAATCGGGCCGCCATCCACGTTCTTTTTATACCGAGATGTGGCAGGCATTAAACGACAGCGGACAGTGGATGGGCGAGGTATGGGACCGGCATAAAGATGGCACTGAATTTCTCAAAGAGCTGAGCATTTCGGTGATAAAAGATCCTGCGGGTAATGTAATTAATTACGTTGGTATGTTTTCCGACATTACCCTACGTAAAAAACAGGAAGAACTCATCTGGCAACAAGCGAATTATGATGCGGTTACCGGTTTACCCAATCGTCATTTGTTTCAAAGTAAACTTGAACAGGCTGCCCGCCACGCCTCGCGCACCCACCGTATCATGGCGCTGATGCTCATCGACCTCGATCAATTTAAATCGGTAAATGACAGCATGGGGCACAGGGCGGGAGATGAATTATTAGGCCGCGTCGGAATGCGTTTACTTGAATGTGCCAGTAACGCCGAATGTATCGCGCGCCTGGGTGGCGATGAGTTTGCCATTATTATCTCGGATATTAACGATCCGTCCGAATGCACGGATATCGCCCGCAATATTCTCAGGAAACTGGAGATGCCTTTTACAATTAACGGCGAGTCTATGTTTGTCTCGGCCAGTATTGGCATTTCTCTTTATCCCACTGATACAGAAAACCTCGAAGATTTATTCAAGAACGCCGACCAGGCGATGTATGCGGTTAAAAATGCGGGTCGTAAAAATTTTCGCTACTACTCACGTGCCCTGCATGATGCGATTCATGCGCGTCTGCGAATGATGAGAAATTTAAGAAAGGCGCTCGAAGAGAACCAGTTTGTGGTCTATTACCAGCCGATTGTCTCGCTCACCACGGGGCAGATTACCCGAATGGAAGCACTGGTTCGCTGGCTCCACCCGGTACAGGGGATTATTAGCCCGGATGTCTTTATCCCGCTGGCTGAGGATACCGGTCTTATCGTCCCCATGGGCAACTGGATCGCAAACCAGGCCATCACACAACTGGCTTACTGGCGGCAAAAATATGATCCTCAACTCAAAATGGCCATCAATCTGTCACCGATACAGTTACGCAGCCAGGAATTTGAAGAAATCCCCTGGATTCGGGATCTACAGAACCACAAACTCAGTGGGGATGCTGTCACCATTGAAATCACCGAAGGGTTGCTGCTTAATTCAGAAACACGCGTCAACCATAATTTAAAAATGATGCATCAGATCGGTATTCAGATTGCCATTGATGATTTCGGCACCGGCTATTCATCGCTGGCCTATCTGAGAAAATTTAATATTGATTTTCTCAAAATTGACCGCTCCTTCGTGGAAGATTTAAAAGGCGTGGGCTTTGAGCTCTGTACGGCCATTATTGCGATGGCGCACAGTCTGGGACTTGGCGTGATTGCGGAAGGTGTTGAAACAGAGGAGCAGAAAAAATTGCTGATGGAACTGGGGTGCGACGCTATGCAGGGGTATCTGTGTTCGAAACCCTTGTCCGCCAATGAGATCGAAAAACTCCTGGTGTCATCGTATGTCCGATAACGCTTCTGTTTCAAAAGGGGCCGCATTACGCTCACCCCCCGCAATGTGAGGAATCTCCACAAAAATGCGAGCACGAACGGTCCCCTCTCCCTGAGGGAGAGGGCCTGGGTGAGGGGGGAAAATGCGGCTCGGGAGGTGGGTTCCGTTCACCTTATGTTCCATGCTTTTCTGTCGCAAAAGTCTATGTGTCACGGCTGATAAACGGCCGCGATACCCTGAGCATTATGATTTAACGTAGTCGCTGTAGGCGTTCTGCAAAACAATATGATCGGCAATATATTTTGCGTCATGCCATACGCCGTAAATAAACGAAGAGGCACGGTTGACCAGATTCGGCAGGCCAAGGAAATAAATGCCACGTTCTGCTGAAATACCGCGTTTATGGAACGGCAGACCTTTTTCATCGAAGGCATCCACCTGTAGCCAGCCGAAATCAAATTTAAATCCCGTCGCCCAGATAATGGTGGTAATACCGGCAGCGGCAATATCTAATTGCGCCAGCGGGTTGAGCAGGCATTCCGGGTCCGGCAGTAACGCCCACGCCTGCGGCTCCGGTGGCAGATCCAGTCCGTTGCGTTCGATATAAGCGTCCGCATCGCGCAGTACATCAAAATAGGCGTTATCGCCCGCGGCGATATTCTCCGCCAGACCCTCGGCAAAGCGCAGTACACCGTTATCCCAGCTTTGGGTGATGCCAACAAGAGTAATACCGGTATGCGCCAGGCGTCGGAAATCGACGGTTTTGCCCCCTTCATAACCGCTCACGGCAAAGGCAACATGCTCTTTCTTCGGCTTTATTTTCACCTCATCCCACAGACCCAGCGCGCCCAGCCACCAGCAGTAATCACGGTCGCGGTAAGTGCGCGGTGGACGATAATGTTCACCCACCGACAGATAAACGTCACGCCCCGACTGGCGCAGCTCTTCGGCAATTTGCGTACCGGACGCGCCTGCTCCAACAACCAGTACGCCGCCTGCGGGCAGTTGCTGCGGATTTTTATAGACCGAGGAGTGGATCTGATGCACCCCGGCGCTTTGCGGGACGATCTGCGGAAACGACGGTTTTTGAAACGGGCCGGTGGCGGCGACCACATTGGCGGCTTCAAATTCTCCGGCAGAGGTCACTACGTTGAATCCGCTGCGTCCTGCCAGGCGAGTAACCTGATGCACGTCAACGCCCGTGCGCACCGGGGCATTAATCATCCGCGCATAGTCTTCAAAATACTGTGCCATGCGCTCTTTGGGTGGGAAAGCTTCCTGGGAGATATTGTCGAATTGTAGCGACGGAAAGCGGTCGTGCCACGCAGGCCCGTTCGCCACCAGCGAATCCCAGCGTTCAGAGCGCCAGCGCTCAGCAATACGGCTGCGCTCCAGCACGACATGGGGCACGCCCATCAGTGTCAGATGCTCGCTCATGGCAATACCGGCCTGACCTGCACCGACAATCACAGTATTTATTTTTTCTGTTGGCATAGTGAATCCCTAAATATAAGCGACCCTCGATATTTTTATCGCTACGCGGCATCGGGGCGGTATGAATGATAATCAGGCTTTTTAAATGCAGCGTGGCGCAATAGCCCGCGTGTATTTATTCATGGTTTATTAATGTCTGGCTTCAACATTTAATATTTTCCCCAGACCTAAAAACCTATTGGCGATAATTAACATCGTGGCGGTGACGGCAATATAGATGACCGACAGGGCGGCGAGTGTTGGATCGGCAAATTCACGCACATAGTTGTACATCGCCACCGGCAGGGTCTGTGTTGCCTGGGTCGTAATAAACAACGATGCGGTAAATTCGTTAAAGGAGAGGATCGCGGCAAACAGCCAGCCGCCAAACAGGCCCGGTAAAATCAGCGGCACGGTAATGGTCCATACCACGCGCAGCGGCGACCCCCCCAAACTTGCCGCCGCCAGTTCAATGCGCTGCTCCAGGTTTTTTAACGACACATAAACACTGCGCAACACAAACGGCAGTACCAGGACGATGTGGCAGAAAATCACCAGTGGGTAACCGCGCCCGAGGTTGAGTTGCGACACCAGCATCAACAGCCCCAGGCCAATGGTGAAGTGGGGGATAAAGAGCGGTGACAGCAGAATGCCTTCCAGCACCTGCTTGCACGCAAAGGAATAGCGTTCAATGGCAATGGCCAGCGTGGCGCCGATGACCACCGCCAGCGACGACGCCCACGCGGTGACTATCAGCCCGGAGTAAAAACCGTGGCGGAAATCGTCATAACTCACCGCCCGCTCGAACCAGCGCAGCGACCAGCCTTTTGGCGGGAAAAACAACACGGCGGTGCTGCTGAACGAAGAGATAAACACCACGATGGTCGGCAGCATGACAAAAACCAGAATAGCGGCGACCAGCAGGCGGCCTGCCAGCACTGTCAGTTTGTCGTTAAGTGAACGGGTCATATCAGTGTTCTCCCATCGCGTGCAGAAATCGAGTCATGCGTTTTAACGCCATTAACAACAGGATGGTCAAGATTAAACCGGCGATGCTCAGCGCGGCTGCAAACGGAAAGTTCATCGAGGAGAACCCCAATTGATAGACCATTGTGGCGACGGTGCTGACGCGTCCCCCGCCAATCAGTTGCGGTGTGGCAAAAGCGCTAAACGTCCAGGCAAAAGCGGTAGTCAGGCTGGCGACGATGCCGGGGATGGACAGGGGGATCGTTACGGTCAGCAGGGCGCGGATTGGCCCCGCGCCAAGGCTGGTGGCGGCTTTCTCATAATCGGGATTGATGTGCGATAGCGCGGTTGCCAGCATCAGCACCATGATCGGCATGGTGACATGCACCAACGCCAGAACCACGCCCGTTTGCGTAAACATAAACTGAATGGGGGTGGAGATAACACCCAGTGCCAGCAGCAGGCTATTGAGGAAGCCGCTGTTACCCAGGACGATAATCCATGAATAGGTGCGCACCACTTCGCCAAGAAACAACGGCGTGATCGCAATAATCAGAATCGTGGATTTGATCCATATTGTGCGGGTGCGCACCAGGGCAAACGCCAGCGGATAACTCATCAACAGGCCAAAAAAAGCGGTTTTGGCGCTCAACATAACCGTGTTGATAAACGCATCGGCATAGACGCTTTTGAACAGACCGCTAAAGTTTGCCAGTGTAAATCCGCCCACGTCGAGCGAACCGGGGATATAAGCGCGCACGCTGAACTGCATCACCGCCAACATCGCGATAACCAGCCCGACGGCGGTCAGCGTCGCGGGAATAATGAACCAGGGTAAAAATGTCGGTTTTCTCGTCATAACGTGCTGCCTGAGTAATATGCTGCCGCCAGAACCTGGGCGACGTACTCGTCGCCCGGCAAATCAATGAGACATGATGTTTTCAGAGAACCACTGACGCCACTGCGCGGTTTTCTCCGCACGCAGTTGTGGATCGGTATTGATGGTGGCATTCCACTGGGCGGGTGTGGTCAGCATGCCCGGCAGTTTTGCCAGTTCAGGATCGATATGGGCGTTGGTTACCGTTGGGCTACCGTGATAAATCTTCGCCACCTGCTCCTGTATTTCGGGCTGTAAGGCAATATTGATAAACTTATAAGCGAGTTCGCTGTGTCGGGTGCCTTTATTGATCCCGATGGTATCAACGCCCAAAATCGCCCCCTCTTTTGGCATCGCCAGTTTGACGTCCACCCCTTCGGCCATCATGTTGTAGGCGTTCATCGAGAGCATTACCTGTACCGGTGTTTCGCCAGTGGAGATCAACTGCTGACTGTTGGCATCATCGGTATAGAAGGATTTGATATTCGGGATCAATGCCTTGAGCTTCGCCTGGCCTTGCTCCCAGTGCGCTGCGTCGCTGCCGGAGAGTTTGGCGGCCACTGCAATGATGTGGCTCGGATCCCAGTCAGGCAGCGCCAGCGTGCCCTTGAGCTCAGGTTTCCACAGATCGTTCCAGCTCTCGAAGGTTTCGCCTTTGGGGACTAAATCCGGACGGTAACCGATGGTGTAAACGTAACCCCAGACGCCGAGGTGATAGGGGCTGACTTTGGCCTGTTGTACAAGGTTCGCGGCGTTGGGGATTTTGCTCATATCGAGTTTTTCAAACAGGCCGGAATTGGCATACAGATAGCCAACGTGCGCAGTTGTAAAGGTCACGTCAGTTTCCGGTGACCCGCCGGCCAGTTTGGCTTTATTAAGGCGATCGATGGTGCCGCCGGTAACAAACTGCACTTCCACGCCGGTCTCTTTAGTAAAGGCTTTCGCGATGGTTTCATCGATCAAATCTTTGAAGCCGCCGCCCCAGGTACTGACAATCAGTTTGTCCGCGGCCATCGCATTTCCTGCGCTTAGCACACATGTGGTCAACAACGTTAAGGCACGAATCTTACGCAACATATTCTTATCCCCATCTATGAAATGGCTGTTGTGGCAGTCTGAAACCCGGCGCGCCAGAACGGTGCAAGCGGTGTTCCCTGGTGTGAAAGCGATAATGACGTGGTGAACGGATGGCGTAAAACAGCCTTTTCCTCGCCGTTGCATCGGAATTTCTGAGGCTAAAAAAGGCGCTGCTTTGCAACGGATTTTCTTAACCAGTGATAAGGATGAAGAGAAGAAGGGCACAACAAAAGCAGGGGATTATGCTGTTATTTTTCATTTGGCATGATAACTGCATAAAAATTAGCACTATTAGAATGACTGGCGCGACATGATCGCGTCGGCGATCTCAGGAGAACCTGCATGCTCAGTCGCATTACCCAGCGTCAGCTGGAATATTTTGTCGCCTCCGGGGAGGCGGGCAGCATCATTGGCGCCTCAGAACGTATCCACGTTTCATCACCGTCGATCTCTGCTGCCATCACCCATATCGAATCTGAACTGGGCGTACAGCTCTTTGTGCGCCATCATGCGCAGGGCGTTTCGCTGACTGCCATCGGTCATCAGGTTCTGAAAGAGGCAAAGCTCATTCTGGAGCAGATGATGAATCTTTATACTATTGCCTCGGAGTCCATGAACAATGTGCGCGGCCCGCTGCGGGTAGGCTGTCTGGATACGCTTGCGCCGATGCTGACGCCTGAACTGGTATTCGGTTTTGGACGCGCCTTTCCCGGCGTGCGCATTACGCTTGTGGAAGGCAACCATGAACAGTTGCTCAAACAGTTGCGCACTGCCGATATCGACATTGCGCTGACTTACGATTTAGTCCCCGCCAGTGATATCGACTTCACCGCACTGGCCCAATTGCCGCCCTATGTGATGGTGGGAGAACATCATCCGTTCGCGACGCACTCAGCGGTGACCATTGAGGATCTGGCGACCATGCCGATGGTCTTGTTGGATATGCCGTGGAGCCGCGAATATTTCCTGGGGCTGTTCAGCGAAGCGGGCGTTACGCCCAATGTGGTGATGCGCTCCAGTAATATGGAAGTGGTGCGCTCGATGGTGGCAAATGGCGTGGGATTTGGTATCGCCAACGTGCGGCCAAAAGCCCATTTATCCCAGGATGGCAAACGTCTGATTCGTGTGCGGCTGGCAGGGGCGAACAGGCCGATGCAACTGGGTTACGCGACCGCAGCCCACACCCAGCATTCAATGGTGGTTAACGCTTTTGCTGAGCGCTGCCGCATTTTTATCTCCGATCAGTATATTCCCGGCATGGCGGCACCGAGCTACTTCGATCCGCAGGTGGTACGGGTGGCGTGATACCGCGCGTGGCGACAACTTAGTAGCCACGCGCCGGGAAGACCTGGCCGGTCACCGGTTCGCCGCGTGCGGCGCGCTGGATGTTGTCCGCCACCTGTTGTGCGGCGCTGGCCGGAATGGCAACCGAGGCCAGATGCGGCGTGATGAGCACGTTGTCCATGCGCCATAACGGATCGCCCGGCGGCAGCGGCTCCCGCTCAAATACATCCAGCGTAGCCTGCGCAATCTGTCCTGAGCGCAATGCCGCTGTCAGTGCCGCCTGATCGACAATCGCACCGCGTGACACATTGATAAACGCGGCGCCACAGGGGAGGCGAGAGAGTCGGTCTGCGCTGAGCAGGCCCGCCGTCTGTGGCGTGAGAGGCAGCATCACCACCAGAATGTCGCTCTGGCTGAGAAAATCATTCAGCGAGGCCAGTCCGCTGCGACAGTGAATACCGTCGATGGCTTTAGGTGTCCGCGACCAGCCGCGCACGTCGAACCCCTGGCGTGCCAGTTCCCGTGCCGTATACGCGCCCAGCTCCCCCAATCCCAATACCCCGACGCGAATACCAGAAGGGCTACGCGGGTGGAGGTAATGCCAGCGCTGTTCACGCTGTGCACGCTCGAATGCCGGGATATCACGCGCGTAACGCAATACTGCAAAAAGCACGTAGCCTGCCATCATGCGCGCCATATCAGGATCGGAGAGACGAACAATCGGAACCGGAGGCAGATCGTCGCGCCCCACCAGTGAATCGACCCCCGCGCCGAGATTGACCAGTAACTTAAGATGGCGGTAGGGCGCAAAGAACCCGTGTGGCGGCTTCCATGTCAGCGCATAGTGCACCTCCTCGGGGTTTTGCACTGTTTCGGCGCGGCAAATCGTCACGCCGGGCAAACGTGGCGCAAGGAGGGCCGACCATTCTTCGAAACTATCGAATTCGCTGTAAAACACTAAGGTGCTCATGCGCTGTGTGTCCCCATCAGATTGACCACCGCATCAATGGCCAGCTCGTAGCCCACCGCGCCCAGTCCGGCAATCACACCGGTTGCCGCTTTGGAGACAAGGGAGTGATGGCGAAATGGCTCACGCTTCCAGATGTTGCTCATGTGCGTTTCAATGATCGGGCCATCAAACATCAGCAATGCATCCAGAATGGGGACGGAACTGTAGGTTAACCCCGCGGCGTTGATAATTAACCCTGCGGCGTGCTGACGCGCCTCCTGGATCCAGTCAACCAGCACGCCTTCGTGGTTGCTCTGGCGAAAATGCAAAACCACACCGTGTGTCCCGGCGCGGCGCTGGCAGCGTTCGCCAAGACTGGCAAAGCTTTCGCTGCCATACGTGCCGTTTTTATCCAGGCCATATAAGTTGGCGTTCGGCCCATTAAGAAAGTAGATCTGCTGTGACATGCACACTCCTGATTAAACGTGCGGATGGGTAGCGGTCATCGCCGGATGCGCATCGAAGAGGGCGAACCATGCGGCGGTAAGCGGGTGGCTGGCACGCCAGTTGAGTTCGGCAAAGCGAAAGTCGAGATAACCGAGCGCACAGCCGATGGCAATAAGGCCGATATCGTCGGGTTGAGCGCGAAAACTGCTGACCTGGTTTTCAATCTCCGCCAGCGCGGCGGTGACTTTTCTCAGTTGGGCGTCGGCCCAACCCTGCCACTGCTTTTCAGGCGGGCGCGCGGTGAACTCGTAGCGCGCCAGTAATGCGGCATCGATAATGCCGTCGCCCAGCGCCTGGCGTGCCAGACTTTTCCAGCGTGCCTCTGCGTTTTCCGGGTACAAATGGCCCTGCGCACGTGCGTTGAGGTATTCACAAATGACCCGGCTGTCATAGAGACAGAGCCCGTCTTCGGTACGCAGCGCCGGGACTTTTGCCAGGGGGTTAAAGAGGGCGATACGTTCGTCGCGCACCACAGGGTGCGCGGCGGAATCCAGCCGTTCTATCTCCTCAGCAAGCCCCAGTACGGTTGCGCACACCATCACTTTGCGAACATAGGCGGAGGTGGTGGCAAAAAAGAGTTGCATCATGACGCCACCTGCAGCAGCACTTTGCCAATGTTGGCATTGGCTTCCAGAATGCGATGGGCCTCTGCGGCCTGGTCTAAAGGCAGGGTTTGATAAATGCGCGGCGCGATTTTCCCGGCGGCGATCAGTGGCAGCAGATGTTTACTGATGCCCTGCGCCAGGCGTGTTTTCTCGGCCAGGCTTTTGGGGCGCAGGGTGGAAGAGGTGAGGCTCAGCCCTTTGCGCATCACCTGTTGCAGGTCCAGCTCAATCTTTGCCCCCTGCATAAATGAGAGACTGACGTGGCGTCCACCCGGCGCTAACACGCTCAGATTGCGTGCCACGTACTCGCCCCCCACGTTATCCAGCACCACATCCACACCACGCTCCCCGGTTGCCGCCAGAATGACGTCGACGAAATCCTCGCCGTGGCGGTCAATGGCGCGCCATACTCCGAGTTGTTGCAGTGCGGCAATTTTTTCCGCGCCGCCCGCGGTTGCTATCACACGTGCGCCGCACGCCTGTGCGCACTGAATGGCAAATGTTCCTATGCCGCTGGCAGCCCCGTGAATCAGCACGGTTTCCCCCGGCTGTAAGCGACCCAGTTCAAACAGGTTATGCCACACGGTAAAGGCCGCTTCCGGCACGCCTGCCGCCTGCGGAAGAGGCAGATTTTCGGGAACGGATAAACAGAGTTCGGCACGCGCCACACAATACTCTGCATACCCTCCGCCGTTGAGCAAGGCCATGACCGGGGTGCCTGGCGCGGGGGCGTCAACGCCCGCACCCAGCGCGATGACGGTGCCTGAGACCTCCAGCCCCAGCACATCGGTGACACCCGGCGGCAGCGGCAGGCCGTTGCGTTGCAGAATATCGGGGCGATTGACCCCGGCACTGGCAACGCGAATCAGCACTTCACCTGCGCCCGGTTGCGGTATCGGGCGCTGCACCTGTTCTAAGACCTCCGGGCCACCCGGTCTGCCCGCAATTATGGCATTCATCATTTCAGGTATCATGCGCGTTTATCCTGGCCTGCCGCGCTAAATGCGCAGACACCTTCATCATCAACGTTAATACCCACCAGGCTACCGACGGGCCAGCGTGTCAGCGCATGAAGACCGGACTGGCGTGCAAAGAGTGTGGCGCTACCCAGCGCAGGCACATCGAGATGCACATCGACATGATCGCCCTGAAAGACATGGGCAATCACCGTGGCGCTGAGCAGTGACTGCGGGCCCAGGGTTGCCAGTTGAATATTTTCCGGGCGAACAAAGACATCAAGGCGTTCGCCAATCGAGGCATGTACGCGCTCCGCTGGCAGGCGAAGCACACTGCCGCCCAGTTCCAGCATCGCCGCGCCATCGCGACCGGTGTAGCGACCCGGCAGAATGTTCACATCACCCACAAACCCTGCAACAAAGGGATCCTGCGGACGACGATAAATCTCATCCGGCGTGCCTATCTGGCGAACATGCCCCGCAGACATCACCACCACGCGATCGCTCATGCTCAGCGCTTCGCCCTGATCGTGCGTCACGAAGACAGTGGTGACGCCAAGCTTGCGCTGAATGGCTTTCAACTCAACCTGCATCGACAGGCGCAGGTTTTTATCCAGCGCGGAGAAAGGTTCATCAAGCAACAGGACTTTGGGGCGGATCACCAGCGCTCGCGCCAGCGCCACACGCTGCTGCTGTCCACCCGAAAGCTCGCGTGGTTTGCGATGGCCGTAACCGGCAAGTTTTACCAGCGCCAGTGCCTGCTCAACACGTTCAGCGATTTCGGCTTTGGGCACACCGCGCATGCGCAGACCGTAGCCCACGTTCTTTTCGACCGTCATATGCGGGAACAGGGCGTAATTCTGAAACACAATGCCGATTTCACGCTGCCAGGGCGGGGTATCTGTCACCAGATCACCATCAATGAAAATTTCGCCGCCATCCGCCCCGGCGAAACCCGCCATCAGATTCAGCAGCGTGGTTTTACCGCAGCCGGACGGACCGAGCAGCGTGATAAATTCCCCTTCTTCAATCATCAGGGAAATTTTGTGTAAGGCGATGGCGTCGCCAAAGCGTTTGAGTACGCCATCGAGCCGTACAGCAACGTGCCTGTTGCTCATGTCGGGTTGCAGCGTTGCATGCTGCGGGAACGGGGTGACTTCTGCACTGACCATGTAATCTCCAGAAAGGGGCTATCAAATGCCTGAAACCAGCATACGGCTTAAACGCCTAAGACGCGGTTAGTGGTTCCCGAAGCTGGTGTTTGGAAAAGGTAAAGCAGAGATAACGCGAAGCAGATTGATGCAGGGCGAGCCGGTGCATGCCCTGCAATTAAGAGAACCTCAGAGATAATGATGCCGCGATGCTGTCAGCTTTTTTGACACATCCAGGTCGCAAGACGGCGTAGCAGGGCGTCACAGGCGTTTAGCTGTTCGATGGTAATGAACTCATCCGGCTTATGGCCCTGCGCCATACTGCCTGGCCCGCATATCACGCTGGGAATACCGGACTGATGGAACAACCCGCCTTCGGTCCCGAAGGCGACGGTGCTGAATTTTTCGGATCCGGTGAGATGGGCGACCAGCCGTGCGGCGGCGCTTTGCGCGGCGGTGTACAAACCGGGGTAACTACTGATGGGATAAAAGCGGATCGCGGCGTCACGATTTACCGCGCGCATTGTGGGCAGGAGTTCGCGCTGTGCGTAACTTTCCAGCTCACGGGCCACCTCCTGCGCATCATCCTGCGGCAATGTTCGCACCTCAAAGTCAAAGGTACAGTCGGCGGGCACGATATTCAGCGCCCGGCCCCCCTGGATAAGACCCGTTTGCACCGTGGTAAAAGGGGGATCAAAACGCCCATCATGATGCTCCGGCGCGGCCAGCCGCTGGCCGATTAGCGTCAGATGATGGATAAGTTTTGCGGCATATTCGATGGCATTAACACCCTGCGGCGCATAAGCCGAGTGGCAGGCGGCGCCCTGGACTTCACAGCGCACGCCGAGTTTGCCTTTGTGACCAAGAATCGGTTGCAGTTCAGTGGGTTCGCCAATCAGGCAGATAGCGGGCTTGTCCGCACGAGCGGAGAGCGCATCCAGCAATGTTCGCACGCCGAGGCATCCGACTTCCTCATCATACGAAATCGCCAGATGCAGCGGTTGCGCCAGCGGCTGCGCAAGAAAGTGGGGTATGGCGGCGAGAATGCAGGCAATAAAGCCTTTCATGTCCGCGGTGCCGCGACCATACAGTTTGCCATCGCGCTCCGTCAGGGCGAAGGGGGGAACGCTCCAGTTCTGCCCGTCAACGGGCACCACATCGCTGTGGCCCGATAGCATAACGCCACCGTGGCCAGGCGGGCCAAGCCGCGCATACAGATTAGCTTTGCTGCCTTCGGCATTATGAATCAATTCGTAATCGACGCCGAGCCCGGTTAAATAGCACCCGACAAATTCGATCAGCGCCAGATTAGATTCTCGGCTGGTGGTGTTAAACGCCACCAGTTGTTCCAGCATTTCACGGCTGGTCATCATCAGATCTCCTTGCCGTTACTCATCGCCGGGTACGCCGTAACCCGGCGCGCTACGGGGATCGAGCGCCCGCGTTAAATAGTCCTGCATCTGGGGTTGATAAGCGTGCCAGAGTTTGCCAAGTTCATCGATGGGATCGGCGTCAGCCCAGTCGACGCGCAAATCCACTATCGGCCAGACGTGAGAATCCACGATCGACATCGCCGCCGAATGCAGCGGACCGGCTTCCCCGCCAGCGCGCAGGCCCGCTTGCATGGCGGCAATAAGCCTGTCAGCAAGATGGCCGGATTGCTGTTCGAATGCGTTTATCATCGCGACAATGACATTGGGATCCGCGAGCATATTGCCCGCCGCCACGCAGTTCTCGCCGCTCAGGGCGTTGTTAACCCCCAGAGTTTTTTCGCCGCTGTAGAAGGCGCTTTCACCCCCGGCGGTCAGCACGGTCACCTGCCGGTACAGAGAATAGTCATCCGTGTCCAGGCCGCTTTTCAGCGCGGTTTCGACGCTCTCGCCCTGTTGTAACCTGTCAAGAATACGCGGCCCCAGCGCCGGTAAGGTGATGTTTTGGGTTGAGACCGCGCCAACCTTGCTGCGCAGCCAGGGGCAGCGCGCGCCCACCGCGATACTGGATGAGCTGATGGCAATGCCCAACTGGCCGGTTTGCGCGCAGCGACCAATAATCGATATCGTCATGATCTTATTCTCCTCCAGGGGTTTGCCATTCGTCCGGAATCACCGCGATAACATCAATTTCCATCAGCCACTGCGGCTGACCCAGCGCGGAAATAACGAGCCCGGTTGAGATGGGATAGACCCCCTTTAGCCATTTACCAACAACCTGGTAAACCGGCTCGCGATAGCGGGGGTCGATGATATAGGTGGTCGTTTTGACGATGTGCGACAGATCGCTGCCCGCCTCTTCAAGTAGCTGTTTTACGTTCTTCATCGCTTGCTCAGCCTGGGCTGCCGGATCGCCAAGCCCCACCAGGTTGCCGTCGAAATCGGTGCCAATCTGGCCGCGTACGTACACGGTATTGCCTGCACGAACGGCCTGGCAAAGATCGTTATCCAGTGACTGATTGGGGTAGGTGTCTTTGGTATTAAATTTGCGAATGCGGATATGTGTGCTCATCGTGTCCTGCCAGTAAATGGGTTCCCCGCAAGGTATACCCGCTCAGGCAAAACAAACAAAACAGCATAAACCGAGGCTTTAGTTTAGAAAATGCGAACACCCGTCCAGGCCTTGAGCGACGGGTGCCAGGGAGACAGTTTTCGTCACTTACTGCCCGCTATACCTGGTTGCGCTTCTGATGGGAATGAGCAAAGGCAGGATGCAAAGCACCAGTAGCGCGACAAGAATTAAGGTTTGTTGTACCCCCATCACATCGCCTGCCATACCGTAGATGACGGGCATCAGGGCACCACACCCCAGTGACGCGGTATAGAAAATCGCAAACGCGCGGGTTTGCTGTTGCGGGCGGGATAGCTCGGCAACACTGCCATAGAGAATCGAGGAGGTGCCGTTCAGCGCCACACCCAGAGGAATCAACAGCAACCAGATGACGTGCAGCGGGGCATACGCCATCCCCAGCACGATAGCGGAGGTGATTATCTCACTGGCCGCGACGCTTTTGATGATACCAGGCCGGGTCGACAATATTCCGCAAACCAGTTTACCAAATGCCCCGCCAATAAAGATCAAGGTCAGCGCAAAGCCAATTTGCGTCGCCGATGCCCCGCGTGCGGCCATTAAAAAAGGCAGAAACGTCAGCGTGCCCGTGCGCGTTGCGTTATCAATACTGCCGATCACGCATAACGCGGCGAAAGCTCTTCGACGCAAGGGTTCGGGAAGATTTAGCGCCTGTTGATGAGGCTGGCTGTGTGTCTCTTTGGCGGCGAGCGGCTTTGCCTGCGCGGCCTTGCTGCCAACAGGCAAAAACAGGTACAGGCCCAGGGTGACGAGGAAGCCAAAGAGGGCAATCCACTGCAGGGCGCTTCCCCAGGAGATGATGAGCAGGCAGGCCGACAGCGTACTGGGAATCACCCCTTTGCCGACATCGCCAAAGAAGTTGTATGTGCTAAGCGCAATACGGGCCTGCTTCGCGGAATAATATTGCGTAATAAAACTGGACGATAAAGGATGCTGAACGCTGGCGCCCAGCCCACCGATGACAATCAGTACCATGAGCTGTATCAGCGTTGATGAGGTGCCGTAGAGGAGTAGCGCGACGGTCAAAAGCAGGGTGTCAGCCATTAAGACTTTACGTTCGCCGTATTTTCGACCTAATTCTCCTGCGGGGATCTGAAAGGCGGACATCGCGCCGGAGAACAGCATTTTAAGCAGGCCAATCTGAGCCATGGAAAGCCCGAATTGCTGCTGCCAGATAGCAAAAAGGACATAGTGCAGGTCGGTGGCGCCGTCATGGAAAAGGTGAGCAAGACTGGTTGCCCCCAGGACTTTGCGACTTTGTGACTTTTCGACGCTAACCGGATGGGTGTTATCGGGGGAACCGGACGTCAGGCTCATGCATTCGCTCCACGGTACAAAATAGTATCTTTACATTAAATTTCCCCTGGCGAAAATAATGTTTGAAACTTTATTTTGCATAAGCATTCAGGGTTCTGCTCTGTTATGGTGGCTTTTTATTTTGTCGCCGCGTGTTCCACTCTTTTTTGCAGACATCACAAGGTTAAGATTCAGAACGGCTAAACAGGTTTGTATTCTGGCTTATTCACTATTTTAAATAGGGTTACTATATCAATTTAAATATTAACCAGCGTGTTACTTGAATTTCCTCGCGACAAGTTAACAGCCGCGATTCCCTTATCGCATTTGTAATGTTGCGTCACGCAAACTTATTGCAAATTCGCCGTTTGTTGCGCAACTTGCCAGCGAGATGATTTGCCTGCTTTTTTGATGAAATTGAGAATCGATACAGTATGCGGGTACTTAACCGGGGGCATCAGGCGCCGGTTTCACAGCGCACTCTCGATATTGTTACGATGCATGTTCCTATTTTATTTTGCCTTTTCTGATGACATACTATGCGCGTATGTGATTGGACAGATTTCTGAATGCTCTGGTGTTTTTTAGTTGCAGGTATGGGTAAGCAACATGAAGAAAAAGAAATTATTTATATCACTGGTGGTCACGGTTGCTTTCCTTATCGCTTCAATTTTATTGACATTCCAGATGTTCTCAGCGCGTACTCAGACTATAAATGAGCTTAATATAAATGTCATAAACTTAAGCCGCACGCTTGATACTTATTCGGAAGGCATTATTCGTCAAGGTGAGATGCTTATAAAAACTATTTCCAGCATGACAGAAATCTATGGGCTAAATTATCAGAATATCTCACGCATTCGAGCACTTTTATCGGAACAAACAATATTTCTTGAACAACTGAATAATATCGTTATTTACGATGAAAATGGAGGGGAGATTCTTGCCATGCGTGATATCCCCAAGGGAAGCAGAAATGGCGCAGACAGGTCTTTCTTTATCTATCATCGTAATAATCCCTCTAAAAATATTTTTATTGGTCCTCCTGTTGTCAGCAGAACAACAGGTAAATGGGTTATTACCATCAGTCGTAGACTAGAGGATGCTAATGCCCTGTTCAGAGGTGTGATCGTTTTAACGCTGAACGTTGAAAATTTCCTGGAAACATACGGCAAATTAGATATTGGCAAAAATGGTTCAATATCGCTCATTAGCGACTCGGGAACGCTTATGGTGCGTTTTCCGTTCAGAGAGGAATATATCGGAAAGGCTTTTTCGGATTCGCTTTTGTTCACACATTATCTGAAAGAGAGTGACTCAGGAACGGCAACTGTGGTTTCTCGTGTTGACCATATTGAACGTATTTTCGCTTTTCAGAAAAATAAGCGTTATGGGTTAGTCACAACGGTTGCGGTAAGTACAGATGAAGCCTTAAATTCATGGCGGCATCACGCTGAGATTCTGAGCGCGACGATTATATTCCTTGTTGGATGTGCTTGCTTTTCAGGCGGTTATGTTTTTAAAGAAATGAGCAGGCGTGTGCAGCTTAATAAAGAACTTACCAATGCAAAAGAGTCATTGATGTCTGCAAATGCGCAATTAAAAGAGATGGCTTCGGTTGACAGTTTAACAGGTCTGGCTAATCGCAGGGAGTTTGATGATATCTTCCCTCAAACAATTTCAGAGTGTGCGAAAAGTAAAAAATCGATATCGCTATTGCTGATCGATGTTGATTTTTTTAAAAATTATAATGACAAGTATGGCCATGTGGCCGGAGACGACTGTTTGCGCAGTGTGGCGGCAATAATAAAAGCGAGTTTAACAGAGTTTAATGCTGTGACAGCCCGGGATGGCGGCGAAGAGTTTGTAGTTATCTTACCCGAAGCAGAGCCAGAATTAGCAAAGAAAATTGCCGGGTCGATTACGCGTAATATCATCAGCGAAAGAATAACCCATGAAGCCAGCCCCTTTGGGGTGGTGAGTGTCAGCATTGGTGTTTCCCATGCACGCGCGACTGATCTGGACGATGACGGAACGTCACTTATTGAAAGTGCCGATACGGCACTTTATCGTGCGAAGTTTTCTGGCCGCAACCAGATTAGCATGATCTGACAGCCTCTTACTGAACCAGCTCGCTTTTCTGGCTTATTTTAAAACCGTTGAATAAATACTATCGAGCAAATAGATTAACGGTTCGTGGTCATCACAGGGTTGGTCTGACTTCCCCGCTGTAATGCTTTTCCTTCACCCAAAGACGATACTGCCCAGGCGTGCGATGATAATGTTCGCGAAACGCACGACAGAATGTTGACTGCTGTCGGTAACCCAGATGCATGGCAATATCGGTGATAGAGTGACGGCTATCGTGGAGTAAATCGCGGGCAATAACCATTTTTCGATAGCGTATATACACACCAGGAGTCATACCCGTTATTTTTTTAAATCCCCGCTGGAAATGCCAGGCAGAATAACCCGATTTTTGCGCCAGCACCTTGAGTGGCAAAGGCGTTGCAATATTGCACTCTATCCAGTCGATAATGTCCTTTATCGTTAACCTCATCAGGCATAATGCACTTTCCTTTGTCATTTCAACACCTTTTATTGGCAGCATCAGGGGAGCCACCGTCATAGAGCAGCGTCCCCCGACGGAAATAATAATCGCTTTCTCCGGGCCGACTGAGAGCAAATCTCCGTGTGCCCGTTTATTGCATCAGCAGTCTTCAATAATCAAATAGATTGCGTTCAGCGGCCCGTGAACGCCAACGACTTTAATCAGTTCAATATCCGCCGTTGAACTTGGCCCGGCGATGAGGTTGATACAAGAGGGCAGTGTTTCGCCTGACTGCACCCGCTGGCGGAGGATCTCAGCCAGTTGCGTGACGCCAGCCAGTAACCGGCTCTTGTAGATAACAAACAATGTCGTTGGGGGAAGCAGGCTGATGGCACGCCCCTGCAAAGGAGAGGAAAAGAGCACGACGCCGCCTGTTTCACAAAGACCGTATTCGGCAAAGACCACACCGATGTTTGCCGCAGCGGCGTTACGTAAGTTGTCTTCTCTTCCCGACGAGGCCCAGCAGTGTGTCGGGAACGTCTTCTGCAAGTGCGCCGTAATACCCGCGTTTACCAGCCGGGCATCGCCGCTTATCAGTACCGGACCGCCGCCATAATGTTTACAGAGACCTTCGGCAACCTGTGGCAGGGTGGCAAGGGAGGCCCGTTCGCAGTGAGCCTGCATGACCTGTGTGGCAAAGGCCATAAAACTGTCGCAAGGTTGCTGTGCTATCTTTTCGGCATATCGGCTTCTTAGCGGCGCTGCATGCGTCGTGGGCAATGGCTGAGGGATGCGGCGCGGTTCACGGCCAAGCTGTCGGGCAATGTTTAGCATGAAGGCATCACGGTTTTCCATTATGCGTCCTCCCCATTTTTACGTTGCTTTTGATGCGTTTTGAACCAGCTTCGGAAACTTTCTCCATCCGCCTGTGGAAGATCCCGTGCTTCCGTCCATTTGCGGATAGCGGCGATGCTAAAAGGCATCTTCCCGTTGCGAATCATCAGTTGCGCGGCGCGTGCGCCCGCCACCATACCGACCTTCCACAGAGCGTGATGACGGTTAGCGTAATTGAACAGATGGACGGTCTGGCGTTCCATCGCGGGGGTCATTCCGTTTTCAGCCAGCGTCCGGCGGTGCTCAAGAATTAATGAAGACAAGGGGATACGAACCGGACAGACGTCATCGCAGGCCGTACATAACGAGCAGGCATAGGGCAGGTTTTTGAAATCCTTATAGCCACCGAGCAGCGGCGAGAGTACCGCGCCAACAGGGCCAGGATAAATGGAACCGTAGCCATGTCCACCAATATGGCGGTAGGCAGGGCAGGTGTTCATGCAAGCGCCGCAGCGTATACAGCGCAAGATATCCTGAAAAGGCGAGCCCAGTACCTGCGAACGACCATTGTCGACAATCACCAGATGGAACGCCTCAGGCCCGTCGCTTTCTGCGTGACCACCGGGGCCCGTAAGCCAGGTGTTGTAGCCGGTCAGGCGGGCGCCCACGGCGCTGCGAGCCAGCATGGTCAGCATGATGTCCAGTTCTGCAAATGAGGGCACCACGCGCTCCATCCCCATCACGGCAATATGCGTTCGCGGTACGCTGGTGCAGAGTCGGGCATTGCCTTCGTTGCTCACCAGGCTCAGCGTCCCGGTTTCCGCGACCGCAAAATTGCATCCGGTAATACCGATATCGGCGGTGAGGAAATCTTCGCGGATCTTCTGGCGAATAAAGCGTGTCATCGCTTCCGGGGTTTCGGCGCCCTCGTAACCCAGTTTTTCCCGCAAGACGCGCTGAATTTGATGGCGGTCTTTATGTATGGCAGGAACAACCACATGGGAAGGGGCGTCGTTGGCCAGTTGCAGGATATACTCGCCCAGGTCGGTTTCGACAACCTCAATGCCTGCCGCCTCCAGCGCGGCATTCATGCCGATCTCTTCGGTCACCATCGACTTCGATTTCACGATTTTGCGGGCCTGCTTCTGCTGCGCAACCTGCAAAATGTAACGGGTGGCATCTTCGCGCGTATTAGCAAAGAAAACGGTGCCGCCATTCGCGGTGACTTTTTCACTGAGCTGATAGAGATACGCATCCAGATTCTCGAGAACATGGGCGCGAATATCCGCAGCGCGGGAACGCCAGTCGGGCCAGTTCTCAAGTTCGTCGATCATTTTCTGGCGATTAATGCCAATGCGATCCTGCGCGTTCGCGACCGCATGGCGCATCACCGGATCGTCGATTTGCTGCTGTACCCGGTCATAAAAGGGCAGGTTACTGGTTTTAAGAAACATAGGGATTCCTTAGCGGCTCATCAGCACATCGGCGATGTGGAGTACACGAACGTTGTGGCCTTCGCGCTGCAAGCGCCCGCCAATATTAATCAGGCAACTGGCATCTGCGCCGATCACATAATCCGGCCTGGCTTCCATAAGATGCGCCACCTTTTCCTTCACCATCTCCCCGGAGATTTCGGCCATCTTGACCGAGAAGGTGCCGCCGAAACCGCAACAGGTTTCCTGAGCGGCAAACGGGATGATTTCAAGTTCGCGAACGCTACGTAACAGGGCCAGAGGTTCATCGCGTACCCCAAGCTTGCGAAACAGACTGCACGAAGGATGATAGACAGCCCGTCCCGGCAGGCGCGCACCTACGTCCGTGACACCAAGCTGGTTTACGATAAACGAGGTCAGATCAACCATTCGGCTGGCAATTTTCGCCGCGCGCATTGCCCAGTCTGGTTCATCGCTCAGCCAGTCCTGATAGTGGCGGATTGCGTTCATACACGACCCGGCGGGTGAAATAATGGGATCGTCGTTGATCTCAAGGGCGGTAATCTGCGCTTTCATGCCCGGCAAGGCATCGGTAATGTAGCCGCTATTGATAGCCGGTTGACCACAGCACCCCTGATGTTCAGGAAACTGGACACGACACCCCAGTTGCTCAAGCAACAGAACACTGTTTCGGGCCATCCGTGATTTAAGCGCGTCGCCAATGCAGGTGACAAAGAAATTAACGTTCATATTATTTTGCTTCCGGAAAATGAAATGACTCGCGTCTTTTTTAAATAAGACAGTCAGTGATGGTGTTGTTAGTCACCTTATTAAATTATGTATTTAGCGAGCCACGCGCAGCCCGCCGGAGACGCCACGGCTTAGTACCAGTTGCCAGAGTTGAATATTTCTGGCGCGAAATGCGCCCGCACAAGCGGTGAGGTAATAGTTGAACATACGCTGAAATTTCAGGGAGTAGTTTCCTGACAATTGCGGCCAGGCCTTATTGAAGCGACTATGCCATGCCATCAGGGTCTTATCATAATCAGCGCCGAAATTATGTAAGTCTTCTATGACGAAATAAGGTTCACAGGCCTGCGCGACTTGTTTTACGGAGGGCAGGCAACCATTAGGGAAGATATATTTATTGATCCAGGCATCAACATTATATTGGGTTTTATTCGAACCGATGGAATGCAGTAAAAAAAGACCATCAGGTTTCAGGCAGCGATCTACCGCCTTAAAATAGGTGGCGTAATTTTTCGGCCCTACGTGCTCGAACATACCGACAGAAACGATACGATCGTACTGTTTATCCAGATCGCGGTAATCCTGGAGCAGAATGCGAACGTCCTTTCCGGCACTGAGACTCTCGGCGTAGGCTTTTTGCTCTGCGGAAATCGTAATACCTTCCACCCGCACGCCATAGTGGTGCGCCGCATACTCTGCTAAACCGCCCCAGCCGCAGCCAATATCCAGCATTGTCATGCCGGGTTTAAGCTGTAATTTTTCGCAAATCAGCGCCAGCTTGTTTTCCTGGGCGACAAATAACTCATCGGCGTCTTTCCAGTAGCCGCAGGAGTATTGCATGTGGGGATCGAGCATGCGGCTAAAGAGATCATTGCCCAGATCGTAATGCACTTCGCCGACTTGCCAGGCGCGTTTGCGTGACTGTGGGTTAACAAGGCGGGCAAACGCGATACGCAGAAGATCGGATAAACGGGCGGGGCGTTGTTCGTCCAGGTGGGCATGGAGCAATTTATCAAAAAAGATATCAAGCCGTTTGCAGTCCCACCAGCCTTCCATATAACTTTCGCCAAGACCGAGCGAACCCTGCTGTAAAACGCGTTTAAAAAAACGGGTATCGTGCACCCGGATATCCCAGGGTTCAGCCCCATTAATTTCAATTCCCGCCTGTGATAGCAGTTCTTGCACAATGCGCAGCCAGTGGTTTGGTTTGCTGATCACATCGACGGTACATTCATTAGCCATCATCTCTCCTTTAACGTAGCGTGCAGCCAGCCAGAAAATATCCCTGTCACGCCAGTCAATGTTTGCGAAAAGGCTTATCCCTCAGGCAGATGGCTGGTAAATTATTCATGACGGGTGAACCAGATTTATGACCGCTTCATTATTCAGTAAACCCGCCTTGTCTGCGCTGTGCTATCAAGACAAACTTCATCGAATAGAGGCCAGGTGCTTATGTGCTCTACGTTAGTGTTACCGCCGAGTCAGCCGGTGAACGGCCAGCCCGCCCCGGTGCTGATGGCATTGCCGCGCGCGGTTTACTTTCGCAGCTACCCTTTGATGGGCGATACGGGCGTGGACATGCATGAGCACCCCTTCGCTGAATTTCTCTATGCGCGCAACGGCAGTATGCGTGTGGAAATCGAAGGCAAGACGCTGGTGGTTCCCGTTCTCTATGGCGTGTGGATCCCGGCTCATGTGCCGCATCGTATTCTTGCTACGAGCGACGTGCTGCTGGAAAGTCTCTACGTTGAAGCCGATTTCGCCACCATCGCTTTCAGTGGCAGCAAAGTGGTGGTGGTCAGCGATTTCGTGCGTGAGTTTATTCACTACGCGACACAAAATGTGCCGGAGCTGTATGACGATAAAGGGGAGGATGGGCAACTTGTGCAGGTGCTGATTTCGTTGCTCAGACGGTTGCCGGATGCCGGTCTGGCCATATCATGGCCGGGCTCACCTTTACTGATGAAGGTCTGCCGCCAGATCCAAAAAACACCGGGTGACGCGCACAGCATTGAGAAGTGGGCCTCCGATAGTGGCATGTCGGTGCGCACTTTTTCACGTCGCTTCAAAAAAGAGACCGGCGTGGCGTTCAGTGAATGGAAAAAACGTGTGCGCTTGCTGGAATCCGTTGTGATGCTCAAAAACAAGCGTAGCGTTACACAGGTTGCCCTTGACCTGGGCTATTCAAGCCCGGCCGCATTCACCTTTGCTTTTCGCGCCATGTTCGGCGTACCGCCGACACGGTATTAGGTTATTTCCTGGGTAAACCGTCTTCACTCAGCATCGACAAAAAACGTTTCACCGTTCTTGAGCGTTCAAAACGTCGCCAGCACAGCGCGATCTCGGTATAGAGCGTCGGTGAGATAAGTGGATGATGAGTGATGTTCGGCGGAGAAATGACCACCATCGACTGCGGCACCAGGGCAAAGCCGCTGCCTGCGGATACCATGCTGATGGACGACGAAAGCTGTGAGCACTGTAGCGCGTTTTGCATATCAATCCCGCAACGTGCACAGCAGGAGTAAACGCGATCATATAAACACGGGGCAATCTCCTGTGGGAACAAAACCACTGGCGTATCCCGGAGCTGCTCAAGCGACAGCGAACCGCTTGCTGCGAGAGGGTGATCGCGATGCAGTACCACCACCATTGGTTCCCGGTCCAGTATTTTCAACTCGAACGCTTTACTGCTCTCACAAGGCAGCCGGACGAATGCAATGTCCAGTTCCCCCTCCGCCAGCATCGTTGTAAGAGAGGACATGTTGGCTTCAAGTTGATGAATCTTCACCGCCATGTTCTGCAACTGAAAATGGCGAATAAGCGTGAAGATCATCGGATGAAAAGCGTCTGAACTGGTAATCCCGATCGACAGATTGCCGTTTAGCCCACGAGCAATACCCCGAACTTTTTCGACTGCTATGTCGCTCAACGCCAGGATCTCACACGCGTCTTCATAGAAGGCTTTTCCCGCTTCGGTCAGCTCCACGCCACGCGTCAGGCGTCTGAACAGCGGTGTACCCACTTCTTCCTCAAGCCGTTTAATTTGCTGGCTCAGGGGAGGTTGCGAAATTCCCAGCGTTTTAGCCGCCTTAGTGAAATGTCTCTCGCGTGCAACCGTGACGAAATACCGCAGATAACGAAGTTCCATATCTAAAACGTCTCAAACCAGCATGGTTTCTATATTGGAACTCTCGGCTGAATCGGGTCAACATTTATTTAACCTTTCTAAAAAAAGTTGAAGAGGACGAGCATAATGATGCATTCATCGGCATGCGACTGTGAGGCCAGCCTGAGCGAGACCGTACGTGGGTTCTCTACCCGGCACCCTGACAGCGTGATCTATCAGACATCGCTAATGAGCGCCCTGCTAAGCGGCGTATATGAGGGAAACACCACCATCGCCGATTTGCTGGCACAAGGTGATTTTGGTCTGGGCACCTTTAACGAACTGGACGGCGAACTGATTGCCTTTAGCAGCCAGGTGTACCAGTTACGCGCCGACGGTAGCGCCCGCGCCGCGAAACCAGAGCAGAAAACGCCGTTCGCCGTGATGACCTGGTTCCAGCCGCAGTATCGCAAAACCTTCGATACGCCGGTCAGCCGTCAGCAGATCCACGACGCGATCGACCAGCAGATCCCTTCCGATAACCTGTTCTGTGCGTTGCGTATTGATGGCAACTTCCGCCACGCCCACACTCGCACGGTTCCGCGCCAGAAGCCGCCTTACCGGGCGATGACCGACGTCCTGGACGACCAGCCGGTGTTTCGCTTTAACCAGCGCGAAGGGGTGCTGGTCGGCTTTCGCACGCCGCAACATATGCAGGGTATTAACGTGGCCGGTTATCACGAACATTTCATCACCGATGACCGTCAGGGTGGGGGCCACCTGCTCGACTACCAGTTGGAGAACGGCGTGCTCACTTTCGGTGAAATTCACAAACTGATGATTGACCTGCCCGCCGACAGCGCGTTTTTACAGGCCAACCTTCACCCTGGCAATCTGGATGCGGCTATCCGTTCCGTTGAAAACTAACAGGAGAACCATCGTGAACAGTGATAAACAGGTTCGCCAGTGGGCGCACGGCGCCGATATGGTTGTCGGCCAACTGGAAGCGCAGGGCGTTAAACAGGTTTTCGGTATTCCGGGTGCGAAAATCGACAAAGTCTTTGATTCCCTGCTGGACTCCTCCATTGAGATCATCCCCGTACGCCATGAGGCGAACGCGGCGTTTATGGCGGCAGCGGTAGGACGGTTGACCGGTAAAGCCGGGGTAGCGCTGGTCACCTCCGGACCGGGTTGTTCAAACCTGATCACCGGCATTGCTACCGCCAACAGCGAAGGCGACCCGGTTGTGGCGCTGGGCGGGGCGGTGAAGCGGGCGGATAAAGCGAAACTGGTGCATCAGAGCATGGATACCGTCGCGATGTTCAGCCCGGTCAGCAAATATGCCGTCGAGGTCAGTTCCCCGGACTCGATTGCCGAGGTTATCTCAAACGCGTTTCGTGCCGCCGAGCACGGCAGACCGGGGAGCGCGTTTGTCAGCCTGCCGCAGGATATTGTCGACCAGCCCGCCACTGGCACCATTTTGCCTGCCAGCGGCCCGGCGATGATGGGCCCGGCACCCGAATCGGTGATTAACGATGTGGTGAAGCTCATCGACAATGCCAAAAATCCGGTCATTCTGCTGGGTCTGATGGCGAGTCAGCCTGCCAACAGCACGGCGCTGCGTAAGCTGTTAGAGAAAAGCCGTATTCCGGTGACCAGCACCTACCAGGCCGCCGGGGCGGTAAACCAGGAACACTTCACCCGCTTCGCCGGGCGCGTCGGCCTCTTTAACAACCAGGCGGGCGACCGGCTACTGCATCTGGCGGATCTGATTATCTGTATTGGCTACAGCCCGGTGGAGTATGAGCCGTCCATGTGGAACAGCGGGGATGCCACGCTGGTGCACATTGATGTACTGCCCGCGTATGAAGAGCGTAATTATGTGCCCGACATCGAACTGGTGGGGGATATCGCCGCCACGCTGAACCAGCTTGCCAGTCGGATTGACCACAAGCTGGAGCTGAGCCAGCGCGCGTCAGAAATTCTGGTCGACCGCCAGCATCAGCGGGATCTGCTTGATCGCCGCGGCGCCTCGCTCAACCAGTTTGCCTTGCATCCGCTGCGTATCGTAAGAGCCATGCAGGACATCGTAAATAACGACGTGACGCTCACCGTGGACATGGGCAGCTTCCACATCTGGATCGCCCGTTATCTCTACAGCTTCCGGGCGCGTCAGTTGATGATCTCCAACGGTCAGCAAACCATGGGCGTCGCGCTGCCATGGGCGATTGGCGCCTGGCTGGTGAATCCGGGGCGCAAGGTGGTTTCCGTCTCCGGTGACGGCGGCTTCCTGCAGTCGAGTATGGAGCTGGAAACCGCGGTGCGTCTTAATGCCAACGTGCTGCATATCATCTGGGTGGATAACGCCTACAACATGGTGGCCATTCAGGAAGAGAAAAAATACCAGCGACTTTCCGGCGTGGAGTTCGGCCCGGTCGATTTCAAAGCCTACGCCGACGCTTTTGGCGCGAAAGGTTTTGCCGTGGAGAGCGCCGATGCGCTTGAGCCCACACTACGTGCGGCGATGGATGTCGATGGTCCGGCCGTGGTGGCCATTCCCGTTGACTATAGCGATAACCCGCTGCTGATGGGCCAGCTCCATCTCAGCCAGATTTTATGACTCACTATAAGGACAGAAAAATGAAAAAAGTTGCTCTCGTAACTGGTGCAGGCCAGGGGATTGGTAAAGCGATAGCGCTTCGTCTGGTAAAAGACGGCTTTGCTGTTGCCATTGCCGACTATAACGATGAGACGGCAAGCGCCGTTGCCGATGAAATCAACCGTAACGGCGGCAGTGCCATTGCCGTGAAGGTGGATGTCTCTGACCGCGATCAGGTGTTTGCGGCGGTCGAGAAAGCCCGCACAGCGCTGGGCGGTTTCCACGTTATCGTCAATAACGCCGGGGTTGCGCCTTCCACGCCCATCGAATCCATCACATCGGAGATTATTGATAAGGTTTATAACATCAACGTGAAAGGGGTGATCTGGGGGATTCAGGCGGCGATTGAGGCGTTTCGCAAAGAGGAGCACGGTGGCAAGATCATAAACGCCTGCTCTCAGGCGGGTCACACCGGTAATCCGGACCTGGCCGTCTACAGTTCCAGTAAGTTCGCGGTTCGCGGTTTAACCCAGACTGCCGCACGGGATCTTGCTCCGCTTGGGATCACCGTTAACGCTTACTGCCCGGGAATCGTTAAAACGCCGATGTGGGCGGAGATTGACCGCCAGGTGTCTGAGGCTGCGGGAAAACCACTCGGCTACGGTACCGAAACCTTTGCCAAACGCATTACGCTTGGCCGCTTGTCCGAACCGGAAGATGTTGCCGCCTGCGTCTCGTACCTTGCCGGGCCAGACTCCGATTATATGACCGGCCAGTCTCTGCTCATCGATGGTGGGATGGTGTTCAATTAAATTCGACGATACCCGTCATGCTTCACGTTGCCTGTGCGCTGGCCTGGTCACGTACTTATCTACGTTATTCAGACTCGCTGCGTTCATGCAACACGAATTAGTGAGAAAAAAGCTCTGACATGAGTTTTCCCCTGCACCCGTGCAGGGGCTTTTTTTGCAATAAAATAGGGGGGGCAGACACAATGCAGGCGTGGTGTGCATGGTTATTGCGACTAAACCCGTAGCTTTGTCGCCATTAAACGAGGCGCTGTAGGCCATATGTGAAATGCAGCACGGGTATGGGGCAGATAATCACCAGGCAATCATCTTATATTTGAATGCCTGGCACGCCCGGCCAGACCACCTCGAATGATTAAGTCATTATTAGCGTGCTTACGGGCCGCTTTCCAGGCGTTCTAAACAGGCGTAATGGCTTAGAGATATTGTGTCCCCTTCGCTGCGGCTTCCGCAGCACAAAATCCGCGGGCTGTAATGTCAAAAAGAAACTCAATATCCGTTTGCTCAATATTCATCTTTTGACGGAACAGCGCCTCAGTGTATGCGATACGCCATGTATTCATAATAATGGTGGCGAGTAGATGCGCCGTTGGATCCGTCTCTGGCTGCCCGACATTTGACGCCAACATTTTTCCAAGTTGTTTGCAAATAATATCAAACTGCATAATGCCGAAGGTACTCAGCGTTGTGCTGTCCGAAACAACCTGCCAAAATTTAACGACATTCTGGTTAATCATAAAAACTTTATGTTTTTGCTCAAGTAATTCAGCCGTCAGCCCCTTCAATTTGGCGAGCGGGGACCGTTCTTTACGGTTCTTAAGGCTTTCCTCCAGTAATTCCGTTATCTCGCCCATGCGGTCAAACAACAGTTCTTCCTTACGCACAAAATAGTTAGACACTGTCATCTTCGATACATTTGCCGCCTGCGCAATATCACTAATGGTTACGTTATCAAAACCATATCGGATAAAAAGCTTGGTGGCTTCATTGGAAATATGTTGCCGGGTAAGTCTCTTCTTCTGTTCTCTCAGTCCTTCCGGTTTGTTTGTCTTCATTGTTTTCCTCTCTCACCGATCAGCGGACAAATTCCCCTTGATCTTTTATTTGTTATAAATTTATACTCGATACAACTTTTTATCAAGTAAAACTAATGGTCGAAATCAATTATGGACACCATCATAAACCCAGGTTGTCTGGTTAACTCACTGTTTTCTTTCACATCCATCTATCTGGGAAGCCGGGTCGATACACATCGGAGACTACCATGCTATTGATAACATCAGCGATAACGTCTGCCTCTGTAGCCCAGGGGAACGGTGAACATGCCAGTCCTGGCGCTGTGAGCCGAAAACGGGGCATTTTGCGTATGGCCTTTCTTATCCTTATTGTTTTTGCTGGCATTTGTGCCTGGTGGATAGTCAACGGTTGGTATATCGAAGAAACCGATGACGCTTTTATCAAAGCGGATAGTGTCTCCATTTCATCAAAAATCGGCGGATATGTTGAGGAAGTTCTGGTGACGGATAATCAAGGGGTACATAAAGGAGAGCCACTGCTTCGTCTTGATAGCCGCCATAGTCATGCAGCGATCGATAAAAAAGTAGCTGATATTGTCAGGTTTGAAGCGGACAAAGCACAAGTGCAGGCGCAAATCGCGCAACTGGAAGCGCAACTCATACAGGCCGATGTGCAGCAACAAGCCGCTCGCCTGGCCGCACAACATGCAGAAAATGAATGGGCCCGCTATCAACCACTCGTAAAGACAGGGGCGACTACACCACAGCAACTAGCTGACAAAGATAACGCCCGTCAACAAGCCTGGGCGCAATTACATGCACTTGAGGCGGGAGTAAAAGTTGCCCGGGCAAAAATTGTCGAGTGCCACGCTCAAGAAAAAGGATACGAGGCCCAGTTGCAGGGCGCTAAAGCTGACCTGCAAAGTAGCAACCTGGATTTAGAAGATACCGTTTTGCAAAGTATGCAGGATGGCACGGTGGGAGATGTAGGGGTCAGAGCAGGACAGTACATCCAGGCGGGTTCACGTTTAATGTCGATAGTGCCAACCAAAAGCATTTACGTTATTGCCAACTTTAAAGAGACCCAGGTTGGTCGCATGCGGCCCAATCAACCCGTGCGCTTACGTATAGATGCTTTTCCAGGAAAGACCTTTGCAGGCCATATTGAAAGTCTTGCGCCTGCAACCGGATCGGAATTCGCATTATTGCCACCGGAAAATGCGACCGGCAATTTCACGAAAGTTGTGCAGCGGGTTCCGGTTCGAATTCGTTTCGATAAACAAAACATGCCATCCACAATGATGACAGGCCTGTCAGCAAAAGTTGAAGTTGATACACGCCAGGAGCCTCAACATCATGGATGAGCAAATCAAACCCCAAAATAACGCAACACTGACGGACTGGATCGCTGTTGCAGCAGGCGCGGCCGGTGCCCTTATGGCGACACTCGATGTCTCAATTACTAACTCGGCATTACCGCAAATTCAGGGCGCAGTAGGTGCTACGGGAACAGAAGGAACCTGGATTACCACCGGCTATATGATGTCCGAAATTGTGATGATACCGCTGGTGGCATGGCTGACAAAATGGCTTGGGCTACGTAACTTGCTGGTTATGAATGCAACACTGTTTATTGTTTTCTCTTTTTTGTGTGGCTTTTCATCCAGTTTGCCGTTTTTGATTGCGGCCCGCGTGGGGCAGGGGTTCTGTGGCGGTGCCATGATCCCTACCGCGCAATCGATCGTCCGAACGCGTTTACCGTTACATCAGCTTCCAGTCGGGATGACTGCATTTGGCCTGACAGTCATTATGGGGCCATTGTTGGGGCCTGTTGTGGGGGGCTGGCTTACCGAAAATGCAAACTGGTCATGGTGTTTTTTTATTAATGGGCCAATCTGTCTCGTCATGTTAGTCATGCTGCTTTGCGGGTTACCTGCAGAGAAAATTAAATCGCACGAGTTTGTTAAAGCGGATTGGTTAGGAATCGCGGGTCTGGCGCTAGGCCTCAGTACATTGATAGCGATTCTGGAAGAAGGACAGCGAGAAAACTGGTTTGAATCAACAATGATTTGCAGGCTTAGCGTGATTTCGGTTACAGGCTTGTTGATGATTATCATGTCGCAAATATATGTTGAAAAACCCGTTTTAAACCTCAGGCTATTCAGGAATAAAAGTTTCTCCTCAGTCATCATCATTATATTCGTTACCGGGATTGTCCTTTATGGCATTGCTTACCTGGTGCCGCAATTCCTTTCACATATCGCAGGTTATAATGCTGAGCAATCCGGTGGCGTATTATTGCTTGCCGGGATACCCGCCTTATTATTAATGTATATTTTGCCCCGTCTGGTGACGAAAGTGGATATCAGGCTGATCGTTATTCCTGGCCTGGTGCTTTTTGCAATAAGTTGCTTTATGGATACATCGCTTAGCATACAAAGCTCAGGAGATAGTTTCGTCTTTTCACAACTGGTTCGCGGCACCGCGCAAATGCTCTGTATGATGCCACTAAACCAGGCGGCAATGGCAGCGGTGACGAAAGAAGAGTCGGGTGATGCCGCTGGTTTATATAATATGGCGCGTAACTTAGGTGGGGCAATAGGTCTTGCGCTGATAGGGACATTTTTAGATAGGAGAGAAGTCTTCCATAATACTGTACTCAGAGAATCTGTACATGCCAGTTCTCCGGTGGCTCAGTCTAAGTTCGAGGCGCTTGCAGGAGCCTCCGTGGGCGGGGATAGCCACGTAATATCGGCGGCTCAACTGGTAAAAATGATCGCGCAGCAGTCGTCTGTATTGGCCTATAATGAAACATACTTTGTGTTGATGGTGTCGATTTTGTTGTGCATACCGATGGCGTTTTTGTTAAAACGGCCGCAGAAAAAGTAATCGCCACTCTATTGTCATTATTATCTTGTTTTATCGCTTAAGTATCTTTGAGACTATCCTGGCAAAATATTTTGTCTAATGTTATCGGTTGAAACTATAAATTTAACGCCAGGCTTATGTGTTTTTATCATCCGCTCGCACACTATTTCCATGGAAGGAGATAGCTTTCTTGTCTTTGCCAGAAGAACCAGTAACCAGCATTCCCGCTTGAGAGGTAGAGTACTTAACTTTTATTATTTCGACGAATTACGCAGAATATCGGTTATCCGTATCATTGCTTCAAGATCATCTTCGCTAAGCCATTTTGCAAAATGTTCATAAATCCCGTTTTGATGCACGGGCTGGGCTACGGAGAGCTGAAGACGACCTTTATCTGTCATGCTGATAAATGAACTATTCCCACCCTCGCTTTTTTTCTCGATTAATCCTCGCGTTTCCATGCGGGACAATTGATGAGACAAACGCGTCTTATCCCATTCAAGGAAAGTCTGTATATCACACTGGCGCTGTTGTTTATCGCCATTCATGCTGAGTTGCATCAGGATCGTAAAATCAGCGGATGATAAACCCGTTTTTTGTGTTATTTCGCGGCCTATACGAGAGGCAATCACTTCGCCCATTCGGCGAAACCCCCGCCATGCATTGATTTCACTTTGGGTCAGGTCTTCTTTTTTCATAGGGTAGCTACCGTTAAACAAAGTTGACATATCAACTCTGCCACTGTAAAGGTTGATATGTCAACTTAAACCATCACTAAGATGTATCAGGTCACCATAACGTCGACGGATTTATGGTTCGACCATGCTCACGTTGCCTTGGGTAACGGGAGATCTTGCGTCCGTCCAGGACCTTTCTCTCTTAATTATTGACTATTTATTTGCCTGATTTTAATAAATAAAGAGGAACACAGTATGACCGAATCGCATGAAATCGCCATTGTGGGTGGGGGTATTGGTGGACTGACACTGGCTCGCATTCTTCAACAAAACGGCTTAGACGCTGTGGTCTTTGAACGGGATACATCACGCTATGCACGTGACCAGGGAGGGACACTGGATATCCATGCTGATTCCGGGCAGGTTGCGATAAAAGCGGCGGGTTTAGAAGAACAGTTTCATGCCCTTGCAAGACCGGAAGGCCAGCAAATGCGCATTGTGGATAAAACGGGTCACTGTTTTTGGGAGGAATCGGTTGCGGAAGATAACTTTGATCGTCCAGAAATAGACCGCAAGCAACTGCGGGATCTGTTGATTGATTCTCTGGAGCCAGACCGCATACGCTGGGATCATCGACTTGTCAGTACGCAACCTGCGGCAACGGGTAGCCATTCGCTCTTTTTTGAAAATGGTAGGCAGGTCCAGGCAAATATTCTTGTCGGCGCGGATGGTGCGGGCTCGCGGATCCGCCCGTTATTGACCTCTGAGGAGCCTTTCTATTCAGGTGTAAGCTTTATAGAAACAGAAATACTGAATCCAGACAGTGCATACCCGATTATTTCTGCAATGGTGGGTAAGGGGAGTTTTATGGCGCTTTCTGACAATAAAGGACTGATTGCGCAGCGTAATGGCGATAATAAAATCCGTCTGTATATCGCTTTACGATTACCTGAAAATCGCGGTCAAAGAAATGTCCAGTCACTCTGCCCGACAGAAACACGTGAGGCGCTGGCGACCCTCTTCGCTGACTGGGCCCCTGCGCTGAGAAATTTCATTCATGCGAGTGAAGGGGCATTTTTACTGCGCCCCATTAATATGCTTCCTGTAGGGATCCAATGGGAAAATAATGCCAATATTACACTGCTGGGGGATGCTGCACATCTTATGTCACCCTTTGCGGGTGCTGGCGCCAATCTGGCTATGCTCGATGCATCAGAACTGGCCTGCGAGTTAGTGTCGGGTAACAATCCTGCTGAGGCTATCAAGCGCTATGAGGCAAGAATGTTCGTGCGTGCACATTCCGCAGCACAAGAAAGTGCACGTAACCTTGAACTTAGCATTGCGATGAACGGCGCGGAAAATATGGCAAAATTGATGAATTCATATTTAACAGATTGTTAAGACTCGCCTGGTTTTCTGGGTAGCGGCTTCTGAATTAAATTAAAGTTTATTGTTGCGATAATTTAATTAGCATTTCTTCAGTAACCTCATATCCAAAGGCAACGTCAATGTCTGGAATACATGTCAGGATTCAGACGGTTATTTAATTCTCTGTCTGACCTGAGGTTAAACTTCGATTACCCGAATGCCAAATTTTTGCGCCATTTTTGTACACTCCGCTGTGTCCTCTCCGCCAGGAAAGGCCAGCAGCACGTCAGGGCGACTGTCTTCCAACATAAACAGATTACGCCTGGTTTCCGCATATTTTCCATGCAGCATCCAGTTTGCCGGGTAGCGAATAACATGAACATCGGCCTCGCGTGCCCAGGTTTCAATGACGATGCCCAGCGCCTGGTGACCTCCGTGGATAAGCACATCTATCGTCTGCGTTCGGGCATATAAATCCAGTACGCGAGTGAGGGTATGGATGTCGGCATAAAACCGACCTGAGCAGATTAGAACTCTCACTATTTTCTTCCTTATGTTGTTTTTCTTGATAAGGCAGGTATGCACACCATAGCGGCCCTGTTCTACAGGGCCGGAGGCGTTTTAATAAACAGTGGGGACTCATCACCAAGGCGCTCAATGACCGGATATGCGACGGCGGCGATGTGGTGATGCACGCGGCGGTAATCCCGTAAAACGCGCTGGAAGATATCGCCGGATTCCGCCCAGGCATTTTTATCCTCACGCAGCTTTTTGAAATGCTCGCGGCTGGCGGCAGCCTCGAGCTGACGAACGGTTTCCTTACGCTGCACCAATTCATAGGCGGCCGATAAGTCTTCACGCATAAATGCAGCTATACCGAGGCGCAAACTGGTAAGGATCTCTTCGTGAAACAGGCGGATATTGTGTAACTCAAAATAACTAAACACCTCCCCACGGCGTGCGCGGCGAGTAGCCAGTTGGGCCAGATTGCTGGAAAGAATATCTCCCGCATGTTCAACATTGATAATGAACATCAGTATCTCCTGCGCACGGTCGGCATCTGCATCATTCAGTCCATCCTGACCAATATCAGCGAGGTAGGCGCGAACCGCCGCGCCGAGCAGATCGACCGATTGATCAAGCTGACGGATATCCTCGGTAGCCTGTTTCTCCTGTGTCACGAACAGTATCAGCAGGCGGTCCAGCATGGTCGATAGCATATCTGCAGCCCGTAGTGACTCTCGAACCGAGTTTGACAGGCCTATATAGGCGACCTCCAGTCCTGCGGCGTCCAGATACATCGGCATGCCAGGGTCATCAGGTTGCTCTTTTTCCGGGAAAATTCGCTCCAGGATGTGGGCCATTTGTGGAGTCAGGCCAATAAAAAGCAGTGCGAGCACGGTGCTAAAGGCTGTGTGGAACCAGACCACCAGTTGCGGTGTGCTCAGTCCGGATTCTTGTACATAATCAGTGAGCAGTGGCAGCAGCAGTAATGTCAGAACACATCCAGACAGGCGAATGATCAGGTTGCCAATCGGCAGACGACGCGCCACGCCAGAACCTGCGTTCAGAATCGGTGGCAGCGCATTACCTATGTTTGCTCCAAGCACTAACACCATTGCTGTCGCTGGTGTCATCGCGCCGGTGGTGGCAAGAGACGCTATCAATAACACAATGGCTACGCTGGAGTGGCAAATCAGTGTCAGCAGCGCGGCGACCAGTAGAGCGATAAAAATATCTCCCTCCAGCCCCTGCATGACAGCATGGAAAACCGGTGTGACTTCAATTTCTGCCAAAGCACCGCCAAGCAGATGCAGGGCGAGCAGCATCAAACCAAGCCCAATTAGCGCGCAACCCACGCTCTCGAAGTTGGAATGGTCGCGCAGTTTAAAGACCACAAAGCCGATCAACAGAAGCAATGGAATAGCGATTTCAGTGTTAAAACTCATCACTTGCACGACGAGCGTGGAGCCAATGTTGGCGCCCAGCATCACGGCAAGTGCGGGGGCCAGGCTGAGCGTTCCGGCGGCGGTAAATGATGTGGCCATCATACTTACCGCAGTGCTGCTTTGCAGAATACCGGTAATGCCAATGCCTGATAGCAGGGCGGTGAAGCGGTTAGTGAGGTGGCGCCCCATCCAGTTGCGTAGCGGCGTGCCAAAGCCACGCTGAAGTGCTGTAGCGATCATATGGCTGCCCCAGAGCAGCAAAGTAATGGCACCAGCCAGGTTAATTAACAGCGTCGTTCCGGACATCATTAACTTTCCTTCTTATTGACGGGTGTAGTAACAAAACGCAGTAGCCTTATCGAAAAACGATTCAGGGTACTGGCGAAAGTGAGTAACAATTTTGTGTGTCGGTAGCTAATTCTCCCCCCGGCATACCATGCCAAAGCATGTATTCGCGAGGCGTGGGTTATTTTCATTAAAAATAAGGTCATCAATACAATGGTCTTATTTTTAATCAGGAAAATAAGGGAAGGTTGTTTTTCCATAATGCTTTCCAGCTTGTGTTGCCTGCCTGAAAAGTGCCGCCGAAGCGGCACGGTACTACTCTGGTTAACGCAGCGTCAGTGCCACTGTTTAAAGCGACGCATGTAGATCACTTTCATGCTCTGCGCCACGCAGCAGTAGGCAAGCAGGGTGCCTGCCAGCCATGGGAAGTATTGCCATGGTAGCGCCTGGAGCCCAACCAATGGCCCAAGCGGAGAGAAGGGCACATAAATACCAATCGCCATAATTAATCCGGTCATCATCATCACCGGCCAGGCTGCGGTGCTCTGAATAAACGGTATTTTCTGGGTGCGCAGCATATGGACCACCAGTGTCTGTGACAGCAATCCTTCAACGAACCAGCCAGACTGGAACAGGGTCTGCATGTGCTCGCTGTTGGCGCTGAACACAAACCACATCAGGGCGAACGTGGTCATGTCGAAAATGGACGATGTCGGGCCAATCCAGACCATAAAGCGTCCAATGTTTTTTGCATCCCACTTGCGCGGCTTGCTCAGGAACTCTTTGTCTGTTTTGTCCCACGGCAGCGCGAGTTGGGAGATGTCGTACATCAGATTTTGCAGCAGCAATTGAATCGCAAGCATGGGCAAAAAAGGAATAAATGCGCTGGCGACGAGCACCGAGAACACGTTGCCGAAGTTAGAGCTGGCGGTCATGTTCAGATACTTCATGATATTGCCAAAGGTCTCCCGGCCTTTGATTACGCCTTCTTCCAGTACCATCAGGCTCTTTTCAAGCAGGATGATATCGGCGGACTCTTTGGCGATATCGGTGCCGCTGTCGACCGAGATGCCTACATCGGCATCACGCAGGGCGGGAGCATCGTTAATACCATCGCCAAGGAAGCCGACGGTATGGCCATTGGCTTGCAAGGCTTTTAGTACCCGCGATTTCTGCAGTGGCGTCAGTTTGGCAAACACGGTGCGCTCTTCCACCAGTTGCTGGAGAGACGTATCGTTAAGTTGTTCAATCTGCGTGCCGAGTACCGGCTCACCGGGTTCCAGCCCAACCTGGCGACAAATGCGCGTGGTGACGATGGCGTTATCGCCAGTCAGCACTTTTACCGCTACACCAATGTCCATCAGTGCCTTGATAGCAGGGCCTGCGCTCTCCTTCGGTGGATCGAGAAAGGTGAGGAAGCCACGGATGATCAGGTCGTGCTCATCCTCAGTACTGTACTGTTTTTTCGCCTCGCCATGAGGTATGTCGCGCGTGGCCACAACAAGTACACGAAAGCCGTCTTTGTTGTAGTCGTTTGCCATCGTAAGCATCTCGTCACGGCGCTGGTTATCCAGTGCCATAACCTTGCCGTTTTCTTCCACGTGCGTGGCGATGCTCATCATCTCTTCTACTGCGCCTTTGCATACCAGCAGATGATTGCCCCGGCTGTCCTTCACCACTATTGAAAGGCGGCGGCGGACAAAATCAAACGGCATTTCATCGACCTTACTGTAGCCTTGAGGTTTGACGAAATCCGGCTCATTTTCAGAGAAGTAAATCACCGCCTGATCCATGAGGTTCTTGATGCCGCTTTGATGGTGGCTATTGAGCCAGGCCAGCGCCAGCACAGACTCGTTTTTCTGACCGTGCGTGTCGACGTGATGTTCGAGGATGATTTTGTCCTGCGTCAGCGTACCGGTTTTGTCGGTACACAACACATCCATGGCCCCCAGGTTCTGGATAGCATTGAGACGCTTCACAACCACTTTGCGTTTCGCCATGGCCACCGCACCTTTGGCGAGGTTTGCACTGACGATCATCGGTAGCATTTCCGGCGTCAGGCCAACTGCGACCGCCAGAGCAAACAGCAGAGCATCCCACCATTCGCCTTTCAGCAGGCCGTTAATCAGGAACACCACCGGCACCATCACCAGCATAAAGCGGATCAGTAACCAACTGACGCTGTTAACCCCGCGGTCAAACGCCGTTTTCGCCCGGGTACCGACAATAGCTTTTGCCAGCGAACCGAAATAGGTTCGTGGCCCGGTAGAAACCACCACAGCCTGCGCAGTGCCGCTAACCACATTGGTCCCCATAAAGCAGATATTAGGGATATCAAGAAGATTTTCGGTTTCGCGCGCTTCGTCATGTGCAGACTTTTGTGCAACGGCGCCGAGGGTATCGTACTTCTCAATCGGCAGCGCTTCACCAGTCAGGACAGCCTGGCTGATAAACAGGTCGCGTGATTCAATCAGGCGAATATCCGCCGGGATCATATCCCCCGCATAAAGCTGCACAATATCGCCCACGACCAATTCACGCATCGGGATCTCACGGGGCGTGCCTTTTTGCCCCGCGTGGTCGCGACGCACTACCGTTGCGGTTGTGCGCACCATCGCTTTCAGCGCTTCGGCAGATTTCGCTGAGCGGTGTTCCTGCCAGAAGCGCACCAGACCGCTGAGGGCTACCATGGTGCCGATGATGATAACGGTGGTGAGGTCACCTTCCTCGCCGTGGCTGGTTGGCAACCAGTAATCGGTAAAGAAGCTGATCCCTGCCAGAATAGCCAGCACATAGATAAACGGGTTATTGAAGGCCATCAGCAGTTGGAGCAGCGCGTGAGGCGGCTTGTCGTGAGCGACTTCGTTCATGCCATCCCGCGCCAGGCGGACACTGGCTTCGACTTCCTGTAGCCCTTCCCGGGTGGTGTTGAGGTTGACCAGGGTTTGCGCAATGCCATTTTTGGCTTCCTGGGCGGTACGCAGAGAATGCATGTTTTTTTTATTACGGTTCTTGGTTTGTACTGTCATGGTGGTGCTCCTGTCGCCGGACGGCAGCAAGCTTTTTACGGTGAATGCCGGATTATGGGCAGCCGGAAATAGCCCGATGTCGCATAAACGATCGGTTTTAAATTAATTTCGCACAGGGCTTCCCTCTATTTATTTTCATAAATAAACAGATGAGAAATTTATTTTTCTTTTAGCTGGACGTGATCATTCCGGATGATGTTTCTGTTTGCACACATCAGGAAATAAACAGGTACCAATAGCAATGCAACTCAGCATGACACTCGGGCACAGGCCGCGACATAGCGCACCGATACCCTGAACAGCATCACGGCTGAATCAGGCGATGGAGGGTCTACTTTGTGGGTCTTCGCTTTCAGAAAAGCTGCAACGACGCTCCAACTGACCGGTGACAGGACTGACACGCCAGTTAGTGATGCGCTTGTTCAACTCACTGATTTTCGCAGAGAAAATTGAGCTGGATGTTTTTTTACGTGCAGACGCTACCCTGTCGTGGGGCGTTCGGACACGCAGTGTTGATGTCGCGGTTTTGACATCGGGTAAAAGGGTAGATTTGAAGTTCATAACACACCTCGGGACCGTGACGACTCTGGTCGAGGTGGCACAACACAAGAGCCTCAGGCTCCGGCGAGACACACCAAAACGAAGAAGTGATCACAATCGATTTCATGTTTACTTACCCGAACAGCCACGGTGGCATTATTCGGGCAGCGACTAAATTCAGTATCCATTTGTCTCTTATGTCAGGTTAGGAAAGGCCTCAACTTAGGCAGGTGAAATCTACCCAGAGCAAATATTATTGTCAACCCGTCAATAGAAATTAAATTTCCTCGTTTATATTCTGTATAGAAATATTCATTTTCAAGATATTGGTGGGGCATAGCAGATGCGACTGTGACCAATAGCCTCTGCTTTTTTGGGGACATCTTGCGCGGGTGACCCGGTGAGGATCAGATCGACCAATCGCCATCTCTTTTCGCTGCGGCATGTATATCACTTTAAAAAATATAAATAAAATAGCCTGGGTTACATTTTTATGACAAAAGACTTTTCCTGGTGATCTCGAAAACTGTTGACAAACTCAACGGTAAAGATAAATTTGAGCAACTGCTCTAATTTGCCATAATCCTTTGAGGTAGCGTAAAAGTCATTCTCAGGGATTAATAAAAAACACGCCATGACCAGGGGAGATACCGCTATGTCACATTTTTTCCAGACAACGAAGTTAAAGAAAACAAATAGGTTAACCGTGGCGTTTGCTTTTGCTATTTTCACCGCGCCGACCTTAGCAAATGCTGCTATGTCAAAGAGTTATAATGTCGCCGTTTATCGGGGCCAGGCTGGATGTCCGGGGTGTTCCGAAATGGTTGTTAAATCTCTTATCGGCACTGGTTTGCCACTGCATATTTCTTATGTGGGTGAAAAAGAAAAGCTAAAACTCAATGAACAAACGCTAAAGAAATTTGATATCTATATTCAGCCTGGCGGCGGTCAGGATATACCTGGTTCTTATGAGGTTATTGGCGATGAAGGTGCTGAGGCTATTCGTCAATTCGTGAAAAATGGCAAAAATTTTATTGGTATTTGCATGGGAGCCTATCTTGCCGATAAAGACTGGATAGGGCTGATTGACGCTCCCCTTGAGTCAGAAGTGGGAAGGCCTGATTCACGCGCCAGGGATGAGGGAGATTACACCTTGCAAATCAAATGGAATAATAAGCAAGAAGCTTTTTACTTCCAGGATGGCCCCTATCTCAACAACACCACCTCAGGCAATGGGTTCCAGGCGATCGCGTATTACGAGAATGGAGATATAGCCATCGCCAGTTATAAATATGGCAAAGGAAACGTCATATTATCAGGGCCGCATCCCGAAGCCGATGAGACCTGGATAGACACTACCGCTGTAGGTAATACCACAGCGGGAAGTAAGATGCAGAGAATTCTTGGCTATTTTGGTATAAAAAAGAACTAATTTCTACAGCACGTTTTCATACGTGCTCAGGAGAATTTTCCAAGGATTTTAAAAGAAAGTTCAGAAATTTCATCAAGAAAATTACTTCTCTTTTTCTCTGAATAGTCGAGGATCAGCATACTGGAATATCCATCTATTAATGCATTTATTTGTCTGGCTGAAACAGAGGCGTTTACCGAAAGAAATTCGCCTTCATCAAGGCCATAGCCGATGATTTCCTCAAGGATATTGATCCATTGAAGAGACTGATTATGCACCAGGTTAGCATAATCAGTATCACGCGCAGCCATCGGCCAGAGCTCAAGGTAGAGCAGCCAGTGTGCTGAGGGGGCATCAGGTAATAGCGTTCTGATATAGAGCTTAACTCTGTCGGTAGCGCTCATACCTGGCGAGGCTTTCAGGGTTTCCCTGCACTCTTGTATATCACTGTCAAACATATATTCAACAGCCGCTTTTTTTAACGTTTCCCAGTCGCGGTAATAATGATAAATGTGGCTTCTGGAAATATTAAGTTTTTGTGTTAAATCACGCGTGGAAACATTGCTGAATCCTTTTTCTCTAAAAAGTTGCAGAGCGGCTATCTTTATCAGTTCGGAAAAATTTGCCGTTTTCAAGATTTAACCTTTTTCAACGCATAAAACGGAATTATAACATAAGTGCTCTTAATCTGCACGCTTTCAAGCGCTTAACTGCTATATGCCAGAGCGTAAAACGAGCGATATATATTTTTTGATTACCGCAGAGTTGATTGCAAACAAAAAACATACCCTGTTTTTAAATATCGTAGCCCAGGGTGTTACGCCATTTTTCCCATTTCATCCTGAGGCTTTTTTTATCGATGCCAATTTTTTCGTTGAGCACAACAATATTCAACATGCGGTCAGCACGGAAATGGCGGAAGTTCAGTTTTTCCTCACACCATGCGATGAGCAAGCAATGCGTCAGGTCATATCCTAATACGATCGGCCAAATAATCCTTTTCGATATCGTTCCATCTGCGGCACGGTACTCCAGAAACATTTTCCGGCTATCGCGTATCGCCGCCCGGATCAGGCGAGTGTCTACTTTCTCTATGCCAGAGTTTTCGGGTTTAACGGCAACGGCTGCGTCATTTAAAAAACACATCAACTTGTCAGGAATCACCGAAGCTATTTTAGACAGGACATCATTTGCATTGTTAGCAAGGGTGGCATCCGGCAGGTGTTTCACTAATTCAACCCCTAAAAAGATCGCCTCTAGTTCTTCTGCGGTAAACATTAAAGGGGGCATATCGTAATCTGAGCGCAGTATGTATCCTGTTCCCGCTTCTCCCTCTATAGGAACCCGTTGCCCGGCCAGGTCGGCAATATCCCGATAAATCGTGCGCTTAGACACCTCAAGTTCTTCTGCCAGCCTTGCTGCAGTAACCGGAAGCTTTTTCCTGCGAAGTATTTGGATTATCTGGAAAAGCCTGTCTGCACGTCTCATTTATTTTTTTCCTGTTGCCACCACGGTGTCAGTAGATTTGAAGGATGATACCTCCTGATGCTGTTCCTGCCGCAACCTGGAGAATATTCGATGAAATTAGTTTCTACCCGACTCATTGTGCAAGACATCAATAAAGTTGTTGAGTTTTATGAATTCATTACAGGTTTTAGCGCTGACTGGCTTGCACCTGTCTTTGCCGAAATTGTAACGCCAGGGGCCGTGATAGCCATTGGAAGCGGAGAAACGGTGGCATTGTTTAAGGAAGGGTGCGCAAAACCAGCCGCGAACCAATCCGCAATCCTTGAGTTTCTGGTAGAAGATGTAGACCATCAATTTAACAGATTAAAAGAATACGGTGTGGTGTTTGTCCATGAACCAAAGGATATGCCCTGGGGGAACAGGACACTACAGCTCCGCGACCCGGAGGGCACCCTCGTGTCATTATTCACACCTGTAACGGATAGCGCCAGACAGCGATTTAATCGGTAATTGTGCTCATAATCCCCTTAAGGCGCGACAAAAAGAAAATCCACGCGATGGCGTGGATTTTTTTTGGGGCCAGTATGAGGTTTGATGCAACCTCATGAGACAACAAAACTTATTTAGACGTTGAACAGGAAGTTCTAGATTATCAGTTTTCAGTGCGTACCGATTTGTACCATATTTCATTGGTATTACATATTTATATCATGCACTTAGTTTATCTTGCGTTGTCATGCTGTTTCACCGATAATCACCTGTAGTCACGTTTATTCTGTACGCGTATTCGTACGCGGGATTCATCGGGTGGGATAGCTATGGCATTGAGAACAGACCGAGAGATAGCCAACCTCAAAACTGAGGAAGGAAAGCGAAAAGTTTTAGCTGTATCCAGTGGGGCAGGCGCGGGCTTATGTATAGAGGTCCGCCCGGACGCTGTTGCTAAATCGTGGCTATACCGATACCAGTTTGCTGGCAAGGCTAAGAAGATGACTCTGGGAAGTTACCCATCAATGTCATTGACTGAGGCCCGCAAAGCGCATATGCAAGCAATGGCAGTGCTAAAGTCAGGACAGGACCCGATAGCTGTTGTACGAGCAAATAAACAAAAATCCAGTTCCGTCCCTACCTTTGCCGAGTTGTTCAATGAGTGGATGGAGTGGAAATCTGTAGCTAAGCCACTGAAACCTCGGAGCCTGAAAGCGTACAACTACACCTTCGACAATTACATGGCTGAACTTCACAAGCTATTGGTTACAGATTTGAGCAGAAGCATTCTGTTTAATCATTTAGCAAAGCTACGAAAACAAACCGTTTCCGGCACTAAGAAAGCATTAACCATTTTTCAGCAGAGTCTCGATTACGGCGTGAATATTGGCGCTATTACTATTAACCCATCAAGAACCATTCGCCCCTCGGATATTGGGGCAACGGCTGCTGCACCTCGCCAAAGATGGCTTGAACGCGAGGAAGTTGCCGCATTCTGGAAAGGGCTTGAGGAAACCGGTGCTCACCCAGCACAGGTGAACTGTTTAAAGCTGATTTTGTTAACTGGAGCAAGAAGGACGGAAGCAAGCGAGATGAGGTGGGAAGAAATTATTAGCAGTAAATGGATTATCCCCGCCGAACGTAGCAAAAACAGTAAGAGCCACACTATCACGTTGCATCAAATGGCTCAGGATATTATCGCACACCAACGGGGAATTAGTGGTGGCAGTGAGTTTGTATTTGAAGCTATACGCACTCACGACGTTGGGAAAGCACATATAGATGGGAATGCGCTCCGCTGGTTGCTTGAACGTGTAAGGAGCCTGCATATGCCCCAGAGTGAACCATTCACATGTCATGACTTGCGTCGCAGCTTTGCTAGCGGCTGTGCTGAGTATCTGGATGCCAATGAGTCAATTATCGAACTGGCGTTGAATCATGCTAAGAGTGACCGTCTGGTAGCAACTTATCAGGCTGGGAAAAGGGCGGCAAAGGTGGAACAGCTTTTCCTGGAATGGGGCGAGTTTATTCAAACGCTGACGCAACCAGAACCAGTTGAGACTGATAACGTTGTACAAGTGACATTCGGGAGGCGTTAAGTGATGGAGGAAATTGGAAAACTCAAAGCAGTAGACCAAGTGGCGATATTAACAAGGACTTACAAATCATTGCTCGAACACTCGGATTTTGTATATGGTAAATATGATGATATGCAATCGAAAGCAACCAAAGAATTTCATCTGCGAAAAAAGCGGCTAGATAATTTTATTGGTGGCTTTAAAGATACCCCTTGGAAGATTGAATGGTTGTCAACACAGGATTTTATATCGCCACGTGACTCAATACCTCATGAAATCGTCAGAATTATTGGGAATAGGCAGCAACTAACGCCTTTTGTCACCAATGTTTGGCTAAATGAATATCCGTTTATAGCAGCTTTATTACAGGCTGATCTGTTGAGGAAGGTCGAATGGCCTAGAGGGAAGTCGTCCGCCATTTCTTTTTCGCACAATAACAGTGAAATTGACCTGGTAGGAGTCGTGTTGTTTTTAACCAAGATTATAGGGTTTAAGCAGAAAGCTGTATTTCAGTTTATTGCTATACATGGAAACCACGGTGGCGTGGATAGTGGGTTTGTTGATTCGGGTCAATTAAGCAAAGCGGCAGAGGCGATAAAGAAAACGTTTGAGTTACTCATGCCTGAATGGGATAAGCTGAATTTTGCTGTGGGGTCATTACAGGCTGAGGTGCGGGAGGTATTAAAAAAGGAAAAATAACAAGCTTTTCTATTCCTTTGAATGGGTTGTTTCAAATCATTATTGTGGTCACTGTGATACAGCATAACGCTGCTTGAAACTAGGAGATCACAAATGCTATTAACAATCAAACAATTATCCAGTCGTCTCGGTGTTAGCCGCGCAACCGTTGAGCGCCTGCGCCGTTCTCCCGAAGCATCTTTCCCTAAAGCCATTCCTATTGGTCCTAATTCAATCCGATTTTCTGAAACAGAAATCGACGCGTGGGTACAGGCTCGCCGTCAGTCAGTGGCAGCATGAATACCAAAAAAAAGCTCTAACAGTAATGTTAGAGCTATATTTTCAACCGCTGGCGAATGTTTGGCGACAGATCCAGCGTTTTACGGATATATAAAAAACATGACTAATTTAGCATCGGATGACGCGCTCGTCAATGACTATCCGGGCCTGTCAAAATTTGACCAGTTCATTGTATGCAAATTCAGCGATAAAGGAAATGGTAAGACCAATAAGGAACCCTGCGATAAATTCGGTCGCACGTCCAGCATACACACAGTTGAAAACTGGATGTCATATGAAGATGCTCGCAGGATTGCAGCAGGACTGAACAAAGCCACGCGGTCCAGATACGGCGTTGCCTTCGTGCTCACAGAAAAAGACCCGTTCTTTTGCATTGATGTTGATGGCGCTTATGATGGTAAGCAATGGTCAGCGCTGGCAAATGAGCTGTGTACTGAATTCAACGGCGCACTGGTTGAAGTGTCTCAGAGTGGCAAGGGCTTACACATCTTCGGCACATACACGTCAATCCCTGAGCATGGCAAGAAAGACAAAAAATCCCTCAACATCGAGTGCTACCACAAAGACCGCATGATTGCTTTGGGCGCTAACGCCAGAGGTGATGCATCGACCGACTGTACAGCACCGCTCAACCGCATCATTGCCCGATATTTTCCCGCTGATGAGCAGGCTGATGTAGCTGAATGGACAACCACCCATTGTGAAGGCTCTAACCCCATTCAGGACGATGATAAGCTGATTGCAAAGGCTCTGATGAGTAAATCAAGTGCCGGCAGCGTGTTTGGTACAAAGGTTTCTTTTCGTGACCTGTGGGAAAGGAATGTTGAAAAACTGGCTGATGAGTATCCTGATGAGCAGCGTGAATTTGACCCATCCAAAGCGGATTTTGCACTCGCAGGTAGCCTCTTGTGGTGGACCTGTGGTAACTGCGAGCGCACGAAGCGCCTGATGGAGCGTAGCGGCCTTGTCAGGGATAAATGGACGCAGCATCGTACTTACCTCAACCTCACCATTACTCGCGCAGAGAGTTACCGCAAAGACTTTTATACGGGAAAGCCAGAATCAGACGCTACATTACCAGCTGCATCATCTGGTGAAACTCGCACCGGCTTCCAGCTTGTTGCAGGCAGTAATCTGGTCGATTTCTTCAAAGGCTGCGTGTACATCATCCAGCAGCACCGCATGATGACACCAAACGGCGCAATGTATCGCCCTGAGCAGTTTAACGCTGCATACGGCGGTTATGTGTTCGCACTTGATGCGGACAACGACAAGACAACCCGGAAGGCTTTTGAGGCATTTACAGAATCACAATTTGCCAATCTGCCAAAGGTTGATTCGCTGGCGTTTCGCCCTGAATTACCGCCGGGAGAGGTGTTCACAGAGGCGGGTGTTAGTTATGTGAACTGTTATGTGCCTACTCACGGTGAACGCGCAGAAGGCAATGTAACGCCGTTCCTGAAACATATGCAAAAGCTGATTCCCGATGAAGGGGACCGCAAAATTCTCCTGACGTGGATTGCATCGTGCATTCAGAACCCCGGCAAAAAGCACCAGTGGTCACCTGTGCTGGTTGGTGCTGAGGGTAACGGCAAATCACTGGTTGCTCAGATTGTTAAGCACGCAATCGGTAAGCGATGGGTCGCTGAACCGCGCTCTAACCAGATTGGCGGACGTTTCAACAGTTGGATTGAGAATAAACTCTTTGCTGTTGTCGAAGAAATTCACATGAACAGCCGCCGTGAAACACTCGATGCCATGAAACCCCTGATTACCAACACAACCGTTGAGGTTGAGGGAAAGGGACGTGACAGCTACGACGCAGAGAATCGGTGCAACATTCTGATGTGTACCAACTATAAAGACGCGGTAATCAAAACGCGTGACGATCGCCGCTATGCGATTATTTACACAGGGCAACATAGTGAGGAAGAAATAAAGCGTGATGGTATTGACGGAAATTACTTTGATGATCTTTACGGGTGGTTGGAGAACGGCGGTTATGCGGCTGTTGCTAACTGGTTCGATAAGTACACGGATGTGTCATGCAACGTGATGGGGCGTGCGCCGAAAACCAGTTCGACCGATGCGGCAATCATGGAGAGTCTGGGCGGTGTTGAGCAAGACATTATTGAAGCTGTGGACCTTGAACGTGTAGGATTCCGTTCGGGATTAATCTCCTCACTGGCACTGGACCAACTGCTGAACGAAAAGGGACACAGGTTGCAGACGAAACGCAAAGCTAAAGTGCTCGGCGACATGGGTTATATCAGGCATCCAAACTTACCAGAAGGCAAGATGAGGACAAATGGCATTTGTGTACGTGTGTACGTTAAGAAAGGACACCCAATGGAAAGCGCCGGAGCAGACGTTATTAGAGAGAGGTTAACGAGCGTGGTCGATATTGACCCTGCAGATGTGTTAGGCGCTGCCAAATAATCACGCTGACGACCCAGCCGCCTACGGGTGGCTTTTTTCATGGTTCCGAATAATAGAAAGGGTCCGAATGCTTTTATTTGGAATTTCAATTCGGAACCGCCTCAAGCACCTGGTATTACTGACTCCTCTTATTAATAGTTCCAAAGTTCCAAATAAATCTATAACAGAGGAAATGAAATATATACGCATGTATGTTGTAGGTATAGGGGTATATATTTAAGTAGCTTTGGTATGAAATGATTTGGAACTTTGGAAATCTGGAATTGCAAGAGTAAAATGATAATAAATTCAAATGGTTAAGGCGTTCCGTGTAAATGCGCATTAGGAACTCCACCCACGTGATTACCATTCGACGCCCCTATAATTCCGGCAAAAAATAGTGCCGGACTGACACTTGGGATTTTACCCTGGCTTTTGAAATTTCTATGAATGCGCAGCGAACCGCTAATTTTCAGCGGATTAAATTGCTGCTGGTGGGCGTAAACGTCATTAGCCATATTAATAGTTGCATATCATAAATTGACGAGGGCGTCAACAATTAATTGTTTACAATCTGTAATTATTCAGGTTTAATGGTCTTAACCGTATTGGTAATGGCATTAAATTATTGATTAATAGGAGGGTGGAAATGGCTGGTCGCCCTGTCGGCAGCAAAAACACAACGCGGCGCATACTCCCGAAATCTCTCTCGGACTCGGCTATGGTTCAGCTAACGCGACTGGTTGATAACGGAGATTGGGACGCCGTCCGCTTCACACTGGAGCGCATTTATCCAAGTCTTAAGGCCATCACACCTGCTAATAGTATCGATGCACGCGTACTCGAAGCGCGTATAAATGACCTTGTGGAGTTCGACCGCCGATTGGCGGCGCTGGAGAAACAGAATGACAAGTAAAGACAAAATGGCCCGAATAGAAGCGCTGGAAAGCGCTAGCGTGAGCACACAGGACGCATGGTGGCGTGAAATGTGCTCACGCTATGGCTTCCCCGTTACACCTATCGATGACGTTACTGATGAGTTACGTCGCGCCGTATTTGAAAAATATTTTGAGGAATTCTATTGAGATGGCCGATTACAATTTGTTGATGAAACAACGCATTGCAAACGCATGGCGCGACAGTAAACCCGTCCATGTGGTTAACGATGCTCAACCAGTTCAAGACCCTATGGCAGTCGCTAAGAAAAAAATCAGTGAAGCGTGGAGACGAAAATGAGTAAGTCTATTTATACCAGAGATGTTATCACGCGAAACGGCGTGGACTTATCGAAGCATGGCAAGCGTGACGCACTACTAAAGCAATTTAATGCTGGAGAACTTCGACACCCTTACACCGGTGCGCCAGTTAACGACCGCCGACTATTGCAGGAAGTAATGAAAATTAAAGGCCTCTAAGTAAAGAGGCCTTTTTATTTCACTATTGACGATCCCGTCAGCCTATTTGAGGACAAGATTAATATGAATTATGTAGACGCAGCTATTGAAGATATGGACGCATATCGTACCAAACGCGTGAAAGTAGCCACACAAGTGACTGCGCTTGAAAAACAAATTGAGCAGCTCAAAGCCACTGTGGTGAAGCCGGATATGTCTAAGCACATCGAAGCGTGCGCCGCTGAATTAAAGTCAAAGAAAGAAGCATTTTTACCGGCACTCAAAAAAGCCGTAATGACTGATGAATTTACGAGCCAGTGGCAGTTATTGGCACTCTCGGCATTCAGTCAAACCAAATTTGTGCAAACGCCTGCCGACCTATTCCGCATCGTTGGTGGCGCGGCTACGATGGCATATATGCTGACCGGTCAGCTTGATAATGCGACCCTACGCGTAGTGATGCCTCACCCTGATGTATTCAAGTATGTACCAGTGCTCCAAAGCTTGTGTCAGCAACTGGGAATCCTTGAGGCCGAAATTGAAGATATCCAATGCGATATCGAATTCCTTGACCAAATCAAATACTTTGCGGAGGTGTGATGATGAAAGGTAACGACAAGCGAGTGATGAACGACTTTAAAAAAGGCTATCAGCGTGGTGACAAGCACCCCGGCATCCCTGCACACATCCTCGATAAACAACAACGTAAGGCGACCGAATGAAAATGCTTACCGCGCCTGAATGGGCTTACCGCGCTATGACCAGCTTAGTACCCGATGATTCAGGCGCGGGCATTCCATTCGAAGACTTGCGAAACATGTTGCAAATTGCCCCTACCTTTTGCCGTGAACACTTGAAGGCTCTGGGAATCCCTGTTATAGACGGGATGGTCAAGGCTCGCTGGGTGTGGGAGGAGCCATCATGAGTGACTGCGCAATGGCTATCGAAGCCGCGAAACAGTGGGGCATAAGAATGCCCCGCCGCTGGACGTCATTTTTCGGCGGTTGCGCACAGCACAACGCGGCATCTGCTGTCGAGTATGCCGACTATCGCCATCAACGTTCTATGATAACCAGCCTTTTGAAGCCGTTGAGATATTCGAATGATAACTGATTTTTATTTCTGGTTTGTTTTCACGGGCATGTCTGCAATGCTGATTCATAGCGTTGCGCTGCTAATCCGGCAGATATAAAAGGTATTATGACCGGGTAACAAAATTGACGCAGTCATTGGGAGAATTTGCCAGCAGCTTTCCATAGTCGAACGCCCTGCCAATCCGTGAAATCGCCCCAGAGTTACCCTTAAACTGGCTCGTAATGGTTGCATATTTAACCATTTGAGTAGACCAGTCTCCAGTCAGTGTGCCGTTCATACCTGCGTAACAGGCGTTGATTTGAGCCATGACTATTTTTTGAAAGTCAGATACGACAGGCGTTGCATTTCTCAATGCTCTATCCATTGAACTGTCCTTTCTACATTCATTCGCTTCTGCTTCGCTGACATCACCATTGCCAAACAGCAATTGAACGAGGCCGATGGTTTTGTCCACGCGGTAGTAGCATTTATTTTTGTCGCCATACTCGTGATCGAAACGAGGCGGGTTATGCCAGACAAGTTTATTTTCTTTATCCAGTTTGTTGACCTGGTCGTCTGCCTTTGCGTCGTAGCACATACCTGAACCATCTGGACCCATTGCTTCACTGTGCAAACGCCCCGCATCGTCCCTTGTCCACAGGCAATCCATCTGTAAGTCGTCCAGATGCGTGATCGTCCATGGTTTATCGACATACATTAACTCATTCTTAATGGTATCGCTCAGTGATAAAGCCGGTGCGCTCACCAGTAGGGTGAGTATTGACAAAGAGTACGCATATCCTTTCATCATCAAATTCCTCGATTTTCATGAATGGATAATACGATAACAGCCGACAACTTTGTGTGACCGGCTGTTAAATTTAGGAGGGTAGCGCCGCGCAATTTATACGCGGGCCTGTACGCGAAAACAAAATCCCTTAGCGCGACTCAGTATAACTTACTGTTTTACATACCTTTAATTTTATTTAGACGTTAAACAGGAAGTTCATGACATCGCCATCTTTCACGATGTAATCTTTACCTTCTGCGCGCATTTTGCCCGCTTCCTTCGCGCCTTGCTCACCTTTGTAGGTGATAAAGTCTTCATACGCGATGGTCTGCGCACGGATAAAGCCTTTTTCGAAGTCTGTATGAATTTTACCTGCCGCCTGTGGGGCAGTTGCGCCAACCGGGATCGTCCATGCGCGCACTTCTTTCACGCCCGCAGTGAAGTAGGTTTGCAGGTTCAGCAACTGATAACCGGCGCGAATAACGCGGTTCAGACCCGGCTCTTCAATGCCCAGTTCGGCCATAAATTCTTCGCGGTCTGCATCGTCGAGTTCAGCGATATCGGACTCAACCGCCGCACATACGGCAACGACAACAGAACCTTCGGCATCGGCGATTTCGCGCACTTTATCGAGATAGGGGTTATTTTCAAAACCGTCTTCGTTAACGTTCGCGATATACATAGTCGGCTTGAGCGTCAGGAAGCTCAGGTATTTGATCGCGGCTTTGTCTTCTTCGGTCAGGTTTTTCAGGGCACGCAGCATGCCCGCGTTTTCCAGTTGAGGCAGACATTTTTCCAGCGCCGCCAGCTCTGCTTTCGCGTCTTTATCGCCGCCTTTGGCCTTTTTCTGTACGCGATGAATAGCGCGCTCACAGGTGTCCAGATCAGACAGCGCCAGCTCGGTATTAATAACTTCGATATCATCCGCTGGATCCACTTTATTATTCACGTGAATGATATTGTCGTTCTCAAAGCAGCGTACCACATGGCCAATGGCTTCGGTTTCGCGAATATTGGTCAGGAACTGGTTACCCAGGCCTTCACCTTTGGATGCGCCTTTAACCAGACCGGCGATATCCACAAACTCCATCGTGGTTGGCAGAATACGCTGTGGCTTGACGATCTCCGCCAGCTTGTCCAGACGCGGATCGGGCATCGGTACGACACCGGTGTTCGGCTCAATAGTACAGAAGGGGAAGTTTGCCGCTTCAATACCTGCTTTGGTGAGCGCGTTGAACAGGGTGGATTTACCTACGTTGGGCAGGCCAACGATACCGCATTTGAATCCCATGATGTGATTACCTTAATTTCTGAATAATCAATCCGTTATATAAAACAGATTGCATAAAAGTTAATAACTTTGCCTATTATACACGTAACCGTTGTATCGCGCGGCAAAAATGCCAGAGGGCGCGTGTTACTGGGCCTTAAAGGCGTGCAGACGGTTGGTTGCTTTTGTCAGGCCGTCTTTCAGCCAGATTTCCGTGCAACGTGCCGCTTCATCTACCGCTTCGTCAATCAATTTCTGTTCAGAAACAGGCGGTTTACCCAGCACAAAACCGACAACTTTGTTTTTATCGCCCGGATGACCAATTCCCACGCGCAAACGGTGGAAATTGGGGTTATTGCCCAGTTTACTGATAATGTCTTTCAACCCGTTGTGGCCGCCATGACCGCCGCCCAGTTTAAACTTCGCCACGCCCGGTGGTAAGTCCAGTTCATCGTGGGCAACCAGGATTTCGTCCGGGTTGATGCGATAAAAGGTTGCCATCGCGGCAACGGCCTTGCCGCTGAGATTCATAAAAGTCGTGGGGACCAGCAGACGCACATCTTCGCCCGCCAGATTGATCCGTGAGGAATAGCCAAAAAACTTCGGTTCTTCACGTAGCGGGGCACGGCAACGTTCAGCCAGCAGATCGACGTACCAGGCGCCTGCATTATGGCGTGTCGCGGCATATTCCGCGCCGGGATTTGCCAGCCCGACAATCAGTTTAATCGTCACTTTTTCTTCCTGACCAGGTCAATATCTGGCGCGTAGTTTACGTCGTGCGGCGCGTGATGACAAAGTTCTCAGGACGAAACGGGGAAAAGGACAATGATTACCCCTATGAACCATTAGAAATACAAGTAGTTCAGAGGGTTATTTGTAAATATATGTGGTCTTAATACGTGTAATTGTGATCGTACACGCAATCGCCACAATCCCCCCTGTCTATACTTTACTCACAAGGATTGGGGTTATTCCCTTTCAACCCATCGTTCCGGAGGTGACACCATGAAACGCAAAAACGCTTCGTTACTCGGTAATGTGCTTATGGGCCTGGGGTTAGTCGTGATGATAGTCGGTGTGGGTTACTCTGTCCTGAATCAGTTGCCGCAGCTTAATCTGCCGCAGTTCTTCGCCCACGGTGCCATTCTCAGCATTTTTGTCGGGGCAGTACTCTGGCTTGCAGGCGCGCGTATTAGCGGCCATGAGCAGGTCTGCGATAAGTACTGGTGGGTGCGCCATTATGACAAACGCTGCCGTCGTGACGGACATGGTCATAGCTAACGTATAACAACACAAACAAGCGGTTTCCTCAGGAAGCCGTTTTTTTTTGGCTTTTTTCTTGACCCTTACGTAACGTTAGGCCCGAGAGTGACAGTCAAGGGGAAGAAAAGGAGCCGTTATGTTAATTCAAGCTGGTGAACTGGCACGTCGTGCCGGGATCACTGTCCGTACTCTGCACCACTACGAACATATCGGTCTACTTACGCCTTCATCCCGAAGTGCTGCCGGTTACCGCTTATACAATCTCGCTGACGTCAAACGCCTGCATATGATTCAGGTACTGGCGAAGGCGGGTATGGCGCTGGCAGCTATCAAGGATTACCTGGCGCGGGAGACGCGTCCGCTTCACGTTCTGCTCGATGAACAAATTAGCTTGCTTGATGCGCAAATGCGCACGATCCAGACGTTGCGCCAGCAACTGCTGATGTTAAAGCGTGGAATGGAAAGCGGTGCTGAACCTGATCTGGAGTCCTGGTTACTGACGCTGGAGTTAACGAATATGTATAACCGTTGGTTTAGTGCTGAGGAATTGCGCGAGCTGCCGTTTGCCGCGCATGACGAAGAGCGCAGCCTTGTATGGGCGAATATGGTGGCGGAAGCCAAAGCGCTGATGGCGCAGGGGTGCCCGGTTGATGATGAAAAGGCGATGGATCTGGCAACGCGCTGGATGACGCGCCTGGAGGAGGATACCGCCCGCAGGCCGGAGTTTTTGACCCGGCTCAATGAGATGCACCTGGTCGAGCCGCAAATGCGTGAACAGACCGGAATTGATGATGCGACAATTAATTTCATCACCCGCAGTTTCGGCGAAAGCAAACTGGCTATCTGGCAGCGCTATCTGACGCCAGAAGAGATGGCATTTACCCGTGCGCATTATTTTGACCGGATGATGGAGTGGCCGCCGTTAGTCAGTCGCGTTCGCCAGGCGGCACTCGAGGGGCTTGACCCGCAGTCAGAAGAGGCGCAGGCGCTGGCAAACGCCTGGCTGGAGCTGTTCCAGTCCTATGCCGGAACCGATCCGCAAACCCAACAGAAGTTTCGCCTGTCGATGCAGCAGGAGCCGCATCTCATGAAAGGAACCTGGGTGACGCCAGACCTGCTGCAATGGTTGCAGCAGGCGGTAGATGCCCTGATGCGCAAGCGCTACGGGGCATCGGGTTCATCATAAATCCGCTAACGCGGCGTCACGGTTTGGCCAGAACGACAATCGGCCCGCAATGGGCTTGATACCCGCTCGCGCCATGGTGCGCAGCGGCTGAAACTCCAGATTGCTGACGCGCAACTCGGTGCCTTCCGGCAGGCGATTGACAAAACGCTGGAAGGCATCGAGCCCACCCGCATCAAGCAGCGGTACGGCATCCCACTTGAGTATCACGACCCGTTTGCCTGCAATCCGCGATTCCAGTTCGGTGAACAGACCGTCGGCGGCGGCGAAAAACAGCGGGCCAATCACACGCAACACCAGAATATCGTCCGCCACGTCTACATTGACAGGCGACAGACGGGTCATGCGCGCGATACGGCGCATAAACAGTAGTGATGCCAGAACGATACCCACACTAATGGCGATAACCATATCGAACAACACGGTCAGCGACATACAAATCAGCATGACGATAATGTCGTCTGTCGGCGCGCGACGCAGCAGGTTTACCACCTTATGCGCTTCACTCATGTTCCAGGCCACCATCAGCAGCAGCGCGGCCATGGCGGAAAGCGGCAGCCAGGAGAGCAGGGGCGCGAGCACCAGCAGGGCAAGAATCACCAGAACAGCGTGAATAATGGCGGAGACCGGGGAAGATGCCCCGGCGCGGACGTTGGCCGCTGAACGGGCAATCGCCGCCGTAGCGGTGATGCCGCCAAAGAAAGGCGCGACAATATTCCCCAGCCCCTGACCTATCAACTCGCTATTGGCTTTATGGCGTGTTCCGGTCATGCCATCAAGCACCACCGCGCAGAGCAGAGACTCAATGGCCCCCAGTAACGCCATCGAGAACGCGGCGGGCAGCAGCGCCTGCAGAGAGGCCCAGCTTAGGGTGAAGCTCGAACCCGACAAATCCCAGGGCAGCACAAGCTGTGGTAGCAATTGTGGAATACCGTTGCCCTGTGAACCGTCTGCCAGTACGTAGTGAAATTGAGAGCCAATGGTGGCGACATGCCCCCCCACCAGATTAACTACCGCCATCACGGCACAACCGGCAAGCAGTGCCGGTAAATGCCCCGGCAGGCGAATGCGCAGGCGAGGCCACAAAATCAGGGTGCCAAGGGTAACGACACCGATGGCCGCATCACCGAGGTTAATACTCGGCAGTGCCATTGCCAGCGCGCCGACTTTTTGCAGGTAGTGTTCCGGCATATGGGCAACCTGCAAACCGAGGAAATCTTTTATCTGCATGGTACCGATGGTAATCCCGATACCTGACGTAAAGCCCAGCGTGACGGAAACGGGAATATATTCAATCAGGCGACCAAAGCGGGCGAGGCCAAACAGAATCAAAAAGACCCCTGACATCAGCGTCGCTACCAGCAGCCCACCGAGACCAAATTGCTGCGATACGGGATAGAGAATGACGACGAAAGCAGCGGTAGGGCCGGAAACGCTATAGCGCGAGCCCCCGGTCAGTGCGATGACGATACCGGCGACAGCGGCGGTATAAAGCCCGTATTGCGGCGCAACGCCACTACCAATGGCCAGGGCCATGGCCAACGGAATGGCGATGATGCCAACTGTCACCCCGGCAATCAGGTCGCGCGTGAAACGCGCCAGGCTATATTTTTCCTTCCAGCAGGCCTCGATAATGGCGCTGAATGGCATGACGTGTGTAGAAAAGAGTCTTTTCACAGAAGAGTAATCCCTGGTCAAATATCACCAATACAAATTTGTATGCTCGATATTTATTAGTCATACAAATAAAACACAGGAATAAAAAAACCCGCCGTAGCGGGTCTTTGTGCCGATTCCAATCAATGTTCGAACATTGCGGAAATGGATTCTTCGTTGCTGATGCGACGAATCGCTTCGGCCAGCATGCCAGACAGAGTCAAGGTACGCACGTTTGGCAGCGATTTGATTTCATCCGTCAGCGGGATGGTGTCACAAACGACCACTTCATCGATAACGGAGTTGCGCAGGTTGTTCGCCGCATTGCCAGAGAAGATCGGGTGAGTCGCGTAAGCAAACACGCGTTTAGCACCGCGCTCTTTCAGCGCTTCTGCTGCTTTACACAGCGTACCGCCGGTGTCGATCATGTCGTCAACCAGCACGCAGTCACGGCCTGCGACGTCACCGATGATATGCATAACCTGAGAAACGTTTGCACGCGGACGACGTTTATCAATGATAGCCATATCGGTATCGTTAAGCAGTTTTGCGATAGCGCGAGCGCGAACAACGCCGCCGATATCCGGAGAAACCACAATCGGGTTATCCAGATTAAGTTGCAGCATATCTTCCAGCAGAATAGGGCTACCGAATACGTTATCAACCGGCACATCAAAGAAGCCCTGGATCTGCTCAGCGTGCAGGTCGACGGTGAGGACGCGGTCAACGCCTACGCTGGAGAGAAAATCCGCGACAACTTTTGCGGTGATAGGTACACGAGCGGAGCGCACGCGGCGGTCCTGACGGGCATAACCAAAATAAGGAATAACGGCGGTGATACGGCCTGCAGAAGCACGACGCAGGGCATCAACCATAACAACCAATTCCATCAGGTTGTCGTTCGTTGGAGCACAAGTGGACTGGATGATGAAAATATCACCACCGCGTACATTTTCATTAATTTGTACGCTGACTTCGCCGTCGCTAAAGCGACCTACGGCGGCGTCGCCGAGAGAAGTGTACAGGCGGTTGGCAATACGTTGTGCTAGTTCCGGGGTGGCGTTACCAGCAAAAAGCTTCATATCAGGCACGAGAAGAACCTCAGGCATGCGTCCATTGGTGGATAGAATAAGCCATAAATGTGCGGTTCAGACATCATTCTATCCATGCGGTGTATTAAAGAGCGCGATGCAACGTCTGGAACAAGTGACGTTGTCACCGGGACTCAGCTTGCCCGGCGAGGGTGCTGGCGAGAGGCGAGAGGTTTACACCTCGTGCGACAAAACCGCGCAGCCATGCCGGGGCTTGCTCTAACACCTGAAGAGCAGCAGACTCTGTGTCAAATTCAGCAAAAACACAGGCCCCTGTGCCAGTCAGGCGCGACGGCGCGTATTCTAGCAGCCAGGTAAGCGCCTCATCAACCTTACGAAAACGTTTTCTTGCGATAACCTCGCAATCGTTGCTGAATTCACATTTTAGTAACGTTTCTATTGACCGCTTTGGTGTATTTCTCGGCAATTCCGGATCGCGGAAAATGGTCGGGGTGGGGATACTGACGCCAGGATGGGCAACCAGATACCATTTCTCTTCGGGTTCCACGGGGGTAAGTATCTCGCCGACCCCTTCGGCAAACGCCGCGTGGCCCCGGACAAATACCGGTACATCCGCCCCCAGTGCTAATCCCAGTTCTGCCAGTTCATCAACCGATAAACCGCAATGCCACAGATGATTGAGCGCCACCAGCACCGTAGCCGCGTTTGACGAGCCTCCGCCCAGACCGCCGCCCATCGGCAGGCGTTTGTCTATCTGGATATCCGCGCCGCTGCCAGCAGGCAGGCGACCCGTCTTTTGCGCCTGTTGCATCAACAGACGGGCTGCGCGCACGATCAGGTTTTCTTCATCCGGCACCCCCTCGACAGGCGTTAGCAACCGAATAACGCCATCTGTTCGCGGTTCAAAGCTTAAGGTGTCACCGTAATCAAGAAACTGAAACAGGGTTTGCAGCGTGTGATAACCATCAGCCCGTTGCCCGGTGATGTACAAAAACAGATTGAGTTTCGCCGGTGCGGGAAAGCGCGTCATCATTTCGCAATCCAGTTATCCATTTTGAGCTTGATACGCTGTCCGCCATCGCTCAGCTCAAGACTGGAGGGCAGGGCTGGCTTCGTATTGCTGTCATAACCGCCGTAGACCACTTTCCAGTTTTTGCCCCCCTGGCTGTAATTAAGCTCGCTGAGGCGATACTGGTCGTCAAGCTTGTAGTCGGTCGCGTCGCCGGGCAGGCCCAGAATCCACTGACGCAGGCTGTTCAGTGGGATCGGCATACCGGTCAGTTTGCCAATCATCTCTTCCGCGTCGGTGGAGGTGTAGCGCTTGCCTTTGTTGTCGACCAGCACTACTGCGCCAGGCTGGGCGTTGAGTTCCAGTTCCGTGCTGCCCAACGGGTTTGTCAGCAGCAGGCGATAGCGATCCTGCCCGGTCTGTTGCCAGAAAAAGCGGGCATAGACTTTCTGCTCATCGGAGATAAAGGCGAAAGCGCCACGTGTCTGAAACTGGTTCAATTTGCTGACGTCTTGCTGATGTTGACGCCACTGAGGGGCATCCGGACTCTGGCCCGGCCCTTTAGGCGCATTGAGGGTACAGGCAGTCAGTACGAGGCTAGCCAGCGGCAGCAAACGAATAAGGCGAAAGTCCGGCAAAGTCATAATGATGACGAATCCTTGAGGTGCGTTGCAGTAAATATTCTTAATGCTAGCGCCGGGCAGTGATAGCGTCTACGTTCAAGTTGTCTTAAATCATTAAATTACCGATTACTCCAAAAGGGGGCGCTCTCTTTTATTGACCTCGCGCATCCTGTATGATGCGCACAGTCTAACCTTATCAACGTTGGTACTATTCCCACTCACATGACTCTTCTGGCGCTCGGCATCAACCACAAAACGGCCCCCGTTTCGTTGCGAGAACGTATTACGTTTTCGCCGGATACGCTTGACCAGGCGTTAGACAGCCTGCTGGCGCAGCCGATGGTGCAGGGTGGTGTGGTGTTGTCGACGTGTAACCGTACCGAGCTTTATTTAAGCGTTGAAGAGCAGGAAAACCTCCATGAATCGCTGGTTCGCTGGCTGTGTGATTACCATCAGATCAGCGAAGAAGAGTTGCGTAACAGCCTTTACTGGCACCACGATAACGACGCCGTCAGCCATTTAATGCGTGTGGCGAGCGGGCTGGACTCGCTGGTACTGGGTGAACCGCAGATCCTCGGCCAGGTGAAAAAAGCGTTTGCCGATTCTAACCGCGGTCATCTGAAAGCCAGCGAACTCGAACGTATGTTCCAGAAGTCGTTCTCCGTCGCCAAACGTGTGCGCACGGAAACCGATATCGGCGCGAGCGCGGTTTCTGTCGCCTTTGCTGCCTGTACCCTGGCACGCCAAATCTTTGAATCACTCTCTTCGGTCAGCGTCATGCTTGTCGGTGCGGGGGAAACTATCGAACTGGTGGCACGTCATTTGCGCGAGCATAAAGTGCAGAAGATGATCATCGCCAACCGTACCCGTGAACGTGCGCAGGTTCTGGCAGATGAAGTAGGGGCGGAAGTGATTTCCCTGAGCGATATCGATTCGCGCCTGAAAGACGCCGATATTGTTATCAGTTCTACCGCCAGCCCATTGCCGATCATTGGTAAAGGCATGGTCGAGCGGGCAATGAAGGCGCGCCGCAACCAGCCAATGCTGCTGGTGGATATTGCCGTTCCGCGCGATGTCGAGCCGGAAGTGGGTAAACTGGCGAACGCCTATCTCTACAGCGTTGACGATCTACAAAGCATTATTCAGCACAACCTTGCGCAGCGTAAAGCGGCGGCGGTGCAGGCTGAAACTATCGTTGAGCAGGAAACGAGCGAATTTATGGCCTGGCTGCGCGCGCAAAGCGCCAGCGAGACAATTCGTGATTACCGCAGCCAATCTGAGCAGATTCGTGATGAATTGACTGCCAAAGCGCTGGCCGCCCTTGAACAGGGTGGCGACGCACAAGCCATTATGCAGGATCTGGCCTGGAAACTGACTAATCGCCTGATCCACGCACCAACCAAATCTCTTCAGCAGGCCGCCCGTGACGGGGATGATGAGCGCCTGCATATTCTGCGCAACAGCCTCGGGCTGGAGTAGCACAACAATCTCTAATAACAGGGTGCATTTACGCCTATGAAGCCTTCTATCGTTGCCAAACTGGAAGCCCTACACGAGCGTCATGAAGAAGTTCAGGCGCTGTTGGGTGACGCGCAAACCATCGCCGATCAGGAGCGATTCCGCGCCTTATCCAGGGAGTATGCGCAACTAAGCGACGTATCGCGCTGTTTTACTGACTGGCAACAGATTCAGGAAGATATCGAAACCGCACAAATGATGCTCGATGACCCGGAAATGCGCGATATGGCGCAGGAGGAGTTACGCGATGCAAAAGAAAAAAGCGAACAACTGGAACAGCACCTGCAAATTCTTTTGCTGCCTAAAGATCCTGACGATGAGCGCAGCGCCTTCCTGGAAGTGCGTGCCGGGACCGGCGGCGATGAAGCGGCGTTATTCGCAGGCGATCTGTTCCGTATGTATACCCGCTATGCCGAGTCTCGTCGCTGGCGTGTAGAGATCATGAGCGCCAATGAGGGCGAGCATGGTGGCTATAAAGAGATCATCGCGAAAGTGAGCGGCGAAGGTGTTTACGGACGGCTGAAATTTGAGTCCGGCGGCCATCGCGTACAGCGTGTTCCGGCAACCGAATCGCAGGGGCGTATCCATACCTCTGCCTGTACCGTTGCGGTAATGCCAGAATTGCCCGAAGCCGAACTGCCGGATATCAACCCGGGCGATCTGCGCATTGATACCTTCCGTTCATCCGGCGCGGGTGGGCAGCACGTTAATACCACCGACTCCGCGATTCGTATTACCCACTTGCCGACAGGCATCGTGGTGGAGTGCCAGGACGAACGTTCTCAGCATAAAAATAAAGCCAAAGCACTGGCCGTTCTGGGTTCGCGCATTCGCGCGGCGGAAATTGCCAAACGCCAGCAGGCGGAAGCCTCAACGCGTCGAAACCTGCTGGGTAGCGGCGATCGCAGCGATCGTAACCGCACCTATAACTTCCCGCAGGGGCGTGTGACCGACCACCGTATCAACCTGACAGTCTACCGTCTGGACGAGGTGATGGAAGGCAAGCTGGATATGCTGATTGAGCCGATTGTGCAGGAATACCAGGCCGACCAACTGGCAGCGCTCGCCGGACAGGATTGATGGACTATCAATACTGGTTGCGTCAGGCGATAAATCGACTTTCGCACAGCGAAAGCCCGCGCCGGGATGCGGAGATTTTGTTGGGTTTTGTGACCGGAAAAGAGCGTACCTTTATTCTTGCCTTCGGCGAAACGGCGCTTTCGGATACTGAGCTTGCGCGTCTTGATGAGCTGCTGGCCCGTCGTGAACAGGGTGAACCGGTCGCGCATCTCGTGGGGGTACGCGAGTTCTGGTCGTTGCCGCTGTTTGTCTCGCCTGCGACGTTGATTCCGCGCCCGGATACCGAATGTCTGGTTGAACAGGCGCTGAACCGTCTGCCGGAACAGCCGTGCCGGATCCTCGATCTGGGCACTGGCACCGGCGCTATCGCGCTGGCGCTGGCCAGTGAACGTCCGGATTGCCATATTACGGCGGTCGACGTCATGCCCGGTGCCGTCGCCCTGGCTCTGCGTAACGCGGAACATTTAGGAATAACGAACGTTTCGGTGCTGACCAGCCACTGGTTTAGCGCCCTGGAAGGGCAGCAGTTCGACCTGATTGTCAGCAATCCGCCTTATATTGATGAGCAGGACCCTCATCTTGCCATGGGGGATGTGCGTTTCGAGCCGCGTTCTGCACTGGTTGCGGCACAAGAAGGACTTGCGGATCTCGCGTGGATAATCGCACAATCAAGGCGCTTTTTGCGCCCTGGTGGCTGGCTGCTACTGGAACATGGCTGGCAGCAGGGTGAAGCGGTACGTGCGCTGTTTGGCGAACGAGGATATGTGCAGGTGGAAACCTGCCGGGACTATGGTGATAACGAGCGTCTGACGCTTGGGCGCCTGCCGCTACAGGAGTAACAGGGAATGAGTGCGTTCACGTTTCTGATAAGCCTGCATTTGACCACGGTGGTTCTGACCATTAGCCTGTTTGTGCTGCGATACTGGTGGCGCTTTACGGGTAATCCTCGCGCACAGGCGCGCTGGGTGCGGGTTGTGCCTCATGCAGTGGACACGCTGTTATTGCTCAGCGGCCTCGGGCTTATCGTTGTAACGCGCTATATCCCATTTACTGCTAATGGCGCATGGCTGACGGAAAAGCTGTTTGGCGTTATCATCTACATCGTTTTGGGTTTCATTGCGCTGGGACGATATCGTCCGCGCAGCCAGCAAACGGGGTTTATTGCGTTTTTGCTGGGGCTGGTGGTGCTGTACATCATCATTAAACTCGCCGCCACAAAGATACCGATACTGGGGTAAGACATGCGGTCGTTAGCCGATTTCGAATTTAACAAAGCACCATTGTGCGATGGAATGATCCTGATATCTGAATTGATTCGTGATGATTTTCCCTCGCAGTTCGTGCACGACGAACTTGAGCGTCTGATCCGTCTGGCGCGTGAAGAAATAAGTGAGGCTCAACCGCAGGACTTGCAACTGGAGAAACTCCTTGAGCTGTTTTACGGCGAATGGGGTTTTAAAGACACCCGCGGTGTGTACCGTCTGTCGGATGCGTTGTGGCTGGATAAAGTCCTGCAAAACCGTCAGGGTAGCGCGGTGTCACTGGGCGCCATTCTGTTATGGGTTGCCGGGCATCTGGACATTCCGCTGATGCCGGTGATTTTCCCGACGCAGCTCATTCTGCGCGCTGAGTGGCTGGATGGGGAAATGTGGCTGATCAATCCCTTTAATGGCGACACGCTGGACGAGCATACGCTGGACGTCTGGCTTAAGGGTAACATCAGCCCTGTGGCTGAGCTGTTTAATGAGGATCTCGACGAGGCAGATAACGCGGAAGTCATCCGTAAGCTGCTCGATACTTTGAAATCGGCGTTGATGGAAGAGCAACAAATGGAACTGGCTTTGCGTGCCAGTGAAGCCTTGTTGCAGTTTAACCCGGAAGACCCGTATGAGATCCGCGATCGTGGCTTAATTTATGCGCAACTCGAGTGCGATCATGTTGCGCTGCACGATCTGAATTACTTCGTAGAGCAGTGTCCTGAGGATCCCATCAGCGAGATGATCCGTGCGCAAATCAACACCATTTCGCACAAGCAAATTACACTGCACTAAACTGAATTAATAGACTGAATCTTGATAAGGGAATTATATGAAACAAAAAGTGGTTAGCATTGGCGATATCAATGTCGCGAACGATCTGCCGTTTGTTCTGTTTGGCGGTATGAACGTGCTGGAGTCCCGCGACCTCGCGATGCGTATTTGTGAGCACTATGTGACTGTTACCCAGAAACTGGGTATTCCGTACGTGTTCAAAGCCTCTTTTGACAAAGCCAACCGTTCCTCCATCAAGTCTTACCGTGGGCCGGGCCTGGAAGAAGGGATGAAAATTTTCCAGGAGCTGAAACAGACGTTCGGCGTGAAAGTGATCACCGATGTTCACGAAGCCAGCCAGGCTCAGCCCGTCGCTGACGTGGTTGACGTGATTCAGTTACCGGCATTTCTGGCGCGTCAGACCGACCTGGTCGAAGCGATGGCGAAAACCGGCGCCGTCATTAACGTGAAAAAACCGCAGTTCGTAAGCCCTGGCCAGATGGGTAATATCGTGGATAAATTCCATGAAGGCGGTAACGACAAAGTTATCCTGTGCGACCGTGGCAGCAACTTCGGTTACGACAACCTGGTTGTTGATATGCTCGGCTTTAGCGTGATGAAAAATGTCTCTGGCAACTCGCCGGTCATTTTCGATGTGACGCACGCATTGCAGTGCCGCGACCCGTTTGGCGCCGCGTCTGGTGGCCGTCGTGCCCAGGTTGCTGAGCTGGCGCGCGCGGGTATGGCGACAGGCCTGGCCGGTCTGTTTATTGAGGCGCACCCGGATCCAGCCAACGCGAAATGCGATGGCCCGTCTGCACTGCCGCTGGATAAACTGGAGCCGTTCCTGAAACAGATCAAAGCGATTGATGATCTGGTGAAAAGCTTTGATGAGCTTGATACTAGCAAATAATTAATCGAGCCTTGATAACACCGTGCACCGTTGTGTGAACGGTGTTATCACTTTCTGACTCCTTTCCAATGCCTCTTCTGTTTCTTTCTTTTTACAAAATAATACTCCGCTGTTTTAAATAATAATCTTCAACGTTTATTAACGTAAGCATTTTTAGTGTGAATATCTAAATATCGCAGTGTTTTTCCTAAAAATATGATTACGTGAATAGGCTTCCATATTCAGTCAATTTTGCGCTAAGTGACTTTATTAATGGGGTGTTTTTTGCCTATATAGAATCGCATTGTTAATTATGTTGTATCCAGGAGCGTGGACATTCTCTGGCGGTAGGTATGCTTTTTTACGTGACGCTATTGGGATGGCATAAATAAACCAGCCATGGAAAATGGGAATTCACAGACTGTTGTGCTTGCCCGCCAGCAATAAAGGCAAGAATGCATTGCATATTGCAAGGATGCAGGAGACACCGCATGAATGCGCTCAGTTTTGACCACTCCCACCACAAATTAAAAATTCGAGGCCTGAGCAGCCCGCCTGATGTGCTCTCCTTTGAAGGCCGCGAGCAACTGAGCCAGCCGTTCTGTTACGACATTCAGTTCACCAGCCGTGATAAAACCCTGGCGCCGGAATCGGTGCTGATGCAGGACGGCGCGCTCAGCCTCTGCGCCCCGCCGGTTCAGGGGATGCCGGTACAGGTGCCGCTGCGCACCCTGTACGGCGTCATCACTGGCTTTAAACAGCTTTCCACCTCGCGCGATGAATCGCGCTATGAAGTGCGCCTTGAGCCCCGTCTGGCGCTGCTCGCTCGCAGTCATCAGAACGCCATCTACCAGAACCAGAGCGTGCCGCAGATTGTCGAGAAAATCCTGCGTGAGCGCCACGGGATGCTCGGCCAGGACTTCGTATTCACCCTGAGGGGGGAATATCCGTCGCGCGAACAGGTGATGCAGTTCGGCGAGGATGACCTGACTTTTATCTCCCGGTTGCTGTCGGAAGTGGGGATCTGGTTCCGGTTCAGTACCGACGTGCGGCTGAAAATTGAAGTCATTGAGTTTTATGACGACCAGAGCGGCTATGAACGCGGTCTGATGCTGCCGCTGCGCCACCCTTCGGGGCTGAGCGACAGCGGCACGGGATCTGTCTGGGGGCTGAACACGGCATATCATGTGGTGGAAAAAAGCGTCACCACGCGGGACTACAACTACCGTGGCGCGACCGCCGACATGACGTCGGCGTTTGATGCGACGGGCGGGGACAGCACCACCTGTGGCGAAGCCTGTCATTACGCGGACAACTTCCTGACGGCAGGCGACCCGGACACACCGGAAAGCGGGGCGTTTTACGCGCGTATCCGCCACGAACGTTACCTTAATGGCCGGGCCATTCTGCAGGGGCTGAGCACCAGCGCCCTGCTGATGCCGGGGCTGGAGATAAAGGTACCGGATGAAGACGCCCCGGCGGTGTTCCGCAGGGGCGCATTGATAACCGGGCTGACCGCCAGCGCGGCGCGAGACCGCAGTTATGAACTGACGTTTACCGCCATACCTTATTCGGAACGCTACAGCTTTCGCCCGGCTCGCATCGCGAAACCGGTGATGGCCGGAACGCTGCCCGCGCGGGTGACCAGCACAACGGCAAACGATATCTATGCCCATATCGATAAAGACGGGCGCTACCGGGTGAACCTCGATTTTGACCGTGAGACCTGGAAGCCGGGTTACGAGAGCCTGTGGGTACGGCAGTCCCGCCCTTATGCGGGTGATACGTACGGACTGCACCTGCCGCTGCTGGCGGGCACGGAGGTCAGCATCGCGTTTGAGGGAGGCAACCCGGACCGGCCCTATATCGCCGGCGTGAAGCATGATTCCGCCCACCCCGACCACGTGACGATTCAGAACTACAGACGCAACGTGCTGCGTACCCCGGCAAACAACAAGCTGCGCCTCGATGACGAACGCGGCAAAGAGCATATCAAAATCAGTACGGAGTACGGCGGCAAGAGCCAGCTCAATCTCGGCCATCTGGTGGATGCGGGAAAACAGCAGCGCGGGGAAGGTTTTGAGCTGCGCACGGACATGTGGGGTGCCATCCGGGCGAAAAAGGGGATATTCATCAGCGCTGACGGTCAGGAGCGGGCGCAGGGGCAGGTGCGGGAGATGGCGGCGGCGATGGGGATACTGAGCGGTGCACAGTCGCAGATGGCGTCTCTGTCGGCGGATGCGGAAACGGCGAATGCTGACCCGGCAGACCTTGAGTCGCAGGTGACGTTGCTGGAGGAGCGTGTAAGAGAACTGACGCAGGCGGTGGTGCTGTTAAGCGGTCCGAAAGGTGTGACCCTGGCCAGCGGTGAACATATGCAACTGGCGGCGGCCAGGAGTCTCGAAATGAACGCTGGCAATAATGCCGATATTGGGGTGATGAAAAACCTGTTTATCGGTGTGGGGCAGGCCCTGAGTGTATTTGTACGCAAAGCGGGGATTAAGCTGTTTGCCAATAAAGGTGCGATCTCACTACAGGCGCAGAACGACCTGATGGAATTACTGGCGAAAAAATCGATAGAGATCACCAGTACGGAAGATGAGATCACTATTACCGCGAAGAAGAAAATCACGATCAACGGTGGCGGAAGTTATATCCGTCTGGATCCCTGCGGAATAGAGGCCGGTACGCAAGGTGAATATAACGTCAAGGCAGGATATTACGGGCGTAAGCCAGGTGCGAAAATTATGCCTGAGATGATGGCATTTCCGATAATAAAAGAAACATGGGATGGTATACAAATAATTACAACGCGGCAGCGGAATGGTGATTCGTCATCTGGGTGATGCTGCCAACTTACTGATTTAGTGTATGATGGTGTTTTTGAGGTGCTCCAGTGGCTTCTGTTTCTATCAGCTGTCCCTCCTGTTCAGCTACAGACGGGGTGGTGCGTAACGGTAAAAGTACTGCCGGACATCAGCGCTATCTCTGCTCTCACTGCCGTAAAACATGGCAGTTACAGTTCACATACACAGCCTCTCAACCCGGTACGCACCAGAAAATCATTGATATGGCCATGAATGGCGTTGGATGCCGGGCAACCGCCCGCATTATGGGCGTTGGCCTCAACACGATTTTACGTCACTTAAAAAACTCAGGCCGCAGTCGGTAACCTCGCGCATACAGCCGGGCAGTGACGTCATCGTCTGCGCGGAAATGGACGAACAGTGGGGCTACGTCGGGGCTAAATCGCGCCAGCGCTGGCTGTTTTACGCGTATGACAGGCTCCGGAAGACGGTTGTTGCGCACGTATTCGGTGAACGCACTATGGCGACGCTGGGGCGTCTTATGAGCCTGCTGTCACCCTTTGACGTGGTGATATGGATGACGGATGGCTGGCCGCGGTATGAATCCCGCCTGAAGGGAAAGCTGCACGTAATCAGCAAGCGATATACGCAGCGAATTGAGCGGCATAACCTGAATCTGAGGCAGCATCTGGCAAGGCTGGGACGGAAGTCGCTGTCGTTCTCAAAATCGGTGGAGCTGCATGATAAAGTCATCGGGCATTATCTGAACATAAAACACTATCAATAAGTTGGGACCATTACCAGAAATTGCATAACAGGATATATAGAATTTTGCGAAGGTGGCTGATTTGTTCAACATATCCTAATGATATGGCTGTGAACAGTTGAGGTATATGAAACTGGAGGTAGCGAAAATACTGAATGAAAATTTTCCTGTACTGCACTGGCTACTGATAAACAGATTTGAGTGCACCTCAATTGAGGTTGCCGTCTGGAATGGTGCCCGTACTGATAGTGCTGTGGAATATCGGGCAGGTTATCTGGGGTGGGCCGCATACGGCAGGATGTCAAAGGCAAGCTTTACGGCGATGGAATCAAAACTGATGGGCGCCTTTAAAAATCATGTTCAGCAGGAGGCCAAACGATGATGGCATCATTAGATACCGGGGGCGCCGTACGGGTACAATCAACGATACCGTCGAAGGGCGTTCTGTTACTGACTAGATGGCTGACTATAAATCTGAGGTAAACCAGTACTGGCGGGATAATCTGGCGGGGCCGACTTACGCCAATGTCTATGGCACGGATGCCGTCAGAGATGCCGCCTTTGATTTCTATCTTGATATCTATTTTATCTGGCTGGCAAAGCAATATTACCTCTACTGCACCGAGCTTAATCATCTGCATGAAAAACTGTCGTTAGCACGTCGTGAACATATAAGTGAGTATGGTCCGCCTGCCGGAACAGGGGTGAACCCGAATCGAAAAGCTGAAGAGATAAAGGTGCAGATTGCTGAACTTAAATCACTGTGGGGATGGCTGGATGATGTCAAGCGTGTCGCCACCGGATTATCAAATGATTTTAATTACGGGCGACAAATGGATACTCGCATGGAAAACAATAAAGTGATTTATTTTCCAGCATCGAGACGGGCTGAGCTGTTCCTCGATTTTTATCATAAGGCATGGAATGGCGAAAAACTCCCTGACATCATATGGCCAGGAATAAATACACTTCATGCTTATTTTGCTCATGATTTGCATACGGTAGATACAGGGGCTTCTATTAACGAAAGTTTCTTTCTGCGCTGTATGACTGAATGTCCAAAACCACAATAAAAGAATATAAGTCACTTGCTAACGCTGACCTGGAAAACCAGGCCAGCATAGCGTGCTAACAAGATCGGCTCATTACTGACTACAGACGCCCTTGTTCAAATCAGGCAAAAATCGTCATCAAATACGCCGCAAACAGCGCCAGATGCGCGGCGCCGTTAAGGACATTGGTGCGACCCGTTGAAAACGAAATATGGCACAGCATCAATGACGCCAGCATCACCACCAGCTCCGGTTTGCCCAGGCCAAACATCAAATCATTCCCGGTCACCCAGGCAATCAGCGTGACAACCGGTACGGTCAACGAAATGGTCGCCAGAACTGAGCCGAAGAACAGATTCATTGCGCGCTGCACCTGATTATTTAATACCGCTTTCAGGGCGCCCAAGCCTTCGGGAGAGAGAATCAACAGCGCAACCAGGAAGCCGGTAAAGGCAACAGGCGCATTCATTTCCGTCAGCAGATTTTCCAGCGGATTGGCATTCATCTTGGTGACCGCAATAACGGCAATCAGATGGACCAGCAGCCAGACGGTGTGCCAGCCGCTGCTATGTGCCGACGGTTTGCCGTGGTGCGGGTCATCATCGTCGCCGTCATCTTCGTGCTCATAAACGAACAGACTCTGATGCGTTTTCGTTTGAATCAGCAGGAATACGCCATACATAGCGGCAGAAATAAGGGCCACCAGTAATGATTGTCCGGTCGTGAAATTGCCGCCTTCTAAGGCCACCGGGAAGACCAGCACAATAATGGCCAGCGGGAAGAGGGCAATCATATATTGCTTGATGCCGAACAGGTTCACATATTGCGTGGCAAATTTCCGCCCACCGAGCAATAACGAGAAGCCAACCAGACCACCGCTAACGATCATAATGATGGAATAAAGTGTGTCGCGCATGAGCGTTGGCGCAGCATCGCCGGTTGCCATTAACGCAGAAATCAGACTCACTTCAAGAATAACGACAGAAAGGCTTAAAATTAATGAGCCATAGGGTTCACCGAGACGGTGAGCCAGAACATCGGCGTGGCGTACGACGCTAAATGCGCTGGCAAGAATCCCCACCAGGGCCAGAGCATTCATTCCGATTATCACTGGCAGCGACTGACTGTTTCCCCAATAAAGCAGGGCTGCCAGTGCCAGAACCGGGAAAATGAGCGAAGTCTCCTTGTGGCGGGTTTTAACCGCCTCGTGCGTTGTTGTCATTGTTAATCTCCAACCAGCAGGTATTTGTAATTATAGAAAGAAATTCAGGGCGCATAAAATAACAAACATTCGCCTTTCATTATCCCTTTTTTACGCTTTTTTACGTCATGCGAATTTTCTGCTTTGAGATGAGTATTTATAAGTTTTTAATGGAAAATATAGTTAATTAACAATGTAATGCCATTGGAATTTTGTCGAAAATCAAAATCGGTTGGATAAGACGGGAAGAATAAACCAGACTTAAGTTTTTGCTTAAGGAGGTATACACGATGCCCTATAAAACGAAATCAGACTTACCCGACAGCGTGCAACATGTCCTGCCTGCCCACGCCCAGGAAATCTATAAAGAAGCCTTTAATAGTGCCTGGGAGCAATATAAAGATAAAGACGATCGCCGCGATGATGCCAGCCGGGAAGAGACCGCGCATCGCGTGGCCTGGGCGGCGGTAAAAAATGATTATGAAAAGGGCGACGATGATAAATGGCATAAAAAGCGATAACCCTCTGAAATAATGAGTCGCATTTTTATAATGCCAACATAATGAATTGCCCTTCACCTTACGCCCTATAGAGTTCACTTGAAAACGGCCTGTGAATTGCATATCGTCATTGAAAAGCGCCAGGAAGGCAGCAGTAAAGTCGTCGCAAGGAAGCAGGCAGTGGCGGAGGTAGAAAGAGATGTTGACGCGTGATTTCTTGATGAAGGCAGATTGTAAAACGGCGTTTGGAGACATTGAGGAATCGCTGTTATGGTCGGCGGAGCAACGAGCAGCATCGCTTGCAGCGACGCTGGCTTGCCGCCCGGATGACGGCCCGGTATGGATTTTTGGTTACGGTTCGCTGATGTGGAACCCGGCTCTGGAATATGACGAGTCCTGTACCGGTACTCTTCCTGGCTGGCACCGCGCATTTTGTTTACGTCTGACGGCAGGACGCGGCAGCGCCTGCCAGCCCGGACGTATGCTCGCACTAAAAGAGGGCGGGCGCACCACCGGTGTGGCCTATCGCCTGGCAGAATCGACCCTACACGAAGAGCTTTCTCTGTTGTGGAAGCGCGAGATGATCACCGGCTGCTACCTGCCAAGCTGGCGCAAGCTGGAGCTTGACGACGGCCGTACGGTAAATGCGCTGGTATTCATCATGGATCCGCGTCATCCGCTTTATGAGTCCGATACCCGCGCGCAGACCATTGCGCCGCTTATTGCCTCAGCGAGTGGCCCGTTGGGTACCAACGCGCAATATCTGTTTTCGCTGGAACAAGAGCTGATCAAACTGGGTATGCAGGATGATTGCCTCAACGAGCTGGTGGGAAGGGTGCGTCTGCTGCTGGAGGGAGAAAAACCAGGTCCGGAGATGCAACCTGGTTTCGCCTGAGTGTGATGCTAACTTATGCTGGAACGTAACTGATGGAATGTTCCAGCGACTGGCTGTGGCTATCGATCAGCACATTCCAGATGCCGCTGTAAGGAACCGCCAGATACGCACTGGCACGATCCTGAACGCTTAACACATCAGTCTGACTTGCGGCCTGACTCTTTTCGCTCATCAGATGGATATGGCAGCTCTCAGAACAACGTACTACCACTGTATCCCCACCAAATAACTTCAAACTTGTTTTTACCAACGCCATTGTTTTAAACCCCGTATATATCGACAACGCACTCCCTGCGGGAAAATCCCGTGCGTGATTTTGTTCACAATTCACTCATTGCATAACACCAAAGGGAAGGGGTTCAGATGCTGACTTTGATCAAAAAATGGCGTAACGATTAAACAATAATGACAAAATTCGGCGGGGGATTATGTCGGCGCGTTAAATTCGGGGAAAAACGCGCCGACAGAAGATTAAATGCGGAAATGACCCGCAGTTTCAGCAAGCTCGCCCGCTTGTTCCTGCAACGCGCCTGCGGCGGCGGCTGACTGGATCACCAGTTCGGCGTTTTGCTGCACCATTCGGTCCAGATCGATGACCGCATGATTAATTTCCTGGATACCTTTCATCTGCTCGTTCGTGGCGACGGTGATTTCACGCATAATGACCGAGACGCTGTCGATGCTGGAGACAATTTCCCCCATGCTTTCCCCGGCCAGGCGCACGTAGCGAGAACCCGTTGCCACGCTGTCTGTTGTCGAATCAATCAACGACTTAATCTCTTTTGCTGCCTGCGCGCTGCGACTGGCAAGGTTGCGTACCTCGCCGGCAACAACCGCGAAACCACGCCCTTGCTCGCCTGCACGCGCTGCTTCGACTGAGGCGTTCAGCGCCAGGATATTGGTCTGGAAAGCGATCCCGTCAATCACGCTGGTAATATCACCAATTTTGGCCGACGCCACTTCGATTGTCTGCATGGTTGAAATGGCCTGCGATACCACTTTGCCGCCGCGTGACGCCGCCTCAGAGGCGCTGTGCGCCTGTTCGTTGGCCTGAGCGGCGGAATCGGTGGACTGGGCGACGGAGGCGGTAATCTGCTCGACGGCACTGGCGGTCTCGCGCAGGCTGGAGGCGGCCTGTTCGGTACGCCCTGACAGATCCTGGTTGCCTGTCGCGATCTCTTGTGCCGCCTGTTGAACAGAGTGGCTGGAATCGCGCAGTTTAACCATCACCACGGCGAGTTTGTCGCTAAAGGCGTTAAATGCATGGGCGATTTGCGCCACTTCATCGTTACCCTGCTCCGGCAAGCGCTGCGACAGGTCATCTGTGCCGCTGCTAATCGCGTTCATCGCATCACGAATGGTGATCAGGCGTTTGAGCATAGTGGCGACAATCCAGTGCATGAGGGCACCCGCCAGCACGACCAGTACAATGAGCGAAATGGCTGAGGCTTTCAATTGCGCGCGCAGGCCCGCGGTGGCGTCTGCGCTGTCCAGTGCGACAACCAGCAGCCAGTTGGTGCCGTTCACTTTGGTGGCAAGAAACGCTTTTTCCGCACCGGCAAAGAGGCCCGTGAGCGGTTTACCCGCTTGCAGATCGGCAAATTGCACTTCCCTGATGGCCTCGCCAAACGGTTTCAGCGTCAGTTTGCCATCGTTGGCGGCAATCACGCTGCCGTCGCTGTTCAGTAACAGACCGCTGCTGTTTGGGGTGGGTTTAATACCCTGGACGTTGGCCACCACGCTGTCCATTGACACATCACCTGCGACCACCGCTTTAAGCGTACCGTTTTCTTTGACTGGTACCGCGAAGGTGACCACCAGTTTCCCGCTGCCTGCGTCGACATAAGGTGCGGTGACTATCGGAGCATCCGCTTTGGCGGCCTGCTGATACCAGGGACGAATGGTCGGATCATAATCCGCAGGCACACCGTCCGGGTTTGAGAATTTGGCCGTTTTACTGGCGTACCCCACATAGACATTGATAAAGCCAGCGGCCTGAGCAATCTGGGTGAACACCGGAACGGGGTCGTCGGTTAGGGCGACTTTCTGAAGAGAGGAGATGGCGGTCGTTTTACTGCTGACCCAGTCGCTGATAGCGAGGCTATGGCTGGAGCTGGTGCTGGTGAGGATGTCTTGCTGAGCGTCCTGATTATGCTGGCTGGTTACCTGGTAGTTAATAACGGTGTTAAGAAGAAGAGCAATAGCGAGACAGCCCGCCGTCGCCGCAATGATACGAGCGCGAATTGACCTGAACATATTTATGAGTACCTGCTGTGTTGTCTTTAATGCCTATCGGCAGCACAGCAGGCAAACTTGATGCCAGAGAGGCACCCATAAGAAAAAAGTATTAAAGAATGTTGAATATTAGAAGGTCAGCACTTTGTCTGCCGCCAGCGTCCACTGCGCCAGTTCGACCAGGGTGCCAATCGCCACGCCATCCACTAAGGGCAACGTTGTGATACCGCGCCCGTCGGTGCAGGTCTTACACAGCTTCACCGGTACATTTTGCGCGGTAAGGATTTCCAGCATTTGCTGAATATTGTACCCCTCGGCAGGTTTTTGCCCACGCAGCCCGGCGGTCACCGCATCGGACATTAAAAACAGGCGTAAATCGAGGTCGGCTTCTTGTTCGCGCAGGGCGATGGCCAGACGCAGACTGTTAAATAAGGATTCACTGCCGTACGCCGCGCCGTTGGCGACAATCACGATCTTTTGCATCTTCACTCCTTCGATAGGGCATGGTTATTGCTTATTACTCTCCAGCAGACAGCCACGGAGAGTAAGCATGAATAATTATACTGATGCGACACCCGACGCCACCGACTGGTTTCGCTATGCGCGTCAGGTCCAGAAACAACAGCTTTACCAGCTCACACAGCTTGGCGTGCTGGCGGGAAAAATCAGCCATCTGACCCATATGTTGCAATGCGAACGCGGCGCATCGAATATCTGGCTGTGTTCAAAAGGGCAGCTTTACGCGCTGGAATGTCGTGCCAGCAGCGCCCTTGCCGATGAGAACATCACCCCGTTTTTACCGTTACTCGCCACGCTCAGGCCACTTGCCAGTAGCGCATTATGCCACCGTATTGCCGCCGCTGTTGGGTGTCTGGAACAACTTCCACAGTTACGCGAACAAATAAAAACCCAGCGTATTACGGCAGAACAGGCGATGGCGCAGTTCAGCCGTACCATTAGCCATCTGCTGAGTATTATTCCGCAGCTTAACGACAGCGTGGATGATCCCAGAATCGTTAAACATCTGGTGGCCCTCTACAGTTTTATGCAGGGAAAAGAGCTGGTAGGGCAAGAGCGCGCGTTGGGGGCGATTGGGTTTACCCAGGCGGCGTTTAGCGATGCATTGCGCCAGTCGCTGGTGGACCGCATTGATGGTCAGCAACCCTGTTTTGAGGCCTTCCTGTCGCTTGCGGCGCCTGATGTCAGTGCGATATTTGCCCGAGAATGTACCGCCGGGCTGGAGATTGAACAACTCCGCCGTCAGGCCTGCACCCGCGTGCCCCCCGCCGATGGCGGCGAAGGGGCGCTACGCTGGTTCGCACTGCAAACCCAGAGGCTGGAACATCTGCGTGCGCTGGAAGAGTTGCTGATCAATGAACTGATGCATACGACAGCGACCATGCTGGAGGAAGACGACGACGTTAATGTCAGTAGCTGGATTGATGAAACGGCGAGCGACCGCCTTTCCGCGCGGCTCGACAAACAGCTCTTACCCCTGGTGCGTCAACAAGCCCGCGAACTGGAGCAACTTAGTGCGCAACTGGCGTCGTTACAGGATTCCCTGGAGGAACGCACGCTGATTGATAAAGCGAAAAATATCCTGATGAATCACCAGAACATGAGCGAAGAGCAGGCCTGGCAATGTCTGCGCAAAATGGCTATGGACAAGAATCAGCGCATGGTTGAAATCGCCCGTGCGCTGCTCACTGTACGGGCGTTATGGTCTCTAACACCTAAGGAGTAGTTGCACATTTAGCGGGCATTTCCTGCACATGTGCAGTGCGAAAACATCCTGAAAACAGGTGAAAAGCACGAAAAACAGCGGGTTGTAACCTGGCATAGGGTTTGCATTGTTATCGTGTGTAAATGAATACATTTGTGGCGGGGAACCAACGGCGGTTCACTGACCATACGGATAAAGGCGTCCATTGGTGCGAAAGCATCGACGGGCGCTTTTTTTTTGCTTCGGGAGTGGGTATGGGCGATTCATCGGTTTCACTAACGCGCAGGCGTTTTCTACAGGCAGGAGCAGCACTGGGCGGTGCGATGCTGATGCCCGGCCTGATGCAGGCAGCGTGGGCGGCGGGTTCCGACAAACCGGAACTGACTACCGTTCGTGTCGGGTTTATTCCGTTGACCGATTGCGCGCCGCTGGTCATTGCTGCCCTGAAAGGGTTCGATAAAAAGTACGGCATCACCCTGGTACCCACCAAAGAGGCCAGTTGGGCGGCGGTGCGCGACAAACTGGTCTCCGGCGAACTGGATGCCGCGCACGTGCTTTATGGCTTGCTGTACGGGCTGGAACTCGGGATCGCCGGGAAAACCCAGTCGATGGCCAACCTGATGACCCTTAACCAGAACGGTCAGGGGATCACCCTTTCCAGCGACCTGCTGGATAAAGGCGTCACCGATGGCGAGAGCCTGAAAAAACTGATTGGGCAGAGCGCGCCCGGAACATACACCTTTGCCCATACCTTCCCGACCGGCACTCACGCCATGTGGCTCTATTACTGGCTGGCGAGCGCGGGCATCAACCCCTTTACCGACATTCGCACGGTGGTCGTGCCGCCGCCGCAAATGGTGATGAACATGCGGATCGGCAACATGGTCGGTTTTTGCGTGGGTGAACCGTGGAACGCCCGCGCCATTAATGACCGCATCGGATTTACCGCTGCGACCAGCCAGTCCGTGTGGCCGGATCATCCGGAAAAAATTCTCGGCACGCGCAGCGCCTGGGTCGAACAAAACCCGCACACCGCCCGTGCGCTGGTCTGTGCGGTGATGGAGGCGTCCCGCTGGATTGATGCTTCCGATGACAACCGCCGTGAAACCGCCCGTATCCTTGCGCGTCGGGCGTGGCTTAACACCAAAGAGCAGTATCTGACCGGGCGCATGCTCGGTGAATACGACAACGGTGCGGGCAAGCGCTGGCAGGACGCGCACGCTATCCGCTTTTTCAATGACGGCCAGGTGAGCTACCCATGGCACTCCGACGGCATGTGGTTTTTAACCCAGTTCCGCCGCTGGGGGCTGCTGAAAAGCGAACCGGATTATGCCGCCATCGCCGGACGCATTAACCGTATCGATATCTGGAAAGATGCCGCCACGGCTATTGGGGGCATTACGCTGCCTGCGCAGACCATGCGAACCAGCACACTGATGGATGGCACGCGCTGGGACGGTACCGACCCGGAGCAATACGCCAGACGCTTCGACATTCAACGAACAGGGGCCTGATATGAAACATCAACAGAACACACAGCGCGTTACGCCGCCGTCCATAGCTGGCGAAGTGATTACGCTGCCTCCGGTCAAAGTCCGCACCCGTAAGCCGGCCTTGTCGCGTAAAACTCGCGCGGTAGCCGAACGTGTTGTTCCCGCGCTGCTGGGACTTGGGCTGTTGCTTATCGCTTGGGAACTGGCGGCAATCAACAGCAAAGGCTTTCCCACCCCGCTCAGCACGCTGGATTCGGCAATGACGCTGTTTGCCGACCCGTTCTATCGGGATGGGCCGAATGACATGGGGATCGGCTGGAACGTACTGGCTTCATTGCAGCGCGTCGCCATCGGTTTTGGTCTGGCAGCGCTGGTGGGGATCCCGCTGGGTTTTATGATTGGCCGCTTTATCTTTCTGGCGCGGATGTTCAACCCGCTGATTGCACTGCTGCGCCCGGTCAGCCCACTGGCATGGTTACCGATTGGCCTGCTGCTTTTCCAGAAAGCGGAACCGGCATCAAGCTGGACTATTTTCATCTGTTCTATCTGGCCGATGGTGATTAATACCGCCGAAGGGGTGCGCCGCATTCCGCAAGATTACCTCAACGTGGCCCGCGTTCTGCAGTTGTCCGAATGGACGGTCATGCGCCGCATTTTGTTCCCGGCGGTGTTGCCCGCGGTGCTCACCGGCGTCCGCTTGTCGATCGGCATCGCCTGGCTGGTGATTGTCGCCGCGGAAATGCTCACCGGTGGCCTGGGGATCGGTTTTTGGATCTGGAACGAATGGAACAACCTCAATGTGGAAAACATTTTAATCGCCATTGTCATCATCGGTGTGGTCGGTCTGCTGCTGGAGCAGGGGCTGATGCTGGTGGCACGTCGCTTTAGCTGGCAGGAGAAATAAGATGAGCAAAAAACCGATTATCCAGGTGCAGGCGGTGAGCCAGCGCTTTTCGACCGCGGGCGGTGAGTTTGTGGCGTTGCAAAATGTCTCATTCGATATTCATGAAGGGGAAACGGTCAGCCTGATTGGTCATTCGGGCTGTGGAAAATCGACTTTACTGAATTTGATTGCCGGTATCACGCTCCCAACCGAAGGCGGTTTGCTGTGCGATAACCGGGAGATAGCGGGGCCTGGCCCCGAGCGCGCGGTCGTGTTCCAGAACCACTCTTTATTGCCGTGGCTGACCTGTTTTGACAACGTGGCGCTGGCGGTGGATCAGGTGTTCCGTCGCACCATGCACAAAGCGGAGCGCCGCGAGTGGATTGAGCACAATCTGGAGCGGGTACAAATGGGCCACGCGCTGCACAAACGTCCGGGGGAGATCTCAGGCGGGATGAAGCAACGTGTCGGCATTGCCCGTGCTCTTGCCATGAAACCCAAAGTGCTGCTGATGGATGAACCTTTTGGCGCGCTCGATGCGTTAACCCGCGCCCACCTGCAGGATGCGGTCATGCAGATTCAGCAGTCGCTGAACACCACCATCGTGCTGATCACCCATGATGTGGACGAGGCGGTGCTGCTTTCTGACCGGGTACTGATGATGACCAACGGCCCGGCGGCAACCGTCGGTGAAATCCTTGACGTCAATCTGCCGCGTCCGCGTAACCGGGTGCAACTGGCTGATGACAGCCGTTATCACCACCTGCGCCAGCAGATCCTCCATTTCCTCTATGAAAAACAGCCGAAAGCGGCCTGAGGTGAGTGAGATGACCCTGCGACTGTTAATCATTGGCAACGGCATGGCGGCCACCCGCCTTGTCGAAAAACTCAGCGAATCGGCTGCCGACCGCTATGCCATCACGATGATTGGCGACGAGCCGGGCCATGCCTATAACCGCATCCAGTTATCACCGGTGCTGGGTGCAGAAAAAGCGTTCAGCGACACCGTCCTGCAAGATGCGCAGTGGTATAAAGCGCGCGGCATCAGGGTACTGACGGGGGAGACGGTCACCCAGGTTGATCTGTCGGCGCGTCGGGTCATTACCACCCAACGCGAGTTGACCTGGGATGAACTGGTGTTTGCCACCGGATCGACGCCCTTTATCCCGCCCGTACCGGGCCACGACTTACCGCATGTCCATGGCTTTCGCCGTATCAGCGATGTGCAGGCCATTCTGGCAGGCCGTGGGCCGGTGGTTGTCCTCGGCGGTGGCGTGCTGGGGGTTGAAGCGGCTGCGGCGCTGCGCCGTCATGGTGACAACGTCACGTTGGTGAACCGCGGCGAATGGCTTATGGAGCAGCAGCTTGACGCACAGGCCGGGGGGCTGCTGGCAGCGCATCTGCGTGAGCGCGGCATTGATTGCGAACTCTCTGCCAGCATCCGCTGTATTACACCCGATAGCGTCACGCTGACCAACGGCCGCGTTTTGTCGGCAGGTCGCGTGGTAATGACCACCGGCGTGCGCCCGGCGATAACCCTTGCCCAGGCCAGCGGTATTCCCTGTGCCCGTGGCATCGTGGTGGACGGGCAGTTGCGCAGTGCGGTCGCCGGGGTGAGCGCCCTCGGTGAATGCTGTGAAATTGCCGGACAAACCTGGGGGCTGGTGGCCCCTTGTTTGCAGCAGGCGGAGATTCTCGCTGCGCGTCTGCTCGGCACGCCTGAGGCAGACTTTCACTGGCAGGCGGGCGGGCTGCGACTGAAAGTGACCGGCATCGACCTGTTCAGTGCCGGGGACGTGCAGGCGCGTGATGGCGATGACATCTGGACCAGCCTCGATCCCCTCAGCGGCCATTACCGTCGCCTGCTGGTGCGGGAAAACAGACTGTGCGGCGTACTGCTGCTGGGCAATTGTGCCAGTGCGGCTGCACTCACCGAACGATTAAATACGCCGGAACCGCCGCAGGCGGGCTGGCTTTTTGACAGCTTTACAGCGCAGCCAGCGGCTGCCGGGATCCCAAAGATGACAAAACCTACTCTGGTTGTGGTTGGACACGGTATGGTCGGCCACCATTTTTTAGAACAGTGCGTGAGCCGCAACTTGCATCAGGCCTATCACATCGTGGTATTCGGCGCGGAGCGTTATGCCGCCTACGATCGCGTGCATTTATCCGAGTACTTTGCCGGACGCAGCGCGCAGTCGCTCTCCATGGTCGAGGGGGATTTTTTCGACCAGTACGGCATTGAGCTGCGTCTCAACCAGACCATCACCGATATCGACCGCGCGTTGCAGGTGGTGCGGGATGCCCAGGGGCATGAAACGCGCTGGGATAAACTGGTGCTGGCAACCGGTTCATACCCGTTTGTGCCGCCGGTTCCGGGGCACGATGCCCGTGGCTGTTTTGTCTATCGCACCCTGGATGGCCTGGATGAGATTGCCGCGCGTGCGAAAAACGCCACGCGTGGCGTCGTGATTGGCGGCGGGCTGCTGGGGCTGGAAGCGGCGAATGCGTTAAAACAACTGGGGCTGGAAACCCACGTGGTGGAGTTCGCCCCGGCGCTGATGGCCGTTCAGTTGGATGAACAGGGCGGCGCTATGCTGCGCAAGAAAATCACCGCGCTGGGGGTGCAGGTTCATACCAGCAAGGCGACCCGGGAAATCGTGGCGAATGGCGACACGCTCACCCTCAACTTTGCCGATGGTGAGAGCCTGACGACCGACATGGTGGTGTTCTCCGCCGGCATTCGCCCGCAGGATGCGCTTGCCCGCAGCGGGGCGTTGGACCTGGGGGAACGCGGCGGGATCACCATTAATGAACAGTGCCAGACCTCGGATGAAAACATCTTCGCCATTGGCGAATGTGCGGTGTGGGAGGGCAAAGTCTATGGTCTGGTGGCGCCGGGATATCAGATGGCGCGTGTCGTGGCGGCTCATCTCAGCGGCGAAGCGGCGGCGTTTACCGGTGCGGATATGAGCACAAAGCTGAAATTGCTTGGCGTTGATGTGGCGTCGTTCGGCGATGCCCACGGGCGCACACCCGGCTGCCTAAGCTATCAGTGGACCGACGGCCCGGCGCAAATCTATAAAAAAATCGTGGTCAGTGAAGATGGCAAACAACTGCTCGGCGGCGTACTGGTGGGGGAAGCCAGCGACTATGCGACGCTGCTACAAACCATGCTCAACGGGCTGGCGCTGCCAGCACAACCGGAAAGCCTGATCCTGCCTGCGCTTGCTGGCAGTGCGCCAAAAGCGCTCGGCGTGGCGGCCTTGCCGGACAGCGCGCAGATTTGCTCCTGTCATAACGTCAGCAAAGGCGATATTTGCCAGGCGGTCAGCGCGGGCGCCAGCGACATGGGAGCCATCAAAAGTTGTACCAAAGCGGCCACCGGTTGCGGCGGTTGCAGCGCGCTGGTCAAGCAGGTCATGGAACACCAACTGGCCTCGCAGGGTGTGGAAGTGAAAAAAGACATCTGCGAACACTTCCCGTACTCGCGCCAGGAGATCCACCATCTGGTGCGCGTCAACCATATCCGTACTTTCGCGCAGTTAATCAGCCGTTATGGTCACGGGCAGGGCTGCGAGGTGTGTAAGCCGCTGGTCGGGTCGATTCTGGCTTCCTGCTGGAATGAGTATCTGCTCAAACCGGCGCACCTGCCGCTGCAGGATACCAATGACCGCTATTTTGCCAACATCCAGAAAGACGGGACCTATTCCATTGTGCCCCGGATGCCCGCCGGGGAGGTCACGCCGGATGGTCTGATTGCCATCGGGCAGATCGCCAAACGCTATCAGCTTTATAGCAAAGTCACCGGCGGCCAGCGTATCGATCTCTTTGGCGCCCGTCTGGAGCAACTTCCGGCCATCTGGCAGGAGCTGGTCGATGCCGGGTTTGAAACCGGGCACGCCTACGGCAAGTCATTGCGTACGGTGAAATCCTGCGTTGGTTCGACCTGGTGCCGCTATGGTGTGCAGGACTCCACCGGGTTGGCCGTCACCCTGGAGCATCGATACAAAGGGCTGCGTGCGCCGCATAAGATAAAAATGGCGGTTTCCGGCTGTACCCGCGAGTGTGCGGAAGCGCAGGGGAAAGATGTGGGGGTGATCGCCACGGAAAAAGGCTGGAATCTCTATGTGTGCGGTAACGGCGGCATGAAGCCACGTCATGCGGATCTGTTTGCCAGCGATTTGGATGAGGCCACGCTGATCCGCACCGTTGACCGTTTTCTGATGTTTTACATCCGCACGGCTGACCGCCTGCAACGCACCAGCACCTGGCTGGATAACCTGGAGGGCGGCATCGACTATTTGCGCGATGTTATCCTGAACGACAGCCTTGAGATTGCCACTGAACTGGAAGAAGAGATGGCGCGGGTGGTGGACAGCTATCAGTGCGAGTGGCAGACCACGCTTAACGATCCTGACCGTCTGGCGCTGTTCCGCTCGTTTGTTAACAGCGACGTGCCGGACGAAACCGTTCACCGCGAGGTTGTCCGTGACCAGCCGCAACTGGCGGCGGCACCGGAACAGTCAGAAGGGCAACTGCCGTGGCGGCCATGGCAGGTTATCTGCGACATCGCCGCGATACCTGAACAGGCGGGGATTGGCGCACGGCTGGGTGAGCGCCAAATCGCGCTGTTCCGCTTTGGCGAAACCATCTATGCGCTCGATAACCACGAACCGGGTAACCACGCCCAGGTTCTGTCGCGCGGGATCTTAGGCGACACGAACGGTGAACCGCTGGTGATTTCGCCGCTCTACAAGCAGCGTATTCGTCTGCGTGACGGCTGTTATGCGGAAAGCGGTGAACCAGCGGTCCGCGCCTGGCCGGTCAAAATTGAAGGTGGCAAAGTGTGGGTCGGCAACCAGGTCCTGTTAATGCGCGCGGAGGCATCATGAGTACCCGCACCACCTGCCCGTATTGCGGTGTGGGCTGCGGCGTGGTTGCGACCGTCACTGACGATGGGGTAAGCGTGGCGGGTGACCGCGCGCACCCGGCAAACGCCGGTCGGCTGTGCGTGAAAGGGGCGGCGCTGGGGGAAACCACCGGGTTAGCGGGGCGGCTTCTGGCTCCGCAGGTGGATGAGCAGACGGTAAGCTGGCAGGCGGCGCTGGATGCCGCCGGAGACCGCCTGAACGCCATCATCAGCGAATTTGGTCCGCAGGCGGTGGCGTTTTATGCCTCCGGGCAGCTGCTAACCGAAGATTACTATGCCGCCAACAAGCTGATGAAAGGTTTTATCGGCGCGGCAAATATCGACACCAATTCACGGTTGTGCATGTCATCTGCCGTTACAGGCTACAAGCGGGCCTTTGGTGCAGATGTCGTGCCGTGCAGCTATGACGATATCGAAAAGAGCGATCTGCTGGTGCTGGTGGGGTCGAATGCCGCCTGGACCCATCCGGTGCTCTATCAGCGCATTGTGCAGGCAAAGCATGATAACCCGGCGCTAAAAGTGGTGGTCATTGACCCGCGCGTCACCGCCACTTGTGACATTGCCGATCTCCATCTGCCGCTAGCGCCGGGGAGCGACGCCGGGTTGTTTGTCGGCCTGCTGAATATGATTGCGAAGGGAAATCAAACGCTTGTCGATTTTGATGAGGGCGAGGCCGCACTGGCTGCCGCGCGTGCATGGACGCCGGAAGTGGTCGCATCATTTTGCGCGCTGTCTCGTGACGTTGTCACAACGTTTTATGACTGGTTTATTACCGCGCCACGGGCGATGACGCTGTTCACCATGGGTATTAACCAGTCATCGAGCGGCAGCGATAAATGTAATGCCATCATGAATGTGCATCTGGCCAGCGGCAAATTTGCCCGTCCGGGATGCGGCCCGTTTTCGCTGACCGGACAACCGAATGCCATGGGAGGGCGCGAAGTGGGCGGCCTGGCGACACAACTGGCGGCACATATGAATTTTGAAGCGGCGGACCTTGCCCGGCTGGCGCGTTTCTGGGGGACGGAGCGGCTGGCGCAAACGCCGGGACTGATGGCGGTGGATCTGTTTGAGGCCATCGGGCGTGGCGAGGTGAAAGCGGTGTGGATAATGGGCACCAATCCGGCGGTTTCGCTGCCGGACAGCCATGCGGTGTGCCGCGCACTGGCGGCCTGTCCGCTGGTAATTGTCTCTGAGGTGGTGGCACAGACTGACACCAGCCGCTACGCCCATATCCGTTTCCCGGCGCTGGCCTGGGGGGAGAAAAATGGCACAGTGACCAATTCCGAGCGACGCATCTCACGCCAGCGGCCCTTTTTACCCCCGCCGGGCGAGGCAAAAGCTGACTGGTGGATAATCTCACAGGTCGCGCAGCGCCTCGGCTTTGGCACCGCGTTTGCCTGGCAGCATCCTCATGAAGTGTTTTCTGAACATGCGGCGCTCTCCGGCTTTGAAAACAACGGTACGCGGGCGTTTGATATCAGTGAACTGGCCGGGTTAACGCGCGAACAGTGGGACAGGCTGGAACCTTACCAGTGGAGCGTAACCCAGGCGGCATTACAACGCGGCTGGCGGCCTTCCGGGCGTTTACGCACCGTACCTGTATCGCCCGCACGCGCAGTGGCGCAACCGACGGCGCACTATCCACTTTTGCTTAACACCGGGCGGATCCGCGATCAGTGGCATACGATGACCCGCACTGGCGCCGTTGCGCGGTTGATGCAGCACATTGCCGAACCCGCGGTGGATATTTCACCGGCGGATGCTGCCCGTTTTGCCCTCAGCGAGGGAGACCTTGCGCATATAAGCTCTCCCCGCGGCGTTATGGTGGCACGAGTGCGTATTCAGCACGGCCAGCGGGAAGGTGAACTGTTTACGCCGATGCACTGGAACCATGCTTTTGCGCTTCTGGGAAAGGTTAACGCACTGGTGGCCCCGGTGTGCGACCCGCATTCCGGGCAGCCGGAGAGCAAACAAACGGCGGTGCGCATCGCCGCCTGGCAGCCAGAGTGGCAGGGCGAATTCTATGCGCGTGAAATGCCGCTGCTCCCCGCCGATCTCTACTGGGTGCGCAAAGCGACGGATAGCGCTTTGCATTTCACACTGGCGGGTAATGGCGATGCGTCGGCATGGCTGACGGCATGGTGTCAGACGCAAGGTTGGCAGATGCAGACCATTCGTGCCGGTACGGTGAAAAATCTACTGGCCTGGCACCACGGGCAATTGATGCTGGGGTGGTGGAGTGATACGCGGCTTCCGGTTATTGCGCATGATGCCATTGTGCAGGCATTTATCACCGCGCCAGCAACGGCGCAGGCGCGGCATAGCCTGTTAGCCGGGCAGTCACCGTCCAGCTTACCCGTGCCGGGACGCATGGTCTGTAGCTGTTACAGCGTGGGGGAAAACGCGATTCGCGCTGCGATTGCCAAAGGGTGCGACAGCACCGCAGCGTTGGGGAATGTCCTGCGCTGCGGCACAAACTGTGGCTCCTGTCTGCCGGAATTAAAAGCGCTACTGTCCGAAGCGGCCAATTAAACCTGCCGCGCCCAGGGTGTGGCCTTTGAGTTTGGCAAACAGCTCGTCCCGGGTTAATCCTTTGGGGAGATCCGGTGCGAGGCTGGTGGCAATCAGGGTAAAGGTGTAGTGGTGTGCGCCGCTACCCGGCGGAGGGCAAGGACCATACCACTGCACGGTGCCGGGGGTATTTTTACCGCCGGTATAGCCTTTGCCGTCACGCAGATCATTTTCGGCAAAACCGGTGCCGGAAGGGGGAATGTTGTAGGCCACCAGATGGGTAACGCCAAGGCCCATCGCCCCTTCCGGGTCATGTACGACCAGGGCGAAACTTTGCGTTTTTGCAGGCGGATTGTTCCACACCAGTGCCGGGGAAATATTCTCTCCCGTGCAGTTAGGATTGCTGGTGGCGTTGCCCGCGAATCTTTTCTCCATCAGCGCGTTATCACCAAAAGCAGGGGATTGCAGTTGGAAAATGTCGGTGGCGCTGGCCGACACGGCATACAACAAAATGGAACTGCACATGGCCCATCGTAGTGTCTGAGTCATTCGCTTTTTCTCAGTTATCAGCATTCAGTTAACTGTAGTCTGGCGAAACGGGAAGGATTAAGGATTTTCCTGAAATTTGCGCAAAAGCTGAAATTGTCGGGCAAAGCCGCTAACCTGAACGACTGGCGATCATTTCCAGCCCGGAGCGACCCCCTACAAACGTGATGCACTGGTTTTCCTCTTCCCCAATACTGCTTTTATTCTTGCCGCTGGCGGGAAGCGCGGTCAGTGGCGTACAGACCGCCCCGCAATCCTGGTATGTTCAGCAGGCTCAACATCCGTTTGATAATGATGGTGATTCTCTGCCCGATCTCGGAATGACGCCCGACAAAGGCAGCAGTGAAAAACATCTGGCCGAAATGGCGAAAGCCTTTGGCGAAGCCAGCATGACAGACAACGGGCTGGATACCGGGGCACAGGCGCGCCAGTTCGCCTTTGGTCAGTTGCGCGATGTGGTGAGCGATGAGGTAAACCAGCAGGTAGAGTCCTGGCTGTCGCCCTGGGGCAAAGCGACCATTGATGTCAAAGTTGATGACAAAGGGGGCTTTAACGGTAGCCACGGCGACTGGTTTGTCCCTTTGCAGGATACGTCCCGCTATCTCAGTTGGAGCCAGCTTGGTCTGACCCAACAGGATGAGGGTCTGGTCGGTAACGTGGGGATTGGTCAGCGCTGGATTTCCGGTGACTGGCTGCTGGGGTATAACACCTTCTACGACAACCTGCTTGATGAAAACCTGGCCCGTACCGGGCTGGGGGCTGAGGTGTGGGGACAGTCGCTGCGTTTTTCCGCCAATTACTATCAACCGCTCACCGACTGGACGTATCGTTCGGCAACGCTCCAGCAGCGCATGGCGCGCGGCTATGACATTACCGCTCAGGCGCGTTTACCCTTCTGGCAGCAACTCGATACCAGCGTCAGTCTGGAACAATACTTTGGTGAGAGCGTGGATTTATTCGACTCCGGGACGGGGTATCGTAATCCGCTGGCGGTAAAAGTGGGGCTGGATTACACCCCCGTACCGCTGGTAACGCTCTCGGCGCACCATAAACAGGGAGAGAACGGCGAAAGTCAGAACGATTTAGGCCTGAAACTGAATTATCGGTTTGGTGTTCCTCTCTGGAAACAGCTTTCCGCCAGCCAACTGGGAGAAGAGGCCTCTTTGCGCGGCAGCCGTTACGATAATCCGGTGCGCGATACGGTGCCGGTATACGAATATCGCCAGCGCAAGACACTCTCAGTATTTCTCGCCACACCGCCCTGGGATTTACAGCCTGGCGAAACGGTGGCACTTAAACTGGATATCCGCAGCACGCACGGGATACGCGAGTTACGCTGGCAGGGTGATACTCAACAGCTTAGCCTGACGCCGCCTGCTCATCCCAGCAGTACGGAAGGCTGGTCGATCATTATGCCGAAGTGGGATAACAGTGAAGGGGCGACCAATGAATGGCATCTGTCGGTGATTGCCGAAGATGAAAAGGGTCAGCGCGTCTCATCCAATGAGATTGTGCTGACGCTGACGCCACCGCTGGTTGACACCTCCGGCGCGACGCCGCGCTGGGATCTGACGGCGCCTGACAATTAGAAAATGCGTTCCTGATGAACCCAGACCGCTGCTTCCACGCGGGATTTAAGACGCATTTTTTTTAGCATATGTTTTACGTGCACTTTTACCGTACTCTCGGTGATGTCCAGGCGACGGGCAATCATCTTATTCGGCAGACCCTGCGCGATAAGCTTAAGAATGTCGCGTTCGCGCGGCGTTAACTGACTGATATCGCGATCCGAAGTTGCACGATTGGCGCGCAGGCTGGCAGCCAGAACTGGGGTTAACGCATCGCTCAGGACCATTTCACCCGCTGCGGCCTGCTGGAGGGCTTTGAGTAAATCTTCTGGCTCCATATCTTTAAGGAGATAGCCATCGGCGCCGCGTTTAAGGGCAGTGACAACATCCTCTTCGTGATTCGATACGCTAAAAACCACTACGCGACCCGACAGCGTTTTCTCACGCAGTTTGTCCAGCGTTTCAAGGCCGTTCATCCCCGGCATATTCAGATCTAACAGAATCAGGTCCGGGTCCAGATCCTCCGCCAGTTCGATGCCTTGTTCGCCATTGCTGGCCTCGCCGACGACGGTGATTTCAGGCGACATGCTGATAAGTTGCTTGACGCCGGTACGCAACATCGGGTGATCATCGATGAGCAAAATGGTAGCCGGTTCCTGGTTAGTCATAGTTATCTCCTTGCACAGATGAGAGAAGATTTTCGGGAATAAACGTCACGGTTACCTCGGTGCCGCCGGACTCACGCCGTCGAACCTGGCAATCGCCACGTAAACTTTGCGCACGGTCGCGCATGATAATCAAGCCATAATGGTTTGTTCGCGCTGCGTTTTCCGGCACGCCACAGCCGTTGTCGCGAACTTGCAATATTACCCGTTTTTCCTGCTGGACGACCGAGACGATGACCTCAGTCGCGCCGGAATGTTTCAGCGAATTGCTCAAGGCTTCGCGGGCAATTTGTAATAAATGGATTGCCTGATGTGAGGGCACGAGACGCGCGGGGAGCTGGTAATCCAGCCTGACCTGAAAACCGAAGCGCGCGCTGTATTCCTGACAACTGGACTCCAGGGCCGGGCGTAGTCCAGGCTCTGTTAATTGTAAGCGGAATGTCGTCAACAGCTCACGCAACTGCGCCCATGAGGTATTGAGCTCGTTTCGGATTTGCCCCAGCAACTGCTGGCTACTCTCAGGCAGGTCGCCGCCCTGCATCTGCAAACAACTGACCTGCATCTTCATACAGGAGAGAGACTGGGCGATGGAGTCATGCAGTTCCCGGGCGATGGTTGCACGCTCTTCCATCACCATCATCTGCTGCAGATGTTCCTGATGACGGTCCAGCGCCAGCGTCGCGGTTAACTGCTCGACAAGCGTATCCACCAGTTGTTGCTGATCGTGGCTAAGATGCCTGCCGTGGGGGAGCTGCGCGAGTAGCAAACCATATTGTGTATGGTTGTCCGCCAGACGCCATTTCAGAGTGGAACTGCCGCCAGCGGGAGCAGGCAGGATGCCGCGCGGACATAAATGGCAGCCCCGATCATCACAGGTAATATCCGAATGGCAGGTGAATTCCTGGTGGTTTTTCTCATCTTCCATGTCGTAAACGCGCAGCTCAATATCATGCAGCAGCGTCAGGTTTTGCAGCCCGTGAAGCACCGGTGATAAACGTTCGCACAACGGAATACGCGAATGCAGGCGATGGTTGGCCTGCCACAGGAAAGAGAGAATCTGGTTTTTTTGTTCAAGTCCGGCGGTTTTTTCCTGAACGCGCTGTTCAAGGACGGCGTAACTTTCCGCCAGTTCTTCCGACATATTATTCAGTGCGGTACCGAGGGTCGCCATCTCATTGCGTCCGCTGATTTGTGCCCGCCGGGTAAAGTTACGCTGACTGACCGCCTGAGCCATTTTAAGTAACTGTTCCCACGGCTGGAGCAGGCGGGCGCGAAGCCAGACAACGGTAAAGAGCAGCAGTAAGCCCAGCAAGATGGCCATCACCCGATGCAGGATCACAACGCGCGCCATGCGCTGTTCGGTGCTGTGATCGAAGGCGGTAACCAGCGTGTCGATTCGATTAACGTAGGTGGTTATTTTATCGGTGACAGCCTGAGGCTCCTGGGCCTGCTTAAGGGCTGGAGCGACCTCGTTGCGCCAGAAATGTTGCAGCGCCTCTAACTGCTCTTGCTGCCCGTCACGTTCGGCGACATCGGCCAGTTCAGAACTGAACGCCGTTTGCTCCATCTCTTTGAGTAATACGTCGTCTGCCGGGCGTAGCGGCACGCTTGCCAGCAGCCGATAACTTTGCATACGCAGCGAGCCCGCTTTGTTGATGGCGTGGGCACTACCCTGAACGCCTAGCACCAGCCAGCCGGAAACCGCCATGCCCGCCACACCGATAACCGTCGACAGCAGCATGGTCAGCGCGACCTGGTTAACCAGGGAGAGCGGTGTAAAGAGGCGTTTAAGCATAGAGGGCAAGGCTCCGGCGCACGGAAATAAAGAGTGGTCGATATTGTCCGCCATACCCTGAGGTATACCCATACCTACAAAGAAGTACTCCTTTATCGTTGCCGGTATCCATAAAAGGAGTGGGTCTTTTCCATCAGGCGACAGGGTTGTGAAAAACCACACTTTTTTAAGAAAAACGATCTACTCACTAATGAGCATGGCGATTTTTTGCTCGTTGTTACGCACACTTTTCCTTTGATTTATATCAACTTACCTTGCGCTGTAAAAACTAATGTGGCCTCGTCAAATCAATAACCAGAGGTGTCTATGAGTCACTCTTCTACCCCCCAAAGGGCGTCAGGCCGAGTTATTAGCGACTGGCGTCCGGACGATCCGCTTTTCTGGCAACGACAGGGACACGGCATCGCCAGTCGTAACCTGTGGATTTCGGTTCCGTGTCTGTTGCTGGCGTTCTGTGTGTGGATGTTGTTTAGCGCTGTTGCCGTAAACCTGAATAAAGTTGGCTTTCAATTTTCGACTGACCAACTCTTTATGCTGACGGCTTTACCGTCCGTGTCGGGTGCACTGCTGCGCGTACCGTACTCTTTTATGGTCCCGGTATTCGGTGGCCGCCGCTGGACCGCGTTCAGTACCGGCATTCTGATCATTCCCTGCGTCTGGCTGGGCCTGGCGGTTGAAGATACCTCAACCCCATTTAGCACGTTCATCATCATTGCGCTGTTGTGTGGTTTTGCCGGAGCGAACTTTGCCTCCAGTATGGCGAACATCAGCTTTTTCTTTCCAAAAGAGAAGCAGGGGAGCGCGCTGGGGATTAACGGCGGTTTCGGTAACCTGGGCGTGAGCGTGATGCAGCTTCTGGCACCGCTGGCTATTTCGTTTTCAATGTTTGCTGTGTTTGGCGCAACGGGTGTAGCACAGCCTGACGGCAGTATGATCTTCCTGGCGAATGCCGCATGGGTATGGGTGCCGTTGCTAGCCGTCTTTACCCTCGCCGCCTGGTTTGGCATGAACGAACTGACCGCCTCGAAGGCGTCACTGAAAGCACAGTTGCCGGTGTTAAAGCGTAAGCATATGTGGATCATGAGCTTTCTCTATCTGGCAACCTTTGGTTCGTTTATCGGCTTCTCTGCCGGTTTCGCCATGCTGTCGAAGACCCAGTTTCCGGACGTAGTCATCATGCATTACGCCTTTTTTGGCCCACTCATCGGCGCGCTCGCCCGTTCTGCGGGTGGGGCGCTGTCGGACCGGCTGGGGGGGACGCGTGTCACCCTGGTGAACTTCATCCTGATGGCTATTTTTAGCGCTTTACTGTTCCTGACGCTGCCAACCAACGGCGCGGGCGGGAATTTTATCGCCTTCTTTGGCGTCTTCCTGATGCTCTTCCTGACGGCCGGGCTGGGCAGTGGTTCTACCTTCCAGATGATTTCAGTCAATTTCCGCAAGATGACGCTGGAACGGGTGAAAAACGCTGGCGGCAGTGAAGCCACGGCGCTGCGTGAGGCGGCAACCGAAACCGCTGCTGCACTGGGCTTTATTTCAGCTATTGGGGCAATTGGCGGCTTCTTTATCCCGAAAGCCTTCGGCACCTCGCTGGCACTCACCGGCTCCCCGGCGGGCGCAATGAAAGTCTTTCTGGTGTTTTATATCGCCTGTGTGGTGATCACCTGGGCTATCTACGGACGGAATTCTAATAAAAAGTAAGTAAATGTTGATTATCCTTGCGCGGGCCTGGCTCGCGCTTTTTTTTTTTGAACCTTATTTAGTTACAACATACTTTAAGAGGGATTTACCCACAACAGTGAAAAACCCTCGTCTTCAGGGGGCTATACTCCTTAATACCTGCTTAGCGCATTTTTTCTCGTTTGCTGTCATTTCAGTGATTTATTTTCTTTATATATCAATAAATTAAATTTAAAAACATTCTACCCTTTTGGGGGTAGATAGTGATTTCCCTGCCTTTATGAAGCCCTTACAGCTTGATCGCCATCAATTCTTCACGCCTTTCAGAGCGTTACTTTCGCCGCAAATGCTGTAACCCCTAATTTGTGCAATGTCGATTTATCAGAGAGCCGTCAGGCTCCATACAGGAGAAACCCGATGAGTAAATTCCTGGACCGATTTCGCTACTTCAAGCAGAAGGGCGAAACGTTTGCCGATGGGCACGGCCAGCTTCTCGAAACAAACCGGGACTGGGAGGATGGATACCGCCAACGCTGGCAGCACGATAAAGTCGTGCGTTCTACTCACGGTGTAAACTGCACCGGGTCTTGCAGCTGGAAGATTTACGTCAAAAACGGCCTCGTTACCTGGGAAACCCAGCAGACCGACTACCCACGTACCCGCCCTGATATGCCAAACCATGAGCCACGCGGCTGCCCTCGCGGCGCCAGCTACTCCTGGTATCTTTACAGTGCGAACCGCCTGAAATACCCGCTGATGCGCAAACGCCTGATGAAAATGTGGCGTGAAGCGAAAGTGGCACACCCTGATCCGGTGAACGCCTGGGCCTCGATCATTGAAGATGCTGATAAAGCGAAGAGCTTTAAACAGGCACGCGGACGCGGTGGTTTTGTTCGCTCCTCCTGGCAGGAAGTGAATGAGTTGATTGCGGCCTCTAACGTCTACACCGTGAAAACCTACGGTCCTGACCGCGTGGCAGGCTTCTCGCCGATCCCGGCGATGTCGATGGTCTCCTATGCTTCCGGCGCACGCTACTTGTCGCTGTTAGGCGGTACCTGCCTGAGCTTCTACGACTGGTATTGCGACCTGCCGCCAGCCTCGCCGCAGACCTGGGGTGAGCAGACCGACGTTCCGGAGTCCGCCGACTGGTATAACTCCAGCTATATCATTGCCTGGGGTTCCAACGTACCGCAGACCCGTACCCCGGATGCCCACTTCTTTACCGAGGTCCGCTACAAAGGCACCAAGACCGTTGCCGTAACCCCGGACTATGCCGAAATCGCCAAGCTGTGCGACCTGTGGCTGGCACCGAAGCAGGGCACCGATGCGGCAATGGCACTGGCGATGGGCCACGTCATGTTGCGTGAATTTCACCTCGATAACCCGAGCCAGTATTTTACCGATTATGTGCGTCGCTATACCGACATGCCAATGCTGGTGATGCTGGAACCGCGTGAAGGATACTATGCGGCTGGACGTATGCTGCGCGCATCGGATCTTGTGGATGCGCTGGGCCAGGAGAATAACCCGCAGTGGAAAACCGTTGCGCTCGCTGATAACGGCGAAATGGTGGCGCCGAACGGTTCCATCGGTTTCCGCTGGGGCGAGAAGGGCAAATGGAACCTTGAACAGCGTGATGGCACGACCGGTGTTGAGACGGAGCTGCAACTGAGCCTGTTGGGTCGTCAGGATGAGATCGCGGACGTTGGCTTCCCGTACTTTGGCGGCGACAGCACCGCGCACTTTAGTAAGGTTGAACTGGAAAACGTTCTGCTGCATAAACTGCCGGTTAAACGCCTGCAACTGGCCGATGGCAGCAGCGTGCTGGTGACCACCGTTTACGACCTGACCCTGGCGAATTATGGCCTGGAGCGCGGTCTTAATGATGAAAATTGCGCCACAAGCTACGACGATATCAAAGCCTATACGCCGGCTTGGGCTGAAAAAATCACCGGTGTTACCCGCGCCAATATTATCCGCACCGCCCGTGAATTTGCGGATAACGCCAACAAAACGCATGGCCGCTCGATGATCATCATCGGGGCCGGGATGAACCACTGGTATCACCTCGATATGAACTACCGTGGGATCATCAATATGCTGATCTTCTGCGGCTGTATTGGCCAAAGCGGCGGCGGCTGGGCACACTATGTAGGCCAGGAAAAATTGCGCCCGCAAACGGGCTGGCAACCGCTGGCGTTTGCCCTGGACTGGAACCGTCCGGCGCGCCATATGAACAGCACCTCCTACTTCTATAACCACTCCAGCCAGTGGCGCTATGAAACCGTCACCGCGCAGGAGTTCTTGTCGCCGCTGGCGGATAAATCACGCTACACCGGTAGCCTTATTGATTTCAACGTTCGCGCCGAACGTATGGGATGGTTGCCATCGGCACCGCAACTGGGCACCAACCCGCTGCGTATTGCCGAAGCGGCGAAAAAGGCAGGTATGTCAGCGGTGGATTACACCGTGAAATCCCTGAAAGAGGGCGCCATGCATTTTGCGGCGGAGCAGCCAGAAAACGGCAAAAACCACCCGCGTAACCTCTTTATCTGGCGTTCAAATCTGCTGGGCTCCTCCGGTAAAGGCCACGAGTACATGCTCAAGTATCTGCTGGGTACGGAAAACGGTATTCAGGGTAAAGATCTCGGCAAGCAGGGCGGCATGAAGCCGGAAGAGGTGGAGTGGAAAGATAACGGGCTCGACGGCAAGCTGGATCTGGTGGTGACGCTGGACTTCCGTCTGTCGAGCACCTGCCTGTACTCCGACATCGTACTACCGACGGCAACCTGGTATGAGAAAGACGATATGAATACGTCGGATATGCATCCGTTTATTCATCCGCTGTCTGCTGCCGTTGATCCGGCCTGGGAGTCTAAAAGCGACTGGGAGATTTATAAAGCGATTGCCAAAAAATTCTCCGAAGTCTGCGTGGGCCACCTCGGTAAAGAGACCGATCTGGTGACCCTGCCGATTCAGCATGACTCTGCCGCTGAACTGGCGCAGCCGCTGGATGTGAAAGACTGGAAAAAAGGCGAATGCGATCTGATCCCAGGTAAAACCGCACCGCATCTGATTGTGGTTGAGCGTGATTATCCGGCGACTTACGAACGCTTTACCTCCATCGGCCCGTTGATGGAGAAAATCGGTAATGGCGGTAAAGGCATTGCCTGGAACACTCAGAGCGAAATGGACCTGCTGCGTAAGCTCAATTACACCAAAGCGGACGGCCCGGCGAAAGGCCAGCCGATGCTTAACACAGCGATTGATGCCGCAGAGATGATCCTGACGCTGGCACCGGAAACCAACGGCCACGTGGCGGTCAAAGCCTGGGCGGCGCTCAGCGAATTTACCGGTCGTGACCACACGCATCTGGCGACGAACAAAGAAGAGGAGAAAATCCGCTTCCGCGATATCCAGGCGCAGCCGCGCAAAATTATCTCCAGCCCGACCTGGTCCGGCCTTGAAGATGAACATGTCTCTTATAACGCAGGCTATACCAACGTTCATGAGCTCATTCCATGGCGTACTCTCTCCGGTCGTCAGCAGTTGTATCAGGACCATCAGTGGATGCGTGACTTCGGTGAAAGCCTGCTGGTCTATCGTCCGCCCATCGACACCCGTTCAGTGAAAGAGGTGATGGGCGAGAAGTCCAACGGTAACCCGGAAAAAGCGCTCAACTTCCTGACGCCGCACCAGAAATGGGGGATTCACTCCACCTACAGCGACAACCTGTTGATGCTGACGTTAGGCCGCGGTGGTCCGATTGTCTGGATGAGTGAGACAGATGCCAAAGAGTTGGGTATCGAAGATAACGACTGGATTGAAGTCTTTAACAGCAATGGTGCCCTGACTGCCCGTGCAGTGGTCAGCCAGCGCGTACCAGCCGGGATGACCATGATGTACCACGCTCAGGAACGTATCGTGAACATTCCGGGGTCAGAAATCACCGGTCAGCGCGGGGGTATCCATAACTCAGTAACCCGAATTACGCCAAAACCGACCCATATGATCGGCGGCTATGCCCAACTGGCCTATGGCTTTAACTACTACGGAACGGTTGGTTCCAACCGCGATGAGTTTGTGGTGGTACGTAAGATGAAGAACATTAACTGGCTGGATGGCGAAGGCAATGACCAGGTACAGGAGAGCGTAAAATGAAAATTCGTTCACAAGTTGGCATGGTGCTGAACCTCGATAAGTGCATCGGCTGTCATACCTGTTCCGTCACCTGTAAAAACGTCTGGACCAGCCGTGAAGGGATGGAGTACGCGTGGTTTAACAACGTGGAAAGTAAGCCCGGCGTTGGTTTCCCTAATAACTGGGAAGACCAGGAAAAATGGAAGGGCGGCTGGATCCGTAAAGTGAATGGCAAATTGCAGCCGCGGATGGGTAACCGTCCGATGCTGCTGGGAAAAATTTTCGCCAACCCGCATCTACCGGGCATCGACGATTACTACGAGCCGTTTGATTATGACTACCAGACGCTGCATACCGCGCCGGCTGACAGCAAACACCAGCCAATCGCCCGTCCGCGCTCGCTGATCACCGGCCAGCGGATGGATAAAATCACCCGTGGGCCAAACTGGGAAGATGACCTGGGCGGCGAGTTTGAGAAGCTGTCGAAAGACAAAAACTTCGAAAACATGCAGAAGGCGATGTACGGTCAGTTTGAAAACACCTTCATGATGTATTTGCCGCGTCTGTGCGAACACTGTCTTAACCCGGCGTGCGTGGCGACCTGCCCGAGCGGCGCGATCTACAAACGTGAGGAAGACGGCATTGTGCTGATTGATCAGGATAAGTGCCGCGGCTGGCGTATGTGCATCACCGGTTGCCCGTACAAGAAAATCTACTTCAACTGGAAGAGCGGTAAATCCGAGAAGTGCATCTTCTGTTATCCGCGTATCGAAGCCGGTCAGCCAACGGTCTGTTCCGAAACCTGCGTAGGCCGCATCCGCTACCTCGGCGTGTTGCTGTATGACGCGGATGCCATTGAGCAGGCGGCAAGTACAGAAAACGAGAAAGACCTCTATCAGCGCCAATTGGATGTGTTCCTTGACCCGAACGATCCGAAGGTTATCGAGCAGGCAATTAAAGACGGCATTCCGCTGAGTGTGATCGACGCGGCTCAACAGTCGCCGGTGTATAAAATGGCGATGGACTGGAAGCTGGCGCTGCCGCTGCACCCGGAATATCGCACGTTGCCAATGGTCTGGTACGTGCCGCCTTTGTCACCGATTCAGTCTGCGGCGGATGCAGGTGAGCTGAGCAGCAACGGTATTCTGCCGGATGTGGACAGTTTGCGCATCCCGGTACAGTACCTGGCAAACCTGCTGACCGCAGGGGATACCGGGCCAGTGCTGCTGGCGCTGAAACGTATGCTGGCAATGCGTCACTACAAACGTGCGGAAACCGTGGACGGCAAAATTGATACCCGTGCGCTGGAAGAAGTGGGCCTGACCGAAGCACAGGCGCAGGAGATGTACCGTTACCTGGCCATCGCCAATTACGAAGATCGTTTTGTGGTCCCGAGCAGTCATCGTGAGCTGGCGCGCGAAGCGTTTCCTGAGAAGAGCGGTTGTGGCTTTACCTTTGGTGATGGCTGCCACGGTTCGGACAGTAAATTCAACCTGTTCAACAGCCGTCGCATTGATGCCATTGATGTTTCAGTGAAAACGGAGCCGCACCCATGATTGAGCTGGTCGTTATTTCCCGTCTGTTGGAATACCCGGATGCTGCTCTGTGGCAGCATCAGCAGGAGTTGATCGAGGCGCTGCAATCGTCAACGCACTTCACGGCGTCTCAGTCACAAGGTGTTATCGATTTTCTGCAGCAGTTGACCTCGCAGGATCTGCTGGATGCCCAGGCAAACTACAGCGAACTGTTTGATCGGGGGCGCGCCACCTCATTGCTCCTCTTCGAGCACGTACACGGCGAGTCCCGCGACCGTGGACAGGCGATGGTCGATCTGCTGGCGCAATACGCCCGGCAAGGTCTGGAGTTGGACAGCCGCGAGTTGCCGGATCACCTGCCGCTCTATCTGGAGTATCTGGCGCAACTGCCGCCGGCGGAAGCGTTGGGCGGATTGCAGGACATTGCGCCGATCCTGGCGCTGCTGAGCGCTCGTCTGCAACAGCGCGACAGTCACTACGCGATGCTGTTTACACCGCTGATCGAACTGGCGAATACCGCTATCGATCAACAAAAAGTGGCTGAAAAAATCGCTGATGAAGCGCGTGATGATACCCCGCAGGCGCTGGATGCCGTCTGGGAAGAAGAGCAGGTGAAATTCTTTGCCGAACAGGGGTGTGGCGAATCTGACATTGCTGCGCATCAACATCGCTTCGCTGGCGCTGTCGCACCGCAGTACCTGAATATCACAACCGGAGGACAGCAATAATGCACTTCCTGAATATGTTCTTCTTTGATATGTACCCGTACATTGCCGGGACGGTGTTTCTGGTGGGGAGCTGGCTGCGTTATGACTACGGCCAGTACAGTTGGCGTGCCGGTTCCAGCCAGATGCTGGACCGCAAAGGAATGGTGATTTGGTCAAACTTGTTCCATCTGGGGATCCTCGGCATCTTCGCCGGGCACTTCCTGGGGATGCTGACGCCGCACTGGATGTACGAATCCTTCCTGCCCATCGAAGTGAAACAAAAAATGGCGATGATTGGCGGTGGGGCCAGCGGTGTGATGTGCCTGGTGGGCGGTATCATGCTGCTGAAACGCCGACTGTTCAATCCGCGGATCCGCGCGACATCCACGGCGGCCGATATTCTGATCATGACTTTGCTGATGGTGCAGTGTGCGTTGGGGCTGTTAACAATTCCTTTCTCCGCACAGCATATGGATGGCAGCGAAATGATGAAGCTGGTGGGCTGGGCCCAGGCCGTGGTGACGTTCCACGGCGGGGCTTCCGCGCATCTTGACGGGGTAGCGTTCATCTATCGTGTGCATCTGGTGCTGGGGATGACGCTGTTTGTGCTGTTCCCGTTCTCGCGGCTGGTGCATATCTGGAGCGCGCCCGTTGAATATCTGACGCGCAAATATCAGATTGTCCGCGCACGCCGCTAACTGGACCGTGTTTTGATTCCAACCCCGCACTCGCGGGGTTTTTTTTCACCCCAACCCTGGTTGTTACCTGCGGCGGCAAAAAGAATCAATACGCCGCCCATCAGTTGTGTGGCATTGAGCGTATGACCAAAGACCAGTTTATCGACCACAATCGCAATCACGGGATAAATGAAGGAGAGCGATCCTGTGATGGGAGTTGGCAGCTTCTGGATCGCGCTGTAGAGCAACTGGTACATCACGCCGGTGTGTACGATCCCAAGAGTAAATAGGATAAGCCACGGATAGTCGGCGGAAAACACAGGTCTGCCGGTCAGTGGCAACAGGAGAACAACCCCGGTTAACACCTGGATAAAGGCAATATGCTGCGGCGCTATCCCGGTGAGTTTGCGGGTGATGATTGCAGTTAGCGCATAAAAAAAAGCGGCGCTCAGGGCCAGCACAATACCAGAAAACCACTGTGCGGAGTGGCCGGACGTGAGCTCGCCGGAGAGCAGAATCACCACCCCTGCGAAGGCCAGAAAAAGCCATCCCCATTTGACCAGGCTGACCCGCTCACCCAGCGCCATCCCCATTAAGACCAGCATGAACGGCTGCGTATTGTAGACCACTGTCGACAGGCCAATCGAGATACGACTATAGGCGGCGAACAGCAATAGCCAGTTGACGACCAGGGCGATACCGCCCGCAATGGCTAATGCCAGCGTGACTTTAGTCAGCGGACTAAAGGGCTGTTTACTGGCGCGTATAAAGATAAACAGTGTGAGTGCGCCGATCAGGCATCGCCAGAAAACCACTTCCGTGACCGGTAATCCCGACAGCAAAACGAATGCGCCAATGGAACCGGAAATCAACATCGCCAGGCTCATCTGCCAGACGCCTTTTTGCCTGTTATTCATAAATCACCTCCTGAATGATGGCCCATATTGTCGAAAATGGCAGGCCACTTTTACAGAGATGATGTAAGGTGAAATTTGCGTATGACGTTTATTAATTAGGTAAAACCAATGGAAAACCTTATCGATGAGATCGACCGACAAATTCTGGCGTGTCTGGTGGAAGATGCGCGGATGTCGCTAAAAGTATTAAGTGGTCGCGTCGGGCTGTCGTCACCCAGCACGGCAGAAAGACTCAAGCGCCTGGAAGAAAGGGGGGTGATTGAGGGGTACGCGGCGCAGGTGAATCTGGCGGCGTTAGGGTATACCTTGCAGGCGCTGGTACGTGTTCGGCCATTGCCGGGGTTATTACAGAAGGTGGATAAGTACATTCAGGCGATGCCCGAATGTATCGAGAGCGATAAGGTCACCGGGGAGGATTGTTTTGTTATCCGGCTGGTGGTGCGCTCCATCGAACAACTGGATACATTGCTGGATGGTTTAGCGGAATACGCACAGTGCAACACCTCGATTGTGAAAAGCTCGCCGGTCAAACGCCGGTTGCCGCCCGTGTAATGATTTTAAAGCCTCGATGCGTTGCGTTTATTCGACCTGCGGGCGGCTAGCCCTGATAAGCGCAGCGGATCAGGGAAATGTTTGTTTGCGCTGCTCCACGCCCTTCGGGTCGTTGCCTGCGGCAACGCTTTCTCGCTGCGCTCGAATCGAACCTTAGTCGAAGCTTCTCATCCTTCCCTGCATGGGGAGGATATGTGCATTGAGGATTTGATTTGGCAGCGTGCTAGATGAAGTGATGGTGGTGGGGGAAGGATTCGAACCTTCGAAGTCGATGACGGCAGATTTACAGTCTGCTCCCTTTGGCCGCTCGGGAACCCCACCAGGGGTAATTCATATTGTCTGGAACTGCTTTGAAGATGGTGGTGGGGGAAGGATTATTCGTCGCTTCGCTCCTCACCCTTCGGGCCGTTGCCTTTGGCAACGTTGTCTCGCCTTCGCTCGACTCGAACCTTAATCGAAGGTTCTCACCCTTCCCGATAAGTGCAAACTTCGCAAACTCTCACCGGTGTTACCACATTGCAGTGGTCAATAATGGTGGTGGGGGAAGGATTCGAACCTTCGAAGTCGATGACGGCAGATTTACAGTCTGCTCCCTTTGGCCGCTCGGGAACCCCACCACGGGGCAATGCTTATACTGGCCTGCCTCCGTTTCAGGAAGCGGGGCGCATCATACCAAATGACGCGCCGCTGTAAAGCTTTCCTTCAACGAAACTGAACCGTTTGCGTACTTTTCATCCGTAACGGATTAAAGCTAATCAATTCATTCCGTTAGCGATTAAAGAATAATCGTTCTGTTACCGTAAACGAAGACACGTTGCGCCAGCACCTGATACAGCGCACGGCTCAGCACATTCTTTTCAACATCGCGGCCCGCACGCATCATATCTTCGGCAGTGTAAGTATGATCGACGTGAATGACGTCCTGCATAATGATTGGACCTTCGTCCAGATTATCGTTTACATAGTGTGCCGTCGCGCCGATGATTTTTACACCGCGCTCATAAGCCTGGTGGTAAGGACGCGCGCCGATAAATGCCGGCAGGAACGAATGGTGAATATTGATAATTTTATTCGGAAAACGGGAGACAAAGCCCGGCGTCAGTACACGCATGTACTTCGCTAACACCACATAATCCGGTTGATGTGCTTCAATGGCTTGCGCCATCTGCTCATCGTGCTCTTCGCGGGTTAACCCTTCATGGCTGACCAGTTCAAACGGAATATCAAAGCGCTCAACCAGCGAACGCAGCGTTTCATGGTTGCCGATGACCGCTGCAATATCAATATCCAGCCCGCCGTAGTTGGCTTTCATTAATAAGTCGCCAAGGCAATGTGCTTCTTTGGTCACCAGAATGACCACGCGACGCTGTCCCGCGGGGTTCAGTTCACGGACAGAACCTTCCGGCAGCGCGCTGTCCAGGTCGGCCAGCAGGGTAGAGTCGTTAAAAATACCTTCCAGCTCGGTACGCATGAAAAAGCGACCGGTGCGGTGATCAACAAACTCGTTGTTTTGCACGATATTGAGTTCGTGTTTGTAACAAATGTTAGTAATCCGCGCGATGAGACCTTTTTGGTCAGGGCAAATGGTGCGTAATACTTTACGTTGTAATGAATGCATTGCCGGGTAAATCCTGTTGATGGTGTTTGCTATGAGTTATCGCTGGGCGTATTGCCCGCAGCACTTTTTGAATTTCTTACCGGACCCGCATGGACACGGATCGTTACGGCCAAATTGCGGACGTGTGCCGTCAATATAATACCACCGGCCGTTCTCCTTTAAGAATCTGGAACGCTCAATAATTGCTCCCGCTTTGCCATCTTCATTGAAACGGGCAATAAAACTGACGTAACCTTCTGTGTCGTTTTTTCCGCTGGCATGTTCGAACACCGTCAAACCCAGCCACTGGGTACGGTTGAAACCGGCTTCAATGTCTGGACGAAACGTGGCGGCATGGCAAGTCGGGTGCCAGGTGCTAATTAAATAGTCGACGTCTTTCATCACAAATGCGCTATAACGGGAGCGCATAAGATGTGATGGATCTGGCGCAACCTGTGAGCCAGACAGATAAGGCTGGCAACATAGGCTATACTCGACTGCGCTACCGCAGGGACAGAGTTGAGACAAAATCGGCTTCCTGTACAAAAATAACGGCACTATAAGCCAGAGTAGCGTTATGTTAACTGAGCTGTAGCTTCGTGGCTACGCCAGTCGTTCCGGGGGACAAAAATCCAGGTAATGAGAACGGTTAAAATTGGGTTGGCGCTGGGATCAGGGGCCGCCAGAGGCTGGTCACACATTGGTGTGATAAACGCATTGCAACACGCAGGGATCAAGATTGATGTCGTGGCGGGGTGCTCTATTGGTTCCCTTGTGGGCGCCGCGTACGCCTGCAATAAACTCCCCAGACTGGAAGCGTGGGTACGCTCTTTCAGTTACTGGGACGTCCTCAAACTTATGGATCCGTCGTGGCGACGCGGTGGATTATTACGCGGCGAACGTGTTTTCAACCACTATCGGCAAGTCCTGCCCGAAACGCTGTTCACTGATTGTCAGTTGAAATTCGGTGCTGTAGCAACCAACCTCAGCACCGGGCGAGAGCTATGGTTTACCGAAGGCGATCTTCATCTGGCGGTGCGCGCATCGTGCAGTATGCCAGGTCTTATGTCGCCCGTTGCCCATAATGGCTATTGGCTGGTCGATGGCGCGGTGGTGAATCCCGTTCCTGTCTCCCTGACACGCGCGCTGGGGGCGGATATCGTTATTGCCGTCGACCTGCAGCATGACGCGCATTTGATGCAGCAGGATTTAGTGTCGACGACGTTGATGGAAGAGGCGCAAGAAGGCGATGAGAGTGACGAGTTGCGCTGGCATGAACGTCTTCGGGACAGGCTAAGTAAAATGAAGGCCCGGCGCACTGTTATTGCACCGACGGCAATGGAAATCATGACCACCTCCATTCAGGTGCTTGAGAATCGACTTAAGCGCAACCGAATGGCCGGCGATCCCCCTGATATTTTAATACAGCCACTTTGCCCGCAAATTTCGACCCTTGATTTTCATCGGGCAGAGGCGGCAATCGCTGCGGGGCAACTTGCTGTTGAAAAGAAAATCGATGAACTACTACCGTTGGTAAGGACAATAGACTAAGTATGTTTTTTTTATTCGAGTTCAGCAAATTCTGACAGGCGATTATTGATAGATCATGCCACTATTTATTTATCGTCGGGCAGGGGAGATAAGATGACGCAGCCGTTAGCAGGAAAACAGATACTGATCGTTGAAGACGAACCCGTCTTCCGCTCGCTGCTGGATTCCTGGCTCTCATCTCTGGGAGCGGAAACACTGGTCGCGGATGACGGTGTCTCAGCGCTCGAACAACTGGACAGGGCTTCCCCTGATCTCATGATTTGCGACATCGCCATGCCGAGAATGAATGGCCTTAAGCTTGTCGAACATTTGCGCAATAAAGGCGATCAAATGCCGGTGCTCGTCATTTCTGCAACCGATAACATGGCAGATATTGCGAAGGCGCTGCGTTTAGGGGTGCAAGACGTTTTACTTAAGCCGGTTAAAGATCTTAATCGTCTAAAAGAGACCGTGTTCGCCTGCCTCTATCCCAATATGTTTAATTCGCGTGTCGAAGAAGAAGAACGTTTGTTCCAGGATTGGGATGCACTGGTTGAAAATCCCCAGGCTGCCGCCAAACTTTTACAGGAATTACAGCCGCCGGTTCAGCAGAAGATGTCGGGTTGCCGGGTTAATTACCGCCAGCTAGTGTCTGCCGATCAACCCGGTCTGGTGCTTGATATTGCGCCAATCTCGTCACACGATCTGGCTTTTTATTGCCTTGATGTGACACGCGCAGGCAATAATGGTGTTCTGGCAGCATTATTACTGCGTGCATTGTTCAACGGCTTACTTCAGGAACAGTTATCACATCAAAATCAAAAACTCCCTGAAATGGGCAGCTTGCTTAAGCAGGTGAACCAGTTGCTGCGCCAGGCAAATTTGCCCGGACAGTTCCCTTTGCTGGTTGGGTATTATCACAGCGAATTAAAAAACCTTATTTTAGTGTCGGCAGGCCTTAATGCGACATTAAATACTGGCGAACACCAAATTCAAATCAGTAACGGCGTACCGTTGGGTACTTTAGGAAATACGTATCTGAACCAATTGAGTCAACGGTGCGATGCCTGGCAATGTCAGGTATGGGGTGCCGGTGGCCGTCTGCGTTTAATGTTGTCTGCGGAATGAGCAATCGCAACGTATTACGCAGATAGCTTTACCTCCTTTTTAAAGCGAGTGGTACTATCCCCACAGTTTTGCGTATTAATCCTAATTAAACGTTATAGCGTCCTTTTCAGACCAGGTCATTACGATGGTACTGATATACTCAGATGCGAATTAATTCATGAACATGCTCAAAGCGTGAACAGACCAGGAGATTTTCAATGGCTGCCATAAATTCGAGAGTGACTAAAGCAGTTATCCCGGTTGCGGGATTGGGAACCAGGATGCTGCCGGCGACAAAGGCGATTCCTAAAGAAATGTTACCGTTGGTTGATAAGCCATTAATTCAGTATGTCGTGAATGAGTGTATCGCTGCGGGTATTACCGAAATTGTTCTGGTTACGCATTCGTCGAAAAATTCTATCGAAAACCATTTCGATACCAGCTTTGAGCTTGAGGCCATGCTGGAAAAACGTGTGAAACGTCAGCTACTGGAAGAAGTTCAGGCTATTTGCCCGCCGCACGTCACCATTATGCAGGTCCGTCAGGGACTGGCTAAGGGGCTTGGACACGCGGTGCTGTGCGCGCATCCGGTTGTAGGAAATGAACCGGTGGCGGTTATTCTTCCTGACGTTATTCTGGACGAATTCGAATCCGATCTTTCCCAGGATAACCTGGCGGAAATGATCAAGCGTTTCGACGAAACCGGAGCCAGCCAGATTATGGTTGAGCCGGTTGCCGATGTGACTGCATACGGTGTTGTTGACTGTAAAGGCGCTGAACTCAAACCGGGTGACAGCGTACCGATGGTCGGTGTGGTTGAAAAACCGAAAGCGAATGTCGCGCCGTCTAATCTCGCTGTTGTAGGCCGTTACGTCCTCAGCGAAGAGATTTGGCCGCTGCTGGCGAAAACGCCTCCGGGAGCAGGTGATGAGATTCAGTTGACCGACGCCATCGATATGCTTATCGAGAAAGAAACCGTCGAAGCTTATCACATGAAAGGCAAAAGCCATGACTGCGGTAATAAGCTGGGTTATATGCAGGCTTTCGTAGAATATGGTATTCGCCATAATGTACTTGGCGAAGAATTTAAAGCCTGGCTGGAAGACGTTGTCGGTGTCGCTAAAGCGTAACCTGATTTAGTCCCAGAGAATAAAGCCGGATTGATGATTATCACTCCGGCTTTTTTATTGCCTGCAGACACCTTTGGAGTGACCGACCAGAAGCCTGGAGAAATCTTTGTACAAAGTGGGAATATCGATACGGGACATTGGTGAGCAAATAGTATCAGCAATGCACGTTTATCTTCATCGTTACAGAATATTGCTCAGCAAGAATGGCTAAAAAAGTGGTCAAAAAAAATCCCGCCATTGGCGGGATTCTTCATAAAGGCTTAGGATTATTCCTGGATCAGGAAGTCTTCCAGTTGTTTACCTTGTTCGTCCATCGCTTTTTTGATTACTGCTGGAGTACGGCCCTGACCAGTCCAGGTTTTAGTTTCACCGTTTTCATCAACGTAGCTATATTTAGCCGGACGTGCAGCGCGTTTAGCTTTAGTTCCGGTTTTAGCTGCGACCATGCTGTTCAGCAGTTCATTCGGATCAATACCATCAGCAATCAGCATTTCGCGATATTGTTGCAGTTTGCGAGTGCGTTCTTCGATTTCAGCAGCTGCAGCGCTTTCTTCTTCACGACGCTCGTTAACTACGACTTCTAATTTTTCCAGCATTTCTTCGAGCGTTTCCAGAGTGCATTCTCTTGCCTGCGCACGAAGAGTACGGATGTTGTTCAAAATTTTAAGTGCTTCGCTCATTGTAGTAATCTCAAACTTATATTGGGGTGGTTTGTTGGGCTAATAATAGAGCGTTAATTTGAGTAGTGCAATAGGTGAGAATGTAAGGAATTCAAATTTCCTCTTTATTTACCTCATTTTTAAAAAACGCTAACTTAAATTTTCCTTGAACAACCGCACAAAAAAACCATATAGAAAGCATTATCACCCGAACGGCTCAGGTGTTTAATCAGCGCTTTTAACTGATTAATCTCATACGAATTATAGTTTCGATGGATAAATATCAACCTTTTTTATTAGGGTTCACAACAGCGTCGTTTCGCATAAAACATTAATAATTTCTTGAGCCTGGCGCAGAGGCTTCTTCTTTTTTATGCCCTTGTGAGGCACGGTGTGCTTATTGTCTGTTTCTTTGTCAGCAACAGCTTATGAGAGAAAAATAGCGTGAAGTATATCGCTGAAATCATGTCTGGCAGGTAAGTAAAGTGTACGTCCGGCGTTCCGGGTAGCATGTTAAAATATGATACAATCCTGCCGAGGAATATCACACTTTGATTGGGGTCTTGCGGGCGATGGCTCAACTTTATTTCTACTACTCAGCGATGAATGCCGGAAAATCCACGGCTTTATTGCAGTCTTCCTACAATTATCAGGAGCGTGGCATGCGCACGCTGGTCTATACCGCGGAAATTGATGACCGCTTTGGGGCAGGGAAGGTAAGTTCACGTATTGGCTTATCGTCGCCGGCGCGTCTTTTTAACCAAAATACATCCCTTAAAGATGAAATTAATGCGGAGCACCAGCGCGAGCCTGTCCACTGCGTTTTAGTTGATGAAAGTCAATTTCTAACCCGTCAGCAGGTATATCAGTTGTCCGATGTTGTCGATGAACTTGATATTCCCGTGCTCTGTTATGGATTAAGAACGGATTTCCGTGGTGAGTTGTTTATCGGTAGCCAATATCTCCTGGCGTGGTCAGATAAACTGGTTGAACTAAAAACGATCTGTTTCTGCGGACGTAAAGCCAGTATGGTGCTGAGACTTGATCAGGCGGGTCGGCCTTATAATGAGGGTGAGCAAGTCGTTATTGGCGGTAATGAGCGCTATGTGTCCGTTTGCCGTAAACATTATAAAGAGGCACTCACAGAAGGCTCTCTGTCTGCTATTCAGTCGCGCGTAAGAGGATAGCCCAACTATAGCTATGCGTGCTGCTGATTGAATACAGGCATAAAAACAGCGCTCACAAGCCTCAGGCTTTGCGCCTGGGACAATTAAGAGCGTCGTGTAGTGCATATCACCTTTGTGCGGTACTAATCGCTTGTACAGCGATATCAGGGCACATGGTCTGGCTGTTGGGTAGTTAGTCAGTGTGCCTGTCCGAACTCTCTCTATCTCACCCCGCCTCCTGTCTGCTCAGGCGTATCTGTGCGTGCGAAAATACTCGCATAGCCAATATCAGCCAGCCAATGACGTCTGTGGGATGTTTACACCTACGGCTGTGGACTTAAGTCGATTCGACAGAAATAGTCTGCTGGTAGCAGGAGAATGAGGCGGGTAGAGCGCGGTTAGAGATTACATCAAGGCATGTTGAAAATGTAAAAAAGCCCCATCAAAGAAATGATGGGGCTTTTGTCGTTTACCCGCCGGATCGTTCAACTGATCATCTTGCTTAACTGACAGGTGTTAGCCATCAGGCAGGTTATCGTAGCCGGGACAATTAAGCGGTTTTCTTCGCTTTTTTGTCTGCTTTATCCGCTTTTACTGCTTCGACTTTCACTTCTGCTGGCGCGCCTTCTTTGAACTCGCGTCCGTAGTAGGTATCCAGCAGGATTTGTTTCAGCTCGGAGATCAGCGGGTAACGCGGGTTAGCACCGGTACACTGGTCATCGAACGCATCTTCGGACAGTTTGTCAACGTGAGCAAGGAAGTCAGCTTCCTGAACGCCTGCTTCACGGATTGACTTAGGAATGCCCAGTTCAGCTTTGATGGTTTCCAGCCATGCCAGCAGTTTCTCAATTTTCGCAGCAGTACGGTCACCAACAGAAGTCAAACCCAGATGGTCAGCGATTTCTGCATAACGACGACGAGCCTGCGGACGGTCGTATTGGCTGAATGCAGTCTGTTTAGTCGGGTTGTCATTCGCGTTATAACGGATAACGTTGGAGATCAACAGGGCGTTCGCCAGACCGTGCGGAATATGGAACTGTGAACCCAGTTTATGCGCCATGGAGTGGCACACACCCAGGAAGGCGTTCGCAAACGCGATACCCGCGATGGTAGCAGCACTGTGTACACGCTCACGTGCAATCGGGTTTTTAGAACCTTCATGGTAAGACGCTGGCAGGTTTTCTTTCAGCAGTTTCAGAGCCTGCAGAGCCTGACCATCGGAGAACTCAGACGCCAGTACAGAAACGTAAGCTTCCAGCGCGTGGGTTACCGCATCCAGACCACCGAATGCACACAGTGATTTCGGCATGTCCATGACCAGGTTCGCGTCAACAACCGCCATATCCGGGGTCAGAGCATAGTCTGCCAGCGGATATTTCTGGCCAGTGGCATCGTCAGTGACAACTGCGAACGGCGTCACTTCTGAACCTGTACCGGAAGTGGTGGTGATAGCAACCATTTTCGCTTTCACACCCATTTTCGGGAACTTGTAGATACGTTTACGGATATCCATAAAGCGCAGCGCCAGTTCTTCGAAGTGAGTTTCCGGATGTTCGTACATGACCCACATGATTTTCGCGGCATCCATCGGGGAACCACCACCCAGCGCGATGATCACGTCAGGTTTGAAGGAGTTCGCCAGCTCTGCGCCTTTACGTACGATAGTCAGTGTCGGGTCAGCTTCAACTTCGAAGAAGACTTCTGTTTCTACGCCAGCCGCTTTCAGAACAGAGGTGATCTGGTCTGCATAACCGTTGTTGAACAGGAAGCGGTCAGTCACGATCAGCGCGCGTTTGTGACCATCAGTAATCACTTCATCCAGCGCGATTGGCAGAGAGCCACGGCGGAAGTAGATAGATTTCGGAAGTTTATGCCACAACATGTTTTCAGCTCGCTTAGCAACGGTTTTCTTGTTGATCAGGTGTTTCGGACCAACGTTTTCAGAGATGGAGTTACCACCCCAGGAACCACAACCCAGAGTCAGGGAAGGTGCGAGCTTGAAGTTATAAAGGTCACCGATACCACCCTGAGAAGCCGGGGTATTGATCAGGATACGTGCGGTTTTCATTTCCGCGCCGAATTTCTGCACGCGAGCCGGCTGGTTATCCTGGTCGGTGTACAGGCAAGAGGTGTGACCGATACCGCCCATGGCAACCAGTTTCTCTGCTTTGACTACCGCATCGTCAAAATCTTTCGCACGGTACATTGCCAGAGTCGGAGACAGTTTTTCGTGAGCGAACGGCTCGCTTTCGTCAACAACAGTCACTTCACCGATCAAAATTTTGGTCGTTGCAGGAACAGTGAAACCTGCCAGTTCAGCAATTTTGTATGCCGGTTGGCCAACGATGGCGGCATTCAGCGCGCCATTTTTCAGGATAATGTCCTGAACGGCTTTCAACTCTTTACCCTGCAGCAGGTAGCCGCCGTGGGTAGCAAAACGTTCGCGAACAGCGTCGTAAACAGAATCAACAACCACTACTGACTGTTCGGAAGCACAGATAACACCATTGTCGAAGGTTTTAGACATCAGAACAGAAGCGACAGCACGTTTGATATCAGCGGTTTCGTCGATAACAACAGGTGTGTTGCCTGCGCCTACGCCGATAGCCGGTTTACCGGAGCTGTATGCTGCTTTCACCATGCCCGGGCCGCCAGTTGCGAGGATCAGGTTGATGTCAGGGTGATGCATTAATGCGTTAGACAGTTCAACAGATGGTTGATCAATCCAGCCAATCAGATCTTTTGGCGCGCCTGCAGCGATAGCAGCCTGCAGAACGATATCAGCCGCTTTGTTTGTTGCATCTTTAGCGCGCGGATGTGGAGAGAAGATGATTGCGTTACGAGTCTTCAGACTGATCAGCGACTTGAAGATTGCAGTAGAAGTTGGGTTAGTTGTTGGAACGATACCGCAGATGATACCGATAGGTTCAGCGATGGTGATGGTACCAAAAGTGTCATCTTCCTCAAGGACACCACAGGTCTTCTCATCTTTATAAGCGTTGTAGATATATTCAGAAGCAAAGTGGTTTTTGATCACTTTATCTTCGACGATACCCATGCCGGATTCGGCAACGGCCATTTTAGCGAGAGGGATACGGGCATCAGCGGCAGCCAGGGCGGCGGCGCGGAAAATCTTGTCAACTTGCTCTTGAGTAAAGTTGGCATATTCACGCTGGGCTTTCTTCACGCGTTCAACGAGTGCGTTAAGTTCAGCGACATTAGTAACAGCCATAATGCTCTCCTGATAATGTTAAACTCTTTTAGTAAACCAGCTGTCCGAAACGACAGTATAGACAGACCGGGTGCAGGTTGCGTAAATTACAGAAAAACAAGTAGTTAACGCCTTGCCCAACCTAACTGATTTACTGAAAGAGCCTCAACGAAACATCATTCAAACTGATGGTTCTACTCCCTGACGACGTCTCCAAGAGTACTCACTTCTGAGTACCGATTACGTGATCTAAATCAAGTTACAGCAAAGCTGACACCTTTCAGCAGGCTGTTTTTGGGCATTTGTATCAAATGTTAATGATAAAAGGGCGGCGCCAACTAACATTATCATAATTAGTACAAATGCATAACATGCCGGGATGTAAGGAAGATGACAGGATTTAGGGTGAGTTGTGCTGCAAATAATCGTATATTTAGCAGGGGCTTATTGTTTCTATACTTTCTTCTTTGCCTTGCACTGCTGCGGAGCACTCTGTGACTCAAACATTGTTTGACTTTCCAACCTGGTCTAAGTTTTTCATCGGCCTGTTCGCGCTGGTAAATCCCATCGGTATTATTCCAGTCTTTATTAGTATGACCAGTTATCAAACGGCTGGGGCGAGGAACAAAACTAATCTTACCGCTAACCTTTCCGTTGCCATCATTCTCTGGACGTCGCTTTTTCTGGGGGACGGGATTCTTCAGTTATTTGGTATTTCGATTGACTCGTTTCGTATCGCCGGGGGGATCCTGGTGGTAACCATAGCGATGTCGATGATCAGCGGTAAACTGGGTGAGGACAAACAAAACAAGCAAGAGAAATCAGAAACGGCGATCAGAGAGAGTATCGGCGTTGTGCCGCTGGCTTTACCCTTAATGGCAGGGCCGGGGGCCATCAGCTCGACTATTGTCTGGGGGACGCGCTACCACAGCGTGGAGTACCTTGCTGGATTTTCAGTGGCAATAGCCCTTTTTGCTTTTTGTTCCTGGGGCGTGTTCCGCATCGCACCCTGGCTGGTGCGCCTGCTTGGGCAAACCGGGATTAACGTGATTACCCGTATCATGGGTTTATTGCTGATGGCACTCGGTATTGAATTCATCGTTGCAGGCGTTAAAGGGATATTCCCGGGTTTACTACACTGACTTGCTTCCTGGTCAAATAATGCTGCGCAGGGCGTTGGAAACGCAGCATTATCAGGAAATCATATAACTAAAGTCAGAAAAAACCATAAATATAATAAATCAACATGATTTAAATAAGTGCTTTTATTTCAGTGGATTACATTCCGTTACATTGCCAGGTGATGATAAATTAATCCACCGACACTGTTATTTCCCTCACACGATACTCTGGGGCTTGCTGTCAGATAATTGAAATGATATTAGTAATTTCGTCGCTCAGGCAGACAAATGTGCTAGATAATAATCGAATGTTGATTTTTTGTGCAAAAAACGCGCAATCGTATTACGAATGTAACAACAGCGACGAATCACTATCTATCTGCATGATTGAAAAGACTAATTTTTTACCAGAGCACGGCTGTGCGTTCTTACAACGCTGATGAAAGCGCGAATAAAAGAGAATTAGTTAACAAATTTGCAAATTGTATTGGCGACGTAATGGGCCATTTGGTACTTTCCGGCCCTGTATTTATCTTAAGAATCTTCGCAGATGAGAATTATTTTCAAATACAAATCTCGTCCTGCAAAAGTAACAGGCGTCTCGACAGGGGAGACGTATAACGATATCGACGTAAGGGCGCCATCCGAGCGGCTCGTAAGAAATAAAGTCGGTGATAGCAAGCAGTAAAACGATGCCTGACAGCAGCCAAAAGCTCCTGCGCTGTACAGGCCCCCTTTAGGGGACAAAACAGGCTGGCATTAATGTCAGTAATTATAATGAGTGGAGTATCAACACAATGTCCATCATCACAAAAAAAAGTCTCGTAGCGGCGGGCGTTCTCTCCGCGCTAATTGCAGGTAACGTAGCCATGGCGGCGGATGTTCCTGCAGGCGTTCAACTGGCAGAGAAGCAAACGCTGGTTCGTAATAACGGTTCGGAAGTACAGTCTCTTGATCCGCATAAAATTGAAGGCGTGCCGGAATCAAACATCAGCCGCGATCTGTTTGAAGGTCTGTTAGTCACAGACGTTGAAGGCCATCCGAGTGCCGGCGTCGCTGAAAAGTGGGAAAACAAAGATTTCAAAGTCTGGACCTTCCATCTGCGTAAAGACGCGAAATGGTCCGACGGCTCGCCGGTTACGGCACACGACTTCGTTTATAGCTGGCAGCGTCTGGCAGATCCAAAAACTGCATCCCCTTACGCCAGCTACCTGCAATATGGTCACATTGCGAATATCGATGATATCATTGCCGGTAAAAAACCGACCTCAGACCTGGGCGTAAAAGCGCTTGATGACAATACCTTTGAAGTGACGCTGAGCGAACCGGTTCCTTATTTCTACAAACTACTGGTACACGCCTCTGTATCGCCCGTTCCTAAAGCCGTTGTCGAGAAATTCGGTGATAAATGGACGCAGCCCGCGAATATCGTGACTAACGGTGCGTACAAACTGAAAGATTGGGTTGTCAACGAACGTATCGTGCTTGAGCGTAATACCAATTACTGGGATAACGCGAAAACGGTAATTAACCAGGTAACTTACCTGCCTATTTCCTCAGAAGTGACTGACGTTAACCGCTACCGCAGCGGTGAAATCGACATGACCTATAACAACATGCCGATTGAACTGTTCCAGAAACTGAAACAAGAAATTCCAAAAGAAGTCCACGTCGACCCGTACCTGTGTACTTATTATTACGAAATCAATAACCAGAAAGCGCCGTTCACTGACGTTCGTGTTCGTACCGCGCTGAAACTGGCTCTGGATCGTGACATCATCGTCAATAAAGTGAAGAACCAGGGCGATTTGCCAGCCTACAGCTACACCCCGCCATACACTGACGGTGCAAAACTGGTTGAGCCGGAATGGTTCAAATGGTCACAAGACAAACGTAACGCAGAAGCGAAAAAACTGCTGGCAGAAGCAGGCTACACGGCTGACAAGCCGCTGACTTTCAACCTGCTGTACAACACCTCTGACCTGCATAAAAAACTGGCTATCGCGGTTGCTTCTATCTGGAAGAAAAACCTGGGCGTAGACGTCAAGCTGGAGAACCAGGAGTGGAAAACCTTCCTCGACAGCCGCCATCAGGGCACCTTTGACGTGGCGCGTGCAGGCTGGTGTGCGGACTATAACGAACCGACATCCTTCCTGAATACCATGCTGTCTGACAGCTCCAACAACACCGCGCACTATAAGAGCCCGGCCTTTGATAAGCTGATTACCGACACGCTGCAAGTCACCGACGAAGCGCAACGTACGGAGCTTTACACCAAGGCTGAACAGCAGCTCGATAAAGACTCTGCGATTGTCCCGGTGTATTACTATGTGAACGCCCGTCTGGTGAAACCGTGGGTGGGTGGTTATACCGGTAAAGACCCGATGGATAATATCTACGTTAAAAACTTGTATATTATCAAGCATTAATGGCAATGAGTGGGGCAGGGTAATCCTGCCCCACAGTGTCTTATTTCATCGCACTACAAAGGCACAGGCCAGAAGGTACGGGCAATGTTGAAATTTATCCTACGTCGCTGTCTGGAAGCGATTCCGACGCTATTTATTCTTATTACTATCTCATTCTTTATGATGCGTCTTGCGCCGGGTAGTCCTTTTACCGGTGAGCGTACGCTGCCGCCAGAAGTCATGGCGAATATCGAAGCGAAATATCATCTGAACGATCCGATTCTGACCCAGTACGCCAGCTATCTGAAACAGCTCGCGCACGGTGATTTTGGGCCGTCATTTAAATACAAAGATTACACGGTGAATGATCTGGTCGCGGCCAGCTTCCCTGTTTCTGCGAAATTAGGCGCTGCGGCGTTTTTACTGGCGGTGATTTTTGGCGTGAGTGCGGGCGTCATTGCCGCGCTGAAACAAAATACCAGATGGGACTATTCCGTGATGGGGCTGGCGATGACCGGGGTTGTGATACCGAGCTTCGTTGTCGCTCCGCTGCTGGTGATGATTTTCGCCATCACGCTTAAATGGTTACCCGCCGGGGGATGGAATGGCGGCGCGCCAAAATTCATGATCCTGCCGATGGTCGCATTATCTCTGGCCTATATCGCCAGTATTGCGCGCATAACGCGTGGCTCGATGATTGAAGTACTGCATTCAAACTTTATCCGTACCGCACGAGCGAAAGGCTTACCGATGCGCCGCATTATTTTCCGCCATGCGCTGAAACCCGCATTGTTGCCCGTGCTTTCCTATATGGGGCCTGCTTTCGTCGGTATTATCACAGGCTCAATGGTTATCGAAACGATTTACGGTTTACCTGGTATCGGCCAGTTGTTTGTGAATGGCGCATTGAACCGCGATTACTCGCTGGTATTAAGTTTGACCATACTGGTAGGGACGTTAACTATTGTATTTAACGCGATTGTCGATGTGCTGTATGCCGTTATCGATCCGAAAATTCGTTATTAACACTGGAGTACGCCATGATGTTAAGTAAAAAAAACAGCGAGGCGCTGGAAAACTTCAGTGAAAAACTGGAAGTAGAAGGTCGCAGTCTGTGGCAGGATGCACGACGTCGCTTTATGCACAACCGTGCAGCGGTCGCCAGCCTTGTCGTCTTGTTCTTTATCGCGCTTTTCGTGACCCTGGCGCCGATGCTATCGCAGTTTAGCTATTTCGATACGGACTGGGGCATGATGTCCAGTGCGCCTGATACAACCTCCGGGCACTATTTCGGGACGGATTCATCCGGCCGCGATCTCCTGGTGCGCGTAGCCATTGGTGGGCGTATTTCGCTTATGGTCGGTATCGCTGCCGCGCTGGTTGCGGTTATCCTGGGAACACTTTACGGATCACTGTCCGGTTACCTCGGGGGTAAAGTGGACTCTGTGATGATGCGTCTGCTTGAGATCCTCAACTCATTCCCGTTTATGTTCTTCGTTATCCTGCTGGTGACTTTCTTCGGGCAAAACATCCTGCTCATTTTTGTCGCTATCGGTATGGTTTCCTGGCTGGATATGGCGCGTATCGTCCGTGGTCAAACGCTGAGTCTCAAACGTAAAGAGTTTATCGAAGCGGCTCAGGTAGGCGGTGTATCGACGGGCAATATTGTCATTCGCCATATTGTTCCCAACGTACTGGGTGTCGTGGTGGTGTATGCCTCGCTATTGGTGCCGAGCATGATTCTTTTCGAATCGTTCCTGAGCTTCCTTGGTTTGGGGACGCAAGAGCCATTAAGCAGTTGGGGCGCATTGCTCAGTGATGGCGCAAACTCGATGGAAGTTTCCCCGTGGCTACTGCTGTTTCCTGCAGGCTTCCTGGTGGTAACGTTATTCTGTTTCAACTTTATCGGCGATGGGCTGCGTGATGCTCTCGACCCGAAAGATCGTTAAGGAGTGCTGTTATGAGCAAGCATGAAACCTCATTGGCGCCACAGGCGCAGCAGCATTCGGGCATTCTTCTGGATGTTAACGATCTGCGTGTGACATTTAAAACCCCGGACGGTGACGTTACGGCGGTAAACGACCTGAACTTTAGCCTGCGTGCCGGTGAGACTCTCGGCATTGTGGGTGAATCGGGTTCGGGTAAATCTCAGACCGCATTTGCACTGATGGGCCTGCTGGCATCGAACGGGCGTATTGGTGGTTCGGCGAAATTCAATGGCAAAGAGATTCTGAACTTGCCTGAGCATGCGCTGAACAAATTGCGTGCCGAGCAGATTTCCATGATCTTCCAGGACCCGATGACCTCACTGAATCCGTATATGCGGGTCGGTGAGCAGTTAATGGAAGTGCTGATGCTGCATAAAGGCATGGGTAAGGCCGAAGCATTTGAAGAGTCGGTCAAAATGCTCGACGCCGTGAAAATGCCGGAAGCGCGCAAGCGTATGCGCATGTACCCGCATGAGTTTTCCGGCGGGATGCGCCAGCGCGTAATGATTGCTATGGCATTAATGTGCCGGCCAAAACTGCTCATTGCCGACGAACCGACTACCGCGCTGGACGTGACCGTACAGGCGCAGATCATGACGTTACTCAATGAGCTTAAACGTGAATTCAACACTGCCATTATCATGATCACCCACGATCTCGGCGTTGTAGCAGGCATCTGTGACAAAGTGCTGGTGATGTACGCCGGGCGTACTATGGAATACGGCGTGGCGCGCGATGTGTTCTACCATCCGGCGCATCCCTATTCGATCGGTCTGCTCAATGCGGTACCGCGCCTCGACGCCGAAGGTGAAGAGTTGCTGACCATCCCTGGTAACCCGCCGAACCTGCTGCGGTTGCCCAAAGGGTGTCCGTTCCAGCCGCGTTGCCCGCATGCGATGGAAATCTGTAACAGTGCTCCGCCGCTGGAGGAGTTTGCCCCAGGACGTTTGCGCGCCTGCTTTAAGCCGGTGGAGGAACTGGTATGAATGCCGTCACAGAAGAAAGAAAAGTACTCCTGGAAATTGCTGACCTGAAAGTCCATTTCGACATAAAAGACGGTAAGCAATGGTTCTGGCAGCCATCCAAAACACTGAAAGCGGTAGACGGCGTTACGCTGCGTCTGTATGAAGGGGAAACCCTTGGCGTGGTGGGCGAATCCGGTTGCGGGAAGTCGACCTTTGCCCGTGCGATTATTGGGCTTGTCAAAGCAACTGACGGCAAAGTGGCCTGGCTGGGCAAAGATTTGCTCGGGATGAAGCCTGATGAATGGCGCGACGTGCGCAGTGACATTCAGATGATTTTCCAGGACCCGCTGGCATCGCTGAATCCGCGTATGACCATTGGCGAAATCATCGCGGAACCGCTGCGTACTTATCATCCGAAAATGCCGCGTCAGGAAGTGCGTGACCGCGTCAAAGCCATGATGATGAAAGTGGGCCTGCTGCCAAACCTGATTAACCGCTACCCGCACGAATTCTCAGGCGGTCAGTGTCAGCGTATCGGCATTGCCCGTGCGCTGATCCTCGAACCGAAGCTGATTATCTGTGACGAACCGGTTTCTGCACTGGACGTGTCAATCCAGGCGCAGGTGGTCAACTTGCTGCAAAAACTGCAGCGGGAAATGGGGTTGTCGCTGATCTTTATCGCCCACGATCTCGCGGTGGTGAAGCACATCTCCGATCGCGTGCTGGTCATGTATTTGGGCCACGCGGTGGAACTGGGTACCTATGACGAGGTGTACCACAATCCGCAGCACCCTTATACCAAAGCGCTGATGTCTGCTGTACCAATCCCTGACCCGGATCTGGAAAAGAACAAGCAGATTCAGTTGCTGGAAGGGGATTTGCCTTCACCAATCAACCCGCCGTCGGGCTGCGTGTTCCGTACGCGTTGCCCGATTGCCGGACCCGAGTGCGCGCAGACGCGCCCGGTGCTGGAAGGTAGCTTCCGCCATGCGGTCTCGTGCCTTAAGGTTGACCCGCTCTAAATGAAAAAGGCTGACGAAAGTCAGCCTTTTCTTGTCTATAGAAAACCCCCAGCTAGGCTGGGGGTTCCGGAAAGCTTTCAGCTTTAAGCCAGTTATTAAAACCCCTTTTGATTTGTTAAAACAGCTTGCGGTCTGGCAACTGCAAAAGTTCAACAAGAAATCAAAAGGGGGTCCCGATGGGGGACGAAAAGAGCTTAGCGCACACCCGATGGAACTGTAAATATCACATAGTTTTTGCGCCGAAATACCGAAGACAGGCGTTCTACGGAGAGAAACGTCTGGCGATAGGCAGCATTTTAAGAAAGCTGTGTGAGTGGAAAAACGTACGGATCCTGGAAGCTGAATGCTGTGCAGATCATATCCATATGCTTGTGGAAATCCCGCCCAAAATGAGCGTATCCGGCTTTATGGGATATCTGAAAGGGAAAAGCAGTCTGATGCTTTATGAGCAGTTTGGAGATCTGAAATTCAAATACAGGAACAGGGAGTTCTGGTGTCGGGGATACTACGTGGATACGGTAGGGAAGAACACAGCGAAGATACAGGAATACATAAAGCACCAGCTTGAAGAGGATAAAATGGGTGAGCAGTTGTCGATCCCTTATCCGGGCAGCCCGTTTACGGGCCGTAAGTAAGGAAGTTTGATGCAAATGTCAGATCGTATGCGCCTGTTAGGGCGCGGCTGGTAACAGAGCCTTACAGGCGCATCTGAAAAACCTCCGGCTATGCCGGAGGATATTTATTTTTACTACTCGCGCCAGAGAATGTGGCATAACTTATGATCTTTCTCGCGACAGAGCAGTACGCGGGCAAAGACATCGTTGATTTCGCCACCGTCGCTATCCGCGAGGCCAATCACCACCTCGGCGAAAAAGTCCGGGTTCAGATCGTAATCAACATGCTCTTGCCAGTCTTCGCTGGGATCAAACAATTCCGCACCGCCACGCTCTTCAAACTGAAGATTGAACAGAATGATATCTGCCGGGTCGAGATTATCCGCCGCAAGTTCGAGAAAAATATCGTAAGCCTGCTCCAGCGTTTCGTCTTCGCTCAGGCGGTTGTTCAGATCCATTTCCATAATGACTACCTGTTTAATATCATTTGGGCACGTTTTACAGCAATGGGCTAAAGAAGTAAAACAGTCGTTCTGCAATCCGGTGCCAGAACGGTCGTTTAACCCACAGTCGTGCGTCCAGCAAGCGAGACCGCGAAATATAATCATCCTGCACGGCGGCCAGATCGCTGCCAAAGCCGGTATCGTCGATAACCAGTGTAATCTCAAAATTAAGCCACAGACTACGCATATCAAGGTTCACTGTTCCCACGAGGCTTAACTCGCCATCGACCAGCACGCTTTTCGTATGCAGAAGTCCGCCTTCAAACTGATAGATTTTTACCCCCGCAGCCAGTAGTTCGGTGAAAAAGGCCCGGCTTGCCCAGCCAACCAGCACCGAGTCATTCTTACGCGGCAGGATAATACTGACGTCAACGCCTCGTTGCGCGGCGGTACAAATGGCATGCAGAAGATCATCGCTGGGGACGAAATAGGGCGTCGTCATAATCAGGTATTCGCGCGAGGCATAAACCGCGGTCAATAATGCCTGGTGAATAAGGTCTTCCGGGAACCCCGGACCAGAGGCAATGGTGTGGATTGTGTGCCCGCTGGCCTGCTCAAACGGCATGATATTGGCATCCGGTGGCGGTGGGAGGATGCGTTTCCCGGTTTCTATCTCCCAGTCGCAGGAGTAGACGATCCCCATCGCAGTAGACACCGGGCCTTCCATCCTTGCCATTAAATCGACCCATTGACCGACGCCTGCATCCTGTTTGAAGAAGCGGGGGTCCACCATGTTCATACTGCCGGTATAGGCGATGTAATTATCAATAAGGATCATCTTGCGGTGCTGGCGCAGGTCCATCCGACGCAGAAACACACGCATCAGATTAACTTTTAACGATTCGACCACTTCAATACCTGAATTGCGCAGCATGCCGGCCCACGGACTGCGGAAGAACGCCACGCTGCCTGCTGAATCGAGCATTAAACGGCAATGCACACCACGGCGGGCCGCCGCCATCAAGGATTCGGCGACCTGATCGGCCATTCCTCCTGGCTGCCAGATATAAAACACCATCTCGATGTTATGGCGGGCTAGCTGAATGTCGCGGATCAATGCCTGCATCACGTCATCTGAGGAGGTGAGCAACTGGAGCTGATTACCTTTCACGCCCGCAATGCCCTGACGCCGTTCGCAGAGTTTGAACAGAGAAGTGGCGACGCTGCTGTTTTCAGTCGCGAAAATATGGTGATACGTCTTAAGGTCTTTTAACCACTTGGCAGTGGATGGCCACATTGCACGAGCGCGCTCAGCTCGGCGCTTACCAAGATGTAGTTCCCCAACGGACAGGTACGCAATAATCCCCACCAGAGGGAGAATATAAATAATCAGCAGCCATGCCATGGCAGAAGGGACCGCACGGCGCTTCATTAGGATGCGCAACGTTACACCAGCGATGAGCAGCCAGTAGCCCAAAATGATCAGCCAACTCACAACCGTGTAGAAGGTTGTCATAACAAAAAATCCTTTTGAAAATCTGATATAAGGAGTTTACGCATAAGGACTCATCTGGCAAACAAAAACGGCGCTGAAAAGGACTGGTCTGGTGACGTCCAGGGTTTATAATGGGGGTTCTTTGTTAAGAAAGAGTCGTAGAAATGAAGCGTAGTAGAACGGAAGTGGGGCGCTGGCGTATGTCCCGGCAGGCCAGTCGTCGCAAGGCGCGCTGGTTGGAAGGGCAGTCCCGTCGCAATATGCGTATCCACGCGATAAGAAAGTGTATTCTTAATCGGCATCGCAACGCGTTAGTTTTTGATTTTTACGGGTTCTGATGGTTCTGGGCACCTTTATGGTGCCCATTGTTTTTTTATCGCTTTATCAAAAAGGGTGAATACTGCATGTCTGTTATTGATAGTTTGATTGCTTTTACCCTTGCGGCGACGCTGCTGACGCTCACACCGGGTCTCGATACCGCACTAATTTTACGTACTGCTGCGGTGGAGGGCCGGAGTCAGGCATTTAAAGCAGCCTTCGGCATTAACACCGGTTGTCTCATCTGGGGGGCTGCCGTTGCCTTCGGCCTTGGGGCATTAGTTGCGGTGTCGGAACTGGCATACTCTATTCTCAAATATTGTGGCGCTGCCTATTTATGCTGGCTGGGCGTGAATATGCTCATTCGCCCGCGTAGCGCTGTTTTCTCTGTTGCGGGTGAAGATAAAAAGCAGAACTGGTTTATTCGTGGCATGTTAGGCAATGTACTGAATCCCAAAATGGGTATTTTCTACGTCTCTTTTTTGCCACAGTTTATTCCGCATGGGCAGCCGCTTATTATTTGGACATTTGGCCAGGTGATGATTCATGTGGTGCTGGGAACCATATGGTCAACAACGTTAATCGCGGCGACGCGCCCACTGTCATCATTTTTACGTAAAGAAGCCGTTATACGCTGGATGGATCGCACAACCGGCGTTGTGTTTTTGCTCTTCGCAACCCGCCTTGCGCTAAGTAAACGTTAATTTCGCCTTTGGATAACCATGAATAAAGAAGCCATTATTTTTCTCGCCCTGGCGATCGTCAGTGAAGTCATTGCGACTACTGCGCTTAAAAGTTCCGATAGCTTTACCCGCCTGGTGCCCAGCATCATCAGTATTGTTGGCTATTGTATTGCATTCTGGTGTCTGACAATCCCAATGCGCACTATACCTACCGGGGTGATTTACGCCGTCTGGTCCGGGGTAGGGATTGTATTAATTGGTACAGTGGGCTGGATTATTCACGGGCAGAAACTGGATTTTCCGGCGATGCTGGGGATGGGGTTAATTATTGCCGGCGTGGTTATTATTAATTTGTTTTCAAAAACGATTGCCCATTAAAACGGATAAATCAAAGGGGTATTATGACGCTTACCCCTTTGTTATTTCTGACAGTCAGAACACTTTCTTAAACGGCTTAACGATGACGTGCTGGTAAACACCTGCCGCGACGTACGGGTCCGCGTCGGCCCAGGACTGCGCCGCTTCCAGAGATTCAAATTCAGCGATGACGGTTGAACCGGTAAAACCCGCCGCACCCGGATCGTTACTGTCTACGGCTGGCATAGGGCCTGCCGTTAATAAACGCCCTTCGTCATGCAGCAATTGCAGACGTGCCAGATGAGCCGGGCGCACGGAAAGGCGTTTTTCGAGGGAATCAGCGACGTCCTGTGAAAAAATTACATAAAGCACGGGTAGGGCTCCTTCATCATGAGAAAACAACTACGTTATGTGAATCCATAAATGCCTGCAACGCAAAGATGATGGTGCGTGAATATCCTCTTTCAGTGTGCGCTTTTTTTAACCGTATGCGCGCAAAAACCGGGGTAGATGCGATGGCTGGTTGAATATGATTGCTATTTGCATTTAGAATCTAGCTTTGCTTTTTCAACTGAAACGATTATGACTTCAATGGCCCTTGATTTACCCCGTCGCTTTCCCTGGCCGACACTGTTGTCCGTCGGTATGCATGGCGCTGTCGTGGCGGCCATCTTGTATGCCTCGGTACATCAGGTTATTGAATTACCGGCACCCGCTACGCCGATTACGGTGACCATGGTGACACCGGCAGAGCTGGAGCCGCCACAGGCGGTGCAGCCACCACCAGAACCTGTTGTGGAGCCGGAACCCGAGCCGGAACCCGTTCCCGAGCCGCCAAAAGAAGCGCCGGTGGTGATCCACAAACCTGAACCGAAGCCAAAACCTAAACCGAAGCCGAAACCGGAGAAAAAAGTCGAGCAGCCTAAGCGTGAAGCAAAACCGGTAGAACCCCGCCCGGCGGCACCGGTAGAAAGTAACGCACCGCCACGCCCGGCGATGAATAACGCGCCAGCTATCGCCACCAAACCTGTGCCATCGGTACCGGCAGGCCCGCGCGCATTAAGCCGCACCCAGCCTCAATATCCGCCGCGTGCACAAGCCTTACGTATCGAAGGACGTGTTCGCGTGAAATTTGACGTATTGCAGGATGGACGTATCGACAACGTGGAAATTCTTTCAGCGCAGCCGGCGAATATGTTTGAGCGCGAGGTGAAAACGGCCATGCGTAAATGGCGTTATGAACCGGGTAAGCCGGGCACCGGCATCACGGTTAACATTATCTTCCGTATGGACGGTGGCGCGACAATGGATTAAGCAAGGAAGCCTCCAGATGGAGGCTTTTTTTATGCCTGCACGGGCAGTGGTCGCGGTTTGCCGTCGTTATCCACGGCAACATAAATAAACAGTGCGTCCGTGGCTTTATAACGTTGACCAATAGGTTCTGAGGCAACCTTTTTAATCCAGACTTCGACGTTGATGGTAACCGACGTATTACCGCGTTTCACACAGCGCGCATAACAGCACACCACATCGCCCACAGCGACCGGGCGCAGGAAAGTCATACCATCGACGCGGACAGTGACGACGCGTCCGTGAGCGATCTCTTTAGCAAGGATTGCTCCGCCCATATCCATCTGCGACATCAGCCAGCCGCCAAAAATATCACCGTTTGCATTGGTGTCTGCCGGCATTGCCAGTGTGCGCAGAACAAGTTCGCCCTGCGGTGCATCCTGAGTGTTAGACATGGTTATCTCATCAATAAAGAAGGGGGAATTCTGGCGGGATGCTACTATGGATTTATGGCTGAAAACAATTAGATAAGCTGATATGTAGAAAAAAAACCGGGCAGTGCCCGGTTTTTTTATGTGCCACTCAGGGTTTATCGTTTCAGGGATAAGCAATATATCCCGCCGGGGCAAACGCTGGTGTCTACCAATTCAACTCAGGTCATAATAAAAACGGCATGAAACCTTAGTCTCTTCACGATTTAAGAAGGACTGTTGCTACGCGATTATCTGAATTAGTAGCCCCTGCGCACGTCATTGAAAAACTGCTGGGGCATCAGATTGAAGAGTGATGGTCAGATACAACCTGCATGGTTATATGGACGATCAGTATGAAGGGTTAGGTATCTGGCAGCATCATTTAACAACCATCATTGGCTATGGTCTTTGACCAGGCGAACCGATTTGATGACTCAAGGGCATGGGCACTGCAAAAAATGGTAGGTATTCAGTGTATATCTGTAATTATGCTTTATTCAGATAAATCTTAAGATTATTCTACGGACTGTTTATGAAAAGGAGGTTGTAATGCTTGACAAGTATATACCGAATACAATCGAAGAGAATAATCGAGCAGAAGTGGTAAAAGCAGCATTAGAAATTGCAAGGGTATCTGTTGGACGCTATGACGCTGCTGCGGCATGCAAAGCAGATAGAGAAATGCAACATGTTGCACAGCAAATTAAAGCTCTCACTGATGCTATAGCTGATGCTTTAAAAGTGTCGTAATTCTGACATTTCAGTCGATTGCAGCCTCGCTATAGCGGGGTTTTTATTGCATGCATGCATCTTAACGAGATCTTTCTGTTGTGAGCCTGGGGAACGCTGTGCTTCCAGGGCCGCCTAATGGCGGGCATTTAATAGAGCCCAACGGGTTCCTGAAATGCTCAATTTAATTTTTTCAATCAAATCTGCGGTGACATCAATTCCTTTAAGATCATCTTTTACAGTATCTACATTGCCGTTTACGTCCATGTTTTCCAGAAGATTATCGTAGGCAAAGAGGCTCTGCTCTAGACTGATAATTGTCACATTACCGTGCATAGTTCCTGGCCTGGTACTGATTTTGCGTTCACGGATGATCCATTCTATATGCTGTTTTACCTTTTTTATTTCGTAACATATATAAATAATCCTCTTCCATAATAGGGGCTTGTTAATGGCACTCAACGCAAAACAGGGCAGGTTCTGTCGCGAGTACCTCATTGATTTAAACGCCATGCAAGCAGCTATTCGGCTGGGTACAGCGTCAAAACTGCAAACCGTATTGCTGCCCAGAACGTGTCAAAATTTGACATCCTAAACAGGATCGCCGCTCTAAAAGTGAAGCGGCAGCGAAGTTGTCGGTATTGATGCTGATTGTGTGCTCCGGCGTTTGGTTGAAATCGACCAGATGGATATTCTGGACTTCCTCAATCAGGCTGGGAACCTGAAAGCGATTCGCCTGTGGCCACGGTCGTGGCAAACCACGCTTACCGGACTCGAAATCGCAAGATAAGCCTGGTATTCTTAGCGCGTTTGCGTCTGGGCGAATCGCCCGCAATGAGTACCTTCATTCAGACAGATTCAAAGAAGATGAACTCCTGAAATGTCGAACGAAAAGGTTAAATAAGGGGCTGGAAGGGAGGATTTTTGTTGGCGGAGGGGCGAGATAAAGACGACTGTCGCGATGTAATGAGTAGCAACATTATCAAAAAAGAAGCACGCTTCGTTTAATGTTGACACGATAGCGTGCTTATAAGATTTTTCACACACCAATAAAACAATTAATTCATTGAAATCATTGGTTTTAATTTTGAGTTATGGTTTATCGTCCTGCGGCATGTGACGATAGATATATACACCGCTTAATACGGTAAAGATAAGGGTCAGCGCTGTTAAGCCAAACACTTTGAAATTCACCCAGATATTTTGTGGTAGCCAGAAGGCGATATAAATATTGGCCAGACCACAAAGGATGAAAAATAGTGCCCATGCAAGGTTGAGGCGCTCCCATACTACTGGCGGCAGGGTGAGCTCTTTCCCAAGCATGCGCTGGATTAGTGGTTTTTTCATTACCCACTGGCTAAACAGCAACGCGCCGGCAAACAGGGCGTAGATAACCGTGACTTTCCATTTAATGAATTCGTCATTGTGGAAGAAAATCGTCAGTCCACCGAAAACGGCCACCAGTACAAAAGTAATCAGCGCCATTTTTTCGACTTTACGGTAACGCACCCAGCTATAAATCAGGACAACAGCTGTAGCGATGATCAAGGCTGTCGTCGCGGCATAAATGTCATACAGCTTGTAAAAAGCGAAAAACACTACCAGTGGGAGAAAATCAAGAAACTGCTTCATTCTACGGTTCCGTTAAATTGCCCGCTTTCGCAGGCGAAAAATCACTGACGTATCAGCATATACAGGCGAAACAGATAAATGAGCAAAGCGACAGATATCATGTTGCTCACCGTGTTTGCGACCACCGCACCGATTTCCGGCGTGAGAAACGCTAAATTATGTGCAAACATCAACAGTACGATTTTTGCCAGCAACCAGCCGATGACCGCAGGCGCAACCAGACGCATATTGTTCCAGCCCAGACGCATACTGCCGCGCATCGCCGAGAAGACGCCCGCGCGATCCTGAACCATCATCACCGGTGCGAACGCCAGCAAAATAGCCAGTAATACGCCGGGTACGAAGATGAACATCATGCCAATTTGCACCATAAAGGTTGTCAACATGAACAGGATAAACAGCGCGGGCAAAACCGGCGCACTGGCACCGATAGCACGAAGCGCGCTAACGCGTTGCCCTGCTGAGATCATCCGGATCATCATCAACGTGCTGCCCGCCAGGATGGCATTCCCGATCAAACCGGAGAAGGTGGCTGCCGCTGATAAGCGTAACAATACCTGCTGCTGTTCCGGCGTCATATTGCGGACCAGGTCGAACAACCCGGTGCTTTCCGCCAGATAATCACCTTCACCCAGGATCGAAAGCTGGGCGTCACTGGGCGAAAAGACGCGCCCTAACAGCACTGTAATAAATGCACATAGAAGTGCAATCAGTAAAATGGTAACAAACTGATTACGAAAAAAATTCCCCGTGTCACGGTAAACGGATTCTGCCGTGATAGACATGCACTCTCCTTGAGTTCTGCAATGTTAAATTCATCACAATTGTACCCTGAAAGCGTCATCGGTGGCAGCCTCCGTGGATGTATGGAAAAGCATATCTTTGTAAAGCGGTGGTAATCCGTAATACGCACGGGCGCGATCGCAGGCCTCATTGGCCTCATCATTCTCGCCGGACATCATAAATTCGCGGCACGGAGATGGTCGTTGCTCATAAATACGGCAACGTGCTGACTCACCCGGAATGCCTTCCAGCGCGACACAATGGCTTCGCTTCTGATTGGTTCCGCGCATACAGCGTAAAAAAGGGGTGACAGGCTCAGTCAGTTGAGCCGGTACGGAACCTCCAGCGTCATCCGCCTCGGCCCAGTAGAAAGAGACACGAAAATAAGCACAACAGGCTCCGCACGACATGCACGGGTTGAGATCACTCATGGCACACCTGCAATAACTACGCATCAATTCAAATTGTGAGTTCATTAAAGTAGACCCACGAACACGCATCGGCAAGAGAGGTCGGTAACGATTTTTTTGCCAAGCTTAAACGGCAAAATTGATGTGAATACAAAAACTAAGTGTGTGAACTGGCAACCAAAATTAACTCAGATCAATAAATGTTAAATTAACGAATGTAATGTGATCCAGATTGGATCACGATGTACTTATTTATAGGTATATTCACGGCGCCTATGAAAAACCACATACATGGAGTGGATATGAATAAATTAGCCGTGGCAGCATTGATCCTCAGCAGTCTTTCCGCAGGTGCGTATGCGCATGAAGCGGGTGAATTTTTCATGCGTGCCGGTTCCGCGACTGTGAGACCGACGGCGGGGTCGGATAATGTGTTAGGGAGTCTGGGAAGTTTTAACGTCGATAATAATACCCAGCTTGGCCTGACCATGACGTATATGGCAACGGACAACGTTGGCGTGGAATTACTGGCAGCGACCCCGTTTCGTCATAAAGTAGGAACCGGCCCAACCGGTAATATCGCAACCGTTCACCATTTGCCCCCAACGTTGATGGCACAGTGGTATTTTGGTGATGCCGCAAGTAAAGTCCGCCCGTATATCGGTGCGGGTATCAACTACACCATGTTCTTTGATGAAAAATTCAACGATACGGGTAAATCGGCTGGACTTTCTGATTTGAGCCTGAAAAATTCCTGGGGCGCGGCAGGACAGGTAGGGGTGGATTATTTAATTAACCGTAACTGGCTGATTAATGCCTCGGTCTGGTACATGGATATTGATACGGACGTTCGCTTTAAAGCGGGAGGCGCGCAGCAAAGCGTGAGTACGCGTCTCGATCCGTGGGTATTTATGTTTGCTGCTGGCTATCGCTTCTGACAGCTGCTATAGAAAACTGGCCGCATAAGGGTGGCCAGTTTTTATCAACGAGAAATTCAGTTAAGTTTTTTCAGCACACCGTACGATCCCCAATTGATGAGTATTGCGGCAATAACCCCTATAAGCCATGGAATACGTGAACCGGCAAAATAATAATGGCCTATATAACTGCCAAGGGTAAAACAGGTGAAAATCGTCGCAATTGTAAACCAGCCTCTTATCAATGCGGCTTTATTAAGCATATGGACATCCTTCCCATTAACGACATCAACGTCTGACGGATGATGAATACGCTACGTTGTTTACTGTCATCCGTGTCCCACATATCCGCGACATTATTAAACCTTAGCGTTATGCAGGCAATGCAGAATTGACCTGCGATAGCCGTCGTGAGTCAGGATTGTGTTGTAGTTAACAGTCAGCCACCGGATGAAAAAACGGGAAACGACAGGTCGCTGAAAACGAATAATAAGACAGACGCATCAGCAGAGAATGAGTGCTATTTGTGAAATGGGGCTGTGCAAGAGGGTGCAGACGCTGTTTCAGCTAGCGGTAAAAAACGCCCGGCGGTGGGCCGGGCGTCAGGAGGCATTACTGACGAGTGCCAGCTTTCATCGCCCGGACAAACGCGCCAAGTTCTTCGAGCATCAGGGCAGGTTTATCAAGGTTCTTCTCGATAATTTTGACGATAGCGGAACCTGATATTGCCCCGGCAGCGCCCGCATCAATAGCTGCGGTCACCTGGTCAGGCGCAGAGATGCCAAACCCTTGCAATGGTGGCGCAGCATGATACTCGGTCAGTTTTTCGACCAGATGGTGGAGCGGCAACGCGGCACGGTTTTCCGCCCCGGTAACCCCGGCACGGGAGAGTAGATAGGTATAACCGCGACCGTGCGAGGCGATTTGACGCAGCAACTCGTCATCGGCGTTTGGCGGGCAGATGAAGATCGGCGCGACATTATGACGCAGCGCGGCCTGACGGAACGGCGCAGACTCCTCCACTGGCACATCGGCGACCAGCACTGAGTCGACACCCGCTTTCTCGCACTGGGCATAGAACTCATCTATACCGCGGCTAAAGACGAGATTGGCGTACATCAGCAGACCAATCGGGATCGTCGGATGTTTCTGGCGAATCGCGGCCAGTATTTCAAAACACTGGCTCGGCGTTACGCCTGCGGCAAAGGCGCGCAGCGTGGCGTTTTGAATGGTCGGACCGTCTGCCAGGGGGTCTGAAAACGGGATACCTAACTCCAGTGCATCGGCGCCGGCTTCAATCAGCGTATCGATGATTTTCAGTGATTGCTCAGGTGAGGGATCGCCCAGCGTGACAAAGGGAACAAATGCACCTTCCTTGCGTTCCTTCAATTGTTTAAAAAGAGTCTCGTAGCGTTCCATCAGATTTCCCCTCGCGCTTTCAAAATATCGTGTACGGTGAAGATATCTTTATCTCCACGGCCAGACAGGTTAACTACCAGCAGTTGCTCTTTTTCCGGGTTCTCACGCATCATTTTTAGCGCATGGGCCAGGGCGTGGGAGGATTCGAGTGCCGGAATAATCCCTTCGTGGCGGCACAGCGTCTTAAAGGCTTCGAGTGCTTCGTCATCGGTAATAGAGACATAATCCGCACGACCGGTGCTGTTCAGATAAGCGTGCTGTGGCCCCACGGACGGGAAATCCAGCCCCGCAGAGATAGAGTACGACTCCTCGATCTGGCCTTCATCGGTCTGCATCATTGGGGATTTCATTCCGAAATAGATCCCCACGCGGCCATGCTTAAGCGGCGCGCCGTGTTCACCGGTCTCTATACCGTGGCCGGCAGGTTCGACCCCGATAAGGCCAACACTGGTCTCTTCAATGAAATCGGCAAACATGCCGATCGCATTGGAGCCGCCGCCCACGCAGGCGATGACGGCATCCGGCAGGCGGCCTTCTTTTTCGAGGATCTGCACTTTGGTCTCTTCACCGATCATCCGCTGGAATTCGCGCACAATGGTCGGGAAGGGGTGCGGGCCTGCGGCGGTACCGAGCATGTAGTGCGCAGTATCATAGCTGCCAGACCAGTCGCGCAGCGCTTCATTACAGGCATCTTTCAGGGTAGCGGAACCGCTATGTACCGGGATCACCTCAGCGCCCATTAAGCGCATACGGAAGACGTTTGGCGACTGACGCTCCACATCTTTCGCACCCATGTAGATGCGGCATTTCAGGCCGAGCAGGGCGCTGGCGAGCGCCGATGCCACACCGTGCTGACCGGCACCGGTTTCGGCGATGATTTCCGTTTTACCCATCCGTTTGGCCAGCAGCGCCTGTCCTAATACCTGGTTGGTTTTGTGTGCGCCGCCATGCAGTAAATCTTCACGCTTCAGGTACAGGGTGGTATTGGTCCCTGCGGTAATGTTCTGGCATTTGGTCAGTGCGGTCGGACGACCGGCGTAGTTTTTCAGTAAATCGGTGAACTGCGCCTGAAACTCAGGATCTTTTTGCGCGCTGACAAAGGCTTCTTCAAGCTGACGCAGTGCAGGCATCAGGATTTGCGGCACATACATGCCACCAAACTCACCAAAATACGGATTTAATAATGTCGTCATGGTTTTCTTCCTTAATAAGCGCGTAAAGTTCGGAATACCGAGGCCACTTTATCGGCGTCTTTTTTCCCGGGTTCAGACTCTACGCCTGAATTGAAATCGAGTCCTGCACAGCCGGTTTTGGCCGCTTCCACGCAGTTATCTGCGCCAAGGCCGCCTGCCAGCAGTACGTTGTCCAGCGTTTGCCCTGACAGCAGGCTCCAGTCAAAACGCTTACCGCTACCGCCCTGGCCGTTATCAAACACATACTTATCGACATGGTCCAGGTCGCGGGCCGGCAGGGTGTCGCCCACGCTCAGTGCCTTCCAGATTTGTACACTATCCGGCAACTGCTTACGCAACGTGTCGATATAGTGCTGGTCTTCACTGCCGTGTAACTGTACGGCGACTAACCCCAGTTGCTCCACGTTGGCCGACACGGTTTCGACCGGCGCATTACGGAACACACCAACGTACTGGAGCGGTGCGCCCGACATGACCGTGCGGGCCTGGGCGACGTTGACGGCACGAGGGGAAGAGGCGACGAAAATCAGACCGCCATAAATCGCTCCCGCTTCATAAGCGACCAGCGCATCTTGCGGGCGCGTCAGGCCGCAAACTTTGTTCTCGCCAAGCAAGACGCGTTTAACGGTGGCGTCCAGATCGTCATGAGACATCAGCGCGGAACCAATCAGGAAACCATTGGCGAAATGGCTCAGTTCACGAACCTGCGCATAAGTGTTAATCCCTGATTCGCTGATAACCGTTACCCCTGCGCCGAGGCGCGGAGCCAACTGACGTGTACGATTCAGATCGATGGACAGATCGCGCAGGTCGCGGTTATTGATGCCGACCACTTTTGCCCCAAGCGCGATAGCGCGTTCCAGCTCTTCTTCATTGCTGACTTCGGTCAGTACACCCATGCTCAGGCTGTGGGCTACGGCAGAGAGCTGGCGGTATTGCTCATCATCCAGTACCGAGAGCATCAACAGACAGGCATCGGCCTGGTAAAAACGCGCCAGATAAATCTGGTAAGGGTCGATAATGAAGTCCTTACACAGAATCGGCTGATGCGCGATCTGGCTGACAACAGGCAGGAAATCAAAACTGCCCTGGAAATATTTCTCGTCGGTCAGTACGGAGATGGCCGACGCATGATGTTTGTAAACGCCGGCGATACGCGCCGGGTCGAAATCATCGCGAATCACCCCTTTTGACGGGGATGCTTTTTTGCATTCCAGGATAAACACGGTGCGCGTACCCTGCAGGGCGTCGTAGAAGCGACGGGTGCTCGGCACCACGTCATTCTGAAAACTGGCCAGCGGCTGCAGCTCCTTGCGGGCGGCTACCCAAATCGCCTTATCCGCGACGATTTTTGCTAATACGGTTTGCATTCTTTACCCTCTTGCCGCAAGTGCGGTGACTTTGTCATAGGCGGCGCCGCTGTGCAGCACCTGCATAACTTTTTGCGCGTTAGCTTGCAAATCCTCTTCACCATGTAAACGCATCAACATGGCGACATTTGCAGCGACGGCGGCCTCATGGGCGGCTTCACCTTTACCTTGTAGTAAGCGTGTCAGAATGTCACGGTTTTCTTCCGGTGTGCCGCCTGCCAGTTGCTCCTGGTGATAGGGCGTCAGACCGAAATCAGCAGCGGTAAGCTGGTAGCTTTTGATCTCGCCGTCACGCAATTCAGCCACCATCGTTGGGGCATGCAGTGACACCTCATCCATCCCACCGCTGTGCACAACGGCCGCACGTTGATAGCCCAGAACACGCAGGGTTTCGGCAATGGGTAACACCAGTTCCGGGCTGTAAACACCGATCAACGCCAGCGGCGGGTGCGCCGGGTTAATTAATGGCCCCAACACGTTAAACAAGGTGCGCGTTTTAAGCTGCTGGCGCACCGGCATCGCGTGGCGGAACCCGGTGTGATACTTCGGTGCAAATAAGAAACAGACCCCCAGTTCATCCAGCGCAGTGCGGGATTTATCCGCATTCATATCCAGATTAATGCCGAAGGCTGCCAGTAAATCTGATGAGCCGGAACGGCTGGAAACGCTGCGGTTACCGTGTTTGGCAACCTTAAGCCCGCAGGCCGCCGCCACAAAAGCGCTGGCGGTTGAAATATTGATACTGTTGCTGCCGTCGCCACCGGTGCCCACGATATCGGCAAACGGATAGTCCGGACGTGGGAACGGCGCGGCATTTTCCAGTAGCGCGGTGGCCGCCCCGGCGATTTCATTAGGGTGTTCACCACGCACTTTCATACTGACCAGCGCTGCGGCCAGTTGTTCAGGCTTCAGCTCGCCGCGCACCACGGCAGAGAAAAGCTGGTGGCTTTCCTGCTGGCTCAGGGTTTGCGCCTGATACAGTTTTTCCAGTACTGGTTGCAGGGTATTGGTCTGCTCCAGTTTCTGCAGTGCCCAGGCCAGGGTTTGTTCCAGCAAGCGGGCGCCTTGCGAAGTCAGAATGGATTCCGGATGGAACTGGAAGCCACACACGCGATCCGCATCGTGACGCACGGCCATCACCATGCCATTAAAATGCGCGTTGATGGTTAACCCTGCCGGAATGTTGCTGCCCACCAGTGAATGGTAGCGCGCCACTGGCAGCGGGTTCGCCAGCCCGGCAAACATGGCCTGACCATCATGTTCAATGCTTGAGGCTTTACCGTGCAGAATTTCGCCTGCCTGCCCGACATAGCCGCCATAGGCTTCTACAATCGCCTGATGTCCCAGACAGATGCCGATAATCGGCAGTTTGCCGCGCATACGGGTCAGCAACTCAGGCATGCAGCCTGCTTCTGACGGCGCGCCCGGTCCTGGTGAGAGCATCAGCACCGGGTTTTTCATGGTCGCCAGGCGGTCAATAAGGGTTTGCGCCGGAACATGGTTACGGTAAATCACCACGTTATGCCCGCTGGCGCGTAACTGATCCGCCAGGTTATAGGTAAATGAGTCGATGTTATCGAGCAGCAGAATGTCAGCCATCAGAATGTCTCCTGAGCGTTATGCGCTTTAGCAATGGCGCGCAGAACCGCGCGGGCTTTATTACGTGTTTCATCGGCTTCTGATTGCGGTACTGAATCCAGTACCACGCCAGCGCCTGCCTGAACGGTGGCGACACCGTCTTCAACCCAGGCAGAACGAATCACAATGCAGGTATCCAGGTCGCCGTGGGCGGTGAAATAGCCCACCGCGCCGCCGTAACTGCCACGACGGGAGCCTTCTGCATCAGCAATAAGCTGCATGGCGCGTACTTTTGGGGCCCCACTGAGTGTGCCCATGTTCATGCAAGCGCGATAGGCGTGGAGCACGTCCAGATCCTGTCGCAGTTCACCGACCACACGCGAAACCAGATGCATAACGAAGGAGTAACGATCGACTTTGGTCAGATCTGCCACATAGCGACTGCCTGGAGTACAAATGCGCGCCAGATCGTTACGCGCGAGGTCAACCAGCATCAGGTGCTCGGAAAGCTCTTTATGGTCAGTACGCATTTCGAGTTCAATACGGCTGTCCAGGTCGCGATCCAGGGAACCGTCGGCGCGACGTCCGCGTGGGCGAGTCCCGGCGATCGGGTAGATTTCAATCTGGCGTGAGGTGGCATCATATTTGAGCGAGCTTTCCGGCGAGGCGCCAAACAGGGCGAAGTCGCTGTCCTGCATAAAGAACATGTACGGGCTTGGGTTGCTCTTTTTGAGCACTTCATAGGCGGCCAGCGGTGACGGGCACGGCAGGGTGAAACGACGAGACGGCACGACCTGAAAAATCTCACCGGCACGAATCGCTTTTTGCATCTGGCGCACAACCGCGCCGTATTCTTCATCGCTCTGGTTGCATTCGCAGCGCATATCGCTGACGGATTCAACTGGCAATGGCCCTGGTGGCACGTTTAATTGTTCATGCAGGGTTTCAATTCGTTGAGTCAGTCGCGCTTTTTCGTCAGCATCGGCGGAAAACAGGCTCACCTGAATGCGGGTGTGACGCTTCTGATGGTCGATCACCAGTAAGGTTTCTGCCAGATAAAAGCAGTAGTCCGGGCAGCGACGGTCATGGCTCAGGGCGGGTAAATCTTCGAATCCGGCCACCAGGTCGTAGGCAAACAGGCCGCCGAAGAACATGGCTTCACGCTCATCGGCAGGGACATCGACCAGCCCCTGTAACAGACGGAAGGCATCGAAAACAGAGAGTGAACACAGGCGAGCGTCTTCGTCGAGCAGGGTGCTGACGGGCGGAAAACGTAATACGCGAGCATCGGCCCGGACGGTGTTTTCTACACCTGCCGGAAGCGCGGCATCCAGCAGCGGTAACAGAGACGCGCCGTTTTGCGTTAACGCCTCAATAGTGACAGTGTCACCCAGCGCGGTAATGCGCAGCGCGCTATCCACCAGCAGCAGGCTTTTTAAATCGTTTTTGCTGTCTATATCGGCAGATTCCAGCAATAAAGTTGCCGGGCGTGCACCACACAGTTGATGGAATAACGCGGTCGGGTTCTCCCGGTACAGCGCGTTGCTGGTGAGCAATTCGAGTGTCGGTTTTTGCGTTTGCATAGTTGCTCTCATAAATGTGTTCAAAAAAAAGCCCGCTCAGTTAGCGGGCCGGGTATCGGTGTGCTGAATACGCACGTGAAACACTGCCCAATGTCAGGGAGTGCGCCACCAGCGGTTTACGGAAATATGCATATTCATCAGTGATACCTCGTGGAGTGAACTTGCGTACTAGTTAACTGGTTCGTGCGAGGAAAGTCAACCCTCGATTTCAGAAAATCGCCGCAGAACGTTATGATAGGGCACAGTTATTGTTTTATCGGCCACGGGAGCCGCTTTTGAGCGACACGAATTACGCAGTGATTTATGACCTGCACAGCCACACCATTGCCTCCGATGGCATCCTGACCCCACAAGAACTGGTCCACCGTGCGGTTGCAATGCGCGTAGGGACCCTGGCGATTACCGATCACGACACTACCGCCGCCATTCCCGCTGCGCGTGAAGAAATTGAACGTGCCGGGCTGGCACTCAAACTCATTAGCGGTGTGGAGATTTCCACCGTCTGGGAAAACCACGAGATCCACATCGTGGGGCTGAATATGGATATCGAAAACCCGACGCTGTGTACATTTTTACAGGATCAGCATGAACGACGCCAGCAGCGCGGCAGGCTGATTGCCGAGCGGCTGGAAAAGGCGCATATTCCGGGCGCATGGGAGGGCGCGCAGCGACTGGCGCAGGGGGCTGCCGTCACGCGTGGCCATTTTGCCCGCTTCCTGGTGGAGTGCGGCAAAGCCACAAATATGGCAGATGTATTCAAAAGATATCTTGCGCGCGGGAAAACCGGATATGTTCCACCGCAGTGGTGTACAATAGAACAAGCTATTGAAGTGATTCATCATTCTGGCGGAACGGCGGTCCTGGCCCATCCGGGTCGATATGATCTCTCCGCTAAATGGTTGAAAAGACTGCTGGCGCATTTTGCCCAAAGCGGCGGAGAGGCGATGGAAGTTGCCCAATGCCAGCAGGCTCCCAATGAGCGTAAACAACTCGCCGAGTATGCCCGCCAGTTTGGTTTACTGGCCTCGCAGGGATCGGATTTCCATCAGCCATGTCCATGGATTGAGCTGGGGCGCAAGCTTTGGCTACCGGCTGATGTTGAGGGCGTCTGGTGCAAATGGGAGCTGCCGCAAAACAGTGAAGAGAGGGAAGTATGAGTCAGTTTTTTTATATTCATCCGGAAAATCCTCAACCGCGCCTGATTACCCAGTCCGTTGAGATTGTCCGTAAAGGTGGGGTGATTGTTTATCCTACCGATTCCGGGTATGCGTTAGGCTGTAAGATCGAAGACAAAGGGGCGATGGAGCGGATTTGCCGTATCCGTCAACTGCCGGATGGTCATAACTTTACCCTGATGTGCCGCGATTTGTCTGAGCTATCGACCTATGCGTTCGTCGATAATGTGGCTTTTCGTCTGATCAAAAATAACACCCCAGGTAACTACACCTTTATCCTGAAAGGAACGAAAGAGGTGCCGCGTCGTCTGTTACAGGAAAAACGTAAAACCATTGGTCTGCGTGTCCCGGCGAATCCGATTGCGCTGGCGTTACTCGATACTCTTGGCGAGCCGATGCTCTCTACCTCGCTGATGTTACCTGGCAGCGAATTTACCGAGTCCGATCCGGATGAAATTAAAGACCGTCTGGAAAAGCTGGTGGATTTGATTATCCATGGCGGCTATCTGGGACAACAACCGACAACGGTGGTCGATCTTACCGACGATGCCCCGGTTGTTATTCGTGAAGGCGTCGGCGACGTTAAACCTTTCCTATAATGAAGCAAGCCGCTATACTACGCGGCCATTTCACAGGCGCCGCAGTGGCCTGATGACCTTATTCGACGCCTGTGAAGGCGACACCCGAGGAAGCTCTATGAGCGAAAAGTTACAGAAAGTGCTGGCGCGAGCTGGCCACGGCTCCCGCCGTGAAATCGAAACCATCATCGAAGCAGGTCGCGTGAGCGTAGACGGCAAGATTGCCACGCTGGGCGATCGCGTTGAAGTGACCCAGGCGCTGAAAATTCGCATCGACGGTCATCTTATCTCGATAAAAGAGTCCGCTGAACAAATCTGCCGCGTGCTGGCGTATTACAAACCTGAAGGTGAGCTGTGCACGCGTAACGATCCGGAAGGCCGTCCGACCGTTTTTGATCGTCTGCCAAAACTGCGCGGCGCCCGTTGGATTGCGGTTGGACGTCTTGACGTCAACACCTGTGGTCTGCTGCTGTTCACCACCGACGGTGAACTGGCGAATCGCCTGATGCACCCAAGCCGTGAAGTGGAACGTGAATACGCGGTGCGCGTATTTGGCCAGATTGAAGAGGCCAAGGTGCGTGAACTGTCTCGTGGCGTTCAACTGGAAGATGGTCCGGCAGCATTCAAAACCATTAAATTCAGCGGTGGTGAAGGGATCAACCAGTGGTATAACGTGACCCTGACCGAAGGGCGTAACCGCGAGGTGCGTCGCCTGTGGGAAGCGGTTGGCGTGCAGGTTAGCCGCCTTATTCGTGTGCGCTACGGCGACATTCCACTACCGAAAGGATTGCCGCGCGGTGGTTATACCGAACTGGATCTGGCCCAAACCAACTACCTGCGTGAGCTGGTAGGGTTGCCGCCGGAAACCGCATCAAAAGTGGCGGTCGAAAAAGATCGTCGCCGCATGAAAGCCAATCAGATTCGTCGTGCGGTGAAACGCCACAGCCAGGTGTCAGGCAATCGTCAGGCACCGGGTAGCCGTCGTTCCGGTGGGCGTAACAGCAACGGCTAATTCCCTGATGTTTCCGGTTACCTTGCCGGAAACGTCCTCTTGTTCCCGCATATTATAATTTTCGCCATGCTGCGCTGGAAAAGCGTGACGCTGTCACATGTGTGGCGAGTTTGATGGTTGAACAAATCATTGGCATGGCAGCAGTGCCGCATTGCTACGCTGCTGCCAGCGGTGTCTTAATAGTCGATACCGATCTGTGCCTTGACGCCCGCTTCGAAAGCATGTTTTACCGGGCGCAGTTCACTGACCGTATCGGCAATTTCCAGGATATCGCGATGACAGCCGCGACCAGTGATGATCACCGTCTGGTTTGCCGGGCGGTTTTCCAGCGCATCAAGAACGGTTTCCAGCGGCAGGTAATCGTAGGCCACCATATAGGTCAACTCGTCGAGCACCACCATATCCAGCGATTCGTCCGCCAGCATACGCTGCGCATGTGTCCATACCTCAAGGCAGGCGGCAGTGTCACTCTCGCGGTTTTGCGTGTCCCAGGTGAACCCGGTTGCCATCACCTGAAATTCGACCCCATGCGGTTCCAGTAAATTACGTTCACCATTAGGCCAGGTGCCTTTAATAAACTGAATGGCGCCGACCTTCTTTCCGTGGCCGACGGCTCGTGCGGCGGTGCCGAATGCAGCGGTGGTTTTGCCTTTACCATTGCCGGTAAAAACGATAATGATGCCGCGCTCTTCCTGCGCCGCCGCCACGCGGGCATCGACTTTATCTTTCACCCGCTGCTGGCGTTGCTGGTAACGTTCTTCACTCATTGTGATATCCCCGGTTTTCGTCCTGGCTGAGCATCAAAGCTCATGCCTGTTTTGCGACGGCTGTCATCGGCCATCAGCCATAGATAGAGCGGCATAATATCGGCTGGCGTTTTTAATTTCTGCGGATCTTCGCTCGGGAAGGCGCTGGCGCGCATCTGCGTCCGCGTACCGCCCGGATTTATGCAATTGACCCGTAAACGGTTTTGGTACTCCTCAGCCAGCACTTGCATCATGCCTTCGGTGGCAAATTTAGAGGCGGCATAGGCACCCCAATTTGCACGACCCTGGCGGCCAACGCTCGACGATGTGAAGACCAGCGAGCCGCTTTCCGCTTTGAGTAATAAAGGAAGGAGTGCCTGGGTCAAATAGAAAGTGGCGTTGACGTTAACCTGCATTACGTTATCCCAGACGGCAGGCTGCTGTTCGCTCATTGGGCAAACATCACCCAGCACGCCAGCGTTATGCAGCACACCGTCCAGTCGCGGGTAGTGTTGCGTTATCTCGTTGGCGAGACGCTGACAATCATCGGGTGTACAGGTCGCCATGTCCAGCGTGTAGAGGCTGGCGGCCTGGCCGCCTTCGGACGCTATCTGTCCGGAAACGGCCTGGAGTTTGTCTTCGTTACGCCCCAGTAAAATGACGCGTGCGCCGTAGCGGGCATAAGTCAGCGCCGCTTCTTTGCCGATGCCGTCACTGGCGCCGGTGACCAGAATAATGTGGTTTCGCAACAGGTCGCGTTGTGGCTGGTAATGCACGCTAACTCCTTGGTCTCAACCCGTTTTTAAATCGTGTTGGCTTTATGCCTGAAACAGAAAGCGATTTCAATCAGTCTGGCAGAGAGTCTCCCGTGCGTTGGGATAATGTATAGCGGAATGTGCTGAAACTGGTCGACTGAATATCCGAAAGGGTGGCAATGCGAGACGCGCCAGAAAGGCTCATGTACACTGAATGCGATCGTTAAGTGGCTGAACCAAGGTGGAATGCGTGGAATTACTGTCTGAATATGGTTTGTTTTTAGCCAAAATTGCGACTGTGGTGGTCGCGATTGTGGTGGTCGCAATTCTTATTGTTAATCTGACACAGCGCAAACGTCAGCGGGGAGAATTACGTATTACCCGCATGAGCGAAGAATATAAGGAAATGCAGGAAGAGATGGCTGTGGCGTTGCTGGACAGCCAGCAGCAAAAGCTGTGGCATAAAGCCCAAAAGAAAAAAGCCAAACAGGATGCAAAAGCGGCAAAGGCCAAAGCAAAATCTGGCGACATGGCCTCAGCGGGCAAACCACGCGCCTGGGTGCTGGATTTTAAAGGCAGTATGGATGCCCATGAAGTTGGCGCGCTGCGCGAAGAGGTAACCGCAGTGTTGACGCTGGTGAAACCAGAAGATCAGGTGGTTCTCCGTCTGGAAAGCCCCGGCGGCGTTGTTCATGGTTACGGGCTGGCTGCGTCGCAGTTGCAGCGTCTGCGCGATAAGCAGGTTCCGCTCACTGTCGCGGTCGATAAAGTCGCCGCCAGCGGCGGTTATATGATGGCCTGCGTGGCGGACAAAATTGTTGCGGCGCCGTTTTCTATTATTGGATCGATTGGCGTTGTGGCGCAGATCCCCAACTTCAATCGCTTCCTGAAAGGTAAAGAGATTGATATCGAACTGCATACCGCCGGGCAGTTCAAACGCACGCTGACTCTGTTGGGTGAAAACACTGAAGAGGGAAGGCAGAAATTCCGCGAGAGCCTTAATGAAACGCATGACCTGTTCAAAGGCTTTGTGCATCAGATGCGCCCGCAACTGGATATCGAACAGGTAGCGACCGGCGAGCACTGGTATGGTTCACAGGCACTGGAAAAAGGACTGGTCGATGCGGTCGGTACCAGCGATGAACTGCTGCTGGGGCTGTTTGAGAGCCATGAGGTCATTGGCTTGCGCTATCAGCAGCGCAAAAAGCTTATCGACCGCTTTACCGGAAGTGCTGCAGAAAGCGCAGATCGTTTGCTGATGCGCTGGTGGCAGCGCGGACAGAAACCGCTGATGTAAGGCGAGTACAAACAAAAACGCGAGGCCATGGCCTCGCGTTTTTGTTTAATCGATCAGATGGTATTTTTCAGACAGTTCATGCGCCAGATATTTGAACATATTGAACACCGCAGTGCTTTTCCCGGTCGGCAGCCCCTGTTCATCCAGAAAATACTCGCCGCTGAACACCAGCACCCCGTTGCGCTGGCTTACGCCGGTTGCTTCAATGCCGGACAGTGTGTCTTCATGGTCGCGGATAAGTTGGTTTGCCAGCTCAAGCAGAGACTGACGATCGATAGGTTGCTTAGTCGGCTCCATTTCGCCCCTCCTTAAAAATTTAACAAGTTTACGCCCCACGCGGCCCAGGGGCAAATTTTCCCTGCGCAGGCAAGGGGTTTCCCGTTACGGTAGTGCTGGCGTGATTCGAATTTGCATGCTAATAAAGTTGCGTAACAAATTTTATCAGGTACAGTGTGACCCTTTCGTCAATCTGGCAACAGATTTGCTTGACATTCGACCGTAAAATCGTCGTGCTGTATCGTAAACTAGCGAAAAAGCCTGTTAACTCAATCATCTGCTAGCGATTACTTTCGCTTATGGTCAAGAAAAGGGTTGATATCCATTGTCGCCACCGCAATATCATTGGCTCGTCGCCAGCGGAAGGTGAATCAATGTGCGACGTATTCCTGGAAGAATTTTATTAGGTAAAGGTGAATATGGGTAAAGCTCTCGTCATCGTTGAGTCCCCGGCAAAAGCCAAAACGATCAATAAGTATCTGGGTAATGACTACGTGGTGAAATCCAGCGTAGGTCATATCCGCGATTTGCCGACCAGTGGCTCAGCACCTAAAAAGAGCGCTGACTCTGCCTCCACCAAAACGGCTAAAAAGCCTAAAAAGGATGAACGCGGCGCTCTCGTCAATCGCATGGGCATTGACCCATGGCACAACTGGGATGCGCACTATGAAGTGCTTCCCGGAAAAGAGAAGGTGGTTTCTGAGCTGAAATCGCTCGCTGAAAAAGCCGACCATATCTATCTCGCAACCGACCTTGACCGCGAAGGGGAAGCCATTGCATGGCACCTGCGGGAAGTGATCGGTGGCGATGAAACGCGCTATAGCCGCGTGGTGTTTAACGAAATCACCAAAAATGCGATTCGCCAGGCGTTCGAAAAGCCGGGCGAGCTGAACATTGATCGTGTGAATGCTCAGCAGGCGCGGCGCTTTATGGACCGCGTGGTGGGTTACATGGTTTCTCCACTGTTGTGGAAGAAGATTGCCCGTGGCCTGTCAGCGGGCCGTGTTCAGTCGGTTGCTGTGCGTCTGGTGGTTGAGCGTGAACGAGAAATTAAAGCCTTCGTTCCGGAAGAGTACTGGGAAGTTGATGCTAATGCCGCAACGCCGGGTGGCGATTCTCTGCCACTCCAGGTGACGCACGAAGGGGATAAACCTTTCCGTCCGGTTAACCGCGAACAAACGATGGCGGCGGTTAGCCTGCTCGAAAAAGCCCGTTACACGGTGCTTGAGCGGGAAGACAAGCCGACCAGCAGCAAGCCGGGCGCACCGTTTATTACTTCCACATTGCAGCAGGCGGCAAGTACTCGTCTTGGCTTCGGCGTGAAGAAAACCATGATGATGGCCCAGCGTCTGTACGAAGCGGGTTACATCACTTATATGCGTACTGACTCCACCAACCTGAGTCAGGATGCGGTCAGCATGGTGCGCACCTTTATTGGTGATAAGTACGGCAAAAAATACCTGCCGGAAAATGCCAACCAGTACGCCAGCAAAGAGAACTCTCAGGAAGCGCACGAAGCGATTCGTCCCTCCGATGTTGGTGTTGAGGCTGACGCCCTTAAAGATATGGAAACTGATGCGCAGAAACTGTATCAACTGATCTGGCGCCAGTTTGTCGCCTGTCAAATGACGCCGGCGCAATACGACTCCACCACCATTACCGTGGGCGCGGGTGATTATCGCCTGAAAGCACGCGGTCGCATTTTGCGTTTTGATGGCTGGACGAAGGTGATGCCAGCGCTGCGCAAAGGCGATGAAGACCGTACGCTGCCAGCGGTAAATACGGGTGATGTCCTGTCGCTTATCGACCTGACACCAGCTCAGCACTTTACCAAACCGCCTGCACGTTTTAGTGAAGCGTCACTGGTTAAAGAGCTGGAAAAACGTGGCATTGGCCGTCCGTCAACGTATGCGTCGATCATTTCGACCATTCAGGACCGTGGCTATGTGCGCGTGGAAAACCGTCGCTTCTATGCGGAAAAAATGGGTGAAATTGTTACCGACCGTCTGGAAGAGAACTTCCGTGAGTTGATGAATTACGATTTCACCGCGCAGATGGAAGACCGTCTCGACCAGGTGGCAAACCACGAAGCGGAATGGAAGAAAGTACTGGACAGTTTCTTCGGCGATTTCTCCCGTCAACTTGACCAGGCAGAAAGAGATCCGGATGAAGGCGGCATGCGCCCGAATCAGATGGTGCTTACCAGCATTGATTGCCCGACTTGCGGTCGTAAGATGGGGATCCGTACTGCCAGTACCGGGGTGTTCCTCGGTTGCTCCGGTTATGCACTTTCACCAAAAGAGCGCTGTAAAACCACCATTAACCTGGTGCCGGAAAACGAAGTATTGAACGTGCTGGAAGGCGACGACGCGGAAACCAATGCGCTGCGCGCCAAACGCCGTTGTACTAAGTGCGGTACGGCGATGGACAGCTACCTGATCGATCCGAAACGTAAACTACATGTTTGCGGTAATAACCCGACCTGTGACGGTTATGAAATCGAAGAGGGCGAGTTCCGCATAAAAGGTTATGACGGCCCGGTGGTTGAGTGTGAAAAATGTGGCTCTGAAATGCACCTGAAAATGGGGCGTTTCGGTAAGTACATGGCCTGTACCAACGACGACTGCAAAAACACGCGTAAGATCCTGCGTAATGGCGAAGTCGCGCCACCGAAAGAAGATCCGGTTCCGTTGCCGGAACTACCGTGCGAAAAATCTGACGCGTATTTCGTTCTGCGTGACGGCGCCGCCGGGGTTTTCCTTGCGGCTAACACCTTCCCGAAATCGCGCGAAACGCGTGCACCGTTAGTGGAAGAGTTATATCGCTTCCGCGATCGTTTGCCGGAAAAACTGCGTTATCTGGCGGATGCGCCGCAGCAGGATCCGGAAGGGAATAAGACCATTGTCCGTTTTAGTCGTAAAACGAAACAGCAGTATGTTGCGTCGGAAAAAGACGGCAAAGCGACAAACTGGTCGGCGTTTTACGTTGATGGGAAATGGGCGGAAGCCAAAAAATAACGCTGTAAGATTAATAGCTTAAATTGAGGGCCGGTTATCCGGCCCTTTTTTTATAACCCGGTTATTATTTTTTGTTCGAATCTATACATAGATGATATAAATGTTATAGTGGTTATAGTTAAATCCTTTTTTATTATGAAATCGTCTTAAACGATTGCCCGTTTGCGCGAATTTGGATGGTCTTTCATGAAATTACAGCAGCTTCGCTATATCGTTGAAGTGGTGAACCATAATCTCAACGTCTCCTCAACGGCTGAAGGCCTTTATACCTCTCAGCCAGGCATCAGTAAGCAAGTTCGCATGCTTGAAGATGAACTGGGGATCCAGATCTTTGCCCGCAGCGGTAAACACCTCACGCAGGTAACGCCAGCCGGACAGGAAATCATCCGTATTGCCCGCGAAGTTCTCTCTAAAGTTGATGCCATTAAATCGGTGGCGGGGGAACATACCTGGCCGGATAAAGGCTCGCTCTATGTTGCGACCACCCATACGCAGGCGCGTTATGCTTTACCCAACGTGATTAAGGGATTTATCGAACGTTATCCCAGGGTCTCGTTACATATGCATCAGGGATCGCCAACGCAAATTGCGGAAGCTGTCTCCAAAGGTAATGCGGATTTTGCTATCGCTACCGAAGCACTGCATCTCTATGACGACCTGGTGATGCTTCCGTGTTATCACTGGAATCGCTCGATTGTGGTTACCCCGGATCATCCTCTGGCAGGTAAGCCGTCGGTGTCGATTGAGGAGCTGGCGCAATATCCGCTGGTGACATACACCTTTGGTTTTACCGGGCGTTCTGAGCTGGATACCGCCTTCAACCGGGCAGGGCTGTCGCCGCGTATTGTCTTTACGGCGACCGATGCGGACGTTATCAAAACCTATGTGCGTCTGGGGCTTGGTGTAGGGGTCATTGCCAGTATGGCGGTCGACCCGCTATCTGACCCGGATTTGGTGAAACTGGATGCGCAGGAAATTTTCAGCCACAGTACGACCAAAATCGGTTTTCGTCGCAGCACGTTCTTGCGCAGCTACATGTATGATTTCATTCAGCGCTTTGCGCCACACCTGACGCGTGATGTGGTTGACGCCGCCGTGGCGTTACGCTCGAACGAAGATATTGAGGCGATGTTTAAGGACATTAAACTTCCGGAAAAATAATCGTTAACGGGGTGGCCTTTTATAGTAAAAGGAGCCCCTTAACCTTCCCTAAGTCGAATTATTGTTATCATTCTCTTATTTCCCTCTCATACTTTTGCCTGATTGATTTTCACTTCCGTTACATAATCTGTCATAAATTTGCGACAAACATAGAAACTAAATTGCCCCTTCGCAAATTTTTCACTTCAATAATTTATTTGCGGTCAAAAGATTAAATATTCTTTGAACAGGATGCGTAAATTCACTAGCTTTTCGGCTAAAGTTTCTTTAGGATTTATCTCATCCATGATTAATTGTACCGATTGTTGGTGCCTAAAATGATAAGTGATGTCGATTGTACGAGGTTAGCAATGCCATCAGGAAGCGAAGAACCGCAAAGGGACCCGCAGCTCAAGCGTAAAGCGTGGCTGGCGGTATTTCTGGGTTCTGCCGTCTTTTGGGTAGTGGTTGCGTTAATTATCTGGAAATTCTGGGGTTAAAATGGCTGTGACAGGTCGCTCTGAGCCAGTGAAGCAAGTGTGTCATCCGCATGACAAACCGAAAGCAGCGAAACCGCAAGCTTCAACTAATGTTCCGGCGTCCTGGAAATTGACGCCACAGCAGCAAGCGTTTATTGACATCTTCGCGGAAGACGAAGTGCCAAAACAATAATTGTTATCATTAGAATTAGCGGGGTAATTATCTCGTCATTCTGATGTGTATTTGTGTACTGTTAAATAAATACACCACAGCAATAATAAATTGCGTCTCAACGCAGCTTCAATGAATACATTCTTTGGTGTGTATATGATGAATAATCGCCGTTCTGTAAAATACTGGTCATGGATGAGCGCGTTTTCTTTTTCCCTGTTGTTTTGGGGGGAGCTCATCAGGATATGGTTATCCTAATCAATTGAAAAACCTCGCTCAGGCGAGGTTTTTTGCTTTTACGCTCCAGTACTTGCCCGCCTGACCTCAAGATTTAGCCTTTTGGGTTGTTATAAAAACGTTACGACATGTTTGTGTTATCTTTAATACAGACCCTGTTAAGCATCAGGGTTTCGCTATCCCTGTTATTAAGGAGGAGCTTATGTCGTCGACCCTACGCGAAGCCAGTAAGGAAACGTTGCAGGCAGAGAATAAAACGTATCACTACTACAGCTTGCCGCTGGCCGCAAAGGAACTTGGGGATATTGCGCGTCTACCCAAGTCGCTAAAAGTATTACTCGAAAATCTCCTGCGCTGGCAGGATGACGATTCTGTCACTGAAGAAGATATCCGTGCCCTTGCGGGATGGCTGAAAACAGCCCATGCCGACCGTGAAATCGCTTACCGTCCTGCCCGCGTTTTGATGCAAGACTTTACCGGTGTCCCGGCGGTGGTCGACCTTGCCGCCATGCGTGAGGCGGTTAAACGCCTTGGTGGCGATACCGCTAAAGTGAATCCACTTTCCCCCGTTGATCTCGTTATCGACCACTCCGTCACTGTCGATCATTTTGGTGATGACGACGCTTTTGAAGAGAACGTTCGACTTGAAATGGAACGTAATCACGAGCGCTATGTTTTCCTGCGCTGGGGACAGCAGGCGTTCAGCCGTTTTAGCGTCGTACCGCCGGGAACCGGAATTTGCCACCAGGTCAACCTGGAATATCTGGGCAAAGCGGTATGGAGCGAATTACAGGATAAAGAGTGGGTGGCGTATCCGGATACCCTGGTGGGAACCGACTCGCATACCACGATGATCAACGGTCTCGGTGTGCTGGGATGGGGTGTCGGGGGGATTGAAGCGGAAGCGGCTATGCTGGGCCAGCCCGTCTCCATGCTGATTCCTGATGTGGTGGGATTCAAACTGAGCGGTAAATTACGCGAAGGGATCACCGCCACAGACCTCGTTTTGACCGTAACCCAGATGCTGCGCAAGCATGGTGTAGTGGGCAAATTCGTTGAGTTTTACGGTGATGGCCTGGACTCGCTTCCTCTGGCTGACCGGGCGACTATCGCCAATATGGCGCCGGAGTATGGCGCGACCTGTGGCTTTTTCCCGATTGATGGCGTAACGCTTGAGTACATGCGTCTTAGCGGGCGTAGCGAAGAGCAAGTAAGCCTCGTTGAAGCTTATGCCAAAGCGCAGGGGATGTGGCGTAACCCAGGCGACGAGCCCGTATTCACCAGCACGCTTGAGCTGAACATGAATGATGTTGAAGCCAGCCTGGCCGGGCCGAAACGTCCCCAGGACCGTGTGGCCCTGGGAGATGTGCCTAAAGCCTTTGCTGCCAGTACTGAACTGGAACTCAATACCGCCCAGAAGGATCGTAAGCCAGTAGAGTACGTGTTCAAAGGTGAAAAACATGAACTTCCTGACGGCGCGGTAGTGATCTCTGCGATTACCTCTTGCACCAACACATCCAACCCAAGCGTCTTGATGGCCGCGGGTTTGCTGGCAAAAAATGCGGTAAAAGCCGGGTTAAAACGCCAGCCATGGGTGAAAGCCTCACTGGCGCCAGGCTCGAAAGTGGTCTCCGATTACCTCGCTCAGGCGAAACTAACGCCGTATCTCGATGAGTTGGGATTCAACCTGGTTGGGTACGGCTGTACTACCTGTATCGGTAACTCCGGGCCGCTGCCAGAACCTATCGAGCAGGCCATCAAGCAGGGGGATCTCACAGTTGGTGCGGTGCTCTCGGGTAACCGCAATTTCGAAGGGCGCATCCATCCACTGGTGAAAACCAACTGGCTGGCATCACCGCCGCTGGTGGTGGCATATGCGCTGGCGGGTAATATGAACATCAATCTGGCCACGGATCCGCTGGGCCACGATCGTAAAGGCGATCCGGTCTATCTGAAGGATATCTGGCCATCCAGCCAGGACATCGCCCGCGCCGTCGAGCAAGTCTCCACCGATATGTTCCGTAAAGAATACGCAGAAGTTTTCGAAGGGACAGCAGAATGGAAGGCGATTCAGGTGGAAAGCTCGGACACCTACGACTGGCAGAGTGATTCAACTTATATTCGGTTGTCTCCGTTCTTTGAGGATATGGAAGCGATTCCGAAACCGGTTGAGGATATTCACGGTGCGCGCATCCTGGCGATGCTCGGCGACTCCGTCACCACCGACCATATCTCACCGGCGGGTAGCATCAAAGCCGATAGCCCCGCAGGTCGTTATTTGCAAAGCCACGGCGTCGAGCGGCGGGATTTTAACTCATATGGCTCGCGTCGCGGTAACCATGAAGTCATGATGCGCGGCACATTTGCTAATATTCGCATTCGTAACGAAATGGTCCCCGGTGTGGAAGGGGGGATGACCCGTTATTTACCGGGTGAAGAAGTGGTTGCAATCTATGATGCAGCGATGCGCTACCAGCAGCAGGGTACGCCGCTTGCGGTCATTGCCGGTAAAGAGTACGGTTCCGGCTCCAGCCGTGACTGGGCGGCGAAAGGGCCGCGCCTGTTGGGTGTTCGGGTGGTCATTGCGGAGTCTTTCGAACGTATCCACCGCTCAAACCTGATTGGGATGGGCATCTTACCGCTCGAGTTCCCGCAAGGCGCAACACGTAAAACGCTGGGGCTGACCGGGGAAGAGAAACTGGATATCGCCGGGCTGAATCAGCTTAAACCCGGTGCGACCATTCCGGTGACGTTAACCCGCCCTGACGGTACGCAAGAGGTGGTGAATTGTCGCTGCCGCATTGATACGTCCACAGAACTGACCTACTACCAGAATGACGGCATTCTGCATTATGTGATCCGCAATATGCTGCATTAAACGTCCGCTATGCCGGGTGGCTGCGTGACAGTTACCCGGCATATTCAGTGTTATTCGCTCAGCAGATGACCCATCTTCGCGGCTTTGGTATCGAGATAGTGCGCATTTTTCGGGTTACGCCCGACAATTAGCGGCACACGTTCAACGATATTGATTCCGGCCTCGGTGAGGATCTCGACTTTGAGTGGGTTATTGGTCAACAGACGTACTTCATCCACACCCAGCAGTTTGAACATATCGGCGCACAGGGTGAAGTCGCGTTCGTCGGCGGCAAATCCTAGCTGATGGTTTGCTTCCACAGTGTCGTAACCCTGATCTTGCAGCGCATAGGCGCGAATCTTGTTGAGCAGACCAATATTACGACCTTCCTGGCGGTGGTACAGCAACACGCCCCGGCCTTCCTCGGCAATGTGCGTTAATGCCGCTTCGAGCTGGAAACCGCAATCGCAGCGTAAGCTGAACAGCGCGTCGCCCGTCAGGCATTCCGAATGGACTCGTGCCAGAACCGGTAACTGCCCGGAAATATCCCCAAAGACAAGTGCAACATGATCCTGCCCGGTTGCCAGTTCTTCAAAACCCACCATCAGGAAATCGCCCCATGGGGTTGGCAGTTTGGCTTCTGCCACGCGTTTAAGCTGCATGTGATTCTCCAGATTTATGCTGGCCGTCAGACGATTGGCCTTTTGTATAACGTCATTTTGCCACAATGCGCTTTACATCACTAACCACCTCCTGACGCATTGCTGTTAAAACGCACAATTCAGGCACTTTTCCCGAAAATGTTATTTATCAGTTATGATTGTGAAGCCACTGATCAAAGGAGAAGAGATGTTTTCTATTGCAAAGCGCACGACAGTCGGTGCGGGAATACTGTTAATTATGCCGGTTGTTGTATGGATATCAGGCTGGCGCTGGCAGCCTGGGGAAAGCAATGGATGGCTGCGCGCAATGTACTGGATGACGGAGACCGTGACCCAACCCTGGGGCATTATCACCCATGTGATTCTCTGCGGCTGGTTTTTGTGGTGCCTGCGTTTTCGATTAAAAGCGGCGCTCATGCTGTTTGCTATCCTGGGCTGTGCGATCCTTGCGGGCCAGGGGGTGAAATCCTGGGTGAAAGAACGAGTGCAGGAACCCAGGCCATTTGTGGTCTGGCTTGAAAAAACACATAATATTCAATCCGATGAGTTTTACCGCCTGAAACGTAAAGCGCGAAGCCAACTCGTGGAAACACAGTTGATCAATCAGGCGACTATTCCTGAGTTTTTACGTAAACACTGGCAAAACGAAACGGGGTTTGCATTCCCCTCTGGCCATACCATGTTTGCTGCCAGTTGGGCGCTCCTTGGTGTCGGTTTGCTTTGGCCTCGTCGTCGTACCTGGACCATTGCCCTATTACTGCTGTGGGCCACAAGTGTCATGGGGAGCCGATTACTGTTGGGCATGCACTGGCCTCGCGATCTGGTTGTCGCGACACTCATCTCGTGGATGCTGGTGACGATTGCCTCCTGGCTTGCGCAACGCCTGTGTGGACCCCTGACGCCACCCGTCGAAGAGAAGCAGGAAATCGCTGAAAGGGAGCAGGAAAGTTGAAATTCTGCATTTAGACCCTAAATCAGTATGAGGTGTTACGCATTTCCGTTTCCCGCCAGACGCTAAAATGGTAGTTTATAAGGCTGGATGCAGTCAGTTGAACATAACTTATTCGCTCATAACCACATAACGGGAAGTAATGTGAAATATTTACTCATTTTCTTATTGGTGCTGGCGATTTTTGTCGTTTCGGTCACGCTTGGTGCACAAAACGATCAGCAGGTGACCTTCAATTATCTGCTCGCCCAGGGCGAATATCGCATTTCAACATTACTGGCTGTTCTTTTTGCTGCTGGTTTTGTCATTGGTTGGCTGATTTGTGGTCTGTTCTGGCTGCGCGTGCGCGTTTCTCTGGCGCGTGCGGAGCGGAAAATTAAACGACTTGAGCATCAACTCGCGCCTGCTACCACGGCTGCTGTGAATCCCGGTACGCCGGTAGTAAAGGAATAATCGTATATGTTGGAGTTGTTGTTTCTGCTGTTACCTGTTGCGGCTGCATACGGCTGGTACATGGGGCGCAGAAATGCTCAACAAACTAAGCAGGATGAAGCAAACCGGCTATCGCGTGATTACGTCGCCGGGATGAACCTGCTTCTGAGCAACCAACAAGACAAGGCGGTGGACCTGTTCCTCGACATGCTCAAAGAGGATACCGGCACTGTCGAAGCCCATCTTACCCTCGGAAACCTGTTCCGCTCGCGCGGCGAAGTCGATCGCGCTATCCGAATTCACCAGACCCTGATGGAAAGCGCGTCGCTCTCCTATGACCAGCGATTGCTTGCCGTGCAGCAACTGGGCCGAGACTACATGGCCGCAGGGATGTATGACCGCGCGGAAGATATGTTCAATCAACTTGTTGATGAGACAGATTTTCGTATCAGCGCGCTTCAGCAGCTCTTGCAAATTTATCAGGCGACCAGCGACTGGCAGAAAGCCATTGATGTTGCGGAGCGGCTGGTTAAGCTTGGTAAAGATAAGCAGCGAGGCGAAATTGCCCATTTTTACTGTGAACTGGCGTTACAGCAAATGGGGAATGACGATATGGACAAGGCGATGGCCCTGCTGAAAAAAGGGGCGGCCGCCGACCGCGATAGCCCGCGCGTGTCGATCATGATGGGACGCGTGTTTATGGCGAAAGGGGAATACGCCAAAGCGGTAGAGAGCCTTCTGCGCGTCATCGACCAGGATAAAGAACTGGTCAGCGAAACGCTGGAAATGCTGCAGGTGTGTTATCAGCATCTGGGCAAACAGGATGAATGGTCCGCGTTCCTCCAGCGCTGTGTCGAAGAGAACACCGGCGCAACAGCGGAATTGATGCTGGCGGAAATTATGGAAAACCGCGAAGGGCAGGATCCTGCGCAGATGTACGTCACGCGTCAACTGCAGCGCCATCCAACGATGCGTGTTTTCCATAAATTGATGGATTACCATCTGAACGAAGCGGAAGAAGGGCGCGCAAAAGAAAGCCTGATGGTACTGCGCGATATGGTAGGCGAGCAAATTCGCAGCAAACCGCGCTATCGCTGCCATAAATGTGGTTTTACCGCCTTTACGATGTACTGGCATTGTCCGTCATGCCGTGCCTGGTCTACCGTTAAGCCTATTCGTGGTCTCGACGGGCAGTAATATTAAAAAAAAGCGCACTTTAGTTACAACATACTTATGATTTCTTTCACTCGTCCGGTTTAGCACCGCGATCTCATCGCCTGGCAGGCGAAGAATGGAGCCTGTCAATTCCGCTTTAGCACAGGTAGAATGCTCGCCGTTTATTATTCGCGCCTGAGCGGGTGCCCTCATCAAAGAAGGTCTCATCATGACGTCTACTGCTTCATCTATTTCCCGCGCGTTAACGTCTTCTCCGGTCGTGGTCGCGCTTGACTACGATAACCGTGATAAGGCTCTGGCCTTTGTTGACCGCATCAATCCCCGTGACTGCAGGCTGAAAGTCGGCAAAGAGATGTTTACGCTGTTTGGCCCGGAACTGGTTCGCGACCTGCAACAACGCGGTTTTGACGTGTTTCTGGACTTAAAATTTCATGACATTCCAAACACGGCAGCACACGCGGTAAAAGCAGCGGCAGATTTAGGTGTATGGATGGTGAACGTACATGCTTCTGGCGGTGCACGAATGATGACCGCCGCCAAAGAGGCGCTTCTCCCTTTCGGTAACGATGCGCCACTTCTTATTGCCGTCACGGTACTCACCAGTATGGAAGCCAGCGATCTGCAAGGATTAGGTATCAACGCTACCCCTGCTGAATACGCAGAACGTCTGGCGGGCCTGACTCAACAATGTGGTCTGGACGGCGTTGTCTGCTCAGCGCAAGAAGCGGTGCGCTTTAAAGCGGCTTTTGGTCAACAATTCAAACTGGTGACGCCGGGTATTCGTCCTCAGGGCAGTGAGGTGGGCGATCAGCGTCGCATTATGACCCCGGAACAGGCGCTGGCGGCCGGTGTAGACTATATGGTGATTGGTCGTCCGGTCACGCAGTCTGCTGATCCCGCGCAGACCCTGCGCGACATTAACGCATCTCTTGGCCTGGAGGCGTAATGAGCGATAACAATAGTCGTCTGGTCTATTCCACCGAAACCGGGCGAATCAATGAAGAAAAAGCTCCCGTTGAGCGCCCGAAAGGCGATGGTGTTGTGCGTATACAGCGTCAGACCAGTGGCCGTAAAGGGAAGGGGGTATGCCTGATCACCGGTGTTGAAGGTGATGACACCGCGCTTGCAACCTTAGCCGCCGAGCTCAAAAAGAAATGTGGCTGCGGTGGTTCAGTGAAAGATGGCGTTATTGAAATTCAGGGTGATAAGCGTGATTTGCTTAAATCATTACTGGAAGCGAAAGGGATGAAAGTGAAACTGGCAGGCGGGTAATATTTGTGCCTAAGAGAAAGGCCGCGATTTTCATCGCGGCCTTTTTAATACTGCTTATTCAGACCTGAAAGAAAGTATCTTTATTCTGTTTTAGATGCCGTGGTGAAACGAATTATTTACCAACCTGGTGACCGATAATACCACCAACCGCCGCGCCACCCAGTGTACCCAGCGTGCTACCATCGGTTAAGACAGCACCACCTAAAGCACCTGCGCCAGCACCGATTGCGGTATTACGATCGCGTTTAGACCAGTGACCGCATGCACTCAGAGACATTGCCAGGGTTACAGCCAGCAGAGCGGCTGCCATTTTTTTGCTTGTTAACATCATCATACTTTCTCCTGAATAGTTGATTCACGGAAAGTGTTCTCTTTAAGTATAGTGCCTTTAGCCTGTACTAAAGACTTTCCGTAAAACCTTGTGGCGCAGGTGTTACTAAATTCACGCGTGTGATAGTTACGTCCTGTTATATCGCTGAATATAATTTTACGTCTGAACATTTTTACCGGCAGGGTAAATAGTCTTAATTGGCGGGTCAGAATAGTCTCAGATATGAAGGAGATAGCCCGACTGAGCGGGCTGTTTCTATTAAAGCGAAGCGGCTGTGTCGACGATATCAACGAAAAGGCCAGATTCCTGCAACTGGCGCTGAGCATCCGCAGGGATACCCGCGTCAGTGATCACGCGATTAAAGCGGTTGCCGACGCCCAACGTATACGGATGCACCGCGCCAAATTTTGAGCTGTCTGTCAGGACAATGGCTTCATTGCCTTTTTCCAGCACCGCGTTAACCACGTCAGAGCGCATCATATCTCTTCCGGTAAAACCGGTATCAGGCAGCCAGCCATCAATGCCAATAAATGCCTTGCTGAAATGCACTTGCTGAACGTATTGCCGGGTGAGGGGGCCGACGACGCTTTCACTTTTCTTCTGATAAATACCGCCCAGCAAAATAACGTCACACAGGGCATCTTTAAGGAGATGTGCGATATAGCTGCTGACGGTAATGATAGTGATGCCACGTTGCTCACCCAGGCGACGGGCCAGCAGCGCGTTGCAGCTACCGTTTTCGATAAATACCGTTTCGCCGTCACCCACCAGTGATGCGGCGTAGTCAGCAAGCTCGCGTTTTACGGTGTAGTTATTCATCATGCGCGTTTCGACGTCATCGCTATCCAGCGGAACGGCAAAACCATGCGTACGACGCAGGTAACTCTGTTTTTCAAGGGTATTGAGATCCTGTCGGATAGTTACTTCGGAAACCCCTGTCATTTTTGACAGATCCGAAACGCTCATCCGTCCCTTATCGATTACCGTCTGCAGTATTAATTGTTGTCGGGAATTCATATCCACTACTTTCAGAGTCGTTACGTCTATTAATAAAAAGCTATAACGGCGCCATCTTCCTGTGGTCCGCTATCGCGAGAGGGTATCAGTCAGACTTCCCAGGGTGTTTTAGGGTTGCCAGCAGATGCGGATTTATCCGCGTTATCAAGGTGCTGTAATTCAGCCTTCAGAATTTCAAGGTTACGAATGGCGGATTGGTAATCGCCCGCAACCAGAATGTCCAGAACGGTATCGAGCCGTCCGGTCAGTTGCTTTACATCAATGTCAGCCATGTCTTCACCTTTATGTTTGAAAATTAACAAAATGAATGATGCAGAAAACAGTTTAAAAAGAGAAGGGGAAAAGCGAAATCTCAAAATATTATAAGTACCAATTATATATTCATTAAGTTACATACAGCTAAGGTTGCTGCTGGATTAGTCTTGCTCTGCGCACACTGCGCTTTTATTTCCGGAGGAGTAAGTCTATGACAGTTATCAACCAGGCTACGTGTAAACTTTTTACGGATAATGAACGTTTTACGCAACTTTCGGGCTACTACGAAGAAGAACGCCGCACGGTATGGATGATGTTGCGAGCTCAACCTCGGCCCTGTTTTAACCACGTGTTAATCGAAGAAATCATGAACATCTCCTGGCTTGTCCGGCAGGCGGGATTTGCCGTCGATTTCTGGGTAACGGGCTCGCTGGTTCCCGGAATGTACAACGTGGGGGGCGATCTGAACTTCTTTGTTGAGTGCATTCAAAATGGTCGCCGGGAAGCATTGCGTGCCTATGCACGTGCTTGCGTCGATTGCGTCCATGCAGCGTCGCGCGGGTTCGATACTGGCGCGATTTCGCTGGCCATGGTCGAAGGTAGTGCATTAGGCGGCGGCTTTGAAGCGGCGCTGGCGCACCATTTTGTCCTGGCGCAACGCGATGCTCGCCTCGGATTTCCGGAAATTGCCTTTAACCTGTTTCCGGGCATGGGAGGTTATTCGCTGGTTGCCCGTCGCTCAGGGATGAAACTGGCGGAGGAATTGATCTACAAAGGCGAGTCCCATACTGCAGAGTGGTATGCGCAACAGGGTCTGGTGGATGAGCTTTTTGAGCCTGGACAAAGCTACCTGGCTGTACGTACGTTTATCGATACGCTGCAACCCCGGCTCAATGGTGTCCGCGCGATGTTGCGGGCACGTCAACGCGTAATGCAGCTTCCTCGCAGTGAGCTCATGGACATTACCGAAGACTGGGTCGATGCCGCCTTCTGCCTGCAACCGAAAGACGTGGCCTATATGGAACGTCTGGTGCAGTTGCAAAACCGGCATTTATCCACCAGCCTAAGTAAAGCAAGCTAGCCCTTTTTCCGCGCCTGATAGCGCTTATACCATCGCTCGAATACGGCAGCGGGCATGGGTTTAGCAAATAAAAATCCCTGCCGTTCGTTGACGCCGTTCTTAGTAAGGAAGGCGTCTTCTTTCGCATTTTCAACCCCTTCGGCAATTACCTGTAAATTCAAGGCCTGTGCTACCGCAACAATCGCCCGCACCAGAGACTGCGAAACAGACTGTTTATGGATATCCTTAACGAAGGATTGATCGAGTTTTATCGCATCTATAGGAAAACGCGCCAGTTGTGAAAGGGAAGAGTAACCGGTACCAAAGTCGTCGAGATGTACCTGAGAGCCCAAATCACTGAACTGCTGAATCACCGACAGCGCCAGATCCTCATTTTCAATCAGACAGCTTTCTGTCAGTTCAACGTCTATCGGGCAATATTCAAAATTCAGGTCATGCAAAGCCTGTTTTAAATCGCTGAATATCGACTGATCTGCTAACTGCCGTGCAGAGACGTTTACCGCCACACGCAAATTGATGCCCTTATCGCGCCACTTCGCGACCTGACGCACGACATCAAGCATAACCCAGCGTCCCAGGGGCACAATCAGCCCTGATTCTTCTGCATAGGCAATAAAATCCTGCGGCGGAATTAACCCACGTTCCGGCGACTGCCAGCGAACCAAAGCTTCCAGGCTGCGCACTTCACCACGCCAGGTGACTTTGGGCTGATAGTGAATCACCAGTTGGTCATTATCGAGTGCTTTACGCAGGTTGGTATCCAGCCATAAATACTCGAAAACCCGCTGATTCATTTCGGGAGTGAAAACACAGAATTTCCCACGTCCGTTTTCTTTTGCGATATACATCGCGGTATCGGCGTTGCGAATAATACTTTCGCGATCGTTACCATGCTGTGGGGCGAGGGAAATCCCCAACGAACAACCGGTGTAAATCTCGATTAGGCCAATCCGGAAGGGCTGGCGCAGACGGGTGATAATACGCGAAGCCATCGCCTCCAGCGCGCTTTGCGACGAATCTGTCGCCAGGACAATAAACTCATCACCTCCCAGGCGCGCCAGGGTCTGGCCTTCGTCCAGACAGCTTAAAATCGCCAGGGCCACGGCTTGTAAAAGTTGGTCGCCGAACATATGGCCATAGGCATCGTTTACTTTTTTGAAATTATCCAGGTCCAGGTAAACGATACCAATTTGTGTGTCGCCACGATTATCAATCGCGTTGCTGATTAACTCATGAATAGCATTACGATTGGGCAACCCGGTAATGGTGTCGGTATTCGCTAAAACCCGTAAACGCTCTTGTGCCCGACGTTCTTCGGTAATATCGGTGCCGGAACAAATAAGGAAGATTTCGTTTTTTCCGCTGCCGCTGTGTACGAATTTATTGCGAAATAAGAACAGACGTTGCCCCTTTCGCGTTTTAATCCAGCGTTCGACTTCGTAAGAAGCGCCGTTACGGAAAAATTCAGAGATATTGCGTTTAGAGGCTTCGGCTTCGTTATGGCTCATAAAGAGTTTAAAAACGTTTTGCCCTATAACCTCTTGCTCTTTTAAACCCGTATATTCTTCACAAAGTCGATTAAAGCGCTGGATATTGCCATGGCGATCGAGGATGACGATTACGGAATTGGCTTCGGAAACAACCTGTTCGGCAAAGGAGAGCCCTTGAACCAGATCCCGTGCCACAGATGATGTGTCATTCCACGCTGACGCGGTTCCGGCCCACTCGGTTTTATTGATTTTGCGGCCAACTAAATGAACGGGAACATTATCGCCAAATAAAGATATATGCATAGTCAGGCTGGAAGTAATAACGGTCATTTGTCGTAGCTGTGTTGCCTGCTCATCATTAAGTGTCACCACCTGACTTGACTCAGAGTCTTCATCAGGAGCGAAATGTAATGCGTTGCTGTCAGCGGTCAATCGCCAGAATGGGCTGCTGGAACCCAGGTACCGAAACAGTAGATTCTGTTCCTGATCGTCTCTCATGCTGTCTCCCAACCCACCAAAAAGCGCAACGGTTACTCATCTAATGACGGATTAACCCCCTTAAATTAAGGGGTAATCAGGGATGAAGGTATTGTTTTTATTTACAATCTTATAATAAAACGAGTCCCGGACAAAAGAACAGCAGGCGCGAAAAAATGGATAAAGCGCCGCAAAAATGTGCAAAGTTATTTTATTGTGGTCGCTTTTAATGCTTTTTGTGAGGATTTGAAAAAAAATGAGGGTGGTATCGCTTTCACAAAGAAATTTTTGCTCCCTCTGAATAAGAGAGGGAGCAAAAGAACGTGGTTTATCAGGCAGCTGGGCGCGCGATAATACTACGGGTTTCCATACGAACTTCCGCAATCGTGACATCAATAACGTCAGTCGCTTTATAAACGGTTTCGCCTTTAATTTGCACGGTCCCGGTTTCCTGGCTGCATACTAATTCATCGCGTACTGCGTGTAGGAACGGTGCCGGGATAAATGCAATGGCACCGTTATCCACCAGACGAACACGCATGCCGCCACGGCTGATATCGATAATCTCGGCGCTAAATCGGGTTTCGGTACCGGCTTTATTCTGCAAGAAACGGGCATACAGCCAGTCACCAACATCGCGCTCCGCCATACGGTTAAGACGACGACGCTCAGCCATCTGCACGGTAGCTTCGGCCTGTGGACGTTCTGCCGTTTCACCTTTGATCACTGCTTTCAGCAGGCGATGGTTGATCATATCGCCATACTTACGAATAGGTGACGTCCAGGTGGCGTAAGCTTCGAGGCCCAGACCAAAATGTGGGCCTGGATCGATGCTGATTTCCGCAAAGGACTGGAAACGGCGAATACGACTGTCGAGGAAACCGGACGGCTGTGCGTCCAGCTCGCGACGCAGCTTACAGAAGCCATCCAGCGTCAGCACTTCTTCCGCATCAACGTGCATTCCGTGGCCTTTCAGTAGCGTGGCAAGCTGTTCACTGTTTGCCGGATCGAAGCCCAAATGCACGTTATAAATGCCAAAACCGAGCTTGTCTCGCAGCACGCGAGCCGCGCAGATATTGGCGGCAATCATTGACTCTTCCACGATACGGTTTGCGATTCGACGCGGCTCGGCAACGATATCCAGCACTTCGCCTTTTTCACCAAGAATGAAGCGATAGTCAGGACGGTCTTTGAACACCAGCGCATGTGTCTGGCGCCACTGAGAACGTGCCAGACAGACGCGATGCAGCAGACGAATTTGTGCGGCTATGGCGTCGCTCTGTGGCTGCCAGCTACCGCTGTTTTCCAGCCAGTCAGAGACCTCGTCATAAACCAGTTTGGCTTTTGACGTAATCGTCGCGGCGAAGAATTCGATATTGTCTTCGATAGCGCCTTGTGCATCCAGCGTCATGCGGCAGGCCAGGACCGGGCGAACTTCATTAGCGCGCAGTGAACACAAGTCGTCAGACAGTTCACGCGGCAGCATCGGAATGTTGAAGCCCGGCAGATAGTTGGTAAAGGAACGCACTTTGGCGATGTTATCCAGCTTGCTGCCTTCTGCGATCCACGCGGTTGGGTCGGCAATCGCAACGGTCAGTTGCAGTTTGCCTTCGGCGGTCTCTTCAACATACAGCGCATCGTCCATATCTTCAGTGCTGGCACTGTCGATGGTAACAAAATCCAGCGAGGTCAAATCGATACGCTCAAGGCCTTCATCCAGCATGGCGGTCGCTACGCCATTTGGTGCTTCTTTTTCAAGGTTATGACGCGCCAGGGTGACCCACCATGGTACAAAATGGTCGTCGCCAAAGGTGATGAATTGCGTCAGCTCAGCATAAAAGCTGCGGTCGCCTTTGAGGGGATGACGGCGCATTTCAGCAACCGCCCAGTCACCGTCTTTGAAATCGTGCGTCACGCCACGTTCAGCGCGGCAGGGGATAACATCTTTAATTAACGGATGGTCAGGAACGATAGAAAGACGGTCATCTTTCTTCTGCACCCGGCCAACAAAACGGCTCAGGAACGGCTCAACCAGCTCTTCAGGTTCAGCGGATTCGCGTTCCTTTTCGGTGTGGATCACAGCGATAATTCGATCGCCGTGCATCACTTTTTTCATCTGCGGCGGCGGAATAAAGTAGCTTTTTTGCGCATCGACTTCGAGGAAACCAAAGCCTTTTTCCGTGGCTTTAACGACACCTTCCGCACGGGGTGTTTGGGAATGAAGTTGCTGTTTTAGCTGCGCGAGCAGCGGGTTGTCCTGAAACATAATTTTGTATTTTCGTGGCTGAAAGAGCGGCTGACAGTTTTACGCGAATCTGCCTGTTGCAGCAAGCGCTGTTTCAGCAAAATGCCCGTCCCTGACTTAGCATAAAGCCACATGCCGGGTAAGGGCGCTGGTGCCAGAATCAGGCGATATCACCGAAGGCAATTTTCAGACGGTTTAACCAGCCGCATAACGCACACCAGATAAGCAATCCAATAGCTGATACTTCGTTAACGCCATTCTCTTTCAACTGAGCAAAATGCGCCGGGCTGAAACGATCGGGGGCGCAGGTCAACATTTGGACAGCTTGTGCAATAGCACCTTCTTTAATTCGTGTTTGCCCCAGGCGTTTGAGTACCCGATCACCATTACGCACTGCTTCGGCAAGGTCATCATCGCCGTTCCAGCCTTGCCAGGTCTCACTAAAACAGTTCACGCTGCCGTTAATTCGCGCAGTGTAGAGAGTGACCAGTTGCGTGATGTTGTCGTCCACCAGCGTCGGGAGCGCGCCGCTATAAATTTCACCCAGCGCATCAAGTGAAGGATACTCATGCGCCAGCACGGGCGCGAGAAGCTGAAAAACAGGCAACGGTTGCCATTTAGCAAGTGACTCCATCTGACGTGCGCTGGCGGTGCGTAAATCCACCGGCGCAATGCCTGGCGTCCACTGTGCCTGCGTTGCGTCAAACAAGGCATGTTCGGCCTCTTGCTGCATTTCCATGCCTGGGATCCAGCGCACAGGCTGTCCTTGTAGCGCCTGAAAAGTGGCGATGGCGCGCGCCTGAAAACCAATAAAACCGATAACCTGGCCCATCAGAATAATGTCGTATTCTGTTAACCCCACTTCATCAAGCTGCTGGCGGGCACGTGCGTCAATAACGCCAGGTGACAGCGCGAGCTGGCGGGCATATTGCGTGATTTGTGCCAGACGCCGATTGCTCTCACGTGAAGAGTCCGGGCCGGGAAGGGGGGCCAGACGTGCGGCATAGTGATTACACAGGCGCTGCACGCCATATACCTGAGCGACAGTCAATGCAGTACTCAGGCGGTCATAGGCGCTGAATGTGTGCAGGCGATTGATCGTCACGCGCTGAGGAAACAGGAATTTGTACAGTGTTCGTGCAGGCGTCAGCCAACTGTTGCATGCCTGAATTAACGAATCTGGCAGGGTCAGGTTTAACAGAAACGGGTCGTCAACAGTGGCTGCTTCGGGAACTAAGGGGAGCGCCTGAGCCTGACGGGCGCTCGACTGGGTTTCATGATACCAGTGGCTTTTGCCGGAAACACGGCGTTGTTCCATGGTCGTTCCTTGGTCTGAAAGTGGCGATCCGGACTCGTCGTTATGCTGGTACGCGGATCTTTTTCGCTGTTTTATCCTGGCGTAAGCGGTGGAAGGGATGAAAGAATGTTACGTGATAATAAATATCAGAAAGATATATATAACGTTAAAGCGTACAGGCTGCTGGATGAGGGGGAAAGGGCAGGAATACAAACGGGAAAAGAGGTAACGAAATTCGCCCCCTGTGGCAGGGGGCGAGGGCAATTATTTCAGTTCCAGCTCGTTCATTGCAGCGATGTTGAAACCGCCATCAACGTGAACAACTTCACCGGAAATACCTGCGGACAGGTCAGAACACAGGAACGCAGCGGTGTTACCCACATCTTCAATGGTAACGGTGCGGCGAATCGGGGTAACTGCTTCGCAGTGGGACAGCATTTTACGGAAATCTTTGATACCAGATGCCGCGAGGGTGCGGATCGGGCCAGCAGAGATACCGTTAACACGAACGCCTTCCGGACCCATCGCGTTCGCCATGTAACGGACGTTCGCTTCCAGAGAGGCTTTTGCCAGACCCATAACGTTGTAGTTAGGAATAGCACGTTCTGCGCCCAGGTAGGAGAGGGTCAGCAGTGCGGAGCCTGGGTTCAGCATTTCGCGGCAGGACTTAGCCAGTGCCACAAAGCTGTAGGAGCTGATGTCATGTGCGATTTTGAAGCCATCGCGGGTTACGGCATTAACATAGTCACCGTCCAACTGGTCGCCCGGCGCAAAACCGATAGAGTGAACGAAACCGTCAAATTTCGGCCATACTTTAACCAGTTCGCTGAACAGGGCTTCGATGCTGGCATCTTCCGCAACGTCACACGGCAGTACGATGCTGGAACCCAGTTGAGCGGCAAACTCTTCCACACGGCCTTTCAGTTTGTCGTTCTGATAAGTGAACGCCAGTTCAGCGCCTTCGCGATGCATAGCTTGCGCGATACCGTAGGCGATGGAAAGTTTGCTGGCAACACCCGTTACCAGAATGCGCTTACCGGTAAGAAAACCCATAGCTTTTAATCCTTATAGTCATTGCTTTTATTTACTTTAACAATCAATAAGTTATGATTGCCATTTCAACATAAATCAAAACGAAATCGAATTATCCCAGCAGCCGCTGTCGGTGTCACGTTTTTTCCGTGATGCCAGAGCGCGCCAGAGGAATGTTTCAGACTGACTCATTAACAGTTCGATACCGCAAAAGTATATCATCAGTCTGCCATTTCGGGTCATCCAACCAGCGGGAAAGAGGAGGCGATAAGCGGAGCGTACGATAGGGCATCTGGTTGATATATGGCCATATTTATTTTAAATGACAACTATATTATTGGGATAAGTATCGCTTTTAATTAATCAAGAACACTATCTTCGTGAAGAGATTTACCCGGGAAAATGCCATCAGGCTATAAGTATATTCTAACTCACATATCAATTCAGGCTTGTGATATTTTAATGTGATCAGTCGAAAATGGACTGTCTTGAATTAATATGTCTGGTTAAAATTATCTGCCAGCGTCAGAGGAATAAATATACCTTTACATAAAGGGTGCTTTAATGGTTATCATAATCAAAAAAGCAATGTTTTTGATGGTTTCTGGTTAAATCTCTGGTTGATATATTTTTCATATGAATAATATTATTGGATTTTATATAAAAAACTAATTAAAAAGGCATTTTTTGTCTTGTGAGTCATTATTCTGGAGAGATCTAATATCTATTCATGATGAACTATTGTATATTTCCTATAATGGATGGCAGCGTACAAGGAGTGCCTTATGCGAGAGGTTACAACAGTAATAAGTATTGTGCTGATATTAGCTGGCAAGACAGTTTATGCAGAAGATATTAATATTACCATAGATGGCACAGTGGTTAGACCTTATAGTGCAAACCTCGCAAATAAAGTCACGCTGGGGACTGGTCTGTCGAATTGTGCAATGATAGGCAGCGTTAATTCGGTTAATATGGGAGGGACATGGGCAAAGAAAAATGATGGGAGTCCAAAGGTAACCTATTATACCTTAATAAATAGGGCAGACCGTTCAGCGGTTGAAGTTTGCTCGGGGCAATATGCGAACTATCGTATTTACAAAACAACGGTAGACGGTATTGGTATCTCTTATAATGATGCTGATCCAGGTTCACAATCTAAAGGAGAACCAATCACACCAACTGCGCTGACTAAATATTCAGTAAGTACAGACAGGAATAACGTACAATTATGGGCAGACATACGTTTATGGCGTTACTCGTCCTCAGCAGATTCACTGCCGTCCGGTTTGCTTAATATTGAGGGGCCTGCCTTAGCACAGGGGGTTGGGGCTACCGAAGCGGGAGACGTGATAAATAATTGTACGTCCTATTCAACAGGTACCAATCCCAGGTTATGTTTTACGGACATCATTAAATTTCCGCAAATTACGACATCCGTCTATTCTGGTACCTGTGAATTTGTCAATGCCTCAAAAACCGTACAAATGGGCAATCGTAATATCCCGGCGAATGCGCCCGAGGGGTATGGCACTTCGTGGGTGGATGCCAGTTTTCAGTTACGGTGCCCGGATGCCTGGGGCTATTATTCAAACCCTTCCAGCCCTACGGCTGTTACAAGAAACAGTGCCGTGATGGTCACCGTTAAGCCGCGTGATGGTGTGGTGAATGCCTCTAAAGGCATTTTCAAACTCGACGGCTCCGGGGCGCAGGGGGTAGGCATTCAGCTTGCCTGGGGAGATTACGGCAGCCAGGGTGAGACACCAGCGAAACCGGTACAGCTCAATACGCCGACCAATGCGAGCGGCATAAGCAGTAATTTTGCCGCCGGACCTTACGCCACAGGCAGTAATGCCGTGTCGGGGGACGGTACGATAAAAATGGCCGCCCGGTATATTCGCACAACGGGTACAGTACAGCCAGGACCAGCGAATGGCCTGGTAGAAATCCTGGCCAATTACCAGTGAGCTACGGCAGTGGAAAAATCGGTTCGCCGGGACGGGCCGATAACGCTGCTCAACCTCTTTCAGACTAATAAAGATGGTCAGATATATTTACCTGATAAAATCCGGGCAAATAACCAATAGCACCAAATGAAAACCATCGCGGTGCTATTTGCCGGGCGCGAAGCGCGCCTTAAGCATTATCAGCGATCCTGCCGCCAGGCATCGGCAGTCAGCGCCTCGCCAAAATGTCCGGCAATCAAGCGCTTAGTCAGATCGTGAAGCGGCGAAGCCAGCACGCTCGCGGTACTCCCGCGTTCAACCACTTCACCCTGATGCATCACCAGAACCTGATCGCTGATATGTTTCATCATACCGATATGCTGAGTCACATAAATATATGAAATACCCTGTTTTTCCTGTAATTCCAGCATCAGGTTAATCAGTTGCGAGCGCATCGACATATCCAGAGACGCCAGCGCTTCGTCGGCAATGATCACCTTCGGGCGCAATATTAAAGCGCGTGCCAGCCCCAGACGCTGTTTTTGCCCCGGCGCGAACATGTACGGATAGTAACTGGCGTGATCGGGCAGCAGGCCAACCATGCGCAACGTTTCATAGATGCGCTTTTGCCGTGCCTCCGGCTCCAGATCAGTATTCAGACGTAGCGGGAAATCAAGGATCTGCGAGATACGCTGACGCGGGTTCAGCGAGGTCGACGGGTCCTGGAAAATCATGCGGATACGTTGACTACGAAATGAATAGTCGCCGTAATGCAGAGGATGATCGTCAATCAGTAACTCACCGGTGGACGGTTCCACCATGCCTGCCAGCATCTTTGCCAGGGTCGATTTGCCAGAGCCATTCTCGCCGATAATGGCCAGCGTTTGCTTCTCACGCAGGGTAAAACTGAGTGATTTAACCGCTTCCACGGTTTGCGGACGAAACCACCCGGTACGATAGCGGAACGTCTTACTTAGATTGCGCACTTCGAGCAGCGTTTCAACCATCTCACTCTCTCTCCATATTCAACGGGAAATGACAGGCATACAGATGGTTTTTCGCACCACTCAGACGCGGTTTTTCTACACATTTGCGCTGGGCATAAGGACAGCGCGGCCCAAGGCGACAGCCGATCGGCAGATGTTCGAGCAACGGAATGGCACCCGGCATGGTGTTCAGGCGGCTTTTATGCGGCATGGCACTGCCAAAATCAGGGATGGCGCGAATCAACGCCTGGGTATAGGGATGATGCGGTGTCGTCACCAATTCTTCGCTTGGTGCGGTCTCCACGGTTTGCCCACAGTACATGACGTTAATGCGGTCGGCCCATTTGCTCAGCATCTGCAAGTCATGACTGATCAACAAAATGGTAGTGTTGTTGTTCTGGTTTAGTCGAGTTAACAGACGGAAGATTTGTGCCTGTGTTGTCGGCTCCATGGCGTTTGTCGGTTCATCGGCAATCAGCAGGCGTGGTTGGTTGGCCAGTGCGATAGCGATCATCACTTTCTGGCATTCCCCTTCGGTCAGCTCATAGGGGAAGCTGCGCATCGCGTCTTTATGATCTTTAATGCCCACACGGTGCAGCAGTTCAATAGCACGCTGTTTGCGCCAGCCAATACGACGGAAGAAGCCGCCTTTCCACGTCCAGCCGGGAATGTTTTGCATCAACTGTTTGCCAATTCGTTCAGACGGGTCGAGACACGACTGCGGCTCCTGAAAAATCATGGAAACGTTATGGCCAAGCAGCTTGCGGCGCTCGCGCGCGGAAAGCCGCATCAGATCGATATCATCAAAACGCATACGGTCGGCGGTCACCCGCCAGTTCTCTTTCGTCACCCCGCAAATGGCTTTGGCGATAAGGCTCTTACCTGAACCGGATTCACCCACCAGACCGCGGATTTCCCCTTCGGCCAGCGTCAGACTAACCCGGTCAACGGCCTTAACCCAGTCTTCACCAGTCTTCACTTCAATGGTCAGATTGCGAATATCCAGCAGTGGCATTATTCCACCCCCGCATTGATCGCGCGGCGAATACCATCGCCCAGCAGATTGACTAACAAAACGCTCAACATAATTGCAGCACCCGGTAGCATTACTGTCCAGGGGGCAACGTAAATGAGTTCCAGTGCATCACCGAGCATGGCACCCCATTCCGGAGAAGGAAGTTGTGCGCCCAGATCAAGGAAGCCCAGCGCCGCTATATCCAGAATGGCCATCGACAGCGAACGGGTAATTTCGGTGACCAGTCCGGAGGTCATGTTTGGTAGCACGGCAAACCACAGAATATTCAGCGTGGATGCGCCATCAAGACGGGCGGCAATAACGTACTCTTTTTCCAGTTCATCATGCACCAGGCTGTAAACCGACCTCACCATGCGCGGCAGGAGCGCCAGCCAGACGGCAAACATGGCATGAGAAAGGTGCGGCCCGGCGAAGGCCACCACAATGATGGCCAACAGCAGTGACGGAATGGAGAGCAGGGTATCGAGAATATGGTTGAGTACCGCTGAGCGCAGACCATGTGTCGCCCCGGCGAAGACGCCTAACACCAGGCCAACAAGCGTGGCGGCGAGCGTCACCACAAATGCGCCCCCGACGGTGGGGGCCGCACCGCTTAGCAAACGGCTTAATACATCGCGCCCCAGGTCATCGGTGCCGAGAAAGAAAGAGACCTCGCCATAGCGCGACCAGGACGGCGGCAACAACTGATAGCCTAAAAATTGCTGATCAATGCCGTAGGGCGCGAACCAGCCACCGAACACGCATAACACCGCCAGGGCCGCACAGCCGTACAGACCGATCATTGCCGGCGTGTCACCATAGAATTTTCGCCACGCGGTGAGCAGGGTGCTGGGCGGGCGCTTTTCGCTATAGACGCTATCGTAAGGCATACCATTCCTTATGTTTCAATGGGTTCGCCAGTGCGCCCAGAATGTCAGAAAGCACGTTCACGATGATAACCAGCGAGCCTATCACCATTACCCCGGCAGAAATTGCCGCATAATCTTGTTGGCGGATTGCGTTGATAACCCAGCGCCCCAGGCCTGGCCAACTGAACACCATTTCGGTAATCATCGCCAGCGTCAGCATCGTCGAAAATTGCAGCCCCAGGCGTGGGATGACCGGCGGCAGGGCATTATGCAGAACGTGGCGGCGCAAAATAGTCAGGCGTGACATACCACGCGTGGCGGCAGCCTTAATATAGTTTTTGTCGAAGACTTCGATGGTGCTGATACGCATTAAACGGATGACTTCGGTGGTGGGGGCAACCGCGAGTGTCAGAACCGGCAACACCATATGGCGGATGGCGCTGATAATCATCTCGTCACGCCACGGCGAATCAGAAAGCCATGCATCGAGGATAGCGAACCCGGTAACAGACTTCACTTCGTAGAGCAGATCGAAGCGGCCAGAAACCGGCAGCCAGCCCAGAGTCAGGGAGAAGAACAGTGTTAAGAGCAGCGCCAGCCAGAATACAGGAATGGAGAAGCCGAGCAGGGCGATGGCGCTTATCAATTTATCCTGCCATTTATTGCGCATAATGCCCGCCATCATGCCTATGGGGATACCCACCAGTAAGGCAAAGCCAAAGGCGAAAATACACAGCTCCATGGTTGCCGGGAAGACCTCTTTCAGTTGTTCAGAAATCAACTGACCATTGATGCTCGACACGCCAAAATCCCAGTGCAGTAGCCCGTTAAACCAAAAAACCCAGGCGTTCCACAGCGAGGCGCCCTGCAATGGCGCATGTGGGGTGAAATAGCTCAAACTAAAGCCGATAAAAGTCAGCAGAAAGAGCGTCACCAGCAGGAGCAATAAGCGGCGTAAGGTAAAAATGATCATGGTTTTTTCACCTCTTCTTCTTTTTCCCGCGTCACCCCGGCAAACGAGGCGCTGCCAAACGGGCTCAGCACGAGCCCTTTAATATCGTAGCGATAAGCCTGCAGACGAAGCGATGAGGCGAGCGGCAGTACCGGCAGTTCCTGCGCCAGAATATTTTGCGCCTCATCGTATGCATCAATACGCGAGGCAAGCTGCTGCGACGCCAGCGCTTTTTGCAGGACGCTGTCAAAATCGCGGTTACACCAGTGGGCGAAATTGGTTTGGGAATCGATAGCCGCACAGCTCAATAACGGACGGAAGAAGCTATCCGGGTCATTACTGTCGGTTGCCCAGCCTGAGAGGGTAAGATCATGGTTCATGTCCATCAGGCGCGCTTCCTGGAAACGGCCTTCAACGGGAACAATCACTACCTTCACGCCAACCTGCGCCATATCGGCCTGAATCAGTTCTGCTGTTTTCAGCGGACTGGGGTTCCAGGCCTGCGATGTGGTCGGCACCCATAAATGCAGCGTCAGGTTTTCCAGCCCGAGTTCTTTCAGGCGTTTTCGCGCTTTCTCCGGATCGTATTCGGTAACCCTGGCTTCACCGTCATAAGCCCAGGACGCGCGAGGTAAAATCGATGCCGCCGTTTCGGCCGTGCCGTAATAGATGGACTGCATCAGGCGCTGGTTGTTAATCGATAAGGCCAGCGCATGGCGAACTTCCGGGTTATTGAGCGGCGCTTTGTCAGTATTAAACGCCAGATAGGCGATATTCATACCCGGACGCAGGGTCAGGCGCAGGCGCGGGTCGTCACGCAAAATGGTTAACTGACTCGCGGCAGGCCAGGCCAGCACATCGCACTCACCGGTCAATAATTTTGAGAGTCGGCCTGTTCCACCTGAGCCCAGATCTACCACCACTTGTGGCATCAGCGGCGTGCCACGCCAAAAATGGGCGTGACGTTGTAACCTGACATACTGCCCGGCGCGGTACTCTGCTAACTGGAACGGTCCGGTGCCGACGGGCTGGCGATCAAGAAGTTCCTGACGGTCGGATTTTGCCAGCATTGCCGCATACTCCGCAGACATTACCGAGGCGTAGTGAGTCGCCAGATGCCATAAGAAGGAGGCGTCTGGCTGGCGCAGACGAAACTCGACGGTATGGCTATCGAGCTTGCGCACACTTTGTACGGAATCTGCGAATTGCAGACTGTCGAAATAAGGGAAGCTGGTGCCATTAACGTTATGCCAGGGGTTGTCGCGATCAAAAATGCGCTGAAAGGTAAAAACGACATCGTCTGCGTTGAAATTACGTTTAGGCTTGAACCACTGCGTCGTCTGGAAGGCAACGCCATCACGCAGGTGGAAGCGGTAGGTCGCACCGTTGTCCATAACTTCCCAGCTTTCCGCCAGTTCAGGCACCAGGCGGTAGGTATAGGGGTCAACGTCCAGCAGGCGGTCATAAAGTTGCGCTGCCAGCGTATCGACAATCAGACCGCTGCCCGCTTTCTGTGGATTAAACGTGCTTACTTGCCCGTTGACGCAATAAACGAAGCCACTGTCGCGAATATCGGCAGTCGCCGCCTGCGGTGAAGCAGAGTGCGCAATACCGGCCCACAGGCTCGCGGTGATTAGCAGGAAAGGGGAAAGCAGACGCATGTTTTATTCAACGATTTTAGGTTCATGTGCAAAGTGTATCGCACTTGCCATAGCTTCGTACAAATGTCTGATAACGACTGCTGTTATTGTCAGCGATTTCAGCTTATCTGGTGCTTTTTCAGTAGCGCCCGCAACTGGTGATAGGTCAATCCCAGCAGCTCCGCCGCCCGTTTCTGGTTAAATTTTGCCTGCTGCAAGCTGTTTAACAGTAACTCGCGTTCCTGCTGATGCTGGAACTGGCGGAGGTCGACAGGCAGCCTCGGTAGACCGTCCGGTTCAGGTAAAACCGCGTCAACGATGGGCGTCTCGCTGTTAAAGGGGTCAATGATGATCTCATCGAGCGGCGTTTCACTTGTCCCGTGCCGGTAAACCGAGCGTTCAACGACGTTTTTAAGCTCGCGAATATTCCCCGGCCAGTTATAACGCATCAACGTTTCGCGCGCGCGCTCTGTAAATCCGGCAAACAGCGGCAATTTAAGTTCGCGGCACATTTGGATGGCAAAGTGATCGGCCATCAGCATGATATCGCTCTGGCGCTGGCGTAACGGGGGAAGTTGCACCACATCAAAGGCCAGACGGTCCAGTAAGTCGGCGCGGAAAGTGCCTTTGTAAACCATCTCCGGCAGGTTGGCGTTGGTGGCGCACACCAGGCGTACATTAACCTGCAGAGGCTGGCTGCCGCCAACGCGCTCCAGTTCACCATATTCAATCACGCGCAGCAGTTTTTCCTGCACCAGCATCGGGGCGGTGGCCAGCTCATCAAGAAACAGGGTGCCGCCATCGGCGCGCTCAAACCGACCTGGATGACGTTTTTGCGCCCCGGTGAAGGCGCCCGCTTCATGGCCAAACAGCTCGGTATCAAGCAGATTTTCATTGAGGGCAGCGCAGTTGAGGGAGATAAACGGCCCTTGCCAACGGCTCGACAGATAGTGCAGACGGTTGGCGATTAACTCTTTCCCTGTGCCGCGTTCACCGATGATAAGCACCGGTTTATCGAGCGGCGCCAGACGCGAAACCTGTTCCAGCACCTCAATAAAGCTGTTGGACTCGCCCAGCAGATTGTCTCTTTGTTCAGCCATGATGAATTTCGCCACTTGTTAGCGTTATTCACCACTCTAAACTAAAAATACGCAACGGTAAAATAGAGTGTTTCTTTTAAAATCAATAAATTAAAAAATTGGCACGAAGATTGTAATACCTGAGAGCAGGGCAAGGCCCGATTACAGAAATTAAGAGGAACAGATTATGGGTATTTTTTCTCGTTTTGCCGACATCGTGAACGCTAACATCAACTCGCTGCTGGAGCGCGCTGAGGATCCGCAAAAGCTGGTGCGTCTGATGATTCAGGAAATGGAAGACACGCTGGTCGAAGTACGTTCAACCTCAGCCCGTGCGCTGGCAGAGAAAAAACAGCTCGTACGCCGCGTTGAGCAGGCGACCGCGCAACAGGTTGAATGGCAGGAAAAAGCCGAGCTGGCTCTGCGCAAAGATAAAGACGATCTGGCGCGTGCGGCGCTGATCGAGAAGCAGAAAGTGACGGCGCTTATCGATACGCTGGAGCAGGAAGTGGTGCAGGTTGATGAAACTCTCGCCCGGATGAAAAAAGAGATTGGCGAGCTGGAGAGCAAACTCAGCGAAACGCGCGCACGCCAGCAGGCGCTCTCTTTACGCCACCAGGCGGCGAGCTCGTCCCGTGATGTGCGTCGCCAGCTTGATAGCGGCAAGATTGATGAAGCGATGGCCCGTTTTGAGTCTTTCGAACGTCGTATTGACCAGATGGAAGCCGAAGCTGAAAGTCATGGTTTTGGTAAACACAAAACGCTGGATCAGCAGTTCTCTGAACTGAAAGCAGATGACGAAATTAGCGAACAACTGGCGCAGCTGAAAGCAAAAATGAAACAAGATAATCAATAACTTTTTTGCAAGACATTGCAGGCGGCATCGGGAGATGTCGCCCCATTATCACCTGTAAGGAGTACACATGAGCGCGCTTTTTCTGGCCATTCCCCTGACGTTATTCGTTCTGTTTATTTTGCCGGTCTGGTTATGGCTCCATTACAACAACCGTACCTCACGCGGTGAACTACCGCAAAGTGAGCAGCAACGGTTGGTGCAACTGACCGACGATGCACGGCGAATGCGTGAACGTATTCAGGCGCTGGAAGACATTCTTGATGCAGAGCATCCGAACTGGAGAGATCGCTGATGGCAGGTTTAAACAGCAATAAAAAATTATGGCGTATCCCACAGGAAGGCATGGTGAAAGGGGTGTGCGCCGGTGTTGCGCACTATCTGGATGTACCGGTGAAGTTGATCCGTTTGATAACGGTGTTGGCCATGCTGTTCGGGCTGTTTTTCCCGGTTGTGGTGGTCTATATCGTTATGACCTTCGTTCTGGATCCGATGCCGGAGAGCGCAGTGGACGCCGAAAACACACCAACCAGCAGCCAGCTTCTGGATGCCGTGGATGCGGAACTGGCAGCCGGTGAGCGTCGTCTGCGCCAGATGGAGCGTTATGTCACCTCCGACACGTTCTCTTTGCGTAGTCGTTTCCGACAGCTTTAATGAAGAGGTATCAGGCAATGGCAACCTGGCGACAGGCTACACAGAAAGTTAAACCGGGGATGAAAATCGCCGGGAAAGTTGTCCTGCTGGCCGCGTTGCGCTATGGCCCGGCAGGGGTTGCAGGCTGGGCGGTAAAATCGGTGGCGCGACGCCCGGTAAAAATGTTGTTGGCTTTTGCGCTTGAACCGTTGCTCAGTCGCGCGGCGAGCCGATTCTCGAAACGCTTTATGAAGTAACCCGTGCGCAAAATGCGATAACAGCGCTACAACCGGGTTGTAGCCGGGCGTATAGTTGGCGAAGGAATTAACAAAACCAAAGGAAGGAAAGATGTTAAAACAAACGGTTATCGCCGCTGCGCTCGCTGCCAGCACGCCCACTTTTGCCGCGGAGCACTGGATCGACGTACGGATCCCGGAGCAGTATCAGCACGAACATATTCAGGGCGCACTGAACATACCGCTCAGTGATATTCAGGCCGGAACCTTTTCGCCACTGGCAAAAGAGGACACCCTTTATCTGTACTGCAATTCCGGGCGTCAGGCGACGCTGGCCCAGGAGGCATTACAGCAAATGGGTTACCAGCATGTCATCAATATGGGCGGCATAGCCGGTCTGAATAAGCCTGTCGTTACCTCCAAATAAACCTTCTGGTGGCGGGGCATTCACCTCGCTACCGTTGATATCTGCCGAAGTGCACCTCATCTCATATATTCTATGAATAAATTTTCTGATTTCATGGCGGCACGGAATGACGATTGAACGCTGGAAAAATGAACTTAACGCCCTGGTAAACCGGGGAATGGATCGCCATCTGCGGTTAGCCGTTACGGGGCTTAGCCGCAGCGGAAAGACGGCGTTTATCACCGCAATGGTGAATCAATTACTTAACGTTCATGCAGGCGCGCGGCTTCCCTTGTTTAGCGCGGTACGTGAAGAGCGACTGCTTGGTGTTAAACGCGTTCCTCAACGTGATTTTGGTATTCCGCGTTTTACCTATGACGAAGGGCTTGCGCAGCTCTATGGTACGCCACCCGTCTGGCCAACCCCGACACGCGGTGTCAGCGAGATTCGACTCGCGCTGCGCTTCCGGTCGCAGGAGTCGCTGCTGCGCCATTTTAAAGAGACCTCCACGCTGTATCTGGAAATTGTCGATTATCCGGGGGAATGGCTGCTGGATTTACCAATGCTGGCTCAGGATTATCTAAGCTGGTCACGACAGATGCGCGGCCTGTTACAGGGGCAACGTGGCGAATGGTCGCAGAAGTGGCAGGCCTTGTATGAAGGGCTGGATCCTTTAGCGCCTGCCGATGAAAACCGCCTGGCAGACATTGCCGCCGCCTGGACAGATTATTTGCATCAGTGCAAACGCGAAGGGCTGCATTTTATTCAGCCGGGGCGTTTTGTTCTGCCCGGTGATATGGCCGGCGCACCTGCATTGCAATTTTTCCCATGGCCCAATGTGGACGAAGCGGGGGAAGCCAGACTGGCGCAGGCGGGCAAACACACTAACGCGGGCATGCTGCGCGAGCGGTTTAACTACTATTGCGAACATGTGGTGAAGGATTTTTATAAAAATTACTTCCTGCGTTTTGACCGCCAGATTGTGCTGGTGGATTGCCTGCAACCGCTCAACAGCGGGCCACAAGCCTTTAATGATATGCGTCTGGCGCTGACGCAACTGATGCAAAGCTTTCACTACGGTCAGCGGACGCTGTTTCGCCGTCTCTTCTCGCCGGTTATCGATAAGCTGCTGTTTGCCGCCACAAAAGCGGATCATGTCACGCTCGACCAGCATGCCAATATGGTGTCGTTGCTCCAGCAACTGATTCAGGATGCGTGGCAAAACGCCGCATTTGAAGGGATCAGCATGGACTGCGTTGGTCTGGCCTCTGTCCAGGCGACCCAGAGTGGGCTGATTGATGTTAATGGCGAGAAAATTCCTGCGTTACGTGGCCATCGGCTGAGCGATGGTTCTCCCCTGACATTTTACCCCGGTGAGGTGCCGGCGCGTCTGCCAGGCCAGGCATTCTGGGAAAAACAAGGGTTTCAGTTTGAGTCCTTCCGTCCTCAGGCGCTGGATGTGGATAAGCCATTGCCGCATATCCGTCTGGACGCTGCGCTGGAATTTTTATTGGGAGATAAATTGCGATGAGTGAACCCCTCAAACCGCGTATCGATTTTGCCGGACCGCTGGAAGCGGAGACCGTCATGCAGGTCAAGGCCGCGCAAACATTCAGCGACGATCTGGCTGATAACTTCGCGCCAGTCAATCCCGACGAGATCCGCGAAGAAGGCCCGGCAGAAGCCGCAGTAGAAGCGGCGCTGCACCCGAAACGCAGCCTGTGGCGCAAAATGGTGCTCACCGGGATGGCGCTGTTTGGCGCAAGCGTTGTCGGTCAGGGCGTGCAATGGGCGATGAATGCCTGGCAAACTCAGGACTGGGTCGCTATGGGCGGGTGCGCCGCTGGTGCATTGATTGTCGGTGCGGGCGTTGGGTCAGTGGCGACGGAGTGGCGTCGGTTATGGCGATTGCGGCAGCGAGCCCAGGCACGAGACGAGGCGCGGGAACTGCTTCACAGCCACGGTACAGGGAAAGGTCGCGCATTTTGTGAAAATCTGGCGCGCCAGGCCGGGCTTGACCACGCGCATCCTGCACTCCAGCGCTGGTATGCGGCTATCCATGAGACGCAAAATGACAGGGAAGTGGTCTCGCTATATGCCCATATCGTTCAGCCTGTATTGGATAACCAGGCGCGGCGTGAAATCAGTCGCTCCGCGGCTGAGTCAACATTAATGATTGCCGTCAGCCCGCTTGCGGTGGTGGATATGGCGTTTATCGCCTGGCGTAATCTGCGTCTGATAAACCGCATTGCCACGCTTTATGGTATTGAGCTGGGGTATTACAGTCGACTGCGTCTGTTTCGCCTGGTGCTGCTCAATATTGCCTTTGCTGGCGCCAGTGAAATGGTGCGTGAAGTGGGGATGGACTGGATGTCGCAAGATCTTGCCGCCCGGCTTTCCGCCCGTGCCGCGCAGGGGATCGGCGCAGGCCTGTTGACTGCCAGGTTAGGCATCAAAGCCATGGAACTGTGCCGCCCGTTACCGTGGCTGGGCGATGACAAACCGCGTCTTGGCGATTTTCGTCGCCAGTTAGTGGTGCAGCTCAAAGAGACGGTGCAAAAAGGCAAAGCGTCGAAGCGAGATGGATAGTTCTCTCTTGCCGTTAAGTTTACTGTGGTTATTTTTACAGGAGTCCCATTTTGGGATAAAATGGATAGGTCCCATGATGGGACAGGGATAATTCAATGAAGATCATATCCATCAAAGCGCTCAGAGATTTTTGGACGGCACATCCGGATGCGGAACAGCCCTTAAAAGCATGGCACGATGAGGTTCAGCAGGCTGAATGGAAAACACCTGCAGACATTAAATCTCAATACCGCAGTGCAAGCATTCTCAAAAACCGGAGGGTCGTGTTCAACATTAAAGGTAACGACTACCGTTTAATTGTCTCGATTGCGTATCAACGAGGCTGGGTGTTTGTGAAATTTATAGGCACACATCATGAATATGATGTTGTCGATGCAGACAACGTTGAACGAGGGTAATCTGTATGCAAATCAAATTAATCAAAACGGAACAGGATTACGAAGCCGCGTTAAAAGCGGTTGCCCCTATGTTCGACAATGAACCTCAAATGAACACACCTGAGGGTGATTATTTTGAGGTGATGTGTTTGCTTATCGAAGAGTATGAAAAAAAACATTATCCAATCGACCCTCCCGATCCGATTGAGGCCATAAAATTCAGGATGGAGCAACAAGGATTGACCGTCAGCGATCTGGAGTCTGCAATTGGCAAATCGAACCGGGTATACGAAATTCTGAACGGTAAGCGCAATCTGACGTTACCGATGATTCGAAAACTCCACCTCCAGTTTGGCATTCCCCTGGAAAGCCTTGTTGGATTATAAATTGTGCGCTGCGCGTTTAACTTTACGGCACAGCGCCCACTTTTCCGCCATGCTGTCAATATTTCTTGACAGACATCTTCCTGCCAGACAGGAACTGACATATCATCCCGGCATTCGTTGATTATCTGGGGTGATATTTCCATGCGTCTTGAAGTCTTTTGTGAAGACCGACTGGGTCTGACACGCGAACTGCTGGATTTACTGGTGCTACGCGGCATTGATTTACGCGGAATCGAGATAGACCCTGTCGGGCGCATCTACCTGAATTTTGCTGCTCTGGAGTTCAATACATTCAGCAGCCTGATGGCAGAGATTCGCCGCATCCCTGGCGTAACCGACGTGCGCACCGTGCTGTGGATGCCTTCCGAGCGTGAGCATCGTGCGCTGAGTGCGGTGCTGGAGGCGTTGCCTGAACCCGTTTTATCGCTTGATATGAAAGGGAAGATTGAACTGGCGAACCCGGCGAGTTGCCAGCTATTTGCGCTGGACCAGAGCAAACTGCGCAATCACAACGCGGTACAGCTCATTTCCGGTTTCAATTTCACGCGCTGGCTGGAAAGCAACCCGCACAACTCTCATAGCGAACATGTTGCCATTAATGGGCAAAATTTCCTGATGGAAATCACCCCGGTTCATCTGGAAGGCGAAACCGGCGAACCGGTACTGACCGGCGCGGTGGTGATGCTACGTTCCACTGTCCGAATGGGGCGTCAATTACAAAATCTTTCGCAACAGGATCTGGGCGCTTTCAGCCAGATTGTTGCCGTCAGTCCGAAGATGCGTCAGGTGATGGAGCAGGCCCGGAAGCTGGCTACGCTTACGGCACCGCTACTCATTACCGGTGACACGGGGACGGGTAAAGATTTGCTGGCACGAGCCTGCCATATGGCCAGTCCGCGAGCGGCGAAACCCTACCTGGCGCTGAACTGCGCGTCGATTCCGGAAGATGCCGTCGAAAGTGAACTGTTTGGTCATGCCCCGGAAGGGAAAAAGGGCTTTTTTGAACAGGCGAATGGCGGTTCTGTGTTGCTGGATGAAATCGGCGAAATGTCGGCGCGTATGCAGGTTAAACTGCTGCGTTTTCTCAATGACGGGACTTTCCGCCGGGTGGGGGAAGACCATGAAGTACACGTCGATGTGCGGGTGATTTGCGCCACCCAGCGCAACCTTGTGGAGCTGGTGCAAAAGGGGATGTTCCGCGAAGACCTCTATTATCGCCTGAATGTTCTGACGCTGAATCTACCGCCGTTGCGGGAGCGTCCGCAGGATATCATGCCGCTGACCGAGCTCTTTGTTGCCCGTTTTGCCGATGAGCAGGGCGTTCCCCGGCCTAAATTATCGGCCGATCTGGGTAAAGTTCTGACCCGTTATGGCTGGCCGGGTAACGTTCGTCAGTTGAAAAACGCGATCTACCGTGCGCTTACCCAACTGGAAGGCTACGAGCTACGCTCACAGGATATTCTGCTGCCGGACTTTGATGCCGCTACCCTGCCTGTCGGCGAAGATGCTATGGAAGGGTCGCTTGATGAGATCACCAGCCGCTTTGAGCGCTCGGTACTGACACAGCTTTATCGCAGTTTCCCCAGCACGCGTAAGCTGGCTAAGCGCCTTGGTGTTTCGCATACGGCGATCGCGAATAAACTACGGGAATATGGTTTGAGCCAGAAGAAGGGTGACGAGTAATACGAATTGCCCGGTAACAGGGTGTTACCGGGCAGACTTTATTAGCCTTTCAGCACTTCAAGTGCGGCAGCATAGTCAGGCTCATTGGTGATTTCATTCACCAGTTGGCTGAAAATGACATTGTCGTTTTCGTCAATGACCACCACAGCACGTGCCGCCAGACCTTTCAGCGCGCCTTCGGAAATACCCACACCGTAGTTTTCCAGGAACTCAGTATTACGCAGAGTGGACAGGGTGATCACATTGCTCAGACCTTCTGCGCCGCAGAAGCGAGACTGGGCGAACGGCAGGTCAGCGGAAATGCACAGAACGACAGTGTCGTTTACGCCTGTTGCCAATTCGTTAAATTTACGCACAGATGCGGCGCATACGCCGGTATCAATGCTCGGGAAAATGTTCAGAACTTTACGTTTTCCTGCAAACTGGCTCAATGCAACGTCAGACAGGTCTTTCGCCACGAGAGAGAACGGTGCGGCTTTGGAACCGACCTGCGGAATCTTACCGGCAACGGAAACTGGATTACCCTGGAAATGGACAAGCTGTGACATATATATCTTCCTGTTTACATATAGTTAACTTCATCGCTAGTGTATTCTGAAAGCAAGGACCACGGCAAACCTAATTTCACATCTATAATCGTGGAAAAGGCGGCAGAGGAGAAAGGGATGAGAAGCGTTAAGGTTTATGATGAAACCTGGCCGTTACACACGCCATTTGTGATCGCACGGGGTGCGCGCAGCGAGGCTCGGGTAGTGGTTGTTGAACTGGAAGAAGACGGCGTGAAAGCCGTAGGTGAATGCACACCATACCCACGTTATGGCGAGAGCGAAGCTTCAGTGATTGCGCAGATTATGACGATCCTGCCGCAACTGGAAAATCGTTTGACCCGCGAAGAACTCCAGACATTGCTTCCTGCCGGTGCGGCGCGTAATGCCGTTGACTGTGCGCTTTGGGATCTGGAAGCCCGGCGACAGGGAATGACGCTTGGGCAGTATGTGGGAGTGACATTGCCCACCATAGTCACCACTGCGCAAACCGTGGTCATCGGTACGCCTGAGCAAATGGCCGCCAGTGCCTCGGCGCTTTGGGAGACGGGGGCAAAGTTGCTTAAGGTGAAGCTTGACGATCATTTGATCAGCGAAAGGCTGGTGGCAATACGTGCCGCTGCACCGGAAGCCACGTTGATCGTTGATGCCAATGAGGCCTGGCAAAGTGAAGGACTTGCTGCCCGTTGCCAGCTTCTGGCAGACCTTGGCGTGGCAATGCTCGAACAGCCCCTTCCGGCAGGCGATGATGCCGCGCTGGATAACTTTATTCATCCGTTGCCCATCTGTGCCGATGAAAGTTGCCACACGCAACGGGATCTCGCCGCGCTGGCGGGGCGTTATGAGATGGTTAATATCAAGCTCGATAAAACCGGCGGGTTGACAGAAGCGCTGGCGCTGGCCCGTGCGGCGCATGAGCAGGGTTTTGGCCTGATGCTGGGCTGCATGATCTGTACCTCACGCGCCATTGGCGCGGCACTACCTTTGGTGGGTGAGGTTCGCTTTGCCGATCTCGACGGCCCTACCTGGCTTGCGGTAGATGTCGAACCGTCGCTGCAATTCACCCCTGGTCAGCTTCATCTCTCCACATCATGACGCAGTAGCGCTGTCATCGCGCTGAGGTATTTCTCGCTGGCTTCATCGGCTGAAACTGGCGGGAATTCCAGTGTGATGCAGTGTAAATTCATATCCGCACACCAACTACCGAAAGAGCCGGGTGTTTCATAGCCGACACTGGTGACCAGCGGTAAGTTAAACGCCTGCGCCAGCCACTGACCAAAGGCGCTGTTGCGAGGATCTTCCACACACGCCAGCGGATCGTGAAACGACACCACCCAGGCGGGGCGGACCTGATGAATCAACTGGCACAATGCTTTAGTTTCTGGTTCGGAGCCGGGTGCATCACCTGTCGATAACACCACATCACGCGCTTCGGCGGCACTGTTCCAGCGGTAAACCGTCTCGCCGGGTTTCCAGTTTGCGGCAGGAAAGTTGCGATTCAAATCCACGCCGCTGGCATTCGCGCGCAGGCCAAGCTGGCAACCATCCGGATTGACGGCCAGCACAACATGGTGTCGACGAAGTTCTGGTTTCAATGTCCGCAAGGCGCAGGAAAGCGTCACAATAGAAGAATTTTCATCACCATGGGTTCCCGCAATGATAAGCCCACTGGCATGTGAAGCTTCGGTTGCCGGAAACCAAATGAGCGGGGCACCTAACAGAGAGTGTCCGTAATATTCGCTACCGGAAGGAAAGGCGCCCCGTTCCGGGCGTGGGCGTGAAGCAGGCATAGTCATCCTTATTCTGGTTGGCTTATTGCAAGTGTTGGGCATATTTCTCGCCTGGGCAAATTATTGCTGTATTCAGGCAGAAAGGAATAGCCGTCAACTTTCCATCGACGAAAATTTGCATTCGCTCTTTCTAAAACAAATAATTACCTCATCTTTCGTTTTGCTTCAAAACATAAAAAGGGGATCTCATGAAGCATCCTGTTTCGTTGCTCAGTTGTGCGCTTTTACTCTGTGGTTTTTCCTCATCGCCCTGGGCTGCGGATGTTCCGCAGGGCACGGTGCTGGCTCAGAAACAGGAGTTGGTTCGCCATATTAAAGACGAACCCGCATCGCTTGACCCGGCGAAGGCGGTAGGGCTGCCGGAGATTCAGGTCATTCGCGATCTGTACGAAGGCCTGGTCAATCAGAATGAGAAAGGCGACATCATCCCTGGCGTGGCCACCAAATGGCAGACCAGCGATAACCGCGTCTGGACATTCTCCCTGCGTAATGATGCGAAATGGTCCGACGGCACGCCGGTCACCGCACAAGATTTTGTTTATAGCTGGCAGCGCCTGGTCGATCCGAAAACAACATCGCCTTTTGCCTGGTTTGCGGCGCTTGCAGGAATCACCCATGCGCAGGAAATCGTTGATGGCAAGGTGACGCCGGATAAGCTTGGCGTGACGGCGGTTGATGCCCATACGTTGCGGGTACAACTCGACAAGCCGCTACCATGGTTTGCGAACCTGGCCGCTAATTTCGCGTTTTACCCGGTGCAGAAAGCGAATGTTGAAAGTGGCCCTGACTGGACGCGTCCAGGTAACCTGGTCGGCAATGGCGCTTATGTGCTGGAAAACCGGGTGGTGAATGAGAAAATTGAACTCAAACCGAATACCCATTACTGGGATAATAGTAAAACCGTCATTCAGAAAGTGACATTTGTACCGATCAATCAGGAAACGGCGGCGACAAATCGCTATCTTGCCGGAGGAATTGATATCACGGAGTCCTTCCCGAAAAACCAGTACCAGAAATTGCTCAAGGAGATTCCTGGTCAGGTTTACACCCCGCCGCAGCTCGGCACCTATTACTATGCCCTTAATACGCAAAAAGGGCCGACAGCCGATCCGCGCGTACGTCTGGCGCTGAGTATGACCGTTGACCGCCGCGTGATGGCGGAGAAAGTGCTGGGAACCGGGGAAAAACCGGCCTGGCGATTCACACCGGACGTCACCGCAGGCTTTAAACCACAGCCTTCGGCGCTGGAAAAGGTGAGCCAGGCGGAGCTCAATGCCCAGGCGAAAACCCTGCTCCAGGCCGCAGGGTATGGCCCGCAACGCCCGCTGGAATTGACGTTATTGTATAACACCTCCGAAACGCATCAGAAAATCGCGATTGCGCTGGCGTCGATGTGGAAAAAGAATCTGGGCATTGATGTCAAACTGCAAAACCAGGAGTGGAAAACGTATATTGATAGCCGAAATACTGGCAACTTTGATGTTATCCGCGCCTCATGGGTGGGGGATTACAATGAACCGTCTACCTTCCTGTCGCTGTTGACATCTACCCATAGCGGCAACATCGCGCGTTTTAACGATCCGGCATATGACAAGGTCATGAATCAGGCCGCACAAGAGACACAGGCCGAAGCCCGCAATGCGGATTACAATGCGGCCGAGAAGATCATCGCGGAAAAAGCACCTATCATTCCTATCTATCAATACACCAATGGTCGCCTGATTAAGCCATGGCTTAAAGGCTATCCCATCACTAACCCGGAAGATGTGGCGTATACACGTACAATGTATTTGATTAAGCACTGAGTTTTCTGACGGGTGTAACGTCTTTCGACATCTCCGCTGGCGCTGATGCAGCGCCAGCACCGCGTTTTCCCGTTTTCCCATAGGCCGATGTTGCCATCGAAGAAAGGAGGGTTGCCAGGTGGCTGGAGGCGGGAGAAGCGCCAGGAACTGTGTTAAATGGGCTGCGTCCTCGCAAAATTCATAAAAGTTAACTCATTTATCTCGCTATTCCCGGCGCATCATAACTCCCTGAATTTTATAGACTGCCTTGCACAAAAATAAGTGTAGAGACGAACGCGCATACGACTTTGGTCAAAAAATGGTCGAAATAATGTGTTATAGTGATTATGTTTTAACCACACATGAGGATTATATGCACACCGAACTAGACCCCACTCAGTTGGCAATTGAATATCTCCGTCGCGATAAGAGCGGATTGACGCCTGCGGAATACCTTAAGAAATTAAAACAACTCAGGCTGGAATTCGCGGATTTGCTGACGCTCTCGCATAGCGAGCTAAAAGAAGAGATCGATTTTGCCTGGCGGATGGGCATCCACTAAATAACACCCATCGTTGAAAAGCGCCCTCGCCAGGGCGCATTTTTTCTCTCGAATTCAGGCTGCCAGCACCTTATTACGCCCACTGTTTTTTGCGCGGTACAGCGCTTCATCAACACGCTTAAACAGATCATCCAGTGACTCTCCCGCCAGGTGGCGAGCCACGCCGATACTCACAGTGCAACCCGGAAGTTGGGGAATATTGATACTGGCGACGGCCTGGCGCAACTGTTCAGCGATGCTAACAGCGGTTTCCTCTGTCGTGTGCGGCAACAACAACAGAAACTCTTCGCCGCCCCAGCGGAAAACATAATCTCCGCGTCGGCAATGTTGCTCAAGCGTGCGGGAAAGTTGTATCAGGACTTCATCACCTTTCTGGTGCCCATACTGATCATTGATGCGTTTAAAGTGGTCGGTATCGACCAGCAACAGGCTGAAATCGAACGCGGTCGGCATAATCTGTTCAGTCAGATGGTAGAACTGTCGGCGATTGAGCAAACCGGTGAGTAAATCACGGTGTGCGGCATACTCCAGTTCCTGCTCGAGTCGTTTCTGCTCGGTAATATCGTGAATAATGCATAGCATCAGTCGGTCGTTATAGATTTCTACCGGGCCGGCATAGGTCTGCACATGGCGGGTTGAGCCATCAGCCAGCTTGTGCACAAAGTTGAGCGGCTTATGGCCGCCAGGCAGATGGGCGATTTCGGCCATCACTGGCAAAATACCGCGTCCGAGGGTATTGATCTCCCAGGTGTGCTTTTGGCACATCTCATCGTATGAGTAGCCGTAAAAACGCAGTGCAGCGAGATTGGCATCAACGATAAGACCATCTCTGGCAGGATCAATAAGCAGAATAGGTGCGGAGTTGGTATAGAAAAAACGGGCATAAAACCCCTGTTTACGAGGGCGGTATGTTGTTGAGCGGCTGGCTTTAAGTCTGGCGGATGTTCCCGATGATAATCCTTCAAAAAAAATCACCTCACCTATGCCACTGATTTCGCGCAGGGAGGCTTTACAACTTAAACTCACCTCTTCGCCATCAATGTAAACAGTCCATACTTCAATAATATTTTGCTCGCCCCTGAGACCCGGCAGGTACATCGCCAGGCTGTGCTGTGCATATGCCGAATATGTACCAGTTCGCAATTCCCGTACTGAACGCTCAGCGGTCAATTTCTTAGCCGCTGCGTTGGTGAAGAGCAGTTCTTCTGTATCGGGTGAAACTACCCAAACGGGAGTCGTCAACAGGTTTAGCGCATCCAGGCGATCTGTCAGCATGGGTTTATCCCCTTATCGTGCGCGTCGCTTTAGTCATTGTAACTTATCGAATAATAGCGTTTTCGGCACTTTTATTCTCAGGCTTGAGGAAAATCTATCGCAAAAAAATGGGAATTGATATGTATCGTTGCAATAAGCAAACTTTACTTTTGGTTGACTGAAATATTTGAGAGGAAAAAAGGAGTGTTTGCCGCATTGTGGGTTATTGCCGGGTGCCAGACTTCCCAACCATTTCGTCCATTTTGTTTAACGCGATACATCGCTGCATCTGCTTTAAATTTCAGATCCTGCACGGTGTCGCCGTGTTGGGGATAAAAACTGATACCCACACTTAATGACACGTTGATGACATGGCCCTGCTCGTAAAACGGAAAATGAATAGTATCTACCAACCTTTTTGCCAGCGTGGTGATTTCCTCATCAATACAATCAGGTACCAGCAAAATAAACTCGTCACCGCCAAGGCGTGCCAGTGTCATTTTTGCATTAACGCAGGTCGAAAGCCTTATAGCGACGGACTTTAATAATAAATCACCAACATGGTGTCCATACGCATCATTAACCTGCTTAAAACGGTCCAGATCCATAAATAATAAGGCGAATCGCTGCCGCTGGGCTGCCGCACTGGCGAGGCATGCATCCAGTAAGATATCGAATTGGATTCGATTTGCCAGGTTGGTCAGGGGGTCGAAATGGGCCTGCATCTCCAGTTGATGATTCAACTGACGCAGGCTCTCTGTGAGCCGCGAGGTGCGGATCTGGGAGTCAATGAGTGAAATAAACAGCATTATTCCCAGTACAATCAGCGTGGAGGTCGAGACCCAAATTGAAAGACCGGCTTCGCTCACGCTGGTATGTGTCGAGTAATAGGCAGTACTGCGAACAATAATTCCAGCGCTGTCTTTACCATTGCTAAACTCAACGGCGCTCATCGCCACATAATGCATGGCGCATATCGTGATACCGAGAACGAGACCAGCAAAAACCCGATAGATAAATGCGCCGTGATGGTTGACCTGGCGAACAAAGGCAAGCCATAGCGAAAAGCCAGAGGCAAAAAAAGCAATGGCGACTGAGAGGATAAGACGCGGAGCGTTCCAGTAGAGGGTGACGTAATCGGTGAGGGCGGCCATACCGAGAGCGTGCATTCCCACTATACCCACACACAATAAACAGGTCGCCAGTATAAGGCGTTTAAAGGGCAGTATCTCTTCACTGACAACAACGTTGATGGCCAGTGTTGCAGCAATTAAGGCAACAACGAAGGATGCAATGGTCAACACTAAGTCGTAATGCATGACGATAGGCATGCGCATTGCCAGCATGCCAACAAAATGCATCGACCATATTCCCATGCCTAGTGTCGCACCGCCACAGAGTCGCCAGAACAGCGCGCCACGAACGGTTGAAGAAAAAATTTTGCTGGCGCTATCCAGCGCCACGAATGAGGCAATGAACGCCACGACAAAAGAAATACCGATAAGTATGGGGTCCCACGATACATAAAGCATTATGCATTTCACGCCCGCTGAAAAGAAAAGAGTTAATTCTAATTTTTATTCTAGCAGCTAACCTGGTGAATTTATGTTGTTGGAAATATTTATTATTTATACTGCTATTTAAGCTGAATTAAAAGTAAATTATTATTATCGGCATTCATATCAGTAACTTTAGGATTATGAATCATTTTAGCACAGCTTAAATATGGTTTAAGCGGCGTAATGATTAAATTACTGAGATGTAAAGCTGCTTTTTGTATGGCGGGTGACTTCCTGATATGACGAATTATTTAGATATCTTAACTTTAAAATTTGCAGTGTCTCTGGGTTTTTGGATTTTAATGTCGCTCTTAAGTTAAATTTCAGTGAAGGTAAGCTAAACATGTCTTACGATCAATTTCGAGATGAAAAAGTGAATTTCGAATGCTATAAGAATATTACTCCTCGTGATGTATTTGTTGGTGCCCTATGCTTAAAAATATTAGTGTAAGAAGCTTTATATTATCGTTCCTGATTGTCTCATTTATAATCATGGACCTTTTAGTGATCGCCATCTCAAAAAATATGGCCTTATTAACAGCAATTAGCGTAGTGTGGGTAGCAACATTGGGTTTGCTTTGGCTGTATATGACGTATTATTTAGTTTCGCCAATTAATACGGTGAAGAAAAGTATCGAAGAGGTGACCGCTGGCAACCTGTCGATTACGATTCCCGAATTTGGCAACAATTGCGCCGGGCGCTTAATTCCGGGCATTAATAGCCTTTCTGCAAGTATCGCAACGCTGGTTAATGAAATTCGTCTCTCTTCACAGAACGCAATGGATCTCTCCGATCAACTGGCATCCCGAAGCGGCGAACTGTCGGTTAAAACTGAGGAGCAATCTGCGGCACTGGTGCAGACAGCGGCCAGTATGGAGCAGATAGCCAGTAGTACCCAAAATAATGCCGAAAACACGCGGCTTGCCAGTACACGGGCGAACGATGCCAGTGAGAGTGCGCGTAAAGGCGGCGACTTGATGGGGCAGGTGGCGAAAAATATGCAGTCCATTACTGACTGCGCGGGCCAAATGGCAGATATTATCTCCCTTATTGATGGCATTGCTTTTCAGACAAATATTCTCGCGCTGAACGCTGCTGTGGAAGCGGCAAGAGCGGGGGATCACGGTAAAGGTTTCTCTGTGGTAGCAGGAGAAGTCAGAGGCCTGGCGCACCGCAGCGCCGAAGCGGCCAAAAATATTAAGTCGCTGATTGCCGTTACCACGGATAACGTCACGCAAGGGGCGACAGTCGTCAACCAGGCCGAACAGAATATGCATGAAATTGTCTCCGGTGCGAGTGTGGTTAGCAAGTTAATGGGGGAGATAGCTGTATCGACCCTGGAACAGGAAAAAGGCATTTCGCAGATCACACTGGCGTTGTCTGAGCTGGAAAAAGTGACACAGAGTAATGTCACCATGGTTGAAGAACTGGCGGGTTCTTCTGACATTCTGAAAAACCGGGTTATCGAACTGCAAACACGTACGTCTAAATTCCGTCTGGCGGACAATCAGGTAACAGACACTGGTCCCGTTACGACACCCTCAAGCGCTCCTTCCAAAAATCGTAGAAATCGTCAGGCAAGTCCTGCAATCGGTAACCAGGAAAATTACTGGCATTCGTTCTAATTCTCAGGTCATCCTGCCTCTGGCCCGCTCATGCGGGCTTTTTTTTAATATTTGTAACGAATTCAGCATGATGGTTGCTTAACGGGCGCAGAGAGCTAGACTGACAACAGCACTTATGTTGATTGGGAGGCGCTGTGGAAGCGATCAAAGGAACGGATGTTGATATTCCGGATGCGGTTTTCGCCTGGCGTCTGGATGGAAAGGGCGGAGTCAAACCGCTGGAACCAGATGATGTGATTGATGCACAGCATCCTTGCTGGCTGCACCTGAATTATACCAATCAGGAGAGCGCGCAATGGCTCGCATCAACGCCGCAGTTACCTAATAGCGTGCGTAACGCGCTGGCCGGTGAAAGCCTGCGTCCACGTGTCAGTCGCGTAGGGGAAGGTACGCTTATCACGCTGCGCTGCATTAACGGCAGCACAGACGAACGCCCGGACCAGTTGGTGGCCGTGCGTGTTTATATGGATGAACGGATGATTATCTCAACGCGTCAGCGTAAGGTGCTGGCGCTGGATGATGTCGTAAACGACCTTGAGGAAGGGACCGGGCCGACGGATTGCGGCGGCTGGCTGGTGGATGTTTGTGACGCATTGACCGACCATGCCAGCGAGTTTATTGAAGAACTACACGATAAGATTATCGACCTTGAAGATAATTTGCTTGATCAGGAGATTCCCCCCAGAGGTTTCCTCGCATTACTGCGTAAACAGTTGATCGTGATGCGTCGCTATATGGCGCCACAGCGAGATGTTTTCGCTCGTCTGGCCAGTGAGCGGCTGCCGTGGATGACCGACGATCAGCGTCGTCGTATGCAAGATATTGCAGACCGACTGGGGCGGGGACTTGATGAAATTGATGCCTGCATCGCGCGCACGGCGGTGATGACGGATGAAATCACGCAGGTGATGCAGGAGTCGTTAGCACGCAGAACTTACACCATGTCGTTGATGGCAATGGTCTTCCTGCCCAGCACCTTTTTGACCGGGCTATTCGGTGTCAATTTAGGCGGAATACCCGGCGGTGGCTGGCGATTTGGCTTCGCACTTTTCTGCATTATGTTGGTCATCCTGATAGGGGGTGTTACCTGGTGGTTGCATCGTAGTAAATGGCTGTAAAATTTCACTTTTTTAACAAAAATTGAACATAAAAACGCCGTTTACTTTGAGCGATATCAATAAATGCTCTACGCAACCAGTGCAATATTGCACTCGCAGGTGAATGCAACGTCAAGCGATGGGCGTTGCGCTCCATATTGTCTTACTTCCTTTTTTGAATTACTGCATAGCACAATTGATTCGTACGACGCCGACTTAAAAGAGTCGGCTTTTTTTTGCCTCTCAGTTTGTCCGGTCTACCCTTAAAGGATGGCAACGCGAAAGAAGGAGGCGAAAATGCGTACATTAACCCCACTGCAGATGAGCGACCCACTTCCGACAGATCCGGTTCCAGTGCCTGACCCTATACCAAAACCGCAGCCCATTCCCGACCCGCCGTTCGACCCGGACCCTCGGCCGATTGTCGATCCACCGCCGCACAGATAGAAAAAAGCCCTCTGTGAAAGAGGGCTGGTGGCTTACTTGATTTCAAGTATATCGAGGCGACTGGCAGCGAAATCGCCGTCGTCTTCGTCAGGCTGCCAGCCTGCTGGCCGTAAAGGGATCTCTTCGCGGTCAAAGGCGAGGTCGCCACCGTCCACCACCGCAGAACCGTGATGAATAGATTTGAAATCAAACAGGGTGGTATCGCTCAAATGCGAAGGCACCACGTTTTGCATCGCACTGAACATCGTCTCAATACGCCCAGGATAACGTTTATCCCAGTCGCGCAGCATATCGGCAATAACCTGACGTTGCAGGTTCGGCTGTGAACCGCACAGGTTGCAGGGAATGATAGGGAATGCTTTTGCTTCGGCAAAACGCTCGATATCTTTTTCGCGGCAGTAAGCGAGCGGGCGAATCACGATATGTTTGCCATCATCGCTCATCAGCTTAGGCGGCATGCCTTTCATTTTGCCGCCATAGAACATGTTCAGGAACAGTGTTTGCAAAATGTCGTCACGGTGATGGCCCAGCGCGATCTTAGTGGCTCCCAGCTCAGTGGCCGTACGGTACAAAATGCCGCGACGCAGGCGTGAGCAGAGCGAGCAGGTGGTTTTCCCTTCCGGAATTTTCTCTTTTACGATCCCGTAGGTGTTCTCTTCCACGATCTTATATTCGACACCCTGCTGGTCCAGGTACGCTGGCAGAATGTGCTCCGGAAAGCCCGGTTGTTTCTGATCGAGGTTGACCGCCACAAGGCTGAAATTGATCGGCGCGCTTTGTTGCAGATTGCGCAGAATTTCCAGCATCGTATAGCTGTCTTTACCGCCGGAGAGACAGACCATAATGCGGTCGCCTTCTTCAATCATATTGAAGTCGGCAATCGCCTCGCCCACATTACGGCGCAGACGTTTTTGCAGCTTGTTCAGATTGTATTGTTCTTTTTTGGTAATTTCTTGATTTTGCGACATGAAAAAAAGCTCAATTCAGGTGTTCAACGTCAATCAGGCATGCCTGACCAACAGATATGGGCGCTAAAGCGAGATTGTAGCAATGCTTGACGGCGAATACAGGATTTTTATCGCGGAGACGATGGCAGGAATGATTGCCGCTATTAGCCCGGCGTAGCGTAGCCACCAATAATAAACCAACTGAGAAATGCGACAGCGACGATAAATACGATGATGGGGAAAGCAATACCCAGTCTCATAACTGTTCTCTAATGCCAGAGGTGAAAAAGCAGAAGAGCACATTACCCAAACCGGATCGGCTCTGCAAATGTTATAACGCGAAAAACGACTATTGCTTAACGGCTCCCATCAGAATGGCCGTTGTTAGCTCAAATTAAGTCGTTCAGCGGTAAGAGGAAAGGGCATTGCCGTTACGTTGAGGGAACATAACGGCGGACAAAATCAGGTATTCAGGATCTGCGGTTAGTAAGCACCAGGCTGAATTTCTTCCATTGGTTTTCGCGTTGACGCTGCAGGCTCCAGTGAATCTGCATCGTGCGGCGAGTTCTGCTTAATTTCATTCAATCGTTCTCAATGGCTAAGGAGTCGACAGACCGATGTTCAGGTCTGAACATGAGTATGGCGCACTTATTTGACAGTTTTATATCAGCGGCGTCTGTTACGGCATGATTTTCAGACAATGCGTGAATTTTTTATGCGTATTGTGAGGTTTTACCTGTCTTTCAGGCCACTTTCTTTTCCGGAAATTTGCCTTTCACTACGCCATCGTAATAGCGGCCTTTCGATACAACCGTCAGAAAGACTGTGAAAATTCTTTCCGGCACGCCGTGGTACTGCCAGGTGCTTTTATCGTGAAAACGGACTTCCAGCGTGTTTGTGCGTTCATCATAGCCAATGGACGCAATACGGGAGGATTTTACGGGATGGTGTCGCATGCTGGGTGTCCTTTACAACTCGGCGCGGGGAAGGTTTATCATCCACCAGATGCGCCGTCTGTTGCAAGACGCACAGAAATAAAAAGCCTGCAAATATGCAGGCTTTTTGTTCAACTTATCTTGTTATTCCGTCGAGCTTTTTTCCGATTTTCCTGCCATTTGGGCGAGGAAGTCATAGCGTTTTTGCAGATCGGCGGCGGCATCTTTCCAGAGCTGTTCTGCCACTTCCGGCTGCTGGGCGTTAAGCCGCCTGAAGCGTTGCTCGTTGAGCAGCGTTTCGGCCAGCGCATCAGACGGTGGGCGGGAATCGAGCGCCAGAGGCAATTTACCTTCATCCGCACGGCGCGGGTCGAAGCGATACAGTGGCCAGAAGCCGGTTGCCGTAAGTTGACGCATCTGATCATGACTCAACGCCAGATCATAGCCATGCTCCTCACAGGGACTATAGGCAATGATCAACGACGGTCCAGGGTAGGCTTCCGCCTCCTGAATCGCTTTTACCGTCTGGTTGAGCTGCGCGCCAAGTGAAATCTGCGCGACATAAACATGGCCGTACATCATCATGCTGACGCCAAGATCCTTACGTGCCTTACGCTTGCCATGTTCACCAAACTTGGTGACCGCACCAAGCGGCGTGGCTTTGGATGCCTGACCGCCGGTGTTGGAATAACATTGCGTATCGAGCACCAGGATATTGACGTTCTCGGTGAGGCTGAGCACATGATCAAGTCCGCCAAAGCCAATGTCATAGGCCCAGCCGTCGCCGCCAATCAGCCAGATCGATTTCTCGACCAGCGCATCAGCATCGGTTAACAACTCTTTGGCTTCCTCGACACCGGCCAGTGCCTGACGTAGCGAGGCAACCTGTTTACGACGCACTTCCGGTGTCGCATCGGCATGTAGCGCATCGTTGAGTTCGCCAGGAATATGCGCGGCGAACTGTTCCAGCAGGCGCATCACGCGTTTGCGGTGCTGATCGACCGTCATGCGGAAGCCCAGACCAAACTCGGCGTTATCCTCAAACAGGGAGTTCGCCCATGCCGGGCCACGTCCTGCCGCATCGGTGGTATACGGCGTGGACGGTAAGTTCCCGCCATAAATCGATGAACACCCGGTGGCGTTAGCTATCAGCATGCGATCGCCATACAGTTGGGTTAACAGCTTGATGTACGGCGTTTCGCCGCAGCCTGAACAGGCGCCGGAGTATTCAAACAGCGGGCTGATAAGCTGCGAGGTGCGAATATCGATACGTTCCAGTTTGCTGCGGTCAATTTCCGGCAGATTGAGAAAGTAGTCGAAATTCACTTTCTCTTCTTCAACGTGCTCCAGACGCGACATCATATTGATGGCTTTGATTTCCGGGTTCTGACGATCTTTGGCCGGGCAGACTTCCACGCACAGGTTACACCCGGTGCAGTCCTCTGGCGCCACCTGCAACACGTACTTCTGTCCACGCATATCACGGGATTTCACATCCAGTGAATGCAGACTTGCCGGAGCCTGTTCCATCGCTTCGGGTGAAACCACTTTGGCGCGAATGGCTGAATGTGGGCAGGCCGCAACGCAGTGGTTACATTGTGTACAGAGATCCTCTTTCCAGACTGGGATCTCTTCGGCGATGTTGCGTTTCTCCCAGCGAGTGGTGCCCATCGGCCATGTGCCGTCTGGCGGCAGCGCAGAGACGGGCAGGGCATCACCCAGGCCTGACAGCATGGCGGCCGTAACGGTTTTCACAAAATCGGGGGCGGCATCGGAGACTACGGGTGGGCGAGGCGCGCTGGCCGGATTCACCTGTTGTAGCGGAACCTCGAACAGCGATTCGCGCGCCATTGCCAGTGCCTGCCAGTTGCGTTCAACCAGTTCCTGACCTTTGTTGCTGTAGCTTTTGGCAATGGCCCCTTGCAACTCCGCCAGCGCGCTGTCGCCTGGCAGGATGCGGGTCAGATGGAAGAAGGCCATCTGCATTACCGTGTTGATACGTGCGGCCAGGCCACATTCGCGGGCAATTTTCGCGGCGTTAATGACGTAGAAATGGGCTTGCTTCTGGTTCAGCACGGCCTGAACTTCCTGCGGCAGTCGATCCCAAACTTCGTCGGCACTGTACGGGGTGTTGAGCAGGAAAATGCCGCCAGGTTTCAGGCGCTCCGCCATCTGATATTTATCAATAAACTGCAATTGATGGCAGCCAACGAAATCCGCCTGCGAGACCAGATAGGCTGAGCGAATCGGGTGCTCACTGACGCGCAGGTGCGAAACTGTCAGGCCGCCCGCTTTTTTGGAGTCGTAAACAAAATACCCCTGCGCATACCACGGCGTTGAATTACCAATAATCTTGATGTTGTTCTTGGTGGCCGAAACACTCCCGTCACTGCCAAGCCCATAAAACAGGGCTTCCAGTCGGGATTTTGATGGCAACGTGTTTTCCGGCAATGGCAGCGACAGGTTTGTCACGTCATCATAAATGCCGACGGTAAAACGCGGTTTAGGTTTGCTGGCGCGCAGTTCATTGAAGACGGCCAGAACGCAATCCGGACCAAACTCTTTGGATGATAATCCGTAGCGTCCACCGATAACCCGGGGCAGGGTTTCGCGTTCACCGCCATTAAAGGCTTCTGCGAGCGCGGTCATCACGTCCAGATAGAGAGGTTCTGCCAGCGCACCTGGCTCTTTTGTGCGATCGAGTACGGCTATAGTTTTTGCCGATTCCGGTAAGACGGCAAGCAGATGCTGCGCGCTGAACGGACGGAACAGGCGCACTTTCAGTACACCGACTTTCTCACCGCGGGTGAGCAGTTCGTCGACGACTTCTTCACAAGTACCAATTGCCGAACCCATCAGGATAATGACGCGCTCAGCCTGAGGATGACCGTAATACTCAAACGGCTTGTACTGGCGTCCGGTGGCGGCGGCAAACGTTTCCATAGCCTGCTCAACGTGGTCATAGACGGCGTTGTACCAGGGGTTAGTCGCTTCACGTGACTGGAAATAGGTATCCGGGTTGGCGGAGGTACCGCGAATGACCGGATGTTCAGGATTGAGCGCACGGGAACGGTGGGCATCAATCTCGTCCTGTGGCATCAGGGCGCGGATCGTATCGTCAGAGAGCGGTACAATTTTGTTAATTTCGTGCGAGGTACGAAAGCCATCAAAGAAATGAATAAACGGCACACGGCTTTTTAGCGTCGCGATATGCGAGATCAGCGCAAAGTCCTGCGCCTCCTGCACACTCCCCGCACAGAGCATCGCGCAGCCAGTCTGACGGACAGCCATCACATCGGAATGATCGCCGAATATAGAGAGCGCATGGGTAGCAACCGTGCGGGCCGCCACGTGCAACACGAACGGCGTGAGCTGACCGGCGAGTTTATACAGCGTCGGGATCATCAGTAACAGACCCTGCGACGAGGTAAAGGAGGTAGAAAGCGCGCCCGTTTGTAAGGCACCGTGTACCGCAGCAATGGCCCCGGCTTCGGATTGCATCTCCACAACGCGTGGCGTATCACCCCAAACGTTATTTAGCCCATTCCCGGCCCAGGCATCTGCCTGCTCAGCCATGGTTGAACTTGGGGTAATAGGATAGATGGCGATAACTTCACTGGTGCGAAACGCCACCGAAGCGACCGCGCCATTACCGTCAATAGTGATCATATAGAAACTCTCATTGCTTAAATGTCAGTTTTAAAGCGGCTTTATGCTTGCATTGCGACTCTGTGGTGCCCCAGCAGGGCTGTTACAAGCATTTTTTTAAATAGGTTTATCAAATTCGTTCTGGTGGATGTTCGCTTCGCTTTCAGGGTTATGACTCGCAGTTCGTTCTCTTTCCATACCTGCCGCCGCCCCTCATCATGCTTTCAGTCAGTATAGACAGCCAGGAACCAAAGGTTTTTGATCTCATGGGCTTTAGCGAAAGTTATAAACCTGAGAAATGTATTGTATTCCGTCGTTCAGGCGCTGGTCGTAACCTGTTGAGCATGTTGCGCTATGTCCACTCCCGGAAAATAGCGCAATTTTGTGATCGCCATTTTCCCTTGAGTAGCACTAATTCGTTTTGCGAGGACGGCATGCGAATGCCTGTAACGGGCCGCAGGAAAAAAAATTTTTTTCAGGACTTGAAAAACCGTTTTTGGCACTTATTTTTATCAGCGGACAAGCCACGCTTGCCTTTAACTTGAACTTTTGAATCCAACATTCAGGAGGTTAATTTATGGCACTCAGAACCTTGTCAGCACTTCCGGGCTTTTCTGATTCTGTCTTTGCTGACCGATTCAACCGTATCGACAAACTTTTTAGTCAGTTAACCGGGGATTCGCCTGTCTCGGCGTTGCCTGCCTATGATCTGAAAAAAGTCGATGAAAATAACTACCTTCTAAACGTAAGCGTTCCAGGCTGGAAAGAAGACGAGCTGGAAATCGAAACCGTAGGCGGCACGCTCCATATCTCTGGTAAACGTGCGGTTAATGACTCTCAGGATGAACAAGGGTGGATTTACAGAGGCATACGCCGTTCTGATTTTCGGTTAAGTTTCTCGCTGCCAGAGCATGCTAAGGTCAGCAATGCGAAACTGGAAAGCGGGCTTTTAGAGGTGAATATCTACCAGGATATTCCTGAACATGAAAAACCCAGGAAAATTGCCATTGAGAACAGTCAAAAAGTGATTGAGCATCACGCCGGATAATTTCCGTTAATAGTTTGCCTGTCGTGGGCCCGCTCTGGCGGGCCTTTTTTGTACACGCAATCTGCCTTTTATCAGGGGATCCGCAGTGGCCTGTTGGCACGCAATGTCTTTTCTGCCTATGCAGTTGCTCACAGCTTCCTGGATACGTTTAAACATCGCATACAGCTTTTTACTTTTGCTCCCGCAATATAGCCGCTGCAAGTTATCAACTTACAGGGTCATTGATGATGGGTAAGACGTTAAGAACGGCGTGGTTTTTACTGATTTTATCATTGGGCTCGGCGGCAGCTTACACAGAACAGCCTCCGGTTCTTCTGCAAGGGCATAATAATATTGTCCGGCATTCCTCAGGAGAGGGTGATCTTGCCGAAAATCCGGATGAACATGTCCGGGAATCGATGGAGCAGTTCTTCCGGAAGGCACAACGCTGAAAAGGTGTGCGAGTAAACGTCTTTGCGAACCTGTCCATCTGACAGGTTTTTTTATTTCCAGCCTGCACAATGGCGCACGATTGTCTCGTTATACATCAATTTTGACTGCGTCTTATCTCTAAATCCGTTTCAGGCATAACGTCAATGACTGTCTTGCGATGTGCTATTTTGCGTTTGCGCAAAAAAATAGCATCAAAATGTTTCCAGAGCGCATAAAGGTGCGGTTTCGGTCTCGACGTAACGGGTTGTGCTGCCTATGATGCTTAGGTTTTGCTAAATCATTGGGGGATGAGAAATGCGTTCAGCGTTTTGGGTAGGGTGTGCTGTTTTATTACTCTCTGCATGCAGCAGTGAACCCGTTCAGCAGGCAACGGCCGCGCATGTGGCGCCGGGGTTACGTGCGTCAATGTCCAGCAGCGGTGAGGCGAATTGCGCAATGGTCGGCGGGTCATTGTCTGTCGCACGCCAACTGGATGGATCTGCAATCGGGATGTGTGCACTCCCTAACGGCAAACGTTGTAGCGAACAGTCGCTTGCCGCCGGAAGTTGTGGCGCTTACTGAGCCTGATCGGCCTGGGTATAAATTAACGTTTGGTCGGCAGTTGTCAGCGTAAGCTGCCCATCGGTTAAATCGACCTGGGCACCTTCACTGAGCATTTTACCGATGATATTGTCCAGTGCGTTGCGCTGGGCATCAGCACACATCATGCGCGTCATTGCCATCTTTTTCACTGACAGCGTGCCTTCGGACAATTTCCCCTGACCCGTAAAGCGATTGCACATACTGCCAGAGACAACCATTTTATTGTCAAATTGGATGTCTGCCGGATGCTCGCCTTTCTCGACGGTTTGTCCGTTGACTGTTTCGAGCACAAAGCGGTGCTGTGCAAGCTGTGTCTCGTTGACTGAATTTTTACTCACACCATGGCTTACACAGCCGGATAGCAGCACGCCAAAGGCTAACAGGGTAATGATCCTTTTCATCTGGTCCTCAAAGAAAATCAACATAACGGCAGGATAGTAACAGACTGCGGTAATCTGGTGTTGGCAGGAATTGTCTTAAAGGGTTCCCTTCGAAGGAAGGGAACCGCAGTGATTATACCAGTGCGTTTGGGCAGGTTTCGCCGTTCTCAAGCTGGCGCAGATTATTCAGTGTGGTTTCAGAAATGCTAATCAGCGCTTCTGCCGTCAAAAATGCCTGATGCCCGGTAAAGAGCACGTTATGGCAGGCCGACAGGCGACGGAAAATGTCGTCCTGAATCACGTCATTAGATTTGTCTTCAAAGAAGAGATCGCGTTCGTTCTCGTACACATCCATCCCAAGCGAACCGATTTTCTGGTTTTTCAGCGCTTCAATCGCTGCCTGCGAATCAATCAGACCGCCACGACTGGTGTTAACGATCATGACGCCATCCTTCATTTGATCGAAGGCCGCCTGGTTAAGCAGGTGATAGTTTTCCGGCGTCAGCGGGCAGTGCAGGGAGATAACATCGGACTCGGAAAAGAGCGTCGTAAGGTCGACATATTCTACGCCTAACTCAAGTGCGGCAGCGCTCGGGTACGGATCAAACGCCAGCAGTCGCATGCCAAAACCTTTCAGGATCCGCAGCGCGGCAACGCCAATTTTCCCGGTACCGATAACCCCCGCCGTTTTACCGTACATGGTAAAGCCCGTCAGCCCTTCGAGTGAGAAGTTGGCGTCGCGGGTACGCTGATACGCGCGGTGAATACGACGGTTCAGTGCCATCATCATACCGATAGCGTGTTCTGCCACGGCTTCCGGGGAATATGCCGGCACTCGTACCACGTGGAGTCCCAGCTCTTTTGCCGCATCCAGATCGACGTTATTGAAGCCGGCACAACGCAGTGCGATGAATTTTACACCATGCTTTTTCAGCTCTTCCAGAACCGGGCGACTGCCGTCATCGTTAACGAAAATACAGACGCCTTCGCAGCCATTAGCCGTTTTTGCCGTTTTTTCTGTGAGTAGAAAGTCAAAAAATTCAATCTCGTAGCCGAACTGCTCGTTTACGTGCTGCAAATACTTTTTATCGTATTGCTTTGTGCTGTATACCGCGAGTTTCATAAGACTTTCTCCATTAGGTTTGTCACCACATTAACATGGTTAAAATAATTGTGTAAATACTAAAAAATAATTGATAAACAGAGACATATAAAACAGTTTAAAACATCTACGCTTAAAAGGGGCAGCGACTTCACCTGTCAGGCTAAACATGCCACAATAATGGCCAGAATCGGCTTAATTATACGCAAAATCAGGATATTAACTGCCCATGAAGGGTAAATACAAAGCCGCAATCGCATTGCTACTGCTGTTTATTCTGCTGCCGTTGACGCTGCTGCTGACGCTCGCGTATTGGGTGCCGACGCTTGCAGGTATCTGGCTGCCCGCAGGCACACGTATTGTCTTCGAAGAAAGCCCACGTTTTACCCGTCACTCGCTGCAAATCCCTGACCTGCATTACTTGATTGAGGATTGTCCTGTGGCGCTGGTCAAAAATGCGCAACTGACACACCCGAGCCGCTGGAAGCTGGATATAGGGTCGCTGGACATCAACACCACCTGTTTAGCGAAACTTCCCGAGACAGAACCGTCGCCAGGTGCGCCGACAACGCTGGCCGAATGGCAATCCATGTTGCCGAAAACATGGGTTGACATTGACCGTTTCACCGTCTCGCCCTGGCAAGAGTGGGAAGGAAAAATCTCGCTGGCGTTATCCAAAGAGAATCAGGATCTCCACTATGACGGCGACCAGGTCTCCTTTAAGGCTCGTCTGCGCGGACAGATGCTCACCCTGACACAAATGCAGTTACGTCTGATCGAGGGCGAACCGCCTGTCACGCTGGGCGGCGAATTTATCCTGCCAAATGTACCGAACGGCATACCGGTTAATGGTCATGCCCAGACCACGCTCACGCTGCCTACGGAACCGTCGCTGGTCGATGCCGATCTGGAGTGGCGTAATAATGAAGGGCAACTCATTATTACCGCACGCGACAATCCGGAACCTATTTTGGATCTGCCCTGGCAGGCGACACGTGAACGGTTAACCATTAGCGATGGCCGCTGGAACTGGCCTTATCAGGGGTTCCCACTAAGCGGACGCGTCGGATTACGTATTGATGGCTGGCAGGAGGGTTTGCAAAAAGCAGAAATCAGCGGTCGTCTGAACGTTCTGACGCAGGGCGATGCCGGAAAAGGGAATGCGGTACTCACCATAGGGCCGGGGCGTCTCAATATGGTGAACAGCGATATGCCACTGCAACTGACGGGTGAAGCTAAACAGGGAGAGATGATCTTCTACGCCGTGCTGCCTGCGCATCTGACGGGCGGGCTTAGCGACCCGACACTGGCATTTACGCCCGGCGCGCTGTTGCGCTCAAGCGGACGCGTGATCGACGCACTCAATATTGATGATATTCGCTGGCCACTGGCGGGCGTCAAAGTTACCCAGAAGGGCGTGGACGGGCGCTTGCAGGCCATTTTGCGTGCCCATGAAAATGCGATGGGGGATTTTGTTTTACACCTTGACGGCCAGGCGCGTGATTTTCTACCAGACGATGGTTTGTGGCAATGGCGTTACTGGGGGACGGGTAACTTTACCCCAATGAGCGCCCGCTGGGATGTCAACGGACGCGGCGAATGGCGTGATAAAACCATTTTGCTCAGCGATCTATCTACCGGTTTCGACCAGTTGCAGTACGGCACGATGCATGTAAGCTCGCCACGTCTGGTATTGAATGAGCCGGTGCGTTGGTTGCGCGATGAGGATCACCCCTTTTTTAGTGGCGCGTTAACCCTGGATGCCGGAAAGACTACCTTCACTGGCGGGAGCGTGCTGCCACCTTCAACGTTAACGTTTAGCGTAGAAGGGAGCGAACCCACCATCTTCCAGTTCAAAGGCGATTTACGCGCTGAAAAAATTGGCCCGGTACGGGTAAACGGGCGCTGGGACGGTGAGCGCCTGCGCGGCCAGGCCTGGTGGCCGCGCCAGTCGCTGACGGTGTTCCAGCCGTTGGTGCCGCCAGACTGGAAGATGAATTTATTGGACGGTTCTTTGTATGCCCAGGTGGCCTTTTCTGCCGCCGCCGGGCAGGGTTTTGAGGCGGGTGGGCACGGGGTGTTGCGTGGCGGCAGCGCCTGGATGCCGGATAACCAACTTTCCGGTGTCGATTTTGTTCTACCTTTCCGTTACCGCGAAGGTAACTGGCAACTGGGTACACGCAGGCCGGTTTCGTTGCGTATTGGCGAATTGGTGAATCAGGTGACGGCACGCAATATTGCCGCCGATTTACAGGGCAGTTATCCCTGGAGTGAAGAAAATCCCTTACAGTTGAGTAACGTCAGTATTGATGTACTGGGCGGCAAGGTCACGATGAGTCAGTTACGTTTACCGCAACACGATCCGGCTCTGCTCCGCTTGCGCAATATCTCATCAAGCGAGTTAATCAGCGCCATTAACCCTAAACAGTTTGCGATGTCCGGTCCTTTTGACGGCGCGCTACCGTTATGGCTCGATAACAACGGCACATGGATTATCAAAGACGGCTGGCTGCATAACCCCGGCCCCATGACTTTGCGCGTGGATAAAGACACGGCAGACGCGCTGGTGAAAGACAACATAGCAGCCGGTGCGGCTATCAACTGGCTGCGCTATATGGAGATTTCACGCTCCTGGACGACGCTCAATTTGGACCGTCAGGGCGTGCTAAAAATGAAGGCGGCCATTAAAGGCACCAGTTTTGTGGAAGGAAAAAGTAATACGGTGAACCTGAACTATACCCACGAAGAGAATGTCTTTGCGTTGTGGCGCAGTTTGCGCTTCGGCGACAATCTTCAGTCGCTGCTAAAACAAAAGGCAAAGCTGCCTGCGGTTCCCTGTGCGAACGGAAAAGAGTGTGAGGATAAACAATGAAAACCCTGCCAGTGATAATGATGACGATGATGCTGGCTGGCTGTACGCCGAGGATTGAGGTGGCTGCGCCGAAAGAGCCGATCACCATCAATATGAATGTGAAGATCGAGCACGACATCAATATTAAAGCGGATAAGGAAGTGGAAACATTGCTGGAGAAACAGAACCCTCCTGCGAGCGCAGGAGGGTAATAACACTTAGGCTGCGACCAGGCTGTCGATCGCCGCTTTTGCGTCGGTCTGCGCTTTGGTGGCAACTTCCGGACCGTAAGCAATACCTTCTGCAAACACGAAGTTCACGTCGGTAATACCGATAAAGCCCAGGAACAGTTTCAGGTACGGTGCAACCAGATCGCTTGGGGTATCTTTGTGAATACCGCCGCGGCTGGAAACAACAACAACGCGTTTACCGGTTACCAGACCTTCCGGGCCTTTCTCGGTATAACGGAAGGTGACGCCAGCACGAGCCACCAGGTCAAAATAGTTTTTCAACTGTGTCGGGATATTGAAGTTGTACATCGGGGCATTAATGACGATCACATCATGCGCTTGCAGTTCAGCAATCAGTTCGTCAGAAAGGGCCAGCGCTTCCTGCTGGCGCGGTGTCAGCGGGGCGTCGGAAGGACGCAGCGCGCCAACCAGTTCGCCATCCAGTACCGGAATAGGGTTTGCAGCCAGGTCGCGAACGGTGATCTCATCAGCGGCGTGTTTTGCTTTCCACTGATCAACGAAATAGTCAGCCAACTGACCAGACTGAGAGTACCCTGCCAGAATACTGGATTTAAGAACTAATACTTTGCTCATGGGTGTATCCTTGTTATTTGATATGGGGGCGCGTGCCCCGTTACTGAATGACACTCTATTCACAAAATTGCTGCATGAATAGCGCAATATATCGAATCCTCTATTCAAATTTCTTGAACAAGAAATGATTTATTACGATGTGGTATCCTACAAGTATTAAGCCAAAGAGATTTTTCCCGTCAGTGCGCTGACCGATAACACTATGACAGAACAAAAGAAATTGACCTTATCCGATCTTCATCAGCAATTAGACTCGCTGATGCTACGCGATCGGTTGCGTTTTGCCCGCCGCCTGCAGGGGGCAAAGAAAGTTAAAAATCCTGAAGCACAGCAGGGCATTTTTCAGGCGATGGCTCAGGAGATGAACGAAGCCGCAGGGAAGGTTATGCTGCGTGAAGCCTCACGTCCCGCCATTACCTATCCCGATAACCTGCCAGTAAGTCAGAAGAAACAGGCGATCCTTGAGGCTGTACGTGACAATCAGGTCGTGATCGTTGCAGGTGAAACCGGCTCCGGGAAAACCACCCAGTTACCAAAAATTTGTATGGAACTGGGGCGTGGGGTGAAAGGGCTGATTGGTCATACCCAGCCGCGCCGCCTGGCGGCACGCACCGTCGCAAACCGCATTGCCGAAGAGCTACAAACCGAGCCGGGCGCTTGTATCGGCTATAAAGTCCGTTTTAGCGATCATGTCAGCGACAACACCCTGGTGAAGTTGATGACTGACGGCATCCTGCTGGCAGAAATCCAGCAGGATCGCCTGTTGATGCAGTACGACACCATTATTATCGATGAAGCGCACGAGCGCAGCCTGAACATTGATTTCCTGCTCGGCTACCTGAAAGAGCTGCTACCCCGGCGTCCGGACCTGAAAATTATCATTACATCGGCGACCATCGATCCGGAACGTTTCTCGCGCCACTTTAATAATGCGCCGATCATTGAGGTATCCGGTCGTACTTATCCGGTGGAAGTGCGCTACCGGCCTATTGTTGAAGAAGCGGACGATACCGAGCGCGATCAGCTACAGGCCATTTTCGATGCAGTGGATGAACTAAGCCAGGAAGCGCCGGGCGATATCCTGATTTTTATGAGCGGTGAGCGTGAAATCCGCGATACCGCCGATGCGCTGAACAAGCGCGATCTGCGTCATACGGAAGTGTTGCCACTCTACGCGCGGCTGTCTAACAGTGAGCAGAACCGCGTTTTCCAGTCACACAGCGGGCGACGCATTGTACTGGCGACTAACGTTGCGGAAACGTCGCTGACGGTGCCGGGCATTAAATATGTGATTGACCCCGGTACTGCGCGTATCAGCCGCTACAGTTACCGTACCAAAGTACAACGCCTGCCGATTGAGCCGGTTTCCCAGGCTTCTGCTAACCAGCGTAAAGGGCGCTGCGGGCGTGTTTCCGAAGGGATCTGTATTCGTCTCTATTCAGAGGACGATTTCCTCTCCCGTCCGGAATTTACCGACCCGGAAATCCTGCGTACCAACCTGGCGTCCGTTATTCTGCAAATGACCGCGCTGGGGCTGGGCGATATTGCCGCGTTTCCTTTTGTTGAAGCGCCGGATAAACGCAATATTCAGGATGGTGTGCGTCTACTGGAAGAGCTCGGTGCTATCACCACTGACGAACAGGCCACTGCTTACAAGTTAACCCCGATGGGGCGTCAACTCAGTCAGTTGCCGGTAGACCCGCGTCTGGCTCGCATGGTGTTGGAAGCGCAAAAACACGGCTGTGTACGCGAGGCGATGATCATCACCTCGGCGTTGTCTATTCAGGATCCGCGTGAACGTCCGATGGACAAGCAGCAGGCGTCCGATGAAAAGCACCGCCGCTTCCACGATAAAGAGTCTGATTTCCTTGCGTTCGTGAATCTGTGGAACTACCTTGGCGAGCAACAGAAAGCCCTCTCGTCAAATCAGTTCCGCCGCCAGTGCAAGCTGGACTACCTCAACTACCTGCGCGTGCGCGAGTGGCAGGATATCTATACCCAACTGCGCCAGGTGGTGAAAGAGTTGGGGATCCCGGTGAACAGTGAACCGGCAGAGTACCGCGAAATCCATATCGCATTGCTGACCGGGCTACTGTCGCATATCGGGATGAAAGATGCCGATAAACAGGAGTTCACTGGTGCCCGCAATGCGCGTTTCTCTATTTTCCCTGGTTCCGGTTTATTCAAAAAGCCGCCGAAATGGGCCATTGTGGCTGAACTGGTGGAGACCAGCCGCCTGTGGGGGCGCATCGCGGCGCGTATCGATCCGGAATGGGTAGAGCCTGTCGCCCAGCATCTGATCAAGCGTTCTTACAGTGAACCGCACTGGGAACGTTCGCAGGGTGCGGTGATGGCAACGGAGAAGGTGACGGTTTACGGTTTGCCGATCGTGGCTGCCCGTAGCGTGAACTACAGCCAGATTGATCCGGCCCTGTGCCGCGAGTTGTTCATTCGCCACGCGCTGGTGGAAGGCGACTGGCAGACGCGCCATGCGTTTTTCCGCGACAACCTCAAACTACGCGCCGAAATCGAAGAGCTTGAACATAAATCCCGTCGCCGCGACATTCTGGTCGATGACGATACGCTGTTTGAGTTCTATGACCAGCGCATCAGCCATGATGTGATTTCTGCCCGCCACTTTGATAGCTGGTGGAAGAAGGCGAGCCGTGAAACCCCGGATCTGCTCAACTTTGAAAAGAGTATGCTGATCAAAGAAGGGGCGGAGAAGGTCAGCAAGCTGGACTACCCGAACTTCTGGCATCAGGGCAACCTGAAACTGCGTCTTACCTATCAGTTTGAACCGGGTGCGGATGCCGACGGCGTGACGGTGCATATTCCGCTGCCGTTGCTCAATCAGGTTGAAGAAAGCGGCTTTGAATGGCAAATACCGGGGCTGCGTCGTGAGCTGGTCATTGCCCTGATTAAATCGTTACCCAAACCGGTACGACGCAACTTTGTGCCGGCGCCAAACTATGCGGAGGCGTTTTTAGGCCGCGTAACGCCGCTTGAACTGCCGCTGTTAGATGCGCTGGAGCGTGAGCTTCGGCGTATGACGGGGCACACGATTGATCGCGATGACTGGCACTGGGATCAGGTTCCCGATCATCTGAAAATCACCTTCAGGGTGGTAGATGAGAAGAACAAGAAACTGTCAGAAGGGCCGTCATTAAGTGCACTGAAAGCGTCGCTGAAAGGAAAAGTGCAGGAGACTCTGTCTGCGGTGGCAGACGACGGTATCGAACAAAGTGGGCTGCATATCTGGAGCTTCGGCCAGCTTCCGGAAAGTTACGAGCAGAAACGCGGCAACTATAAGGTGAAGGCCTGGCCCGCGCTGGTGGATGAGCGCGACAGCGTAGCCATCAAGCTGTTTGATAATCCGCTTGATCAGCAACAGGCTATGTGGAGCGGCTTACGCCGTCTGCTGTTGTTGAATATTCCTTCGCCCATCAAATATTTACATGAGAAGTTGCCGAACAAAGCCAAGCTCGGGCTGTACTTTAACCCGTATGGCAAAGTGCTGGATCTGATTGATGATTGTATCTCCTGCGGCGTTGATAAGTTGATTGACGAGGCGGGGGGGCCAGTCTGGACGGAAGAGGGCTTTACGGCGCTGCATGAGAAAGTCCGTGCTGACTTGAATGAAACGGTGGTTGAGATAGCCAAACAGGTCGAGCAGATCCTCACGGCGGTGTTCAATATTAACAAGCGTCTGAAAGGGCGTGTGGATATGACCATGGCGCTGGGGTTGTCGGATATTAAGGCGCAAATGAGCGGGCTGGTCTACCGTGGTTTTGTCACTGGCAATGGTTTCCGCCGTCTGGGTGATACGCTGCGCTATCTGCACGCCATTGAGAAGCGTCTGGAGAAGCTGGCGGTTGATCCGCACCGCGACCGGGCACAAATGCTGAAAGTCGAGCAGGTTCAGCAGGCGTGGCAGCAATGGCTGAACAAGCTACCGCCAGCGCGTCGTGAAGATGAAGAGGTCAAAGCGGTTCGCTGGATGATTGAAGAGCTTCGCGTCAGTTATTTTGCGCAGCAACTCGGCACACCGTATCCGGTTTCCGATAAGCGCGTGTTGCAGGCGATGGAGCAGGTGAGCGCGTAGTTTTTTCTTGCATCCCGAATGCGGCGCAGATTTTCTCCCTCTCCTGTGAGAGAGGGATCCCCACAAAAAATGCGAGCACTAATGGTCCCCTCTCACTGAGGGAGAGGGCCTGGGAGAGGGCATCAGGCCGCACGATGCCTTCCGGGAACTAACGCTTACGCATTCACCCACGCCAGGGTAAATCCATCCCACCCTTTAACGCCTACGGTCTGTATCGCGGTCGCGGTCAGCCGTGGGTCTTCGCCCAGCATCTCAATAAAGGTTCTGACGCCCTGAACCCTTGCGTCATCACTCTGTGGGTTGGTCACTTCACCGTCGCGAACCACATTATCACCAATGATTAACGTACCGGGGCGGGAATAGCGCAGCGCCCAGCGCAGGTAATCCGGGTTGCTCGGTTTGTCGGCATCAATGAAAATCAGATCAAACGGCGGATGTTCGCCCAGTTGTTCAAGGGAATTGAGTGCAGGGCCTTCAATAAGTTTTACTCGCTCAGCCACTCCTGCCAGTTGCAGATTCTGCCGGGCAATACTGGCGTGATGCGCGTCGGCTTCCAGCGTCAACAATTCCCCGTCGGTCGGTAATTCGCGCGCCATCCAGATGGTGCTGTAGCCACCGAGAGTCCCTATCTCAAGGATACGTTTAGCCCCCGTCATGCGCACAAAAAGGGCCAGTAACTGGCCCTGGTTGGCCGCCACATCAAAGGCGGGAAGCCCTGCCTGCTGGTTATTCACCAACACCTGCTCAAGGATGTCATCTTTTGGGATGAGTTTTTCAATCAGATAGTTATCAACATTGGACCACTGTTTCTGCATAACATAACTCCCTAGTTAATCGTGCACTGCGGGCGTGGACCATCCACCGCCGAGTGCGCGATATAAATCGATTTGTGCCAGTAACAGGTTACTTTTGGCCTGAACGACGCTGAGCTGCGCGGAGAAGAGCGTGCGTTGGGCATCAAGCTCATCAAGATAGGACGAGTAACCATTGCGATAGCGGTTTTGCGCAATGCGTAATGCCTCCTGCGCGACCAGCGTCTGCGCCTGCAATTCCGCCAGTTGTTCCTGCAAATGCGTTATCGCATCCAGACTGTCGTTGACCTCTTTAAAGGCATTTCTTACCGTCTTTTCATAGGCATACAGTGCCTGGTTTCGTTGTGACGCCGTCACGTCTACCTGCGCATTCAGCGCCTGACGATTAAGCAACGGAGCAAGAATACTGCCGCCAACACTCCATAGCTGGAGCGGGTTATCCAACAAGCCGGGCAGGGTTCTGTCCTGAATGCTGCCCGTGGCGGTGAGATTGATGGATGGCAGCAAACTGGCGCGCGCGGAAGCCAGCGTAGCATCGGCGGCGATCAACTGTTGCTCCGCCTGGGCAATATCCGGGCGACGATTAAGCAGTGACGATGGCAGGTTTGACGGGATGCTCAGCGGCGTGAGTTGATCGAGTTCATTTTGCCGGGCGATGCTGCCAGGGTTGGCGCCAATGAGCAGACTAAGCGCATTTTCCTGCTGGGCGATTTGGTGACGTAAACCGGGAATTTGTGCCCGCGTCGCGCGCATCTCAGAATCTGACTGCATCAGTTCCAACCGTGAGCTGTATCCCGTTTCATACTGACGCTGCGCCAGCCTGAACGCTTCTTCCCGGGCTTTTAAGGTCGATTCTGTTACCCGTAATTGATTATCAAGCGAAAGCAGACTGACATAGCCGGAGGCAACCGAGGCGGCGACGGTTAAATCAGCCGCTGCGGCTGCGGCTTTTTGTGCCGCCAGCGAGGCCTGTGCGGCATCGCTGGTAGTGCGATGAACGCCCCAGATATCCACATCGTAACTGGCCGTGAGCGTGCCTTTATACAAGGTGCTGTAGATAGGCAGGCCGGTGGCCGCAGACTGGCTCCGGGCGCGCGTGCCGCTCACACCGGCACTGAGCGAAGGAAAAAGACTGCCCTCTGTGCCGTAAACCCGTGCCTGGTACTCATTGACCCGCTCACGGGCAATCAGCACGTCACTGTTATAGCGCAGCGCCTGGTCTACATAACCGTTGAGCGCATTATCGTGAAAATTGCGCCACCAGACCTTTTCGACCGGGCTCGACGGACCAACGGCACTCCGCCAGGCCGCCGGGATCTGTAACGTGGGTTTCGCCGGTTTTACATCAACAGACTGACACGCCGTCAGCAGCAGACAGGTGAGTGCCACGAGAGGACGCACGGTCATTGCTTCGCCTCCCGGGTATCGATATGGACCTGTACCGACATGCCGGGGCGCAGGCGGGCGACATCTTCTTCTTTGCCGTTCACTTCAATGCGCACCGGGATACGCTGGGCGATTTTCACAAAGTTGCCCGTGGCATTGTCCGGTGAGATGGCGCTGAATTCCACGCCAGTCGCCGGAGAGATACTCTCCACACGACCTTCAAACGCTTTACCGTCGAGCGCATCGACGGTGAATCGTACCGGCTGACCAGGATGAACATTCGCCAGTTGCGTCTCTTTAAGATTGGCGATAACCCAGCGTTGGGCGGGGACCAGCGACGTCAGATGTGTCCCGGCGGTGACATACGCCCCCAGTCTGACGCTAATTTGCCCAAGCTGGCCGTCGCGCGGGGCGACAATGCGGGTGTTTTGCAGGTCGATATCTGCCAGTTCAAGCGCCGCTTTGGCATTTTCCACATCCGCTTCCAGGGAGCCGCGATTAACGATAGTGGTTTGCAGATCCTGACGGGAGACGTCAAGGGTGGCCTGTGCCTGCGCAATACTGGCATTGCCCTGCGCCGCGCTGGCGAGAGCCGCGTCGCGTTCACGAACAGAGAGCGAACCGTCTTCACTCAGGGCTTTTACGCGTTTAAGGTTCGCCTGCGACTGGATATTCTGCGCTTTCGCACTGGCCAGCGCTGCCTCGTTACGCTGAATCACCGCCTCGGCACTTTTCCGTTGCTGAATATTGTTATTCAGCGCGGCGATTTTCATTGCCAGTTGTGCCTGTGCCTGATGGACGCGCTGACGATAAATACGATCATCAATCTGCATCAGCAGGTCGCCTTTTTTCACCCTGGCGAAATCCTGAACGTTGACCTGCGTAATATAGCCGTTCACCTGAGGACTGATGAAGGTCGTCAGACCGCGCACATAGGCGTTATCGGTAAACTGGGTTTGCCGGGTAAAAGGGGGCAACTGCCAGGCATAAAGAATCACCAGTACGCCAACAATGCCAATAGCGGCAGCGGCGAAAATTGACACAACACGCAGGTTACTGCGGGTATTTGCCCGCTCTTTGGCGGCATCCTGCTGGCTCATAGATACTCCAGTAAAGTTAACACTCTTATTTTTTGGTTCCGGTTGCCTGTCTTAGTACGATACGCGCGGTGATACGCAGGCGTAGCAGTCGCCAGAATATCCACACCAGGGTGGCTGCCGCGACGGAGGCGGTTAACAGATAAGTATCGTTATAAGCGAGAATATTCGCTTCCAGGGTTGAGACGTTTTGCAGTTGTGTGGCGGCCTGTACGCTCAGTAACGTACTGTCACCGATCATGCTCTGGTACATCTGGCTGTAGAGTTGCAGTCGTTCATTGACCAGTGGGTTAAGCGTGGTGAGCTGGTCGGCAAGCAGGCTGGAGTGGTATTTCTCACGCCAGGTCTGGAATGTCCCCAGAATGGCAGAGCCCAGTAGGCCGCCAATATTCTGGCTCATCCCAAACAGTACCGAAAAGCTGACCAGATTACGCGGATCGGCTACCACGCCGCCGATCCCGGCCAGCATAGCGGGCGCGAGGAAGAAGGCGCTGCCAAAACCGAGCAAAAACTGGCTTATCATCAGTTGGTCCGGGCGCGTCAGGCTGGTTGACTGGCTGTCCATCAGCGAGGCAATGATCATCAATACCAGCGAGGTAACGATAGGCCAGGACAGGCGTTGGGGCTTGATCGTCAGGCAACTGGCGATAATGCCGCAGATAATCCCGGCAAGAATAGACCACGCAAGGTTGGTCATCTGTTCGTTCTGCAAACCGACATACTGCAACCAGCCAAACACACCGGTGTTTTGCTCTGCCAGCACGATACGGATTAACAGCATGATTAAACCAAGCCGCACAATGCTTCCGCTGGAGAGCCAGCGCGTATTTAAGAGCGGATTGCTGCGGTTATGCTCGAACACAATAGCACTCACGATTAGCACCACCGCCAGCGCCAGTGACCAGCCAATCCACGGTGCTTCAAACCACCAGTCGAGACGACCCAGCGACAGTACTGCGCAAATCAGCGCCATACCGGGCGCCAGCAAAAAGAAGGTAATAAAATCCTTCTTTTCAAAAACTTTCTTGCGATCGCCGGGCGGAAGTTTGAGCATTATCACGCAGGCGAGGGAGATCAGCGCCAGACCCAGTTCGAAAAAGTACAGGCCACGCCATTCATCAAGTTGCAGGAGTTCGGTGGAAAACAGCCTCGCGATGGGAATGGCCAGCGACGAACCGGTGATGCCGATCGTCAGGGCTTTCAGTCGATGACGAGCAGGCCAGGCCTGAATTTGATAATAGATCCCAAGCGAACTGAGTGCGGCAGCGACCATGCCATGGGCCGCGCGCACCAGGAGCGCCGAACTGAGATCGTTAACGAAGAGGTGAAAGAAGGTCACCAGTACGTACAGCACCAAAAACCCTTCGGTAAAGGCGCGCAGCCCAAACTGCTGGCGGAACTTGACCAGCAGCAGGTTAATAGACACATTCGTCATTACGTAGACGGCGGGCAGCCAGGCAATTTCCGTCGACCAGGCGGCAAAGGTACCTTGCAGGTTTTGCAGATTAGCGGTGACCATGGCATTACCCAGCGCCCCGGTCATACAGACCAGCAGGCCAACGATGCCATAGGCGATACGTTTAGGCGTGCTGTGAAACGGGGTCGAGGGTGATCCCAGAAGCATCGGCTTTTCGTGTGGTGCCCATTCTCGTGGCGCATACGGATCGCTTTTCGGCAGGCGCATTACTTCTTCTCAACCTCAATGAGCAGTTTTTCCAGCACCCGGCGGGTTTGTGCCTGCTCCTCAGGGCTGATGACCGATAAAATTTCTTCGCGCAGGCTATCTGCCACGGTCTTTACCTGATGGTAAAGCGCCATGCCTTGCTCTGTTGCGACCAGCAGGCGTTTACGCTTGTCCTGATCGGTCAGTACGCGCTCTACCAGTTGCTGTTCCACCAGGCGATTAATCAGCGGCACCAGCGTGGCGTTCTCAATGCCCAACTCCTGTGCGAGTTCACTCTGCGACAGCGGGGTTTCATTGCGCGCGATAGCGGCGACCGCAACCCAACTGGCCTGACTCATGCCCAACCCTCGCAGCCGACGGTCAACCGCCAGGCGCCAGTGATGGGCCGTGAGATAAAGCAGGTGAGAAAAAGTGAGGTCGCGGTTATCCATATCGTTTTCTGATGATTAGTTAGATATCTAACGAGTTTATCGTTCACGGCGTGAATATTTCAAGTGTATTAGAAAGCTCAGGTTTTGTTGGAAAGCGTTTAAAGATAACAACGCCCAGGGAAGGGTCGGCATAATGGACGGGATCTTAGGGTGCTTTACGCTGTAGTTACGCTTCACTAAGCTGTACTGAGGCTTAAAAATGGAGGGCTCTTTCCATGATGAATTTTCCCCGCCTGGCTGAACAGACGCTTGCGGCTGCCAATACGCTGGGTCAGTGGCTGGCGCAAAATGATTTTGTTAGCAAGCCGACCCCCGTGCGTGCCGATGCGGTCATCATTCCTGGCCATTCGGTGATTCCAGTGATTGATGCCGCCTGTGCTATAGCTTCGGCTCAGCATATTCCGTTGATCATTAGCGGTGGCATTGGGCACTCCACGCCATTCCTTTACGCCGCGGTTTCCCGGCACTCTGCCTACAATTTAATCCCCACCACGGGGCGCAAAGAGGCGGAAATCATTGCGGATATCGCAGAGAAATTCTGGAAGATTAAGCGCAAAACGATTTTTGTCGAAAAACAGTCGGCGAATTGCGGCGAAAATGCCCGTTTCTCGATAGATATGATGCTGTCGCAGAGCATGAACGTCAAAACCGTATTGATTGTGCAAGATCCCGCCCTGCAGCGCAGAACGATGGCGACATTTGCCCGGGCAAGCCAGGGCTGCGCCAGTGCCCCCCACTGGCTGAGTTACTCAGGGATTACCCCTGAGCTGACGAATACTGCCGATGGTCTGGCTTTTGTCTCCCCGAAAGAAGGGCTATGGCCAGTTGATCGGTATTTATCACTGATTTTGGGCGAAGTACCGCGCTTAAGAGATGACGCGCAAGGATATGGCCCGGCAGGTCGCGATTTTATTGTTCACGTTGATTTTCCCCCGGCGGTTGAGGAAGCGTGGCAGGTTCTTCAGTCCGATGCGCTGCTTTACGAAACGCTGCGCCGGCGTTCGCTGGTTTAAACGATGACCGTTTGCGTCGACGCTGGCGCAAACGGGCAATCAATGTTGGTTTGATGTTATTCCATTGTTGCGTTTATGCTTTTCTTTTATGAGTTGACTCACAAAACTCGCTCTCCACCCTGGGAAACAGACCGTGCACTTGTAGATTTTTAACAATGAGTTCACTTGTTAAAAACAATGTCATTACAGGAGCAGGTCATGACAGCACCCGTACAGCACCCTATGTATATCGATGGTCAATTTGTTACCTGGCAGGGCGACGCCTGGATTGATGTCACCAACCCGGCAACGGAAGCGTTGCTCTCGCGTATCCCGGACGGGACCGCAGAAGATGCGCGCAAAGCGATTGATGCCGCTGATAAAGCGCAGCCTGCGTGGGAAGCATTGCCTGCCATAGAACGCGCCGGGTGGTTACGCAAAATTGCCGCCGGTATTCGTGCCAGAGCGAGCGAAATCAGTGCGCTGATTGTTGCCGAAGGCGGGAAAATCCAGCAACTGGCGGAGGTGGAAGTCAATTTCACCGCCGACTATATCGATTATATGTCGGAGTGGGCGCGTCGCTATGAAGGTGAAATTCTCCAAAGCGACCGTCCCGGCGAAAATATCTTTGTCTTTAAACGTCCGCTGGGTGTTACCACCGGGATCCTGCCATGGAACTTCCCGTTCTTCCTGATTGCCCGCAAACTGGCGCCAGCGCTGATTACCGGCAACACCATTGTCATCAAACCGAGTGAATTTACCCCTAATAACGCCATCGCTTTTGCGCAGATAGTGCATGAAGTGGGTTTACCCAAAGGGGTCTTTAACCTGGTGCTGGGCCGGGGTGAAACCGTGGGCCAGGAGCTGGCGGGCAACCCGAAAGTGGCGATGGTCAGTATGACGGGCAGCGTGGTCGCGGGTGAAAAAATCATGGCCGCGGCGGCGAAAAATATCACCAAAGTCTGCCTCGAACTGGGTGGCAAAGCCCCGGCTATCGTTCTTGACGATGCCGATCTGGAATTAGCGGTGAAAGCCATTGTCGATTCCCGCGTGATCAACACCGGACAGGTCTGTAACTGCGCCGAACGTGTTTATGTGCAAAAAGGCATTTACGACCGTTTTGTTAATCGCCTGGGCGAGGCCATGAAAGCGGTACAATTTGGTGATCCGGGCCAGCGCAATGACATCGCAATGGGGCCATTAATTAACGCCGCTGCCCTTGAGCGCGTGGAATCCAAAGTCGCCCGCGCGGTGTCGGAAGGGGCGCGCGTGGTGCTGGGCGGTAAAGCGGTAGAAGGTAAAGGCTATTTCTACCCGCCAACGCTGCTGCTGGATGTGCGTCAGGAGATGTCCATTATGCATGAAGAGACATTTGGTCCGGTGCTGCCGGTTGTGGCATTCGATACGCTGGAAGAGGCGCTGGCGATGGCCAATGACAGCGATTACGGCCTGACGTCCTCTGTCTATACGCAAAACCTGAATACCGCGATGAAAGCCATTAGAGGGCTTAAGTTCGGCGAAACCTACATTAACCGTGAGAATTTTGAAGCGATGCAGGGCTTCCATGCAGGCTGGCGCAAGTCGGGGATTGGCGGCGCGGATGGTCGTCATGGGCTGGAAGAATATCTGCAAACCCAGATGGTATATCTGCAGGCATAACGGGATATCCCCGGTGGCGCTTCGCTTACCGGGGCTACTCAGGGATACGCAACCACACCGCACACATTTCGCGAGTGGCGCGATCGCGTAGATACTGTGAACGTCTTCTACCTTTTTAGCCACGACTCTTTTTCCCGCATGACAACCACAGCGACATCTTTGGCCCCCCTGGCGCAGAGCGTGCAGCGAGGGGGTTGAGTCCCCGCTGAAATCGGTGAGACGAAGACCCGATGACAAGGTCAGGCCGCCAGGGATGGCGGACTGAGGTTTGTCGAGACAGGACGTCGAGTCAAACCGACCGCAGGCAGCGGGGCGGGAGGCGAACGCAGTGCGAAGCAACGATTTTTTGCGGGGCCGCGGGGATTGTAAAGGGGAACGCGGTGTTCCCCTTTACCCGTTCACGTGTCCGAAGGTGACATTTCGCTATGAATATACGGTGAACGGAACCCACCACCTGCGCTGCATATACCCCTCACCCTGACCCTCTCCCACAGGGCGAGGGGACAATTTCGTGCGGCCTGAACGTTTGGTAGCCAGGATAAGGCGGTTCACCGCCACATCCGGGACATCACACAATTCACACCTTTGTTTCAATCCAGTTCATCATCAGATCCGGCCATACCGCGGCAGGTAACCCCTGCGCATCGCGGATTCCAAAACCATGTGCGCCCTGCTCGAAAAGGTGCATCTCAACCGGCACGCCAAGACGACGCAGTGCGCTAAACATCACCACACTATTTTCTACCTTTACCGCCGGGTCATCCACCGCGTGGAGTAAAAAGGTCGGGGGGGTATTACTGTCCGCGCGTTCTTCTAACGAATAATGATGAATCTGCTGCTCCGCAGGCGTATCGCCAATGAGTTCGTGGCGAGATCCGGGATGGTCAATCTCCGCCCGCATGGTAATAACCGGATAAACCAGCGCCATAAACGCCGGACGGGCGCTAAATCCATCAATGTCATCCAGAACCGGATAGACCTTTTCGGCGTAGCGTGTCCCAAGGCTGGCGGCGGCATGGCCCCCTGCGGAAAACCCCATGATGCCAAGTCGCTCCGGGTCAAGCTGCCATTCCTGCGCCCGCGCCCGCAGGGTTCGCATCGCGCGCTGAACATCGGCAAGCGGGGCGTTGGCACCTTCGGTATGACCGTCACCCGGAAGGCGATAGGTCATCACAAAGAGTGTGTACCCCCGGGCATTGAAGAAGGGCGCCAGGGCGCTGCCTTCTTTATCGAGTACCACGCGGCGATACGAACCGCCAGGCGTCACGAGGATACCAACCCCATTGGGGTTTTCCGGCGCGTAAACGGTAATTTGTGGCGCACGAACGCCGGTGACAGAACGGTCAAACGCTGACGGGCCAGTATGATTTTCTTCCAGTTGAAAAACCGTCGGGCTGGCAATGGCGCCAGGCGCTTCGCCCTGCGGCCAGACGGGAAATGTCGCGCAACGATCTACCGCGTCTTGCATTAGGGCAACTAACTCTTGCGTACTGATGTGCTTCACGCCGTATCTCCACAAATTGAAACGGTGGTTTATATCACAGGCATCAACCAGAAAATGTGGGCGAGGTGGGAAAAGCGGGTGGCAAAACCACCCGCTTCATAACTTAGAGTTGGCGGTATTTTTCCAGAACGCGAACCAGTTGGGTGACAAAGCCATATTCGTTATCGTACCAGGAAACCGTTTTGACTAATTGCAGGTCGCCCACCTCGGTGATTTCGGTCTGCGTGGCGTCAAACACCGAACCGAAATGGCTGCCAATCACGTCAGAAGAGACAATCTCTTCGTCGGTATAGCCGAAGGATTCGTTATTCTCGGTGGCTTTCTTGAGCGCCTGATTAACGTCGTCCGCAGTGACTTTTTTGCCGAGAACGGAAACCAGCTCTGTGACGGAACCGGTTTTAACCGGTACGCGTTGAGCATGACCTTTCAGCTTACCGCTCAGGTCTGGAATGACCAGACCAATCGCTTTAGCTGCCCCTGTGGTATGCGGAATGATGTTTTCCGCAGCGGCACGGGAGGCACGAAGATCCTTCCCACGAGGTCCATCTACCAGTGCCTGGGTGCCAGTATAGGCATGGATAGTGGTCATCGTACCCACCTTAATGCCAAAGCTGTCGTGCAGTGCTTTTGCCATCGGGGCAAGGCAGTTGGTGGTGCAAGAGGCAACGGAAATAATGGTGTCCTGGGGGGTAATCGTGTCGTCATTGACGTTAAAAACGATGGTCTTCATCTCGCCGGCCGGGGCAGAGATCAGCACTTTTTTCGCCCCTGCTTCCAGATGCGCCTGTGATTTTTCGCTGGAGGTATAGAAACCGGTACACTCCACGATGATCTCAGCGCCTGCGCTGCGCCAGGGAATGTGTTTCGCCTCTTTTTCTGCATAAACGGTGATTTTTTTACCGTCGACGATCAACGAATCTTCTGTGAAGTCCACGCTCCAGCGGAACGGGCCGTAGTTTGAGTCGTGCTTTAACAGATAAGCCAGCACTTTCGGGGAGGTCAGATCGTTGATAGCAACAACTTGCGCATCGCTGCCCACTTCGAGCAAACGGCGCAATACCAGACGACCAATACGCCCGAAACCATTAATGCCAATTTTACTCATCACTCTTCTCCATCGGGTTCAAAAAATCACTTCACCAGGCATAGCCTGGGTTACACACAACGGCAAATGACAGCTTCTCATCCAGACGTAAGCGATTGATAATTGATAAAGAAAAGTTAATGAATTTTTAAGAAAAGCCCGGTATGTTGGCTTTTCTTCTGTTTCGTTTCAGGATTTTCATATGCGCAGCAACTATTCCGGGCTTCAAATTGCTATACACTGGCTGGTGTTTCTTCTGGTCATTGTCACGTATTGCGCCATGGAGTTTCGTGGTTTTGCGCCGCGCGACTGGCGCCCCTATTTCAATATTGTCCATGTCTCCTGCGGCATCACTATTTTGGTATTGATGATCGCACGCCTGTTGGTACGTCTGAAAAGCCCGACACCGGACATCGTGCCGAAACCGTCACCGATGCTGACCGGACTGGCGCATCTTGGCCACCTGATCATTTACCTGCTATTTATCGCTCTGCCGATTCTGGGCCTGTTAATGATGTATAACCGCGGCGGTAACTGGATTGCTTTTGGTTTGTCGATGCCGCATGCAGCTGAAGCCAATTTCGATCTGGTTGATATGCTTAAGGAATATCATGAGACGCTGGCGATGTTTGGTTATTATGTCATCGCTCTGCATGCTTTGGCCGCGCTTGCACACCATTATTTCTTCAAAGACAACACGTTATTGCGCATGATGCCGAAGAAACGTGTATAAATATAAATGCGATAGCGGTGTCATCATGCCGTTATTTTTAAGCCTCGCCTGGTTGCGGGGCTTATTTTTTGCTTAAAAGAAATGTGATCGTCTTTGGTTTTTCACCGAGAAAGCAGGGCGGCTATCACATTTTGGGCGTTAGTTGCTGTGCGAAATTCGAACTGTCAGTGTAGATAGTATATCTATTATAGAAACACTGTCATAAATGGAGGGGCTATGACACAGCCTGCACAGCAATCTCTCGAACGGACGGTTTTGTCGGAGGATGCCACTACGTCACGCAAATTACGTAAAGTTCTGCTGGCCACGGGCGTCGGCCATTTCGTCGAATGGTTCGATTTTGGTCTCTACGGAACACTCGCGGCCATCATCGGTTTACAATTCTTCCACGCGGAAAATCCCAGCGTGGCGCTGTTGTCATCGTTCGCCGTCTTTGGCGCGGGCTTTGTCATGCGCCCACTCGGCGGTCTGTTTTTTGGTTCTCTTGGCGATCGGAAAGGGCGGCAAAAAGTCCTTGCTACCGTCATTCTTCTGACCTCCGGCGCGACCTTTGTGATGGGGTTGCTGCCGACCTATCAGCAGATTGGTATTACGGCCACCGTGTTGCTGGTGATAACCCGCCTCGTGCAGGGCTTTGCCGCCGGTGGTGAAAGTTCCGGTGCAACAACCTACCTGGCAGAATACGCGCCCGTTAACAAACGCGGCTACTTTACTTGCTGGATAGATAACTTCGGCTTTATGGCATTTGTGGCAGGCTCCGGGTTGGTCTTTCTGTTGACGGCATTTCTGGGCGAAAGCGCCATGAATGACTGGGGCTGGCGAATCCCGTTCCTTATCGCCGGGCCATTAGGCTGGGTTGGTCTTTATCTGCGAACGCATCTGGAAGATTCACCCGAGTTCCTGGAAGCGAAAAAACAGGGGCAAACGGATGCCACACCGCTGCGTTCTGCGGTGACCCATGCCTGGGCGGCGCTGCTTTTCTGCGTGGGATTTGTGGTCATCAAAGCGGTTGGTCACTGGACGCTGCAAACCTTTATGCCTGGTTACCTTTCAACAGAGTTGCACTACTCAAAGCTGGATTCGTATGCCATCACCACGATAGGCCTGTTTTCGGTCGCGGTACTGGTACCCTTTATGGGCTATTTATCCGATAAATTTGGCCGTAAGCCGTTGATGCTGACGGGATGTGCCGGTTTCATTCTGCTGAGTTACCCGGCGATGATGCTCATGGCCAACGGTGATATGTTCTCAGCGGTGCTGGCAATGGTGATGCTCGGCGCATTTATTGCGGCCTTTGACGGTGCCTGCAGCGCGGCGATGGCGGAGCTCTTTCCCACCAGTGTACGTTATGGCGGGTTGTCCATTGCCTACAATTTCGCAGTCGCCTTCTTTGGTGGTATTACGCCGTGGTTCTCTATCTGGCTGATAAGCTCGACGGGGGATAAATTCTCTCCGGCGTATTATGTGATGGCCGCTGCGTTGATTACCTTCCTGACAGTCCTGCGCGCTCGCGAAACGGCTGGCCTGCCCCTGAAACGTTAACAGGTCGCCCGGTAGCCATGTTGCTACCGGGTGTTTATCTTTCGTGCCAAATGCGATCAATAAGTGATCTCTCGATCGGTTTTGTCGATCAATAATATATTTTTATTTGATTAATCCTTTCAATGGCATAGACTCAATTCTGTTCTGCCTGTTAGGCCAACACCAGAAAAGGCAGAACATGTTGCCCTGGCAAGACCTACGCGGTCTTTCAGCTGGCTCAAGGATGGCGTAATAGTTCTTGCCAGGGCGACACCCTTATATCCAGCCATGATATTTTACCGTGGCCGTGCTTTATTCATGTCGGTATGTTATTGAATGAGATTGAACAGAACCGACGTTGATAACGCACCTTAAAGGAACACGTTATGCTGGAATTGAGACCTGGCTGCGAATGCTGCAATATCGATCTTCCCCCCGATTCCACCCAGGCGCGCATTTGCTCGTTTGAATGCACATTTTGTGAGGATTGCGCGCAGAAGATGGCAATGCGCTGCCCGAACTGCGGCGGTGAACTGGTCAGCAGACCCCGCAGGCCGGCGGCAAAACTGGTGAATAACCCGCCATTAACAACCCGTATTTTTAAACCACAGGGTTGCGCTTAATTGCTTACGCACCGGTGAGATTCCGGGCGTAATAATGCATCGCTTTTTGATAGCGTTTAATATTCTCTGTCGGTGGATGCTGTGCAAGGAGTTCCAGCATCATCGACATCGCCTTATCGTGTTCGCCAAGGTTATGCAGGCAGAGGGCATAAAACGGGATAATTTCCGTTGCCTCTGGCCAGGTTGCCAGTGTTTCGGCAAAACGGGCTTTGGCTAAAGTGTATTTCCCCAGACACCGGTAAGTGCAGGCGAGGCCAAATAGCGCTTCAAATTTGTCTTCTCCTTCAAGCCCTGCCTCTAAAGCGGCTTGATAATATATTTCCGCTTTATCCTCAATGCCCTGGTTGTCCCAGGACCAGGCAATATTGAGCAGCGCGCGCGCCTTCAATTCCTCAATATTAATAAGGCCTTCAAGTAATTCACGGCTTTTTTCATATTCGCCCCCCTTACGCAGAGCAATGGCGGTGTGCAGGTTCTTTTCCATCGGTTCTTTTTCAAAGCCTCAGCCAGATTTACGTCATCCCCGACAGTAAAATGAATAACAGGAAAGAGAAAGATGATTTTCCTCGATACACGGCATCATGGATGCTTACCTTGCGTTCGCGCTGAGATGTGCTTTGGTTGAATAAAGTGACAGTCGTGAGGACAAATAAGGAAGCGAGAAATGGTGACTGATTTATTGCTACGTGTGGCACTGGCGGGGTTACTTGGCGGGCTTATTGGTCTTGAACGTCAGTTGCGCGCTAAAGACGCTGGATTAAGAACGCATGTTCTTGTCGGGATTGGTAGCGCGCTGTTTATGATTGTCTCCAAATATGGTTTTGAGGATATTTTGCAGGAGAATCATGTGGCTCTGGATCCCAGCAGGGTAGCGGCACAGGTGGTCAGTGGCGTGGGGTTTCTGGGGGCCGGGACCATTATTATTCAAAAGCAGATCGTCAAGGGGCTGACCACAGCGGCAGGGATGTGGGTCACATCAGCCATTGGGCTGGTTATTGGCAGCGGAATGTATGCCATTGGCATCTATGGCGCATTTATGACGCTTTTCGTGCTCGAAGTCTTCCGGCAGTTAAGTCATCATTTTTTGAGCAAGCATTATGGCGTGCAGATAAAACTGAAACCGGAAAGTGTACCCATCGTTTTGGTCGCGTTGCAGGAGAGGAACGTTAAATTTGCCTTTCGCTCCCTGAAAAATAGCCAGACGGGCGATAAAACAAGCGAATTGTTTCTCGTGTTAACGCTACGCCCCGGTACGCCAATAAGCGATATTGGCGCGGATTTATCCCGCATTGAAGGTGTGAAATCGCTGGCGGTTAAATGAAAACCAGAGTGGCTTATGGCGAAAACGCCTGTGCGCCAGGATGGCGATCCTGGCGCAATATGAGACTAAACCACTCGGAACGTTCCTACTGTTTGTGTCAACGTTGACGCCTGTTCCTCCAGAGAGGCCGCAGCCGCTGCGGCTTGTTCAACTAACGCGGCGTTTTGCTGCGTTACGTCGTCCATCTGGTTCACTGCCACTCTGATATGTTCAATGCCGGAAGATTGTTCTCCGGATGCCGATGAGATTTCGGCCATCAATGAAGAGACTTCACGAATAGAGGCCATGATTTCATCCATCGTGGAGCCAGCCTGACCGACCAGTGTCGTGCCTTCTGATACTTTGGCACTTGACGCTTCTATCAACGCTTTTATTTCCTTTGCAGCGGTCGCGCTTCGCTGCGCAAGTCCCCGGACTTCACTGGCGACGACAGCAAAACCACGACCTTGTTCTCCTGCTCTTGCCGCTTCAACTGCCGCATTTAATGCCAGAATATTCGTCTGGAAAGCGATCCCCTCGATGGTCGCGATGATATCAACGATGTGTTGCGAACTGTCAGAAATAGAGCTCATTGTAGTAATAACATTTTGCACTACCTTGCCACCACGCTCCGCGACAGACGAGGCAGTGGCTGCCAGCGTACTGGCATGCTGCGCGTTAGATGTGTTTTGGCGCACCGTTGCCGTTAGTTGTTCCATGCTGGCCGAGGTCTCGATGAGTGATGCGGCTTGCTCCTCAGTCCGGCTCGATAAATTGGTATTCCCGATCGCCACTTCTCTGGCGGCCTCGTCAATTGACGCGGCAGAATCCTGAATTTTTTCGACAAGGGAACGTAACTGTATCTGCATGGCATCCAGCGCGTTAAGAAGTTGCCCGGTTTCATCACGGGAGTGCCCTTTAATCGAAGACGTTAAATCACCTTGCGCAATTGACTCTGCGGCTTTTACTGCAATCTGCAACGGCGCAGTAATGATACGCGCAACAATAATGCACAGTGCCACAGCAATAATCACGCTCAGGAGGGCGCCAAAAAGAAGAATAGAGCGGGTTTGCGTCTCAGTAGATTTCACGGTCTCTTGCCTGACGAGTAGTAATGCACTTTCCGCATTAATCATCTCATCAATTATGCCGCGCATAGTGTCCATCTGACTTTTGCCTGTGTTCGCTTCGAAACTGGCATTAAAGTCATCAATACTCATCTTTTGGTTCACGACTTCCCGGCGGTGGTTAATAATTTTCTCGGCGACATCGTGTAACCACAGCGAATACTGTTCAGAAAGGTGTTTTAGGCGCTCTTGCTGAGCGGGATTGTCGGCGGTAAATTCTTTAAGTGCGTCCCAGTGGCTGGAAAAAGATTTCATGCCGATGTTGTAAGGTTCCAGCATCTCCTCTTTACCCGTGAGCGCAAAACCGCGTAATCCGGTTTCCATATTTACCAGGCTTAATGTTAGTGCTCTGTTCTCATCAATGACTTGATAAGTATGCACATTCCAATTGTTTGCGTTAACCAGAGTGGAAAAATTGTAATAAAATACGGCACTTAGCACCAACAAGACCAAAATAATCAAACTAAAAGCCGATGTTAACTTCCGACGGATGTTCATATTCTTAACCATATCTTCCTGCTCCAGCGTGAAACCAAAAAAATAATGCGACTATATAAATGCGCAATAAAACTATTATCGTCATGGTGTTTCATTAATTTATATTTTTGTGGTAAATAAATGAGCCTTGCGTTATACATGGCTATATATCAATAAGTTGGCGGAGGCGGGATCTTTTAAAAAAGAGGGCTATTAACATTGTTGATTTTTATTATTTAGCGAGCCTAAATTAATTCAAAGTATGGCTAAACTTATTTCGATAATATATTACTATTATTCTTCACTCACACATATTGCCGTTTCGCAAGATATATTCCTGTGCGTACGAAGAACGCAACAAAATTGCACATGTATTGCTTAAAAATATGTCGGTTGTAGATGACGCTATACTATGGCGTTTATCCTGGGTCGGGATAATTATCACCCAAGCGGGAAAGAGCAGAGGGAATACGCTCACTTTCGGCTTTTCCGATGGTGCTGTCGGTGCAGGTCAATCCCCATACAATTCAACCAGTGAGTCATTGACACGCGAAGGCCAGCCTGTGTGCCGGCTGTTTTATTTGATAACGCAACACATTAATTTTACAGCAAGACATCGAATCATGTACCATACCCCCCAATAGTATAAAAAGGAGTGGCTATGCCGCATTCACCTGAAGATAAAAAACGTATCCTCACACGGGTTCGTCGTATCCGTGGGCAGGTCGACGCACTGGAGCGCGCGCTGGAAAACGGCGATCCCTGCATTGCCATCCTGCAACAGATCGCTGCCGTACGCGGTGCAGCTAACGGTCTGATGGGGGAAATGGTGGAGATACACCTGAAAGATGAACTGGTCAGTGGTGATACTACGCCCGATCAGCGCGCCGCCCGTATGGCGGAAGTCGGTCATCTTTTACGCTCTTATCTAAAATAAATTCTAACGTACACCTAAAAAGGAAGTGTCTGATGAAATCACGTGCTGCTGTTGCGTTTGGGCCGGGTCAACCGCTCAAAATTGTTGAGATTGATGTCGCACCGCCGAAAAAAGGCGAAGTTCTGGTACGCATCACCCACACCGGCGTTTGCCATACCGATGCCTTTACCCTTTCAGGTGATGATCCGGAAGGTGTATTCCCGGCGGTCCTGGGCCACGAAGGCGGCGGCATTGTTGTGGAGGTCGGTGAAGGGGTGACCAGCCTGAAACCCGGCGATCACGTTATTCCGCTGTACACCGCAGAATGTGGCGAGTGCAAGTTCTGTAAATCCGGTAAAACGAACCTTTGTCAGGCCGTTCGCGCCACGCAGGGTAAAGGTCTGATGCCAGATGGCACCACCCGTTTCTCCTACAATGGTGAGCCAATTTACCACTACATGGGCACCAGTACGTTTAGTGAATACACGGTGGTGGCAGAAATCTCCCTGGCAAAAGTCAACCCGCAGGCGCCGCTGGACAAAGTCTGCCTGCTGGGCTGCGGTGTGACCACCGGTATTGGTGCGGTACACAACACGGCGAAAGTGAAAGAGGGCGACACCGTTGCAGTCTTCGGCCTGGGCGGGATTGGTCTGGCGGTTATTCAGGGTGCGGTTCAGGCCAAAGCCGGTCGTATTATTGCCGTGGATACCAACCCGGATAAATTCACCCTGGCAAAAGAGATGGGAGCCACCGATTTCGTCAATCCTAAGGATTACGAAAAACCGATTCAGGAGGTGATTGTTGAACTGACTGACGGCGGTGTTGATTTCAGCTTTGAATGCATCGGTAATGTGGATGTGATGCGCGCGGCGCTCGAGTGCTGCCATAAAGGCTGGGGCGAAAGCGTCATTATCGGTGTGGCCGGTGCGGGCCAGGAGATCAAAACCCGCCCGTTCCAGTTGGTAACCGGGCGCGTCTGGCGTGGTTCAGCATTTGGTGGCGTAAAAGGGCGTACCCAGTTACCGGAAATGGTGGAGGATGCGATGGCAGGCAAGATCCGTCTCGACCCGTTTATTACCCATCGACTCCCGTTAGATCAGATCAACGACGCCTTCGATCTCATGCATCAAGGTAAGTCCATTCGTACCGTCATTCATTTCGGCGACAAATAAGTAAACGACCTGCCAGTGGTTACGCCGCTGGCATTTTCAATGTCTAAATCTGTGACCCGCCTGACATTTTTCCCCTTAACATAAATCCCACAATTGCCGATACCTTTCTTACAGGCGTGTTTTACGCATCTTATATAAAAGAGAGTCGATAGCCATGGATAACACAGCAGCGATGCACAGACAGCAAGGCATTGGATTTATGCACAATATTCGATTGGTTCCCTTATTTTCCGCTATCCTGAGTGGCATTTTGCTGTTATTTGCGCTGAGTTCCGGGTTAGCAGGGTATTTCTTGATGCAGGCTGACCGGGACCAGCAGGATGTTACGCAAGAAATCCAGGTTCGTATGGGGTTATCTAACAGTTCCAATAACTTACGCATAGCGCGTATCAGCCTGATCCATGCCGGGGCGGCAAGCCGCATTGCGGAAATGGATGATATGAGAAAGAACATTGCGGATGCGGAAAAACGTATCAAGCAAGCGCAAGATGGCTTTAACGCCTATATGGCCCGTGCGGTGAAAACCCCGGAAGATTTAGCGCTTGATGGCGAGCTGACCACGCGTTTTAACGCCTATTTTGACGGTATGCAACCGATGCTGAAATATGCCAAAAACGGCATGTTTGAAGCCATCATCAACCATGAAAATGAGCAGGCACGCGTTTTAGACAGCGCATTTAATGAATACCTGCTTAAAGCCATTCAGATTCGCAGCGATCGCGCGACTCGCCTCGGTGAACTGGCTCACCAACGCACCCAGCTTGGGCTGATCTTTATGGCAGGGGCTTTTGCTATCGCGCTGTTCTTAACGGTCATTACCTTTACCGTATTACGCCGTGTGGTCATTAATCCGTTGCAGCGCGCTGCCAAGCGTATTGAACATATCGCGGCCGGAGACCTTACCGTCGCGGAAGAGGTCACCGGACGCAGTGAGATTGGTCGTCTGACCCACGATTTGCAGTTGATGCAGCACTCCCTGGTGAAAACCGTTACCACTGTGCGTGATGGCGCGGAGGAAATTTATCGCGGGACCAGCGAGATCTCTGCGGGGAACACCGACCTTTCTTCACGTACTGAGCAGCAGGCTGCAGCGATTGAGCAGACCGCAGCTAGTATGGAAGAGCTTACGGCGACTGTGAAACAGAATGCGGACAATGCGCATCATGCCAGCAGCCTGGCGCGTGATGCCTCCGGTAAAGCGACGAAAGGCGGTGAGATTGTTGATGGCGTGGTACAGACCATGGGCAATATCACCTCCAGCTCGAAGAAAATCTCTGAAATTACTGCGGTCATTAACAGTATCGCCTTCCAGACAAATATTCTCGCGTTGAACGCCGCGGTTGAAGCTGCGCGTGCCGGTGAGCAAGGCCGCGGTTTTGCAGTGGTGGCCAGCGAAGTCCGTACACTGGCAAGCCGCAGTGCGCAGGCAGCGAAAGAGATTGAAGCACTGATCAGCGAGTCAGTGAGTTTGATTGATAAAGGCTCAAGTGAAGTCGTGGCCGCAGGTGAAACGATGGATGAGATCGTGACGGCGGTGAAACGCGTTACCGATATCATGCTGGAAATTGCCGCTGCGTCGGATGAGCAGAGTAAAGGGATTACTCAGGTAAGCCAGGCCATCACCGAGATGGATAATGTCACCCAGCAGAACGCCTCACTGGTAGAAGAGGCAACGGCGGCGGCAACGTCTCTGGAAGAGCAGGCTGCGCGTCTTACTGAAGCGGTTGGCGCGTTTCGCGTGCATGGCAGTGGCACAAGCCGTTCGGTGAAATCTTCATCAACCCCGACGAAACCCGTCAGTACTCAGCGCCCTGCGATGGCACATGGCAGCGAGAACTGGGAAACGTTCTAATGGTATGAGGGCCGCTAATGCGGCCCTTTTTATAACTCCCCTTCAAGAAAACTCTCCACTGTATTTATCGAGATTCGTCGCAAAAACACATCATTAATGTTGCTTTTATATGCATATTTGATAGCGTCGCCATGGGTTCAACGGAGGGAACCGGATGAAATACAGTGAGTTCAGACCATGGTGCAAAGGAGATGCCGGAAGGCACAAGAAAAAGATAATCAAAGATCCTGGGCTTTAAAAGGTGAAAATATGTTCAATTATGCCGTGAAATTAACTCAGGATGCAGAAACGCGAGTTTATGAGGTGTCCTGTCGCGATTTACCGCTGATGCACTCGGTAGGAGATACGCCGGAAGAACCGCTCCTAGAGGCCGAAGATGGGATCGTTACCGCTATTTCACTAGAAATGGATATGCGCCGTCCGATTCCGGTGGCGACTCCCGCCAGAGTGGATGAGCGTGTAGTTATCATTCCGGTACTGGTTGCAATGAAGGCTGCGCTTTATAACGCGATGATTGAAACGGGAACTCGTAAAGCCGATCTCGCTCGTCGATTGGGTGTGAACGCGCCGCAGGTTGATCGTCTATTAGATGTAGAACATTCGTCAAAAGTTGAGAAAGTTGAATTTGCCCTTGCGCAATTGGGCCGAAAAATTCAGGTTGAAATACAGATAGCATAGAACCCGCCATTGCGGCGGGTTTGTTGATAACGCGACCAGGTTTACTGCTTATCCGGCAACGCGTAAGCAATAATATAATCACCGCGATCCGGGGACTGACGTGCGCCACCCGCATTGATGATGATGTACTGTTTGCCCGTTTTTGGCGAAACATAGGTCATCGGGCCAGACTGGCTGCCGACCGGCAGACGCGCTTTCCAGATTTCTTTCCCCGTTGCGGTATCAAACGCACGCAGATAGAAATCCTGGGTCCCTGCGAAGAACAGCAACCCGGACTGGGTAGACAGCGATGCGCCCAGCGTCGGCATCCCGACCGGGATCGGCATATGCATGCGGATACCCAGCGGACCGGTGTCCTGAACGGTACCCACGGGAACCTGCCATACCATCTTCCCGGAGGTCAGGTCGATAGCGGACATTGTCCCGAACGGCGGTTTCTGGCACGGAATACCCAGCGGTGACAGGAAACGCTCGCGCATTGCGCCAAACGGTGTGCCATCCATCGGTACAATACCCATCTCAATCCCACTGGCGTTTTTCGCCACGTTTTCACGGGGCACCATATAGTTTGCCAGGCCCAGACGCATATCGTTCACAAACATCAGGTTGTTAGTCGGATCGACCGAGACGCTGCCCCAGTTCATGCCGCCCAGCGATCCCGGATATTGCAATGCGCGATCCAGCCCCGGCGGAGTGAAGACACCCTGATGACGCATCCCTTTAAAGGCGATACGGCACATCAGCAGATCGACAGGCGTTGCTCCCCACATATCGGACTCTTTTAGGGTTTCATTACCGATCATCGGCATGCCCACCGAGTACGGCTGAGTAGGGGAATAACGTTCGCCTTTTACATTACCAGCCGGAACTGGGCGTTCTTCAACCTTCGCCACCGGCTCACCGGTTTCGCGGTTGAGCATAAAGATCATGCCCTGTTTACTGGTCTGTACCAGTACCGGCGTGGTCCCGCCTTTGCCATCCGGTAAGTCATAGAGCAGAGGCTGTGACGGTAAATCAAAATCCCACAGATCGTGGTGGGTGGTCTGAAAATGCCAACGCACATCGCCGGTTGTCGCATCAACCGCCACAATCGACGAGCTGTATTTATCATCCAGCGCGGTACGTTCACCCGCCCAGAAATCTGGCGTGGCGTTGCCGGTCGGCAGATAGATCAGGTTCAATTTGGCGTCGTAAGACATCGCCGACCAGACGTTTGGCGTACCGCGTGTCCAGGTTTTCCCCTCAGGCGGCAAGCCTTTCAGGTCCGGGTTACCCGGATCCCACGCCCATGCCAGTTTGCCTGTATGGACATCATAGGCACGAACCACGCCCGGCGGTTCGCCGGTGGAGAAGTTATCCGCCACGCGGCCACCGACCACAACAATATTGCCTGCCACCAGCGGCGTGGACGTTTGCTGATAATAACCCGGTTTGATTTCGCCCATGCCGACGCTCAGAGCAACGGTGCCGTTATCACCAAAGTCTGCGCAGGGTTGCCCGTTATCGGCATTGAGTGCCACCAGACGTCCATCGGTGGTGGGCAGAAACAGTCGACGTTCGCACGTAGCAGGCTGAGCCTGTACCGTTGGAGAGGCGGCAGTGTGCGGCTCTTCGTAATACCCTAAGCCACGACAGCGCTGCCAGTTTGGCGCTGTCGCTTTCGCGTCGTAGCGCCATTTCTCTTTACCGGAATCCACATCCAGCGCCAGCACTTTGCTGTACGGGGTACAGACAAATAACGTGTCGCCAATCTGTAGCGGCGTGTTCTGATCTTCCGCGCCGGAGCCATTGCTCTGCGGGATATCCCCGGTATGTGCCATCCATGCGACTTGCAGCTTGTCGACATTCTGTTTGTTGATCTGGTCAAGCGCCGCAAAACGATCGCCATGGGTGGTATTGCCCCAGTGTTTCCAGTCGTGCTGTTCACTGCCAGGCTGAACCGGTTTGACGGTAATGGATTCGGTTGGGGTGATCACATTCCACGTTTTAAACATCCCGCCAATACTGACCAGAAGTAAAACGGCGAGGATCGCCGCGACGCTAAACGCAGATTTGTTAACCGGTTTTATCGTCTGCCGGGCGCGCATAAATGGCCACAGCAGTGCCGCCAGAAATGCCAGCACGGCAAAGGTAAACAAGCGTGAGAACAGAGGCCAGAATGCCCAGCCGGCATCGTAAATTGCCCAGATGATGGAAACGATAAAGCCCAGCGCATACAGAATGAGGCCGCCGGGACGATTTCGCAGGATAAGTATCGCGGCAATCAGCATCACGACACCCATCGCGGTAAACCAGACGCTGCCGCCTAATGTGATGAGTTTGATGCCAGGAATGCCGATGGCCAGACCGATGACGAGCATCAGAATGGCGAGGAACCAGCGCAGAAGAGTAACCAGCCTGCGTGGGGTGCTGCCAGGTGCCATATCCATCTCCTTAAACACACCGATTATCCGGTACGCAATGATAAAGCCTGTACCAAATGGATAACGGTTTTAGAGGGTTATCGTTTTATTGCAGATGTTATCGAGGGAATCCGCGTTAAAAACTCACTGTTTGCATGGTAAGTGAACCATTTGGTGAATTTGCAAATATGATAAATCTGTTAAATTGCTTGATGCAATTGTTAATAAATTAGATCGCATTATTTGAGAATTGGCCCGCACAGGGCGGGCCTTGCTGTTCAGGCGATACGCAGCGTATCGGCGCTTTGCGACGGGGTAATCGTGACAGGGATAGATTTAGAGGTCGGTGTGCCGGTACCGTCACCGTAGCGGGTCAAAGGAACCAGTGGGTTCGTTTCCGGATAATAGGCTGCGAGATTACCGCGAGGGATAGCGTACGCAACGAGACGGAAGCCGGTAACCTGGCGCGTAATGCCGTCGGTCGACAGGGTGGTGATATCGACGCGGTCGCCATCGCTCAGCCCCAGGGCCAGAATATCATCCGGGTGCATAAACAGGACGTCGCGCTGACCATAAACGCCGCGATAGCGGTCATCCAGACCATAAATCGTGGTGTTGTACTGATCGTGGGAACGTAGTGTTTGTAACACAAAGGGCGCGCTGATCTCCGGGCAGACGGCATCCGGCAGCGGCGCGCTGCTGAATTCCGCTTTCCCGGATGGCGTGGCAAAGGTGAGAGATGCCGCCGCGTTCCCCAGCCAGAATCCACCGGGTTCTTCGCAACGGGCGTTGAAATGGGTGAAGCCGGGGATAGTGGCGGCAATATGATCGCGAATCAGGTTGTAATCATCGGCTAAGGCCAGCCAGTCCAGCTTGCTGTTTCCCAGGACCGCATGGGCGATACCGGCCACAATCGCGGTTTCTGATTTTTGCGTGTCTGCCAGTGGTTTACCGATGCCTTCTGAGGCGTGCACCATGCTAAATGAGTCTTCGACGGTCACGAACTGACGGCCTGTCGCCTGCATGTCTTCTTCGGTTCGTCCCAGGGTCGGTAAAATGAGCGACTGCGCACCCGGCATCAGATGGGTACGGTTGAGTTTGGTACTGATGTGCACAGTCAAACCGCAACGTTTCAGCGCCTCGCAGGTCAACGTGGTATCCGGCGCGGCGGCAGCCAGATTACCGCCCAGCGTGATAAGTACTTTCACTTCATCGCGCAACATAGCCTGAATCGCGGCCACGGTGTGATGTCCCGGAGCGCGCGGTGGTTCGAAACCAAAGTGACGCGCCAGGCTGTCGAGCAGGGCGGCAGGCGGTTTTTCATCAATCCCCATTGTCCGGTTGCCCTGCACATTACTGTGTCCGCGCACCGGGCACAGTCCCGCGCCCGGTTTGCCCAGATGACCGCCGAGCAACTGCAAATTGACGATTTCACGTACCGTATCCAGCGAGTGTTTATGCTGGGTAATGCCCATCGCCCAGGTGCAAATGACACGCCTGGCGCTCTGCCAGACGGCGGCGGCGTCACGTAATTGCTGCTCACTCAAACCGGATTGCGCTTCAAGGGACTGCCAGGACGTGGTATCGATTTGCGCAAACCATGCCTCAATGCCGTTAGTGTGTTGCGCGATAAAGGCATCATCAAAGATACCGGCTTCACCGTTCGCCAGGCGCTGACGATGGGTTTCCAGTAATGCTTTTGCCATCCCGCGTACGGCGGCCATATCGCCACCCAGATTGGGCTGGTAATAGGCAGAACTGATCGCGCCCGCCATCGAGGTGACCACTTCCAGCGGTTTTTGCGGGTCAGCAAAACGTTCCAGACCACGTTCACGCAGGGTATTGAAGGTGACGATACGTGCGCCGCGATCGGCTGCATGACGCAGGCTGTGCAGCATACGCGGATGGTTGGTGCCGGGATTCTGCCCGAAGACAAAAATGGCATCGGCCTGTTCAAAATCGGTGAGATGAATGGTGCCTTTACCGACGCCAATGCTGCGTTTTAGCCCGGCGCCGCTGGCCTCGTGACACATGTTCGAACAATCGGGGAAATTATTCGTGCCGACCATCCGGCCAAAGAGCTGGTAAAGGTACGACGCTTCATTACTGGCGCGACCCGATGTGTAGAGTTCCATCTGGTTCGGGTGGTCCATCTCACGGATATGACGCCCAATCAGGGCAAAGGCATCATCCCAGCTCACCGGTTCGTAGTGATCGGTTTGGGGGTTATAGCGCAGCGGTTCCGTGAGTCGGCCCTGATATTCCAGAAAATAGTCGCTCTGGCGGTTAAGAGCGCTGACGCTGTGTTGCGCAAAAAAGCTGGCGTCAATCTGGCGGCGTGTTGCCTCCCAGGTCACCGCTTTCGCGCCGTTTTCGCAGAAACTGAAGGTACTTTTATTGTCATCACCCCAGGCACAACCTGGACAGTCGAAACCACGGGCTTTATTCATGCGCAGCAGGTTGCGCAAGTTTTTAAGGGCATTTTTGCTGTCGATAACGAAGCGAGTGGTTGCTTCAAGAGAACCTAATCCACCGGCAGCGGCGCGATAGGGTTTTATGGCAGTTTTGAATTTCATGTGTTCTTCCGGACAGCGGATTGCGCTTACGCAAACACTACGCTGCGTAACAGCAATCCTTAATCAACAACCATCTTTTATCACACAATTAACAATAAGTTTACCATTTGCGCAACTGCCCGTGCCTGCCGCGCGTGCGGATTAATCCGGCACGGTTTTACGAATAGCGGCGATCAGCGTTTGTACGCCGATGGAGAGAGGAGCATCCACGCGGGTAAGAATGCCAATAGGATCGCCCATACCCGGCGGAACAATGGGGAGCGCGGTGAGTGAACCTTCGCGTAAGTCGTTCTTCACTGCGCCGGAAGGGACAAACCAGACATAATCAAAATTGACAGTCAGTTGTCGCGATAGCGACGCAGACAGCGTTTCAATACAGCCGGTCGGGAGTTTGCAACCCTGACTTTGCAGCAGATCCTCCGTGTTCTGGCGCGGCACCGTACCGGTAGGCAGCACAACGACGGGCCACTCCAGCACCCGGCTCAGTGTTATCGTGGTTTGCAACAGCGGATGGTTGGGGCGTACCACCAATTTGAGCGACTCAAGGAACAGCATCTCATAGGTCAATCCGCTCATCAGTTCCGGGTCTGACATACGGCCAATGCCAACATCCAGCTCACCCGATTTCAGTCCGGCCAATAACATCGGATTGTTAGTGGTGGCCACCTGAATGGTGATATCTGGCTGCTGCTTATGGACCTGGCCAATTACCGACGGCAGAATGCCCAGCGCCGCAGTAGGTAACGCGCCAACACGGATCACCGCATTGTTCTGCTCGGGTTTGTAATTGAGCGACTGCCCTGCGGTATTGAGCGCATCAAGTACCCGGACTGCATGTGTTAAAAACTGCTCGCCCACCAGGGTAAGTTGCGCCCCCAGACGACCACGTTCAAACAGACGTGTGCCGGTGAGTTGTTCCAGTTCATTAAGTGTCTTGGACAGTGCTGGTTGACTAAGGTTAAGGGTCTCTGCCGCACGCCCCAGGGTTCCCTGCTGAGCGACGGCGACGAATGTATGCAGATGGCGCAAGCGTATGCGCTGATTGAACAAACCGTTTTTTTCCATAAGATGATGTAAAAACGAAGCGATGTCCGTGGCAAGTAAAGTTGCTTAATTATGTTAACTTGGTAGCAAAACATTCTTAACATTTAATCTCGTTGAGTTACAAACAAATTTTCCCGGCAGTGTGATGTCAACCGCATGTCTGTGGGGGTTTAAGCATAATTTTTGGTTATGCAAATAGCCGGAAATACGGCATTTTTGGTTTTATGCCGCGATCACACTTCGTAAATTATCTCCCACAGGCCAGCAAGGGCTTCTCTACACTCCAGGTAATACACACTGGAGACATGACAACATGGCGAACACCATCACGGCTGATGAAATTCGGGAACAATTTTCGCAAGCAATGTCAGCGATGTACCAGCAGGAAGTTCCGCAGTACGGCACCTTGCTGGAGCTGGTTGCGGACGTCAATCTGGCAGTCCTTGAGAATAATCCCCGCTTGCATGAACAACTGGTTAACGCAGACGAACTGGCGCGGCTGAACGTCGAACGTCATGGGGCGATTCGTGTTGGGCGCCCGGATGAGTTGGCGACGCTACGACGGATGTTCGCGATTATGGGTATGTTTCCGGTGAGCTATTACGACCTGTCGCAGGCGGGTGTTCCGGTACACTCAACCGCCTTTCGCCCCATTGATGATGCGGCTCTGGCGCGTAATCCCTTTCGCATCTTTACGTCGTTATTGCGCCTTGAACTGATTGAGGATGTGCAGCTTCGCGATAAAGCCGCCGCCATTTTACAACGCAGGGATATTTTCACCCCGCGTTGCCATGAACTCATTGCCCTGCATGAACAAACCGGCGAGTTCACTGCCTCTCAGGCGAGTGAGTTTGTGAAAGAAGCGCTGGAGACCTTTCGCTGGCATCGTCATGCCACCGTGGACGCCCTGACATACCATGCGCTGCACAATGAGCACCGCCTGATCGCCGATGTGGTCTGCTTCCCTGGTTGCCATATCAACCATCTGACGCCACGCACCCTGGATATTGATCAGGTACAGGCGCTGATGCCGAAATATGGAATCGAGCCCAAAATCCTGATTGAAGGGCCGCCACGCCGTGATGTGCCGATTTTATTGCGCCAGACCAGCTTCAAAGCGCTTGATGAACCGGTATTGTTCGCCGGTGAGCAGCAGGGGACACATACTGCCCGTTTTGGTGAAATCGAACAACGTGGCGTGGCCCTGACGCCAAAAGGCCGGGCGCTGTATGATCGGCTACTTAACGAAGCGGGAACCGGAAAAGACAATCTGACCCATCAGTTACACTTACAGGAGATGTTTCACGCTTTCCCCGACAGCGAAATGCTACTGCGCCGCCAGCAACTGGCCTACTTCCGTTATCGCCTGACGCCCTCCGGCGAGGCTCACCGGAAGGCGATTCGTCCGGGCGACGATCCGCAGCCGCTTATTGAGCGCGGTTGGGTTGTTGCGCAACCTATCATCTATGAAGATTTTCTCCCCGTCAGCGCGGCCGGGATCTTTCAGTCAAACCTTGGCAATGAAACGCAACAGCGTAGCCACGGTAACGCCAGCAAACTGCGTTTTGAAGAGGCGCTTGGTTGCGAAGTGCTTGATGAGTTCACCCTCTACGCGCAAGCGGAAGAGCGCAGCAAACGACGTTGCGGTCTGTTGTAAAAAAGGTACTCTGCTACGGATGTGAATAAACAGGATGTTGTCATGGAAAATCCCTCCGCCCCGATAGCAGAAACCCGCCACGGCACGCTTTTGGGCACACTGGATGATGATTGCCTTAGCTGGCGCGGTATCCCTTACGCGGCGCCGCCCGTTGGTCCACTACGCTGGCGGGCGCCACAGCCGCCAGCGCCCTGGCAGGGGATCCGCGTTGCTGATACATTTTCTGCCGCCAGTTGGCAAAACAGTGAAACCTGCACGCAGATCGCCGGTGGCGATCCGGGAAGGCTTTCCGAAGATTGCCTTTATCTGAATATCTGCGCGCCTGCCGCGCGTAGTGGGTCACTTCCGGTGATGGTCTGGCTGCACGGCGGCGGTTTTACGATGGGGGCGGGCGATCTGCCGCCCTATGATGGCAAAGCACTTGCCCGGCGCGGCGTGGTGCTGGTTACGCTCAATTATCGCCTTGGCCATCTCGGCTTTTTTGCCCATCCGGCCCTGCAAGGAGAAGAGGAGGAAACCCTCTGTAACTTCGGCCTGCTCGATCAAATAGCGGCGCTGCATTGGGTTAAAGAGAATATCCACGCTTTTGGCGGTGATGCCAGCAATATTACGCTGTTTGGCGAATCCGCCGGGGGGCGTAGCGTGATGTCGCTGATGGCCTCGCCGAAGGCAAAAGGGCTGTTCCATAAAGCCATTATCCAGAGTAGCTATACCTTGCCGGATACCCCGCTTGAGCGTGCGCTGGAAAAAGGGATTGCCGTTGCAGAGCATCTCGGCGTGCCTGACGCCACGGCAGAGACACTGCGTGCGATCCCGGCTGAGGCATTCTGGCCGCTCGCTTCCCCGTTAAAAATTGCCCCCGCGCCGATTGCCGGAGACAGCGTCTTACCCACGCCAGCGCTGGACGTTTTTTTCAACGCAACGCAGCATCCGATGCCGGTTATTGTGGGGTCGAACAGCGATGAAGCCAGCGTAATGGCCGAGTTTGGCGTCGACCTTGCCGGGCAAATTGATAAGTTACGGCGCGAGCAGCGTTTTGGTCTGGGGATCATTAAGCTGCTTTACCCTGGGGTAAAAGGGGATGCGGAACTGGGGCGTCAGGTCTGCCGGGACATGGCGTTTACCTCGCTCGGGCTGGTGGTGATGCAGGCGCAACAGCGCATCGGGCAGCCGTGCTGGCGTTACTGGTTTGACTACGTTGCAGAGGCCGAGCATGACACTTACGCCAACGGCGCGTGGCATGGAAACGAAGTGCCGTACGTGTTTGATAACCTCATGCTGACGGAACCGGCGCGCCATTACGTCAATGAGCGAGACCTGGCGTTTGCGGCAAAGGTTGCCGATTATTGGGTGAATTTTGCCCGCGAGGCCAGCGTCACCTGCAATGTGCTGCAGGGGCCTGTACGCTGGCAGTCCTGCGGCAAAGGGCGCGACAGATTGCTACGCATGGGACTGAATAAACATGCGGGCTTTCGCATGACCAATCGCTTTATGCGCGCACGCCTGATGCTGTTTAAACGGGTTATGAGGCATCACGTCAAACTTGATTAATTATTCAGTAAGCTCGTACGGAATGCCGCCAGCCCGGCGGCATTATTCTGTGAATCTCTCAGTACCAGACGATAGCTCGCACCCGTCTTAACGCTTTGCGCATAGGGGCGCATCAGCCGTCCGGCACGAATATCCTCCGCGACCAGGGTTTCATCGGCAATCGCCACCCCCAGCCCCTGGATGGCCGCCGTGATCGCCAGATCCATGGTGTCGAAGTGTTGATTTTTTTTCATAACCCACGCTGCGTTGTCCTGTTTCGCCAGCCACAGTGACCAGTCCGTTTTATCTCTGGTCGGATGCAGAAAGGTCACATTACTGAGCCTTTCATCGGCCGTTAATTGCGTGCTCATTACCGGCGTCAGCGCTTCATCAAACAGCAGATCGCCCGCGCTGAAATGGGTACCAAAAACAATTGCCGCATCATACGGCTCGGTTTTGAAGTTAACGCCATGGTCAGTGGTGGTGGTCAGTGCTACCTGTACGTCCGGGCAGGTCTGCTCAAGCTGGATAAGCCGTGGAACCAGCCAGCGCATCGCACAGGTTGGCGCTTTCAGACGAACGACCTTTTGTTGCGCGCGCGCCTGTGCGGCAAGCGTTTGCAGGTGTTCAAAAGCCGAGCGCAATTCCGGCAGCAGGGCGCTACCCTGAGGCGATAACCGCAAACCACGTGCGTGACGTTCAAACAACGGGAAACCAAACCATGCTTCCAGTGAAGCAATCTTACGGCTTACCGCGCCCTGCGTCAGACATAACTCTTTTGCCGCATGGGTAAGGTTTAAATGGCGGGCTGTGACCAGAAAAGCGTCAATAGCGTTCAGTGGCAGCGTACGGTTCGGCATGGCAACTCCAGCTATGCAATTTATTCATGGCTATTATGACAACAAATCGATTGTGGACTCAACGCGCTTTTATTTGAATGGTTATGCACTTTTAATGAGAAAGGATTAATAATGACTCTGCGTACACCGGTGAAAACCCGCTCTAAATTACCCGACGTGGGTACGACTATTTTTACCGTTATTGGCCAGCTTTCCGCACAGCATAATGCGATTAACCTTTCTCAGGGCGCGCCCAATTTTTCCTGCGACCCGCAATTGATCTCCGGCGTGACCAGGGCGATGCAGGCCGATCATAACCAGTACGCCGCGATGACGGGTTTACGCCCGCTAAAAGCGCGCATTGCGGAGAAAATTCACGACCTGTACGGCACGCAGTATGACGTGGACAGTGAAATACTGATTACCGCCAGCGCCAGTGAAGGTCTCTATTCGGCCATCAGTGGTCTGGTTCATCCGGGCGATGAAGTTATCTATTTCGAGCCGTCGTTTGACAGCTATGCACCGATTGTCCGTCTGCAAGGGGCGACCCCCATCGCCATTAAACTGACGGTCCCTGATTTTGCGGTGAATTGGGATGAAGTTCGCGCGGCCATTACACCCCGTACGCGCATGATCATTATTAACACGCCGCATAACCCGAGTGGCCAGGTCTTTTCCGCTGATGATCTGCAACAACTGGCGGCGTTAACGCGTAACACGGATATCGTGATTCTGTCTGACGAAGTGTACGAGCATGTGGTCTTTGATGATCAGCCGCACCACGGTATGGCGACCCATCCGCAACTTGCGGAGCGCAGCGTGATTATCTCGTCCTTCGGTAAGACCTATCATGTGACGGGCTGGCGCGTGGGTTATTGTGTCGCGCCCTCTGAGTTGATGGATGAGATTGTGAAAGTCCATCAGTTTTTAATGTTTTCCGCCGATACGCCAATGCAGTACGCTTTCGCCGAGCATATGACCGATCCCCAGACCTGGCTGTCGCTGTCGGCGTTCTACCAGCGCAAACGCGACTTGTTGCAAACCCTGCTGGCAGAATCGCCATTTCGCTTATTACCGAGCGCGGGCTCGTTCTTCCTGTTGGCGGATTACAGCCATTTCAGTGACGAGAGCGACAGCGAGATGGTCAAAAGGTTAATTACCGATTACGGCGTTGCCACCATTCCGTTATCGGCGTTTTACACTGATGGCACTGATAACAAATTGATTCGCCTCTCTTTTGCCAAAGATGAGGCCACACTCAGAGCAGGCGCGCAGGCCCTGTGTCGTGTTAAGCCACGCTAAGGAGCGTTAATCGTGAAATTGAAAGCACTCTTTCTGGGCATGGGCATGCTTTGCTCATTATCTTCTTTCGCGGCCACCCAGTTACGCTACGGCCTGGAAGCGGAATATCCGCCATTCGAAAGCCGTAATGCGTCCGGCGAACTGGAAGGCTTTGATATTGAGCTGGGCAATGCCATCTGTAAAGCCGCAGAACTGAAATGTACCTGGGTTGAAACTTCGTTTGATGCGTTGATCCCAGGCCTTGTGGCGAAAAAATTTGACGCTATCAATTCAGCGATGAATATCACCGAGCAGCGTCGTCAGAGCATTGATTTCACTCAGCCTGTCTACCGCATTCCCTCGCAGTTAGTGGGCAAATCGGGTGATGGGATGGAAGCGACAGCCGAAGGTCTGAAAGGCAAAACCATCGGTGTATTGCAGGGTTCCATTCAGGAAACTTATGCAAAAGAGCACTGGGAAAAGCACGGTGTCACCGTGGTGTCTTATAAAGATCAGAATATGGCATGGGGTGATTTGCTAAATGGCCGCATTGACGCCTCGCTGGTCATGTCGGCGGCCGGGCAGGCAGGTTTCCTGAGCAAACCGCAGGGTAAAGGTTTTGGCTTTATTGGCAAACCGGTATCAGACGATACGATCCTCGGCAGTGGCATCGGCTTTGGGTTACGTAAAGGTGACGAGGCCACCAAAAAGCAACTTGACGCCGCAATTGATAAAGTACGCGCCGACGGCACCATCAAAACCCTGGCGGAGAAATATTTCCCGGGTATTGATGTTAGCGTCAGCGCTAAATAACAAGCCCACCTTTTCTGACCCCAGCCGTCGATGTCCGGATGGGGTCTTTTTATATCCGAAATCATCTCGTGTTCCGATCCAATACGCCATGGGGTGCTTCATGCGGCAATGGCGTATGCGCCGTTACGTTTGCGCTATGACCAGGCGCGAAAAAGAGTGGCGATACATTTAGCAACGTAATGGGATATTTTCCGCTACGCAAAAATTATACCTTTCTTTACACCGTTTTCAGGTCGCTCCCATCGACAAAAATATTTCAAGCTTTGCGCAGAATATCACCCGTCAACAATTGGATTCTCAATCAATTTTGTCTAGAGTGTGCGGTCATAACCGTTAGCTTTTGCCGTGGTTTTGTTTTGTACAAAACCGCTTCTCACGACCATAAGGACGTATTATCAGGCATGAACCGCAGACGTTTCATTAAGGCATCAATGGCGCTGGCCGCAGCGTGCGGGACTTCCGGCTTTGCTTCTCTGTTCTCCCGTGCGGCGTTTGCTGCTGATTCCGATATCGCCGATGGTCAGAGTCGTCGTTTCGATTTTTCCGTATTGCAGTCCATGGCACATGACCTGGCGCAACAGCCGTGGGGCGGTGCGCCGCGTCCACTGCCGGATACGCTCGCAAACATGACGCCACAGGCCTACAACGCCATTCAGTACGATGCGCAACACTCATTGTGGAACAATGTTGAGGGTCGTCAGCTTGATGTGCAGTTTTTCCATATGGGGATGGGTTTCCGTCGCCGTGTGCGCATGTTCTCGCTTGATCCCGCAACTCAACAGGCGCGTGAAATTCATTTCCGTCCTGAATTGTTTAACTACCATGATGCAGGCGTCGACACGAAGCAGCTTGAAGGGCAAAGCGATCTGGGATTTGCCGGTTTCCGCGCCTTTAAAGCGCCTGAACTGGCTCGTCGCGATATTGTCTCTTTCCTGGGCGCCAGCTATTTCCGTGCGGTAGACAGTACTTACCAGTACGGGCTTTCTGCACGTGGTGCGGCAATCGACACCTTTACAGACACACCAGAAGAGTTCCCGGATTTTACCGCGTTCTGGTTTGAAACGGCGAAAGCCTCTGATACCTCTTTTACGGTCTATTCGTTGCTCGACAGCCCGAGTCTGACCGGGGCCTACAAATTCGTGATCCACTGTGAAGAGAGCCAGGTGATCATGGAGGTGGATAACCACCTGTATGCGCGTAAAGACATCAAGCAACTGGGTATCGCGCCGATGACCAGTATGTTTAGCTGCGGTAACAATGAACGTCGCGTGTGCGACACCATTCATCCGCAGATCCATGACTCCGACCGTCTGGCCATGTGGCGTGGTAACGGGGAGTGGGTTTGCCGCCCTCTGAACAATCCGCAGAAACTGCAATTCAACGCTTTTTTGGACAACAACCCGAAAGGCTTTGGTTTACTGCAACTTGACCGCGACTTCTCTCACTATCAGGACGTAATGGGCTGGTATAACAAACGCCCAAGCCTGTGGGTCGAACCGCGTAACCAATGGGGTAAGGGCAGCGTTGGATTAATGGAAATCCCGACCACGGGTGAAACCCTGGATAACGTGGTCTGTTTCTGGCAGCCGGAGAAACCGGTTCGTGCGGGTGATGAGCTGGCTTTCCAGTATCGTCTGTACTGGAGCGCAATGCCGCCGGTACGCTCTCCGCTGGCGCGTGTCTATGCCACCCGCACCGGTATGGGCGGCTTCCCGGAAGGGTGGGCGCCTGGCGAGCATTACCCGGAAAAATGGGCACGTCGTTTCGCCATTGATTTTGTTGGTGGTGACCTGAAAGCCGCTGCGCCGAAGGGGATTGAACCGGTTATCACCTTGTCTAACGGGGAAGCCAAACAGGTTGAAATCCTGTATGTTGAGCCTTTCGACGGCTACCGTATTCTGTTCGACTGGTACCCAACGTCCAACTCCACCGACCCGGTTGAAATGCGCCTCTTCCTGCGCTGTCAGGGGGATGCGATCAGCGAGACCTGGTTGTATCAATATTTTCCGCCTGCGCCGGACAAGCGCAACTACGTGGATGATCGCATCATGCGCTAAATCGGTAACCTCCCTCGGGGAGGGAGGTTCTGATGAGAGGAGATGTCATGGATTCCACCGACAGCCTGATCGTCGTCAACGACCATCTGGCACTGCATGCCATTGATGAGCGTTTTGTTCACGATCTGCACCAACTGATCGTTAAAAACCGCGAATGGCTACAGCATTTTCTGGACTGGCCGCAGTATGTGCGCTCGGTTGACCAGACCCGGCAAACCGCGCAAAGCAATATTATTCTGCATCAGCGCGGCTACGCCAAAATGTTCCTGATCCTCGAAGATAACGTGCTGGTGGGTGTGCTCTCCTTCAACTCCATCGAGCCGACCAACAAAACCGGCTATATCGGTTACTGGCTCGATAAAGACAAAGAGGGAAAGGGGATTGTCTCCACCTGCCTGCAGGCATTTATGGCATTTTACGCTCGTCGGGGGGATGTCCGTCGTTTCGTTATTAAATGCCGGGTTGCGAACGAGGCAAGCAACCGTGTCGCGCTGCGTAACGGTTTTATTCTCGAAGGATGTCTGCGGCAGGCGGAGTTCCTGAACGGCAGCTTTTATGACCAGAATATTTACGGTCAGATTATCGATCCCTTTTTATAGCAGCCCGGCCAATGGCGTACGGGTGATATACTGTGCGCCATTAATCACCTTCTGACCACGCAGCAAAATACTTTCGCCATCCGGTGCCTCCACCACTGCGTCATCGGTGATTTCAATATGATTCTCGATCAGCACATTGCCTTTGATACGTGCATTTCCCTGGATAACAACTTTTTCATCCAGCAAAATCGGTCCGCCGATTAAATGCGCATTGCCACCGACAAGCACGTGGTGTTTGAGCACGCAGTTGCCTTCGATTGTGGCATTTTCCGCAACCTGAGCACTGTAGCGCAGCGTAGGAATGGCATCTTCATCACTGCCGGCCACAACGCGCGCTTTGCCGTAGACTTTGGCACAGTCGCACACCCAGACATCATTTTGCTCATTGCCTTCCAGCAGGGCGAAATCAAACACCTCGGCCCTATGTTCAATAAACGCGAACTTAACGATGGCATCGCCATAAATTTGTGCCTGGTGGACCACGCGCGAATGGGTCACCGTGGCGCGATCATAAATTTGCAGTATTTGTTGGTTATCCGGCGTAAGGCCCTGCGCCGCGATAATTTCACAGCCGTGTAAAATACGCGCGTTACCGAACAGGTGGCAGGCACCACGAACGGTGGATGTCTGCACGGTGACGTTGTCACTTAACACGACGCCATGACTTAGCTCCGCAGCATCAACCCAACTGTTACCGCCAATTTCAACGTCATGGAAAACAAGACAGGGTTGCGTCAGACGGGCGTCATCACGTACATGACTGTTGGCAAACACCATGCTGTTAACATCATAAATCCAGCAATCTCCTTCTTGTGACAGGGTGGTATCATCATCCACCCAGCCACCAACGGTGCCCGCCGTTACATCACCAAAATCACGCACCGCAATAATCTGGCGCAGCGAGACCTTCTGTTTTTCGCCGTTAATCTGATAACTGAACGCACGGCGCTCATCACTGAGTCGATATTTAGTCATTGTTTGCTTCCATTAATTCCCCACGATAAACGTAGCAAACTTTGCGATACTGGCTATTCAGAATGAAAAAACATAAAATGTATTTAATATGCATCTTATAAGTTTTGCGCTTATACAGGGAAAAATAAGGAACAACAATGACCACGTTTGACGACAGCTATTTTACTGAAAAATATGGACTGACCCGCACCCACTCCGAGGTACTGCATGCCATGCAGTTTGTGAAACCGGGTAAAACACTGGACCTGGGCTGCGGCAACGGGCGTAATAGCCTCTATCTGGCGGCCAATGGGTTTGATGTGACGGCATGGGATAAAAACGCCGCGAGCATCAATAATATCGAGACCATTCGGCAGGCCGAAGGGCTGAACACGCTGCAAACCGCCGTTGTGGATTTGAACGCACTCAGCTTTGAGGGCGAATACGATTTTATTCTCTCGACCGTGGTGATGATGTTTCTTGAGCCACAAACCATTCCGGGGCTTATCGCCAATATGCAGCGTTGCACCAAAGCGGGAGGCTACAACCTGATTGTAGCGGCGATGGACACGGCCGATTTCCCCTGCACCGTTGGTTTCCCGTTTGCCTTTAAAGAGAATGAATTGCGTGATTACTACGCAGGGTGGAAACTGGAAAAATACAATGAAGACGTCGGTGAGTTGCACCGCACCGACGCCAATGGTAACCGCATCAAGCTGCGCTTTGCGACCTTACTGGCGCGTAAAGCTTAACGCGCCGCCAGCAGGCATAACTGTAACGCGACCTGATATGAGGCCTCGAACGACTTCACCGGCAGAAACTCAAATTGCGAATGAAAATTGTGCGCGCCGGTAAAGAAATTCGGGGTTAATAACCCTTTTGCAGACAGCGCCGCGCCGTCTGTGCCGCCGCGCATGGGAGTGGGTTTGGGAGTGATGCCAAGCGTGGTCATCGCTTCAAACAGTAAATCAATCGCGCGTTTGTCTTCGCCGATGGCATTACTGATATTGCTGTAAATATCGCTGATGCTGTACTCCACTTTCGCGGTGGGGTACTGCGCGGCGATTTTTTTTGCGACATCGGCAATCTGCTGTTTCCTGCGCTCAAAGCTCGCTTTATCGAAGTCACGGATGCTGGCGCTAAGATGCGCGTGCCCCTGAACAGCTTCCATCCCGTTGAACCATACATAGCCTTCGCGGCCTTCGGTATGTTCCGGTGTTTGCTGGCGGTCGAAGTGGCTGATGTAATCCATGGCCATCAGCAGTGGGTTAACCAGCACACCTTTTGCCGACATCGGATGCGCGGTGACACCGGTAAAATGGATAGACGCCGAGGCGGCATTGAAGTTTTCAAAAACAATCTCGCCTTTTTCACAGCAGTCGATAGTCCAGGCGAAATCGACATCAAAGCGTTTTAAATCCAGTGCCTTCGCCCCACGCAGGCCGACTTCTTCATCCGGAACAAACGCCACGACAATATCCCCGTGTTGCTGTTCTGCCGTCAGGTTTTCCAGCAACGTCATCACAACCGTGACAGCCGCTTTGTTATCTGCCCCCAGTACGCTGGTGCCATCGCTAAAGATGATCTCTTCATTGAGGTAGGCGTTAATTTCCGGATGTTCCTCCACACGCAGCCAGATATCTTTGCTGGCATTCAGACAGAGATCATCTCCCTTGAAACGCAGAATTTGCGGATGAATATCCGGCGACAAACCCACGTCTACGGTGTCGATATGGGTGATAAAACCAATACGTGGCGCACCCGGCACCGTACCTTTTTTCACCGCAGTGACCGTGGCGTGTTCATCCAGCACAATCTCATCCAGGCCCAGCGTTTGCAGCTCTTGCGCCAGTGCGCGCGCCATGTCGAATTGCCCGGGCGTGGTCGGTAATGTCGTGGCGACAGCGTCACTTTGGCTGGTAATAGCAAGATAGCGAAAGAAGCGTTGCGTTAATTGACTGGCGAGGGGCGATGTCATAGTGATTCCTTCTTTATTTGACTTATCAGGTGCTTGCAATATCACTTTAATGTTATTTATGGAAGCGCAAACAACAAGCACTATTTGGCTCATGGAAAGAAAACGACAGGAAAATCTATGACTAGAAAACAGACAACAGTTGCGCTGGCCTTGCTGGCCCTGGCAGTGAGTTCCTCTGTGGCGGCAAAAACCCTGGTCTACTGTTCAGAAGGATCGCCAGAGAATTTCAACCCGCAACTCTATACCTCAGGTACCAGCGTCGACGCCAGCGCGGTTCCGGTTTATAACCGACTCGTCGATTTTAAAGCCGGGACGACCGAACTCCAGCCCGGGCTGGCCGAAAGTTGGGAAGTCAGCGAAGACGGCAAAGTGTATACCTTCCATCTGCGTAAAGGGGTGAAATTTCAGAGCAATAAATTCTTTACGCCGACGCGCGATTTTAATGCCGACGACGTCATTTTCTCTTTCATGCGGCAAAAAGACCCGCAGCATCCTTACCATAACGTCTCTAACGGCAACTATTCCAATTTCGAAAGTCTGGAGTTTGGTAAGTTGATTACCGCTATCGATAAAGTGGACGACAACACCGTGCGCTTTACGCTGGCACATCCCGAAGCGCCCTTTGTGCCTGACCTGGCCTGGTATTTCGCCTCTATCTTATCTGCTGAATACGCTGATGCGATGCTAAAAGCCGGGACGCCGGAAAAAGTGGATATGGAGCCAATTGGTACCGGCCCGTTCAAACTGGCTCAGTACCAGAAAGATTCCCGCATTCTGTTTACCGCCTTCCCGGAATACTGGCAGGGCAAAGCAAAGATCGACCGTCTGGTGTTCAGCATTACGCCAGATGCCTCAGTACGTCTCGCCAAGCTTGAGAAAAATGAATGTCAGGTGATGCCGTTCCCGAACCCGGCGGATTTGCCGCGTCTGAAAGAGAACAAAGACATTACGCTGATGAGCAAATCAGGGTTGAATACCGGTTTCCTTGCCTTTAACACGCAAAAAGCGCCGCTTGATAACGTTAAAGTGCGCCAGGCGCTGGCGATGGCCATCAATAAACCGGCCATTATTAATGCGGTTTTCCAGGGCACCGGAACCGCCGCGAAAAATCTTCTGCCCCCTGGCGTCTGGAGTGCGGACAGCGAATTGCAGGATTACGCTTACGATCCGCAAAAAGCCAAAGCTTTATTGAAAGAAGCCGGGTTGCCAGAGGGCACTACCATTGATTTGTGGGCGATGCCGGTTCAGCGACCTTACAACCCGAATGCCAAACGGATGGCCGAAATGATTCAGGCTGACTGGGCGAAAGTCGGGGTTAACGCGAAAATTGTCACATATGAGTGGGGTGAATATTTAAAACGGGTGAAAGGGGGTGAGCATCAGGCGGCGCTGATGGGGTGGACAACAGCGACCGGCGACCCGGATAACTTCTTCGGCCCGCTGTTTACCTGCCAGTCTGCCAACGGTGGTTCTAACTCGTCGAAATGGTGCTATCAGCCGTTTGATAAAATTATCGCCGAAGCGAAAACCATCACCGATCACGACAAGCGCGTGGCGCTGTATAAAGAAGCCCAGCAGATGATGCACGATCAAATGCCTGCGGTGATGATTGCCCATTCCACTATTTTTGAACCGGTACGAAATAACGTGAAAGGCTACGAAGTCGATCCGTTCGGTAAACATATCTTCTACCAGGTCGATATCAATAAATAATCAGGCGCGCCGGTCTCTTGTACCGGCGCAAGCGTCCTTTATTAGATCGGTGAGTATTATATTTTTCTGAAATTTGAGCGTGACAGCTTTTTTCCGCCATCACTGTAGCCGATTGTTTGCTATAACTTTTAATGCATATATAAACTCAAAGGGACCTTCCATGCGTACTGTATTTAAAGTTGCCGTGCTTGCCGGCCTGCTTGCGTTATCAGGCTGTGCATCAAAAGTGACTCAACCTGAACAATATTCCGGCTTCTTAAAAGACTATTCCAACTTACAACAAACAACGTCCGCAAGCGGTAAACCCGTATTGCGTTGGGTTGATCCTTCATTTGACCTGAGTAAATACGACAGTATTGTCTACCATCCGGTAACCTATTATCCGGTGGCAAAACCGACCAGCCAGGTGAGCCAGCAAACCCTCGATGGACTGTTGACCTACACGAACACTAAATTGAAAGCCGCCGCCGCGCAGCGTAAACCGCTGGTGACCTCTCCGGGTGCGCATAGCCTGATTTTCCGTGGTGCCATTACCGGCGTGGACAGCAGCAAGCAAGGCCTGCAATTCTATGAAGTGATCCCGGTTGCGATGGTGATTGCCGGTACGCAGGCCGCCACAGGGCACCGGACTATGGACACGCATCTCTATTTCGAAGGTGAATTGATTGATGCACAGACCAATAAGCCGGTGATTAAAGTGGTGCGTCAGGGCGAGGGTAAAAGTCTGAGCAATGCCAATGCGCCGATGACGGTAGATACGCTGAAACAGGTCATTGATAACATGGCGACCGATGCCACTATGTTTGATGTTTCCAAAAAATAAAAACAGGCGCGCCATCCCAGAGGATGGCGCTTTTTTTCAGGCTAACTTCCGTTTAAACGACAGCGTTCCTGGTCGCGAAAACATCACTAAATTTCCCGTCAGAATCAGCAGCAGGCCGACAACCCCGTTCATATGCCAGACATAACCTTCATAGACCGTTGAAATACTCAGGGCGACCAGCGGAAACAGCAGAGTACTGTAGGCTGCATTGCTGGCACCGATACGGCCCACCAGTGTGAAATAGGCGCCAAAGGCAATGACCGATCCAAAGAGGGCGAGATAAACCAGCGCACCCAGATAGCTGAAAGTCCACTCAGGGGTAAAATCATCGCCGCGAAACAGGGCTATTGCGCCCATAATCATTGTCCCGTAGAGCATCGCCCAGGCGTTGGTGGTCATGGTTTCCAGCCCGTTGCGTTGATGGCGCATACTGATCATATTGCCAAGGGAAAAGCCAAATGTACCCAGCATCGAAAGTCCAATACCCAGTAACAGCGTGCTGTTCAGACCGCTGACCAGCAAATCATCCCAAAATAGCGTCACAATGCCCGTCAGCCCCAGAAAAGCCGCAGGATAGAAGCGCGAATGGGGCTTCTGACCGAAGAACAGGAAACTGTTAACCGCATTAAACAAGACGGCCATTGAGAAAATGACCGACTCCAGCCCGGTGTTAATCCACGCGGCGGCGTTGTAAAAACAGAGGAAGTTAAAGCCAAACACACAGCATCCTTGCAGGATGCAAAAAAGATGATCCCGCAGGACAAGTTTGCGCAGCCGCCGCAGGGCAATCAACACCACCATGATGGTGAATGATGCGAGCGCAAAGCGCCAAAAAATAGAGACCGGCGCCGCAACCGGCCCCTGTTGCAGAAAAATGGCAATCCATGTCGTGCCCCATATCACCACCACCAGACAATATAAAAAAATGTTCATTGCGATCCCCGTTACGCCAACAGGTTTCCAGTCTTGCCAAAAAATGCCTCTCTGGCTTGCATAAACCCGCCGGTCACTTGCAAATTCTTGCGTTTTTTTGGCGAAACACTGGTATCGGGCAGGCGCAATTCATAGACTGAGATTCTGGTGACATTTTTGTTAATTGCGTCCATGACTGTTTATAAAGCCTTCGAAAATCTGCAACATCACAATGCCGTTCTGCATGACTCGGTTGCGCTGCATTCTGGTATTCAACTGGCGGCATGGTCTAATAAGCGCGATAACATCACCCAGTATTGTGATCATCACACCCTCAGCCTGTACATTGCCGATGGTTACGAGAGCTACCATAAAACGTCGCAGGGCTGGAAAAATGGCGGTGGGCCGGACAGGTTTTGCCTGATGCCAAAAGAGAGCGAATCCAGTTGGGATATCCGTGATGATTTGTCGTTTGTGCATCTTTATTGCACTGACGAACATCTGCGGGAGATTGGGGAGAAGGTGTGGGATCGCAGTCCGGCGTCGTTTACCCTTGATGAGAAAACCTTCGCCCAGGATGAGCGCATTACCGCGCTCTACCGCCAGTTCTTACTTGGCAGCGACTGGCATCAGCAGGCGAATCAGCTCACGCTCAGTACTGCTTCTACGTTGCTTCTCACCCATCTTGTTCAGCATTACAGCAATGTGCAGTGGCGTTTGCCCACCGTTAAAGGCGGTCTTGCGCCGGTGGTGCTTCGTCAGGTGCTGGACTGGATAGAGGCGAATCTCGCCCAGCCGCTGTTGCTGAGCGATCTGGCGGCGCAGGCAGCGTTAAGTGAATACCATTTCGCGCGAATGTTCCGCCAGTCGATGGGGGTTGCGCCGCATCAGTATGTAATGCATCGCCGGATGGTGCAGGCGAAAGCGCAACTGTTAAATACCGGGCTGCCGCTGACGACAATCGCGATGGCCTGCGGTTTCAGTTCTGCCAGCCATTTCAGTAACCGCTTCCGCGCCGTTTTTGGCATGACGCCGTCGCAATTACGCGCGGCGCGCCAGTGACAATGCGGCATAGCAGACGCCCCCTGCAACCAGCCCCCAGAAGGCTGACCCGACACCCAGTAGCGTGACGCCGCTGGCGGTAACCAGAAACGTCACAATGGCGGCATCACGCTCTTTTTCCTGGGACAGCGCCTGGAACAGGCTGCCGCCGATCGTACCGAGTAAGGCAAGCCCTGCCAGCGTCTGGATCCAACTCAGCGGTAAGGCTGCCAGCAATGCGGTGATCGAGCCGCCAAATACGCCTGCTAGCAGATAGAATACACCCGCCGCCACCGCAGCCTTCCAGCGCTGTGCGGCGTCGGGGTGCGCATCCGGGCTCTGACAAATTGCTGCTGTAATGGCGGCGATGCAAATAGAGAAAACACCAAACGGCGAGAAAAGCAGCGCCAGCCCTCCGGTAAAAATGATCAGCGGCGATACAGCCGCACGGAAGCCCTCCGCCTGCATTGTCGCGAAGCCTGGCGCATTTTGTGACGCCATCGTGGCGAGAAAAAAGGGTATGCCGATACTGATAAACGAAGTCCAGTTGAAGACCGGACGGGTAAATTCCGGCACCACAAAGGCAACGTTCAGTTTCGCTGTGACAATATCGCCGCTAAGCCAGGCGACCAGAGCGCCAATAATCAGTGTCGCCACAATGGCATAGCGTGGGGCGAGGGCTTTACAGACCAGCCAGGCCAGTAGCATACTGCCGCACAGCACAAAATGGCCCTCAACGTTGCGAAACGCCTGCAAGCCGAAACGTAACAGGATCCCGGCGAGCATGGCTGCCGCGAGGCTATGCGGAATAATTTTCATCAGCCGGGCGAACAGTCCGGTCACGCCGCAAAGCACAATCAACGCATTAGCAAAAATAAACACGCCGATGGCTTCGGCAAGCGTCAATCCTTGCAAGCTCGTCGCCAGCAATGCGGCACCGGGCGTGGACCAGGCGGTCAGTATTGGCATGCGATACCACAGCGACAGCGCGATGGTGCTGACACCCATGCCTAAACCGAGCGCCGTCATCCAGCCGGCAATTTGTGTGGCACTGGCCCCCGCTGCGGCAGCAGCCTGCCAGATAATAGCGGCAGAACTGGCATAGCCGACCAGTACGGCCACAAAACCCGCCAGAAGCGTGGTAAAAGGAAACACGTGAGTGCGCATGATTATTCCTCGTGCGTTATAGCGTCCAAAGAATGTACCATTGTGCGTTATAGCGTACAAGTATGCGCAGCGAGACTGACAGGAGGAAAAATGGATCTAACACATTATCTGGCGAGCACCTTAAAAAATCTCCGTCAGGCACGCGGCTGGAGCCTCTCGCGTCTGGCTGACGAGACGGGCGTGTCAAAAGCGATGCTCGGGCAAATTGAACGTAATGAGTCCAGCCCCACGGTGGCAACGCTGTGGAAAATCGCCACCGGTCTCAATGTGCCGTTTTCGTCCTTTATTGCGCCGTCGGAAAGCGAAACACCCCATTCCTTCGACCCGCAGCAGCAGGCCATGGTGGTCACTCCGCTGTTCCCCTGGGATGAAGCGCTGCATTTTGACCTCTTCTCGATAATCCTGGCGCCGGGTGCCCTGAGTGAATCAACGCCGCATGAGCAGGGGGTCATTGAACATGTGGTGGTGATTGGCGGGGTGCTTGAGATGTGCATTGAAGGGCAGTGGCGAACCCTGACGGCGGGTAGCGGGATTCGTTTCGCTGGCGATCGTCCCCATGCCTATCGTAATAGCTCCGCACAGAGCGCTCATTTCCACTCGCTTATCCACTACCCAAAAGAAAAAACCGCAAGCAAGCTTGCGGCAAAGAACGACGACGAGTAAACAACAACGTACAACGTGACGAGGAATGTCCGATTACGCGTCTTCTTCCAAATGGCCTCTTTGAGCCTGCCCCGGCCACTCAGTCACTTACTCATGTAAGCTCCAGAGGTTGCCGCTTGCCGCCGCGACGCCATTTGAACGCTTTCGCGTAATAGTGGTTACCTTAACCTGCGCCGTTACGGCTGGAAAATAGCAATTTCATCAATGCTTTGCCGCCTGGCGGAAATTGGCCTTCGCCACAGGTGGTGAAAAGCCGGGGATGTGACTACAATAGCCGCCATTTTGCACATAATGGATAACGACGATTGTATGCGCCTGCAACCCCATCATCTTGAACTCTTAAGCCCTGTCCGTGACACCGCGATCGCTCGCGAAGCCATTTTGCACGGTGCGGACGCGGTCTATATCGGCGGCCCGGGGTTCGGTGCCCGCCATAACGCCAGCAACAGCTTGCAGGATATTGCCAGCCTGGTGCCGTTTGCCCATCGCTATGGCGCGAAAGTGTTTATCACACTGAACACCATTCTGCATGATGATGAGCTGGAGCCTGCTCAGCGCCTGATTACCGATCTGTACGAAACCGGGGTGGATGCCCTGATTGTGCAGGATATGGGGATTATGCAACTCGACATCCCGCCAATTGAGCTGCATGCCAGTACCCAATGCGACATCCGCAGCGTAGAAAAGGCGAAGTTCCTCTCCGATGCCGGTTTTAGCCAGATTGTATTGGCGCGTGAGCTGAACCTGCAGCAGATCCGCGATATTCACGCCTGTACTGACGCGACCATCGAGTTCTTTATTCATGGCGCGCTGTGCGTTGCCTATTCCGGGCAGTGTTATATTTCCCACGCCCAGACGGGGCGCAGCGCCAACCGTGGGGACTGCTCGCAGGCCTGCCGCCTGCCGTACACCCTGAAAGACGATCAGGGGCGCGTCGTGGCCTATGAAAAACATTTGCTGTCGATGAAAGATAATGACCAGACGGCCAATCTTGGTGCGCTAATTGATGCCGGTGTACGCTCCTTCAAGATTGAAGGGCGCTACAAAGACATGAGCTACGTGAAAAACATTACCGCGCATTATCGTCAGATGCTGGATGCAATTATTGAAGATCGCGGCGACCTGGCGCGCGCTTCGGCGGGGCGCACAGAGCACTTCTTTATTCCGTCCACCGATAAAACCTTCCATCGCGGTAGTACTGATTATTTTGTGAATGCGCGTAAAGGCGATATCGGTGCGTTTGATTCGCCGAAATTTATCGGTCTGCCGGTCGGTGAAGTGCTAAAAGTAACCAAAGAGTACCTGGACGTTGAAGCCAGCGAACCGTTGGCAAACGGCGATGGTCTGAACGTACTCATCAAGCGTGACGTTGTCGGTTTTCGCGCTAACACGGTAGAAAAAACTGGCGAAGGTCGTTATCGCGTCTGGCCGAATGAAATGCCCGCAGAGATGTATAAAGTACGCCCGCACCATCCGCTGAACCGTAACCTGGACCATAACTGGCAACAGGCACTGACCAAAACCTCCAGTGAACGTCGCATCGCCGTGGATATTGAAGTGAGCGGCTGGCAGGAACAACTGGTGCTGACCCTGACCAGTGAAGATGGGGTCAGCGTGACCCATACTCTCGACGGGCAATTCGATGAGGCGAACAACGCGGAAAAAGCGATCAATAGCCTGAAAGAGGGCGTGGCAAAACTGGGGCAAACCATCTACTACGCCCGTCATATCGCTATCAACTTGCCGGGTGCGTTGTTTGTGCCGAACAGCATGTTAAATGCGTTTCGTCGCGACACCGTTGAAATGCTTGATGAGGCGCGTCTGGCGAGTTACCAGCGCGGCAGCCGTAAGGCTGTCTCCGACCCGGCACCGGTCTATCCTGATACCCATCTGACTTTCCTGGCGAACGTTTACAACCATAAAGCGCGTGAGTTCTACCAGCGTTTCGGTGTGCAACTGATTGATGGCGCATATGAAATGCATGAAGAGAAGGGCGATGTGCCGGTGATGATCACCAAACACTGCCTGCGCTTTGCCTTCAACCTGTGCCCGAAACAGGCCAAAGGGAATATCAAAAGCTGGAAGGCAACCCCAATGCAACTGGTACATGGCGATGAGGTGCTTACGCTGAAATTCGATTGCCGACCATGTGAAATGCATGTGGTCGGGAAAATCAAAAATCACATTCTGAAGATGCCGCTCGCCGGAAGCGTTGTGGCATCGGTCAGCCCTGAAGAACTGTTGAAAACACTGCCTAAGCGCAAAAGCGTTTAAGAGAGCACATCCCGCACCGTCGCGGCAGGATATCGCCGCGACTGTATTTAAATTTTAGCGTTTATCATCCGGCAGCGGCGGTTTTTTGCCGTCTTTGGGCGGCTGTTTGCCGTCATGCTTTGGCGGCTGTCCGTCGCGGTGATGCGCTCTGTCATCATGCTTCCACGCTTTACCGTCATTATTCCTGTGCTCCCGCGCGTGTTGCGGGTTTTTGTCGTCATGACGCAGCGGCTGGCTGTCGTGCGTTACCGGGTATTTTGGCGGTGGGACAGGCGCATTGTCTGCGGCAAACACATAAGACGACAAACTCATGGCCACAATGGCAGACAGTGTCACGATCTTTTTCATACTTACTCCTTCTCTCATTTATCTGAGTGACACGGATTTCAACAACGAATCATGGAGAGAGTATGAAGACATGTTTAATTAAGAATATTCCTTCCATAGTAACTGCAAAAAATAAACGAAAATGTTACCTGCCAGACAGTAATTTTATTATTTGTTGCAATTTATGCGTTGCATCACACTATTAACATAATTTTCACGAGTCAAATAATGACACTTGCGTCTTATTTTATTACTCATTGATTTTTATTGTTTTAATTACAATATTATCGTGGGTGCTTTATTGGGTTTCGTTAAAGATTTCATTTAGTTTGACGATAATTACACTGTGATCAAAATATATTCGTGGAATTTCCCGGCACTGTAAAAATCATAGACGTGATGTATAGCCTGCTAAGTTCCATAAATTCACCAGATGCTCCACCCTATAAATGAACTCATAATACATAAAAGGTGAAATATGTTATCTATGGCGAAAAGGTTTTTAACCGCACCCTTAGGTCGCAGTCGCTCACAGCCTGCGAATGGTACCTATGATTGCCAGAATATGCCTCAGTCATTATCGGCAGCGGGTTTAAGCAATAAAGCCAGCGGTATCCTCATGACATTCGTCCCCCCTGGTGCCGACTATTCAAACGTGAGCCAGGCGTGGCAACGGTTTTCTTCTCCAGCCTTAACGGTTATTACGCTTTCTTCCAGTGGTGCGTTGAGCAGTAGCTGTCGTGAGACGACCTACTGTGATGCGGCGGGGCAACAGGGCAGTTGGTTAATGTTGCCCAAAACACTTATTGCCGAACACGAAACCCATATTATTGATTTGCATGTAAAAGACACCCGAACAGCAACAGATCGCATCATTGCAATTCAGAACGAACTGGAGCGGTTACAGGTACGTATGCCGCTCTCCTCCGATCATACCTTTGCCATGGTGTACTGTGACGGGCTCTCTGCTTCCGAAGGCTTTCTGATGCAGGCCTGGTATAATTGTGGGCGTTTTCCCTGCCTGGCTATCGGCGGTTCAGCAGGCGGCAAACTCACCTTTGACGGCACCTGGATAAGTGTGAATGGCAAAGTGCTGCAGGGCAAAGCGGTGATTATCTTTTGCAAAATGGCACCGGGGAAATCCTTCGCGCCCTTTAAAAGCCAAAACTTCAAACCGCGCAATAAAAGCTGGCTAATTGCACAGGCGGATCCGGTTGCCCGGACGGTGACGTCAGTCTTTAATGAACAGGGTGAACAGAAACCTTTCACTGCTGTTCTGGCCGAACTCCTGCAATGTGGTGAGCAGCAGGTGGCTGAAAAACTAAAAGGGCTCACTTTCGGGGTTAAAGTCGGAGATGAATATTTCATTCGCTCTGTCGCAAAAATCGATGCTGAAGGCGTTCATTTTTTCTGTGATCTGGAATTTGGCGATCGCTTGCATTTACTGGAAGAAACTGACTTTAAGCAAGCGACACTGCATGACTGGAAAAACTTTATTACCGGACGGGGTAAACCGGCGGCCATTCTGATGAATGACTGTATTTTGCGCCGACTTGGCAGTGAAGCACACTTACACAATGCCCATTTCTTTAAAGGCTTGCCCGCTGCCGGTTTTTCCAGCTTTGGGGAGATCCTCGGCGTTCCCATTAATCAGACGCTCTCCGCGCTGGTCTTTTTCAATCATGACGTGAAAGCCATGGCGCATTTCCCGGTGGAATATGCACGATATGCCGGGCATTACGCACAGCGTGCGCTGCGCCGTTGGGAGGCACTGAATGATTTTCAAAGCGGTGTGATTAATCGTGTTGTGGCATATCAACAAAAATTGGGTCCCCTGATGACGGCATTACCGATGCTGGAAGCCGCGACGCAGACACAAAACGACACCTTAGGAATGGCAGAAAATAGCATTCGTTCGATCAGCGATATTGCGCTCAAGAGCCAACAGGCGCAAAACCGGCTGGTGGAAGGGCTGGACGACCTGGAGAAAATCTCAGCGGGGATTAATGAGATAACCAGCGGGATCAGTAACATTGCTTTTCAGACGAATATTCTCGCGCTCAATGCGGCGGTGGAAGCTGCGCGGGCGGGTGAAGCCGGGCGCGGATTTGCCGTGGTGGCAAGTGAAGTCCGGCGGCTGGCGCACTCGTCCAAAGAGCAGGCAGACGCTACGGCCGCCAATATCAACCAGGCGGTAAATACGATTTCCCGCATCCGTACCGTTGCCAATAATACCGTGGAGACCGCCAGCAATATGGCTCAGCACTCCATTTCCGCGGCTGACACCATCGCGGCCATGAGCAGTAAAACCAATAACGAACGGGATAATATTGTGAAGCATCTCAGTAGTCTGCACGCCCTGACATCCGGCATGGATGCGATGCAGGAAGCGGTGGCGCAACTGACAGTGTTGCAAAAACTCTCTACCCGCCACGGCCAGCACTAAAAAAGCTGCCCTGATGTTCAGCATCAGGGCAGCTTTGCAAGCCGGTTGTATACGTCGCCGGGTCATAAAACTAGTGCGACTTAAACCCCGCGGCGGTCATCAGTACGCGGAAAAACAGGCCGACCAGCGCAAGGGCCAGCACACTGCCGCCCCATAAAACGACCAGCCACATCAGGCGCTTCCATAAGGGTTGTTGCATCAGTGATATCCCTCCCCATGCTGAACTTTGCCGCGAAATACGTAGTAGCTCCAGAAGGTATAGACAAGAATAATCGGGATAATCAGCAGCGCGCCAACCAACATAAAGCCCTGGCTTTGTGCGGGGGCTGCCGCCTGCCACAGGGTAATGGACGGCGGAATAATATGCGGCCAGATACTGATGCCAAGCCCGCTGAATCCGAGGAAGATCAGCCCGAGCGTCAGCATAAACGGTAATTTTTCGCTCTGTGGATGATTCAGGCTGCGCCATTGCCACAGGCTCAGCAGTACGACTAATACAGGGACGGGCAGCAGGAAAAACAGATTCGGCAACGTAAACCAGCGGTTGGCAATGGCCGGGTGGGCAAGCGGTGTCCAGAGACTGATTACCGCAATCACCAGCAGCAGGGCCAGTAAGAGCCGCTTTGCGAGCTGGCGCATCCGCGTCTGCAAGCTGTTTTCGCTCTTCATCACCAGCCACGTCGCCCCTAGCAAGGCATAGGCGACCACCAGCCCGAGGCCACAAAACAGAGTAAACGGGCTCAGCCAGTCGAAGGGGCCCCCGGCGAAGGTGCGCCCGTTGACCGGAAAACCGTTAATCACCGTCCCAACAACGACCCCCTGTGTGAAGGTTGCCAGAATCGAGCCGCCTAAGAACGCTTTATCCCAGAAAGGACGGTGCGCGGGTGTCGCTTTGAAGCGAAACTCAAAGGCTACGCCGCGAAAAATTAACCCCACCAGCATCAGCGTGAGCGGGATGGTCAACGCATCGATAATCACCGCATACGCCAGCGGGAAGGCGCCAAACAGCGCCGCACCGCCGAGCACCAGCCAGGTTTCGTTGCCGTCCCATACCGGGGCGACGCTATTCACCATCACATCGCGGTCTTCGCCGTTTTGCGTCGCGGGAAAGAGAATGCCAATCCCCAGATCAAAACCGTCCATCACGATATACATCAGGGTGGCAAAGACGATAATCACAAACCAGATAAGCGAAAGATCGATACCCATTACGGTTTCTCCTGCAGACTGTCGTGAGTATTCACCGCCGAAAGCGGCCGGGCGGGGCGTCCATCCTGTTCACTGGCAAAGGATTCATTCGCCTGAGGCCCTTTTTTAATCAACCGCACCATGTAGCTGTAGCCCACGCCAAACACCGAACTGTAAACGAGGATAAAACCCAGCAGGCTGATGCTCATATGCAGCGTGCCATGGGCGGAAACGGCATCGGCGGTGCGCTGCAAGCCATAGACCACCCACGGCTGGCGGCCCACCTCTGTGGTCACCCAACCGGCAAGAATCGCCAGCAAACCCGATGGCCCCATCAATAATGCGAACCACAGAAACGGGCGCGAGTGATAGAGGCGCTGCTTGCGGCGCAGCCACACGGCGACAACACCCAGCAATATCATCAACAGACCAAGCCCCACCATCAGGCGAAACGACCAGAACACCACGGTCGAATTAGGCCGGTCTTCTTTGGCGAACGATTTCAGCGCGGGAACCTGTTTGTCCAGGCTCTGGGTGAGGATCAGGCTACCCAGCGCCGGAATCGCCAGCCCATAGCGGGTGCGCTCTTGTTCCATATCCGGCCAGCCAAACAGCAACAAAGGCGTCGGCTCGCCGGGTGGGTTTTCCCAATGGCCTTCTATCGCCGCAATTTTGGCGGGCTGATGCTCAAGCGTGTTCAGCCCGTGCATATCGCCGATCAGCGCCTGGATAGGGGCCACAATGAGCGTCATCCATAGCGCCATGGAAAACATGGTGCGAATGGCCGGTGAATGATTGCCCTTAAGCAAGTGCCAGGCGGCCGACGCGCCAACAAACAGCGCGCTGCTAAGGAACGCGGCAACGGACATATGCAACAGGCGATACGGGAAGGAGGGGTTAAACACCACCGCAAACCAGTCGACAGGTACCACCTGGCCATTCACAATTTCATAGCCCTGCGGCGTTTGCATCCAACTGTTGGAGGCGAGGATCCAGAAGGTGGAAATGATCGTCCCCAGCGCCACCATGCAGGTGGCGAAGAAGTGCAGCCCTGGGCCAACCTTATTCCAGCCAAACAGCATCACCCCTAAGAACCCGGCTTCGAGGAAGAACGCGGTCAGCACTTCATAGGTCAGTAACGGGCCGGTGATGCTACCAGCAAACTGGGAAAATCCGCTCCAGTTGGTGCCAAATTGATAGGCCATCACCAGACCGGAGACCACGCCCATGCCAAAATTGACGGCGAAGATTTTCGACCAGAAGTGGTAGAGCGAACGCCACACTGGATTGCCGGTTTTCAACCACAGCCCCTCCAGCACCGCAAGGTAGCTGGCAAGACCGATGGTGATCGCCGGAAAAATAATGTGGAAGGAAACCGTAAAGGCAAACTGGATCCTTGCCAGATGAAACGCATCTAAACCCAACATACTTAACCTCTGAAAAATGGCTCTCCCGCAAATGGTAAAGAGCGGCGGAGAGGATTATCAGAGGCAGAAAAGCCAAATTTATCTATAACAGTTGGTAAAAATGTGCTTTTTAAGCGTGCTGATATAGAATGAATGCAGGGAAGGAGAGAGCGATGAAAAAATACCAGCGCCTGGCGCAGCAAATCATTTCGCAAATTGAACTGGGCGTCTGGCGACCCGGCGACAGGCTGCCCTCGTTGCGTGAACAGGTGACCAGCAGCGGGATGAGTTTTATGACCGTCGGCCACGCTTATCAGTTGCTCGAAAATCAGGGCTATATTACCGCCCGGCCTCAATCGGGCTATTATGTGGCGCCGCGCTCTCATCGTCCGCAAACCTTACCGCCCGCCACCTTAAAGCAAGACGAAGCGGTGGATATCAATACCTATATTTTTGATATTTTGCAGGCCAGCCGCGATGCCTCGATCCTGCCCTTCGGTTCGGCGTTTCCGGATCCGCGGCTGTTTCCTCTGCAACAGCTTAATCGTTCATTAGCCAATGTCAGTAAAAGTGCGACTGCGGTCAGCATCATTGAAAACCTGCCGCCGGGAAATGCCGGGCTGCGTCATGCCATCGCCCGTCGCTACGCCCAGCAGGGGATGACCATTTCACCAGACGAAATCGTCATTACCGCCGGGGCGCTGGAAGCGTTAAACCTGAGTTTGCAGGCTGTAACAGAGCCTGGTGACTGGGTGATTGTCGAAAATCCCTGCTTTTATGGTGCGCTACAGGCGCTGGAGCGCCTGCGCTTAAAAGCGCTGTCGGTGCCGACGGATATTAATGAAGGCATTGATTTGCAGGCGCTGGAACAGGCGCTGAAATCCTACCCCGTTAAAGCCTGCTGGCTGATGCCTAATAGCCAGAACCCACTCGGTTTTACTCTGAGTGCAGAGAAGAAAGCGCAACTGGTGGCATTGTTGATGCAGCACAACGTGACCTTGATCGAAGACGATGTCTACAGCGAGCTCTATTACGGGCGGGAAAAACCGCTACCTGCAAAAGCCTGGGATACTCAGGACATGACGCTACACTGCTCATCGTTTTCCAAGTGTCTGGTGGCCGGGTTTCGTATCGGTTGGGTCGCGGCCGGGAAACATGCCCGCCGGATCCAGCAGTTACAGTTGATGAGCACTTTATCCACCAGTTCGCCAATGCAAATGGCGCTGGTCGATTACCTTGGCACGCAACGCTATGACGCGCATCTGCGGCGTCTGCGGCGCGCCCTGGCTGAACGCAAGCATCAGGCATGGCAGGCTCTGGTGCGTCATCTGCCTGCGGAGGTGAAAATTCACCGCAGCGACAGCGGTTATTTTTTATGGCTGGAGTTGCCGCCAGAGTTGGATGCCGGAGAGTTAAGTCAGCGTGCTCTGGCCCATCAGGTCAGCATAGCGCCAGGCAAAATGTTCTCCACCTCCAGAGAACCGACGCCGTTCTTTCGCTTTAATGCATCCTGGCAATGGGGCGAGCGGGAAGAACGCGGCGTTATTCTGCTTGGCAAAATTATTCGCGAAATGATGAAATAAAAACGGTCGCGGTTATTCTTATTTTCTGAATAATATTTTCTCAAATTAAAAATATCTCTGCGGAATTTTAAGCCGCAGAGGTCATTATTTTCTGTACTTGCCCATCAGGCATTCATACGAAATGCGAATGGGAACATAAATTAACCTTTCTCTGCTAACTCCTTGTCTATACTCCAGAAGATGCACCGCAAGCATTTTCGTAATAAATGTAATGCGCTGTATGTCACAACCTGGCGAAATTTCTCATTGACGGGATTCAGCCTTTCGGCGCTCCGTCTACCTTTAAATCAGGAGATATTTTTACGGCAAGGCGGCCGCTCATTTTCATTAGGACAGGAGTAAAACATATGAGCAAGAAATTTGCCCCGAGCTGCCTGTGTGCGCTGGGCATGACCCTCATGACAGCACACGCCGCCGAGCCGACGGAAGTAGGGAAAGGAGAAGGGCGTCTGGATATTATCGCCTGGCCGGGTTATATCGAACGTGGTCAGACGGACAAGCAATATGACTGGGTTAGCCAGTTTGAAAAAGAGACGGGCTGCGAGGTCAACGTAAAAACGGCAGCGACCTCCGATGAGATGGTCAGCCTGATGGCTAAAGGCGGTTATGATCTGGTGACCGCATCCGGCGATGCCTCGCTGCGTCTGATCATGGGCAAACGCGTACAGCCCATTAATACCGCGCTCATCCCGAACTGGAAAACCCTCGATCCGCGCATTGAGAAAGGCGAATGGTTTAACGTCGGCGGTAAAGTGTACGGCACGCCCTATCAGTGGGGGCCAAATCTGCTGATGTATAACACCAAAACATTCCCGACGCCGCCAGATAGCTGGTCGGTCGTCTTCGTGCAGCAAAATCTGCCGGATGGAAAAACCAACAAAGGCCGCGTGCAGGCGTATGACGGGCCGATTTATATCGCCGACGCCGCGCTGTTTGTCAAAGCCACTCAACCGCAGCTTGGCATTGAAGACCCCTACCAACTGACTGAAGCGCAATATCAGGCGGTGCTCAAAGTGCTGCGCGATCAGCACGCCTTAATCCACCGTTACTGGCATGACACCACTGTCCAGATGAGCGATTTCAAAAACGAAGGTGTCGTGGCGTCCAGCGCCTGGCCGTATCAGGCCAACGCCCTGAAAGGGGAAAACCAGCCCATCGCCACCGTGTTCCCGAAAGAGGGAGTAACGGGATGGGCAGATACCACCATGTTGCACGCGCAGGCGAAACACCCCAATTGCGCCTACAAATGGATGAACTGGTCGCTGACCCCGAAAGTACAGGGTGACGTCGCCGCCTGGTTTGGCTCACTGCCGGTGGTGCCGCAAGGCTGTAAAGCCAGTGATTTGCTGGGTGAAAAAGGCTGTGAGACCAATGGTTACAGCTTCTTTGACAAGATTGCGTTCTGGAAAACGCCAGTTGCGGAGGGTGGCAAATATGTCCCTTATAGCCGCTGGACGCAGGATTACATCGCCATTATGGGTGGACGTTAATCGGTCAGGAGTGATGTATGACCTATGCTGTTGAATTTGAAGATGTCTCGCGGCTGTATGGTGATGTTCGAGCCGTCGACGGTGTCAGTCTGGCGGTAAATGACGGGGAGTTCTTCTCGATGCTGGGGCCATCTGGCTCCGGCAAAACCACCTGCCTGCGTCTTATCGCCGGTTTTGAACAACTGAGCGGCGGGGCTATTCGTATTTTTGGCCGTGAGGCCAGCGAACTGCCCCCCTGGGAGCGCGACGTCAATACCGTTTTCCAGGATTACGCGTTATTCCCTCATATGTCGATCCTCGATAACGTGGCGTATGGCCTGATGGTCAAAGGCGTGGACAAGAAAACACGCCATGCCAGCGCGCGCCAGGCGCTGGAAAAGGTGGCGCTGGATTTTGTTCACGCCCGTAAGCCATCGCAACTTTCCGGCGGCCAGCGCCAGCGTGTGGCTATCGCAAGGGCACTGGTTAATCAGCCTCGCGTTTTACTCCTTGATGAACCGCTGGGGGCACTGGATTTAAAATTACGCGAGCAGATGCAATTTGAGCTGAAAAAGCTTCAGCAGGATCTGGGGATCACTTTTATTTTCGTCACCCATGACCAGGGTGAAGCGCTGTCGATGTCCGATCGGGTAGCGGTGTTCAACAATGGCAAGATTGAGCAGATTGATACGCCGCGTGAACTCTATCTGCGCCCACGCACGCCTTTTGTAGCGGGCTTTGTCGGCACGTCTAATGTTTTTGACGACAGGCGGGCGGGCGCGTTGTGCGCGATGAACGGCGTTTACTCTTTGCGACCCGAACATATTCGCCTCAATCAGCCGGGGGAAATTCAGGTCCAGGGGGTGGTACAAGCGGTACAGTATCAGGGGGCGGCTACCCGTTTTGAGCTGAAACTTACCGACGGCGAAAAACTGCTGGTCAGCCAGGCGAACATGTCCGATGCGCTGTTGCCTGACACCTTAGCACCAGGGCAAACGGTGCTGGCGTCGTGGTCGCGAGAGGCGATGGTACCGTTACAGGGAGCGGGGTGATGGAGATGAGCCTTTCCCGTTCACCCCAGCGTAAACCGGGAAGCCGCCTGAGTGGCCTGTTCTGGCGCAAACCGGCGCTGGGGCTGTTCCTGCTGTTGCTGGGGCCACTGATGTGGTTCGGCATTGTGTATCTGGGGTCGTTGCTGACGCTGCTATGGCAAGGCTTCTACACCTTTGATGATTTCACCATGTCGGTAACGCCGGATTTCACGCTGGCGAACCTGCAGGCGCTGTTCAATCCCGCCAATTACGACATCATCTTACGTACCTTCACCATGGCGGTCGCCGTGACGCTGGCAAGCGCTATTCTGGCCTTCCCGATGGCATGGTATATGGCGAAATACACCAGCGGAAAATGGAAAGCCTTTTTCTATATTGCGGTGATGCTGCCCATGTGGGCGAGCTATATCGTCAAAGCTTACGCCTGGACGCTGCTACTGGCGAAAGACGGTGTTGCCCAATGGTTTCTCGGCCATATGGGGCTGGAACCTGTACTCGGCGCGCTGCTGACGCTGCCCGGCATCGGCGGCAATACGTTGTCGACCTCCGGTCTGGGGCGTTTTCTGGTCTTCGTCTACATCTGGCTGCCGTTTATGATTCTGCCGATTCAGGCGGCGCTCGAACGGTTGCCGCCGTCGTTATTGCAGGCGTCAGCGGATCTCGGCGCCCATCCCCGGCAGACCTTTCGCCATGTGGTTTTGCCGCTGGCAATTCCGGGTGTGGCCGCTGGCTCTATCTTTACCTTCTCCCTGACGCTGGGTGATTTCATTGTGCCGCAACTGGTGGGGCCGCCGGGGTTCTTTATCGGCAACATGGTCTATTCGCAACAAGGGGCGATCGGCAACATGCCAATGGCGGCAGCCTTTACGCTGGTCCCCATTGTATTGATTGCCCTTTATCTGGCGTTCGTGAAACGTTTGGGAGCGTTCGATGCACTCTGACCGCGCACCGTTATTTCTCAAAATTGCCGCCTGGGGCGGGGTTATCTTTCTCCATTTCCCGTTATTGATAATCGCCATCTATGCTTTTAATACCGAGGAGGCCGCGTTCAGCTTTCCCCCACAGGGCTTTACGCTGCGCTGGTTTAGCGTGGCGGCGGCGCGGGGCGATATCCTGGACGCCGTGACACTGTCACTGCAAATTGCGGCGCTGGCGACCCTTATTGCCTTAATCCTTGGCACGCTTGCTGCAATGGCTCTTTGGCGCAGTGAGTTTTTTGGCCGGAACGCCATCTCACTGTTGCTGCTGCTGCCGATCGCCTTGCCCGGCATTATTACCGGGCTGGCGCTGTTAACGGCATTTAAAACAGTGGATCTGGAACCGGGTTTTTTCACCATCGTTGTTGGTCATGCCACGTTTTGCGTGGTGGTGGTTTTCAACAACGTGATAGCCCGATTTCGTCGCACGTCGTGGAGTCTGGTTGAAGCCTCAATGGATTTGGGTGCCACCTCATGGCAGACGTTTCGTTATGTGGTGTTGCCCAATCTCGGTTCGGCGCTGCTGGCCGGGGGAATGCTGGCGTTTGCATTGTCGTTTGACGAAATCATCGTCACGACATTTACCGCAGGGCATGAACGCACCTTGCCGCTCTGGTTATTAAATCAACTGGGGCGCCCGCGTGATGTGCCGGTAACCAATGTGGTGGCGCTGCTGGTGATGCTGGTAACGACCATCCCGATTTTGGGCGCCTGGTGGCTGACCCGTGACGGTGAAACCGTAGCCGGAAGCGGCAAATAACTGACAACTCTGAAAGGATAGCGCTATGCAACATCAATTATTTATCAATGGAGCACTGGTCGACGGCGAAGGCGAGAAACAGGCCGTGTTTAACCCGGCCACCGGCGAGGTGTTGCTGGAGATTGCCGAAGCCTCGCCTGCGCAGGTAGACGCGGCGGTGAAGGCGGCCGATGAGGCCTTCAAAACATGGGGACAGACCACGCCAAAAGCGCGCGCCGAGTGCCTGCTGCAACTGGCGCAGGTGATTGAAGACAATGCCGAAACCTTTGCGATGCTTGAGTCACTGAACTGTGGCAAACCCTTGCATTGTGTGCTGAGCGATGAAATTCCGGCGGTCGCGGATGTCTTTCGCTTCTTCGCAGGCGCCGCGCGTTGCCTGAACGGACTGGCCGCCGGGGAGTATCTGGAAGGGCATACCTCAATGATTCGCCGCGACCCGGTTGGCGTTGTGGCCTCTATCGCCCCATGGAATTACCCGTTGATGATGGCGGCCTGGAAGCTGGGGCCTGCGCTCGCGGCAGGTAACTGTGTGGTGATTAAGCCGTCTGAAATCACGCCGCTGACGGCGCTCAAACTTGGCGAGCTGGCGCAGGATATTTTCCCGCCGGGAGTACTGAATGTGCTGTTCGGTCGGGGGAAAACCGTTGGCGATCCGCTGACCGGACATGAAAAAGTGCGCATGGTCTCGCTGACTGGCTCGATTGCCACCGGTGAGCACATTATCGGTCATACCGCCTCTTCGATTAAACGTACCCATATGGAGCTGGGCGGCAAAGCGCCGGTTATTGTGTTTGATGACGCCGATCTGGATGCGGTTGTCGAAGGCGTTCGTACTTTTGGTTTCTACAATGCCGGGCAGGACTGTACCGCTGCTTGTCGCATTTATGCCCAAAAAGGGATTTACGATGCGCTGGTTGAAAAACTGGGTGCCGCGGTGGCGAGTCTGAAAATGGGCCCGCCGGATGATGAAACCACCGAGCTGGGCCCCCTGAGTTCCGAAGCCCATTTAGCGCGTGTCAGCAAAGCAGTGGATGAAGCCAAAGCATTAAGTCATATCCGTGTGGTGACCGGCGGCAGCAAGCGCGACGGAGCGGGGTTCTATTTCCAGCCCACATTGCTGGCCGGGGCAAAGCAAGACGATGCGATAGTGCAACGCGAAGTCTTTGGGCCGGTCGTCAGCGTGACGGTATTCGATGATGAAGCACAGGTGCTGGACTGGGCCAATGATTCGCAATATGGCCTGGCATCGTCCGTGTGGACCAAAGATGTTGGCCGCGCACACCGCCTCAGTGCCCGTCTGCAATATGGCTGCACCTGGGTTAATACCCACTTTATGCTGGTCAGTGAAATGCCCCACGGTGGACAAAAGCGTTCGGGGTACGGCAAAGATATGTCGATGTATGGGCTGGAAGATTACACCGTGGTTCGCCACGTGATGATCAAGCACTGAGCTTTTAACCCGGCTTAGCGTGGGCGTGGGAGTTACCGTTTCTGTTGCCGTTTATTCACAGGTAAAGAATAATTGAGGTAACTCTCACGCTTTATAATTTCTTGTGTGTCAAAAAACGTAAAGATGTTATATTCCTGACAATGCTTAACGCGCCTTACCCGCGTAGCGTGACCAACATTAAAATAAAACCTACAAATGTAATACTGCATATCACGGCTGGGATTGTCACATTAATTTAATTAGTGCGACAAATTATCATCACATCCCGCCATTGATAATGTTGCTTTTTTAGTCTCTGGGGGAAACAAAATGAGTAAAGTCGTTGTGGTACTGCTGCCTGGCGGCATCCCTGAGTATTTGACGGTTAATGATAACGACACCACCGTAACCTGGTCCGTAAACCAGACGTCAGAAGGCGCGTCTGGCCTGACGTTGCCTATAGAAACTTATTTCTGTGAAGGCGAGGAGTTTCACTTTGCCCGCTATGAACCTGCATTAAGTGGCGCAATGACCGGGCAGTATTTTTTAAACGCCTGAAAACCATGCCGGTTAATTGTGCAATTCACGGGTAATCGCGTTTCTTAAACGTTTTAAATAAACTTAGCAGGCTATGTGAAATAGATCATGACCGGTGACGCGACGGCAGGGATGCAGGGCGTAAAGCGTATTGCATATTAAACACGTGAAAATAAAAAAGGGCGCAGCGGCCCTTAATACTCAAATGATTCGCAGGCTAGCGTTTCAGGATGTTTTCATTATCCCGTGGAGCCCAGTCTTTTTCTGAGAAATCATATATAGAATAAGACTGATCGCGTAACCCATTGGCGCGTAACATTCCCCGGACATCCGCTGGCAAATTCTCATCACGAAAAAGCTCAGCTATCACAAACATTGCGTCGCTAAAGGAGAGCTGTTTAATTTCAAAGGGTTTCCAGCCAGTACGCTTGAAAATAAGATGCCACAGAGCTTCTTCCCCGGCCAGTGCCACGTAAGGGCTGGCATACTTCTCCCGATGACGAGACAGCAGGACTTCCAGAGTAAAAATATGTGCGACGCGTTGCTTCGCAGCAGATCCCCTGGCCGTCGTTTCGTTCGTCAGTTCCTCGTGCGTTATGTCATTGTTTTCACACACTCTGGTCTCGATGGCTTGCCATAGATCGTCAAACTTTTGCATTACTGTTACCCTGTAAGAATTAGTTACGGCATTGAGACAATACCAGAGAAATCAGCCATCCGCCAAAGCAAGCATCCGGGGAATTTATGGCAAAAACGCAGGCATCCCGTTCTCTTTTTTAATGTCCATTTCACGTCAGGTTTAATCTTATGATTTATAAAAAACTTAACGTAAATCAAAAAAGAAAAATATATAACTCACGGACTGAGTGGCCTGAAAAAACAACCGGATGTTGCTTGCGATCAATATTGTCGTGGGGGTAGCGTCCTACATTGAAAGCTCATCTCCTCCTTAATGAGACGCCTCAATGAGAATCACACCGTGGGTGTTGATCATGCTGGCTGTAACCAGTGTGCTGAGCATTGAAAACAGTCTGGCTAAAACGCAGGTATTGAGTGACGCACAGGTTAAACAAAAGGTGATTGAGGAATCCATTGCAGCTTACCCGGGGCCATGTGCCTGCCCGTTCAATCAGGCCAGAAATGGCAGTAGCTGCGGCAAGCGCAGCGCATGGAGCAAACCGGGGGGTTACGATCCTATCTGCTATGCCAGTGAGGTGACACCGCAGATGATCAAAGACTGGCGTGAAGAACATAAACAATAGATGGCCATGCGGCAGCATCAGCTTTTGGTGACTGACCGCTTAAGCCCGCCATCCTGATGTTCAGCACGTTTTAATGCCGTTTACTCTCGCTGTTATATAGTGACGCCAGTGAGATATTCAGGACGTTAAAATGTTCGAATTTGCATGCGATAAATGCGGAAAAACCGTGATTATCGAAGATTTGGCAGCCATCGCCAAAGATAAGGCGAGGGGAATAACCTACTGTCCCCATTGCCACGCCAGCATTGCAGACGAAAAAATTGTCGCTCATGCAAAAATCAGGGCGACTGAAATGATTCACGCCGCTCTCGATTCCCTTCAGGCACGACGTAAGGCCTCCAGCGCCGGGGCGACCACAACCAGAGAACTTCAAACGCATTCTTAAACGCATTTTTCTTTCGTTGAATTACCAGAGTCAGCCTGTCATGTCCTCTGAAGGCAGCCTGAGATGCCACAGTGTATGTTTTAGGGTTAAACAAGGGAGGTTTACATGGTCAGGCGTGCATTCGTCTTTTTTTTCCTGTTTTGCGCATTTGCCGCAAACGCTGCTGATGGTGGGAATGGGGGGGACGGGGGAAACGGTTCTGATGGAGGCAACGGATCGGATGGTACGGCTGGCATCAGTGCTCCAGGCCGCGCGGGTTGTCCGGGTGGCACAGATCCAGATCGGTCGGGAAAATTTTATCTTCCGGGTACAAAAGAGCAATGCAATCCTGGCAAGCAGGATGCAATGAAAAGCGCCAGGCAGTAGTGTTGAAGCGGGCTGATTTGCATCCAGTGATGGCCCGGCTTCGCAACGCGGGCATTACAAATACGGGCAAAATGCAGTAACAAGAAGCCACGGTCGCGCGTTGCCAGTTCGCAAAATCAGGGTCCCGTCAATTTCCCCATCGTGTTAAAGCGCACGATTAGTGAAAAAACTTGATAAATATCAATAAAAGCGGCATATTGCGCCCGTTTTGTTATCACAGGGTTTGTGTGGCTATGTCGCTTTATCAAAAAATGCTGGTTTTTTACGCAATTATGGCGCTGCTTTGCGCAATCATTACCTGGTTTTTATCCAGCGACCGTAAACGGATTCGTTTTCTGAGCGCGTTTCTGGTGGGCTCGACGTGGCCAATGAGCTTTCCGGTGGCCTTACTGGTCTCACTGTTTTGATCTTTTGTTAAAGAGTGACGCAAGGCGTGACCGGTTAGACAAAAATAACCTTAAAAAATGTGCAACATAGTCTGCGTATGTTTTCCATGGAAAGGAGGCGGACGATGGACTTGTTCATTAAGATGTTGATGTTTTATGCCGTGATGGCATTACTGACGGGCGTAGCGACCTGGTTTCTATCCAAAGAGACTCGCCGGATCAAAACGCTCAGCGCGTGCTTAGTCGGCGCAACATGGCCGATCAGTTTCCCGGTTGCCCTGGTGTTCTCATTTTTCTAGCATACTGAGCGCGTGTAAAGCGATAAGGCCCGACCCACCGTTTATGGTGGCCGGGTCTTTTTTATGGCAGCAGCGTTTTGAGTTTCTTGCGCGCGGTGGGAGAAATATCATGCGGATGGCTATAACCCATGTTTTCCACTGACCGGGTATAGAGAGCGACCAGCCAGTCGTAAACATAGCGCGTTGCAGCATGAACAGGTTGTTCGCCTAAACGCGTTAACCGTTCCGTCGAGCCAGAACTCGCGGAGGCGAACACAGCGCTGCCTTTCTGCACGCGGCTGGCAGGGCGCTGCGCTTCCGGAACATCTGCATAACCCAGCCAGGCGACAAAATTACCAATGGCGGCGTACAACTGCGCCGCAGAAGCGGTATCGCGCTGCATAATCTTCTGCAACTGCTCCGGCATATTCAGTCGGTAGCTGCTAATGATGATGATTTCCGCCATCTGCCGCACCGTGGCGGACGAGAGGCCAAGCCGGGTGGCGTTCTCCTCATTACGACTCCACTGACGCAAGTGATTGATCCACATCGCGTGCGCCTGTTGACCTGCATCACGCGCCACCTGAGGCTGTTCGCTACTCTCTGCCGCCTCGCCAAACAGGTCGATGGCATCGTTAAACAAGCCGTTGACCTGTTCTTCGCGCGGTTGCTGAACCTTCCACAGAGAGTCAAATTGCTGCATATCCGGGAGCAGGCCTTCCAGCAATTCGCCATGACGCGCCGCATGGGTCTGCAACTCACGCACGACCGCCTCTGCGCGGGTACGCTGAGCGGCATTCTCTTTTGCAGGGGCGATGAGCCAGGCCTGCATCAGATCGCGCAGCGCCAGCTGATGACGTTCACGCAGGGATTTGAAACGATGCTGACGCAGCGCCGGGGCGGTTGCCTGGGCGAGCCACTCAAGAACCCGTTGTAAACTGCTGGCGTCCAGCGCCTGCAGCGTACCCCAGTGCTGGCCCGGTTTCCCGACCAGTTGTTGCACCATTTCATCCAGATTCTGCCCGCTGGTAAAACGGGCATCGTGCGGGGTGATGGTCCAGACCAGTCCAGGCAGTGCGGTCTCGTGGCCCGATTGCGTCTCCTTAACCCAGTTCAGTAACGCTTTCGCCGTTGCCGTTGTGGTTGAGCGATGCGCTGTGGCATTGCAAATCAGTAAGACATCCGGCTGTAATTGCTGACGATAGCTCTCCAGCAGCCAGCGGCATTTACTGTTCCACAGCGGATGTCCCTCCTGCGGCGCTGGGGTGGGGATATCCAGAATATCCACACCGTTCAACTCGCTGTTTTCGACCGGAAGCACCAGCTCTTTGGTTAACAGCGCCAGCGTCGAAACAGGAATACTGACTGCATTCTGTAATTGATCGTCCGACCACGGATGCACCACCACCTCACCGGCAATGGCTTCATTGTCCTGATCCGTAGGAGTGAGAAAACCTTCGGTCGGCAGGGCGAAGTTATCGACTAACAGGCTCAACGGCGCCGCCAGTTCCTGGGCGTTTCCGGTCTGGTGCAGCGTATGCGCCAGGGATAGCCACTGTTGTGTTAACTCCTGTTGCTCACCCCACAGCAGTGCCCAGGCACTGGCACGAGCGCTCAAGTCCAGCGATGGCAGAAGGCAGGCGAACTGATACCACAGCGCGTCGTCCATATGCTGTTGTGATGACGGCACCACCGAGCGCCAGAAACGGGCAATTCCCCCGACATCTTCCGCGCTAATCCCCGGAACCGGGTTTGGCTGGCGCAGTGCGCGCCATTTTGCCAGACGGCTTTCAATAACCGTCTTGTCGACGACACGCACTTCCGGCATGGCCTGCGCGTGCGCGATGAAGACCTGCACCAGTTCCGCCTCGCTAATAAGACGTAAGCGCAGGGGAAAATTGTCATCAACACGCGGATTCTCGCGGCTGAAACGCAGCGCCATACTGGTCAACATATGGCCGGGGTTGAGATGGCTGAAATAATCCAGCGTCTTCTCGCCCAGCAAAACATGCAGACGTCCGTTGCCGCTGTCACACAGCGCGGCAAGTAAATGGGCTTTGGCTGCCTGAGCATGCCCGTACAGCCCAACGGTGCAGGGCATTTTCGCGGCGCTTTCCAGCGCGGATTCCTGCGCCGTTAGTGCCGTTAAGCGCGCCAGTAGCGCGTCCGCGTCATCATCCAGCAACGGTGAAATCTGACGGTTTTCATTGATCCATGCACTGATCGCCTGGGTCGTGCTCATACTTGCACTCATTTCAGATACACACTCCCGCTGTCGATCCAGTAATGGCTGCCACTGTGGCGGCGATCGGCCAGCGTATTCAATTTGAATGTTAACGCATCGGCGGGAACCGGCGTACCATCCTGCAGCCAGGCTTCGCTCAGAATAAACGATTCCGGCCCCTGGTGTTTGTTGCCGCCGCTAAACTGCAGTCGCACATTCAACACCCCGTCGCCCGCGATGGTCTTCGCCAGGTCAGAAGAGTTAATGCTCAGCGTGTAGAGCGGGGTGGCAGGCCAGCGGGCGTTTGCCAGTTGACGAAAACCGAGCGTGACATTACCACGCAGCGGGAAATGCAGACGGGCATCCAGTTTCGCGCCCGGTTTATCCAGATCGATATCGTGATACCAGATATTCTCATCGCGCAGGGTGTTGACCACGTTATCCAACACGCCGAGATAGCGCACTGTCGAGTAGGCGCCGATGTCAGCGGCTTTAAAGTTAAAGCGCGGCAGTCGCAGATCCAGCGCCAGGCTGCACAGCATTGCCCCTACCGCCGCGGTCGATTTCGGGTTGCCGATTTTGCCTTGCTGGCTGAACGGATACCACTCATGTACGCGGTACTTATCAAGCCAGACCATGCGGTTAACCGGCACCGGCTGCAAATGGCGAATCAACGCCTGAACACCCGGCAGACAGCCAGGACGTCCGGTAATCAACAGGACATCACAACAGTAATGGCTGATCGCCTCGCAGACCGCGTGCAGCGGCGAGGCAAGAGTAAATTGCCCGGCTAGCATCGCGTCCTGTAATTCGCGGAAGTTGACCTGAATCGGCACGCTCAGCACATCAAACTCCGGCGAGCCGGCAGGGAGCGCGTGGTCGATCGCCTGCTTCAGGTAGTTCATCACGTTGCGCGTTGGCAACTGGCTCAACAGTTCGCCGAACGAGGCATACAGCCCGGCAAGCGGATCGTTGACGTCACTCTCTTCCCACGCCGCCAGAATGGCATGGCCAATGGGCATAAACAGTTGCAGGGTGGTTTGTTGGCGCAACACCGCCTGCGTATCAATACGCCCGGAGTCGCCAAACAGGGTCGCCAGCAACGAGGCGGCATCCGTAATCCCGGCTTTTTGCAACTGAGTTTGCATCGCAGGCAGCACGCAGCGCTGAATCACATCCAGCAGCACATCGTCACCCGCCACTTTAAACCCTTCACGGAACAGCAATTGCGGGGTGATTTTAACGTTGCTGCCGGTGCCATCATCAAGCTGGTAATGGGTGATCGCCATATCGGTTGTGCCGCCGCCGATATCCACCGAGGCAACGCGCAGGGAGCGTCCCGGTCGCGCGCCTGGGGCTTCGGCCCGATCGGGACGGGCGAGGGAGGCAAAAAAAGTTTCGGTTTGCCCGGCGTAGCGGGAAATTGCCTCGTTATACAGCCAGACGAGTTGACCGCAACTGGCTTCGTCCCACTCCATCTGAATATGCGGAACCGGCACCACGCTTTTTTCCTGCTGCTTGCGATGCGCAAAGTCATCATCCTGCGGATGCCAGCCCATGGCTTTCCAGACCAGCGCAATGGCTTCGAACATCCGGCGGCGGAAAATTTCACGTTCCTGCTTCGGCATCGCCGACGGCAGGGTCAGAATAATGGTACGCAACTGACGCGGCGAGGCGGGAAAGCCCAGACGCAAACGGGTGGCGACGCTGTTAATCTGCCCGAGCGCCTGTGCCAGCAACTCGCACAGCATATGTGTCATCAAGGTGCTGCGACTGTATTGTGGCGAAAAGACGGGCAGGCGCTCATCGACGGGCAGGGTATACAGCGGCTGACCTTCATCGTTCATCAGGTTCATCAGCGGAAACGCGGTTGCCAGAGGTTCGCGCTGCGTTTTGCTGTTCATCTGGCTAAAACGCCAGTCCTGCAATACCGGGGTTTCATCCCAAAGGTAACGGCGCGGGCTGGAAATTCCGCTGTTGCCTTCGGTTCCCAGACGCTGCATCGCCAGTTTGCGCGCCTCGTCGCCGACTCGCACAATAGAAGGCCAGATAAACGCGTCTTCGCGCCCGCTTTCTACCGAGAAATGCTGTTTGCCAAAACGCGCTTCTGAGAACTCCAGGCGGCTGGTGAACAGGGGTTCATTAAGGAATTGCGGCTCGCTTAAAGAGCGTACCTGCAGCTCGGCGGTCTGGCGCAGACCATCGTTGGCATCGCCATGATCTTCAATAATGACGCCACAGGTGTGGGTGTTGCCGACATCGAGAATTAAATCCACCGGGATAGCCGGGGTGCTCAGCGTGTGGGTGACAATTTTCACCTCAGGCACCAAAAGCTGCGTTCCCAGCAGGGTAAGCAGGTTCAGCCAGTGCGCCTGATATTCAAAGCTGCGCAACGCCTGGGTAATTTCACGCTCACTGCGTTGTTCATCCTGATTGATGTGCTGAAGAAACGCTTCCCGTAACCAGCCATCTACCCAGGTCTGATCGAGAAAATCCGCCACTTCGTCATCACGCCATGCCAGCGCGAAGCGTGTGCCGTTAAGAATATCGTTCTCTTGCGGTGCCAGCGCTGACGGGGAGTTGCCGTTGATCTGGCTGTCGAGGGCCAGGGTTACGCGGTGGGTATTCCCGGCGCCATCCGGCTCACTCAGTTTACGAATCTGTACCCGCGCCCAGTTATCTGGCCCTTCGACGAAGGTACGCGGCGGGTTGAAGCGTAAGAACGGTATGGGCAGCCACACGCCATCGAGCACCGCCAGCGATGCGTGCAGCGACTGGGTGCTTTCCGGTTTGACCACCTCGGGCATGCCGCCATTGTGCGCCGGTAGGGTATAGCGTTCATTGACCAGATCGTAATCCAGGCGCAACAGTGGACCGTTCGCCGTCTTACGTACAAAGCGACCGCTTTGCGCCGACTCCTGTGGCGTCAGGCCAAAATCGAGAAACTGGACGCCACTGTTGGCGATAAGTGTGACGCTCTGTTTGTAATCACAAAGATTAACCAGCATAAAATCAGGCACCTGTTTTTCTGAAGGTCACCGCAACGGGCGTGGTATTCGCTTCAAAGCGCGCACTGCATTCCGCGATATCATTGGTTCCGGCTTTGCAGGAAATCTCCGGCATTGGGTAGCGGGAACCGTCGGTGCAACGTGCCGTGCTGCGACTCTTGATCATGAGAACCCCGGTTTCGTGCAGGCCGGAGTACAGGTCGGCGCGACAGCTCAAATTATTGCCCTGAATAACGCGCGCCGTGCCTTTATTGTTCTGAATCTGAAAACGCATGGTGACATCTTTACCGGTGGCCTGATCTTTCACGTCCATCACGACGCGCCAGTTACCATTGAGGAAACGGGTTGAGCCCGTTTTCACTTCCAGCGCGTCCATGACCAGCGCATCTTTCGGGATAGCGGTGATCACCAACGGTTTTTTCTCATGTACCACGGGTTCAGGTGTTTCCACTTTGGGCGCAATCACCTCGGCCTGATGGAGCGGCAGATTTGCATTCAGCGTTGGGATGTGACGCACAACGGCGACTGGCGCAGGTTCGGGGCTTGCCACCACAGGCGCCGACTGTACGGTTTTCGGGGCGGGGGCTTCATGTTGCTGATTTAACCATAATGGCACCGCAACCGCCGCAGCCACCGCGGCCGCAATCGGTAAAACCCACAGGCCGTAGCGGCGACGTTTTACCGCGACAGGGGCTGGCGTCGGTTCCGGCTCGGGAGTGGGCTCAGGTTCAGCAACCGGCGAGGCCATTTGCATTACCGGTTCGTCTTTCGCTACGGCTGTACTGATTCCCGGCACAGGCGCGAGCAGCGGTTCGTCGGCGTGACTTATCGTGACCGTGGCAACAGGCTCTTCGGCAGGTTCCGGTTCTGGTTCGATAACGGCAAGCGGCTCCGGAATATCTTCTTTGCGCAGGCATTCCAGCACATCTTCTCTGGCACTCTCATTGAGATTAACAAAGCCCCAAAAGGTGATGACCGGCTTACCGTCGACAAGAAAAACGTGGTTTTCACCGGGAAACTGCAACGCTTTTTCCAGCAGTGAACCAAACAGTTGCTGTGCTGTTTTTGGCGACTGCATGCATTTGCGGCTAAGGGTCGCGGCGCTGTCCAGGGTGCTTTCCAGGTAACGTAAGGCACGAAAGCGCGCATCTTCATCGGCGGCTTTCCAGGCCTGGGCGCGGCCTTCGACAGGGGAGTACCAGTCAACGCGGTCGCCTTCATCATTCACCTGCGGTATGGCAAGGCAGTCAACCAGCGCCTGCTGCTTACGCAGACGCAGGGCTTCACGAATTTGTAACGCCGAATCAAATACGGCCTGACCGCCGCCGCCCACGGCTTGAAAATCATCAAGATCGCCGCTGCGCAAGAGTGTTTTTGCCACGTTTTCATCCCATAGACTTTTTCACGCGTCTACTGTACGCAATGTCATCACAAACAAACGGCAGAAGAGAGCGCAAAACCATTGAATTCTCGACGCATTGAGACCATCTCATAAACCTTGACGGCAAGAAGTTCGTTTAAGTTGAATGATAAATTTAATTTTGCTGGAAAATTCAGCAAAAACAACTGGATTAGAATAACCTGATAGTGATTCGTTATTTGCCAGTTCACTTCTGCTGTGCTGAGATTAATACTCCAAATAATAAATAAGGCCCGAATCTATGTTCGCAAGGAAATCCCTGCTCGCGCTGGCGCTGAGCACGCTGTTACCTGCAGGCGCCGTGTGGGCGGCAAACAATGACACCCTTGTCTATTGCTCCGAAGCCTCGCCAGAATCGTTCAACCCGCAAATCGCCAGCTCTGGCCCATCGTTTGTCGCCAGTTCACAGGTGCTGTATAACCGCCTGGTGAACTTCGATCCGGTGAAAAACACCCCGATTCCGTCACTGGCCACCGCCTGGACAATCTCGCCGGACGGGAAAACATACACCTTTACGCTGCGTCAGGGCGTCAAATTTAACAGCAATAAATACTTTAAACCGACCCGCGATTTTAATGCGGATGACGTTATTTTCTCCGTTATGCGTCAGAAAGACCCTAACCATCCTTATCATAATGTTTCGAAAGGAAATTACGAATATTTCAGCGATGTTGGGCTGGATAAACTGATTCAGGATGTCAAAAAGGTTGATGACTATCACGTTCAGTTTGTTTTGAGTGAGCCTAACGCCGCGTTTCTTGCCGACTGGGGAATGGACTTCGCCTCCATCCTCTCGGCGGAATATGCCGACGCCATGCTGAAAAAAGGGACGCCGGAGAATGTCGACAACTGGCCGATCGGTACGGGCCCGTATGTCTTACAGCAATACAAAACCGACGCGCAAATCCGCTATCTCGCAAACCCCAACTACTGGGACGGCGAGGTGCCGACAAAACACCTGATTTTTGCCATCACACCGGATGTCCAGACCCGTCTGGCGAAACTGCAAACCAACGAGTGTCAGATTATCCCGGCGCCTGCGCCGGTTCAGTTTGAGCAGATTAAAGGCAATAAAGATCTGACCCTTCACACTATCGATGCGCTGAACGTTGGCTATCTGGCGTTTAACACCGAGAAAAAACCGTTTGATAATGTCCTGGTGCGTCAGGCGTTGAATTACGCTACTGAGAAAAAAGCGATTGTCGATGCGGTCTTCCTGGGGTCGGGTACCGTGGCGAAATCACCGCTGCCGCCGAACATGCTGGGCTACAAAAAAGATCTGAAAGATTACGGCTACGATCCGGAGAAAGCCAAAGCACTGCTGAAACAGGCCGGGCTGGAGAAGGGCTTTGAAACGACCATCTGGTCCATGCCGGTACAGCGTCCGTACAACCCGAACTCACGCCGCATTGCGGAGATGATCCAGAGCGACTGGGCGAAAGTGGGCGTGAAAGCGAAAATTGTCTCTTATGAGTGGGGCGAATATCTGGCCGGGATGCGTCGCGGTGAGCATGATACCGCGCTGTTTGGCTGGATGTCGGATAATGGCGACCCGGATAACTTTGCCGACACCCTGTTAAGCTGCGCCAGCGTGAAAAGCGGTTCGAATGCCGCACGCTGGTGCGATAAAGCGTATGATGGCCCGGTACTGCAGGCTAAACTGACCAGCGATCCGGCAAAACGCGCCGGGCTTTATGGTCAGGCACAAGAGGTCTTCTATCAGCAGACGCCGTGGATTGCGCTGGCGAACGGTAAAACCTTCTATGCCACACGCAGTAATGTCACAGGTTATAGCGTGAGCTTAATGGGTAGTGATTTTTCGAAAGCAAAACTGAATTAACAGAGGTAGGCATGTCGCATCTGGATGAGGTAATCGCCCGCGTGGACGAAACCATTGCACAAAGCGTGATTGCAAATATGAACGAGCTGCTGATTGCACTGAGCGATGATAGCGCGCTGAGCCGGGAAGAGCGTTATACCCAGCAACAGCGCCTGCGTCACGCCATCTCGCAGCATGGTCGTCAGCATAAAGAGGATATGGAAGCGCGACGCGAGCAGCTCACCAAAGGTGGCAGTATCCTGTAAATCAGAACTGGCGTCTGGCAACCAGCCAGGCGCCAATCACCAGCAGAACCGCACCGCATACCGGGCCAATCAGGGCTTTGAGTGCCACTCCCTGACTTCTGACCACATCCATCACCAGCCCTCCAATCAACTGACTGGCTACCAACACGGCAATGGTAGTGGCGGCCCCCACATACTGATAGCCGCTGATACTGGCGAAGACAAAAAACGAACCGAGCAGACCGGGGATCAACGTCCACCAGCGGACGGTTGCCACCAGTTCGCTAAAGCCGGACAGTCCGTGTTTTACCAACAAGATACTGACAAACAGAACGATCCCCACCAGCGAGTTCAGCAACATCGCGATCAATATAGTGGACGACGACTGGGTGATGCGCACCATCAGGGTGTTTTGCACCACCAGGCCAATGCCGGCGGCAACCAGAAAGCAGAGGGTAAGGGTCTGATTCATCAGATGGCGTCCGGGTCCTGGCGCTGATCCAGTTGCAACTGCATAAACGTCAGATCCAGCCAGCGGCCAAATTTGGTGCCCACCTGCGGCATCTGCGCAGTGACGGTGAAACCCAGTTTCTCATGCAAATGGATAGAGGCATGGTTCTGCGACTCGATGCCTGCAACCATCACATGTTTGCCAACGCGTTTAGCCTCGTCAATCAGTCGCGCCATCAGCGCCTGACCGATTTTCTTACCCTGGTGATCCGGATGGACGTAGACAGAATGCTCGACCGTGTGACGGAAACCGTCGAACGCGCGCCAGTCGCCAAACGACGCATAGCCAGTGACAACGTCACCTTCTTCGCTTACCAGTACGGGATAACCCAGTAGCGCACGTGCTTCGAACCAGGCAATCCGGTTATCCACGTCAACAGTTTTGTCATTCCAGATGGCCGCAGTGTGCACGACGGCGTGATTGTAGATCTCTGCAATTGCCGCGCAATCGTCTTTACTGGCGTAACGAATATTCATGGTTGAACCTCAGTGGTTGTACACTATAGTATTACGATATGAATACTATTACAGACAACATAAATCAACGGATCAGTGCGCGAATTCGCGTTGAACGGGAATCACGAGGCTGGTCGCTTAGCGAACTGGCCGAACGCGCTGGCGTCTCGCGCGCCATGATCCATAAGATTGAACGCGGGGAAAGTAGCCCTACGGCGACTCTGCTTGCCCGCTTATCCGGGGCTTTTGGCATTAGCATGTCTACCCTGATTGCACGCGCTGAGATGCAAGAGGGTAAGCTATTGCGCTTTGCCGACCAGCCCGTCTGGCGCGACCCACAGACGCATTATTTGCGCCGGCATATCTCGCCGCGCAGCGATCTGCCCATCGACCTTGTGCAAATCGATTTACCCGCTGGCAGCAATATCCCGATGCCAGCCTCTTCCTACGCACTTGCCAGGCAATTGATCTGGTTGCAGGAGGGGGAACTGGTCTTTATGGAAGGTGATACGCGCCATGAAATGAAAGCGGGGGATTGCCTGGAGCTCGGCCCGCCGAACGACTGTCGCTTCATTAATGAAACCGACACATCCTGTCGCTACCTGGTAGTGCGCCTTAATCCAGGCGGTTAACAATGAATGTGCATCTCCTGTTTTCCACGACTAGTATCAATAGAACTTTTCATGGGAACAGGAGAGCAACATGAAACAACAACATGACCGCAACCGCCGTTGGGTTCTGGCCTCAAGGCCAAAGGGCGCACCGACAGTCGACAATTTTCGGCTTGAAGAAGATACCATTGCCACCCCAGGCGAAGGTCAGGTGCTGCTGCGAACCGTCTACCTTTCACTTGACCCCTATATGCGCGGCAGGATGAGCGATGCGCCATCTTACAGTCCGCCGGTGCCGGTTGATGGTGTCATGTGCGGCGCTACCATCAGTCGCGTCGTACAGTCACAGCATAACGATTTCCACGAAGGCGATTGGGTGTTGGGCTACAGCGGCTGGCAGGATTACGAGATTTCCGGCGGTGAAGGACTCATCAAACTCGGCGAGAACCCTGAACATCCCTCGTGGTCGCTCGGTGTGCTCGGGATGCCGGGTTTCACTGCCTATATGGGGTTACTGGATATCGGACAGCCGAAATCGGGAGAGACGTTGGTCGTTGCTGCGGCTACAGGTCCGGTAGGGGCGACGGTCGGCCAGATAGGTAAACTCAAAGGGTGCCGGGTTGTGGGCGTCGCTGGCGGCAGTGAAAAATGTCGTCATGCTGTAGATACACTTGGTTTTGATGCCTGTATCGATCACCATGCCAGCGATTTTGCCGAACAACTGGCGAAAGCCTGTCCACAAGGCATCGATATTTATTTCGAAAATGTCGGCGGCAAGGTATTTGATGCGGTATTGCCATTATTGAATACTGCAGCACGAATTCCGTTGTGCGGGCTGATTAGTGGTTATAATGCGACCTCTTTGCCGGATGGTCCGGATCGTATCCCGTTATTAATGGGGACGCTCCTGAAAAAAAGAATTCGCTTGCAGGGGTTTATTATTAGCCAGGATTATGGTCACCGCATCAACGAATTTCAGCGTGACATGTCGCAGTGGGTTAAAGAGAGGAAAATCCATTATCGCGAGCAAATCACTGACGAACTTGAAAGCGCACCAGAGACCTTTATTGGCTTACTTGCCGGGAAAAACTTCGGTAAAGTTGTGATTCGCGTCGGCGAGGATGACTAAAAATGGTGGTGGCGGTGAAAACCGTCATCATAATACGTGCAAAATTTTAAAAAACGTCTTTAATTATACAAGCATAAGGAATCGACGACCTTATCGGTAACGGTTCCTGGTAGTTGTGCATAAAAAATAACATTTTGTTCTAACTTTACGCGTCAATCCAATACCAGGCATGATTATACATAATATATCTTTGCAAATTATGTTCACCGACACGCTACCAGGCTGAAAATAAATAAGAATTTGGACGGGACACAATCACATGCTTGATTTGGAAAAAGCGCAGCGGACGAGCCTTACTATGCAGGTAGAAGCCAGTCTAAAGAGTGCGCTTATTATTGGTGCGCTTAAACCTGGCGCCCGGCTCATCACGAAAGAAATTGCAGATCAATTAGGAACCAGTATTACGCCTGTCAGGGAAGCATTACTGCGTCTTGTTTCCGCAGGTGCTCTTCATGCTACTCCTGCGCAAGCATTCCTTGTTCCGGACGTGGGTAAGGCGCGATTCATAGAAATTAGTGATATTCGCAAAAAGCTTGAAGGTATGGCTGTACGCGCTGCCTGCAAAAATATGACGGCAGGTAAAGTTCATGAATTGCGTATTCTTGCCGAGGCTTTTAGTGAGGCGGCAAAAACAGGAAATACTGAATTGACTTTGCAGTCAAATCGCGTATTTCGGTTTGCTGTATATCACTATGCGGAAATGCCAACGCTTGCCGCAATAATTGAACAATTATGGGTTCGTATTGGCCCATGCTTTAATTATCTTTATCCTTCATCACCTGAGTTATCGCGCGGATATGATTATGGCGATTTATTATCCGCATTCGAGAAAGGCGACGAAAACGGTTGCGAAAAAGCAATATACCGCACCATTGATGATGGCGCAGTCATACTGTTAAAGCAGTTCAATAGCTGAGTGATAGTTTAGTCTTGAAATCATTCAGTGCAATTTGATGATTTTTAAATGCTCCCCACCAAAAATTTGGCAAAGGGGAGCATCATCATCACGTTTTTTGTCTTCAGCGATTTTCCTTCTTAACTCCCTGGGCTGCCTGCCGATAATCGATGAGTGCTAAGTTGAGCGCTAACATTGATGTGACGCAAGGAGTTTGGGATGTCTTTTAGCCAGGGGTTGAGAAATATTACTATCAGTAAGAAGCTGTCTGTCGGCTTTGGTATTGTGCTTTTTCTGGTTGCCATTGCTACCGTTCTGAGCGTATTGCGGTTTAAAGAGATCCGCAATGTCTACGCAAAAACTAACCTGATTTATAGCGTTAACATTGAGGTCTTCCAGGCCAAGATTAACCGCCTGAAGTATCTTTATGGCGATGAGAAAGCCGGTCCGATCATGTCCGACTATGTAAAACATGCGTCGCAGCTCACCGCCAGTGCGGGTGAAATGTCATGGAATGATGACGAGAGCGCGCTGTTGCATACGCTGGCAGGCCATCTGGCTAACTTTGAGGCGGGGTCTGCGGAAATGCAGCAGGCGACAAACGCCATGAAATCCGTTCGCGAGAACCTGGACCAGCTCGGAGCAGACGATAAGCGTGCGCGCTTTAGTACACTCATCTCCACACCTGTGGCTGATAACGCATTAAGCGCCCGGATTTTTGATCAACTGATTGCCATCGGAGGGGTGCGCGATGCCGCGTTAATGGTGCGTTTTAGCCCGACGAAAGAGACGCGCGATATTCTCGATGATCGCTTCAACAAAGCGCAGGCTGGGGTACAAACGCTTTCAGGCCAGCTTCCGGCTGAGCTGCTTTCTCCGATGCAGGCATTGTGGGATGAAACCGCCCGTTATCGCGACCTGAGCATCAACTATTTTACTGCGGTTCAGGCGATCAAAACGGCTGAGGATAAAGTTAAAGTCGCCGGGGATGACAGCAGCGCAGATATCAAAAAAGTGATCGCGAGCGTAAAAACTTACAATGACGCACTGGCCGATAACTCGAGTACCACAGCGGCCATTATCGGCATTATTGCCATTCTGATTGGCGTTATTGTCTCGTGGTGGATTATTCGTCAGATCACCCGCCCTGTTGTTCATAACCTGGCGCTGGCCGAGCGTATCGCCAGTGGCGATCTCAGTTCGCAGATTACCGCGCAAAGCGACGACGAACTGGGCAAACTCACCGCTGCAATGGGGCGTATGAATAGCCGCCTTCGCGAGATGATTTTTGACGTTCGTAATAGCGTGGCGCAGGTTTCCCGTGCGGCAACGGAAATTGCCGAAGGCAATACCGATCTCTCTTCCCGGACAGAGCAACAGGCTGCTGCCGTCGTGCAAACGGCGGCCAGTATGGAAGAGTTAACCGCGACGGTGAAAAACAACGCGGATAACGCGCGTAATGCCAGCAGGCTTGCGGCGCAGGCCTCGAACACGGCCAGCGAAGGTGGCAACGTGATGCGCGATGTGGTGAAAACGATGAGTGATATCCACAACAGCTCAAACAAAATTGCCGACATTACCGCGGTCATCAACAGTATTGCCTTTCAGACCAACATTCTTGCACTTAACGCGGCGGTAGAAGCAGCCCGTGCGGGAGAGCAGGGGCGCGGCTTTGCGGTGGTTGCCAGTGAAGTGCGTAGCCTCTCTCAGCGCAGTTCCCAGGCGGCGAAAGATATCGAGCAACTGATTACCGAGTCGGTGTCACGCATCAATACCGGCAGTGAACTGGTGGCTAAGGCCGGGGAAACGATGGGGCAAGTGGTGCAGTCGGTCACCCGTGTTAATGACATCATGGGTGAAATTTCTTCTGCCTCTGAGGAGCAAAGCCGCGGGATTGAACAAATTGCCCGCGCGGTGGGTGAACTGGACAGTACCACGCAGCAAAACGCCGCCCTGGTGAGCGAGTCGTCAAGCGCAGCAGGTTCTCTGGAAGAGCAGGCGTTACGCCTGGAGCAACTGGTTGCGACATTCCGTCTTGAGTCGGGCGCGGCGCCGGTAAAATCATCGACGCCTGCCAGGCCGCAGCCGCCAGTCTCAACGCCGCGTAAACCGGCTGAGGTGACCAGCGACGACGGCTGGACGACCTTCTGATAGAACAGAGGCCCGCTTTGCAAAAAGAGGGCCTCTGGTTATTCAACCGCCATCACTCAAAGCGATAGGCAACCGACAAACCTACGCCATAATTGCGCCCCGGCGCCGGTTCGTAGTAACGGTTATTGGATTCGTTAACAATCACCGATCCCACATATTCACGATCAAACAGATTATCCACGCGCCCGAACACATCCATCATCCAGTTACCGTAGTTAAATTTATAGCCGGTATTCAGGCCGACCACCGTCCAGGACGGTGCGGTTGCCGTGTTTTCGTCATTAGCGGCGATATCACTCATATAGTGCACATCCGCACCCGCATACCAGCCTTGTTCGGGAACATAGCCCAGTGATGCAAAGCCCATATTGCGCGCGATACCGGGGATCCGGTTGCCGTTGCAATTACTGTCGCCGCAGACGTCGCTGCGGTAGGTCGCATCCAGATACGTCCACGCCAGTTTTGCCCGCCAGTTTCCGGCGAATTGCTGATCGAGCGCCAGCTCCGCGCCCTGGCGGCGGGTTTTGCCGGCGTTTTTATAAGTGGTGCGTCCGCCGCTACTGGTATCGGTGACAATTTCGTTATCGGTATCGGTACGAAAGAGTGCTGCACTGAGCAACCCATAACCCACGCGAGTTTTGCTGCCGATTTCGACGGTATCGTTTGTCGACGGTTTAAGGGCAAAATTGAGTCCACTTTGCCCGCCAGAACGGTAAGAGAGCTCGTTAATGGTAGGCGTTTCAAAACCACGCCCCGCCGCCGCATAGAGATTCCAGCTATCGGTCAGCGCATATTTCAGCGACCCGGCAGGCAGCCATTTGTGATAGCTGGCATCACCGCTGTCATCGCCATTGCTTGCCGTAATATAGTGATCGTTTGAATCAAACCAGACCGAGCTATAACGCAGACCCGCATCCAGCGACAGCTTATCGGTCAACTGCCAACGGGTTTGCACATAAGGGTCGACGTTCCACATCAGGTTACGTTCGTTACGACGCAAGTTCCCCTCGCGACCATAATCCGGCGCGCCATTGACCATCACAAAGTTTTCATAGCCTTTGCGCTGCTCGCTCATGGTTTCGTAATTCAACCCGCTGGTGATAGTCACCGGTACCAACAGTTCGCCGCGATGGGTCCAGCGAGTATCGATCCCCTGGTAATGGCGGGTCAGGTCGATCACGCCCCCGGCGTGCTGTGGGTTCAACTGGGGGCCGCGAGGAATTGACTGGTACTGGGTGGTTTCACGCTCCCCGGCGTACATCATGACACTCACATCATCCTGCGCGCTGAGCTGGCGCTCATAACGCAACCCGGCCTGTGTCTGTTTAACCGTTTTGCGCGTGTCGTACTGCACGGCACGCGGTGACTGACGCGGGTTATCGTGCCACTCCTCTTTTGTGAGACCGCCCGGATCGTTCGCCTTGATGTCCACGCTGTTGAAAATCAGCGTCAGCTTACTGGCCTCGTCGATACGCACACCCAGTTTGGCATTGGCGAGATTTTTACGCGCACCGCTGCGATCGCGATAGCCATGGGTGACAAAACGGGTCGAGGAGACCGTGTAATCCACATCGCCTGGCTGTGTGCCATCGCCCACCGCACCGCTGGCTTTAGTGCCATAACGCCAGCTTCCGTAACTGCCGTAATAACTGCTGGCTTCAAGTTCCGTTGGCTGACGGCCCGTCTGGGTGGTCACATTCACTACACCGCCAGATGCATTGCCGTAGAGTGCAGAGAAAGGGCCGCGCAGGACGTCGATACTCTCTACGCTGGTGAGATCGATATTCGAGGTTTGCCCCTGTCCGTCCGGCATGGTGGCAGGAATACCGTCGACATACATGCGGATACCGCGCACGCCGTAGGTCGAGCGGGAACCAAAACCGCGAATGGAGAGCTGTAAATCCTGCGCATAGTTCTGGCGATTTTGCACCTGTAAGCCAGGCACGCCGCCCAGCGATTCCGAGAGGTTGATTTGGGGCGTGGCCTGACGAATATCGTCGCCGTTCACGACACTGATAGCCGCCGGGGTGTCGAGTTCTGAAACTGTGCGGGGTGTCGCGCTGACGATCATCGTTTGTTCATTGTCGGCCGCCAGCACGGCAGGCGCGTAGATGACCGGAAGTAACAGCGCTGGAAACGCTGTTCTTGAAAGGGCAAAAATATTCATAAATTGACCAGAATAAGAAACGAACCAAATGGGAACATGGCGTAATGTTAATATCTTTAACAATTCATGAAAACTTTAAGGGCACATTACGTTAACAAAAAGTGTAGACGTTACCGCCGATGACAGTAAAAACAGATTTAATGCTCCACATTGCACGTAATAATGATTACTATTCTCAATTAATAAGGCAGGGCTATGACCCTGGCGTCATGGAAGCATGTGAAGCAAAACTATATTTGTTTATCAAAGGGAGTCGTCATGTTTTTACGTCATTTATCTGCGCCATGTCTGCGTCGTTCACTGTTGTTAGGTTCACTGCTGCTGGCCGGGACATTTCACGCCCAGGCCAGCGAAGAGATGCTGCGTAAACCGGTCGCTAAAGGTGCCTACGAAATGGCCTGGAGCCAACAGGACAACGCGCTGTGGGTGGCTACCTCACAGAGCCGTAAAACCGATAAAGGCGGCGTGGTCTACCGTCTGGACCCACTTTCACTGGACGTGACGCTGGCTGTCCATAACGATCTCAAGCCGTTCGGTGCTGCCATTAACTCCCGGACGCAAACCCTGTGGGTGGGTAATACCACTAACGGCGCCGTCACTGCCATTGACGCGAAAACGGGTGATGTGAAAGGGCGCCTGGTTCTCGATGACCGTAAGCGCAGTGAAACTGTGCGTCCGCTGCAGCCGCGTGAACTGGTGGTGGATGAAACGACTAATACCGTTTACATCAGCGGTATCGGCAATGAGAGTGTGATTTGGGCGGTAAATGGCGAAACCATGACGCTCAAATACACCATTACGGGGACCGGCAAATTCAGTACGGGTCTGGCCATCGATGCGGCGGCAAAACGCCTGTATACCACCAACGGTGACGGGGAATTGCTGACTATCGACACCGCCACCCACAAAATTGTGACGCGTAAGAAATTGCAGGATGACGGTAAAGAACACTTCTATCTGAATCTGAGCCTGGACACCGCAGGCCATCGCGCCTTTATTACCGACTCCAAAACGCCTGAGGTTCTGGTCGTTGATCTGCGTAATGGGGCTGTACTGCAAAAGATCGCCGCGCCGGAATCCCTGGCGGTGCTGTTTAACCCGACGCGTAACGAAGCGTATGTCACCCATCGTCAGGCGGGCAAAGTCAGCGTGATTGATGGCAAAACCTATAAGGTGGTGAAAACCTTCGATACGCCAACGCATCCGAACAGCCTGGCGCTCTCCGCCGATGGCCAGACGCTCTATGTCAGCGTGAAACAGGCGTCCAGCAAAGAGAAAGAGGCCACAGAGCCGGACGACATCATCCGTATTGCCCTCTAAGCACGCATAAAAAAAGCCAGCCGGTGGCATACCTGGCTGGCTTTTATTTTTACACGTCAGATTATTTCGCGGTTTCTTCTACAAGCTCAGTGGGAGCAGCGGTAGCGTCAGCCACGACCGGCGCGGTGCTGTGAATTTCCGCTACGCGTTTACGCACACCGAACCAGCCAATCACCAGCAGCACAATCAGCAGTGGGAGACAACCGATGGTCAGGGTACCGTTCGGGTAGTCAAACGCCATCAGAACCAGCACAGAGAAGAGGAACATCAGCGTTAACCAGGAGGTGAACGGTGCCCCAGGCATTTTAAAGCTGACTTCCGCCGCTTTGCCTTGTTTGATGGCTTTGCGCAGACGCATCTGGCAGAGCACGATAAAGCCCCACGACGCGATGATGCCCACAGACGCCTGGTTAAGAACGATTTCAAACACCTGTGCCGGAACCAGATAGTTCAGGAACACGCCCACAACGTAGACCGCCAGGGTCGCGAGGATCCCCGCGTACGGTACGTGCTGTTTGTTCATTTTGGACATGAACTTAGGCGCGGAACCCCCCATCGACATGGAACGCAGGATACGCCCCGTGCAGTACAAGCCGGAGTTCAGGCTCGACAGCGCAGCGGTCAGGACCACGATATTCATCACGTCGCCCATGTACGGCACGCCCAGTTTGGAGAAGAAGGTCACAAACGGACTCTGCCCCGGTTGATACGCCATCCACGGCAGCAACAGAACCAGCAGCACCACGGAACCAACGTAGAACAGGCCGATACGCCAGATAACGCTATTGATCGCTTTCGGTACGGTTTTTTCCGGGTCTTTACATTCACCGGCTGCGGTACCGACAAACTCGATAGAGGCAAAGGCGAAAACTACGCCCTGGATCAGGACCAGCGCAGGGAGCAGACCGTGGGGGAAGAAGCCGCCATTATCGGTGATCAGATGGAAACCCGTCGCGTTGCCGTCCAGCGGTTTACCGGAGCCCAGGACAATAGTCCCGACAACCAGGAAAGCGACAATGGCCAGTACTTTGACCAGCGCGAACCAGAACTCCATTTCAGCGAACCACTTCACGCCGATCATATTCATGGTCCCGACGATGGCGAGCGCACCAAGGGCAAATACCCATTGCGGTACATCGCCAAACGCACCCCAATAATGCATATATAACGCAACGGCGGTGATATCCACGATACCGGTCATCGCCCAGTTTACGAAATACATCCAACCGGCGACGTAGGCCGCTTTTTCACCCATAAATTCACGGGCATACGAGACGAAACTGCCGCTGGAAGGGCGGTGTAATACCAGCTCACCCAGTGCACGTAAGATGAAGAAAGAGAAAAGACCACAAACCAGATACACGATCGCCAGTGATGGCCCCGCCATCTGCAGACGCGCTCCGGCGCCTAAGAATAACCCCGTTCCGATTGCGCCGCCGATAGCGATCATCTGTACGTGGCGGTTGCCCATCGCTTTGTTATAACCCTCCTCGTGAGAGTTTAACCAGCGTCGTTTCGCGGCCTGATGCTCCGCCGCGTTGTTGTTGGTTGTTTTCATTGCGTTACCCGTTGACCTGTCTGAATCTTTTGGAACTTCCTCGACCCCACAGAGCAGCAAGACAATCGTTTGCTCTGTTGGGAAAGCGTTCTGTCTTTTCAATCATTCTACGTATGAATAAGACACAACATGGCGCAGCATCCTACCTGCATTTTTTTGGCGACGCAAAACATACCAGACGAAAAAACGATGGGTATGAGTTGAATTTGTGACGTAAGTGTTACTTGACAGTTTAACTGATTCAATATGGCGAAAAAGACGGCAGAAATGACTAAGCATGCAAAAGGAAAGACGATGTCAGCGAGGTTGCACGGCACAGGGGAATACGGGCTTATTCATAAGCGCAAATAATGACTACCGTCCCTCTGTGGGGGCTACTTTGCAAATTTTTTGCTTATTTAATGTAAATTAATTGTTTCACAAGGCCGTAAGCCCATTCCAATAATGCAGACATGTTACCCAATAAGAGCGTGCTGCATGTCTTATCGTCTGAGTTTGCTGGATAAAAGCCCGATTGCGGAAAATGAAACCGCACAGGATGCACTGAACCGTACGTTACAACTGGCGCAACAGGCTGAAAGAGGCGGCTTTCACCGCTTCTGGATTGCGGAACACCACAATACATCCCAACTCGCCAGCCCATCCCCTGAACTGCTTATCGCCTGGATTGCCGGACAAACGCAGCGGATCCGCATCGGCTCCGGCGGCGTCATGTTGCAACACTACAGCCCCTATAAAGTCGCGGAAAACTTCAACGTGCTGGCTTCTCTGGCTCCTGGCCGTATCGATATCGGTATCGGTAAAGCGCCGGGCGGACTGCCTCTGTCCACACGCGCATTACAGCGAGGATTGAACCCGGAAGATAAGGGGAGTTTTGCCGACCAACTCGGTGAGCTGGATAACTGGCTTAACGCGAAGCAGGCTACTGCCGATGCGGAATCTCTGGCGGCCACGCCGCTTCCCACAGAACGTGCGCAGGGGTTTCTGCTCGGCGCGAGCCTTGAGAGCGCGCGCCTGGCGGCGAAACTCGACTGGAATTTCGTTTTTGCGGCCCATCTCAATGGTGACAGAATATTGCTACGTGACGTTGTCACGCTATGGCGAGCGCTAAGCCAGCGCGACCTGATTGTCGCCGTGCAGGTTATTGTGGCCGACACGCAAAACGATGCCGAACGGCTGGCGCAGCAGGTGGAGATTTGGGGTGTTGAACTGGAAAACGGTCAACGGGTCAGCGTTGCCAGCGAAGCCCAGGCACAGGCCTTCGCGCGTCAGGCCGGAAGTCCGGCGGTACGAATTTTCCGCCGGGAACCGTCGCTGATTAAAGGCAGTGCAGAAACTGTGCTGGCCGGGCTGGATGCGCTGGCAGCGGAATTTGGCGTGGATGAGTTCATTCTTGATAACCCGTTGGTTGACCCCAATGCGCGTATTGCTTCATTGCGCCTGCTGAGTGAATCCTGGCGGCAGAGCACGGTTATCCAGGAGGTGGCGCAATGAGTTTTGCTCAACAATTGATTGACTGGCGGCGTGAGTTGCATCAGTACCCGGAACTGTCTTTACAGGAGTTTGAAACCAGCCGCCGGGTAAGCCACTGGCTGGAAAATGCCGGGCTGCGCTTAGTACCCACCACTTTGCCTACGGGCGTGGTCGCGGAGGTGGGCAGCGGCGACAAGGTGATTGCTCTGCGTGCGGACATTGATGCCTTACCGATTGAAGAGGCGGTCGATGTGCCTTATGCCTCGCGCAATAAAGGGGTGATGCATGCCTGTGGCCACGACATCCATACCAGTGTCATGCTCGGCGCGGCACTGTTGCTAAAAGAGAAAGAATCCGCTTTACCGGGACGCGTGCGGCTGATCTTCCAGCCTGCGGAAGAGAATTTCGGCGGCGCAAAGCGGCTCATTCAGGCAGGCTTGCTAAACGGTGTCAGCGCTATTTTTGGCATGCACAATGAGCCTGGCCTGCCCGTGGGCACGTTCGCCACGCGCGGCGGTCCGTTTTATGCCAACGTTGACCGCTTTGTCGTGCAGGTTGGCGGTAAAGGGGCGCACGCCGCGCGTCCCCATGAAGGTAATGACGCCATCCTGCTCTCCAGCCAGCTTGTGGTCGCGCTACAAACCATCGCCAGCCGGAATGTGGATACCCTGGATTCGGTGGTATTGAGTGTTACCCGGATGCAGGGCGGTAATACCTGGAATGTGCTGCCGGAGCAGGTCGAACTGGAAGGCACGCTGCGTACCCACCGCAGTGAGGTGCGTGAAAAAGTGAAGGTGCGCGTCAATGATATCGCTGCCGGACTGGCCCGCGCCTTTGATGCAGAGATCACCGTGCGCTGGTTCGAAGGCCCATCGGCGCTGGTTAACGATGAACGCTGGGCCGCCTTTACCCGCGACGTTGCGGACTGGCACGGCTATGACACGCAGGTCGCACAGTTGCATATGGGCGGGGAAGATTTTGCCGTCTATCTCGAACATATTCCCGGCGCGTTTGTCAGTATTGGCAGCGCCAGTGAATATGGCTTGCATCATCCGTCGTTTAATCCTGATGAAGCATTAATTGAAGACGCCGCGCGCTATTTCGCGTTGCTGGCTGAAAAAGCCTTACTCCAGCCATAACGGAATAAAACAACCTGGGGCGACAGCTCCGGGGAACCTGTTGCCTGAAAATGAGGATGGATTATGTCACAAGCTCGTCAACTGCGCCTTGGCACCATATTGCATGGCGCATCCGGAAATATGTCCGCGTGGCGACACCCGGCAGCCAAAGCCGACGCCAGTATTAATTTTGCTTTTGTTCAGGAAACGGCATTAAAAGCCGAAGAGGGAAAACTCGATTTTTTATTTGTCGCCGATGGCTTATATATTAATGAAAAATCCATTCCTCATTTTCTAAACCGTTTTGAACCCATCACCGTATTATCGGCACTGGCGAGCGTCACCCGCCATTTAGGGCTGGTTGGCACGTTATCGACCTCCTATAGCGAACCTTTTACCGTGGCGCGTCAGTTTGCCAGCCTCGACCATTTAAGCAACGGGCGCGCGGGCTGGAACGTCGTCACCTCGCCGCTGGAGGGCTCGGCAAAAAACTTTTCTCGCCAGCAGCACCCGGAACATGCGCTGCGTTATCGCATCGCCGATGAATATCTGGACGTGGTGAAAGGACTTTGGGACTCCTGGGAAGAGGATGCTTTTATTCGCGATAAAGCGACAGGGCAATTCTTTGACCCGCAAAAACTGCATACGCTTAATCATCGTGGCGATTTTTTTCAGGTCGCCGGGCCACTGAATATTGGCCGCACGCCACAAGGACGACCCATTATATTTCAGGCGGGCGCATCTGATGATGGCAAGAAATTAGCGGCACGACACGCCGATGCGATTTTCACCCACCACGAGACGCTCGACGAGGCCAAACATTTTTATCGCGATGTCAAAGCGCAACTGATTAAAAATGGCCGTCGCGAAGATGAATTACATATCTTCCAGGGCGTCAGCGTGATTGTCGGTGATAATGCGCAGGACGTTGAGCAGCAATATCAGACCACCGCAGCGCTGGTCTCCATTCAGGATGCGCTCAATTACCTTGGCCGTTATTTCGAACACCACGATTTTAGTCAATACCCGCTGGATGAACCTTTCCCGGACATTGGCACTCTGGGGCAAAACAGTTTTCGCAGTACCACCGATGAAATCAAACGTCATGCCCGTGAGCGCCACTTAACGCTGCGTCAGGTGGCGCTGGAGGCGGCCTCACCGCGCCCGCGTTTTGCCGGCACCCCGGAGCAGGTGGCAGACGGCCTGCAACAGTGGTTCGACGAGCGGGCAGCCGACGGTTTTATCATCCAGGGCGGTACGCCGGATACCTTCCCGCGCTTTGTCGATACCGTGGTGCCGATTTTGCAGTCTCGCGGTCTGTTCCGTAAGGCCTATCCCGGCACGACCCTGCGCGAAAGTCTTGGCTTACAACAACCTGCGAATCAATTCACAAAACAATAAAGAGAATACGCTATGCAGAAATCATCGCTTCTCCTCGCAGTGACACTGGCGTTCACGCCGCTGGTCTGGGCCAATGACGTCACGATTAACGGCACCGGCGTTAGCCTTGAAGCCAACAAAACGCCCATTAACACGCCGCGCAATGCCGACGCGGTGGCCCGCTTGCCGAAAGATTATCATCTGGCGGTACCGGGCAAATTTACGGTGGCGGTGGCCGCCCTTAACTCGCCGCCGCTGACGGTCTTTTCTGATGACAACAAAACCCTGCTCGGCAGTGAGGTGGATATCGCCCGTCTGGTTGCCGACAGCCTCGGTCTGGAACTGAATGTGGTGCCGACCTCCTGGGAGGACTGGCCACTCGGGGTGACCTCCGGCAAATATGATGCGGCAATCAGCAATATCACCGTCACCAAAGCGCGCAAAGAGAAGTTTGATTTCGCCACCTACCGCAAAGATTCCCTCGGCTTTTACGTGAAATCCAGTAGCCCGATCAAAGCCATTGAGAAGGCAGAGGACATCGCCGGGTTGCGTATTATCGTCGGCTCCGGCACCAATCAGGAGGCCATTCTGCTGGCATGGAATGCGGAAAACGAAAAGAAAGGGCTCAAACCGTTCACCCCTGTCTACACCAAAGATGATGCCGCCCAGACGCTGGCATTGCAGTCCGGTCGTGCGGATGCCTTCTTTGGCCCGAATGTGATTGGCGCCTGGAAAGCCGCGCTGACCAATAAAACCCGTCTGGTAGGCAGCGTGGACGGCGGCTGGCCGAAAGCGGCGCATATTGCGGTCACGCTGAAAAAAGGCAGCGGCCTGGTGGAGCCGGTACAGGTTGCGCTTAATGGCGTCATTAAAAATGGCGACTACGAAAAAGTGCTCAATCGCTGGGGTGAGGGCGTTGAGAAGATCCCGACCTCAGAAATCAACCCCGCCGGATTGGGCGACTAAGGAGGCGCAGATGAGCGAACGTTTCCGTGATATCTCCCCCGACGCACCGGAATTACAGCCCGTGATAGCCGGTCTGTTTGGCGAATATGCCGCCCGTTATGGCGATTATTTTTCTAAAGATGCCGAGGTGGAACTGACGGAGTGGTATCTGCCTCCGCAGGGGCTATTTATTGTGCTGGAGCGTGACGGGGCGATTATCGCCACCGGCGCGTACAAACCGAAAGATGCCCACACGGCGGAAATCAAACGCATCTGGACACAACACACCCTGCGCAAGCAGGGGCTGGCCAGTAGAGTGGTGGCCGAACTGGAACGGCGCGCGGTGCTGGCGGGCTACAGCCGCATCTTTCTGACCACCGGCTTTCGTCAGCCGGAAGCGGTGCAGCTCTATCTTCGCCAGGGGTATGAAGCGCAGTTCGATCTGACGCGCGACCCGGAGGAGTACAGCCAGCCACCGTTCGATGGCCGCCTGCGGTTTACCAAGACCTTAGCGGTCGACACGCTCAGTAAAACTGCCTGAGGGATAAACATGAAAACGACAGAGTCTATCAAAGTCGTCCCGGCACGCTACCCAATGCGGATCGTCGGGGCTGTTATCGCGTTGATCGTACTGGCGATTGTGGTCCAGTCCGTCGCCTTTAACCCACGCTGGGAGTGGCGCGTTTTTGCCCGCTGGTTCTTTGATCCCGTGATCCTGGAAGGTCTGGGTCAGACGCTGTTATTAACGCTACTCGGTACGGCATTAAGCGTTATCTTTGGCGGCGTGCTGGCGCTGGCGCGGTTGTCCAGCTCCTGGCTGTTGAGCAGCCTGGCGTGGAGCTATATCTGGCTGTTTCGTTCACTGCCGCTGATTGTGGTACTGATTATTCTCTACAACTTCTCTTATCTCTACGACACGCTGACGATTGGTATTCCGTTTACGCAACTGAGCTGGGCGCACTACGAAACGGTGAATGTGCTGGGGCAATTTTCCACGGCGGTGGTTGGCCTGACGCTGGTGCAAAGCGCCTATACTGCGGAAATCATTCGTGGTGGTTTTTTAGGGGTCGATCACGGGCAGTATGAGGCCGCCGCCGCATTAGGGCTTCCTGCCTGGCGACGCACCCTGCGCATTATTCTGCCGCAGGCGCTGCGGACCATTTTGCCGTCCGGTTTTAATGAAATTATCAGCCTCGCTAAGGGAACGGCGATGGTCTATGTGCTGGCGATGCCGGAGCTGTTCTACACCATTCAGATGATCTACAACCGCACCCAGGAGGTGATCCCGCTACTGATGGTGGGTGCCGTGTGGTATCTGGTGATCACCAGCGTGCTGTCGGTGATTCAGCATCTGGTTGAACGCTGGCTGGCGCGCAGCGAACGTCGCTCCGCCGTCAATTCCCGCCGGGTGCGGGCTACGACACCTGTCCGTGTCGCGCAACCACAGGAGCCGATTCATGCCAGCCTCTCTTAATGGTCATATTTCGATTACCGGCGTCAGCAAATATTTTGGTCGCCATAAGGCGCTGGATGATGTGTCGCTTGAGATCCCTCCAGGCACCGTGACCGTGATTCTCGGACCTTCCGGCTCCGGCAAATCGACGCTTTTGCGCACCATTAATCATCTGGAGCGTGTCGATGAAGGCTTTATTCAGATTGATGGCGACTATATTGGCTATCGCCGCAAAGGGGATAAGCTCTATGAGCTGAAAGAGCGCGAGATCCTGCGCCAGCGGGTAAACGTGGGCTATGTGTTTCAGAACTTCAATCTGTTCCCGCACCTCACGGTACTGGAAAACCTGATTGAAGCGCCGATAGCCCATCAGCAGCTCAGTCGCAAAGAGGCCATTGAGCAGGCGTATCAGTTGCTCGATGTGGTAGGGCTACGCAATAAAGCGGATGCCTGGTCACGCCATCTTTCCGGCGGGCAGCAGCAGCGTATTGCCATTGCCCGCGCGCTGGCGCTGCGCCCACGGGTAATGCTGTTCGATGAACCCACCTCTGCGCTGGATCCGGAACTGGTTGGCGAAGTACTGGATGTCATCAAAAAGCTGGCCCGTTCCGGTACAACCCTGGTAGTGGTTACGCACGAGATCGGTTTTGCCCGCGAAGTCGCGGATCAGGTGGTGTTTATGGTAGATGGCAAAATTGTGGAGCAGGGCGACAGCGACACTGTGCTCAACCATCCTCAGCACCCAAGGACAAGACAGTTTTTATCGAAGGTGTTGTGAGAGACGAAAATGCTGCTTCGCCGGATGCGAAGCAGCGTACGTTTATTCTCAGGCGGCGGAAGGCGTAAGTTGAATACGCTCCAGCGAACCGACAATAAACAGATAAGAGAACAGGCCAATTAAGCCCATCGATCCCACATACAAAATGGCGTAATCAAACGACTGGGTACTGGAGAGAATCACCCCAATCACCAGAGGCGTAATAATACTGGCCAGGTTGCCGCACATATTAAAGACGCCACCCGCGATGCCCAGCACTTCTTTCGGCGAGGTATCGCTCAGTACGCACCAGCCTAAATTACCGAAGCCTTTAGCGAAGAAGGCCAGACTCATGGCGGCAATGACCACCACTTCTGACTGGGTGTAGTTTGCCACCACAATCACACAGGAGAGCAACATGCCGCAGATAACCGGGAATTTGCGCGCAGTGGTCAGGCTGTAACCGCGTTTTAATAACCAGTCAGAAAACACACCGCCCATCAGGCCGCCAATAAACCCGGCGATCGCCGGAATACTGGCAATAAACCCGACCTTGAGAATCGACATCCCTTTTGCCTGATATAAATAGGTTGGAAACCAGGTCAGGAAGAACCAGGTAATAGACGTTACGCAGAACTGACCGATATACACGCCGATCATCATGCGATTCACACAGACGCTTTTGATCTGAGCAAGGGAAATCTTTTCCGATTTCTTCGCATTACCCAGTTCCGGTTCGCCGCCGCCTTCGCGGATATAATCCAGCTCCTGCTGGTTGATTTTCTTGTGTTGTAGCGGGTCGCGAATTTTCGCCAGCCAGACAATTCCCAGCACCACGCCGATAGCGCCTATGTAATAGAACACATAGTGCCAGCTCATGTTATGCAGGATAAGCGTCATCAGCGGCGTGACAATCCCCAGCGAAATGTACTGTGCGGCCTGATAAACCGCCGTCACGAAACCGCGCTCTTTATTGGGGAACCACTGCACACTCAGGCGGCTATTCGCCGGAAAGGCCGGTGCTTCAATCGCCCCCATTAGCAGGCGCAAAATAACCAATACAATTAACGGACTGGCAAAAAGATAAATTGTTCCCTGAAACATGGTGACGATTGACCAGCCAATTAACGCGCAGCCATAAACAAGGCGCGAACCATATTTATCCAGCAGCCATCCGCCGGGGATTTGCATAATGACATACGAAATACCGAATGCCGAAAAGGCCAGTCCGAGTGCTTCTGGATCAAAACCTAATTCTTTACTCATGATAGGGGCGACCACTGAAAGGGTCGCGCGGTCAGCATAGTTAAATACCGTAGCCAGAAATAAGAAAATAAGAATACCGTGGCGCACGCTGGTGCGCTTAATAACATTACTCATAATCGATTCCTCGACGAGGTTTCCCCCGACGTGTGTATTAAACGGGAATGGCCCTGTCGGCTATTTACTCCGTGGCGTTGACCGAACGGACAAGCAGGCCAGCCAGCGGCAGCACGCGGTTGCTATGGCAGAGTGGGTACGTTGTCTCTTGGCATAAGATGGCGCCAGTACAGGCACTCAAGGTCATGGAACACTCCTTTTCTTTATGTATGTTTGCGCTAACATTTATATAAAAATACCCAGAGCGGATCCATAATAAATGTATAAATGTGCCCTCGCGATCACATATATTCTGCAATTTCTTATTTATGGGTAAAATTAAAAGATCTTAATCGGCTGCTGTTTTTTAAAGGCGAATGGATAAGCGTAATAAATATATTTAAAAGGGCGAGCAGGGATAATATCAGGATGTTGACGCAACCTGTGACTGTAGCGGGTTATTTATATTGCGTGCACGAGAAATAAAAACCGCTGCTCCGTCGGGAGTACAATAATATGGCGAAACAGCGGGGCATAAATATGCCAGTCTTCATGCTGCAATAAATAAAGACGGGAATATCTCCCGTCTTTATGACCTGTTACGGACGTTTGCCAAATTCACAGCTTAGTTGAGTCCAGGCGCGCGCTTGTTCACTCAGCGTGAAGCCCAGCCCATGACGGTCGGAGACGTACATGCGGCCATCGCGCAGTTCAAGCTGCTCATTAAACAGCGGGTTCAGCCATTCGAAGTGCTCCAGCCACGGCTCAAGCGGGTAGGCGGCAGAGAGGTGCAGGTGCACTTCCATGGCAAAGTGCGGGGCCAGTTTACGGCCATGCTTCGCGGCCAGATCCATGATTTTGAGGAACGGAGAGATACCGCCAACGCGTGGGGCATCCGGCTGAACGAAGTCGCTGGCGTTGCCCAGAATAAGCTGTTCGTGTTCGCGGAAACTGGTCAGCATTTCACCGGTCGCGATGGGCGTATCCAGTGCGGCGGCCAGTTGGGCGTGGCCTTCCACGTCGTAGGCGTCCAGCGGCTCTTCAATCCAGATCAGATTAAACTGCTCCATTTTACGCCCCATGCGAATGGCGGTCTCGCGGTCCCATTGCTGGTTCGCGTCAACCATCAGCGGGAAATCATCGCCCAGCGCTTCACGCACGGCGGTCAGACGACGGATATCCTCTTTGGTGTCCGGCTGACCGACTTTCAGTTTGATACCCCCGATGCCATTTTCACGGGAGATCACCACGTTTTTCAGAACCTGATCCAACGGTGTGTGCAGGAAGCCGCCGGAGGTGTTGTAGCACTGCACGGAATCACGGTGAGCACCGAGCAGTTTTGCCAGCGGCAGACCGGCACGTTTTGCTTTCATATCCCAAAGCGCGATGTCGATAGGGGAGATGGCCTGTACGGCCATACCGCTACGGCCTACGGATGCGCCAGCCCACAGCAGTTTGCTGTAAATTTTGTCGATATCGTTCGGGTCTTCGCCCAGCAGATTATCGGCAATTTCTTTGGCGTGAGCATAGATACCCTGGCCGCCTGCACGTTTCGAGTAGCTGAAACCGACGCCTTCGAAACCGTCACGGCTGCGAATTTCCGCGATGATAATGGCAACTTCGGTCAGCGGTTTCTGACGACCGGTCAGCACTTTCGCATCACTTACGGGGGTAGCCAGCGGCAGGAACGCGAGGGAGAGTTTTACCCACTCGATACGGTCGCCGGTTTCGGCAGCAGTTTTAACACCCTGCGCTTTGGCATAGGTTACAGCAGCGGAATTCGCACTTACGGTCATGATTGACTCCTGTGAACGGTAATAATGTTTGCGCTAACATTTTTAATTCAGTTGAGAATAGACCGCCAGCATTTTGCCGTCAATATGTACAATCGATCACAATAAGAGAGGTCAAAGAGGGATTTTATCCGTGCTGGTTCACACTTCAAAACAGTTTGTGAAATTGTCTAACTTTAAATGATATCGCTAACATTGCGGTATAATTCTGTTCTTAATCTACTGATTTTAAAGCTGATTAAAATAATGAGAGAGAAGCGAATTCAGCTAACAAATCGCTTATAATCCCTGTCACAAAAAGAAGCCGTTGTGAGTTTACATGTCGAAAACCTCTCGTCCTGTGCCCCCCAGGGCCCCCACATTAGAAGATGTCGCCCGCGCGGCGGGGTTGTCATCAATGACCGTCAGCCGGGCACTGAACACCCCGCAACTGGTGCGTCCTAAAACCGTGGAAAAAGTGCTCGCGGCGGTCAAGGCCACCGGCTACATCCCCAACGCGCTGGCGGGGGGGCTGGCGTCCCGGCGCAGCAAACTGATTGCCGTTGTGGTCCCGCAGATCAATAACAGCATGTTTGTCGATACCATTCAGTCGATAAGCGATGAGCTGGCGGTACGCGGTTATCATATGCTGCTGTGTGTGGCGGGTTACGCCCAGCAAACGGAAGCGGAGCTGGTGGCTACGCTCTTATCACGTCGTCCGGACGGTATTGTCCTCACAGGGATCCACCACTCAACGGAATTAAAGCGTGTGATCCTCAATGCCAGCGTACCGGTGGTAGAAATCTGGGATCTCACCCCCACGCCGTTGGATATGCTGGTGGGCTTTTCCCATGAAAAAGTGGGGGAGGCGACGGCGGATTATTTGCTGCGTAAAGGCTATAAACGCCCCGGCTTGCTGTGGACGGTGGATAATCGTGCGGCGCTGCGTAAAAGCGGACTGTGCGAGACGCTGGCGCGTAATGATATTCGCGAGCCCGCTTTTGTGGATGTCTCGCTCCCGGCGCGTTTCGCCTCGGGGCGGCAGGGGCTTCGCGATTTGCTGAAAAGGGGCAGCTTCGATGTCATTGTTTGCAGTTCGGATACCCTTGCTCAGGGGGCGATTGTCGAAGCGCAGGCCAGCGGATTACGGGTACCACAGGATCTGGCGGTGATTGGCTTTGGCGATCTGGATTTTGCCGCCGATACCCATCCCTCCATCACAACGGTCAGCGTCGACAGGCAGGTTATCGGTCAACGTGCCGCTACGCTGCTGGCGGATCGCATCGAAGGGCTGCCTCAGCAAGAAACCATTGTGGATATTGGATTTCATTTTGTAGAAAGAGATTCGGCATAACACTATGAAAATTAATGTGATCGGCACTAGCGGCAGCGGTAAAAGCACGCTTTCGCGGCGGCTGGCCGCGCAGCTTAATGTGCCGTATATCGAAATGGACAGGCTTTACTGGCTGCCGGAGTGGCAAGGGCGCAGTGATGAGGACTTCTACGCATTGTTAGAAGAGGCGCTGAATGCCACACCAGGCTGGGTACTGGACGGCAATTACAACCGATCGCGTCCGATCAAATGGCGGGATGTCGATCTGGTTATCTGGCTGGATTATGGTTTCTGGCGTACCCTGCGCCAGGCGGTGCTTCGGGTGATTCGCCGGGCATGGCAGGGAAAAGAGCTGTGGCCTGGCACCGGCAATACGGAAAGTTTCCGTCGCGCATTCTTAAGCCGCGAGTCAATCCTCATCTGGACATTAAAAACCTGGCGCCATAACCGGGTGCGTTACGCGGCCGATATGGCCAACCCGCAGTATCAACACATCCGCTTTGTGCGTCTTACCAGCCCACAGCAGGTCGACACCTTTCTTGCCAGTTTGACGTAGACTTACTGTTCACTCGCAAGAAAGGAGGTCATATGATCACCGTTTATGGCGCACCCGGCTGGGGTTCAGCCATCAGTGAGCTGATGCTGACGCTGGCGGATATCCCTTATCAGTTTGAGAATGTTGAAGGGTTCGATTCGCCGGGGCATAACCAGGAAAAATTGCTGAAACTCAACCCGCTTTGCCAGGTGCCTACGCTGCAACTTGACGATGGCAGCATCATGACGGAATCGGCTGCCATTGCGTTAATGATCCTCGATGAACACCCGCATCTGGCGCCGCCGACGGGCACGCCTGAACGTAATCAGTTCTGGCGGCTGTTGGTCTGGCTGGTGGCAAATGTTTACCCGACATTCACCTATGCCGACTATCCCGAACGCTTCGTTCCCGGTGCGGCGCAAGAACTGCGCGACCACTGTATCGCGTATCGTAAATCACTCTATATCTGGCTGGAACAGCAGTTACACGCCACGCCGTACGCGTTTGGCGAACAGCTAACGTTGTTGGATATCTATATCTGTGTAATCAGAACCTGGGGGCCACGGCATGACTGGTTTAAGGAAAACACGCCGAAAATCAGCGCGATTGCCGATGCGGTTTGCGCGCAACCCAGGCTGCAGTCCGTTTTGCGCCGTAACGACATTATTTGATAACTGACGTTTTTTCAGTGTGGTAGGTTGGTTGTCCCACTATAAGGAGCACACCATGCCACATGTTGATATCAAATGTTTTCCCCGTGACCTGAACGATGAGCAAAAAACCGCGCTGGCAGCCGATATCGCCGATGTGATCACCCGTCATTTAAGCAGCAAAGACAGTTCCATCAGCGTCGCGTTAACCGAAATCGACCCGGATGCGTGGAAAAGCGAAGTATGGGAGACGGAAATCGGGCCGCAGATGGACACACTCATTAAGAAGCCCGGTTATCAGATGTAATAGCTTGCGGGGAAATGTCTGCACACGCTTTTCCCCTCAACCCAGCCCTCTCCCAAAAAGGGGCCAGGGGGACGTAGCCGTGATAAGGCGTTTACGCCGCATCCGGGAATTGTCCCCGGTGGCGCTGCGCTTACCGGGGCGAGTTTCAGGTTAACCCGGAACTTTTATCGACTTGCCGCTCGTGACGAAATTGCCGCCACCCAGATGGTGGATGGTGTTTAACTGGTCATCATCAAACTGCCAGTGGCCGTTGCTAAAGGCGCGTTCATCCGCAGCGGCGGAGACCACCTCACCAAACAAAGTGTCATACTTTTCCATTGCGGCTGTAGGCGGCAACAGGCGGCATTCCATCCACGCCAGACATTTTTCCTCTACGACCGGCAGCCCCAGTACCGGGCCAGCGATGGCCGGAATACCGTAACAGTTGAATTTATCCTCTTCGCGACCGCTAATGCTGCCCACCGCCCAGGTCCAGCGGGTGGCCGCCACGCCCGGCACCACAATGCCGAACATACCGCTGCGTTCAATCAGTTCACGCGACCAGGCGCTTTTGTCCACCACGATCGCGATGCGGGCGGGGGAAAATTCAACGGGCATTGACCAGGCCGCCGCCATGACATTGCGACGGTCGATACTCTCATCACGGCTGGTAATCAGTATGGTCGGGCCGTGATTCAGCAAGCGGCTGGCGTGATCCAGCGCCACCGGACGGAAAAAACTCATAAGCCACTCCTTCGTTCTGTCGTGCAGGAATTAAAGCACAGATGCCCGGTACTCACACCGCGCATTGCATGTTTATCCCGCACAGAAACAATCTTCAGGCCATTATTCTCTGTGCCCGTACAGTTATTGACCTCAGGCAAGCTCAGATGCAGCATGGAAATGCAGACAACAACATAATAAATGGAGAATTATCAATGGATACAGGGCTTCGTCTTCATCCCCAGCGCTTATACCATTTTATCGAGAAAATCCTGCACTATGCGGGCAGCGAACCACAGGAAGCTTGCCTTGTTGCGGAACATTTGCTGGCGGCAAACCTTGCCGGACACGATTCTCATGGCGTAGGGATGATCCCGAGCTATGTTCGCTCCCTTGAACAGGGCTACCTGCAACTCAACCGCCATGCCAGCGTGGTGAAAGATATGGGCGCGGTGGTCACCCTGAACGGCAATCAGGCTTTTGGTCAGGTCGCCGCGCATGAGGCTATCTCACTGGGCATTGAAAAGGCCCGACAACATGGCCTTGCTGCCGTTGCGCTTCACAATTCTCATCATATCGGACGTATTGGTTACTGGGCCGAACAGTGTGCCGCAGCCGGTTTTATCTCCATCCATTTTGTCAATGTCGTGGGCGATCCGATGGTGGCCCCGTTTGGCGGAAAAGACAGTCGGTTCGGAACAAATCCTTTTTGCGTAGTTTTCCCCCGGGAAGGGCAATCGCCCCTGTTACTGGACTACGCAACCAGCGCTATTGCATTTGGAAAAACGCGCGTGGCTTACCACAAAGGCGTGCCGGTGCCCGATGGGTGTCTTATTGACGCGCAGGGGCTTCCCACTAACGACCCGGCGGTTATGCATCGTTCGCCGCTGGGGTCACTGGTGACGTTTGCGCAACATAAAGGCTATGCGCTGGCGGCACTGTGCGAAATTATGGGGGGAGCCTTATCCGGCGGACAGACCACCCATCAGGGCTCTTTGCAGGCCAGCGTCGATGCTATTTTCAACTGTATGACCACCATTATTTTAAACCCGGACATGTTTGCCGCGCCGGATATGCAGCAACAAACGCAGGCTTTCGTTGAATGGGTAAAACAGTCGCCGCATAGCAATGACGAGCCGATTCTGGTGCCTGGCGAGTGGGAAGAGAACAACCGCCGTCTGCGTAAGGCGCAGGGGATTCCGTTGGATCCGGGGAGCTGGCAGGGGATTTGTGCGGCGGCAGTGCGGGCCGGGATGCCGCAGGATGAGGCCGATCGCTTGCAGGCAGAATGTGAGCAAGTGACACTGTAACAAAATGGCTGCGCGCGCTGCCGCGCAGCCGTCATATCAGGAGGAAAGGTGCGTCTGAGGTGCGTTGGCATTGCGGGCGACCACAATCTGGCCGCGCCCCTGTTCTTTTGCCATATAAAGCGCAAGGTCCGCTGCCCGGATCAGATTTGCCGCCCGCGCATGCTGCGGCCAGGTAGCCAGACCGATAGAGATCGAAACCTGCCCGATATCATGCGACTCATAAAATATGCGATGGTCCAGTACGCTTTGCAGTAATCGTTCAGCCAGTTTTTTGGCATCGGTCTCGCTGGTATCCGGCAAAATAATCAGAAACTCCTCGCCACCGTAGCGGAAGGCAATCCCGTTATCGCCCACCGTGTCCTGTAACAACCGGGCAATGTCGCGCAGCACTTTGTCACCCGCTTCATGTCCGTGGCTATCATTTAGCTTTTTAAAGTAGTCGATATCGATCATCAGGCAACTCAGCGAGGTTCCGTTTGCCATCGACTGATCAACCAGACTGCGAAGGGTCTCATCCAGATTATGGCGATTACGCAACCCGGTCAGCGAGTCATGGGTCGCTTTTTCTGTCAGGGTATCGCGCAATATCTGATTTGCCAGCGCAAGCGCGATGGTCTCTGCCATCAGTTCCAGATAGGCGTAGGTCGGCTCTTTCTGCTGCTCATTATCGAAGGTGAGCAGGCCGATAATCTTGTTTTGCGCGATTAACGGAACACAGATGGCCCGTGCAGCCACCTCCGGCACAAGATGTTCGCAGGGCATATCTACCGAATCGTGCGACGGGCAGTGCAGTTGTCCACGTTTTAATGCCCAACAGGCATCGGGGGTAAAAGGGGTATCCTCGCCGGGCGGCAGGAGCCAGCGCGCTGCGCATTTCATGCGGTTTGTCCGCGAATCCAGAATGTAGAGCCGTCCCCCCATGTCCGGTATGATTTTCGGCGCAAAACGGCCAACGACTCTGACAATGCCTGCATGGGAGTCGCAGCCCTGTAGACGTTGCGTCATCCTCGCCAGCAAAGTGCGCGAAGCCCACTCGGCATCGCGTTCTTGCTCCAGACGCTGTCGGGCAAGACCGTTCTCACGAAAAATATGGATGGCCTGCGCCATATCGCCAATTTCATCTACCTGCGCCAGTACCGGTGTTTCCACCGCATAATCCTGTGTTGCCAGCCGGTTCACCACGTCGCTCAGCGTGACCACCGGGCGCAAGATGCGGTGTTTGATAATAAACCCAAGCACAAATAAGAAAAGCAGGGCGGTAATCGCTACCATGACCTCTGACACCGTGCGTAGCCGTTGCGATAGCGCCGTCGCTTCGGCAATGACGCTCGCAGTGCGTTGGTCCGACAAACTGCGAAAATGGGCAAAGCGGTATTCGGCCTGATCAAGCTGGTCTTGGTACTGCTGACCAAAGATGATATTCATGCCTTCATTAAAATTACCCGCTTCCACTGCGGATACGGCAGCACGCTGCTCATCTTCAAGTTGATCAAAGACCTTAAGTCCATCCCGGAGGATCAGTATTTCTGCTGACGTTGCGCCGTTATCATGTAGACCCAGCAGATGGTTTTCGAACTGGACATCGGTCTCCAGCATTTGTCGCCAGGCCTTGATGTTCTCCGGCTGCCGTTTCACCACCGCCTCACGGGCAAGATCACTCAACGCATAAGCTTCTCGTTCCAGGTCATCGGTCAGCGTATCGAAAAGACGGCTCTGTGCGACGGCTGCACGTTCAGCACGATCCGCACTTGAGGCGCTGAACAGTGCAACGCCGGAAGAGAGTGTCAGAACAACGGTTGCGATGTATGCAAAATTTGTGATCGTTGCGATACGCACGTAATCACCTTTTTATATTAGGGAAAATCAGGAGAGATCTTCTAAGGGTTTACTATTCTTATATATAAATCAAGACGCAACATTACCGTAATTTATACGTCACATTTCCTGCCTATAGTCAGCCGCATCAAATCCCAAAGAGGATAACAATATGTATGCTCCCCTGACGTTCGTGCAGGTGGACGCGACCCGTTGGATGAAGACCACGGGTGTCAGACGCTTTCTCATTGTGGGAGAGCGCTAATGGACGCGTTCACAGAAATCCGCCTGGAAGGTGTGTCGTATGCCTTTGGCAGCAACACCGTTCTCAATCAGATCGATCTCCATATTCCCGCAGGCACTATCGTGGCATTGCTCGGCCCCTCAGGCTGCGGCAAAAGTACGCTGTTGCGTTTACTTGCCGGATTAACACAACCTGCAAACGGCACCATTACCTTCGGTTCGCGTCTGGTGGCGAAGGCCGGATGGGCGTTGCCGCCGGAGTCCCGTGATATTGGCATGGTTTTTCAGGACTATGCGCTGTGGCCGCATATGACGGTGGAAGAGAATATCGCTTTCCCGTTAAAGATGCGTAATGTCCCGCGCGCTGAACGTGAAAACCGTGTCCTGCAAGCGCTGGCGCGTGTTGGCCTTAGCGAGTTTGCTAAGCGCAAACCCTCCGGGCTCTCGGGTGGCCAGCAGCAGCGCGTGGCGCTGGCACGGGCCATTGTCGCCGAGCCGCGCGTGTTGTTGTTTGATGAACCTCTTTCCAATCTCGACAGTGAACTGCGCGAATCTTTGTGCCGTGAGATGGCCTCTCTGCTTCGCCAGCTCGGCATTACTGCCGTTTATGTCACCCACGATCGCCGTGAAGCCGAGATCCTCGCTGACCGTATTGTTCATTTGTCTGCCGGTCGTGTAGACGCGATTCGTTCTATTACAACAACCTCAGGGGAAATTGCATGAAAATGTCTTTGAAACAAGGAGTTGCTTTAGCCATGGTGTTATCGTCCGCTATGATGTCCAGCGCTCATGCGCTCACCGTTTATACCGCCGGTCCGGGTTCGCTGGCGAAAGGTCTTGCCAGCGGATTTGAGAAAAAAACCGGCGTGAAAGTGGATATCTTCCAGGCCACAACCGGCAAAGTCATGGCGCGCCTTGAAGCTGAGCAGGCCAACCCGCAGGCGGACATTCTGATTTCCGCCTCCTGGGACACCGCAGAAGATCTGCATAACCGTGGCTGGTTACTGCCTTACCAAAGCGCCAACGCCGAAAAGGTGCCTGAGATGCTCAAAAGTTCGGATTATGTCGCCCAGGGCGTTTCCGCGCTGGGTATCGTCTGGAATACCAAAAGCGGTACGCCAGAGCCGAAAGAGTGGAAAGATCTGACGGCGGCTGCATTTAAAGACAAAGTCACTACCCCGGATCCGGCCCTGTCTGGCGCATCGCTGGACCTGCTCATCGGTCTGCAAAACGGTATGGGCGAAAGCGCCTGGACACTGTTTGATGAACTCAAGAAAAACGGCATGGTGGTTAGCGGTCCGAACGCCCAGGCTGTCACGCCGGTGATGCAAGGTGCAAAAGCAGCGGTGTTTGGCGCGGTTGACTATGTTACCTATGGCAACATTGAGCAGGGTGAATCACTGAAAGTGATCTTCCCGGCCAGTGGTACCGTGATTGCTCCACGTCCCATGATGATCCTCAAATCCACCCAACATGAAGCTGATGCAAAAGCGTTTGTGGACTATGTGCTGTCGCCGGAAGGACAGAAACTGGTGGCCGATGCCTGGCTGATGCCAGCGCGTACCGATGTGCAGGCCAAACGTCCTCTCTTTAACGAGTTGAAAATTCTGCCGACCAAAAACGATGGCACCAGCGAGCGCGGCGCCGTGCTCAAGCGCTTCAACACACTTTTCGCTCAGTAATCATCATCTGACGGGGGCAACCCCGTCTTCTGGATACTCGCCGTGAACCAACGATTAATCTCGCTTGTGACTGTGGCCGTGCTGATGGTTCTGGTCGCGTTGCCGTTGCTGTTTATTGTTCTGCAGGCCGTTTTTCCGCAGTTTAGCGCTGGCTCTTTGCAGGGCGCGTTTTCCGGGTTACGCCCGCTGTTTTCTGAACCACAACTCCCGGCAATGTTTGCCGGAACGCTGCAAATTGCCGCAGGCGTTGCGCTGCTGAGCGCCTGTATTGGCCTGCCGCTGGGGGTGGCGCGTGGACTGTTCGATTTACCCTGTCCACGGATGTGGGATCTGCTGTTTCTGATCCCGTTTCTGACGCCGCCCTATATTGCGGCGCTCTCCTGGATGCTGGTTTTGCAAACCAATGGCTATCTTGCCCAGTTACTGGGGTTCGATCTCAATGCATTGCTATTCAGCAAAAGCGGGATCGTGCTGGTCATGACACTCAATATTTTTCCGGTCGTTTACTTCGGGGTATCCCGTAGCCTGCTTGCCAGCGGGCAGCGTCTGGCGCTGGTTGCCCGCGTGCATGGCGCAACGCCGTGGCGTGCCTTTTGGCATGTCACGCTGCCTATGCTATCGCCTTCGCTGGCGGCAGGCATGCTGCTGGCCTTCACTCTGGCGATTGAAGAGTATGGCGTACCTGCCGCGTTGGGCACCCGTTCCGGCGTGGTGATGCTGACCGTTGGTATTGAAAAAAAACTGGCCGACTGGCCCATCGACTTGCCGGGCGCGTCCATGCTGTCGCTGATTCTGATCGTGATTGCGCTCAGCGCCTGGTGGTTACAGGGCAAGTTGACCGGTGGAAAGGACGTGACCAGCGTGACGGGTAAACCCACGGAAAATATGGGGGCGAAACTGGGTATCGCGACCGTGCCGGTGGTAGGGGCGATGGCATTTACCGGCTTTCTGGCGGTGCTGGTGCCGGGGCTGTCCATGGCAATCACCGGCGTGATGTCGACCCTGTCGGGCGGCTTATCACTGGCAAACGCCACGACTGCCCATTATGTCGCGCTGTTTGCTCAGCAGGGCGATGCCTTAACAGCCCTGGGGACCAGTTTGTCACTGGCTTTTGCGTCGGCATTGATCACCGGTTTTGTCGGGCTGCTTGCCGCCTGGCTTGTGGTGGTGCAGCGCATCAAAGGGCGCAGTGTTATAGACGCCCTGTCGCTGATGCCCGCCGCGCTACCGGGTATTGTGGTGGGGGTGGGGCTGATTCTCTTGTGGAACCGCACGTTCTGGCCCGTCTCGCCGTACAACACCTGGGCTATTTTGCTGCTCTCGTACTGTTGCCTGTTGCTGCCCTGGCCGGTGCGCTATGTCGGGAGTGCGCTGCGTCAGTTAGGCGGGAATCTGGAGCCAGCCGCCCGTGTTCATGGCGCCAGCCCCCTGCAGGCATTGCGTTTTATTGTTCTGCCACTGGTCTTTCCGGCCATGCTGGCGGCGATGCTGATGGTTTTTGCTATCGCGTCGCGTGAGCTGGTGACATCGCTGCTGCTGGCCCCGGCAGGAACGCAAACGGTGGCGGTCTTTATCTGGCGGCAGTTTGAACAGGGATCGGTTGGGCAAGGCATGGCGATGGCGACGCTGACGCTCATTACCGGGCTCGCATTGATGCTGACCGCGCTGGCGATTATGCAGCGGAGCACACAACGATAAATCCACGGCACAAAATCCCCTGTGCCCTGAAAAAAATGAGATATAACAGAAGGACATCTATTGCAGGAGCTTCTTATGACCTCGTTTTTGGACGACTATTTCGCCCGTATTGGCTATTCCGCTGTCCCGGCTGTAAATCTGGAAACATTGCGTACATTGCATCTGCAGCATAACAGCAGCATTCCGTTTGAAAATATTGAGGTCGTTCTGCCTCGGGAAATCGAACTGAGCGATGAGGCCATCTTTAATAAACTGGTGATCGCCCGTCGTGGCGGCTACTGCTTTGAACAAAATGGGCTGTTTGAGCGCGTATTGCGCGAAATCGGCTTTGAGGTGCGCAGCCTGTTGGGGCGTGTGGTGCTGGCAAATCCGCCGCAGATGCCGCCGCGCACGCACCGTGTCGTTCTGGTGACGTTAGGGGACGAGCAGTGGATTGCGGATGTCGGCTTTGGCGGGCTCACGCTCACTGCGCCTGTACGCCTCAAGGCGGATATTGAGCAGGAGACGCCGCACGGTCTGTACCGTCTGCAACAGGCCGGGCCGGACTGGATTTTGCAGTTTCGCCACCACGATCGCTGGCAGTCTATTTACCAATTTGAGATGGGGCAGCAGTATCAGGCTGATTTTGTGATGGGGAATTTCCACTCGGCGCACTGGCCGCAATCGCACTTTCGCCACCATTTGCTGATGTGCCTGCATCAGCCGGACGGCGGAAAATTGACGCTGACTAACTATCACTTCACCCACTGGCGCAACGGACATGCGGTGGAGGAGAAGACCTTACCGGATACCCAGGCGTTGTATGACATCATGCAGCAACGATTCGGCCTGGGTACGGATGATCCGCATTATGGGTTCAGCGTTGATGCGCTCGACACCGTGATGTCGCGTTTCGATCTTCACGGGGAAGGGGCGTAAAACAGCTCGCGATGAATCATGGCATCCAGGTGTCGATCAAACGCCGCATCGTCGACATCTGGCATGCCAAGCACATAGATGCCGTCAAGCCCGCAGACCAGGGCAATTAAGCGCCAGGCGATGTTTTCCGTCGAATCATGGCGGATAAACTCACCGGCTTTCACGCCCGCATCAATAATATCGACCACCTTTTCATGCCACATTTCCATCGTCAGCACATAAGCGCCTTTTAACTCGTGCTCTTTGCTTGCCAGCAGTTGGGCTTCCCGCCACAGACGGATATAGGGATCGAAGCCATCTTCATTGCTGCCAAGCATGGCATGCAACCGTTCGCGCCAGCTTGCGGATTCGGGTAACAGATCCACATCCAGCAGTTCGCCCATCACCCGCACAAACGCCTGCGCTTTTAGCTCTGCGCCCGAGCTGAAATGGTGATGCACCTGGCCCGTGGCGACACCCGCTTCGTTAGCTATCCTGCGCACGGTCATCCCGGCAAATCCGTCGTTTAACGCAACGCGTATCGCCGCCTGCAGGATCAATTCCCGGCGCTCATCCCGACTCAAATAGCCCATATATCCCCCTAAACGTGAAGGAAACGGAGTCTAACAAAAAGCTGGACAGTTGTTCAACTTTCCGTAGGATCGCCATTCTGGACGCGTGTCCAACATAAGTTATGAGGAAATTATGGTTCGTCAGTGGTTAACATTGGTCATTATCGTGCTGGTTTATATTCCGGTTGCTATTGATGCCACCGTCTTGCACGTGGCATCACCGACATTGAGTGCAGAGCTGGCAGCCAGCGGTAATGAGTTACTGTGGATCATCGATATCTATTCACTGGTGATGGCTGGCATGGTGTTGCCCATGGGGGCGCTGGGAGACCGCATCGGTTTTAAACGCCTGTTGCTGACGGGCAGTGGTCTTTTTGGGCTGGCCTCTTTTCTGGCGGCCATGTCTGCCAGCGCCGAACAGTTGATTGCCTCGCGCGCCATTCTCGCCATCGGCGCGGCGATGATTGTTCCGGCGACACTTGCCGGTATCCGCAATACATTTTCGAAAACAGAACACCGCAATATGGCGCTTGGCATCTGGGCCGCGGTGGGCTCCGGTGGTGCCGCGTTTGGCCCGTTGATTGGCGGCTGGTTGCTGGCTCATTTCAACTGGGGCGCCGTGTTTCTGGTCAATGTGCCGATCGTGATGGTGGTGATGGTGTTGACCGCGCGTTATGTGCCTCGCCAGCCGGGGCGGCGTCAGCAACCACTCAATCTCAGCCAGGCGGTGATGCTGATTGCGGCCATTCTCATGCTGGTATGGAGCGCCAAAACGGCGCTCAAAGGTAGCGTTGCCGCCTGGGGGGTGATCGCGGTGTTCTTAGTGGGGGCGACACTACTGGCCGGATTTGTGCGTCAGCAACTGGCGGCGTCTGTCCCGATGATCGATCTACGCCTGTTCACGCATCGCATCATTCTGAGCGGGGTGTTAATGGCCGTGACAGCCATGGTTGCCCTGGTCGGTTTTGAGCTGCTGATGGCGCAGGAGTTACAGTTTGTTCACGGCTTTACGCCGTTTGCCGCCGGACTGTTTATGCTGCCGGTGATGCTGGCAAGCGGGTTCAGTGGCCCGATAGCCGGTATGCTGGTCTCCCGCCTCGGCTTACGCCAGGTGGCATCCGGCGGCATGGCGCTGAGTGCCTTTAGCTTTTTGGGACTGTCGGTAACGAACTTTTCCACCCAACAAACTCAGGCCTGGATCCTGATGGCGCTGCTGGGGTTTAGCGCGGCCAGTGCGTTACTTTCTTCTACAGCGGCTATCATGGCAGCAGCCCCGAAAGAGAAAGCGGCCGCCGCAGGAGCTATTGAAACCATGGCATACGAACTGGGGGCAGGGCTTGGCATCGCGCTGTTTGGTTTGATTCTCACCCGCAGCTTCTCGTCTTCGATTACGCTACCCTCGGGGTTAAATGACACGCAGGCAGCGCTGGCGTCGTCATCAATTGGTGAAGCATTCCAGTTGGCGAAAGAGGTCTCATCCCCCCTGGCGGAGGGGATCATGCGTGCGGCCAGAAGCGCGTTCGTCTCGTCGCACAGCGTGGCATTAAGTACCGCCGGCATCATGCTGATGCTACTGGCGGTCGGCGTGTGGCTGAGTCTTAGAGGTGTCGACAGACAGGCTAGCAAGGACGGCTAAGACGGGGATCCAGCATAAAGGGTTCGGACTTTACGCTTTTGAGGACTTTCGCCGCCTGTGGGTGTTCGGGGTTAAACAGCGCGTTCCATTCACCGGTGATGGTACTGGGGACGCGCAGTATCAGCCCGTTTTGCTTCGATGCCAGCCACTCATCGCCGATGTGTTGCGTGGAAACAGGCGGCGGGTCAGCTTTCCAGTCTTCGGGCAGGGCGGTCAAATCCAGCGTCGCGATAAGATTACGCGGTACATCGAGGGTTAAGAAACAGTAGCCCTGGGCGATATCTTCAATCTCAAGATGTACCAGTGTTTCCAGCACGCAGAGGGCTTTTGATTCACCCAGGTAGACGCATTCATGCCCCGGTGAATTCCAGCGTCCGCCAAAGGTTCGGGCACCGTAGCCGTCGAAGGCGGTCAGCGCATAGCGTTCTTTGACCAGACGCCAGAAGGTGACAGTTTCCATTAGCCGATCACACCATGCTCAAGGCGACCAATCAATGTCAGTACCGCTTCCGCACCGGCGGGTGTCGAGAGAAGCTCTGCGGGTTTTTTACCGCCAAGGCCTTTCGCGGGTTTATTGAGCCAGGCGGCCATACGCTCGCTGTCACCTTCAAATAACTCACGAGCGGCGCTGATCACTCGCGCCAGCGTGTAGACGCGCGCGCTCTGTTCTGGTGAAAAGCGTTTTTCCGCACTATTAAGCCTGCGGCTATAGGTATTACGATCAATGCCAGCCATTCGACACAGCGTGATTTCATCAAGAGAGACGGCGCCAGCGATATCACGCAACACACCTGCACTCAGACCGGCATTGATGCTGTCATGAGCGGCAATCGCTGTGGCAGGAAGCCCCAGGATGCTGAGCAGGTCGTGCGGGATCGCGCGTACGCCCGGTGTATAGAGTTGCATTTCTCTGCTCCGTCTGTTCATTTGATGTTAATTTTAGTTCAAATGAACAAGGGGTGCAATGATCACTACTGACGCCGTGTCGCCCACCAACAAAGCAGGGATCCGCCGCACACCATAAACGCGCCCTGCCAGAAGGAAAACGAGAGCGGGGCGCTCAACACGGCGGCTGCCAGCGCCGAGGAGAGTACCGGTGTGAAGTATGACGCGGCAGCAAGTACGGCAACGTGCCCGTGTAAAATGCCGGTATTCCAGGCCGCGTAGCCGAAGCCCAGCGCGACGGCGGTCATTGCAAGTTTGATCACCACTGGAAGTGTAAAATGCATGGTGGGTTGATCGGTCAGGGCAAATTTTATCCATAAGGTTGCCGCCGTCAGCAGAATAAAGAGCGTAATGCCATTCGACCCTTTGGCATATTTACTGGTGACGGTACAGTAAGCTGCCCAGATAAACGCACCGGCAAAAGCAAGAGAATAACTTAACGGGCTTGAGAGAATATTTTGTGTAATATCGTGAAGATTCAATCCCTGTTCGCCGCCCAATACCCAGCTCACCCCTATGACAGCCAGAATGAGTCCCGGAATGACCCACAGAGTAGCTTTTTGTCCATTAAACAAGATCGCAAATAAAATGGTTACGCTCGGCCATAAATAGTTAACCATGCCGACCTCTATCGCCTGCTGGCGTGTTGCGGCAAACCCCAGTGACAGGGCGAGGCAGAGTTCATAGCTGACAAATAAAACGCTGCCTACCAGTAAATAGCAGCGAGGGAAACGTCGAATATCGGGAAAACCGACCGTGAGAATAAGTAAAATGCCACTCAGGGTATAAATCATCGCCGCACCGCCGACCGGACCTAAGCCTTCGCTGACTGCGCGAATCAGACCCACCATCGTACTCCACAACACGATGGCTAACAGCCCGGTCAGCGTGGCTCTCTTCTTATTCATGCAACTCTATTCCATTAAAAAACAGCAAAGAGGGAATTTATAGCACTTTAATCAGCATGCCTACTAATAAATCACAATGAAATATCACCCCATTAGGGGTAATTAAATGCGCCAGAAAAGACTATTAAGAAGTTACTGCGTTGCAATATTGATTTGCCGCAAATTACGCAGGGATATAGCTGTTAGTTTTCCTCGCCAGTACACCCGTCATATTTCAAGTTGCCGATGTGTTGGCTGCGTTCGCTTTTCGTAAGCACCAGGGAATCCGTTCTCTTGCCGCCTTTGCGCAACTCGAATTATTCAGGGTCTCTCTTCATATAACGAGGAACACAATGGACGTCAGCCGCAGGCAGTTTTTTAAAATCTGTGCGGGTGGTATGGCCGGGACAACCGTTGCTGCGTTGGGATTTGCCCCCAAAGCGGCACTGGCGCAGGCGCGAAATTATAAGCTCCTGCGTGCGAAAGAGGTTCGAAATACCTGCACATACTGCTCCGTAGGTTGCGGGCTATTAATGTATAGCCTGGGGGATGGGGCGAAAAACGCCCGTGAATCGATTTACCACATTGAAGGTGACCCGGATCATCCGGTCAGCCGCGGCGCGCTGTGCCCTAAAGGGGCGGGCCTGCTCGATTATGTTCACAGTGATAACCGACTGCGCTACCCGGAATATCGCGCACCAGGTTCTGACAAATGGCAGCGCATCTCCTGGCATGACGCCTTCGAACGTATTGCCAGACTGATGAAAGACGATCGTGACGCCAACTTCGTAGAGAAGAATGCGCAAGGTGTAACGGTCAATCGCTGGCTCTCCACCGGGATGCTGTGCGCCTCGGCAGCCAGCAATGAAACCGGCATGCTGACGCAAAAATTTGTGCGCTCTCTCGGCATGCTGGCGGTAGACAACCAGGCACGCGTCTGACACGGACCAACGGTAGCAAGTCTTGCTCCAACATTTGGTCGCGGTGCGATGACCAACCACTGGGTTGATATCAAAAACGCGAACGTCGTGATGGTGATGGGCGGTAACGCCGCTGAGGCACATCCGGTGGGATTCCGCTGGGCGATGGAAGCAAAAAACAGTAACGATGCGACGCTGATTGTCGTCGACCCACGTTTTACGCGTACGGCGTCGGTGGCGGATATCTATGCGCCAATCCGTTCCGGTACCGACATCACTTTCCTGTCGGGCGTACTGCTGTACCTGATCGAAAACAATAAGATCAACGCCGAATACGTCAAACACTACACCAACGCCAGCCTGCTGGTGCGGGACGATTTTGCCTTTGATGACGGCTTGTTCAGCGGCTATGACGCGCAAAAACGCCAGTACGATAAATCCTCCTGGCACTATCAGTTCGATGAAAACGGCTATGCCAGACGGGATGAAACGCTGACCCATCCGCGCTGCGTGTGGAACCTGCTAAAAACGCACGTTTCCCGCTATACGCCGGAGGTGGTGGAAAATATCTGCGGTACGCCAAAAGAAGACTTCCTGAAAGTCTGCGAAGTGCTGGCCTCCACCAGCGCGGCAGACCGGACCACCACCTTCCTGTATGCGCTGGGCTGGACGCAGCACACCGTGGGCGCGCAGAACATCCGCACTATGGCGATGATCCAACTTCTGCTCGGCAATATGGGCATGGCTGGCGGCGGCGTTAACGCGCTGCGCGGTCACTCCAATATTCAGGGCTTAACAGACTTAGGGTTGCTGTCGACCAGTCTGCCGGGCTATCTGACGCTGCCGTCAGAAAAACAGGCAGATCTGCAATCTTATCTCACGGCAAATACACCGAAAGCCATGCTGCCCGATCAGGTGAACTACTGGGGTAACTATCCGAAGTTCTTCGTCAGTCTGATGAAATCTTTCTATGGCGATGCCGCGCAGAAGGAGAACAACTGGGGCTTTGACTGGCTGCCGAAGTGGGACCAGGCCTATGACGTTATCAAGTATTTCAACATGATGGATAAAGGCAATGTCACAGGCTACCTCTGCCAGGGCTTTAACCCGGTGGCGTCTTTCCCGGACAAAAACAAAGTGGTGCGCAGCCTGAGCAAGCTGAAATACATGGTGGTTATCGATCCGCTGGTCACGGAAACCTCTAATTTCTGGCAGAACCACGGCGAAATGAATGATGTGGATCCGATGGCCATCCAGACCGAAGTTTTCCGTCTGCCATCGACCTGTTTTGCCGAAGAGGAGGGTTCAATTGCCAACTCCGGGCGCTGGCTACAGTGGCACTGGAAGGGGCAGGATGCGCCGGGTGAAGCGCGCAATGACGGTGAAATTCTGGCCGGGATTTACCATCGCCTGCGCGAGATGTATCGAAGCGAAGGCGGCAAAGGTATTGAGCCGCTGCTCAAAATGCGCTGGGCGTATAAGCAACCTGAAAGCCCCGAGCCTGAGGAAATAGCAAAAGAGAACAACGGCATTGCGCTGGCGGATCTCTACGACCCGGCGGGGGTCTTGATTGCGAAGAAAGGGGAGTTACTGAGCGGTTTTGCGCTGTTGCGAGACGACGGAACCACCGCGTCTTCCTGCTGGATTTATACCGGTAGCTGGACCGGGCAAGGCAACCAGATGGCTAACCGCGACAACGCTGACCCGTCAGGGCTAGGCAATACGCTGGGCTGGTCCTGGGCGTGGCCAATGAACCGCCGCGTGCTTTACAACCGCGCTTCGGCGGATATCAACGGTCAACCCTGGGATCCGAAACGCATGCTGATCCAGTGGAACGGCAGTAAATGGGCGGGTAACGATATCCCGGACTTCAACACCGCACCGCCGGGCAGCGCGACCAATCCGTTCATCATGCAGCCGGAAGGGCTGGGACGCCTGTTTGCGCTTGATAAGCTGGCAGAAGGGCCGTTCCCGGAACACTACGAGCCGATGGAAACGCCGCTCGGCACGAACCCGCTGCACCCAAACGTGATCTCCAGTCCGGTCGTCCGTCTGTACGAAGACGATGCCGCCCGTCTTGGCAAGAAAGACAGGTTTCCGTATGTCGGCACCACTTACCGTCTGACGGAGCATTTCCACACATGGACCAAACATGCGCGCCTGAACGCTATCGCGCAGCCGGAACAGTTTGTCGAGATAAGCGAAGGGCTGGCGAAAGCCAAAGGCATTGCCAACGGCGACCGCGTGAAGGTCAGCAGCAAGCGTGGCTTTATTCGCGCAGTGGCGGTGGTTACGCGTCGTCTGCGCACGCTGCACGTTAACGGCCAGCAGGTGGAAACCATTGGCATTCCGCTGCACTGGGGATTTGAAGGGGTGGCGCAGAAAGGCTACATCGCCAATACCCTGACACCCAACGTCGGCGATGCGAACTCGCAAACGCCGGAGTACAAGGCGTTTCTGGTCAACATCGAGAAAGCGTAAGGAGCGACGATATGGCAATGGAAACACAGGACATTCTCAAGCGCTCCGCGACAAATCCCATCACCCCCGCGCCACGTGCGCGGGATTATAAAGATGAAGTGGCCAAGCTGATTGATGTCTCTTCCTGCGTGGGCTGCAAAGCCTGCCAGGTGGCCTGCTCTGAGTGGAATGATATCCGCGATGAAGTCGGGCACTGCGTCGGGGTGTACGACAACCCGGCGGATCTGAGCGCCAAATCCTGGACGGTGATGCGCTTTAGCGAAACCGAGCAAAACGGCAAGCTGGAGTGGCTGATTCGCAAAGATGGCTGCATGCACTGTGAGGATCCGGGTTGTCTGAAAGCTTGCCCATCCGCCGGGGCGATCATCCAGTACGCCAATGGGATTGTTGATTTCCAGCAGGAAAATTGTATCGGCTGCGGCTACTGCATCGCCGGGTGCCCCTTTAACGTCCCGCGTCTCAATAAAGAGGATAACCGGGTCTATAAATGCACCTTGTGTGTGGATCGCGTGAGTGTCGGCCAGGAGCCGGCCTGCGTGAAAACCTGCCCAACCGGGGCCATTCACTTTGGTACCAAAAAGGAGATGCTGGACGTCGCGCAGGCGCGTGTGGAGAAACTCAAAAAACGCGGCTATCCGAATGCGGGGGTCTACAACCCGCAAGGCGTTGGCGGCACACATGTGATGTATGTGCTGCACCATAATGACCAACCGGCGTTGTACCACAACCTGCCGAAGGATCCGGCCATCGACACGTCCATCAGCCTGTGGAAAGGGGCGCTGAAACCGCTGGCTGCCGCCGGCTTTATCGCCTCGTTTGCCGGGTTGATTTACCACTACATTGGCATTGGGCCGAATAAAGAAGTCGATGACGACGAGGAGCATCATGAGTGATTCGAAAATGATTGTGCGCACCCGGTTTATTGATCGCGCCTGTCACTGGACGATGGTTATCCTCTTCTTCCTGGTGTCGCTGTCGGGGATCTCGTTTTTCTTTCCGACGCTACAATGGCTGACGGAGACCTTTGGTACACCGCAGATGGGGCGCATCCTGCACCCGTTCTTTGGCGTTGCGGTCTTCCTGATGCTGATGGTGATGTTTGTGCGCTTTGTGCATCACAACATCCCGGACAGGCAGGATATTCCCTGGCTGAAAGGGATTGTGGAGGTACTGAAAGGCAACGAGCACAAGGTCGCGACAGTCGGCAAATATAACGCCGGGCAAAAGATGATGTTCTGGACCATCATGAGTATGATTTTTATCTTACTTGTATCCGGCATCATCATCTGGCGCCCCTGGTTTGCCCCATATTTTCCGATTCAGGTGATCCGCTATAGCCTGCTGATTCACGCAACCTCTGCCATTATCCTTCTTCACGCCATCCTGATTCATATGTATATGGCGTTCTGGGTGAAAGGCTCAATTAAAGGGATGATCGAAGGGAAAGTGAGCCGCCGCTGGGCACGCAAACATCATCCGCGTTGGTACCTTGAGGTCGAAAGGCAGGAAGCCAAAGAAGAGAACATGCACGGGCTCAGATAGCGTTCGCCGGGTATGCCAACTGCGTATTTACCCACTTACCCGGCCTGGCGTGTTCACAGGCGTCAGGCTGGGGCGGGTGGCGGTAGAGAGAGTTACGTATTCGTCACTAACGCATCAATGGCACCAATAACCAGTGATCGTGCACTGCTCAGATTACATACAAAATATCTATTGCTTAATTTCTTTTTATCCACACTTGTTATTCCAGGCGTATTAAGAAATAACGTCTGAAAATCAATATTCACTAATGGTGTAGCCGAATGATGATGGCTGGTTAATTGATTTCGAAAACTTAATGGCAGAATTAAGCGCGTTGATAAATCATCATAATAATCATGCTGTATCACCATAATATAGGGTTGTAACGTATTCGTTCTTTCCGACGGATTCAGATAAACATCAAATTGGAAGCACCTTAGATCCCCCCAAAGAAGGGATCATCAGACAGTAAGCCCGCTTTAGCCGTAAAATCATTCATGGCACGCATGAAGGCTTTGTCCCGTTTACGCTGTTCCTTACGCTCTTCGACGGTTAAGGCCGGACGGGGCGACGTAACTGTCAGAAGCTCTTTGATAGGGTTGTCGTGTTGTGAATGAGATTTCATCTTCGCCTCCTTGTGAATGATAGCTGCATTATCAATCCCCCCGTATAAAAAACAATACTGAACCCCCTGGTAATTCCCTTACTGCGAGAACAATTCCAGAAAAAAGAAACAGATGTAATAAAGGAAACTGCATCGGCAGTGGTAACCGATGCAGTAAGGCAATTATTCAGAACGGTTCGGGAATAATACGGAAAGGATAATGGGTGGGCTTAACTTTACCTATTTTGCGTTTCGGGAACTCCACCGGATCGTCCGGAATATCCTCATAAGGGATCTGCGTTAGCAGGTGGGTAATGATATTCAGCCGTACACGTTTTTTGTCTTCGGAGCGGGCGACAAACCACGGTGCCCATGAGGTATCGGAGGCTTCGAACATCGCGTCTCGCGCAACGGTGTAATCATCCCAGCGGTCGAAGGATTTGATATCCATGGGGGATAGCTTCCAGGTCTTGCGGCCATCGTTCACGCGATCGCGCAGACGGCGTTCTTGCTCTTCCGGCGTCACCTCAAGCCAGTATTTCAACAAGATAATGCCGGACTCAACCATCGCGCGCTCCATCATCGGGACGCTTTCCAGAAATTTATCTACTTGTTCCATTGTGCAAAAACCCATCACGCGTTCAACCCCGGCGCGGTTGTACCAGCTACGGTCAAAGATAACAATTTCACCTGCCGCCGGCAGATAGGGAACGTAACGCTGCAGATAAAGCTGGCTTTTTTCGCGCTCAGTGGGTGCGGGCAGGGCGACAACGCGGAAGATACGTGGACTGACGCGTTCAGTAATGGCTTTAATGGTGCCGCCTTTGCCCGCGCCATCACGCCCCTCAAAGACGATGCAGACTTTGAGCCCTTTGCTGACAACCCAGCGCTGAAGTTTTACCAGTTCAACGTGAAGCCGACGTAACTCTTTCTCATATTCCTTGTTTTTAAGCGGCGCCGCAGGAGGTGCGTCAGCGATGGTGCTGATGTTTTTCTTCTTTCCCATGACTCTCTTCCTCTTTCAAATAAATAACGAGACGCCTAAGAAGTGTAATGGTCGGTTCAGATGCGCGCGAAAATTACTCGTGTCATTGTATTTCAGGGGCTTCCGATATATCGCATAGGGTATGAAAACATTCACAGCCTGAGCTGAATGTATGGATGAATATGCCAGCAGGAGAGTTTGAACTGGTTCACACTTAACGAATGGTCGATAATGCTTGTTGCATTCTATTAACATGTGGTTGTGGTATGAAAAAGACGATTTTTTCGTTAGCACTGGGCACTTTTGGCCTTGGCATGGCGGAATTTGGCATTATGGGGGTGCTGACCGAACTGGCGAAAGATGTGGGGATCTCCATTCCGTCGGCGGGCAATATGATCTCCTTTTATGCTTTTGGCGTGGTGATCGGCGCGCCGATTATCGCCGTGTTCTCCAGCCGTTTTTCCTTGAAAACCATTCTGTTGTTCCTGGTCGCCATGTGCGCGGTGGGGAATACAATTTTTACCTTTTCATCGTCATATACCATGCTGGCCATCGGCAGGCTGGTGTCGGGATTCCCTCACGGCGCGTTTTTCGGCGTTGGGGCGATTATTCTGTCTAAAATTGCTCCGCCGGGAAAAGTGACACTGGCCGTTGCGGGTATGGTCGCCGGGATGACGGTGGCTAACCTTGCGGGTGTACCGCTGGGAACCTGGCTTGGTCATGCCTTTAGCTGGCGCTACACCTTTATGCTGATTGCGCTGTTTAATTTGCTGGTGCTCGTTTCCATTCTCCTCTGGGTACCCCAACTTTTTGATAAATCCGAAACCCGTTTTACCGAACAGTTTCGCTTTCTGAAAAAGCCAGAGCCGTGGTTTATCTTCGCCGCTACCATGTTTGGCAACGCGGGCGTCTTCGCCTGGTTCAGCTTTGTGAAGCCATTTATGCTGAACGTGTCCGGCTTTTCGGAAATGTTCATGACGGTCATCATGATGCTAATGGGGCTGGGAATGGTGTTGGGTAATCTGTTAAGCGGCAGATTGTCCGGGCGATATAGCCCGCTGCGCATCGCAGCCACCACCGACCTGGTGATTGTACTGTCTTTGCTGCTGCTGTTTGCCTTCGGCGAAAACAAAGTTGCCTCTTTAACGATGGGTTTTATCTGCTGCGCGGGTCTGTTCGCTCTGGCGGCACCGCTACAAATTCTGCTGTTACAGAATGCCAAAGGCGGTGAATTACTGGGTGCGGCAGGGGGGCAAATTGCTTTTAACCTCGGCAGTGCCATCGGCGCTTATTTTGGCGGACTGATGATCACGCTCGGTCTGAGCTGGGATTACGTCACGTTGCCCGCCGCAATCCTTTCGTTCTCGGCCATGTCAGCACTGCTTATGTACGGGCGGGTAAAGGCGAAGCGGGTTCGTGCTGACGTTAGCGCACTGGCCTGAATAAATATCCTCCGGCATAGCCGGAGGTTTTTCAGATGCGCCTGTAAGGCTCTGTTACCAGCCGCGCCCTAACAGGCGCATACGATCTGACATTTGCATCAAACTTCCTTACTTACGGCCCGTAAACGGGCTGCCCGGATAAGGGATCGACAACTGCTCACCCATTTTATCCTCTTCAAGCTGGTGCTTTATGTATTCCTGTATCTTCGCTGTGTTCTTCCCTACCGTATCCACGTAGTATCCCCGACACCAGAACTCCCTGTTCCTGTATTTGAATTTCAGATCTCCAAACTGCTCATAAAGCATCAGACTGCTTTTCCCTTTCAGATATCCCATAAAGCCGGATACGCTCATTTTGGGCGGGATTTCCACAAGCATATGGATATGATCTGCACAGCATTCAGCTTCCAGGATCCGTACGTTTTTCCACTCACACAGCTTTCTTAAAATGCTGCCTATCGCCAGACGTTTCTCTCCGTAGAACGCCTGTCTTCGGTATTTCGGCGCAAAAACTATGTGATATTTACAGTTCCATCGGGTGTGCGCTAAGCTCTTTTCGTCCCCCATCGGGACCCCCTTTTGATTTCTTGTTGAACTTTTGCAGTTGCCAGACCGCAAGCTGTTTTAACAAATCAAAAGGGGTTTTAATAACTGGCTTAAAGCTGAAAGCTTTCCGGAACCCCCAGCCTAGCTGGGGGTTTTCTATAGACAAAAAAAACGCTCTCAAGGGAGCGTTTTTCGTCACATCAACAATTAATCGCGCAGCCACGGCGTAATGCTTAAGCCCACCAGTATGCCTTCCGGGCTGAGAAAGCGGGTGATGCTTTGTCCCCAGGGCTCAAGGCGGTTATCCACGAGCAGGGCGTAGCCTTTTTCGCGCAGCACACGGGTTGCGCTGTCAAGATCGGCGACTTCGAACTCAATCCAGCTTTGCGGCGCGGGAATATCGGCAGGCCATGCTTCTGTGCCAAAGCAGGACTGTGCCGCCTGATACAACGGCCAGAGTGCAAAATGTTTTGCGCCGTCAAGCGCGCCATGTTCGGCTAACAGGTAATCTTCATTGCCCTCCATGGGCTTAATGGGAAGACCTAACGCCTCCTGGTAAAGTGCTTTACTGTCGCCCACGTTGCGTGGGACTGGGCCAAAACCTGCAATAAACAACACATCCAGGCCACGGGTCGAAATATCCATATCTGTTTCACCTCAGTCGGTATGCGGAAAAATATCAATAAGACAGCGCACGTATAACGGCATGCAAAAAAATATGCGGTTATGCGGGGCCATTTTTAGCGCTTACATTGCTTTTTACAACAGATAACGCCTCTCTCGCCATGAGAAAAAACAGGCGCAAAAGCGCCTGTTTAGGTAGGTGTCTTACATCAGTAACCGGTTGATTCTGGCTATCTCCTCTCGCCACTGCGCCTGTAGCAACGGTTTTTGATGCGCCGATTTACGCGCCAGATCCTGCTCAAGGCGGGTTTCCAGCGCAATTAACTGCTCCAGTAGCGCATCGCTTTCATCAACCAGCTCCGTTGATGTCGCTTTTGCTGTCACCGGCGTCTCGTCTTCCTGTTGTTCCTGGCGCAGACGGTCATACACCACCTCGACGTCGTGCCATTCGCTAAACTGCCCCTGTTCAACCAGCCAGAAGCGGTTACAGCTCTGGCCAATCAGCTCACGATCGTGGCTGACCAGCAGTACACCGCCTGAGTACTGTTGCAGCGTTTGCATCAGTGCCTCTTTACCGCTCATATCCAGATGGTTAGTCGGTTCATCGAGCATCAGCAGGTTGTAGCGTGCCAGCGACAGGCCAACAAACAGCAGCCGGGAGCGCTCGCCGCCGCTGAGCGTTGCCACTTTTTGTCCGTGACGAGCCCAGGCAAACCCGGCGCTGATCAACGTCATTTTGCGCAATTCCGCCGACGGCGCGAACGGCTCCAGCGCGTCCAGAAGCGTCGCGTCATCGGGCAGTTGCTCCAACGTCTGATCATAGTACCCGGCATGCAGACGTGGATGAACCGCCATCCCAGGAGCCGCGATATCACCGGTCAGTTGACGCCAGATAAGCCGAAGCAGGGAGGACTTCCCACAGCCGTTTTGCCCGATAATGGCAATTCGGTCGCCGGTTTTCACGCGCGCCAGCGGCACGGAAAAGAGCGCTGGTAAACCCGGCGCGGCGATGACGGGGAGATGTTCCATCTCCAGCAAACGGTCGGCAATCAGCGGTTCGCCCTGGAGGGTTAAACGCCACAGACTTCCTGCCGTCAGTTGCGTCTGGCTCTCTTTCAGGCGTTCTACCTGCTTTTCCATTTGCTTTGCTTTGCGCGACAGATCTTCATTGTCGTAAACACGCCCCCAGGTCGCCAGCCGTTTGGCGCTGCTGGTAACCCGGTCGATCTCTTTTTGCTCTGCTTTGTGGCGCAATGCATCGCTGGCATCCCGCTCCTGCAGCGCCTGACGCGCGGCAGAGCAGGGAAGAGCGAAGTAATGCAGCCGGTTATCGCGAAGGATCCAGGTGCCATTGGTCACGGCATCCAGTAGCGCCCGGTCGTGAGAAACCAGCACAAAGCTACCAGACCAGCGCTGCAGGAATCGCTCCAGCCAGAGCATGGTTGGCAGATCGAGATGGTTACTGGGCTCATCCAAGAGCAATAAATCAGGATCGGTGATTAACGCGCGGGCCAACAATAGCCGGGTATGTTGCCCGCCACTGAGGGTTGCCGCAGGTAGGGCTATCTCATCTTCACTGAGTCCCATTCCGGCTAACAGCGCTTGCGCACGCCAGCGCTGAACGTCACGTTCGCCCGGCGCAAGTCGGGCCAGCACGGCGTCAAGCAGGGTGAGATCCAGCAGCGTGTCGGGCAGATGTTGCTCAACGCGCGCCATCAGGCAGTGATTCGCCACTGAAACGCTGCCCGCAGAGGGCAAAAGGGTGCCATCAAGAACTTTCAATAGCGTACTTTTGCCGCAGCCGTTGTCGCCAATGAGACCAAGCCGGTCGCCTTGTTTCAGGGTAAAGGAGATATCAGAAAATAACGGACCAAATGCCGTTTCAACACGTAATGATTGTGCAGACAGTAATGTGCTCATTGCTTACTCAAGAGTTACAGGCATAGGCATGCCTCGTCAAACATCGCTGACGATAACCCGGTAAGCCCGAGGAAGGGTGTTAGTTAGCTTCGCTCAAGCCGAAGTTATCGCAGCACGATACCGATAACGCTTGAGCTGGTGCGATCACCAAAGGCATGTGAAACGAGAAAACGTTCACAGTACGACATAATTATCCTCCTTTTATTTATCCGGTTAATGGGTAGCAGCAGTGTAGCGAGGTTTTACCGAGGATGCCAGCATCGGCGTCATGGGCATTTACAGTTTTTTTATGCCGGTAAATTCCCTTTTTACAGGCTCTTTATGCCGCTTATTTTATGCTGCTTTCATCGCCGCAAGGCCTTAATGAAAGAAACCCATGAACTCACTGATGAACTTTACCTCACTCAAAAATATGCGCTCTCTTTTCCCGTTTACGGCAACATCCTCTGCGGTTGTTGCCCTCATGGATGTATCAAAGAAGAGGCTCGAAAGTGATTTTGCGAAAGAAGTTCACCACTATCTGGCGCGTTACCCGGATACCCGCCACGTTGATATTTATTTGACCGACACGCACGGTATATTCCGTGGAAAACGCATTGCCATCGCTGCATTAGACGCACTGGCACAAGGATGTTATTTCCCGCAGTCTGTTTATACCATGGACAAAAAAGGCCATGTCATCAGCCGGGGAGAAAATGATAATGCAGAAGATGAGCCCGATAATCTCTGTATGCCCGTCCCCGGAACATTGCGTCCCTGCGCTCAGGATCCCAGTCATCATGCACAATTATTACTGATGATGCGCAATCAAGAAGGCGGCGGCTTTGAGTACGATCCGCGCGCTATTCTCGAAAACGTCCTCGCGAAATTTCATTACCACGGTTTATTCCCGGTTATCGCGCCGGAAATTGAATTTTATCTCATCGATCCGCACCAACAACATCAGCAGGAAGCCGGCTGTTTTCATTTGTCACTGTCGGCCGCAAAGACGGCTTTTGTTGAAGAACTGGAAGCGATGGCCGCCGCACAAAACTTGCCGTTATCGGGTATTGTCTGTGAGGCAGAGCCCGGGCAGTTTGAACTGAATTTGCACCACTCCCGCGATGTGGTCGCGCTGTGCGAAAACGTTCTGGCACTTCGCAAATTAACCTCTGCCGTAGCGGAAAAGTTGGGTTTGCAGGCAAATTTCATGGCAAAACCCTTCTCTGCACTCGCGGGTAATGGCTTGCATTTTCATATCAGCCTTAACAATGTCCATGGCGAGAATATCTTTGCTTCCGATGAGGGTGAACTCAATGAGATGACCCGCCTGTGCCTGGCCGGATTGCTCCGGCTTATGCCGGCATCAATGGCCATCATGGCTCCGGGCGTGAATGGATTCAGGCGCTTACGTAAGGGGATTGATACACCGATCTTCAATGCCTGGGGCTTTAACAAGCGCTCCGCCGCACTGCGGATACCGTGTTCAGGTCATGCGGCCAGGCGTATTGAATATCGACTGGCCGGTGCCGATGCTAATCCCTATCTGGTTATGGCGACAGTACTGATCGGTATGCTGTATGGTCTGGAACAGGTTAACGATACCGAGCTGCCGGATATTCTCAATAACGCGCCAGTGCTACCACTTTTTCAACAGGATGCCCTCACTCTCTTCGCCCAATGCGACTATCTCAACGCAGCGCTGGGCGCTGAATTTTCCCGTTACTGGTTCCATAGCCGATTGATGGAGTTAAGCGCTTTTGAAGGCATTGTGACGGCCGAAGAAACGCATTTCCCGTCATGACGCAGTGCATTCTTGTGAACAGGTGGTAGTGAAGAGGCGTGACCGGAAAAGACAAAATAGCGGCGGATAAGAGGAAAGAAACCCGGCAACATCGCGCTGCCGGGTGAGTCATCAGATAGAGGTTCGACGATAGTTGCGATATTCCGGCAACCAGAAGTTATCGTCAATCGCCTGCAACAGCGCCTCTTCGGACGTTTTCACAGCAACACCTTCTTGTTGGGCGACTTTTGCCACCGCGAAGGCAATTGCGCGGGAAACGATATGGATATCTTTCAGCTCCGGTAAGACCAATCCTTCACCGTTAATGACCAGAGGAGAGTATTTCGCCAGTGTCTCACTGGCGGACATCAGCATATCGTCGGTAATGCGCGATGCGCCGGAGGCAATCACACCCAGACCGATACCCGGGAAGATATAGGAGTTGTTGCACTGTGCAATAGGCCAGGTTTTCTCGTTCCAGGTTACCGGCGTGAATGGGCTACCTGTGGCGACCAGCGCCATACCGTTCGTCCAACTGATAATGTCCTGCGGTGTCGCCTCAACGCGCGAGGTCGGGTTTGACAACGGCATGACGATCGGACGCGGGCAATGCTTGTGCATTTCACGGATGATCTCTTCCGTAAACAGCCCCGGCTGGCCGGAAACGCCAATCAGAATATCCGGCTTAACGTTACGCACTACGTCGAGCAGCGACAGCGCATCGGTCTGCGCATCCCAGTTCTGCAGATTTTCGCGCTTTTGTACCAGCTTGTTCTGGAACGGAAGCAGGTTCGGCATCTGGTCGGTGAGCAGGCCAAAGCGATCCACCATGTAGACTTTCTGACGGGCATCGGCTTCGCTTAACCCTTCACGCTGGGTCTGAGCAATAATCTGCTCGGCAATACCGCACCCGGCAGAGCCCGCGCCGAGGAAGACAATCTTCTGGTTGCTGAGCTGGCTACCCGCCGCGCGGCTGGCAGCGATCAGCGTACCGACCGTCACGGCGGCGGTTCCCTGAATATCATCATTGAAGCAGCAGATTTCATTGCGGTAGCGATTAAGCAATGGCATCGCGTTTTTCTGGGCAAAATCTTCGAATTGCAGCAGCACATTCGGCCAGCGATGTTTCACCGCCTGGATAAATTCATCAACAAACGCGGTGTACTCATCGCCGGTAATACGCGGATGGCGCGAGCCCATATACAGCGGGTCGTTAAGCAATTGTTGATTGTTGGTACCGACATCAAGGACCACGGGCAGGGTGTAGGCCGGACTGATACCACCACAAGAGGTATAAAGGGAGAGTTTACCAATAGGAATGCCCATACCGCCGATCCCCTGGTCACCCAGACCGAGAATACGTTCACCGTCAGTGACCACAATCACTTTGATGTTATGGTTCGGCACATTTTGCAGTATGTCATCCATACTGCCGCGGTCTTGCAAGGAGATAAACACACCGCGCGCGCGACGGTAGATTTCCGAGAAACGTTCACACGCCCAGCCTACGGTCGGGGTATAAATGACCGGCATCATCTCATCGAGATGGTTCTCGACCAGACGATAAAAGAGGGTTTCGTTGGTGTCCTGGATATTTCGCAGGTAAATGTGCTTGTCGATATCCGTCTTAAAGCCCTGGTACTGTAACCAGGCGCGTTCAGCCTGTTCTTCAATGGTTTCCACCACGGCTGGCAACAGCCCCAGCAGGTTGAAGTGGCTTCTCTCTTCTACACTAAATGCGCTGCCTTTATTGAGTAGCGGGAACTCAAGTAATACAGGCCCGGCATAGGGAATATACAGCGATCGGTTTTTATTATGCTTCGTATGCATTTTACAGCTCCTAAGTCGACGATTCCGGCGCGAATGCCTGTTCGCGCGGGTACAGCGGCGCGCGCCAGTATAAAGCATACATATGGTAAATACTTCTTGTTCACGCGATTTGGGAGATGAATTTTACGAGGTGTAATGCCACCCCAGGCGGGGCGGCATGAAAGGGGAGATGTACGTTATTCAACGCGACGATGACGACCAGAACGGTGCGTCACGGTCACTTCCTGATCGTCCTTATTCACCACTTTCCTGATATTAGAGACTTTGTAATCCAGCCCCATAATATGACGTGCCTGACGGTTCGATTTCATGCTTACTCCTTAATCCAGTTGATGTTTCAAGGACAAGCCCGGCGCGATGACCGGGCGAAATATAACCTGATGCAGTGCGACAACACGGTTGCCGCAAAAGTGATGGTCCCCTAATCCGCCAGCGAGTGCAATGACCGATGCCCGCTTTCGGAACAGTCCTGCTGCGGTTAATGGGCGACAAAAAGCCAGCTCAGATCGCCGCCCAACCGGGTGCTGTGCAGCGGGCGCAGGGCGGCAATTCGCTGCTTTGTCCGGGCATCGCAGGTTTGCAGCGCACACCAGCCCTCAAGCCAGGCAATACTGGAGGCCTGCTGAGTAAAAGCGCTGTCCTGGGGGATACCGGTCTTACGGGTGAACACATCCGGATTGTCGAACCCGGACAAAATGCGCCGGGCCAGTCGCTGCAACGCGTTATCATTTTCCGCCGTCACCTCAACACCATTACTGCGCGCGAACAGGGCAATCATCACCAGCGGCTGAATGGCATAGTTGTGATAGGAAAAGGCGCGCTGCTTGCGGCGCAGTTCATTGGGTAAGAAACCCTCGCTATCCACCTGGTTTGCGGCGGTGCGGTACATTGCCAGTGACTGATCAAAGAGATCGCGTCGGTCGGTGACAACCGCCGTCGCCATAATCGCCCAGGCCGCCCAGTAGCTGTGGTTGTTAACGCGTTTTAATGGCAGGTCACGCCAGTCCGCCACGGTCAAATCGGCCAGATGACTGAGCCAGTGTTCAACGTCGGCTGCTTTTTGCTGCTGTCGGTCTAACGGATGCGCAGGGGAGAATTTCAACTGCAGCCAGGAGGATGAGAGCGTTGCCAGTGCCCATTTTCGCATCGATTTCCCGGTGTGGTTTTTGGCAACAGCGGTTAATGCGCCGGCACGAGCCCAGGTCTCCAGGCCATTGACCACGCAATCTGCCCGCGCCGGGTTGCCATCGCGGGCGAATCCCGTCACGACCTGGCTGACCACTTTTTCCAGTTCAGTGATCGCCTTTGTCTGCTCATGGAATGCCTGGTCGGCTTGTGGATTCAGCGTGGCGCGAGCGCTGTCCGATCCCTCATATTTACTGGTGAAATCTAATGCCCCGGTAAAGGGGGGCGGAAAGGAAGGGCAGGTAAAACGGGAAGCAGCATGGTGTTGCGGTGGTTGCTGGTAACCTGCCGGGGGTTGCAGACTGGCCCCGGCAGATGTCGCCGTGACGGCGGCAATAACCAAACACAACCTTCTGACCAAAGCGAACATGGGTAACCTTGCGCGTCAGCATAGTGAGACACTGACTATAGCATGGTCATGAAATAATTAGCCTTCGCTACTCCCGAACACATGCACGGCGCGATGCAGACGCGCTGCGCGCTCAGAGAGATTTTCTGCCGCAATGGTCACGTTTTCCACCATGCTGGTGTTGTTGTGCGTCATCACCCCGACGCGGGAAACGGATTTATTGATCAGCTCCAGGGCCTGCGTCTGTTCATGCGTTGCGGTGCCAATCTCTTTGATCATCGTCGACATCGTCATGACGTTATCAATCATCGCCGTCAGGTGGGTTTCGGTGTTCTCCACCATCTCAACGCCGTTTTTGACATTTGCCACGTTCTGTTCGATAAGTGCCTGAATCTCCCGCGCTGCCGAGGCCGAGTGCTGCGCCAGGTTGCGAACTTCCGCCGCAACGACCGCAAAACCACGCCCTGCTTCGCCTGCTCGCGCCGCTTCTACCGCGGCGTTCAGCGCCAGAATATTCGTCTGGAAGGCGATGCTGTCAATCACGCCGATGATATCGACGATTTTGCTGTTATCCTGGGAAACGGCCTGCATCATCGAGATTGTTTTCTTCATGATAGCGCCGCTGTTTGTCGCACTGACGCTGGTTTCATCTGCGCGGGTCATCGCCTCAGCGGCGGTTTCAGCGGTCTGCCTTACCGCGCTGGCAATCTCCTCAACAGCCGCGGCAGTCTGGTGCAGGTCCGCAGAGGTTTCTTCTGTGCGTTTTTGCAGGGACTCGCCTTCTTCGGTAATGCGCAGGCTAATGTCACGAATGCCATTGATCTGCGCGGAGACATCACCGACCAGTGAATTGAGGTTAAGACCTGACTGATTGACCAGGCGCATCAGTAAACCAATTTCATCCACGCGATTAAAATGGCGATAATCGGCTTTACGCCCGGAGACCACTTTTTGCATCTGGGAGAGGATAACTTTCAACGGACGACAAATTTGCGCCTGTAAATAAACCGACAACAGGGCCATTATTCCGATTGTCGTACCGACTTTTTCCACCAGATTAAAGGGGGCAAATTGCATCGCCACGAATAATGCGGCAGCGATAAAAAGGCCAAAGTTAGCCCGCCGCGTTACACTCATGCGCTGGAAAATGGATAAAAAAGAGAGCAGGCCACGTCGTACTACCAGGCCTTTATAAAAACGATGTCCGCCTAATTTATTATCATTGACTAACTGGTAAAGTTTTTCACTGGCGGTAATTTCCTCGCGCGCTGGAATATTACGCACTGAAATATAACCAGTAAGTTGCCCTTGTTGATAAACAGGAGTGACGTTTGCACGAACCCAATAATGGTCGCCATTCTGACGGCGGTTTTTCACCATGCCGGTCCAGCTATCGCCTTGCTGAATGGTAAACCACAGATCGCCAAACGCGGCGGGGGGCATATCCGGGTGACGAATAAGATTGTGAGGTTCACCGACAAGTTGGTCCTCAGTAAATCCGCTGGCGTCTATAAATGCTGTGTTTGCATAAGTTATATGGCTATGCGTATTCGTTGTCGAAAGCAATGTCGTACCTTCGTTAAGCAAATACTCTCTCTGTGTAACAGGAGTGTTACGCTTCATAAATAACCCCACAATGAACTGCGTACAATAAACAGGATTTTTTCTGTCGGTGAAGGTGTTTTTTTTATTAACCCGACAGAGAGTTTTTTTGTTATTACCTGCACATTTTCCACGAACAGCCATACAACTGAAAGTAGCTGCGATAAATATTTTTTAAGCCATGCTTACGGTAATTTATTTAAATATTGTTATGATTTTGCAAAAGAAAAATGTCATGATGTTTTTCACCAGGATGAAAAACAAGACTTAATGCAAATTAAAGGCGGGAAATACAGGAAAGCATAGAAAATAAGCGATCAAAAATAGAAACATTAACATAGCAGACTAATATATTCGCAAAACTGTAATATTTTTGTCATTATCAGATCAAAATCTTCTGGTGGATATATAGTACATACTAAAGTGTAGCTAAAAGTCTGCTGGTGAGCGGTTAAAATGTTTATCTGTAGGTTAGGCAGTTTCTCAAGGTGGGTGGGCTAGTCCACGATAACAGGCACAGAAAAGGCTTTAATCAGTGAACGGAATTTGAGCTTCCTTGTTACACTATTACCATTGCGTCTATTCATGCAGTTTTTGTGTGGATATTTTTTTGAGGGAAGTACTCAGTGTTAGCGACTTTGATCTATCGTAGCCGGCTTAATTATGCGTTGGATCCTTCGCAACTGGCTGGGCTTGTACAGCAGGCAAGCCTACGGAATACGGCACTGCAGGTGACGGGTGTGTTGCTGTTTGATGGCAGACAGTTTTTACAGGTACTGGAAGGCCCCATCTCTGCAGTCAACGCGGTTTTTGAACGTATCAACAAAGATGTTCGTCATGCACACGTCGTAGAGCTGATGCGTGATTTTGCGCCACATCGCCGCTTCCTTGACCAGGGGCTGGTACTGTTTGACCTGAGAAATACCAGACCGAGCGCAGTACTGCGCATGGTGATTAAATTTGGCAGATTAAAATACCACCTTGCGCGCAATGATCGCGTCTATAAATTTATTCGCAATTTTGTCGCGTCACCGCTTCCGTCAAAACACGTTTTAAATTACCCCGCTGAACGCTGGCGATTGAATACCACACTTCCGCCATTTGAGCTGGCGAACGTTCCCATACTACATAATCAACCCTGTCAGTTTGCGTTTCAGCCCATTGTTGACCCCGCGCGCGGCAATATATCCTCACTCGAAGCGTTAATCCGTGGGCCGGATGGTGGAAGCCCGCAGGACTATTTTTCAACCATTCCCGAACATAAATTGCACGAGGCGGACCTGGCGTCAAAAGGCTGGGCACTGGCGATGGCGCGCCGTCTGGGGATTGGAAATCACAAGGTGGCCATCAACTTGTTGCCGATGTCACTGGTAAAGATACCCGGCGCCGTGAACATTTTGTTGGATCACATTAAACGCAATCAACTCGATCCTGAGCAGGTCATTGTTGAGGTGACAGAGGATGAGATGATTTCCAGCTATGACGAATTTACCTCCGCTATTCGTCAGTTACGTGCGGCGGGAATTGGCCTGGCGATCGACGATTTTGGTTCCGGGTTTGCAGGATTGTCTCTGCTTGCCAAGTTTCAGCCGGACAAACTCAAGATTGACCGCAGCATCGTCACCGATATCCATATGCACGGCCCGAAGCAGGCTATCGTCAAAGCGATTATCGATTGCTGTGCTGAGATGCAAATTACCGTAGTGGCCGAAGGCGTGGAGAAAGTGGAAGAGTGGTGCTGGCTGGAAGCCGCCGGGATTGAGCGTTTTCAGGGTTTCCTGTTTGCCCGCCCGATACTCAACGGTGTCTCATCTATTAACTGGCCGCAACGCATAAAACGTTAAGCGGGGGCGACATAAAGAGACGGGAGAATACGATCAGGTCATTCTCGTTTTTATGTCGCCAGTGTCATCTTAATGGCTGAATAGCCAACGCGAAGCAGCGCCGGATATATCCTTTTAATAACGTCATCTAACAGGTTTTATTTCATTATAAGAAGACACTTCACTCGCTGATGATAGCGCGAGACATCTCAGTTCATCCTTATCGCAACATGATTTTGCTTATAAATCATCGTATTTTCATGCTTAACTTAAAGAACGGGATGTGAAGCACGGGGAAAAAATGAACATCAATAAACATATTTCAGGCGCACTGGCTCTGGATTCCTCCCTTGGACGTAGCATCACTTTTTTCATGACCGCATTATTACTGGCGGGGGTGATGACCAGTAGCTGGACGCTGACCCGCTCCTGGAATCGTGCCGTCGAGGATATGGAACGTAATGCTATCAACTTGTCCGTTTCCCAGGCGCGTCAGGCAGAAGATACCGTTTTACAAACAGAGCTGGCGCTGCGTGATATTCGCCGGACCATACCGGCAGACAGTATTTCGACATTAGATGCCGGTCGCTTCGATGTGCTGTTAGCTGAGCTGAAAGAGCGCTTGCCGCAACTGCACGGATTGTTCATCTATGATGCGCAGGGAAATATGAAAGCCACGGCGCTTGGCCGGCTCCCGATGGTCACCAACAGCAGCGACCGCGAATATTTTAACTATCATCAGCGTAACGGGCATAACAACATTCATATCGGACGGGTAATTTCGAGCCGTTCAACAGGCGATCTGGTGATTCCCGTATCCATGCGCATCAGCGATTCCGCAGGCGGTTTTGCCGGCGTAGTGCTCGCCACCATCCGGGTAGATTACTTCCGTCACTTTTACAGCTATTTCGAACTGGAAAACCGGGATCTGCTGGCCTTAATGATCACTGACGGTACGGCGCTGTATGTCCGTCCTTTCCCGGATGATGTCATTAACCGCAACCTTTCAGCGAGCCCGCTCTTCACCCGTGAACTGGCGAAAAAAGATCGCGGTAATGCAACCTGGGTTTCGGCGCTGGATCACGTCGAGCGCATCTATGGCTTTGCGCGCCTTGAACGTTATCCGCTGGTCGTGGCCGCCGGTTATGACAAACCGGCACTCTGGTCACGCTGGCTGAAGGACAGTTTGCCGGACCTGGTGCTTAATGCCATGTTGCTGCTCGGCACCTTACTCATGGGAATTATCGTTTTTCGCCAGGTGCGAATGAATGTGCGTAATCAGACCGAACTGGCGGAACTGCGTGATGAGCTGACCAGCATCAACCACACGTTGCAACTGATGGCGCTGGCCGATGGTTTAACCGGGCTTGCCAACCGCCGTCAGTTCGATCTGTTTTTGAGTCAAAGCCTGAAAGCCTCTTCATTGAGTAAAAAGCCGGTTTCACTGGTGATGCTCGATATCGACTTTTTTAAACGCTATAACGACTTCTATGGCCATGTGGCGGGCGATAACTGCCTGCGCGCGGTGGGCGAAGTCATCCAGAAGCTCAAACTGCGTAATTCCGATTTGATTGCCCGATACGGGGGCGAAGAGTTTGCGATCATTCTGCCGGATACCGGGCCAGAAGCCGCGCTGTTTGTTGCTCGTCAGGCGGTGACGGCGGTGCGCAGCGCAAGAATTCCGCACGTCGAATCGGGGGCTACAAACAAAGTCGTCACCATCAGTGCGGGCTGTTTTTCCCTGATCGGCAGCGGTAATGAAGATGACGCGAATCGCCTGAAAGAGGGGGCTGATAAGGCGCTGTATATGGCAAAAATTCAGGGCAGGGACCGGGCGCTTGCCAACCCGGAGGCCCTCTAAAGATTACAGGCTGGCCAGCGTCTTGGTGAGGTAATGGCGCTGGATGCCTTTTTCCGGAAAGTCATCCAGCGTCATCTGCAGTACATAACCCTGCTTTTGGTAAAACGCTAATGCCTGAAAGCTGAACGTATCCACCAGTGATTGCTGGCAACCCTGTTTTACCGCCTCTTTCTCTGCGGCCTTTATCAGTTCTGTACCCAGCCCGCTACCGCGCAGGGTTTCGCTAACCCATAAATAGCTGATACACAGCCATTCGCTTTTACACGTGCCAATCAATCCGCCGGTCATTTTACCGTTTACATCACGACAAAAGACGCCAACAGGTCCCCATTCACGATTGCGGAGAAAGGGACGATTAAACTCCCGTAAACCGTCCAGTAACTCGTTTTGTTCTTGCTCAGTGACTTCCGTCGTTACGCGTAAAAACATAAGGCATCCTTTTTATGGTGTTACCAGTTGGGGCCGTATTGTAGAGCGCCGCCATTCTCTGAGAAACGGCGGCGCTTAAAAAATCAGTTGTTATACAAGATATCCTTTAGTGCGGGCTGGGCCTTGCCTGGTACAACCAACGTCCCACAACTGTCCGGTCGCGGTTTACCCGCCAGCACCGCCTGAACAAAGGTGAGTTCATCTGCAAACGCGGTATTCACAATGCCGTTATGGGTGATGCCCTGATAGGTTTTCCATTCAAGCGGGTTACCTGCCGCGCACAGTGCCGCCACGGCGGCATACTGGTGATAGGGCGACAGCGTGCGATCCGCCAGACCGGTCGCCAGAAACAGCGGTGCGGGAAAGCGTGCTGATGGCATATCCGTGACGGGTTTTAACACAGAGGTGATACGCTCGCTGCCGCCAATAAACGCATTGTTGGCATTCAGATGCAGACGGCGTTGAACATGCCCGAGTTCAGGCATGCAGGAAACCCTGGCCCGTGCCAGCAGCTTTGCCCCGTTGTCTGTCACCAGCGATTCAGGCGCTGGCGCATCATCCGCCAGCGAACCTCCGATCAGGCGTAACATTTCCAGGCGGGGTGGTGTGCCATGAATTCGCCCATCACCCGCCGCAACGGGGCCGTCAGGGAATGTCGCCACCAGACCGGTGGCAATGGTCGCCAGTAGTTTGAGTTCCGGCGCGTAGCCCGGGGCAATATAGCTTGCACCCAGTGAGGCCCCCGAGCCTTGTGATTGCCCGGTTATCACAAGGCGATTAGCGAGCTGCTGCGGGTGGGCCTGCAACGCCGCGCGGACGCTATCAAGCACTGAGCGTCCTTCGGCTTGCCAAATCAGATAAGGGTGCGGCCCCGGCCCGCCAAGCCCCTGATAATCCGTTGCGACGACGGCAAACCCCTGTTGCAACCATTTATTGATGTAACTCGCGTCGCGCGGTGCATGCCCTGTCCAGGAGGGGGCGCAGGTGTCAGCGACACCCAATGTGCCGTGTGCCCAGGCAACCAGCGGCCAGCCGCCTGATGGCGCTCTGCCTTGCGGAAAATAGAGCGTCCCGCTCACGGGGACAATACCGGCATCCCAGCGCACGTCGCGGGAGGTATAGAGGATGCGCCGTGATTGTGCCGCAGCGATCTCCGGCTGGTGTTTCATGGGCTCTTCACGCAGCATAACGCCGGGTTTATCGGGGAGCGCACCATTCCAGCGGTAAAACGGGGATAAATCCTGGTCGCCGACCTGCGGCCCGACGGGTAAAGCGGCAAGGCTAACCACTGGCACCAGTATGCTTAACACAAGCGCAAGTCGCAAAAGGGGATAATATCTCACGTGATGTTCTCCAGACCCGGCATCAGAAGGGCGACATAATCATTGAGCGATATTGCGCCATTATTAACAGTATGCCGTAATCGTTAATGCACGCCGCGATAAAAAGATGAAAGATAGGGTAAAAATCTGTCGCTTAATCAAGGATGTCACTGATGACGAACACCACGCAAATCAACCAGTACGGGCAGCAGGTCGGTTTTGCGCTGCCAGACTGGCAACCCGTTGCCAAACCTGCACGCGTCGCGCTTCCCGGCCACTACTGCCAGTTAGCGCCCCTCGACTCAAACCATTGCGATGCGCTTTTCCAGGCTTTTTCGCTGGCAGAAGATGACCGTGACTGGACATGGCTGGGCGCAAATAAACCACAGACGCGCGAAGAGATGGCTGCCTGGATCGCTCACAAAATTGCGGATGACAGCCTGGTGCCATATGCCGTCATCAACTGCACCGATAATCGTGCCTGCGGCGTGGTGTGCTGGAGTGCGATTGATACCGTTAACGGGGCCATTGAAATCGGCCATGTGACCTGGTCCCCGCTGATGCAACGCAACGTGATGGGTACAGAAGCGCTCTATTTATTGCTGAGCCAGGCCTTCGCGCTGGGTTATCGCCGGGTGGCATGGCGCTGCGACTCAACGAATATCGCTTCACGACGCGCCGCTGAGCGCATCGGGTTCACGTTTGAAGGCCGTTTTCGCCAGGTGATGACCCGCAAGCAGCGCAATCGCGATACCGACTGGCTATCCATTATCGACAGTGAATGGCCTCCGCTGCGTGCAGCGCTCGAAGCCTGGCTTAACCGGAAGAATTTCGATAGCAAAGGGAAGCAAAAACGTGCGCTGCAGAGTTTTATTCAGAGACCTGAGCAGTGTAATAACGCAACAGACTGAGCATCAAAAATGCCGTTCAGCCTCTTCTGCGAACGGCATTTCAGGTCTGACTTACATTGCGGGCCGGGTTTTTAAACGACTGACGCTCACCATGATCGCCAGCAGCGTCGCGCCCGCCGCCAGCCACAACCCCAGACGGACCGCGAACGCCTCCTGGGCCAGCGTGCCTGATGGTGCGTAAACTGACAAAATAACGCCAATAAAAGCCGCCCCCAGACACTGACCAAACGTGCGCATGATAGCCAGAATACCCGACGCATAGCTGCTGTGTTCCCGGGAGGCGCTGGCCAGCATCTCCCGGTTATTGGGGCTTTGAAAACAACCAAACCCTATCCCACATACCAGACCACGCAGGCTGATATCCCACACCGGCGCGTTTTCCGGCAACAGCGCTAACAACAGGAGCCCGACGCCAAAGAGGCATAATCCGACAGTGGAGATAACGGCCGGGGCATAGCGATCGGCCAGCCGTCCGGCGTGGGGAGCAACCAGCACAATCCCGACGGGCCAGGCGGTAAAAAGCAGCGCAGAGGTAAACGCGCTGTAGCCATAAACGCTCTGAAACAGAAACGGCAGCGCAACGAAGGTCATTCCCTGGCTGACAAACGACGCAAGCGAGGTTAAGGCGGCCAGAGAGAAGCGGGCAGAGGCAAAAAGCGTCAGTGGCAGTAAAGGTTGTGCCGCCCGGCGCTGACGGTAAACAAAAGCGATACCCGAGACAACGGCAACCAGGCCGTAGATCGCCGGGGTTAATAGCGAGCCCCCGGCTTCACCGGGCCGCGAGAAGGCGTTTGAGGCCATGATCACGGCGCCCAGCATGATGGCTGAAAAGAGGGCGCCGGCAACATCAAAGCGCCCGCGAATGATACCGCGATGGACAGGCACCACGCGCAGCGTCAGTAACAGGGCGATGACACCAAAAGGGAGATTTATCGCGAACAACCATTGCCAGCCGAGGGAGGAGAGTAAGGCACCGCCGATCACCGGGGCGATGGCCGTATTGGCGGCGATGAGCAGGGCGTGGATCCCCAGGATCCGACCCAGTAAACGGCCAGGGAAAATGGAGCGCAAAATAGCAGGCGCAATACTTAATGTCGCGGCACCGCCAATTCCCTGCAACAGTCGCATCGCCACCAGCATCTCCAGTGAGGTCGACAGCGCACAGCCCAGAGATGCCAGCGTAAAGAGGCTTATCCCGGCGGCAAAGAGGGCACGAAAGCCCGTCCGGGGAGCCAGTGCGGCGAAAATGGCCAGTGTCATGGCGGCGGATAACAGATAGCCATTGGCAACCCACACCGCATCGCCGGAGGAAACATCAAGCATACGGGCAATTTGTGGCAGGGCGATATTGACCATCGAGCCGTCAAAAACAGCCATCGTGGTGCTGGTCATTACCGCCACCATCGCCAGACGGCGTTCGTGTCCCGGCAGTCCTTCATCACCCGGCTGGTCAGAGAACAAATGCATAAAAAACCTCTGCGAAATAGATGCGAGAGCTCACTATAATGACTGGATATACAGGGCGGAAGACGCAGCATTTGCACTTATAACCTGCACCAAACGCCTTATCTCAATACAGGACATATGATGACCGAACCCGATCTGAATCTTCTGTTTGCACTGGATGTCCTGCTTGCTGAAAAAAGCGTTGCGGGTGCGGCACGTCATCTGGGGCTGAGTGCCTCGGCGATGAGCCGCACGCTTGGTCGTCTGCGGGAGACCACCGGCGATCCCTTACTGGTGCGGGCGGGGCGCAACATGGTATTAACGCCCTATGCCGAAGGGATCCGCGCGCGTACGCAAAACGCGGTTTTCGAAACCCGCGCGTTACTGCACCCGGCACAGACCGAGCTGAACATCAGCACCCATGAACAGCTTTTTACCCTGCGTGCCAACGACGGCTTTGTGGAAGTGTTCGGCCCGGCACTGGTTGCCGAAGCCGCGGTCATTGCACCGGGTATCACTCTGCGTTTTGCCGCAAAGCCGGAGAAAACGCCGCACCCTTTACGTGAAGGGCTGGTGGATCTTGAGATAGGCGTACTTGGTGAGATGGGGCCGGAGATCCGCGTCCAGGCGCTGTTTCGCGACAGGTTCGTCGGCGTGGTGCGAAAAGGGCATCCGCTGGTACAGGCTAAAGAAGTGACAACGTCACAATACAGTGAATGGAAGCATGTCGTGGCCTCGCGCCGGGGAACACTTTCCGGCCCGGTGGATGACGCACTGGCAGAGGTTGGCCTTTCGCGCAAAGTGGCAGCCATCGTTCCCGGTTTTCCCGCTGCGCTGGCTGTGGCCCGGGCGACGGATTTGGTGGCGCTGGTTCCGGCTTCGTTTCTCATTAATCGGTCGGCGGTCGCCGATCTGTCGGTTTTCGAACTGCCGGTGAAAACACGCGGGATCACCGTATCGCTACTGTGGCACCCCCGTACAGAAGGCGATCCGGCGCACCGTTGGTTACGGACGTTTGTACGTGACGTATGCCAACGCCTGCTACCGGAAAACTGAACTGTCTTGCAGGGCAAAACAGGCGTACTATCGCTCCTCGCGTGATTTTTCAAAAGGATAAAAAATGGACGTGGAAATACGCGAGGCCAGACCTGACGATTATACTGCGTGGTCAGTGCTGTGGCAGGGCTATCTTGATTTTGCGGGCAGCACGCTAAGTGATGCCATTACGCGCGCCACCTGGGCGCGTATTCATTCCCCCCAATCCACACTGTTATGCCGTGTCGCCGTTATGGATGGTCAACTGGTGGGTTTTGCCCTGTGCGTCATGCATGAAGGTACCTGGGTCACAAAGCCCATCTGCTATCTGGAAGACCTTTATGTGGATGCACAACGGCGCGGTCGCGGTGCGGGGCGAGCGCTGATTGAGGCAATTCGTCAGGAGGGTGAAAAAAGCGGCTGGGCAAAACTCTACTGGGTGACCCGGACGAACAACCCAGCCCGAAAACTGTATGATCAGGTTGCGGAACTGGGCGATGTCGTCCGTTACAGCATCAGTCTGTGACTACAGGCCGAAAAAATAGCGCAGGCCTGAGTAGGCTACCATCCCGGCAATAACGGTGGCAAAAAGCCCACGCGTGATAATCCCGGTAATGGCGGCGATCGCCGCCGCCAGTAACGATATGCTTATTCCGTTGCTGGTCAGGGCCGGTTTCTCGATAAGTTCCGCCGCAATAATGGCAGCCATAATGGCGGCGGGAATAAACCCCAGCCACTGCTGAACGACCGGAGCCAGACGAAAGCGGGAAAGCAGTAAAATCGGCACCGTGCGCATCAGCGCCGTCACCAGGGCCGCGATCGCAATCGTCAGTAAAATATTTCGCTCCATCTTATTTCGCTCCTTTCTGCGTCACGCGTAACAATACCGTAGCCAGTGTTGCCGACAGAGAAGCGGCGACAATCACAATGACACTTAACTCCATATGACCGGCGGCAAAGAGCGTAACGAGTACCGCTATTGCCACGCTGAACGTTTCGAGTTTTTTCTGCCGACTGGCAAACCAAATCATCAGCACCAGACCGATAAACATCGATACCAGACTGAAACTTAATCCTTCCATTAATGCAGGTGGCAGCGCAGAGGCCAGGCATCCACCCACCACACAGGCGAGGATCCAGTTCAGCCACGCGGCCAGGTTAAGCCCAAACATCCAGGCAAAGGGCACCGTTCCCTGATGGCCGCCGCGCTGAACCGCCACGCCGAAGGTTTCATCGGTCAACAGTAAGCCACTCACGATTTTCTGCAGCGTTGTCTGCTCGCGGAAGAACACGCTCATTGCCGAACTCATCAGCAGGTAGCGTAGATTCACCAGGAACACGCTCAGCACCACCGAAGCCATTTCTGCCCCCGCAGCCCAGAGCGAGTAAAACAAAAACTGGGCCGAGCCGGTATAGAGCGCGGTCGCCAGAAACGCCGTTTGCCAGACGGTAAACCCGGACAACGTGCCGATAGCACCGGCGGCGAAACCGATACTCCAGTAGCCGGGGATGGTTGGCAGGCAAGCGGCAACACCGCCACGAAACAGGGCTGTAGGGTCATCCTTGCGCATGGCGTCACTCTTCATCAACATCACTTTTCCCTTTCTTTCTTGTCCGAATGTGCAATCTTAAGGATCCTGAAAAATCGCGATAGTAAAATCCTGCGCATTTATAAAAAATGGCGGTAGAGCGGGCTGGAGAACGAAAACGTGACGCAAAACAGACGAGATGACATCAAGTTGTGGCGTGATAATGAACTGCACGGGGGAATGGAGATCCTGCGGGCCTCATGTTATGAGCACAGTTATCCGCCGCATTTCCATGACGAGTTTGTGATTGCGGCGTTTGCCCGTGGTGCCCAGCGCACCCGAATATGCCGACAAAAAGGGGTCGCGGCGGCGGGAACGGTAATGGTGATTATGCCAGGCGAAGTGCACACCGGCGAGGCGGTGCAGCGCGATGAAGGCTGGGATTATTGCGCGTTCTATCCGTCGCAAAGCCTGATCAATGACGTCGCAGAAACCGTGCTGAAAGGGCGAGGAGACGTCAATTTTGGTACCGTGGGCATGCGACACGATCCGCGGATTGCCCGGCGAATGCTGCATGCCGCCCAGGTGCTCAATGCCAGTGATGATCCGCTGGAAAAAACGTGTGTGATGTACCAGATACTCAATATTCTCATCGGCAATTATGGTGAACGGACAGTCAAAGGTGCACGTCAGGATGTAATGCGCGCCGACATCCGCAAAGCCATTGAATTTCTGCATAGCTGTTACGCGCAGGCGCTGACTGTGAAAGAGATTGCGACCGTCGCGGGCTTAAGCGAGTTCTATTTTATGCGTACTTTCCAGGCCATGACCGGTCTGTCAGTGCACCAGTATCTGACGCAGACTCGCCTGGTCAGAGCAAAAGGGCTGCTTTCCCGTGGCATAAGCGCGTCGCAGGTCGCCAGCGATGTCGGTTTCTTCGATCAAAGCCATCTGATAAAACACTTCCGCGCACACTTTGGCACCACGCCGGGCTTATTCGCTGCGGCCTCGGCCTGACGTGCTCATCTATCCAGGCACAAACAGATGATAAACAGAGAGTATTTTGACGTTCCCTTTGCCGGGCACACCCTGCGTGCCGACTCCTCTTATGGCAGCAATGGTCACGTATTAATGATCCACGGCGGTTCGAAGGACCGGGGGGTCTTCGCCCATTATCGCCAGCTACTCGATGAAATGGGCTACGGGACCACCGCCTTTGACTGCCTCGGACATGGCGCATCGACAGGTTCGATGAGTGAGTCCTCGCTGGACAGCCGCACCCGGCAGGCGCTGGCGGTCATCGCACAGCTCAATGTGCCGCTCACCGGCTGTCTTGGTTCCAGTATGGGGGCGTACAACGCCATACAACTCAGTGCGCTGGTGGATTTTCGTTCGCTTATTCTTCTCGTGCCCGGTGTCTATACCCCCGTGGCCGCAACGGTAAACTTCGGCCCGGCCTTTTCACAGATAATCCGCCAGCAAAAAAGCTGGCAGGACTCGGATGCCTGGCCGCTGCTTGCCGGTTTCAGAGGGAAAGTACTGATTGTCGCCGCAGAGCGCGATGAAGTCATACCACAAGAAATCCCTGCGAAATTGCATAATGCGGCAATGGAGGCGCTATGGAAAACGCTCTTTATTGTCCCGAATGCCGGGCATAACAGCGTATGGAAAAATATTACCCAATCGGCGGCATTGAAGGAAAAAGCACATGCGTTTTTCCGTACCTGCTTAGCGCCTGTCGATAAAGCCTGAAACGTTACTGCGTGGCGCTTTTGCCAGGGCTGACAATCATCCAGACCGCAAGACAGACGATCAGTGCCCCGATGCCAAAACCTTCACTCAGGGTTTCCCCCAGTACGAGGTAGCCCCACAACACGGCAAAAGGGGGGATTAAAAAAGTGACAGTTAATGAGCGCAGCGGGCCAATATCGGCAATCAGCCGGAAATAGAGAATGTAGGCCACCGCGGTGCAAATGAGTCCAAGTGCGATAACGCTTGCCCAGACATTGCCCTGTAGCCAGCCAATGGCAGGGCCGCGACCGACTGACCAGGCAAAGAAGGGCAAGAGAAACAGCGTGGCGCCGAGCTGGCTGCCGAAGGCGACCATTTTCGGATCCAGCCCGCCGCGCTGGCTTATCCAGCGGCGCGTCAGAAAACCGGCCAGCCCGTAACAGGCTGTGGCGACAAGGCAGGCGATAACGCCTGTGACGACGCTGGCGGTTACGTCTGTTTTACCTGTTGTCGTGATGATCATGATGCCGACAATTCCTGAAACCACACCTCCCCATTTACGTAGCGTCAGCGTCTCGCCAAAAAAGAAGCAGCCGATCAACGCCCCCATCAAGGGGGTGGTGGCGTTGAGGATCGCAGAATAGCCCGCCGGTAAGCGCGTTGCCGCCAGGCAATACATCAGAAAAGGCAGGCCAGAATTCATCACTCCGAGCAGTAGCGCCACGCCAAATTTTTGCTCAAAACGAAAGGGAGATTTCATCATGACCAGAATGGCGGCAAGACCGATAACACCCAACAGTACGCGAAGAAACGCGGTCGTGACGGCGCCGAATTCGGGTGCGGCAATGCGCATAAACAGGAAACTGGCTCCCCAAATGGCGGCCAGCAGGAAGAGTCTTGCGTAATCAGAAGGGCGCATGTGATACCTGTTTGTTTCATCGGAAGGTGGCAGAAAAACTAAAACGTTAGCCAGGGCCATGACAAGCAAGGATTTCTTCTATAATTAAGTTTTCCTAAATCATGGAATTGACGCGACGATGAAATTGCCACCTTTACATGCGCTTATGTGCTTTGAATCTGCGGCAAGACACATGAGTGTTAAGCGGGCCGCTGAGGAATTATGTGTTACCCCCAGCGCCGTGAGCCAACAAGTGTCCAAACTCGAAGAGATGCTGCATTCACGCTTGTTCATTCGTGGCGCGCGGGCGCTGGAATTGACAACAGAAGGGCGCATTTATTTACGCGCTATCCGTCCGGCCTTTGATCAGATATCCGAAGCGACGCAGCGTCTGATGGATGACGAAAAGCAAAACAGCATTACCGTCAGTTGTACCAGTGGTTTTGCTATTCAGTGGCTGCTGCCGCGCCTGCCAGCGTTCGAGAAACAGAATCCAGGCGTTGAGGTGCAAATCAGTACCACGAATCGTCAGGTGGATCTGTTAACCGAAGGGATTGATTTTGCTATCAGACACGGCTCCGGGCACTATCCGGGCCTGGAGGCGGAGTGCCTGATTAACGATCGTCTTCTTCCGGTATGCAGTCCGCGGCTCATTCCCGATGGACAAACACTTACCTCGCTGCTGGACCTGACCCAATTTACATTGCTGCATGATGAGCATCGCATGGACTGGGCCGTCTGGTTTAAGGCGGCCGGAATCGCACATGCCATTGAGGAAAAAGGGCCGGTATTTGTTGATTCCAATGGCGTACTGGAAGCGGCGATTGCCGGGAAAGGCATTGCGCTTATTCGAAGCACCCTTATTCGTGATGAATTGAAAAAAGGGCTGTTGATCAATCCGTTGCGCGTCGCCATTGATTCGCTACTGGCCTATTATCTGGTCTATGACGAATCGGCGCTGCTCCAAAAAATGAGTCGCAAATTCCGCGACTGGATTGTCTCTACCGCCAGCGCGGAGAGCAATGAATATTCTGCCTGAAAGACCAGCAACCCGGTCTTCACCATCAGGCAGTAAACGTCGTATCTCTTAAGGGGAACAAGATGACCGGGCGCCGTATTTCTATCGAGCAAAGTGATGCCTCCTGGCCCGAGCGCTATCAGAAAGAAGCGTTATTATTACAACGCGTGTTATCGGACATACCTGTCGCTATCCACCATATTGGCAGTACGGCCGTTCCCGGCCTTGCGGCCAAACCCATCATCGATATCCTGCTGGAAGTGACCTCGCTACATCTGCTGGATAAATATAACGACACCCTGCGCCAGGCGGGTTATACGCCGCGAGGTGAGTATGGCATCCCAGGCAGGCGCTATTTTGTAAAAGGCGAGAATCAACGAACCCATCATCTTCATGCCTTTGAGCTGGGCAGCCAGCACACGGTACGACATCTGGCATTTCGTGATTATTTGCGCCAGCACAGCGATATCGCTCAGGAATACGAAAGGGTAAAACGCGAGGCGGCAGAACACAGTGGAAACCTGTCTGAGCGCTACAGCCAGCTCAAAAATGACTTCATAAAGCGCCATGAAGCGCTGGCGTTACGGGAAAAATCACACCGTCAGCCGGGCTGATTTCACGTTTTCGATAACGCGCATTGCACTCTTTTTAAGCAGCAATAGCACCATGTCCGTGCATACCAAATGTGCACACGCCGCTCCCTGACAGCTGACAGGGATCGCGCCTGCGTAACACCTCTGTAAGATATCGCTTATTTTTCAAAAACCTATGAAATTTATCTTTGCCACTGACTCAGTTGGCATGTTTCATGCCTCTCTAATATCGTTCAAGTAACTTTACTGATGTTCAAATTACTTTCAGAGAGCACACCATGACACTGACCCGTTTGACTTTACCTGCCTGTCTGACACTGGTATCAGCCAGCCTTTTTTGCGCCCAGGCGTTTAGCGCCGATCTGCTTGAAAGAATTAAAGAGGCCAAAGAGATCTCCGTTGCCACGGAAGCGCGATACGCCCCCTTTGAATATGTCGATAACGGAAAGATTGTCGGCTACGACGTTGACCTGATGAACCATATTCTTGCGAAATCATTGCCAGGGGTGAAGGTGAAACAACTGGACCTGCCTTTCCAGGGCATCCTGCCAGGGCTGGATGCGAAGAAATTCGATTTCGTGGTCACTGCCGTTACCGTCAATAAACAGCGTATTGAACACTTCGGTTTTACCGCACCGGTAGCGGAATCCACCGTTGCACTGCTCAAAAGGGCGGGAGACGACGCCATCAAAACCCCGGATGACCTGAGCGGCAAAGTCGTGGGTTCACAGGCCGGTTCCGGTCAGTTGCAGGTGCTGCAATCCTTCGACCAGGCGCTGCGCGCGAGCGGCAAACCGGGCATTAAAGAGATCAAACAGTATGTGGCGTTTGATGAAGCCTATGCTGACCTGGCGTCTCGCCGACTTGATGGCGTTGCCCAGTCGCTCTCAAACCTGGGGCCGTTAATCAAAACCCGTCCCGGCGTGTTTGCCACGCTCCCGGAGATGATCGGGCCACAAACCTTCTTTGGTTGGGTAGGGCGTAAAGATGCCGACAGCGCCTCCCTGGTCAAGCTTATCAGCGACGGGATTATCGAAGCCAACCGCGATGGCACCATGAAGGAACTGCAACAGAAATGGTTCGGCTTCACGATGACCGTTCCAGCGACAGAAATGCCTGAACCGGCACTGTGAGCAGTCAACGATGACGGATTTCATAACGCGCTTTATCCACTGGCTTCCCATGCTGGCGCAAGGGGCGCTCACAACAGCGGCGCTGTGCCTGACGGCGATGGTTGCCGGTTTTCTGGTGGGTATTGGGGTATGGCAGATGTCTACAAGCCCGTTGCGGATTTACCGTATGACGGCCCATGGATGGGTCAGTCTGTTCCGGGGAACCCCGGTGCTGGTGCAGTTGCTGCTCTGCTTTTATTTGCCGTCACAGTTGGGTCTCAACATTCCCGGCTTTGTAGCCGCCGCGCTGGCCTTAACGCTGAACACAGCCGCCTGGCAATCGCAAATTCTCAAAAGTGGTTTCGCCAGTATTCACCCCGGCCAACTGGAAGCCGCCGCCATTTGCGGGCTGAGTCCCCGACAGATTTTATGGCGTATTCAGGTGCCGCAGGTTATCCGGACAACGCAGCCGTCGCTGATTTCCGAACTGATTGATGTGATCAAGGCCTCGGCGGTGGTGTCGGTGATTGCGCTGACCGACCTGATGCGTGTGGGGCAGCAACTGGCGTCTTCCACCTACCAGCCGTTGCAGGTCTATCTGGCCGTCGCCCTGGTCTACTTACTGTTGACCAGCCTGCTGGCGCTGTTGGGCCGCCAGGCGGAACGCCACTGGCAGAGGGAACAACGATGACTGAACTCGCACAATACCTGCCTGCCTACGTTCAGGCTCTGGGAGTAACGCTGTGGCTAAGCCTGTGTGCCGCGTTCGGCGGCATGTTGTTGGGGTTTGCCATCAACGGGCTCTGTGGCCGACGCGGCCTGATGTTTCGCCTGTGGCGCGTTTACGTCTGGGCTATCCGTGGCACGCCGTTTCTGGCGCAGCTTGCCGTCATTTACTTTGGTCTGCCGTCTGTCGGCATCATGCTGAGCGCGGCTGAGGCCACGCTGCTGTCGCTGACGCTGTATAGCGCCGCCTATTTCAGTGAAATTTTTCGCACCGCGTGGAACAGCATCCCGCCGGGGCAGCGCGAGGCGGCACTCGCCAACAATATCTCTACGCGTCGCTGTTTCTGGCATATCCAGATGCCGCAGGCCGTTCGTTTTGCGCTACCGCTGTTAGGTAATCAGTTCATTCTGACCATTAAAGAGAGCGCCATCGCGTCAATCATTACCGTCCCGGAATTGACCATGACGACGAGTCAGATTGTGGCCAATACCTACAGCTATATCCTGCCTTACACCCTGCTGATCATCAGCTACTGGCTGCTGGCCCAGGGTGTCAGCCTGAGCGTAAGAACACTGAGTCATGTACTACGAACCGGAGAATAACGTGAGCAATACCTCTGCGCCGGTGCTCGAAATGCGCCATGTAGGCAAGTCATTCGCAAACCATGTAGTGCTGAATGACATCAATTTACGCGTCGATCACGGTGAGATAGTCACCCTGATTGGCCCGTCCGGTTCCGGGAAAACGACCGCGCTGCGTTGCATGAATTTTCTCGAAGCCTATGACAAAGGCGACGTGCTGATTAAAGGGCAGTTGCTCGGTTATTCCGGGACACAGCGTGGACCCGCCCATGTTGACAGCGCCAGCCTGATTGCCGACGTGCGCAGGCCACTGTCGATGGTGTTCCAGCAGTTTAATCTCTGGCCGCATATGACGGTGCTGGAGAATGTCGCCGCACCGCTGGTGCTGGGCAAAAAGATGTCGCGCCAGGCGGCAAAAGCGGCGGCAATGGCCGCGCTGGGACGTGTCGGGATGGCGCAAAAAGCCGATGACTGGCCGGTGAGGTTGTCCGGTGGTCAGCAACAGCGGGTAGGCATTGCCCGCGCACTGGCCCTGAACCCGGAACTCTTGCTGCTTGATGAGCCCACTTCGGCGCTCGACCCGGAACGTGTAGAAGAGGTGCTGGACGTTATCCGAAGCCTTGCCGGACAGGGTATGACCATGGTGATGGTCACCCATGAGATGGCGTTTGCCGCCCATATCTCGTCACGGCTGGTGTTCATGGCCGATGGTCACATTATTGAAAGCGGCACGCCGCGCCAGATGTTCACACAGCCGAAAAGCGAGCGTCTTAAAAGCTTCCTCGCACCGCTATTTCGCAGGCCACTACAACCCGAAGAGCTGGAGAAATTACCATGATGGAAACGAGCTTGCGGGTCGCCCGCCAGGTTGACGAGGCGTGGCTGAATCAGTTGCTGACGCAACTGGCGGAATTTGGCAAGTTAGCGAATGGCGGCGTGGATCGCCAGGCGCTGAGCGAGGTGGAGCTGGATGCACGGGCCTGGATTATTGATCTCGCCTGCGAACTCGGTTGCGAAGTCTATCGCGACGCCGCCGCCAATTTATTCTTCCGCCGTCCGGGGCGATTAGCCGTTTCGCCCGTCGTCACCGGCAGCCATATCGATACGCAGCCATCCGGTGGCAACTACGACGGTTGTTACGGTGTGATAGCCGGGCTGGTGTGTCTGAAAGCGCTCAATGACGCGCAGGTTATCACCGGGCGTCCGATCGAAGTGGTTATCTGGACCAACGAAGAGGGCAGCCGCTTCGCGCCGGGAGCTATGGGCTCCAGCGCCTTCGTCGACCCGGCGAGATTGTCCGAACATCTTGGCGTGATGGGGGTGGATGGCGTGTCGTTTCGCGACGCGCTGGCACAGCATCAGACGCGCTTTGCGTCGATCCCGTTGCGTCCTGACCGCGAAATGGCCTGCTTCGTGGAGTTACATATCGAGCAAGGCCCGGTGCTGGAAAACCGGAATTTGCCGCTGGCTGTTGTTAAAGGCATTCAGGGCGTGCGCTGGTATCAGGTTACCTGCCATGGGGTAGCGGCCCATGCCGGGACCACGCCGATGACACTGCGCCAGGATGCGATGACTCTGGCCCGCGAGCAGCTTGTTCACATTGAGCAGGCAATGGGCGATGCCACAGATGACGCGTTGCGTCTGACGTTTGGCCGCTGGCAGGTCACGCCGAATGCCATCAACACCATCCCATCATGCGTGCGTTTTACCCTCGATTTTCGTCATCCATCGACAGAAAAACTGGCACAGCTCGATGCGCTGATGAACTCGCTTTCGAGCGAACACGTCACCGTCGAGCCTTTATTGAACAAAGCGCCGGTCACCTTTGACGCCGGTATCAATCACACTCTGCAAGCGGCCGGAAATGCGCTGGATATCGCTCATATGGAGCTGCTGTCTGGTGCGTTTCACGACGCTATGTATCTGGCCGAACACTGTCCGACCAGTATGCTTTTTGTCCCCAGCCATCAAGGCATTAGCCATAACCCGGCTGAATATACCGATCCTCGCTCACTGGCGGCAGGCGCCCGCACGCTGGCCTGCGCGCTGACTGAGCTATCCCAATCATTTGAAGGAGTTAAATCATGACTGCAACTGCACATTACCCAACCTGCTGCGAGAAAGACAATGGCGACGCGTTGGGGATCAACCCGACGGCAACCTCGCCGATTTCAGCCGATGGCGCGCCGGTATTCAACGAGCTTTATACCATTCCACCCCGCTGCGGACGCGCCGTTTTACTGAAAAAAGGGCAGGTGATTAAGATCATCAACACCCCTGGCAGCCAGGTGTGCGATACATGGTTTTTTAATAGCAGCGATCTCAGTGAATTTGCCTCTATGGAGCACACCCGTGCTTTTATTGACAAAATCATCCCACAGCCGGGTGATGTGCTGGTGACCAACCAACGTCGCGCCATCGCGACGCTGCTGACCGATACCTCACCGGGTGTGCATGACACGCTGATTGCCGCCTGCGATCTCTACCGTTACACCAACATGGGCATTACGGAGTACCACGATAGCTGCGCCGATAATATGCGTATGGCGCTCAATGCGATTGGTCTGCGCGCCCGCGAAGTGCCACAACCGCTCAATTTATGGATGAACACGCCGGTAAATCCTGATTATTCCATTTCCTGGTTGCCCACTGTCAGTAAAGCAGGTGATTATGTAGAGATTCGTGCCGAGCTGGATTGCGTGGTCGTGATGTCCGCCTGTCCACAGGACATCGTGCCGATTAACGGCTGCTCACCGAAAGAAATTCAGTTCGTCGTTGTGGGATGATTTTTCTTGCCAGGCCTGCGCGACGCAGGCCACAGGCAGACTTTAATGAAGCAGACAGATGAAAAAAAACGCTGACATCAAATCTACCGGAACCCCGCTGGGAATGCGGCTGCGCCACGCACGCCTGGTGCAGGAAATGACCCTCAAGCAGCTTGCGCAAAAGGTGGAATGCTCGGAAAGTCTGTTATCCAAACTGGAAAATGACGCAGCTTCGCCGTCACTGGCGATGCTGCACCGTCTGGCAAAGGCGCTGGAGACCAGTATTGCCGATCTGATGGCCGATGACTGGACCGCCGATCAACCCGTTCTGAAACCTTCCCAGCGTAACCGTAAACGTTTTTTGCAACGCAGCAAAAAAGGGGGGATTGAGCTTGAGAACCTGACCTGGCATCACAAGGGCGGTTTGCTGCAGGGCAATATCCATATTATCGAGCCGGGTGTCGCCAGTGACGGTCTGATTGAGCACCACGGCGAAGAGATGGGCTATGTGCTGGAAGGTGAACTGGAACTGCGTCTGGGAGACGATGTCTGGACCCTGGAGCAGGGGGATTCGTTCTATTTCCCGAGCCAGATCCCGCATGGTTACCGCAATATTGGTACCGTGGTCGCCAGAGTGCTATGGGTGAACACGCCCGTGACGTTCTGATCGTAATAAGACGAAAAAACCACGCCGCAGCGTGGTTTCGTTTATGCGGATGTTATTACAACCCGCGCTGTGCCATCTTTTTCGCAAGGTCAACCAGGCGGTTAGAGAAGCCCCACTCGTTGTCATACCAGGCGAGGATTTTCACCAGATTACCGCCAATCACCAGTGTCGACAGCCCATCGATAATGGACGAGCGCGGATCGCCCTGGTAATCGCTGGAGACCAGCGGTTCGTCGCTGTACCCCAGAATGCCTTTCAGCGGACCGGCTTCGGCAGCGTTGCGGAAAGCCGCGTTCACTTCGTCTACCGTCACATCGCGTTTTAAGGTCACGGTCAGGTCTACAATCGACACCACTGGCACCGGCACACGTAAGGAATAACCGGTGAGGCGTCCGTCCAGTTCCGGGATAACTTTCCCCAGCGCTTTCGCCGCGCCGCTGGAATACGGCACGATGGAGAGTGCCGCCGCCCGCGCGCCACGCAGGTCTTTTTCTGGCTGGTCGTGCAAGGCCTGGCTGTTGGTGTAGGCGTGAGTGGTATTCATCAGGCCATGTTCGATACCAAAATTCTGATGCAACACCTGCGCGGCTGGGGCCAGACCATTCGTCGTACAACTGCCGTTGCTCACAACAAAATGGCGCGCGGGATCGTATTGCTGGTCATTAACCCCCAGCACAATGGTCAGGTCATCGTTTTTACCCGGAGCGGAGATAATCACGCGTTTCGCGCCGCCGCTGCTGATGTGTACCGCCGCTTTTTCGCGATCGGTAAAGAAGCCGGTGGCTTCAATCACAATATCGACGCCAACGTCACGCCAGGGAATATTTGCCGGGTCGCGTTCGCTAAATACCCGTACGGCCTTACCATCAACAATTAACTGGCCTTCGCCTGCTTCGACGGGAACGGGAAGGGTGCCCAGTAGTGAATCGTGTTTCAACAGATGCGCCAGCGTTTTGCTGTCCGTCAGATCGTTAATCGCCACAATCTGAATTTCTTTATCGCCCAGCGCAGCACGCAGTACGTTACGACCAATCCTGCCAAAACCGTTAATGCCGACCTTAACCATGATGAACTCCTTCTTATCCGATGTCTGTCATCACTGTAGGTCGGCGGCGGTTTGGCGTAAACGACAAATAAGGATCACTTTACGCCATTTTGCGGCAGTGGAAGCGCTGACGATACTCGCCAGGGGTAAGGTGTAACTGGCGTTCGAAAATCCGCCGTAAATTGATGCTGCTGCCAAAGCCGGTCTCAGCGGCAATCTTGTCCAGCGTTTCGTTGGTTTGTTCCAGCCGGTTACGCGCCGCGGCCAGGCGTGCTTCGGCAACGTAACGCGCCGGTGGAGCACCCGTTTCGCGCGTGAACACACGGGTAAAATTACGCGGGCTCATCGCCGCACGTTCCGCCAGCTTGTCCACCGATAAGTCTTCGTTCAAATGGGTAAGGATCCAGCTTTGCAGGTCACTGATGGGACCTACGCTACTGGCCTGCTGTAAATTGTAACGGCTGAACTGGAGCTGTCCGCCAGGACGACGCAGATACATCACCATATTCTGGGCCACTTCCAGCGCGAGGCTAAACCCGTAGTCGTCTTCAACCAGCGCGAGCGTCAGGTCAAAGCCCGAACTGACGCCGCCGGAGGTCCAGACAGGGCCATCCTGTACATACAGGGGGCCGGCTTCGAGGATGATGTCAGGAAAGCGTGTTTGCATGGTTTCCAGCAGTCGCCAGTGGGTGGTTGCTCTTCGTCCACTGAGTAATCCGGCTTCGGCCAGCAACATCGCGCCACCGCAAATAGAGACCACCCGCCGCGCATGGGGGGCAGCAAGGCGTAGCCAGTCGACCACCGCGGTGCCTTCGTCTTCATCCTCGCCGCGTCCGGTAATCATTATGGTATCCCAGGGCTCACGCGGGTCGATTTCATGCAAACGGCTATCGGCGAGCAGGTTTAACCCGGATTGACCATGGATGACCTGGTGAGGTTGGGTCGTGGCGAGAGAGAAGCGGTAGCGCGGCTGCGGGCTGTCTTGTGCGTGCAGACGATTAGCCTGCATCAGAATGTCGGCGATACCGGCGGCTTCAAACAACATGCCACCATCAGGAACGATTATCAGGAATGTCTTCATGTCCTGAAATGTACGCTTATTACAATTTAAGTCAACAGGGTGAGGATGGGCAAGGGGGTAACGGCGCAGACAGCGACTGACATCAATAAAAGGGGGAATACCCCCCCTTATTGTTCCATTATATTAGCTTTGCATTTGCTGCCCATTGCGGAGGAAATGCATTTGAACACAACATGGGCTCGATATTAAGTACATTCACGCTGACCTTGTTGTGTATGACAAACGGGTCTTTTTCCAGATACGCGTAAATATCTTTTTCATTATCACCGTGAAACAGAATATAACCTCCGGTACCGCTTGTGAGAGGTCCGGCCAGGATGACACCTGCTTTACTGATACCCTCAACCAGCCACTTTTTATGCGCATCAATATGGGCACCCAGCTCCGATTCAGAGCATAAATAATACAGCGTTACGGCGTATAACATAGCGAGATCCTATTAATGTGTAATGGTGCCAATAAGTTGGGGAATGGCGTTCAGCGCCCGCAATATTTCCTGCTGCTTGATATTTTCGCCTTTTGATGCCCCCTCGACACGAATAAATTCCACCTGGGTGATACCCAGAAAAGCAAAGAAATGGCGCAAATAATGTTCCTGAAAATCCATTTCTGACAGGGGTGTGTTGTGATAGAAACCGCCCCTCGCAGAAGCCACAACCACTGTCTTACCGGTCGCAAGCCCCACAGGGCCATTTGCCGTGTAGTGAAACGTCTTACCTGGTTGCGCGAGCCTGTCTAACCACGCTTTCAACTGACTGGCGACCGTAAAATTGTACATCGGAGCACCAATGACAATCATATCGCTGGTCAGAAACTCGTTGACGATCTTTTCTGAAAGGGCATATTCAGTGGCCAGTTCAGGTGTGGTGACTGCGCCAGATACTGCTCTGAACCCGGCAGCAATATCACCCGTTAAGTGAGGTATTTCGTCTTTAACCAGATCACGATAAATAATATTTTCACACTGTCCGTTTTCCGTTAGCGCTTTTACAACTTCATAAGATAACTGACGGGAAACAGAATTTTCCAATGTAATACTGGAATCGATATGTAGAATTTGCATGATAAATACACCTGTGTAATGTCACTGTTTAATGTTGTGTGCTGCTTTATCAATAAGCGCCGCAACGTCCCTCGGATGCGATACCATTGACATATGACTTGACGGGAGGTGGGTGATATTAGCGCCAGCTTCTCGCGCCAATAAGTTTTGTACGGCAGGGTTAAGCGCGTTGTCATTTTCAGTGATTAAATACCACGACGGCTTATTGTGCCAGGCGGCATGGTTCACTTTTTCATTGAAGGCTTTCGCTGCTATCGGTTGTTGTGCTGCAGCAAGTAAACGCGCCTGAGGCTCAGGCAGATCATTTGCCATAACGTTGCGGAACATCTCCGGGTTATCCAGCCAAATCAAGCCATTGTTATCTGGCTGCATCCCACTCATGGGGGCATTCAGGCGCGTAAGGGTATCGGTAACGGATTCACCGCTGTCGGGCACCAGTGCCGACAGATAGACAAGCCCTTTCACGTTTTCAGCATTTCCGGCCTGCGTAATCACCGCGCCACCCCAGGAGTGGCCGACAAGCAGTACGTCGCCGTGTTGCCGTTGCAGGACGCGCTCCGTTGCCGCCACATCATCGTTAAGAGAGGTCAGCGGGTTTTGTACGGCGGTAACGTTATACCCTTTGGCCTGCAGGAGCGCAGTGACAGCGGACCAACTCGATCCATCGGTAAACGCGCCATGAACCAGAACGATGTTTTTGATGATTGACTCCTGTGCGCCAGCGCTTGTTGCGAAAATGAGGCAGAGCAGAAACGACGCGTGTCGCATGATTTTATTGATGAAAAAGGACATAGCAGGGTATCCCGATGCGCATAAATAACGTTTCCAGAGTGTAACGCTATGCTGAAAGCGATATTAAGTGTCATTAATGACAGGTATCATGCAAAATCGGACATTGTGTTTTTCAGGACTTGATGATGAAAATTGCCTTACTCGCGGTGCCGGGAAGTATGAAATCGGCCCTCTCGGGGTTGTCTGATATGTTCTGGCTGGCAAATCAGGTGGTAGAGCAAAACCCGGCGCTGCATCATCGCGATACCGGTAATGAACCGGGTTTTAGCACGCAGATCGTTACAGCGGATGGTCATCCCGTCATCGATGCGCAGGGCAGGCGGATTGAAAGTGAAGGATCCTTTGAGAGCGATAAATATTCGCTGATTATTGCCAGCGGTATGCGGCTTGATGAAGAAAAATATCCGCTTTCCAAAGCGGCAATCACCAATGCAGCGCGGTGGGTAAAAGCACAATATCAGCAAGGATGTGCCGTTGCCGGTGCCTGCGCGGGGGGCTTTATTCTTGCAGAAGCCGGGCTGTTAAACGGACGGATGTGCGCGACAACATGGTGGTTATATCACACGTTCCGGGAACGCTATCCGCTGACAAAACCCGTCTGGGGGAAAGCGCTGGTGGAAGACCGGAATATCATCACCACCGGCGGGCCGCTTTCGTGGGTGGATCTGGCGATACATGTTGTCAGGTTGTACGCGGGCGATGAGATGGCAAAACTGACTGCTGATATGGCCGTTGCTGATAGCCAGCCACTCTCACAACATCTCTATGCCCCGGCAGGATTTTTGAATTCGCGCCATCCGTTACTCATTAAAGCCGAACACCTGGTGCGTTTTGAGGATCCATCGATAACGGTCGAGCAGCTTGCCGCATCGCTTAATATGACCACCAGAACGCTCAATCGCAAAATGACAGAACTCACGCAGGAAAGTCCCAAAAGCTTTATTACTCGTGTGCGCATGGAGACGGCGGCTATGCTGCTGGAAAATCGCGGCAAGACGGTTTCACAAGTCGCAACAGAGTGTGGATACAACGATGAAACGGCATTCCGACGCGCATTTAATGCCGTGATGGGCATGTCTCCGGGGATGTACAAAGAGTGGGTGAAAAACCGATCCAGAGACGTGCGCTTAGAAATGACGTGTTAACGGCTCTCTTTTCCCCGCCCGGTCCGGCAAATAAAAAACAGGGCGATAGCGCTTAAAAACGGAAATACCGCCAGTTGCAACCAGGGGTAGATGGCATCGGTTGAGGGCGTTAACGCCCGGTCGAGCTGGCTGCCCAGCAGGAAATTACCCGCCAGCACCGCAATACCGCCGGCGGTTGCCAGTGCACCGTAGTGTGCGCCCAACATGGACGGCGCGGCAAATTGCGGGATCAAATCTTTTGCTGAGGGCACCAGTAACATCTGTCCCATCGTCAGCAGCGTAACAAAACAGGCGGCGGGCAGCAGGCGAAGCCAGGAGTCCGGGGGCGTCGATGCGGCGAACAGAGCGACACTCAGAAATGACGCGGACAATAGCAGAAAGCCGCAGGGCAATATCCGCACCGCGCCAACGCGCCGGGCAAAGCGGGCGAGGGGAAGCTGAAACAGAATGATCAGCCCCGAAGCCAACATAAACAACGGCCCTAAATCCTTCTCGCTGCCGCCGGCGCGGGCAATCTCCACCGGCAATGCCAGGTATAATTGGTTGTAGCTCAATAGCCATGAACTGTAGGCGATAATAAACGCCACAAACCGCGGCTGGCGAAAGGTGGTCCACCACGGCGTAATATGCAGCGTCGTCTGGCGTGGCGGATTGCGCGGCAGGCAAAAATGCAGCACGCCAAGCGCAACGATGAATACCGCAGCCCCCGCCAGAGCGACCTGGCGAAATCCCAGACCGGCCAGCATGGAACCCAGAACAGGGCCGAGCACCGCGCCAAGTTCGCCGCAGACGGCAAAAAGCGCGAACCATTCCGCGCGGTTGCGCTTGCCGCTCGCTTCACTGTCCGTACCCGCCTTTGCCAGCAAGGCTTCTATGGACGGAGAGAAAAGGGCGCCGCCAATGCCTGTCAGACAAGCGCCGAGAATAATCGGCGTGATACTGTCACCCAGTGCCAGCAGCAGATACCCCACCACCCGGATAACACAGCCGCAGAGTATAATGCTGCGGGCGCCGAAGCGGTCGGACAGGGCACCACCAACGATAAACATGCCCTGTTGTGAGAAGGTCCTTAACCCGAGAATCAGGCCGATCATTCCACCGGAAAGCAGCATGTCATCACGAAGAAAGATCGCCAGAAAGGGAACGACAGCGTAAAAACCGATATTGAATACAAACTGGCTGCCCAGTAAAACGGGCGGCCAGAGGTGTGTGGCGGGGCGAAGTAAATGCATTCAGATAGTCTTATTCAGATAAGGTAGTGAATATGCTTCTTGCCATGAAACGCCGATATTTCAATATGCGTTTTCACCCGAAAGACCTCCCAGAGTAACTCTTCGGTCAGAATCTCCTGCGGGGTGCCCGTGGCAATCACCTGGCCTTGTTGCATGACAATCAATGCGTCACAGAACATCGAGGCATGGTTAAGATCGTGAATAGCGACAATACTGGTCACCGGCAGCTCGCTGATGAGTTTCATCAGTTGCATCTGATGATGGATATCCAGGTGATTGGTTGGTTCATCCAACAAGATTTCGCTCGGTACCTGTGCCAGTGCCCTGGCGATGTGCACGCGCTGGCGTTCACCGCCCGATAAACTCAGCCATCCCTGATCGCTTTTTCCGAGCATATCTACCCGTTCAAGCGCCGCATTTACCGTCTCATCATCGTGGGATGTCCAGCCAGAAAAAGCGGAATGGTGCGGAATTCGCCCCAGTTTTACCACGTCGCGAACCCGCATATTGGATTCGGTCATCCCGTGCTGTTCAACGAAGGCAATGCGACGTGCAAGCTGCTTTTTAGGCATCCGGGCGATGTCGTGACCATCGAGCGAAACCGTGCCGGCATGTGGGCGACGTAACCCGGCAAGTATACGCAGCAACGAGGATTTTCCGGAACCGTTGGGGCCAAGTAATCCCACCGTTTGTCCCTGGGAGACAGCCAGTGAGACATTATTGACGATGGTTTTCTTAGCTATCTTCCAGGTAATGTTTTCAGCAGTGATGCTCATCACTTGTTCCTTGAACGATAGATAATGACAGCAAAGAAAGGCACGCCAACCAGCGCGGTGACAACGCCGACCGGCAGGCTCTGCGGTGCGATCAACATTCTGGAGGCGATATCAGCCAGCACCATCAGGATTGCGCCTGCCAGCGCACTGGCAATCAGTAACGTACGGTGAAGCGGGCCGAAGAAAAAGCGCATCATATGCGGCACGACCAGACCGACAAAGCCGATCGATCCCGCCATACTGACAATGGTGGCGGTCATCAGCGCTGTGGCAGTAAAGAGGATCAGGCGAACCGCGGGAACATTGATACCAAGTGACGCTGCGGCATCGTCGCCAAAGGTAAAGGCATCCAGTGCGCGAGAGTAAAAAAGGCATACCGCAAGACCAGCCAGCAGAACGACCAGTATCAGTTGAAACTCCGGCCAGCGAACGCCGCTAAAGCTACCCAGCAGCCAGAACATCACGTCACGCGCCTGTTGTGCGCTGGCGGAGGTACTGATGGTATACGCCGTGATGGCGTTGAAGAGTTGGGATGCCGCTACGCCCGCCAGAATCGTACGCTCATTACCGCCACGTGCGCCGTTGGTGAGAAAGGCGACAAACGCAAAAGCGGCAAAGGCCCCGGCAAACGCACCTGCGGACAGGGAAACTGCGCCAGTACCGATACCAAGCACCACAACCGAGACGGCACCCGTTGATGCGCCTGCCGATACGCCGAGTACATAGGGTTCCGCCAGGGCATTTTTCAGCAGACTTTGCAAAACAGCGCCACACATCGCCAGCCCCGCACCACAACAGGCTGCGACCAACGCACGGCTAAGACGGAAATCCCAGATCACACTTTCATGAATGCGGCTGAGTGGCACGTCGGTGAATCCGGCTTTATTGGTCAGCGCATAAAAGACGCTGCTGAGCGGAATGGACAGTTCGCCGACGCTGACGCCTGTGGCAATCACTACAAAAAGAAGAATCAGCGCCAGCACCGTTGATGTGGTGAGTATCAGGCCCTGGCGGGCCTGTTGTACTGCGGAACTCATCAATTCAGTCCCATTTTTCTGAGCTGTTCGGCAACCTGTTCAGCACCATAGATAGTACGAATTGTCGGGTTCATCGCCTGGCCGTCCATCACGACGATGTGACCTTTTTTTACAGCATCGAGCTGGCTGACGGCCGGATCGCTTTTCAGGAATTTAATTTTTTCTTCGGCGTTATCCAGTGCCCAACGGTTGCGGTCAAGACTGGAGACGACGATGACATCCGGGTTAGCGGCGATAATGCTTTCCCAGCCAACCGTTGGCCATTCGGTTTCAGAGGTAATGGCGTTGTGGCCGCCCAGGACATTCGCAATAAATCCTGACGCGCTATTCTTGCCGCCAACATAGGCGTCAGCAGACGGGGATGAGCTGGAGAACCAGAAGACAAACGAGAGGTCTTTTTTGTTTTTGCTGAACTCGGCACGCAGATCATTTTCACGTTTTTTGAAATCCGCAATCAGCGCATTACCGCGATCTTCTACGTTGAAAATGGTCGCGAAATCCATAATTTCCTGGTAAAGAAAGCTCATATCCCACAGCTTCAGGCGGCTACCGTACATATCGCCAACGCCTTTTTTCGTGGCGCACATCCCCGGCGACATATAGCTGTTGACGCCAACGGTGGTGAGATCTTCACGTTTAGCGACTTTGCTTTCCGGCCCCAGTAACAGAGGGATCTGGGCAGGAACGAAGTCCGGGTTTTGGGCGAGAATAGATTCGAGTGTCGGGATTTCAACAGTCAGGTTTTTGATTTTACTGTTTTTTTCTGCGAGTGATGGCAACACTTTTGTCGGCCAGAATGCGCTGGCAACCACTTTGTCCTCGAGGCCAAGTAACAGAAGGATCTCAACAGTGTTTTGGCCCAGCGCGACGACACGCTCAGGGGCTTTGGTGAATGTTTCTTTGTATCCGCAATTTTCGATGGTGACAGGGTAGGTAGTAGCAAACGCGGAACTGACCGAAGCGAAAACCAATCCTAAAGCACTGATGACCTTTTTCATGTAACGCTATCCTTCATTAGCGGGTTTCCAGGGCAGGAAACGGGTAAAATCGTAAATGAGAATTAATAACAAGGCGCGGTTTTATACAATGCCAGGGAAAGGGTGTCAACGGTAATGGTAATCATTTGTTATTAAGGCATTTTTATGCGTTAAGAATTTGAATTAAAGCGCAAATGAAGTGAAACGTAACGATAAGACCGTGAGAGCAGAAATAGTGGTCGTGAGTGTCGGCCTGGCGCGAAACAGGATCGGCGAAACGTTAGCGAACAAACAGGAACATCGGGATGACACAAGATGTGCTGGCATTACTCATACAGAATGAGCAGAAACTTCATCATGCGAAAACGCGAAGTCAGAAAACGTTGCTGGAGAAATTGCTGCACCGCGATTTTTTTGAAATTGGCCGTTCGGGTCAGCGGTACGACAGAGAACATGTCATCCGTGCGTTAGCCATGGAAACCGATGATCAGAAAATCCAGTCCGATGATTTTGCGTTATCTGTGGTGGATGACGCGTGCGTGTTATTGACGTACCGAAGTTTTACGGTTGATGAGCAAGGCCGCATCGGTCGACAGACATTGCGAACATCGTTGTGGGTGAAGCGCACAAGCGAAACAACGGACTGGCAGATGCGATTTCATCAGGGAACGCCAACAGATGAAAACAGTGGCAAAGTCGGCAGTGAAGAATGATAAAGGTCAGCGCGATGGCGCCGACGAACACGCATTCAAGGGCGACAAATGACCAGAACAAGGATAAGGATGACCAAACAAAGCCGGATTCTACGGCACCTTACCTTAGTGCGCATAATGTATATTATGTTAAATTTAAACCGTCGTTCATTTAGTTCATAACCGCCCACAGAATACGATTAATCATACATTTACCCATCCCTCTATCTTCTTCTTGCAGAACGTTATGTTTGTCGGTTACTTTGTTCATACGCATACTATTTACAAGGTTAAATGCCGCGTGTTCATACTCACACAACTCAATATCAACCAACGGCAGCGTTTATGGGCACTGATGGATACTCACACGCGCCAGCCACTTTTATATCCGTTAATATATCTTATAGACCATCTTGCTTTGCGTTCATCAGCCACGCAATCCGCTTCACTTCAGGCGCTCAAGTTTTTCTAAGAATTCTGGCACCAGAAACATGGCGTGACTTTTTGCTTCAGTTTCTATTCCTCGAACCACAATCCATTGATTGCCATTGATGAACTTACAGCCTTTTTTCATTATCTGGAAAATACGCATTATATGTACCAGCGTTAACCATAAGGTCTACTACGCAGACCACGCCTCAACGTCGTACAAATATCAGGCATGTACATTCGGTTATTCGTTTTATCAGATATTTGATTAACACGTATATCTCGCCGAGATATATAGATGGCTCGCCTAAAGAGCTCACACGACTTCCCACGCAGTTAACGGGACGATTATCGATACATAAAGCAGAATTCCGTACTCTTACCCATTCTCGTCTGACCTGCCCCCAGTATTAGATACAACGATCAGTTAGTAATGTCGGTTTGTTTACCTTCTAATTTTCCATTTCTCCAGCTTGCTGCAAATTCAGCCGGTGAATCGCCACGGATAATCTAGACACTTCCGAGCCGTTGATAATACTGGTTTTCATATTCTGTCGGTGACATCTGTTCGCTAGAACCATGCCGACGCTTACTGTTATAAAACATTTCGATGTAATCAAAAATATCACTGCGGGCTTCTTCCCGCGTTCCGTAGATCTTTTTCTTTATCCGTTCACGTTTCAACAACTGGAAAAAACTTTCTGCAACCGCATTATCATGGCAGTTACCGCGACGGCTCATGCTACCCTCCAGGCCGTGTGATTTCAGGAACGACTGCCACTCATGGCTTGTGTACTGACTGCCCTGATCCGAATGAACCAGCACCTGTTTTTCGGGATTACGCCGCCATACAGCCATCAGCAGTGCGTTCAGGACAATGTCCTTTGTCATCCGGGATTGCATGGACCAGCCGATAATTTTGCGTGAGAACAGATCAACAACAACGGCAAGATACAGCCAGCCTTCGTGGGTCCTGATGTAGGTTATGTCCGTTACCCAACGCTCATCAGGAGCATCCGGATTGAACTGTCGCTGGAGCCTGTTGGGTGACACGATACTGGCCTCGCCTTTACGTGCCCGCGGGCTTCGGTATCCGACCTGAGCCTTTATTCCGACACGTTTCATCAGTCTCCAGACTCTGTTTACTCCGCACTGTTGCCCGCTGTCACGCAGATCCAGATGGATTTTGCGATAACCATAGACGCATCCCGACTCCAGCCAGAACTGTTTAATCTGTCCTGTCAGTCTCAGGTCTGCCTGATGGCGTTGTGAATGCGGCTGCTGAAGCCAGGCGTAAAAACCACTGGGATGAACATCCAGCACCCGACAGAGCAGGCGAACAGGCCAGCAACAGGAGTTGTCACGGATAAAGGCGTACCTCAGTCGGACAGCTTTGCGAAGTACGCCGCGGCTTTTTTTAATATGTCCCGTTCGTCGGTAACCCGTTTCAGCTCTTTCTGGAGACGGCGGATCTCGGCCTGAGCATCTGACTGTTCTTTATTAGTGGAAGAATCCGGACCGTACTTCTTTATCCAGGCATAAAGGCTGTGGGTGGTGATATCGAGACGTGTTGCAACGCTGGCAACAGAATAACCGCGATCAACAACCTGTTTGACTGCTTCAGTTTTAAACTCTTCGGGATAACGCTTACCGCTCATGGGCACCTCTCTTTAAGCCATCTTAAATGACTCTGAGGTGTCTGTTAAACCCGTGGCGATTCAGATTTAACTAAAGCGCACTCTGTTCTACTGCTACTACGTTAACCGCCTGCATTGCATGTACGAAACCTCAGCCTGTATGGCGAAGCTGATTCGATTTACACTCTCACCCTGGTCAACAGTTACTTTGCCCAGTCTTCCAGAATCAGACCCGGCACCCGCTCAAACTCCCGCGTATTATTTGTTACCAGCACGACGCCAGCGGCAATAGCATGCCCGGCAATCGCGGTATCGTTCGGACCAATCGGCGTACCAGCCAACGCCAGCGCAAGCTTTATTTGCGTAGTGGCATCCACTGCCGCCCGGTCCCAGGCTAGCACGGCATCAAGGCGAGCACAGAACGCATCAACCAGCTTCGCATGATGCGGCGACGCCTTTTTACCGATCGCGCCGAAGCGCATTTCCGCATAGGTGATAGCCGATACTACGATTCGATTGTTGCGCAACACTGCCTGCTCCAGACGCTTAATAACGCTTTCCGGATGCTCGCGCATAATGAATGAGCAAATATTAGTGTCGAGCATAAAGGTTTTCTTCATAGATCAAAGCGTCCCTCATCACTGACCACTTCTTCACGTTCTGCCATAAAATCCGGGTCGGCTTTTTCTAATTGCGCGAAAGAACTCCACGTCGGTCGCACCGGGCGCAGGATGATGCAGTCCCCTTCCCTGATGATCTCCAGTTCGCTCACTCCTTCGAAATCCAGATCGCGAGGCAGACGGATGGCACGGTTGTTGCCGTTTTTGAAGATGGATACGGTTCGCATGACGTCCTCCTGATTATATGGTTTTATGGCATGTGTACATATGCAAAGTATATGCAGATGCCTTACATATGTATACTTCATGCTCAACATAATTGAAATCGACCAGTTACACCCCAAAACAGGGTCTGCCGTACCAGACTGTGACGGCTAAGTCGTTTATTTACTGGATCCTCTTCTCTTTTTGTCATCCGGAACAAATTTACGTTATGTTGACGGAATGTTTCCTTCATCCGTCCTCATAATGTTTGATACGCACGATGAAATTTAACGCCTTCATGCGCCTCGGGCCCGCATTCTTCCTTTTACAAACCGCAACGACCTTCAGCCTGTTGGCTGGGCATGTATTCCGTCTGGCTCTGGCATGGTGGTGCTTAAAGGAAACCCATTCAGCGGTCGCCTTCTCATCACTGATCGCGTTTTCCGTTGCCGCCGAGATTTACCTGAAGCCTTTTCTCGCCTCATTCGGCGATCGGTTTCACCGCATAAAGTTTATTAACGGCTGTCAGCTCGCGGTTTTCGTCATCATGATGCTGTTTTCTCTTTCCTGTTCGGTGGGACAATTCCACCTTGTTTTACTGACCGCAGGCCTCATCGCGATGAGCGCGGTGGCATCAGTCAGAGAGCCCACGATCATGGGGCTGATCCCCGATCTGGTCGATGACGGTCATGTTTCACGCGCCATATCCAGCCGCTCGGCCATCAATTCCGTGATTATGCTCACCGGGCCGGTGCTGGCCGCCTCGCTAATCGCGTTGTTTTCTATTGGCCTGGCGCTTTATGCCGCCGCGTTACTGCAAGGATTATCGTGCCTGGCCTGCGTTCTGCTTGCGAAACGGCCTGTGTGCGTGCATTCGCCACACGCAGGTGAAAGCTGGTTCAGCAAAACGAAAGGCGGATTTGTCGCTATCTACCGTGTCAAATCAGAGTTTCACATCGCCTTAATTTCCGCGCTCATCAATTTTACGATGTTCCCCTTCTTTTCTGTGACCATTCCGTTTTGGATGAGCACGGAGTTGCACCTGCCCGCCTCGTACCTTGGTGCATTTGAATTTTCCTTCGCCATCGGATTACTGGCCGGCAGTCTCTACCTTAATGCGGCAATAACCCGAAACGTTGGACGTTTCTGGAATGTCGTTATCGGGTTTATTTTGTTGGGTGGGAGCGTCCCGGCTATTGTGCTGGTCCCGGATATCAACATCTCGATTGCGCTGGCCTTCTTCTGTGGCCTGGCGTTCAACTTAATCAATGTGAATCTCAGCACCCTGAGATCAACCGCCACCCCCGGACATTATCGGACACGGATGGCGGCCATGTCGGCGTTTCTCTCGAGTCTGGTCAACCCTTTCGGCGTCCTGATAGCAGGCGGGTTTATTCACTGGCTGGGTGTGAGTGTGTTCACGCTCTTTTCAGGGCTTGCCGTGTTAATGATAGCCCCACTGCTTCTCTGTTCATGGCATCTTAAGAGGGCGCTGTCCCTTGAAGAGGGTGAGATGAAAGGCTATTACGAAAAAACCTACCCGAAGGCCTTCACCAAAGAGGGATAAGAAACACAGTCCTCAGTCCGTTTACGCGTCAGGCGCAACCGGACTGAGTCTGGATGTAAATGGACTTGCTGAGCGTTTAACCGCGCCCGACAAACGGCATTTTAGTCGCCATCACGGTGATAAACTGCACATTGGTATCAAGCGGAACGCTGGCCATGTAGACCACGCTATTAGCGACCTGCGACACATCCATCATCGCTTCCACCGCCAGTTCGCCATTGGCCTGCTTCACGCCTTTAGACATCCGCTGCGATAGTTCCGTATACGCATTACCAATATCAATCTGCCCACAGGCGATATCGTACTTTCTGCCATCGAGCGAAATGCTCTTCGTCAGCCCGGTCACGCCATGCTTGGTTGCCGTATAGGCTGCCGAATCAGGACGCGGCGCGTGCGCCGAAACAGACCCATTGTTAATGATACGGCCCCCCTGCGGAGTTTGTTCCTTCATCAGGCGGAATGCGCCCTGAGCACAAAGGAACATTCCGGTCAGATTGACATTTACCACGGCGGACCACTTCTCATAGCTCAGCTCTTCAAAGGGGATACCGGGAAAATTGGTTCCGGCATTATTAAACAACACATCAAGGCGCCCGAGCTTATCCTTGATCCGCGCAAATAGCGCATTGACCGATTCGGGGTCGGTTACATCAGTCGGTACGACCATGGTCTGGCCGCCGTCACTGCTATCTTCCATCGCGGCAACTGTCTCCAGCAGCGGATCCAGACGACGGCCAGCGAGAACAACAAAATAGCCGGCACGGAACAGCGCCAGCGCCGTTGCCCTGCCAATCCCTGTGCCCGCGCCGGTGACCAGGGCAATCTTTCTTGAGGTGATCATCACTGCTTCCTTTATTTAATAGTTTGATAAACAGAATAATAGCAGTCCTGCTCAACGGGTCAGACTGTTCTCGGGACGCTGTCCGGAAAGCGCCTGGGCAAGACTCGCCAGCACCATTTCCCCCATCGCGGTACGCGTCTCCACCGTGGCACTGGCGCGATGCGCCTGCAACACAACGCTGTCCAGGCCAAAAAGCACCTCAGGAACATTCGGTTCATCAACGAAAACATCCAGCCCCGCACCGCTGATGCGTCCTTCGGTTAACGCCGCGACCAGATCAGGTTCATTGACCAGTTTTCCGCGAGCGATGTTCACGAGGAAACCATTCTGCCCCAGCGCATCAAGGACGGCGGCATTAATAATGCCTTCCGCTTTGTCCGCAGAAGCGGAAAGGATTAGCGCGTCGCTCTGGCGGGCCAGTTCCTGAAGGTCAGCAATAAACGGGTAATCAAGGTCTTGCATGGCATGCAGGTCGGTATAGCTGATCGGGCATCCGAATGCCGATGCGCGGGTGGCAATGGCCCGCCCTACCCGGCCCATTCCGACAATGCCGACCCGCATACCGCTGAAACGGCGGGAAAGCGGTATGGAACCCGGATGTGGATTTTTCGCCCACAGGCCATTACGCACCACGCGGTCGCCGGAACAGATACCGCGACAGGTCGCGATCAGCAGGCCAATGGCAAGGTCAGCCACATCTTCTGTCAGCGCGCCAAGCGTGGCGGTAACATGAATTCCACGTTTGCGGGCGTAGTCCAGATCGACCGCATCCACACCAACGCCATTAATAGCGACCACTTCAAGCGCGGGCAGTTTTTCCATCAGCGCATTGCTAATACCCGTATGACCACCGGAGACAACGCCACGAATGCTATTACCGTGTTCTTTAATAAAGGCCTCTTTATCGTCGATCTCAAAGTAACGATACACGGTATAGAGGGCGTTCAATTTCTCGCTAATCGCGGGAATTAAAATAGGGTTTAACTGTAAAATACTGGGTTTCATAACATCAGATCCATAGTTGCGCCAATCAATGGCTGGCGTGTTAGTTGTTATTACCTGCGCACTGCCGAATTTATGGCAGGTCTCTTTCAAGTATTTCAATGGCGATATTTTGCGGTCCGCGAATAAAGCACCCGCGCACACCGGGACGAAGCGTTTTTGGCTCCTGAGTAAATACCACGCCGCGTTTTTTTAATTCGGCGGCCACGTCATCGAGGTTGTCGACCGTCAGGCCAAAATGGTCCAGCCCCTGGTATGGCGGCAGTGGCGCTGGCGCAACACCATCGCCTTCAGTCACTGGCGCGATAAAAATATCGATTCCGGCAAGGCGAATATCCACTTTACCTGGCTTACGGATAATTTCGGCATCTAAGCAACGTTCAAACCATGACGCGGTCAATTCCGGGTCCGGGCTGCGCAGTTGTAAATGGTCCCATTTAAACTTAATCACTTCTCTCTCCCTCGTAATAATTCCAGCCTGACCCCATGACATTGTGAATCTTTAATGACGCAGGCTGGATAAATCAGTACACAATCGTTGTGGCATTTAACGTGCTATTCCGCTAATCGCGTTAATCCATTTCAATTCGGGATAATGGTCCGAGAAGGAATGAATAGGCGAATGCGCCAATCAAACACATAATCCCCATCATATTGAGCGCCCAAAAAAACTGACCCGTCGCATGCAGAATATAACCAATCATGATCGGCGTGGTGACGCCAGCAATATTAGCGGCAAGGCTGGTGATGCTGCTGGTTAACCCAATATATTGCCGTGGTGCAATTTCCGACACAGCAGCCCAGGATGACGACCCTACCCCCTGCGCAAAGAAAGAGACGGTTAAAATAGCGATAATCAACTCATTCGAGGTGACGAAATTAACCAGTAATATAGAAGACCCCAGCAGCGTACCGATGATCAACGGCGCTTTGCGCGCTGCTGACATAGAATAACCACGGCGAATGAAATAATCAGAGAAGAAACCCGCTAACAGAATCCCTGCGGTTGCGCCGAGAAATGGCAACGCCTGGAAAATCCCCACCTTAATCATCGTCATCTGACGCTCTTCGACGAGATAAGTCATAAACCAGGTGGTGAAAAATACCAGGATGGCATTATTGCAGAATTTACCCAGACAAATCGCCAGAATTTGACGGTGTTTCAACAAGCGCAGCGCATTTTTCCAGTCAAAACGGTCACGTTCTTTTTTACCGACAAGGCCGCCGCCCTCACGAATATGCTTCAGTTCTGCCGCATTTGCCGAGCGATGATTGAGCGGATCACGGTACCAGAAGTACCACAGAATACCGAAAAGCACGCCAGCACCACCGGTCAGATAAAAGGCTGAACGCCAGCCAAAACCATTCGCCATCCATAAAATCAGACCGGTGAATAAGGGGGTACCGATGTATTGCCCCATAACATATACGCTGGTCGCAAATCCCCTTTCGCTGGTGGGAAACCACATGGTGACCGCGCGTGCGTTAGAGGGAAAAGCCGGAGCTTCAAGGGCTCCAATCGCCAGTCGTGAACCGAATAGCATATTAAATCCGCTTGCCAGCCCTTGCGTCATGGTCGCCAGCGACCAGGTAATCAGCGAAAAAGCGTAAGCAATACGGGAGCCTAGCACGTCGGCAATAATACCACCGGGGATAAGCGCAAAGGCATATGTCAGGCCAAATGCCGCGAATATCTGTCCCATCTGAACTTTATCGAGAGTCAGATCTTTACTGATAAACGGGGCCAGAATACCAATACACGATCTGTCGACAAAATTAAGGATTGTCGCAAACAAAATAAGGCCCAGCATGTAATATCGAATGCGTGTTGCCTTTCGCGGTGTTGCTATGTCGGCCTCTCTTGCTGCCTCGGCAAGCTCTTGTTGTTGCACATGGTTCATATTTTTGTCCTTCATGGATTTGTAGGTGTTCTTTTATTTACCGCCCTGCAATTTCAGAGAGGTAATAATTATGGGTAAGTGTTCTTGCCGACAAAAATGTGCGGTAGTCGTTATAATTAATGCTTTATATTTACCGTCATTCATTTTGTCGTTTTTATCATTGAGTACTTATTTGACGGTAGAATAAGGTCTTATCAGGATCAATCTTGATTAAATTAATCAATATAAATATCTGTCATCAGAACTCAGGAGTGTGACGAGTGAGCGATAGATTGCATCTCTTCGTTGACAACATCCTTATTCAGGTATCTCAAAATGCCATGCAATGAGAAAACGAAGCGGCAGAGTATTTATTTCCTCGCTTTATGTCACGTTATCACCAATATCTCACCATTTTGCGACCTGGCTATCAGTTGATTATGTTAATCAACATTGATTGAACAACGACTGAAATATAAAGTTTATTGATTCGGTTCAGTGGTGATCAGGCTCAATGATGGAACCCAAGACTAAAGTAGCACCATGGCTTACGCTGGAGGAGGTTCAGGACTTTCTCGGCGTGCGTGCGCAAACCATCTATGCATACGTTAGCCGTGGATTGATTGCCTCCCACCCGGATCCACACAACACACGCCGCAGCCTGTACAGCGCCGAGAATATTCAGAAGCTGAAACAGAAGAAGCAGCAAGGCCGGAAACGGGAAACGCTCGCCGCAAATACCCTTTTTGGCACCGAACCCAGTATTCCGACAGCTATCTCGACGTTTGCCCGTGGTCGTCTGTTTTACCGGGGAAAGGATGCGATCAACTTTGCTAAAGAGGCGACGCTGGAAGAGACCGCCCGCCTGCTATGGGACGCAGAAAGCCTGGACGCGTTTTCCGTTCAGTCGCGTGATTACCCGCCCTATCCGCCGGATCGTACGCATGCGTTTGTCGCGCTGGCAACGGCAACCGCCACCGGCCATTCCACCCATGCGCGCACGCCACGCGTACTGCATGCAGAAGCGGCAAACCTGGTGGGCCATCTGGCCTCGACATTTGGTGCCGAAAATACCCCCTCTTTGCTGATTCATCAGCGTCTCGCAAAGGGCTGGGGAAAAGAAAAGGATGTGGCGGATCTCCTGCGCAAAGCGATGGTGCTGCTTGCCGATCATGAGCTGACCAGCTCCGCGTTCGCCACGCGTATTGCCGCCTCTAACGGCGCATCGTTACCCGCCTGTCTGCTGACCGGGCTGGCGACCTTTACCGGCCCACTGCATGGCGATGCCACCCCGCGTGTGAAAGCACTGTTAGATGAGGTCGAGCGTTCCAGTGCCGAACAGGTGGTTAACCGTTATCTCTCCTCGGCGCTGCCGATTCCGGGCTTCGGCCACCATCTGTATCCCGATGGCGACCCGCGCGCGGTTGCCCTGCTGGAAGAGTTCGAGCCGCCGGAAGAGATCGCCAAATTTATCGAAAAGGTCACGACCCTGACCGGGCTTTATCCCAACATTGATGCGGTGCTGGCCGCTCTGGTAACACGTTACCGGCTACAGGGCGATGCGGCCTTTGCTCTTTTCTCCATCGCCCGCAGCGTCGGGTTGCTGGCGCATGCGATGGAGCAAATCAACACCTGTAAGGTGATTCGTCCGCGTGGCCGCTACATCGGGCCAGATCTGAATATGCCGGTGAACGGGCGCAACTGAGCAGGCATAAAAAAACCGACAGCATTTCTGCTGTCGGTTTTTACAGGTTCAGGGGCTAAATCAGGCGTTCAGCAGTTGCAGGCCGCATGCTTTCACGCTTTCCAGCAGCACTTTAACGTCCTGCAGGTTGACGGTCGGGTTCAGCAACGTCAGTTTCAGGCAGGTGATGCCATCTGCTTCGGTTACACCCACGTTCGCCGCGCCAGAAGCCAGCAGCGCATCGCCGATACGCTGGTTCAACAGGGCAACAAATGCCATATCACCCTGCGCCGGACGGAAGCGGAACAGCACGCTCGCCAGTTGCGGTTTCATGACCAGTTCCAGTTGCGGCTGCTCAAGAACCCAGGCGGCTACATCCTGCGCCAGCGTTACACCGTTATCGATGATTTCGGCATATTTCTTCTGACCCAGTGCTTCAAGGCCCATCCACAATTTCAGGGCGTCAAAACGACGGGTAGTCTGTAAAGACTTCGATACCAGGTTCGGAACGCCGTGCTCTTCGTCAAAGTCGGAGTTCAGGTAAGCCGCCTGGTAACGCATCAGTTGATAGTGACGGGCATCTTTGAGCAAGAATGCGCCGCAACTGATGGTCTGGAAGAACTGTTTGTGGAAATCCAGTGTCACGGAATCCACTAACTCAAGACCGTTCAGGTAATGACGATACTTCTCGGACAGCAGCAGTGCGCCGCCCCAGGCTGCATCGACGTGAACCCAGATCCCTTCTTTTGCCGCCAGTGCTGCGATATCGGCCAGCGGATCGATAGCGCCCGCATCGGTAGTGCCGGCGGTTGCGACAATCGCCATCACCTGCTCACCGTTGGCTTTCGCCTGCGCCAGTTTCTCGGACAGATCGCTCACGTCCATGCGTGAGAATTCGTCCGTTTTCACCAGCGTGACAGAACGGTAGCCCAGCCCCATCAGCGCCATATTCTTCTGCACAGAGAAGTGCGCATTTTCAGAACAGAACACTTTGAGCTTGCTGAGATCGCCCGTTAAGCCGTTCTGCTGAACAGAGTGACCCTGACGCGCGAAGAATGCATCACGCGCCAGCATCAGGCCCATCAGGTTGCTCTGCGTCCCGCCGCTGGTGAACACACCCGCGTCGCCCGCCCCGAACCCGACCTGCTCACGCAGCCATTCAACCAGCTTCACTTCCATGATGGTGGCAGACGGGCTTTGATCCCAGGAGTCCATACTCTGGTTGGTGGCGTTAATCAGCACTTCCGCCGCCTGGCTAATCACCAGACTCGGGCAGTGCAGATGCGCCACGCACTGCGGGTGGTGCACGGACAGACTGTCTTTGAGGAAGTACTCCACGGCGCGCTCAATAGCGGCCTGGTTACCCAGGCCCTGAGAGTTGAACTCTAACTTGATGCGCTCGCGGAGCTGCTCGACGGTCTTGCCCTGATACATCTCAGGTTGCTGTAACCATTGCACAACGGCTTTCGTACTTTGCTCAATGGCGTCCTGATAGGCAGCAATGCTCTGCTCAGAACCTGACAGAATCGGATTAATATCAGACATGCGATCGACAACTCCGATTAAACAGGCTTAACGCCAGCGTTCAGCAACGCGGTTTCAAATTTATCCAGGAAGATTTCCAGTTCTGCATTGCTGATCAGCAGCGAAGGCAGCAGACGCAGTACACAACCGTTACGGCCACCGCGCTCCAGAATCAGCCCCGCTTTGAAGCACTCTTTCTGCAGCAGTGCCGACAGTTCGCCATCAGCCGGGTAGCAACCCATGTGATCCTGCGCTTCGTTCGGTTTCACGATCTCAATACCGATCATCAGACCCAGACCGCGAATGTGACCGATAACCGGGTAACGTTGCTGCAGCTCGGCCAGTTTGCCTTTCAGCCACTCGCCCTGCACAGCGACTTTATCGGCAATGCGATCGTCTTTGAGGATTTTCAGTGTGGTCAAGCCGGTAGCCATTGCCAACTGGTTGCCACGGAACGTCCCGGTGTGGTGACCCGGAGCCCAGGCGTCAAACTGTTTTTTGATACCCAGTACAGCCAGCGGCAGACCGCCACCCACAGCTTTGGACATGACAATGATGTCAGGCTCAATACCCGCGTGTTCAAAGGCGAACAGTTTACCGGTACGGGCAAAACCAGCCTGCACTTCGTCGATAATCAGCATAATGCCGTGTTCCTGGGTCACTTTACGGATACGCTGCAGCCACTCAGCCGGGGCCGGGTTAACACCGCCCTCGCCTTGTACGGCTTCCAGGATCACAGCAGCAGGCTTACGCACGCCGCTTTCGACGTCGTTAATCAGGTTATCGAAGTAGTAGGTCAGCGCTTTGACACCGGCTTCACCACCGATACCCAGCGGGCAGCGGTACTGGTTCGGATACGGCATAAACTGGACTTCTGGCATCATACCGTTGACAGCCTCTTTCGGTGACAGGTTACCCGTCACGGAGAGCGCGCCATGGGTCATGCCATGGTAACCACCGGAGAAGCTGATCACGCCAGAACGGCCAGTGACCTTTTTCGCCAGTTTCAGTGCGGCTTCAACGGCATCAGCGCCGGAAGGACCGGTAAATTGCAGGCAGTACTCTTTACCCTGACCCGGCAACAGCGACAGAAGATAAGATGAAAACTCATCTTTCAACGGCGTGGTCAGGTCGAGCGTATGTAACGGTAAGCCACTGGTAATGACACTTTGGATGCTCTGAAGCACTTCAGGATGGTTATGACCAAGCGCCATCGTCCCGGCACCTGCGAGGCAGTCAAGGTATTGATTGCCCTCCACATCAGTGATCCAAACGCCCTGAGCTTTGGCAATCGCTAAAGGCAATTTGCGCGGATAGCTGCGGACATTGGATTCAAACTCAGCTTGTCTTGCTAAAAAGGTTTCATTGCTTTGCGGTAATGAATTAGCACTCAAAGTATCAATACGGACTTTATCCGTCATCATATCACTCCTACAACCGCGGGTATGTTTAACGCCGGGTTGAATTAATGTTTAAGGGGGGTGTAAAAAACGCGGCTAATATATGTTTTTTTAGCAACGGACTCAATATTTTATTTTCCACACCCGTTTAAGGCTTTTTTATTTGAAATCAATGAGAAACAACGCAACTGGCTTTAATGCAGGCATCATAATTTGTAACTAATTCTGTTACTTAGTGAGTAATGCCTGTTTTATGTACAACATCATGATAACAACATCGCCTTAACCTATATTACGGTTATTTATTCTGTCTTTGCTGTCATTTAAAGTTAATGATGATGGAAGCAGTTGAGTGCATTATTATTTTTTTTACTTCTTTGCCATAAAGCGTAAGGAAATTATCGATCCGGCGGGTTAAATCACTTACTATGCCCGCGATAAAAATCCCGCACGTCGCGATAGCGGGTAAAAGCGACGATTTCGTTTGTTAAAACTAACGAGAAAACGTGACGTTTTCTCGCAAGCTTACCCTGCGCGACAAAGAAGAAACGCATATTGCAAAAGGAATTAATAATTTAAGTCATAAATAAGTAACACCCCGGTAACGCGTTACAGGCAAACATGTTATCGACAACGGGAGCAACATCCTGGGTTGTAACCAGAAATGTTCGCGGGCGGACATTTCGTAAGGCGTAAGCCGCTGACGTAACGGGGATCTCTCCTTCACGCAGCCCGCTTCCCTTATGCCGAGAATGAAAATTTTCATGCCATTCCTTATATGGCGCCCTGATATGAGATTGTTATGACTCGCATTTATCCACAAATCGTTGTTGCGAAATTTGGCGGCACCAGTGTTGCTGATTTTGACGCGATGAACCGTAGTGCCTCCATCGTCCTTGCCGATCAAGATGTTCGTCTGGTTGTATTGTCCGCCTCTGCTGGCGTCACCAATCTGTTAGTGGAGCTTTCCGCTGGCCTGGAGAGTGGTGAACGCACGGACAAAATCGAAACGCTACGCGCCATCCAGTACAACATTATTTCTCGCCTGAGCCAGCCAACCGCTATCAGTCAGGAAATCGATCATCTGCTCGAAAACATCAGCCGGCTTGCCGAAGAAGCGGCCAGCGTCAGTTCAACGGCGTTGAACGACGCGTTAGTCAGCCACGGCGAGCTGATGTCCAGCCTGCTGTTTGTTGAAGTGTTGCGCGAACGCGGCGTTGAAACACAGTGGTTCGATGCCCGAAAAGTGATTCGCACAAATGACTGTTTCGGCTGTGCAGAACCGGTGCCTGGGGCAATCGCTGAACTGGCGGAAAAACAGCTACGCCCGCGTCTTGAACAGGCGCTGGTGATCACTCAGGGCTTTATTGGCAGTGATGCGAAGGGGCATACGACAACGCTGGGTCGCGGCGGTAGCGATTACAGCGCGTCACTGTTTGGCGAGGCATTACACGCCGCACGTGTGGATATCTGGACCGATGTTGCCGGGATTTACACCACCGATCCCCGCATTGTTCCTCAGGCGCAGCGCATGGATAACGTCTCATTTTCTGAGGCCAGCGAAATGGCGGCCTATGGCGCCAAAGTGCTGCATCCGGCCACTATGCTGCCTGCGATGCGCAAAAATATACCGGTCTTTGTCGGCTCCAGTAAAAACCCGTCGGCGGGGGGCACGCTGGTGTGTTGCCATGCGGATAACCCACCCCGCTACCGGGCGCTGGCCGTGCGTCGTAAACAGACGCTGCTGAAATTGCACAGTCTGCATACCCAACCGGCCTGCGTTTTTTTAGCTGAGATGTTTGCGGTGCTGTCGCGACATAATACGGTGATTGATTTGGTCACCACGTCAGAAACCAGCATTGCGCTGATCCTCAACGCATCGGGCGCGACTTCCGGTGATGCAGATTCATTGACCACCTCGTTGTTGACAGAACTCTCGTCCCGCTGTCGCGTTGAGCTGGAAACCGGCCTGGACCTGGTGACGCTCATCGGTAACGACCTGACTCAGGCGTCAGGTGTCTGCAAAGATGTGTTCACTGAGCTGGAAAAACATCACGTGCGGATGATTTGCCACGGTGCGTCCGACCATACGCTCTGTTTCCTGCTGCCGGCCGCCTCCTCAGACAGCGCGGTAAAAGCGCTTCATCGCAGTTTATTTGAATAAGACTGCGCAACCCGAAGCGAGCGGATGCCCTGCTCGCTTCGGGTCAGCGACCTACGGTATTTAAGCCGGGCTGGTTTCTGGCGTTCCCCCCTCAACGTGCTGCGGCTTAATTTTTGCCACCAGCGCCGAAACATTCACGTTGTCCGTTTTCTCGGGATCCAGATAGGTTTGTGCATAATCAAGCCAGACGCCCGATTGCAGGAAGAGGATAAACAGCTCCCGGTCCAGGTGATGTTCATTGACCATGCTGACCATGATACCCAGCGCTTCAGAGAGCAATTTCCCCGGTTTGTACGGTCGGTCAATGGCCGTTAATGCTTCGAAAACATCGGCAATCGCCAGCATTTTGACCTGCATACTCATCTGCGAACCATTAAGCTGATATGGATAGCCTTTACCGTCTACCCGTTCATGATGTCCACCCGCAATTGTCGGTACATTGGCCATTGTGCGTGGGAATGGCAGATTATCCAGCATGATAATGGTCTGCATAATGTGTTCGTTGATTTTGTAGCGCTCTTCCTCATTCAACGTGCCGCGCCGGATACGCAAATTATAAATTTCGCCATAGTTATACTGGTGCAGCGGTTTTTTCAGTTTGAAGTGATATCTGTCAGCCTCTTTACTGACATCGGTACGGTAGACGATGTGCTCTTCTTTATCTGCGAGCATCGGCTCCTGTGCGGGTAACGGCGCGGCGGGCTGACGTTGTTTACGCATCAACTCCTCTTGTGAAATGCCTACCGTATCGTCGAGTGTGCGTGTCCAGCGGTAGTTGGCAATCTTATTAATACGTGCCAGTGCATCATCAGAGAGAAACTCGCTGCCAATATTACAGCGGGCAATAAAGTAGAAATCGTCGTCAAGCTGGCGCAGCGTCGCGTCCAGCGCCTGCGAATCAGTGCCCTTCCCGTGATGGCGCAAGAACTCAATTTCTTTTTCCCGTTTAAGCAGTTCAAAGCGCATGCGGATTTCATGGATCCGGTTGTAGATCTGCTCAAGCTTGGTGGCTTTATCCACAACAACTTCCGGGGTGGTGATCTTCCCGCAATCATGCAGCCAGCAGGCGGTATGTAATTCGTCCCACTCATTTGCGGAAAGCGTAAAGCTGGCGAAAGGCCCGTCTTGTACTTCTACGGCGGCTTTTGCCAGCATTTTTGTGATAACCGGCACGCGCTGGCAATGACCACCGGTATAGGGGCTTTTCTCATCAATCGCCCCGGCGATCAGTTTAATAAAGGCATTAAGCAGTTTCTTCTGTTCTGCCAAAAGATGTTGCGCTTCAATCGCCACCGAAAGCATGCCGACCAGCGAATTAATCAACTGAATTTTTGCATTTTCCTGTTTATCGCTCAGCACGTCGGTATTAAACAGCAGCAGGAAACCCATGGGGTGATTATCGTGGGTTTGCATCGGTACGGCGACGTAACGCACCGGGAGATGCGGTAAAAGAAACGCCAGCAGTGACGGGGGGATATTTTCACGGGTCAACATGCCGCTTACCGTCTGCCCCTGTAAGAGTTGCCAGAACCTGGCCTAGTGTTCATGGTCAACGGTGAGCGGCTGAATGTCCGAGAAATCGATGTTTTCCTCACGCCAACGAAACGCGGCGGGCGTGAACACATTCGCATCCTGATTGGAAAGAAAAACCATTCCGCCGGTCATGTCAGCGATTTCCGTCGTTTCGGTCAGGAGTCCCTGCATCTGCTGGGTAAAATTATTCTTAACGGTCAGCATACTGCCCATCGAGATAAATTTGATCAGCGTCTGTTTCATTTTTGCCATCGCAGTATGCAAATCATCTATCTCTTCGATGATCGAACGGCCACCAGGACGCTCTTCGGCCTCAAAATTTAACTGGCTTATCTCCTCCGCATCTTTACGCAGTCTGAGTAACGGATGAGAGATTTTGCGCGAGAAATACCAGATAACCGGCAGGCTAAGGAGGAGTAACAAGAAAGCGATCAAGGTAGAACGATCGCTGATTGCACTGGCATCTGCCGTCAAAAAAACCGCCGGGGTGGCAATCACCAGTCGGTAGTCATTTCCCGAACTGTGAATGTTAACCACTGAGCCATACCAGTCTTCGTTTCCAACATTGAAAATACGACTGCCCCTGGCATCGTCATGTGCCAGTAATGATTGTAATACCGGCAAGTTATCCATTTTCAAACCGCCGTTATTATCACCCTCACCTGTTGGCAGGCTGGCGATAATCTCACCGGACTCTGACAAAATGGCGGCCTGACTGCCAGGCGGTAGCCCTTGTTGTTGCAAAAAGGCGGAAAGTAAAGCGAGAGAAACATCGAGCCCCATCACCGCATGCTGATTATCAGCCCGCTGACTGTAGGTAAAACCGGTTTCGCCTGTGGCTTTAAAAATATAATTGGATGAGGTAATCAGTCCTTTTTCGTCGTGGGCGAGCGTATACCATTTCCGGGTACGGGGATCGTAATTATCATAGGGCACAGAGGCCGATGAAATAATATTTTGCGCACTGTCTAAATAAAACGCTTTTTTCTCGGGAGGATTTACCTCAAATCGGTAATTTTGTACCAGCCATTGGGCATTAGCCGGGCTTTTAAACAACGCCCGATTTTGGTTCGTTAACCGACGAAGAATAAAAAAGTCTCCGTTGTCCCAGGCGCTGTAGACGGAGCTGGCGTAATCATTCTGTTGCAGGATCGTGATGAAGCTACTCAACTGCGCCATGCGCTGTGGTTCTGTCATGGCATCAGCGACAGGCATCTTCGCCAGCATATTGACCGAACTCGCCATTGTGCGTGTCAGCGAATTCAGTTCCGCCGCCATCGCTTTACCCGTTTGTTGGTAGCGTTGATGTGTGCTGACTTCCGCAAGCTTTGTCAGCCGACTATGGTTGAAAAGAATGATAATGCTGCCAATTGAAACAATGAGTAGTGTAAAAAGAACGGTTATCTGGATGTGCAACGGATATCGATTTTTTAGTTTTCTTATTCGCGTTTTCATTGGCGCTTTTCCTTGGGCTTTTCCAGGAAAGATACGAATACATTTCTAAGCATAACCGAAGCCGTTAAAAGCGACAGGCGGCCCAAAAAAAGACTATTTTTCTGCGTATTAAGTCAGAATTTGCCCGATCCTGTCATGCATTAAGCCCTGCAAGTTGTCGTTACCACTGGCAAAGCAGCATGGGTCGGCCGCTCTGAGCGTGTGCGCAATACGCTTTAACGCATTGACTTACCCCGTAATAAGCCGAAAATGTGCCTCCAGGCGACAACCTGAAATACTGGAGTATCCCATTAACCGCTCACGTCGTTTGTTTCCATTAACGAAAATCAAAAAAGCCAGTGTGTTTATGGCAACGGCGCTGTTACTCGCCAGTTGTACCTCTAAGCCCCCCGTCTCACTCGTTACCCCGCTTCCGCCGGTCGCTAAACATCCCATCGCGGATAAAACGTCGCAAAACAACGAGCCGGTGCGTGGGATCTGGCTGGCAACGGTTTCCCGTCTTGACTGGCCGCCGCTTGCCTCGGTGAATGGCGTAGGCAGTGCGCAAAGCCGTATTGATCAGCAGCAGCACGCCATGCGGATAAAGCTGGATAAGCTCAAAAGCCTTGGCATCAATACCGTCTTTTTCCAGGTAAAACCGGATGGCACGGCGCTCTGGCCGTCAAAAATTCTGCCCTGGTCCGATACCCTCACGGGGAAAATTGGTCAGGATCCGGGCTACGATCCGCTGCAATTTATGCTCGATGAAGCACACAAGCGCGGTATGCGGGTACACGCCTGGTTTAACCCTTACCGTGTATCCACCAATATTAAACCCTCTACGGTGGCCGAGCTGAATTCAACCCTGCCGCTGCATCCCTCCAGCGTCTTTGTCCTGCATCGCGACTGGGTGCGTACGGCGGGTGACCGGTTTGTTCTGGATCCTGGTATTCCGGATGCGCGGGACTGGATAACCAGCATCGTGGCGGAGGTTGTCAGCCGCTATCCGGTCGATGGCGTGCAGTTCGATGACTACTTCTATACCGAGACGGCGGGTTCTGCGCTTAATGACGGCGAGACGTTCAGAAAATATGGTCAGGGATTTGCGTCGAAGGCCGACTGGCGGCGGCATAATACGCAGCAGTTGATTGAACAGGTTTCGCGTACCATCAAACAGATTAACCCGGATGTTGAGTTTGGCGTCAGCCCTGCCGGGGTATGGCGTAACCGCTCTTTCGACCCGGCAGGTTCCGATACGCGAGGCGCCGCTGCCTATGATGAGTCTTTTGCTGATACCCGCCGCTGGGTCCAGCAAGGATTGCTGGACTACATCGCCCCGCAGTTGTACTGGCCGTTTGCCCGTGACGCTGCGCGTTATGATGTGCTGGCGAAATGGTGGGCGGACGTTGTAAAACCGACGAAAACCCGTCTGTATATTGGCGTTGCGCTGTATAAAGTGGGCGAACCATCAAAGAATGAGCCGGACTGGACGGTCAATGGCGGCGTGCCGGAACTGAAAAAACAGCTCGATTTGAATGAGTCGACGCCGCAAATAAAAGGCACGATTCTGTTCCGCGAGGATTATCTGAACCAACCGCAAACCCAGCAGGCGGTCAATTATCTGAAACGCCGCTGGGGTAATTAATCACATTCTGGCGGGTACCACTCCATTACTACACACCCGCCAGAATATTAATTGCCGATCCCTGCCGGATTATATCCCATATGAAAGCTGTCGCTGAAATGTATCACCTCCAGCCCGACTTTCCTGAATAAGATTTCCAGTGATTGCTTTGTGTGAATGGTGATATGTCCATTTCGTGGCGCAATATACCAGTGGTTCATCCCCTCACGGGTGGTTGAGTCATTGACCAGTGTGGAGAAAAATATCGCCCCTTCGTTTTCTTTCAAATAATCGCAGGCAGCCATAAGCGTCTCAACGGGCGTGGGCGTATGTTCAAACACCTCAAAGCAAACAATCAGTTCAAATTTACCTGTCGGGAGATGGTTATTAAGATGGAACGGATCCCAACCGACAGCATCCACACCCTCTGCACATAACAACTGCGCAAGCTGCCCATCGCCACCGCCGTAATCCAGAACACGCCACTCTTTAATCGCTTCAAAATTGGACATAATTAATTCGAGATTACTTTTCGAGCGGGCACCTGTAAAATCTGGATCATGCATCACATATTCATCGTTATAGATATGCGTTTTAAAATCATCAAATGTCCAGTCATCGAAAGCATGGGTATAAATTAATCCGCAGTTTTCGCAGCGATGGTAATAAATGGGCACGCCGGTGAGCGGAAGTACGGCATGATCAGGTAATGTGCTCAAACAAGAAGTGTTGAAATCAAGCACACCGTGCAATTGAGCATTTCCGTCACATATCTTACATTTCGAACGTTGTTGCAGCCCTTTAATAATCATACACCCTCGCGATACCAGCTCATTGCCTTCAGATTAGCGTTCAACGATACCAACCCTGACGGCAACTCATGTAGAGAAAAACCCCCCTTTTCATAGCTAATTTGCACCATCAGCGAGCATATTTGTTTCTGTCGCGTCAAAACCCCGAATGTCGCGCCAGCGATGTCACATCACATCAGGTGCCTTAGCATTTTGATATTCTTATCGTTCGGTTCCTGATGCAGCTCGACGCAATATTTTTCGCCGTAGACTTCGAGTAATTTTTGTACCGTGCCGCGACTGTTTCTGCTATCCATCCACAGCTCTTCTCTTGCCTTATCGCCAATTTTAACCATCTCGTTGTGGCTTAGTGCAGGCGGGGTTGTGCCAAAAAACAGCATGCTGTTCTTTTTATAATTATCCTGCGCATGTTCATTACCTAATTCATCAACGGCTAAACCACACTTTAATAATTTTTTAACTTTCGTTTCCTGGGTGTCACAACCTTGCAAAAGGAGAAGACTAAAAGCAATTATTACTGCTCTTATGAGTTTCATTCCTGACCTTAACTAAAATAAAAAGCCGCGATTTCATGCGATTATATTAAAATCCGCTTGAAAGATGTAGTCTGTCTTGAAATAACTGAGAGCACGCACCTGCAATTAAGGAAAATAAATGAGCACTGCAAGCACCTCCATCGCATTAGGCTATTCTGATGTCCCACCGGGACATGTGGCATCGGTCGTCACCTGTCTCGAAATGCGTTCCAAACCGCAGCAGGAAACCTTACCCCTTCCCGAGGGCATCACCCTGGCGCCGCTGGTTAACGTGGATTTGGTCGCCTACCGCGCGCTGTTTCGCAAGATTGGCGCTAAATGGCTGTGGTTTTCCCGTCTCTATATGGCCGATGACAAACTGACCGCTATCCTGAACGACCCGAACGTTGAAGCCTGGGTTATTCGCGATGGCGCAGAGGATATCGGTATGCTTGAGCTGGATTTTAGTGAGCCCGGCCAGTGTGAACTGGTGTTTTTGGGGCTGGTAGAGGGCACTACCGGCAAAGGACTGGGCCGCGCCGTTATGAGCAGAGCGACAGAACGCGCCTTTGCGAAACCCATCGAGCGTTTCTGGGTACACACCTGTACCTTTGACCACCCGTCGGCGCTCAGCTTTTATATCCGCTCAGGCTTTGTCCCCTACGCTTTTCAGGTTGAAGTACAGGCCGACCCGCGCCTGACAGGCCATTTACCTGCCGACGCCGCACCGCACATTCCACTGATCAGATGACGTTGTAAGCGGCGCGAAGCGTATTGAGCAGCGCCTGCGCCGCCGTGGAAAGCTGCGCATGATCGAGGCGAAGAATCCCCACGCGCCGTTCGATCACCGGGTTTATCAAAGGTACGCACACCGCCCCCAGCTCGATCATCTGTTTTTCGCACAACGCAGGCACCGCGCTTGCGCCAAGACCACTTGCCACCATACGACCGACCGTCACCAGTTGATGACTTTCAAAGGCCACTTCCAGCTTATGCCCACTGCGGGCCAGTCTCTCTTCGAGCATGATGCGTACCGCTGAGGGCCGTTGCAGCGTAATAAAATCGAGCTTAAGCAGTTCTCGCCAGCTAACCTGCTCCTTTTGTGCCAGCGGACAGTCGCGAGGCACCACGGCCAGAAAGCGATCCATGGCCAGCGGCGTAAAGTGCAGGCTGGACGCGGGCTCCGGTTCAAAAGCAATTCCCATCTCCACCCGCCCGTCGCTTATCATCTCGATCACCTGTTCGTTAATGACATCATGTACCGTCACGTTAATGCCCGCATAGCGATCGCGAAACGCCTTAAGCACGGGGGGGAGCGCGTTGGCAGCGAAAGACGGCATCGCGGCAACCGACACCTTGCCTCTCTGTAGCGTAAAACGCTGACGCAGCGCCTCTTCGGCGTTATCGCAATCGGCAATAAGCTGGCGCGCCATCGGGAAAAGCGCCTCGCCTTCCGGTGTAAGGGTGACCCGCCGCGTGGTTCGCGTCAGCAATGCGCCCCCCAGAACCTCTTCCAGCCCGCGAATCGCCAGACTCAGGGCCGGTTGCGACATATTCAGCTTTTCGCTCGCATGGGCGAAGTTAAGAGTGTGAGCTACCGCTAAAAACGCGCGTAACTGTTTGATGGTCATTCTCATTTATCATTTCATTAACTTATTGAAAAAGATTAATTAACAAAAGATTAATAAGAAAAGCAAATCGATCCGTCACAAAATCAAAATTAACAAATCATTTTTCGCCCCGGATGATGCCGCAAAAGGACAACACAGGGGCAAGCGAATGGCTGGACTGGATAAACGCGTCGCGAGTTATCAAGAGGCGCTCGAGGGGCTTAACAACAACATGACGGTACTGGCAGGCGGCTTTGGTCTGTGCGGTATTCCGGAAAATCTCATCGCCGAAATCCGCCGCCGCGATGTACACGGCCTGACGGTGGTTTCCAATAACTGTGGTGTCGATGGCTTCGGCCTTGGCGTCCTGCTGGAAAGCCGCCAGGTCCGTAAAGTCATCGCCTCTTACGTTGGCGAAAACGCCCTTTTTGAAGAGCTGGTGATCAAGGGGGAGCTTGAAGTGGAGCTGACGCCGCAGGGCAGCCTGGCCGAAAAGATCCGCGCTGGCGGTGCCGGTATTCCGGCCTTTTTCACCGCCACCGGTTATGGCACCCCTGTCGCCGAGGGCAAGGAGGTACGTGAATTCGCTGGTCGCCCGTACATTCTGGAAGCGGCAATTACCGGCGATTTCGCCATTGTTAAAGGCTGGAAGGCCGACTGGTACGGCAATGTCATCTATCGCCACACGGCGCAAAATTTCAACCCGCTGATGGCCACCGCCGGAAAAATAACCGTGGTTGAGGTGGAAGAGATTGTGCCACCTGGTGAACTCGACCCTTCCGCCATTCACACCCCCGGAATCTATGTGGATCGTCTGATTCAGGGCCGATTCGAAAAACGTATTGAACAGCGCACGCTGCGCGCATAAGGAGCCGATATGTTGACACGTGAACAGATGGCGCAGCGCGTGGCGCGCGAACTGCGTGATGGCTACTACGTCAATCTGGGTATTGGTATCCCAACACTGGTAGCGAACTTCGTCCCGCCTGGCGTTGATGTGATGCTGCAATCCGAAAACGGCTTGCTCGGTATGGGGGCGTTTCCCACCGAAGCTGAGTTAGATGCCGACATGATCAATGCAGGAAAACAGACGGTGACCGCCAGACCCGGCGCGGCCATTTTCGACTCGGCGCAGTCCTTCGCCATGATCCGTGGCGGCCACGTGGATTTAACCGTCCTTGGCGCCTTTGAAGTGGATGTCGACGGTAATATCGCCTCCTGGATGATCCCCGGAAAAATGGTGAAAGGCATGGGCGGCGCGATGGATCTGGTGGCGGGCGCGGAAAATATTATCGTGGTAATGACCCATGCCTCAAAAAACGGTGAGTCCAAACTGTTGGATCACTGCACCCTTCCGCTGACCGGGGCGAACTGCATTCGCCGCGTTCTGACTGACCTGGCCTACCTGGAAATTGAGAACGGGGCGTTCGTGCTTAAAGAGCGCGCACCGGGCGTCAGCGTGGACGAGATCGTCAGCAAAACTGCCGGGCGCCTCATCGTGCCTGATGTGGTCCCCGAGATGCGTTTTCAATGAGGAGCGAACAGATGCAGGACGTGGTAATTGTCGCAGCAACCCGTACACCCACCGGTAATTTTCATGGCGCGCTGGCCCCGCTCCCGGCGGTTGAGCTTGGCGTCGTCGTGGTGAAAGCGTTACTGGAAAAGAGCGGAATTCGTCCCGATCAGGTAGACGAGGTGATTTTTGGCCAGGTGTTAAGTGCGGGCTGCGGGCAAAACCCGGCGCGTCAGACGGCGCTGCAGGCGGGGATCCCGGTGACCACACCCGCGGTGACCATCAACCAGGTTTGCGGCTCCGGGCTCAAAGCGGTGTTGCAGGCGGTGCAGGCGATCCGCAGCGGCGATGCGCACATTGTGATCGCCGGAGGTCAGGAAAGTATGAGTAACGCGCCCTATCTGCTGGACGGCGCGCGTGCCGGGTTACGTCTTGGTCACAGCAATATGCTTGATAGCGTGATTCACGACGGTTTGTGGGATGCGTTCAACGACTATCACATGGGCATTACGGCGGAAAACCTCGCAGAAAAATACGCGATTGACCGTGCGCGTCAGGATGCCTTTGCCCTTACCTCACAGCAAAAAGCGGTCGCTGCCCGTGAAGCCGGGCGATTCAGCGCGGAAATCACCCCCGTTAGCGTTCCGCGCGGCAAAAAAGAGCCGGTTGTGGTCAGCCAGGATGAGCCGCCGCGCCCGGAAACCTCGCTGGAATTATTAAACCGTCTGCGCCCGGCGTTTCGTCCGGATGGCGGTACGGTGACGGCGGGCAACGCGTCACCACTCAACGACGGTGCCGCGGCAGTGCTGGTGATGAGTGCGGAGAAAGCCCGCGAACTTAACCTTACCCCAATGGCCCACATTGCCGGCTATGCGGTGGCGGGTGTTGATCCGGCGGTAATGGGGCTTGGCCCGGTTCCGGCAACGCGTGCGGCCCTGAAACGCGCAGGCTGGGATATCAACGACCTTGATCTGATTGAAGCTAACGAAGCTTTTGCCGTCCAGGCGCTGGCCGTCGGCGAAGAACTGGGCTGGAACAGCGAACGCGTCAATGTGAATGGCGGCGCGATCGCCCTCGGTCATCCGATTGGCGCGTCGGGCTGTCGCATTCTGGTGACGCTCCTGCATGAAATGCAGCGCCGTGATGCACATAAAGGGCTGGCGACGCTTTGCGTCGGCGGCGGTCAGGGCGTCGCGCTGGCGGTGGCCCGATGAAGGAGAACAGCATGCAGCAGACCGTGGTCATCGGCGCAGGCCTGATGGGGATCGGCATTGCCACCCACTTCGCCCGCTTTCATCAGGACGTTCTGATCTACGATACCGACCCGGCTCGTCTGGCAGAAGTGGCAGGTGCCGCGAGCGCCATCCTCAGCGAACTTCGGGACGCCGGGCAATTCAGCGACGCAGACAAACCAGCGACGCTGGCGCGGCTTCACGTGACAACGTCACTTGACGATCTTGCGCATGCCCGCCTGCTTATCGAGGCAATTCCTGAACGTCTGGAACTTAAACACGCGCTTTATGCCGAGCTGGAAAAACGCATTGCCCCCGATGCGATCATTGCCAGTAATACCAGCGGCCTGCCACCGGATGCGCTGGCGGCAAAACTGGCGCATCCCTCGCGTCTGCTGATCGCCCATTTCTGGAACCCGCCCCACTTTATTCCGCTGGTCGAAGTGGTTCCCGGCAGCCAGACCGACCCGCAGTACGTTGAGACGGTGTATCAGCTTTTACGCCGCCTTGAACTGGAGGCGGTAAAGCTTGACCGCGCCGCTCCCGGTTTTATCGGCAACCGCCTGCAGTTTGCCCTGCTGCGGGAAGCCTTACACATCGTCCACAGCGGCATTGCCAGCGCCGGGGTGGTGGATCAGGTGATGCGTGCGTCGCTTGGTCGGCGTTATGCCATGGTGGGCCCACTGGAAGCGGCGGATATGACCGGCCTTAACACCGTGCTGGACATCTATAGCCACCTGCTACCAGAGCTTGCCCAGGGCGATGCGATGCTCGAACTGATCAAGGAAAAAACGCAACGCGGCGATACCGGCGAGCGTAGCGGAGACGGATTTTATCACTGGGATGAGGCGCGACGCGTACGCATCCAACAACGACGCGCCTGGCAACTGCGTCATGCCCTAAAGCCTTAATGACCGGTTCTGTCCCCTACAAAAACAAGATTCAGGAGTCATGATGAGCGTAATAATTGCCCTGGCTGCACTGGCCTTGCTGATGGTCGCGGCTTATCGCGGCTACAGCGTCATTTTGTTCGCCCCGATTGCCGCGTTAGGCGCCGTGCTTCTGACCGATCCCGGCGCGGTTGGCCCGGCCTTTACCGGCCTGTTTATGGAGAAGATGGTCGGGTTCGTTAAACTCTACTTCCCGGTTTTTTTACTCGGCGCGGTGTTTGGCAAGCTGATCGAGCTTTCGGGTTTTTCCCGTTCGATTGTCGCCGCAGCAATCCAGTTATTAGGCCGTCGCCACGCCATCCCGGTGATTGTGCTGGTGTGTGCGCTCCTGACCTATGGCGGGGTCTCCCTGTTTGTGGTGGCGTTTGCGGTTTATCCATTTGCGGCTGAACTGTTCCGCCAGAGCGGCATTCCGAAACGGCTTATCCCTGCCACCATCGCACTTGGCGCATTCAGCTTCACGATGGATGCCCTGCCCGGTACGCCGCAGATTCAGAACATCATCCCTACAAGTTTCTTCGGCACCAACGCATGGGCAGCTCCCTGGCTTGGTTTGATCGGTTCGCTATTTATTATTGTGGTCGGCCTTTTTTATCTCGAACGTCAGCGGCGCAAAGCGCAGGCCAATAATGAAGGTTACGGCACCGACTTACAAAATGAGCCGGAAACGCCGGATAACATCAACTTGCCTAACCCGATTATCGCCATTGCGCCGTTGATCCTGGTGGGTGTTTTCAATTTGCTGTTTACCCGCTGGATCCCGGTCTGGTATGGCGCCACGCATGAACTGACGCTTCCCGGTCTGGCGAAGCCTATTGTCACCGAGGTGGGTAAAATTAACGCCATCTGGGCGGTGGAAGCGGCCCTGTGCGCAGGCATTTTAATGGTGGTGATCTGTGGCTTTCGCAATATTCGCGGACGGCTGGCAGAAGGCAGCAAAACGGCCGTGGGTGGCGCCATTCTGGCGGCAATGAATACTGCATCTGAATATGGATTTGGCGCAGTCATCGCCGCTCTGCCAGGCTTTCTGGTGTTGTCCAAAGGACTGGCGGCGATCCCCAATCCGCTGTTGAACGAAGCCATCAGCGTTACGGTGCTGGCCGGGATCACCGGCTCCGCGTCCGGGGGGATGAGTATCGCGCTGGCGGCCATGGCCGATACGTTCGTTGCCGCCGCTCATGCGGCCCACATTCCACTGGAGGTGTTGCACCGCGTGGCATCAATGGCCAGCGGCGGTATGGATACCCTTCCGCATAATGGCGCGGTTATCACCCTGCTCGCCATTACGGGTTTATCACACCGACAGGCGTATGGCGGCATTTTCGCCATCACCCTGATTAAAAGTCTGGCGGTCCTGTTTGTGATCGGCGTGTTCTACATGACCGGTATTGTTTAAGGAGAACAAGATGCATCTGAACGGTAAAGTCGCGCTGGTAACGGGCTCCACCAGCGGCATTGGTCTGGGGATCGCCTGCGCGCTGGCAGAAGCGGGCGCAGAGCTTATTCTCAATGGTTTTGGCGAGGTAGATCGCGCCAAAGAGAAAGTCGCTCGCTATGGGGCAAGGCCCGGTTATCACGACGCGGATCTTAGCGACCCGGCGCAAATTGAAGCCATGATGCAGTATGCGGAAAGGGAGTATGGCGGCGTGGATATCCTGGTCAATAACGCCGGGATCCAGCATGTCGCTCCTGTCGAACAGTTCCCGGTCGAAAAGTGGAACGCTATCCTGGCGATCAATCTGTCGTCGGTCTTTCATACCAGCCGCCTGGCGCTACCGGGAATGAAAGAGCGCAACTGGGGGCGCATTATCAATATTGCTTCGGTGCATGGCCTGGTGGCCTCGAAAGAGAAATCCGCCTATGTCGCCGCCAAGCACGCGGTGGTCGGCCTGACGAAAGTTATCGCCCTGGAAAACGCCCAGACCAACATCACCTGTAATGCCCTGTGCCCCGGCTGGGTGTTGACACCACTCGTACAACAGCAGATTGACCAGCGCATTGCCTCCGGGGTCGCCCCCGACGTGGCTCGCGACTCACTGCTTGGGGAAAAACAGCCCTCCGGTGAGTTTGTCACCCCGGAACAACTTGGCGCGCTGACCCTCTTTTTATGCAGTGACGCCGCGTCCCAGGTTCGCGGCGCGGCATGGAATATGGACGGCGGTTGGATCGCTCAGTAATCGCAAAAGGCTCGTCCCCACTGGTGCGCGGGACGAGCCTGTAACTAACGGTGTCGGTACCCTTCAATCCCCTGAAAAAGTAACATCCCGGCAAGCATGGCCAGCACGAAGATTACCCCCTGAGTGAAACCAGCCCCCAGCAGCACCAGACCAGGGCCGGGGCAGATACCCGCCAGCCCCCAGCCAATGCCAAACAACAGCGACCCACCCACCAGACGTTTATCAATGTGACTGGAGGTGGGCAGATGCATCTTATCGCCACACAGTGGCCGTTTACGTCTGGCCGCCGCGCGAAAGGCAAAGAAGCCAACGCTAATGGCCCCGCCCATCACAAACGCCAGCGAGGGATCCCACACGCGGGTGATATCCAGAAAACCAATGACTTTTGCCGGATTGGCCATACCGCCGACAATCAGCCCGATACCAAACAGCAGACCCGACAATAAGGCAAAAACTTTGTTCATCAGAGCACTCCTTTTACGCTCAGCCACGCCAGAAACCGACCAGCCACACGGTAATAAACGCGGCGGCCATAAAGGTCAGCGTGGCGATCAGTGAACGCACCGACAGCCGCGACAGGCCGCACACACCGTGGCCGCTGGTACAGCCAGAACCGTAACGTGTTCCCACCCCAACAAGAAGACCGGCCACGACCAGCATCGGCCAGGACGCCGTGATGCTAACCGCGGGTAGCGGCGCCACCAGACGCCAGAGCACCGGGGAAAGCACCAGGCCGAGCAGAAACGCTATTCGCCAGCCCTTGTCGTTATTTGCCCGCGACAGCACGCCGCCGAGAATGCCGCTGATCCCGGCGACCCGTCCGCAAAACAGAATCAGCATTGATGCCGCCGCACCAATCACCACTCCACCGATGGCGCTTTCCAGTGGCGTGAAATGTGTCCAGTCAATCATTATTCCCCCTCCTCGTTTTCCGGTGTCGGGCAATAGAGTGTGTAAAGGGTGTTGAGCAATGTCAGCACATCCGGTGCCGCGACCCGGTAGAAGATCTGCTTTCCTTCGCGTCGGGTTTCCACCAGTTGCTGGCGACGCAGCACCCCCAGTTGTTGTGAGAGTGTCGGCTGCGTAATGCCCAGCGCCTGTTCTATCTCGCCCACGGACGCTTCGCCCTGGCTGAGATGGCACAGCAACAGCAGGCGGTCTTCATTGGCCATCGATTTCAGCACCCCTGCCGCTTTCGCGGCAGCGGCGTACATGTGTTGTTTATCGGGTGTCTTCACGGGCGACTTATCCACAACTGCATACAATATACTTTTTAATATATTATTAAATTGCATATTGTTCAATTACATTTTAAGCCAGCAGAAACACCCTTACTGCTGCCTCAACAACCCATGAAATACACAATTCTCCCCATTGTCGGGCTTTGTTACAGATAAAAAGCAGGTCGGAAAATTTAATAAAATTGATTAAAAACAGCAGGATAATATATTTTCAGCCTGTTATGAGATGGTGCCATTAATGTCGCCTTAAGGTTGTTTATTTATATCTGGTTCACCGTTTTCTATGAGGGACATTCCGGTGAAAAATACATTTGCTCGCAGCCAGCGCATCATGCACTGGCTGGTGTTATTGATGATTGTTATCGCCTACGCGGCAATGGAGTTAAAAGGCTTTACCACCAGGGGCAGCACGCCGCGCGCATTGTTGGTTCTCACACATTACACGGCGGGGGTCAGCGTGCTGGTATTAATGGTGGTGCGTGTTGGTCTGAAACTCACCCATCATGATCCGGACATTATTCCGCAGCCGCCGCGCTGGCAGACCATCTCCGCCAAAGCCGTACACGGTTTGCTTTATCTGATGTTTTTAAGTTTGCCGCTGCTCGGGGTACTTTCACTCTATGTCGGGCAGGTGGAATGGTCATTTTTGGGCCTGCAAATGCCCATCGCCGCGGCAAAAAACCCGGAGCTTCAGCACAGCCTGAAATCGGTCCATGAATTGATCGCCAACGCCGGTTATTTCCTGGTGGGCCTGCATGCCGCCGCCGCGCTGTTTCATCACTACATTGTTCGCGATAACACCCTTGAAAGGATGCTGCCTTTTATGCACCCACGCACTAACCGGAAATAGGCTAACAGGGCTCATCACTTTCTGAAGGGTGATGAGCCCCGTTTCAGTCTGCCTTCACCACCACGACACCGGCCTTTTCAAGCGCGGCGATTAACCCGGCATCGGCCTCTTCTTCCACCACCATCGTATTCACCATCTCTACCTCACCGATGACATAAGAAGACGCCGCATTTATTTTTTCTGCGGATGCCAGAACGATGGTCTCTGCCGCACGGCGGGAGAATGCACGTTTGACGCTGGCTTCTTCGTAATCGCCGGTGGTCAGCCCCGCCTCGGCATGTACTCCCGTCACCCCCATAAAAAACAGATCCGCATGGATGGCGGAAATCCCTTCAATAGCGGCAGTTCCGGTGGTGACAACCGAGTGTTTAAAAAGCTTTCCGCCAATCAGAATGACATCGATGCACGGATGTTCCACCAGCGCGAGGGCAATGCTCGGGCTATGGGTTACGACGGTGATGTGCAAATCCGGCGGCAAGAAGGTGATCAGCTCCGCCGTCGTCGTCCCGCCATCAATAATCACTACCTGACCTGGCAGGATCAGTTCAGCCCCCTTCTGCGCCACCCGCTTTTTTGAATCCAGGCGCAGGGATTTGCGCTCGGCGAAGGTGGCTGTCGCTCCCGATGCGGGGAGCGCCCCGCCGTGGACGCGCTGTAATTCCCCCTCTGCCGCCAGTTCACGCAGGTCGCGGCGAATGGTGTCTTCCGATACCGCAAATTGCGTGCTGAGCGTTTTCGACAGCACCTGTCCTTCACGGGCGAGCTGTTCGAGGATAAGGCGCTTGCGTTGGCTGGTAAGCATAAGGCTATTCCTGTTTTTGCACGATTGATCTTGATCATGCACGAAATTGCTGTTTATGATGCCTACTCTACGTATGGAGGTGGTATTGTGCAATCAAAACGTGCAGAAGTACGCATTGAGGACAGCAAAATCCTGTCCGACGACTGGTATACGCTCACCAAATATACCTTTGACCTGCGCCGCCGCGACGGAGAGTGGCAACGACAAAATCGTGAAGTGTATGACCGCGGCAACGGCGCAACGATCCTGCTGTATAACCGCCAGAAGCGTACGGTTATCCTGACCCGTCAGTTTCGTTTTCCGGTCTTTATCAACGGACATGACGGTTACCTGATTGAAGCCGCCGCTGGCCTGCTCGATAACATGGATCCGGAAAACCGCATTAAAGCAGAGGCCGAAGAAGAGACTGGCTATCGCGTGGCGAATGTACAAAAGGTCTTCGAAGCCTTTATGAGCCCCGGTTCTGTCACTGAAAAACTGTTCTTTTACACCGCGGAATACCAATCGGGCGACAAGATAAGCCAGGGCGGGGGTATTGAAGCCGAAGGCGAAGACATTGAAGTCATGGAACTGACACTGGATGACGCCCTTGCGGCCATTGACAGCGGCCTTATCTGCGACGGTAAGACCATCATGCTGCTCTACCATGTCGCGTTAAAAAAAATACTGTGAGGGCATCATGAACCGACAAATCATTCTTATCGCTGGCCCTTATCGCAGTGGAACACAGGGCAAGGCTGACTTAATCGCGCAGAACCTTGCCAGACTTGAAGAGGCCGCGCTGGCGGTCTGGCAACGCGGCCATATTCCGGTGATTGGTGAATGGCTGGCCCTGCCACTGGCAAAAGCCGCGGGTTCCACATCGCACGGTGATGAAATCTGCGAGGCGATGCTCTATCCGGTCGCGCATCGGTTGATAACCCGCTGTGACGCACTCTATCGCATTGCCGGAGAATCCCGCGGGGCGGATATGGATATCGAGGTCGCCAGACAACACGGCCTGACAATTTACCCGTCGCTGGAGAGCATTCCTGCCGTTTAAGACGATCGCAGGTATCGGTCCGTGTGCCGATATCTGCTGTTTCGCCGCCCCGCCTAAGCGTGACACCGTCACATCACTTTTCCCATTATCGTCTATGATCACCTTCGTATGCATTGAGGTGTCGCGTTCTTAAGGCACTTTTCGGCCATTGATCGCTTTTGCATTAAACGAGGTAACTGAATGGAGTCAACATCATTTCATAAAAGCTGGGGTGCCGAATGGCTTGGGAACGGTACCGTCCAGTTTCGTCTCTGGGCATCCGGCCAACCTGGCATTACCCTACGCCTTGCAGGTAAAGACCTGGACATGCGTCCGTGCGACGAGGGCTGGTTTGAGCTTACCGTTGAAAACGTCGCGCCCGGCACGGAATATCAATATGTCCTCCACGATGGTATGACGATCCCCGACCCGGCCTCTCGCGCACAGAAAGCGGATGTCAATGGCCCGTCGCTGGTCATTGACCCCATGCAGTACCGCTGGCAGCACCCGCAGTGGCAGGGGCGTCCGTGGGAAGAAACCGTTGTATATGAACTGCATATCGGCACATTTACCCCGGAAGGCACCCTCCAGGCAGCCATCAGAAAACTGCCTTATCTTGCCGAACTGGGAATTACCCAAATTGAAGTGATGCCCCTGTCGCAGTTTGGCGGCAACCGGGGATGGGGCTACGATGGCGTACTGCTCTACGCACCGCATTCCGCTTACGGCACGCCGGACGATTTCCGCGCTTTTGTCGACGCCGCCCACGGTCTTGGGCTTTCTGTGGTGCTTGATATTGTGCTCAACCACTTTGGCCCGGAAGGCAATTATCTCGCCTTGCTGTCACCCGACTTCTTCGATACCTCCCGTTCCACCCCCTGGGGGGCGGGGATTGCTTATGATGTGGATGCGGCCCGTCGCTATATCGCGGAAGCGCCGCTCTACTGGTTGACCGAGTTTCGCCTTGATGGATTGCGCTTCGATGCCATCGATCAGATTAAGGATAAATCCGAAAAACACATTCTCACTGAGATCGCGCAGCGCATTCGTCAACAGATAACTGACCGTCCCGTTCATCTCACAACAGAAGACAGCCGTAACATCACCGACCTGCACCCGCGCGATGAAGACGGTTCCGTCCCGCTTTTTACCGGTGAATGGAACGACGACCTCCACAATGCCGTACATGTGCTGGCGACGGGCGAAACCCACGCGTATTACCAGGATTTCGCAAACGCCCCTGAACAATGGGTTGCCAGAGCGCTCGCCGAAGGGTTTGCCTATCAGGGTGAAGTCTCCCCGCACAGTGGCGAACCGCGCGGTGTGGACAGCCGGGGCCAGCCGCCCACCGCCTTTGTCGATTTTATCCAGAACCACGATCAGGTGGGTAACCGCGCTTTAGGTGAACGACTGATTAGCCTCGCCGGGCCGGAACGCAGCCAGTGCCTGCTTGCTGCTCTGCTGCTCTCACCGCACATTCCGCTGATCTTTATGGGTGAAGAGTATGGCGAGACGCGGCCTTTCCTGTTCTTTACCGATTTCCATGGCGATCTCGCCCGCGCTGTACGCGAAGGCCGTGCAAACGAATTTGCCGGCCACTCCGGCTATGACGGTGTCGATGTCCCCGATCCCAATGACGAACGCACCTTCACGATGTCGAAACTCAACTGGCAGGCGCAGCAAAGCGCGGAAGGTAAAGCATGGCTGTCTTTAACGCGTGAACTACTGTTGCTGCGTCAGCAGTACATTGTGCCGTTACTCGCCAACGCGACGGGCCATAACGGTACGGTCGTGGATACCGCGCCCGGCTATCTCGCCGTACGCTGGACGTTCCCTGGCGGCACGTTATCGATGGCACTCAATCCCGGCGAACAGGCCCGGCCCGCTCCCGACCTTCCCGGCAAAACGCTGTTTGCCCGCCCCGCTATGACAACCGAACTGCCTCCACACTCGATTGTGGTTCGCCTCGCGTCAGGAGATGCGCAATGACCATTCCAACGGCCACCTACCGTATTCAGTTTCGTAACGGCATGACCTTTGATCGCGCCGCGGCACTGGTGCCCTATCTTAAACGTCTCGGCATGAGCCACCTGTATGCCTCGCCGGTTTTTACCGCCGCCACAGGGTCCACCCACGGTTATGACGTAACAGACGCCAATGAAATCGACCCGGCCATTGGCGGGCGCAAGGGGTTTGATCGCATGGTCAACGCGCTCAAAGAGGCCGGGCTGGGTCTGATCCTCGACATTGTGCCAAACCATATGGCGGCATCGCTGGAAAACCGCTGGTGGCGCGATGTTATCGAACACGGTCCACAGAGCCGTTATGCCCACCATTTTGATATCGACTGGACGCGCCCGCTGACACTGCCTTTCCTGGGCGATACCTTTGAAAATGTGCTGGAGCGTGACGAGATCCGCGTGCAGCCGGACCCGGAAACCGGACATCCCGCCTTTGCCTATTACGACAGTTTTTACCCACTGACGCCCGAAAGCTGGCAAGACGACCCCGACGCGATACTGAATCTGACGGATAAATCAGCCATCAGCACGCTGCATGAGCGGCAACCCTGGCGACTCACCTGCTGGCGTGACGCGCCCCATTCGCTCTCCTACCGCCGCTTTTTTGAGATAACCGGTCTGGTGGGGGTACGTGTTGAAGATAAAACCGTCTTTGATGACACCCACCGGCTGATCCTCGAACTGGTGCATAGCGGCGTTGTTGACGGGCTGCGGGTCGACCATATTGACGGACTGGCAGACCCGAAAGGCTACCTTGACCATTTGCGCCAACAGGCCGGGCCGGACTGCTATATCACCGTGGAGAAGATCCTGGGTGAAGGCGAACAGCTACCCCAGGACTGGCCCATCTCCGGGACCACAGGTTATGAATTTATCGCCGCGTTATCAGACGCACTGGTCGATGGCGACAATATGGAGACCCTGAGCCAGACCTACGAAGAGGTGCTCGGCAGAACGGTCGATATGGCAAACGAGCTGCGGGCCGCGAAGCTGCTGATGTCGGGGCGTAATTTTGAAGGGGAATTCAACACCCTGCTCAGGCTCAGCCTGGAGATTGCCACGGCGGAAGGTGTCGCGCTCGATGAAACCGCCCTCAGTACGGCGCTGCGCGAATTGCTGGTCGCCTTCCCCGTCTACCGTACCTACGGCACCGACAGTGGGCTGCCCCCGGCGGACCATGCTCTGCTGCAAAAGGTGGCCGATTCGGTGAGAGCGCTCGGAACCCTGCCGGATCCTGAGGCACTGGATTTCCTGCAACAGATTCTTGTTGGCGAGGTGAAGGAGAGCACCGCTCATAACGTGCTCACCTTCCGCACCCGCTTTCAGCAACTGACCGGGCCGCTGATGGCAAAATCGGTGGAAGATACCCTCTTTTTCCGTCAGCACATGGCGCTGGCGCTCAATGAAGTGGGCTCTGAACCGCTACCGCGACCGTACGCGCTGGTCGCGTTCCATGAGGCAATGCAAACCCGCCGCGAGCGACAGCCGGATGCCCTGTCGACCACCTCCACCCATGACACCAAACGGGGTGAGGATACCCGCGCCCGGCTTTATACCCTCACCGAAGCGCCCGAACGCTGGGCGCAGTGCGTTGTTCGCTGGCGCGAAATGAACAAGTCCAAAGTGGTGCTGATTGATGACGGCGCCGCGCCGCGCTCCGGCAGCAAATGGATGATCTATCAGGCGCTGGCCGGCGCCTGGCCCGTTACATTACGCCCGGACGATCATAAAGGCCTCAAAGCTCTCGAAGCCCGCTTTCTCCCCTATGTGGAAAAAGCGCTGCGCGAAGAGAAACTGCGTACAAGCTGGGGTGACACCAATGATGCCTACGAACAGGCGGTGCTCGGCTATGTCACTCATCTGCTCTCGGCGGAAAACCAGCCGTTTCTGGTCGATTTCCACCGCTCCCTGCAACCTTTTATTCGCGCCGGACTGGTGAACAGCCTGACCCAGGCAATAATTAAGCTTACTGCGCCCGGCGTACCGGATATTTATCAGGGGAGCGAGGCGTTCAACTTTAGCCTTGTGGATCCCGATAATCGCCGTGAACCGGATTTCTTTGCGCTGGCCAGCGCGCTTGACGATGAGGAAAAGCCGCTCACTACCGATAAAGACGCCTGGTTTAGCGGCAGGACGAAACAGCAGGCCATCGCACTCCTTGCCCGTTTCCGCCAGCAAAAACCGCTGCTGTTTCGCACCGGTGACTATCTGCCGCTTTCAGCGTCAGGTTCACAGGCGAAAAACGTTATCGCCTTTGCCCGTACCACTGGCAAGGAGGCGCTGGTTGTTATCGTTCCGCGCCTGGTCTTCGATTCGCTGGCCGCTCACCCCGACCGGCTCTACCCGCCAGGGTTGGAGACAACGGTCACGCTGCCGGATTCGCTTGCCGGGCGGCGCTATCGGGATCTGTTTACCGGAAAAGAAGAAGACCTGAACGACGGCGTTAACCTGGCGTCAGGTGATGGCAGTCTGCCCGTACGCGTTTTGTATAGTTCATTTTAACCTTTTGTATTTATGGCAAAATCTTAATTCGCGGGAGAAGGAAAAAATGTCAGACGGAAAGTCATTTACCATTACGGCAGGAAATTATCACCAGCTCGGTGCTAATTACGATGGTGAGGGTGTCAACTTCGCGCTCTTTTCCGCCCACGCGCAGCGCGTTGAGCTGTGTCTCTATGCTCCCGATGGCAAACAGGAGATTGCAAGGCTCGATCTGCCGGAGTACACCCATGAAATCTGGCACGGCTACGTTCCCGGACTGAAACCCGGCGCACTGTATGGGTTTCGCGTCCACGGGCCTTACGACCCGGAAAATGGTCACCGTTTTAACCCGCATAAACTGCTGGTTGATCCGTACGCCCGCGAACTGGTTGGCAATGTGGAGTGGAATGAATCGCACTTTGCCTACGACCTGTTACATGAAGATAAAGATCTGACGTTTGATACCCGCGACAGCGGCCCCTATATGCCCAAATGCCGGGTGATCGACCCGAATGAATTTGACTGGCAGGACCAACATCGCCCGGCTATTCCCTGGTCCAGTGCGGTCATTTATGAAACGCACGTGAAGGGCTTTACCCAGCTCAACTCCGCCTTGCCGCAGGAGCTGCGCGGCACCTTTGAAGGCATGGGCCACAAGGCGACGGTGGATTACATCAAAAATCTCGGCATCACCTCGGTTGAACTGCTGCCTATCCACTGGTTTCCGGATGATCAGCACCTTCTGGACAAGGGGCTGAAAAATTTCTGGGGCTATAACACCCTGGGCTTCTTTGCCCCGGCTTCGCGTTATTACGGTCCGAAAGGCATTCAGGGCGTGCGCGATATGGTACGCGCCTTTCATGATGCCGGTATCGAAGTGATCCTCGATGTGGTCTATAACCACACGGCGGAAGGCAACGAACTGGGCCCAACGCTCTCGTTTAAGGGGATCGATAATTTCTCCTACTACCGTACCTTGCCTGAGCAGCATCGCTATTACATTAACGATACCGGTACGGGTAATACGGTGAACACCTCGCATCCACGGGTGCTACAAATGGTGATGGATTCGCTGCGTTACTGGGCAGAGTCGATGCATATCGACGGCTTTCGCTTTGACCTGGGGACCATTCTGGGGCGTGAACCTGAAGGTTTCGACCAGCGCGGCGGCTTTTTTGACGCCATGATGCAGGACCCTTTGCTGTCACGACTGAAATTGATTGGCGAACCCTGGGATATCGGTCCGGGCGGCTATCAGGTAGGTGGGTTCCCGCCAGGCTGGGCCGAGTGGAATGATAAATATCGCGACACGGTGCGTGAATACTGGCATGGCGATAATGTCTCCAGCGATTTCGCCGCCCGCCTGCTGGGCTCCGGCGACCTGTACGATCTGCGCGGACGTCGCCCGTGGGCCAGCGTTAACTTTATTACCGCCCATGACGGCTTCACGCTTAACGATCTGGTGTCATACAACGACAAGCACAACGAAGCCAACGGCGAAGACAATAAAGACGGCCACAACGATAACCGCTCCTGCAACTATGGCGCGGAAGGTCCAACAGAGGATGAAGGCATTAACGCCGTGCGCGAGCGGCAGAAACGTAACTTCCTTGCCACACTGTTCTTCTCGCACGGCACGCCCATGCTGCTTGCGGGCGACGAATTTGGCCGCAGCCAGTTGGGGAACAATAACGGCTACTGTCAGGACAGTGAAATCTCGTGGGTACACTGGGATAACCTGCCGGAAACGGCCAGAACACTGCATGAGTTTACCCGCCACGTCATCAAACTTCGCGCCGACCAGCCACTGCTGCGCCGTGAAAACTGGCGCGATGGCATGGTGATCGAGTGGTTTAACGCCGGAGGCGGTTTCCAGCAGCCGGAACAGTGGGATGAAGGCTCGACGCTCGGTGTCTATATCGGTCGCCCGGACCTGCAAACGGAAAAAGGTATCTGGCACGATGTTCTGATGCTCATTAACCCGTTTGAAGGCAATGTGCCGTTTCGTATTCCGCAGTTTGGCGAAGGTGGCTGGGTGCTGGAGATTTCCACCGCAGAAAACGCCAAACGTGGGCTGGTTATCACCAAAGAGATGGATTTTGAACTGGAGGGCCGCTCTATCGTCCTGTTCAGGCGTCCATAGCGATACTCACCTTCGTTTAGGGCAAATTTAAGTGACACTGTCACTTTAAAAGTCGACCCCCTGAGCAGGCCACGCGCCTGCTCACTTTTAGCCCGCCCGCTTCCTGCTGCCGTTTACGCCCTGCCTGCAACTCTATACACTTCCTGCTTCGCACGACCATACAAGCAAAAACAGATGAACAAAACGCGTATTAACCTTCCCGCCGGTTATTTTGGCATGGTACTGGGCATTATCGGCCTGGGTTTCTCCTGGCGATTTGCCGCCACCATCTGGCCTGTCACCACCCTGCCTGCCGATGTGCTGGTCATTCTCGCAATTCTTATCTGGGCGCTGTTGATGTTTGCGTTCATCACCCGTCTGGTACGCCATACAGGCACCCTGCGTGAGGAGATCGGCCATCCGCTGAAAAGCAGTTTTGTCAGCCTTGTGCCTGCCACCAGTATGCTGGTCGCCATTGGCCTGACACCCTGGTGCTATACGCTTGCCCTGATCCTGTTTCTGGTTGCCGTTACCGCCCAGTTAACCTATTCCGCCTGGCTAACCGCCGGATTATGGCGCGGCACGCACCCGAAAGAGGCCACCACGCCGGGGCTGTATCTGCCTGGCGTGGCGAACAATTTTATCAGCGCCATGGCCTGTGGCGCGCTGGGCTTTACGGATGTCGGCCTGCTCTTTTTAGGCGCCGGCGTTTTCTCCTGGCTGAGTCTCGAACCGGCCATTCTGAGTCGCATGCGTAATCTGGAAGAGATGTCGCCTGCGGTTCGCACCTCGCTTGGCATTCAGATGGCCCCGGCGTTCGTTGCCTGTAGTGCCTGGCTGATGCTGAACGGCGGTCAGGCGGATGTCTTTGCCAAACTGCTCTTTGGTTATGGTCTGCTGCAAACGCTGTATATGATTCGCCTCATCCCCTGGTACAGCGCGCAGCCGTTTAATCCCTCTTTCTGGAGCTTCTCGTTCGGCGTGGCATCGCTGGCGACCACGACCCTGAAACTGGGGCACGGCTCTCCCGACGGCGCACTGCACTGGATCGCCTTCCCGCTGTTTTTCGCCTGTAATCTGGTGATTGGGCTACTGATGGTGAAAACCTTTATGCTGCTGGTACGCGGCAAATTGATCATCCGCGAACAACACCCATGAGTGATAACACCGCCCTTATCTATCGCACCTTTGGTGCGCCAGAAGCGGTGCTGTCACTGCAAAGGGTAGAGGCAGAGGAACTGGCGGCTGACAGGGTGCGGGTCGCAATGGCGCTTTCCCCGGTCAATGCCTCCGATCTGATCCCCATCACCGGCGCGTATCGCCACCGGATCACCCTGCCCGCCATTGCCGGTTATGAAGGTGTGGGCACCGTTGTTCAGGCACCACCGCAAGCCGCCCACCTGCTGGGAAAACGGGTGTTGCCGCTGCGCGGACAGGGCACCTGGCAACGCCTGGTTGACTGCCCGGCGGCCTTTACCGTGCCGGTACCGGACGATATCAGCGATACGCTGGCGGCCAGGGCGTACATCAACCCGCTTGCCGCGCTGTTAATGCTTAATCTCTACCCGCCAGCGGGAAAACATGTGCTGATTACCGCCGCCGGGTCGGATTGCGCCGCCCTGCTCGGCCAGTGGGCGCTCAGGCGTGGAGCGCTGAGCGTCACGGGCGTTCATCGCTCGCCCGTTCATCGGCAAAAGCTGGCTGAATGCGGCATTCACCCGCTTGAGGAGACGCGCGCCGCGGAAATCGAGACCCTGGCGCAAACGACAGATATTGTGTATGACGCCACCGGCGGAAAACTTGCCGACTTACTGCTCTCCTCCATGCGCAAAACGGCGCTGTTTGTCAGCTATGGCCTGCTTTCCGGCCAGCCTTATCGCGTTCTTCCCCACCATCCACCGACCCAGTGGTTCCATATTCGCAACATTCTGGATGCTGTCTCAGCGGCGCAGTGGCAGGCGCTGTTTGCTGAACTCTGGCCGTTACTGCGCCAAAGCCAGCTCAATGACGCCAGCCTCTTTCCGCTGGCTCACTGGCAAGAGGCCATCGCGTTGTATAAAACGCCGGGCAGGACACGCAAACCCCTGCTCGCTTTTTCCGCGAAGACGTAGCGTGATGTAAGAGGCTACCGGGCGTTGAAATACTCAATGGTTTCTCTGACTTTGCGGGCAGCACTTTTCAGGGTATCGATATCCACCGAGCCAATAGCCATGCGCAGCGCGTGCGGTGTGTGAATGGAAGTACTGAACGGTTCTGCGGTGGTCAGTGAAATGTTCTCTTTAAGTAACGCGCTGACCACACGATCCGCGCGTACCTCTTCCTGTAACGGCAGCCAGACAAAATAAGAAGACGGATGGCTTACGCAGTGCAGCGGCGCCAGATACTCACGCGCCACGGCCTGCCGGTAGCGGGCATCCTCCCTTTTTAACTGCTCCAGCCGCGCCACTGTGCCATCCAGCACCCAGCCGCAGACAATCGCCGTCATCAGGGCGGGCGTATTCCATGTGGTTGCCCTTATGGCACGTTCAATACCCTGCTTTTTATCCGCGGGCGCGACCACCATCCCCACGCGCAGTCCGGAGGCCACGTTTTTCGAAAAGCCCGCAAGATAGAGCGTTCTTTCAGGCGCGTAGTGGTGGATGGGCAGCGGCGGATTATCCACCAGCCAGACATAAGTGGCATCTTCGATAATCAGCAGATCGTGTTCGCAGGCGATAGCGGCCATTTCGCGGCGAAACGCATCATTTGCCACCCACCCCAGTGGATTATGCAGCGTGGGCATGGTGTAAATGGTTTTCACCCGACGCTTTTTGCACAGCTTACGCAATGCCTCAGGATCCATCGACTCCCCGCAGGCCGGTACCGCCACCAGTTCCAGATGAAACTGTTCGGCCAGCACCTTAAAGCCGGGGTAGGTCAGCGCGTCAACCGCGACTACATCGCCGGGTTTGAGCAACCCCATCACCGCAACCGCCAGCCCGTGTTGCGTCCCGTTGACAATCATCAGATTCTCAGGGGCTGTCTTTACCCCGAACTGCGCCAGGTAATCAGCAAACACGCTGCGTTCGCTGGTTTTTCCCCCATGCGGCTGATAGCGCAGCAGCGATTCAATATCACCGCTGACCGAAAGCTGGCGCAGCGCGGTTCTCAGTAACTCCGCCTGTTCGGGCAGTGCCGGGTAGTTAAAGCTCAGATCAATCACATCGGAGGCAATCGCATGACGATCGATACCCTGCCCGCGCGGCAGCATGATTTCTCTGACGAACGTCCCGCGCCCCGTCTCACCGCTGACCAGCCCCATGGCCTCCAGTTCCGCATAGACGCGGGTCGCCGTGACCAGCGAAATATGGTGCTGCGCCGACAAAACGCGGTGCGTCGGTAACCGTGTTCCGGCTACCAGTTCACCGGATGTGATGGCCCTGGCAAACTCGTCAACGAGGCTTTTGTAGCGTGCTTTCACGATTGTATCCATGACAATAATTTGATTGTCATGGATTCTCAGCCGTATGCTCAGTGCTGTCAATCAGGTTCAGATAACAATAACGCTACATTGAGGTGCACTGTGCAAGAGAAGCAAGACAACCCGCCCCTGAGCGGCTGGATAAATGGCTTTATCGGTATGATCATTTTTAGCGGTTCGCTTCCGGCCACCCGCGCCGCGGTACTGGATTTCGATCCCCTGTTTCTCACCGTCGCCCGCGCCTCTATCGCCGGTCTGCTGGCCTTATTTCTGGTCATCACCCTGCGGGGAAAACGCCCGAACGGCGCCCAGGTGCTCTCTCTGATGGTGGTCGCACTTGGCGTGGTGGTTGGCTTTCCTCTGCTTACCGCCTTTGCCCTGCAACATGTAACCTCGGCGCACTCCATCGTGTTTCTCGGTCTGCTGCCGCTCGCTACCGCCATTTTCGGCGTTCTGCGCGGCGGTGAAAGGCCACGTCCGGCCTTCTGGATTTTTTCAGGTCTGGGCAGTTTACTGGTGACCGGGTTTGCTTTAAGTCAGGACATTGCCGTTTCGGCGGTGGGCGATTTACTGATGCTGGCGGCGGTGGTTGTCTGCGGCCAGGGCTATGCTGAAGGTGCCCGCTTAACGCGGATACTCGGCGGCTGGCAGGTGATCAGTTGGGCGCTTATCATTGCGCTGCCGTTAATGTTAACCGTTGCCGTGTTAACCCGCCCGGCCAGCTTTTCAGGGATCAGCGAACCCGCATGGTTTTCATTGGGTTATGTCTCATTGTTCAGCATGCTGATTGGTTTTGTGTTCTGGTATAAAGGGCTGGCGCAAGGGGGCATCGCCGCTGTCGGGCAGCTACAGCTCCTGCAACCCTTTTTTGCACTGGCGCTGGCGGCGACGTTTTTACAAGAGTCCGTCAGCGTCATGATGATCCTGGTCACTATGGGGGTCATTGTTTGCGTGGCAGGATCACGCAGGTTTGCACGTTAACCGGTTTATCTGAGCGCTTATGCCTGGTATAAGTGCCTTTTTCACGGCAGGAGGAGCAGTATGCTAAGAGGTCTGAGTGCCTTTCCACTCACCCCTATTACCAACAACAACGTGGATGAAGCCGCGTTTGTTCATCTGATTACTAACCTTGTTGCAGCGGGCGTGGACTCCATCGGCGCAGTGGGTTCGACAGGCAGCTATGCCTATCTCACGCGCGATGAGCGTCGCCGCGTGGCAGAGCTGGCCGTGCAGCACGCCGAAGGGATTCCGGTGCTGGTGAGCATCGGCGCGATCCGCCTGGACGATGTGCTGGCGATTGCCGAAGACGCACAGCGCGTCGGGGTGAAGGCCGTTATGATGGCCCCGGTCTCCTATCAACAGCTTAATGCGGAAGAGGTTTATACACTTTACGAAACCGTCACCCGCCACCTTTCTGTGCCGCTGTGTCTCTACGATAACCCTGCGACCACCGGTTTTGCCTTTACGGATGACTTACTCGTTGAGATTGCCGCGCTTCCCGCCGTCTCTTCAATCAAGCTTTCTGCGGTCTCTACCGATCCCACGAAAGGCAAAGAGCGCCTTGACGATTTACGCGCACGCATTCCCGCATCCGTCACCATTGGGATCAGCGGTGACTGGCAGGCCGCAACCGGCTTCGCGGCCGGGTGCGATGTCTGGTATTCGGTGATTGGCGGGCTTTTCCCACAGGTAAGCCTGGCCCTCACCCGCGCCGCGCGAGCGGGGAATCATCGTCTTGCAGGCGAACTGTCCGACCAGCTAGAACCGCTGTGGCAACTGTTTCGTATTCACCGCAGCCTGCGAGTGATGGCGGCGGCGGCGGAAATCATGGGCGTGGTCGGCCCTTCCTGTCTGCCTTTTCCTCTGCGCCCACTGGCAGGCGAAGATAAAGAGCACCTGCACGCGGTCCTCAAGTCCACCGGCCTGGTGTAGCGTTTTCTACGGGCAGGCCTGCGCGTCGGTCTGCCCGTTTAGCACCTTCGCTTGTTACACCTTCACCACCGCTTTATTTTTATCCAGTAAAAAAGGACGCAAATACCCTACCGTGTTGGATAACAAAATAACCTCCTCCGGCAGGTCTATTTTCAGTACATCAGTGACATAGTTGCGACGCGCCTGCATACGCGCCCACACCTGCGGGTAATCCTGCGCCAGTTCATCGCGCAGCGCCTCATCGGCCAGGCCAACGGTATCTTCAATGCTACAGCCGCCATAACCCGGCACCGAGGGAATAATATCGATTTGCAGCAGCATACCGCTTTCCAGGCGGGCCGTTGAACCGGGGTAAATCGGCGAACTTAACCACTCTTCATCGGCAACCAGATGGCCAGGATTGAGATGCCAGTGCCAGCGATCTTTAGGTAACACCGACTCCACCAGGCGGTAGACTTCTGCGCCCGTCACGCCTGGGCGGATAAACTCAAGCCACTGGACTACGGTGTGATAATAGGGAATGGCCACACGGGTCAGATAATCTGCAACCGGCTCCGCCAGCTCATTTTCACTGGCGACAACCCAGGCTGCACGGCTGGTTAACCCGCCTTTATAACCGACGGTCAGAGAAAATTTATCGCCGCGAGCGATAATCTTGTCCGTTGGGTAGAGACAGGCATTGGTAAATCGGTCGCCGGTGGCGGCAATCATCACCACATTGTTGGGCTGCCCCCAACCTGCCAGAAGGTGCCCTATCTCTTTTTCACGCCGCCCTGGCTCAACGGCATTGAGCGCCGTCAGTACCTGCGTGGAGGCGAGGTTTGCGCCGTACTCATAAAACGCAATTTCGCAGGCGCTGTTCAGCCGCCGTACGCCCCGCTCCGGGGAGATAAACAGCCCGGTAGCATTGCGCACATTGTCCCGCCCGCCTGCCGCGCTGAACACCGCATCGAGAATAAACGCCGGAACATCAAACAGCGCTGAATCACCGGTGAATAATTTCCAGCCCACGACACCCACCCTGGCAGCAGCCGTGATGCCGCACGAGGCGAGCACCCCGGCCAACGGCGCATCTCCGTCCATCGGCTGGTTGGGTAATGAGAACAGCGGCGTGTGCAGGCATTTGCCGCCGTTACGCGCAAAGGGCACCAGCTTGAGGTTTTCATTGCCCATGATGTAGCTCAGCTCGCCATCGGCATTAACGACCAGCAATGCTTCTTCGAAACGGGGAATAAACCCGGCAAGATACTCAAAATTGGCGCCGTGCTCTTTGTCGGCATAGATAACCAGATGGGTAAAACCACTGGCCTGCATCGCCAGCAGGACATTACGCAAGCGCTGTTTCATGGTGTCGTCAGAAAGGACGGGGTAAGCAATATCCGGGTAGGTTTGCGGCGCAGGTATCGTCTGTACGTGATAGCGCGGAACCGTTGTCATGGCGTCATTCCTTATGCGGCGGGAAAAGATCCTGATTGCTCTACGCCGTTGTGTTGACCAGAGCATTCTGACCATCAATACGTTGCGACAACATATCATGGAACAGACGGGTCGCCATGGATAACGTCCGTTGACGGGGTAAACAGAGATCGACCTTCACTTTTCCCATCAGGGGATCGGCCAGCGGTACCGCCACAAACATTGCCTGCGCGTCCGGTTCCTGATGATGTAACTGGGGCAAAATAAGTAGCGTCCGGCCCTGCAGCGCCAGGGTCTTTTGCACCTCCATCGAACTGGTAATAAAGCGCATATCGAAGTGGACGGCTTCGCGCCGGGCGGCAGATTCCAGTAACTGGCGCACCGCATAGTTGGCGGGAGGAATGGCAATCGGATGGGCGGCAATCTCTTTGAGGGTCAGACGCGGCTTCGTCGCCAGCGGATGGTGGGCGGCCATCAGAACCTTATGTTCCAGATGACAGCAATGCGTCACCTGAATCTCCGCACTGACCGGGGTATAAAAGGCCAGCGCCACATCCGCGTGTCCGCGAATAAGCTGTTCGGCAATGTACGGGGCGCTGCCGGTGTCAATCTCGAACGACACCTCCGGGTTATGCTGACCAAATGCCTCAATGACGGGCGCGATAAACAGCGCGACCAGGCTCTCGGCGGCGCAAATTTTTACCGTACCGGACACCACGCTGCGCCTTGAGGTGATGCGCGCCTTCACCGACTCCAGTTCACGCAATGTGGCGTCCACCGCCTGCGCCAGAAGCTCCCCTTCACGGGTCAGTTTAATCCCCCTCGGGCCTCGTTCAATCAATGCCGCGCCATAATAGTGTTCCAGAATATCGATTTGTCGCGTCACTGCCCCTGGCGCAACAAACAATTTATCAGCAGCCTCACGAAAAGAAGCAGACTTTGCGACCTGACTAAAATATTTCAGCGCCCGTAATTGCATTGTCTCTCCCGTTGGATGAATCCATTGAAGCGACCTTATTACGCTGGCGAAATATTGGCAAACATCGACATAATTAGCGCCACATTGCACTTTTAGTAAGCACGGAGCGCCATTTTTGTGCATTCACTGAGCTATTCAAATCGTCATTACGCCACAATGGCCTGAATATGCGGCATGACCGCTGATTTATCGCTGCCCCATTCCGTAATCGGGTTTACGAACCAGGCACATTTTAAGTGCACTCGACGAGGTGAATATTTACCGCAGGAGAATCCCATCTCAAACGAAAAACAAATTCCATAATAAAAACAGGTAATTAAATTTAACCATATTATTTTCTTATTCGCTTAGCCTGCCGTGAGTGCATACATTTTTTAAACACTGCCTTCCTTCGCCTAATTGTGATAGTGAGCTGATCTGCGCCCTGTTATATGTCTGCTATGTCTTTTCACGTTTCACTTCGCCTGAACACATTGAGGAAGGCCATACGATGACAAACGAAATAAGTCATAGCGCGATAAAACCCAAAGCATCACGCAAAGAGGTGGTGGCTGTTGTGCTTGGCGCTGCGGTTGAATTTTTCGATTTCAGTGCTTATGCCACCTTTGCCGTGATGATCGGCAATATTTTCTTCCCCTCTGATAACCCCTTCACCAGTCTTTTATTGTCGGTCTCTGTGTTTGGTATCGGCTTTATTGTCCGCCCGCTCGGCGCCATATTTATTGGCAGCTATGCCGACCGTGTAGGACGTAAACCGGCGATGCTGCTCACCATGGTTTTTATGACCATCGGCACCGGTGGGCTGGTCTTTCTGCCCGGTTATGAAACGATTGGCATGGCGGCCCCTATCCTGCTGGTGATTGTCCGCATGCTGCAAGGGCTGGCCTGGGGTGGCGAAGCTGGCCCCGCGACAACCTTTATTATGGAGGCGGCGCCAGAAGGCAAACGGGCCTTCTACACCAGTTGGCAAATTGTCGCCCAGGGGCTGGCAGGCATCAGCGCCGGGGTGATTGGTTATACGCTGACGGTCATCCTGACGCCGGAGCAACTGTCGGCCTGGGGCTGGCGCGTGCCTTTTGCTTTTGGACTGATCATCCTGCCCATTGCCATCTACCTGCGCCGTAACCTTAACGAGACCTTCACCACTGAGAACAGCGACGCCAGCAAGTCCACAGGCAGTCTGCTCGGTGACGTGATGCGTAACTACCGTGGCCTGATTCTGGTGGGTATTTTTATTCTTTCAGGCAGTACCATCACGCAATATTTCCTCAATTACATGACCACCTATGCCCTGAAAGAGCTGGCTTTTGCGCCAGGCACGGCCATGGCGTCGACCATTCTTATCGGCGTGTGCGTGGTGGTGTTTTCCCTGGTGGGTGGCTGGATGGCGGACCGCTTCGGGCGCAAGATGACCATTATCGCGCCGCGTCTGATTCTGCTGCTCTTGCTGCTACCAGGCCTTGAGATGATCAATGCCTGGCGCAGTGAAGGCGTTTTCTTTGCCATCATCACCCTCTTTGCCGCTCTGCAATGTATCAGCGGCGCCGGCGTGCTGGTGGTGCTGTGCGAAAACTTCCCGCGCTATATCCGCTCAACCGGTTTTTCCATCACCTTTGCCTTTGGCATCACCCTGTTTGGCGGGACGGCGCAAATTGTCTTCTCGTGGCTGATTAAATGGACCGGCGACCCGGTTTCTCCAGGTTACTACCTCATCGCCGCCAATATCCTCTGCCTGGTGGCGACACTGATGCTCAAAGAACGTGCCCCTCATAAGGCCACCCGCCGCCTCAAAGCGCCGCAGGGCAAGATCCAGTTTGCGAAGGAGAAATCACAATGAACACCGTACTGAGCTGGGATGAGTGGGCCGCCTGCGATGCCACCGCGCTGGCTGAACTGGTCGAGCGCGGCGACGTCAGCGCCCGTGAACTGGCGCTACAGGCACAGGCCGCGACGCTGCGGATTAACCCGCAAATCAGTGCTGTCGTGGAACTGTTTGATGATGCCATCCACCAACCGGAAACCGACGGCACCTGTCTGGAGGGCGCGTTTAAAGGGGTTCCCTTCCTGATGAAAGACTTAGGGCCGGGGGTAAAGGGGCGTTTGCAGGAGCAAGGCTCCGCGTTTATGCGTGGCAATCGTCCGGATGAAGACGCCTTTTTGACCACGAAAATACGCCATGCCGGGCTTAATATTATTGGCCGCAGCGCCACGCCGGAGTTTGGCGTCTGCGGATCGGCGGAAAACCCGGCGATTTACGTAACGCGCAGCCCGTGGAACCCGCAATACACCACCTTTGGCTCCTCTGCCGGGGCATGCGCGTCGGTGGCCGCCGGGATTATTCCCCTCGCCCATGCCACCGATGGCGGTGGCTCCATTCGCATACCGGCGGGGGCCAATGGGCTTGTTGGCCTGAAAAGTAGTCGGGGCGTCTTTTCAATTGGCCCGGCACTGTCGGATATCACCGGGTATGTCTCAACGCAAGGCTGTGTGAGTCGCAGCGTGCGCGACACGGCCCGCTTTGTCGATAGCTGCCGGGGCGGCGCACCGGGCGAGTTTATGCCTTACTGGCAGCCCCCGCAGCCCTATAGCGAGATGATCACCCGCGATCCTACGCCGCTGCGTATTGCCGTGTCCCACGAATGGGGTAATTACCGCGCAACGCCGTACTTTGTCGAAGAGCTGGAGAAAACGACGCGCCTGCTTGAGGAACTGGGGCATCAGGTGGAATGGGTGACGCCAGATATCCCCTTCGAAGAGGCCTTTGCCGCACAGACCGCCTGCTATATCAGCAATTTTGCGCAGTTTATTCAGCGGCTGCTGGAGAAAAACGATCTTAGCGTCCCACCGGAGGATAAAATCGAGCCGATGAATATCCGCATCTGGCAAAAAGGGATAACGATGTCCTACAGCGAGCGCTGGAAAATGCAGGATGCGTTTAACCAGATTTCCCGCAAGCTGGGGGCATTTTTCCAGACATGGGATCTGATCCTGACGCCGACGTTTTCCAAACCGACGCCGCTACTCGGTGAGAAAAAGTACCTGACGCTCAGCGATAACCCGGACGTGATGGACTGGTTTTATTCCCTGTGGGATATCTTCTCCTATACCCCGCTTGCCAGTTTAACCGGCACGCCCGGTATTTCGTTGCCGCTGGCCTGGCAACAATCCGGCTTGCCGCTCGGCATGCATTTCCAGACGCGCCAGGGTAACGACGGGCTGCTGCTGCAACTGGCGGCCCAGCTTGAGCGCGCCTTCGGCGGGCGATTTATCAGTAACACCACGCCGCAGGTGCATGTTACGCGTTAATTCAATAAATGGGAGACTGTAGCCGTCGGATTAACAATTTTTACGTCGGCTACAGTCCACTGCCACTCTTCTACTTTCGTTGTTATTGACCGCCATACTTGCCCTAAAAAGTGCTCAGGGTTAAATTAGTTACCCCTTCAAAACAATATGTTGAATGGGTCTCGATTTATTCAGGAATGCAGCACCTCCATTGCTTTTTCGACCGTTATTGGCAGGGATTTTTGCCATTAAATGCTTCCTGACGTTAGAATCTCCGATTCTTCATGCATAAGTAACAGAGGCAAAATAAATATTATGAGAATCGATAAGATCCAACTCAGAAATTTTAGATGTTTTGAACAGCTCGATGTTACTTTTCATCCCCAAATGACGGTTTTGATCGCGCCAAATGGTGCGGGTAAGACGACTATTCTCGATGCTGTGCGTATTGCATTATGGCCGTTTGTTAAAGGCTTTGACTTGGGAAGCCAGACAGGAAAGTCGGCAACCATCCAGATTGACGATGTTCGACTGTTGCGAAATCAGCAAAACATGGAACCCGTGCTGCCCAGTGAGATCATTGCTACTGGCAGCAATATTGGCCCAAAAAACAAATTGGAATGGTTACAACGACGTGAGCAGGTAAAACCTCGGACTCAAACCAAAGGAAATGCTCGCACAGGTGATTTGATGCGTTGGGCATCGAAGATCCAATCCGATATTTATTCAAATCAAGAAAATAAACCCGTCGACAACCTGCCACTGATTGTTTATCTCGGTACCGGACGTCTGTGGTACCAGGGACGTTATACTTCCGAAGCTGAAGATAAAAAACTCGATAACAGCGTATTCTCTCGCCTCTGGGGCTATCAAAACTGCCTCACAGCCACATCAAGTTATAAACAGTTTGAAACATGGTATGGATGGGTTTTCCGCAGTTATCGCGAGTTGCAAATTACCCAGTTGGAAAACAAAAGCCAGGCGGAAAATAATGAGCTTACAAGCTTTGCTGCAGCAATTACTGTCGTACAAACAGCAATAAATCAACTAACAGAAAAACTCACCGGCTGGCATGACCTACAGTATCGCTCTAGCATGGGGCAGCAGTTAGTCATGGAACATCCTGAGCAGGGGTTTATACCGTTGGAAATGCTCAGTGATGGCTTACGCAATATGGTTGCAATGGTTTCGGACATCGCATTTCGCTGCGTCAAGCTTAATCCCCATCTCGGGGAGCGGGCTGCGTTTGAAACCCGTGGTGTTGTTCTTATCGATGAAGTGGATATGTTCCTACATCCTGCCTGGCAGCAAACTGTGTTAGGCGCTTTGCAAACCGCATTTCCAAAACTTCAGTTTATTGTGACAACTCACAGTCCACAGGTGATAAGTACTGTCAGCTCTGAGTCTGTTCGTGTACTGGGTGAAAATGTCGAGGGAGTAACTATTGCCGGGAAACCTTTAACAAACACCTATGGCGAACCAAGCAACAAAGTTTTGCAGACTGTTATGCAGGTGGACCCACAACCCCCCATTAAAGAAAAAGAACACCTTCAAAGACTTACTGAATTGGTTGACCAGGGGCAGAGCGATAAAGACGAAGCCAGGAAACTAATGAAAGAACTCATTAAATCTTTGGGTGACCAACATCCTCAATTACAACGCCTGCAAAGAAGCATTGAAAGACAGCAACGACTGGCTGAATGGAAACAAAAAAAATGAAATTTATCATTCAGTCTCCGCTTGAAGTTTATGGCCTGGCTCAGGCGCATGCATCCCCACCGAATACCTCAGAGCAGGCAACCAGTCGCTGGTCTTCTTTTGGACATAAGGATACGGTTCTGCGTTGTCTGCTTAGACAGCAATATCAACTCTGCTGTTACAGCGAAGTTCGGGCTGACTTACTTGGAATTAGCCATCATATAGAACATGTTGAAAATAAAAATCAGAACCCTTCCCGAACGTTTGATGAAACGAATTTAGCCGCAAGCGCATTGAGCACCGATGATATACCCCGTTTGCAAAAAGCAGACGTTTTCGGGGGTCATGCTCTGGGTAAGCGCACTGCAGTCGACCTTGCACAGTTCGTTTCCTGTTTTAGCCCAGACTGCGCTAGCTATTTTCACTATTTGTCTGATGGAAGAGTTGTACCAGGAATTCAACTTCTGGAATCCGAACGAATCAGAGCTCAGTACACTATTGATTTACTTAATCTTAACAGTAACTATTTGAAAAACTTACGCATGGATTGGTGGACGGAGCTTGAAAGACTTGAACAAGAGCATATCCGCGATGATTGGGACCTCTACCAACTCATACAACTTGATCTTGTACCTACACAGCACAACCAACTGACACAGTTTTTTTCACTCACACGTCAATTCTTCGGTCCATTAGCAGAAGAAGTGTTGAACACCTATGCTCCTCAACTCGTTTAAAGAGATCAGGTGGCAATGTCCATTTCTCATTCAACGCCCGGCAAGCCATAGCCTGCCGGGCCTCTTCTCTTACTCGCCGGCCAGCCGCTTGTACTGGGCGTAACGGTCTTTGGCATCCTGCTCGGTCTGGGCAAACAGCGTATCGGCTATCTCCGGCGAGGTACGTCCCAGCGAGGCATAACGCACTTCACCCATCAGGAAGTCACGGAAACTCTCTTCCGGCTCTTCCGAATCGAGAATAAATGGGTTTTTCCCTTTCGCCAGCAGTTGTGGGTTATAGCGCCAGAGGTGCCAGTATCCGGCCTCTACCGCGCGCTTCGCCTCGCTGATACTGCGCCCCATCCCCGCTTTCAGACCGTGGTTAATACAGGCCGCGTAGGCAATCACCAGCGACGGTCCCGGCCAGGCTTCGGCTTCGGCAATGGCGCGTAGCGTCTGGGCTTTATCGGCCCCCATCGCCACCTGAGCGACATACACATTGCCATAGCTGACGGCCATCATTCCCAGATCTTTTTTGCGCGTCCGTTTGCCTTCGGCGGCGAACTTGGCAATGGCAGCCACTGGTGTGGATTTCGATGACTGGCCGCCAGTATTGGAATAGACCTCGGTATCAAACACCAGAATATTCACATCCTCACCGGAGGCCAGCACATGGTCGAGGCCGCCAAAGCCAATGTCATAGGCCCAGCCGTCCCCACCGAAGATCCACTGCGAGCGCTTGGTGAAGTAGTCCTGATTTTGATACAGGCGATTAAGCAGGTCATCGTCGCCCTTTTCAGCCGCCAGCAGCGCGCTCAGTTTTTCCGCCCGCGCGCGGGTACCTTCACCGAGATCTTTGTTCTCCAGCCAGTCGCGCAGCGCCTGCTGCAAATCCGGATGCAGCGGTTTTTCCAGCACGCTGGCCGCATCACTGGCCAGTTGTTCACGAATAGCGCGGCCCCCCAACATCATCCCCAGACCAAACTCGGCGTTATCTTCAAACAGCGAATTCGCCCAGGCCGGCCCCTGGCCTTTGTGGTTGGTGGTCCATGGGATGGACGGTGCGCTGGCCCCCCAGATAGACGAACAACCCGTGGCGTTGGCAATCATCATCCGGTCGCCGAAAAGCTGAGTGATTAAGCGCGCGTACGGGGTTTCGCCGCACCCTGCGCAGGCGCCGGAGAACTCCAGTAACGGGGTTTCAAACTGACAGCCTTTGACCGTGGCTTTGCTGAACGGGTTCTCTTTGGGCGTCAAGGCCAGCGCGTGATCCCACACCGGGATCATCGGGCGCTGGCTGTCGAGGGGTTGCATCGCCAGGGCTTTGCCTTTCGACGGGCAAATATCCACGCAGTTACCGCAGCCAGAGCAGTCGAGCGGCGAGATAGCCAGATGATACTCATAGTGTTTGGCCCCCTGCGCGGGCTTGCTCAGCAACGCAGCAGGAGCCACTTCGCGCTCTTCGCTGCTCAACAGCGCCGGGCGAATGGCCGCGTGCGGGCAGATAAAGGCGCACTGGTTACACTGGGTACAGCCTTCTGGCTGCCAGACCGGCACCTGCATGGCGATACCGCGTTTCTCCCAGGCGGCAGTGCCGGGCGGGAATGTCCCGTCTTCCATACCCAGAAAAGCGCTGACAGGCAGTCTGTCGCCGTTCTGGCGGTTCATCGGCTCAAGGATATTGCGAATAAAGTCCGGCATCAGTTTGCCGTCCTCTTTCTCCTCCTCTTCTGCATACGCCCAGTGGTCGGGAACGATAATCTCCTGTAGCGCATCCATCCCCAGATCGATCGCGGCATTGTTCATATCCACCACGTTCTGCCCTTTGCTGCCATAGGATTTTGCCACCGCTTTCTTAAGGTGCGCCGAGGCGGTTTTGGCATCAATAATGTCGGTCAGTTTAAAAAAGGCCGCCTGCATCAGCATATTAAAACGCCCGCCGAGGCCGAGTTTACGTGCGATATCGACCGCGTTCAGGGTGTAAAACCGCACCCCCTGGCGGGCAATAATGCGCTTCATTTTATTGGGCAGATGGCGCTCCACCTCTTCGCCAAACCAGGTGCAGTTGAGCAGGAAAATCCCGCCCGGATTAATGCCATCGAGCAGATCATATTTATCGACATAAGACTGCTGTGAACAGGCAATAAAATCCGCGTTATGAATCAGATACGGCGAAGTGATCGGGCGCTTACCAAAGCGCAGATGCGACAGGGTTATCCCACCGGATTTTTTCGAATCGTAGGCAAAATAGGCCTGCGCGAACATCGGCGTGTTATCACCGATAATTTTGATGGCGTTCTTATTGGCGCTGACCGTGCCATCGGAACCCAGCCCCCAGAATTTACAGGCGGTAATACCTTCACGAGAGACGTGAATGTCATAAACCGGTACCGGCAGCGAGGTGTGGGTAACATCGTCAAAAATCCCCACCGTAAAGCCATCCATCGGCAGCGGTTTTTTCAGGTTTTCGAACACAGAAACAATGTGGCCTGGCAGAACATCTTTACCGCCCAGCGCATAACGGCCACCAACAATCAGCGGTGGGTTTTCGTGATGATAAAAGGCATTTTTGACATCCAGACACAGCGGTTCCGCCTGCGCGCCCGGCTCTTTGGTGCGGTCGAGCACGGCAATGCGCTTCACGCTGGCGGGGATCTTCGCCATAAAATGGGCCAGCGAGAAAGGCCGGAACAGATGCACGGAAACCAGGCCGACTTTTTCACCGCTGTCGATCATCGCATCCACCACCTCCTGGATGGTGTCGCACACTGACCCCATCGCAATAATGATTTGCTCAGCATCCGGCGAACCGTAGTAATCGAACAGGTGGTATTCGCGCCCGGTGATACGGTAAATCTCCGCCATATACCCTTCGACAATCTCCGGCAGCGCCTGATAAAAGCGGTTGGAGGCCTCGCGTTCCTGAAAGTAGATGTCCGGGTTCTGCGCCGTGCCGCGAATGACCGGGTGATCCGGGTTTAAGGCATTGCGGCGAAACTGATTGAGTGCCTCCTGATCCAATAACGGCGCCAGCTCTTCATGTTCCAGCACCTCGATTTTCTGGATTTCATGGGAGGTACGAAAGCCGTCAAAGAAGTTGATAAAGGGCACGCGGCCTTTAATCGCAGCGAGGTGCGCCACCGCCGACAGATCCATCACCTGCTGGACATTGTTTTCCGCCAGCATCGCGCACCCGGTCTGGCGCACGGCCATGACATCCTGATGATCGCCGAAGATATTCAGCGAGTTGGTCGCCAGCGCCCTGGCGCTGACATGAAACACCCCCGGCAACAGCTCGCCCGCAATCTTGTACAGATTGGGGATCATCAACAGTAATCCCTGTGACGCGGTATAGGTTGTGGTCAGCGCTCCCGCCTGCAATGCGCCGTGTACGGCCCCTGCCGCACCGGCTTCTGACTGCATCTCCATCAGACGCACCGGTTGACCAAACAGGTTTTTCTTACCCTGTGCCGTCCATTCGTCGACGTTTTCCGCCATCGGTGTTGAGGGGGTGATGGGATAAATCGCCGCAACATCAGTAAAGGCATAGGAGATCCAGGCCGCCGCAGCGTTGCCATCCATCGTTTTCATCTTTCCGGACATTTCTCGTTCCTCGAATGTGAGAGGCAAAGTCGCCGCCTGCTGACGGCAAACCGTAGTACCCCTGCATTGCACAGCCTGTGCCATATCGGGAAAACGCAATATCCGCGTTCAAATTCAAGGTATTAACTAAAAGTCCTGACTTGTGAGTCTTCCGACATTGCGCGGAATAAGACAGGCAGTCCGACATCCTGTTGAACAGCTAACAAAGTGTCAGCGCCGCCACGGCAGCGGCGGATGCGGCGGCGAATTGTCCTGTTTCCAACAATTGGTCTGCATATTGTTCAGTGTTTGTTTTGCCACCCACAGAGGCGGTAAATATAAAAATCAATAAATACAATAAATTATAGGTTATGGCACGGCTGGTATGTTCCCTGCACTGGTTAATGGGCAAACACACAAACAGGAGAACACACCATGACCATGCGTCAATGCGCCATTTATGGCAAAGGTGGGATCGGCAAATCCACCACCACGCAAAACCTCGTCGCCGCTCTCGCGGAAATGGGTAAAAAAGTGATGATCGTCGGCTGCGACCCGAAAGCGGACTCCACCCGTCTGATCCTGCATGCGAAAGCGCAGAACACCATTATGGAGATGGCCGCCGAAGTGGGTTCAGTGGAAGACCTTGAACTGGAAGATGTGCTGCAAATCGGTTACGGCGGCGTGCGTTGTGCAGAATCCGGCGGTCCGGAGCCAGGCGTGGGTTGTGCAGGCCGCGGCGTTATTACCGCCATTAACTTCCTTGAAGAAGAAGGCGCCTATGTCAGCGACCTCGACTTTGTCTTCTATGACGTCCTCGGTGACGTGGTCTGCGGCGGGTTCGCCATGCCGATTCGTGAAAACAAAGCGCAGGAGATCTATATCGTCTGCTCCGGGGAAATGATGGCGATGTATGCCGCTAACAACATCTCCAAAGGCATCGTGAAATACGCTAAATCCGGCAAGGTACGCCTGGGCGGGCTGATTTGTAACTCTCGTCAGACCGACCGCGAAGATGAACTGATCATCGCGCTGGCAGAAAAACTGGGCACCCAGATGATTCACTTTGTGCCACGCGACAACATCGTCCAGCGCGCGGAAATTCGCCGTATGACGGTTATCGAATATGACCCGAAATGCAACCAGGCCGACGAATACCGCGCGCTGGCGAACAAGATCGTCAACAACACCCTGATGGTCGTCCCGACCCCTTGCACCATGGATGAACTGGAAGAGTTGCTGATGGAGTTCGGCATTATGGATGTGGAAGACGCCAGCATCATCGGTAAAACCGCCGCCGAAGAAAACGCGGCCTGAGCCGCCTTGTAACAGGAACACAGTTATGAGCAATGCAACAGGCGAACGTAATCTGGAAATTATCCAGGAAGTGCTGGAGATCTTTCCCGAAAAAACGCGCAAAGAACGCAGAAAGCACATGATGGTGACCGACCCGGAGATGGAAAGCGTCGGGAAATGCATCATCTCTAACCGCAAATCGCAGCCGGGTGTGATGACTGTCCGCGGCTGCTCCTACGCCGGGTCGAAAGGCGTGGTTTTTGGGCCGATTAAAGATATGGCCCACATCTCCCACGGCCCGATCGGCTGTGGGCAGTACTCCCGTGCCGGGCGGCGCAACTACTACACGGGGGTCAGCGGCGTTGATTCCTTCGGGACGCTGAACTTTACCTCTGATTTTCAGGAGCGCGATATCGTCTTCGGCGGCGATAAAAAGCTCACCAAACTGATTGAGGAGATGGAGGAACTGTTCCCGCTGACCAAAGGCATCTCCATTCAGTCGGAATGCCCGGTTGGCTTAATCGGTGACGATATCGAAGCGGTGGCGAATGCCAGTAAAAAAGCGCTCAACAAGCCGGTGATCCCGGTGCGTTGCGAAGGCTTTCGCGGCGTGTCGCAGTCGCTCGGTCACCATATCGCCAACGACGTGATCCGCGACTGGGTGCTGGATAACCGCGAAGGGAAGCCCTTCGAATCCACCCCCTATGACGTGGCCATCATCGGCGATTACAACATCGGGGGGGATGCCTGGGCGTCGCGCATTCTGCTTGAAGAGATGGGGTTACGCGTGGTGGCGCAGTGGTCCGGTGACGGCACGCTGGTAGAGATGGAAAACACCCCGTTCGTGAAGCTGAACCTGGTGCACTGCTACCGCTCTATGAACTACATCTCTCGCCATATGGAAGAGAAACACGGTATCCCGTGGATGGAGTACAACTTCTTTGGCCCGACCAAAATCGCCGAATCGCTGCGTAAGATCGCCGATCAATTTGACGACACCATCCGCGCCAATGCGGAAGCGGTGATCGCCAAATATCAGGCGCAGAACGACGCGATTATCGCCAAATACCGCCCGCGTCTCGAAGGCCGCAAGGTGCTGCTCTATATGGGTGGCCTGCGTCCTCGCCATGTGATTGGCGCGTATGAGGATTTGGGCATGGAGATTGTCGCCGCCGGGTATGAATTTGCCCATAACGACGATTACGACCGCACCCTGCCGGACCTCAAAGAGGGCACGCTGTTGTTCGACGATGCCAGCAGTTATGAACTGGAAGCCTTCGTGAAGGCGATTAAGCCGGACCTCATTGGCTCAGGCATCAAGGAAAAATACATTTTCCAGAAAATGGGGGTACCGTTTCGCCAGATGCACTCCTGGGATTACTCCGGCCCGTATCACGGCTATGACGGCTTTGCCATCTTTGCCCGCGATATGGACATGACGCTCAACAATCCCGCCTGGGGCGAGTTGACCGCACCCTGGCTGAAATCAGCCTGAATACTATCCTGACATCCCGTTTGTTCACCGATTTGTGGCGCGGGAGGAGAACATCATGAGCCAAACTGCTGAGAAAATTGTCACCTGTCATCCGCTGTTTGAACAGGACGAATACCAGACGCTGTTTCGCAATAAGCGCGGTCTGGAAGAGGCGCACGACCCGCAGCGCGTGCAAGAGGTTTTTGAATGGACCACCACGGCGGAGTACGAAGCGCTGAACTTTAAGCGTGAAGCGTTAACCGTCGATCCGGCAAAGGCCTGCCAGCCTTTAGGATCGGTACTCTGCTCGCTGGGTTTTGCCAATACGCTGCCTTATGTGCACGGTTCCCAGGGCTGTGTGGCCTATTTCCGCACCTATTTTAACCGTCATTTCAAAGAGCCGATCGCTTGCGTTTCCGACTCTATGACAGAGGATGCGGCGGTCTTCGGCGGCAACAACAACCTTAACACCGGGTTGCAAAATGCCAGCGCCCTGTACAAACCGGAAATTGTCGCCGTCTCCACTACCTGTATGGCGGAGGTTATCGGCGATGACCTGCAGGCCTTTATCGCCAACGCCAAAAAGGACGGGTTTATCGATGCCGCCATTCCGGTGCCCTACGCCCATACGCCAAGTTTTATCGGTAGCCACATCACCGGCTGGGACAACATGTTTGAAGGTTTCGCCCGGGCATTTACCGCCGATCACGTGGCGCAACCGGGCAAGCTGGCGAAGCTAAACCTGGTGACCGGTTTTGAAACCTATCTTGGCAATTACCGCGTGCTCAAACGCATGATGGCCCAGATGGAGGTGCCCTGTAGCCTGCTGTCTGACCCGTCTGAGGTGTTAGATACGCCAGCCGACGGCCACTATCGCATGTATGCGGGCGGCACAACGCAACAAGAGATGCGCGACGCCCCCGATGCTATCGACACCCTGCTGCTGCAACCCTGGCATCTGGTGAAGAGCAAAAAAGTGGTGCAGGAGTCCTGGGGCCAGCCCGCCACAGAAGTGTCCATCCCGATGGGACTGACCGGGACCGACGAACTGCTGATGGCGGTCAGTCAGTTAACCGGCAAACCGGTGGCCGATGAACTGACGCTGGAGCGTGGGCGCCTGGTGGATATGATTCTCGATTCACACACCTGGCTGCACGGTAAGAAATTCGGTCTCTACGGCGATCCGGATTTTGTGATGGGGCTGACGCGTTTCCTGCTGGAACTGGGCTGCGAGCCGACGGTTATCCTCTGTCATAACGGCAGCAAGCGCTGGCAGAAAGCGATGAAGAAAATGCTTGAGGCATCGCCCTACGGTCAGGAGAGCGAAGTGTTCATCAACTGCGATCTGTGGCATTTCCGCTCGCTGATGTTCACCCGCAAACCGGACTTTATGATCGGCAACTCGTACGCCAAATTCATCCAGCGTGACACCCTGGCGAAAGGCGAGCAGTTTGAAGTTCCTCTGATCCGTCTTGGCTTCCCGTTGTTCGACCGCCACCACCTGCATCGCCAGACCACCTGGGGTTATGAAGGGGCGATGAATATCGTCACCACCCTGGTCAACGCCGTGCTGGAAAAAGTCGACCGCGACACCATCAAACTGGGCAAAACGGACTACAGCTTCGACCTTGTCCGCTAACCATAATGCGCCCCGCCTTGTGCGGGGCAGCAAGGGGGAAACGATGCCAATAGTGATATTTCGTGAGCGCGGGCCGGATCTGTGGTGTTACATCGCCAAGCAGGACCTTGAGGCAAAAGTCATCGCGATTGAACATGACACCCCGGATAACTGGGGTGGCGCTATTTCTCTGGAGGGGGGACGCCAGTATATCGTCAGCCTGCAACCTGGACGCCCCACCTTCCCCATCAGCCTGCGCGCCACGCGCGGCGCACTTTTGTGAAGGAGGTCAGATGAACGATAACGATGTCCTTTTCTGGCGCATGCTGGCGCTATTTCAGTGTCTGCCGGAACTGCAACCCGCGCAGATCCTGGCCTGGCTGACAGGAGAACGCGACGACGCCTTAACCCCGGCGTACCTCGATAAGCTCAATATCCGCGAACTGGAAGCGACCTTCCCGTCTGAAACGGCGATGATGTCGCCCGCACGCTGGAGCCGCGTTAACGCGTGCCTTCACGGTACGCTGCCCGCGCACCTGCAGGTAAAAAGCACCGCTCGTCAGGGGCAATTACGGGTAGCCTTTTGTTCACAGGATGGATTGCTGATCAATGGCCATTTTGGTCAGGGGCGGCTGTTTTTTATCTACGCCTTCGATGAACAGGGTGGATGGCTGCACGCGTTACGCCGTCTTCCCTCTGCCCCGCAAAGCCAGGAGCCGAATGAAGTTCGCGCGCAGCTCCTGAGTGATTGCCACCTGCTGTTTTGTGAAGCCATTGGCGGCCCTGCGGCGGCCCGGCTGATTCGTCACAATATCCACCCAATGAAAGTGTCGCCTGGGATGTCCATTGCCGCCCAGTGCGATGCCATTACCGCACTGCTGAGCGGACGTCTGCCACCCTGGCTGGCAAAACGTCTTGAGAAAGCCAACCCGCTGGAAGAGCGGGTGTTTTAACCTGCGATCCCCTGCGTCTGACCTGCGGATGCAGGGGGCCTTTCCCCGTTGTCCTCAATACGCCAATTGTCTGCTTTGTCGTAAACCTGACAGAGTATTCCCTTTAAAAATCAATAACTCATTCCTGGCTTGCGAATTGCAGCATTGGGCACAGCCCACCAAGTCAATGAGGTCACTATGAAGGGAAATGACATTCTCGCGCTGCTGGATGAACCCGCCTGCGAACACAATCACAAACAGAAATCCGGCTGTAGCGCCCCTAAACCCGGTGCAACGGCGGGTGGTTGCGCGTTCGACGGCGCGCAAATCACCCTGCTGCCGCTGTCGGATGTGGCGCACCTGGTCCACGGACCGATTGGCTGCACGGGAAGCTCCTGGGATAACCGGGGCAGTATGAGCTCCGACCCCAGTCTCAACCGGCTCGGCTTTACCACCGACCTGAACGAGCAGGATGTCATTATGGGGCGCGGCGAACGGCGGCTTTTCCATGCGGTGCGCCACATCGTCAACCGTTATCACCCTGCCGCCGTATTTATCTATAACACCTGCGTTCCGGCGATGGAGGGGGATGATATTGACGCCGTCTGTCAGGCGGCGGAAACCGCCACCGGCGTGCCAGTGATTGCCGTTGATGCCGCCGGGTTCTATGGCAGCAAAAACCTTGGCAACCGTCTCGCGGGTGAAGTGATGGTTAACAAGGTCATTGGACGGCGCGCGCCTGCCCCCTGGCCGGACGATACCCCCTTCGCGCCGGAACACCGCCACGATATCGGTCTGATTGGCGAATTTAATATCGCCGGGGAGTTCTGGCACGTTCAGCCGCTGCTCGATGAACTGGGTATTCGCGTGCTGGGCAGCCTTTCCGGGGATGGCCGTTTTAGCGAAATCCAGACCCTGCACCACGCGCAGGTCAATATGCTGGTCTGTTCAAGAGCGCTGATCAATGTTGCCCGCACCCTGGAACAGCGCTATGGCACCCCCTGGTTTGAGGGCAGTTTTTACGGCGTGCGCGCCACCTCCGATGCCCTGCGTCAACTGGCATCCCTGCTTGGCGATAGCGATCTGATTGCCCGCACCGAAGCCGTTATTGCCCGCGAAGAAGCCACGGCAAATCAGGCGCTGGCCCCGTGGCGCGAACGGCTACAGGGGCGCAAAGTGCTGCTCTATACCGGCGGGGTGAAATCCTGGTCGGTGGTCTCCGCATTGCAGGATTTAGGGATGACCGTCGTGGCGACCGGCACGCGCAAATCCACCGAAGAAGATAAGCAGCGTATTCGCGAATTAATGGGCGATGACGCGCTGATGCTGGAAGAAGGCAATGCCCGCACCCTGCTGGATGTGGTGTACCGCTACCAGGCGGATTTGATGATCGCCGGGGGGCGTAACATGTATACCGCGTACAAAGCGCGGCTGCCGTTTCTGGATATCAACCAGGAGCGCGAACACGCTTTTGCGGGTTATCGCGGCATCGTCACCCTCGCCCAACAGCTTTGCCAGACTATTGAAAGCCCCGTCTGGCCGCAAACACACGCCCGTGCACCGTGGCAATAAGGAGTGAAAGATGGCAGATATCATCCGTAATCAGAAACCGCTGGCGGTAAGCCCGGTAAAAAGCGGCCAGCCGTTAGGCGCCATTCTGGCGAGCCTCGGCTTTGAGCACAGTATTCCGCTGGTGCATGGCGCGCAGGGATGCAGCGCGTTCGCCAAAGTGTTTTTTATCCAACATTTTCATGACCCTATTCCGCTGCAATCCACAGCGATGGACCCCACCTCAACGGTCATGGGGGCGGATGGCAATATCCTTACCGCCCTCAATACGCTGTGCCAGCGCAACACCCCAAAAGCCATCGTCCTGTTGAGTACCGGCCTGTCTGAGGCGCAGGGCAGCGATATCAGCCGCGTGGTACGTCAGTTCCGTGAGGATTTTCCCCGCCACAAAAATATCGCCCTCCTGACGGTCAACACGCCGGATTTTTACGGCACGCTGGAGAACGGCTTTAGTGCGGTGGTGGAAAGCGTCATCGAACAGTGGGTGCCGGAAAAGCCTCAGCACGGCCTGCGTAACCGGCGGGTCAACTTGTTGTTAAGTCACCTGCTGACGCCCGGTGATGTTGAATTGCTGCGCAGCTACGTGGAGGCTTTTGGCCTGCAACCGGTGATCGTGCCGGATCTTTCGCAGTCGCTCGATGGCCACCTGGCAAGCGGCGATTTTTCGCCGGTCACCCAGGGGGGCACGCCCCTGCGCGTTATCGAACAGATGGGACAGAGCCTGTGCACGTTTGCTATTGGCGTGTCGCTGTCCCGTGCGGCATCGCTGCTGGCACAGCGTAGCCGTGGCGAGGTGATCGTGCTTCCCCATCTGATGACCATGGAACATTGTGACCGTTTCATTCATCAACTGAAGATCATTTCCGGGCGCGAGGTTCCCGCCTGGATTGAGCGCCAGCGCGGACAATTGCAGGATGCGATGATCGATTGTCATATGTGGTTGCAGGATGCCCGACTCGCGCTGGCCGCCGAGGGCGATCTGCTGGCGGGCTGGTGTGATTTCGCCCGTAGCCAGGGCATGCTCCCCGGCCCCGTTGTGGCGCCGGTCAGCCAGCCGGGCCTGCAACAGCTTCCCGTGGAGAAAGTGGTCATTGGCGATCTGGAAGATATGCAGGATTTACTCTGCGATATGCCTGCTGACCTGCTGGTCGCCAACTCCCATGCCGCAGACCTGGCCGAACAATTCTCCATCCCGCTTATCCGCGCCGGGTTCCCTATCTTCGACAGGCTTGGGGAATTTCGCCGCGTGCGTCAGGGATACCCCGGCATTCGCGACACACTGTTCGAGCTGGCGAACCTGATGCGCGAACGTCATCACCACCTGCCCGTCTACCGCTCCCCCCTGCGCCAGCAATTTGCCCAGGACGCAGACGGAGGTCGCTATGCAACATGTTAATCGCCAGTTCAGCACTATCTGTTCCGGTGAATGGTCGATGAAAGTCGCCTTCGCCAGTTCCGATTACCATCACGTGGATCAGCACTTTGGTGCTACGCCACGCCTGGTGGTGTATGGCGTCAAAGAAGATGACGTCACCTTGTTGCGGGTCGTGGACTTTACCGTACTGGCTGGCCATCAAACCGAGAAGATAACCAGCCGCATCAGCGCGCTGGAAGATTGCGTCACCCTTTACTGTGTGGCGATTGGCGAAACGGTATTTCGGCAACTGCTGCAAATAGGCGTGCGCGCCGTTCGCGTGCCCGAAGACACGCCGATTGTCGGCCTGTTACAGGAAATCCAGCACTACTGGTATGACAAAGAACAGCGCAAAAGCACGCGGCTTCGCGATCCCAATCGCTTTTCGCAACTGCTGCTGGAAAGTCAGTGGCAGGACGACGATGAACGCTAAAGATTGTGTCGTTTCTGCGACAAACCTCACATAAACCACGACATTGCGCGTGGGCTTATGTGAGGAGGAATTAATAACTCACTGAAAAACATCATTTTTACGCTCTGGTACTGCTTTTGCTTAATCTTTATACCCGCTGTTGATTAACGCGGTGAATTGCGCCCTGCGCTGTCCGTCATAATCCTGGGAGCTGAGAGCATGTGGAACTATTCCGAGAAAGTGAAAGATCATTTTTTTAATCCCCGTAATGCCCGGGTGGTGGCAGAGGCCAATGCGATTGGCGATGTGGGTTCGATAAGCTGTGGCGACGCCCTGCGCCTGATGCTGCGGGTCGACCCGCAAAGCGAAACCATCCTGGAGGCCGGTTTTCAGACCTTTGGCTGCGGTAGCGCCATCGCCTCCTCGTCGGCATTAACGGAACTGATCATTGGCCGCACGCTGCAAGAAGCGGAACAGGTCACCAACCAGCAAATCGCCGACTATCTCGACGGGCTGCCGCCGCAAAAAATGCACTGCTCAGTGATGGGCCAGGAAGCGCTGCGTGCGGCAATCGCCAACTACCGGGGCGAAACCCTCGATGACGATCATGAAGAAGGCAAACTTATCTGCAAATGCTTTGGCGTAGACGAAGGCCAGATTCGCCGCGCGGTATTGACCAACGGGCTGACCACCCTTGAAGAGGTGATCAACTACACCAAAGCGGGCGGCGGCTGCACGTCCTGCCACGAAAGTATCGAACTGGCGCTGGCAGATATTCTGGCCGAGCAGCAGGCGGCTCCGGCTGTCGCGGTGGAGGCGACAAAAGATCCGCACTGGCAAGAGGTGATCGACGCCATTACCGAACTGCGCCCGCACATCCAGGCCGACGGCGGGGATATGTCGCTGATTAATGTCGCGAATCACAAAGTGACCGTCAGCCTTTCCGGTAGCTGTAGCGGCTGCATGATGACCGATATGACGCTGGCCTGGCTACAGCAGAAATTAATGGAACGTACCGGCTGTTTTATGGAAGTCGTGGCGGCATAAGCCACACCTCACTATCCGTTATGGGGGAATAAAGATGAAACAGGTTTATCTGGATAATAACGCCACCACCCGTATCGACCCGATGGTGCTGGAGGCGATGATGCCGTTTTTGACCGAACACTACGGCAACCCTTCCTCGATTCATGACTTTGGTCTGCCCTCGCGCGGGGCGCTGGAGCGTGCGCATCAACAGGTCGCCGCCCTGCTTGGCGCCGATCACGCCAGTGAAATCATTTTTACCTCCTGCGCCACGGAAGCGACCTCGACGGCGCTGCATGCCTGCATTGAACTGCTGCCGGAACGCCGTGAAATCATCACCACCACGGTGGAACACCCGGCGACACTGGCGGTCTGCGAACACCTGGAGCGCCAGGGTTATCTGATCCACCGTATTGCGGTCAATGCCGAGGGTGCGCTCGATATGGCTCAGTACCGCCAGGCGCTCAGCCACCGGGTGGCGGTGGTCAGCGTGATGTGGGCCAACAACGAAACCGGGGTGATTTTCCCGGTGGCAGAGATGGCGGAGCTGGCCCATGAATACGGCGCGCTGTTCCACTGTGACGCGGTTCAGGCGGTAGGGAAAATTCCGCTGGCGGTCGGTAAAACCGCTATCGACATGCTCTCCTGTTCCGCGCATAAACTGCACGGCCCGAAAGGCGTCGGCTGCCTCTATTTACGTCGCGGCACGCGCTTTCGTCCGCTGCTGCGTGGCGGTCATCAGGAGCGTGGACGGCGCGCCGGCACGGAAAATATAGCCGGGATTGTCGGCATGGGCAGCGCGTGTGAACTGGCACAGGTTCATCTGCCCGGTATGGGTGAAATTGCCCGGCTCCGCGATTATTTGCAGGACGAGCTGGTCACTAGCGTGCCGTCGGTAATGGTCATGGGCGGCAAACAGCCACGGGTGCCGGGGACCGCGAATCTGGCGTTCGAGTTTATTGAAGGCGAAGCCATTTTGTTACTGCTCAACCAGGCGGGGATCGCCGCGTCCAGCGGCAGTGCCTGCGCGTCAGGCTCTCTTGAACCGTCGCATGTAATGCGCGCGATGAATATTCCCTATACCGCCGCTCATGGCAGCATTCGCTTCTCCCTGTCACGCTACACGCGGGAAAAAGAGATTGATTACGTCATCGCCACGTTGCCGCCGATTATCGCCCGGCTGCGGATGCTCTCCCCTTACTGGCAGGACGGTAAACCGCTCCCGGTAACGTCCTCATTTGCGCCGGTTTACGGCTAAACGGAGGCGGCTATGGCCAGTGTGCTGATTAATGACACAACGCTGCGCGACGGCGAACAAAGTCCTGGGGTGGCGTTTCGCGCCAGTGAGAAAGTCGCCATCGCCGAGGCGCTGTTTGCCGCAGGCGTCACGGCGCTTGAGGTGGGAACACCGGCAATGGGTGACGAAGAACGCACCCGTATCCAGCTTGTCCGTCGCCATTTACCGGATGCGACACTGATGTCCTGGTGTCGCATGAACGCCGGGGACATCCGCCAGAGTGCCGATCTGGGCATGGACTGGGTGGATATATCAATTCCGGCGTCAGACAAACTGCGTCAGTACAAATTACGTGAACCGCTGGCGGTGCTGCTGGACCGGCTGGAGAGTTTTATCGGTATGGCGCGCACGCTGGGGCTGGCGGTCTGCGTCGGCTGTGAAGATGCGTCGCGCGCGGATGACGACACGCTTCGCCAGATAGCAAGTATCGCACAACGGGCAGGCGCGCTGCGTTTACGTTTTGCCGATACGCTGGGGCTGCTGGACCCGTTCGCGACGGATGCGTCTATCCGTTCGCTACGGAGCTACTGGAACGGTGACATTGAGATGCACGCCCATAACGACCTGGGGCTGGCCACCGCCAATACGCTGGCGGCCATCCGCGCCGGGGCAACCAGCGTGAATACCACCGTACTGGGGTTGGGTGAGCGCGCGGGGAATGCCGCACTGGAGACGGTCGCCCTCGGTGTGCACCGTTGCCTGGCGCTTGAAAGTGGCGTCGATTTTAGCCAGTTGCCCGCCCTCTGCCAGAAGGTCGCCGAGGCCGCCCAGCGCCCTATCGACGCGCAACAACCGCTGGTTGGCGAACAGGTCTTTACCCATGAATCCGGGGTGCATGTCGCCGCCTTGTTGCAGGACAGAGAGAGCTATCAGGCGATTGATCCGGCACTGATGGGCCGGGAATATCGTCTGGTACTGGGAAAACACTCTGGCCGCCAGGCGGTGGACGGCGTCTTTGCGCGTATGGGGTATCCCCTTAATGCGCTGCAAATCGACGTACTGCTTCCGGCCATTCGCCGCTTTGCGGAGAGCTGGAAGCGTACCCCGAAAGATTATGAACTGATCGCCATTTACGATGAGCTGTGCGGTGAGCCGATACGCCAGGTGGGAGGATGAATATGCAGTGGTTTTATCAGATTCCCGGTGTCGATGAGCTGGAGAGCGCTGAATCCTTCTTTGATTTTTTTTCCGTCCCGTATGAGCCTGCCGTGTTGCGAAGCCGCTGCCTGCTTGTGCTGAAAGCCTTTCACCATAAACTGCGCGACAACGTACCGCTGCGTAATCTGCTGGAGGAGGACACCCGCGCACCGTGGCTGCTGGCCCGGCGGCTGCTGGCAGAGAGCTACCAGCAACAGATTAGCGGAGGTGGACAATGACGCCGATCTTTACCTTTGGCGATGAGGTTCGTGTGACGCGGGCCATTCGTAATGACGGCACCATGCCCGGCTATACACGCGGCCAGTTGCTGGTTCGGCGTGGTAGTACCGGGTTTGTGCGGGAATGGGGCGTGTTTTTGCAGGATCAGATTATCTACCAGATCCACTTTCTCGACGGTGACATCGTGGTTGGCTGCCGCGCGCAGGAACTGATCCCGGCAAGCCAGCCCTGGGATGCCGGGATGCTGCAATTCGGCGATCCTGTCACCGCCTTACAGCCCCTCTCGGTCGATGGCGCGGTGGTGGTCAGCGTCGGCGCAATGGGTCAAATCGAAGCTACCGATCAGGGGCATGACGGCAATAGTTACACTGTCACTTTTTCCGGGCGCTGGTTTCAGGTACCCGCCAGCGCCCTGCGCTTAGCAGAGGAGATCGCATGAGTACAGCCTGGGAGCAATTTGGCCGGCGGCGTCTGGCGAAGAGCCACTGGAAGTGCGAGCCGCAGGAAATTCCCGCCGGTGAAAAAGCGGCCTTTGAACAGGCGTGGCGTCGACAGCGTTTTCTGGAACAGACTGTCGTTCAGCAGGCCCGTGATTTGCCGGTCACCGATGACCTGTTACAGCGTATTGGATCGTCGCTGGCAGAGTTACTCGCTGAGAGTGCGCTTAGTGGTGAAGAGCGCCTGGCGGTGGTGCGTCATCATGCGCTGATGGAGCTGCAATTTGCGCGGATCATCGAGCAGGCACCTAAACCTGATGACCTGACTGTGCTCACCTGGTATCAGCGTAATCAGGAAAAATTCAGGCGCCCGGAGCAGCGGTTAACCCACCATCTGCTGCTCACCGTTGATGACGATAGCGAGAGTGTGCGCCGCCAGGCGATGCAGTTTTACCGGGACATTCAGGCCGCACGTGAGGTATTCCCCCGCCTGGCAAAACGCTATTCCCACTGTCCGAGTGCTTTAGAAGGTGGGCGGTTAGGCTGGATCAGTCGCGGTTTGCTGTATCCCGCGCTTGAATCTGCCCTGTTTGCCTTGCCGGAAAATGGTATCGCCGCACCGGTGGAAACGGAGCTGGGCTGGCATCTTGTCTGGTGTGAACGTATTCGCACGCCTCAGGCGTTGCCACAAACAGAGGCGCTGGAAAAAGCACGGGCGTTTTTATGGCGCCAGCATCAGCAGCAGCGGCAACAGACCTGGTTAAAGCAGTTGATGGCCGGGATGACGGATTGAGTGCGCTGGTTTCTGAGTTTGCGCGTTTTTAAGAACCCTGCCCCGGCTGGCGCTGCGCTTAGCCGGGCTACCTGGCACCGCCCCGTAGATACTGTGAACGTCTTCAATCCCTTAGCCACGGCTGGCTCGTTTTCCCGCGTGATAACCATAGCGACATCTTTGTCCCCCTGGCACGTTCACGGGTTCTGTCGCGACAGAAAAGCAAGGAACATAAGGTGAACGGAACCCACCACCTGTGCCGCATATTCCCCTCACCCTGGCCCTCTCCCCAAAGAAGAGAGGGGGACCGTTCGTGCTCGCATTTTTGTGGGGGTTCCTCACTCCGGGGGAGAGGGAGAAAACCGCTTACAGGATCTGCGGCTTAATCTGCTCCAGCCAAGACGCTACCCGCTCTTCTGTTAAATCAAACTGATTATCCTGATCCAACACCAGCCCGACAAACTTCCCGGCCTCAAGTGCAGCGGAAAAGGAAAAATCATACCCGTCGCCTGGCCACTCACCGACAACCTGCGCGCCACTGCCCACCACCGCGTCATAGAGGGGGCGCAACGCGCTGGCAAAGTTATCCGGATATCCCTGCTGATCGCCAAGCCCAAATAAGGCAACAATTTTACCGCTCAGACTGGCATCAGCCAGTTGATCGATAAACTCCCCCCAGGATTCACTTTCACACCCGGCGGCAAGCCCCGGCAACTGCCCGTCCCCCAGCGTTGGCGTACCGAGAACCAGCACCGGGTAGGACAAAAACGTCTCCAGCGACGTGCGGTTAATATTGACCGGCGCATCCGCCACATCCCCCAGTTTTTGCTGGATCAGTTTGGCGATTTTGCGGGTTTTTCCCGTGTCACTGCCAAAAAAAATACCAATGTTAGCCATGTCGCGCTCCTGTTGAGAAAGAATAAGGCCGCCTGCAAACGGCGGATATCCCTTCTCCTGTTGCGAAGGCTGTGCCAGGTTTTTTGCGGCCTTCTGTGCACTGAAATGGGTGAAAAAATGACTCTTTTTTGTGCAAACGCCGTCCTCTCTCTGCTCTCAAGACCTGCTTTGAAGGCCTCTGAGGGCCAAATCTGGGCCAAAACACGAATCAGGATCAATGTTTCGGCGTGTTACCTGTTCGAAAGGTGCACTCTTTGCATGGTTAATTACACCCAATCAGGGCTGCGGATGTCGGGCGTTTCACAACACAAAATGTTGTAAATGCGACACAGCCGGGCCTGAAACCAGGAGCGTGTGATGACCTTTAATATGATGCTGGAGACCAGCGCACCGCAGCACATTGCGGGCAACCTCTCACTTCAACATCCCGGACTGTTTTCCACGATGGTTGAACAGGCTCCGATCGCGATTTCGCTGACCGACCCGGACGCGAGGATTCTGTACGCTAATCCGGCCTTTTGTCGCCAGACCGGTTATAGCCTGGAAGAGCTGCTCAACCAGAACCATCGCCTACTGGCAAGCCAACAGACGCCGCGCAGCATTTATCAGGAACTGTGGCAAACGCTGCTGCAACAGATGCCCTGGCGCGGTCAGCTCATCAATCGCCGTCGGGATGGCAGCCTTTATCTGGCTGAGGTCGACATCACCCCGGTCGTCAACAAACAGGGCGAACTGGAACATTACCTCGCCATGCAGCGTGATATCAGCGCCAGCTATGCGCTCGAACAGCGATTGCGCAATCACACCACCATGAGCGAAGCGGTGCTGAACAACATTCCTGCCGCTGTGGTGGTGGTCAACGAGCAGGACCAGGTGGTCATGGACAACCTCGCCTACAAAACCTTCTGTGCCGACTGCGGTGGCAAGGAGCTGCTCACCGAACTGGATTTCTCCCGGCGCAAAAGCGACCTCTATGCCGGGCAAATACTGCCTGTGGTGCTGCGCGGCGCCGTACGCTGGCTCTCCGTCACCTGCTGGCCCTTGCCGGGGGTGAGCGAAGAAGCCAGCCGCTACTTTATTGATACCGCGCTGCCCCGTACCCTGGTGGTGATCACCGACTGCACCCAGCAACAGCAACAGGCCGAACAGGGCCGTCTCGATCGTCTCAAACAGGAGATGACCACCGGGAAGCTGCTGGCCGCGATCCGCGAATCGCTGGATGCCGCGCTGGTTCAGCTAAACTGCCCCATCAATATGCTGGCGGCGGCGCGACGTCTCAACGGTGAAGATAACCATAACGTGGCGCTGGATGCCGCGTGGCGCGAGGGGGAAGAGGCGCTGGCCCGCCTGCAACGCTGCCGCCCTTCTCTCGATCTGGAAGAGAGCGCGTTGTGGCCTCTGCAACCGCTGTTTGACGACCTGCGCGCCCTTTACCATACCCGCTATAACAATGGTGAAAATCTGCACGTTGAAATGGCCTCTCCGCATCTGGCGGGGTTTGGTCAGCGCACGCAGATCCTTGCCTGTCTCAGTTTGTGGCTTGACCGTACACTGGCCCTCGCCGCCGCGCTACCGGACAAGGTGCTGCATACCCAGCTTTACGCCCGTGAAGAGGATGGCTGGCTGTCCATTTGGCTGACAGATAATGTGCCGCTCATCCATGTGCGATACGCCCACTCCCCCGATGCCCTGAACGCCCCCGGCAAAGGGATGGAGCTGCGGTTGATTCAAACCCTGGTTGCCCATCATCGCGGCGCAATAGAACTGACTACCCGTCCTGAAGGCGGTACCTGCCTGACCCTGCGATTCCCGTTATTTCATTCACTGACCGGAGGCTCACGATGACCCAGCGACCCGAGTCGGGCACCACCGTCTGGCGGTTTGATCTCTCACAGCAATTTACCGCCATGCAGCGCATCAGCGTGGTGTTGAGTCGCGCAACCGAGATAAGCCAGACGCTGCAGGAGGTGCTGTGTGTCCTGCATAATGATGCGTTTATGCAACACGGCATGCTGTGTCTGTATGACAACCAGCAGGAAATTCTGAGTATTGAAGCCTTGCAGGAGGCAGACCAACATCTGATCCCCGGCAGCTCGCAAATTCGCTATCGCCCTGGCGAAGGGCTGGTAGGCGCCGTGCTGTCCCAGGGACAATCTCTTGTGCTGCCGCGTGTCGCCGACGATCAACGCTTTCTCGACAGGCTTGGCATCTATGACTACAACCTGCCGTTTATCGCCGTCCCCTTAATGGGGCCGGGCGCGCAGACGATTGGCGTGCTCGCCGCGCAGCCGATGGCGCGCCTGGAGGAACGGCTCCCTTCCTGTACGCGCTTTCTGGAAACCGTCGCCAATCTGGTCGCACAGACGGTACGGCTGATGACCCCTCCTGCCGCCCCCACACCGCGAGCCGCGATTGCCCAGACCGAACGCCAGCGCAACTGTGGCTCTCCTCGCCCCTTCGGCTTTGAGAATATGGTGGGCAAAAGCCCGGCCATGCAGCAGACAATGGACATTATCCGTCAGGTTTCGCGCTGGGATACCACGGTACTGGTGCGCGGCGAAAGCGGCACCGGTAAAGAACTTATCGCCAATGCTATTCATCACAACTCCCCTCGCGCCGCCGCGCCCTTTGTGAAATTTAACTGCGCGGCGCTGCCAGATACGCTACTGGAGAGCGAATTGTTCGGCCATGAAAAAGGGGCGTTCACCGGCGCGGTTCGCCAGCGTAAAGGACGTTTTGAACTGGCCGATGGCGGCACACTGTTTCTTGATGAAATTGGCGAAAGCAGCGCCTCGTTCCAGGCCAAACTGCTGCGTATTTTGCAGGAGGGTGAAATGGAGCGCGTTGGCGGCGACGAAACCCTGCGCGTCAATGTGCGTATCATCGCCGCCACCAACCGGAATCTGGAAGAAGAGGTGCGGATGGGCAATTTCCGCGAGGACCTCTATTATCGCCTCAACGTAATGCCCATCTCCCTGCCCCCGCTGCGTGAACGTCAGGAGGACATTGCCGAGCTGGCGCACTTTTTGGTGCGCAAAATCGCCCATAACCAGGGGCGTACGCTGCGCATCAGTGATGGCGCCATCCGTCTGCTGATGGGCTACAACTGGCCCGGTAACGTGCGTGAGCTGGAAAACTGCCTGGAACGTTCGGCTGTGATGTCAGAAAACGGCCTGATCGACCGTGATGTGGTGCTCTTTAACCACCGTGAGAACACGCCAAAACTCGCCATCGCCGCCGCGCCAAAAGAGGATAGCTGGCTTGATCAAACGCTGGATGAACGTCAACGGCTAATTGCCGCGCTGGAAAAAGCCGGGTGGGTGCAGGCCAAAGCGGCGCGTCTGCTGGGTATGACGCCCCGTCAGGTCGCCTATCGGATACAAATTATGGATATCAGCATGCCCAGGATGTGACGGCTCACTTTGTGACATTCAGCACATTGTCAGCCAAACGCCACATTTACGACAAACAACGACGAACAGCACTTTTATAACGTCATATTTTTCAATTAATTACATTTTATGTGAGCGGTACGGGTTTTGCAGCAGGAAGACATGACTACGCAAATTAAGGAGCGATCATGACTTCCTGCTCTTCCGCTACTGGCATGGGTTGCCAGGCGCCTGGTGAACCCTTAACTGATTTTATCGCCAACAAAGTGGCATCACACCCCTGCTACTCCCGTAGCGGTCATCACCGTTTCGCCCGCATGCACCTGCCGGTCGCCCCTGCCTGCAATTTGCAGTGTAACTACTGCAACCGAAAATTCGATTGCAGTAATGAATCCCGCCCCGGCGTCTCCTCGTCGTTGCTTACTCCCGAACAGGCAGTGGCGAAAGTACGCCAGGTCGCGACGGCAATACCTCAACTGTCGGTGGTGGGGATCGCCGGTCCCGGTGACCCGCTGGCGAACATTGGTCGCTCCTTCAAAACACTGGAACTGATCCGCGAGCAGCTACCGGATTTGAAGCTGTGTCTGTCGACGAACGGCCTGATGCTGCCCGATGCCGTTGACCGGTTGCTGGAGGTCGGCGTTGACCACGTCACCGTGACCATTAACACTCTCGACCCCGATATCGCCGCGCAAATCTATGCCTGGCTGTGGCTGGATGGTGAGCGCTACAGCGGTCGCGAAGCCGGAAAGATCCTCGTGGCCCGTCAGCTTGAAGGGGTGCGCAGACTGACGGAAAAAGGTGTGCTCGTGAAGATCAACTCGGTGCTGATACCCGGTATCAACGATCATTCTCTGGTGGATGTCAGCCGGACATTGCAGCAATACGGCGCCTTTATTCATAACATTATGCCGCTGATTGCCCGACCAGAGCATGGCACCGTTTTTGGCCTCAACGGTCAACCTGAGCCGGATGCGGCGATGCTTGCCGCCACTCGCGAGCAGTGTGGCGAGGTGATGCCGCAAATGACCCACTGCCAGCAGTGCCGCGCGGATGCGATAGGTATGCTGGGCGAAGATCGCAGCCAGCAATTTCTGTTTACGCCGACAGAAACGGCGCCCCAACCCTGGCTGCCGACATTACAAAAACGCGCCAGGCTACACGCCAGTATCGCCACGCAGGGGGAGTCAGACGAAGCGGATGCCTGCCTGGTCGCGGTCGCCTCCACGCGGGGAGACGTGATTGACTGTCATTTTGGTCATGCGGATCGTTTTCGTATCTACAGTCTTTCCGCTGCGGGCGTTGTTCTGGTGAACGAGCGGTTTACCCCCAAATACTGCCTGGGAAGCGACGAATGTGAACCCCAGGACAGTGAAGCACGTATGGCGGCGATCATGGCGCTGCTGGCGGATGTAAAAGCCGTTTTTTGCTCACGTATTGGCTACGGTCCCTGGCAGCAACTGGAGGCACAGGGTATTCAGCCTTGCGTTGATGACGCGTGGCAACCGGTCCTCCCGACGCTTGCGCGCTGGTGGGAAAAGGCGCGTCAACAGTGGCAACAAGCCGATTGTCACAAGGGGGTGGCATGACCCCCATCGCGCGGCACTACTGGCTTGATCGCCTGGTACATCTCTATGCGCAGGGTGAAGGTTGTTACCCTTTGCAGATGGGGCTTTCCGACGACCACTGGCTGGCGCTCAGCGCGCAAAATACCGCGCCGTCGGATGTGGTTTTGCGGCGTACGTTGATGTCGGAGCTGATCGCCAGCCGTAAAGAGGAACGAACGCAACTGGCCGACTGGCTGGCATGCCATATGTTGCCGGGAGCCGAGCCGATGCATCAGATCATTGCCAGTGTGTCGTTGGCATTCAACCATCTGTGGCAGGATCTCGGGCTAAGTTCGCGTGAGGAATTGCGCGAACTGATGACCGACTGCTTTCCACAACTGGTGGAGATGAACAGCGAAAATATGCGCTGGAAGAAGTTCTTCTATCGTCAGCGCTGTTTACAGACAGAAGGAGAGCTCATTTGTCGCTCGCCCAGTTGTGATGCATGTTGCGAACGTCAGCTCTGTTTCGATGCGTATTAACCCTTCTGGCCCTGCCCTGATGCAGGGCCTCGACTCTTTACCTTTCACAAATTGTTAAATCACATACTTATGCCTATATTTTTAATAATCATAAGGGAGTTTTTGCTAAGCAAGCGTGTTCATTTACCTGCGGCGTTAATGTACCTTGTATTATCGAGAATGATGTGAGGCGTACGGATTTGTGAGGTAATGAATGTTTTCTTTTGTGGCCAGACAGGCAATTTTTGATAACAAATTAAACACTGTCGGGTATGAACTGCTTTTCAGGGATAGCATGGTGAACCGTTTCCCTGATGTTTCATCGGAACAGGCAACCACGCAACTGATTGAAGAACAGTTTTTTGGCGCGCCAGTGGGCCGCAAAGATGAGAACAATTCCGTTTACGTTAATTTTCCACATCAATTATTGGTGGATGGCCTCGCTGAAACTCTGCCCAAAGACCGTGTCATCATTGAGATTCTCGAAACCGCCAGTCCCGACCATCGCTTGCTGGAAACCGTAAAACGGATGCAAACCCAGGGTTTTCGTATTGCCCTGGATGATTTTTCTCTGAGTAGCGAATGGGATGCGTTTATTCCCTATATTAATATTATTAAATTCGATATTCAGAAAAATACCCGTGAAGAAATTGCTGCCTATATAGGCAGTAAGCGTGAAATGCTACGTCATGCGGTTTTTCTTGCTGAAAAGGTAGAAAGTTATGACGAGTTTGAGGCCTATAAAAAAATGGGTTTCCACCTCTTTCAGGGCTATTTTTTCAGCAAACCCGTAGTACACAAAAGAAACAAATTGTTACACAACCGCGCATTTGCCTTAAAGCTCATGCACGAAGTAAACGTCGAATCGCCAGATTTGAATCGCATCGAAGATCTGCTCAAGCGCGATGTTTCGCTGTCATTTAAGATTATGCGTTACGCACAAAATATCCTTTACAACAAAAGGGGTATTTCAGGTTTACGCAATCAATCGTTGAAAGATATTGTGCTTTATCTCGGGATTAATGAACTGCGTCGCTTTGTACTGGTCGCCTGTCTAACTTCATTCGAAACCGTTAAGACTACCGAAATCTATTATTTGAGTCTGATTCGCGCCAAATTCTGCGAACTGGCAGCGGGCCGAACCTCCTCTCACCCTTTATCCAACGAAGCCTTTATGGTTGGGCTATTTTCGTTACTGGATGTGATCCTCGAAATGCCGCTGGAAGATCTGATGGCGCAGATTGCGGTATCACAAGAGGTGATCATGGCCCTGCAGCACCAAAACGGTGTGCTTTATCAGTACGTTTGCCTTGCTATGCTCTATGAGCAACGTATGTGGGAAGAAGCCAGCGATATGGCGCAGGATATAGGGCTACCAGAAGCAGCAGTGACCGAGATGATGAATAAAGCGACAAAATGGGCCGACGAACTGCCGGTGAGTTTTGCAAAATAAATAACTGAAACCATTCCTTGGGTGGTTATTTTCACTGCTAAATTATTTATGGGTGAAACATTATTTCAGTTTTTAAATAAACATATTATTTTCATTTTATTTACACTTTTAACATTCATACTGTTTCGACCAGAGCCTGTTTTTTAGCCACCACGGATTTCACCGTAATAAAATAAAAATATGTGATTAAGATCAATTAAAAATAATCAATATTTTCGCGTTTATTACCGATATAGGTAATACCTTTTCATTAAAAAATGATCACTATGAAAAAATTTTCTCAGGCGTCTGTATTAGCAAAATTGCTCACTGGCTTTTCCATTCTTATAGCGATGATGTTAGTACTTGGTATTGTCTCCATTTATCAGTTGCACATCAGTAAATCCCATATTGATAAATTCCGCGATAATCGCATGCCGGGCGTCCGATATACCCTGGAAATGCGTGGCGTATTATCAGAAATGCGCTTACAGCAAATTCAGTATATCGGCTCCGTCACGCCTGCCGAGCGGGAACAACATCGTGGCGAACTGCTGCAAAACCAGGCGACATTTCTAAATGCCCAGCGCCAGTTTGCTAAAATTTCCGCCGACGCACCGGAAGATACCCGCACACTGTTTAATACCGTTGTCGATAACTTCCGTAATTTCGTCGACGTTAACGCCAAAGTTATCGAGGCCGTTAGCGCAGGCAGACTAGAGGAAGCGTCCAAAATCAGCGGCGCGGTGTCGTCCAAATACCGTACTCAGTTGATGAAAGACCTTGCCACTCTGGTGGACAAAGAAGTGGCCAGCGGTGAAGAAGCGGGGGCGATTGCGCAGTCCGGCTACGACAAAGCGCTCTACACTTTCTGCGGGTTGTTGCTACTGGCACTGATTGCCACCGGGTTCATCGCCCTGGTTATCTCCCGTAGCCTCTCTCGCCAGTTAGGCGGCGAGCCTGCTTACGCCGTGGAGATCATGAATGAAATTGCCTCGGGTAATCTGAAAGCCGACGTCAAACTGAAAGACAACGACACCCAGAGTCTGCTGGCAACCATCAAGTTTATGAATAGCAAGCTGGCCGATATTATCGATGGCATCATTCATGGCAGCGAAGCTATCTCCCTTGCCGCCAGTGAAATTTCTCAGGGTAACAACGACCTGTCTCAACGTACTGAGGAACAGGCCGCCTCACTGGTGCAGACTTCGTCTAACATGCAGCAGATTACGGAAAACGTAAAAAGCAACGCCGACAACGCCCGCCGGGCCAGCGAACTGGCGCGCGAAACGTCACAGACCGCCGTAAAAGGCGGAAAAGAAGTGGATGATATGCTCAAGCGGATGCATGAAATCTCCGACAGCTCGCAGAAAATCGTCGATATCATTTCTGTGATTGAAGGAATTGCCTTCCAGACTAACATCCTGGCGCTCAACGCCGCCGTTGAAGCCGCCCGCGCCGGTGAACAGGGTAAAGGTTTTGCCGTGGTCGCCGGTGAAGTGCGTACTCTGGCGCAAAAAAGTGCCAACGCCGCGAAAGAAATTAAGCAACTTATCGAAGGGACCGTCCATAAAATTACCGACGGCTCTCGTTATGCAGACACCGCAAGCCGGGCGATGGAGCAGATCGTCACCTCTGTTAATAAAGTGACCGATATTGTCGCGGAGATTTCCGCTGCCTCGACCGAGCAGCATCAGGGGATTCGTGAAATCAGCGTCGCCATCGACCAGATGGATCAGGTTACCCAGCAGAACGCCACGCTGGTGGAACAGGCCGCTGTCGCTGCTCACTCCATGTCTGAGCAAAGCGAACAACTGCGTAACTCCGTGCGTTTCTTCCAGTTAAAAATGCAAGACTCACGCTAAGAAAACGTGACGCCGGGAAACCGGCGTCTCTCAATCACCGTCACCCTTCTTCATTCCTTCGCAACTCTCTTCTGACATTCCTGATACTACATCCCAGAAAAACCCTTAGCATCATCCTGGAATACGGCTGGAATTTAGGTTTAGTACAAAGACCTGGTTACCATGCCACAACATCTTTAAAACGTTTCCAGATTTGAAAATCTACTGACAGGCGTTGCCGAAGGATCGGAATCAAACATCAGGGAGGATAATGATGGCAATAGGATATTTTTTAGTCAGAGGCGACAAAACCACCTGTGGCGGCGTCATTATTGAGGGGGCAGATGATCATACCATCATGGGAATACCGCAGGCACGAGAGTTCGATAGCGTAACCTGCGGCAGATATTCTGGCGTTTATAAAATAATAGGGGGTGTTCCCCAGACATTTCTTCAGGACAAAATGATGGCAGGGACGCTGCACAGCATGAGTAGCTGCCCATGCCGTTCTCGATTTATCGCATCTCAGCTCAACGATACATATGAAACAGGCGGAGGGGGCCGTGAGCCAACACAGCACGCGCAATCTGCCCATAAACCAAATTTGACCGCACCTGCTCCTGAACAGGAAAAACAGGAAGAAAAGCGCGAAGTGACGCTAACGATTGGCATTTTCTTTGATGGTACAGGCAATAACGCCGTCAATGCCGCAAACATGATGAAAGCATGTACAGCCGAACACTACCACATTTCAGGCAGGGAAGCCGAAACGCTTCTGGGTAAATGCGCACGAGATAAATTCGGTGTTTCAGGTATCGGCGCGACCAGTTATTTGGGGTATTACACCAACGTGCATTGGTTAGCGACGTTGTATAAACAATATTTTTCGCCAGAAAGTACTGAGATTCAGCATCCCATTTATATTGAGGGTATCGGAACTGAATCGGGTAAACCCGACAGTACTATCGGCCAGGGATTGGGGATATCCGACACGGGTGTTATTGCCAAGACAGACAGAGCCGTAGCTGTTATTGGTGAGCATATTCAGACAGTCCTGGCTGAATTGAATAATAATATTCCAGATACTCAGTTCATCATCCAGTCCCTCCAGTTCGATATCTTTGGTTTCAGCCGTGGCGCGGCAGCAGCCAGACATTTTGCCAACCGGGTATATGCGCGAGACCCGGCCATCATTAGCGCTATCCAGGATGGCATGCGAGGTATGTCCTTTACGGGGATGCCCGCCGGAAAGACCCGTTTTATCGGCATTTTTGACACTGTGGCTGCGATTGGCGCTCCGACAAATGGGTTCAATCCCCATAATGCCGACACAGGAGCAGTAAATATTGTGCTTCGTCCCGGCGTGGCAGTAAAAGTCTTTCACATCACGGCGGCACATGAATGCCGGTTCAATTTCGCGCTAAATAGCGTAAAACCCGCATGGCCGGAGCTGGCATTGCCAGGCGTACACTCGGACATTGGCGGAGGGTACCTGCCATTACTGGAGGAAAATCTTTTTTTGACGCGCCCGCAAACGGATACCGTGCCGCTCCGTCAACCCGGAGAAGAGACCAGAGGTTACTATCAAACCCTAAAACAAATGGCAATCCTCGATAATTACCCCTGCATTGCCCCGATCATGCGTACCAGTGAAATTTCTGCAGAGACCTGGTTTGATGACCGCATGCCGTCTGATCGCTACGGAGAGCCACAAAAGCGCAGCTATGCGGCATTAACGTTGCGACACCGAAATGTCAAAAACGACTGGTCGAAAGTAGTGCTACGAGTGATGCTCGATGCAGCGCAGGATGCGGGGGTGTTATTTGAGGATATTCAAGAAAACGATAATTTGAATCTTCCTCCTGAGCTGATTCCGCTTTGTAAAAAAGCGATTTCAATGGGAAAAGCCATGCGCTCCGGCCAGCAGCCGGAAAAATTTAGCGAGACAGAATTGAATTTAATCGCCACAAACTATATTCACTGCTCGGCGCACTGGAATGCCATTCTCACTGATTCGAGCGGCGTTATTCGTGGTGGCGCTTCCCCTGCCGAGCTGATTGGTTTTGTTAACCGGCCAGATGAAAATTGGACTCGAACGGTTTATAACATGGATGGGAAAAACGCATGATGTCAAAAATCCCCGCAGCCCTGATTTTGTTGATGGCTTTAAACGGCTGTCAGGCACATACACCGCAGACCCCGGAAGAAACCGGCGAAATGCCATACGGTAAGTGGCAATTCGCCTTTTTTACCCCTCACGCTTTACCCGCTGATGTCACGCGTGCGTTGATTATTGACAGCGAAGATGTCGTTTATACCTTCGGCACGCTTGATAGAGTACCCGGCTATCCCGGGACCATAGGAACCTGGAATAACCGGGTCCGGATGCATGCACATTTCAACAAAGCGCGCCATCCACCGGCCATGATGTTGTTCTGCTGGGACTCGGTGATCGACAAAAAAACGTACGAGACACGGATTGTGTTTCACCGCTCCATCCACGACACCATGATGACGCCAACCGGGAAAGATCGGTTAGGCAACACGGCATGGTACAAGACCCTGCTGATTGGTCTGGCACCGGAAGGGAAAGTCCGGATATGGCTGCAGAACAGCGCAGCGGGCGATAACCTTCCCGTTCAGCCACGAAGACTCACCACCCTGTCCGGGGATAAACTGGATGCCTGCAAAGGAATAACTAACCATTCTCAGGGTTATGGTTACACCAAAACAACCCGGGAGTTTATCAAGGATAAAACCTATCCCTACGGTCGCTGGTGATCCTGGCTGAAATAACGGACTGTTCCATGGACGGAGAAATCTATGACACGCAAAACCCCCGCAGCCCTGATACTGCTGATGGCTTTAAACGGCTGTCAGGCACATACACCGCAGACCCCGGAAGAAACCGGCGAAATGCCTTACGGCAAGTGGCAGTTCGCCTTTTTTACTCCTCACGCCTTACCCGCCTTTGTCACGCGTGTGTTGATTATCGACAGTGAAGATGTCGTTTATACCTTCGGCACGCTTGATAGAGTACCCGGCTATCCCGGGACCATAGGAACCTGGAATAACCGGGTCCGGATGCATGCACATTTCAACAAAGCGCGTCATCCACCGGCCATGATGTTGTTCTGCTGGGACTCGGTTATCGACAAAAAAACGTACGAGACGCGGATTGTGTTTCACCGCTCCATCCATGACACCATGATGACGCCAACCGGGAAAGATCGATTAGGCAACACGGCATGGTACAAAACCCTGTTGATTGGTCTGGCACCGGAAGGGAAAGTCCGGATATGGCTGCAGAACAGCGCAGCGGGCGATAACCTTCCCGTTCAGCCACAAAGGCTCACCACCCTGTCCGGGGAAGGTCTTGATGCCTGTAAACAGGTGCCGACACTGATTGATTTTAATTACAGTATTCCTGATGGATATGACCAGTACGTAAAAGATTTCATCAAAGATAAAACCTACCCCTACGGTCGCTGGTGATCCTGGCTGAAATAACGGACTGTTCCATGGACGGAGAAATCTATGACACGCAAAACCCCCGCAGCCCTGATGCTGCTGATGGCTTTAAACGGCTGTCAGGCACATGCGCCGCAGACCCCGGAAGAAACCGGCGAAATGCCTTACGGCAAATGGCAGTTCGACTTTTTTACCCCTCACGCCTTACCTGCTTTTGTCACACGTGCGTTGATTATTGACAGCGAAGATGTCGTTTATACATTCAGTACACTCGACTACACCGAGTCCGATCCTGCGGTTGTCGGGACCTGGAATAACCGAACGGGCAGCAGGAGTATTCGCTTCAACAAAGCGCGCCATCCACCGGCCATGATGTTGTTCTGCTGGGACTCGGTGATCGACAAAAAAACGTACGAGACACGGATTGTGTTTCACCGCTCCATCCATGACACCATGATGACGCCAAGCGGGAAAGATCGGTTAGGCAACACGGCCTGGTACAAAACCCTGCTGATTGGTCTGGCACCGGAAGGGAAAGTCCGGATATGGCTGCGAAGTAGTGCAGCGGGCGATAATCTTCCTGTTCAGCCACGAAGACTCACCACCCTGTCCGGGGAAGGTCTTGATGCCTGTAAACAGGTGCCGACACTGATTGATTTTAATTACAGTATTCCTGATGGATATGACCAGTACGTAAAAGATTTCATCAAAGATAAAACCTACCCCTACGGTCGCTGGTGATCCTGGCAAAAAGGATCTCTGGCTGATCCTTTTTGTTTTCAGTTCATAAATCGGTCTTGCGAAAAACCATTTTTACTGGGCTACCTGACCACCGCCTTCGGCTCCATAAACGCCGCTATCCCCCAGCGCCCCATTTCGCGACCGATCCCTGAGTGTTTAAAACCGCCAAACGGCGCTCCGGCTTCGTGTGCCAGGGTATTGATTTGCACCCGACCGGAGATGATACGCCCGGCGATACGCTGCGCGCGTTGCACATCTGCCCCCAACACCATCGCGCTAAGACCGTAATCCGTGTCGTTAGCGATTGCTACGGCGTCGTCATCGTCGCGATAGGGAATAATCGACAATACCGGGCCAAAAATCTCTTCACGGGCGATGCGCATACTGTTGTCCACATCGGTAAAAAGTGTCGGTTTCACAAACCACCCCTTCCCGCTGTTTTCCGGACGCCCTTCTCCGCCAGCCAGCAGACGCGCTCCCTCTTGCAGGCCAAGGTGTATATATCCCTGTACCCGCTGCCACTGTTTTTCGCTGACCATCGGGCCAATGTCCGTTTGCGGGTCGAGCGGGTCACCGGATTTCACCGCCGCAACCGCTTTGCGCAGCGCCTCTTCACACTCGGTTTTGCGCGATTGTGGTACCAGAATTCGCGTACCGGCGATACAGGCCTGACCGCTGTTCATAAAACCGGCCTGGATGGCAAGCGGTACCGCTGTCGCCAGATCGGCATCGTCCAGAATTAAGGTCGGAGATTTACCGCCAAGTTCCAGCGTCACGCGTTTAAAACTTTCGGCGGCATTACGTAAAATCGCCTTACCGGTCTGCGTCGAGCCGGTAAACGAAATTTTGGCAACGTCCGGATGACGGCTTATGGCCTCACCCACCACCGCGCCAAAGCCGGTAACGATATTGCAAACACCCGGTGGTAGCGCGGCCGTATGCAGCGCTTTCATCACCACATGGGTTTGTAACCCGCTCATCTCGCTTGGTTTGATCACCGCCGTACAACCAGCCGCCAGCGCCGCGGCGAGTTTGCCGCAGATAAACCCGGCGTTACTGTTCCACGGTGTAATAAGCCCAGCCACCCCGAGCGGTGTCATCTTCACCTGGGCTTTGCCAACCGCAGTGGAAAATTCAAATTGCCGTAAATCATGTATGACCTGATCAATCACCGCCACCGGATAACTGGCCATCCACGCGGAACGTGACGCCGGGGCACCGTACTCCTCGATAATGGCATGCAGCAGTTCATCCTGACAGGCGGCCATGGCATCACGCATTCGCTGTAAAACTGCCAGCCGCTCTTCAACACTTGTGTGCGACCAGTGAACAAAGGCCGCTTTTGCCGATGCAATTGCCCGCGCGGCGTCATCGGCATTTGCCATACGTATCCGCCCTGTTACCTCGGCGGTAGAAGGGTTATATAGATCGAAATAGTCCTCGCCCTGGGACCGGGTAAATTCGCCATTGATCCAGAGATGTTCAAGCTGTCGCATAGTGTCCTCCACGGTTAATGCAGCCAGTCTGGCACAGCTTTATCGCGCCGATAATCCGGGTTATCCTGCAAGGGTTGTTTCGATTATCAGGATAATCTATGCATCGTTCAGGTTTGATTGAACTGGAAGTGGTGATGGCGGTGCTGCGTCGGGGAAGCTTTCGTGCCGCAGCCCAGGAGCTGGGGATGTCGGCAACGGCGGTCAGTAATGCCATCGCCGGGCTGGAAACGCGTCTTGACGCCAGACTTTTTAACCGCACGACTCGCAGTGTCGCGCTCACCGAAGCCGGACAGCGTTTTGTCGCCCGCATCGGTCCGGCATTACAAGAGATCCAGCAGGCCGCGGACGAAATTCACAGCCTGCCTGATGAGCCTTCCGGTACCTTACGCATTAATGTACCGCAGGCTATCGGACAACTTTTTCTTGATGAACTGGTGATTGCTTTCCTGTCGCGCTATCCGCAAATGCGCATGGAAACCGCCAGTGATGCCCGCATGATCGATATTGTCGCCGAAGGGTACGACGCCGGGGTTCGTCTGGCGGAAGCGGTTCCACAGGATATGATTGCCGTGCCGCTGACGCCGGATATTCACATGCGGGTGGTCGCCACGCCACAGTGGTTTGCTGAACACGGCACGCCGCTCACCCCGGAAGCCCTCACCCGACAGCAAGGTATCTGCATGCGAATGTCGCACGGGGGGATTTATCGCTGGGAATTTGCGCGTCACGGCGAACAATTTGCCATTGCCGTGCCGCCGAGACTTGCCACCACCGATCTGTTTACATCCATTGCCGCGGTACGCGCCGGGCTCGGCATCGGTTTTTTGCCGGAATTATATATTGCAGATGATTTACGTTCAGGCCGGCTGGTCAGTGTGCTCAATGAGTGGACACAGCCCTTTCAAGGATTGTGTTTGTATTACCCCGGTCATCGCCATATCCCGGTGGGTTTGCAGGCGTTTATCGCCTTTATCCGCGAGTACAGGCAGCACTCACTGTAACCCGGCGCGATCCAGACTATAAATAGTCGCTAAAGGTCAGTCCACTTTCAGAGTGGTATAACAGCTTGAAAAACGCTACGGGGTGATCGTGGGTGATACCCGCATTCATAAGCGCGAAGAGACTGTGGCATTTTTACGGTAAGTGGCGAAAGCAACGCGGGAATGGCTTAAGGCCTGAAGGGGAACATGTCCCCTTTCAGGCAACTACTCAGGGCAAAGTACTGACGAATGAGATATCCCATGCCGTGGCAATAAGCGAAATACTGACGACCAGACCCATAACTACAGGCACCGCTCTTTCCAGCTTTTCCATTGCTTGTCCCTCTCTTTCGTTCATGTTGCGCCAGACTGCGGCAACAACGGATTCCCCTGGCCGAACGTATCGGCACTGGTGTGGCATAGTAAAGTATAGAAAAGATCTTCCGTCCTGACAGACCTTTTCACATTTTTCCGCCGATTCTGATGCGCGTATATTTGTTACTCTAAAAAGTATGTTGTAACTAATTCCATGCGAAAGAAAACCCGGCACAAGCCGGGTTCGTCACACGCCTAACAGAATGCCATTAGCACAGCGGTTTCACAGCCTGACGCATGCCCTGCAGCAGGATAGCGTCGAGATCCAGGGAAACCTGTTCTACCAGTCCACTGACTTGAGTCAGGTCCTGCTCCCAGTGTTCGCTGACCGACAATACCGCTTTAACCAGATCGCTAGTGCTGATCTGATGATCACCATGTTGGCCCCACAGTTGCTGGTAACGGGTGATCCAGTGGGCGTCATCCTGCACCGGATAGGCTTCGCCATTGCGGTCTGCACGGTAGAAGGCGATCAACGCGGCCAGCGCAAAGGTCAGGCGCGCAGGCAGTTTACCGGTAGCTTTCTGCCCTGCCAGCAGTTGCGGCAGAATGCGGGTGCGGAATTTGGTCATGCCGTTCAGGGCGATAGAGAGCAACTGATGTTTGATATACGGGTTACGGAAACGCCCGGTCACCGCGCTGGCAAAGGATTCCAGCTCATCACGCGGCAGGTCGAGCACCGGGATAATCTCTTCATAAATCGCTTTCTCAACAAAGGCACAGATTTCGGTATCGTTCATGGCCTCACCCACGGTATCGAGGCCCGCCTGGAAGGCAACCGGAACCAGTGCGGTATGCGCGCCATTCAGAATAGCGACTTTGCGTTCTTTATAGGGTTTGATGTCGTCGACAATCAGCACGTTCAGCGGATATTTGTCCAGACGCAGCTCGGCGGCCAGTGACTGCGGCCCCTGGATCACAAACAGATAGAAGTGTTCTGCGGTGTCGAGGAAATTGTCATGGTAACCCAGTTCCGCTTCAATTTTTGCCACTTCATCGCGCGGATAGCCAGTTACGATACGGTCAACCAGCGTTGAGCAGAAGGTGTTAGCAGAATCGAGCCATGCCACGAACGCATCGCCCAGCGCCCACTCCTGCGCATAGCGCAACACCAGTTCACGCAGCGCGTCACCGTTGTAGTCAATCAGTTCACACGGGATGATGACCCAACCTGTATCTGCCGCGCCGTTAAAGTGGCTAAAGCGTTCAAATAGCAGACGGGTCAGTTTCGCCGGGTAGCTCACCGCCGGTGCGTCATCGAATTTGTCGCCTGCGTGATAGCTGATACCGGCTTCGGTAGTGTTGGAGAAGACGAAACGCATCTCTGGGTTGTGCGCAAGTTTAAGGAACTCATCGTACTGCCCGTAAACACTGATTTCACGATTCACGGAACGGATCAGACGTGAGTCGCTAACCGCTTCGCCCTGCTCATTCAGGCCACGAATGATAGTGGTATACAAGCCGTCCTGGGTACTCAGAGAGGGAGGGAAGTCGCTGTCGATTGGACGAACAATCACCACACCGGCATTGAGGTCAGTGTGTTCATTCAATAAATCGATCTGCCAGTCGACGAAGGCACGCAGAAAATTGCCTTCGCCAAACTGAATCACACGCTCAGGGTAGGAAGCGCCGGGGAAATCGCGACGGTTAACTGTGTTCACAATGGGTTCCTTTTTTGATTAGTCATACAACCTAGGAAGATTGGTGTAATAACTTACCAAACTTTTCGACCATGAACCCCTGTTTTGATCAAAGCGAGACAACATTTCCAACGGCAATCACAAAAATACAACACCCGTCACAAAAACTTATAAAAGACACTCGTCGCCGTCATCGCCCCATCCGGCATTAGGGCATAGCGCGGGATCTCACCGACTTTTTGCCAGCCGCACCGGGTATAGAAAGATTCCGCCCCGCTCCCGGTACTGGTGTCCAGCACCAGTACCGTTTTTCCCTGCTCACGGGCAACGATTTCAAGGTGTGCCATTAATTTAGCGGCGATGCCCTGACGGCGCGCACGTTCATGCACCAGTAGTTTGGCGACATCGGCACGATGCGGCTGGTTTTCGGGCTGGTTAACAATAAGCTGAACGGTGCCGTTTATACGGCCTTCACTGTTTTCATCTACCAGTACGACACGTTCATTACGCCCTGCGCTGTCGGCCACACCCTGCCAGAAGGCGCGAGATTTTTCCCGCCCGAAAGGCAACATAAAACTGACGGACGCCCCGCCCTGCACGCAGTTTTCTAATACGTCACAGAGTTCATCAATACGGGCATGGATTTCGCGGGCATCAAGGAGGCGAACAGAAGAGGGAGTGGTCATTTTTATTCCTTAAAAGTAACCACTATGCGATTTACATATTTTTAACACAACATCCCGTGCTATAGGTTTTTGCTATGACGCTAGCGTTCGCGATGGTTTTTCGTCTTCATGGCGTACATTTTGGCATCCGCATCTTCCAGCCAGGCTTTTATATCGCCATTACCGTTATGATCGAACTCACTTACCCCCCAGGAAAAGGCAAGCTTCCAGGGTTTGCCCGACGACAAGTTCCAGGCCTGGGTCTGCTCCACCAGATACTCAACGGCAATCCACGCCCCTTGTTCATGGGTGTCGGAAAAAAGTACCGCGAACTCATCCCCACCATAACGCACTAACAAATCCGCTTCACGGAAGCTTTCGCGCATCACTTTCGCCATTGAGCGCAGGGCTTCATCACCCTCGCTATGGCCCCAGGTGTCGTTGATCTGCTTGAAACCATCGAGATCCAACCACGCCAGCGCTAGCGGCTCAGCGCGACGCCTGGCGCTATTAATCGCAAACTTCACAAGATTATCAAAAGCCCGGCGGTTAAACAGGCCGGTGAGTTCATCGGTGGTCGCGGCACTCATCACCGCAAACTCATTTTCCACGATCAGCGCAAAATCTTTCAGAATATCCACCTCGGCGGATGAGAAAGCGCGCGGGGTGCGATCGAGAAGGCAAAATGAACCGACCAGCGCACCGTCGGGCAGGCGCAGTGGATAGCCCGCATAAAAACGCAGATGGGATTCTCCTGTTACCAGGGGGTTATCACAAAAGCGCTCGTCGCTACCGGCATCGTTGACGATAAGCGGCGTTGTGCTGAGGATGGTGTGTCCGCAAAAAGAGAGATGGCGCGGCAGGCTTTCGTGGGCGGTTCCGTCACTGGTTTTAAAATGCAGTGTCTTTTCACCCACCAGGGTCACCAGCGCGATAGGAACATTGAACAACCGCTTTGCCAGCCTTGTCAGGCGGTCGAAACGTTCATTCGTTCCTGAATCAAGCAACCCGGATTCGCGCAACGATGCCAGGCGTTTTTCCTCATCAAAGGGAATAGCAGGAGTTTTCATAAAGAGCCTATCTCGCTAGTCAGTATCGGCAGGTGTCCGCGTTTATAAGGCGTGATCGAGCGATCGATTCGCGGTGTACAGGATAAAGCTTAGCGTATTCAGCACGTTTGTCAGTGTGAGTAGATTTGATTTTTACCGCGACGTTTTGCTTTATAGAGGGCGTCATCCGCCGCTTTCAGCCAGTCGGTAACGTTTTGCATCCCCTGGGTCGCACTGGCAATGCCAATACTCAGGGTACAGTGGAAGGCATATTCCTGAGTTACGCTCATCACAGCGGCGGAATCCATTATGCGCCCGGCAACGGCGAGCGCCTCTTCCTGTGTGGTGTCAGGAAGCAAAATCACGAATTCATCCCCACCCAGGCGCGCCGGGGTATCGGTTTTTCGCGTCGCGGCATGCAGAATCTTCGACACCGTGACCAGCAACGCATCGCCCACTTTGTGACCAAACCGGTCATTCACTTCTTTAAAGTTATCGATATCGATGAACATCAACATTGAATTGCGCGGCAGTTCACGCAGTTTATCCAGCTCATACTGGATACGTTTTTCCAGCAGGCGGCGGTTGGCAATATCCAGCAGCGGGTCCATCATCGCAATACGTTCCAGCTCGCGGCTTTTATTTCGCAGCTTTACGGCGATGTTGTCGGTCAGTACGCTGAGCGCCAGCATATAAATGGCAATCAGGGGCAACGTCGTGAACATGGTGCGCTGAGACACCTCAACATAAAAATCCATCCCCTGCGCAACCCAAGCCGCCGCAAAGGCAGCCAGCATCACCATCCCCGCTTTGCGCATCAGCTCAACGCCACCCGCCGAGAGGCGATCGGCGAGCAGGATCGTGGCAATGACTACCGATGGCAGGGGGTTAACCGACATCATGGCAATCCAGAAGCCACCCGCACCAGCGTCTAAGATCAGGTTTTGATGTTCCAGCGTCAGGGGAGTATCGGAGCGGCGGGCACGAATAAACGCCAGCGTCGGCCAGATAAAGGCATTAGCACCAAGTAAGAGTATCAGCCACAGGGGGCGATGGAGTTCCAGCAATACGGAGAGAATGGGAAAAAAACAGAGAAATGTCCCAAGAATACGCATCAGGTACATGCGTCTGACGAACCTGCCGCCAGTGATCCGCTCGCTTTTTTTCAAATTGTCAGATCCATTCATGGCGCAAGTTATTTCCGATACATATACTCGGTTATAGTATTGACGAAGAAAATTTGTAGCAAGTAATTTAATAACTTATCGCTATCGTTTTACCTTCTAACAATACTAATGCGCGCTTTCGAGACAGGCAGACCGCTGTCAAAAACCGACTGAGGATTTTAATGTGTCGTCGATTGGCGTCTCGCGCATACTGGCGCAATTTCGCCCTGCATTTTTGGAGCGATAAAGATACTCATCCGCCTCTGCGAGTAATTTATTAAAAGCCTCCGTCAACGAGCCGGAAAGTACCTTTCCGTTGCTGACACCAATACTGACCGTCAGGCGCAGTGTCTGGTTATGCCAGTGAAAAAGATGCTCCTCAACCGACTTACGAAGCCGTTCAGCCAACATAAAACCCTGCTGTGGAACGTCCGTGGCAGCTATCACCGCGAACTCTTCGCCTCCCATCCGGGCAATAACCCCCTGCTCCCCCAATTCCTGACGAACCTTCTGCGCAAACGCGGTGAGCATCCGGTCGCCGCACTCGTGCCCGTAGTTATCGTTAACGCTTTTGAAGTAATCGATATCCAGCAGCATGACCGTCAGATGTTTGTTGGCAAAGCCATTACTGTCATGGTTGAGCACTTCATACATGCCAGAACGGGAGTAAACACGGGTCAGAAAATCGTAGTCCGCGCGCAAAGATACATGGCGCATCAGACGGTTGATGGTTTCCACACTGACAGAGACGATGACCGGGCAAATTGCCATTGTGGCGATCCCCAGTCGGGCAGAAAACATGCGCGACATCTGCAACGGCGAGGCGACAAAAATATTGATCAACCCGTTGGCTACCAGGATGATTTCCAGCCCGCCGGTTATCAATGTCAGCAGGCAGGTCAGTGGCAAGGAGAAAGTGACGGCGCACCAGATAAGCGCTGGCAGCGGGAATGCCAGACTGCCCGCTCCCCCTACCCACACCGAGGCCAGCACGGAGATAATCAACGCCAGTACTGGCAACAGCGTTTTGCTAGTTAAAGCCAGCCGCGTATCCGGCCAGACGGCGGTCAGGATGCAAGGCAGGATCAGTACACCCGTCGAGAACTGCTCGCTGAACCAGTCACCAAAGAGCATCAGGAAATCCTGATTGATGACCACCCCCATCGAGCCGAAGGCACCGAAAAGCGCGCAGAGCATTGCCGACACCAGACAGTAGCCAAAAAGATTAAGCGCGTTTATGGGTTGCGGCGCATGACGCATCAGCCGCTGCTCGCGTTGCACCAGTTGCGCCATGGTTATGATAAAAACCATGTTAGAAAAGTTAATCACCACCGACGACCAGCCCCACGAGGTGGTTACGCCGTCGTAGAGGAGCATCGCCACAAAGCTCATCAGATAGTAAGGCCAGCGCTGTAAAAAAGCGTAACGGGCAAAGATCCCTGCCATCACTGCATTTAGCGGCCAGAAGAGCGAAAGCGCCTCGACCAGACGCAGCATCGCTCCAACAAAATAAAAGAGCGTGGTGATCAGAAAAATCACCGTCGCATTGATGAACGGCTGATCATTTCGCAGCAGGCGAAATGTGGGCGAAAAAAGAGCGCGCATTACATATCAATCCCAGGTAAGGATGTAGCAGGTCATTTCGACGCGGTAAAGACGGCGTATAGCTTAACATGTAATGTCGATATAACAGGCCTTTAACATGTGTTTGCCATTTAATTCATTAGTGTTATGAATTCATTTGCAGGACCAGCCAGTGATAAATCACCCCAACGATATAACGCTGCTGCACATCCGTGAGTTCAACACCGGCTGGAATACTGTGCCATTTTGCCAGACACCCCCGACAGCAGGTAGCCGTGGCATGCTGGGCAATAAAGACCGGATGCCCACGCATCGGCGTCTGTTTGCCATCATTCTGCGGTAGCGCGGGGGCCAGACGCCGGGCAACAAAATCGGCCGCATGTGCCGCGATAACCTCTGCGCCTTTATCCACACAGTACTGTCGCTCTTTTGTCCCTAATCGAAAGCGGGAACGAAAAGTGGAGCGGGCAAGCCGTGCAAACAAAGCGTCGTAGTCAGACATCAGTACACCGAACGCCCCAGTTGTTGGGTCAGCGCCTCCAGTAGGGCAATCCCCGCCAGTGAATTACCCGCCTCGTCCAGTTCCGGGCTCCAGACCGCAATGGCCATCTCTTGCGGCACAATTGCGACAATGCCGCCGCCCACGCCCGATTTTGCCGGTAACCCGACACGCCAGGCGAACTCACCGGCATTTTGATACATGCCGCTGGTTGCCATCAGCGCGTTGACCTGGCGTGTTTGTTGCGGCGTTAATACCGGTTGCGCAAGGTGCGGCGCCGTGCCTTTATCGGCCAAAAAGAGAAAAGTCCGCGCCAGTTCGACACAGCTCATTTTCAGCGCGCAGTAGTGAAAGTAGTTTTGCAGTACCGTGGCAACATCATTATTGAAGTTACCAAAGGATTTCATCAGCCAGGCAATCGCCGCGTTACGGGCGGAGTGTTCGAACTCGGAGCGGGCCACCACGCTGTCGAACGCGATATCAGGCGTGGCGGACAGTTTGCGCACGATTTCCAGCATCCGCTGGCGCGGGGCGCTCAGGCGGCTTTGCAACATATCGCAGACCACCAGCGCACCCGCATTGATAAACGGATTACGCGGTTTGCCCTGCTCTATTTCAAGTTGCAATAGAGAATTAAACGGCTGACCGGACGGGTCTTTACCGACACGCGTCCAGATTTCGTCCTCCTCGTAATGGTTCATCGCCACCACTAGGCTGAGGACTTTCGAAAGTGACTGAATGGAAAAGCGCTCGTCGGCATCACCCGCCTGGAAATGTTCACCGTCGACGGTACAAATGGCGATGCCCAATTTGTCCCCGCTGACGGTCGCCAGCGCGGGAATATAGTCTGCCACTTTCCCCAGACCTTTCAGCGGGCGTACCTGCTCAAGCAATGCTTCAAGTACGCTGTTATCCATGACTGTCGCCACACCCGATCCTTACTCGCAGCCGTAAAATGGGCTGCGAGTATAGCAAAAATCAGGCCGGGAGACGAAAGCGGGAAACGGCCTGCATAAGCGCGTGAGAATCATTATGCAGTTGCACGGACGCTTCGGTGGCATCCGTGACCAGCTCCCCGGTGCGGCGCGCCACCTTATTGAGCGAATGCAAACGACGGGTCATATGATGAATGCTCTCCCCCTGGCTTAGGGTCGCCGTGGAGATATCGTTCAGTAATCCGCTAAGATGCCCGACCAGGCCGGTGACCTGTTGCAGGTTATTTTCCAGTTTACTGACCGCGTGGGTACCGTCGTTAATGCCCTGCAAAGAGTGGTTGATCAGTTGCTGGATGGTTTGCGTCGAATGGCTGCTTTTACGCGCCAGCAGCCCCACCTCTTTGGCCACCACCGCAAAGCCGCGCCCGTGGTTACCCGCGTGCGCCGCCTCAATGGCAGCATTGAGCGCCAGAATATTGGTCTGGAACGCCACCCCTTCAATCAATTCGACGATACCGCGCATTTCAGACGCCCGGCCCACAATCGCCTGCATCGACTGGTTTACCGTCTCCATCATGCTATCGCCCCCCGCCGCGACTTTGCGCGCTTCATCAGCACGTTCACTGGCAAGCTGGGCATAGCCGCTATTGCCTTCAACATGGGATTCAAGGGTCGCGATATGTGCCGTCACGTCCTCAAGCTCTTGTGCCTGGCGGGTCGATTGCTGATACAGCTTCTGGTTGCCCTGCGCCAGGCTATCAATGTTATTCACCATCGAACGGGTGGCGTGACTCACCTGGCTGACCAGTTGCTGTAACCCGTGTTGCATGGTGTCGACGCTCAGGACAATCTGATCAATTTCACGGTTGAAGCGTTTGACCTCCGGCAATGGCGTGGAAAGGTCACCGGCGGCCAGGGTATTGATATGGGCAATAAGCCGACGCAGCGGTGAAATTACCCAGCGCGACATGCCAAACCAGACTGCAATGGCGATAACCACCAACAGCACGGGCACCAGCACAAACACCTGTTGCAGGCGCGCTAGCCCGCCCATTAAGGTCAGGCGACCTTCATCGGCCCGCTTTTCACTGGCCTGCTGGAAGCGCGCGTAGTTGTCGTTAAAATCGGCCTGAAACGCCTGGGCCGGAACGGCAAAGAACGCATCGATAGAATTGGTTTTCACCAGCCCGTCGGCCTGTTCTTTTATCGCCCCGTAGAAAAGCTGGTAACTGTTGATCAGCCCGTCATCTTTCGGTGGATTCATCGCAAGCCAGCCCTGCCAGGATTTCTGCGACGTCGCAAGCGCAGCCTGCGCCTCATCCATCAGGCTATGCCAGCTACCGTCAGAACCGGTCTCTTTATCCTGCATAAAATAGACGCCTGCGCGGTTAAGCAGATCGCTTGCCGCCAGTAACGCCACGCGGGCTTCATCGACTTTTACCTGTTGCAGGTGGGTTTGTTGATTGAGTTGTTCGTTATGCTGCGCATCGCGCAACGACAGGGTGAGAACGAAGGAGGAGGCAATCTGGAGTGCGGAAAAAAGCCCTATTATCCAGAAGATACCTGCCAGTAAGCCAAACTGCCGTGGTGTCAATTGCCGAAAAATTCGGCGGAAAATTTGCTTTAAGTTCATGATATTCTTCTATAACCTCACGATGCCCGCGAGTTTACGAAAGAAGTATGACGAAACCATGACATCCGCAGACGGCGCGCCCCCGCAAGGGCGCGCATAAGATCACAGGCGATCTTTCCATACGGTTTGCACGTTACAAAACTCGTGCAGACCGAAATGCGACAACTCACGACCAAATCCGCTTTTCTTCACACCACCAAACGCCACGCGGGCATCGCTGGCGCTGTAACCGTTAATAAAGACACCACCACACTCCAGGCGGGCGGCAAAATCCTCTGCCAGCGCCATATCGGCGGTAAAGACCGTCGCTGACAGACCGAAATCACTGTCATTGGCCAGTTCCAGCGCATGTTCCGCATCGCGCGCTATGGTGATGGCTGCCACCGGGCCGAACATCTCCTGACGGAAAGCGGTCATCTCTGGCGTCACATGGGTCAGCACGGTTGCCGGGTAGTAGTTCCCTGCCCCGGATGGTTTTTCACCGCCGAGGGCCAGGGTTGCCCCTTCGCTGACCGTCGCCAGTACCTGAGCGTGCAGTTCATCACGCAGGTCATAACGCGCCATCGGGCCAAGGTAGGTTGTCTCATTCAGCGGTTCGCCCTGGGGTAAGGCCGCCGCCGCCGCGATAAATTTCTCCGTGAAGGCATCGGCAATGCTGGCTTCAACAATAAAACGTTTAGCCGCCGCGCAAACCTGCCCGGTGTTCTGATAACGTCCGGCCACTGCTGCTTTCACGGCCAGATCGAGATCCGCATCACCAAGGACGATAAACGGGTCGGAACCACCCAGTTCGAGCACACATTTTTTCAGCGCGGCACCGGCCTGAGCGCCAATCGCCGCCCCGGCACGCACGCTACCGGTAACGGTTACCGCCGCAATGCGCGGATCGTTAATCGCCTGGCTCACGCCGTCGTTAGTGGCATTCACCCAGCCAAAGACGCCCTGCGGCACCCCGGCTTCGGCAAAGATTTTACCTGTCAGCGCCGCACAACCCAGCACATTCGGCGCATGCTTAAGCAGATAACTGTTGCCCGCCAGCAGAATCGGCACCGCACCGCGCAGCACCTGCCACAGCGGAAAGTTCCACGGCATCACCGCCAGAATCGGCCCCATCGGACGGTATTCAATGGTCGCCCGGTTGTGTTCAACCTGGGTGGCTTCTGAACCCAGCATCGCCGGGCCATGTTCGGCGTACCAGTCGCACAGGTTGGCGGATTTAGCGACTTCGCCGCGCGCCTGGGTTATCGGTTTGCCCATCTCTTGTGAAATCAACTGCGCCATCGCTTCGCCGTGACGGCGCAATACCTCACCGACCGCACGCAAAACCTGCGCACGCTCTTTGACACTTTTTTGCCGCCACTGGCGATAGCCTCTGGCGGCAAGTTCCAGGGCAGCGTCGACGTCTTCACGGCTGGCCCAGGGGGTAGCCGACAGGGTTTCTCCGGTCGCCGGATTCACAGAAATGGCATGGGTGGCAGATGAAATTGACATAATTCGCTCGCTTTCGCTGTTCAGGTATTGCGCTATCGTCGCTGAATTTGCTATTCCTGAAAACTGAATAATATTAACTTCACTATTCACGAATGGAGAACGTTATGGATTTAACGCAGCTTGAGATGTTTAACGCCGTGGCGCAGACCGGCAGCATTACCCAGGCCGCGCAAAAAGTGCATCGTGTGCCGTCGAACCTGACCACCCGCATTCGCCAACTGGAAGCCGACCTGGGTGTGGATCTCTTTATTCGTGAAAACCAGCGGCTGCGTCTTTCCCCCGCCGGGCACAGCTTTTTGCGCTACAGCCAGCAGATCCTCGCGCTGGTTGATGAAGCGCGGATGGTCGTGGCCGGTGACGAGCCGCAGGGCTTGTTTTCGCTCGGCTCGCTGGAGAGCACCGCAGCAGTGCGTATCCCGGCCACACTGGCGAAATATAATCAGCGCTATCCGCGCATTCAGTTCGATCTGGCAACCGGGCCTTCCGGCACAATGATTGATGGTATTCTCGACGGCACGCTGAGCGCCGCCTTTGTCGATGGGCCGGTGATGCATCCCGGTCTGGAAGGCATTCCGGTTTACCGTGAAGAGATGATGATTGTCGCCCCGCACGGCCACGAACCGATCACCCGGGCCGCCCAGGTGAATGGTTCCAGTATTTATGCGTTTCGCGCCAACTGTTCCTATCGTCGCCATTTTGAGAGCTGGTTTCACGCCGATCAGGCTGCCCCCGGTAAAATCCATGAAATGGAGTCCTATCACGGCATGCTGGCCTGCGTGATTGCCGGTGCCGGACTGGCGCTTATTCCGCGCAGCATGCTGGAAAGTATGCCCGGTCACCACCAGGTCGGTGCCTGGCCGCTGGCGGAAAACTGGCGCTGGCTGAACACCTGGCTGGTGTGGCGGCGCGGTGCGAAAACCCGCCACCTGGATGCCTTTATTGAAGTGCTGAAAGCCGATCCGCAGTCAGCCGTTTTTCCATAAAAATACTCAGCGGATCTTCTTCATAAGGGGCAAAAGCCTCCCGCTGCTGGTATCCGCAGCGTGTATAAAGACGGACTGCCGACTGCTGTTTAATGCCCGTCTCCAGGCGCAGCGTATGGCACTCACGCGCAACGGCCGCCGCCTCCAGGGCATTCAGCAGCTTATCCCCCAGTTGCTGACCGCGGTGGCGCTCATCTATATAGACCCGCTTCATCTCACCGGTACCATCGTCGTTAAGCACAATGGCACCGCAGCCGATCATCTCTCCGGACGTATGTACGATGGCTTGCATGATTACGCTCTCAGGTGGCAGGGTTGCCAGATCCAGCAGGTGATTACTCTCCGCCGGATAGAGCTGGGTTTGATAAGCATCCAGGGCGGCAATCAGAGTACGAATGCCCGGCTGGCTCGCCGAGGCGGGGATAAAGGTATACATGGGCTCTCCTGTTATGGTTCTGTTAAATTACGCGCAAACCCTGCTCACTTCGCCATACAATTAACTTATATATCCCTCTCCGGATTGCATAAATCGCGCCTGCGGCGGTAATTTACGCTCACGCGTAATCGTGATAACGGAAGAAAAATGAATACCAGAGCCCGCAAAGTGATGATCATCGGTACTGGCAATGTTGGCGCATCGGCGGCTTACGCCCTGCTGAATCAGAACATTGCCGAAGAGTTGATCCTTGTTGATTTGAACCGCGATCGCGTTGAAGGCCATGTGCAGGATCTGGCGGATGCCGCCGCGTATATGCCGGGCATGATGCATATCACCTGCCGCGATGCCGCCGACTGTGCCGATGTGGACATTGCGGTCATCACTGTCTCCGGCGGCCCGCTTAAACCGGGGCAGACCCGCCTGGACGAGCTACAAAACACCGCGCGTATTGTTAAAAATATCGTGCCGCAGATGATGGAAAACGGCTTTAACGGCATCTTTCTGATTGCCACCAACCCCTGCGACATCATCACCTGGCAGGTGTGGAAACTCTCTGGCCTGCCGCGCAGCCAGGTCATTGGTACCGGCGTGTGGCTGGATACCACCCGGTTGCGGCGCGCGCTGGCGCAGACGCTGGATATCGGCGCGCAGAGTATTGATGCTTTTATCCTTGGCGAGCATGGCGACACCCAGTTTCCGGTGTGGTCGCACTCGTCGGTCTACGGTTCGCCGATTGCCGATGTCTGGAAGCGCCGTACCGGGCAGACGATCGATTTTGACGGACTGGCGGAGAGCGTGCGCAAGCACGGTTTTGAAATTTACGCCCGTAAAGGCTGCACCGAGTACGGTATTGCCGGGACCATTGCGGAAATTTGCCGCAATATCTTTACCGGAAGCCACCGCGCGCTGGCGATCTCCTGCGTACTTGACGGTGAGTATGGCGTAAGCGACGTTGCTATCGGTGTCCCCGCGGTCCTGACCCAGAGCGGCGTACAGCAGATTATTGAGTTGCAGCTTGAAGAAGACGAAGTGGCGAAATTCAACCACTCCGTATCGGTAATAAAAGCCAATATCGCGCGCCTGCCCTGATAACGTGGCCCGGTTATTCCGCGATGGTTAACCGGGCAGGTAATACAGCAAGTTTCTGGCGGATATCGTCACCCAGGTGACTGTCGGTGACAATATCCGTCAGTGAATCAAGACGGGCGACGTTAAACAGCGACCACGCCCCGTATTTACTGCTGTCGGCCAACAACACCCGGCGCTGCGCATTATCAATCAATGCCCGTTTCAGCGCCGCCTTCTCTTCGGTTGGCGAGGTGATGCCTTTTTCCAGATCCCAGCCGTTGCAGCTTACGAATGCCAGATCCGGCCAAATCCCCTGCAACAGTTTACGACCATGATCGCCGATGCAGGACTGGCTGGTGTCATCAATACGCCCACCAATAATTGTCACTTCGATTTGCTTAAACTCGGAGAGGAACAGCGCAATGTGCAAATCGCTGGTGATCACCCGCAGCGGCAGATGCGTCAACTGACGGGCAAGTTCAATCATGGTGGTACCGGCATCAAGGACAATCGCGTCACCGGCTTTTACCAGCGACGCGGCCGCACAGGCGATGGCATGTTTTTCCGACAGGTTACGCTGCATTTTCTCATGCGTCGTCGGCTGCGAGGGGATAAACCGGTTAAGGGTAACGCCGCCGTGTGAACGGCTTATCACCCCTTCCTGATCGAGTTTGATCAAATCGCGGCGAATGGTGGCAGGAGACGCATTGGTGATGGTCACCAGTTGGTCTACCGTTACCAGATTATGGCCTTTCAGATAATCCATAATCTGTTCTAACCGGTTATATCCCTTCATATTATTCTCGTGTGATTTGCATAGCTAACTGGATGGAAACCGCCATGCTCTCCGGTTTCGCTTTTCCGGTCCAGGCGATATCAAAGGCGGTGCCATGATCCGCAGAGGTACGGATAAACGGCAAACCAGCAGTGATATTAACCCCATCGTAAAAGCCCAGCAATTTTAACGGAATATGTCCCTGATCGTGGTACATCGCCACCACCATGTCGTACATCCCTTCGTTGCACTGCATAAAGACCGTATCTGGCGGGCACGGGCCGTAAACATTGATGCCTTCGGCTTTCATGGCCTCAACCGCCGGACCTACGGTGGTGATCTCTTCATCGCCAAACAGGCCATTTTCTCCGGCATGCGGGTTCACCCCGGCCACCGCGATACGCGGATTTGCAAAGCCAACGCGCTTGAGGAACCTGTCCGCCACTCGAATCACCGTCTTGATACGATCCTGATTCAGGGTATCAAGGAATTTACGCAGCGCGATATGCGTAGTGACATGAATCACTTTGAGTTTATCGGTATAGAGCACCATCGCGTAATCATTAATGTTGGTCAGTTTCGCCAACAGCTCAGTATGCCCCGGATAGTGGTGGCCGCCTAAGTGCAGTGCTTCTTTATTCAGCGGTGCGGTGGCAATGGCTTTCACATCACCGGCCATCGCCAGCTCGGTCGCACGACGTACGCAGCGGTAGGCCAGATCGCCTGCCTGGGCTTGTACTTTACCGGGTTCCAGCGCCTGCGGATCCGCCAGCGGTTCATCCAGCACGTTAATCACGCCAGGGGCAAAATGGGCGTCGCTGACCAGGTTAATAATGCGCAGTTCCGCATGCGGCGTGATGTTCAGCGCCAGGATACGGTTAAATGTTTGGGCACAGCCCACAACCACAACCGGCGCGCCGGACAGTTCCCCTTCGACCAGCGATTTAATAATAATCTCCGGGCCAATCCCCGCAGGATCGCCCATCGTTACGGCAATAATGTTAGTCACTCGACTTCTCCTCAATAAAATGCAAAACCTTGCGCAACGTGGTTTCGTCGCCGAAACCGCCCGCTTTGGTCATCACTGGTCGTTGCCATTCGCAACCTGAAAAATATCCCCAGGGCACGCAACCTGCGGCGCGCCCACGAATCTGAAACCCTTTTGCCCCGAGCGCCCTGGCGACCGCTATCGCCACATCACCGCCCGAGAGATAGAGACCGTCAGGCGTACTGTGTTGCAGCACATCGCGGGTAAGTGCGCCTAAATAATCACAAATCCGCTCGCCGCACTCAGCGCGACTCACTCCCCAGCGCTCGCACAGCGCCGCCACCTGATGGCGCGCCTGTTCATCCGGGCAGGTATGGATCAGGCAATGGCGTCCACCGTTAAGCGCGGCGACAATCGCGGCGCGATAATCGGTGGCTGACGACTGAAAGACGTCATTGATATCAACAAAGATGTGTTCGCAGCGTGGATGTTGCGCGGCTACGCTCACCTGTTTTTGAGCGATTTCACTCATTGAGCCGACAACCGCCAGTACCACCGGCTGTTTTTGCGGCGCCAGACGACGTGACAGGGCATCACATAACCCGGCGGAACCCACCAGCAGCGGCCGTTCACTCGCCTGCATGGCATGGGTGATGATGTCATCCAGATCGGCGTCCGTTTGCGCATCCACCACCAGCAGCGCTGGCGCTTCCGCACTGCCACTCAAGAGCGCGGCAGGCAACTGCGAGGGCGTGATGTTCTGGCTATGCCCGCTAAACAGCGCCCCCACGTCCGCACGGGTAATCGGCGTTTTCGGATCGCTGGCAAACTCGGTGTCGGTAAGCAGCACGCCATTGACCAGGCATTTCCCCTCGCGGGTAATGCGCCCTGCCGCCGGAAATGCCGGGGCGAGAATCACTGCCTTCGCCCCCGTAACCCGTAGCATGGCCATCACTTCCGCCCCCGGATTACCGCGCAGCGTGGAATCTATCTTTTTCACCAACCACGCGGGTGAAGAGAGACGCAGTACGCTTTCGGTCAATGCTGCGACCTTCTCGTACGCCGCCGTCGCCGTCATCGCCCGGCTGTCGCTGTTATAAATGAGCGCCTGCGCATCGCTTTGATATGTCGCTTCCAGTGCCACTTCTACACGCATTCCTGTCTGCGCCAGGCTTACGCCCGCATCGTTTGCGCCTGTGAAGTCATCGGCCAGAATCACCACTTGCTGGACCGCGCTTTGTTTGTTCATCCCTACTCCGCGTCGTTACGTTCTGGCTATGATTATATTCAATCATAATTGATTATATGTGAGCAAGATCAACTTATTTAATTTGCGAATAAATTATAAATTTATGCCATACAGTGACCGTGATTGAAAAAAGATGATTGAGTTCAATCACCACAAAGACAGACAGGAGAACGTTGTGGTAACAATAAACAGCACCCTGATAAGCGGCGCAGGGGCCATTCCCGCTATCGCGCCTTTGCTTACGGGTAAAAAGAAACTCTTACTGGTCAGCGATGGCAACGTCATCAAACTTGCCGCAACGCAGCAAATTCTGACGCTACTCCAGGCAGAAGGCCGACTGGTACAGATTATTGACAACGTACCGCCGGAACCCAGCCAGCATGATGTCGCCCGTATTCTCGCCGATGCGCCAGACGCGGCATTTGATCTGGTCGTCGGTATCGGCGGCGGCAGCGTTCTCGACGTCAGCAAACTGTTATCGGTACTTTTTCACCCGCGCTCTCCGGGCCTTGACGCTCTGCTGGCCGGGGAAAAGCCGACCGCACGCGTACCGTCTTTACTGATTCCGGCCACCGCCGGGACTGGCTCCGAAGCCACACCGAATGCGATTCTGGCGATCCCGGAACAGAACACCAAAGTGGGGATCATCTCTCCGGTGCTGCTGCCGGATTATGTCGCCCTGCTGCCGGAACTGACCACCAGCATGCCTGCGCATATCGCCTCTTCTACCGGTATTGATGCGCTGTGCCACCTGATCGAGTGCTTTACCGCCACGATCGCCAACCCGGTAAGCGACAACGTCGCCCTGACCGGTCTGCGTAAGCTTCTGCACAACATCGAAACCGCCGTCAGTGAGCCACACAACCTGGCCGCGCGCCTCGAAATGTTATGGGCCTCTTATTACGGTGGGGCGGCGATCACGCATGCGGGTACCCACCTGGTGCATGCGCTCTCCTACCCGCTGGGTGGCACATATCACCTGCCGCACGGTGTCGCCAATGCCATTCTGCTGGCCCCCTGCATGAAAGTGGTGCGCCCGTATGCCGTCGAAAAATTTGCGCAGGTGTGGGATCTGGTTCCGGGCGCGGATACCACGCTCAGCGATGAGGATAAATCCCACGCGCTGGTGGATTACTTTGCCGCGCTGGTAAAACGCCTCAACCTGCCGGACAACCTGGAGGCGCTGGGGGTGCCGCGCGCGGATATTCCGTCGCTGGCCGATGCCGCCCTGAACGTTAAGCGCTTGATGAATAATGCCCCCTGCACTGTTGATCACGCCGCCGTGCAAGCGATTTACCAGACATTGTTTCACTGATTTTTCATGGAGAGATGTGCAATGAGTAAGAAAATTGAAGGCGTGCTGACGGCGATCGTCACGCCTTTTGATGAAGAAGGCGGATTGAACGTTCAGTCACTAAAAGAACAGGTCAACCGCCAACTGGCTGCCGGAAACGGTATTTTCTGCGGCGGCACAAACGGTGAGTTTTTTGTGCTGAATGAGCAGGAAAAAATCACCGTCACCGCAGCCTGTGTTGAGGAAGTGGCCGGTCGCGCCAATGTGGTGGCTCATATTGGCGAGATCGCTACCCGCGAAACGATTCGTCTGGGTAAACAGATTGAAAAGCTGGGCGTCGACGCGGTATCCGTGATCACCCCCTATTTTGTGCCCTTAAAACAAAACGAATTAATTAACCATTATACCGCTGTCGCTGATGCCCTTAGCGTCCCGGTATTTCTCTATAACATCCCTGCCCGCACCGGGAATACTCTTGAACCGCAAACCGTTCGCGTGTTGGCGGAACATCCAAACATTATTGGCATTAAAGACAGCGCAGGCAGCTATGAAAGCCTGAGCGGATTTCTGAACGCCGTAAAAGATATCGATAATTTCGATGTCCTTAACGGACCGGACTCCCTGATTCACCGGGGATTCGTGGAAGGGTGTTCAGCCTGTATATCTGGCCTTGCGAACGTCGCCCCGAATGAAATTAATGCGATCTGGTCGCATTTCAGGGCTGGCGACGTGGAAGGTTCTCGTCAGGCGCAAGAAAATGTCACCGGCCTGCGTACCGATCTCTATAGCGTAGGGTTCTCTCCGGCGGCGGTTAAAAAAGCAGTACAACTGATGGGCTATAACGTCGGCGAAAGTCGTTATGCCGTTTCATTCACCGAAGAACAACAACTGCAAATTCGCCAGATAGTGACGCAGTACGTGCGTTAAGGCGTTTTTCATTCGTCATTAGAATATTGGGCACCTCAGGTGCCCTGGCTTCACTCGCCCCAAAGAGAGGCAAAGATGAACACGTTTACTTCACAAGATACCCTGATCATTGTCGGTATAGTCATTGCCTATATCGTCTTTACCACCTGGCTTACCTTCCGTTTACGCAGTAAAAACTCCGGCGATTTTATGGAAGGCTCGCGCGCAATGCCGGCCTTTCTGGTAGGCATCTTATTGATGTCTGAGTACATCGGCGCAAAATCCACTATCGGTACCGCACAGGCCGCGTTTGAAGGTGGGATTGCCGCCTCCTGGTCCGTTCTGGGCGCGGCTATCGGTTTCCCGTTGTTTGGCCTGCTGCTGGTAAAACGTATTTATAACACCGGCAAAATCACCATCTCCGGCGCGATTGCGGAGAAATACGGCAACAGCACTAAGAACATCATTTCTATCATCATGATCTACGCGTTGTTGCTGGTAAACGTCGGTAACTACGTCAGCGGCGCGGCGGCTATCGCAACCGTGTTGAAAGTGAGTCTGCCGGTAGCAGCCTTTATTACCGCGATTGTCAGTACGTTCTACTTCGCTTATGGCGGGATGAAAGGGGTCGCCTGGGTTACCCTGCTGCACAGCGCACTGAAATATTTTGGTATCCTGGTGATCATGGGCTTCGCGCTGTACAAAACCGGTGGTTTCACACCTATGATCAGAGAGATGCCGCACTTCTACTGGACCTGGGACGGTAACTTTGGCCCAAGCACGATTTTCGCGTGGTTGATTGGCACCATTGGCTCTATTTTCTGTACTCAGTTCGTGATTCAGGCCATCTGTTCTACCAAAGACGTGAAATCCGCCAGACGTTCGACCTGGATTGCCTTCTGGTTCTGCCTGCCTATTTCCCTGGCGATTGCGGTGATCGGTGTGGCGGCAAAATACCTGCACCCGGAAATCAGCAGCCTGTACGCCATGCCTATCTTCCTGCAGGATATGAATCCGTGGATTGCCGGACTCGTGACAACGTCACTTGTTGCCTCCATTTTCGTGAGTGTGAGTACCGTGGCGCTGGCTATCGCCTCGCTGGTCGTCAAAGATTTCTACGTGCCTTACCGCAATCCAACGCCGGAACAGGAATTTAAAGCGACGCGCTGGCTCTCTCTGTTTATTGGCTTCCTGCCGCTGATTTTCGTGCTGCTGGTCCCGGAAGTGCTGAAACTGTCGTTCTTTACCCGTGCTATTCGGTTGTCCATCACCGTGGTCGCTGTGATTGCCTTCTATGCGCCCTTCTTTAAAAGCACCCGTGGTGCGAATGCTGGCCTGATTGGCGCCTGTGTCGTCACGTCTGTCTGGTATGTGCTGGGCGACCCGTTTGGTATTAACAATATGTATATCGCGCTGATTACCCCTGCGGTGATTATGGTTCTTGACCGTCTGATCCCGAGTAAAGAACACCCAAAAGCGCCAACACCCGTTCAAAATAGTGGAGTTTGATATGTCCGTTACCGTTAATCGTGATGGTGTGATTCGTCAACAGGAAGACGCACAGGTACTGAGTGCAATGCTGCCCTCACCCTGCCCGCAAAACCACGCGGCCAACATTCTGCCGCTACCTGATGGCACACTGATGTGTGTCTGGTTTGGTGGCACCCAGGAAGGGGTAGCGGATATTTCCGTGTGGGGCTCACGCCTCGCACCGGGCAGTGAGCGCTGGAGTGACGCGGTGAAGCTGTCTGACGATGCCACCCGCTCTGAGCAGAACCCGGTGCTCTTTCTGGCACCGGATAACGTACTGTGGCTGATGTGGACCGCGCAGATCTCCGGCAACCAGGACACGGCAATCGTCCGCTATCGCCAGTCGACCGACCTAGGTGTCAGTTGGGGTGAGATTGCCACGCTGCTTGATAAGCCTGGCACCTTTATTCGCCAGCCGATCACCGTGCTGGAAAATGGCAACTGGCTGCTGCCGGTCTTCTATTGCCGGACAAAACCGGGCGAAAAATGGGTGGGGAATGATGATGTCAGCGCGGTGAAAATCTCCGCCGACCAGGGGAAAACCTGGCGTGATGTGGACGTTCCGCAAAGTCTCGGCTGCGTGCATATGAACATCACCGCGCTACACAACGGCACGCTGGTCGCGCTCTTTCGCAGCCGCTGGGCGGATAACATCTATTACAGCCAGTCCACTGATGGCGGTGAAAGCTGGTCCGTACCGGAACCGACAACGCTGCCTAACAACAACTCGTCTATTCAGGTCACGACACTGGCGGACGGTAATCTGGCGCTGGTCTTTAACCACATGAGTGCCGCCGGTGCGCTGGAACGTCGCGCCTCCTTGTACGATGAAATTGATGATGGCGACGGACGTAAAGAGCCGGAAGTGACCGATGGGCGAAGCGCGTTCTGGGGTGCGCCGCGCGCGCCGATGACCGTGGCGATATCGCCTGACGGCGGGAAAAGCTGGCCGTGGCAGCGTTATCTTGATGAAGGCGACGGCTATTGCATGACCAATAACTCCCAGGAAAAACTGAACCGTGAGTTCTCCTACCCGAGCATCAAACAGGGTGCGGACGGCAGTTTGCATATTGCTTACACGTATTTCCGCCAGGCGATTAAATACGTGCGCGTATCACCGGAATGGGTTAAGGAGTCAGTGTGATTTTTGGCAATCTTAACGCCCTGCCGCAGGCAGGGTTACCTGCGGTGTTGCGCGATATTCTCGCGCTTCCCCAGTGTTCGCTCGATGCACTGCAGGCGCGCGATGACGGACGTTTTCAGTTACCGGGCGCAGAATGGTTCTGTACCCTTGGCCCGGCCAACACGCAACGGCGTGAAGACCGCCATACGGAATATCACCACCAGTGGGCGGATATTCAGGTACTGCTGACGGGGGAAGAAATTATCTGCGCCGGTACGCAAAATACGCCGCTGGCAACGGATGAGGAACGTAAACCGGATCTGTTTATCACCACAACCGCAGAACTGCCGGTCAGTATGCTACTGCAAGCGGGTGATTTTGCCGTGTTCTTACCAGGCGAACCGCATCAGGCACTGTGCGCGGCGGCGGAACCCATGACCGTTCGCAAAGCGGTGTTCAAAGTGCCGCGTTCACTGCTGGGGAGGTAAACATGCCACATGCGATTGTAACGGGGGCAAGTTCCGGGATTGGCGAGGCCATTGTCAGCCGCCTGCTTGAGCAGGGGTGGAATGTCACCGGGCTTAGCCGTTCAAAAATCACACGCGACAACACACATTTTAACAGTGTCTGTGTCGATCTCAGCGACAGCGCGGCGCTGCGTGATGTGCTCAATACCCTGCCTGTGCCCCATTCGGTCATTCATGCCGCCGGAATGATGACCGCCGCGCCGCTTGGCGAAATAACGCCTGAGGTCAGTCAGCGGTTGTGGCAATTGCATGTGCTGGCAGCGGAAACGCTGGTGAACCACTTCGCCCCACAGATGGCGTCCGGGGGCAGGATCGTGGTTATCGGTAGCCGGACATCGCGCGGCGCGGCGGGACGATCGCAGTATGTTGCTACCAAGGCGGCGCTGGTGGGAATGGTGCGCAGTTGGGCTGCAGAGCTTGCGCCGCGAGGTATCACGGCTAACGTGGTGGCGCCGGGGGCGACGCAAACGCCGATGCTCAGCGCGCCCGGACGCGAAAGCTCGCCACCTAATATGCCGCCCATCGGACGGTTGATTAAACCGGAAGAAGTGGCCGCGCTGGTGGGATTCGTCCTGTCACCGGACGCGGCGGCCATCACCGGTCAGGAACTGGTGATATGCGGCGGCGCATCGCTTAAGTAACCCAAAAGGGGTGACACTGTCACCCCTTTAACTTTCTCAACAGCTTATTTTTAACCACGCAAATAGACTTTGCCAATCAGATAAGTGGTGGCCTGGCCGCCAATCAATACCCTTTCGCCACGCGCTTCGCAGCGCAGTTCACCGCCACGGGCTGAGAGCTGGCGGGCCTGCAAAACAGTCTTACCGAGCTTATCCGCCCAGTACGGAATCAGCATGCTATGAGTCGAGCCGGTTACCGGATCTTCAGGTACTGATTCACCCGGACAGAAAAAGCGACTGACAAAATCGTGCTCGTCGCCCGGTGCGGTAATACAGACCATTTTGTTTAAGGGGATCATCGCGGCGATATCCGGGGTAACGGCTTCGACCTGCTGTTGATTGTCCAGCACCACCATGTAATCGCGTGCCACACGCACCTCTTTAGCCTGGGTGATACCGAGCGTTTCAAACAGCAGCGCAGGCGGCGTTTCCACCTTTTCTGTTTGCCAGGCCGGGAAGTCCAGCGTCAGCCAGTCACCTTTGCGACTTACGGTAAGCGGGCCAACAAAGCGGGTAGTAAAGTTAATATGCGTCTCGGGGTAGTCCAGATATTCGAAAATCACATGGGCTGCGGCAAGCGTGGCGTGACCACAAAGGTTGATTTCATACTGCGTGGTAAACCAGCGCTGCTCGAAACCGTCGTCGTTACGAACAAAGAAGGCGGTTTCCGACTGGTTATGTTGTTGCGCCATTTTCAACAGCACGTCATCAGGTAACCACTCCGTTAGTGGACAAACGGCGGCGGCGTTGCCGCCAAACGTACGGTCACTGAACGCGTCCACCATGTAGAAGTCGATTGTATGCATAGCCTTTCCTCTTGTTTTCCTTTTTGTTTTAGTTCGTTTTTCCCTTGTATTGCTTTTTGTTTCAACTGGCATCGTTGTGCCCCGCCGAAAAATGAGACATTGATCACAAAAAGTTTGTATTTTGAGCAGAATTAGATCTAAGATCTGCACATCTTCTTCTCCTGCTACCGCTCCCAAAATATATGACAACACAAATGGTTTCACGAAAAGTCGCGTGGCTCCGGGTGGTGACGCTTGCCGTTGCTGCGTTCATTTTTAATACCACTGAGTTCGTGCCCGTGGGGCTGCTGTCGGACATCGCGCAAAGCTTTGACATGGAAACACCGCAGGTCGGTATTATGCTGACGATCTACGCCTGGGTTGTGGCGCTGATGTCGCTGCCGTTTATGCTGCTGACAAGCCAGGTGGAGCGCCGTAAGCTGCTGATTGGCCTGTTCGTCCTGTTTATTGGGAGCCATGTTCTCTCCTTCCTGGCGTGGAATTTCCATGTGCTGGTAATAAGCCGCATCGGTATCGCTTTCGCCCATGCCATTTTCTGGTCTATTACCGCCTCCCTGGCCATTCGCCTCGCCCCGGCAGGCAAACGCGCACAGGCGCTAAGTCTTATTGCTACCGGTACGGCGCTGGCTATGGTACTGGGTATTCCGATTGGTCGCGTCGTCGGGCAATATTTTGGCTGGCGTACCACCTTCTTCGCCATCGGTTTTGGTGCGCTGGTCACCCTGCTGTGTCTGATCAAACTGTTGCCGAAACTGCCCAGCGAGCACTCCGGTTCGCTGCGTAGCCTGCCGGAACTGTTCCGTCGCCCGGCGCTATTGTCGATTTATTTGCTGACGGTCGTGGTGGTTACCGCCCACTACACCGCCTACAGCTATATTGAGCCGTTCGTGCAAAATGTGGCGGGCTTTAGCGGTAATTTCGCCACCTTACTGCTGCTGATTCTCGGCGGTGCGGGGATCTTTGGCAGCGTGCTGTTTGGCAAGCTGGGCAATAAACATGCCTCCGGTCTTATTAGCGGCGCAATTGGCCTGCTGCTCATTTCGCTGTTGCTGCTGCGCCCTGCGGCAGGCAGTGAGATGAACCTTGCCGTGTTGAGCGTCTTCTGGGGTATCGCGATTATGATTATCGGCCTCGGTATGCAGGTGAAAGTCCTGGCGCTGGCACCGGACGCGACTGATGTCGCCATGTCACTGTTTTCGGGCATTTTCAATATCGGGATTGGCGCGGGCGCGCTGGTCGGTAACCAAATCAGCCTGCAATGGTCAATGTCAGCCATTGGCTATGCGGGTGCCATTCCGGCGCTGGCCGCGCTGGTCTGGTCGGTCGTGATTTTCCGTCGCTGGCCGGTATCGCTTGAAGAAAGGCAGCAACCGCACCATATGTAATGCCTCACCGTCAGCGGGTCGCAGTTGCGCTACCGCTGACGGTATTTATCTCCCCGCATCAGGCACTGGCGGCCATCAGCGTAACGGCTGTCACATCAGGCAGCGGCGTGGTAGGTCGTAATGATTTCCAGCACGCCATTAATGATAAACTGCACCCCCATACAGACCAGCAAAAAGCCCATCAGACGAGAAATAGCCTCAATTCCACCCTTTCCTACCAGCCGCATTATCGCCCCGGAGCTGCGCAGACACCCCCAGAGGATCACCGCCACGGTGGCGAAAATCAGTGGTGGCGCAATCCACAGCACCCATTCAGGAAAAGCGTTGCTTTCGCGCACGGTCGACGCGGAACTGATGATCATCGCAATCGTCCCCGGCCCGGCAGTACTCGGCATCGCTAACGGCACGAAAGCGATATTGGCCGTCGGTTCGTCTTCCAGCTCTTCCGATTTGGTTTTGATCTCCGGCGCTTCATGCATTTTTTGCGGCGGGAAAAGCATACGAAATCCGATAAAGGCCACGATAAGCCCACCGGCGATACGCAACCCCGGAATCGAAATCCCGAAGGTGTTCATCACCACTTGCCCGGCATAATACGCCACCATCATGATGGCAAAGACATAGACAGAGGCCATCAGCGACTGGTGATTGCGCTGGGCGCTGTTCATATTGCCGGCGAGCCCTAAAAAGAGCGCAACGGTGGTGAGCGGGTTTGCCAACGGCAGTATCACCACCAGTCCAAGGCCAATTACTTTCAATAAATCCATCATCTAATAAGGCTCTCCAGGGCCAACAAACGTACCGGAGAGTATATCTTCATCGCGACCTGCCCGGCAGTGGCTTTGCTTATCTCTTTATTAATTAAGAAAAAACAAAGACATAGCTAACGCAAAAAGCAGACATAACGCGGCTTTAGCAAATCGTGGCATACGCTAATTCATTCAGTTGACTTATACTTGCCTGAGCAATAATATCTGCCGTGACTAATATACTTGCCGGGGCAACCACTGTGAAAAGCACAAGTGATCTGTTTAACGAAATCATTCCACTTGGTCGCTTGATCCATATGGTTAACCAAAAAAAAGATCGCTTACTTAACGACTATCTCGCGCCGCTGGATGTCACCGCCACGCAGTTTAAGGTGCTCTGTTCTATCCGCTGCCAGGGATGTATCACCCCGGTCGAATTAAAAAAGATCCTCTCTGTCGACCTTGGTGCGCTTACGCGCATGCTTGACCGACTGGTCTGCAAAGGCTGGATCGAAAGAAATCCTAATCCGCATGACAAACGCGGCGTGCTGGTGCAATTAACCACCGACGGCGCCGCGTTATGTGAGCAATGTCATCAATTAGTAGGGCAAAACCTGCATCAGGAATTAACAAAAAACTTAACGGCAGAAGAAGTGGCAACTCTGGAGCACTTGCTCAAGAAGATCTTGCCGTAACGAAAAAGAGGTATGACGATGTCCAGACGCAATACTGACGCCATCACTATTCATAGCATTTTGGACTGGATTGAAGATAACCTGGAATCGCCGCTCTCACTGGAAAAAGTGTCAGAGCGTTCGGGTTACTCCAAATGGCACCTGCAACGGATGTTTAAAAAAGAGACGGGGCACTCCCTGGGACAGTACATTCGCAGCCGTAAGCTGACTGAAATCGCACAGAAGCTGAAAGGCAGTAATGAACCGATCCTGTATCTCGCGGAGCGCTATGGGTTTGAATCGCAACAAACCCTGACGCGCACGTTCAAAAACTACTTTGACGTGCCGCCACACAAGTATCGTGTGACAGAAATACCCGGAGAGTCTCGCTATCTATTTCCGTTAAACCACTGTAATTGCTAATCGCCTGTTTTAAAGACGTATCGAGGAAATCATGAAACGTATTGCCTGTGCCGCCCTCACCGTGATGGTGTTACTGACCGGCCAGAGTTATGCGGAACAATTCGCACACACTGCGAAACAGAACCCACGTGACACAATGGTAATGCCCACCTCCCATGAACAGTCGCCTTTCGACTTTAACCACATGGGAGCCGGGAGTGATAAATCCGACGAATTGGGCGTGCCTTATTACAACGAGCGCACCTAATCGTTTTGCCCCGCCTTCGGCGGGGCTTTTTTTATCTCTTACGCCTGAACTGCCCGACGTAAGCGAAAACCAAACACATTGATGTACAGCCCCGCCATAATCAGCACCGCCCCGCCAAGTTGCAACAGGGACAACGACTCACCCAGCAGTAGCGCGGCACTGGCCATCCCGACCACCGGCACCAGCAGCGACAGCGGCGCCACGCGCCAGGTTTCATAACGCCCAAGCAGCGAACCCCAGATACCATAGCCGACAATCGTCGCCACAAACGCCAGATAAACCAGCGACAGAATAGTCGTCAGGTCAATACTGACCAGGCTTTGTCGCATCGACGCCGGGCCTTCAAAGACCAGCGATGCCACCATAAAGGGAATAATCGGAATCAAGGCGCTCCAGACCACCAGCGACATGACCGGCGGGCGTGAGCTGTGGCTCATGATTTTTTTATTGAAGATATTGCCGCAGGCCCAACTGAACGCCGCCGCGAGGGTAAGGGCAAAACCGATCATCGGGATGTGTTGCCCGCTCAGGCTGGCCTCAATCAGCACCAGCACGCCGAAGACCGCCAGCGCAATGCCCGCCAGTTGTTTCCCCTGCAGACGTTCGCCGAACACGCCTGCGCCAAGGATGATAGTGAAAAACGCCTGCGCCTGCAGAACCAGTGACGCAAGGCCCGCAGGCATGCCGAACTTGATGGCGCAAAACAAGAACGCAAACTGCCCGAAACTGATGGTCAGACCGTAGCCCAACAGTAAGCGTAGTGGCACTTTAGGGCGCGCAATAAACAGCAGTGCCGGAAAGGCCACCAGAACGAAGCGTAAACCCGCCAGCATAAGTGGAGGCATGTTGTGCAGCCCGACTTTGATCACCACAAAATTCAGGCCCCATACCACCACAACCAACAGCGCCAGCAGTCCATCTTTACGCGTCATTCTTCGCCTCTGATTTTTAAACTTTTGTAAAAATTTACGTTAACGCAAAAAACAGTCCAGAGACAGATCATTATTTTTGGCAGGTCAGTTTTGGCATCCACGGATAAATCAACCGATGTACATCACGCTTTATGCATGTTATTGCTGTTAGACATCACAAAAAACTATAACAACAGGCATTGTCGGGCAGGAAAATGATCTCAACACAAAAGCGCTCTACCGCCGCGCTACTGGCGTCGTCGTTGCTGTTAACCATTGGCCGCGGCGCAACGCTGCCATTCATGACTATCTATCTCAATCGCCAGTACGCCATGTCCGTTGACCAGGTGGGTTACGCGATGACGACGGCGTTGACCATTGGCGTGGTCTTTAGTCTTGGTTTCGGTATCCTGGCGGATAAATTCGATAAAAAGCGCTATATGTTGCTGGCCATCGCCGTCTTCCTGCTGGGTTTTAGCGCGATTCCACTGGTCAGCCATGCCGGTCTGGTGGTGTTATTTTTCTCGCTCATTAACTGCGCCTATTCGGTATTTTCGACCGTTCTGAAAGCCTATTTTTCCGATACGCTGGGCGCGGCGGCGAAAGCGCGGATTTTTTCGCTCAACTATACGTTTATTAATATCGGCTGGACCGTCGGGCCGCCGATCGGCACGATGCTGGTCATGTACAGCATCAATCTGCCCTTCTGGCTCGCGGCCTTCTGCTCCGCGATACCCTTGGTGTTTATTCAGCTATTTGTTCGCCGCGTGCGCGTGGCGCAGAGCAGCGAAAACAGCGTGGCCTGGTCGCCATCGGTGTTATTGCGTGACCGCGCGCTACGCTGGTTTACCTTATCCGGACTGCTGGCCTCCTTTGTCGCCGGGTCGTTTGCGTCTTGTATTGCGCAGTATGTCATGTCAATCGCCGACGGCGACTTTGCCGAGAAGGTCGTTGCCGTAGTACTGCCGGTGAATGCCGCAGTAGTAGTAACGTTGCAATATGGGCTGGGCAGTAAGCTGACGGCAAACAACCTGCGCCCGTTAATGGCCTTCGGCACCGTCTGCTTTGTGCTGGGGCTGGGCGGGTTTATGTTCTCAGGGGATAATCTCTGGTTCTGGGGCGTGTCGGCCGCCGTCTTTACCCTTGGCGAAGTGATTTATGCCCCCGGCGAGTACATGCTGATCGATAACATTGCCCCGCCGGGGATGAAAGCGAGCTACTTCTCAGCCCAGGCGCTGGGCTGGCTGGGCGCGGCAATGAACCCGCTGTTAACCGGGATTATCCTGACCACCCTGCCGGCATGGACGCTCTTTGTCATTATGATGGTCACCATCGTGCTGGCATGGCTGATGATGCTGCGGGGGATGCAGGCAAAACCACTGGGTGCGTTGCAGACAAGCTAACGCCCGTCTGTGCTTTAGCGGTTCGGGCGGATCTGCGGCGAGTTGTCGAGCAAACGAATGGCGGGAACAAAGCAGGCCGCCACCGTCGCCAGCACCACCGCCAGCGCGCAGGCCAACAGGACAGGCGTGCTGCCATAGTGCTGCGCCAGCGGACCGGCGGCAATTTCACCAACCGGGATCGCAACAAACGAGCCCAGCGCATCATAGGCATACACCCGCGCCAGTTTTTCAGGCGGGATATGGGTTTGCAGTGACTGCGCCCAGACCACGCCAAACAGACCAAAGCTCACGCCGGCCAGGAAGAAACCAGCCATCAATGCGGTCGTCGTGGGATAGATTCCCAAAGCCAGCAACGGCAACGCGCAAAAGTTAACCAGTATCACACCAATAAACAGATCGCGTCGGGGACGCCAGCGCAGCGCAATCAGCGAACCGGCAATCAGGCCAATGCTCTGCGCCGCCACGCCGAGCCCCCAGCCGGTACGGCCAAAGGTTTCATCCGCCACGATGGGGCCGAGTACCATCGCCATCCCACTAAAGGCTGCATTGACAATAGTAAACTGCACCACAATCGCCCAGACCCAGGTACGGGCGATAAACTCTTTCCAGCCATCGCGCAAATCCTGCAGGATATTTGATTGCGTTTCATGTGATGCGATTGCCCCAACACGAATCAGTAAGTAGAGCGGAGCCGAGGCCGCAAAGCCAAGCGCATCAATCGCCAGCCCCCATCCAGGACCGATAGTGCTGGTGAGCATACCGCCAAGCGACGCACCAATCACCGTACCGCCATACACGCCAAGCTGGATAAGAGCATTCGCTTCCCGCAGGGTACGCAGGGGCACCGTCTGCGGCACCATCGCCGAAGAGGCAGGCAACGCGATGCCTGCCGCCGCGCCGTTAAGCGCGCCGAGCACAGCCAGCAGCATAATGGTTGCGCTGCCGTCGAGCACCAGCCAGGCCACCATCCCCTGGGCCACTGCCGCTACCAGCGAAGAGGAGACCAGCACCAGGCTTCGTGAATAGCGGTCCGCCAGCACACCGCCGAGCAGCAAGAAGATAACGTTGAAGAGTGAACGTGCCGCCACAACCAGCCCTAAGTCCGTCGCGGAGCCGCCGATATCCAGCACCGCAAACGCCAGCGCAATCGGGGCAATGCCGTTTCCCAGCACGGTCAGCAGGCGGCCAAAGAACAGGTAGCGAAAAGAAGGAGAGTGAAAGGCCCGTTGGCCCCGCGACGCCATCACCTCAGTGTCCACAAATCTGCTCCGATTTATCCCTTTTTGTCGCCATTAATGGCTCCCTTGTGTCTGGTTCTGGCCTGGCCGAATAAATAAAGAAAGGACATGCAGGGTGACCTGCATGTCCAAAGTATTCTGTTTGTCGTTATGACTGGCGGATTACCACACCTCTTCCGCTATCTGCGTAACCAGGCGCACTTTATCCCATTGTTGCTCTGCTGTCAGCGTGTTCCCCTCCTCCGTTGAGGCAAAACCACACTGCGGGCTCAGGCAAAGCTGGTTCAGACTGACATATTTCGCCGCTTCCTGTAAGCGCGCTTTGATGCCTTCCGGGTTCTCCAGCTCCCCATTTTTGGTGGTAATCAGCCCCAGCACCACCTGCTGTTTGCCTGGGCGAATAAAGCGCAGCGGCGCAAAATCACCGGAGCGGTCATTGTCATACTCAAGGTAGAACGCATCGACATTCACGCTGCCAAACAATACTTTCGCCACCGGCTCATAGCCGCCTTCGGAAATCCAGGTAGAGCGAAAATTGCCGCGACAGACGTGCAGACCAATCGTTAAGTCCGCCGGTTTGCCTTCCAGCGCTTTGTTCAGTACGCGGGCATAGATTCGCGCCAGCTCATCCGGGTCTTCACCACGCTCGACTATCTGGCGGCGCTGATCGTCAGAGCACAGGTAGGCCCAGACGGTATCGTCCAGTTGCAGATATCGACAACCTGCGGCGTAGAACGCATGGATCGCGTCACGCCAGGTGGTCGCAAGATCGTCAAAATAGTCTGCCAGGTCCGGGTAGACGGTGGCGTCGATATCTTTACGGCCACCACGGAAATGCAGCACGCTCGGGCTTGGAATGGTCATCTTCGGCTGGGCATTACCGCTGATGCTTTTCAGGTAAACAAAGTCTTCCAGCATTGGGTGATCGCCAAAACCGAGTTTCCCGGTCACCCGCACGCCGTGTGCTTTGGTCTGCACACCATTGAACTGGATGCCTTTATCCGCGTCGTAACGCTCAACGCCCTGCAGACCATCAAAGAAATCGAAATGCCACCAGGCGCGGCGGAACTCCCCGTCGGTCACCACATGCAAGCCGCAGTCACATTGCTGCTGAACCACCTGACGGATAGCCTCGTTTTCCACTGTACGCAGTTGCTGTGCGCTGATTGTGCCCTGCGCAAATTGTTGACGAGCCTGTTTAATGGCATCCGGACGCAGGAAGCTGCCTACTACGTCTGCGCGGAACGGGGCCTGATGACGCTGCTGCATGGTGATCTCCTTGCACGCCGGGCCAGATAGTTTCCCGGCGTGATAGTTCATTATTTGAATTTTTAGCCTTCTGGATGGCTAAACGTCCAAATAAAATGTCATACGCAGCATCTGTGTGGCAAACGAGATTTTCTCATCACACATGAAAAAAATTCATCTTGCCGCGAAACTGTACCCTTCATCTTCCCAGCCGGTTATCCCGCCGATCATAATTTTCACCGCCAGCCCCAACCGCGCCAGTTTGAGCGCCGCACGGTCTGCCCCATTACAATGGGGGCCTGCGCAATAGACAACAAAGAGGGTATCCTGGGGCCATTGCGCCATGCGTTCTGGTGTCATTTGCGAATGCGGCAGATGGATCGCGCCGGGAATATGGCGCCTGGCGAAGGTCTCCGGGCTGCCCACCACATGTAACAACACAAAATCTTGCTCCTCGTGGTTTAACGCGTGGTGAACGTCGGCGCAATCTGTCTCGACGCTCAGGCGGCGCAAAAAGTGGCTGGCGGTAATCTCAGGTGAGGCGGCAGGAACTTCCGATACATAGCTCATAGTGCTTTCTCCAGGTTTGTGTTAACACTAATGTAACGAAAACAGGACACAGCGACTGTATAGCTTTATGCCAGATAACCGCAAAAACATGACAATTTCACTGCCCCACGAACATCAACACCTGGTCGTCGCTCTCGCTTATGACGGTTTATGTACTTTTGAGTTTGGCGTCGCCGTGGAAATTTTTGGTCTGCCACGCCCCGAACTGGGCGAGAACTGGTATCGCTTCGCCGTTGCGGCGGTGGATGAAGGGGAACTGCGTGCGACCGGCGGTATCCGCATTGTGACCGAAGGCGGCGTGGAACTGCTCGAACAGGCCGATACAATCATTGTTCCAGGCTGGCGCGGCGCGCAAATGCCGGTACCGGAGACGCTTTGCCAGGCACTTCGCCAGGCCCATCAGCGCGGATGCCGGATAATGTCTATTTGCTCCGGGGTCTTCGTGCTTGCCGCGGCCGGGCTCCTCAACGGACGAAAAGCGACAACCCACTGGCGCTACACTGATCTGCTGCGTCAGCGCTATCCGGCAATCGAGGTGCTGGAAGATGCGCTCTACTATGATGAGGGCCGCGTGATGACCTCTGCGGGTAGCGCGGCAGGCATCGATCTGTGTCTGCATGTTGTCCGCACCGATTTCGGTCGCGACATCGCCAATAATGTTGCCCAGCGTCTGGTGGTTCAGCCCCACCGCGACGGGACACAGACGCAAAAAGTGACGGCACCGGTGGCCCGTTCGCGGGAGAGCCAGTCGCTGGGTAAACTGTTTGATTTTGTGCACCAGCAACTCGCCGCAAGCCATACCGTTGAGTCGCTGGCCCGTCATGTCGGCATGAGCCCGCGCACGTTTTTACGCCGGTTTGCGGAATCCACGGGCACTACACCCGCCCGCTGGATTTTGCAGGCCCGTCTGCGGCGGGCCGAAGAGTTGCTAACCCAGTCACGAATGAATATCGACGTGATTGCCGAACAAATCGGTTTTAGCAATGGTGCCGCCCTGCGTCATCATTTTCAGCAACATTACGCACTCACCCCAGGACAATTTCGCAAAAAATTTACGCTGGTGAATAAATAGTTCACATAATTAAGCTATTGTTTAGATTCAATGAGGTAGTATTCCATTCAACGCGGCAAATAACGAAAGGTAAGTGAGGTTAGTATTATTCGATAAAAGGAGAGTATCCATGTTAGGAAATATGCATGTTTTTATTACAGTGCTGGGAATCATTTTATTTTCTGGTTTTCTTGCTGCTTATTTTAGCCATAAATGGGACGACTAATGAACGGAGATAATCCCCCACTAAACAGGCCCCTCGCGCCGATACGCCGCGAGGGGCCTTCTTTTTTGTCGTAATGCAGGCAAAAAAAAACCGCCAGTTCACACTGACGGTAAAATGCTTGCATGGATAGATTTGTGTTTTGGTCTATACGCTACCCTGTAGCCACAGGATTAACGGATCACGTTTAATCTACCCATCGTTTCCTAAATAAAGACTAAACGATGGCAAACTAAGCCCCGGAATCACATTTGTCATGGCCTTAATGTGACGCCACGCAAAATAGTGGGCCTTTATTTCCCTTTCATTACCAGACTCGCTGCCTGCGTAAAAATGGCGTCCTCCACCCCGTCGCCCCTGTTTCTGCCCTGACGCTCTATCTCTTCGATGATATTGTCCCGATTAATAACCTTACCGCCCGAAATCAGCCCAATAACGGCGGCCCCAATGGCTAATCCAATGAGTCCCGTACGCTCGTCATTGAATTTCATACCGTTCCCTCACTTTTTGACCTCTTTGTTGGGTCAGAAAAAATTTAGCATAGGGTTTACAGGCCGCCATTCATCGAGGTTAAAAAGCGATAAAAATCTTACTGAATGCAGGGTTTTTAGAGGGGAAGTCACCATATTGCGTATCCTGATAATAGAGACGAAAGACATCAATTCCGGCTAATCATCTGATTTTGCAACGGGCAAAACTGCCATGTCGGCAGAGCGTTGCCTGGTAGCATTCTCTGCCCCGCAGGCGAAAAAAAATGTAACGAAACCTGACATTCTGCGACTAAAGCGTGAGAGGTAAGCGCGTTATGTAACGTATCCGTTGCCTTCTTCTGCGGCAGTGCTGTCTCCTAACGGGCCGAAAGAGGTCACCCCTGTGCGCAATAAAACCGCCATCGTCAGACTGAAGATCATGACCGCCTTTTACAGACCAGGCAGGTGCCATTTTTAACGGAGCATAAGAGTAAAAATACGCAGGCAAGAAGACGATAAACAAATAGGGGTATAAGAGAGGATAAAATTTAAACCCCGGCCTTCGCCAGGGCGTTTATTATGCAGCTAATCTTGCATTATTATTCAGTGCCACTTCAGCCCATAATGTTCGCGGACGACCTTTTCCAGTGCGACGCGATCAACGGTTACTGCCGCCCGTTCTTCGGGAATGGCCAGCCGATATTCGCAGCCGGGGATAATGGTAGTTAGCCGATGCAATCTTTTTTTATAACGGATCCATTTCATATTCATCCCCTACCTCTACAGCGCAATTCATTCTTGCTTTATTTTATTGTAGTCAGGGTAAACCTTGAGCGTAATGATAAAGATCATCTATTTATTTTGTTTTATGAAAAAAACTAACGGGATACAGATTGTGGTGGCACAAATGTTAACATAATACGTCTAAATTTGCGTATCTGATATACAAGCAAACGTACAAAAGATATTCAGCCATCCTTCATATGAAAGTTGCATTTAAAATAAATAATGCGTTGCGCAAACACGCGGCTATTTTACCAGTCTGTTTCAGAAATACGCTTTGACGCTCAGTATCCCGCTTAAAAATAACCCACGGGATATCTCTTTTAGCAGCAAAACGTTCTGTCAGACGACGGATTCTTCCTCATGTCGCTGTTTGTCATACTCTTTTTGCGCAGCCTCCAGAGTCGGACCATGTTCCAGCGCCCAGTGGTAAAGCGCCTCGAAAGGTTCACGCAGCGAATGTCCTAAAGGGGTAATGCTGTATTCCACCCCAACCGGCATGGTGAGCAGCACTTTTCGGTATATCAAACCGTTGCGTTCAAGGCGCTTGAGAGCATCAGCAAGCGCCTTGTGGGTAATGCCATCCAGGCGGCGACGGATCTCATTGAAGCGCGAGGGTTCCGTGCACAGTACGGTCAGGATCAGAATCGACCATTTGTTGGTGATGTGCTCAAGCACCGGACGCGTTTTTCCTACTTCTCTCAGGCTGTTGCAATCAATTTTTGTCATGTCGGTATATCCATTGATATCTGGTATAAACAAAGTGCGTAATTGATACTAAATATAAAACTTATATCATCTGTTTTCCACTCACTGAGGAGAGCAATGATGAACAGACTCAATAATAAAGTGTCCGTCGTACTGGGCGGAGCCAAAGGCATCGGTCTGGCGATTAGCCAACGTTTCGCCCACGAAGGTGCCGCCACCTGGTTTACGTCTCGTCGGGATGAAGAGTTGCAGGCCGCCGCTGCCACCATCGGAAACAATGCCCTGCCATTGCGCGCCGATGTCAGCCAACAAAGCGAGCTCATCCGAATTATGGAAAAAGTGCAGGCCGAATCCGGTCATATTGACGTGCTGGTGATTAACGCCGGTATGTCGGAACATGCGACGCTGGAACAGATTTCCGCCGATCATTTTGAGCAGATTTTTGGGCTGAATGTCCGCTCTCCGGTGTTTGCGTTGCAGGCGGCCCTGCCCCTGCTGAAACCCGGCGCCAGCGTGGTGTTAATTGGTTCGATAGCCGACGTTATTGGCTCGGAAGGTTATGGGGTCTACAGCGCCAGCAAAGCCGCACTGCGATCTTTTGCACGTACCTGGACACGTGAACTCGCCCCTCGCGGTATTAGGGTGAATGTCGTCGCACCTGGTCCGGTGGACACGGAGATGATGGCCGCCGCATCGGAGGCGTTCCGTCAGGGGATCATTAGCGCCATTCCGTTAGGCAGAATGGGCACGCCGGAGGAAATTGCCAGCGCCGCGCTGTTCCTTGCCAGTGATGACAGTCGCTATATCGCCGGTGCGGAAATTTGCGTCGATGGCGGGCTGACCCAGGTGTAATAAAGACCGTGCTGTAAAGAGGCCGCTATGCGGCCTTTAATCAAACCCTTTTATATTCTGGAAAACAAAGGGGTAAAAATTGTCTTTATTGGCAAGCTTGTTCATGTGGCTGCGGTGCAATTTCCACAGCCCAGTGTCACGATCATCTAATATCCACATCGCCAAAGCAGCGGCCCGTTCTGGCAATGAAACACGTCGTGACTGGCCGCCTGTGCAGTATATTAGTGTAATTCAGAGAGAATTCTGTCCGGCGATACGCTGCCCAGGAAAGTATGGGCGGAGCTATCGAGCACAACCATCGCGGGCGTTACCTCTACGCCCAGCCGGTCTGCAAGTGCAGATTGTTGAATGATCAGATTTTTACATTTTTCCGTGCTGTCATTTGCCGGTAAAAATCCCGCCATCGCATTTTGCAGGCTTTTCGGACGATCTGACGCACACCATACTCTGGCCATATCTTCGATAACCGAATCTTTTATTGATGACGGAACCACTGTCAGAAATGACATGGTCAAACCTGCATCCGTATATTTCTTTATATTTTTGACGACGAAGCTGCAATAGACGCACTGATTATCTACAAAAACTAACAACTTGTGTTTTTCCGGACTGGCCTGAAAGGTAATAGGTTCAAGCGCAGGTAAAGAGTGTGAGATATCTTCATAGGCCATCTGCGGCGTGGTATCAGTGGCGGGGACAGACGACGCCAGCGCTGCAGAACTGGCTGAAATCATAAAAACTGCACTTAATGCTTTAAGAAAACCCCTCATTCCCTTTTTCCTTCCTGATTTGGTATCGGATTAACGCTACTGTGACGGTGCCAGTAAACGCCTTATCCATTATTTTTTCAGCATTTTATTGCATAACTGTGTGTCGTTTCGTTTAAGCAGGTCATCCCCGCAAGTCCGAACAGTGAAGCTGCGACATCACCTGCCACCACACTGGTGCATCCATAATGTCCTGAATAACGCCCATTATCGTCATTTAAGCCATTCCTTTCTTCCTTATGATTCTTCCATCGAATCAATTGTGACTGAAAGGAACCTGCTATGAACATCGCTACACACTCCAGTAAAGGCACAGCCGTGATCACCGGTGCATCAACCGGCATCGGTGCTATTTACGCCAATCGCCTGGCACGCATGGGTTACGACCTGATTATTGTTGCCCGCAATCACAACCGCCTGAATCAGATGGCAAGCCATATCACCGCCGATACGGCCCGCAATGTTGAGGTGGTGGCGGCCGATCTTGGCGATGCCCAACAACTTAACGCCCTGGAGAAAAAACTGCGCGACGATGCCAGCATCACTTTACTGGTCAACAATGCGGGCACGGGCACACACACGCCGCTGTTATCCAGCGATGTCGACCAGATGCAGGCGATGATTAACCTGAACGTGGTTGCGCTGACTCGCCTGACGTACGCCGTTGTTCCCGGATTCGTCGCACGTGGCAACGGCGCCATCATCAACATCTCTTCCATCGTCAGCATCGCACCGGAATTGTTAAACGGTGTTTACGGCGGAACAAAAGCTTTTGTGCTGGCCTTTAGTCACTCCTTGCACCACGAACTGGCCGACAAAGGAATACAGATCCAGGCCGTATTGCCAGGCGCAACGGCAACACCGTTCTGGGATAACGGCGGACTCCCGCTGGAGCAACTCGATAAAGCGATAGTTATGAGCCCTTATGACCTGGTGGATGCCGCGCTCGCGGGCTTTCTGCGCGGTGAACTTGTCACCATCCCTTCTTTGCACAACGAAGCAGAGTGGCTGGCGATGGAAAACAGCCGCAAGGCCATGATGCAACACCTTTCGAGCAATACCCCGGCTGAACGCTACCGCGACAGCGCTGGTCGCTAACCCTTTTATCCAACAGGAATGACATGATGAAACTCACCGGAAATACTCTTTTTATTACGGGCGGCACCTCAGGTATTGGTCGCGCCATCGCCGAAAAATTTCACCAGCTTGGCAATCAGGTGATCATCTCTGGTCGTCGTAAGGCGCTCCTGGAGAGCGTGACTGCCGCCAATCCGGGTATGGATTATGTGGTCCTGGATGTCACCAGTGCTTCAGATATTAAAAACGCGGCACAGCAAGTACTGTCTCGCTATCCGGCGCTGAACGTAGTGATAAATAACGCAGGGATTATGCCGTTTGATAATCCCGCCGCGGAACTGGATGACGAGATTGCCACCACGCTGCTGGATACCAATCTGCTGGGCACCGTTCGGGTGAGCGCCGCGTTTGTTGAGCATCTGAAACAGCAAGATGATGCGGTACTGATCAACAACAGTTCCATACTGGCCTTTTTGCCACTGGTCACTAACGCGCTCTATTCCGCAACCAAAGCCGCGATCCACTCTTATACCCTTTCCCAGCGCTTTTTGCTCCGCGACGCGGGAGTGAGCGTGATAGAGATTGCACCGCCGTGGGTGGACACCGATCTGATCTACAAAAGTGGCGATGCACGGGCAATGCCCTTAGCAGACTTTATCGAACAGACCTTCGAGAAACTGGCTACGGATAACCCCGAAGCCATTGTCGATAGCGTGCTCCCTGCCCGCGCCAACCCCGGTGCGAATGAACACGCAATGGTGAACGCGTTTAATCAGGCGATGGTTGAAAACCCAATCCCGGTTGCGTGATCGGATGTCGGGCAGGCAACTGCCCTTCGCTGGAGTTTATGATGCAAAACCACATTTCCACGCCGCAACGCCGCGCGCTCTGGGCGCTGAGTATTGCTTATTTTATTCAGGCAACAGGTTCCCTTTCCGTTGCCGGTAGCCTGGCGCCCATTTCCCATGAATGGGGACTGAGCGATGCGCAAAGCGCCCGTTTGCTCTCTATTTTCGGCCTGACGTTTGCCCTGGGTGCGCCGCTGGCGCAAGTGATGTTTGGCACGATGATGCGCAGAACCCAGGTCCTGGCAGGCATGCTGGTGTTCGCGCTGGGGGCCGCTATTTTTGCCGTCGCGCCGAATTACGCATTGCTGGTCATATCGCGTATTGTGATGGGGCTGGGGGCGTCGCTGATAGGTCCGGTGCTGGTGGCGTTGGGCGCTGAGTTAGTGTCCCCCAGGGAGCGTGGCAGCGCCATTGCCATGATTTTGCTGGGCGTGTCGATGGCAAGTATGGTGGGTATTCCGCTGGCCGCGTGGATAGCCAATGCCTGGGGGGCACGGTGTTTGTTTACCCTTGTCGCGCTGGTAAGTCTGATCACCGCTACAGGTGTGTGGCTGCTGGTGCCGAATGAGGTTAAAGGCGTCGATATCCGTTTGCGTCATGTCGGCCAGGTGCTGACCGACGGTAAATCGCTGTCCGCGTTTTTGGTGGTCTTTTTTATCACCTCCGGGGTATACGATATGTATGCGTTTATCTCGCCGATGATCCGCGACCGCTGGCACGGTGCGGCCACCGATGTCTCTATCGCGTTAACGGTTATTGGCGTGGCAGGCATACTGGGCAACCTTTTTGTCAGTCGTGCTGCACGCGTTTACAGTGCGGAGCGTTTACTGATCATCGGTATGACCTTGCTGGTCGCAGATATGCTGCTGATAACGCTGCTACCCGCTCAACTGGCGTGGTTGTTTATCCTGCTGGTGGTGTGGGCCTTTTCAACGGACCTGCTATGGCCAACGCAGCAGCGGCGCATCGTGGAAATCTCCTCAGCAGAAACGCGGGGGATTTCGCTGGCTTTAACCAGCGCCTTTATGTTCTGCGGTATTGGTTTTGGCTCAGCGGTCGCGTCCTGGCTTTATCCTCTGAGCGGTTTTTACGGTGTGATGATAAGCTCGATGCTGTTTTTGTTGCTGGCATTGGCCAGCCTGGGTATATCGGAGCGGCTACGCGCCCGTTCTGCGCAATGGGTAAATGTTGAATTGCCATAAAGAGGTTGCAATGCACCGGATAGGATTGATTATTTCTGACCACTTTCAGATGCTGGCATTGTCGACATTGACGGTATTTGAGTTTGCCAACTTCGTGGCTGAAAAGCCTTTTTACCAGTTGACAGTCTATTCCGAATCCGGTGGCAAGGTGCGTTCCTCCTCTGGTATTGGCGTGGATTCCGAACAGTTGAGCGACGAAACCCTGGTTGATTCCTGGCTGGTGGCGGGGGTGCTTTCCCCGGTAGAGGAGCCCGCAAGCCCGGCGGTGATTCATTTTCTGCAAACCTCTGCCCGAAAAGCACGCCGTATCGCGGGCATCTGCACCGGCGCCTTTGTGCTGGCACAGGCCGGGCTTCTGGCGCAAAAACGGGCCACCACACACTGGGCGCACTCCCGCAGTTTCACCACGCTGCATCCCGGCGTTCAGCTTGAAGATGACCGTATCTTTATTATCGATGACACCATCTGGACTTCGGCAGGGATGACCGCCGGGTTGGATATGGCGCTCGGTATGGTGGAAAAAGATCTGGGCGCGGAGATTGCCCGTATTGTGGCACATCGCCTGGTCATGAATCAGCGCCGTTCAGGTGGCCAGACACAGCATTCCGAAATGCTGGCGCTGGCGCCTCGCTCAGATCGCCTGCAAAGCGCACTCGAATATGCCCGCAACAACCTGCATAAAACGCTGACGGTAGAACTGCTGGCCGATGCCGTGCATGTCAGCGCCCGCCAGCTCAGCCGCCTGTTTCGTCAGGAAACGGGGAAATCTCCGGCGAAAGCTATCGAAGGATTACGGCTGGAAGCGGCAAGATTGATGATTGAACAAAGCCGCCTCTCCCTGGATACCATTGCCCGTGAAGCCGGTTTTCGCGACCGGCGTCATATGCGGGAGGTTTTTATTCGCGGCTATGGTATTCCGCCGCAGTCACTCCGTACGGGCAGGTAGTATTAAGCAGTAAGGTGCGTGTCTGCCCGCGTCCCCGGTTTTTGCAGACTCGCTTTTCGGTAGACGGACGGGGTGATGCCATAGCGTTTTTTAAAGGCTTTGGTGAATGATGACAGCGACAAAAAACCACACCTTTCGGCAATGATATCCACCGCCAGAACCCTTTCATCAATTAGTAACCGCGAGGCCAGCGCCATACGCAAATGTGTCAGCCACGATTGTGGCGTCTGGTGATAACTGTGCGCAAAATATCGGGCAAAGGTTGCGCGCGATAAAAAACAGCGCTCAGCCATTAACTCAAGGGTCCACGGGTACGCCGGATCCGCGAACACTGCTAATAACGCAGGCGTCAGACGCTTATCACTCATCAGCCGGAGCATACCCGGAGGCGGTTCTCGCAGTGAAAGTAAAATCCGCAGCATCATCGCCAGCAGCGTATTTGCCAGCCCTTTAACCATCGCCATACTGCCTGGCAAACTGTTCTGGCTTTCACGGACTAACATCGTCAGCAACATTTCCAGCTCCGGAAAGCTTTTGCGCTCCGCAGGCTGAAGATGGATTAGCTCGCTCTCTTCGGCGAACAGCCAGGTGCAGTCCGCCCCAAAATAAAACTCCCCGCACAACACCTCGACGGACGGTCCCGGACCTTCCGTGCGTACCTGCGTCAAAATGCCATTATGATGCCCCTGCGCGGGTACCACTTGTCCCCAGTCCACCAGGCTTTCAAGGATATGGGGCGAACCCTGAGGAAGCAGCAGAATATCTCCGGCACGCACGTTAAGGGTTTTACCTGCAATGTGCAGGCGCGCCTCCCCCCGCATAATGACATGCCATGGCACAATGCCGGCTGGCAGTTGCTGATGGTCAGCAGCCCATCGCCCGTTAAACCGACAATGAAGGTTAACCACGCATTGCGGTGCCAGCACAGCCAGTAATGAACTGAGGTTATCCACGCGCACTCCTGAGACGATAAGACAAAAAATAGCGGATTTGGGGGCAATAATAGCATGGCCTGCGCCCTATGATGTGTCCATCGCCAATACGGTGGCGCACATTAACTGACAGGAGAACACCATGAGCCGTTTAACCGCAATTCAGGTCGAAAATGCCACAGGCAAAACTGCCGAACTTTTCACAATGATCAAACGCGCAATGGGTAAAGTGCCAAACGCGTATCAGACGATAGGTATCGCGCCCGAGATCCTGGGCCAGGCGCTGCAACACAATGCCACGCTGGCAAAAAGTACGCTGAGTAAACAGGAGCTGGAAGCCATTAACCTGGTCGTGAGTGAACTCTCCGGCTGCGATTACTGCCTGGCCGCGCATACCTTAACGGGCAAAATGGCCGGTTACAGCCTCGCGCAAACGCAGGCACTGCGCCGGGGCGAATATCCGGATGATGCCCGTATTGATGCGCTGGTGAAATTCGTCGCAACCGTGGTCTCAACCCGCGGAACGCTGGCGGAAGAGACGGTAACCCGCTTCCTGGCGGCAGGTTTTAACGACCACCAGGTTATAGAAATAATCAGTGCGATCAGCGCGATTCTGTTCACCAACATGGTCAACCGCGTCAACAATACCGTGGTGGATTTTCCACCCGTAAACTAAACACACTCGGACATTAAGATTTCTATCATGGCGGTGACGGGTTCCTTTGCACATCATTACCCGCTCCGCCTTTCTCACGGGCAGGCACGGCCTGACGCACTACAATTTTTCCACCAGCGTTTTTAATTGCCTGAGTAAATCGTCTTTTTCATCTTCATCACTGCCTCCGTACGGCCAGGTAGACTGGCGAATAACCAGACGCGTCGGCAACAGCTCACGGATCCGCATCTGCGGGGCGGCCATCTGCTGAATCAACAACTCCACGGCGCGCTTACCGAGCTTGTTGAAATCCTGCGCGACAGTAGTCAGAGGCGGCTGGAAATAGAGGCTATCCGCTGTGTCGTCATAGCCGGTGACAGATACTGCCCTGCTACCGGTGCGATTGAGCTGTGCCAGCGCGCTCAACACCCCCAGCGCCATCTGATCGTTCGCTACGACAATGGCGCTGATCTTCGGATATTGATGTAACAGCTCAAAAGCTTTGTGCCAGCCGCTGGCCGCGCTCCAGTCGCCGAAGACCGTCACCGCATTACGCACACCGTGACGATGCAATGCTTCACGCCAGCTACTGAGCCGCATCCGCGCGGAGACCGAACTTTCCGGCCCCGCCAGTAAGCCAAACTCCCGATGCCCTAATTCCCACAAATGCGTGACGCAGGCACCGCAGCCCTCCATGTGATCAAAGCGCACACAGCAGACATCGGTCTCCGGCGAGATATCCAGAAACAGACAGCAGATATCCGGGTTCTCACTCACCAGTTTTTCCGCAATGCTCCCTTCCAGCGGCAGATTAATAATCGCGCCGCGGATGTTTTGCGCGCGAAACTCATTCAGTCGCGCCTGTAATGAGGGGTAATCGGCCGTCGCGGGCATCGCGATCGCCACCTCCAGCTCGTGGGCGCTGGCGTGACTTTTGATCGCGGCGGCTATTTGCGAAGGGGCATGCAGCGTTAACGACGCGGTAATCAGGCCAATCGACGGCGCCGATTTCCCGGCCAGTAATTGTGCCGAGCGGTTCGGCACATAGTGCAACGCCTGCATCGCGCGGATGACTTTATCGCGGGTACGTTCAGCCACCACCTCGGGTTTATTCAGCACGCGTGACACGGTTTGCTCCGAGACACCCGCCTCACGCGCCACATCTTCCAGTGTTGCCGTACGGCGTTGCATCGCCCTCTCCTTAACCTTGTGATAACAATGTCGCTCGCTAACATTCTATGTCGAAAAGACGACAAAAAACGGCGACTTTGGCATGGTTTCGTGATCGTGAATGGGTTTCACTTTCCCCAATATTGTGGCACCAAACAAAATATCTGATAACTCATCCATCTTGTCGGGCGAATGACATTTCATTTTATTATCAGGTATAGCGATGCAACATTACGATTCCCACGCGCGTCGTGGCCCCCGGTTCCACGATGTGCTTGCCCGTGAAGACTGGCAAAATCAGACCATTACGCACCTTAACCGCCTAGCGGCTCACCCGACGTTTACCAGTTGGCGAGACGTTTATGCCGCAAAGGAAAATCAGCCCTCAACGCACCGTCGTCTGCTGGACGGACAGTGGCAGTTTGCCCTGGCGCGCAGCCCGTTTGAGGTGGACGCCTCCTGGCTGGAAAGCGATCTGCCCGGTAGCCGCAGCACGCCAGTTCCTTCGAACTGGCAAATGGAAGGTTATGACACACCTATTTACAGCAATGTGCGTTACCCCATTGCAACCACCCCGCCGCGCGTGCCGGAAGAGAACCCGACCGGCTGCTACTCGCTGCTGCTTAACGTCGATGCGCACTGGCTGGATGAAGGGCAAACGCAGGTTATCTTTGATGGTGTTAATTCTGCCTTTCATCTGTGGTGTAACAGTGAATGGGTCGGTTACTCGCAGGACAGCCGCCTGCCTGCGGCCTTCGATCTGAGCCCTTATCTTCATACCGGCGAGAATCGCCTTTGCGTGATGGTGATGCGCTGGAGCGCAGGGACCTGGCTTGAAGATCAGGATATGTGGCGGATGAGCGGGATCTTCCGTTCGGTCTGGCTACTGCATAAACCTGCGCTGCACCTGAGCGATGTCCAGCTCACCCCACAGCTCGATGCGCTGTATCGCGACGCTGAACTGGTGGTTAACGTCATCGTCGCCGCCCCGACGCAAATGCTCGAGAACCTGACGGTCAACGTCGAGTTGTGGAACGACACACAGCGCATCGTCAATCATCAGCAACCGCCCGGTTCGCCGGTGATTGATGAGCGCGGCAACTATGCCGAACGCGCGGTGATGCGCCTGCCGGTCGAACGCCCGGCGCTGTGGAGTGCGGAGACACCGAACTGCTACCGCGCAGTGGTCTCCCTGTGGCGCGGCGATGAGCTGATCGAAGCCGAAGCCTGGGACATCGGTTTTCGTAAGGTTGAAATTGACAATGGCCTGTTGAAGCTCAACGGCAAACCGCTGCTGATCCGCGGCGTCAACCGCCATGAGCATCACCACCAGCGCGGCCAGGTTGTCACCGAAGAGGATATGGTGCAGGACATTCGGCTGATGAAGCAGAATAATTTTAACGCCGTGCGCTGCTCCCACTACCCCAACGCCCCGCGCTGGTATGAACTCTGCAACCGCTATGGTCTGTACGTCATCGACGAGGCCAATATTGAAACCCACGGTCTGGTGCCCATGAGTCGTCTCTCTGACGATCCGTCATGGCTCCCGGCATACAGCGCTCGCGTCACACGGATGGTGCAAAACAACCGCAACCACCCGTCGATTATTATCTGGTCGCTGGGCAACGAATCCGGCGGTGGCGGTAACCATGAAGCCATGTACCACTGGCTTAAGCGTAACGATCCGTCACGCCCGGTGCAGTACGAAGGTGGCGGAGCAAACAGCACGACAACCGACATTCTGTGTCCGATGTATGCCCGCGTGGAGAGCGATCTGCTGATACCGGCGGTACCGAAATGGGGGATCAAAAAGTGGATCAGCCTGCCGGGTGAGCAGCGCCCGCTCATCCTGTGCGAATACGCGCACGCGATGGGCAATAGCCTGGGAAACTTTGCGGATTACTGGCGGGCATTTCGTGATTATCCACGCCTGCAGGGTGGCTTTATTTGGGACTGGGCCGATCAGGCGATCACCAAAACCTTTGACGATGGCAGCGTCGGCTGGGCCTACGGCGGCGATTTTGGCGATAAACCCAACGACAGGCAGTTCTGTATGAACGGTCTGGTGTTCCCCGACCGCCGCCCTCACCCTTCACTTATTGAGGCCAAACATGCCCAGCAATTTTTCCAGTTTACGCTGCTGGCGCAAAACCCGCTGCGCATCAGTATTACCAGCGAATATCTGTTCCGCGCGACGGACAACGAAACACTGCACTGGCAGGTTCAGGCCGCAGGTGAAACCGTTGCCCATGGCAGTGTAGCTCTGGATATCTCGCCGGAGGGGCACAATGCGTTGACGCTCGCGAAGACGTTGACGCTGCCCACCGGTGCCGAAGAGGTGTGGCTGACGCTGGAGGTTATCCAGCCGCAGGCCACGGCCTGGTCAGAAGCCGGGCATCGTGTCGCCTGGCAGCAGTTCGCTCTCGCCGCCCCGCTGGTGCTGCGAACGCCTGTACGCCCGGCGAATGCACCAGAGCTTGAGGGCAGCGACAGCGCCTGGACGATACGCTGCGGCAGCCAACAGTGGGTTATTGACAGGCAAAGTGGGCTGCTTACCCACTGGCAGGTCGACGGCGTGGAACAGTTACTGACACCGCTGCGCGATCAGTTCGTGCGTGCCCCGCTGGACAATGACATTGGTGTCAGCGAAGTGGAACGCATCGATCCTAACGCCTGGGCCGAGCGCTGGAAGAGCGCGGGGTTGTATAACCTCACCGCGCGCTGTGTGCAGTGTGAGGCGCAACGTCTGGCCCATGAGGTGGTGATAGACAGCCGCTGGCACTACCAGAGCGGCGATGGCGTGGTAATTGTCAGCCACTGGCGAATGACCTTTGATGCCGAAGGCAAGCTGCATCTGGCGGTCGATGGCGAACGCGCAGGCACTTTACCGCCGCTGCCGCGTGTCGGGCTGAATTTCCAGGTGCCGGATCAGTCCCAACCTGTCTCCTGGCTGGGCTTCGGCCCGCATGAGAACTACCCGGATCGGCGCGCCAGTGCCTGCTTTTCCCGCTGGGCGTTACCGCTCGCTGAGATGACAACACCCTACATTTTCCCCGGCGAAAACGGCCTGCGTTGCGATAACAAAGCACTGGACTGGGGGCACTGGCACGTCGCGGGAGATTTTCATTTCTCTGTGCAGCCCTATAGTACCGCGCAATTAATGGAGACCGACCACTGGCACAGGATGCAGCCGGAAGATGGCGTCTGGATAACCCTCGATGGCTAGCATATGGGTATCGGCGGTGATGACTCCTGGACGCCCAGCGTACTGCGGCAATGGTTGCTGCTTGAGACACGATGGCAATATCAGTTAACGATCCACTTCCAATAATAATCGGGGGGCGTTAAGCCCCCTGGCATACAGGCATAACAAGATGGAACAGTCACAATGAAACTCTCTCAACTCGCACCAAGAGAACGACATAATTTTATCTACTTTATGCTGTTCTTTTTCTTTTACTACTTCATTATGTCGGCTTATTTCCCTTTTTTCCCGGTCTGGCTGGCGGAAGTTAACCATTTAACCAAAACCGAAACGGGAATTGTCTTCTCATCTATCTCGCTGTTTGCGATTATTTTCCAGCCGGTGTTTGGCCTGATTTCCGATAAGCTGGGGTTACGCAAACACCTGCTGTGGACCATTACGGTCTTGCTGATCCTGTTTGCCCCGTTCTTTATTTTTGTGCTCTCACCTCTGCTACAAATGAATATTTTCGCCGGTGCGCTGGCAGGAGGGATCTATTTAGGGATCGTCTTCTCCAGCGGTTCTGGCGCTGTCGAAGCCTATATTGAACGCGTCAGTCGCGCGAACCGTTTTGAATACGGTAAAGTTCGCGTTTCCGGTTGTATTGGCTGGGCATTGTGCGCATCGATAACCGGTATTTTGTTTGGTATCGACCCTAACATTACGTTCTGGATCGCCTCCGGTTTTGCTCTGGTGCTCGGCGTACTGTTGTGGATGTCCAAACCCGAAGGGAGTAACAGCGAGTTGGTCATCGACGCGCTGGGCGCCAATCGTCAGGCATTCTCAATGCGAACCGCCGCCGAACTGCTGCGGATGCCGCGTTTCTGGGGCTTTATTGTTTACGTGGTTGGCGTCGCCAGCGTCTATGACGTCTTCGACCAACAATTTGCCAACTTCTTTAAAGGCTTTTTCTCCAGTCCGCAGCGCGGGACCGAAGTCTTTGGCTTCGTCACCACCGGCGGGGAACTTCTCAACGCCACGATTATGTTCTTCGCACCTGCCATCGTGAATCGCATTGGGGCAAAAAACGCACTGCTGGCCGCCGGGATTATTATGTCAGCACGTATTTTGGGGTCCTCTTTCGCGTCGTCTGCGGTTGAAGTGGTTATCTTAAAAATGCTGCATATGTTTGAGTTGCCGTTCCTGCTGGTCGGCACCTTTAAATATATCTCCTCTGCCTTTAATCCAAAATTGTCGGCCACGCTGTTCCTGATTGGCTTTAACTTATCGAAACAGCTTTCGGGGGTGGTGCTGTCGGCGTGGGTCGGACGGATGTACGACACCGTTGGCTTCCATCAGGCGTACCTCATTCTGGGCTGTATTACCCTGAGTTTTACCGTTATGTCGCTGTTTACCCTGAAAGGCGGTAAAACGCTGCTGCCGGAACCAGGATATAACAGCGCCGCGTGATAACACGCCATGCAAGGGGTGACCAGGTCATCCCAAAAACGCGACGGCAGGCTATCTGGTACTGATGCGCCAGATAGCCGTCCGGGCGTGTAAGCGGTTAAAATAAAAAATATAAACGTTGCTTAATTAATTTCGCTATGTCTTAATAGCGCCATCGGTTTGGAATACAGACCTTATGAAAGCAGTTTTAGTAAAGCAGTCCTCAGTTCAAGTGTTATCCATAGATATCCTTCTTCGAGAGCCTCCTCCTAAGTGCCAAATAAGTCACTCTAACATTACAGGCCATTATTGCCACTCTGCGTGGCCCATAAAATTAAGGAAGTATCTATGTCTAATAAAATGACTGGTTTAGTAAAATGGTTTAACTCCGATAAAGGTTTTGGCTTTATCACTCCTGACGATGGCAGCAAAGATGTATTCGTACATTTCTCTGCAATCCAGAGCGACAGCTACAAAACGCTTGATGAAGGCCAGAAAGTATCCTTCACTATCGAAAGTGGCGCTAAAGGCCCTGCTGCCGGTAACGTTACCGCGCTGTAAGTTGCGCGCATTATCAGTGATGTTTACAACAGCGATGAAGACAATAGTCTGAGCAGATAAAATCTACTGATAAAAATAAACCCGCCGAGTGCGGGTTTTTTATTGCCTTACATTCAGCCAGCGGCTCGCTTTTATTATTTCCGGTTAGCGGACCGGTTATTAAACAGCCAGTGCATGAATTACCCCGGGGTAATTCACCCTCTGTCCTTGCAGCCCTTTCAACGACAGAGGGTTGTGTTTATTTTTTCAGACAGATGTTCCCCGCACCCGAATAGGCTCTTTGATAGCATTGACGGACAACAACCGCTGGAGCGCATTAATAGCGGTGTCCGTAAGTTCATGCCCTTTTGTCAAGACCATCAGTCCATTCGATGTCAGAATATCTTCCTCAACCACCCATCCGGGCAGCAGTTCGCGAATATGGGCAGAACGAACGCCACTCACGTTTGCGCGAAAATCTGACAACGCCTTAATGATGTAGTCGGGCAGTGGTGGCGTGGCCGCACGCAGAATTTCCCATGGCCGCTCCAGGCTCCAGCCACGGACGGCATGTTTTTCCAGTTCGAGCGCTGCACGCAGCAAATGCGCGCCTCGCAAAACCTCCAGAGGGACATTCGGCGCCGGCTCTTTCGCCTGGTGACGTATAATTCCCGCGACCAGTTCGAGGCGAGGAATGTTCTCAACCAACCGCCCGGCAACCTCCGGATGACCAAGCAGCAGTTTTTTCTCTTCATCCGTCAGTTTACGCTGGGCCGCATCGGCCTGGACGATATCCGCAGGAATACCGACACAGCCTATCTGGCTTAGTGACGCCGCGATGGTGTAAATCCATTCATCGGGCCACTCCAGTTTCGGCAACGCATGATTCACACATGAATACGCGAACGCGGAGCGCTGAAAAGCCCATGGCGCGACCATCGCGAGCACTTCGGTCAGCGTTTTCACCGAAGCGGTAAGCGTGGTGGCAAGCAACTCTTTTTCGGCACAAATAAGGCGATACTGGCGCACCGCCTCATTTAGCGTGGCAATCAGTTCGTCTTTTGGACAAGGCTTACACAGATAGCGAAAAATGGCGCCTTTATTGATAGCCGCAATTGAAGATTGCACATCGGCCTGACCGGTCAGCAGAATGCGAACACTGTCGGGAGAGATTTCCCGCGCTTTCGCCAGGAAAGTCGCCCCGTCCATGCCTGGCATACGCATATCGGACACGATGACAGCAAACTTGTCGCCCCAGCGAACGGCGTCAAGCCCGGCCTCACCGCTCTTTGCGACCACTACATCAAATTCCCCAAAAAGATTTCGCTCAATGGCGGCGAGCACATTGGGTTCATCATCCACGCACAGTACCCGAGCGAGGGCAGTATCAGTCATGATGGGTCTCCTTTATATGAGCAAGCATTTGCTGCCACAGAGGGAGCTGGTTCAGCATGCCTGTTTGTTCGAGATAATCGTTATCGGGTACGTTATTGTTCGCCAGCGCGACCGCAACATGTACGGTACCGATCGCACCGAAGCTATTATTTGTAAGGCGTGAAGGCTGAGCTTGCCGGGCAACGATCTCGACGAGATCGTCGGGCAATCCCCACAACGCCAGCATCCACGCGCCCAGAGCGGCGCGGCTCGTGGGGGAATGGCCTTTAATATCGGGAAGCAGCAGAGCAATATTGGCGAGCAATGCGGCGGTCGACTCCAGGCCCTCGTGGCAACACATGCGAGCGGCGAGTTGCGAGGCGAGAAAGGCCTTACGTTGTAACTCACTGACATCAGGGTCACTGTTCGCTTCGGTAAAAAATTCAGGTGTCTGGATTAATGACGATATCTGCTCCAGCCCCAGGTGGGTGATAGCACTGCCGATATCGTGAATTCGTGCCCCTCGTGTGAACCAGGCCGAATTTGCAATCTGCATAAACCTGGCCGTCAGCGCGGGATCGCGCCTGATGAGATCGGTTATGCGCGGGATATCACAGGCAGTCCCGGAAAGGCATTGTCTCAGTTCGGCGAATATCTCAGGTGTGGCAGGCAGGTGGTTAATATGCCCCGTTAAATCAATGAGCCCCGGATCGTCAATAGCCTGGCGTAGCGTGAGCGTGTTTTCGATCATCTCGATCAGTGCCGTACTGTCACACGGCTTAGATACAAACCGGTGCGCGACCTGGAGCATTCGTTGGGTTGATGTGGGCTCTGAATAGCCAGAAAGGATGATCCGTACCGTACCCGGCCAGCAAGCGCGAACCTGGGTGAGCAACTCAGCCCCATCCATAAAAGGCATGCGCATATCCGATACCACAACATCTGCCGGAGTCTGTTCAAGCATCGCCAGCGCATCAGGACCACTACTTGCAAAGCGGCATTCCCAATCAGGGTTATACATCATGACCGCTCTCTCAATGCCCGAGAGTATGCGGTTTTCATCGTCAACAAACATCACCTGCATGCCGTTCATCCCTCTTTGCGACTATGAAGCGGAAATTGCAATATGAACGTTGACCCCACACCTTCCTCAGACTCGCAGCGGATATGTCCCATGTGTTTGTCGATGACCGTCGAGTAGACAATCGCAAGCCCCTGCCCCGTCCCCTTACCGACGGCTTTGGTCGTGAAGAAGGGATCGAAAATACGATCCAGGATACCAGCGGGTATGCCGCTACCATCGTCCTGCACCCGTATTTCCATAAAGTCACCGTTTTGCTCAGCGGAGATGACAATACGGCCTTTTTCCTTAACGCCTTTCTGCAGGGTATCAGCAATCGCATGGGCGGCGTTGACCACTAAATTAAGTATGGCCTGACCAACCATATCGCGCAGGCATGGCAGCAAGGGCAAATCGTCGCCAAAATGGGTTTCCAGATCAGCGACATATTTCCACTCATTGCGCGCGACCGTTACGGTTGTACGGATGACTTCACGGATATCGACAGATTCTTTCTCATTTTGCGATGGGTGAGAAAACTCCTTCATGGCAGCGACAATTTTCGCAATGTGCTCAAGGCCTTCCAGGGACTCATCTAACGCTGAGGGAATCTGGCTGCGCAAAAAATCAATCCGGGCACGTTTTAAAACCGTGTCGAATGCCTCTATCGTCGGCTCATTGTCCAGTTTCTCACGCGCAACGTCGACCACCGCAAGCGCAGCATCAAGTACCTTTGTCAGCGTTGCATGGGCGGTTTTCACAAAACCAACATTGTCCGAAACATACTGAGTCGGGGTATTAATCTCATGCGCAATACCTGCGGCAAGCTGACCAATAGACTCCATTTTCTGCGCTTGCAACAGTTGGGCCTGCGCTAACCGTAATTCCGATAATGCTTTTTCAAGCTCGCGCCGCTCGTTCTCGAGTTCCATCGTCTTACGAGCAACGACTTTCTCCAGACCAATATTCTGTTCCAGAATGGCAAAAGGCGTTGTATGGCTATGCCTGGCCTCTTGTGCAATACGACGTTTCAGGACATCGATTGTTTTATCGCGGGCAAGAAGTTTGCGCTCATAATCGGCAAGTGACAGGCCCGCATTGGGTTCGTGGGTAAAAGAAGACATAATTTATCCTCCGATAGCGACGCCTGTGAATGTCTGGTTTACGTGCAGCCCGTTGTACTGCTCGCCGTAGGTAGAAAAACCGATCACATTGTTCTGGCGCATAATGTCGCTAATCGGTTCTTCAAGCCCTTCTTCTTCAAACTGGAGGCGGCGAAGAATACAATCGCAACCGATGATGACACGCGGGTCAGGAATTATTTCATGAACTTTTTCAAACGATTGCCTGAAGGTCTCGATGGGGTCTTCTGCTCTGCCAATCGAAATAATCAACCCCTCTTCAATCGCGCAATAGCAGGTTAACGAAAAATCGGCATTCCATTTCTGAATGGAGCGTACATAAGGTTCATCGCCAAGCGAGAGCACCAGCGGATTGCGAGAAAATATCGTGGGCGTTAACTCGTCCACGCTCAGGCCGAGAGATTCGGCGTAGACTTGTGCAGCAGGTTCGCCGTTAATTTCAAAAATGATCCGTTTCTCCGGATCGGCTTCGGTAATCACCAGTTCCACATCGCTGGGAACAAAGTGTTGAATTTTAAACGTCGCAAGAGGAGAGTGGGTCTCAATGACCGCAAAAACCGCTGCGTCTGATACAAATTTACCATTACCGTCGTAAATGAAGCTTTGTTCAAAGCGCAGGTCATCCCCCGCCGATCCCCCGATGATAGGCACATTCCCTATCTGCTGATAAAGATTAGCCACAAGTCGCTCTTCTGCCATCGAAAGCCCATCGACAAGCAACAGACCGAAGCGATTAATATTCGGCCTTGCCTCGCTGTCGAGACGGATTTTTTCAGCCATGTCCGCAATAACGGCGGAGTATTCAACTAAAGGATGAATCATAAAAGCGGAGGCCCGAAATTCGCTCCCTAAGCCCAGGCCGAGCATCCCTGAGTGCTGAAAACCATCCAGACCAATTTGCCCGGAGGAGGTGCATCCTATAAGCGTGCATGAAAAGGTTTTTTTTAATTCGCTGCCTAATATTTCAAGATCATAATCCGGAGAGCAAAAAAATAAGATGGTTTCAATATCCTCATGACCGATCTTATTGGCAAATTCAGCTACAGCCTGGACAGGATCGCGTAATTCACTACTTGCATATTTTAGTTTGACATTCACGGCATATTCTCCGGCTGAGAAAAGCGATAGTGTTTATTTTAAACAGTACATGCTCAAAAAGATGCTCGTCTGGATTCAACAGTTGGGGAGTCATAAAAGCTGCCACCAGGCCACTTGTGAATGCCTGTCTTAATTAGTTATACATGCATGGCATTTCTCTTCAAAGACGCACGTGAACTTTCTTTTCAGGCCGCCGTCTGGATCACTTTTGTTACCCTTTCATCCAAAACCCGGCTAATTAACGTACGTCTGTTTTTCGTTCGGCAAAATAGTGCGCAGGGGTGCTGCCCATCGTTTTTTTGAACATGGTGATGAAGGCATTCACCGATTCATACCCCAGGTTTGCTGCCACATTTTGTACCGAGACGCCGCTTGCCAGCGCCTGGAGCGCAAGGATCAGATGGAGCTGCTGACGCCATCGTCCGAAGGTTAGCCCTGTCTCGCGTAGCATCAAGCGTGCCAGCGAGCGCTCGCTGAGCGCCAGCCGTTTAGCCCACGCTTTAAAGGTGCTGCGATCCTCCGGATTAGTGACCAGCGCATCTGCCATGGCACGTATTTTGGGATGGGCCGAAACGGGCAGACTTAATTTCTGCTGCGGCATGGTGGCTAACTCGTCAAGCGTCACTCTGGTCAGTCTTGCGACATGGCTATCGGGCGGGTAATCGATGCCCTCACGCGTTAAGCGGTCCACCAACTCTTTAATCAGGGATGAAATCGCCAGCGTGCAACATTTTTCCGGAAGCGCAGTGGCGCCGGGTTCAATAAACAGATAATTGAGATGGGCGTTCCAGGTCGCTTTAGCGCTGTGAGGAACACCGCCCGGTATCCAGACTGCGCAATTTGGCGGCACTATCCATATGTCATTTTCGGCGCGACAGATTACCGCGCCATACAGCGCAATGATCAATTGCCCTTTGCGATGTGTATGTACCGGCACTTCGGCCTCGTAATCAATAAAATCAAGATGCCGCGCCACTGCCGGGCACGAGGTGGCATCAGGGTCAAATAATGTTGTAACGAATTGGGGCTTCATGTGATTGGCAACATTTAGGTATTTTTTGACAGAATAGAGTATTTAATAGCATACGCAAGCCGGTAATAATCCCCGGCATGAACACATTCGCTCTCTTTCACAGTCATTTTTTACGCGCTACCAGCAAGCTATTACGCCGTGTGGCTTCTCCCGCACTGCTGAACGACGCTAACGCGTTGCTCTATTCTGCAAAGACTTTTACCGCCGCGATGCTCGCCTATTTTATTGCGTTGTCGATAGGTCTTGAGCGCCCGTCATGGGCCATCATTACCGTCTACATTGTTTCGCAAACCTCGGTGAGCGCATCACTGAGCAGAAGCCTTTATCGCCTGGCAGGTACGGTCATCGGCGCCGGAGCGACCGTTTTGATCGTGCCCACTTTCGTGAACATGCCGGTGCTTTGCAGCGTGATGCTCACAGGCTGGATAACCTTCTGTCTCTATTTATCCCTCCTTGTACGCACTTCACGTGCGTATGCTTTTGTATTAGCCGGTTACACCGCGAGCCTGATTGGTTTTCCTGCGGTGTTTGATCCCGGCACTATTTTTCATATCGCCATTCTTCGCGTGCAGGAGATCATGATTGGTATTTTCTGCGCCGCACTTATTCACAGATACGTATTGCCCGCGCGTATTTCAGGGGTGTTCAACAACAAATTAGCGCAGACATTACACTCGGCCCGGCTGAAAATTGCCGACACCTTAGCAGGCAAACCCGATGAGCATTCCGATAGCCTTCATCTGGCGCTGGCACTGCAGTTTTTGCAGGGTATCAGCCACCATATCCCTTATGACTTTGCCCTTTCTGCGCCGGTCCGCCAGGCACGAAAAGCCATCCATGACAGGCTGGCTCGTCTGTTAATTGTGAATTGTGAATTACGCGATCGCTTACCGACGCCAGAACAGATACCCGTCGAGCTGCGGTTGTTGCTAAAGGATGTCCAGGCCTGGCTTACTCATGAGGGAGAAAGCGAGCAGATAATCAGCGCAGAGGCGCTAAAAAAACGCAGTGAACAGTTAACGGCGTTATACGCTTCGCAGACACCAACAATGACAGATGCGATACGGGCCAGTTTTACGCGCCACCTGACAGAGGCCATCGTGCTTTTACAGCAATGCGAACGCCTTTCTGATGCGGTTCGCCACGCGAAAAACACCCCTGCGCTGATGGAGGTCAAGGCTGCAAAAGGCTACGTATTCCACCGGGATCACCTTAGCGCTGCACGCACAGCGCTGGGGGCTTTCTCGATAATCTTAAGCGGCTGCCTGATTTGGATTTACTCAGCCTGGCCTGATGGCGCCACGGCGGTCTCTGTTCTTGGGGTCTGCTGTACGCTGTTTGCCAGTTTCGACACGCCAGCCCCCCACCTTGTGAAATATATTATGGGTTCCGTCTGGGGGGTACTGATAAGCCTGTTCTATAGCTTTGTCCTTCTTCCGCAAGTGACCGACTTCGCGGTATTGGTTGCGGCACTTGCCCCCGCCTATTTGCTGGCCGGATCGCTCCAGGCGCGCCCGCCCACCACATTTATGGCCATGGGGATCACCCTCACCCTGCCTATCCTTTGCGAATTAGGCGCGCATTACAGCGGGGACTTCGCTGTAGCCATCAATACCTCTATTGCCTTGTTTGCCGCCATCGGCTTTGCCGTGGTCAGCATGAGTTTGTTGCAAACGGTGCAGGCAGACGCGGCCATTAACCGTCTGCTGAAACTCTGTCGACGCGATATCCGGCGCAGCGTGAAAGGTGTTTTTAAACCCGATGAGACGCACTGGACCAATCTGATGATGGACAGAACTGCCCTTTTACTGCCGCGTTTGCAACGCAGTGAGCACGCCTCAGAACAGGTGCTTGAGCACATGTTGCACTATCTGCGTATTGGCCTCTCTGTCATGCATTTACGCCACTGTTATTCGCTGGCGGAAAGAAAAACAGCCAGGGAGATCAATGACCTGCTTTACCAGCTTATTCACACGAAAGACATACCCGCCGTACGCGAGCGCATTGCGTCAATGATTTGCCTCTCTCTGCCTGCGCCAGATGAACAATCGCGCCAGGTTGTCGACAGGCTTGTTGACCTGTACTGCGCACTGCGAAGTAGCAAGAAGGAGCAAGAAAATGCTGAATGACATCAATATTGGGGGGGTATTTCTCCCCGGTCTGCTGGTCATTGCGCTTATTAGCCTGGCCTGCACGCTGTTACTCGTGCCGCTGTTCTCTTTCAGCAGGTTTTATTGCCGTTTGCCTTGCCGCCCGCTGATTAGTTTCTCACTGTATATCGTCACTTTTTTCCTGTTCCTGCAGGACGCTAACGCGCTGGGGTTATTTGCATGAAATCGTTTCTCTCTTTATTGACCCGCTATGCGCTGACGCTAAGCGCAGCCGCCGTGTCAGCTATTCTGGCTTTCATGATGTGGAAGCATTATGCGCAGACGCCCTGGACCCGCGATGGTCGGGTTCGTGCGGATGTAGTGCAAATTGCGCCGGATGTCTCAGGGCCGGTTATCAGCGTGGCTGTCAGAGACAATCAGTGGGTGAATCGTGGCGATGTTCTCTATTCCATCGATCCGCACTGGTTAACGCTGGCGTTGCTCAGCGCGCAGGCTGATGTCGATGCTAAACGTCATGAAATGCTGATGCGCCAGGATGCCGCCAGACGACGTGTGCAGATAAAAGGCATGATTTCCGGTGAAGATTTGCAGCAAACAAGCAGCGCGGCGAATATCGCAACGGCCAATTACCATGGTGCGCTGGCTGCGCTGGAACTGGCTGAACTCAATTTATCCCATGCCACCGTGCGGGCGCCGGTTGCCGGTTATGTCACACATCTGAGGCTTCGCCCCGGCGACTACGCAACTGCCGGAGAAACAAAGGTAGCCATCGTCGACGCGCAAAGTTTCTGGGTGGTGGGTTATTTTGAGGAAACCAAACTGCGCCACATTCGCGTGGGAAATACCGCGCACATTGCGCTGATGGGCTTCGAGCCCGTCCTGACCGGCCACGTTGAAAGTATCGGGCATGGGATTGGTGATAATAATGACGACACGGGCGGTCTTGGCCTGCCACAGGTTGAGCCGACTTTTAACTGGGTACGTCTTGCCCAGCGCATCCCGGTGCGTATTCACATCGATAACTTGCCGCAAGGGGTCGAGTTAGTGGCAGGCTTGTCGGCAAGTATCTCCATCGCACCTTAGGCCACGCTGGTTGTGGCAGTTATCCAAATCATTCCCCTTACGGCGTGGATAGCACCGCGCCGGTTGTCTCTTGTGGCGGTCGGAATGACGTTTCTCGCGTCCCGTCACAATAACATTCGGTGCGCGTGGAAAATAAGATATATTCCGGAGGAAAAATTCAGCGTCCTTTTACGCTCTTTCTTAAGCGTTTTTAAATTCTGCGCGCGAATTTGTCGGCACACGATGAGTTAAATAGATTTAAAAATTATTCACCCGCAGGTGCCAGGCGTATTTAAAATTGTTATTCTGGTTGTGCTTAATCACCTCTCTCCTTAAGGAGCACCCATGCCAGAGTACTGTTTTTTTAAAAAGGGTAAGCATACCGTTGCTCTGAAAAAATCAGATGAACAACGCGCATTTCAGTTGACTGAGCAGGGTTATGAAAAGCAGTTTGAAGAGGTCATCGCCGCGAATGAAAAACAGGCGCTTGCCCGTTTTGCTGATATTCGCCGGGAAAAGGAAATCGATCAGCATAACTTCCTGGCAGGCGCTATTGCTATGCCGCTGATAGGCGTTATGACGGCGGCGGCAACGTCTCTTTTCAAAAAGAAGAAAGACGCAAGCAAAACATAACGCCCTTACATGAAGGGGCACCGGATTGACGGGCCGCAGTCCTGAACGTTGCAGCCCGCCAGCGGTGATAATCGTCACTGCGACAACATCCCCATTCACGCGTGAGCAGGGTTTATCTGTTTTATCGCCAGTTCCACGACATCTTTACTGAAAGAAAAATCACCGCTCAGTAACGCCGCAGCGTCAAACCAGCGCGCTTCAAAGACATCCGACGCGGCAGTCGGTTCTCCCCCCTGCCAGGCACAAACGACCGGGATCAGCAGATAATGGTAAAGAAGCTCGCCGGCGGCGTTGTAATCGAATGCTTCCAGGGGCACATCCGTCGACTGGTAAATAACCCTCAGCCCGGTCTCTTCGTTTACTTCACGCAACGCGGCCTGTTCTATGGTTTCGCCTGCCTCGATTTTTCCACCCGGAAAACCCCAAAAACCTGCGTCAGGTGGGTTAGAGCGACGTACAAGCAGTACACGAGATTCATGGACGATCACCCCCAGTACGGCGGCAACGGGATGTATGGTGTGTGGCATGATACGCTTTCCTGCGCGCACTGGCCGGGAGCGCCCGGCGCAGCGCCCTTAAATACGATTAATTTTTCACCCACTTACTCGCAGGCGCCTGATAGTTGCGAAAATACGCCACGACACTTTCGACATCCGTGGAAAACGGCAGCATATCGGCGTAACGGGCATGCATGAATCCCTCGGTAACCATTTTCTCCACCATCGCCTGTAGCGGATCGTAATAACCGTTGATATTCAGGAATGCGCAGGGTTTGTGGTGAATACCGAGTTGTGCCCAGGTCCACTGCTCGAAAATCTCTTCCAGCGTACCCGCACCACCAGGCAATGCGATAAAGCCATCCGATAGCGCCGCCATTTTGGTTTTTCGCTCGTGCATATTTTCCACGACGTGAAGTTCACTCAGCCCCTGGTGCGCGATCTCCTTTTCAAACAGACCTCGCGGCATAACCCCCACCACGTGGCCGCCGTGCGCCAGGCAGGCATCGGCAACGGCGCCCATCAGGCCAACCTTACCGCCACCGTAGACAAGAGAAATGTCGGCCGCCGCGAGGGTTTTGCCCACATAGCGCGCCGTTTCGATATACAGCGGATTTTCCCCGGAAGATGAACCACAAAAGATACCAATCGCTTTCATTACAACACTCCGTTGTTAGTGGAGGCGGTAATTTACCATATCTTTGTGTCAGCTTATTGCGCCTGTGGGTTGGACAATGTCGGTCGGCACATTCAGGGACTTAAATGCGGAACAGTAAATTTAATAAGCTCAGTTTTTGTTCCGTAATTGTTGCGTACACTCACGTTAACCATTAAGGAGGTACGTATGAATATCGATAGCTGGCTCAATCAACTGCTTAACGCGTTCACCGAACAACATAAACCTGCATGGATGCCACAATGCCTCTGGCTGTCACCGCAGCAAAAGATAACGATTATCCGGGAGTTGATCTGTCCGCTGAGTAAAAAGTAAAAAAATCATCTGGCGTCAGGGAGGCCAGATGATGTTGATAAAAAGTTCGGCCTCCCTACCAACAGCCGGGGCGTCCGTCAGTCCGGAAATTCACTCCTCTTCGGCTTCCAGTGCCCGCTTGATATCATTAAGTTTTGCTGTCTGGCGGCGCATCTCCAGCAGGTAGAGCGCTTCATAGGCTTCGATACCCACGAGGTTTTGTTCACCCAGCATATCTAAGTCCTCTACCAGTAACGCGATCTCTTCCGGCGTGATTTTCGGTCTCATCATCACTCTCCTTCGGGTTAAACAAGCCAGCTTTGCGTCAAAAGACAAAGGGTAAGTATAACGGCAGTGGCTCCTTTTAACGAAGCAGCTGCCTTTTGTTGGCCTGGTGCTATTCGTACTTGTTTCGGTGTCGCTGGCAGTAAAGCAGAAGATAATCTTCAAATGAGGGGGGTAAATTGAACGTTATCGCCTGTTGCACCACGTGAATACCGTAATGTTCAAAATAATCACTACGGGTTACGCGAAACTGGTCGATGAGGATTAGCGGTTTAGGATCAGACAGCGTGCTTTTTTGCTCGTCGATAACCTTCACTAAATACGTATCGGCATCTGTCGCAATAACATCATAACGAACAAGGCGATCGCCGGATTCGGCTGACAGGTAGTGCGTTTTTATGGATGAGTAAATCATTGGCTTACTCCTTTTATACGCGACTTATCAGAAGTATATCCGCTTAAATGAGGAGTGAAATAGTAGCGTTCACATTTCTTAGATTCGTATTTACGTCTTCCAGGTGATAATCCATTTCTGCCAAACGTAGACACAGCCCACATTGACAGGCCCGCTTATCCAGGCAGGCCATGGTCAAATAAATTTACCCTTTCATTGGGGACGCAAGCGGTCCACCAACGATCTCTATTTCAACGTCATGACAGATCTCAAACCCTTCCGTAAGGCGCCAGACACCGGTCATTATTTTTCCTGTATCCATATTCTCAACTTTATCATGGGTATAGTAAGCCACCTGCACAATACCCTGGTGCTGGATCCAGTAATAACCCTCTTTCATGGGTACACTCTGCGAGTTACTCGCCGGAATGAGTGCTATGCAAGGTCACTCAAAATACGCGGCAAAAGATAAAGACCCAACAGGAGAATTGAGTCATTCAGGATGTGGAAACCGTGATGCCGGGTGCCTCCCGGTGTTCCTGACGGTCAGTCAGAAACGCATTCGCTATTCGCGACTTGCATGGTATGAAGACCAGCCCCACCGCTGAGGGGGATTCATCACGTCAGAACGATTGTTTGTCGGCTTGCCATACCGAACCGTTTAAGTTTAGCCGTAAAAGGTACGTTTCACCAGCCTGGCCCGCCGCGTATGTGCGCCATAACGAATTAATGCAAAGTAAACACATTCTTGACTACCACATCGAAAATAGATAGCGAAAAAACTCAACTTCTTTTCCACCAGGCCGTTAATATAAATATGGGATAAAAAGTGAATGCAGATAGCCTGTCTGCGCGAGGAGAGAAAAATGCCGAAAATTTCTTTTGATCCTGAGTCCGGTGAACATAAGGTCATTGGTGTGATCACAACCGTCAATGTCACGCATGGCGGTTCCCTCTTCATTACTGAGACCGAAAACGGCGGCGTAACGACAACCACCGTCGAGTTTAATAACGGGGGATACGTCTCTTCTACACCAAACGAGGAGGGATTATGTGTCGCCAGCAAAGATGTGCTGATTACCTATACTGACGATCCGAATAACAAAGGCGGCATCACAATGAATGTGACCATGGATGAAAGCGTCAAATAAACGTCTGAGTACGGGTAATAAAAGCGTCGCTTTCAGGTCCTGCGGCGACGCTTTTAACGATGATTTATGCATTTCCTCTTTTGCTGCCTGATTAACTCATTTTGCCATACATAGAAAATCCTGATTCTTATGAATGGACAATTGAATATATCATCATTCCTGTTGAATGTTTAACTGACTAAACCATTTTGTCTGGAAAACACCTTAACTTTCATTTTGAATGTTTCGAGGTCGTCTTGCTCCGCAAGTAATATGATATTTCCGCGAATATTATTGATTTGCTGTCGGTGTACATCCGTCAGTTTTTGCGCGGCTACAGGCTGGAGGAGGATAGCGGAGAGCGTTATTAATTTTTCGCCTGACCGTTCAGATATCGCCCTGATAGCATCTGGGAAGTACCCAGGCGCACCGGCCATCACGCTGTTTATAATCAAGAAAAAATCGTCCATCGCGCACTCCCTCTCTTGAACGGGTTTTAGTACGGATTACTTCTATTAAATTACTTTTAATGTATAGCCTGGCAATAACGTTGTATTGCTATTATCAGCACAGTACAACACTGATTAACAAGAATTAATTATCGAGAAGAAGATCCCGATTAAGAAAATCACAATGTACTGCCCGCTTTGATGTCAGAGACAAACAGCCACCTGATTCGACGGCACAAGCGAATGACCGTCGAACCGGTGCGGAAAGCAGGTTATGAGGGAACCGAGCCTTCTTGCGCCGTCTGTTTTGCCAAAGTACGCGCCAGAATCGAAGAATATAACGGTTTTCCACCAAGAAATTGTGCGAGTAACGTCGCACCGAGGCAGGTAATAATCATCGGCAGTATGAGCTGATAATTATCTGTCATTTCCAGCACCAGGACGATCCCCGTTAGCGGAGCACGAACGGACGCAGCAAACAACGCCCCCATCCCGGCAATAGCAAACGTACCGGCTTCAAGCCCATAGGCCGGGAACAAATCCGCGACACCCACACCATAGGCGGTGCCGAGCACGGTACCTAACGCCAGCATTGGCGCGAAAATTCCACCAGGCGCCCCGGAGCAAAAACAGAGCAGCGTTGTGAGCAGACGGACCAGAAACATTACGATTAAGGCATAAAACGTAAACCCACCGCTGGCCGCATCAGGGATCAATTCAAAGCCGCCTCCTGCCCCAGGCGCATAAAGCAGCGCAAGGATGCCACATCCGCCGCCTATACATCCCCCTACCACCAGGGTTCGCCATGTTCGCCCGGCATAGATATGCTGAAAACCATCCTGAAAAAGAAAGACGAGACGATTGAATAATACGCCGACGAGGCCAAATAACATCCCCAACACGAGATACAGCCACAGCGTATTGACTGGCGCATTGGATAACTGCCCTACGGCGATGACCGGGCTTTCGCCATTAAATGTGCGAAATACAATGCTTGCCATGATCACGCCAATAAAAACGGCTTTGATGGAGATAAGGTTATAGCGAAATTGCGGCCTCATCTCTTCGAGAATAAAGAGAATACCCGCCAGCGGTGCGTTAAACGCTGCCGCCAGACCAGCAGCCGCCCCCGTTGCCAGTAATGAATGGCGCGCCTCACCATGTTTTATCCGCAACAGGTCAGAGACCATTCGGCCAATATTACCACCGAGCTGAACGGTAGGCCCTTCTCTACCGAGCACCATGCCTGCGCCGAGCGTTCCCATACCGCCAAAAAACTTCACCGGTATGACACGCCACCAGCGTACAGGGCGTAACTCTTCCAGCGCGCCTTCGATTTCAGGGATACCTGAGCCCGACGCCTCAGGCGCAAAACGCCTGACGAGAAAATAGCCCATCACCGCCAGCAGCCCGGAGATAATAAAGGCCATAATCCATAGCGCCCACCCGCTTAAGTCAGCCTGATGCAGAAAACTTATTCGCCAGTGCTGCACGGCATTGACGGCGCGAAAGAATGCAACGCCAGCAAACCCAACGAGCGTACCAACAATAGCAGCACAAATTAATACGGCGACGGGCGTCCGGTCACGGTACAGCAACGCTTTGAACATGCTCTTGCGTGCCAATTCCGTGTCAGGAACTTGCACATCTGATGAACCAGGAACAATCATTTTTTGCAATGTCATCTACCAACAAGGGGGGAGAGTTTAACGCACCTTGAGCCGACTAAACAAAAACGATGTCGTTACAGGACGTATCACTTCCCTTAAAACAGGTCCCTTCGCGCGGAATAACGCTCTGTCGTGTTGCTGTCAGCCCGCTGTCGTGTGGGTGTCGTGTTGCTCTTATCTGGCCCCTGGCATACTTCTGCCGGGTAAACATTCAGCCAGGAGAATAACCATGACTATTTTCACCATCCTCAGTCATACCCCGCTGTGGGTATGGATACTTTTTGCTTTTCTTATAATGCGGGGTTATGCCGCGCTCTCAGAGCGCGAAATGAATATCAGTCAGTTGTTTATTTTACCGCTACTCTTTCTGATTTGGGGAGTATGGGGTTTAAAGGAAGAATTTAATTTTAATGTTGCTTCATTAGTGGGAATGTTCAGCGGACTTGCGTTGGGTATTGTGGCCGGATGGCGGTTATGGAAAAACCAGCCTCGTTTAAAAAATAAACCGCATAGCGAAAAGATTATTCGCGCGGGCACGCCTCTGACACTGGTTTTTATTATCATGGGTTTTGGCTCGAAATATTGTCTGCTGGTTTGGTTGTCGTTGCATCCGGAGGGACACTATGCAGTACAATTCAGCGCTCTGTTCGGCGTTATTACCGGACTCGTTGATGGGTTGTTCTGGGGTGGAACGCTGAATCTGTTTTTCTCATGGCGCAAAATGTCGCCGCATGCACGAGGCGCTTAGGCAGACTCTGCGGCACTCTGGCACACCCTTTTGGTAAATTATGCGGCCTGCTGTAGTAACGCAGGCCCACGGAACATAATTACTCGCCGTTGAGTACCAGCTTATTATAGGCCTCTAATAGTTGCGTCTGAGAAACATAACGGTCGGCCACGAAAGAGATGGCGCCACATTTACCATTGCTAAACGTCACAAAGGTTATCTCTATCGCCAGGCTTTTTACAACCGCGCCGGGATAGATACAATTAATCTTACGTTCATAAGGTCTGACGTCGATTAATTCAGCAGGTTTATCTTTGATAAATAAAAGGACTTTCCTCATCTGGCATTCACATTAATTAACAGACACCTGAGTGGAATGTAATTATTACATGACACTGGCTGGCATCTTAATTTCAGGAATAATCTGAGAGCACATAACGCTCATCAAAGCGTCATGTTTTCCGGATTTATTTTATCCCTCCCTTACAGCCGAAAAAAAGCAAAGCATTCTGTGAAGATCAGGCGGCATTAAAAAATAGTCAAACGTCATGCGACCATCGATTAAAGGTAGACATACTTAATGAATAATTACACCAACACATTATTTCATTATCAACTATGTCGTTTAAATCACATTGCACCGCTTCGGTTAGCTCTTAAATTTAGCATTTATGTAGCATTTAATTACCACGGATAAAAAACCGGGCATCTGCCCGGTTTTTTATCCTATTTCTGGCCCTACTCGCTCAGGCCACGATTTTTCAGCATCGGTTCAATTTGCGGATCATGACCGCGCCACTGGCGATAAAGTTCAGCTAAATCAGTACTATTGCCACGCGACAAAATCGCTTCACGGAATCTTTGCCCATTTTCACGGGATAAGCCGCCCTGCTCCACAAACCACTGGAAGCCGTCGTCCGCCAGCATTTGCGTCCACAGATAGGCGTAATAACCCGCTGCGTAACCACCACCGAAGATATGGGCGAAGTAGCTGCTGCGATAACGGGGCGGTACCGCTGCAATATCAAGCCCTTCGCGGTGAATTGCCTGCGCTTCGAAGGCATCGACATCGCTAACCTGAGTCACGCCATCCAGACTGTGCCAGTTCATGTCCAACAAAGCCGCACTCAGCAACTCCGTCATGTCATAGCCTTTATTGAACCGGGTACTGCGCAACATTTTATTGCGTAGCGCTTCCGGCATCGGCTCACCGGTTTGATAATGGCGCGCATAACGCGTGAACACCTCAGGATGGCTGGCCCAGTGCTCGTTAATCTGTGACGGGAACTCAACAAAATCACGCGGCGTATTGGTCCCCGACAGGCTGGCATAGCGCTGGCGGGCGAACAAACCATGCAGCGTATGGCCAAACTCGTGAAACAGGGTGATGACATCGTCCCACGATAAGAGCGCCATCTGCCCGGCGGCCGGTTTCTGGTAATTGCAGACATTGTAAATAACCGGTTTGGTGGAAAGCAGCGTCGATTGCTCGATGAAATTCCCCATCCATGCGCCGCCGCTCTTTGAATCGCGGGCAAAGAAATCGCCATAAAACAGCGCCAGCCCTTCATCATTCTGATCGAATATTTCCCAGACTCGCACGTCCGGGTGGTAAACAGGAATATCGGTACGTTCTACGAAATGAATACCAAAGAGTTGGCTCGCAGCATAGAACACCCCTTCGCTCAGCACTGTGTTGAGCGCAAAATAAGGGGTTACTTGTGATTCGTCGAGATCATATTTTGCGCGTCTTACCTGCTCGGCATACCACGGCCAGTCCCAGGCCTGGGCGGTGAAGCCCCCCTTCTGTTCATCAATGACCTGCTGAATATCCGCCAGCTCACGTTCAGCGCGGGCTCGTGCCGCCGGAGCAATACCGCGCATAAAATCAAACGCGGCCTGTGGATTGCCTGCCATCTGGTCGGCCATTTTCCAACTGGCGTAATCCGGGAAGCCGAGCAATGACGCCTGTTGCGCCCGTAATTGCGCCAGACGCAACACGATAGCGCGCGTGTCATTGGCATCCCCGCGCGACGTACGTGACCAACTGGCAGTAAACAGCTTTTCGCGCGTCTGACGGTCCCGCAGCGCGGCCAGCGCCGGTTGCTGTGTGGTGTTTAATAGTGAAAGTAGCCAGCGATCGGTCAGCCCTTTTTCTCGCGCCGCATCGGCTGCGGCGGCGATAGCGTCATCGCTCAGTCCGTCGAGTTGATGGAGATAATCCACCACCAGACCACCGGCTTTGTCTGCCGCCAGCAGGCGCTGATTAAACTGGCTGGTGAGCGTCGCCGCCTCGGTATTTAATGCTCTCAGTACCGCTTTATCGTCAGCGGAAAGCGTCGCGCCAGCCAGTATAAAGCGCTGATACATCACCTCGACCAGCCGTAAAGATTCATCATCCAGACCGGCTGATTCCCGATTGCGCCAGACGGATTCAACGCGCGCAAACAGGGCGTCATTGAGATAAATATCATTCGCCAGTTGCGCAAGTTCAGCGGAGAACGCTTCGTCGAGTTGCTGTAAAAAATCATTGGTATGCGCGGAGGTCATCGCGAAAAAGACACTGGTCACTCGCGTCAACAACTCACCACTGCACTCCAGCGGCAACAGGGTATTATCAAACGTGGCGGGAGCCGGGTTTTGCGCAATGGCGGACACCTCGGCGCGTTTTTCCTCAACCCCACGGTCGAATGCGGGGCGATAGTGATCCTGATGGATAAGATCGAAGCGCGGTGCCTGATAAGGCAGCGTGCTGACATCGAAGAAAGGATTCGTTACCGACATAATTTACTCCTGAATGCGGTTAGTTACCCCAGACCAGACATCCATGGTATTGGCTGTGATGATCTATCAGTAGCACAAAGTGAAGATTTTTTGCCAGGCTTAACTTAGGTTACCGCCACCGAGCGGTGCGTGCTATGGTAATACACCACAAAAAGCGTTGAGGAACAGCAAGATGATAATTTTGGTTACCGGGGCAACAGCGGGTTTTGGTGAGAGTATCACACGTCGTTTTATTGAAAATGGACACAAAGTCATTGCAACAGGCCGCCGTCAGGAGCGCCTGCAAGAGCTGAAAGACGAACTGGGCGACAATCTGTTTACCGCGCAAGTTGATGTGCGTAACCGCGCAGCCATTGAAGAGATGCTGGCAAATTTGCCTGCTGAATGGAAAGAGATTGACGTGCTGGTGAATAACGCCGGGTTAGCCCTGGGACTCGAACCTGCGCATAAAGCCAGTGTGGACGACTGGGAAGCCATGATCGACACCAACAACAAAGGCCTGGTCTATATGACCCGGGCGGTGCTGCCGGGCATGGTGGAACGCAATCGCGGTCATATCATCAACATCGGTTCGACCGCGGGGAACTGGCCGTATGCCGGTGGTAACGTCTATGGCGCCACCAAAGCGTTTGTGCGTCAGTTCAGTCTGAACCTGCGCACCGACCTTAACGGCACCGCCGTTCGCGTAACCAATATCGAGCCGGGCCTGGTGGGCGGTACGGAGTTCTCGAATGTGCGTTTTAAAGGCGATGACGCGAAAGCCGAAAAAACCTATGAAAATACCAACGCCCTGACACCGGAAGATGTGACCGAGGCGGTCTGGTGGGTGGCGACGCTGCCAAAACACGTCAATATCAATACCCTGGAGATGATGCCAGTAAGCCAGACCTATGCGGGTCTGAGCGTACATCGCGCAGGCTAATTTTCCCGCCCCGGCCTGCGGGCCGGGTATGGGAACGGCGTCTATTTAATGGTATGGTAGATGGGTTAACCTCTTAAAAAGTAAGTGCGAATGATCGTTGAAACCCAGCTCAACCCGACGCAACCCGTCAACCAGCAAATTTACCGTATTCTCCGTCGGGATATTGTTCATTGCCTGATTCCGCCGGGAACCCCGCTTTCTGAAAAAGAAGTCTCGATCCGTTTTGACGTTTCACGTCAGCCCGTGCGTGAAGCCTTTATCAAGCTGGCGGAAAACGGTCTGATTCAAATCCGCCCCCAGCGCGGCAGCTATGTAAATAAAATCTCCCTGGCTCAGGTCCGTAACGGCTGCTTCGTGCGTCAGGCCATTGAGTGTGCGGTCGCCCGTCGCGCCGCCGGGATGATGACGGACAGCTATTGTTATCAGCTTGAGCAGAATCTCAATCAGCAACGCACTGCCATTGAGCGCAAGCAGTTAAATGATTTTTTCCAGTTGGATGATGAGTTTCACCAGAAGCTCGCGCAGATTGCCGACTGTCAGCTTGCCTGGGATACCATTGAAAACCTCAAAGCGACCATGGACCGTGTGCGCTATATGAGCCTTGACCACGTATCACCTCCGGAAATGCTGCTGCGCCAGCATCAGGATATTTTTGATGCGCTGGAAAAAAGAGACGCCGATGCGGTGGATCAAGCGATGACCCACCATCTGCAGGAAATCAGCGGTTCTGTGAAACTCATCAGCCAGGAAAATCGCGACTGGTTTAGCGAAGAGTAATTTCCCTCCTCCTGTTTTGTTTTTAAAACGTCGTGCTGTTTTTGTGCACTAAAAAGTGTGACGTTGATCAAAAACAAAAAATCATCTTAGCAAAAGCGTTTTCATAAGGCGTCCGTGACGGGGACGCCTTATGCCCCGGCATGTTTTGCGGATGATAAAAGGAGAAACCACCATGATGACTTATGATCGTAACCGTAATGCAATCACCACCGGCAGCCGCGTCATGATTAATGGCACAGGTCGTACCGGGAAAATTATCGCTATCCATGCCAATGGAATGACGCCAGCTCAGCTGCGTCGTAGCAAAACGGTAGAAGTGGAAGGTTGTGAAGGCCAGTTTGAACCTGTTGAACTGATTCGCCTTGGCCTGCACTAATGGTGTGATGCCGCCTGAGGGCGGCATTTAGATCAGAATTTCGCCGCGTACTGTGCAACCGTGGCTTTCGCGCCGTTCGCCAGCAATGCCTGATAGGCGCGCGTTACCTGTTCAACAAAGGTCGCATCTTTCGGCAGCTCAGTGCCAAAAATCGCCTCAATACCCAGCAATGCGTTAACGCGCGCTTCCCCTTCTGCACTGCCTGCTACAGCCTGCTGAATCACAGCTAGCAGCGGATCGCTCACTTCAATCGCATCGCCCTGCTCATCAACGCCGCCCACATAGCGCATCCAGCCTGCAATCCCCAGCGCCAGCAGATCAAAGGCATGCTGATGGACACGGTGCCAGCGCACGGAATCCAGCATACGCTGAGGCAGTTTCTGGCTGCCATCCATCGCAATCTGCCAGGTACGGTGACGCAACGCCGGGTTGCTGTAACGCGCAATCAGCAAGTCCGCGTAATGCGCCAGATCGACCCCTTTCACTTTCAGCGTCGGGGCCTGCTCCTGCAACATCAGGGCATGGGCAGCGCGACGATAGTTGTCGTCTTCCATGCACTCATTGATGTGCTGGTAACCGGCCAGATAGCCCAGATAGGCGAGGAAAGAGTGACTGCCGTTGAGCATACGCAGTTTCATCTCTTCAAATGGCACCACGTCAGCGACGAGTTCGGCCCCGGCTTTTTCCCATTCCGGGCGACCTGCCACAAAGTTATCTTCAATAACCCACTGACGGAACGGTTCGCAGGCCACACCCGCCGGGTCGCGCACACCGGTCAGTTGTTCAATTTTATCCAGCGTATCTGCCGTCACGGCAGGAACAATACGGTCAACCATTGTTGACGGGAAGGTCACGTTCGCGTCAATCCAGTCGGCCAGATCTGCATTAACCGCACGGGCATAGGCGCAAATAACGTTACGTGTGACATGGCCGTTTTCCGGCATGTTGTCGCAGGACATCACAGTGAAGGCCGCCAGCCCTTTAGCTTTACGACGCGCCAGCGCTTCAACAATAACCCCGGCGGCAGATTTCGGCTGCTGCGGATTTTGCAAGTCGGCGGCAATAAACGGGTGATCGAGCATCAATTGCCCGGTAGCCGGAGAGTGGCAATAGCCTTTTTCCGTAATCGTCAGTGACACAATCGCCACCTGCGGTTCGCACATCGCCGCAAGAACCGCTTCCAGACCATCAACCTGGGCATGCAGTGCACGTTTGGCGACACCGACAACACGCGCAGTCCACGCATCAGCAGACATTTCCGCCACGGTATAGAGATTATCCTGCGCTTTCAGATCAGCAATTTGCTGTTCGCCGACAATCAGGTTGACCTCACAGTAGCCCCAGTCGCTGCCATGCTCTGTTGCCAGAATGTCAGCATAGACAGATTGATGTGCGCGATGGAACGCACCGAATCCCAGATGCACGATGCGCGGGACAAGACGTTGACGGTCGTATGCCGGAACAACGGCATTCGCCTTTAACAGCTGATTTTCCATGGTTTTACTCATTTGATAGTTAAAAATCGCTTCATTGCGGTGAGTGACATCATCATGCTGTAAACCATCTCATTTGATTGGTATGACATCTTTGATTCAAGTCAACTACCATACAAGAAGGATGAGGTTTTGCAGTTTGTTTTTACTGAATTCATCCCCCTCCCAGAGAGGGGGCAAGAAAAGAGTCGTAAGTCTGGTTTTTATTATCAGTGTTGTCCCCACTGTTGGTACTCACCCTGGCGTTGGCGCGGCGCGGTCTCAGGCATTAGCGCCAGGCCAATCACCGAAATCACACCTAATACGATGACATACGCTGCCATACCGTAATAATGCCCACCGGTCATTTGCAGGATTTTCACCGCTACCAGCCCCAGAACACCGCTACCGATCAGCGATCCGACCTGCCAGATCAGAGCGATACCGCTGCAACGGATATGCGTCGGGAATAATTCCGGGAAGAATGATGCCTGGGGTGCGTAACACATGCTGTGGCCAAAGGTAATAACCATGACCATCGCTATCTGCGTCAGCCAGTAACTGTCCTGATTGATGGCGAGGAAGAACGGAACAATGGCAAGCACCTGCAATAAAGCCCCGGCGATGTAAACCGGTTTACGGCCAATTTTGTCGCTTAATGCCCCCATCGCCGGGATGGCAATAATTTCCAACAGTACGGCGACGATCATGGCATCCATCAGGATATTGGCGCTTAAGTTATTCGCTTTACCGTAGGCCAGCACAATCACGGTAAACATGGCGAAGGTACAGGCTTCGATTAATTTCGCGCACACCCCTTTCACCACAATCCCCGGATAATGACGGATAACCTCGACAACCGGACGGGATTCAACCGCTTTGGTTTCGCGGATTTTGGCAAACACCGGCGACTCATCAATACGTAAGCGAATAAACAGGCCAACGATGACCAACAATGCGCTCAGCAGAAAAGGAATGCGCCAGCCGTAATCCATCATCGCCTCTGGCGAGAGAACGCCGTTGAGTAAGGCAAAGAGAGCCATTGGCAACAGGAAGCCAGCCGGTGCACCAATTTGTACCCAGCTCGCAAAGAAGCCCCTGCGCGCCGGCACAGAGTATTCGGCGGTCATTAATACCGCCCCCGCCTGCTCACCTCCTACGCCAAAACCTTGTAAGACGCGGATCAGGATGAGTAATACCGGCGCCCAGATACCGATTTTTTCATAGGTTGGTAATAAGCCGATGCAGAACGTTCCCAGCCCGACGATTAAAATTGTGATAACCAGTGCTTTTTTACGCCCGACTTTATCGCCGATGTGACCAAAGACGATGCCGCCTAACGGACGGGCTAAAAAGCCCACAGCATAGGTGGCAAATGCGGCCAGGGTACTGATAAGAGGATCGGTACTGGGGAAAAAAAGGTGACCAAAAAACAGAACAGCGGCCGTACCGTAAGCGAAGAAATCATAATATTCCGCCGCAGTACCGATGGCCGACGCGGTGGCGACACGTTTGATAACAGGTGTGTTATCTGTTGCGTTTTTGATATCCACTGAACTTACCATAATCGTATTCCCGAGTAAGAAGCTTGTTATTTGGGCAACATCCTTATCAACGTGTTAACTACCAGTTCCACAACGTGCCATCTTCCAGCCGGGCGACCGGCAGACACGCTGGATCGTAGGGGTATTTTGCCGCCAGTTTTTCATCAAACTCGATGCCAAGGCCTGGTTTGTCGCCTGGATGCATATAACCGTTATCAAAGCGCCAGCTATGTGGGAAAACTTCGAGCATTTGCTCTGAATATCCCATGTACTCCTGGACACCGAAATTCGGTACCCACAGGTCAAAATGCAGCGCCGCAGCATGGCAGATCGGCGAGAGATCGGACGGACCGTGCGAACCGGTACGGACCTGGTAGAGTGAAGCGAAATCAGCGATACGACGCATACCTGTTATCCCACCCGCATGGGTAATCGTGGTACGGATATAATCGATAAGCTGCTCTTCAATAAGTTGTTTGCAGTCCCAGATACTGTTAAACACCTCACCCACCGCAATCGGCGTGACGGTATGCTGGCGAATCAGACGGAAGCACGCCTGATTTTCAGCCGGCGTCGGGTCCTCCATCCAGAACATACGGAACGCTTCAATGCTTTTACCAAAGCGCGCGGCCTCAATTGGCGTCAGACGATGATGCATGTCATGCAGCAGATGTTCGTGGAAGCCGAATTTGCTGCGCACGGCGTCGAACAGTTTGGGGGTAAAATCGAGGTATTTCTCGGTGGACCACAGTTGCTCTTCCGGCCACAAACCTTTGGTTGCCGGTTCGTAGGCGAGCCCTTTACCTTTCGCCATGCCGTAGGTGGTTTTCATTCCCGGTACGCCGCACTGCACGCGAATCGCTTTAAAGCCCATCTCTTTGTGCCGCGCGTAATCTTCCAGCACATCATCAATGGTGTGACCCGTTGTGTGGCAATAGACCATCACCCCATCGCGGGAAGCGCCGCCCAACAACTGATACAACGGCATGTTGGCGGCTTTAGCTTTGATGTCCCACAGCGCCATGTCTATCGCGGATATCGCCGACATCGTGACCGGGCCACGACGCCAGTACGCGCCTTTATAGAAAAACTGCCAGATATCTTCAATGCGGTGTGCATCGCGCCCGATTAACTGTGGGCAAAGATGATCTTTCAGATATGAGGCCACGGAGAGTTCGCGACCATTGAGGGTGGCATCACCTAGTCCAACAATGCCTTCATCGGTGGTGATTTTTAATGTAACGAAGTTACGCCCCGGACAGGTGACAAAAACCTCGGCCCCAACAATCTTCATTTTTCGTTCCTTACACCTTCATTGTGATGCAAGAAATTTATCTTTACGCATACTACCATACAAGTATAAAAGACAAGAAACCGATCCGTGATCACAAAAAAAGCGCCTGGATTTTACGCGCACCAAACGACGCAAGGCCGCGCCAGCTCTCACTGGTGCGGCCCTGGTAACCCTAAAGCATGTCTCTTAACGACATGACGTTTTACCTGACGCCACCTAAGCGGCAACTATGACTACCGGGCAGGCACATTAATTCGCCTGATGAATAGAACTAACCGCCTGATTCCGCCCCTGCACTTCGGCAGCATCTTCCAGGATGCTAAGATCGCGGTCTTTGACTTCTGGCATCAGAATCGCCGACACCAGGCCAATCAGTGAATAGACAATGACCATCGCCAGAATCGGCAGCCAGGAACCGGTCATGTTGCAGAAGATCCCCGCCAGAACCGGGCCAAAGCCTACCGCCACCAGACCACCCGCCTCTTTGGATATCGCCATCCGGGTAAAGCGATTACGCGAACCGAAGATTTCAGCCATGGTGATATTTTCCAGTGCGAACAGCCCCAGTACGGCAAAGTTATGGATAACAATCAACGCCGTCATGATGACGCCCGGACTGTAGCTCTTATCCACAACAATCGACAGCATCGGATACGCCAGAATGATCGCCGAGATATTCAACAGAATGTAAGGCAAACGGCGACCAAATTTGTCCGACAGCCAGCCCAGCAACGGAATGGTGACAAAACCAATGATGGAGCTGATCATCAACGCATCCGTAGGGATAGATTTATTGAACATCAGCGTCTGCACCAGATACCCGGCAAGGAAAGTTTGAATCAGACCCGAGTTACCAGCCTGGCCGAAACGTAAGCCGGTCGCCAGCCAAAACGATTTGCTCGTAAACATCGCCCCCAGCGAACTTTCTGATGACTTACTCTGCGCAGGTGCGTGTTCGCCTTCGTTAACTTTCTCAAATACCGGGCTTTCTTTGAGGTTCATTCGCAGCCAGATAGCAAAGATCATGACCACAACACTCGCCAGGAACGGAATACGCCATCCCCATGCCAGCAGTTCTTCTCTGTCGAGAGCAAAGAACATCACCGCCCAGATAGCCGTTGCGCTCAGCGTACCGCAGTTAGTGCCCATCGCCACCAGCGAAGAGATAATGCCTCGCTTCCCTTTTGGCGCATACTCTGCCAGCATGGTCCCCGCTCCGGAAATTTCCGCACCGGCACCCAGCCCCTGAATAATACGTAACGTCACCAGCAACACAGGGGCAAATATGCCAATTTGCGCATAGGTTGGCAGTACGCCAATTAATGTCGTGCAGATCCCCATCATGGTGATGGTAATAAACAGCACTTTTTTGCGACCAAGACTGTCGCCCATTTTGCCGAAAATAAACGCACCGACAATACGTGCGATATAGCCTGCACCGTATGTTCCCATCGCAAGAATAAGCGCCATCGCTGCGGATTGTTCAGGGAAGAATATTTCATGAAAAACCAGTGCTGCGCCTAATGAATAGAGCTGGAAATCCATAATTTAGAGCGTTATTGCACGCCTCTATGGGATTGTCTGTAATTCCTGAGGATTTATCAGTTACTTGCCGCGTGTGAAATGCATCTTTCGTTCTTTTGCATATCACCTGCGGCGTTTTCATGTCCCATCCATGCCCCATCACCACCATTTGCATAGCTCTTTGCAGAACCTAACCTTACAGAGAAAATCGAACGCGACGGGTAATTTCATTCAGTTGTCATCAGGTATTAAAAACAGGAATAGAAGATGCTTTTGGCAATTACACCTTAGCGCTGACACTTGATGTCAGCAGAAAATGCGGCCCGAACATACGAGCAAGGGCCGGTAATCATTTGAGCGGCACAAACAACATCACACCATAAGTGTCAACTTTCAGGCCTACTTCGCCGTCCTGGCCTGCTCAACTTTCAGGCGTTCACTGGCACCGAGACGAAGCTGGTCTAGTTGCTTGATAATCCCTCCGGCATCAACCATAGGATGAGGCTGGCCAGGCTGGCGTTCTTTGAGGCGGGCAACCGTTTCAATCATTCCATTGCTGAAAGGGTGTGCAGTGAGGTGTACTCTTATCGGATTGCGCGGATCGTTCACCATTTTTTTGATGCGATCAATACTGCTGATGTAAGCCTCAACCTGCTTTGGTCCGTCTATTGCGTTTAAGCCAAGACCACCCACGGTAATGGCTTTATAGGTTTGTTCACCATCCTTAACGTCATAAACATATGATGTAGTGCCCCAGGTATGTCCAGGTGTTGCAAACGCCTGAATATGTGTATCTCCCACGGTCAGTATTTCGCCATCCTTGATCTCAAGGTCGGCAACAGGTGGCATGGTCCATGCTCCTGGCTTACCCTGTGACTTTTGAGCATCCTGACGTGCTTCGATCCAGCCTTCATGGGTCATGCCGACTTTCGCGCTGGTCAAGGACTTGAGGCGAGAAATGCCTCCAGCGTGATCAAAATGACCATGCGTTACCAGAATCAATCTGATATCAGCAGGGTCAAAACCGAGTTTTTTGATATTCTCAAGGAGCCTGTCGGTGTACGGCTCATACAACGTATCGATTAAAACCAGGCCGTCACTTGTTTTCAGTAGCCAGGCCGATACCCAGCATATTCCGACATAGTAAACATTATCAAAAACCTTAAAGGGGGGAATTGACTGGATTTCACTGTTATTCAGCCACTTGCCTAACTTCTCTGGCATTTTTCCGGTTCGTCCAAACTCTGTGAACAAACCATTAATGGTTGATGATGGACCACAGCCTGCCATAGGTGTTGCCCCTGCTGCGTTGGTTTCTGATGTCTGAGCGTTCACGGCCCCTCCTGTCATCAGGAGGATTAAGGTCAGTAAAAGAGAGCGGGCTTTCAGCATGTTGCATTCCATTGTAGATTGAACAGGCTTTGTACTATAGTTGCTTAATTCGAACGAATATACCGCTAAAAAAGCAATAATGAGTTGCACAAAACGGACGTTAGGGGAAATATGGACCGTCTTACAGCCATGAAGGTTTTCATCAATGTGGTCGAACTGGGGAGCCTGACGGCCGCTGCAAACAGGATGGAGATTTCACGAGCCATGGCAACCCGCTACATTGCTTCGCTCGAAAGTGAGCTCCGGGTACGATTGCTACACAGAACCAGCCGTTGCCTCGGCCCGACCAGTGACGGCTGCAATATTCTGTCTTATTGCCGACAAATTATTGCACTGAATGAAGATATTGATTTGGCCACAGCAGGCAGACACACCGAACCTCAGGGGCTGATTCGTGTGGCCAGTAGTATATCGTTCGGGCAGTCTTATCTGGCGGGTGCCATCACACGCTATGTTGAGCTATTTCCAAAAACTTCAGTTGAAATGGTGCTAGGGGATCATGCGGTAAACCTGAATGAGGGATCTGTCGATCTGGCAATCATTGTGGGTAGTGAACCCGCACAGGGCATGATTTCACGTTTGCTGACCCGCTGCCCTTCTGTTGTTTGCGCGGCTCCGGCCTATCTCGATCGCTACGGAGTACCCGGTCATCCTGAGGACTTGCGCCAGCACAACTGTCTTAATCACACCCGTTTTGGTAACACGTGGCGTTTCTGCCCTCCGTCGGAAGAACCGAACATGCCTGTTATCGAAGTGGAGGTCTCAGGAAGTATTGCTGCAAATGATGCCATGGTACTGCTCTCTGCAGCACTGAACGGAAAAGGGATCGTACATTTACCCGCTTTCGCATGCTCATCGGATATTCAGTCCGGGGCACTGGTAGCCTTGTTTGCTGACTACCAGTTACCCCAACTGGATGTGTATGCCGCATATGCCTCGCGTAAGTACTTACCCGCAACCACCCGGTCGCTGCTGGATTTCCTGTTAACCGATATCATCCGTTCTTAGGGGATTTTTGTAATCATAGCCATATGGGCTACAAGCTTGCGACAAACGTCAAGCGATTTGAATGAAACAGGTCAGGTTGGTTGTAGAAACTACCGTTATGTTGTGCTGGGTCAGCTATGAGCGAGGAGCGGAAGTTCGCGGCTGCTTTCCGCTGACGAAGGCTTGGTACATAAGTGAAATGAGGACCAGTCAGATGCATTTTATGAATAATTGCTATTATTTTTCATTCTCAGGCGTTCTATAAATAATCTGAACGCTGCTGAATTGTTTTTCCGCTCTGGATAGAAGATATGGTAACCCGGAAAACTTTGACACCACTCTTCTAACATGCGCACAAGCTTGCCTGCGTTCACTAACTCTCTGGCCTGGGCTTCGGTAAGACAGGCTATCCCCGCACCCTGTACTACTGCCTCAATGATCAGATCGGTATCATTGAAAGTAAGCTGTCCATCAACTCTTACGTTGACTTTTTTTCTTCCGTCGTCAAACTCCCAGATATAATTTCCTCCATTTGTTGGCAGTCTGAAATTAATGCAATTATGAGCTGCCAGCTCAGCCGGATGTTTCGGTAATCCGTAGCGTTCAATATACGTGTGGGAAGCAACTACTGACATTCTCATATCCGGGCTTATGCGAAGTGCAACCATATTCGTTGCGACTAATTCGCCAAGGCGGACCCCCGCATCAAATCTTTCGGATATGATATCCCTGAATCCGGAATCAACGCTGATATCAAATTTTACGTCAGGATAATCTTCGTTGAACGTCCTGATAACAGGAAACAGAATTTGCCTCGCTGCATAGGGCGGAGCAGTAATACGAATAGATCCTGACGGTTTTTCCCTTAACGCTCCGACTTCGTTGAGACCCAGAGCGATGCTCTCAAAAGCGGGCTGCAGAGTGTTATAAAGCTGTTCTCCGGCCTGAGTCAGGGAAACCTGGCGGGTTGAACGTGTAAAAAGCCGTACGCCCAGACGCATTTCAAGCCGTTTAAGGGCATGACTCAAAGCAGACTGTGATGTTTCCAGTCGCACCGACGCTTTTGTAAAACTGAGCTCCTCAGCAAGAGTGATGAAAGTATTTAAGTCAGTTAAATCAATCTTATTCATGATGAATTATTCAGGATTTATTAATTTTCAGTATAACCATTATACTGGTTTATGTCTTAATTTCATTTTTCTGTTCATTTATAGTTCAGTTTCTGCCGTAGTTAAACACAAAGCCTCGCAATGCAGGGCAAAGGACAGGTACAGAAAATGAACAGCATCTCACGACGTACTCTTCTGGCGGGTTCCGCCTCAATTGCAGCGATATCATCCCTTACGGGCATCCCTTCATTCGCCGCAGTGAATAAAGACCCGAAAACGGGGACCACTCCTTACTCTCCCAATGCCGGCATTTATCGCCACACGCTGGGGTCGGCAGAGCTTTATTCAATCACAGATGGTTCAAACAGTTTTCCGCGCAGGGATAACTTTGTCTTGAATGCCAGCCCACAGGTTGTCGCATCGGAACTTACAAACAATTTTTTAGATCCGGACACAATCACGCTGACCTTTACTCCTGTGCTCCTTAAAACAAAAGGTCAAACGGTAGTGATTGACACGGGGCTGGGGGAAAATGCGTTTCAACAAAGTAAGGGCATCGGGGGGCAGTTCCACCGGAACCTTTCGGCAGCAGGATTCAGTACAAAACAGATTGATAAAGTTTTAATTACGCATTTTCATGCTGACCACATCGGAGGCTTAATTACGGCTGATAATAAGCCAGCATTTCCGGACTCACAGATTTATGTTCCGGCAGCAGAATATGCGTTCTGGATGAGTGACAGCAATATGAAAAATGCCGCCACAGAAGGAATAAAAACGAACTTTGAACGTGCCAGACATATATTTGGCATAATTGGAACCAACCTGCATAAATTCGAACCCGATGAAGAGGTTGCCCCGGGGGTAACGTCTATTGCAACCCCCGGCCACACCCCGGGCCACTCTTCATTTATAATCAGTTCTGAAAATCACACCGCCATTGTTCAGGGGGACGTGACAACGCATCCGGCTCTGTTTATACGCCATCCTGAATGGCATGGATGGTCAGATATGGATCCTGATTTGGCTGAAAAAACTCGTCGACAACTTTATGACCGGATTGTGAAAGATAAGATCCTTCTTCAGGGTTTTCATTTTTCATTCCCCTCGATGGGACATGTAGTTAAACCTGATGATGGTTACCAGTTTGTACCTTTAATGTGGGATCCATCGTGACAGAACGGGCATCATCATGAATGCCAGTACAGATACATGAATCGCCACGGGTTTAACAGACACCTCAGAGTCATTTAAGATGGCTTAAAGAGAGGTGCCCATGAGCGGTAAGCGTTATCCCGAAGAGTTTAAAACTGAAGCAGTCAAACAGGTTGTTGATCGCGGTTATTCTGTTGCCAGCGTTGCAACACGTCTCGATATCACCACCCACAGCCTTTATGCCTGGATAAAGAAGTACGGTCCGGATTCTTCCACTAATAAAGAACAGTCAGATGCTCAGGCCGAGATCCGCCGTCTCCAGAAAGAGCTGAAACGGGTTACCGACGAACGGGACATATTAAAAAAAGCCGCGGCGTACTTCGCAAAGCTGTCCGACTGAGGTACGCCTTTATCCGTGACAACTCCTGTTGCTGGCCTGTTCGCCTGCTCTGTCGGGTGCTGGATGTTCATCCCAGTGGTTTTTACGCCTGGCTTCAGCAGCCGCATTCACAACGCCATCAGGCAGACCTGAGACTGACAGGACAGATTAAACAGTTCTGGCTGGAGTCGGGATGCGTCTATGGTTATCGCAAAATCCATCTGGATCTGCGTGACAGCGGGCAACAGTGCGGAGTAAACAGAGTCTGGAGACTGATGAAACGTGTCGGAATAAAGGCTCAGGTCGGATACCGAAGCCCGCGGGCACGTAAAGGCGAGGCCAGTATCGTGTCACCCAACAGGCTCCAGCGACAGTTCAATCCGGATGCTCCTGATGAGCGTTGGGTAACGGACATAACCTACATCAGGACCCACGAAGGCTGGCTGTATCTTGCCGTTGTTGTTGATCTGTTCTCACGCAAAATTATCGGCTGGTCCATGCAATCCCGGATGACAAAGGACATTGTCCTGAACGCACTGCTGATGGCTGTATGGCGGCGTAATCCCGAAAAACAGGTGCTGGTTCATTCGGATCAGGGCAGTCAGTACACAAGCCATGAGTGGCAGTCGTTCCTGAAATCACACGGCCTGGAGGGTAGCATGAGCCGTCGCGGTAACTGCCATGATAATGCGGTTGCAGAAAGTTTTTTCCAGTTGTTGAAACGTGAACGGATAAAGAAAAAGATCTACGGAACGCGGGAAGAAGCCCGCAGTGATATTTTTGATTACATCGAAATGTTTTATAACAGTAAGCGTCGGCATGGTTCTAGCGAACAGATGTCACCGACAGAATATGAAAACCAGTATTATCAACGGCTCGGAAGTGTCTAGATTATCCGTGGCGATTCAAGTATCTTTTCAAAGCCCTCCATGTGGAATATGAAGTTAACACTGATGCTAATGACTTGGACATTCTGAAAATTAACCGTACTTCGAATTGGGGTAAAACTGACTTTGCATATCTTACCAGCGCCCTGAGACTGGAGATTTGTCGAAGCGAAAATTTAGTAACCAATTCAGACGGGGAAAATCATATGTGGCTGTTTCATCAGATTAATGAGTAACTACCAAAAACCAAAAAAAAGCCTGCTCGGACGAACAGGCTACAAAATATCAGGAAAAGACTTTTATCATGTGGCGCCGGGTGCCTCCCGGTGAAACGCTGACTGGCTGCAACGTTCCGCATGCATATAAACTCAAAGGCTACCAGTAATGCCCCACCGCAAAGGGGGATTCACCACTTGGATAATGTAATTTTTTTATTCACATAAGGTCAAGCAATTGCATGATGTGTGCGTGTTTAACGAATTAGTTTTTGTGCATAAACCGAAAATCAACTTCAAGGTTGCTGATGATGTCTGCATACATTTCCAATCCCAGAATAAAACAAGCCAGCAATATCAGCGCGGTTATCCATTTTCTCATCTGCAATCCTTTGGCCGCCAACGTTGACATCATCGGCAAGCATCAGTCTGTACAGATAATAATGTAGCATGCAACCTGCTGCGAAGCATCCAGCCAACAGGAAGGTGGTTGTTGTTATTTTCATGCGTTCTACCCGCTATCGTTTCATCAAATATATGCGACAGCGGGTAAACAATCGTTCAACTTGCAGTCAACGGATATGCGCGATTTCCACAAGCGCAGTCTGATATTTGTTAAATCCGCTTACTGATACGGGACGTTCAAACGAAGTTTCTGCAGACTCTGATTCCAGCGCTGCTCCATAGAGGCCCCACAAAATTAGAAGCTAATTATCACTTTCTTTTGCCGCAAGTCTGATAATCACTTCCCGGCCCATCATCAGAGCCCCAGTAAGGTTTATTGCCAGAAACAATATCCCTCTGCTCTTCTTTGTTTTCACATTGATGTAAACCAGGAAAAGCACGGCTGGGAGCAACGCTCATCCCCACATTAGAAATGCTGGAACATCCTGAGATGATAAACATAACGCAAATTGAAATTAACTTTTTCAACGTCTGCCCCTGTAACAACTCAATTAACTAATAGACCGCAGCCACTAAATTAGCAGTTTACCTGCCAGAATTATCGCTGAGTTTAAAGGTTGTACAGCCGCCAGACTGTCAAATGACTCACACACTCCAGAAACAAAAAAGCCCCGCGAAATGCGAGGCTCTGAATTTGTTGCTTACGAACAGGTATAAAATCCCATCGTTGGAAGAATCCTAACCACTTATTTTGAACATTGCAAGTATTGTGTCGATATAATCCGCAAAAATGGTGCTAACGTGTGACCTTCCGTAATTGTGCCTCCGCGAACGCTTCTTCCTGCCAGCATTTTGTTACCAGCTTATCTATCACCTCTGCATATCCGCTGTACCATTGATACTGCGTAAGGTCAGGAACGATCTTTTCCACAATGACACGCGCCAGGCTGGTAGGCACACGGCTGAACCGGTTTCCATTGCAGCGACCGCAAACCTTCATGACAGGAACACCAATCAGTTTTGTGCGTTTCTCATCAAGGACAGTCCCCTTTCCTTTGCATCCGCGACAGGTGGTACTGATAACGCCCTTTCCATCGCATTGCGTACAGATGTCCTCAACTTGTTCATTTTTAATTTTTGGCTCGACGCCCTTAACTCCCGGATGCTTAACAACATCCTTTTTGGAGCGGAGGATCCCCTTTCCATCACAGTGAGGACACATTGATTTGCTGGCCGCAGACCGGGAATAGTCGGCATATGCAAACTGCACCAGAACAGCCAATATTTCGGTGCGTGCTTTATCGCTGAGTTTCATCAGTACGGGATTTCTAAGAGATTGTGCGTACCGCATCAAGCCCTCTATAGCTGTCTGCGGATCGCTAATTCCAACCTTAGCCAGGAACAGCGAGAAACCCAGGGGGGCTTTTGACTGCACCATTCCCTGAGCAGCCATTACATCGGTTATTGATAGAGCATCATTGCTTGTCGCCGGAGTTTCATCATTGAGCTTCGGTGATTTTGGCGAATAGAATTTCGGCAAGGATTCGAGGTTCATGCTGCTGCTCCCGCTGTTTGCTGTGTGGTCTGTTTAACTGGCTCGCTATGGCGCTTTACGGCGGGCTGTTTCGCCCGCGCTACGCTTTCGGCCTGGTACTGGATGTAATGGTCGATTCTCACGCTCTCACCTTCCCCTCTTTCAACCAGATAACCTGCGTGCGGGCCATCCCCTCCAGTGCGCAGACATGCGCATATTCGGCGTCGACCAGCCGGGTACGGCGATCGATTTCGTCATAGCAGGCTGAGCATGCGATTGTTGCAATGAGGTCAGGCGGTTTTATACCTGTGCCGCATAAGCCGGCGAGTCGTATATGCGCCAGAACGCTGGTTTCATCGTTGCCGTTACAGACGCCGGGTATGCGTACCTGACATTCACGTCCGCGAGCGGCTTTGCATAAGTCAGTCATTACGCCTCCTGCTTATCGCGTAATTGCTGAAACTCGCAGTTCTGTGGAATGGTCAGAGCCAGGCCGAATTGTGCGCACCAGGCTTCGACTTTGCAGAGAAAATCGTGCATTTCCCCGGTATCAAGGTCGGAGGTATGCCGCGGCTCCCAGTGAGTGGTTTTCTCTCCGGTAATGAAGTCGGTATAGGTGACCTCTGTACAGCCGAGATAGGTTTTCTTGAGATTGCGTTTAACCCATTCCGGTGTCGCGTCAGTACGCCCGGATTTGATGAGATACTTGCTGATTTCGGAGTACCACATGTGGCTGAGGCTGTTCTGAGAAATGCTGCGCTTCTCGCGCCAGGGCTTTATCTGGAGGCGGTAGCACTGACCATCGTTAAGGAACGGCTGGAGTTGCTGACCAACGGCGGCAAAATTGCCGCGGTGGAGTTTGATGCCGTTTTGAGGAAAGTTCACGCTTCACCTCCGAAGAGGTCAGGCGCTGAATGCAGAAAATCGCAGTTGCATTTCTGCATCTGAGACAAGGTGATGTGTGGCTTGTGTTCGCGCATTTAAGTCCCCTCAAATGCGCACAGGTCGTCAGTTGTTCAGGCTGATACTGGTATTATGAACAGGTGTACAGAAGAAATCAACGAACCAATAAATGCCAGTTATTGGATTTGTTGCTTGTTTAAAAACTCTTCCAGGCTTTTGATTTTATGTGTTTTTACATATTCATCAATATCAAGGAGCATTGGTTTCATTCCTTCAACAATTTTTTCTTTGACTTCGGAATTTAATGCATCAATGCTGTAAATATATGTTTTATAAGACTCAAAATGACTAGCCCCTTTTGCTTGATACCTTAATACTTGCATTGCATCTAATCCAATCGAACCAACTTCTAAAATACGAAATTTTTCTTTATCTATGATACTAGATTCTAGAACCGTATAATTACTTAATTCCTGTTTGTACTTTAACAAAATCTCATTCTTTTCTCTTTGGTATTCTTGCTGTATTGGATAAAATATTTTATAGGTATAATCCCTAACATCTTCCAGCATGCAATATAAAAAAGCATTATAATATGCTGCCTTCATATCTTCTATGATTTCAACTGGGGTTTTAACTTCAATAAGTGACTTTTCAATATCTGCAACATGTTCATACAGACTTCTGCGGGTTATACCTTTATGTTCTTTAAGTTCTAATGATGCGGATGCTATGGATATGCTACACAGTGGGATCAAAACAGAACGCATTTGATTAACAATCTTTTCTGCCTCATTTAATTTTTCCCTTAACTTAAAGGTAATATTAAAAAAATTAAACTCATGAATATTATCGATCTCTATCAATCCAAAAACAAAAAGGATAAAACCTGCTGATACTGATACAGCCCCACCGCCGACATTACCCCATAAAGAGCCTATCACGCCTATAATAACGAACAGAATACCAATATAATAAATAGCATTCTTATTCGATTTTTTTACATCTTCACAAGTCATATATTAATCCTTTGTAAATAGAAGACCATATTATCGTGACATTGGGATTATATCAGGCCGAGTTCTCTTTCATTAAGCACAATTCACGCAGATTTGCACGCACAAGTGCCTCAGCGAACGGCAGCAGTAGCGCGTTGCCACACCGGGCCACCGGTTCTCTGGAAAAAATAGATTACGTTAGGTCTGTTACTCCGACTCACCAATAAATTCTGGTGCCAGGTCATGAGGAAAATTCCACTTACACCCGGTTTTCTCACTCAATCTCTCGATAATTTTGAAAATTTGGGCGTAAACATACTCATTAACAAATTTAACCAAGTCCTCCCATTCATTTCTTCCGCCGACATGCATACTAATTTCATAATTTATTTTTATATAAAATTCTGCGCCATCAAATTCTATCTCAGGAGATTTTCTAACTGAATCATGCTCTCCATTGTGAGCATAACGCTCATTTCTCATGCTGATAAGTTCTTTGTGAAATGGTTTGAGATTCTTGGGAATCTTTCGATCCGATATACGACTTACATCCTTACCATCAGCAAATAAACGAGAATAAGTGACAACAAATGCTGTGGTTAACATTTCTTGTTCATTAACGGAATCCATAGTACATTCAAATCCAGTGGTGCGGAGTCTATGAAGCATATAGCGAAGGCTTGCGACAGTTGTCATCACCTTCGTTAAGCGCATCAAATTTTTAACATCTTCATCAGCCTTTTCTAACAACTCATTTACGCGTGAAATGTATCTTTCCAGCTCATCTCTAATTTCATCTTGGAGGCTGTTAAGTGCTTCCTGGATGGGCTTTGTTGAATAAATCAGATTTCGGGTAAGTCTCCCCCGTAGCGGGTTGTGTTTTCAGGCAATACGCACGCTTTCAGGCATACCTGCTTTCGTCATTTTGTTCAGCGCTCGTACCAGGGCCATAGCCTCCGCAACCTGACCATCGTAGTCACGCAGCGTCAGTGACCCCCCGAACAGCTGTTTTACCCGGTACATTGCCGTTTCCGCTATCGAGCGACGGTTGTAATCTGTTGTCCATTTCCACCGCGCATTACTCCCGGTCATTCGCTGATTAGCCACTGCACGGTTACGGTCTGCATATTCACCGGGCCAGTAACCCGCACCTTTTCGGGGAGGGATAAGCGCGCTGATTTTCTTACGCCGCAGTTCATCGTGACAGAGCCGGGTGTCGTAAGCGCCGTCTGCCGATGCTGCCCTGATTTTTCTGTGAGTCTGCCGGATAAGACCCGGGAAGGCTTCTGAGTCCGTCACATTGTTCAGCGACAGGTCTGCACAGATGATTTCATGTGTGTTGCTGTCAACGGCTAGATGCAACTTTCGCCATATACGACGGCGTTCTTTGCCGTGTTTTTTGACTTTCCATTCGCCTTCACCAAAGACCTTCAGCCCGGTGGAATCAATCACCAGATGCGCGATTTCACCCCGGGTGAACGTTTTGAAACTGACATTAACCGACTTTGCGCGCTTGCTGACACTGGTGTAATCCGGGCAGCGCAACGGAACATTCATCAGTGTAAAAATGGAATCAATAAAACCCTGTGCAGCCCGCAGGGTCAACCTGAACACGCGTTTAATGACCAGCACAGTCGTGATGGCAAGGTCAGAATAGCGCTGAGGTCTGCCTCGTGAAGAAGGTGTTGCTGACTCATACCAGGCCTGAATAGCTTCATCATCCAGCCAGAAAGTTATGGAGCCACGGTTGATGAGGGCTTTATTGTAGGTGGGCCAGTTGGTGATTTTGAACTTTTGCTTTGCCACGGAACGGTCTGCGTTGTCGGGAAGATGCGTGATCTGATCCTTCAACTCAGCAAAAGTTCGATTTATTCAACAAAGCCCCAGTGAAGTACAAACATTCGGTTTACCAATTGAACAGGGATAACACTCACCGCAACTAATAACCGGATCAACCGAAACACGCTCACCGATACGTTTTTTATCAATCCCTTCACCCACCGCGTCGATAATGCCGAAGAACTCATGACCAATAACGCGCGGGTATTTTGCAAAGGGATTATGGCCACGATAAATATGGCTGTCTGAACCACAAATTCCGGCGAGTTTCACCTTTACCCTGACTTCGCCTGCTGCGGGTACAGGCAATGGACGCTGTTCAATGACCAGATTATTTGGCTCGCTGATAACCACACTTTTCATACGTAAATTCCTTACATCCTTTATTGCGATGAGGCGAATTTACGCAACTGAGCTACTACCATACAAGTATAACGATCAAAAAAGCTGCGAGCGATCACAAAAAACGGGCGCTTACGCGCGCCCCCACCCGGCAATGATAATCAGCATGCCGCAAAGTGCGATGGCGGCCCCCGTCCAGTCATACAGGCTGAGTTTCACACCTTCTACCACCCTCAGCCATAATAAAGCCGTGCAGACATACACCCCGCCATAAGCGGCATAGACTCTCCCGCTGGCGGCAGGATGCAGGGTCAGCAGCCAGACAAAAAACGCCAGCGCTAACGCTGCCGGGATCAGTAACAGCGGCGTAGCGCCCCGTTTCAGCCACAGCCACGGTAAAAAGCAGCCGACGATCTCACATAAGGCAGTCAGGAAAAATAGCAGGGTTGTTTTGATCATCTCTCGCGTTTTCATTGTGTCGTGGTTGAACTATCTTAACGGATAACCCACTAATATGTGGACACCCGGTAGGGTATCCGCCCAGGGATGAATCGAGTAGAATTGCTCTGTAGCTTTTAGATCCCCTCAAGAAGGAAATTGCAATGAACATTTCACTTAGCAAACGCCTGTGCCTGACGGCAATGCTGACGCTGGGTGCCATCGTGTACACCGCCAGTGCCCCAGCGCAGACCAATAAGTTAGTGATTGAATCCGGCGACAGCGCGCAAAGCCGCCAGCAAGCAGCCATGGAAAAAGAACAGTGGGATGACACCCGTTCGCTGCGCCACAAAGTTAACAAACGTGCGGAAAAAGAGTGGGATAAAACTGACGTCGCCTTTGACGCACAGGATAATTGCCACAAAAGCGCTAACGTCAACGCATACTGGGAACCCAACACCCTGCGTTGCCTTGACCGCCGTACCGGTCGTCAGATTACGCCATAACCCCTTTCGTACTACGGGCGTTTCCCCACGCCCGTCTTTGCTGTCGTCAAAAAGGATGTCCTATGACCGACGTTGCCCATGTCAAACTTCGCCCGCTCGAACGTGAAGATCTGCGTTTTGTGCATCAACTGGATAACAACGCCAGCGTCATGCGTTACTGGTTCGAAGAACCGTATGAAGCCTTTGTCGAGCTGTCAGATTTATATGACAAGCATATTCACGATCAAAGCGAACGCCGTTTTGTGGTGGAATGTGATGGGGACAAAGCCGGACTGGTCGAGCTGGTTGAGATTAACCACGTCCACCGCCGGGCCGAGTTCCAGATAATCATCTCGCCAGAGCATCAGGGAAAAGGTCTCGCCACCCGCGCGGCAAAGCTGGCGATGGATTACGGCTTTACGGTGTTAAATCTCTATAAGCTCTATCTGATCGTGGATAAAGAGAACGAGAAAGCCATCCATATCTACCGTAAACTCGGGTTTATGGTGGAAGGCGAATTGATTCACGAATTTTTTATTAACGGCGAGTACCGTAATACTATCCGCATGTGTATTTTCCAGCAGCAATACCTGGAAAACCATAAAAGCAGCGGCGGGACATTGCTGAAACCCACCGCACAGTAAGCGCGGTGGTGAATGCCATTAATAGTATTCGATGGTGTTCTTAATGCTGTATTTCTTCGCAACAGAAGGCGTCACGCTCGTATCGACAATCTCCAGTTGGCAGGCTACCGGGTTATCATGCTTGTCGTACTCGCAGGTCTGTTTGACATTACCCAGTGGTTTATCATTCAGCGTGCTGACCGACGTATAATCGAGCTTCTTACCTTTTATATTCGATGGGGTCGAGACAACCGACAGATGCATATCTTTCGAGATTGTTGATTTGCCCAGTGGATAGCCTTCGTCATCGTAACGGTAGTTGACTTCAACATCTTTACCACGCGCGGAAGAGATAAAGCCGCGCTCATCCGTATCCCACGTCAACCCCGCACTGGGAAATTCCGCCAACTGACATTTCCCCTGTAGACGAAGACGTTTTTCCTGGGTGTCCGCATCAAGGTAATAGTTGGCGTCCAGTACCAGTGAAACCCCGGTGTTGTTTTCAAGGTCATGCAGTTCCAGTGAATCGAAACACCCTTCTTTGGACATCGTGCCGCTGACGCGCTTCGATACCTCACCTTTTTCATTCAGTAATGTCTGGCTGAAATCTTTTACTGGACCGCGCAGTGGGTCAAAGTCGAATTCATTCGAAAAACTCGCCATCTCCGGCGTAAAAGATACAGGTCCTTTGTTGTCATCACACCCCGCCAGAATGGCCATCAGCGCGATGAGTATCATTTGTTTTTTCAATAGGTTCACCCAAATATCACAATGCGTTGCGCTTATCTTAGCAAATCTTGTAATTATTCGGGCAGAGACAATATCATTTCATCACATAAAGAGCGATTTCGCGCCCGTAAGGTTCCAGGCAACACCACAGACGGCCAGTAACAATAAAAAGAGCGCCGCACAGGCGGCAAAACGTCGACTTTGCGTGACAGGGAGAAAACGTTTGATGGCGACGATATAACCCGCCATGACGGCAAAATCGAACACGATCCACAGCAGGCAAAGCGTGGTAATGCTGGCGGTAAAATCGCGGCTAATGGCAATGAACTGCGGGAAAAATGAGACAAAAAAGAGGATATCTTTTGGATTGGAAATACCGGTGAAAAATCCGCGCATAAACCCACCTGCCAGCACAGCCTTACCCCCCTCCTGCACCGGCCTTTGCGCCCAAAGCTCACGTAATGACTGCACCGCCCCCCAGCCAATAAATACTGAACCGCCGATGCCCAGCAGCGCCAGATACCCTTTGTCGAGCGATACCGCTCCGGCGAGAGCGAGTACGGCCAGGGTTATCAATACCAGCGAGGAGAGATTTGTTCCCAGAAGGGTTAGAAACGCCCTGGCATACCCCACGCGCGCCGCCGTCCCGGTCACTAACAGCACAACGGGACCCGGTGTTAAGAGTAAAAAAAGCACTGCGATAACATACGCGCTCAGGAGCGCAAGATTTAGTTCAGCCATAACGCGTTTCCCCACATTATTTTGTTGTTCAGGGTAAAGGCGTGCGCACCGAATGAAAAACGAGTTAAACTGGCTTCAATCGTGAGTAAAACTCAATGTAAATAAATCGCAATGAAACAAAATATCCCTCATCTCTATGCCTTACGCGCCTTTACCGTAGCGGCACAATCCAGCTCATTCAGCCAGGCCGCCGAATTACTCAATGTTACCCCAGGCGCAGTCAGCCGCCATATCCGCACGCTGGAAGATCACTTCGCTTGCCAGCTTTTTGAGCGTAATGGGCCGAAGGTGATGCTTACTGATGCCGGGCGCATGCTGGCAGTACAGTTACAACAAGGATTTTCACAACTGGAGAATGCATGTCGGCAACTGCGCAGTACCCATGTACAGCTGCGGCTCAAGGCTCCTTCCACGCTGACGATGCGCTGGCTACTAAATGTGATGGCAGATTTCCGGGCGCAAAACGAGACGCCGGAAGTCGAGGTGTCCAGTATCTGGATGGATATCGACAATGTCGATTTCACCAAAGAGCCTTTCGATTGCGCCATCCTGCTGGGCAATGGACATTTCGGTGCGGGAACGCGCTGTTTGCGACTGTTTGATGAATGGCTGCTCCCCCTTTGCGCTCCTGATTTGCTTGATAAGGCGCGTGATAATCTGGCGGCCTGCGAGCTTATTCACCCCTCACGTGACCGCCGGGACTGGCGGCGTTGGCTTAACAACAGCAGTTTGTATAGTGGGTTGAGTCTGGCGGGCGGCAAAGTGTTTGATACCCTCGAACAGGGCATGATGGCAGCGATGGGGGGACATGGTGTAACAATTGGCGATCTTCTGCTCAGCCAGAGTGCGATGGATCAACATTTACTGGTCGCCCCCTTCCCGCAGGCGATCGCTTCCGGCGAGGGCTATTACCTGGTCTGGCCTGGCGATTCGGCACGGCAAAATAATATCGACAAACTTGCCCTTTTCTTGCAAAAAAATATCCCTCGCTATGTACATAGCGATATAACGATACAAAACTAAGATAATGCGCATTCCTGTTTTGCGCAGATTTCGCTTAGCCTTACTTCTCAGTGCCAGGCATATTGAGCATTATTAATTAATAAGGAGTCGCAAATGAAACATTCACTCTGGTTAGGTGCACTATTGTTCATCGGCTCGGCATCTGTTTATGCCGCACCGGATTCCTGTGAAAGAGTAAAAAACGATATACAACAACGCATTATAAATAACGGCGTACCAGAATCAGACTTTACGCTTACCATCGAACCCAACGATCAAAATAGCGCGTCGGGTGCTCAGGTTGTGGGCCATTGTAGTAACGATAACTGGAAAATTCTTTATACCCGCACCCGGGGTAGCGCGAATGCACAATCGGGGGAAATAACGCCGCTAGAAAGTGACAAACCCGCCGCACAGTAAATTCATTGCCCTACAAAAATAATGGGGATTGGCCCTCTTCTTGATCCCCATTAAGATCCCCCTGACTCTTATTAAGTAGCATCACTCTCATCGTTAGCATGCTCGTAATTTCGACGGGTAATATTTTTCTATTATAAGCTATAACGGAGTGAGCTATGTCCATTGTTGAGAGTGGTGGCGGGATCAGCCGCCGAACACTCGTGAAATCAACTGCGCTGGGTTCGCTGGCGCTGGCGGCAGGCAGTTTTTCGCTGCCTTTTGGCATGCGGACCGCTGCTGCAGCGGTTCAAAGCGCCCTGCAACCCGCAGAGGATAAAGTCGTATGGGGCGCCTGCTCCGTCAACTGTGGCAGTCGCTGTGCGTTGCGTTCACACGTACGCGATAACGAGGTCTACTGGGTCGAGACAGATAATACCGGGGAGGATGTTTACGGTAATCATCAGGTTCGTGCCTGCCTTCGCGGACGTTCAATCCGTCGTCGTATCAACCATCCGGATCGCCTGAACTACCCCATGAAGCGCGTGGGTAAACGTGGCGAAGGTAAATTCGAACGCATCTCCTGGGATGAAGCACTTGATACCATCGCAGGTAGCCTGAAAGGGATTGTGGAAAAATACGGTAACGAGGCGGTGTACATTAACTACTCCTCCGGTATCGTCGGCGGCAATATCACCCGTTCTTCCCCTTCTGCCTCTATTATTGCCCGCCTGATGGCCATTTACGGCGGCTTCCTCGGCCAGTACGGCACTACAGTACGGCGCAGATCGCCTATGCGATGCCTTACACCTACGGCTCCAACGAAGGCAACAGTACGTCAGACATCGAAAACACCAAACTGGTGGTGATGTTTGGCAACAATCCGGCTGAAACCCGTATGAGCGGTGGCGGCATTACTTATTTTCTTGAACAGGCGCGCGAACGTTCCAATGCGCGCATGATCGTTATCGACCCGCGTTATACCGATACCGCTGCCGGGCGCGAAGATGAGTGGATCCCGATACGTCCGGGCACCGATGCCGCACTGGTTGCCGGTATCGCCTGGGTATTGATTAACGAAAACATGGTCGATCAGCCATTCCTGGACAAATACTGCGTCGGGTATGACGAGAAAACCCTGCCAGCGGGCGCGCCAGCCAATGGTCATTACAAAGCCTATATTCTGGGCCAGGGCGACGACGGCATTGCCAAAACGCCGCAATGGGCTTCTGCCGTGACCGGCATCCCGGTCGACCGCATTGTGAAACTGGCGCGTGAGATTGGTCAAACCAAACCCGCCTGTATTTGCCAGGGCTGGGGTCCGCAGCGTCAGGCAAATGGCGAATTAACCGCCCGCGCTATCGCGATGCTGCCCATTCTGACCGGTAACGTCGGTATCAACGGCGGGAACAGCGGCGCGCGTGAGTCCACCTATACCATTACCATTGAACGCATGCCGATGCCGGAAAACCCGGTAAAAACCAAAATTTCCTGCTTTAGCTGGACCGATGCCATTGAGCGCGGCGCAGAGATGACCGCCCTGCGTGACGGTGTTCAGGGTAAAGACAAACTCGACGTCCCGATCAAATTTATCTGGAACTATGCCGGTAACACCATCACCAACCAGCATGGCGACATCAACCATACCCATGACGTTTTACAGGACGACAAGAAATGCGAAATGATTGTCGTCATTGAGAATTTCATGACCTCATCAGCGATGTACGCGGATATTCTGCTGCCCGATTTAATGACCGTTGAGCAGGAAGATATCATCCCGAATGATTACGCCGGGAACATGGGTTATCTGATCTTTATCCAGCCGGTTACCGCACCGAAATTTGAGCGTAAGCCGATTTACTGGATAACCAGCGAAATCGCCAGGCGCCTGGGGCCGGATATTTACCAGAAATTCACCGAAGGGCGTACACAGGAAGAGTGGCTTAAGTATCTTTACGCCAAAATGCTGGCAAAAGATCCCCAACTGCCGTCCTATGAGGATCTGAAAAAAATGGGGATTTACAAGCGTAAAGACCCCGCCGGGCACTATGTGGCCTATAAAAAATTCCGCGACGATCCGCAGGCTAATCCGCTGAAAACGCCCTCGGGCAAAATTGAAATCTACTCCAGCAGCCTGGCCAGGATTGCCAATACCTGGGAGATTCCAGCAGGGGAAGTGATCAGTCCGTTACCGGTTTATGCCTCGACGCCAGAAGGCTGGGACGACCCGGCGCGTAGTAAATATCCGCTACAGATGTTCGGTTTCCATTACAAATCCCGTACCCACTCCAGCTACGGCAATATCGATATCCTTGAGGCCGCCTGCCGCCAGGAGGTGTGGATTAACCCGATTGATGCGCAAAAACGCGGCATCGTCAGTGGGGATATGGTCAGGGTGTTCAACGGACGCGGAGAAGTACGCATTGCCGCTAAAGTCACTCCGCGCATCATGCCGGGAGTGAGCGCCATGGGCCAGGGGGCGTGGCACAACGCCGATATGCAAGGCGATCGCGTTGACCATGGTGGCTGCGTGAACACGCTGACCACCCATCGTCCGTCACCGCTGGCGAAAGGTAACCCGCAGCACACCAATCTGGTCGAAATCGAAAAGGTTTAAGGAGTAGCCGATGACCACACAATATGGATTTTATATCGACTCCGCGCGCTGCACCGGCTGCAAAACCTGTGAGCTGGCATGTAAGGATTACAAGAACTTAACCCCGGATGTCAGCTTCCGCCGCATTTACGAATACGCAGGGGGAGACTGGCAGGAAGATAACGGCGTCTGGCACCAGAACGTTTTCGCCTATTACCTCTCCATCGCCTGTAATCACTGCGAGGATCCGGCCTGTACCAAAGTCTGCCCCAGCGGGGCGATGCACAAACGCGAAGATGGCTTTGTGGTGGTGGACGAAGATATCTGCATCGGCTGTCGTTACTGCCATATGGCCTGCCCGTACGGTGCGCCGCAGTTCAACGCTGAAAAAGGCCATATGACCAAATGCGACGGCTGCTACAGTCGTGTCGCCGAGGGCCATAAGCCGATTTGCGTGGAATCCTGCCCGCTGCGTGCGCTGGACTTCGGCCCCATTGAAGAGCTGCGTAAAAAATACGGTGAGCTGGCGGCTGTCGCCCCGCTCCCGGCGTCGCACTTCACGAAGCCGTGCATCGTGATTAAACCTAACGCCAACAGCCGCCCGACAGGGGATACCACCGGCTATCTGGCAAACCCGCTGGAGGTGTGAGATGGGTAACGGATGGCATGAATGGCCGCTGGTGCTGTTCACGGTATTAGGGCAATGCGTGGCAGGTGGCCTTATCGTCACCGGGATGGGCTGGATGGCGGCGAAAAACGATGCGCCCGGACAGCAGCGAATTACGCGGAGCATGTTCTTTCTTTGGGTGTTAATGGGCATCGGCTTTATCGCCTCCATGGTGCATCTCGGTTCGCCGATACGCGCACTGAACTCACTCAACCGGGTGGGCGCCTCTGCGTTAAGTAACGAAATCGCCGCTGGCTCGATTTTCTTCGCCGTAGGCGGCTTCTGGTGGCTGGTGACAGTGCTGGGTAAAATGCCGGCTACGCTGGGCAAATTCTGGCTGGTGGTCAGCATGGTGCTGGGCGTAGTATTTGTTTGGGCTATGAGTCGTGTCTATCAGATTGATACGGTACCAACCTGGCATAACGGATACACCACCGCCGGGTTCTTCCTCACGATGCTACTCGGCGGCCCGCTACTGGCGGCACTGCTGCTGCGTCTGGCACACGTCACTTTCAATGGCGCGACCTTCGCCTCGCTGAGCGTGGTGGCGCTGCTGGCAAGCCTCGGTCTGGTGATTCTGCAGGGGATGAGCCTTGCCGGGATCCACAGTTCCGTGCAGCAGGCCAGCATGCTGGTGCCAGCCTGGAGCGAAATGCAGGTCTGGCGTATGGTCCTGCTCGCCGCAGGCCTCGGCTGTTGGCTCTGTCCGCTGATCATGCGAAAACAGCCACGTGCTGTCAGCCTGCTTGCCGGTGTCATACTGGTGGTTGCAGGCGAATTGATTGGGCGCGGTCTGTTCTATGGGTTACATATGACTGTCGGTATGGCGGTTGCAGGTTAAGCAGAGATTCCGGGAACGTAATGACTGACACTTTTTACACAGATGATTTCGCTTTTTCGGCACGCATTCTGGGGGCGCTGTTTTACTACCCGCCGGAAAGTGAACAGACGCAGGCGCTGATCGCCGCATTCCGTCAGGGGGAATGGCAAACCCAGTGGCCGCTGGCGCCGGAGGCGTTGACCCCGCTCGTGCCGTTATTTTGCGCAGAAAGCAAAGAAACGATTCCCGAGGCCTGGCAACGGCTATTTATCGGCCCGTGGGCGCTGCCTGCGCCGCCCTGGGGATCCGTCTGGCTGGATAAAGAAAGCGTACTCTTTGGCGACTCCACGCTGGAGCTTCGCCAGTGGATGCGTGACAACCACATTGTCTGGGAGGCCAGTCAGAATGAGCCGGAAGATCATTTTGGCACCCTGCTGATGCTGGCGGCCTGGCTTGTTGAGAATCAGCGCTACGCCACCTGTGATGAGCTGCTTGCCTGGCATCTTCTGCCCTGGGCCGGACGCTTTCTTGAGATTTTTGTAGCGGAAGCCCGCCACCCGTTCTGGCAGGCGGCTGGCAGGCTTGCCCAGTTAACGCTTAGCGACTGGCAGAGCCGTTTATTAATGCCGGTTGCCCAAAAAGCGTTATCGCGTTAATCCCTCACAATGCGCCCTTAAGGTGACAACGTCACTTTAAGGGCGCATTTTTAAGACAATTCTTTAGTTCCCGCTCTTAGCCGTTATCCCATCAGCGATAGCGTAAATCCTCCGCAAAATCCGCAGGTTAAAAGATTCGCGCCAAACTGGAATCCTTCCCAGGTGCTTGCTATAGCTCAAATACCCTGCCGAACATGGCATAACAACACGCAACTCTCCGTTGCCATAACGCATGCACACAGGGAGACACACTGCAATGCACACTTCCGCACTCTCACGCGCCCTGCTGTTTACTGCGACGATTGCCGTCGTACTGGCGCTCCTGGTTTGGGGTATTGGTCTGGATACAATCAGAGCCCGCCAGGTGGATTTGGTCTATCTCGGGCAACAACATTTGATTCTGGTGTTCAGCTCTATGTTCTTTGCTCTGCTGGTGGGTATTCCCAGCGGGATTGCGCTTAGCCGCCCGGCTGCGCGCGGTGTCGCCGAATACGTGATGCAGATTTTTAACGTCGGTAACACGCTGCCACCGCTGGCCGTACTCGCGCTGGCGATGGTCATCATCGGGATTGGTGATAAACCCGCCATTATCGCCCTTTTTCTGGCCTCACTGCTGCCCATTGTGCGTAACACCTATGCGGGGCTCTGCTCGGTTCCGGCATCGCTGCTGGAAGCCGCAAACGGTATCGGTATGACCAAATGGCAACGGCTGTATCAGGTGGAGTTGCCCAATGCACTGCCGGTGATCCTCTCCGGGGTGCGTATCGCCACAGCCATCAACGTGGGCACCGCACCGCTGGCCTTTTTAATCGGCGCCAGCAGTTATGGCGAGCTGATCTTCCCGGGCATCTATCTGAACGATTTCCCGACATTGATTCTGGGTGCGGCGGCAACCGCGCTATTTGCCCTGATTCTGGACACGCTGCTGGCGGCGCTTGGGCGTTTTTTGAGCCCTCACTCAGCCTGAACCCAATAATAAGAAAAGGAATCCCTATGAGACTGACTTCACGCCTGTTGGGGCTATTGAGTGCCACGCTGCTTTTTACGGTAAGCGTGCGCGCCGCCCCACTGATTCTGGCGACCAAAAGTTTTACTGAGCAGCATATTCTCTCGGCCCTGACGGTGCAGTATCTGCAAAAGAAAGGGTTTCAGGTGCAGCCGCAAACCAACATTGCCACGGTGATTTCCCGTAATGCGATGATCAACAAACAGGTTGATATGACGTGGGAATATACCGGCACCTCGCTGATTATCTTCAATCACATTAAAGAGCGTATGACGCCGGAACAGTCTTACGAAACGGTAAAACGACTGGATGCAAAACATGGCCTGGTGTGGTTAAAACCTGCCGATATGAACAATACCTACGCCTTTGCGATGCAGCGTAAACGCGCCGAGGCCGAGCATATAAATACCATGTCGGACATGGTGGCGAAGATTGAGCAGATTCGAAAAACCGATCCTAAACATAACTGGATGCTGGGGCTGGATCTCGAATTCTCCGGGCGTAGCGACGGTATGAAACCCTTCCAGCAGGCCTATAACCTTGAGCTGGACAGGCCGCAAATCCGTCAGATGGACCCCGGGCTGGTCTATAACGCCGTCCGTGATGGCTTCGTCGATGCCGGTCTGGTCTACACGACGGATGGCCGGGTAAAAGGCTTCGATTTGAAAGTGCTGAAAGATGATAAAGGCTTCTTCCCCAGCTATGCCGTGACGCCAGTGGTGCGTAAAGACACGCTGGAGGCCAATCCGGGGCTGGAAGAGGCGCTTAATACGCTTTCTGGTCTGCTCAACAACGACGTCATCATGACGCTCAACGCAAAAGTCGATATTGACCATCAGACGCCACAGCAGGTGGCGCACGACTTCCTGCGTGAGAAAGGTCTGCTGTAAGGAGCGCCTATGGATACGATTCACTACATGATGGATAACTGGAGCTATCTGGCAATGCTCACCTTCCAGCACCTCTGGCTGGTGCTGCTTGCGGTCGGTCTGGCAATTGTGACGGGCGTGCCGCTGGGCATCCTTATCGTAAGGCATAAATGGCTGGCAACGCCCGTGCTGGGGCTGGCAACGATTGTGCTGACCATCCCGTCGATTGCCTTATTCGGCCTGATGATCCCGCTTTTCTCGCTGATCGGTCAGGGGATTGGCGCCCTGCCCGCTATCACCGCCGTCTTCCTCTACTCCTTGCTGCCGATTGTGCGTAATACCCATACCGCGCTGGACAGTCTGCCTCCCGGCCTGCGTGAAGCCGGGCGCGGCATTGGCATGACCTTCTGGCAACGTCTGCGCTGGGTAGAGATTCCCATGGCGCTGCCGGTGATTTTCGGCGGCATCCGTACTGCGGTGGTGATGAATATTGGCGTTATGGCCATTGCGGCGGTCATTGGCGCAGGCGGCCTGGGGCTACTGTTGCTCAATGGTATCGGCGGCAGCGATATCCGCATGTTGATTGCCGGGGCGCTGATGATCTGTTTACTGGCCATTGTGCTCGACTGGTTACTGCATCGCTTGCAGGTGGTTCTGACACCGAAGGGGATTCGATAATGATAAAACTGGAAAATTTAACTAAACAATTCACCCAGAAAAACGGCCAGACCGTGAAGGCCGTTGACAATATCAACCTGCACGTGCCGCAAGGTGAAATGTGCGTACTGTTGGGCCCGTCCGGCTGCGGCAAAACGACCACGCTTAAGATGATTAACCGCCTGATTATGCCCAGCAGCGGTAAGATCCTGGTCAATGACAAAGATACCAGCGACATGGACACTGTCAGCCTGCGTCGTAATCTGGGCTATGTTATCCAGCAGATCGGTCTGTTTCCCAATATGACCATTGAAGAGAACATTACCGTGGTGCCGCGCATGCTGGGCTGGGATAAAGACCGCTGTAAACGCCGTGCCGAAGAGTTAATGGATATGGTGGCGCTGGATGCGAAAAAATTCCTTCACCGCTATCCGCGTGAGATGTCCGGCGGTCAGCAGCAGCGTATCGGGGTGATTCGCGCACTGGCGGCGGATCCGCCGGTCCTGCTGATGGATGAACCGTTCGGCGCGGTCGATCCCATTAACCGCGAAGTTATCCAGAATCAGTTTCTGGAGATGCAGCGCACGCTGAAAAAGACCGTCATGCTGGTCAGCCACGATATAGATGAAGCGTTAAAGCTGGGGGACCGGATTGCGGTGTTCCGCCAGGGGCGTATTGTGCAGTGCGCCAGCCCGGATGAGCTGCTGGCCAAACCGGCGAACGAGTTTGTCGGCTCTTTTGTCGGCCAGGACCGTACATTGAAACGTCTGCTGCTGGTTTCCGCAGGGGATGTCACCGACCAACAGCCGACGCTGACGGTACGTGAGTCGACGGCGGCTCAGGAAGCGTTCGCGATGATGGACGATAACGATATTCGCGCGATTACCGTGGTGGATGGCGACGGTAAACCGCTGGGTTTTGTGAAGCGTCGCGAAGCGCGTGGCGCGCAGGGTGATTGCGCCGGGCTGTTGCATCCGTTCCGAATTACCGGGAAAGCTGAGGATAATCTGCGCGTGGTATTGTCGAAGTTGTATGAGAGTAATACCAGTTGGATGCCGATTGTTGATGAAGCCGGGCGCTACAACGGGGAGATTTCACAGGATTATATTGCAGATTATTTAAGCTCCGGCAAAACACGCCGGGTGCTGAATATTCACAGCGATGCCTGACCCCGGCTGGCGCGACGCTTAGCCGGGCTACGTATGAGGTATGTGCCGCACCAAACGCGTAGCCCGGATCAGGCGCTTGCGCCGCCATCCGGGTCTGGCTGCCGGTTTACGCCAATACACGCTCGGCGGCCAGCATCCCTTTCGCCATCTGCAAATTGATATACTGCGCCAGGTCGCGCTGTTCGGCACGCGGCAGATAAGGTAACTCACCCACCAGCGGCGCAGGCAACTTGCGGCTGAGAACATTAATAATTTCAGCGTAATGCGCAAGCCCTGGGTTAATGCGGTTAGCCACCCAGCCAATCAGCGGCAGACCATCGCTGGCAATCGCCTGAGCGGTCAACAGCGCATGGTTGATACACCCTTCCTGTATCCCCACTACCATCAACACGCCCATTTGCTCTTGCACAACCCATTCGGAAAGCGGACGCAGATCGTTCATCAGGCTACGCCAGCCGCCCGTCCCTTCCACCACCACATGATCAACCTGCTCGCACAGGCTGGCCAGGCCATTGGACAACAGGGTGTAATTAATCGCAGAACTGTGCGCCACGCTACTTTCATCTTCGCTAAACGCAATGGGATTGACAGCAGAATACGGTAAATCAATTGAAGACACGCTTTGCAGCACCAGCGCGTCTTTATTGCGCAGGCCTTCCGGTGTCTCTTTGCTCCCTTTAGCGACTGGCTTGTAACCCGCGACGGTACTGCCACAAGCGGCCAGCGCCTGTAGCAGCGCGCGGGACACCACTGTCTTGCCGACAGACGTATCAGTACCCGTTACAAAGAAACGCTTAAGCATCGCTAACTCCACCGTTATGCTACGAAAATATAAATCAGGAAAATAATTCAGTAGCGAAAGTCTACGTTAGGGATGCGGTGTTCAGCTTGAGATAGCGCAATTTTTAGTAGAACAGTGTAAAAATGTTACCCCTGCAACAAACGAATCAACAAGGATCCGTTATACATCGCGTCCTTCACTAGTGCCGCACCTGCCATAGTGCCCTGATTGGTGAATTGTGTGCTTTCGACGGCGATATGTTTGCTGTAGGCGGGCAGCGCCTGCTGGCGAATGCAGTCAGCAATCGCCGGGAAGAGGATATCCGCCGCCTTACTGAGCGGCGAACCGATGAGAATTTTTTGCGGATTGAATAAATTCACCATGATGGCGAGAATGCGACCGACATTCGCCCCCACGCCACTGATAATGTCTTTCGCCAGTAAATCGCCCTGTTGAGCCGCTTCACATAACGACTCTACCGTCAGCGGCTGTTGGTGCAGCATGGAGCTCATGGACTGGCTCATGCGTAGCTGCGCCAGTTCCAGCACGCTCTCCACGCTGGCAATGGTTTCCAGACACCCGTGATTACCGCAGTAACAGCGTTTACCGTATGGGTCGACCTGCGTGTGGCCGATCTCCACCAGGCTACTGCTACCTGCGTGAAGCAGGCGACCATCGGTAATGACACCGGCCCCAACGTTATGGTCGATAACCACCTGGATAACGTCACGCGCCCCGCGCGAAGCGCCAAACAGCGCCTCTGCCATGGTCCAGGCGCTGATATCATGCTGCACATAGACCGGCACACCGGTGTGCTGTTCCAGCATTTCACCCAGCGGCATATCTTTGACGTCTTCATAAAACGGCATGCGGTGCACAATGCCATGTTCCGTGTCGATAATCCCCGGCAAGGTGATAGCAATGGCGGTTAAACGCTCCAGCTTCTGCTGATGACGGATAAAAAACTGATCGATATGAACAATGATGCGCTGCAGCAGCGGCTTTTCGTCGGTCAGCGGAAGCTCCTGACGCTCTTCCACCACCAGTTTGCTACTTAAATCGCGTAAGGAGAGGAAAATCTCCCCGCGGCTGATGCGCAGCGAGAGATAATGCCAGGCTTCGGTCTCCACCACCAGCCCAACGGCAGGCCGCCCGCGGCTGCCCGGCTCCTGAATTTCGGTCTCCTGTACCAGGTGCGCTTCAAGCATTTCCCGCACAATCTTGGTAATACTGGCTGGCGCAAGCTGCGCCAGACGTGACAGATCGATGCGCGACACCGGGCCAAGCTGATCAATCAGGCGGTAGACAGCCCCTGCATTGGTCTGCTTAATTTGATCAATATGCCCAGGCTGACTATCAGCAACCACCTCTTACTCCCTTTATTTTTGAGCTCGAAATAAACTTTGGGATATGGTGAAGCACTTCAATAGTCGCCGTCAAATATTTACGTAGGCTTGTGATTTACCGCACGTTTTGCGGGCGTATACTGTCCACTTTTTATGCATTCGCCGCAGAAATGAGTTGCTGCCTGAAACGCTGTGCCGCTGTGCCCTGTTCATGATGCTTTGCCCATACGAGCCACATTTCCGATACCGCATCCGTTTCCAGAATCGGTACCCAACGCATTTCTGTCAATTGCACACGCCGGAATGAGGCGGGCAGAATCGACACCCCAAGTCCCGCCGCCACCAGACCAATAATGGTCATCGCCTCCCCCACTTCCTGGGTAATCGACGGTGTCAGGTTATAACGGCGCAACAACCCAAGAATATCGTCATACAACCCGGTTCCCACATGCGGGTCGAAAAAGACAAACGGCTCCCGCGCCAGCTCGGCCAGCGATACGCCGCTTTTCGCGGCTAAAGGGTGATCGCGATGAATCATCGCCAGTAGCGGCTCGCGCAAAATCACCTGCCAGGCCAGCGTGTCAGGCAGCAAGGTATTGCGCATCAATCCAAGGTCAAGTTTGCCCTCATTGAGCGGGGCAATCTGCTCACGGGTATTGATTTCCCGGGTCTGGATATGCACATCCGGGTAAGACTGGCGAAACGACGACAGGGTGTCAGACACTGCGCTAATAAACGGTGCCGATGAGGTAAAGCCAATGCGCAAATCGCCGGTTTCCCCCTGATGCAGGCGGGACGCCCGGCTAACGGCATCATCTACCTGGCTTAATATCTGCCGACTATCTGCCAGAAATTGTCGACCTGCGGGCGTCAGCGACACGCTGCGGTTGGTACGCGCCAGCAGCTTCGCGCCGATTTGCTGCTCAAGGATTTGGATTTGTTGGCTCAGCGGCGGCTGGGAAATATTTAACCGCGCCGCCGCATGGCCAAAATGCAGCTCTTCGGCGACAGCAATAAAATAACGGAGATGGCGAAGCTCGATATTCATATTTTAAACATATCATTTGAGATTATTAATATATTAGACAGAACAATGACCGTTTCATACCCTTAAATACATCCCCGCCTGACCGGGATGTAAACTTAAGGATTTCAAGTGAGCCGTACAACTACCGTTGACACTCTTCCGGCAAGTGGTGTTGATGAAAATAATCGTCCTTTGCCGACACAATTTATTAAACGTGGTACCCCCCAATTTATGCGCGTCACCCTGGCGCTCTTCTCCGCCGGACTGGCCACCTTCGCCCTACTTTATTGCGTGCAGCCTATTTTGCCGGTGCTGTCACAGGAGTTCGGCGTCTCTCCGGCAAACAGCAGTATTTCACTCTCTATCTCTACCGCCATGCTGGCCATCGGTCTGTTATTTACCGGACCGTTATCAGACGCGGTTGGCCGTAAGAAAGTGATGGTGACGGCATTGTTGCTGGCCTCATGCTGTACGCTGCTTTCAACGCTGATGACCAGTTGGCACGGCATTCTGATCATGCGTGCCCTGATTGGGCTGTCACTGAGCGGAGTTGCCGCCGTGGGCATGACCTACCTTAGTGAAGAGATCCACCCCAGCTTTGTCGCCTTTTCCATGGGGCTATACATTAGCGGCAACTCGATTGGCGGCATGAGCGGACGCCTTATTAGCGGCGTGTTCACTGATTTTTTTAACTGGCGTATCGCGCTGGCGGCGATTGGCTGTTTTGCACTGGCTTCCGCGTTAATGTTCTGGCGTATTTTGCCGGAATCTCGTCATTTCCGTCCGAGTTCGCTACGCCCGCGCACCCTGTTCATTAATTTTCGCCTGCACTGGCGCGATAAAGGATTGCCCTTATTATTCCTTGAGGGTTTCCTGTTAATGGGCTCGTTCGTTACCCTGTTTAATTACATTGGTTATCGGTTGATGCAGTCGCCGTGGTTTTTAAGCCAGGCGGTGGTGGGGTTACTTTCCGTCGCCTATTTAACCGGTACCTGGAGTTCACCGCGCGCCGGGGCAATGACCGCCAAATATGGTCGAGGGCCGGTGATGATCGCCTCGATTGCAATTATGCTTTCCGGTCTTTTATTAACGCTGCTCCCTTCACTGTGGGCGATTTTTATCGGTATGCTGCTTTTTACTGCCGGTTTCTTTGCTTCCCACTCCGTCGCCAGTAGCTGGATTGGCCCACGCGCGCGCCGCGCCAAAGGGCAGGCTTCATCGCTATATTTATTCAGCTATTATCTGGGCTCAAGTATCGCGGGTACGCTTGGTGGTGTGTTCTGGCATAACTATGGCTGGAACGGTGTGGGCGGCTTTATTGCGCTGATGCTGTTACTGGCGTTATTTGTCGGCAGCAGACTGCATCGCCGCTTACGCTAAAGCGGTATGAGTTAACATAGGGCCCCGGTCTATTTTCGGGGCTTTTGCTCTGTGCCCTGGCAGATCAGAACATCCCCAGTATCGACGATGCCCCTAATAATTCACGTACTGCGTCAAGCACCATAAGAGCAAATATGATCCACACAAAGGGATTCATCATTTAGGCTTTAGGGTTGATTCAACGTATGTCACCTGCGACTTTTTCATTATGGTTCAGTTGGTAATGTCCCACCATAAACCGGCGAATAATCTTGTTTGTCCGTTGATAAGTGCCTGAATCTCTGTACTCTCATTCATATCGTTCCGAACCCGCTTGCAGAGGCAATATGGATAACAATCAAAACTATCAATCCCTTACCCGCACTTTCACCCGCCTGAGCCGTTTCCAGCACCTCTCCGCCATCGTCGGATGGGACATGTTCGCCATGATGCCGCCAGGGGGCAGCACCGCCCGTGGTGAGGCGCTGGCTGAACTGGGCGTGCTACAACACCAAATCCTGACTGACAAAAAGGTTGGTGAATGGCTACGCAATGCCCTGCAAGAAGATCTTAATGATGTGGAACAGGCAAACCTGCGCGAGATGACGCGCCACTACCAGCAGGCCGCGCTGCTGCCGGAATCACTGGTGGAGGCCAAAGCGCTGGCGGGCAGCAAGTGTGAACATGCCTGGCGCACTCAGCGTCCGGCAAATGACTGGGCCGGGTTCAGCGCGAATCTGAAAGAGGTGGTAAAACTCAGCCGCGAAGAGGCGACGATCCGCGCCCAGGCGAAAGGCTGCTCGCCGTATGACGCGCTTCTGGATATTTTCGAACCGGACATGACCAGCGCCCGTCTGGACGTCCTGTTCGCCGATCTGAAATCCTGGCTCCCGGACCTGCTGCAGCGTGTGGTTGACAAGCAATCGCGTGAAACGCTGATTGCCCCCGTCGGCCCGTTCCCCGTCGCCACCCAGCGCGAACTTGGGCTGGAAGCCATGACGCTGCTCGGTTTCGATTTTAACGCCGGGCGTCTCGACGTCAGCGCGCATCCGTTCTGCGGCGGCGTGCCGGAAGATGTCCGCATCACCACCCGTTATGATGAAAATGAACTGCTGAGTGCGCTGTTTGGCGTGGTGCATGAAACCGGGCACGCCCGCTACGAGCAAAACCTGCCGCGTCAGTGGCTGGGGCAACCGGTCGCGCTGGCGCGTTCTACCGCCATCCATGAGTCGCAAAGTCTGTTTTTTGAAATGCAGCTTGGTCGCAGCGAAGCCTTCCTGAAACGTCTGCTGCCCGCAATTATTCAACGTTTCGGTGCACAACCCGCGTTTGAAGAAGGTAACTTCATTGCCTGGAATCAGCGCGTTAAACCCGGCTTTATCCGCGTCGATGCCGATGAAGTCAGCTATCCGGCCCATGTGATCCTGCGTTATGAAATTGAGCGAGCATTGATTAACGGCGAAATAGAAGTGGACGATATTCCTGCCCTGTGGAATGAAAAAATGCAGGCATGGCTGGGCTTGTCCACCGAAGGTAACTACCGTAACGGCTGTATGCAGGATATCCACTGGACGGACGGCGGGTTTGGCTACTTCCCGTCGTACACGCTTGGTGCGATGTATGCCGCTCAACTTTTCCAGGCCGCGCGAAACGCCCTGCCAGGGCTGGATGAGGCTATTGCGCAAGGTGATTTTTCCGCACTGTTTGACTGGCTGCGGCAGAATATCTGGCAGCACGGCAGCCGTTTCTCCACCTCGCAGTTGATTGAACAGGCCACCGGCGAGGCGTTGGACAGCCGCTATTTCCGCCACCATTTAACGTCGCGTTATTTGTAATCATCCCCGGCACAGTTCACGCACCGCGCGCTGAACTGTGCCAGCCCATCTCTTTGAAAGGCAAAAATATGGTTGTGCTTCACCCCATGTCTGAAACGGAATTTGCAGGCTTTCTGGCCTATTTTATTCCCGACTATGCTGCGGAGATTGCCGCTAATTATCACCTGTCCCAGGATGAGGCGTTGGTGCAGGCAAAAAGAGAAATTGCCAGCAGCTTGCCCGACGGTGTGAAAACGCAAGGTCAAAGCCTGAAAAGCATCGTGCATGCAGAAAACGGCAGCGAAGTGCAGATTGGCTATTTATGGTACCGGGCGAATGGGGAGGATCAATCGGCATTTATTTATGACTTTTACCTCCTGCCCGCGTTTCGCGGTAAGGGGCTCGGTAGCCGTGCGATGCAAAGTCTGGAGGCTCTGCTGGCAGGCGAAGGTATCCGGCAAATCAAATTACGCGTCGCTGCCGAAAATGCGCATGCCAAAAACGTTTATGAAGCGAATGGCTATCAGGTCACCGGCTATAACATGAATAAATTGCTTTGAAGCATGCCGGGGGGACACGCCGGGTCTCCAGACTGGCTTTCAGTCCCCCTTTCTGACTTTATTCGTGCAATCACGATGACGCCACCTTACGCATGTTAATTCATCAACTGACAACAACAAACATAACCTTTTGAAAATAAATATTTTACCCATCATACAGAAACCGCAAGCTGTGACTCCCGGCTCGTTTGTACATCCCGTTACACGCCGAAACCAATCACTCACGGAAAGATAACATCTCTGTCGGTATAGTCTCTTCAACGGCCCCGCAGTGGGGTTGAACGATGAAACCAAATTCGAGGATATCAGAATGAAAAAAGTATTAGCTCTGGTTGTTGCCGCTGCTATGGGTCTGTCTTCTGTTGCGTTCGCTGCTGATACCGCAGCCACAACTGCAGCTCCGGCTACTACCACCACTACTGCTGCGCCTGCCGCTGCACCTGCTGCTGCGCCGGCTAAAACCACGCATGCGAAAAAAGTTCACAAGAAAAAAACCGTTGCACAGAAAGCTCAGGCCGCTAAGAAAAAACATCACAAAAAAGCAGCAGCTAAACCAGCTGTAGAGCAGAAAGCTCAGGCTGCTAAGAAAAAACACCACAAAAAAGCAGCGGCTAAACCGGCTGTAGAGCAGAAAGCTCAGGCAGCTAAAAAACACCATAAAAAACACGTAAAACACACTGCAACTAAACCAGCTGCTCAACCGGCTGCATAAGTTACCGTGTAATACCCCGCCTGCTGTACAGGCTGAGTAAATCGTCGGCGCTGAACCCTGAGGTGAAGCGCCGTTTTTCTCTGGAGGGCCTATGCTGCGACGTTATCGTTTCGAGTTCATCCTGTTAATGCTGATTGTCTGCGCGCTCATTGCCCTTCGGCTTTTTCTTTCCTGATGTAGCACGCTGATTTTACTCCCACTTTTTTCTCGCCCCGTCTATAGTTTATAAACCTGGGTTCACATTTAATAATCATAATTACCCCACCAGAGTGTGATATGCGAAAAACCGTTGTGCTATTGCTGGGATCGTTTTTTCTCTTTTCTGCTTACGGACATGCCGACGATGGTGATGATGACACCATTGATGCGGCTCAGATCAAGACGCTGTTCTTTGGTCATGATGATCGCGTTCGCGTTACTACACCGACCCGCTCCCCCTGGGATGCGATTGGGCAACTGGAAACGGCCAGTGGCAATTTATGTACCGCGACGCTTATTTCTCCTCACCTGGCCTTAACCGCCGGGCATTGTCTGTTGACGCCGCCGAACGGCAAACCGGATAAAGCGGTAGCGCTGCGTTTTGTTTCGCAGAAAGGAACCTGGCGCTATGAAATCCACGGCATCGAAGGGCGCGTCGACCCGTCTCTGGGTAAACGGCTGAAACCCGATGGCGATGGCTGGATCGTGCCGTCATCCGCCGCCCCCTGGGATTTTGGGCTGGTTGTGCTGCGTAACCCGCCGTCCGGCATTACACCGTTACCGCTGTTTGTGGGTGATAAAGCGGCGCTGACGGATGCGCTAAAAGTGGCAGAGCGCAAAGTGACGCAGTCGGGTTATCCGGCCGATCATCTGGACACGCTGTACAGCCACGAAAATTGCATTGTTACCGGCTGGGCGCAAAACAGCGTGCTGTCGCATCAATGCGATACGTTACCCGGCGACAGCGGCTCGCCGTTGATGCTGAAAACCGCCGAAGGCTGGCAGCTTATTGCGGTCCAGAGTTCAGCCCCGGCCGCCAAAGATCGCTGGCGCGCCGACAACCGGGCCATTTCGGTGACCGGTTTTCGTGACAAACTCGAAGCGCTGGCAAAAGAGTAAATCAACCCTGCCGCAGATGACGCAAATGTAAGATGTCGTCCAGCGGCATGGGTTCGCTAAACCAGTAGCCTTGTAACTGGTCGCAACCGGCCAATCGTAGCATCTTCATCTGTTTTTCATTTTCCACGCCTTCGGCCACCACCATCATTCCCAGCGCACTGGCGATGCGAATTGTGCCACTCACCAGCGCCGACGCTTGTTCATCATCATCCACCAGCCCGGCCAGGGATTTATCAATTTTGATCGTTTCAAAATTGAAGCGACGCAGGTAGCCGATACTGGAGTATCCGGTACCAAAATCGTCCAGCGCGACCGACATGCCCAGCGCTTTCAGGGTGGTAATGGCGATATGCGCACGCTCCGGATTTTCCACAACATAGGTTTCGGTCACTTCCAGTTGCAGGCGTGCTGGCGGGAAGCGCGTACTTATCAACACTTTCGCCACCTTGTCCTCAAAATCCGGGTCGCGAAATTGCGCCGGGGAGATATTTACCGACAATTTTAAATCGCTGTGCGCCTGCAGATCGTTACAGGCGCGACGCAGAACAAACTGCCCCAGTTCGTAAATCAGCCCACTGGTTTCCGCAATCACAATAAAATCATCGGGTTTAAGTTCGCCAGCCGGGCGGCGCGGCCAGCGGACAAGTGCTTCGACGCCAACCATCGCCAGGCTACGCGCATCCATAATGGGCTGATACCAGACATCGAATTCACCGCGCTCCATACCGTTACGGATATCATTTTCAATCAGCAATTGCCGCTCACGGGCACTGTTCAGCGCCGCATCGTAATGCGTGATGCGCCCTTTGCCGATACTTTTTGAGTGATACATGGCGATATCGGCACGGCGGAAAAGCTCAGTACTGGTGCACTCCACCAGCGTGCCGCTGGCGATGCCAATACTGGCTCCAATATGGATCGTCCGCTCTCCCACCTGGATGGGGTTATTCAGATACGCCAGGACATACTCGGCAAATCTTGCGGTCTGCTCCTCTGCCCAGGGGCCGCCAACGGTCATGGCAAACTCATCGCCCCCCATCCGTGCCAGCATCCCCTGCGTCGGCACTTTCTCCCGTAACGTCTGGGCGATGGTTCTGATCAGTCGGTCCCCCACATCATGCCCGTAAATGTCGTTCACATCCTTGAACCCATCAAGATCGACAAAGGCGACGCTCATCATACTGGTGTCGCCCCGCGCGGCGAGTTTATCGAGATGTTCAATCAGGGCGCGGCGATTAGGCAGGTGGCTCAGCCAGTCGGTTAGGGCAATCTGGCGAGCAATATTTTCCCCTTTCGCCAGCTTATACAACCCGGCGCTGCTCAGGATAATAAACAGGAGGATCAATTCCGATGCCAGCAGGGCGATTTGACGAATATTGGCAGAAGCCGCCTCGGCCGCCTCCGCGCCCGGCAGGCGCCGTGACCAGTCTAACCAGCCCAGCACCTCCCCCGCCGAACTTTCCAGCGGCACGGCGAATTCATCCGGCTTCTGCTCCGTGAACGCTAAATCGGCTATCTGGAAGGTATCGCCCAGCTCTTTAAGGATTTGTGTATTCAGGTGGCGGGTGATCACCAGATAACGCCGGGTATTATCATTAACCGCTAAATTACCCACCATCGGGCGGATAAGGCCAATCCCTATAAATGCGGTGCCGCTGCGGGTACGGGTAATCCCGGCATAAATTTCATTGCTGGAAATCAGCGAAGCCGAATTATTACGGATGAGCGCCTGTAAACCCTTGCCAAAAAAATCGAGCGAATGTTCCGTAAATGTGGCGCTGTGAAACGCTCCCCATAAGACGTTGAAGTTTTCATCAAGAATAAAGGTGCCGTCATAGAGATTATTGACTTTAAATCCCTCGCCCCAGGTTTTATAGAGCCATTGGGTATCGAGCTGTGGGCGATACGCTTCCCGCACCGCGTCATCCCAGACGGCGTTATCAATGACCAGCGAGCGCACGCGATTTACCGAGGTCTGAATCGCCCCCTGCACAGACAGCGCGGTGCGATGTTCATCAATTTCGTTGGCTTTACTACTGATCAGATGCAACGAAAGATAAAGCAGTGCAACGATGGAAAAAATAAGCCCAATCCCTGCCAGGAAGATCATGACGAACAGGGTTTTGGCATTCGGGATATTCCGCCAGCTAAATGGGTTCAACATGCACTGCCCCCTCTATCCTTAACAGGAAAAACAGCCAGTTGAGGACTTCCGTTAACTAAGCGTATTACAGACGGTGGATTTCGCTGCCCCAAATTCGGGCAGCGATCACATCAGGCGAGTTTTATTAGTATCATACCAACAATCAATAAGATAACCCCTATCCAGCCTTTATTATTCAGGCGCTGGCCGAAGAGGATCCAGCCCGCCGCCAGGGTCGCGGCAATGCCGAACCCACCCCAGAGCGCGTAAGCCACTGACAAATCTATACCTTTTACCGCCTGAGACAGCGCGGCAAAGGCACCAAGCACCGCCACCAGCGAGCCAATCCCGTATAATTTATGGCGAAAACCCGCTGAAAATTTAAGGAAAATATTGCCGACGATCTCCAGAACGATAGCCACCGCCAGCCAGACGCCGTGAACCCACTCAAACTGTTGCATTGCGGCGCTCCTGCGGCGTCTTAGCCGCTTTCCGGGTGCCCGATTTGATAAGCACAATCCCGACCACCAGCGTCATCAGCCCGGCAATTTTCATCGGCGAGAGCACTTCATCAAACAACACAACGCTAAACAGGGTGATCAATAAAATACCGATCCCCTCCCACAGGGCATAAGCCACCCCGAGGGCAATCTTTTTAACCGCGAATGATAATAAAATATATGACAGTGCAATCATCACCAGCATCAGAATAAAACCGGTGTGTCCGTTGGTCACACTTGCCCACTTCATTGATAATGTGCCGGTTATTTCAGCCACGATGGCCAGCGCTAATAATATCCAGTAAATCATCATGCTTCTCCTGCTTGAGAATATAATCCTGCAGGGTTCTTCCCTAACGGAAAACCCGATGCGTAAAAAATAAAAGTCGCGTAATTTACGCGAGCCTAAGCAGAGAGAAAAGGACTATAGCGCCGAGCGCCAGTGTTGTTCGCCGGAAAGCAGAAAGACAGAAGAAGTAAGACGGGAAAAGCCAGAAATGAACGTCCTGAACAGATTATCCATAAAATTACAATATCCGCACATTGCTTCTCATCGTGGCGGAACGATTGTCCTCAGTAGTAAAACACGCCCTATTTCTACCACAGGGCCTGTTTTTCCTCAAATTCTTTTCACTTCTTTACCTGTGCTCACCGGGTTTGTGGAAATGGCATCACAGCCGCTGGTGAAAAATATCGGCGGCGGCAATACAGATTATTGTTCCGATTTCATCGCCAGCGCACGGTCTTCGGCGAGTAAATTCCACGAGGCAATAAACAGCCCGGCAATCATTGGCCCCAGCACAAAACCGTTAATGCCAAAGAATTGCAACCCGCCAAGCGTAGTCAGCAAGATTAAATAATCGGGCATCCGGGTATCTTTGCCGACTAATAATGGCCGCAGGATATTATCAGCCAGCCCGACCACCACGACAAAATAGAGCGTCATCATTGTACCGGTGATAATTTCCCCGGTGGAGAAGAGAAAAATAGCCGCCGGAACCCAGATAAGCGCCGTACCGACCGCCGGGATCAGCGACATGAACGCCATCAGCGAACCCCACAGCAGGCTGCCGTTAATGTCGGAAAACCAGAAGCCGAAGCCTCCCAGCGCCCCCTGCACAATTGCTACCACCAGTGTCCCTTTCACCGTGGCGCGGGAGACGCTGGCAAATTTATGGAACAGGCGGCGTTTGATTTTGTCCGTCAGCGGAATAGCCGTAAATATTCTGCGAACCAGCCGGGAGCCGTCTTTCAATAAAAAGAACAGCAGATAGACCATCAGACAGAAACTGACGGTAATACTCAGGGTATTTTTACCAATAATCACCGCGCTGCCCGCCAGATATCGCCCGGAGCTCAGCGCCACACCAGATAATTTTTCGCGAATGGCGCCGACAGAGTCAAAGTCATTTTCACGTAAATATCCCTGCGCCCAGCCGGGCAGATAACTAATACTGTCAGTAAAGAGCTGTGGCAAATCCGTGGCGTTATTTTGCAACCGTTGATAAAGCGCATTAATTTCCGCAATCAGTGACGTGACAATAATCATTAATGGAATAAAAACTAACACGCAGATAAGCAGTACGGTCAGCAACGAAGCAATACCGTCACGCCCCCGTAACCAGCCGGATAATTTCACCCGCAGCGGATAAAAAATAAGCGCCAGAATAACGGCCCAGATAATGGCTGCATAGTACGGCTGGATCAGGCTAAAAAACGCCACACTGACCAGCAACAACAGAACGATAAAAAAGAAATTATGGGTTTTCAATGCCGTCATTTTCGCCATCCAATGGTTAAACTGCTGCTAAGTGTAGTGGCTGGCCCACTGAATGTAAAAAACGTCCGCCGCCGCGAAATAATAAAATAGCGTTTTTTCCCGTATTATTCTCATGGTTGCCTGCGGCCAGGCGATGGCCTGAAATACCCGAATCGCGCATTTTTTCATCATCCAACAAAAATCCTTGTGTCATCAATCCCTTCACAAAAATCGCAGCGAGGCGGCTTGATCGATGCCCCTTCCTGACGATACTGTATATAAACACAGTAATACATAAAAACAGTAACCATGGATGTTTCAGCGGCGAAAGCCTCACCTTTATCAGGACGTCTACAGGTTTGTCAGGCAGCCTTATGCCTGCCATTACGTGGGAGCGACATGCAATGACAACCAGCGCTTTTCCCAGCCCGGCGGCCGATTACATCGAAGGTGCGATCGACCTGGTGGCACACTTGATTAGCCACCCGTCAGCAACCTATGTGCTGCGCACCGCCAGCGATGCCATGTGCGGCGCGGCGATCCTGCCCGGCTCCTTACTTTTAGTGGATAGCAGCCTGCAGCCGGCGGATGGCGATATCGTCGTCGCCCGCCTGCTGAGCGGTTTTACCGTCCGGCGTTTACGCCTCTCACCACCGCGCCTGGTGGCAGAGAACGAAAACTATCGCACGGTGTACATTGATGAGGAGGAAGGCGCACATATCGTGGGCGTCGTCACCACCATCATCACCACGCCCCGGCGCAGCCTGCACGTGCGCGCAGCCAGCGTGCGGGGGTGAAGATGCGGTCATACCAGGCGGATACCGGCGTCGATAAAAAAGAGCCCCCCGGTACAGCCACGGGCGTCATCGGAGGCGACAAACAGCGCCATGGCGGCAACGTCCCGGCCTTCAAGGGTGATATCCAGCGACTGCATAGCCTGGATCTCCTTTTCAGATTCCGGCGTGCGCCACAGCGCCTGCTGACGTGGGGTGGAAATCGCCCCCGGCACGATGCAGTTAACGCGAATGCCCGATGGCCCCAGTTCGCGCGCCAGCGTCTGGCTTAGCCCGACAATCGCCGCCTTTGACGTGGTATAACCGGACATGCCCGGTCTGCCCTTCATAAAGCTGGTGGAGCTGGTCAGAATAATGTTGCCGCCCTCGCCTTTTTGCATCAGCGCGGCAACGGCCTGGCTGGCAAAGAATTGGTGGTCAAGATTCACCGCCAGGCTCTCGCGCCAGGCTTCCGGCTCCACCGTGAAGGTATTGGTCCGGTCGTCACGGGCGGCGTTATTGATCAGCACATCAATGCGGCCTTCCTGGGCGGCAATGTCGTTGATCGCTTCGCGCAACGCGGCAATATTTCGCACATCGACCGGATGAAAACAGGCGCCTCGAGCTTGCGCCAGCGCACTCCCCGCCGTCATATCAATATCCAGAAAGTGTACCCGGCTCTCCTGCTGGCGAAACGCCGCCACCAGATCCGCGCCAATTCCGCTGGCCCCGCCGGTGATCACCACCACTTTGTTTTGCAAACTCCCGTAACGGGTATAACGATGTTCGGTCATCTTTCTGTCCCATCTGGCGCCAGTAACGCCTGCATTATAGAACCGTTGAGGGTAGCGCGTTTGACGCCAGACAGATAAGCAATGGTTGCGCCAGCCTGGCGCGCCACACCCCCAGGTTAAGGTGACATACCCATGGGCGCTGACATTAAGTGACAACGTCACGTGATAACCCTGCTGGCGCGGTTCCGGCAGCGCCTTTTTGACAGGCGGCATCATTAATCCATCGACGCCAAAGATAATGGCTTTCCTGTTCATTACCTCCCTTAGCGTTAGTTGATTCGCACGCCGCTTGCGGCATCAAATAGATGAGCATGACGGGCATCCGGCAGGATTTTCAGCGTTTCACCCGGCAGTGCCGCCACGCGCTGATGAAACAGCGTGGTCACTTTTTGCTGGCCGATATTGAGCAGAATCTGCGTTTCCCAACCGGTGGGTTCCACCACGTTGACATGGGCATCGATCGACGCCGCAGCCGTCAGCACAAAGTGCTGCGGTCGTACCCCGTAGAGCACTCGCTGCCCGATATCCAGCCCCGGCGTCTGGGCTACCGGCAGGGCAATGCCGTCATCGGTCATCACGATGCCAGGCCGCTCCACGTGCCCGGTGAACAGGTTCATCGACGGCGAACCGATAAAGCTCGCTACAAAGGCGTTGGCCGGGCGGTCGTACAACTCCAGCGGCGTGCCTACCTGCTCAATATGCCCGTCGCGCAGCACCACGATACGGTCGGCCATGGTCATGGCCTCAATCTGATCGTGGGTGACGTAAATCATGGTGGTGTTAAGCCGCTGATGCAGCGCCTTGATTTCAGTGCGCAGCTCCACGCGCAGTTTGGCGTCGAGGTTAGAGAGCGGCTCATCAAACAGGAACAGACGCGGGTGGCGCAGGATCGCGCGGCCCATTGCCACGCGCTGGCGCTGCCCGCCGGAAAGCTGCGACGGTTTGCGCGCCAGCAGCGGCGTCAGCCCTAACGTGTCGGCGGCCTGGCGCACCTGGCTGTCAATTTTCGCCTTCGCCACGCCCTGCATTTTGAGCGAGAAACCGAGGTTATCCGCCACCGTCATGTGCGGATAGAGCGCGTAGTTCTGAAAGACCATCGCCATGTTGCGCTCCTGGGGCGAGAGATCGTTAATCACCTCGCCGTCCAGAATCAGCTCGCCGCCGTCGATACCCTCCAGCCCGGCAATCATACGCAGCAGCGTTGACTTTCCACAGCCGGACGGCCCCACCAGGGCAATAAATTCGCCGTGGTGAATGGTCAAATCCAGACCAGGGATAATGGTCTGCCCGTTAAAACGTTTTGCGATGTTGTTGAGTGTCAGGGTTGCCATTATTAATCCTTAAGTCCACCAGCGGTTAAGCCCTGTACCAGATAGCGCCGCACCAGCAGGGTGAAGGCAACCACCGGCAACATCACCAGCGTGCCGCTGGCGGCAATTTTGCTCCACTCCCACCCTTCGTATTGCAGGAAATTCACAATGGCGACCGGGGCGGTAATGGCGTTAGTACGGGTTAAAATCAGGGCGTAGAAAAAGTCGTTCCACGAGAAGATGAAACAGAGAATGGCAGTCGCCGCGAGGCCCGGTTTGACCAGCGGCAGCGACACCCGCCAGAAACTGCCCCACAGGGAGCAGCCATCCATCCACGCCGCCTCTTCCAGCGTGACCGGAATGGCGGCAAAGAAGGTCTGCATCAGCCAGATAACGACCGCCAGGTTAAAGGTGAGATAGACAATCGCCAGTCCGATGACGGTGTCCTGCAAGCCAAGCCAGCGAAAGGCGAGAAAAAACGGAATGGTAAAGGCGATGGGGGGCGCCATGCGCGTCACCAGGATCCACAGCGCCACATAACGACGGGCGCGAAAGCGCCAGCGCGTCAGCACCCAGGCGGCAGGTACGCCGAGCAGGAGCGAAAATACTGTGGAAATCACGCTGACCATGAGGCTGTTGCCAAACGGCTGCAGGAAATTCCCGGCAATCAACTGGCGATACGCCTCCAGCGTGGGCGTGAAAAACAGCGTCAGGTCGAACGCATCCATTGACGGGCGCAACGACATGATGACCATCCACAGGAAAGGTGAGAGAAACAACACCAGCAGCAGTAACGCCGCCAGCGTGCGTTTGCCTTTGAAACGCCACTTTTTGCGCCGCGTAACGGTGAACGCGAGCGGACGGCGTTCATCAGTGTGCTGTACTGTCATCATTCCACCCCGCACGGCCAATCAGCCAGCTTAAAATAAACACCCCGACCAGGATCACCACCGCGATGGCGCTGCCGTATCCCCACCAGGAAAAGTTAAAAGCCTGAATAAAACCATAGTAGTTAGTGACTTCCGTCACCGAGCCCGGTCCGCCGTCCGTGAGGATGTAAATCAGCGGAAAGGCTTTGAAGCTGTCGATCAGACGAAACAGAATGCACACCGCCAGCACCGGTTTGAGGTGCGGCAATACGATGTAGCGGAAAATGGGCTTTGTTGAATAAATCAGATTTCGGGTAAGTCTCCCCCGTAGCGGGTTGTGTTTTCAGGCAATACGCACGCTTTCAGGCATACCTGCTTTCGTCATTTTGTTCAGCGCTCGTACCAGGGCCATAGCCTCCGCAACCTGACCATCGTAGTCACGCAGCGTCAGTGACCCCCCGAACAGCTGTTTTACCCGGTACATTGCCGTTTCCGCTATCGAGCGACGGTTGTAATCTGTTGTCCATTTCCACCGCGCATTACTCCCGGTCATTCGCTGATTAGCCACTGCACGGTTACGGTCTGCATATTCACCGGGCCAGTAACCCGCACCTTTTCGGGGAGGGATAAGCGCGCTGATTTTCTTACGCCGCAGTTCATCGTGACAGAGCCGGGTGTCGTAAGCGCCGTCTGCCGATGCTGCCCTGATTTTTCTGTGAGTCTGCCGGATAAGACCCGGGAAGGCTTCTGAGTCCGTCACATTGTTCAGCGACAGGTCTGCACAGATGATTTCATGTGTGTTGCTGTCAACGGCTAGATGCAACTTTCGCCATATACGACGGCGTTCTTTGCCGTGTTTTTTGACTTTCCATTCGCCTTCACCAAAGACCTTCAGCCCGGTGGAATCAATCACCAGATGCGCGATTTCACCCCGGGTGAACGTTTTGAAACTGACATTAACCGACTTTGCGCGCTTGCTGACACTGGTGTAATCCGGGCAGCGCAACGGAACATTCATCAGTGTAAAAATGGAATCAATAAAACCCTGTGCAGCCCGCAGGGTCAACCTGAACACGCGTTTAATGACCAGCACAGTCGTGATGGCAAGGTCAGAATAGCGCTGAGGTCTGCCTCGTGAAGAAGGTGTTGCTGACTCATACCAGGCCTGAATAGCTTCATCATCCAGCCAGAAAGTTATGGAGCCACGGTTGATGAGGGCTTTATTGTAGGTGGGCCAGTTGGTGATTTTGAACTTTTGCTTTGCCACGGAACGGTCTGCGTTGTCGGGAAGATGCGTGATCTGATCCTTCAACTCAGCAAAAGTTCGATTTATTCAACAAAGCCACAGAAAGAATGCGAGAGTGGTTATCAGGAACATAATGGCTGTCTGTAATGAAGAAAAACCGGCTCGTTGTTCATCCTCAGGATACTGGACAGCCACCACCGAAGCGCAGACAAGTCGGCTATATGAGGCGCCAAGAAATAAGGTGATAAACAGACCTGCATTATGATAACCCACCGCAGGAATCAGCAAACTTGCCACAAAGAACAGCGTTGATAGTGTTGCCAGCATTAGCGTGGATAAACGCGCTGTTAGAACCCCTGTTATTTTTGTAGACAGATAACCTGCAATCCCGCCACTTAAGAACAATACGGGCAACAGGTTTTGTTGTGCTGCCATATACTGCGTCATTAATGGCGTTATTATGGGAATAATCAGCATTGGACTAAATTGTGCCAGAGCCGTACAAGAGGCAAATAATAAGGTTTGCGTATCAATAGGCAGTCTGGTTTTCACGCCTGATGAGACCGTATCCCTGGGGATGATAAAGACTATCAAGGGTAAAGAGACCAGGCAAAAACAACTGATTAACCACAGCGCGGTATGCCAGGCATAGCGCGAGCACAAAAATAATATAACGGGCATTCCTATAATGCTTACCATCGAAAATGACGCAATCACCGTCGCCAACATTTTTCCGCGCAATTGTGCCGGTGCATTATTTATCAATAGACTTGTCCCCACCCCCATTGTCGTACCGCCCACCAACCCTGCGCAGAATCGTAGTATAAGTAGAAGACTAAAACTGGAGGTAAATGTCATCAAAAGTGTCAGCAAGCCTAACAGTGTCATATTGGCGATTAAAAAACGTTTCTTATTGAAACAACCAATCCAGTAAAAAGCGACAACGCCCGAAATGACTGCCCCCAATGTATACATACCGGACACATAGCCTGAGAAGGATACGGGAACGGCAAAGTCTGCTGCCATAAAGGCAAAAATAGGGTTGAACATCATATATTCCAGCGCATTCGTGAACTGGATAAAAGCCATTACAATAGCAATACGCATAAGGGCTTTATGATTAAACGTCTGTATGGCCTGAGACATAGCAAGCAACCTGTGGATGAAAGATATCTGAGTGTAACTGCTATCAATGCTGTGCATTAGATGGTAAAAATGGCACTTATTGTTATCAATAATGGGATAATTGATGCGAGCGGCCCTGGATTTTACCAGCGTGAAAGTGTTCATTGCTGTGGTTGAAAGAGAGAGTTTTGTGGGGGCATCGAAAGTTCTTGAAATGCCAACATCCAACGTGAGTCGTTGTATTTCTCAGTTAGAAGAAAAACTGAATATTCAGCTCATTGAGCGCAGCACCCGCCATATGAAACTCACCCAGGCGGGGCATCTACTCTACATCCGGGCGAAGCCACTACTGGAGGCGCTTGAGCAAACTGAGACAGAATTAACGTTGCGGCAGATGCAACTCAAAGGCCCATTACGTATTTGTATTCCCAATGAAATAGGTCCTGCATTGCTGGGTTCTGTTATTGCCGATTTCGCCTGTCAGTACCCGGAGCTGGAGATCAGCTGCGTCACAAATTTGTCAGGTTTAGAATCCCTCCGCGATGATCTTGATTTAGCTGTCATTGTTACCCGTGGTCAGATGGATGACAGTGACTACATCGCCCGTCATCTGATGACTATCCCTTGTACCGTTGTTGCCGCCCCCGCCGTCATTCAGCGTTATGGCACCCCTTCTCATATACAGCAATTTGAAGAGTTACCCTGTATTACAACGGTCAGTGCGCTGAAAGGCGCCCCCTGGCAGTTTGTCGATAAAAAGGGGGGATTCGAGACAATTAAGGTTAACGGGCATTATCGGGTAAACAGCGGAGAGATGGCAGGACGAGCCGCTATAGCAGGCGTCGGTTTTGCAATTCTGGCGAAACAAGCCTGCCAACCCTATATTAGCGATGGCCGGTTAATCGAGGTTGAGTTTGAGCAATCGGCAGCGCCATTGCAATTATTCGCGCTTTATTCAGATCGGCGTTTTTTGCCTGCTAAAACAAGAGCGCTCATTGATTTCATGCACCAGAAATTAAGCAAGATATCCTGAGCAATATAAGGCGATATTGAATCGCCACTGAGCGTCCCGTCAGCACAATAAATATCTTCGTAACACAGAATATTTGCTTAATGCCAGGGGTGGAAGTGGAAGTGGAAGTGGAATTATCTGGCAGAATTTTCGCATTCCAGGTGGGGATTCCGACGGCGCAAAGTTGATATTAATTACCGGGCATATCGGTAAGATTACTGTGTCTTATTCATAGCAAAACTTAAAATAAGCCCGGAGAAAAGCATCCCCAGGCTTTATTCTATGGTTAAGCTGATTTGTAACGTGCTTCCAGCTTGTCCAGAAAATCAACCAGTACCTGGTTCATTTCGCTGTAATCGTGCGCACGCAGTTCTTCTGGTGTATTAACGAAGCGATATTCTGCGGCGCGGTCCAGATCTTGCGCAGAATGTTCGATCAAATGCTCCACAATATCCGGCGTCAACTCCATGTGGCACTGGAAACCAATGACACGATCTGTGTATGAAACGATCTGACGTGGGCATCCCTCACTGTAAGCGATGATTTTCGCATCCGGCGTCAGACCCGGCATATCGTTATGCCAGTGGCCAACTTCGAGCGTCTTCGCAAAGTGAGAGAACATCTCATTGTTGCTACCGTCTTCTGTCAGCATGATCGGGAATTTACCTATCTCTTTTTCAGGGCTGTGTGCGAACGACGCGCCCAGGGCTTCACCGATCAACTGTGAGCCAAGGCAGACACCCATAACCACCTTACCGGTATTAACAGCAGAATAAATGAGCGCCTGCTCGGCTTTAGAATCGAAGTGCGGACATTCTTCCACTGTTGTGGCTGGATCTTGCGGGCCGCCCATAACGATCAGGAAATCGATGCCTTCAGCATCGGATGGCAACGCATCTCCTGCGTATACGCGTGAAAAAGTCACATCATGACCGTGGCTTCTGGCCCATGTTTCATATACGCCTGGGGCTTCAAAACTTTCATGTACGATAAAGTGTACTCGCATTAGGATAGGCTCCTGTAATACCTATGATATTCTGCAAATTCAATGACGCCTCCATCCAGTAAAGCTTTACTTCGGATGGTTCCAGGGTCGATATCATAAGTGCAGGAGCTAAATCTGAAATGCCAGGTAGTATAGATAAAGCGCCAAGACATGATGAAGCCACAGGGTGGTCAAGCACCGCGATAAGTTATCAGCGTGGAGAGACTGACCCTCCCCATCACCATATTGAGGGGCAACTGCTGTTTGCCACCAGAGGAGTTATGCTGGTTGAAACAGAGAATAACCGATGGGTAATACCGCCTCAGCGTGCATTATGGCTACCGCCTCTTCAGATCCATAGTTACAACCTGCTTTCACATACTGACCTGCGGGCCATCTATTTCAGCCGCAGCCTTATCGCAGAATGCGCGAATTTTACCAAGAGTAATCAGGTGCATGTGATTACGGCTACAGCACTGGTGAAAGAGCTGATAGCCGGGCTCTTTAGTGATGACTACAACAAACCGAGCCAACGGAAAATGGCTTTGTTACTTCTGGAGATTCTCAGCGAGGCGCCCCCCTTAGCTGCGGAGCTTCCAATGCCGCATGATGAGCGATTAGCCTGTGCGGCCAGAGAATTATTGGTTAACCACCGTTGGGAAGCATCGCTTAGCGATCTGTCTTTTATCGCCACCATGTCCGAACGTACATTCTCGCGATTATTTATTAAAGATACGGGATTTAGTTTTAGAACATGGAAGCAGAGAGCCAGGATTTGTGCTTCGTTAGATCTTCTCGCCAATGGCGTCTCAATTAAACAGGTCGCTTATCAGCTTGGCTTCTCATGCCCGGCTGCATTTACAGCCGCTTTTCGCGCCATCCTGGATTCAACGCCACGCGATTTTTTACCTTAATCCATTATCGGTGTGGAACGTCTTCCTGATGCCCGGCGTTCGCCCGGTTCTGGCGGTCATTTTTCTCTGGATGACAGCACACAACATTCTTTATACGTTTATCGGCCCCTTTCTGACACTATCGGGCCTGCCCTCGCAAATCGGCCTTATCCTGCTTCTTGATAATGTCGGTGCTGCATCATTTCCATGGGCGCTCCTGGCGTTTATGGCTCTCGCATTTCTCTGCGCGTATTTCGCCAAAAAACATGCTTTCAGGCCTGGGGCCAGACATCATTAATGGGTCACCAGGCTGGAATAGACATAACGATGTCCAGCCTTAACACGACGGGGCTGCGCTGTACTTCTGACAGGTACATACCAGCCCTCCCTTTGCATCAACACGACGCAGACAAGGATTAACAACACCTCACGACAGGCGCTTTATCCGGCAGGTCGTAATCCGCGAAGAAGCAAATTCAGCGCGGCAATGCCCTGTGCAAGGCGCTTATCGCTTTCATGACCGTCGGCAATCCAGAACGCGGCTTCTGCCAGGCTTCCGTAAATCAACGATGCCAGCCCCTGCGGGTCGGCCTCTTCAATAATGCCTTGCTCGATCAGATCGCGAATCAGCGACTGCATTGAATGCACGCAATGACGCTGTGATTCAGGTGAGAAACCGCCCAGTACCGCCTTTGCATCGCGCAACATAATGCGTTGATATTCAGGCTCCAGCGCCATCTCAAGGCAAGCCCTGCAACGGTTGCAAAAACCTTCCCACGGATCTGTTGCAGCACTGGAAATCGCCTGCAGGCGTTGATCCATTTCGTTATCGATCTGGTCCACCACCGCGGCCAGCAAGCCTTTTTTATCGCCGAAGTGATAATAGAGCGCGCCACGCGTCAGCCCTGCCTGCAACGTCAGATCATCCATCGAGGTTTCAGCGTAACCAAATTCTTTAAAAAATTGACGGCCAGTCGCCAGCAATGTCGCTCTTGTCTCTTCCATCTCAGCACGGGTACGGCGAACCATGATTTTTCCTTTACATACGCAGTGAATGATTATTTACATACAGGGCGTATGAATATAGGATTACATTCATACGCCCTGTATGAATTGTCGCTGCGCCACCGCGCTGTGGCAAGCAAATGCGAATGGAGAATGAGATGGCAACGCTCTATCGAGACCTTTTTTCTGCACCCGGCACTGGCCGGTTTACCGCTGCCGGCCTGCTGGCACGACTCCCATTGCCGATGGCCGGAATCGGAATGATCACGCTGTTTTCGCAAAAACAGGGAGCCTATGGCCTGGCGGGGGCGATTTCAGCCACCTTTGTGCTGGCCTACGCCCTGCTGTCGCCGCAGATCTCTCGCTATGTGGATCGCTATGGACAATCGCGCATTTTGCCTGCGGCGACCGCGGTCAGTATCTTCGGTTTTCTCATCCTGATAGCCGGTTCTCACTGGGATGTCGCCCGTTGGATCCTGTTTCCGGGCGCCTTCCTGGCCGGGTTTATGCCCAGCATGTCAGCCATGGTACGAGCGCGCTGGACGGCGCTCTATCGAGGAGATCCCCGTCTGCAAACCGCCTATTCGCTCGAAACGGTACTTGATGAACTGACGTTTATCATGGGGGCACCGCTCTCTATTGGCCTCTCCATTACGCTGTTTCCGCAAGCGGGCCTGCTGCTGGCTGTCTTTTTGCTCATCTCGGGGGTTTTTACCCTGGTGATACAGCGGGGTACGGAACCGCCAACGGTGACAACCACGCGCGCCACGGCGCACCGGGGATCGGTGATGGGGATGAAAAGTGTACGGCTTCTGACACTGCTTATGGTCGGGATGGGCATGATTGTCGGCACGGTGGATATCGTGAGCGTCGCTTACGCCAGAGAGTGGGGATATCCGGCGGCGGCCAGCCTGATTTTAGCCGCCTATGCCATCGGTTCGTGCCTGGCTGGGTTGCTGTTTGGTTCATTCAGGTTAAAAACTCCACTCAGTCGACTGTTGTGGCTGGGGGGGCTGGCAACCGCAGCTACCACGGTTCCTCTGATCCTTGTTACCCACCTCACCACATTGACCCTCGCCGTGCTGGTGGCAGGCCTCTTTTTTGCTCCAACGATGATCGTCGCCATGTCGCTCGTTGAACGCCAGGTGGATGAACATCAGTTAACTGAGGGCATGACCTGGCTACTGGCCGGGCTGAATGTGGGGGTTGCGCTGGGCGCGGCGATAGCCGGGCAGGTCGTTGATAACAGCGGAGCGCGGTTCGGTTTCTCCGTTGCGCTCTGCGCTGGCGTCACTGTACTGCTCATCGCATTCCTGAGCCATTTAACGCTTCGTCGTCAGGATAATTGTGCCTGATACGCTGTTCACATAAGGAACTGATTAATGAATATATTATCTGGCGCGACAACGGCTCGCGGTTTATGGACACCGGTCCTTGCCGTCGGTCTGGCGACATTTTCTGTGGTGACGACGGAAATGCTGCCAGTGGGGTTGCTGACAGCCATCGCCGGGACGCTCTCTGTCACGACAGGAAACGCGGGGCTGATGATTTCTTTACCGGCACTCCTTGCCGCGTTATTCGCGCCGTTTGTGGTTATCGCATCGGGGGGTATAGATCGCCGCGTGATACTGTGTGGCCTTCTGGTGCTCTTAGTGATGGCCAATCTTACCTCGGCACTGGCGCCCAACCTGACCATTATGCTGATAGCGCGGGCACTTGTTGGTTTCTGCATGGGCGGAATATGGGCGATTGCGGGCGGTCTGGCGGCGCGTCTGGTACCGGAAAGCGCGGTGGGTCTGGCGACATCCATTATATTCGGCGGCGTTGCGGCCGCATCGGTACTGGGTGTGCCGCTGGGGGCGTTTATTGGCGATGCGATTGGATGGCGCTGGGCATTTGGCTGCATGGCACTTTTCAGCACACTCGTACTGGTGCTCCATCTTGCCGTTATCCCGACGCTGCCTGTGGCTGTCTGTGCCAATATCGGCCAGTTCTTTGCACAACTGGCTAACCGCAAATTACTGGCAGGATTGCTCCTGACGCTGTTGCTTGTCACCAGCCACTTTGCGGCCTTTACCTTCGTACGCCCGCTGTTGATCTCCGTGTCAGGATTCAATACCCAATGGATTGGGGCGATCCTCTTCGCTTACGGTATCGCCGGTATTATGGGTAACTTTCTTGTGGGCATCTACGCTGCCCATCATACGCGGCTCACCCTAATGGCCGTCGCTACCGGGCTGGTAGTGACGCCGGTGCTATTTCTGAGCAAAGGGCAAAACATCATGGGTGGCGGCGCTATTTTGATTTTCTGGGGGCTGGCATACGGTGGGCTGTCAGTTGGGCTGATGACCTGGATGATGAAAGCGGCGCCTCGGGCCGTGGAAATTGCCGCAGCGCTTTATGTCGGCATTTTTAACACGGGAATTGCCACAGGCGCATGGGCCGGAGGAAAGCTCGTCGACGCGTTAACACTGACTGCCCCTCTCTGGCTGGCCAGCGGCTTAGCGATTGTCGCGCTGCTGTTGACCGTAATGGCGGGTTTCACTTCGACCCGAACAGGATGACACCATCTCAAGCTGGGGGGTAAAAGCACGTACTCCCCGGCTCCTAAGGTGAGAAGATCACATGTGGATTTGTATGAGCCCTGCACACAACCTACTTTTTGCTTTCGCCCGAAACCCCGTGGATCTTCGCAGAGTGTGAATTCGCTCACGCTCGTCTTGCCATAGCAGATTATGACTGGTTGGTAGCGAAACGTTTATGACTCCTCATACGGCAAAGCGGTAACTTTGCTCGCGTCTCTACATCATCAAGCTTCCTGTATGAGGAATCGAGGGTATCATGAATAAAAATTACTCTATCAGTTGCCTGTTTTTCCTGTTCTTCTTTATCGGCTGGGGGTGTTGCTATCCCTATCTGTCACTTTGGCTGACGGAAACCATTGGTATCAGTTATACAGATGTCGGCCTTGTCTATTCATTTACGGCTATCATCGCGGTTTGTGTGCAGCCGCTTTTTGGCTTTATTTCAGACAAACTTATCTATCGCAAACATCTGATGTGGATGCTTGCCATCATTATTACGTTGTTTGCCCCTTACTGGATTTATATCTTCGCTCCATTGCTCAAATACAATGTGATACTTGGCGCGCTGGCGGGCGGGGTCTATATCGGAATGGCCTATGGCGCTGGCTGTGGCATTTGCGAAGCCTATATTGATAAGGTCAGCCGTGCCTCCGGGTTTGAGTTTGGCCGTGCGCGCATGTTCGGCGGGATTGGCGCCGCTATCGGTACGTTTGCAGCGGGTAAGCTCTATGGCATCGATCAGAACATGATTTTCTGGCTGGCCAGCGCTGCCGGTGTCTGCCTGCTGGTCACCGTCTGGAAAACCCAGGTCGATACATCTCCTGTCGGCCTGCAGCCACAAAGCAAAGCCACACCTGTGACTTTTAACGATGCGGTTGCCCTGTTGAAGATGAAAAAATTCTGGTTCTTCGCCATCTATATGATTGGCGTCGGCGCAGTTTATGAAACCTACGACCAGCAGTTCGCTATCTACTACAGCCACTTTTTCGAGAGCAAAGCACGAGGCGCAGAAGTCTTCGGCTACCTGACAACCGGCCAGATCTTCCTTGATGCACTGGTCATGTTCTTTGCCCCCTGGTTCGTCAATAAAATCGGTCCGAAAAACGCGCTGCTGTACTGCGGTATGATCATGAGCCTGCGAATTATCGGCTCTGCCTGGGCGATCGGCCCGGTCTCCATCAGCTTGATAAAGCTGCTGCACGGCTTTGAAAGCTCAGTACTCCTGGTTGCCGCATTAAAATACATCGCTGCAAACTTCAATCCTTTCCTTTCCGCCACCGTGTATCTGATTGGTTTCCAGTTCGCCAAGAGCTTCAGCTCCATTTTTCTCTCCACTGGCATTGGTCATATGTACCAAAGCATGGGTTTCACCAGCAGCTACGTGGTACTTGGCAGTATCGCCCTGTGCTTCACCCTGCTCTCCTTTGTCACGCTCGATAAAGCGCGATTTTTCGCCCCGCAGCCCGCAGTCGCACACTAACTTCACGAGGTAATCTGGATGTCTGATTTATATTATGGTGCCGCTTATTACGATGAATATATGCCGGAAGAACGCCTGGCGAAGGACATTGCGCTGATGCGTGAAACGGGTATTAATGTGGTGCGTATTGCGGAATCCACATGGAGCACGCTGGAACCTCAGGAAGGGGAATACAATTTTTACCATATCGATCGCGTACTCGACGCAATGCACGACGCGGGTATAGCAGTAATTATCGGCACACCGACCTACGCCGTACCCTCATGGCTTGCTGCAAAACATCCGGACATATTGGTCACCACCGTCAATGGCCAACAGAAATACGGCCCACGGCAGATTATGGATATCGTTAATCCCACTTTCCGCCGCTATGCGGAAAAAATTATCCGAACACTGATGGCGCATGTGCAGCACCACCCGGCCATTATCGGCTGGCAACTGGATAACGAAACCAAGCACTACGATAATGTCGGGCACTATATGCAGGCGGGATTCGTGCGCAGCCTGCGGGAAAAATACACCAGCCTCGACCAGTTGAATCACGACTTCGGCCTCGACTATTGGAGCAACCGCATTGATAGCTGGCATGACTTCCCGTCGGTCGAAAACACCATCAACGCCAGCCTCGCCTGTGCTTTTTCGCGCTATCAGCGCCAGCAGGTGACGGAATATCTGGCCTGGCAGGCAGAAATAGTGCGTGAATACGCCCGGCCACAACAGTTCGTGACCCACAATTTTGACTTCGAATGGCGCGGCTATTCGTTCGGCGTACAACCACGGGTGGATCACTTTGCCGCCGCGAAAGCGCTGGATATCGCCGGGGTCGACATTTATCACCCCAGCCAGAAGCATCTGACCGGACGGGAGATCGCTTTCGGTGGCGCCATCACCCGCGCGCTGAAGGGGGGAAATAACTATTTCGTTCTGGAAACACAGGCGCAGGGCTTCGCCCAGTGGACACCTTTTCCGGGCCAGTTGCGGCTCCAGGCTTTTAGCCACGTGGCAGCGGGCGCGTCAATGGTTTCCTACTGGCACTGGCATTCCATTCACAACTCTTTTGAAACTTACTGGAAAGGATTGCTAAGTCACGACTTTTCGCGCAATGCCACATGGCAGGAAGCGGCGACTATCGGTGCTGATTTCGCCCGCCTCTCACCTAAACTAGCCGGGCTGCGGTCAGAAAACGATGTTGCCCTACTCATCAACAACGAAGCGATGGACGCGCTTAACCAGTTTCGTCCGGGTGATGCCCAGGGCAATGTCTATAACGATATCTTCCGTCGCTTCCACGACGCACTGTACGACGACAATATCGCTCTGGATATTATCAATGACGTCAATGAGGATACGTCACGCTATAAAGCACTAATTGTGCCTGCTCTTTACGCCGCTGATGACGGATTGCTGGAACGTATAAACCGCTATATTGAGCAAGGCGGGAGGGCATTGATTGGCTTTAAGTCAGGATTTAGCGACGAAAATGTGAAAGTGCGCACCAGCACACAGCCGGGGATTCTGCACAAAGCCTGTGGCGTGAGCTATAGCCAGTTCACATTGCCAGAGGAGGCAAAGGTTATTGCCTGTACACCAGCGCTTGATTGCCGGGAAAACAATGACGCGGAATTATGGATGGAGCTTCTGACACCCGCGCCAGGCACCCGCACCCTGCTGCGTTATTCTCATCCGGCCTGGAGTGAATACGCGGCGGCTACAGAGGCGGATTACGGAAATGGCCGGGCGCTCTATGTCGGCTTTCTTCCTCACAAGCTACTGATTAGTCAGTTATTTGATAGTCTGACCAGAAACCAGAACTTACATTCACGTACCTCCGGCTACCGCTATCCGTTGGTCACCAGAACGTTGCGTAATTCTGACGGTAAACTTATACATTTCCTGTTTAACTATAGCGGAGATAACCAGGAGACTATCGCGGAAACAGCAGGCACTGAGCTGCTAAGCGGCAAAACGATGACCCACGGCGAGCCATTGCAACTTAAGGCGTGGGAAGTAAAAATTATCGAAAGCTAACAATCACATAATCCCCATGCGGAGAAGGTATGGAACTTGATATCAATGAACTTTTGCATTTTTCACCATTGGTAAAAACCTTCACCTTCAACGCATGGGTGGTTGCCGGTTTTACCCCCATCACACGAGGCTCACAGCTCGACTACTATATTAATCGTCCGCTGGGAATGAAGGGCTATATCATCACGCTGACCCTGCGTGGCCAGGCACGAGCGAACGCTGGTGGGCGGGAAATTTTATTGTGCGAAAATGAACTGGTGCTGTTTCCACCGGGTGTTCCCCACCATTACGGGCGAGATGAGCATAGCGAGTACTGGGACCATCTGTGGATATACTTCATTCCCAGGCCCTGGTGGATAGACTGGCTTAAATGGGATCACACCACCTATGGCATTAGCAAAACCACGGTGGACGATCCCATGCAACAACAGGCGCTGCGAGAGTTGTTCCATGAAGTGATCCGCTATCACAACGACACGTCACCCATCTCCGAAGCAATGGCCATGAATGCGCTGGAACGATTGATCTTAAGCTGCTTCCAGTTACAGCAAATCAGCAAACGTCATGTGCATGACCCACGCATTAATGCTGTGTGCAACTATCTGAACGAACACATCACGCAAGAGATAAAAATAGAGACACTGGCGGCTATGGTCTTTTTGTCGCCTTCGCGGCTGGCACATCTTTTCAAGAACGATCGCGGGCAAACCATTCACGCCTGGCGCGAAATGCAGCGTATTAATCGCGCAAAATGGCTTTTACAAACTACAACGCTGCCGATGAGTAAGATAGCAGCCTCGATAGGCTATAACGATCCGGTTTATTTCACGCGTATTTTCCGCAAACATAACGATATCCCGCCGGGGGAATACCGTAAACGCTATATCACCATGAAATCGCTTCAGGTTTCTTCTCTTTCGTAAAGAGGCCACGCTGTTTCAGGTAATGACGTCGAAATATCAGCGCCATGCGCAGAGCTGATGGTCGCCTCTTTCCACAATCCCTTGGCAAAAACGAACATTACGTGTGTTTTGGCAGAGAGCCATCTATTACGGAAACTGGATCTCAGAAAAAGATAACCCGTGGTGCGCGACGTAGCGATTAGCTGAACGCGCCATCCTCTTCATACTCACCACAGCCTGAATCACAGCCCGGAGATGCAAATGTCCCCGTTTCCCGGCGCACCCCATATTTCTCTTTCCGGGTGGAGGTACAACGAAAAAGGTGTCTGCGCCGCTGCTCTGTAATGGTGCGAAAAATTGCACCATGCACACTCTCCTGACAATGACCTGCCGATTACTCAACGTTTATGTGCAATGTGCACACTTCATTGTGTTACCTCTGCCCGGCTATTTTTGGCATACCTCTTGCTATTTGTTGCATAGCCATTCAGATAGCCACTCAGAGGTTTCACAATGTCAAACAGCAATGATTTTCCGCTCGTCGAAGCGCCCGCCTCCGGGCGTAAAGGCGTATTTTCGATCTCCATGGTTTTGTTCAGCTTTACTTTTTTTACCGGCACGATGTTCGCAGGCGGCAAACTTGGCGTCTCCTTTTCTATCGTTAATCTTTTATGGATTGCGGTTATCGGTAACTTCTTGCTGGCCCTCTACGCCGCTTCGCTCGGCTGGATTGCCGCCCGTAGCGGGCTGAATACCGTACTGATGGGCCGCTTTTGCTTCGGAGAGATCGGCAGCAAGCTCGCCGATTTTATTCTCGGTTTTGCCGAACTGGGCTGGTACGCCTGGGGGACGGCAACGGTCGCCATCTCACTGGTCAAAATCCTCGCCCTGCCCGCCGCCATGACCATCCCGCTAATGATCCTGTTCGGCATCCTGTTCTGCGTCACTGCGCTGGTGGGTTACAAAGGTCTGGACGCGCTGTCTCGCGTGTCGGTGCCGCTGATGTTTATTCTTTTGGTGGTGTCAATGTACCTTGCCGCCCATCACGCCGGTGGCTGGCAGGCGATGACCAAAATTGAACCGGGCGAAACCATGACCTGGTCTGCGGCTATCACCATGGTCTTTGGCACCTTTGCCAGCGGCGCGACCCAGGCAACAAACTGGACCCGGTTGGCCAATTCCAGCCGCACCGCTATCGTTGCCAGTATGAGCAGCTTTCTCATCGGTAACGGGCTGATGATTGTTGCCGGAGCGTGGTGCGCTATCGTCTATCAGCAGGCCGATATTGTGGAAGTGCTGATTTTGCAGGGGCTATCGGTCGCCGCGGTGGTGATGCTGTGCCTCAACCTGCTGACCATTCAGGGGCCGACGATTTACAACGTCTCGGCCGCCGCCTGCCATCTGCTGCGCAGCGAGCGCCGCCGTACCCTGACCGTGGTCGCCGCTGGCGTCGGCATTGTGCTGGCTATTGGCGGTATGTATGAAATGCTGATCCCATTCCTCGTTCTCCTGGGCAGTATCATTCCGCCCATCGGCGGCGTGATCCTTGCCGACTACTGGTTTTATCGCGGCGGTCGTTATCCTCTGCTGCAAACGGCCCGTTTACCGCGCTTTAACTGGTTGGGACTGGGCGCCTATGCAGTGGGCGCAGTGGTGGCGTATCTGTCGCCGTGGATCGCCCCGCTGGTCGGCATTACCGTCTCCGCGCTGCTCTACATCGCCCTGACGCGTCTGAGCAAACGTCAGCCCGCCGCTGATTCGGTCGCGGAGCAGTAATTATGAGCCTGACGGTCAGCGAAATCCTCGCCCTGGAGGAACTCTCCCCTATGCGCCTGCGTGCCGGTAAACAGGGGCTGCAACTGGCGGTTCGCTGGTACTACGTGGCGGAAAATGAAAATATCGCCGAATGGATCATGGGTGGAGAACTGGTCTTTATCACCGGCATCAACCATCCCCGCGATGAAGACAACCTGATTCATTTACTGATGGAAGGCAAACAGCGCGGGATAGCCGGCATGGTGATCCTCACCGGTGACGCGTATATTCAGGCGATCCCCCCTCGCCTGATCGCGCTGGCCGACGAGCTGGGCATTCCGCTGATCGAACAGCCCTATCTGTTAAAGATGGTGATTGTCACCGAACGCATCGGCACTGCGCTGGTGCGCAGTGAAAGTGCTCTGCAATCGCAGCGCGATATTCTGTTGCAACTGTTAACCGGCGATTTTCCCGATCTGCACATCCTGCAGCAACGCGCTATCCACCAACAACTGGATTTTAGTCGTCCCCTGCGGGTGGTGGCATTGCGTCTTGAGGGGATACAAAACCTGTTTCGCCAGTTTCCACCGGGGCAGGCCGAGGCCTGGTTACAGCAGGCGCGACGTATCATCCGTCAGCGATTGCAGCAGCAGCTCAATCAACAGGAGAATCCCTTTCCGCTGGTAGAGCGCAGCAATATGTTTATCTTCCTGTTGCCGGATGAGGACGGTGAGTTTTATCAGCAGAAAACGTGGTTAGCACAGTGGCTGCTCGCGTTGGCGGAAGGTGACGACAGGCTATCGCTACTGTGTGGCCTTTCCGCTCGGGTGCAGCAATTACAGGACTATCAGCGCGCGCTATCGCAGGCGCGTCAGGCCCTGGATCTTAGCGATACTCTGCGCCCGGCCCAGCGCATTACCGACTATCAACAACTGGGATTTATTAAGCTCCTCTCTGCCATCGGCGACCCTGCGCTGCTGAGCGATTTTATGCACGACACTCTTGGCTGCCTGATAGAACGCGATCGCAAAAGTCCGTGGCTATTGATGGAGACGCTGGAAACACTGCTCCAGGAGAACGGAAACGTGGTCAGAGCCGCCGAGCGGCTTGGCATTCACCGCAACACGTTACATCAACGCATCCAACGCATTGAAAAGCTGACCAGCTATCCGATTAACCATCCGCAATTCCACCTCAACGCCTCGGTCGCGTTAACGATCTGGCGTATGTCACAAAACCATTTACGGGAATACTCATGAAAATTATCAACGCACGCCTGCGCCATAAAGAATCGCTTTATACCCTCGACTTACATGACGGCGTGATCAAGAGCATCACCCCGCAGGCCGCCGTGCAGACGGCTGACCCCAGCGATATCGACGCGCAACAAAAGCTGGTTATCCCGCCGTTCGTTGAACCGCATATCCATCTTGATGCCACCCTGACGGCGGGCGAGCCGGAGTGGAATATGAGCGGCACACTGTTTGAGGGTATCGCCCGCTGGAGCCAGCGCAAAGCGAGCGTAACGGTTGAAGATACGCGCCAGCGGGCGCTGAAAACCATCGGTATGCTGCGCGATAACGGCGTACAGCACGTGCGCACCCATATTGATGTGACCGATCCTTCCCTGACAGCGCTTGAGGCGATGCTGGCAGTGAAAAAGGAGGCGGCCCATCTTATCGACCTGCAAATCGTCGCCTTTCCGCAAGAAGGCATTGAATCCTTCCCCGGAGGCCGCGAGTTGATGACGCGCGCTATTGAGATGGGCGCCGATGTGGTGGGTGGCATTCCGCACTACGAAAATACCCGCGATAAAGGCGTCAGCTCGCTGGGCTTTTTGATGGATCTGGCCCAGCGCCATGGCTGTCTGGTCGATGTGCATTGCGATGAAATCGACGACCCGCAATCGCGCTTCCTGGAAGTACTGGCAGAAGAAGCCCGGGTACGTGGGATGGGTGCGCAGGTTACCGCCAGCCATACCTGCGCCATGGGCTCTTACGACAACGCCTACTGCTCGAAACTGTTCCGCCTGCTTAAAGCGTCGGGCATCAACTTTATCTCCTGTCCGACCGAAAGCATTCACCTGCAAGGGCGCTTCGACACCTGGCCGAAACGTCGCGGCGTAACACGGGTGGCAGAGCTGGACCGCGCCGGGATCAACGTCTGTTTTGCGCAGGATTCCATTCAGGATCCGTGGTATCCGGTGGGCAACGGCAACATCATGCGTATTCTTGATGCCGGTCTGCATATTTGCCACATGCTGGGATATGAGGATTTGCAGCGCTGCCTCGATCTGATTACCGATAACAGTGCCCGTGCGCTGTGCTTAGGTGATAACTACGGCATTGTCGAAGGGCGCCCGGCGAACCTGCTTATTCTGGATGCGGAAAATGACTACGATGCGGTGTGCCGCCAGGCCAAAGTGCTGACCTCTGTTCGTCACGGTAAAGTCATCATGCAGCGCCAGCCGGAAGAGATTTGCTACCCGGTCTGACACGTTCCCCTCGCCCGGCCGGTTAATCTGTCGGGCCAGATAACCATCACCACAGCCGCTGGTTTTCATCATCGCGCAGATAAGGATCACGCGGCTCGCCTGCCAGACAGTCACTTATCGGCTTTTGCGTCTGACATCATAACAATACGGGTAGCCCTTTTCGCCATGGCCCGTAAAGGGTGAATTTTTACGCCCGATTTCTGTTTCCGGTAGTGATGGGTATTGGTGACAACGTTAAACGGCACGACCTGATCTTTCATATGTCTGTTATCACGCAGCAACGACGCGTAATCCTTGTTAAGTGCGAGTAGCATTGCCGCAAGAAGCGTCAGGTTCACCAGAATATGGCTCAGCCACCAAAAAAGGGTATCTGCGGGATTCCCTGTTTTTTTCGTCGGTATAAACATCATCGCCGCCGCAGGTAAGAGACCAAGAAACAGCAGGCAGAGCGCCAGAGGCAGAGAGAAAGATGCGATGAGTTCAGCCGTCGGCGCGCCTTCAAAGAAATCCTGCACTCTGCTGTGGTCGATAAGTATGTCGTAGCGAAGCATGACGTAAGTACAACCCGCGCTGACAACCACCAGCCCGGCTAACAAGGGCTTACGTAAATACGGCAACATCATAACCGGTGTCAGGAAAAGGTTTATGCAGCAGAAAAGGGAAACCGGCAGGCTGATAAAGAACAGCACCTGCTGAACACAGGTGAACTCAACATGCGACCACAATGTTTGCCACAGCGAAATATTACCCAGGGTCGTAAAAAACAGGGCTGCGACCCAGGTCAGTTGTACCGGGTTGAGCCGAAACGACGAAAGACGAAGAAACATGCTCTGTTCTCAGCGTGTTAGAAATGTGCTGAGTATCAATAAGTCAGTGTCAGGAAGTTGTTAAGGTATTCAGCCCATTTATGAATACGTCAATTTTCTTATGACTCGCCTGCTTATTATCGAAGATAACCCCGAACTGATTGCCAATCTCTATGACTTTTTCGAGCCTTTGGGTTATGTGCTGGATGATGCGCGTGACGGTGTCACAGGTCTGCGTATGGCAACGCAGAATAACTACGACGCTATTCTTCTTGATCTTATGCTGCCGCGTATGGATGGCATGACACTCTGTAGCAAACTTCGCCGCGACTATCAAAACCCGGTGCCAGTGCTGATGTTGACCGCACGCGATCCCGTCGATGACCGTGTGCAGGGGTTTGCGCTTGGGGCTGACGATTACCTTATTAAACCTTTTTCTCAGAGGGAACTGGATGCCCGCATCCAGGCGCTGGTCCGCCGGGCTCAGGGCCGACAAGTTCAGGGGACGCTAAAATGGGAAGATCTGCTCGTGGATGTCAGTGCACCGCAGGCATGGCGCCAGGGGCAAATCATCAATTTGACACCCAGCACACATAAATTGCTGTTGTGTCTGATGCGTGCGGCACCGGGTGTTGTTAAAAAGCATGAGATGGAGTATCTGCTCTGGGGCGATGAGCCGCCGGAAAGCGGTGCGTTACGCACACATATTCATGATTTGCGCCAGCGTATTGACAAAAACTTCACACCTGCACTGATAGAAACAGTGCATGGCATCGGTTTTCGCCTGCACAGGCCTTTCGAGGCTTCTCAAGAATAACGACCAGGGCAGCCCAGTAATCATGAAAACCCTTTACCGTCAGATGACGCTCAAAACGCGTATTACTGTTTCGTTTGTCCTGCTGATGGTTGCCGTCATGGCGGTTCTTGTCGTAGCCGAACAGCTTGACTACGATGAGCTCAGAGCCTGGGCAATGACAAAAAACCTCGACGAGGCGGCACCGCATCTGAAAGAAGAGGTTGCCAGTGGCGTAGTGCCAACCCTGCCCGCCGGTAGCCTGCTGTATGACGCCCAAACCGCCCCCGATGCTCTGCTCCGGTACGCACCGGGTTACCACCTGTTGGAAGCGTCGGCCTACCGCCACCTGCTGGTCTTTGAACGCAATGCGCAGCGCTTCTATTTTCTGCAGGATGGCGAACCCTACGCCGGGCTTGAGTTGCTGATCGACGGTTTCGCACCGTTTGTCATCGTGGTGTGTATCCTGGGTGCATTCTGGATGGGGCGCCTCACCTCAGCGCGCGTTACCGTTCCGATAACCCGGCTGGCGAACGCAGTACAACGCAACCAGAAGCCCTTACCTTTTATGGATTCTAATGATGAAATCGGCGTGCTGGCGCGTGCATTTGCCCAACACAGTGATGAACTTGAGCGGTTCTTGCACCGTGAGCGATGTTTTGCGGGCGATGCCAGCCATGAATTACGCACACCGCTGGCTATCATTGGCGGTGCCGCAGAAACGCTGGTGCATCAGTTGCCTGCTGACAGCCATTTAGTGCCCGTTGCCGAGCGCGCCGTGCGCACCACGCAGGAAATGGAGCGTCAACTGACATGCCTGCTTTTACTCTCGCGGGATCCGCATACGCTTCCCATCGCCAATGTCTCGCTACGCCCCCTAATCGAAGAGTGCATGGCGCGTTGCCAGCCCTGGCTGGCACGAAAAAACGTCAAGCTCAGGCTGGACGCGCCACAGGACATCCATCTGGCGACCAACGCTGAACTGGCACGCAGCGTCATATGGAACCTGCTGCGCAATGCGTGCCAGTACACCGTTGAAGGCGAAGTTCTTTTGACGTTACGCGGTGCCACGTTAACGGTCACGGATACCGGTCCTGGGCTGCCGTCCAGCATTGCGCCTCACCATTTTCAGCGCTTTCAGTCTGGCTCTCCTCAACATGGCGAAGGGCTTGGACTATCGATTGTTCAGCGCATTGTCGAGCATCTGTGCTGGCACATGTCGGTCGACAGTTCACAACAAGGCTGCTCTTTTACGCTGATCATGCATCGTCTTGTCTCGCCAGACGATACCCTGGAATAAGCCTGCGTATCACAGAGCATCCTCTTTCGAGGAATAATTTGCGCATGCGTTTATTTGATCTCAGCCAGTTCGCCAAATATCCCTGTAGGGCTGAAAACTGTTTAAAATCACGATTACTGTGAGTTTCACTCATCATATGTAAGTTTTTGAATTTAGAACTTAATGTTAATTTCGCAATTAACACAACAGCGCAGCACTCAGTTAATATAAATACTAAACCAATGCCAATAATAACGACCATGACAATGGTTTCATGGCTATATTTGAGGCGGGCGAGAGAATTTTGGTTAAAATGTAATTGCTGTATGATGCCAGCGTCACTCAACGCGATATATACAGCCTGAACAGGGAGCACTTGATGGTCAGCACACACGTTTTTATCGCAGCCAGTCTTGATGGTTACATCGCCCGAGAGGATGGCGATATCGACTGGCTGTTGCAACGCGATGATCCGACAGAAGATCATGGGTATGCGGCGTTCATCGCAGACAAAGATTGGATCGTGATGGGCAGAGGGAGCTATGAGAAGGTGTTGACCTTTGACCCATGGCCTTATGATCGCCCCGTGCTGGTGCTCTCCCGACAGCTAATCGATACTCCAGTGCCTGAGGCGCTAAAGGGCAAAGTGCAGTTCTCATCCCGCACGCCAAAGGAGGTCGTTGCTGACCTGGCAGCGCAGAACGTACATCGCGTCTATATCGATGGCGGGCAGGTGATCCAGTCGTTCCTGCGCGAAGGTCTGGTCGCCGATATTGTTATCACTACCGTTCCAGTCCTGCTCGGTTCGGGAAAACCGCTGTTCGGATCCCTGCCCCAGGATATCGATTTGACGCTGTTATCAAGCCGCAGCTTCCCGTCGGGTCTGGTACAGTCGCACTATCGGCTGACGCCACAAACGGTATAGAAACTTAGCGGCGGCCTGCACCAAAGCGGTATCACCGCCCTGCTGCGACTGGAACTGTTCTGCTGAGCGATATTATCAGCCAGCCCGGCAGTGTTGCGTCGGCAGTTCTGGCCGCCAGACGCAAGAGAACCGCTCACGAATGCGTGAATAACGCCTGATCAATGCAGCCCTGGCCGATTAAAGTGCTACGCACAGCCTCAAGAAGCGGGGTATGCGGTTCGTGGCCTAAGAAAGCGATCAGTTTTGCGTTGTCCATCTGTATTGTCTGTTCCCATAAATAGCGCATCTCCTGCATTTCATGCAGCGTGGTGTTAAAAGGTGCCATCACCGAGATGAGCCACCAGGGAAATGCTTTTACCTTCGCGTTCACACCCGCAAGCTGTGCGACACGCTGTATGGCTCCGGCCATTGCCGTACCATCGGCATCCCAGTGCCCTCGCATATGAAAACAGGCAAAAGAGTCGAGTTGATCGCGACGCGCCAACAGCGCAACCAGCGTTTCGGCGACATCCGGCAGATAGGCCCACTGATGGCCGGTCCCGGCTTTGCCGGGGTTTTTAATTATCCGCGGGTGTTGCCCCGGTTTGATCAATCCCTGCGAAAACCAGTTGTTGCCTGCGTCAGGGCCAAAGAAATCACCGGCGCGCAGAATCAGCACCTTTCCGCCACGCTGCGCGTAAGCGAATAAGGCCTTCTCCATTTGCACCCGTATTGCCCCTTTTCGGGTGACAGGATTTTGGGGAGAGTCTTCCCGCAAGAGTGGAAAGGCGTCCGGGCCGTAGTTGTAAACGGTGCCGGGAAGAACGATTAATGCACCATTTCTCTCTGCGGCATTGATGGTGTTCTGTAACATTGGCAAAACCAGTTGTTCCCAGTTCCGATAACCGGGCGGATTAACAGCATGGACTATCACACTGCATTCTGACGCGGCAACCGCGACCTGCTCAGCATTCAGCGCATCACCCTTTATCCACGTCATGCTCCCGTGTTCTGCATTCTGCGGGGCGCTGCGACGCAACGCATGAACGTCCCATTTTTCGCGGATGAGTTTACGGGCGATTTCGCCACCGATTCCGCCTGTTGCGCCCAGGATGAGTACCTTGTTTGGGTTTTTCATTGTCTTACCTCTGCCGGATGTCTGCTTGACATCGTAGTGCCTGTGCGAGCTAAATGTAATTGCATAATATCAGACAACAGGTATGCATTTTTGTATGAAGCTAAATATTCCATGGGAATGGTATCGAACCTTCCTGGCGGTGATGAAAGAAGGCTCCCTGTCAGGGGCAGCACGCATGCTTTCCATCACCCAGCCCACTGCGGGGCGTCACATAGCAGCACTGGAATCCGCCCTTGGTCTGGTTTTGTTTACCCGTTCACAGACGGGCCTGCAGCCTACGGATGCGGCAGCCGCGCTGCAAGGCCATGCGCAAGCGATGGAAAACACCGCCAGTATGATTGAGCGTTCGGCTGCCAGTTTCAGTGCCCACTCCGCCGGCTTACATGGCGTGGTTCGCGTTTCGGCGAGCGAAATCATCGGCACTGAGGTGCTGCCACCCCTGATTGCACGAATTAAAGAAGATTATCCGCAGGTTACCGTTGAACTGGTGCTGTCTAACCGAATGCAGGATTTATTGAACCGGGAAGCGGATATAGCGGTACGCATGAGCACACCGGTGCAGGAACAACTGATTGCGCGTCGGTTGGGCAGTATTGAAATTGGTCTGCATGCCTCGCCGTCCTATCTGGCACGCCACGCCGCACCGCAGAGTATTGACGCGTTGTTCACCCATACGCTTGTGGGCTTTGATAAAACGACGCCCTTTATTTTACAGGCACTGAAACACTTTCCTCAGTTAAATCGTGAACGCTTTACCGTGCGCACTGACAGCGATGTGGCGCAATTGAACCTTATCCGCGCCGGTGCGGGTATCGGCATGTGTCAGATTCAACTGGCCGATTTCCCTGTTCCGTTAAAGAGAGTGATGCCTGATTTCTTTGCGTTTCATCTTGATACCTGGCTGGTGATGCATGAGGATTTGCGCCACAGCAAGGCCTGTAAAACGGTGTTCGATATTCTCGCTGAAGGCTTACAGGCTTATATCAATCATGTGAGGACATGAAGACGCCCACGTCAGGCCAGCGCCAGCAGGTGACGGAATATCGGCTTCTCGCGCCTGGCAGCCCCTCTGCCCGCCAGGCTTGTCTGAGCAGTCCCTGAGATGGACGTAAAATGTGAGTTTTTAATTCACCCTCAAAAAATCGCGACAACAACGCTGACAGGCAAATTAACGTTTCAAAGCCACTATCTGTAAATTTTTAGCCTCAACGACATCACCTTTTGTTGACACGAATGCGCTGTGTACGACATCCCCCGTACGTTTATCCACTAAGGAAATATGTGGCTCATCATGCAATATATTTTTATGCCCCCATTCCATCAGGGAAATAAGAAGCGGTGCCAGCGATCGGCTTTTTGGTGTGAGAACATATTCATAGCGTTCACGTGTCCCCTCTTCCTGATAAGGGATTTTGCAAAGCAGACCGAGTTCAGTCATTTTTTTTAATCGGTTTGCCAGTGTCTGTTTTGCAATTTTTGTATGTGCGCGCATCGTCTCAAAGCGCGTCACCCCGTAAAAAGCCTCTCTTAGAATTAACAAAACCCATTGATCGCCAAGGAGTTCCGCTGCCGCCGCAAGCCCGCAAAGTTCAGGTAACAGGTACGGTAATGAATTATCTTTTGACATGTGTAGATTTGCCTCTTAACCTAAGTATGATTTTAAGACCTAGCTAATTAAGGAGAATACAATGCCCTTCGTAAATGTGCAAACCATCAAAGGGATTTTGAGCCCGGAGCAAAAAAATGAACTTCTACGTCGTATGACTGACCTTATTGTTGAAATTGAGGGAAAAGGCGATCCTGAGTTTCGGCGTTCGGTATGGGTCCGAATTGACGAGCATGAACCGGAACAGTGGAGTCTGGGGGGAATACAACCCACATCGGAAATGATTGCTGCAAAATTTGGCTCACCGCAGCGACCATAATTTAGCAGAGATAGTGTATCGGTGAGGGTTCTGGATTAAAGCAGGCTAATTTATTAATTAACCTGCTTTACTGCTCACCAATGCGGGATAAATTACGCGCGATAAATTACATCCCAATATTACGCAGTTTTTCACCCGTCATAAGACGACGTTCAATATGTTCCAGCGTCACATTTTTGGTTTCCGGAATCAGCCAGAACGTTAATGCAATGAAAGCCAGATTGAGTGCGGTGTAGAGCCAGAACGTACCCGCCGCGCCAATCGCGTCAAGCAGGGTCAGGAAGGTTGCGCCGATAATCATGTTCGATACCCAGTTTGTGGTGGTTGAACAGGTAATACCGAAATCACGGCATTTTAAGGGCTGGATCTCAGAGCACAGGATCCATACGACCGGTGCCGCGCTCATCGCATACCCTGCAATACACATCATCGTCATACCGACAGAAAGCCATGAAAGACTGCTTGATGGCGAACCGTTATCGAACTGCATCAGGCAGTATCCGAGGATCAGCGTGCCGATAGCCATCACGCTAAAACCGATTTTCAGCGCAGGTTTACGCCCGGCTTTATCGACGGTGAATACCGCAATAAACGTGGCGAACATAAAAGTTAGCCCAACCACAAGGGTGGCGATCATCTGCTGCTCAGTGGTTGTAAATCCAGCCATTTTAAAAATGCGTGGCGCGTAATACATAATAATATTCATGCCCGTGAACTGCTGCATCGCCTGCAACAGCATGCCAAGGTACACGGCTCTGCGCACATTACGATTAGCTTTGAACAACTGGAAACCACCCTGCGTCAGCTTCAAACTTTCGCGGATCTCGTTCAGTTCATCGCGCGCCTTTTCAGAGGTATCGCGCAACATACGCAGTACCTCTTCCGCCTCAATGTGTCGCCCTTTTTGGGCCAGCCAGCGTGGGCTATTGGGCAGAAACACGACCAGAATAATCAGGACAACCGCAGGCAGCGCCAGCACACCGAGCATGGCTCGCCAATTGCCGCTGTAGCTGAAAGCAGTATCGGAAAGGAATGCCAGCACAATGCCTAAGGTAACCATCAACTGGTACATGCTGATCATCTTTCCACGCACATTTTCGCTCGCCATTTCAGAGAGATAAAGTGGTGCAGTGTAAGAGGCAATGCCGACCGCAACGCCCAGCAGCACGCGGGAGAGCAACAACACCTCGACATTGTGGGCGAAAGCAGAGCCCAGTGAACCTGCGACAAAAAGTATTGCACCCGCCATCAGGCTGTACTTACGGCCAAGGCGAAATGATAACCACCCGTTGAAAAGCGCACCTAGCGCTGCGCCCAGCATCATGCTGCTGACTACCCACTCCTGTAAACGGCTGGAAAGCGCAAAATGTTCGGAGATAAAGGGCAATGCACCGGAAATCACCCCGATATCCAGACCAAACAACAGCCCCGCAACAGCAGCCGAGATAGAAACAAACAAATTCATGCGTCGGGTATCACGTAGCGCGCGCGGTAACACTACAGAATCACTACTCATAGAAGCCATTTTTCCTGCCTGCAAAAAAGTAAGGTATCGAATGAAAGTAAATCAGCGGCGGGCCAGAGTGTCAGTGAGCGACATGCGAAAATATGGACGAATTTGCTGTAACCTGTGTTTCTGTGATGGACTTTACAATTACACAAAAAAACACAAAAGTGACGACATTAATTAAGTTATTAATTTAAAAAAATAACTTAAATACCATCTCTAAAAAATATGGATTTTTGAATTTGTAGAATATGGATTAACCAGGTGAGTTTTTGAATATTGACCCACCTGTCGCGTTCTACCTTTTCAGCGCTGTTCTCCGCTATTGCAGTTCCTGCTGCCGCCACCGCCTGACATGGTCGACAAGGGCACGGAGTTTGGGCGCCATATTGCGGCGATGAGGAAAGTAGAGATAGAAACCCGGGAAATAAGGCAGATAATCATCCAGCAGTGAGACAAGTTGCCCGGTCTCAACAAAAGGTCTGAATGTATCCTCCGTGGCAAACGTAATCCCGCCACCGGCCAGCGCGAGCCGCAACATCAGGCGCAGATCGTTCGTCGTGATCTGCGGTTCAATCGCCAGATTGAAAGGTTCCCCCGCCTCCTCAAATTCCCAGCGATAAGGGGCGACATCTTTGGCAGGACGCCAGCCGATACAACGATGGTGAATCAACTCACGTGGGTGCACAGGGGCGTTGTTCGCCGCGAGATACGCGGGCGAGGCAACCGCCATTTCACGTTGCTTTCCGGTAAGCGGGACGGCAATCATATCCTTTTCGATCACCTCTCCAAGCCTTACGCCAGCGTCATAACCCGCAGCCACAATATCAAACTCTTCATCGGTCACGACAATATCAACCGTTACGGCAGGGTTGTCCGCCGCAAACGAAGCAATCAGCGGGCCAGAAAGAAACGCTTCGGCTATCGAGGTCACTGCAATCCGCAGACATCCTCGCGGCACATTGTCCGACGCTATCTCTTCGAACGCCGCGTCAATACTGGATAACGGTGATGACAGAGATTCTCGTAGCCGTTCCCCTGCTTCCGTCAGGGTTACTGAGCGAGTCGTACGCATGACCAGCATTGTGCCGAACGCATCCTCAAGCCGCCTTATTCCCTGGCTGATCGCCGATCGGGTGACGCCCAGGCGTGCAGCAGCGGCGCTGAAATTACGCTCTTCTGCCACGGCGAGAAAAACGGGTAAGAGATTGAGATCAATTTTCATTGTTTAACGTTGCTAACCAGTGAGTCCAGTCAAAGCAGAGTACTGGAAACAATCGTGAAGTTCTATGATCGTTTCGAACTCAACTAAAGGAGCATGCAATGCAGAAAGTGATATTAATTACCGGCGCATCAAGCGGGATTGGCGAAGGGATTGCCAGAGAGCTTGGAAACGCAGGCGCGAAGGTGTTATTAGGGGCTCGCAGGCTGGAGCGTATCGAAGCCATTGCCGCAGAAATACGCAGCGCGGGCGGTGTTGCTCAAGCACGAGAGCTGGATGTCACCAGTCGCCTGTCGATGGCAAGCTTTGTGCAGGACGCGCTGGATAAATGGGGCCGCGTCGATGTGCTGATCAACAATGCGGGTATCATGCCGCTTTCTCCGCTTGCCGCAGGTAAACAGGATGAATGGGAGCGTATGATAGACGTCAATATCAAGGGTGTGCTCTGGGGCATTGGCGCTGTGCTTCCCGTGATGGAAGCGCAGGGTTCCGGCCAGATTATCAATATTGGCTCGATCGGCGCCCTTGCTGTCGTACCAACCGCCGCCGTCTATTGTGCCTCGAAATTCGCGGTCCGCGCGATTTCGGATGGATTACGTCAGGAAAGCCCCACTATTCGCGTGACCTGTGTCAATCCAGGTGTTGTGGAAAGTGACCTTGCCTCAACCATTACGCATCCGCAAACCAGGGCGGCGATGGATGTCTACCGTTCTGTGGCACTAAAACCTGCGGATATTGCCCGTGCCGTGCGGCAGGTCATTGAAGCCCCTGAGAGCGTCGATACAACAGAGATCACCATCAGACCAACCGCATCCGCCAACTGACACGCCTGACTGATAGCGGATAGCTGTCTGTTATTATTTCCCGCCCCTATGACAGATCAGGCATGAGCACGCGTGGATGAGCCCCAATCCACGTAAGGCTCATCCTGACAGTCCTGTTTTTTATAAACAGAGCGTTTTGCGAATCCATAGCGTATGAGCACTGTTCATATGGATTCAGCAAAACGCGGCGGGCTTTCGCTATGGAGCGCCTCAGCGTCAGTAGACGCCTGAACGTTACTTCCACAACTTATGCGCAATTTCCTGCAATTGCTGGGCGATATCCTGCAGGTTAATCCCCTGCTCCTGCACTGCCCCGGTTGAATGACGGACGATAAGCTTTGCTGGCAACACAGACGAACTGCGCGCTGAATCACCGTGGCCGCTATCAAGCAGACGACGCACCGCTTCCTTGCCCTGCAAATCGAGATCCAGCGAAACGGTGGTCAACGCCGGATGGAAGAACGAACTTTCGTAGGTCCCGTCATACCCCACCACTGATTTCTCCCCCGGAATGGCGACCTGATGTTGATGGAATGCGCTCAGCACGCCGAGCGCCATCTGGTCGTTCCCCACCAGCACGGCGGTGAAATTCGGTGTTTCACGTAACATCTGTAACGCGCCTGCGTAACCGCTTTGCGCATCCCAGGTGCCATGAAAAACAGTCACCGGTTTCAGTCCATAACTGTTAAGCGTGTCGATCCAGCTTTTGAGCCGCAGCCTGGCCGACACGGAGGTTTCCGGCCCGGCCAGTAGCGCAATCTCCCGATGGCCCAGTTCATAAAGGTGTTTGACGCTGGCACGGGTGCCGTCAGCCGGGTTAAACGAAACGTTAAACACGGAACTGTAGGGATCGACATCGAGGAACAGGCAAACGATGTCATCGTTGTCAGCCGCGATGCGCTGGGCCTCTTCGGTTTCCAACGGCACGTTGATGATCACTTTGTCTACCAGTTGAGATTTCAGTTCGTTGATGGCGGATTGAATGTCTTGATTGACGTTCTCATCGATCATTGAAATCAACACCTGGTAGCCATCGAGGTTGGCGTAGCGTTTCACCGCCGCCGCCACCTGCGAAGGGGCATGGAGTGCCAGCGAGGTGGTCACCAGACCGACGGTCTGGCTTTGCTTACCCACTAACTGCTGCGCCAGCCGGTTCGGTACATAACGCAATAACTCTATGGATTTCTCCACTTTTAAACGCGTGGTTTCGGATACATTGGCAGATTTGTTGAGTACCCTGGACACGGTCTGGTAGGAGACACCCGCATGGCGGGCTACGTCTTCCAGCGTTGCACTTTTAGACTTCATGGTCCGGTTCCTTATGTTGTTATACGCCAAGTGTAACAGGGGCGACCTGAAAAAACGCTCACCACACATTCCCCCGCCTCATTTTAACAAAATAAGTATGACGCTCACAACCTCCAGCATTGTGAACAGATTCGCTAACGGTAACAAAAAACGCTGATTTATTTGCAGTTAATCACATATTCACAATAGTTAGTTTGCCTGTTTTTACATTTAGGCATTTTATGACACTGCTTATGTGAACGTAATACAAAACAATAAGAGGAATGATATGAACACTACGCTACGCACTCTCTCTCTTGCGTTAGCCACTGCGCTGACTTCAACATCTTTGCTGGCTGCGACATCTGTCCCTATCGACTTTCACGGTTACCTGCGCGGCGGTGTAGGCGTGTCCGGCGATGGCGGACAGGTTGAGTGGCAAAAGAACAAACTGGGTCGTCTGGGTAACGAAACCGATACCTACGGTGAGCTGGAACTGGGTTCAGAAGTCTATAAAAAAGATGACGTGAGTTTTTACCTCGACAGTATGGTCAGCATGGTTTCCGACGGTTCTAACGACAACGAAACCACCATTGGCGACGATGCGCAGTTCGGCTTGCGCCAGTTGAACCTGCAAATTAAAGGGCTTATCCCCAACGATCCCAATGCGGTCATCTGGGGCGGTAAGCGTTACTACCAGCGTCACGACCTGCACATCATCGATACCAAGTACTGGAACATCTCCGGTTCCGGCGCGGGGATTGAAAACTACAGCGTCGGGCCGGGAGCCGTCTCGGTAGCCTGGATCCGGGGTGACGCCAATGACGTTGATTACCGCGTCGATAATGACAATGACGTTAATATCAACTATATCGACGTTCGCTATGCGGGCTGGAAGCCGTGGTCAGGCGCCTGGACCGAGTTCGGCATTGACTATGCGATGCCAAATCCGACGAAAAAGCAGAAAGAGTACGGCGGCTTATACGAAGCGGATGACGGTGTGATGGTGACCGGCGAAATCAGTCAGGACATGTTTGGCGGCTACAACAAACTGGTGCTGCAATATGCCAACAAAGGGCTGGCGCAGAACATGGTATCGCAGGGCGGCGGCTGGTATGACATGTGGCATTATGTCAACGATGCCAGCGGTTACCGCGTGATCAACACCGGGCTCATTCCGATTACCAGTAAGTTCTCGCTGAACCACGTGCTGACCTACGGCTCTGCTAACGACATTACGGAATATACCGACAAAACCCGTCTGGTTTCACTGGTGGGCCGCGCACAGTATCAGATGACCAACTACGTGCGCCTGATCGGTGAAGTTGGTGGCTTCTACCAGAAAGATGACTACAAAAACGGTACCCACTACAAACAGAGCGGCGAAAAATACACCTTCGCGGTGGGTCTGGCAGATGGACCGGAATTTATGTCACGCCCTGAGCTACGTGTCTTTGCTTCCTATTTAAATGATTCAGAAAATGGCAAATCATTTGAAGATGGCACCAAAAATAACACCTGGAACTTTGGCGTACAGGTTGAAGCCTGGTGGTAAATAAACATTCTCTTTCCCGTTATCGCTTAATTGGCTACATCTGTTAATACCGGTTGCTTATATAAATAAGCCCCTGGTTATGTCCAGTGCTGCCGTCGCGATATAAGGCGAGATGATTTTGCTTATTAATGCATTACCCTCGTTATTTATCTCCGAGAACTGCCGGGTTATTACCTGACAGTATTTATATTGCCTTTGCTTTTCTTTTTTGTATTTCGGGATACCCTCACGGGTATCCCTTTTTATTTATGTGCGGGAAAAGAAGTGTTCATCCAGTAATTTGCGCAGCGCATCTGACTGTTTGCCAAATATCGCATGCACCTGCTGACCGAGAATAATCACCCCCAGCGCCCCTTCATGTTGCAGCGCTTGCGGATCCACAACGGACAGATCTTTCACCGTCACCCGTAAACGGGTCAGACAGGCATCCACGGTCTCAATGTTCTCCGCACCGCCAAATGCCTTTGCCAGCCGCTGGATCAATTGCAGCTCAGCTTCGCTGATGGGCACTGCCGCGGTATTTTTCGGTTCAGAGAAGTAGTGCAGGAAAGATTTAAGACTCACCATCATCGACTCCTGATTTTCAACAGATAAAAAAAAGCCTGCCCGAATGGGCAGGCGCATAAGTCAGACATTACGCCTGACGGCGAACAACACGGCAATCCCACGGCGTCAACACCAGCGAACCACTGACCGACGCGGCGGACAGGCAATCCTGATAGCCCTGCGGCAGAGTGATCGTCTGCTGCTGGGCGCTAAAGTTCTGAATAAAAACAAACGTGGTTTCCCCGTCGGTACGCGCTGTTGCCACAACCCCCGGCGGGAAATCCTGCTCAACGGCACGCGGCAGCGCCAGTTCATCAATAAGGCTGGCAAAGAAATCGCGCTGGAACGCCAGGTCGTTGCGTGAAGCAATGTGCCATGCTTTACCCTTGCCAAATTGATTGACCGTCACCGCCGGGCGGCCGGCATAGAAGTCATCCCGATAAGTAGCCAGCGGTTTGGCGCTCTCGGCATGAATCAGTTCACACAGATGGCGCACCTGATACGGCCCCTGTAATCCGGCATCGTTCCCTGCCAGCCCCTGCACCAGATTGCGCTCATTGTCATCCAGGCAGTCGATCTCCTCGGCCCAGACGCCAATCAGTTTGCGCAGCGGGCCAGGGAAACCACCGAGATAACAGAGGTCGCTCTCGTTCACCACGCCGGTCCAGTAAGAGGTAACCAGATGCCCGCCCGCCGCGACAAACGCTTCGGCGCGCTGCGCAAACCCCTCACGAACCATGTAAAGCATGGGCGCGATCACCAGTTGATAACGGCTCAAATCCGCATCGGCGTTAATGACATCTACCGCAATGCCTTTTTCCCAGAACGGGCGGTAGTGTTCATTTACCGTTTTTTCGTACTCCATGCCTTTATTGCGCGGCCCTTCAGCATCGTCCAGCGCCCAGCGATTTTGCTGGTCAAAGATGACCGCCACACGCGCATCGGTGCGACATCCCATCACCGGGGCGAGTTTTTCGAGCATGTCGCCCAGCGCGCACACTTCACGCCCGACTCGGGTATCAAGATGACCAACATGATCGATAATCGCACCGTGGAACTTCTCTACCGAACCGCGGCTTTTACGCCACTGGAAGTACTGCACCGAATCCGCACCGTGCGCCACCGCCTGCAACGAGGACAAGATATGCATCCCCGGCTTTTTCACTTTGCTGGTTGGCTGCCAGTTGGTGACGCTCGGCGTTGACTCCATCAACACAAACGGCTTGCCTCCTTTTAGCGAGCGCATCATGTCGTGGTACATCGCGGTGTAGCAGGCGAGCTGCGTCTCATCTTTGTCCCGGTGCCACATGGGGTAGCTGTCCCAGGAGATGAAATCGATCGCTGGCGCAAGCTGCCAGTAGTCGTAATCGTAGAAATACTCCATAAAGTTGGTGGTCACCGGAAGCTGCGCATTCGCCGCTTTCAGCGGGGCAATTTCATGGCGGCAGAAATCGGTAACCTGCGCGGTGTTAAAGCGTCGCCAGTCCAGATTCAGCCCATGGATCGACACTTCGCCCTGCGGCGACGGCGACTGAATTTGCGACCAGTCGGAATAGGTGTGGCTCCAGAAATCGCTCCACCAGGCGTGGTTAAGGTTTTCCAGCGTCTGGTAACGCGCTTTCAGCCAGTCACGGAATTTTTGCTGGCACAAATCGCAGTGACATTCACCGCCGTACTCGTTGGAAATATGCCAGCCGAGTACCGCCGGATGCTGCGCATAGCGCTCTGCTAGCAGCGTATTGATTTTCAGTGTTTTTTCCCGGTAGACCGGCGAGGTCATGCAGTGATTATGCCGCCCGCCGTGCAGTGCCGTGACGCGATCGCGCCCGACGCGCAGCACTTCCGGGTATTTCTGCGACATCCAGGCAGGCCGGGCGCCGCTCGGTGTGGCGAGGAAAATATGAATTCCCGCCGCATATAATTTCTCAATAACCGAATCCAGCCAGCCGAAATTAAATTCCCCTTCCCGAGGCTCCAGTTTTGACCAGCTAAATATCCCGACCGACATGACATTGCATTTTGCTTGTTTCATCATGGCAATATCGTCATCAATAATACCGGGGTAATTCTCCCATTGCTCCGGGTTATAGTCCGCGCCATGCAATAGCGAGACAACCTTCGGGCTTAAAGGCGCAAATTTATTCATATTAAAGATCCTGAAATTTACAACACCAGAGTTAATTAAATACTTTTACCGAAGGCAGCACTTTTCCCTGACAATCAAACAATGCCTGGTTTTCCCGTGCATTTCCCTCTTTCCATTTGTCGTTGATATAGTTCATTCCCGCCTGTGTCGCCCAGGTATTTCCGGGGACCGCAATCCAGGTCGGCTCCCAATAAAAAATACCCTTGCCGCGATGGCTCTGAACATTGATAACCGACTGCATTAAATCGTGGATATAGTCATATTGCCCCTGCACGGTGCCTGGGTAGCCGCCCGCTTTCTCTTCTTTTTCCTGGAAGCTATTTTCGGCGTTATCGCAGTTGGCCAGCGTATAGGCGTAAGCCGCTTCCACCACAATCACATCTTTGTTGTAGCGTTTGCTGATGTCGTCCATATTGGCCTGCAACGCGCTGATCGGCCCGTTCCAGTAGGTGTACATCGACAGGCCAATCACATCGAACGGCACATTGCGTTTCGTGATTTCATCAAACCACCAGCGGAAGGTATCGTTTTTGGTGCCTTCGGCCAGGTGCAGCATAATCTTCACCTGTTCGCCGTTTTTCAGATTCTCCTTGAGCCCGTCAATGGCGGAATTAAGTAGCCCTGCCAGCCGGTCAAACTCACCGCCACCCTGCCCCCAGCTTTTGCCTTCCGGCCACAGGATACCGGAGTTAATTTCATTGCCGATTTGCACCATATCCGGCAACACGCCCTCCTGTTTAAAGCGGGCAATGGTGTCACGGGTATAGTCATGGATCGCGGTTTTTAGCTGCGGATAATCCATTTTTTCCCAGGCTTTCGGTTTGAATTGTTTGCCCGGATCGGTCCAGAAATCACTGTAGTGGAAATCGAGCAGCAACTTCATGCCCTGCGCTTTCGCGCGTTTTGCCAGCGCGAGCGTGGTCGCCAGATCATTATCGCCCCCGCCGTATGCCTGGCCTTGAGCGTCCTTCGGATCGACCCACAAACGCAGACGCACATAGTTCACGCCATTGGCTTTCAGGATAGCGAGCGCATCCTGCGGCTGATTCTTGTCGTTATAAAACTTCGCCCCGTGCTTTTCGGCATCCAGCAGCGTTGAGATATCTGCCCCTTTAATAAAGTCGGCAGGCATGCCGCTGAACGGGCGCGTCTTTAACGCGTCGGCGGCAAAAGAACTGGCGGACAAACTACAGAGACAAACAGCAAGCAGAGCGGGTGTAAATCTTTTCATGTGGTTATCCTTTAGTGCTGCCGGAGGTCAGGCCGGAGACGAAGTATTTTTGTAAGGCAAGGTAGAGAATGGCCACCGGCACGGCGATCAATACCGCGCCCGCCGCGTAGGTGGTGTAACTGGCCCCCATTTTTTGTGCCACCAGGTTGTACAGACCAATCGGCAGCGTGTATTTGTCCGGGGTGCGTAAAATGGTGCTGGAGAGAATGAAATCCCCCAGCGGCCCGGTGAAGGAGAACAGCGCCACGACCGCCACAATCGGCTTTGACAGCGGCATGATTATCTCGATAAAGATGCGGAAGTTGCTGGCACCGTCCATGCGGGCCGATTCGTCCAGGTCGCGCGGAATGGCATCGAGATACCCCTTCATCAGATAAGTATTCATCGGGATCATCCCGGCAACGTAGATCAGCACCAGCGCCATATGACTGTTAATCAGCCCCAGCAGTTGCGACAGCACGAAGATGGCGATGAGCGCAGAGAACTGCGGGATCATCTGCAACAACAAAAACAGCATCAGGCCATTCTGCCGCCCTTTAAAACGGAAGCGCGAAAAGGCGTACGCGGTAAAGCTGACGCTGATTAAGGTCAATATCATGGTCAGCAGGCTGATCTTCATTGAATTCCAGTACCAGGTCAGGTAGTTCACCTGGCCGTTAAACAGATCGGCATAGTGCTGGAACGAGAGGTTCTCCGGGATTATCGATGTGCTGAGCAGGCTGTTACCGGCGTTCAGCGAGGCACCGACCGTCCATACCAGCGGATAGATAATGACAAGCGATACCAGCACGATAACCAGCCAGGAGAGCGACAGGCGGATCCACTTTTCGCGGCGGATACTTTGTGATTTAGCCATTTTTCTTCCCTTATGCCATGTCGTCGTTTTTAAAGGATTTGGTGGCACGGAACTGCCACAACGCCAGGCCGACAACAAAAATCGACAGCAAAATAGTGATGGTCGCGGCAATCGCATACTGCGATGAGGACATCGTCAGCTTGTAGATCCATGAAACCAGGATATCGGTGCCCCCGGCGTTCGCCCCTGCCACCGCCGGGCCGCCGTTGTTAAACAGGTAGATAATGTTGAAATTATTAAAGTTAAAGGTGTACTGGGTGATGATGATTGGCGCGATCGAATAGAGCACCAGCGGCAGCGTAATCGTGCGTAACCGGGTCCAGGTGCTGGCACCGTCCATCTTCGCCGCCTCGTACAGATCATCAGGAATGGCCTGCAATACCCCGGTGGTCATGGCAAAGACAAACGGGAAGCCGAGCCAGGTTTGCATCATGATCAGCGCCGTCTTCGTCCAGAAGGGATCGGTAAGCCACGCTTTCGGCGCAATACCAAAGAAAGCCAGAATAGCGTTGTTAATCACGCCAAAGGAGTCATTAAACATCCCGGCAAAGACCAGAATGGTGACAAAACCCGGCACCGCCCACGGCAGAATAAAAATGGTGCGTACCAGGGGCTTAAACCGCAGATCTTTCTGATTGACCAGAATCGCCAGCAGTACGCCAACGGTGCATTGCAGAGTGGTTGCCAGCAGCGTCCAGACCACCGTCCACTGCAACACATCAAGAAACGTCGAGCGCCAGATCGAGAGGGTAAAAATATTGACGAAATTCTTTAATCCCACCCAGTCCACCAGTTTGGCGGGCGGCGTGTGGTAGAGGTTGTAATTGGTAAAGGCAATGGAGAAGCCGAACAGAATCGGGAAAATCACCACAAACACCAGCAGAATAAAGCCGGGGGTGATCATCAGATAGGGAAACCCATCGCTGAGCAGCATTTGATACTGCTTGCGCACGCTATTAAGCGGCTTACCTTCATCGCGCTTTTTACCGTTAATCCATGCATCGCGCAGCGACAGATACCAGACCATCACGCCAAAGGCGATGATCAACAGGCTGATGATCCCTTCCGCCAGTAAAAAGATGGAGTTATCACGCGGCACCTCTTCGCCAAGGGTATATAACCCCCAGAGTCCTTCGCGCAGAAAATCATAGAAAATGCCGGTAAAACTGCTCAACAGTACAAGGAAGATAAGGCCTTTTAGCCACTGACGGTGATAGAACTGACCAAAGCCCGGCACGATGGCCAGCAGCAGCCCGCACCACGCATGACGCCCTGCACCTTGCGTTTTGGCAAAATTCTCGCTGGGACTGATAATCACGTACGACTCCTTTTCGACAACGGGAGGTTGCCCTCCCGTTCTGCTACAACAAGCGGTTACTGGTTACTGGCCTGCATGGCTTCAACTTGCATATGGATCTGTTTGGTGGCGGCATCAAGCGCGGCCTGCGGCTCCTGCTTGCCGGTCAGGCTCAGCTCCAGCGCCGCGTTTGCCGGCCCCCAGACTTCGCCCATCTCCGGGATGCCCGGCATGGCCGTTGCGCGCGCGGCCTGCACCGCGACCGCACTGGCTTTCTCGTCGTTTTTGATCATCGGATCGTCAATCATCGCTTTCTGCGCCGGGATCTCGCGGGTAGCGATATAGCGCGTTTTCACGTACTGCGGCTGGTTGATAAATTCGAGAAATTGCTGCGCCAGTTGCTTATCTTTACTCCAGGTGGAGACCACATAGCCTTTTACGCCCAGGAAAGAACTCATGGGTTTGCCATCCGGCAGATTTGGCAGCGGCACCACGCCGTAGTTAACGCCAGCGGCCTCATACGGCTGGAAAGCCCACGGGCCGTTAATCACCGCCGCGGCTTTTTTCTCGGTAAACAGTGAATCAATGGCGTTCAGCCCGTTATCACCGAGGATCCCCGACGGGAAGACCCCTTCGCTGTAGAATTTTTTCAGGAAAGTGACCGCTTCCACCGCGCCGGGTTTATTCAGACCGATATCTTTCGGGTTGAAGCCGCCCTTGTCGTTTTTCCCGAACAGGTAGCCGCCCATCGGACCGATAGCGCCCCAGCTGTAATAGATTTGGTCAAACTTGGCCAACAGACCGTATTTATTCTGCTCACGCTGTTTCTTCGAGTAGTCGAGCCACTCCGGCAGGCTTTGCAGCGGTTTGTCGATGAGGTCTTTGTTGTAAATCAGCACCAGCGTTTCGACCGCTTTCGGCACGCCGTACAGCGTGTTGTCCAGACGGAAGGCGTTGATGGAAGCCGGGGTAAAGGCGTCAACCTTTTCTTTGTCCAGATTCAGGGGGGCCAACAGCCCTTGCACAACCGCGCCACCCAATTGATCATTGGGGATGACCAGCACATCCGGCCCGATGCCTGCCGGGCCATCCAGGCGTAATTTTTCCAGTTGCTGCGCGTAGGGCATCTCCTGAACATTCACTTTAACGTCGTACTTTTGCTCAAAGTCTTTGACGGCGTCCTGAATACCAACGGACTTTTTAATGTCTTCCCAGACGTTAAGCTGCTTTGTTGCCGCATGCGCCGACAGGCTAATAAGCTGGCCGGCAGCCAGTGCAGAGAGGATCAGTGCGGTAAGTGTTCTCTTTTTCATTATCACCCTCATGTCAAGGTATAACATTTTAGTGGTTTTCATGGTGCGACATCCGATGAGACAACGTTAAAATCACCTGATATCACTGGGGTTAAAACGTATTCATGCGCTCAATTCGATTTGTTATACGTTACGCTTGAGTGACTAACAAAACGAGAATTAACTGTCAGTTGTGTGACAGACACAACAGAAATGGAAATTCGATATAGGGCGCTAAAACACTGGAAGTTATAGTCTGAGCATGAATTTTCGCGGTTGAGCAAGCCTGTCGCCTGATTGTTATACGTAAAACAAAAGCATCCGACAACGCGCTTATCGCTGCACATAACGGCTACTAATTTCGGGGAACGTTGATGTCCAATATACGACTGAGGAATGTCACCAAGCGCTTTGGCGACACGGTGACGCTGAACAATGTGAATCTGTCGATTGAAGACGGTGAGTTTGCCGTGTTTGTCGGCCCTTCCGGCTGCGGTAAATCGACCATGCTGCGCATGATTGCTGGCCTGGAAGAGGTCAGCGAAGGGGAAGTCCTGATTGGCGACGAGGTGATGAACGATGTCGCCCCCGCCCATCGCGGCGTGTCAATGGTGTTCCAGTCTTACGCGCTCTATCCACATATGACCGTGGCGGAAAACATGGGGTACGGCCTGAAGGTCAATAAAGTCCCGAAGGAGGAAATTCGCCGTCAGGTAGAGATGGTCGCCACAACCTTACAGCTCAGCCATCTGCTGGACAGAAAACCGAAACAGCTCTCCGGCGGTCAACGCCAGCGCGTGGCGATTGGCCGCGCGATTGTGCGCAACCCGCGCGTGTTTATGTTTGATGAACCGCTCTCCAACCTCGATGCCGAACTGCGCGTCGAGATGCGTCTGCATATCGCCCGCCTGCACCAGGAGCTGAAAACCACCATGGTGTATGTCACCCACGATCAGGTAGAAGCGATGACGCTGGCCGATAAAATCGTGGTAATGAATTACGGCAATATTGAGCAGATGGGCTCGCCAATGGCGCTCTATTACAACCCGAAAAACCGCTTTGTCGCCGGGTTTATCGGCTCGCCGAAAATGAATTTCCTGCCTTCGACAGTACAAGCATGGCAGCCTGGCGAGTTGACGGTAACGCTCGCTCAGGGGCACACATTAACGCTGGCAATCACTACGTCGCCTCTTGAACCTGGCGCGGAAGTCACGCTGGGGATACGCCCGGAACATCTCTCTACGGATGTCACGCGCGGCACGCAACTGGAGTTCCAGTGCGAAGTGGTGGAGCGACTCGGCAACAATACCTATCTCTTCGGCCAGTGCTATGGTCACGACAACATTAAAATCCTCCTCCCCGGCGATGTGCACTTCCGCCCATGGCAAAAAATCACACTCGCGTTTGACAGCCAGCACTGCATGATTTTTGACAATGACGGGCTGCGTGTCAGCAAAGATATTGCCCTGCCAAACCATGAATAAACACGCGGCAACATCCGCACAGTCGGTTACCCCTCTTCGGAGGGGGCTTTTAAACAAGGTCACTCATGATGCAATTTAATCCGGTCGATCACCCGCATCGCCGTTACAACCCGCTGACCGATCAATGGGTTCTGGTGTCGCCGCACCGCGCCAAACGCCCCTGGCAGGGGGCTCAGGAAACCCCGGCGAAACAGACCCTGCCGGCCCATGACCCGGACTGTTTTTTGTGTCCGGGGAACACGCGCGTCACCGGCGATAAAAACCCCGATTACCCCGGCACCTATGTCTTCACCAATGACTTTGCGGCACTGATGACCGACACGCCGGATGCGCCGCAAAGCAGCGATCCGCTGATGCGCAGCCAGAGCGCGCGCGGCACCAGCCGCGTTATCTGCTTCTCGCCGGATCACAGCAAAACGCTGCCGGAACTGAGCCTGAGCGCGCTGGAGACGGTGGTGAAAACCTGGCAGGAACAGACCGCCGATCTGGGCCGTACTTACCCGTGGGTTCAGGTTTTTGAGAACAAAGGCGCGGCCATGGGCTGCTCGAACCCGCACCCGCATGGCCAGGTGTGGGCCAACAGCTTTCTGCCCAATGAAGCCGAACGCGAAGACCGTCTGCAGAGCGACTATTTCCGCCAGTACGGCTCCCCCATGCTGGTGGATTACGCCGGACGCGAGCGCCAGGACGGCAGCCGCACCGTCGTTGAGACCGAACACTGGCTGGCCGTGGTGCCCTACTGGGCGGCCTGGCCGTTTGAAACGCTGCTGTTACCCAAAGCGCATATCCGGCGGATCACCGACTTAACCGACGCGCAGCGTGGCGACCTGGCGCTGGCCCTTAAGCTACTGACCAGCCGCTACGATAACCTGTTTCAGTGCTCCTTCCCCTACTCGATGGGCTGGCACGGGGCCCCCTTCACCCAACAGGATCAGAGCCACTGGCAGTTGCACGCGCATTTTTACCCGCCGTTATTACGCTCCGCCACGGTACGTAAGTTTATGGTCGGTTATGAAATGCTGGCTGAGACGCAGCGTGACCTGACGGCAGAACAGGCGGCCGAACGTCTGCGCGCGGTCAGCGATATTCATTTCCGCGAATCCGGAGTTTAACCATGAGTCTGAAAGAGAAAACACAGTCCCTGTTTGCTGAAAAATTTGGCTACCCTGCCACTCACACTATCCAGGCGCCGGGGCGCGTAAACCTGATCGGCGAACATACCGATTATAACGACGGGTTTGTGCTGCCCTGTGCCATCGATTACCAGACTGTGATCAGTTGTTCACCGCGTCAGGATCGTACCGTGCGCGTTATCGCCGCCGATTACGACAACCAGCAGGATGAATTCTCACTCGACGCCCCCATTGTGACCCACCCTTCACAGCAGTGGTCAGACTATGTGCGTGGCGTGGTGAAACATCTGCAAAAGCGTGACAACAGCTTTGGCGGCGCGGATCTGGTGATCAGCGGTAACGTGCCGCAGGGCGCGGGCCTGAGCTCGTCCGCCTCACTGGAAGTGGCGGTCGGCACCGTGTTTCAGCAGTTGTACCACCTGCCGCTGGACGGCACGCAAATCGCCCTGAACGGCCAGGAAGCGGAAAACCAGTTTGTCGGCTGTAACTGCGGCATTATGGACCAGCTTATCTCGGCGCTGGGTAAAAAAGGCAGCGCGCTGCTGATCGACTGCCGTTCGCTGGGCAGCAGGGCGGTCTCCATGCCGGAGGGCGTCTCCATCGTCATCATTAACAGTAATTTTAAACGCACCCTGGTGGGCAGCGAGTACAACACCCGTCGTGAGCAGTGCGAAACCGGCGCGCGTTTCTTCCAGCAAAAAGCGCTGCGTGACGTGAATATCGATCAGTTCAACGCCGTCGCGCACGAACTGGACCCGGTGGTTGCCCGCCGCGTCCGCCACGTGCTGACCGAAAATGCGCGTACCGTGGAAGCCGCCAGCGCGCTGGAAAAAGGCGACCTGCAGCGTATGGGCGTCCTGATGGCGGAATCCCATGCCTCCATGCGTGATGATTTCGAAATCACCGTACCGCACATCGACACTCTGGTGGAGATCGTGAAAAACACCATCGGCGATAAAGGCGGCGTGCGCATGACCGGCGGCGGATTTGGCGGCTGCGTGGTCGCGCTGGTGCCGGAAGCGCTGGTGCCTGCGGTGAAAGAGGCCGTTGCGGCACAGTACGAAGCTAAAACCGGTATTAAAGAAACCGTCTATGTCTGTAAGCCTTTGGCGGGCGCGGGACTGGCTTAAAAACACGCAGCGAAAGGATTCGTATCTTTTGATACGTACAAGCGTATTCAGGGAGATATGTACTCATCACCTTTGCAGCCTTTCGGGAAATGTTCCCGGAAGGCATTCCTCAGACGGCGTTAGCCCCCGCGTCACACTCAGATCAGGCGTTAATCCAGACTATTTTGAATTACTCAGCCATTCATCCACGGTGAGTGAAAACAGAAGGCTTGGCGGCGCATCGTTAACATCATAAATGTCTTTGATATAGCGTAGCCCTGCTTTCTCGAGCACCTTGCGCGACGCCAGATGGTTTTGTCTTACGACAGCGGAAATCTCGGTAAACGCGATATTTTCAAATCCATATCTCAGCGCATAGGTTGCAAATTCTGTGGCCAGGCCTTTTCCCCATGCGTCAGTGGAGAATCGATAGCCAAGGTTATTAATCATAATATCGTCGTAACTTCGAATGCTCAGCCCGCCAAAACCAATGATTTTTTCAGGACGATCGCGCAGTGATATTGCCCAGTTTCCGAACCCGTGAGTGTGCCAATGGTCGAGCCAGCGAATGAGCACCGCTTTTGCATAATCAATGTCCGGGTATGGCCCGGCGGGGTTAAATGTGTTCGTCGCCGGATCACCATAAATCCTGAACAGATCGGCGACGTCTGATGCCAGGACAGGACGCAGAGATAAGCGGGATGTTTCAACGTGCAAATTAGACTCCTGAGATGTCATTGCGAGTACTCTGACTTAGGGATCTCTGATTTAAGCACACTTTTGTTTTGACGTTATCGCATTGATGCGGGGCGGGATATGTTCGCAATTCGCTCATAGCAGACCAGACCGCGCTTCGGCCTGTCTGCTTCGTGCCAGAACTTACCCGGCGTATCTGTGGCGCTGCAATCTTATGAGCGCTCACTCTGATGTTCGGGGCGGTTATTGACGGAATGTCGGGACGAACAGCAGACGATACCGGAGACAATCAGAACCAGTGTGACGATATGGTAGCTGTGTAGTTCATTGCCCAGAAATACGACGCCCATAATACCGCCGGAGACAGGGATGAGATGGGTGTAAATCTCACTTCGGGTAGTACCAATCAGCGATACGCCTTTATTCCAGAACACATATGACAGCCATGACGGGAAGATAATCAGATAAAGGATACCGATGATAACAGAGGGTGACACACTATAAATAACGCCCCGATACGCCTCTGCAAACGCGGCATGGAGAATAAACATCGGTACGAGTATTACAGTACCCAACAGGGAACTGAAAGCGACAAAGGATGTATTTGTTACCGTGGTGTCTTTAAAACGCAGAAATGCGCAGTAAAACGCCCAGCTCAACGCGGAAATAATGGTCAGCACATCCCCCAGGCCAAAAGCCTGCATCCGCCCGTTACCGCTGGCACTGGAAAATGCGAGGTATAGCACCCCCACCGTACTGGCCACGACACCCGCAATATTGCGCGCTGAAATGTATTCACGGAAAAGAAAATGGTTAATAAGCAGAACGAGGCAGGGTGTGCTGGAAATATAGATAGCTGCGTTAAGGGAAGTTGTGTACTGAAGGCCTATGTATAAACTGAGCGGGAAACAGACCTGCCCCAGGAAAGAGAGGAGAATGTTTATGCGAATATGCTTTCGCATCGAGGCGAAATCGACGCAGAATCGCTTCCAGTAAAACGAAAGCATCAGCAGGGTTGTCCCTCCCCAGCGGATCAGACTCAGCCCGTAGGGGTCAACGTACTGAACCAGTATATGCCCCACAACATAGTTTCCACCCCAAAAAATGGCGGCCAGCGCCAGCAGTAAGTAAGCCACACATCCACTCCTGTTCAGCATAATCAAAAACCCGGAGATCCCTCCGGGCCAATATCATCATCAGAGTTGCATCAATTTCTGCATCAGTTGATCGTAATAGCGCTCCGCGGTCCGCAGCCTCAGTAAACTGCCGAGATAGAACTCCCGGCGGGTCTCAGGGTACTTCCCGGCAATCACATCAATGACGTTATAAAGCCAGTCATCCCCGTGTTTGATATCAATGGTGATATGTTCCGTATAATATTTCACATCACGATCGATAAGGCCCAGACGCAGACACCCATTTACCAGTTTTTCATACTGGGGCGGATCCAGCACCTCCGTCATAGCCATTACCCCAAGCAGTTTGTAATAGTGGCTTCGGTTAACAGAACCGATCATGAAGGCATTATGTCCGGCCAGTGCTTCTGCCCCGTACATGTCGATATAATGGTTTTCTGGCAGTTTTATATCCTGCCGCGCCAGCACATCCTTATAGAGATTGACATGCGTAAACACATTGTCACCATGCCCTATTTCATCCCACAGGTTTTCACTGATAGTACCGCGGGTTTCCGGCTGGGAGCCAATCAGCGTATAGGCAACCAGATCAAAGAAAATCAGATTGAGTGCGCTGTCGCTTTTGAAGAAATAATAGAGTTGCTCCGTTGAAGCATCCTTTTCCAGAAACTCAAAAAGGGGGTGATGCGAAGCATTATGTGCATGCCACACCGTTTTTAAAAAATCACCATAACGCGGGGCTGAATTCACCTCTTCGGGTAGAGAAAGTTGCCCGAACTCATGTTCCAGCCATTCATTCTCGATGGTTCTTTTAATTTCCAGCAGCGCCGGGTCGTACTGCCGGGATGCAGGGGCGGAGAGCGGATGAGCCAGAACACTCTGGTAAATAATAAAAAGGGCATGCTGGGCAATTTTCTGGTCCGCAACTGCGCCCTGATGATAGGCCCGGTGCGTTATGTCACGCAGTTTTTCGCTATCTGGTGTTTTATTCGTTTCACCATTGATATAGCTGAGCAGGCTCTGCGTGAAACCATACATATCTTCTTTAAAAGCCGGTTCGATCCTACGGATATTAAACATGCTGATTTCCTTTGTTATTAGGCACGCTAATTTTGTGGTTATCAGCAGGGCAAGTTTTGTGATGCAGATCACACTAAAAAAGCATATATTTTAACAATAAAAGCCTTTTAGATTGCCGCTTACCTGGTATTGTTTTTCATGAAATGTTCAGCGAATAATAATATTCTTGTCATCAGATGGCAGAGCCATTGTTTTATGATGTTTATAATTTTTCGCTAACGGCAGAATAAAATAACCGCGTAAAGTTCGAAGGGAATTTCGCAATTTGATGAGCCAAATTTTGATTGTAATTAATGGCAAAATAACAATATCAGTACTACGTTATTAAATTCTGATCGTAAAAGAACGACTATGCTAAATAGACAGATGATTTCCAGCTCGTCCCTTTATGCTGGCCGCTTCGCGCCAAAGCGGATATAAAATTTCTGCTGTACAGAATGAAGCAGAAGCCTGCTTTAGCGGCCATCAGCAAATTTCTGTCATCTGCGAAAGTGACTGTTTTATCACCTGAAACGAACCATGTTCTTCAATTTGTTCAGACAATTCAGAGCCGCGCGCATTATCCCTTAACTGGCATTTCCCGGACACGGCCTGAGTGCATGTGGCGCAGGCTCTGTCCTTTAAGTTCCAGAGCCTTATATAGCCTCTTAACACGCTTTCCAATATATCATTGAGACATGCTGTTAAGCTTTTCTTTTAATTTCAACAAATTATCGTAATACTCCCCGCCTTTCTTAACCCTCTGAAGTTCAAAATCGACCATCTGCCTGAAGGAGCGACCCTGCTTATTCACCGGGTTGGGATCAGCACCGTTGTCCAGCAGAAAAAAAACCTTCTCAAATTCGGATCTAAAAAAAGCCTCGACAAGTGGCGTTTGGCCTAAGGAGTCTCGTGTATTGATATCGGCTCCCCGCTTGATTAGCAGCGCCAGAGGTGAATTATTTGTTGATTTAATTGCCGAGAAAATAAGGGCCTCATGATACACCTTATCCCTGGCGTTAGGATCCAGCCCACCATCGAGCATCGCCTTCAGCCAGATGTCCTTGTCAGCTTTTGCGGTAATTTCAGCAGGGCTACCCGGCATATTCATTTGCGGCTGTAGAGGATCTGCTCCCGCGCGAACCAAATCCGTTATGATCTGCAATCGCTCAGGAGGGTTATTATTGTAAAAAGACTCATTCATTGCGAAAAATAAAAGTGTCAGCTCCTCGGCTCCCGGGCTATTAAGATCAGTATTTTTCGCCAGATGGAGAATGGCCTCACGATCTGCCGCCTGGATAGCCTTAGCCAAAACCAGTTGCGAACCCGTAAAATATTTTTCCGGTTCTATTTTTTTCATATCATTGCACGCCGATAAAAGAACAAACAGAAAAGAAAAAAGAATCGCGGATGCGATTTTTTTCACGCTAAACCCTGCTTTTAATGATTCCAATGTCCTCGTCCTTCTGCGCTTCGATACAGTCAATGACCTGTGTCATGCTATGCTTGTCCATTATGCTTCCGGTGCCGCCAGCAAGTCCGACGGTTTTACCTATCGCATTAGGGATCATATTTGAAATGCCTACCTTCGCTGCAAAAAGAGACATATCATAATTCGCATCAATCAGGTCTGTAATACTCACTTCTTGAACTTTAGTCAGCACCTCACCATTGACTCTGTAGGCAGTTATCGCAGAACCATCCCCTATAATCTGACCACCATATTTCTCAACCGTACCGCTGTTCAGCCCTGCGGCATTGAATGTCCATGTTGACTTGCCGCTGGCAACTCCGGCAGCTGAAGCCAATCCTCCGCCAAGGGAGTGACCTGCAATATCCACATTACTGCCAGTTTGAGCAATGCTCTTACCGATTTGGACCGCATTTTTATAATAAGTCGAGTTCAAACCCATTCCCTGGGCACCATTATTGCCCCAGTCAGCCATTTTCTCCGGGCGGGTCCCCCGAAAAACAACCGTCGGTTTCATATCACTTCCAAATACATAATCGTCCGGTGCATAAACGCGGGCAATAAAATCGGGATCGACAGGGCCATCCGAGAGCATTGATGACTTAAGCCCGATTGCGGATAGCGCTTGCTCATCATTACTGATATCAATCCACCCTTCAGGCACATCCGGCATGGTTTCAAGCGCATTTATCGGTTGCCCGGCACGGCCATAGACATTCTGAGCAAGTTTTGCTTTTTCGACTGCGATATTATTCTCAGCAAGCCGGTTAGCGGCGGTCTGCGCATCAGGATACACACTACGCTGGCCTTTACTGATGAGATTTTTTCTCGCCTGCCAACGTTCAGCTTTTGTGAGTGGGCGGTCAGGCTCATTTATTCGACTACTACGGCCACCGCCAGCACTGGGTTCTTCACCTCGCATAGCTGAATCAGCACGCCTAAGTTGACGTTGACTTAGAGGAATGTCTGTTGGCGCGGGACGATTACCGAATGTGCTGACCATTTCTTCATATCGACGGATGATAGAGCTAACCGGATAGGCATCAGGCAGCGTCGTAGCATGAAGTTGAAGGCATCCCTCATTATCAATGAAGAACAGAGCGACCGCGGGCGACCACAAACCAAAGCGATCATCAATAGCCACCATAATGCCACGCTCAAGCTCCACTGTGGCAACAGTACGGATGTCCCGACCAGCCTGATAAGGATTTGCTCCACTTTGTGACTGAAATTTATCCTGACGACTTAACATCGAGTTCAGCGAAGAGGGGGGCATCGTTCTGATTCTTTGCACGGCAAGGTCAGGATGGACGATGAAGGGAAAGCGCCATGGAGCAACTTTTTCCTCGAAAATGTAAGTCAATGCCATGTAACTTGTCATGATATTGACTCCTGGAACACATCATTCCATTTACTGGTATGCATTTGTTATCCTTAACAAAAAGGATTGCTTAGCGGGTGGGCATGAAGCCTGCTGGCTCGCAATTTCTAGCCCGGTTCAATACAGAAGTATATAAACTCTTCCAGTTATTTAAAGTACAGGTGCCTAAAGTCGCCTGCCAGGACCAGTGGTTATGTTCACAAGACATCGACGCAATAATAAACGGCAATAAAATCAACTAATTCAGCTATCGTCCTGTAAGTTTTATTGGGAAATTGGTCGACATGGGAGGCGCTGAGTTTTCGCCCCCGTCCTCCATACATGTTCATAACAGACCTGACAATTCTCTAGTCTGTCTGCCTCAGGCGAATAAAAAAATTTTCTTTTATCAACCTTGTCTGCGTTTCCACTCATCGACCACATCACCCAGATTTTTGGGGGTATCATTGCGGATCCAGGCCATGAAATCACGGTCGAAACGGAAGTTTTCCCCGCATTGTTCCATCATGAAACGACGAACGTTTTGCGTGTTTTTGTAGTGTTTATCTATGGCTGTGGAACGGGTGAGCAATGCGCTATGCCAGTCAATTTTCAACGTCCCAACTCCCGGATTGTCTATTAATTAAAAAATGGCAGCTTAGCTTTTGGGTTACCATTATGCGTCAGAAACTGCACAATGGCCTCAACCACCCCGGCCGCCAGGGGAAGCGATGCGTTTGTATAAGCCGCATTATTCTCTTCCCTGTCATCAGAATTCACCGCTTTAAGAACATGGTTTACATCCGGTAAAAGAACAAGGGTTGCTTTCGGGTTGGCTGCCTTAAACTGTCGGGCATCATATTCCGTTACCTGGAGATCGCGTTGCCCCTGTAATACCAGTACAGGTTTAGTAATACGCGCGATCAAATGAACTGGATTAAAGGAAAAAATGTCTATAAGAAACCCCTGCACTGCCGGATAAAATAAATGTTGCACAGCAGGATGCCTGTTCTGAACATTAACATGTCTACCCTGCTCCAGTTCGTTAATAACAAAAAACGCATCGTCCAGCAGAATTGCATTTTGCGGATTGGCTTTAAGCTGTTCTCTTAACACATCCCCCAGCGGGCGCGAAGGTGTTGCGACCAGCATTAAACCATAGACATCAGGTTCCTGCGCCGCCGCCAATGCCACGATCCCCCCCTCACTGTGCCCGAGAAGCCAGATACAGGGGTTTTCCAGACGCTGTTGCAATACCGTTATCCAGGAACGTACGTCTTCTACATAATCACTGATTGTCACAGCATTGGCGTCCGTTATCGCCGCTGAACTGGCAAACATTCCACGCTTATCCACCCGCAACGTTGCGATACCTTTCAATGCCAGATTTTCAGCCAGAAGCCGATACGTTGACGCATTAACCCCAAGCGGATTATTACCATCGCGGTCCGTCGGCCCTGAACCGGGAATAATCAGAATGACCTGTTCTGGCTTCGCACAGGGGCTAAGCAAGGTGCCTTTGAGAGAGTCTTGCGGGCCGGGTGCTTCCAGCAATGTTTCATATATGGTGTTATGCATAGCCAGGTGAGTCATATAAAGTTAGGGTGTAAAAAATACCAACGGCATTTTTTGTAATCCTTTGAATATAGGAATTAAAATGCAGACAATCCATATAGTTTTACTTTTATATTTGTGGTGATGCAAGATGATCACAAAACAATGTAACCAGAGGAAAAGAGACGTTCTGTTTGAGATACCTGATGAGTTTCTTTTCTTTCACAATCAAGGAGATTAAACTCATTTCACCTTAATCCGAGCACTCAGGTATTTCGTCTTGAATCGCATTGTTAAGCTGGCGTGCCCTGCGCTCTTATTTTCGCTATTTACGCTCTCCGGCTGCTCATTATCCCCGGCGATTCCGGTTTTAGGTGCAGCATTTCCCGGCTGGTTCTTCTGCTTATTAGGCGCCGCGCTGTTACTTATTCCCTGCCATATCCTGATTGTGCGTCAAGGATGGCAATCGCGATTTTCTCCACTGGTCTTCAGCTATCTGGCGCTGATGTTCCTGTTCGCCACGATTCTGTGGTTCCTGTTCTTCGTAAACTAGATCCCTATGACCCAATCCCGCTCAAGCGTTATCCGCAAAAAATGGCCCCTGCTGGCGCTCGTTCTCGCCGCGATCGTGGCGCTGATTCTGGTTATCTGGCAGCTACAAACCTCGCCGGAAACCAACGATGCCTACGTTTATGCCGACACCATCGACGTGGTGCCGGAAGTGAGCGGGCGGATCGTCGAAATGCCGATTCGCGACAATCAGCGGGTAAAAAAAGGCGATCTGCTGTTCCGCATCGACCCGCGTCCCTACCAGGCGATGCTTGATGATGCCAAAGCGCGGCTGACCACGCTTGATGCGCAGATTATGCTGACCCAGCGCACGATCAAAGCGCAGGAGTACAACGCGCAGTCGGTCAGTGCCGCCGTTGAACGCGCTAAAGCGCTGGTTAAGCAGACCACCTCTTCACGCATACGCCTTGAGCCACTGGTACCGCAGGGGTTTGCCTCACAAGAAGACCTGGATCAGGCGCGAACGGCCGAAAAAGCGGCGCGCGCCGAACTGGAGGCCACCCTGCTGCAGGCGAAACAGGCTTCCGCGGCCGTGACCGGCGTTGATGCCATGGTGGCGCAGCGTGCGGGGATCCTGGCGCAAATTGCGCTGGCCGAGCTGCATCTCGAATTTACCGAAGTGCGCGCGCCGTTTAACGGCGTGGTGGTGGCGCTGAAAACGACGATCGGCCAGTACGCCTCGGCCCTTAAGCCGGTCTTTACCCTGCTGGATGACGACCACTGGTACGTGGTGGCAAACTTCCGCGAAACCGACTTGCAGAGTGTTCGGCCCGGCGTTCCGGCCAGAATCACCGTAATGACCAACCATGGCCGCACCTTCGAGGGCGTAGTCGACTCGGTCGGCACCGGCGTTCTGCCCGACGGCGGCAGCGTCATTGAAGGCCTGCCGGTCATTCAGAAGAGTATCAACTGGGTCCATGTCTCCCAGCGCTTCCCGGTTAAAATCGCCGTCAAAGATCCCGACCCGAACCTGTTTCGCATGGGCGCTTCCGCCAGCGCTGTTCTCCAGCCGCAATAAGGAGACGGCATGCAAAGCTTGTGGCCGTTTCTGACCCGGGAACTCCGCGATGCGCCGGGGCGGGCGAACTATACCCTGCGCCTGACGCTCAGTTGTGCGGTGCTGATTGTGCTGTTTATGACGCTGCATATTCCCTTCCTCGCCGTGGCGCTGATCGTGGTGTTTTACGTCAGCCAGCCTAACGTCCTGATGATTAAGCTGGTCAGCGTGGTTTTCGTGGTGACCGTCAGCGTCGCCCTGGGTGGCGTACTGCTGATTATCAAGTGGACCTATGACTATCCGCTGATTCGCCTGGTTGCCTCGGTGATCCTGTTCTTCTGTGCGATTTACCTGATGCGGGTCCTCGGCAAGCTGGGGCTGGCGTTTTTCGTGGTGGCGCTGGCAGTCATCTACGCCCAGACCTTCCCGTCGATGACCAGCCAGAGCGAAATTCTGGTACGCCTGCTGCTGTGGCTATGGGTGGCGATTAACACCGCCATTCTGGTGACGCTGCTGGTCAACGCCTGTTTTCAGCAAGCCTTCCCCGGCTATCAGTTTAAAGCCCGGCTGGTGGTCATGCTGCGCCAGACGGCGCGGATTCTTAGCCAACCGGATGGCGGGGCGCCGCAACCCTCCTTTAAAGAGATCGCCGGCCAGTTTAACCAGTTGCAGTCCCTGTACCAGCAGGCCGCGCGCGCCACGCCGGAGATTGCCGCCAGCCCGCAGGCCTGGCAATCGCTGATGGCCGCCGCGCTGCGCTGTTACCATTTGACGGCACTGTTACAGCCGGGCCGCGACCATTCCGATGCGCGCCAGCGGATAGCACGCGAACTGAACGCGCTGGCGGATAATCTGCCCAGCCCCACGGCGGCGGATATTGAGCCGTTGAGGGTCCCACGCGATAGCGATAACAGCGCCATATTGCAGGAGATCGCCAGGGTGCTGGCGCGGCTGGCGCGCGGCGAAACCATCGCGTTACCGCAGGGTGAAGTGGAAAAAGCGCCGCTGCTACTGCCGGACGCGTGGTCCAATCCGGCCTATCTGCACTTTGCCCTGAAAACGCTGCTGGCGACGCTGCTGTGCTACGTTTTCTATACCGCCGCCGACTGGCAGGGCATCCACACCATTATGCTGAGCTGCGTCATTGTCGCCCAGCCGGGTCTGGGCGCTACCCTGCAGAAAACGTGGCTGCGTATCGGCGGCGCGCTGCTGGCGACGCTGATTGCGCTGCTCCTGATCGTCTTTGTGCAGCCCTGGACCGACTCGCTGAGCGGCCTGCTGGCGATGACCCTGCCGGTGTTCGCGCTGGCTGCGTGGATTGCGGCAGGCTCAGAGCGCATCGCCTACGCCGGGATCCAGATAGGTTTTACCTTTGCGCTGGCGTTCCTGAGCTGGTTTGGCCCGCTCAGCAACCTTACCGAACTGCGCGACCGGGTTATCGGTATCCTGCTCGGCGTGCTGGTCTCCTCGATTGTACATCTCTATTTATGGCCGGATAGTGAAGCCCCGCAGCTCAAAGCGCGTCTGGCGCAGCTTTATCGCCTGCTGGCGCAGACCCTCTCCTCAAGCGACGATGAGGTCCAACTGGTACCGCTATTTGCTGCGCTGACCGAGAGCGAAACCTTAATCAACCGGGTAGCCGCCGAGCCGCTGGGAACCTACGCCCACCCGTGGCCGGAAGCCAAAAACTGGCCGGTGCGGGCGACGTTCCATCAGGCGGAAGAGATCCTGCGCCTCAGCGAAGGCTATCGTCTGTACGCCGCGCCGGGGGATACTTTTTTACCCCGCTGCGCCCGGCGGCTTGAAGGCTACGCTGCCGATATCGACGCGCAGCAAACTGCCGTAGAACGCTCTCTGGCGCTTCTCCCGGACCCGGCGAATCCATTTGGCGCGCCGCTGGTCAACGCGCTGGCCGCCCTGCCGGCGTGGCCATTTGCGTCTTCCGATATTCCGCGACAGGCAATGCAATCATGATTAAAACCTCTACTCTCCCGCGCGCCGCGCGATCCCCGGTGTTTGCCTTCGCCCTGACGCTGTTAACCGGGTGCGCATTAATTCAGGACGATCCCGGCCAGGTTCCGCTGGTCAATCCGCAGCAGGCCGAGCTGGCGCAGGTGATCCATCTGGCGAATAGCGGCTGGCCGACGGCGCGCTGGTGGGAAGGCTATCAGGATCCGCAGCTAAATATGCTGGTCAATCGCGCACTGCAGAACTCCCCCACCATGCAGGCGGCGCGGCTGCGTATTTCGCAATCGCAATCCACGGTCGAGCTGGCGCAGTCGGCAATGGGCGTGCAGGCCACCGCCGTGGCGGCGCAAAACCGTCTGCGGGTGACCAATAAACAGTTCACCTGGCCCTACTCCTTCTCTCTTCCAGTGGATAAAAACGGCCCCTGGTACACGCTGAATACGGTTGGTGTCGGGGCGACGCTGAATATCGATTTATGGGGCGCCGACCGCGCCCGCGTTGCCGCCGCGATTGGCGAAAAGAACGCCCGCCAGGCGGAGACTGCCGGCATCGAGCTGGATCTTGCCAGCAGCGTGGCCCAGCTCTATTTCGCGATGCAGGCAACTTTCCAGAAAATCGCATTACTTAATCAGCTGGAGGCCATCGCCAGGCTCTCGGTGCAGGCGCATGAGCATCGTACCGCGCGCGGCGTGGAGGATAGCGTCGATGTCGCCAATGCCCAGGCGGAGCTGCTGGCGGCGCAGCAGCAGGTGATTACGGCGCAGGGGACGCTGACGCAGTATCGGGAAACGCTGCGGGCGCTGATCGGCGCCGATGCGCATAGCATGCCGGAGATTCATCCCGTGGCGCTGCCGGCGCTGCAGGAGACGCTCCCGGACTCGCTCTCGTTTGAGCTGCTGGCCCGCCGCCCGGATCTGCAGGCGCTGCGCGGCTACGTCAGCGCTTCGATGAACCAGGTGGACGCGGCAAAAGCGGCGTTTTACCCGCACTTCGATATCAAAGCCTTCTGGGGCTACAACGCGCTGAGCGTCGGCGATCTGTTTAAGTCCTCATTCCAGCAGATCAACCTGCTGCCGGGGCTCTATTTGCCACTGTTTGACGGCGGGCGCTTAAACGCCAACCTGAAATCGACGCGTACGGCGAGCAATATTTTAATTAAGCAGTACAACCAGGCGGTGCTGGACGCGGTGCGCGACGTGGCGATTAGCTCCAGTCAGTTGAACGATTTGAACCAGCAGGCCGCGCTGCAGCAGCAGAAAGTCGCGGCGGCGATGATGACCACCCGCAGCGCCAGCGCGCACCATCAGCGCGGACTGGTTAGCTACTATGCGGCGCAGGAGGCGCGTCGTCCGGCCATCGCGCAGCAGCTTTTGCTGCTGGATATCGAGGCCCAGCGGCTCAGCACCGATATCACCTTGATTAAAGCCCTGGGCGGCGATTACCGCGGCCCACAGTCTGCCAGACAGTGAAAATGGAAACAGAGACGTTCAGCGCGTGTTTTTATGAGCAGAAATTGCCGTTTTTTTTGGAGCCAATGCGCTCATGGCGGTAAATTTGATAAATCATAAAACTAAGAATAAAGGGAAAACCATGCTGATACAGCAAGCGCCACAGCTTGAAACAGAGCGCCTGATTTTAAAGCAATATACGCTCGACGATTTCCCGGCGCTATTTTAAGGACTACATATGGTAATTGAACTGAGTTTTCTTGAAAAAATCGTCAATACAAAGAAGATGCCCTGGCCGTCTGACACAGGACACAATCGGCGCTGTGTCCAAAACGAGAATGTTCTACCGTGCTTGCTTTCTCAGGCAAAAGTGGTGTGTAACTTTATCCATATCACGTAAAGCAATAAAGCCGGCTCGTTCATAAAAAGTGAATGCCGATGATGGTGCGTTGGTGTTGATAAAATAAAACCAGAGGCCAGCATCTTTAAGTATTTCACTGAGCAAACCGCTGCCAACATGATTTCTTCTCCATGCCGTGTCTACATAGAGATGCCTCAGACGTCCGGTGCCAGTTATTTTCGTAAAGGGATCGATGTTAAGTCCGCACACGCCAACAATTAAATCATCAGCATAAGCCCCAAGCAGTTTTTCTCCGGGCCTGTCAAAGCGGTTCTGTCCGTTTAACCAATTTTCTTCCAGTCGGTGTAGCATGTTAAATCCTTCAACCATGCTCTTTAATTTTAACTCCGTAAACCCTGGGCTGGCCGGGGTAATGTTTGTGAATTGGATATTCATGAGCCGTTCCAATGATTTCGGTTTGCATAGCTTGGGCAGAATTGACCGCGCGTCCAGGGGAAATCTGCCGTGCCCGGATGTCCCCTGTACGCCAGAAGCGGCCCTAAGGGCATTAAATGAGTATGGATATTTTAAAAATTCGGGTAACCGACAGGTTGGCCCGGAAACGAAGCTAAAGCGGCGCAACGTTCTCAACTACATGCTGGAAAACGTAGGGATCGGAAAGTAGTTCAAATTCTTCGTTACTCGGGTACGTCACCGCTACGTGATAGCTTTCTCCGGCAAATGCCTTAACCGACTGCAGATCCTGCCAGTAAGTCGCCAGGAAAAAATGCTCCCATTCCCCCTGGGTTTCTCTACGCACAAAAGCGCCTCTGTTCCCAGATATGCTCTTTGAATGCTTTACACCAGTATTCTCAAGGTGTTTCGCAAAAGCTTCAGCATGTTTTAGCGGAACACAACCGTGCCAGGTCCTTACAATCATTAGTGTTTCCTCTTTTCGTGGTAAGAATGTAACCATACCATCGAAAGTCACTTTATGGCGTATTTTCCAATGAGTATGCCTCGTCACTCAAAAGCTCATTATTGGGATAAGCCAGCTTCCCTCTTCTTGTATGTCCGCTCCTCGCTCATAGCCCCCGCTCCAATATCTCGTTTTTACACTAACTACGCGCAGAGGGGTCTGATACCCCTCGTTTACCAGATAACGGTATCCTTCCCTGGTCATCTGACTTTTTCTGGTTGTGCCCCCCGGCAAGTTTGCTGTCACAAAACCTCACGCAACCAGGCATCCACCTCCTGCACAAGGCGCAGGGGATTGTTGCCCTGACAATGGGCGTCAGCGCCCGTTTCTGCATCCAGCATCGTTAATCGCTTATTCGCCGACGGAATGGCGTTGTGCCATTCGATGCTCTGCTGCTTCCATACGGCACCCTCCTGGCCGCCAACAACGGTGAGAAAGGGAACATTAACCTTGGCGGGAGCGGCGGCGGCGCTTTGCCACTTATCGGCCAGGGCTGTCAGGTTATCGACGCCAGCCTTCCAGAGCAGAACTTGCATATTGCGGTGGGCTGCTTCCGATGGAGCGTGCGTTTCTTTCTTCGTTGCTCCGGCGGCGGCAAGGAATAATTCTTCGGGACGTGAGAGCGCGGGTGTCGCGGCAATGGCCGCAAGACGTGGCTCTTCCGCTGCCGCACGGCAGGCGAAATAGCCTCCAAGGCTCATGCCGAGCATAGCCAGCTTCTGTGTATTCACGCCGAAACGGGCAACCAGAGTATCGATCACTGCACCGATCGGTCGTTCGATTTCAGCTTCCCAGTACAAGCTCTGTTCTGCCACCAACCCCTGCCCCGGCAGAGCGACCAGAGCAACCGCATAGCCGCGTTCCAGATAATAGCGCCCCTGTGACAGAAAACGGTCCTCATGGCAGGTATCCGCGCCACCGATAATCAGGATTGTCGGTGCTGCCTGGTCGTTTGCAGGGAAAAAATGGCCCGGTAATTTACCGCCGGAATAAGCGACCTCAAAGCGCGTTGTCGGTAAGCCCAATTCTTGCATGGCCTGATCAAACAACTCCTGGCCTTTGCGAAACAAAGCCGAAAAATATGCGCCCGGCAGGACGAACTGCCACGCTGAACGGTAGCAGGCAAACGCTTTAAGACGGGTTTCACCGGCTGCGCGCATTACGCCCTGTCCGGCCCAGCGCTCTGCCTGTGCCGCGAGCACCTCACCTTGCCGCTCGAAGGCCTGTGTCCAGGTGTCAGGGTTACCGTCCTCGATGTGCGACGCAATATGAAAGGCTTCGCCCACCGAAAGCCCGCCCGTCGGCCCCCAGCCCAACGCGCCGAGGAAGAATAAATCCATATTCGGATCGGCAAAGCGGTAACGCTGGGTAAGACGCGCTGTCGAGTAGTCGCCGCGTAACATGCTGTTTTGTTCGGTCATGATGGTTGTTCCTTTTTGGTTCGGAGCAGATCGTGTGGCGAAGGCGCTGTTTTGGATAATCTGGAAAAGTGAGGCCACTGACGAACCGTTTCACGTGCGTCGATTTGTTTAGTGAGTCCATCATTCTGATCACCGGCTGGTCAGCATCTGCTTACGGGATTTCCTCCGGAGAGAAAATGCGTCTGTCACAAAAAGGACTATAAGGAACTGGCAACCGGTCGTCATTGCGAAGAAATGACAAATTATTATTCAATCTTGCCACATGGCGAGACGTCTGAGCATAATGGTGGGATGCCAATACTTAATCAGTCGCTGGCCGGTGCCGATTGGATCGACCCGGACACACTCCCTCGCCCAATTGTAACAATGGGCTTTCTCCTCACTGACCTGAATGGGTTTGAGCTGGAAGCGCATGCCCACCAGAAAGGGCAGGTCATGTTTGTGCAAAAGGGCGCGCTGAGCTGTGAGGTTGCCGGAGGACTATGGATTGTGCCGCCGGGCAGCGCGATGTGGATACCCGGAGAGATCGTTCACAGTCTCAAGGCTGCGGGTGGCCTGGAGGGGTACAACACGTTCATTGCGTCAGACTTAGCGGCGGGCTTGCCTGCGACGTGCTGTGCCATATCGGTGACGCCTCTGCTGCGCGAATTATTGATCCGCTCTGCGCACCTTCCCGCTTTTTACCAACAGGGTGGCGCTGAAACCCGCCTTTTTGATGTGATGATCGATGAACTCACCACTGCCCCGCCCGAGAACCTTCACTTACCCATGCCTGCCGATGCACGTTTGCGCCGGATGGCGGACCTGATGCTTCAATCGCCAGCAGAAAAAGGAACGTTGAGCAACTGGGCAAAGCGGCTTGGCTTCAGCGAGCGAACGCTTGCGCGTCTGATAAGCCGACAGACCGGTATGAGTTTTGGCCGCTGGCGACAGCAACTGACGATCATGCTCGCTGTCGAATGGCTTGCAAAGGGATTATCGATCCAGCAGGTTGCCGGTTCGCTCGGCTACGAGAGCGTACCAAGCTTTACAACCCTTTTTCGCAAATTACTGGGAACATCTCCGGGGCGTTACATGGCAGAACGCCACCGGAATGCACAACTAATGAAGCGCTGAGCAGAGTTGTGGCGCGAGTTTCATCCATTACAGGCTGGTTTCGCTGGCATCCAGCGCATTAGGGATGTCTAATCGGAAGCTCATCAGGAATATCCAGTAGTTGAGATGACTGCTTTGTGCCAGAAGCGGATATTGTATGAACGTTAGTAATTTAGCAGGCTCATCCCCTTTATCTAATTTCTTGGATATCTCCTTAGCAGTACCTGAAAGGGACGACAAGGGTTGAATGATTGTCCTTAAGGGACATAAATCCAGCCTGGTCGTCACGTCACTGATACGGCATTCCTTTAAAGATGCCTGCGTCGCTCGTTTCATTCACGTCAGAGTCTCAATACTGAACCGTGAGAATGACACTTCCTGTTGTATGACCCGCCTCCAGAACCCGGTGTGCTTCTGCTGCGTCGGTAAGGGTAAATTCAGCGCCAATGTGATTTTCAAGTCCTGCCAACAGTGCTGACATAAGGTCGGCCGCTCCCTTTCTGTAAAGCGCAGCATCATCTGCATAGGCGAGTGAACTGGGTCGCATCAGTGCTATAGATCGAGCAAATCCCAGTTCTTCCACCCGCACAGGAGGTATAGGGCCGGCAGGCTGCCCAAGACTGGCGACAGTGCCAAAAGGGCGGACCACGCTGAGCGTTCTGGAGAGCATTGTTCCTCCGATACCGTCGATGGCCAGATGCACGCCATACCCTTCAGTGATGTCGCGGACTTTCTCCGGCCATGCGGCGTCTGTATGGAGCAAAACTTCACTCGCGCCAGCAAGGCGGGCCGTTGCCACTTTTTCCGGTGAGCCCGTTGTACCAATAACCCTGGCCCCCTTCATCGTTGCCCAGCGAGTCACTATCTGCCCCAGCCCCCCGGCAGCAGAATGAACCAGTATCCAGTCGCCAGCCCTGACTTCCCTTACTTTGTTGAGCAACATATGTGCGGTAAGGCCCCGAAGCATCGTACTACCGGCTGTACGTGTGTCCACACCATCCGGAATCCTGATGAGGCGGCTGGCAGGTATATTGCGGGATTCAGCATAAGCGCCCATCGGATTTCCCGTATAGGCAACGCGGTCACCTGCAGCAAAGGCGCTGACGTTACTGCCCGTTGCTGTGACTACGCCGGCCCCTTCAAAACCAGGCACCGCCTGGGGATATGGCTGGGGGTAGAGTCCTGAGCGAAAATAGATGTCAACGAAATTCACGCCGATTATTTCGTGTCTGATACGAACTTCATCGGGACCGGGACTGACTGACTCTCTTTCCACCGCTTTAAGAACCTCAGGGCCACCCGGCTGGCTGATAATCATTGCTAACGACATTATTTTTTCCTCACTTATGAAGTGAGAAAACTATAAATGAGTTTATTGCAGGAAGAATACAGGTATAAAAGCACCATACATGTGTAAAAATGCACAAGAGGTGAGATATGGACTGGCAGGATTTACATTTTTTTTTCGCCCTTGCCCGGTGTGGTTCCCTGTCTGCCGCGGCCAGGGAGCTTGGCGTGGACCACGCCACGGTGAGCCGCCGGATTGCAGCCCTTGAAAGTTCGCTGGGCCTCAGGCTCACAGAGCGCCTGCCACGCCGTACCATGCTTACCGGGCATGGGCGGATTATCGCCTCCAGCGCTGACGAAATGTACCGCATTGCAGACCGTATTCGAATCCAGGCGAGGTCATTGTGTGCCGAACCAGCCGTGCCTATAAATATCAGCGCGTCACCTGCCGTTGCAGCACACCTCATTGCGCCTGCTATAGCAGGCTTCACCCGGAAACATCCGGGTATCACGTTGTCATTATCCGGCGTTTCGCATCATGTTCTTCTGAATAAAAGTGAGGCTGACGTTGCGGTTCGCCTTGAAAGGCCTGACGATCCAGACCTGATGACAAGGCGTATAGGTACTATGCGCTTTGGTCTTTATGCTTCTCGGTTCTGGCAAGAAATTCCTCAGGAAGACTGGGTTTTTATTGCTTATGACAGCACGCTTGCACATGTCACGCAGCAGCAATGGCTTGAATCACTGCTGAACGGGCGGCGTGTTATCTTTCGGGCAAGCGATCTGATGGCGCAGCAACAGGCTGCCCGGAAAGGATTGGGCATCGTTACTTTACCCTGCTTTATGGGTGATAATGACAGCGAACTGGTAAGGCTGCAGGAAAATCTGCCTTCGCCCGTGAGGAACATTTGGCTGGTTGCCTACCCTGAAATTAAGCGTAATCACTCTGCTGTCGTGGTGATGGATTTCCTTGCTGAAATCATTGGCCGGTCCTGCCCGCCTGACAAGAATATCTGAGTTTTTCTTGTTAATTTCTCATGTTATATGTCTGACAGGGCTTCCCGTTAATTAATATCGGTACGATTTGAGTTTTATCTCCGCCAGGTATGATTCAAACTCACCTGTTCGCTTTTCACTCTTAGCGGGCATTATCTGATGCAACGTCTACTTTGTGTCAGGCGCAGGCATTAATAATGTTGAGATATGTTAATTTATGGGGAGCAGGTCAACAAACAAAAGGAGAAGAAGATGCAAATCAAGTTTGGGGTGTTGTTACTCGCGGTGCTTGTGCCATTGACATCGACTGCAGCAAAAGGGAGTTTGTTTTTTTCGGTCGGTAATGAGAAAACTTCTTTTGACTCTGGATGTGTAAAGTCAATTGATTATGTAGAGAAGGATGAGACAGGTGCAGAGAATTTAATCTTTAGATTTTCCGATGAATGTGGCAAAAGGTTGTCGGACATGACCCGACAGAATATCGGAAAGCATATGACCATCGCCTACGATGATAATAAAATCACTTCCGCTGTGATTGCCTCGCGCCTGAGTACCAGCTTCAGAATATCCACAAAAGACATACCAAGAACACTGTTGATGCAAATACTTAATGATTATGAAGATGTTCGTGATTAACCAGAAAAAAGCGGCAAATAATCATAATTTATTTGGCAATGTAAAAGTCATTCATAAATACAATGTCCGCTTTTCGCTCATAGCAGACCTTCAGATCAGTCAGTTTGACCGCTCCGAGCCAACAGCGGACGTTACTACTCCCCAGGCTCGCATTAATCAGTTTACGGTGCGGCTTATTCATCTTCCTCCTATACAAATGGCACGAACGGAAAGATATCACTCCCCCTCCTCCTGTATATCTACATCCACACAGAGTCATTAAGAAAGGGAGGCATGGAGATGCTCAGAGGTAAAAGAGCGGTTATTACCGGTGGAGGTGGAGGATTTGGCCAGGCACTGTGCGTGTGGCTGGCCCGAGAGGGTGTCGAAGTGGATTTTTGCGCGCGGCGGGCTGAAGATATTCAAAAAACCTGCAGCATCATCACTGCTGAAAGCGGCATTGCAAAAGGGTATATCTGTGATTTAGCCCGATCTGAATCCGTTTCTCAGTTTTCTTCACAGCTTTTAACCTCAGACAAGCCCATAGACATTTTAATTCTCAATGCCGCTCAGTGGTTGTCAGGGAGCTTAGACGATCAGCCTGACACAGAAATTATTAATACCGTCAGTTCAGGTCTGACAGGTTCGATCCTGTTGACTCAGGCGTTGTTACCTGGGTTAAGACGTTCAGACAGTGCGGATATCATCTCAATAATATCTTCATGTGGCGTCCCGAATTTTACGGACTCAATTGCGCATCCCGCTTTTTTCGCCAGCAAACACGGTCTCAGCGGGTTTACAACTAAACTGTCGCAGCAGTTGTCCGAAGAAAATATCCGTGTTACCGGGCTGTATCCGCCGGATTTCGAACTTACAGGGTTAGAGACGTCTGTCGATGGTCAATCCAGGATGGGGGAACGTCTTTTGAATGGACGATCGGTCTGGGAAACGATTCGTTTCGTGCTGACGCAACCGCGCAGTTGCCATATCAGTAGCATCTACTTTCAAGGTCCAACTCGCGAGGACCTGAGTGGCAGGTCAAACGCCTGAGGCTCGGCTTTTCCCATGACAGCCTTGCCTAATCACGCAGCGAAAAGCTCATTAATAATGATGAATAAAAGTTGTAGCTCAACCCCTGTCACAGGGTTGAGCCACTGCTTATTTATGCGTCGTGCTGAGTCACCGTTTCGGGTTGTTGCAGCAGCGACCGTACCGTCTGATGGCGGTGCCAGTACCAGGCCAGCACTTGTTTGAATCTCTCAATCTCTTTCTTCAGGCCCGGCAGAGGAATTTTGCTGCGTTTTTTGCCGTGGGCGTTCGGCTGCACATGTTGTACGTGCAGGGTATCCCGGCCAAAATTTCTGAGGACGTTGATATTCTTAACATTATCCCAGTCCAGCAGTTCAGCCGTTTTCGGCAACACAATGCCCTGCCAGGTGATTTCGACCTGCGAACCGTCTTTCAGCGTAAAGGGAACATTCGGGAAATACTTAAGGACCAGTGCGGTCTCCTCTTCTCCCGTGGGCTGATAGCGCCAGGCCAGGCTCTCTTCATGCGTAGACGAGAAATCACGCTCATATTTCTGCCAAAGCTGCTGTTCGATGTTGTCGGCAACGGGCATTAAATCAACCCAACTCTCCGTCGGGAGTTCCGCTGCCACCGCAGCATAGGCGGTTTCTTCAACAGAAAAACCAACGTTACGCATCCTCTCAGTCAGCGGTGGGTGTGAATCAAAAGGATGCGGCACATTATGTTCACGCATGGCACTGATAAAACCGGGCGAATTTACATGTGCAGGCAAACCGGCGGCGATGGTTTTGCGGATCCCCAGTTCACTCTCATGCAGCGCGTTATTGGCAAAGAGCTCCCTCTCAACTTCATAGCGATAACTCGCATACGCTGAAATTTTGATCAGGGATTCGATGATCGCGGCAGGTGAAATGAGCGCGGAGGCATTGCTATCGGCAACGAACTCACGTTCACGGCTGTTGCGTTGCCATGCCAGTTCAAACAGCATGCGATACAAATACAGCGGATAGTAGACGATGAGCGTGGCCACATTCTCGCTCATCAGGGCAATATAGAGATCGAAACGGTGCAGCTTTGGCCCCAGTAACGCACCCGATGCCGTGTCGCCTTCATGCAGGTGAGTCAGTTCATGAACCATGACGCCATCAGCCTGCGCAAGCGTCAGTTGGCGCAACAGCGGAATACTGACATAGAGTTTGCGGCCCGTTAACAGATGGTCATTAACGCGCAGCGGTGCTTCTGTTACGTAGAAATTGGTGTCGATACCGGCAATAACATGGTCAGGCGGAGTTGTTCCTACTCTGGCAGCCAGCGCATCAATCCGTGACCACAGTGCAGGGGCGGCTTCGCGGCTCACGACTTCGCCTTCGATATTCTCCTCAGGCGGGAGCTTTTTAAAGATGCCTTTGATGATGTAGTAGATACCCGCCAGCACCATCAATCCGACTAATATAACCAGTTTTGGATAGTAGGTTTGTGTGAAGAAGGCGGTTCCCCAGAAAGAGAGCCAGACCAGCATCCCCCCTTGAACAATCACTTCAAGTGAACCTGCTAACATCAGGAATGGCCGTGCCAGCATCAGGCTTAACAACTGGCTCTTACGGTTTCTGAAGGCCAGCGCGCTGAATAACACGATCATCAGCAGTACAAAACAGCCGGCAATCAACGTCCAGAATGCAACGTTGTCCATCATGTAGAACTGCCAGAGTTCAGAACCCGGTGCGCAGACCGCTTTTTTATAGTTGAGCAGATCTTCGGTAACCGGGCCGCAAACGCTTGAAGGTGGATTCTCTTGCAGGAACCCGGCAAGTTTCCCGGCATCCTGGTGTTGTTTTTGTGCATCCTCAATAAAGAATTGCGTGTATTCCTGATTGAGTGATCTATTCCCGTACTCAGCAAAGCCTAATGTGATTGCTGGTATAAGAAACAGGGTTAACAGTAGCCAAAAAAGTACTTTTGTATAACCCATTTTCAATTCCGTTATGCTTTTCAACGTTATTAACTCATCCACTGTTTATAATGGGAAAAACTGCTTTCGCGGAAACTACCGGAAGGCGTTTATGTACAAGTTAAAGAGGAAAGTACCCTCTTACTATGCTTACACTATTTTACAAATGGTAGATTCTGATTGTAAACCTACCTTTGTTAGTAATGGAAACGGCAAAGTTATTTTCAGCAGCAATTTCAGTTTGGGATGGGCACAATGGTTGCAGTATTAAATTAAGGCCTCTGAAAAAATCAGGAAAATATCTTGTTTAACCGTGACGTTACTGAGTAAGCACCAAGGATAATTCATGCTATAAACTATATTTACCACAATAAAAACAACAAGTAACAAATCATCCCTTGGTTAACAACACCTGTTCGTGCGCAATAGGATAATTCGTAATTTGCATTATTATTTTTCATATCAATAAAGATAAGGAGACTCTACCTTTATGTTCCCACCCTTTATTTGTGTGGTTTTACCTGCGTTTTCGGGCATAAAAAAGGAATTCGAAATGGAATATGCTATCCCGCCTTGCTGCCTGCTTACTTAGCTTCTACGCTGTAACCCCTGCATTTTTAAAAAAAGGAAATAACACCATGAGGAGCTCACCATGAAGTTCAAGAATATATCTAACCTGTCAGCCGCAATATTCTTTAGCGTAACGCTGGGTTGCACAGTTAATGTGGCATCAGCCGCCGAAGTGCAGACGACGGAACAAAAAGCTGCCACGACTGAAACAATCTCTCTTCTGGATGGAAAGCAGGAATTCCAATTACAGGGCTATGAGGTTCAGCCTGTTCCTGGCGGTACGCCTGGGAAAATGTATGTCAATAAACAGGCTAAACGTGTGCTCATTATTGGCGAAGAAGAAATTCCGTTGGCGGCCCGTGCTGCCAGTGAAGATGATTTTCTCACTGGCCTGAAATCCATTAAAGATCAGCAGAAGCAAGCCTCTCCCTCTTATAAGGTTGTCAGTGAAAAAACGGAGCACGTGAAGGGATTGAAGGTTTATCACATTGAAGCCACCAGCAATATGGACGGTACTGACGTGTTTCAGGCAACCTTAATTGCTGTCGCCAACAAAAAATTCACCATTATTCAGGTCATTTCGAACCAGAAAGATAAACCGGGTCACATCACAGCGGTAAACAATATTCTTGGCAAATGATTTGACAGGCGCGCCCGGGAAGGCCCGGGGGCGTCTGTTCCCCTCCCCCTCTTCCCGGAGGAGCAAGGTAACTGAACCTGCACACTCGCAGACTTTAGCGCATCACCTCGACATCCCCCAACTTTATCACTCACACTTAATCCAAAGACGTAGTCTGCGCGGGCATTGTGCTTTACACTGCGCGCTGCAAAAATTGAGTAGATAAACGATTAATCAGGCGGTAATGGCGATGAACGGAACAATCACAACGTGGTTTAAAGATAAAGGTTTTGGATTTATCAAAGATGAAAACGGCGAAAACCGGTACTTTCATGTGATTAAGGTCGCCAACCCTGATCTTATCAAGAAAGATGCCGCAGTGACCTTCGAACCAACCACCAACAACAAAGGCTTGTCCGCGTATGCGGTCAAAGTTATCCCGGAAAGCAAGTACATTTATATTGCAGGTGAGCGCCTGAAACTCGCCTCGATCAAGTCTTTCGTGGTGTTCAGCGAAGAAGTGCCAGTTGAAACCGGAATCGATAAAGAAAATGCAGTGCTGTCGGTGGGGCTTCTGATGAACAACATCAAGCCGAAATCCGCGCAGAAACCTGGCGAAATGCGCTCGGTAAAAAAACTGGCGATCACCACCTTCCAGGGCACGACATTAATCTTCTCGGAAGATGAAATTGACGTTGAAGCCACGGTGAAAATGCTCAAAGTCTGACATCATCAGGCTGACCCTGTACCGACCTCGTGCGGGGTCCATTCGCCGCCTGTCGGCACGATTTTCAGCCCCTTTTGGATGTTGCCGTATTAATCCGGCAATTTTCGCTCGGGCAGTAAAATAAGACTGCTATTATCTAAACCACATCGGCAGCATCAACTGGCTCAGACCTTAGGGAAAGACTTATGAACAACGAAATACCGCTTAAATTTTATGACATCGTGGATGAGTATTCGACGGAAAGCGAGAAGCCGGTGAGCGAGCAAGAACGCGATACCCTGGCGCACTATTTCCAGTTGCTGATCACCCGTTTAATGAATAACGAAGAGATCAGCGAAGAAGCGCAGCAAGAGATGGCCCGCGAAGCCGGTATCAGTGAAAAGCGTATCGATGACGTCGCGAATTTCCTCAATCAATGGGGCAACGAGTAACGCCCCATCAGTCTGTATCGGGAAGGCGGCAGCCTGCGGTGACTGTCCCCTTCTCGCTTAGCGTCTGCCTGGCGCACTCATGCCAGGCGGATATGACCTCACAGCGTAAACGACCCTTCCATCGTGATCACACTGTTGCCGCCCACCCGTACAACCGGTTTGCCCTGCGAGGCGTCATACTCTGCCAACAGCAGGCTGGCACGCCCCATATCCACCCCCTGACTTATGCGCAAAGAGAGCGTGGTCTTAGCGTGAAGCGAAGCCAGCAGCGCCGTCACTGCAGCCGTCGCACTGCCTGTCGCCGGGTCTTCGGTCATCCTCGGCGTAAACATCCGCGCCTGCAAATCACAATCCTCTTCCTGTGTTGTGTCCAGGGTATAGGCATAAATGGACACGGCGCCGTCCAGTGGCAGAACAGCCCGGAAACCTTGTAAATTCGGTACGCAGCGGCGTAGCGCATCGCGGGAGGCGAGCTCCACAATCAGAAATGGCAGCCCCACCGAGGCTACCAGCGGCTGATGTAAAGCCGTGCTGATGCAGTCTGCCTCCAGCGACAGACAGGCGGCGACCTGCTCCGGGCGCACTTCAGAACGGCAGGTTAACGGCTCCGGCACCCGTAGTTCGGCCCCGCTCATCACACCATTCTTTTTGAGCAGACGAACGGGTACCAGACCCGCCGCTTCTTCAAACTGCAATATCTCAGGCAGTGTCTCGCCGTTCGCAGCCGCATAGCTTGCCAGCACAAAGGCAGTGCCGACATTGGGATGCCCGGCGAAAGGAATTTCCCGCGTGGGGGTAAAAATGCGCACATGCGCCGTGTTTGCCCTGTCGGCGGGCGGCAGTACAAACGTCGTTTCGCTGTAGCCGAACTCAGCGGCAATCTGCTGCATTTGCGTGGAGCTCATCCCCTGTGCATCTAAGACGACGGCGACGGGGTTGCCAACAAACGGGGTATCCGTAAAAACATCTGCGATGACATAACGTCTTTTCATTCTTAGACCTGAATTCAATGAGGTACATAACCACGAGTATCACAATTTAGCGGTCAGCACACCTGCCAGTTTTATTAGCATAAAAAATATCATGTATAGTAGACTCAATCGCTGCCTCTTTTTAAAAAAGGAATCAGATATGAAAAACGAGACGAGAAAACCCTTAATCCGTATTTGTCAGGGTCTGCACTGAAAATGATTATTTCTCAATTATAAAATATTTCAGGAGATCGCATGCATACATTAGTGAGTTCATCTGTTTCTTTTTTTGAATCTTACATTCAAAAACTACCCCGCTGTAATCATACAAGACGGCAATATTTCTTACTTTTTCTGACCGGTATTATCTGTTTGACAGGCGGTGCGGCATGGAGCGCGGCATATCTATTTGCTGGCAAGCCGTATATCTCCGTATTATGTTTATCTGTTATTCTTGTTGGGTTTTATGCCATCAAGATAGTATTCAATGGGATCACAAAGAAAAACACGCTTATATTTTCTCATATGATATTGATTGTATGCATTTTGATCCCTTTGACAGATTATCCGCTTGACGCCATACCCCGCTCATCCCACTCTTACCTGTTGGTATACGCGGTTGGCGGGGCTTTATTTCTCAGGCATGAGCGGTTCTATGTAAAAACAGTGATGCCCTTTATTGCCTTTGCATTCTATTTGATCTACGCGGTGTCAGATATCTCCTTCACCAGTGAGTTACTTCATCCTCCCGAACACATCATGACCACAGGTGTTTTCATAAACTATTTTACTTCTGTTGCGCTTATTTTTGGGATATTAATCATCTTCCGGGGTGATTACACTAACGAGAAGTATCTCACCTATGCGTTATCGAAAGCTATAAAAACAAACCAACTTTCTGTCTATTATCAGCCACAAATCAATCGCCAGGGAAAAGTGGTTTCAGCAGAAGCCTTACTGCGCTGGAAACATCCCGTCAGAGGGTTTATACCACCAGATTATTTCATCCCGATTGCTGAGGCATCCGGATTAATTTTACCAATCGGCTATTGGATTTTAGAGCGCGTGAGCAATGATATCCACGCGATAAAAGATAAGATAAAAGACATCACTGTTTCTGTAAACATAAGCCCCATACAGTTGATGGATGCTGAATTCCCCGACACATTAGACAGCATTCTCAATAAAAACAAGCTTAGCTTCAAAAGTATTAAATTTGAAATCACCGAAGGTGCTTTTATTTATGATAAGAAGTACATATTAAATGTCATGAATGATATCGCCCGCAAAGGTGCGTTATGGTCACTTGACGACTTAGGCTCTGGTTACTCTTCATTAAATATCTTAAATGAAATGCCATTCAGTGAAGTAAAAATCGATAAGCATTTATTAAAAGGTATTGACCATAGTTTAAAAAATAGAGTGATTTTAGAAAAAATCATCGAGATTGCAAACGATGTTGGTATGAACATCGTCGTCGAGGGTATTGAAACACAAACCATGGCTGACACCGTTTTTAAAATGGGGTGCGATCTGCAACAAGGCTACCTTTATGCAAAGCCGATGCCTTTAGATGAGTTCTTATTATTTTGCGAGCAAAGTAAGACACACGTTGCCAGCGATAATCCGGATGTCACTGATGCTTATTTTCCACCATGTCTGACTGATAATAATGATCAGGCGTGACAGATAATGGCGGCGGTAGCCGCTTCGCCTGACAGAAGCGTTTTATAAGGTAATTTCAGAAAAGAGAGGGAAAAGCACGAAACGCAGGCCAATGCGCTATCAGATCGACTGCGATTAGTGAAGAATCGCTTATGTCCATTGCGTCATCTCTTTATCTGCTGGAACCATGCCATCATCTAATCATGATCGTCTCTTTTTAAATTCCCTTAGCAATTCGGCGGTTAAAAGCCAACTTCTTCCTTTTCAATACAGATTGCGAATAATAGCACAAATCGTTCAATAAATTTGTTGCATTAAATTTATGCAACATTCCATCGATCAATCGAATTAACTCCAATAGACATAAACTATCAATAATTTAATTTTTTTAGTTTTTAACGATCAATAGCTAAGCATAATCGGCTTTATGCCGATGTGTATTAAATGCCCTCTGCAGGAGCAGAGAGGCATAACTTCAAATTTAACAAGGAAAGAATAATGAAAAAAGTTAAGACCAACAGTCAAACACAAGGTTTAAGTATCAAAAATAAAATATTACTGGCATTTAGTGTGATATTGCTTTTGATGGTTTTTATTTCAGCAAACTCTCTATTCAGGCTTAATGAAGCCAAAGATAAAATATCCAAGATCGTAACGGAAGACTATCCAACGACTGCCCTTGGCAATAATGTCATAAGAGAGGTCAATAACGCGACAACGTTATTACTTAACGCAATTATAGAAAAAGAACCAGAGAGAAAAGATCAGCTTTTGCAGGCATTGAATGCTAAAAGTAAAGACGTAACGGCGTTATATGAACAGCTAAAGGAAAAAGCAGACGATGAACCCTCACAATTATTATTAAATAAGATATCTGAATTTCGCTCAGCTTACATTCAGTCACGCGCTTTAGTGATAAAAAATCTTAAAACCGATCCTGAGGCCGCCGTCAGTGAGTACACCACTCACACCCGCGCTTATGAAAGTCAGTATCAGGGGAAAATAATGGAATTTATCGATCTGCAACGTAATGAAATGCAGACATCCTATACGGGTTTTCTCGGTGACTATGCCGTGAGCAAGGCGACCATGATCGTTGTTTCACTGATCTGTTTGGCCCTTGGTATCATCATGGCTATTCTGATTTCACGTGCTATTGTCCGCCCTATCAATCATGCTGTAAGCGCAGCAACCCGTATTGCAGAGGGCGATCTGGGTACCGATATTGTCATCACCTCTAAAGATGAAACGGGAATTCTGACAGGGGCTATTGCCCATATGCAGCAAGAATTACGAAAAATTGTGACGGAAATTCGCAGTGGTGCGGAAAATATCGCGACGGGCGCCTCTCAAATCATGGCTGGCACGCGGGATTTGTCAGCGCGAACGGAGGAACAAGCCAGCTCTGTAGAACAAACCGCCGCTTCGATGGAGCAAATTTCCGTAACGGTGAAAAATACCGGCAGTAATACGGCAAATGCTTCCCTCCTTTCAGAAAATGCCAGCATCACGGCCAAAGATAATGAAAAGTTAATGTCATCTCTCACCCACGAGATCCACAATATCACCAATTCAGCGGACAAAATGTCTGACATTATTAGTCTGATCGATTCTATTGCTTTCCAGACCAATATTCTGGCACTTAACGCAGCGGTCGAAGCCGCCCGCGCAGGTGAACACGGAAAAGGATTTGCGGTCGTTGCCCAGGAAGTTCGCGTTCTCGCGCAAAAAACCGCAAATTCATCAAAAGATATTCGTTCTCTGATTGAAAATTCCATGCAGCAAAGTTCCCGCGGCCTGGATATGGTGCGCCAGGTGAGCGGCAAAATGGATGGTCTGGTGCAAAACGTCGATAGCGTCTCAAATATACTTAAAGAGATCGAACAGGCGAGCCTGGAACAAAGCGAAGGGGTGCATCAAATTAATATTGCCATCGGTCAGATTGATACCACGACCCAGCAAAATGCGGCCCTGGTTGAAGAGTCTGTGGCAGCATCAGAAATGCTTAATGAACAGGCCAGAGTGCTTAAAGATCTGGTCAGTGTATTTAAAATGGCCTGAATGCCCGTATAACATCTGTTATTTATAGTTAATGACCAGACAATCCGGTAATACATTAACACGGTTACCGGATTGTCTTATTTATCGCAAGGAAACCTGACAGTTGAGCCAGCGCACTGCCAGGCGACATCGCGACCTCAGCCCCTTGCTTGCCACTCTTTTTTAAGCAGCGCATAGACAAAAGTAGAGTCGTAACGTTCTTCGCCCTCTTCATCTGTGAACGAGACAAACTCCTTAAAGCAGCCTTCCTGTCGCATATGCAGACGGGCACAGAGTTTTTGCGACGGCAGATTATAGTCTTCCACATAGGCATACAGGCGCCGGGCCTCTTTTTGCGTAAACAGATAAGCAAACAGCGCGCTCACCGACGCGGTGGCAAATCCCTGCCCTTCGTACTGCGGGTTGAAGTGCCAGCCTACACTCCAGGTATGCGGATCGGGCTCGCCGCTGTTATCGGCAAAAAGATGCCCCACAAGCGCGTCACTTTCTTTAAGGCACACCGCGAACTGGCTCTCATCGCTGGCGCGTTTGGCCACCTCTTCTTCGGCTTCTGCCAGGGAACGCATTTTCTCATCATAAAAACAAGGCACACGCGGCGATGCCATATAAGCAAAAAACGCCGCCGCGTCTTTACGGTGAAAACGCCGAATAATAAGCCCTGGCATGGTCGTTAAAATCATCTCACTCCCCTGTTCATTATTTTCCCTTTCGCGCCGCCTCAATAAGATCGTCGCTCTTCGCGAGTTCCATAAAAAAAGCGGCGCAGAGTCCAGATAAGCAGCGCCAGTAACGCAATTGCCCCCAGCACCGCAAAAGCCACGCTGTAGGAGTATTTTGCCGCAATAGTACCCGCAAGGCCCGGACTGAATGCCGCACCAGCTCCCTGCAACAGCATGACAAAGCTTTGTCCGGCATTGGTATGACCGCTGCCTTCCAGCAACTTGACGATGTAGCCCGGAACCGCAACACCCAGAAGGCCTGCCGCCACGCCATCCATAATCTGCACCGGTATCATAAAGAGCGGGTCGGCTGAGGTACAGGCCAGCGCCGCACGCAGCGGCAGCACTATTAATGCCGCCGCAATCAGTAGCGGGTAGCCATATTTTTCCGCTCTGGCCGCCGCGAATAAGGCTACGGGGATCATCACCAGTTGTGAAATGACAACCGTCGCCGCCGCATACACGCCCGCGCTTATCTCCCCGCCCGGCGCCGATGCCACGCGCATACTGAGCATCGGCAACAGCGCGGCGTTAGCCAGATGAAAAAGCAGCAGCGTGACCCCGAGAGTAATGACCGCAGGATGTGTGATAATAACGGACAATTTGGGAAGCGCCGCAGGATCCGCGCTGGCGCTTAATCCACGAGCGACGCGGTTATCAATATCCTCATGGCGAATAGCAAACACCGCCATCGTGGCGCAAATCGCCATACCGGTCATCAAAATGAACACGGCATCTGTGCCAAAGTAGAACACCAGCACACCCGCCAGTATTGCGGCGCTCATATTTCCGCCGTGGTTAAACGCCTCGTTTCTGCCCATTTGATGGTTAAAGCCGGATGAGCCGGTTAACCCAAGCGTGATGCCAGTCAGCAAAGGGGCAATAAAAGCCGCAGACACGCCCGTGACGAGCTGAGAAAAGCCGACGATATAGAGTGTCGGGAATACCCAGAGCAGCAGCGTCGCGGCGGTGATAAGCAGACCGCAGGTAATAAGAATTGCCCGCTTATGCCGTGACGCATCAGCAACCAGCCCGGAGGGCATCGTGGCAAGCAGGCCTGCCAGACCACCAAGCGTCATCATCCAGCCAATGCTGTCGGTTTGCCAGTGATGTTCAGTGAGGAAGATCCCTAAAAAAGGGCCAAGACCGTCCCTGACATCCGCCATGAAAAAATTCACTAAACACAGTGCCTGTAGCGATCGTAAAGACATGAAACCTCTTCTTAGGTGGCAATCCAGCGATGGTCTCGCATTCACAAAACGGAAATATGTGCCGTTGTTTGCACGCGGCCCTTCACGCATTCCATTTTAAAATCAGCAGGTTGAAAACCTACGTGTCGCGTAATACTCACAAGAAGAGAGAGTAGCGAGTTTTCAAGTCAGTAGCATGATACATAAATGTAACAAATGATTCCGCTGGGCTTTTTTATGTCAGCATCTGGTTTAGGCTGCGTAACGTCGCGGGCGCGGGCGCGGGCGCACCTGTTACATCCGCGACAATTATCGTTATAATCACGCAAATTCTTTACCAGGTTAGAAAAGACGATGACAAAACTCACCTTACAAGAGCAGATGCTGAAAGCAGGCTTAGTGACCAGCAAGAAGATGGCCAAAGTCCAGAGAACGGCCAAGAAATCACGCGTTCAGGCTCGTGAGGCAAGAGAGGCGGTAGAAGAGAATAAAAAAGCCCAGATCGAGCGCGATAAGCAACTGAGCGAGCAACAAAAGCAGGCGGCATTATCAAAAGAATATAAAGCGCAGGTGAAGCAGCTTATTGAGATGAACCGGATTGTGATAGCCAAAGGCAATATCGATTTCAACTTCACCGACAATAACCTTATCAAAAAGGTCGTTGTGGATAAGGCAACGCAGACACAACTGATCAATGGCCGTCTCGCCATCGCGCGTCTGGTGACCAACAGTAACGGCGACAGCGAATACGCGATTATCCCCGCCGTCGTTGCGGATAAAATTGCCCAGCGCGATGAGAGTTACATTGTCTTAAACAGCGCGCTGAGCGAAGAAGTGCAGGACGAAGACGATCCGTACGCCGATTTCAAAATTCCTGACGATTTGATGTGGTAATCCGCAGCGTTTAATACCCCTTTCCAACCGCACTTATGTACCGCGCCGGGCATCCTCCCGGCGCCTCATCCGGATCTTTCCTGTTCAGAACGGGCTGGCGTGGCAGGCGTTGATCGGCGCTGCGCTGACCGGATGTACGAAATGCAGTTCGCTGGCGTGCAGCATCAGTCGTGGTGTTCGCGCCGTGCCCGGTAGCGTCAGGCCGCCATACAGATCGCAGCCCAGAATCGGATGACCCAGGTGCTGGCAGTGAATGCGCAACTGATGGGTGCGCCCGGTCTCCGGGATGAGTGTAACCCGCGTCAGTGGCAGTAACGCCCCGTCTTCCCCTTGCTGATAAAAACGCTCCACGACCCGATAGCGGGAGCGTGCCGGTTTGCCGTGAATAGCGCAAATCGACATCAGCGGAAAGAGCGCCGGATCTTTGCCGATCGGTGCGTCAATCACTCCGTCGTCATCGGCAAGATGCCCACACAGCAACGCGGTGTATACCTTGCTTACCGTGCGCTGGCTAAACTGGTGGCAAATCGCGGCATTTATCGCTTTGTTGCGTGCCACCACCATCAACCCGGAGGTGCCGAAATCCAGGCGGTGGACCAGGGTACAGCCGGGGAATAAGTTAACCAGCCGGTGATGCACCGAGTCGAGGTTTTGCGGGTTTTTCCCGGAGAGGCTGAGCAGCCCGGCGGGTTTATTGATCAGCACCAGATGTTCGTCCTGCCAGAGGATCTCAATCTCGTCATGGCACGGCGGGGCAATAAAGGTATCGATAATCTCAGACATCAGGCTGCCCGGCAAAAAAGTGAGAGCGGATGATAGCGAATTCTCCGCCGCCTGGCGAATCCGGGCTTTACTGCACCTGTTCGCGCCACAGGGCGATCTCCTCATCAAGCCAGGCGATGAAAAGCGAGATTTCCCGCGCTTTCTCCGCCTGTGGAGAGGTCACCAGCCAGTAGTGCCAGGGATACGGCGCTGTGAACGCCGTTATCTGTACCAGCTCACCCCGCGCGATAGCGTCCCGGACCAGAGAGCGTCGCTCAAGCGCAATACCGCGTCCCAGCCGCACGGCTTCAAGGACCAGGTTTGAATCGTTGATGCGCAATCCCGCAGGCACAATCTCTTTTTCCAGCCCGGCATTCAGACACCAGCTTTTCCACGACTCCGTCGAAAAGATAATGACGCTCTTCGCCACCTCTTGCGGTGTGGCGGGTAAGTTGCCCTTGTTGTAGCCAGGTGCCGCAACGACAATCAGCTCATCAGAAAAAAGAAAGCGGCTGTCCATGCCTTCCCAGTCGCCCTGCCCCATACGGATAGCAATATCGATGCCTTCCTGTTGCAGGCTGGTCACCGTCAGGCTGGCCTGCAAACGAATTGAAATCAGGGGATATTTTTCGCGAAAGCGCATCAGGCGAGGCAGCAACCAGTGATTGCCAAAAGACGGCACCGTCGCCAGCGTCAGTTCCATCGTGCGCGGCTTTACCTGAACCAGCCGGGTGGCCTCCGAGATGTGGTTCAACGCCTCGCGTATCTGTAGCGCATAGAGCCGCCCCTCTTCGTTAATCTGCACCCCACGCCCGTGGCGGATAAACAGTTTTACGCCTACCAGCGCCTCAAGGATTTTGATTTGCTGGCTGATGGCGGAATGGGTCACGTTCATCTCTTTTGCTGCCAGCGTCACGCTACCCAGGCGTGCAACCGCCTCAAAGCTTCGCAGGCTGGCGATAGGGGGGAAATCCGACATAGTGCTTTCCTCAAACACAGGGCCACCAGGTTAACGTTACTACCCAACTGGCGTTATTACAGAGGCCACTGATAACCCGCATGGTGGTATGCCCGCTAATTTTAACGCCGTCTACAGGCTGAGCGATAACCGCGCAAGATGTTAGAAACACTAACACATAAGGTTAGAAACCCGTGATATTCGCCCACGACGATTTACGGTAAGGTCTCTCTGTTTTCGTTACCGGGGCAAGTGTCGCGGTCAATCACTTAACGGCTGTTGCTGTGTAGGAGCAGGAATCACGATGAAACTCATTGGCATGATGGACTCGCCTTACGTCAGGCGTGTTGCGGTATCCCTGGAACTCTATGGCATCGAATTTGAAAGTATGCCGCTGTCAGTTTTTCGCTCATTTGAGGCGTTCGCCTGCATTAACCCGGTCGTCAAAGCACCGACACTGCTGCTGGATAACGGTGTGCAGTTAATGGACTCATCCCTTATTTTGCATTATTTCGAGACCCTGGCAGGCGCAGACCAGAAATTACTCCCTGCGGAGCCTGGCGCGCTGGCACAGGCTCTTCGCCTGCTGGGGGTGGCGCTTGCCGCCTGCGAAAAAGCGGTGCAAAACATTTACGAACACCATCTCAGACCGGAAGAAAAGCAGCATCAGCCATGGGTAGCACGTGTGACCCAGCAATTGTTAGCCGCCTGCCGGGAGTGGGATACGCTGCTGGCAGGCGGCGCTGCCGCCCTGCGCCCCGATCAGGTTGCCGTCACCAGCACGGTGGTGTGGACCTTTATTCAATCGATGCTCCCGAATGTGGTGCTGGTCGACGATTTTAAAAACATTGCGTCACTTGCCCGCTCCTGTGAGGCGTTGCCCGCCTTTAAAAAATATCCCTTATGCTAAAAACAGGTCGGGTTAATGACGTGATTTATTAACCCGCATCCGCACGTTAAAACGCAGTGATTTTTCTTCGTTTTTTTATGCCGTTATCTATACTCCAGATACCCTGCTCTTATCCGTTAAGGTTACTTGTGTTAGCAACTATCCTCATCGCGCTTGTCGCCGCGATCCATGTCTACATTCTGGTTCTCGAAATGTTCTTGTGGGATACCAAAACCGGCCGCAAGGCGTTTAACCTGAGCACCGATTTTGCCCGCGACACCCGCGTGCTGGCCGCCAATCAGGGGCTGTATAACGGCTTTTTAGCCGCCGGTTTACTGTGGGGGTTATGGCTGGGCGATGCCGGGTTTCAGGTCAAGTTTTTCTTTCTGGCATGCGTGTTGATCGCCGGGGTGTTTGGCGCGGCAACCGCCAGCAAGAAAATCCTCTATGTTCAGGCGCTACCGGCGCTTATCGCGATGGTAGCGCTCTTGATGCAATAAATGACGAACGATGGCGGAGATTAATCGTTCCGGGTCTTCTTGTGTTCCAGGTTTCGCGTTTCAAGAAAGCGGACAATCACGACGAAAAAGACGGGAACAAAGAAAACAGCGAGTAACGTTGCACTGATCATTCCGCCGAACACCCCTGTTCCAATGGCATGTTGCGTGCTGTCACTTGCCCCTTTGGCAAGCATCAGGGGCACCACGCCCAATGTGAACGCTAAAGAGGTCATGAGTATCGGGCGCAAACGCTGTCCTGAAGCGATGAGGGTCGCTTCGATGACGTTTTTGCCCTGGTGCATTAATTGTCTCGCAAATTCAATGATCAGAATGGCGTTCTTGGCGGAGAGCCCAATCAGGGTTATCAGACCGACTTTAAAAAAGACGTCGTTCGTCATCTGTGCGACGATGACCGCCAGCACGGCGCCGAGCAGCCCCAGCGGAACAACCAGCATAACCGCGAAGGGAACAGACCAGCTTTCATAAAGCGCGGCGAGCACCATAAATACTACTAGCATCGACAGTACAATGAGCCCCGGAAGCTGCGATGCGGAGGCCTTTTCCTGTAATGAACTGCCTGCCCATTCGCCCGCAAAACCCGACGGTAAGTTTTTTGCAAGTTCCTCCATTGCCGCCATTGCGGTGCCTGTAGATTCACCAGAGGATGCACTTCCGGTAATTCGAATGGCAGGATAACCCTGGTAGCGATTCAGTTGCTGCGGCGCGACATGCCAGGCAAGCGTCACAAACGTGGACACTGGCAGCATCTCCCCCTGGCGGTTTTTAACCGATAAACGCAATAGCTGTTCCGGCTGCATACGAAACGGCGCATCAGCCTGAACAATGACCTGCTGAACCCGCCCATTATTGATGTAATCATTGACATAGTTAGACCCCGTTGCGACAGAAAGGGTTTGATTGATTTCATCAAACGAGACCCCCATGGCTTCGGCTTTTTCCCTGTCAATGTTAAGGGCCAGTGTTGATCCCTCCGGCAGACCATCAATATAGACATCGCTCAAATACGGGTTCTTATTGGCGCGCTGGACGAGTTCATCCGCTGCCTTTTTTAGCGCCTGATAGCCCTTCCCTCCCCGGTCTTGCACATAATAAGTGAACCCGGATGAAGTCCCCATATCAGAAATAGCCGGAGGAAGCAGACTCATGGTTACCGCGTCGGACACGCTCTCCATTCTTGATTGGATATGGTCAGCTTCATCCTGTGCGCTTGTCCCTTTGCGGTGTTTCCAGTCCTTGAGTGTGGTGAAAGCCATCGCCGAGTTCTGACCAGAGCCCGAAAATCCAAATCCGAGGATCATGATATTGCTTTCAATCGCCGGTCGGCTGGCGATTTCCTCTTCAAATTTTTGAACCACTTTAAGCGTACGCTGCATCGTCGCGTCTGAGGGAAGCTGGATTGACGACATAAAGTAGCCTTGATCTTCATCCGGTAAAAACGACGATGGCAATGAAGAGAGACCCAAAAAAAGCGCCATGCACAGCGCGGCATAGAGCACCATCATCCGTCCGGTCCGTTTCAGAGCAAATCCGAGGCCGGATGCGTAAAACGCAGTAAGCGCATGAAACCGACCGTTGAACCACACGGAAAACGCGCGGCCTTTGCGGGAAGCATGATGATGCGGCTTTAAGATCGTTGCGCAGAGTGCTGGCGTGAGCGTCAGGGCCAGAAAGGCGGACAGTAAAATAGACACTGCCATAGAGATACAGAACTGCCGATAAATAATTCCGACAGACCCTCCGGCAAATGCCATCGGGATAAATACCGCCGTAAGCACCAGGGTAATACCAATGATTGCGGGCGTGATTTCATGCATAGCTTGCCGCGTGGCTTCCTTCGGGGAGAGCCCCTTTTCTTCCATCAGGCGTTCGACGTTTTCGACCACGACAATGGCGTCATCAACGATAATGCCGATAGCCAGCACCATGCCAAACATGGTGAGAATGTTGATGGAATAACCGCTTAAAAGCATCACCGTAAAGGTGCCCAGCAGCGCCACAGGTGCCACAATGGCAGGAATCAGCGTACAGCGGATTTTATGCAGGAAAAGCAGCATGACAAGGAAGACCAGAACCATCGCTTCAACGAATGTCTCCACCACCTTCATTATGGAAAGTTTGACGAAAGGTGCCGTATCAAAAGGAACCGTAAATTCCATTCCCTCAGGCAGTACACCCGACAGCTCAGCCAGCCGCGCGCGGACTCCGGACGCCGTGTTGATAGCATTTGCACCGGGCGAAAGCTGGATAGCGGCCGCCGTTGCGGGTACGCCGTTTTCACGTATACCAAAGGTATAGCTTTGTAACCCGGATTCAACGCGGGCAATATCGGCCAGTGTCAGACGCGCACCGGAGACCGCCGATTTAAGGGTGATATTACGAAACGCCTCAACCGAAGTAAGTTGCCCTCTGACGGTGATCGGATAGGTAACGGTCTGACCCGCGACCGCAGGCTCGTCTCCCGTTCTGCCGGGTGAAACAATCACGTTTTGCTGACTCACGGCGGTGAGTACGTCCGTAACAGAGAGCCCATAACTGTGTAATTTCATGGGGTCAAGCCAGATTCGCAGTGCTTTTTCACCGCCAAAGAGCTGGACTTTCCCCACACCCGGCACACGTCGCAGTTCATCCGTCAAATTTCTGGCGAAATAGTCGCTTAAATCCGCTTCCTGATATTCGCCGGTGGGAGATTTTAAACCCACCATCATCAGAAACCCGGAATTAGCAGCCTCAACGTTAATACCATTTTGCCGCACAGCCTGCGGTAAACGCGGCTCCACAATCTTGATCTGGTTTTGCAGGTCCATCTGGGCGAGTTTAATGTCTGTACCTGGCCTGAACGTTACCGTGATTGAGGCCATGCCGGTGGTATCACTGGACGATTCAAAATAGAGTAAGTTATCCACCCCTGAGATCTCGCGTTCAATAAGCGAAACGACAGAGGTGTTCATGACATCCGGGCTGGCGCCGGGATAACTGAGCGAGATGATAATACCAGGCGGTGCGACCGCCGGATATTGTGCGACGGGCAGTCGGGGGATGGACAATATGCCGGTCAGAACAATAAACAGTGCGACCACCCAGGCAAAAATGGGTCTTTCAATAAAAAAATGCGGCATCAGAAATAATTCCAGTCAACTGACATAACGTTCATAAAAAAATAAAGCGGCTCACTAACCTGCTCCACGCCACCCAGCGCAAAGTCATCTGTGAAAAATGAATGCCAATGATAAGAAGCTGATATTGACCACGTATGGCAGGTTTATGGAAAGAGTGTGGAGCCAGACATTGTTCTACATTTATGTATCATTCCATTATTTCATTGTAAAAAAAGTCCAAATCATTCGCATCAATAAGTACACTGGCGTACCAAAGAAAAAGACGCTCAAAAAACACCCATAATAAAATATAAAATCATCCAGTCCCGGCATGATATTGAGAAGTAAATTGAACACCAGAATAGTATAAATAAAGACAACAATGACATAGAACGTTATGACGGCTAACTCCTTTAACGCCCCCGGTTTCTTTTGGATGATAAAAAAGAAAAAAGCGATGACGACACACGCAAGCGCCAGAGGTAACGAGAGAACCGCCATATCCGTTTTCTCTTCAATAGCGTGCGCAACAAACAACCACGGAAACAGCAATACGCATGACACCAGAAAATATAAAAAAGAATCCCAAATTACCTTTTGAAAAATACGCTCAATGTCTTTCATATTGTTTTCCCTGACACAATCTGGCACGCATAAATTATGCATAAAGCGCTGGCTTTAGACGTTATAAATTTTGAAAATGAATAGCGATCGGAATCTGGCCTGGTTTCTCCAGATGAAAATGATTGCATCAGATTGTTGATTGTTTATTTCGGGATTGTGTAGCGAGTGTGGAGAAGCCCTCACCTACTCTACGTTTTTTTGGCAAAACGCATGGATATGAAACTTTTTCGAGTTGCGACTGTCAGATAGTACTTAACAGGGAGTAATATTAGGCATACAAACTTTACACATATTGTATTCAATAACCTTTAAACAATTACGACATAAGATTTTTTAAGATAGAGTAATTTCTATCATCGGTACTGATGGAAGATAAAATGAACAACGATAACCTGATCATTGTCGCTGAAGACGATGATGAAATTGCCGACATCCTGATAAGCTATTTGCAACGCGCAGGTATGAAAACCATCCGGGCCAGGGATGGTGAGCAGGCAATAAATTTTACTCGCCTGCACAAGCCAGACCTCATCTTACTTGATATCCATCTGCCTGTTTATGACGGATGGAATGTTCTTACAACCTTGCGCAAAGAGAGTAACGTACCGGTTATCATGGTGACGGCACTTGATCAGGATGTCGATAAACTGATGGGGCTGCGGCTCGGGGCAGACGATTATGTGATAAAACCGTTTAACCCTTCGGAGGTTATTGCAAGGGTTGAAGCTGTACTGCGCAGAACGAGAGTGAACACAGAAGTTGCAAATACAAGGCCGATAAGAACGCCTTGTCTGACCATTTATCCTGATGATTTTTATGTTGAGATAACCGTCGCGGATGAGGTCGTCACGCCGGTATTGACGACAACCGAATTTAAACTTCTCACCTATCTGGCGCGAAATCCGCGTAAGGTATGCTCACGCGAAGAGTTACTTGATGCCTGTCTGCCAGAAGGTGATTCACTGGACAGAACCGTGGACAGCCACATGAGTAAACTGCGCAAAAAGCTTGAGAATGCGGGGCTCAAGGGGATCCCGGAGAGTATCAGAGGGCTGGGTTACCGCCTGGGTGAGAATAAATGAAAAAAGACCCTATTCTTAGTCGTCAAATATTGACCTATATGGTGTCGCTCACCTTCATTATTATTGCTATCGCCATCCTGGGCTCTTATTTATTTTATAGTTTCTTAATTTACTATCTGCCGGGGGGTGCCCTGACAGGAAATGAAGATGAGATGACCCTGGTGGACTGGCTGTGGATCATGATTGCTTCGCTGACCAGTCTGGTCGTTTCTCTCTTCTTTACGGTGAAACTCTCTTCAAGAATTTTGACGCCGCTAAATGCGGTAGCGTATAGCCTTAAACAGATTTCACAGGGCAATCTTGACGCAAGGGCAACCTGTACAAGCTCGCAGTTGGGAGAGATGAATAATCTGGTCAATGATTTCAACGAAATGGCAGAAAAACTGCAGACACTGGATATTCAGCGCAATTTATGGAATTCAGCCATCGCTCATGAACTTAGAACCCCGGTGACTATTCTGCGAGGACGGCTGCAAGGACTGGTTGACGGTGTGTTCGAGCCAGCGCCCGTACTGTTCCAAAATCTGCTTAAGCAAACCGAAGGTCTGGCGCATTTAATCGAAGATCTGCGGGTTGTTAGTTCTTACGGCGGAGCCGGATATACGCTAACCCTGAGTGAGACCGACCTTGAGGTAACGATTACCAGTGTGCTGGATAACTTTTTGCCGGAGTTTCAGCGCGAAGACTTTACTATCGCAACCGAACTTGAGCACCAGCGCTGTTTCTGTGACCCTATGCGTATTATGCAATGCCTGACCGTGCTTTTTGATAATGCCTTAAAATACTCATCATCACGATCGCTACGGGTAAAAAATGGCATTGTCGGAAAAGAGAACGTCATCCTCGTTGAAGACAGCGGCCCTGGTATTCCTGAGGAACTCCACAGTCTCTTATTTCAGCCTTTTCAACGCGGAGAATATGCAAGAAAGAGTCACCCTCAGGGGTGTGGCTTAGGATTATCGGTGGTCAGAGCGATCATGCTCGCCCACGGCGGGAATGCTACTTACACCCTGACACCAGAAAATCACTCAATTTTTACACTGTCGTGGCCGGTGAGCCAGGACCAAAAATAACCGCGCAGGCTCAATTGAGCCTGCTTTTACATAACGTCAGATCCCACATCTCCCCTAATTTTACGTTCCAGCTTGCTGGTGTGATCTTTAGCTTCCCGCGCCTGGGGCTTAATGTTATTTCACTAAAATAAATTTCATCCCCTTGCAGCATCAAATCGACACGACCATAGTCAATCTCTCCTGCCAGTTCCTGAGCCGCAATAATGGCGTTATAGAATAATGGTGGCTCCTCAATGGCATCAGGTGTGTTTGGGTATTCCATCTGGAAAGGTTGTAGCTTCCATGATCTGTCATAAACATTAATATACTCATTGCCGCTTTCATCGGTAAAATCGGCTTCAACAAAACAAGCCACACCATGAAAGCAATGTATTCTTAACATTTCAGGCGTCTTTTTTTTCACCGCCCCAGAAAAAATATCGATATACTCTTCGCAGAGAATAACCGGTGTTATAGATTTGTACTGCCACTCTCTGGTGGTGTAATACATATTTTTATTGAGGGCAAGCTTCAATTTATTTAATGCTTTCACAGGCTCAAAACTGCCTTTATCGGTACAAATTACCGCACTTCCACTGTCATGATTACATTTTAACACAAAGCGTTCGGGTAACTGGCTAAAGTCAATATCTTCCACACTGTGATAGACGCCAATCAAGGGGATGGTTTTAACCCGTTTGGTTCTGGCATGGACATATTCCCGAACGGCGAGTTTATCTGCCAGTAGTGTATAAAGAGGGTTGCGATCAAATACCAGCCGATGACAAATTTTCTCACTTAATGTCACTGGCTTAATCAGGTTTGACGGGCGTTCGGAAACTTTGTTAAGCGCGGCTGTATGAAAGTACAGATCCGTAGTAACAAACACCCTGCTTTTTCGGATTAAATATTCAGCGTATTTGAGAATGTAATTAAGTTTATTCATGATTCCTCCTGGACACAATCGATATTGTGTCGGAGGATGATTGATTTATATTGTTCAGTTAATGGAGAGAGTATGGAGCTCGCGGCGCTAAATCATGCTTGTCTATTTAAATGCCCAAGCCTGCGGGTTTTCTGAGGTAAAACACAATGCTTTACAACAGCGACCACCGCAGCGCAGTGGTCGCCATGACATTATAAAGATTTACCCTCTTGCGCCTTATTTTCGGCCGCTTCAACGTCACGATACCAGCGCGGGTGATGTTTCTTCGCCCAGCGGCGGCTGACTTTGCCTTCAATCATGCCTTTAATCGAGCCTTTCACCCAGAACGCCATATACATATGGATCAGAATGGCGTGAATCAGCACAATCGCGGCCGTCGCGTGGATTAATAAACTCCAGCGCACAAAGGTGATGGAGAAATAATGGGCAAAATAGGGTCGCCAGATAATAACGCCGGTGATCAGCAGCACAACAATCAGGCTCATGATGCTCCAGAACATCATCTTCTGCCCGGCGTTATATTTCCCGACATCCGCCACTTTATGCTCGTTACCTTTCAGTACCTCAATAATCCCTTTAAACCACGGAATATCCTGCTTATCAGGAATGTTGTGATGCACAAAACGGACAAACATAAACATCAGCAGAACGAAAATCAGTACGCCGAAGAAGGGATGCAAAATGCGCCCTACCTGCGGCGTCCCGAAGGTTTCGGTTAACCATTGCAGGGTGGGAAAAAAGAGCGCGATGCCGGAAAGCGACACCAGAAAGAAACTGATCACCACCGTCCAGTGACAGGCGCGGTCAATAAACTTTGTGCGCAGGATCATTTTGCTTTTACTCATGGCCGTTCTCCTCTTCGTCGTCATCCGTCTCTTTGTTCGGCCCTATTCCCACATAGTGGTAAATCAGCCCGGCAAAGGTGGCGATAAACCCGGCAGCGGAGAGCGGTTTGAGCACGCCTTTCCATAGATTGACCGGCGTGGAAATCTGCGGGTCGTTTGGCAGGTTGTGATACAGCGCAGGCTGGTCCGCATGATGCAGAACATACATCACGTGCGTGCCACCCACGCCTTGCGGGTTATAGACGCCCGCGTTGTCGTATCCACGCTTTTTAAGCTGCTCCACGCGGCTTTCGGCCACGTTCAGCATCTCTTGTTTGGTGCCAAACTGAATCGCCCCGGTCGGGCACGTTTTCACGCACGCCGGTTCCTGGCCGACGCTGACCCTGTCAACGCAAAGTGTGCATTTATAGACACGGTTATCGTCCGGGTTCAGCCGTGGGATGTTAAACGGACAGCCAGCAATGCAGTAACCACAGCCAATACAGTGCTCGGACTGAAAATCCACAATCCCATTGGCGTACTGAACGATCGCCCCGGCAGACGGGCAGGCCTTAAGACAGCCGGGATCCGCGCAGTGCATACAGCCATCTTTGCGAATAAGCCATTCCAGTTTGTCGTTCTGCGTGGTTTCGCTAAAACGCATCACCGTCCAGGACTTCGCGCTCAGGTCGGTCGGATTGTCATACACGCCGTTGCAGTAGCCCACCTCGTCGCGAATATCGTTCCATTCAGAACAGGCGACCTGGCAGCCCTTACAACCAATACAGACGCTGACATCGATAAGTTTTGCCACTTCCGCGCGGAAGTCCCGCGCCTGAGGCGGCGGCGTCAGCCCGTTGGTTGCGGAACGCTTGATAACATCTTGTGATTGCATAGCCATAGGTTCCCTCCTTTACACGCGCTCGATGTTAACCAGAAACGCCTTGTACTCCGGCGTTTGCGAGTTGGCATCACCGACCGATGGCGTCAGCGTGTTGGCAAGGAAGCCTTTGCGCGTTGCCCCTTCAAAACCCCAGTGACAGGGTATGCCGATCGTATCCACTGGCTTACCGTCTATGGTCAGCGTCTGCAGACGTTTCGTCACCACCGCTTTCGCTTTGATAAAGCCGCGTTTCGAACTCACTTTCACCGTATCGCCTGCCGCGATGCCCTTTTTCTGCGCCAGCGCTTCACCAATTTCGATGAACTGATCGGGCTGAGCGATAGCGTTGAGACGCGCGTGTTTGGTCCAGTGGCGGAACAGTTCGGTAATGGAATAGGTGGTCGCGACATACGGGAAGGCGTCCGCTTTGCCCATATTGGCGATATCGTCATGGAAAATACGCGCCACCGGGCTGGAAACCACCGCCGGATGCAGCGGGTTAGTGCCAATCGGTGACTCAATCGGTTCGTAATGTTCCGGGAACGGCCCGTCGTTCATTTTGTCCAGGGAGAACAGGCGCGCCACCCCTTCCGGGTTCATGATAAACGGCCCGACATTACTGCCCGGTGCGGCCTGGCTGTAATCCGCCACGTCCATCCCGCTCCACTTTTTGCCATCCCAGTGCAGCAGCGCACGTTTGGCGTCCCACGGTTTCCCTGCCGGGTCGGCAGAGGCGCGATTATAGAGGATACGGCGGTTCGCCGGCCACGACCATGCCCAGCCCGGCGTACAGCCAAGGCCATACGGATCGCTATTGTCGCGGTTGGCCATCTGGTTGCCCTGCTCTGTCCAGCACCCGCAATATACCCAGCAAAAGCTGCTGGTGGTGCCGTCGTCACGAAGCTGGGCAAAGCTGCTGAGCTGCTGGCCTTTTTTGGCAATCAGTTGCCCTTTGTCGTCATAAAGATCGGCCAGCGCCATTCCGTTCGCTTCACGGGCAATCTCTTCCGGATGCGGATCGTACGGGTCTTTATAGTTCCAGTTGATGTTCATCAGCGGTGCCGGATTTGCCCCCCCTTCCTGCTGATAAAGCTCACGCAGGCGCATAAACAAGCGCCCGAGGATTTTGCCATCGTGCAACGCTTCGCCTGGTGGCTCCGCCGCCGCCCAGTGCCACTGTAGCCAGCGCCCGGAGTTGGCAATCGAACCGTTCTCTTCGGCAAAACAGGATGATGGCAGACGGAAGATTTCCGTTTGGATATCCGCAGGATTGACGTCATTCATCTCCCCGTGGTGTTGCCAGAAATTCGACGATTCCGTTACCAGCGGGTCAATCACTACCATGTATTTCAGCTTCGAGAGCGCGCGGGAGGATTTGTTTTTATCCGGAAACGCCGCCAGCGGGTTAAAGCCCTGCACGATGTAACCGTTAATCTTCCCTTCCAGCATCAACTCGGCCTGAGTCATCACGTCATAGAGGCGATCCCACTTCGGCAGCCAGTCGTAACCCCAGTTGTTCTCTGCCGTCGCATGCTCGCCCCAGAAACTTTTCATCATGCTGATAAAAAATTTCGGTGTGTTTTGCCAGTAGTTCACTTCATTCACCCCCAGCGCCGGCGGGGTGATTTGTGAAATATAGGTCTGGTAATCCGGCTGTTTTTCCGACGGCAGCGGCATGTAGCCGGGAAGATTGGTCGACAGCAGGCCAAGGTCGGTATAACCCTGAATGTTAGAGTGACCGCGTAGCGCGTTGACGCCGCCGCCCGCCATACCGATATTCCCGAGCAGCAGTTGCAGCATAGCCGCGGCGCGGATGATTTGCGCCCCGGCGCTGTGGTGTGTCCAGCCCAGCGCATAGAGGATGGTTGCGGTGCGATCCGGCACGCTGGTGCTGGCAAGGATCTCGCAAATGCGGTTGAAATCGGCCAGCGAGGTGCCGCAAAGGCGGTTAACCATTTCCGGCGTGTAGCGTTCGACGTGTTTTTTCAGCAGGTTCCAGACGCAGCGCGGATGGCTTAACGTCTCGTCACGCAGCGCATTGCCCTTTTCATCCAACTGATAGAACCAGCTCGATTTATCGTACTGGCGTTTTTTCGCGTCATAGCCGCTGAACACGCCATCTTCAAACTGATAGTCGTCGCGGATAAGCAGGCTGGCGTTGGTGTAATGGCGCACGTAGTCGTGTTGAATGCGATCGTTTTCCAGCAGATAACGGATGACGCCCAACAGGAACGCGGTGTCCGATCCCGCACGGATGGGCGCATAGAGATCGGCCACGGCGGCGCTGCGGTTAAAGCGCGGATCGACCACCACCACGGTAGCGTCATTTTTCGTTTGTGCTTCAACGACCCACTTAAAGCCCACCGGGTGAGCCTCGGCGGCGTTGCCGCCCATGATCAGCACCACGTTGGCATTTTTAATATCCACCCAGTTGTTGGTCATCGCACCGCGACCAAAGGTGGGTGCCAGCGCGGAGACGGTCGGCCCGTGGCACAGGCGTGCCTGGCAATCGATAGCGACCATTCCGAGGCTGCGGGTAAATTTGCCGTCGAGAATGCCGGTCTCATTACTGGCGGCCGAGGAGCAGAGCATCCCGGTGGTGGTCCAGCGGTTGACGGTCTGCCCCTGCGCATTTTTTTCGATAAAGTTCGCGTCACGGTCATCTTTCATTAACCGCGCAATGCGGTTAATGGCGTCATCCCAACTGATACGCACCCATTTATCCGAGCCTGGCGCACGGTATTCAGGGTATTTCAGGCGCGTTTCGCTGTGAATATAATCCAGCACGCCTGCCCCTTTCGGACACAATGAACCCCGGCTTACCGGGTGATCCGGGTCGCCTTCAATATGGTAAATGCTTTCTTTAACGTTTTTGGCCGTATCGCCAAGGCTGTACATCAGCATGCCGCAACCGACTGAGCAGTAGGTACAGTTATTACGCGTCTCTTTTGCTTTTAAGAGTTTGTATTGACGTGTTTCCGCATGAACGGAAAAAGATGATAAAAATCCGAGAGATGCAACAGTGGTTCCTGCCATACCGCCCGCGCAGATTCGAAAGAACTGCCTCCGGCTGAGCTCCATGTATCCTCCAGCTTAAACTTAAGACATGAAAAGGGACGGAGATTATAGGGTCAATCGAAGCGGGAAACCATTACTCTTATGTGGTTATTGATACAGGTCAATTTTTTGATTGTATTGAAGAAAAGGGAAACTGATCGCAACGGGTTATTTGTGTGGTTAAACGTCTGTTTCGCCTTATCGCTTTTTAAAAAGATCGATGCAGGAAGCGGCTGTCCCCGGCAAAGAAACGCGTCGCCGGGTGGCATCAGCGACCTGCGTTGCGCAGCACGGCAAGCAGCGTCTGCGTTGGACGGGAAGCGGCTCAGTAACTTTTTGCAGATAAGTGTTGACGAGGTAGAACGATCGTTCTACCTTTATCACATGAACAAGACGCCAGGCACTACCCGAGAAAAAATCCTGACTACCGCTGAACAGTTGATCTATCAGAACGGTATCCACGCCACCGGCATGGACCTTCTGGTTAAGACCTCAGGCGTAGCAAGGAAAAGCATTTATCGCTATTTCGCGACCAAGGATGACGTGGCAGCCGCCGCGTTGAATGCGCGTGATGAACGCTGGATGCAGTGGTTCAGAAGAGAATCTGATAAAGGCGATACGCCTCAGGCTCGCATTCTGAATATGTTCAGCGTGCTCAAGAGCTGGTTTGAGTCAGACGGTTTTCGCGGTTGCGCATTTATCAACACGGCCGGAGAAGTGGGTGACCCTGACGATCCCGTCCGCCAGATAGCAAAACGGCATAAACAAAAATTGCTCGATTACACGCTCGAACTCACTACGCAACTAAACATTCAACAACCGGCCGCGCTGGCCAGACAACTGCTGATTCTGATGGAAGGCGCCATCACCCTCGCCTATGTGATGGGGGATAACAGCGCCGCCGACAATGCAAGGGATGTTGCGAAACTTTTGCTGGAGCAGGCCCCTGCATAAGGCCTGAGTAACAAAAACGCTTTCTTTTGAAATATCCACCTTTGCAGGAGACGTAAGCATGCCCGATATTCAACCTCGCCCCCCCCTTCCTCCTTTCACGCGCGAATCGGCGATTGAAAAAGTGCGCCTCGCAGAAGATGGCTGGAACAGCCGCGATGCCGAAAAAGTAGCGCTGGCCTACTCGCTGGATACGCAATGGCGTAACCGCGCTGAATTTGCCAATAATCGTAAAGAGGCCAAAGAATTTCTCAGCCGCAAATGGAAAAAAGAGCTGGAGTATCGCCTGATTAAGGAGTTATGGGCGTTTACTGACAACCGTATCGCCGTGCGGTACGCCTATGAATGGCATGATGATTCGGGTAACTGGTTCCGCTCTTACGGCAACGAAAACTGGGAATTTGAAGCCGATGGCCTGATGCGCCGCCGTTTCGCCTGTATCAACGATATGCCGATTAAAGAGAGTGAGCGCAAATTCCACTGGCCGTTGGGACGTCGCCCGGACGATCACCCAGGTCTTTCGGAACTGGGTCTGTAAAGTTATCGCTTATCTTATGTGAAGACCCCGGTCAGGGTTTTAACCGGGGCTTTTCTCAATTCAACATGAACGGTAAATGTTCATAAACGTCATGAGACCCGTCCAGTGAAGTGAATTATCTTATCGCGTTATGGGTAGCCCCATGATTGACGTTTGCCCGGCAACGTTGCCGACCCGCCAACTGTTTTCAACGGTTCACTGACACTGTTTCTCTTTCCAGAGAATTAACGCGCGCTAAAACAGAGCCTGCCCGGCAAGATGACCTATTCCCATCGACAAAACCATGGCCATGGTGCTCCAGAAGGTAATCCTGATGATGGCCCTGACCGGATTGGCTTTGCTCACCGCCGAGGATATATAACCCAGGACAGCAAGTGATAACAGGGTCGAAAGAATAATAAAGAACGAAACCAGCGCTGCGGGAGCGAGCCAGGCAACGATGAGGGGCAACGCCGCACCGGCAGAAAAGCTCCCAGCCGAAAAAAGGGCCGCCTGCAAAGGCCGCGCAGAGTTTGTAGCTGTCAGCCCAAGTTCTTCCCTGGCATGGGCATCAAGCGCATCTTTCTTCATAAGCTGCTCTGCAACCTGCCTGGCAATGGCGGGCTCCAGCCCCCGTTGCATATACAGGGAAGTCAGCTCCTGTACCTCTCCCTGATAATCTGTTTCCAGTTCCTTTTTTTCCTGGGCGAGCGCCGCGTTTTCTGTATCAGACTGAGAGGAGACGGAAACATACTCCCCGGTTGCCATCGACATCGCCCCAGCCACCAGCCCGGCAACACCCGCCAGTAAAATCGCTGAAGGCTCAGGCTTTGCAGACGCCACCCCAAGCACAAGACTGGCAGTGGAAACAATGCCGTCATTCGCCCCCAGTACAGCAGCCCTCAACCATCCCACGCTTTCAATGCTGTGTCGTTCAAGATGCATGTTTCTGTTTTCCAGTAAATGTGCAGGTTAATAACACCAGTATTGCTCATATATAAAAATGCGCATTCCACGATTGTGGCTATTCAATCTTAAGATTGTATTAACGCTGAATAATGGCTATTGGTTAATCCGGAGATAATATTATTCAGGATGTTTCTGGCGAAATGATAATAGATATCATAGTCGTTCAGTCATTATACAAAAAAGGGGATTTTTAATTATTCTTTTAATTAGAAAGATACCGGCTGGTTTATTTTCAGGCGTGCAGGCTTTATTGGTACACTCGAAGAGGTTGCCGCCATGGTGACTTATCTGGCCGATCCGCAAGGGGTATTATCGGCTGCGTTTTTACTATCACTGGCGGGCTGAACCTTTACTTTTTGTTTTTACGCCGCAAAAGTCCGGCTTACGAATGGTCTTAATCGGCTCGAATACAAGCCGATTAAGCCAGGATTACACCGTCGGAACGGTGCCACCATCTATCACATATTCCGTGCCGGTGATGGTGGCGGCATACGATGACGCCAGAAAAGCAATAAGATTCGCTACTTCGATGGGCTTGGATGGGCGCCCCAGCGGGATCCCGCCGAGTGCCTTCATGATTATCTGCTTTCCGCCTTCGTAATCAGTTCCCGCCTGCTGCGCCAGTCGCTCCGCCATTGCTACCGAGGCTTCTGTTTCAATCCAGCCGGGGGCAACGCGAACCACGCGAATGCCTTTTGGCGACACCTCTTTCGACAGGCTTTTGCTGTACGCCGAGAGCGCCGCTTTGGCCGCCGCGTAGCCGGTTGTCGATTCTGGTAACGGCAATTCACGCTGGATAGAGGTGACGTGGATGATTACCCCACTCCCCTGCGCCAGCATCCCTGGTAGCAGTGCCCGATCCAGGCGTACCGCTGGCAGTAAATTAAGGTTGAGTTCCTGCTGCCACTCCTCTTCGCCCAGCGCCGCAAACCCGCCGCCGGGTGACGTAGAGCCCCCCGCCACATGAATGATGACGTCGACACCCCCCAGATGTACTTGCACAGCTTGCGCCACGCAGGCACATCCTTCAACCGTGGTGAGATCTGCCGCCACGAAGGCATCGGCAACAGATTCCGTAGGTATATGGCGTGCGGTGGTTAACACTGTGGCACCCAACTGTTTTAATAGCCCGACAACCGCTTTACCGACGCCTTTGGTGCCTGCGGTCACCAGCACGCGTTTGCCATGGAAATCAAGATTTAAGGCCATCATACAATCTCCAGTGTATTGATTTTTTCACCCGCCAGTCCGAAAGCATGCCTGAGCGTTACCGGGCTGCCGGGAAAATTGCCGACAACCGTCGAAGTGACAATGACACGCTCGCCTTCGCTATGCATTTCAAGCGGCTCAACGCTGTAGTCAAACGCGGCCTGCGCGGCACGTTGCCATGCCGCGATCGCCGTGTGTCCCTGATGGGTTTTACCTTCATCTTTTACACTAGCGTCGGTGGTAAAACAGTGCTGAACGCTGGCGATATCGCCGCCATTACTTATCGCAAAATAGGTCGCAATTGCATGTGGTAAGAGTAAAGACATGGCTCCTGACTCCCGTTATTTACAGTGCGGGTATATTCAACATAGACTGTGAAATTAACAAGTACGCACGAAAAAGTGAGCTACTGAATTATGAGTAAGTTATATACGCCGGAAACTGCCGCAAGCGGCGTGGAACAGGTTCTGCGCCTTCTCGAAGGCCGATGGAAATTAATTATTCTTTTTCATTTGTTCGATGGAAAAGTACAGCGCTATTCCGATTTTGAAAAACTCATCCCCGCTATTTCGCAGAAGATGCTCGCCCAGCAGTTGCGACAACTGGAGTCCGATGGTCTCGTCTCGCGCACGGTGTATCCACAGGTGCCGCCAAAGGTAGAATATCGACTCACCGAGTGGGGCCAGGCGCTTTGCCCGGCACTCGATGCAATGCTCAAATGGGCTGAAAAACGCGAGGCCTGCTGAACAGCGAGGCCTTTGATAACGCGGTAAAGCGGTATGTCCACATCCTTACGTTGCTTCTCTTTTTACTTTTCCTGTGAATTAATTCTCCGGGAGAACAAGCGAATTTAGAACGTGATCCTGCCACTTACCGTTTATTTTGAGATAAGAACTGGCATACCCCTCTTTAATAAACCCAAGTCGTTTGAGGGTATTTGCGCTGCGTAGATTATCGGGGAGGTGATTCGCCATAATACGATGCAAACCATAATGTGTATGGATATGGTGAATCGCCTCGCTGAGCACTTCTTGCATCAAACCTTTACCCTGATAAGAGAGATCGATTGAAAATCCAAGGTAACACGCCTGAAAAACGCCATAGACAAAGTTAGTAAAGTTGACGTTGCCAATGGCTTTGTTGAATAAATCAGATTTCGGGTAAGTCTCCCCCGTAGCGGGTTGTGTTTTCAGGCAATACGCACGCTTTCAGGCATACCTGCTTTCGTCATTTTGTTCAGCGCTCGTACCAGGGCCATAGCCTCCGCAACCTGACCATCGTAGTCACGCAGCGTCAGTGACCCCCCGAACAGCTGTTTTACCCGGTACATTGCCGTTTCCGCTATCGAGCGACGGTTGTAATCTGTTGTCCATTTCCACCGCGCATTACTCCCGGTCATTCGCTGATTAGCCACTGCACGGTTACGGTCTGCATATTCACCGGGCCAGTAACCCGCACCTTTTCGGGGAGGGATAAGCGCGCTGATTTTCTTACGCCGCAGTTCATCGTGACAGAGCCGGGTGTCGTAAGCGCCGTCTGCCGATGCTGCCCTGATTTTTCTGTGAGTCTGCCGGATAAGACCCGGGAAGGCTTCTGAGTCCGTCACATTGTTCAGCGACAGGTCTGCACAGATGATTTCATGTGTGTTGCTGTCAACGGCTAGATGCAACTTTCGCCATATACGACGGCGTTCTTTGCCGTGTTTTTTGACTTTCCATTCGCCTTCACCAAAGACCTTCAGCCCGGTGGAATCAATCACCAGATGCGCGATTTCACCCCGGGTGAACGTTTTGAAACTGACATTAACCGACTTTGCGCGCTTGCTGACACTGGTGTAATCCGGGCAGCGCAACGGAACATTCATCAGTGTAAAAATGGAATCAATAAAACCCTGTGCAGCCCGCAGGGTCAACCTGAACACGCGTTTAATGACCAGCACAGTCGTGATGGCAAGGTCAGAATAGCGCTGAGGTCTGCCTCGTGAAGAAGGTGTTGCTGACTCATACCAGGCCTGAATAGCTTCATCATCCAGCCAGAAAGTTATGGAGCCACGGTTGATGAGGGCTTTATTGTAGGTGGGCCAGTTGGTGATTTTGAACTTTTGCTTTGCCACGGAACGGTCTGCGTTGTCGGGAAGATGCGTGATCTGATCCTTCAACTCAGCAAAAGTTCGATTTATTCAACAAAGCCGTTGCCAATTATTTTCTTCTCGCCTTGCATCGTGAAGACAATTGACAGATTTTTCTTTTCTTCGAATTCATTATGAGAGGTTTTTATCCTGGCGATAATGTTTTCTCTGCAAAAGTACGCTTCATCGCGCAAGGGTTCAAATTGCGAAAAATAGTCTCTGTTGTCCACGATATAACACTGAAAGCTTTCAGCTAAATCTTCTGTTAATAACCAGGCATCAGTTCGTTGTGTTGAGAATAATTTCACTTTCCGTCTTCCGGGAAATTAATGGGGGAGTGAGTGTATTGCTTAATTCCCGCTATTTCAAACATTTCAAATATTCACACAGTGAATATAAAGTCCTCGCCCACGCATTCTTATTTCATTATCCTTAACGATCACGTTACGTGAGTCCCCTGTATGGTCTCTTACATAATGCCGACATGCATGGCCGTACGATGGGTTTCGCAAGAGGCCCAAAAGCCTCAGATTAACGCTGTTTTCCTGTACAAACGGCTGCTATCAATCCGGAAACAACAAAAAATTTGTACCATAAGTCCCTGCCGACAGCGGCGTGAAAACGGATAAGAAGGTGCTAAAATTTACAAAGAGGATATATCTTCATAATGTGGAGGCAATATCTTCCATAGATCACTCGAATATGTGTTAAAAGTAAATGATTCTCAGTAATACTTAGCAGCAAAACAATTAAGGCCTGCTTAATGGATAAACAAGAACATATTTATGCAGAGATTAAAAAGGCTCTGCGTGACGCACCACCTCGCGCTAAATCGGCTGAAATGCACCTGCAACTTATTAAATATGCTGATGAGTTGAAGCATGTCCCTAGCGACGTTGTGTGTGACCGAATTGGGGTTAATCAATCATTCAGAACAGTGGTCAGTAAAATGATTAAAATTGTCAATCGCCTGAAAGCAGCCGGACTGGATGTTTCGAAAATTTGAGGGACTTTAGCCGTGGCGTCTCTGATGACGTGAAAACAAAACCCAATCAGCTTGCTTTTAATTGTAGTTAAAGCGTCTCTTTTCACCGTTAGCACTGACGCCGAGTGCCCTATCGGAAGATGCACACGCGCGCTTCTCACCACTGAATACCGGCTTTTCACATTTAAACTACGACCCGGTGTAAGTGGGTTTCACTCCCCACGCCTCGCCATACGCTGGCACTCATCTTGCATTACTTTTTTACCCGTACGGAAACAATGAAGGCAGAAAAGATGATTGACTACCATGTCGCGATTCGCGGTGCGCTGTTTGATATTGCCCAGGTCTGCGATAACGCAGACGATATCGCCCTTAATGCGCGTTTTATTGAGGATGGGCTGCTGTTTATTCGCGACGGAAAGATCCAGGCGCGAATGACCTGGCAGGAGGGAGAACAACATCTGGATGCGCAAAAAGGCTACACCGACAGGCGCGGTAAGCTGCTGATACCTGGCTTTATCGATGCCCATGTGCATTACCCGCAAACGGAGATGATTGGCGCGTTTGGCGAACAACTGCTGGAGTGGCTGACCACCTACACTTTCCCGGTAGAGAGCCAGTTTGCCGATGAGGCTTACGCGGCAGAGATTGCCCGTTTCTTTATTGGTCAGTTGCTGAGCCACGGTACCACCACGGCAATGGTGTTCTGCACACTGCATCCGGGGTCGGTCAACGCCCTGTTTAGCGAAGCGTTGCGCCTCAACATGCGCCTGATCGCCGGTAAAGTGATGATGGATCGCCATGCACCGGATTACCTGAGTGAAACCGCCGAAGAGAGTTACCGGCAAACACGTGAGTTGATCCAGCGCTGGCAACATCAGGGGCGACTGGGTTACGCCCTTACGCCACGCTTTGCGCCGACCTCAACACCCGAACTGCTTGATGCGGTGCGCCGTTTGCGCGAGGAATTTCCGCAAACCTGGCTACAGACGCATTTAAGTGAAAACCCTAATGAAGTGGCGTGGGTGAACGATCTCTGGCCAGAGCATGCTCGCTATCTCGATGTTTACCATCATTATGGGCTGACCGGCGAGGGCAGCGTATTTGCGCATGGCATCCATTTGCATGATGAGGAGTGGCAGTGTCTGCATGATACCGGCTCCGCGGTGGCGTTCTGCCCGACCTCGAATCTGTTTCTCGGCAGCGGGTTGTTCCGCCTGCCCGCCAGTTGGCAGTACAAGGTACGTATGGGCATTGGCACGGATGTAGGCGCAGGCACCACGTTCAGCATGTTACGTACGCTGGGTGAGGCCTATAAAGTGGGCCAGTTGCAAAGCTATCGTCTGCGCGCCAGCGAAGCGTTTTACCACGCCACCCTTGGCGGCGCTCATGCCTTGCGTCTGGACGATAAAATTGGCAATTTCGCCGTCGGGAAAGAGGCCGATTTTGTGGTTATCGACCCGGCAGTCACGCCGTTGCAGCGCCTGCGTAACGAGCGCAGCAAGGATATTTATGAGCAATTGTTTGTGCTGATGACCCTCGGCGATGAGCGCAATATCAGCGAGACGTGGATTAATGGCCAGTGTGCATGGGGAAATGAGGACGCGCAGTGATACCTTTCCCGGGTAGCGGCGCAAGCGCCTTACCCGGGCTACCCTACCGAACGTAGCCCCGGTAAGCGGTAGCGCCACCGGGGGGAGTCAGCCGCACGTCAAAACGCAGCCAAAATTAGCTCCCGCGATAGGTTGACCAGCCGCCGGGAGCAATTAAAAACGGCAGATGGAAATGTTCCTCTGCCCCTTGCGCAACCACAAAATCAATTTGCGCGCAGGGAAACAGCGTCACCACATCCTGCTTCGCAAACCACTCCCCCGTCTGCGCCACCAGCCGGTAACGCCCCGGCGTCAGCGGCACGGGAAACGCACCAATTCGCCCATTCCCGTCGGTGATTCCCTGTGCCAGCACGTGCTCATCACGCGCCAGAAAGACCGTCACACCGGGTGCCGGTTTGCCGGTAGAAATATCAAGAATATGTGTACTGAGGCTGCTCATTCGCCAATCGCTCCTGCCAGTCGTAATAAGGTAATTTCCCGTAACTGCTCCAGCGCCACCGCCGTCTCTTCGGCATCACTGTGGGTCAGCCGCTGCCTGAGCGCTTCTAAGATCTCTTCTGCGCTGCGCCCTTTGGCGCGAATCAAAAAGACCCGGCCAAAACGCGCTTCATAATCTGCATTTCCCAACCGTAACGCCTCGGCCAGTTGCCTATCATCTGCGTTCACCGCCGACTGCTCCTGGCGCGATAACACGGCATGCGCCTGCTGCCCGCCAGGTTTTTCGCCAATACGCGGATGCGCGCTCAGCGCCTGTTCAAGCTCGGCGCCTCCCCAGGATTGCGTCAGCGCCTTCGCGGTATGGTGCAACGCGGCAAGACTGGCAAACGGACGCGCGGCAACCAACGCCGCCGCCCAGCCAGGGAGCGCAACGCAAGGCTGTAACAGCGCCATCGCGGCATCAGCTTCCAGTTGATTAAAGTGATTCAGCGCGATCATCGTGACTCCTTGTCTTCGCAGCGGTAGCGGGTTTTTCTTCCGGAATAATCAGATTCAGTACAATCGCCACCAGACCACCGCAGGTTGCCGCCGAGCCAAACAGATTACCGATAATCGCCGGGAAATGGGCGAGAAAAGCGGGTACGGCTTCGACGCCCATACCGAAACCAAACGCCAGCCCGACAATCAGCATGTCGCGGCGGGTTAACGGGTTCTGGGTAATGATGCGGATCCCGGCCGCCACCACACAACCAAACATCACCATGGTCGCGCCGCCCAGTACCGGCAGTGGGATCTGGCGCAGAATTTCACCAAACGGCGGAAACAGCCCAAGCAGAATCAGTACCACGCCGATATAGCGCCCGACAAAGCGGCTGGCGACGCCGGTCATCTGGATGACGCCATTGTTTTGCGCAAAGGTCGTATTCGGGAAAGCGCAAAGCATCGCCGCGATCATACAACTGATGCCATCGGCGAGGATGCCGCCTTTCAGCCGGGAGCGAAAGGCGCTGTCATCAATTGGCTGATGAGAGATAAGGCAGTTGGCGGTGAGATCGCCTACGGCCTCAAGAATACACACCAGTGACACCAGCGCCACGGGCAGGAAAATGGCGCCATTGAACTGAAAACCAAACGGGAACAGCGCGGGCAAACGAAACCAGGTTTCGCCCAGGCCATTAAAATGAAACTTACCGGCAAGCGCCGCCGCAATACAACCTACAGCAATGCCGACCACCACAGACGAGAGGCGCAACCAGCGGTTCTTCGCACAGCTCAGTAATACAATCACCGCCAGCGTGCCTGCGCCAAGGGCGATATTGCTCATGCTGCCAAAATCTTTCGCCTGTACACCGCCGCACCAGTTATTCACGCTGACTTTAATCAGGCTGATACCTATCAGGGCAATCACGCTACCGGTAATGACAGGCGTGAAGATGCGTTTGAGCGGCTCAATAAAACGGCTGACGATAATCGGCACCAGCGCGGCAACGACATTCACACCAAACAGCATCGCCATCACATCCTGGGCAGTGCCACCCTGCCCTTTGACCCACATCCCACCAGCGATAGCCACGCCGAGAAACGCAAAACTGGTGCCCTGCATGCAGATCATCCCGGCCCCAATGCCCCATACGCGGTTGGATTGTAAAAACGTGCCAATACCCGAGGCCAGCAACGACATGCTGATGAGATAAGGCATCCACTCGCCCAGTCCCAGCGTCGCGCCAATGATGAGCGGCGGCGTGATGATCCCGACTAACCCGGCCAGCACATGCTGTAACGCACTGAAAAAAGCGGGCAGCGGCGGGATCTGCTGTTCCAGCCCGTACAATAAACCGTTGTTTTTTTCATCAGACATGGTCTTGCATCCTGTTATTTATGAGCGTCAACGGCCTGATGCACAAAGCAGGCCAGAGTCAACAATCCCTGCCATCACTGTGAAACTTTAGATTCCTGCCTTTCATTAAAGAAATTTTTGATTCACAAAAAGGCAACACTAATGCAAATACGCACAACAATAGTGCAACACAACAGTGCATTGCACGCTTTACCCTGTGGTTACGCGTCTGCACATTCTGGTACGCAAATTGCTGAACCTCTGATACGCAGATAAAAGGAGATCAGAATGAAAGCACTGGTGATTGGCGCAGGTATTGGCGGGCTGAGCGCTGCCGTAGCGTTAAAAAACGCAGGCATCGCGTGTGACGTCTTTGAGGCGGTAAAAGAGATCAAACCCGTCGGTGCGGCGATTTCCATCTGGCCCAACGGCGTGAAATGCATGCGTCATCTGGGTATGGGTGAGATGATGGAGACTTACGGCGGCCCAATGCGCTTTATGGCCTATAAAGATTACCGCCAGGGCGAAACCCTGACGCAATTTAGCCTGGCACCGCTGGTTGAGCGGGTTGGTGGCCGTCCGTGCCCGGTATCGCGCGCAGAGTTGCAGCGCGAAATGCTCAATCACTGGGGACGCGATAAGGTGCAGTTTGGCAAGCGTGTAAGCAACGTGGAAGAGAACGCCGACGGCGTTACCGCGTGGTTTACCGATGGCACTACAGCGCACGGTGATTTCCTGATTGCCGCCGACGGCAGCCATTCGGCGCTGCGTCCTTACGTGTTGGGCTACACGCCGCAACGCCGCTATGCGGGTTACGTCAACTGGAACGGCCTGGTGAAGATCGACGAAGCGATTGCCCCGGCCGAGCAGTGGACCACTTTTGTCGGCGAAGGCAAACGGGTGTCGCTGATGCCGGTTTCTGATGGGCGTTTTTATTTTTTCTTCGATGTGCCGCTGCCTGCCGGGCTTGCCGAAGACCGCACCACGCTGCGTGACGATTTAACACGCTACTTTAGCGGCTGGGCGCCGCCGGTTCAGCGGCTGATCGCCGCACTTGATCCGCAGACCACCAACCGCATTGAGATCCATGATATCGAGCCGTTCGATAAACTGGTGCGAGGCAAAGTGGCATTGCTGGGCGATGCCGGGCACAGCACGACGCCGGATATCGGCCAGGGCGGCTGCGCGGCAATGGAGGATGCGGTGGTGCTGGGGGAGATTTTCCGTACGCAGACCAACATTGAAAGCGCGCTGCGAGAGTATGAAGCGCAGCGCTGTGACCGGGTGCGCGATCTGGTGCTCAAAGCGCGTAAACGCTGCGATGTTACACACGGTAAGGATATGGCGCTGACGCAGGCCTGGTATCAGGAACTCAAGGAAGAGAGCGGCGAGCGCATTATCAACGGTCTGTGCGACACCATTCAGGGCGGGCCATTAGGGTAATCGGCTCACAGGCAACGATACCCCGTAGCCCCGGTAAGCGGCAGCGCCACCGGGGATCAGACCAACGGCGGGTGGAGAATCTGCATCTCCTCCATCACGGCGGTCAGCTTCTGGATGACCATCTGCGCCGGACGGGAAAGCTGGCGCGAGGGGGCGGTGCACAGCGCCAGAGTCAGCGGACGCAGCAGCTTGTTACGCAGCGGGACAAACGCCAGTTGCCCGCTCTTCACCTCATCCAGCACATCCAGCAGGCTCAGCACGGTGACGCCGCTACCCTTTAACACCAGCGATTTGATAAGCCGGATATCGTTACAGTTGATGGTGTTTGCCGGGGCCAGATCGTAGTGGCGATAGAGCATGCCGACACGATCATGCACAATCAGGGGCGCTCCGGGCAGGATATGTCGCGCCTCGCTCAGCTCGCCCAACGACAATGCCGATGCCTGGGCCATTTCATGATCCGGGCGCATCACGACCCCCATCTCCAGCTCGGCGAATGCCAGCACGTTTAACCCTGTCTGCCCCTCCGGATCGAGGATCAAGCCAAAATCGAGATCCGCCTGCCGCACTTTCTGGCTGACGGTATGGCTATCCGCGACCTGTAACACCAGCTCCAGCCAGGGTTGCCCGCTAATAATATCGGCCAGCGCACTGGCAAAGCTCCCCTCGGCCAGCGCCTGCACCATCCCCACGCTAACCGTGCCGCGCTTAAGCCCCTGCAACTCATCAAATTTCTGCCGGGTAAGCTGAAACTCTTTTTGCCAGCGCAGCAGATTGTCGTAGAGCAATTCTCCCGCGGTGGTCATCCGTAAGCCTTCCGGTAGCCGTTCAAACAGCGGCGTACCAAACGCTTCCTCGGCCTGCAGGATCTGTCGGTTAATGGCTGAGGGAGAGATATGCAATTTTTCGGCGGCACGGCGCAGGCTACCGCTGCGGGCAACTTCGGCGAAGTAGAGGGCGAAACGCGAAAATGGACTCATGCAGCACCTGTACACTTTTTTGCAACGGGGCAGTGAATTAATGGTGATGGATGTGCACACCCTAATATGACAACAATAAAGTTACAACAATTAAACAATTGCTTTTCCGTGAGCAGGAAGGATGACCATGAATACAGCACTCCCCACCCCACCCGCCCGTTGCACCTTCGAACCGGAGGACTGGTTACGTCTGGCAAAATGCTGGCATCCGGTCGCCCGCGCCTGTGATATTGGCGCCGCGCCGGTCAAAGCCACGCTGCTGGATGAACAACTGGTGATTTACCGCGTGAAAGGTCAGGTGGTGGTCGCCCGCGATGTCTGCCCGCATCGTGGCGTGCCATTAACGCTCGGTTTTCACGACGACGAAGGGATTGTCTGCCCCTACCACGGGCTGCGTTTCGGCGAAGATGGCCGCTGTAACCGCATCCCCTCCAGCCCCGGCCAGGTGGTCCCGGCGAAACTCAACCTGTTAACCTATGCGGTTGAAGAGCGCTACGGTCTTATCTGGACGTGCCTGGCGTTTGACGCGGAAAACCCCCAGCCACTGCCGACAATGCCGCACTGGGAGGACGCTGGTTTTCAGCAGATCAACTGCCCCGCTTTTGAAGTGAACGGTTTCGCCGGACGGCAGGTGGAAGGGTTTCTCGATGTGGCCCACTTCGCCTGGATCCACACGGCAACCTTTGCCGATGCCAACAACCAGGTCGTCCCCGATTATAACCCGCAGGAAACCGAGTTCGGGTTTGTCGCCGATTACTGGAGTTCGGTAGGCAATTATCCGGCAAGCTCCCAACATCAGGCGCCGGACGGCTTTCAGTGGCTGCGTCATTTCGAAATGCATCTGCCGTTTACCGCCACGCTGACGATCCATTTTCCCGGCGAGGCGCGGCTGGTGATCATGAATGCCGCATCGCCCGTCTCATCACGTGTGACTCGCATGTTCGCGCCTATCGCACGTAATTTCGATCTGCATGTCCCCGTTGAGGATGTCCATGCCTTTAACCTGCGCGTATTTGAAGAAGACCGTCTGATGGTCGAAACCCAACGCCCGGAAAGGCTGCCGCTGGATCTGACGCTGGAAGCCCATATTCCGGCAGACCGAAGTTCGATTGCCTATCGCCGTGGCCTGAAAAAAATGGGCTTTGGCGAGTTTTTCCTGGTTTGAGGTGCGCCATGAACGAGATGCTGAACGTGGTGGTTGACGGATTATGGTGTCAGGGTGACAGAAGTCTGGCCGTACGGCTGGTTAGCGCCAGTGGCGAGCCCCTGCCCGGCTGGGAGCCCGGTGCCCATATTGATGTGCATCTGCCCTGCGGCCTGATCCGCCAATATTCCCTGACTGGTGACAACAGAGCGGGGAGTTACCTTATCTGCGTGGCGCAGGAGCGCGCATCGCGTGGCGGTTCACGCTATATCCACCAGACGCTACGCCCCGGCCAGAGCTTACTGATTTCCGCACCGCGCAACCTGTTTGCCCTGCGCGATGATGGCCCGGTTCTGCTGCTGGCGGCAGGAATTGGCATCACTCCTCTGTATGCAATGCTGCTGCAACGGGAGACCACAGGCAGGCCATTTATATTGCACTATTTCGTCAAACGCCGTGAAGAAGCCGCATTTTTGCGCGAACTCTCCCGACCACTTAAACACGGTGTTTGCGTGGTGCACTGTTCTGCTGAGGGGGCGAGCCCACGTCAGTGGCTGGCAACCCTGCTTCCCGCCCCCGGCGACGAACAGCGTATTTACACCTGTGGACCCGAGGGGTTTATGGCGGCGGTCAGGGACGCTGCCCTGAAAAAAGGCTGGCCGGAGACGCACATCCACAGCGAGGCCTTTGCGCCTGCTGCCCCGACTGCGACTGCGCAAGATGCAGCGACCTTTACGATTACCCTGGCGTCCAGCGGGGAGAAATGGCCGGTACCGGCGAATAAGAGTATCGCGCAAGTGCTACAGGATAATGGCGTGGCGGTACCGCTTTCCTGCGAGATGGGGATCTGCGGGGCTTGCCTGACGCCGGTTATCGACGGCGTTGTCGATCACCGGGATACCGTGCAATCGGCAGCAGAGAAATCCGCCGCCGCGCAACATATCGCGCTGTGTTGCTCCCGTAGCCACTCCGGGGAACTGGTGATTGACTTATAGTTACCACTGAGTCGCAGCCTGATCTCCGGTAAACAGGCCTGCCCCATATTTTATTGATGTCTGAAACGAAACAGGGGCAGGTCTGTTGTGGCGATAAGGTGTACTTTACAGGTTGAACGCTTCAACTTCTTTCAAGAGCGTACTGGCCTGCTGACTCAACGAGTTTGCCGCAGTGGCCATCTGCTCTACCATCGCCGCGTTCTGTTGCAGGTTACTTTCCATTTGGCTTACTGCAATATTAACCTGTTCGATGCCATAACTCTGCTCGCCGGAAGAGTGGTTTACCTGATTAATAAGCTGTGTCGTTTCATCTACCATTCCCAGCGCATTATTCATCTTCGTTGTCACACTTGCCGCATACACGACGCCTTTGTTGATATTTTTCAGCGCCTCTTCAATTAAGTCGCGAATATCGCGTGCAGCAACGGAGGAGCGCTGGGATAAAGAGCGCACTTCTCCTGCCACTACGGCGAACCCTTTACCCTGCTCACCGGCACGCGCGGCTTCCACCGCAGCATTGAGCGCAAGAATATTGGTTTGAAAAGCGATACCGTCAATGATGGATGTAATTTCTGCAATCTTGCTTGAGGATAACGAAATATCGTCAATAGACCCTTTCAGCGCACCGAGTTCCTGGTGGCTTTCATTGACTATCGACTGGACCTGCCCAATATACGCATTCGCTTGTTTGGCATTATCCATGTTGTGACTGACGGTAACTGACAACTCATTCATGCTTGCCGCCGTCTCCTCCAGAGAAGAGGCCTGAGATTCAGTCCGTGAAGAAAGGTCGTCGTTACTGACCGCAATTTCATTCGCAGCGGTATCGACTTCTTTACTTGCATCTTTTACGCTTGATAATGCCCCTCTGATTTTTTCAACCAGACCGTTAAAACTTTTAGCAGTAATACCCAGCTCATCGTTTTTATCAATATTTAATCGCAGGGTGAGATTCAGGGTATCGCTGATGGTTGCCATGCTTTCCTGAAGAGTACGCAACCCTTTTTTCAGATAGGTCAGGATTTGCCATGAGAAAAGGGCAATAAGGGCCACCGCAACAATAATGATGATACTCAAAAACCACACTGTTTCGTGATATTGATTGTGGTTCTCTTCGGCATAATTAACAGCGATTTTATAGTTATATTCCAGCATTTCTTGTATCGCCGCGCTAAGCGCCACAGAAGCGGTGGCCGTAACTCCTCCATCGGAGACCATTAATCTCGCCGCATCAATACCTTCTTTCTCATAGACACTTTTCATGTCCATCACTTTTACTTTATAGTCTTCAAACGCGCGGATGGTTTTTTTAATTAATTCACCATCATGTTGGTCTGAAATCAGATTTGACTGGTATTCATTTAATATGCTTTGAACTTTATTTAACTCACTGGTTGCTGTACCTATGTGTTTTTCAAATACATCTATCTGGTTTACCAGCAACGACATAAGAATCTGACGCCTCGCCTCTTCCCTGTGTAGCAACCCCTCACTGAGTTTACTGATACTCGGCATACTATTTGTTGTCACATATTCGAATCTGTTTTGTGCGTTGTTGAGCGCTTTCAGACTAAGTCCACCCAGGGTGATCATTATCACAATTGAAAAAATAAATATTAAGGTCAGTTTTTTAAGAATGGTCATGTTCAGCCTCATCAGCGCATATACAGTTTTATTTTTATCGGCGCCGGTGGGCTTATCTTTATATCTGCAATAGATAAAATTTTAGTTAAGGAACCCTTACTTAGTATTAAGCAAGGTTAAATAGTTTTGAATGTTATTTATTTCATAAAGAAAAATCACATATAAAACAGGTTATTATCGAAAAGGGAGGCATTAAATAAATTATCGCCCGGTGAGCGAGCACAACAATCACAACGGGATAACAAAAATATATTATATAAATACTGCTTGCAGATTTAAGCAATCAAAAAGTGATAGAGTAGCCGTGCTACATCTTTTAGCGCGGCCACCACAGATATTGCATAGTCCGGTTATTCAGTCAAGGACGATATTTATCCCCTCCCCTGACCCGGACTGCATTCTTTAAATTCACCAATAACGGGTGACATTATTTTCCCGCAAGTTCCCGGCGGATAATTTCCGCACCCGCACTTAATGCGTTGAGCTTACCATTGGCGACCCGACGCGATAACGGCGTCATGCCACAGTTAGTCGAAGGATAAAGCTTATCGGCATCAACAAACTGGAGAGCTTTACGCAGCGTACTGGCGACCTCTTCAGGCGTTTCGATGGTCGAAGTCGCCACGTCAATCGCCCCTACCATCACTTTCTTACCGCGAATCAGTTCCAGCAGATCCATGGGAACACGCGAGTTATGGCATTCCAGTGAAATGATATCGATATTCGATGTTTGCAGTTTGGGAAACGCCTCTTCGTATTGCCGCCACTCAGAGCCCAGTGTCTTTTTCCAGTCGGTATTGGCCTTAATGCCATAGCCGTAACAGATGTGTACCGCCGTTTCGCATTTCAGCCCTTCAATGGCTCTTTCTAATGCGGCAACACCCCAGTCGTTCACCTCGTCGAAGAAGACATTAAAAGCCGGTTCATCAAACTGGATAATATCAACACCCGCAGCCTCTAGTTCTTTGGCTTCCTGAGGCTTTGTTGAATAAATCAGATTTCGGGTAAGTCTCCCCCGTAGCGGGTTGTGTTTTCAGGCAATACGCACGCTTTCAGGCATACCTGCTTTCGTCATTTTGTTCAGCGCTCGTACCAGGGCCATAGCCTCCGCAACCTGACCATCGTAGTCACGCAGCGTCAGTGACCCCCCGAACAGCTGTTTTACCCGGTACATTGCCGTTTCCGCTATCGAGCGACGGTTGTAATCTGTTGTCCATTTCCACCGCGCATTACTCCCGGTCATTCGCTGATTAGCCACTGCACGGTTACGGTCTGCATATTCACCGGGCCAGTAACCCGCACCTTTTCGGGGAGGGATAAGCGCGCTGATTTTCTTACGCCGCAGTTCATCGTGACAGAGCCGGGTGTCGTAAGCGCCGTCTGCCGATGCTGCCCTGATTTTTCTGTGAGTCTGCCGGATAAGACCCGGGAAGGCTTCTGAGTCCGTCACATTGTTCAGCGACAGGTCTGCACAGATGATTTCATGTGTGTTGCTGTCAACGGCTAGATGCAACTTTCGCCATATACGACGGCGTTCTTTGCCGTGTTTTTTGACTTTCCATTCGCCTTCACCAAAGACCTTCAGCCCGGTGGAATCAATCACCAGATGCGCGATTTCACCCCGGGTGAACGTTTTGAAACTGACATTAACCGACTTTGCGCGCTTGCTGACACTGGTGTAATCCGGGCAGCGCAACGGAACATTCATCAGTGTAAAAATGGAATCAATAAAACCCTGTGCAGCCCGCAGGGTCAACCTGAACACGCGTTTAATGACCAGCACAGTCGTGATGGCAAGGTCAGAATAGCGCTGAGGTCTGCCTCGTGAAGAAGGTGTTGCTGACTCATACCAGGCCTGAATAGCTTCATCATCCAGCCAGAAAGTTATGGAGCCACGGTTGATGAGGGCTTTATTGTAGGTGGGCCAGTTGGTGATTTTGAACTTTTGCTTTGCCACGGAACGGTCTGCGTTGTCGGGAAGATGCGTGATCTGATCCTTCAACTCAGCAAAAGTTCGATTTATTCAACAAAGCCGCTTCCTGATTGAGAATTTTTGCAAATTCCCAGGCGAGTTTTTCACGGCTTTTGTAATGGGCATCATAGAGCGTATCGATCATTGTCATCGGCCCGGGCAACGCCCATTTAATGGGCTGTTTAGTCAGTTGCCGCAAAAATTTGGCATCGTCAACAAAAACCGGTTTTTGACGCGCCACCGCACCTACCACGGTCGGAACACTCGCATCGTAGCGATTGCGAATTCTGACGGTCTCGCGTTTTTCAAAATCAACGCCGCTGAGGTGTTCAATAAAGGTCGTGACAAAATGTTGGCGCGTTTGTTCGCCATCGCTGACAATATCAATCCCTGCCCGCAGTTGATCGTAGAGAGATAAACTCAGGGCATCTTTTTTCCCCTCAATTAACTCTTCATTTTGTAATTTCCAGGGCGACCACAGTTTTTCGGGCTCTGCAAGCCAGGACGGTTTGGGTAAACTGCCAGCCGTTGAGGTGGGAAGCAATGTTTTCATAATAAATGACCTTTTAATCCTGGTTAATTAAAGAGCGAAGTTAGCGGACCATTGTTCAAGAATATTTTTGTAGGGTTTAATAAAGTGTTCTTCAGTAAATTTGCCCTGCTCAATAGCCAGTTGGCTGCGCTCTTCACGGTCATACACAATTTTGGTTAATGAATGATCCTGGTGGTTCAGGTCTGGCTGATAATAGTGACCGGCGACAGCGTTGGCATTATAGATTTCAGGTCGATAAATCTTCTGGAACGTCTCCATCGTGCTGATAGTACTGATAAGCTCAAGGCTGGTGTAATCGCGCAGTAAATCACCAGAGAAATAAAAAGCCAGCGGCGCAACGCTATTTTGCGGCATAAAATAGCGAACTCGCAGGCCCATTTTGTTGAAATACTGCTCCGTCAGCGACGTGCCGTTGGGCTGGTATTCAATGCCTAATACAGGGTGCTGATTGCCGGTGCGATGATAGATATCTTTACTGGACACGCTCAGGCAGATCACCGGTGACTTTTTGAAGTTTTCTTTGTAGGCACGGGAATTGACGAAATGCTTAAATAACTTGCCATGCAAGTCGCCGAAATCATCCGGAATACTGAATTCCTCCTGGCCTTTGTTGTGTTCTAAAAGCAACACGCTAAAGTCATAATCCCGCACATAGGATGAGAAATTATTCCCGACAATGCCCTCTATACGTTCGTTTGTTTCTTTATCAACGATATTCGTTTTCAATATCTCAATTGCCGGAAACGCAATATCATCATTGCCTTCATCGCCAACATTCAGTTCAGCGGAGATAATGTCAAGTTCAACAGAATAACGATTGGCGCGCGGGTTATCCCAGTAGGCCAGAGCATTGAAACGGTTATTAATCATCACTAGCGTATTACGCAGATTCTCCTGACGATTGTCGCCTCTGGCTAAATTAGCGAAGTTAGTGGTGATACGGGTATTTTCTGAGGGGTTATAATTTTCGTCGAAGCGACTGCTTTTGATGGTAAATGTGAAATCTTTATTCATTGTAATTTTGCACCCTGAGTTCTGACATAAAAACTGGCTTATTTTATTAAGCAACCGGGTGTCTCATTCCGCAGTTTTCATGTTATCAATAAGTTAATAATACATATTTATGCCAGAGCCTCTGGATGAGAGAAAGCGAGTTAATTTCATTGCAACATGAGACATCGTCATGTTCGGCTTAGCGTCCGCTCGGGGGCTGGCGCCGGGCGTAAAGCCCGACACCCTGGCCGCGTGTTAATAGGTATCGATGAGCAGATTGAGGTTTTGCACGGCAGCGCCCGATGCCCCTTTGCCCAGGTTATCGAAGACGGCAGTCAGCAGTATTTGTCCATTTTCGGGGTTTGAGAAAACGCCAAGCTCCATGTCATTAGTACCGTTCAGGCGCTCCGGGTTGATGCGCTCTGCATCACCCGCTGTAATATGGGGCAGCACCTTTACATGTTGGCTATGACTGTAATGCTCTGTAAGGCAGGCATGGATTGCCACGGCACTGGCATTTTTGGGCAGCAGGCGTTGCTGGAGCGGCACACTCAGCACAATCCCCTGACGGTACGCGCCGTAGGCAGGCATAAAGACGGGCGGCACAGAGAGCCCTGCGTAGCGCGCAATCTCCGGAACATGTTTGTGCCTGAGACCCAAACCATAGACCTGAAACGCGGGCGCCAAATCGGTCTGCTTGCCTTCGAACTGTTCTATCGCAGCCCTTCCCCCGCCCGAATAGCCGGAAATAGCATGGATAGAAAGGGGGTAATCGGCAGGCAACAGTCCGGCATTGACCAGCGGGAGCAGAAGACCAATCGCGCCCGTTGGGTAACAGCCAGGGTTCGTAATGCGCGTTGACGCCCGGATGCGTTCGGGCTGGTCGGCACTCATTTCAGGAAAACCATATGTCCAGCCTGGCGTAACCCTGTGGGCTGAACTGGCATCGATAATCCGCACGTGCGGGTTTTCCACCAAAGTTACCGCTTCACGAGCGGCCTCATCGGGCAAACACAGAATTGCAATATCGCAGTTGTTGAGCATCCCGGCCCGCAGGCGCGTGTCTTTGCGCTGCGAAACAGGCAGCGTCATCAGGGTAATGTCTGAGCGGCCGCGCAGTCGGTCATGGATCTGTAAGCCTGTGGTGCCCTGCTCGCCATCGATAAATACGTTAGTCATTGTGTTTTCCCGGTCACGGATAAATTTTTATGACGTTGATGTTGTGCCAGGTTTTAGTGTGGGTAAAGTTGAATTATCTTTACGTCAAATTCAGTTTTTCTGAGGTATGTTGATGCGTGAGATTAACCTTGATCAGTTACGCACACTGATAACGATTGCCGATACCCGCTCTTTCAATGAGGCTGCCGGACGACTGCACTTATCGCCTCCAACGGTCAGCCTGCATATTTCAGAACTTGAAAACCGGGTGGGAGCGACATTGCTTTCCCGTACCCGGGGCAACGTCAGACCGACGGCGATTGGCGAAAAGCTGGTTACCCATGCGCGCCGCTTACTCGCTGATGCCGCGTATGTCCTTGACGATATCTCACGCCAGGCGCAGGGCCTGACCGGACAGGTAAGACTGGGTGCGTCTACAGGGGCTATCGCCAATCTGTTGCCACAGGCTATTGAAAAAATGGCGCGGCTTCATCCGAATATCGATGTACAGATTACCGTACTCACGTCTCAACAAACGCTTGAGCAACTGAAATCCGGTTCACTCGATATTGGTATTGTTGCGCTCCCACAACTGCGGGGTAATGGCCTGGAAATAGATGCCTGGCGGCGGGATCCTGTTGTCGCTTTTCTGCCTGCAAACTGGGATCTGCCGGATGTGGTATCGCCTCAATGGTTGATTGAAAAGCCGCTGATTCTGAATGGTTCTGGTACCCACTTATCACAACTGACAAATCAGTGGCTTGCAAAAACGGGACACCGGCCTGTACCGCGAATCAAACTTGACTACAACGATGCGATAAAAAGTCTGGTGGGCGCAGGTTATGGCGCCACGCTGTTGCCGCTTGAATCGGGCACGCCCGTCTCCGCTGATAAGCGCGTCGCGGTTCGTCCTTTAAAGCCCGCATTGTGGCGGGAGTTAGGATTAGCCTGGCGAGAGGGAGAAAATGAGATGTCGACCGCGCACCTGTTGTCGGTTTTGCGGGAATTAAAACAGGAGTGAGTGTGGGGATGGCGCGGTTTGTTCCCTCTCTCCTATGGAGAGAGGGGGCCAGAACGGTGCGGTTTACTGCCATGCCCTCTCCTTTAAGGGATAGGGCATGACAACAGGTTACCCGCCGGGATAAATTTAGAAGGTTTCCCAGTTACCATCGCCAACAGCAGGTGCGGCGGAAGCAACGGCCGTGCGCGGGGCAATGGTCGGTTTCCCGGGTTTGCTTTGCAACAGCGTGTTGTGACCATTGACGCGAAAGACCGCGACGGCCTGACGCAGTTGTTCAGCCTGCTCTTCCAGTGCGGCTGAGGCCGCAGCGGACTCCTGCACCAGCGAGGCGTTCTGCTGGGTAACGCTGTCCATTTGCGATACCGCGAGGCTCACCTGCTCAATACCTTTACTCTGCTCGTCCGAGGCAGATGCGATTTCGCCCATAATATCGGTTACGCGCGTTACGGCATTAACGATCTCTTGCATGGTATTACCCGCCTCGGCCACCAGCGTGGTGCCGGAATTGACGCGGTTAACGGAGTTTTCAATCAGCGTTTTGATCTCTTTTGCCGCCTGCGCACTGCGGCTGGCCAGTGTGCGAACTTCCCCGGCAACCACGGCAAACCCACGCCCCTGCTCACCCGCTCGCGCGGCTTCAACGGCGGCGTTCAGGGCGAGGATATTGGTCTGGAAGGCAATGGCGTCGATCACGCTGGTTATCTGGGCTATCTGCTGCGAACTGCTGGAGATCTCGCTCATGGTGCGTACCACATCGCTTACCACACGGCCACCGCGTGCTGCGGTGTCGGAGGCATTTTTCGCCAGGTTTGAAGCCTGACGGGCGTTATCGGTGTTCTGTTTCACCGTCGCGGTCAACTGCTCCATACTGGCGGCGGTCTCTTCGAGTGACGAGGCCTGCTGTTCGGTACGGGAAGAGAGATCGTTGTTGCCGGTAGAGATTTCACTCGCACCGGTATAAATCGAATCGGAACTGTTACGCACCGCGCTCACGGTTTTGACCAGCGAAGATTGCATCTCGTGCAGGCCACTGGCCAGTTGGCTCATCTCATTGCGGCCTTCGGCGGAGATGGTCTGCGTCAGGTCACCGTCGGCGATAGCGCGAATATGTCCCATCACGCTGTGCAGAGGTTGAAGCAGCAGATGTTGCAGCCCCAGCCAGATCACCGTCATGACCGCGATCACTACCAGCAGAATTACGCCCAGGGTCCATTGCATACTGGTAAAGCTGCTCTGGTTTTCCTGTGCGGCGGCCTGCAGGAAGGTGTTGTTTTCTGTGCGCCATTTCGCATAGCTGGCGTCCATATCATCCTGCGCCTGTTGGGCATCCAGGTTGCCATAGGCTTCGTAGTTGTTTGCCTTCAGGAAGGTGATGGACTGTTGCAGCACGTCATGCATTTTGGTGATATTTTGCGAAACTTCATTGGCTAACCCGGCATCCTGCCCTGCGACACGCGGTGTATTTTTATAGTTGTTAAAGTACCCCTCGGCTTTATTGAGGGATTCAGTGGCGGTAGTGAGTAGCTTATCGATGCTGGCAAGCGATGCCGGATCGCGTTGATTTTTCAGAAAGCGGATCGCCACACGGGTAACGGTGACGCGTGTTTTAATGAGCGTATTGACGCTATCGCCAAGATTTTCCTGCTGTGCGCTAAGGATGCCCGTGTTCTGAAAGTTCACTCTGTCATTATTGACAGCAGAGTAGAAAAGCCCGCCGGTAACTAGCTGAAGCAGACAAAATACCGACAAGGCAATAATGATGCCGGTGATGACGCGTATATTTTTGAGCATATTATGGTCCAGGGAAGAGGCAAAGTTGCTCAATATATATCGACACGACAGGCATTAACTTTATGGTGGCACACGCCAGACCAGTTAATTTTCGGGGTTGACAAGAGGGCTCATGCGTCAGCTTCCCCCTGCCCTTAATTACAATTTCACACTGACAGCGCCCTCTCTTGTCATGCTCCCTCAAGAGAGGCGATCTGCTGTAACGCATCGTCATGAAGATGTTGAACTGCCCGTTGAGCGCGGGCACATGATCTTCGTATACCGTACCCGCCCCGTTACGCCGGTAAGCGGATCACCTGGCGCGTAGGGCTGATAGACGTACCACCGATAGTCGTTTTATTTTCTGGTCTTCCTACCCTGGCACATAAGCCACTTGATCATTTCAAATGCCAGAAGTACTGTATATAAAAACAGTATTTATAGAAGAGGCCAGATCATCATGTTCGCACTTGTTGACGTGAACTCGTTCTACACCAGTTGTGAAACCGTCTGGCGGCCCGATCTGAGCGGTAAACCGGTGGTAGTGCTCTCAAATAACGATGGCTGTATTGTGTCCCGCTCAGCCGAAGCTAAAGCTCTGGGCATTGGTATGGCGGAGCCTTATTTCAAACAAAAAGATCTGTTGCAGCGGCATGGCGTGGCGGTCTTCAGCAGCAATTACGCATTATATGGCGATATGAGCCAGCGGGTAATGACGACGCTGGAGGAAATTTGCCCGCGGGTAGATCAGTACAGTATTGATGAAGCGTTTGTGGATCTTTCCGGTATTCCCAATCTCAAACGCTTCGGTAAATATATTCGTGATACCGTTTATCAACGCACCATGCTGACCGTAGGAGTGGGCATCGCACCGACAAAGACGCTGGCAAAACTGGCAAATTACGCGGCCAAAAGGTGGCCAGCGCAGAGCGGTGGTGTGGTGGATATCTCAACGCCCGCCAGGCAACACCGGTTGATGGCAGCCATCCCCGTAGAAGAGGTTTGGGGCATTGGTCGGCGGCTGACGAAAAAGCTGAACACCATGAATATCACCACCGTGCTGGATCTGGCGAAATGTGATTTATGGTTTATCCGCAAAAACTTCAGCGTGGTACTCGAAAGAACCGTTCGCGAACTGCGTGGCGAACCCTGTCTCGGTTTTCAGGAATTCTCTCCGGCAAAGCATGAAATTATTAGTTCGCGATCTTTTGGTCAGCGAATTAGCGATTATTCCTCAGTCCGTGAAGGTATCAGTACCTGGGCGGCCAGAGCAGCAGAAAAATTACGTGCCCAACATCAATATTGCCGATATATCGGCGCGTTTATAAAAAGTAGCCCTCACGACCCCGATGAACCCTATTACAGCAATAGTGCAGGTATTACGCTACTCACACCCACCCAGGACACCAGAGATATTATTGCCGCAGCAACGCGTAGCCTGGATATTATCTGGAAGCAAGGTCCGCGATATCAAAAAGCGGGTGTTATATTAGGAGACTTCTTTAGTCAAGGCGTTGCACAACTTAATTTATTCGATGAGTATGCCCCCCGGCCAAATAGCCAGACACTGATGTGCGTAATGGATCTCATGAACAAGAAAGGTAATAAAATGTGGTTTGCCGGCCAGGGCGTGACCCCGGCCTGGTCAATGAAACGACACCTGCTCTCCCCGGCCTGGACCACCCGAATTGAAGATATCCCGCTGGCACAGTAGCCGCCAGTTAGCGGCTACGCTTGGCGTGGCGCTCCCAGTTTTGCTGCTTCGCCTCTGCCGATTTGCGTAATGACACATAGCATGCGCCGTTGCCGCCATGACGGGGTTGTGCAGCGCAAAATGCCTGAACATCGTCAAATTCGGTTAACCAGCGTGCAAGATAGCTGCGAATAATATTGGCATGGGCGTTATCGTCGCGCCCTTTCCCATGAATTATCAGGAGATTACGCAATCCGTCTTGCCGCGCCTGATGCACAAAGCTAAACAGCAGTTGTCGACACTGCTCCACGGGCTGGCGCAACAGGCTGAGGCTGGCCTGCTGGGAGTACTTGCCGGTGCGAAGCTTATCAATCACCCCGGTTTGCAACCCTTCGCGGCGGAATTCCAGCGGAGTATCAAGGGGTAAGACATCAAGGAACCCGGTGGTCAGGAAGTTATCAAGTTGCAATGTGTCGATATGCTGTGGTGCACGCGTGTTTCGGGCCGGATGCCAGTGAACATCGGCACAGCGCTTAAGTGGCTGGACATCCTCCATGGCGTCAAGAAACAGTGATTTGTCATCAGGGTTCATGGTTTAGTCCTCCCGCTACATCTGAGGGACTTACTATAGCGGTCGCGGCAGCCCGCCACAATGCCTGATATTCAATTAATGGCTGACAATTAGTGAGGTATTTGAAGCAATTATCGAAAATTAATTTCGCGTGCTATTTAACCCCACTTAACTACAAGTTTACTGTCATTAACCTCCAACATTTAAGTTAAATTATCGTGAAACTAATCACCATTTCCTGGTGGAAATATCTGAAACGAGAACTATAACTATATTTACCGCGCAAGGATGAAGTTTAAAATAATTACCGAACGGACGCGTTGCTGTGTGTACTGTAGAGCCTGACGGATGTCGGCAGGCTCTATTTTTTTATTTCCGCAACAATAAAGAATATATCATCTATTCACGCATCCCACATTTACTATCGCAGAAACCATTCACCCCATGAATAATTAATAACCTTTCTCGATTCTCTTTGATTTATTGCGCCTCTAATGGGGTATAGAGTCACTTTCTTGATCGTGCTAGATTGCGCCACTCCCCCTGTGCTATTGCGATGTTTGAGAAAGGATTGCCGATGCTTACGCTACTTGAGGATAAAATTGCCACTCCGCTGGGTCCACTGTGGGTACTGTGCGACGAAACATTCCATTTGCGCGCGGTTGAGTGGGAAGAACATAGTGACCGCATGAATGAACTGCTGGATATTCATTATCGCAAGGAAGGTTACACGCGCATTCCTGCCTCGAATCCCGGTGGATTAAGCCGCAAGCTTCTGGAGTATTTCGAGGGTGATCTGGCGGTGATAGATACCCTGCCAACCGCCACGGCGGGTACCCCCTTTCAACGTGAAGTCTGGAAAGCGTTACGCGAGATCCCGTGTGGCCATGTCATGCACTATGGTCAGTTAGCGGAGAGGCTCGGTCGCGTCGGAGCCGCGCGGGCGGTAGGTGCCGCGAACGGTTCAAATCCGGTCAGTATTGTGGTTCCCTGCCATCGGGTGATTGGCCGCAACGGCACCATGACCGGCTATGCAGGTGGCGTGCAACGTAAAGAGTGGTTGTTGCGGCACGAAGGTTACTTACTATTGTGAAAAAAAGAGGCTCTTTGTGCTCTTTTTCGCGGGATTCTGTGGTAAAAGCCTTACTGAAACGATGGAATATCAATGAGATGGTCTACTCCCCTGTTTCATCGTTTTTCACACCTGTTTTAATTCTACTGAATTGACGTTTCGCCAGGCTTACGTGTTCAAGAAAAAGATGATAAAATTGACTAAAATCAATTACGGCTTGAGCAGACCTATGATCCCGGAAAAGCGAATTATACGACGCATTCAGTCTGGCGGTTGTGCAATCCATTGCCAGGATTGCAGTATTAGCCAGCTCTGCATCCCCTTCACACTCAATGAACACGAGCTCGATCAGCTCGACAACATCATTGAGCGCAAAAAGCCCATCCAGAAAGGTCAAACTCTGTTCAAAGCTGGGGATGAACTGAAATCGCTTTACGCTATTCGTTCCGGCACGATCAAGAGCTACACCATTACTGAACAGGGTGACGAGCAAATCACCGGTTTCCATCTGGCGGGCGATCTGGTCGGCTTTGACGCCATCGGCACAGGCCACCATCCGAGCTTTGCTCAGGCGCTGGAAACGTCAATGGTTTGTGAAATCCCGTTCGAAACGCTGGATGACCTGTCAGGCAAAATGCCGAACCTGCGTCAGCAGATGATGCGCCTGATGAGCGGCGAAATCAAAGGCGATCAGGACATGATCCTGTTGCTGTCGAAAAAGAACGCCGAGGAGCGCCTGGCCGCGTTTATCTATAATCTGTCCCGTCGTTTCGCTCAGCGTGGTTTCTCTCCGCGTGAGTTCCGCCTGACCATGACACGTGGCGATATCGGTAACTATTTAGGCCTGACCGTAGAAACCATCAGCCGTCTGCTGGGTCGTTTCCAGAAGAGCGGTATGCTGGCGGTGAAAGGCAAATATATCACCATCGAGAACAGCGATATCCTGGCTCAGCTTGCCGGACATTCGCGTAACGTCGCCTGATTTTACCCCCTCCTTTTGACCTTTTGCCGGACGCTTAAATTTTTCTGATTTATTGATCTGGCAAAAGGTTTTCCCTGTTTCATTCAGTACTTATAGGTTATCTTGTATTTACAGACTGTGGTGACAGATGTAAGGAGACCCTGTATGGCTAAGTATCAAAATATGCTGGTCGCCATCGATCCTAACCAGGACGATCAGCCCGCATTACGACGTGCCGTGTATTTACATCAACGGATTGGCGGCCGGATTAAAGCTTTCCTGCCGATCTATGATTTCTCTTACGAGATGACCACCCTTCTGTCCCCTGACGAACGCACAGCCATGAGACAAGGCGTGATCAGCCAGCGTACGGCCTGGATTCGTGAACAGGCAAAGTACTATATAGACGCTGGCGTCCCTATTGATATTAAAGTGGTGTGGCATAACCGTCCCTTCGAAGCCATCATTCAGGAAGTGATGTCCGGCGGTCATGATTTGCTGCTGAAAATGGCCCACCAGCATGACAAACTGGAATCTGTTATCTTCACCCCCACCGACTGGCATCTGTTGCGTAAATGCCCTTGCCCGGTCTGGATGGTCAAAGATCAGCCCTGGCCGGAAGGCGGGAAAGCGCTGGTGGCGGTGAACCTTGCCAGCGAAGAGCTCTATCACAACGCGCTGAACGAAAAGCTGGTGAAAGAGACGCTGCAACTGGCAGAACAGGTCAACCACACCGAAGTTCATCTGGTTGGCGCCTATCCGGTAACCCCAATTAACATTGCCATTGAACTGCCGGAATTTGACCCGAGCGTCTATAACGACGCAATTCGCGGCCAACATCTTATTGCCATGAAAGCCTTACGGCAGAAATTCGGTATTGATGAAAAAGTGACCCATGTGAATAAAGGCCTGCCGGAAGAGGTCATTCCGGATCTGGCGGAACATTTACAGGCCGGGATCGTCGTACTGGGCACCGTCGGGCGCACCGGGATCTCCGCCGCGTTCCTCGGGAATACCGCTGAACAGGTGATTGACCACCTGCGCTGCGACTTGCTGGTCATCAAACCGGACGACTACCAGAGCCCGATTGAACTGGATGACGAAGAAGACGATTAACCCTAACACGTAGCAAAACGCCCGCCACTCGCGGGCGTTTTCTTTTTATTGCTGACCACGCCAGTGCTGCAAATAGTGCCGTAGCCAGCTTCCGGCAACACCTGGCGGCTGTTTTTTGTTCCACAACATGTCGACAGGGATGCTTTGCGGCCAGCCAGGCACATCGACCCGCGTCAATTTTTTTGCCCCGGAAAACTCATCCACCAGCGCGCAGGGTAATGCGCACCAGCCAAACCCCTGTTCTGCCATGCTGAGCAACAACAGATAGCTCGGCGCTGACCAGACCGGGCCACGCGCGGGCGTATTACGGTTTTCCAGATAGGTATTAAGCCGCAGCTCACGCCAGGTACGTAATTGCTCCTCAGAGACGCTCCCCTGCTGCGCCAGCGGATGCCCGTGCGCCACATAGATATCCATCTGACTCTGCATTGGCAGGCGCATCGCGCTGATGTCCGTCGGATAGGCATTGCGGGCTTCCGTTAAGCCTAACTGTGCCCGCCCTTTTTGCAGGAGATCGATGACATCCTCGTTTTCGCCAATCAGACACTCAAATTCGGTATGGGGATAGCGCTTGTCGAACTCCCCCAACAGATCTGCCAGCGTATCCGGGTTCAACGTATCGGAAAGGATGAACGTCAGCCGCGTTTCCGTTTCCCCCGCCAGCCAGACCGCCAGCTCATCCAGTTTATCGCTGGCTGCGAGAATGGCCTGCACATAGCTGAGTGCTCTCACACCTTCCGGCGTCAGCACCGGATGACGCGCTGAGCGATCAAAGAGCGCCACGCCTAAATCTGCTTCCAGATTAGCGATGGCAGTACTGATGGTGGACTGGCTTTTGCGCAGTTTCCGCGCGGCAGCAGAGAAGGAGCCAGAGGCAACGGTTTCAACAAAGGCAGTCAGAGCTTCAGGAGAGTAGCGCATAATGTATCTATTTTATCGATGGTATCCATCTTTAATTTATCTTATAAAACGATAAAAATCCTCTCAGCTAAACCCGTCAAACGACAAAGAGGACCAAAAATCATGCAACAACCTGCCGTACAGCGTCGCACTCTGGCCGAGCGTATCTTTCACGCAGTGAGTTTCGAAGTGATCGCCACCGCCATTTGCGCCCCGGCCAGCGCCTGGATAATGCAGCGCCCGGTGCTGGAGATGGGTGGACTGACATTATTGCTGGCCACCGCGGCGATGATCTGGAACGTGATTTACAACGCGCTATTTGACAGGCTTTGGCCGGTTCATCGTCTGGCCCGTACTGCGAAGGTACGCGCCTGCCATGCGCTGGGGTTTGAAGGGGGGTTTATCGTGATTGGCGTGACCATAGCCTCGCTGACGCTTGGCATCGGGCTGGTAGAAGCGTTCTTACTGGAGATCGGCTTTTTCCTCTTCTTCCTTCCCTACACCATGGCGTTTAACTGGATCTACGACATAGTACGCGCCCGGGTAGTCCACCGTCAGACGGCGCGCCTGTGTCAGTAAGGTGTTTCGGATTCGCCTGTGTTAACTGCGCGTTCCCGTCATCGTCTCTTGCTGGCTGTCGGCATCCGGCACACCAGAGGGCCAGGGGCCTTTGACCACGGTAGTAGGCAGCGCCAGTTGCACGTCGTTCGCCGCCAGTTGCTCCATAATGCGGATATTAATCTCCTGCTGAATATCCATATATTTGTTGTAATCCGCTGTATTGACGATATAGACAACTTCAAAGTTGAGTCGATCGGTGCCGAAACCGAGGAAATGAGCGCGGTCGAATTTGGTTTCCCCGACGTCATTAATGATGGTTTTTATCATCTCGCCAATCTGACGGAGTTTATCCGGCGGCGTTGACAAGGCGACACCGAAAGTAAAAACGATACGCCGGGTTTGCATACGTTTATAGTTATGCAGCGTCTGCTGCAGAAGAATGGCGTTACCACAGACAATCTGCTCTCCGCTCAAACTGCGTATGCGCGTGGTTTTGAGACCAATATGCTCAACCGTCCCGGCGACATCGTTAAACACCACGAAATCACCAATTTCAAAAGGCTTATCAAAACCAATCGACAGCGAGGCAAAGACATCGCTGAGGATGGTTTGTACCGCCAGGGCGATGGCAATACCGCCGACGCCGAGGCTTGCCACCAGCGCGGTAATATTCACCCCGACATTCGCCAGAATAGACAGCAGCATCACGGTCCATACCAGCATCCGTAGCAGCAGTCCGGTGATGACCAGCGTCACCGGATTTTTATGCATACCGGGTTCATAACGCAACTGATGCAGCCAGGAGATAATCCCCTGATCAAGCCAGAGCGCCATTTGAATAGCGAGCACCAAAAACCAGGCATGACTGATTGTCGCAGAGAGATTCGTGGGGAGTTCAACAAAACGCAGACTAAAAAGAAACGCGACGATAAAGAGCAGCACCTTGCTGGTTCTGACTAACATATCATTCAGCACCAAACGCATTTTCTGCGTGCTTTGATGCTTATCGCCCCAGCTCTGCACACCTTTACCAACGATACGCAGTAAACGGTTAAGCAACCAGTAAGCCAATATCGTAATGATGACGACCGTGAAGACAGCAATCCAGAACGATGGCGTCATCATTAAAGATATCAAATCGAAACGTGATAAAAATTCCATTCTTTCCCTCATCAAAACCGTGAAGAGAAAAAGTATAGACGCAGACAAAAAAAAACCGCTCCGAAGAGCGGTTGAGATACGCACAGAGAATTACAGCGCTTTCAGAATCGCATCGACGCTGGCTTTGGCATCGCCAAACAGCATCTGGGTATTCTCTTTAAAGAACAGCGGGTTCTGTACGCCAGCATAGCCGGTATTCATGGAGCGTTTGAACACGATAACGTTTTGCGCTTTCCACACTTCCAGCACAGGCATGCCTGCGATAGGACTCTTCGGATCGTCCTGCGCCGCCGGGTTAACGGTGTCATTCGCACCAATAACCAGTACGGTATCGGTATCGGCGAAGTCATCGTTGATTTCGTCCATTTCCAGCACGATGTCATACGGTACTTTCGCTTCTGCCAGCAGGACGTTCATGTGGCCAGGCAAACGCCCCGCAACCGGGTGAATACCGAAGCGCACTTTGACGCCGCGCGCACGCAGTTTCTCGGTAATTTCTGCAACCGGATATTGCGCCTGTGCGACCGCCATGCCGTAGCCTGGGGTGATGATGACAGAGTGTGAGTTTTTCAGCATCTCAGCCGTCTCTTCGGCGTTGATCTCACGGTGCTCGCCCACTTCTTCATCGGACCCTGTAGAGGAACCGTCGGTACCGAAGCCGCCAGCAATTACGCTGATAAAGGAGCGGTTCATCGCCTTACACATGATGTAAGAGAGGATCGCACCGGAAGAACCCACCAGCGCACCGGTGACGATCAGCAGGTCGTTGCTCAGCATAAAGCCCGCCGCCGCTGCCGCCCAACCGGAATAGGAGTTCAGCATCGAGACCACAACCGGCATGTCAGCACCGCCGATTGAGGCCACCAGATGCCAGCCAAACACCAACGCAATCGCCGTCATCACCAGCAGCGCCAGCGCCTGCAGGCCTATGCTTTCCGTACGAACAAAAATCACCAGCAGGACGAAAGAAACCACCAGCGCCGCAAGGTTCAATTTGTGACGGTTTGGCAGCATCAACGGTTTTGAGGAGATCTTGCCGCACAGCTTGCCGAACGCCACGATAGAACCGGTGAAGGTGACGGCGCCGATAAAGATGCCAAGGAACACTTCGGTCAGGTGAATATTGACCAGGATCGGTTCCATGCCCGGCTCGTGGTAAAGGTAGCTGTTAAAGCCAACCAGCACCGCGGCCAGACCCACAAAGCTGTGCAGTACAGCAACCAGCTCAGGCATCTCGGTCATTTCAACTTTACGCGCCAGGCGAATACCGATAGCACCACCGATGATCATCGCAACGATAATCCACGCTACGTTGCCAGTGTCAGGCCCGAAAATCGTGGCGATCAGCGCAATCGCCATCCCGGCAACGCCGAAACGGTTACCCTGTTGGGACGTTTCGTGTTTCGATAGCCCTGCCAGACTGAAAATAAACAGGATCGCGGCAACAATGTATGCAGCTGTAACTAATCCTCCAGACATGTGCTACCCCTTAGTTCTTCCGGAACATTTTCAGCATGCGCTGAGTGACGGTGAAACCACCAAAAATATTAATGCTGGCAATCAGTACAGCGATAAAGCTTAAGAAGCTGACCCAACCACCATGGCCGATTTGTAAGAGTGCGCCAACAACGATAATGCCGGAGATTGCGTTGGTAACCGACATCAGCGGAGTATGCAAGGCGTGGGAGACGTTCCACACCACGTAGTAACCGACTACGCAGGCCAGCGCAAAGACGGTGAAGTGACCAAGAAACTCTTTAGGTGCAACGTCGGCCAGCCAGCCGAAGAGAATAATCACCAGCGCCATGATGCCGTATTTCAGCCATGGCGATGTGGGCTTAGCCTCTTCTTTCGCGGCGGCTGGTGCCGCTTTTGCCGCAGCCTGCGGTTGCGCGGAAACCTGAATCGGCGGAGCCGGCCAGGTCACTTCGCCCTCGCGAATGACGGTCACGCCGCGCACGACCACATCTTCGAAATCGACTGTCACATTGCCGTCTTTTTCTTTGCACAGCAATTTCAGCAGGTTGACCAGGTTGGTGCCGTAAAGTTGGGAAGACTGCGCGGCCAGACGGCCTGGCAGGTCGGTATAACCGATGATTTTCACGCCGTTTGGCGTGGTGACGACTTCGTTCGCCACGGTGTATTCGCAGTTACCGCCGTTTTGCGCCGCCAGGTCAACCACCACGCTGCCGGATTTCATGGAATCCACCATCTCGCGGGTGATCAGTTTCGGTGCCGGTTTACCCGGAATCAATGCGGTGGTGACGATGATATCAACGTCTTTCGCCTGGGCGGCAAAGAGTTCCATTTCCGCTTTGATAAACGCTTCGGACATCACTTTCGCGTAGCCGTCGCCGCTACCGGCTTCTTCTTTGAAATCCAGCTCAAGGAACTCAGCGCCCATACTCTGGACCTGTTCCTTAACTTCCGGGCGGGTATCAAACGCGCGGACAATTGCCCCGAGGCTGTTGGCGGCACCAATAGCCGCCAGACCGGCAACGCCTGCGCCAATGACCATCACTTTCGCCGGCGGGACTTTACCTGCGGCGGTGATCTGCCCGGTAAAGAAACGGCCAAATTCGTGGGCTGCTTCCACAATGGCGCGATAGCCAGCAATGTTGGCCATGGAGCTCAATGCATCCAGCGCCTGGGCACGGGAAATACGCGGCACAGAATCCATCGCCATGACGGTAATATTACGGGCAGCCAGTTTTTCCATCAGCGGCGCATTCTGCGCAGGCCAGATAAAGCTGACTAATGTCGTGCCCGGATTAAGCAAGGCTATTTCGTCATCCGTCGGTGCATTCACCTTGAGGATAACGTCAGAGTGCCAGACGTTATTTTCGTCCACCACGGTTGCGCCAGCCTGGGTAAACGCGTTGTCATCGAAGCTTGCCAGTTTGCCCGCGCCGCTTTCAATCGCGACGGTGAAACCCAATTTAAGCAATTGCTCTACCGTTTTCGGCGTCGCCGCAACGCGGGTTTCATTGGCCAACCGTTCTTTTGGTACACCAATACGCATAGTTTTCCCTTCCATCGATTTTAGATGATGGTTTGTCAGTGATGCCCGGGCATGACATTGCCTGCCAGAGAAAAATAAACAGACTGCATCCCGGAAAATAAAACAGTAACAAACTTTCTATAACCTACTGAAAATAACGCCTGTGATCTACCGCCAGAAAACAGAAATTCTCTTTTTATCTGTGAAAACCGGGCGGGTAGCAGGGCTGGCAGGGTTATTTCCCTTTAATTCATTTAAACAAGCCGATATTCCGCTCAGACGAAGCGGCAAAACACGATTAATCTCCGCTACAGATTGCTCTTTTAACAATGTATTAACTTAAAAAACTCATATGCTTTATGACTTTTGCTGGTCAACAGCCCGTTTTTTCAACATATCACTAAAGGTTATCGTAAAACGTCTGGCGTGTAGCACACTCAGTGAAAAATGACGCAGACAGTCGTGTTGATTAAATGCAATAATCAGCGACGTTTTTAAGTCAACAACAACACCAGTATCTGGTTTGCGCAAGGCGAAGGATCATTTTTATGAAGCTTAAGTACACCCTCCTGGCGTCAGCACTTTTGTCCGTTACGACCCTGTCAGTCAACGCAGCGACAGAGTTAACGCCGGAGCAAGCGTCAGCATTGAAGCCCTACGATCGCGTTGTTATCACCGGTCGCTTTAACTCTATTGGCGATGCCGTTAAAGCCGCTTCAAGCCGTGCTGATAAAGAAGGCGCGGCCTCGTTTTATGTTGTAGACACCTCCGATTATGGTGAGAGCGGCAACCAGCGTGTCACCACGGACCTGTATAAAGCCGATGCGCCGAAAGCCGATGCGCCAAAACTGCGCGTCATCAATGGCGTTACTGAGCTGCCGAAGACCGATGCTATTGAGCTGGAACCGTTCGATACCGTTACGGTACAGGGTTTCTATCGCTCACAGCCGGAAGTAAACGATGCCATCACTAAAGCCGCGAAAGCGAAAGGGGCTGCCTCTTTCTATATCGTCCGTCAGGTCGATGCCAACGAAGGTGGCAATCAGCGGATTACGGCATATATCTATAAAGCTGATGCCAAAAAACGCGTACTGCAGAGCCCGGATGCCATTCCACGTGATTCTGAAGCAGGCCGTGCTGCCTTAGCGAAAGGCGGTGAAGAAGCCAAGAAAGTAGAAATTCCGGGCGTTGCAACTACCGCTGCACCGAGCGCCGAAGTGGGGCGTTTCTTTGAAACACAATCCTCCACCTCAAACCGTTACACTGTCACGTTACCTGACGGAAAAAAAATCGAAGAAGTGAATAAAATCACGGCTGCGCAGATGGTTCCGTTCGACAGCATTAAGTTCACTGGTAACTACGGCAACATGACCGAGATCTCTTATCAGGTTGCGAAACGTGCCGCGGCGAAAGGTGCCAAGTACTACCACATCACCCGCCAGTGGCAGGAAAATGGTAGCAACATCACCATCAGTGCCGATTTGTACAAATAAGTAACCCTTCATCTTAAAGGCGGCCCTGGGTCGCCTTTTTTATTTTTTTCGTGAAATTAAGCCGTCACGCATTGCATGCCATTACGACTCTCCGTAAAATCCCGCGCCTCAGTGATATCCACCATTTTTATGCGCATAAGCAAAATAATTATTCTGGATTGAGCCCGTTCATAACAGGATACCCATGGAAAAGAAACTTGGCCTGAGCGCTTTAACTGCGCTGGTATTAAGCTCAATGCTCGGTGCGGGCGTTTTCAGCCTGCCGCAAAATATGGCAGAAATCGCCAGCCCCGCGGCCTTATTGATTGGTTGGGCGATTACCGGCGCGGGGATATTACTGCTCGCCTTCGCCATGCTTATCCTGACGCGTCTTCGCCCGGACCTGGACGGCGGTATTTTTACCTACGCCCGGGAAGGTTTTGGCGAACTTATCGGTTTTTGTTCGGCCTGGGGGTACTGGCTGTGCGCCGTTATCGCCAACGTCTCCTACTTAGTGATTGTCTTCTCTGCGCTGAGTTTCTTTACCGATACACCAGAACTGCGCTTTTTTGGCGACGGTAATACCTGGCAGGCGATGGTGGGTGCATCCCTGCTGCTGTGGTTTGTTCACGCATTAGTGCTGCGCGGCGTGCAAACGGCGGCGAGTATTAATCTCGCGGCGACGCTCGCCAAGCTGGTGCCGCTGGGCCTGTTTATTGTGCTGGCGGCCATGGCCTTCCATTACGATACCTTTAGTCTGGATTTCTCCGGTATCGCCCTGGGTGTCCCGGTATGGGAACAGGTGAAAAATACTATGCTTATCACCCTGTGGGTGTTTATCGGGGTTGAAGGCGCAGTGGTCGTTTCCGCCCGCGCGCGCAACAAGCACGATGTGGGACGCGCCACTTTGCTGGCAGTACTGGCTGCCCTCGGCGTCTATTTGTTGGTTACACTGCTGTCGCTGGGAGTGGTGCCACGCCCGGAACTGGCGGCGATGCGTAATCCGTCAATGGCAGGCCTGATGGTCAGGCTGATGGGCTCCTGGGGCGATGTGGTCATTGCCGCCGGGCTGATTGTCTCGGTCTGTGGCGCTTACCTGAGCTGGACGATCATGGCAGCGGAAGTGCCGCTACTGGCCGCCACCCATCGGGCGTTTCCACGTATTTTTGCCCGACAGAACAAGAATAATGCGCCAGCGGCGTCGCTGTGGTTAACCAATATCAGCGTGCAGGTTTCGCTGGTGCTGATCTGGCTCACAGGTTCCGATTACAATACGCTGTTGACCATTGCGTCAGAGATGATTCTGGTTCCTTATTTCCTTGTCGGGGCATTTTTACTGAAGATCTCTCGTCGTCCGTTGCACCGCGTCGTCGCTATCGGCGCCAGCCTCTATGGCTTATGGTTACTGTATGCATCCGGTCCGATGCATTTGCTGTTGTCGGTTGTGCTTTATGCGCCGGGGCTGCTGGTCTTTATCTACGCACGCCGCACGCATGACATAGCCAGTCTGCTTAAGCGCCGGGAAAGAGTGCTGATTGGTCTGTTACTGATCGCCGCCGTTCCCGCCACGTGGAAGTTGATGGGGTAAGCAGCGTATGCGCCCCGTTGAGAAGGAGAACGCATTCGATGGGAAACTCGAAGACACGCCCGATATTGATTACCGGAGGAGGCCGTCGCATCGGTCTCGCCCTCGCCCACCATTTTCTCAGCCAACAGCAGCCGATTATCGTCAGTTACCGGACGCACTATCCGGCGATTGAACAGTTAACCGCCGCGGGCGCATTGTGCATTCAGGCAGACTTCAGCAGCGATGAAGGAGTGCTGGCCTTTGCCGATATCGTGAAGCAGAAAACCGAGGGGCTGCGGGCAATTATTCACAATGCGGGCGACTGGGCGGGTGAAAAACCCGGCGTTGCGCTGCCCGATGTGCTTTCACGGATGCTGCAGATCCACGTCCATGCCCCCTACTTACTTAACCATGCGCTGGAAAGATTATTGCGCGGATTCGGGCATGCCGCTGGCGATATTATTCACTTTACCGATTATGTTGTTGAGTGCGGAAGCGACAAACATATCGCCTATGCCGCCAGTAAAGCCGCGCTGGATAATATGACCCGCTCTTTTGCCAAAAAGCTGGCTCCAGAAGTGAAAGTCAACGCCATTGCCCCGGCGCTGATCCTGTTTAATGACGATGATGACGCGGAATACCGTCAGCAGGCACTCAACAAATCGCTGATGAAAATCGCCCCTGGCGAAAAAGAGATAATCGATCTGGTCGACTATCTGCTGACCAGTTGCTACGTCACGGGACGGACGTTTGGCGTCGATGGCGGCCGCCCGCTGCGCTAGCGGAAGCGGCTCCAGATAAAAATGAGCACCCAGGCGCTGAGGCACCAGCAGAGTACCGCTGCGCCCAGCGCGTATCCCACCCGCATAAATCCGGTGAAATACCACAGCGATAGCAGGTATAGAAAATAGGGGATAATGGACCACATACCAAAAACGATAGTGGTGCGTAGCGCTTCCACGCCCCGCTCGGTCGCCACGATATAATGGGCGATTAAAGCAAAGGTCGGAAATAACGGTATTAGCCCGGCGATATAGTAATTTTTCGTTTTTGACAGCAATCCAATTAATAACACCACCAGCGCGCCAATTGCCGCTTTTATCACCAGCGCCATCACATTCCCTTTATCTTAATACCAACAAAGGCCTACAGCATAGCGGATGGGGAGCTTGTTTAGAAAAGATTAATGGCAGGATCAATAAAGGCAGTGTATGTTCATCTTTTTGACTCATCACGATGATATATGAATAAAATCGTTTTTGTGGAAGACGACCCGGAAGTGGGCGCACTTATTGCGGCATATCTGGGCAAACACGATATGGATGTGATAGTTGAACCGCGTGGTGACCGAGCAGAAGAGGTCATCGCCCGTGAAAAACCAGATCTGATTCTTCTGGATATCATGCTCCCCGGCAAAGATGGGATGACACTGTGCCGCGATTTACGCCAGCAGTGGACCGGCCCTATCGTCCTTCTCACCTCTCTTGACAGTGACATGAACCATATTCTGTCTCTGGAGATGGGCGCGAACGACTACATTCTCAAAACCACCCCACCTGCGGTTTTACTGGCGCGTCTGCGACTGCATTTACGCCAGCAGGCAGGAACCACACAGCAAGAGTCCGCGCCGTCATCGCTAAAACAGCATAAGACGCTGCAATTTGGCACGCTGACCATCGATCCGGTCAACAGGCAGGTGCTGCTGGCTGGCGAGCAGGTTGTTCTCTCAACCGCCGATTTCGATCTGCTGTGGGAACTGGCCACCCACGCAGGGCAAATCATGGACCGCGATGCGTTACTGAAAAATCTGCGCGGTGTGACCTATGACGGAATGGATCGCAGTGTTGATGTGGCAATTTCGCGCCTGCGCAAAAAATTGCTCGATAACGCCACCGAGCCTTTCCGTATTAAAACCGTGCGCAACAAAGGCTATCTTTTCGCCCCACACGCCTGGGATAACTGAGTCCGGTCCTCTTCGCGGGTGTCGCCATGAAAAAACTTTTCGTCCAGTTTTACCTGTTACTGTTTGTCTGCTTTCTGGTGATGACCATGCTGGTCGGGCTGGTTTACAAATTCACCGCTGAGCGCGCAGGGCGACAGTCGCTGGACGATTTGATGAAAAGCTCGCTGTACCTGATGCGCAGCGAACTACGTGAAATCCCACCGCACCAGTGGAACAAAACGCTCAAAGAGCTGGACCTGAACCTGTCCTTTAACATGCGCGTGGAACCGATGAGCAAGTTCACGCTGGAAGCCCCCGCGCAACAGCGGCTACAGGAAGGCGATATCGTCGCGCTGGATTCGCAATACACCTTTATCCAGCGTATTCCACGCAGCCACTATGTCCTGGCTGTCGGCCCGGTCCCCTACCTCTTTTATCTGCATGAAATGCGTCTGCTCGATATGGCGCTGATGGCGTTTATTGCTATCTCACTGGCTTTCCCGGTGTTTATCTGGATGCGCCCCCACTGGCAGGAGATGCTGCGGCTGGAATCCGCCGCCCAGCGCTTTGGCGAAGGTCATCTGGAAGAGCGCATTCATTTTGACAGCACCTCCAGCTTTGAACGACTGGGGATCGCTTTTAACCAGATGGCGGATAACATCAACGCCCTGATCGCCAGTAAGAAAATGTTGATTGATGGCGTGGCCCACGAGCTGCGTACGCCGCTGGTCAGGCTGCGTTATCGCCTGGAGATGAGCGATAACCTGAGCGATAGCGAACGTAGCGCGCTGAACCGCGATATCGGGCAACTCGAAGGACTCATTCAGGAGCTACTCACCTACGCACGTCTTGACCGTCCGCAGACAGAACTGAAACTGACCACGCCCGATCTCAACGCGTGGCTGGACGGTTATATGCTGGATGCCCGCAACGTCAACCCCGACCACCAGCTAGAACTCCATAATCAGCCCGGCGACTATGGTTCGCTGGATATGCGCCTGATGGAGCGCGTGCTGGATAACCTCATCAATAATGCCCTGCGCTACTGCCAGAAAACGGTCAAAGTGACATTACAGCTTGAAGGCTCGCAGGCAAGCCTGATTGTCGAAGATGACGGCCCGGGGATTGCCCCGGATGAGCGTAGCCGTGTGTTTGAGCCTTTTGTGCGCCTCGACCCCAGCAGAGACCGTGCGACGGGCGGTTGTGGCCTGGGGCTTGCCATCGTGCACTCCATCGCCCAAGCGATGAGTGGCGAAGTGAAGTGTGAAGAGAGCGCTGCGGGCGGCGCCCGTTTTTGTTTTCAGTGGCCGGTCTGGCACGACACCTCCCTCACCTGAAAAGCGTGACGTGCACGGTGTTAAGGTGTGGAAGGTTGTGCTACAACATAAGTATGTTGTAACTAAAGGAATGATAAAATGGCCGCATACGACCTGATAGAACGCCTTAACACCACTTTTCGCCAGCTCGAACAGGAACTGGCCGTCCTAAAAGGGCAACTCTCCGATTGCCGTTTACTGGCGGGCCGCGTCTTCACCCTGCCGGACGTCGCCAAAGGCGCGGAGCACGAGCCGCTGCCTACCATTCAGGTAAAGCAGCGGGTGGGCAAGCGTGCCGCCGACGCGGCCCTGCGCCACTATACCCATCTGTTTATTCAGCAGCAGTCGGAAAATCGCAGCAGTAAAGCCGCCGTGCGTTTGCCGGGGGTTATTTGTTATCAGGTGGATATGGCGACCCGTGCCCGACTGGAGCAGAGCATTAACACCATCAATGCCCTGAAAATGACCTTTGAACGCATCGTGACCGTCGACTCCGGGCTGGCACCGACCGCCCGCTTCGAGTGGGTGCATCGCCATTTACCTGGTCTGATTACCCTGAATGCCTACCGCACGTTAACCGCCATTCGCGATCCCGCCACCCTGCGCTTTGGCTGGGCTAACAAGCATATCATCAAGAATTTCACCCGCGATGAGGTGCTTGCACTGCTTGATAAAAGCCGTAAATCGCCGCGCGCCGTCGCGCCGTGGACCCGCGAGCAGTGGCAGGAGCGTCTTGAGCAGGAGTACGCCGCGATTGCCTCTTTGCCGCAGCAGGCACGCCTGAAAATCAAACGTCCGGTAAAGGTGCAGCCGATTGCGCGCGTCTGGTATGCGGATTCGCAAAAGCAGGTGCAGTACGCCTGCCCGACGCCGCTGATTGCGCTGGTGAGTGAAGAACATGGCGGAAAAGTGCCGGACATCGGCGAGCTGTTGAATTACCAGGAGGACAATATCCAGCACCGTTTTAAACCGCAGGCACAGCCGTTGACGCTAATTATCCCCCGGCTGCACCTCTATCTTGCTGATTAAACAGGCTTCATACTGCCCACCATCGATTCCGGACGCACCCAGCTGTCAAACTCGGCTTCCGTCAGGTAGCCGAGCGCCAGCGCCGAGGCCTTGAGCGTCAGCCCCTCTTTATGCGCTTTTTTGGCTATTTCTGCCGCTTTGTCATAGCCGATATGGATATTCAGAGCGGTCACCAGCATCAGCGACTCATTGAGCAACTGGTCGATACGTTCACGGTTCGGCTCAATCCCCACCGCACAGTGCTCGTTAAAGCTTTCCATACCGTCGGCCAGCAGACGCACCGACTGCAGGAAGTTATGAATGACCATCGGGCGAAAGACATTGAGCTCAAAGTTGCCGGACGCGCCGCCCATATTGACCGCCACGTCGTTGCCTAACACCTGACAGCAGAGCATGGTCATGGCTTCACATTGGGTGGGGTTAACTTTACCCGGCATGATGGAGCTGCCCGGCTCATTTTCCGGAATAGAAATTTCACCAATCCCACAGCGCGGGCCGGAAGCCAGCCAGCGCACATCATTAGAAATTTTCATCAGTGATGCCGCCAGCCCTTTCAGCGCACCGTGGGCGTGGACTAATGCATCACAGGTGGCCAGCGCCTCAAACTTGTTCGGTGCGGTAATAAACGGCTGCCGGGTAAAGGCGGCCAGCTCTTCTGCCACTCGTCTGGCATATTCCGGGTGGGTATTCAGCCCGGTACCCACCGCCGTACCACCGAGCGCCAGTTCACCCAGGTGCGGCAGGCTCAGTTCGATATGTTTGAGGTTATGTTCCAGCATCGCCACCCAGCCGGAAATCTCCTGGCCGAGCGTTAGCGGCGTGGCATCCTGCAAGTGAGTGCGACCAATTTTGACAATATCGGCGAAGGCAATCGCTTTTTCGTTGAGCGTTTTTTTCAGCACCAGAAGCTGAGGCAGCAGGTGTTCGCGCACGGCAATCACCGCCGCCACGTGCATCGCCGTCGGGAAAACGTCATTCGAGCTTTGGCTCTTGTTGACGTCGTCGTTCGGGTGCACTTTACGCCCCATGCCACGTTCGCCGCCCAGCAGCTCACTGGCACGGTTCGCCAGCACCTCGTTCATGTTCATGTTGCTCTGGGTGCCGGAGCCTGTTTGCCAGATAGCCAGCGGGAATTCATCCGGGTGTTTTCCGGCAAGCACTTCATCCGCCGCCTCGATAATGGCCTGCGCTTTTTCCGCCGCCAGCAGCCCTAAATCCTGATTGACCTTTGCCGCCGCACGTTTGGTCAGTGCCAGTGCGTGGATAAGCGAGACCGGCATTTTTTCCGTCGAGATGCGGAAATGCTCAAGCGACCGTTGGGTTTGCGCCCCCCACAGCTTGTCTGCCGGGACGTCAATCGCGCCCATCGAATCTTTCTCACTACGATGCGTTGTCATTACTTTCTCCCTGTTACGAAGTGATGTTGAGTACCGACATTGCTCACCTGCAAACAAAGCTTAAGTATTGATGCTTGTTATGACGACGTTTATTGCTTCGTGCGCTTAACCGGCGCAAAAAAACCGCCCCGAAGGGCGGCGGTTCTTATTTTACACAGCGGGCGCACTGGCCCGACTGGATTTGCTGGAAGAAATCGTTACCTTTGTCATCCACCAGGATAAAGGCCGGGAAATCTTCAACATCGATTTTCCAGATAGCCTCCATCCCCAGTTCCGGGTAGGCCACACATTCAAGGCTCTTGATACTGTTTTGCGCCAGAATCGCCGCCGGCCCACCAATACTGCCAAGGTAAAAACCGCCATGTTTATGGCAGGCATCGGTCACCTGCTGGCTGCGGTTGCCTTTTGCCAGCATGATCATGCTGCCACCTTGTGATTGCAACTGGTCAACGTACGAGTCCATACGCCCGGCGGTGGTTGGGCCTAGTGAACCCGAAGCATACCCCTCAGGGGTCTTCGCAGGTCCCGCGTAGTAGATGGGGTGATCTTTCACATACTGCGGCAGCGGCTTGCCTTCATCCATCAGCTCTTTGAGTTTCGCATGCGCAATATCACGCGCCACGATGATCGTCCCGGTTAGCGACAGGCGTGTGGAAACCGGATACTGTTTGAGCTGGCCGAGGATCTCTTCCATCGGACGGTTAAGGTTGACCTTCACCGCTTCGCCCTCACCTGCCTGGCGCAGCGATTCCGGAATGTATTTGCCGGGGTTCTGCTCCAGTTTTTCCAGCCAGATGCCTTCGCGGTTAATTTTGGCTTTGATGTTACGGTCCGCCGAACAGGAAACCCCCATCCCCACCGGACAAGAGGCACCGTGGCGCGGCAGACGAATCACGCGGATATCATGTGCAAAGTATTTGCCGCCGAACTGTGCGCCAAGGCCAAGCTGCTGGGCTTCAAGCAGCAGTTCCTTTTCCAGTTGCACATCACGGAACGCCTGGCCGTGCTCATTACCTTCGGTTGGCAGGCCGTCGTAATACTTCGTCGAGGCCAGTTTGACCGTTTTGAGCGTGGCCTCTGCGCTGGTACCGCCAATCACAAACGCGATGTGGTAAGGCGGACAGGCAGCGGTGCCCAGGGTACGCATTTTGTCGACCAGATAACCTTTCAGTTTCGCCGGGGTGATCAGCGCTTTCGTTTCCTGATACAGATAGGTTTTGTTGGCGGAACCGCCTCCTTTGGCGATGCAAAGGAACTTATATTCGTCGCCATCAACACTATACAAATCGATCTGTGCCGGCAGGTTAGTCCCGGTATTGACCTCTTTGTACATATCCAGCGGGGCGTTTTGCGAATAACGCAGGTTATCTTCGATAAAGGTGTTATAGACGCCGCGTGCTAAGGCCGCCTCATCGCCGCCCCCCGTCCACACACGCTGCCCTTTTTTACCCATAATGATCGCCGTGCCGGTATCCTGGCAGGTGGGCAAAATACCTTTTGCGGCAATCTCGGAGTTACGCAGGAATTGCAGCGCGACGTATTTGTCATTTTCGCTGGCATCCGGATCACTGAGGATATCGGCAACCTGTTGCTGATGCGCCGGGCGCAGCAGGAAAGAGGCATCGTGGAAGGCATGTTGCGCCAGAAGGGTCAGCGCCTGAGGATCGACTTTAAGCACTTCCTGACCATCAAAATCGGCGACGGAAACGTAATCGCTACTGAGTAAATAATATTCGGTCTCGTCCTTTTTCAGCGGAAAAGGTTCTTGATAATAAAAAGGTTTATTCGACATTGTTCTCTCACTTACAGCACGAACTGGTTATTGTTTCGGCAGGACATCCATCTGCCACAAAAAAGCGAGTCCGCATATCCTACACAATTATTTAACAAAAACTGAGACTAGTACGACTTTTTGCCTGCTCTGATTACTTCGAACAAATTTATTGCTTTAATACGTGCAATTAAGTTGACCATGATGAAGGGCGGGATAATGCAAAAACTCATTAACTCAGTGCAGCACTATGCCTGGGGAAGTAAAAACGCGTTAACGGAACTCTATGGCGTCGCGAACCCTGACAACCAGCCAATGGCCGAGTTGTGGATGGGCGCACACCCCAGGAGCAGCTCAAAAGTGCAGGACGCGCAGGGCAACCTTCACTCGCTTCGCGAGGTGATTGAACAGGACAAAGCAGGCTTGCTGGGCAGTGCAGTCGCCGAACGTTTTGGCGAGTTGCCCTTTTTGTTTAAAGTGCTGTGTGCCGCCCAGCCGCTGTCCATTCAGGTGCATCCGAACAAAAAGGCCTCTGAAATCGGTTTTGCGAAAGAGAATGCCGCCGGTATTCCACTCGATGCGGCCGAGCGTAACTACAAAGACCCGAACCATAAACCGGAACTGGTCTTTGCACTGACGCCCTTCCTGGCGATGAACGCCTTCCGTCCGTTCTCCGAAATCGTCTCTCTGCTACAACCTGTGGCGGGCGCCAACCAGGCTATTGCTCATTTTCTGCAAGAACCCGGCGCGGAACGCCTGAGCCAACTCTTCGCCAGCCTGTTGAATTTAAAGGGCGATGAAAAATCGCGGGCGCTGGCGGTTCTGAAAGCGGCACTCAATAGCCAGCAGGGTGAACCGTGGGAAACCATTCGTGTCATTTCCGAGTTTTATCCTGATGACAGCGGCCTGTTCTCCCCGCTGCTGCTCAATGTGGTGAAACTGAATCCCGGTGAAGCGATGTTTCTGTTCGCCGAAACCCCGCATGCCTATCTTCAGGGGGTGGCGCTGGAGGTCATGGCCAACTCTGATAACGTACTGCGCGCAGGGCTGACGCCGAAATACATCGACATTCCGGAACTGGTCGCAAATGTAAAATTCACCCCCAAACCTGCCAGTGAATTACTGACCCAACCCGTAAAACAGGCTTCCTGCCTGGAATTCCCTATCCCGGTTGATGATTTTGCATTTTCGCTGCATGACCTCTCTACCACCGGTAGCGATGTGGCGCAGCAGAGCGCGGCTATCCTGTTCTGTGTGGAAGGCGAAGCCGTACTCAGCAAAGGGGGTGAGACACTGGTGCTCAAACCCGGTGAGTCGGCATTTATAAGTGCCAGCGAATCTCCTGTGACAGTAAGCGGCGTGGGTAGACTGGCGCGGGTCTACAATAAGCTCAACTAGTTACTGAACTTTTTAGCAAGGATTGCTAAGCTCTACAGAGCCTTTTCACATACCCAGGCGGATGATCCCGCCTGGTTTTATTTTTAGGGATAATAACGATGAAAAAAACGCTGGTTGCTGCCGGAGTTGTTATTGCGCTCGGGATCATCTGGACAGGTGGTGCCTGGTACACGGGGAAACAGCTTGAAAACCGTCTGGGGGAGATGATCAGCCAGGCGAATGAACAGATTAAACGCACCGCGCCTGAGGCCAGCGTGGAGTTATCTTCTCAAAACTACCATCGGGGTCTGTTCAGCAGCCAGATGGAACTGGTGGTAAAACCGGTCGAGGGTAAGGTAAACCCATGGTTTAAACCGGGCCAGACCATCGTACTGCATGAAAACATTGATCATGGTCCTTTCCCACTGGCGCAACTTAAAAAGCTGAACGTCATCCCATCGATGGCATCGGTACATTCCACGCTCGTCAACAATGAGATGACGAAGCCGCTGTTTGATATCGCCAAAGGGCAATCGCCGTTCGTCGCAGAGACCCGCATCGCTTACAGTGGCGATACCCGTACGGATCTCACGCTGCACCCGCTTAACTCGGAAAAAGAGGGCGAGAAAGTTGCCTTTAGCGGCGGCGAATTCCGCATCAGTTCCGATAAAGACGGCAATGCGATTACCGTCAGCGGCGAGGCGCAGAGCGCTCTGGTTGATACGGTTAACGAATACGGTCAGAAAATTCAGCTCTCCCTCAATAACCTGAAAACGGAAGGCTCGACCCAACTTGCCAGCTTTAACGAGCGCGTTGGCAGCCAGAAAGTGACGCTGGACAAGCTGGCCATCTCTATTGAAAACAAAGAGATGGCAGTCATTGAAGGGATGAATCTGAACGGCAAATCTGAGGTCGCGAAAGATAACAAAACCATTAATAGCCAGCTCGACTACACCATCCAGAGCCTGAAAATCCAGAATCAGGAGATGGGCAGTGGCAACCTGACGCTGAAGATTGGCCAGATTGACGGCGAAGCCTGGCACCAGTTTAGCCAGCAGTATAACGCTCAGACACAGGCGTTGATGGCACAGCCAGATGTCATGAAGGACCCGGCGCTCTATCAGCAAAAGGCGGCGGAAGCCTTCTTTAATGCCTTCCCGCTGCTGTTAAAAGGTGAGCCTGTCATCACCATTGCTCCGCTGAGCTGGAAGAACAGCAAAGGCGAAACGGCACTCAACCTCTCCCTGTTCCTGAAAAATCCTGCCGCCGATACGGCTGTGAGCGCGCCGCCGCAGACGCTGGCCCAGGAAGTGGACAAAAATGTGAAGTCGCTGGACAGCAAGCTAACTATCCCGATGGATATGGCCGTTGAGTTTATGACTCAGGTTGCGAAGCTGGAAGGCTATCAACAGGATGAAGCAGCCAAACTGGCAAGCCAGCAGGTAAAAGGCCTGGCGGCAATGGGTCAGATGTTCCGTATTACGACCCTCGAAAACAACACCATTGGCACCAGCCTGCAATACGCTAACGGTCAGGTGACACTGAACGGCGAGAAAATGCCGCTGGACGAATTTGTCGGCATGTTTGGCCTGCCCTCAATGCCACAGCAGGAAGATTCACCGGAAACGCCGGATGATCCGACCGCTCCTGTCGAACCTGCGGTGCCGCAGCAGTAACCCAAAAGCCCCTTACCCAAGGGGCTTTTTTTTCAGCTATACACGCCCCCAATGAGGTCTGGTCCGTTACGCTTGAAAAATAAAATCGATGCTACGACAAAAGTCGTAATTGCTGTTATTTACCGGGAACTGAAACCAATCACACACTTTTTTTATGGTTAATAGCGTACTATTTAACCTGTATGAAATCATACAGGAGGTCTATATGTATCGCTCCATATTAGTACCCATCGATATTGCCGAAAGCGAACTGACCCGACAGGTCATCCCTTATGTTCAGGCTCATGCCGTTATCAATATTGCGAAAGTCCATTTTTTGACGGTTATCCCTTCTCATCCTTATTATTCGACGCTGGGACTGGCGTATTCAGCTTCTTTACCGAAATTAAAAGACCTGCAAGAAGAGGCGTTATCGCGGCTGAATGAAATCGTCAAAACGTTTAAAATTCCAATGGAAAAAGTGCAGACGCATGCTGTAACCGGGACGCCTAAGGATCAGATCCTCAAACTCGCGGACTCCATTCAAGCGGATCTCATCATCATTGCTTCACACCGGCCAGATATGACTACCTATTTGTTAGGTTCAAATGCCGCAGCGGTGGTCCGCCACGCAAAATGCCCGGTGCTTGTTGTTCGTTAGTCTGCTGAATGGATAGAAATATAACGACATGACTCCCCCTGTAATCGCTGCAGGGGGAGATAAATAAAGTGCCAACAGCCCACGGCCATTCTGACGTTTTCACGCGTAAAACTTCATCATAAATTCAATCTATTACCACTAATGCTGATGCGCTGCTGACATGTGGTATAATGTATCGCACTTTACTTAAAATAAGAGTGCGACCATGATTGATACCAACTTGCCATTAACTGATATTCATCGCCACCTGGACGGCAACATTCGGGCACAAACCATTCTCGATCTTGGCCGTGAGTTTAATCTTCCCCTTCCCGCGCAAACGCTTGAAACATTGCTGCCGCACGTACAGGTTACTGCCAACGAACCCGATCTGGTGAGTTTCCTTGCGAAGCTGGACTGGGGCGTAAAAGTGCTGGCCTCCCTTGATGCCTGCCGTCGCGTGGCTTATGAGAATATGGAAGACGCCGCGCGCCAGGGTCTGCATTACGTTGAGCTGCGTTTCTCCCCTGGCTACATGGCGATGACGCACAATCTGCCTGTCGCTGGCGTGGTTGAAGCGGTTATTGCTGACGTGCGCGAAGGCAGCCAGGCGTTCGGCGTCGAGGCACGCCTGATTGGCATCATGAGCCGCACCTTTGGCGAAGCCGCGTGTTTACAGGAACTTGAAGCGTTGCTGGCGCATCGCGAGAGCATCACAGCGCTGGATCTGGCGGGTGATGAGCTGGGCTTTCCCGGTAGTCTGTTCCTGCCCCATTTTAACCGTGCGCGCGACGCAGGCTGGCATATCACCGTGCATGCGGGCGAAGCCGCTGGCCCGGAAAGCATCTGGCAGGCGATTCGCGAACTGGGCGCAGAGCGTATTGGTCACGGGGTCAAAGCGATTGAAGATCCGGCACTGATGGCATTTCTGGCCGAACAGCGTATCGGTATCGAATCCTGCCTGACGTCCAATATCCAGACCAGCACCGTGCCGTCACTGGCACGACATCCGCTGAAAACCTTCCTGGAGCATGGCGTGCTGGCCTCGATTAACACTGACGATCCGGCCGTGCAGGGTGTGGAGATTGGTCATGAGTATCAGATTGCCGCCCCAGCCGCCGGACTGAGCCGCGAACAGATTCGCCAGGCGCAAATCAACGGTCTGGAAATCGCGTTTCTCTCTGCGGCTGAGAAACAGGCTCTCAAAGATAAGGTGTTACAGGGGTAAAAAAAGCCGCTCATCTGAGCGGCTTTTTTATTCAGGTCAGATTGAGCGTTGAACGATGTTTTGCCGACTCAATACCCAATTCGATTAGTTCCATTATCTGGATGGCCTGGCTTGCCGGAACCGGGTTTTCTCCCGCACCGTTTAACGCGTCACGAATAGCCGCATAATAGGCGGGATAGTTACCCGGCACCGTGAGCCAGGTTTCTTCAATACGGGCATCGCCATTGACTCGGGTTAATACCCCGTCGCGCATATCGTATCCCCAGTCTTCCTGCGGCAGTTTTGCACCCGATTTCAGGCGCTCTTCCTGCGGATCGAGGCCAAACTTCACGTAGCTACCACGGGTACCGTGCACGATATAACGCGCTGATTCAGCCGCGGCCAGCATCGTGCCATGCAGGATAACTCTGCGCTGCGGGTAAGAGAGCACCGCATGGAAATAATCTGTCGCCTGTGCACCTGGACGCAGTTGCGCCAGATCCACCGTCAGCGAGACAGGCAGACCAAACAGATTGACGGCCTGATCCAGTAAATGCGGGGCCAGATCGTACCAGATACCGCTTCCCGGACCCGCCTGTTCACGCCAGCGGTTACGAATTTCCGGGCGATAACGGTCAAAGTGTGATTCGAAAAAGGTCACCTCGCCTAACGCACCATCGGCCAGCAAGGCTTTCAGCGTCAGGAAGTCACTATCCCAGCGCCGGTTATGAAACACAGACAGCACGCGGCCACAACTTTTCGCCAGCGCATCCAGTTCCCTTGCTTGTGACAACGTCACTGTAAAGGGTTTATCCACGACGACGTGCTTGCCCGCTTCCAGCGCGGCTTTAGCGAGCGGAAAATGGGTGTCGTTAGGCGTGGGGATGACGATTAAGTCGATTTTCGGATCATTAAATAGATGTTTCGGTTCTGATACGACCGACACAGCCGGCCAGTCCGCCTTCACTTTCGACTCATCGCTACTGGAGATTGCCGCCAGCTCCATTCCCGGCGTGCCGTCAATCAGCGGCGCATGGAAAGTTTTACTGGCATAGCCGTAACCAATTAGTCCGACACGGATATTGTCATTCATAAAGCGGCCTCTCGTTATTGGAACGTGTATTTCACACCATCTCTCTTTCAGGGACAACAGCGACATATGCGCTTAAGGAATTTAACCGTGAAAACAGGGTTCTTCATGCAATTACTTTAATGATACGGAATTTTCCAAAAACAGGGAGCGGTCCCTTGTCGTCCGCTGTTCGCCCAGGTAACATCCCAAATCAGACCTAAGGGAGTTGTAGAGTTATGGCCACTATCATCAATCGGATTATTGAATTAACAGGCTGGGTTGTATTGGGTGTTTCGACCGTTCTTCTGGTGTTCGCCAGTCATATCGATAATTACCAGCCGCCGGAACAGAGTATCGTCGCGCAGAAAAAATAAAATACGAAGCGAACGCAGGTATGCCTAATTATGGTACTGCGTTGTGTATTGCCAGGCGTGGCGAAGAGCGCTAATCTTCATGACGGATGCCGTTCTGGCATCCATTTAACCTTAAAGAAAATTCCTAATTTCATGGCGATACATTCAGAGACAATTTACGTCCTGATAAGCCCGACTATTATTCGAACGAAATACCCGCGAATGTATTAATGCCTTTTTATAACATGGATAACGCTTAAAATGACCGTTCAGGATTATTTATTAAAATTCCGCAAAATCAGTTCACTTGAAAGTCTGGAAAAATTGTTCGATCACCTTAACTACACACTGACCGACAACGAAGAAATCATTAACATGTATCGCGCCGCCGATCATCGCCGGGCTGAACTGGTATCCGGTGGTCGCTTGTTCGATATTGGCCGTGTACCAAAGTCCGTGTGGCATTACGTGCAATAACGCCACTGGCATCTGGCGCATAATGCTTTATACTCCTCGGCCGATAAATCAGTGACCGCCTGTGAGGAACAAGCATGATAACAACACCTGCAGAAAGAATCGGCGGCTGGCTGCTTGCGCCATTAGCCTGGCTGCTGGTCGCGTTATTGGGCCAGACGTTACGTCTCCTGGATGTCGCTAAAACTCAGGTTCCGCTGGTCATTGCCGCCGTCGGTGTACGGCCACTGGCGGAATTGTTGACCTGGTTTGCCTCTTTTGCCCTGGCGGCAGGCGTCTGGTATTACACGCTATGGCTGATTATCGCCTTTTTTAAACGCCGCCATAGCGTCCTGAAACATATGATTATCTGGTTACTGATTAGCGTGCTGCTGGCGCTAAAAGCTTTTGCCTTCTCTCCTGTTTCTGACGATGTGGCGGTACGCGGGCTTTTATCGGCATTACTCGCAGCCGCGCTGATCGTGCCCTATTTCAAGCGATCGCGACGGGTCAAAGCGACCTTTGTGAACCCGTAATAACCTTACAGTTATCCTGTTGTCGCCCGGTGCTGTTTGACCGATAATAGGCGGCTTTTTTTATTTCAGGCCAAATAATGACAGACTATCTGCTGCTATTTATCGGAACCGTTCTGGTCAATAATTTCGTACTGGTGAAATTTCTTGGCCTGTGCCCGTTCATGGGGGTTTCGAAAAAGCTCGAAGCCGCGATGGGCATGGGGCTTGCCACAACGTTCGTTATTACGCTGGCGTCTATCTGCGCGTGGATTATCGATACCTGGCTGCTCATTCCGCTGGATCTCATCTATCTGCGTACGCTGGCGTTTATCCTGGTTATTGCCGTGGTGGTACAGTTCACCGAAATGGTGGTGCGCAAAACCAGCCCGGCGCTGTATCGCCTGCTGGGGATTTTTCTGCCGCTTATCACCACTAACTGTGCGGTGCTGGGCGTGCCATTGCTGAATATCAATCTCGGGCATAATTTCCTGCAATCCGCGCTGTACGGTTTTTCCGCTGCCGTCGGGTTTTCTCTGGTCATGGTGCTGTTTGCCGCCATCCGTGAACGTCTTGTCGTCGCCGATGTGCCCGCACCGTTTCGCGGTAATGCGATTGCCCTCATTACCGCCGGTTTGATGTCTCTGGCCTTTATGGGCTTTAGTGGTCTGGTGAAGTTGTAATGAATGCAATCTGGATTGCCATCGCGGCCCTGAGCGTGCTCGGGTTGTTGTTTGGTGTCGTACTGGGATATGCCTCGCGTCGTTTCGCGGTGGAAGACGATCCCGTCGTTGAGAAAATTGACGATCTTTTGCCGCAGAGCCAGTGTGGGCAGTGCGGTTACCCTGGGTGCCGCCCTTATGCCGAGGCCGTTGGCCTGCAGGGCGAGAAAATTAACCGCTGCGCACCCGGCGGTGAAGCGGTGATGCTGAAAATCGCCGAAATGTTAAATGTGGAGCCGCAGCCTATCGACGGTGACGTCGTCGTGCCCGAACCGGTACGCATGCTCGCCATTATTGATGAAGCGAACTGCATCGGCTGCACCAAATGTATTCAGGCCTGTCCGGTCGACGCCATTGTCGGCGCGACCCGTGCCATGCACACGGTAATGAGTGATCTCTGTACCGGCTGTAACCTCTGTGTGGATCCGTGCCCGACGCAGTGTATTGAACTGCGCCCAGTAGAGACGACCACCGCCAGTTGGAAATGGGACCTGCAGGCCATTCCCGTGCGCATCATTCCCGTGGAACAACATGCTTAAGTTATTTTCTGCTTTTCGCAAAGACAAACTGTGGGATTTCCATGGCGGTATCCATCCGCCGGAGATGAAAACACAGTCCAGTGGTACGCCTCTGCGCCAGCTTCCGCTGGCGACGCGATTTGTTATACCGTTAAAACAGCATATCGGCGCTGAGGGTGAACTGTGCGTCAACGTAGGCGACAGCGTGCTACGTGGTCAACCGCTGACCCATGGTCGCGGGCGGATGTTGCCAGTCCACGCGCCAACCTCCGGTAATATTGTCGCCATTGCCCCCCACTCTACCGCGCATCCCTCTGCCCTACCCGAGCTGAGCGTCATTATTGAGGCTGATGGCGAAGATCGCTGGATTGAACGTGACGGCTGGAGCGATTATCGCTCTCGCGATCGCGACGCGCTGATTGAGCGTATACACCAGTTTGGCGTTGCCGGGCTGGGCGGTGCGGGTTTCCCGACCGGCGCGAAGCTGAAAAGTGGCGGCGATCTTATCGAGACCTTGATTATCAATGCCGCCGAGTGCGAACCCTATATCACCGCTGATGACCGCCTGATGCAGGACTGCGCCGCGCAGATAGTCGAAGGCGTGCGCATCCTGATGCATATTCTGCAACCGCGCCAGGTACTGATCGGTATTGAAGATAACAAACCGCAGGCCATTTCCATGCTGCGTGCGGTACTGGCTGGTGCGCATGACATCCAGCTACGCGTCATCCCGACTAAATACCCGTCCGGCGGTGCAAAACAACTGACTCAGATTCTGACCGGCAAGCAGGTTCCCCACGGCGGTCGTTCATCCGATATTGGTGTGCTGATGCAAAACGTCGGCACCGCTTATGCCATTAAGCGCGCCATTATCGACGGCGAACCTCTCACCGAACGTGTGGTAACACTGACCGGGGAGAGCGTCAGCAAACCAGGAAACGTCTGGGCACGTCTGGGGACACCGGTGCGTCACTTGCTGGAACATGCCGGTTTTTGTCCCTCCGCTGAACAACTGGTCATCATGGGTGGGCCACTGATGGGCTTTACCCTGCCCTGGCTTGATGTTCCGGTGGTGAAAATTACCAACTGCCTGTTGGCGCCCTCGGCCAGTGAAATGGGTGAGCAGCAGGAAGAAAAAGGCTGTATTCGCTGTAGCGCCTGTGCCGATGCCTGCCCGGCGGATCTGCTGCCGCAGCAGCTTTACTGGTTCAGTAAAGGCCAGCAGCATGACAAAGCTACTGCGCACAATTTATCCGATTGCATTGAGTGCGGAGCCTGTGCGTGGGTCTGCCCAAGTAATATCCCGCTGGTCCAGTATTTCCGTCAGGAAAAAGCCGAGATTTACGCCATTGCGCAGGAAGAAAAGCGCAACGCCGAAGCTAAAGCGCGCTTTGAGGCGCGTCAGGCGCGCCTGGAGCGGGAAAAAGCCGCTCGCGCTGAACGCCACAAAAAAGCCGCCGTCCAGCCTGCCGCAAAAGATCAGCAGGCAATTGACGCAGCCCTCGCCCGCGTGCGTGAAAAACAGGCCACCAGCGCGCAACCCATCGTGGTTCAGGCCGGAAGCGTACCGGATAATAGCGAGGTGATTGCCGCCCGCGAGGCGCGTAAGGCGCAGGCGCGCGCACGTCAGGCAGAAAAAGCGCAGCAACAAGATGTGCCGGAAAGTAACGCTGTCGCCAGCGAAGCTGTCGATCCGCGTAAAGCTGCCGTCGAAGCGGCGATTGCACGCGCTAAAGCCCGTAAAGCCGGAGCCACAGACACGCAAGCGGCTCCTGTCGCCGCTGAACCTGTCGACCCGCGCAAGGCAGCCGTCGAAGCGGCGATTGCACGGGCAAAAGCCAAAAAATTGCAGCAGCAAAGGGCCAGCGACGTCGTCGTGCCGGTGGAAATCCCGGCTCCTGTCGCCGCTGAACCTGTCGACCCGCGTAAGGCAGCCGTTGAAGCCGCTATCGCACGGGCAAAAGCCAAAAAATTACAACAGCAAGGCGCCAGCGACGTCGTCGTGCCGGTGGAAACCCCGGCACCCGTTGCCGCTGAACCTGTCGACCCGCGTAAGGCAGCCGTTGAAGCCGCTATCGCACGGGCAAAAGCCAAAAAATTACAACAGCAGGCCGCACCAGCCCCTGCCGCCAATGACGATCCCCGAAAGGCGGCCGTAGCGGCAGCTATCGCCCGGGTTCAGGCAAAAAAAGCCGCACAGCAAGCAGTTAACGAGGATTAAATGGTTTTTAGAATTGCCAGTTCCCCCTATACCCATAATCAGCGCCAGACATCGCGCATTATGCTGCTGGTCGTGCTTGCGACCCTGCCCGGTATTGCAGCACAACTTTGGTTCTTCGGCTGGGGAACGTTGTTGCAGATTATCCTTGCCTGCATGAGTGCGCTGGCGGCAGAAGCGCTGGTATTACGGCTGCGTAAACAGCAAATCGGGGCCATCCTCGGGGACAACTCTGCCCTGTTGACTGGTTTACTGCTGGCGGTCAGCGTTCCGCCATTTACCCCCTGGTGGATGGTGGTGCTGGGCACGGTGTTCGCGGTTATCATTGCTAAGCAACTCTATGGCGGCCTTGGGCATAACCCGTTTAACCCGGCAATGATCGGGTATGTGGTCCTGCTGATCTCCTTCCCGGTACAGATGACCAGTTGGTTACCGCCTTTTGAGATAGCCAAAACGGTTCCAGGCCTGATGGATGCCGTACAAATCATCTTCACTGGACATGCAACCACCGGCCATACGATGGATAGCCTGCGGATGGGGATTGATGGCATCAGCCAGGCAACACCGCTGGATACCTTTAAAACATCGCTTCATGCCGGTCATCCGGTCGATGAGATCCTCAAATCGGCCATTTACAGCGGCGTGCTGGCGGGTGCGGGCTGGCAGTGGGTCAATCTGGGGTATCTGCTGGGCGGTATCTTCCTGCTGTGGCAGAAAACCATTCGCTGGCATATCCCGGTAGCCTTCCTGGTTTCGCTGACTGTCTGTTCAACGCTGGGCTGGGTTTTCTCACCACAAAGTCTGGCGTCGCCGCAACTGCATCTGCTCTCGGGTGCCACCATGTTGGGCGCGTTTTTTATTCTGACCGACCCGGTTACCGCTTCGACAACCAATAAAGGCCGCCTGATTTTCGGCGCCCTTGCGGGATTGCTGGTCTGGCTTATCCGTAGTTTTGGCGGTTATCCGGATGGCGTGGCCTTCGCCGTGCTGCTGGCAAACATTACCGTGCCATTAATTGATTACTTCACACGCCCACGCGTGTACGGCCATCGTTAAGGAGTCGCCATGCTAGATACCATGCGTAAATACGGCATGACGTTAACGCTGTTCGCGGCGGCCTCAACCGGAATGACAGCAGCAATTCACCAGTTGACCAAATCCACCATTGCCGACCAGGCGGTGCAGCAGCAAAAGGCATTGTTTGGTCAGGTATTGCCTGGCGACATCTATAATAACGCCTTGCAGGAGAGTTGTTACGTGGTCAATGACCCGGCACTGGGGAAAGGCAAACATAAAGTCTATATAGCCCATAGAGACGATACGCCAGTCGCTGCGGTCATTGAAGCGACGGCACCCGACGGCTATTCCGGCGTTATTCAACTGCTGGTAGGCGCCGATTTTAACGGTACCATTCTTGGCACCCGCGTGACCGAGCATCACGAAACGCCGGGGTTGGGTGACAAAATAGAGTTGCGCATTTCTGACTGGATCACCCATTTCACGGGCAAGAAAATCGCAGGGGCCAATGACCCGCACTGGGCAGTGAAGAAAGACGGTGGCGATTTTGATCAGTTCACCGGAGCGACCATCACCCCGCGAGCGGTGGTCAATGCGGTGAAACGCGCCGGACTGTACGCGCCGACGTTGCCCGCGCAACTTTCCAGTTTACCGACCTGTGGAGAGTAACCATGAGCGAAATTAAAGACATTATTGTCCAGGGGTTGTGGAAGAATAACTCCGCGCTGGTTCAGTTATTAGGCATGTGCCCGCTGTTGGCGGTGACCTCCACCGCGACCAATGCGCTGGGCCTTGGCCTTGCCACTACGCTTGTGCTGACGCTGACCAACTTTACGATTTCACTGGTACGTCACTGGACGCCGTCTGAAATCCGTATTCCTATTTACGTAATGATCATCGCCTCCGTGGTGAGCATCGTACAGATGCTGATTAACGCTTATGCCTACGGTTTGTATCAGTCGCTCGGTATCTTTATTCCGTTGATTGTCACCAACTGTATCGTGGTGGGGCGCGCGGAAGCGTTTGCTGCCAAAAAAAGCCCGGGATTATCTGCCCTTGATGGCTTTGCCATCGGCATGGGGGCGACCTGCACCATGTTTACACTGGGTTCGATTCGTGAAATCCTCGGCAACGGAACCTTATTTGACGGCGCGGATGGCTTGCTGGGCAACTGGGCGAAAGTTTTGCGTATTGAAGTGTTCCATACCGACTCGTCCTTTCTGCTGGCCATGCTGCCGCCGGGGGCATTTATCGGCCTTGGCATGCTGCTGGCTATTAAATATCTGATTGACGAGAGAACAAAGAAACGTCGCGCAGCGACCGTTGCCGACGAAACTGCCCACACGGTGCCCGGGAAGGCCTGATGAACAAAACAAAGCGACGGGAGATCCTCACCCGCCTGCGGGATGCCAATCCGCACCCGACGACAGAACTTAATTTCAACTCACCTTTTGAGCTGCTGATTGCGGTACTGCTTTCTGCGCAGGCAACCGACGTCAGCGTGAACAAGGCAACTGCCCTGCTTTACCCGGTTGCCAATACCCCGCACGCCATGCTGGAGCTGGGTGTTGAGGGGGTCAAATCCTATATTAAGACCATTGGTCTGTTTAATACCAAAGCAGAAAACGTCATTAAGACCTGCCGTATTCTGGTGGAAAAACACGGCGGCGAAGTGCCGGAAGATCGTGCCGCGCTGGAAGCGCTACCGGGTGTCGGGCGGAAAACGGCTAATGTGGTACTCAATACGGCCTTTGGCTGGCCGACCATTGCTGTTGATACGCATATTTTTCGCGTCTGTAACCGCACCCACTTTGCGCCGGGGAAAAACGTTGAGCAGGTTGAAGAAAAGCTGCTGAGCGTTGTCCCGGCGGAATTTAAGGTCGATTGTCATCACTGGCTGATTTTACATGGCCGCTATACCTGCATCGCCCGTAAGCCACGCTGCGGCTCCTGCATTATCGAAGATTTATGCGAATTCGAGAGCAAAACCGAGCTCTGAATTCGCTTTACTCAGAACGGTCTAAAAACAACCAGCAAAATGATGACCGCCACGGCCACAATGACGATGGTCGTGGCGCGTGGCACCATCCCAGGCGCCTTCGTGATTTCACCGCCAGCAAGGCGACGTAAGGTTGCGGATAACATTCCGTGAATACCTGACAGCAACACCACCAGCACCAGTTTGAGAATCAGCCACAGATGCGGCATCTGCCCGTGTGCCAACACCATCGCCAGCCCCATCACCCACAGCACGATCATCGCCGGGGTGGTGACTTTACGACTCCAGTTGCGCACAAATGCCGCCAGCGCTGTCGCCGTCGGCGCATTTTTGCCCACCGCCTGTGCACACCAGGCCGCAGCCGTGGCCATGACAAAAATTCCACCAATCCAGATTATCGCCGCGATGATATGTAGTGCGTTAAGCCACGAATGCACGTTCATGAAATGACTCCAAAGAATTGCGAAAAAAGGAATTTGACAGTATCACGTGACACTGTCATCGACTTGCTCATTTATAGGAAAAAATTCGTGAAAACATTGATCTACTGCATTCTGATGAACAAGGCAATAGGCGTGAGTAATGGGTTCTACTCGTCATACTTTGCTATAAGCAAACAGGCATACCTGTAATGTTTTCATGTTAACGCGCTTTATACCGTACAACCCGCATTTTCATCATATTATCTTTTGCTTATTAGGTTTTTATCAGAGCCAATGTTTTTTTATGACAAAAAAATTCTACAGATGTGTGATTTTTATCACATTGATGCAAGCGTGTTAAAAAAAGGATCTTTAGCTGAATGAAAACAAGGCCAGAGAGTGTTATGCAGGGATTAAACCAACACATAAGACCATTAATTATAATCAGACCAGGCTGATAAACTGCCATTACCGCTTAACAGCAGAAGATATCACCTTTGACCAATTTTTAGCGGCCTTCATTAGTGAAAAAAACTGCCATTAATTACACTGCAAAATTTAACTCTGAATAACATTTCCGCCGCTGGATTATAATATCGCTAAAGATAAATGTAACAGATCATTACAAAAGCCTTGCCTCGAATCCCAGGATCAGGAACATTAGCCGCCGTTTTCCCTCCCGCAATAATTATAAGCGCGATGAATACTGGGCATCGCGTCTCGAATCACCCCATTAATATGGGATGTAAAAAAAGAGGTCTATGTGTCAACTGCAAACAAACCAACCGAAAGTGTGAGTCTGAACGCTTTCAAACAACCTAAAGCGTTCTATTTGATCTTCTCCATTGAGCTGTGGGAGCGTTTCGGCTTCTATGGTCTGCAGGGGATCATGGCTGTCTATCTGGTTAAACAACTGGGTATGTCCGAAGCGGACTCCATTACCCTGTTTTCCTCTTTTAGCGCGCTGGTTTACGGTCTTGTCGCTATTGGCGGCTGGCTGGGCGATAAAGTTCTGGGGACAAAGCGCGTTATCATGCTGGGGGCCATTGTGCTGGCCATCGGTTACGCACTGGTAGCGTGGTCTGGTCACGATGCCAATATCGTGTATATGGGTATGGCGGCGATCGCCGTCGGTAATGGCCTGTTTAAAGCCAACCCGTCTTCCCTGCTCTCCACCTGCTACGCAAAAGATGACCCGCGTCTCGATGGTGCATTCACCATGTATTACATGGCAATTAACGCAGGTTCTTTCTTTTCTATGCTGGCTACCCCGTGGCTGGCTGCAGAATTTGGCTGGAGCACTGCGTTTGCCCTGAGCGTCGTCGGTCTGCTGATCACCATCGTGAACTTCGCGTTCTGCAAGCGTTGGGTCAAAAACTACGGTTCTAAACCTGACTTCGAGCCGGTTCGTATGGGTTACCTGCTGGCGACCATCGTAGGCGTTGCTATCCTGATTGCCATCGCCACATGGCTGCTGCATAACCAGGGCATCGCACGCATGGTGCTGGGTGTGGTTGCGCTGTGCATCGTGTGCATTTTCGCAAAAGAGACATTTGCTCTGCAGGGCGCGGCGCGTCGTAAAATGATCGTCGCTTTCATTCTGATGCTGCAGGCCATTGTCTTCTTCGTCCTGTACAGCCAGATGCCGACATCGCTGAACTTCTTCGCCATTCGTAACGTTGAACATACGCTGCTGGGTATCACGTTCGAACCGGAGCAGTTCCAGGCGCTGAACCCGTTCTGGATTATCATTGGTAGCCCGATCCTGGCTGCTATCTATAACAAAATGGGCGATACCCTGCCGATGCCGCATAAGTTTGCCATCGGTATGGTGCTGTGTTCAGGTGCATTCCTGATTCTGCCGCTGGGTGCGAAGTTCGCCTCTGATGCCGGCATCGTCTCCGTAAACTGGCTGGTTGCGAGCTACGGGCTGCAGAGTATCGGTGAGCTGATGATTTCCGGTCTGGGCCTCGCCATGGTGGCACAGCTCGTTCCACAGCGTCTGATGGGCTTTATCATGGGTAGTTGGTTCCTGACGACCGCCAGTGCGAACATCATCGCAGGCTACGTCGCAAACCAGATGGCTATCCCGGAAAACGTCACCGACCCACTGATGTCACTTGATGTCTATGGTCACGTCTTCCTGCAAATCGGTATTGTGACTGCTGTTATCGCCGCGCTGATGATCCTCGCCGCGCCGAAACTGAACCGCATGACCCAGAGTGATGATAGCGATAAAGCCGCGAAAGCGTCAGAAACCGCGACAGCATAAGACTGCACAGAGTTTCAGCAGAAAGCCGTTAACGCACGTTAACGGCTTTTTTTTTATACCTGCAGGTAATAACCTATGCCCGAATTCAACCACCGGAGTGAAGAATGAAACTGTTTTATAAACCAGGCGCCTGCTCATTGGCTTCCCATATTGTTCTGCGTGAAGCAGGTAAAGAGTTTGAACTGGCACGCGTGGATTTAGCAAAAAAATGCCTGGAAAATGGTGATGACTTTTTGGCCATCAACCCGAAAGGACAGATCCCGGCACTGGCCATTAATGCCAACACCCTGTTAACCGAAGGCGTGGCGATTATGCAGTATGTGGCTGACAGCGCGCCGAAAAGCGACCTGCTGCCGCCGGTGGGGTTCCTGAGCCGTTACAAGACGCTGGAGTGGCTGAATTTCGTGGCAACTGAGCTGCACAAAGGGTTTACTCCCCTGTTTCGTCCGGATACGCCAGAAGCGTTCAAACCGACCGCTCGCGCTCTGCTGGAAAAGAAACTGGAGTATGTTGACGCGGCGCTGGCAGACCAGCAGTGGATTAACGGCGAAAACTTCTCCATTGCCGATGCATACCTGTTCACGGTACTGCGGTGGGCGGTAGCGGTGAAACTGAACTTCCCGCAGGCCGGGAATATTGCCAACTATATGCAACGCGTGGCCTCTCGTCCGGCGGTTGCCGCCGCTATGGCCGCAGAAGGGATTTAATCTTCCACGCTTTTGCCATAAAAAAAGGAGTGGTTTCCCACTCCTTTTTCATGTTTCGCGTATCTGCCGGTTATTTCCAGCACACCAAACAGTAGTTCTTCTTACCGCGACGTAACAGCGTATAACGACCGAAGAGAATGTCCGTTTCCTGGAAGAAATATTCCGGGTCAGACTGTTTCTCACCGTTGATGGTGACTGCGTTGGAGGCGATGGTTTTACGCGCCTGACCACGAGATGGCTGTAGCTCCGAGTCTACCAGCGCCTGCATCAGGTCTGCGCCTTTCTCCATTTCGATCATCGGTACGCCGTCCTGCGCCAACTGCTCGAAGTCTGCCTCGCTGAGATCGCTCAGGTTGCCGTTAAAAAGGCTTTCGGTAATACGTTTTGCCGCCACCAGACCTTCTTCGCCATGAACCAGTTTGGTCACCTGCTCGGCCAGCACATACTGGGCACGCGGGGCTTTGCCGCTGTTCTTGTCTTCTTCTTCCAGAGCATTAATCTCTTCAATGTCCATAAAGGTGAAGAATTTCAGGAAGCGATAAACGTCAGCATCCGCGGTATTGATCCAGAACTGGTAGAATTTGTACGGGCTGGTTTTCTTCGGATCGAGCCAGACTGCGCCACCTTCGGTTTTGCCGAACTTCGTGCCATCAGCTTTCGTGATCAGCGGAACGGTCAGACCAAAGACCTGATTCTGGTGCAGGCGACGGGTCAGATCGATACCGGAGGTGATGTTCCCCCACTGGTCGGAACCGCCAATCTGCAGCGCCACACCGTGCAGTTTGTTCAGGCAGGCAAAGTCGTAACCCTGCAGCAGGTTGTAGGAAAACTCAGTAAACGAGATACCCTGATCGTCACGGTTCAGACGCTGCTTCACCGCTTCTTTGTTGATCATCTGGTTAACGGAGAAGTGCTTGCCGATATCGCGCAGGAAAGTCAGCACGTTCATATTGCCGAACCAGTCGTAGTTGTTAGCCGCAATCGCCGCGTTTTCACCACAGTTGAAATCGAGGAACGGCGCAACCTGTTTGCGGATTTTATCCACCCACTCCTGCACCGTGTCTTCGGTATTCAGTTTACGCTCAGCGGCTTTGAAACTCGGGTCGCCAATCAGCCCCGTAGCGCCGCCCACCAGCGCGACAGGTTTGTGCCCGGCCTGCTGGAAGCGTTTCAGGCATAACAATGGAACAAGATGCCCCAAATGCAAGCTGTCGGCGGTAGGGTCGAAGCCGCAATAGAGCGCGATCGGGCCTTGCGCCAGTCGCTCTGCTAACGCTTCCTCGTCCGTCACCTGGGCTACCAGCCCGCGCTCTTGCAATTGTTTAATCAAGTTACTGCTTGCCATCAAATTCTCCATTTAAAACGACTGCACCTCTGCCGGTACACGACTTTTCGCCAGTTACGAAAGTTACATAGAATAAAGCGCCGGATGCAGGAGCACCAGCGCTTAGCGCAACATTTTTCAGGGTTTACGGCGCGAGGCGATCAATTTTCCATGCGTCATTTTCACGCTGGTATAAAAAACGATCGTGGAGACGGTGCGCGCCTCCCTGCCAGAACTCCATTTGCTCAATACTGACGCGATAACCGCCCCAGAAGCTGGGTAACGGAACTTCGCCCTGCTGGAACTTCTGCTTGAGCTCAAGGAATTTGCTTTCGAGAATGCCACGCGCGGAGATCCGGCTGGATTGCTGCGAGACCCACGCGCCAATCTGGCTGTCGCGTGGACGGCTGTGGAAATACTTCACCACTTCCAGGGTAGAAAGGCGCTCAGCTTTACCGATCACCATGACCTGGCGCTCCAGCATGTGCCACGGAAACAGCAGGCTGATAGCCGGGTTTTTCTCGATCTGGTGGGCTTTGCGGCTGCCCAGGTTAGTATAAAACACCAGGCCTTTCTCGTCATAGTGTTTGAGCAGCACAATACGCTGGTAAGGTTGACCGGTTTCATCAACAGTCGCAACGACCATCGCGGTCGGGTCGGCGAGTTTGGCTTCACACGCCTGACCAAGCCAGCGTTCAAACAGCGGCAACGGTTCGGAGGGAAGATCGGCGCGGCGCAAGCCGCCTTTGGTGTACTCACGGCGCAAATGCGCGATTTGCTGCAATTGATCGTTATCAGACATGGCGTTAGCAAGATGAATTATCAGGTGGGGCTATTGTGCCCCCCCCTTGCGAAAATCTCAACGCCGCGGATTTTGTAACTGGCAGTTATTCAGTACGATGCGATCGCGCTTGTAGACCGTGGCGCCATCACCCTTCGACCAGAAAACATAAATACCGTCAGTGTAGCGTGCCCCCGACGCCGACAGACCTTGCTTGAGGATCAGCGGCGTATTGTCATAAATAAAGCTCACTTCCTGGCGGGGATGGTTCAATTTCACCGTAAGCGGCTTTTCATCACACTGATAGTTAAGCGTATCCGTATTCATGCGCTCAACAAACTGGTTGTAGTAACTACACCCGGCGAGAAGCGCGGGCAGGCAGGCGATTAACACTCTTTTCATTAGGTTTTCCCGAGACTGTCCTGGTCATGGAGGACGCGAATAACGTCCTCCGTAAACCCCGGAGTCTAACGGTACGCAGCCTGGGTGAAAGTCAGTTAACTCTGATTCTGTCGCGGATTAGCCGGATAGATAGCCCCCAGCACGCTGGCCTGCGATGCCCCCGTTACCGAAGGTAAGTTGCCGGGTAAACCGGCCAGCGTACGCCAGGCAAGCCAGGCAAAGGCCAGGGCTTCCATATCATCGCCGCTGATTCCCGCCTCATCCGTCGTGGTGACCTCAGTACCCGGCAGCAGCGCAGAAAGGCGCGCCATCAACAACGGATTACGGCTCCCCCCGCCACAGACCAGCAACCGTTCGCAGCCGCCGCACAACAATACCTGTTCGGAAATCGTCACCGCCGTCAGTTCTACCAGCGTGGTTTCGACATCGCGCGGATCCAGCGCCGGGAAAATAGCCAACTGACGCTCAAGCCAGCCATAGTTAAAATATTCACGTCCGGTGCTTTTCGGCGCGGGTGCAGCAAAATAGGGATCGCTGAGCATGTTTTGCAGCAGCGGCAGGACGACTTTCCCACCACTCGCCCACTGGGCGTCTTTATCGTAGGGCTTGCCAAGTTGACGCCAAATCCAGGCATCCATCAGCATATTTCCTGGCCCGGTGTCATAACCGCGGACTGGCTTGTCCGGGAAAAGTAGCGAGATATTGGCGATGCCGCCGATGTTCAGCACTATCCGGCGCTCGATGGGATGTGCCAGTAACGCATGATGAAACGCCGGGACCAGCGGTGCCCCCTGCCCGCCAAGGGCAATATCGCGGCGGCGGAAATCCCCGACCACGGTCACACCGGTTAACGCGGCGATTTGATTGTTATCGCCAATTTGCAGCGTATGAGGTGCATCGCCGGTGGGCTCATGCCAGATGGTTTGACCGTGGCAACCAATAGCCACGATATCTTTTGCGCTGAGATGTTCTCGCGCCATCAGTGCAAGGACGGCTTCGGCAAAGAGTTTGCCCAGACGCGTATCCAGTTGTCCCAGTTGCGACAGGGTGAGCGGTTGGCCCTGGCAGATGCTCAGGACAGCCTCTTTCAGCGGTATCGGCATCGGCCAGGTGAGACTGGCCTGTTGGGCTACCATCTTGTCATCAATAGCGGCAAGCACAACATCCACACCATCAAGGCTTGTTCCCGACATTACGCCAATATAGCGACCCGATTTCATACGCCTTCCTCGTTATAGGGCTTTAGACGCTCACTCCATCATAAAGTGTTTTGTAAAGCTATCGATTACAAATACTTTTTAACAATCGAATCAGAGCTGACTGAAGGAAAAAAAGCGGCAGACGCTTATAATCGGCTTGTTTAGGACCAGTTAAATCCATCCTTGTTATTATTTTTGCTATGTTTTGGCAGAAGATGTGACCTGGTGTGACTAAATGCCATATAATTTAACCATGACGGATGCTCAACTGAGCATGTTTTGGTGAACAGGAGATTCATAGATGATGTTACGTGCACTGGCAGTTACGCTGGTTGGATTTACTCTGGCGGGTTGTGTTAATGACAGTACTCTTTCCGGAGATGTCTATTCCGCCTCAGAAGCCAAACAAGTACAAAATGTCACTTACGGCACCATTGTCAACGTTCGTCAGGTACAGATCCAGGGCGGTGACGACAGCAACGTTGTCGGCGCTCTGGGTGGCGCGGTACTGGGTGGCTTCCTGGGCAACACCGTGGGTGGTGGTGCCGGGCGTTCTCTTGCAACAGCGGCGGGTGCTGTGGCGGGTGGCGTAGCCGGTCAGAGCGTGCAGGGTGCGATGAATAAATCACAGGGTGTGGAGCTGGAAATTCGTAAAGACGATGGCAGCAGCATTATGGTTGTGCAGAAACAGGGCAACTCCCGTTTCGTCGCAGGCCAGCGTGTTGCACTGGCAAGCAATGGTCGCCAGGTTACCGTATCCCCGCGTTAATGGCATCAGTGCCTTCGCAGGCAACGACCTGAACATAGGGATAAAAAAAGCCTCGCAGATGCGAGGCTTTTTCATTACAACTGAGCGTTAGTCTCGCGACTGCAACTCAATGATGTTCTGTTCCAGCCTGGCAATCAGGCTAATCAACAAATCCAGCTCTTCCGGTGAAATACCCGAAAGAATTTCGCCCCGCGTTTGCTTAATCACCGTTTCCATTTCTTCGATGATCGGGTCAGCTTTTTCTGTCAATTTGATCCGTTTTGCACGGCGGTCATTGGCACAGGTCTGGCGAGAAATAAGCCCTTTCTCTTCCAGTTGGTCCAACGTACGCACCAGCGAAGGCTGCTCGATGCCGATCGCTTTTGCCAGTTGAATTTGCGACTGATCGGGAGGCAGCTGATGAATGTTATGCAGCGTGACCCAATGCGTTTGCGTCAATTCCAGAGGTTTCAGGCGATGGTCAATCAGAGCACGCCAGATGCGCACTAAGCGTGCCAGATCAGAACCTAATGGCGATTCCAATTTCATCTCCTTATAATTAGCTTGCTAACTTATTATACTCATTTTAGAATAGTGTGCAGCATTTATATTGCTAAAACAAATGCATTGCTGCCTTCACCGTGTTCGCCCATTCTTAATATCTCCGTCTGGCGGTCTTCGCCGTCAAAACGAACCGGTGAACATTTCTGTAAAGGACTAACGCTTTTGACGCTGACAATTCGCTCCCCGGAATTTCCCCTGCAGGACCTGATCTTCGGCGCTTCGGTCTACTTTCCCCCTATCTTTAAAGCAGTCCTGCTGGGGTTTATGGTGTGGCTGGTTTTGCATCGCTTACTGCGTGACTGGATGTACGCAGGGGATATCTGGCATCCCATCCTGATGGATCTCTCACTTTTCGTGATCGCTATCAGTCTGTCTCTCGGCTTTTTGATCATGTGGTAACTATGCGCCTGAAATCACTTAAATACTTTTCGACGTTACTGGTTCTGGCCGTGGCGCTCGCCGCTGGCTGGTGGTTATGGAACTTCTATATGCAGGCCCCCTGGACACGCGACGGTAAAGTCCGCGCCGAGCAAGTCAGCATCACCCCGCAAGTGTCAGGAAGCATTACTGAGCTGAATATAAAGGATAATCAGTTGGTTAAAGCGGGCGATATTTTGCTTCGAATCGACGACACACCGTACAAAATCGCCGTGCTGAATGCCCAGGCGCAACTGGCGCGCGCGCAAACCGATCTGTCCAAAGCCAACAATGAAGCCAACCGTCGCCGCCATTTGTTGAAAAATTATATTTCAGCAGAAGATCTCGATACCGCGAATATCAATGTGAAGGCGATGCAGGCGAGCGTCAATGCGGCCGAGGCCGCCCTGCAACAGGCACAATGGCAACTTTCACAAACGCAGGTAAAAGCCCCCGTAGACGGCTGGATAACCAATCTTTCCACCCGCACCGGCAACTACGCCACCGCCGGCCAACCGCTGTTTGCACTCATCGACAGCCACTCTTTTTATGTGGTGGGGTATTTCGAAGAGACTAAATTGCGTCATATTCGTCAAGGTGCCGCGGCGCAAATCGTTCTCTATAGCGGCAATATCACGTTACAGGGTCACGTTTCCAGTATCGGACGGGCAATTTATGACCAGAGCGTTGAAACCGACAGCGGGCTGGTGGCAGACATCAAGCCGAATGTACCCTGGGTGCGTCTGGCCCAGCGCGTGCCTGTTCGGATTCAGTTCGATTCCCTGCCCGCCGATGTGACGCTGGTGTCCGGCACCACCTGCACGGTATCGATCGGCGGGGCGAAGTGAAAATCGCGATTCCCCTGCCCTGGCTTACCGCGACGCGCCCTCAGTGGCGGTACGCCATGCGCAACAGTATTGCGATGTGCCTGGCCCTGACGGTCGCCTATTACCTCAATCTGGATGAGCCTTACTGGGCAATGACTTCTGCCGCCGTCGTAAGTTTTCCGACCGTGGGCGGGGTGATCAGTAAAAGTCTCGGTCGTGTCGCGGGCAGCCTGCTGGGAGCGACAGCGGCGATGATCATTGCCGGACATACGCTTAACGATCCGTGGTTGTTTCTGTTCGCCATGGCCGCATGGATAGGTTTCTGTACCTGGGCCTGCGCGCAGTTCAGTAATAACGTCGCTTACGCCTTCCAGCTTGCGGGGTATACCGCCGCGATTATTGCCTTTCCGGTGGTCAATATTACCGACACCACCGAACTGTGGGACATCGCCCAGGCCCGCGTCTGTGAAGTGCTGCTGGGGATTGGCTGTGGCGGCATGATGATGATGATCATGCCGAGCACGTCTGACGGTACCGCGCTGCTGAGCGCGCTGAAAAAAATGCACGCCCGCCTGCTCGAACATGCCAGCCTGCTCTGGCAACAGGAGATAACCGACGCCATCCGCACCGCCCATGAAAATGTGATTGGGCAGATATTGACCATGAATTTGCTGCGCATCCAGGCTTTCTGGAGCCACTATCGTTTTCGTCGTCAGAACCGGCTTCTCAACCACCTGCTCCATCAGCAATTACGTCTGACCAGCGTTATCTCCAGCCTGCGCCGACTGCTATTGAACTGGCCGCATCCGCCTGAGAATACGCGAGCAATACTCGAAACGTTGCTGGTGGAGCTCGCCCGGCCTGGCGCGCACTTTTATACCATAGCGCGCATTATTGCCCCTCTCGCGCCAATGAATGACGATGACTATCGGCACAGCGCCTTCTGGCACCGTTTGCGATACTTCTGCCGACTGTACCTGGCCAGTAGCCGTTGGCTGGCGCGCCTTGAAAATGCCACCCCGATAACCGAATTTACGCTGCCCAGAAGCCGTGCTCTGGCGCGCTTTACCGATAACGCCGAGGCGCTATGGAGCGGGATACGCACCTTCTGTGCACTGAGTCTGGTGGGCGCCTGGACGATCACCAGCCAGTGGGAGTACGGCGATGCAGCGCTGACCCTTGCCGCCATCAGTTGCGTACTCTATTCGGTCTCTCCCGCCCCGTTTAATTCATTGACGCTACTTCTACGCACGCTTGCGTTGCTGACATTATTCAGTTTCGTCGTGAAGTTTGGTCTGATGGTACAGATCAGCGATTTATGGGTGTTCTTGTTATTTTTGCTGCCACTGTTGACCACAATGCAGTTGCTCAAGCTCCAAATGCCTAAACTGGCTGGGCTGTGGGGGCAATTGATTGTTTTTATGGGATCGTTTATTTCGGTGACCAATCCCCCGGTCTATGACCTGGCGGATTTTTTAAATGACGATCTGGCGAAAATTCTCGGCGTGGCGCTGGCGTGGCTCTCGTTTGCCATTTTGCGCCCTGGGTCAGATGCGCGCAAAAGCCGCCGTCATATTCGTGCGCTTCGGCGAGGCTTTGTCGACCAGCTCAGCCGAATGCCGACGATGAGCGAGCATGAATTTGAGTCGGTGGTTTATCACCATATTAGTCAGTTGAGTAACAGCAAAGATGCGCCCGCTCGCCGCTGGTTGTTACGCTGGGGGGTGGTTTTGCTCAACTGTTCGCATGTGGTCTGGCAACTGCGCGACTGGGAGGCACGCTCAGATCCCTTGTCGAAAGTCAGGGATCTCTGTCTTAGCCTGTTACGCGATGTGATGAGTGAACGAGGCGTGCAACAGCGCCCACTGGCAGTAACGCTTAGCGAACTGCAACGGATTTGTGATGCGCTGGCACGCCATCATCAACCTGCCGCACGGGAACTGGCATCGCTTATCTGGCGATTGTATTGCTCGTTATCGCAACTGGAGCAAGCCCCGGCAGCAGGCACACTGGCCGATTCCGCTAGCGGATAACGCCACAAGCGTAACGTGCCCCGCCACCGCCGAGCGGTTTCGGCGAATCAGACATGTTATCGCCGCCAACATGAACCATCAGGGCTTTGTCTTTCACGTCACTGAGTTTTTTCAGGCGCGGCGCAACCACCGCATCGGTCGCCTTACCGTCGTTGTTAACCACCAGCACTGGTAAATCCCCTAAATGCCCCATACCATCGGGGCCTTCGTGTTTACCGGTTTTATCGGGGTCGAGGTGACCACCTGCCGCCTCGGCAGCGGAGGGTTTTCCGTCTTTCATCGCAGGCTCACACGACCCTTTTGCATGAACATGAAAACCATGTTCACCGGGCGGGAGTCCTTTGAGATCGGGCGTAAATTTCAGCCCCTTATCGGTTTCGCTGATGTTCACCGTGCCGACGGACTGCCCCGTCCCCTCGGCAGTGACGAGGTTCATCTTCACTTCGGTACTGGCCGCCTGCGCACCGGCGCAGACGAACAGTGTCAACATTGCCAGACTAAAACGCTTCATATGACCTCCGTTTTTGGCTTTTGCCCTGTAAGTTTAAACCAGGGAAAAAGATTTGGCGGAAAGTCACCTTAGTGCTTATCAGGGAACATCGTAACCCAGAGCCGCTTTGCGGATGCGGAACCACTGCTGGCGCGTCATCTCAAGGCTTGCCGCTCCCAGCGCCGAACGGACGCGTTCAATTTTTCCGGAACCGATAATCGGCAGCGGTTGCGACGGCAGAAGCATCACCCATGCATACACCACTTGTTCAATACTCAGGGCATTCAGCTCTTGCGCCACTTTCGCCAGTTCATCACGCAGTGGCTGGAAGGCCTCGTCGTTGAACAGACGTCCACCGCCAAGGCAGGACCAGGCCATCGGGCGAATGCGCAATTGCTGGAGTTGATCGAGGGTACCGTCCAGTAATAGCGGCTGGTGAACCGGAGAAATCTCAACCTGGTTGGTCGCTAGGGTAAACGGCAGGCGCGACTGGAGCAGCGAGAACTGCGCCGGGGTGAAGTTTGACACGCCAAAATGGCTCACTTTGCCGCTCTGGTGGAGATGCAAAAACGCCTCAGCCACCTCATCGGCATCCATCAGCGGATCCGGGCGATGAATGAGCAGCAGGTCCAGACGTTCGGTCGCCAGATTCACCAATGACTGTTCGGCACTGGCGATGATGTGATCGCGGCTGGTGATGTAGTGGCCCAGCGCATTCCCGGCACGGGCAGTGGTGGCGATGCCGCATTTAGAAACAATCTCCATGCGTTGACGCAGATGGGGAGCCAGCTTGAGCGCCTCACCAAAAGCCGCTTCGCACTGATAACCACCGTAGATGTCCGCATGGTCGACGGTGGTGACACCGAGATCCAGGTGCTCCTCAATAAAACTCACCAACTGACGGGCAGACATATTCCAGTCCATCAGTCGCCAGTAGCCCATCACAAAACGGGAGAACTCCGGTCCCTGCGGCGCAAGGGTAATTCTCTGAACCATAACCACTTCCTCAGCAATAATTTGCCATGAGTATACGCAATTATGGCGTCAAAACAGTGAAGGTTGCTCAGGTTCTTCAGGCGGGAGGGCTTTATTCGCCCGTAATTTGCGCAGAAAACGCTGACGACACAGGCGCAGGACATCCTGTTTTTGTGCGTCGCTCATGGTTTGCCAGTTGAACCGTTCATCGCGGCTGCGCATACACCCACGGCAAAATCCCCGCTCATCTGACTGGCATATTCCCCGGCACGGACTCTGGACGGGGAAAAACTCCAGTTGTTCTGGCACGCATCGCCTCCTGTAGTATTCGTCTCTCTTTATTGAAGACTGCGCACGCGGAACCTGCAAGATCGCATGTATTGCTACTTGCAATAGACCAATCGGTCTAGTAGATTGTGTCCATGAGCAGAAATACTGAACACGATACCCGCGAACATCTGCTGGAAACCGGCGAGCGCTTGTGCATGCATCGCGGTTTTACGGGCATGGGGTTAAGCGAATTACTGAAAACAGCGGAAGTGCCGAAAGGCTCTTTCTACCACTATTTTCGCTCGAAAGAGGCGTTCGGGGTTGCGATGCTCGAACGTCATTATGCCGGGTATCACCAGCGTCTGACGGATCATTTTGCCACAGGTGCAGGAAACTATCGCGATCGCCTGCTCGCGTATTATCAGCAGACACTCATCCAGTTTTGTGATCAGGGCATTATCAGCGGCTGCCTGACCGTCAAGCTTTCGGCAGAGGTGTGTGACCTGTCAGAAACGATGCGTGAAGCCATGGACAAAGGTGCCAGTGGCATTATCAGCTTACTGGCACAGGCGCTGGAAAGCGGCCGCCGTGATCAGTGTCTGACTTTTACTGGTGATGCGCTGACCCAGGCACAGGTGCTCTATTCGCTGTGGCTGGGTGCCAATCTGCAGGCTAAGATTTCACGCAGTGCCGTGCCACTGGAAAGTGCGCTGGCCCATGCGAAAACGATTATTGCAGCGCCTCTTTAACAGGCGTTTTTATTTCCCACTTTACTAGTCGACCGGTCTATTCAGGAGAATTTATGTCCAGCAATTTGTTTACGCCGCTGAAAATTGGCGCGATTACCATCCCAAACCGTGTGCTGATGGCTCCGTTGACACGTCTGCGCAGCATTGAGCCTGGCGATATTCCGACCCCGCTGATGGGCGAATACTACCGCCAGCGCGCCAGCTCTGGCCTTATCATCAGTGAAGCGACCCAAATCTCTGCACAGGCGAAAGGCTATGCAGGCGCGCCGGGTCTTCACAGCCCGGAACAAATTGCCGCATGGAAGAAAATCACCGCCGGTGTACACGCTGAAAACGGTCATATGGCGGTTCAGCTCTGGCACACCGGGCGCATTTCTCACACCAGCCTGCAGCCTGGCGGCCAGGCGCCTGTTGCCCCTTCGGCGATCAGTTCCGGTACCCGTACCTCCCTGCGTGACGCCAACGGCAACGCAACCCGTGAAGACACGTCGATGCCGCGTGCGCTGGAAACCAGCGAAATTCCCGGCATCGTCAATGATTTCCGTCAGGCCGTCATCAACGCACGTGAAGCCGGTTTTGATTTAGTCGAACTGCACTCTGCCCACGGCTATCTGTTGCACCAGTTCCTGTCACCGTCTGCCAACCAGCGTACCGACCAGTATGGCGGCAGCATCGAAAACCGCGCCCGCCTGGTGCTGGAAGTTGTCGATGCCGTCAGCGCTGCCTGGAGTGCGGATCGCATCGGTATTCGCGTCTCCCCTATCGGTTCCTTCCAGAACACCGATAACGGCCCGAATGAAGAAGAAGACGCACTGTACTTTATCGAGGAACTGGGTAAACGCGGGATTGCCTATCTGCATATGTCCGAGCCGGACTGGGCAGGCGGCCAGCCATACACTGAGGAGTTCCGTCGTAAAGTGCGTGAGCGTTTCCACGGCCCCATCATCGGTGCTGGCGCCTACACAGTAGAAAAAGCAGAAGATCTGATTGCGAAAGGTTTAATTGACGCCGTGGCCTTTGGTCGTGCTTACATCGCTAACCCGGATCTGGTTGAACGCCTGCAGCGCAAAGCAGAACTGAACCCGCAACGCCCGGAAAGCTTCTATGGCGGTGGCGCGGAAGGCTATACCGACTACCCTTCTTTATAATCACTTCGTTGATTTGATAGCGGCAGGGATCCGCCGCTATACTAAAACTCTGTTTCGAATGACAATTCATTGACGCTTAAGAGGACATTATGCGCTTACTTCACACCATGCTGCGCGTTGGCGACCTGCAACGCTCCATCGATTTCTACACCAAAGTGCTGGGCATGCAGTTGCTGCGAACCAGTGAAAACCCGGAATACAAATACTCACTGGCCTTTGTGGGTTATGGTCCGGAAACAGAAACGGCAGTTATCGAACTGACCTATAACTGGGGCGTAGATAAATATGACCTGGGCAGCGCTTACGGTCATATCGCGCTGGAAGTGGATAATGCGGCAGAAGCCTGTGAGCGTATTCGTCAAAATGGCGGCAACGTAACGCGTGAAGCAGGTCCGGTAAAAGGCGGCACCACCGTTATCGCTTTTATTGAAGATCCGGACGGCTATAAAGTCGAACTGATTGAAGCCAAAGACGCGGGACGCGGTTTGGGCAATTAATGCTTTACGGGCGCCTCTGGCGCCCGCTGTTTTACATCCCTTCGCAAAATTTGCCATAATGCGCTGCCATTTTCCCTTAGCAAGAGACTCCAATGTCCGATAACGCCCAACTTACCGGTCTGTGCGACCGTTTTCGCGGTTTTTACCCTGTCGTGATTGATGTTGAAACCGCCGGGTTTAACGCCAAAACCGATGCACTGCTGGAGGTCGCTGCCATCACGCTGAAAATGGACGACCAGGGTTGGTTAATGCCTGACAGCACCCTGCATTTTCATGTTGAACCGTTTGAGGGAGCGAACCTGCAGCCGGAAGCGCTGGCATTTAACGGTATCGACCCGAATAACCCGCTGCGGGGTGCCGTGAGCGAGCACGACGCGCTCCACGCTATTTTCAAGATGGTGCGTAAAGGTATTAAAGATCAGAACTGTAATCGCGCCATTATGGTGGCTCACAACGCCACCTTCGACCACAGCTTTATGATGGCTGCCGCTGAGCGTGCATCCCTTAAGCGTAATCCGTTCCATCCGTTCGTCACTTTTGATACCGCATCGTTGAGCGGGCTGGCGCTGGGGCAAACGGTGCTTTCAAAAGCCTGCGCCACCGCCGGCATTAATTTTGACGCAACCCAGGCGCACTCCGCGCTGTACGACACTGAGCAGACTGCGCTGCTGTTTTGCGAGATAGTTAACCGCTGGAAACGGCTGGGCGGCTGGCCGCTACCCATCGCAGATAGCGAGGCATAAAAAAAGCGACCCGAAGGTCGCTTTTTTATTGCGATGATTATTCCGCGTCCGGCTCTTCGGATTTGTACTTCGCCGCTGTCTCTTTGATCAGCTGCTGCAATTCGCCGCGCTGGTACATTTCGATTACGATGTCGCACCCGCCAACCAGCTCGCCATCAACCCACAGTTGCGGGAAGGTCGGCCAGTTTGCATATTTCGGCAGCTCGGCGCGAATGTCCGGGTTTTGCAGAATATCAACGTAAGCAAAACGTTCGCCACAGGCGGAGAGCGCTTGCACTGCCTGTGCGGAAAAGCCGCAGCTTGGCAGCTTCGGAGAACCTTTCATATACAGGAGAATCGGGTTTTCAGCGATCTGGCGCTGGATTTTTTCAAGGGTAGAGCTCATTGTCTTGCTTCCTTCAACTTCTTTTCGGCAGATAGTCGTCATTGTAACGGTTAAGGTGCGTAACCGAAAATAACATTTTGTTCACCACTCATTATTTTATCGTCTGTCGCGATAAGTTGCTTTTAAAATATCACTTATCTTACGTTTCACCGCACGTCAATAGTTCAACATTTGAGCTTCTTCCAGAGTCAATTGGTGATTTTTTTTGCGCTTGCTAACGAAACACAGTTTTAGATGCAAAAACCCTATTAACTTTTGTGCTTTTTTTAGATTAGAATCGACGCGGTTCTAAATCATACGCAAGCATTATTGAATGCCTGCACTTATCAGGGGATTGCTCAGTGGCGCGAATTCATACAGCTTCGATCACGCTCTGTGCTTTGTTGTTCACCACGTTGACTTTCACGCCATTAGCGAATGCTTCCGAGCAGACGCGAGGTTCGGCCGTGCATAAGACAACGCATCTGGCGAAAGCATCCGAGAGTAAGAAAAAAACCACCACAGAAAAAACATCAAAGAAAAGCAGTCGCACCGAAACAAAAACAACGGCTAAAGCCGGAAATAAAAAAGTGGCAGTGACGAAAAAATCGTCAACCAGCAGCAAAAACACCACCAGTAAGAATTCCTCCCGTCACAGCAAAACCAGCACGAAACCCATCGCCGCTACCGCTATGACGGAAAAATGCACAAAGCGTAAAGGTCATAAACCGCACTGTGTAAAAGTGAAAAACAGTAAACTTGTTGCGCTTTCCGATGCGCACAAAGTCCGCATCCAAAAAGTACAGAAAACTGCCATGTCCAAACTGATGAATCAGATTGGCAAACCTTACCATTGGGGCGGCACCTCCCCTATGACCGGCTTTGATTGCAGTGGTCTGGTCTATTACGCCTATAAAGATCTGGTGAAATTCCGCATTCCTCGCACCGCGAACGAAATGTATCACCTGCGTGATGCCTCTCCGGTCAACGTTGCGGAACTGGAAAGCGGCGATCTGGTGTTCTTCCGTACACAAGGTCGTGGTACCGCCGACCACGTGGGTGTGTATGTCGGCAACGGCAAATTCATTCAGTCACCACGCAGCGGCCAGGATATTCAGATTACCTCATTAAGCGAAGATTACTGGCAGCGTCATTATGTGGGTGCCCGCAGAGTGGTTACGCCAAAAACCATCCGCTAATCTCGTACCTGCTGCTAATGCGGCAGGTAACTCTCTCTTTTTTCTCCCCTTTCGATTTGCTACCCTATCCTTACACTCAATAAGGTTATTGAGTGCATTACAACAATAAGGAGTGAAGCAATGTCGTTCGAATTACCTGCATTACCGTATGCAAAAGACGCCCTGGCTCCGCACATTTCTGCGGAAACACTGGAGTACCATCACGGCAAACATCATCAGGCTTATGTCACCAACCTGAACAACCTGATTAAAGGCAGCCCACTGGAAGGCAAAACGCTGGAAGAGATTATTCGTAGCTCTGAGGGCGGCGTGTTTAACAATGCAGCCCAGGTCTGGAACCACACCTTCTACTGGCATTGTCTGGCCCCGAACGCAGGCGGTGAACCTACCGGTGCTGTGGCGGCTGCGATTACCGAAGCCTTTGGCAGCTTTGCTGAGTTTAAAGCGAAATTCACGGATGCCGCAGTGAAGAACTTTGGTTCAGGCTGGACGTGGCTTGTGAAAAACGCCGATGGCAAACTGGCCATTGTTTCGACATCAAACGCCGGAACACCGCTGACCACCGACGCCACGCCGCTGCTGACTGTGGATGTGTGGGAACACGCTTACTACATTGACTATCGTAACGCCCGTCCAAACTATCTGGAGCATTTCTGGACGCTGGTCAACTGGGAGTTTGTCGCGAAGAACCTCGCCGCGTAATCATCAGGAGGGGAAACCCTCCTGTTTTTTACTCTGCTGCTGTGCAGGTGCGTTCTGTGCTGGCTCTGCCGGAAAACAGCACCAACAGTAACGCCATCCCTGCAATAATCGCCCCTGTAACCGGCACAACGGTATACCCCAGACCACCCGAAATCACCGCACCCCCTGCCGCTGCCCCCAGCGCATTACCCAGGTTAAACGCGCCAATATTGACTGACGACGACAATCCGGGCGCTTCATGTGCCACACGCATAACACGCATCTGCAACGGAGGCACTACCGCAAAGGTTGCCGCGCCCCAGATAACCATGCTGATTGCCGCACCGATCTCACTGCGCGCCAGCCAGGGGATCGCAACCATAATCACGATCAATAACAGCAAGAAGCCTTTCAGGGTCGCTGTGACCGAGCGGTCAGCCAGCTTGCCGCCAAGGTAGTTGCCGATGGAGAATCCAACGCCCACCAGCACCAGCATCACGGTGATAAAGGCCGGGGTGGCATCGGTAATACGGTGCAGGACCGGTGAAATGTAGGTGTAGAGCGTGAACATCGCCCCTGCCCCCAGTACCGTCGTCAGTAACGCGGAAACCACCTGAGGTCGCATTAAGACCGCCAGCTCTTTGCGCACATCAGGACGTTCGCCGGCACTGCCTTTCGGCAAGGAAAAATAGAGACTGATCATGGCGATAACCCCCAGCCCCGCCGTAGCAAGGAACGACATGCGCCAGCCAATCGCCCCGCCCAGCCAGGTTGCTGCGGGCACACCGCCAATATTGGCGATAGTCAGCCCCATAAACATGGTCGCCACTGCGCTTGCCTGTTTTTCTTTTGCCACCACGCTTGCAGCCACCACAGAACCCAACCCAAAGAAAGCGCCATGGTTAAGACTTGTGATAATGCGGGAGAGCATCAGTGTTGTGTAATCCGGTGAAAGTGCCGAGAGCACATTGCCGAGGGTAAAAATCGCCATCAGGAATACCAGCGCATTACGTCGCGCCCGGTGTGAAAGCAGCAACGTCATTAACGGTGCTCCAACCATCACGCCAATGGCATAAGCGCTAATAAGCATACCCGCCGCCGGGATCGAGACATCCACGCCCTGGGCGATAACAGGGAGTAACCCCATGGGGGAAAATTCGGTCGTACCGATGCCGAAAGCGCCAATCGCCAGGGCAAGCAGTGGGAAATTAATCTTCATAAATAGACTCCGGAATTGCCGTGTCGACACGCGACACCGTCACAGAAGTCAAAAGTATGACATTAATCACAAAAAACAGAAGTTAGCGAAATGGGAAAAGACTATTGCTAATTTGATGACAATCGAGGGGTGAAACGAGGGAGAGAAGCCTCTCCCTCGGGATAAATCAATGCAGTGCGGCAGTCAGCCCGGCAGCAACAATCAGGGCAAGTACAATCACGGTAGTCATTAAAGAAAACTTCAGGTCGGTGCTCATCAATTTTTCTCCTTATTAATTTCCACACAAAAAGTGATGTAACGCATTTTTGCACAAATAAACGTAAAAATCTTGCAGGATTTAGGGTGATACACGTTTTAGCACTTCCCCTTTTGGTCAAGATCAGACAAAATTCGACGCTAAATTTATTAGCGTACCGGCCATTGACTCCCCTCCTGACGTCCAGTGTCTTTTTCCCGGCGTATTGCAATCCCTTCTATGGGTACAGGGTGATGGAAGGCAAACGTTTACCTTATGTATTATCAGGAGTTTACGATATGGTCTGGAGTAAGATCTGATGGCAACGATTAAAGACGTAGCGAAGCGAGCAAACGTTTCCACCACAACCGTATCACACGTAATTAACAAGACGCGTTTCGTTGCAGAAGAGACGCGTAACGCCGTCTGGGCGGCGATTAAAGAATTACATTACTCCCCCAGCGCGGTTGCCCGCAGCCTGAAAGTCAATCACACCAAATCTATTGGCTTGCTGGCGACCAGTAGCGAGGCGGCTTATTTCGCTGAGATCATCGAGGCGGTTGAGAAAAATTGTTTCCAGAAAGGCTATACCCTTATTCTCGGTAACGCCTGGAATAACCTGGAAAAACAGCGCGCCTATCTGTCCATGATGGCGCAAAAACGTGTGGATGGCCTGCTGGTCATGTGTTCTGAATATCCGGAATCGTTACTCAGTATGCTGGAAGAGTATCGCCACATTCCCATGGTGGTCATGGACTGGGGCGAAGCAAAAGCCGATTTTACCGATACAGTCATCGATAATGCCTTTGCCGGCGGCTATATGGCTGGCCGTTACCTGATTGAACGCGGCCATCGCGAAATTGGCGTTATCCCAGGCCCCCTTGAGCGCAATACGGGCGCAGGCCGCCTGAGCGGGTTTATGAAAGCGATGGAAGAGGCCCATATCACCGTGCCGGAAAACTGGATCGTGCAGGGTGACTTTGAGCCGGAGTCCGGCTATCGCGCCATGCAACAGATCCTGACCCAGTCCTCTCGCCCGACCGCGGTGTTCTGCGGCGGCGATATTATGGCAATGGGCGCGTTGTGTGCGGCAGACGAAATGGGCCTGCGCGTGCCGCAGGATATTTCGGTGATCGGTTATGATAACGTGCGTAATTCGCGTTTCTTTACCCCTTCACTAACGACCATTCACCAGCCGAAAGACTCGCTGGGGGAAACCGCGTTTAACATGCTGCTTGACCGTATCGTGAACAAACGTGAAGAGTCACAGTCGATTGAAGTGCATCCGCGCCTGATTGAACGCCGCTCGGTTGCCGATGGTCCGTTCCGCGACTATCGCCGTTAATCCTGCCGGGAGCAGCTCACTCCTGCTCCCGCAGCCATTCCCTGTTCAGCGTTTCGCTGTCGCCCAGATAACTCAGTAACCAACTCAGCGCCGGTGAGGCATCATTCTGCTGCCAGGTCAGACAACAGGCGGCGTCCGGAAAGGGGTTTTCCAGTGCCAGCGCAACCCACTCACCGCGATCGATCCACGGGCGGGCGAAATGCGCAGGCACCATCCCAATACACAGTCCGGCTGACAAACAGGCCGCAGATGACTCCCAGTCCGGGGCGACAACCCGTTTCTGATTATCCAAAAGCCAGGTGATGCGTTTAGGCAGCGAGCGGGAAGTATCTTCGCGTACCAGTGAGGGCCAGTTGCGCAACGTATCATCACTGAGCGGTGATACCATTGTCGCCAGCGGATGATGGCGGGCAACCACGCATTTCCAGCTCAGCATGCCCATATCGCGGAAGGTATATCGGCCACCGACCGGAATCGCCTGGGTCGCACCGATAGCCAGTTCGACACGCCCGTCGGCCAGCGCATCCCACACGCCGTTAAACACCTCCTGGGAGACCAGCAGTTCGACATCGCTAAAATGGCGATAGAAATCGACAATCATCTGGCGCGTACGTTCCGGTTTGACGATGTTATCGACCGCGATAGATAACTGCCCCCGCCAGCCGTTGGCGATTTGCTGGCATTGTTGACGGGTGATCTGCATTTTTTTGATAACAGAACGCCCCTCTTTCAAAAACCACACGCCAGCCGGCGTCAACTCCACATCCCGGTGACGACGTTCAAACAACGGCACCGCCAGCCACTCTTCAAGCTGACGCACGGTATAGCTGACCGCAGAAGGCACGCGATGTAACTCCTGTGCCGCACCGCTAAAGCTGCCGTTTCGCGCCACGGCATCAACCACTTCGAGAGAATATTCTGACCACATAATCTGCCTGCAAAAATTTTGAAACCAATGTGCAAATATTAGCGTTTCACAAGCCGACTTGCACTCCTTAGACTCTGGAGCCCTGTTAACCTGCCATAAAAAAGAGATCTGCCATGCAACCTGGAAAAGGATTTTTAGTCTGGCTCGCGGGCTTAAGCGTACTGGGCTTTCTGGCCACCGATATGTACCTGCCAGCGTTCGCCGATATTCAGCAAGATTTAAATACCTCTGCCGCAGCGGTCAGCGCGACGCTGAGCCTTTTCCTTGCGGGCTTTGCCGTTGCTCAACTGGTCTGGGGGCCGCTGTCGGATCGCTATGGCCGTAAACCCATTTTGCTAAGCGGCCTGGCCATTTTCGCCGTCGGCTGCCTTGGTATGTTGTGGGTTCAGGATGCTGTCTGGTTGCTGGTGTTGCGTTTTGTCCAGGCGGTCGGGGTCTGTGCTGCTGCCGTGACCTGGCAGGCGCTGGTGACAGATCACTATCCGGCGCAGCGTACAAACCGTATTTTTGCCACCATCATGCCGCTGGTAGGGTTATCGCCTGCCCTTGCGCCGCTGCTTGGTAGCTGGATTCTGGCGCACTTCTCCTGGCAGGCCATCTTCGCCACATTGTTTTTCATCACCGTCATATTGATGCTTCCGGCACTGCGTCTGCGCCCTGGCGCGCAGAAACCGGCAACAACCGCTCAGCCGCTGACCTTCGCCGCGCTGTTGCGTGATAAAGCCTATCGTGGCAACGTGCTGATTTATGCCGCCTGCTCAGCCAGCTTTTTTGCCTGGCTTACCGGTTCACCGTTTATTCTTCATGAAATGGGCTACGGCCCGGCGATTATCGGCCTGAGTTATGTGCCGCAAACTATCGCCTTTCTGGTCGGGGGCTACGGCTGTCGCGCCGCATTGCAGAAATGGTCTGGTGCCCGTTTATTACCGTGGTTGCTGCTGGCCTTCGCATTGAGCGTTGCGGCAACCTGGGGCGTGGGGTTAATGCCTGGCGCCTCTCTGACCGCCCTGCTGATCCCTTTCTGTCTGATGGCGATGGCAAATGGCGCAATCTATCCGATTGTCGTAGCTCAGGCGTTGCGCCCCTTCCCGCAGGCTACCGGACGGGCTGCCGCCTTGCAGAATACACTGCAACTGGGGCTGTGTTTTATCGCAAGCCTGGTGGTATCGGCTCTGATTACCCATCCGCTGCTCGCCACCACCAGCGTGATGCTATCAACGGTCATTCTGGTCGCTTTTGGCTACCGAATGCAGCGCCAGGAAAGTGAGAGTTTTCATGCGGATGAAGCCAGTGAGTCGTCCTCGCACGCGTAATTTCATGAGCGACTATGTTACAGTCTAGTGATTAGCTTGCTAACAGTTTTCTGTTGTATCAGCGGATTTTGAGGCCTATACTCTTTTCCGGCTAGTTACAAATACGATAAATATTAGGTATTAACGGGAGCCGGAGTGCTCCCGTTTGTCCATGGAAGGCCTTTCTGGCAAGGGTCATCTCCCTTCCTCTGTTCTACGTCGGATATCAGCCTCACGGCGCAAACCGTGAGATTTCTCACATACCTCAAAAAGCGTCTACGCTCTTTTAAGGTTCTGATCACTTGCTGGTGGTGGAGAAGTTATGAGTTCATCGTGTATAGAAGAGGTTAGCGTACGGGATGATAACTGGTTCCGTATCGCAAACGAGTTGCTGAGCCGCGCCGGTATCCAGGTTAATGGACCGTCGGCATCTGATATTCAGGTTAAAAACCCTGATTTTTTTAAACGTGTTTTGCAGGAGGGGTCGCTCGGACTGGGAGAAAGTTATATGGACGGCTGGTGGGAATGTGACCGGCTGGATGTGTTTTTTACGAAAGTCTTGCGTGCCGGGTTGGAAAAACAGCTTCCGCGCCATTTGAAAGATACCCTTCGTATCGCCGGGGCAAGATTATTTAATCTGCAATCCAAAAAACGCGCATGGATCGTCGGGAAAGAGCATTACGACCTGGGTAACGATCTTTTTACCCGCATGCTGGACCCGCAGATGCAATACTCTTGCGCCTACTGGAAAGATGCTGAGCACCTTGAAGACGCGCAGATCGCAAAATTACGCCTGATTTGCGAAAAACTTCAGCTCAAGCCAGGGATGCGCGTGCTGGACATTGGCTGCGGTTGGGGCGGTCTGGCGCAATTTATGGCGCAAAACTACGCGGTCAGCGTCGTGGGTGTCACTATTTCTGCCGAGCAACAAAAACACGCGCAACAGCGTTGTCTGGGGCTGGATGTCGATATTCGCCTGCAGGATTATCGCGATCTGAATGATCAGTTCGACCGCATCGTCTCTGTCGGTATGTTCGAACATGTCGGACCTAAAAATTACGACACCTACTTTACCGTCGTTGATCGTAACCTCAAACCGGATGGTCTTTTCCTGCTGCATACCATTGGTTCACGGCGAACCGATCATAATGTGGATCCCTGGATTGACCGTTACATCTTCCCCAATGGCTGCCTTCCGTCAGTGCGGCAGATAGCGAATGCCAGTGAGTCCCATTTCGTGATGGAAGACTGGCACAATTTCGGCGCAGACTACGATAAAACCTTAATAGCCTGGTATGAACGATTCCTCGCCAGTTGGCCAGAAATCGCCGATAACTATTCCGAACGGTTTAAACGTATGTTCAGTTACTACCTGAACGCCTGCGCCGGCGCTTTCCGTGCGCGGGATATTCAACTCTGGCAGGTGGTATTCAGCCGGGGTATTGAACACGGACTTCGCGTAGCACGCTAACAGCCCACCCCGCTTTTGCGGGGTTTTTTCTTTCTGTCAGACCGTACAGCTTGTCAACCAACGCCCCGCCCTTTTCTGCTGGCAAAAAAAAGGAGAATACTTTTCATATTCTCCCTTATTAGCTCACTCTTTTTTCGCGGGATTATTCGTCGTTACTGACAACAGCGGCCGCGGCCTCTTTGGCCGCCAGAACGCGTTCAACCGTGTCGACAACCGCCTGCGTTTGCGGATCAATTTCGATGTTCACGCGATGACCCAATTTTTTATTGCCAAGCGTGGTGCGCTGCAACGTTTCCGGGATCAGATGCACGCAGAAACGGCTTGGCGTCACTTCGCCCACCGTCAGGCTGATGCCATCAATCCCAATAAAGCCTTTATAAAGGATGTATTTCATCAGCGCCGGATCCTGTACCTTGAACCAGATCTGACGGTTATTTTCGGAGGTCAGGATTTTAACGATTTCCGCGGTGGTCATAATATGGCCCGACATTAAATGCCCGCCAATTTCATCGCTGAATTTTGCCGCGCGCTCAACGTTTACCGCATCGCCGACCGCCAGCTCACCCAGATTGGTGATGCGCAGCGTCTCTTTCATCAAATCAAAACTGATATGGTTGCCATTAATCTCCGTGACCGTCAGGCAGCAACCGTTGTTTGCCACCGACGCCCCGGTTTCAAGCCCTTCCAGCATATGATCCGGTAGCTCGACGACGTGAGTTCGGAAATTGGGCTTATCATCGATGGACACCAGTTTTGCTGTGCCCTGTACAATACCAGTAAACATGCTAACCACTCCTGTATGTCATTTACGGCACCGCCGTTTTCTAAAACGCACAATAACAGGAGGAAAATCATGTTGCCAGCCTCGCAGGGCGCGATGATGGCAAGGGAGGTATAAAACCACACGATAATATCAATTCACCTTCTTACACAGCCAGATAGAGTGATAACCGCACTCCGGATCCTCAAACTGTACATCGACAACGATGAACCCGTGCTGTGCCAGGATCTTCCGGTATTCCTCGGGTGCGAGGCTCGCGTGATACAGCGGCTCGCCGGCGAATGTCCCCATCGCTGTGCCATTCGACGTACCGCTGGTAAACATTAATGCGCTTCCCGGGTGGCTAAGTGCTGCAAAAAGGGGAAACATGGCGCGTTGATCGTTCTGTGTCAGATGAAAAAAGCTGTCCCAGGCTATCAGACCATCAAAGGTCTCATCCATCGCCAGATGCCGCATGTCCCGATGGATCCAGCGTTGCGTCGGGAAATCCGCCTGCGCCTGTGCAATCATCGCCGCTGAACCGTCCACACCCGTGAGCGTAAAGCCGCTGCTAATAAAATACTCAGCAATGGGTTTTCCGTTTCCGCAGCCTATATCCAGAATATGCCCGCCCGGCCGGAGTAGCTGTATAAATTTGTCGAGCCATTTTTTTTCAAATAGCTGACGAGAGCGCTGCCTGGCGAACTCATCAGCATGCTTTTCGTAGAGCGAAAGTATTTGCTTCGCCGCGTCAGATTCCATGATGTTCAGCCTCTCTTGTTAATGTCAGACACACAGATAAGGGAACTGACGTACAGTACTCCCCTGCCAAAAACAGTGGGACTGATAACGTTCACTTATCGTTAACGTGGCAAAAATGTGCAACAAGCTGTAAGATTTGCCTGTAACTCTGATAATAGAATAAAGAAACAACCGCTTCGCGTTAACATCCCGGCACTAACGGGAGACGACGATACTTTTCGGGCACGCGTTACCGTACCCCGACGCTTTTTCGTGCTGGTTTTCCCCGGCGCCTTTCCTTTATTCACAACCGACCCGATGGGCATGATCGCCTGACTGGTTTACTCAAACTGAAAAGCAGGATGAACAAGGATTTGATCGCAATGCTTAACCCTATGCTGGATTTCTGACCATCCCCGCAGTGTCCCGGACCAGAAGACACATCTATATTTTTAATGAATTAAACATTCATCGCATATAACAACTATACCAAGGTGTTTTCAGTGCAGAAGTACTTTACAGAAGCGCGCCAGCTGCTAGCCCTGGCTATCCCGGTGATCCTCGCGCAGGTCGCCCAAACCGCAATGGGGTTCGTTGATACGGTTATGGCTGGCGGTTACAGCGCCACCGATATGGCCGCAGTCGCCATTGGGACTTCTATCTGGCTGCCCGCCATCCTTTTTGGTCATGGACTGTTGCTGGCACTGACCCCGACGGTGGCACAACTTAACGGCTCCGGTCGTCGCGAGCGTATTGCGCATCAGGTACGTCAGGGCTTCTGGCTGGCCGCTGCGGTGTCGATTCTGATAATGATCGTGTTGTGGAATGCCGGTTATATCATTCACGCCATGCATGACATCGATCCGCAACTGGCGGATAAAGCCGTGGGCTATTTGCGCGCCCTGCTATGGGGAGCGCCGGGCTACCTGTTCTTTCAGGTTGCACGTAATCAGTGCGAGGGGCTGGCGAAAACCAAACCCGGCATGGTGATGGGTTTCCTCGGCCTGCTGGTGAATATTCCCGTTAACTACATCTTTATTTATGGTCATTTCGGCATGCCGGAGCTGGGCGGTGTGGGTTGCGGCGTGGCAACGGCATCGGTCTACTGGGTGATGTTTGTCGCCATGCTCTCGTACGTTAAACGGGCGGGGTCCATGCGTGACATTCGCAATGAAACGCATTCTGGCAAACCGGATCTGAGCGTTCTGAAACGTCTGGTACAGCTTGGTCTGCCTATCGCGCTGGCGCTCTTTTTTGAAGTGACCCTGTTTGCTGTTGTCGCCCTGCTGGTATCGCCGCTGGGCATTGTGGATGTCGCAGGTCATCAGATCGCCCTGAATTTTAGTTCGCTGATGTTCGTGTTGCCGATGTCGCTTGCCGCCGCCGTCACAATCCGTGTCGGCTTTCGCCTGGGGCAAGGGTCCACGCTTGACGCGCAAACAGCCGCACATACCGGTCTTGGCGTGGGGGTGTGCATGGCGGTACTGACCGCTATATTTACCGTTGCGCTGCGTGAACATATCGCGCTGCTTTATAACGACAATCCTGAGGTCGTCACGCTGGCCTCGCAATTGATGCTACTGGCCGGTTTGTACCAGATTTCCGATTCGATTCAGGTTATCGGCAGCGGGATTCTGCGTGGTTATAAAGATACACGTTCTATCTTCTTTATTACGTTTACCGCCTACTGGGTACTGGGTTTACCTGCTGGTTATATACTGGCGTTAACCGACCTGGTGGTTGATCGGATGGGCCCGGCGGGATTCTGGATGGGCTTTATCATTGGGCTAACGTCGGCAGCTATTCTGATGATGCTCAGAATGCGTTTCCTGCAGCGTCAGCCGTCGTCCATCATTTTGCAGCGCGCGGCGCGTTAATATCGACGTAGCCGTCATCGGGCGGCTACGTTTTCTTGCCAGGCGACCGGTTTTCAATGCGCGAAGATATGCAAAACATCCTGGTGAAACGAGAGAGATTCAGCAAAAGGAGTGCCTGATGGCTGGCATTGTTGCGTTAGTTTACTTTGTTGTAGGTTGCGTGGCTTTCACGCGAAAAATCAAGCTTTTTACCATTGCCTCCACCCTGCTTCTGTTTGCCGCCTTGAAGATTATTGCCGTCAGCCAGCCAGTCACACTCGTCTTTATCGCGCTACTGGTCATCGCATTTGCGGTGTTGCTCGTCATGAAAAGTGAACGTGACAATAAAAGCGTCTTTTATTTCTCGCTTCCCTGCTGGCTGCTGATTGGCGCGGTTCTGATTCATCTGTTTTATCTCACCTGATTTTTTGTCACACAATTGCCTTGCGACAGCCCCGGCCGTCGCTTGCTTTTGTGCAGCATGAGGATCATTCTCAGGCTATATATCTCCCGCAGATTCCTGAATGCGTTAACCCTCCCCTTGAAGTCAATTGAGTATACGAAGGCACCGTTATGTCGATCCCTTTACTTGTTACGATTGAACTTGCATCAGAGCACCTTTCCCGGCTTGCCGCTGCGGGCTTTGAAATACACTATGCCCCCACAGCGTCGGACCGCGCGAAGGTTGTAGAACACGACGGCGAGCGCATCCGCGCCGTCCTCACCAACGGTTCAACCGGACTCAATGCCTCCGCGATAACGGCACTCCCGAAACTCGACATCATCTGCGCGCTGGGTGCCGGGTATGAAAATATCGATCTATCGGCTGCAAAAGCGCGAAATATCACCATCACCCATGGACCGGGGACCAATGATACCTCCGTCGCCGATCATGCGATGGCACTGCTGATGGCAATCGCGCGGGGAATTGTTCAATCTGATGCGGCGGCCAGGCGCGGTGAATGGGCAGCGTCCCGGCAATTGCGACCGATGGTCTCCGGCAAGAGATTGGGGATTTTAGGTCTGGGGAATATCGGTGAGCAGATAGCACGCCGCGGTTCTGCCGGTTTTGGTATGTCGGTGGCATATCACAGCCGTACACCGCGTGCCGATTCCGCCTGGCATTATCTCCCGTCGCCTGTCACACTCGCGCAGTGGGCAGACTTTCTGGTGATCGCCACTCCTGGCGGCGCTATGACCAGGCACCTCGTGGATGATACGGTGCTAAATGCGCTTGGGCCGGAGGGTTTTCTCATCAATATCGCCAGAGGCAGCGTGGTCGATACGGCTGCGCTCATTGATGCCCTGAAAAAGGGACGTATTGGCGGTGCCGCACTGGATGTTGTGGAGGGTGAGCCGAACGTCCCTGCAGAGCTAAGCGCACAGGAGAATGTGATTATCACTCCACACATTGCCGGGCGCTCACCTGAGGCGGCAGAAGCCACAATCAAGTTAGTGTTAGATAACCTGCAGGCCTATTTTACAGGTCAACCGGTGCTTACCCCTGTCCGTTAAGCGAAGGGCATGGTGCATTGCGGTTTTTTGCGCCATAAAATGCAGGCCAGAGGGAAGACGCAAAATCACGCACTGTGCGAATAATCGTCAAAGCAATGCTTCGGAAATGCATTCTGCTCAATCATTATCCTTTAACATCAGTGAAATATGCCGTTCATGTATAAAAGTTCCGCAGTCGGGCGCATTCCGGTAGAAAATAGCGATTTTCTTCTTGCCACATTACAAGGCTGCCGCTAATATTCGTCCCCGTTGTCAGGCACAACAATGCGTTCATAGCTCAGTTGGTTAGAGCACCACCTTGACATGGTGGGGGTCGTTGGTTCGAGTCCAATTGAACGCACCATCTCTTTAGTGCGTCCGTAGCTCAGTTGGTTAGAGCACCACCTTGACATGGTGGGGGTCGGTGGTTCGAGTCCACTCGGACGCACCATTCTCAGTAGTACTCCATTTTCTTCTTTCGTCTATCCAGTATTTCCATTTGCGCAACGTCAGCATTTACCGTTTCGCTTACCACGCATTCCCGTTGATTCACCTTTGAAAATGCAAATTATCCACAGCATAACGTCTTCTTTTAAAGATATACGCGAAAAAGCCCGCAATACACTATTACTGGATCGTCATTAGCCGCACTTTTTTTCCGGTTAACTGGAGATCCAAAATGCACCTGATCGTATTCTGCGACGGCACATGGAACACGCCAGATCAAATGGATAACGGAATTCCATCCCCCACCAACGTCGTAAAAATGCGTAATGCGCTGTCCGTCATACCTGAACAACAGGTTTATTACCACCCTGGTGTCGGCACCGATGGCGGATGGTGGAATCGAGTCGTCGGTGGAGGAACCGGTGAAGGACTCGATAATAACATTATGAGCGCCTATAACTGGCTGGCGCGCAATTACCAGCCAGATGCAACCATCTGGTTATTTGGATTCAGCCGTGGGGCCTATACCGTACGCAGCTTGTCCGGGATGATCTCCCGCTGTGGGTTACTGAATCCTGCAGGAATGAGTGAGAGCGATATCTGGTCTGCCGTCAGCGATATTTTTGCCCACTACCGCGACCCGAAAACAAAAGCCCCGGCATGGCCCTTACACAAAGATGGAACAGCTCTTCCTGTCCATTTTATCGGCGTCTGGGATACCGTCGGGGCGCTGGGCGTGCCGGATGATATGGTCATACTGAATCTTATCGACAACGCCAATAACTACCGTTTTCATGACACCGCGCTGAGCCACAATATCCGGCACGCCCGTCATGCAATTGCGATTGATGAAAAAAGGCAAAGTTTTATCCCCACGTTGTGGACCGATGTACCTGCCGATGCGGATGTTGTCCAGCTGTGGTTTCCCGGCGTCCATTCCGATGTCGGCGGCGGCTACTCACGTTGCGGCCTCTCCGACGGAGCGCTGGAGTGGATGATAGAAGAAGCGAAGGCGCTGGGTTTGCAGTTCCGGGACGATGTGCTGAAACAACTTAACCCCGACCCGCTCGACCAATTGCATGATTCTGTCACCGGCGTCTTCGCATCACTGAAAACCCGTCCACGTAATGTGCCCTGTTTTGAGTTACCCGCATCTCCCTTCCATGCGTCTGCTATGACTCGCCACACCTGCCCTTCTATCCTCCAGGGCATTTATTGGCCTGGCATTATCTTAAAAAAACCAGGCGAAGCCGCCACCCGGAAGATTTATGCCCGCGAGCACTGGAACGCCACCGGAATCTATCTGGAAGGTGGCGTGGCTTATCGTCTGAGCGCCACCGGTGAGTGGAAAGACAGCAGCATTATTTGTGGCCCACAGGGAACTAATGACGGGAAATTTCAGCCGGGTGAAGCGGTGCAAATGGCCGCCTCGCTGTTAGGAAAAGCCGAAGCGCTGTATCAAAAGCTGACACATAATCACCAGGCGGATTTCTGGTATACAAAGCGTGAAGAAGACGCGCCCTGGTTTGCACTGATGGGAATGATAGCCAATGACGTCTTACCCGAGTCCCCACCCCAAAACGCCACTAACTTTCTGCCTCATGAAGTGTTCCGCATTGGTTCAGAGTGTACTTTTACACCGCAAAAGAGCGGCTATTTGTATGCCTTTGCCAATGATGCCTGGCAGATGTATGGCAACAACAATGGCAGCGTGGAACTGACGGTAACGCGCATCTAGTTTTAGACGTCCTGGAGGCAAGCATGGCAAGGCAGATGCTGGCGGATATCGCTGCGGGTCTGACGTTAGGTGTTCTCACCGGACTTCTCACTGGGTTAACGACAGCCAGTGTGACGTCAACGGTATTAACTACGGTCCTGGCAGTGGCTACCGCCTTCTTTGGTCTTGCTGGCTCAACAAAACTGACGGAAGGTACGCTTAATCAGACACGAGTTATATCCTTTGCCGCCGCCATGATTGTCACACTACCCGGGAGTATTTGGGTACGCACTCATGACACCCTTTCTCCAACCTCGAGACAGCTTGCCTCCGAACTAGAATCGCTGGGTTTCGACACAACCCAGATCCAGCAGGTCGTCATGCGGATGAAATACGGGCTCGTGGCCGAGGGTGTAAAAATAACCGATATCCACAATCATACGGATTCGACCTTATTTGCCGACATTCCCGATTTTTGCAGCGACTTTGCCCGGCATCGCAACGAAACAGTTGATGCCCAAATGGCATGGCTGGCAAAACAAGGGTCAATCGGTCAGATGTGGGCAGAAAAGCTCAAACATGTGCCGTCAGAAAGGCGTGAACAAATAGGCCAGGCTGCGCTCTTTTATCTTTGCGGGGTCGATTAATGATGAGCAAATACCACTATTACACACTGCTGGCAGCGGTTACCCCAGTTTTTAGCCTTTTAGCGACAGTTCCAGCGAGCACCACTCAGCAAGTTCAACAATCGGTAATGTTGGTTCAGGCCAGATCCTGTAATGGCAGCACGCCAGCGCGCAATGGCACTGGTTTCGCCTGGCTCGATGCTAAACATGTGGTTACCGCCTGGCATGTGGTTGGGGGGTGCAGCAGCATTGAGCTCTGGTATGAAAATGCCCCAGGACAGCCGTTCGCAACGGCCAAACTGGCGCGGGTGCTGAAACGTAACGATCTGGCGCTATTAATCGTGAACGCCCCACCCACAAAAAGCAGTTTGTCACAAACCTCGCCGGGTAATCCGGATAGCGATTATCAGGCGCTGGGGTATGGGCTGGGAATGCTTTCCATCGGTGAACAGGATGTGCGAATGGGCGTCGCGGGCAGCTCGGTTCTGGGGCAATGGTTACCGATTGCAAACACCCAAAGCCTCTCCGGTACGGACATCGACACTCAGCAATCGGTGATCCGTTTTTCATCGCAACTGCTCCCCGGCATGTCCGGCGGGCCGGTTTATGATGATCAAGGCAGGGTTATTGCTATTGTTGCCGGAGGGCTGAAAAACGGGACGGTGCCCGCCAGTTGGGGATGGCCAGCCACTCTGCTCAATGACCTTGCGCAGTCAAACGAACCGCTAAATGGCAACGTGAGTCTCTCGAATAGCACTTATGCGTTTGTCACAAACCCGGCATCGAGTGTCACGGTTACCTGCGGCGGTCTGACGTTCAATAAAGGCAATACCGTAACGTTTGAGGAAGCGGCCAAAACTTCGGATGATGTGAACCGGCTTTACAGCACCGCCAGCGTATCCGCTGTACCGATCAATGTTCTGCAAGGCTTTCGTTTTCAACTGTGGACGCATCTGGAAAGTGGCGCCACTCTTGCCGTACCGGATGATGTGACGCTCGCGCAGCAGGGCAATGTCTGTGTGGCCGCGACGACGAACGGAACATTTGAACAGGTTATCTCCGCCAGCCCCGCAGCCAACCAGTATGAGGTCAATCAGGTTTCCATCGCCTTTGAACAGCAGATTATTACCCCCAAAATTTCTCCCAACCTCGGTAGCTATCCCGATCCGGTGTTAACAACCTGGGGCCCCCAGCAACGCTCTGACGGTCTTGTCGTTAACCGTAAGGCCTATTTTTTCGGCCGTCAGCAGTTGGGACCAGGGAGATTCAAAGCCACGCATCAGTTCGAAACATTGATGGCCCGCGACGGCACTTTCGTTGGGATTTCGACATTTAATAATGATGTGGAACAGTGTGTGAACCCTGTCGGGCAGTATGTTTTGTGTAATCGCAGCCAGCAGTATTTGCAACAGTGGGCGAAATTTGTCCTCGCAACACAGATGTCCACCTACCCGGTGCATTAATAAGAGACGGCAGGATTTTCCTGCCGTCAAATGCGCTATTTATTCCACCAGCGTCTGCATATCGATCACGAAGCGGTATTTCACATCGCTTTTCAGCAAACGTTCAAAGGCATCGTTGATCTGGTCCATGCGAATCACCTCTGAATCCGCCGTGATATTGTGCTTACCGCAGAAATCGAGCATCTCCTGCGTTTCGGCAATGCCGCCGATACACGAACCGGATACAGAACGACGCCCCAGAATCATCGGCAATGTGCTGACCGCCGGTTCAATATCGCCCAACAGACCAACGAACACCAGTGTGCCATCCAGTGTCAGTGTTGGCATATACGGATTGATATCATGGGCATAAGGTACGGTGTCGATAATCAGCTCAAACTGCCCTTTCACGGCGTCCATCTGTTGCGGATCGGTCGAGAGCACCACGTGTTGCGCACCCAGTTGCCGCGCATCCGCCTCTTTGTCCGGTGAGCGGGTGAACAATGTGACTTCCGCCCCCATCGCATGCGCCAGTTTCAGCGCCATATGCCCTAACCCGCCCAGACCAATGACGGCGACCTTGCTGCCAGCTTTTACGCCCCAACGACGCAGCGGCGACCAGGTGGTAATGCCCGCGCAAAGTAACGGCGCAACAGCCTGTACATCCAGGTTTTCCGGGATGCGCAACACGAAATCTTCACTACAAATAATAGAGCGAGAATAACCACCGTAGGTCGGCATGTGGTCATGGCGGTCAATGCCGTTGTACGTCTGAATGTTGCCCTCTTCGCAATATTGTTCAAGCCCCTGCTTACAGGAGGAACACTCACGGCAGGAGTCCACCATGCAACCGATCCCCACTAAATCTCCGGCCTTAAATTTACTCACGCCCGGACCTACGCGGGTGACGCGGCCGACGATCTCATGCCCCGGTACCAGAGGATACTGGCTAAACCCCCAGTCGTTGCGCGCCTGGTGTAAGTCTGAGTGGCACACGCCGCAATACAGAATATCGATAACCACATCATCCGCTCTGGGATCCCGACGCTCAAAATAGTGCGGAGCAAGGGGAGCTTTACTCGATTGTGCGGCATAGCCAAGTACTTTTATCGTCATCTTTATCACTCCGGGTTCTGACATAATTGACCAGGATTCGTCCTGAGACAGTACATACGTCCACGACGTCTGGTGTTTGAGTATCCATTGCCTGTATGTCTTGTGCTTTGCATTTTCTGTCATCCGGTAACGGGGAGACCGTAAGAACCGATACGCTCGTTCATGTTCACTTCATTTCGAGCAACTCCATGATTCTATTGATTGCGCAACAACCCCATCAGAATAATTTGAAGAAAAATCAATAAAAATGCAAAATCGAGCAATAACGAGCATGGAAGACTGACGCTAATTTCGTTGATGAGGACTCAATCATGAACCACGCTGTTCCCGACATCGCTTTTTTGCATGAGCTTGCTGATGCGGCAGACAAACAGACACTGCCGCGTTTTCGCTCGCAGTTAAATCTGCATGTAGACTCAAAACCGAAAGAGGGTTATCGCTTTGATCCTGTGACCGATGCAGACCGCGAAGCTGAACGCGCCATTCGCGCCATCATTGACGCCCGCTATCCTGACCATTCAATTATGGGCGAAGAATTCGGGATTACCGGAAGCGGGCCGTTGCAGTGGGTGCTGGACCCCGTTGACGGCACCCGGCCGTTCCTATGTGGTATTCCGGTATGGGGAACGCTCATTGGCCTGACCGTTGAAGGCCATGGGCATCTGGGTATGATGAGCCAACCGTTTACCGGTGAACGTTTTTGGGCAGATGGCAGGCAGGCCTGGCGCAGTGGTCCACAGGGAACCGCTCCACTGAACACCCGAAAAGGACTCTCTGTGGATCAGGCAATTTTGCATATCACCTCGCCTGAGCCTGTTTCCCGTTTCCCGGAAGTTAATTTTGCTGCGCTGGATGATGCCGCGCTCATGACACGTTACGGCGGGGAGTGCTATGCCATGGCGATGCTGGCTACCGGACAGATTGATCTCTGTCTGGAATATTCCCTGCAACCCTATGATATTGTGGCGTTAATCCCCATTATTGAGCAGGCAGGCGGCGTTGTAAGCACTTTAAGCGGTGGTCGTCCTGAGGCGGGCGGGCATATTCTGGCGGCGGGCTGTCCGGAGGTTCATGCTCACGCGCTGAAACTGCTCCATAGCTAAATCGGTTAAGCTGTGGTCATCGTATGCCGAACGCCCGAGTGTTTGTTACAGTTTTGTTAGCATAACTCGATAATCGCATTATCCGTATCCCTTGCTGAACCTTTGCCTTTTTGTGGGCAAAGGTTTTAGTTTCACGTCAACAAGGCAAATTCAATTTTGTGATAACTTAACACGTTGATAACACTTCGTTGTGAAACTGCCCAGATGATTTTTGAAACAGCGTTTTCATTTTCCTTTTGCCCGATTTTCATCGTATAATGGCATTCTATTCACTCTTGAATGGTTTCAGCTCATTGAACTGTAAAACTCAACCATTACATTATGACTTTCCCGGCTGGGCTGAAACACAGGCACACATTACTCTGCACGCTTTTTTGATGTCACCTATCCTTAGGCTGTGGCATCGCAACTTTCGCAACACAGGTTTGACTCCGAAGCTTCGTACTAACCGGAGCGTGATTTCCATATCCTTCTCAACTTAAAGACTAAGACTGTCATGAAAAAGACCAAAATTGTTTGCACCATCGGTCCGAAAACCGAATCCGAAGAGATGTTAGCAAAAATGCTGGACGCAGGAATGAACGTAATGCGTCTGAACTTCTCTCACGGTGACTATGCTGAGCACGGCCAGCGCATCCAGAACTTGCGCAACGTAATGAGCAAAACCGGTAAAAAAGCGGCGATTCTGCTGGACACTAAAGGTCCGGAAATCCGCACAATCAAACTCGAAGGCGGTAATGATGTTTCGCTGAAAGCGGGCCAGACTTTCACCTTCACCACCGACAAAACGGTTATCGGCAACACGGAAACCGTTGCAGTAACCTACGAAGGTTTCACCAGCGATCTGCAGGTTGGTAACACGGTACTGGTTGACGACGGCCTGATCGGCATGGAAGTCACCGCCATCGAAGGCAACAAAGTCATCTGTAAAGTACTGAACAACGGTGACCTGGGCGAAAACAAAGGCGTTAACCTGCCAGGCGTTTCCATCGCTCTGCCAGCGCTGGCTGAAAAAGATAAACAAGACCTGATCTTCGGTTGCGAACAAGGCGTTGACTTTGTTGCTGCCTCTTTCATTCGTAAGCGTTCTGATGTGGAAGAAATTCGTCAGCACCTGAAAGCGCACGGCGGCGAGAACATCCAGATCATCTCCAAAATCGAAAACCAGGAAGGCCTGAATAACTTCGACGAAATCCTCGAAGCTTCTGACGGCATCATGGTTGCGCGTGGTGACCTGGGCGTAGAAATTCCGGTTGAAGAAGTGATCTTCGCGCAGAAGATGATGATCGAGAAATGTATCCGCGCGCGTAAAGTGGTTATCACCGCGACCCAGATGCTGGACTCTATGATCAAGAACCCGCGTCCGACCCGTGCGGAAGCAGGCGACGTGGCGAACGCCATCCTCGACGGCACCGACGCAGTCATGCTGTCTGGTGAATCCGCAAAAGGTAAGTACCCGCTGGAAGCTGTGACCATCATGGCGACCATCTGCGAACGTACCGATCGCGTCATGACCAGCCGTCTGGATTTCAACAACGACAGCCGTAAACTGCGTATCACCGAAGCGGTGTGCCGTGGTGCGGTTGAAACGGCTGAAAAACTGGATGCTCCGCTGATCGTGGTTGCAACCCAGGGCGGTAAATCTGCACGTGCAGTACGTAAATACTTCCCGGATGCCACCATCCTGGCGCTGACCACTAACGAAACCACCGCACGTCAGTTGGTACTGAGCAAAGGCGTTGTCGCGCAACTGGTTGAAGAAATCGCCTCTACTGATGATTTCTACCGCCTGGGCAAAGAGCTGGCCGTACAGAGCGGTCTGGCGCAGAAAGGTGATGTTGTGGTCATGGTTTCCGGCGCACTGGTCTCCAGCGGCACCACCAACACGGCATCTGTACACGTCCTGTAATAATACCTGGACGAATATTCGTGTTTAAAAAAGCGCCTTCGGGCGCTTTTTTTATATATCAGAAGTCACCCCGAATAAAAAAGCAAATCGGATTTCACTATTTAAACTGCTTATTATCTAAGATGAATCCGATGGAAGCTTGCTGTTTTATCACACTTTTTTTAACGTTTTATTCAAAGTCGGTGTTTCTTTGAGCGAACGATCAAATTTAAGTGGATTCCCATCAAAAAAATATTCTCAACATAAAAAACTTTGTGTAATACTTGTAACGCTACATGGAGATTAACTCAATCTAGAGGGTATTTATAATGAATCGTACTAAACTGGTACTGGGCGCGGTAATCCTGGGTTCTACTCTGCTGGCTGGTTGCTCCAGCAACGCTAAAATCGATCAGCTGTCTTCTGACGTTCAGACTCTGAACGCTAAAGTTGACCAGCTGAGCAACGACGTGAACGCAATCCGTTCCGACGTTCAGGCTGCTAAAGACGACGCAGCTCGCGCTAACCAGCGTCTGGATAACCAGGCTCATTCTTACCGTAAGTAAGAGTACCTGTGATGAAATGGCGCACATTGTGCGCCATTTTTTTTGTCTGCGATTTACCCTTCCCTGTTTTACTGCGTCACGGTCTTCCCGCTTTCTTCCGTATTTACATCTGCGCTGGCATCACGATTCTGTGCCGACACAACGCTTTCCGTTGTTACCTTGCCGCTTTTGTTCGCCGGAATGGCGACGGGATAACCCGCACGCCGGTATAACGCTTTGTCTATCAGCGTCCTGTCACCACCGCCCTGCTCGATAGTACTCGCCAGGTTTGCCGAGAACGAGATAGGCAGCGTCTGCGTATTATCCCCGACGTTCTGCGACAGAGGTCGGTGTACCTCGATATAGTGGCGTCCATCGGGTTCTACGGCATATTTGACCGGCTCGTTAAGGATGGTGACCCGCGTACCGGTATTCACCTGTGAGAACAGTGACTGAATATCCGCAGCGTTCATCCGCATGCACCCTGAACTGACACGCAGCCCTACGCTGTCAGGCGCGCTGGTGCCATGGATGAGGTATTCGCCGTTGCCTATTCCCAGACGCAGCGCATAGCGTCCCAGCGGGTTATTTGGCCCGGCGGGAACCACAGCGGGTAATTCAATGCCTTGCGCCAGTGAACGCGCGCGGATGCCTGCGGTAGGCGTCCAGGTCGGGTTGGGGATCTTCTGGCTGATACGGGTGGTTGTAACCGGCGTTTCAAGCCCCTGCTGACCAATCCCCAGCGGGAAGACCTGAACGATATCTTTACCGGGGGGATAATAGTAAAGCCGCAATTCAGCAAGGTTAACGACGATCCCGTCCCGTGGCGTATCTGGCAGCAGCATTTGCGACGGAATAGTGACGACCGTACCCGCTCTGGGTACCGGTGCGATAGTGTTGTTTGCTTCGATAATCAGCATTGCCGCCGTATCAAAGTGCCGGGCAATGGCCTGCAGGTTTTTATCGCTCTCCTGAACGGTATAAGTCTGGTTTTGACCGATAAGACGACTTCCGGCCGGAGGGAGCGGATAATCCACAGCCCAGGCCATCTGGATAGCGCTAAAAGCGCCAATAAGAGACAATGTTATAGTAGACGCGCGTTTCATACTGGATGTCCTGTATCACGGCAGAGGCCGAAAGCTGAATAACCAACGAGGCGCGGATGCACCTCGCGTAACAGGATGAAAGCTGTCTATTTAGTTTAGCTAATGTTGGCGGCTTTGGAGCGAATTGCGCGAATCATCGCTTCCAGCCCCTGGGAACGTGACGGAGTAAGATGTTGAGTCAAAGACATCTTTTCAAACCACGGGCGCACATCGAACGCCAGGATGTCCTGCGCGGTCATCTGCTGGTAAAGAATGAACACAATGGCAATAAGCCCTTTGACGATGGCTGCATCGCTATCGCCAGCCAGCTCAATCACGCCTTCGTTATTACGGTGCATGATAATCCAGACCTGGCTCTGGCAACCCTGAATAATGTTTTCCGGATTGTGCGCCTCGTCGCTGAGCGCAGGCAACCGCTGCCCCAGCTCAATGATGTACAGATACTTCTCTTCCCAGTTGGCACAGCGCCCAAAATTGCGCAGTAGTTTGTCTCTGTCGGGTAAAACGGCCATGTATGCCTCTCTGTTAGCCCAGCAACTGATGAATACGTTTCAGGCCAGCCACCAGACGATCCACCTCTTCTTGCGTGTTATACATCACCAGTGACGCACGACACATTGCCGGAACATTATAAAAAGCCATCAACGGCATGGCGCAATGATGCCCTGTTCGCACGGCCACACCATAATTATCAAGGAAGCTCCCCACATCATAGGCATGATGTTTGCCGAGGTTAAAGGCAATGACCCCCAGACGATCCTGCGGGCCATAGAGCGTTAAATCGGGCACATCCGCCAGCGCATTCAGGGCATAGCGCATTAGCGTCTGTTCATAGTGAGCAATCGCGTCCAGCCCAAGGCCGCTGACATAATCGAGAGCGGCCCCCAGACCAATAATTCCCCCGGTATTGGGTGTACCCGCTTCGAAACGCCACGGCGCTTTGGCATAGGTTGTCCCTTCGGTCAGACTCACGGTGGCAATCATAGAGCCGCCCCCTTCCCACGGCGGCATGGCCTGTAAGATGTCCTCTTTGACATACAGCACGCCGATCCCCGTCGGACCGTAGATCTTATGGCCTGAGAAAACGTAGAAATCACAATCCAGCGCCTGCACATCGACCGTGTGATGCATGATGGCCTGCGCGCCATCAATCAGCACTTTCGTGCCATGTTGATGGGCCAGCGCTATCATTTCCGCTACCGGATTTTCGGTTCCCAATACATTGGAGACCTGTGTGACCGCCAGGAGTCGCGTACGCGCATCAAACAAGCCAGGCAGCGCCTCAAGTTGTAATGTTCCGTCGATATTGAGCGGTATGACGCGCAGCTCAGCACCGACGCGCTCACACAGCATCTGCCACGGCACGATATTCGCGTGATGCTCCATGGCGCTGATGATGATATTGTCGCCCGCCCGCACCTGACTGTTGCCCCAACTGTTGGCTACCAGATTGATGCCTTCGGTGGTACCACGCACGAAAACCAACTCTTCTGGTAGCCGGGCGTTCAGAAAACCGGCGACTTGGGTGCGAACCTGTTCCATGCGCTGCGTGGCTTCGGCACTCAGGGTATGGATCCCCCGGTGCACCGCCGCATAGCCGTGGCGAAAAAACTCCGCTTCGGCATCAATAACCTGATTCGGTTTTTGCGCGCTGGCTGCACTGTCCAGATACGCCAGCGGCACCCCGTTAACTTCACGCGTCAGGACCGGGAAATCGGCGCGTACGCTGTGAACGGAAAAACTCATGCTAAGCCTCCCGCAAGGCGTTGGCCAATGCGCGCCAGCACCTGCTGCCTGAGCGCTTCGTCGCTGATCGCTTCGGTGAGCTCAGCGGCGAAGGCGTAAATGATCATCTTCTGTGCCGCCTGCTGATCAATGCCACGCGAGCGCAGGTAAAACATCTGTTCATCGTCAATACGACCGACCGTCGCACCGTGGCTACATTTCACGTCATCAGCATAGATTTCCAGCTGCGGTTTGGTGTCCACCTCAGCCAGTCGTCCCAGCAACAGGTTGTTGTTGGTCATCTGTCCATCAGTTTTGATGGCGTGTTGCGCAACGTTGATCAGCCCGTTGAACACCGCACGACCTTTGTCGCTGACAATGGTTTTGTGCAACTGGCGGCTGTTGCAATAACCTTTATTGTGCTCAAGCCAGGTGCGGGTATCACACACTTCTGATTTCACCGGCATCGCCAGGCTGTTCATGCGCAGCGTGGTATTTTCACCGTTGAGTTGAGTACTGGTATTGTGGCGTAACACCGCGCCGCCCAGCAGGAAGCTATGACTGTGCGCCGCTGCATCCGCGCCAAGACGCATGTCGTTATGCGCAAAGTGGTAGCTTTCCGGGTTTTCAAAGGCCAGTTTGACATGATGCAGTTGGGCATTCGCCGCCACGTCCATGGTCAGCCGCGCGCCGGTGAAATGGCGATGCGTATTCAGGCTGACATAATGCTCGTAGACTGTCGCTTCGGCCCCTTCGGCCAGTGAGATATGGTGGCGGTAATGAGCGGTGTTCATCTCAGACCCGCCCAGCCCCTGGGTGATATGCATCAGCAGAAGCGGCCTGGTCGCCCGCTGATTACGACCGACGCTAATATGAGTGATGCTTTGCGCCAGGCTTTCTGTTAAGTGTAAAAACACCTCCGGCTGCACCGGGGCCTGCAAAGTCTGACGGTCATCGTTAATGGTCACAGTGAAGCCAGAACCGGCAATATCGTCACTGAGCGTCGCGTTGTAATACCCATCCATAAACACCAGTCGTAGTGCATCAACCGGCAATGCGAGAGCATCACACTCTTGTGCGCTCAACGCACCCGCCGTGCTGACAAACTGGCTATTTAGCAAACCGTCGAGCGGTGTATATTTCCAGTTTTCGTGTTTGCGCGTCGGCAGCCCTAAACGCAGCATTTGTTGCAGATGCTGTTGCGCCTGCTCTGAACGTGCCCCACCCTGTTGCTCAAACAGATGATGCCACTGTTGCAGCGCGTTACTGCTGTTCTGTAAGCCAGCCATAACCTTGCTCCTCCAGTTGCTTAACCAGTGTGAAATCACCGGATTTCACAATGCGCCCCTGATACAGCACGTGGACATAGTCCGGCTTGATGTAATCCAGGATCCGCTGATAGTGCGTCACAATAATGAAAGAGCGCTTATCATCACGCAGCGCGTTAACGCCATCGGCAACGATTTTTAGCGCGTCAATATCAAGCCCGGAATCGGTTTCATCGAGGATGCACAAATCAGGCTCCAGCACCGCCATCTGCAGAATATCGTTACGCTTCTTCTCGCCACCGGAGAAACCAACGTTAACCGAGCGCGTCAGCAGGTCTTCCGGCATTTTGAGCAACTTGATTTTGTCTTCCATCAGGTCCTGGAAATCAAAGCGGTCCAGCTCGTCCTGCTCACGGTATTTGCGCACGGCGTTAAGCGCCGTTTGCAGGAAGAATTGATTACTGACGCCAGGAATTTCTACCGGATACTGGAAGGCCATAAACACCCCTTCTCCGGCGCGATCTTCCGGGGAGAGCTCCAGTAAATTCTTACCTTTGTACTCGACGCTGCCGCCGGTAACTTCATAATCTTCACGTCCTGCCAGCGTTGCGGATAGCGTACTTTTGCCGGAACCGTTGGGTCCCATAATCGCGTGCACTTCCCCCGGACGCACATCCAGGCTCAGGCCACGCAGAATCTCTTTATCTTCAACGCTTACCTGCAGGTCTTTAATACTTAACATGTGTATTCCTTAATTCTTAACCGACGCTGTGTTCAAGACTAATAGCCAGCAATTTTTGTGCTTCAACGGCAAACTCCAGCGGCAACTCGGAGAACACGTCTTTACAGAATCCATTGACGATCATTGAAATGGCATCATCTTCGCTGATACCGCGCTGCAGGCAGTAGAACAGTTGATCTTCCCCAATGCGTGAAGTGGTGGCTTCATGCTCCAGTTGCGCACTGTTATTGCGACACTCCACATACGGGAAAGTATGCGCCCCGCAATCCGGGCCAATCAGCATAGAGTCGCACTGGGTGAAGTTACGGGCGTTGGTGGCGCTCGGCATAATCTTCACCAACCCGCGATAGCTGTTCTGGCTATGACCCGCAGAGATCCCTTTCGAGATAATGGTCGATTTGGTGTTTTTGCCGATGTGAATCATCTTGGTGCCCGTATCCGCCTGCTGGTGGCCACTGGTGAGTGCCACGGAGAAGAACTCACCGATGGAGTTATCGCCGCGCAGGATGCAACTCGGGTATTTCCAGGTGATGGCTGAACCGGTCTCCGACTGTGTCCAGGACATTTTGCTGTTCTCGCCTTCGCACAGCGCACGCTTGGTCACGAAGTTGAGGATACCGCCAGTGTTGTTATCGCCGGGGAACCAGTTCTGCACAGTAGAATATTTCACTTCCGCATCTTTATGGATGATGACTTCTACCACGGCCGCATGAAGCTGGTAACTGTCGCGCACGGGTGCGGAGCAACCTTCGATATAGCTAACATAGCTGCCTTCATCCGCGATCAGAATGGTGCGTTCGAACTGCCCGGTTTTTTCGGCATTGATGCGGAAATAGGTCGACAATTCCATCGGGCAGCGTACCCCTTTCGGGATGTAGATAAACGTACCGTCAGAGGCGACCGCCGCATTCAACGCTGCAAAGAAGTTATCATTGGAGGGCACGACGGTACCCAGGTATTTTTTCACCAGCTCAGGATGGTCATGTATGGCCTCACCAAACGAGCAAAAAATAATACCCTGTTCGGAGAGTTTTTCCCGGTAGGTGGTGGCAACAGAGACGGAGTCAAAAATGGCATCGACCGCCACTTCGCGCCCTTCACGGACCGGCACACCCAGTTGGTTGAATGCCGCTTCCACTTCATCCGTCAGGAAAGAATTTGCGCCAGTTTGCTGAACGGCCCCTGGCTGCGAGGCACAGGTATCATCACAACTTCCGCAGGAAGGCGCGGAATAGTAGCTGTAATCCTGATAATCGAGTTTCGCGTAATGGGCTTTCAGCCAGTGCGGCTCTTCCATCTCGAGCCAGGCGCGAAATGCGCTCAGGCGAAACTCCAGCATCCATTCAGGCTCGTTACGTTTGGCTGAGATCGCCCGCACGACATCTTCATTAATGCCTTTCGCCAGTTCGTCAGTGGTTAGCCGGGTAAAAAAACCCTCTTTATAATTGAGGTTCCCGGTCCAGGTTTTGACATCATCTGTTGCTTCAGTATTACGAGACATAGTACCGCCTATACCCCAAAGCTTTCGCCACAGCCACATTCATTCTGGGCTTTCGGGTTATGAAATTTGAATAACTGGTTTAAACCTTCGCGCACATAGTCCACTTCGGTGCCGTCAATAAATGGCATCGCCGCGAGCGGCACGTAGAGTCGTGCACCCTCACATTCAAAAAGCAGGTCGTCTTTATCCGGCTGCGTGACGGTGTCCATCACATAACCAAAACCTGCGCATCCTGTCTTTTTAATGCCCAGCCGGACACCCAGCAGGTCAGGTTGCTTACGGGTTAATCCGCGAATATGTTCTGCGGCGGCGGGTGTCATCGTTAGCCCACGCCAGGAAAAGTCTGCCGGGTCGAACGTCTCTGATTGCAATTCCATAGTTCTACCTCACATCATAAATCATGAAGGACATAACACTATGTTAGTGATAATGATTATCACTTCAACCTCTATTCCGAAGGGTTATTCGTGTACTGCCCGTTTTTTAAGCTCATGGTATAAGCATAGACTCTGTGTGAAGGCTTTACAGATAAGTGAAAAATTGTTTAATGATTTGATAAATAATAGCTATTTTCAGCAGCAAGGAAGGCGCGTCTGCGTCACTAAAAGATGTATAGGTAATACCTATTTTTGAGATAGGGAGCTAAAAAAGGGATCTTCGAAAACTTTTCCTGATATCAGAAAGTTAACTGCATCACAAAACGGATTATCAACGAGATACGGCACATTTAACCGCCAGCAGAACAAATGCTCATTACCTACTTCGGGAAAAAAGATGGGTCGATATGCCCCATTTCTCTACGGTGAGTCCTTTGTCCGGGCAGGCCAGAACTGAATAAGCGCCATTTAAATGCGCATACCGCTCAAAATGGTCGGCATTATTCCCCACCAGGGTATTGATAACTGACTGGATAACGTGCCCGTGGGAAACAACGCACACATTGCCTTGCCGGGCTGACAAGTCTGACAGCGCGCCAAGGACTCTTTGGGTGGCATCCTGTAGTGCTTCCCCATTTTGCGGCCCGATAGCCAAACTGCCGGAAAGCATCGCCTCAGCCTGTGCGCGCTCTTTCTCTGTCAGTTCGCTAATGCGTTTGCCTTCTAACTCGCCGAAATGACGTTCGACAAGGGCAGGATTGAGATGCAACGGGCAATCTAAGTGCGAGGCAATTTGCCTGGCTGCGGTCACTGAACGGCCCAAAGGCGAAGCGATGATAGAGGTAATGGATTTGTCTGTCAGATCCCGACACAGTGCAGAGATCTGCCTGATACCGACCTCTGTAACCGGGCTATCAAGGTGCCCCTGAATTCTGTTTTCAACATTCCAGACGGTTTCGCCGTGGCGGACCAGATAGATTTTCATCACGCACCATAAAAAGTGAGGGTTGGGAAAACGACGTTATTTAATCAATGCTCGCTGTTAGTGCAGCAAATATGATACTCAGCAAGTTTTTTTAAAGCCGCTGTTGTTTTACACAGCAAAACAGCACCGGGACGGCGCGCCAGATAGCAAAATCAGACGCAGAATAGTGATGCGCCGACTACAGGTCAACGGTTTGCCCTTCCGTCTTGCGAAATGACAAGACACAGTTATGCATAGTTTTCATACGCGAAATGAATGCATTACGCAGGTCTTATAATATAAGATGCCCGAACAGTATCTCTACCCAAAGTGGCCGTCATCATGCGTTGGTTCCTGGGCATTCTTGCCATTGTCATTATCTTTGCTGTCCTTGTTATCCGCTCCCGATTAAAAGATACCGATGACGACTATTAATAATCCTCGCTCTGGCAGCAAAAAAGTGGACTCGGGAGCCTGCCTGGACAGTGCAATAAGGCCCGTTAAACACAGGCCTTAATGCTATTCAGGATTGCAGCGTTGCCAGCCGGGCGGCAAAACCGACAAAAATAAGACCAATTAATGAGTTGCCGAGTTTTGCGAGACGTTTTTTCGTTTTCACAAACTGTGTCACATAGGTCCCGGAGATAATCAGGAAGCTGAAATAACAGACGCTAATTAATTCCAGCGTACTGGCCAGGATAAAGAACGCCATTCCCGTGTTGGTATAATGGATGTCGATAAACTGCACAAAAAACGACACATAAAACAAAATCGCTTTCGGGTTGGTCAGGCTCAGTACCAGCGAACGCTTGAAGATATCGCCCTTATGTACCTCATGCTCACTCACGCTTTTGCCCTTACGAGAAAGCGCACTGTAGAGCATTTTCACCCCCAGCCAGAGCAGGTAAAACGCGCCAAGATAGCGGACCAGATTGAACAATACTGGCGTTGTTTTGATAAGCGTTGCCACCCCCATATAGGCGAGGAACATCAACACCGCATCGCCGATAAACACGCCCGCAGCAGCGACATAGCCATTTTTCAGCCCACCCGCCACGCTGGTTTTGAGCACAAAGAAGGTGTTCGGACCAGGCACTAAGATAATGAAAATCGCCCCAATAAAATAAGACCAAAAACTGATAACACCATATTCGGCAAACACTTTGCCTCCTGCAAATACCGTTAAAGCCGATGAGCGGCCTATGCTACAAGAGCCGACAGAGAAACTAAAGCGCAGGAAGACACAAAAGGCCCGCCGAAGCGGGCATAAATACTCCGTTAATGGTGAAGCATCTCATCAACAATCCGATCTTTTTTAAGCTGATAAGGGTAATAAGTTGGCCAGTTGTCCATCTCTTTTAGCAGCGCCTCCTGAGAGGTATTACCCATAAAGATATGGAAATGCGTGGAAGTGCGCGGTGCAATAATGTGATCGCTAAATTGCACAAACTTTGGGGCCTTACTGCTGGCATCTTTACATTCGAATAGATAACGCACGCCCTTCTTACCGGAGGTATACATCAGGATTTTATGCCCGGCGTAATCATATTTACAGGCACTCACCTTGTCGCCGACATGGAATTCCATCACCCCATTTTCAATACCGATTGTATCGATGTCGGTGACATATCCCTTGCGGTAGTACGCTTTCAGTTCATCGAACGATTTACTCTTGTCTTTCTCTGCCTTTTTCCGCAACACCGGATCCAGATCGCCGCTTTGCAGGTAAGGATAGAGAGACTGCCACATACCGTCCCAGTCGGTCAGCTTTCTGTCTCTGACATCGCTATCGTTAAATTCACCGTTCGCCGCTTTTTCCTCTACTTCACTCAACGGTTTCCCGTGCGAATGGTGATCATGAGAAAAGGCAGTAGCGCTTACTAAAAGCGTCCCCAGAACTATCGTTGTTTTTGCAAAATGGCTAACCAAAATCCGTCCCTCGGTTTACGAAAATATGTTATGCTATGTTATAACATAACATTATTCAAGATGTAAAATTTCCCTGTTAACGTTACGTGCTGCCTCCTGCTTATCGGATGGAAATTTCGCCATTGCCTGCTATAAAGCAATGGTCAGGTTTTAACCACTTCGTCATCACTTCTGAGGTTCTTTTATCATGTCGATAGCCAAAGCACACAGCTTAAAGCAAGTTTATCAAATGCTTAACTCAGGGAAGTACAGTGAAATCGAACTGGCGTTCGATGTTGACGCGGATGCGTTTTTCCAGCTCTCAACCGAATATTGTGACGACGGCGCGAAAATTACCCGTCATGAAAATCACTTCGTCATTAAGCTCAAAAAAGTGGCGATTCCGGAGCTCGATTAATACGCCATCGAAGCGAAAACTTAACGTTTCGTGAAAGGCGCAGTGCACCGCTCCGTAAGCAATATCGGCAGGTCCACCGTGGATGGATGGGGTTGATATCGCCTTTTGTCAGGAGAAAAAAACTGGCGGAGTCCGTTCTTGCGAGCCAGTAACTGGCCGGCTGTGCGCCGACCTGGGGCAGGAATTACAGGTAAAGCGAAGCTTCTCCTGGCGGGCGGGTTTTGAAGCGACGATGGATCCACAGATACTGTTCCGGCGCGCGCAGAATCTCACGTTCAATGACTTTATTGATATAGCTTGCGGCTTCGTGTTCATCTTTCGCCGGGTAATCGGTCATCGCCTTGCCGATATGCAGCGAATAACCTGAGCGATCCGCCTTACGCACCATGGTCACCGTCAACATTGAAGCTCCGGAAAGACGGGACAACACATAAGTGCCGTTGGTGGTTGCCGCGTTTTCAACTGAGAAAAATGGCGCGAAGGTGCTGCCCTTGCTGCCGTAATCCTGATCGGGGGCAAACCAGACGGCCTCGCCTTTTTTCAGTTCGCTCACCAGACCTTTCAGATTACGTCTGTCGATCATCGATTTATTGGAACGCATACGGCCTCGCGTCTGCACCCACTCCATCAATTCACTATTATGCGGACGGTAGGTCGCCATCATCGGCTGACACAGCCCCATCACGCGACCACCGAGCTCCAGCGACATAAAATGGACACCGACGACCATCACGCCACGCTGGCTTGCCTGTGCGGCAACAAGGTTCTGGTAACCTTCTACGTCGAACCAGCGGCGCACCCGGCTATCAGACCAGAACCAGGCCATACCGGTTTCAAATAGCGCCATGCCGAGCGACATGAAGTTTTTCTCAATCATTGCTTCGCGGAGTTCATCGCTCATATTTGGAAAGCAAAGTTCCAGATTGCGGCGGGCAATACGTTCGCGACGTTTAAGAAAAGGACGGGCTAATTTCCCGAGGGTTTCTCCCAAACGGGAGAGAAGAGGATAAGGCAGTTGAACGAGCAACCAAAGCAGGCCAAGCCCTGCCCATGTGCCCCAGTGGCGTGGATGTAAAAACGCCCTTTTAAACGATGAATGCATTATTGTTACCTGTAAGCCTGTAGGGAGTAGCGCTTAAGGAAACAACGAATCACTTCATTAGGTCTTTATGCGTTACAAAGTCTGGCTTCGACAGCCATCGAAGCGGTTTTCAAACCCGCCCAATATAGCACGAATGGACAAGTCTGAATGTGAAAATGGATGAAGAAAATATGAATTTTTGCGACAGGTTTCCCTGTCGCAAATTTATCTCAGATGACCGCGGTGGTGAGGCGCGAAGTGCAGCATAATTTATCCTGCTCATCGTAAATATCAATTTGCCATACCTGATGGCGGCCACCGGTATGCAGTGCACGACAGACGCCACGCACACGCCCGCTCCGTGCGGAACGAATATGGTTGGCATTAACCTCAAGCCCAACCACTTTCTTCTCGCCTTCGGTACATAAATATCCGGCAACAGAACCCAGCGACTCCGCCAGTACCACAGAAGCGCCACCATGCAGCAAACCAAACGGCTGATGCGTGCGGCTATCAACCGGCATTGTTGCTTCAAGCGAGTCGTCATGAATTGCAATAAAACGGATATCGAGCAGTCCTACCATATTGCCCTCGCCCATCGCATTGAGCGCGTCAAGGGTTACCTCACGTTTCCAGATCATCCTATTATCTCCAGTAGCGCCTGCAACGGATGGCGTACGCCATTTCCCTCCACGCGTTTCACCTGGCTGCGACAGGAGTAGCCTGTCGCCAGGCAGCGGCTACGCGGTAAACGTTGCAGCGCCTGATGCCAGGACAACTCGTAAATCCCCAACGAGTTGGCGTGGTTCTTGACTTCATGTCCATAGGTTCCTGCCATGCCGCAGCACCCTACGCTGACGTTTTCCAGCTTCGCGCCCAGACGGGCAAAAATGGACGTCCATTGCGAAACGGAAGCAGGCAGCGCCGTCACCTCAGTACAGTGGCCAAACAGGTACCAGGATTCACCGCTGATGGCGCGATTCTCACGCCCTTCCAGTGCAGAAGGCAACCATTCGTGCACCAGCATGACGTGAAAATCGCCACGCTTCTCACCGAGCGTCTGCTTGTATTCATCGCGGTAGCAGAGCACCAGCGCCGGGTCGACGCCCACCATCGGCATGCCCAGTTGCGCAACTCGGTTGAGAAAATCCGAGGTTTTCTGTGCGGTTTTCGCAAAACGCTGCAAGAAGCCTTTGATATGCTGCGCTTTGCCATTCGGCGAAAAGGGCAGGACAACGGGCTGGTAGCCCAGTTTTTCCACCAGACGAACGAAATCGGCCACCACTTGCGCATCGTAGTAACTGGTGAACGGATCCTGCACCACCAGCACCGTAGTGGCTTTTTCCGCATCGCTCAATGTTTCAAGCTGTTCCAGCGTCAGGTTCGCCGAAAGGTGGCCGATCATCTGCCGTTGTAATGAGGGAACAGACAACAGTGGCAAATCCACCATGCCAATATGTTTTTGTGAAAGCGAACGCACCCACGGCTGGCTCATAAAGAAATTGAACGTTTTCGGCGCCTGGGCCATCAGCGGCGCGTAGCTTTCCACGGTCGCAACCAGGTGATCGCGCAGCGGACGCAAATAGCGTGTGTGGTAAAGTTGCAGGAAGCGCGAGCGGAACTCCGGCACGTCTATCTTGATCGGGCATTGGGTCGAGCAGGCCTTACAGGCCAGACAACCCGACATAGCCTCTTTCACTTCATGCGAAAAATCATACTCGCCGTGACGCGCATGCCAGCTATTACGGGTACGCTCAATCAGCGAACGCAGGCTGGCGCGTTTTTCGGGCATCTCTTTTTCCAGCTTCACCGGGTCGATACCGCGATCGGCCAGCAGACGCAGCCATTCGCGCACCAGCGTGGCGCGACCTTTCGGCGAATGGATACGATCGCCGGAAATTTTCATCGACGGGCACATGGGGCTTTTGGCATCGAAGTTGAAGCACAGACCGTTGCCGTTGCACTCCATCGCCCCACGCCAGGATGAGCGCACGGCAATCGGGATTTGTCGGTCGAAGCTACCGCGCTTCACGTCATCTACCTGCTTCATCGGCGCATCAATCCCCTCAGGGGGACAAATTTTACCCGGGTTGAGACGGTTTGCCGGGTCAAATGCCGCCTTCACTTTGCGCAGCTCTGCATACAGTTCCGCACCAAAGAACGCCGGGCTGTATTCGGCACGGAAACCTTTACCGTGCTCACCCCACAGCAAGCCACCGTATTTGGCCGTTAACGCCACCACATCATCGGAGATTTTCTTCATCAAAACCTCCTGTTGCGGGTCGCACATGTCGAGCGCCGGACGCACATGCAATACGCCTGCATCCACATGACCGAACATGCCGTAGCTCAAGCCATGGCTGTCAAGCAATGCGCGAAACTCGACGATGTAGTCCGCAAGGTGTTCCGGTGGCACACAGGTATCTTCTGCGAACGGAATCGGTTTTGCCGCCCCTTTCGCATTGCCCAGCAGGCCGACGGCTTTTTTACGCATCGCGTAGATACGCTCAATGCCCGCCAGGTCGTCACAAATTTGCCAGCCAATCACCCCGCCCGCCCCTTCCGCCATCAGGGAATCCAGGCGAGCGCACAGAGAGGTAACCTGCTCATTAATTAGCGCTTCATCATCACCGGCAAACTCGACAATATTCAGACCCAGCATGGTCTTATCCGGCACATCGGTGATGAGTTCATTTACGGAGTGCCAGATGATGTCTTCGCGCGCCAGATTGAGGACTTTTGAATCGACCGTTTCGACCGACAGTGCGCGCGCTTCCACCATAAACGGGGCATTACGCAGCGCGGAGTCGAACGAATCGTATTTCACATTCACCAGACGGCGCACTTTCGGCAGGCGGGTGATATCCAGCCGCGCTTCGGTAATGAATGCCAGCGTTCCCTCCGAGCCCGTCAACACGCGGGTCAGGTCAAACTCGGTCATCTCATCATTGAAGACATGGCGCAGGTCGTATCCCGTGAGGAAACGGTTGAGTTTGGGGAATTTATCGATAATCAGTTGACGATTGTCCCGGCAACGTTCGAACACGGTGCGGTAAATGCGCCCCACTGCGGTATTTGCTTTACCCAACGTCTGCGCCAGTTCAACGGGCACCGGTTGGGTGTCCAGAATATCGCCGCCGAGCAATACGGCGCGCACGCCGAGGACATGGTCGGACGTTTTTCCGTAGACCAGCGATCCCTGACCGGAAGCATCGGTATTGATCATGCCCCCCAGCGTCGCACGGTTACTGGTGGACAGTTCCGGCGCGAAGAAATAGCCGTAGGGTTTAAGAAACTGGTTGAGTTGATCTTTGATGACGCCCGCTTCAACCCGCACCCATCCTTCCTCAGGATTAATTTCCATAATGCGGTTCATATAGCGGGACATATCAACGATGATGCCCTGGTTCAGCGCCTGACCGTTTGTACCGGTGCCACCGCCGCGCGGTGTGAATACCAGCGACTGAAAACGCGCTTCCGCCGCGATGCGTGAAATTAAGGCGACATCAGAAGTAGAACGGGGAAAGACAACGGCATCGGGTAGCAATTGGTAGATACTGTTATCGGTCGCCATGGTCAGCCTGTCGGCATAACTTGTGGCGGTATCGCCGGTAAAACCTTGTTGCTCCAGTGCCTGTAAAAAATTCAGCACCAATTGAACGACACCCGGTGCCTGAGAAATCTGTGGGATCATTACTCTTGACCCTGCCTGACTGTTAGTAGTTGTGAATAGTTAATCGTTTGCTTGCAGCATCCATCGTTGTATCACATTTTTTTCTTATGCGCCCACCAGAATTACGGGCAGAATCAGACTGTCAAAAACCGCTGAAATCATTAATCATTATCTTTACTGATTTCGCATCCTCTCACTTAAGGTGATTACGTTTTATGGCCTTTCAATCGCAGTCCCGGGATGTACCGCAGGTGATGCTGTCGGTACTGTTTTTAGCCCTTATGATCATCGCCTGTTTGTGGATCGTTCAGCCTTTTATTCTTGGTTTCGCCTGGGCAGGTACCGTGGTTATTGCCACCTGGCCGGTGCTTCTGCGCGTACAGCGCGCGCTGTTTGGTCGCCGCTCACTGGCAGTCATCGTGATGACATTATTATTAATTTTGCTGTTTATTCTTCCGGTCGCGCTACTGGTTAATAGCCTCGTGGATAACAGCGGTCCGGTCATTCAGGCCATTACATCGGGTGAAATGACACCGCCGACCCTGGAGTGGCTGAACAGTATTCCGCTGATCGGCGACAAGCTGTATAGCGGCTGGCACAACCTGTTGGATATGGGCGGCAGCGCGATACTTGCCAAAGTACGCCCTTATGTCGGCACTACCACCACATGGTTTGTCGGTCAGGCGGCACATATCGGTCGTTTCATGCTGCATTGTGCCTTGATGTTGCTATTTAGCGCCCTGCTGTACTGGCGCGGCGAGCAGGTCGCACAGGGGATTCGTCATTTTGCCTATCGTCTGGCGGCCAGGCGCGGCGATGCTGCCGTTCTGTTGGCAGGGCAAGCCATTCGTGCTGTCGCGCTCGGCGTGGTTGTCACCGCGCTGGTGCAGGCGGTTCTCGGAGGGATTGGCCTGGCGGTGACAGGAGTGCCATACGCCACGCTGTTTACGGTCATTATGTTGATGACGTGTCTGGTACAACTGGGCCCGCTGGTTGTGCTGGTGCCTGCGATTATCTGGCTCTACTGGAGCGGCGACTCAACATGGGGCACGGTGTTGCTGGTCTGGAGTTGCGTGGTCGGCACGCTGGATAACTTTATCCGTCCCATGCTGATTCGTATGGGTGCCGATCTGCCGATGATACTGATACTTTCCGGCGTTATTGGCGGCCTGGTGGCATTTGGGATGATCGGGCTGTTTATTGGTCCGGTGTTACTGGCCGTTTCATGGCGACTCTTTTCCGCCTGGGTTAACGAAGCTCCGATGCCAGGGCCGGAGGAAAATGACGCGCTGGAAGAGATACACGATGCAGATGACACCCGCATCTGATACGCCAGCTTCGATGATTATGAAGCACTGCTAATCATTTATTTACTGTCCCTCCCGTGCGCAAGCCTCCTGACCGGAGGTTTGCGCCGTTTTCCCCGCAAAATCTTAACCGCCGTTTAACTAATGAGACGAATCTGATCGACGCTAAAATCCCGGATGGCCTACTATAAGGTCACGGTTATAAATCAACACCTTGATTTATAAGCATGGAAATCCCCTGAGTGAAACAACGAATTGCTGTGTGTAGTCTTTGCCCATCTCCCACGATGGGCTTTTTTTTATTCCTCAAACAGGCGCTGAGGCAGCTTAACCTCCGGGGAAAACCTCTGTGCGGCGGTTACGTCTGTCACGCCTCATCGGGGGGCATCCTGAATTGTCCATACGGCAAATAGTAAGAAGCCGATAATGATAAGCCACCTCATACATTAGCGCCTGTCATGACAGCACAGTCTACGGCGGGGCTGGTGTAGTCAAAATGCATGATGCCTTCCCCTTTGCTGTCCTGGATATAGATGTTGTACGCCTTCCCGTCATATTTAAAATGGACAAATTCGACGGCATCCAATGTGCTGTCCCAATGGTCAAAGACATTCAGGCCTTTTATCGTACGAACCGTTTTGCCATTCACTGCTATATCCAGTGTGGTATTGGCTAATTCAGCATGAGTGTAATCATATTTTATTACACTCATACCGTTAATACAGATAACGGATTCCTTCGTCAGCCAATTCCCATTAACCGGACCAGCCATAACTGCGCAGGAATAAATACAGGCGGTTAACAATAATAACAATCGCGTCATAGTTCTACCTTAATTGCCGCCAGTGTTGAACCACATTCAGACATAAAATTGTTATACGCATCTTCGCTATGTATTCTGAGGGCCTTTTCTCCCTCATCACATAACTGCGCCAGCGTATTTTCATAAGCATGATATTCGCGGGTAAGCTCTTTCAGGCGTGCAATGACAGCCGTTAACGTATCCGTTTGGTAGAAATTCATTTTGCGCCATCCGTGTTGCTAAAGTGCGCACCGTTGCCGGTAACAGCACAGGTTCCGTTATCGAGTAGCGCGCCAAGCGGCAGATAATCAAAGGCCAGATGTGCGGTACTTACATCCTCTCCGTCGCACGCTTTAATATGTTCGTTATACGATGCGCAGCCGTTAAGCGCGATGCAGGAGAGCACGGTCGCAATCAGCAATAAACGTTTCATGGCATTTACCTTAATTGAAATGAGATCATTGGGATGCGCCAATATCAGATTCACGCACCTCGATATAAATAACCTGGCAGAGTCTGCTGACTGACCGATAGCGAAATGCATCCGTAGTCATCAGCAGGCAGGCTGTCGTTATTTTTTTGCAGTTCTGGTAGCCAACTAAAATAAAAGCGCAAGGCGTAAACCTGGCAATGCAGCCACATTCATATAGCTATACGCAGTCGCGTAAATTCCCTGAAAAAACGAAAAGAAAAATATATCTGACGCAGCACATGCGATCAGAGGCATCTGCAAAGGATGGGCTGGAGTATTTGAATCGTGCAGATGTGTTAAAACGAGGCCAGTGTAATTCGATTGATGACACATCTCTAAGGTAAGCGTGCGCAAACACATTTTGTTTCAGCTAAGAATTTACTTATTCCAGCCGGATTTCCGCCATAAAAAAACCCCACGTCCGAAGAAGTGAGGTTTTATCGTAAGGGAGTAATGGATTATTTGTTCAGTTCAGCCAGCGTCAGCCAGGTTTGAACCACGGTGTCCGGGTTCAGGGAGAGGCTATCGATCCCCTCTTCCATCAGCCAGGCCGCGAAGTCTTCATGGTCCGACGGGCCCTGCCCACAGATACCGACATATTTGCCGTGTTTTTTGGCAGCGCGAATGGCCATCGACAACAGGGCTTTAACCGCGTCATTACGCTCATCAAATAGCTCAGAGACAACACCGGAGTCGCGGTCCAGCCCCAACGCCAGTTGCGTCATGTCGTTTGAACCGATAGAGAAACCGTCAAAGTGCTCCAGGAACTGGTCAGCGAGCAACGCATTTGACGGGATCTCGCACATCATGATGATCTTGAGTCCGTTTTCACCACGTTTGAGCCCCTGACGTGCCAGCTCTTCCACCACCGCTTTCGCCTGCTCCACGGTACGGACAAAGGGGACCATGATTTCCACGTTGGTCAGCCCCATCTCGTTGCGCACACGCTTCACCGCCTCACATTCCAGCGCGAAACAGTCACGGAAGCTGTCGGAAACATAGCGACCGGCACCACGGAAGCCGAGCATCGGGTTCTCTTCGTCCGGTTCGTAACGTTCACCGCCGACGAGGTTGGCATACTCGTTGGATTTAAAGTCTGACAAACGCACGATCACCCGTTTTGGATAAAATGCCGCCCCCAGCGTTGCGATGCCTTCGGTCAGACGCCCAACATAAAACTCTTTCGGCGAATCATAACCTTTCATGATTTCGCGGATTTCGTTTTGCAGCTTCACGTCCTGATCATCAAATTCCAGCAATGCACGCGGGTGCACGCCGATCATACGGTTGATAATAAATTCCAGGCGAGCCAGGCCGACACCTTCATTCGGCAGACAGGCAAAATCAAACGCTCTGTCCGGGTTGCCCACGTTCATCATGATTTTGAGCGGCAGCGCAGGCATTTCATCAATGCTTGAGCTTTTCACGCTAAAGTCGAGCATCTCGGCGTAAACATAGCCCGTGTCGCCTTCGGCGCAGGAGACGGTCACTTTATCGCCATCTTTCATGCGCTCAGTTGCATCGCCACAACCGACGACCGCCGGGATCCCCAGCTCACGAGCGATGATGGCCGCATGGCAGGTACGACCGCCACGGTTGGTGACAATCGCTGCCGCTTTTTTCATGATCGGTTCCCAGTCCGGGTCGGTCATGTCAGTCACCAGCACATCGCCTGCTTCGATGCGATTCATTTCGCTGATATCGTGAATCACTTTCACCGGGCCTGCGCCAATGCGCTGGCCAATCGCACGCCCTTCGGCGATGATTTTGCCCTGCGCATGCAGCGTATAACGCTCCATCACTTTACCGCGAGATCGCACGGTCTCCGGGCGCGCCTGCACAATAAACAATTTGCCAGTATGGCCGTCTTTCGCCCATTCAATGTCCATCGGCCGGCCATAGTGTTTTTCAATCTGCACAGCCTGTTTCGCCAGTTCCTGCACTTCCTCGTTGGTCAGCGAGAAACGATCGCGGTTAGCCTGTTCGACGTCCTCGATACGCACCTGTTTGCCATGCTCCTGGGTTGGCGCATAGACCATGCGAATTTTCTTCGACCCCATCGTGCGGCGCACGATAGCCGGACGCCCAGCCGCCAGTGTTGGCTTGTGGACATAAAATTCATCCGGGTTAACTGCGCCCTGTACCACCATTTCACCCAGCCCCCAGGCCGCGGTGACAAATACCACCTGATCAAAGCCGGATTCCGTGTCGATAGAGAACATCACGCCGGAAGAACCGATGTCTGAACGCACCATCCGTTGCACCCCGGCAGAGAGCGCAACACCGCGATGATCGTAGCCCTGATGCACGCGGTAAGAGATCGCACGGTCATTGAACAGGGAGGCGAAGACGTGCTTCACCGCCACCAGCACGGCGTCATACCCCTGCACGTTCAGGAAGGTTTCCTGTTGGCCCGCAAAGGAGGCGTCTGGCATATCTTCTGCCGTTGCGGAAGAACGCACCGCAAAGGATGCCTGCTCGTCATCAGCAGACAGTTTGGCATATGCCTGATGGATCGCATCTTCGAACGCCGGCTGGAACGGAGTATCGACTATCCACTGGCGAATCTGCGCGCCAGCTTTCGCCAGCTCGGAAACGTCGTCAATGTCCGTTTTATCCAGCAGGTCATAGATGCGCTGATTCAGGCCACTTTGATCGAGAAACTGGTTAAACGCATCGGCAGTGGTAGCAAACCCATTGGGTACGCTTACGCCCATACCGGACAGATTAGTAATCATCTCACCAAGGGAGGCATTTTTGCCCCCAACTCTGTCTACATCATTCATGCCGAGTTGGTCATACCAAAGCACCAGCGGAGACGAGCCATTGTTGGACATCTAAACAATCCTTTTGTGATATTTGAATGGGGTAATAAAGCATTTACTACCTTTTCATCCTGGCATAATTATTCCGGCTGAAAAAACGGTGAATCGTTCAAGCAATTTAAATTTTTGTCTTTTCGGACACTTTCCCGTCAACGATTCAGTATTCGATAATCGGAAAATCCTCAAAGTCATTCTTTTTTTAAGCGCATAATAAAAATGAACCATACTTTTCATTAAAAACAAAAATACCGTTTCATTTTAAAAATTCAGAAAAGACGCTACGCAGATGGGTGACTTTAATTTATGCTTTCAGATAATTACGCATGACAATCAGGAAGGGTAAAATGGACAGCGCTGTGGATCGCCAGGTTTTTTATATTTCCGATGGTACCGCTATCACCGCAGAGGTATTAGGCCATGCGGTGATGTCGCAATTCCCTGTTGCTATCAATAGCATCACGCTGCCGTTCGTGGAGAATGAAAGCCGCGCCAGAGCAGTGAAGGACCAGATTGACGCTATCTATCAGCAGACAGGCGTACGTCCATTAGTGTTTTATTCCATCGTACTGCCTGAAATCCGCACCATTATTTTACAAAGTGAAGGATTCTGTCAGGACATTGTTCAGGCACTGGTGGCACCATTACAGCAAGAATTAAAACTCGACCCGACACCTATTGCGCATCGTACCCATGGGTTAAATCCAGGCAACCTGACGAAATATGATGCGCGGATTGCCGCTATTGATTACACGCTGGCTCACGATGATGGTATTTCGTTGCGCAACCTGGATCAGGCCCAGGTGATTTTGTTAGGTGTCTCCCGTTGCGGTAAAACGCCAACCAGCCTTTATCTGGCCATGCAATTCGGTATCCGTGCAGCTAATTATCCTTTTATTGCGGATGACATGGATAATCTCGTTCTGCCTGTTTCATTGAAGCCGCTCCAGCATAAATTATTTGGTCTGACCATTAATCCTGAGCGCCTGGCTGCAATTCGCGAAGAGCGTCGTGAAAATAGCCGTTACGCTTCATTACGCCAGTGCCGCATGGAAGTGGCAGAGGTGGAAGCGCTTTACCGTAAAAATCAGATCCCCTGGTTAAACAGTACCAACTACTCGGTAGAAGAGATCGCCACCAAAATTCTCGACATGATGGGGCTTAACCGCCGCATGTACTAAGACACTAGTACATGGATGACAATTTTGCTATCATGCTGGCCTTCGATGTGATGCGCATCACAACCTGCTATTGAATTAAGCAAGGATTGGTTTAAGGTGTGCGCATCGCCTCCGGCATTTGGCCGTTTGAGCACAAAATTTTGAGAATTCTGATGAACAAAACCGATGAACTTCGCACTGCGCGCATCGAGAGTCTGGTCACTCCGGCAGAGCTCGCGCAGCGGCATCCCGTTTCCCTTGCAGTTGCGGAACATGTCACACAATCCCGTCGCCGTATTGAGAAAATCCTCAACGGTGAAGATAAACGGCTATTAGTGATTATTGGCCCCTGCTCCATTCACGATCTGGACGCAGCAATGGATTATGCCCGTCGCCTACAGGGGTTAAGGCAAAAGCACAGTGCGCAACTGGAAATTGTGATGCGCACCTATTTTGAAAAGCCGCGAACCGTAGTGGGCTGGAAAGGGTTGATTTCCGATCCCGACCTGAACGGCAGCTACCGCGTTAACCATGGCATCGAACTGGCACGCAAACTCCTGCTCGAAGTGAATGAACTGGGCGTACCGACAGCAACCGAATTTCTGGATATGGTGACAGGACAGTTTATTGCTGATCTGATCAGTTGGGGGGCGATTGGCGCGCGTACCACAGAAAGCCAGATCCACCGCGAGATGGCGTCGGCGCTCTCCTGTCCGGTAGGCTTCAAAAACGGTACTGACGGTAACACCCGAATTGCGGTAGACGCGATTCGCGCTTCGCGAACCAGCCATATGTTCCTCTCGCCGGACAAAACCGGACAGATGACCATTTACCAGACCAGCGGTAACCCTTACGGGCATATCATTATGCGTGGCGGAAAAAAACCGAATTTCTATGCCGACGATATTGCCGCTGCCTGCGCAACTCTGCGCGAGTTTGATCTGCCGGAACAACTGGTCGTCGATTTCAGTCACGGCAACTGCCAGAAACAGCATCGTCGCCAGCTTGACGTATGCGATGACATCTGTCAGCAGATTCGTGATGGCTCCACGGCAATTGCGGGGGTGATGGCGGAGAGTTTCCTGCAAGAGGGTACGCAAAAGATCGTCAGCGGCCAACCGCTGGTATACGGGCAGTCCATCACTGACCCGTGCCTGAGCTGGGAAGACAGCGAAGTATTGCTCGAAAAGCTCGCTGCGGCAGTCTCCTCACGTTTGTAATCTTTTTTCCCGTCGGGTCTCCCGGCGGGACGCTCCCCCTACCCCAAATGATTGGTTTTCCAAATATTACTTGCAGCCAGCACGGCAGGTATTAATAATAATTATCATTGTCATATCCAAACAGTTAGCATGAAATGTCGAACAAGGATAAGCCGACCACTCCGGCAGAGAAACTGCCTGCCAGCCCAGCCACTATTCATCCTGGGGATCGCCGCATCAGCAGCAAAACATTGTTGGGGGATTCGGCGCGCGTTGTCATTGAACATCAGGGACAAGAATATCTGTTGCGACAGACGCACGCCGGGAAACTGATACTAACGAAATAGAGGCTCAGCTTGAACAGCTAACCTCCAGTCTTTTCCCCCAGTCCGGTGGGCGACGGCTATAGTCATCGTTGCGCTCTGTATAAGGCTCCCGCAAGACGGCATGCAGACGCTCCAACTCTTCGGTATTTCCCTGCTCTGCCTGTTCAATCGCCCGCTGTGCGAGCCAGTTACGCAGAACAACCGCCGGGTTTACGTTTTGCATCTGCTGCTGACGCTGCGCATCCGCAATAGTCTCCTGCGCCAGACGCGCACGGTAGCGGCTAAACCAACTGTCAAACGCCTCGCGATCGATAAACTCGTCACGCAGCGCGCTGCTGGCGCTCATCTGCTCGGTATGGCTTAACATGCGGAAAGTGCGGGTATAGTCGCTGCCTTCACGCTCCATCAGAGCGAAGAGCTCGCTTAACAGCACATTGTCATCCTTTTGCTGGCTAAAAAAGCCCAGTTTCTGGCGCATCAATATGCCATATTCGCTCAGCAATACTGGCTGATAACTGTCCAGCGCCGCATTGAGCACATCGGCACTCATAAACGGCGACAGAGTTTGCGCCAGCCGTTGCAGATTCCACAGGGCAATTGTTGGCTGGTTATCGAAGCTATAACGTCCCTGGTAGTCCGAGTGATTGCAGATAAAACCGGGCTGATAGTCATCAAGAAAACCGTAGGGGCCGTAATCAATCGTCAGTCCCAGAATCGACATGTTGTCCGTATTCATCACCCCATGGGCGAAGCCGACCGCCTGCCAGCGAGCCATCAGCGCAGCGGTACGGGCAATGACATCCCGAAACCAGACTTCATATTTGTTGGCATCATCCTGCAGATGCGGCCAGTAATGGCGAATCACAAAGTCCGCCAGTTGGCGTACCTTTTCGGGTTCGCGCCGATAATAGAAGTGCTCGAAGTGGCCAAAACGGATATGACTTTGCGCAATGCGCATCATCATCGCCCCCAGCTCAACGCTTTCGCGGTAAACAGGCGTGTCACTGGTGACAATGGAAAGCGCACGTGTCGTCGCAATCCCCAGATGATGCATGGCCTCAGAGGCCAGGCTTTCACGAATGGTTGAGCGCAGCACCGCGCGGCCATCACCCATACGGGAATACGGCGTAAGCCCGGCACCTTTCAGGTGCCAGTCCAGCGTTGTACCATCAGGCAGTCGCTGTTCGCCGAGCAGGATACCGCGCCCGTCGCCCAGTTGCCCCGCCCAGACGCCAAACTGATGTCCGCTGTAGACCTGCGAAAGCGGTGACATTCCGGGAAGCAGCGTTTCGCCCCCCCACACGCCAGCCCCCTCGTTCGGCGTAAACAGGGCGGGATCGATGCCCATGGTTTTCGCCAGAGAGGCATTATGCCAAAGCAAGCGGGCATTACTCAGCGGTGTCGGGGAAAGGGCAGTATAAAAACCAGGCAGCTCATCGCGCCAGCGGGTAATAAAAGACAGGGTCATAGTACCTCCTGTCTTTATTGTAGTGGGTTTAGAGGATGTTAAACACGGGTTAAAGGCAAGGTTATCCCTGAACCAGGCTGGTGATCTGAGCAGCGGGGACCGCTGGCCATAAATTCCCCTGCATGGCACTGAACTGATACGGCTTCACCCGCTTTAAAGTTTTTTCATCGTCAATACCGTCAATCATTACCGAACGGCAATAGGGGGAGATTTGTGAGACGATTGCGCGCATAAAGGGTTCGAACGAACGCGAGGCCAGCCGCTGGTGGATGAAGTTTTTATCCAACACCACCCGCTTAAACAGCCCATCAAAAATGGCGCGAGTGGAAGCAGCCCCGGCGCCAAAATTTCCCAGGATTAAAGGATACCGTTCGCTAAACAAGACGAGAGAATTATTTTCATTACCTTTCGTCAGGTTGGGATAATTCTCATTCACAGTAAATTCAAGAAAAGGATATTTCGCTACCGTTTCGGCAAGTTCAACATTAGAGATCAATGAATCGACAATAAGCGGTGAAATATGTATCCAGGCGAGAAGTTGATGCTGAATAAAGAATAGTTTACAGGATTCGAGTAATTCTAATTGCTCAGTAAAAAGCGTCAGCGTTTCGTCTGGGCTAAGGCGTGGCACTATCCGCTCTGCAGATGCCCGCACAGAACCCGCCCCAACGAAATTAACCACGATTTCAATCCCGACAAGCGTGCCGTAACCGTTGCGCGCAGGCTGTAGTAAAAACTCTGAGCGATAGGTGTCATCAAACGATACGATCATGGCGCCAACCCCGCATTAAGGTTGATATCCTGCATCGAAAAACCAATGCGCACATGCATCAACGTAGTTGAACTTAACAAAACTGACTTCATCATTTCCCATTATATTGTCGAAAATTCCTTATTTTCGTGCGCAAGCTTATCCTGGTTAAATTGCTCACACCAGCGTATGCCACGATACTGACACCCCTTTAAGGTAACGAATAGTTAAATAATAAATATTGAAGAAAAAATGAATGAATGGTGAGGAAAATAACAAAATTTGCGTTTAGTTCACAAAAGCAGCGAGCCGGTTAGCTATCGCTGCTTGCGATCGGAAGGGGATTAGATACGACGCGCCTGCCAGAAATTCTTCCGCCAGTAGACATTGTTTAACGAAGAACGCACGACTCCCTGGCTGGTGGATGCATGGATAAAGGCATTATCGGTGTCGTAGATGCCCACATGCAGACCGTTATCACCGGAGCCTGTTTTGAAGAACACCAGATCGCCCGGCAGCAATTCATCCTTATCGATTTTCGTTCCCACTTCCGCCTGTTTACGCGTATCGCGGGGAAGCTCAAGGTTAAATTTATCGCGGAAGGTCATCATCACGAATGCCGAACAATCAACGCCATTACGGCTCATGCCGCCATAGCGGTAAGGCGTACCGCGCCAGTCGCGCAGTTGATCATTCAGCCCGGCAATGACGGTGATGGAATCAGAAAGGCGTGCGTTAGGTGGCGGTGCCCGATGACTGCTGCACCCTGAAAGAATTAATGCCGCCAGAAGAAACCAGATGCGCATCCAGCAAAACCTCTATTTTTGTTATGCTGGAATAATTTAGCGTGTGAATTGCAATTCTTGCAAGTTCCGTTTACTGCTATACCTCGGGAATGAGCATCCTGTGACCAGCCAGGTCGAGGCGGCGGAATGGCATACCGTATGCGGTCGCCAGATTTTGCGGCGTTAACACCTCATCACGTGGGCCACTGGCAATCAGTTTACCCTGGCGTAATAGCCACACCTGATGCGCACGACGCAGCGAATGGTTAAGATCGTGGCTGCTCATCACAACGGTGGTCCCTGCCGCCACCAGTTCGCTTAACATGCCATCCAGCGCGGCCTGCTGAGCAACATCAAGACTGTTCATCGGCTCGTCTAATAACAGGAGTTGCCCATCCGCATTCGCTGCCGGATGAATTTGCGCAATCACCGCTGCCAGCCGCACCCGCTGCCATTCGCCACCGGAGAGGTGATTGACAGTGCGCCCCAGCTTATCCGCCAGCCCAAGTTTATGCGTAATCTCTTCAACCACGCTGTCGTTGAGGTGGTGATGCTGATGCAGTGCCAGATAATGCCAGACCGGCATGGCGAAGGGCGGTGTCTGCTGCTGGGACAGATAAGCACGATGACGAGCCAGTTGCGGCGCATGCCATTGCTCAAGCGGACGGCCATTTAACTGCACACTGCCCTTTCCCTGCGTCAAACCGGCGAGACGTGCCAGAAGCGTGCTTTTCCCCGCGCCATTCGGCCCAACAAGATGCAGCATTTGCGCTTTGTCGACCAGGGCCGTAATTGGCCCCAGTCTGCCTGCATCCTCAAGGTCATGAAGTTGCAGCAACGGCATTATTTTGCCAGCGCCAGCTTAATCGCTTCCATCAGGATAGGATCTTCGGGCGTCATATCCGGTGAGAAACGCTGAACAACCTGACCATCACGACCAATCAGGAATTTTTCAAAGTTCCACAGGATATCATCCGGATAGAGCGGTGCCCGCCCTTTGCTGGCCATGCGCTCATAAAAACCGCTGCCCTCCGGGGCGACTGCTTTTGGTGCCGCGGCAATCAATTTGCGATACAAAGGATGGCGGTTTTCACCGTTAACATCGACTTTGGCTGCCATTGGGAAAGTCACCCCATAGGTCGTGCTGCAGAAGGTTTTGATCTCTTCTTCACTGCCCGGCTCCTGCCCGGCAAACTGATTACACGGGAAGCCGAGAACGATAAAGCCGTCTTTCTCCCAGGCTTTCTGAATGTTCTCCAGCTGTTCATATTGTGGCGTCAGGCCACATTTTGAGGCCACATTCACCACCAGAATAACCTTGCCCTGGTATTTTTCCAGCGCGATGTGTTCGCCATCAATCGTTGTAATCTCGGTGTTCAAAATATCCTGGTGCATAGCATCCCCTTAGTCGGTTCATTCGTACGCCGGATCTCTCGCCCGGCCAGTCATTAATAATAGCCAGATAATGCGCGATAATCCTTTTCCTGTCATTTACCAAAAAAAGACATAAAACCAACGAATTAGGCAATTTTTCTTTTTTTGACGTGCTGTTGTTACACACTTTTACGTAATTATTGTCTGCGGGTGAATCCGGGCAGTACGTCCTCCGGCCTTTTAGCGTCTTGCCGTTAGCAAGAGCCAGATGAACACCGGTGCTCCCAGTGTTGCCGTCACGACGCCGATAGGTAATTCCGCGGCGCTCAGCGCCATTCGGGCAACAATATCGGCAAAAAGCAGTGCCGTCGCCCCCGCAAGCGCGCAGGCGGGCAGAAGCACACGATGATCGGTGAGGCCGCAAAGACGCAGAATATGGGGGATAACCAGCCCTATAAAGCCAATGGAACCAGCCAGCGCGACGCTGACGCCTACCATCCAGCCAGTTGCCACCACCAGCACATTGCGCCAGAACCACAAGGGTAGCCCGAGTTGACGGGCCGATGTCTCCCCCAGCGCCAGTACGTTAAGTGGCTGCGACTGAAAGCAGGTCCAGCCCATTACTGGTAACAGTGCGACCATCAGCCAGCTTTGTTGCCAGTCTACGCCACCAAAACCGCCCATCATCCAGTACATGAGCTGGCGCAGGTCGAATGAAGTGGAAAAATAGATGGCCCAGGTCATCAGCGCGCTACAAATGATCCCCAACGCGACGCCGGCTAACAGCAGACGACTGGTCGACATATGCCGTCGGGCAAAGCGCAGAAGAATAAGTGTGATGACCAGCGCCCCGGCGATGGCGCATAACCCTAACGCCCAGCCAGGCAACAGACCTTTTCCCAGCAGTACGGCGGCTATTAACCCGACACCCGCGCCGTTAGACACACCCAGAAGTCCCGGCTCGGCCAGTGGGTTTTCAAACAACGCCTGCATAATCGCGCCGCTTAATGCCAGCGCCGCCCCCACCAGCAAAACCGCTAACGTACGGGGTAGACGTATTTGCCAGACAAAAAGTTGCCCACGAGCATCAAGCCAGTTTGCAGGACCAATCCACTGATCGCCCGCACACAGGCTAATAAACAGCGCGATAAGCAAAAGCAGCGCAAGGCCGCAGAGCCACTGGCCATTACGACGCTGTTGGAGTTTTGCGTAATTCAGCATGCAGTTCAATTAATGCGTTATTGAGTGAGTTGATTTTAAAGATGATATTCAGTATTGAAAGAAAAAGGCCGCGATTGCGGCCTTTTTAATTAGTCCAGATTACTCTGCTTTGGGCGAAGCGTTTTCGACGCGGCTTTTTAACTTCTGGCCGGGTCTGAAGGTCACCACGCGCCGGGCTGTAATGGGAATATCTTCGCCCGTTTTCGGGTTACGTCCCGGACGTTGATTCTTATCACGCAGATCGAAATTGCCAAAGCCGGAGAGTTTTACCTGCTCACCATTTTCCAAAGCACGACGGATCTCTTCGAAAAACAGCTCTACCAGCTCTTTAGCATCTCGCTTGCTAAGCCCAAGCTTATCAAACAGATATTCGGACATTTCAGCTTTTGTAAGCGCCATAGGTTCAATCCCTCAATGATGCCTGGAATCGCTCTTTTAATGCCTCTACACATTTGGCGACGGTAGCGGCAATCTCCTCTTCTTCGAGTGTACGGCTGGTATCCTGAAGGATCAGGCTAATGGCGAGGCTTTTATACCCCTCCGCAACACCCTTACCGCGGTACACGTCAAATAAGTTTACGCCAACTACCTGATTTACGCCAACTTTCTTACATTCGGCTAAAATATCTGCCGCAGCCACGTTTTCAGCGACGACGACAGCGATGTCGCGACGGTTCGCCGGGAAGCGTGAAATCTCCTGCGCCTGAGGAACCACGCGGTCTGCGACCTTGTTCCACTCCAGTTCAAACACCAGCGTACGACCATTCAGATCGAGCTTACGTTCCAGCTCCGGATGCACGACGCCAATGAAACCAACGTATTCATCTTTCAGATAAATCGCTGCGGATTGCCCAGGATGCAGCGCCGGATTCGCCTCTGCGCGGAACTCAATCGCGGACAACTTGCCGGTCAGGTCGAGTAAAGATTCCAGATCGCCTTTCAGGTCGAAGAAATCTACGCTGCCTTTGGCCAGATCCCAGTGCTCTTCATAGCGGTTACCGCAGATAGCGCCCGCCAGCATCAGATCCTGACGAATACCTAAAGGCGCCTGGGTATCCGGTACGAAGCGCAGACCGGTTTCGAAGATACGCACACGGCTCTGCTGACGGTTCTGGTTATAGACGATAGTTCCGAGCAGGCCGGTCAGCAGTGACAGGCGCATCGCTGACATTTCGCTGGAGATCGGGCTTGGCAGAATCAGCGCTTCTTCACCCGGATGGATCAACTGCTGTACTTTCGGATCAACGAAACTGTAGGTGATCACTTCCTGATAGCCTTTGTCATTGAGCAGCGTTTTCACGCGCTTGAGCGACAGATTGGCTTCGCGGTGTGAACCCATCACCAGCCCGGCTTGTACCGGTGCGTTCGGGATATTGTTATAACCGTACAGGCGCGCAACCTCTTCCACCAGGTCTTCTTCGATTTCCATATCGAAACGCCAGCTCGGCGCAACGGCCAGCCACTCATCCTGCCCTTCGGTGACTTCGCACCCGAGGCGTTTAAGGATGTCGGTAACCTGTTCATCCGCAATGTGATGACCAATCAAACGATCCAGCTTGCTGCGGCGCAGACGGATGGTCGCCCGTTTCGGCAGCGTGGCTTCATTGGTGATATCAACAACCGGACCGGCTTCACCACCGCAGATATCAATCAGCAGACGGGTCGCACGCTCCATGGCTTTGTACTGCAACGCCGGATCAACACCACGCTCATAGCGATGGGAAGCATCCGTGTGCAGACCATGACGACGCGCGCGGCCAGTGATGGACAGCGGGCTAAAGAACGCGGATTCCAGCAGAACGTTCTGTGTTTCGCCGTTCACGCCAGAATGTTCACCACCAAAAATGCCGCCCATAGCCAGCGCTTTATTGTGGTCAGCAATCACCAGCGTGTCGGTTGCCAGTTTGGCTTCGCTACCGTCGAGCAGTACCAGCGTTTCGTTCTCTTTCGCCATACGTACGACGATACCGCCGTCGATACGATCTAAATCGAAAGCATGCATCGGCTGACCCAGTTCCAGCAGAACATAGTTGGTCACGTCCACAACCGCATCGATAGAACGCACACCGCAGCGACGCAGTTTTTCTTTCATCCACAGCGGGGTCGGCGCTTTTACGTTAATACCTTTAACCACACGCCCCAGATAACGCGGACAGGCATCAGCGGCGTCAACGGTGATTGGCAGCGTATCGTTAATGGTGGCAGCAACCGGGGCGATTTCCGGTTCAACCAGCGGTGCTTTGTTCAGTGCGGCGACATCGCGCGCGACACCAATGATCCCTAAGCAATCCGCACGGTTCGGCGTCACACTGATTTCAATGGTGTTGTCATCAAGTTTAAGGTAGTCGCGAATATCGGTACCAATCGTGGCGTCCAGCGGCAGTTCGATAATGCCGCTGTGGTCATCGGAAATACCCAGCTCAGAGAACGAACACAGCATGCCTTCTGACGGTTCGCCACGCAGTTTGGCCGCTTTAATTTTGAAGTCACCCGGCAGTACTGCGCCGATGGTGGCAACAGCCACTTTCAGCCCCTGGCGGCAGTTCGGCGCGCCACAGACAATATCCAGCAGGCGTTCACCGCCCACATTCACTTTTGTAACGCGCAGTTTGTCTGCATTCGGGTGCTGACCGCACTCCACAACTTCCCCCACAACCACGCCGTTAAATGCGCCCGCCACAGGCTCGACGCCGTCGACTTCCAGGCCAGCCATGGTGATTTGATCGGAAAGCGCTTCACTGTCGACTGCCGGGTTAACCCACTCGCGTAACCACAGTTCACTGAATTTCATTATTTGTCCTGCCCTTATTTAAACTGTTTGAGGAAACGCAAATCGTTTTCGAAGAATGCTCGCAGATCCGTCACACCGTAACGCAGCATGGTCAGGCGCTCCATCCCCATCCCAAACGCGAAGCCAGAATAGATTTCCGGGTCAATGCCGACATTGCGCAGTACGTTCGGATGCACCATGCCGCAACCCAACACTTCCAGCCATTTGCCGTTTTTACCCATCACATCCACCTCTGCAGACGGTTCAGTGAACGGGAAGTAGGACGGACGGAAACGTACCTGCAGATCTTCCTCAAAGAAATTGTTCAGAAAATCGTGCAGCGTGCCTTTCAGGTTGGTAAAGCTGATGTTGGTATCAACAATCAGACCTTCCATCTGATGGAACATGGGGGTATGCGTCTGGTCGTAGTCGTTACGATACACGCGGCCCGGCGCGATGATACGAATCGGCGGCTGCTGTTCTTTCATGGTGCGAATCTGCACGCCAGATGTCTGCGTACGCAGCAGGCGGGTGGCATCAAACCAGAAAGTGTCGTGGTCAGCGCGTGCCGGATGATGGCCTGGAATATTCAATGCATCGAAGTTGTGATAATCGTCTTCGATTTCCGGGCCCGTCGCCACGGTAAAGCCAAGCTCACCGAAGAAACTCTCAATGCGGTCGATAGTACGGGTGACCGGATGCAGGCCGCCGTTTTCGATACGGCGCCCCGGCAGGGAAACGTCGATGGTTTCAGCCGCCAGGCGCGCGTTCAGTGCAGCATTTTCCAGATCGAATTTACGCGCGTTCAGCGCCTGCTGGACCTGTTCTTTTGCTTCGTTAATCACCGCCCCGGCAGCCGGGCGCTCTTCTGGCGGCAGCTCACGCAGGGTGGTCATCTGAAGGGTCAGATGCCCTTTCTTACCCAGATATTCAACGCGTACGTTATCTAACGCGGCAACATCTGAGGCATCATTAATGGCTGCCCGTGCACTGGCAACCAGCTCTGCGAGATGTGACATAATTTTCCTCGTTATGTCCTTGTTGTTGGACTTTTTACTTAAAATTCAGACACAAAAAAAGCCTCCTGATGGAGGCTTTTGGCGTTAATTTTCCGTTTCTTCTTTCACGCGCTAGCCTCCCGGAGTCAGGTGCTAAAGTAAAAAAAGAAGCGGAAAATAGCAGCATTCATGCTTGCGTTACCTTGTGTGGTAAAAAGCGGATTACCTTATTGAAAGGGCTCACCGGAAAAAAGTCAATCTTCTGATGGTGTTATACCCTAAATAATTCGCGTTGCAAAACAGCGGCGAGAGAGTGAAACCACAGGAGCTTACTTAAGTAAGTGACCTGGCGAAGACCTCAGCCTACGCGCATGCAATGCGAGACATGATGGGTATAAACGAAAAGAGGGAGCATCGCTCCCTCTTCCACTGACTTATTAAGCCAGAGCTGCTTTCGCTTTTTCGACCAGAGCGGTAAACGCTACTTTGTCGAATACTGCGATATCAGCCAGGATCTTACGGTCGATTTCAACAGAGGCTTTTTTCAGGCCGTTGATGAATTTGCTGTAAGAAATACCGTTCTGACGTGCTGCTGCGTTGATACGCGCAATCCACAGTTGACGGAACTGACGCTTTTTCTGACGACGGTCACGATAAGCGTACTGACCTGCTTTGATAACAGCCTGGAAGGCAACGCGGTAAACGCGTGAACGCGCACCGTAGTAGCCTTTAGCTTGTTTCAAAATTTTCTTGTGACGTGCGCGTGCAATTACACCACGTTTTACGCGAGCCATATTGCTCTCCTGTATCTATATTCTGAGTGCCCTTCTCCCGTCGCATTTATCATGCAAACGGACAGGGGACATAAAAAAGTTAATAAAAAGGTTAACGACTTATGCGTACGGCAGGCACGCGATTACCAGGCCCAGATCGCCTTTGGAAACCATGGCTTTCGGACGCAGGTGACGTTTACGCTTGGTAGCTTTTTTGGTCAGAATATGACGCAGGTTAGCGTGCTTGTGCTTAAAACCACCTTTACCGGTTTTTTTGAAGCGCTTAGCAGCACCGCGTACGGTCTTGATTTTTGGCATTTTAATAACTTCCACTTCGCATTGTTAATAAACGAAACCCAGGCGAACAAAACCTGTGAAGCCCAAAGGCGCCACAGGAATTGCTACTTGAAGGCCTTACTGTTTCTTCTTAGGAGCGAGCACCATGATCATCTGACGGCCTTCGATCTTCGTAGGGAAGGATTCGACTACTGCCAGTTCACTCAGATCGTCACGGACGCGGTTAAGCACTTCCATACCGATCTGTTGGTGGGCCATCTCACGACCGCGGAAACGCAGTGTGATCTTGGCCTTATCGCCATCTTCCAGAAAGCGAACCAGGCTGCGGAGTTTTACCTGGTAGTCGCCATCATCGGTGCCAGGTCGGAATTTGATTTCCTTGACCTGAATAACTTTTTGCTTTTTCTTCTGTTCCTTAGAAGACTTACTCTTTTCATAAAGGAACTTGCCGTAGTCCATGATACGACAAACTGGCGGTTCGGCGTTAGGGCTGATCTCAACTAAATCTACTCCAGCTTCTTCAGCCTTTTCGATAGCTTCTCTCAGACTCACAATACCCAGCTGCTCACCTTCCAGACCAGTTAAGCGAACTTCCTGGGCGCGAATCTCGCCATTGATACGATTCGGACGTGCCGTTTGAACTCGTTTTCCGCCTTTAATACCTTATTCCTCCAGTTGTTGAAGACTGCGGCTGCGAATCTCTTGTTGCAGCTTCTCAATCACTTCACTTACGTCCAGGCTGCCCAGGTCTTTACCGCGGCGGGTGCGAACGGCCACTTTGCCTGCTTCCACCTCTTTATCACCACAGACCAACATATAAGGGACACGACGTAAAGTGTGCTCGCGGATTTTAAAGCCAATCTTCTCGTTTCTCAAGTCCGCTTTTACACGAATGCCCGCATTTTGCAATTTACGGGTCAATTCGTTGACATATTCAGCTTGAGAATCAGTGATATTCATCACCACAACCTGAACAGGGGCCAGCCAGGTCGGGAAGAAACCGGCAAATTCTTCGGTCAGGATGCCGATAAAGCGCTCCAGTGACCCCAGAATTGCGCGGTGAATCATCACCGGAACCTGACGCTCGTTGTTTTCGCCAACATAAGAGGCGCTTAAACGAGCCGGTAACGAGAAGTCCAGCTGGACTGTACCGCACTGCCATGCACGATCGAGGCAGTCATATAATGTAAATTCAATTTTCGGACCGTAGAATGCGCCCTCACCCAGTTGATATTCAAACGGGATGTTGTTTTCTTCCAGCGCAACTGCCAGATCCGCCTCAGCACGATCCCACATCTCATCGCTACCGATACGTTTTTCCGGGCGAGTAGACAGTTTGACAACGATTTTCTCGAAGCCAAAGGTGCTGTACATATCATAGACCAGTCGAATACAGGCGTTGACTTCATCACGCACTTGTTCTTCGGTACAGAAGATATGCGCGTCATCCTGCGTAAAGCCGCGAACACGCATCAGGCCATGCAGCGCGCCTGACGGCTCGTTACGATGACAGCTACCGAACTCTGCCATACGCAACGGCAGATCGCGGTAGGATTTCAGACCCTGGTTAAAGATCTGCACGTGGCCCGGGCAGTTCATCGGCTTGATGCAATATTCACGGTTCTCGGAAGAGGTAGTGAACATCGCATCTTTGTAGTTGTCCCAGTGGCCAGTTTTTTCCCACAGCACACGGTCCATCATAAATGGGCCTTTTACTTCCTGATACTGATACTCTTTCAGTTTAGAACGTACAAAGGTTTCCAGTTCACGGAAGATAGTCCAGCCGTCATTATGCCAGAACACCATGCCAGGCGCTTCTTCCTGCATGTGGTACAAGTCGAGTTGTTTACCGATTTTACGGTGATCGCGTTTCGCGGCCTCTTCCAGACGCTGCAGGTAGGCGTTGAGCGCTTTTTTATCTGCCCACGCAGTACCGTAAATACGCTGCAACATCTTGTTGTTGCTGTCGCCACGCCAGTAAGCGCCGGCGATTTTCATCAATTTGAAATGATGACAGAAACGCATGTTCGGCACGTGCGGACCACGGCACATATCGACATATTCTTCATGATGGTACAGGCCAGGCTTGTCATCATGAGCAATGTTTTCATCAAGAATGGAGACTTTGTAGCTCTCGCCACGCTTCACGAAGGTTTCACGCGCTTCGTGCCAGCTCACTTTTTTCTTAATGACGTCATAGTTGGTTTCGGCGAGCTCGTGCATACGTTTTTCGAGCGCGTCGATATCTTCCTGGGTCAGGGTATGGTCAAGATCAACGTCGTAATAGAAGCCGTTATCGATAACCGGGCCAATCGCCATTTTGGTGTTCGGCCACAGTTGCTTGATAGCGTGACCTAACAGGTGCGCACAGGAGTGGCGGATGATTTCCAGACCGTCTTCGTCTTTGGCGGTGATGATAGACAGCGTTGCGTCATTTTCAATCAGATCGGACGCATCAACCAGCTCACCGTTCACACGACCGGCAATGGTCGCTTTCGCAAGACCCGGACCAATGTCCAGAGCCACATCCATTGGACTCACAGCACGATCGAAATGGCGTTGACTGCCATCAGGAAGAGTAATTACAGGCATTTCATATCCTTAATTCGCAGTGGTGACCCACACGAAAGATCACATACGAAGTAAATATTTGTTGAGTCGAAATAAATTACGCCGCCATCTAACCAACAATCGCTAAATTGGCGCGTAATCTGTTACGTCAATGAAGGCCACCATGGCTCACACTTTTCATTGCGTCAGAGGATGGTAACACTAAAAAAAGGGGGAATGTACCTCTTGTTTGATATTGGTTCCTTTGACTATTTTCTGTGTCCTACTGCTGGCTCACAAAAATAGAATATCAGGAAGCCTCAAAACCCAGCGCGCGGATTACCTCCGCCATGGCCTGTTTAGTCAATTCTGTACGCGGCACACGTTGATTCGCCAGCATCGTGCGCACCATCCCGGCAATCACCACATGTTTTGGCTCCTGGCCAAGGTCTCGCATCTCAAGCACCACTTTCCCAACGACCCGGCACATTTCTTCATATAACTCGGCATCTTTTGTCCTGCCCATTCACTCCCCCATGAGGTGATCACGACTTTTCGTGGTTTGTTGTTCTTCTGTTACTCATTAATAATACTGAATATCCACAGCAAGGTGATAATCGCAATAAGGAAATGTTGATGTCATTTACCGCACAAGAACGCACCACCCTGCTCGCCTGCAAAGGTGTCGGCCCGAAAGTCATTGAACGACTGGAGCAAATGGGATTTAGCTCACTCGATCAACTCAGTGAAGCTTCCGTTGACGATATCGTCGCCCAGGGGGCGGCGCTCGTCGGATCAACGTGCTGGAAAAACAGTCCACAGGCAAAAGCTGCTATTAGCAATGCTATCGCGCTGGCAAAAACAGTATCTGAGGGAAAATAAAGGGCCGGAGAACCCGGCCCAGTGCGGTTACATCTTGTAGCCGAGGGAGACTGTGGTTCGACGATCGGTATGCTCTGGCGCCGATGATGGCGGCTGAGAGTTCCAGGTCACGTTGTATGCCACTTTCAGACCAAAGTGGTCATTAATAGCGACATTTAACGCAGTCTCAGAGTTCAGTGTCGTGTCATCTGAACCAAACACAGATACACCCTGTGTGAATTTGGCGTTGTCGGTCATCTGCCAGGTATAGGTACCAGAGGCATAGCCCAGGCCTTGCGTTTTGGTGTCCCCGTCAGTGTATTCGTCGTAACGAACACCGGGACCAAATTCAAAGCGGAAGCTGTGCACCGGACCATTGAGGAACTGACGACCGTAACCAGCGGTCAGAACATCACGTTCACGATAGCCGTTGTATCGGTCAGTCAGCCAGCTTGCCTGGCCAAACAGATAATCGTAATCCGTCATGTTGTAACGGCTACGTCCACCTACGGAATATTTCTCTGAGGAACGCTCATCATTTGATGAGGTGTTGCTCGCAGTTCCCCATAAAGACCATGCGGTAGATGTGCCATACCAGGTCAGGGTGGAGTCAGCAGTCAGAGAAGAACTTGTGGTATTGCCAGACTGGGCCAGGTAACCACCGTTAACGCTACCTTCAAATGGTTTCTTCGCGGTGGAGGGGTCATCCATAACAGTAAAAACGGTGTCATCTGCGGCAGCATTCAACGACGCAAGCACGCCTCCCGCGAGAACAATCAGCACGGGTACTGTCTTAAAAAGCTTCATTTATTAGGAGTCCGAACAACAAAAAAAGAGACCATAACGGTCCCGGAAACTTTCAGGTGGATCAACGACCGACGGTCCATTGAAAGGTAACAAATTATAAAAAGGCCCGTTTAACATAGCAATGAATTCTTATTTCATTTTTTGAATAAGACAGATCTCAAATAGACATTAAATGTATAAAAGTCTCACATCGACTTATCGAAAATTCATATTCTAAATCATCGATTTATTTACATTGCCTTCTGAGTATCAGATGCCAGAATAAATATACTCACCGTAAAAGGAGATCATTATGGTATCGGTTTATACCCTAACGCTGGCCCCTTCCCTCGATAGCGCGACGCTCACGCCGCAGATTTACCCGGAAGGGAAACTCCGCTGTAGCGCCCCCGTCTTTGAACCCGGCGGCGGCGGCATTAATGTCGCACGCGCCATCGCCCATCTGGGGGGAAAAGCCACGGCAATTTTTCCGGCAGGTGGTGCGACAGGCGAGCATTTAACGGCGCTGCTTGCCGATGAAAATGTTCCCACGCAATGTGTCGAAACGCATGACTGGACCCGGCAAAATCTGCATGTGCATGTTGAGGCCAGTGGCGAGCAATACCGTTTTGTGATGCCAGGCGCCACGCTAACCGCTGATGAGTTCCGCCGACTGGAAGAGAAAGTGCTCGCCATTGAGAGTGGCGCGATCCTTGTGATTAGCGGCAGCCTGCCGCCGGGTATTGATGTGACGAAGCTGACGCAACTGGTTAAGGCCGCGCAACAGCAAGGGATCCGCTGCATCGTCGACAGTTCGGGTGATGCCCTCTCCGCAGCACTTGATATCGGTAATATAGAACTGGTCAAACCGAATCAGAAAGAGCTCAGCGCACTGGTAGGCCGGGAATTAACGCAGCCGGATGACGTTCAGAATGCGGCAAAAGAGATTGTTCGCCAGGGCAAAGCGCGACGGGTCGTGGTTTCTCTCGGCCCGCAGGGCGCGCTGGCCGTTGATGAAAGCCAGTGTGTCCAGGTTGTGCCGCCGCCGATGAAAAGCCAGAGTACCGTGGGCGCAGGTGACAGCATGGTCGGCGCGATGACGCTGAAACTTGCCGAAGGCGCGTCGCTTGAAGACATGGTGAAATTCGGTGTTGCCGCAGGGAGTGCTGCGACCATTAATCAGGGTACGAAATTGTGTTCGCGCGCCGACACACAAAAAATCTACGAATACCTGCGCAATCTCTGAAAATACGCCCTCGTCTTACGGCGAGGGCCTTCCCTCCTCTGGCGGCAGTCGACAAATCCTCTTCGCCGACTATGCTAAAAAAATTCAGGATAACAACGAGGTGAATTATGAGCAGCGACGGTATTACCCGCTACGTGGTTACAGTGAAATTTCACGAGCAGAGCCTGGCGGAAATCAACGAGCTGAATAATCAGTTTACGCGCGCCGGATTCCTGCTCACGCTCACGGATGAAGAAGGCAAAGTGCACGACCTTGGGACAAATACCTTTGGCCTTATCAGCCCGTTGAACGAACAAGAGGTGACTGAGCTGGCCAGTGGCCTTGCTGATAGCGTCGTCAGCGCAAAGCCTGATATTAGCGTGACAACCTGGGAAGCATGGCAAAAACAGACACAATAAGTGCCATTGTCCGTCCCAGGATGCGCAGGTGTGCGTTGGTTCGTATTTTTTCATAATAGTAGTGCGCTAACCTTATGATCTGGCTGATAACATGGGAGACATATCATGTGGCAAGCAATAAGTCGTCTGTTAAGCGAACAACTAGGCGTTGGTGAGATCGAACAGCGTGACGAGTTGCCAGGTGGAGAAATCCATGCTGCATGGCACCTGCGTTATGGTGGTCAGGATTTGTTTGTAAAATGCGATGAACGGGAATTACTGCCCATCTTCACCGCAGAAGCTGACCAGCTAGAACTGCTCTCCCGTAGTAATACGGTGCGCGTACCCAAAGTCCTGGCGGTCGGCAGTGACCGCGACTACAGCTTCCTGGTGATGGAGTATCTCCCGGCACGCCCTCTCGATGCCCACAGCGCTTTTTTACTCGGCCAGCAACTGGCACGGCTGCATGAGTGGAGCGACCAACCGCAGTTCGGTCTTGATTTTGATAATGACCTGTCGACAACACCGCAGCCCAATGCCTGGCAACGTCGCTGGTCAACCTTCTTTGCCGAGCAACGTATCGGCTGGCAACTGGAGCTGGCGGCAGAAAAAGGGCTGGAGTTTGGCAATATCGATGCCATCGTCGAACATGTTCAGCAGCGCCTTGCTTCGCATCAACCTCAGGCATCTCTGCTACATGGCGATCTGTGGTCAGCTAACTGTGCGCTTGGTCCGGACGGTCCGTTTATTTACGACCCGGCATGTTACTGGGGAGACAGAGAGTGTGACCTGGCAATGCTCCCGTTACACCCGGACCAACCGCCGCAAATTTATGATGGCTACCAGTCCGTGAGTCCCTTACCGGGCGATTTCCTTGACCGTCAGCCCGTGTACCAGCTTTATACACTCTTTAACCGGGCGATTTTGTTCGGAGGGCAGCATCTGGTAACGGCGCAAAAAGCGCTGGAGCGGGTACTTGCTGCATGACGGAACGATAAGGCCACCCAGAGGTGGCCTTAGTTCAAAGGAAGCCGAGCAGAGAGAAAAAGAAGTAACCTGCGACGATACAGATAACAGGCAGGACATAGAGCGGGAAAATCTGCCGGAAGATGGAGTGATTCGGTACCACGATACGCGCTGCTATTTGTTCGCGTGACAGCCCTTCGGCCCCTTTTGCCTTTTCCAGAATCAGTTGATCTTCAAGGTTTTCACGCAGAAACCGCGTCTGACGGCTCATCCTTGCCCCGGAAGCCTGCAGCGCCAGCCCTACAAAGATCAGCGCAAAAATAATCCAGAAACCGATATTAAGCTGGTGATGGAAATCCGGCGTGGGTGAGTTGTACCAGAAAAAATTGAGGAATGGCGTGTTAAACCGCATCATCTCAATCATCACATGGGCGAAATCCAGCATAACGGCATTGATGCCCGGCTGTTTTTCACTGTGGTCGTACATAAACTTAAGTACTGAAATAATTGTCGAAATCACCGATGGGATAAAGATAACCCACCCCAGGACGCGTTTTAGTATGGCAATGCGTCCAGCTTGTTGATACGTCATGGGTTCCCCTTGTGAGACGTTCCGTTTTCCGCCTAAGTCTACCCTCTCATATTCATTTTCGCCCGATCTTTAAAGACGGTATGATGACCTCCTGACCAGAAAAAGTGTTTCTCCCTGTGTTCTAACGTAAGAAAGAGAGGTGTGAATGTCTGCCCCGCGACAAATACTCGCTGCCATTTTCGATATGGATGGATTAATTATGGACTCAGAGCCACTCTGGGATCGTGCTGAACTGGATGTCATGGCAAGCCTGGGGGTTGATATTACCCGCCGCGATGAGCTACCGGATACCCTCGGCCTGCGCATTGATATGGTTGTTGGCCTGTGGTTCGCCCGCCAGCCGTGGACCGGTCCGGACTGCGAAGAGATCACCCAACGCATCATCAGTCGCGCCATCGCCCTGGTGGAAGAAACGCGCCCGTTGCTGCCAGGCGCGCGTGAAGCGATTGCTCTGTGCAAAGCCAGCGGTCTGAAAGTGGGTCTGGCCTCGGCATCGCCGCTGCATATGCTGGAAAAAACGCTCTCTCTGTTCGGCCTGCGCGATAATTTCGATGCGCTGGCGTCCGCCGAAAAACTACCGTACAGCAAACCGCATCCGCAGGTTTATCTGGACTGTGCCGCAAAGCTTGGCGTTGACCCGCTTACCTGTGTGGCGCTGGAAGATTCTGTCAATGGCATGATCGCCAGTAAAGCCGCCCGGATGCGCTCCATTGTGGTGCCTGCCGAAGAGAACCGTGCCGATCCGCGCTACGCGTTAGCCGATGTGAAGTTAACCAGCCTTGAAGAGCTCACCCTGACACATTTGTGCGGCTAACTCCTGACACCAGAGATGGGTAACACTGTCTCTGGTTTTTTATTTTTAAAACATCGTTTCATTTTATTTGTAATTCTCCCTTTCTGCCCCTATCCTCATCTCAGGCGCGATGACAATAACCAGGACCAGGGGGAACTATGATTCTTGATGCCTTTTCACTTGCAAACAAAGTCGCCATCGTTACCGGCTGCGATACCGGCCTGGGGCAAGGGATGGCGCTGGGGCTTGCCGAAGCAGGATGCCATATCGTCGGCGTTGGCCGTAAAAAACCACAGGAGACCGCCGAGCGAGTCACCGCGCTGGGCCGCAAATTCCTCGCAATTCAGGCTGACCTCAGCAAGCAAGACAGCATTAATGACATCGTCAGCCAGGCCGTTTCACAGATGGGTCGCATTGATATTTTGCTCAATAACGCCGGGACGATTCGTCGTTGCGATGCGCTGGAATTTAGCGAGAAAGACTGGGACGATGTGATGAGCCTTAACATCAAGACGGTTTTCTTTCTGTCCCAGGCTGTCGCTCGTCAGTTTATTGCCCAGGGTGGTGGCGGAAAAATCATCAATATTGCTTCTATGCTCTCGTTTCAGGGGGGCATCCGCGTACCGTCATATACCGCGTCTAAAAGCGGTGTTCTGGGGCTGACCCGTCTGCTCGCCAATGAATGGGCATCACACAATATCAATGTTAATGCCATTGCCCCTGGCTACATGGCGACCAACAACACCCAGGCGTTACGGGAAGATGCAGAGCGTAATCAGGAGATTGTCGATCGTATTCCGGCAGGCCGCTGGGGAAAACCAGATGATCTCAAAGGCCCAGCGGTATTTCTTGCCTCTGCGGCTTCTGACTATATCAATGGCTATACTCTCGCCGTGGACGGTGGCTGGCTGGCGCGTTAAATGTCATTCTTGTGACAAAGAGTTACACCGTCACCTCTTCCGCCTACTGTATAAAAACCCTATACTGTATGCATCGGCAGTTTAGCGAGTTTTATCATGACGGCGGAAGGACACCTGCTTTTTTCCATTGCCTGCGCGGTGTTTGCCAAAAATGCCGAGTTGACGCCCGTGCTGGCACACGGGGATTGGTGGCATATTGTTCCGTCAGCCATTCTGACCTGTCTTCTGCCCGATATTGACCACCCGAAGTCGTTTCTTGGGCAGCGGTTAAAATGGATCTCAAAGCCCGTGGCCCGCATGTTCGGTCACCGGGGTTTTACTCATAGCCTGTTGGCCGTTTTTATTGGCTTAACGCTGTTCTATCTCAAAGTGCCCGATAGCTGGATTATCCCGGCAGACGCACTGCAGGGGTTGGTTCTGGGTTATTTGAGCCATATCCTTGCCGATATGATCACCCCGGCAGGCGTCCCTCTTCTCTGGCCCTGCCGCTGGCGATTCCGTCTACCTTTGCTCTCGCCGCAACGCGGTAACCAACTGGAGCGTGTGTTATGCATGGCGCTGTTCACCTGGGCGCTGTGGATGCCACAAACATTGCCCGATAACAGTGCAGTGCGCTGGTCATCGCAGATGATTAATGTGCTGCAAAACCAGTTCAATCGCTTTATTCATCACCAGACCGACCATTAAATCGCCACTTTTCGCTCTTACGGCATAATTCATTCCATTTGGATATAAGGCCTGCGGACCTCTTCTGCTAACCTTCCGCCATTGGCTGACCTTTGGATGCCAGCCTTATAATGAGATCAGGAGAACGGGGATGAACTTTCCTTTAATCGCAAACGTTGTGGTGTTTGTCGCACTGCTGCTGTTGCTGGCGCAAACGCGTCACAAACAGTGGAGTCTGGCAAAAAAAGTACTGGCCGGTTTAGGGCTGGGCGTAGTGTTTGGCCTTGCATTGCAGGCTATCTACGGCTCGGATAACCCGGTACTGAAGAATTCTATCCAGTGGTTCAACGTGGTCGGTAATGGCTACGTGCAACTGCTGCAGATGATTGTTATGCCGCTGGTTTTTGCTTCTATTCTGAGCGCCGTTGCACGCCTGCACAACGCGTCTTCGCTGGGAAAAATTAGCTTTTTAACTATCGGCACTCTGCTGTTTACGACGATGATTTCAGCGCTGGTTGGCGTCATGATGACCAACCTCTTCGGTCTGACCGCCGAAGGTCTGGTTCAGGGGACCGCCGAAACAGCCCGTTTAACGGCCATTCAAACCAACTATGTAGGCAAAGTGGCCGATCTGAGCGTACCGCAGTTGCTGCTGTCGTTTGTACCGAAGAATCCGTTTGCCGATCTGACGGGTGCAAGCCCGACCTCCATTATCAGCGTTGTGATTTTCGCTGCGTTTCTGGGTGTCGCCGCCCTGAAACTGCTCAAAGACGATGCGCCGAAAGGCGAGCGCGTTCTCATCGCCATTGATACGCTGCAAAGCTGGGTGATGAAGCTGGTGCGTCTGGTGATGCAACTGACGCCGTATGGCGTTCTGGCGCTGATGACCAAAGTGGTGGCTGGCTCGAACATCCAGGACATTATTAAGCTCGGCAGCTTTGTTATCGCCTCCTACATTGGTCTTGGCATTATGTTTGTGGTGCATGGCCTGCTGCTGGGTGTGAATGGCATCAGCCCGCTGAAATACTTCCGCAAAGTATGGCCGGTACTGACCTTTGCATTTACCAGCCGTTCCAGCGCCGCGTCTATTCCGCTGAATGTGGAAGCGCAAACTCGTCGTCTGGGCGTACCTGAGTCTATCGCCAGCTTCTCCGCCTCGTTCGGTGCGACCATCGGTCAGAACGGCTGTGCGGGTCTCTACCCGGCAATGCTGGCGGTAATGGTTGCTCCGACAGTGGGCATTAATCCGTTGGATCCGATGTGGATTGCCACCCTGGTCGGTATTGTGACGGTCAGCTCCGCAGGTGTTGCGGGTGTAGGTGGTGGTGCGACCTTCGCCGCACTGATTGTGCTGCCGGCTATGGGTTTACCCGTCACACTGGTTGCGCTGCTGATTTCGGTGGAACCGCTGATCGACATGGGGCGTACTGCGCTTAATGTCAGCGGCTCAATGACCGCAGGTACGTTGACCAGCCAGTGGCTTAAGCAGACGGACAAAACCATTCTGAACAGCGAAGAGGACGCCGAACTGGCACATCGCTAATTTAGACGTCATTCGAAACGAAAACCGCCTGACAAGTCATTGCAGGCGTTTTTTTTTACTCGTCGATTTCGCCTTCCTGACGAATCTGAGTTGCCCAGCGCTGAGCAGCTTCAGGCACGCTAAAAACAGGTGAACGCGTAAAACGCTCGCCCTGTAACACGAAGGCCACATATTTCCCGTGCAATAACCAGACGTCACGAAACCCATCAACCTTCAAAGCATGTTCAGGCGGTGCAGGTTCGATACGGGGTACATAGCTGATAACACGACGGTTTTGATGGCGCAAAGGTTTCATAAGCGAAGAGTTCACTAAAACGATTTCCACTAACACGAAAGTCCTATCATAGCCGATCGTCACCCCGCGCGTCGCCTCCGGGCTGACTTTCTGCGTATTTTTGCCGCTCTCTCAGTGCGCTGATAGCCGTTACGCCTGAGCACTGTCCTGAGTTGTTCTATAGTTAGAAGGGTTTTGCCAAAGCAACGACCATTTTTCAGCAATGAAAACAGGAGACGTGTTCAATGTCGGATAAAGAACAAAACCCTACAAATCATCAATCACCGGTGCATGATGCCAGTGAGTCAAAACCCGGTCTGGATTCTCTGGCGCCGGCAGACGGTTCCCATCGCCCTTCCCCGCATCTCTCCGCGCCCGGCGAGCAACCCACGGCCCCAGGCAGTTTAAAGGCCCCCAACACGGCCAATGAGAAACTCACCGCGCTGGAAGCCTTTCGTAAGGGCAGCGAAAATTTTCCACTGACGACAAATCAGGGCGTACGCATCGCAGACGATCAAAATTCACTGCGGGCGGGCACGCGGGGACCGACGCTGCTGGAAGACTTTATTCTGCGCGAAAAGATCACCCATTTTGACCATGAGCGCATTCCTGAACGCATCGTCCACGCACGCGGTTCTGCCGCCCACGGCTATTTCCAGCCTTACGAAAGTTTATCGGCCATCACCAAAGCAGATTTTCTCTCCGACCCGGAGAAAATCACGCCGGTATTTGTGCGTTTTTCCACGGTTCAGGGAGGAGCAGGCTCCGCCGATACCGTGCGGGATATTCGTGGATTTGCCACCAAGTTTTACACCGAAGAGGGTATCTTCGATTTGGTGGGGAACAACACGCCCGTATTTTTTATTCAGGACGCGCATAAATTCCCGGATTTCGTTCATGCGGTAAAACCCGAGCCTCACTGGGCAATTCCCCAGGGGCAGAGCGCTCATGACACCTTCTGGGATTATGTCTCGCTGCAACCGGAGACACTGCATAATGTCATCTGGGCAATGTCTGACCGCGGGATCCCACGCAGTTATCGCACCATGGAAGGCTTTGGTATTCATACTTTTCGCATGATCAATGCCGAAGGCAAAGCCACGTTTGTGCGTTTTCACTGGAAACCCGTGGCAGGAAAAGCCTCACTGGTCTGGGATGAGTCGCAGAAATTGACCGGTCGTGACCCCGATTTTCATCGTCGCGATCTCTGGGAAGCGATTGAAGCGGGTGATTACCCGGAATATGAGCTTGGATTACAGCTCATTCCTGAAGAAGATGAATTTAAATTTGATTTTGATCTCCTCGACCCGACGAAACTGATCCCGGAAGAGCTGGTGCCAGTAAAGCGAGTGGGCAAAATGGTGCTCAACCGTAATCCGGATAATTTCTTTGCCGAAAACGAGCAGGCCGCCTTCCACCCCGGTCATATTGTCCCCGGGCTCGATTTCTCTAACGATCCCCTGCTGCAGGGGCGTCTGTTCTCCTATACGGATACGCAGATTAGCCGTCTTGGTGGGCCAAACTTTCATGAGATCCCCATAAACCGCCCCACCTGCCCGTACCATAATTTGCAGCGCGACGGCATGCATCGAATGGATATTGATACTAACCCGGCAAACTATGAACCCAACTCGATTAATGACAACTGGCCGCGCGAGACACCGCCGGGCCCCAAACGGGGTGGGTTTGAGTCGTACCAGGAGCGGATTGAAGGCGGCAAAATTCGCGAACGTAGCCCCTCATTTGCCGAATATTATGCGCATCCACGCCTGTTCTGGCTCAGCCAGACGCCATTTGAGCAGCTGCATATCATCGATGCTTTCAGCTTCGAGCTGAGTAAGGTCGTGCGCGAATATATTCGTGAACGGGTGGTTGACCAACTGGCGCATATTGACGTCCATCTGGCAAATGCCGTCGCTGCGAACCTCGGCATTACGCTGAGTGAAGCACAACGCAACATCGCGCCACCGAAGGAGGTAAACGGCCTGAAAAAAGATCCGTCGCTCAGCCTGTATGCCATCCCGGATGGTGCCATCAAAGGGCGTATCGTCGCCGTGTTGCTAAATGATAAAACGCGTGCCGATGATGTGCTCACTATTCTGCAAGCACTTAAAGCACAAGGGGTGCATGCGAAACTGCTCTATTCCCGAATGGGCACTGTTGTGACCGATGATGGCTCCGTCTTACCTGTCGCGGGGACTTTTGCGGGCGCGCCGTCACTGACGGTTGATGGCGTCATTGTGCCTGGCGGTGATCTCAGCCAGTTACTGAATAATGGCGATGCGCTTTACTACCTGCTGGAAGCCTACAAACATCTAAAACCCATTACGCTGCTGGGCGATGCCCGTCAGTTCAGCGCCGCTTTACAGGTTGGCGCGCAGGGGGAAGAAGGTGTGATCCAGGCCGAGGATGCCTCAGGCAGCACCCTGGATGATTTCCTGGGGTTATTGCGCGCGCACCGTATTTGGTCACGCATGAGTAAAATCGCCAGCATTCCTGCCTGATAAGCACGCACCGCGGCCTGTGCCTCGGTGCGTGACTTACAGATCCCGAAAAGTGCCCGGTCTGAAGCCGCGTTCGGCAATGACCTGTTGCAATGAAGGCTGGGTCAGCACTTCCAGCTCTGTTAAACGTGGGTAACAGTACTGACTTGCCATAAGCTGATTATCCACAAACGCCGGATGGCTCATGATCTCCAGTGAACTGTCGCCACGTTGCGCGGCGGCATCCAGAATGGCGGTGAACAGCGATACCGTGATCTCATCGCCATAAAAGGCGCTGGAAAAACCGCTCGTGCTGGATACCCCGTTTGCGTCAATTCCCTGACGCCGGGCCTCATCGCGATCGACACGCAGCGGAATGCCTTTCTGCCGGGCAAACGCCGCAACCAGCGGGAAAATGGCGCCAATCATATGCACATGATGATGACTGTCGATGTGTGACGGCGGCTTGCCAAACAGTGCGATAAAACGCGCATACTGGCAGGCCAGCTCATCGGCAATCTCCTGGAGCGGCAGGGAACCTTGTGCAGCCAGATCCCAGATCCATTTCCCAAGTTGCCCCTCTCGCGTCAGTGATGGCGTATTTCCCACGGGTTTTCCCAACGTCAGCGTGAAATGCAGCCCCACCGCCAGTTCCGGAACCTGCTCGCACAGCGCAACCGCATGTTCAATAGCGGCACCGTTCACCAGCGCAGTCGTGGACGTTACGACGCCGTTACGGCAGGCGTCGACGATGCCGTAGTTCTGCCCACGGCTTAAGCCAAAGTCATCCGCATTGACGATTAACAGTCTTTGCATAACCCCTCACTGTTTGAAGGATGCTATTGTCGTAGCAAAACGCGGTAACCACTGCTGATTGGCCAGCAGCATATCGCGAGCCAGTTTTTCCGCGTCTTTATCAGAATGGATCAACGGATTAAGGTTGAGCGCCAGCAAAATATCATTCAGCTCACCGCTCAGTGCCGCGTTGCTGGCAGCAATCTCAAAGCCCTTAATGGTGTAAATCAGCCCAAGAACCTTGTCGTCAAAGTGTGTGATCCGTGGATGCGGCGTCGCCCCCTCGCGCCCCAGAAGACAGGTCATTTCTACTGCCCATTGCGCAGGGATATTCTCTACACAGCCCCTGTGCGGCACATTCACGTAATGCTCCGTCTGCTTATCATTAAAAATCGCATTGATCACTTCACAAGCGGCATCGGAATAATAAGCCCCGCCGCGCATCTCCAGTGCCTTCGGTTTCACATTGAGTGTCGGATCTTTGTACATCTCAAAGAGGTTCTTTTCGACCTCCTGAACCACCTGCGCACGCGTCCCCCCTTTGTAATATTCCCCCATTTCGATACCCAGCATCTCTTTGGATTTGAAATAGTATTGCAGGTAGGAACATGGCAGCAGGTTGAGCGAACGCAGTAAGCCTTCCGAGAAGGGTAAATCAAAAATATTCTTCACCGAAGATTTCGCCAGACGCCCGGAAGCGACCCCATCCATTAATTCGGCAAAGCGCGACTCGCCATTCACCAGCACATCTTTGATAAAGACCAGATGGTTCAGACCAAATAAATCGATCGATAACGTATCAGTCGTGGCGAGTTGCAGAACATCACGGACGAACATTTTCATACCGATGGGGACATTACAGACGCCAATAAAGCGACGGAAGTTGGTATGGCGATAAACCGCTTCTGTGACCATGCCAGCCGGGTTAGTGAAATTGATCACCCATGCCTGCGGGCACAGCTCTTCCACATCACGAAGAATATCGAAAATCACCGGGATAGTGCGTAGCCCTTTAAACAAACCACCGGCACCATTGGTTTCCTGACCAAGATAACCATGGCTTAGCGGAATGCGCTCGTCGAGTTCACGTGCTTTGAGCTGGCCGATACGGAATTGTGTGGTAACGAAATCAGCATCGCGCAGCGCTTCACGTCGATCAAGGGTTTTAAATATCTTTAATGGCACCCCCGCTTTGTCCACCATGCGGCAGCAAAGATCATAAATGATATCCAGCTTATGTTTCCCCTCCTCCACATCTACCAGCCATAATTCACTGACGGGTAATTCATGGTAGCGAAGAATAAATCCTTCCAGTAACTCCGGGGTATAACTGCTGCCGCCACCGATAGTGACAATTTTCAGTTTCGTCGTCATATTTTCTCCCTCAGGCCTGATGTTAAGACAAGCCGTGTCATTACCGCAGTGCGATAATTATAGAATGGTGATGTTTGTTAGCGGGGACAAACCCCGCAAATCAGGAAATATTCGTCAGTTGTTTACGGTAACTACCTGGTGTAAATGAGGTCAGTCGTTTAAATGTTTTAATAAATAAGCTGGGGCTGCTGTACCCTGCCTCCCATGCAATATCGTTGATTGAGAAATTCGAAATTTCGAGCTGCTTGCGGGCAAAATTAATCCGAATTTCATTAATAATTTGCAGCGGTGTTTTATGATAATAACGCTGCGTTGCCCTGGTTAAATATTCCTGAGATTTCCCCGACAAGGCGACCATATTTTCCAGCGCATTTTCACCAAAACGGTGTTTGTCATGCATACCCTCTACGGTCATTTTTAACCATTGCGGAATGCAATCTTCCTCCTGCTGCTCACGGTAGTGGCGCAGGCGATTGATAACATGGAAGGTGACATTTTCAATAAACTCATCGAGTTCACTATCACGAAAATTGAGCGATGCTATGACCGATTCAATGTACGCCAGAAAGTTGGCCTTGATGCGATAACTCTGCGAGGCCACGAAACAAAACGGTACCAGCGAAAGATAATGCGTATCAAAAAATTGCCGACTGATCCCCACATTAAGGATCCGCGTTGCGCCAAACTCATAAAAGCTCTGGTGGGTTGAACCGACGGGTATAAAGACAAAGTCACCTCGCTCCAGCAACACCCGTTTCCCGTTAATCACCTGATAGTAACGCCCGGTCAGGACGAGCGTAAATTCATAGTAATCATGCTGATGCAGCCCACTGATGCTCTCAACTTTATTGTAGATAAACACGTGAAAAGGCCGGCCATTAAAAAGCTGTTGCTCTCTGACTATTCTCGCGTCCGTCGCATTTATCTCTGGCTGCATCTGCGGGCTTCTCCTTTATCGTCACATTTTCTCGTGCAGTTCAATCAACTCGGTAATAAGCTCTCGCGCCAGCATGGCTGTCATCAGGTGATCCTGCGCGTGGACCAGTACCAGGCTTACCTTTATCTTACCCTGCCCCTCATCACTTTCAATGAGCTGAGTCTGTACGCGATGTGCCTCATGCAGGGCGGCATGGGATTGCGCCATCAACGTTTTTGCCGTCTCAAAATCCCCCTGCTTGGCTTGTTTTAATGCGCTGTACGCCAGGCTTCGCGCCTGACCCGCGTTGATGATAAGCCCCATGACGACCTCTTCCAGGGCGTCCGCGTCGGTGTCTGTTTCCGGCAGGTTATCTAAATCCAACATGATGACTCCTCGTCTGTAGCCGCGGCCATACACAGGCCGCGGCGAAGTTCCTTAAAATTTCAACGCCTGGGCGATATCTTCCTCGCTCTCTTCGGCTTCGATAGTGTTCTGTGCTTTATTCGATATCACGACGAACGGTAGGTAGAGCAGTGTCGCCACACCGAGGTTGAACAGCGCCAGCAACAGGGCAGCGATACTGCCGTTGGTGTTAAAGAAAGCCCCAAGCCCGGTGGGCATGGTCCAGGGTGCGATATTGGTGACAGGCGGGATGATTCCCATGTAATAAGCCGCCATGGTGATGGCTGCCAGTAACGGCTGAACCAGAATGAACGGAATAAACATCACCGGGTTCATGATAATCGGCAGGCCAAACATCATGGGTTCGTTAATCTGGAAGATCCCGGAAGGCAATGCCAGCTTCGCCACCTGGCGGTGATCGGCACGGCGGGACGCAATAAAGATGGCGATAATTAACCCCAGCGTCGCCCCGGTGCCGCCCAGGAAGATATAGGAGTCAAGAACCGGTTTCGCCCAGGCATGGAAGGTTTTCCCCGCGGCCAGCGCCGCATCGACTGAACCGTATTCGGTATACAGCGCCACGTTTTCCAGCGCCCACGGCGTCATGATGCCGCTATCCAGTGCGGCCAGAGCCAGTGAACCATGGACGCCAAAGAACCACAGCAGCGAGGTAAAGATGACATACGCCCAACCAACCACCCCGCCCATTGCCGCCAGTGGCTTAGAGATGGAGTCCATAATGATCTGGTGAAAGGTCGTTCCGGCACCGGCCAGTCCCCATGCGATAATCCCCATGACAGAGAGGATCACAAAGCCCGGAATCAGCGCCGAAAAGGAGCGAGAGACCGACGCAGGAACGCTATCAGGTAACTTAATCACCCAGTTGCGCCGGACAACAAAGGCGAACATTTCCGCGACCACCAGCCCAATCAACATACCGGAGATAATGTTCGAGCCGCCGAGCCAGTTAGCATCTACCGCATACGCCTCCCCAACGCTATAGGGGGTCACCGTCATAAACGCCGCCACGGCCAGCAATCCGGCAGCAAGGGGATCAACTTTGCGTTCCTCCGCCAGCGCCATGCCAATAAAAAAAGGCGCCATCAGCGACATAATGCCCAATGTACCGTTATAGACATTACCGCCTATGGCTTTAAGGCCGTTCAGGGAAGTAATTGTTGACGCATCCAGTCGAATACCAAGAGAGTAGAAAAAAGACCCTTCGCCAAAACTAAGAAAGACATTATTAATTAAAACAAACATGGCCCCGGCGAGCGTTAATGGCATTAATTTAATAAAGCCATTTTTAATCGCATTGACATGCGGTTGCTTGCCTATTTTTACCGCGAACGGCAACAGCACCTTCTCCAGAGAATTGATCGCTTTATTCATACAAATAAGCCCTTAAGTGCCGCAACGTTAATTGCGGCATGAATGTGTGAAATTACTCTTTGACGGGAAAAATAAAAATTTAAAGCGCTGCTTTTTTAATGGCAGCAATGGCACTTTTAAGAACTGCTAAACCATCGATTTTGCCATAGAGCAAAGAATCAATAACTTCTACTGGCTTATCGGGCAGAATGCGCTGGATTTCAGGCAACATATACGCAATTTGCGGACCTAATAAGACGACATCCGCCTGTGGACCTTTCTCTGCCGCCAGCGTTTCCGGAAAGGCATCGATAATAACCGGCACATTATACTTTTCTGCCTGCGCACGCATTTTCGACACCAGCAACGAGGTAGACATGCCCGCTGAGCAGAACAAATAGATGATTTTCTTATCCATAAAACCTCCCTTGAACAGCATTTATCATCGAAGAATCCAATGATTAAGCCGTGTGGCGAGACGCCGCGTTATCTGTTTTTTGATGTTGTATTGAGTATACGTGGGCGCGCTGCAAGGGGATAATTCGCTACAAACCATAATTGTCTCTCATTGACCTGGTATCATGATTCCCTTCACATTACGGCCAAATAATTCGCTTCGTTAAAAAAGATCCTGACGTAAAAAAACCGGCCCAGGGACCGGTTTTAGATCTGCTCAGGCAAAGAGAATCAAAGGTTACTGCTTAGGCGCTTGCGGATCGGTGTCATACTCGGCACAGGTCTGGTAGCCTGAGTTCATCACGTGACCCGTCTCATCCAGCGCGACGAAATAGGTTTCAGTTTTACCATTACGTTGACCCAGGATATAGGTCTGGCAAGTACCACGCGCGTGGATCATGGTCACTTCGGAAGAAGGACGACCGGCAACCTGCATAACCTGCTGGCGGGTCATCCCTTTTTTGACATCTTTCACTACGGGCTGGCTCACCTGATCTTTAGCGCGATCATAAGCCGTACACCCTGCCAGCATAGTCAGTACCGCCGCTGCACCCAGAATTCCTGCGATGTTCTTGTTCATATTCCATCCTCTTGTTTATCCGCTTGTGTATCAGCGTGTTATCTAAGCCTGGAATATAAAATTGCATTTTTCAACTATACGACGTGACTGGCATAACTTTCAGAAAAATCTAATAAAACGATGATAACCTGCTAAAACGGCGTAATATGCGACACTCAAATTCGTGATCCTTGTCGTTTTACCGTCAAAGGGTTAATTTGGCTGCATCACCTATTTGCTACCTGCATAGCAGGCCACATGACGGAGGGGTTAAATGACTCTGCAACAAGAGATTATTCAGGCACTGGGCGTCAAGCCGACCATCAACGCCGAAGAAGAAGTTCGCCGTAGCGTTGATTTTCTCAAATCCTATCTACAAACCTATCCCTTTTTACGCTCACTGGTACTGGGTATCAGCGGCGGTCAGGACTCAACCCTGGCCGGTAAGCTTTGCCAGACCGCCATCTCCGAATTGCGCCAGGAAACCGGCGACACCAGCTATCAGTTTATTGCGGTACGTTTACCCTACGGCGTACAGGCAGATGAGCAAGATTGCCAGGATGCCATTGAGTTTATCAAACCGGATCGCGTGCTGACGGTAAACATCAAAGGTGCAGTGCTGGCCAGCGAACAGGCGCTGCGCGAGGCAGGCATCGAGCTGAGCGATTTTATTCGCGGCAACGAAAAAGCCCGTGAGCGTATGAAAGCCCAGTACAGCATCGCCGGGATGACGAAAGGTGTCGTCGTAGGTACTGACCATGCGGCAGAAGCGGTCACCGGTTTCTTCACCAAATACGGTGATGGCGGTACAGATATCAACCCGATTTTCCGTCTTAATAAACGTCAGGGTAAACAACTGCTGGCATCCCTGGGTTGCCCGGAACACCTGTATAAGAAAGCCCCTACCGCTGACCTGGAAGACGATCGCCCTTCTCTGCCGGACGAAGCAGCACTCGGCGTTACCTACGAGAACATTGATGATTACCTGGAAGGCAAAACGCTCGACGCCGGTACAGCGCAGATCATCGAAGGCTGGTATGTGAAGACGGAACATAAACGTCGCCCGCCGATCACCGTTTTCGACGATTTCTGGAAAAAGCAATAAATCTCAGGGGCGGCGCAAGCCGCCTCTTTTTTCACCTGCCGCAGCCTGCTACACTGGATATCTAAACAGTATCAGGAGTCCGCAGTGAACAGGCGTCAATCCGCCCCGCGTCTTGAATTTGAAGCGGCGGCTATTTATGAATATCCCGAGCATTTACGTCCATGGCTGGAAGCACTACCAAAGCAGCCAGGCGTCTATTTTTTTCATGGCGAAAGCGACGCGATGCCCCTGTACATCGGCAAAAGCGTGAATATACGTAGCCGGGTACTTTCTCATTTGCGTACCCCCGACGAAGCGGCGATGCTCCGCCAGTCCCGACGCATCACCTGGATATGTACCGCAGGTGAGCTTGGAGCCCTGCTGCTTGAAGCTCGCCTGATTAAAGAGCAACAACCGCTTTTTAATAAACGTCTGCGCCGCAATCGACAGCTTTGTTCATTATCAGTCAACGGCGATAAACCACAGGTAGTCTACGCCCGTGAAGTGGATTTTTCCTCAGAGGTCGGCCTGTACGGCCTGTTCGCCAACCGCCGCGCCGCCCTGCAAACCTTGCAGTCCATCGCCGATGACGAAAAGCTCTGCTACGGCCTGCTGGGTCTGGAGTCATTAACTCGCGGTCGCGGCTGTTTTCGTTCGGCGTTGCGCCGGTGCGCAGGCGCGTGTTGCGGTAAAGAAACCGTGGCCGAGCATGATGGCCGTTTTCTGGCCGCAATGGAGCGTATGCGTCTGGTGTGTTGGCCCTGGAACGGGCCAATTAGCTTACAGGAAGTGGGTGAACAGATGACGCAATACCATATCATTCATAACTGGCTGTGGCTTGGCGCAGTAAACCATCTGGATGAGGCGGCAGAGTTACTCCGCACGCCCGCCGGGTTTGATCATGATGGTTATAAAATACTCTGCAAGCCGTTACTGTCAGGGGAGTATCTGATTAGTGAGTTCCCTCAGTGACCGGGAAGCCAGGTAATTTCGCTAAAAAGTAACTGACCTTCTGATTTTAACAAACGTAGCGTCTGGCGGCCTTCGCTCCAAAAGGCCCCCTGATCGGCGGTAAGCAGCTTATCGCCAAGTTGCCATGCCCCGCTCAGTACGAAGATCACGCCCCCACGGGTGCCAAATGTGGTAAAAGTCCGGTCCGCAATGCGTACTTTTGCACGGCAGTGATCGCGGCGAGTCATGATATTGAAATCCATCGACATCTGCCCTTCATGAAGCTGGACTTTCACCGGCTGTTCTCCGGGAAATGTAAAAGGCTGGAATTTTTTTAACGTGTGACAGAATTCATGGCCGGCATCCAGCGTAACTTCACCGCCTTCAATAAGGGTAATGACACGATCGACGCCGGGAAATTGCGGAAACTCACCGTTACTGGCCAGCGATGCGATACTTGCCCGCCAACTGAAATCTCGCGTCGCCTCCGGAAAACAACAAATTTCTCGGGTTTCCCCTGCACCATTACGCCAGAGATTTACCGGCATTTTGCGGATATCAAAGAATTCCATCATCACTCCTGAATGGCGCAGCATGGAAGCGCCGCGCCGCTGCTTCTAAAGGCAGCGTGTCATTATCATCCATCCTGCCATTAAAAGATTATCGGCAGCAAAGCAGGATGCCTTAGCGATGCTGTGGTCAGCATGTAAAAAATTAACGTAATGATACACGGAAATTTTTTGTCAAAAACGAGCAGGTTGAGAATACCGTGATACAGGCGGCAGACAAGGGGGCGGGAAAGAAAAAACCGCCAGTCCTGCCCACAACGTAAACACGTGCTATGAGCAAGACCGGCGGTCTTGATAGGAGTTGCTGAATCAATTATTCAGCAGGTTGAGGCATTCTACCTTCTGGCGCCGGACGTTCTGTCAGACGCTTCTCAAAATTGGCATTAAACTGTTTTTTCTGTTCCGGCGTCAGGACATTGTAGATTTTGTTCTGTGTTTCAAGATGTGCCAGCATGTGCGCTTTACGCTGCTCATCCATCTTCGCGATTTGCGCTTCTGCTTTCGCTTTATCGAAGGTGTCACTGGCAATAATGTTGTGCATATCGCGGCGTTCTTGCAGCATCTGCTCATACTCGCCTTTCCTGATGTCGCGGATCTGCTGTTTCTGCGCATCCGTCAGGTTCAGGCCTTTGAACATCATGTCATGATGAGGTCCGCGTGGGCCTTTATGATGCATTGTCGGGCCGCCATCAGCCGGAGCGGTCGTGGTATCGGCAGCATGCGCCAGATTAGCAGCGCCAAGAGCAAGGGTAGAGGCAACAAACAGAGCGGTGAGTTTACGCATAATATAATTCCTTACTATTCATGTTTTCTTGCGGCGTATGCCGTGTTGACGATATTCACTTTAGCGTTTTATTCGTCAAAAAATCAGAGCATCGGTAAAACAATGAAAGTGTAAAAAACATTTTTACAGCAATTGTGGAGGAAATATGGATAAACGAAGGAGAGTAGCAAACCAAATATAACGACAGACAGTTTTACAGCTAATAATGGAGATTATATAACGCTGGTAGATAATAACAAGTTAATGCAACAGGAATAATCTGCATATGGATTAAAAATATATGCAAACTGGTGAACTATGCCTGATATATCACCATCTGTAGTCGACTGATACGAATCCGCGACGCGGATCCGTTGATCACTTCCCGGCTTTAGCTGAGCAAATAAAGCCTCATATCGTTAAGATGATGAGGCCAGCTCAGATTCTTAAGCGTCCGCTGGTGTCGGGAAATAGGCTATATGCACGCTATCGCTAAAGCTAAACACGTCCATTCCAACTTTCGCAAAAAGAATTGAAAGCGACTTTTTAGTATGGATCGTTACATGACCATTTCGTGGCGCGACATACCAGCTATGGGTGCTTTCATTGGTCATAGAATCGCTTACTAATGTAGAAAAGAAAATTGCCCCTTTCTCTTCCAGGAAATTGAAAGCCTCAAAGAGAGTAGCAACTGGGGTAGGCGTATGTTCGAAAACTTCAAAAGAGGTAATTAATTCAAACTTGCCTTGTGGTAACTCAAGGTTTAAATGGAACGGATCCCAACCAACCGCTTTAACGCCCTGTTCACAGAGCAAGTTTGCAAGCTGGCCATCACCGCCGCCATAGTCGAGAACATTCCATTTCAGTATTGGTTTAAAATTAGACATTACCAATTCTGCATTATTTCTTGGGCGAACACCAAGAAAATCAGGATCGTGATTTATATAATCATCATTATAAATGTATTTTTTAAAATCATCGAAATCCCAATCATCAAATGCATGAGTATATAGCAGTCCGCAATTCTCGCAGCGATGATAATAAATCGGTATTCCCGTCAATGGTAAGACTGCATGATCAGGTAACTTACTATCACATGAAGTATTAAAGTCAACGACTCCACATAAATAGGCATCGCTTTCACAGACTTTGCATTTTGATGAATGTACAAGGCTTTTAATAATCATGCATCCTCACAAAACCAGATTTTAATCGTTCAATATCCGTGTAGTCATATGAGACATGGTATTTAGCTCAAAATTAAACCCGACCACACCCTACCTCCCAGAGCAATAGCCTAAGATAACAGTTACAGCAGCAATTGACGTCATGATAAGACACTACTTTCGTGCTCAGTTTAAAGTATAGAACTGCCTGAACGCTGACGGCTGATGTGATAAACCAGAAAATACACCTGGCTGTAGATGGCTTTAGCCCCCACGGATAAAGGATTTCCCTATCCATACACAGTGCTCAGTTCATGGCCCTTCAAGCGTAGTGGTTCATCGCAACAGTCCCGGATGAAAAATCAGGATTAAAAATCATAAAAACATTATTTTTCATATGGATAAAACGTAATCTCATGTTGAAAACGTCAGGTGCAATTGCCCTAATAAGATAGAAAAAACAGGTCTAATCCTCAGTTAGAACAAGGTCAGGCGTGTTACCCTTAAATTTTAATAAGATAGATAATAGATCAGTTAGGCTATGGATAGCTCATTGAGGAATTGAGAAGATGAAGTTCCATTTTTACATCGAAACTAGCCCATCTGCATTTAGCATGCAGGCGACCGATCTTGCCGAAAAAATTAGCGATACCAGTTCGCATACTTTTATATTACGACAAGCATTAGATTACAAGGACGAATTTAAAGAAAAAAGCAATGTCACCATTATCAATATCACTTACGCGAACTTTTCTGATGTTGTAAAAGATATCTTATATAGTATTAGTCAAAAATTAGTTCCTTCTATCTATCTTCATTTTGGCACCAGGCATGCGGAAGATATTAGTACAATCCTGAGCAAATCGCGTCACCCGAGGAATAAAACACACTTACGAATTTATGAGGATGATCCACTATCTATTATAACGCGTAATACGTTACTTGCATTGCCTGCTGCACAGCGTCAGAATGCCATCGGCACCTATGCTCAACATTTGCAAGATAAAATATTCACTAAGAAAGAGAATTTGATTTCAAGCCGAGGGTGGAACTCTGTTGTCACTTACTCTTTTGGTAAAATTTACGACACCAAATACTACTCATGCGACAAGACCCAGGTCACTGAAAATGGGTTATCCATATCTCCATTAGAAGCCAACCCAAATTTAAAAACTGTACTATTTACTTTCCCTGAAGTCGAAACGGCACGCGAATTTGTTGATAGCAATACCTTACTCATTGTCTTCAAAAATGATTATTCCGTTCGCGATTGCCAGGCAAATATAGATAACATCATCAGCGAATTCAGTGCAAACCCACTCAATAACAATATTAATAAACTCCTCGTGTGGGGTGGCAGGAAAGGCGTAACGTATCCGCACAATTTTCAGGTTTTAAATCTGCCAAATACGATTCCCCTTGTCTTTCTCGATAGATGCAATGTTCTTCCGGAGAAGATGGCGGGTGAATTATGTACTGAGATGTTTTTGATGAACGGGAATGAGGTTATTTTGACATTGCCGCGCATGGAAGAGACGCCTTTAGAACAACTTACTGGCAAATTCGCCTGTTTTGCCAATACCAAAAACCTTGAACTCGTTGACAACGATGCACTTTTATCCCCTGATAACTTGCGAATTTTTCGTTGTGCAGCCTCAATGGGCGACGTCGTTTTTGCTCTGGGTGCATTAACTGCGCTCAAAACACAGACTACAGATAAATTTGTACTTATTGCCAATAAGTTATTTGAGGATATGGCTTCCGCCTGTCCGGCAGTCGATTACTTCTGGCCAATGAATTCCGTTACAGAAGGGAAAAGCAAGCTCATTGAAAAAGTCGGTATGCGAGATAAGATTCACATTCTCGATAAATGGGATCAGATTCTGGCCCCCAAACATATGTCTTTAGCCTTTCTGGATGAATTTGGGAGTCAGTGGCGAGAAAGCGATTTACAGCCGAAGATCGATTTAAGCCATCTTGATACATCCCGCGTCGATGCATTCATAAAACAACATAACCTTGATGCGAGCAAAACCGTGCTGGTGCATCCAAACGTCGGCGCGCCAAATCGAACCTGGACCGAAGAAGGCTGGAATGCCGTAACCGATCATATGGTCGCTACAGGATGGCAGGTGGTTATTATTGGTAGCGATAAGAATAATAGTCACAAGCGCGACCTGATGACCATTACCAACCCGCACGCTATTACCGCCGTCAATGCGTTTTCAATTATGGAAACGATCTATTTTATGCGCCATTGCGCGCTATTAATCGCCTGTGATTCGGGTCCGGTTGCCCTTGCGGGCATGACCTCGATCGGCATCATTTCTATTTACTCGCAAATTGAGGCGAAAAACCGTTTACCGTTCAGAAATGGCGCACAAGGCTGGAATGCATTAGGTATTGATGTTGCCTGCCCGGCTTACGGTCCATGCGGCAGACTGGTGAGTACAGATCCCAAAGAAACAAACGGAGTGTCCTTTGCTGAGTGGTGTCCAAAAGACAAAACTTATGAGTGCATGCGTGGGCTTTCAGGAGAGACCATGATCTACTTGATTAACCACTTCCTGCAATCTGATGACTATATTCCGCAAGCAGCTAACGCCTGACGGATCATTGCAAAGCACTTCGCAATAAAAAAACGCGCCCGACGTGATGCCCGGGCGCGTTTTTCTTAATATTTACAGCACTAACTGATGCGTTCCAGCATCAACCCCGCCCGTAACCCCACGGCGACGTTAGGATTAGGAAAGAGCACATATTCCTGATCGCGCTGAACAACGTAACGCTCTCCGCGATCTTCTGCCAGAAGCGTACCCGCCGCAAATGGGGTAAAATTCAGCGTATCATCCGACATATAAAGCACGAATTCCTCACTGCGCCGGGTTAACTGCTGCACCACGCGATAGCGCAACGGTGCGGTTTCCGCTTCGGGCACCACGTCACCAGCAAGCAACGCCGCCAGCGCCCAGCGGGTACGCTCGAACTGGCTCATATCATTTTCCCCAAAGGGTAATGCTTTACCGAGCTCCAGTGTACAGGAATGAGCCTGGAACTGTTCGCAGGTGTAGTGAGTAAAGGTTCCTGCCGGTGACTGATGGAAGACCAGCGCTTCCAGCCCGGCATCGCCCAGCCATTTGAGAAAAATTTCATCCCAGGGTTCTGCACGCGCAGGCAGTACACCAAAACGTACATGATACGAACCACGGATCGCCGTGTGCAGGTCAAGGTGCCAGCGATCTTCATCGTCTTCAGCGTAAAAATGGGTGACGGCCCGTTCCAGTTGTGCGGCGCGAATCGTCTCATCACTGGCCGGAAAACCTTGCCAGCGCGCGCCAAACATGCGGTTAAGGTCGCTGCGCAAAAAACGTTTATTCTGTCCCAGCGCCTGCGGGTTACCGATAATGATCAGCAAGCGCCAGCTTAACGTCAGCGTCCCGTTCAGGAGCTGTTTTAACAGTCCATCCAGCATCTCCACTGGCGCGGTTTCATTGCCGTGAATCGCGCAGGAAAGCACCAGAGAGCGCTTTACTGGCTTTGGGGGCACTAACTCCAGAACGCCCTGTTCATGCCATAACCAGTGGATCGCACCAGCCTCCCCCACCGTCCTGCGGGGCATTTCACCTGACAGCGTCATTGCGAGAAAATTGTCCATACGGCCTCCTATCACTGCTGGAAGGGATAAACGGAACCTAATCTCAACATTTGCGTCAACGTATCCAGTGCTTCCCGGCTCTCCCGTAATAGCATCGGATCAGCCAGATCGGCCTGCGTTAACCTGTCACGATAATAACGCTCAATCCACTCATTTAGTGCGCGGAACAGCACATCATTCATCATCACTGCCGGATTTACCGCACACGCCTCTTCGTCCGTCAGGACGACACGCAGGCGCAAACAGGCCGGGCCACCGCCATTAGACATACTTTCGCGCAGATCAAACACCTTGATGTCGCTGATGGGATTGTCTTGCTCCAGCAGCGTTGTCAAATAGCGCCAGACGCCCGGATGCTCACGGGATTCCTGAGGCAATATGAGCACCATGCTACCATCTTCGCGGCTCAACAACTGACTGTTAAACAGATACGTTTGTACCGCATCGCTGACGGATACCTCAGCATCGGGCACCTCCAGCGCCATAAAACCTGGCACCCGCGCACGCAACTGGCTAAACAACGCCTGCTGATGCAAGAACGCCTGCTCATGGCAGAAAAGCACCTGTCGGTTTGATACTGCGATGACATCATTATGGAACACGCCCTGATCGATAACAGCAGGATTTTGCTGGGCAAAAATAACCTGTCGTGGGCAGACCTGATTAAGCCGCGCGACCGCCTGGCTGGCTTCCAGCGTCTGGCGGGCGGGATAGCGCCCTGGTGCGGCGTTGCTGCCCTCTTCACGGCCATAAACAAACAACTGAACACCCTGCTCGCCGTAGTCGCCCCCAAGACGATTATGGTTAGCTGCCCCTTCATCGCCAAACATGGCCACCTGCGGCAATGCGGGATGCACGGCAAACATACGCTCATCGCGGAAGATGGCTTTTAGCACCGCTTCGGTGGTCGGCGCTTCGGTGGCCCGATGAAATTTGTTATTGAGGTTAGCCACCGTCAGATGCACCCGCCCATCGAGCGCATCGGCAGAGGGGCAGACCGTTGCCGCATTCGCCACCCACATGGATGATGCAGAGCTGACGGCAGAAAGCAGATGCGGTGAATGCGCAGCAGCTCTTTCCACCACCTGCTCATCACTTCCGCTAAAACCCAACTGACGCAGGACCGGAATGTTCGGCCTCTCCTGCGGTGGGATCACGGCCTGCACAAAACCGGCATCCGCCAGCGCTTTCATCTTTAACAACCCCTGCTTTGCCGCAAGCTTCGGGTTAGAAACCTGGTGACGGTGTTTCGTCGACGCCTCATTACCGAACGACAGTCCGGCATAATGGTGCGTCAGGCCCACCAGACCATCAAAATTGACTTCCCGCGCTTTCATCGACTCTCCTCCCGGCTAAAATCAAGCCCCGGACTGAGCGATTGCGGCAACGCCAGCTCTGCCGATTCAAGGCTCGCCATAGGCCAGGCGCAGTAATCGGCGGCATACCAGGCGCTGGGGCGATGGTTGCCCGAGGCGCCCACTCCACCGAATGGCGCGGTGCTCGCGGCGCCGGTGAGCGGTTTGTTCCAGTTGACGATCCCGGCCCGCGCCTCCAGCAGCAACTGTTCGAACTGTTCACGGTCCGGCGAAATCAAACCACAGGCCAGCCCGTAACGCGTGTTGTTTGCCAGCGTGATGGCCTCGTTAAAATCGTCATACCGCCAGATACAGAGCAACGGTCCAAAGACCTCTTCATCCGGCACATTCTTCGCCTCCGACATCTCAACAATGCCAGGACTCAGCAGTGAGGTGCCGGGCTGCAGCAGACGAGGCTCAAGCAAGGTTTTACCGCCACGTTCGACGTGGCCCTGCCAGGCCTGCCAGACATGCTGTGCCGCTTGTTCCGAAATCAGCCCGCCAAAGAAGGGCTGTGGATCCGCATCCCAGGTCGCAGGTGTCAGCCGGGAGGAGACCTCCACCAGACGGCGCAAAAACGCATCCCCCGCTTCACCCCGTTTAACCAGCAGACGGCGCGCGCAGGTACAGCGCTGTCCTGCGGTGATAAACGCCGATTGGATGGTCAGATGGACGGCTGCGTCAAGATCCGCCGGGTCTTCAACAATCAGCGGATTGTTGCCGCCCATCTCAAGGGCCAGAATCTTCTCCGGCTGCCCGGCAAGCTGGCGGTGCAACTGGAAACCAGTATTGGCGCTGCCAGTAAAGAGCAGACCGTCAATGCCTTCCAGGGCACTTAGCGCCTGGCCGGTCTCCCGTCCCCCCTGCACCAGGTTCAGCACGCCCGGCGGCAGCCCCGCCTCTTCCCACAGTTTTACCACCGCCTCGCCGGTCCACGGCGTCAGCTCGCTGGGTTTGAAAATCAGGGTATTGCCCGCCAGCAGGGCCGGAATAATATGCCCGTTGGGGAGATGGCCCGGGAAATTGTAGGGGCCAAACACCGCCAGAACGCCATGTGGGCGGTGGCGCAGCGTTGCTGCACCGTCCGGCATCTCTGTGTGCTGAGTGCCGGTCCGCGCGTGATACGCTTTTACCGAAATGGCGGCTTTATTGATCATCGCCGTGATCTCCGTGGTCGCTTCCCAGCGCGGCTTCCCCGTTTCACGGGCGATAATCTCAGTTAATATGGCTTTGTTGGCTTCCAGCAACCCGGCGAATTTTTCAACAATCGCCTGACGCTGGCTAAACGCCAGTTTTGCCCAGCCCGGAAACGCGGCGCGTGCCGCCTCGCAGGCTAAACCGACCTGAGAAGCATCGGCATCATTACCCTGCCACAGCGTTTCGTTACTGACCGGGTTCGTTTTGCTACGTCGGGCACCCAGCCCGGCAATCCACTCACCGTTAATCCATTGCGTCATGATTTTTTATCCTCTGCGCACAGGCGTACCAGGCGCACTTTGTCGCCCGGGTGACATTTAAGAGCGTCGAGTTGTGCAGCGCTCAGCACCAGCCGTTCCGTCGCCGGATCGGCATAGATAAGCATGGATCTGAATTGATGATATTGCTCGTTGGCTACCATACAGGCAGGCCATTCCCCGGGCACAGGCTCTCCTTGTACCACCTCCACCAGTCGGCTTTTACGGATTGCGCGAACGCGGTCAATGTCGCACTCAAGGGTTGGCCCGCCGTCGAAAATGTCGACATAGTTGCAGTAGCGAAAACCTTCTTTCTCCAGTACCGCGCGGGCTGGCGCGGTTTGCGGGTGTACCTGACCAATCACCGCTTGCGCCTCGGGCGAGAGAAAATCGGTGTAGATGGGGTGCTTCGGCATCAATTCGGCGATAAACGCCTTCTGCCCGGTGCCGCACAGGTAATCCGCACGGGCAAATTCCATTGAAAAGAAGCGCTTGCCAAGACTCTCCCAGAACGGTGAATAACCGGTCTCGTCGATGACCCCGCGCATCTCGGCCACCACTTTTTCGTTAAAGCGATCGCGGAACGCGGCCATAAACATAAAACGCGATTTAGAAAGCAGATAACCATTGCCCTCTTTGCGCCAGGCCGGGTCGAGAAATAAGGTGCAAAGTTCGCTACTGCCCGTATGGTCATTGCTGAGGAACAGCGTGGGGAGCGCGTTATAAACGTTAAGCTCTTTTGAGGCATGGACCAGCGTGCCGACGCGGTAGTTATACCAGGGATCGTTGAGGCCCACGGCGACCTCAATGGCGCAGATCCCGGCCACTTCGCCGGTCTCTACGACTTCAAGGACAAACACATACCCCTGTTCGCTTTTCGCCAGCTCCCCGCGCCAGGTTTTCAGGGCGCGCTCGATGCGCGCAGAGAGCGTGGCCTCGTCCGCAGGCAGCGAGGTCAACCCGCCGCCTGTTTTTCCAGCCAGCGCCATCAACGCCGGAAGATCGTCGTGCTCAACAGGACGAATCACCATCATGATGGACACCCCGCAAGGAATTTATCGCAGGCGATACCAAAGCGTGCCAGCCCGCGAGAGACTTCATCTTCGCTAATATTGAGCGCAGGCGCGAAACGCAACACATTTGCCCCGGCAATCAGCACCATGACGCCCTCAGTGGCGGCCAGTTGCGAAATCTGTTTCGCTTTTCCGGCGTATTCAGCGTTGAGTTCGCAGCCAATCAATAGCCCCAGACCGCGAATTTCACGGAACAGGCCGCAGCGCGCATTAATGGCCTGCAACTGCTCGTTAAACCACTGGTGGCGCTGTTTGACGCCATCGAGCGTCTGGCGGGTGTTCACAATATCCAGTACCGCACCGGCAACCGCAGAGGCAAGCGGGTTACCGCCGTAGGTCGTACCATGGGTGCCAACGGTCATCACGCGGGCATATTTCTCACGAGCCAGCATCGCCGCTACCGGGAAACCGCCGCCCAGCGCTTTGGCGGTGGTCAGCACGTCAGGCGTTACGCCATAGTGCATATAGGCATAAAGTTCGCCGGTACGCCCGACGCCCGTTTGTACCTCATCAAAAATCAGCAGCGCATTATGGCGGTCGCACAGCTCGCGCAGCCCCTGTAAGAACGCGGTGCTGGCCGGCACCACGCCGCCCTCACCCTGCATCGGCTCGACAATCACCGCACAGGTATCGTCATTGATAAGCGCACTGGCCGCCGCCAGGTCGTTGTACGGGGCATGGGCGATATCCGGGGGTAAAGGGGCAAAATCCTGCGAGTAGGCAGGCTGACCGCCTGCACTTACGGTAAACAGCGTGCGGCCATGGAAAGCGTTTTTAAACGCCACAATGCCGGTTTTCTTGCCGCCAAAGGTGTCGTGAGCATATTTGCGCGCCAGTTTCAGCGCCGCTTCATTGGCTTCTGCCCCGGAGTTACAGAAAAAGACTTTCTCAGCAAACGTGGCGTCGATTAAGCGTTTTGCCAGACGTAATACCGGCTCATTGGTATAGCCGTTTCCGGTATGCCAGAAGCGCGAAGCCTGCTCACTCAACGCTTTGCATAACGCGGGATGGGCATGGCCCAGCGCATTAACGGCAATGCCACCTGCAAAGTCGATGTACTCTTTATCGTTCTGATCCCAAAGGCGCGAACCCTCGCCACGGACCGGAATGAAAGGCGCTGGCGCGTACACAGGCATCATCCATTCATCAAAGTTCTCACGCGTAATTGACTGTGACATAGCGACCTCACCCGGTAAATAATTGGTTGAATATATGTTAAAAAATATGAGTATTTACGCTGTAAATGTATATTGCACAGGGCGTGCCAGCCAGCTATGAAAATGCATAAACGCGGCCTGACAACGAAATATCAATAAGTTAAAACCTGTCGCTATTCACTTAAATTGCATAAAAAGTGAATAATATTAGATGAAGTCTGGATGGCGGAGGGAAAATCAGAAAGATTATGCAGCGATAAAATATAATTCTGAATCTGTGATCGTCTGCGAAATTTATCGGTAAATTCTGCGACAATTTGGGGCATCACGCACTGCCATGGGGCAGTCATCCTGTTCAACAGAACAAAAAAAGCTGGCTTCGTTGCCAGCTTTTTGAGTGCTATGACGTAACAGGTTCTTGAATCAGACTTGCTCTGCCATCGCTTCGACGCGCGCAATCGCCTGGTAGAGCGCCTGTGCGGTAACGTTATCCGGCATATTTTTCATATCCGGGGCATGCAATGACATTTGCACAATTTGCTCAAGCTCACCGGTATCAAGCGCGGCAATATCACTCAGGCGCAGCGGTACCGCGCAGGCATACGCCAGACGTACCGCCTCCAGCAATTCGTCATCGCTGCGGTTTTCCAGCGCCAGCAGGCACAGGTTGCCAAAGCCCACCAGGAGCCCATGACCAAATTCGCGGGTTTTATCACAGACCGTAAAGCCTTCATAAATTGCATGGGCGGCGGCGGCATGCGCACCGCTGCTCATCAGCGATGTCAGTCCGGCAAACATAAATATGGCATCCAGCACCTGTTCCAGCGCGGCGTTAGGTTTACCTGCCCGCACGGCGTCACAGGCGGCAGGTCCGTGGGCCTTAATAAGGTCATAACAGATACGACTATTGGCGCTGGAAGCCTGCGCAACGCCGCTGTGGTTCTGATGCCGCACGCTAATAGCACGGAATTCGTACCATTTTGCCAGCGTGTCGCCAAGGCCCGCCGCCAGCCAGCGCAGCGGTGCGATGGCCAGAATTTCGCTGTCGATAATAACCGCAGCGGGTGCCTGCGCTAAGGGGAAAAGATCGCGAAAATGACCATTGGCGTGATTACGAATGGTCAATGGCGTCACAGCCGCACAGGTCGCTGCGATGGTGGGAATGGTAACAATCGGCACATGCGCCTGTACCGCAACGGCTTTACTGGTATCAAGTGCTTTGCCACCGCCGACGCCTATCACCAGATCCGCCCCAGTCACCTCGACCTGGTGGGCCAGGCGCTGGATATTCTCTTCGCTGCATACGCCGCCAAACCATTCCAGGCCCACCAGTTCAATCGCAGAGGCCGCCAGTTGATGGCGAATCTGTGTGTCCACCGCCGCCAGCCCGGCATGCCCGCCAATGACAAGTGCGCGTTTGCCTAACGCGGCGCACACCTCGCCGAGGCGGTTGATAACGCCTGCGCCACGTACAATTTGCGCCGGGAAGATGATATTCAGTGCCTGCATAATTGACTCTCCGTGATAAACAAACCAGCCCCCTTCTCTGTCAGGATTGAGGACGCAGCAAATGTGGCCCTAAGCGGGCAATAGACGTGCATCCTAACTGTGCCAGGGTGCGGTCAACCTCCTGCAAAATCAACGCCAGCGCCTGCTTCGCCCCGGCCTCACCGTCAGCGGCCACGCCATAGAGCATTGGCCGCCCGAGTAACACCCCGTTTGCCCCCAGCGCCAGTGCTTTCACCACATCGGTACCACGGCGAAAACCGCTGTCGATAAGGATTGTGGCCTCCGTCCCGCAGCGGCGACGAATCTCGGGTAGCATCTCCATGGCGCTCACTGAACCATCCAGTTGCCGCCCGCCGTGATTAGACAACACAATGCCATCGGCGCCTGTGGCAAAAGCACGGGTTGCGTCATCCGGCGCGAGAATACCTTTCACCAGCAGCGGCCCCGACCACTGGCTGCGGATCCACGCCAGCGTCTCCCAGGTCAGGCGCGTATCCATTTGCCCGGCAAAATAACTGGCGCCCCCGGCGCCCCGCTGTTTATCCGCCGGGACATAGAGCGCTAAGTTACCAAAACCCGGTACCCCCGCAGGCCGGATGGTGCGCCACACCCAGGCAGGATGTAACGCGATATCAAACAGACTGGAGAAGGAGAGCTTCATCGGGCGGCGGTAATTGCGTTTATCTTTTTCACGATTGCCGAAATGTACCGCATCAACGGAGACCACCAGCGTGGTGCAACCAGCCGCTTTTGCACGCGCAAGTAGCCCCAGGGTGACCGTGCGGTCTTTGAGTACATAAAGCTGAAACCAGTGTTGGGGCAGATTTTCAGCGGCGATCTCCTCAATCGCTGCGGTCGAGACGGTGCTCTGGATATAGCCAATCCCGGCATCTCTGGCGACACGCGCGAGCATCGCATCGGCACCATAACGTAACATGCCGTTGTAACCGGTAGGGGCAATCAGCAGCGGCGCCGCCAGTTTCTGCCCACAGAGAGTGACCGAAAGATCGCGTTCGCTCGCATCGTTGAGTACCGGAGGAATAAAACGCCAGCGGGCAAAGACACTGCGGTTATCGCGTAACGTTTGCTCGTCATCCGCGCCCCCTTCCAGATAACTAAAAGCAAAACGCGGTAGCGCCCGTCTGGCGCGATGGCGCAGTTCTTCAATATTCAGTGCAGGCCGTTTCACGCCGCCCCCTGCGCGAGGATCGCTTTCAGGGCGTCGATAAACTGCTGATTATCCTCTTCGTTGCCAATCGACACCCGGATCCACTGCTCATAACCTGGCTCACGCCACGGCTTAATGATGACGCCATAGCGCAACAACTGCTGCGCCATCTCGCCGCTGGGCCGTCCACAATTAAAGAAGAGGAAATTGGCATGAGAGGGCGCCACGTAAAACCCCAGCCGTGTAAGCTCTGCGGCCATGCGCTCCCGCTGCACGCGCACCAGAGCAACGCTCGCTTTCACATGCGCCTGATCGCCTATCGCCGCCACCGCTGCCGCCTGCGCCGCGCGGTTAATATTAAAGGGCGTACGCACGCGGTTGAGCAGATTGACCAGTTCAGGGTGACTGGCTAAGCCATAGCCCACACGCAGCCCCGCCAGACCATAAGCCTTCGAAAAGGTCCGCAGCACGATCCACGGGCGCGACTGCGCCGCCAGCACCGCCAGACTGTCGGGATAATCCGGGTCGTCCTGGCAATATTCGAAATAGGCTTCATCAATGACCAGCACACACTCCTGTGGCGCGGCGGCAATGATGCGGGCAAAACCGTCTTTGTCGAGCATGCACCCCACGGGGTTTGACGGATTGCTGAAAATAACCATTTTCGCGGGCGTGGAGAGCGCCTGTTCCCAGGCCACAACATCAAACTGCTGACGTTGATCCACCCCGACCAGGGTTACATCTGCCCCCATCATGCGCGGGAAAATCTCGTGCAGGCCAAAGGAAGGTATCAGCGTAACAACGCGGTCGCCAGGGTTAAGAAAAGCCAGCGCCAACATATGCAGGATATCTTCTGAACCATTGCCGGTGACAATCTTGTCGGCGCTCACACCGGTATAGTTCGCCAGCGCATCACGCAATTGGGCGCTGGCGGCATCGGAATAGACCGCGCTAAAACCGGCATCCTTCTGTAAGGCAGATACCACCTGCGGGCTGGCGCCTGACGGGTTTTCATTACTGGCCAGTTTGGCAATATGCGTTACGCCATATTGCTGTCGTACCGCTTCTGCCGATAGCCCGGCGTTATACAGACCCAGGCTGCGTGCCGTAGGGCGGGCAAGGTTGTTGAGCGTCTGGTGTTGTAAAGCAAAAAGCGGGTCGGAAACTGCAACATCTGAAGCCATTACTCCCCCTTCGGGAAAAGCCGGATAACCGTGAACGGTCTGTCCGGCATTCATCATCAGATCATGGGTAAATTCAGGTGGTTACGCTGCGCGCAGGCTTTTGCCTGTTCATAGCCCGCGTCCGCGTGGCGCATAACACCGGTGGCCGGGTCATTCCACAGCACACGCGCCAGCCGCTCATCCGCCTCTTCGCTGCCATCACAGACGATGACCATCCCGGCGTGCTGAGAGAAGCCCATCCCCACACCGCCGCCATGGTGCAGGCTGACCCAGGTCGCGCCACCGGCGGTATTGAGCAGCGCATTGAGTAGCGGCCAGTCGGAAACTGCATCCGAACCGTCTTTCATCGCTTCCGTTTCACGGTTTGGCGACGCCACAGAGCCGGTATCAAGGTGGTCACGGCCAATGACAATCGGCGCTTTTAACTCACCATTGCGCACCATTTCGTTAAAGGCCAGACCAGCGAGATGGCGTTCCCCCAGGCCAAGCCAGCAGATACGTGCAGGCAGCCCCTGGAATGCAATGCGCTCGCGCGCCATATCCAGCCAGTTAATGAGATTGGCGTTATCCGGGAAGAGCTCTTTCAGTTTGGCGTCGGTCTTGTAGATATCCTCCGGGTCGCCGGAGAGCGCAACCCAACGGAAGGGGCCTTTACCCTCGCAGAAGAGCGGGCGAATATAAGCAGGAACGAATCCGGGGAAATCAAAGGCATTGGTCACCCCTTCCTCTTTGGCAACCTGGCGAATATTGTTGCCGTAATCGACGGTCGGGATCCCCATCGCGTGGAAATCGAGCATTGCCTGTACGTGTTTCGCCATGGACGCGCGGGCCGCTTTCACCACCGACTGCGGGTCGGACTGGCGCGCCTGCTGCCATTTTTCCAGGCTCCACCCCTCCGGCAGATAACCGTTGAGCGGGTCGTGCGCCGAGGTCTGATCGGTGACGATATCCGGGCGCAAACCGCCTGCTTTCGCCCGCGCCGCCAGTTGGGGCATCAGTTCGGCGGCGTTACCCAGCAGGCCAACGGAGATGGCTTTATTCTCGGCGCAGGCTTTTTCAATCATCGTAAGAGCCTCGTCGAGGCTGTTGGTTTTGTAGTCGAGATAGCGCGTACGCAGACGGAAATCGATGCGCGATTCCTGGCACTCAATCGCCAGCACGCACGCGCCCGCCAGCACCCCCGCCAGCGGCTGTGCGCCGCCCATACCGCCCAGCCCGGCGGTTAAAATCCACTTACCGCGCAGGCTGCCGTTGTAATGCTGGCGACCCGCTTCGGCGAAGGTTTCGTAGGTGCCCTGCACGATACCCTGCGCACCGATGTATATCCATGACCCGGCGGTCATCTGGCCGTACATCATCAGACCGGCTTTATCCAGTTCATGAAAATGTTCCCAGTGCGCCCAGTGGGGAACGATATTGGAGTTGGCAATCAATACGCGCGGGGCGTTGGTATGGGTACGAAAAACACCGACCGGTTTCCCCGACTGTACCAGCAGCGTTTCGTCTTCCCGCAGCTTGCGCAGGCTCTCAAGGATCGCCTCAAAGGCGGGCCAGTTGCGGGCCGCTTTGCCGATACCGCCATAAACCACCAGATCTTCCGGGCGCTCGGCGACATCCGGATCGAGGTTGTTCTGAATCATGCGGTAGGCCGCTTCGATCAGCCAGTTCTGGCAGCTCAGTTCGCTCCCCTGGGGAGCACGGACAACGCGGGCTTCGGCATTTTTGTGTGGCGTATTCATGTTCATTTCCTTCTCTAAATTTGAATTTTTTGCACAGCGTTATCAGGCGAAGCTTGGCAACAGCGCTTCGATTTCTGCGGGCCAGTGTTCGCGGGAGGCCCACAGACGCATCATCTCGACGTCCGGTGACATCAGGCGGTCCTTTTCAAGGAACGCAACGTTCTGGCGGATCGCCTGCATTTCGTTTTCCAGGGTATTTGAGCTTTGCAACGGACGATGGAAATCCACCCCTTGCGCGGCGGCCATGGCTTCAATACCAACCACAACGCTGGTGTTGAAACACATATCCCCCAGGCGACGCGCGGCGTAGGTCGCCATTGAGACATGGTCTTCCTGATTGGCTGAGGTAGGCAGGCTATCGACGCTGCCCGGATGGGCCAGCGATTTGTTTTCTGAGGCCAGCGCAGCGGCGGTGACCTGGGCAATCATAAAGCCGGAGTTCACGCCACCGTCGCGCACCAGGAACGGCGGCAAACCGGATAATCCCGTATCCAGCAACAGCGCCATACGGCGCTCCGATATCGCCCCGATCTCCGCCACTGCCAGCGCGATAATGTCAGCGGCGAAGGCAACCGGTTCGGCGTGGAAATTGCCGCCGGAAATCACGTCGCCGTTTTCCGCAAACACCAGTGGATTATCGGACGCAGCATTGGCTTCAATGCGTAATATACGGGCGGCGTGGTGTAAGTTATCAAGGCACGCCCCCATCACCTGAGGCACACAGCGGATGGAGTACGGGTCCTGCACGCGGCCACAGGCCGCATGGGAAGTCACAATCTCGCTCCCGGCAAGAATGTTGCTCAGCGCTGCCGCCACGGCAATCTGCCCTTGCTGTCCGCGGGCTTCATGGATACGCGGGTCCAGCGGTTTAACGGAACCTTTAATGGCTTCAAGCGACAGTGCGCCAGCCACCAGTCCGGCGGAAAAGACGCGTTCTGCTTCAAACAGTCCCGACAGCGCGAGGGAGGTCGACACCTGGGTACCGTTAAGCAGCGCCAGCCCCTCTTTCGGCCCGAGTTCGAACGGGCGTATCCCGGCGCTTGCCAGACCTTCCACCGCCGACAGGGTGTTGCCCTGCACCGTCACCGTGCCTTCGCCAATCAGCATCAGAGACAGATGCGCCAGCGGGGCTAAATCGCCGGAGGCGCCCACAGAGCCTTTTTCGGGAATGCAGGGATAGACCCCGGCATTGAAGAGGGTTATCAGGGCATCAATGACTTCAATGCGAATGCCGGAATGGCCGCGTGACAGGCTGAGGATTTTGGTTGCCATCACCAGGCGCACGATGTTATCCGCCAGATATTTACCCGTCCCCACGCTGTGCGACAGCACCAGATTGCGCTGTAATTCCGCCAGGCGCTCGGCCGGAATGCGGGTTTGCGCCAGCTTGCCGAACCCGGTATTGATGCCGTACACCACTTCCCCCGATGCCACAATGCGGGTGACCGTCTCCTGAGAGGCCAGTACATCGGCACGGGCCTCTTCCGCCAGCGCGAGATGAACATTGCCCTGATAAATCTGGCGCAGCATCGGCAGATCAACATGACCAGGCTGCAGGCGGCAAAGGGTGAAACCGGTGGATGAAGGAGCCATAATCTATTCCTGTATATACAAGTAGAGCTGAAAATATACCCGGTCAGGACTCGGCCCACCGGGTGCTTACGCACAACCTGACAAAAAAGTGGCAACACGACGCAAAAAATAGCGATCAATGATCCAGGGTTTGCAGCGTTTCGGTGCGGATCTCTTCCGTTATCCGCGCTTTGAGCGTCATAAACTCCGGCGATGTCTTTAAGGTGTAATCACGCGGATGCGGGAAGTTGACCGCCACTTCGGTTTTGATTCTGCCCGGCCGCGCGCTGAAAATTGCCACTTTATTGGCCATAAAAATGGCTTCATCAATATCGTGCGTCACAAACAGCACCGTCTTGCGCGATGACTCCCATATTGACAGCAGTAACTCCTGCATCATCACGCGCGTCTGGTTATCGAGCGCGCCGAAGGGTTCATCCATCAGCAAAACTTTCGGGTCATTCGCCAGCGCACGGGCAATAGCCGTACGTTGTTGCATACCACCTGACAGTTGCCGTGGGAAGTGATGCTCAAAACCGCGCAAACCGACCTTATTAATAAAGTAGTCGCTGCGCTCTTTTTGCGCCGCTTTACTCACGCCTCGCTCCTGTAAGCCGAAGCGGATATTTTGCTCAACGGTCAGCCAGGGGAAGAGCGTATAGCTCTGGAACACCATGCCGCGATCCGCACCGGGGCCATCGACCAGTTCCCCATCCAGCCAGACTTCACCGCGTGTCGGCTGATCCAGCCCGGCGACAATACGCAGCAGCGTCGATTTGCCGCAGCCGGAAGGGCCGAGAATGGTAATAAAATCGTTCTCATTGACCTGATAATCCACCGGCAACAGTGCCTGGTTTTTTTCACCTTTCGGGCCAGTGAAGACACGCTCTACCTGGCGAACGCTCAGCTTCGGATAGTTCATTACAGAGAGCTCCATACAAACAGGCGGCGGTTGACCGCTTTAAACAACAGGTCGGAGAGCAAGCCGATACAGCCAATGACGATAATGCCGAAGATCATCTGCCCGGTGTTGAGTAACGCCTGGCTGTTGACAATCATATGGCCTATCCCGCTGGATGAACCGATAAGCTCCGCCACGATGACATAGGTCCAGGCCCAGCCGAGCACCAGACGCAAAAGTTCGGCGATTTCCGGTGCCGCACCGGGAATAATCACCCGCCGCACCACGCTTTTATTGGTTGCCCCCAGCGTGTAGGCCGCTTCGACCAGATCGCGACGCGCGGCACCTACGGCGACAGCGACCATCAGGGTTATCTGGAAGAAAGAGCCAATAAAAATCACCAGGATCTTCTGCATTTCACCAATGCCGGCCCACAGGATCAAAAGAGGCACAAACGCGGAGGCTGGCAGATAGCGGCAAAACGAGACAAACGGCTCGAAGAAGGCTTCGATAAGCTTGTACGAGCCCATCCAGATGCCCAGCGGCACGGCGATAACGCAGGCCAGGACAAATCCACCCAGTACGCGCATTACCGTCATGCCGATATCGGTGGTGAAATCGAAATCGGTAAACAGTAATACCCCTTCCTGCACCATGCTGGCGGGGCTTGCGAGGAAGGTCGGCGCCACCAGGCCGGTAAAGGTCACCAGCGCCCACAAGGCGAAAAACAGCACAAAGAAGCAGAAGCCCAGAAACCAGCGATGACGGGGCGCAACGGGGCGTAATGGCACCATCATCGGGTTATGCCAGACCTTTTTGCTTGCCGGCAGGGGAGCCGGCTCGCGTAAGTCTGTCGTGGTCTTGCTGGCGTAGTCCGCGGCCTGACTGACAGGACTGTTCATATCGTGGTCCTTCATGGCTGAGTAACGTACTTCGCGTCGTACAACGTATTGATATCCGGCGTTTTACGCAGAATTTTCATCTCTGTGAGCAGCCGTGCCGCCTCATTGGTGAAGCTTACGATTTCGCCGCTAAAGAATTTTTTGTTGGCATCGCGATCCTGCCAGCGCAGATAGCTGGACTCTTCGGCAAACTGTTTGCCGGTCTCTTTCACCGCCGCGCCCATGATTTCATTGGCTTTATCCGGGTCGGCTTTGATCATGTCCAGCGCTTCGAAATAACTGTTGACCAGGGCCTGGGCCGCTTTCGGGTTTTTATCCAGCCAGGACGGCGTGCAGCCAAGGGTATCCATCACCATCGGGTAGTCGAGCGTGGTGGTCAGGATTTTGCCCTTATCCGGGCTCTGGCGGATGTTGGAGAGATACGGTTCGTAGGTTACGGCAGCGTCGTTCTGCCCGGCAATGAACGCATGCGCGGCGGCATCCGGCCCTAAGGTCGCGAGCTTGACGTCTTTCATCGTCATGCCGTTTTTATCGAGGATCCACGCCAGCAGGAAATACGATGACGTACCGGGCGCATCGACGCTGATCGTTTTGCCTTTCAGGTCCGCCACGCTATTGATACCGCTGCGTACCGCAATCCCATCCGCACCGTAGGATTTATCCAGTTGGACAATTTGCTTAACAGGCACGCCGCTGGCATTCCAGGTGAGATAGGTTTCAACCGTAGTCCCGGCGCATTGCAGCGAACCGGAGGCAATCGCCAGATGACGGGATTGCTGCGGGACCATTTTCAGGGTGACATCAAGACCATTCTTTTTGAAAATGCCCGCTTTATCGGCAAGGGTCAGCGGCGCGAAGCCGGTCCAGCCGGAAATCCCAATCGCCACCGGCGTATCCGCCGCCAGTGCTGTATTAGCCGCACCGCCTAACGCGACTGCCAGCCCTAACAGAGATAACGAACGCTTTAGTACAGTCCTGGAAATCATGTTGCTCATCTGCCACTCCTGCCAAATTACCTGTCTCGGGAATGCCTGCGCAGCAATATGCCACCGGCGAATGACGCTACTGTATATTCTTGTCTATACAATTAAGCCGAGAAAGATAAAGCAAGCTTTGTGCCAGTCCGGAAGAGCGCCCCTATCGTTGCTTTCGCCCACTGACCGTGGGCCTGACGAATCAAAGTAGTGCACCCGGCGCGCTATTTCAGTGCACTCTGCTCCGGGTTAGTCCGTGACCGCGGCCCACAAGAGCAGCCCCTGCCCGGGATGGGTTTGCGCACACGACGAAATAGCCCACTGCGCCTGCGCTTGTCTGTCGCTCGTCGACCACCAGAAACCGTCGCCCTTGCCAAAGCGGGTCCCGTCCGGCAGTTGCCACTCACCCTCAATGGCGTAGAGCACACCGCCTTTCTCTGCGGTGACTGTCCCGCTTTCACGCAGGACGACCACGCGAGGGGCGCAAACATGGCGGCGGGTCATCAGATTGAAATCCATTGTCATACCGCCCAGCAGATGCGCGCTGAGTGAGAGGTCGCCGCTGAAAGCAAACGGTGCGCCGACCGTGCTCAGACGGTGGCTAAGCTGCCCGCCATCGGACAGATGTACCCCCTCTCCGCTCAGTAAAGTTATCGAGCGATCAATACCGGGGAAGGCGGAAAACGGGCCATCGGCGGCAATAGTGGCAATGCTGGCGCGCCAGTCAAATTCCGCCGCACCCTGCGGCCAACTGATGATCTCGCGGGTTTCTCCCCCGCCATTGCGCCAGCGACTTACCGGCAACGCCCCCAGGGAAAACGGATGCCAGTTGTTCATGCGTTCTCCTGAGAAAGCTGTTGCAACAGATGCAGAAAATCAGCCGCGGCGGCCTGTTGCTGAGGATGAACCCCGTCAATAACCCGCGCCACGCCGCCAACATAGACATCGCGAATTTGCCCGGCGTGACCGGCAAACAACCAGCGGTTAAGCAGCTCGTTGTCCCTTGCCGCAGCCAGGTAAGGGTCCTGATGGTCAAGCACCAGCCAGTCGGCGCGATAACCGACCGAAAGTTGCCCCAACGGGACACCGCAGGCCTGCGCACCACCGGACAACGCCTGCGTGTAAAGCACATCCCCTACCCGCGTTTGCCCCGCAGCGACCAGCCGGTTACGCCGCTGGTCGCGCAGCCGCTGGCCATATTCCAACCAGCGCAACTCTTCCACCACGTTGAGCGAGACATGGCTGTCCGAGCCGATGCCCCAGCGTCCTTCCTGCGCCAGATAGTCAACGCCGGGGAAAATACCGTCGCCAAGGTTCGCTTCGGTGGTTGGGCACAATCCGGCCACCGCACCGCTGTGGGCCATTTTTGTCACTTCGGTGGCATCCGCATGGGTCGCGTGGATCAGGCACCAGCGGGCATCCACGTCCAGATGATCATACAGCCAACTGATCGGGCGCTGGCCGCTCCAGTTCAGGCAGTCGTTGACCTCTTTTTGCTGTTCGGCGATATGAATATGGACCGGGAGCGTCGGGTCACTGGCGCGTAACACCTGCTCCATTTGTTCAGGCGTAACCGCACGCAGGGAGTGAAAGCACAGCCCCTGGTTTTGCAGCGGTTTTCCGTTGATCTGTCGCCCAATGATCGCCTGCTGCTCCAGATAGCTGTCGACATCCTGAATAAAGCGTTTTTGCCCGTCCTGAGCGGGTTGGCCGCCAAACCCGGCATAACTGTAAAGCACCGGCAATAACGTCAGGCCAATGCCCACATCCCCGGCGGCGGCGCTCAGGTGTGCGGTCATCTCACCACGATCGGCATAGGGTTTGCCGCTGATGTCATTGTGCAGATAGTGGAATTCGGCGACCTGGGTGTAGCCGCCTTTGAGCATTTCGATATAGAGCTGGCGGGCAATCACGCCGACCTGTTGCGGGGTCAGGCGCTGCACCATGCGGTACATCAGATCCCGCCAGGTCCAGAAGCTGTCCTGCGGGTCGCCCGCCACCTCCGCAAGCCCGGCCATCACGCGCTGAAAGGCATGAGAGTGCAGGTTTGGCATCCCCGGCACCACCGGGCCGGAAAGCGGGATACTGCCATCGGAAGTAGCATCAGGCGTGATGGCGGTCAGCATGCCGACATCATCAACCTCCAGTCGGACATTGTGTGCCCAACCTGTAGCGAGCAAGACACGTGGAGCAAAATATGCAGGCATAACAACGTTCCTGAACGGGGAAAAGCAATGTCTGAGCACCGTTGCGCAGACCACTGCCAAACCTTTGACCAATTTGTCTATACATATACATATGCCTGAATTGGCTGTAAACTTGCAGCGTGTTTTTTTTACTATTTTCGTTTTTTCATCAATGTGCGCTTTTCCCCTGCACGGTGGACATGGCCGGACGTTGGGGAAACGTTCCTGATACCTGTGGATTTTTTGAGAGGTAAGAAAATGTCGGAGCCTTCACCGAACGGTGTAGCACAACACGGCGTGACCCGGCAGGCATTGTCTGAGCTTGCCGCTGCCATGAGTGATACCCCTGCCCCGATTTATCAGCGCGTGAAGCAGGCTATCATCGGCCAGATTCGCTCCGGTGCCTGGAAGCCCCATCAACGTATTCCGTCGGAAAGTGAACTGGTCAACGAGATTGGCGTGAGCCGGATGACAATTAACCGTGCGCTGCGTGAACTGACCAGCGAAGGTTTTCTTATCCGCATGCAGGGTGTCGGCACCTTCGTTGCCGAAGCGAAGGCCTACACGCCGATGCTCGAAGTGCATAATATCGCCGATGAAATCGCCCAGCGCGGCCATCGCCACGACAGCAGGATTCTGGTGTGTGAAGCCCGCGAGGCCGATGCCGATCAGGCCATGCAATTGGGTATCGCGCCCGGCGACACACTGTTTTATTCGCAGATCGTCCATTACGAAAACAATGTCCCCGTACAAATCGAAGACCGCTACGTTAACCCGGTCGCCGCACCGGATTATCTGCGTCAGGTCTTCAATAAGCAGATGCCCTACACCTATCTGATGGAAATATCGCCGCTCACAGCCGGTGAACATCGGGTTGAAGCGGTCAGCGCCAGCGACGAGCAGCGTGAATTGCTGCAACTGGAGGAGCACGAACCCTGTCTGCTGATCCACCGCCGTACCTGGAGCGGTAGCCGCATCGTCACCTCTGCCCGTCTGGTTTACCCCGGTTCGCGCTATCAGCTATTTGGCCGCTTCACCAGCCACGGCTAACCCCGCTTTACCCATAGCGGCTTTTCTGGCCGCTGTGTCTCCTGATATGTAATCTCACCAGCAATAAGAAAAAACTCTTTCTGCTCGCCTTGCCGCGTTTACGGTTATGCGTTAGGTTGACTTTAATTGTCTATACAAGATAAATCCAACCCGGAGTTTGTCATGTCGTTAGCCGAATCTTTGTCGTTTTCCGCCACGCCACCCGCCCGTTGCGATAGCGTCTGGCGTGGCGCCACGCTGGTCACGATGCAAAATGGACACTACAACCAGATAGAAAACGGTGCGATTGCTGTCACTGACGGAAAAATCGTCTGGCTCGGCCCGGCCGCCGATTGCCCTCCCTTCCCCGACGCCGAACAGCACGATTTTGCAGGCGGGATCATTACGCCTGGTTTTGTCGATTGCCATACCCATCTGGTCTTTGGCGGTAACCGCAGCGGTGAGTTCGAGCAACGGCTGAACGGGGTGAGTTATGCGCAGATTGCCGCTGCCGGCGGTGGGATCATCTCCACGGTTAACGCCACCCGTCAGGCGACAGAAGAGGAGCTGATCGAATCGGCGTTATTCCGCCTGCGCCCGCTGTTAGCAGAAGGCGTCACCAGCGTTGAGATAAAATCGGGCTATGGGCTGTCCATCGACAGCGAACTGAAAATGCTGCGGGTGATTCGCGCATTAGCGACCCGCTTGCCGGTTGACATTGTATCGACCTGCCTTGCCGCCCATGCGCTCCCACCCGAATACAAAGACCGGGCTGATGCGTATATCAGCCTTGTCTGTGACACCCTTTTACCGATTGTCGCAAGGGAAAAGCTGGCCGATGCAGTCGATGCATTTTGCGAACATCTGGCGTTCTCTCCGGCCCAGGTTGAGAAGGTATTCACCACCGCAAAAGCCCTGGGCTTGCCGGTGAAATTGCATGCAGAGCAGCTCTCCTCACTGCACGGCAGCGCACTCGCGGCCCGCCATGGCGCCCTGTCGGCCGATCACCTGGAATATGCCACCGAAGAAGATGCCATCGCCATGGCGGCCAGCGGGACCGTCGCCGTGTTGTTACCCGGCGCGTTCTATTTATTGCGCGAAAAGCAGCAGCCGCCGGTGGCCTTATTCCGCCAGCACCGGGTGCCGATGGCGCTGGCCAGCGATGCCAACCCCGGCACGTCCCCTGTGCTCTCACTGCGTCTGATGTTGAGTATGGGCTGCACGCTGTTCGGCCTGACGCCGGAAGAGGCGCTGGCCGGGATCACCTGTCACGGCGCCCGCGCGCTCGGTTTACAGGATTCTCACGGTACGCTGGCGCCAGGCAAAGTCGCCGATTTTATCCACTGGCCGCTCTCGCGACCGGCTGAGCTGGTCTACTGGCTGGGCGGTGAGCTGCCCTGCACGGTGGTCTATCGCGGAAATGTACGAGGAAAACATGACCTATGAGTCTTTCAGCTATCACCGCACCCTATGATTTCACGGCGGGCTCATCGCCGCTGCTGATCAGTATTCCCCACACCGGAACACGCCTGACGCCGGAGGTCGCCGAGGGTCTTAGCGAGGCGGCACAGCCACTGGGCGATACGGACTGGCATATCCCCCGCCTGTATGACTTTGCCCTCGCGCTCGGGGCCAGTATTTTGGTCGGCAATTATTCCCGCTTTGTTATCGACCTGAACCGACCGTCTGATGACAAACCGCTCTACACCACGGCAACGACGGGCCTCTATCCCGATACCCTGTTTGATGGTCGCGATACCTTTAAGCCCGGAATGACCCCGACCGATGCCCGGCGTCAGGATTATCTGGCGCAAATCTGGCAGCCGTATCATGAACGCCTCCAGGCTGAGCTCGCACGGATTAAGCAGCAGTTTGGCTATGCGCTGTTGTTTGATGCCCACTCCATTGCATCGGTCATCCCGCGACTGTTTGACGGCCAGTTACCCGATTTAAACCTTGGCACCAATAATGGCGCCAGTTGCTCGCCCGAATTGAGTGATGTGCTGACGGGGATTTGCCAGCAACAGTCGCAGTTCAGCCACGTGCTTAACGGGCGTTTTAAAGGGGGTTACATCACCCGTGCTTACGGGCAGCCCGCTGCCGATATCCACGCCGTGCAGCTTGAATTAGCGCAGGTGAATTATATGGATGAAACGCCGCCCTACGCCTGGTCTGAGACCCGCGCCCCTCAATTGCAGACGTTATTAAAACAGATGCTGGAAGGGATGGTGAGATGGGGGAGCGAACAGTATGGCAATAAAAGGTGAAAAGGCTGATGAACCAGTAAGTTCAGCGTAGCGATGGCATGTGGGCAATGTATGGTTTAATAAATGCTTTGCCCCATCTACAGACAGGCCGGCCCCCTGCCCATTCTCATAGGCATCCGTTGTCATTATCTGCTAACATCCCTGCCACATTCCCACAGCAATCTGGCGGCGACTATGAAATTTGTCTCTTTTAATATCAACGGCCTGCGTGCCCGTCCCCATCAACTGGAAGCGATTGTCGAGCAGCATCAGCCCGACGTGATTGGCCTGCAGGAGACGAAAGTCCACGACGACATGTTCCCGCTCGAAGAGGTGGCGAAACTCGGTTACAACGTCTTTTATCATGGGCAGAAAGGGCACTATGGCGTGGCGCTGCTGACCAAAGCGACGCCTGTCTCCATTCGTCGCGGTTTCCCGGACGACGGTGAGGAAGCCCAGCGCCGCATCATCATGGCGGAAATCCCCTCTCCGCTGGGTAATATCACGGTTATCAATGGTTATTTCCCGCAGGGGGAAAGCCGTGACCACCCGACCAAGTTCCCGGCAAAAGAGAAGTTTTACCAGGACCTGCAAAACTACATTGAAACCGAGCTGAAAAAAGAAAATCCGGTGCTGATTATGGGTGATGTCAACATCAGCCCTACCGATCTGGACATTGGCATCGGCGAAGACAACCGTAAACGCTGGCTGCGTACCGGTAAATGCTCCTTCCTGCCGGAAGAACGCGCATGGATGGATCGCCTGATTAACTGGGGCCTGGTGGATACCTGGCGTGCGGCGAATCCGGACAATAACGAGCGTTTCTCGTGGTTTGACTACCGCTCCAAAGGGTTTGATGACAACAGGGGCCTGCGTATAGACCTGCTGCTGGCAAGCTCACCGCTGGCAGAGCGCTGCATCGAAACCGGCATCGACTACGATATCCGCAGTATGGATAAACCCTCCGACCATGCTCCGGTATGGGCTACATTTAACGTCGAATAAGCGTCATTTTCCCATTATGGCGGTCATGTTTATGACCGCCCTCTTTGGACCTGCCACGCTATGGCTCAAAACATCACACTTTCCCAATTCCGCCAGAATAATGGCGTGGTTATCGATACTCGCAATAGCGCCTTGTACAACGGCTGGCCGGATGCGCTGCACGGTACATCCGGCCATGTATCCGGTGCGCGTAATCTTGCCGCTTCCTGGCTGGACGAGATGACGGACGCACAGTTTGACGCCTGGTCTGCCCTGCGCCCGTTAAGCGCCGAAACCCGCATCGCGCTCTATGGCGCGCCGGAAGACAACGCCGCGGTAGAGGCCTGGTTACGTCAGAAGGGACTCTATGCGCCATGGCGTATCAGCGACGCCTTCTCCTGCGCTTGTCCCCTCGAACGTTTGCCCGGTTTTCATCAACTCGTCCCGGCATGCTGGCTTAACGCGCTGATCGCTCATCGCCAGGTCAGCGAAAAACCCGTCGGTAAATGGACGGTGATTGAAGCGGGCTGGGGCGTGCGCGATACCTTCCGGCAAGGGCATATTCCCGGCGCGGACTACCTCGATACAGGCGAGCTGGAAAGCGAGCCCCTGTGGAACGTGGTTGCTCCTGAGGCGTTGCGTAACGTGCTGGCCGCGCACGGCATTCGCTGCGATACCACGGTCATTCTCTATAGCCGTACCCCGCTTGCCGCGGCGCGCGTGGCCCATATTCTGTTGTACGCCGGGGTGGAAGATGTGCGTTTGCTGGACGGTGGCTGGCGGGCATGGCTTTACGCCGGTTTTCCGGTTGCATCCGGCGATGCGCGACCCATCGCGTCCGCTTGTGATTTTGGCGCACCGCTCCCTGCTCAGCCTCAATTGATGCTTTCCCTGCCGCAGGCACGGGCGCTACTCAACCGTCAGGATGCTTCGATGGTGAGTGTTCGCTCGTGGGCTGAGTTTTCCGGCGCGACCAGTGGTTATGATTATATTGATGCCTGTGGCGAGATCCCCGGTGCGCGCTGGGGACGTGGCGGACGCGGAAAAGATGGTATTAAGGATTTCCTTAATCCGGATGCAACCTTACGCTGCGCGGATTACGTCACGGCCATGTGGGAAGCGTGGAATATTACCGCAGACCAGCACATCGCTTTTTACTGCGGAACCGGCTGGCGGGCCTCACTGGCGTTTATCTGCGCGCGCGCCATGGGCTGGACGAACATCGGAGTATATGATGGCGGCTGGTATGAGTGGAGTTTGCATCACAACAATGGATAACCATGCTTAAAACGATTGAGGTTGTCGCCGCGATTATTGAGCGCGATGGCCAGATTTTGCTGGCCCAGCGTCCGGAACAAGGCGATCAGGCAGGGCTGTGGGAATTTGCTGGCGGGAAGGTAGAAGCCGGAGAGAGCCAGTCAGACGCATTAATACGCGAGCTTCGCGAAGAGCTGGGCATTGAAGCCGTGCCCGCGGCGTACATCGCCAGCCACCAGCGGGAGGTCTCCGGGCGCATAATCAATTTGCATGCCTGGCATGTGCCGACTTTCACCGGCACACTGACCCGTCATCACCACGCGGCGCTCATCTGGTGCGCGCCACAGGAAGCCTTTAACTGGCCGCTTGCGCCTGCCGATATCCCTCTGCTGGAGGCGTTTATGGCTTCACGCGCCGCCAGACCAGCGGGTTTGTAGAAACGGTGCGTTCATCGCGCTGGCACTGGAGCAGCACCCCTTCGGCTTTAATAACCGCCCCTTCGGTGTAATTCTGATTCTGATAAACGCAGCACTGGTTACAGGGCTGCGAACTCTGCTGACCACCAGAGGTAAACACTTCCGGTGGAACATTCACCTGCACATCCGGCGACAGGCGTCTCTCCGCACTGGCCCCCGCTGAAACCAACATCAGTACACAACCCCATACCCACAGTGAACGCTTCATAGCATTTTCTTCCTGAATAGAACCTTTTATCACTATAACGTATCTCTATTACCGAACCGCATTTTCTTTCTTCATCGGTTTTTATTATGACAAGCCACCCATTATTAATTTGATACCGCTGGACTATTTTTGCTTGCTTTACGCCATATTCCGGATGTTATAGTCGAAAAACGCTGAATTTTTAGCTCACAACAACCAATAAAATCGGACTATCAACATAAGAGGCTCTTATATCTATGGAACAGACATGCTCTCTTGAATCGTTTCTTTCCCACGTTCAAAAGCGCGATCCGCATCAGCCTGAATTCGCTCAGGCCGTACGTGAAGTAATGACCACGCTGTGGCCTTTTCTCGAACAAAACCCTCGCTATCGTCAGCTATCCCTGCTGGAAAGACTGGTTGAACCGGAACGTGTTATTCAGTTCCGCGTGGTGTGGGTAGACGACAAAAACCAGGTGCAGGTTAACCGTGCGTGGCGTGTGCAATTCAACTCTGCCATTGGCCCGTATAAAGGCGGCATGCGTTTCCACCCGTCCGTCAACTTGTCGATCCTGAAATTCCTTGGTTTTGAGCAGACCTTCAAAAATGCCCTTACCACCCTGCCGATGGGCGGTGGTAAAGGCGGTAGCGATTTCGATCCAAAAGGGAAGAGCGATGCGGAAGTGATGCGTTTCTGCCAGTCGCTGATGACCGAGCTGTATCGCCACCTGGGGCCGGATACCGATGTCCCGGCGGGTGATATGGGTGTGGGCGCGCGAGAAGTGGGCTTTATGGCCGGGATGATGAAAAAACTCTCCAACAACACTGCCTGCGTGTTCACCGGTAAAGGTCTCTCCTTCGGCGGCAGCTTAATCCGCCCGGAAGCCACCGGCTACGGACTGGTGTATTTCACCGAAGCGATGCTCAAACGCCATGGTATGGGTCTGGAAGGTCTGCGCGTGGCCGTTTCTAGCTCCGGTAACGTGGCGCAGTATGCTATCGAAAAAGCGATGGCTTTTGGCGCCCGCGTGATAACCGCCTCTGACTCTAACGGTACCGTGGTTGATGAAGCCGGTTTCACCACCGAAAAACTGGCGCGCCTGATTGAAATTAAAGAGCAGCAGCATGGGCGCGTAGCGGATTACGCCCGTGAGTTTGGCCTGCAATACCTCGAAGGCCAACAACCCTGGTCAGTGCCGGTCGATGTCGCTCTGCCGTGTGCCACCCAGAATGAACTGGATGTCGATGCCGCGCGTACGCTTATCGCCAACGGCGTGAAAGCGGTGGCAGAGGGCGCCAATATGCCCACCACGATTGCGGCAACCGATCTGTTCCTGGAAGCAGGCGTCCTGTTTGCGCCGGGTAAAGCGGCGAATGCCGGGGGCGTGGCAACATCAGGCCTGGAAATGGCGCAGAACGCCGCACGTCTTGGCTGGAAAGCGGAAAAAGTGGATGCGCGTCTGCACCACATTATGCTGGATATTCACCAGGCCTGTGTGGAGTATGGCGGCGAAGCGAAGCAGACTCACTATGTCCGTGGCGCAAACATTGCGGGCTTCGTGAAAGTGGCGGATGCGATGATCGGTCAGGGGCTTATCTAAGTCATTTTGCCGGGCGGCGCTGCGTCGACCCGGCTTGCATGTTCCATGCCCGGTAAGCGCAAAGCCGCCGGGCAATCTCATCAGGCGTTCAGTTAACCACCAGCGATGAGACAATTTCCCTGTGACGTTTAAGAATGATCGCGATTTGCTCATCCGCGGTAAGCTCGTTGAACATTTTTTCATTGCGATCGGAATGCGCGTTGCGCACAGTGGCGGGGATACGTACTTCGCTTTTTTCTATTGCTTTTTGCTCGCTCATTTTCCAGTCCTGCTACTCAATGGTCTGTGTTCGCGCGCATAATAATCCCGTTTAGCTGTGACAGGAAGACGACACCATCACGTCTTTTTACGAATTGTGCAAGTTAACGTCATCTTTGGGCAAAATCACGGTGATTCTACCGTGACTGCCCCTCTTCTTATGCATTTGCTGATGTCTTACCGCTAAACGAGCCTCAGGCAGCAGGCTGTGGAGGTGTCGGGTCGTCTTTACGTGGCTTGCGCGTTGTGCGTTTACCCGCTGTTTTTTTCTTCTCACCTGCCGGAGCGCTGATTCCCCGAAACCGCTGCACTGGCGTATTGCGCGCCTGATGAATCAACTCATGCAAGGTGCCAACCAGCGGCTGCATAAAGTCCTGGTAACGACACTGCTTCTCGCTGATTTGCGTCAGCACAGACTCCCAGTGCGCGGTCATATCCGGCCTGGCAGCCATCTCCGGCAGAGAATGGATCAACGCGCGTCCGGCGTCGGTCGAGAGGATATAACGCCCTTTCTTACTGAGAAAACCACGCTTAAACAGCAGTTCGATAATCCCGGCGCGGGTGGCTTCGGTGCCCAGACCGTCCGTCGCACGCAGGATCTTTTTCAGATCTTTATCCTGCACAAAGCGGGCAATACCGGTCATCGCCGACAGCAATGTCGCATCGGTGAAATGGCGCGGCGGTTGCGTCTGACGCTCCACAACCTCACCTTTTTCACACAGGAGTTCGTCGCCTTTCGCCACGACCGGTAGCGGCGTGCCGTCGTTTTCTTCGTCGCGCTCTTTGGCACCCAGCAACGTGCGCCAGCCCGCTTCGGCAAGGAAACGCGCTTTGGCGATAAATTTGCCGTTGGCAATATCCAGGTCGATCTGGCATTTACGGAACACCGCATCGGGGCAAAACTGCATCAGGTACTGACGCGCAATCAGATTGTAGACGTTGGCTTCACCTTCGCTCAGGTTCACCTTTGTGCTGCGCGCGGTAGGAATAATGGCGTGGTGGGCATCCACCTTTTTGTCATCCCAGCAGCGGTTACGCAAATCGGCATTCACCACGGGTTGCGGCAGAAGATCCGGTGCATGGGCACCAATTGCGTTCATCACCGCATGACGCCCGGCATAATGTTCTTCCGGCAAATAGCGGCAGTCCGAGCGCGGATAGGTAATCAGCTTGTGGGTTTCATAGAGCTTCTGGCAGATGTCGAGTACGTTCTGCGCGCTCAGGCCATAGCGTTTCGCGGCTTCAATTTGCAGTGCCGAAAGCGAAAAAGGTAACGGCGCCGGCTCCGATTCCCGCTTATCGTTATACGCGGTAACATTCGCCGGTTGCCCGGTAATACGGGCGACCACATGCTCGGCCAGCGGGCGGTGCAGCAAGCGCCCTTCTTCATCCTGATAAGGCTCACAGGCATCGCTCGGCTGCCACAGGGCGGTAAACCGCTCCCCGGCCGGGGTGACAATATGCGCCTTCACTTCGAAGAAATCTTTTGCCACGAAGTTCTCGATCTCTTCGTCGCGGCGCACCACCAGCCCAAGGACCGGCGTCTGTACGCGTCCAACGGAAAGTACCCCCTGATACCCGGCATTACGTCCAAGCAACGTATAGGCGCGAGTCATATTGATGCCGTACAGCCAGTCGGCGCGTGCACGGGCCAGTGCCGAGACGCACAGAGGAATAAACTCACTGTTGGCGCGCAGGCGAGAGATCGCCCGCTCCACCGCCTGGGGGTTAAGATCGTTAATCAGGCAGCGCTGGACCTGCTGACGCTTTTGCGGTGACAGTTCGAGGTAATCAAGCACCTCATCAACCAGCAACTGCCCTTCTCTGTCCGGGTCACCCGCGTGCACGACTTCCGTCGCTTCGGCGAGCAGCCGCTTGATCACATTAATCTGTTTGGTAACTGAGGGACGCGGTTGCAGCCGCCATTTTTCGGGCACGATCGGCAGATCCGCCAGATTCCAGCGCGCATACCGGCTGTCGTAGACATCCGGCTGTGCCTGCTCCAGCAGGTGACCGATACACCAGGTCACCACCTGCCCGTTGCCACATTCAATATAGCCGTCGCCTTTGCGATGTGGCTTGGGTAGCACATCCGCAATGGCGCGGCCCAGACTGGGTTTTTCGGCAATAAACAACCGCATTGGCTTAACGGATCTCAATCATCGGACGCCCTGCGCGTGCGCTAACCAGCTCACCCACCGCCGCAAGGGTAATACCATATTCTGCCGCCGTGGCGTAAACGTCGCCTTCGGCTTCGGGGCTCACTGCCAGTAACAGACCGCCAGAAGTCTGCGGGTCGCAGAGCAAATCGCGCACCGCATCCGGCATCTCGCCCATCAAATGACCGTAGCTGGCGAAATTACGCTGGGTGCCGCCCGGTACTGCGCCAAGCGCAATATACTCTTCAACACTGGGTAATTTCGGCACATCCTGATACCAGATTTGCGCCTGCACGCCGGCACCCTGGCACATTTCACTCAAGTGCCCCAGCAGACCAAAACCGGTAACATCGGTCATCGCCTTCACGCCACTGATGCCCGCAAACGCGGCACCGGCCAGGTTCATCTGGCACATCACGTCCGTTGCCAGCCCAATGTGCTCGGGTTTTAACAGCGATTTTTTCTCGGCGGTCGTCAGCACACCAATGCCCAGTGGTTTGGTCAGGAAGAGACGGCAGCCCGCCTGCGCGGTACTGTTTTTCTTGATGCGATCGGTTGGCACAACGCCCGTCACCGCCAGCCCGAAAATGGGTTCCGGTGCATCAATAGAGTGCCCGCCCGCCAGAGCAATACCCGCCAGGCGGCAGGCATGGCGACCACCCTCAACCACTTCCCGGGCAATCTCCGGCGCCAGTTTGTTGACAGGCCAGCCTAAAATTGCAATCGCCATGATCGGTTTGCCGCCCATGGCGAAAATATCGCTAATCGCGTTAGTGGCAGCGATACGACCAAAGTCGAAAGGATTGTCGACAATCGGCATAAAAAAGTCGGTTGTGCTGATAACGCTTGTGCCGTTGCCGAGATCGTAGACCGCCGCGTCATCGCGGGTTTCGTTCCCCACAAGCAGGTTCGGGTCGATAAACTTCGCTTGCTCGCTATGCAGGATAGTATCGAGCACTTTAGGGGAAATTTTACAACCACAACCCGCTCCGTGGCTGTATTGCGTCAGACGAATACCTTGTTCGTTCATGGACAACTCCTGTCAGGACAATCCGGCTATGGTAACGCCCAAAACGTTGCATGATAAGCGTGACTGTCCGAATTGCGGCAGTTCGCTCACAATCCAGACAGTTTTACCGGCAAGTATCAGAAATAACGGACGAAAGGCGTGGTATCCGGTGTGCTAATGGTCGTAGAGGCTTTGAGTTGCGGGGTGCCAAGGTATAAGAAACCGACGATCTTATCCTGTGCGCGGCAGTTCAGCGCGTCGCGGACCACCGGACTGTCGGTCAATGGACCGGTACGCCAGATCCCGTTGAAACCCTGTGCCAGCGCCGCCATCTGCATCGCCATTACGGCGCAGCCTGCCGAGAGCAGTTGCTCCCACTGCGGCACTTTCGGATTCTCTTCACATTTCGCCACCACGGCGATAATCATCGGCGCGCGCGACGGTGAAGTCCGGGCTTTTTCTACCGCTTTTTCGTCCAGCCCGGCGCTGACAGCACCCTGCTCCAGCGTCTTGCCAAAGCGGGCCAGACCTTCGCCTTCAATAATGAAAAATTGCCACGGCTGCAGCGTGCCGTGGTCCGGTGCGCGCATCCCCGCACGGATAATATTGTCCAGTTGTTCGCCTGTCGGTGCCGGTTCAGCCAACCGGGAAGCGCTACGGCGGTTGACGAGCAGTTCAAGTGCATCCATTAGTTAAACTCCTGTATTGAAATTTGTTCCTAAAATTAACACGTGCGTAGATTTTGTTACAGCACCGGCAGCGATTCCTGCTGACAACAGGAGCCAGGCTAATTAGGATAACCACACTTGCTGCTCAGGGCAGCGGCAAACGTTACTAACCAGGGAGAATACATGCGAACCCTTTGGCGCTTTATTGCCGTTTTTTTTAAGTGGACATGGCGATTGCTGAACTTTATCCGCAATCTGGTGCTCAATTTGTTCTTTATTTTATTGGTACTGGTCGGCGTGGGCCTGTGGATGCAGTTTAGCGACAGCAAAGCAGAACATGCCAGCCGGGGTGCGTTGTTGATGGATATTACCGGCGTGGTCGTGGACAAACCCTCCGCCAGTAACCGACTCGGCGCGCTGGGTCGCCAGTTCTTTGGCGCAAGCTCCGACCGCCTGCAGGAAAACTCGTTGTTCGACATCGTCGACACCATTCGTCAGGCGCAATCAGACCGAAATATCACCGGGATTGTGCTCGATTTGAAAAACTTTGCCGGGGCGGATCAACCGTCAATGCAGTATATCGGTAAGGCACTTCGCGAGTTCCGCGACAGTGGTAAACCGGTTTATGCGGTAGGCGATAACTACAGCCAGGGGCAGTATTACCTCGCGAGCTTCGCCAATAAAATTTGGCTCTCGCCGCAAGGGGTGGTTGATCTGCATGGCTTCGCCACCAACGGCCTGTATTACAAATCCCTGCTCGACAAGCTGAAAGTCAGTACCCATGTGTTCCGCGTCGGCACCTATAAATCCGCCGTTGAACCGTTTATCCGCGACGACATGTCTCCGGCCGCACGCGATGCAGATAGCCGCTGGGTGGGCGAACTTTGGCAAAATTATCTCAACACCATTGCCGCAAACCGTCAGGTTACCGCGCAACAGATTTTCCCTGGCGCACAAGGCGTGCTGGACGGTCTGCGTAAAGTAGATGGCGATACAGCGAAATACGCGCTGGATAACAAACTGGTGGACGAGCTGGGTTCCAGCGCCGATGCGGAAAAAGCGCTGACCAAACAGTTTGGCTGGGATGACAAAGACAAGAATTTCCGCGCCATCAGCTATTACGATTATCAGCTGAAAAAACCGAGCGATATGGGCGACGCCGTAGCTGTGGTCTTTGCGAACGGCGCGATCATGGACGGTAACGAAACCCCGGGGAATGTGGGGGGGGATACCACTGCGTCGCAGATCCGCGACGCGCGTCTGGATCCGAAAGTGAAAGCCATTGTGTTGCGTGTTAACAGCCCTGGCGGCAGCGTCAGCGCCTCGGAAGTGATTCGTTCTGAACTGGCCGCGGCCCGTGCGGCAGGCAAACCGGTCGTGGTCTCGATGGGCGGTATGGCGGCATCCGGTGGTTACTGGATCTCAACGCCTGCGAATTACATCGTGGCAAATGCCAGCACTCTGACCGGATCGATTGGTATTTTCGGCGTCATCAATACGCTGGAAAACAGCCTCGACAGCATTGGCGTGCATACCGACGGCGTGGCAACGTCTCCGCTGGCGGATGTCAGCGTGACCAAAGCGCTGCCGCCGGAAGTTCAGCAGATGATGCAGATCAGCATTGAGAACGGCTATAAACGCTTTATCACGCTGGTCGCTCAGTCGCGTAACAGCACGCCGGAGCAGATTGATAAAATCGCGCAGGGCCATGTCTGGACTGGCCAGGATGCGAAAGCCAACGGGCTGGTCGACGGGCTGGGTGATTTCGACGATGCGCTAAACAAAGCGGCTGAGCTGGCGAAACTCAAACAGTGGCATGTGGACTGGTATCAGGATGAACCCTCATTCTTTGATCGCGTGATGGACAGCATGTCAGGTTCCGTACGCGCCATGTTGCCACAGGCATTGCAGGCGTATCTGCCTGCGCCGCTGGCCAATGCGGCAGTTCAGGTCAAAGCTGAAACAGATAAACTGGCGGCGTTTAACGATCCGCAAAACCGTTACGCGTTTTGCCTGACCTGCGCCAACATTCGCTAACGAACTGAACGTTTTGTATTCAGGCGGAGATCGGCATCACGCTGGCTCCGCCTTTTCTTTGCGCTTTCGCTGTATCATTCATTCACTGCGTATATAATCCCCCCACTCTGTAACAACACATTTTCAATCATGCAAAAAAAATCGATTTATGTTGCCTACACTGGCGGTACCATCGGTATGCAACGTTCCGAACACGGCTACGTTCCCGTCTCCGGTCACCTGCAGCGTCAACTGGCGTTGATGCCTGAATTCCATCGCCCTGAAATGCCTGATTTCACCATCCACGAATATGATCCGTTGATGGACTCCTCCGATATGACGCCGGAAGACTGGCAGCATATTGCTGACGATATCAAAGCCCACTACGACGATTATGATGGCTTTGTGATCCTGCACGGCACCGACACCATGGCATACACCGCCTCGGCGTTGTCGTTCATGCTGGAAAATTTGAGTAAGCCGGTTATCGTCACAGGCTCGCAAATCCCGCTGGCAGAACTGCGTTCCGACGGACAGATTAATTTGCTCAATTCGCTGTACGTGGCAGCCAACTTCCCGATTAACGAAGTGACGCTGTTCTTTAACAACCGCCTCTATCGCGGCAATCGCACCACTAAAGCACATGCGGACGGCTTTGACGCCTTTGCCTCGCCGAACCTGTCGCCGCTGCTGGAAGCGGGAATACATATTCGCCGCCTTAATACCCCGTCTGCGCCACACGGTAACGGCGAGCTGGTTGTTCATCCGATCACCCCGCAACCGATTGGCGTGGTGACGATCTATCCGGGTATCTCGGCAGACGTGGTAAGAAACTTTCTGCGCCAGCCCGTGAAAGCGCTGATTTTGCGCTCTTATGGCGTGGGTAATGCACCACAAAACGGGGAGTTTCTCAAAGAGTTACAGGAAGCCAGCGCTCGCGGCATTGTGGTGGTCAACCTGACGCAGTGTATGTCGGGTAAGGTCAATATGGGCGGCTACGCCACCGGTAACGCGCTGGCGCATGCGGGCGTGATTGGCGGGGCGGATATGACAGTAGAAGCCACGCTGACTAAACTGCATTATCTGTTGAGTCAGGAACTGGACGCCGCGGCGATTCGCAGCGCCATGACGCAGAACCTGCGCGGTGAGCTCACCGCAGACGAATAAGGAAAAGCCGATGAAACAACGCGCTTTGCTTCTGGTCGACCTGCAAAATGATTTCTGTGCAGGCGGCGCGCTGGCTGTGGCGGAAGGCGACAGCACTGTCGATGTGGCGAACACGCTGATCGACTGGTGCCAGGCACGCGGCGAACCTGTGCTGGCGACCCAGGACTGGCATCCGGCTCACCACGGCAGTTTCGCCAGTCAGCACCAGGTTGCGCCATTTTCACAAGGTATGCTTGATGGCCTGGCGCAAACCTTCTGGCCGGACCATTGCGTACAGCACAGCGAAGGCGCGGCGTTGCATCCCCTGTTGAAAGCCTCAGCCATCGACGCCGTGTTTCACAAGGGGCAAAGCCCGGCTATCGACAGCTACAGCGCTTTTTTTGATAACGGGCATCGGCAGAAAACCGAACTTGATGACTGGTTACGTCAGCACGACATTGCTGAGTTAACCATCGTGGGGCTTGCCACCGACTATTGCGTGAAATTCACTGTCCTGGATGCGCTGAAACTGGGCTATCGCGTCAACGTCATTACCGACGGTTGTCGTGGGGTGAACATCAATGCGCAAGACAGCGCCCACGCCTTTATGGAGATGGCCGCTGAAGGCGCAACACTCTATACGCTGGTCGACTGGCAGGAAACCCAGGCCTGATGCTGTCGTCCGGTCCACAAGCCGGACGACATATTTACGACAGATCCGAAATCTCTTCCAGCGATACCATCCGCGTTTCAATCCCAAACAGAAACAGAATCAACGAGCAGCAAAACAGCATAACGCCTAATACCGAAAAGACCGCGCAGGTGCCGTAGTGGGTCAATAATGCAGCCACGCCGTATGGGGTGAAGACGGCGACAATACGCCCTACCGCATTCACAAAACCGGAACCTCGCAGGCGCAAATGCGTCGGCCATAATTCGGGGACGTATACCGCCGAGGCGAAACAGACATACATGTAGAGGAAGAAAATAAGCACCAGACCGAGGGGTAAAATGGCCCACTCCTCTTTTTGCAGCGAATAGTAATAACCCAGCACCGCCACAATCAGCAGCAGAATAGAACCAAACCAGCGACGCGGAAATTTATCGATAATCAGCGCGGCAATGAAGATCCCTACGGGGGCACCAATCATAATAATAGCGGTCATAAAGATCGATTTGGTGACATCAATCCCCGAGTTAACGAATATCGTGGGGATCCACACAGTGATGGTATAGAGCGAGATATTCATTGCCACCAGCACCGTTATTGCCACCAGCGTTCTGCGCAGCATATCGCCGTGGAACAACTGCCAGAAACTGCCTTCTTCCGCCCCGGCAGATTGATGCACGACGGGTTTCATCTCCGCCAGGACGATGTTTTTCTCCCGGCTAACCTGCTGCTCAATCTCGCATACCACCTTCTGTGCAACATCGCCTTTGCCCTTCCCCGCCAGCCAGCGCGGTGACTCAATAAAATAACGCCCCGACAGCCACCAGGCGACCAGCATCGATACCCCGCCCAGTAAAAACATGACCCGCCAACTCAAATAACCGATCACCACCACACCGATAGCGGCCGAGAGCATCGGTGACCAGTTGCCGACAAACGACAGGCGTGCGGACCATTTGCCACGGATAGCCGCAGGAATAAATTCGGTGAAAGAAGCGTACCCCACCATAATCAGCGCCCCCATCCCGGTGCCCATCAGGCAGCGCAGGAAAATGAGCCAGTACATGTCCGGGGAAAGGGTGGCGGCGGTGGCGGCAAAACCAACGAGCAGCAAATTGATGCGAAAGGCCTTGCGTCGCCCCAGATAATCACCAACAAACCCACCCATCAGCGAGCCAATGAAATAGCCAAGCATCAGGGCGGAAGTGAACGCCGCATTAAGGTAATTATTTGACCAACCATTACTGACCAGTTTTGCCAGCACGACATTTCCCGAGTAACTGAGAAAACCGGTAATTAATAAACTCAGTCCGATGATGCCGAATATCCGGTAATGAAAAGATGAAAGTGGCAAACGATCCATGCGGATGCCAATATGGTCATATTGTTCCATTATCTATGCCTCAAAAAAGCCTGGTGGAGATGAAGCATCGTCGCAACCAGAATAACGAATATGCTTTCATTCAGACCGTCGAATAATTTTATACCAGGCATCATTAACCGCATGTGAGGGATAATGACCAGCAGACTGCCTCACTCATCCGAGTGGTATTCAGCCCACCGGGAAATTTAATAAATCAGTTGAATGTTGTTTTTCTGACAAAATGTTATCCACTGATCGCCTGGTTTTTTATCCGTAATAATATAATTAATATGAGTAAAATCGACGAGTTGAACAAAAGCCTTACGGTCAAATTTTGAATGATCCACCAGTAAAGCGACCTCTGTCGCCTGGCTAATCATCACTTTTTTTATTTCTGCTTCTGCTTCGTTGGAATCAAGCGCACCGCTGTTGATGTCCAGACCTTTACAGCTCATCACCATAATATCGACATGGTATTTACCAATAATTTCTTTGGTAATGCGCCCCTGAAAAGAAAGCGTATTCTTATTAAATTCCCCACCAGTCGATACAATGTTAATGTCCGACTGCGCCAGTTCGCGAAAGGCTTCGGTTGAGTTAGTCAACAACGTCAGGTCTTTGCGATCTTTTAATAATTTCAGCAGTTCCATTGCTGTGGTGCTGGAATCTGCAGACATCGTGGTCTTATTATTAATAAACGGCAGCGCATTTAGCGCAATAACCTGCTTCTCTTCAAAAAAGGATTTCGCGCGTTTATAAAAATGAACGTTATCCGTGATACTGGCGCTGTTGAGCACCGCGCCGCCATAGGTACGGGTAATGATCCCTTCGGCTTCCAGTTTTTCTAAATCGCGACGAATAGTCTCTTCGGTAACCTGAAAGAGCTGACTCAGCTGAGTCACCAGCACTTTCTTTTCGTTGGTTACCATCTGTTTAATGGTTTGCAATCTGTCCTTTGCAGCCACGGTATGCCTCTGCTTCGCTTAATAACATGATATCCAGGCAGTATGTCACACGCCATGTTTACTTTCAAAAGAATATGTTTGAATCACAGATTTATTCATGTATTTTCGAGTAACAAAGACACACCGTCATTCCCATTACTTATTAATAAGAGTGTCAGCCATCTCTTTCATTAATAATGCATCGGCATCGCTGAGATGAATTGCCGTTGCCCGCACATTTTCCCGTACCTGCTGCGGTGAGGTCGCGCCGCTTAAAATAGAAATCAGACTACTTTGTTTCAATATCCACGCCAGCGCTAGTGTGGGTACGGTGCAATCATACTTTTTACACAGTGGCTGCCATTTCTCCAGCATATCAATAACCTGTAGCATATTATCACGCTGAAACCACACTTTGTTTGCCTGCGCTCCCACCGGAACAAAGTCGCGCGTTACCGTACCGGTCAGCAGCCCCTGCTCTAGCGGCGAATAGACTTGCAGGACGATGCCGCGCTTCTGGCAAAGCGGGAGTATGTCGCGCTCAATTTGCCGGTCGAGGAGGCTGTATTTTGCCTGCACAATATCCAGTTCACCGTGGCGCAGGTACTCTTCGATATGTCCGATGTCCACATTTGCCGCGCCGATAGACTTGATCTTGCCCTCTGTCTTCAATGCGTTCAGCACTGCAACGGTTTCAGCAATGGGGGTAAAAAACGGCGGCACTGACTGCCAATGGGTCATATAGATATCGATGCAGTCAATCTGCAAACGCTGCAGGCTTGCTTCCACCTCTTCGCGGATAGATTCCGGCGTGAGGTTTTTATATAGCTGGCGGTCACCCACTTTGTTAAACAGGCTCCCCTCACGTTCCCACACGATGCCGCACTTCGTTTCGACAACCACCTCGCCGCGCGGTAAGTCAGTCAATGCCTGGCCAACAATGCGTTCGCTATTGCCAAAGTTGTACCCCGGCGCGGTATCAATCAAATTGATGCCGCAGCGGTGCGCTTCCACGATCGTATCGATACAGACCTGAGTGTCCAGGTCGCCATTCCAGGCGGGGCCGCCGCCGATGGCCCAGGTCCCCAGTCCTAATTGCGAAACAGAAAGCTGGGTTTTTCCCAACGGTATCATTTTCATGCTTTATTTATCCTTCATACTCATCAAGCAGTTGTTCGACAAGCTGTCTGTTTTTCACACCCGTAGTCGCACCGACGCTAAGCACCGAGATAGCTGCCGTGGCATTGGCAAACAGCGCGCAGTCACGCAGCGATTTATCTTCCAGCAGACCGCAGATAAACCCGGAGGCAAAGTTATCCCCGGCCCCAATGGTGTCAATGGCGGTAATCCCTTTCACAGCGGGCACTTCAAGGCATGTCTCACCGTTCTTAATAAAACAGCCCTTCTTGCCCGTCTTGATCACCACCGTTTTGACGCCGCAAGCGAGAAAGCTGTCGGCAATACCGTCCAGCGACGTCTCACCGGTGAGCAGCTTCGCCTCTTCATAGTTGGGGAAGAGGAAATCTACGTAACTTAAGGCCTCGCGGATATCGTCCAGCGTCTCGCCCAGCCGCGGTTTGATCATGTCGGCACAGATAAGCAACTGGTGTGCTTTGGCGCGGATGAAAATCTCTTTTAGCGCTTTGCCATTCAGCAGCGGACTGTTAAAGATACTCGCCAGCGACAGTAATTTCGCCTCGGCAAAGCGGTTGAAATCCACATGCTCCAGCGCCAGCTTCCACAAACTGCCGTTGCGATTCGTCACAAAGGTCCGTTCACCATCGCTGGTCACCAGTCCAACGTTGATCGAGGTATCCACCCCCTCGTCCATGCGCAGACTGTGAATATCGATGTTCTCCTGACGGCAGCGTTCGAGGATGAAATGCCCTGCCGCATCATTACCGATGCGGCTATTAAGGGCGGTTTTATGCCCGAGGCGAGAAATGATCATCGCCTCGTTGATGGCATCGCCGCCGGTGGTCATCGCAATGCGCTCCAGCGGATAAGAATCAACATCGAAAATGTTCTTACTCACCGGTTGCAATGGGATGTCGACAATCGCGGCCCCCACGCAGATCACATCTATTTTGCCCATGTTGCTACTCCGCCTTACCGTCCGAACCAAACAGACGGATTTTCTCCAGCGCACGTTCTTTAACGGCTTTACGCACTTCGCGCTCCAGATGCAGGAACGGCTCATGCTGGTATTCTTTTACCGCCACCATCGCCGCCTGGCACAGCTCGGTATGGATATTGATTTTGGCGATGCCGAGCGCGATGGCTTTTTTAATGTCGGTATCGCTGATCCCGGACGCGCCATGTAAAACCAGCGGGACCGATACGGCTTCACGGACGCGACGGATAACCTCAAAGTTAAGCTGCGGCGCGGATGTATAGACGCCGTGCTGATTGCCAATCGCTACTGCCAGCGAGTCACACCCGGTGCGCGCAACAAACTCCGCAGCCTGGTCCGGGTCGGTATAGTGATAATCCGCCAGCGCCTCTTCGTAGACCGTTTCGTTGCCGACATGCCCCAGTTCCGCCTCAACCGGAATACCCAGAGGATGGAAGAAATCCACGGCCTCTTTAGTCAGACGGATATTCTCTTCAAAGTCGAATGCCGATGCATCGCGCATTAAAGAATTCATTCCGTGCTGCCAGGCATTGTGAATAATCTCCATGCTGCGGCCATGGTCCCAGTGGGTAATAACCGGAACCGTGGCTTGTTTCGCCATGGAGACCATCATATGAGAGAAATCTTCAAACGATGTATTGCCTACAAAACCTGTACCAAAAGAAATAATGACTGGAGATTTTGTCTCCTCCGCTGCATCAATAACGCCCATCAACATTTCCGCATTCCAGACATTAAAATGCGCAATTGCATAATGATTTTCTTGCGCATGATTTTCCCAGAATCTGATATCTGCCAGCATGAATAACACCTCATTAATGAATTAAGCTAAGACTTTAATAACGCCTTTAATAATTTCGCGTTTGTTATTTACGGATTCGTCGAATGCACGCTGCACATCGTCATAATCGTAAATATGGGTGACCATCGATTTCACATCGAATTTCCCGGAGGAGATGGCCTCAATAGTTAATGGATAGCGGTTGGCATAACGGAATACCGTTTGAATACTGACCTCGCGATTAATTTTAAGGAAATTAATCGCAGAGTCGCCCGGAACGGTACCGACAATCATAATTTTGCCACCACGCATCACCAGATAAGGTGCCTGTTTTACGGTGATCGCAGACCCGGCCGTTTCAAAAACGATATCCGCGCCCATCTCACCAATACGTTCGGCACAGCAGACCACCGTGTCCTCTTTCGCGCCGTTAATCACCGCGCTGGCGCCCAGTTTTTCCGCCATCGCCAGTCGTTTTTCCAGCACGTCAACCACCACAATTTGCGTGGCGCCCAGATAGCGACAAGCCTGCAAGGTCATTAAGCCGATACAGCCCGCGCCGAGAATGACAATCTTTTTGCCGGGCTTCACGTCAGCCAGCATCGCGGCATGAATGCCCACCGCGGCAGGCTCGACCAGCGCACCTTCTATGGTGTCCATATTTTCCGGCAGCTTGTAGGTAAAGCTTTCAGGGTGACAGAGGTAATATGTCAGTGCACCGCGATAATTTGGCTGGGTCGCCATAAAGTCGACATCAGGACAAATGTTATATTTGCCTTCCAGGCAGTAGCGACATTTTCCGCAGGGTACTCCGGGCTCAATATTCACTTTATCGCCCGGTTTGAATTTTTTAACATTACGGCCAATGGCCACTACGGTTCCCGCGCACTCATGGCCAAGGCCAATTTCCTGATTCGGATCTTTCGGTGGAATAAAAGGGCCAGACTCAAAACCGTGAACATCTGAACCACAAATACCGACATATTCCACTTTAATTAATACTTCATCATCCTCTGGCACCGGCATATTCGCTGGCAGAATTGTCATTGTGCCAGGTGTTTTTAAAATTGCCTTAGAGTTTTGCATACACATTCCTTTCGAAGACGCATTATTTGGTGGTAACGGCATCCATCCCAATACTTTCGACAGATGCTCCTTTTGTTTCGATACCAATGGTCGCAATAGCTGCCGCAACGATAATGGCCACGACACTCAGCAGAATAAAGACACCGGTGACGCCATAATTACTGAGCAGAACAGCCACGGCATAAGGTGCAGCAATACCGCTGATGCGACCGACCGCATTCGCCAGGCCCGAGCCGCGTAATTTCGCTTCGGTTGGCCATATTTCGGGCACGTAGACTGCAGAGGCATAGCAAACATACATATAAACAAAAGTAATCAGGAAAAAGCCGCAAACGGTAATCATCAGCATATTGGTCTGCAGCGAATAGAAATAACCCAGCGCAGCAATAAACAGCAGTAACCCAACACCCATTGTTTTGCGTGGAATTTTATCCATCACCATCATGGCGATAAAGATGCCAAAGGGTGCGCCAAACATACTCATGGTATTCAGCACGATGGAATCTTTAAGGTTAATCCCCTGCGACATAAAGATGGTCGGCAGCCAGTTAATTAGCGTGTACTGCACCACGTTCATGGCGATTAAGACAAAGGATCCCAGAACCACTCGTTTAAGCAACACTCCTTTCAGCAGCGATGAATAAGGCACCACGGGAGGCAGGCTTTTACTCTCAGTAGGTGTCACCACGCTCAGTGCCTTGCCGGTTTGCAGACTGACTTTACGTTCGATCTCCGACATGATGGCTTCGGCTTCCGCATAGCGTCCACGCGACTCCAGCCAGCGCGGAGACTCCGGGAAATAACGCCAGGCAAGCCAGGTGGCAATAAGCGAGAGCACGCTCGGAATAATCAGCTGTACTCGCCAGTTCCACTCTGCGCTGACCAGCGTCGTCAGCCCCATCGCTATTAATGAACACAGTGGATATGACCAGTTGCCAATAAAGGAGACGCGACTCGACCAGGTTCCACGGCTGCGCCCCGGCATATACTCGGTGTATCCAGCAAACAGCGTCACCAGCAGTGCACCCAGACCAAATCCCATCACCAGACGGCAGGCAATCAGGAATGTCATATCCGGAGAGAGCGCACCGGCAACCATTGATACAATATGAATAATTTCATAAAGGATAATGGCTTTCTTACGACCAATTTTATCGCCAATGATGCCGCCAATTAATGCCCCGGCAAACATACCCGCCGTGGTAATAGCAGAAAAGGTTGCGGTCGTTGAATTATCCGTCCATCCCAGATCTTTTAACTGTGCCAGGATTAATCCACCAACGGCGTTACTCCAACAAACCAATAATCCGAAAGCCACCATTCCAAACATAGTATAATGCCAGTGGCAATCCGGAAGGCGGTCGAGTCTTGCCCCACAATTGGGTTTTTCAATTGTGTTTCCCATAAGATATTCCTCACGAAATAAAGCATTAATTTTTGTATTCGTGTATTCCGTCCGCGATGTCCTGTTTTATTATTTCCTTCAATATTTAAAGTAAATGACAAGATCGCATTGGCGGTGCTAATAACAAGGCGCGGTCCTTATCAATCAAAGTCGTAGGTCATGATGACTTTGATTGCCGTTTTATCGACCATCGCGTCAAAGCCTTTTTCCCACTCTGACAGTCCAATACGGTGAGTGATCATCGGTTTTACCTGAATAGCGCCGGAGGCCAGCAGGCGAATGGCATTACGCCAGGAGGTGGAGTCATAGGCCATGTGTCCGATAATGCTTTTGTTCCACGCCGTGATGTCGTTTATCGAAAAATCGAGCGGTTTGAAACCCATACCAACGCGCACCACTTCCCCATTCGGGCGCAGCATTTCGATGGACTGTTTCAGCGCGATATTGGCTCCTGAGCACTCAATCACCAGCCCGAGGTTATCTTTGCCGCAGATCTCCTGACAACGGGCAACAACGTCTTCTTTCGAACCATTGACCACCGCCGTTGCGCCGAGCTCTCTGGCAACCGGGAAACGGACTTCAACATCTTCATCCAGCCCGACGACCACAATGTTGACCGCCCCCATAATGCGCGCCATCTGGACAGAAAAGAGGCCCAGTGGTCCGGTACCGATGACCACCACGTCCTGGCCTGGTAAGAATTTGGATTGTTGGGCGATAGATTTGTAGGCATTACAGATAGGATCGAGAACTGCCGCTTCTTCGTAGTCGACGCCTTCCGGGATCTCCCACAGTGCGCGACGATGGATTTTCAGGATCTCACCGGGCACCAGACAATATTTCGAAAAACCGCCGCCCCAGGTGTTGTTATCAAGGCCAAGGTTTACTTTTTCTGTACAACACAGAAAATCACCTTGTTCACAGGCCGGGCACACGCCACAGACGTGACCGCTGTTATCGGACACCACGCGCTGGCCGACTTTCCAGTCCTTCACATTCGCCCCGGTTTTACAAATGCGTCCGGCAAATTCATGTCCGCGGACTGAGTTAAAAACATCAGAGCCGCTATCGACTTTATAATGCTTCATATCCGCACCGCAAATAGCTGCGGCCTTGATTTCAATCACAACATCATCCGGACCGCACTCAGGTTCAGGTACGTCAATCATCTTGTAACCGCCAAATGCCTTGCCGAAACGCGCTAATGCTTTCATCGCTTGCTCCTCAGTGATTTCATTTGTTTCAGTGAGGCTATTATTCGCGCCATCCATTTTTGAAGTCAACTCAATATCTGCCAAACACAGATTTTATTCTGTATTTCACAACGAAGATCACAAATGAGAACACGCATAATCGACAAAATCATTTAAAATCAAAAACTTAATAAAAAGAGGTTACTTTGTGGGAAAAACAGATTTTTGCAATCAGGCCATCAAGAGGAAGTAAAGCATGAAAAGGAGAGTAAAACGGGAAGGAGAGAAAACTGGGCGAAGCGCTGTGGCCTCGCCGCTCATCGGGGAAGTTATTGCATTTTCAGCGTTGCAATTGGCATAGGCGTAGGCGTAATGCCAAAGTCTTCTTTCAGTTGCTGCTTGCTTTTCATCACCATCTGTCCTTGCGTGTCGATGGTCATGTGCTGCGCGTCGGTGTTATGACGGGCCTGCCATAACATAACCAGTTGCAGGCTGTTCTCTTTTTGTTCTGCCGTCAGCGCAACGCCATCCGGCCACTTACCCAACTCAACAGCGGTAACCAGACGCTGATAGATGTCCGGCGTCATGCTGTTAATGACTTGTTCGAAATCCATGATAAATTAACTCCAGTGGAATAATAGCTGAATCGATTCCTCACCCCAGAGTCCGATCGCCGTTTTCATCGTCGGTAAAACTCAACGAGGCAGAGTTCACACAATAACGTTCACCGGTCGGTTGTGGACCATCCGGGAAAACATGTCCCAGATGCGCGTCACAATTACCGCAACGAATTTCAACGCGCTGCATACCGTGCGAGTAATCGTTTATATAGCGAATGGACTCTTCACTTACTGGCTCAAAAAAGCTCGGCCAGCCGCAGCCTGAATCATACTTGGTCTGCGAATGAAACAAGGGAGCGTCGCAAACCAGACAGTGATACACGCCTTCACGTTTGTTGTGTAAAAGACGGCCTGTGAAAGGCGGCTCGGTACCGTGATCCTGTGTCACGTAGAACTGCATCTCCGTCAGATTTTTTTTCAGGTCATCCTGAGAGGATTTCGTCGTCATAAGCTCACATCTCGCGGTAAGAATTCGTACAACTTCACTTCGATTCTAACAAAACATTAACAATGAAGTGATAACTTTTGATCTAAACTTAGTTGCTGCGGATCCCCGGGCGGGTAATTGTGATCACTCTCACATTTTTATCCTGCATGACCTTTAAAATTCGGGGCGGCGTCCCCATATGGGGAGCATGCTCATAGGAAGAGTGAGACGAGTCAGTCGAACAAAGGTTATGCGGAGGATTGATTTGTCGCAATGATTGACACGATTCCGCTTGACGCTGCGTAAGGTTTTTGTAATTTTACAGCCAACCTTTTATTCACTAACAAATAGCTGGTGGAATATATGACTATCAAAGTAGGTATCAACGGTTTTGGCCGTATCGGTCGCATTGTTTTCCGTGCTGCTCAGGAACGTTCTGACATCGAAATCGTTGGTATCAACGATCTGTTAGACGCAGAATACATGGCTTACATGCTGAAATATGACTCTACTCACGGCCGTTTCAACGGTACCGTAGAAGTCAAAGACGGCCATCTGGTTGTTAACGGCAAAACCATCCGTGTTACTGCTGAAAAAGATCCGGCTAACCTGAAATGGAACGAAATCGGTGTTGACGTTGTAGCAGAAGCTACCGGTATCTTCCTGACCGACGAAACCGCGCGTAAACACATCACTGCTGGCGCGAAAAAAGTTGTTCTGACTGGTCCTTCCAAAGACAATACCCCGATGTTTGTTAAAGGCGCTAACTTTGACAAATACGAAGGCCAGGACATCGTTTCTAACGCATCCTGCACCACCAACTGCCTGGCGCCGCTGGCAAAAGTTATCAACGACAACTTCGGCATCATCGAAGGTCTGATGACCACTGTTCACGCGACTACTGCAACTCAGAAAACCGTTGATGGCCCGTCTCATAAAGACTGGCGCGGCGGTCGTGGCGCATCCCAGAACATCATCCCGTCCTCTACCGGTGCAGCTAAAGCTGTAGGTAAAGTACTGCCAGAACTGAATGGCAAACTGACTGGTATGGCGTTCCGCGTTCCGACTCCGAACGTATCTGTTGTTGACCTGACCGTTCGTCTGGAAAAAGCAGCGTCTTACGAAGAAATCAAGAAAGCAATCAAAGCGGCTTCTGAAGGCGCAATGAAAGGCGTTCTGGGTTACACCGAAGACGACGTTGTATCTACCGATTTCAACGGTGAAGTTTGCACTTCTGTGTTCGATGCTAAAGCAGGTATCGCACTGAACGACAACTTCGTGAAACTGGTATCCTGGTACGACAACGAAACCGGTTACTCTAACAAAGTTCTGGACCTGATCGCTCACATCTCCAAATAAGTTGAGATGAAACATTGATCTATAAAGGCGACTTCGGTCGCCTTTTTTTATGTTTCGCGTCATCCTGAAAGCTGCTTCCTCACTGACGCTGCTCGCGGGTGCTGGCCACAGAATTCTCTGTGCTCCCTGCTCTCCTCAGACTTGCCGTCCCGATGCAGCTTTCATGATTTTGTGTCTCGCTAAACGAAGGATTGCACCATGATAAACAAAATTTTTGCTCTCCCGGTTGTTGAACAAATTTCCTCCGCCCTCTCTCGCCGCCTGATGGACGAACTGGACGTTATCGTTATCGATCACCCACAAGTTAAAGCCTCTTTTGCTCTGCAGGGCGCACATCTGCTCTCCTGGAAACCGCAGGGTGAAGACGAAGCGCTGTGGTTGAGCGGCAACACGCCGTTTAAAAACGGCGTGGCGCTGCGCGGCGGCGTACCGATCTGCTGGCCATGGTTTGGCCCGGCTGCACAGCAGGGTCTGCCTGCTCACGGTTTCGCCCGTAACCTGGTATGGACACTGAAAGCGCATAATGAAGATGATAAGGGTGTTGTGCTGACATTTGAGCTGCACAGCAGCGAAGCGTCCCGCCAATACTGGCCGCATGATTTCACGCTGTTTGCCCGCTACAAATTGGGTAAAACCTGCGAAATCGAACTGGAAGCGCACGGCGATTTCGAAACCACCTCAGCTCTGCATACCTATTTCAACGTCGGCGATATCCATGCGGTGAAAGTCAGCGGTTTGGGCGATCGTTTCATTGATAAAGTGAACAACGCGCAAGAAGATGCACTGACCGATGGCGTACAGACATTCCCGGATCGTACCGATCGCGTCTATCTGAATCCGGAAGCCTGCAGTGTGATCCATGACAGTGCGCTGAACCGCACCATTGAAGTGATCCATCACCATCATACTAACGTTGTCGCATGGAACCCGGGTCCGGCGCTCTCCGCCAGCATGACCGACATGCCGGATGATGGTTATAAAACATTTGTTTGTGTTGAATCAGCCTGCGCGACCGCGCCACAAAAAACCACCGAAGAAAAACCGTCTCGCCTGGCGCAGACGATCCGCGTGGTTAAACGCTGATTGTGATAGCCCGGGTAAGCCGTGTTCCCGGGCTCTCCCCGACTTATCCGGGTGACAGAATCCGCAACTTATACGCTTATGCGCGACGTGCTACACCACATCCAGGGGTGTTTTGCGCCCCGGAGCCGGAAACGCGTTATCCAGCCGAGCCAGATCCTCTGCACTCAGCGTGATATTCAACGCTGCGGCATTTTCCTGGGCATGCGCCACAGTGCCCGCTTTTGGAATAGCCATCACTCCCTCGTGACTAATAACCCAGGCCAGCAGAATTTGTGCCGCGGTCGCGTTATGGGCCTGAGCAATATCCGTCACTACGCTGTTATTCAGCAATCCGTCCCGCAGACGCCCGGCCTGCGCCAGTGGGCAGTAGGCCATCACCGGCATCTGTTGTTGCTGGCACCAGGGCAGCAGGTCATATTCGATACCGCGCGACCCCAGATGATAGAGCACCTGATCGGTCACGCAGGCTTTACCACCCTGCACCTGCAAGAGTTCCTGCATATCGGCATAATCGAGATTCGACACACCCCAGCGGCGAATTTTCCCCTGCGCAATGAGGGTCTCCATCACCTCCACCGTTTCAGCCAGCGAAAAATTTCCCCGCCAGTGCAGCAGATAGAGATCGAGAGAGTCGGTTTTCAGACGGCGCAGACTCGCCTCACAAGCCGCAATCGCTTTTTTACCACCGGCATTCCACGGATACACTTTCGAAACCAGATAGACTTTGTCGCGTAATCCACCCTGCAGTGCATCGCCGACCACCTCTTCTGCCCCACCATCTGCATACATTTCTGCCGTATCGATAAGCGTAAGCCCGGCATCAATGCCCGCCCGTAGTGCATCCACCTCTTTACTGCGCTGGCGGTCATTCTCCCCCATATACCAGGTACCCTGACCAATAGCAGGCAGCGTCACCTCGCCCGCGAAGACCACATTTCTCTCTGCCATATCATCCTCCTGCGCTAAATGCACCACCGTAAAGCAAAACAGGGCCAATGGCCCTGTTTTAATGCACAGATTGCACTATAAAAAAGCACAATCAGAAACGATACGTTACCCCTGCCGATAACAATCCGGCCCAGGATTTATCCACCATCGGACTGTCTTTAATTTCATCAGACAGGTGGGTGTATCGGCCCGTGCCATAAACGCTCCAGTTGTCGTTCAGACGATAGCTGGCGGTAAGTTCCAGGTAAGGGCTCCAGCCATTGTCCGGATCGTAGCTATTAAGGCCGCTGCGACGTGACTCTTCACGCGACACACCATAATAGTATTCGTTTTGATTATCGCTGTTCCATTCAACCCCGATACCCGGCGTCAGCGTCAGGCCACCATTGGTATAGCGATACAGCCAGGCCAGATCCCATGTCACACCATTACTGTTGTCCAGCACATCACCGGCCAGTGACGTGCGCAGGAAACCGTATTCGGTGTTATGAATATAAGAAAGCCCCGCTACTGCGGTTGACTTACGTTTATTCAACTGACGAAGTTGATTATTGTCACTGTCACCCGGCTTAAAGCTCCACGGCGAGTATGCAGCAAAGATGGAGAGTTGGTCGGCCTGATCATTCCACAGGTAGTAGCCACCGCCTAAACCACGGAACCAGAAGTCATCGCTTTCATAAGTGATAACCGGAATCGGATAGGTTTTATTGTCGTACTGTTTATACGGAGTCTCTACAACACCCACGCCCGCACCCAGGGAGAAGTTGCTTTCGGCATTGGCAGTAAAAGTAGAAGAAGCGATCAGCACGCCCAGTGCCAGGAGTTTGAGTTTCATCACAGTCCATTTATTCCTGTAGTCAATAATCGGCGAAATGAAGTTTAACCGTCCAGAACAGTCTACCCAAATTTTTTTACTTAACCATTACAAAACTAAACCCTATAGCCTGTGGTCTGTATATGACAGGGGGCTTACGGTTTTATGAAGCCGCTGTGATTTGAGAGTGGAAGGCTTATCACAAAAGAAAGCATTTATGGATGAGTTATTGATATGTCATTGAAATTAGTTTTAGGCGGCATGCAAGTTTTGCAAATGCCATCTACGCTTAAATTAAGAAGACGATTTAACGAACCCGCATATTGTTAATAACATGCAACCTGGCATGAGGGTTGCTGTATGACTCTTAGCGTCGTTCAGTTAACGCTTCCGGGAGCCTCTACTATTCATATGAACGGCTCTTTACCTGTGCTAAAAAACGAAAGGACGGCATGCCATGAATATATTCGATCACTACCGCCAGCGCTATGAAGCTGCCAAGGACGAAGAGTTCACACTGCAGGAATTTCTTACCATCTGTCGGCAAGACCGCAGTGCCTATGCTAACGCGGCAGAAAGGCTACTGATGGCCATTGGTGAGCCAGTGATGGTGGATACTGCCCAGGAGCCACGGCTTTCCCGTCTCTTTTCGAACCGGGTTATCGGACGCTACCCGGCGTTTGAAGAGTTCTATGGCATGGAAGAAGCAATCGAGCAAATCGTGTCTTATCTCAAGCACGCCGCTCAGGGTCTGGAAGAGAAGAAACAGATCCTTTATCTGCTCGGTCCGGTCGGTGGCGGTAAATCCTCGCTTGCCGAACGCCTTAAATCCTTAATGCAGCGGGTACCGATTTACGTGCTGAGCGCCAATGGTGAACGCAGCCCGGTAAACGACCATCCACTGTGTTTGTTCAATCCGCAGGAAGACGCGCAGATTCTGGAAAAGGAATATAACGTTCCGCGCCGTTACCTCGGTACCATCATGTCGCCGTGGGCGGCGAAACGCCTGCATGATTTCGGCGGTGACATCAGCAAATTCCGCGTGGTCAAAGTCTGGCCATCCGTACTAGAACAAATCGCCATCGCTAAAACAGAACCGGGCGATGAGAACAACCAGGACATCTCTGCTCTGGTGGGTAAAGTGGACATCCGTAAACTGGAAAACCACGCACAAAACGATCCCGATGCCTATGGCTACTCCGGTGCACTGTGCCGCGCGAACCAGGGCATCATGGAATTCGTTGAGATGTTCAAAGCGCCTATTAAAGTGCTGCACCCTTTGCTGACCGCTACCCAGGAAGGCAACTACAACGGGACCGAAGGGATTTCCGCCCTGCCTTTTAACGGCATCATTCTTGCGCACTCAAACGAATCAGAGTGGGTCACTTTCCGTAATAACAAAAACAATGAGGCGTTCCTTGACCGTGTCTATATCGTCAAAGTGCCTTATTGCTTGCGGATCTCCGAAGAGATCAAAATTTACGAAAAACTGCTTAACCACAGCGAGTTGACCCATGCGCCATGTGCCCCGGGTACGCTGGAAACGCTGGCCCGTTTCTCGATTTTGTCGCGCCTGAAAGAGCCGGAAAACTCCAGCATCTACTCAAAAATGCGTGTCTACGACGGTGAAAGCCTGAAAGATACGGACCCGAAAGCGAAGTCCTATCAGGAGTATCGCGATTACGCCGGGGTGGATGAAGGGATGAACGGTCTGTCGACGCGTTTTGCCTTTAAAATCCTCTCTCGTGTGTTTAACTTCGATCATGCCGAAGTCGCCGCTAACCCGGTACATCTCTTTTATGTACTGGAACAGCAGATTGAACGTGAGCAGTTCCCGCAAGAACTGGCAGAGCGTTATCTGGAATTCCTCAAAGGCTACCTGATCCCGAAATATGCCGAGTTTATTGGCAAAGAGATCCAGACGGCCTACCTGGAATCCTACTCTGAATACGGACAGAATATTTTCGATCGTTATGTCACGTATGCAGACTTCTGGATTCAGGATCAGGAATATCGCGATCCGGATACCGGTCAGTTGTTTGACCGTGAATCGCTGAATGCAGAACTGGAAAAAATTGAAAAACCGGCCGGGATCAGCAACCCGAAAGATTTTCGTAACGAGATTGTCAACTTCGTGCTGCGTGCCCGTGCTAACAATAGCGGCCGTAACCCGAACTGGACCAGCTACGAAAAACTGCGCACGGTTATTGAGAAAAAAATGTTCTCGAATACCGAAGAGTTGCTGCCTGTTATTTCGTTTAACGCCAAAACCTCAACCGACGAACAGAAAAAACACGATGACTTCGTTGATCGTATGATGGAGAAAGGATACACCCGCAAACAGGTTCGCCTGCTGTGTGAATGGTATCTGCGTGTACGTAAATCATCATAATGCCAAAATGGCCCGGCAGCGCAGTGCTGACCGGGCCTGAACAGTCTGTGCGTATCCTCGTTTTTCGCGACGCAGGAAGGTGGCAAGCGGGCGGCTCGTGACATACTGACAGGGTCAGCACGTTGTGGAGCGAAAGCAGCCAATACCGGCGGCACGAATTACAATGGATAGAGTTGGCAAATGCAGTACGGGAGGGACTTATGACCTGGTTCATAGACCGGCGTCTTAACGGTAAAAACAAGAGCACGGTTAACCGCCAGCGATTTTTACGCCGTTATAAAGCGCAAATAAAACAGTCGATCTCCGAGGCCATCAACAAACGCTCGGTCACCGACGTGGAGAATGGTGAGTCCGTCTCCATCCCGAACGAGGACATCAGCGAACCGATGTTTCATCAGGGACGCGGCGGTCTGCGCCATCGCGTCCACCCGGGTAACGACCATTTTGTGCAAAACGACCGCATCGAGCGTCCTCAGGGGGGCGGTGGCGGCGGTGGCAGCGGTCAGGGCGAAGCCAGCGCTGACGGCGAAGGCCAGGATGAGTTCGTTTTCCAGATTTCAAAAGATGAATATCTCGATCTGCTGTTCGAGGATTTGGCGTTGCCAAACCTGAAAAAGAACCAGCAGCGTCAGCTCAATGAATTTAAGACTCACCGAGCCGGCTACACGGCAAACGGTGTTCCCGCCAATATTAGCGTCGTGCGTTCACTACAAAACTCACTGGCGCGCCGTACCGCGATGACAGCAGGCAAGCGTCGTCAGCTACGTGAACTCGAGAGTGACCTGGACATTGTCGCCAAAAGCGAACCGGCCCAGTTGCTGGAAGAGGAGCGTCTGCGTAAGGAAATTGCCGAGCTGCGCGCGAAAATCGAACGTGTCCCCTTTATCGACACCTTCGATTTACGCTACAAAAATTATGAAAAACGCCCGGAGCCTTCAAGCCAGGCGGTAATGTTTTGTCTGATGGACGTATCCGGTTCAATGGATCAGTCGACAAAAGACATGGCGAAGCGCTTTTATATCCTGCTCTATCTGTTCCTGAGCAGAACCTATAAAAACGTAGAAGTGGTCTATATCCGTCACCACACCCAGGCGAAAGAGGTTGATGAGCATGAGTTTTTCTACTCGCAGGAGACCGGCGGTACCATTGTCTCCAGTGCGCTGAAATTGATGGATGAAGTGGTCAAAGAGCGTTATGACCCGGCGCAGTGGAACATCTATGCGGCACAGGCATCGGATGGCGATAACTGGGCCGATGACTCACCGCTATGCCATGAAATTCTGGCGAAGAAAATTCTGCCCGTGGTGCGTTACTACAGCTATATCGAGATAACACGCCGCGCGCACCAGACGCTGTGGCGCGAATATGAACATCTGCAGACGATGTTTGATAATTTCGCAATCCAGCATATCCGCGACCAGGAAGATATCTACCCGGTGTTCCGCGAGCTTTTCCACAAACAAAACGCCAGCTCCAACTAAACATAGAGAAAGCCAGTGCTTTGCGCGCTGGCTTTTTCTCTTCGCCGCAAACGCGCAAATTACGGTACAAAAATGCAGCTATTTGCCCCCTTGCATCGTGGCAAATATGGCATATTACTTCCCAGACAAACTCGATTCTTACTTCGTTCCTTGCGAACGTCGTTTTTTAACAGTACACATAAAAGCGTTTGTAAAGTGCTAGTACTTTTAAGCCGCCAATTTTGAGGCGGCTTTTTTATTTTCATCTTCGGGTAACTGAATTACTCTTGGTTTTTATTACGTTTATCCAGGAGTGATGATGTCAGAGATTGCCAGCCAAAATATCCATCAGCATCTTATTGAAACCCTCGAAAATTCTCAGGCGCGCTACCGTATCGTCGAGCATGAAGCATCTGGTAAATGTGAAGCCGTGAGTGAAATTCGTGGTACAGCGCTGGGCCAGGGAGCGAAAGCGCTGGTGTGCAAAATCAAAGGCAATGGCGTGAAAATGCATGTGCTGGCGATCCTTGCCGCTGACCTGCAGGCCGATTTAGCTCGGCTGGCCTCTTTTTTTGGTGGTAGTAAAGCCTCGCTGGCAAGCCCCGCCGAAGTCGAAACATTAACGGCTTGCGTATTTGGTGCGATCCCGCCGTTCAGCTTCCATCCCGAACTTAAACTGGTTGCCGACCCGCTACTTTTTTCGCGTTATGACGATATTGCCTTCAACGCCGGACTGCTGGAAAAGTCGATAATTCTCAATACGAAAGATTATTTGCGTATTGCTCGTCCTGAACTAGTGAGTTTTCACCGCGAGGGTTAACTGTCATGCGGGCTCCCTGCCTGTATGCTTAGGGCCAGCCCGCTTTTTCCAGCGCAAGAACAGAAATCACCAACACCACCATGATGGCGATAAATGACGACGCGATGATAACGCCATCTGACAGCATAAAATCATTCATTTTCAACCTGCCTCTTTTTAGCCCGGTTTCCTTATTCATAATGTTACCGGGTGACAATTCGATGACAGTTTTGGGTTATTCAAATGAATTTCCTGATGCTGAAACGATTCCTACCTTCTGCTTACCAATACGTTATAAACGTAGCGCCAAATAACGTTTTTCATTGCATGCCCACCAAATTGTTACCGGTATCACGAAAAGCAGTTTACATAATTCCGATGACAAATCTCGCAATTGTTATAAATACAATCTTGCAACACCCTTATTCTGTAGCGTACTTCTGAAATAACCTTACAAACCCAGGTGAATACAATGAATTTAACGATCACCCGTAAAGAGAAAATCAGTTATGGACTCGGTGATATGGCCAGCCATGTCGGGTTGGATAATGTCATTATATTTCTGACGTTTTATTATACCGACGTTGTTGGATTACCCGCCGCGTTTGTTGGCACAATGTTTCTGCTTGCCCGTACCGCCGATGCCATTATTGACCCGGCAATGGGTTATCTTGCCGACCGGACAAATTCACGCTGGGGTAAATTCCGCCCGTGGATGCTGTGGCTGGCCTTGCCCTTTGGCATCAGTTGCCTGCTAACCTACGCCGTGCCTGAATCATTAACCCTGACCGGTAAAATGGTGTTCGCAACGATTACCTATACTTTTATGATGTTGATGTATACGGCGATTAATATTCCTTACTGTTCAATGGGTGCGGTCATTACTCCCAATAACGAAGATCGTATTTCACTGCAATCGTATCGCTTCTTTTTAGCCACCCTTGGCGGTGCAATGTCGACATTCTTTATGATGCCGCTGGCGCAATATCTCGGTGGTGACGATAAATTATCCGGCTATCGCTGGGCAATGGCGATAATGGCCAGTGCCGCTGTCGTCATGTTCTGGATCTGCTTTGCTAATACCCGCGAACGAATTAAAGCGCCTGCAACCCACAATAATTATCTCGGTGAATTACGCGATTTATTACGAAACGATCAGTGGCGCGTGGTCTCTGTGCTGGTTATTACCAACATCGGTTTTGGGGTTATTCGCCTTGGCGCGATGATGTACTTCGTCACCTATTATTTGGGCAGCGCCAGCTATTTTATGTGGATGCTGGGCGCACATATTCTGGGTAAAGCAGCAGGCAGCGCGCTGGCAAAACGCCTGACCCGCAACTTTAGTAAAGTACAAATGTTCGGTTACTGTGCTGTCCTCGCCGGTGTACTGAGCATCGCCCTCTTCTTCGCGCCGAAATCAATATACGTGCTGGTGCCATTGACTTTCGTGGTATCTACCCTCTACCAGGCCACCACCACGCTGATGTGGGTCATGATGGCGGATGTCGCCGACTACGGGGAATGGTTGCAGGGTAAACGCATGGACGGCGTGATTTTCTCAACCTTTCTCGCCGTGCTCAAACTCGGCATGGCCATCAGCGGCGCCATTGTCGGCTGGACGTTAGGGCTGAGCGGCTATGTCGCCAATGCGCCAGAACAGACATCGGTTGCAATGTACTGCATTGTTGCCCTCTTCACCGTGGTGCCGGGGTTGCTGTCGCTGGCCGCTTTTGCCACCCTGCGCTGGTACAAACTCGATGATAACACTATGAAATCTATCAATCTTGCCCGTCATAGTCTTTCGTAAAAAGGACCTGTTATTCATGAGCGAACTTATCCAACACCCGGACAGTATTGAATGGCGCTTTGAGCGTCAGATCCTGCGCGTTGAAGCCTGGGGAGAGCACAGCCTGCGCGTGCGTGCCACCTGCGCCCCGGCCTTTAGCGACAATCTGCACGCCCTGTTGCCACCGCAGACCTGTCAGCCACAGATAACCGCGGGCGCGGAACAGCTAACGCTGCGCAACGGTAACATCACCGCGGTGCTTAATCTGAAAGGCCAACTGGCGTTTTACAACCAGCGTGGCGAATTATTGCTTGAGGAGATGTGGCGGCAACGTTCAACCGTCGGTATTGGTGCCAGTGAAAAAAGCCAGGACAAATATATCAGCGCCCTGAAACTCGATGGCCGTGAATTTAAACCGCTGCCCGGCGGCAAGTATCAGTTGACCGTCCGTTTTGAATCGCGCCCGGATGAACGTGTTTACGGCATGGGGCAATATCAGCAGCCATGGCTGGATCTGAAAGGCTGTGCGCTGGAGCTGGCGCAGCGCAATTCACAGGCCAGCGTCCCTTTTATGCAGTCGAGCCTCGGCTATGGTCTGTTATGGAACAACCCGGCGATTGGTGAAGCCAACTTCGCTAAAAACCAGACCACCTGGCTTGCTCGCGTCACTCAGGAGATGGATTACTGGATCACCGCCGCAGACAGTATCCAGCAGCTTACCCGTCAGTACGCCAAAGCCACCGGAACGCCGCCGCCTGCCCCGGCATTCACCAGCGGCTTATGGCAATGCAAACTGCGCTATCGCACCCAGCAGGAGGTACTGGAGGTCGCCCGTGAGTACCGCCGTCGTCATCTGCCGCTCTCGGTGATGGTCATCGATTTCTTCCACTGGCCGAATCAGGGCACCTGGTGTTTTGATCCCATCGACTGGCCAGATCCGAAGGCGATGGTCGACGAGCTGAAATCGATGGGCATTGAGCTGATGGTTTCCGTCTGGCCAACGGTGGAAGCGCGCAGCCCACTCTTTCCGGTGATGAAAGCCAAAGGTTTACTGGTCACCAGCGATCGCGGCGTGCAGGTTAATCTCGATTTTATGGGCAACACCACCTTTTTTGACGCCACCCACCCCCAGGCGCGTGAATTTGTCTGGGAGACAGTGAAGAAAAACTATTACGATTTGGGCATTAAGTTGTTCTGGCTGGATGAAGCCGAACCGGAGTATCGCGCCTACGATTTTGACAACTACCGCTACCACGCCGGGCCTGTACTGGAGGTGGGGAATCAATATCCGCGCGATTTCGCCCAGGGTTTTTATGAGGGTCTGCAAGCCTGCGGTGAGCGCGATATCGTTAACCTTGTACGCTGCTCCTGGGCGGGTAGCCAGCGTTTTGGTGTGCTGGCCTGGTCCGGCGATGTGCATTCATCGTTCCATGCATTTCGTAACCAGCTCGCCGCCGGATTAAATATGGGGCTGGCGGGCATCCCCTGGTGGACGACCGATATTGGCGGTTTCCAGGGCGGAAATGTTAACGACCCGGCTTTCCACGAACTGTTGATCCGATGGTTCCAGTGGGCGGTTTTTTGCCCGGTCCTGCGTATGCACGGCTACCGTGAACCGCAAATCCAGCCGCCGGAAAGCTACCGTAACGGCATCCCGCAATGCAACAGTGGTTCGCCTAATGAGCTGTGGAGCTACGGCGAAGAGAACTATGCCATCATGCAGCGCTGGCTGTCCGTGCGTGAAAAACTGCGCCCCTATGTGGATTCGCTGTTCGCTAATGCCCACCAGTATGGCGATCCGCTGATGCGCCCGTTGTTCTGGCACTACCCGGATGAGCCACAAAGCTGGCAGGTGGAAGACCAGTATCTGTTTGGCGAGGATATTCTGGTGGCGCCTGTTCTGCACGCGGGGCAACGCCAACGTGAAGTCTGGTTGCCTGGCCATCATGGCTGGGTGGATCTGAATGGCGAGCGCTATCAGGGCCAGCAGCGAATTACCGTCAATGCCGGGCTGGAGACGATCCCGGTCTTTATGCGTGAAGGGAGCAACGCGGCCGTTATTTTGTCCGCTGTTTAAAGCAAACGCCTGAAAACGTGTGTTTCGTTATAAAAAGCCTGCTTAACAATGCGCATCCGCGTAAGGTAATGTAAGCAGGCTTATTTTTTCATTGGCAAGGAACGAAACACTCTCCATGTTTGATACCACTCTCTTTATCCTTATTGGCCTTGTGGCACTGAGCTTTTTTAGCCACAACACCACCGTCGCCGTTGCCGTTATGGTGTTGATCATTATTCGTATCACGCCGCTCAATGCTTACTTTCCTTGGGTCGAAAAGCAGGGGTTGACGCTCGGTATTGTCATTCTGACCATTGGCGTTATGGCGCCCATCGCTAGCGGATCATTGCCACCATCAACGCTGATTAGCTCTTTTCTGAACTGGAAATCGCTGATAGCCATCGCTGTAGGGGTTTTTGTCTCCTGGCTGGGAGGCCGTGGGGTGACACTGATGAGCGCGCAGCCCTCGCTGGTCGCCGGCCTTCTGGTGGGCACCGTACTGGGTGTGGCCCTGTTCCGGGGCGTGCCGGTAGGGCCACTGATTGCGGCAGGTCTGGTTTCGCTGTTAATTGGTCGGCAGTAAATGCCGCCTCTGCCAGCGTTTAACCCCAAGCTCCAGTAAAGTACACAGCAGGTAATAGACCAGACCGGTGAAGATAAACAGGGCCGCCGGGTAAACCTGTACCCGGTTATTCACCTGCCCGGCCACCGTGGTCAGCTCCGGCACATTGACGATAAAGGCCAGAGAGGTGTCTTTCAGCAGAGCAATAAGCAACCCCATGTAAGACGGAATGGCATTACGTAACGCCTGTGGCAGCAGCACCAGGCGCAGAATGTCCAGGCTGCCAAACCCACCGCTTATCGCCGCCTCATATTGCCCCTTCGGTAATGCGTTAAGCGCCGCCAGCGTCGAGTACATGACCGACGCCGAGGTAAACCACGCCAGCGCCAGGGTGACGGTAACCGCCCCCGGCAAGTCAGCGCCAGTGAGCCACGGCAGCAAAAACCACAGCCAGAAGATGACAAAAATCAGCGGGATCCCACGAATCAACTCTGCCCACAGAAAGAGCAGTTTGCGCGGCCAGCCTGCAAAACGCCACGCGCAGCAGGCGAGCAACACGCCGCCGGGGAATGCCAGCACCGCCGCCCCCAGGGTCATCAGTACCGATAACAGCACGCCGCCCGGTTCACCCTGTGCGGCGCGTCCCAGCAACAGATAACCGAGGTTATCGGTAATCACGGTAAGATTATCGATCACGGTGTGCCTCCTTGCGGACCATTTCCCGCCATCCGCGCGGCAGGTTAAACAGCAGGCTCATGACCAGCCCCAGCGCCAGATACAGCACACTTCCCACCGTAAAGGCTTCCAACGCGTGGGCGTTAAAGCTTTCAATCTGCCGGGTCTGATAGGTGAGCTCCGCAAAACCGATGCCGGTCGCCAGCGATGAGAGTTTCATCAGGTTCAGATACTGCCCCACCACCGGCTGCCAGGCGTTCTCCAGCCCCTGCGGCAGAAGCACCCAGCGAAACAGCGCCAGATCGCTAAAGCCCTGCGATTTTGCCGCTTCAATTTGCCCACGCGGCACGGCATGCAGCCCGGCCTGAATCTCTTCAACCAGAAATGCCGCCGTGAATAACCCAAGCGCCCACGCCGAAGAGAGAAATTCCGGGGTAAACCACCAGACATCTCCCGGCAAAATACTAAAGGCGTGGTCATCGTTGACGTACTGACGAAATGCCAGCGGCAACACGTTCCAGGCAGCGAAATACCAGAACAGCAGTTGCACCAGTAACGGCGTATTGCGAAACAGCGAAACCCATCCCGCCACTACCGCTCGCCCCACCTTACCGCCTGCCAGACGCAGGGCCAGCAGAAACACCGTCATGGCGGTCGCAAGGATAATCCCCACCACCGTGACCCAGATGGTTGTCAGAAAGCCAGACGTGAGCCATTGCGCGGGTTGGCCGGTAAAGACGCCCGCCCAGTCGAGATGAATCCCCATTACAGCTCCTTGCCGTCAGCATGGAGCGGATTGAGCACTTTTTGCAGGAAGCGCCGGGCGCGCGGATGCTGCGGCGCGGTGAAAAACGCCTCCGGTGCGGCCTGTTCGAGGATTGCCCCGCCGTCGATAAATATCACCCGGTCAGCAATTTCGCGGGCAAATTGCATCTCGTGGGTCACCACGATCAAGGTGATCCCGCTGTGGGCCAGCGATTTCATCACCTGCAAAACTTCGCCAATCATCTCCGGGTCGAGCGCCGATGTCGGTTCATCAAACAGGATGATATGCGGCCCTGCCGCCAGGGTGCGGGCGATGGCCACCCGCTGTTGCTGGCCGCCGGAAAGTTGCGCCGGGTAGTGGCTGGCTTTGTCGCTCAACCCAACACGTTCCAGGAGATCCAGAGCGATTTTTTTCGCGTCTGCTGCCGACTTGCCATGAATGCGGGTTAACGCCAGGGTGATATTTTCCAGCGCGTTCAGATGCGCATAGAGGTTAAATTGCTGGAACACGAAACCGACCTGACGGCGCAGGTTGCGCAATTCGCGCCCCTTAAGCTGGCTGGTGGGTTTGCCGTCCACCAGAATCTCGCCGCTGGTCAGGGTTTCCAGTTGATTGATAAGACGGATCAGCGTCGATTTGCCAGAACCGGAAGGGCCGCATACGGCAATGACTTCCCCTGCCGCAACCTGCAAATCAATCGCGTTCAACACGCGGTGGTCGCCATAGCTTTTGCTGGCCTGGCGAAACTCCACCGTTCCTTTTTGCACGGGAAAAGCCTCCGGGGCTTGCGCCACGGAGGTAGAAAAGAGACCTGCCAACATATTACTTCGCTTCTATTTTAAAACTGCGTGGAGCCGGGGCTTTGGTTTGCGGACCAAACCAGACGTCGTAGATTTTTGCGGCTTCACCGCTCTGCTCCAGTTTCACCAGTTCATCATTCACCGCTTTGAGCAGCGCGGCTTCGCCTTTGGTCACACCCACGCCAATCTCCTCTTTAGAAAGCAAGTCTGGCAGGATTTTGAATTTGGCTTTATCCGGCGCTTCCGCCAGCAGGCCCGCCAGGATGGTGCTGTCCTGCGTGATCGCCTGCACGTTGCCGTTACGCAGCGCGGTCAGCGCCAGTGGGATATCGTCATAGGCCAGCACGCGGGACTGAGGGAAACGCTGATGCAGCGCCTGCTCGCCAGTGGTGCCTTTTACCGCACCGATACGCGCTTTGCTGTAACTATCCAGTTTGTCGGACGCGCTGGCAGGTACCAGGAACTGCTGGCCGGTCACGAAATACGGCGTGGAGAAATCAATAACCTGTGCACGTTCCGGGGTAATGGTGATATCAGCAACAATCAGATCCACTTTACCGGACTGCAGCAACGGAATACGGTTTGCCGGGTTGGTAGCTACCAGCTCCAGCTTCACGCCGAGGCTTTTCGCGAGCGCTTTGGCGAAATCCACGTCATAGCCGACAATTTCGTGGCTCTGCGGGTCGATGGCGCCAAACGGCGGGTTCGCGTCAAAGGTCGCCACTTTGACCACACCTGCGGCTTTAATATCGGCCAGTTTGTCTGCGTGAGCGGCAAATGAGAAAGTTGAAAGCAATGCCAGTGCGGTAAGCGCACCGATTTTTTTAGAAGATGTGGTTGCCATGCTAATCCTTACGCCCTGTTATTAGTAAAATTTCAGGGCTAAAGTCACATAACCGTAATCATCAGACAAATATCAAAAAGTGCATTTATTATCTAAAAAAGTTATTAAAAACAGCAGCGCCATATGAATCACTTATCACAAGCCAGCCAACCATGAAAACAGCCATAAACCACACATCATAAAGGGAATTGGCAGCAGAAAATAATTATGTATTGCCAAGCGACGCAAGATAACGTCCGGGAGTTTGCCCTAACCCTTTTTTAAACATCGTAATAAATGCGGTGGTGGAATCATAACCCAGCGCCTGGGCGACATTTTGTACCGACTCGCCGCTTATCAACAAGCGCAGGGAAAGAATCAACAACATCTGATGCCGCCAGCGGCGAAAACTCAATCCCGTCTCCTTCACCACCAGCCGTGCCAGGTTGCGCTCGCTCATGGCAAACTCCTGCGCCCATTGCGCCAGCGTCTGCCAGCGGGCCGGTGCCTGCTCCATGGTTTCGACCATTTGGCGAATTTTACTGTGCGGGGAAACGGGAAGTTGCAGTTGCATTTGCGGCTGACGGGGCAGTTCATCAAACAAAACCTGCACCAGACGCTGAGTTGCCGGTTGCTGGCGTTCGCGATGGCTTCGCGCAGAAAGTGTCAGGATCAGTTCGCGCACCAGTGGGGAGATTTTCAGCGTGCAGCACTGCGCTGGCATATCGACCCGCTCAGGTTCAATAAACAAAAAGCACAGCTTCGCCCCCGGCGTCGCGAGATTACTGTGAGCAATAAGCCCCGGTATCCACACAGCGTGATGAGGCGGCACCATCCAGCGGGCGTTTTCCACCTCACTGGTGATCGCCCCACTCAGGGCCAGAATGAGCTGCCCTTTACGGTGACGATGCTGCGGGATCCGTTGTTCATCGGCCTCGACGGTAATACTAAACGCCAGGGCCGCCTCTTGCTGACTGTCAGGATTAAAACCATCCAGGCCAAGACCGTGCTGCATCATATTGTCCGAATTTAGCGATAAATTGTCATTTTAGCTTGATTATATCAGCGTGAAAAACAGGTATGGTAGGGTTCTGCTATTTATCCTGAGAATACAATGACCACGACGATTTCCTCACGGGGCAAACAAGGGGCACTGCTTATGGCGGGGATCCTGATGATTGCTACCACTCTGCGTGTCACCTTTACCGGGGCCGCACCACTGCTTGATTTCATTCGTAATGATTATGGCTTAACCACCGCGCAGACCGGGATGCTCACCACCCTGCCGCTGCTGGCCTTTGCGCTTGTTTCTCCCCTGGCGGCAGGCATTGCCCGGCGCCTGGGTATGGAGCGTAGCCTTTTTGCCGCCATGCTGCTGATATGTGCAGGCATCGCCATACGTTCTCTGCCCGCACCGGCGCTGCTTTTTATTGGCACCACCATTATCGGTAGCGGCATCGCGATGGGGAATGTGCTGCTACCGGGGATCATTAAACGGGATTATGCAGGCCAGATCGCCAAACTGACCGGCGCGTATTCGCTGACCATGGGCGCTGCGGCGGCACTCGGTTCTGCACTGGTTGTCCCGATTGCGCTGATAGGCGCAGGCTGGCACGGCGCGTTGCTGATGCTTATGGTCTTCCCGCTCATTGCAATGCTGCTGTGGCTACCACAGTTGCGTTTCGCAAAGCCCGCCAGCTTATCAGGCAGCCCGCTGGCGCAAAGTCGGGGGATCTGGCGTTCAGCGCTGGCCTGGCAGGTAACACTCTTTTTAGGGATTAACTCGCTGATTTATTACGTGGTGATTGGCTGGTTACCCGCAATTCTGATCAGCCATGGCTATAGCGAGTCCGGTGCGGGTTCTCTGCACGGCCTGCTCCAGCTCGCCACGGCGGCGCCGGGTATTCTGGTTCCGCTCATTCTGCACCGCTTGCGCGACCAGCGTGCGCTGGCCGTACTCTTTGCCCTGCTGTGCGCAGTGAGTGCCGCCGGTTTTTGGCTCTGGTCAGGTCAGGCCGTTGTCTGGACGCTAGTGTTTGGCTTTGGATCGGGTGGCACTATGATCCTTGGGCTGACCTTTATTGGCCTGCGTGCCCGCTCCGCGCATCAGGCCGCTGCGCTATCAGGAATGGCACAGTCGGTAGGTTATCTGCTGGCGGCTTGCGGCCCCCCGCTGATGGGGAAAATCCACGATGCCAGCGGTTCCTGGCAAATCCCGCTTATCGCCTGCGCGATATTGTCCGTGATGATGGCACTGTTTGGGGCCTGTGCCGGCCGCGATCGCGAAATGGCGACATAATAAAACAGGCCTGTGCGGCCTGTTTTCATTGACTCAATCTTTCGCGGCTTTCAGCATCGCCTGCACCAGCGGAACCGGGCGTCCGGCAAGGGCATTACGCTCATGCTGGAAAAGGGTGGCGACAAAGAATGGATGGCTGGTCAGCTCAACCGCACGAATTTCGCCATCTTCATCCCAGGCAGTGACCCGCATATCGCTTTTCTCCAGCTCGGCAGCAAAATCAGGCGAGATACCGTAGTTACAGTGATAGCCTTCACTGATTTTCTCCCGCCCATAAGCACGGGCAATCAGCGTATTCGGGCGCAATTCAACTTCCGCCACCTGCTCAACCAACGAGCAGCTCAGCGGAACAATCACCATCCTGCCAGCGCTGTCGGTTTCCTGATGGGCGGCATCACCCACACCCATTACGTTGCGGGCATATTCAATAATGGCATGCTGGAAACCGCCGCAGGTGCCAAGAAACGGTATCGCGTTTTCCCGCGCATACTGAATGGCAATAAAGGCCCCTTCGGGATTTTTATACGGACTTGCCGGCACGACCCAGATTGCATCATAGCCAACGAGGTCATCGCGACTTTTAATCTCGGAGGTCGCCAGCCAGTCGTAATCTGCGGTAATCTCAAGAACGGCGGCGGCATCGTCGATCGCCAGCGGAATGGCCTGGTGTGCGACAACGTCGTGATTGTAATCACCAACGAGGGCAATTCGCAGGGTATCTTTAACGGGAATATGGGTCATGAAGGGGTCCCTATGTCAGAGCAATTAACGAATAACATAAGGAACCTCACATTAGCGATCTTTCGTCTACATCACAACACATTAAAAATGGCAGGGCACATTTTGCCGTATTCCGACAAAAACAGCGTTTAAGGCAACAGATGCGTCGAAGCTGGAGAAAAAATGCGCAGTAAAATTTTGGTCAGCGCCTGCCTGATGGGGTTCAACGTTCGCTATAACGGCACTAAAAAAGGGTCATTGCAGCAAACGCTGGCCTACTTACAGCAGGAACAGCGTCTGGTGATCCATTGCCCGGAGCTGGCGGCAGGGCTCCCGGTTCCACGTTCACCCGCAGAAATACGCGCTGGCAACGGCCGGGATGTGATGGGCGGCGCAGCACAGATTGTTGAAGATAGCGGCCAGGATGTCACCGCGCACTATCAGCTCGCCGCCTGGCTGGCCCTAAAAACCGCACAGTCAGAAGGCTGTTGCGCGGCTCTACTGACCGACGGCAGCCCCACTTGTGGTAGCCAGCAGATTTACGACGGGACCTTTAGCGGCGTTCAACGTCCAGGAATGGGTGTCGCTGCCGCGCTGCTGGAGGCACACGGCATTCGCGTGTTTTCCCACCAGCAGATCGCGGAACTCGTCGCCTTTATCGAAGAGAGGGAACGGACAGATGATTCAATGTAAACGCGTCTATGATCGAGCCTCCGGACAGGATGGCTATCGGGTTCTGGTCGATCGGCTGTGGCCGCGCGGCGTTAAAAAAACCGACCTGAACTATGACGAGTGGTGTAAGGATTTGGCCCCATCGGGCGACTTACGTAAAGCCTTTCACGCCGATGTACTGGATTTCGCCGCGTTTCGGGAAGCGTACCTTGCGGAACTTGCGGATAAGCGAGAGGCCGGACAAACGCTTAATGCGAAGCGTCAAAGCGGTGTTCTCACCCTGCTCTATGCTGCCAAAGACACCAGGCAAAATCATGCGCTGGTGCTGGCAGAATGGCTGGAATCGCTATAGATCAGGAAATCACCTGCTCGCGATGGTGTTCAGGCAGGCTGTCCGGGTCGAGAGGCATCAGGTGTTCGGCACGAACAAAGGCGAAACCTTGTTGCCCATCGAAAGACCGCACATCACCCGTCACCAGCCACAACGCACGATTCGCGCTTTGCGGCATGCGCGTCATCACGCCATTGACCGGGTTCAGAAACATCTCGCCTGGCTGGCAAAGACCAAATAACTCTACAGATTTACCAATATTACAACGCCCGGCAGGCGTTTGCGCGCCAATGACCATCGCCAGGCTACCCGGTCGTAACTGAAACATAATTCTCTCGCGTACACATGCATCATGGAAAATAAGATTATTCTTAACCAAGTTTACCCTGATGCAGGTAGCGTGTCACGAGCGAGATTGAGGGTGATCGCGTCGCCACAGTTCCCATTCATCGATCACTTCACCGCCTGGCAATTTGCATTCTGTACGCACCCCCTGGGGGCTTTGCACAGGCACGCGTTGCCCACCTACCTGCAGACAATGCACCGCCGCCGGATTGGCTTTTCCTGCTACGGGTTGACGAGTCGTACCCGGTGGCGTGGAGCATGCCGTTAATGCACAAATGAAAAAGAAGAAAATATTACGCATCAAATTATCCATATTGAAATAATAAGCCAGAAATTTAGCTTAATGCGTTACGCCTGACATCTCCATGATTTCTCCATCCTTATGCCACTTTTTGCAGATATATTTGCCTCGTTCTCACCCATGACCAGAGAACATCATTCCGTAATCAATGAGTTTTTGCCCCGTCTCATCAACGGGGCTTTTTTTTACGCAACCTCCTGAACCGCCCGTTTGACGCTGCCGATATATAAAACTTATTTAAGCCATGCTTTAATATGGTGAGTCTATATTTCCAGCATCACGTGCATACAACGCGCAGTGCACAGGAGTTAATGAGCGTAATGTCCGATTTCATTTTGGCCCGAGTTTCCGAAACACTCCATAAAAATCAATCCCTTGAAAGCCTGGTACGACAGCTCCTTGAAATGCTGGAAATGGTCACTGAAATGGAATCGACGTACCTTACCAAAATTGACGATGATGGTGGTTTTCAGCATATCCAGTATGCGCGAAACAGCAAACAGCTTGATCTTCCAGAAGGTTTTTCTCTGCCGTGGGGTGACAGCCTGTGCAAGCGCGCGCTGGATGAGGGTTGTTTTTTTAGCGATGACGTGGCAACGCAGTGGGCAGATTGCGAAGCGGCACAAAAAATTGGGATCACCAGTTATTTAAGCATGCCTGTGCATCTGGCGGATGGTTCGCTTTATGGAACGCTATGTGCCGCCAGTACGGACACGCGTAAGTTGAGCGTTCGCGGTGAACACGTTTTACGTCTTTTCGCCGGGCTGATAGCGCGTTCCATCGAAAAAGACCACCTGGTGGAACAACTGCGAGAAGCGAACGCGGCACTCATCGCCCACTCTTATACCGATCCGCTGACCGGCCTGCCTAATCGTCGGGCGATCTTTGATAATCTGACAACGCTATTTTCTCTTGCCAGGAACCTTGATATTCAGATTATTATTGCGTTTATTGATCTCGATAACTTTAAAAAAATTAATGATGAGCTTGGCCATGAATCAGGCGATCAATTCCTTATTCAGATTGGGCGTCGTCTTCTGGATGGTTGCGATAAAGATGATGTTGTAGGGCGGCTTGGCGGTGATGAATTTTTAATTGCCTGCCCAGGCGGTCCACGCGAGCAAACACAGATTGAAAGATTATCCTCCCTTAAGCAAAATTTGCACAAATGTCTCACTGGAGAATATCGACTGGGTTCCGTCAATATATTTTATCCCGGAGCCAGTATCGGTGTGGTCGAAATTAATCCTGATACTATGGATGCTGACAGCGCATTGCGCTTCGCCGATCGCGCTATGTATCAGGATAAAAACGGAAAAAACAAACAGCCGTTTTTACGGCTCAATTAATTCACTTTAGGGCGTTTTTTTGCTTGAGAATTATCTTATTTTCTTCTATTTAATTATTATCTGCATCGCTGGCAAAGGCTGCCAGCTCAGGAGCTAGTTCGTGAGAAAGTCAACAATCATTATGCTCATTGTGGCTGTTGTTGCCGTCGCTGGTACTCAACTCGGCTGGTGGTAGACGGTGGGCTAAATTTAACAGTCATAAGAGATGTCATCCTGGCCAGTGATGTTGTCGACAGAGCATAACCTAACAGCCTCATTTATCTGAGCAGGAGCTCGCAATGTTCACGGGACTTAAAAGAAGCGAAAGCAAACGGCTGGCGGCGCTGGAATTATTGCGTAAAGAGGATAAAACCCGCGACGCAGCCCTGACAGAGTATGCCTGCCTTGCTTGCGAGGTGATGAATGTCGAAGGCTGCTTTATTACCGTATTTGATGACGATTACCAATATATCAAATATGTTAAAAATGTACCGCTAGAACATTTTAAAGTCCCGATAGAAAAAACAATGTGCCAGTATTCGCGCGACAGCGGGCAGACTGTTGTCTGCCCTGATGCCCGGCTGGATTCCCGTTTTTCCCATCAACCACTGGTGCAAAACGGCGATATTCTGTTTTATGCTTCTGCGCCGATGATGACGCAAGAAGGGATGGTTCTTGGCACGCTTTGTGTCAGTAGTTCCAGTATTTTCACCCCGACGCAGCAACAAATAGACAGTTTTAACCGCATCGCAGAGCTTTCCGCAGTCTACCTCGAAGCACGCTATTCTATTGGTCGAGTCGACACGCTCACGGGGCTTCCCAATCGCCAGTTTTTGCTGCGCGAAATGGAACAAAAAACGCTGGAAAAAGACCCCAAAACCTATGGTCTGGTGATATTTGACTGTATTGATGGCTTTGTTGAATAAATCAGATTTCGGGTAAGTCTCCCCCGTAGCGGGTTGTGTTTTCAGGCAATACGCACGCTTTCAGGCATACCTGCTTTCGTCATTTTGTTCAGCGCTCGTACCAGGGCCATAGCCTCCGCAACCTGACCATCGTAGTCACGCAGCGTCAGTGACCCCCCGAACAGCTGTTTTACCCGGTACATTGCCGTTTCCGCTATCGAGCGACGGTTGTAATCTGTTGTCCATTTCCACCGCGCATTACTCCCGGTCATTCGCTGATTAGCCACTGCACGGTTACGGTCTGCATATTCACCGGGCCAGTAACCCGCACCTTTTCGGGGAGGGATAAGCGCGCTGATTTTCTTACGCCGCAGTTCATCGTGACAGAGCCGGGTGTCGTAAGCGCCGTCTGCCGATGCTGCCCTGATTTTTCTGTGAGTCTGCCGGATAAGACCCGGGAAGGCTTCTGAGTCCGTCACATTGTTCAGCGACAGGTCTGCACAGATGATTTCATGTGTGTTGCTGTCAACGGCTAGATGCAACTTTCGCCATATACGACGGCGTTCTTTGCCGTGTTTTTTGACTTTCCATTCGCCTTCACCAAAGACCTTCAGCCCGGTGGAATCAATCACCAGATGCGCGATTTCACCCCGGGTGAACGTTTTGAAACTGACATTAACCGACTTTGCGCGCTTGCTGACACTGGTGTAATCCGGGCAGCGCAACGGAACATTCATCAGTGTAAAAATGGAATCAATAAAACCCTGTGCAGCCCGCAGGGTCAACCTGAACACGCGTTTAATGACCAGCACAGTCGTGATGGCAAGGTCAGAATAGCGCTGAGGTCTGCCTCGTGAAGAAGGTGTTGCTGACTCATACCAGGCCTGAATAGCTTCATCATCCAGCCAGAAAGTTATGGAGCCACGGTTGATGAGGGCTTTATTGTAGGTGGGCCAGTTGGTGATTTTGAACTTTTGCTTTGCCACGGAACGGTCTGCGTTGTCGGGAAGATGCGTGATCTGATCCTTCAACTCAGCAAAAGTTCGATTTATTCAACAAAGCCTGTATTGATATGCCGCGTGCCTACGAGCTAATCCGCTATCTGGGATTGCATGCTGTGGATAATATGCTGCGCAGCTTTATCCCGCTGTTGCGTCTGCGTCTGCGGTTAAAAGAGAATGTTCTTTTATACTCTTTCGCCCCCGCCCGTTTTGCGGTATTGGTTGAGATTGAACAAGCCTTAACGCTCGTTAAACGCGCAGAAACGCTGCCAGGGACGCGGGCGCAAATGGCGCAAAACATTGATATTACGCTCACTATCCATACCGGCTACGTCAAGTTCTCGCCACGGGAAGATGATGCCCATGAAATTGTGCGTCAGGCGATCAGCGCCCTGCACGAATCAATCCGCCAGAATATTCCGGTCCTGCAATTTAATCCCATCCTTGATCACAAAAGAAATAAAGACTTCAAACTCTTGTATGACTTAAGTGAGGCGATTAAATCAACCAGTCAGCTTTATCTGGTTTTTCAACCGAAGGTATCGTTGCGCTCTGGCAAAACAGAAGGGGTGGAAGCGCTGCTGCGCTGGCGACATCCACAGCTTGGCAATATTTCTCCGGCAACCATTGTTTCGCTGGCAGAAAAAACCAGCCTGATGTCGGAAATTACCCAATGGGTCATCAAAACCGTCATCGCGCAACTGAAATCCTGGCGTAGCCAGGGTATTACCCTCCCTGTTTCGATTAACGTGACAGTGAGTGATTTTTCTCGTCCCGGCTTCGCGGATGAACTGGAAAATAATGTTCTCAATGCGGGCTTGTATCCGGCTGATATTCGCATTGAGTGTCTGGAGACAGAAAAAGTTCTGGAGAGTGAAGCCGCGCTTGAAGAACTTGATCGTCTGAAATTGCTCGGCTTCCAGATCCTGCTTGACGATTTTGGTGCCGGTTACAGTAATATCAGTTACCTGCGTCGTATTCCCATTGATGTAATCAAACTGGATCGCTCGCTGGTCAGTCAGATAACAACTGACACCGGCAGCCGTATTATTGCTCGTAACGTCATTATGATGCTTAAAGAACTCCATTACGTGGTACTGGCTGAGGGGGTTGAAGATCATGAGACGGCGCAAATGCTAACCGAGTTTGGCTGTGATGAGGCACAAGGTTATTATTTTTCAAGACCGATCCCGCCAGAAGAGATTAAAGCCTGGCTTGCGGACTGTAAGCCCTATCGCGTGTTAGGACGGATTAACAACGATCAACATCAGTATGGTTCGTAATTTATGCTTAAGCGCCCTCTCCTGCTGAGGGCGTTTAAGCTTTAACCAATAAAGCCCGACATTAATAACCCGATCATCAATTTTCTCAATCCACAACGAGAAAAAAATGTGTTGGTAAATTTCGCTTAGGAAAGTTATAAAGTACTCATGTGAAGGAAATACGATTAAACATTCTTTACCGCATTCCAGGACAGTTTTGATGTCGAAACTGTCCTTTTTCTTTAGTTGAAAATAATGCCCCGGCCATATAATTATATTTTAAATAATCATTAGCAGGCTTCGTATCATCAAATACTCTTCTCTTCGTCGATAAATTATTTCCTGAAAGCACTCGCTAACGCCAGATGTTCACTTTATGGATTCGTTAAAATGCGGTCGGATTTATTGACAGGACGCCAGTAATCACAACACTTGCGCTGTGACCAGGCCCATCGACGGGGGTCTTATTTACATCATTCATTGTAAATATCCAGAATGGCTGACGCGACAGCCCTGCATGGCAAAATGCGTCGCTATCCCGTCAGCCAAATGTTTTCTGACAAGTCGCCACCCGGATCACACGATAACGCGTAACTCAGTGGGCTTTTTGAATCATCTGGATTGTTGCATCTTCGGATAATCCATGCCCCTGAATATGAACATCCAGCGAGACATCCTGGGTTTCGTTATGAAAGGTTTGGTCGCCTTCACCATGCAGGAAACCAACAATGATATCACCTCTTTCGATATCGCTTCCTGTTAGCAGTTTTACGACGGTGTGATTACCGAATTCATCGCGAATGATGACATAACCAATCCGGTGTTCATGATGAAGGACGACTCCGCGCTGACTCATCTGAATGCTCCTTTGGACTATTTGATAGAGAAAGAATAGCCGAAAGTGGCAGGCTTTTACGTGAGGCAGCGCATTTTCGTGATACACGAGATGCGCCTGAGGTTAAAAGGTGTAAAGCGTCGTTTCGGGTGGGCTTTAGCGCCCATTAACCATATTGCATATCAGCTTGCGCTCCTGTCTTGTCGCAGACCACGACGACCTGTCTTATTACTTTTTGGCGTTGATGATTTGTTGAAAATGTATACATCGCATTGAGATAAGATGGTAGAGATATTAGCCTGCCAACAAAGGTGGACGCGTTGAATAAAAATCATATTCGCTGGATAAGTATAGGATTTATGTCACTCTTTCTGGTCAATGGGATGATGGATCTCTTTTCGCACCACAGAAGGTTTATTGCGATTGTTATGGTTGTCGGTAGTATCATCGCAATTGCATCAACATTGAGGCTTATTTTTAATCAAAAATAAGGTATCCGGACAGGCGCAATCTCGCAAAGAGCAACTGCCAATTGTCCATCATATTGCTCCTATTTGTAGTTTATCCAATGATGGCGTCATTGGATCCCTGCTTATCAGATATCCGGGCGCGCCGAAAGATAACGGTGCGTCCTTAAAGGATATTTATCGTCTGCCCCTCTATCCAGACCGGCTGCATCGTGAAGCGCGACAACACCTACCGACGTCGTTGCGACGGTAAAAGCCTGTGCTTCCACGTCAACTTACACAGGCCCCTTTCTGCTGTTGCACTGACATATTTTTAAAGAACTGATGCCATCCCAGCCAGGCCAACAAAAAGCAGGCTGTCAGAATAATCTTTTAATTCCTTAAGGTATTCATCATTATTTTGTTTCATCATCGCGATAGCATCCTTAGCGCTGTCAGCGTCGACCTCAAAATGATGTTTTTTGTAACCCTTTCGTTTGAGAAGCGATTTTGCCTCCTCATTCACACTATCTTTAGTAAAGACTCTTGCACCCGATTCGTTGTAATAAAAAACATATACACTCACAGTAAACCTCCATGGATAGTACGGTGATTTCCGTTACTAAATTAGCATCTCCGCTTAGGCTAAGATACGTATATCCTTAAATAAAATAATGACTTTCCTGCTGCCTGCTCAGTGTCTTACGTCAGTCAGCAACGCGCCTTGTCAATGCGTCAATCTCAATCATTAGCGTCAGGATCGCTTCATGATGCCCGTCTGTTGTCTGTGTATGATCTCATGGGTCACTAAACATCAAAACGTTGCCGGGATGGGCATAAAAGACACAGTACTGGCATTAATTTCTTTTGCGGAACTTTTTCAGCGTAGGCTATTAGAATGGCCGTATTCAAGCGTTGGTATTATGGAACTCACCTGAATATCACGTATATCGAGCTATGGAGCCATGGAGTTTATCCACTTGTGCAGGGAATATAATTTGGTGAAAACACCTGCATCTTTAAATGACATCACACCGGGTGAATTTATCGGAAGTCTTCAAAAATGACTTTCTCCCTGACAACAGTGCCAATCCATGGCCCAGTATAAATAATACTTACCACAACTTATTCTTGGGCTGCTTTTTCTGCTGCTACTTTGATCCCGTTACAAAACTTTTCGTTTTATCCAGGGCAAAAACGCGACGCCTGATTCTGGATTTTACCCAGATCTTTGGTATCAAGCATTGAGTCGATGTGTCTAAGAACATATTTTTAGGTTTCCATTGCCATCCACTAGAGTGATTTGGTGTATAGAACCATTAAACAATAATTTTGCCATATCCACCTGACCTACCAGGGAAAAGCGTCATGATGTTTGCCCTAACCTTACCGGTAGGTATAGGTGAAACAGACTGAACAATATCATGATGACCGAGGTAAAGACTGGATTGTCGTCGGCTAAGGTATCGTTTTCAGAGGGGGTTTTGGGGAAGATTTCCTGAGTCGCATAAAAAACGGGAACCATCAGGCTCCCGTTCTTCGTTAACCCAGAAACTGGATTACATGTTCGCGATGATCGCGTCGCCAAACTCTGAACATTTCAGCAGCTTAGCACCTTCCATCAGACGTTCGAAATCGTAGGTCACGGTTTTGGCAGCGATAGCGCCTTCCATGCCTTTCACGATCAGGTCTGCGGCTTCGAACCACTGCATGTGACGCAGCATCATCTCAGCGGAGAGGATAACGGAGCCCGGGTTCACTTTGTCCTGGCCCGCATATTTCGGCGCAGTACCGTGAGTGGCTTCGAACAGCGCACATTCGTCACCGATGTTAGCGCCCGGTGCGATACCGATACCGCCTACCTGGGCTGCCAGGGCGTCGGAGATATAGTCACCGTTCAGGTTCATACAGGCGATAACGTCGTATTCAGCCGGACGCAGCAGGATCTGTTGCAGGAACGCATCGGCGATCACATCTTTAATGATGATCTCTTTGCCGGTGTTCGGGTTTTTGATCTTCTGCCACGGGCCGCCGTCGATCAGCTCACCACCGAACTCTTCGCGAATCAGCTGGTAGCCCCAGTCTTTGAACGCGCCTTCGGTGAACTTCATGATGTTGCCTTTGTGTACCAGGGTCAGTGAATCGCGATCGTTGGTGATAGCGTATTCAATAGCCGCACGTACCAGACGTTTGGTGCCTTCTTCGGAACACGGTTTGATACCGATACCGCAATGTTCCGGGAAGCGAATTTTCTTCACGCCCATCTCTTCACGCAGGAATTTAATCACTTTCTCTGCGTCAGCAGAGTCCGCTTTCCATTCGATACCGGCGTAAATGTCTTCGGAGTTTTCGCGGAAGATGACCATGTCGGTCAGTTCCGGGTGTTTAACCGGGCTTGGCGTGCCCTGGTAGTAACGTACCGGGCGCAGACACACATACAGGTCCAGCTCCTGACGCAGGGCAACGTTCAGAGAGCGGATACCGCCACCAACCGGCGTGGTCAGCGGGCCTTTGATGGCAACGCGGTATTCACGAATCAGATCGAGAGTTTCAGCGGGCAGCCAGACGTCCTGGCCGTAAATTTGGGTAGACTTCTCACCGGTGTAAATTTCCATCCAGGAAATTTTACGCTCGCCTTTATAGGCTTTCTCCACAGCGGCATCGACCACTTTCAGCATCGCAGGGGTAACGTCGACACCGATACCGTCACCTTCAATGAACGGGATAATCGGGTTATTCGGAACGTTCAGCTTGCCGTTTTGCAGGGTGATCTTCTTACCTTCCGCCGGAACAACTACTTTGCTTTCCATTCACCTCTCCTTCGAGCGCTTCTGGTTGTTACTGATTTTTGTTAATGAATTGTAATTAGCCTGTCAATACTACCTGATAGTTGGGTTCCATGAAAGGCAATCATGTTTCAGTTATAATGCGGCAATTGATAACCACTGAAAATACCATGAAGAAAACTTCTTTTAGAAATCACCACCTTGAGCGATTCAGCTCACGACAAGCTACTAAGCCGCGACGCGAAAACCAGCCAAAGCGGGTGATTTTGTTTAATAAACCCTATGATGTTTTGCCGCAGTTCACCGATGAGGCAGGACGCAGTACGCTTAAAGAGTATATACCTGTTCAAAATGTATACGCGGCGGGGCGTCTGGATCGTGACAGTGAAGGTTTACTGGTGTTAACGAACGACGGTGAATTGCAGGCAAAACTGACGCAGCCGGGGAAACGTACCGGGAAAATCTATTTTGTTCAGGTTGAAGGAGAGCCGGGTGAAGAGGCGCTGGCAGCGTTGCGCGACGGCGTCACCCTGAATGATGGCCCTACCCTGCCCGCCGGCATTGAACGAGTTAGTGAGCCAGAGTGGCTGTGGCCGCGTAATCCCCCGATTCGCGAGCGGAAATCCATTCCCACCAGTTGGCTTAAAATCACGCTTTACGAAGGCCGTAATCGCCAGGTTCGACGAATGACTGCGCACGTTGGTTTTCCCACTCTCCGCCTCATCCGTTATGCGCTGGGTGAATATACCCTCGATGGGCTGCCCAATGGCCAGTGGCGAGAAGTGAAATAAACGCGTTGTTTATACTGAATAATTCCGCAAACTAATCATTAACTGAAATTTGTCATGGATGAGGAGAAAGTATGTTGTTACGGGTTGCGACTTTTTTGCTGCTCTGCGCTGTTTCGTCATCATGTTTTGCTAATGAAACTTGCGAGACCATCGGCGGGAGGGCCGCTGGCGAAGCAGATTATCTCTTCGAGGTTGCAAAAGTGACCAGCCCTGACCGGTTACATTTTTATTCTGCTCCCGGCTCGGAATGCCAGCTCCCCGCGTTTTTAGTCAACGGCGATACCGTTGAAGTCCTGCGAAGCTCGGTCTTATATGGGAAATCAGGCGGGGTCTCCCCCACTCATCCCTTTCGCTATGTACGCTACCGGGATGCCAACGGCGCATTTGTCACCGGCTGGGTGACGGCCGATGAGTTGACCACCCAGCCCCCCTCGTTGCCGGTCAGCCATGAATGCCAGGCTTGGGCAGATGACGCCTTGCGTACACGTGTGCGCGAAGCCCCTTCGGCCAATAACCGATACCGCGTGCAAGGTCAGGCGCGAGCATGGTTTTACGCTATGCCCAATGAAAAGTGCCGTAGCTCGTCGGTCTTCCTGGTGCCGGGCGACAGTGTTTCCGCTCAGGAGCAGTCCGAGGATGATTTTCTTGAGGTGAACTGGTACGGTCCCGATCACCGCATCATTCGCGGCTGGCTTAAAAAATCACAGCTTGCGCCCATTGACGAAGGCGATCGCTATCGCGACGACATTAATCCGCTTTCTGTCGATAAAGCTACGCGTATCGCCACGCTTTCCCTGCGCACCGATTATCACTGTGTGTTTTATGAAAGCTGGAACGCGCAAAAAGAGATTCAGATTATCGTTCGCGAAGATCACCAGTCGGCGCTGTGCCGTGGCAGTGCGGATAGCGAGACGTCTCCACCGGTAGCCTATATTAGTATCAATAAGCAGAGTGGCGAGATCAGTTGGCCGGATATGGCCGATGGCTTTGATGAATAACTTTGATAAACAAAGAGGAAAGTATGTTTAAACCTCATGTCACCGTCGCCTGCGTCGTCCATGCGCAGGGCAAGTTTTTAGTCGTTGAAGAGACAGTCAGCGGCAAGGCACTGTGGAATCAGCCTGCTGGTCACCTGGAAGCCAATGAAACGCTGGTGCAGGCTGCAAAACGCGAGCTGTGGGAAGAGACGGGTATTCACGCAACGCCCGATGCCTTTATTCGTATGCATCAGTGGATAGCGCCGGACAAAACACCTTTCCTGCGTTTTCTGTTTGCCGTCGATCTCGAAGATATCTGCGCCACCGAGCCGCACGACAGTGATATTGACCGCTGCCTGTGGGTCAGCGCTGATGAGATCCTGACCGCGAAAAACCTGCGCTCCCCGCTGGTCGCAGAAAGTATTCGTAGCTGGCAAACCGGTACGCGTTATCCGTTATCGGTGATTGGCGAATTTAACTGGCCTTTTAAATAAGCGTCAGGTTTTGACAACAGCCGCGCCTGCGCGGTTGTTGTGTTTTCCCTGTTGTGCCCGTCAACGCCACCTGCTGAATTAATACCAAAGCGAAATATTTAACCGCAACTTAACCCACCAGAAGTAATGCTACACTCGTTATATTCCTTCACGTTCCACTCACGTCAGCGATCACTCCTGCTACACATCCCCTTTTTTGTGCATTTTTACGCCAATGCGGCTGCATTTGTAACAATTAAAGATCAAAAAACATACGCCGATAGACATCAAGGAAGGCAGTCCCGATTTGCGGGATTGTAATGGCGCTATACATTGAGATCAGAGGTACGGTGATGGCAAGACAGTATGTTCAAAAAAAGATGAGTACCCGTGCGCAAATGTTGCTCACTGGCGCGTTAACCATCACTCTCGGCTTTGTTGCGACCATTGGCGTGCTGAGCTGGCAGTCCAGCAACGAGCAAAAATCATTAGCAGAAAAATACTTACACCAGATTGCGCAGAGTGAAGCCCTGAAAATTCAGCAAGACCTTAACTATGCGCGCGATGTAGCGCATAATCTCGGCCACAGTCTGATTGCCTTACCGGCAGCCGGGATAACGGATCGTCAAGTCGCCGATAAAATGATGGAATCCGCTCTGCGTGATAATCCTGATTACCTTTCCATCTCGGTGATTTTTGAAGAAAACGCCTTTGACGGAAAAGATGCGGATTTTGCAGATAAGCCCGATCAGGCACCGAAGGGGCGATATGCCTTCTTCGTTGATCGCGATCAGTCTGGCAATTTCAAGATGCACCCCCTGCTCTCTTATTTGACGCCAGGCCAGGGAGATTATTACCTGGTGCCGCAAAAATCCCAGAAAGACACACTGATTGAACCCTATAGCTACGCTTACAACGGCGTACCAACGCTGTTGACATCCGTCGCCGCCCCGGTGGTCAGTCAGGGCAAACTGCATGCTGTCATCACCTCAGATATCTCACTTGCCTCATTGCAGGAAAAAGTAAATCAAATTAAACCCTGGGAAGGTGGCGGCTACGCCGTGCTGTTGTCCACCGCAGGCAAAGTTATCTCTTATCCTGATAAGAAAATGACCAGTAAACCCTTTCCGGGCAACACCAATAACTTCTCTTCACAGGTTGTGGAACAGCCTGATGCTATCCTCGGTGAGGATGCTTTAGTGACCTGGCAGCCGGTGTCTATCGGCAACAGTACCGACAAATGGTATCTGGGTGTCGTCGCACCGGTCAGCCAGGTAATGGCAGCGGCCAACCGTCAGTTGATGAACGCTATCATTCTGATGGTACTTAGCATTCTGCTGGTTAGCGCCTTACTGGGTATCGTCTTTAGCCGCAAAGTATTGAAACCGATTGGCGGCGAACCGCTGGAAGCGGCAACCATAGCGCTGGCCGTCGCAGATGGCAAACTGGATAACGAGATTAACGTCAAATCTGGCGATCGCCATAGCCTGTTCTTCGCGCTGCAGACCATGCAGGCACAACTGCGTCAAATCGTCGGGCAGATCAAAGACGCCAGTGATTCTGTACGTCAGGGTGCGGGGGAGATTGTCAGCGGCAACATTAACCTCTCTTCGCGTACAGAGCAGCAAGCCGCAGCGCTGGAGCAAACTGCCGCCAGCATGGAACAGTTCAGCGCAACGGTGAAACATAACGCCACCAACGCACATCAGGCCACGGCCCTGACGGCAAATGCAACGCAGATTGCCAGCCGGGGTGAAGCACTGGTCGGCCAGGTGGTTAAAACCATGTCGCAGATTGATGACAGCTCGAAAAAAATCAGCGACATCACCACCATGATCAACAGTATCGCCTTTCAGACCAATATTCTGGCGCTTAACGCCGCCGTCGAAGCGGCGCGCGCTGGCGAACAGGGGCGCGGTTTTGCCGTGGTAGCCTCTGAAGTGCGTAACCTTGCACAGCGCAGCGCCAACGCGGTAAAAGAGATTGCCGCATTGATTGAAGAGTCGAGTCAGCGTGTTGAGAACGGCGTTCAACTGGTTAATGATGCCGGGAAGACAATGCAGGAAATGACCCAGGCGGTGAATTCCGTCCAAACCATCATTAATGAGATTGTTGTCGCCTCTGATGAGCAGGCCAAAGGCATTAGCCAGGTGACGATTGCGGTTAACGAGATGGATGGCGTCACCCAGCAGAACGCCTCGCTGGTGCAAGAGATGGCAGCAGCGGCAAGTTCCCTCGAAGAACAGGCACAGCAGCTTGCCCAGAGTGTCGAGCAGTTCAGCATCGACGAGCAACGGGCCGCCTGATACAACGCGTCAAAACGCATGAGTTAACATAAACCCCGGCCTCGCTGGGGTTTATCGTTCTGTGCCTCGTTCCAGAAGAACAATCACGCCATAAGCGCTCACGGCAAGCCAGGTTAGCGGTAATTTCCGCCCGACTTGTTGCGGATTGGTAATATGCAGGGGTGCCTGCGCGGCGAGTGCGTGATAGAATACGCCGCCTTGAAGTTCAATGTCGTGAGTATTCTATGTCTGATAGCCCAAAAAAAGTGATCGTCGGCATGTCCGGCGGTGTCGATTCTTCCGTATCTGCCTGGCTGTTACTGCAACAGGGTTATAAGGTGGAAGGCCTGTTCATGAAGAACTGGGAAGAGGACGACGGCGAGGAATACTGTACCGCGGCGGCCGATCTGGCCGATGCGCAGGCCGTGTGCGACAAACTCGGTATTGAACTCCACACCGTAAACTTTGCCGCAGAATACTGGGATAACGTGTTTGAACACTTCCTGGCGGAATATAAAGCCGGGCGCACGCCTAACCCGGATATTCTGTGCAACAAAGAGATCAAATTTAAAGCCTTCCTCGAATTTGCCGCCGAAGACCTGGGCGCCGATTATATTGCGACCGGTCACTATGTCCGCCGGGCTGATGTCGACGGTAAAAGCCGTTTGCTTCGCGGTCTGGATGGCAACAAAGATCAGAGTTATTTCCTCTATACGCTTGGCCATGAGCAGATTGCGCAAAGCCTGTTCCCGGTCGGTGAACTGGAAAAACCCGAAGTGCGCAAAATCGCCGAAGAGTTGGGGCTGGTCACTGCGAAGAAAAAAGACTCAACCGGTATCTGCTTTATCGGCGAGCGCAAATTCCGCGAATTTTTAGGCCGCTACTTGCCTGCCCAGCCGGGCAAAATCCTCACCGTTGACGGTGAAGAGATTGGCGAGCATCAGGGGCTGATGTACCACACGCTGGGCCAACGCAAAGGGTTGGGGATTGGCGGAACCAAAGAAGGTACCGAAGATCCGTGGTACGTGGTCGATAAAGATGTGGAAAACAATATTCTGGTGGTCGCGCAGGGGCACGATCACCCACGTCTGATGTCCGTTGGGCTGATTGCCCAGCAATTGCACTGGGTTAATCGCGAACCGCTGGTCGGTACGCTGCGCTGCACCGTGAAAACCCGTTACCGCCAGACCGATATTCCATGCACCCTTACCGCCCTGGATGATGACCGCATTGAGGTTCGTTTTGACGAGCCGGTTGCTGCGGTGACGCCAGGCCAGTCTGCCGTTTTCTATAGCGGCGAAGTGTGCCTTGGCGGCGGTATTATCGAACAACGTATCGCGCTGCCGGTTTAATCGACGAGACTGAGATAGCGAATCAAGGAGCGAGTGTGGCTAAGAATTACTACGACATCACCCTGGCGCTGGCAGGCATTTGCCAGTCCGCCCGTCTGGTGCAGCAACTGGCGCATCAGGGACATTGCGACGCCGACGCGCTCCATGTCTCTCTCAATAGCGTCATCGATCTTAACCCGGACTCAACCCTGAGCGTTTTTGGTGGCAGCGAAGCGAACCTGCGCACCGGTCTGGAAACGCTACTCGGCGTACTTAATGCCAGCAGCCGTCAGGGGCTGAATGCCGAATTGACCCGCTATACTCTTAGCCTGATGGTGCTGGAGCGCAAGCTGGCGGGCCACAAAGACGCCATGAATACGCTCGGTGACCGTATCGCTGGTTTGCAGCGCCAGCTTGAGCATTTTGATCTCCAGTCGGAGACGCTGCTTAGCGCCATGGCCGGTATTTATGTTGATGTGATTAGCCCGCTCGGGCCGCGCATTCAGGTGACCGGTTCGCCAGCGGTGCTGCAAAGCCCGCAGGTCCAGGCGAAAGTTCGCGCCACACTGCTTGCAGGAATTCGTGCCGCGGTGCTGTGGCATCAGGTTGGCGGTGGCCGCCTGCAATTAATGTTTTCTCGTAATCGCCTGACCACTCAGGCCAAACAAATTCTCGCTCATTGTTAACCTCCCGGAGTTCTGAACTATGGAATTATCCTCACTGACCGCCGTTTCCCCTGTCGATGGACGCTACGGCGATAAAGTCAGCGCGCTGCGCGGGATTTTCAGCGAATTCGGTTTGCTGAAATTTCGTGTACAAGTCGAAGTACGCTGGTTACAAAAGCTGGCGTCACATGCAGCGATCAAGGAAGTTCCTGCTTTTGCTGACGACGCAAACGGTTTCCTCGATAAAATCGTCGCCGACTTCAATGAAGAAGACGCGGCGCGTATCAAAACTATCGAGCGCACCACTAACCATGACGTGAAAGCGGTCGAATATTTTCTGAAAGAAAAAGTGGCGGATATCGCGCAATTACACGCGGTCTCCGAATTTATCCACTTCGCCTGCACCTCAGAAGATATCAATAACCTCTCCCACGCCCTGATGCTGAAAACTGCGCGTGATGAGGTCATCCTGCCTTACTGGCGTCAGGTGATTGATGCGGTGAAAAACCTCGCCGTGCAGTATCGCGATATTCCTCTGCTTTCTCGTACTCACGGACAGCCGGCCACGCCGTCTACCATGGGGAAAGAGATGGCTAACGTGGCATACCGTATGGAACGCCAGTATCGCCAGCTAAATCAGGTGGAAATCCTCGGCAAAATCAACGGTGCGGTGGGGAACTACAACGCCCACATCGCCGCCTATCCAGAAGTGGACTGGCACCAGTTCAGCGAAGAGTTTGTGACCTCTCTGGGTATCCAGTGGAACCCGTACACCACGCAGATCGAGCCGCATGACTATATTGCGGAGCTGTTTGACTGCATGGCGCGCTTTAACACCATCCTGATCGACTTCGATCGCGATGTGTGGGGTTATATCGCCCTGAACCACTTCAAACAGAAAACCATCGCCGGCGAAATTGGTTCTTCCACCATGCCGCACAAGGTGAACCCGATTGACTTCGAAAACTCCGAAGGCAACCTCGGCCTGTCGAATGCGGTGTTGCAGCACCTGGCCAGCAAACTGCCGGTATCCCGCTGGCAGCGCGACCTGACCGACTCCACCGTACTGCGTAACCTGGGCGTTGGCGTGGGCTACGCGCTGATTGCCTATCAGGCAACCCTGAAAGGCGTGAGCAAACTGGAAGTGAACCGCGACCGTCTGCTGGACGAGCTGGATCATAACTGGGAAGTACTGGCAGAGCCGATTCAGACCGTTATGCGCCGCTACGGTATCGAAAAACCATATGAGAAGCTCAAAGAGCTGACCCGCGGTAAACGTGTGGATGCCGAAGGCATGAAACAGTTTATTGATAGCCTTGCGCTGCCGGAAGACGAGAAAGTTCGCCTGAAAGCGATGACCCCGGCAAATTACATTGGCCGTGCCATCACCATGGTCGATGAACTGAAATAACTCCTTCCTGCCGACTTTCGCCCTCTTTTCATCAGGAAAGAGGGCTTCCTTCCTCTCGGTTTAACAAATGTTTATCCCTGCCGCCCGAGAATCAGCGTTAAACTATTCGTATTGAAAATATAAGGAGAGTTAAGACGATGCGCGTACTCGTTGTGGAGGACAATGCCCTGTTGCGTCACCACTTAAAAGTTCAGCTTCAGGAACTGGGACATCAGGTCGATGCTGCGGAAGATGCAAAGGAAGCGGACTATTTTCTTAATGAACACGTGCCTGATATCGCCATTGTCGATCTCGGCCTGCCCGATGAAGACGGCTTATCGCTGATCCGCCGCTGGCGCAGCCATGAGGTCTCTCTGCCTGTTTTGGTCCTGACCGCGCGCGAAGGCTGGCAGGACAAAGTCGAAGTACTGAGCGCGGGTGCCGATGATTACGTCACCAAACCTTTCCATATAGAAGAAGTTGTGGCGCGCATTCAGGCCCTGATGCGCCGTAACAGCGGTCTGGCCTCACAGGTTATCTCTATGCCGCCGTTTCAGGTGGACCTCTCGCGTCGCGAAATGTCGATCAGCAGTGAAGTGGTTAAACTGACCGCGTTTGAATACACCATTATGGAAACCCTGATTCGTAACAGCGGCAAAGTGGTCAGCAAAGATTCGCTGATGCTCCAGCTCTATCCCGATGCCGAACTGCGCGAAAGTCACACCATTGATGTCCTTATGGGACGCTTGCGTAAGAAAATCCAGGCACTCTATCCCGCAGAGGTGATCACCACAGTACGTGGCCAGGGTTATCTCTTCGAACTGCCCAAATGAGACGTTTAACGCGGCATTTTCTGCCGCTCTCGCTACGGGTTCGTTTCCTTCTGGCGACCGCCGCCGTCGTGCTGGTGCTCTCCCTCGCCTATGGCATGGTTGCCCTGATAGGCTATAGCGTCAGTTTCGATAAGACCACGTTTCGCCTGCTGCGCGGTGAAAGTAACCTGTTCTATACCCTCGCCCGCTGGGAAAACAACAGCCTGACTGTCGACCTGCCCAACAGCCTCAATTTACAAAGCCCGACTATCACGCTGATTTATGACAAAGACGGCAAACTTATCTGGGCGCAACGTGATATCCCGTGGCTGGCAAAACGTGTTGACCCCGCCTGGCTTCAGGCCGATGGATTCCATGAAATCGAAGCGGATGTGGACGACTCCAGCACGCTGGTCGATAACGATGAGTCGGTGGTGGAGCAGTTCAACGCGATTCGGGAAGATGACAACACCTCGGAGATGACCCACTCGGTGGCGGTCAATCTCTATCCGGCCACGGCGAGAATGCCGCAGCTCACCATTGTCGTTATCGATACCGTGCCCATCGAACTCAAACGCTCCTGGATGGTATGGAGTTGGTTTATCTATGTCCTGGCGGCAAACCTGTTGCTGGTGATCCCACTGCTATGGATGGCGGCATGGTGGAGCTTGCGTCCTATAGAGGAGCTGGCGAAAGAGGTGCGCGAGCTGGAGGAGCATCACCGTGAGAATCTGAACCCGGCCACAACTCGCGAGCTTACGAGCCTGGTGCGTAACCTCAATCGCCTGCTCAAAAGCGAGCGCGAGCGCTACGACAAATACCGGACCACTCTCACCGACCTGACACACAGCCTGAAAACCCCGCTGGCAGTGCTGCAAAGTACGCTGCGTTCGTTACGCAGTGAAAAGCTGAGCGTCAGCGACGCCGAACCGGTAATGCTGGAACAGATAAGCCGCATTTCTCAACAGATTGGTTACTATCTGCATCGCGCCAGCATGCGCGGTGGCAGCGGGCTGCTCAGCCGTGAGCTTCACCCGGTCGCCCCGCTTCTTGATAGCCTGACCTCGGCGCTAAACAAAGTCTATCAACGCAAAGGGGTGAATATCAGCCTCGATATCTCCCCGGAGATAAGCTTTGTCGGTGAGAAAAACGACTTTATGGAAGTGATTGGCAACCTCCTGGACAACGCCTGCAAATATTGCCTCGAATTTGTCGAAGTATCCGCAAGGCAGACCGATGAGAACGTGCACATCATTATCGAAGATGATGGTCCTGGGATCCCGTTATCCAAACGTGAAGTGGTCTTTGACCGTGGTCAGCGTGCCGATACGCTACGTCCGGGTCAGGGGGTGGGATTATCCGTCGCACGCGAAATTGTAGAACAATACGACGGGCAAATCCTGACCAGCGAAAGTTTACTCGGTGGAGCAAAAATGGAGGCCATCTTCGGTCGCCAGCAGCCGATAAGCGGCGATAATTAACGCATTCAGTCAAAGTAACACGGCCTGTCCCACGCAGGCCGTCCACCATCCGTTATACTCCGACTCAAACTAACGTTTGGGGAAACAAACATGGACTATAACATCAACCTTAACTGGCCGGATTTTATCGAGCGCTACTGGCAAAAACGCCCGGTGGTACTGAAACGCGGCTTTGCACAATTTATCGATCCCATTTCCCCTGACGAACTGGCCGGTCTGGCCATGGAAGATGAAGTCGACAGCCGCCTGGTAAGCCATCTTGATGGCAAATGGCAGGTCAGCCACGGGCCTTTCGAAAGTTATGACCATCTGGGTGAAAGCAACTGGTCGCTGCTGGTGCAGGCGGTGAACAACTGGCATGAACCGACCGCGGCGCTGATGCGTCCTTTCCGCGCCCTGCCCGACTGGCGCACCGACGATCTGATGATTTCGTTTTCCGTGCCCGGCGGTGGCGTTGGTCCGCATCTCGATCAGTATGATGTCTTTATCATTCAGGGTACCGGCCGCCGCCGCTGGCGTGTTGGTGAAAAGACGCCAATGAAGCAGCACTGCCCGCACCCGGACCTGTTACAGGTCGATCCCTTCGAAGCCATTATTGATGAAGAGATGGAGCCGGGCGATATTCTCTATATTCCACCGGGATTCCCGCACGAGGGTTACTCGCTGGAAAACTCTATGAACTACTCCGTTGGCTACCGAGCCCCTAGCGGACGGGAATTAATCAGCGGTTTTGCCGATTATGTGTTGCAGCGCGAACTGGGCAGCCAGCGTTATACCGACCCGGATGTGCCATCACGTGAACACCCGGCGGATGTGCTGCCGCAAGAGCTGGATGGCCTGCGCCAGATGATGCTCGATCTGATCAATCAGCCAGAGCATTTCAATGAGTGGATCGGTGAGTTTATTACCCAGTCGCGTCATGAACTGGACGTCACACCACCGGAGCCGCCCTACCAGCCTGATGAGATTTACGATGCCCTGAAACAGGGTGATAAGCTGGTGCGTTTAGGTGGTCTGCGTGTATTGCGCATCGCAGGCGAAGTGTTCGTTAACGGCGAGCGGATTAACTCTCCTCACCGCCCGGCGCTCGACGCGCTGGCAGATCACATTGTTCTGAATGATAGCGCCTTTGGCGACGCGCTCGAGGACCCGTCCTTCCTCGCCATGCTTGCCGCGCTGGTCAATAGCGGATACTGGTTCTTCGAAGACTAAGCCATAAAAAAGCCGGGCAACATCACGTTTGCCCGGCCTGTCTGTCTCGTTCTTTAAAGAATTGCTTTTATCACTGTTTCGCTGTCAGCTCGGCGATACGCACGATTACCTGTACCGCTTTTTCCATCCCTTCAAGCGTCACGAACTCATGTTTACCGTGGTAGTTATAACCGCCGGTAAACAGGTTGGGACAGGGCAGCCCCATAAATGATAGCTGCGCGCCATCGGTACCACCGCGAATCGCTTTCATCTGCGGTTCGATATCACAATCGCGCATGGCCTGACAGGCAATATCGATAATATGCGGATGATCGACAATCTTCTCGCGCATATTGTAATAACTGTCTTCAATCACCAGCTCAATGTAGCAGTCCGGATGCAGACCTTTCCCGACTTTTTTGGCAATTTCCATTATCTTGCGCTTACGCGCTTCAAATGCTTTGCGGTCAAAATCGCGAACGATGTAATGCATCTCCGCACGTTCAACGGTGCCTTTGATGCTGGTAAGGTGGTAAAAACCTTCATAACCTTCGGTATTTTCCGGGCTCTCATCGGCTGGCACCAGCGCATGAATACGGCTTGCCAGTGACAGCGCGTTCACCATTACCCCTTTCGCGGTTCCCGGATGGACGTTATTCCCTACGATTTTGATGGTGACCGAGGCGGCATTGAAGTTTTCGAACTCCAGTTCCCCCACCCCGCCCCCGTCGACGGTGTATGCCCATTTCGCGCCAAACGCCTCGACGTCAAAATGCTTCGCCCCTTTACCGACCTCTTCGTCCGGGGTGAAAGCCACATGAATATCACCATGAGGGATTTTTTTCTGTTTCAGCACCGCCATCGCGGTCATGATTTCCGCCACACCGGCTTTGTCATCGGCACCCAACAGGGTTTTACCGTCTGTGGTGATGAGCGTCTGCCCCAACAACTGGTGCAACACCGGGAACATAACGGGTGAGAGGATTTCATCACCGATACCCAGCGCGATATCACCGCCACGGTAGTTTTCGAGGATTTGCGGATTCACATTTTTACCGCTGCAATCCGGGGAAGTATCAACATGCGAGATAAAACCGATAGCAGGTACCGGCTTGTCAACGGTAGAGGGCAACGTAGCCATCACTGTACCTTTCTCGCTCAGTGTGACGTTTTCCAGCCCCATCTCTTCAAGCTGCTGCTGGAGTAAGCGCAAGAGCTTCCATTGCCCGTCGGTACTCGGTACCTGACGGACACCCGGCTTCGACTGAGTATCCAGCGCAACATACTGCAAAAAACGCTCTAATAATTTATCCATACAGCCACCCTCGCTAAACGTGACAACATTATCAATAAGCCGGAAAAGACAAATATTGCGTCAGGTCACTTTTATCCCGCAAACGAGAATATTTTCATTTTTGTTTTGTTCACTTAAACGTAGCTGACAAAATTCATTTTTGGCCGCGTAAATAGATCATTGATTGGCGATTTCAGTGCTTTGCCGTAGAATGCCAGGCCTTCATCAATGTGTCAGACCCTAAGGTGGTTAATCACAAACCCCGCATCCGGATGCGTTATCCGATGCGTTGACAAGGGACAGAGTAAAAAATTGAATACACAACCGCGTTCGCCCACTCCGCTGGTGCAACTGGTCGACCTTTGTAAAGGTTTTGATGGTAAAACGGTCATTTCTGACTTTAACCTGACCATCAATCACGGCGAATTCCTCACCCTGCTCGGGCCGTCCGGCTGCGGCAAAACCACTGTGCTTCGCCTGATTGCCGGGCTGGAAAGCGTTGATGTGGGCCATATCAAACTCGACGATCGTGATATCACCGACGTTCCGGCGGAACATCGCCATGTTAATACCGTCTTTCAAAGCTACGCGCTGTTTCCCCATATGACCGTGTTCGAAAACGTGGCATTTGGCCTGCGGATGCAAAAAACACCTGCGGCAGAGATTGCTCCGCGCGTCACTGACGCCCTGCGTATGGTGCAGCTTGAAGCATTCGCCCAGCGCAAACCGCACCAGCTCTCCGGTGGCCAACAACAACGTGTGGCTATTGCCCGTGCCGTCGTGAACAAGCCACGCCTGCTCTTACTGGATGAATCGCTCTCCGCGCTGGATTACAAGCTGCGCAAGCAGATGCAAAACGAATTAAAAGCACTGCAGCGCAAACTTGGAATTACTTTCGTCTTCGTAACCCATGACCAGGAAGAGGCGCTGACGATGTCAGACCGGATCGTGGTGATGCGTGACGGCAAAATAGAGCAAGACGGTACGCCGCGGGAAATTTACGAAGAGCCGAAGAACCTCTTTGTCGCCAGTTTTATTGGTGAGATTAATATTTTCAGTGCCACCGTCATTGAGCGTCTTGATGCACAGCGCGTGCGTGCCACCGTCGAAGGGCGCGAATGCAATATTTACGTCAGTTTCCCGGTCGAAAAAGGTCAGCGGCTAAACGTAATGCTACGCCCGGAAGATTTGCGCGTCGAAGAGATTAACGATGTCGCAGAGGTCGAAGGGCTGGTAGGTTACGTGCGTGAGCGTAATTATAAAGGGATGACGCTGGAGTCAGTAGTCGAGCTTGAAAACGGCAAAATGGTGCTGGTCAGCGAGTTCTTCAACGAAGATGACCCCGATTTTGACCACTCTTTGAATCAAAAAATGGCGATTAATTGGGTGGAAAGCTGGGAGGTCGTACTGGCTGATGAAGAGCACAAGTAAATTCCAGAATGGGGTGATTGCCACTGTCGTCGGTTGGCTTGTGCTGTTTGTCTTTCTGCCCAACCTGATGATTATTGCGACCAGCTTTTTGACCTGTGACGATGCCCACTTCGTGACGATGGTTTTCTCGCTGGATAGCTATGCCCGTCTGCTGGATCCACTCTATTTTGACGTGCTGCTGCACTCGCTGAATATGGCGGTAATCGCCACACTTGCCTGCCTGATGCTGGGGTATCCCTTCGCCTGGTTTCTGGCAAAGCTATCCACAAAAATGCGTCCGTTATTGCTCTTTTTGCTGATTGTTCCGTTCTGGACCAATTCGCTGATTCGCATCTATGGCCTGAAAATATTCCTCAGCACCAAAGGGTATCTGAATACATTTTTACTCTGGCTGGGGGTCATTGATGAACCGATCCGCGTGATGTTCACCCCGGCGGCGGTCATTATCGGGCTGGTCTATATCCTGCTGCCATTTATGGTCATGCCACTTTACTCCAGTATCGAAAAACTCGATAAACCGTTGCTGGAAGCGGCGAAAGATTTGGGCGCCAGTAAGTTACAGACATTTTTGCGCATTATTATCCCGCTGACCATGCCGGGCATTATCGCCGGCTGTCTGCTGGTATTGCTGCCCGCGATGGGATTGTTTTACGTTTCAGATCTGATGGGGGGCGCGAAAAACCTGCTGATTGGCAACGTGATTAAAAGTCAGTTCCTCAACATTCGCGACTGGCCTTTTGGCGCGGCTACCAGCATCACGCTCACCATTGTGATGGGTCTGCTGTTACTGATTTACTGGCGCGCATCGCGTCTGCTGGATAAGAAGGTGGAACTGCAATGATCGGTCGACTGCTGCGCGGCGGTTTTATGACCGCCATTTACGCCTACCTTTATATTCCCATTATCATTCTGATTGTGAACTCGTTTAACAGCTCACGGTTTGGGATTAACTGGCAAGGTTTTACCACCGACTGGTACAGTCTGCTGCTGAATAACGACAGTCTGTTGCAGGCAGCACAGCACTCGCTCACGATGGCGGTCTTCTCCGCCACGTTCGCTACACTTATCGGTTCGCTGACCGCGGTGGCGCTGTACCGCTATCGCTTTCGCGGCAAACCCTTTGTCAGCGGCATGCTGTTCGTCGTGATGATGTCGCCGGATATCGTCATGGCCATCTCATTACTGGTGTTGTTTATGCTGCTGGGCGTTCAGCTTGGATTCTGGTCGCTGCTGTTCTCGCATATTACGTTCTGCCTGCCCTTCGTAGTTGTGACGGTTTATTCGCGCCTGAAGGGTTTTGATGTGCGGATGCTGGAAGCGGCAAAAGATCTGGGTGCCAGCGAACTCGTGATCCTGCGAAAAATTATCCTGCCGCTGGCGATGCCGGCCGTGGCGGCTGGATGGCTGCTGAGCTTTACACTGTCGATGGATGATGTGGTGGTCTCGTCCTTCGTTACCGGACCGGGCTATGAAATTCTGCCGTTGAAAATCTATTCCATGGTGAAAGTCGGCGTATCGCCAGAGGTGAACGCACTGGCAACCATTCTGCTCGTTCTGTCGCTGGTGATGGTGTTCGCAAGCCAGCTTGTTGCACGTGATAAAACGAAAAGCCTGGCGCGCCAGGCATAACCTCAGGGGACGTTAAATGAAAAAATGGTCACGCCACCTGCTTGTTGCGGGTGCTCTGGCACTGGGCATCAATGCCGCTCATGCTGATGACAGCAAGACGCTCTATTTCTACAACTGGACGGAATATGTGCCGCCGGGTCTGCTGGAACAGTTCACCAAAGAGACGGGCATTAAGGTTATCTATTCGACCTATGAATCGAATGAAACCATGTATGCCAAACTCAAAACCTATAAAGATGGTGCATACGACCTGGTCGTGCCCTCCACCTACTTTGTCGACAAAATGCGTAAAGAGGGCATGATCCAAAAGATCGATAAATCGCAACTGACCAACTTCCATAATCTCGATCCGGAGATGCTGAACAAGCCGTTTGACCCGAATAACGACTACTCCATTCCGTATATCTGGGGTGCGACAGCCATTGGTATCAACAGCGAAGCGATTGACCCCAAGACGGTGACCCGTTGGGCAGACTTATGGAAGCCTGAGTATAAAGGTAGCCTGCTGCTAACGGATGATGCGCGCGAAGTCTTCCAGGTGGCGCTGCGTAAACTGGGGCTTTCCGGGAATACCACCGATCCAAAAGAGATTGAAACGGCGTACAAAGAGCTGCAAAAATTGATGCCTAACGTGGCGGCGTTCAACTCCGATAATCCGGCGAACCCGTACATGGAAGGGGAAGTGAATCTCGGGATGGTGTGGAACGGTTCCGCGTATGTCGCCCGTCAGGCGGGCACGCCGGTGCAGGTAATTTGGCCGCAGGAAGGCGGCATCTTCTGGATGGACAGCCTTGCTATTCCTGCTAATGCCAAAAACAAAGCGGGCGCGCTTAAGCTTATCAACTTCCTGCTACGCCCGGAAATTGCAAAACAGGTGGCGGAAACCATTGGCTATCCGACGCCAAACCTCGCGGCCCGTAAACTGCTGAGCCCGGAAGTGGCAAATGATAAATCACTCTATCCGGATGCAGAGACCATCAGCAAAGGCGAATGGCAAAACGATGTCGGTAGCGCCAGCGCTATATACGAAGAGTATTATCAGAAGCTGAAAGCAGGGCGCTAACACTTTTACCAGGCGGGGCATCCGTTCCGTCTGCATCTCAGTCATAAAAAGGGCCGCATCTTTGCAGCCCTTTTCCCGCGTGATTTAAAGCCCTTTCAGAAGCTTCTCAACATATTCCGGCACCACTTCGCTGGCGAGGCCATAATGCTTCTCTTCAAACTCGCTGCCCACCTGGCTTGGTTCAAGATTTAACTCAACGGTATGCGCGCCGTGCAGTTTGGCCTCATGGACAAAACCAGCCGCTGGATAGACATGGCCGGAGGTACCAATAGCGATAAACACATCGGCCATTGCGAGCGCATGATAAATCTCATCCATCCCGAGCGGCATCTCACCAAACCAGACCACATGGGGGCGTAGCGGCGCAGGAAACTGGCAGCAATGGCATTTGTCTTCCGGGGTCACGTCCTGCGTCCACGTCAGCACTTGCCCGCTCTGCGAACAACGCACTTTCAGCAATTCACCGTGCATATGGATGATGTGGTGGTTTCCGGCGCGTTCGTGCAGATTGTCAATATTCTGCGTCACCAGTAAAAAGCGATCGCCGAGGACATCTTCCAGCTTCGCCAGCGCCAGATGTGCCGGGTTTGGCGCAATCTCCGGTAACTGGAGCTGCTGGCGACGCGCATTATAGAAAGACTGCACCAGTTGTGGGTTGCGGGCGAAACCTTCTGGCGTCGCCACATCTTCCACATGGTGTTCTTCCCACAAACCGTCCGCGGCGCGGAAGGTGCGAATGCCTGATTCGGCGGAGATACCCGCCCCCGTTAGTACCACTACTCTCGGTTTTTCCATCACTTCCGGCACTACCTGGTCTCTGAAAAAGATCCGCTGGCGTAAGCGCTCACGCAAACGGCGTTTGTTACGGCGAAAACAGCTGAGACGATGTGACCGACGAGACTGCATATCATCCTCTCAGGATTAATCAGTAAGATGAAGGAAAGCGGCGCCACGCATGCCGCCAGCATCGCCGTGGCGAGCACGTTCAATGCGGGGTATCCGGGCTACCGGTAACAAGTGTGGCGGTAAACGCGCCGCCAGTAACGACGTCAGGGCAGAGAAATTCGATAAGCCGCCACCGATAACCAGTAAATCCGGATCCACTATCGTCAGGATATTCCCAAGACACACCGCCAGCAAATCAGCATAGCGTTCAACATGGGCTTTCGCCTGCGCGTCGCCCTGCTCCCAACGCGCGATGATTTCAGGGGAAGACAAGGATTGATGGTAGTAATGTTGATACAGCCAGGCAAAGCCGCGCCCGGACAGATAATTTTCGATACAGCCTAATTTGCCACAGCCACAGCGTGTCAGCGGAAAATCAAAGCCCATTAGCGCCATCGCATCAACCGGCAGGCGAATATGACCAAACTCGCCGGTAATATAGCTGCGGCCCTTAAGTGTCTGGCCGTTGGCGACAATGCCGCCGCCAACGCCGGTGCCCAGGATAAGCCCCATTACAATCGGGTATTGGCGAAATTCCTCATCCCAGGCTTCGGAAAGGGCAAAACAGTTGGCGTCATTATCAAGGCGGACATCACGCGCGAGCCTTATGCTCAAATCTTTGCGCAGCGGTCGACCGCTGGCGGCTGGCACATTGGCGGCATAGAGGGTGCCATCGGCGGTTTCCGGCATACCCGGAATACCAATGCCGACACTGCCCTGGACACCGAAACGCGCATCGGCTTCGGCTACCAGTTGAGCGATCGTCGTTAAAAATGTCTCGTAACTGTCTTTCGGTGTGGCGACGCGCTTTTCCCATTGCAAACGTCGGGTATCATCGAATACCCCCAGCGCTATCTTGCTTCCGCCGATATCAAATCCGTAATACATCGCCTCTCCTTTGTGCTTCTTATTATTGTCCGCTCAATACCCTCGCCGGATCGATATTGCTTGCCCGGCGCGCCGGATACCAGCTTGCCAACAGACTCAGCACCAGAGCGGTGACCAGCACATACACCACATCCAGTGCGTGCAGCTCCGACGGTAGAAAATCAATAAAGTAGATATCGCCGGATAAAAATTGGTGACCAATCATCTTCTCAATCACGCGGATAATCGCAGTCAATTGCAGTGACGCTACCACGCCGATCACCGCACCGATCACACTGCCCAGCAGACCTGCCAGCAGCCCGTACCAGACGAAAATAGCCCGGATCAGGCCATCTTTTGCCCCTAATGTACGCAGCACGGCGATATCACTGCTCTTATCTTTTACCGCCATCACCAGCGTGGAGACAATATTAAAACAGGCGACACCGATCACCAGCACCATCGCCAGATACATAATGGCGCGGATCATCTGAATATCGCGATACATATAGCCGTATTTACCGATCCAGCTTTTAATATAGACATAGCTGTTGGTGACTTCACCGGCGCTACGCACCAGCGTGTTCGCGTTAAAGACGTCCTTCACCTTAATGGCAATGCCCGTAACGCTGCTGCCCATATCCAGATATTGCTGGGCGTCTTCCATGGGGATCATCGCAAACGCATGGTCGAGTTGCCCGCTCAATTGCAATACGCCAGTGACATGCAGTCTGACGCGTTTTGGCTGCAGCAATTTGTGGTCGGTGTCGGAATTAGGGATCATTATCGATACCCAATCACCCTGTTTCACGTTCAGCGCATCGGCGACACCCTTACCAAGGATAATCTGCTGCTCACCGGGTTTAAAATTGCGCCAGGCATCGGCTTGCACAAAATTCGGTAGTGCGCTCAGACGGGACTCCTGCTCAGGGTTTACCCCTTTCACCTGAATCGCTCGCAAATTGGTGCCGCTCTCCACAAGCCCGGTGAAATTAATATAGGGTGCGGCGGCGACAATGCCCGGCACTTTCTCCACTTTTGCCAGCGCGTCGTTCCAGTTATTCCACGGCTGATTCACCGGCTCGATTTCGCCATGGGGTACCACCGCCAGAATACGATTATTGAGCTCGCGTTCGAAGCCGTTCATTGCGCTGAGCCCGACGATCAACACCGCAACGCCAAGCGAAATCCCCACTGTGGAGATGACGGAAATCAGCGACACCATGCCGCTGCGGCGGCGACCACGGCTAAAACGCAGGCCAATCAGTAATGACAGGGGAGACGCCATCACTCAGCCCCCATCAGGGTCATTTCAGTGCTCAGGCGTCCATCGCGCATCTCCAACTGGCGGCTCATCCGTTTCGCCAGTTGCAGATCATGAGTGACCACCAGGAACGCGGTGCCCTGCGATGCATTCAGTTCCCCCAACAACTGGAAGATACTGTCCGCATTACGGGCATCCAGGTTGCCGGTCGGTTCGTCCGCCAGCACCAGACGTGGGTTATTGACCAGCGCACGAGCAATCGCCACGCGCTGACGCTCACCGCCAGACAGCTCTGAGGGGCGATGGCTGGCGCGATGCTCAAGCCCAACCGCGCGCAGCATTTCCCGCGCCCGGACATCAATTTCTGCCGCTTTATGCTTACCAATCAGCAGTGGCATCGCGACGTTTTCCAGCGCGGTAAAATCGGGCAGCAGGTGGTGAAACTGATAGATAAAGCCCAGTTCGCGGTTGCGTAGCTCCGCTTTCGCCGCAGAGGAGAGTTTGCTCAGTTGTTGGTTATCGAAGGTCACTTCGCCGGAGGTGGGCGTGTCCAGCCCGCCTAACAGATGCAGGAGCGTACTTTTTCCGGAACCGGAGCTGCCGACAATCGCCATCAGCTCACCCTCACCCACGCTAAAGCTTACATCGTGCAACACATCGGTTTGCACTTTCCCTTCCTGATAGCGTTTGCACAGGTGGTCGCATTGCAACAGGATCTTATTCATAACGTAAAGCCTCAGCGGGTTGGGTGGCGGCAGCGCGCCAGGAAGGATAAAGCGTAGACAGCAACGCGATGGCCATCGCCACCAGCGCAATAACAACGACCTGTAACGGTTCTATGGCTACCGGTAGCGCAGCACCATCAAGAAACGCCCCGATGATTGGCATCAGATTATTCAACTGGCTGGCGAGCAGTGCGCCAAGCCCGGCCCCCAGCAGCGCACCAATGATGCCCGCGCTGGCGCCCTGCACCATAAAGACCGCCATGATCTGACGCGGGGTCAGCCCCTGAGTTTGCAGGATCGCCACCTCGCCTTGTTTTTCCATCACCATCAGGCCAAGGGAGGTAATGATATTAAAGGCCGCCACCGCAATAATCAGGCTTAACAGCAGCCCCATCATGTTTTTCTCCATACGTACGGCCTGGAATAACTCGCCTTTCCGCTCGCGCCAGTCTTGCCATTTGGTTCCTTGCGGCAGCGTTTGCTGGCTCAGAACATCAACCTGCAACGGTGCATCCAGCCATAAACGCCAACCGGTAATATTGCCTGCGGGGTAACGCATCAGACGGGAGGCATCCTGAATATTGACCAACATCTGATAGTCATCGACTTCACTGCTGGCGGCAAAGGTCCCGACGACGGTAAACAGACGCTGACTGGGTAAACGCCCCATTGGGGTGAACTGGCTGGCGGACGGCACCATGACGCGTATCTGGTCGCCACGATTGACGCCTAATTGCCCGGCCAGCCCTTCACCGAGGATCACGTTGTACTGCCCTGCTTCCAGCGAAGATTGCTGCACGTTGACCAGGTACGGGGTCAGCGGATCTTTTTGCGCCGGATCGATACCCAACATGACACCCACGGCCACGCTGCGCGCACTTTGCAGAACGACATCACCGGTACTCAGCGGTGCAATGCGATTGACACCCTGCAATTTCAGCCCGCTGGCCGGTAATTGTTCAGGATTGATAGAGCCGTTTTGCGCGGTGATGACGGCCTGCGGCATCAGCCCCAGGATGTTGTTTTGCAGTTCGCGCTCAAAGCCATTCATGACCGACAGCACGGTCACCAGCGCCATTACGCCAAGCGTAATGCCAATGGTCGACAGCCAGGAAACGAAACGACCGAAGCGGTCGGCTGTGCGCCCACGCATATAGCGCAGGCCGATAAAGAGAGTGACAGGCTGGTACATGAAATCCGTCTGGTTGCTGTTAGCAGACTCCGAAGTATATAAGCGAAAGCGTAGAGCGTAAATGAGTGAAACGGTAAGCGGACATCTCAGAGGGCAGGAAAAAATCCGATAAATCAAATTACTAGTTGCGCGACTTTTACGCATTTTGCTTCCCACAGAGAGATCATTTATCACTCTCCGTCTGATATTTATCCGAAAAAGGAGGAAATACAGACTGTTTACCGTTACACCCTATGGCGACGCCATCAGGATAAACGCCGAACTTTGTAATACAAACGGCGAAAGACGATGAAAAAAAAGACTCTATGGATTAATCAAATCAAGGGATTATGTATCTGCCTGGTGGTCATCTATCACTCAGTTATTACGTTTTACCCGCACCTCACCACATTTGGACACGCGTGGTCGGAAACGCTCGCAAAGTGCTGGATCTACTTTAATCTTTACCTTGCCCCCTTCCGAATGCCGGTGTTCTTTTTTCTCTCTGGCTACCTGATTCGACGCTACATTGATGAGGTGCCATGGAAGGAGGCGATCGACAAGCGTATCTGGAGTATTTTTTATGTGCTTGTCGTCTGGGGTGTGCTGCAGTGGCTGGCGCTCAGCCATATCAATGACTGGCTGGCACCCACGCGCGATTTAAGCAATGCGTCCAACGCCGCCTATGCGGATACCCCTTCAGACTTTATCAAGGGAATGCTCACCGCCAGTACCAGCCTGTGGTATCTCTACGCGCTGGTTGCCTATTTTATGCTGTGTAAATTGTTGAGCCGCTGGTCGCTTGCAGCACTGGTCGCCATGACACTGCTGAGCGTGGCGATTAACTTTTTGCCCTCGCCCTGGTGGGGTATGAATAGCGTACTGCGCAACATGATCTACTACAGCCTGGGGGCATGGTTTGGCGGTGCTATTATGGATGCGATTAAACGCCTCTCTTTTCGCCGCTACGCCATCATGCTGGCGGTGGCGTTACTTGCTGCGGTGGCGCTATGGTTTTTAAATGTGCCCTTACCCTTGAGCTTGCTGTCGATTGTGCTGATTTTGCGTCTGTTCCGCGCGCTGGAAGAGCGCGTTGGCTCACGCGAAAACGCACTGCTGAATATCGTGGGCAGCAATACGCTCGCCATCTACACCACGCATCGCATTTTGATCGAAGCGCTCAGTCTTGCGTTGTTAACCCCGATGAATGACGGGCGCTGGTCGCCTGCCGTCGAGCTCACTATCGTCTTGCTCTATCCGTTCTGTAGCCTCGTTATCTGTACGCTGGTTGGCTTGTGTATACGGAAAATTTCTTCGGCGATATTTGCCGATCTGCTTTTCTCCCCACCAGCCAGGCTGGCCTCATCTCTGCAGGCACGATAAGCGCATGTGTTGAGGTTGGCGAATAGTGCACAATCGCGGATAATAAAGGGATTGCGTATCAGTGATATGCCCCCATAACAAGGGGCATATCCATAAGAGACCCAGACCCTATCTATGCCTGAACAATACCGTTATTCTCTGCCCGCCAAAGCTGGCGAGCAGCGCCAGCTTGGCGAACTGACTGGTGCAGCCTGCGCCACCGAAGTCGCAGAAATCATTGAGCGCCATAAAGGTCCGGTGGTATTGATTGCGCCGGATATGCAAAATGCCCTGCGTCTGCATGACGAAATTACCCAGTTCACCGACAACCTGGTGATGAACCTTGCTGACTGGGAGACACTGCCGTATGACAGTTTCTCGCCGCATCAGGAAATTATCTCCTCCCGTCTCTCCACGCTCTACCAGTTGCCCACTATGCAACGTGGTGTGCTGATTGTATCGGTGAATACCTTGATGCAGCGCGTCTGCCCGCATAGCTATTTGCACGGTCACGCGTTGGTCATGAAAAAAGGTCAGCGTCTGTCCCGTGACGCGCTGCGCGCGCAACTGGACAGCGCAGGGTATCGCCACGTTGATCAGGTTATGGAACACGGCGAATACGCGACTCGCGGGGCGCTGTTAGATCTCTTCCCGATGGGCAGCGCACAACCTTATCGCCTTGATTTTTTTGATGATGAAATTGACAGTCTTCGCCTGTTCGATGCGGACAGCCAGCGTACGCTGGAAGAGGTCGAAGCCATCAATTTACTGCCTGCTCACGAATTCCCGACGGATAAGACCGCCATCGAACTCTTTCGCAGCCAGTGGCGAGATAAGTTCGACGTCAAGCGTGATGCCGAACATATCTATCAACAGGTGAGCAAGGGCACGTTGCCAACCGGCATTGAATACTGGCAGCCACTGTTTTTCAGTGAGCCTTTGCCGTCGTTGTTTAGCTATTTGCCGGACAATACGCTACTGGTGAACACGGGTGACCTTGAAAACAGCGCTGAGCGCTTTAGCCAGGAGACCCAGGCGCGCTTCGAAAACCGTGGCGTGGACCCAATGCGCCCTTTGCTGGCGCCGGAATTACTGTGGCTGCGGGTTGATGAACTGTTCAGCGAACTCAAGCGCTGGCCGCGCGTGCAGCTCAAAACCGAAAACCTGGCAGACAAAACCGCCAATGTGAACCTTGGTTACCGGACGTTGCCGGATCTGGCCGTTCAGGCACAACAAAAGTCGCCGCTGGATAATTTACGCAAATTCCTCGAATCCTTTACCGGTCCGGTCGTCTTTTCGGTCGAGAGCGAGGGGCGTCGCGAAGCGCTGGGAGAACTCCTCTCACGCATCAAAGTGGCGCCGAAGCGCATTACCCGGCTGGATGACGCGCAAGATACAGGGCGCTATCTGATCATTGGCTCCGCAGAACATGGCTTTATCGACACGCTACGTAACCGGGCGCTGATTTGTGAAAGCGATCTGCTGGGCGAGCGCGTTGCCCGCCGTCGCCAGGATACACGCCGCACGATTAACCCCGATACGCTGATCCGCAACCTCGCTGAACTGCACCCTGGCCAGCCGGTGGTGCATCTGGAACATGGGGTTGGACGCTATGCGGGAATGACCACGCTTGAGGCGGGCGGCATAAAAGGCGAATACCTGATGCTGACCTATGCCGGAGATGCCAAACTTTACGTGCCGGTCTCGTCATTGCATCTGATTAGCCGCTATGCCGGGGGTGCCGAGGAGAACGCGCCACTGCATAAACTGGGCGGCGATGCATGGGCCCGCGCGCGGCAGAAAGCGGCAGAAAAAGTCCGGGATGTGGCGGCGGAATTGCTGGATATCTATGCCCAACGCGCCGCGAAGTCCGGCTTTGCATTTAAACACGATCGCGAACAATATCAGCTTTTCTGCGACAGCTTCCCGTTTGAAACCACGCCAGACCAGGCGCAAGCCATTAACGCGGTGTTGAGTGACATGTGCCAGCCGCTGGCGATGGATCGCCTGGTGTGTGGCGATGTCGGCTTCGGTAAAACCGAAGTGGCAATGCGTGCCGCCTTCCTCGCCGTCGAAAACAACAAGCAGGTAGCCGTGCTGGTCCCCACCACCCTGCTGGCTCAGCAGCATTTCGACAATTTCCGCGACCGCTTCGCTAACTGGCCAGTGCGGGTGGAGATGCTCTCACGTTTTCGTAGCGCGAAAGAACAGACACAAGTGCTGGAGCAGGCGGCTGAGGGCAAGATTGATATTCTTATCGGCACCCATAAGCTGCTGCAAAACGATGTGAAGTGGAAAGACCTGGGGCTGCTGATCGTCGATGAAGAACACCGCTTCGGCGTGCGTCATAAAGAGCGTATTAAAGCGATGCGTGCTGACGTAGATATCCTCACGTTAACCGCAACCCCCATTCCGCGCACACTCAATATGGCCATGAGCGGTATGCGCGATCTGTCGATCATTGCCACCCCGCCTGCGCGCCGCCTGGCAGTGAAAACCTTCGTTCGCGAATACGACAGTCTGGTAGTGCGCGAGGCAATACTGCGTGAAGTCCTGCGTGGTGGGCAGGTTTACTACCTTTATAACGATGTCGAAAATATTCAGAAAGCCGCCGACAGACTGGCGGAACTGGTTCCGGAAGCGCGCATCGCCATCGGCCACGGGCAGATGCGTGAGCGCGAACTGGAACGGGTAATGAATGATTTCCACCACCAGCGTTTTAATGTGCTGGTGTGTACCACGATAATCGAGACCGGGATCGACATTCCTACCGCAAACACGATCATTATTGAACGTGCCGATCACTTTGGCCTGGCGCAGCTCCACCAGCTACGTGGTCGCGTGGGACGTTCGCACCATCAGGCCTATGCCTGGCTGCTGACGCCGCATCCGAAAGCGATGACCACCGATGCACAAAAGCGTCTCGAAGCGATTGCCTCGCTGGAAGATTTAGGTGCGGGTTTCGCGCTGGCGACCCACGATCTGGAAATCCGCGGGGCTGGCGAACTGCTGGGAGAAGATCAGAGCGGTTCAATGGAGACCATCGGCTTTTCACTGTACATGGAGCTGCTGGAAAATGCGGTCGATGCGCTCAAAGCCGGACGAGAGCCATCGCTTGAAGATCTCACCAGCCAGCAAACAGAAGTCGAACTGCGCATGCCCTCCCTGCTGCCGGATGATTTTATTCCCGACGTCAATACTCGTCTCTCTTTCTACAAGCGCATTGCCAGTGCGAAGAGTGAAAATGAGCTCGATGAGATTAAAGTGGAGCTGATCGACCGTTTTGGTCTGCTGCCTGACGCCGCGCGAAACCTGCTTGATATTGCGCGGCTACGTCAACAGGCCCAGAAATTGGGGATTCGTAAGCTTGAAGGGAATGAAAAAGGCGGCACGATTGAGTTCAATGAAAAAAACCATGTCAATCCCGCATGGCTTATCGGCCTGCTGCAAAAGCAGCCTAAACATTTCCGCCTCGATGGCCCGACACGCCTGAAGTTCTTCCAGGAGCTGACGGAACGCAAAACACGCATGGAGTGGGTACGCAACTTCATGCAGCAGCTCGAAGAAAACGCGATGGCATAGTGTTCTGCGGGCCAGTTATCATCACTGGCCCGCTTTTTTGAAATATTTACAAACACTTTGCACTCTTCCAGGACTTCCCGACATTCCCTCCCCCCATAATTTCATTACCTGTGTCTGCAGATAACCTCATTAATTACATGGATTATGGTAATGATTAATAATTCCCGTTTTGTCCTCTGGGCGGTTTTCCTCGCCGCCACGCTCGTTTTACCCGCGAAGGCGAATACCTGGCCTTTACCCCCCACCGGTAGCCGGGTGGTCGGGGAAAACCGGTATCACGTGGTAGAAAATGATGGCGGTTCGCTGGAGGCGATTGCCAAAAAGTACAATGTCGGTTTCCTGGCCCTGTTGCAGGCGAACCCCGGCGTCGACCCGTATGTTCCTCGCGCAGGTAATGTACTGACTATCCCATTACAGACACTCTTACCCGACGTGCCGCGAGAAGGTATCGTCATCAATCTGGCCGAGCTACGTCTCTATTATTATCCGCCGGGTAAAAACGAAGTGACCGTCTACCCTATCGGAATAGGGCAACTGGGTGGAGATACCCTAACGCCTACCATGGTGACAACCGTTTCTGATAAACGGGCTAATCCTACCTGGACACCAACGGCCAATATTCGCGCTCGTTATAAAGCCCAGGGAATAGATTTACCGGCGGTCGTTCCGGCCGGGCCGGAAAACCCGATGGGCCACCATGCCATTCGCCTTGCCGCGTACGGTGGTGTCTATCTAATTCATGGGACCAACGCTGATTTTGGCATTGGCATGCGCGTCAGCTCCGGATGTATTCGTCTGCGTGATAACGACATCGCCACATTGTTTAGCGTTATCAAACCCGGTACGCGCGTGAATATTATCAACACGCCGATAAAAGCGTCGGTTGAACCTGACGGCACGCGCCTGGTGGAAATGCATCAACCACTGTCAAAATCTATCGACGACGACCCGAAGACATTGCCGATTGTGCTCAATGCCACTATGCAGACTTTCAAAGATTCGCCACAAAGCGCAAGCGATGTATTTGAACGCGCAATGGAAGTGCGCTCTGGCATGCCGGTGGATGTCACTCTCCATGACAGTCTGCTACAACAATCCCTTTAATTTCCGTATAACAAAAAAAGGCCTCGCACTTGCGAGGCCTTTTTTATGAGGGTTAATTCTGTGGCTTAACTTATTTGTACAGCACTGCGGTGCCGTGCAGAGTATCGGAACCGGTCACAGAGGTAATACGGTAAGATTTTGCGCCCATCTCATCGGCTTTTTGAGCCAGTTGATCTTCAACAGAAGAGAGGTTGGCACCCGCGGAAGCACCAATAACAGCGACTTCCTGTTGGCCTGCCGGTGCGTTTTGAACTTCAACGGCAGCGAAGCTTGCAAAAGAGAGTGAGCTCAGTACGGCAGCGGCGATCAGAGTTTTAACGTTTTTCATGATTTTGTTCCTGTAGCAGATGAAAGTAGCGTCGTAAGTATTTACTTAACGATCGATAGACAAATCATAAGTGTGATCTATATCACTCGTCAATGCATTTTAATAACGAACGTTAATTAAATTAACAAATTCATATTTATCATATAGATAGAATTTATTAATTTGTGCTATTTTGCTACTGGTGTCTGACAGCATTTATTTTTATAATGATTGTTCAACAAACCAACAAAGGTTGAACGGCACTATGACCAGTGAAGTCACTTGTATGAAAAAAAGCCGTGGCCGACCGAAAGTGTTCGACAGGGAAGTGGCGCTTGATAAGGCCATGGCATTATTCTGGCAGCATGGCTACGAAGCCACGTCATTATCAGATCTCGTAGAGGCAACGGGCGCGAAAGCACCGACGCTGTATGCGGAATTTACAAATAAAGAAGGCCTGTTCCGCGCAGTGCTGGATCGCTACATCTCGCTTTTTGCAGCAAAACATGAAGCCCAGTTGTTATGCGACGATAAACCGCTGGGGCAGGCGTTAAAAGATTACTTCACGGCGGTGGCACACTGCTTTACCAGCACTGAAACCCCGGCGGGCTGTTTTCTGATCAACACTTCCGCGACGCTGGCCGCCTCTTCGCAGGCAATTGCGCAGACTATTAAGTCACGCCATGCGCAGCAGGAACAACTGTTGCTTAAATTTTTGCTACAACGTCAGCAACGGGGGGAAATCCCCGCCCACGCGGACGTTCAGGAACTGGCGCAGTTTTTAAGCTGTGTGTTGCAGGGCATGTCTATCAGCGCCCGTGAAGGAGCAAGTTGTGAGAAATTGCTGCAAATTTCCGCGACGACTCTGCGTTTATGGCCCCAGTTGATCACGTCCTGATTTGCCTTCCTTAGCAATAATTATCGTTTTCACCTATTATATTAATAGGTGAAAACAGCATGCCGTTTTTGCCGCTTTGCTAATATTAAACAGGAATTATTTCGCTGCTAACCATTAGTTGTAAAAGAACCATAAACGTCAGGATGACGACATAAGCGAATTTATTGTTCTAACCCTACGCTATCTTATTGTATATACGGAATTTATGTACTTTGGCTGACTATTCACATTCAGAAGGAAAATGGAAATGATTTTGCTATTACCATTACTTAAAGTGCTAATAGTAATAACATTGTTATTCGGGCTCTGGGTTGTATGTGGTGGTTCGGTTTTATTCGCGTTTCTCTCGGTGGTCATTACCGGCTTTCTGCTCTATCGCCAGCACGATCTTATCTGAATCTTCGGCCTGTAAAAAAGGCTCCTCAGCCTGAGCAATTGAGGAGCCAATGGGTACAGTACTGCTATTTTAGGCTTTGTTATTCAAAATAAGCTGACCGTTGTCATCCAGTGGGATCTGGGTTCCAGGGTCTTTATCCATGCGGATCTTCCCTTGCTGGTCGCCAATTTTGTAAGTGACGTCATACCCCAGCATTTTTTCCGATTTGTCATACACCGTTTTACAACGTTGCTCAGTGGTGGTGTATGTATCTCTTGCCTGCATCTCGCCCTGGACCTGATTCCCGGCGTAGCCACCGCCCAGCGCGCCGACGACCGTGGCGACATCGCGACCACGTCCCCCGCCGAACTGATGACCGATAACCCCACCGGCAACAGCACCCAGTACAGAACCGGTCAGGCGATTTTCATCCTGAACCGGACGACGATGCGTCATCGTGACATTACGACACTCCTGACGCGGTGTTTTGATGGATTCTTTGATTGGCGTGGCGGAAACCACCTGCGCATACTGCGGCCCGCGATTGAAGACATTCATACTTGCAACCGCTGCGACACCCAGAGCAGCGGCCACGCCAATACCGATACCCGCTAACATTGATTTATTCACAGGATTTCCTCCCTGGTTTGCTATTCGTAACAATTTTGCAACTTGGGAGTGTGCTAAGCCAATCGGAATGAGAGGAAAAAAGGAGAGATTAGGGAGAATTCAGCATGATTCGGAGTTATCCGAGCATATACTGACTGTATGACAGAAGGATGTACTGCTCTCCAGCAACGCTATGCAGGAGAGCAGTCAGGCAAATTAATGCAATTTCAGGCGGGGACGGATCACACGGTTAATGCTGCCGACCAGCATCATTAACCCCGTTTTGAAGTAACCATGCAGCGCAATCTGATGCATGCGGTACAGTGAGATATAAACAAAGCGTGCAATACGCCCTTCAATCATCATAGACCCGCGCATCAGGTTACCCATCAGGCTCCCCACGGTGGAGAAGTTGGAAAGTGAAACCAGCGAACCGTGATCTTTATAGACATAGGACTTCGTCGGTTTACCTTTCATTTGCGCCAGGATGTTGTGCAGCGCAAGACTGGCCATCTGGTGTGCAGCCTGGGCGCGCGGTGGCACAAAGCCCCCTTCCGGACGCGCACATGAAGCACAGTCGCCAATGGCATAAATGTCCGCATCACGGGTAGTTTGCAGTGTCGGCTCAACGACTAACTGGTTAATACGGTTCGTTTCCAGGCCGCCTATCTCTTTCATAAAGTCCGGCGCTTTGATACCCGCCGCCCAGACCATCAGATCGGCTTTGATGTATTCACCGTCTTTAGTATGAAGACCGCCTTCATCGGCGCTGGTAACCATAGTTTTAGTCAGAACACGCACGCCCATTTTGGTCAGCTCATTGTGCGCAGCTCCGGAAATACGCGGCGGCAATGCAGGCAAGATACGCTCACCCGCTTCCACCAGCGTCACGTTCAGCGCTTCATTGGTCAGACCTTTATAACCATAGCTATGTAACTGTTTTACCGCGTTATGTAACTCGGCAGAAAGCTCTACTCCCGTTGCACCACCACCGACGATAGCGATGTTCACTTTGCCGTTTGCCCCGAGGCTGGCAGAGTATTTCAGGAACAGGTTCAGCATCTCCTGGTGGAAACGGCGCGCCTGATGCGGGTTATCGAGGAAAATGCAGTGCTCTTTCACCCCTGGGGTGTTGAAGTCATTCGAAGTACTGCCTAATGCCATTACCAGCGTGTCGTACGCCAGCTTACGTTCAGGCACCAGCAGTTCGCCTTTCTCGTCACGCAACTCTGCCAGAGTGATGGTCTTCGCTTCGCGATTGATATCAACCACCGAGCCCAACTGGAACTGGAAATGGTGATTGCGCGCATGCGCCAGATAGCTCAGCGCATCAACGCCTTCATCCAGCGACCCTGTTGCCACTTCGTGCAACAGCGGTTTCCACAGGTGGCTGTGGTTGCGATCCACCAGCGTAACCTTTGCTTTTTTACCGCGGCCCAATTTTTTACCCAGCTGTGTCGCCAGTTCAAGCCCGCCAGCACCACCGCCAACAATCACAATTTTCTTCAATGGTGTAGTCAACGTGACCCCCTCAAAATTATTAACCAATTGTTAATTAAAAGTTATAAACATAACTCTTAATTAACAACAAGTTACATCATGAAAACCAAATTATGTCAGTGAGAATAACATGAACGGTGCATTGGTCATACCAAAATTGATATGCATCAAGTTTTGATGCCTAAAAGATGAACAAGTGTAGTTGCTATGAAACAAGCTGGGCGAAAACGTGCGCTAAAACATGGGGGCAAAGGCAGCAAAACAAAGCCCGACGAGTGTCGGGCTGAGGGGGTTAACCAAGTGTTTTAAAAGCTTTAATTCGCTGCAGGTGCGGCGAGATATTTTTAAACTTGTGCGTCTGTTCTTCGTCCCAGACAATTTCATAGTAATGGTGCAGAACGTCCGATGAACGCTGGCTGTCCAACGCTTCATCACGGCGAGAAAGGATAGCCAGACAGCGATCGCGATTTTTCTCGCGAAAATTCGACACACACTTGGTGGCAATGTCGAGGTACTCTTCCGGCCGGTCAATCTTGCCTTCCATGTTCTCAAACGGGAACAAATTAGGGTTGAACATGACCTGCCGAATGTCGCACAGGAAACCAATGCGCTCCGCCCAGTATCCTCCCAGCCCCACGCCGCAAATGAGCGGCCGTTCATCCACATTTAGCTGCAGCATTTTGTCCACCTCTTTTAACAAATGCTGCATATCATGCTTCGGATGACGCGTGCTGTAACTGATCAACCGGACGTCCGGATCGATAAATTGCAGCTGCAATACCTTCTCATGATTTCCAGGACTGTTTGAGTCAAAACCGTGCAAATAGATGATCATTGTATCCTCACCCTACTCCAATACCCCGCCCACAAAGATTCACTGAGTCGACTTATATTCCTGCCAACGCGCATGGAGTTGCTCCAGTTCACGGTTGGCGGCCTTCCAGCGTTCAGAACTCAGCAATTCCTGACGGGAAAATGAACCTTTATGATACAATTTCGTAACACGCTCTGCTTTGATCGGCGACAGGTTATCCAACACACTCACTGCGCCCTTACGATTATTACAGACAAGGATCATATCGCAACCTGCATCCAGCGATGCCTGTCCACGCTCAGCATAGCTGCCCATGATCGCCGCGCCTTCCATCGATAAATCGTCTGAAAAAATCACGCCATCAAAATTGAGTTCACCGCGCAGCACCATTTTCAGCCAGTAGGGAGAACCGCTGGCCGGGCGCGGGTCCGCATCCGTATAAATAACGTGCGCAGGCATAATCGCATCCAGCTTGCCCTGTTCAATCAATGTGCGAAATACCGCCATATCTTTGCTGCGGATCTCAGCCTGAGCACGCGGATCGCGCGGCGTCTCTTTATGTGAATCGGCCGTCACAGCACCATGTCCCGGAAAATGCTTACCGGTGGTTTTCATGCCCGCACTGTGCATACCATCAATGAAACGTCCTGCGATAGAGAGCGCTTTTGCCGGATCTTCATGATAAGAACGTTCGCCAATAGCCGCGCTGATATGGCCCACATCAAGCACTGGCGCGAAACTGATGTCGATATCCATCGCAATCATCTCGCTTGCCATCAGCCAGCCCGCCTCTTCTGCCACTCTGCCGCCCTCTTCCATTCCCAGCAGTGCTGCAAAAGATTGTGCCGCTGGCAGTTGGGTAAATCCTTCACGAAAACGCTGGACCCGCCCCCCTTCCTGATCGACCGCGACTACCAGGCGATGATGCGACGCGGCGCGGATCTGGCGTACCAGTTCGCGCAACTGCGCCGGATCGTGATAATTGCGGGTAAACAGAATCAGGCCACCCACCAGCGGATGCGCCAGAATTTCGCGCTCTTCCGCATCCAGTTCGTAGCCTTGCACATCTAACATGACCGGACCCACACTCACCTCTCTTTTCCTTTCAGCTTTAACTGGCGCCATGCATCATCGGCCAGCGTTATAAATTGTTGATCGCCCGTCTGCTGCAAGCGGCATTCAAACCAGCCCGCCATCAGCATTGCTATCCACGGATGCCAGCGAACGACCTGGCGCCATAATTGCGTTTCATCGAGCATGGCACAGCGTGCGTATTCAGCCACCAGTTCACGGCGCTGATGCTCACTCCCGGTCCAGATAGCTGCCAGCTCCATCGCGATATCACCGTCACCAGCATACTCCCAGTCGATCAACCGCAACCCGTCCTGGCTGTGCACCAGGTTACCCGCATGAACATCCATATGTAATGGAGCCAGTCGCAAGGGTAGCGGTTCGCCCTGGCGCCTGCGTGCTTTTAATTGCTGCAGCCAGAACAGCGTACGGCGCGACGGCAAACATTGCTGCCAGTACGTTTCCAGTAGAGGCAACAGGTTAAGACGCCAGCCAAAGGGAGGACAGCGATGCAGATCATACAGTAAGGCCGCCAGGTTATGGCTATCCGGCAAACTGCTTTGTACATCGCCTGGAATATAATCAATTGCCATCCAGCCTTTTGCGAAGAAGTGCGGTTGCGGTGCGATGTGGCGCGGTAATCGTTTAAGCGCGCGATACTGGCGCAGAAAGGGGGACGATGTCGCCTGATGCTGTTGACGTAACATCAGACGATGATGACCGTTGCTGATAAGACAACTCCCGCCACTCAGGCCAGTATCCTGGCCTTCGACGGGAGCATAATCCGGGAAATAGCGTGACAACAGCGCGTCACGCGTAAGATTATTGTTGCTGAACCGCACCTTTACCCGACCAGACAATTTCGCCAGTCTGCACCAGCATCAGTTGCATTTGCAGCGTCGGCGCATTGGCATTACCTGTCGCGCTGGAATACAGCACGTACTGGGCCCCAACATTGCGGGCAATACCGATAGCTTTACTGCGTGTACCGAGACTATCCTGCGGTGACAGGCCCAGTTGCTGCTTGGCAATTGCCAGTTGCTGCGCCGAAACCAGCGTAAACTTGCCATTGTTGGTCAGCGCGCTGCGCAGGGTTTCAGTTGCTTCGCTGGTGTTCACCGAACCGTTTGTCCGGTTGTTCACACTGTCAACGAGCAGTACGTTACCCGCCGAGGCTCCGCTCGCCTGCAACATTTTACCCATCATCGGCTGTACGGCGCTGTTCCAGTCATAGTGACGTTCACGCGGGGTCGGCTGAGCCGTTTGATCAGGGTGTTCGATTGGCCCTGGTTGCTCCGGGATCGACGGAACAGACGGCACCGTCGGTACAGGTTGCGACGGCTGCGGTTGCTGCGGAACAGGCTGTTGCGGCGTTGGGTTCGCTTGTTCAACCGGCGCGGGTTCTTGCTCGCCGCGCGTAATACACCCGGAAAGGATAACGGCCACTGTGGCCAGCAGCGCGAAACGTCCTAATGTTTTAATCAATTTTCACCCCTTATAGATAGAGATAAAGTCTGACCTTGTGCGCACCCAGGAAATTTGCATTTCCATAAAGTGTGACAGCGGAGTGCGCCGGGATCGTGATCCTACGCGGTTCTTCGAGCGGGTGCATTTCCAGGCCTCTGGCGTCGTACCAATAAAAACGGTAATTGATGGTTACCGGCTGCGCGCGTTCATTGAACAGGCGAGACGAGGCAGAGGGCTGGATTTCCTGCGTGCTCAGCGTGGGGGAGTCGGCGGTGATACCTGCGGCCAGAACATTAGCTTCCATCACCAGCGTTTGATCGTTGGCCACCGGGATCGCAGGACGCGAGCCACAGCCGACTAACGCCAGGGCCGTCACCAGAAGTGCAACGCGTCCGTTGATCATATCACTCGCCTTTATGTGCCAGCATCGGGCCTAAGGGGCGACCACCCAACAAATGCATATGGATATGCCAGACTTCCTGTCCGCCGTGGCGGTTACAGTTCATGATGAGGCGATAACCATCTTCCGCAATGCCCTCATCACGGGCAATTTTTGCTGCTACGGTCATCATCCGTCCCATCGCCTGTTCATGCGCTTCGGTAATGTCATTAGCGGTAGGAATGAGGATATTCGGCACAATCAGAACATGCGTCGGAGCCTGGGGAGAGATATCACGGAAAGCGGTAACTAATTCATCCTGATAGACGATGTCCGACGGAATTTCCCGACGGATAATCTTACTGAAAATGGTTTCTTCGGCCATGACGTTTTCCTTTTTATACGCGCGGGCGAAACCGCCCCATCACGAGATACAGTGTAGAGTATGAGCGAGATTCTCCGGCTGTTTCAACTATAACGCTCTTTTTCTTCAAGATTTCGCCGCCGGCTGGTGGTGTTATAACCAACTCTTACGCAGAACCGCGTTAAATCAACCACTCAGCCATGGATATTACCTCTGTTTACATCTCAATTATTAATGCGTATATTTCGCATTTGCATTTTCATGCGCGTTTATTAACTGAAAAATAAAAACAGACCGGACGCCGACAATGCATCGCGATCCGGACAATCCCGTTCACATACCATTAAGGGTTAATAATGTCTTTCACCATTAACGCCGGGAATGAGCAGCGTCCGCTTAACAGCGCGCCATCATTACTGGCCGTTTGTATTGGCTTCGCGTTAACACCAGCCGCAGGTTTTGCCGCATCCACATCCGGCACTGATGAAACCGTTATTGTTGAAGGCGCATCCGGCGACCAAAGCGATACCCACCAGGACCAGGACTACAGCGTTCAGACCACCACCACCGGCACTAAACTGCTGCTCGTACCCCGCGATATCCCGCAGTCGGTAAGCGTTATCAGTCAACAGCGTATGCAGGATCAGAACCTGAACTCAATCGGGCAAGTATTGACCAATACCACCGGCGTCACCGCGCAGGTACAGGACAGCGATCGCACCGTGTTTTATTCACGTGGCTTCTTTGTCAGCAACTACGCCTACGACGATCTTCCAACCTCCATTAGTGAAGTCTGGAACTTTGGCGACACCGCCGCCGATACCGCCATCTATGACCGCATTGAAGTGGTACGCGGCGCGACGGGTTTGATGTCCGGTACAGGCAACCCGGCGGCCTATGTCAACATGGTACGTAAGCATGCGGATAGTACTGAATTCAAAGGTAACGTGTCCGCCACTTACGGTAGCTGGGATAAACAACGTTATATCCTTGATCTGCAGGCTCCGCTGACCGAATCGGGCAAAGTACGTGGCCGCGTCATCACCGGTTATCAGGATAATGACAGTTGGGTGGACACATACCACTACCGCAAAAAATTCATCTACAGTGTTGTTGATGCTGACGTAACCGACAGCACCACCTTATCGCTGGGATATGAGTATCAGGAAAGCCAGACTGACAGCCCCACCTGGGGCGGCCTGCCGACCTGGTACGCCGATGGCAGCAAAGCGAAATATGACCGCAGCACAACCGTTGCGCCAAATTGGGCCTATTCCGATAAAGACAACACCAAAGTCTTCGCCAACCTGACGCAGCGTTTTGGCAATGGCTGGGAAGCGCATGTTAACGGTATGCATGCGGAAACCAATTTCGATACTAAAACGATGTATATGTACGGTTATCCGGATGAAGCTACAGGCCTGGGAATGGTCGGTTACGGCGGATGGAACCGTGGTGAGCGTAAACAGGATGCCATTGATGCCTTCATGCGTGGCGGTTTTGACCTGTTTGGCCGCCAGCATGAGTTGATGTTCGGCGCAAGCTACAGCCGCCAGCGTAACCATTATGACAATTCCCTGCCGGACACGCCTGGGACGATTGTCGATGTGGGCTCATTCAACAGCGGCTGGAGTGGTAATATTGCCGATCCGGCATGGACACCATGGGCGCTGTATAGCAAGGACGATATTCGTCAGTCTTCTGCCTACACCTCGGCGCGTGTCTCGCTGGCCGATCCACTGCACCTGATCGTGGGCGCACGCTATACCGAATACAATATTCGCTACAACCCGTCAGGTTCACCTTCTACCCGGCTTGAAAGCACCAAAGACGATGTCACACCGTATGCAGGCCTGGTCTATGACATCAACGAAGACTGGTCCGCATACGCCAGCTATACCGAGATCTTCCAGCCGCAGGACAAACGTGACGCATCCGGGCGCTATCTCGATCCAACCACCGGTAAGAGCTATGAAGCGGGTGTCAAAGCAGACTGGTTTAGCACCCGCCTGACAACGTCCCTTGCCGTGTTCCGTATCGAACAAGACGGTGTCGCCAGTAATACGTACACTTACATGCCAGACGGGGAGTCCATCTATGAATCTCTGGATGGCGTCGTCAGTAAAGGTATCGAGTTTGAGCTGAACGGTGCGCTGACCGATAACTGGCAATTAACCTTCGGTGCGACGCGCTTTATTGCCGAAGATAAACAGGGCAAGGCAGTCAGTTCCGATCAACCGCGAACCACCATGAAGTTGTTTACCCGCTATCAGTTGCCGGCGCTGCCTGAGTTAACAATCGGCGGAGGGGTAAACTGGCAGAACAAAGTCTGGACCGACGTGTCAGATACCCAGCGCGCAGAACAAGGCAGCTATGCACTGGTGAATCTGTTCGGGCGCTATCAGGTCACTAAAGATTTCGCCGTCCAGGCAAACCTGAACAATGTGTTTGACCGTGAGTACTACGATTATGTAGGCAGCTATACCGTCTACGGCGCACCGCGTAATTTTTCCCTCAGCGCCAGCTATAGCTTCTGATGACGGTGTTCAGATGCTAACCCCTGCCCGTTAGTTCGCTGACGGGCTTTTTTATATCTCACTGCCCTTCACCCTTCTGACGTGACAGATGACCTGCTTGCCTCATTTGCCTTAAATGTAAAACCCTTGAACGTAAAAAAGGCAGCCTTTCGGCTGCCTCAGTCTCCCCAGACTTTACGGCTTAGTTGCTGCGGATGTACTCATCCATTTCGGTTTTCAGGTTATCGGATTTAGTACCGAAAATTGCCTGTACACCAGAACCAGCAACCACCACACCTGCCGCGCCCAGTTTTTTCAGACCAGGCTGGTCAACTTTTGCCACATCGGCAACGCTAACGCGCAGACGAGTGATGCAAGCATCCAGGTTAGTGATGTTTTCTTTACCGCCGAACGCAGCGACCAGTGCCGGAGCCATTTCGCTGGTTGCGCCAGCTTTAGACTCTTCGGACGCATCTTCACGACCCGGGGTTTTCAGATCCAGCGCTTTAATCAGTACGCGGAACACGGTGTAGTAAATCGCTGCATAGCACAGACCTACAACCGGGAACAACCACAGTTTGCTGCCGTTACCGGACAGGACGATGAAGTCGATCAGGCCGTGAGAGAAGGACGTACCGTCACGCATACCCAGCAGGATACAGATCGGGAATGCCAGACCAGCCAGAATCGCATGGATTGCGTACAGGATCGGCGCAACGAACATGAAAGAGAACTCGATCGGCTCGGTGATACCGGTCAGGAACGAGGTCAACGCTGCGGAGATCATGATACCGCCCACTTTCGCGCGGTTCTCTGGTTTAGCAGAGTGCCAAATCGCGATAGCAGCAGCCGGCAGGCCATACATTTTGAACAGGAAGCCGCCAGACAGTTTGCCCGCAGTCGGGTCGCCTGCCATGTAACGCGGGATATCGCCGTGGAATACCTGGCCTGCTGCGTTGGTGAATTCGCCGATCTGCATCTGGAAAGGAACGTTCCAGATATGGTGCAGACCAAACGGTACCAGGCAGCGCTCGATGAAGCCGTAGATACCGAACGCAACAACCGGGTTCTGGTAGGCAGCCCATTGAGAGAATTCCTGAATAGCAGTACCAATCGGTGGCCAAATGAAGGACAGCACAACACCGAAGATAATAGCGGCCAGACCGGAGATAATCGGAACAAAACGCTTACCGGCGAAGAAGCCCAGATACTCAGGCAGCTTGATACGGTAGAAACGGTTAAACATATACGCAGCGATGGCACCGGCGATGATACCACCGAGGACACCGGTATCTGCCAGGTGTTTAGCCGCGATTTCTTCTGCAGGTAAATGCAGTACCAGAGGTGCAACCACGGACATGGTTTTCACCATGATGCCGTAGGCCACCACAGCAGCAAGACCGGATACGCCATCGTTATTGGTGAAGCCAAGAGCAACACCGATAGCGAAGATCAGCGGCATGTTAGCAAAAACAGAACCGCCTGCTTCGGCCATTACGTGAGAAACCACTTCTGGCAGCCAGCTGAAGTTAGCAGACCCGACGCCCAGCAGGATACCTGCGATAGGCAGTACGGATACCGGCAGCATCAGCGATTTACCGACCTTCTGCAGGTTAGCAAATGCATTCTTAAACATAATTGAGAGTGCTCCTGAGTATTTGTGCTTTTTTTACGCTTTTTGCGCATTGGCACGGGGGGAGAACCGTGCTGTGAACAGGACATCTAAGTGCCCTTTATTTATTACACAGAGTAAAATAAATCCGCATAAGTTTGTTTGACGGCTATCACGTTTCAGTTAGCGCCAGAGGCAAAACTTTCATAGATTTACAAAACCCATTACCGAATGTGTCAAAAAAAGCGTTCACCGCCTCTTTTGTGGCGGTGAACTTTACTCTCATTACTTATTAATTACGAGCACTAAAATAAGCTGAAAATTCAGAGGGATTGCAGGCGGGCCGGATCGATATGGAACAGTTTGGCGAAGTTTTCTGTGGTTTGTTGCGCCAGTTCATCGACCGAAACGCCCTTCAAAACTGCCATATATTCAGCAACATCCCGGACATATGCCGGTTGGTTTTCTTTACCGCGATGAGGAACCGGTGCCAGATAAGGTGAATCTGTCTCCACCAGCAAACGATCGAGCGGAACGTAACGCGCCGCATCACGCAGTTGCTCCGCGTTACGGAAGGTGACGATCCCGGAAAACGAGATATAGAAGCCCAGATCTAATAACTGACCTGCCGTTTCCCTGTCTTCCGTAAAACAGTGTAGTACGCCTCCGCAATCCGTCACCTTTTCTTCGCGAAGGATAGCCAGCGTATCTGCCCGCGCATCACGGGTGTGAACAATTACTGGCTTATTCAGTTCACGACCAATACGGATATGATCACGAAACGACGCCTGCTGGCGGGCTTTGGTTTCCGGCGTGTAATAATAGTCCAGACCCGTTTCACCCATTGCCACAACGCCTTCTTCTGCGGCCATGCGGCGTAAATCTTCCACAGCATAGGCTTCATCCTGATTGAGCGGATGTACGCCGCAGGAAAAAGCCACATCGCTACGCTCTCCCACCAGGTCACGCATACTGCGGTAACCCGGCAGTGTCGTCGCCACGGCGAGGAAGAATTTCACGTCGCGGGCCGCAGCTTTTTCTAGCGCGTCATTAACATCCGTATGTAACGACTGATAATCCAGGCCATCAAGATGGCAATGGGAGTCGACTAAAAACATAATCTCTCTCTTAGAAATGCTGTCCGGGCAACGTAGCGCCGGGTTGCAGGTAACGCTCAATGCGTAATAAAAGGTCGGTCAATAACAATTCACGGTTGACGCCCACTACGGTCATCAACTGTTCGCGGCATTCAACCGCCGCGTGAAGGCAGGCTTGCAGGCGTTCGCCATTAAACTGGCTGGCAAGCTGGCGTACCAGCATTATCGCATCCATATTCGTCAGCAATGTTGCGCCCTGCTGAACCTTGAGGGCATCGAGCAGCAGTGTCGCCAGCCAGTGCAGGCGTTCGGCCACCTGTTCGTGGTTCAATGTCGCCAGTAGCGAAAGCCAGTCGCCATTATTGAGTACCTGCCCAAGGGACTGACACAGCGCCTGACGCGGTGCGAGGTTGTCCGCCTGCAGCAGTTGCTCTGCCGCACCGGGCGCGCCGCCACACAGGCGTAATGCGCTGACAATGGTCTCTTGTGACGCGCTGTGCTCGCGAGCAAGCCAGGCACAAGCATAGTTCTCGGCAGGCGGCGCGAGGTGATGCATCCGACAGCGGCTACGCAACGTTGCCAGTAAGCGCGCCGGTTCGCGACAGCTCATAAAGAACCAGGTCTCCTTCGGCGGCTCTTCCAGCGTTTTGAGCAGGGCATTTGCCGCGGCGTCTGTTAAAAGCGCGGCGTCCTGAATCCAGACCACTTTAGCGCCGCCAAGACGGGCGTGCTCATACAGTTTTTCGCTGACCTCGCGCACCGCGTCGATTCCGAGCGTGGTCTTGCCCTTTTCTGGTGCTAACGGGTAATAATCCGGATGCGTCCCCGCCTGCATTAACTGGCAGCCTCGGCAATGGCCGCAGCTTTTGGCATTTTCCGGATGCTGGCAAAGCAGATAACGGCTCAGCGCATAGATCAGCGCATCGTCACCCATTCCAGGTAGCGCGTGGACCAGCAAGGCATGATGTCCGCGACCGGCATGATAACTGGCGACCAGTTGCTCATAATCCGCTCGCAGCCACGGGTACCATCTCATGCGCCCTGCTCCTGCACCCAGGCGGTGACAGTCTGGCGGATATCCGCCACCACGTCTTCGAGCGATTGCGTGGCATCAATGGTGCGAATGCTGTCATCTGCCGCCGCCAGCTCAAGGTAACGGGCACGTGTGCGGTTGAAGAAATCCAGAGATTCCTGTTCAATGCGGTCCAGCTCACCGCGAGCACGGGCGCGCTTGAGTCCGACTTCGGGCGTCACGTCCAGATAAAGCGTCAGGTCCGGGCGGAAATCACCCAACACCGCGTCGCGCAATGTTGCCAGCATGGTCTGGTCAACGCCACGTCCACCGCCCTGATAGGCTTGCGTAGAGAGGTCATGACGATCGCCAATCACCCAACTTCCGTTGGCCAGTGCCGGTTTAATCACCGTCTCCACCAATTGAACGCGGGCAGCATAAAACATTAATACTTCGGCCTTAACCGTAATCGTCTCATCGCCAACAGAACGAATGTCCAGTACCAGGCTGCGCAGTTTTTCTGCCAGTTGCGTACCGCCCGGCTCGCGGGTGAAAACCATCTCCTCTACGCCCAGTTGACGTAGCGTGTCGACCACGACATCACGCGCGGTGGTTTTTCCTGCCCCTTCGAGCCCCTCAATGACGATGTATTTACTGCCCATTTTTTTCCTTAAGTACTTTTAAATAGTCCTGCACTGACCGATTGTGGCTCACGAGATTGGTGTTAAATGTGTGACCACCCTTGCCATCAGCGACAAAATAGAGATATGGCGTTTTTGCCGGGTGCGCAGCGGCTTTCAATGAGGCTTCGCCAGGCGTGGCTATCGGGCCCGGTGGCAGACCGCTGATGATATAGGTATTGTACGGCGTTGGCGTTTCCAGATCGGCACGTGACAACTTACCATTATACCGCTCCCCCATCCCGTAAATCACGGTGGGATCCGTTTGTAGTCGCATCCCAATTCGCAAACGGTTAATAAAGACCGATGCGACTTTATCGCGCTCGCTGGCCACCGCCGTCTCTTTCTCGATGATAGACGCCATCGTCACCATCTGGTTTTTATCCTGGTAGGGTAACCCCTCCATACGCCCTTCCCACGCCTGATCAATCGCCCGCACCATTTTTTGGTGCGCACGCTTGAGCAGTGCAATATCCGTGGTATTCGCGGTATACATCCAGGTGTCCGGCCAGAACCACCCTTCCACCCAGTCCGCATGCTCGAAATCCAGCGCCTTCGCAACCGTCGCGTATTCATCATCTTTCAGGGTGTGCTTGATATAGGGTGCGTCACGCAGTTGCTGCAGATAATCACTTAGCCGCATCCCCTCAACCAGACGGAGTGGGAACTGCGCCTCTTTGCCGCTTTCCAGCAACTGGAGCATGTCACGCACCGTCATAGTAGGGGTAAACCGATAGGTACCGGCTTTAAAGTGCGAAAGATCAGGCTCCACGCGCAGCAACCACTGGAACACGCGTGGGCGGTTAATCACCTTCTCGCTATAAAGCTGTTCACCCAACGCAACGCGCCCGGTTCCTGCTTCCAGTGTAAAAATAGTCTCCTCTTTAATGAGGAGCTTACTGTCGGCCAACTGACGAACTTTCCATATACCCGCGCCTGCCGCAATCACCAGGACCAGCAGAAGGAGAAGTACAACGCGCAACATTTTTTTCATGACGATATCGGATGCTCACAAAGAGGGGCTAAAAATTGGTACAACTCCCGGGAAGTCCAGCTTATGCCCTCCCACGCGCGTACGGGGATCACGGGCATTAATGCATTACAGATGATGACTTCATCAGCAGTGTTAAGTGCATCTGGCGACGCATTGATTTCGACAACGCGATAGTCGGAAGATGCCAGTTGGCGCAGACAAAATTGTCGCATGATGCCATCAACGCCAGCCTGACTCAGGTTTGGGGTAAAGACATCGCGGCCTTTGCGCCAGAAAATATTCGCGGCACAGCATTCCGTAACCCACCCTTCACTGTCAAGAACCAGCGCCTCGTCACCGTGAGATTGCTCAAGATAACGGCGGATCAGGACCTGCTCCAGCCGATTGAGATGTTTGATGCCGGCAAGGTGCGGATTGCGCCCCAGCCGTACCGGGCTGAGCGCCAGCGTAACGCCCTCTTCTCGCCAGCGGGTGTAATGCGTCGGATACGCAGAAACGCTGAGAATACGCGTCGGACTCTGGCACCCGACTCCGCTATAACCACGTCCACCACCGCCCCGGCTGATAATTGCTTTCAGGACTCCACTCGTCCTTCCAGCGGCGATACGACGCATTTCGTCTTCCAGCGTTTCCCAGTGGTTAAAAGGGATAAAGAGCCTGTCACAGGCGAGTTTCAGACGATGCAGATGTTCAGCCAACAGACTGATAGTACCGTTGTTGATACGCGCCGTCGTGAAACAACCGTCGCCAAACTGAGTCGCTCTGTCATTTGCGGCAAGAAATGTCTGCTCGCAACCATTAATCAACAACATAGAGGCTCCTTATGCGTGGCTGATGAGTGTGGCAGGACACTCTGCGCAGGACAAGCGGAGAAAACTGAATAAAAAAGGCCCGCAGTGCGGACCTTTTTACAGGCTGGGGTAATAAACAGCGCTACGCTCAGACCTTTTTGAAGATCAGGGAGCCGTTGGTACCACCAAAGCCGAAGGAGTTACACAGCGTGTACTCCAGACCATTTACCTGACGGGCTTCGTGCGGAACGAAATCCAGATCGCAACCCTCAGACGGGTTATCCAGGTTGATGGTCGGCGGAACAGCCTGGTCGCGCAGTGCAAGGATAGAGAAGATAGACTCTACCGCGCCCGCAGCACCCAGCAGGTGGCCCGTCATAGATTTGGTAGAGCTAACCATAATGCGGCTTGCTGCATCACCAAACACGGATTTAACCGCCTGCGTTTCAGCTTTATCACCCGCCGGGGTCGATGTCCCATGGGCGTTTACATAACCGATTTGGCCAGGTTCAAGGCCTGCATCACGAATGGCGTTGACCATTGCATCAGCAGCACCCGCACCGTTTTCCGGCGGAGAGGTCATGTGGTAAGCATCGCTACTCATGCCGAAACCAACGATTTCCGCATAAATTCTCGCACCGCGTTTTTTCGCGTGCTCATACTCTTCAAGCATGATAATGCCTGCGCCATCGCCAAGAACAAAACCATCACGGTCCTGATCCCACGGACGGCTCGCAGCCTGAGGATTATCGTTGCGTGTAGAAAGCGCACGTGCCGCGCCAAAGCCACCCACGCCCAGCGGGGTACTCGCTTTTTCTGCGCCACCGGCAAGCATAGCATCCGCATCGCCATAGGCGATCATACGTGCAGCATGGCCGATATTATGCACACCAGATGTACAGGCTGTGGCAATCGAAATACTTGGGCCGCGGAGGCCAAACATGATGGTCAGGTGACCGGCCACCATATTAACAATCGTCGACGGGACGAAGAACGGGCTGATTTTACGCGGGCCACCATTCACTAAAGAACTGTGGTTTTCCTCAATCAGGCCGAGACCACCAATACCGGAACCAATAGCGGCACCGATGCGGGTTGCGTTCTCTTCCGTCACTTCAAGGCCAGAATCCTGCATGGCCTGAACGCCAGCGACAATTCCATATTGAATAAAGTCATCCATCTTGCGCTGTTCTTTACGCGAGATGATGTCTTCACAGTTAAAGTCCTTTACTAAGCCAGCAAATTTCGTTGCGTAGGCGCTAGTATCGAAATGGTCGATCAGGCTGATGCCACTCTGACCGGCAAGGAGAGCTTTCCAGGTAGACTCTACGGTATTGCCGACAGGAGACAACATGCCCAGTCCGGTCACAACTACACGACGCTTAGACACGGTTGTCCTCCAGGGAGGGAAAAAAGATTAAGATTAGGGGGATAAAAGATAAAACTCAGGCGGTCGAATGACCGCCTGGAGATGTTCACTTACGCCTGGTGACCGTTGATGTAATCAATGGCAGCCTGAACGGTGGTGATTTTCTCAGCTTCTTCGTCCGGAATCTCAGTATCAAACTCTTCTTCCAGAGCCATTACCAGCTCAACGGTGTCAAGAGAATCAGCGCCCAGGTCTTCAACGAAGGAAGCATTGTTGGTAACTTCTTCCTGCTTAACGCCCAGCTGCTCGCCGATAATTTTCTTAACGCGTTCTTCGATAGTGCTCATACTCTTAAATTTCCTATCAAAACTCGCTTTCGCGATGGTTTTCGTAGTGTATAAAATGTTGAAAAATTTGCAACTAAATCCCGGCAGTTCGTACCACGATTTTACGCTATTTTGAGGCCTTTCGCCCTAATAACGCAAATAATTTTAATCGTGGTTAAACCATATACATTCCGCCGTTGACGTGCAGGGTCTCACCAGTGATGTAACCCGCTTCGTCAGAGGCTAAAAATGCAACCGCACTGGCGATTTCCTGAGCACCGCCAAGGCGACCCGCTGGAACTTGCGCCAGAATACCCGCACGCTGATCTTCGGTCAGCGCACGCGTCATGTCCGTTTCAATAAAGCCCGGAGCAACAACGTTCACAGTAATCCCGCGTGATGCGACTTCTCGCGCCAGCGATTTACTGAAACCAATCAGACCCGCCTTCGCCGCAGCGTAGTTTGCCTGACCAGCATTTCCCATGGTACCAACCACAGAACCGATAGTGATGATACGACCATGACGCTTTTTCATCATAGCGCGCATCACCGCTTTTGACAGACGGAAAACCGATGACAGGTTAGTTTCGATAATATCGTTCCACTCGTCATCCTTCATGCGCATTAACAGGTTATCGCGAGTGATACCGGCATTATTGACCAGGATATCAACTTCGCCAAACCCGGCACGAATGTTTTCCAGCACAGATTCAATAGATGCAGGATCGGTCACATTCAACATCAGACCTTTACCGTTGGCACCTAAATAATCACTAATAGCCTGAGCGCCATTTTCGCTGGTTGCAGTACCGATAACCTTCGCGCCACGAGCAACAAGGGCTTCCGCGATTGCGCGGCCAATGCCACGGCTCGCGCCGGTAACCAGCGCGACTTTTCCTTCAAAACTCATGGTTTTCCTCTTTTATTGCGCAAGTGCCTCTGACAGCGCGGCAGGCTCATTAAGCGCAGACGCTGTCAGGGTATCAACAATACGTTTTGTCAGACCGGTAAGCACTTTACCCGGGCCAACTTCATACAGGTGCTCAACGCCCTGTGATGCCATAAATTCAACACTTTTGGTCCATTGCACCGGGCTGTAGAGCTGACGTACCAGCGCGTGACGAATAGCTTCCGGCGACGTCTCGCATTTCACATCAACGTTGTTTACAACCGGAACCTGCGGGGCGCTGAACGTGATTTTTTCTAATTCTGCCGCCAGTTTCTCTGCAGCAGGTTTCATCAGCGCACAGTGGGATGGCACGCTGACCGGCAGCGGCAGCGCGCGCTTCGCGCCAGCAGCTTTACAGGCAGCACCCGCACGATCAACCGCATCTTTGTGGCCTGCGATAACAACCTGGCCCGGAGAATTATAGTTTACCGGAGAAACAACCTGCCCTTGCGCGGACTCTTCACACGCTTTGGCGATGGACACATCATCCAGACCGATAATTGCCGCCATAGCACCCGTACCTTCCGGCACGGCTTCCTGCATGAATTTACCGCGCAGTTCAACCAGACGCACCGCGTCTGCAAACGGGATAACACCTGCACAGACCAGTGCAGAGTACTCGCCCAGGCTATGACCGGCCATCAACGCGGGGGTTTTACCGCCCTGTTGTCGCCACACACGCCATAAAGCAACGGAAGCCGTCAACAATGCAGGCTGCGTCTGCCATGTTTTATTCAACTCTTCCGCCGGCCCTTGTTGAACAAGTGCCCACAGATCGTAGCCAAGTGCCGCAGAGGCTTCACGGAATGTCTCTTCAACAACCGGGTGAGTTGCTGCCATGTCAGCTAACATACCCACGGTTTGAGAGCCCTGTCCCGGGAACACAAATGCAAATTGCGTCATGTTTTTATCCTTAGTACTAGAAACGAACCAGCGCAGAGCCCCAGGTGAAACCACCGCCAAAGGCTTCCAGCAGAATCAATTGGCCGCGCTGAATGCGCCCGTCGCGAACCGCTTCATCCAGCGCACATGGGACAGACGCCGCAGAAGTATTACCGTGACGATCGAGTGTCACCACTACGTTATCCAGCGACATGCCCAGTTTTTTGGCTGTCGCGCTGATAATGCGCAGATTTGCCTGATGCGGCACCAGCCAGTTCAGCTCACTGCGCTGCAAATTATTCGCTTCGAGGGTTTCATCGACGATGCGAGAAAGCTCAGTCACCGCCACTTTAAAGACTTCGTTTCCTGCCATTGTCAGGAAAATAGGATTCTCTGGATGCACACGATCGGCATTCGGCAGCGTTAACAGTTCGCCGTAACGACCGTCAGCATGCAGATGCGTAGAGATAATACCCGGCTCTTCGGATGCTCCGAGCACAACTGCGCCCGCACCATCGCCAAAAATAATAATGGTGCCACGATCTTCCGGGTCGCAGGTACGCGCCAGAACGTCAGAACCGATCACCAGCGCATTTTTCACCGCGCCCGATTTTACATATTGATCGGCGATGCTAAGCGCATAGGTGAAACCCGCGCAGGCAGCAGCAACATCAAATGCCGGGCAGCCTTTCACGCCTAACATGTTCTGCACCTGACATGCGGCGCTAGGGAATGCATGCGTTGCGGAGGTGGTAGCGACAATAATCAGACCAATCTCATCTGCGCTGATACCTGCCATTTCCAGAGCGCGCTTTGCAGCTTCAAATCCCATGGTGGAGACGGTTTCATCTGGCGCAGCAATACGGCGTTCACGAATACCTGTGCGGGTGACAATCCACTCGTCAGACGTATCCACCATTTTTTCCAGGTCGGCGTTAGTTCGCACTTGTTCAGGCAGATAGCTGCCGGTACCAATAATCTTCGTATACATGTACGCTCAGTCTTTTTCCGGTAACACAGATTCCAGGCGAGCGGCAATTCGCCGGGGAACTTGCCGCTGCACCGCCTGCACTGCCTGTTCAATCGCGACGGTAAATGCTCGCTGATTGGCAGCACCATGACTCTTAATCACCGTGCCGCGCAATCCTAACAGACAGGCGCCATTATACTGGTCGGGGTTGAGGTGACTGAATCGCCTGCTCAGGCTTTTTTGTAACCAATGCTTTAATAAAATCAGCCACCACGACCGTTTTTTCCCTTCACCCTGTGATTTCAGCAGCGAAAGAAACACTCTGACAACACCTTCCATCGTTTTTAATGTGACGTTTCCCGTAAAACCGTCACAAACCAGTACATCCGTTTTACCGGTGAGTAATTCGTTCGCTTCCAGATAACCAATATAGTTAATTGCCGGAACCTCTTTTAAAATCGCTGCAGCATCGCGAATGTTGTCATGGCCTTTGGTTTCTTCTTCACCAATGTTCAGAAGCGCCACGCGGGGGTTAGCGATCCCCACAACTTCTTCTGCCATCACCGCACCCATTACTGCAAACTGCGCCAGCATCTTGCCATCGCAGTCGACGTTGGCGCCTAAATCGAGCACCACCGTTTTCCCTTTCTGCTGGTGCGGTAAAACAGTCACCAGCGCGGGACGCTCAATTCCCTCAATGGGTTTGAGCAACATTTTAGCCAGCCCCATCAGCGCGCCGGTATTACCGGCACTGACGCAGGCCTCGGCACGACCTTCTTTTACAAGCTCCAGCGCCATACGCATTGAACTGCCGCGACTGTTGCGGACAGCTTGCGAGGGACGCGCATCGCTGGCAATAACTGACTGTGCGGGAATAACAAGCAAGCGCGAGCGTTGCTCGAAATCAGCTTTGGCGAGCAATGGAGTGATAGCGTCGGGATCGCCGACTAAAAGAAGATTAAGATGCGAATTAGAGTTCAGTGCCTGCAAAGCTGCAGGCACTGTCACGGAAGGGCCAAAATCGCCCCCCATGACATCTAACGCCAGGGTTAGACGAGTCAAGGTATCGGTAAATCCCCGTTTTCACGGGGAAATCCTCACTAAGTTTGATCACGCTTGCGCGTGATTACTTAGTGATTACCTTGCGACCGCGGTAGAAACCGTCGGCGGTAATGTGGTGACGCAGGTGGGTTTCACCAGAGGTTTTGTCTACAGACAGGCTGGTGACTGCGGTCAGCGCGTCATGAGAACGACGCATGCCACGTTTGGAACGGGTTGGTTTATTCTGTTGTACGGCCATGGACCTTACTCCTTAATTACGATTTACCCCCGTTTGAGCGGGGAAAACCTATTACTTACGCTTTAAGCTGGCTAATACGGCAAATGGGTTTGGCTTTTGCGCTTCATCAGGCAGTTCACCAAAGACCATGTCCGCCTCGGACACTTCACAGTGTTCAGAATCATGCACCGGAACTACGGGCAAGGAGAGGATGATTTCATCTTCAACCATTGCCAGCAGATCGATTTCACCGAAGTCGTTAACCTCAATCGGTTCATACGCTTCCGGCAGTGCTTCAGCCTGTTCGTCTGAACGGACAGGACTAAAACAATATGTTGTGTGAACCTGATGGGTAAACGGCTTGCCGCAACGCTGGCATTCGAGGGACACCGTCACTTTCGCATCGCCGGTTATAACCGCGAGGCGTTGGTTGTCGATGGCGAACGAAATGGAGCATTCCACATCACTGTCCACACTGACTACAGATTCGGCGACACGCTCAACCTGATTGGGCAGATAGATGCCCTCATAATCAAGGCGTTTCTGAGCAGTGCGAACCGGATCGAGAGTCAGGGGTAATTTTACCTTTTGCATAGGGCGCGCATATTAACTTTGTAACGTCATAGAGTCAAAGAAAAAGGCAGCCTGAGGTTGCCTTTTGCCAATAATTCGCACACATTGCGGCCTACAGTTTAAAATGCCTGTCATGGTTAAGCCATATTTGGTGAAAAAAATATGTCAGATATTGTTCTTGCATCGACATCGCCCTGGCGTCGTGCGTTATTAGAGAAGCTCGGGCTGGCGTTTGAATGTGCCGCGCCACTGACCGACGAAACCCCACAACCCGGCGAGTCCCCCCGCCACCTCGTGCTGCGACTGGCGCAAGAGAAAGCGCAATCGCTGTCCCAACGTTTTCCCCATCATTTGATTATTGGGTCTGATCAAGTGTGCATGCTGGAAGGTGAAATTACCGGCAAGCCGCTGACCGAAGAAAATGCACGTCAGCAATTAACCCGGGCCAGCGGAAATATTGTGACATTTTATACCGGGCTGGCGCTGTTTAATTCCGCAACGGGTCATTTACAAACCGAGTGCGAACCTTTCGATGTGCATTTTCGCCACCTGAGTGCCCAGGAAATAGAAGACTACGTGCGTAAAGAAAACCCTCTGCACTGTGCGGGAAGCTTTAAGAGTGAAGGTCTTGGGATTGCGCTTTTTGACCGACTGGAAGGTCGCGATCCGAATACGCTGGTTGGCCTGCCGCTGATTGCACTGTGCCAGATGCTGCGCCGGGAAGGCTGTAACCCGCTATCTCGCTAATAAATCTACTCATGTACTGAGGTTATGTAAGGAAGCCCCGGTGGTGAAACGTCGCGTATCTCAAGGGCCGTCAGCGGGGCTGTGGTCGCTGGTTGCCCTGGCCAGTCTGATTTTAATGATAACCATGGGTGTACGGCAGACGGTGGGGCTCTTTGTGCACCCTATTGTGCACTCCACCACAATGAGCATTGCCGAAGTCAGTATGGCACTGGCAATAGGCCAACTGATGTGGGGCGCATTTCAGCCACTATTTGGTGCCTGGGCGGATAAGCGCGGAGCTTTCAACGTATTGGTCATCGGTGCTGTCCTGATAGCGTTGGGGCAGTTTGGCACACTGTGGGCGTCCTCTTTTTTACCGCTGACGCTCGCACAGGGACTGTTAAGCCCGGCGGGCGCCGCCGCGGGTAGTTTCTCTGTATTAATCGGCATCGTCGCGGGAAGATTGCCATCTGATAAAGGCTCCGTTGCCAGCGGTATGATTAACGCCGGTGGCTCCATGGGGCAATTTATCTTCGCCCCGCTAATACAATTTATTGTCAGTCTGCGTGGTGTCGCTGCAGGACTGGTTTTCCTGGCCCTCGCCGCGCTGTCGACAATAATTCCATCGTGGTTTCTGTGTCGGAAAAGCGAAAAACCTTCGCCTATACTGACTCAACCTGCAGTATCAGACGATCCGGGGCTTAAACAGCAAATTCGCGCGGCCTTTCGTCATCCCAGCTATCTGCTTCTGCATGCTGGTTTTTTGACCTGTGGCTTCCACGTGGCGTTTCTCACTACGCATTTGCCGAGTGAAGTTAGCCTGTGTGGACACGATGCCTCTGTCTCTGCCATTAGCCTTTCGCTGATCGGTCTTTGTAATATCGCAGGCAGTATTTTCGCGGGGTTTCTCGGAAAGCGATTCCCGATGAAATATATCCTCGCCGTGCTATACGCGTCCCGTGCAATATTAATTATCGCTTTTTTGCTGTCGCCAAAAACGACGCTGGCATTCTATCTCTTCGCCTGTGCAATAGGCTTAACCTGGCTTGCTACCGTGCCGCCAACGGCAGGTATTGTTGGTAAGTTGTTTGGAACCCGTTATCTGGCGACACTGTTTGGCTTTACCTTGTTTTCACATCAGGTCGGCGCTTTCTTTGGCGCATGGCTGGGTGGACTGGCCATGCAATATGCAGGAAATCTCGACTGGGTATGGTATGCAGATATCGCCCTGGCCCTACTGGCAGCGCTGGTTAATCTGCCTATTAAGGAAAAGACCACTGCGGTGCCGCTTAAACCGACGCGCGCATAAAAGAAAGGCGGTCACCATGACCGCCCTTGCTTATGCTTTCTTGTTGCGTAGCACTTGCAGACAACGCTTGAGTTGATCGTCCAGCGGCGCTTCTATACGAATAGTTTCGCCGGTATTAGGGTGGGTAAATTTCAACGCTGCGGCATGCAGAAACAGCCGTGTTAACCCGGTGCCTGCCAGTTGTTTATCAAACTCACGATCACCATATCGATCGTCAAAGGCAATGGGATGACCCGCATATTGGGTATGGACGCGAATTTGATGCGTACGACCCGTTACCGGGCTGCAACGCACCAGTGTCGCGACCTCATAACGCTCTTCGACTTTAAAGCGGGTTTCTGACGGCTTTCCTTCCTGGTTCACGCGCACAATACGCTCACCGCTTTGAAGAATATTTTTCAACAGCGGCGCCTGCACCACTTTGACGTGGGACTGCCACTGGCCGCGCACCAGCGCCAGATAATCTTTCTGCATGCCTTTATCACGCAACTGCTCATGCAGCGAACGCAGCGCGGAACGTTTTTTGGCAACCAGCAACACACCGGAGGTGTCACGATCCAGACGGTGCACCAGTTCCAGAAAACGCGCTTGCGGACGTAATGCACGCAGCCCTTCAATGACGCCGAAACTTAACCCACTACCGCCGTGTACCGCAGTACCAGAGGGTTTATTCAGCACCAGGATATGTTCATCTTCATAAAGAATGACGTCGCTCAGCGCGGCAACTTTTTGCAGGTGCGGCGAAACCGCTTCCTCTTCCCGTTCCGCAACGCGGACAGGTGGAATACGCACTTCATCGCCCGCTTCCAGCTTATATTCAGGCTTCACGCGTTTTTTATTCACGCGGACTTCGCCTTTACGCAAGATGCGGTAAATCATACTTTTTGGCACACCTTTCAGTTGGGTGCGCAAAAAGTTATCGATGCGTTGCCCCGCTTCGTCATCGGCGATAGCAACAATTTTTACGGAAGGAGTCTCAGTTTTCATGGGAGGCGATTCTAAATAGCGTCGATGAATAGCGCCACTCATTTTTATATGCTTATATTTACTTTTGATCCTGGTCTGCTTCGTTCGACACAGACGTTTTGGCGGTTATTAAACCAATCGCCAGGCAAAAGTGAAAAAACTGTGAGTAACCGGGTGATAAAAGGTAAAAGTCAGCTTGCTATAACAGGGTTCGCAAGGAATAATGTTGCAGTTTTCCGCGTTGGATCTTGTTATAACAAGCAATTGTGCGGAATGACCAGTTTTGCCTGTCCGACCATACACGCAGCAATGGCGTAAGACGTATTGGACTTTCAGGCAGTTAGCGGGCTGCGGGTTGCAGTCCTTACCGGTAGATGGAATCTTCTCTGGAGAGTTTTTCCCAGGCTGTTCCCCTGATAATTGCGCTGTGTTTTCCACAGGAAATACAGGCAACCGACACACTGCGCCTCTTAAGCGAACGACAACCGTGAGGTTGGCGACGTGAACAGACACGAGGCCATCGGTTCTCCCCCGGAAAGGCGTCATCATGCCCGCAGCTTAGTCGTCAATGTAAGAATAATGAGTAAGTTACGATGAAAAGAATGTTAATCAACGCAACTCAGCAAGAAGAGTTGCGTGTCGCCCTTGTTGATGGGCAGCGTCTGTACGATCTGGATATTGAAAGTCCTGGACACGAGCAGAAAAAAGCGAACATCTACAAAGGTAAAATCACCCGAATTGAACCGAGCCTGGAAGCTGCCTTTGTTGATTATGGCGCTGAACGTCACGGTTTCCTTCCTCTCAAAGAAATTGCCCGCGAATATTTCCCTGCCAATTACAACTCTCATGGCCGTCCGAACATCAAAGATGTGTTGCGCGAAGGTCAGGAAGTTATCGTCCAGATTGATAAAGAAGAACGCGGCAACAAAGGCGCTGCGCTGACTACCTTTATTAGCCTGGCAGGCAGCTATCTGGTACTGATGCCAAACAACCCGCGCGCGGGTGGCATTTCTCGTCGTATTGAAGGCGATGACCGTACCGAACTGAAAGAAGCGCTGGCCAGCCTCGAATTGCCCGATGGCATGGGTCTGATCGTCCGCACCGCCGGTGTGGGTAAATCTGCCGATGCCCTACAGTGGGATCTGAGCTTCCGCCTGAAACACTGGGAAGCTATTCAGAAGGCCGCTGAAAACCGCCCTGCTCCGTTCCTGATTCACCAGGAAAGTAACGTTATCGTTCGTGCTTTCCGTGATTATCTGCGTCAGGACATCGGCGAAATCCTTATCGATAACCCGAAAGTGCTTGAGCTGGCTCGCCAGCATATCTCCGCGCTGGGCCGTCCGGATTTCAGCAGCAAAATTAAGCTCTACACCGGTGAAATCCCGCTGTTTAGCCACTACCAAATCGAATCGCAGATTGAATCCGCCTTCCAGCGTGAAGTCCGTCTGCCGTCCGGCGGCTCTATCGTTATTGATAGCACCGAAGCGTTGACCGCCATCGATATCAACTCCGCGCGCGCAACCCGTGGCGGTGATATCGAAGAGACCGCCTTTAACACTAACCTGGAAGCGGCCGACGAAATTGCACGTCAGTTGCGTCTGCGTGACCTCGGCGGTCTGATCGTTATCGACTTTATCGATATGACGCCGGTACGCCATCAGCGCGCGGTGGAAAACCGTCTGCGCGAAGCCGTTCGTCAGGACCGTGCGCGTATTCAAATCAGCCATATTTCTCGCTTCGGCCTGCTGGAGATGTCCCGTCAGCGCCTGAGCCCGTCACTCGGCGAGTCCAGTCACCATGTGTGCCCGCGTTGTAGCGGAACCGGGACTATCCGTGACAACGAATCCCTGTCACTTTCTATTCTGCGTCTCATCGAAGAAGAAGCGCTGAAAGAGAATACCCAGGAAGTGCATGCCATCGTTCCGGTGCCGATCGCCTCCTATCTGTTGAACGAAAAACGCGCCGCAGTAAGCGCTATTGAAACCCGTCAGGGTGGCGTGCGTTGCGTAATCGTACCGAACGACCAGATGGAAACGCCGCACTATTCCGTACTGCGCGTGCGTAAAGGCGAAGAGACAACCACCCTCAGCTACATGCTGCCGAAACTGCATGAAGAAGAGATGGCTATGCCGTCAGATGAAGAATCTGCTGAGCGTAAACGCCCTGAGCAGCCTGCGCTGGCGACCTTTGTCATGCCGGAAGTTCCGCCTGCGCCAACGGCACCTGAAGCCCCTGTAGCGAAGCCGCAACCGGCTGCCAGCAGCGAGCCTTCGGTAGCCGCACCTGCAGCCCCAGGCCTTCTTAGCCGTCTTGTCTCCGCCCTGAAAAACCTGTTTGCCGGGAGTGAAACTGCCGCACCAGTCGAAGTTCAGGAAGAGAAAAAAGAAGAGAAGCAGGAGCGCCAGCAAGATCGCCGCAAATCGCGCCAGGGTAACCGTCGCGACCGCAATGAACGTCGTGAGCCGCGTGCAGAAGGTAATGAAGCGCGCGAGAACCGAGATGACACTCGCCGTAATCGCCGTGAGAAACCACAGCAGAATGCCGAAGCGCGTGAAGCTCGTCAGCCAGTACCTGTGGCTGTAGAAGAGACAGAAAAAACGAAACAGCGTGATGAGCAGCAGCCTTCCCGCCGCGAGCGCAATCGTCGTCGTAATAACGACGAAAAACGCCAGGCGCAGCAGGATGTGAAAGCGCTGAACCGTGAAGAACAACCTGAGCAGGAAGCCGAACAGGAAGAGCGCGTTCAGGTGATGCCGCGTCGTAAACAGCGTCAGTTGAACCAAAAAGTCCGTTTCGGTGATGCTCCGGCAAGCACAAGTGAAGAGAGTGTTGCCGTAGAACCGGTCGCCACGGAAACCCCTGTACAGCGTACAGAACTGGCGAAACTGGACCTGCCGGCTGTTGTAGAGAACGTCGCTGAGCAAGAAGAAACCGCAGAAAATCGTGATACCGCAGGTATGCCGCGTCGTTCTCGCCGTTCGCCGCGTCATCTGCGCGTCAGTGGTCAGCGTCGCCGTCGCTACCGTGATGAGCGTTACCCGGCACAGTCCGCAATGCCGCTGGAGATTGCCTGTGCTTCTCCGGAAATGGCGTCCGGTAAAGTATGGGTTCGCTATCCGGTTACGCGTCCTCAGGACGAGGTGCAAGAAGCACCGGTTGTTGAGCAGCAAAACAGTGTCACCGCTACCGATGTCGCACCTGCCATTGCCGAAGTCGAACAAGTTGTGGCCACCGCTCAGCAAGAACAGCAGTCCGTCGTAGCTAATGTACAGGCACCGGCTGAGGAAGTGGTTGAAGTTGCACCGCAGGCGCCGGTTATCGAGCCAGAGCCTGTTGTGGTGGAAACCACGCATCCGGAAGTGATCGAAGCCCCGGTTGAAGCACAGCCGGAACTGATCGCAGAGGAAGACCGTCCGGTCGCCGAAGAGGTAGCGCAAGCCGCTGAACCTGCGGTTGTTACACCGGTTGTTGAAGAAGCACCTGTTGCAGAGCAACCGCAAACGCCTGCCGCCGTCGAGGAAAAACAGCCAGAAGCTACTCCGGTAGCCCCGGTTGTTGAACCTGTGGCACCGGTTGCTGCAGCGATTGAGCGCGTAGCCCCTGTGGCAGCCAGCGAGGTCCATCACGCCACTGCGCCGATGACCAAAGCACCTGCACCTGCTTATGTGCCGGAAGCGCCGCGTCACAGTGACTGGGTCCGTCCACAGTTCAACTTTGACGGCAAAGGTTCTGCAGGCGGTCACAGCGCCACGCATACCGCAACAGCGCCAGCCACACGACCAAACGCCGCGGAATAAGCACTCTGCTGATAAAAGCCGACCTCAAGGTCGGCTTTTTTTATGCTTTCAGCGCAGGCTGTCGCATTCCGCTCAGGCCCGGCATCACCTCGCGCATCAACTGGAGAAACATCCGCAAACGTGCCGGGTAATAACGCGCCCAGGGGTACACCAGATGCACTGGCAACGGTGGTATCTGCCACTCAGGCAGTAAAGCCACCAGTCTACCGTTGCCGATATCCTGCTCCACCGCCCAGCTTGAGACAATGGCTACACCCAGTCCCGACAGCGCGGTATTACGTGCCACATATAAACTGTCGGTATAGAGCCTGGGCGCAATGGTTATTTGCTCTGTTACCCCGCTAAGCGCGTTTGTGACGGCAACGTTATGCTGGTAGAAGGTGCTTAACGCAATCCACGGCAGCACCTCCAGATCCTGCGGCGTGCGAATTTCCGCAAAGCGGGCTAACAGTGTTGGCGATGCGACAATGGAACGCGGAACTTCGGCAAGCAGGACGGAAACCGTCGCCGGGTCCACTTCGGCCCCAACGCGAATCGCGCAATCAAGATTCTCGCTGAGAAAATTGACGGTCTTATCATTAAGCATCCATTGCACTGAAAGCTGCGGATAGCGCTCCAGAAAATGCGTCAGCGGGGCCAGGAGCTGTTCCTGACCGAAGGCATGAGGCGCCCGTACGCGAAGCATTCCGACGGGCTCGTCTTCTGCCTGGCTCAGTTCATCTTCCAGCGCAAGCCAGGCATCAATGACACGTCTCGCGTGTTGATAGCAGCGCTCGCCATCGTCGGTGAGCTTCATCGCATGGGTGGTACGAAGAACCAGTTTGACTCCGAGCATGGTTTCCAGCGACTGCAGGCGACGACTCACTGTGGCCTGCGTGGTATTGAGCTGGCGCGCTGCGGCCGATAGCGACCCCGCCTCAACAATGCGCACCAGCGTGCGCATCAGATCAACGCGGTCTATACGTTCTGCACGCTGCATTTAAATTTCTCCCATACGTTTCGCGTATAACCCTTTTACCACTCTGCTGGCTACCGCGTCACGCTGTAATCGACAAAAATACATTCACACCAACTATGAATATGTTTGAGGAAAAGTTATGAACCGTCGTTCTCAATCGTTAAATCCGGCGCAGTGGATTATCTTTGCGCTGGCGCTGGGGGCGGGTTTTAGCGTCGCCGCGATTTATTATGCACAACCCTTATTACCGCTGATGGGCAGCGATCTGCATTTGACCGTTAACGGAATGGGGCTGGTTCCGACGCTGACGCAGGCTGGCTACGCGCTGGGCATCCTCTTTTTATTGCCGCTGGGCGACCGTTACGATCGTCGTCATCTTATTCTTGCGAAAAGCGTGGCGCTGGCTTTACTGCTGCTGGCCTGTAGCCTGATGACACATTTGCCGGGGTTATTACTTATCAGTCTCTTGATCGGGATGGCGGCCACTATGGCGCAGGATATTGTTCCCGCCGCCGCCATTCTTGCCCCCGAAGGTAAGCAAGGAAAAACCGTCGGTACAGTGATGACGGGGTTACTGTTGGGTATTTTACTTTCTCGTACCGTGAGCGGCGTTGTCGGCGCAGCGTTTGGCTGGCGCATTATGTTCCAGCTTGCTGCTGCCAGCATTGCATTTATCGCCGTTCTGATGTGGTTTGTGTTGCCGCGATTCGCCGCGCATTCAACGCTCGGTTATCCCGCGCTGATGAAAACGATGGCGCATCTTTGGCAGCGTTACCCTGCCCTACGCCGTGCTGCGTTTGCGCAGGGCTTTTTATCCATCGCGTTTAGCGCTTTCTGGTCAACGCTCGCAGTAATGTTGCTGGATAACTATCAGCTCGGAAGCGCCGTCGCAGGCATGTTTGGTATTGCAGGTGCAGCAGGCGCACTGGCGGCACCTTTAGCAGGGGGGCTGGCAGATAAAGTTGGTGCTGAAAAAGTGACTCAACTGGGTGCCGGGCTGGTCACAATATCCTTTGCGCTGATGTTCGCACTGCCAGCATTGCCACCGCATGGACAACTGGCACTGATAGCCCTGTCGGCTGTTGGTTTTGATCTTGGCTTACAGTCCAGTCTCGTGGCGCACCAGAATCTGGTATATGGACTGGAGCCAAAGGCGCGTGGCCGTCTGAATGCCCTTCTCTTTACTGTGGTGTTCATTGGGATGGCGCTGGGTTCAGCGCTGGGCAGTAAAATTTATACTATCGCGGCATGGCCTGGCGTGGTGGCGTTGGCAACGTTGACTGGCGCAGTCGCCCTGGTGATCCGTTTAGTGGATAACCGTCGTGTTACTGCACAATCGCGAAATATCGGCTAAAAAAAAGGCCCGCACCGGATACCGGTGCAGGCACACAGAACATGTTCCAGTTTCCAGACATGTTCTAAAGCGAAGATTACTTATTGAGCTGGAACAGCGACATGCCTTGCATGTCGCTAAATGTTTTATAGGATGCCTGCAATGCCGTCTGCTGCATGGTGTAAGACGAGATGACCGAGTTCCAGTCTACATCGACGAGATCACTCATCTGTGTTTTCAGCGAAAGCGAACGGTCATCACCCAATTCATCGAGATTGGTCAGCTCTTGTAACTGTGTACCCAACTGTGCACGAACGGTCGATACGTTATTCAGCGAGTTAGTCAGGCCACGGTTGGCTTTATCCAGGGCTGCCTGAGAAACAGCCTGTGCTGCCTCGTCACCTGAAACCGGGACTTTCAGCGCTGCGATTGCGTCATCTAACATACTGAACACGTTGGTTTGCGAAGTGCTACCATCCGGCTCCGGGATCGCATTGCTGGTAATACTATTGAAAACCTGGTTACCCGTATGGGCAATTACCATGCTACGGGACGCATCCACCTGCTGACTGATCGCAACATTGCCGCCGTTGTAAGCACCTGCGGCATTAAACGGTGGAGTGTCGGTTTTATAGCCACCAAAAATATAGCGACCATTACCATCAGTGCTGTTTGCCAGGTTGAGCAATTGATCGCGAACACCTTGTAGTTCTGTCGCCATAGACGCACGGTCATCGTCGCTCAGTGTACCGTTCGCAGCCGCAACCAGTGAGGTATGTGCCGCAGTTACAGCAGTGGTCACCTGCGACAACACATTCTCTTCCAGCGATACTTTCTGGGTAGCGAAAGTACGCGCGGTTTTATACTGTTCGTTCTGCTGCTGCGCCTGAGAAACCACTACAGCCTGGGAGGCGGCAATCGGATCGTCAGAAGGCTTATTCACGCGCTGGCCTGTCGACATTTGCAAGCCATAATCCATCCACTTAGTCTGTGAATTGGTAATGCCACGCATGTTTTGGTCATACATCATCTGAGTACTAATACGCATCTCTTACCCCTTACTTAGCGTACGTTCAGTATCGCATCGAACAGCGTGTTTGCCGTCTGCAACACCTGCGCGTTTGCGAGATAATATTGCTGGTAACGCTGCAGGTTACCGTACTCTTCGTCGAGGTTGACGCCAGAAATCGATTGTTGCTGGTCAGAAAGCTGCGTAACCACATTCGCCTGCGTCGTACTGCTTGTTTTCAGCGTAGAGGTCGTTGTACCGACATAGCTGATCATTGACGCGTAGGCATCGTTAAAACTTTTTGTATTGCCGATGACTTTGCTGTTTTGCAGATTTAACAGCGCCTGACCATTGGTGTTGTCACTTTTACCGGAAGTCGCGCTGGCGGCCATGGCAATTTTCGACTCATCGGTGATGGCCACACTCATATTGGTAATGGCGTTCACGACCGGTTTCACCGTGAAACTGTCGTTTTTGTTCGCTGTACCGGAAACGCTGATAGTCAGACCGTCAAAACTGAGGTTGCCGCTGGCATCAGGTGCGACGGCAAACGCCGTGTTATCCGCCAGTCGGGTCACATTCCAGCCAGTATCGGTTTTAATCAGTTTATAATCCGTCGCCTGCACTTGTGTACGGTCACTGATGGTTGCTGTCAGCGCGCCAGTACCGGTGTTTTTCGCATTGCTCAGAGTGGACGGCGTGCCAATCGTGAAGAAGTCAGTACCTTGATCACCATCGACATCATAGCCTTGTTTATGCTGAGCATTGAACGCATCGGCGAACGCATAAGCCAGTTGGCCCAGCGTATTGCGTGTCTTATCCAGATCCTGAGAGCGGAAAGTCAACACGCCCCCCAGTGAACCGGTGGTCAGCAGTTTTTCCGGAATTTCAATGTTCCCTGCGGTCGGGTCAACATAAGCAACCGTCGTACGGGCAGGGTCATCACTGGATGCCACCGCGGCCAGTTGACGGGCTGTACTGCCCTGAACCAGCGTATAGCCATTCGCCATTGTGATGTTAAACGTGCTGTTGTCCTGGACACTGACTTCAACGCCCACAATACCGTTTAGCTCACTTACCAGTTGGTCGCGCTGATCCAGCAAATCGTTCGGCGATGCGCCGCCACCTACTGCCGTCAGACGTGAAATTTGGTCGTTCAGATTAGCGATTTGGCTGGTGTAGTTATTAATCTGATCAACGCTTGAGGAGATAGAGGTGTTAACCTGTTTGTCCTGATCGCGCAGGTACTGGTCAGCCACTTTAAACTGGTTAACCAGACCATCGGCTTTACCCAGTACACTCTGACGGGATGATGAATCCTCGGCGTTACTGACCAGCGTCTGAACACTGGAGAAGAAACCTTGCAGCGCAGTGGCCAGCGTATTGGTTGAACCCGACAGCATGTTGTCAATTTTTGACATCTGGTTATAACGGGTCGTCAGGCTGCTGCTCTGGGTATTCGCTGCGCGTAACTGGTTCGTAATAAACGAATCATATTCACGTTGCACACCAGAGACAAACGCACCGTTGCCAATCCACCCACCAGCACCCAGGGTGCTATTCGCCGCAGTCAGGACTGTTGTCTGGCGGGTATAGCCCGTCACGTTATAACTTGAAATGTTATTACTGGTGGTATTAAGCGCCGCCTGGGCTGCACTGAGCCCACTCATCGCGGTATTAATCAAGTTGGCCATTGAGGTTCCTTATAAACTTTGAGACATAAGTCCTGCTAACGATTATCGGCAACCCTGAGCTGAACTTGAGTCGTTTCAGAACAGATTTTCAATATCATTACTGTAGGCCTTGCTGACCTTCTCGCCCATCGACTTAAGCTGCTGAATCATACTTGTCAGTTTCTGCGCATATTTCGGATCGGTGGCATAACCCGCGTTCTGTAATGCCTGAGCGCCTTGTTCCGGCGTTGCCGCTGTCGTCACCGCCGCATACCGCGGATTGCGACTTAGCATGCTGACATAATCAGAGAGCGCTTCCAGATACGAGCTGTAGACACGGAACCTGGCTTTGACCTTTTTGGCTTCGCCATTTTCATATTCAGTGGTGGTGATTTCGGTGGTCGGCCCTTTCCAACCAGGCGTCGCCTTCACGCCGAAAATGTTAAAACTCGGCGCACCGTTTTCACGGGTGATTTGTCGCTGGCCCCACCCCGATTCCAGCGCGGCCTGCGCCAGGATCAGATGGTGAGGAACCCCGCTTTGCTCACTGGCAAGACGAGCAGGCAGGGAAAGTTGAGCCAGGAAGTCTTTACTGTCACCGCTCAGCGGCTCGTCACTCGTTTCCGGCGCTTTCGGCAGTGCCTTACGCACCATTTGCGTAATAGCCTGGCTTTGATAGGTGTTGATGGTTTCGGGATCGAATTTCATCGGCACCTGCTGCATCTGGTCACCCGCAGCAACCGGCGCCTGCCCGCCAGACATCTGTTGGACCATCATATCGGCCAGTCCTAGTCCCTTGCCTGCCGTCATCTGCTGGGCAATTTGTTGGTCATATAAGCTGGTGTACATCCGCGTGGAATCGCTACTGAAAATACCGTCTTTAGGCAGGGCTTCGCGCATGCTTTTCAGCATCATTTGCACGAACATCCCCTCTACCTGACGCGCCACAGGCCGCAGGTTAGTCTGCGGGTCCTGTCCGGCTTTGGTTTTCAGATCGTTAAGCGATTGCGCGTCCCATGCCGCGCTCGCCATCAAGCGGCTGTCAGTCAGCATTAGATGATCTCCAGCTTAGCCCGCAGGCAACCTGCGCTCTGCATTGATTGCAAAATGGACATCAGGTCAATAGGTGTTGCGCCCAGCGCGTTCAGTGCACGTACCACGCTATTCAGATTGGCGCTGGAACGAATACTTTGCAGGGAGCCGCCACTCTGACGCAGGTCAATCTGTGTCTGCGGCGTGACCACTGTCTGACCACCGCCAAACGGCGTGTTCGGCTGGCTGACATTGGCTGACTGGTTGACCGTGACCGAGAGGTTCCCCTGTGCCACGGCGCAGTTATCCAGCGTTACTTCGCGGTTCATAACAACAGAACCTGTACGGGAGTTGATAACAATTTTAGCGTCCTGCGGCGCGACACCCACCTCAAGGTTCTGGATATCCGCCAGCATGCGGACCTGCGAACTGCCGCCTTGCGGCACGCGGACCTGAACCGTACGGGCATCCAGCGCGGTTGCGCCACCCATGCCACGACGGTTGATGGTGTCAGCAATCTGCTGCGCCATCGTGAAGTCGTCCTGGTTCAATTGCAGGTTGATGGTGTTGCCATTGCCAAACTGGGAAGGCAACTCGCGTTCAATCACGGCACCGCCAGTGATACGTCCACCGTTAAGCTGGTTAACCGCCACGCTGCTGCCACCGGCGGATGCGCCTGCGCCACCGACCAGGATATTCCCCTGTGCCAGGGCATAGACCTGACTATCCACCCCTTTCAGTGGGGTCATCAGCAGCGTACCGCCACGCAGGCTTTTCGCGTTACCCATAGAGGAGACCACCACGTCGATGGTCTGCCCCTGGCGGCCAAACGCCGGAAGCTGGGCGGTAACCATGACCGCCGCAACGTTTTTGAGCTGCATGTTGGTGCCTGCCGGGACGGTGATCCCCATCTGCGACAACATGTTATTCAGGCTCTGAGTAGTGAATGGCGTTTGGGTGGTCTGGTCACCCGTTCCGTCAAGGCCAACCACTAAGCCATAACCAATTAAGGAGTTTTCACGTACGCCCTGTACACTGGTGAGGTCCCGGATGCGGTCGGCCTGGGCGACAAACGCCACCAGCACTAACGCTATTCCAGCCAGAAATCTAAACATAATTCACCCCGGTTACATCGGCGATAAGTTGAGGAAGAAACGCTGCAGCCAGCCCATATTCTGCGCTTCGTTAATGTAGCCGTTGCCGACGTACTCGATGCGCGCGTCCGCCACCTGTGTGGACGGAACCGTATTGCTGCCGCTGATGGTGCGTGGGTTCACAACACCTGAGAAGCGGATAAATTCAGTGCCCTGGTTGATGGCGATCTGTTTTTCACCCACCACGTGTAAATTGCCGTTGATCAGAACCTGATCGACCGTAACGGTCAACGTGCCGCTAAATGTATTGCTGGCGTTAGCGCCGCCTTTGCCGTTAAACGAGTTGCTACCCGCGCTCGTCAGGTCTGCACGTGCATTGCCGAACAAGCCTTCCAGATAGCGAGGCGTAGTATCCATTGAGAAACTGCTTTTGCCATCGCGGCTGGCATTCGCTGATGAACTCTTACTGGCACTCACGTTTTCTTGCAGCACCAGCGTCAATGTATCCCCAACGTTACGCGGGCGACGGTCTTCAAACAGCGGCTGGTAGCCATAGTTGATAGGCTGCGCAGTCTGGTAAATAGAGCCATTGACGACCGGAACAGGTCCCGGTAGCGGTTGAGCGGTCGTTGCGCCCTGCACCAGCGGTGTTGAGGGAACCCAGGCACATCCGTTCAACATCAGTGCCAGTAAAGCTAACAGGGGGTAGCGGCCCGCGGCGTTTTTTTGCATTACATTCATCTTCGAAATCAGGGTTCCGGTGCAGCCTGCGCCGCACCGGATAACGCCTTAGAGTTGCGACAGTTTCTGCAGCATCTGATCGGTGGTCGATACCGCTTTGCTGTTAATTTCATAAGCGCGCTGAACCTGGATCATGTTCACCAGTTCTTCCGCTACGTTTACGTTCGAGGTTTCCACATACCCCTGATACAGCAGACCTGCCCCGTTCAGCCCCGGCGTGGTGGTGTTCGGCGTGCCGGAAGACTGTGTTTCGAGGTAAAGGTTTTCACCGATACTTTCCAGACCGGTGTCGTTCATAAAGGTTGTCAGGTTAAGCTGCCCCACCTGCACAGGCGCTGTCGCCCCCTGCTGCGTGGCACTGACCACACCGTCACGCCCAATGGTGATACTCAGGGTGTTAGCCGGAATGGTAATAGCAGGCTGAACCTGGAAGCCGCCCGACGTTACCAACTGGCCATTCTGGTCAACCTGGAATGAACCATCACGGGTATAAGCAGAGGTGCCGTCCGGCAGCAGGACCTGGAAAAAGCCCTCGCCTTTGATAGCCACATCTTTGCTGTTGTTTGTCTGGGAGAGGTTACCCTGGCTATGCAGACGTTCGGTGGCCACCGGGCGAACACCGGTACCAATCTGCAGGCCAGAAGGTAGCGTGGTCTGTTCAGAAGATTGCGCACCAGGCTGACGAATCGTCTGGTAAAGCAGATCTTCAAATACCGCGCGCTGACGCTTGAAACCATTGGTACTGACGTTCGCCAGGTTGTTGGCGATAACGTCCATATTGGTTTGCTGGGCGTCGAGGCCGGTTTTAGCGATCCATAATGAACCTATCATAGGAAATCCTGTTTATTAGCTCATGGACAGTAACTGGTTGGCACGCTGCTCATTCTCATCAACGTTACCAATAACTTTCATTTGCATTTCAAAGCGGCGCGCGCTGGCGATCATATCGGCCATTGCCGCCATAGGTTTAACGTTACTGCCTTCCAGCACACCTGACATGACGCGGATGTTTGGGTCCGGCTGTAACGTCTGGCCACGCGTGGCTTGCGCGCTTTGGCTGACGCGGAAAAGACCGTCATCACCACGCACCACTTCACTGCCGTTCGCTTTCACCAGTTTCAGTTTACCAATCGGGGAGACCGTGTTCGGCGGATCACCGGCGGTCAGGGCGGAAATGGTCCCGTCCGCGGCAATGGTGACCTGTGAACCTTCCGGAACAGCAATCGGCCCGTTCTCACCCATGACCGGATGCCCCTGAATGGTCAGTTGCCCGGTCGGTGTGACCTGAATGTTACCGTTACGGGTATACCCTTCGGAACCATCCGCGCTCTGCACCGCCAGCCAGCCATCCTGTTGCAGGGCAACATCCAGTGGGCGTGACGTGTAGTTCAGATCGCCTGGCGTCATATCAGCGCCAGGTGTGGTCTCGGCGACGAGTGTACGGGTCGGCAGCGACAACCCTTCTACCGGTACCGCACGCAGCGCACTAAGCTGCGCACGAAAACCCGGTGTTGAAGCGTTGGCCAGGTTGCTGGCGGTGACAGACTGCTGGTTCAGCGTCTGACTTGCCGCACCCATCGCTGTGTATATTGCGTGATCCATTAGACCATCCCGTCAGCCGATTAACGCAGGTTAACCAGCGTGTTAAGGATCTGATCCTGGGTTTTGATGGTCTGCGCATTCGACTGATAGTTACGCTGCGCGACGATCATATTGACCAGTTCTTTACTCAGATCCACGTTAGAGGCTTCGAGTGCGCCGTTGGTCAGCGAACCGAAGTTACCCGTACCTGCCGTACCCAACAGCGCCACGCCAGATTTGTTAGTGGCAGACCATACGTTATCACCCTCAGATTTCAGGCCTTCGTTGTTGGCGAAGTTCGCCAGGACAATCTGACCCAGCACCTGTTTCTGTTCGTTGGAGTAGGAACCCACAACGGTACCGTCATCGTTAATGGTGTAGCTCACCATTGAACCCGGCTTGTAGCCGTTCTGCGAGGTGCTCACGACGGCGCTAGTAGTGTTCTGCTGCATGGAGTTCAGGAAACTCAGGGAGAATGTCGCCGCTGTAGCGCCGTTAAGCGTACCGGAAGTGACAGTAATGGCAGGGTTCGTATTCGCCGTCGTGGACAGATCGTAGTTACCGGTCGTGGTATTAAAGGTGTAGTTGTATACACCTTGCAGGCTACCGTTCTGATTAAAGACCATCTGCGCCGCTTTGGTCGCCGTAGAGCCCGTTACGCTGGAATCCTGCGTGTAGACATCCCATGTATTGTTATTTGTTGCGCTTTTGACATAAAACACGTTCATGTCGTGGGCGTTACCCTGGCTGTCGTAAACGGTGATCGGCCCTTTTAAGTTGTAGCTGTCAGCATTAGTCGGGTCGAACGTGGTCACTGTCGGCGTCTTAGAAGACGAGTTCAGGTTAACCGGCATCGTTGCGGTGGTGGTGATTTGTGCCGACATCAGCGTCGTTGGGATATTAATCCCCGTTGGGTTAGCGCCCGACTGGATGGTCGGAGGCGTACCGCTTGCCGGAAAACCCGTTACTTGCAGACCCTGCATGTTTACCAGGTTGCGGTTTTCATCCAGCGTGAACTGACCGTTACGGCTGTAATAAACAGAACCGTTGGTATCAACGAGGCGGAAGAAGCCATTCTGGCTAATCGCGACATCAAGGCCACGTCCCGTATTGGTGGTGGTACCGTCGTTAAAGTCCTGGGTAACGCCCGCGACTTTAACACCCAGACCTACTTTAGAACCCGCAAACATGTCAGCGAAGGACGCAGTACTGGATTTAAAGCCATACGTAGCGGAGTTGGCGATGTTGTTACCAATAAGATCGAGGTTGGTGGCCGCAGCATTCAGACCGCTGACCGCTTGTGAAAAGGCCATGACTTACTCCTGATAAGTGTTAAGGCTTAAATAATCTGCCGAACTTCGTTGAGCGTAGTGGTGCCGTAGGTACCTAAATCTAACTTGTTGCCTGATTCCGACAGCGTTACCCCCTGAACCAGAGCGTATTGCAGCGGCTGAGCAACCAGTTGCGTAGTGCCTGAACTGGCGGCGATAGAAACTTTATAAGAGCCATCTGGAGCGGTGGTGCCGTCCGAAAGCTTTCCATCCCAACTGAAGGTATGGACGCCAGCGGTCAGCGGCCCCAGGTTGACGGTCTGTACCACGGTGCCGTCTTTGCTGGTGATGGTCGCGGTCGCTTTATCTGCGGCCTGGGTCAGTTCAACACCAAACGGCGTTGTGGTTGAGCTGCCAGCCAGAATCGTCGTACCTTCAATCATTACACCGTGACCTACCAGATTGCTGGCCTGCAGCGCCTGGCTGTTATCGATCTGCCCGGAGATAGATCCCAGGGTGGTGTTCAGTTTTTCAATCCCGTTCAGCGTACTGATCTGCGCAAGCTGTGAGGTCAGTTCGTTGTTCTGAAGCGGATTGGTTGGGTCCTGGTTTTTTAACTGTGCGACCAACAGGGTCAGGAAGCTGCTCTGTAGGTCTGACGCGCTACTCGTAGTCAGTTGAGACGAGCTGCTACTGCTGCTGGTGGAGCTGACACTACTGCTGGACGTGTCGTTCACATTTACGGCGATAGACATTTATGTCTCCTTTTACTGGCCGAGAGTAAGCGTTTTGAGCATCATATTTTTAACGGTGTTGAGCACCTCCACGTTCGCCTGATAGCTGCGAGATGCGGACATGCTGTTCACCATTTCCCCAACAACATCAACGTTAGGCATTTTGACGTAGCCCTTCGCATCCGCCAGCGGGTTGCCGGGTTCATAAACCAGCTTGTCGGGTGCCTGGCTTTCAACAACGCCAGCCACTTTTACGCCACCCGTTGCCTGGCCTGGTGCAGCATCCACCTGGAAAACGACTTGCTTAGCGCGATAAGGTTGACCGTCCGGTCCGGCAACGCTGTCGGCGTTCGCCAGGTTACTGGCAGCCACGTTCAGACGTTTGGACTGCGCGGCAAGCGCGGAGCCGGAGATATCAAAAATATTCAGCAATGCCATGGTTAGTTATTCCCCTGCAACACGGACATCATGCTTTTAATCTGCCCGCCCAGCACGGTCAGCCCTGTCTGATACTTAAGGCTGTTATCCGCAAACTGCGTACGCTCGCGATCCATATCCACGGTGTTGCCATCGGCAGATGGTTGATCCGGAATACGATAAAGCAGGTCTGGAGACGGGGTGGAAATGGCTTGCGCCGGAATATGGCGACTGGAAGTTAACGCCAGCGAGACGCCTGTGTTCTCTGCACGGCCACGTTCCATCACCTTTTTCAGTTCGCTGGAAAAATCCATATCACGCGCCTGATACCCCGGGGTATCGGCGTTCGCAATATTGGCGGCCAGGATTTCCTGGCGCTGCGCGCTCAGATTCAGTGCTTCTTGCTGGAACCGTAACGCGGCATCAAGTTTATCGAGCATGGCTTCCCCGCTGATGACAATTATTTAGTCAACAGCTTAAATCTCCTTACCCACGCCTTATCGACGGAATAAGCGCAAAATGCGTCGCTATTTATTGCGTTGATAGATTTGCGTGACGGGTAGAATCCTGTCATCTCTTCAACAAACAACAGGCAGGAGTCTGCGATGAACACGTTGAAAAGCGGTTTAGCCGCGGCATTGCTGTTTTTGATTTTAAGCCCGCAAGTGTTGGCGCAAGACTTAAAAGCGCAGCTCACCGCGTTTTTTGCACAACGACTGGCTGGCTTTAGTGACGAGGTGGTGGTAACAATACGTACGCCGAAAAATCTTTATCCCACCTGTGAGCAACCGGCTTTAAGTTTGACGGGCTACGCTCAGCTTTGGGGGAACGTCAATGTATTGACGAACTGCGGTAACGAAAAGCGCTATTTGCAGGTAAACGTCCAGGCGACGGGTAATTATGTTGTCGCCGCTCAGGCGATTGCCCGTGGTAGTGTACTGACGCCGGAAAGCGTTACGCTCAAACGCGGCAGGCTCGATCAGTTACCGCCGAAAACAATGCTCGATATTTCTCAGGCACAAGATGCCGTAAGCCTTCGCGATCTCTCACCCGATCAACCGGTTCAGCTATCGATGCTGCGCCAGGCCTGGCGAGTCAAAGCCGGCCAGCGAGTGATGGTTGTAGCCAATGGCGAAGGCTTTAGTGTCAATAGTGAAGGCCAGGCGCTGAACAATGCGGCGGTGTCGCAAAGTGCCCGGGTACGCATGTCTTCAGGGCAAATTGTAAGTGGAATTGTCGGCGCTGATGGGAATATTCTGATTAACCTATAATCTTTTTAAAGAATTCGCGGCATCTGCCGATAAATAAGCAACGACTGAAGATGGCAGACCCAAAACGCCGGAAAACCTCTATGAGGACAAAACATTATGAGCATTGATCGTACATCGCCTTTAAAGCCGGTTAGCACCGTACAACCACGTGAAACCAGCGACCCCCAGGCAACGAAAGTACGTCTGGAAAAATCGAAAACCGCCAACAGCACGAGCGTAACGCTCAGTGATGCCCAATCCAAATTGATGCAGCCGGGTAGCAGCGACGTCAATATGGAACGTGTTGAACAACTGAAAACGGCAATCCGTAATGGTGAGCTAAAGATGGACACCGGTAAAATCGCCGATGCCCTGATTAATGAAGTGCAGAGTTACTTGAGTAAATAATGTATGAATCAACTGTCAGATATTCTTGATCAGATGACAGTTATCCTGAACGCATTAAAAGACGTGATGGATGCTGAGCAAAAACAACTCTCTGTGGGCCACGTGCATAGCAGCACGTTGCAACGCATTACGGAAGAGAAAAGCTCATTGCTTGCCACACTGGATTATCTCGAGCAGCAACGCCGCGAAGCGCAAAAGGTGCAAAGTAGCGCGAACGACGATATCGCCGATCGCTGGCAGATAATCACACGAAAAACGCAACACCTGCGGGATCTGAACCAACACAACGGCTGGTTGCTCGAAGGGCAAATTGCCCTTAACCGAAAAGCGCTCGAGGTACTGAAACCTCACCAGGAGCCAGGGCTTTATGGTGCGGACGGTCAGACCTTTACGGGTAGCAGGGGCGGAAAAAAGATTTCCATTTAGCTAACGCGTTCACATTCTTTTATGCGGGAGTCGACTGTCATGGTCGACTCCCTTTTGCGCTTACGCTATCCGGCGGGCAAAATCTTTAACTCTGAACCCCAACACCGCAAGCGTCGCGAAGTAAGCCACAACGCCGACCACCACCACGACCATGAGCCGAACCAGGCGATGCGCCATGTTGCCCTGCGCCCAGTCAGGCATCACATACAGCATGCCCAGCAGTGCGGCCGCCATTACGATCACCGCAATAAACAGACGTGTCAGGAAGCGACCCCAACCGGCCTGTGGGGTAAAGATATTCTGCTTACGCAACTGCCAATAAAGCAGACTGGCATTCAGACAGGCCGCCAGGCCAATCGAGAGTGACAGACCGGCATGTTTTAGCGGGCCAATAAATGCCAGGTTCATTAACTGCGTCATCACCAGCGTGACAATGGCAATCCTGACCGGCGTTTTGATGTCCTGTCGTGAATAGAACCCTGGAGCCAATACTTTCACCACAATAAGGCCCATCAGGCCAACCGAATAGGCGATCAGCGCCCGCTGCGTCATCTGAGCGTCAAACGGGGTGAACTTGCCATACTGAAAAAGCGAAACCGTCAGTGGCTTCGCGAGAATACCTAACGCCACCGCGCTGGGTAGCGCCAGCAAAAAACATAACCGCAATCCCCAATCCATCAGGCGGCAATATTCATCATGATTACCGCTGGCAAAACTTCGCGAGAGCGACGGCAGCAAAATCGTCCCCAGCGCCACACCCAGTACCCCGGATGGAAACTCCATCAGGCGGTCAGCGTAATACATCCAGGAGACCGAACCGGAGACCAGGAAGGAGGCAAAAATGGTGTTGATAATCAGGGATATCTGGCTGACCGATACGCCAAGGATCGCCGGCCCCATCTGTTTCATCACCCGCATCGCGCCCGCATCGCGGAAACTGATACGCGGCAGCACCAGCATGCCAATTTTTTTCAGATGCGGCAGTTGATAAACCAATTGCAGGATACCGCCCACCGTCACCGCCCATGCCAGCGCAAGCACCGGCGGATGGAAATACGGCGCACCGAACAGAGCAAAACCGATCATGCTGATATTTAGAAACGTGGGCGCAAATGCCGGGACGGAGAAACGGTTCCAGGTATTGAGAATCGCCCCGGCGAGCGACGCCAGTGAAATCAGCAAAATGTAGGGGAAAGTGATCTGCAGAAGCTGAGAGGTCAAAGCAAATTTATCGGCCGTGTCGGCAAACCCCGGCGCCGTCACCAGAATTACCCAGGGCGCCGCCAACATCCCGGCAACGGTGACAATCGCCAGTGCCAGCGTCAGCAGCCCCGATACATAGGCGACAAAAACGCGCGTTGCCTCTTCGCCCTGTTTACTTTTATATTCCGCAAGAATGGGCACAAAGGCCTGAGAAAATGCCCCTTCGGCAAAAATACGTCGTAAGAGATTTGGCAGTTTAAAGGCCACAAAGAAGGCATCGGTCGCCATCCCTGCACCAAATACCCTCGCCACAATGGCATCGCGCGCAAAACCCAGCACGCGAGAAAACATGGTCATTGAGCTGACGGCCGCCAGCGATTTTAATAAGTTCATTTAAGGTTCCATAAACACAACGCCTGCACAAAGCAGGCGTTGGTATCGCGAAGCGCTTAGTCTACCTGGAATAACGCGAATTTCTACCGCCATATGTTACAGAGGGTTATTCGCTCATCGCCTCGCGCCAGAGTTTTTCAACGATACGCTGGGCCAGAATGGCCTGCTCGCCCGCCGTTTCCGGAACCGTCTGATTTTGCACGCATTCGATAAAATGGCGCGCGCATCCGGCGAAGCCTCGTTGCTCCAGCGTACTCTGCCAGCCGGGTATGGGCGGAGTCACAATCCCCTGCCCCTGTTCTTCACGCCATTCACGCATATCGGTAACGTCATACAGCCCGCCGTCCGTTACCGCCTGCACCCATTCGCGTTGACTACCGGCACGGCGATGCATACTGGTAGTGATTTGCAACGCGCCCTGCGCAAAATGGTGCTCGGCATAAATCATTTCACCCTGGTCATTGGTCAGCAATGTGCCGCTGGCAAGCGACGCACTGCCACCGGCCAGCCAAAGAGCGGTATCCACAACATGCAGATAATCATCGAGTAAGGTGAAGCGCAGATCGTGCGGACCAACGCTGTTGCTGCGATGTTTATCCATACGCAGTGATGCTGCCTGCGGCAAATGACTTTTTAACTGACGGTACAACGGAGCAAAACGGCGGTTGAACCCCACCATCAGCGTCAGCTTTTTGCGTGCCGCCAGTTCAATGAGCTTTTCCGCATCCGACAGATTTTCTGCCAGGGGTTTGTCGACACAAACATGAACACCTGCATTGAGGAGTTCGCTCACCACCGCATAATGCGAGGCGGTAGAGGTGTGAACAAAAACCGCGTCGCACTGCGCGGCGAGCTCGCCTGGCGATCCGACATAAGGAATACGCCAGGTGTCGCACACACGCTGCGCTTTTTCTCGCGTGGGTGACCAGGCTGCCGCCAGCGTCCAGTCGGTCGCCGCCCCCAGTACCGGTAACCAGGCCTTTTGCGCGATCCCGCCTAATCCCACAACCCCTATACGTAAAGCCGCCACGATTAATCCCCCAGATGTTCGAGTAGTGAAGCCAGACGCTGTTTCAGTTCGGCGACCTCGTTTTCCAGCGCTTCAACCCGCGAAGCCAGATCGTTGTCGCTATCCAGCGGGCTTACCGTCTCCACAACGTTAATCAGCGTCTCCACATCACCGCTGAACAGATGCATATAGCGGCTTTCCCGTTTGCCCGGCTCGCGTGGTAAACGCACAACATACGGGCCATCTTCGCGCTGCGCCAGATTCTCCAGCGCGCTTTCCACTTCACCCATATCGTTAAATTCATGCATCCGCGCCGCGCGCCCACGCAGTTCACCCGGCGTTTGTGCGCCACGCAGCAACAACGTGGTAATAATGGCCACTTCCGCCGGGGAGAGTTTCAGATCGCCAAATTCGGAGTTGCAGAAACGCTGCTCATATTTAGTGACACGGTTACCGAAACCACTGACTGTGCGCAGGTAGTGACGCTTTACCAGCGTATCCAGTATCTCCTGCACCTCATGCTCGCTGAGGTTCATTACCGGTTCACGGTTGGTTTTTTGGTTACAGGCGGTCACCACGGCATTCACCGACAATGGATATTGTTCAGGGGTGGTTATCTGTTTTTCCAGCAGGCATCCAATAACGCGCGCTTCCGTGGCGCTGAGTTGGTACTTCATGTTTTCTCCTTAACGACCCGGGGTCCAGTCTTTGGTGGTCAACGCCGTCAACACGTGGTCACGCCATTGCCCGTCAATCAGCAAATACGCCTTTGCGTAGCCCTCTTTTTCAAAACCAAGGCGCGCCAGTAAATCGCCGCTGCGTTTATTGTGCGGCATATAATTCGCCATAATGCGGTGCAAATGTTGCGTTCGTTGCATATAGCGAATAGCTGCCGTCAGCGCTTCGAACATTAACCCCTGCCCCTGCCATTTTTGCCCGATGGAATACCCCAGATAGCAGGCATGGAAAGAACCGCGTACCACATTGGAGAAATTCGCGACGCCGATGATCTCTTTTTCTTCTGGATCGAGTAATGCGAAATAAAAAGCGGTTCCTTGTTTATGGAATTCGTTAATCATCCCCAGGCGGGCCTGCCAACCAGATGGATAGCAATGGCTCTCGTCACGAACCGGTTCCCAGGGTTTTAAAAATTGACGGTTCTCAGCGTAATAGTCCGCAAGCCGCCAGGCGTCCCGCTCATGAACCAGGCGAACCACCAGCCTGTCTGTGACCAGGCGTACTTTCGGCACATTACTGCGATAGCCAAACATTCATTCCTTCTCCTTCCGGTTACCACTCTCAACCCCTTCCCTTTACTATACATTTGCGCAGCCACTCTGTGAAAACAACAACCTGCATTTTCGCAATACATAAGCTTTTTCGATGAGAAGTCTGAATTAAAGCCCGCTTTTGATAAAAAAATATTGTCGCGCCAGCGATGGGAAAAAATCAGGCGACCCGGCAGAATATTAACGTACTTACTTTTATTTCCCGGGAGGGGAAATGTCACGCGTATCGCAGGCAAGGAGCCTGGGTAAATATTTCCTGCTCGTCGATAATATGTTGGTGGTGCTGGGCTTTTTCGTCGTTTTCCCGCTTATTTCTATACGTTTTGTTGATCAACTCGGTTGGGCTGCCTTGATGGTTGGTATTGCCCTTGGGTTAAGGCAATTCGTGCAGCAAGGGCTGGGCGTTTTCGGCGGCGCCATCGCGGACCGTTTTGGTGCTAAACCACTGATCGTCACCGGCATGCTAATGCGTGCTGCCGGTTTTGCAACCATGGGTATCGCCCATGAACCCTGGCTGCTGTGGTGCTCCTGCATATTATCCGGACTCGGCGGTACGCTCTTCGATCCGCCGCGCACGGCGCTGGTGGTTAAACTGATTCGCCCATCGCAGCGCGGCCGCTTCTTCTCGCTATTGATGATGCAGGACAGCGCGGGGGCGGTGATCGGCGCACTGATTGGCAGTTGGTTGCTGCAATACGATTTCCGTCTGGTCTGTATCGTCGGTGCCGCTGTGTTTGTCCTTTGTGCAGGTTTTAACGCCTGGCTGCTGCCTGCATGGAAATTATCGACGGTAAAAACGCCGGTGCGTGAAGGGCTGGGCCGCGTTTTGCGTGATAAACGTTTTGTCACCTACGTACTGACACTCACCGGGTATTACATGCTGGCGGTACAGGTGATGTTGATGCTGCCAATCATGGTGAATGATATTGCCGGTTCGCCTGCGGCAGTAAAATGGATGTATGCCATTGAAGCCAGCCTGTCGCTGACGCTGCTCTACCCTATTGCCCGCTGGAGTGAAAAACGTTTTCGTCTGGAACATCGACTGATGGCCGGGCTGCTGTTTATGTCATTCAGTCTGTTGCCGATAGGCCTGGTCAGCAGCCTGCAGCAACTGTTTACGCTGATTTGCACCTTTTATATCGGCTCCATTATTGCTGAACCGGCACGTGAAACGTTAGGCGCGGCGCTGGCTGATTCCCGTGCCCGCGGCAGCTATATGGGGTTCAGTCGCCTGGGGCTGGCGTTTGGCGGTGCGCTGGGTTATGCCGGCGGGGGCTGGCTGTTTGACGTGGGTAAAGCACTGAGTCAGCCGACATTACCCTGGATGATGCTGGCACTGATTGGCCTTATCACCTTTTTCGCCCTGCTGTGGCAATTCGCGCAAAAACGCACGCCGTCACGCCTGCTCGAACCGGGCGCATGATTTGCCAGCCCTTTTAATCTCTTCCATACTTTTTTGTGATGGACAATCAGTATGGAGGAGAACCGTGAAACTCTACATTTATGATCACTGCCCGTTCTGCGTTAAGGCCCGCATGATTTTCGGCCTCAAGAATATCCCCGTCGAACTCAACGTGTTGCTCAATGATGACGAAGCAACGCCGACCCGAATGATCGGCCAAAAAATGGCGCCGATACTCCAAAAAGATGACAGCCGCTATCTACCTGAAAGCATGGATATCGTCCATTACGTGGACAAACTTGACGGTAAGCCGTTGCTGACCGGAAAGCAGAATCCAGCCCTCGACGCCTGGCTTAGAAAAGTCAATGGCTACGTCAATCGTCTGCTCATTCCGCGTTTTGCCAAAAGCCCCTTCGACGAGTTCGCTACGCCTGAAGCCAGAGCCTATTTTGTGGCGAAGAAAGAGGCGGCGATCGGCAATTTTGACGAGCACATGGCTCACTCAGCCGGGCTTATCAAAAAAATCAGCGATGATTTACGCGCACTGGATAAGCTTATCGTTCAGCCTAATGCGGTAAACGGAGAGCTGTCGGATGATGATATTCACCTGTTCCCCTTACTGCGTAATCTGACCATTGTGGCAGGGATTAACTGGCCGACGCGCGTGGCCGACTACCGCGATAACATGGCGAAACAAACGCAGATTAACCTGCTCTCATCAATGGCGATATAATGCCCCAGGCGGAAGCGTACGCTTCCGCTTTCAGCTTTTTCTGCTGGCTTATCCTCTGCCCTGGACTGATGCTACAGACAAGGATGAATACACAGGCACTCTCTTGAGGAACATAATGAAAAAGATTATTTTCGCCGCGGCTTTGATTTTAAGCGGCGTTTTAGTGGGTTGTAACCAGTTAACACAGTACAGCATCAGCGAGCAGGAAATTAACCAGTCACTGCAAAAACGCAACGATTTCGCCAAAGACATCGGCCTGCCAGGCGTGGCGGACGCGCACATCGTCCTCAGCAATCTGGTCAGTCAGATTGGCCGTGAGGAACCGAATAAGATTACCCTTTCCGGCGATGCCAATCTGGAGATGAACTCTCTTTTCGGTAATCAGAAAGCGACCATGAAGCTCAAAATGAAGGCGCTGCCGGTCTTCGATAAAGAAAAAGGGGCAATTTATCTCCAGGAGATGGAAGTGGTTGACGCAACCGTCACACCGGAGAAAATGCAGTCCATTTTGCAAACCCTGCTGCCCTACCTGAATCAGTCCCTGCGTAACTACTTTAATCAGCGCCCCGCTTACATTCTGCGTGAAGACAGCAGTAAAGGCGAAGCGCTGGCGAAGAAATATGCCAAGGGTATCGAAGTGAAGCCGGGTGAAATTATCATCCCGCTCACCGATTAAGCCCGTCAGGGCTTTTTTCAGGAAAAGAAGCAAGCCGAAACGTTTATACCCACAATCATTAGCGTTGCGGGAAAGCGAAGACGCCATGAACACCCGGGAGCTTATTCACGTTAGTAACCGGGACAAGCGCGAAGTGGCGCAGATGCAGCTTGAAGTATGTTGGGGATGCGCTTATGCTTAGTGCCCGGCAAAAAACCAGCCATATTGACTGATTCTCACCCAGCCGGAGCACTCCCATGACAGCACATTCCCAGGTTTTAAAAATCCGCCGCCCTGATGACTGGCACGTTCATTTACGTGACGGCGATATGTTAAAAACCGTCGTGCCATGGACCAGCGAAATTTATGCTCGCGCCATCGTCATGCCCAATCTTGTCCCGCCGGTGACCAGCGTCGAGGCGGCAATTGCTTATCGCCAGCGCATTCTTGATGCCGTCCCTGCCGGACATGATTTTACCCCGCTAATGACCTGCTACCTGACCGATTCACTCAATCCCGACGAAGTGGAACGCGGTTTTCGCGAGAATGTCTTTACCGCCGCCAAGCTCTACCCGGCGAATGCCACGACCAATTCAAGCCATGGGGTGACCAGTATTGATGCCATCATGCCAGTACTTGAGCGCATGGAAAAACTGGGGATGCCACTGCTGGTTCACGGTGAAGTGACCCAGGCAGAGATCGATATCTTTGATCGCGAAGCCCGCTTTATCGAGACGGTCATGGAGCCACTTCGCCAGCGCCTGCCAGGGTTGAAAGTGGTGTTCGAGCACATCACCACCAAAGATGCCGCGGAATATGTCCGTGACGGCAATGAATTGTTAGCAGCCACCATCACACCGCAGCATTTGATGTTCAACCGCAACCATATGCTGGTCGGCGGTGTACGTCCGCATCTGTATTGCCTGCCTATCCTGAAACGTAACGTGCATCAGCAGGCGCTGCGTGAGCTGGTTGCCAGCGGCTTTACCCGCGCGTTTCTCGGCACGGACTCTGCGCCACACGCCCGCCATCGTAAAGAGGCAAGCTGTGGTTGTGCAGGCTGCTTCAACGCGCCGACTGCGCTGGCAAGTTATGCCACCGTGTTTGAAGAGATGAATGCCCTACAGCATTTTGAAGCGTTCTGTTCGCTCAACGGCCCGCATTTTTATGGCCTGCCTGTGAATGAATCCTTCATTGAACTGGTGCGTGAAGATTCAACGGTCGTCGACAGTATTGCCTTGCCGGAAGACGCGATTATCCCATTCCTCGCCGGTGAGACAGTCCGCTGGACAGTGAAATCCTGATTTTTTTCACCCCCCTGTTGTAAATCTTGCAAGGTAACTGTATAAACATACAGTAAATAACACAGGGGGTTGCCATGCGCATCGAAGTGACTATTGCCAAAACTACACCACTCCCGCCAGGTGCTATTGATGCCCTGGCGAGCGAGTTATCCCGCCGACTGAATAATTATTATCCTGATAGCGAAAATAAAATTACGGTTCGTTATGCGACAGCGAATAACTTATCGGTGATGGGCGGAGCAAAAGAAGATAAAGAGCGCGTCAGTGAAATTCTGCAAGAAACGTGGGAAAGTGCAGACGACTGGTTTATCCGCGATTAAAAAAGAGCTTGTATTGTGCATGTTTTTGCCGGGTCGCCCCGGCTTTTTTGTTTTTTAAGCAAAAATCTTAGTTCTCTCCTAACCTGCTTAAAAATCACGCGTAAGTTAGCGTCTTCTTGTTCAAAAAAATCCAACTGAAATAAAATTATGTTGCAGAGTGTTATTTATTCGATCAGCAAGGTTAAATATTGGTATACTGAAAAGGCTTCACAAAAACACGCATTGAACCTCGAAAGTCGTTGTCAGTTAACACGCCATAAGGGGGTTATGATGGAAAAGAATAATGAAGTCATCCAGACCCATCCTCTGGTTGGATGGGATATCAGCACAGTGGACAGTTACGACGCACTGATGTTGCGCTTACATTACCAGACCCCAAACAGAGCCGCTTCTCAGGACACCGAAGTAGGCCAGACGTTGTGGTTAACGACCGAAGTTGCCCGCCAGTTTATTTCGATTTTAGAAGCGGGTATCGCCAAAATAGAATCAGGCGAGTACCAGGAAAATGAGTATCGTAGGCATTAGCAATAATGCTCAATAATCACTCAACAGGCACCCACGTGGTGCCTTATTTATTTCCCGTCTTGTATAACGCCTCCCGGTTATTTACCCTCCCGATTACGACTTGATGGAGAACAACATGAAATACGATTTGATCATCATTGGCAGCGGCTCTGTCGGTGCGGCGGCGGGCTATTATGCGTCCCGTGCCGGTCTCAACGTACTGATGACCGATGCGCACCTGCCACCGCATCAGGAAGGGAGCCACCATGGCGATACTCGTTTAATCCGCCATGCTTATGGGGAGGGGGAAAAGTACGTTCCGCTGGTATTGCGCGCCCAGGCATTATGGGATCAACTTGTCGCTGACAGCGGCGAAGCCGTCTTTGAGCGCACGGGTGTACTTAATCTTGGCCCGGCACATTCCTCTTTTCTGGCAAATGTCGCGCAAAGTGCGCTGCACTGGAATCTGACCGTGGAAAAACTAGATGCGCCGTCACTGATGGCACGCTGGCCAGAAATCACCGTCCCGGATGACTACATCGGCTTGTTCGAAGCGGACTCCGGTATACTTCGCAGCGAACTGGCAATCAAAACCTGGATTCGCCTGGCACAAGAAGCCGGGTGCGCCCAACTGTTTAACTGCCCGGTGACAGCCCTGCATACTACCGATGATGGCGTGAGTATTGATACATCTGAGGGAACATTCAGCGCGAAAAAGCTCCTCATCAGCAGCGGTACATGGGTTGCAAACCTGGTTCCCGGCTTACCTGTCCAGCCGGTACGAAAAGTCTTTGCCTGGTTCCAGGCTGATGGTCGTTACAGCACCAAGAATCGCTTCCCGGCCTTTACCGGCGAAATGGCGGATGGTTCTCAATACTATGGTTTCCCCGCTGAGGATAATGCGTTAAAAATCGGCAAGCATAACGGCGGACAACTTATTAACGAGGCCAGTGAACGCGTACCGTTTGGCGCAGTGGCCTCAGATGGTTCAGAATGTTTTCCCTTCCTGCGCCAGTTCTTACCGGGCATCGGTGGTTGCCTGTACGGGGCCTCTTGTACCTATGATAATTCGCCTGATGAAGACTTCATCATCGATACCCTTCCCGATTGCCCCCATGCGCTACTGGTCACCGGGCTGAGCGGGCATGGTTTCAAATTTGCGCCAGTTCTTGGGGAAATTGCGACCCAATTCGCCCAGGGTGAAAGCAGTAAATTTGATTTAACCCCCTTCTCTTTAGCGCGCTTTGCAGGATAATTCCTTCCCGCGACCCTTTTCCTTTTGGGTCGCCTTTTCTTTTGGCCGAATATCTGGAGAGATTATGCGCCGCTTGTTCTTCTTCCTTGTTAATAACGTCCGCGAGCATTTAATGATATATATCGCTTTATGGTCACTCATCGCTCTTGTGGATTTAATTTATGTTGTCTGGGCCGAGTGACGAAAATTGACATTTACTGACATTCATTTAAAAAAACTTAAATTTACGACAGAATTTTTGAAATAAAAGCCCCTTTACCATCTCTGCCTTTAGCCCTACAAAACTTCTGATTACCGCCATCCACTCGAATGAACTGAACATATTTTTAATATTTAATTCAAAATTTTTGATATAGAAAAAATAAGATTATTAATTGTTATTTTTAAGTTGCAATATTATTTTTCTGACGCCATTTTAAATTAACTTTTACACTCTTGCGGTTCACATTATGCAACTCCGTAATTCTCCATTTCGCTATGGCGCAATTTCTGTTGCCCTGCACTGGCTGGTCGCAATTACAGTCTATGGCATGTTTGCACTGGGTTTATGGATGGTCACGCTCAGCTACTATGATGGCTGGTACCACCAGGCGCCCGAATTGCATAAAAGCATTGGCATTGTCCTGATCCTGGTACTGGTGGTTCGCCTTATCTGGCGTCGCCTCTCTCCACCGCCCGCGCCACTCGCAAGCTACTCGCGACTGACCCGCGTCAGCGCGGTTGTTGCACATATCGCCCTTTATTTGCTGCTGTTCGGCATCATGTTCAGCGGTTACCTCATCTCCACGGCTGACGGCAAGCCCATCAGCGTTTTTGGTCTGTTTGAAGTGCCTGCCACCTTTGCTGATGCGGGCTCGCAGGCAGACCTTGCCGGAGATATTCACCTGTGGCTGGCATGGACGGTCGTTATCCTATCGGTCTTACACGGCCTTGCCGCTTTTAAACACCATTTCATCGATAAAGACGACACCCTAAAGCGCATGTTGGGTAAATCGTCATCTGACTCTGGAGTATGATATGAAGAAAAGCCTGCTGGGTTTAACCCTCGCTTCGTTACTGTTCTCTGCGGGTTCCGCGATGGCAGCGGAATACAAAATCGACAAAGAAGGCCAACATGCCTTCATTAATTTCCGCATCCAGCACCTCGGTTACAGCTGGTTGTACGGCACATTTAAAGATTTTGACGGCTCTTTTACTTTTGATGAGGCTAATCCTGCCGCCGATAAAGTCAACGTCACCATTAATACCAACAGTGTCGATACCAACCATGCGGAACGTGACAAACACCTTCGCAGTGGCGAATTCCTTAATGTGACGAAACACCCGCAGGCAACCTTCACCTCTACTGAGGTAAAAAAAGACGGTGATGAGCTGGATATCACTGGCAATCTGACCTTAAACGGCGTAACTAAGCCAGTGAAACTGGAAGCCAAACTGATGGGCAAGGGTGATGATCCGTGGGGTGGCAAACGCGCCGGTTTTGAAGCAGAAGGGAAAATTAAACTTAAAGACTTTAATATCACCACCGACCTTGGTCCTGCATCTCAGGAGGTCGATTTGATCATCTCGGTGGAAGGCGTACAGCAGAAGTAAAACCACGCACGCAGCAGGGGCGGATCATACATGGTTATCCGCCCCTGATGATTCGCCTGCGAGCCTGTTGCTTACGCAGGCGAAAATCTTTTACTCAGGGTCCGGGATACCGAGTTTTGTATTCAGACGGCCGCGTGATTTGTTGAAAATCTTGTTGCCGTTTTCCCGCCCTGCTCGCCGCTTACGCTGTTCCTCTTCCGGCAACTGGCTCTCTTCAAGACAGGCTTCGCTACAGCATCCTTTGAACTTTTCAGCGCACGATGGGCATTGAATAAACAGCAAATGGCAGCCGTCACTCACACAGTTAGTATGGCTGTCACAAGGCACACCGCACTGATGGCAATGGGCAATCACATCATCAGAGATACGCTCCCCCATACGCTCATCGAAAACAAAGTTCTTACCGATAAAGCGTACCGGCAACCCCTGCTCACGGGCGCGACGGGCATACTCAATGATCCCGCCTTCGATGTGCCAGACCTTGCTAAAACCGTTGTGCTTCATCCAGGCGCTGGCTTTTTCGCAGCGGATCCCGCCGGTGCAGTACATGACAATCTTTTTGTCTTTATGTTCCTGCATCATGTCGACTGCCTTTGGCAACTGCTCGCGGAAGGTGTCGGCAGGAATTTCCAGCGCACCATCAAAATGGCCCACTTCATATTCATAGTGGTTGCGCATGTCGATAAAGACCGCTTCCGGATCGTCCAGCATTGCGTTTACTTCGGCGGCTTTCAGGTATTCACCCACGTCGCTGGCATTAAACGAGGCATCCTCAATCCCATCCGCGACAATGCGATCGCGCACCTTCATGCGCAGAACCCAGAATGATTTACCATCATCATCAATGGCGATATTCATACGCAGGCCATTCAGAGCAGGATCGAAATTGTACAGATACGCTTTCAGCGCTTCGAACTGACTTTCCGGCACGCTGATTTGCGCGTTGATCCCTTCATGAGCTAAATATACGCGACCAAACACATTCAGCTTTGTTAAGGCGGTATAGAGTATGTCGCGGGTGGCCTGCGGGTTGACGATGGAGAAATATTTATAGAATGAGACGGTCTTGCGCGGCTCGGTTTCGGCAAGCATGCGCGCTTTCAGTTCATCATTCGAGATGCGGTTGTGTAACACTGGCATGGTGTACGTATCCTGCAATGCGGTAGTCAATAAAATCGGACGGCATCATAAAGCAATGAGTGGCAATTTACATCCACACAATTTGCGCTACATTTCCCTCATTAAAATCATCTTTCAATAACAATAGCCTGGCAATTACGCATTCAACTGGTAGAGGTTTTGGTTGACTCGATAAAAATGCGACAATGCAGGAGATTTTTGCTGAGTAAGGAACGATATGACGCATTTACCAAAATTTTCCCCGTCACTGTTACATCCGCGTTACTGGCTGACCTGGTGCGGAATTGGACTGTTGTGGCTGGTGGTACAACTGCCTTATCCGGTCCTCTATCGCCTGGGTTGCGGTATGGGGCGGCTGGCAATGCGCCTAATGAAGCGCCGCGTCCGTATCGCACATCGTAACCTTGAGCTTTGTTTTCCACAGATGCCTGAGCAAGAGCGACAGGAGATGGTCAAAAAGAACTTTGAATCTGTTGGGATGGGGTTGATGGAAACCGGGATGGCGTGGTTCTGGCCGGACAGCCGGATCAATCGCTGGGTTGATGTTACGGGCATGGACAATACGAAAATGCACTTCGCCGAAGGTAAGGGCATTTTGCTGATTGGCGTACATTTTTTAACGCTCGAACTGGGTGCCCGCGTCTTCGGCATGCATATTCCGGGCATCGGTGTGTACCGCCCTAATGACAACCCACTGCTTGACTGGCTGCAAACGTGGGGACGGTTGCGCTCAAACAAGACGATGATTGATCGTAAAGACCTGAAAGGAATGGTACGTGCGCTAAAAAGCGGTGATGTCGTCTGGTACGCGCCAGATCACGACTACGGCCCACGTTCCAGTGTCTTTGTGCCCTTCTTCGCGGTCGAGCAGACCGCGACCACGACAGGTACCTGGATGCTGGCGAAAATGTCTAAAGCTTGCCTGGTACCTTTCGTACCACGTCGTAAACCGGACGGTAAAGGTTATGAGTTGATCATGCTGGAAGGTGAAACCACCCCGCCGCTGGAGACCGCAGAAGAGACCGCCGCCTGGATGAATAAGGTTGTTGAGCGCTGTATTCTGATGGCCCCGGAGCAATATATGTGGCTGCATCGTCGCTTCAAAACCCGCCCGGACGGTGTTCCTTCGCGCTATTAACACCGGCTTAGCCCGGTACGCCGGGCTATGTTTGTTGCATTTCTACACATGCTTTCCGTTGCAGGTGTCATTACCCAGGCGCATAATTAGCAGGCTTATTATTTTCAATCGCTAATTCTTCGCGTGTGACACGCGTAACGTGAACGGTAATGTCATCTCCTGCTCCCATAAACTGGAAACGTAATCTGACCGTGGCCTGGGTCGGCTGTTTTTTAACTGGCGCGGCATTTAGTCTGGTCATGCCTTTTTTGCCTCTCTACGTTGAGCTACTTGGCGTTACCGGGCATAGCGCGCTCAACATGTGGTCCGGTCTGGTCTTTAGTATTACCTTTCTTTTTTCCGCTATGGCTTCACCCTTCTGGGGCGGCCTCGCTGACCGTAAAGGTCGTAAAATTATGCTCCTGCGTTCTGCACTCGGGATGGCGATTGTCATGGCCCTGATGGGCTTTGCGCAAAATATCTGGCAATTTCTTGTGTTGCGTGCGCTGCTCGGCTTACTCGGCGGCTTTATACCTAATGCCAACGCGCTGATCGCGACACAGATGCCACGAAACCGCAGTGGTTGGGCGATGGGAACATTATCGACGGGCGGCGTAGCCGGAGCACTGCTTGGACCGTTGGCTGGCGGTCTGCTGGCCGATGTATATGGGCTGCGGATGGTCTTTTTTATCACCGCCTCAGTTCTGTTTATCTGCTTCTTGCTGACACTCTTTTGCATTCGGGAAAATTTCACCCCGGTGGCGAAAAAAGAGATGCTCCACGCAAAAGAGGTTTTAGCTTCACTGAAAAGTCCGCGCCTGGTGCTAAGCCTGTTTGTCACAACGATGATAATCCAGGTCGCAACCGGGTCTATCGCGCCTATCCTGACGCTCTATGTTCGTGAACTGGCAGGTAATGTCGGTAATATCGCGTTTATCAGCGGCATGATAGCGTCGGTTCCCGGCGTGGCGGCACTAATGAGTGCACCGCGACTTGGCCGCCTGGGCGATCGTATCGGTCCGGAAAAGATTTTGGTTGCCGCACTGCTGATTTCTGTCTTGTTGCTGGTACCGATGGCCTTCGTACAAACGCCGTGGCAGCTTGGGCTACTGCGTTTTTTACTCGGTGCTGCTGATGGCGCGCTACTGCCTGCGGTACAAACGCTGCTCGTCTATAACACGACCCAACAAATTGCAGGCCGCGTATTCAGCTACAACCAGTCATTCCGCGATATCGGTAACGTGACCGGCCCGTTGCTCGGCGCGGCGGTCTCGGCAAACTACAGTTTTCGTGCGGTATTCTGCGTCACGGCGGGCATTGTCCTGTTTAACGCCTTTTACTCCTGGGTCAGTTTACAACGTCCTGCGCGCCAGAGGGTCGCTGACCGGATCATTGATGATTAACACCGATGACTGATTTTTTTGTTCGGGTACTTGCAAAACCTCATATTCAACTATTCTTTCCCTGAATACCTCGTCAAACCACAGGGAGAAACTTATGACTATGTACGCTACGCTCGAAGAAGCAATTGACGCTGCTCGCGAAGAGTTCCTCGCCAGTAATCCAGGCGTGGAGGAGGAAGATGCGAATGTGCAGCAATTCAACGTCCAGAAATACGTTCTCCAGGATGGAGACATTATGTGGCAAGCAGAATTCTTCGCCACAGATGAAGAGGAAGGCGAGTGTCTGCCATTGTTAACGGGCGAAGCCGCGCAAAGTGTGTTTGATGGCGAATTTGATGAGATAGAGCTCCGTCAGGAGTGGCTGGAAGAGAACACGCTGCACGAGTGGGATGAAGGGGAATTCCAGCTTGAGCCTCCACTTGATACCGAAGAAGGTCAGGCTGCTGCGGATGAGTGGGACGAGCGTTAATTATTCGTACGGGCCATGATGTGCGTCAATGGGCAGTAAGAGCGTATCGAACACCAGCGAGAATGGCAGGTCGAGTACGGTGACATAGCGCCATGCGGAGTCGCGAACATCCCATTTGACACCAGGGTAGTACTGATTGCCATGCCCCTGGCCTGGGATCGTCCGGCTGATGATGCTGCCACATCCGCTCAGCAGACATGCCATAAGCGCCACAATGACTATTCTCACTGACTACCTCACATACATTATTTACGTAATAAATATCCTCCGGCATAGCCGGAGGTTTTTCAGATGCGCCTGTAAGGCTCTGTTACCAGCCGCGCCCTAACAGGCGCATACGATCTGACATTTGCATCAAACTTCCTTACTTACGGCCCGTAAACGGGCTGCCCGGATAAGGGATCGACAACTGCTCACCCATTTTATCCTCTTCAAGCTGGTGCTTTATGTATTCCTGTATCTTCGCTGTGTTCTTCCCTACCGTATCCACGTAGTATCCCCGACACCAGAACTCCCTGTTCCTGTATTTGAATTTCAGATCTCCAAACTGCTCATAAAGCATCAGACTGCTTTTCCCTTTCAGATATCCCATAAAGCCGGATACGCTCATTTTGGGCGGGATTTCCACAAGCATATGGATATGATCTGCACAGCATTCAGCTTCCAGGATCCGTACGTTTTTCCACTCACACAGCTTTCTTAAAATGCTGCCTATCGCCAGACGTTTCTCTCCGTAGAACGCCTGTCTTCGGTATTTCGGCGCAAAAACTATGTGATATTTACAGTTCCATCGGGTGTGCGCTAAGCTCTTTTCGTCCCCCATCGGGACCCCCTTTTGATTTCTTGTTGAACTTTTGCAGTTGCCAGACCGCAAGCTGTTTTAACAAATCAAAAGGGGTTTTAATAACTGGCTTAAAGCTGAAAGCTTTCCGGAACCCCCAGCCTAGCTGGGGGTTTTCTATAGACAACAAAAAAATACCGGCCCTGGGGCCGGTATTTTCCTTAATGTCGGCTTACTTTGTTTTCAGGGCAAGCGGATTAAGCTTCACATCCTGATAAAAGTTAACCCAGGAGAGATATCTCTCAGGCGATGCCCATACGCGGTAGTGCATGCGCGCCATAGTAACCGGGTCACTCAGCAGCACCAGACGACGGTCACGGGTAAGCTTATCCGGGGTCTCGTTCAGCGCCTGCTCAACGTGACGCTCACGGGCTATCTCCAGAATATGCCCGCTACGGTGACGTGCCGTTGCCATTGCCGTTGCCAGCGCGTTAAACGACGGGTTGAACACCGCGTGCATAAAGCCATCTTCCAGTGAACGGCCACGGTTCAGTTCCAGATACTTGTCGGTGTCTACCAGCACCTGTGGCGGAGAGTACTCCTCCGGGATCAGGAACAGTTTCCAGCGCTTAGTGCGCAGGCCCGTCGTTGAACGACTGGAAATGACCGACACGAACGGAGAGAGGATCAGCGAGAAGACGATCGGCGCCAGCCAGAACAGGAAGCGCAAATCCAGCCATGCCATACCCACTGCCCATACCAGCCCCAGCAAAAGCTGAGAACCGTGGCGCATGAAGGCTTCGCCCCACGGAGTCGAATCATCGTCACGCTGCGGTGAGTTCCAGACCACTTCCCAGCCGAGGAATGCGCTGACCACGAACACCGTGTGAAACAACATACGCACCGGCGCCAGCAGTACAGAGAACAGCACTTCCAGCAGCAGGGAGAGCGTCACCCGCACAAATCCACCGTACTCTTTCGGCCCTTTGCACCACACCAGAATGATACTCAGCAGTTTCGGTAAAAACAGCAGGACCATTGTTGAGGCAAAGAGCGCGATAGCCAGTTCAGGGCGCCACTGCGGCCACACCGGGAAGAGCTGACGCGGTTGCAGGAAGTACTGTGGCTCCGTTAATGCATGTACCACCTGCAGTGCAGTCGACAAGGCCAGGAACATAAACCACAGCGGCGCGGACAGGTAGGACATGACCCCCGTCAGGAACACCGCACGGTGTACCGGGTGCATCCCCTTGACGAGGAACAGACGGAAGTTCATCAGGTTGCCATGACACCAACGGCGGTCACGTTTAAGCTCATCAAGCAAGTTCGGCGGCAGTTCCTCGTAAGAGCCTGGCAGGTCATAGGCAATCCAGACGCCCCACCCCGCACGACGCATCAGTGCGGCTTCTACGAAGTCATGCGAAAGAATCGAACCGGCAAAGGAGCCTTCACCCGGCAGCGGTGCCAGCGCACAGTGCTCGATAAACGGCTTCACGCGGATAATCGCGTTGTGACCCCAGTAGTGCGATTCCCCCAACTGCCAGAAGTGCAGACCCGCAGTGAACAGTGGGCCATACACGCGTGTCGCAAACTGCTGACAACGTGCGTAGAGCGTATCCATACCAGAGGCTTTCGGCGACGACTGAATGATACCCGCGTTCGGGTTCGCTTCCATCAAACGCACCAGCCCGGTCAGACAATCACCGGTCATCACGGAGTCGGCGTCCAGCACCACCATGTAACTGTACTGGCTACCCCAGCGACGGCAGAAATCATCGATGTTACCGCTTTTACGTTTCACGCGGCGGCGGCGGCGGCGGTAGAAAATTTGCCCTTCGCCCTGCACCTCGGCGATCAATTCCATCCAGGCTTTCTGCTCGGCAACGCAGATGTCCGGGTTGTAACTATCACTCAGGATGTAAACGTCGAAATGCTCACCGTTACCGGTTGCCTTAACCGACTCCCAGGTCGCACGCAGGCCTGCAAAAACGCGATCAACGTCTTCGTTACAGATAGGCATGATCAGCGCAGTACGGTGCTCAGGGTTGAGCGCCTCATCACCGACAGTGGAAGCGGAGATACTGTATTTATCCCGTCCTATCAGCAACTGTAAGAAGCCCATAAGCGCGGTCCAGAAACCGGCCGACACCCAACAGAACAGGACGGCGAACAGAATAAGGATCCCGGTCTGCAGCACATACGGCAGTAGCTGCATAAAGGAAACCCACAGATTCTGCCCCACCATGTCCGACGGGTTAATCAGCGCCCAGCCCTGGTAAGGCAGGATGGTCTTCATGTACCAGGTAGCGACCACGGTTTGTGACAGGGTCAGCAGCAACAGGATGTAACGGCGAATAGAACCCACCGTACGCCATTTTTGCTCGCTGGCCTGCTCTTCTTTCGTCAAACGCGACATATAGCGCGGCTGAACATCGCGACCGCGCAGCCGATCCCAGAAACGCCCAATCGGGTTGGTTCTCCAGGGATCAGGGAACATTGATGAGCGCTTCGCTTTCGGCATTGCCTCCAGTTGTGTACGCCCTTCATCATCTTTAACGAGTTGACCTTTCGCGAGGGAATCAGGCCAACTGTGTTCAAGACGCGCTTTCACTGAACCCAGCGGCGAATCATCATCACGAGTCCAGCTATGACGTTCCTCGTCCAGGGCTTCATGCACGGCACGAAGACTCTCTGTCGGCAGCGCTGCCTTTTCCGCATCCGGAAGCGGTAGCGCGTCGATATACTCAGTTGTCTTATTCATTGGAAGGTAGCTGATAGCTCCAGGTTTCACTCAGGGTCTTGTCACCATTGACCAGCGCAGCACGCATATCGGTGGTTTTCTTCGGATCTTTAACCTTGACGCGCAGCATTAAACGCCAGCCTTGCGTGACAGGATTATAGCGAACGGTGTTTTCAACGATTTCGCCATTATCACCGATACTGGCCTGCGCGGTGACGGGGGTGTCTTTCGGCAGTTGCTTCATATCCTGACCGGTGAAGTCCACCACAAAAGCCTGTGTGCCATCCGGCTGACGAATCAGGTTGGATTGTTTGACATCGCCAGTAGAGCGACGGGTCTGCATTACCCATGCGTTATCAGGCGCGTGCAGCTTGTCTTCATCGCGGCTAAAGGTGATGGTGTATTTGAAATTCATCTCCTTACCCGGTTCCGGCAGTTGATCCGGCGTCCAGTAAGTGACGATATTATCGTTGGTCTCGTCGTTGGTCGGAATTTCCACCAACTCTACCTTCCCTTTACCCCAATCGCCTTTCGGAGTGATCCAGGCGCTCGGACGCAGGTCGTAGCGGTCATCAATATCTTCAAAACGGGAGAACTGACGACCACGCTGCAGCAGACCAAAGCCCTGCGGGTTTTCCATGGCATAACTGCTTACCGCCAGGTGTTTCGGGTTATTCAGCGGACGCCAAATCCACTCGCCGTTTCCGGCCAGCATCGACAGGCCGTTGGAATCATGCAATTCCGGACGGTAGTTGGTTGCAGGCGACGGCTGCGACGGCCCGAACAGGAACATACTGGTGAGCGGCGCTACGCCCAATTTGCCCACTTTGTCACGCAGATAGACTTTAGACTGCACATCAACGACAGTATCGCGCCCTGGAATAATCACAAAACGATAGGCGCCCGTCGCACGCGGGGAATCCAGCAGTGCAAAAATGGTCAGGCGTTTATCCGTCGGTTTTGGACGTTCGATCCAGAACTCTTTAAAGTGAGGGAACTCCTCCCCTGACGGTAAAGCCGTGTCGATCGCCAGACCACGGGCGGAAAGACCATATACCTGGCCTGCGCCAATCACACGGAAGTAGCTGGCACCCAGCATACTGACGATTTCATCGTTTTTATCTTTATTATTAATGGGGTAGAGGACTTTGAAACCGGCAAATCCGAGATCTTTGACCGTGTCTTTATCGTGCTGCACGTTGCCAAAGTTAAAATAATCCGGGCTGTATTTAATTTTGCGAACAGCGGTAGCAGTCACTTCATTGATAGCAACCGGCGTGTCGAAGTACATGCCCTGGTGATAAAATTCAAGCTTAAATGGGGTATTAATGGCGTTCCAGTAGGCCTTATCATGGTTGAATTGAATCTGCTGATAATCCGCATATTTCATCTCACGGAATACGGACGGCAGATTGCTCTTTGGCGCTTCGTAACCTTTGCCTGCTAAGGATTGTGCCTGTTTTGCGACATCATCAATGGAAAAAGCCCAGCCTGATGACGTATAAAGTGACAACAGAACCGCAGCACCCAACCAACGCATTTTCATCATTCGTAATTTAGGTTTCATAATAACTAAGCACTTCCCCCTTTGTGTGCTTAAATCGATCCGATCCATTTTAATGGAAACTTTGGCATTCCGACAACTGAATCCCCGCTTTGTTCAGCGCGCTGGCTCAGTGAATAAGCAAATGAAACTAACCCTTTATCGTTTTGCGTACTTATCCTGGAGACAGTCTATCGGTCATAGTGTAGGGTTGATTAGGAATGTAATCATTATTTGTCTTATGGATAAGACGAAAAGTCTGAGAGTTAAAGGAGTCATATGAGCAGAATACCCGCACAACGTGAATATTTCCTTGATTCCATCCGCGCGTGGTTAATGTTGCTTGGGATCCCCTTTCACATTTCGCTGATTTATTCGAGTCATATGTGGCACGTGAACAGCGCACACCCCTCGTGGTGGCTGACCTTGTTCAATGACGCGATCCACGCCTTCCGTATGCAGGTGTTTTTCGTCATTTCTGGCTACTTCTCTTATATGCTTTATTTGCGCTACCCGCTACAACGCTGGTGGACGGTACGCGTCGAGCGCGTTGGTATCCCGATGCTGACCGCCATTCCCCTGCTCACGCTTCCGCAATTTATTATGTTGCAATATGTCAATGGACGCGCGCAGGACTGGCATACGTTATCGCTGTACGACAAATTTAACACCCTGGTGTGGGAATTGATTTCTCATCTCTGGTTTTTGCTGGTACTGGTCGTTCTCACGACGGTCAGCATGTGGCTGTTCCGCAGAATTAAAAGCAATGCGGCCCGTCTGCTCGACAACATTACGCTGGGCAAACTTTCCCTGGCGTTTCTGGCATTCGGCATCATTTACGCGGCATTCCGCCGACTCGTATTCATTATTTATCCTGATATATTGCGCGACGCGCTGTTCAATTTCGCCGTCATGCAATCGCTGTTTTATATCCCATTTTTCCTGCTGGGCGCGCTGACCTTCATTAATCCGCGCCTCAAATCGCTCTTTATTAACCCCTCCCCTGCCTGTTTTGTTGCTTCGCTTATCGGCTTCGTCGCCTATCTGCTGAATCAACGTTATGGCAGCGGTGATGGCTGGATGTATGAAACCGAATCGGTGATTACCATGCTGCTGGGTTTATGGATGGTGAATGTGGTCTTTTCGCTGGGCTATCGCATGCTGAATTTCCAGTCTGCCCGCGTGAGCTATTTCGTTAACGCATCGCTGTTTATCTATCTGGTACATCATCCGTTAACGCTGCTGTTCGGTGCGTGGATAACCCCACACATTCACTCTAACTTGCTTGGATTTACCACCGGCCTGGTGTTTGTCATTGGTTCTGCGCTACTGCTCTATGAAGCACACCTGCGTATTCCGGTGCTGCGTTTCCTCTTCTCGGGTAAGCCGGAAGGTAAAACCAGCAACACTCATGCGACAGCGCGTTAATCGCAGTGTGACTGCCTGAAAATCAGAGCAGCCACTCAACCGGCAGGCGTGACGCCAGTCGTACCAGCATCCGTTGCCAGAACCGCGTCTGCGGTTCTTTTTTCAATACCGTCTCCTTGCCGTTTTGCAACTCCACCCAGTTAATACGTCCCCAGCGATCAAGGCGTAGTTGCCAGGCTGCCGCACGCTGACTGCGCAAAAAACGATGGTGAATCCGTTGCGCCAGATCGGCGCTGTCGATCACAAAACCCATCTCGGTGTTCAGCATGGCCGAGCGCGGGTCAAAATTAAACGATCCGATAAAGACTTTTTCACCGTCGATACTGAATGTCTTGGCATGCAAACTGGAGCCGGAATTCCCGGTCAGCCCACGATCATGGACCGGGTGTGCCTCATCACGGGTTGGCTTAAGTTCATACAGTTCTATTCCGTGGCGAAGCAGCTTCTTGCGCCAGCGCGCATAGCCCGCATGAACCACTGAGACGTCGTTCGCCGCCAGAGAATTTGTAAGAATAGCGATACTGACACCTTTGCGCGCCAGACGAATAAGCTGGGCAACCCCCCGACGTCCTGGAACAAAATAGGCCGAGATAATATCCACCTGCCGTTCCGGCGTACCCATCACATTATTCAGACGCTCCGGTAACAAGGTATGCGTACGTGCTTTGCCCTGCCCTTTACGCGGGTCATCGCTCAGTAGCCGGGTCTTCGCCCAGACTATGGGGAGCGTACCGGACTCGAGCTGACTGGCAAAAGGGGTAGATTCCAGTTTGTTCCGGTAGCGCACTACGGTGATATCCTGATACCAGGACTCCGGCAAACGGATGCGCCCGGCGATCTCTTCGCGTGGCAAATCCAACACCGCATGCAGCGGCGACACGGACTCAGAGTGCCAGTAGCGGGAAAAATCGTCGCTGACATCACGCACCACCGGGCCTATCGCCATAACATCAAGGTCGGTAAATAATGGCTCTTCCCCGGCACCAAAGTAGGCATCTCCGACGTTGCGGCCACCGACCAGCGTCACCACACCATCCGCAGTAAAACTTTTATTGTGCATACGACGGTTGAGGCGCGCAAAATCGGTAAGATATCCCAGTGCTCGTAACGTGCGAAATGAGAAGGGATTGAACAGGCGAACCTCAATATGCGGATGGGCGTCAAGCTGGCGTAAAACATCATCCATGCCAAGCGTATTGTTGTCATCAAGCAGCAACCGGACGTGAACACCGCGATCCGCAGCCTCCACGAGCGCAAGTAACAGCAGCCGCCCGGACATGTCATCCTCCCAGATATAATACTGCACATCCAGGGTTCGCTGGGCCATTTCCGCCAGGCGATAACGCGCCACAAAAGCATCCAGGCTGTCATCAAGCGCCACCAGACCGCACAGGCCAGGGTGACCCGCGCACAACGGCGTGACAGCCCGTCCTAACCGCGTATCTGGCGGCGGGGTCGCAGGCTCTTGTGAGGGGAAATCAGGTTCATCGAATATTTTTATTGTCATAGCTGTCAAAGTATATCTGCCCGAGCCGCGTCTGGTGGGGTAGATAATCCGAAACGCATCGCCGCAGGCGTTCTACGCCTGCGTTCATTAACAAGAAAATGGGTCTGTAAAAGGAAAAGTATCGTAACGATGCACTGGCCATCCCGTTTTCCATAAAGCGCGGCTATCCGAGCCGCATACCATGACCAGAATGGTTTTCGTAAAGGCGATAATCAGCAACCTGCCGTCATTTTATCCTCCAGCTTTCGTCAGCGTTCCACGCTGTGTCAGTAGTCGCTGATACAGCCCGGCATTTTCCTCATCAAAGCAGACAAACACCACCCGACGTATTTGCGGATGGTCAGTCAGAAATGCCTCGACGGTATTAATGGCGATTTCTGCGGCGGCAGCTTTCGGATAACCATAGACGCCAGTGCTGATCGCCGGGAAAGCAATGGATTCGTAGTTATTGGCTTCGGCCAGCATCAGGCTGTTGCGATAGGCATCTTTCAGCAGGTGAACATCATGGTCATCTCCGCCATGCCATACCGGACCGACAGTATGCACTACGGCTTTTGCGGGTAAATTTCCGGCTGTGGTGATCACCGCATGTCCAGGCGGGCAATCTCCTTGCTCCTGACGTACACGCCGACAGGCCTCCAGCAATGCCGGACCAGCCGCACGATGAATGGCACCATCCACCCCACCACCGCCGAGCAGTGATGAATTCGCCGCATTAACGATAACATCCACGCTGACGGTGGTGATATCCCCCTGAATAACCTGCATTGTCGCTTGCATGTTTCTGCCTCGTGGCTTTCTCTTCTCTCAAGTGTAGCGCAGCCAGGTATGAAAATTGATCAGGCCCAGTCTGCATTATTTCGCATATTGGGCCTGTAAAAAGATCAGTTATAGGTGATGTCCATTACAGCCAGGGTATGCGCGGGGTTGAGGTAGTTAATTTTCATTGTCACAAGGTTGTCGAAGCCACTCTGCTCCTGGACAAGGTTTTTCAGGGAGAATTGTTGGGTTTTCGCCTGTCCCTGACGGTCACATGCCACCGTCGCACGGTGAGTGTCGACACGGATATCGCACGGGGTTTCGACAACGGCGCCTTCAAAATAGATAACACCGCCGGTCGCCGCCATCGCAACAGAGCTGCACACGGCGGCAGAGAAAAGAGCTGCTGGAACAAGCAGCATGCTGGAAGCTGACATATATACCTCAATAATGAGTGGTCTTTGCAGGTGGTGAGAGAGGCACCGCACAGACACCTGTTAAAACAAGATGCCAACTTTATTTATACATTAATTCACCAAATTTAACAGACATGAAACAAACTATTTTTTGAGAAACATTCATTAAATTAATAGGTTACAGCGTTTGTTGTGATGTCCAGCGCTGAGACAAATTCACTGACTGGCCATCCGTAACGGTCACCACGATGTCGACACTATCCTGCGCTTCAATATTCATGCTTAAGCGCATCAGCGATGTTGGTTGATTCGCGATAAATTGAACTGTCTTGCGTTGCTGGGTGCGACTCTGACCGCCCTCACCTTGTCGCGTTGCCAGAATCTGCACCTGACAGAGGCAATTTTCGGTGAGTAAAACCTGTGGGGTAATCGTATACATATCGCCGACACGGGTCGTGTCAAAGGTAATCTGGCTGGACAGCGCGGCAAGTAATAACAACGTATTCATAACGCCTCCCAAAAAGAAACAGGGCCGTAGCCCTGTTTCTTCAAATGATATGTCTGTTAGTACTGGTTGGCAGTGGCGTTATTGCCGAAACCAACCTGATGGACGTTCACGGTAGAGCCAGAAGCAGTCTGGTTAACCAACGCGCCGTTGCCACCACCATACTGGCTGACAGAAATTGTAGAATCTCTGCTGTTCCACTGGTCAATAGTTGCGCTGTTATGGAAACCATTTTGTGACAGGCTGATGGTGCTGTCATCAGAACCCTGGCCAACATCAGCACCGTTGCTTGAGCCATTCTGACGAATTGTTGTTGTAGAATCGCGAGCATCGGATTGCAGTGCCAGCGCGGAGTTGCTGCTACCGGTCTGGTAGATACTCAGTTCTGAATCCGGACCGCCATAGTTATGGCCGCCATGACCTGAGAACTGCGGGACGCTGCCTGCAAAAGCGCTGGCTGAAACGACGATCGCTGCTACTGCTGCCACTTTGAAAAGTTTCATGGTAAACCCCCATCGGATTGATTTTAAAGCCACAATGACATCAACGTTGTATAACGCGTATGTCCATTTGCGACTGTCTCTGGACAACGACTGCTGTTTTCTGTGTACCGTACTGAGTAATACTCGCCCTGTTACCCGACCCTTTTTGGATAATCATTGCGGTGTTGCCGTAAGCGCCTTGCGTAATATTCGCGTCATTAGCACTGCCTGACTGATCGATATATGCAAGGTTATATGCTCCTGACTGGTCAATTTTTGCCGAATTGCTCCCACCGTTCTGGGAAATAACTGACAATAACTTCGAGCCAGTTTGATTAATTTGTGCGTTGTTATTTGCACCGGATTGACCAATAATGGCCGCTTTATTGTAGGCGGCGGCACTTAATTCATTCACCGCCAGGTTATATTCCGAACCTGCCATATCATAACCTGCAGCGGCGGCGAACCCAGGTGCACCCAGCATTGTTAACATCATAAATAACAACTTGTTTTTCATGTTGTCACCCTGGACCTGGTCGTTTATTAAAAAAAAGCTCAAATATCTGTTCCGCTGGCGATAACACACTCAATTAATTTGTTAACGCTGCGTTACGGAAATCAGTATGGTCAGGTCGTAAAATAAAATATCTCACCCGTGATTCGTATTTTTTGCTCTCTAATTAATACCAAAGTATGAATATTCACACTGTTACAGTCATGCGTATATAGAGAGTGTATTTAAACCATTTTAAACAGATGGGTTTGCTTATAACAATTTGGTTGTAACGAAGTAATCAGTAAGTATGTTCTGCGAAGGAGATAACATTTTTTCGTTCGACCTTCACAATGCTTCATTTTTTTCGCTGCACAAATTGGACATCACCTCTCATACCAAAATCTTTGTAATGGCATGAACAATACTACTTTTTAACCACTATAAATATGCAATAAACACAATAACATATATTAATTTGTATGATTTTTTAAATGTGTGCAAGTATGATTCCGTGTACAACTTACCTATCAAAAATAAACAATAAAAAAACTCATGAGAAATATTTTAATATTTATTTTTACATTACGTTACATGTTTAACACTTGCTTTAAGAATGGCAATGACTAGATTGGAATTAGCAGCACTCATTTAGATTTATTAATTTCCCTTAATTGTTAGGGATTAAGTATTTATTACTACACACAGCAACACAACATCTGTCAGTACCTCTGGTTCCCCACCTTTCGGTGGGGAAGCTGCGGATGTCCTAAACGCGGGGTTTCATCATGTTCAGTGAAGTCCAAAGTTCGTACAATCATGTACTGTTGTTAATTACCAAACCCTCCTTGCAGGCAACAGCCTTGTTGCAGCATCTGAAACATTCTCTGTCGATGACAGGAAAATTGCATAATATTCAACGCTCGCTGGATGATATTCCCGGCGATTGTCTGGTGTTATTCGATATGATGGAGGCGGATAAGAAAATCATTCAATACTGGCAGGACATTTTATCCAGAAAAAACAATAACTTAAAGTTGTTGTTAATGAATACGCCGGATGAATATCCGTTCCGTGAAATCGAAAACTGGCCGCATATCAATGGGGTATTTTACGTCTCGGAAGATGAATCCCGCATGGTTGAGGGATTACAAGGGATCCAGCGCGGCGAGTGTTACTTTTCACAAAAGCTTGCCAGTTACTTAATTACCCACTCTGGAAATTATCGTTACAGCAGCTCGGAGTCGGCGTTGCTGACCCACAGAGAAAAAGAGATTTTGAATAAGCTGCGCATTGGCGCATCCAACATTGAAATCGCCCGCTCTCTGTTTATCAGCGAGAATACGGTAAAAACGCATCTTTATAATCTTTTCAAAAAGATAGCGGTTAAAAACCGAACTCAGGCAGTCTCCTGGGCCAACGATAATCTCAGGCGTTAATGCCATGAAACGCGCATCGCATTACCTTGCGGCAGCAACATTATTGCTCGCCGCCGGGAATCTGTACGCTGTCGAAGTGGAGATTCCCGGTTTATTAACCGACCATACGGTTTCTTCGATCGGACACGATTTTTATCGTGCTTTTAGTGATAAATGGGAAAGTACCTGGACAGGGAATTTAACTATCAATGAAAGACCAAGTGCTCGCTGGGGAAGTTGGATAACCATCACTATTAATCAAAGTGTTGTTTATCAAACATTTATGTTCCCAACGCGGCGTGATTTTGAAAAAAACGTTGATATTGCACTTGCACAGACACATGAAGCACTCGACCGTCGCCAAATTGATCAGGCACTACTGAGCACCCGCGATTTAGCGACAGATGAATTCTAAAACACGATAAATATCCGGAGGGTAACATGCGTATCGCATATGCCGTCATTTCATTAATGTTGATAACACCATTAAGTTGGGCGGGACAAATGACTTTTCAGTTCCGTAATCCTAATTTCGGTGGTAACCCTAATAATGGCGCATTTTTATTAAATAGCGCGCAGGCACAAAATTCTTATAAAGATCCCAGCTATAAAGATCTTGGCGTTGATAGCCCATCAGCGCTTGATAATTTCACTCAGGCTATTCAATCACAAATACTGGGTGGGTTATTAACAAATATAAATTCCGGTAAACCAGGTCGAATGGTAACCAGCGACTTTATTGTTGATATTGCCAACAAAGATGGACAGTTACAATTAAATGTAACTGACAGAAAAACAGGCAAAACGTCGACTATTCAGGTTTCAGGTTTACAAAACGGTTCAACCGATTTTTAAAGCATCGCCATTACAGGACAATAATCATGCAGCGCTTATTAATACTTCTGGCCGTGTGTTTATTAAGCGGATGCTTAACTGCGCCGCCAAAACAAGCCGCCAAACCTACGTTATTACCTCGGGCACAAAGCTATAGTGACTTGACACATTTGCCGCTGCCTTCCGGAAAAATATATGTGTCGGTGTATAACATTCAGGATGAAACCGGGCAGTTTAAACCCTATCCGGCCAGTAACTTCTCGACCGCCGTTCCGCAGAGCGCGACCTCCATGCTGGTGACGGCGCTAAAAGATTCACGCTGGTTTGTTCCACTGGAACGCCAGGGACTGCAGAATTTATTGAATGAGCGCAAAATCATTCGCGCAGCGCAGGAAAATGGCACGGTTGCAATTAATAACCGCTTCCCGCTCCAGTCATTGACCGCAGCAAATGTCATGATTGAGGGATCGATTATCGGTTATGAAAGTAACGTGAAATCGGGGGGCGTTGGCGCGCGTTATTTTGGTATAGGTGCGGATACGCAATACCAGCTCGATCAGATTGCCGTTAACCTGCGTGTGGTCAACGTGAGTACCGGGGAAGTGCTTTCGTCGGTGAATACCAGCAAGACTATTTTGTCCTATGAAGTGCAGGCCGGGGTATTCCGCTTTATTGATTATCAGCGTCTGCTGGAAGGCGAGGTGGGCTACACGGCTAACGAACCGGTCATGCTTTGCCTGATGTCAGCGATTGAGACAGGGGTGATTTTACTGATTAACGACGGTATCGACCGTGGGCTTTGGGATCTGCAAAACAAGGCAGAAAACAAAAACGAAGTGCTGGTTAAATATCGCGAGATGGCGGCGATGCCTCCGGAATCCTGACAGCAAACGTAGAAAAAGCGTGACGGATTAAATCGTCACGCTTTTTTTTGTTCTTTTGTCATTCCACCAGCGTTACGGGCTGCGAGCCACAGACCGCTGTTTTTCATGGCGTAACCAAACAACAACCCGACCACAAGCGAAGGCACTATCATGCGCCAGTCGCCCTGCCCCGCAAAAGTCGCGCACGCGCCAATGAAGGTACCCGGAACGAAAGAGAGCAGCAGATTTTTCGCCTGGGCACACATCAGAAACGCCACCAGCCCGGTCATGACATACCCTACAATCTCCAGATGCGGAGCCAGTGCGCTACCGTGAATAATCACCAGCGCCCAGGCTACCCCGCTCATTAACGTGCAGGCAGAGATTAAAAGCCCTTTAAGACCACCTTGCGGACAGGCAAAGTAGGCGGTACAGCCAAGGAATCCGGCCCAGCCGATCAGACCGAGAGAGACGGCAACCCAACCCCAGAGACCGGAGAGAATACCTGTTGTTAATGCAATAGAGAGGAGAATGTTCATGGCGCGCATCTTAGCAGATACGCACCTTATTTATGTGACAGGAAGCGCAATAATTGCAATATCACATTTCATGTTGCAGTTTAAATGTGATTAAAGTCACATTTATTCCTCTGCGGATTCCTGCAACTCATCCCACATGGCAGACAGAGCATCACGCGTCAGAGGCGCCATAGTACGCCAGAACGGGGTGGTAGCATGCGCCTCCACTTTGCCGAGGAAAGTGCCACACCACGGCAGCAGATACTCTGCAAACAACGTTTCCAGCGCTTCACTTTCATCTTCTGCTGACTGATCTTCAAGCCAGGAGGCGGCCAGCAGCAACGTACCAAAATGGTCCGCAGGTGCGTCTGTCAGTGGCATACCGCGAGACGAGAGAAATGCACGCACTTCGGCCTCCGTAGCTCCATCCACCCACGCGCTACGATACGGGGAAACGCGGCATTCGTTGCCGACAAACAGCGCGTTGAAATCAGCGGCCAACGCCTGCGCATCACAATTTTTTTGCAGACGCTCCAGCATTTCATCCTGCTCCAGCGGCCAACTTTGCGCCAACTTCCCTTCACGGATGAGGGTATAGAGCGGCACGAGTAAGGGATCCTGTGGCTGACGATAAAAAAGTGAACCCAGTACGCGGCAAAGGATGGAAAATTCGTTCATGCAATGATTCCAGTGGCTAATTAAAAGTCGTCAAATTCAGTAATGGGCGTCATTCCGCGCGCTTCAAGGAAGCTCAGCATCCGGCGCGGTGTAACATTCAGAATACGGTCTTCCGGGAAGTTGACCTCATCAAGGATTTCACGGCACTGCGCAAATTCACCCAGTGTAAATGCTGTATGCGAGTCAGAACCCAGCGCAACCCACCCGCCCGCATCACGCACGGCAGCAGCAATCGCACGGCAATTCGCTTCGCTGCCTTTCCGCGAATGAAGGAAAGAAGAGTTGTTGATTTCCAACGCCACGTTGTACTTCGCGGCAGCAGCGGCAATCGCCGGGATGTCGACAGGATATTTTGGATTACCCGGATGACTGATGATATGCGCATAGCCATTCGCCATTGTCGCAATCATCGCCTGAGTATTGGTGTCTTTATCCTGTGGGGCAAACACCGGTTCGTGAAAACCCGCAATAATCAGATCCAGCGAAGTCAGCATAGGACCGCTACAATCGATTTCACCTTCAATATTTTTGATGTTGGCTTCAATGCCGCGCAGAATGCCTACGCCATCCACAACGCGTGGCCAGATACGCATGTTGATGAAGTGCCAGTAGTGTGGCGCATCTTCCATGTCAGGGCCATGATCGGTAATAGCGAAAAGCTTAATCCCTTTTTGCTTTGCTTCGGTAATGTAGTCTTGCAGGGTGCTATAGGCGTGGGTGCTGGCGACGGTATGCATATGCAGGTCAACGGGATACATGAAACTCTCCTGTAGTTGTTTCTGCAAGGATAGCAGTTATCGCCGCCATTTTTAATGAAAAACCCGGCCTGACACGTAAGTGTCATTAATAACCGCGAATGCGATCGACACGACCTTTCACGCTTTCGCCACGTTCATGTTTGTCGATCACAGTAGCAATAAAAGCAATGGCCTCATCTGCACGGGTGGTGGCCGCAATATGCGGCGTCATGGCAACACGGGGATGTGCCCAGAGCGGATGGTCGGCTGGCAGCGGCTCGCGACTAAAGACATCCAGCATTGCTCCTTTGACTTTGCCGCTATTAAGCGCCTGCAGAAGATCGTCTTCAACAACGTGAACACCGCGCGCCAGGTTCATAATATAGCTATTGTCCGCCAGTTGGTTTATCACGCTCAGGTTAATAAGTCCCACCGTTTCTGGGGTGTTAGGCAGTAAATTGATCAATATACGTGTTCCGTGCAGAAACGCGCCAAACTCTTCCGCCCCTGCAAAACTGACCACGCCCGGCAGATCTTTACGTGACCGACTCCAGCAGCGCAGTGGAAAACCCCAGGCATTCAGGCTGGCGGCCACTTTCGCCCCAAGTATTCCAGCGCCAAGGATGCCAATGGTAAAATCTTCACGCCGATATTCTTCCAGCTCCAGCCACCTGGCCTGCTGTTTTAATGCCTGGTAATCATCAAAGCGACGGAACCAGTGCAGTACCTGGCTCACCGCATATTCCTGCATCTGCACCCCCATGCCAGTATCTTCCAGGCGAAATAGCGGGATGTGTTGTGCCAGCATTTCCGGATGCGCCTTGAGCTTACTCAGAATAGAGTCGACCCCGGCCCCCAGCGCAAACACCCCTTTCAGCTCACGGCCACGCAGCATCTCAACAGGCGGATGCCAGACCAGAGCATAATCGGCAGGGCCATTATCACCCTTGCGCCATTCACGTACGTTCGCGCCGGGTAATGCCTTGCGCAATGCTGGTAGCCAGGCGGCGGGATCGAAGGTCGGGTGATAAAAGATAATCTCCATTTCTGCTCCAGATTGATGGTGTTGTTTCCCGGTAAATGTCGGGTTTATTTGCCGTTTTGTTAGATGCTTATGTTCACACATCACCTTAGCAAATATCACTGAAAGTCTTCATAAAAGTGTTTCGCGGGGAAAAAAGCCAGTTTCAGAACATTTAAGAAGCAACTTGATTGAAGTTTGTCTAAACGCGCTAATTTATTGAAAAAGAAGATTGACGGAAGTGCCGGTTTTCCCTACATTAGCGCCCGTCCCGACAACATCGGGAAGACAATGTGGTGAGGTGTCCGAGTGGCTGAAGGAGCACGCCTGGAAAGTGTGTATACGGCAACGTATCGGGGGTTCGAATCCCCCCCTCACCGCCATATTCTGATCGCATGTTATTAATTAACATGCGCTTTTTCTTTTTTACGTCTTTCCGGTATGCCATCCAGTATGCCATTGTCGTCTGGCTTGCGCTGGCTCACTTGCGAAGGCATCGGACAGGGCACTCCCCTTTCATCTCGCTGCCAGTGCTCCCGGATAGTGCCTAGCGATGATGCCATTCAGTTTATCGACCAACTCTGGTCGCTTAAAGGTTATATGGGCTGTGCCTTTCTGAAAGTATTTGATCGCAAACATCTCATCTTCATAGCGGGTACTGTGCCTGTTCTCATGGATATGATCGCCGAGACGACGGGTAACGTCAGCGCGGTTATCGGGAACCGGCTTGCCATCCAGAAGCATCAGCATACGTTCAAGGTCTGCCAGGCGGTCACGTTGCCAGCCCCAGTTAATCCCAAATCCCCATCGGTCATATTTGACCAGTCCCGTCACGATGATTTTCGCGCCAAACTTACAGGGGCAATTGGTCTTAAAATCCCAGCTAAGCCCTTTAAATACGTTGATGACTCCCCGCTCAAACACCTCACCTTTATTCAGATGCAATTGTTTGAATGTGCTCAGGATATTCGCTTCGCTGACTGACGGAATATCTTCTTTCTCAAGACTGTTATACCACTGGTCGCGTGCCAGGGCGTCCATGAGCGAAAGCATCCCTGACTTTTGCATCAAATCCCGCCATATACCGCGATCGAGATTGCGGGTAATAGCTTTCATCGCCACGTCTGTTTTCTCCATCAGCCAGCAATCGTAACGGTATTGCCGTCCCCCCCATTCATTGGCTTTTCCGCCGCCGATGCTGCCAGTTAGTGTCGAGATATCGTCAAGTTGTTGTATCAGCGTTTCAATCTGTGTAATCGAGGTATTACGTCCGGTGACGATGCGCTCAATGCTGGTGGAACAAAGCACGTCGGTGTGGCCGACTAAAACCTCGGGTTCTGTGAGGGTAAGGTCTGACATCATTTCTGTCCTCTGTATAAAAGCAAAGCGCCAGCCGATAAGGGCTGGCGCTTATGCAGGTGTGGTGAGTACGGTTCGGAGGGCTAATCTCTTCTGGCCTGTTGCAGAAGCTGCAGATGGTGGACATCGCGAACGTTCTGTAATGCCTGTTCAATACAAGGCAACAGGGCTGCAGAGTCAGTGTTATCTTCGTCGTTATCGAAGATAATCTCACTGCCACAATCAATATTGTCCTTCAGCCAGCCAATCAGAATTTTGAGAGCAGCTTCAGTGGTTAATTCTGGCATTAGTACGCCTTGTGGTGATTGAGGCAGGGCTACCAGTCAAAAGTGGCAAAGTCGGGTAGCAGTTCACCAAAGGCATCCAGATGAATGATGCCAGCGGCGTAGTGACGGATAAGCGTCACCACTAACCGGCGGCAGGCTTTCGACAGACCGAGGCGTTTGAGGCGTAAAACCGGAAATGACCATGCGCCCAGGTAGAGCAGATAACCCGAGCCGGTATAGCTAATCCATTCCGACTCGCCAAAGTCTTCATGCTGGTGTGAAAGGGTAAACAGCAGAGCATTGTCTTCCGCCGTGATATGCGCGGTGCTGCACTGAATGCAGTTAACGCGGGCGAGGGGCGGCAGCGGATCTTCCACGATCAGTTTACCAGGCTCGTCAGCAACGCGAAGCGAATACCCGTTGTCACAGACCACATTGATCAGGTCAGCCAGTTCAATACCATCAATATCTACAACGATCCGGCCTATATTGAGGGCCAGAACGTTGATGCTATCGGCTTCCACGTTAACGGACAGCTTCACTGGACCTCCCCGCTGTATTTACCGGTGGTGAAGTCGGTAACGGCTTTATACCCGCTGCGGGTATAAAGCCCGGTAGCCTTACGGGCGCGAAGAATATCAATGCTGCTGATAAACGGAGGCTGCTCTTTCACGCTGAAACCGGGGCGGTCAGTACGTACCAGGTCGTACTTTTCCACGATAAAATTCACCGCGTCACACACTGAAATACCCGCATCAATGTGCTTCTGGATCACACCTTCGTTGCTAAACGGTGTGTCGTTCAGCATCAGACCGTAGTGTTGTTTCAGCAGATACTTCAGTAATTTTCGCCAGATTTCGACTGACGACAGACGTGACGAGGCCGCCCTATGAGGGGACAGGGATTGTTTTTGCATGGTTTGCGCTCTTTATTGGTTGGTTAAACTCAGGAAAAGCGTCCGGGATTTATGCAGTTGTTGCAGATGTCGGATAAATTACGATGAACAAATAGCCACAGGAGCCGAGCGTATCGGCCTCACATATCAGCCCTTTTGCGTGGAGCATAATGCAGCGCTGAATGTGGGGTGTGAGTTCACTGCTGGTCAGCATCAGCTCCATCTGTTTCATCAGTACCGGAAAGGCCTGGTCCAGATGGCGTAAATCCGCGTCGCTGAATGTCCCGGTGATGCTGGCCCGGTCGGCCAGGTAATGCAGGCGGTTGCCCTCCTGGACCAGGCGTGCGCCAAAGCACGGGGTGATATCGCGTTTCAGCCCCCACCACGGCGCTTCGGTGTGGTGGCTGGCTGTCGGTGTTTTATTCGACAATGTAGCGCTCCTTAAACGTGGGTTAATTCAAAGTGACACAACGCAGGGTCACATACGGGCCGTTGCGGTCCTGACGGCGTTCAGCGAAGACGGCCAGTACGCCGCTGATATCCTGCACCTCGCGACCCGCGTAGTGGCAGACGCTGCCGGACCATTTATATTTCCCTGTGCAAAACCGGAATAAGCGGGACTGCGGGTGCTGGCGGTAGATTGTCATCGCCTGACGCTTGCTGATGATTTTCATCACTGTTATCTCCTTACAGCCAGCCGCGTTCGGCAAACGAGACAATATCCATCCCGCCGACAACCAGATGGTCCAGCAGGCGAATGTCCACCAGGGCAAGGGCCTGTATAAGGCGTTGCGTGACAGACCGGTCTGCCTGGCTGGGTGTGGGGTCACCGGAAGGATGGTTGTGGGCGACAATCACCGCCGCCGCATTGAAGTACAGGGCGCGTTTGACCGCCTCGCGGGGATGGACTTCTGTACTGCTGATGGTACCGGTGAACAGGATTTCATGAGCAATAAGGCGATGCTGATTGTCGAGATACAGCACCATAAACACTTCACGTTCCAGTGCTGCGAGGTGCAGGCGCAGCCAGTCACGGGTGGCGCTGGTGGACGTGAAAGGTGCACCCGGCTCGCGCAGGTGGTGCTCAAGTAACGATAACGCCCGTTTAACCGTCCGTTGAGTTGTTAACGGTAAGGCGTTGCATGTCGGGGAATATGATACGGGCATGATGCTCTCGCGGGTCAGTGGTGGACAGTAAATAGAGGCAGGGGCTACTGCGGCCGGGAGGGGGACCTGCCATACAGCTTATGGGCCACGGTGAAGGCCGGGTTCATGGTTTCGAACCATGCCCAGACTGTCGTGATGCCGGTACCTGCCGGAAAGTGTAAAAAGGGTTCGCTGATAACCACGTCATCCTCATCCTCTTCGACGGGGACCTGTGTCAGCGCGTCCCACAGGGCATCAAGCCGGGACAGTGCAGCGTGTTCCATTTTTTCTCAGTCAATAATGGTGAGAATGGCGCGGGCTTCGGCGTGCTGCAGGGCGTAATCCCGCAGCCGGTCGTAATGCCCGGTCATGGCGCTGCACATCGTGCGGCAGGCATGATGACTGTATGTCAGCAGGCAGACGGCAATGCCAGCGGCTTCTGCACTCATGACCGCATCGTTACCGTTCATACTGTTGAATAATGTCCACGGGTCACCGTCGCCGTCATCCGGCTCAGGCACCATAAAGGCCCCGCCGTTGCTGAGGGTGTAAAACTGCCAGATACCACCCTGGTAATCCGTGCAGAAACGGTCCATCCACGCGAAGATACGGGGCTCCAGGGTTATCCAGTGTGGAATGCCCCCGAAGTGCAGTGGCCAGAAGGCAATACGTTGCTCATCAGGGACAGGCGTGCACGTGATGCCGTCCGTCTCAGGGCATGGTGACGTTGTTGATTCAGCCAGGGGGCGGGGGGTATTGAGTATGTTGTTCATGTGATGTCCTTTTATTGGCCGGAGAACGCGTTATTCAGATGGAGTGACGGGCAGGACTGTGCATAACCATCCTCATCACAGCATGAGGGCCAGAGCCCTTCTGTCAGAAATACTCTGCACAGGCTGAGTTCGCCGGGGCGATACAGAAGGTGTGAGCACCGGGCGCAAAGGTCGTCGTCAGAGATGGAGCGGCAACCGGGCTCACCGGTCAGGGGGAGCGGATATGGCGTGACCGGTATCACGCCATCCGGAATATGCGGCATTAACCCAGACTCTCCAGCAGGCTTTCCGCCATAACCCACAGGGCGCGGTTGAGCTTCACGTCGCCATCGATACCCTTTACCGCCCGGGTGTGCGAACGCTTCCCTTTCGCGGTTCGCCCTGACAACCCGCCTTTAATCAGGTTCTCCTGAATACGCTGGTAAGTGGTCCACAGGTCGTTGCTTTTATCCTGCCAGCGGCGGTGGCTGAGGACCTGGGATTCGGTAACAGGGTGATGCTCTTCACCAAAGCGATACGTCAGTGCCGCTTTTGCCATCGCCTGCTGTGCCGGTGGTGGTAACAAAAGCGATTCCATCGCATCGCGCTTCTCCTCCACCCGGTCAAATATCCTCAGTACTTCCCAGGCCCCTTCAATGACTTTCTCCACCACATTGCCTTTATGGGGCACACGCACCTCGCCAAAACTTTCACCACAGACAAGACCGTTCTGACAAACAAAACGGAACAGACCCGGTAACATCTGGTATGAGCTGGAGCCATCATGGCTGTTGAGCAGGATGATTTCGGGCACCTGTTTACCTGTTATCTGGCCTTCACGTCGCAGGCGCAGCATGTGCTTCGTGTGTTCGCGTTTGTTCAGGTCACGCACGCGTGTCTGGCAGGCGAAGAATGGCTGGAAGCCTTCGCGCTGCAGGTTGTCGAGCAGGGTGATGGTCGGGATATACGTGTATCGCTCTGAGCGTGATTCATGCTTTTCTTCACTGAACACACTGGGCACATAGTGCGCCAGCTCATTACGGGTTAACGGACGGTCGCGGCGAACAAGGTTCACCGCACCAAAGCGGCTGGCTAATTTCATGGTTATTTCCTTTCTGAAAGACAAAAGAAAACGCCCCGCTCGGATGAGCAGGGCGCTGAGGATGTGTTACTGATATTTTAAAGGTTGTGGATAAGACTTACGGAAGGGCAAACTTCGGTACGCAGCCGTTATTGCCAAATTCAGGAATAACAGCGCCAGCACCTTTGAGCGTAAACGCTGCTGGTTTCGCACCGGTACCCGAGACAATGACGTTCCTGCCGCTACGTAATTTGTTCCATGCCCACATCAGATTGTCTGAACCCACATGGGATTCGCTTTCGCTGATATTCGCTTCTTCTTCGCTATCAATTTTCATCTTCAGCTTCTGACCGCTGTCCATCCTGACCTGATGGCCGTTCACATCAGTGAAGATAATGGTCGCTGGCTGTGAGCCGGAACTATCGCAGGCCAGATAAAGTTGTGATTGCCCTTTACCGAGGATGGTGTATTCAGACGTTCCCTGCGCATAGCCACTTACCCAGCTATCACGGTTGCCAAACGCATGCGAGACAGAAGGCGTCAGCACTGAAGCCAGTAAAAATGAAATAATCAGTTTATTTTTCATTGGAGTGTCCTGTCAGAAGCCAGCCATATTGCCCAGGGTGGTGATAATGAACAGCAGGCAGGCCATAAAGATAATGAGGGTGATGTACCAGCGGGTGAACTTACCGAACAGACGAAGAAATGTTTTCATGTGCGGTCCTTTGCAATAAGCCAGTACAGCAGCCCCGCCAGTATCGGGTCGATTATCAGACCGAGAATGAACCAGCCCCAGAACGAGCGTCCGTTAGCGGACGCCACGAAACCCAGCAACAAGGCCAGACCGCCCCATAACAGAATTAACGGCATATACTTTCCTTAATGCGTGACAATCCCTGCAATACATCGCATTGATTTTGATGGTTAAAATTAACAAATCACATAATGCCCTGTGGATTATGTGGCTACCGGATTAATCATGTACAACGATGAGTATCGATCGGATCGATCGACAAAATCGATCGTAATGAAACAAAGAAACTTATCGAAAACGGCAAGGCCGCTCATCGAAAGCGAAGTGACTAGCTGAAGAAAAATCCCCACAGGGAGCGTGCTGCGCGGGCGACAGTGTGTGTTGCAGCCTGCAGTGCAATGCGTGCCACCTGTGGTAGCGGGGCCAGGTCAATAACCTTATCGATAACGTCCACCACGGCATCGCCAAAGCTGCTGCTGGCGGTGCTGATGATACTGGTAGTGCGATACCCGTTCTGCAGGTGCGGCACAAGTGGACTGCGGGCCTGCTTTGGGAGCAGGGTAATCATGGCCTCCACCAGACGCGACAGACGATAGCGCCCCCTGACCGAAACCGGCAGAATATCCTGCTCAGCGATACCTAACTGCCGGGCCACCGCCTGCTGTTTCTGCGCAATACGCTCGGCCTGTAACGCCGAGGGCTGGGCGGACGGCCAGTTCCACTGCTCGGCGGGGTCGGTTTTGTCCACCTGGTTGAGCACCCATAACACCGGCGGCTGCGGTCCGCTGTACTGCGCGAATACGTCCTGATGAAACTGCTCTTCCACCGCATAGGCGCGGTCATCGGCCTTGAGTACCCACAGCACCATATCGAGTTGTGGCATGAGGTCACGATACAGTTCACGGTATTCACCATCACGGGTAACACTCTCGCCCACACCGGGTAAATCAACCAGCGTCAGGAAGTGATTACCGAAACGTAGCCGGACACGCTGTGGCTGACGGGTGCAGGCTTCCACGGCATTGACAGTACAGACTTCGCTCCGGAACAGTGCGTTACACAGCGAGGATTTGCCGACGCCGGTTTTCCCCATGATGCCAATCACCGGTTCATACGTAACGAGTAGGTTGAGCTCCAGCAGCAAATGCTGGCGTAGCGCGTGTGGATAACGCCGCAGATGGCGACGGATAAGGGTATAACCCGAGGGATGTTTCATATCGGCCTCTAAATGAAAAAAGGCCATCCGGTGGGGATGACCTGTTGGATTAAAACGGGTGGGGATTCACTGAGGTGATATATATCTGAGAATTATTTAAATCATATTACCTGGCAGTATATCTCCGTACTGACATTATTCGCCTGTGTTTTTATAAAGAAAGCACAGGCGAATGAAAACACCAGAGGTTGCCACTTAACTAATTTAGTCCAACGCTGTCGGATTGGACTAAATATCAGTTTTTCATATTGACTTGCGATCGCATTCCAGATTAGTTTTCAATTATCAAAACAACATTTTCTGGAGGTATTGTCATGCAGGAGTTTCCATTTAACGCTTTCCCCACGTCATTACGTGAAACTATTTTTGATATTGAGGAATGCACACAAGCCCCGGGGGAAATGATTGCATTAACATTGCTGAGTGGATTATCACTGGCGTGTCAGAGCCTGATTAATGTAAAAATAACAGACACCATGAAGTCTCCGGTGTCATTGTATTCATTCGTGATAGCAGATTCTGGCGAGAGAAAAACAGCGGTGGAAAGACTGCTATTAAAACCTTTTCATGAGCATGATCTGCGTGTATTACTCCAGTATGAAAAGCAGAAGAAAGAACATGAGGTCCAGTCTAAAATATGGAGCAAGAAAGAAAATGCACTTCTGAAATGCATTGATAAAGGCACTATGAAAGGACTATGTACAGATAAACTTTCACGGCAGTTAGAAAAGTTATCTGCTGAAAAGCCAGTACAACCGAAAGCCAGAAGGTATATTTATAATAATGTCACCCCTGAAGCCCTGCAGTTTGAAATGTATACCCACTCGCCACAAACAGGACTAATAACTGATGAGGGGGCTAATATACTTAGCAGACGGACCATGAGTGATTTGGGATTTATGAACTCCATATGGGATGATGAAAGTTTTCATGTCAATCGGAAAACAGGGCCGAGTTTTACGATTAAGAATGGACGTATTACGTTGTTAGTCATGGTACAAAAAGCAATATTTTACGATTTTTTAAAACGCAAGGGCGAACATGCACGCGGGAGTGGTTTGTTTGCACGCTGTTTTATCTTGTATATTGATACGAAATTATCGACACAGGGCCAGCGTTTTATTAGTCGTCTATCTTCCCCTCAGTCAGGTAAGCTGGAGAATCTTAATCGCTTCTACCAACGTATGAATGAACTGATAGAAAAAAGTGCTTCTCAACACGGGACCGGGCATCAGACATGTTTATCATTCGAGCCCTCAGCCCTGGAAGCGTGGAAAGAAATTCACGATGAAATAGAAAGCGGTATTGGCCCCGACAGGGAATATGCAAACATGAATGATTTTGCATCCAAACTTCCTAATAATGTTGCACGTCTGGCCGCGCTGTTGAGTTACTATACCGAAGGTGAATGCGCGATAAAAAAAGAATATGTTGAAAATGCCTGGTTGCTGTGTGAATGGTACATGCAACAGGCGATAAAGGTTTTTGGGGCTCAGGAGGGCTACTACGAGGCGCTGCTATTATCATGGCTGCGTCGTGAGTTCAATGAAACAGATATGAATCATGTCAGATTTAATACAATACGAAATGCCGGGCCTAATGTATTACGTAAAGGTAAGTTACTGGAAAGAGTCATTGATAGACTTGAAAAGGAAGGCGCGATAGACATCGTCCGCTCAAGACGCAAGGCACGAATGGTTTATGCAGGCCATTATTTTCGTAACAATCCATTTACAAAAAATGCCGCGTATAAGCACTACTGGCCGCGATAGTTGCGACTGATCGCAACTAATCGCGAGGTTAGCCTGTGGAAATGCCCTAAATTGTTGAAAACTAATATCAGAGTAAATTTATTAGCATGCTTACCATTTTTCGTGGGATTTACTCAGGCGGGGGGGGCTTATTGTTATATTTTCACTGATAAAAATACTGTCGGTATAGTAATATATGTTTACTGGTAATATTATACTTGTTAGTAATACATCCACTCTCTACTAAGATTAATTATTATTAACATACTAATACACTATATACGTACAGTTGATTATATTCAGCATGTAACACCATACGGTTAATTATTACCAAATCGATAATTTTCCTGTACATATCTGCATGTAACATTACCACGATAATTAATCGTATGGTTACTTATTCGCACTTACCTCAATGCTAATTATTGAGTAAATTACTTATTCAGGTTTATATATGCCACATAATTCATTGAATGCTGATTACCAGCAGGCATTTTACGATGTTATTCGTAATGCAGTAGACGAGTTTCCGCGTACGTTAGCACTACGTGTTGATTTACGTTTTCCCCGTCGTTATCAGTATGGTGATTCAAACAAAGAGGTTACTCGTTTTATTGAATCACTGAAAGCTAAGTTACTGGTCGATTGCCAACGTAAGAACCGACGATGGAAACGTAATCGGTCAAATAGGTTACGATATGTATGGGTACGTGAAGTCGGTGAACTTAACCGCCGTAAACATTACCATGTATTACTGATGCTGAATAAAGACTTCTACCATGGTGCCGGGAACTATAACGCCGATGACAGTTTATACGCATTAATCCAGCAGGCATGGTGCAGTGCATTAGGTCTCGATTCGGATCAATATGCAGCTTTAGCCAATATGACTGAAAACGGTTGTTTTTATTTAAACAGAAAATCCCCTAATCATATGCAAGAAGTTACCAAATTACTGAAGCGCATGGAGTATCTGGCGAAAGACCACACCAAGAACTATGACGATGGCTATAGATCCATTGGAATGAGTCGCAGGTAAAGTGTCGGCTAAGGTGGACTTAAATCACTTTGCCGGGTAAGTCTGCGCAGTTGTTTCTCTGATAGCAGTGTATGGTAGAACGAAAGACATATCCAAAGTGAATCGCCACGGGTTTAACAGACACCTCAGAGTCATTTAAGATGGCTTAAAGAGAGGTGCCCATGAGCGGTAAGCGTTATCCCGAAGAGTTTAAAACTGAAGCAGTCAAACAGGTTGTTGATCGCGGTTATTCTGTTGCCAGCGTTGCAACACGTCTCGATATCACCACCCACAGCCTTTATGCCTGGATAAAGAAGTACGGTCCGGATTCTTCCACTAATAAAGAACAGTCAGATGCTCAGGCCGAGATCCGCCGTCTCCAGAAAGAGCTGAAACGGGTTACCGACGAACGGGACATATTAAAAAAAGCCGCGGCGTACTTCGCAAAGCTGTCCGACTGAGGTACGCCTTTATCCGTGACAACTCCTGTTGCTGGCCTGTTCGCCTGCTCTGTCGGGTGCTGGATGTTCATCCCAGTGGTTTTTACGCCTGGCTTCAGCAGCCGCATTCACAACGCCATCAGGCAGACCTGAGACTGACAGGACAGATTAAACAGTTCTGGCTGGAGTCGGGATGCGTCTATGGTTATCGCAAAATCCATCTGGAATTGCGTGACAGCGGGCAACAGTGCGGAGTAAACAGAGTCTGGAGACTGATGAAACGTGTCGGAATAAAGGCTCAGGTCGGATACCGAAGCCCGCGGGCACGTAAAGGCGAGGCCAGTATCGTGTCACCCAACAGGCTCCAGCGACAGTTCAATCCGGATGCTCCTGATGAGCGTTGGGTAACGGACATAACCTACATCAGGACCCACGAAGGCTGGCTGTATCTTGCCGTTGTTGTTGATTCTGTTCTCACGCAAAATTATCGGCTGGTCCATGCAATCCCGGATGACAAAGGACATTGTCCTGAACGCACTGCTGATGGCTGTATGGCGGCGTAATCCCGAAAAACAGGTGCTGGTTCATTCGGATCAGGGCAGTCAGTACACAAGCCATGAGTGGCAGTCGTTCCTGAAATCACACGGCCTGGAGGGTAGCATGAGCCGTCGCGGTAACTGCCATGATAATGCGGTTGCAGAAAGTTTTTTCCAGTTGTTGAAACGTGAACGGATAAAGAAAAAGATCTACGGAACGCGGGAAGAAGCCCGCAGTGATATTTTTGATTACATCGAAATGTTTTATAACAGTAAGCGTCGGCATGGTTCTAGCGAACAGATGTCACCGACAGAATATGAAAACCAGTATTATCAACGGCTCGGAAGTGTCTAGATTATCCGTGGCGATTCATTTCTCGATTAAATGCACACCTTTGATAATCTCACCATCTAGGTTAAATAATCCAGAGCCTATCGCAACTCGCTTTCCAAAACCTATCCCGTAACAAGCTCGGACCTTCTTGTACCAATCACGCAATAACATGAGTTGTTCACAGTCGGTGTCCAACCCTCGGAATGCATTACCAAGTTGATTACCAAAGTCACTTTGTTCAAACCGTTGTAACAGCTCCGAATACTTGAGCAAATCAGCTGAGCAGCGTTTTAACTCAGCAAACTTAGTGTCAGGCTTACGAGATTGCGCCATGAGCAGTGCCTTGGCACTACGCCAATCACTCTTAAACCATGCAAATAATCCCCCTTGCTGGATAACAGCAACGGCATGCGCGAGCATCTCTTGGGAAGGCAACTGGTCCAATTGATACAAAGTAGATAGACCATCTCTTAAAGGACGCAATGTTTCGATTTGACACATTAAGTCGCGCAATACTGCATCGATATCATCATCATCGAAAAGAGGATCTCGAACTCTAATAAGCTCAGTCGGTAAAGCACCCAGAATCGACAACAACTCAGAGCAGAATAGCAATCCAGCTTGCGAATCATCGATATACGAAGCAATACCATCTGGCAAAGCATTTTTGAAATCGTTTAATTGCGCATAAATAGATGATAACTCATCATGAATTGATTGGATGGATTCAAGCCACCTGACCAAATCACGTAAAGTGAAATCCTCTGCTGCACCATATTTTTCCAGCTCTTCACGAGGAAAGTCACACGATTGTCCTTGTTCTAAAAGTCGTAGCTTTTGAGGCTCGATAACCTGGCTCAAGGCCACATAATGACCTTGTAGCAACTCGAACCTATCTAAATAGTGACGCACCCGTGCAATGGCATCGGGTGAATCTAGCTCACTAAGTGCTGGGAAATGCTCTGAACGGCTTTGTTGAATAAATCAGATTTCGGGTAAGTCTCCCCCGTAGCGGGTTGTGTTTTCAGGCAATACGCACGCTTTCAGGCATACCTGCTTTCGTCATTTTGTTCAGCGCTCGTACCAGGGCCATAGCCTCCGCAACCTGACCATCGTAGTCACGCAGCGTCAGTGACCCCCCGAACAGCTGTTTTACCCGGTACATTGCCGTTTCCGCTATCGAGCGACGGTTGTAATCTGTTGTCCATTTCCACCGCGCATTACTCCCGGTCATTCGCTGATTAGCCACTGCACGGTTACGGTCTGCATATTCACCGGGCCAGTAACCCGCACCTTTTCGGGGAGGGATAAGCGCGCTGATTTTCTTACGCCGCAGTTCATCGTGACAGAGCCGGGTGTCGTAAGCGCCGTCTGCCGATGCTGCCCTGATTTTTCTGTGAGTCTGCCGGATAAGACCCGGGAAGGCTTCTGAGTCCGTCACATTGTTCAGCGACAGGTCTGCACAGATGATTTCATGTGTGTTGCTGTCAACGGCTAGATGCAACTTTCGCCATATACGACGGCGTTCTTTGCCGTGTTTTTTGACTTTCCATTCGCCTTCACCAAAGACCTTCAGCCCGGTGGAATCAATCACCAGATGCGCGATTTCACCCCGGGTGAACGTTTTGAAACTGACATTAACCGACTTTGCGCGCTTGCTGACACTGGTGTAATCCGGGCAGCGCAACGGAACATTCATCAGTGTAAAAATGGAATCAATAAAACCCTGTGCAGCCCGCAGGGTCAACCTGAACACGCGTTTAATGACCAGCACAGTCGTGATGGCAAGGTCAGAATAGCGCTGAGGTCTGCCTCGTGAAGAAGGTGTTGCTGACTCATACCAGGCCTGAATAGCTTCATCATCCAGCCAGAAAGTTATGGAGCCACGGTTGATGAGGGCTTTATTGTAGGTGGGCCAGTTGGTGATTTTGAACTTTTGCTTTGCCACGGAACGGTCTGCGTTGTCGGGAAGATGCGTGATCTGATCCTTCAACTCAGCAAAAGTTCGATTTATTCAACAAAGCCGCTCTGAACCACACAACACTGGAAGATTCGACTGATCTTCTACCAATTGCTCAATATATTGAAGCGTATTAAGGCTTTCGCCTTCTAACGCCCACTTATCTACATATTCTTGATAGCTATGTTGAAAGTCGATAATTGATGTCTGCCAAGTTTGTAGCAAATCGACTATACGAGCGCTGTCAAACAATTGAATTTGTGTGTTATTCACACCGCTCCAAGGGTGCTCATATATTTCTGCATTAGCCCCCACCTGCTCACGAACCTCTTTGTAGATGCGGCTAAACTCTACTATTTGGTCACGCAGCCGTAATTGGGTCACTTTATCCAACTGCTTCCCGGAAAGGTTTTCGATATGAAGTGCTGTTGCATCAATATCTAATTTGTGACGATAACGGGTTGCACCACTCAAAATCTGATGGATCGTTTTGCCTGTTTGCGCCCATTGGTTATTGATCAATGCGGCATATTCATTGAGCTGCTGCTTAAGATCTTCATAACGCAAAATCTGAGCATCAATCTCTTCCATAGTAGGCATGGTCGCCTGACTCACCAAGCGAGCATTAATATCATCCAGCACCTTGCGCTTATGAGTTTTATGACTGTGCAACTCTAAGCAAAATTGACCTAGCCCCGCACGATCCAAGCGACGTTTGACGACCTCCAGTGCAGCCATCTTCTCTGCCACAAACAGGACTTTCTTACCGTTGAGCAGAGCTGCTGCAATCAAGTTGGTGATCGTTTGTGATTTGCCACTACCAGGAGGGCCCTCAATGACTAAGTTTTGACCACGGATAGCATCGATCAACGCACTGTGCTGCGAGCTATCCGCATCATCGATTAGTGGAACCTTGTCATGAATATCAGGGTAACTATCGATGCAGTACTCATGCTGACCGAAGCCACCAGGTAAGCCGGAATTCTCTTGACCACAGCTCTGACTGGTGAAAAAGCGACGAATTACTTCATGAGACAATATATTGCGCTTGTCACAAGGCCAGCGGGCAGGATCGAGGTCAAGATACATCATCATCTTGCCAAAATTGAGCAAGCTAAGTGCACCATAACGTTTCACAGACCATTTAGGTTTGTGCTGCTCTACAACCTTCTTCACCGAAGCAAAATAAGACTCTGGAGTTTCCTCTTCATTGAACAAAGGAAGAGCGAGGCCAAAGTCAGCCTGAAGTTTTTCCTTCAAAGAGAGATTGGGCAAAATATCTTCACCCGTGTAATAAAGTTGAAACTTGTAAAGACCATCCTTCGGATCTAATTTTCCTCGTTCACATCTCACCGGAATTGTAAATAACGGTGCATAACGTGCCTTTTCAGAGGAATCGCTTTCATACCACTCAAGGAACCCTAACGCCAAATACAAGATGTTGGCGCCACTCTCCTCCAAAGCAGTTTGAGCCTTACCATAGATGGCGCGCAAACAAGCTTCCAGTTCATTTGGATAAAGCAGAGCCTGTATCCGATTATCGTCATGAGAGGGATTGGAAGAAGATATACTAATCTCATTCCCAGCCTTTGCCTGTCGTTCAAAATCCTCAAGCCCTTCATAGCCTGCTAAGCAGCACGCCTCCTTCAACGCTGACAAAGCTATACCTTGATTAACGTATTCAGAACGAATCCCTGTTAATTTTCCATTCTGGCCTTGGGCATATTGCAAGATAAACTGATGGGCTTTTTCCAGCAACTCTCTATCTGAATCAGAAACAACCGTTTTATGGCTATCTGGTAAATCAAAATCTGTACGGATTCCTAAGACGTGCGCCCAATCCTTAGCGCTAGGATGAGCTCTTAACTGTATATCTTTACCATCTGGCCCAACTTTGAGATAGCCATGCTCTAACAGCTGCGCTCTAGTTGGATCGGGCACAGGAGCAAATTCCATCGGGATTTCCGAGCAAAGGGTTTCATAAAGCTGTTCTGGTAATTCATCAACAATACGTAGTGAAGACCCTTTTTGAGTGATAGGGAAATTCAAAAGTCGATTTCGAGACGTAAGGTCCAATAACTTCTTACGCATAGCCTCGAGGGAAGTCAGAATAAAATCTGAGCCTCCTTGATTGAGTTCCTCTGCTGTAGAGGTATCTACAGTCGACATTATGTTCTCCATTTCTTAGGGTCCACAAGTAAAACGTTTTATGCTGATGCATCACAAAAAGACCGCAGTAAACTGCTGCAAAGAAGAGGAGATTTTTAGTCTCCCCTTCTTTATCAATCAGATCATACAATCAACTTAACGCCCATTAGTTGATAGCAGCCAAATTTCATAAACAGATTCAATCAGTTATTGCTGAATTTGATTGGATAGTAAGACCTGCAACATATCTTGTTGATGCACAGCTATCTCATCTTCCAGCCAACGACCTTTATCTTTCATCAGCCGAATCATAGCAAGCAATTTAAGACTATCAGTCTGGTTATTGGCAAGGCTTGCTTCAAAGTGCTCCTGCTTCTGTTGCGGCTGGAAGTTACTCAAGCGCGAGTTCTTGCTGTGGCTGATAAGGCAAAGGTTGCCAAACGAATGGAGTGCACTCTGCTCAACCGGTTTATAGCCATCCATCGGATGCTGGGGTGAGAAGTGCTCCACCGAGCTGCGGAAAGTGAACTCAAAGGAGCCAGCAACTTTGTCGCTATTCCGATCTCGTACCCACAGCAGATAGTCGAGGAAGTTGAAGACAAAGTTGTTCTCGATATGACCGAAGCGAAGTTTGGATGTAATCACCTTGTGCCAACTCTCATCCACATTGATGGCGGGCAACAGGGCGTTATCAAGGTAGAGCATCTGGTAATAGGAAGCCCCTTCACCAGGCGCCAAAAAGCGCTGGAAGACAAAGCGGCGAGCCTGACTCTCCAGATAGGACAGATAAGCCCCGGCATCCACCGGTTGATCAGGGTGACAATTGTCGAACAGATATCTCAGTGCACCATTCAGCCAATGTTTGTAAACCAGGGTCGGGGTCGACACATGAAACGCCGACAGCAACATCAGGACCCGCCGGTTAACACCAGAGAAACCATTCTCATTTTCATCCTTGTCAAAGGTATTGATGTAACTGACGCTCTTTTCCGAATACCAGTGCAGCCGCTTCAGACTCCAACTATCCTTGCCATCGGCAAACTCGCGCTTGATGATGAACTGATCAAACAGATACTTGCTCTTTAACAGGCCATAGATAAAACGCTGAACTGCCGCTACTGGATCCGGTTGCCTTATCACTCGCAGCTCAAACTGATCGACCAGTTGTTTATCATCAAGCGGCACCCCCTCCGTATCACCCGGGTCGCGGCTCACGAGTCGCAGCACATGGAGCAAGAAGTTGGAGAAGTTGATGACGCTGTTAAAGCGCTCGGAGCCTGCGCTCTCCTCCTCCACCGTCTCCTCACCATCAAGCTTGTCATCCTGCAAAATGGCCAACAAGGTGCGCCCTTGGCTACCGGCAGCTGCACGGCTTTTATCGGCAGCGTCGGCCGTGTTTGGGGATCCTAGCAGATCAAGCAGATGGGCAAAATCACGGGGCACAAACTGACCCCAGTCGCTCTCACCAAACAGACGGTGGCGCTCTTGCGGGGTAAAGCCGTACTGGATATAGCGCTCCATATTGGCGCAGGCATCCCATACCCGGGTCAGGATATGAATACTTTGGCGACGATGCTCTTCCTCGGGTATCTGGTTCAGCGTCTCCATCAGCCGCGCCTTGATCACTTCATGCTTTTCCAACTGCTCGCCGCGATTGTTCATCGCCTCGAAGAAGTGATTGAGATCGGTATCCTTGGGTACTTCGATACGAGAGATCTGCACATGCTTGAAGAGGTAGTCGCAAAAGGCCGTCAGTTTAGCCCCTACCAAACCAAGATCCGCCATTGCCTTGCCAATCAGCTCAAAACCGTTCACCAAACCTTCATTGAAGGTACTCCCCCGCAAATCGTAGGGGGCAACACCCTGCCATAAGCGCTCGAAGGTATGGCTCGATATCGGGCGACTCTCAAAAGCGAGGTTGATGGTCTGATACCAGCTCATATCCACCGAATCTATCGCGTGATGTTTGAGCCAATTGGCCAGCAGAGAGAGGGTAGTAAAGCGCTGCTGGCCATCGATTACCTCGAAACTGCCATCGTCCCGGGCAAACACCACCAGGGTGCCGATATAGTAGGTTTGCGGCCCCTTACCACTGACCAATTTTTGCTGATAATCCAGCACATCCTGCAGCAGCTGGGTGATCTCTCCCTCACCCCAGGCATAGTTGCGCTGGTACATGGGCACCAGATAGCGGGCGCGATCTTCAAGCAGTGCACGAATGGAAAAGGGGCGAACGCCTGCATCATTCATAATATTTCATCTCCCGAAACAGCCCGACCAGCTCATCTTCGGCACCATTGCGATTGTTCTTGTTCTCTCGACTGCTCATGCTAGGCAAAGGGAAGCCGTGCAGATCTCCCGGCAGACGAGCATCACGAATGGCACTGATCAGATTGTGCTCCAGCACATAGTTATCCATGGTTGCCAACTGCACTACCTGCTGGCGGATGCGGCAGCGATAGGCCCAGATAAAGCACTTCTCGATGGCCAGTGACAGCCCTTGGCTGCCGAACTTGTCGATATAGAAGATCAGGGCGCAGTCGAACATGGCCCGCACATAACGATCCCCGGTGCGGTGGCGACGCTCGTAGCTGCCCAGGGTCGATAGCACCTTGCTGGCCATCGGTGTCAGCGTTTCGCCGAGCAGGGTGGCAGATTGCGCCTTGCCGGAATCAGACTCCTCGGCCACGATGGCGGCCACCCGCGTCTGGTAGTACTCGGCCATCTCGAAAAAGCGCCGACCATTGATGATCATCTGGTCGAGATGAAAGGGAAACGTCATGTACTGGCCGTCAATCTTGCGCTGGTACTGGCTGTTGTACTCATCGACAAAGTGGTGGGCGATGCGCAGCGACTCCACGTAAGGATAATGCCCTACCCGATCTAGGTTGACCCCCTTGAAGAGATCCACCTCCCCCTTGCCAAAGTAGCGGGCCGACTTGTCCTCGGCCCACTGGCGTACCCGATAGAGATAGAGGGCGAACAGATTGGCCAGCTCGTCGCTTGGCAGGCGCTCCCAATGGGCGACCGCCTCGGCCTTGAGATTGGCCTCATGACCGGCAAACTCGCGCAGGTGAAATGCCTTGAGCAGATCGTGAGGAGCCAGATCGCGCCCCCGGGCATTTTGCGAATCGAAGAACTGGAACGCCTCCGAGATATCCTGCAGTACAAAGCAGACCACCTGACAGCGGTTGAGCAGAAAGTCAATTTGCTGCTCGTCAAACTCAGGGCGGGCCACCAGCCGACGCAACTCCAGATAGTTGCGTCTGAGGTTGAACTCCGAATCCCGGCTGGGGAAGCGCTGGCGCTGCATAAACGCATCGATAGGTCCACGCAAGACCTGCAATTGCTCACGCAGATCCTGACGTTGAAACCGGATACTCTTCTCTTTGCCACTGCGATTTTCGTTATCCAGCACCTCGATCAGCGCCTTGACGGTCAACATCAGGGTCAGGGTGCGTTGCTGACCATCGACGATATCAAGCATCTCGCCCTGCTCACTATCGGTGTGCTGATGAAACACCACCGAGCCCAGCCGGTAGGCGCTCTTGTCCTGATGGGTTGCCAAATCGGTAAAGAGATCCGAGATATTCTTGGAGCCCCAGCGGTAAGGTCGCTGATAGCTTGGGATGGCCAGTTGGGGAATGGCCAGCAACTGGCGTACCGACTGCACTTGATTATTAATGCTCTCCATCATGCCTCCTGCGGTATGAAGTGGTCAACAAAAACTGGCCACCGCGTTAGAGTTTTTCCAGTATCGGTTTTCTGATTCGTTTGGCGGTAACCCACCATTATATTCGTGCGGTCTTAGTGCGCTGTAATATCCAACGATATAGTCCGTTATTGCGTGAGCTGCATCGCTGAAGCTTACATAGCCCGTCGCCGGCACCCATTCGTTCTTCAGACTCCTGAAGAAGCGCTCCATTGGGCTGTTATCCCAGCAGTTTCCACGCCGACTCATACTCTGCCTGATCCGGTATCGCCACAGTAACTGCCGGAACTGCCTGCTCGTATAATGGCTGCCTTGATCGCTGTGGAACATCACCCCGACGGGCTTACCACGGGTTTCCCATGCCATTTCCAGTGCTTTCATGGTGAGCCTGCTGTCCGGCGAGAACGACATGGCCCAGCCCACTGGTTTTCTTGCGAACAGGTCGAGAACAACGGCGAGGTACGCCCAGCGCTTACCCGTCCAGATATAGGTCACATCACCGCACCACACCTGATTTGGTTCCGTTACGGCGAACTGTCGCTCAAGATGATTCGGGATAGCAACGTGCTCATGACCGCCACGCTTATACCGGTGAGTCGGCTGCTGGCAACTGACCAGCCCCAGCTCTTTCATGAGTCTGCCAGCAAGCCAGCGCCCCATCTGGTAGCCTCTCTGGGTTGCCATTGTGGCGATGCTTCTTGCTCCGGCAGAGCCGTGGCTGATGCCATGCAGTTCAAGTACCTGACTGCGTAATACAGCCCGTCTGCCGTCTGGCTTTTCAGGACGGTTTTTCCAGTATTTGTAGCTGCTGCGATGAACCCCGAACACATGGCAGAGAGTGGCCACAGGATAACGCGCCCTGAGTTTCCCGATTATCGAGAACTGTTCAGGGAGTCTGACATCAAGAGCGCGGTAGCCTTTTTTAATATTTCATTTTCCATTTCAATACGTTGTAGCTTTTTCCTGAGCTCACGGATTTCAATTTGTTCGGGGTAATGGGGGAGGCTTTTGGTGTTTTGCCCTGCCGTTCATCACGTAATTATTTCACCCATCGCGTCATTGTGGAAAGGCCGACATCCATAGCGCTGGCTGCATCTGCCACGGTGTAGTTCTGGTCAACGACCAGTTGAGCGGATTCGCGTTTAAACTCTGCGCTGAAATTTCTTTTTTTCATTATGACACCTGTGTTGTTCTGAGGTGAGCATATCACCTCTGTTCAGGTGGCCAAATTCAGTAAACCACTTCATACCGACTGCGGCCTGAGTTTTTTAAATGGCGGAAAATCGTGTTGAGGCCAACGCCCATAATGCGGGCGGTTGCCCGGCATCCAACGCCATTCATGGCCATATCAATGATTTTCTGTTGCGTACCGGGTTGAGAAGCGGTGTAAGTGAACTGCAGTTGCCATGTTTTACGGCAGTGAGAGCAGAGATAGCGCTGATGTCCGGCAGTGCTTTTGCCGTTACGCACCACCCCGTCAGTAGCTGAACAGGAGGGACAGCTGATAGAAACAGAAGCCACTGGAGCACCTCAAAAACACCATCATACACTAAATCAGTAAGTTGGCAGCATCACCGACAAATGAGCCCATTGGAATAAGTTAGAAACTACATATCTGCCAACAACATCCCAGCCATACCATCCAGTCGCTTCTTGACCTTTTCCCACCCCGGCATAACCTGCCCCATCAGACGGTAAAACTCCTCACTATGGTTGTGCTCAGCAACATGACATAACTCATGTAGCAAGACATAATCGATGCATTCTGAGGATGCCTTAACCAGCCATGGATTCAAGGTCAGACAGCCTTTTGCTGAACAGTTGCCCCATTGCGTTTGCATCGCCCGCAGACGTATCGGAGGACGCTCACTGACCCAAAGGGTCTGCGGAATCAGTAAATCAAGCCTGCGTTGAAATACATCTCTGGCACGTTCCCGATACCATTCAGCCAGCAAGGCTTTAATCTTTTCTGCCGATTTGTGTCTGACAGTCACTTCCAGACGCCCACGCAACATTTTCACTCGTTGCGGCACAGTAGCGTCTTCTGTCACTTTCAACTGATATTGCTTACCGAGATAATAATGGCTTTCTCCGCTGACATACTGACGCGGAACAATGTGTGTCTGTTGCTCCCTGAAATCACGCAGTTGCTGGTATATCCAGCGACTTCTTTTTTTCAGCGCAGACAACAGCTCGTGCTCCGGTGTTTCTGGAGGTACAGAGACAATAACCCGGCAGTCCGGATGCACCTTGATGAGCACCCTACCCTTTACGACCTGACGCGGAACACACTGTACGACGATGACCTCATCACCATAGACAATGCGTAACGCTTTCATTGATGGCGATTCTTTTTCACTCATGATTTCATCAAACCAACGCGCAGTATCTGGATGATGGTTTCCACAATACGGTTAACCTGATTCATTCCGGCACCAATTTCCCGGCAGGCCGTAAACAGCAGTGGTAGCAGACTTGTCTTAACGACTTTCTCAATGTCCTGGGGGTTCAGGGAGTTTTCTGCCACCGCTTTGACGATAATGTTGTCCACTTCAAAAGCCAGCTTCGTCCACTTATCCTGCACCTGAACGTCGTTTACCGCAAAAACCTCAGGTAGCTCTTTTTTAAATACACCGTAATACGCCTGAGCATGCTTGTTTACCGCCAGTGCATCCGGGATATCGCTGAGCTTACGGGCTTCAACCTGTTCTTCAAATTCACGGAACAAAAGGTACTGTTTCAGCGGATGGTCAAACAGTTTTTCAGCCTCTTCGATAGCCATACGCAGGAGTTTTGAAAATGCCTCCTGAGCATACGGGTCATCACGCAGCTCCTGCTCAATCATCTTTGTCACACGGGTTTTAATGATGTCGGTTTCATTGCGGGTTTTATTGTTGTCCCACTCTTCGGGCTTTTCGCTCTTGCCCATTTTACCGACTTCATACACGCCATCCGGTTCACGAACCTCAACGCCGGTGACATGCTTATCCAGCAGTTTTTTCACCTGCTCAGCGTAGTCGTCATAATTGACCTGCTCTCCACTTACCTGCATCGCCCACTGGCGCAGGCTGGACATCTGTTTTACGGTTTCTTTATAGAGATTTCGGTCTTGTTCCGTAAAGCTCTTGTCGGTGAAGAAGGTAGCGGACTGCAGTGCCACTTTCAGGCATCCGGCAAAGGCCGTTAACGCCTCGAAGAAATCATCACGGGTTTTCTGATGGATATCGACCATCTCTCCGTCACGTTCTTCCATTTTAGGCACCAGTACCGCACGTAACTGCTCAGTATCATTTTTGTTTTTAACACCGGCAAATATGGCCCACAGCTGGTTATACAGATGCGGCAGACGCTTATATTCAGAGCTCATGGCGCTGTACAGCCCGTCAATATCTTTGATATCGTATCCGCCCTGAGTTCGGGAGGCGAGGTCCTGATATTTGCCGATAGTCGTGTCCAGCTCAGCCAGAATGCCGCGATAATCAATCAGCAGACCGAACTTTTTTAGTGGATGCAGTCGGTTCACCCGCGCAATCGCCTGGATAAGGTTGTGGGACTTAAGCGGCTTGTCGATATACAGCACGGTATTCTTCGGCTCATCAAACCCGGTGAGCAGTTTATCAACGACTATCAGCAATTTGAGCTTCTCATCGGTATCGAAACGACTGATGATATTGCGGGTATACACAGACTCATCCTGCGTGCCGACGTTATCTTTCCACCATTTCGTCACTTCCGGCAGTTTGCTTTCATCCACCTCAGTATTCCCTTCCCGGGTATCCGGCGGGCTGATAACTACAGCTGACTCAAACAACCCGGCTTCATCAAGATACTTTTTATATTTGATGGCGGAAATCTTGCTGTCGCAGGCAAGCTGGCCTTTCAGTCCCTCATCAATATTCTTCGAGAAGTGCGTGGCGATATCGAGTGCGATCAGACGGATGCGATCATCTGCACTATAAACCTCACCTTTACGGGCATATTTACGCTTAAGGTCGGCTTTTTGCGCTTCGCTTAACCCATCGGTAATACGATCAAACCAGGCATCTATTGCCCGATCGTTAACCTCAAGGTCGGGAATACGTTCTTCATACAGCAAAGGTGTAACGGCTTTATCTTCTACCGCTCGCTGCATGGTATAAGCGTGGACAATCGGTCCGAATTTATTGGTGGTCTTATCTTCTTTTAGCAATGGCGTACCAGTAAATGCCACAAAGGCGGCGTTCGGCAGTGCCAGTTTCATTCGCACATGGTTCTCACCACCCTGGCTACGGTGTCCTTCATCAATCAGTACGATGATGTCGGGGCTGGTATTGACGCATTCAGGAAGTTTTGTCGCTGAATTAAATTTCTGGATTAGGGTGAAAATGATGCGTTCTTTACCGGAGCCAATCTGTTTCGCCAGCATCTGCCCGGATGTCGCCATTGCATTGGCTTTGTCTTTTTTCCCGGCCAACTCGCCGCCGGATGCAAAGGTACTGCTGAGCTGCCCTTCAAGATCGACACGGTCCGTCACCACCACAATGCGACACTGCTTCAGGCTGTCATGAAGAATCAGCGCCTTACTGAGGAACACCATGGTGTACGATTTACCGGACCCCGTGGTATGCCAGATCACACCACCTTCTCTGCCCCCGTCCGGTCTGCGGGTGCTTATGCGTTCCAGCAGCTTTTTAATCCCGAACACCTGCTGATAGCGGGCGACAATTTTCCCGGTCTTTTTATCAAACAGGGTGAAAAAGCGGGTCATCTCCAGCAGACGTTCCGGTGAAAGCAGGCTGATGAGCAGCTTATCCTGCCCGCTGACGGCCAGTTCACCGGCGGCGATTAACTGTTGGTACCAGTCGAGATCGGCTGAAGGACGATGATCAAACAACGCATGAATTTGTTCAGTCGATAACTTATGGTTGCGCAGCGCATACATCTGCGCGTAAGTAATATCTTCTTCGCGCCATGCCGCCCAGAATTTCATTGGTGTATGACAGGTGCCGTAGCGCCCGTCATACCCGTTAATCGACAGTAATAGCTGGCTATAGGCAAACAGCTGCGGGATTTCGTCGTTGAGCTGATTGCGGATACTCTGGGATATCCCTTCGTCAATGGTTGGCCCTTTCTTGCCGTGACCCGCCGGGCTTTTCGCTTCAATGACGGCCAGCGGGATACCATTCACAAAACACACAATATCCGGTCTGCGGGTTTCGACACCGCCTGACCGCAATACCGTAAATTCTTCGGTAAAATGGAACTGGTTATTTTCCGGATGTTCCCAGTCAATGAGTGCAATCGTGGGGTTGACCTTCTTACCATCGACAAACTCCGTGACGGCGATACCATAAAGCAGATGGTTATACATCCGCTCATTGGCTTTCAGCAGCCCTTCATTCAGCGCCGGAGAACAAACCTGCGATATCAGGTTATCCAGTGCCTTTTCCGATAACTGGCAAGTTTTACCGCTCGCCATAAAGGAACGCTTCGACAACGCCTCACGCAGAACCGGACGCAGCACCACCTCATCCTGTTTATAGCCCCGATAACCCATAATCTGTTTCGGGGGTAAAAACGTCCAGCCGAGGCTGGTCAGTAACGTCAGTGCCGGGATTTTGGCGCTGTATTCTTCCTGAAACTTTGGCGTGTACGGCTGGTTCATTAGCTGTCCTTATTCTTCGCGTTAAGCGCTCACGGCTTCTTCAGCTTCTACTTTGACACGACGTTTCCCGGTCAGTAACTGCTGCATCAGGGCTTTTTTCTCTTCCTTCAGACAGGCGAGCTTTTTCTGCAGCGTGGTGATTTCGGCGTCGGCTGCGGACAGGACGTCAGCGATTTTTTGTTGTTCTTCAAAATGAGGAAACTTTAGCGAAACCTTTTCAAAACTGCTTTTATTTATTATAGGAACAGCAGTGGTTCCCGCTAACGTGAGGAGGGTTTTTACATTAAATTCGATTTGATAATAGAAAAATTCATTTGAATTGGAACCACGAACAATAACTGAGTTTATTTGCTGGTTTGTGCCCATATTTTCATCAGCAATAGCATTCTTCCCGATTGAGGCTATACATGTAACTAATATACTACCCTTCGGAACAATTCTGGCTTTTTTAGCTCCCTGTTCGGACAGCTTAATTTTTGTGTTTGAAACATATTTCCCAACAAAATCTTCTGCAGTAGCCCATGATATATCCCCACCATAGTTATCACTGTCGTTCTTCGGGGGTGTAGAGCCCGTGACAACCGTTCCAATGTCACTAATTTGTAAACTCTGCCACTCCCCACTAAACCTCACCCCATTCTCATCCAGCAGGCGTTTTTTTCCGGTAAGCAATTGCTGCATCAGGGCTTTTTTCTGCTGCTGACTGTTGGTGAGAAGCTTTTCCGTCACCGAAATCGCCTTATCCCAGGTTGACAGGATTTGGGCGATTTTCTTTTGTTCTAACTCGGGGGGAATAAGTACTGGTAACTCTTGTAGCTGCTTAGCCGATAAGTTAGCTTGCTTCGTTCCACCTGGAAATGAATACAATACAGATAGAATCAACTCACTCCGGAGTAGGTTCAAAATATAACCAGAGCTCGCATTATTTTTAGGAACTATCTTTAGTACCCGCTGATTTAGCAATGAGCATTGAGTGTTTGAAGGAATTTCAACTGTAAAACCATAATCACGTTTCCCCATGGTACCCGTCATAGACATGACCAAATCACCTGGCGACACCAAGAATCTTTTATAGTCAACTTTAAAGGAATCAGGTAAATACACAGGGTTACGGTTTAAATCTAATGTATTCTGGTATAGATTGCCCATCCTAAGTAAAGGAATACCTGTTGGAACAAAATCTTCACTTCTGAAGGCATACCCCATAATCGTATCTGCCAAATCTTTTAAGGTTCCAAGCGTCCATCCCTTAGGCACCATAACCCAACTCCTTCAGATAACCTGCCATCTCAACTTCCAGCTTCGCCAGTTCCACCTTCAGTTGCTCACGCTCAGCACGTACCGCCAGCAAATCAATTTCGTCTTCTTCCTCAAAGGTATCGACATAGCGTGGAATATTAAGGTTATAGTCGTTGTCCTGAATCTCTTTCAGGCTGGCGAGATAGGCGTATTTCTCGACGTTATCGCCTTCACGATAGGTGTTAACGATCTTCTGGATATTTTCTGCGCTGAGCTGGTTCTGGTTTTTGCCCGCCTTATATTCACGGCTGGCATCGATAAACAGTACCTTGTCATCCACTTTCTGTTTTTTGAAAATCAGAATCGCAGCAGGAATACCTGTACCGTAGAACAGTTTTTCCGGCAAGCCAATGACGGCATCCAGCAGATTTTCGTCGATCAGTTTCTGGCGAATTTTACCTTCGCTGGAGCCACGGAAAAGCACACCGTGTGGCACAACTACGCCCATACGGCCAGTTCCCGGTTTCAGGGTTTCGATCATATGTGAGATAAAGGCGTAATCGCCTTTAGTATTCGGCGGTACACCGCGACGGAAACGACCAAATTTATCGTTCTCAGCCTCGTCATGGCCCCACTTATCCAGGCTGAAGGGAGGGTTAGCTGTCACGATATCAAACAGCATCAGGTCGCCATTTTTATCGAGCAGTTTCGGGTTACGAATGGTATCGCCCCACTCGATTTTGTGGTTATCTTCGCCGTGAAGAAACATATTCATTTTCGCCAGCGACCATGTAGATCCAATCGCTTCCTGACCGAACAAGGCATAGTTACGGCTGTCATGCCCGGAGACAATTTTACGTCCGCACTTCATCAACAACGAACCGGAACCACAGGCCGGATCGCAGATGGTATCACCGGGTTGTGGGTCGAGCAGTTCAGCAATCAGGTCTGATACTTCCGGTGGGGTATAGAATTCCCCGGCTTTCTGCCCACCGCTGGCGGCAAAGTTTTTGATCAGATATTCGTAAGCATTACCGATAACGTCCAGCGTACCGACACGGCTTGGCTTCAGGTTAAGATCTTCACCGGCAAAGTCTTCCAGCAACTGACGCAGGATGGTGTTCTTCTGTTTTTCTTCGCCCAGACGGTCAGTGTTAAACGAAATATCCTGGAAGACACTTTTCCCGGCATCTTTCAGTTTGGTGCCGTTGGCTTCTTCAATCGCATGCAGCGCCTGATCGATACGCTCACCGTTGCCCGGCTCATGACGTCGCTCGTACAACGCATAGAAACTGGCGCTTTTCGGCAACACGAAGCGCTCGTTCGCCATCATCGCTTCAATCAGTTCCGGCGCATCGCCATATTGCACTTTATATTCGTCGTAGTGATCTTGCCAGACATCCGAAATGTACTTAAGGAATAGCATGGTAAGGATAAAGTCTTTATAGGTATCAGCACTGATGGTGCCACGGAACGTATCACACGCGGCCCACAGGGCTTTGTTGATCGTGTCCTGACTGATTTTGTCGTTCATGAATCATCCTGGTCTAAAGAAAAAGCTAGCGATGCAGGGCTTTGCATCTTAAAAATTGCGGTAAATGATACCGTAAGATGCCTCCCCTGACACGCCAATATCGCAGCATTCAGGTTTGCATCATCCCCGTAATATCGACATGAGACAGACTGACACAACCTGGCTCGTCACTCGCTAAAAACCAATTATCTTAGTAAGATAGCATCCATATTAGCCATGGTGTAAAACTGCCGTTGGGGTAATGATGATCCATATATCGCCCGTTCTGGTGTGTGGGGCTGACATGATCCATAATCGGCAACGTTGATGCCCTTTGATAGTAATGATGACCGTCAATGTGATTCCCCTGCTGACTGGAGGTCTCCGGATAGTATGAGTATTACCAACTGCGTTATCGGCCCACTTTACGATGAGCAAATAAAAAAAACACTTATGTATGCTGACCATAAATTCAAGCGGCTAATGAATACACGAATGTCGTTACTCGAACATTTATCACCCCACTATGACTTATCTTCCATGTTCAGCTGGCTTTGTTGAATAAATAAGATTTCGTGCGAACGACCCTGTAGCTGGCTGGATTTTCAGGCAATACGCACGCTTTCTGGCATCCCAGCCTTTGTCATCCTGTTCAACGCACGCACCATGGCCATAGCTTCCGCTACCTGACCATCGTAGTCACGCAGCGTCAGTGAATCTCCCAACAACTGCTTCATTCTATACATTGCCGTTTCCGCTATCGAGCGACGGTTATATTCCGTTGTCCATTTCCACCGTGCATTGCTTCCGCTCAGCCGCTGATTAGCAACGGCACGGTTGCGGTCTGCGTACTCACCGGGCCAGTAACCTGCTCCTTTTCGGGGAGGAATAAGCGCGCTGATTTTTTTGCGGCGCAGTTCATCGTGACAAAGCCGTGTATCGTAAGCCCCGTCTGCCGCGGCTGCCCTGATTTTTCTGTGAGTCTGCCGGATAAGGCCCGGGAAGGCTTCTGAGTCCGTGACGTTATTCAGCGACAGGTCTGCACAGACAACTTCATGTGTGTTGCTGTCAACAGCAAGATGCAACTTTCGCCAGATACGACGGCGCTCTTTGCCGTGCTTTCTGACTTTCCATTCGCCTTCACCAAAGACCTTCAGCCCGGTGGAATCAATCACCAGGTGTGCGATTTCACCCCGGGTGGACGTTTTGAAACTGACATTAACCGACTTTGCCCGCTTACTGACACTGGTGTAATCCGGGCAGCGCAACGGAACGTTCATCAGGGCAAAAATGGAATCAATAAAACCCTGCGCAGCCCGCAGGGTCAGCCGGAATACGCGTTTAATCACCAGAACGGTGGTGATGGCGAGATCAGAATAGCGCTGGGGCCTTCCTCGTGATGAAGGCGTTGCCGACTCATACCAGGCCTGAATCGCCTCATCATCCAGCCAGAAAGTGAGGGAGCCACGGTTGATGAGAGCTTTGTTGTAGGTGGACCAGTTGGTGATTCTGAACTTTTGCTTTGCCACGGAATGGTCTGTGTTGTCGGGAGGATGCGTGATCTGATCCTTCAACTCAGCAAAAGTTCGATTTATTCAACAAAGCCCAGCCATTGATCCAGTTCGGCTTCCACCCAGCCTACAGACTGTTGCCCCAGTCGCCGCTGCTTTGGAAAAGTAGCATCGTAGCGTGGTGACTTCGGATCGAGCCAGTCGTAAATAGTCGAACGGGCGATGCCGAGTTTGGCTGTAACTGCACGCATGCGAAGAATCTTCACGGTCGGGGTATGGACGATCATCTTTCTACCTCATTAAACTGTTCGAAATTAAGTTGCCTGTTGAATAACGATTCGCCGTTATTCTCCACCTAAGCCAACTGGCTGGTATGCGATGGATTGTAATGAGGTCTAATAGTGTCTAAAATTGGCAGTTATCACTTACTTTTTTTGACACTAACTTATGCCAGCAACAACCCCCTTGCAGAAAGCAGCGTTTGATGCCATCGACAGCCTTCACTTCAGTCAGGTTGTAATGAGTTTCATCTACGGAGAACCCGCTGCAGAGTGGTATCCGCGTATACTTGGCAGAATCAACGGTCTGCTTCAGAAAACAGGGATAACCGGAAAACAGGCTGAGATAACCCGGCACTATCTGCTGGCTGCTCTTGAAATTTACCTGTCTGTTGACAGCAACTATTTTTCTAATATGGATGAACACCATAAAAAAACTGATGCTGGCGGTACGCCTTATAACAGAGCTATGCATGAACAATTTGCTGAACACGCACGAAATTTTAGTATTGCCATGCTGAGCAAGCTTGCTCGCGAAAATGGTGTGGACAGTGATTTCCTTGTTGGGGCAACGGAAGAGTTGATGAATGATAAGGCGCTGGCATTATCAACCATGCCGTATCTAATCAGATACCGACTAACTGAATGTTGCTTTGCACTGGAATACCTTGATGCGCCTCTAGGTTTTTATCGCGAACTGGCGAGATCTGATGTTATTCCAACTGCAAAATACTCACCTACTGTAGACAAGACCGATAAGGAATCTAACTCGGAACTATCGTTGCTGTTCGTCCGTGTCGGATTGCTGTTTGAGTTTAAAATGCTGCAAAGATCGCTGTCAGTAATGATTTCGCTTCAGGAGAACGGCTCTATTGTTTTTCCTGCTCTTGACTCCAGAATGCCTCGTACAGATCGCAAGAATATTGCCGATTACTACAAGAGGATTGTTGATATCTGGTTGCTGGAGGCACAGCCGAATTCTTCTGCATCTTTTAAGTGTAAAGACCGGGTTTCAACAACAGATGCTGAACAGCTCCTTAAAAACATGAGCCGATTTTATTTTCATCAACGAATGTTTGGTGGCACACAGGGAAGCTGGCTGGGTACACTGGGGGCATTTGATATCGAGGTCAGCCGTTGGGAAGAACCAGGGATAGCGATTTATTACGAGATGAATAATAAAAATACAATCTCAGATAAAATAAGCTCAAAGTTTAAGGGATCTGGCTTTAGTATATCAGCAAGAAGTTTATATTTACGGCATAAAGTGATAAGAAAAGATAGTTACTCTAAAGTTAGATATTATTGTGGTCTTTTAATGAATCAGCCATGCATGATCCCCTGGCATCTAAATGACAACAGCTATTACAACATGGCTCTGAAATTTGAAGAGGGAGAATAACTACAACGCATTCATGAACCTACCTGTTAATATAACCTTAGTAGGATTTTCATGGTGGTGATGGTGAACCGGTAATACCCTTATTTCTGTACCAGTCAAATACGGATGATCAGTAAAGTCAAAAAAAGAAAAGCGCCCCGAAAGGCGCAGAGCAAGTTTATTTCACCGCTGAAAACACGTAATCAGCCCATGCCTGCATCACCGGAATACGCTGCTCCAGTAAATCAGTACGATGGTACGCAGCCTCTACTTTGTTTTTCAGCGTATGCGCCAGTGCTCGTTCGGCTACATCCCGCGATATCCCCTGCTCACTGCACCAGTCCCTGAAACTGGAACGAAATCCATGAGCGGTTGCGAGTCGTCCGGGCGTATCGCTGACAGCCCCTGTTTTACGCAGGAAAGTGGTCATCACCATATCAGACAATACGATCTGTTTTCGCGGTGAGGGGAAGACCAGCTCATCGTGCAAACCCTGCATTTTTTCAAGCACAGCGACAGCCTGCAATGATAATGGAACACGATGCTGAATCCCCGCCTTCATTCTTTCCGGTGGAACAATCCATATTCGCTTGTCCAAATCAACTTCCTGCCAGCGCATACCACGGGCTTCTCCTGACCTCGCCCCGGTAAGGATCACAATCAGCAACAACGCACGGGTCACGTTATAGCGCTCGTCACTGTAGACTTTCGTCGCCACGTAAAGTGGAACATTTCGCCAGGGCATCGCTGGTTGGTGCTCAGTTCTTACATTAATAACCGCCTGTACCGGCAGTAAATGGTCAACCACATCAACAGGATTGGCAACACAATGCCCGTGAGCCCATCCCCATTGCATCACCGCATGGATTCGCTGTTTTACGCGACTGGCTGTTTCTGCCAGCGTGAGCCACACAGGGCGCAATGTTTCTGCCACATCAGCAGGCGTGATACGGTCGAGTGGTTTAGTTCCTAATGACGGAAACGCATACTGCTCCAGTGTTGATAGCCACTGCTTTATGTGCTTCTGGTTTTTCCATCCCGGCGATAGTTCAGCGTGAACCTGACGCGCTGCTGCTTCAAATGTCGGAATAATAACCTTCTCAGCTTCGGCTTTTTTCAACTCAAGCGGATCATCACCAGTCGCCAGTTGTTCGCGCATGGCCTGCGCCATACGTGCTGCTTCCGCGATACCGATTTCGGGATAAGTCCCCAGTCCGGCATTTCGCCTTTTTTGAGTAACAGGACTTACATAGCGTAAAACCCACTTTCCCCTCCCCTTTACTGATGAAGGATGAAGCGTAAGTCCCGTAATTCCGCCATGAGGCAACGGCCTGTCATCAGGTTTAATGTGCCTGGCTTTAGTGTCAGTAAGTAGTGCCATAAAAGGGAAAATCCTGCTGTTTTCAGTATGCCATCCAGTATGCCATGAAAAATTCTTGCACATTTCCGGTATGCCATTCAGTATGCCATCTGTGGTGTGTTTCGTCAGGGTTATATTGGTTTCAATCGGACAGGCATCAAGAAAAAACGCTTAATTTTATTAGGTTACAGGATTAGATTGAACATCTCTGTATTCATATTTAGCGGTCCCCCTCACCGCCATCATTTCAGATAAGAGCCTGTACGAAAGTACGGGCTTTTTTCTTTTATAGTCTCCCATACCAGGGGGGATGAGAACCCCCGACCGGGGGCTCGACAACCGGCGCCAGCCGGGTGGACAGATGACGAGCCTGCGAGGAAGCTGCCCGCAGGGCAAGCGAAGCGAGTCAATCCCCCCTCACCGCCATCATTTCAGATAAGAGCCTGTACGAAAGTACGGGCTTTTTTCTTTTATAGTCTCCCACACCTGGGGGATGAGAACCTCCGACCGGGGGCTCGACAACCGGCGCCAGCCGGGTGGACAGATGACGAACCTGCGAGGAAGCTGCCCGCAGGGCGAGCGAAGCGAGTCAATCCCCCCCTCACCGCCATCATTTCAGATAAGAGCCTGTACGAAAGTACGGGCTTTTTTCTTTTATAGTCTCCCACACCTGGGGGATGAGAACCCCATGAAAGTACAAATGCCAGCAATCTGCCTTTATTTCCCCTCACCCCTATGATTGATTCAGTGCGCACTGTTATCCGGAGCCCGGGTAAGCGCCAGCGCATCCGGGGGAAATTAGACAATCGGGCCTGATACCACAAGACGAATCTGCGCATTGCCAGCCATCATTTCCATGCCGTTGCTCACACCTTAAGCGAACAATCATCAATACCGAAAATATGCTTGACCGTTTTAGCGCAACTCCCTATAGTAGCGCCCCGTTGCCCCCCAGTGGTGTGGCAGCAAAACAATGTGGTGAGGTGTCCGAGTGGCTGAAGGAGCACGCCTGGAAAGTGTGTATACGGCAACGTATCGGGGGTTCGAATCCCCCCCTCACCGCCATCATTTCAGATAAGAGCCTGTACGAAAGTACGGGCTTTTTTCTTTTTATAATCTCCCAATCCGGGGGGATGAGAACCCCCGACCGGGGGCTCGACAACCGGCGCCAGCCGGGTGGACAGATGACGAGCCTGCGAGGAAGCTGCCCGCAGGGCGAGCGAAGCGAGTCAATCCCCCCCTCACAGCCATCATTTCAGATAAGAGCCTGTACGAAAGTACGGGCTTTTTTCTTTTTATAATCTCCCAATCCGGGGGGATGAGAACCTCCGACCGGGGCTCGACAACCGGCGCCAGCCGGGTGGACAGATGACGAGCCTGCGAGGAAGCTGCCCTTCCCAATTCTTAGCTCTCCGGGAATTGATGACAGTGCGAATGCTGAACCCGCAGAACGCCAGCGGATCCTCTGAGTCTTCGCAAGCAACTAAAACTCAGCAGCACATCGTTGCCCATTTTCAGTGAGTTGATGTCATCAGCTATGGACGCTTTCATCTGGCCACCAAACTGCAGCCAGAGGACGCACATCAGGCAACAATAGAAGACCGAAAAATGAAAACTGTTACTGTTATCGGGAATCAGAAAGCGTGAATGGCTACGCGGTCAGGGGAAAAGCACCTTAGGCCGCATCTTCGGAATGGAGAGTATAAAAACAAAAAAACCACCCGGAGGTGGTTTCACGACACTGCTTATTGCTTTGATTATTCTTATCTTTCCCATGGTACCCGGGGCGGGACTTGAACCCGCACAGCGCGAACGCCGAGGGATTTTAAATCCCTTGTGTCTACCGATTCCACCACCCGGGCTCGGGAAGAAATTGGAGGCGCGTTCCGGAGTCGAACCGGACTAGACGGATTTGCAATCCGCTACATAACCGCTTTGCTAACGCGCCAGATTCTTCAGGCCTTTCGACCACACCCGCAATATGCCGATGCTTGTAAACTGGAGCGGGAAACGAGACTCGAACTCGCGACCCCGACCTTGGCAAGGTCGTGCTCTACCAACTGAGCTATTCCCGCAATATCAAGTTTTGTTCTAATCACTTGATTTTGTTATCTTCTGGCGAGCTACGCTGCCGTCTGATGCGATGCATTCTACTTACCTGACGCACTGAGTCAACGATATTTTTCAAAACCCGGATCGTTTGCTGAAAATTAACGCGAAACGATCACTGTTCAAGCAAATCTCCGCGTGCCGCGTTCAGATATTGCAACATCGACCACAAAGTCAGTACCGCAGCAACCAGGAACAGGCCAATCCCCGCCCACTCAACCCACTCGTTTGGACGCCACAACATCCAGACCAGTGCAGTCATCTGCGCGGTCGTTTTCACTTTCCCGATCCAGGAAACGGCAACACTGTTGCGTTTCCCCAGTTCCGCCATCCATTCACGCAGGGCCGAAATAATGATCTCACGGGCAATCATGGTAGCCGCCGGCAACGTCACCCACCAGGTATGGTAATGCTCTGCTACCAGCACCATTGCGATTGCGACCATCACTTTGTCCGCCACCGGGTCCAGGAATGCGCCAAAGCGCGTACTCTGGTTCCAGCGACGCGCAAGGAAGCCGTCAAACCAGTCGGTTACGGCGGCAACCAGAAAGATCAGCGCGCATGCGAACGAAGCCCATTGAAAAGGCAGGTAAAATGCCAAAACAAAAAACGGGATAAGAATGACGCGAAACAGGGTAAGCAACGTAGGGATATTAAATCGCATAATGACGGTAACTATCTGTTGTCAGTAAATTTTGACCCTATGTTGCTACAGAGCCCTTAATGTTTCAACGAGTAGTAGATCTTTTCTGCCAGACCTTGCGAGATGCCCGGCACTTTTGCAATTTCTTCAATGCTCGCATTCAGCAGTCCCTGCAGACCACCCATGTACTTTAACAGCATCTGACGGCGTTTTGGACCAACGCCTTCGATGGTTTCCAGCATACTGGTATTCTTCACCTTTGCCCGCTTTTTACGGTGGCCGCTGATGGCATGATCGTGTGACTCGTCGCGAATATGCTGAATCACATGTAACGCCGGGGAATCTGGCGGTAGGTTAAACCCTTCGCCTTCCGGTTCAAAGAACAAGGTCTCAAGCCCCGCTTTGCGGTCTGTTCCTTTCGCTACGCCCAACAGCAACGGATGATGTTTATCCCACGGGACGTCGAGTTCGGCAAACACCGTTTTGGCCTGCCCTAACTGCCCTTTCCCGCCATCAATCAGAATCACATCCGGAATTTTGTTCTCTTCAATCGCTTTCCCGTAACGACGACGCAGCACCTGATTCATGGCAGCATAATCATCACCAGGCGTGATGCCCGTAATGTTATATCGACGGTATTCCGCACGTAGCGGCCCGTTGGCATCAAACACCACACAGGACGCAACCGTCTGCTCGCCCATCGTATGGCTAATATCGAAACACTCCATACGCTTCACTTCCGGTAATTTGAGCAAGCTCGCCAGCGCGGTCAGGCGTTGGTGGACGGTCGACTGCTGCGACAATTTCGTACTGAGCGCCGTTGCCGCGTTCGTACGTGCCAGCTTCAGGTAACGCGCCCGATCGCCTCGCGGTTTGGTCTGCACGTTAACTTTCCGTCCGGCAAGCTCGGACAACGAATCCGCCAACAGCGTTTTGTCATTGAGGTTAAAATCAAGAAGGATCTCACCTGGCAGCGTGCGCATCTGGCTTCCCTGCAGGTAAAACTGCCCGACAAAGGTCTCCACCACCTCGCCAAGTTCAGTGCCATTCGGCACTTTCGGGAAATAACTCCGGCTACCCAGAACCTTGCCCTGACGAATAAAGAGCACATGCACGCACGCCATGCCAGCATCGAACGCCACGCCGATCACATCCAGATCGTCCCCGGTATTTGAGACAAACTGTTTTTCGGTGACCCGGCGTACGGCCTGAATTTGATCGCGAATACGCGCCGCCTCTTCAAATTCCAGCGCCTGACTGGCTTTTTCCATCCGGGTAATCAGTTTCGTGAGCACCTGATCATCTTTACCGGCAAGGAACAGACGCACATAGTCCACCTGCTGTGCGTATTCCTCTTCGCTCACCAGCCCCGCCACGCAGGGGCCAAGACAGCGGCCAATCTGGTATTGCAGACACGGACGAGAGCGATTGCGATAGACGCTATTTTCGCATTGCCGGACGGGAAATATTTTCTGCAAGAGCGCCAGTGTTTCCCGCACAGCATAACCATTAGGAAACGGGCCAAAGTACTCCCCTTTCGCGTGCTTCGCACCACGGTGCATCGCCAGGCGCGGATGGGTGTCGCCGCTTAGGAAAATAAATGGATAGGATTTATCATCGCGCAGCAGCACGTTGTAGCGCGGCTGATAGAGCTTGATGTAGTTGTGTTCCAGCAATAACGCTTCCGTCTCGGTATGGGTTACCGTGACGTCAATCTGTTGGATCTGTGCAACCAGCGCTTCTGTCTTTCGCGAGGCGAGATTGCTGCGAAAATAACTGGAGAGGCGCTTTTTAAGATCTTTTGCTTTGCCTACATAGATAACTGTGCCACCGGTGTCATACATACGGTAGACACCCGGTTTGCTGGTCACTGTCTTGAGAAAGGCTTTTGAATCGAAAACTTCATTCACTGACTTGCTAACGTCTCCGCATTGCACAGACCATGGCGAATCGCCAGGTGAGTCAGCTCCACATCACCATGAATGTTCAATTTACTGAACATACGGTAGCGATAGCTGTTCACCGTTTTGGGGCTGAGATTCAGTTGCTCAGAGATCTCATTGACCTTCTGACCTTTAGTGATCATCAGCATAATCTGCAATTCGCGTTCAGACAAACTCTCGAACGGTGAGTCGGTTTTTTCCGGTTCAATCTGGCTGAGAGCCATCTGCTGAGCAATGTCGGACGCAATGTATCGCTGCCCGGAATGGACGGAGCGAATCGCATTGACGACTTCCTGTGGGGCAGCGCCTTTGCTGAGATAACCTGACGCGCCAGCTTGCATTACTTTCGCCGGAAGCGGGTTTTCTGTATGAATGGTAAGCATGATGACTTTGGTGTCGATATTAGCGCGCGCAATCTTGCGTGTGGCTTCAAGGCCACCGATGCCCGGCATGTTCATGTCCATCAACACAACGTCAACGGAATGCGCCCGGCACCATTTTACGGCATCCTCACCGCAACAAACTTCGCCAGAAATTTTTATGCCTTTAATATCTTCGAGAATGCGTCGTATCCCTGCGCGCACCAGTTCGTGGTCATCAACAAGAAGTACGTTGATCAATGGAATATCTCCAGAAAAGGGATGACGCTGCTGCAAGCTAATTCTTCACATACTAACGGTTTTTACTGCGTTAATGAAAGTTAAAAAATGCCACTCATTCGATTTCGGTCTCGTTTTTGGAAATTAACCTGTACATTTTGTGGAAACTTTCACGCCCCGCTCCATATCTGGTTTGCGTGTTTAAAAGTACTTTACGGAAAGCTGCCTGAACGCACAGTTTTATTCTGATGGGGAATTTAAAGCGGCACTTTGTAACAATAATTAACCGTCATTCTACCTCTATTAAACATATATTTTGCCTACACTATTCAAATTAAATATATGGCTAATGTTTAATTTAATAAACCAGACAGCGGGTACGTGCAAAAAACAACCACTGCTATTTTTCCCCTGGCTTGTGGTATACTCCGCCGCTTTGACATTCACCGTCACGCTAAGCACGGTAACATAACGAGGTAAATAAATGAGCACACCTGATTTTTCCACTGCTGATAATAGCCAGGAACTGGCTCAGGAAGTCTCATGCCTGAAAATGATGATCACGCTGATGTTGCAGGCTATGGGGCAGGCCGATGCAGGTCGCGTCATCCTTAAAATGGAAAAACAGATCTCAGCACTGGAAGATGAAACCCAGGCGGCGGTGTTCACCAACACGGTGAAGCAGATCAAACAGGCTTATCGCCAGTGACTGAATCCGGCTGGCAGCCTACAAAAGCTGGCAGCCGGTATACGTCTGGCACGCAGAACGAAGGTTCAGGTCAGATAATTCCCGTCGCAGCCGCATAGCAGGCAATCTGCGTTTTATTCGGTGCGTTGAATTTTTTCTGCATGTTCTTCTGGTGAAAATTCACCGTATTCTCAGATATGGACAAAATCATAGCGATTTCGGCCGACGTCTTCCCTTCCGCTGTCCATTTCAGAATTTCTTTCTCGCGCTTACTGAATTTCATTTCTGGCGCAATGACCATATTGTCCCCCAGCCGGGAAAGCGTAATCAGGCTTTGCTGAATCAGCGTTTGCAGGCGCAACTCAATCTCTTCATCATGCTGTGGATGATGGAGAATACTTGTGCGGGACACTGACAAGAAACCCATTGCGTGATTTGGCAGCATTAAACACTGCGTAATCCCTTTGCGTAAGCCAAAATCCCGCGCACCATTCCATAATTCCGGCGTCTCGTGAAATAATTTGTCATTCCACGGCAAATGCCCGTGCAGGAAATTCTCTGGTTTGAGTACCGGGTCGACAGCGAAATAATTTTCGGACTGATAATGCGCCATCCAGGCATCCGGATACGTGGTGTGTACATTGATTTTCGGGCGCGTGAACGGCACCGGATGTCGGACACACAGTGCAAAAAAATCAAATTCAAGCAGCTGCGTTTGCTGCTCTAATGTTGAATATACCTCTTCCTTGTCTGTTATCTCCTGAAAACGTAGCAGCATCTCCCTGCGCCACGAGAAAAAGTCATTATCCTGCATACTGACCGATATCACCCCTGACAATAATAATCATTATTATGAATACATTAAATTAACACATAAATCTTTTTTATAAGTGTGAAATATCGGTATCAGCGAAAATCAGTAAAAATTTTCGCAGGTTATGGCGAGCAGATAAGGCAGAAAACACTGTTTTTGTGGGAAAACGTGACGGCGAAGCGTGGTCAAATATCATTATTTGCAAAGCATATGATTAAAAGCGCACAAATAAATTTAGCTTAAGTCAGCTTCAATCACCGATTCGGAAAGCGAGTGGCTGCCGAATCGGTGAATCCTTACTGCATCAGGAATTTTTCCAGAAACTGCTGGGTGCGTGGCTGCTGCGGATTGGCGAATAGCGACTTTGCAGCTCCCTGTTCAACAATGCGTCCCTGGTCCATGAAGATAGCCCGGTCCGCCACATCGCGCGCAAAGCTCATTTCATGGGTGACAATCACCATTGTCCGTTTTTCCTGCGCCAGTTGCCTGATGGTATTGAGCACCTCCCCTACCAGTTCGGGATCCAACGCCGAGGTCGGTTCATCGAACAGAATGACATCCGGGCGCATTGCCAGCGCGCACGCAATCGCCACACGCTGCTGCTGTCCGCCGGATAAACGCCGCGGATAGCTGGTCTCTTTACCACTTAACCCGACTTTAGCCAGCAACTCTCGCGCCCGCGCTGTCGCTTCCTCTTTCGGTTCGCCTTTCACAATGACCGGGCCTTCAATAATGTTTTCCAGCACCGTACGATGCGGAAAGAGATTGAAGTTCTGGAACACAAAGCCTACATGCTGGCGCAACTGGCGAATCAGGTTTTTCTGTTGTCCTATCGGTTTTGCCGTATCGATGGTTATGTCACCTACCCGAATCGTACCGCTTTCAGGCTGCTCCAGGAGATTGATACTGCGCAATAGCGTGGTTTTACCGGATCCACTGGGCCCAATAATAGCCACCACTTCCCCTTGCGCCACATCCAGATCGATGCCATGTAGCACCGTCTGGCCATGGAATTGTTTCACCAGGTTTTTCACTTCGATGGCACTCATTTCGGATCGCGCTCCTGCCGGTTCAACTGGTTTTCAAAATAGTTCTGCAACGCAGAGAGTACCGTCGCCATAACCCAGTAAATGAGCGAAGCGGCCAGATACATTGTGAACACTTCCAGCGTACGTGAGGTGATCAGTTGCGCCTGACGGAACAGTTCCGGCACCTGAATCGTCGCCGCCAGCGAGGTATCTTTCACCAGGCTGATAAAACTGTTAGAGAGCGGCGGCAGTGCCACACGCGCGGCCTGTGGCAGTATTGCACGCCGTAACGTTTGCCAGGGTGTCATCCCTATACTGGCGGCGGCCTCCCACTGCCCTTTATCGATAGACGAGATAGCCGCACGCAAGGTTTCCGAGGCGTAGGCGGCGGTATTAAGCGACAGACCGATCATCGCCGCCGGGATCGGGTCCAGCTCTATGCCAAATTGCGGCAACCCGTAGTAGATCATAAAAAGCTGGGCGATGAGCGGCGTACCGCGAAAAATCGAGATATAAATGCGCGCCAGCCAGCGCACAGGGAGCAGCGGGGAGAGACGCATTAACGCCAGCACAAACCCCAGCAGCAAGCCAAAGAACATGCCGCCAATGCTCAGTTGCAGCGTAAATACCGCCCCTTTAAGCAGGTACGGCGCAGAGTCGATCACCAGTTGTAGACTTTCTTGCATTATGGTTGTTCTGCCCGGCAATTAAACATGTGGGTGATAGGCAAACAGCGCCGGAGCGCCACCGGTGTGGACAAACAAAATCGGGCCATCATCTTTAAATCGCTTTTGCTCAATCCCATCGAGCAGCCCTGCCATCGCCTTGCCGGTATAGACGGGATCGAGAAGAATACCTTCCAGGCGCGCAAGCAGTTTAACCGCCTCCATGCCTTCATCATTCGGCTGACCGTATCCCGGCGCAAAATAGTCATCCCAGAGAGTAATCTCTGCGCTGGCCTTCACCTCCAGCAGTTGCGCGATCTCCTGTTGCAGGGTCACTACTTTGGGTTTTTGGTCGGCCACACTGCGCGATACCGTCACGCCGATTAACTCGACATCCGGGAGCAGTTGTTCCAGGCCAATCGCCAGCCCTGCATGCGTTCCGGCGCTGCCCGACGCCACCACGACTGAAGAGAGTCCTACAGCACCTTCACACTGTTGGGCAATTTCTAACGCACTTTCGACATAACCCAGCGCCCCCAATGCGTTTGAGCCGCCAACCGGAATCACGTAAGGGCGAAAACCCTGCGCTTCAATACGTGTTGCCAGCTCATCCAGTTGGCGTTTGGGATCGGTCAGCGCGTCGCACATTTCGATTTGCGTATTAAACAGGTCCAGCAACAGGCGATTACCGTTGGTCAGATAGTTTTCCGCGGTCGTGCCAATAGGATTTTCCAACAGCGCCACGCAGTGCAGCCCCAACTTTGCCGCCACTGCCGCCGTCTGGCGCACGTGGTTAGACTGAATAGCCCCTGCGGTAATCAGCGTGTCGGCCCCTTCGCGTAGCGCGTCTGCGGCGAGAAACTCCAGCTTACGCAGCTTGTTCCCCCCCATCGCCATCGGAGTAACATCATCGCGCTTAATAAAGATGTCACGACCGACGAAATCAGAAAAACGCGGCAGGTATTCAAGCGGCGTCGGCGCACCGATAAATTCCAGGCGGGGAAAATGGGTGAGATTTTGTAAGGACATCGATTCTCCGGTAGCGAGATAGGAATGGCTTTTATTATGCACGTATACCGCGCGTAAATAAAAAAGGCGCTGAAGGTAGCGCCTTTTTCTTACGGAGAGATTACTTCGTTACATCAGCGCCGAACCATTTTTCAGATAGCGCTTTCAGCGTGCCGTCTTTCTGCATGTCGGCAATCGCGGCATCAATGGCTTTCAGCAAGTCTTCGTTACCTTTGCGCAATGCGATGCCAGATTCCTGACGAGAGAAAGCATCACCCGCAACGGCCAGCGTATTGTTGGTTTTTTTCACCAGATCGAGGGCGGCAAGACGGTCCACCAGAATGGCGTCAATGCGGCCTACACGCAGATCCTGGTATTTGGTCGGGTCATCATCGTAGGTGCGGATATCCACGCCCTGCACGTTGGCACGCAGCCACTCTTCATAGTTGGTACCCAGCCCCACACCCACTTTTTTGCCTTTCAGATCGGCGGCGGATTTGATGCTTCCTTCATTGCCTTTTTTCACCAGCGCCTGAATCCCGGAGACGGTGTAGGGAGTGGAGAAATCATATTTTTTCTTACGTTCGTCAGAGATAGTGACCTGGTTAATCACCACATCAATACGTTTTGAATCCAGCGACGCCAGCATGCCATCCCACTTGGTGGGTTTCAGGTCCGCTTTCACGCCCAAATGTTTCGCCAGCGCATCGGCAAACTCCACTTCAAACCCGGTGAGCTTGCCATCATCCCCCTGAAAACTGAACGGCGGATAAGTGCCTTCCAGTCCAACCAGCAAGGTGCCACGCTCTTTAACTTTATTCAGTAGATTTTCAGCGGCGAACGTTTTGACGCTCATCCCCGCAACCAGCGCGACAGCCATAACCCCCATCAGCGCCTGACGACCCAAAAGTGCAAGTTTCATAGTGACTCCGACCAGAAAATGAAGAGCGTAACGCACGGTGCCTGAATCATTTTCAGGCACCTGTGCGTCACATTTTATTCATTTTTAATATATATCAGATCGAGCACCGACAGCGATCTTTTGCACAACGTTAAAGCGTGATTGTGCTTTAAATTGTGCGTACTTACGCAACGCGATACGGTAATTATTGGTACTGGTGGTCGGTAACCAGGGCTCCAGATTCTCATCAGGATACCCTTCGTCAAGAAGGTCACGGGAGATATTAAGCTCACTCAAATGATTTCCGAGGCGGCGAAGACGAACGACGTATTCACGCACCGTGCCATGGCTCATTTCAGTGTGATCGAACAGGAATTGTTTAAATCCAATGATATCGAAGAAATCACTTTGCTCTTTGCAATGCAGGTCCCCGCAGAATCGGCAGAGTGCCACCCATTCTTTCTGTTCCTGCTGCCAGGCTGCCTCATCCAGAAGCATATCCAGGCGTGAGATTGCAATTTTGTTCACAATTTCGCCTCGACGCACCAGGGTGATGCGGTCGAGTAATTTGTGACAATGTGCGCAATGCGTTTGGCTGTGTTTAAAGTCTTTTAAATAGCGGCTTAAGGGCCGTCTTTTAGGTTGCTGCACCGTCATGATAACTCCTGGTTGTCAATGCGTTGTGCGGCATTTTTCAGGGGCGATCCAGTACAGACAGTCTCACCAACCTATAACTTACCCAGCTTTGTACGTAAGCGCTTAATAGCCTGACTATGCAATTGGCTAACCCGAGACTCTCCGACGTCAAGAACAGCACCAATCTCTTTGAGATTAAGCTCTTCCTGATAATAAAGCGTCAGAACCAGTTGTTCGCGCTCCGGTAAGGATTCAATGGCTTCCATTACACGGTGACGCAAATTACTTTCCATTAACTGGAATAACGGGTTTTCCTGTTGATGATCGTCAGTCACCACTTCGATACTGTCACCATGCTCTTCTCGCCATTCGTCATAGGAGAAAAGCTGGCTATTATTGGTATCAAGCAGCATCTGACGGTATTCTTCAACCGGAACACCGAGGCGTTGTGCAACTTCTGTTTCGGTCGCATTACGTCCCAGCTCTTGCTCAAGTTGCCCCATAGCCTGTGCTACCTCGCGAGCGTTACGCCGGACACTGCGCGGTACCCAATCACGGCTGCGCAATTCATCCAGCATAGCCCCACGAATGCGCTGCACTGCGTAAGTGGTAAATGCCGTTCCTTGCAGAGCGTCGTATCGGTCCACTGCATTCAGTAACCCGATCCCGCCCGCCTGTAGCAGATCGTCCAGTTCCACACTCGCCGGCAAACGCACCTGCAGGCGCAATGCTTCGTGACGCACCAGAGGTACATAACGCTGCCACAGCGAGTGTTTATCCATTACACCTTCAGCGGTATAGAGTGAATTCACGATAAACAGCCCTGCGTTAGTTTGAGTTATCGGCATGATTATCCGATTCTGTAGCACTTTTAATCGGATGAATAGTGGGTGAAATGGGGGGTTATTTGCAGGGTTGTGTATCAGAGTTCATCTCATACTGTAAATGTACACTCCCATCCGCCCGGGCGCCGCATGATCAATGTTTTAATTTCACCTGCTGGAACAGAAATCGATCGTGAGATTTTGCTATCGCTCCGTTATCAAAAAGCGGTAAAGCTATTTCTTGCAGGCTCCAGTTGTGACAACCATGCCCAGGATAATAATGGGGGGCCTATATTGTCAGTCGTCGCGAAAGCGCTTTGCCGACAGGCCTACCGGGCGTTTAATCTATTATACGACATCCCATTTTTCTTTCCCGCGCATAGCGTAAATTCAGTGGTCGGCGCTTGGTATCTGGCTGAAAAGTCGACAAAAAAAGCAATCCATCATAGCCACTTCGACTCGCATTTGTATTATAAATTCCAGCGTCGGGTTAATACCCCGGATAACATTTTCTCAACTGCTAATGATAACGTCATGGAAGTGACTGAATATTGGCAGCTATTTATTAAGCCAAACGGTAAAAAGTATAAGTGTCGTGGGCTGACAATTAATGACAAGCAGACGCCAAAAATACAATTATGCGCCAGGCAGGGTTTGCCGGTTCGAACCTACCGCTGTGGTTATGAATATCGGGTGGGTGATTTTGCTCATGAAAAATATGGTGATATTTTTTGTCAGCGCCCTTTTCAAAAAGGTATTCACTGCGGATTATCGCTTTATCCGCCTTTTATCTACGAACATCACAAAATGCCTGTTACCGTTATGCACACTACGACTGCTAAAGGTCAGCGCGTAAAACGGCAACGCAGAGATTTTTATGGCAGAGCCAACCATTTAAGCCGCAATAATAAGATATTGCGGTGCATCGACCATACAAACGTCATCCAAAAGAGTGGCATTGATGAACGATCCGGAAGGCTTTCAACAACAGGTATTTATACCTTGATGTCATTATGACAGACCTTATTCTCAAGGAATAATCATGAAAAAAAATGTCGTTTTCATTCACCTCGAAAGCCTTAACCAGGCGATATATAGCCGTCGCCAGTGGTTTCCATGCCTGAACAGCCTGACGCCACATACATTACGCTTTAATAACTTTATCTCATCCGCAACCTCGTCCTTTATGGCCGTCAGCGACTTACTGCATGGTGATGATGACATCCTTGAGCATAATGTGAATTTTGAGATCGGACTGGTACCGCACCGTAAGTCGCCGTCCATGTTTGATGATCTGCATAATGCCGGCTATCGTACTGCCGGTCTGGGTTTCCCACAAAACGTGGTAAGTTTCGATATGATCTGGAGCGAACGCGATCGCTTCAAATGGTTCGACACGTCCAGCGAGATGTTGCATAACGCCGAGTCAATTATTTCTGACCATTCTCAGCCCTTCGCGCTCTATATTTGGAATCTGTGTAGCCACCTGTGCTACCAGGACGGCTATAAAGGCGCCAGTGAGAATAGTTTCATCCGCTGGCAACGGGGTTATGAAAGTATGGACAATACCGTTGGCGATATCCTGCGTCTGCTGATGAACCATAAACAGATGGAAAACACCACGCTGGTTATCTTCGGCGATCATGGCGACGATTTCTGGAACCATGGCCTTAACGGGGGGTTTGCCCACGCTATCGAACCTTATACTTCGTTGGTCCATACACCGGCATTTATCTATGACAGCAACTATAAAGCACGTGATATCAATCATCTGGTTAGCATGATTGATTTGAAAAAAACGGTCTTTGATATGTTGAACATTCCAGTGACAGGTGAAGATAACCCTGCCAGTTTCTCGGCGCTTTCGGGGGACAGGAAATACAGTTACAGCCGTAACCTGTTTGCTGCGCAGACCGGTGAAACGCGCCATACCCCGCTTCGTAAAGGTTACTCCATCACCTCTGAACTTTTCCATCTGCTGTATGTGAATGGCGAGTACAAGATGTATGCGTGGCAAGCGGATAGTGCGAACCAGTTCAACTTACTGGATTACCTGAAAACCGAAAATGGTAAAGCTTCTATTGATTATGAACGCCTTGGCGCAGGCAGAGCCGCGGGCGCGCATCCGCATGTTCAGTACTTCTTATACCCAGGTTGTGAAACGGTAATCGTGGAGGCGTTTGAAGAGATGTCATCACTATTACAACAGTGGATTGCTGACAAAAACAGTCTGGTTGGTTAAGCACAGAGATAAAAAAACCCATCGTAAAGATGGGTTTTTTACTCTTAGCGCAGACGGGCAATCTCGATAATTTCGGTCGTCGAGATCGACGGGGTTCGCGGCAGGTAAACAACCTCACACCACGGCTTAACCCAGTCAAAACGCCCTTCCCAGTCATCACCCATCACCAGCAAATCAGCGTTTTTCATCTCGATATATCGGGCTTTATCTTCCAGCGATTCTTCAATGAATACTTCATCCACGCAGCGCATTGAACTGATAATTTTAACGCGGTCATCCTGGCTATATAGCGGGTAGCGCTGCTTCTTTTTATAGCTCAGCGCGTCAGAGGAAACACCCACAATAAGATAATCGCCAAGCTGAGCTGCTCGCTCAAGGATATTTACATGTCCAATATGAAAAACGTCAAAAGTACCGAAGGTGATCACTCTTTTCATATCATATCCCCGGCAATACTAATTTAAGGTCACAGTGGTCAGGAGAGATCGAGTGTCCCAAACTTTTCTCGCGAATAAGATCGGTAATCATATCGACTTCATCAAGCGTCAGCGTTGGATAAATCGGCAAACAAAGTACCGAAGCAGATACTTTTTCAGCCACAGGCATCAGGCCAGGCTGCGCACTGGGTAATCCACGGTACATCGGGAATTCAGAAATCAGCGGGTAGAAGTAACGTCGGGTAAAAATATTATGCGGCTTGAGACTTTCATAGAGCTCATCGCGGGAGCATGCAAAATCTTGATCAATAAAGATCGGTGTATAAGCATAATTCCACTCGATATTTTGCGGTTTATCGAGGATCCGCAACCCTTTAATACCCGCGAGTTTTTCGACGTAGCGCTTATAGATGACTTCACGGTTGAGCAAAGCCTGATCGATATGTTGCAACTGGAGCATACCAAAAGCAGCCTGAACTTCGTTCATTTTGCCGTTTATCCCCGTCGCTACAACCGTAGTCTCATTTGCGAAGCCAAAGTTTTTCAGATCGTCGATGCGCTTTTTCATCTTCGCATCCTGACAAATAATGGCGCCACCCTCGACAGTATTAAAGACTTTCGTCGCGTGGAAACTGAGGATGGATAGATCCCCATGAGTCAGAATGCTACTGCCATTTTCTTTCACGCCAAAGGCATGGGCAGCATCATAGATAACACGCAGGTCATACATATCAGCGATGCGCTGAATCTCATCCACATTACACGGAATACCATAACAGTGGACTGGCAGAATGGCCGTCGTTTCCGGGGTAATCGCCGCTTCAATTTTGCGCGGATCCATATTGCAGGTTTTTGGATCGATATCCACGAACACCGGTTTCAACGAATTCCAGAGGATGGTATGCGCCGTTGCCACGAAGGAATAGGGGGTGGTAATCACCTCCCCTTTTACTCTCAATGCCTGCAGGGCGGTCAACAGTGCCAGCGTACCGTTTGAAAACAGCGACAGGTACTCAACACCCAAATATTCAGCCAGTGCCGCTTCAAATTGTTGATGAAACGGCCCTGAGTTAGTCAGGTGTTTGCTTTGCCAGATCTGCTCGAGATAAGGAATAAACTCCTCAAGTGGCGGCAGTAACGGGCTGGTTACATAAATGTTTTCGCGCATGGATTTACTCCTGGCTCGTCTCGATATCACTGATATCGAGGACAAAACTTTGCGGCTTCTTACCATCGCAATAATTCTGCCAGATGGTACGGAGCAATTTTTCAAAGGTTCTCGAAGGATCGACAACCTCGTTTTTCCGCTGCACAAAACGTTCACGCATGTTTAGACGGATGGCATTCAACTCTTCTTTTTTGTCTATCCATGCAAGAGCATGCTCAATATAGGCTTCCTCGTCTTTCACAAGGAATTGTTCGAGCTGATAGGCTTTTATGATCTCATTACCCTGACGACCGGCCATGGTTCTTCCGCTCAGGGTGAGCATCGGTACCCCCATCCAGACGGCGTTATTACTGGTCGTGCCGCCGTCGTACGGGAAAGTATCAAGCATGAGATCTATCTCAAGGTGCATGCGCATATATTCTGCAAAATGCGTTTTTGCACGGAAAATAAGCTGTTCGGGTTTGACCCCCAGCGCTTCAAATTTCTCACGCAGGCGTGCGGAAACCTCTTCTGAGGGCATGTAACCAATTAACATTCTGGCATTCGGCGCAGCCGTCAGTATTTTGGCCCATGTGTTTACCACACCGTCGCTGATTTTTTTCGGGCGGTTAAGGCTACCGAAGGTAAATACGCCATTGGAAAGGGCTGGCAATGGATTCACATCCGGCACGTTTTTCGGCGGCTCATACTGAACCGGCATTGGCATAAAGATCAGTTTTTCAGTGAACTGATCGTCAAGCTCTCCGGGTTTCGCCATCCCGGTACCGCAAATATGATAATCCATGGCGTTGAGGCCGGACGTGCAGGGATACCCAATCCAGCCAAGCGCCACCGGTGCCGGTTTCAGCGCAAAGGTCGCAAGCCGGTTGTAGCCGGTATGGCCGGAGAGATCGATAAGAATATCCACGGCATCTTCATGAACGATGCGGGCAAGCTCCAGCGCACTCTTCGTGAAGACATTGCGCCATTTCGTTGACGTTTTCTCGAAATACTCGCTCACATCGTCATAAATTGGCGAGGTGTTGTAGACGTACAACTCATACTGTTCACGGTTGAAATTCGCCCAGTAGGGTTTAAGGAACCAGGTGACCGGGTGATGGCAAAGATCGCCGGACACGAACCCAATCCGCAGTGGACGTTTCGGATCTTTACTGCCTGCCCACTTAAAGTGAGTTTTCTGTTCTTTAGCCCATTTCTCTGTCAGCCGACCGTATACGCGGTGCTCCTCGAACAGCGCGGCTGGCTCTATATTCGCGCTGTGGGACAGTGCAAAATTCAAACGGCTGTGATTGCCCTGGTCGGAAGGCATGAGTTTAATGGCCTGGCGAAGTAAGCTGATAGACTCTTCTACCCGCAGGTTTTCTGCCACTAACACGGCGAGGTTAGAGACCATGCCCGCATTATTTGGCGTAATGGATAACGCTTTTTTATAGCAATATTCAGCACTGGCCACGGCTTCATAATCAGAATAGAGGCGCCCCAGCGCATCCCAGGCAAGTGCATTACGCGGGTCTGCACGCAGGATGGCGCGCACTACGCGACCGGTCAGCCAGTCTTGCTGCAAATGCCACAGCGCCACTGCCAGCTCGAAATAGATGTCCCAGCTTACAGCGGTAATACTCAGCGTACGGTTAATGGCGCCAATCGCTTTACCGTATTCAGAAGTGCGGCTGTATACGCGTGAAAGTTCCAGCCATGCATTCGGATTCGCCTCCATCTTACTGACCACGTCCAGCGCCAGTTCTCTCGCTTTATCAAACTCACTGTTGAGAATAAGCGAATCGAGGCGATCGACAGTTTTATGGTCGACTGGCTGCATGTTCTTTTTATCAAGCGGGATAATATCCGCACGCAGACTTGCCCCTTCAAAGCCCCCATTCTGCGGCGCGCTGGAGAAAAGAATGAGCGGCAGGATCGTACCCGCCATTTCTGGCAGCGTAGCAACTTTGATTAACGACTGATAATGCGCAATCCAACTGGCAACGCTACCCGTCAAAACCCCTTTGCGACGCAAACCGTCTACCAGCTTAACGTCAGCGAAGGTCAGATTATCTTTTTCCAGCACCGACACTTCCTGCGCGGTCAGTTCGATGGCTTCGTTCCAGAAGTTAAAGCCCGATTTTAATTGCTGGAAAGCCTGGCCAAAGATGGTGGTCAAACGCGGCGTTTTTTGTTGATTGTAAACAGAAGGGACGCGCTGGAAATATAATCCTGCTGCGCCCTGCATGAACAATGCGCCCAAAGATAACAGGAGCTTCTCTTCATGCTCTGCTTTATCGGCTTCCGGGGAATGTGTATGGAAGGCCAGTTGCTCAAAGCTCATGCTAAGCGGCCAGGCCTCCCCCAACGCATCCAGCACGGACAACGTAACTACATCATCGGTCGCAATAAAGGCGCCGGATTCAGAACGCAGGCGATTATAAATCTTACCGTTGCCATCAATTTCGCGATGGAAACTCGCCGCCCAGTGGAAATCCTGCAAACGGGCAAGATCGGGCTGGGCGGAAATAACCTGTGATGGCTCAGCGGCTGTGAGCAAGCTAAAGCGCGAACGGCGGTTCACAGAGAAATCGAGATATTGCTGAACCAGCAATTTATCCTGGTGAGGACAGACAGCCTCTGAAAGCTCCGCCACTTTGTCGCCGTAATGCGCCGGACACTCCTTCCAGGGAAAGAGATCGCCAACATAGCGCAGCCCGGAACGTGTAACGCTGTCATGGAAATCAACAAAGTAGCTGGCATTGTTCATGCCGTGTAAATAACGCAAAGCGAAGGTTTCATCATCCATCGCTTCGGCTTCACGGATTAACTCTTGCAGCGCTTCGCGAGCCGGGTGTTGACTCATCCCCAACGAAAGCCAGGTTAATGCTGCACGGGCACTGCTTAAACGCAGTTCGTCACTGTTGGCGTCGCGCGTGTGCAGGGCAATTGCGTCCTGAATAATCTGGCTGACACCCGCACCAGGCTGGGTAAGCCACTCGGTCGCGACCACACCCTGAGCCGTAAGATGCTGTTGGCAAAAAGCGAAGAGCGCTTCACGTGTCTGGCTATCCAGCAGCGAGAAAATATTGTGGATAATGATGTAATCAAACTGAACGCCAAGACCTGCCAGCAAATTTTCAAGGTCAGCGCAAAACAGTTGTGTGTTCTTAATGCCCGCTAATTTGAACTGCAACTGCCCGGCATCAATTTTCTCCGGTGACAGGTCGATACCGATAATTTCGGCCTGCGGATAGGCGAGAGCAAAGGGCATAAGATGCGAAGCATCACCGCAACCAATATCAAGGATACGTGCGTGGTCTGGCGCAGCGCCGTCAATACCATACAACCAGGCGCTAGCCTGAATACGTGTTGCGCTGAGATAAGGAGCAACAGTGTTCGACTTAGGTATAGCGGAACTGACTGACGCTAAATTGAAATTTTGCGGTAAATCTAAAGAGAACACAGCGCTATCCTTTACAGTTTGGAAACCATTTTCCTCATCCTACCAGCGCGCTGTGGTGTCCATTGGCAGAGTAAACGTCAATAATAGGGGTAATTCTATCTATCAAAAAGCGAGGCAAAGGGGCGCAACCAATACGCCGCGCCACTTAAGATTGCGAAGAAAAATTATAATTTAAAATCAACTGGATAAGATATTTTCTGAAAATATAATTCCATTACTCCAGATAAAAATCGACGGCATCGACATCCAATACCAGCACGTCATCAAGTTGTGCAACATCCAGTCGCTCTGGAAAATAGTTATCAATGAAAATAGCGGGCCCTTTTATATGGGCTGATTTTTTGGCTGTGTCTTGCAAATGAATGATTTCATCAAATAACAGCGGTGAAATCGCCGCCTGATTTAATGTCTCAAGCGGTTTTTTCTCGTGGCGGGTGATTAAATGCAATGATTTACCACGGGCGCGGCTTTGATATAAAAAAGCCAGAACAACAGGGTTAGGTTGCTGACGAATAATTAGCGTATCGTCCAGATCGACATAGACGCGTTGGTATGACAACGTCGTTGCCGCGCGAGTGCGGATCGATCGTTCAATGAGCGTCACGTGCGGCGTCACCAGCGGAACCACATCCCTCCCCATAAAATCATGTAACGCCATAAGCGGTAAATTAACACCCCGAGCGCGTTGAGCAACCATGGTTCCGGCGACGCGGCATGACACTTCAAGTAATTTCCAGCGTTGGTCACGATCTTGTTTTAGCTGGAAAAACCAGGGCCCTCGTAAGGTCAACCCGGCATTAATTTCGCTGGCGATAGCAGCAATCTCATCGTTCAGGGGGACACTTTGCGAGCGCATCGTGATACCTGCCCTCACCCGTTCACGTGTACGCGGCCCCGCCCAGACAAGTTCGCCGCGCCGGTTGGTAAAACAATCCACCGTCAGTTCCCGGCCAGGCAGATATTCAACAACCACGGGCATATCACTGTGGGCAAGAGTTTGCGTGAGTTGCTCCTCATTCTCCACAAGTGCAATGCCATTTCCCCCCTGCCCACAGTCGGGTTTTACGATAACCGGCCAGCTTATTGGCGTTTCGCCCATAGCGTAGACATGCGGAACCCAGTTTGCGCCAGCAAAACGTTGGTATGTCAGGCTTTTACGGCGAGCAATTCGCGTGGTTTCCCGATCGCCATTAACGAGATAACACCCGGATAAATCGCCCATCTCAGACAATTTTTCGCATACCGTATCGTGGGTAGCAAAAATCACGTCAATGTCGTGGGTCACCAGCAAGTCTCTGAAATGAGCATCGAATTCCGCTGCATTGATATAGGGAATATCACCTATATAATCCGTGAAATGAAAACGCCCATGATCCTCGCAGCTTGATGCGCCAATCAGCCGGTTAATATGGAGCGAATAACGAAGCGATTGCGCGATCTCTCCTGCGTTTTCCGATCCACAGGGAAAAACGAGCACATTGAGTTTTTTCATTATTTTTACTCCTCAGCCTCATCCGTAACCACAGACCTGACAATCTCGCTAAGCTGCTGAATGTCGTCTTCGCTATAGCGCTGGTCGCACGGCAAGGGGATCATGTAATTGACAAACTTCGCCTCGACGCTATCTGGCTCAACACGTTCAAGGACTTCACGCCAGTAGGTCGCAACAAACACACCACGGGCAATGAGCGGCTGATGTAATGGGCGCGCCGGGTAGAAAAATGGGTAACAAAAGGGTCCCGGGACAGGAACCGTTGAAAAGCGAAATGCATTGAGCGAGCCAAGTGATTCACTTAGCAGAGCATAATTCCGCTCACGGACCGCCCTGATACGTTCGTAATCGACCGAACGCAAGATCCGTTCCGTCAATGCTGACATTTTCATGGCAGTGATGGAATTAAGCGCAGACTCCGACTGCTGAAAATCAGCATAACCGGCAGAGGTGCCATGCTCATGTTGCACTAAAAGATGTGCAGAATGATGGAGCGATTCTCGATCCTGACTCTCAGGGAGCGGTAAATCAGTCTGCGTCTGCAGAAATCCGCCATCGGCGACGCCAAAAAATTTGCGTGGTGAATAGAGATTGGCCAGTGCCGGATAGTGCTGCTGATAAAATGCCTGAGAGTGATCGAAGATGATCCGTTGCGCGGGGATCATTCGCGAAAGTTTTTCTTTCTGCTCCCCGCCCTGCCCCAAATAATCGACATAAAGAAGGCAATCTGCTTTTTCAAACGGCAAAGATAACAATGGCAGATAATCGTCTGTAAGTCTGTACCAGACAATTTCTACCTTTGCGGCAACGACGGCATCAATAACACTTTGGCATATCAGTCTGGGTAACCAGAGGCGTTGCGGCCGCACGCAGGCTAAAAAATGATAAAGGGCACTGCGCGCAGAACGGTATGCTCTGGCGTGTGGATAATAATGCGCACCGGCAGGCGGTAATTCTAACGGGAAGTAACCACCGAATGTTTTATTTGCCATTCTGAATTCAGTCAACGTAGCTAAAATTCTTTAACGCCTGCCTCACCTGCTCAGGCTCACAGTGCATCAAAACATCAATCATCGACAGATAAGGCACGAAATCGTGCGCGCCTTGTAAATACGCGGTATTTTTTGCCTGCAAAAATTGCAGCCTGATACCGTGTTCAGCAAAAGTTTTTGCATTATACAGATGCCGTCCCCCGGTGCTGTTTACATACCTGTCGCCATCCAGCGCTTTGCAAATACCGATCACCTTGTTCTCAGCATTTTCATTGCGATCATAAGTCAGGCTGGAGGATCGGACTATATTTTGCTCCAGTCCAAGGTAACGTGATACTCCGTTAATCGCGACGTGGCAGCACGCGGTAATATCGCGATCCTCATTCCATAATGCGCTTTCCACCAGCGGCATGACGTCAGGAAAAAAAGGCGCTTTGCGATAACTCTGCTCAAGGGTCCGTGCGATTTTCTCAACCTGCAAAGAGAACGTCAGTTCACCAATTCGCTTAAATGATGAAGCTGAGGGTACAGGTAACGTAAATCTCTGTGCCTGTCCATCAACAAGAATGCTGTTGCGATTGATATATCCCTGCTTAATAAAGTTGGCATCGTCGTAGAGCACGAAGACATCTGACTGATAGATAAGTTGGAAGTACCCTATCCATGGAAAAAAATAGGGCTGCATTATGGCAACATTCATCTTCCTTCTCCCTTTATCCTCAGTATTACCACCAGCGCGCGAAAGAAAAATTATCGTAACATTGCGCTGTTTTCACCATAGAGCAAAAAGGCGGAGGATCGACATTCTGTTTATGAAATTAGCCGGTGTGAGGGCAAAAAAAAACCAACCCCGAAGGGTTGGTTTTCAATGTCACGTTGAAGCGTATTATTAACGCAGCAGGGACAGTACAGACTGCGGAACCTGGTTCGCCTGAGCCAGTACAGAAGTACCTGCCTGTTGCAGAATCTGCGCACGGCTCATGTTGGACACTTCGGTCGCGTAGTCAGCATCCTGAATACGGGACTGTGCTGCGGACAGGTTAGTCACGGTGTTGTTCAGGTTGGAGATAGTAGAGTCGAAACGGTTCTGAATCGCACCCAGAGAAGAACGCTGAGTATCAACAGCTTTCAGTGCATCGTCGATAGAAGACAGTACGTTGGTTGCCAGAACGTCGAAGCCTTTAGTCTGAACGCTACGAGTTTCACCAGTAGCCAGACCAGTGGTAACACCGGTGGTACCAGTTGCGCTGTATTTGTTCCAGCCGCTGTTGCCAGAGATGGTGATGTCGATTTTCTCGCCATCTTTAGAGCCAACCTGGATAGAGATAGTGGTTGCAGAGTTAGAACCAGCCAGGATTTTGATACCGTTGAACTGGCTCTGGCTTGCAACACGGTTGATCTCGTCCAGACGTTGGTTAACTTCAGACTGGATGGAGTCGATGTCGGAACCGGAGTTGGTACCGTTCTGAGCCTGAACTGCCAGCTCACGGATACGCTGCAAGTTGTTGTTGATTTCGTTCAGAGAACCTTCGGCAGTCTGAGCGATAGAAATACCGTCGTTCGCGTTACGAGAAGCCTGAGTCAGGCCTTTGATGTTTGCAGTGAAACGGTTGGAGATTGCCTGACCAGCGGCATCATCTTTAGCGCTGTTGATACGCAGACCGGAGGACAGACGCTCAATAGCAGTGCCCAGCGCAGACTGAGATTTGTTCAGGTTGTTCTGAGTAGTCAGTGACAACAGGTTAGTATTGATAACTGCCATAATTACTTTCCTTCAAAAATTGATTTAGGGTCGGTGCCTAACACTTACGGCGTCTCTCACCGTCAACAAGGGTATCGGCGCATCTTCGAAGGACTTTAGAAATAATCGATAAAAACTTTTATCTTATTGTTTTTAAATGATTTAAATTTCTTAAAGCGTCTTTTTTGCTTAAAAAATCACCTGTTCATAGCGATTTTTGTCTTCTACAATCCTCTTATTTACCACCAACTGCTCCCGCTTTTCTGTCGATTATTTTTTCATACGATGTGTAAACTTTTTTCTCGGGTTGCCGATAGAGAGTCAAGTTACACACAAGACGCAAAGGAAAACAGACATGGCTTCTATTAGTAACCTTGGTGTAGGTTCCGGTCTGGATCTAACCACGTTGTACAACAACCTGGAAGCAGCTGAAAACACCAAGCTGACAACGATTACCAACCAGAAGACCACATATACCGCTCAATTAAGTGCGTATGGTAAGTTGCAAAGTGCCTTAACCAGCCTACAAACCGCGACAGCGGCGTTGGGTAAAGCAGCTACATGGAACTCAACAACCGTTAATAGTACGAACACCTCATTCTCTGCGGCCACGACCAGTGATGCAACCGTCGGGAATTATACTGTTAACGTAACTCAGGTTGCGAAAGCGCAAGTACTGATGTCCTCCAGTATTGCCAGCAACACTACGCAGCTTGGCGGAACGACAACTGACAACACGCGTACCATTACCATTACCCAGGCGGGGACAAAAACGCCGCTGACGGTAAAATTAGCAGATTCTGATACTTCATTAACCGGTATCGCTAATGCGATCAACAAAGCGGGCGGCAACGTCAGCGCGACCGTAATGAAGGCAACGGATGGCGACTACCGCCTGATGCTGACCTCAAAATCGACCGGTACCGATTACGACATGACGGTCACTGTAACGGGCGATGATACCCTGCAGCAGAAGATTGGTCATGACAGTACAAGTAGTGCACTTGCCGTGCAGACAGCCTCACAGAATGCGAAGGTGTCCATCAATAATGTTGCGATCGAACGTGCAAGCAACACCATTACTGATGCATTGCCAGGCGTGACGCTGACGCTCAAGTCAAAAAGTACGGCAGATGAAACGTTAAGTATTGGCCGTGCAACAGATGCGAACACCACGGCAATTAATAACTGGGTTACCGCCTATAACTCGCTGCAATCCACTATCGCCAGCGTGACGAAATATGTTGCTGTGGATGCAGGTGCTGATAGCCAGTCCTCCAGTAACGGTGCGCTATTGGGCGACTCGAACGTTCGTTCGATTCAGTCTCAACTGCGTTCGCTGCTGACAGATGTACAAAGCCAGGGCGGGAATTACAAAATTCTGGCTCAGCTTGGGATTACCCAAAACCCGGTAACCGGTTCCGATGGTTCAACCGGCACATTAACCGTGGACTCAACGAAGTTATCGAAAGCGTTAACGGATAACCCGGAAGCGGTTCAGGCCTATTTTATTGGTGACGGTACTAAGACCGGTTTAGCGACCAAAATGAACAATACCCTGACGACGATGCTGAGCACCGCGACAGGTAAAACGGGCGTTATCCAGAACGCGCAAGACGGTATTAACAAGACCATTAAGACTCTGGATCAGCGTTATACCGATATGGAAGCAACGATTGAAGCAACCATGGCGCGTTACAAGTCTCAGTTCACTGCGCTCGACACGCTGGTGAGTAAGTTAAACAGTACCGCAACTTACTTAACGCAGCAGTTTAGTTCTTCCCGCAGTTAAGGATTTGATATGTATAGCCAAAGTGGTGCTAATTCTTACCAAAAAGTTGGGCTGGAAAGCGCAGTAATGAGCGCAAGCCCACATCAACTTATTGTCATGCTTTTTGACGGGGCACACAGTGCCCTTGTCAGGGCACGACTGTTCCTCGAACAAGGGGATTTGGTGTCTAAAGGCCAGGCGCTTTCACATGCTATCAGCATTATAGATAATGGTCTCAAGGCAGGGCTGGACATGGATGTTGAGGGAGATCTCCCTCAAAATATGGCATCGCTTTACGACTATATGGTGCGCCGTTTGTTACAGTCAAACCTGCATAACGACGTAGAAGGCATCATCGAGGTAGAGGGACTGCTGAACAATATCGCCGATGCGTGGAAACAAATTAACACATCGGCTTCTACTCATCAGGACATGCGTTGATGACTAACTTCATCCCATCTCTTACCGACTGGCATGCGTTGCATGCTCTAAGCATCACCATGCTAAATCTCGCCCATTCAGGTAAATGGGATGAATTGATTGAACAGGAAGTCAACTACGTACAGCTTGTAGAGAGTATTGCTCGCAACCCGATTTCACCCGGCAATAAAGTACAAACTCAGCAGGCTAAAGAGCTGCTGGGTATGGTGCTATCAAACGAAGCTGAACTCAAGGTGCTGTTGCATAACCGCATGGAAGAGCTGCGCCACCTGATTGATAAAACGGGTAAGCAACAGTCTCTGACCTCAGCCTATGGCAATTTGTCCGGTAAAATCTTGTTCCCAAATAATTTAAATCAGTAACCACCAATCCTATGGTTTTCTTCCATACTCCAGAAGTCCAATGACGCGACTTCTGGAGCAAGGAAGATGAAAAACCCCACTTTATTACAGACCTTTCACTGGTATTACCCCGATGGCGGAAAACTGTGGCCCGAAATTAAGGCCCGTGCTGCCAGCTTCAATGATCTTGGCATCAACATGGTCTGGTTACCGCCCGCGTATAAAGGCGCTTCCGGTGGTTATTCTGTGGGATATGACACCTATGATCTCTTTGATTTAGGTGAATTTGATCAAAAAGGATCCGTGGCCACAAAATATGGCGACAAGGCTCAGCTTCATGCCGCTATCGACGCGCTGCACAGCCACGGCATTGCTGTTCTTCTGGATGTGGTGGTGAACCATAAAATGGGCGCCGATGAAAAAGAGGCCATTCGCGTCAATCGTGTGAACGAGCAAGACCGGACACAAATCGATGACACCGTGCTGGAGTGCGAAGCCTGGACGCGCTACACCTTCCCTGCCCGCCAGGGCAAATACTCGAAATTTATCTGGGATTTCAAATGCTTTAGCGGCATCGACCATATCGAAAATCCGGCAGAAGACGGCGTATTTAAAATCATCAATGATTACACCGGCGAAGGCTGGAACGATCAGGTGGATGACGAGATGGGTAACTTCGATTATCTGATGGGGGCGAATATCGATTTTCGTAACCATGCGGTGACCGAAGAGATCAAATACTGGGCGCGCTGGGTGATGGACCAGACCCACTGTGACGGTTTCCGCCTTGATGCCGTGAAACATATTCCCGCCTGGTTCTACAAAGAATGGATAGAACATGTTCAGGATGTGGCGCCTGAGCCGTTATTTATCGTCGCCGAATACTGGTCCCACGATGTCGATAAACTGCAGCAGTATATCGACCAGGTCGATGGCAAAACCCTGTTATTTGACGCACCGCTGCAGATGAATTTTCATGAGGCCTCAAAACAGGGGCGCGACTACGATATGAGCCAGATTTTTAACGGTACCCTGGTTGAAGCTGACCCGTTTCACGCCGTGACGCTGGTCGCCAATCATGACACACAGCCGCTTCAGGCGCTGGAAGCGCCGGTAGAAACCTGGTTTAAGCTCCTGGCCTATGCCCTTATCCTGCTACGGGAAAACGGCGTGCCGTCCGTGTTTTACCCGGATCTGTTCGGCGCAAGTTACGAAGATACCGGCGGCGATGGTGAAAAACACCATGTCGATATGCCGGTTATCGAAAAGCTGGACCAGCTCATCCTCGCTCGCCAGCGCTTTGCCCATGGCATGCAGACGCTCTGGTTCGATCACCCTAACTGTATTGCCTTTAGCCGTAGCGGGACGCAAGACAATCCCGGCTGTGTGGTCGTTATGTCAAACGGTGACGACGGCGAGAAAACGCTGAACCTCGGTGCGAACTACGGCAATAAAGTGTGGCGTGATTATCTGGGATACCGTCAGGAGAGTGTCACCACCAATGAAAACGGTGAAGGCATATTTTGCTGTAATGGCGGGAGTGTCAGCGTCTGGGTACTGGAAGAGGTGCTGTGATGAATGCGCTGAGCGAAAGGACTCCCTCAGCGCCTTCGTTCAGGGTTTAACGCCAATAACCGTTTTCTTTGCCAACGCCTGCGTGCACTCGACGGTCGGCTTATCAACCCGACGCAAGGTCATGCCGTCATACTCCAGTTGGCTACCGTCGCGCTCAAGGCGATAGATATCGCGCTGTTGCGTCACGTTATACCAGTCATCCCCTCTGGGCATCAGCTTGCCCGGTACCGCAATCACACGTTGCCACTGGCGGCAATCCAGCGTATCCCCTTCTGGCGTAATGATCAGCGAGGCAATGGCCTCAGGACTGACCAGACTGCTTTGCGGTCCCACCGTCTGCCAGTTACCCGCCAGCCCTTCCGGGGCCGGATGCTTGACCACAGAGGTAAAATCATCCACCTGCACGCAACCACTCAGTGCCAGCATTGCGCCAATAATCAGTTGTTTTTTCATCATCTTTCCTGCTTTTCGCGACAGAATGAGTGTGGCACTAAACGTCCCCGGCCACCAGGGTTTCATCATACCAGACACGATTTTTGACTGAGTACAGGTTTCCATTCATTAAACACAGGTAATATGCGCGTCCCGGGCACCGCCCGGTTCCTGTTTTGTTGGCTCCTTCTGAGTTCAGAGGCTAATACCATGTCATGGCAACACATTAAAACGACCTTCCTGATTAAATTCTGGTCACCTGTTCCGGCGGTTATCGCAGCCGGGATCCTTTCCACCTACTATTTCGGCATTACCGGGACCTTCTGGGCCGTTACGGGAGAATTTACCCGCTGGGGCGGGCAGCTCCTGCAACTGGCGGGCGTGCATACGGAGGAGTGGGGTTACTTCAAACTCATTCATCTTGATGGCACGCCGCTGACCCGAATTGACGGCATGATGATTATCGGCATGTTTGGCGGTTGCTTCGCCGCAGCCTTATGGGCAAACAATGTAAAGCTACGCCTGCCGCAACATCGTATCCGTATTGCCCAGGCTATCGTCGGCGGGATTATCGCCGGGTTTGGCGCGCGTCTGGCAATGGGCTGTAATCTGGCGGCCTTTTTTACCGGCATCCCACAGTTCTCGCTGCACGCCTGGTTTTTTGCCGTCGCCACAGCCATCGGTTCGTGGATGGGCGCCCGCTTTACGCTCCTTCCCATGTTCCGCATTCCGGTAAAAATGCAGAAAGTCTCAGCGGCATCGCCACTCACCCAAAACGCGGACCAGGCGCGGCGTCGCTTCCGTCTGGGTATGCTGATATTCGCCGGGATGATTGGCTGGGCTCTGCTGACCGCCATGAACCAGCCGAAGCTGGGGCTGGCCATGCTGTTCGGCGTTGGCTTTGGTTTGCTCATTGAACGGGCGCAAATTTGCTTCACCTCTGCCTTCCGCGATATGTGGATAACGGGCCGTACGCTGATGGCGAAAGCCATTATTTTCGGCATGGCGGCCAGCGCGATTGGTATTTTCAGTTACATACAACTGGGTGTGGAAGCCAAAATCATGTGGGCAGGCCCGAACGCCGTGCTCGGTGGCTTGCTGTTTGGTTTTGGTATTGTGCTGGCGGGTGGCTGTGAAACTGGCTGGATGTACCGTGCCGTTGAAGGTCAGGTACACTACTGGTGGGTCGGTCTGGGTAATGTTATGGGTTCGACCCTGCTGGCTTACTTCTGGGATGATATCTCCCCTGCACTCGCCACAAGCTGGGATAAAGTGAACCTGCTGAAAACTTTTGGTCCGCTCGGCGGCCTGCTGGTGACCTATTCCCTGCTGCTTCTCGCCCTGCTCTTTGTTATTGGTTGGGAAAAACAGTTTTTCCGCCGCGCATCGCGGGCGGCAATTAAGGAAACCGCATGAATATAGTACCCGATTACCGTCTGGATATGACCGGTGAACCCTGCCCTTACCCGGCGGTAGCGACACTTGAAGCACTGCCTCAGCTACAAAAAGGCGAGATTCTGGAAGTCGTCAGTGACTGCCCCCAGTCAATCAATAACATTCCCGTTGATGAGCGAAACCATGGCTATACGGTGCTGGATATCCAGCAGGATGGGCCAACGATTCGCTATATGATTCAGAAATAGGGGAAATGCGGCCTGGAAGTGGCTCAGCGAAGAGGTTTGATAAAAAAGGACTGCCCCGGACGGGGCAGTCATCAAACAAACTAAACCTGCATATTCATGATGTCCTGATAGGCCGTCACAAGTTTGTTACGCACCTGGACACCCATCTGCAGGGAAATGGATGATTTCTGTAGATCGGTCATTACGTCATTCAACGCCACGCCCGGTTCGCCAAGGGTGAATTTTTCAGCCTGTGTACGCGCTGCGTTCTGCGTATCGCTGATTCGGTCCAGCGCGGCATGTAATTGCCCGGCAAAACTCACCGTCTGAACGCTGTCAGCGTTATCAATGCTTTGATTTTTCGCCAGACCTGCCGTTGCCTGCAGTTGGCTGATAACGCTTTCTATACCCTGAATTGCCATGGATTATCCCCGGATGGTTTGATACACGGACAAGGTTACCAGTTCGTCAATAAGATAATGGCGGTAAATAACGATAAAAAACCAGGTTATTTGAGGCATAGAAAATTCTGAATCATCAAATAATGGCATAGCCATATTAATGGACAAATGTCGAGTTTGCCGATCCGGGAGTCTGTTTTGTTTCACTACTCAAATAACAACATCCACCCTGAGTTACGAGGTGCGCAATGAGTGCGACTGCAACTTCTGCACCACAGAATAAATCTCTGGAGTGGCTCAACCGCTTACGCGCGAACCCCAAGATCCCATTAATGGTGGCGGCGGCAGCGGCCGTTGCTATTGTCGTCGCCATGGTACTGTGGGCAAAAAGCCCGGACTACCGCACCCTTTATAGCAACCTCTCCGACCAGGACGGCGGGGCTATTGTTACCCAGTTAACTCAAATGAACGTCCCTTATCGTTTCTCTGATAACGGTGGGGCTATTGAAGTGCCGGCAGATAAAGTTCATGAACTGCGTCTGCGACTCGCACAACAGGGGCTGCCAAAAGGCGGCGCTGTCGGTTTCGAACTGCTGGACCAGGAAAAATTTGGCATCAGCCAGTTCAGCGAGCAGGTTAACTACCAGCGTGCGTTGGAAGGAGAACTGGCTCGTACCATTGAAACACTCGGTCCGGTGAAAAGCGCGCGCGTCCATCTCGCGATGCCGAAACCGTCTTTGTTCGTGCGTGAACAAAAATCACCGTCCGCCTCGATCACGGTCAATCTTGCACCGGGTCGCGCCATGGACGATGGTCAAATCACGGCGATTGTTCACCTGGTTTCCAGCGCCGTCGCCGGCCTGCCGCCGGGTAACGTGACCGTGGTTGATCAGAGCGGTCGTCTGTTAACCCAGTCTAATACCGCCGGTCGTGACCTGAACGATGCGCAGTTGAAATACTCAGCAGATGTTGAGAGCCGGGTACAGCGTCGTATTGAGTCCATCCTCGCGCCAATCGTGGGTAACGGTAACGTCCATGCCCAGGTTACCGCACAGATTGATTTTGCAAATAAAGAACAAACCGAAGAGCAATACCAGCCAAACGGCGACGCCTCTCAGGCGGTACTGCGCTCTCGCCAGACCAACGAAAGCGAGCAGATTGGTGGAAACTATCCGGGCGGCGTACCGGGTGCGCTGTCTAATCAGCCTGCCCCGGCTAATGCTGCACCGATCACCACACCGCCTGCGAACCAACAGAATGGTCAGCAAAATCAGAATGGTCAGCAGACGGCTACTTCCGCCACAAGCAACGCGGTGCCGCGCAACACCACCCGTAACGAAACGGCAAACTACGAAGTCGACCGCACCATTCGTCATACCAAGATGAATGTCGGTGATATTGAGCGTCTCTCTGTTGCTGTGGTGGTGAACTATCGCACCCTGCCGGATGGCAAGACCGAAGCGCTGAGCGCAGACCAGCTTAAGCAAATTGAAGACCTGACCCGCGAAGCCATGGGCTACACCGAAAAACGTGGCGATACCCTGAACGTGGTGAACTCACCGTTCAACGCAACCGACGATGTGGGTGGTCAGCTTCCGTTCTGGCAACAGCAGAGCTTCATCGATCAGATGTTGAATGCAGGTCGCTGGCTGCTAGTGCTTATTGTCGCCTGGCTGCTGTGGCGTAAAGCGGTTCGCCCGCAACTGGTTCGCCGTCAGGAAGAAGCGAAGGCGATACAGGAAGCGCAGCGTGCCCGTGCTGAAATTGAAGAATCCGTGGAGGTTCGTCTGAGCAAAGACGAGCAACTCCAGCAGCGTCGTAATAATCAGCGTCTGAGTGCAGAGGTGATGAGCCAACGCATTCGTGAAATGTCAGACAACGATCCGCGCGTTGTGGCGCTGGTCATTCGCCAGTGGATGAGTACTGAAAATGAGCAATAATGCAACCGGCCTTACCGGTACCGATAAAAGCGTCATTCTGCTGATGACCATTGGGGAAGACCGCGCAGCGGAAGTGTTCAAGCATCTGTCCCAGCGGGAAGTGCAGCATCTCAGTACCGCGATGGCCAGCATGCGTCAGTTTTCCAATAAGCAACTAGTGGAAGTACTGCAGGAATTTGAAGGCGAAGCAGAGCAATTCGCGGCACTGAACATCAATGCCAACGACTACCTGCGTACGGTACTGGTGAAAGCGCTCGGCGAAGAGCGCGCTGCCAGCCTGCTGGAGGATATTCTCGAAACCCGCGATACCACCAGTGGCATCGAAACGCTCAACTTTATGGAACCACAGAGTGCCGCCGACCTTATTCGCGACGAGCACCCGCAGATTATCGCCACCATCCTCGTCCACCTCAAACGTGGCCAGGCTGCCGATATTCTCGCCCTGTTTGATGAGCGTCTGCGCCATGACGTGATGCTGCGTATCGCTACGTTCGGCGGCGTACAGCCAGCCGCACTGGCAGAACTGACCGAGGTACTCAACAACTTGCTCGACGGTCAGAACCTCAAACGCAGCAAAATGGGCGGCGTGAGAACGGCGGCGGAGATCATCAACCTGATGAAAACGCAGCAGGAAGAAGCGGTTATTACTGCGGTTCGCGAATTCGACGGCGAGCTGGCACAAAAAATTATCGACGAGATGTTCCTGTTCGAAAACCTCGTGGATGTGGACGACCGCAGTATCCAGCGCCTGCTGCAGGAAGTGGATTCCGAATCCCTGCTTATCGCGCTCAAAGGCTCCGAAGCACCGTTGCGCGACAAGTTCCTGCGCAACATGTCCCAGCGTGCGGCGGATATCCTGCGCGACGACCTTGCCAACCGTGGCCCGGTCCGTCTGTCTCAGGTGGAAAACGAGCAGAAAGCCATCCTGCTTATTGTTCGTCGTCTGGCCGAAACCGGCGAGATGGTAATTGGCAGCGGCGAGGATACCTATGTCTAATGAATTGCCGTGGAAGATCTGGACACCAGAAGATCTTGCTTTGCCGGTACCTGAATTTATCGCGGCACTGTCCACAAGCGATGAACCGCGCGTAGAGGTCGAAGACGAGCAATCTGCTGAGCAAAAGCGTCAACAGCAGTTGGCGCAGATACAAATGCAGGCGCATGAAGCAGGCTATAATGCAGGTCTGGCGGAAGGCAGACAAAAAGGCCAGGAGCAAGGCTACCAGGAAGGTCTCTCTCAGGGCTACGAAAATGGTATGAACCAGGCACGCCAGCAGCAGGCACCTATCCATGCCCGTATGCAACAACTGGTTAGCGAATTTCAGTACACCCTGGATGCGCTGGACAGCGTGATTGCCTCGCGTCTGATGCAGATGGCGCTTGAAGCCGCGCGTCAGGTGATTGGCCAGGCCGCCTGCGTGGACAATGGCGCACTGATTAAACAGATTCAGATGCTGCTGCAACAGGAACCCCTGTTCAGCGGTAAACCGCAACTGCGTGTGCATCCGGATGATTTGCAGCGCGTAGAAGAGATGCTTGGCGCAACGCTCAGCCTGCACGGCTGGCGTCTGCGCGGTGACCCGACCCTGCACCCCGGCGGCTGTAAAGTCTCTGCGGATGAGGGCGATCTCGACGCCAGCGTGGCAACGCGCTGGCAGGAACTGTGCCGTCTTGCGGCACCGGGAGTCGTCTGATGACTGCACGTCTGACCCGATGGCTGACTTCGCTCGATAATTTCGAAGCCCGAATGGCACAACTGCCCTCCGTGCGTCGTTATGGTCGTTTGACGCGTGCTACCGGTCTGGTGCTGGAAGCGACAGGTCTGCAACTGCCGCTGGGTGCGACCTGTGTTATTGAACGCCAGGAGAACGGCGAAACCCGTGAAGTCGAAAGCGAAGTTGTCGGTTTTAACGGGCAGCGCCTGTTCCTGATGCCACTCGAAGAAGTGGAAGGCATCCTGCCTGGCGCACGCGTGTATGCGAAAAGTATTCTTGGCGATGGTTTGCAAAGCAGTAAACAATTGCCACTGGGCCCTGCCCTCCTGGGCCGTGTGCTGGACGGCGGCGGCAAACCACTTGATGGCATGCCCGCACCGGATACCGGTGAAACCGGCGCGCTGATTACCCAACCGTTTAACCCGCTGCAACGTACCGCTATCGAGCATGTGCTGGATACCGGCGTGCGTGCCATCAACGCCCTGTTAACGGTAGGCCGCGGCCAGCGTATGGGGCTGTTTGCCGGTTCCGGCGTGGGTAAGAGCGTCTTGTTAGGCATGATGGCCCGCTATACCCAGGCTGACGTTATCGTGGTCGGGCTTATCGGTGAGCGTGGTCGTGAAGTTAAAGATTTTATCGAGAATATCCTCGGTGCCGATGGCCGCGCACGTTCGGTTGTGATCGCCGCGCCTGCGGATGTCTCGCCGTTATTACGTATGCAGGGTGCTGCCTACGCCACCCGCATTGCGGAAGATTTCCGCGATCGCGGTCAGCACGTGTTGCTGATTATGGATTCCCTGACGCGTTATGCGATGGCCCAGCGTGAAATCGCGCTGGCTATCGGCGAGCCGCCAGCCACCAAAGGTTATCCACCTTCCGTCTTTGCCAAATTACCAGCACTGGTGGAGCGCGCAGGCAACGGTATTAGCGGCGGTGGTTCTATTACCGCATTTTATACCGTCCTGACCGAAGGGGATGACCAGCAGGATCCTATTGCCGACTCCGCGCGCGCCATCCTGGATGGACACATCGTACTGTCTCGCCGACTGGCAGAGGCGGGGCACTACCCTGCCATCGACATCGAAGCTTCTATCAGTCGTGCGATGACGGCCCTGATTACGGAAAAGCATTACGCCAGAGTAAGAAATTTCAAACAGTTGTTGTCGAGCTTCCAGCGTAACCGTGATTTGGTGAGCGTTGGCGCCTATGCGCGGGGCAGCGACCCGATGCTGGATAAAGCTATCGCATTGTGGCCGCAGCTTGAGGCTTTTTTACAACAAGGCATTTTCGAACGTGCCGGGTGGGAAGATTCAATACAAGCCCTTGAACTCATTTTCCCGAACGCATAACGCAGTGGGAGAGCGACGAATATGACGCAAAATAGCGCATTAACGACGCTAAAGGATTTGGCAGAGAAAGAAGTTGACGACGCAGCCCTGAGACTGGGTGAAATGCGCCGCGGTTGCCAGCAAGCGGAAGAGCAGCTAAAGATGCTGATGGATTATCAGCACGAATACCGCAACAACCTGAATAACGATATGAGCCAGGGCATCGGAGCCCAGCGCTGGCAAAACTATCAGCAGTTTATTCAAACGCTGGAAAAAGCCATCGAGCAGCATCGACAGCAACTGATGCAGTGGAATGAAAAGGTTGATACCGCACTGAATTGCTGGCGAGAGAAAAAACAACGACTGCAGGCATGGCAAACTTTGCAGGAAAGACAAAACGCTGCCGCACTACAGGCGGAAAACCGCCTCGATCAAAAGAAAATGGATGAATTTGCACAACGCGCATCCCAGAGGAAACATGAATGATCAACTTGCAGAAATTGCTTACGACAGATGTGGATGCAACCTCCGGTGTGCAAACGGGTGTCGGTAAAACCAGCGGCGATACGGCGCAAGATTTTCTGGCCCTGCTGGCAGGCGCCCTTAGTGGAAAAACGCTAACCGGTACTGACGCAGAGGGTAAGACAACCTTAACCCTTGCTGACCTGCAAGCCGCCAGCGGTAAGTCACTGAAAAATCTACGCGCATTGTCTTCTGACGATGCGCAGAGCCCTGCCCAGAAACTGGCAGATTTACTGGCCCGTCAGACGGCGAAAACCGATGGCGATACACTGACACTGACCACCGACAGTAAAACCCAGGTACAAACGCTGTTATCTGGCCTGACGCCGGAAACCAAAAACAGTGTTCTTGCTGCGCTCGGAAAAACGAACACCGCGACTGACACTACCATCAAATCGGCCGCTGACGATGACAGCAGTGATTTAAACGAAGAAGAGTTGGCGGGTCTTAGCGCTTTGATGGCTATGCTGCCGCATCAGCAAACCGCACAACTGGCGCCGACGAAATCCGCCGCCGATGTTTCTACCGCAGCCAACAGCGCGCTGGGTGCCACAAAACGTAGCGGGGTTGATCTGGCGAACCTCGCAGCCGGTGCACAAAAAGGCGATAACGCGAATACCGCAGCACAGGGAACATCCCTCTCTGCCGGAAGCGATACTGCACAACAGCAGGCAGGCATTTTTGGCAGCGCACTGGCGCCCGCCGCGAAGCAAGATGCGGATAACGCCACCATGACCATCAACACAACCGCCAGTATCGCACCGGTTATCAGTAATGCGTCATCAGCACAAGCCAGCGCGCCGATCTCTTCTGCGGTTCTGAGCGCACCGCTAGGCAGCAGCGAATGGCAACAGACGCTCAGCCAGCACGTCACCATGTTTACCCGCCAGGGTCAGCAAAGCGCTGAGTTGCATCTGCACCCGGAAGATCTTGGCCAGGTACAGATCTCCCTGAAACTTGATGACAATCTGGCGCAAATTCAGATGGTGTCGCCACACAGCCACGTCCGTCAGGCGCTGGAAGCGGCACTGCCTACGCTCAGGACATCGCTGGCTGAAAACGGCATCCAGTTGGGGCAAAGCAGCATCAGTAGCGAAAGTTTTGCCGGGCAGCAACAGTCTTTTTCTCAGCAGCAACAGTCTTCACGCACCGGTGGCGGCAGCAATCTGGCGGCTGAAGAGGATGAGCCGCTGATCGTGCCTGCAAGCCTGCAATCGGCGGCGCGTGGTAATGGTGCGGTCGATATCTTTGCCTAAACGCCAGAGGTAGCATGATTATCTCCGTCTTTTCCGCGCTTTGACGCGGACAGGACACGGGATAATCAGACTATGAGCAGTACCTAACAGGAAGCACGTATCAGATGACTGACACCGCTATCAACAAAAAAAAACGTAAGCGTAAAATCTGGATCCCGCTATTGGTGTTAATCACCCTCGCTGCATGCGCGACTGCTGGCTATAGTTACTGGCGTATGCAACAGCATCCGTCTACGGAAGCGAAAGCGGAGGCAGAAGCCCCGCCACCGCCGCCGGCGCCTGTATTTTTCGCACTCGATACCTTTACGGTAAACCTGGGCGATGCGGATCGTGTGCTGTATATCGGCATCACACTGCGTCTGAAAGATGACGCCACGCGTGCCAGACTGAGCGAATATTTACCAGAAGTGCGTAGCCGTTTGCTGTTGCTGTTCTCACGTCAGGATGCCTCCAAGCTCGCCACTGACGATGGTAAGCAACAACTGGCTACAGCGATTAAAGAAGCAATCGCAACACCGTTAGTGGCAGGGCAACCGAAACAAGAAGTCACTGACGTTCTTTATACAGCTTTCATTCTGCGGTAAAGACATGGGCGATAGCATTCTTTCTCAGGCCGAAATCGACGCGCTGCTCAACGGAGACAGCGATACGAGCGATGCTCCGAAGCCAGGTGCAAGTGGCGATAGCGATATTCGTCCCTATGACCCGAATACCCAGCGCCGCGTTGTACGTGAACGTCTACAGGCGCTGGAGATTATTAATGAACGTTTCGCGCGCCAGTTCCGTATGGGGTTGTTTAACCTGCTGCGTCGTAGCCCGGATATTACCGTCGGCGCGATCCGCATTCAGCCCTATCACGAGTTTGCGCGTAACTTACCGGTTCCGACCAACCTTAACCTTATCCACCTTAAGCCACTGCGCGGCACGGGATTATTTGTATTCTCCCCAAGCCTGGTGTTTATTGCCGTAGATAACTTATTTGGTGGTGATGGACGTTTCCCGACGAAGGTAGAAGGCCGCGAATTTACGCATACTGAACAGCGTGTCATTAACCGCATGTTGAAGCTGGCGCTTGAGGGCTACAGCGATGCATGGAAAGCTATTCATCCGCTGGACGTTGAGTATGTCCGTTCGGAGATGCAGGTTAAGTTCACCAATATTACGACCTCACCTAACGATATCGTGGTGAATACGCCATTCCATGTGGAAATTGGCAACCTGACGGGTGAGTTTAATATTTGTTTGCCGTTCAGCATGATAGAGCCGCTGCGTGAAGTGCTGGTCAACCCGCCGCTGGAGAACTCCCGCTCGGAAGATCAGAACTGGCGAGATAACCTGGTGCGCCAGGTTCAGCACTCCGAACTGGAACTGATTGCTAACTTTGCTGATATTTCGCTGCGGCTGTCGCAGATACTTAAACTTAAGCCCGGCGATGTCCTGCCGATCGATAAACCCGATCGCATCATTGCGCATGTGGACGGAGTGCCTGTACTCACCAGCCAGTATGGCACGCTAAATGGTCAGTACGCCCTGCGTGTCGAGCATCTGATTAACCCGATTTTGAATTCGCTGAATGAGGAACAGCCCAAATGAGTGATATGAACAATCCGTCCGATGAAAACAGTAGCGCAATGGACGATCTGTGGGCTGACGCGTTGAACGAACAAAAAACCACGACCAGCAAAAGCGCAGCTGACGCTGTCTTCCAACAGCTGGGCGGCGGTGACGTCAGTGGCAGCCTGCAGGATATCGATCTGATTATGGATATCCCGGTCAAACTGACCGTAGAGCTGGGCCGTACGCGTATGACTATTAAAGAGCTGCTGCGTCTGACGCAGGGTTCTGTGGTTGCCCTTGATGGCCTGGCCGGTGAGCCGCTGGACATCCTGATCAACGGTTACCTCATTGCGCAAGGCGAAGTTGTGGTCGTTGCGGATAAATACGGCGTCCGTATTACCGATATCATTACCCCGTCTGAGCGCATGCGTCGCCTGAGCCGCTGAGGCCAATGAATGAAAACCCAGGCCACGGTTAGCCAGCCGTCAAATGTACCGGGTTCGCCACTACTGCAAGTCAGTGGCGCGCTGGTGTTGATTCTGGCGATAATTTTTATTGTCGCCTGGCTGGCGAAGCGTCTGGGATTCGCCGGGAAATCTGCGGGTAGCCGCGGTCTAAAAGTCAGCGCCAGCACCTCTGTAGGGCCACGCGAGCGCGTGGTCATTGTGGATGTGGAAGATGCACGTCTGGTGCTGGGCGTAACCCCTTCGCAGATTAATTTACTGCACACGCTTCCTCCGGCACCCGCCGAAAATGAAGACATGAAAGAGAAGACCCCGGACTTTCAGTCCGTGATGAAGAATTTGCTTAAGCGTTCCGGGAGAACCTGATGCGCCGTTTGTTACCTTTCGCGCTGGCCGGATTATGGCTGGCTGCCCCTGCCGCATTTGCTCAACTCCCGGGCCTGGTGAGTCAACCGCTGGCCAACGGCGGACAAAGCTGGTCTCTGCCGGTACAGACGCTGGTCTTTATCACGTCGCTGACCTTCCTGCCTGCCGTACTGCTGATGATGACCAGCTTCACCCGTATCATCATCGTGTTTGGTCTGCTGCGTAATGCCCTGGGTACGCCTTCCGCGCCGCCGAACCAGGTTATGCTGGGGCTGGCGTTGTTTTTAACCTTTTTTATTATGTCGCCGGTCATCGATAAGATTTACGCCGACGCCTATCAGCCTTTTAGCGAAAATAAGATTTCCGTCGATGTGGCGCTGGAGCGCGGTGCGCAACCACTGCGTGAGTTTATGCTGCGCCAGACGCGCGAAGCCGACCTCGCTCTCTTCGCCCGCTTAGCCAATAGCCCACCAATTCAGGGGCCGGAAGCCGTCTCCATGCGCATCCTGCTGCCGGCTTATGTGACCAGCGAACTCAAAACCGCCTTCCAGATTGGTTTTACGATATTCATTCCGTTTTTGATTATCGATCTGGTGATCGCCAGCGTCCTGATGGCGCTGGGGATGATGATGGTGCCACCTGCCACTATTGCCCTGCCGTTCAAGCTAATGCTGTTCGTGCTGGTGGATGGCTGGCAGTTACTGGTCGGTTCGCTGGCACAGAGTTTCTACAGTTAGGAGTGAAAGATGACACCTGAATCGGTCATGATGATTGGCACCGAGGCGATGAAAGTTGCCCTCGCGCTTGCCGCTCCGTTGCTCCTGGTAGCCCTGGTAACGGGTCTGATTATCAGCATTCTGCAGGCCGCCACGCAGATTAACGAAATGACGCTCTCGTTCATTCCCAAAATCATTGCGGTATTTGTGACTATCATCATTGCCGGACCGTGGATGCTCAATCTGCTGCTGGATTATATGCGCACGTTATACAGTAACCTGCCTTATATGATTGGATAAGCCCCGCATGTTTCATGTCACCAGCGATCAATGGCTACAATGGCTCAGCATGTATTTCTGGCCCTTGTTGCGCATTATGGCGCTGATCATGACGGCCCCTATCCTGAGTGAGCGCTCTATCCCCCGGCGCGTAAAAATGGGGCTGGGGCTGGTGATTACCTTTATCGTCGCCCCGACTCTGCCGCCCGTCGACGCGTCGATGTTTTCCTCTAATGGCTTATGGCTGGCGATACAACAGCTTCTGATAGGCATCGCGCTTGGTTTTACAATGCAGTTTGCCTTCGCGACGATTCGTTATGCCGGTGAGCTGATTGGCTTACAGATGGGCCTGTCGTTCGCGACCTTTGTCGATCCTACAAGCCACCTCAACATGCCTGTCCTTGCCCGATTTATGGACATGCTGGCGATGCTGCTGTTTTTAGTTCTCAATGGCCATCTATGGCTGATTTCAATGCTGATAGACACCTTTCATACGCTGCCAATTGGCGGAGACCCGGTAAACAGCGACGCGTTTATGGCCATTACCCGCTCTGCGGGCATGATTTTCGTCAATGGCGTTATGCTGGCATTACCCATCATCACCCTGCTGCTGACCATTAACCTGGCGATGGGGTTATTAAACCGCATGTCTCCACAATTCTCCCTTTTTGTTATTGGTTTCCCGATAACATTGACGGTGGGTATTTTGCTGATGGTCGCTATGATGCCCTTAATCGCACCCTATACCGAACGAGTATTTGGGGAAGTTTTCAATCTATTAGCGGATATCGTTGGCGAACTGCCGAAGAAATAACAACCCACACTTTTTATATAGCCTTCCTAAGGAAATTCCTAAAATCAATTTCGGAAATTACCCCCTACGATATACCTGGCGCGGGTTAATTGTTTTTAAGGTTCTCACAGAACACAACATTTACTTTACTTTGAGATGATTCCTGGCAAATTATACGTAACTTTACGGGATAGTGGTTTCGCCTGAGGTCGTCCTGCTCATTGTTTATTACTTTTTTGCCTGGTGGTTCGGGGACCTCTGGCGAGGGTGAATTATCGTTACGCATTGAGTGAGGGTATGCCATGTCAACGATTATTATGGATTTATGCAGTTATACCCGGTTGGGACTAACGGGGTATCTGGCAAGCCGGGGGGTAAAGAAACGAGAAATCAACGACGTAACAACTGTTGATGAACTCGAATCGGCATGTGTGGCGTTACAACCCACGGTGGTGTTTATTAATGAGGACTGCTTCATTCACGATCCTGTCAGCAGTCAGCATATAAAAGAAATCATTACTCAACACCCCCGGACGTTATTTATTGTATTTATGGCAATAGCTAATATTCACTTCGATGAATATTTGTTAGTTCGCAAGAATTTATTGATCAGTTCCAAGTCAATAAAGCCTGAGTCCCTGGACGATATTTTGGCCGACTATCTTAGTAAAGAGAAAAAAAGTATTGGGCACATTAATTTACCCACGCTATCACTGAGCCGGACGGAATCCAGCATGCTCAAAATGTGGATGTCGGGGCAGGATACCATCCAAATATCCGATCAGATGAATATTAAAGCGAAAACGGTATCATCACATAAAGGTAATATAAAAAGGAAAATCAAAACGCATAATAAGCAAGTGATCTATCATGTCGTGCGTCTGACCGACAATGTGACCAGCGGTATCTTTGTGAATATGCGGTAAAAAATTGAGGGATCACCCTCCGGAACGGAGGGCGAAAAGACTAATCAAGCAATTCAACAAAAACCCCGTCCGGATGACCTTTTTCATTAAAGAACCAGATACCGAGCGGGTAATCATCAAGTGACACCAGGTACATCGTACCTTCATTGAATTCTTCAATAGCCAGCACAACACCCGGACGGCGCGGACCACCGTCCGTCTTGACCGTAACCCGATCGTTTACCTTCATATTCATCCTCCTGTTTCATTTGTGCCAGTGTAGAACAATTCTCAATAACTAGCAGCGCCCGGGCGTTTGGCTGGCTATTTTTTCTACCGACTATACTTACCCGTGGGCCTGACGATGAGGTGAAACGGATGAGTACAGTTAAAGAGTACAGCGACACCGCAAAGCGGGACGTCAATGTCGACGTTGATGCCCTGCTGGCTGCAATAAACGAGATTTGTGAGAGCGAAATCCATCGTGTTGATGACGGCGAGGGTCAGCGCGTTAGCGTCGATGGGCGGGATTACCATACCTGGCGTGAACTGGCGGAGGCGTTCGAGCTTGATATTCACGACTTTAGCGTGACAGAAGTGAATCGCTAGAAAGAAAAAATCCCGGTCATGGGGTGGCCGGGATAAAGCTTGCTCTCGCAAGAAGCACTTGAAAATTCGTTACACCAGGGAATCTGATGTAACTGGCACCATATCCTCAAACTTATTGCATGACAAGGTAATATTACTTTGCTGAATAATTTAGTTTCGTAATATTTTCATCGCGGGCACATTCATAAACCCCGCGCCATGCCGCTTACCTGCTTTGGTTGCAGACTTTTCGCTAAGTGGCCTTACTAAAAAATGAGATTTGTCTTACCTGACTGCAAGGAGCAGACCATGCCAACACTTGACGACCCATTGCTGGTGTTTTCCGATGTTGACGGCACACTCCAGGATAGCCACACCGGCAACTGGCAGCCCGCGGCTGAGTGGCTTGCCCGTCTGCGTGAACATCATATCCCCCTGATCCTCTGTAGCAGTAAAACTGCCGCCGAAATGCTTGCCGTGCAACGCATGGTGGGTCTGGAAGGCCTGCCCTTTATCGCCGAAAACGGGGCTGTCATTCAGCTTGATGAACGCTGGAAGGATCACGAAAACTATCCGCGTATCATTACCGGCTCCTCCCACGACGAGATTGCTAAAGTGCTCATCGAATTGCGCAGCCGTGATGGCTATAAGTTCACGACCTTTAGCGAAATGGATGAGCATGTTCTGGCCGATGTCACCGGTCTTACCCCGGCACAAACCTCGCTGGCTCGCTTACAGGAAGCCTCTGAAACCTTAATCTGGCGGGATAGCGATGAACACATGCAGGCGTTAGACGCCGAACTGGCCCAACTCGGCTTACGCTTTGTGCAGGGGGCGCGATTCTGGCATGTCCTTGATGAACGCAGCGGGAAAGATCAGGCTGTAAACTGGCTGCTGCGCCAGTATCGCCATTACGATGGGGGCAGCCACGTCACTATAGGATTGGGCGATGGTCCTAACGATGCCCCTCTGTTAGACACCGTCAACTTCGCTATTGTGGTAAAAGGGCTGAACCGCCAGGGGATCCGCTTACAACACGATACGCCTGAGCGGGTATATCACTGCGCCCTTGAAGGCGCAGCGGGGTGGCGTGAAGGCATGGATTATGTGTTGGGTAACGGCGTCACGCCGTCTTCGGCGCAAACCTGATTACGACCATTATTTTTTGCGTGATACAACCGACTGTCGGCAACAGACTGGAGATACTCGAAATCATAGTTGCCGCTTTCCTGTGCGCTACTCACCCCAAGTGAGGCGGTAACACGAATGGTTTTGCTCTTCTGGACAAAAATTTCTTTGCTACTGATACGCTGGCGGATTTTTTCAGCAACGGCGGTAGCATCCGCAAGCGTCGCCCCCGGGAGCAAGACGCAAAACTCTTCTCCCCCGACGCGTCCGGCCACATCCTGCTCACGGATCGATTTACCAATCAAGCCCGCAGCATACGACAAGACCAAATCTCCCGCCTGATGGCCGAATCGATCGTTAACCCGTTTGAAATGGTCGAGGTCGATTTGAATCACCGAGAGCGGGAGATTTTGCGCCGCACACTCAGTTGTCAGCACCTGGGCGCGTTCAAACAACGCGCCGCGATTATTCAGCCGCGTCAATGGGTCATACCAGGCCTGCCATTGCAAGGTATGCTGGAGCTGAAACATGTTGCTGACCATCCGGCGAATCACCCCCCAGGAGAGCAACAGCATGGTGGTAAACAGCAGCCATAATAAAGCCAGGGCGATGCTGATACTGCCAAAATCACCGCGCAACCCCTCATGCAAGGTCTGGATACGCAACACACTGCCTTCGAAATGTTTCATTTTTACCCAGCTCACGAACCGCGTTCCCAACCGCAACCCGCCCGCTGTATCTCTGGACATTTCCCGTTGCAGTTGCGCATGTTCATCAGGGGAAAATTGCTGGCCCGTCGTTCCGTCGTTTGCGGTAGTGGTTAGCAACGCAAACTGCGCATCATATAGCTGGTATTCTCCTTTATCCTGACTCTGTCGTGCTTCGGTCAGCAATGCCTTCATTGACGACACGGGAAAACTCATGGATAGCACGCCATACCAGTAGTTTTGAAAATCCAGCGGTACACTGGCGGTCACCAGCGAATCGGCAATATTCGGTGCGTGTGCTTCATCGCTAAACCAACGTACCCCGCGCAGTCTGTTTTCACGCTCACTTTGCCCACTAAACCAGGGGCTGGTCAGATGCTGGTAGTACTGCTGTACGATTTCATTGTTATTCCCGACAGGCAGAGTAGAGATAAAAAACCCCGCCCGGGAAACATAAAGCGCACGGCGCGGAAACATCGTGGCACTGGAGGAAAAACGGAACAGATACCCGAGTTCCATCGCTGCAGTCAGCTCATTGTGCAACAACGGGTTGTCACGGCTTAGCGAGGCACTTTGGTCAACAAAATAGTCCGACACGCCATATAACGGCAGCGTCCGGCGGTTATCCAGCTCTATTTGCCAGTAAGGAAGTATCCGCTCCTTTTCGAACTCCGCCTGAATGTTACGCAAAACGTCAAAAGCCAGCGGAGTTTGGACCGCAGACTGCATACCATTGCGGAAAAAGAGCAGACGATCGATACCTACCTGCATCTGCCTGTCCAGCACGTTGGCAACGTTATCCAGCGCGTTTCGCTGACTAACGACATAGGCGCCTCGCATCACAATGACTTCACGCCATGTAAGTACCGTAGAACAGACCAGCACAATAACAAAACAGAGATTCACGACCCGGCTGGGAACAAACCAGGTTTTGACAAACGCAAGTCGCGGAGGACTTTTTACGACTTTTTCCTGCCCCACAAAGACTCCCTGAATAAACGCAACGCTGATGCGTTATGCGATCGCCAATGGCAAAAAAACTGTAAGAAGAAAAACGCCCGGACATGCCGGGCGTTTTAGATGGCTATGCCTCTTCGCAAAGCTTTTGTCCTTCACCGGGAACCAATTCATCTTCCCGAAAGGCTTCGCGTTTCACCACGTGACCGTCATACCAGCGGCACTCCACCATTCCACTGGAATAGCCGGTGACAATCATACGTGGCCCACCATTTTTTGCTTTTACTTCATCACTGACCAAAAAGACCATCTTTGCCTCCTGTATCAGGGTGAAACGATTTCACCTTAGACGAAGTTTCAACCTTTTGCGTAGTGGCAAAATCGAGAATTCAGGCATGCGTACCACGCAACCGTGCAATAAGTTTCACCGCCGACAGAACTATCGCACCGATGATAAAACCCAGGACCAGATTAGCCAGCACAGGGAGCAACGCCGCAACGACGGTATTACTGCCTTGAGCCATATGTTCAATGGCGTGGTGTAACGGCGCAATACCATGAACCACAATGCCACCGCCGACCAGGAACATGGCCAGCGTCCCGACGACTGACAATATTTTCATCAGCCATGGCGCAATAAATAACAAGCTTTTACCCAGCGCCTGCGCCAGAGCTGCCCGTTTTTCTGCCAGCCAGTAACCCATATCATCCAACTTGACGATAATGCCCACCAGGCCATACACCCCAATGGTGACCAGTACCGCAATTCCGGACAGAATCAGCACCTGATTTAACAGCGGTGCTTCGGCCACAATGCCCAGAGTGATGGCGACAATTTCCGCCGACAGAATAAAATCAGTGCGGATTGCGCCTTTCACTTTATCGCGTTCAAATTCGCGCGGATCTTGTGCGGCCATCGCGTTCAACCGCTGCTCACGCGCTTGCGCTGTCTCTTTATGCTTACGGGCCTCCAGGCTGTGCAAAACTTTCTCGACACCTTCAAAGCACAGAAATGCCCCGCCAATCATTAATAACGGCGTAACAGCCCAGGGTATAAAGGCGCTTATCAACAGCGCCAGCGGCACCAGAATTACTTTATTGAGCAGTGACCCTTTAGCCACGCTCCAGACGACAGGTAATTCGCGGTTTGCGCGTACGCCAGTAACCTGCTGGGCATTGAGGGAGAGATCGTCCCCCAGTACACCTGCGGTCTTTTTCGCCGCCAGTTTCCCCATCACCGAAATGTCATCCAGCAATGTGGCTATGTCATCGAGTAAAGTTAATAAGCTACTGCCTGCCAAAATGGTCTTCCTTATTGATTGTCTGTAATTTTTTGCCCGTTGATTCCCTTAGTATGATGTAAAAAGGCGGCAGCGAAAATCCTTCGGAGCAATACAACAAAAATTTAACAGATAAAATACAATTAACCGCTCGCCAGGGCGATAGTTTTGGCGTTTACTATATGCTTCCTTTTTATTTCGCTGTGAGGGAGTATGCGTTTCAGGCAGCTTTTACCGCTTATTAGTGCACTTTTCGCGCTGTATATTATTTGGGGTTCCACGTACTTTGTTATTCGCATCGGGGTTGAAAGCTGGCCACCGTTTATGATGGCTGGTGTACGTTTCCTTTCTGCCGGCATTTTGTTAATGGCGTTCCTGCTCATTACCGGCCATAAACTTCCCGCTTTACGTCCCCTGCTTAATGCAGCACTGATTGGCGTGTTACTGCTGGCCGTTGGTAACGGTTTTGTTACCGTTGCAGAACATCAGAACGTCCCTTCCGGCATCGCTGCCGTCGTTGTAGCGACCGTTCCGCTCTTTACACTCTGCTTTAGCCACTTTTTTGGTATCCAGACCCGCAAATTGGAATGGATGGGTATTGCTATTGGTCTGGCAGGTATCATCCTGCTTAATAGCGGCGGCAACCTGAGCGGTAACCCATGGGGCGCCCTGATGATCCTCGTTGGCTCGTTAAGCTGGGCATTCGGTTCCGTCTATGGTTCCCGCATTGAATTACCCACCGGTATGATGGCTGGTGCAATCGAAATGCTGGCGGCAGGCATCGTACTGTTGGTCACCTCGGCGCTCAGCGGCGAGCGGATGACCACATTACCAACCGTGCAGGGCTTTATGGCTGTCGGCTATCTGGCGATTTTCGGTTCAGTGATTGCCATCAATGCCTATATGTATCTGATACGCAATGTCAGCCCGGCTATCGCCACCAGCTATGCCTACGTTAACCCGGTGGTAGCCGTTTTGCTGGGTACCGGTTTTGGCGGCGAGCATCTCTCCAGCATCGAGTGGCTCGCGCTCGGGATTATTATTATGGCTGTCGTACTGGTGACGCTGGGGAAATACCTCTTCCCTGCCCGCCCTGTCGTGACCCCTTGTGAAGCGGAAAAGTAGCGTTCATTGATGAATGCCACGTGTGTCGATCTGCGCGGTGTCGCCTCCCCCGCAGATCCACTCTTCAAGCCGCTCGCCCAGCGCATCGTCCGTTAATTTAAGCCGCCCGCGTAACGCACACTCCCAGACAATTAAGACCCGCCACCCCTGTTCATGCAAAAGTGCGCTATCGCGCTTATCACGCACGACATTTTTACCGATTTTTTCCAGCCAGAATTCAGTTCGCGTCGCGGGGACTTTAAATAAATGGCAGTCGTGGTGATGCCAGAAACAGCCATGGGTAAAAATGACGGCGCGGTACTCATCCAGCACAAAATCAGGGCGCCCGGGTAATGCGGCATCCTGGACACGATATGTCAGGCCTAGTGTTTCCAGCAGCGAAGCAAGCCGTTTTTCAATTGCCGTGTCACGGGTGGCAATGGCACGCATGTTTTTGCTGCGCGTCGCCTTATCGTGGACATCTGCCATTCGCTCCCCCTCACGTTATCAGTCGGGTTGGTGATGAGCAAAACGATGTAATACATCATTGTCCAGCCCGTGATAATCACCCTGCAATTCGGCGCTGATTTTCGCCATAAATTGCACCAGATAATCGGCATTATGCTGCGCCAGCGCCCTACCCTTTTCCGTCTGCATGGTGGCAGGTAACGTCAGCAGCTTGGTCTGAAAATGATCAAGCGCATAACGTTTATCATTGAGTTCGCGCCCGTCGGCGAAGGGATCGTTGCTATCAAATAGCACCACACCCAGCGAACCGGCCACCGCAAAAACGCGCGCAAGCCCAATCGCACCCAGGGCTTCAAGCCTGTCGGCATCCTGGACAATTTTCGCTTCCAGCGTTTGTGGCACGATCCCGGCGCTATAGCTGTGCGCCTCAATAGCATGGCGTACCGCAGAGTAGCGCTCTTCCGGAAAGAGTGGAAAATCTGCGCGCAGGATCGCTGTCGTTTTTTCCGCTGCCATGCGTGAGGCTAATGACCGCTGCGGATCATTTTTTGCCAGGCTCACAATATCGTGAAAGTAGCAGGCCGTCAGAATCACCAGCCCATCCACCTCCTGGCCCGCCATTAGGTGCTGTGCGGTACGCCAGACCCGGCGAAAATGGGCGACATCATGAGCGGCGTCCGCCTGGGTGTAATGTTGTGCGACCCATGCGTCAAAGCGTTGTTGCCATTCAGTTAAGATCATTGTCACTCCTTCCAGGGAAAGCCGTAACCATAGCACTATTTTATTTCATTGCTTAGGCGTCCTTCCTTTTATGGGCGGAGCAGCCCCTGCTATGCGCCAATATGAGCTCCGTTGCGCTATCATCGCCATTGCGACAACACATATCATTTCACCAAAAATGCGAAATCATCGTATTACACTGGCTGAGCAACCCTTTCATAAAATTTTATACAGTATCAAAAGATAACCTTTACCTATATTCATATTATAAACCCGCACTTTTTTGTCTATTTTCTCACCGCATTGATTCACTTTAAAAATAATTAATCACTGCCGGACACAATGCATGACATAAAAAACAACAGTAAAACATTAGTATATTATTTTCATTTGCATGGCATGCGTTGACAGCTATCAGCATTGAGTCGCTTCTACTTTATACATCGTCTTCAATGATGTGCCCGGGGAGAACACCCCGGGCTTTTTTTGCCGTTCAAATTCACCACCCGAATACTAGCGATTCAAATATAAAACTGAAAAATAAAATACATTTAAACTATGTTATTAACGAAATGATAAAAACAACAAATACAATAAAATCAATAAAATGAATAGATCCAGCCACTTTAAATTCACAGGAAAAATACCACCATCAAAAGAAACATTTTGCAATATTTTAAATAATTTGCTTACATATTTGACGTAAAAATTAATGAACTTAATAGAATAGTATTCAGTTTGTAATATCGGATGAAATTGCAAATATTCATATAAATTATGATCTCAAGGGAATAGATTATGGAAAGAAAAGTACTGGCAACTTTAGTGCCTGCGTTATTATTCGCAGGCGCAGCAAATGCGGCGGAAATTTATAACAAGAACGGAAATAAAGTCGATTTCTACGGGAAAATGGTCGGCGAACGCATTTGGTCTGACACCGATAAACACAACAGCGAAAATCAAGATACCTCTTACGCCCGTATCGGTATTAAGGGCGAAACCCAGATCAACAGCGAACTCACCGGCTTTGGTCAGTGGGAATACAATATGGATGCCAGCCATCCTGAAGGCGGCCAGGATGAGAGTACACGTCTCGCCTTCGCTGGTCTGAAATTTGGCAACTTTGGTTCTTTCGATTATGGCCGTAATTATGGTGTCGCTTATGATGTCGCGGCATACACCGATATGCTGGTTGAATGGGGTGGTGATTCCTGGGCTTCCGCCGACAACTTTATGAATGGCCGTACCAATGGCGTTGCCACTTACCGTGTCACTGATTTCTTCGGTGAAGTTGAAGGTCTGAATCTGGCGCTGCAATATCAGGGCAAAAACGACAATCGTATCGTAAAAAAACAGAACGGCGATGGCTACAGCATGTCAGCCTCTTATCAGTTCGATGGGTTTGGTTTTGCCGCAACCTACGGTAAAGCGGACCGTACTGACGAGCAGGCTGCTGACCGTAAAGGCGATAACGCAGAAATCTGGTCCATCGCGGCAAAATACGATGCAAACAATGTTTACGCTGCAATGATGTACGGCGAAACCCGTAACATGACCGTCGAAAAAGACGGCCAGTTTGCTAATAAAACGCAGAACTTCGAAGCCGTTATCCAGTACCAGTTTGATTTCGGTTTGCGCCCTTCTCTCGGTTACGTCTACTCTAAAGGCGATGACCTGAGCCGTCGCGGTAGCTTTAAAGGCGGCGACGCTGCGCGCGTAAACTACATCGAGCTCGGTACCTGGTACTACTTCAACAAAAACATGAACGTTTACGCGGCATACCAGTTCAACTTGCTGGATGACACGCGCTACGTTCGTGAAACAGGCACCAATAAAAACGACCAGTTCGCACTGGGTATTGTTTACCAGTTCTAAGCATACTTTTCTTTCAAAAGCCCGCCGCGAGCGGGCTTTTTTGTGGCAAAAGCACAGGCCGGCCGCATGATATGGCATGCAGTGATAAAATTTACGGGAGTAATGAGAAAAACATCTGTGACAAGAGTCGTTGAAAGCAAAGCGCGTAACTGTTTGAATAGTGGCGGAGAGAGGGGGATTTGAACCCCCGGTAGAGTTGCCCCTACTCCGGTTTTCGAGACCGGTCCGTTCAGCCGCTCCGGCATCTCTCCGTTTCAATGGTTGCCATGATGCCAGGTAATTTGGCATTTTAACAGACCCTGTCCCGTTAATTTGGTTCAAGTGGCGAGTTTGCGAGCAAAGCGATGATTAAGTGGCCCTGGAAAACAAAGGAAGCCTCTCACGGTGCGGAATTCCCATGGGAAGAAGCGTTAAGTATCCCCGTGTTAGCGAGCCTTTCTTTAGATGAACAAGAGAAACTGGTTCACCTTGCTGACCGTTTTTTGCAACAAAAACGGCTGGTTGCCTTGCAAGGTTTCGAACTGGATGCGCTAAAGAGCGCACGTATCAGCCTGCTCTTTTGCCTGCCGGTACTGGAACTCGGCCTTGAATGGCTGGATGGCTTCCATGAAGTGCTCATCTACCCTGCTCCGTTTGTCGTTGACGATGAATGGGAAGACGGTATTGGTCTGGTGCATAGCCAACGTATCGTCCAGTCGGGGCAAAGCTGGCAGCAGGGACCCATTGTCCTGAACTGGCTCGATATCCAGGATTCGTTCGATGCATCTGGTTTCAACCTGATCATTCACGAAGTTGCACACAAACTGGACACGCGTAATGGCGATCGTGCAAACGGTATTCCATTGATTCCTCTGCGTGAAGTCGCGGCATGGGAACATGACCTGCACGCAGCGATGGAAAACATTCAGGATGAAATCGACCTGGTGGGAGAAAGCGCAGCCAGTATTGATGCCTATGCGGCGACCGATCCTGCGGAGTGTTTTGCCGTGCTTTCGGAGTATTTTTTTAGCGCACCTGAGCTGTTCGCCCCGCGTTTCCCGGCGTTATGGCAACGTTTCTGTCACTTCTATGGCCAGGATCCATTATCGCGCCTGCGCGATCGGCCTTACTCAGCAAATGATCCCGTAAGTCGTGTGCACTAAAAAGGCAATTTGCACTTTAATTCACCAATTGAATCAGCAAGTTAAATTAGGTATTGACACATATGAACGTGGCAAGTAGTATGCGCCCCGTTCACACGATTCCTCTGTAGTTCAGTCGGTAGAACGGCGGACTGTTAATCCGTATGTCACTGGTTCGAGTCCAGTCAGAGGAGCCAAATTTAGAAAACCCGCTTAAGGCAACTTAAGCGGGTTTTTGCTTTTATGGCCTCACATCCCCTTCTCTGCCAGCGCCTGTAATTCGCCTTTCAGCCAGTCCGTTGCCGCACGCTTACCACTGCGCTTATGCGAATAAATTTTTACCTCAAAGGGCGGCACAGCAAAGGGGAGATCAAAAAGCGCTAATTGCGCGGCCAGCTTCATCTTCCCGGCGGCAAAACGCGGAATAGCGAGCAACAGGTCGCTCTGCTCAATAATGAACGGCGCGCTGAGCATCGAGGGTGTTTTTATCGTCACCTGCCGCGTATACCCCATCCGCTCCAGTTGCAGATCCAAAATACCCTGCTTCTCGTTCCAGGGGGTGACAACCAGATGCCTGGCCGCAAGATAATCTTCGAGCGTGAGCCGTGTGCGCTGGCTGTTACTGATGACGACATACTCATCTTCAAACCAGACAATTTCATCCAGTTCTGGATGCGCCTCGTCATCCGGTGCACTGAACCCCAGCGCCAGATCAATCTCGCCGGCAAGCAATTCCGTCAACGCCGGGCTATGCGGTAAATAACGCAACTCAAAACGCAGTCCTGGCGCAGTCTCCTGCAACCGATTCATCAAGGCCGGAAAGATAGAAAACGCTGTGAAATCCGTAATAGCAATCTGAAAGCAATCGGTACTGCTGGCCGCGTCAAACGCAGGTTGTGGCGTCAGTTCCTGATTAAGGGACTTCAACGCCGGGGCGATAGCGGGTGCGAGCTGGGTCGCATACACGCTGGGGCACATCCGGTGACCTTCACGATAGAACAGTGGATCGTTCAATGTGACGCGCAGCCGCGACAGCGCATGACTGAGCGCAGACGTACTCATAGCCAGCTCCTCGGCGGCCGCTCTGACAGAACGATGCCGATAGATAGCGTCAAAAACGGGCAAAAGGTTTAGATCAAGACGTCGCAAAGCATGATGCATAATATTCATCAACCAGTGATTTCATTGCACTTAATTCTTTTAACAATACCCCTTATGCTTAACGCCAGCAATTTGAACCCACGCATAACAGACAGGAAGAGAAATGAGCATCACAATTCGCCAGGCACGCCCAACGGACGCAAATGCAATTTATGACATGATTTATGAACTGGCGGTGTACGAAAAAGCCCCGGAAGAAGTGGTGACCACGCCGGACGAAATTAAGGCCACTCTGTTTGGTTCCGACAGTAAAACCGAAGCGTTAATCTGTGAGATCGACGGTAAAGTGGCGGGTTATGCGGTCTTCTTCACCAGCTACTCGACCTGGCTCGGACGCAACGGTATCTATATGGAAGATTTGTACATTTCCCCGGACTATCGCGGTGCAGGGGCAGGCAAAGCCTTACTGAAATACATTGCGCAATGCGCGGTGCAGCGCAAATGTGGTCGTCTGGAATGGAGCGTGCTCGACTGGAACAAACCAGCAATTGATTTCTACCTGAGCATCGGCGCACTGCCGCAAAGCGAGTGGGTACGCTATCGTCTTGATGGCGATGCGCTGCTGAAATTTGCGGAGTAACCTGCAACGCGCGTATCCCCCGCCGCATCCGTACGCGGGGGATGCTGTTTTCAAATCTGGTAATCAATCACCTCTTCGTCCGGCTCCATCACCTGACGTTTGATATCCTCAACCGACAGCCCTGCATTACAGAGCTCAATAAAGCGCCAGACATAATTGCGCTGTAGTTGACCACGTTTAAGCCCAAGCCAGACGGTATTGGCATCGAACAGATGACGCGTATCCAGCCGCACCAGCTTGCCCTCTTCGTTCTCCCCGCTCGACTGCTCGGCCACCAGCCCAACCCCCAGCCCCAATTCCACGTAGGTTTTGATGACATCCGAATCCTGCGCACTGAGCACAATATCCGGCAGCAGCCCCTTGCGACCAAACGCTTCATCAATACGCGAACGTCCGGTGATCCCCTGTCGATAAGTGATCAGCGGCCAACGGCTGATCTCTTCAAGCGTAAGAGGAGAGGTTTGCAATAAGGGATGATCTTTAGGAACCAGCAGACTGTGGTGCCAGCGGAACCAGGGGAAAGCAGCGAGAGTGCTGTCGTTACTGAGTCGCTCACTGGCGATGCCGATATCCGCGCCGCCATTGTGCAACAGCGTCTCAATCTCCTGCGGCGTCCCCTGAATCAGCTCAAGACGAACTTCGGGGAACAACGCGCGAAACGATTTAATCACCGTAGGCAGGCTGTAGCGGGCCTGTGTATGCGTTGTCGCAATCGTCAGCACGCCGGATGTGTCATTCGTGAAAAGGTCAGCGAGGCGGCGCACATTGCTCGCCTCATTGAGAATACGTTCGGCTATTACCAACAGCGCTTTACCCGGCTCGGTCATCCCCAGCAGCCGTTTGCCCCGACGGATGAAAATCTCAATCCCCAGCTCTTCTTCAAGCTCGCGGATATGACGACTCACCCCGGATTGCGATGTATAGAGCATGTTGGCGACTTCGGTCAGATTATAATCCCGGCGCGCCGCTTCCCGGATAATTTTCAGTTGCTGGAAATTCACCCTTCCCTCCAGGGCCATCAGACATGACGCTATTGTTAAAGTCTGAGGCCTGGCAGAACAAATAATAAAAACCAGCATGTTATTCCGTAATGGAATAACGCTTAACTTACCAACTGCAACTCCTGGCTGTCCATCGCCGGGCGGCTTACCAGAGACATAAGAATATCTTTTACCGCCTGAGCCTGTGGCGAGAGCGTACCGCGGGCAGAGACGTTCAGAGAGAGCGGTAAATTCATCGACGGCGTGGTAATACGCGCCATCCAGCCATTCGCCGCACTGCTCAACGAGCGGGCGGCGGATTCCGGCAGCACCGTTACGCCCATACCACTGGCAATCGCCGCCGTAAGGGTCGCGATAGATTCGATTTCGCCGATGATTTTTGCCGTCAGGCGACGCAATGAGAACGCTTCGTCAACCCGCAAACGCACCGCGCTGTAGTCACGTGGCAGAAACAGGTTCATCTCTGCAACGGCTGTCAAATCAACGCTTTGTCCTGGGCAATCGCGCGTACCGACCAGATACAGATCTTCTTTCAGCAGCGGTAAGCTGTTGATGCCAGAACCGGGTGCGCGCTCATACAGCACGGCCATATCGAGTTGACCACTCAGGAGCTTGTCGTTCAGCACCGTACCGCTATTTTCATGCAAATACACGGTCACTTCCGGTAACTCGGAGCGCACCGCCTGCAATAGCGGCATCGTTACCGAGGAGGCTGCCGTGCCCGGAGCAAGACCGATGGAGACCTGTCCACGCAGGCATTGCCCCACGTTGTTCACCGCCAGTTGTGCCTGTTCGCACTGACGCAGGATAGTCCGCGCATGGGCATAGAGGATCTTGCCCGCTTCGGTCGGTGTCACACCGCGCTTAGTGCGAATCAGCAACTGCTGATCCAGTTCGCCTTCCAGCGTAGCCACCTGCTGGCTCAGCGCGGGCTGCGCGATATGCAGTACCTCAGCGGCCTGAGTCAGGCTGCCGATATCGACGATTTTTACGAAGTATTTCAGGCGTCTTAAGTTCATTTTGCCTCCTGTTCGGAATACCAGTGCCAACGCCGGCAGTCATGTTGTCGGAGGAGTTGCAATATGCTTGCCAGTTTTAGATAAGTCATCTGACCATCGCTAACAGGCTGGATAATAAGAGATTCTGATAACCAGAGGGGATATGATTACTGAAACAGTGGTTTGGCCGATGCCCCATAAGAGACTCCTCTGCCTCATGATGGTGCAAACAGGCGGCAGACTGGCTATCTTGCAGACGCATTGTCGAAATAGTCGACAAACAGAACGAGAAAGGTATTGCAGCCTTTGACAAGGCGATCAGGCATCGTTAATATGCGCCCCGTTCACACGATTCCTCTGTAGTTCAGTCGGTAGAACGGCGGACTGTTAATCCGTATGTCACTGGTTCGAGTCCAGTCAGAGGAGCCAAATTTAGAAAACCCGCTTAAGGCAACTTAAGCGGGTTTTTGCTTTTCAGCGCAGCGCACGCCGTTCATTCGACAAATCCGCAGCGGGCACTTATTCTTTTCTAAGGTTTTACCGGAAGATGCCGATAATACTGTGAGGCTTTGTCCTCGCACTGTTAGATTTTTTGTTTGTTAACAATAGGATGATCGAAATGGATACATTGCAAATCGCATCATTATCGACCAGTCTCAGTGCTTATAACCTCCAGAACCAGGTCAGCACCATTGTCCTGAGAAAAGCGCTGGATAACCAGGAGGCAACGGCAACCGGTATCATTAATCAGATACCTCAGGTGCCGGCAAATCCGTCAATTGGTCGTCACGTGAATACCACCGCATAAGCAAGTTTGCCCAATTACGCTTGCGTTTATTGGGCATTCCTGAGTACCTATGCTGCCAGGCCCGCCCAGATGCGGGCTTTTTTATTGGTGATTTACAACCGTTCTTTACTCAAACCAGCGCTGTGCGCGGACTCGCTGATGTTCACTGGCATCCCGGAGCGGCGTTCAAGCACCTCAGCCGCCCTCAACGCATCCACACCCTCGCCTTTAATGACGGCATGTAACGCTGGCGTCAGAGGCAACGGCACTTTATTGGTGGATTCAAACTCGGCGCGATTGCGCGATAGCGGTTCGTGGACTTCAACCCAGCGGCTGCCATCCGGCTCTACGGTCGCTTTCACCGGCTGGTCAATCAACTGCACACGGGTGCCCACCGGCACATTATCGAAGAGATATTTGATGTCGTCATTACGCAGGCGAATGCAGCCCTGGCTGACGCGCAGCCCGATGCCGAAATTGGCGTTGGTCCCGTGGATGGCATACAGCTTGCCGATATAAATAGCATACAGCCCCATCGGATTATCCGGCCCGGCAGGCACCATCGCAGGCAGGGTTTTCCCCTCTTTGGCATATTCGCGACGGGTGTTCGGCGTAGGAGACCAGGTGGGGCCTTCCTGCTTACGTTCAACAGCAGTAACCCAGTTACGTGGCGTTTCGCGTCCGGCCTGACCAATGCCAATAGGCAGGATCTCAACGGTATTGCTGTCTTTGGGATAGTAGTAAAGGCGCATTTCAGCGACATTCACTACAATGCCCTGACGTACCGTGTCGGGCAGAATGATCTGCTGCGGCACAATCAGTTCGGAACCCGCTTTCGGTAAGAAAGGATCAACACCGGGATTCGCCTCCAGCATATTGCTCAACCCCTGGCCGTACTGCGCGGCGAAGGCCTCCAGCGGCAGCGTATTACCCTGCGGCACGGTGACGACCTGCACGCTGCCGACCAGGCGGCTTCCCTCCGGCGGCAACGGGTAACTCACCGCCAGCACGCTCTGACTGGCGAGCAAAATAAAAAGGCCATAAAACAGTTTAATACGACGCATGATTTCCTTTCCTCAGACGCGACAGGCGTAGCCTAATCATAGTCTTTTTTGTCCCTGTCTCGCTAATGCTCACGGGTTATACAACGAAGGCGTAATGCGATCCATCAGGCATCTTCATGTACCGTAAAGCCCTTCCCTTCCCTTCGCTTCGCTTGCTAAGCATTTCAATTGCGCGTAGGCTGGCGACAATTAAAACCAATCGGTCTAAATTATGAGTAACGAAACGGTCGTTGCGCAAAAACCCCGGCGTGGCAGGCCTCCAAAGGTCGAACGCGCGTTTACTGACACACGCCAGGAACTGATTCGTTCGGGTCTGGCGGTGCTAACGGAGACGGGATATTTGTCGGCGGGTATCGATGCGGTCATTAAAAATATCGCTGTACCGAAGGGATCGTTTTACCACTGCTTTAAGAGCAAACAGGAATTTGGCATGGCGGTGCTTGCAGCCTACGGTTCCTTTTTTGCCCATAAATTAGACAAATTCCTGCTTGATGGCACCCTGCCGCCGCTTGAGCGGATGGCCGCTTTTGTGCTTCATGCAGGTCAGGGGATGGCGAAATATCAGTTCCGCCGCGGTTGTCTTGTTGGCAACCTGCTACAGGAGTCCCCCCTCTTACCCGAAGCGTTCCCCCAACGATTAAAAGCGATCCTCGAAGAGTGGGAAACGCGCGTCGCCCGTTGCTTTACCGAGGCGCAAGCGCAAGGCGTTATCCCGCAGGACGCTTCGCCGGAAAAACTGGCGCGGGTGTTCTGGTCCGGCTGGGAAGGCGCGGTGATGCGCGCCAAACTGTTCCAGTCCGCCGACCCGCTCAATCAGTACTGGGAATTCTTTTTGTACAGCATTACTCAAAAATAACACCTGCACAGGACGGCCCTGGCGCCGAAAACCACAGTCAGACGAGGAAAACTCAGTCATGAAAGCTTTAGTTCTGGAACAGATTGAAAACAAAACCCTGGCAGCCGTGAAAGATATCGCTCTGCCCGCCCTCGCCGATGGCGATGTGCTGGTCAACATCGACTGGTCCAGCCTTAATTACAAAGACGCGCTGGCGATCACCGGCAAAGGGAAGATCATTCGTCAGTTCCCGATGGTACCGGGCATCGATTTCTCTGGTCGCGTCAGCGAAAGCCGCGATCCGCGCTTTGTTCCCGGCCAGTCGGTGATCCTCACCGGCTGGGGCGTGGGTGAAAACCACTGGGGCGGTCTGGCCGCACAGGCGTGTGTAAAAGGCGACTGGCTGGTTTCTCTGCCAGACGCGCTCAGCGCCCGCAACGCGATGATCATCGGTACCGCAGGTTTTACCGCCATGCTGTGCGTGGATGCGCTGGTTGAAGCTGGCGTGAAACCGGAAAGCGGTAAAGTGCTGGTCACCGGGGCCAGCGGCGGCGTTGGCAGTACCGCCGTTGTGCTGTTGAAAGCGCTGGGTTACACCGTTGTCGCGGTCTCTGGCCGTGAATCCACACACGACTTCCTGCGCCAGTTAGGTGCCGATGAAATACTGCCGCGCAGCGATTTCGAAGAGACCCGTCCGCTGGAAAAACAGCTATGGGCCGGTGCCGTCGATACCGTCGGCAGTAAAGTGCTGGCAAAAGTACTGGCACAGACAAACTACCGTGGCTGCGTTGCCGCCTGCGGCCTGGCGGGTGGCTTCGATCTGCCCACCACCGTGATGCCGTTTATTCTGCGTAACGTCCGCCTGCAGGGTGTGGACTCCGTGATGGTGCCGACCGCTGAACGCGCTGCGGTCTGGGCGCGTCTGGCCAGTCTGTTGCCGGAGAGCTACTACCAGCAGGCATCCACTGAAATCGGCCTGGAGCAGGCTCCGGCGTTTGCCGCCGATTTCCTGAGTAACAAGATTCAGGGCCGTACGCTGGTGAAAATCAACGGCTAACTGTTACCCCGGCGCGCCCTGTCGCGCCGTCTTCGCACCATACGTCCCGTTAGCACCCCATTATCATTAGATTTGCGCACTCAATGCGCGGCAATGGCATTGAAGGCAGGCATCCTCCGAAACCCATCATGCGGAGTTATTGTTTCATAAAGCTGTGACATACTATCGTCTACAGCCGTACACCTGTGAAACAAGGAGTTAATGATGAATAAAAAGGGTGCACATCTGACCCCGGAACAGGCACTGGATCAACTGGAAGCCCTGTATGAGCAGTCAGTGTCGAACCTGCGTGCAGCCATCAGCCGTTATATCGAAGATGGCACGCTACCTACGCACGAAGCACGCGCCAACGGCCTTTTCGTCTACCCTGAACTGTCGGTAAGTTGGGATGGCAGCGCCACCAACCCACCGAAAACCCGCGCTTACGCCCGTTTCACCCACTCTGGCTGTTACACCACTACCGTCACCCGCCCCGCCCTGTTTCGCAGCTATTTACACGAACAACTCACGCTGCTGTGCCAGGACTATGGCGCACACATTGAAGTAGGGCTATCAGCACATGAAATCCCGTATCCCTATGTTATTGATGGCTCGGAACTGACGCTGGACCGTTCAATGAGCGCAGGGTTGACCCGCCATTTCCCCACCACCGAACTGGCGCAAATTGGCGATGAAACCGCCGACGGTCTGTTCCATCCTACCGAGCTCTATCCGCTGTCGCATTTCGATGCCCGCCGCGTGGATTTCTCACTGGCCCGTCTGCGCCACTACACCGGCACCCCAGTGGAACACTTCCAGCCGTTCGTGCTGTTCACCAACTATACCCGCTACGTAGATGAGTTTGTCCGTTGGGGATGCAGCCAGATTCTGGACCCGGAAAGCCCCTATGTTGCCCTCTCCTGTGCGGGCGGCCACTGGGTCACCGCTGATACCGATGCCCCGGAAGAGGCCATCTCCGATCTGGCCTGGAAAAAACACCAGATGCCGGCCTGGCATTTAATCACCGCCGACGGTCAGGGCATCACCCTAATTAACATCGGCGTCGGCCCGTCAAACGCGAAAACCATTTGTGACCATCTGGCGGTGTTGCGCCCGGATGTATGGATGATGATTGGCCACTGCGGCGGCCTGCGTGAAAGCCAGTCGATTGGTGACTATGTGCTGGCGCATGCTTATCTGCGAGATGATCACGTGCTGGATGCCGTACTGCCCCCGGATATCCCCATTCCGAGTATCGCCGAGGTGCAGCGCGCGCTGTACGATGCCACCAAAGAGGTGAGCGGCATGCCCGGCGAAGAGGTCAAACAGCGCCTGCGTACCGGCACAGTGGTCACTACCGATGACCGTAACTGGGAGCTGCGTTATTCCGCGTCGGCGCTGCGTTTTAACCTGAGTCGCGCGGTGGCTATCGACATGGAAAGCGCCACCATTGCCGCCCAGGGTTACCGCTTTCGCGTGCCGTACGGCACATTACTGTGTGTCTCTGATAAACCGCTGCACGGCGAAATCAAACTGCCGGGTCAGGCCAACCGTTTTTATGAAGGGGCGATTTCCGAGCATTTGCAGATTGGTATTCGCGCCATTGACCTGCTGCGGGCAGAAGGTGATCGGTTACATTCACGTAAACTGCGCACCTTTAACGAACCCCCGTTCCGCTAACAATAAGGAAGGATTCTTATGCAAACCCCAACACCGCTGGCAGCACTGCGTACACAGCTGGCGGCCATGGATGTCGACGGCATGATTGTGCCACGCGCTGATGCCTACCAGAGCGAAGACTGCGCGCCGCACGATAACAAACTGGCCTGGCTGACCGGCTTTAGCGGCTCGGCGGGCCTGGCGCTGATCCTGCGTGACCGGGCGCTGATGTTTGTCGACGGACGCTACCAGGTGCAGGTTCGCCAGGAGGTCGATCTCAACGCATTTGAGATCCACCACCTGCACAATGAGCCACTGGCGCAGTGGCTTAACGACTCGCTGCCCGCTGGTAGTCGTATCGCCTTTGAGCCGTTGCTGATGGTCAACAGCCAGTTTACCGCACTGGAGGCGACCCACTGTGAACTGGTGGCGCTGAATAACGATCCGTTTGACGCCATCTGGCACGACCGTCCGCCGGCCCCTTGCGGTGCAATCCGCGAAATGCCGCCGGAAATCAGCGGTGAAAGCAGCGAGGCGAAACGTGCACGCGTTGCACAGGTTCTGGCAAAAGAAGGTGTCGATCTGCTGGCCATCACCCAGCCGGATAATATTGCCTGGCTGTTGAATATTCGGGGGTCGGATGTGGCGATGAACCCGGTCGCTCACTCATTCGCCCTGCTCAGCCGTGACGGAGAGATGGAGTGGTTTATCGATGCAGCGAAAACGCATGCCTTATCGGATGACCTGAAATCTTCCCTGCGGATCTCCGCATGGACCGATTTTCTGCCCCACTGTCAGCAAGCGGCCGCTGGCAAGAAAGTGATGTTGGACGCCGATTACGCCCCGGTCGCCCTGCGTTTTGCTATCGAGCACAATGGCGGCGACGCGGTCTGGCACGCGGACCCCATTACGTTTATCAAAGCGCACAAAAACCCCGTTGAACTGGAAGGTTATCGCGACAGCCACCGTCAGGATGGCGCGGCGTGGGTTAACTTCCTGGCATGGCTGGCGCGTGAAGTTCCGGCACGTGAAGCCGCAGGCAACCCGCTGACCGAACTGGAAGCGCAGGCAAAACAGCTCACTTTCCGCCAGCAACAGGACGGTTTCATTGAGCAGAGCTTTAGTACCATTTCCGCTTCTGCCAGCAACGCTGCAATGTGCCACTATCACGCCAGCGAAGCCACCAACGCCGCCATTACCCGCAGCAATTTCTACCTGAATGACTCAGGCGGTCAGTATCGCAATGGCACAACCGATACCACGCGCACATTGTCGTTTGGCCCCCTGTCTGATGAACAGCGTTTGCACTATACCGCCGTACTGAAAGGCTTTTTGTCGATGCTGACGCTGCAGTTCCCGAGCGGCACGCAAGGGCACCAGATCGATGCCTTTGCCCGCCGCGCGCTCTGGGAATTAGGCCTCGATTTCGACCACGGTACCGGGCATGGTGTGGGACACCAGTTGTTGATCCACGAACAGCCACATCGCATTGCCAAAAAGGTCAACCCATGGCCGCTGGTCGCCGGGAATATCATGACCATCGAACCGGGCTATTACCTGGCCGATCGCTACGGCATTCGCATTGAAAACCAGGTGGAGGTCGTAGAAAGCCAGCCCGGATTCTGCCGCTTCTCATCGCTGACGCTGGTGCCTGTGGATCTTAGCCAGGTGGAGTGGTCGCGGCTCTCGGAGCAAGAAAAACAGTGGCTTGATACCTACCACCAGCAGGTTCGCGACACGCTTTCACCGCTGGTCGGCAGTGATGCGCGAGCATGGCTGGATGCAGCGACGGCCCCCGTGTGCACATATATTGGTTAAACAATATAAAGCCTGCATATGTTTAATGTGCAGGCTTTAATGTAATGGCCAGATTTGACCGTTTGTTTTAAGAATTATCCTTATTTTTATTCAAAGGTTATTTGCACGTCTCCTTTACCGCCACTATTTAATATTGCGGATAAAATACATCAATCACATACCTTTCTTGACATAGCCTTACTAATAGCATGGTATTGTGTTTCCGCATTAACACCTCGATTGATATTTAAATATTCATTAGGATTTTTCCTAAGTCAAATTAACAAATTCTCATTTTCCTTAAGATTATGAGAGAGTTATTGCTTTTGTTTTATTCAGGTATATAGAATAAACCAGCCAATACCAGGATGCCCAGAGGTTGCAAGGGAATGAAATTTTTAATAAATATTGATAACGACACATTATTCTCTACTGGCATCGTCGGTTTAATTCGTGACGCTATTAAAGAATGCAATGTCTCTTCGCCTTCTCTTTCCTGGGATTTTAGCGTTGAGAATATTCATAAAGCAGATTTTATTTTCATGACCGTATGCGCGGGAGAATATTACTTATGTTTTAGAGACTTAATTAACAGGAAAAAGTCAGGGAAGATTTTTATCTTTGTCGCCGGCGATACGATTCCAGCGAGACATATCCTGCCTGACTGCATTAAAGACGCACAATTCTTTCTCCGCAAAGAGCGTTCGGCTGTGGTTTACGACGCCATCGTCAAAGCGATTCATGGCAACCCTGCGGCAAAAGAACGCGCCAAAAGTGCAGGAAAATGCGCCTATTCCTGTATTAACTGTAACTATAGAGCCCTCTCGTTTACCCAGGAGAAAATTGCCTATGGCTTACATGCCTGCATGGGCATGAACGATATCGCGGATCGTATTGGTATTACCTACAAAACGGCCATTAGTCATAAAAAGAATATTATGAATAAATTCGACCTGAACAGTAAACGCGAACTGTATGAATTTATTGCCTGTTATCACAAAAAGAAGCATTAGTGCTTTTCATGGAGCTAACGATGCTTTGCCGATTAAAGCATGCCTTACTTGCCAATAATATCAACCTTTACTACCAACCTATTTACTCTGCCTGCACAAAAAAGATTGTCGGGTTTGAAGCGTTATTGCGATGGCGTGATTCGCGATTCGGACGAGTCTGCCCGGAAACATTGATCGGGCTCGCCGTTGAAAATGGCCTGATGAGTACCGTTTCGCTCTACGTTATTAAAAAAGCCATTGCCGAAATGGCGACATTATTGGCCAGGCACGGACTCTTATTAAACCTGAACATCACGCCTGGCGATCTGAATTCAATCTCATTTAAGAAAACGCTGCTTAATGAACTTGCGCGCCATCAGCTCAATGCCTCGTCCATTGTGCTGGAGATAACCGAGGTCAGTTGCAACGATACCCGGGCGCTCATGACTAACGCGACACAGTTCAGACAGCACGGCTTCCACCTGGCGCTGGATGATTTTGGTAAAGGTTGTTCAAATCACGAAAGGCTGCTCAGCCTTCCCGTAACCGATGTCAAAATAGATAAATCCCTGACTCAGGCACTGTGCGCAAACACTCTACACGGAGAAAAAACCCTGAGCATGTGCAGGGCGCTGTATGAACGACCTTACCGGTTAATCTTTGAAGGGATTGAGTTCGCGGAACAACTGGGCTGCATCGCACAATGGTTTCCCCGCGCCCGCGCGCAGGGCTGGTATTTCTCTAAAGCGCTGCCTATAGAGGGTGTGCGGGCGTTATTGAACGAAGCCTCACCCGACGCCGTCATACAACGCCTGGCCTGACGGTCAGGTTGCAATCATCACCTGCACATTCGCCAGTTCAAGGGCGGTCGCCAGTACCGCAGGCGGTGCGCTATCTGTTATCAGCAGATCAATATCCTGCCACTGCGCCACCTGCACCAGCGACATATGCTGGAATTTTGCAGAGTCGCAGAGCAGCACTTTAAAGCCGGAACGGCGAATCAAAACCCGTTTCATTTCCGTCTCATCCAGAGCGCTATCGTAAATGCCCTGGCTGGTAATGCCCGATGCGCCAATAAACGCAATATCAAACCAGAACTGCTGGAACTGCTCAATGGCAGACGGCCCGACAATCGCCATCTCGTCATCACGCATCATCCCCCCTGCCAGATAGACTTCCGGTGCCTGCGCATAGCGGCCCAGCGCATGGGCAATGCGCACACTGTTGGTGAAGATTTTCAGACGCTCATGCTTCACCAGCTCGTCGACCATAAACAGGGTTGTGGTGCCGATATCAAGCGCCACGCTCTGGTAACGTCCGGCCACCTCAGCAGCCATGCGGGCAATGCGCATTTTGCTCTCCCGATGAAGGGAAAGACGGGCGTCAAAATGCGCCGGAAGCGGGTCCATAATCGGCTGGCTGACCGTTTCGGTCAGTACCGCACCGCCGTGTACCCGGCTGAGTTTACCCTCGGTTTCCAGTTCAGCGAGATCCCGGCGTACTGTCATCTCCGAGACCGCCAGCTCCGCTGAGATATCTACCACTGTCACGCGCCCCTGCTCGACCAGCATGTTAAGGATCCGCTTTTTGCGTTCCTGAGGAAGATAACGGGCCTGAATCTCGGGTTTCGCTGACATAACGATAGGTACTCTGTTTCGGGTTAAGGAGGGGCTTAAACGATATAGCTCACAATATTAAGGGGAAGTGGTGTGATTTAAAACCCAATTTGTTCGAATGTGTTCATTTCTTTGCACGGAACATCCCTTTCCCGCGCGAAACTGTGCGAATCAAAACCAGTCGAGGATCCGCGTCAGTGAGGTGATTTCTGTTACCCCCAGCTCAGAGGCGGTTGACGCGCCATAAAAAGCGACGTGCATTCCCGCAGCCTGCGCCGAGCGCATCCCGGTCGCGCTGTCTTCAACCGCCAGTACCGCCGCCGCAGGCAGTCCGAAGGCCCCCAGCGCATGTTGATAAGGTTCGGGCGCCGGTTTGCCATGGTGTACATCATCCAGCGTCACCACCACATCAATAAACTCACGGACACCCAGTGCCTCAAGATTCGCTTCGACTATCCGTCGGCACGAATTCGACACGCAGGCCTGTTTGATACCTTTCGCCGCCAGCTTGCGGATGGTTTCGCGGCTGCCGGGAATAGCAACCAGTTCGTGGCGGTGGTCATGGTAGTAGTCTTCAATTGCCGCCAGCCACACGGTCTGGTCCAAATCGGCAGGCAACTCTGCGCGCAGGGCCAGCCAGACATCGTTAATGTGCACACCGTAAAAACGCGTCTCGGGAATATGGCTCAGATCCAGCCCGAAGCGATGGCAGACAGCCAGCAGTGCCCGGTGATGAAGTGGTTCGCTATCGACCAGCGTGCCGTCAACGTCCCAGGCAATGGCAGTAAATTTCATGGTGTCTCCTGGCGGGTCAGTGGACGACAGGCTTCATAAAGCTGGCGGAAACGCGGATATCCCTCATGGTAAACATCGGCATGTTCAGGCCGTGGCGTAATCACATCTTTGAGGTTGACCCAGGCGCTGGCCCCCTTCCAGTCTGTCGATATCCCGACACCCATCGCCGCCGTCCAGGCTGCCCCCAGGCAAGAACCGGGGTGGCCATCCAGGCGAGTCAGCGGCTCACCCAGCACATCGGCGACAATCTGCATCCACAGTTTGCTTGCCGAACCGCCATCAGAGACGATGTAGCGTTTTACCGGATAGCCGATATCAACCAGCGTGTCGATATGGTGTTTGATGGCATAGGCGTAAGCTTCGAGCAGCGCGCGCCAGAGATGCCCCGCGCTGTGGCTGAGCGTCAGGCCAAAGAGGATACCCCGGGCATTTGGATCATGTAACGGGGTTTTCTCCCCCAGAAAATAGGGCAGGAAAATCAGGCCGTCACTGCCCGCCGGGCGGTTTTCCGCCATCGCGTCCAGGTACTGATGGATACTCATTCCCTTTTCACGTGCCGCCGCTTCATGCTGCGCCGCGAAGTTCTGCACAAACCAGTTCAGCCCCGAACCGCCGGTCGACATACAGCCGTTGGGCATATAGCAACCCGGCACAAGGTGATAATCCAGATACAGACGCGGATCGGGGGTAGCGGTTTGCGTTACGGTCAGAATATCCACCGAGCCGCCGAATTTGAGCAGCACTTCGCCAGGCGAGGTCACCCCCGCGCCGAGCGCTGAGGCAATCAAATCCGCCGCCCCGCCAATCACCGGTGTGCCTTCACTGAGCCCGGTCCAGGCCGCCGCCTGCGCGGTAACCGCGCCGATAATGTCATGAGAGCGGACCAGACGGGGGACTGCATAGCGGGGAAGATGGGCAAAGGCAATCAGTTCGTCATCCAGCGTATTGCTGCTGATATCAACAAAACCCGCCTCCAGCGCCCAGTTCTGCTCAATGATTTTCTCACCCGTGAGCTTCCAGTTAATAAAATCATAGGAACCGAACACCGTCGCAATCCGTTCAAACACTTCCGGTTCATGGTGTTCAATCCAGCGGATTTTTGCTCCCACCAGTTGCTGGTTAATACCATTTCCGGCGCGCTGTAAAAAGTGCTGACTGTCCATTTCACAGCGCATCTGCTGCACTTGTGCGCCGCTGCGACCATCGCTCTGTTGAATGCTCGGACGCAGCAGGCGGTCTTCGCTATCCAGCAAAACCACGGCAGGCAACATCCCGGTCACACCAATGCCACAGATTTCACTCGCCGCAATACCGCTTTGTGTGAGCAGTTGCTGGCAGATTTCGCCGACATTCGCCCACCACTGCTCCGGCGACTCCTCCGTCCAGCCGTTGTGCGGGGCGGAAAGCGTAACCGGTCGGGAGGCCGTACCGAGTACCTTATCGGGCAGGCCGATAAGGATGCCAATGGTTGAGGTCGTACCAATATCAATACCTAACAGATACTGCATCTTATCCTCCCGTTCCAGGGGTTGTGTTTAGCGCAGCTTTTCGACCACATCCATAAAGCGTTTTACCCGATCCCCGTCCACCTGATTCCAGGTGTGCCCGTCGACCTTAAAGTGTGTGCCGATGACCACACCGCTGGCAATGCTCAGAATGTCGGTGACGTTATCGATGTTAGTGCCGGTGTTGGCAAAAACCGGAACGCCCTCTACCGCTTCGCAGACTTTGCGCAGATTAGAATGTTCAGCCGGTTCACCGGTGATCGGCCCGGACACCAGAATGGCATCTGCCAGTGACGAGAAAATGGCGCTGCGCGCGCGCAGTTCGATGGGGCGCGCATCCAGAGAATGGGCGAATTCGGCGTTGATGTTAAAGAGCAATTTCATATCTTCACGGCCCAGGTTGCGGCGCAGGCGAGACGCGCTGGCACAATCCGGCTCCCAGATCCCCATATCAGAGGCAAACACGCCGGTGAAAATTTCACGCACGAAGCTCGCCCCGGTGGCAGCACCAATGGCGACACTGGCGTTAGGATCCCACAGGTAGTTCACGCCGAACGGCACTTTCAGCACCGATTTCGCCGCCTGTACCACAGCCGACATGGCCGAGACGCCTTCCAGCGACGCTTTAAACACATAAGGACGGTCATTTTCGTTGCCGAACATAATCGCATCCACGCCACCTGCCTGTAGTTTCTCTACATCACTGAGTACATCGTCGATGAGCTTATTGAGTCCACCTTTAGCGTCGTACAGCGGCGCGCCAGGCAGCGCGCCAATATGGGCCATTGCGATAACCGCTTTTTTCTTATTACCCAAAAATTCAAAGATCATAACTTTCTCCGGTGTTGGCTGATATGTCATGGTAAAAAGCGATCACGCGTCTTTCGGCAACGCAGGCGCGATGATCACATCAATATTTGCCGCCTCCAGCATCGCCGACAGCGCGGGCGGCGGTGCCTGTTCGGTGATCAGGATGTCGAATTGCCTCAGCGTGGCGAGGTGCACCAGCGACATTCGTTGAAACTTGCTGGCGTCACACAGCACCACTTTCAGGCTGGAACGGTTGAGATAAAGACGTTTAAGTTCCGCATCCTCAAAGGCGTAGTCATAAATTCCATCGGCGGTCAGACCAGAGACGCCAATAAAGGTGATGTCGAACCACAGGCTGGAAAATTGCTGTAGCGCCGCAGAGCCGCCGGTCGACATTTCATCCGGGCGCATCCGCCCGCCCGCGAGGTAGATTTCTGCCTTCGCGGGGGCAATGTCATGCGCCACGCGAAGGCTGTTCGTGAAAATTTTCAAATGTGAACACTGGCTGAGGTAACGTGCGGCAAGATACGTCGTGCTGCCGACATCCAGAGCCAGCGTGCGAAATTTCTTGCCGAGCTCTGCCGCCGCCGCCGCGATGCGCAACTTAGCCTCATGGTTTTGCAACAGCCGGGACTCAAAGCTCGGTTCCACCTTGTCAATCGCCACTGCGCTTGCGCTCTGCGGTAAAACCGCCCCGCCATGCGTACGGCAGACACTGCCCTTCTGCTCCATCTCCATCAGATCACGACGGATAGTCATTTCGGAAACGGCGAACTTCGCGGCCAGATCCGGCACAGACACCGCACCTTGCTGAACCAGCAGTTGCATGACTTCACTTTGACGCGACGCAGCCGAACGGCGTAAACGCGCACCGGATCCGGGAGCGTCAGGCTGAAAAGGCAGAGCGTCGTTGTGCATCATCGGCTGACTCCGAACATTGAAATTAACAAAAACAAACATACAAAACAAAATTTGTGATCGCAATTGTTTTTATCATAAGAAATATGTTTTGTTGTGTTCGTTATATTGGTGTAAAAAATAATCATCAACACAGGGGAAAAGAACATGCACACATCACATTTGACGTCCGGACACTATCCGGACCTGCAAGGTAAAGTGGCGATTGTTACCGGCGGCGCTACGGGTATTGGTTATGCCATCGCCCGCAATCTGATTCGCCAGGGCATGCGGGTCGCTATTGGAGACATCAACGAAGAAGCCGCCTGGGCAGCCGCCACCGAACTCGGCGCGAACACGGTGGCGTTTCATCTGGATGTTCGTTTACGTGCGTCCGTTGAAGAAGGCTTTGGCTGGGTAGACAAAACGCTGGGGGACTATGATCTGCTGATCGCCAACGCGGGCGTATCAACGATGCAAAAAGCCCTGGCGATAACAGATGATGAGTGGGATTTTAATTTTGACGTCAACACCAGGGGTATTTTTCTTACTAATCAGATTGCCGCACGCAAATTTGTGGCGCGTAAATCCGGTACTATCGTGAACACAGCGTCGCTTGCCGCCAAAGTTGGCGCGCCGCTGCTGGCCCACTACTCCGCCAGCAAGTTTGCTGTACTCGGCTGGACTCAGGCGCTGGCACGGGAACTGGCCGCTGACGGGATCCGCGTGAATGCCGTCTGTCCGGGTTTCGTTAAAACCGGCATGCAGAGCCGCGAAGTACAGTGGGAAGCACAGTTACGTGGCATGACGCCTGAACAGGTCATTGATGATTACATTCGCCAGACGCCGCTTGGCCGCCTGGAAACGCCCGAAGATGTCGCCGAAGTGGTGGCCTTTTTGAGTTCCGACGCCGCCCGTTTTATGACAGGTCAGGGCGTGAACGTGACCGGCGGGGTGTATACGGGCTGATAACACGCCGTTGTGAACAAAGCTGCTTCATTTCGAACAAAACCGAACATGGATGTCACCAGTCCCAGGACGGGCAACACGTAACAGAGGTAACCCAATATGGCCTCCATTGAATTACGGAACGTGTCGAAATCCTACAACGGCAATCAGCACAGCGTCCGTAATGTGAATTTACACATCCGGGATGGTGAATTTGTTATCTTCCTTGGCCCTTCCGGCTGCGGAAAGTCCACCACACTCCGCATGATTGCCGGACTTGAAAGCATTACCGATGGCACATTGTTAATCGACGGGCGCGACGTGAGTCATGTGGCGCCGCGCGATCGCAATATCGCCGTGGTATTCCAGAGCTATGCGCTCTACCCGCACATGACCGTCGCCGAAAACATGGCCTTCGGCCTGAAAATGCGTGGCGTGCCGGGCAACGTCATCAACAGTAAAGTGGCCGAGAGCGCTGCAATGCTGGGGCTGGATAAATTATTACACCGTAAACCGGCCGCGCTTTCCGGCGGGCAGCGCCAGCGCGTCGCCCTGGGCCGCGCTATCGTGCGTGAACCGCAGGCCTTTTTGTTAGATGAACCCCTATCAAACCTTGATGCTCAGTTGCGCGGCGAGATGCGTAGTGAGCTGATCAAGCTTCATCGTCGGCTGGGCAAAACCATGGTCTACGTCACCCATGACCAGGTAGAGGCCATGACGATGGCGGATCGCATTTGCATCATGCGTGATGGCCATTTGATCCAGTGCGGGACGCCGCTGGAAGTCTATAACTACCCGGTAAATACGTTTGTTGCCCGTTTTCTCTCCTCTCCGTCCATCAACCTTCTTCCCTGTCTTGTGCAACGGACGGGCATGGATGTCAGCCTGCAACTGTCCGACGGCCCACAGCTTCCGGTGCCGGGCTGGATGGCCGCCGACTATCAAAGCCTGGCGGGAAAACAGATGACCCTCGGCGTGCGACCGGAAGATTTTCACGCCCACCCACGCAGACCAGACTGGATCCCGCTGGAAATTGCCGTCAGCGGGGTGGAAGCGCTGGGCGCGGAAAACATTGTCAGCGGCACGCTCGGTAAAGTGCCGGTGGTGATCCGCCTTGATCACCATACGCACCCGAAGGTGGGCCAGACGCTCAGCATCTGGCTGGATCCCAACTCACTGCATCTGTTTCATCCTGGCAGCGGAGATGTGGTTGAGCGCCGTAAAACACCGGACAACACTGACACCCCAGGCGCGTGAGGAGCGAACATGCTACGAAAAATTGGATTGCATACCGGGCTGGTGCTGGCCTGTCTTTCAATTTTACTGCCGGTGCTGTGGATTGTGAGAACCAGCCTGGTGCCGGAATCGATGGCCTACAGCAGCGATATTTTCCCGCAGTTTTCCGGGGAAAATTTCCGCTCGCTGATTGAGAACAACGGTTTTTTACGTCATTACGCCAATAGCCTGATTGTCGCCACCGGGTCGGTTGTCCTCGCCCTGCCGTTTGCCGCCGCCACCGGGTATGCCTTTGCCCGCTTTAAAACGGGCGGTAAAGCGGCGCGCTTTATTATGCTGGCGACTCAGATGCTGCCAGCGGTAGCGCTGGTGTTACCTGCCTTTGCCATGCTGCGAACCGTTGGGCTGACCAACTCGCTCTTCGGGCTGACGCTGGTCTATGCCGCGTTAAACCTGCCGTTTCTAACCTGGATCCTGATGGGCTTTTTCGAAGGGATCCCGGTGGATCTGGAGTGGGCCGCGATGACCGACGGTGCCACCGCCTGGGGCGCGTTCTGGCATGTGGTGCTGCCCGTCTCACTGCCGGGTCTTGCTGCCTCCGCCGTGCTGGGCTTCATCCTGTCGTGGAATGAGTTTCTTTTTGCCCTGGTGCTTAGCGGGCCAGAGACCGCCACGGTCCCGGTGTCGCTTGCCGCGCTACAGACCTCGAACGGTGTACAGATTGGCAAGGTTTCGGCAGGCATTGTGCTGGCCGTGCTGCCACTGATGGTCGCCTCACATTTTATTCAGCGTTACATCGTCAAAGGACTCACCTTCGGCGGTGTTAAGTAAAGTCATGCCATCCAGACAGAAAATTGTCGCCGTTAACACTCCGGCACCTTCTCCAGGAGTTAATTATGTTGAATCGTAAGAAAGTCACATTGTTATCGGGTCTGATAGTCCTTAGCCTTTCGGCGTCCGTTCGGGCGGAAGATGTTGTGCTGCGTGCGTTGATGGAAGATGTTCCGGAAACGAAAATCATTGAAAAAATGCTGCCTGATTTTGAGAAGCAGTACCACATCAAAGTGCAGTTCGAAAAAATCGGTTACGGCGATATGCATGACAAGCTGGTATCGCAACTGATTCAGTCGCAGAGCTATTACAACCTGCTGGAAGTGGATTTTTTGTGGGCGGGGGAATTCAGTAAAGCCGGCTGGCTGACTGATCTCACGCCGGATGTAAAAAAATCGAACTTTGATATGTCGGCCTTTATTCCGGCCACCGTGTCGCTCATTAATGTGACGCCCAATAAAACCACGCTGATCCCGATGTACAACTATTCCATGGGGCTGATTTACCGCACGGATGTGTTGCAGGATGAGAAAATAAAGAGCGCCTATCAGGCCGAGTTTAAAAAACCGCTTGAGCAGCCAAAAACCCTGGAAGAGTACGTTACGCTTGCCAAATTTATCAATAAAAACAGTGATATGGCCGGGGCGGCTATGCAGGGGCAGCGCGGCGACCCGAACAGCATGGAGTTCTCTAATTACCTGTTCTCCAGCGGCGGCGCTTACGTAGACGACAAAGGCAAATCCGCACTGAACAGCCCGGCGGGGAACAAAGCGATGACGCTGTATGCGGATGCTATCAAGAATGCCGCGCAAACCGGTGCGCTTTCCGCCACCCTCGACGATACCGTGCGTCTGATGTGCAGCGGTAAAGCGTTCAGTATGTTGACCTACTGGTGGATGCTGCCGCAACTGGACAACGCTACCGCCTGCCCTGCCGTGGCCGGTAAACTCGCGCTGACAACCGTTCCTGGTGGTCACGGGGAGAGCGGCGGCTGGGGTTGGGGCATTCCGAAAAACGTCTCAGATAAAGAGAAACAGGCCGCCTGGACCTTTATTCAGTGGGTGCAGAGTAAAGAGGTCACTACCGCACGCGCATTGCAGGGGCACGCGCCTGTTCGTTCCGATGTCTATGAAAACGCCGAGGTACTGAAAAAGTATCCTTACTATAAAGACGCTCTGAATATTGTGGCGTCCGGTAAGTCCTTCCCGGTCTTCTCCTATTCCGCTCAGTATGAAGATGTTCTGGGGACGCAGCTCTCCCTGCTGGCGAGTGGCGAAAATACCGTCGATAAGTCGCTGAAAAATGCATCCGACCAACTGGATAAGTTGCTGGTGAAATAAGACAAAGGGGGCCGGCAGATGGCTTTAGCTGAGGAATTTAGCGTGAAACCGAAGTACCGTTTAACAATAGACAGATTCCGGGTAACAGGCTGGGCATTCGCCCTGCCTGGTTTACTGGCTCTGGCGATTGTGCTCGGCTTCCCTGTTATCTATTCCGTTGTACTGGCTTTTTCTTCGTATACGCTGATGCATACGGAGATCTTCCCTTTTGCAGGGCTGGATAATTTTATCAGCGTGCTGAGCAGCGATACCTTCTGGCACTCTGCCTGGCTGACTATCCGTTACTCATTATTGACGGTAACCGGTGAGTTTATTGTCGGGCTGGGTATCGCCCTGATGCTAAACCGGGTGGTGAAAACCCGCCCGGTCTATTTCGCGTTACTGACCATTCCGATGGCGATGTCGCCGGTGAGCGTGGCGCTGATCTGGCGTATGTTGCTGCAACCGAACCTCGGGATTATCAACCATATGCTGCAAAGCGTTGGCCTGCCGGGCGTCGACTGGCTGGGTAACCCTACGCTGGCGTTCTGGAGCATGGTGTTTATTGATGTCTGGCAGCAGATGTCATTTGTGGTGCTGATCCTCGCTGCGGGGCTGGCGTCGCTGCCTAAAGACCCGTACGAGGCCGCCGAAATTGACGGTGCAAATAGCTTGCAGCAGTTCTGGTATATCACCCTGCCGATGCTGCGCCCGGTTTCGGCAATTGCGATTGTGATTCAGTTAATTAACGAACTTCGTACCTACGACCTGCCCTATATCCTGACCCGTGGCGGGCCGGGGAATGCCACCGAAGTGCTGAGCTTCTTTGCCTATCGCCGGGCGTTTCTGGGGCTGTCGCTCAATGAAGGGGCCGCCGCCGCGCTGATTTTGCTGTTAATTGTGCTGGCGATGACCATCGTCTATTTCGTGCTGCTGGAAAGGCGCAGATAAACGCGAAGTGGAGGAAGCAGAAAAGCAAAAACCCGCTTAAGTTGCCTTAAGCGGGTTTTCAAATTTGGCTCCTCTGACTGGACTCGAACCAGTGACATACGGATTAACAGTCCGCCGTTCTACCGACTGAACTACAGAGGAATCGTGTGAACGAGGCGCATATTAACGAGGCCTCTTGCCCTTGTCAAAGGCTGTTTTCACAAAAATGTCCGTTTGCCGATTTATTCTCCACTCTGCGGGAAAATGAAGCGGTTACGTGTGATCTCGCGGTACTTTTGGGTATTTCCACAGCCAACGGCCACTCACCATTCGCCAGTAGAAGAGCGCTCCTCGCACCGCCCAGTCGAGCACCATCCCGAGCCACACGCCGACGACGCCCATACCGAGCATAATCCCGAGCGTATAGCCCGCCACCACGCGACAACCCCACATACCGAGCATCGACACCCACATGGCGAAACGGGCATCGCGCGCCCCTTTCTGCCCCGCAGGCAGTACCCAGGAAGCGGCCCAGATCGGCATAAATGCGGCGTTCAGCCAGAGAAGCGTCTTGACCACCTCTTTTACATCTTCTTCATGGGTATAGAACGACGCCAGCAGCCCGGCGAACGGCGCCGTGCCCCACGCGATAAGCGTCAGTATTATTGTCGACAGCCAGAACACGTGGCGTAGCTGTCGTTCGGCCTGGCTGCGTTGCCCCTTGCCCAGTCGCTTACCGGTAATGATGGTCGACGCCGAGCCCAGGGCGTTACCGGGCAGGTTAATCAGCGCGGCGACGGAGAAGGCAATAAAGTTACCGGCGATAACGTTGGTCCCCATCCCGGCGACAAACATTTGTGTCAGCAATTTCCCGCCGTTAAACAGCACCGACTCAATACTCGCTGGAATACCAATCCCCATCACTTCCCAGATAATGGCGAAGTTCAGCGGCTTGAAATAGCTTTTCAGCGGGATGCGCAGCGCCGGGTTAAAGCCAATCATCAGCACCCAGATAATGGCAATCGCGCCGATATAACGGGCAATAGTGAGCCCCAGCCCGGCACCGGCAAAACCCAGCCCCGGCCAGGAGAACGCGCCGTAAATCAGGATGCTACTGATAATGATGTTGAGGATGTTCATCCCGCCGTTTATCAACAGCGGAATCTTGGTGTTCCCGGCCCCACGCAGCGCGCCGCTACCGATGAGCGCAATAGCCGCCGCCGGATAACTCAGCACGGTGAGTTCCAGATAGGTCAGCGCCAGCGCTTTGACCTCCGGCGTGGCCGCCCCGGCGATAAAGTCGATGATTTGCGTGCCGAAGTAGTGAATAACCGCCGCCAGAATAATGGAGAACAGGGTCATGATCACCAGCGACTGCCGCGCTGCCGCCCTCGCCCGCTTTTTATCGAGCTTGCCGAGGCTGAATGCCACGACAACGGTGGTTCCGAGGTCAATCGCGGCGAAAAACGACATGATGACCATGTTAAAGCTGTCGGCCAGCCCCACTCCCGCCATGGCTTCTTTACCGAGCCAACTGACAAGGAAGGTACTGAGCACACCCATTAACAGGACGCAGGTGTTTTCAAGGAAGATCGGGATGGCGAGCGGCGTGATTTCGCGCCAGAACAGGACCTTGTAGCTCTTGCGTTTGGCGTACCATGGCGTGCGCATGATAGCCTGGCGTATCGGGGCGACGACGTTCAAAATTGACCTTAGTGAGAAAGATGAAACTTCATTTCAAATGATGGGGTAGAATTCGTGATCCTGCAAAGCATTTCCAAAAAATTGTTGTTAATTACAGCAAACTGCCGTGATTTGCGGCAGTTGCACAAAACCGCCTGAAATCAGGTTTGACAAAAGTTTTTTCGCCGCTAAGATACGACTCCACACCGATTCCTCTGTAGTTCAGTCGGTAGAACGGCGGACTGTTAATCCGTATGTCACTGGTTCGAGTCCAGTCAGAGGAGCCAAATTCCTGTTTTCAGGCGTTCTTATAAGTTCCTATTCAATTAGGTTTCAATAAGCGTTATATAAGAAATAAACTAACAGAAACGACAGAACGCACTGAACACATTCTAAAATCCAGCAATGAAATACGAATTGCCGTTGAAAAACTGGCATTAGCGATAAGCATAACCCACAAACGAACCATCAACATTGCTGAAGTACCTTCTTCCGATCCAGATTCATTAGATCCAACCAGAATACTGACGGACTGATCTTAAAAAGAAATTAACTCGTTACTCAGGCTGGCTATTTTTGATCCGGCAACATATGCGCGCGTACGCTTTCATCATCGTTCAGTACAGGAGTATCTGACTGCCTGTCGGTTGCAGTACCTGACCAGCAAAGGAATGTCGGTCAATGAGCGATTCAGTCTTTTATTCTCAGAACGCTATAATATACCGGTAGTACTTCCTTCCATGCGCTCAATTGCTGCCTGGCTGTCGCTTCATGATAGTGAAATACGAAAAGAGCTAATGAAAAGAGAACCAGAAACATTGCTCCCTAGTGGTGATCCCGGTTCTCTACCCATCGAAATTCGTACTGAACTCTTAAAACATTTTATTGAACTTTACAGCGAGGGAACATCGAGAGGAATAAATATCCCTTTATCTCAGGTTGCAAAACTGTCTCATCCTGAACTTAAACCTGCCATTGAACATTTTTGGAGTAAGGGTTACAGGAATGATGATGTCAGAGAATTATTGCTTGAAATTATCTGGACCAGAAAAATTCAGGGATGTAGTACGCTTCTAAAAGAAGCCATATACGATCAGCTTATTCCAGTGGAAGTTCGACTGATTGCCCTGAAGGCAGTTGATGCCACCGGAGATATCGCTCTTCTGAATAGTATTATTGACGATATCATTCATCAGCCTTCGTTATGGCCTGACAAGTTTATTTCCTATTTTTCCGAGGAGTTTCCCCCGTTTTATTTCAATACATGATTTATCTATTTTAGTTCAAAGGACACCAGAACCTAAAAGTGCTAAAAGTGGTTTTAAATGGGTATTACATAATGTAGCCGAAGAGATCCCCCCATTATCTGACTCATCTATAGCATCCCGTAATATGCTAATTCGACTAACCGTTGACAATATCATGCCTGACAATAAAAGGTATTATCAAAAAAGTCGTTTTGGCTATTTATGCCGTGCTCTGGTGAAGATTTGCGCAAAACAAATTATGAACAACGTTCAGCCAACTGATAAAGATATGATCCTTTCATGTCTGGTTAGTTGTTTATTTATGAAAGGAGACGCTTATCTTTGCCAAAATAACATAACAACAATTCGTTCAACACTAAATAGTGTGTCACACCCTACGTGAGTATATCTTTAAAACAAAATACGGTTTAATAAAAAATTCAGTAGAGAGGATATTGATACAGGAAATATTTCAGCAAATACATTACTTTCATCGTTCACCGAAGAAGATTTTACATGGATGCTTCGCTTACTTCATCAGAAGAGCGAAGAAGCATCTAAAATGGCATTGCTGATATTTATATTGCGCTTCGTTTTATCAGGAAAGATTATTGCTAAATATAGAGAGCAACTGATTCCTGCTTAGTCTTCTGTCTGTCATTGAGTGATGGTTCACCCCAGAAGCAGTTTCCTCTTCGCAAATTATAAAAGAGCATTCATGGGAAAAAAGAGACAAGGAGCGTATCAGGGAAAATGAACAAAAAAATGCGAAGATAAATTTAGTATTTCAAAGATAAAGTTATCAGCGCCATTCACTAGACTAGCCTCCTGATTATAAAAAAATCCATTATATTACATAAAGATAATGTGAGATATCATACTAATAACATATTGCTACTCATGCAATGAATATACAAATTATATCTGTTGGTTTTGAATACAAAAACCATGAAAAGAACTATTCCCTCTTACTATTTCGGCACATTGTTCACCCTGCCTTTCTTCAAAATTTCTTACATACACTACTCTCACATCCCATCACGCCAAATTATTACTCACACGAGAGATATGCACAAAAACTATTAAAGCCAGCCTCCCTGCTGAAATTAATGGCAATGTAGAATAACACTCCTACCTTAGAGTAAATACATAGATTAGATCTTTATCACAATCCCTATAAGGAAAATGGCTTCTAATTAATAACAGTACTTTTACTATATGAAACCCTTATGCAGCATTCTCTGGCATCAGGCGATATTAACAAATACAGATATGGATAATATTGCCTCTACCTGAGTGAATAGTCTGAGGGGAAATGGATAATTTACTTCAGGGAGCCTGTCGCAATGAATTCTGTGCCCACACTGAATTTCGACCACTCGCACCACAAGCTAAAAATTCGCGGCCTGAGCAGCGCAACGGACGTGCTGTCCTTTGAAGGCAGCGAACAACTGAGTGCACCGTTTCGCTACGACATTCAATTTACCAGCAGTGATAAGGCGCTAGCGCCGGAGTCGGTGCTGATGCAGGACGGGTTATTCAGCCTGACGGCGCCGCCGGTGCAGGGAATGCCGGTACAGAAGCCGCTGCGCACCCTGTACGGGGTGATCACCGGCTTTAAGGTGCTTTCGTCGTCACGCGATGAGGCCCGGTATGAAGTGCGGCTGGAACCGCGTCTGGCGCTGCTGTCCCGCAGCCGACAGAACGCGATTTACCAGAACCAGACGGTGCCGCAGATTGTGGAGAAGATACTGCGTGAGCGGCACGGGATGCGCGGTCAGGACTTCGTGTTCACCCTCAAAAGCGAATACCCGTCACGCGAACAGGTAATGCAGTACGGTGAAGACGACCTGACGTTTATCTCGCGCCTGCTGTCGGAGGTAGGCATCTGGTTCCGCTTCAGCACCGATGCGCGGCTGAAGATTGAAGTGGTGGAGCTTTACGACGACCAGAGCGGGTATGAGCGCGGCCTGACGCTGCCGTTACGTAACCCGTCCGGAATGAGCGACAGCGGAACGGAAGCGGTGTGGGGGCTGAACACGGCATACAGCGTGGTGGAGAAAAGCGTCACCACGCGGGACTACAACTACCGCGACGCGACGGCAGAGATGACCACCGGCCAGCTTGACGTCACGGGCGGGGACAGTGCCACCTACGGGGAAGCCTACCATTACGCTGACAACTTCCTGAAAACGGGTGATAAAGAGACGCCGGAAAGTGGCGCATTTTACGCACGAATCCGCCACGAGCGCTACCTGAACGGGCGGGCCATTCTGAAAGGAAAGAGCACCAGCTCACTGCTGATGCCGGGTCTGGAGATAAAGGTTCAGGGAGACGATGCGCCGGAGGTGTTCCGCAAGGGCATGCTGATAACCGGCATCACGTCGAGCGCGGCGCGCGACCGCAGTTATGCACTGACATTCACCGGCATCCCCTACTCCGAACGCTACGGCTACCGCCCGCCGCTCATCCAGAGACCGATGATGGCCGGAACTATCCCGGCACGGGTGACCAGTACGACGGCTAACGATATTTATGCCCACATTGATAAAGACGGTCGTTACCGGGTGAATCTGGATTTTGACCGCGACACGTGGAAGCCCGGTTACGAGAGCCTGTGGGTGCGGCAATCACGCCCGTATGCCGGAGACACCTACGGTCTTCACCTGCCGCTGCTGGCGGGAACGGAGGTCAGCATCGCCTTTGAGGAGGGCAACCCGGACCGACCATATATTGCAGGCGTGAAACACGACTCGGCGCACACCGACCATGTGACCATCCAGAACTACAAGCGCAACGTCCTGCGTACCCCGGCGAACAATAAAATCCGGCTGGATGACGAGCGCGGGAAGGAGCATATCAAGGTCAGCACGGAGTACGGCGGGAAGAGCCAGCTGAACCTCGGCCATCTGGTGGATGCCGGAAAGCAGCAGCGTGGTGAGGGTTTTGAGCTGCGTACCGATATGTGGGGTGCGGTGCGGGCGAAGAGAGGGATTTTTATCAGCGCTGATGCGCAGGATAAGGCTCAGGGGCTGGTGCGGGAGATGGCTCCGGCAATGGCGATACTGGATGCTGCACAGTCGCAGATGACGTCACTCTCCACGGATGCTGAAACAGCAAAAGCTGCTCCCGCAGACTTACAAACACAGGTCACATTACTGCAACAAGAGGTAAAAGATTTAAAGCAGGCCGTAATATTGTTAAGTGCCCCAAAGGGCGTGGCAATGACCAGCGGGGAAAATCTACAACTGGCGGCCTCGAAAAACCTGATCGCGAACGCAGGAAACCACGCCGATATCGGTGTCGTGAAAAATATGTTTGTCGGTGTGGGTCAGGCGCTGAGCGTGTTTGTGCGCACAGCGGGTATTAGATTATTCGCCAATAAGGGCGCGATATCGGTGCAGGCGCAAAACGATCTGATGGAACTGCTGGCTAAAAAGTCGATAGAGATCACCAGTACGGAAGACGAGATAAAGATCACTGCGAAGAAGAAAATTATTATTAATGGTGGAGGAAGTTATATCCGACTAGAAGGAGGGGGAATAGAAGTAGGGACGCCCGGTGATTACAACGTTAAAGCTACCTACTATGGACGTAAGCCGGGGGAAAGAATGCAACCAGAGCTAATGTCACTGCCAGTCATAACATCGGAAGATGATGACTCTTCATTTGATGAGCAGTTTTTACTTCAGGATAATGAGGGGAATCCAATCGCGTTTCAGAAATACAAAATTTCAACAAGTGATGGGCAAGTTTATAGAGGAATGACAGATAAAGATGGTAAAACTCTGCGAATCAAAACGCCTTCTGCTGAAGAGCTTGTTTTTGAATATGATATAGACGACATGGAGTAGTATATGCCTGTAACTAATAATAGAGGCTCATCAAATCAATCATCAGGAAGTATACAGGTTGTGAAAGGTGAAGTCGTTTACAGTAACATCAGACCACAGGATAAAGATGGATGGCTTTTGGTAGCATTAGAAGGTGGTGGTACTAATAATATTCATGAAAATATCAAACTTCTTACATTGGGTGAGAAAAACGGTAGAGTCTATTATAAAATATTAAGCGACAGAAGGGATTTAATAGGAAAGACTGTTAGTTTAAAGAAGGAAAATGCCATACTTTGCACACATAAAGCTGGTCCAGTGCAAAAAAGTGCCATTCTGAAAGTAACATATAACGGCGGGCGTGTTGATGAATATTCGAGATTTAAAAGGGGTATGCTTTCCCAACAATTTGCCATAATGAATGTTAATGGTGCAAATATCAAAGTAACATTAAATAGTGCATGGCCTCCTTCTTTCTCATACTCCCCTATAATTCCAGGCACTCATAAAATAATGGCTCCAGATTATTCTCATAAAGTGGAAGGTGATACAACTGGGTATAGAGATGCATTTCCCCCAGGTACTATTAGATGTAACGATATTTGGTTTCCTATTGAACTAGAAGGAACAAAAGGTAATAGTTCGAGATATGTCCACCTTGGCAACGTTTCGCATGGGTGTGTAACTGTTTATGATGTGGAGAAATGGAATATTGTTTATAACTATCTTATTTCTCACAGAACGCCGGGAACGGATGGGACGTACGTAGATAAATTGGTTGTAGTGAGGTAATATTCATGAGATATTATATTTTATTACTTTTACTATTTTTCTCTATCGATGTATCAGGAGAAGAAGTCTGTGAAAAAGAACCAGAATATTTGGAATATTACCACCTCAAGCAAGAATTAGAAAATAGTCACACATCAAATGAAAAGATTTATCATATACTAGAGCAACAAATTAAAATTCTTGAGACATGTTATGAAAAACCCAGAGAGGACCTTTATGATTTCAGAAATAAAATCTATTCATATAAAATCAAAGGCAATAAAATTAAAGCAAGTAATATTTATGATTGTGATAGTATTTCCAGTAATAACCTATGTCTGAAAAAAGGCCGTGTTGACTGGGATTGGACTGATAGGATATATCCAAGATCCAGTTCAACGTTAAGAAGACCGATACCAGATAAAAATAATATAGAATTCCCATTTAGAGTTGATGGATATGAATTAGCCACAATAACCCTCACATACATTGATAACTTGGGAAGTAAAATTAATCGCCCAATAAAATATAAGAAAAATAACAATTTTGTTTATACTTCAGTAAATTTAAGTGAAGTTTATGATAAAAAAATTGTTATTGACAATCAATTCTCAAATTCTTGGTTGATTGTTATTTATAAAAACACAAACGGAAAATATCTTAAGGCCGTATGGTATTATGCTGAATGAGACCTCTTGCAAACTGATTTATTAAGACATAATGAAATATATAAACATGGAGTTGGTATAATGCCTGTTAGACTCAATACTATTCCTGGTCCTAAAATGTATCCAGTATCGCCTGGTTATATAAAATGGGGGAGCATGTTAGTTCTTTTACTAACTGTAGGAGTTGCAATCACTTCACTATTTGCAAGTGATGAACTAGTTAAAAATAGCCAGTATTTCTGGTACATGGCCTGCGGCATACCAGTATTAATATGGTTACTACTAGTGGCGATACGCTGGCTCGTATTTATAACATTCCAAATACAGGCCGACGCATGGAACCAGCGACGGGAAGAAGTGATTTTACAGGAAACGCGCCGAGGAAGGCGGGCACTACAAGTTCTTCATGTTTCTTTGTTAGTGGCAATAGAACGAGACGAGGAAGAAGATCTACTTGATGCTTTCCTTAATCGCAAGCAGATGCTAAATGCACGCTTTGTGCCAAAGAGCAATAACTGGGTACGCCATAGCATGGTTCCGGTACTTATCGGTGAAAATGTTTCCTGCCGTCTATCAAGAATCCTTTTGCAGCAGTTTATCGAGATCAAACAACAACTGGAGCTATTATCTGAAAATTTCCATATCAAAGTACTTCTGGATATTCATACTCCTCTTTCTGAGACAGAAGTAATAGCTATATGGCAGGATGAATGGCAAAAAAATGGGCTTCCTAAAGCACACCCATTTTCCACTTCAGAGCCGGGATTAGCCAATGTAGATGATTGGCTGGATAACCACATACAGGAAAAAGCCGTTCTACTAGTGAGTTCTGTATATCTGGAGCCAGAAAACCTTGCAACGACAGCAGAGTCCGCCTGTGTGCTATTACTGGCAAATCGACTAACTCAGGATGAACTTATTCCACGAGCACTACTACATCGCCCAGAGCGCATTACCACCATTGAGGCAATTGCAACAGGCGTTGAACAAGCACTGGACTGGGTACCTCTTTATCCCGAGGCTATATCAGGTACATGGGGCGCAGAGCTGAATACGAAACAACGCGCTGTACTGTTATCACTCAACCAACCGTTTTGCCAAGAGAGGACCCTGTATGATCTCGATACCTTTCTTGGCCGTTCCGGGCCTGTTGCACCGTGGTTATCTACTGCTATCGCAGCTCTGGCTGCAATATATTCACAACATCCCCAACTGACGTTCAGTGGAGTACCGAACAAAGATCATTTATGGGCAACCGTAGTATCGCCGTATGTTATTCCACTGGAGCATTGATAATAAAAAGGTAAGCGTCCAGTGACGGCGCCTTACCGTATGATTTCAGAACGCTATCCTTTCCTCAACCGAAGTGTTTTTCCGGATAAGACAGCCGTTCGCGCAGCTAAGTGCTGGGGCACTGCGGTAAGTGTCAACAACGGGTAAGCACACTAAGCAGTCAGCGGATAGATAATCGTTTACGACTTGCAGGACGGTTTAGGATGGGGTTCTACAAATTGCCTCACAGGGAATCGTATCTAAGGATCGAACCCAGAATTTGTTAACCGCCACTCAGATAAATGCTGCAAAAATAGCCTTACCATCATAAAGACACAGCAGCATTCAGAACAACTTATGAACACAGCAATCACAGCAGCGTGTAGAAAATGAGGTCCCGAAAAGGTGGTCATTCTGGTGGCCTTGATAAAACTGGATTTTTAATTTAGCTTAATCTTCAGCCAGTTAATGGCAAAGGCGATCCCAGTCAGAGGAGCCAAATTTAAGAAGCCTGCTTTCAAGCAGGCTTTTTGTTTTTCTGGTCCCTGATTTTTCTTCTGCACCCGATATGCAGTCGGGCTTTGGGCATTTCGCTTCGATGATGTAACACTCACCAAACTTCCCTGCCTTGCCGCAAAATCTCAACTCAGAATGGCTTCCAGTCGGGCCAGCACTTCATTCACGACAGCATCGGGTATACGTTCCAGACGCTTGCCATTTCGGGCGTCCATATCAATGGTTCCCGGCTGATCGCAGCGAATAGAGAGTAATGGAGCCGTCTCTGGGGTTCAATAATCAGGAAAACGAGCAGCAGGTCATAGACTTCTACTCATTTTCCAGCCAGTCAATGAAGAACTGGGTGAAGGCGGTAACCGGCAGCGGCTGAAGCCGTCGCTGCGGATAGACAAATTGCAGGCCGACATTTTTTTTATCAAAGCGGCTAAAGCCAATAAAACTTTCCGCAAACAGCAGTTGCAGCCTGCCCTGCTCCACATCACGCTTTACATCCCACCATGATTTGCTGGCAATACCCGCATCAGCCAATACCCACTGGCGGAGTAGCGCACCATCGTCACACACCATGGCTGGGGTAAAACGTAATGCGCTCTGTTTACCATCGTGCTCAAAACGCCATTCGTTCATGACCATGCCACGCAGCTCCAGGGCCAGGCATCGGTGGCGGTGTAAGTCCTCAATGGTATTGGGTGTGCCTGCCGCCCGGAGATAATTGGCTGAGGCGACCAGTACCCTATGATTCGGGCGGATATTTCTGACGACCAGGCTGCTGTCTGGCAGGTTTCCGAAGCGAATGCTCATATCCAGACGGTTGGCGACCAGATCTTCGACATTTTCGCCCAGGTATACCGAGCATTTCACTGTCGGATGCTGGCGGGAAAAATCGAGCAGCGCCGGGCTGAGGTACTGTCGGCCAAAATCAGAGGGGGCCGAAATGCGGATATTACCGCTGAGCACCCCTTCTTTTTGCGTAAGCAGCGACTCCGCGTGGTTCATTTCCTCCAGCACACGTAGTGCCGCGTGATAGAACTCCTCACCGGCACGCGTCATCGTAATGGCACGGGTGGAACGGTGGAATAGCCGGGTCTGATAACGCTCTTCAATCGCCTTTAGTCTGGCGGTCATGGTGGCCGCTGAGAGTCCCATACGGCGACCAGCGGCTGAAAGCCCGCCAGCCTCCACCACTGCAACCAGCAGTGCCATATCTTCGAGCTTTCCCATTATTCAGAAATCCTGAAAAGACAATCATATTTTAATGCCATTATCAAAATATCTCTCGCCACGTAAAGTATTTTCACAGATACATTACGGGGGACAGAAAATGCAAAATCGGACACTTTTTGACAGCTACCACTTAAAGGCTCTGAGCCTGAAAAACCGGATCGTAATGGCACCAATGACCCGGGCGCGGGCGTTACAGCCGGGAAACGTTCCTTCCGCATTAATGGCGGCGTATTACCAGCAGCGCGCCAGCGCGGGTTTGATCATTACCGAAGCCACGCAGATTTCACCGCAGGGCCAGGGATACTCCTGGACGCCAGGTCTGCACTCCGCTGAACAAGTTGAAGGATGGCTATTGAGTACAGAAGCCGTTCACCGTGCCGGAGGGATTATCTTTTCCCAGCTCTGGCACGTGGGGCGCATGTCATATGCGGGTTTCCATGAGGATGGTAAACCTGTCGCGCCGTCTGCACTCGCGCCCGATGCTCAGGTATGGGTTGTTGATGAGCAGGGGAAAGGACATATGGTTGACTGCCCGCAGCCGCGGGCACTTGAGCATACCGATATTCAGCAGATTATTGCTGATTATCGGCAGGCCGCATTAAACGCCATTAACGCCGGATTTGATGGTGTTGAGGTACATGGCGGTAATGGTTACCTGATCGATCAGTTTCTTCGCCGGACATCGAACAAACGTACCGATGAGTACGGCGGCAGCCTGGCTAACCGGATCCGTTTTGCGCAGGAGGTGCTGGATGCCATCAGCGACGCCATCGGCAATACGCGCACGGGCATACGCCTTTCCCCATTCATCACCCAGCGCGGAATGAACGACCCGCAGGTGACTGAGGCGATCCTCGCGCTGGCTGCATGGTGTGAAAAGAAAGGTATTGCCTATATCCACCTGGCAGAGGCTGACTGGGACGATGCCCCACAGGTACCTGCTGATTTTCGCGAAACTTTACGCGCCACCTTTAGCGGTACCCTTATTGTCGCTGGAAATTATACCCTGGACAAAGTGGACAAACTCCTTAAGGCGGGGCTGGCCGACCTGTTTGCCTTTGGCCGTCCGTTCATTGCCAACCCTGACCTGCCGTACCGGCTCAGGAATAACCTTCCATTAGCGACCATAAGCGATCCCGCCACGCTTTTTGGTGGAAACAGCGCAGGCTATACCGATTACCCATTTTATAAAACTGACGAGACGTAACAGGATGGTGAAAAAAACAGTAATCATCGGCGGAGCTTCCGGCATTGGCTTTGCCGTGGCTGGCGCTCTCGCTGAACAGGGAGAAAGCCTAATCCTTGCAGGACGGGACAGCGGAAAGCGGATGCAGGCCAGGGACATCGCAAAAGCTATCTGTTTGTTATGGACAATCCGTTTGTCACCGGAACCCTACTGGATATCGAAGGCGGCGCGCTGATTAACTCATCCTGACGTTACACCCACAGGCGGCTGAAATGCGCCCGAGTCACCTGTTTCCCTTAGGCAACAAAAAGGACATTCTTATGAAAAAGTTGACGCTTTATCCTCAACGACTGGCGGCACTTATGCTTCTTCCCATGGCCAGCGCTGTGTTTTCTGCACCGCTTGAACTGGTAAAACCCCATGAATTAATTGCGGAAAGCCAGTTATCTTCCGCACACGTGGCGATGCTTGAAACTGTCGCAAGACGTTACGCAACATTCTGGAATACGGGCGATGAAGCCCTGGCCCGTGAGGCATTGGCCGATAATTTTGTCGATAAGACACCGCCCGAGGGGCGCAAACAGGGACCAGAAGGCGCGCTTCTGGCCTCACGTGCCTTCCGTACCGCCGTCCCGGATCTGAGTTGCGAGGTTGAGCAGATGATCATTGCAGGCGATCGCGTGGTATCGCACCTTCATTTTCGCGGGCATTTCACGGGAACCTTCGGCAAATTGAAAGGTACAGGCCAGAAGGTTGATTTTATCGCGACGGATATCTATCAGGTCAGGAACAATAAAATTATTGCGAACTGGCATCTTGAAGATAACCTGACCCTGATGAAACAACTGGGCGTGTTATAAAATGGCTGCCCGGAGCGGTGATATTGTCAGGCAGTTTGGCAAGGGTTGAAATATTTCAATATCCGTCCCTGGCATCTGCACGCCGATACCGCGCAAGGTGGCGATAAATAAGGGGCAGAGGTGCACGCTCTGCTCAATTCTTCGCTCCCGGATAACATCCAGACATTTTGCGCATACAACCTATTATTCGACCTCGCCGATGATCATTCCTCTCTTCTCGCCTATTATCGCCAACGTCAAGCAAAGGAACCCACCACATGGACACCCGCCAGCTCAAACAAGCCTACGCACACCTCGTTGCCGGTAAATATTATAAGGTGGCGAAAACCTTCGTCGATTACGACGGAGTCACCCGTTTTGAAGGCGAAGTCTGGAAGTTTGTTGGTTCCAGTTTTTTGGCGTATGAAAGTGGGCTGTCGCTGTTTTTCAAAATCAAAGGAAAGGTCGTGCAGGTGAGATTACAGGCTATCCCGGAAGAACAAAGCCATATCACTGAACATCTCGACCAGTATTTTGTTGAACATAACCCGTGGTGGCAGTTCTGGTGATACGTCGCGCCGCAGAGTGATAATAAAACGCGATGAAGAACGGGTTGCGACACACGTGATAACCTCTTATTTTGAAGACATTTCTTCCCCATTGAGGGGCAATATTGCGTCAGCTAACGAGGGAAAATGGAGCGCTTGTTTGTCTACGGGACACTACGTCCGGGTCACTCTAATGCTTATATTCTGGAAAACATTGGTGGTGAATGGCTGCCGGGTTATGTGACGGGCACGTTTTACGAACGCGGCTGGGGTGCAGCAGCGGATTTTCCGGGGATTGTGTTACACAAAAACGGGCCGCAGGTTCAGGGTTACCTGTTTACCTCGGATAATCTTGAGGCGCACTGGCCAATGCTGGATGAATTTGAAGATGGCTACGATCGCGTTGAAGTTGACGTCATCACCACAAATGGCGAGCAGCTCAGCGCATGGATTTATCAGCTACAACCGCAAACGCAGCCGTAAGCGATGTGAATGTAACGCCTCGCCTGTTTGAACAGTGCGAGGCGTTATTGCTTTTTAATCGCGCCAGCCCATCGCCGGCGCAACATGTTTCAGAATGGACTCAATTACGTGCACGTTGTACTCCACGCCCAATTGATTCGGCACCGTCAGCAATAAGGTGTCCGCTTCGGCAATCGCCTCATCCTGTTTCAACTGTTCAACAAGCTTGTCCGGCTCGGCGGCAAAGCTGCGCCCAAAAATCGCACGGGTTTTCTCGTCGAGGAAACCGACTTTATCGCTGTCATCACGGCCTGAGCCGAAATACATCCGGTCCTGATCGTTCATCAGGGCAAAAATACTGCGGCTGACCGAAACGCGTGGCGTACGGGTGTGCCCTGCTTCCGCCCAGGCTTCTCGATAGGCGCGGATCTGTTTTGCCTGCTGAATGTGGAACGGCTCGCCGGTTTCATCATCTTTCAACGTCGAGCTTTGCAGGTTCATCCCCAGCTTCGCCGCCCATACTGCGGTGGCGTTAGAGCCTGCGCCCCACCAGATACGCTCACGCAGCCCGTCGGAAAAAGGCTCAGGACGCAGCAGGCCCGGCGGATTTGGGAACATCGGCTGCGGATTGGGTTTCGCGAAACCTTCACCACGCAGCACATCCAGCAGCACTTCAGTGTGGCGACGCGCCATATCCGACTCGTTTTCCCCCTCAGACGGGACGTAGCCAAAGTAGCGCCAGCCATCAATAACCTGTTCCGGGGAGCCACGGCTGATGCCCAGTTGCAAACGCCCACCGGAGATCAAATCGGCTGCACCCGCGTCTTCTGCCATATAGAGCGGGTTCTCGTAGCGCATGTCGATAACGCCCGTGCCAATTTCAATGTTGCTGGTTTTCGCCCCAATCGCCGACAGCAGCGGGAACGGCGAGCTTAACTGGCGCGCAAAATGGTGCACCCTGAAATAAGCGCCATCGGCTCCCAGTTCTTCGGCGGCAACCGCCAGATCGATGGATTGCAGCAGCGCGTCAGCGGCCGAACGGGTTCCCGACTGCGGCGACGGCGTCCAGTGACCAAATGACAAAAATCCAATCTTCTTCATGACGTGGGTCCTTATTCTCAGGGATATGTCGGCAGCAAATAACCTCGCTGCCTTTGATGCTCACTACTCTACGCATTACCCGATGAGAATAAATATCGTTTGTTTAACATAATGCATCAAATTAATTGACTAACCTGCGGGAAAACCGCTTATTTCACATTCAACAACGCCGCTTCCATCAGTTCCCCCAGCTTCGCTCGCGCACCGGTATCTGCCACCTTCCCGTGCCCGTGCGCCAGCATAATCCCCAGATTGCCCGGCGATGGCAGCGTACTTCCCGCTACGCGAAGATGAGCGGGCATCCCGACACGCGTGCGTAGCGTGATGCCAAGCCCCGCCTGCACCGCCGCCCAGATACCGCTCAGACTGTGGCTGACAAACACCACGCGCCAGGGAATTCCCGCCCGATCCAGGCAGGCGATGGCGCGTGAGCGCATCAGGCACGGGTTTTCAAACATCACCAGCGGCAACGGCTCACCCTGTGCCAGCAGCGCACTAATATCCGTTTCCGGATGCTGTATCCACTCAAGCTGACACTGACCGATAAGTTTCCCCTCGCGCGGGCTGTTTTCCGATTGCCACAGAAGCGCCATATCCAGCGCGTCGTCATCCAGCGCCGAGAGCAGCGCCTGATTGCGATCCACCCGGGCAATGATCCGCAGCCCCGGATGGTGGCGCCTGAACTCGCCCAGAATGCCGGGCATCAGCGATTCGCCAAAGTCTTCCTGCATACCAATACAGATCTCCCCCTGAAGCAGCTCGCCTTTCAATGCCCGCTGCGCCTCGTCATTAAGCGCCAGCAGACGACGGGCGTAGCCCATCAGGATCTCGCCATTGCGGGTTAATGCCAGGTGGCGGCCCTGCTTCACCACCAGTTCGGCATCGCACTGCTGTTCCAGCTTTTTAAGCTGTGCGCTTACCGCCGAGGTCGAGCGGCACAAGCGGCTTGCCGCCAGCGCAAAGCTGCCGCACTCAATGCCGGTTACAAAACTGCGCAGCGCGTCGAGGTCGAGCGTTAAGGGAAGTTTGTCCATTATCGTCCTGAAATACGGGATGGTAGATTGCAGATAATTTGATTTTCAGGACGAAACTATGGCGCCAGAATCGCTTTACTGTCAATACGGAGAGAAAACCATGGCTAAATCCCTCGATCGTGGAACCCTGGCCCGCGTTGCGCCGAAGCTGGCCGAACTGAGTCAGGACGTGCTGTTCAATGATATCTGGCAACGGGAGACGCTTTCTCCACGTGAGCGCAGCCTGGTCACACTGGGTGCGCTGACGGCGCTGGGCCGCGTGCAGCAGCTTCCCTGGCATATCAATTTCGCACAGCAAAATGGCCTGAGCCGCGAAGAGTTAGCCGAAGTCTTCACCCATCTGGCGTTCTATGCGGGCTGGCCTGCGGCAGTATCTGCCCTCGGCTGTCTGGAAGAGGAGTAAGCGTATGCCCTTCACCCGTATCACTCTGCGCCAGGGGTATAGTGACGCGCAGATAACGCAGATTTCCGGCATCCTGCAGCAGACGCTGGAGGACGAATTTTCCGTTCCAACCGGTGACCGTTTTCAGGTATTTGAAGCGCTACCGGTCAACCAGCGCGTGTTTGACCGCCACTATAAAAGCGGCGGGCGCAGCGATAATTTCATTCAGTTTCATATTCTCGCGGGGAAACCCCGCACGCCTGAGCAGAAGCAAAATCTCTGCCGCGTACTCTGCCAACGGCTACAAAGCGCGCTGAATATTCACCCGGATGATGTGATGGTGATGATCCAGTTCAATACCGTCGATGAATGGAGTTTCAGCCAGGGTCGGTTGTTGTCGAAGGAGGCGTGATGATTGTGATGCAATACCGCTTTACTCTGCCTGCCGACTACGACATGGCGGTGATTGAGACGCGCATCCGGGAAAACGGCGCGAGGCTGGACGGCTTCCCAGGCCTGCTGGTTAAGGCGTACCTTTTTTCCCGGCGCGAGGACGCACATTGCGCTGAGAATCGCTATGCGCCGCTGTATGTCTGGAGAAATCCCGAAGCGATGACGCGGTTTTTACAGAGTCCCGGCTTTAAAAAGCTGACAGAGGATTTTGGCTGGCCGCAGATTGATACCTGGCTGGCGCTGCGTCTGCCCGATATTGATGAGGTGCGCAATGCCGCCTGGCTGTCGATGCGAAAGCTGCCGATTGCCGCACACAGCGACCTGGCGACCTTGCCGCCAGAGGGGCAGCTTTGCGCGTGGGATGTGAGTCGCTGGCAGTGGTTGCAGGTGGATCCTGGTGCTGCGCCGCAGGCGGGGAGCGAGAATTACCGGGTTGGCTATGTGGCAAGTGGGGTGTAATTCGGGAAGGTTGTGAATCGCAGATATCCCGGATGGCGCTTCGCTAATCGGGTATACATCCGGGGTAAGGGTGAGGAGGACAACGCCCATAAAAAACCCCGCCGGAGCGGGGTTTTGAGTTACAGCCAACAGATTACGCTTTGGCGCGACTGGCAATGATATCGTCCGCCACATTGCGCGGGGCTTCCGCGTAATGGTGGAACTCCATGCTGTAGGTCGCGCGGCCCTGTGACATGGAACGCAGCGTGGTGGAGTAACCAAACATCTCCGCCAGCGGCACGTCGGCGCGGATAATCTGGCTACCGAAGCGCTCTTCCATGCCCTGCACCATCCCGCGACGGGAAGAGAGATCGCCCATGATATTCCCGGCGTACTCTTCCGGTGTTTCCACTTCCACATGCATAATCGGCTCAAGGATCGCCGGGTCCGCTTTGCGCGCGCCATCTTTAAAACCGAAGATCGCCGCCATACGGAAGGCCATTTCCGAGGAGTCGACGTCGTGATACGAACCAAATGTCAGGGTCGCTTTTACGTCCACCACCGGATAACCCGCCAGCACGCCGTTGTTCATGGCTTCGCGCAGCCCTTTTTCCACAGACGGAATGTACTCGCGCGGCACCACGCCGCCTTTGGTGGCATCTTCAAACACGAAGCCACTGCCCGGCTCCAGCGGTTCAAGGCTCAGCACAACATGTCCGTACTGCCCCTTACCGCCGGACTGACGCACAAATTTCCCTTCAATCTCTTTCACCGCTTTACGCAGGGTCTCGCGGTAAGTGACCTGCGGACGCCCGATATTCGCTTCCACGCCAAACTCACGTTTCATACGGTCGACGATAATTTCCAGGTGTAACTCACCCATCCCGGAAATGATGGTCTGCCCGGACTCTTCGTCAGTGTGCAGACGGAACGACGGGTCTTCAGACGCCAGGCGCTGCAAGGCGATACCCATTTTTTCCTGGTCCGCTTTGGTTTTCGGCTCAATCGCCAGCGAAATCACCGGCTCCGGGAACTCCATGCGCTCCAGAGTTATCACCGCATCCGGATCGCTCAGGGTGTCGCCGGTGGTCACATCTTTTAGCCCCACACAGGCGGCAATATCGCCCGCCCGCAGCTCGTCGACTTCATGGCGATCGTTGGCATGCATCTGCACGATACGACCAATACGCTCTTTTTTACCTTTCACCGGATTCCATACCGCGTCGCCTTTTTTCAGCACGCCGGAATAGACACGGATAAAGGTCAGTTGACCCACGTACGGGTCGGTCATCAGTTTGAACGCCAGGGCCGAGAACGGCTCATCATCGTTCGGATGACGTTCCGCAGGCTGGCCTTTTTCGTCGACGCCCTGAATCGCCGGAATATCCAGCGGCGACGGCATCAGCTCAATCACCGCGTCGAGCATGCGCTGCACGCCTTTGTTTTTAAACGCGCTACCGCACAGCATCGGTTGGATTTCCCCGGCCACGGTGCGTTTACGCAGCCCGGCGATGATTTCCGCTTCGTCCAGATCGCCCGTTTCCAGGTATTTGTCCATCAGCTCATCGCTGGCTTCGGCCGCCGCAGAGACCATTTTTTCACGCCACTCCTGGGCGGTGGCCAGCAAATCATCCGGCACAGGCGCATAGCTAAAGGTCATACCCTGTGTGGCGTCGTCCCAGACAATGGCGCGCATTTTGATGAGATCCACCACGCCAGTGAAATGCTCTTCCGCACCGATAGGGATAACAATCGGCACCGGGTTCGCTTTCAGGCGGTCAATCATCATCTGCACCACGCGGAAAAAATCCGCGCCGGGGCGGTCCATTTTGTTGACGAACGCCAGGCGCGGCACATGGTATTTGTTGGCCTGCCGCCAGACGGTTTCCGACTGCGGTTGTACGCCGCCAACGGAGTCATAAACCATCACTGCACCATCCAGTACTCGCATGGATCGTTCCACTTCAATAGTGAAATCCACGTGCCCTGGGGTGTCGATGATATTGATGCGATGCGGCTCATAACCTCTGTCCATACCTGGCCAGAAGCAGCTTACCGCCGCGGACGTAATGGTAATCCCGCGCTCTTGCTCCTGTTCCATCCAGTCGGTTGTTGCCGCGCCATCGTGTACTTCACCCAGTTTGTGGCTCATCCCGGTGTAAAACAGGATGCGCTCTGTGGTTGTCGTTTTACCGGCATCGATGTGCGCGGAGATACCGATGTTGCGATAACGTTCGAGGGGAATGGGTCGGGGCATGATGCGTCCTTAGTCAGTTTGACAATAAATGGCCGATATGGCCGGTTAGGTTTCGCAAACTATAATAGTCCAATTGTACGAGTATTCTAGTACTATTTTTAAATTTTGCGCTATCATTGAGATTGTTGGTCCTGATGCATGGCGCATAGCCGTGCCTGTACGCATCGGGTATATTACCGGCCAGCCGCCGATACGGGCTGCTGCTCATGATGAGCAGAGCAACCGCCGACTCAGGAAAACTATGATTGCGAACCACCCCGATACCGAACAAATATTGCTGGAAAACGTCCTTTTTGCCCTTGGTAACCCTTTACGTCTGGCGATGATCAAGCGGCTCGCCGATGGCAGTGAGTTGAGTTGCAATGCATTGCGCCCGGAGGATGTGGCAAAGTCCACCATGACCCATCACTGGCGCGTGCTGCGCGACAGCGGCGTGGTCTGGCAGCGTCCGCAGGGGCGGGAGAATATGATTTCGCTACGCAGGGAAGACCTGGACGCCCGTTTTCCCGGGCTGCTGGATACGTTGTTGCAGGTGATGCAGGCGGGAAGGTAAGCCCCCCCTCCCCTAAGGAGAGGGACGCAAACACATCATGTAGCCCCGGTAAGCATCGCGCCACCGGGGACATTTTACTTACTTTCGGGCAACACAATATTGCTGTTAGCCAGCATTCCCATCTTATTGTGCATGGCGCAGGCGGCATCCACCAGTTGCATGGCTAATGCCGCGCCGCTGCCCTCGCCCAGACGCATCCCCATATTCAGATACGGCTCCAGACCGAGGTTTTGCAGGGCGATACGCGCGCCTTTCTCCGCCGAAAGATGCGACGGGATCAGATAATCCTTCACTTTCGGCTCGATACGGCACGCCGCCAGCGCCGAGGCATAGGATAAGAACCCATCCAGCACCACCGGCAGGCCGCATGACGCGGCACCGATCATCACGCCCGTCATCCCCAGCAGGTCAAAACCACCGACTTTCGCCAGCACATCCAACCCATTGTTTGCATCAGGCTGGTTAATCTCAATGGCGCGACGCACCACCTGCGCTTTATGTCCAAGCTGCGACTCAGGCAAATTCGCGCCAATGCCCACAACCAACTCCGGCGCTTCCCCGGTCAGCACGCTGACAATCGCCGCTGCCGGTGTCGTGTTCGCCATACCCAGCTCGCCCACGCCAAAAAGCTGCACGCCATCGGCCGCCTGTTCGCGGGTATAGCGAATGGTTTCCAGCAGCAGTTCCTGCGCTTGTGCGGCACTCATTGCCGGACCCTGGGCGATGTTGTTACTGCCACGCGCGACTTTCATATTGATAACGCCGGGAATCGGATCGCTGTCGATACCGACATCCAGCACATGCACTTTCGCCCCGGCCTGCGCTGCCAGCACGCAAACACCCGTGGTGCCCTGCGTCATATTCGCCGCCTGAATAGCCGTCACAATTTGCGGTGAAATCGCCACCCCTTCGTGCCAGACGCCATGGTCAGCGCACATCACGATAATGGCCTTCTTCCCGGACTGTGGTTTGCCGCCTAACCCCGGCATCCCGGCGAGCTGCACCGCCAGCGACTCCAGACGCCCCAGGCTTCCGGGCGGCTTGAGTAACCCATCAATATGCTGTTGCGCCTGCGCCATCGCACCCTGATCGAGCGCGGGAATTGCTGCCAGTAACGAAGTCAGTGTTTGCATAGGAATTCTCAGTAGTGGTAAGGCGCCGCTCAAAGCAGCGCCAGAAGGAAGACCAGTTCACCCAGTTCAATGGCGGCACCCAGGGTGTCGCCCGTTTGCCCGCCCAGCGTGCGTTTAAGCATCAGGCCGAGCAGAAAAATCGCCAGCACGGTTATCAGCACAGCCGTCAGGCCGCGTGCCCCTTCCAGCCCCACCGCCACCAGCAGCGCAAGCGCCAGAGTGATAACAGTCTGCATGAAAGTGACTTTGCCGATAAACAAATTACCCAGCCCCTCCTCGCGGGCGTAGCGATGACCATACATCATCACCACAGCGCAACCGCGCCCGGCTGCACAGGCCGCGGCTAACGCCGCCGGAACCGCAAGCCCACGCAAAGAGAGTTCGCTGATAACAAGCATTTTCGCCACCAGCACAAACACCAACGCCAGCCCACCGTGAGTACCCAGACGGCTGTCGCGCATGATTTCCAGCATCCGCTCGCGTGTGCGGGCAGAAAAGACGCCATCACAGGTATCCGCTAAACCATCGAGATGAAAGCCGCCGGTCAGCAACGCCAGCGCCAGAACCGCAAAGAGGGCCGCCAGCGGCGCACCGCACCAGGGCTGGAGCAGCATAAACACACCACCGCTGATACCGCCAAGTACCACGCCAACAAACGGAAAGGTGACGATACCACGCACGTAGTCCTGCACCTCCAGCCCCTGAACCAGGCGGGATGGCACCGGCAAACGGCTGATAAACGACAGCGTGGCAAAAAACAACCTGATCATTTGATTTTGACTCCGATCCCCGACACCACCAGCCAGACGTTATCCGCCGCCTGCGCCAGACGTTGATTCACCCGCCCGGCGATATCGCGAAAATGCCGCGCCAGACGGTTTTCCGGCACAATGCCCATCCCCACTTCGTTGGTCACCAGCACCACCGGCGCCGGGCAACGTTCACAGGCGGCGATTAATCGCTCAATCTCTTCCTGCACCTGCGCTTCCAGCAGCGCATAGTCCCAGCCGTCCGGGTCGCTCTCGCCACCCTGCGCGAACAACAGATTGGTCACCATGGTGGTGATGCACTCCAGTAAAATGGCCTCATCCGGGGAGTTATTCGTAGTGATGATATCGGCCAGCCCCTGCCAGCGCTCTTCGGTGCGCCAGTGCGCCGGGCGACTATCCCGATGATGCTGAATGCGGGCCGCCATCTCTTCATCAAAGATTTGCGAAGTGGCGATGTAGAGAACCCCCTTCGCATTTGCGACCAGCGATTCGGCGTGGCGGCTTTTGCCGCTGCGCGCCCCACCCGTAACCAGCGTTAACATGCGCGTTCCTGATGTTGATGCATAATCTGATAGATCCTGTCGATGTCGATATTCTTACGCATGGCATCTGCCAGCAGGTCAAACTGCTGCGCTTTGTAGTGGGCATAATCCACCGTGCTATCCAGCGGCGGCAAGCCTTTGCGCGCCCGCAACGCGTTAATCAACGTACGGGTAAAATCATTGCTGTCAAAAAGCCCGTGCAGATAGGTGCCAAATACCAGCCCGTCTTCACTGACCGCACCATCGGCGATGCGTTGCCCCTCTTTTTCCAGCCACAACATCGGACGACACCCTTCATGCAGCGTGGTTTCACCCATATGGATCTCATAGCCGTGGAGGAGAAGATGCCCGCAGCCCGCCAGCAGTCCGGGAAGTTCGCCCTGCACGGAGGCCGCCACCAGGGTGGTGGTTTTGTTCTGCGCAAAATGAGTAACGGTATTGAGCAGCCCCAGCCCCGGCTGCGTACCCAGGCCAGATTCCACCTCATCGACAATGGTTTCGCCGAGCATCTGGTAACCACCACAAACACCCAGTACGGGCACGCCCTGGCGATGCTGTTGTAAAACCGCCTGCGCCAGCCCGCTCTCCTGTAGCCAGGCAAGATCCCCCAGCGTGTTTTTGCTGCCGGGGAGGATAATCAAATCGGTGTTGTGCAGCTCTTGTGGCGAGCGAACATAGTGCACGCGCACGTCCGGTTGCGCGGCGAGGGCGTTAAAATCGGTGAAATTAGAGATGTGCGGCAGTTGCACCACGGCAATATCGATGGCCCGCTCGCCGGTGCGCAGGTATTTGCCACGCTGCAGCGCCACGCCGTCTTCGTCTTCTAAATCTACCTCCAGCCACGGCATCACCCCCAGCACCGGCACCCCGGTCAGGGCTTCAATCTGTTTAATGCCGGGGGTGAGCAAGGCCACGTCGCCGCGGAATTTATTAATGATGACCCCTTTTACGCGCCAGCGTTCATGTTCCTGCAACAGCGCAAGGGTGCCATAAATCGCAGCGAAAACGCCGCCCCTGTCGATGTCTGCTACCAGCACCACCGGGCAACCGGCCATCTCCGCCATGCCCATGTTGACAATATCGCGATCGCGCAGGTTAATCTCGGCCGGGCTGCCCGCCCCTTCCAGTACAATAGCGTCGTATTCACGATTCAGGCTCTGGTAGACGCTGATAATCTGCTCGCGCAGACGCGGTTTGTAGTCGTGATAGCTGACGGCGTCCATATCGCTCGCCACTTTGCCCATCAGCACCACCTGCGCTTTACGGTCGCTGGTGGGTTTGAGCAGAACCGGGTTCATGCGCACATCCGGGATGATACCCGCCGCTTCCGCCTGAAAAATTTGCGCACGCCCCATCTCTTGCCCGTCCGGGGTGATACCCGAATTAAGCGCCATATTCTGCGATTTAAAGGGGGCGGTCTTTAATCCATCCTGATACAGGATGCGGCACAGCCCCGCCACCAGCACGCTTTTACCCACGTCTGATGCCGTGCCCTGGAGCATAATCGCCAGCGTCATGACGCCTCCTTAATGTACGTTTCCCGCATGCGGGTAAAGAATTCGGCTTCACTTTTACACAGCGGCATTCCCAGTTCGCTATGCAGTTTTACCAGCCAGGGCTGCGTTAACCCCGCCTGTTCAATCTGTGCTTTTTGGGCAAAAACCTCACCCGGCGTGCCGTACGCCAGCCTTTCGCCGCGGCGTAGAACATACACCGCATCGCAAATCTCATAAATCAAATCAATATCATGGCTGGAGATCACCACATGATTCCCCTGCGCCACAATCCGCTGAATGATCGCGATCATCTGGGTGCGCCCCGAGGGGTCCAGCCCGGCGGTGGGTTCATCCAGCAGCAGATACTTCGCCTGTAAGACCAGCGCCCCGGCAATGGCGACGCGCTTTTTCTGCCCGTGGCTGAGGCACTGAATCGGCTGATGGCGAAAAGAGTACGCATCCACCAGCGTCAGCGCATCATCGGTGCGCCGGGCAATCTCCGCTTCCTCCACGCCAATGTTGCGCAGGGCAAAGGCGATATCGCTGTCGATATCGGTATAAAAAATCTGCTGATCGGGATCCTGAAAGACGGTAGCGACCTGCTGGCGCAGCGCAAGCAGCCCGCGCTTGCTGTAATCCAGCGGTTTTCCCTGCCACAGCACCGCGCCTTGTTGCGGACGTAAAATACCGCTCAGGTTCATAAACAGCGTCGATTTCCCGCAGCCGTTCGCCCCCACCAGCCCGGTGACCGGCTGGCGCGAAAAATCGAGCGTTAACCCTTTCAGAATGGGCTCTTCCTGATAACTGAACCACAACCCCTCGGTCGCCAGCATGCCATTCCTTACAGGTGAAAATCACCCTGATAGAGTTTGATATCCAGCGTGGTTGCCATCTCTTTGTAGCGCAGCAACACGCGGGTAAATAAAAGCCCAACCAGCATCGCCAGCGAGCGGTAGCCCAGCGGCAAGGTTCGGTAACCAAAGCGCAGGGTTTGCGCCCGGTGAATTGCCGCGGCCTCTTCCAGCAGGATAAAGATAAACCGCCAGGTCAGCAGGATTTGCTCGGTCAACAGACGCGGCACTCGCCCCTTTCTGAGTAACACGATGAGCTGCGGAAACGGCAGGTTCAGCACCAGCCAGAAGGTGGCCGCCAGCGCCGCCAGGCTGCGCCAGAAGGTCGTATTGGCCATCGCCAGCCCTTCCGGCAAAACGCCCAGCCAGTAGCTTCCCAGTGGAATGCCCACCAACAAGTGCTGCGGCTGCTGGGTGATGCTAAACAATATTGTCACCACCCCCACCAGCAGAAAACCAATGGGGATCGCCATCCAGCGTAACCAGCGCCAGAACGAAATGCGTAGTAGCCAGCAGGTAAACGCCGCCAGCACAACCAGCAAGGCTCCCTGCCCGACCGGGGGCAGCGAAAACGCCAGGACCATCATCGCCAGCCAGAGAAAGAATTTGCGCTCCGGGGCAACAGTAAACCAGCGGCTCTGGTAGCTCAGCCGGTCAAGCCCGTTCGTCAGCACGCTGTCTGCCTTTCATGTAACCCAGAATGTAGAAAATAACCGCCGCGCCCAGCGATCCTTGCAGGGTAAAGAGCAGGCTTTCAATTTCCCCGCTGGCGGGTTCATACAGCGGCTGGAACCAGGGTTTATAGTGTGGCGCAACGGCCTGAATCTGGCTTTCCGCCTCGCCGTCAGAGCCACCGTACTCGCCGCCGTGATTGATAAAGAACGGCAGAATCACCAGCGCGATAACCATCGCGAGCAAAATCAGTGTCTTTTTCATCTTAATGTCCCTGTGCGGTGATCAACTGACGTTTAGTGAGCTGGTCGTAGATCATTACCGTGAGCAGCCCTTCGGCAATCGCGATAGGGATCTGCGTCAGGCAAAAGATACCCATAAACTTGATGATGGAAGCGCTCGCCCCAGCCTGCGGATCCGGGAAGGCCACGCCAAGCTGCACAGAGGTGACAAAGTAGGTCACCAGATCAGCGAGCATGGCACATAAAAAGACCCCAACATCACGGCGAATACCCGCGCGACAGGCCATCTGCCAGACCAGATAACCGACGACAGGCCCGATCACCGCCATCGACATGCCGTTTGCCCCAAGCGTTGTCAGGCCGCCGTGCGCCAGCAGCAGCGCCTGAAACAGCAGCACAATCGCGCCGAGGACAGCCACCACGCCCGGCCCGAAGAGGATAACCGCCAGGCCCACCCCTGTCGGGTGTGAGCAACTGCCCGTCACGGATGGAATTTTCAGCGCCGAGAGCACGAAGATAAACGCACCGCAAAGCGCCAGCAGCACCTTTTGATTACTGTCTTCCGCCACGATACGGCGCAGACGCACCAGCCCGTACCACAGGCAGGGTAAAAACAACATCCACCAGGCCAGCGCCCATAACGGCGGTAAAAAGCCTTCCATGATATGCATGGCAAATGCCTGCTCCGGTACGACAAGCAGTAACAGACCTGCTGCCAGCCCGCTTAACGACAGGCGTTTAAGCTGTTGTTCCCGTTTCATCGCCTCTCCCACTGTTTATTAACCAGAATGGTCGAAAAATACGGCAGTGGCTGTTCGTCGCTCACCTCAGCGAGTTGCCGCCAGCACTGCTCTCCCGGCAGGGTTGCTTCGGCCATCATCACTGCGCGGTCAAGCAATCCGGCATCGGCCAGCAACGCTTTGACGCGTGCGAAGCGGCCATAGACTTTCATCAACACCAGGCTGTCGTGGTTCGCCAGCGCCTGTTTAATCTCCGCCTCCGGCGCGGTACAGGAGACCACCGCCAGCGACTGCTGCTCCATGGCGAGCGGCGTTTGCGCGCGCGCGGCAATGGCGGCAAAAGAGGTCACCCCAGGCACGATTTCCAGCCAGTCAGGACGCCCCAGACGCTGCAATAAGAAGACCCAGGTGCTAAACAGCATGGCGTCGCCCAGGGTGATGAAACCCACCTGTTTTCCGGCCAGAGTTTCTGCGCTAAGCGCGGCAGCAACTTCATCCCAGACGGCCTCTTTTTCCGCACTGTCGGCGCTCATCGGGAAATGGGTACAGCGGATTTCCGTCTGCTCGCCCAGATATTCCCGCACAATGGAGAGCGCCAGACTGTCGCCTCCTTTGCGCCCCGCCGGGGCATAGAGCACATCAAGTTTGCCGAGAATGCGCGCAGCACGAACGGTGAGAAGGTCGCTGGCGCCGGGGCCAATCCCTAATGCGTAGAGTCTGCCGCTCATGCCGCCACCTCCAGAGACTGGCTCAGCGCCTGATGCAGGTGCGCGACAAACATCGCGCGGATAGCCGGGTTTTCGCCCAGCCCCTGCAACCACGGCGTTGCGGCAATCCCGACCCGCTCAAACTGCGTTTTCCACGAATCTTCTTCATCAGAGGCCATATCGTTAATGGCATGATCGCCTGCCACCAGCATCAGCGGCATCAGGTGTACCGCGCTGATCCCTTCGCGGCGCAGACTGTCGATCAACACATCTACCTCCGGGTAGCTTTCCACCGCACCGACACGCGCCGGGAAACGGTGTGCCGCCATCATATGATCGAGACAGGCGTAAGCGGCGAAGGCGTGATGGCTGGCGCCGTGGCCCATAAACACCACTTTTTCACCGTCTGCCAGTACCGGCATCTGGCGGGCCAGCGCCTGCATCAGATGCATGTAGTCGTCGTGGCTGCTGAGCAGCGGTGCGCCGATCACCATGCGTTTGAACAGATGCCGCAGGGTTTGTACCTCACGAACAATTTTTTCGTATTCGTCACCGTTAATGATGTGCAACGACTGGATAGCCACATCCTGATAGCCCAGGTCTGCCAGTTTTTGCAGTGCCTGCAAAGGGGTGTCGATGTGCAGGTTGTCGCGGCGTTTGAGCTTGCGAATGATCATTCCTGAGGTAAATGCCCGAAACAGCGTGCGATCGGGGCAACTGGCGGCCAGTTCCCGTTCACAGGCCACAATGTTCTTTTCGCAGGTGTCGTGATAGCTGGTGCCGAAACTCACCACCAGAAGCGCTTTTTTCATGTTCTTTTCCTCACTGAGTAGCAAGCCAGCGCAGCAACCGCTGCGAAAATGCATCCAGGCTTTCCAGTAGCTCCTCACCCGAAACCGCAGGCTGCGGGCGTGTAATAACAATGCAGGGGATCCCCGCGTCCAGACACGGCTGAACTTTTTCCTGATAGCCGCCTTCCGCACCGGAGGCTTTGGTGATCATCACATCAGCGCGGCACTGTCGGTAGAAGGCGGCGTTGAACTCTGCGCTAAACGGCCCGCACATGGCGTAGATCTCGCCAACACCAAAACCGTTCTCGGCGCACTGCGCCATCACATCGGCAACCGGCAGCACTCGTGCCAGCAGGGTCTTCTCACCAAGCCCCGCACGCCAGAGTGCCAGGTCTTTACTGCCAGTGGTCAACAACACGCGCTGCCCGAGTCCGCGCGCGACTTTACAGGCTTCATCAATCGAGGCGACCTTGTGCAACAGGGGATGTTCCAGCTCCGGCAGTTGTTCGGGGCGCTGGTAACGGCTTAACAGCACATGTGCCTGCCGACAGGCCCCGGCAATGTTCTGGCTGACCACCTCGGCATAAGGGTGTGACGCATCCACCACCCAGCGGGTCTGGTTATCGGTAAGCCAGCGCAGCATGGCGTCAGGATCCATCCGCCCACAGCGCACCTCGCCGCGAATATCGCCCGCCAGATGCTGTCCGGTGGGGGTTGCCACCGACAGGGTGTAGCGCACCCCGGCGGCGTCGAGCTGCTGGCAAATGGCCCGCGCATCGCTGGTTCCGCCAATTACCAGTATGTCGCCTGGCCTCACAGCTCATAGCCTCGCGGTGTAATCATCAAGCCATCCGCTACGTAGGTGGCCTTATTGCCGACAATCACCAGGCTGGTCATGTCGACCGGTTCAAAGTCCATCTCGCCGAGGGTGGTTATCCACTTCTCTTCTTTTTTACGTCCGGCGGATTTCACAATCCCCACCGGGGTTTGCGGGCTTTTGCTGGCCGCCAGCAGTTCAAATGCGCGCGCAAGGTGCCCTTCGCGGCCTCGGCTACGCGGGTTGTAGAAGCAGATAACAAAGTCAGCTTCCCCGGCGGCGACAATCCGTTTTTCAATGACCGGCCACGGAGTCAGTAAGTCGCTCAGGCTGATATGGCAGAAGTCATGCATCAGCGGTGCGCCGAGTAGCGCCGCCGCGGCAATACTGGCGGTCATTCCGGGGATCAGACGCACTTCCACGTCCAGTTTCTGTTTACTGACCAGCTCAAGAACCAGCCCCGCCATACCGTAAATCCCGGCATCGCCGCTGCTGATAAGCGCCACGTTATGCCCGGCCTGCGCCAGTTCAATCGCCGCCTGGCAGCGCTCAATCTCTTTGCACATGCCGGTTTTGATCACCTGCTTGTCGCCCGTGAATGCTTTCACCAGATGGGTGTAGGTCTTGTACCCCACCACGATTTCCGCAGCCTGCAAGGCTTCGATCGCCTCCATGGTCATCATTGCCTGTGAGCCAGGGCCAATCCCGATAACGGTTAACATCAGTGTGAAACTCCCAAAGTAATAGTGACGCCCTGCTCACGCAGAGTCTCGCCAACCAGTTGCCCACGACTCATCAGCCAGGCTGCGGGTCCGGATACGCTTCCCACACCAGTGGTCTGACGCACAAAGTCAGAGGCAGGGAAACGATGCTCATGCTGACGCAGGGCATCAGCGGTAAAAATTTCAAACGGCACGCGCAGGCTTTCTGCCAGTTGCGTGAGCGCTTTCTCATGCTCTTTCAATGTGATGCTCCCTATCGCGCGCAATGCCAGCGGGTCGAATGCGTGTACCTGCAACTGTTGCTTAAGCAGCCCTGACACCACCGCAAACGGGGTATCGCGACGACAACCAATGCCTGCCACCACACGGCGGGGAACCAGTTTGTAGACCGGTACCGGGAGTTCAGGCAGCGCAGCGTGCACGGTCACGCAGATCAGTGCCGTCAGCTCGGGCAGACCATTGAGAGATGTCACCGGAATAAACCCGCGCGTGTCGCAGCGTTCGACTTCTTCACGCAAGGCGTCTTCACACCACAGGCCAATACGTTCGCCGCTGACCAGCCAGTGGTTGATTGTCTTTACTGCTGCACGCAGATCCTCCATGCGCGCATCCAGTTGACAGGCCAGCGTATCGAGCGCTGCCAGTTCGTTAACATCCGTTGCCGTGGTGATCACCGGGTCTGCGCCCAGCACGCCCGCAAGATAGCGGGCCAGCGCATTTGCCCCACCAAAATGGCCAGAAAGCAGGCTGATGACGTGCTGTCCGCGCTCATCGATAACAATCACCGCCGGGTCGCTGAATTTGTCATTCACCAACGGGGCCAGCACGCGTACGGCAATCCCCGTCGCGCCGATAAACACCAGCGCTGAGTGTTGGGTGAAGGCATCACGCAACGCAGGGGCAAAGCCGCCGTCGAAAGGAACAAACCCCTCTTCCAGCAATTTCTCACTGGTGTAGCAGGTCATAGGCAGCGCCAATTTCAGCCGGTTCGCCAGGGCAACACCGCCGGGCGTCAGGCAGAACAGCGCAATGGATTCAGGCTTTACGGTATTCATGGCTAAAGTCCGCCGCATAAAGACGTGAGTAGTGGTACTCCTCGCCAAGAAATGCGCCAACGAGGATCAGTGCGGTTTTACGAATACCGGCATCGCGCACTTTGTCAGCAATGTCCGCAAGGGTCCCGCGCACCGTCTGGCTTTCCGGCCAGGTGGCTTTATAAATGACTGCCACGGGCGTGGTTGCCGGATAACCACCCTCAATCAGACGCTCAGCAACGCGATTGATGCGTTGTACGGAGAGATAAATCGCCATTGAGGTCTGGTGGCTGGCAAAGGATTCCAGTTGTTCAAGTGGCGGGACCGGGGTACGTCCTTCGAGGCGAGTGATGATCAAACTCTGCGACACTTCCGGCACGGTGTATTCCACACCCAGCTCTGCCGCCGCCCCGAGGAAGGCACTCACGCCAGGAACGACCTTCCACTGAATACCACGCTCAGTCAGCACTTCTCCTTGTTCACGCACGGAGCCATAAAGGGAGACATCACCGGTTTGCAGGCGCACCACCACTTTTCCCGCTTTCACACCGGCTTCCATCAGGTCGATGATCTGCTCCAGGTGCAGTTCGGCGCTGTCGTGGCACTCGGCGCCCGGCGGGCAGTATTCGAGCAGCTCGGTATTAATAAGCGAGCCCGCGTAAATGACGACCTGTGCCTGCTGCAACAGGCGGTATCCTTTCAGGGTGATAAGCTCGCGGTCACCGGGGCCAGCACCGACAAACCAGACGGTTTGCGTATCAAATTGTTCAGCCATGAGACTCTTCCTTCTCGCAGGAAATCACAAAAACAGGGTTATTCGGTTTGAAGTAGTGGCCGCTGCCCAGCGCATGAAGAAGCGAAACCTGAATTTGCTGGCAGTCCAGCGCGGCGACCTCGCAGGTAGCGAGGTGGCTCAGCGCGCTGCTGAGGTTCTCCTGCAAAATAAAAGTCATCACCAGGCGTCCACCGGGGATCAGTTGGGCCAAAGACCAGTCAATCAGTTGGGTCAGGTTGCCACCGCTGCCGCCCATAAAGACCGCGTCAGCGGGCTGTTCGACAAATAACGGCGCCACGCCCGGGACAATGGTGATATTGCGACAGCCAAAGTGCTGGCAGTTCTCTTCCAGCAACCCCAGCGCCGCCGGATTGCGCTCAATGGCGGTCACCTGCAACTGCGGGTGGCAGACGGCAGCCTCAATCGAGACGCTGCCTGTGCCTGCGCCGATATCAATAAAATGGCGGGCAGCGGATAAGTTCAGCCGCGAGAGCGCCAGCGCGCGGACCACTTCTTTGGTCATCGGGACACTTTCACCGCGCAAAAACAGTTCATCTTTCATTGAGGATCACCACGACATTCATCTCATACTGCGCCTGGACATCACGGGCGGGCAGCCAGTGAATGCGTTCATTGTCCATCGCCAGATTTTCGCCAATCACCAGCCAGCGCTCTCCCGCACCGCGCGCCACCAGGGCCGCGGCAATTTCCCGCGGGCCACAGCGGGCATCAGTCACCATCGCGGTTTTAGGGGAGCGAGCCAGGGCGTCAAAATCCACATCGCGCCCGTGGGAGCTGGTCAGCCAGATATCATTCATATCGATGCCGGTCTTAGCGCACAGGTACTGCACAGCGCTGATGCCCGGAATAATGCGCACCTGTTCAATGCCGAACTCGGCCACCAGACGTTTGCCAATGCCGTAAAAAAGCGGATCGCCGGATGCCAGCACCACGACGCGCTGATGCATCCGCTGCGCAATCCAGCGTATTAATCCGGGGATGTCGGCATCCAGCGCACGACGTTCGCCAGCAAAATCAGGGAACTGCTCAAGATGGCGTTTACCGCCGACCAGGACATCCGCCTGCGCGACGGCATCCAGCGCCATGGGGGTCATTAAGGCCAGTGAGGCAGGCCCCATGCCTGCGACGGTCAACATTGCAAATCCTCCACAATGTCCTGGAACGGGCGGTTCGTGCCGAGGATGTGGTTATCAAACGAAAACATAATGGCGTCGCACTGGGGGGGATTTTTGGTAAAGCGCAGGTTCTGCATGACGCGCTGGCAGATACGCTGCGCCAGATGGTTGTACAGATGGCTGAATCCCGCCGCGTCGATGTACTCCATCGCCGCTTCGGTGGTGTCACACTCGCTGACTTTTTGCAGCAACTCATGGGGTGCGCCAAGCAGCGCCAGATGCGCCACCAGCGTTTCCATGCGCGCATCGGCGATATGGCTGTGGGTGTGGAAAATCCCGGCGGCGATTTTTACCAGCTTGCCCGGATGACCAATCAACACAATTTGCCGGTAACCGAGGCGAACAGCCTCTTCAATCATGTAGCCCACGAAGTTGCTCATGGTGACTACGATGTCGCTGGAAAGCCCCATTTGCTCGCGGACAAAGCGCTCCCCGTGATTGCCTGGCACCAGTACGACCTGCTCCAGCCCCGCTTCGCGTTTGATTTCCAGCTCCAGAGAAAGCGAGCGTTTCCAGCTCTCTTCAGACATCGGCGTGACGATACCCGTGGTGCCGATAATCGAGATACCGCCAAGTATGCCCAGCCGGCTGTTGTAGGTTTTTTGCGCCCGCGCTTCCCCTTCAGGCGCGAAAATTTCCACGTCGGCGCCACGCGAAGGACCAATCACTTCGCGTACGGCGGCTTCGATGGTCTGGCGCGGTGTGCGGTTAATGGCGGCGCTGCCAACCGGCAGGCCAATGCCTTTGCGGGTCACGGTGCCCACGCCTTCGCCGCCGGACAGCACAATCTCACCGCCATCATTCAGCGTGACACGCGCAAAAATCAGCATGCCGTGGGTGGCATCCACATCATCGCCGCCGTCTTTACGGATAGCGGCAATCCCTTGCTGGCCTTCAATATGCGGCGATTCAACGTTAAGACGCAGCGTGACGCCAGAGGGCGTGACAATCGACACCTGATGGATAATGTGCTGGCGCAGGACCATCAGTGCAGCGACTTTTGCCGCCGCCGTTGCACAGGAACCGGTGGTATAGCCTTTGCGTAGCGCTTTGCCGTTGTGCCACACCGGGGCGTCGAATGTCTCTTCGCTCATTGCGCCTCCCGCATGAAATATAAAAAGGCGTTAACGATCGCCGCAGCCACATTGCTGCCGCCTTTACGTCCCAGCGCGGCAATTCCCGGCAGCCCGCTTTCCACCAGCGCATCTTTCGATTCTGCCGCACCGACAAACCCGACCGGGACGCCAACCACGCCACACACCTGAGCGTTTTGCTCCAGTAAGCGGAACAGCGCGGTGGGGGCATTACCGAAGACGAAGATTTTTTCGCCCTCTTCGCTGAGCGCCAGATCCACCGCCGCCATCGAGCGGGTGATCCCCGCCTCTTTTGCTTTACGCACCACGCGCGGGTCGCTGATGTAGCACTTCACCTCGCCGCCAAATTTTGCCAGCAGGGTTTTGTTTATCCCGGAAAGGGCCATGGTGGTGTCGGTATAAAGCGTACAGCCGCTGCGAATCGCACTGCCGAGGCTTTCAAGGGCATCCGGGGAAAACCACAGGATGTCCAGCCAGTCGAAATCGGCGGTGGTGTGGATCACTCGTTTGATGATGGCTTCGTGCAGAGGGCTGGCAAAACGGTAATCAGGCCGCGTTTCGTGAATGATATCGCCAATAATGACAAAACTTTTGTCTTCAATGGCCTGGGGTTGCTGCAAATAATCCATTGTTTTCATCAGATTGCTGCTCCTGCGAGCGTAACATGCGTAAGCGCAAATACGGCCAGTGCCAGGGTGGAGGCTACCCACATAAGGCGTATGGTTTGCGTAATATCGTCAACGGTGATGGCGCGAGTCTCATCGCCAATCCAGGGTTTTTCGACGCGCTGGCCGAAGTAGTCATTTGGGCCGCCAAGCTGCACGCCAAGCGCACCTGCAACGGTGCCTTCCGGCCAGGCGCAGTTGGGGCTGCTGTGATTGCGGCGATCGCGCCAGCCGATACGCAATGCCCGTGCCGGGTTCAGGCGGCAAAACCAGGCGGCAACGCTCAGCAGTAGCCAGCTCAGGCGGGCCGGAATAAAGTTAGCCACGTCATCCAGACGCGCGCTCACCATGCCAATAGCACGATATTTTTCGTGTTTGTAGCCCACCATCGAATCGAGGGTATTTACCGCTTTGTAGGCCATCGCCAGCGGCGCGCCGCCCAGCAATAAAAAGAACAGCGGGGCAATAACGCCATCCACCGTATTTTCTGCCACGGTTTCCACGACCGCGCGGGTGATCTGCGGTGGCTGTAGCTGCGAGGTGTCGCGCCCGACTATCCAGGAGAGTTTCTCCCGGCTTTGGGCAAGCGTGCCGTGGCGCAAGGCATGCCCTACTTCCCGTGCCGCATCTGCCAGGCAACGCGCCGCCAGCAGGGTGTAGATCATCCACACCTCCACACACCAACCGAGCCACGGATGGATGGCTTGCGCGCAGGCCAGCACGCCATATGCCACACTCCAGGTCACACCCACGACCACCAGCCACATCACCCCACCACCAATACGCAAGGCGGTATCGGAATGGCAAACCCGGCGAACGGCACGCTGTGTCAGCGTGATCAGTGCGCCGATCCAGCGGACCGGATGCGGCCAGTGCGGAGGGTCACCCAACCATCGGTCAAGAAGCCATGCGGCAAACCAGGCAAGGATCGTCATAAGACACTCCTTGCAGCGGCAATCCAACGGCTCAACATGGTCGGGCGTTGCGCAAAATGGATGTGCAAATAGCTGGCGTAGGTGTTGCCCACCTGCCAGCCACCCTTCCACTGGGACAACATCCTGCCATCGCGGGTTTTTCGGCACTGCATGACCGCATCCTGCTCAGGAGTAAAATCGGAGTAGTGGAATTCATGGCCGCGCAGCGTCTCGCCTGCATCGGCAAGCAGCGTGGGCTGGCTGGCGGTGGCTTCACAATAGCCAAAGCGGGTCAGGCGTTTTCCCATCTCGCTGCCACCGGGTATCACCCCCACCATAGAATGAATGTCACCTGCGGCATCGCGAAGCGTAGAGCCGAGATACATCAGGCCGCCACACTCGGCGTAGATCGCCACACCACGCCGGTGCGCCGAACGGATAGCATCAAGCATGGACCTGTTAGCAGAAAGGGCGCGGGCGTAGAGTTCCGGGTAGCCGCCGCCGAGCCAGAGCATCTGGCATTCGGGCAATTCCGCGTCGTGCAGCGGACTAAAGCGCACTATCTTCACACCCGCATTGCGAAGCAGTTCTATGTTATCGGGGTAATAAAAGTTAAATGCCTCGTCATCGGCCAGCGCGAGCGTTATCCCCTCCCCTTCGTCACGCGCCGGTAAAGCAGGCCATTGCCCCTCGGGTAATGACGGGAGCGTGCTCAGAGAAATCAACTTATCGATATCCAGCGTTTGCGCGATGCGCCCGGCAAAATCACGCCAGGATTGGGAATCAATGACAGATTCACGTGCGGTGACCAGCCCCAGATGACGCTCCGGCAATGCCACTCCGGCAGTCACGGGCACATAGCCCAGTGCAGGAATGCCGCAATAGTGTTCGATAGCGTGTTTGAGCAACTGGTAATGGCTGTCGCTGTTGACGCGGTTAACAATAACACCCGCAATAGTGAGCGCCGGGTCGAAATGTTGAAAACCCATCACCGTGGCGGCGATTGAGGTCGACACCGCTTTTCCGTCGACCAGCAAGATGACCGGTACGCCAAGCTGTTTTGCCAGTGCGGCGCTGCTGCAATAATCAGGGTCAGTGCCATAGCCATCATAAAGGCCCATGACACCTTCAATCACGGCGATATCGGCGGCGTGCATTTGCTGGTTAAACAAGGCATTCAGCGTCGGGGCAGGCAGCATAAAGCTGTCAAGATTGCGGGATTCCACGCCCGTTACGGCGGTATGCCAGGCGGTATCGAGATAGTCCGGGCCGACTTTAAATGGCTGTACCCGCATACCGCGCTGCTGTAAAACGCGCAGCAGGCCGAGGGTGACGGTGGTTTTACCACAGCCACTTCCGGTACCGGCAAGGATAAAGGCGCGACGCCCGTCAGACATACCTTAAAGCCCCGTTCAGGGTGGAAAGGCTGTGTCAGGCTGTGCGTAGTCCCAGTCAATGACTGTACGCGTCTGAGCAACCGACTTCCCACCGAAGTTGTTGAGAGTAACCATCAGGCCGGTCTTCTGGCTTAGCGTCGTCCTCGCCCGTCCTTCCCAATCTTGCGATCAGTGGTGATTACGGGGTCGTCAGCATCACAGCAGCGGGGGCTGCGGGGGATTCTCACCCCCTTCCCAGCCGCGATAATTTGCGGCAAACCTGTTGGCTTCATTGTTCGTTTCACTCATACAGCATATTGCTGAAAAAGTGATTTTGCTCCTGACTGCAATCTATCGCATCAGGGAAATAAAAACTGGTTCAGTTTATCCCTGCATGGGCAATAATTTGTTGCGCTATAACAATTTATTGTCCGGCCTTTTCTCAAATCTCTTATTTTGACGGTCTTTCAGGCAATTTTATTGGTTTTAGGAATAACAAAATATTGTTATCGGAAATTTAATCGCCGTCATAGTTTGCATTATTCTGCAGGCGAAAAACTTGTGGCGTCACCTGATATGTCTGGCGAAATACTTTGCAGAAATAACTTGTTTGAGAAAACCCTAAATTGCGCGCGATGCTGGCGATACTCCAGTCACTGTGACACAGCATTTCTTTTGCGCTGGCCATACGCTGGCGATTGACCCAGGCATTAAAGCCAATTCCCTGATATTTTTTGAACAGCTTACTGAAATAGTACGGGCTAAGATAAACATGCGCCGCCACGTCTTCCAGGCGCAACTCATCAGAGAGATGGGCATCAATATAGCGCAACGCCTTCTTCATCTTACTGTCATGCGGCCCCTGATTTCGACTCGTTCGCCCCGCCTCCTGAGCCTGTTGCTGATCTTTGATGACAACGAAATTGAGCTGTTTTTTAAGGCAATTTTCGACTATCAGCTTAAGCAGATCGGCTGATGCAATGACCCGCGAGTAATCCATCTCAGGTACGTTCAGAAACTCATCCATCAGTTTCTGATCCGCCTGCCAGCGATCGTCAATATTAAGGATATTAATGAGTTCAACACTATCGCCTTCCCGCAAACGTACCTGCCCGCACAGTACAAACCCGACCAGGTGCCCGGCAATGACCAAAGGAATAGAAAAGTCGGTAAGTCCGGCATGGCAACGGTAGATGCAGGGTTGGTTGGATTTAGAGGCTTCGAAACCGCCACAACGATCGCTCATACGACACCGTGCACTGTGTTGCGGGTTCTGACGCATCAACTGACAAAATTGGGTGAAGTTGAAAAGCTCGGAAATTTCTTCGCCGTGGATATTAACGACAACAACGGCCAGACCGGTGGCTTGTGCAAAATCCTGGGCGATTTTATTAATGAGTTCGGAGTTTAGTGCACTCGCAGAAATCATGATAAAACCTCTCAGTTAATTTTAATTTATTGTTATAAACAAACCTATATTGTTTACACATCATTCATATTAAATGGCAATCAATAACACTGAATGACCATAGGCTGAATTCAAGATAACAAAAGTCTCCCATCCCTGGGAGACGATTTAGTGCGTTCGTGAAAGCAGATCACGAAATAAATAATTGCTGAACAGCAATTTCAAGACGCTATTTCGAAGAGGCGTCAGTTTTTGCTCTCTTCCAGCTTACAGGCATTGCAAGGGAGGTTTTTGCCAATCAAATAACGGTAGCAGGCTGCCCCTCCGCAAGCCCCAATAATGGGGGCAATAATCGGTACGAGGAAATACGGAATATCGCGGCCCCCCGTAAACGCAATGTTTCCCCACCCCGCGAAGAAAGTGAACAATTTCGGACCAAAATCACGCGCCGGGTTCATCGCAAATCCTGTTAATGGCCCGGTAGCCGCACCAATCACCGCCACAAGCACACCGATCAACAGCGGTGCTAAAGGACCACGTGGTACACCATTGCCATCATCGGTCAGCGCCATGATCATACACATCAAGATTGAGGTAATGATAATTTCCACCAGGCCCGCTTCCCAGATACTCAGCGCGGCAGCCGGATAAGTACTGAATAACGATGCCAGTTGCAGGCTCTCCACACTGCCTTTAACGATATGATGAGCGGTTTCATATTCAATGAACACGCTGTGATAGAGCAAATAGGCGACCGCGGCCCCACCGAACGCACCCGCAACTTGCGCCACAATGTACGGCACCACCTTACGTACAGGGAAGCAGGCAAACAGCCACAAGGCGATGGTAACCGCTGGGTTCAGGTGCGCACCAGACACTGCGGCGGTCAGATACACGGCCAGTGAAATGCCCAGCCCCCAGATAATGCAAATCTCCCATAGCCCCAGCGTAGCCCCGGCAACTTTCATGGCGCACAGACAGCCGATTCCGAAGAACAAGAACAGCCCTGTGCCTAAAAACTCGGCAATGCATTGTGCCTTAAGTGAATCATTCATTTGTGTCACCTTCCAGGTAGAGTCACGATCTCACCAGCACGCCTGAAGCTGGCAGCAGAGTACAACGCCGCTCACTATAGGAATGCGATATTGAAAAGTGTTGGCAACCTCAGGGTAAAAACGCCAAAAAAATCGCCTCTCAATAACAATATTTTGCCATTCAGACTAAATGAATATGGGGCTGAGCCCTAATTCACTCACTATTATTCGTCTTATTGAAATAACAAATTATTGTTATTTTTCGTGTGTCGTTTTACAGCATTGCTCACAGAATGATTTCGCCCGTGCAAATATCACATCGTTTTTATAAAGTCACTATCAAAAATGTAAATGTGAAATTAACATAGCAATATTTTGCCATGTTAATGCCAATAAAAAAACATTAAAAATCATATATATAATAATTATAAAAGCAATTATTTCACTTAATTAAACCAGGATGTTCCGAATGTAATTTAAAGACAGCCATTCTTTTTCCTCGCTTATTTGTATAGTCCAAAAATCGGGACAACCTTATCGAGGTCTTTATGCAACAAGAAGCATTAGGAATGGTGGAAACCAAAGGCTTAACGGCCGCAATTGAAGCCGCAGATGCAATGGTGAAATCCGCCAATGTCATGTTAGTGGGCTACGAGAAAATAGGTTCTGGCCTGGTGACAGTCATTGTTCGCGGCGACGTTGGCGCCGTGAAAGCAGCAACGGATGCAGGTGGTGCCGCAGCCGCTCAGGTGGGTGAAGTGAAAGCCGTACACGTCATCCCGCGTCCGCACACTGATGTTGAAAAAATCTTACCTAAGGGAATTAGCCAATGAGTAGCAATGACCTGGTGGAACAGATCATGGCTCAGGTGATCGCCAAAGTGTCTTCACCGACACCCGCGACCTCCCCCACTGTAACCCATCCCAAACGAGAGACGGCTATGGCAGAAAAAAGCTGCAGTTTAACGGAATTTGTTGGTACGGCGATTGGCGACACCGTTGGTCTGGTGATCGCGAACGTCGATAGCGCATTGCTTGATGCAATGAAGCTGGAAAAGCGCTACCGCTCAATCGGTATCCTCGGCGCACGTACTGGCGCAGGTCCGCACATCATGGCGGCAGATGAAGCCGTCAAAGCAACCAACACCGAAGTGATCAGCATCGAATTACCGCGTGATACCAAAGGCGGTGCGGGCCACGGCTCACTGATCCTGTTCGGCGGTAATGATGTCTCTGACGTCAAACGCGCCATCGAGGTTGCGCTGAAAGAACTCGACCGTACCTTCGGCGATGTTTATGCCAATGAAGCTGGCCACATCGAAATGCAATACACCGCTCGCGCCAGTTACGCGCTGGAAAAAGCGTTCGGCGCGCCGGTTGGCCGTGCCTGCGGCGTGATTGTTGGCGCTCCAGCCTCCGTCGGCGTGTTAATGGCCGATACGGCACTGAAATCTGCCAATGTGGAAGTGGTGGCGTATAGCTCCCCGGCAAAAGGCACCAGCTACAGCAACGAAGCCATATTGGTCATCTCCGGCGACTCCGGCGCTGTACGTCAGGCCGTCATTTCTGCCCGTGAAATCGGCAAAACCGTACTGGGCACAATGGGCTCTGAGCCGAAAAACGACCGTCCGTCCTACATCTGATAACAGAGAGGCTGTTTCATGAGATCGAAACGATTTGAAGCGCTGGCGAAACGCCCTGTTAACCAGGACGGCTTTGTGAAGGAGTGGATTGAAGAAGGCTTTATCGCAATGGAAAGCCCGAACGATCCCAAACCCTCTATTCGCATTGTCGACGGCGTGGTTACTGAACTGGACGGTAAACCCGCCAGTAAATTTGACCTGATTGACCACTTTATTGCCCGCTACGGTATCAACCTGAATCGCGCGGAAGAAGTGATGGCGATGGACTCTGTCAAGCTCGCCAACATGCTCTGCGATCCTAACGTTAAGCGCAGCGACATTGTGCCGCTCACCACCGCAATGACGCCGGCAAAAATCGTCGAAGTGGTGTCGCACATGAACGTGGTGGAAATGATGATGTCGATGCAGAAAATGCGCGCACGTCGTACCCCATCACAGCAGGCGCACGTCACTAACGTTAAAGACAACCCGGTGCAAATTGCCGCCGATGCCGCCGAAGGTGCGTTCCGTGGATTCGACGAACAGGAAACCACCGTCGCGGTCGCCCGTTATGCCCCCTTCAATGCCATCGCACTGTTGGTCGGTTCGCAGGTTGGTCGCCCTGGCGTATTGACCCAATGCTCACTGGAAGAAGCAACCGAACTGAAACTGGGGATGCTCGGCCACACCTGCTATGCGGAAACCATCTCCGTTTATGGTACTGAGCCTGTGTTTACCGACGGCGATGATACTCCGTGGTCAAAAGGTTTCCTGGCATCTTCCTACGCCTCGCGTGGCCTGAAAATGCGCTTCACCTCCGGCTCCGGGTCAGAAGTTCAGATGGGTTATGCCGAAGGTAAATCCATGCTGTATCTGGAAGCACGCTGCATTTACATCACCAAAGCTGCCGGTGTTCAGGGTCTGCAAAACGGCTCGGTAAGCTGTGTGGGTGTGCCTTCCGCCGTGCCGTCAGGTATTCGCGCCATTCTTGCCGAAAACCTGATTTGTGCCGCCCTGGATCTGGAGTGCGCATCCAGTAATGACCAGACATTTACCCACTCGGATATGCGCCGTACCGCCCGCCTGCTAATGCAGTTCTTACCGGGTACGGACTTTATCTCCTCCGGTTATTCCGCTGTGCCGAACTACGACAACATGTTCGCAGGCTCCAACGAAGATGCGGAAGACTTTGACGATTACAACGTTATCCAGCGTGACCTGAAAGTTGACGGCGGTTTACGTCCGGTGCGTGAAGAAGATGTCATCGCCATTCGCAACAAAGCGGCTCGTGCTTTGCAAGCCGTCTTCGCAGGAATGGGATTACCCCCTATCACTGACGAAGAAGTGGAAGCGGCAACCTACGCCCACGGCTCAAAAGATATGCCAGAGCGCAATATCGTCGAAGACATCAAATTCGCCCAAGAAATCATCAATAAGAACCGTAACGGTCTCGAAGTGGTGAAAGCCCTGGCCCTGGGCGGCTTTAAAGATGTCGCGCAAGACATGCTGAACATTCAAAAAGCCAAACTGACCGGTGACTACCTGCATACCTCAGCCATCATCGTCGGCGACGGGCTGGTGCTCTCAGCGGTAAACGATGTAAACGACTATGCCGGTCCGGCAACAGGTTATCGCCTGCAAGGTGAACGCTGGGAAGAGATCAAAAATATCCCGGGCGCACTTGATCCGAACGAATTGGGCTAAGGGGTGAATGATGGAAATCAACGAAAAATTGCTGCGCCAGATCATCGAAGATGTGCTGGCAGAGATGCAAACCAGCGATAAAAAAGTCTCGTTTAGCGCCCAACCTGGCGGTACCGCAAAACCTGCAGCAACGGCTGAGGGCGGCTTTCTGACGGAAATTGGCGAAGCGAAACCCGGCACCCAACAGGATGAAGTGATCATCGCCGTTGGTCCTGCTTTCGGTCTTTCGCAAACCGTGAATATCGTCGGTTTACCGCACAAGAGCATCCTGCGCGAGGTGATTGCCGGTATTGAAGAAGAAGGCGTGAAAGCACGCGTGATTCGCTGCTTCAAATCGTCTGACGTGGCGTTCGTCGCCGTGGAAGGTAACCGTCTTAGCGGCTCGGGCATCTCTGTGGGTATCCAGTCAAAAGGCACAACGGTCATTCACCAACAAGGATTACCGCCGCTTTCTAACCTGGAACTTTTCCCGCAGGCACCTTTGCTGACGCTTGAAACCTATCGTCAGATTGGCAAAAACGCCGCGCAATACGCGAAACGCGAATCGCCGCAGCCTGTGCCGACACTGAACGATCAGATGGCGCGTCCGAAATATCAGGCCAAGTCCGCCATTCTGCATATCAAAGAGACCAAATACGTCGTGACCGGGAAAAACCCGCAAGAGCTGCGCGTTGCGCTTTAAAAGGACAACACCATGAATTCTGACGCAATTGAATCAATGGTTCGTGATGTGCTGAGCCGTATGAATAGCCTGCAGGGGGCAACCCCGGTAACGGCGCCAACCGCGCCATCAGGTGGCACCACGCACCAGGCCAAAGTTAGCGATTACCCGCTGGCGAATAAACATCCGGAGTGGGTGAAAACATCCACCAATAAAACCCTGGATGAGTTAACTCTGGAGAGTGTGCTGGACGGGAAAATCACCGCACAAGATATGCGTATCACCCCGGAAACCCTGCGTATCCAGGCGTCTATCGCCAAAGATGCTGGGCGTGACCGACTGGCTATGAACTTCGAGCGTGCGGCGGAACTGACCGCCGTACCGGATGACCGTATCCTGGAGATTTACAACGCACTGCGTCCCTACCGTTCAACCAAGCAAGAGTTGCTGGATATCGCAGAAGATCTGGAAAGCCACTACAAGGCCAAAATCTGCGCAGCATTTGTACGTGAAGCGGCAGCGCTTTACGTCGAACGCAAGAAACTCAAAGGCGACGATTAATCACAGGGATGACTTATGCGTTATATAGCTGGCATTGATATAGGTAACTCGTCAACCGAGGTGGCACTGGCCACCATGGATGAGACTGGCGCACTGAACATTGTGAGCAGTTCGCTTGCGGAAACGACGGGTATAAAAGGCACGCTGCGCAATGTATTCGGCATTCAGGAAGCGCTGAACAAAGTTGTCGCCAATGTGGGTATCTCTGTCAGCGATATTTCGCTTATTCGTATTAACGAAGCGACACCGGTGATCGGTGATGTAGCGATGGAAACCATCACGGAAACCATCATTACCGAATCAACAATGATAGGCCATAACCCGAAAACACCCGGCGGTATCGGGTTGGGGGTAGGTATCACTATCACACCGGAAGAGCTTCTGACGCGTCCAGCGGATCAACCTTATATTCTGGTTGTTTCCGCTGCATTCGATTTTTCCGATGTTGCGCGCATGGTTAACGCCTCAACGCAAGTCGGCTATCACATCAACGGCATCATTTTGCAGCGCGACGATGGCGTACTGGTCAATAACCGCCTCGAGCGCCCTGTCCCCATCGTTGACGAAGTGCTGTATATCGAGCGCATTCCGATGGGGATGCTCGCCGCTGTTGAAGTGGCGATGCCGGGCAAGGTTATCGAAAGTCTCTCTAACCCTTACGGCATCGCTACTGTCTTCTCCCTGAGCGCCGATGAGACACGCAACATCGTGCCCGTGGCCAGGGCGCTGATTGGCAACCGTTCCGCCGTCGTCGTGAAAACACCGTCCGGTGATGTCAAAGCCCGCTCAATCCCCGCAGGGAATATTGAGTTAGTCGCCAAAGGCAGAACGCTCAAGGTCGACGTTGCCGCCGGGGCCGATGCCATCATGAAAGCGGTGAATGAATGTCCAACACTGGATAACGTCACCGGCGAGGCAGGCACCAATATCGGCGGCATGCTGGAACATGTCCGCCAGACCATGGCTGAGCTCACCAACAAACCCAGCAGCGATGTATTTATTCAGGATCTCCTCGCTATCGATACCGCTGTACCGGTCAACGTGACCGGGGGGCTGGCGGGTGAGTTCTCGCTCGAACAAGCCGTTGGCATCGCCTCGATGGTCAAGTCGGACCGCCTACAGATGGCCATGATTGCCCGCGAAATTGAGCAAAAGCTACACGTTGATGTGCAGGTGGGCGGTGCAGAAGCAGAAGCCGCTATCTTTGGTGCGCTCACCACGCCGGGCACATCGAGGCCGCTGGCCATTCTTGACCTTGGCGCCGGTTCTACCGACGCCTCCATTATTACGCCGCAGGGGCAAATTACCGCCACCCATCTGGCAGGAGCCGGAGACATGGTGACGATGATCATCGCTCGCGAACTGGGGCTCGAGGATCGCTACCTTGCGGAGGAAATCAAAAAGTACCCGCTGGCGAAAGTCGAAAGCCTTTTTCACCTGCGCCATGAAGACGGCAGCGTGCAGTTTTTCCCGACACCTCTTCCACCTGCGGTGTTTGCCCGCGTGTGTGTTGTGAAACCCGATGAGTTGGTACCGCTACCGGGGGACATGGTGCTGGAAAAAGTACGCATTATTCGCCGCAGCGCCAAAGAACGCGTGTTTGTCACCAATGCCCTGCGCGCGCTGCGCCAGGTAAGCCCTACCGGAAACATCCGCGATATTCCATTCGTGGTGCTGGTTGGCGGCTCCTCACTCGACTTCGAGATACCGCAACTCGTCACCGATGCCCTTGCCCACTACCGACTGGTGGCCGGGCGGGGAAATATCCGGGGCGTTGAAGGTCCACGCAACGCGGTGGCAACGGGGCTAATCCTCTCCTGGCAGAAGGAGTATGCCAATGGACGTTAAGCAGGACAGTCCGGTCATCGTTATCACCGCGCTCGCAGAGTGCCAGCCGCAGTGGCAGGAAGTGCTGTGGGGAATTGAAGAGGAAGGTATTCCCTGGCGCTGGCAACAGGCCTCCGGGCTTGATGTCGTCGCCCATGCCTGGCAGGCGGCCAACCAGTCAGCACTGCTGGTTGGCATCGCCTGCGATAACCAGCAACTGGTTATCCATTACCGAAATTTACCCGCATCAGCGCCGCTTTTTACGCTGATGCTTCATGAAGACCTCCAGTCCAGGCGCAACGCAGGTAATAACGCCGCCAGACTGGTGAAGGGGATACCGTTCCGGTAACCACTTTTATCCATAAACAGGAGAAACGCAGTATGAACAACGCATTGGGACTGGTTGAAACAAAAGGTCTGGTGGGTGCAATCGAAGCCGCCGATGCCATGGTGAAATCCGCCAACGTGCAACTGGTAGGTTACGAAAAAATTGGTTCGGGTCTGGTCACCGTCATGGTGCGCGGTGACGTGGGTGCAGTGAAAGCCGCCGTTGACGCAGGCGCTGCGGCAGCCAGCGCGGTGGGTGAAGTGAAATCTTGTCACGTAATCCCGCGCCCGCACAGCGACGTCGAAGCCATTTTACCGAAATCAGCCTGACTGGCAGATAAAGGAGCACAGCGTGAAGCAATCACTCGGATTACTTGAAGTTAGCGGTCTGGCGCTGGCTATCAGTTGCGCGGATGTTATGGCGAAAGCCGCTTCCATCACGCTGCTGGGTATGGAAAAAACCAATGGCTCTGGCTGGACGGTAATCAAAGTCGCTGGTGATGTGGCCTCTGTTCAGTCAGCCATCATCACTGGCGCCAACTTTGCGCAAACGCGTAACGGGCTGGTGGCACAAAAGGTCATTGCGCGGCCTGCTGAGGGGATTCTGGCCTCTGCGCCAACGCGTGCAGCCATCCCTGAAACGCCGCCTGTGTCGATAACAACAACGGAAAAACCGGTTCAGAGCATTGAGCACGTGCAGCCATTGCGTGAAGAAATATCCGCCGCTTCCGAATCGGCGGCGATTCAACTGGTGACCTGCAATCTTTGCCTTGACCCGGCGTGTCCACGCCAGAAAGGGGAACCACGCTCGCTGTGTATTCATAGCGGTCAGCGAGGGGAATAAACATGGATAAACAGTTAGTCGAAAATGTGGTCACTCAGGTTCTGGATGAGATGCGTGCGCGTCCCATCCCTCTGGGTATATCGAACCGACATATCCATCTTTCACCTGAGGATTTCGAGCGGTTATTTCCCGGTCAGACGGTGACGATTAAAAAAGCGTTGCTGCAACCCGGTTATTTTGCAGCGGAGCAAACCGTCACGCTGGTAGGACCAAAAGGGCAACTGAAAAATGTGCGCCTGCTTGGCCCGCTACGCGGCGCCAGCCAGGTCGAGATTTCACGTACGGATGCCCGTACGTTGGGTATCGCCGCCCCGCTGCGCATGTCCGGCAATCTGGCGGGTACACCAGGGATCAGGCTGGTGAGTCCGTATGCGGAAATCGACTTACCCAACGGCGTCATCGTCGCACAACGGCACATTCATATGTCGCCGCTGGACGCCCTGGTTCTGCGCGTTTCCCATGGCGACAACGTCTGCGTTGCAATTGAAGGCACCGGGCGCCGGGTGATTTTTGATGATGTCGCCATCCGCGTGGCGCCGGGTTTGCTTCTCGAAATGCATATCGATACCGATGAAGCGAATGCCTGTGGCGCAGACGAACCTGGCGCTCGCGCTCGCCTGGTACCACGCGCATGAACAGCGAACAGTTAGCGCACATCGTCGGGCTGATCGTTGCCCGCCTGCAGGCCAGGCAGGGCAACACCCTCACGCTCAGTCAGGAAGAGCTGCGTCATGCTTCTGTGATGAAGTTTTTTCTGAACCATGACGCGCTCTGCGTGCAACAAACCGATCTGTGTTTTCTGGGGGCGCTGGCAGACGGCGACCAGGACAACACCGCCGTTGCACACCTGTTTGAAGCCCTGGCGTTGGGCATGTCCGTGAGCATTACGTTAAACAGCAGGCTGCTGCCCTGCTTGCCCCTGAAAACACTGGCAAAACTGCCTGTGACGTTCATGGATGAGCAAGGCGTCACGGTGGTTATCCATCAGGCAAAAGTATTGAGCTACCGCGATGTCGCTGGCCTCAACGCGTGCTGGTTTGCTGTCTCACGTAAAACGGTTATCACGGCACTGGCCCGTGACGCAGTGATTTCGCAACACATACGACTCGTGAAGCAGGAGTAAAGCATGCATCTCGCAAGGGTAATTGGCTCGGTGGTCTCGACACAAAAATCCGCTTCTCTGGTGGGAAAAAAACTGCTGCTGGTCCGGCGGGTTACGGCAGACGGCGAACTTCCCGCCAACCCATTACAGGGTGATGAAGTAGCCGTTGATTCCGTTGGTGCAGGTGTCGGCGAACTGGTTCTGCTCAGTAGTGGCTCCAGTGCGAGGCATGTTTTTTCCGGCCCGAACGAAGCCATTGATTTGGCGGTGGTGGGCATTGTCGACACCCTGTCGCGCTAAGGAGGAATAATGGCCATTTATACCCGCACTGGCGACGCTGGTACGACGGCTCTGTTTAGCGGCCAGCGCGTCAGCAAAACCCATCCGCGCGTCGAAGCATACGGCACGCTGGATGAACTCAACTCTCAGTTGAGTCTCTGTGCCTGCGCCGTGCAAGCCCTCGCCAGCAAGCCATTCCTGGAAGCGGTGCAACTGCAGATTTTCTGGTTTAGCGCAGAACTGGCAAGTGAAAGCGAAACACCCTCGCCAAAACAGCGCTATGTCAGTACCGAAGATATTGCTGCGCTGGAACAAGCAATAGACAACGCGATGTCCCAGGTCGACAACGTCCACAGCTTTGTGCTGCCAGGCCGCTGCGAAGCAGCAGCCCGTTTGCATGTTGCCCGGACACTGGCCCGCAAAGCCGAGCGTCGCCTGGTGGAGTTAAGTGAACAGGTAAACGTCCGTCAGGTGCTGATGCGCTATATCAACCGCCTTTCCGACTGCTTGTACGCGCTGGCCCGCCTTGAAGACCATCTGGCGCACCAGGAAAAAGTCATTCACGAAGTCGCGGCGCGTTATCGCGCTGCGGCACAAGCCATACCGGCGAAAGGCACCTCTATGTCACTTTCATTTCATGACCTTCATCAACTGGCCAAAGCCGCGATGACACGCGCTGGCGAGCTTAACGTGCCGGTGGTGATAAGCGTCGTGGACGCCCATGGCATCGGCATGCTGACCTGGCGCATGCCAGACGCGCTGCTAGTCAGTAGCGACCTGGCACCGAAAAAAGCCTGGACGGCGGTCGCGATGAAATCGGCCACACACGAACTTTCAGACGCAGTGCAACCAGGACGCGCGCTGTATGGGTTAGAGGCGCACATGGAAGGCAAAGTTGTCACTTTTGGAGGCGGTTTCCCCATCTGGCGTGACGGCAACATTATTGGTGGTCTTGGCATCAGCGGCGGTTCCGTTGAACAAGACATGGACATTGCTCAGACCGCACTTGCGGCGATTAACATGGGAAAAAAATAATGAATACGACCGAACTTGAAACCCTTATTCGCACCATCCTGAGCGAACAACTCACACCGACACAAGAGAAAAAAGAGAGCTGCACCAAAGTGGTATTCGCCACGCCAGCAGAAGCTATCGACGCAGCACACCAGGCCTTCCTGCGCTATCAACAGTGTCCCTTAAAAACCCGCAGCGCCATTATTGGCGGTATTCGTGATGAGCTGGCTCCCTATCTGGCCGAACTGGCCGAAGAGAGCGCCACAGAAACCGGTATGGGCAACAAAGAAGACAAGTTTCTCAAAAACAAAGCCGCATTGGAAAACACCCCGGGTATAGAAGATCTCACCACCTCCGCGCTGACCGGCGACGGCGGCATGGTGTTATTCGAATATTCCCCGTTTGGCGTTATTGGCTCCGTTGCGCCAAGCACGAACCCGACCGAAACCATTATTAACAACAGCATCAGCATGCTGGCGGCTGGCAATACCATCTATTTCAGCCCGCATCCGGGTGCGAAAAAGGTTTCGCTCAAGCTGATCCGCATGATTGAAGATATCGCGTTTCGCCATACGGGTATTCGCAACCTGGTAGTAACCGTTGCCGAACCTACATTCGAAGCCACTCAGCAGATGATGGCGCATCCCAAAATCGCCCTGCTGGCGATTACCGGTGGCCCAGGCATTGTGCTGATGGGCCTAAAAAGTGGCAAGAAAGTGATCGGCGCAGGTGCCGGAAACCCACCCTGTATCGTCGACGAAACTGCCGATCTGGTGAAAGCAGCGGAAGACATCATCAACGGCGCATCCTTCGATTACAACCTGCCCTGCATTGCAGAAAAGAGTCTGATTGTTGTCGACTGTGTTGCCGACCGCCTGATGCAACAGATGCAGGCATTTGGCGCGCTGCGCATTACCGGTGCGGATATCGATAAACTGCGTGCCGTCTGTATCCAGGATGGGGTGGCCAATAAAAAACTGGTCGGTAAAAGCCCTTCACACATTCTGCAAGCGGCCGGTCTGAGTGTGCCGCCTAAAGCGCCTCGCCTGTTGATCGCCGAAGTACAAGGCAACGATCCGTTGGTTACCGCAGAGCAATTAATGCCCGTACTGCCTGTCGTTCGGGTTAACGACTTTGATGCCGCCCTCGCCCTTGCCCTCGTTGTTGAGGAGGGTTTGCACCACACGGCGGTGATGCATTCACAAAATGTCTCCCGCCTGAACCTGGCCGCGCGCAGCCTGCAGACCTCTATTTTTGTGAAAAACGGACCGTCTTATGCGGGGATTGGCGTCGGCGGTGAGGGCTTTACCACGTTCACTATCGCAACACCCACCGGCGAAGGCACGACATCAGCAAAAACCTTTGCACGTTCGCGTCGTTGCGTACTGACCAACGGTTTCTCCATTCGCTAATTGAGGCCGATATGAAGAGATTTTCGCTGCAAACGCGACTCTACAGCGGAGCGGGAAGCCTTGAGGTGCTTAAACGCTTTCGTAACAAGCACATATGGGTTGTCTGCGACGGTTTTCTTGCCAGCTCGCCGCTTATAGAACTGCTGCGCAAGGCAATCCCGGCAGATAACCGCATCAGCGTCTTTAGCGACATTACACCTGATCCAACCATCGCCACGGTTGTGGAAGGTATTACACAGATGCATTCACTCCAGCCGCAGGTGGTTATTGGTTTTGGTGGCGGCTCCGCGCTGGATGCGGCGAAAGCGATCGTCTGGTTCAGCAAACAACAGGGCGTCAATATCGAAACCTGTGTCGCGATTCCGACCACCAGCGGCACCGGCTCAGAGGTGACCAGCGCCTGCGTGATAAGCGATCCCGAAAAAGGCATCAAATATCCGCTGTTCGATAATGCGCTCTATCCCGATATCGCAATCCTGGACCCGACGCTTGTCGTCAGCGTCCCGCCCGCTATTACGGCGAATACCGGCATGGATGTACTGACCCACGCCCTTGAAGCCTATGTGTCGCCTCGGGCCAGCGATTTTACCGATGCGCTGGCAGAAAAAGCAGCACAGTTAGTGTTTCAGTATCTGCCAACGGCGGTACGTAAAGGCGACTGCCTGGCGACGCGAGGCAAAATGCACAACGCCGCGACCCTCGCTGGGATGGCGTTCAGCCAGGCGGGGTTAGGTATTAATCACGCCATTGCCCATCAGTTGGGCGGGCAATTTCACCTGCCGCATGGGTTAGCTAATGCGCTGCTGCTGGGGGCGGTCATTCGCTTTAATGCCAGTGATAAACGTGCGGCGAAGCGTTATGCCCGGCTGGCTAAAGCCTGCCATTTTTGCCCGACAGGCGCGAATGAGTTGGTCGCCATTCATTCACTGATTCGCCAGATAGAGCAGCTTCGTCAGCAGTGTGAGATGCCGACGCTCTCGGTCGCGCTAAAAGCAGACAAAGATAAATTCCGTGAGCGGATCCCCGCCATGGTTCAGGCTGCACTGGCGGATGTCACGCTGAAAACCACGCCTCGCCCTGCCGATGGCAATGACATTCGACATCTTCTGGAGGAATTGCTGTGAGTGAAGCGGCCCTTCTCCCGTCCCCATGGGGCGAATTGACTCCGGCAACGGCAGAGACCATTCGCCAGCGCGTACGCGAAGCAGGCGTCGTCGGCGCTGGCGGCGCCGGGTTTCCAACCCATGTAAAACTACAGGCACAGGTCGAGATTTTTCTGGTTAATGCCGCCGAATGCGAACCGATGTTGAAAGTCGATCAGCAGTTGATGGCGCAACAGGCGGCACGACTGGTGCGTGGCGTACTTTATGGCATGACGGCAACGGGCGCGACAGAGGGCATTATTGCGCTCAAAGAAAAATATCGCGCCGCCATCGCCGCACTTACTCCACTGCTACCTGCGCAGATTCGTCTGCATATTCTGCCTGACGTCTACCCCGCCGGAGACGAAGTTATCACTATCTGGATGGCGACAGGGCGTCGTGTACCGCCTGCCGCGCTGCCGGTCAGCGTGGGGGTTGTCGTCAATAACGTGCAGACCGTTCTCAATATTGCACGCGCGGTGGAACAGCAATATCCCGTGACCCGCAGAACCCTGACGGTAAACGGCGCGGTACGTCATCCACTGACCGTAACGGTCCCGCTGGGTATGTCGTTACGGGAAGTGCTGGAAATGACGGGTGGCGCCACGGTAGAGGACCCCGGTTTTATTAACGGTGGCCCGATGATGGGCGGCCTGCTGCCATCATTGGATGTGCCGGTGACAAAAACCACGGGTGGCCTGCTGGTACTGCCGAAATCACACTCGCTGATTCAGCGCCGTCTGCAGGATGACCGCACCGTGCTGACCATTGCCCGTACCGTCTGCGAGCAGTGTCGGTTATGTACCGATCTCTGCCCCCGGCATTTAATTGGCCACGAACTCTCGCCTCACCTTCTGGTGCGGGCCGTCAATTATCAGGACGTCGCTACGCCGCAAACGCTGCTCAGTGCCCTGACCTGTTCTGAATGCAACGTCTGTGAAAGCGTCGCCTGCCCGGTAGGCATCTCACCGATGCGGGTTAACCGTCTCCTTAAAGTTGAGTTACGCGCCAACGGCGCACGCTATGAGGGGCCGCTTCGCGAGGCTGATGAGATGGCGCGCTATCGCCTGATCCCTGTCAAGCGCCTGGTGGCCAGGCTTGGCCTGCGCGACTGGTATCAGGATGCGCCGCTGGAAGAGCACGTCATTACCCCTTCACAGGTCGTATTGCCGTTGCGCCAGCATATTGGTGCGCCAGCGATTCCTTGCGTAAAAGAAGGCGACGTCGTCATCCGGGGGCAGCGCATTGCCAATATCCCCGAAGGTGCGCTGGGCGTTCCCCTTCATGCCAGTATCGATGGCGTTATTGCGTCGGTCACAGATAAAGCCATTACGGTTGTACGAGGATAACCATGTCACAGGCTATTGGAATACTTGAATTAACCAGCATCGCCAAAGGCATGGAACTGGGTGATGCCATGCTCAAAAGCGCCAATGTGACGCTTCTGGTCAGTAAGACGCTTTGCCCCGGTAAATTTTTGGTCATGGTGGGAGGCGATGTCGGCGCAGTCCAGCAGGCTATTGCCACGGGCGACAGCCAGGCCGGAGAGATGCTGGTCGACAGTCTGGTCCTTCCCAATATTCATGCCAGCGTCCTGCCTGCCATTAGCGGTCTCAATGCCGTCGAGCAACGTCAGGCAGTGGGTATCGTTGAAACCTGGAGTGTAGCCGCCTGCGTGAGCGCGGCCGACCGTGCAGTGAAGGCGTCGAATGTCACCCTGGTACGCGTTCATATGGCGTTCGGTATTGGTGGCAAATGCTACATGGTCGTGACCGGTGATATTTCGGATGTGGAAAATGCCGTCGCCGTTGCCAGCGAAAGTGCTGGCGAAAAAGGTCTGCTGGTGTACCGCTCAGTGATCCCGCGTCCCCATGAAGCCATGTGGCGACAGATTGTGGAGGGGTAATGGAGACACAACGCAGTACTGAACGCATGATTCAGGAGTATGTGCCCGGTAAACAGGTCACCCTGGCCCATTTGATCGCCAATCCAGGCAAAGATCTCTACAAAAAGCTGGGCTTAAGCGAGACGGCCTCTGCCATTGGCATTCTGACGATTACGCCCAGCGAGGCCTCAATCATCGCCTGCGATATCGCGACCAAATCCGGGGCAGTTGAGATCGGTTTTATCGATCGTTTCACGGGTGCCGTGGTCCTCACGGGGGATGTTTCCTCGGTGGAGTATGCACTACGTCAGGTGACGCGTTCACTCGGCGAAATGCTGCATTTTACGACCTGCCAGGTCACAAGGACCTGACGCGATGAAACGAATGATGTTAATTGGCCCAAGCCAGTGCGGTAAGACATCGCTAACACAACGCTTGCGCGGTGAGGCAATACGCTATCAAAAAACGCAGGCCATTGTCTGGTCACCTGAGACCATCGATACGCCGGGGGAGTACCTCGAAAACCGATGTCTCTACAGCGCCTTACTCACCAGTGCCTGCGAAGCAGATGTGGTAGCGCTGGTACTGAATGCCGATGCCGAATGGTGCCCATTTTCACCCGGATTTACCTTGCCGATGAACCGCCAGACGATTGGCATCATCACCAAAGCCGACCTTGTCGCAGAACACAAGATCACGCAAATCGGCGAGTGGTTACGGCAGTCAGGTGCAGAGCACCTTTTTATCACCAGCGCGCAAACAGGTCAGGGTGTCGCTGAGGTCATCGCTTTTCTTCAACCCCAGGAGCACGCATGTCCCGAACAATAATGGCAATCAATGCCGGTAGTTCTTCGCTTAAATTTCAGCTTCTTATTATGCCTGCTGGTACGCTTCTCTGTCAGGGTCTGATCGAACGTATCGGGCTGTCCGATGCCATTTTCACCCTCAAGCAGGGGGAACAAAAATGGCAGGAGACACGTGCCATTGCCGACCATAAAGAGGCGGCGGAATTACTGCTGGAAAAATTGCTTTCACATAACATTATCTCCTCCTTATCGGCAATAGACGGCGTGGGGCATCGTGTCGCACATGGTGGAGAAACTTTTAAAGACTCGGCGTTGATTACCCATGACGCACTGGCAGAAATCGAACGCCTTGCGGAACTGGCACCATTACACAACCCGGTCAACGCAGCGGGCATTCGCATTTTTCGCCAGGCGCTGCCGCATGCCCCGGCGGTTGCCGTGTTTGATACTTCATTTCACCAGACGCTGGAACAAAGCGCTTTCATCTACCCTCTGCCCTGGCGCTATTACGCGGAACTTGGGATTCGCCGTTACGGGTTCCATGGCACCAGCCATAAATTTGTCAGCCAGCAGTTAGCCGAAAAACTGGGCGTTCCATTAAGCGCATTGCGGGTTATCTCCTGCCATTTAGGCAATGGCAGCAGCCTGTGCGCCATTAAAGGTGGGCGATCCGTCAACACCTCTATGGGGTTTACACCGCAGTCGGGAGTAATGATGGGTACCCGCAGCGGGGATATCGACCCCTCTATTTTGCCCTGGGTTGCGTTAAAAGAAGACAAGTCGCCGCAACAGCTTAACGCTCTGCTAAATAACGAATCGGGGCTGCTCGGGGTCTCTGGCGTATCGAACGATTTTCGCGATGTCGAACAAGCATCGAATGCTGGCAACGCGCGCGCAACACTGGCGCTCACTCTATTTGCCGAACGTATTCGCGCCACTATCGGCAGCTATGTAATGCAATTGGGTGGCCTGGATGTTCTGTTATTTACTGGCGGCATTGGTGAAAACTCCGCACGAGCCAGAGCGGCCATCTGTCGCAACCTGCATTTCCTGGGGCTGGACATTGATGCCGGGAAAAACGACCGCAATGCCACGTTTATCCAGACTGACCATTCTGTGGTGAAAGTCGCCGTGATCAATACCAATGAAGAACTAATGATTGCCCGTGACGTAATGCGCATCGGGCTGCCGGAATATGCGGAGGCAGAAGTATGACAGGTAAAGTCTGGCTGGTGGGCGCTGGCCCGGGCGACCCGGGTCTGATGACCGTAAAAGGATTAAACTGCCTGCGTGAAGCCGAGGCCGTTGTTTTCGACAGGCTGGTTAATCCGCTCCTGTTACAGGAAGCCCCGGCGGGTTGTGAGTTGCACGATGTGGGCAAAGAGGCGAATCGCCACCCTATCCCACAGCCACAAATCAACCAAATCCTGATTGATTGCGCCAGCAGAGGCCTTAGAGTTGTGCGCTTAAAAGGCGGTGATCCCTTTGTTTTTGGTCGCGGGAGCGAAGAGATGCAAGCGCTACGAGAGTGTGGTATCGAGTGCGAGGTGGTACCAGGTATCACCTCCGCGATTGGCGGGCTTGCAGCAGCGGGTATCCCGGTCACGCACCGCGATTTTGCCTCCAGTTTTCATGTTGTGACCGGCCATTTACAGGACGGTAAAGAACCCCAGGACTGGGGTAAACTTGCGGTCCTGCCGGGGACGCTGGTGATCCTGATGGGGATGTCGCAGATACAGACCATCTGTGCCGCTTTGATGTGTGCAGGTAAACCAGCCGATACACCTGCAGCCGTGGTGATGCGTGCCAGCACACCGGAACAGAAAGTTCTCTGCGCACCGCTGTCTGCGCTGGCACAAGAGAGCGAAGCCGCCGGGTTTCACGCCCCCGCGCTGATCGTGATTGGCGGCGTGGTGTCGTTACGCGAAATTCTGGCCTTCAGCGGATCGGCATGACACTATCCTGACGTTACGCACCACAATGAGAGGTTGAACTTGGCGCTGGCACAGTGTCCCGCATCCTGCGGCGAAATCATTCAGGGATGGATCCTGGGCAGTGAAAAGCTGGTTTCCTGCCCGATCGACTGGTATAGCGAGGTTGAAGTCACAGCCGGTGCGCCAGTGCCTGCTGAACGCCCCCTGGTACGAGCGATGGTAAAACAGGTGCTGGCACACTGGCAGCTACCTGCTGCATTAAGTGATGAAATCCGCATTGCCTGTCGCTCAACCATTCCCGTTGCCAAAGGGATGGCGAGCAGTACCGCAGATATCGCAGCCACAGCGGTTGCCACATCACGTCATCTTGGGTTTACGCTTGATGACATCACCCTTTCTCAGCTTTGCGTCGCGCTGGAACCCACCGACAGCACCGTTTTTCGCTCGTTGACGTTATTTGATCACAACACCGCACAAACACGGATCTCCTGTGAGCGTGTTCCCACCCTCGATGTCTTATTACTGGAAAGCCCGTTAACGCTTCGCACAGAAGATTATCATCGCCTGCCCCGACAGGCCGCGCTGATGACCAACGCCGATGCTCTCGACAGCGCCTGGCGTAAAGTGCAGCGCGCCTGCGTGACAAACGATCCGGCACTACTGGGCGAGGCGGCATCGCAAAGTGCCATGGCAAGCCAGACACTGCTGCCTAAGCCGGGTTTTAATTCACTGATGGGGATAGTGGAACAGTGCGATTTGTATGGGCTGAACGTCGCCCATAGCGGTAGCGTTGTGGGCTTATTTCTGGACAGACAACGTCATGATTTGGCGAAAGTACGCGCGTTACTGAGTAAATCTGCATTGCAACAGCACTGGCCGCAACAACATCTGTTGCGCATGGTGGAAGGCGGAGTAAGAGAACGGTGAGAGAGGCCCTCTCACCGTCAGAGTGATTACTCTTCTTTTGGCTCAACGGGTTTCTGCTCACCCATTGTTTTCAGTTTCTTGGAGATCTCACGGCGTTCTTTGGAAATCTCGGCGTTTTTGATGATGTAATCATCAACGCGGTCTTCGTAATCGCTTTTCATGCTGGCGATAATGCCCTGGATAGCTTCAACGCTCATACCCGGCTTGATATAGTCGCTCAGGTTGTCCAGCAGCAGTACACGTTTCTGGTTATCACGGATCTTTTTCTCAACATCCTGGATTTCGCGCTGCAGTTTATTCTTACGACGGAACAGACGAACAAACTCCAGAACGTCCTGGAATGAAGGCTTACTTGTTTCCATTTTGATACCCCTGCTAATGTGAGATTCGGATTCGTTAAAGCAACCGCCTAAGACCTTACTTTTAGCTGTTGCTGATGACAATGATTTTATCCTTTTCTCTATCATAACCCCAAATTGGGCTGAATCGAAACAGCCTGACTGTTTTTCCGAATTGTGTGAAGCTTATTTGCGCAGCGCCCGACACATTAAATGTGACATCAACTCCAGTTGCCGTGCCAGTTCCATGCTCAGCCACACATAGCCGTGAATCGAATTCTCTGCCAACGCATCGCCCTGATGATCGCGGAGCAGGTCGCGCAATTCCGTCACAATGTCAGTCAGTTTTTCCGTATTGGCCAGAATCGGTTGCGGATTTCCTTCATAGAGCGCATGAACGATAGTCAACAGCGTCTGCTGCGTCATTTGCTGCGTTTCACGCAACGTACTGGCGTTGAGCATAACGAAGTGGCTGGCGCGGGATGCCCAGTGCGCGTTCATTTGCAGTTCCAGCACACACACCATATTGCGGCTTACGGTTTGAATCGCTTCAAAAATGGGTTTCTGGATATGCGTCTCTTTACTGGCGGGTGTAATCAGGCCGCGCATTTTCACCACATCATTGAGTATTTTTTGCAGATGCCTTTCCAGCCTCGGGCGCTCAACGAGGTTACGCGAAAAACCGGCCTGATAAACCCGGTTAAAGGCGGTAACGTAGTTCGCCATTTGGATACGCCAGTGCAGGAAGGCTCGCTGCGGCCAGATACCGGTGAACAGCATTGCCAGTAACGAGCCAAAAATGACGTCGCCACTTCGCCACAACGCCGTATTCATATCCCCGGCCGGCGCGCCAACCACCACCGACAGCGTGATACCGATAAGCAATGCCTGATAGGGCTTTTTACCCAGCGCCAGCCAGCCACAGAGGAACATGGCTCCCGCACACCACATCACCATCAGCGGAAGGGAGATCAGCTCAAGCTTAAGTGCGACAAGCCCCAACACAGAGCCACAGATTGTGCCACCAATGCGCTCAAATGCTCTGGGAACCACATTTCCCCAGAATGAAATCGGCCCCATGATCACCACCAGGGTGATGAGTGGCCAGGTGCCCTCGGGTACATTGAGCAGACGAACCAACAAAAAGGTCAGGATAAAAGCAAGCGCAATACGTACGCCGTGAACCACGCGATAATGTCGGTAAAGACGGATCTCAAAAGGACTGAGTGATTTGTCGGGACGCACACCCGCTCTCCAGTCAAAAAACAACGAAGGCGCAATTGTAGCGATCTTTCTGCGGCAAAGGTCACTGTTTAGAACAAAAAAAGGGTTCACTGCTTAAAATCCGCGTGTACAGATTGAACAGTGAACCCTTTAAACGTTTACGATCAGAGCACTTTTGGTTCTACGGGAATGTACATATCGATTTCCCAGTAGCCATCCTCCTGCGCTGAATTCAGATAGACTTCAAAACAGGGGCGTAAAGCAATCTGATACTGCTCGTCTGCCATCAATTCATCAAAAAAAGCATCCCACGCCTGTTCGAACTCTTCGTTATAGACGCGAGCACGTGCCACTGCGTTCAGGCCTGCCGGAATCTCAGTACGCATCACCCCTTCACTGTTTTCAGGAATGACGAAATCAGCCGGAACCGAAACAACCACATCAGCACGCAACTTTTCCGCGGGAACGTCATCGGGATTGTCATAGTAAACCGTGATCCATTCCTGAGTCTGAATCTGTTTACCGTTAACCCACATCGCTAACTGCTCGAACCCTTTCTTGACGGTGACATCCCAGGGGCCAACCAGATGAAACCCGGCGATAGTGCGCTTATCAACCTGTCTTACGGTGTATGCCATGTTACCCTCCCTTCACTGTTTATTTGTACAGTGTAGTGAAATCATCGAAACCGGGCACTCACAACAGATCAATTATGTGAGCAGACTCGCGTCACAGCCAGTCCGCATCATCAGGCTTTGTGGTGCAGATAGTCGCTCAACCGCGAGAACAAGCCACCCTTACCGACATCATCCAGCGTCACCAGCGGCAAGTGCGCCACCACTTTGTCACGATCGTAAAGCTGGATTTCGCCCACGCGCTGATGAGCGGCAAGCGGGGCTTCGAGCTCTTTAGCGTCTATGACATAGCGTGCTTTGATATTCGGGAGTTCCGCTTTCGGCAGCGCCAGCCAAAGATCCTGGTCGGTACCGACCGTCATCTGTTCCTTATCGCCATACCAGATACGCTCGCTGCCAACTTTTTTACCTTTCTGCAGAATCTGCACGGTATCAAAATTTTGCTGGCCCCAGTGCAGCAACTTCCGCGCCTGGTCTTCACGGCCTTTCGGGCTTTCCGCCCCCATCACAACCGCAATCAGGCGACGCTGCCCATCAACGCTTGATGCTATCAGGTTAAAACCGGCACCCGAGGTATGCCCGGTTTTCAGGCCATCAACATTCAATGATGAATCCCACAGCAGCCCATTACGGTTCTGCTGGGTGATACCGTTCCAGGTCAGGCTTTTCTCACTGTACATATGATAAAAATCCGGCTCACCGCTGATAATGGCGCGGGAAAGCACCGCCAGATCATATGCCGAACTGTGCTGGCCGGGCGCGTCCAGGCCATGTACCGTTTCAAAATGGGTATCACGCAAATTTAGCTTTTGCACATAGTCGTTCATCATGCTGACGAACTGCGGCTGGCTTCCCGCTACATAATCGGCCAGCGCGACGCAGGCATCGTTGCCGGAATCGACAATCAGCCCGCGGCTCAGGTCGCGCACCGTTACGCGATCCCCGGCTTTCAGGAACATTAATGAAGAGCCGTCAAAGACCGGATTCCCTCGCGCCCAGGCATCCTTACCTACCGTCACCACATCGCTGGCGCTGATACGGTGGCTGTCGATGGCGCGATCCACAACATAGCCAGTCATCAGCTTGGTCAGGCTGGCCGGATTACGCTGCTGATGTTCATTGCCTGCAGTGAGGATCTGCCCGGTGGTGTAATCCATTAAGACCCATGAGCCCGCCTGAATTTCCGGCGGCTGGGGAGAAATCGGCATATCATCTGCCAACGCGCAATGGATTGTCGCGGACAAAAGGGAGAAGGCAAAAAACAAACGGCATTTCAAAGAAATATCCTCATTTACGTGAAATTAGCCGTTCTTTTTACGCAACTTAATATGTCGATACTGGGACAAATTGCAAACAAATGTGACGAGAGTCATTTTTTGCGTCCTGGATCTTGCTCCCGAATAGCGCTCTGCAACGCGTTTTCCTTCGGAAGATGCGACGCAATGGTTTACCATAGGCAGGTTATTGATCAACAGGATGAGCTCAGGTGTCTGATTCAACGGCAACGCCCACATTTCTTTTCCATGACTACGCACAGTGATATCTATCACTTTGTTTTTAAATAATTAATACAATTTAAATATTGAAATTGTACTAATTATTGTACTCAAAAAATCAAACGCCACTCGACAATACTTCAAACGTCGGATAGAAAACCCGCCGAAGCGGGCTTCCTTTTTTCCGTTTAAATCGGAATGATGAAATCACAGTCGGGGTCGGGACAAATCCAGCACAGCAATCCGTAACGCATCCCCTGATACATCTGCGATCCACAAATAGGGCAAAATTTTACTATCTGCGCCTGAGCATTGCCTTCCTCGACTACCGGGCTTTCTTGAGTCGTAGTCGTGGTGGTTTTATCTGCCATTATGAGATCCTTATTTTAAACGGGATATTGCGCAATCACTGCCGCGCGATCTGATGCGTACTGCGTTTTTCGTGCTGCAATCTGAGAAACAACAGCGCTTTTTTTGGCGCTCTCGGTTGTACCATCGGCAACCGCAGCAGCCAGCCACGCGCGATTTAGCGATTCAATATCGGCCTGATACTGAATGGTCAGGTTTTGCAGGGCTATTTTCAGAAGCTCTGAGTTTGGCGGTTGCGGAATATCGACCCAGGATGGCTCGCCATCAACCGCGCCGAGTTGCTTGCCATCTGGTGGAGTTTGCTTCCAGAAAGTCTGAGCCACTTCGTCTGTAATCAGTACCGCATCTGCGGGCCAGGTCTCAGTTGTGTAAGTGCCGTCGTCTTTCCATCTGGCAGGAATGAATGACAGTAATGACGGCGAAAAATAAACACTTTCCATATTAATACCCCAGTACAAAGTAACGGATTGCAGCTCCTGGCGCGGCTGCGCCAGTTGAAGAGACTGACGCAAATAACTGAATTGTGGTCTGAGTAATAGACGCAACCTGCGTTGTAATCGCGTTCCGGCTGCCGCTGTAATATGCACAAACGGCGCAAATTCCGTTCCCGTTCGGGAATGTTGTCGGTAATGTGGTTGTGATTAGACCATCTGACCCGGTACCGGCAGTTGTCCCCCACTGGAAAATCAGGCCGCCAGGCACGTCGGGAATGCGGATGAAGTCATTCAGACCGAATGATCGTTTAGGCAGAAACGCAGTAAGTGCAGCCGTAACAAAAGCCGTCGTTGCCAGCAATGTTGAGTTATCACCAGCAGTGGCGGTTGGTGCTGTCGGAGATCCGGTTAATGCGGGGCTGGCCAGCGGTGCTTTCAGGTTTAGCGCAGCATTAACGTTGGTTGCAAATGAGGAATCGTTATTAATCGCCGTCGCAATTTTGTTAAGGGTATTCAGGCCCGTAGGAGCGCCACCGATAAGAGCAGAGATCAGCGCCTGCGCGAACGCAGTCGTCGCGATCTGGGTATTATTGGTGGCAGCCGACGCAGTCGGCGCGGTTGGCGTTCCTGTCAGAGCCGGGTTTGCCAGTGGCGCTTTCAGAGCAAGAGCAGCATTGACGTTAGCGGCATAAATCGGGTCGTTATTAATTGCTGACGCGATTTTATTCAGCGTGTTTAGCGCGGTTGGGGCGCCGTCCAGCAATGCAGTAATCAACGACTGAGCAAACTGCGTGGTTGCGATTTGCGTATTGTTCGTTCCAGCCGCTGCTGTCGGGGCAAACGGTGTCCCCGTAAACGACGGGGAGTTAATTGGTGCTCCCTGCAGGTAAAAAAGCGCGTTTGCAATGGATGTCTGACTAATAAGGTTACGTCCGACCGACGTCAGGGAGGTCAACGAAAACGTATCCAGGCCTGTAAAATATGGCAGTGTGTCAGCAGCACCGACCAGCGCCGCCAGAGAGGTCAGCCCGGCATCAAGCGCCTGAAAATCATGGCCGAACGCCGCTGCCATTTTGGTAATGAACGCAGCTATATCGCCGTTATCAAGTACATCCTGACCGGTTTTATTGGTCATGTATTGCGCCAGCGCTGCCGCAACAAACGTTGCCTGCCGGATAGCCTTGTTAACCTGCGCAGAGCTGGCCTTTCCGGACTGAAACCCTGTCAGTAACGCCGTCAGTGCTTCATAATCCGCCTGGGGTGTTACGTTCGCCCCGGCGCCTGTAGCAAATGGTTTAAAGTTATTTGTTGCCATTACAGTAAAGTCCCCCATGCGCCGGTATCGAAACCCGCTATGTATTCGTTATCCATGTCAAAACCAAAAAAGCGGTTTCCATCGGATGGTGTTTCAATCGTGGGTATCTGAATTGATCCTCCCCATACCCCCGCCGCCTTAATCGTCAGGTATCCCTGCTTGATGGCAGCAATGAGTTCCAGAGAGACGCTGGCGATATCCACTTCCGGGAAAACCCAGATAGAGATAGTCATGTCCTGGTTATCAACGATCTGCATTGTCAGACCGGAACCTGCCAGAGCGGCATCAAGGATGGGCGGTAACGTATCGTTCGTTCCGTCCCAGTTGTTGATTGCGATTTTTGCTTTGAGGATGATTCGATAAGTTTCATCACTCAGTGCGGTATACCCTGAATCCGGGTCATATGGCCCTTGCCAGACGCCCTGGTCGTAGCCGAGCCCGTCCGTATCCCAGGAAAAGAAAATGCCTGAGATAGGGACAGCCACATACCGGCTACGCCCTATCCATTCCCCCAGAATGTCAAGTTGCACTCCCACCGCAGTATCAATATCAAATGCCGTCACCAGGCGGTTTAACGTAGTGCTGGTATCCAGAAGCGGACGTGTTGACAAATCGACGTGCTGGAAGAAAAGGGGCTTTGTGGCGTGATAATTGGTAATCAGGTCGGTGTATTTGCTCATGACGTCACCGTGAGAGCGATATTTGCAGTTAAGCAACTGGCCGCTTCCGCATAACCGATATCAATATTGGCAGCCGCCACGCTGCCCGCTGTTTTCCCGATCTGCAGGCTGGTTATATCGTAATAGCGGGAATTTCCTCCGCTCACGACACCGAGGTTAGCTGGCGAGTAAACACGGCTCAGAAGCACATCATCACCAATTTTCAGTGAGTTGATGTAGTCAGCAATGGCCGCTTTGATCTGGTCACCAATCAGCGACGTATAGCCTGCAAATACGCGGATAGTGATGGCGACATAAATCGGCACGTTAACCGGACGGGAAAAAGATGTCGGGTGTGGATTTCCCCAGGCATCCGGGACAACGATAGTGGTTGTGCCGTAGGTTGCGACGCCCTGGCCCTTTTTGCCACGAACGGTCTGAGCAATCGTGGTTGCGTCACCACCGTCGACAATGGCCGAAATGGAGTGAGCGGGCAGCCCGTTAATATCCACCGAGCCAGTATCGTTTTCATACAGCTTGTGACGGGTTACGCCGGAAATATTCGCCAGCGCGCCATCAACTGCATCGAACGGGGTAAGGGATGGCAATGCCACGCTTTGCCCCTGGCGTACACGCAATTCGGCATCGGTTTCTGCCGCGGCGCCCACGGTAGCCGCTAATGGGTTTGTCACCGTCAGCCAGCCGCGCGTCGGCGTGTTAATACCCGTTATGCTGCCTGCGACCGCTGCTACTGCGCCGCTGGTCGCGCAAATGGCCGTGACTGTTACCGTACTGTCAACGTCAACAGAAACCGATGCCGGGAGATTCCAGATAATGCCGTTAGTATCCTTCGCCGAACCGTTGGTAATGGTGGTTCCCGGGGTGCAGGTAAGAAGCAGGTCAACTGTAGAACGCGTCTCCCCCTTACGCGCAATGCCGTTAATTTTGACATTGCGTGATAGCGCGTCGCTGAGCGCTGTAGACGGAGAAAAGCTGTTGTACACGCCAATAGCCGTCGTGTTGGCGTCGTGAATGGCCAGCGCCACCAGCGCCACCATCTGACCGTCTTTGCTGTCGGGATCCAGATAAGCATCGGTACCGTAAATCTGCTGGAAATACCCGGTGATAGTGGAAAGGATTGTCTGATAATCAGGCGCACTAATCCCCTGGGCGGTTATCGTTGCCGATAAACCCAGCGTATCGAGATTGAGGGACATTTATGCCTCGCTGGTTACTGTCGTTGTTCCGTAGATTGTTTCTACCGTCGCGGTGAACGACACACGCCGGGTTGAGGTGTTCACCGTGGTATCGAATGCGGTAATTGAGCTGACGCCTGCCGTTTCCAGAATGCGCTGGCGAATGGCGAGGTTGTAAATCTCGGGTTTCTGTTTGCCCAGTACGGACTGTATCCACGGTGTGCCTGTGGTCGTATCGAGGAACCACTGCCCGTACCGCAGTTCGAACCGGGTTTTGATGGCCTGCGCCACCGCTTCCGGTGAATTAATCAGCCAGGTGTCATCCCCCTGACCAAAGGTGTACTCACCGTTATCATCTTCTCGCCGGTATCGCATTAGTTAGGCCCATCCGTACTAGATCCACCTCTCTGCACACCGCCATGCGTGTGCGTCATCAGGCTCTTACCACCCGCGGTAACGTCGTTTATCACAGTCACTGGGCCGCGCATTGTCGCGCTGCCGCCACTGGCACCCATGCCCTGCGACAGATTGCCGTTAATCGTGACGTTGCCGTTCAGTACAATGGTCGGAGAGGTAATCTCGGTACCACCGTCGGCGTTGGCCGTCAGTTTACCAGGCGTTTTAACGGTAATGGCATGCCCGGCGGCCACTTCTACAAACGCAGCCCCGTCATCAGTGCGCAGTTGTGCAGCGCTGGTACTGATACCGATTATTTTGTGTGCCTGCGATTGTGGGCCGACAATGGCGAATGCGTCAGACAGGTCATGCATACGCAGGTCTACCGGCTTCTGTATGCCGCCGTTCTGCCACCAGAAATCAATGCAGCGGTCACCAAAAATTAGCAGGCATTCATCACCCGCTTTGACCGGGAACGTCAGCGTGCAGCCACCACCACGCGGAAAAATTACAGGCACGTCCACCAGCAGCGGCAGTTCAATCCAGCCATCATCTTCTGTACCGCCGTCATAACCTTTTATTGCGGGGCGAACAGAGGCGGTCACAGAGTCAGGATCAAACGATTCGATAACTCCGGGCATGGCGACTTTCAGCGTGGAAAAAACTTTTTGGACTAGCTCGGCGTTGTACTGCTCCTTACTGCCGATTTGGGAGTTTAGTGAAGCGGGCATGTTTTCTCCGGGCAATAAAAAACCCGACGCGATGGCCGGGTTATGTTGGAAGATTTCTTTTAATCGGTTTTTCTTTCAAGCGCTTCTGTTATCCTGCGCAGATATTCGTTATTTTTGAAAGAAACCATAATGCATTCAAAGAATATCCGGCAAAAAACGGCCAGAACAATTCCTATAATGGCAGCAGCCACATTGCCATTCACCATAGCAACAACCGAAACAATGAGAAGAAGTATTACCGTGATGATATATAAAGCAGAGAGTATCTTGGGTGTAATTAGATTATCAAAACCGATCATATAACTTTCCTTGCTGTATGTGATAATTACCAGAGGCTGAATTAAACCAGCAAATAAGTTATATCACTCTGCACCGGCATAGGTACACCATCCCTCGGAATTAAACCCCTACACCTGTTTTAAGGGGTAGATTTAGTCGCAATGCGTCGTGCCTGTTACGGTGGTGTGACATTCACGATTAACCTGCCTGTCACCCTCTTTACCGGTCGTCGTAGTTGTACCGGTAATGGTCGTTGTGGTCTGAGTATCCACTGTGCGACCAGCGCTGTCAGTACCTGTGCAATAAGTCGTACCGGTTATCGTTTTTGTGCAGGTCACCGTTGCCAGTGAAGGCAGTGAAAAAATCAGAAATGAAAAAACAATGATATTTTTCATGATGCTGTTGTCGTTTTTGCGATGGTGGATTGCGACTGAAGCTCTGCCGCCCCTTTAGCCAGGCAAAGCAGGTCCATGTACCACGCCTGCCCCCGCGTATCGCCAGTATAATCAATACTACCTACGATGTAATCACCATCAGCGTTAATAGCACTAAGCTGCCCCTTATCCGGAATGCCATCAACATAGATATTGCCCTCAGTGGTGCTTTCTCCAAGCCTTGAAGGCGACTTACCTATCTGCTCGTTACTGAGGGATGCGCGGTACACTGACGCCTGATCCAGACGAATCAGTCCACCCAGCTTAATGTTCGGATTAATCAGGCAGCGAACGTTAACCCCGGCCCCCATCGTCTGCTGCGGCATGCCGATCAAACCTGTCTGGCTGTTGAGTACAATCGCTTCCTCAATGTACTTATCATCCGGAACGATATTTACCTGGTTATTTTCATACCACCAGTTGCCATTGCACTGTCTGGCAATACTGTTCATCAGTTCCGATGAGTTCTGGTAAAGCACACGCCCGCGCGGAAACACAGTTGCAGGAAATTCAGGGATAGTGCCAGTCGTAATACCGTAGGGTTTATAGGATTCCATACCGAGACTGAACAACTGATCGTACTTCCAGTCAGCAGCAACCGTGGTTTTCACGCTCGACTTAAGATGCCCTTCCCAGGCATCAATGCACTGAATCAGCACCCATGTGTCAGTAGGGTTATCGCGCCCTGAAATGGTAAAGCGAATATCACCGTTGAAAATCAACCCTACATTGCGATCAGGGTAATTACCAGACTCATCTGGGTTTCCGTCATAACCAGCAATGACCTGAACTCGTGAAAATTCATTGCTTTTAATTCGATTCTGAGTTTCATCAGAAAGGTTATAAACCTTAAAATTCCCGACAAATCCATTAAAAATAGTCGCTGGCATTTTCTGGATCTGAAAAGTAACTTTCAGGTCAGAGAATTTAATGCCATTTCCGTCTTTATCCAGCAGCAGTAACTCAAAATGCCGCATCCAGTTTTTTGACATGGCTATTCACTCCGTAACAGCGTAGAGGTGACTGGTGATACCTAAATCTGTTTTTGTCGGGTATTCCTGTCCGGGGATATCGCAAACCACCGCCAGTTTAAAACCGAGATTCAGATACGAATACTGAGCCAGTAATTCAGCTCCGGTAACCAGAGGCAGATTCAACGCCAGCGGCGTTTTATCGCTGTGCATCAGATCCAGACACCAGACCGGATCACGCCAGATAATGCGCATCCGGTAGGTTGTTCCTGCCAGCGTGATAGCGAATTGCTGATTATCGGGCGATAGAGGTATTTCATTGACCGTCATTTATTCCACCACCAGATCAGTTTTTGCAGAAATGATGCATCATCACCAGGTATCGTCGATTTAGTTCCGGCGTTCTGCACCTGAGACGTTTCCACCGCCTTTTGCATCTCGGATTTATCGGCAACCTGCACCGTCTGGGTTGAAGTGATGATCACCTCTCGCAATGAAATCACCGCAGATAACACGTTTTCCGTGGCTTTATCCGTATTCACTTCCAGCGACCGGATCAGCATATTTTTATAAATGCGCTTCCCGGTCACCACATCAAACGGGGTGCGACTGGATTGCAGATCCAGCAGCTTTTGATACGTTTCGCGTGGACTCATACCCAGCAATGACGTACTGGTCAGGCTGCTGGCGAAATCAAGCAACGCACCGCCACCAGCAAAGCCGACTTCCATCACCACCTCAGACGGTCGCTTGTAGGCGTGATCGGATATTGCCGCGCCAGTTTCCACGGGATGTTCCGTTATCTCCAGAGCGTCGCTGTGCTTTTCAGAAACAACCACATCCGGAATAATCACCCCTATCTTTCGGCTTTGCAGCCTGAGCAGTGTCGACAAAATATCCATTAACGCGGCCCTGTGGTGAGTTGCTGAATACCGTTAGACATGATGCCCTGCTGTTTACCGGCCACAATATTTCCAGCCTCCCGGGGGTCGGTAACGCCGTGAATATTGATGGTGGTTTGCTGGTTGTAAGACGGGCTGGCCGCCTGCGGCATATTGCTCATAACCTTGGGGACGTATTCCCGGGTTTCGCGCGGCAACAGGCCCATCCCGTATTTCTCGACATTGCCCATACCCCAGTTGTAGGAGGCCAGGGCTTTATTCAGGTCACCACCGCTGCGGCGCAGTAACTGACTGAGATAGCGAGCTGCTGCATCGGCGGATTTCATCGGGTCGAATGCATCATTGCCCTTAAGGCCCAGGTCCTTAGCCGTGTCAGGCATAAACTGAAACATGCCCTGCGCGCCTGCTTTCGAGGTGGCAAACTGATCTCCGCCAGATTCAGCGAGCGCAACGCTACGCAATAAGCCGGCAGGCAGGTTATAAAGGCGTTCCAGATTCGCCAGCGCCGGACGCATCCAGCCCAGAAGCGCGGCACCTTCTTTCGTCGGTTGCGGGACTTTGACAGGAGGAGTTCCTTCCTGCTGACCACGCATCAGATACGGTGCCTGCTCGCCTATATTCCCCTCAGTTTGCTGTGGAGCCAGCGCATCATGTAGTTGCTGAATACCCAGCGAAATACGGCCCAGCCATGTGTTAGCCATAGAAGATGCTGCGTTGCGTTCCTGACGGCTTTTCGCTGCATCCTGACGTGAATCTGCCTGCGTCCTGTTTAGCGTATCCAGTTGGGGATTTTTAACGGACTGCGCGTGCTGTTCTGGTTCAGTCTCTGATTCTGCTGGTTTACCCCCCATCCATTCCGGCAGGTATTTCCTGGCAGCATCGACTGCTTTATCAGCCAGACCGACAGCGACTTTTGTCACACCTTTTGCAACAGGGCTGTCGGCAAGGATTTTCGCCGCGTCGACCATCGAATCCCACGCGCCGGAGAAATCGCCTTTAACCAGTTTTTTCATCACATCGACCAGCGCACCAATATATTTGATGGTACTGCGGACCGACTCGATTATCTGGTCGAAAAGCCATTTACCGGAAAAATGCGAGGTGTCGATGTTTAGGAATTCGAGAAAGGCCTTTCCTGCATCGACAAGGGCGCTACCCAGCTCGGAGACCTTGTCATAAAGATCACCGAAGTCACCGCCCAGACTCTTAATGCCTTTCATGGCATATTCAATATCCGGTTGCCATTTACTCCAGTCGATAAGCGACTTGCCACCTTCTTTCCAGGTGACGTAATCCTCAATCAGCGCGCCCAGCGCCGCCGCCAGCGCGATAATTATGCCAATGGGGGATTTGATGAACGCACTGTTGAGCACCTTCCATGCGACCACCAGCGCACCCAGCACCTCAATCACCCGCTGCGTGGATTTATCGAGCGAATTCCACCAGTCGATGATGCCGCCCGCCGCCTGAATCAGCCGGTAGACAACGCGGCCAACCACATCACCCAGCCAGAGGATCCCCTTGATAACGGCAGTCATTGCCTTCTCAATTTTCGGGAAATTGTCCAGAATCTGCTTACGCAGGCGGTCAATAGAGCCCGCCAGCCCGTCAGTCAGGCTGGAACCGATTTTATCCCGCGCCATGCCCGCCATTTCGCCGAACGCGCGCATTGAGGTCATAAAGCGATTGCTGCTCGCTGCAGCAGCATCAGGATTAAACCCGATAGCCTTTTTCATGGCGTTATACTGCGCGGTAAACTCACCCATGCCACGGCGCATCGCCATCAGGGTGTTTTCATCAATGCCGAGCATCTGTGCGTACTGGTTAGCCCGGTAATACGGCATGGTGCTGAGTTTTTGTCCCAGCCCCGTGAATACAGCCTCCAGGCTGCGAGCCTGTCCGCTGGCGTCGCGGGTCTCCACGCCCAGACGGTTCAGGAACCCCTCACCGCCGGGATTGCTGCGCAGGAACCGGGCGAGCCCCTCCAGCGAACCACGCGCGGCAGCAACGCTGCCCCCTGTTTGTGATGCTGCATACCCGAGAGACTGGATACCTGCGACCGTCGCGCCGGTGCGCTGTGATGCCCAATACAGATCGTCCAGTCCCGCCGCTATTTTAGTGGTAAACGCCACCACTGACAGAGCCGCGCCCTCAACCACCGCACCCAGTTTAATAACAGATTTGGTTACACCCAGAATTGTGGCGTCAAATTTCGCGGCACCAGCACCGTCGATATCGAACCCAAGGGAGATCAGGAACGATTTAATTGTTTCAGTGTTCACTGTTTTCTCTCTCCCAGCGCTCAATGCGCATATCGTTATCGGCTTTAACGTCGATCCAGTCGTTCATGCGTGCGATGTCCGCCAGGTCAACGGAACCGTCAAGCAATGCGGTGTAGGGGATATAGCCCGCTTGAACCGGACGGCGCAGGAAATCTTCACCGTCCGGCAGGGTGTTTAGCGTCAGGCTGACTGCTGGTCCTGCGTCACGCTCGTAGGGGGTACGGGCAAAAAATTTCCCAGGTTATCGGCTGCCACCCGGCCAGCGATATTCAGCATGGTAAACAGGTCAATATCGTCGAACATCAGTTCACCGTTACTGAAAACAGGCGTCCAGTTTTTGGCGATTGACTGGCGGCTGACGACTGACAGGCAGGGATGCAGGATTGCGTTCACGTCCTCTTCGGGCATCCCGGCCACCACGTCAGCAATTTTCGGCAGGATAGTACCGATCACCTGAGAGGTTTTTTCCCGGTCACCCGCCGTCGCTGCCGCTGTTTCACGCAACTTAGCCAGGTCAGGGACGATACTGGACAGTACAGGCAGTAATTTCCGGCAGACTTTCAACTGGTCAAACACACTCAGCTTAGTGGCGCGGTAATCCACGCCGTTGATCGTAAATTCCATCTATTAAAATTCCCCTAACGTCTGGTCGATTTTGCCGCAGTCAAATACCCAGGAAACGGTCGCGCCGACTTTTGCGTTAGCATGATCGGGCTGTTTCTGAAAGGCCACAGTACGCGCGACAGTGGTATCCCCGGAGACGTGGTTACGCACCAGAATCACGTTGTTTCCCCAGAGGGAAGATGAAAGCGACTGTGCGTTGTAGGCCAGCGACAGCTTTTTGTTGACCGGGGACGTTTTCAGCAGGGTGACTGTAATAGTTCCCGCTTTGCCAGCATGCAGTGAATGCATTACTTCACCATCAGCACCGACGGTCATGGTGTTTTTGGCTTCTGTCATTGTGACAGTAATGCCCTCTTCGGCGTTGGCTGAACCGTAGCCCAGGTCAATATCACCCGTCGGGCCAGCCAGTGTCGCCGTGACGTCCATAAAAGAATAAGTAGCCATGGTTTCCCCTTATCGAACAACGTTGATCTGAACGTCTGCGTAATGCACTGCGCCAGCGAGCTTACAGGCCACCTGAATGAGCGGTGATTTGCGGGCTTCACGGTTTGCCTGCGCCTGCTCTGAAATCGGCTGCGCATAGACGTAATACCCTTTCGTCAGCGTGTCGCCGGGGGCCAGTTGACCAATCGGGCCACCATTCCACACACCAGCCGCCACCAGCCCGTTAGTCACCGCCTGATCCATAGACTGCTCGACGTTAGTCAGCAGGCGGGTAACGCCAGCGTCGGTCTGTGGAATTTTGGTGGTGCTGGTATAGAGCAGGTTATACAGGTTGGTCTGCACGTAGTTCTGCAGCCAGTCGAGGCCGTGGCGCTCATCGAAGAAATCACCGTTAGCCATTACACCCTGCTGGATGATGGCGGTATCGTTCTGGTAATAGACGAAGACGTTACCGTTGATCGCATCGATGGCGTTTGCCTGCGCCAGCGTCAGCGTTTCGTAGGTGATGCCCGGCTCCTGTTTGAATTTCAGGGTAATGGTGGTATTGCTGCCCGTGAAATTCACCGTAAACGCACGGCCAAACGCGGAAATTGCCGCATACTTGCTGGACGAACTGTACTGCCAGAAGGTGCGCGCGTAGCCAGCCGTTTTCAGTTTGTAGCCGAGGTTGGTCGTGTCACCCGCAGTCAGTGTTTTAACGTCACTGGTCGTCACCGCCAGAATACGGCTCAGGCTGGATGCCTCAATCGCACCAGCAACGGAAAGCACGTCAGCATCCACCAGTGCGGCACTGTCGGCAATCGCCAGTCCGTACCAGTTGGTGTACTGGAGGCAGGCATTGACCGCAGCAATCATTGTCTCAACCGTTCCCGTCTCACCCGATGCGAGCGTTTTCGCCCAGCGGCCAATCAGTACCATGGTTGGTTTTGGTGACTGAGAAAAGAAGACCGTAGCGGCAGCATACTCCGGCGAATCAGTGCCAAAATCGGTACCAATGTCCTCAATGCTGGAATACTGGCGGATGCGCTCAGTTACCGGAATCACCGTGGATGTGCCGAGGATCAACAGTGCGCCAAAATTTCGACCAGTGGCCGCCGTTGGCGCCATGATCACGTCGACGTTAACGACGTTTGAGACAGGTAAACCCTGTGCCATAACTTAATCTCCGAAGAATTGTACGGGGGCTGACTGGATGGTTTTGATATTGAAGTTTCGGGTGTTTTTGCGCTGCAGCGTCACCGTGATGTCATACCGGCGCACCCACTGGTTATTGATTAACTCCGGCAGGTTGTAGATCTGACCATTGTCCACCAGCGACAGTCCGGCAGCAGTCCGCAACGTTGTGTTGTTCTGTTCAACGTATAAACCGTCACGAAACCGCGCAGCCATGGCAGCACCTTGCGGGCCGTAGAAACAGGCAAGTACCGTGACCTGTTCCCATGACCATTGCTCGCTCTGTTCGTCGCTGATCTGAATTTCAGCAGGCATATTCTCCCGTGGCATTGTCGTTATGCCGAATGCAGCCCACGTTATGCCATTTTTCGGGATACTGGCTTGCGGGTCGGTCCAGCGCGGATAAACCTGATCTGCATCCAGGCCTGTAACACCCCGAATCCAGCGGCTTATCTGCCGCTCCAGTTCCTGGTCATAATCAGGCTCTGCGCCGACGGGCGTCAGGTATCCCGGTGATGTGCTGTCGTTACTCAATCGGCGAACCTCCGTCAAAGTCCAGTAGCTCGCAATGTGCCTGGACAAAACCTGTACCGTAACGCGTGTACGGGTCGACAAACGTCACGCGATAGTCGCGCCCGCTGTACGTCACAATGTCGGCATCAAGGCTCTGGTTTATGTCCGTTTGCGCCTGCCCCTGGGTAAGCCGGAACTGCGTCACGATGAGGATTGCACCGTTGATGTTCTGCCCTGCCGTCATACGTTTCGCTTCCAGCGAACGGTCAACAGTCACAATCCCGGAAAACGGGAAATCCTGCGGCGTGTTAACTGGAAAATTGTCGGCGTCACGCGTCTGAATCTGCCGATGGCAAACCAGCGACGTATCAAGGAAATCCGGATCCATCAGGACATCAGACATATCGAGAAACGGCATTATTTTTTCCTCACGACGTAGGTGATCGAGCGCAACAGATAGCCGTGAGCCCAAAGCGGCTTGTCTCCGGGTAACCCCTGAGCGCGACGGGCTTTGAGCGTTTTCTCCGAAAGTGGAGTGAGGCGGTCACCAGTCGAAATAACCGCCTTTGCTCCATCAGAGGCGATAATCCCGGCGCGTTCCAGTTCACGCTCTGCACCTTCCGCCTTACCTTCCAATGCATACTGTGCCGCGGCCTTAAGGTGTGCCGTTGTGCGCTCCTGCGTATCTTCAATGCCGATGTCCAGAAAAGGCCTGGGCGGTAACGTCACTGTTTGAGCGGGTACGGTATGCGTAGTAGCAAGGTTGCTTTTCCTGGCTTTCACGAAACGACCATCGTTTTTCAAATCTCCGTTAGCATCAACCTGACGATAAATAGTCGTGGTGTGCTCAGGGATCTGAATTGTTGCTCCCACTGATTGCAAATAGCCCAACTCCGCGTTGTTATAAGGAGCTCCATCCTCGCGCGCGGCGTTGCCCTCCGGTATGCCGACAAGCACATCCATACCGGAGAGTTTCGCCAGTGCAGCAAGTACCGCATCAGCATTATCAGTCGTTACCGTCAGGCCGTTTTTCATAACAACTGTCTCCCGCCCGCGCCGTACATCGACCACCACCAGAAGAACTCGCGCCCGAAACTTGTGTTGTTCCAGAAACCAGCATCAGGATCGACAATCCCCGATACGTCGTAGCTGGCTGACACCTTATCCACGGATTTTGATGTCAGCACACCGCCGCCAGCAGTACTCACACCCCCAGCAGCAGACGCGGCCAGTGTTTTACCGCCCAGTTCGGTGTAATGCGCCGCACACAATTCTGCGAGCTCAACAAACTGGCTGCCCTGGATATTCTGATCAAGGATTGCATCCGCCTGTCTCAGTGCGCGACTGATAATCGGGTCCGGATAGCGGGTTTCGTTTGCAAACTCTGGATAGTCAGTGCGGAATTGCTGGATGGAAGGAAGCAGGTCATTTTTAGGCATTTTTCATCACCTATTTTTTGTCAGTCTTCCCGCTTTTATCAGCGTTCAGTGCCGCCAGTTGCGCTTTGAGATCTTCCAGTTCGGTATCCCGAGCGGTCAGTTGCTGTGTCAGTTCTGCATTGGTTTCCGTCAGTGCCGCCAGTTGCGCTTTGAGGTCTTCCTCACCTACAAAATGCACTGCTGCCGCATCATCGGTGATTTTCTCAGCGTGATGCGAGAAGGCCCAATGCGCCTTTACCTCTTCCGGGAAATCGTCATGAATCCCCGGCGTGAGAGAAAAGGAAGTGCCATCAGCGAACCGCAGATTCGCCGAGCCCGTAACGATGTATTTCATGCGAAAACTCCAGTGAGGCGGGTTTCCCCGCCATTATCAGGATGCCGGAACGTCCAGGTAGGAAATGGTGTTGATGTACGGCGTTTCGACCTGGCCCAGGCGTCCGTAGTAGTTCGTGAGCTGGAACAGACCTCGATATTCCAGCGGCGTATTCAGCAACGGAACCATAGGGAAGCGAATGAATTTTTCTGCCTGGGTGTATGCAACAATGCGATGTGCGCCGCCGGTACCCCGTTTTGACGCCCATTTCATGGAGACAATCTCCAGCGGCTCGCCGTTTTCCTGGAATGAAATCGTGTTGATTTTCAGGAATTCCAGTACGGAGATATTGCCCGCAGAGGACACTTTTTTGCTTACGCAAAGACTGAACAGTTCAGGCGCGAGGCCGATCTTACCGGGGCATACCGCATAGCCGGAACGTACCCAGGCATCGTTGAGCAGGAGGTTAACGTCCTGAACAATGACGTCGGGATCAGTGGTTGCCGTCCATGCTGCCGCTGCCGCGATGGGAGTCACACCGGAAAGGTTCAGCATGCCGTTGAAACCCGCCTGTGGATCACCGATGTATACCACCTGGTCGGTATCCATATTCCATTTCATCTGCATCGCATCGTACTTCTGCGCATCAATGGGGCGTCCCACTTTCTGAGCAGCGGCCAGTTCCAGTACAGACCAGCCCAGTTCAATACCCCACGGGCGCAATGGCTGTGGTGTTTTGTCGATGTCCAGATTAATACCCGGCACGGCGGTAGATTCTTTGCCGATCCAGTTGATGCCGTTCGGATTCGGGCCACCCACACCAGCAAAATCGGTGTTGGTGTAAGACGACACTTCATCAGCGATAGATACATCACTACGCAATGGCATGTCGCGGGACCACTTATACGATACCAGCGGCAGATTAAGCGTCTGATCGAGACGCTCCAGTTCCCCAACGAGGAATACGCCAGCCGCGTCAGCAGTAGCTCTGTCAATTGTAAACATCTGGCTTTTCCTTAAATGTTGTAAGCGATTTCAACAAGGCCGGTTGGATCACCTGGCCCCATAACTTCGGCTTTGGTGAGTTGCGGCGTGTTGGATGCTGTGGCGTCTGCGGTCAGCAGCAAAGAACCCAGCGGGCTGGATGCTGTCGGTGCGGCAACGCGGACATATACCGGATCACCGCGTTTAGCCGTCGCGGCAGTAGCTGGCGCTTTTACGCAGATGTAACCGCGCGCCAGTTTGTCGCCCACCTGAGTGGTGGTTACGCCGAGATAGGCAATATCTGTCTGCGACATGATCGGGAACGGGCGCACAAAAATACCCTTCACAACGCTCACATCGTCGCCTGCTGCCAGCGGGACGAAATTGTTATTAACGAACTTACCCGCCAGACCGAATCCGGAGAAAAGGTTTGCCGGGTCAAGAGATACCGGCTCAATTGTGCAGTCACGCGGGCGCGTAATTGCACCAGGAATGCCAAGCGGCATGCGTTCGAGGTAGGCTTTTCCACCCATGTCGATCACCTTATTTATTACGTTTCCAGAAATTGGCGTTGAGCTGGTTAAGCTGTGCCGGAGACATGCCTTTGGTGTTGACCGCGCCGTCAGTTGTGCGCGTGGTTACCGATGGCGGCATGATGTGGTTTTTGGTTTTTTGCATTTCCACCGCAGCGCTGAAAACTGCATCTACGGTCGCTTTTGGCACTTTACTGAAATCAGAGATACCAAACGCTTTCAGGCTGTCACCTGTACGCACGGCCTGATTCAGTACCTGGCGTTTCAGTGATTTGTCGCCGTTCGGCTGGAATCCGGGGATCAGGATTTCTGCGTCGGCAATAATGTTGCGTTTAAATGCCGCATCGCAGGTCACCTTCTTATCTTCCTCGGCATCTTCATCACCCGTTTTGTTATTCGGGTCTTCGTCCGTGGTTTTACCTTCCAGCTTTTCGATACGGGCAATCAGCGCCTGGGCCCACGCCGGGGCGTCGTCATCTGCTGTTTTACCCGGTTCGGTAGTCACGCCGGGGCTGTCGTCCGTAGTGGTGCGGTTTTCCGGGGGTAGCGATGTGGCCTGTGACGGGATATTGATGTTGATGGTTGAACTGCCGGGGATAGAACTCATGCCGTCAGAAGGCATGTCCGGCGCTTCGTCGATGAGTTTATTAAGCGCATCCTCATCTTTCGTTTTGATGGCCTGAGCCACTTTTTTCAGCCAAGACATTGGCTTCTCCTTTTTGATGGATGGGGCTGAATCCCCGATTGCACACACGGCACCGGCACGGCCTTTAGGGATGCCTACGGCCAGATGGTTTCCGGTGATTTGGTATTGCCGCCCCTTACCCGGAGCGAGTTGTTTGTACTGTGCGTCGTAGCCGCAGCTCACATCAGTCAGGCCGCTGTTTATTGCGTCGATGGCCTCCTGGCGCTTAACCAGCACGTCGGACAGCAGCAGATCTGACTTGTCTCCGGTACCTCGGCGCACGTTCTGGATATGCCCGTGGGACAGTTCGGCAAAGTTGGAGGGGTTAACGAAAATAATCTCTCCCCCCGGCCCTTCCGGATGTCCCAGGGTTACCGCGACACCCTCAAAGCTCGCCATGGTCTCGGGAGAGAAAACCTCATCCTCTGTGCGCCAGACAGTCACGGTGCCGCTGGCGTCAGGCTCAAGGTCGATTTCTTCCGGCAGATAAACCTGCGTGCCGGTTCGGGCTATCGGGACGTCTTTACACAGCAAGGATCCGTCAGCGGTGAGAAACCGCGTCTCACCCAGGCGGGTAGTGAAAAAATATTGCATGGGGTCACCTGCTGAATTGCGGGCAATAAAAAAGGCCGCGCAGTGGCGACCTTCGGTAAAGGGATAAATGTTCAAAATCACGGGCTATTTAACATAATGACTCTTAACCGCACCGGCGAAAATGGACTCGATTAAATTGTCCCCTCAGTGCCGTAAAAGTTGCTGTTTAACTATCAAAACTGGCCACTTTATCGGAGCAACATTTTTGCAACAAATAGCCACTATTGCAGTTCGGACAAAACAACCGGTATAAGGCGTATTTCTATCACTTTCTCGGTTCAGGAATTTGCACTTCTGACCAGCACTTGCAGTTAGGCAGGCATCCGGCGTGCCCGGTCATACCGTCCAGCGTCGGAGGGTCATCCCAGCGAACAAACTTATCTTTCATTTTTCGATGTGAGGGACGTGTTCCGGCCCCCTCAATACGCCACCAATAGCCCTCAGAGCCAACGGAAAGGGCGCGGGCCTGCGTGAGTGCACCTGTAGCTCTGCCAATCTCGGTACGCGCTATCATCTGCGCCCTGCTGGCTGCAACGTCCCCGGAGGCCATAATCATTGCGTACAGCGCGTCAGGGCGCTCACCACGAATCACCGCCTCTATTGCCCGTGCCTGAATTTCAGAAACGCGGCTGGCGGCTTCAAGGGGCAGCGACTTCATGTACTGGACCTGACGGGCCACAATATCGCGCGCAACAGCACCGACAGGCGTATTACCGACAACGTCACGCAACCCGACAGATATTTGTTCGGACACAGAGCGCCACTGATTCCACTCTTCCTGCTCGACCTGGGCGAACATCTTCTTGCCGACCATTTCAGCCCAGGAGGAAATCAGATCCGAATAGTCCACCAGCGTGCTTGTCGTCTTATCAGCGCTTGCCTGTGAACCATCGTAAGAGCCCGCCACTATTTCGCCGATCTGGTTGGCTATCGCCAGTAGGCTCTTTCTGTACTGTCGCTCCGATTTGCGGCGGAGGTTCGGTTTCAGATTCAGCCTCCTCCCATTCTGCCTGGGCATTTTCAATGTCCTTGTCAGTAATTGAACCACCGATACCAATAATGTCTGACATGTTGCGCAGGTCGGTCATTGCAACATGTCGCGGCATGATTTCACGATCAACAAGAGTGCTTAATGCTGTCGCAACGTTGTTAGCCATCGTAGCGCGGTCGGCATCCGACATTTCCCACAGTTTATTAAATTCAAACGTGAAATCGTCTGGCAGTCCGGTACCAAACAGAGACCGCCAGGAGATATCAAGCAACCAGCGGATGTGTCGGCGTAACCGCCGTTCCTGCAGCGAGTTAACGCGGCTGTAATAGTTTTCCAGGTCTCCATCACCAGTACTGAAACCAGATGGAGACTGCCCGAACAGGCGCACTAACGGAATGCCCGTGGCGCCGGAAACCTGTTCAGCGAAACGCAAAATTACATCCGCAATCCCAGCGAATGAGTAACTGTGAGTCTGAAAATCGTCGCTCTTATCCATCAGGGTCATACCCTCGATGGTCTGAAATTCACGGATCATATCCATGTGCTTCATTAAGCCGACTTTTGCGGGGTTATCGTCTGGCATTGCCAGAACGCTACGTAACTTGTCAATGCTGTAAGTGCGAAGATGCGCTTTATGTATCAACTGAGTCGTACCGACTGTAGCGGTGTCGAATGCCTCGATGCGTTCGAAGATACGTTCAACGACTGACATACCCCAGCCGTTTTCAGTTTGTGCCTGCTGAAATGGCAGGCTGTCACCTTCCATGCGAATCAGGCGGCTGTGATGGATTTTCCATGGTGGAATACCCTGCTGGTTGGTGATCACCTTGTAGAATTTAGGTTTACCAAAATTCGGCCCGTAATCAGTCACCAGATCGTAATAGCTCGGGCTAACCATCCAGCGATCCAGGCACAATACGCCCTGAAATTGCCCCTGTTTGATACGGTCGAGTTTAAGCGGCGTGGACATGTCCTGCCCTTCAATGAGCACCACCAGCAGCGCACCGCCATACAGACGTGACCATTTTAGCGTGTCGTTGATGCCATCCCAGATGCCGATTTCATCCCAGAATGTGTCGAGCATTCCCTTCCGCCCAGGCTCCAGCTTCGAACTGATCGTTATGCCCTTGCGGGTCATATCATCAGCCATTGCGTCCACGCCAGCGCCAACCAGGAAAGATGAGCGGTAAGCAAATTCCAACTCTACGCGATTGCGGCTGATGTACCCGGGAACGTAGGTTCCAGAAGACTGAATGTTTTTTGATTGGGTGCCTATTTTGGCCGGGAAATTGTTATACCCGTCAGCGGTCGCAACGGGCTGTTGTGCGCCGTTACGGCGTTTCTTACGGGACATATTATGCTCCGGCCAGTGCGGCCCAGGTATCAAGGGAAGAATTCATCGGTGCATAACAGATCATCGCTGAGTCAGCGAGGTTTGGTGATTTGGTACCTGCTGGCTGCTTATTCACAGATATCTTCCCCACGCCGTTAATGGCATAGGTTGGCTGTGAAAGTTCTGTGATGAGTTTGTCTTTGTTTTTTATAGCGCTGCTGATGGAAATGATTTCATCCGGATTAAAGGGCTTTCCTTCTTCAACTGCACGATAGGTATTACGGAATAGCTTACGCAGATACCACCAACTTTGTGCCTTAGCATTCGCAAAGAAATCTTTGTTTAATCTGGCGTTATGTCCGTTATCCCCTGGAACGGCTTCATCGTCCGGGTCAAATACACCACCACTACCACGAAATGGAGTGGCTATTATCATAGGTCGACGATCTGCTGAACGCAGTTCGTTAATAACCCGTGCATCACCACGAGCGCCCGCACCAAGCCCGTCCTCGTCGAAACGAAACTCAGTGAGATTGTCTTTATCGCAGTAACCAAATACCTTTTCAACCGAGCTGTAAATATCACTGCCGATGCCAGACCATTCTCTGACGTTCTCAAGCAGAAAACCGTGTCGGGTAGAAAATGCGTTTTTATCCTTACCCTCGTCTGCAATATCCATCGCCCCCAGGCGATGACCAGTCGGTTCAATTCCCAGTTTTATATGCGCATCAATGGCAGCCTGCACCCATTCAGACGGGATTAAGACGCCCTCTGCTGACGCGTTGTAATTCAGGTCCAGTTCTTGTGCAACGATGACCGGGTTATCAATCTTTTCACACTCCTTCCGGTACCACTCATCATCTTTACGCGGGTCGCTTCGCCAGTGAAAGGTAAAAACCGGTATTTTCCCGCCGTGGCGTTTCTGTGCGAACGGGTTCGCTATGCCGTTAACCGAGCTGAGGTCAATACGGCAACGTGTGGTTTGAGATAACGCCGCATCAATCAATAACGGGCGTTGCAGGAATGCGGACTCATCGACAAAATAAAGTGTGGTACGGTCACCACGGCCAATATTGTCACCAGCTTCACCTTTGATTACAGCTCCAGATTGAGGAAACTCCACCCGCATATAGGGCGCATGCTTTTTCGCGCTCCAGCCACCGCGAAATTCAACGGGCAGCGTTTCGACAAATTTACGGGCTTTCCAGAAAAGGGCTTTTGGGTCGCCGGTGCTATCAACGTATTCCTCTTTGCGGGAACCGAAACCAATCACCATTTCTTTGTTGAACAGACACAACGAGCAAGCCATGCCGATAGACGTCCAGCTCAGCCCCATTTCACGGCTTTTCTCTGTGAGTCCGTGTTCAAGGTGCGCCCTGCGCTCCAGAATCCAGTTAATCCACTCTTCCTGTTTAGGAAACAGTAGGAAGGGTATCGAAACTGGCAATCCGTAATCGAGGTTGCGCGGGTCGGTCGTCATCCCCCAGTCAATAATGAACTGTGCAGGGTTAGTGCGATAAAACTGCCTGAGTGCGGGAAGTATTTCAGGTCGCTGCCGGATGCGCTGCAGGCGCTCCAGTCTCCACTCGAAAACCTGCTGATAGTCTGGTTTTTTGAAGTCGAATGGGAAAGGTAGCGGCATGAGAAAAATTCCTGAATATTGCTCCGATTTAACATAATGGTCGTTATCCGCACCAGCCGGATCGTACTCATAAGGTAAACAGCGCCAACGCCTTATTTCAGGCGGTTAAGTGGCAAAAACCGTGTGAATAAAACGTGCATAAAATGGGTCAAAAAATGAATAGACTATTTTTGGTCTGAAAGGCTTATTTTTGCATTTCCCCATATCAGCCCATCATGTTTCGGTATATCTCTGCTGCCTCATCCGTCGTTAGCCCGGTGGCATCGGCCAAACCGGGTAATTCTGGCGGCTTCGGCGTTGTAATCTCCATCATCAAGGTTTGTGGCACCTTTATCCCCTCAGCCTCAAGCAACTGTGCAGCCTCCAGAGCGCTATATTTCCCGGCAACCTTGTGTTTCATCACTTCACGCAGAACATCGCGTTGTCGCTCTTCCTCGCTATAAACACTGGTGCCAAGTCCAAGCGATTTGGCAAATACCGCGACATCGTTGTGTGTTGGCAGAACATCTTCGACTGTGGTCTTCACACCATCGGGAGAAGTGGTTACAACCTTTCTCTTACGAACGTCCAGGCTCTTACCTGCAACGTGGTTAATTTTCTCTCTTAGAGCTTCCCGGGCTTCGGTAAAAGCACGTTCAAATTCGATATTCTCTTTACGCCAGCGACGGATCGTCGTCTCATCCACACCTAAGCGCTGCGCAACCATCCGGTTGCTGATCTTGCTGCGGGCTAGTGCCATATCCATCACGATACCGACGTAGGCTTTTTTGAAGCTTTTTTTAGGAGCCATACGCCCGCCTAAGTCAAGATGTTTATTTTTTGTTCAAAATCAAATTTCTCCGATCCGTGTGCGGCGTATCACGCGAGAATTTCTGGCTTGCAGGCCGCACCCTCTCTGGTGCCAAGTGCGGCATATCAAAGGGGTCAAAAATGCGGCATATCCTTTTTTTCGGGAAAACTGCGATTTAATGCCCTGAGGCCGCGAAGAATGGGAAGATAGTGGATCACCTTACTATTTCCATTATGCGGTTAACTCAGTCCAGATCCATGTCAACCGGTGCACAGAAAAGATGCCCGTAAACGTCAATCGTGGTCTTGATATTCACATGCCCGATAAGCCGGGAAACATGCGTAATATCGACGCCTCTTGCAGCCAGGCGGGAAACAGCAAAATGCCGTAGGTGGTGGAATCTTTTTATTCCATGGGACAAAAGTGTCCTTTGCAGCACTCCTTGCGTGCCATAATTGATGGAGAGTGGAGCACCGTTAAAACTGTTTGCGACCAGCGGTTGAGACGTTCCGAACAGTTCCACGTCCAGCAAAGAAAATAGTTCTCTCGGCATTCTTACCTGCCTTTCTACACCGCGTTTGAGCCCATCACGAATTACACCATCAACGATATGTCGCCGGATCTGGATAATTTCCGGGGAAACATCCGCATAAGTCACCGCCAAAGCCTCGCCGAGGCGCAAACCGCAAATCCCAAGCCAACAAGCAATTCTTTCACGCCTTGGTGCTGTATCAAGTAATTGCCTCACTGTTTCCCTTGAAGGGATAGTTATTGGCCGACGGCGCCGACGCACAGGACGATCCACAGGGTTGAAATTGATGAGTCGCTTTTCTTCCAGAAGAAAAAATGCCGAGCGAATCCATCGGTGGCAGCCTGGGCGAACTGAACCTTCTATATCCCTGTGGTTTATATCGAGAACGTTTTTTTCCAGTATCGGGCCGTTAACAGCAAGGAGATCGTGACGGCATTTGGTATAGGATGAAAGGCGTATGATGTTTCTTTCTAGCTTGTTGACCTGATAGCCAAGAAAAAACAGGATTAATTTACGAAACGTCCATGAGTGGTCTATTCCACTCCATTTAGCTGTCCGACAGTCAAGTTCAATATTCTGTTTTTGCCAAAAAATATGGGCAGCATCATCGATGTTCTCAAAAATACGTCGGCGGCCATGCCCGGATTTATCATCACGCCAGTGAACGTAATATTTTGATTTCAGGTCTGCGCCAACGGAATGTTTAATTGACGCCATGAAGAATATTCCTCTGTAATGCAGGGATTAAGTAAATGCGTAACTTTTTGAAAAGGCTATCAAGCGAAAGCCTTTGCAAAATTTTATAACTCACATAACGAAGGTCACTTTAGTCTGAATCAACCTGCGAATAAGTCGATCTGCTTCGCGCTCCATTTCGTCAATGATTTCTTGTGTCAGTTGCTTTCTACAATATTTCCATTCCATCTGAGCGAATACCTGATTCACCTGTTCATTCTTAGGAGAAATAATTTCTACGTTCAAGCGTGCCATGGTGTTTCCTTTTAGGTGTGAGCCTGTCGCACGGGAAAACCGCCCGATAAAGCGGAATGCCCCAGGCTCACTACTGAAAGATATCGTTAGGCTGCGCGTGCGAGGCGCATAAAAAAGCACCGCTTATGCGAGGCCATATCTATTTAGTTAATATGCTAATTGCGTACCGGATACTTATGATTTTTTGATGTTCTCGAAGGTAGCATTTACCATTTGCTTGCCGAAATCACCCATATTTTTATACATCATTTTTAAGAAATTCACTGTATTAGCTGCAGGCCCATCAAATTTCCATTTGCAACCATTGAAAGTGCAACCAATTAAATTAAAAGGTAACATTCCCTTATATATTATCTCGCAGTTCTGGAAGGTACATAACTCATAATGGTTACCATCCAGCTCAACTGTGATATTTTCAAAAGTACGTGAAATATTTTTATTCATGACAACTCAAACCCTTGCGATGTGTCGGAATCCTGAACCTCATTACCGCTAATTTTCCCATTAGCCAGCATGAAACCATTATCATTATTGAAGTCGCTTGGGGCATAGAGTGCAACATGATTAAAGTTCAGCGTCACAAAAAAAGCAGCCACAAGCCCTGCGGGGAAAATCATTAAAAACCAAATATATATACCCTGTTGCGGCTCATTAAGAAACGGCAACACTAGGTTCGCAGATATTTCAACTATACCCGCAAAAATCCCGATGATTGTTAACGGGTTTTTTATGTGGTTCATCGTCGACAACATCTATCCCTCCCAAACATTCATGGGTGGATTATATCAGCAACTTGTAAAGAGAGCATTATCACAGGCACTCAGTGAATGCCTGCTGTAATGCCTTACCCAACCACCGGGCCGGACGTGCTTGTTGCGGTGGAATCTGGAGAGGCTTCCGCGTCTGCCTGGAGTTGTTTAAGCCTGACTTGTACCAGAGCCTCAACCTTATCGGCTTCGGCCTTTGCCGCCGCTGCTGCTTCCTGCGCTTTCGTTTCGGCGTGAGCTTTGAACCAGTCACGGATTTTTACCCAGCCACCAGCAATTAACAGCAGTGCCGATACGGCGGACGAGAAATACAGCAGAAAACTTTCATATACCGTCATTTAGTTTTTCCTTGCCTGATTTGTTCAGCCTGCCGGATGGCGGCCAGTTGGTTGTTTGCTTTCTCTATCGCAGCCAGCAGAGGTTCTATCCAGAGAACGGCCTGGCAGTACGTCAGTTGGCTGGAGGGAGTGGGGGCACTACCGGCTTTGTCAGTTCCGGCGGTAGCGGCGTGCATTGCCCCGGCACGTAGACTGTTCGTGTAGTTGAGCAGCCCGTCAGCAACGTAAGCAGGCACAGGGTAATCACACGTTTTTTCACGGCGGAGTATCTCGCGGTATTCGATAACAGTTGTTTCTGCCCTGGCGTCCACGGCGGCATTAGCATCCACCGTACCGGAGGCCAGCGCGCTGAATGCCTGACTTTCTGTGGCCTGCAACTGAATGACTTTGGCCTGTAGCAGGACGTTTGCCTCTGCCGTATCGGCTCTATTGCTGTTGTTCTCGTATCGATAACCGAGAAGCACTCCAAGGCCAGCCACCAGCAGGATCAGGAATACGATGATGCTGGCGCGTGTTTCGGCGCTCACTGGTCTATCCCCCAGCACGCAAGCGCACTTTCCTGGTCTCGACGTTCAATCTGTCCGTAGCAATTGTTGGAACGTACCCGGCAATCTTTGCCGCCGTCTTTAATCCACCAGCGAATAGCCTCACATGCCCCTTTACGGTCTCCAGCATTGATGCGCTGGTAGAACGTTGATGGGAAGCATTTGCCAGGGCCAATGTTATACGGGCAAAACGAGGCAATCCCGGCCTTCTGCGGTTCAGTTAGTGGCGCTTTGATATTTCGGTCTACCCATGCAAGCGCCTTGTCACGCTCGATGGCGTTTACCTTCTTGCACTGTGCTTCTGTTGCACGCTGGCCTTTAACTACTGGCTTACCGTCAATGACCGTTACGCCGTGACACAGTGACCAGACGCCACCCGGGTCAACAACGGCTACAAGTGCGTTACCTTCTTTCTCGCTGATGAACTGATCAAACAGTACCGGCGCTGATGCCCCCGCGGCGATGAGAGACAACATTGCCGCGCTAAGCTTTGCCCTGTTTGCCATCACTCACCCCTGGCGGCTTTGCGCCGATCTTCTTTGATTTTGAAATACAGATTGGTCAGATACGTCAGCAGACCAAACAGGACGCTCGCGAGAACACCAATAGCCGCCCATTGTGAGGGCGAGACTTTATCCAGTAGCTGGAGCACCCAGAACCCTCCGTTTGCTCCGGCAAAACCGTAGCTCACACCAGTTGTGATTTTGTCCATTCGATACATACTCCACCTCCGCTTTTGGGAAGTGCTGTGTGGAAGAGGGAGAAATAAAAAAGGCCCACTCGCAGGGAGCAGGCCTAAAGAGAAAAATAACAAAACAGAGAATACTGTGGTGCCGGGTGCCTCCCGGTGAGTCTTTGGTCAGCCACCGTGACTCGCGTTAGCTAATGAGACCGTAGTGGAAAACCGGTACTGTTTACGCCCCTCCGCACAGGGGGATTCACCACCTCAACAATGTAAAATTGCCAATACCAATTCGTCAATGAGTTAAACTCATCGTCCAAACAAAGCAACAGCCTTAGCCATAAAAAAAGACCTGCCACGGGACAGGTCATAAATCAGGGTTATCTCTATATTTGTTATGCATAATTCCAAGTATTCCGAAGGTGCAGGACTGTTGCGTACCGTTGGTGTAAGTTACAGAAACAGCAACCTGTCTTACACACCCCGCAAATCTGGATTTATTACAGAAATACATTACCACGGGTATAAAAGCATTTCACCAAAATTTAGCTTTGTACATTTTCGTGATCTGATCCACATTTATCGGGCGTTAACAGACATATAACCAGACGTGTTGCTGTATTTCACAGGTAGTGTACGGTGTCGTCACTTCCTGTTTTTTTTCATAACATTCCACACTCCCCCCATACAACAGGGGATTTTTGTGCAGTATTATTTTTTAGCTTTATAAGGTCGGTACCAGCAGACCACCAGCATGACGATGGAAATGCCCAGCAGAGCAAAATCCATCAGTACGCCAGCCAGCCGCCAGGCAATAAACAGAGACACGATAAAAAGAGTCCACCAGCCAACGCGCTTAATCATTTGCTGCCCAGCACGCGGGACAGGTTTTTGAGCAGCACAGTTGATGCGGTTTCCAGCATGTCATCACCGGCATCAGTGTTTGCGACCACCAGCGTTTTAGTACACGGCACTTTCACTTTTGAATCACTGAGCCAGCCAGATTCAGTGACCGCCTTTTTCAGCTCATAAACCGCTTTGCCGTTTGGCAACTTATCGTCGACGCTCCAGCCATTCATGCTGATCATCGTCAGGCCGCTGCCCTTCTGGTTTACCGACTCCAGAAACTTATTCGTGCGGTCTGGTGCTGACACCCACAGGAACGCGTCATATTCCCCGGTAGTGACTTTTGCCAGCGAACGAACGCCGCCTTTTGCGTAGGTCTCTACTTTCGCGTAATCCTTTTCGAGGGACTGGAGATATTGCCAGGATGCATAAGAACCGCTGGCAGGTTCACCCACGGCGATTTTAATGCCTTCTTTCAGATCGCTTTCGCTGCCGACCTTCCCGCCGTCTTTCACGGCCACAAACACGCATTCATCGCCCAGCTCGCCGATGATGTCGACCTTCTGAGCTTCGTTACCGTGTCGGCTGCGCCAGAACTGAAATGCATCAGCCTGGGTGAAACCGATCTGCGCTTCGCCGCTGGCGACTTTATCAAGGTTGTCCAGTGAGCCTTTGCTCGGGACTACTGTCGATTTATAGCCATATTCGCTTAGCGCACTGGCGAGGTTCACACCATACACAGCGTTGTACGTTAAGCCCTGCTGCCCGGTGGTGATCGTGATGTCAGCGGCTGTTGCTCCAAAACTGGAAAACAGGAGAACCGCCGCAATAGCGGTGAATGATTTCTTCATGGGACTTTCCTTTAAGGGGTGAGCCAGTGCCCAGGGAGAGTACGCAGAGAGTCAGACTCCCTGTGGCTCACCTCTGTAAAGGCTCTGCGGTTTGATGTTTGCGTCGGCACAGACGCGGGATGGCTTCGGCCGCCGGAGCAATCACAACCAGACCAGTAGAGGGAACGGTCCAGCGACCAAAGAAGGCGGCCTCTGCGCAAGCGCCTGACGGTTGGGTAATGAGCCGCCGTCAGTGAGGCCTGAATACGAAAAAAGGCCCGCCGAAGCGAGCCTTAAATTTGGTGGTTATTCGTTTCAGACGCACGAACCCATAATTAGAAGCATACTAGACAACTTCGGACAAAATCAAGCCCTACGTTTCGAAAATGCTAAATATGCTCGCTATCGTGTGACACGTTCAAATTCTCGCGCTGCATTGTTCTCGCCCGCGTTGCACACATCCACCAGCGCTTCATAGAATGGCTTCCAGTTCCTTGTCCACGTTCTGACATGGAGGTCAGGCACGAATTTGAGGATTGCTTTGTGAGCCACTGTGGACGGCGTGACCGTAAAACCATTACCACTACAACGCTCACAGACCTTGAATACCGGCGCCCCCTTTTCTTTTGTCGCCTTGCGGTCGAGCACCTCGCCTTTTCCGCCACAGCGGCAGCGTGCGCTTAACTGGCCCTTGCCGTCGCAAGCTTCACATTTGGCCGGGACAATCTCCGTTACCTCTGTCCATTGCTCCCAGTCTGACGGATGAACAGCGCGGGAGCGACTGGCCCAGTAAGGCGCTTTCCCCCATGGGTAGGATACTTTACGCGTGACCTGCGTCGCGGTGGTTTTCCCTGTGCCGTTGCAACGGAGGCAGGTTGCTGTGCTGGCCGCCGAGCGTGAGTATTCTGCGAAAGCGAATTGCGCGAGCAGCATCATACAGTTTCCGAATTGCCCACCAGCAGCTTTGCGAACGTTCTTCGGCGCAGCCTCCATTGCGTATCGTGCCAGCGCCTGAACCGCCAGTTGCTCATCAGACCTGCTGACCCCAGCTTTTCCGAGGAATGCTGCCAGGCCGAACCGTGCGCGGCTGCTGGTGGCTCCAAACGCATACATGATATCAGTGCCGTTAAGTCGGTCGGGTGAGGTGCTCTTCGTATCATCATTGATGAGCATTCCCTGAGGGCTGAAATGTTTGAGACCTGATTCCATCTTCATGCGGCCACCTGCTGTTTTTTGGTGAATACCAGTTCTCGTACCTGATCGCCGTTCTGGAGCATGTCATTGAAATCTCCGTTATCGGGCCAGCGCACGCTGACTTTCAAAAGGTCGTTTTTTGCGAGCAAATTGGCATGGGCGCACTCGAATGCCGCTGCCTGGCCCGTCGCCGAATGCCTGTCCATATCAGCAAAAACGACAAGGTGTTTTACCCCGGCCGGTGCGCGAAATTTCTTCATGAAGTTACTGTTCATTACCGCCCAGGTATTCACGCCATAAATCTGATAGCAGGAGAGTGCCGTCTCGATACCCTCAGCAATACCGAGAGTCGAGGATACAGGGAACATGCGGATAGCCACAGAGCGGGCGTATTCGAGATAGTTCTCTTCCTGCATGGATTTCTGGCGTTTGGCACTTTCCCCGAGTGGCGCCTTATGTTCGCCCTCCAGTAACGTGCGGTGCAGGTAACACAGTTCACCCTTGTCATCCGTGGCAAGTGCATAAAGCGCCTGATAGACCTTACCTGCGTGACGCTGCTTATCGCAGAACCTGATGGCATCTGCGGGGAGTCTGGTAATTCCACGGTGTTGCAGATAGCCAGCACCCGCAGTGCCTCGTAACGGCGCCAGCTTTGCAAACTTACTGATGGTACGCTGGCGTAATCTGGCGGCTGAGCTGTGTACCGGAATCTTTTCGTGACGGTAATCGTTACCAATGATCTGATCCACTTCCGTACTGATTGCGCTGAAACTCTTCCCCTGAGTTTTAACCAGCAGTGACATACCATCACCACTACCACAGACACAAATCCATGACCCCGATCCGTCTCTGTCATCGACGCGGTATTTTCCACGCGCACCGCACACCGGGCATTCACCCTTGAAATGGTTTTTACCCGTAACAGGCGGAAGCCCGTAATATTCAAAAATCTCTGACCAACGGCCTTTTGCTGCTTCTGCTGTTTTCACGCGCTTTTTCTCCCCAACATGCTGCGGATATCTGCCACCTGATGTTTTGCTCTGATAATTTTTTGTGTTTCCTCTGCGCAGCCGGCAGGCGACCCGGCTGCATTCTGTGCGGATTTCTCCCGGCCTTTAGCAAAGGCGATACGTTTGTGTTTTATGTAGTTGCTGACGTCTGGCGTGATCTCCATAGGAAAGTCACTAAGACCGTTCGGCCACTCGTTGAATTTGTCGCGGAAGGTATGGGCACACCAGCCATCGCTGACGGGCTTACCCATCGATGCGCGCTGACGCTGGTAGAACTTGATCTGACTCCACCAGAACTGTTTATCGGATTTGGTGTAAACCTTTTCGCCCTTTTTGAGCTTTTTGATATTGCGCTGCGTGTCGGTCTGCACGTCTTCGCCTACCAGAGGTTTGAACCCGCATTTAGGGCAGACGTATACCCCGGCAGGCTTCATGAAATGGCAATCCGGGCATTCTTTCGGTAGCTTCTCTTCCCGATCTTCGGTTGCCCGGGCTGCTGATTCTTTCATGCCGTCGCTTTTAGATGGCAGTTCGTCATATTCGATAGCATCCGGGAAGCCGAGGCGGTGAACCGTTCCGCTGTGATCAAATATCAGGCAGGCACTTTTTCCAGGTGCTGTGCGAAGTCCGCGACCAATTGCCTGTAGCCAGCGGATCTCGCTCTTTGTCGGGCGGGCGTAAATAACGCAGCGCACATCACTGTCGAACCCGGCCACCAACACACCGACACTGACGATAATTTTTGTGGCGCCCGTTTCGAAACGGTGGATCATCACCTGCCGTTCATCGTGAGGGGTCTCGGCTACCATGACTTCGGCACTAATGCCCGCTCTTACAAACTGCATGGTAACGAAATTGGCATGATCCTTATCGACGCAGAACGCCACGGTTGGAAGGTCGCGACCATTACGCAGCCAGTTGTCCACGATGTCGCCCACCAGGTCTGATCCGCACATGATTTCTGACAACTGGCTTTCGTTGTAGTCGCTGCCGTACTCCTCTGATGAGGACGTTTTTATGCCTTTCAGATCGGGCTTTGTCGGTGCATAGAACTCAAACGGACTCAGATCTCCCCGCTGGATAAGTTCGCTGATAGTTGTAGGTTTTATCAGTTGTTGGTAATAGCGTCCCAGCCAGGGAGAGAATGGCGTCCCGGAGAGACCTATGACCTTTACCCCTGTCTCAGTGGTCAGCCGCTCAATTTCTTTCAGAATGCCGCGCTTACGGAGGTGTGCTTCATCAATAATCAGCAGATCAATATTCTGAGGAAAATCCCGACGGGTAAGCGTGTCTGCGCTGGCAATCTGAATCAGACGATCCGGGTCGATCTCGCTTTTCTCAGCCTCGGCCCAGACGAGCCCGATATCAGCAGCATCCAGTCCATAACTGACAAAACGGCTGGCAGTCTGACGTAATAAGACGGTATATGGAGCGACGAACAGAACACGTTTACCACGACTGACATGACCCGCAGTGATGAATGCTGCCAGGCCGGTTTTACCGCTACCAGTTGGCGCGTAGACCATGAAGGAGTTATATGCCTTCCAGCCAAGGCGCAGCATGCTCAGTCCGCGTTCCTGTGCGAAATTGGGTTTGATATTCAGCATCACCACCACCTTCTAAATCCACTATTCCAGGAAGAACGATTCCCGATCTGAGTTGGTTATGGGTGCGTACCAGATAACTAGTACAACGCCGTTTTAAACCATGTCTCTTAGATCGGTACCCACCTAACCTATGGAGTTGTCTGTTGGAAAAGGATGCCTTCCCTTCCCTAACACCCATCTCCCCCCTTACCCCCCTCTTCCCTCTTCCCCATCTCATGTACTCGCAAACTGGTACAAAGATAAAAAACAGACAATCGAAGAATCAGCCCACCAACACCCGGGATCTTTAAGCCGACATGCAACCAGACGCCTTTAAGTCCGGTTATCCTCAGTCCCGCTTACTGCGTTCCTGCCAGGGGCGGCTCCACCGTGTACCCCTGAATTGCACGCCCGTGCGTTCTTACAAATTTGCGAAGCTGTGTATTGGCCTCATGCCTTGCCCGGTTCTCCTGCCGGAAAGAAACAGGCTCAACCTCAAATTCAACTTCATAAACTTCCGCGTATCGCTGAGCGACTTTCCGCCTAAGCGAAGGTGGCAGCCGGAGCAACTGATCCTGAATCCACTCCGCATCTGCCTGGCTGTATCGAGCGGGCATTTCGACGTGACGGAAGTCTTGTGACATGTCACGCCTCTTGCGAGGTAGAACGACGACCGTTTATTGCAGCATCAAGGATTTGCTTTTCGGTGAAGCGACCATTCGATGCCTCAGCAATCGCTTTTGCTAAAAATGTCTCTCCCGTAAAGTCACTACGGGGTAACGTTTTCTTCTTTTCCCACTTATAAATTTGCCTCACCGTCCTGCTGGTTGCTTTCGCAACAACCTCAAGACCAACTTCTCTCAAAATGGAAGGAAAGTCTGACATACCATTGCCTCAAATTGAACTTTATGTACAAAATAAACTGAATCGAATGTTCAGTCAAATTGTTATAGGGTGTACACATGGTTCAAATGGACAAAGTGCGTGAAGAATTTGCTCAGCGGCTAGCACTGGCCTGTAAAGAAGCTGGGCTTGATGATCATGGTCGTGGCATGTCTATAGCCAGGGCTCTTAGCGTCTCCGCAAAAGCGGCCAGCAAGTGGCTTAATGGAGAGTCGATACCGAGACAGGATAAGTTAAATCAGTTAGCAAATTTCCTTCACGCCGATCCTATTTGGCTACAACACGGAACCAATTCAGAAGGTTCCAACGTGGAATATGCCGGACAGGTAAAAACAATGAAGACCTATCCTCTAATAAGCTGGGTAAGTGCGGGGAATTGGTATGAGGCTGTTGAAGCCTATAACTTAAAGAGTATTGATGAATGGTATGAGTCAGATATTCATATAGTAGGGGAAGGATTCTGGCTTAGAGTTCAAGGTGACTCCATGACATCACCCGTAGGCGTGAGCGTTCCTGAGGGCATGATCATCCTTGTTGATACTGGGAGAGAGGCCATTAACGGGAACCTAGTTGTGGCAAGGTCATCACGAACAAATGAAGCCACATTCAAGAAGTTGGTTAATGATGGCGGAAACTATTACCTCAAACCCCTCAACCCTGCCTACCCAATAATCCCACTCAATGGCGAACATTCAATCATTGGTGTTGTTGTCGAAGCCAAAATAAGATTTGTTTAAAGCCCCGCCTCAACCACAAAAGAAAGCTGACTTTTAGTCGGCTTTTATTTTCTTAAAAATCAGACGATTAACTTTAGGTTCAATATTAAATTCTCAATTTTGAACATTTAGTTCTTGACCAATATTGTACATTTGATTCAAACTTATTTCATCGGCAAACAACGGAGCCAATGAGATGAACATGTCGGAATCGGAGTTCAAGCAGTTTAATTCAGTTGCGGAGAATATTTTGCAAGCTGAACTAGTGTGTGCCCTTTTGGAAGATCACCCCCACCAGTTAACAGACATAGAACTTGGTGCTCTGGCATCACTGGTGAAAAAACTAGCTGGTGATGCTTATGTTTACATGAGCACGGTAATTCATCAGCAGGAGAATCAGAAATGAAAACTCCCGAAGAAATGCTCAATGATATTGCCGCTCAGATTTCCGAGGGTAATACGCTACTTGAATATATTTATAAAAACACCGATGAAACTGATAAGAAAACAGATAGTGCAATAGCCTGTCTGATTCGGTCTCTCGATAAAACCCGTGAAACAGCTTACGTATATATCGAAGAACTGATGAAAAATGAAGTCTCAGTATCGCCCCCCCCACGAAGGGAATAGTTCTGATATTGCAGACGATGTTTTTTATGCAACGCTCAGCGCTGCAAAACTCAGGGAGCTGGTTAGCGTATATAACGAGTCATACTTTGCAGGTAAGGATGGCGATGACCCTGATTGCTTAATGGCGGCCTTGATATTCGACAATGCCATTAAGACGCATGAGTTATTGCAAAAAATCGAAACAAAGCTGAGTTAATCAAATCATCTTAATTTAATTTCGCCTTAAACGGGCGGGGCTTCCTGCAACCTGAAAACAGGATGGAGCGAATATGACTTTCATCAAAGACCAGTCAGCATATAAATCAGCGTGCATGTATGCAGCCTGCGGTTATGAAGTAATTGCGCGCCTTTTTCTTAAGAAGGCTTATGGGGTGTAATCATGGCTAAAGAATCTGAATTACAAAGAGCTTCCCTGTCGGGATATAAATTATTCGCCTTACTTAAAGTCGCGGCCTTTGCTGCTGATGAGCTTGAAGAGAGTGAGGTAAAGGCATTATTCGAACTAGCTTATGATTTATCGGTTCCTGTCAGCACTTTCTTGCAACTCATTGAAGAGGAGACAGTTAACAATGGTCAATAATAACAGCACAATTGAAACGGTCCGCGATACTGCTGATAACTTATATCACTTACTGGATTTAATGTTTTCTCAGTTTAAAGAAATGGAACCCGGTCAAGCAGAATCTCTTATTGGTCTGAGTTACGAACTGGCTTGCCAGATTTCCTCATGGACAATTGCAGAAGAGAAGCGGCGCAATGGATAAAATCAACCTGATTGAAACACGCCGCCGTCATTTAGTGCTGGCGAAACTTGATTCCGTTATGCGCAGAACGGGTGGAAACATTCAGATGGCAAAACTGGATAATGGCGAGCTATTTCCGGTTGAATTATCCGAGGAATTATTAACGAAAGCGTTAACAAAACTCTTCGAAGGAATGATTTACGACACGCACAGACGCGCCGAAGCGGAATCCATTATTTCGGAGCATTACGCCGACTGTATGGGCAGAAGCAAATTAACGCCTGATGCCGTTTATTTCATGGATGCGTTAATTGAAACCCTGGCCGAAGAAGCGATGAAAAAACGGAGGCTCCAGAATGCATGCTGACCAGAAAACGTTTGTGCGCGACGGCGTTTCGATTCCGTTACCAGTGCGGACAGTTGACCTGCACGTCTCCCCGGACTTCTCCGGTCGCGTACTGGTGTACCTGCAAGGCGGCCTGGTCTCTGAACGCCGCCTTACTGACGACGAGATGATTCTCAGCCTGGACGGGTTTATCGATCTGGCCCGTAAGTTCGGATGGACTGTTACCCCCCCAGCACGGATTAACGGGAGATACCTGTGGCACTGACAGCAATACGCATTCCTGAGTGGGTGCATGAACAGGCGGTTTTCGTTCTACGCCAGTACAGAAACAAACGGGTTCACCCTTGCCGTATGCATCGCTCAGGAAATCTGAGCCTTCGGGTTAACCGGCGCTGGCGGCTGCTGTCACGCGACGGCGGCCAAAGCTGGGAAGTTATGTCACACGAACGCTACTCCAAAGTTAAGGACAGAAAATGAACGATATCGAAAAAGCAAAAATTAAACGCCTGGTTGCCCGGCTAAAAGATCTGAGCGAACGGGATGGCTGCAGCGTTCCGTCATGGATGCTGGACGAAAATCGTTACGGTAATAGCTCGCTGACCGCCGCAGAACAGCAGGAATGGGCTGAATCCGTTTGCGCCCACATGCGCGGTTCCGTAGCGCTTCTGTACCTCATTGAATGCGGTAAACGCTTTGGGTTTCGTGAAGGCGACTATGTATTCCGGGATGGCGGGACGGCCCTGGGTCTTACTAGAGAGCTTATCGAGAACGTTTTGATTAAGTACGTTGAAGAAGACCTTATCCGGTACAAACCAGCGGAACGCTATATCGCTGTTTACCAGTTCTACCACGCCAATGACCAGCGCCTGAGCGAGAACGGGCAGTCATGGTTTAACGAATTCCTGGACGAAATATTCACCGATGTTGCAGGTCGCCTTCGTGCGGGTAAAGACCTGCCAGTTAAACCAATGGCGCATTAAGGAGAGGCGGCAATGTCAATGAAAACTGAATTAGCGACTGTCGCAGCACGTGACCTGCAACACATTGAGTATCGCGGTCAGCGTGTGGTGACCACTGAGCAGATGGCGGCGGGGTACGGTACGGATGAGGTTAATATTCGCAAAAACCTGTCACGTAATCTGGATCGTTTTGAAGAAGGCAAGCACTACTTTCTCTTAACTGGTTCAGAATTAAAGGAATTTAAGAACCTAGTACCTAAGAGCCACCTGGTTAGTAAACATACAAGCCAGTTGATTCTCTGGACTGAGCGCGGCGCGGCCCGCATGTCGAAAATCGTTGATACCGATCAGGCATGGGGATATCACGAATATCTCGTGGAGTTTTACTTTACCCAGCGTGACGCTATCCCTGCTCCGTCAACCCAGGTCGCTATCAGCCGTAAAGAATTAGCGTTGATGGTGATTGAGGCGGAAGAACGTGCGGAAGCGGCAGCGCTGGAAAACAAAACCCTCAATGCCACCGTTGAAAGCCTGGAGAAGCACTTCACCAAAGGCATGACCATTCCGGCATTCTGCAAAGCCCTGAATGGCGTCAACATCAACAAAATGATGTGGTGGGCCTTCGAGCGCGACTGGGTGTTCAACGAACAACGCGATCCGGAGAAAGACCCACGCTGGCGCGTCGCCTCCTATGCCCGCGATAAGTATCTGACGGAAGACCAGACACAAATAACACCGCACGGTAAGGACGCTTTTACGAAATTTACTCCGACGCTGCTGGAGAAAGGCTGCCACCGGCTTTACCAGTTGTACATGAAAGGTGAGTTGCCGATGAAAAAAACCTGGAATGGCGAATACAGCCATGACAAAGCGCTTTATACACCGGAGGCAAAATAATGACTGGATCAACCTATGAAGTCACTTTTATTGCCAACTATCCGGACGGCGACCGTTACCCGCTTAAATACGAGGTCGACGCCTCCGGAGTTGAGCAAGCGATTGAGTTGGCCACGGCTAAAGCCGCACCTCTCCACATCAGCAAAGAAAATCTGACCATCATGTCAGTTGTTCCTTACCTGTGCCCGCTGGCCACTGAAACAACAAACCGTGATGATCTGCTTAAGCCATGCCCTTTCTGCGGCAACCCACACGTAAGCCTCGTTGAAACATTGCGGGAATTTGATGGCGAAAGCACCTGGTTTGTGAACTGCGGTTGCTGCAATGCCTCACAGCTTCCGGACTGCAAGGAAGGTGCTATCCGGAACTGGAACCAGCGCAACGAGCCGGAGGTATGTCGTGGTGAATAAACCATTCTCGCAGCCCGCTAACTCATTACAGCTGGCTCACCAGCAGGCGCTGACATGGGTATGCGATGCATATCTGTTTCACCTGGTCAGCCTCCACCGTCGCCCTGTTTACCGTCACCAGCACGGTGATATTTCGCTGAACCAGCCAGCGCTACAGGGTTTTATTGACTCTTACCTCATCGATAAAGGATGGGACGCGGAACGCCGTCGCGCGCATTACATCAATATCCTGGATCTTATCAGGTATATGCACCGGAATAATTCCAGCTTCGTCGACTGGGGGACAGTTCCGTCCCTCACTCCACGCGGCATCCGCTGGATGAATGCCTGCCTGTCACGCCTGGGAGAAATGGTCAACAGCTATGGCGGATGGGAATGTTTCGTCAGTAAAACCGAGGGGGAGCCCAGTGGATATTAATTTCGACGATAAAGGCGCTGTGGCCACAATGACGATCACAAGCTCTGTGTTCGAGTTCCGCCGCCACAATCGCACGGTTGATACGGTGCTTTTCCGGGAGTCCGGGGTTATTCATACCCGAAGTGGCATTTTCCGGATGAATACGGTTATCTCTGGCCCGTCAAATCGCATGCTGCGGGCATACAAGGTTGCACTACAGGAGGCTGCACGATGAGCAATGGCAAATTTCCCACGTCCCCGGTCAGCAATGCCGCCAATTCCAGTGTCGGCGGCGGTCCACAGATGAACGGCATGACTTATCGCCAATTACTGGTGGCCCAGATTACACCGGTATGCGTGAATCATTTCCTGAATGATGTTGACTGGGAGGATTACGACGACATGGCCGGGTCAATCATGATGATGGTTGATGTAATCATTGCTGCTGAACGGGAAACATCAAAGTGAACGAAACAAATGTATTCGAACTCGTGAAACTTATTAAGGCAGCTAAGGGCGATCCGTCGGCCATTACTGACGCGATATGGGAAGCTGGATATCGTCAGCCAGAGCGCACAGCAGAGGAAGCGGCAAAGATAACTATTGATGTCTTTTTTCACTGTAATGCCTTTGGCATTTCGGCGGAATTCTGGCCGGATAATTACGACAGCATTTTGTTAGATCAATTGATGGCAGCAGTGGGAGGAAAGGATGGTGAGTTATTGGGGGGCGAACCTTCCGCCATTGCAAAAAGTGTAATCGCTGCTGGTTTTGCGAAAAAGGTATGAGGTGGGTATGGCTGATATTGAAATGATTACTGAAAAAGAAGTGATGGGGATTCTTAAGGTAAGCTCCAGAGCCACAATCTGGAAGTACACCGAATATCATAATTTCCCCAAACCAATCAGGACCCATCCCAAACAGTACCTTAAGGCAGAGATCGAGGATTGGATCCTTAAAGGCGGAATTAACCCGCGAGCTTCTTGATGTGCCAGAATATTTTTTCGGCGTAAAGCTCATAGGCGGCTTTCTGTTCAGCAATCCAGTCATGCTTATTGTAAACAGAAAGTACGCCGCCCAACTCATGCCCCAGCATCTTCTCAATTACGTGCGGGGCAACGCCCTCTTCTGACAATCGGGTAGCCAATGTACGGCGAAAGTCGTGTGCAGAAAACTCACCTATGCCAAGTGAAGATTCGATCCTGCCCAAAAATCTGTTTGCACCGGCAATGGTCATCGACTTTTTCAGATCAGGACCTGGGAAAAGTATGTTCCCGTATGTCATTTCGGCTTTCTTAAGCAGGTCATCGGCGGCGTCAAAGAGTGGCCTGCGAATGAGCTTGTTGGTTTTGCTCTTCTCCGCTGGTACGGTCCACGTGCCCTCTTCCCGGTTAAATTCACTTTTTACGGCCAACCTCATCTCACTATTTCTTGCTCCATAGAGCATAAGCAACTGGTGCAAAAGTCGGTTTGAAGTGGAGCCACGGCTCCGTTCTATAGCAAGCCAGATTTTGGCTAACTGGTTATAACTAAGAGTAACCTCACCTACTGCTGGCTTTACTCCAACATCCTTAGGCTGGATAAGCATAAGCTCTGTTGTGCTGATGAACTGCCGTCGAGTACACCAACCAATCGCCGATCGTAACTGGACCAGTAATTGCCTTGCGCGGCGTGGATTAATCCTTTCTTCCTCGGTAAACCGCTCAACCCACAACCTGACGGGGATGTCTTCAATCGGCACCCCTGCAAAAGCATCGCTCATATGCTTTATAACCGTGGACTTATAAAGCGCTTTTGTCTTCTCTCGTAGTGCAATTTCCACGTAATTTTCCTGCCAATAATTAATGCAGTCTTTTACCGTGGGCTTTGACTTTGTTTTGGCGGTACCGGATAGCAGGCGAGGATCTATCCCTCTATCGACCGATTCCCTTAAATCTGCAACCATGTTCCTCGCATCGCGAAGGGTCATGGCGGGGTAGCGCCCCAGACCTAGCCGGTGTTGCTTTCCATCCCACCGGAAGCGGAACTGGAAGCTGATAACCCCCTTAGGGGTTATGCGGATTCCGAGTCCATCTGAATCAGTAATTTCAGAAGGGCCGGAATATGGTTTACCATAGAGAGAGCGCAGTTTGGTATCACTTATAGCCATTCTATTTTATGTACTCAAATATTCTTGCAGTTATGTACTAACAATGTACTCAATATGGCATGTACGAAGACAATCGACAATATGCAAGCGCGTACAAAACAAGACATAAAAAGACTTTTAACAACTAAATACCAATAAATTTCATTAACATATGAAATAAAAGATGGACGAATGAAACCAGCACAAAACGAAGAAATACAGAGCACATTCCTCTTCCATGACTACGAAACGTTCGGTACCAGCCCCTCGCTGGATCGCCCCGCACAGTTTGCTGCGATTCGTACCGACGCCGATTTCAACATCATTGGCGAGCCGGAAGTCTTTTACTGTAAACCGGCAGATGACTATTTGCCTCAGCCAGAGGCCGTGCTGATTACCGGCATTACGCCACAGCACGCCAGAGCGAATGGCGTCAATGAAGCTGACTTTGCCCGTCGCATCCATGATCTGTTCACCGTCCCCAAAACCTGCGTACTCGGCTATAACAACGTCCGCTTCGACGACGAAGTGACGCGGAATATCTTCTATCGCAACTTTTACGATCCCTATGCCTGGAGCTGGCAAAACAACAACTCGCGCTGGGATTTGTTGGATGTGATGCGTGCCTGCTATGCCCTGCGCCCGGACGGTATCAACTGGCCGGAGAATGACGATGGGCTGCCGAGTTTCCGCCTTGAGCATCTGACAAAAGCGAACGGTATTGAACACAGCAATGCCCACGATGCCATGGCCGACGTTTACGCCACTATCGCCATGGCGCAACTGGTGAAAACCCACCAGCCGAGGCTGTTTGATTATCTGCTGAGCCACCGTAATAAACATAAACTGGCGGCCCTGATTGATGTCCCGCAGATGACGCCGCTGGTGCATGTTTCCGGCATGTTTGGCGCCTGGCGCGGCAATACCAGTTGGGTGGCTCCGCTGGCCTGGCACCCGGAAAACCGCAATGCCGTGATCATGGTGGACCTCGCGGGCGATATGTCGCCGTTGCTGGAACTGGATGCTGACGCGCTGCGCGAGCGCTTGTATACCGCAAAAGCCGAGTTAGGTGACAACGCCGCCGTGCCGGTGAAGCTGGTACATTTGAATAAATGCCCTATCCTGGCACAGGCGAAAACGCTGCGTCCTGAGGATGCTGAACGGCTGGGGATTGACCGCAAACAGTGTCTGGATAACCTGAACGTTCTGCGCAATAACCCGCAGGTACGCGAAAAAGTACTGGCTATCTTTGCAGAAGCCGAGCCGTTTGTGCCCTCTGAGAATGTAGACGCACAACTTTATAACGGTTTTTTCAGCGACGCAGATCGTGCGGCAATGAGCATTCTGCTGGAAACCGAGCCACGTAATCTCCCGGCGCTGGATATCACCTTTGTCGATAAGCGAATCGAGAAATTGCTGTTTAACTACCGGGCGCGTAACTTCCCCGGAACGCTCGATTATGACGAACAACAGCGCTGGCTGGAGCATCGCCGTCAGGTGTTTACGCCTGAGTTTTTGCAGGTCTACGCCGATGAGCTACAGATGCTGTCCCAGCAGTATGCCGACGATAAAGCGAAGCTGGCACTGCTGAAATCGCTCTGGCAGTACGCCCAGGAGATTGTGTAGCCGCCAGAGTGCGGGCAAATAAATATCCTCCGGCATAGCCGGAGGTTTTTCAGATGCGCCTGTAAGGCTCTGTTACCAGCCGCGCCCTAACAGGCGCATACGATCTGACATTTGCATCAAACTTCCTTACTTACGGCCCGTAAACGGGCTGCCCGGATAAGGGATCGACAACTGCTCACCCATTTTATCCTCTTCAAGCTGGTGCTTTATGTATTCCTGTATCTTCGCTGTGTTCTTCCCTACCGTATCCACGTAGTATCCCCGACACCAGAACTCCCTGTTCCTGTATTTGAATTTCAGATCTCCAAACTGCTCATAAAGCATCAGACTGCTTTTCCCTTTCAGATATCCCATAAAGCCGGATACGCTCATTTTGGGCGGGATTTCCACAAGCATATGGATATGATCTGCACAGCATTCAGCTTCCAGGATCCGTACGTTTTTCCACTCACACAGCTTTCTTAAAATGCTGCCTATCGCCAGACGTTTCTCTCCGTAGAACGCCTGTCTTCGGTATTTCGGCGCAAAAACTATGTGATATTTACAGTTCCATCGGGTGTGCGCTAAGCTCTTTTCGTCCCCCATCGGGACCCCCTTTTGATTTCTTGTTGAACTTTTGCAGTTGCCAGACCGCAAGCTGTTTTAACAAATCAAAAGGGGTTTTAATAACTGGCTTAAAGCTGAAAGCTTTCCGGAACCCCCAGCCTAGCTGGGGGTTTTCTATAGACAAAAAAACCGGAGGCCATGGCCTCCGGTTTTTTTATTCAGTCATTCGTTACTGCGCAATATCTTCGTACTGTGGCACCGGGTTGCGGAAACTTTTCGTCACGCAGGCCAGATAGACCAGACCGATCCCCCCCCAGATCAGGCCCAGAATCATTGAGCTCTGCTCCAGGTTAATCCACAGTGCGCCTACGGTCAGCGCGCCACAGACCGGCAGTACCAGATAGTTGAAGTGATCTTTCAGCGTCTTGTTACGCTTTTCACGAATCCAGAACTGCGAAATCACTGACAGGTTAACGAAGGTAAACGCCACCAGTGCCCCGAAGTTAATCAACGCTGTCGCCGTCACCAGGTCGAATTTAATCGCCAGCAGTGCAATCGCGCCAACCAGTAGCACGTTCCACGCCGGAGTACGCCATTTCGGGTGTACATAACCAAAGAAACGGCTCGGGAAGACGCCATCACGGCCCATCACGTACATCAGACGCGAAACGCCCGCATGTGCCGCCATACCAGATGCCAGAACGGTCACGCTGGAGAAAATCAGCACGCCCCACTGGAAGGTTTTACCCGCCACATACAGCATGATTTCCGGCTGAGACGCATCCGGATCTTTAAAGCGAGAGATATCCGGGAAGTACAGTTGCAGGAAGTAAGAGGCAACGATAAATACCAGGCCGCCAATCAACGCCGTCAGGAAAATAGCCTTCGGAATCACGCGCTCTGCATCTTTGGTCTCTTCTGACAGAGAAGAGATACCGTCGAAGCCGAGGAACGAGAAGCACAGGATAGTCGCACCGGTAATCATCGGCACCACGTGTGCGCCTTCGGACCAGAACGGACGCGTGCTGGTTAACGTACCTGCGCCTTCACCATGAGAGACGCCGTAAATGATCAGACCAACGATAACGGCCACAATGCCCATCTGCAGAATCACAATCAGGGTATTGAAGTTGGCCACAGTCTTGATACTGCGCAGATTAGAGATGGTCATAAAGGCCACCAGCGCGACAACAAAGATCCACGATGGAATAGAAGGCACCAGCGCTTCAAAATAGATTTTCGCCAACAGAATGTTGATCATCGGCATGAACAGGTAGTCCAGCAGCGAAGACCAACCCACCATAAAGCCAACCGCCGGGCTAATGGATTTCTGGGCGTAGGTGTATGCGGAGCCCGCAGACGGGAAACGGCGAACCAGTTTACCGTAGCTCAGCGCCGTAAAGAGAATGGCGACCAGCGCAAAGGCATACGCCGTTGCAACATGGCCGTCGGTCAAGCCAGAGACGATACCAAACGTATCGAACAGCGTCATAGGCTGCATATAGGCGAGGCCCATCATAACAACCGGAATCAACGTAAGTGTTTTACGTAATTCCACGCGAGAGGTCTTTGGAGTAGCGTTATGCGACATAGTTATCCCCTTTTACGGTGAACGCCAGCGCGTAAGCAAAAGATTGCCCCATTTCTTTATATTCCTCAGCGACAACGACTGTCGGTTTTTAGTAAATATCTATCCGGTACGAAGCCCGGCCTCTTGGATTGAATGACGTTTCTAAAGTGCAAAAAAATAACCGACGTCTTATTAACGTCGGTTAGTTTCAATTTTTTGCAGCGACATATTTTGCACCAAAGTGAGGCGTTTTGACAAGCCTGTGCGATGGCGCTCACAAAGCGGTAACACCTAACTTACTGAATTTAAATAATTCACTTTGAAGCAGAGCAAATTAATAGCACTTTTTGCTAAAATGTTTCTGCACTGTTTCAGGGAAATGACAGATTTCCCCCGTGTTAACGGCATTAAACTGTTTAAAATCAGTCCAGTGGCATGGTCATCGGATTCGGATATTCATACTCAAATCCCAGTTCGTGGCAAATGCGGTTACCGTCAACCACTTTCCCTTTTTCGCCGGGCGCAGAGTCGAGGAATTGTGGCTCAGGCAGGCCAAGCTTGCGCGCCATGGCCGGGTAAAACTGCGCTCGCGCCGGGTGCTCAGGTGCACATAAATTATAGATATGCCCGCCCTTCGGCGCCTGAAGCAGCAACGTGATGGCGGAAATAACATCCTCCAGATGGACCAGGTTGACCCCCTGTTGCCCGTCTGGCGCCGTCTTCCCGGCAAAAAAACGCCCCGGATGGCGGGCCGGCCCTACCAGCCCTGCCAGACGCAGAATATCCACCGATGTCCCCGGCAAATTATGCAGCCAGTCCTCAAGCTCTTTCAGGACTCGTCCACTCGCCGTTGACGGATTACGCGGTGAGTTTTCTTTTACTGTGCCGCTGGTGTCGCCATACACCGAGGTGGAGCTGGTAAAAATGATGCGCGGGATATGATAGGCCAGCGCGCTATCAACAATTTCCTGCATCGCCTGCAGGTAGAAAGCCTCGCCAGGACCACTGCGTCTGGCGGGCAAAGTGATAACCAGCGCGTCGACATTCATTAATTCATCCAGATCGTCTGGCTCGCAGAACAACTCCGGTTCGAGTTTCAGCACGTAGCTTTCAATGCCGCACATACGAGCCGCCTCCACGCCATCCTGAGTGGTTTTGCTGCCGGTGACCTGCCATCCACGCGCCGTTAATGACAGCGCCAGCGGCATGCCCAACCATCCTAACCCGACAATAGCGACCTTTTTCATGTGTCTCTCCCGACATTTCGCAGATTCCATTTTAAGGCTACGCCAGCCCGACGAAACTGACAATTCATAGAGCCAATATGAAATGATTTAATGATTAAAAAAAGCCCTTGCCTTTGGTGGTGAAAGTGGTTTAGGTTAAACGACATCAAATGAATAAACATTCATCGAGAATTTTATGACAGGCGTTCAATTTAAACTTCACCATCATCACCATCATCCTGACTAGTCTTTCAGGCGATGTGTGCTGGAAGACGTTTGGATCTTCCAGTGGTGCATGAACGCAAGAGAAAGCCCCCGGAAGATAATCTTCCGGGGGCTTTTTTTTGGACCAAATTCAGCAGGATAATGAGGAAAACAGAATGTTAGACAATACCCGTTTACGCATAGCTATTCAGAAATCAGGCCGCCTGAGCGATGACTCACGCGAATTACTGGCCCGTTGCGGCATTAAAATCAACCTGCACACACAGCGTCTGATTGCCCTGGCCGAAAATATGCCGATTGATATTCTGCGCGTGCGTGATGACGACATTCCGGGGCTGGTCATGGACGGCGTGGTCGACCTGGGTATTGTGGGCGAAAACGTCCTGGAAGAAGAGTTGCTGACCCGCCGCGCACAGGGGGAAGACCCGCGTTATTTCACCCTGCGCCGCCTTGATTTCGGGAGTTGCCGCCTGTCACTGGCGACCAACGCCGATGAAGAGTGGAAAGGCCCGGCGTCACTCGACGGCAAACGTATTGCCACCTCTTATCCGCACCTGCTCAAACGCTATCTCGACCAGAAAGGCGTCGCCTTCAAGTCCTGCCTGCTGAACGGTTCTGTTGAAGTGGCCCCACGTGCCGGTCTGGCGGATGCCATCTGTGATCTGGTCTCCACCGGTGCCACCCTTGAAGCGAATGGTCTGCGCGAAGTGGAAGTGATTTACCGCTCCAAAGCCTGCCTGATTCAACGTGACGGCGACCTGCTGGATGGCAAACAAGAGCTGGTCGATAAATTGCTGACCCGTATTCAGGGCGTGATTCAGGCGCGTGAATCAAAATACATCATGATGCACGCGCCAACCGAGCGTCTGGATGAAGTGATTTCTCTGCTGCCGGGCGCCGAACGTCCGACCATTCTGCCGCTGGCTGGCGATCAGCAACGTGTCGCCATGCATATGGTGAGCAGCGAAACCCTGTTCTGGGAAACGATGGAAAAACTGAAAGCGCTGGGCGCCAGTTCTATTCTGGTGCTGCCAATCGAGAAGATGATGGAGTAATCCACCTTACGATTCGCCCGGTGGCGCTATGTCTGCCGGGCCTGGACATCCAGGCCGGATAAGCGAAAGCGCCACCCTGCCTATAAAGGAAAACGATTATGAGCTTTAACACTATCATCGACTGGAACAGTTGCAGCCCTGAACAGCAACGCGAGCTGCTGATGCGCCCGGCGATCTCCGCCTCAGAAAGTATCACCCGTACCGTTGTGGAGATCCTCGACAACGTGAAAAGCAATGGCGATAACGCCCTGCGTGAGTACAGTGCGAAATTTGATAAAACTGACGTTACCGCGCTGAAAGTGACCGCGCAGGAAATTGCCGATGCCAGCGCCCGTCTCGGTGACGACATCAAACAGGCGATGGCCGTGGCGGTTAAGAATATCGACACGTTCCACATCGCACAGAAACTGCAAACGGTTGATGTCGAAACACTACCAGGCGTGCGTTGCCAGCAGGTCACCCGCCCTATCGCCTCCGTCGGGTTGTATATCCCAGGTGGTTCCGCCCCGCTGTTTTCCACCGTACTGATGCTGGCCACTCCGGCACGCATTGCAGGCTGCAAAAAAGTGGTGCTCTGCTCCCCTCCCCCTATTGCGGATGAAATTCTCTATGCGGCGCAACTCTGCGGTGTACAGGAAGTCTTTAAAGTGGGGGGCGCGCAAGCGATTGCAGCTCTGGCATTTGGCACGGAATCAGTGCCAAAAGTCGACAAAATCTTTGGACCCGGCAACGCCTTCGTGACCGAGGCCAAGCGTCAGGTAAGCCAGCGTCTGGATGGTGCTGCTATCGATATGCCAGCGGGCCCGTCAGAAGTGCTGGTGATTGCCGACAGCGGCGCCACGCCTGATTTTGTCGCCTCCGATCTGTTGTCGCAGGCGGAACACGGCCCGGACTCGCAGGTGATCCTGCTGACGCCGGATGCCGACATGGCCCGCGCCGTTGCCGACGCCGTTGATCGTCAGTTAGCCGACCTGCCTCGCGCGGAAACGGCGCGTAAAGCGCTCTCCGCCAGCCGCCTGATTGTGGCGAAAGACCTGGCACAATGCGTACAAATCTCTAACCAGTATGGTCCGGAGCATTTGATTATTCAGACCCGTAGTGCGCGTGACCTGGTGGATGATATCACCAGCGCCGGCTCGGTCTTTTTGGGCGACTGGTCACCCGAGTCCGCTGGTGATTATGCCTCCGGCACCAACCACGTCCTGCCAACATACGGTTATACCGCAACCTGCTCCAGCCTGGGGCTGGCCGATTTCCAGAAACGGATGACCGTCCAGGAATTATCGCGCGAAGGCTTCGCGTCTCTCGCCTCTACTATTGAAACGCTGGCGGCCGCTGAACTGCTCACCGCCCACAAAAATGCCGTCACCCTGCGTGTTAACGCCCTTAAGGAGCAAGCATGAGTATTGAGGAACTGGCTCGCGCCAACGTACGTGCCCTGACCCCGTATCAGTCTGCCCGTCGTCTTGGCGGTAAGGGCGATGTCTGGTTGAACGCCAACGAATTCCCGACGGCAGTGGAATTTAATTTCACTCAGCAAACGCTGAACCGCTACCCGGAATGCCAGCCAAAAGCGGTTATCGAAGGGTATGCGCAGTATGCCGGGCTTAAGCCGGAACAAGTTCTGGTGAGTCGCGGCGCTGATGAAGGTATTGAACTCCTTATCCGCGCGTTCTGCGAACCGGGTAAAGACGCTATTCTGTTCTGCCCGCCGACCTACGGTATGTACAGCGTCAGCGCAGAAACTTTTGGCGTTGAGTACCGCACGGCCCTGACACTGGACGGCTGGCAACTGGATCTGCAAAACATTGCCGACCAGCTTGAGAATGTCAAACTGGTGTATGTCTGCAGCCCGAACAACCCCACCGGTCAAATCATTAATCCGCAGGACATTCGCGCCGTGCTGGAGATGACGCGCGGCAAAGCGCTCGTAGTGGCCGACGAAGCGTATATTGAATTTTGCCCTCAGGCGACGCTGGCGGGCTGGCTTGAAGAGTATCCACACCTGGTGATACTGCGCACGCTGTCCAAAGCCTTTGCGCTGGCAGGCCTGCGTTGTGGCTTCACCCTGGCAAATGAAGAGGTGATCAACCTGCTGATGAAAGTGATTGCCCCCTATCCACTCTCTACACCGGTGGCGGATATCGCGGCCCAGGCCCTGAGCCCGGAAGGAATTGTGGCGATGCGTGAGCGTGTCGCACAGATCGTGGCCGAGCGCGAATATCTGTCAACATCACTTCGTGACATTCCCTGCGTGGAGACGGTGTTTGATTCAGAGACCAACTACATTCTGGTACGCTTCAAAGCCTCCAGCGCTGTCTTTAAATCTCTATGGGATCAGGGCATTATCCTGCGTGACCAAAATAAACAACCGACCTTAAGCGGCTGCCTGCGTATCACTATCGGCACCCGCGAAGAGAGCCAGCGCGTCATCGACGCTTTACGTGCGGAGTCTGTATGAGCCAGAAGTACCTTTTTATTGACCGTGATGGAACCCTGATTTCCGAGCCGCCATCTGATTATCAGGTCGATCGTTTTGACAAGCTGGCCTTTGAACCGGACGCGATTCCGGTTCTGCTCGCACTCCAAAAAGCCGGTTTTAAACTGGTGATGATCACTAATCAGGATGGTCTGGGCACCAGCAGCTTCCCGCAGGCCGATTTTGATGGCCCGCATAACCTGATGATGCAAATTTTCACCTCTCAGGGTGTGGTGTTTGAAGAGGTGTTGATTTGCCCGCACTTCCCGGGCGACGAGTGTGATTGCCGCAAACCGAAAGTAAAAATGGTTGAGCGCTGGCTGGTTGAGCAAGCGCTGGATAAAGCGAACAGCTACGTCATTGGCGATCGCGCAACGGATATTGAACTGGCGGCCAACATGGGCATTGCCGGGCTGCGTTACAACCGTGAAACCCTGAACTGGGCAGCCATTGGCGAGCAGTTGACCAAACGCGATCGTTACGCCCACGTTGAGCGCAAAACCAAAGAGACGCAGATTGACGTCAAAGTGTGGCTGGATCGCGAAGGCGGCAGCAAAATCCGCACCGGCGTGGGCTTCTTTGATCATATGCTCGATCAAATTGCCACTCACGGCGGCTTTCGCATGGAAATCGACGTCAAAGGCGATCTCTACATTGACGATCACCATACGGTTGAAGATACCGGTCTGGCGTTAGGCGAAGCGTTGAAGCTGGCGCTGGGCGACAAGCGCGGTATCAACCGTTTCGGTTTTGTGCTGCCGATGGACGAATGCCTGGCACGCTGTGCGCTGGATATTTCCGGGCGTCCGCACCTGGAATATAAAGCTGAGTTTACCTATCAGCGCGTGGGGGATTTGAGCACCGAGATGGTTGAGCACTTCTTTAGTTCTCTTTCTTACACCATGGGTGTGACGCTGCATTTGAAAACCAAAGGGAAAAACGATCACCACCGCGTGGAGAGCCTGTTTAAAGTCTTTGGTCGTACGCTGCGCCAGGCCATTCGCGTCGAAGGCGATACCCTTCCCTCCTCGAAAGGAGTGTTGTGATGAATGTCGTTATCCTGGATACCGGGTGCGCTAACCTCAACTCTGTGAAATCGGCCATTTCGCGTCACGGCTACGAGCCGCTGGTGAGCCGCGATCCGGACGTGGTGCTGCGCGCCGACAAACTGTTTCTGCCCGGCGTAGGCACGGCGCAGGCCGCCATGGATCAATTGCGCGAACGCGACCTGATTGAACTGGTAAAAGCCTGCACCCAGCCGGTGCTGGGCATCTGCCTGGGTATGCAGTTACTGGGGCGTTTCAGCGAAGAGAACAGTGGCGTGGATTTACTGGGTATCATCGATCAGGACGTGCCGAAAATGGAAGATGTCGGTTTACCACTGCCGCACATGGGCTGGAACCAAGTCTATCCAAAAGCAGGCAATCGCCTGTTTCAGGGGATAGATGACGGCGCGTACTTCTATTTTGTCCATAGCTACGCCATGCCGGTTAACCCTTACACCATCGCCCAGTGTCAGTACGGCACGCCGTTTACTGCTGCGGTGCAAAAAGACAATTTCTTTGGCGTGCAATTCCATCCGGAACGTTCAGGGCGCGCGGGTGCACAACTGCTGAAAAACTTTCTGGAGATGTGATGATTATTCCGGCTTTAGATTTAATTGATGGAACGGTAGTGCGCCTGCACCAGGGGGATTATGGTCAGCAGCGCGACTACGGCACCGACCCGTTGCCACGCCTGCAGGATTATGCCGCCCAGGGTGCGCAAGTGCTGCATCTGGTGGATTTAACCGGTGCGAAAGATCCGGCGCGTCGCCAGATCCCATTGCTGAAAACACTGGTTGCCGGGGTGAATGTGCCGGTACAGGTCGGCGGCGGTGTACGTACCGAAGAGGATGTCGCCGCGCTGCTTGATGCCGGTGTCGCCCGTGTGGTCGTTGGTTCAACAGCCGTGAAATCACCTGAGGTCGTTAAAGGGTGGTTCGAGCGTTTTGGTGCCGATGCGCTGGTCCTGGCGCTGGATGTACGTATTGATGCCGCAGGCAATAAACAGGTGGCGGTAAGCGGCTGGCAGGAAGATTCCGGCGTCTCGCTGGAAGAACTGGTAGAAACCTATCTCCCGGTTGGCCTCAGGCATGTGCTGTGCACCGATATCTCCCGCGATGGTACGCTGGCAGGTTCGAACGTGTCGCTGTATGAAGAAGTGTGCGCGCGATATCCGCAGGTTGCGTTTCAGTCTTCCGGTGGTATCGGCGATATCAATGATATTGCGGCGCTGCGTGGAACAGGCGTGAAAGGCGTGATCGTGGGTCGCGCGCTGCTGGAAGGTAAATTTACTGTAACGGAGGCCATCCAATGCTGGCAAAACGGATAATTCCTTGTCTCGACGTACGCGATGGTCAGGTGGTGAAAGGCGTTCAGTTTCGTAATCACGAAATCATCGGTGACATCGTGCCTCTGGCGAAACGCTACGCCGAAGAAGGCGCAGACGAACTGGTTTTTTATGATATCACCGCCTCCAGTGACGGGCGCGTGGTCGATAAAAGCTGGGTCTCTCGCGTCGCGGAAGTGATCGACATTCCGTTCTGTGTGGCGGGCGGGATCAAGTCTGCTGACGATGCGCACAAAATTCTCTCTTTCGGCGCGGATAAGATTTCCATCAACTCCCCGGCGCTGGCGGATCCCGAGCTTATCACCCGCCTCGCCGATCGTTTTGGCGTGCAGTGTATTGTGGTGGGTATCGATACCTGGTTTGATGCGTCGACCGGCAAGTACCACGTCAATCAGTATACCGGTGATGAAAGCCGCACACGCGTGACCACCTGGGAGACGCTGGACTGGGTGCAGGAAGTGCAGAAACGCGGAGCTGGCGAGATCGTGCTTAACATGATGAACCAGGACGGCGTGCGTAACGGTTATGACCTTGAGCAACTGAAAAAAGTGCGCGAGGTTTGCCACGTCCCGCTTATCGCTTCCGGTGGCGCGGGGACAATGGAACACTTCCTTGCGGCCTTCCGCGACGCCAACGTCGACGGCGCGCTGGCGGCATCGGTGTTCCATAAGCAAATTATCAATATTGGTGAGTTAAAAACGTACCTGGCAGGCCAGGGCGTGGAGATAAGGGTATGTTAACAGAGCTGCAACTGGCCCAACTGGACTGGGAAAAAACCGACGGACTGCTGCCCGCCGTGGTGCAACACGCGGTCTCCGGCGAAGTATTGATGCTGGGGTATATGAACAAGGACGCGCTGGCGAAAACGCTGGAAAGTGGCAAAGTCACCTTCTTCTCGCGGACCAAAGGACGTTTGTGGACCAAAGGCGAAAGTTCTGGCCATTTTCTGAATGTGGTGAATATTGCGCCGGACTGTGATAACGATACCCTGCTGGTACTGGCGAACCCCATTGGTCCAACCTGCCACACGGGAACGTCCAGTTGCTTTGGCGACAATGCCCATCAGTGGCTTTTCCTCTACCAACTGGAACAACTGCTCGCCGAACGCAAAACGGCAGACCCGGCCAGCTCATATACCGCTAAGCTGTATGCCAGCGGCACCAAGCGTATCGCGCAAAAGGTGGGTGAAGAAGGCGTGGAGACCGCACTGGCGGCCACCGTTCACGATCGCGAAGAACTGACCAATGAAGCGTCAGACTTGATGTATCACCTGCTGGTCTTGTTGCAGGATCAGAACCTGGATCTGACCACAGTTATCGAAAATCTGCGTAAGCGTCACCAGTAATTGCTATGGGGAGTGCCCACACTCCCCCTCTTCCCCACTGAATTAACAGTTATCATTCTGCTTCTCAACAGGTATGATCCGCCTCATGGTTCAGCGCCGCTCCTGCCGCGCTGCATGTTTTGCATCACCAGACATTGAGGTTGAAGATGAAATTTTTGGTCACCGGCGCAGCCGGCTTTATCGGCTTTCACGTCAGCGAACGTCTGTTACAGGCGGGCCATCAGGTCACAGGGATAGATAACCTTAATGATTATTATGAAGTCAGCCTGAAAGAAGCACGCCTGAACTTACTGGCAAACGAAAACTTTCGCTTTGTGAAACTGGACCTGGCAGACCGTGAAGGGATGGCACAGTTATTTGCCGAAGAGAAGTTCGACCGCGTTATCCATCTTGCCGCTCAGGCGGGCGTACGTTATTCACTGGAAAACCCACATGTTTACGCCGAAGCTAACCTGATTGGTCATCTGAACGTGCTGGAAGGCTGCCGCCACAATAAGGTTCAGCATTTGCTGTATGCCTCCTCCAGTTCTGTTTACGGCCTGAACCGCAAGATGCCTTTCTCTACAGAAGATTCGGTTGATCACCCGGTATCGCTTTACGCCGCAACCAAAAAAGCCAATGAGCTGATGTCGCATACCTATTCACATCTTTATGGTTTGCCGACCACGGGACTGCGCTTCTTTACGGTTTATGGCCCGTGGGGACGCCCGGACATGGCGTTGTTTAAATTCACGAAAGCCATGCTCGAAGGCAAAAGCATTGATGTCTATAACTACGGCAAGATGAAACGCGACTTTACCTATGTGGATGATATTGTTGAAGCCATTATCCGCATGCAGGATGTGATTCCGCAGGCTGACCCGAACTGGACCGTTGAAAGTGGCTCCCCGGCCACGAGTTCAGCGCCTTATCATATCTACAACATCGGCAATAGCTCGCCGGTCGAGTTGATGGATTACATCACAGCGCTGGAAGAGGCGCTGGGTATTGAAGCGCAGAAGAATATGATGCCGATTCAGGCGGGAGATGTGCTGGAAACCAGTGCCGATACACAGCCGTTGTATGACACCATCGGTTTTAAACCGCAGACATCGGTTAAAGAAGGCGTGAAGAAATTTGTCGAGTGGTACAAGTCGTATTACAAGGCGTAAAAAACGGCCCTGACGGGCCGTTTTCATTTCTGTGCTTAGTCGTTACCGAACAGATCGCGGGTATAAACTTTGGCTTCAACATCCGCCAGCTCCGGCGCCATACGGTTTGAAATAATCACATCCGATTCTTTCTTGAAAGCTTCCAGGTCGCGGACAACGCGAGAGTGGAAGAACTCGTCTTCCTGCATTACTGGTTCATAAATGATGACCTGTACACCCTTCGCCTTGATACGCTTCATAATCCCCTGAATAGAGGATGCGCGGAAGTTATCCGAACCGCTCTTCATAATAAGACGGTAGACACCCACCACCTTCGGTTTACGGGAAAGAATGGAGTCAGCAATGAAGTCTTTGCGCGTGCGGTTCGCATCCACGATAGCCGCAATAATGTTATTCGGCACCGACTGGTAGTTCGCCAGCAATTGCTTGGTATCTTTTGGCAGACAGTAACCGCCATAGCCAAATGACGGGTTGTTGTAGTGATTGCCAATACGCGGGTCAAGGCAAACCCCTTCAATGATCTGGCGCGTATTCAGCCCCAGCGCTTCGGCATAGCTGTCCAGCTCGTTGAAATAGGCCACGCGCATTGCCAGATAGGTATTGGCGAACAGCTTGATGGCTTCGGCTTCGGTGGAATCGGTGAACAGCGTTGGGATATCTTTCTTGATAGCCCCTTCCTGCAGCAGGCCCGCAAACCGCTCTGCGCGTGCGGAACGTTCGCCAATGACAATACGTGACGGGTGCAGGTTGTCGTAAAGCGCCTTACCTTCGCGCAAGAACTCCGGCGAGAAGATGACATTGTCGATACCGAGCTCATCTTTGATGGACTGAGTGAACCCCACCGGGATGGTAGACTTGATAATCATCACCGCATCGGGGTTGATTTCGTGCACATCGCGGATGACCGACTCAACACTGGAGGTATTGAAGTAGTTGGTTTTCGGGTCGTAATCAGTCGGGGTGGCAATGATGACATAATCGGCGCCCCGATAGGCATCTTGCTTATCCGTGGTGGCGCGAAAATTCAGCTCTTTTGTCGCCAGATACTCTTCAATTTCTTTATCAACGATCGGCGATTTTTTCTGATTCAGCATATCGACTTTAGCCTGCACGATATCCAGTGCGACCACTTCATGATGCTGCGCAATCAGAATACCGTTCGATAAGCCAACGTAGCCTGTTCCTGAGATTGTTATTTTCATTCGCTCTGCAACTTCTTCCGGTTAAACATTTGAGGGTGAACACGTCGCCTGCATAAATGGCGTATCGAGTCAGCTTATCGTCAGTATATCGTGGTTTTCTACAACGGCGCCTATCAGACCTGACTGAAACCCGCCTTTAGAAAATAAAAAAGCCCGGAGGAGCGCTCCGGGCCTACATTTTGCTGTTGGCTATTTCAGATTAATCCAACCACTCGGTGTGGAACACGCCCTCTTTATCAGTACGTTTATAAGTATGCGCGCCAAAATAATCACGTTGAGCCTGAATCAGGTTGGCTGGCAGTACCGCAGCACGGTAGCTATCGTAATAGGCAACCGCAGCGGCAAAGGTCGGAACCGGAATACCATTTTGCACAGCATAAGCTACAACATCGCGCAGTGCCTGCTGATACTCATCAGCAATTTTCTTAAAGTACGGTGCCAACAGCAGGTTAGCGATTGCCGGCGTTTCTGCATATGCATCGGTAATTTTCTGCAGGAACTGGGCACGGATGATGCAGCCTGCGCGGAAAATTTTCGCGATTTCGCCGTAGTTTAAATCCCAATTGTATTCATCAGACGCGGCACGCAACTGAGAGAAGCCCTGTGCATAAGAGACGATTTTACCGAGGTACAGTGCGCGACGGACTTTCTCGATAAACTGAACTTTGTCACCAGCAGGCTGTGCCTGTGGGCCGCTCAGAACTTTAGACGCAGCAACGCGCTGCTCTTTCAGCGAAGAGATATAACGTGCAAATACGGATTCAGTGATCAGGGAAAGCGGTTCGCCGAGATCCAGGGAACTCTGGCTGGTCCATTTACCGGTACCTTTGTTGGCCGCCTCGTCCAGGATCACATCGACCAGATAGTTACCGTCTTCATCTTTCTTGGTGAAGATGTCCTTGGTAATGTCGATAAGGTAGCTGCTCAGCTCACCTTTATTCCACTCGCTGAAAGTGGTAGCCAGCTCTTCGTTAGACAGATTCAGGCCGCCTTTCAGTAATGAATAAGCTTCTGCAATCAATTGCATGTCGCCATATTCGATACCATTGTGAACCATTTTAACGTAATGGCCCGCACCATCAGCACCGATATAGGTCACACATGGCTCACCATCTTCGGCAACGGCTGCAATTTTGGTCAGGATCGGTGCGACCAGTTCGTAAGCATCTTTCTGACCGCCAGGCATGATGGATGGGCCTTTTAGCGCGCCTTCTTCACCGCCTGAAACACCGGTACCAATAAAGTTAAAGCCCTCAGCAGAGAGTTCGCGGTTACGACGAATGGTGTCATGGAAGAAGGTATTACCGCCATCAATGATGATGTCGCCTTTTTCCAGATAAGGTTTCAGGGAGTCAATAGCGGCATCTGTGCCAGCACCCGCTTTCACCATCAACAGGATGCGACGGGGAGTTTCTAAGGATTCAACAAACTCTTTCACGGTGTAATACGGAACCAGTTTCTTGCCCGGATTCTCGGCAATTACTTCTTCGGTCTTATCGCGGGAGCGGTTGAAAACGGAAACGGTATAGCCACGGCTTTCGATGTTAAGCGCCAGATTGCGCCCCATCACGGCCATACCAACAACGCCGATTTGTTGCTTAGACATTACTTACTCCTGTCAGGTGTGAACACCCGAAAGATCGCGTGCTTTCGGGCTTAAGTATCAGGAATGTTAACTCACAAAAGCCAGTTCAAGCCAGCTAAGGCTAACATCAACACATTTCACCCTACCTAAGAGTGAAATACACCAAAAGTTAGAGTGGTGCCAAAACCTTCATAAAAGAAAAAAGCACAATTACAAACAAAGCATTAAAGAACAAAGAGTTACTAAAAACCGAGTAAGAGAAAGTACGAGTTTTGTACCAATCGACGATTAATTTTCTGCAAGGCAATTCTATCAGTCGATGTAAAAACCACGCAGTTAAAAGTGAGATGCCCCAAAAAATAACTGCTTGTTTCGTTGTCGAATATCCGGAAAAAACAGTTAAATTTTTCTGAAACCATACGAGAACACTCATATGGACAAGATAAAGAGCAAAACTTATTTCCCCAAGCAGAATAAATAACTTTTGAGATAAAAACTTGTGCAGGAGGCCTTTCCCATACGCAAAAATAAGAATTACGAATGCAAAAGAAAACACAGAGCCACTTTTTGATAAATAATAACTTAAAACAGTTCCCGCTTGATTGCCTAAACCCAATAAACCGACGAAACGTGGGGAAAGCCACATAGTGAATAACGCAAATACAACTACCGTCAATTCTGCAAAAGAAAAGAAAGAATTTGATATCTTTGCAACAGCATTTGTATTACATGTTTTCATATAAATTTTACAAACCAGAACGCCAATGTAAAATTCGAAAATCCTTACCCAAGGATTTATATACAATAACCCCATAAGGCTAAATTGACTTCCACCTTCATCTGGTGAAACATCCCATAAAACACCAAAGCAAAGATGGAAAATTACCAGCAATGAAACGATAAGCAATTTTATCTATTTACCAGGAATAATGCTGGTAATGAGTAAAGGGAATAATAAATAAAAGAACATCTCAGTAGAGATACTCCAGGAAACGCCATTAAAGATTAGAAACACATCTTTTAATTGAACCAGAGACTGCAACAATAACGCATGCATCAATCCGGTAAAAACAATCGCCCCACCCTGAAGCCACCCTTGGTTTATACCACCTGTAAATACCACCAGGATCAACATCGCAGCGATATGAGAAGGAAACCCTTGCAAACCTTGCGACATAGAAACTTTTTTACATCAGCAAATGAAGTAAGTTTTGGATAGTTATATGTAAGAATAAAGCCTGACAGGATAAAAAAGAAAGAAACCCCCTGAGCCGATGAGTAAGTCGTTGCAAGCCTCATGGAACCAAATAGGCCATGTCCAGGCCTAAAACAATCATAGCCGGGCTTTGTTGAATAAATCAGATTTCGGGTAAGTCTCCCCCGTAGCGGGTTGTGTTTTCAGGCAATACGCACGCTTTCAGGCATACCTGCTTTCGTCATTTTGTTCAGCGCTCGTACCAGGGCCATAGCCTCCGCAACCTGACCATCGTAGTCACGCAGCGTCAGTGACCCCCCGAACAGCTGTTTTACCCGGTACATTGCCGTTTCCGCTATCGAGCGACGGTTGTAATCTGTTGTCCATTTCCACCGCGCATTACTCCCGGTCATTCGCTGATTAGCCACTGCACGGTTACGGTCTGCATATTCACCGGGCCAGTAACCCGCACCTTTTCGGGGAGGGATAAGCGCGCTGATTTTCTTACGCCGCAGTTCATCGTGACAGAGCCGGGTGTCGTAAGCGCCGTCTGCCGATGCTGCCCTGATTTTTCTGTGAGTCTGCCGGATAAGACCCGGGAAGGCTTCTGAGTCCGTCACATTGTTCAGCGACAGGTCTGCACAGATGATTTCATGTGTGTTGCTGTCAACGGCTAGATGCAACTTTCGCCATATACGACGGCGTTCTTTGCCGTGTTTTTTGACTTTCCATTCGCCTTCACCAAAGACCTTCAGCCCGGTGGAATCAATCACCAGATGCGCGATTTCACCCCGGGTGAACGTTTTGAAACTGACATTAACCGACTTTGCGCGCTTGCTGACACTGGTGTAATCCGGGCAGCGCAACGGAACATTCATCAGTGTAAAAATGGAATCAATAAAACCCTGTGCAGCCCGCAGGGTCAACCTGAACACGCGTTTAATGACCAGCACAGTCGTGATGGCAAGGTCAGAATAGCGCTGAGGTCTGCCTCGTGAAGAAGGTGTTGCTGACTCATACCAGGCCTGAATAGCTTCATCATCCAGCCAGAAAGTTATGGAGCCACGGTTGATGAGGGCTTTATTGTAGGTGGGCCAGTTGGTGATTTTGAACTTTTGCTTTGCCACGGAACGGTCTGCGTTGTCGGGAAGATGCGTGATCTGATCCTTCAACTCAGCAAAAGTTCGATTTATTCAACAAAGCCTCATAGCCGCTGCAAAAAATCTTATCGACGTCAATGACGTCTAATTTTTTGTGTTTTGCATAGTAAACATTCTTTGTTTCTAAAATTTAAGATGGATTCAAAAAGTAGTCGTCATCCTGCAACCACTCGCCATACTTCATTAAGATCATCAACATATTGCACAGATGTTTTAGGCGGTATAGCGCAAGCACTCATAGCCGTTACATCTATAACTTTCATTTCTTTTATTTTCTTAGATAAATCATCGCTATCCCCAGCTTTAAAAAGCAACCCATTAATACCATGCTTAATCACTGCAGATATCCCAGGCAAATCCGAACCTATTACAGGACAATTTGATGCCTGCGCAGAATAAATAACAAGAGGTGTATTCTCAAACCAAACAGAAGGTACAATTAAGACATCTATAGTTTCAAAAATAGTAAAGATATTTTTGTTAGGAAATGTCCCACAGAATTTTATATTGTCGTTTGGTATAACCGATTCCTCCAGACTTTTCACATATTCTGGAAAATCAGCACCGCTTCCGTAGATCGTTAATGAAGCAAATCCATCAGGAAGAGATTTAACGGCATCAATAGCAATATGACACCCTTTATGTGGAGCGAGGGTACCAATAAAACCTAAACGAATACACTTACCAGCTTCTAAATTTTTAAGCGGTAAATTTACGTTTTCTCTATCGATATCAATGCCAAAATTAATCTCATGTATAAGATGACTATTAACACCATAGCGTAGGAAAAGGTCAACCATAAAACGGTTAGGAGCTACTATACCCTGCAATCTATTTAGAGCCGAAATAGCATTCTCCAGCCGAGATGACATGGCAACAACTTCATTATGCATTGGAAAATCAATTAACTTCGAGCCTTTAGTGATTCTCGCAATTTCACCGATAAGTAAATCCGGAATAAAGCTAATAAGCTTTGAATTAAAACCGTTTACGGAATTTTGCGCAAAATGCTTAATGCAATTACCTGATAGCTTATCTGGACCCGAGCAAAACTGACCATCTTTCAATATCAGTTGTGCAGTTGGACATATCATCCAAAAATCAGTAGGCGTAAAATATTGAGGGATGCCATGATCAGCAAGAAGGTTGATAATACCAATACCTAATCGATTTAAATGAAAATGATGAACCAAATCTGGTTTAAATATCTTCAATACTTGCGAGAAATAGTTTCTTGAAAGTTGATTATTATAACCAATTTCAATTAGTGAGGTCTGTGCGAGCATTGGCACATACGAATGATGGAAACGATATATAGTAATTTCATCATATATATATTCGTCAAATCTTTCATCATCACTAAGCTTATTATCACTCGGATAACCAGTGAAGATACAAACTTCATGGCCACGTCTGATAAGCTCTTTCGCCACTGAAAGTGTCAAAACCTCAGTTCCAGCTTTAAAATCAGGGAAGAACTGATGGACTGTAAGCAGTATTCGCATAGAGTTTCACTCAATCACTGACATGCAATTTATTTTTGCAACGTCTCTTTCATCCATGCAGCAGTACGCTTCAGGCCTTCTTGCATTGTCACTTGAGGTTGCCAGTTCAATTCATTTCGGGCAAGTTTGTTACACAGCACACTAATATCAATATCAAACGAGCGACCAGGTTTATAATTAACCTGAACAGGTTGTTCGATAATACTTTTCATCATTTCGACCAACTCATTCAGGCTAATACCTTTACCTGAGCTTATATTGAAACATTCCTTATCACCATCATAAGTAATGGCTTTGGCAAAGGCATCAGCTACATCGCTCACATGAATATAATCGCGCTGGACACTACCATCACCCCAAATTTCGATTGGTTTGTCTTTTAAGATATTATGCATAAAAATACCAATCGCGCCCTGTGCTGTTTCAACGCGTTGCCGTTCTCCATAGGGATTTGCCACGCGCAGTGTTACAGCTTTGATACCGTGCAATTTACTAAACATATGTAAATATTTTTCAATTGCCAGTTTCGTAATGCCATATGAAACGACGGGTTCTGTCGGATGCTTTTCATCAATAGGAATATATTGCGGGTTACCATAAACCGTTCCGCCAGATGAAATGAAGACTATCCGTTTCACTTTGTGCTCAACCATAGCATTAAGCAAATGCAAACTTGGTACGATATTTGTTTCAACATCATAAACAGGATCTTCATTAGAACTTTTGGGCAATGTCGTGGAAACAAGATGCACAACACCATCCATGCCTTCTATAGCATCACGTAAATCATGCGTACTACTAAAATCACCAGTGGTCCACTCAACGTGCTCATTTTCCGCAAAATGACGATAAGGTGGAACCCGTGGGCGCTCAAAAATTCTTAATTGATGGCCATCTGCTAATAAACGCTCACAAATTGCTGAACCAATGAAGCCACCACCGCCAAAAACCACAAGTTTCATTTTCCCTCCGAGTCGCAATAATTTTGTCTAATCAAACATCACCGGATAATGAATTATCCGGTGCTTAAAATTAGTTTACTGATAAAGGCTAAATGTTTCTTCCGCCATAACCTTTGTTGTACGCAGATATTCTGTCGTCATAGACAACTTTCTTAAGAGCCCAGGGGTCTGAATGATATAAGATAGTTTTTTCGCCAGATCATCTGAATCACCACGTTTAAAGCTGAAACCATTTTCCCCTTCGGTTAGAAACTCGGTCATACCTTCAACATCAGAAACAACAACGGGAGTATGTGTCGCCAATGAATTTAAAAGCACCAGCGGACTGTTTTCATACCAGCGTGAAGGGATAACAAACAGATCAATATCACGAAATATTTCTGCGGTGCGCGATTGTTCGAAAGTACCCATGAAAGTGATGCCGTCAACACCCTCACTTATTTTTCGTAACTCTTCCATATAGCTCAAAGACTGATTCGTTGGGCCATATATTTTAAGTTCAGCACTTCCTTTAGGAAGTTGTTTAAACGCCTCAATAAGTAAATCGGTACCTTTGTGAGGTGCAATTTGTCCGATATAACCGATAACTGGAATATGCTCACTGCTACGCTCTGGCTTCGGCAAACGGTCAATGTCAATGCCAAACCAGATTTTAGTCATAGGAACCGAAATCCCATTACTTTCGTATGCTTTTTTCAGAAAAGCTGTCGGGGCAACAGCGCCCTTATAGTAGGTATTGTACAAGTAGGACAATGTTTCCGGGCGGCGGATAAGATCTTCAGCCAGCCCCTGCAAATAACCATTTTTCAACAGACCCGCTTTGTGAGTACCTACAAGCCCTTTTGCGATAATAGTCGCAGCAGTTGGCATTGCCGCTTTTTTCATCCACCCACTGGCATAGCCATTTTGTGCGGATTCTTTAAGGTAGCATGCAACACAGTTAGCACGTGAGGCAGATGGCCCGGCGCATAAATCTCCATTTGCCGCCTCCAGCTTGTTATTGAAACAAAAGCCAAAGAAATCAGTAAATGTTGTATATGTCGGAATTTGTAATTTGCCTGTAACTTCCAGCAACACGGCCGTATGGTTGATTAAATGCGTGATATGAACGACATCTGGCTTAAGTTCTTGCAAAACTTCAGTCAGTACATCCTGCATTTCTGGCTGGTAGTATGTTTCCTTAATACGTGAATGCGGGATAGCATTTTTATCAATTGCTATTACCGGAATGTCATCCCATGTATAGCGATTAATTAACTCAGGTTGTTTAGGTTCACCCTGAAACACGGCAGAAACAACAGCCACATCATGACCCCGATCACGATAATGTTTCGCTAAACCTAGCGTATAGGTTTCAGTACCATAGAAATGGTCGGGGAAAAAACAATGTACAAAAAATACAATTTTCATATTGCGCCGTATTATTTTTCCGTTAACTCAGCATACAAACCAGCATAAGCGCTAATCATCGCCTGCACGGAGAAATGACCTGTCGCTCGTTCTTGATGTTCACGACCTAACTTCGAACGCAGCTCATCATTATTAAGTAACTCAATGGCTATATCAGCTAATTTCTCAGCATCACCCGCCGGGGCCAGCATTGCTTTAGAATTTACTATTTCACTTATTGCACCAACATCATAGCCAATGACGGGTACGCGCATATTCATTGCAAAAGGACTGACTTGTCCAAAACTCTCTTTCCACACAGGAGCAATAAAGAGCGACATACGGCGATAGTAATCAGGCAAAGTGTCGTACTCGACATAGCCAGTGAACTCAAATTGTGCTTCCACGCCCGCTTCTTTTACTGCTTCCTGGAACGGCGCCAACAAACTGCCGCCACCGACAATAAGTATTTTCGTCTGCGGCCGTTTTAGTGCGATCGCAATAAAAGGTTTAATCGCATCTTCATTCAATTTATCGCGCTCAAGGCGATACACCATTCCAACACAGTCTGCTGGAACAGGATCATCATCATTGCGCATGAAATGTGAGAAATCAGAACCAGGATAGACCGTCACATGAGAATCATCCGGGCGCCCAAATACATGGCGTACATAATCACTTACATACACATAACGTTTAACCGCTTCAGAAAAATGAGGTGCAATAGGAGTATTAATGTTCTCAATGACCGGGATATTGAGCACTCGAGCCGCTTCAATAGCCTGCGCATACCAGGGTTCATCGACATCGCCCCAATAATGGACGTGAACGAAATCAGGTTGCTTCCATTTAAAGTAGTTAATAAACGGAGTAATATCGTTGCAATCACGCTGCTCGTCAATCTGCAATCCGACGTAAGCTGGCGGGTTTGGCGCATAGCTGGTCAGAACAAATTGCTCATAATCACTTCCCAAATATTCGACAAGGTCGACAACCAACCGCGAGGAACCACCCGTCATAAAGTTGGCAATCACATGGGCAATCTTCGGAGCTCCAGGCTTCGTCACAGGCATTTTGACCAGATAGCCAGTGCTTTCAATAACCGGAGTTGCACTACCCTCGTCAGCGGCTTCAACAGGTGCCACCACCGGCTGAGGCCTACGTGAGAAACGGTTTCGCAGCCATCCCGTTAGCGGAGATACCTTGCGGCGCAATACCAGCGGGGTCATTAAGGATGTAGCAAGGTAAGTCATATGCATAACCTTACGCGTTCCCCAGGGCTGGTAAAGCATTACATTGCGCAGGCGCATAATACGGGTATGCATGATCGCATTTAGCTGACTGATATTAGCTGACTGTTCCGCTATGGCTTGATCCTTAAGTTGTATTGTGTGCTCAAGCCCTGCTATTGTTTCTTGTTGCTTAGTAATCAGTGCGTTTTGCGCCAGAATCGTCGTATCTTTCACAGAAATAGCTTTCTTAAGCTCTTCATTTTCAGCAGGCATTTTACTGAATTCAAGAATACGCTCGCGCATCAGTACGTTATTTTGTGTCAACAGACAATTGAGATCGGCAGCAGTTTCAGCTTGTTCGGTTAAATGAGCACTGTTAAAAAGTTGGTACAGTGATTTGATAATCTCGATTTTCTTATCCATCGCAGGGTAATCCGTTACCTCACACCCAGAAATAATGGCAAGGAAATTCCAAAGCTGGGAATTTCTATCCTGCAAAGCAGCCAATTCCTGGCTATTTTCATCAAGAGAAGCGATCAGTTTTTTATTTTCTTCACGCAATGCATCAAGTGCCCGGCTATTCTCATCCAGCGATGTCAATAAGTAATTGTTTTCACCTTTGAGGGCATCCAGCGCCTGACTATTCTCTTCAAGAGAGCTAGCAAGAATTTTATTCTCGTTTTCCAAAACCGTGTGGGCTAAATTTTTATCTTCAAGCGTTTCGTTAAGCCTGGCGTTCTTAGCCTGCAGTTCTGATACAGCAGCACTATTATCTTCCAGTGAGCGGAGTAAACGGATATTTTCACTCTGGAGGGAAACCAGTGCCTGGTTATTCCCCTCAAGGGAATTCAATAACCGCTGATTCTCCTGCTGTAAAACTTCCAGAGATTTGTTATTTCCCTCAAGGGAATTCAGAAGCTGACTATTTTCTTCCTGCAAAGATGTTACAGATTTATTATTACCTTCCAGTAATGCAGCATATTTATTCAAGGAAGCAATCTGCGCTCTAAGCGCGACGTTAAGCGCTCTCACTGATGCCGCCTGAGCATGCGGGCTTCGGCGCAACTGCAACCACCACCACGGTTTATCTTTAAAACTATCCAGATTAACCAGGGCATAAGCGCAATTACTTGCATAATCGAGAATCGACGATAACTCCGGTAAACCAAACTCTACCGGGTCCCGTAAATCACCCAGACTCTGATTCCAGTCAGCATTCAGTGCTCGATATGCAAGTTCAATACCTGCCGCCCATTCTTCGCGCGCACCTGATTCATCGTTAGAATTAAGTTTAATGACGCCAAGGTACAAATGAGCTTCAACAACCCTGTTTGCTAACAAGGGGCTAAATGCCAGCGGATCAATTGCGACACATTTCTCAAATGATGTGCGCGCATGGGAATGCAGACCGGCTTTTAACCACAATCTTGCCATCACGAAGTGAAGCGAAATCATCCAGCGGATCGCGTGTGGAGTTACCGGTTTAAGAAGCACGTATTCATCAATGCGCTCAGAAATTTGTCTGAGTTCATCAATAGACGAGGGGGTAACGCCATTTAATAATTGGTATGCCCTGACGCAAAGGGCTGCACCAGTATCAGCGCTGTTGTCATGATTGTTGTCATAGACAACTTCGGCAAGTTCTTTGAGTGCATCATTATTTCTTTGCCTCCAGCCGATATCAACCATGGCACGGATCAACCAGGGGTTTTTATAATCACGCGAGAAAGCTGTAACATTCCAGTCAGGATCAGTAAACGTTTTATGCTGCTTGTCGTGATAAACGACCTCTTCACCATTGAGTGGCGATTTCATCCCAACAGCCAGCCACCATTCTGATGCAGGTGCAGTGGATTCATCGGCATCTGTCGGAATACTATAAAGCTCGCGTTTCGCGGCAACCCAATTCTTACTTCCCGCTTTTTCTTTATAATGTGTAGCGGACTGAACAGTGATATTTTCCAACTGGAATTGCGCTTTTATCTGATCGCGCAATTTATCTAACGTATACACATGCAAGTGGAATGGATTCGGATCTTCACCGGTTTCGTCACTCCAGTCATTTGGCACGCTAACAATGATACGTCCACCGGGCGTCAGAATACGCTGGAACTCTTTGAGCACGGTTTCAGGGTCTGAGATATGTTCAAGCGTTTCAAACGAGACCACAACATCGACTGAGTGATCGGCAAAATCATAAAGCGCTTCTGGAAGCATCCCCGCTGAAAAGCTGAGATTGCTGACATTAGGCACGAAATTAAGGTTGGCATAATCTATTGCATAGTTGCTGCCATCGATGCCGATGGTTTTTCCAGCCATAGTCCCACACTGCAATAGATAACTGCCATAACCCAGCCCACATGCGGCATCAAGGACGGTATCACCCGGACGCACGAAGGTTGCAGCCCACTGATAACGTGCGATATGAGCATCTGAGCGTTCACCAGCTTCGCGCGTCATATCCATATGCAAGTCGCGCTCTTCTTTTAACGCTTCCAGCGGATAGCGCTCAAGAGCCGTCTCTGGAATACATTCCAGCAGGATAATTGCTTCTCCGCTTTCGCGTCCTAATGCTTCATAATCATTGATCAGATAGTAAGAAGGATGCTTACGAAGTCCCTCGGCAAAGAAAATACGCTCCCATTCATTACGCCCAATCACGGTAGCGCGAGGATCATTTTCCTGTTGATTGCCTGTGGTGACGCGAAGATAAACCGAACGTTTTGTAACGCGCTTAATTTCACGAACGGCCTGAATCAGCTCATCTGCGCTGATGTATTCAAGACTATAAAGCGCGATAGTTGTATCAAATGCCTGATCTGCATAAGGCAATTTCGACGCAACGCCAAGAGTAAAACGTTCTGGCATGAAACTATTGCCATACGCTACCGCTTCGCTCGAATCATCAATACCATATGCATCCATCCCAGAGGAAAGCAGCTCCTGTACTAATTGGCCATTCCCTGCGCCAATATGAAGAAACTTCTGTCCACCACATGAGTTCAAAATTTCGCGTACAATAACGTCAGCGTTTTCAATATTCTTCATTTAGTTAGCCTGTATTTCCAGGTTTTGGTTTTATCAAAGAGCTTATTGTAAATATTTGATTATTGGTTACAGCAAGCCGCTCACCATACGCAGATCCGCCACACCACCAAAATGGTATGACTGAGGCTGCGTATTGACAGTAAAGAAGGCCGCTTCGTCAATCCAATGAATCATCCTTTGTTCTGCATAATAAGGCTTACCCTCTTCCGTGATAGATACCTGGATTTCATAGAGATTAGGTCCCATGCCACAGATAAATTCGAATTTAACACTGAACTCGCTACCCTGAGCAAATTCTCGTTGCCAAAAAATATCCCCAGCCTCTGCAGCACCGCTAAGTATAGCCATATCCTGATTTAAAGTTCCCCAGGAATACATTTTCACGCCTTCTTTATTGCGGATGCGTAAACCTACATTCAGATGATTAAGCGCCGAATGTGTTTTACAGCGCACAATAACTGTAACTTTATCTCGGGGGTCAAAATTGGAAGCGGGTTCGCCATCAGCATTAAAGAGAGATACATCAAGAACTTCTGCATCCAGATCGCCAAACGAATACGCTTTCAGTCGCTCGGAAAACACGGGCGAGGTTGCATCTGCGGTAGCTGCAACAGCTGTATTGTCTTGTATAATGCTCGGCTCAAGCTTTTCTTCTTCCGCAGCCTGCTGAATTTTTTCTTGCGAAGCAACCCGTGCTTGCCGTGCTTTTTCCTTGAGGTGTTCTGCCACCTGACTCAGTCGTTTTGATTCAACCTCATGCAGTGATTTACGATATTCCAACAACGCATCTGCGGAGGTGCCTGAAAATTTCACGACACCGTGCTCAAGGAAAATCGCTTTATTCGTCATGGTCCGCACTGACTCCTGGTCGTGCGAAACAAAAAGCAAAGTCGTCCCATTCGTGCGAAGCCTGTCCATACGCTCAAAGCAACGCTTCTGAAATAAAGCATCACCTACAGCGAGCGCTTCATCGACAATGAGGATATCCGGTTCAATGCATACCTGAACCGCAAATGCTAAACGCACAAGCATACCACTTGAATATGTCTTGGTAGGCTGGTCAATGAATTCGCCGATATCAGCAAATGTCAGAATCTCATCAAATCGGTCATTGATTTCTGCTTCTGACAAACCCAATACCGCGCCATTCATATAGACGTTTTCACGGCCAGTAAATTCGGGATTAAAACCAGAGCCAAGTTCCAGTAGCGCAGCAACGCGACCATTTGTCTTTACAGTGCCAGAGGTCGCGTTCAGCGTACCGCAAATTAATTGTAATAACGTAGACTTACCAGAACCGTTTTGCCCGATGATACCAACGGATTCACCTTTGACGATATCAAAAGTAATATCGCGAAGGGCCCAAAACTCCCGGAATAAGGGTTTGGCATTTTGTCCCACAAGTCGGCGCAATCCTGTATAAATAGATTGCTTGAGTCGATCAGAAGGACGATCATAAATTTGATAGCATTTACTCAGGTTTTTTACCTGAATAGCAAAATCAGAGCACATCAGCAAACCCCTTACGCGTTTTCTGGAACCAGGCGAAACCAATCCAGGCAATAATAAATGCAGCAACCCAGTAGACGGCAAGAATGTCAAAATCGGGTTGTTTCCCCCAATATAAAACATTTCTCGTCTGTTCAATCACTGTTGTTAAGGGATTAAAATACATCAACTGACGAAACTCAGGTGGCAGTATTTCAGCCGAATAGAAAACAGGACTTAAAAACATTAAAGCAGTCGTAAACAGGGTAATAAACTGATTAATATCTCGTAAATAAACCCCTAATGAGGCAAGAATCCAACTTAGACCAAGTGTAATTATCATTAACGGTAAAAGAATAAGCGGAAAATACAATACAGTCAGGTGCGGAACATCAAAGAAAACGAAATAAGCGACTAACCATACTGCAAGGCTGATCATTGTATGAAATAGCGCAGAACCGAGTGATACTACCGGTAATATCTCAAGTGGATATACGACTTTTTTGACATAATTAACGTTTGATAGTATAAGTTGCGGTGCTTTATTTAAGCACTCAGAGAACAAATTAAACACGATTAGACCAGCAAATAGCACCAATGCGAACTCGCCTTTTGATGTACCGCCGCCATGCCATCGAGCATTAAATATCTGGCTAAAAACAAACGTATAAACTGCCAGCATAAATAAAGGATTAATCAACGACCAAATGATTCCGATTGAAGAACCCCGATAACGACCCTGAATTTCGCGTATCGTAGTCGTCTTGATTAAATATCTATTACGCCAAATAGTTGCCAGCATTTCAAGCGGGCTTATTGGGAAAGATTGCATTAAAACACCCTATTAATAATAGCTCCAAAACCATGAGTAAATCTCTTCGACTCAGCGATTAAATCTTTTTCAGCAATGCTGAAATAAAGATGGCAAACGTATCTATTGCGCTTTGCCGATACACGCCAAGCCGTAAAAAATAAAAGACACGCAGAAATATATTCCCAGAATGAATAACTTTAAACCAGGCTATTCTTTTCTGATTTTCCTCTGATAACAGGAAAACACATTTTTCGAGTTCACGGATATGTGCGGCATTCCATGTGCGATATTGACCCTGCATGATTTTTTTAAATCTACATAGGCGAGCCCGAAACCCGAGGTTCGAGCCGATAAGATTCTTCCCATGCTGCCTGTAACCTAAACCTGGTTCAGGATCGTAAAAAATCTTACCGCCGACGCCTGCTATTAAAATGTACATCCACCAGTCATGGCTGACGACATCCGCAACCCCTGCACGACTAATAATTTCTCTTGCCGCCTGATTGATTACCATCGTATTCCCGCCACCAATATTCTGCACCAGCGCATTGCGGAATGAAGGTGGGCGTGTAAAAAGAGGTGAAAGGCCTAAGTTTTCACCAGTATCGTCTACAAGTTGAGTTCGCGAACAATACAATGCGGGAATATCAGAAGGGATACTTTTTAGCCATTTAATAGCGCGTTCAAGTTTATCCTTATACCAAATATCATCCTGGTCAGAAAATGAATAATAGTCAGCTTTAATATCTTCTCTTAGCAATAATGATAAAAAATTGCTGACAAATCCTTTTTGGGGGCCAGCAACAACAGTCACTTTTGATACATTTCTGGTCGCAAACTCATCAATAATAGAAAGCGTATTATCAGTCGAACCATCATCAGAAACAATCAACTTCCAGTTTTTATATGATTGTTTTTCAAATGATATGAGTTGCTCATTAATATATCGCTCACCTTGGTAGGTAGCCATCAGTATGGCAGCATCATCATTTGCAAATGTCATTAAACGTTATCTCGTAAAAACATCAAGTCCAAATATCAAGGCTGACAAAGTATTAATTGGTAAATTTAAATAATTTACTTTATATATTATATGAATTGTAATTATTAAATATAATACAAAGCTTCTGAAAATGACTTACCAGCTAAGTCTTTCTGCGACAACTGAATGTCTTTCACTTCTGGCCATTCAATATTAAGCGTAGGATCATTCCATATAATGGAACATTCAGTCTGTGGCGCATAATAATTAGTCGCTTTATAAACAAATTGCGCTCTTTCACTTAAGGTTACAAAACCATGGGCAAAACCTTCTGGGATCCAGAGTTGTCGCTTATTTTCAGCGCTTAAAATGACACCAGTCCACTTACCAAAAGTGGGAGAAGATTTGCGAAGATCTACTGCAACATCAAAAACTTCACCAGCGACACAACGCACAAGTTTTCCTTGAGCACAGGGATCAAGCTGATAATGTAAGCCTCTTAATACCCCACGCTGGGATTCAGAATGGTTGTCCTGAACAAATTCAACACTACGACCTACAGCTTCATCAAATATTTTTTTGTTATAGCTTTCGAGGAAAAAACCACGGGAATCACCATACACTTTTGGCTCAAATATAATTACTTCTGGTATATCTGTTTTTACAATATTCATTTTTAACGCCTGATTATTTTTGTAAAATCTCAGTTACGACACGCTCTACTCCAACCTTCCAGTCTGGCAAAACGACATTAAATGCCCGTTGAAATTTCTCATTTGACAGACGCGAATTTAATGGACGTTTCGCAGGAGTTGGGTAAGAAGATGTGGGCACTCCACTGACATCTTTAATGATTAATGACTCACCTTTCTGGCGGGCTAATGCAAAAACATGCTGGGCATACTCGTACCAGGTTGTTTCACCACTGGCAACAAGATGATAAGTCCCATATAGAGTAGTATCCTGAATCGCAGCACGGATAGCTATGGCTGTACAATCAGCTAACAATTCAGCGCCTGTTGGTGCGCCGTGCTGATCATTAATGATAGAGAGTTGCTCTTTCTCTTTTGCCAGACGCAGCATCGTTTTGGCAAAGTTGGTACCGCGAGTCGCATAAACCCAGCTCGTGCGAAAAATAAGGTGCCGGGAGTTATGGGTGGCAATCGCTATTTCACCTGCCAGTTTGCTCTCACCATAAACATTTAATGGTTCAGGTTGCTCCTCCTCGGAGCGATAGTGCTCACCTTGCCCATTAAAAACATAATCAGTGGAGTAATGTATCAACAACGCGCCCAACACCGCTGTTTCTTTAGCGATGACTTCAACACTTGACGCATTAAGCTGCTGAGCCAGCTCTTTTTCACTTTCAGCCTTATCAACTGCGGTATGAGCCGCCGCATTCACCACAACATCAGGCTGCACTGCGCGGATAGTTTGTGCGATACCTTCCGGTTTCGTCAGATCGCCACATAACTCAGTATCAAAAAAATCAACTGCGACAAGTTCACCCAATGTCGACAAAGAACGCTGCAGTTCCCAGCCAACCTGGCCATTTTTTCCAATTAATAAAATCTTCATGATCTTCTCGTCCGCGCAGCTCAGCGACTATTTTTCGCTAATCAACAATTGCAAATAACGGCCATAATCCGTCTTTGACAGTTTCTTAATCTGTTCCGCAACTTGTTCTTTATTCAACCAGCCTTTACGGAAGGCAATTTCTTCAAGACAAGCGACTTTCATGCCCTGCCGTTTCTCAATGGTATGGATGAATTGCGATGCTTCAACCAGGCTGTCATGGGTTCCGGTATCAAGCCAGGCAAACCCACGCCCCAGCAATTCAACCTGCAATTCACCACGATCCAGATACATCTGGTTCAGTGTAGTAATCTCCAACTCTCCGCGCGCTGAAGGTTTCACCTGTTTTGCCATTTCGACGACATTTTTGTCGTAAAAATAGAGACCGGTCACTGCCCAGTTAGATTTTGGTTTAAGCGGTTTTTCCTCAATGGATAACGCAGTAGAATTTTCATCAAACTCAACGACACCAAAACGTTCCGGATCCTGCACCTGATAACCGAATACCATCGCTCCAGAGGTCAAGTTTGCTGCGCTTTCCAGCTTCTTGCCGAAACTTTGACCAAAATAGATGTTATCGCCCAGCACCAGCGCACATGGTTCGTTATTAATAAATTCTTCGCCAATAATAAACGCCTGCGCCAGGCCGTCCGGCGATGGCTGCACTTGGTAGGAAAGACGGATACCGAACTGCGAGCCATCACCTAATAAACGCTGGAACGATGCCATATCCTCCGGAGTCGTGATAATCAGAATGTCACGAATACCTGCCAGCATCAGCACAGAGATTGGGTAAAAAATCATCGGCTTGTCATACACCGGCAACAACTGTTTTGACACACCCTGAGTAATTGGATAAAGGCGAGTTCCGGAACCGCCAGCTAATACAATACCTTTCATCATTCCGTCCTTATAATTTTATTCTGCAAGCCCCAGGCGTTCACCAGCATATGACCCATCCATCACACGCTGCCACCAATCCTTGTTAGTCAAATACCATTCGACCGTTTTGCGGATACCAGATTCAAAAGTTTCCTGTGGTACCCAGCCCAGTTCATCTTTAATTTTGCTCGCATCAATAGCGTAACGCAGGTCGTGCCCCGGACGGTCGGTAACATAAGTAATTAATTCTGAAAAGCTACCAATATTATTAGGTTTAGCAGTAATAATTTCGTCCAGAATAGTGCAGATGGTGTTCACAACTTCAATATTCTTACGCTCATTGTGACCACCGATATTGTAAGTCTCACCAGCAACGCCTTCTGTCACGACTTTATATAAAGCACGGGCATGATCTTCGACAAATAACCAATCGCGAATTTGTTCACCATTGCCATAAACAGGCAACGGCTTACCAGCCAAGGCATTAAGAATGATCAGTGGAATAAGTTTTTCAGGGAAATGGTACGGACCGTAGTTATTTGAGCAATTCGTCACCAGGGTCGGCAAACCGTAAGTACGGCGCCAGGCGCGAACTAAGTGATCGCTGGACGCTTTAGATGAGGAATACGGGCTGCTGGGAGAATAAGGGGTTTTCTCGGTAAAGAGCGGCAAGGCGGTGCCAGCGGGGACCTCATCCGGGTGCGGCAAATCGCCGTAGACTTCGTCCGTTGAGATATGATGGAAGCGGAACGCGGCTTTTCGTGTTTCATCCAGTTGCGCCCAGTATTTGCGCGCAGCTTCAAGAAGAATGTAGGTTCCTACAATGTTCGTCTCAATAAACGCAGCGGGGCCGGTAATAGAGCGGTCAACATGGCTTTCTGCGGCGAGGTGCATAACCGCATCCGGTTGATGTTCCGCAAAAATCCGTTTCATCGCTTCGGCATCACAGATATCGGCGTGCTCGAAGGCATACCGATCGCTGTTTTCAACCTCAGTCAGAGATTCCAGGTTGCCCGCGTAGGTTAATTTATCGACATTAACCACAGAGTCTTGAGTATTATTAATGATATTACGAACGACAGCAGACCCGATAAAACCTGCTCCACCAGTGACCAATATTTTCACGAGAATATTCCGTTTACTTTGCTAGTTTAACTATGGCGTTGATATACAAGGATTAGAACATAGGGACGCATTTGTTTAGACACGCTACCGCCCCTGGCTCAATAGCTACCAGCGTACTGTGTATAACCGCCAACAATTTCCATAAACATAAAAGTGTATCGGGTAACGCAATGAATGCCGCTACCTGCACAAAATGTTAAACAACCATTTTCTGCTTAAACGCCAATGGAAACAAGGCAAATCTGAATCTGATAAGTAAAATCTAACCAAGATGGAGATTTATTATCCGTTGATTTCATAGAATATGTATAAAAAAAGCAGTGAGACTGGACGAAGCTAAAAGCTTCGGTAACCACTCTCATCTGCCCTTTGTGCAAGTAAATGCTTATCTTTTTTTTCTAACTGGTTACTGCGTCAAAAGTTTCTTAATGCTTTCGCGGAATTTTTGACCTTCTTTGAGGTTACGCAGGCCGTAGTTGACGAACGCCTGCATGTAGCCCATTTTTTTACCGCAGTCGTAGCTCTCGCCAGTCATCAGCATGGCATCCACTGACTGCTTCTTCGCCAGTTCCGCGATGGCATCCGTTAACTGAATACGTCCCCAGGCGCCAGGCTCAGTACGCTCCAGTTCTGCCCAGATTTCAGAAGAAAGCACATAGCGGCCTACAGCCATCAGGTCTGAATCCAGCGTTTGCGGCTGATCCGGTTTTTCGATGAACTCAACGATACGGCTCACCTTACCTTCGCTATCCAGCGGCTCTTTGGTCTGAATCACAGAGTATTCAGACAAGTCGCCCTTCATGCGTTTTGCCAGCACCTGGCTACGGCCGGTTTCATTGAAACGGGCAACCATTGCCGCCAGGTTGTAACGCAGCGGGTCGGCAGAAGCGGAATCCAGAATGATATCCGGCAGGACCACAACGAACGGATTGTCGCCAACGATTGGGCGCGCACAAAGAATCGAGTGCCCCAGGCCCAGCGGTTGCGCCTGACGGACGTTCATGATTGTCACGCCAGGAGGGCAAATTGACTGCACCTCAGCCAGAAGCTGACGTTTTACGCGCTGTTCAAGTAACGCTTCCAGCTCATAGGAGGTATCGAAGTGGTTTTCGACCGCGTTTTTGGAAGAGTGAGTGACCAGGACGATTTCTTTGATCCCTGCAGCAACAACTTCGTCGACGATGTATTGAATCATTGGCTTATCGACGATAGGTAGCATCTCTTTAGGAATAGCTTTGGTGGCGGGTAGCATATGCATCCCCAAACCTGCTACCGGAATAACTGCTTTCAAATTAATCATTATGCCTTCCACCTGTAAATGATTGATAAATTATAGACCTTCAACTTCTTTTCGCCAGCGTTCACGGGACGAGTTGCCGCGAAATATGTTACGCCGATTGTCGTATAATTGCTGTAGATGTAATCCTGGCAGTGAAATAAAGTCTCCAGGATTCATCGCAAAGTATGACAATCTCCTTACCGCTACGGCTTCGCCGGCAAACGGAAGTTGAGATTTTGTACATTCACAACCTGATGATCGATGCGATCGATATCGACGGAGCTCTGCCCTTTCTCATTCACAGCTTTAATATTTGCCAGCGACAGCAAGGTATCCTGCCGCGCCATAAAGCGCCCGCGCACATCCTTACGTAAATCGAAGTTAAGCTTGAGTGCCGGCCCCACAGAGGAATCTTGCATTACATTGATATTTCGCAGGAAAAGGTGTTGTGGTTTGTTATGGAACTCCAGCGTTGCCCGCTGTAAGTTGAGGTTGGTAATGGCCACAAATGAGGTGGCGTTACCGGACGATATCTGGATACCGCGCAGCTTGTATTGATTCTGTGCATTCTTCAGGTGAATATCGTTCAGTTTGAAATTTTGCGGAATGGACAAATAATCGCCTTTGATAACCCCGTAGCCGATGAGCATCCCGGCGCTGTTGACCATCGAGACGTTATCAATGACAAAATTGTCACAGCCATATATCGCCACCGTCGCGTTATCTATCCCGGCTTTTTTGCTGAAGTCCGGGGTAATATTTTCTGCCTTAATGTTACGAATAATAAAGTGTTTGCCGTTTTCAACGTGGACCAGTTGTCGGCAATTGCTGCCGGTGATGTTGGCAACAACAAAATTCTTCACCGCCTGGTCTTCCGGGTAGGTGTTATCGTAGGTACTGCCCGCCAGCCCAATACCAATGCCCCAGTTGATTTTGCCGTTCGTGCAGTCAATATGATCAATGACATGGTCAGAGATCAGGATATCGCGATCGTTAATGGCGACGTTCCACTCTATGGCGTCACCTTGTAAGTAGGTAAAGTGACTATTGGTGATCCGGGCGCCAATAATCTGATTATGGAAACCCTGACGCAGGATGGCGTAGTTGGCTTTGGTGACCGTAATGTTGTCGATGGTCAGATTGCGCATCACCTGCGGCTCTTTTCCACCGATGTAGATTTGCGCCACCGGGCCATAGCCGCTCATATTCAAACCTTGAATGACACAATCTGAACCGCGGACATCAAGCGTCAGATTGTACAGACTCCCCCCCTTCTCACCGATGACCTTACAACCATCCTGCAATACCAGACGCCCACGGCCATTACTTTTAATGCTCCCCCGCACCAACAGCGTTTTCCCCGGCGGAATAAAGACCCCGGTATTGAGGTTTTCGCACACCAGACCTTCCGGGATTTCAACCGTTTGCGCTTCACTAAAGGCCTGTTTCAACGCCGCAGGCCAGTCGGTTGTCTGATAGCGACGGATATCCACCGTTTCGGCGCGCGCTGTGGCAACCGGTAAAAAAGGCAGCGCCGCAAGAGCGGCGCCAGCAGTCAGGAAACTGCGTCGGTTAAACGCAAATCGATTCTTTTTTTCGAACTCAGACATAGGACCTCGATTCAGAGCGCCTGTAGCAGCGTGGCAAGTTGCTGATTGATACGTTGCTGGTTGAAGTCGGTTTCGATTTTTTGGCGGGCACGGGCAATCACCGGCGTCAGATCCTGACGCTGCATTGCACTGAACTCGGCGAGCTTGTCCGCCAGCGTGCGGGCGTCATTTTCCGGCACCAGCCAGCCAGACTCCCCAGCGTTGATCAGTTCAGGAATGCCACTGTGCACCGTTGACACCACCGGAATACCTACGGCCATCGCCTCCATGAGGGCCACGGGAATCCCTTCCATATCGCCATCCACACCGGTGACCGACGGCAATAAAAAGAGATCGGCTTCATCCAACATCGCTTTGACCTCATGGCTGGGCTTAAAGCCCGGCATGTGGATCACATCATCCAGTTGGTATTGCTCAATCAGGGTGCGCAAGCGCCGCTCCCACGGGCCAATGCCCAAAATAGTCCAGGTAAAGGCCACACCACGCTCTTTAAGTAAACGGCAGGCTTCAATACCTACATGCAGCCCCTTTTTCTCAGTCAGCCGCGCAACAGAGATCATCTGCAGCGGCGTTCCGGGGGCTTTCACCGGGCGCAGGGTAAAACGGGCGATATCCACCCCCATGCGCGAGATGGCAATTTTTTCTTCCGGGCAGCCCATACTGCGTAACCTGTCCGCCCACAGTTCACTAATAGGTAACATCAGGTCGCCACGGCGAAAAAGTTGCTGATATTCCGGCGTATAGTGGCTGAGCACATCACGATGCGAAATATCAATGCCGTGGAAAACAGTGGCAATCTTGCCTTGTAACAGACCCAGTTCGCGCAGTTTCGCCGCCGTAACCCCTGCCGGGCCAAAATGGGCAATAAACACATCGGCGCGAAAAACCTGCGGTGTCAGACCGCAGATGGCTGCCAGAATCAGATTTCGCGCTTCATCACCGTAGCGCGACATATTGAGCGCTTTCCAGGTGGCCGCGCGTCCTGCGCCGCGTAATATCGCCTGCCCACGATAGCGCAGTTTCGCCAGCTTGCCCTCCGGCTCATCCAGTAACCAGTGGGTTTTTTCCGCCAGACGGTACTCCGTCCAGGCGCTATGGGTATTTTGCAGATCGCCCTTATGCAGCGCGACGATCTCCACCTCATAACCCATGTTGATAAACGCCACAATCTGATTCAGAACAAAGGTTTCTGAGGCGAGCGGAAATTTCAGCAAGAAGAAGCTGACTTTCATTTCACCTCCCGAATGCGATCCAGCACCGATTTCACCATTAACGCGCCTTTCTCTCGTTCCGCCGCCACGGCGGTGGCCAGGCGTTGATTGAGCGCAGGCAGTTGCCCCAGGGTGTCCGCCGCCATCGCCGCCAGCGAGCCATCCAGCAAGTGGCGAATATCCACCGCCATCTCCGGCATACCGAGCTGTTGCATAATCCCGGCTGATTTGTGTTCGTAGTTAATGGCGATAGCCGGCGTACCGAAGTTCATCGAGATAATGGCGGAGTGCAGGCGTGTACCCACCGTCAGGTCACAGGCGGCGAGGATTTTACCCATTTCGAGGTCGTTAAGTTCATCCATGACCACGTGGTAGCGGGACGGGTCGCTAATATGCTGACGCAGATTGAGCGCCACCATCCGGTCATCTTTGTTGTAACTGTCGATACCAGTACAGGTCGAGAGCGCGATCACCTGCCAGCCTGCATCAAGGATCCGGTTCACCACGTCGGCAAAGGCCTTTTCATAGGCTTGCTGGGTCGTACCCAGTCGCTTATCAAACGGCGCGAGTTCACGTAGCGTAATAGCGACCGTTTTTTGTTTTGCGGCCACATCCAGCCAGTGACGGACGGCGTAGCTGGGGATAAACGCCGCATCATCTTCCACCAGCCAGGCAGTATCAACGCCCTGCTCCACTTTCTCGGTCGTGATTTCACTCTGCTTCATTAAATTCAGACTGACGCTCTCACGCAGGATCAACGCGTCGCAATGACCAAAGACATAATTTGCCAGTTGATTAAACTGCGGATCCTGGAAGGGCCCGACGCTGTGGCCAATCATATACAGCGGCTTTTTTGCCATAAACGTACAGAGGGCATGTTCGAACTGCGGAACGCCGTAAAGATCGACAAAAAAGGATCCACCCACCTGGATAATCGCGTCATAACCTGCAAGCAGGCGGACGAAATCGGTAAAACCCTGGGCAATAGCGATGTTGCGCAGCTTGCCGCTATCGGTCACCCGAGAAAGCAGTACCTGGTGCTGGTAGCGACGGCGCAGGACCTTTTTCACCCGTCCCATTAACCCGGCGGCAGTATTGTGTGCTTTCATCTGGCTGTAGAGTGGATCACCCATGACCGGGCGGTTCAACAGCCAGGAAGAACTCACCGGGTAGCGGCTCATTACGTCCACTTCCGCTTGTGGTTCGATGCGTGCAATCGCATCCAGCAACCCACGCAAAATGGCGCTGTCGCCACGGTTGCCGCAGGTGTGATTGCCAAGAATTAATAATTTCATAATGACCTCTTAAAAAATTCCCCCCCCAACCCTCTCCGTTCGGGAAGAGAACCGGGGTGAGGAAAAAATGAATATCAACCGGCACGCAATAGCGTTTTCATCTTTTCGTTGCGGCAAAACTGGCGTTTCATCTCCACCACCAGCGCATTACGTGACAGCACAATCATCGCCGCGAACGCCAGCGCGCCCGCCATCACCTGAACGGCAAGCAATGCCGACACCGGCAGACGCCCGGCGAGTGACAGCCCCAGCCCATAACTCACCACCAGCGTCGGCAGCGACAGGTAGAACGGCAGCCACAGACTCAGGATGTACTGGCGATAGCTGGATCCCAGAACAGGTTTGATCATCACGAAATAGCTCAGGACGGTGTTGATAATCTGCACCAGCAGAAAGCCCAGCGTGACGCCAATGGCCCCTGCCAGGTGGCCGCCAATAATGATGGCGGGAATAAACAAAAAGGTTTTGAAGACATTGAATTTAAAGCTGATATCCACGCGGGCTTTGGCCATTAACAACGACCCAATAGGATTGCCGACCGCACGCAGCAGCCCCACAATGCATAACAATTGCAGGACAGGAATGATGCTGCTCCACTTCTCGCCGAACACCAGCGGCACGAAGTTATTCGACACCACCAGCAGCCCAAGCAGGATCGGAAAGTTAATGATCCCTACCACCGACAACAGCTTGTAAAAATTAAGCCGCAGCTTTTCCGTGTCATCCTGAATTTTGGCGAAAGCCGGGAACAGGACGCGCGTAATGATGGGGTTGAGTTTCATTGGTGGAACGACGGCCACGTTATAGGCCAGGTTGTAACCGCCCGCGACGCTGGCCCCAAGGATGCGCGCCAGTACCAGCGTAGAGAGGTTGGTGTTCAGGTAGTTAATGACGCTGTCCGCCGTAAGCCACGCGCCAAACTTGAGGTTAGAACTGACCGAACGCAGCGAAAAATGCAGACCAGGACGGTAAATCTTGCGGCCAAACCAGCCGAAGAGCAGCGTGCGCACGGCGCTGTTAACCAGATAGCCGAGGATGGCGGTCATTGCCAGTGGCCAGAAAAAGGCGCTGACCACCGTAAAGGTAAAACCAGCCAGCACCGAGACGGTTTCTATGCTGCCGATCTTGTTAAACTCCAGCTCCTTTTGCATCAGCGCCCGGAACTGCTGACCATGCGGAATCAGCACAAAGGCCAGCGACAGAGTTTTTATCAGCGGCGCCAGATCCGGGTTATGCAGCAACCCGGCAATCAGATCGCTGAGTAAAAAGATAGCCACACAGACCACCAGCCCCAGCCCGACATTCAGCCAGTACAGGGTGGTGAGTTCGAGATGACTTATCTCCTTACGCTGGATAATGGAGTTGGCAATACCAAAATCCGATAGCGTATCGGCGAGCGCGATAATCACCAGCGAGACAGTGAGCAGGCCAAACTGGTGGTTATCGATAATGCGCGCCAGTACAGTCATCTGTACCAGCCCAAGCCCGATAATGGTCAACGTTGCCATGGCCGACCATTTCGCCCCGCTGATGGTTTTTTCACGTAAGCTCATGATTTTTTTCCTTTGAACATGGCCCATAAGGCGTTATTGGCGCAGGCAGTTTGAACACGGACAGCGCGGAAAAATCGGAACGTACACGAAGTACGTGAGGATTTTGAGCACTGCCCTGGTTCAAAATGGTCAGCAAAATAGCCTTATGGGACAAGTTCCTAATACGCCGCTTTATTCACAAACCCTTTAAAGATGGTCAGAAAAACGATTTTGATATCGAACCAAAGACTCCATTCACGGATGTACTCGAGGTCGAACTCAACGCGTTTTTCCATTTTTTCCAGCGTATCCGTCTCCCCGCGCCAGCCATTGATCTGCGCCCAGCCGGTAATACCCGGTTTCACTTTATGACGCAGCATGTAGCCTTCAATGAGCTGACGGTACTGCTCGTTATGCGCCACCGCATGAGGGCGTGGGCCGACGATAGACATCCCGCCCGTCAGCACATTAATAAACTGCGGTAGCTCATCCAGGGACGTCCGGCGCAGGAAGCTGCCAACTTTAGTCACGCGCGGATCGTTTTGCGTGGCCTGGGTTACGACCTTGTCGTTCTCCATAACTTTCATGGAGCGGAATTTCCACACTTTGATAGCTTTACCGTCCATGCCGTAACGGGTCTGACGGAAGATAACCGGGCCTGGGGAGGTCAATTTCACCGCCATCGAGATCCCCAACAGAACCGGTGAGATCAGCATCAGGATGAGCGACGCCAGCACAATGTCTTCAAGGCGTTTGAGAATGCGGTTGACGCCCGAAAGCGGCGTGTCATACAGCGGCACCACCGGCACGCCATTCACCTCTTCAATTCGCGAATGCAGAATGTTGAAGGTGAAAACATCGGGTATCAGGATCACCGAGCAGGTGGTGTCTGCCAGTTGCCGCACCAGATGTTTGATGCACTGAGCGTCGTTCATTGACATGGCGATATAGACGTTGTGGATTTTCCCGGCGCGAGCGTCGTCAAGTAGTTGGTCATAATTACCCACCCAGTCACTGCTCACGCCACCCGGTTTCGCGTCGTGATAGACACCGATCACTTCAAAACCCAGCCAGGGTTCATTACGAAAACTCTCCAGCAGTTCCTGCCCGGCGGGAAGGTCGCCCGCCACCGCAACGCGACGGGTGTTATAGCCATGATTACGCAGCCAACCGGCGGCAAAACGGATAATCCCACGGCAGATAATCAGCCCTGAACTGCTGAGCAAATACCAGGCAAAATAGAGGGCAAAGGTATTGTTAAGTTCGCTGCGAAAAGCCACCAGACCGGCGCTAAAGACAAAACTGAGGGTCCAGTTTTGCAACAATAAAACCAGCTCGGTCATAAACCGCACACCACGCCATGAACGATAAAAATCGGTCATGCCGCCAATCATCTGGAACACCACCAGGGTAATGAGGGCCATCAGCAGGTGCTGATAAAAGAATGGCAACGTATTGAACCTACAGACAATGTACAGCCCACCGAACATGATGGTGATGTCTGAGAATCGCTGCACGATTGAGATTAACGATGCATTCGTTTTGGCCCGGTCGCGCTTTTTTAGATTTGTCATCGTTGTACCTATTCATTTGTTTCCCCCCACCCCAGCCCTCTCCTCTCGCAGAAAAGGGTTAAAGTGAGGGGAAAACAGGGATTACTGTTTCAACAACGCCAGAATGTCCTGTGTTCGCGCCTCCATCAGCGCGGTGTCGCTGCGCGATTCCACGTTCAGACGCACAACCGGCTCGGTATTGGACGAGCGCAAATTAAAGCGCCAGTCCGGGAAGGACATGCTGATGCCATCGGTACGGTCAACGCTAAGCGCAGAACCGGTAAAATGTGCTTCGACACGGGCGATTGCCGGCGCGGCCTGGTCCAACTTTAAGTTGATCTCGCCGCTGGCCGGGAAAGCCGCCATGCGGTCGCGTACCAGCGCTTCCAGCGTTTTGCCCTTGAGGCACAGCAGCTCCGTCACCAAAAGCCATGGGATCATGCCGCTATCGCAATAGGCAAAATCACGGAAATAGTGATGCGCGCTCATCTCACCGCCGTAGATCGCATCCTCTTCACGCATCCGCTCTTTAATAAACGCATGCCCGGTTTTCGACATCACCGGCTTACCGCCTGCCGCCGTGACAACGTCCACCGTGTTCCAGGAAAGACGCGGGTCGTGGATAATCTTCGCGCCGGGGTTTTTCTCCAGGAATGCCTGCGCCAGCAGACCGACGATGTAATAGCCCTCGATGAACTGGCCGTTACCGTCAAAGAAGAAGCAGCGGTCAAAATCGCCGTCGAACGCGATACCTAAATCCGCATGATGTTCAATAACCGCGTTGCGGGTATCGTCACGGCACTCCGGCAGCAGTGGGTTCGGGATACCGTTCGGGAAGTTGCCATCGGGGGTGTTGTGCACCTTGATAAAGGTCACGGGAACATTGTTCGCCTTAAAGCGCTGTTCCAGGGCATCAATGACCGGCCCTGCCGCCCCGTTACCGGAATTGATCACCAGCTTTAACGGTTTAAAATTCGCCAGGTCGACATAGCTGAGCAGGTGATCAATATAGGCATCACGCAGGTTGATTTGCCGATAGCTGCCGCGTTTTTGCGCATTCACCGGCGGGAAGTCATTCGCTTCTGCCAGGCGCTGAACATCGCGCAGCCCCGTATCACCGCTGATTGGACGGGCACCTTTACGGACCAGCTTCATACCGTTGTAGTCCATCGGGTTATGGCTGGCCGTCACTTCAATACCGCCATCTACGCCCAGATGGAAGGTGGCAAAATAGATCTCTTCGGTGCCCGAAAGCCCGATATCCAGAACATCCACACCCGCGTCTTGTAGCCCTTTGGCCAGCGCCAGCTTTAATGTTTCGCTCGTTAAACGGACATCACCGCCCAGCACGATGGTTTGTGGTTTTAAATATTCGCCATAAGCCCGGCCAATCCGCCAGGCAATGTCTTCATTCAGCTCTTCACCCAGCTTGCCGCGAATATCGTAGGCTTTAAAACAGGTTAATTTTTCCATCATTACCTCGTTTTCAGGCAACAGTTAGCCCTCTCCGGTGTGGAGAAATAATCAAAAACAATTCAATCGTTATAGCTGTCCGACGTCGCGTTGCGGCAAATCAGCGGCTACGCAAAAGGTGTCGGACAGCGTCAGATGCGCCCGTAGCGATCTTCAAACCGCACAATATCGTCCTCTTCAAGATATGAACCGGACCGTACTTCAATTAAATCGAGCGGTATTTTCCCTGGGTTCTCAAGACAGTGACGTGCACCGAGCGGAATGTAGACCGACTCGTTCTCACCCAGCAGTTTGATCTCGTCATTAATAGTGACTTTCGCCGTACCGGCCACCACAACCCAGTGTTCTGCCCGATGATGATGCATCTGGACCGAAAGCCCTTCGCCAGGTTTCACAGTGATGCGCTTCACCTGATAGCGATCGCCCGCATCAATGGAGTCATATTTCCCCCAGGGACGATAGACTTCGCGGTGAATGTGGTGCTCATGGCGGCCATCCGCTTTGATCTGCTCGACCACTTTCTTCACATCCTGCACATGGTTACGGTCCGCAATCAGCACGGCATCCTTGGTCTGCACCACCACCAGATCTTTCACGCCGACGGTGGTGACCAGACCGGACTCCGCATAGACGAAGCTGTTCTCCGTGTCATGACTGATGACGTCGCCGTGATGGACGTTTCCCTCGGGCGTATGGGCGCTGATTTCCCACAACGAGGACCAGGAACCCACATCGCTCCAGCCGGCATCCATCGGTACAACCACCGCATCGGCGGTTTTTTCCATTACCGCGTAGTCGATAGACTCTTCCGGGCAGGCCAGGAACGCGGCTTCATCAACACGGATAAAGTCCAGGTCCGGGTCCGTTACATTCATTGCGCGCTCGCAGGCCTCGTAAATATCGGGACGATATTTTTTCAGCTCTTCCAGATAGCGCCCGGCGCTGAAAAGGAACATGCCGCTGTTCCAGTAATATTCACCGCTCGCTACATAACCCTGCGCCGTATCAAGGTTCGGTTTTTCCACAAACTGCGCCACGTCGAAGGCCAGACCTTCACCTTTACCTGGGGTCACTTCGCCACGACGAATGTAGCCATAACCGGTCTCCGGCAGGTCCGGTACGATGCCAAAGGTCACCAGTTTGCCGCTTTCGGCATAGGCCAGCGCCTGGCGCACCGACGTGCGGAACGCTTCTTCATCCTGAATCACATGATCCGCCGCCAGCACCAGCATCAGCGGGTCAGAGGTCGGGTTATGGCGTTTGATCGCCATTGCGGCCAGCGCAATCGCCGGTGCGGTGTTACGTCCCGCCGGTTCAAGGATGATGTTTTCCGTCAGCTTGTTGAGCTGGCGCAACTGCTCGGCAACGATAAAGCGGTGTTGTTCATTACAGATAACAACCGGACTTTCACACTCCACCCCGTCCAGACGGCAGACGGTGGTCTGCAGCATGGTCAAATCGCCTTTCAGGCAGAGGAATTGTTTTGGATACAGGACACGGGACAGTGGCCACAGGCGGCTGCCGGAGCCTCCGGCCATCACTACCGGATACAGTTGTGTTTGACTCATGATTTATCCCCATTCCCTTCGTAATTCAGACGTTCGTCTTGCGCATGGGCGGCCTGCCCTGCACTGACCGCCGGATCGCGTCGGGAGATATCAGTCATAAACTGGGTTAACACGCTCTCTTTCTCGAGCGTGCGTTCGGCATATTCACGTGCCACCGCGTTGGTTTGGGGCATCAAGAGTGCCTGTTCGATGCCCGCCGTCAACGCCGGTACGGATTCAGGCTCTACGCACACGGCAATGCCCGGCGATGCCAGACACAGTTGGCCCAATTCGGTGGACGCCTCGGCGGTGATAACGGCATTGCCGCCCACGGCGAGGATATTGGTCAGTTTCGATGGCAGCACGGCATCCGCCGCGCCACGTTTTTGAATCACCAGATGGCAATCGGCCATCTTGAGCAGCGCAGGCAACGCCTCGTAAGACTGCAACGGAAAGAATTTCACGTTATCCAGCCCCTGTTGCAGGGCCTGTTTTTCCAGTCTGACTTTGCCGCCACCCTGACCCACAATCACAAACAACCACGGTTGCTCGCGAAGGTTAGCCGCGGCTGCAATCACATTTTCCAGCCCCTGCTTTTCACCAATGTTGCCGGAGTAAAGAATGATTTTTTTATCTTCCGGCAATCCCAACGCTTGTCTCAGTTGGGCAACGTCCTGCGCGTCAACGTCGCGAAAGCGGGCCACTTCTGACCAGTTCGGGAAGAAGATTATCCGCCCTGGCTCCACCCCTTTTTCCCGTGCTTTGTTCATCATTGAGCGGGAGATGGTGGACACATTGTCAACGTTGTGCAGACCGCTGCGCTCAAACGCGGCGGCCAGTTTCGCCACTCTGCCGGTTTTGCCTTTCCCGGCCATCCCTAAGCCAAGCATGGCGTCAACTTCATAATCCTGGATGTGCAGCAACGTGCGCGCACCGGTGAGTTTTGCCAGCAGACGCATACCCGGTGTGCAAAACAGCGTTGGTACCACGCCGATGATGCGATCCGGCTTCCAGCGACGCTGTGCCATCAGCGGGAAAAAGCTGCTCACGGCGAAGCTGGTCAGGTGAATCAGGCGTTTCAATGTCGAAGGCTGTTTCGGCACATACAGAGGACAGCGCCAGACGGTCGCGGCACCGCTTTCCCGGCGATAACGCCAGGCGGAATACGCCTTACCCACCTGCCATTCCGGGTAGTAAGGTGGTGCGGTAATGACACGCACGTCATGCCCCTGCCGGGCCATCCATTCAACCATCTCGCCGGTGTATTTACCGATACCGGTTAACTCCGGCGCATAGTTGATGCCGTAAACAAGAATTTTCATAAGCCCGGTACTCCCCGCGCTTCCTTGAAGTAGGCGCGGCTATTGTCATGTACCAGCGGGTCAGCAATCAGCACATCGGGCGTCAGCCAGCGATAGTCATCGTGCTGTTCTGTCGGCAGGGCCAGCGAGGAGGCATCGACCCGTAAGCGAAAACCGAGCACGATGTAGTGGGTAGAAAAATCGCTGCCGGAGAAGTTGTCGTCATAGAAGTGCTGCCAGACGCCATAAAACTCTCCTGCCGACATCGGCAGGAGTACGCCCAGTTCAGCCAGCGTCAAACGTTCAAACGCGCTCGCCAGAGGTTCATCTTTTTGCACCCGTCCACCCGGCACAAACCAGTAACCCTGCGCCGGACGATTCGTACGCTTGCCGAGCAAAAACTCGCCGCTTTCGTTCTCCACGATAAGATCGATGGAGATAAGCGGAGTCGAACGCACGACCGTGGCAAAATCTTCCGGACGTAAAAACATGCTTACCCCCTGAACCGTTGCTGATTTTCGAGGAACCACTGGTAGGTGCTTGCCAGCCCCTGCTCCAGCGAGATCTCGTGATACCAGCCAAGCGCGTGCAGGCGGGACACATCCAGCAGTTTGCGTGGCGTACCATCCGGCTTGGTGGCATCAAAGACCACCCGGCCTTTATAGCCCACGACCTGGGCGAGCGTTTGCGCCAGCTCACGGATCGTGCAGTCCACACCGGTACCGACATTAATGTGCGACAGCATCGGTTCGGTATTCTCCTGCCACACTTCCCGGTCCAGCTCCATCACATGAATGCTGGCCGCCGCCATGTCGTCCACATGGAGGAACTCACGCATCGGCGTGCCGCTGCCCCATACCACCACGTCAGGCGCGTTGCTGAGCGTGGCTTCATGGAAGCGACGGAGCAACGCCGGGATCACGTGGGAGTTGCTTGGGTGGAAGTTGTCATTCGGCCCGTACAGGTTGGTCGGCATTACCGAGCGATAATCGCGGTTGTACTGGCGGTTGTAGGACTCGCACAGTTTGATACCGGCAATTTTGGCAATCGCATACGGTTCGTTCGTCGCCTCAAGCGTCCCCTGCAGCAGTTCACTTTCAGCCATCGGCTGGTGCGCAAGCTTCGGGTAAATACAGGATGAACCGAGGAACAACAGCTTGTTCACGTCATGCGAATGCGCCGCGTGAATGATGTTGCACTCCATCATCATGTTCTCGTAGATAAAATCTGCCGGGTAGGTGTTATTGGCGACAATACCACCTACTTTCGCCGCCGCCAGGTAGACCTGGTCGATACGTTCGCTGGCAAAGAACGCCTGCACCTGTGCAGAATCCAGCAGGTTCAGTTCGTCACGGCTACGCAGCACCAGCTCCACGTCTTCGCGCTGCGACAGCAGTCTTACAATGGCCGATCCGACCATGCCGCGGTGACCCGCGACAAAGATACGTTGTTTCGTCATTCTCAGGACTCCAGCGCGATGGCAACCTCGTAACCGTGAGCTTTTAACAGCGAATGTTTTTTCGCCGCTTCAAGATCTTTGGCAACCATCTCAGAGACCATCTCCTGCAGCGTGGTTTCCGGTTTCCAGCCCAGTTTTTCGTGTGCTTTGGTCGGGTCGCCGAGCAGGGTTTCCACTTCCGCCGGACGGAAGTAACGCGGGTCAACGGCAACAATCACATCACCCGGTTTCACGCCAGGCGCGTCATGGCCGGTGACGGAGACCACAATCCCCTTCTCTTCCACGCCTTTGCCTTCGAAGCGCAGTTTGATACCCAGTTGCGCCGCCGCCATTTCCACAAACTGACGCACGGAATACTGCACGCCGGTGGCGATAACGAAGTCTTCCGGATGGTCCTGTTGCAGCATCATCCACTGCATTTTCACGTAATCTTTCGCATGACCCCAGTCACGCAGGGAGTCCATGTTGCCAAGGTACAGGCAAGATTCGAGGCCCTGGGCGATGTTGGCAATGGCACGGGTAATTTTGCGGGTGACGAAGGTCTCACCACGGCGCGGGGACTCGTGGTTAAACAGAATGCCGTTGCACGCGTACATGCCATAGGATTCACGGTAGTTAACGGTGATCCAGTAGGCATACAGTTTTGCCACCGCATACGGAGAGCGTGGGTAGAACGGCGTGGTCTCTTTCTGCGGGATCTCCTGGACCAGACCATACAGCTCAGAGGTAGAGGCCTGGTAGAAGCGCGTTTTCTTTTCAAGTCCCAGGAAGCGAATGGCTTCCAGCAGACGCAATGTCCCCATCGCATCCACATCTGCGGTATATTCCGGCGATTCAAAGGAGACCGCTACGTGGCTCATCGCCCCAAGGTTATAAACCTCATCCGGCTGCACTTCCTGCAGAATACGGGTCAGGTTAGAGGTATCCGTCAGATCACCGTAGTGAAGGTGGAATTTCGGGTTACTGGTGTGCGGATCCTGATAAATATGGTCCACACGCTCAGTGTTGAATGAAGAGGCACGACGCTTAATGCCATGAACTTCATAACCCTTTTCCAGAAGCAGTTCTGCCAGATAAGAGCCATCTTGCCCGGTAACGCCGGTGATGAGAGCGACTTTAGACATATTTTATTCCTCTATTACTTATCAGAAGTTATTCAGTTTTTACGCGTTCGCGCGTTACCACTGCGGGGTTGCCACGGCAAACTGCATTTGCCGGAAGCGTCTTAAAAACACTGCTGCGCGCACCGACAACCGTTCCGTCACCAATACGCACGCCGGGAGCAACAAAGACATCCGTTGCCAGCCAGCATTTATCGCCAATCACGATAGGCGACGCGGTAATATCAAAATGCGCGCTCATAAAATCGTGACTGCCGGTACACAAATAACATTTCTGCGAAATCACAGAATTAGCGCCAATTGAGATATCGCCCAGGGTATATAACACAGCGTCATCGCCAACCCAGCTATAATCACCCAGCGTTAATTTCCATGGATACGTTATTTTCACCGACGGACGAATCACTACGTTTTTTCCGATTTTTGCACCGAATAAACGCAACAGAAAGGCACGCCAGCGATACATAATTTGTGGCGACCAGGCAAATAATGTTGACTGCACCGCCCACCACAATTGAACCTTAATAGCATTCCCGCCCCGAAAGCCTTTCGGCACGGAGAATCCTTGTAAGTCTTGCATCGTGTTTCCTTATACGTGTACCCGTTATTCTTCAAACCGCCGGTGCGTTAACTGCATGCGTTCATCCGAATCACTTACACACGTAAGCTCATCGGAATTCTCTGACTTTCCGTCTTCCCGCGATTCAAATTATTCAGGGCATTCACATTATGCTTTGTTATATAAGGCTTTCGCTTTGCCAGTCGTACGCAGACGTAACAGGTACGACAATTCCGCCCAGAAACCCGGCACGTGTAATATTTTTCGTTGGACGTTGCGAGCATCCCGACATAATTCAAGGTTATTCGACGTAGAGACGCCACCCATTGAAAATTCGGATACCAGACCGTGCAGGCGTTTAAAGCGAAAGCCTGCCTTAAACATTCTGGCTGCCAGCGCGTAATCGGAAGAGACTTTATATTGTAAATCGTAGGGGTAGGTTTTCAGGCCACTCATCGGGAAGAATATGGCCTGATGACTGGCGGGCAGGCTATGATAAATATACCAACCGCGTTTCGCGCTACGGCGTATTTTTGTGCCATCGCCGAAATCTAATAATGCATCACCAATGTACATGGCATTGTCACGTTTTTCGGCCAACTGGCGGATAACATCGACGCTTTCCGGATGCAGAATATCACCTGAGTTGAGGAACAGCGCGAAGCGACCATTCGCCATGCTGATGCCTTTATTCATTGCATCATAGATACCATTATCTTTCTCGCTGACGTAACGTAAGTGGTACTGGCCGTTAAGGTTTTTCAGAAACTCTGCGGTACCGTCGGCAGAGCCGCCATCCACAACAATCCACTCAAATGCGATATCCTGCGCCTGTGCCAGATGGGCCAGCGATTCCCAGGTTTTCATCACGCCTTCATAATTACGAAACGCAACGGTAATAACGCTTAGTAACATGTGACCCACCTCGTCATATGCTCGAAATATTTAACGCCTTGCGGAAAATAAACGGGCAAACAATTAAAAATGCGTATTCAGGACTAAAAATCGACCCCGTAAAAAACCACGATATCGGAGCGAACAGATAAAGCTGAACACGAAAATTCTGATTATTACCAAACGCATTGACAGTCATTCTTGCTACTTTGAACAAATACCAACCGGTCAGTAATACGGCAAACCATGAAAAATAGATAATTAACAGATACAAGCCATTGTCTATGGTTTTACCGACATCTGCACCGTTAAAGATTCCGAATGATGCGACATATTCGTAAAGTGAGCCGAATCTTACCACACCATCAATGTTGGCCAGGGAATATCCCACCATCGCCAGCGGTCCGATAATGCGATAATAAGAGGAGGAGCCTTCTGTTCCTAAATCACCGAGACGTTCCGCAATATAAGGAAAGGCGAACACCACCCCGACAACAAATACCGCCAGTGAAATAATGGCCAACGGTAATTTCTTGCGTATCGCTTCCTTGTTTAAATACTGAAATGCCCATTCCAGTAGATAAAAAAGGATAAATGTCATTACCCCTGAAAACGATCCCGAAAGAACTATCCCTGTCAGAATCATAGCATCTGTCTTCGGCGTTTTGATACCAAACTGTTTGATGCTGAGCCAAATTGAGATTAATGCCAGAGCGAAGAATGCCGGTTCGAAATAGAGTGCCGTGGTTCGCTTACCACCAAATTTGATAAAATTCAGTACATAGCTGTTACTGTAAATCAGATATTTCGAAATTATCTCCATCAGGCTGCTGCCGCCGGAGAGAATAATTTGCGCCATTTCCGCCGCTGCCAGCATCACGACCAACGCAACCACCACGTAGAAGAAGCGGAGTATTTTGCGGTAGTTATGCGGCGAAACAGTTTTGAAGCGGATGCTCCACACCATACCGATGATGATCACGATATAAACAAACAGCATCGTTGAGGTGACATACTTACTGGCGTTAAGCGACTGGCCAAAAATGTAGTTAAACAGTGTTAATCCTGCACCGGTACCCAGGGCAATCATCAACTTTTTCAGGTTGAGTTTATCCACATAGAGCAGCAGTAACAGCGGTAAGAACGTCACAATGGTTATCGGAAAGCTTTCGCCAAGCTGGAAAATCTTCACGTTAACCAGCAGGTAAATCAGCGGCAGCAGGAGATAACTACAGACCCTGATAGAATGAGACATATTCCTCCAGCATCTGTTGCCCACTGTATGCACGGCGACTACGCGCCCGAAACGCGTCCAGCGATGTGCCGAATACGGCCTGCGCGATGTCGGCTTTGTGACGCTGCACCAGCGGCACTATCTCCACGTCGCTAAAGGTCTTGCCGCCGGACTTCTCCAGAACCTCACGCGCTGCATCACTATGCGTGGCAATCACCGGCACACCAATGGAGAGCGCTTCACACAAAATGAGCGGGTAGTTATCCACGCGCGAGGTAAAGAGCAGCGCATCCATCTGGTTGAGTTCGCTCATTAACTGACGTTTATCTGTCAGAAAGCCGTGGTTCACCACGTTCGGTCCCTCGAAGGGAGAAAACTTGCCAAAGGTATGCAGCTCAACCTGTTCACCCAGCGCCATCACGTCACGGACAAGTTGTTGATTGGTCTTGCCGTCATAGCGCAGGTCGTGCGCCACCACGGCGATTTTCGGGCGCCCCTGGGTGACAGTAACCGGAGATAACTCCGCCAGAATGGCTTCGGTCGCCACATCAATACCATTATTGATAATGCGGCAACGCCCCGCACCGTACAGACTGTTGAATGCCTCCGCCACGTGCTGGCTGGGGGATATAAACTGGCAGCCGAGAGCCATCATCTCGTTAAATAATCGGCGCTTCTCACCCACCAGTTGATGCGCTCGATCCACTTTTACCGGTGGATAGTTCGCCAGCGTCGGGCATTTTTTGCATCCCTGTTTCCAGCCTTCACAGCCGTCCGTGAACGCACAACGCCCGGTGACACTCCAGTGATCGTGCAGCGTCCATACAAAGGTCACGTCAGGCTTATGCGCTTTCAGTTTCTGGCAGAATGCCACCACCTCGTTCAGGTTCAGCCAGTAGCTGTGCATCACGTGAAAATGCAGCACCACCGGGCCTTTGGTGCGGCTGACGCTGCGATAGAGATTATTGAGATTGCCAAATACATCGCGGTTAAACAGGCGAAACAGCGCCAGGTTTGCTATCGATGTCAGACGTGGAGTCTGTTTAAACACGTTGGGATACTGGTCATGGCTGACACTTTTCTTGCCGCCTTTACCGTAACCATAGACGAACCGTGATTGCATGCCTTGCTGCAATGCCCGCTGGTGTAAATCCAGCGCGACACCCGCCGCGCCGCCTTCGGCGAGGCGAACGTTAAATTGTAATATGTTCATTTTATTGTCTTCACCCGCGCTTTTTCACCCACCACCAGCGCATTATCCGGCACGCTGTCGAGCACGACGCTGCCTGCGCCAACCACGACGTTATTGCCAATGGTGATATCACCCAGCAGGACGACATTGGCCCCGAGTTCAACGTTGTTGCCAATGACCGGACAGGCCAGATTGTCTGCGCCACGATTGCCGATGGTCACGCCATGGCGGATGGTGAAATCATCACCCGCGACCACGTGCTTATTGATCACGACGGCATAACCATGATGAATAGTGAAACGACGGCCAATCGTCGCAGCCGCCTGGATCTCATAGCCAAACAGGCATTCCGTCATAAAGCGGTAAACCAACAGCACGGGGGCAGCCCACAGGTTGTTGAGCACATTTTTCTTACGCCACACTGAGCAAAAATGGGCGACGCGATAGGCCGCGACCATGCAGCACGGGCGCAAACTCCATTGATTAGCGCGAAAATCTTCCAGTCGCATCATTTCCCTCGCAGACCATCAGCCAGACGCTTGCCATTACGCACGGAGAAAAGGGTCAGCAGCGTGCGCCAGTTCATACGCTTGTTGCGGATCTGGTACAGCGTAAAGAGCTGATATTTCTTGCTGGCGCGGTCAAACTTGGCTTTGTGTTTCCGGTAGAAATGGAAGTAGCCGGAGAATTTTTTCGGCGACGAGGTAATCTGCATTTCACCGTGATTGATGTGCAGAATTTGCGTCGCTTTTTCAATTTTCCACGGTTCGCCGTACTGCTCTACCATGCGTAAAAAGATGTCGTAGTCCTGTGCCGCTTTCAGTTTTGTATCGAACAGACACTCTTTGAAGCGCCATGACCAGCTAAACACCTGGTTGCCCACAATGTTGCGCTTGTAGAACAGCTTGCGGGAAAACGGCGATTTTGGGTAAAGCGGTAAACTGGCCGGTTGTGAATAAACTTCGCCCTGGCAGACATAGTCATTGGCATAAAGAAAAGCCCGCGTTGCCAGATGGTGTTTATGTTCCAGAAAAACCGACAGGCGGTCCGGCGTCCATTCATCATCATCATCAATGCCAGTAATAAACTGGCCTGTCGCCTGCATGATCGCCTGGTTGCGTACCGCACAGGCGCCGGAATTAAAAGCGTTGCGGGTATAGGTCACGCGTGGATCATTCAGTTCGGCCACATAACTCTGGAGTTGCTCAAAGGCCGTCGAGCAGTCGTCAACAATGATCATTTCCCAGTGGGTGTAATCCTGACGCAGCACCGATTTGATGGCGCGGATCGCCAATTGTTGGCGGTTCCACGTTGGCATATAAATCGAGATTAACGGACGTTCTGTGGTCATTTTCTTCCCCGATTGATCAATATTCCCTTCACCCCGGCCCTCTCCCTTGAGGAAGAGAGTTAGGGTGAGGGGAAAATATTATTTGCTATCAGACTTGTATTCGTATTCGTAATAGCCGTAATCCTGATAGCCAGTAGCGCGGCGGAAAATGGAGTTCAGGATGACGCCTTTGACCTGAATACCGTTTTGCTCAAAGCGGCTCAGGCTGGTCTGGACCTCTTTCACCGTGTTCACCGCGTAACGCGCGACCATCAGCGTGGTGCCCGCGTGGCGACCCACAATCGCGGCATCTGTCACCGCAAGGATTGGCGGTGTATCAATCAGCACCAGGTCATAATGTTTACTCGCCCAGTCGAGCAACTGCGTGAAACGTTCGCTCATTAAGAGTTCGGACGGGTTTGGCGGGATCTGCCCACGCGGCACCAGGTCAAAGTTGGCGATGGAGGTCTTTTTGGCGCAGCTTTCAATATTGCCCTTGCCTACCAGAATGTCCGACAGACCGTTAACGTTGTCGGTACCGAGCAGTTCATGGGTATAGCCTTTACGCATATCACAGTCGATCATCAGCACACGTTTGTTGGTCTGGCTAATGACCGCCGCCAGGTTGGCGCAGACAAACGTTTTACCAATCGACGGGCTGACCCCGGTCATCATCAGGACGTTATTGGGTGCCTGCATCATGGCGAAATGGAGGCTGGTGCGCAGGCTGCGTACCGCTTCAATCGCCAGATCCGCCGGGTTACCCACCGCCAGCAACTGGCGCTGTTTGTAACGCTTGTTGCCCTTGACGGTTTTGACCGTATCACGCGCTTTTTGCCACTCCGACAGAGGGATGCTGGCGTAAACACTGATCCCCTGCTCTTCCAGCGCCTGCGGGCTTTCGATACCACGATTAAAGAGTGAGCGCAGCAGAACCACCACAACGGAGAGAATCAACCCAAGGATGATACTGCCAAGAATGATCAGCGCTTTTTTCGGTTTCAGTACGCCCGGCTGAGTAATGGCGGCATCGACAATGCGCACATCCCCTACAGTACTGGCCTCGGTAATACGCAGCTCTTGCTGTTTGTTCAGCAACTGCATATAAACCTGCTGGCCGGATTCCACATCACGCGTCAGGCGGACAATCTCCTGCTGCGTTTTTGGCATTGCCGTCACGCGGGTGTTGAGTTTGGCCTTTTCATCTTCCAGCGCTTTGCGTTTTTCCAGCAATGTGCGGTAAGCCGGGTGCGCTTTGGTGTACAGCTTGGAAATCTCCGCCTCTTTAAAGGTCAGTTCATTAAGCTGCGCATCGATGTTAACCATCGAGTCGAGCACCGATTTCGCTTCCAGCGGCAGGTCGACAGAGTCTTGCTGCTGACGATAGGTGTTGAGTTTGTTTTCGGCCACGTCCAGTTTGGCGCGCACTTCCGGCAGTTGTTTATTGAGGAACTCCAGGCTTTTCGCCGCCTCTTCGGATTTACGCTCAACGTTCTGTTGCAGGTAGTTGCGGGTAATACTGTTCAGAATATCGCGGATCTGATCGCGATCTTCTCCGATGTAGGTAAGGCTGAGCACACCGGTATCTTTGCCGTTCTCGGTCACGCTCAGGTTGTTTTGCAGATTATTGATCATCCCGAGTGTCGAGAATTTGGTCACGGTGAATTCGCTGTCGTTCGCCGCCTGAATGGCGCTTACCAGCATGGTCACACCGTCCTTACTTAACGGTTGCCCTACTTCACCACGGGCGTTGAAACCACCGTCGCTTGTCAGGGAGTACTGTTTCGGCCCCAGCACCGTGAGGGTAAAGACCTGATCATTCATGCCCTTGGGGAGCGTGAATGTCGTGACTTTAACCGTGTCATTTTGCCGACCCATCAGCCTGTCCCAGCCCGCGCCAAAAACCGGAAAGGTGTTTTTGGTTACGGCGATATCCAGATTTAAATCATCGACGGTTTTACCCAGCACCAGCCTGGACTGAATCAACTGAATTTCCGCTTCTGATGCGGGCGGCTTGTTCGTCAGCGCTGAACCGATATCCTGCACCAGCGAATTGCCGGCATTCTGCTCAATCTGTACCAGCGCATCCGCACTGTAGATGGGCGTGGCAAACAGGCAGTAAACGATAGCAGCCGCGGCAAATAAGCCGGTGATCCCCAGCACCCACCAGCGTGCCTCGACGACTGTACCGATTAATCGCCCTACATCGATTTCATCATTTCCCACCGACGGCGCGGCGGAATGGTGTGTTTTCTCTGTCATTGTTATCCCTGCTGAGCGTTCAGTGCCTGCGCCCACTGGCGGGCAGACTGGTCAAGTAAGGTGTAAACAGCCTCAAAGGCGTCGCGGCTTTTGCGATACGGATCGGGAATTTCACGTTCATCGTCCCAGTGACCAAACAGCATCACTTTGCCGCGCATTTCCGGCGCGATTTCGCACAGTGCGGCGATATGCCGTTTTTCCATGACCAGAATCAGGTCGAAATCACGGCACATTTTTCCGGAAATCTGCCGGGCGCAATGCCCTTCAAGGGACAGATTGTTTTTCTCTGCCACGCGCGTTGCTTCCGCATCCGCGCTTTTACCTACCAGCGCCCCGAGACCGGCTGACTCCACCGTTAATGCGGGCTGATACTTTTTCAACAGCCGCTCCGCCGTGGGGGAACGGCAAATGTTCCCCACACACACCACCAGAATTTTGTTAAACATCGCCTATCACCAGGTGTGAATGTCGCGCGCCGTATCCGTCATGTAGCGAACGCCACTGATGGTTGGCAGCAACTGATTGATGAGACGGTTCCAGCGAGCAACCGGTGCGGTCGTCACATACACCACGTCATACGGCTGGAGGCGGAATTCAGTTGCCATCACCAGCGATGTCGCATCGGACATATCAAGCTGATAGATGTTGGCAATCTTGCCGCCGCGACCGTTCTCGCCTTTCAGCGGACGAATAACGAAGATGCCGCTGGCGTTGGAAGTTGTCAGATCGATGCCTTCGGCCTGACCCAGCGCTTCGGTCAGCGTCATACCGCTGAAGTCCATTTTGAGGGTGCTCTGTTTTTTAACTTCACCCATTACGAAGACTTTCAGATCGTCATTACGCGGTACGAAAAGGATGTCGCCCGGATAGAGCAGACGGTTTTGGCTCAAATCGCCGTTCTGCATCAGCGCCTGCAGGGAGATACGTTGTTCTTTGCCGTTATGTGTCAGCACCACATTGCGCCAGTCGGCGGCATCGGTCAGTCCGCCCGCGGCGTTAATCGCATCCAGAACCGTCAGCGGAACGTTGGTGATGGCCTGCTGGCCTGATTTGTTGACCTGCCCGGAGACATAGGCTTTCTGCGAACGGAAGGCGGCGATATTAACGTCCACCTGCGGGTCAGCGATGTACGTCGCTAAGCGGCCGGTAATATCACTGCGGATTTCGCCAAGGGTTTTCCCCACAACATGAACTTTGCCAATATAGGGATAGAACATGGTGCCATCGGGCTGTACCCAGTTACCGGTGTCGCTTGAACTGCGGTACTGGCCTGCCGGTGTGGTCAGTTCAGGGTGGTCCCAGACGGTAACGCTAAGCACATCCCCTGGGCCAACGCGATATTGATAGTTAGAGATTTCCTGATCCAGCGACATATTCGGCTGGGCGACATTCGGTCGCGGACGTAATTGTTCAACCAGACGTGGCGTCAATGGATAAACATTCACCATGCGGTCTAAATCAAAATCGGCGTCTTGTTGTTTAATCACATCTTTTCCCGATGTTGACATATTGCTACCGGGAAAAACTGTGCAGCCACTCATCAAGCTCATGGACACCAATAATGGTATCAATTTCGTTTTGGATTTCATCATTGATTAATTATCACTTTTGCAGAGTAATTATCCTGTGTATTTAAATAAGCGACTGGTCATAACGGAATCAGAATGCAGTTAATCGGAACTTAATATAACTGGTATCAGTCCTAAAAATCGCTTATTCAACCACATGCTATTGACAGAATAATCCAGACTTTTTGACATGCTGTCAGGCAGGCTACCGCCCTTGGCTTTCAGCTACCAATCCACTGTTTAAACAGTAAGTTATTGAAAACACCCTTTTGTACCCCGAACCTGATAGAGAATATTCCTGGATGCCTTAAATACGGCAGTCATAAGGATTTACGCTGTTTAGCTGCATTAAAAATAACTTCACAGGTATATTTGAAACATGCTGGAGGAATTGTTGCAGCTAAGCGAATTACAGGCAAGGCAACATCCCGCCCTAAACATATTTTTAAGAATAATATTAAGAGCAAATATTTAGGTTTTTAGGATTTTATTGATATTGACAAAATCCTTACCTGCATTTACGTATGCGAAATATCCGAAAAAGTATTTTCATCTGCTGGCGCAAATAATCCCAATATTAATAAGGAAATAGATTTTTAATATATTCCCTCCCGCAATCACAAATAAGATAAATCGCATACTGGCATTGCAATTTAGATGGGCTTTATCCATGATCAGATAACGACAATTGTTAGAATTGATAAGGTGTTACACATACGATGGAATGGATTGCCGATCCATCAATCTGGGCCGGTCTGATTACGCTGATTGTGATCGAACTCGTGCTTGGCATTGATAACCTGGTTTTTATCGCGATACTTGCGGAAAAACTCCCACCGGCGCAACGCGACCGTGCCCGTGTTACAGGGCTGCTCCTGGCGATGGTCATGCGCCTGCTACTGCTTGCGTCTATCTCCTGGCTGGTTACGCTCACCAATCCTCTTTTTTCCTTCCGCGACCTCAGTTTCAGCACACGCGACCTCATTATGCTGTTCGGCGGCCTGTTTCTGCTCTTCAAGGCCACCGTGGAACTTAACGAACGTCTGGAAGGTAAAGATAGCGATAACCCCACGCAACGACGCGGGGCGAAGTTTTGGGCTGTGGTAGCGCAAATCGTCGTCCTGGATGCCGTTTTCTCTCTCGACTCGGTGATTACCGCAGTCGGGATGGTCGATCATCTGGCTGTCATGATGGCCGCCGTGATTGTCGCCATCTCGCTGATGCTGCTTGCCAGCAAAGCGCTGACGCGTTTTGTGAACAGCCACCCGACGATTGTCATTCTTTGTCTGAGCTTCCTGCTGATGATTGGCTTTAGCCTTGTCGCCGAAGGCTTTGGTTTCCATATCCCGAAAGGCTATCTGTATGCCGCGATAGGCTTCTCGGTCATGATTGAAGCGCTTAATCAGCTTGCTATCTTCAACCGTCGTCGGTTTCTCTCAGCCAACCAGACCTTACGCCAGCGCACAACAGAAGCCGTCTTGCGCCTGCTGAGCGGCAAAAAAGAAGATGCGGAGCTTGATGCTGAAACCTCTTCACTGCTGGTCGACCATGACAGTAGCCAGCTTTTTAACCCGCAAGAGCGGCGGATGATTGGTCGGGTGCTTAACCTCAATCAGCGTACCGTTAGCAGTATCATGACCTCCCGTCATGATATTGAACATATTGATTTGAACGCCCCGGAAGCAGAGATTCGCGATCTGCTGGAGAAAAACCAGCATACGCGCATGGTAGTAACCGGTGGTAATGAAGAGAGTGATTTGCTGGGCGTGGTACATGTTATTGATTTACTGCAACAGTCCCTACGCGGTGAGCCGCTGGATCTGCGCGTATTGATCCGCCAGCCGCTGGTATTCCCGGAAACTTTGCCACTGCTGCAGGCGCTGGAGCAGTTTCGTAGTGCCCGCACCCATTTTGCGTTTGTGGTCGATGAGTTCGGTTCGGTTGAAGGTGTGGTCACCCTGAGCGACGTGATGGAGACTATCGCTGGCAATCTGCCGAATGAAGTAGAGGAGATCGATGCCCGCCACGACATTCAGAAAAACAGTGACGGTAGCTGGACCGCGAATGGTCATATGCCGCTGGAAGATTTGGTGCAATATGTCCCGCTGCCGCTGGATGAAAAGCGCGAATATCACACGATCGCCGGGCTACTGATGGAGTATCTGCAGCGGATCCCGACGCCAGGGGAAGAAGTTCAGGTAGGCGATTATGTCGTAAAAACGCTGGAGGTGGAAAGCCACCGCGTGCAGAAGGTCCAGATCATCGCCCTGAATACGGGCGACGAACTGGATTATCAGGTCTGACTGACGCCGGGGCTCCCGGCGTTACAGTTTATTGAGCAGTTTTTTCAGGTCTTTACCGTTCTGACTGTCTTTGTTGCGATCCGCCCACTCATTCAGTCGGCGTTTCGCTTCATCCTGCAAATGCTTACGTAAAATCTGATCGACCTGCAGGCTGTAATTCAATGACTGCCATTTACCATACACGCTCAGCGGAATGTCGGTAGATTTCAGGTAATCAATCAGTTTACTGTCGCCTTTCCAGCCGTCGAGTACACGAATGTTAAAGCGGGTGTCACACTGCTCCTTCACCAGGTCCATTTCACCCTGGCCGGACAGGCTCAGCAACGGTGAACGCCCCTGCATATCCGCCAGCGTCATGACGCCCGAGTCCAGAGACAAATCAGTGCTGAAGGTGTCGAGACGCGTCACGTTATCGTAATTTTCCTGCGCCTGTACATCGCTGCTACGGGCAACGGCCTGCTGGACCAGTTGCTGGAAATTCAGCCCTTCCATCTGGCTGTCTTTTATCTCGACATGGGCATCGCCCTGCCAGTGACGGCGGAAATCATCGGCATCAATCCGGCTACCCGAAAAATCGCCCGCCAGAGAGAGTTTACCCGTGAGGGCAATCGGGTAATTGAACGCTTTAAGAATATTGCCAATCTCAACGTTATCCAGCCGCGGCTGGAAGACGGCTCGTGACTTATCACGGCGCACATCCAGCATACCGGGCAGAGAAATATCCCCATCGCCCATTTTGCCTTGCAGCGTAGAGATGCTGAGCAAACCGGCATTATTAGAGAACTGACCGGTGACGTTATCAAAGCGCATTCCGCGCCAACGAATATTATTGGCGCTAAGCGATACCTGCGCGGTGAAATCACGCAGGCTGGTATATTCCTGCTGAACGCTATTGGCAATCACCGGCCGCGGCATACGCCCCTGCGCTTGCTGCCCCTGTTGTTCAGTCGAAGCATCCGTGGAAGCCGTCTCTTTCGGCGCAAGCAGGTTATCGAGATTCAGCGTGTCGAACTGTAAATCCAGCAGCCATTGCGGTTTTGCGGAAAGAATGACGCTGCCCTTGCCGCTAAATGCGCTGTCGTTGGCGCTAAGATGGAGATCGCTAATGGAAATTTGCTGACGATCGCCCTGCCACTGCGCGGAGAGGCTCCCCTCGCCCGCAATCCCCTGTGTCGGGACATCGCCACCCTGCAATTGCCATTTCAGATCGCTGATGGCCGCCGTGAGGTGGGTCGGATAGTCGCTGGCATCCACTTGCGCTTTCAGGGATAACGAGAGATCGCGCTGATCGCGATTCACGCGCCCCGAAAAGTCCAGCGTCGCCTGGTGCGTAGCATCCTGTTCCATCTGCAGGCGAATATCGCGCACGGTAATCTGTTCGTCGTTTTCATGCTGGAAAACCAGCACGCTGTCGGCAACCTTTAGTCGGGCAATATCCCACGACCAGCCGCGATCTTCAGCAGCCTGCGGCAGCGTGTTCTCTTTAGGGGCCACCGGTGCATCATGTTCTGGTGCCGCATAGGTCTGCGGCGTCAGTTGAATGACCGCCCCTTTGAGCATGACCTGCTTCACCTGAAGCTGATGAGAGAGCAGCGGCAGCAGCCCAACATCCAGGCGCATATTGTCCGCTTTAACCACAGGGGCTTCCGCTCCCGGGGCAGTCAGGGTAACGCGCCCGGAGAGAATGCTCAGTTGCGGCCAGACATGCCAGCGCAGCGGGCCGTCAAGTTGCAACTGGTAGCCGCTACGGGCTTCAACCTGACGCACCATATAGTCACGAAAATCGTTTGGGTTGACCATGACGACCAACGCCGAAAGGCCGGCTACCAGCACGACCAGTAAAATCATTAGCGTGGTTAACACTCTTCTCATGGCAGCCTCAGTGGGTACAAATCACTCAGTCCTTGTCGATGCGGCTGGCAACCGCGCCCTGCTGGTCGCGATACTTGGCGTCCTGGCGGCGGTTATACGGTCGGTCGGCCGGGCCGGAGAGCGGTTCAAAGCTCAGCGCACCAATCAGCATACCCGGGCGCAATGCCAGCGGCAGTTTGCCAGAATTATAGAACTCCAGCACGATACTGCCGGACCAGCCGGGATCGATGCGGTGTGCGGTGACGTGGACCATCAGCCCCAGACGCGCCAGTGAAGAGCGTCCATCCAGCCAGCCCACCAGGTCGGCCGGCAATGTCACCGATTCAAAGGTTACGGCCAGCGCCAGTTCGCCAGGATGCAGGAAAAATGCTTCTCCGTCGGGAAGAACGATTTCATCGCTCATTACACGATCGAGCGCCGCACTCACTTCGTCTTTCGGCCCGCTCAAATCGATGAACGCAGCAGTGTGCCCACGGAAGGTACGAAATTTGTTGCCCAGGCGGACATCGACAGTCGCGCCATTAATGCGCTCAACGGGGGGACGCGGGGTAATCGACAGACGCCCCTGATCCAGCCAGGCTTCAATATCTCGGTCGCAAAGACGCATGGCACTTTCTCCTTTCGTGCATGACGCCCCTGACAATTCAGGGGCAAAGCAAAGTAAACTAAAGGGTACAGCCTATCATGTATTATTCAAAAAACTGGCTGATTTTGGCTTTCAGAATATCAATCGCGATGCGGTTTTTACCCCCGCGCGGCACGATGATATCGGCATACTGCTTGGAAGGCTCAATAAACTGCAGGAACATCGGGCGAACTGTCTTCTGATATTGTGCCATCACCGAATCCATTGAACGGCCACGCTCGTTCACGTCACGCTTGATACGGCGCATCAGGCAGATATCCAGCGGGGTATCAACGAAGATAGAAAAGTTCATCTCATCACGCAGGCGCGCGTCGGTCAGCAGCAGAATGCCTTCAAGAATGATGACTTTTTTCGGTTCGATGTGAATAGTTTCCGGTGTACGAGTATGTTCTACATAACTATAGACCGGTAATTCAATGGCCTGGCCGCTTTTGAGCATCTGCAGATGCTGGAACAGCAGACTATGATCCATGGAGCTTGGATGGTCATAGTTGGTTTTGACACGCTCTTCCATCGACAGATGACCTTGATCTTTATAGTAACTGTCTTCCGGAATAACGCCGATATGCTCATCACCCACCTGCTCACGCAGTTCACGATAAAGCGTGCTGGCAATAAGACTTTTACCTGAAGCCGATGCGCCGGCGATGCCGATAATGACGCACTGATGTGACTTATCAGTCATAAATTTAGCGACCTGATTAACCTGGATGTAAAGGAAGGACGACGCCTGAGCGTCAAACGCGGCAATTATAGGGATTTCGCGTCCATGATACCAGTCGAATACGTCCTGTACGCCTTTCGGGAAAAAAGCGCGGTGCTTATTTTGCAAAATGCGACTTTTCGCAAATCAGAACGTTCAAATTAACAGCGCTTATCGGCTTTTTTCCCGAAACTAAGTAATTAATAACATTATGATGTCAAATTCTGAGCAGACGGCATAGGAATTGTAAATTGTTTGTACTAGCATAATCCGAACTCATATTTAACTCGTCCGGACGCCGTTCCTGACAACATAGGGTTTGCGGATTAAGCGGTAATGATGAAACAAAATCAGCGAGTCTTGATGGCCACCCCTAACCTTATACTGCGTCTGCTCAGTTTGGGGTTATTGTCGTTCATCTTTTCGTTATTCTCGCTGCAACTGACCCGCTTCGGCACTCACCTCTCACCGCTGTGGTTTCCCACCGCCCTGATGATGGTGGCGTTTTATCGCCACGCCGGAAAAATGTGGCCGGGCATCGCCGTCGTCTGTTCGTTGGGCAGTGTGGCGGCCACCATTCAGCTATTTTCGGTAAGTTCAGTCAATCTCTGGTATACGGTCATCAACGTTATCGAAGCGGTGACCGGGGCCATGCTTCTACGCAAATTTCTGCCCTGGTATAACCCGCTACAGAATCTAAGCGACTGGATACGGCTGGCTATCGGTAGCGCGCTCATCCCTCCCCTGCTGGGCGGGATTTTAGTTTGTCTGTTGGTGCCCACAGACAACCTCATGCGCACTTTCATGCTCTGGGTGCTCTCAGAGGCCATTGGCGCTCTGGCGCTGGTGCCGATTGGTGTTCTCTTTAAACCGCACTACCTGCTGCGCCACCGCAAGCCGCAGTTGCTTCTTGAAACGCTGGCAACCCTGGCCGTTACGCTCTGCCTGAGCTGGCTGGCAATGACCTGGCTACCCTGGCCGTTTACCGCCGTGATCGTGCTGTTGATGTGGAGCGCCATCCGTCTGCCGCGTATGGAAGCGTTTCTTATCTACCTGATTACCGTGATGATGGTGTCGCTGATTATGGCAACTCATCCCCTGGTGGGCATTCTCACACCCAAAGCCGGTGCGATGTTGAACGCGCCCTGGCTGCCGTTTTTAATGATTCTTCTGCCCGCTAACGTCATGACCATGGTGATGTATGCCTTCCGGGCCGAACGCAAACATATAAGTGAAAGCGAAGAGCGCTTTCGTAATGCGATGGAATACTCCGCCATCGGCATGGCGCTGGTCGGCCTCCAGGGGCAGTGGCTACAGGCCAACAAAGCCCTGTGCAATTTTCTGGGCTACACCCAGGAAGAATTGCGGCTGATGACCTTTCAGCAACTTACCTGGCCGGAAGACCTGAATAAAGACCTGGAGCAGTTGGATCTGTTAGTTCGCGGCGAAATCAATACCTACTCGCTGGAAAAGCGCTACTACACCCGCAGCGGCGATTTGGTCTGGGCGCTGCTGGCGGTGTCGGTGGTGCGTCACGCGGACGGCTCTCCGCGTTATTTCATCGCCCAGGTCGAAGACATAAACGATCTGAAACAAACTGAGTGGGTCAATAAACGGTTGATGGAACGTATCACCCTGGCGAACGAAGCCGGGGGGATAGGCATCTGGGAGTGGGAGCTTGAGCCGGATATCATCAGTTGGGACAAGCGTATGTTCGAACTGTATGAAGTACCGTCGCACATTAAACCGACCTGGCAGCTTTGGTATGAACGTATTTTGCCTGAGGACCGGGAAGAGACCGAACGCATTATCCGCGACTCTTTGATGTCGCGGATCGCCTTTAAACTGGAGTTTCGTATTGCCGTAAAAGACGGTATTCGCCATATCCGCACTCTCGCCAACCGGGTGCTAAACCGCAATGGCGAAGTGGAACGTCTGCTCGGCGTCAATATGGACATGACCGAGGTGAAGCAACTCAACGAAGCGCTGTTCCAGGAAAAAGAGCGTCTGCATATTACCCTGGACTCCATCGGTGAGGCCGTGCTCTGTACTGACGTCGATATGAACGTCACTTTTATGAACCCGGTCGCCGAAAAAATGAGCGGTTGGTCGCAGGAACAGGCAATGTCGCAGCCGTTGCTGAACGTGCTGCGAATTACCTTTGGTGAAACTGGGCCGTCGATGGAAAACATCCATAGCGGCGATATGTCCCGCTCTGCTATCGAACAGGATGTGGTGCTTCACTGCCGTACCGGCGGCACTTACGATATCCATTACAGCGTGACGCCACTGAGCACCCTGGACGGGCAAAATATCGGCTTCGTCCTGGTTATTCAGGACGTCACCGAGTCGCGTAAGATGTTACGCCAGCTCAGCTACAGCGCCTCTCATGATGCCCTGACCCATCTGGCGAACCGCGTTAATTTCGAAACGCATCTTAAGCGCCTGCTGAAAAGCGTGCAGGAGTTACATCAGCGTCATGCGCTGGTATTTATCGATCTCGATCGTTTTAAAGCAGTGAACGATACCGCCGGGCATGCTGCTGGCGACGCCCTGCTGCGTGAACTCTCCTCTCTGATGCTGAGTATGCTGCGCTCCACCGATATTCTGGCCCGTCTGGGCGGCGATGAGTTTGGCCTGCTGTTGCCGGATTGCAACGTCGAGAGCGCGCGGTATATTTCCGGGCGCATTATTCAGTCGATTAACGACTACCACTTTATGTGGGAAGGCCGGATGCACCGTATCGGCGCCAGCGCGGGGATAACTATTATTGATGAAACCAACCATCAGGCCTCGGAAGTCATGTCGCAGGCCGACATTGCCTGCTATGCGTCGAAAAATAACGGCCGCGGCCTTGTGACAGTCTATGAAGCGCTGCAAGGTCAGATGCTCCAGGAGCGCAGCATGATGTCGCTGGAGGAACAATGGCGCATGATCAAGGACAATCACCTGATGATGATTGCCCGCAGCGTCGCCTCACCGCGCGTACCGGAAACCTGCAACTTCTGGTTACTCTCTCTGCGCCTGTGGACCAGCGAAGGCGAAGTCATGGAGGAGCGGGCCTTCCGCGCAGGGTTAAATGAGCCGGAGCTGATCCGCGCCCTTGACCGCCGCGTATTCCATGAGTTTTTCCGTAACCACGCCACCGCCGTTGCGGCGAAAGGGTTGGGTGTCGCTTTACCACTCTCGGCTGCCGGGCTTTCCAACAGCAAACTGGTAGATGAAATACTGGACCTGCTCGAACATGGACCGATGCCGGGTCGACTGCTGCACCTGATGATCAATGCCGACGCCCTTATGCGTCAGGGCAAAGAGATTATCGATAACCTGAAAAAGCTGCGCCATGCGGGCTGCCGTATTATCCTGAGCCACATTGGCCAGGACCTGGAAATTTTCAACCATCTTACGCCGCACACCGCCGATTACCTTTTGCTCGACCAGGAGCTGGTGACAAATGTTCATGGTAACCTGATGGATGAAATGATGGTCACGATTGTTCAGGGCCATGCGCAGCGTCTGGGCCTTAAGAGCATTGCAGGGCCAACAAACCAGCCGCTGATGATGGATACGCTTTCCGGTATTGGCATTGATTTGATCTTCGGCGACACCATTTCACAGCCTCAGCCGCTGGATATGATGCTCAACACCAGCTACTTCGCCATTAACTAACGGTGAGATGTGGCTGCCAGCCCTCGGTATACCAGATGTGCAGCAACGCGTAAGAACGCCACGGCTGCCAGCGCTCGGCATAGCGGCGAATCTGCGCGGGCGTCATTCCGGCAAAACGCTGCTTAATCAGATAATCATCCGGCAGGAAAACATCCTTTGCCTGCCAGCCGCGCAGGGCGAAATAGTTCGCCGTCCAGCGGCCAATTCCCGGAAAGGTTTGTAGCGTTTTCATCCCGCGTTCTACATCATCCGGCATCGTCAGGGGAAACGTCCCGTCCAGCACCGATTGCGCGAGAAAGATCAGCGATTCCGCGCGCTTTACCGGCATGCCTGATGCTTTGAGCGCCAGCGGATCCGCCTGCGCCAGTTGCGCGGGTTGCGGGAACAGAACGAACTGTTCATCCAGCCTGTCACCGTAGAGGGCGGCCACGCGGGAAGTCAGCTTTGCCGCCATCGCCACGCTCACCAGTTGGCCCAGAATCGCACGGACGGCCTGTTCAAACGGGTCAATGCAGCCAGGAAGGCGCAGGCCTGGCCGCGCGGCCCCCACATCCCCGAGCGCATCGGTAATGATCTGTGGCGTACAGTCGAGATCAAAGAGCTGACTTAGCCGCTGCAAACAGACATCTGCCACCGGCAACAAGCCATCGCTCAGCGTAACTTTAAGGGTTGAAGTGGCCTCATCCGGCTCGGCGCTCATCACGCCGCGATGCTCGCCAAGAGCGAACGAGCGGGTGTATGTAGTCTGAGTAATCACTTCGACGCCAGAAACCGTACGCAAGCGTAAAAATTCCAGTATCCATGCCCAGTCATAGGGCGGTTGCCAGCGCAGTGTGTACATACCATCTCCTGTCATTAGTGGCTAAGAGCATATACGCATTCATGATTTTGCGCTTTGCTTTGATATTCCAGTTGTCCTACCGCGCGCATTCGGCTAAAGTCGCCCCCCTTCTTCACTGGCATGGGGATAAACACGTGTTTGTAGGTTTTGATTACGGCACCGCCAACTGCTCGGTCGCCGTTATGCAGGAAGACACTCCACAACTCTTAAAAATGGAAAACGACAGCACCCTGCTGCCGTCGATGCTCTGCGCGCCCACGCGCGAAGCGGTGAGTGAGTGGCTCTATCGTCACCACAATGTCCCGGCAACGGGGAACGAAACGCAGGCGCTGCTGCGCCGTGCCGTGAGCTATAACCGCGAAGAAGATATCGACGTCCAGGCGTCAAGCGTTCAGTTCGGCCTGAACTCGCTGCGTCACTATGTGGAAGATCCGCAAGAGGTTTACTTCGTTAAATCGCCGAAATCGTTCCTTGGCGCAAGCGGGCTAAAACCGCAGCAAATCGCGCAGTTTGAAGATTTGGTCTGCGCCATGATGCTGCACATTCGCCAGCAGGCAGAATCACAGCTTCCGCAGACGATTGACCAGGCGGTGATTGGCCGGCCGATTAACTTCCAGGGGCTGGGTGGTGATGACGCCAACGCGCAGGCTCAGGGCATCCTTGAACGTGCGGCAAAACGCGCCGGTTTTCGCGATGTCGTGTTCCAGTACGAACCGGTGGCTGCCGGGCTGGATTTTGAAGCCACTTTGCGCGAAGAAAAGCGCGTGCTGGTGGTGGATATCGGCGGCGGGACAACCGACTGTTCGTTATTGCTGATGGGGCCACAGTGGCACAATCGTCAGGATCGTGAAACCAGCCTGCTTGGACACAGTGGCTGCCGTGTCGGCGGTAACGACCTGGACATCGCGCTGGCGTTTAAAAACCTGATGCCGCTGCTCGGCATGGGCGGCCAGACAGAAAAAGGCATCGCGTTGCCGATCCTGCCCTGGTGGAACGCTGTCGCAATTAACGACGTTCCGGCGCAAACCGATTTCTACAGCGCGGCAAACGGACGCCTGCTCAACGACCTGGTACGCGACGCCCGCGAGGCGGACAAAGTCGCCCTGCTGCAAAAGGTGTGGAAGCAGCGCTTAAGTTACCGCCTGGTGCGCAGTGCCGAAGAGAGCAAAATCGCCCTATCCGAACAGGTGCAAACCCAGGCGCAGTTGCCGTTTATCAGCAATGACCTGGCGACCGCTATCGATCAGGACGGCCTGGAAGCCGCGCTGAATCAGCCATTGCAGCGTATTCTGGAGCAGGTGCAACTGGCGCTGGAAAACAGTGATACGACGCCGGAGGTGATCTATCTCACCGGGGGTAGCGCGCGCTCACCGATTATCAAACGCGCACTGTCACAGGCGCTGCCGGGGATCCCGATTGCCGGCGGCGATGATTTTGGCTCGGTAACTGCCGGTCTGGCCCGTTGGGCACAGGTGGTATTTCGTTAAGGGTTGTAGCACCGCTGCCAGCATCATTACTTTTTGCGTAATGCAGATAAGTATTATGCTGGCACGGTATTCCGTTTTTTCCTGCCCGGTGTCGAAATTTAAATAAGTTTTCACATCGGTGATGTATTACGTTTCCATTATTCAAAATTGTTTATTATTTCCGTAAAAACCATTATTATTTTCACCTTATTTCATCCTCCTCTCACTCCTCGCTAGTAATTATTTTCTAAAGAGGCTAACCTGGCCTTTTTTCATAAAAACCGCACAGGTGGGGAAATAATAGCCCCCAAAAGGTGCATGAATCGCTACCAGCACTACAGATAAAATTGCAAAGAAACGTTCCGCATTGTTTTTATTGCCCTTTTCACAGCGCATATCACATTGTCGCATTTTTCGGATTGCAACCTGCTTCTGAGATTGTTACAACCAAAGGCAGATTTTTATCGATACAATATCTATCCGAGCCCCCATAGTAGCGCATAATTCCATAAGCTTTTCATTCCAGTTCATATCACTACCCGGTCATATATTCACATTAAAAATAATACCCTGCCTGTTAAGGCTGAATTTAATCGTCATAGCTATCATCGCTTAAGGAGAAGTAATGATAATACGATCGTGTTTTTTTATGATTGTAGTCAGTCTGTCGCTTTTTTCCTCAAATACGATAGCAGTGTGTTATTTTTATGGCGTCGGCACGATGTCCGGAACGCAGAAATTCACCGTCCCCGTCTCGCTGACGCTCTCGGTCCCCCCCGGCATTCAAAACGGGCAAACTATTTATCAGCAAAATATTAACCTGCAAAACATCAGGGAATTAATGGTTAAGTGTGATACCACCGGGCAATTCTTATTTAATTATGATTATCTGGTAACCCCGAAACCCGCCTCTACCTTGAACAGTAAAATTTACGAAACGGGGGTCCCGGGAATTGGGATTAAATTTTCAGCATCCGGCCAGGACTTTCCCTCAACGCAGAACAATACGGATTGTAGCAACACGGACCTGTGCAGATATCGTTATGGCTGGAATGCCATATCCTCATTTTCTTTAGTTAAAATCGCCGACAATATCGCCGCAGGCGTCATCACCGGAAACAATCTGCCGACCGTCAGCTATAACTTTGGACAAGAGGGAAACCTTCTCCATATCTATCAGTTCTCGATCACCGGGAATATCCATATTTCTGTTCCTACCTGTGATATCTCACTTGCAAGCCAACATATGACGGTGCAAATGGGCAAACACTATAAAGGCAATTTTGCCGGGGCCGGAACGGGAACAGAATGGAAAGACGCCAGCATCGTTCTGGTCAACTGTACACAGTTTTACGGTAATAGCAGCGCAGGCGACAGCGGCGCCACTTTTAATGGGACCAGCACCACCTACTCTATTGCGCCAAACAGAGCGGAACTGACCCTTAAGGTTCTGAGCGGAATCGAAGACGCGGCAAATGGCATTATGAAAATTGACGAACATCCACAAAAAGCGACAGGGGTTGGCATTCAGCTTTCCACCACACGTAGTACAAGCGGCAAAGTGGATCTCAACAACCCTCTCATCTATCCGCTACCACAGGATGGTTCTTCTACGATCGCTATCCCACTCTATGCGCGCTACGTTCAGACCCAAAATAAGGTACAAGGCGGTGTCGCCAACGGCAGACTCGAATACACCATCACTTATCAATAATCGGCGACCTGGCGACATGTACGCCAGGTGCACCATTTCCCCGTTTTTTTCATCGAAAAAACGCCCTAACGCAAATTAAACTCTCAGAAAGACGTTTCCAGACAGTACTTCATATTCTCTCCATTTTTCTGACGCCTGCTCTCACTAAACTAGTATTATTTCAGGCAATGTTTCTGGATGAGATACGAATAAAGATGAAAGGCAGAAAGTCTTCCCGCCTGGTGATAGCAGCAGTAGTGGTCATTGCAGTCATTGCCGCTATTTGGTACGGGTTCAGCCACAAGGAAACAACGCCTGCGGCAGGGGCAACAAACGGGCAGACGCAGCGTCCGGGAGCAGGCGGTGGCCGTCATGGTATGCGTGGCGGCGCGCTGCCGCCGGTACAGGCGGCAACGGCAACGCAACAAGCGGTACCGCAATATCTTACGGGTCTTGGGACGGTAACAGCCGCCAACACGGTGACAGTCCGCAGCCGCGTGTCCGGACAGTTGCAGGCCATTCATTTTAAAGAAGGCCAGCAGGTGAAAGCTGGCGACCTCCTCGCGGAAATCGACCCGAGCGCTTTTAACGTTGCACTGGCGCAGGCGCAGGGTCAGTTAGCCAAAGATAAAGCCACCCTTGCCAACGCCCAGCGCGATCTCGCCCGCTATCAACAACTGGTTAAAACTAACCTGGTCTCTCGTCAGGATCTGGATACTCAGCAGGCGTTAGTCAGCGAAACCCTGGGCACCATCAAAGCCGATGAAGCGTCTGTCGCCAGCGCCCAACTCCAGCTCGACTGGAGCCGCATTGTCGCCCCTATTGACGGACGCGTCGGCCTCAAACAGGTGGATATCGGCAACCAGATCTCCAGCAGCGATACCACCGGCATTGTGGTGCTGACCCAGACGCACCCCATTGATCTGGTGTTCACCCTGCCGGAAAACGACATCGCCACCGTTATCAAGGCGCAAAAAGCCGGGCAAACGCTAAGTGTCGAAGCATGGGACCGTACGAACAGACAGAAACTTACCACCGGCACACTATTAAGCCTCGATAACCAGATTGATGCCACCACAGGGACTATCAAGCTGAAAGCCCGCTTTGATAACCAGGATGACACCCTCTTCCCGAATCAGTTTGTGAATGCGCGCATGCTCGTCTCCACCCAGGAAAACGCAGTTGTCATCCCAACTGCCGCCCTGCAGATGGGTAACGAAGGGAATTTCGTCTGGGTGCTCAACGATAAAAACCAGGTCAGCAAACACACGGTGACGCCGGGTATTCAGGACAGCCAAAAAGTGGTGATCGCCGCCGGGCTTTCCGCCGGTGACCGCGTGGTGACGGACGGGATCGATCGCCTGACCGAAGGGGCGACAGTGGAAGTGGTCGACGCCAAACGCGCCGATCAGATGCCCGCCAAACGCGAACGTCCGTCGAAAGGAGCGCAGTCCTGATGCAGTTGCTTCCGCCAGGCAGAACCGGCGGCCCGTCGCGCCTGTTCATTATGCGCCCTGTCGCCACCACCCTTTTGATGGTGGCGATCTTGCTCGCCGGGATCATCGGCTACCGCTTCCTGCCTGTCTCCGCGTTGCCGGAAGTGGACTACCCCACCATTCAGGTCGTGACGCTCTACCCCGGTGCGAGCCCGGATGTGGTCACCTCCGCGATTACCGCCCCGCTGGAACGTCAGTTTGGTCAGATGTCGGGGCTCAAGCAGATGTCATCGCAAAGCTCCGGTGGCGCATCGGTGATTACGCTACAGTTCCAGTTAACGCTGCCGCTTGATGTCGCAGAGCAGGAAGTGCAGGCGGCAATGAACGCCGCTAACAGCCTGCTGCCCTCTGACCTGCCTAACCCACCGGTGTACAGCAAGGTAAACCCTGCGGATCCGCCGATCATGACCCTGGCCGTCACCTCCTCCGCCATGCCGATGACGCAGGTTGAAGATATGGTGGAAACCCGCGTGGCGCAGAAAATCTCGCAGGTCTCGGGCGTCGGCCTGGTCACGCTTGCCGGGGGGCAGCGCCCTGCGGTGCGTGTCAAACTCAATGCGCAGGCGGTGGCGGCCCTTGGGTTGACCAGCGAAACGGTCCGCACCGCGATCAGCAACGCGAACGTGAATTCCGCTAAAGGGAGCCTCGATGGCCCGGCCCGCGCCGTCACCCTGTCCGCGAACGACCAGATGCAATCCGCCGAGGAGTACCGGCGACTGATTGTGGCGTATCAGAATGGCGCCCCCATCCGCTTAGGCGATATCGCAACCGTTGAACAGGGGGCGGAAAATAGCTGGCTTGGGGCGTGGGCCAACAAACAGCAGGCGATTGTCATGAACGTTCAGCGCCAGCCGGGCGCAAACATCATCAACACCGCCGACAGTATCCGCGCCATGCTGCCGCAACTGACCAGCAGCCTGCCGAAATCGGTTGAGGTGAAAGTACTGTCAGACCGCACCACCAATATCCGCGCCTCGGTCTCCGATACCCAGTACGAGCTGATGCTGGCTATCGCGCTGGTGGTCATGATCATCTATCTGTTCCTGCGTAATGTCCCGGCCACTATCATTCCGGGCGTCGCCGTGCCGCTCTCACTGATAGGCACCTTCGCAGTCATGGTATTCCTGGATTTCTCCATCAATAACCTGACGCTGATGGCGCTCACCATCGCTACCGGTTTTGTGGTGGATGACGCCATCGTGGTCATTGAGAATATCTCGCGCTATATCGAAAAAGGCGAGAAGCCGCTGGCTGCAGCTCTTAAAGGGGCTGGCGAGATCGGCTTTACCATTATCTCACTGACCTTCTCGCTGATTGCCGTACTGATCCCGCTGCTGTTTATGGGCGATATCGTCGGGCGACTGTTCCGCGAATTTGCCGTTACGTTGGCGGTGGCGATTTTAATCTCGGCAATTGTCTCGCTAACTCTGACACCGATGATGTGCGCACGCATGTTGAGCGCGGAATCGTTGCGTAAACAGAACCGTTTTTCTCGCGCGTCGGAGCGTTTTTTCGAACGGGTGATTGCCGCTTACGGTCGGCTGCTCGCCAAAGTGCTCAACCATCCATGGCTGACGCTGAGTGTCGCTATAACAACCCTGCTACTGTCCGTTTTGCTGTGGATAGTGATCCCGAAAGGCTTCTTCCCGGTGCAGGATAACGGCATCATCCAGGGGACGTTACAGGCACCGCAGTCGGCGTCGTTTGCCAGCATGGCGGAGCGCCAGCGCCAGGTCTCAGATATCGTGCTCAAGGATCCGGCGGTGCAAAGCCTGACCACCTTTGTCGGTGTGGACGGTACCAATCCGGCGCTCAACAGCGCGCGTCTACAGATCAACCTTAAACCGCTCAGCGAACGTGACGATCGCGTGCCGGTGGTGATTGAACGTTTACAGCAGTCGGTGGCGAAAATTCCCGGCGCAGCGCTCTATCTGCAACCGACGCAGGACTTGACCATTGATACCACGGTCAGCCGCACGCAATATCAGTTTACCCTGCAGGCAAACTCCCTGACGGCCCTGAGCGAATGGGTGCCACAGTTGATGGACAAATTGCAGGCTTTGCCACAGCTCGCTGATGTCAGCAGTGACTGGCAGGATCAGGGGCTGGTGGCGTATGTCAATGTGGATCGCGACAGCGCCAGCCGCCTTGGTATCAGCATGTCCGATGTGGACAATGCCCTGTACAACGCCTTCGGTCAGCGTCTGATCTCCACAATCTATACCCAGGCGAATCAGTATCGCGTGGTGCTGGAACACAACACCGCGCAAACGCCGGGGCTGGCGGCGCTGGATAATATCCGCCTTGCCAGTAGCAGCGGCGGTACCGTGCCACTGAGCTCGATAGCCAAAATAGAGCAGCGTTTCGCACCGCTGTCGATTAATCACCTGGATCAGTTCCCCTCCACCACCATCTCCTTTAACGTGGCGGAAGGTCACTCCCTGGGCGAAGCAGTGCAATCGATTATCGACAGCGAGAAGACGCTCAACCTGCCGACCGACATCACCACCCAGTTCCAGGGCAGTACCCTGGCGTTCCAGGCCGCGCTCGGCAGCACCGTCTGGCTGGTAGTTGCCGCCGTGGTGGCGATGTATATCGTGCTGGGCGTGTTGTATGAGAGCTTTATTCACCCGGTCACCATTTTGTCTACCCTGCCAACCGCAGGGGTCGGCGCTCTGCTGGCGCTGATGATTGCCGGGAGCGAGCTGGACGTTATCGCCATCATCGGCATCATTTTGCTGATTGGTATCGTCAAGAAAAACGCCATCATGATGATTGATTTCGCCCTCGCCGCCGAACGTGAAGAGGGGATGTCGCCACGCGATGCCATCTTCCAGGCCTGTCTGTTACGTTTTCGTCCGATCCTGATGACCACCCTGGCAGCATTGCTGGGCGCGCTGCCGCTGATGCTGAGTACCGGCGTTGGGGCGGAACTGCGCCGTCCATTGGGGATTGGCATGGTGGGCGGTTTAATGGTGAGCCAGGTGTTGACGCTGTTCACCACCCCGGTTATCTATCTGCTCTTTGACCGACTCGCGCTCTCTCTGCGTCGCCGCTTCCCGCGCCGTGAAGAGGAGGCGTAAATGAAGTTTTTCGCCCTCTTCATTTACCGCCCGGTGGCAACGATACTGATCTCCGTTGCCATTACGCTCTGCGGCGTTCTGGGTTTCCGGCTGTTGCCGGTGGCCCCGCTGCCGCAGGTGGATTTCCCGGTCATCATGGTCAGCGCCTCGCTGCCGGGAGCCTCGCCGGAAACCATGGCCTCGTCGGTTGCGACCCCGCTGGAGCGTTCGCTCGGGCGTATCGCCGGGGTCAACGAAATGACGTCGTCCAGTTCGCTTGGCAGTACGCGTATCATTCTGGAGTTTAACTTTAACCGCGATATCAACGGCGCGGCGCGTGATGTCCAGGCCGCGCTGAACGCGGCGCAAAACCTGTTGCCGAGCGGCATGCCGAGCCGTCCGACCTATCGCAAAGCCAACCCGTCTGCCGCACCGATTATGATCCTGACGCTCACCTCCGATACCTATTCGCAGGGTGAGCTGTATGATTTCGCCTCTACGCAACTGGCGCAAACCATCTCGCAGATCGACGGCGTCGGAGATGTCGATATCGGTGGTAGTTCACTGCCCGCCGTGCGCGTTGGCTTAAACCCGCAGGCGCTGTTTAACCAGGGTGTCTCGCTGGATGCGGTGCGCACCGCCATAACCCAGGCCAACGTTCGGCGCCCACAAGGGGCGATTGAAGACGCAAGCCACCGCTGGCAGGTGCAGACCAATGACGCGCTGAAAACCGCCGCCGCTTACCAGCCACTGATCATCCATTACAAAAATGGCGCAGCCGTCCGTCTGAGTGATGTCGCGTCGGTGACCGACTCCGTTCAGGATATTCGTAACGCCGGGATGACCAACGCTAAACCCGCCATTTTGCTGATGATCCGCAAACTGCCGGAAGCCAACATCATTCAGACGGTGGACAGCATCCGCGCTCGCCTGCCGGAATTGCAAAAGACCATTCCGGCGGCGATTGACCTGCAGATAGCCCAGGACCGCTCGCCGACTATCCGTGCCTCCCTCGCGGAAGTGGAGCAGTCGCTGGTGATCTCGGTCGCGCTGGTTATCCTGGTGGTCTTCCTGTTTCTGCGTTCCGGACGGGCGACGCTGATCCCCGCAGTGGCAGTCCCGGTGTCGCTGATCGGTACTTTCGCCGCCATGTACCTGTGCGGTTTTAGCCTTAATAACCTCTCGCTGATGGCGCTGACCATCGCCACCGGTTTCGTGGTCGATGACGCCATCGTGGTTCTGGAGAATATTTCCCGTCACCTGGAAGCGGGCATGAAACCGCTGCAGGCGGCACTGCAGGGAACGCGGGAAGTCGGCTTTACCGTGCTCTCGATGAGTATCTCGCTGGTCGCGGTGTTCTTGCCGCTCTTGTTGATGGAAGGGCTGCCGGGGCGCCTGCTGCGGGAGTTTGCCGTCACCCTTTCGGTGGCCATCGGCATTTCACTGGCGATCTCGCTCACCCTCACGCCGATGATGTGCGGTTGGTTGCTGCGTAGCCGCAAATCCCCGACCGCCACGCGCAACAAGGGCATTGGTCGCCTGCTTCTCGGCCTACAGCGTGCCTATGCAAAATCACTGAAATGGGTGTTGAACCACGCGCGCCTGGTGGGGCTGGTTCTGATTGGCACCATCGCGCTGAATATCTGGATGTATATCAGCATTCCGAAAACCTTCTTCCCGGAGCAGGATACCGGCATCCTGATGGGCGGTATTCAGGCGGATCAGAGTATTTCGTTCCAGGCGATGCGTATTAAGTTGCAGGACTTTATGAAAATCATCCGCGACGATCCCGCCGTCGATAACGTAACGGGCTTTACCGGCGGCTCGCGGGTCAACAGCGGCATGATGTTTATTACCCTTAAGGCACGCAGTGTACGCAATGAAACCGCCCAACAGGTTATCGACCGTCTGCGAGGAAAGCTCGCCAAAGAGCCAGGCGCCAGCCTGTTTTTGGTGGCGGTCCAGGATATCCGCGTAGGTGGACGGCAATCTAATGCCAGTTATCAGTACACGCTGCTCTCCGACGATCTTAGCGCCTTGCGTGAGTGGGAGCCGAAAATCCGCAAAGCGCTCGCCTCGCTACCGGAGCTGGCGGACGTGAACTCCGACCAGCAGGATAACGGCGCGGAGATGAACCTGACTTATGATCGCGAAAGCATGTCGCGCCTGGGGATCAACGTACAAGAGGCCAACAGCCTGCTGAACAACGCCTTCGGCCAGCGGCAGATTTCCACCATCTACCAGCCGCTTAACCAGTACAAAGTGGTGATGGAAGTCGATCGACGCTATACCCAGGACATTAGCGCGCTGGATAAGATGTTTGTCATTAATAGCGAAGGTAAACCTATTCCGCTGTCCTATTTTGCCCGCTGGCAACCGGCGAACGCCCCACTGGCCGTCAACCATCAGGGGCTATCGGCGGCGTCCACGATTTCGTTCAACTTGCCCACAGGGATGTCGCTATCCGAAGCAAGTGACGCAATTGACCGCGCGATGACCCAACTGGGGGTGCCTTCGACGGTGCGCGGCAGTTTCGCCGGAACTGCGCAAGTCTTTCAGCAAACTATGAATTCGCAGGTGATCCTGATTATCGCCGCCATCGCGACAGTCTATATTGTGCTGGGCATTCTTTATGAGAGTTACGTACATCCGTTGACGATCCTCTCGACCCTGCCCTCAGCGGGTGTCGGGGCGCTACTGGCGCTGGAGCTGTTTGGCGCGCCCTTCAGTCTGATTGCGTTGATAGGCATTATGCTATTGATTGGTATAGTGAAAAAGAATGCCATCATGATGGTGGATTTTGCGCTTGAAGCCCAACGGAAGGGAAATCTGAACGCGGAAGAGGCGATTTTCCAGGCCTGTCTGCTGCGTTTCAGACCCATAATGATGACCACACTGGCGGCGCTGTTTGGCGCGCTTCCGCTGGTGATTTCGGGTGGTGACGGTTCCGAACTGCGCCAGCCGCTGGGGATAACCATTGTTGGCGGTCTGGTGATGAGTCAATTGCTGACACTGTATACCACACCGGTGGTGTACCTGTTCTTTGACCGCCTGCAACGCCGATTTGCCCGTAAACGCAGAGAGCCTGTAACAGAGTGACAGAACTACCCAAAAATGTGCGTTGGCAATTGTGGATTGTGGCGTTTGGCTTCTTTATGCAGTCGCTGGACACCACGATTGTCAACACCGCCCTGCCCTCCATGGCGCGAAGTCTGGGAGAAAGCCCGCTGCATATGCATATGGTGGTGGTCTCCTACGTGCTGACCGTTGCCATCATGCTGCCTGCCAGTGGCTGGCTGGCGGATCGCGTCGGTGTGCGTAATATCTTCTTTACCGCCATCGTTCTCTTTACCCTGGGTTCGCTGTTTTGCGCACAGGCCAACACGCTCAATGAACTGGTGATGGCCCGTGTATTACAGGGCGTTGGCGGCGCGATGATGGTGCCCGTCGGCAGGCTGACGGTGATGAAAATTGTCCCGCGCGATCAATACATGGCGGCAATGACCTTCGTCACCCTGCCCGGCCAGGTAGGGCCACTGCTCGGCCCGGCGTTAGGTGGCATTCTGGTGGAATATGCCTCCTGGCACTGGATCTTCCTGATTAACCTGCCCGTTGGCGTAGTGGGGGCGATAGCGACCCTGTGGTTAATGCCCAACTACACCTTACAAACCCGTCGTTTTGATCTCTTTGGCTTTTTGCTGCTGGCGTCGGGGATGGCAACGCTGACGCTGGCGCTCGACGGGCAAAAGGGGCTTGGAATTTCACCGCTGCTGCTCGGCCTTCTGGTGGCGGGCGGCGTGCTGGCGATTGTTATCTATCTGCTGCATGCCAAAGGCAATGCGGGAGCGCTGTTTAATCTACGCCTGTTTCGTACGCCGTCATTCTCCCTTGGCCTGTGCGGCAGTTTCGCCGGGCGCATAGGCAGCGGCATGCTGCCCTTTATGACGCCGGTCTTTTTGCAGATTGGTCTGGGTTTTTCGCCGTTTCATGCCGGGCTAATGATGATTCCGATGGTCATCGGCAGTATGGGAATGAAACGGATTGTCGTTCAGTTAGTCAACCGCTTTGGCTACCGTCGCGCGCTGGTGTGTTCAACGCTGGGTCTGGCGGCCGTCAGTCTGCTGTTTATGGGGACGGCGCTGATGGGCTGGTACGCTCTGCTTCCCTTTGTACTGTTCGCGCAGGGCATGATCAACTCCATGCGTTTTTCATCCATGAACACCCTGACACTGAAAGACCTGCCCGATGAACTGGCAAGCGGCGGCAACAGCCTGTTATCAATGATCATGCAGCTTTCTATGAGTATCGGCGTCACCGTCGCCGGGCTGCTACTGGGGCTGTTCGGCCAGCACAATCTGTCCGCCGACAGCGGCGTTGCCCATCACGTCTTTCTTTATACCTACCTGTGCATGGCGTTCATTATCGCCCTGCCCGCTTTTATCTTTGCCCGAGTCCCGAATGATGTCAGTCAGAACGTGGTCATTTCCCGGCGCAACAGGAGTCAATCATGAAAATCTGGCGACCCGGTATTACCGCTAAGCTCTTTCTGGCTATTTTCGCCACCTGTATCGTGCTGCTTATCAGTATGCACTGGGCCGTGCGCATCAGCTTCGAACGGGGTTTTATCGACTACATTAAACGCGGCAACGAACAGCGTCTGCAGTTGCTCAGCGATGCCCTGAGTGAGCAATACGCCCAGCATGGAGACTGGGGCTTTTTACGCAATAACGACCGCTTTATCTTCCAGATCCTGCGTTCATTCGAGCGAGACAACGAGCGTGAGGGTGGGCCAGGTGGCCCTGGGCCTGGGCCGGAACATGGTGATAATCATGAGCATGAGCCGCCGCCAGGCCCTCCGCCAGAACCCGGTAATGGCATGCCGCCACACGGCTGGCGGACACAATTTTGGGTGACTGACGCATCGGCGGAAGTGCTTGTTGGGCCACGTAGCCCGGTACCGCCCGACGGGACACGGCGAGCCATTACGGTTAATGGTCAGCCTGTCGGCTGGGTCATCGCCTCGCCGGTGGAGCGCCTGACGCGCAATACCGATATTAACTTTGACCGTCAGCAGCGGCGCACAAGCTGGATGATTGTCGCGCTCTCGACCCTGCTGGCCGCGCTGGCCACCTTCCCACTGGCCCGCGGCCTGCTCGCGCCGGTCAAACGGCTGGTTGACGGTACGCATAAGCTGGCCGCCGGGGATTTCTCCACCCGCGTTAACCCTGGCAGCCAGGATGAGTTGGGCAAGCTGGCGCAGGACTTTAATCAGCTCGCCAGTACGCTGGAGAAAAATCAGCAGATGCGCCGTGATTTTATGGCGGATATCTCCCACGAGTTGCGTACACCACTGGCGGTACTGCGCGGCGAACTGGAGGCCATTCAGGATGGGGTACGGCAATTTACACCGGAGTCGGTGACGTCTTTACAGGCGGAAGTCGCCACCTTAACCAAGCTGGTGGACGATTTGCATCAGTTGTCCATGTCAGATGAAGGCGCGCTGGCTTACCAGAAAAGGCCGGTGGATGTCATTTCATTACTGGAGGTGGCAGCCGGAGCGTTTCGTGAACGTTACGCCAGCCGCAATCTGACTATCGACATGACGCTACCGGAGCACGCCGTGGTTTTTGGCGACCCGGATCGTCTGATGCAACTGTTCAATAATCTTCTGGAAAACAGTCTGCGCTACACCGATAGCGGCGGCGGTATGCACATCTCCGCAATGACAGAGGGCAATATGCTTACCCTCGATTTTGCCGATAGCGCGCCCGGAGTCAGCGATCTGCAGTTAGGCAGATTATTTGAGCGCTTTTATCGCACCGAAGGTTCGCGCAACCGCGCCAGCGGCGGCTCCGGCTTAGGTCTGGCAATCTGCCTGAATATTATCGAAGCCCACGGCGGCAAGGTCCGCGCCGCGCATTCGCCTTTTGGTGGGGTTAGCATTAAAGTTGAATTACCCCTGGAACGGGACATAGCGAGAAACGTATGACTGAGTTACCTATTGATGAAAACACCCCACGCATTTTGATCGTGGAAGACGAGCCAAAGCTGGGTCAGTTGCTGATTGATTATCTGCGTGCGGCCAGTTACGCGCCGTCGCTGATTAACCATGGCGATCAGGTACTGTCGTATGTGCGCCAGACGCCGCCGGACCTGATCCTGCTTGATCTGATGCTCCCCGGCACCGACGGGCTGACACTGTGCCGTGAAATCCGTCGTTTCTCCAATATTCCCATCATTATGGTGACGGCAAAAATCGAAGAGATTGACCGCCTGCTGGGACTGGAGATTGGTGCTGACGACTATATCTGTAAACCCTATAGCCCGCGCGAAGTGGTGGCGAGGGTGAAAACGATCCTCCGCCGCTGTAAGCCGCAGCGTGAAATACAGGCGCTGGACGCAGAAAGCCCGCTTATCGTTGATGAAGGCCGCTTCCAGGCAAGCTGGCGCAGCAAGCTGCTGGATTTAACGCCAGCGGAATTTCGTCTGCTGAAAACCCTCTCCAGCGAACCGGGGAAGGTATTCTCGCGCGAACAGTTGCTCAATAACCTGTATGACGATTACCGCGTGGTGACTGACCGCACTATTGACAGCCATATCAAGAACCTGCGTCGTAAACTGGAGTCGCTGGATGAAGAACAATCCTTCATCCGCGCCGTCTATGGCGTGGGTTATCGTTGGGAAGCTGATGCCTGCCGACTGGTATGATCTTCATCCGCTCCCTGATGGTATTTCATTCATCGACGCCGTGGATTGTGCATCACATCCCGGCATCGGTGGCGCATATCTGCAACCGACTCTTTCATGCAGGAAGCATGCTGACGATCATGAGCGATAAATCTTTTCTAAAGCGCTGGTTCTCCTCATCCACCGAGCCATCTCTTGATGAAGAAACACAACTTTATCAAGAAATTAGAATGCTGCTCAACGAGCCGCGTAATGGCAACTATTTGCTAAAAAATAGCGATATCCGCAGTGTCGAGAGTCTTTGCCAGCTCACCCATCACCACAACGGTTTCTTGCGTGAAAAAGCCGTAATGGCGCTGTCTTTAAAAGGCGACATCGCCGCCCTGCGGGAGCTCCTGATTTGCGCTAATGACTGGGTTAAGCCGATTCACCGCCTCGCCACCCAGGAAGTGATGGCGCTGATGACGGCGGAAAATGCGCCCGCCTTTATTGCCCATCTTGCGCAGGTCAGACAGTTGCTGACCTGCAGACGCTACAACCACGCGCCTTTAGTGGAGTTGATTAGCCACTTTTTGGCCTCGCAGGCCCATATAGCCGACTTAAGGCAGGCGCTCTATTCCCCTGATCGCGAACTGCGCCATGCCGTGTTGCATACGCTTATCGAGCAGGAGCAGTTGCATGATGAAGCCGCGCTGGCCTTTGTACTGGATACCGGTGATACCTATTTGCGGGGCATTGCGGTTACCTACTGGCTGGCCCGCGCGCCGAAACTGTCTGAGTCACTGATGACACGCCTGCTGCACGATCCCTGGCCGCGTATCCGTCGCGATACCCTCTTTTATCTTGATGAGCATGGGCAAACGCTGCCTGAACCATTGCACAGGGAGTTACTGCTGGATAAGAACGGCCTGATCCGCCAGCGTGCCCGTCACATGCTACCTGAAACCGTTGATGCTACCGCGTATTGGCGCGACGTGGTCGCCTCGCCGGCCTGTTCGATAACGCAGCGCCGTTCCGCGCTTTATGGTCTGAAAGAGGCACGCGATCCCGCATTGCATTCACTGGCGCTGTGGGGCTATGCGCAGCCTGAAAACGGTATCCGCCAGGCGGCGCTGCATATCTTGTTGACGCTTGAAGGTGAAGAGGCGAAACCCCGCATCCTGGCCGCCTTAGCCGACCCGAGCCTGTCTTTTGCTATGGCGGCAATGAAATCACTGGCGCACCACCCGCTTTCATTTTCACGAAGCGAGCTTGAGGCACTGCTGACGCATACGCCCTCGGAGAAGCACACCCTGTTGTACTGGCGGTTGGTACACCAGATAAACAAATGGGACTGGCTCATCGTGCTGCTACGCCATTTCCCTTTACTGTCGCCGTCACAGCAGGCAGAAGAACTGGCGAGCTGGAAAGGGAAATATAATCAGGCGGGGATTAACCCAACGTCTGGTCAGCAGGAAACCCTGACCTGTTTGCTGGCGCAGGCGCCCGAAATACGCCCGTCGCTACAACACTACCTGGTATAATGACCCGCTTACATACTGTGTGGGTTTACTCCCCTTCCCGCCAGCGCTACAATTCCCGCCCTAAATTTATGGGATCTCCCCAGCCGCCTCACCTGGTGAGGCGAATCTGACCTGTCATCAGAACGAGAACATCATGTTTAAACCGGAACTCCTTTCCCCGGCGGGAACGCTGAAAAATATGCGTTACGCTTTCGCTTATGGCGCGGACGCCGTTTATGCGGGCCAGCCACGTTATTCACTGCGCGTGCGCAATAACGAATTCAACCACGAGAATTTGCAAAAAGGCATTAACGAGGCCCATGACCTCGGCAAAAAATTCTACGTCGTGGTGAATATCGCGCCGCACAACGCCAAACTGAAAACGTTTATTCGCGATTTAAAACCCGTGGTGGGTATGGGACCGGATGCGCTGATTATGTCCGATCCGGGTTTGATTATGCTGGTGCGCGAAAACTTCCCGGAGATGGATATTCACCTGTCCGTACAGGCTAACGCCGTAAACTGGGCGACGGTGAAGTTCTGGAAACAGATGGGGCTGACCCGCGTGATCCTCTCTCGCGAACTGTCGCTTGATGAAATCGCCGAAATCCGCGCCCAGGTACCGGACATGGAAATTGAAATTTTCGTCCACGGCGCGCTGTGTATGGCCTATTCCGGCCGCTGCCTGCTCTCTGGCTATATCAACAAGCGCGACCCGAACCAGGGAACCTGCACCAACGCCTGTCGCTGGGAATATAACGTCCAGGAAGGTAAAGAAGATGACGTCGGCAATATCGTGCACAAATACGAGCCGATTGCCGTACAAAACGTTGAGCCAACGCTGGGTATCGGCGCGCCAACGGATAAGGTATTTATGATTGAAGAGGCCCAGCGTCCGGGCGAGTACATGACCGCGTTCGAAGATGAGCACGGCACCTACATTATGAACTCCAAAGACTTGCGCGCGATCGCCCACGTTGAGCGTCTGACACAAATGGGCGTGCACTCGCTGAAAATTGAAGGCCGCACCAAATCCTTCTACTACTGTGCCCGCACCGCGCAGGTCTACCGTAAGGCCATTGACGATGCCGCCGCAGGCAAACCGTTTGACACCAGCCTGTTAGAGACCCTTGAAGGGCTGGCACACCGCGGCTATACCGAAGGCTTCCTGCGTCGCCACACTCATGACGATTATCAGAACTACGAGTATGGTTACTCCGTCTCTGAGCGTCAGCAGTTTGTCGGCGAGTTTACCGGTGAGCGTAAAGGCGAGCTGGCGGCCGTGGCGGTAAAAAACAAATTTATCGTCGGCGACAGCCTTGAGCTGATGACCCCGCAGGGCAATGTTAACTTCACGCTGGAACATATGGAAAACGCCAAAGGCGAGGCAATGGAGGTTGCACCGGGAGACGGTTATACCGTCTGGTTGCCGGTTCCCCAGGATGTGATGCTGGAGTATGCCCTGTTGATGCGTAATTTTACTGGACAGACCACGCGTAATCCGCACGCTAAGTAATTAACCGGGGTTATTTTTTCACTCGACAAGAATCTTAGAATCGGATCACATACCGTTGCGGTCATTATGGGTATTATCCTCATCGCTGAAAAACATAACCCATAAATGCTAGCTGTACCAGGAACCACCTCCTTAGCCTGCGTAATCTCCCTTACGCAGGCTGATTTTTTATCTCCCCTTTTACCTTCCTTCCAGGCGCGCTTTCCGGTCGTGAGATACACTTTGCTCATGGTATTTTCGAAGAGCGAAAAGGATGAGCAATTTTCCAGGCAGTTTATTGATCCTCAACGGTAAAAGTGCGGGCGACGACATGCTGCGCGAGGCCATTACCCTCCTGCGCAACGAAGGGATGGACATTCAGGTGCGCGTCACCTGGGAAAAAGGCGATGCAGAGCGCTATGTGGCAGAAGCCATCAAACTCGGCGTCGAAACCGTGATTGCGGGCGGTGGCGATGGCACCATTAATGAGGTCGCCAGCGCGCTGGTGCACAGTGATAGCGACAACCCACCTGTATTGGGGATTTTACCTTTAGGCACCGCGAATGATTTTGCCACCAGCGCCGATATCCCGGAGCCACTGGATAAAGCGCTACAGCTCGCTATCGTGGGCAAAGCGGTGCCCATCGACATTGCCGAAGTGAACGGCAAAACCTGCTTTATCAATATGGCCACCGGCGGGTTTGGTACCCGCATTACCACCGAAACGCCCGAGAAACTGAAAGCGGCGCTGGGCGGTGTCTCCTACATCATTCATGGCCTGATGCGCATGGATACGCTTAAGCCGGACCGCTGCGAAATCAAGGGGGAAGATTTCCATTGGCAGGGCGACGCGCTGGTCATCGGCATCGGTAACGGACGCCAGGCAGGCGGCGGGCAACAGCTATGCCCTGGTGCGCTCATTAACGACGGCCTGTTGCAACTGCGTATTTTTACCGGCGATGAGATCCTGCCTGCCCTGTTCACCACCCTGACCCAGCCGGAAGATAATCCGCATATCATTGACGGTAAATCCGCCTGGTTTGAGGTGAGCGCACCGCACGATATCACCTTTAACCTGGACGGCGAGCCACTAACCGGACAGCATTTCAGTATTAACATTCTGCCCGGCGCGCTGAAATGCCGCCTGCCGCCTGACTGCCCGCTACTGCGTTAAGCCTTACAGTAGATTGACGGCGATCGACGGGTGAAAAAGAGTCGTGATTGCCGTAAGAGAATATCTGCAAGAAGAGAATTGAAAAACGCATCTCTCCCCGTCTGACGAAGAGAGATGCGTTATTTATGCGGGTATTTAAGCGATAGTCACTTTCTTATCGAGATAAACATCCTGAACGGCATTAATTAATTTCACGCCGTCGGCCATCGACTTTTTAAACGCCTTACGGCCAAGAATCAGGCCCATACCGCCTGCACGCTTATTAATAACCGCCGTGCGCACTGCATCGCTTAAATCGTTTTCACCACCGGCCGCGCCGCCAGAGTTAATTAAGCCGGCACGCCCCATGTAGCAGTTTGCCAGTTGGTAGCGCACCAGATCGATAGGGTTGTCACTGGTCAACTTGCTATAGACGCGTTCATCGGTATAACCGAAGTTTACCGCTTTATAACCGCCGTTGTTTTCCGCCATTTTCTGTTTGACGATGTCCGCACCGATGGTTGCCGCAATATGGTTAGCCTGGCCAGTCAGGTCGGCGGAAACATGGTAATCCACGCCATCTTTTTTGAATGCCGGATTGCGCAGGTACGCCCACAGCACCGTGACCATCCCCAACTCATGAGCACGTTCAAATGCGGCAGAAATTTCCTCAATCTGCCGACGTGACTCCTCAGAACCAAAATAGATGGTCGCGCCAACGGCGACGGCCCCCATGTTGAACGCCTGCTCTACGCTTGCATAAAGCGTCTGGTCATATTCGGTGGGATAGCTCAGGGTTTCGTTGTGGTTAAGCTTGACCAGGAACGGAATACGGTGCGCGTAGCGGCGCGCCACAGAAGCCAGCACCCCATAGGTGGACGCCACACAGTTACACCCGGCTTCAATTGCCAGCTCAACGATGTTTTTGGGATCGAAATAGAGCGGGTTAGCAGCAAACGAGGCCCCGGCGGAATGTTCGATACCCTGATCAACCGGCAAAATCGACAGATAACCCGTTTTGGCAAGTCGGCCCGTGTTATACAACGTCTGCATGTTACGCAGTACCGCTGGCGGACGGTTGTTATCCATCATCACACGGGTGACGTAATCCTCTCCCGGCAGGTAGAGTTGGTCGGCCGCAATGGTCGTGCAACGGTGTTGTAAAAGGGTGTCGGCATCGTTGCCTAGTAACTGCACAATATCAGTCATCGCTATACTCCCGTAAGCTCCGCACAAAGGCGGATGTGGTTTGTCCTGACCCGATGAATGGGCAGAATAAGCCTGGTACCGTTTGTCGAGGCTTGCCACCATATCGCCGTTTTTCAGCATTTTCTGGTGGCACGTTTCGGCTAGTGGTTTACCGCTGTGCGAAGCTTACTATTTTGCCCCCGATTCCCCACCCGGCTGGCGCTACGCTAAGCCGGGCTACGTATTACGTGTAGCGCCATTCGGGGCCCCTCACCACCACGCATGAAAATGGTGTACCGGGCCGATGCCATGTCCCACCTCCAGCGTGTCTGCCTGGGCCAGCGCCGCTGACAGCCAGCGCTTGGCCTCATTGACCGTTGAAGCCCAGTCCGCGTGACGTGGACGCAGTGCCGCCAGGGCGGCCGACAGCGTACAGCCCGTGCCGTGGGTATTTTTGGTTTTTATTCGGGGGGCGGTAAAACGTTCAGTACCATTACGGGTAAACAGCCAGTCCGGACTTTCATCGTTTTCCAGATGCCCGCCTTTGATTAACACCGCTTCGCATCCCAGCGCCAGCAACGCCTGCCCCTGCTCATGCATCTCACGTTCGTTGCGGGCGTGAGGGGCATCCAGCAGCGCGGCGGCCTCGGGCAGATTGGGAGTAATCAGTGATACCTGTGGCAGCAGATGTTGTCGCAGCGCCGTTACCGCCGAGGGGGAAAGCAGCGGGTCACCGCTTTTTGCCAGCATGACGGTATCGAGCACCACATTTTGCACCTGATAGCGGCGCAAACGCTCCGCCACCGCTTCAACAATATCGGTTTCCGCCAGCATGCCGATTTTGGTCGTATCAATGCGTACATCGCTGAACACCGAATCCAGTTGCGCGGCAACAAAATCAGGTTCAATGCGATAAACCGACTGTACGCCACGGGTATTTTGCGCCACCAGCGCGGTAATGACCGAACAGCCGTAGGCACCCAGCGCCGAAAAAGTTTTCAAATCCGCCTGAATACCCGCCCCGCCGCTGGGATCCGTTCCGGCAATGGTCAGTGCGTTGATCCGTTTCATACCAGCACCTCCCCATGAAGCGTATAGAGGGCATCGAGAAACGCCGGGATAAAGCTGCCAGGCCCGTGCGTGGTCGCCACGGCCAGGCTGCCTGCCTGTGCCATAAAGGCACAGGCCGCCGCCACGTTATACAGACGATCGCCGGGCAATGCGCAGCAGGCGGCTACCACCGCAGAGAGCGCACAGCCTGTTCCCACCACCCGGGTCATCAGCAGGTCGCCCCCCGTAACGCGCAGGGTGTGAAGACCATCGGTGATGTAATCCACCTCACCGGTTACCGCAACAATGGCCCCCGTCTGGCGTGCCAGCGCCTGGGCCGCAGGCAGCGCGGCAATGGCGGTATCGGTAGTGTCGACACCGCGCCCTCCGGCACTCACCCCGGCAAGCGCCATAATTTCCGAAGCGTTACCGCGTATGGCGGCAGGCTGCAAAGACAAAAGCTCGCGACAAAAATCGCTGCGGAAGGTTAATGCCCCGACGGCAACCGGATCCAGCGTCCAGGGTTTACGGGCGGCATTAGCGCTCAAGATGGCCGCGTGCATCGCATCGGCGCGTTCCCGGGTCAGTGTGCCGACATTAATCAGCAGCACGTCAGCAATGGCGGCAAATAGCTGCGCCTCGTCGCGGTCAATCACCATCGCCGGGGACGCCCCCAACGCCAGCAGAACATTGGCCGTAAAGGTCTGCACCACATCGTTGGTTATGCAGTGAACAAGCGGCTTACATTGACGGAATTGCTGAAGAATTTGCGCGATTTGCGCACGGTGAAGCAGGTCAGGTTGCATCGATTCGCTCCTGCCCGGCGTGAAGAAGGGATGCCGGGCAGGCATCTGACTTCCCTACGCTGGCATTATCCAGATCAGGTGGTACGGGTATTTCTCAGCCCTTTGTGAAAAGGGGCACCCCGAGTCATTCAATTAGGTCTCTTTTAAGAGGAAGCCAGCGTAAAGGAAGTGGCTTGTCGTTGCAAGCTTGCCTGTCAGGCCATGACTTTGGCACCTAGAGGAGCGATCGCATTATGTTATTTTTATACCCATTTTATCGCAGTGAATATCGCACTGGTTGGTCAAACCCATGGTGATAAAAACGAGATCTTTTTACAATTATGTCTCTAAATATATCCTTGCCACTTTACTGGCTCGAACCAGACGGTTTTCACAGCAATAATCGTTTTCTACTTTCACTTTCCGGTGCCGATTCAGCCACCCTGCCACGTAATACTCTGTTTATCGCAGCAAGTGAAAAAACAGGTACAAAAGTTCCTCGCATTGGCCTCTGGTAAAAGGAAAATATTCTACTTATTAAATATAATGTACGAATGTGTTTTTGAGTTTCGTGTGAGTAACTTAATTTAACATATAAATCACTTTCTTCTATCATAAACGGCGAATGCTAAGAATTACTAATGTCAGGACAGATAATATAGTGCTGTTGGCTGCTGCATCACTACAGGTTTGGCGGAAGAGAAAAAGAAAGAAATTTTATTGTACACAGACGATATGTAGAACACCTCCCTCCTTCTTAATACACTGAGACAAAGAACACTATGACAAGTTACAACCTGACGGTAAAGGCTAAAAATTTTTTTGAAAAGCACCAGTACCCAAGGAGATATATGTAAAATTAAATGCAGCATTAGTCTTAATCATCGATAGTTTTTATTCAACATTTATTAATTAGCCAGCTATTAGTTCCAACTCAAAACATCAAGTTAAATTCACCCTTCCTGCATTGACGCACTTTTTTTCGCTACGTAAGATAAATTCACTTTTTTTACTCTTCAAAATAAAAAGAATATTCTTAATGCTTTTTTATGTTTTCTACAAACAGCATTTTGTATGTTTACGTTTAAATCGGTAACCGGTAAACAGGCTCTGAAAAGCTTTATCAGGAGCATTAATTTAGAAAGTATTACTTTGGAAAATGACTTATTAGGGTTAATGATGAAGGCTAATGTCTGTATTTTTATTCTCTCTCTTGTGCTTACCGGTTGCATTGCTGATCATTCACAAAGCTCCGTTGATTACAGCTCTGCATCACCTGCTGCATTATGCGCTGCTTTAGGTAGTGTTAAGGCTAAGCATGACGAATATCAGTTTAAGCATCTGCAAGATTTAGTAAGCGCACGTATAGAAGCTAACACCTTCTCAATTAGCGCTGAGCAATGCCAGGATTTAGCGATAAAAGGAATGATTGCTACAAGCTTGAATTAGGAGCTCAGCAAAGCAAATTGCGCTGATGTCGCATAATGGAAGAAACAATAAGTATTTTTATTTACCTTGTTGAAATAGGGATTGTTTTTATTCTGCTCGAGTTAATGAAGGGGATAAACAGGAAGTGAAGAAATTCCTTCTCTATGTTGCTGCTTTTATGGTTTTCATCGTCTTAGCGATATGTACTGCGGGTTATATTAAATTTAATGTATTTGGGGATCTATGAAAAAAAGTGTTTTAGCGGGCGTAGTGGTTTGTTTACTTTCCGGTTGTGTTATGGCTAATTCTGCTCATGAAGTTAGCGCCAGAGAAGTACATGCTAAAGAGCGTAGTCATAAAAGCGACGTTGAAAAAGTGGAACAAGTAGCCGCCTCAGGAGTACCTGACAGGCTCCATGCCATTAAATTACGCGGCAATGATAGTGGCTATTTCACTGTTGTGATCGGCAATGGTTACACCTCGGCAATGGTTAAAGATGAACCCGCAAAGATCACGCGTAAAAATGAAAATTATTACGTGATAACAAACAAAACTTATGTGATTGGTGTTTATCTGGATGAGAACGGCTTTAGCTCCGCCAGTTGGAATCGTCATAAAGGCAGAGATCACGGCGATTTTGTATTAATCACTGACTGACAGGAACAAAAAGAATGCAGCACAACACACCATCAACACGCGATTTTGTTTGTCCTGTCTTTGGTACGGTTCGTTAATTTGCAATAACCCCTTCCATTAGGGGTTATACAGAAAAGCAGGCAATACTCATGAGTATCCTGCTTTTCTATACCCGTTTTGCATCCTTGCCATGCCGGATGCCCTACTCAGCCACACCAACGACATAGCGGCCATCTTTATTCTTGATCGTGTACCTGCGCGAATCATCACAAATCACAATCAGAGAACCACCAAACGCGGAAGGATAAACGCCTTCCACCTTGTTGCATTCATGTCCAGACTCGCGAATCAGCCTCTGGCTTTCCAGTTTCAGTTGCGGGGATCCCGAATCAGCAAGAGCGCCAGCGCATATGCCCACGCCCAACATCACAGTAAGAATCCGTTTCAAAGCAACCTCCTTCACCGGGTAATTAACAGTACCATCGGCAAAAAGTTAAAAGAAATTAATCAATTCAGTCGATAGAAAAGGCAATATTGAGTTTAAAAATAAATAGTAACAGCACCACTGGCTGCAATATCAGGAGGTCGCAACTGAAATCATTGAACCCGTTGTACTCTGCTGCTCAGCCCAAAATACCGTGCACAGCACTCTGCCATACCTGGCAGAGTGCTGTCACTGCTCGCCGCAAGAAACTTTCAGCGTTGAGGCATCGCACGCTATTTTCACTTCTGGAGGATAAGTCCTCCTCTCCCGCGCGGGTTTTTCACCTGCCTCCAGGCGAACTAGCATTAACACATCCCCTGACGAATACTGAAATCACGGAGTGTTTATGAAAGCTATTGCTATTACTCAGGCCGCACAGAACGGCAGCAACATTGACTTTTTAACCGACATTGAATTACCGACACCGAAAGCCGAAGGTCATGATGTGCTGGTAGAAGTAAAAGCCATCTCTGTTAACCCGGTGGATACCAAAGTCCGCGCCGGGTTTAACGCCGATAAACCCCGCGTGCTGGGCTGGGATGCGACCGGTGTGGTTAGCGCCGTTGGCGACAAGGTCACGTTATTTAAGCCCGGTGACGAAGTCTGGTATGCCGGGGCATTGACCCGTCCTGGCAGTAACAGCGAATTTCAACTGGTGGATGAGCGCATTGCCGCCCGCAAACCTGCCTCGCTGGATTTCGCCTCTGCCGCAGCCCTCCCGCTGACCGCCATTACTGCCTGGGAAATGTTGTTTGACCGTTTAGGCGTACGTGAAAAGGGCAACGAAGGCGACGTGCTGCTGATTGTCGGTGCCGCAGGCGGCGTAGGCTCCATTCTGACGCAACTGGCGCGTAAGTTGACCCGCCTGACGGTGATTGGCACGGCATCCCGCCCGCAAAGCCAGCAGTGGGTCAGCGAGTTGGGCGCGCACCATGTTATCGATCACAGCAAGCCGTTAACCGAGGAGCTGGCGCGTATTGGCATTAAGCAGGTCAGCCACGTTGCCAGCCTCAACAACACGGAGCAGCACTATCAGCAGTTGATCAACGCCCTGCAACCACAAGGCAAACTGGCCCTGATTGACGATCCGCAATCACTTGATGCTGTGCCCTTAAAAGTGAAAAGCATTTCTCTGCACTGGGAATTTATGTTTACCCGCTCCATGTTCGGGACCGCCGATATCGCTGAGCAACACCGTTTACTGGCGCGTGTCGCCGCACTTATTGATGATGGGGTTATCAAAACCACGCTGGGAGAACACTTCGGCGCCATCAACGCACAAAATCTGCGTAAAGCGCACCAGTTGCTTGAAACGCACCGTGCGGTAGGCAAAATCGTGCTGGAAGGATTTTCTGCGCACTAACGTATTGAAATATAGCCAGGATTTCTCTTAAAAACACTTTTATACTCAGGCGGATAGCGAAAAAAGCGTTCCGCCTCTCCTGCTGTTCTCTTCTTTTGCTTACACTTTTTACCAAAGCATTATTTTCATAACATTTTCGCGGTTGCGACGTCGCCAGACGGTAGTCGATGATAAGCCCCGCGAAATGAAAACCCACGACACCTGGAGAGATTATGGGTAAAACAAAAATGTTGCTTCTGGGAACATTATTGGCAACGGCCAGTGCGACTTTTGCTGCACCGCAACCCCCTGCCGCGACGGGCGGAACCCAGTCTTATGAAGTGAAGGATTTTGTTGCCGATTTCACTAAATTCACCATCGGCGATACGGTGCCCGAAATGTACCGTAGCGAAGAGTACAACATTAAGCAGTGGAATCTGCGCAATTTGCCTGCGCCTGATCCGGGTAGCCACTGGACCTATATGGGTGGAAATTACGTGCTTATCACGGACGCCGACGGTAAAATTTTGAAAGCCTACAATGGCGACATCTTTTACCACCGTTAATTTCAGGAAATCCTATTGATTATTCGCCCCTGGCAAGAGAACGACCGTCCTTTTCTGCGTACATTGTTCCTGCATTCCCGCAGAGCAAACTGGACATGGCTGGACGGTAGCGACTGGCAACTGGAAGACTTTGACGCCGTTACCCGTGATGAAACCATCTGGGTGGCGGAAGAAGACGGGCACCGGCTTGGCTTTGCCGCCGTGTATGTGAACGACAATTTTCTGCATAGCCTGTTTGTTGACCCGGATGCACAAGGCAAAGGCGTCGGCAGCGCGCTACTGAAAAAAGTGCAGTCTGAATTTACCAGTACAGGTTCACTGAAATGTCTGGTGCAAAACCACCACGCGCTGGCGTTTTATCAGCACCATGGCTGGCACGTTGAAGCGGAAGGCACATCGCCGGGCGGGAACTATCTGCTCATGCATTATCGGCTGCCCTGACGGGCAGCCTTATCCATTTATACCGCGCGAAACGCGATATCACCGGGAATAACTTCACCCTGCCAGTAGAGTTGCGCCGCAACGCGCCCCGCCAGCTTGCGATACAAACCGGTGAACTCGCTATCAGGACGGCTGACAACCGTCGGTTGTCCCCGGTCGAGATCTTCTCGCAGGCTAATGTGCAGTGGCAGTTGTCCCAGCAGTTGCGTGTGGTACTGCCCGGCCAGTTTCTCTGCCCCGCCGGTACCGAAAATCGGCTCGTGATGACCACAGTTGCTGCAAATATGCATGCTCATGTTTTCCACGATACCCAGCACTGGCACTTCCACTTTCTCGAACATTACAATGCCTTTTTTGGCATCAATCAGCGCGATATCCTGCGGCGTGGTCACCACCACCGCGCCGGTAACCGGAATATTCTGCGCCAGGGTAAGCTGGATGTCGCCAGTGCCCGGCGGCATGTCGAGTACCAGATAGTCAAGGTCGGGCCACATAGATTCTTGCAGCAGTTGCAGGAGCGCCTTGCTGGCCATTGGGCCTCGCCACACCATGGCATTATCGTCAGTCACCAGATAGCCAATGGAATTGGTCGCCAGTCCGTGGGCCATAATCGGCGCCATATGAGTGCCATCCGGCGAGGTCGGACGTTCACCTTCCGCCCCCAGCATCATCGGGATTGACGGACCGTAGATATCCGCATCCAGAATACCGACTTTTGCCCCTTCCGCCGCCAGCGCTAACGCCAGATTGACGGCGGTAGAGGATTTTCCTACTCCGCCTTTACCGGAGCTGACGGCAATGATGTTCTTTACACCGTTCACGCCAGGTTGATTTTTCACCCGCTTTAAGGTGGCGACATTGTGGGAGAGCTTCCAGTCAATCGCTCGCGCCCCCGTAAGTCGCAGTAGTTCGGCACTGCATTGCTCTTTCAACTCTTCAAACGCACTGCGCCAGACAAAGGGCATCAGCAGCTCAATATGGACGGTGTCATCCAGCCAGGCAACATGATGAACCGCCTTAAGCGCGGTAAGATTATGCTTGAGGGTTGGGTGCTGAAAATTGGCCAGCGTTCCGGCGACGAGCGCACGCAAGGCTTCAGGGGATTTGGCCTGGGATTGAGAGTTCATCCCGACTCCTTGTTATGTTGTTCTAAAAAGACATTGTTAAGGTTCAAGTTTACTCCACTGTCACCCATTTTTCATTTCTCAATAGTGCCCAATCCAGGGCGGGCTTTTATGGCACAACTTTTCCCTTTCAGGTAACATCAAAACCCCTTTTTACTAAAGAAGAAGTAATACCCACTATGACTCAAGTCGCGAAGAAAATTCTGGTAACGTGCGCATTGCCGTACGCCAACGGCTCAATCCACCTCGGCCATATGCTGGAGCACATCCAGGCTGATGTCTGGGTCCGTTACCAGCGAATGCGCGGCCACAATGTCAACTTCATCTGCGCGGACGATGCTCACGGCACGCCGATTATGCTCAAAGCGCAACAAATGGGCATCACCCCGGAGCAGATGATTGGTGACATGAGTCAGGAACACCAGACGGATTTCGCTGGCTTTAATATCAGCTATGACAACTACCACTCTACGCACAGCGAAGAGAACCGCGAGCTGTCGGAGCTGATCTACACTCGCCTGAAAGAGAACGGTTTTATTAAAAACCGCACTATCTCTCAGCTTTACGACCCGGAAAAAGGGATGTTCCTGCCGGATCGTTTTGTTAAAGGCACCTGCCCGAAATGTAAGTCTCCGGATCAGTACGGCGATAACTGTGAAGTGTGCGGCGCGACCTACAGCCCGACCGAACTTATCGATCCGAAATCCGTGGTGTCCGGTGCAACGCCTGAAATGCGTGATTCCGAACACTTCTTCTTCGACCTGCCTTCGTTCAGTGAAATGCTGCAGGCGTGGACCCGTAGCGGTGCGCTGCAGGAGCAGGTAGCCAACAAAATGCAGGAGTGGTTCGACGCCGGCCTGCAGCAGTGGGATATCTCCCGCGACGCACCCTATTTCGGTTTCGAAATCCCCAACGCGCCGGGCAAATATTTTTACGTCTGGCTGGATGCGCCTATCGGCTACATGGGCTCCTTCAAGAACCTGTGCGATAAACGCAGCGACCTGAACTTTGACGACTGGTGGAAAAAAGAGTCGGATGCCGAGCTGTATCACTTTATCGGCAAAGACATCGTCTATTTCCACAGCCTGTTCTGGCCAGCGATGCTGGAAGGCAGCAATTTCCGCAAGCCGACCAATCTGTTCGTGCACGGTTACGTGACAGTGAACGGTGCGAAGATGTCCAAATCGCGCGGCACCTTTATTAAGGCCAGCACCTGGCTGAACCACTTTGATGCGGACAGCCTGCGTTACTACTACGCGGCGAAGCTCTCTTCCCGCATCGATGACATCGACCTGAATCTGGAAGATTTCGTTCAGCGTGTTAACGCTGATATCGTCAACAAAGTGGTGAATCTGGCGTCCCGTTGTGCAGGCTTTATCGCCAAACGTTTCGATGGTGTACTGGCGGCTGAGCTGGCGGATCCGGCACTGTATAAAACCTTTACCGATGCATCGGCCACCATTGCTGATGCGTGGGAGAGCCGTGAATTCGGCAAAGCGATTCGTGAAATCATGGCGCTGGCTGACGTGGCTAACCGTTATGTTGACGAGCAGGCTCCGTGGGTTGTCGCAAAACAGGAAGGTCGCGACGCTGATCTGCAGGCGATTTGCTCCATGGGTATCAACCTGTTCCGCGTGCTGATGACCTGGCTGAAACCGGTTCTGCCGACCCTGAGCGAACGTGTCGAGGCGTTCCTGAACACCACACTGGTTTGGGATGCTATCGAACAGCCGCTGCTTGGCCACAAAGTGAATACCTTTAAGGCGTTGTATAACCGCATTGAGATGAAACAGGTCGAAGCGCTGGTTGAGGCGTCAAAAGAGGAAGTGAAAGCCGCTGCCGTACCGGTCACCGGTCCGCTGGCAGATGACCCGATTGCCGAAACCATCAGTTTTGACGATTTCGCTAAAGTCGACCTGCGCGTGGCGCTGATTGAAAACGCGGAGTTTGTCGAGGGTTCTGACAAACTGCTACGCCTGACGCTGGATCTGGGCGGTCAGAAACGCAATGTCTTCTCCGGCATTCGTTCCGCCTACCCGGACCCGCAGGTGCTGATCGGTCGCCTGACGGTGATGGTCGCTAACCTGGCGCCGCGCAAAATGCGCTTCGGTATTTCAGAAGGTATGGTAATGGCCGCAGGCCCTGGCGGGAAAGATATCTTCCTGTTAAGCCCTGATGAGGGTGCAAAACCTGGCCAACAGGTAAAATAAATCGCTGAAAGGCGCTGTGAAAACAGCGCCTTTTTTTTATTGCACTATTCTTCAATGGACAGGATTTTTCTAACAAAAGGGGCTTTATGAATATGTTTAAAAAAATGATCGCCATCGCACTGACTACTCTGGTCTTATTTGCCGTCAGCGGCTGTGGTGACAAAGAACAGAGTAAGACATTTAACTGGACGGATGGCAAAACAGAGATTTCTCTGACCTATTACTATAAAGACGATGTGGTATTACGTCAGACGGCAAAGAATAAGATTCAGTACGCAAGCGTTGGGGCCGCAAATAAAGAGGCAGCAATGCAACGCCTGGGGCCGATCAGTGAGAAATACAAATCGATTCAGGGCGTGACGGAAAGTATCGATTATCAGGACACTTACGCGACAGAAACATTGACTGTCGACTATACCAAAGCCGATCGTAACGCATTGCAGCAGATACAGGGCGCGGCGTTCACCGGTGATGTGAAAGATGGCGTCAGCATGACGAAATCACAGCAGCTTCTGGAATCACATGGTTTTAAAGAAGTGAAATAATCAACGTGCCAGCGCGCGTTTGTCACGCGCTGGCATTGCCTTTACTGAGCAGCAGGTTTCGCGTGCTCACGCACCGCCAGTCCACGCAGGAAATAACGCAAGAACTGATCGCCGCATTCACGGAAATTTTTATGCTCGGTCGCCCGCATCATGGCGGTAATCTCCGGCATGGAGACGCGGAATTTCTGCTCGGTGAGGATCGCCAGAATATCGTCCGTTTTCAGCGAAAAGGCGATGCGTAATTTTTTAAGGATGATGTTGTTTGTCATCTTACGCTCGGTCACCAGCGCAGGCTGAGATTCATCTTTACCACGGCGTTCATAAATCAGGCCGTTGAGGAAGACAGACATCATAATGTCCGGACAGCGCTGAAAGCCCTCTTCATCTTCTTTGTGCAACCAGCCGACAAGCTGCTCGTCGCTCACCGGGGCGTCTGCCAGCGCAAATACGCGCTTGAGGTCGCCATTATTCATTTTCAGTGCGTAGCGTAAGCTACGTAAGATATCGTTATTGAGCATAAAGCCTTCGAAAAAATCATCGTAAGCGCGCAGTCTACCATCAAAAGCTACAACCCCAGCGCTTCTTTTAGATTGCAGCCGGTTAAACCTTATCAATAACCAGTTGCACACGTTTTCCAATCAGTGTTGCCATACCGACCAATGTATCAATGGTGAATTTTTCTGTTTTCTGATTAACGACATCGGACACGCGGGGGCGAGAGACATGGAGAACTTTGGCGGCATCGACCTGTTTAAGACCGTTGTGTTTCATCCAGTCGGTGATTTCCATCATCAGTTGCTTCTTTAATTCATCGGCTCTTGCCATCTCTTCTCTGGACGCAGCCAGCAGTTGCGATGCCTCTTGCGGAGCAAACCCAAGGTCAGAAAAAATGTTGCCACTGGCTTTTGTGATGTGACGAACCTTTGTATCCACTATATGCGTCATTTTTTCTCTCTCCATTCGTCTCGTGCTGCTTTATATCGTGCTTTGATGATGGCGATATCCCGCTGGCTCGTTTTTTGTGTTTTCTTTTGAAAACAATGCAGGACACAAACGACATCGGAAAACCTGGCGACATACACCACACGATACTCACCGTCTTCACCATGCAGGCGAATCTCAATGACGCCCATCCCCCACTCATTAATCGGCTTCCAGTCTGTCGGTTCCCTGCCATGCTGAACTTTGTGGAGTTCGAAACCTGCGATGCGCCTTATCGCCTGCGGGAAAGTGATGAGATCGTCGAGTGTAGAGCCTCGCCAGTTGATATCCTTTGCATACATTACTGCGCATCCTTACTGTGTGTGGATGCGTATAAAATTATATACTAGGTTTGTTCACAATAGCAGCGATGCTTTCTTGCGAAAACGTTCGCGTTTTATTAGCGGCTACAACCCCAGCGCTTCTTTTAAGTTCTTAAGATAGCGACGGCTAACCGGCACAGTCTGTCCGTCGCGCAGCAGCAACTCCGCCTGGCCGTTATCTTCCAGACGGATCTCTTTCAGATGTGCCATATTCACCAGATACTGCCGATGACAGCGCAGCAGCGGCGTACGGCTCTCCAGCGTGCGCAGGGTCAGTTCGGTGAAGCCCTCTTTGCCGTCATGGCTGGTAACATAGACACCGCTCATGCGGCTACTCACAAACGCAACCTCATCCATCTGCAATAGATAAATGCGGCTATGCCCGGTACAGGGAATAAATTTCAGCGATGCCTGATTTTCCGGCAGCACCGATACGTCCTGGACATTGCGCTCCTGACGCAGCCGGGTGAGGGTTTTCTCCAGGCGGCGCGCCTCTATCGGTTTTAGCAGATAGTCAAAGGCGTGTTCCTCAAACGCCTTCACCGCGTATTCATCAAAAGCGGTGAGAAAAACCACATAGGGTCGGTGTTCCGGGTCGAGCATCCCCACCATTTCCAGCCCGCTAATGCGCGGCATCTGGATATCAAGAAACAGCACATCCGGGCGCAATTTATGCACCGCGCCGATGCCCTCCACCGCGTTGGCGCATTCGCCCACAATCTCAATATCGCTCTCTTCCTGCAGTAAAATACGCAGATTTTCACGCGCCAACGGTTCATCATCAACAATCAGCACTTTTAACATGCGCTTTCCTCCAGCGGGAGTCGTAGGGTAATTCGGGTAAAGATATCAGGCTCACAGGCAACCGAAATGCCGCATCCATCACCAAAGCGCGCCCGCAGGCGCTTATCCACCAGACTCATCCCTAAACCACTGGCATCTGTTTTGGGCTGATACAGCCCGGCATTATCTTCAATATCCAACACCAGATGGTCACCATCCTGGCTGGCATTAATGGTGATTTCCCCTACGCCAAGCAGTTGTGAGGTGCCATGTTTAATGGCATTTTCCACAATCGGTTGCAGGGTAAAAGCGGGCAGATGGAGATGCGAAAGCGCATCCGGCACGTGCAGTTGTACCTGTAGGCGGGACTGAAAGCGCGCCTTTTCAATTTGCAGATACGCATTAACGTGTTCAAGCTCATCGGCCAGGGTGACGATTTCCGACGGTCGCTTAAGGTTTTTGCGAAAGAATGTCGACAGATATTGCACCAGCAGACCGGCCTGATCGCTGTCGCGGCGGATCACTGCCATCAGCGTATTCAGGGCATTGAACAGAAAATGGGGATTGACCTGCGCATGCAGTAATTTGATTTCCGACTGGGTCAGCAGCGCTTTTTGCCGCTCATACTGTCCGGCAAGGATTTGCGCCGACAGCAACTGCGCAATCCCCTCCCCCAGGGTGCGGTTGATGGAGCTAAAGAGCCGGTTTTTTGCTTCATACAGTTTGATGGTGCCCACAACGCGCTGGTTTTCACCGCGCAATGGAATGACCAGCGTTGAACCCAGTTTGCACTGTGGATGCAGCGAGCAGCGGTACGGCACCTCATTGCCATCGGCATACACCACTTCGCCACTTTCGATGGCTTTTTGCGTCCAGACGGACGAGATAGGCCTGCCGGGAAGATGATGGTCGTCCCCCGTGCCGGTAAACGCCAGCAGCTTCTCGCGATCGGTAATCGCCACCGCGCCGATATCCAGCTCTTTATAGAGGACCTGGGCGACTTTCATGCTGTTTTCTTCGTTGAAGCCCTGACGCAAGATCCCTTCGGTCGACGCGGCGACTTTGAGGGCCGTGGCAGAAAACGCCGAGGTATATTTTTCAAACATGGCGCGCTTGTCGAGCAGGATGCGCATAAACAGCGCCGCGCCCACGGTATTGGTCACCATCATTGGGGCCGCAATACTTTGCACCAGATGCAGCGCGCTCTCATACGGTCGGGCGATAAGCAGGATGATTAACATCTGTGTCAGCTCCGCTACGCAGGTAATGGCCCCGGCGGTGAGCGGATTAAAGACCCTGTCGGTGCGGCCACGCTTGATTAAAATACTGTGTACCAGCCCACCGAGCAGCCCTTCCACAATGGTGGAAATCATACAGCTCAACGCGGTCATGCCGCCCATTGAGTAACGGTGTAACCCACCCGTTAACCCCACCAGCCCGCCCACCAGCGGGCCGCCGAGCAACCCGCCCATCACCGCACCAATCGCCCGTGTATTGGCAATAGAATCTTCAATATGCAAACCGAAATAGGTACCCAGAATGCAGAAAATTGAAAAGGTGACATAACAGAGCAATTTATGCGGCAGACGTACCGTGACTTGCATCAGCGGAATAAAAAGACGTGTTTTGCTCATCAGCCAGGCGATAACCAAAAACACACACATTTGCTGGAGCAGCAGCAACACCAGATTAAATTCGTACATACCCGCAGCACCGCGTTGACTGAAAGCGCGTACCTTACATGGAGTCGCGCAGAGATTCTTTGAGGGTTTCCAAAAAAATGTTAATTCGTGCTCGTTATCACAATCCTGAAAGCATAATGATACGAAATGGATACATATCGAACATTAAACAAACAATTCAACCTGGTTTAAGTAAGAACGGCTAAAGTTAAAGTGGGGGATTTCTTGCAAAGGTGAAACCATGGCGCTTTACACGATTGGTGAAGTGGCGATGTTATGCGATATCAATCCCGTGACTTTGCGGGCATGGCAGCGACGCTACGGATTGTTCAAACCACAGCGCACGGAAGGCGGTCATCGGTTGTTTACCGATGCCGACATCGACCGAATTCGTGAAATAAAACGCTGGATCGATACCGGGGTCCAGGTCAGTAAGGTACAGACCCTGCTCAATAATGAACCCGAACATGAACGCAATGGCTGGCGCGCCCAGCAGGAAGCAGTATTGCAGATTCTGCAAAGCGGCAACCTGCAACGACTGCGTCTGTGGATTAAAGAGCGCAGCCACGACTACCCGGCAGAGACGCTGATAACCCACCTGTTTATCCCTCTTCGTCGCCGTTTGCAATCCCAGCAGCCTGCCCTCACGGTGATGCTCAGTCTGCTCGACGGGGTATTGATTAACTATATTTGCGGTTGCCTGAATACCGCGCGCAAGAAAAACGGGCGTGACGCGCTGGTTGTCGGCTGGAATGTGCAGGATACTACCCGAATCTGGCTGGAGGGCTGGATGGCAAGCCAGCAAGGCTGGCGGGTGGACGTGCTGGCGCACTCGTTGAGTTATCTGCGCCCGGAGATGTTTGAAGGCCAGACATTACTGGTGTGGTGTGGCGAGGCCCCCTCCTCGTCACAGCAAAAACAGATGCATGACTGGCAGCAAAACGGACATGCCATTTTTCCGCTGGGCATTTAATGGTTCATTAACAGCCCCGCTTCCTCGTATAATACGTTTCTTAACAAAGGAGCGAAAAATGAACCTGTCCAAACTTACCGTCATAGCGATTTTTCTGCTGATGGCGATCGGCGGCATCGGTGGCGTGATGCTCGCTGGCTACTCTTTTATTGTTCGCGGCGGTGCAGGCTGAATAAGCGGGCAAGACGCTCGAATCCTCTATCAACAATGATAGCGGCCAGCGCAACCAGAACGGCCCCTTGCACGACGTAAGCCGTATTAAACCCGCTCAGGCCGATAATGATCGGCGTTCCCAGCGTGCTGGCGCCGACCGTAGACGCAATGGTCGCCGTACCGATGTTAATAATCACGGACGTGCGGATCCCGGCAATAATGACCGGCGCCGCCAGCGGCAGTTCAACCCTGAAAAGTTGCTGCATACTGCTCATCCCCATCCCTTTTGCCACACTGTGTACGCTCTCCGGCACAGCGGCAATCCCCGCCAGCGTGCCCTGTAATATCGGCAAGACCCCATAGAGAATCAGCGCGATAATGGCAGGCTCGCGGCCAAATCCCATAACCGGTACCGCAATGGCCAGTACCGCCACCGGTGGAAAGGTCTGCCCTACTGCGGCAATGGTCTCCACCAGCGGGCGAAATTCGCGGCCCCATGGGCGCGTCACTGTAATTCCCGCCCCCAGCCCAATGACTATCGCCAGCAGACTCGACACCCCCACCAGCCAGAAATGGGCAAGCGTCAGGGAGACAAAACTTTCCTGCTGATAAACCGGTCGCGGCAACTGAGGGAATAGCGTACCAAAGAGTGCGCCGCTGTAGGGCATCGCCACGAGCAGTGCGACAAACACGGCGATAAGCCAGATTAGCGGGTCACGCAGAAGTCTCACTGAGCGCCTCCGTTCTGAGCAGGTCGCGAAAATGCAGAGTACCGCAGGGCACGCCTTGCGCATCAGCGACGGGGAGCACATCACACTGGCGGGCGACAAACAGCGATAAGGCTTCGCGCAAGGTCATATCCTCTCGCAGTGGTTCCCCCGCCACCGTTTCGCCCGGCCGCATCCAGGCGCTGACATGGCGCAATGAAAGCAGACGAACCCCCAACTCGCTGCGACCAAAAAAGTCGCGGACAAACGGGGTTGCCGGGCGGGTTAACATCTCCAGCGGTGTCCCCTGCTGCACAATCGCCCCACTGTCCATTAAGACCAGGTGATCCGCCAACTGTAGCGCCTCATCAATATCATGGGTGACCAGCACAATGGTGCGGCCCAGCAGACGGTGAATACGAATCATCTCCTGCTGGAGCGCACCACGCGTGACCGGATCCAGCGCACCGAAGGGCTCATCCATCAGCAACACCTCCGGGTCTGCCGCCAGCGCGCGGGCCACGCCAACACGCTGCTGCTGACCGCCGGAAAGTTGATGGGGAAAACGGTCGCGCAGGCTCTCATCCAGCCCCAGTAAAGCCATCAGTTCATCTACTCGCGCGGCGATTTTCCCACGCGACCATTTTTGCAATTGCAACACGGTGGCGATGTTGTGGGCCACCGTCCAGTGCGGAAACAGGCCTATCGACTGAATGGCGTAACCCATCCGCCGACGCAGTTCCAGTACCGGCAGGCTGCGGATCTCCTCACCAGCAAACAAAATGGTGCCTTCATCATGCTCCACCAGGCGGTTGATCATTTTCAGGGTGGTAGATTTCCCGGATCCTGATGTACCAATCAACACGGAAAACGCGCCGGTTTTACATTCAAGATTCAGATCGCTCACCGCCTGTTGCCCGGCGAAAGATTTGCTGACATGCCTGAATTCAATCATGGCTGTTTTACCTCCAACAGCGCGATACCCAGCGCAAACAGTGCGTCCACGACCACTGCCAGAGCAATAACCGGGATCACACCCAATAACACAAGATCCAGTGCGCTACTTAAAAGCCCCTGAAACACCAGTGCGCCAAAGCCGCCTGCGCCAATCAGCGCCGCAATCACCGCCATGCCCACCGTCTGTACCGTGACCACCCGCAGGCTACGCAGCAAAATGGGTAACGCCAGCGGCAGTCGTATATGCAAAAACCGCTGACGGGCGCTCATGCCCATCCCTTTGGCGCTTTCCAGCACATCTGCCGGTACCTGGTTTAAGCCCGCCACCACACCGCGAACCAGCGGTAACAACGCGTAGAGAACCAGCGCAATCAGCGCAGGTGTGATACCGGTTCCCGCCACGCCGAGCGAACCCAACCAGGGGAACTGCGCCACCAGCCCTGCCAGTGGTGCGATCAACAGACCAAATAGCGCAACGGACGGCACGGTCTGAATCACATTCAGTACGGCAAACACCGGTTGTTGACGCGACGGATGGCGATAACACCACAGGCCGATACCCACCCCCAGTGCCAGCGCCGGTAGCAGCGTACCAAACAGCAGTTTGAGATGTTGCGCCAGCGCATCGTTAAAGACGTCCTGCCGATTCGCGTACTCCTTAAGCAAAGAGAGCGAATCCAGTTGCCCACTGAGCAGCAGCCACAGGGGCAGGATCCAGATTTGCGCATGCAGCAGCCAGCGCCAGACCGGATTGACCGTTAGCCGTCGGATTGCATCACTACTGGCCAGTAACGACAGCGCCAGCCACAGCCATAAGCCGCTGCCGGGGGAGGTGCGGGCAAGTGCGCTGCCTGACTGCGCCAGATCGGTGGCAGCCCTGCCCGCGCACCAGACTAATACGCAAAATGGCGCTTCGGTAAGCAGTAACGTTGCCAGACTGGCAATGCGATGCGGGAGAAAGCTCAAAAGCAGTAGCCCTGCCGGTACAAGCAGTCCCCAGGCGGCATATGCGGGCCAGACCTGCCAGATTGCACGACTTTCCCCGGAGACCAGGCGGTTAGGGGCGTAACTCACGAAGGGCAGTGTTATTGCCGCCAGTGCCAGTAACACCAGCAGCAACAACACGCGGTTATGACAACGTCGCTCCACGTTTATTTAATCAGTCCCTTTCCTTTCAGGTAATCGGCGGCCACTTTTTTGGCGTCGAGACCTTCCACTGCAATACTGGCATTCAGTTTCTGCAGCGTTTTTTCATCCAGGCTGGCAAATACCGGTTTCAGCCACTCATCCAGTTGCGGGTAAGCTTTCAGCACCGCTTCACGCACAACCGGGGCAGGCGCATAAATAGGCTGAACGCCTTTCGGGTCGGTCAGGGTTTGCAGCCCCAGCGCCGCAACCGGCCCATCTGTGCCGTAGGCCATCGCCGCATTCACGCCTGATGTTTGCTGTGCGGCGGCTTTGATGGTCACGGCCGTATCGCCCCCCGCCAGCGACAGCAACTGCTGCTGGTTGAGCTTGAAGTTATAGGCTTTTTCGAAGGCCGGTAAGGCGTCGGTGCGTTCGATAAACTCGGCGGAAGCGGCAAGTTTGAAGGTACCGCCCTCTTTCAGATAGCGACTGAGATCGTCAAGGGAGACCAGCTTGTTTTTCTGCGCAACATCCTGGCGTACCGCGATAGTCCAGGTATTATTGGCAGGCGCTGGCGTCAGCCAGACCAGTTTGTTTTTCTCCGCATCCAGCTTTTTGACTTTGTCATAGCCTTGCTGCGCATTTTTCCACGCCGGATCGTTCTCTTCTTTAAAGAAAAACGCGCCGTTACCGGTATATTCCGGGTAGATATCCAGTTCACCCGAGGTGATCGCCCCGCGCACCACCGGCGTGGTACCCAACTGGACTTTATTAACGGTTTTCACGCCATGGCTTTCCAGGACCTGCAAAATAATATTGCCCAGCAGCGCGCCTTCGGTATCAATCTTGGAGCCCACTTTAACCGGCTCAGCCGCCTGTGCGCCTGCGGCCAGCATCAATAACCCTGCAGCGCTCCATTGCGAAAATGATTTCATGCTCTTACCTCTTTTTTTTGTGGTGCCTGGATTTCCGGCTGTGCAAAAAGCGTAGTAGAGAATCGACCTGGAATAAATCAGTCGTTCAGATTTTGATGTTTCTGATTAGACGAAGCGGTTATAACGCAAGGGGTTTAAAAATGAAAGGCCGCTAAAAAGCGGCCTTTGCGGGGTTACTGGAGGGTAAATTCACCCTGTTTAACACGGGCTGAATCCAGGCCGATAAAGACATTGAATTTGCCGGGTTCTGCATCGTATTTCATGCGTTGATTCCAGAACTTAAGCGCCTCGATATCAATCGGGAAGCTGACGGTTTTGGTTTCCCCGGCTTTGAGATCCACTTTTTCGAAACCACGCAGTTGTTCTACCGGACGACTCATGGACGCCGTCACATCCTGCAGATACATCTGGACAACCGTCGCACCGTCGCGTTTGCCGGTATTGGTAACATCGACGCTGGCCGTCACTTTACCGTCACGGGTCATGGCCGGTGCTGACATTTTCACATCGGAGACGTTAAACGTGGTGTAACTCAGGCCGTAACCGAACGGATACAGCGGACCATTGGCCTCGTCGAAGTAGCGTGACGTGTACTTGTTCGGTTTATCGGCATTATACGGACGCCCGGTGTTCAGGTGACTGTAATAGACCGGGATCTGCCCGACGGAGCGCGGGAAAGACATCGGCAGCTTGCCGGACGGGTTGTAATCACCAAACAGCACATCAGCAATGGCATTACCGCCTTCGGTACCGGCAAACCAGGTTTCAAGGATCGCATCGGCCTGCTGATCTTCTTTCACCAGCGCCAGCGGACGACCATTCATCAGCACCAGCACCAGCGGTTTACCGGTTGCTTTTAGCGCGGCAATCAAATCACGCTGGCTTTGTGGGATGGTCAGATCCGTACGGCTTGACGCTTCGTGTGCCATCCCCTGGGCTTCACCGACGACCGCCACGACGACATCCGATTTCTTCGCCACGCTCACGGCTTCATCAATCATCTCCTGCGGGCTGCGTTTGTCCTGCACTACGGCTGGCTCATACAGATTGAGGAAATCGACAATGCCTTTATCGTCAGTGATATTCGAACCGCGAGCGTAGAGGATAGTGCCTTTAGGCCCTACTGCGTTGCGGATACCTGTCAGCACGGTTACGGATTGCCCCGCCACACCGGCTGCCGACCAGCTTCCCATCATGTCACGCTTGCTGTCTGCCAACGCACCGACCACCGCGATGGTCGCGTCTTTTTTCAGCGGCAGTGTGTCGAGACGGTTTTTCAGCAGGACCAGACTTTCGCGCGCCACTTCTCGTGCTTCTTTACGATGCAGACGACTTTCCGCATTGGTGTCTTTCGGGTCAGAATCTTTCGGCCCCAGGTGACTGTAAGGGTCGTTGAACAGACCCATGTCATATTTCACGTTCAGCACGTGGCGGGTCGCATCGTCGAGTTCCGCCATAGTGACCTTACCGGATTTGATAAGCCCCGGCAGGTACTTGCTGTAGTACTCGTCGCTCATGCTCATGTTAATACCGGCTTTGAGCGCCACGCGTACCGCATCTTCCGGATCGGCGGCCACGCCGTGTTTGATCAATTCTTTGATTGCGCCGTGGTCCGAAACGGTGATGCCTTTAAAGCCCCACTCATCGCGCAGGACATCTTTAAGCAGCCAGGAATCGGAAGTTGCCGGGGTGCCGTTGAGAGAGTTCAGTGCCACCATGACCGCACCGCTGCCTGCCTCCAGCCCGGCTTTGTACGGCGGCAAATAGTCGTTGAACAGACGCTGCGGGCTCATGTCAACGGTATTGTATTCCTTGCCCCCTTCAACCGCGCCATAGGCGGCGAAGTGCTTGACGCTGGTCATGACCGAATAGCGATCCGCCGGGCTTTTGCCCTGCATGGATTTCACCATCGCGCGGCCCATTTCCGTGGTCAGGTAGGTATCTTCACCAAAGCCTTCAGAGCCACGGCCCCAGCGCGGATCGCGGGACACATCCACCATTGGCGCCCAGGTCATGTTCAGGCCGTCATCCGCCGCTTCATAAGCGGAAACGCGCCCGACGGTTTTCACCGCATCAAGATTGAAGCTGGAGGCCAGACCCAGGCTAATCGGGAAAACGGTCCGTTGACCGTGAACCACGTCGTAGGCAAAAAACAGAGGAATTTTCAGGCGGCTGAGCTGCATGACCTGATCCTGCATCGCGCGGATATCCGGGCGGGTCACGGTATTAAAGATGGCGCCGACCTGGTTTTTGGCAATCATGTCACGGATGGCTTCCTTCGGATTGTCCGGTCCGACGCTAATCAGTCGCAGTTGCCCAATTTTTTCATCCACCGTCATTTTTTTTAGTAATTCAGTGACAAACGCATCCCTTGCTTGCGGCGTCAGAGGATGGTTACCAAACATCTCTTCTGCCATCACCGGTTGCAGCGCAACGCTTACGGCGACACCTACCGAACATAGCCATTTCATGTCGTTCACTCTCTCGTTTATACAGCCACTCACGGGCCTGACCATGAAAAAAACGCAGTGTGCCATAATCGTAGTCCGGCTTGCAGAGTTATTCTCTGATTTTTCTGAGAATTCCTCACTTTCAGACACTATGCTTTAAAGCGAGAACGCTGTTCCACCACCAGGGAGAGGAAAATGTCTTCTACAACTTCCCAACACCATATCGCTTTTATCCGTGAACTCGAACGCCTCACTGGAGCTTCACATGTCCTGACCGACCCGGCCAAAACTGCACGCTACCGTAAGGGGTTTCGTTCCGGGCAGGGTGATGCGCTCGCCGTCGTCTTTCCCGGCACTCTGCTTGAATTATGGCGTGTACTCAGCGCCTGTGTGAACGCCGATAAGATCATCCTGATGCAGGCGGCAAATACTGGCCTGACCGAAGGCTCAACGCCAAACGGTAATGACTACGACCGCGACATCATTATCATCAGCACCTTGCGGCTCGATAAACTGCATCTTATCGATAACGGTGAGCAGGTACTGGCTTATCCGGGTACAACCCTTTATTCGCTGGAAAAAGCGCTAAAACCGCTTGGCCGCGAGCCGCATTCCGTCATCGGTTCATCCTGTATCGGGGCATCGGTCATCGGCGGGATTTGCAATAACTCCGGCGGCGCGCTGGTGCAGCGCGGCCCGGCATACACCGAAATGTCGCTGTATGCGCGAATTGACGAAACCGGCAGACTCCAGTTGGTTAACCACCTTGGCATTGAGCTTGGCAGTACACCGGAGCAAATCTTAAGTAAACTTGATGACGAACGGGTGACCGACGCCGATGTACGCCACGATGGGCGTCACGGGCATGATCAGGATTACGTCACCCGCGTGCGCGATGTGGATGCGGATACACCGGCACGCTACAACGCCGACCCGGATCGTCTGTTTGAATCCTCCGGCTGTGCCGGGAAACTGGCCGTCTTCGCAGTACGGCTGGACACCTTTGTCGCCCCCACCCATCAGCAGGTCTTTTATATCGGCACCAACCAGCCGGAGGTGCTGAGCGAGCTTCGCCGCCATATCCTTAGTGAGTTCACCCATTTGCCGGTGGCGGGGGAGTATATGCATCGCGATATTTACGATATCGCCGAGCGCTACGGGAAAGACACTTTCCTGATGATAGACAAGCTCGGCACCGACAAAATGCCTTTCTTTTTTACCCTGAAAGGCCGCACCGATGCCCTGCTGGCCAAAGCTTCCGTATTTAAGCCGCACTTTACCGACCGGGCAATGCAAAAGCTGGGGCACCTGTTCCCCTCTCACCTGCCACCGCGAATGAAAAGCTGGCGGGATAAGTATGAACACCATCTGCTACTGAAAATGTCGGGTGACGGTATCGCCGAGGCACAACATTGGCTGACTGAGTATTTTAAGACGGCAGAGGGCGGGTTCTTCGCCTGTACAACAGAAGAAGGGAACAAAGCCTTTCTTCACCGCTTCGCCGCAGCGGGGGCGGCAATTCGCTATCAGGCGGTACATGCCGATGAAGTAGAAGACATTCTGGCGCTGGATATTGCCCTGCGCCGCAATGACAATGACTGGTTCGAACATCTGCCGCCGGAGATTGACAGCCAGTTAACCTGGAAGCTCTATTATGGCCATTTCTTCTGCCATGTTTTCCATCAGGATTATATTGTGAAGAAAGGCGTTGATACGCACGCGCTTAAAGAACAGATGCTGGAATTATTGCGCCAGCGCGGCGCGCAATATCCGGCTGAACATAACGTGGGGCATTTATATGAAGCGCCCGATGATTTAAAACGTTTTTATCTGGATAATGACCCAACTAACAGCATGAACCCTGGGATCGGAAAAACAAGCAAGAGAAAAAACTGGCAATAGGCTATGACGTTAGTGGTTCGTCGCAGTCTAACTGCGATATATGTTTAAGCCAGGCTGTATTGTACTCTTCATTCGTACTAAAGTAGCAGGCCAGAGAAACGTTTCTCTGGCCTGCTACATTGAGGAGTTACTCCATCATGTCTGCCGTTGATGTCCTGTCCGAAAACGCACTCGTGGTGCGTGATGCCACGCTTGATGATGTTCATGCGATTTCATCTCTCTATGCCTGGCACGTGCTGCATGGCCGCGCCTCCTTCGAAGAAGTGCCGCCCACTATCGACGAAATGCGCCAACGCATGCACAAAATCGCCAATGACGGGCTCCCCTGGATGGTCGCGCTCTACCACGGCATCGTGGTGGGGTATTGCTACGCAAGTCCTTACCGTCCGCGCCAGGCCTACCGCTATACCCTGGAAGAGTCTATCTATGTTGACGCCAGTATGACCGGACATGGCATTGGCAGTATGCTGATGGATGCGCTGATCGCAAGATGTGAAGAAGGTCCGTGGCGGCAGATGATCGCGGTAATCGGCGATGGGCAAAATAATGCCGGATCGCTGCGCCTGCATAAAAAACACGGCTTTGAAATTGTCGGGCAGTTACGCAGCGTGGGCTACAAGAAAGGTGACTGGCGGGATACGGTTATCATGCAGCGCCCACTCAACGATGGTGACTGGACGCTGCCGGAATAATTAGTCGTTTTGCGCGGTTTGTGCGCCGTGGTTTTCCACCATCTGCGCCGCTTTCTGACGTTTGTAGCTTAATGCAGAAGCGGGTACAGGCTGTGCTTTCCCGGTTTCAATCCAGGTCCGTAAACGGCTGGCATCCGCAAAGTGGGTATATTTCCCGAAAGCATCCATCACCACCAGTGCCACCGGTTTATTATTAATAACGGTACGCATCACCAGGCAGTGACCCGCCGCATTGGTAAACCCGGTTTTGGTCAACTGAATATTCCAGTTATCGCGATACACCAGATGGTTGGTATTACGGAACGGCAGCGTATATCCCGGGTTACTGAACGTCGCCATGTCTTCCCGCGTGGTGCTCAACTGGCCCAGCAGCGGATACTGTTTTGTGGCCACAAGCAGTTTAATCAAGTCGCTCGCCGTGGACACATTGCTGATAGATAAGCCTGTCGGCTCGACATAACGGGTATGCGTCATGCCCAGCGCCTTCGCTTTTGCATTCATCGCACGAATAAACGCGTCATATCCACCAGGATAATGGTGAGCAAGGCTCGCCGCCGCACGGTTTTCTGAGGACATCAGCGCCAGCAGCAGCATATCTTTGCGGCTGATTTCACTGTTCAGACGTACGCGAGAGTAGATCCCTTTCATTTCCGGCGTATGGCTGATATCCACTTTTATTTTTTCATCCAGCGGCAGATGCGCATCCAGCACTACCATTGCCGTCATCAGCTTAGTGATAGACGCGATGGGACGTACCAGATCCGGGTGGCTGGAATAGATAACCTGGTTGGTTTGTAAATCGACAATCATCGCGCTACCGGAGGCGATTTCAGGTTGCGCGGACGCCGTTGCCGCAGCAGTTTTTGCCAGCGCCTGCGGTGCGACGGGCACGGCAAACATAAGCGCGAGGCTTAATAAAGAAACTCGGATTTTCAGCATGGTGTGACTTCTGATGATTATTCATGCACGTGATTACGCACACCGCATCTGTTCAGGAAGTAAATAACAGAAGCTGGCCCTGGCATAATAGCCGCCACGCCCGCATGTCGCCACACAAGATTCATTGCAGAAGATTGCGTTGCTGGTACTTCAACCAGCAACGCAATGCGATTAGAACAGACGGTAGCCGTAACCCCAAAGAATGACCGTGAGCGCCAGCAGCACTTCAAGTACCAGCACCCCAATCGCCAGCGTCGAACTGGAGAAACTTAGCCCTTCCTCTCGGTTGATATTGAGGAAGGTGGGTATCCCTACGTAGAGCAGATAACCGGTATAGAAGAGTGCTACTGTCCCCGCCAACGCGCACAGCCAGACCAACGGATAGAGCGCCACAAGACCGCTCAAAAAGAGTGGCGTTGCGACATACCCGGCAAACACCATACAGCGCGCCAGAGAGGGACGCTGCGGGTAGCTCCTTGCCATCCACCAAATCACACGGCCCATCACCGCCACACCGGCCAGCATCAGCGCATAGAAAATGACGGCCAGATAAAACGCGGTAAACCAGTTCAACTGAACCACGCTCTCTTCGCCAAAATTCCAGCCTATTTGCGTCGTGCCAATAAAAGCACAGATAACGGGAATCGCCGCCATGATCAGGACATGGTGGGTGTAGTGATGCGAAACGGTTTCGTTTTCGCCCTTTATGACCTGCATTTCACGATCGGGATGGGAAAAAAGTCCCCAGACATGGTTCATAACGCCCCCTTGCTGAATGCCCGAATACAGACACCTTAAGTATAAGTCACTCTGCTGGTTATTTTGTGTTCAGATCAAAAAATACGTAGCGATAATCCACGCAACGAAACCGTGGTTGTCGGCGCATTCAATTCATAGGGTGTATGCTTAAAGGGTTTAACGGGAGAATTGTTGGACCTATGGATATGAATCATCTTATTAGCCAGTACGGCTATGCCGCGCTGGTTGTTGGTAGTATTGCTGAGGGGGAAACCATCACCCTGCTGGGTGGCGTTGCCGCGCATCAGGGGTTGCTTAAGTTTCCGCTGGTGGTCATGGCCGTTGCGCTCGGTGGGATGATTGGAGACCAGTTGCTCTATTTGCTGGGGCGCCGATATGGCATGAAGATCCTGCAACGCTTTTCCCGCCATCAGGACAAAATTAACCAGGCACAACGCATGATTAACCGCCGTCCCTGGTTGTTTGTCATCGGTACGCGTTTTATGTACGGCTTTCGCATCATCGGGCCGCTACTGATCGGCGCCAGCCATCTGCCCCCAAAAATCTTCCTGCCACTGAATATTTTCGGTGCCATCGTCTGGGCATTGATTTTCACGACGTTAGGCTACCTGGGTGGGGAAGTTATCGGGCCGTGGCTGCATCAGTTTGATCACCATCTTAAGAAGCTGATTTGGCTGGTACTGGCCGTGGTGGTGGTCTTTTCCGTGCGCTGGTGGCTGCGGCATCGGCAAAAAAAACGCCGCAACCCACCGTCAGAGTAGTTAATGGCGGCTGGCGTTAAACTGCGGATTCGCCAGCATAAAGCCGCCGTCGACGATGAACGATTGCCCGGTGGTATAACTGGCGTCATCAGAGCAGAGCCACGCCACCAGGCTCGCGATCTCCTGGGTTTTACCGGGCCTTGCCAGCGGGATGTTCGGCATAGAGCCCGGTTTAGCGTCATCATCGCTCATATTATTCATCGGCGTGGCTATGGCACCGGGCGCCACTGCATTCACAAGTATGTTGTAACTAACAAGCTCCAGTGCCATGGATTTGGTTAATCCGCCCAACGCATGTTTCGCCGCCGTATAGGCGCTGGCTTCGGGCAATGGGGTATGTTCATGCACAGAGGTGATATTCACAATACGTCCCCCCTGCCCCTGCTTAACCATATGACGCGCGGCAATTTGTGAACACAACATCGCCCCTTCAACATCCACGGTAAAAATCTTCCGCCACGCTTCCAGGCTAACATCCAAAAACGGGGCTTTGGTCATTGCGCCGGCATTATTGACCAGCGCATCGACACGGCCGAACGCGTTAATCAGCGTCTCGATAGCCTGAGCGCCGTCCGGCAGATGGCTTAAGTCGAGCTGGATGGTACGGGCCTGTCTGCCGCGCGCTTCTACCTGTTGAACAGTATCGCGCGCCCCGCTGTCATCTGAGTGCCAGGTGATACCAATATCAAGCCCTTTTTCCGCCAGCATTAGCGCGCAGGCTTTACCAATACCTGAATCCGCTGCGGTCACAATAGCGACTTTCTGTATGGTCATTTTCCCCTCCGGTCGTGAGGCCAAACCTTCAGTATAGAGAAAAGGCATATTTCTGAACGATTGCTACACTTTGCGGTGAGTACAACGCATCAAGGGAGAGAAAAGCATGTTGAAGGTATTGCTGTGGGTTATTTTGATTATCTTTTTGATTGGGCTGTTGGTGGTCACCGGCGTGTTTAAGATGATTTTCTAAAAAATCCCCCCTCACCTCCCTGGAAGTGAGGGGTATTTCGAAAGACTGCCGTTAGCTTATCGCTTGAGCGATGCCCCTTTGCTGGCGATGACTTCCTGATACCACCAGAAACTTTTCTTACGGCTGCGCGCCAGCGTACCGTTACCGGCGTCATCACGATCAACGTAGATAAAGCCATAGCGTTTGGAAATCTCTGCTTTTGACGCGCTCACCAGATCGATTGGCCCCCAACTGGTATACCCCATCACCGCCACCCCGTCTTCAATGGCTTCGCGTACCTGCACGAGGTGATCGTTAAGATAGCTGATGCGGTAATCGTCATTGATGCTGCCATCCGCTTCCGGTTTGTCTTTCGCACCCAGACCGTTTTCCACGATAAATAACGGTTTCTGCCAGCGATCCCACATGACGTTCAGCAGCGTGCGCAGGCCAACCGGGTCAATCTGCCAGCCCCATTCTGAGCTTGCAAGGTGCGGGTTCGGTACCATGCTGAGTATGTTGCCGCGCGCTTTCTGGTTCAGCTCTTCGTCGGTCGTCACACAGCCGGTCATATAGTAGCTAAACGAGATAAAATCGATGGTGGTGCGCAGCGCGTCACGATCCGCATCGCTGATGTTGAGAGTAATGCCGTTTTCGCGGAAGAAACGCAGCATATAACCCGGATATTCGCCACGGCACTGCACGTCGCCAAAGAACTGCCAGGTGCGGTTTTGCTGCAGCGTTTCCAGTACGTCTTCCGGTTTGCAGCTCAGCGGATACATCAGGCCGCCGAGGATCATGTTGCCGATTTTGGCATCCGGGATAATCTCGTGGCAGGCTTTTACCGCCAGCGCGCTCGCCACAAGCTGATGGTGGATAGCCTGGAAGATCTCCGCTTTGCTGCTACCTTCCGGCAGGCCGACACCCGTCATCGGGGCATGCAGAGACATGTTGATCTCGTTAAAAGTCAGCCACAGCTTCACTTTGTTCTTATAACGTTCAAATACCGTGCGGGCATAACGCTCAAAGAAGGTAATGGTCTGACGGCTGCCCCAGCCGCCGTAACCTTTCACCAGCCCCCATGGCATTTCGTAATGCGATAACGTCACCAGCGGCGTCATCCCTTTGCTGATCATCTCATCAAAGAGTTTGTCGTAGAACGCCAGCCCCGCTTCGTTGGGCGTGGTTTCATCACCGTTGGGGAAAATACGCGTCCAGGCAATGGACACCCGCAGGCAGCTAAAACCCATTTCCGCAAACAGGGCGATATCTTCCGGGTAGCGGTGATAGAAATCGATAGCGACATCTTTCAGGCCGCTGTCACCTGCCACGCGCTCTACCACGTCACCGAATACGCCTTTTGGTTGCACATCCGAGGTGGAAAGGCCTTTGCCGTCTTCCAGATAAGCGCCTTCCACCTGGTTTGCAGCGATAGCGCCGCCCCATAAGAAGTCATTCGGGAATGTATTCATTGATATCTCCTTTGATTAACGATTGACGGCCAGTAGCGGCATGCCGGATTCCACCGATGTCGATGCCACGGTCGTCACAGCGCGATAGTCGTCACTGTTGCTGATGATGATGGGCGTTGCCAGATCGTATCCGGCCGAGAGGATCGCATCGCGATCGAACTCCAGCAGTAAATCGCCAGGCTGAACTTTATCGCCAACGCTGACATGCGCGGTAAAGGGCTTGCCCTCCAGCTTGACGGTATCAATGCCCACGTGGATCAGCACCTCAATACCGCTGTCGCTTAATAAACCGATGGCATGTTTTGTCTGAAAGAGTGAGGCCACTTCACCGGCAAAGGGCGCAATCACTTTATTGTCAGAGGGAATAATCGCCGCCCCCTGGCCGAGCAACCCGGCGGCAAAGGTGCTGTCCGGCACCTGCTCCAGCGCCAGTACGGTTCCGGTCATTGGTGAGAGGATGTCGTTTTCACCCGGCACAACGGCAATCGGTTTTGTCACCGCAGCCGTTTTCGGCATCCCCGCCACAAAGGTCAGGATGCACGCCAGCACCAGTGAAACAACCGTGCCCAGAATCCCGCCCCACAGGGTGGCATCCACACCGCCCGGCGGGATCATCTGCGCCAGAGTAAAGACATTGGCAAAACCAAACGAGTAGACGTGACTGTCGCTAAAGCCAACAATCGCCCCGCCGATAGCCCCGGAAACGCAACCAAAAATAAACGGACGGCGCAGCGGTAGCGTCAGACCATAGACCGCCGGTTCAGTAATACCGAAGATACCCGCCGTGGCCGCCGAACCGGCCAGTATTTTCTGACGAGGATCACGGGTACGCAGGAAAATCCCCAGTACCGCCCCCACCTGGCCCAGTACCGCAGGCAGTAAAATGGGCAGCATCGTGTCCTGGCCGAACACGGTCAGGTTATTGATCATGAGCGGCACCAGACCCCAGTGCAGACCGAAAATCACGCACACTTGCCACAGCGCACCCAACGCTGCGCCAGCAAGCCAGGGCGCAAAGAGGTAGATGGCCTGATAGCCGTGCGCCAGCCCCTGGCTCAGCAAGGTCGCCAGCGGACCGATCGCCAGGAAGGTCAGCGGCACAATCACCGCGATACAGATCAGCGGACTAAAAAAGTTCTTCACTGCCGAGTGCAGGAATTTATTACATTGCTTTTCCAGCCAGCAGCTTGCCCAGGCGGCAATGATGATCGGAATAACCGAGCCGCTGTAATTGATAAAAGTTATCGGAATTCCCAAAAACGTTTCGCTGACCGCCCCTGGTGTCTGGCTTGCTTCAAAGGCTTTTATCATCATCGGGTGGGTCAGCGCGCCGCCAATCGCGAGGGTCACAAAGGCGTTACCGCCAAATTTCTTCCCGGCGGTGTAACCGAGAATCAGCGGGAAGAAGAAGAACAGCGCGTCGCTGGCGGCAAACCAGATTTGATATGTTCCGCTTTTTGTCGTCAACCAGCCGCAGACCACGGCCAGCGCCAGCAGCCCTTTCAGGATCCCTGATGCCGCCATGATACCGATAAAAGGGGTAAAAATGCCGGAGACGACGTCGATCACGCGACCAACAAGAGAGACTTTCTCCCCTTGTTCCGGCTCAGCAACCGGTGTGTCATCTGTAAGCCCGGCTTCATCACGCACCGCCTGCCATACGTCATGAACGTGGTTACCGACCACAACCTGAAACTGCCCGCCGCTTTCGACCACCATAATGATGCCCGGGTTGGCTTTCAGCCCTTCGCCATCCGCTTTCTTGTTATCTTTGAGCTTAAAGCGTAACCGGGTGGCGCAGTGCACCAGGCTGGTAATGTTCTCCTTGCCCCCAACGTGGCTGAGAATATCTTTCGCCAGCGCTTGATATTCCATGCTTTTTCCTTACTTCTTATGCCCGAAGGCTGTGACTGAGATAAAAAAAAACCTGAGTCCAGCACCTCGCGGGCCGGGCTCAGGTTTTGCCTGCGAGATGCAGTAACAATCCTGTTTTACACTTCGTTCTTCACGCTATTTTTAGCGTTTGTCTTTTCGTACACGCTCAATATGAATCGCAAGGAACATAATCTCTTCTGTGGTGAGGTTCCGCTGATAGTTTTGTTCCAGATGGCGGGCCACCTTTTCCGCACAACGCCAGGCGCTGGCATAGTTCTCTTTAACCGCCTGGTGCAGCGACAAATCGTCATCCTCGACCACTGTGCGGGTTAACATCCGCTGCGAGAAAAATTTAAGGTGCGTGACGAACCGATGATAGCTGAGCGACTCTTCGTTATAGTCGAGTTTCAACTGGTACTTCACGATATGCAGGATCTCCTGCATCACTTTAGTGATATGCATAACATCCGGCATATCACTGTTAAGCTGGGCAGTGACCAGGTGCAGCGCGATAAATCCGGCTTCATCTTCTGGTAATTCCACGCCCAGGCGTCTTGCGATGATTGCCCGCGCCTCTTGCCCAATCTGGAACTCTTTGGGATAGAGACGGCGTATCTCCCACAACAGAACATTGCGAATCACCTGCCCTGTTTTCAGCCGTTCAATGGCAAAAAAGCAGTGGTCTGTCAGAGTGATATAGAGGCTATCTTGCAACTTCCCCAGCCGACCGCGCGCCAGTTCAATAATGCGATCGCAGGCGGTCATCACCTCAAGCGGGATCTGATTGAGCAACTCGCTTAAGCGTCTGACCAGTTCGTCACTTTGCAGGGCAAAAATCTTCTCGATTTTGCTGTCATCCAGCTCATCGCCGGTACGTTTCTGGAACGCGAGCCCCCGGCCCATAACGACCTGCTCGTGTTGTTGTTCATCCAGCACGACCACCACATTATTATTAAGTATTTTGGCGATTTTCATCCGAACCCCAGAAACAAAAAAACCTGACTTCCGGCAAATGCCAGAACATCAGGTTTAGCCTGCTTACGCAGTAACAATCCGAAGGAAACTTTATCAGGTTGCTTCATTCACTCAATCAATGCCACACAAAAACGTGACTATGATCGCAGAGTTTACGCTTTCAGCGCCTGAATCGCGCGGGCTATGTCCGGCGAACTCTTAAGGGTACGAATCTGCTCGAACAGCGTAATCGCTTCGGCATACTCTTTGCGCAGATAGCCCAGCCACTGTTTGATTCGCGCCACATGATACATCCCGGTATCACCCTGCTTTTCCAGCCGCGTGTATTTTTGCAACAGCGCAACAACCTCGGGCCAGGGCATACGCGGCGCGTTTTCTTTGACAACCCGGCTCAGGTTGGGGACGTTCAGCGCGCCACGACCAATCATTACCGCATCGCAGCCGGTTGCTGCCATGCAGTCCTGCGCGCTCTGCCAGTCCCAGATCTCGCCATTCGCGACAACCGGAATGCTAAGACGCTGGCGAATCTCACCAATGGCCTGCCAGTTAATACGCTCAGCTTTATAGCCGTCTTCTTTTGTTCGTCCGTGAACCACCAGCTCAGAAGCGCCGGCCTGCTGAACGGCATCGGCAATTTCAAACTGTCGTGCGCCGCTATCCCAACCCAGACGCACTTTTACCGTTACCGGCAGATGAGCGGGCACGGCTTCGCGCATGGCTTTCGCCCCGCGATAAATCAGCTCAGGGTCTTTGAGCAACGTTGCCCCGCCGCCGCTGCCATTCACCAGCTTCGACGGACAGCCGCAGTTGAGATCGACGCCCCACGAACCTAACTCCACCGCACGAGCCGCGTTTTCCGCCAGCCACTCGGGGTATTGCCCCAGTAGTTGTACGCGAACCAGCGTACCGGAGGGGGTGCGACTTTGATGATGCAGTTCAGGGCAGATGCGGTAAAACGATTTCGCCGGCAACAGTTGGTCAACCACCCGCACAAACTCGGTGATACAGTGATCGTAGTCGTTAACCTCGGTCAGCAGCTCGCGCACCAGCGAATCGAGCACACCTTCCATCGGCGCCAGTAATACACGCATACATTGCCCCTGAAAAAATGAGGCGACATAGTAGCGCCTCTGACACAGGGAAGAAAGTGTGTTTCAAAACGCTGCTGCATCAGGCCGAGCGAGGGTAAGCATTTGTGATCGGAAGGCTCGAACTCCCCTCACCCAGCGTGCGCTGCATAATAACAATATCCAGCCAGCGACCATGTTTAAAACCGACATTGTTCAGCGTCCCTGTCAGGGTAAAACCCGCCTGCTGATGCAGGCGCAGCGACCCCACATTTTCACTGTTGCCAACAACGGCAATAAGCTGGCGATAGCCGTGATTTTCCGCCCATTCAATGGCTTTCGCCAATAACGCTTTGCCTGCTCCGCGCTGGCGAAATTGTTCATCAATATAGATAGAATCCTCCAGCGTGTAGCGGTAGGCATAACGCGTGCGATAGTGTGAGAGGTAGCAATAGCCTTTCACGATCCCCTCTTCAAGGATGACAAACCACGGCAATCCGGCGCTGCGAGTCTTGTTCAAACGCGCCAGCATTTCCTCTCTGTCAGGCGCAGCGGTTTCAAATGAGGCGCTGCCATTCACCACGTGCCAGGCGTATATTTGCTGCATTGCGCTAATATGTTGTTCTTCTGCTTCGATAATTTCCATTGTCCGGCTCCTGCTCAGGTGTGTTGACAGGCTAGCCGTAACGCATAAGTACAGACATAGTGCTGCGCTTATTACCTGTATAAGGAAAACTTTGGATGGCACACCTCAGTCTCGATCAATTGACGACCTACAGGCTGGTCATCAGCCGTCGCAGCTTTACCGCTGCCGCCGAAGCGCTGGGGATCTCGCAACCTGCGGTCAGTTTGCAGATGCGCCAGTTGGAGACCGCGCTGCAAACCCGCCTGATTGAACGCACCGGTCGCGGCGTTCGCCCGACACCGGCAGGGCTGACATTACTGGCCCACTGCGAAGAAATCGAAAAAGCCGTTAGCGCTGCCGTGCAGTCTGTTGCTATGCATAAACTCGATATCAGCGGCACGGTGACGCTTGGCACTGGCGCCACGGTTTGTATTCATTTATTACCTGCCATATTGCAACAGCTACGCAAAGAGTATCCTCAGCTCTCGGTTGGCGTCAGAACCGGCAATACGCAGGATATTGTCCGGGGCGTGGAGGAGAACAGTATCGACATCGGCCTTGTTACCCTGCCCGCCACCAGCAGAAATCTGGATGTAACGCCAGTCCTGGTCGATGAATTTGTCTCTATTACGGCGAAACCGCCCGAGGGCGAGTCTGGTATAGAGACAGCGCAACTGCCGCTGATCGTTTTTGCTTCCGGTAGCAGTACGCGCCAGCTTATTGACGGCTGGTTTCAGCGTGCCGGTAAGAATGTCTCGCCAGTGATGGAGCTTGGCAGTATTGAGGCGATAAAACGGATGGTGCGCGCAGGGCTTGGTTACAGCATTGTGCCGCGGATGTCAGTAACGCAGGCAGAGGATTGCGCTGGCTTAACTGTTCAGCCGCTGGTCCCTGCGCTGCATCGCACGCTTGGGCTGATTATGCGCCAGGACAAAGTCGTGAATCGCGCAATGCGCGAAGTGATCCACAGCATTCAGGCGATCCCCTCCGCAGAGCATAAAGACAGCGCGTAATCCAGGAACAACAATCTTGTGGTGATGCCCGACGTTCCAGAATGGAATGTTTGGTATGCTCAGAATTCATGATGTGATCGGTAGCACATTTCCGGCTTTAATTGTATGATGAATGCGTTTCATCAAGGGTATACACCATGAGTAAATCACTGAACATTGTCTGGCAGTACCTTCGCGCATTTGTCCTGATATACGCTTGTTTATACGCAGGAATTTATATTTCATCACTGCTGCCTATTACGATTCCCGGCAGCATTATCGGCATGTTAATTATGTTTGTCCTATTGGCCCTGCAAATTCTGCCCGCCAAATGGGTCAATCCCGGTTGCTACGTGCTGATACGCTACATGGCGCTACTGTTTGTGCCGATCGGCGTAGGCGTAATGCAATATTACGACATTCTGCGCGCACAGTTTGGGCCGATAGTGGTCTCCTGTGCCGTCAGTACGGTGATTGTCTTTCTCGTGGTGAGCTGGAGTACGCATCTGATCCACGGCGAGCGTAAAGTCGTTGGCGAGAAGGGAAGTGAAAAATGATGGCATATATCTGGTGGTCGCTTCCGCTCACGCTGGCGGTCTTTTTTGCTGCACGTAAGCTCTCCGCACGTTACAAGATGGCGCTGCTAAATCCGTTGCTGATTGCGATGGTGGTCATTATCCCGTTCCTGCTGGTCACCGGTATCCCCTATGACCACTACTTCCAGGGCAGCAAAATCCTTAATGATTTATTGCAGCCTGCCGTGGTTGCCCTGGCGTTTCCGCTTTATGAGCAGTTGCACCAGATTCGCGCGCGCTGGAAATCCATCATCACTATCTGCTTTTTTGGCAGTATCGTGGCGATGGCGAGCGGCGCCGGTATTGCACTGATGTTGGGGGCATCGCCAGAGATTGCCGCGTCCATTCTGCCTAAATCGGTCACCACGCCGATTGCTATGGCGGTTGGCGGCAGCATTGGCGGTATTCCGGCAATTAGCGCAGTCTGTGTGATTTTTGTCGGCGTCCTGGGCGCGGTCTTCGGCCATACCATGCTGAATGCCATGCGTATCCACACAAAATCAGCACGTGGCCTGGCGATGGGCACCGCGTCGCACGCCCTGGGTACCGCGCGTTGTGCAGAGCTGGATTATCAGGAAGGGGCCTTTAGCTCACTGGCGCTGGTCATTTGTGGGATTATTACGTCATTGATTGCGCCATTCCTGTTCCCGGTAATCCTCGCGATAGCGGGCTAAAATTTGCGATGCGTCGCGCATTTTTAATTTGAATTGCATACGTTGCATATACAGCGAGATGTTGATCACATATAAAGGCTAAAACGGCCCTTACACTACGATCCCAATACATTGTTATGAGGCAACGCCATGCATTCACGTTTTCACACTGCGTTTCCGACCCTTGCGGAGAATTTACAGGCCGCACTGGCGCCGCTGCTGGCGGACGCGGATTTTCCCGCGATGTTAAACGCAGAACAGGTAGCGACTCTGCTTAACGCCACAGGGATGGACGAAGACGCGTTGGCTTTCGCTCTGTTACCGTTAGCAGCAGCCTGCGCACGTACTGAGCTTTCGCACTTTAACGTCGGCGCGATTGCCCGCGGCGTCAGCGGCACCTGGTATTTCGGCAGCAATATGGAATTCCCTGGCGCCACCATGCAGCAAACCGTCCATGCAGAGCAGAGTGCCATTAGCCACGCCTGGCAGCGCGGTGAAAAGGCGCTGGCCTCCATCACCGTTAATTACACCCCCTGCGGTCACTGTCGTCAGTTTATGAATGAACTGAACAGCGGCCTGACGCTACGTATTAACTTACCGGGGCGTGCGCCGCATACCCTGGGCGATTATCTGCCAGACGCGTTCGGTCCGAAGGATCTTGAGATTAAAACCCTGTTACTTGATGCTCAGGACCACGGGTTTGCCCTCAGCGGAGACGCGCTTTCTCAGGCGGCTATCGCAGCGGCCAACAAAAGCCATACGCCGTATACACAGTCACCGTCTGGTGTGGCTATTGAGTGTCGCAATGGGCGCATTTTCAGCGGCAGCTATGCGGAAAATGCCGCATTCAACCCGACATTGCCACCACTCCAGGGCGCGCTGAATCTGATGAGCCTGGCCGGGTTCGACTATCCGGATATGCAGCGTGCAGTACTCGCCGAAAAAGCCGATGCCCCTCTCACCCAATGGGACGCGACTGTCGCCACGTTGCGCGCTCTGGGTTGCCAGAACGTTGAGCGCGTTTTGCTCGACTGACCAGTCAACTGCGGGCATTTTGTCCGCAGTGATGAAAAACCCCGCAATTGAACGCCCGTTTCTTGCGATTGCCGAACGGGTAAAGTAGCCTTGAGTGAAATTTAATCCTGTATCGAGTTTGTCCGCATGCTAAAGCGCTTTGTATACAGCCTGTTGGTCCTTATCGGCTTACTGCTGTTGACTGCGCTCGGCTTAGACCGCTGGATAAGCTGGAAAACCGCACCCTACATCTACGATGACCTGCAGGATTTACCCTGGCGTCAGGTAGGGGTGGTGCTGGGCACCGCAAAATATTACCGCACTGGCGTGATTAATCAGTATTACCGCTATCGTATTCAGGGCGCGCTGAATGCCTACAACAGCGGCAAAGTGAATTATCTGCTGCTAAGCGGCGATAACGCTCTGCAAAGTTATAATGAGCCGATGACCATGCGTAAGGACCTGATTGCCGCTGGCGTTGACCCTTCTGATATCGTGCTGGACTACGCAGGATTTCGCACACTCGACTCGATTGTTCGTACTCGTAAGGTTTTCGATACCAACGATTTTATTATTATCACTCAGCGCTTTCATTGCGAACGTGCACTTTTTATTGCCCAGCATATGGGCATCCAGGCGCAATGTTATGCTGTCCCTTCGCCGAAAAATATGTGGAGCGTACGCATACGTGAATTTGGCGCACGTCTGGGGACGCTCGCTGATTTATATCTGTTCAAACGTGAACCCCGTTTCTTAGGCCCGCTGGAACCTATTCCTTCATTGCAGGAAGTACCCGACGATGCGCAGGGCTACCCGGCGGTGACCGTCGAGCAGCTACTTGATTTAGACAAGAAAAATAACTAGATATCTCTCTACCCCACATCAAAACACGGATACACCACGTGCAGGTATTTTGGCAGGTCGAAGTAGCGAATAATTGCGCGCCATAAATTCTTGATGGTCGATATAGACTTGTCCTTGCTTATTCAGTGTCCAAAGCCCTGAGAGGGCATTAAATGGCAATGTGATTTCGCCACCGGGCGTCGAGACAATATACTCACCAGTACGTAAGTAACCCGCATAACATTCAATACGTAACTGCGATCTATTTTGTATTGAAAATTCAATTTTACTGAATCCAGTGGGGATAACAGTATAATACCAGGCAGGCAAATTAGTTATTTTAAGATCACCAAAATCGGCAACAACAGTATTATCGCGTAGTAGCTGCACGGATTTTAAATGGAAGTGAACAGAGGTTTGTTTTTCGTGCGGCGGGTGATCAACTTTAAAATACACAACATTCATAGGCGCTCCAGTTCAGCATCACAATGGATTGCTCACCTATACTATATAGCGTAAAAAGCATGTAATACGCCAACATTAAGAATTGACTTAAGCGTTAACGTAGCGGTACTTAACTATTATGTAGTAAAATTAACAAATAAAAATAGTAAGATACCTAATAACTGGCAGCAGGCTGTAATGATCTACAGCTGCTGCAATGTTAATCATTTATAAACTGAGGAATATCAGGCAACTTTTTCTTCGTACTTATGCAGACTAACCTGGAGATCGTAAATGAGGCTTTTAACCTTCTCCGGCGTCAGACTAAAAAACTGCGACTCGAACGTTGAACCGCCCGGCGCATAAGGGGAAGTACTGTAACCAAAACGAATAACCACGCCATTCAAATCTTCCACTGCTCCCACCTGCCATCCATTAACGGGAAATGCAGGAAATGCTGATTCATTGTTCATCCTAATCTCCTTGTGAATGTTGTGACTCAAACAGCGTAGCACCGAAATGCAAAAATTAACAATAAAGAATAGGTGAACTTTTAATGTAAAAATGAATTTGTTATTCCATCCGCAATATCGTCGCGCTTATTAATTACCAGCCTAAGTAAATTCTGAATATATGTTATTCAACAGGGAGTTATCAGTTAACAGTTTGTTACCCTCATGTTCAAAAAATGGACAAACGAAAGATATATCCTTGACGAATCGTTTGATAGAAATAGCCGCTTCGCTAGTTTTATCTTTTACAAAAAATAAGAAAAATAGCGCGTTCCGTTTGTATAAAAATTAAAAAAAACGTTTCGTTATTTCTGTTCTGATAGCGCGAATGAATATTAAGGTCTACCTTAAAATTCTGGTTTACAAAAGAGGAAAATAATTATGTCACCTGCGGATAAGAAACATCTTCATTACCCACGGCCTCCTTTCCCGGCACAGCCGCAACAGCCGCCGGGGTTGGCTTCCGAGATGAAACCTATTCCCGATCATGGGGAAACAAGTTATATCGGTTCCGGAAGGCTGGCAGGTAAGCGTGCATTAATTACCGGTGGTGATTCAGGTATTGGTCGTGCCGTTGCTATTGCTTTTGCCCGTGAAGGGGCTGACGTGGCGATTAATTATTTACCTGAGGAGCAATCCGATGCCGAAGCGGTGATCGCATTAATCGCCGCAGAAGGACGAAAAGCAGTCGCGTTACCTGGCGATGTTCGTGATGAAGCATTTTGCCAGCAACTCGTCGCAAGCGCCGTCCGGGAACTGGGAGGACTGGAGATTCTGGTCAACAATGCCGGACGCCAACAGTACTGCGAATCCATTGAGGATCTGACCACCGAAGCGTTTGATGCAACCTTCAAAACGAACGTGTATGCGCCGTTCTGGATAACCAAAGCAGCCATCCCTCATTTGCAGGAAGGGGCGGTGATTATCAATACCACCTCGGTTCAGGCTTATCAGCCCAGCCCTATTCTGCTGGACTATGCGCAAACCAAAGCCTGTGGAGTCGCATTTACCAAAGCATTGGCACAGCAACTTGGCGCCAAAGGTATTCGCGTCAACGCCGTCGCACCAGGGCCATACTGGACAGTGCTGCAATCAAGTGGCGGCCAACCCGAGGAAAAAGTGAAACAGTTTGGCGCATCCGCACCGCTTGGCCGCCCGGGTCAACCCGTGGAGATTGCCCCATTGTATGTGCTGTTTGCCTCGGATGAGAGTTCCTACTCTTCTGGTCAGGTCTGGTGTTCTGACGGCGGAACGGGAACGCTCTAAAACCTGTGGCAGGCTACGGCCTGCCATGCCTGTTGTGGTTACGCTTGTTTTTCATCGGGTAATAATTTTCTTATTACACGTTCAACCTCACACGGTTTCGCTTACATTTCTCATTTTTCCGCGCGTTGCGCCCTGCTCCGTTTTTGCCCCGGATATCCAAACCGAACCTATAGCACTCACCGGGATCGCCAACGGTAAACGGGAAGACATCCTCAGCGACCTTTAGTCAGCTTGATGAAAAGACAGGTCATTTTCCTGCGCTATCGCCAATCCTTGTTACGCTTGATCTACGCACTTATTTATGGCGGCAGATGGCCGCCATACTTATGACCAGGAGAAAAGATGAAGAACGAATCGTACTCTCATCCACCGCGTCATGATGGCTATGCGGGACTGGGCGATTACGCCGCCATTGGCGATGGCCGCTCGGTGGCGTTAATCGCCCCCGACGGCGCAATTGACTGGTGGTGCGCCCCCAATATGGACTCCCCACCGCTCTTTGATCGCATTCTTGACGCCAGCAGCGGTGGTTATTTTCAGATTGAGCCCATCAGCGATTATCGCGTTGATCGCCGCTACCGGGAAAACAGCAATGTGCTGGAAACCTTTTATGAGACAGCATCCGGTTGTGTGATGTTGACTGAATCCCTCAATAGCAATTACGCCGGACGCCTGCCCTGGTGTGAACTGGCAAGACGCGTCGAAGGCATTAAAGGCGAAGTCGAACTGAGAGTGATCTTTGTGCCGGGAACGGCGGCCTGTACCCGCTCTCCCTGGATTCAGAACACCAATAAAGGCCAGGTTATCCATATTGGCGATTTAATGGCGATGCTGCGGACCTCGGACGATGTCACCGTCACCCATTTCGATGACCACGCGATAGAGGGAACCGTTGTCGCCCGCGAAGGTGTGCGGTCACTGGTGGCGTTGCTGGTCAGCCATAAAGAGCCGCTCGCCGTACCCTCTCTTGAAAAAATTGACGGTCATATTGATATCTCCGACCACGTCTGGCAGTTATGGTGCGAAAGCCTGACCTATAAAGGCATGTTCCCTGAGCACGTGACGCGTTCGGCGCTGGCGCTAAAGTTCCTGCTCTATTCCCCGACCGGCGCCCTGGCGGCGGCACCGACCACATCGTTGCCGGAAGGCATCGGCGGCGAGAAAAACTATGACTACCGCTACGCCTGGACACGAGATGCCTGCATGATCATCCGCGCTTTTACCGTTATCGGCGCGCTGGAAGAGTGCAAGGCGGCCTTCTCGTGGCTTACCAACACCATCCTGCGTCATGACGGCAAAGTCCGCGTCTGTTATACCCTTGATGGCGGCATCGTTCCGGCGGAAAGCTACCCGCCATTAAGCGGCTATAAGAACTCACGCCCGGTGCGTATAGGCAATAACGCACGTGACCAGCAACAGCTCAGTATGTATGGCGATCTGCTGGCTACCGCCCTGCTGTTTGTCCGCGCCGGACACGTGCTGGATCTCACCACCGCCCGGCTGCTCGCCTCGCTGGCGAATACCTGCGCCGATATCTGGAAGCAGGCGGACTCCGGCATCTGGGAACTGCACGACCTGCAACACTATACCCACTCTAAAATCACCTGCTGGATAACGCTGGATATTGCCGCCCATCTGGCGCGCGAGGGGCACCTGGAGGCAACCTGGGTGGCCCGCTGGGATCGTGAAAAAGCGCGTATCGAGGCGTGGGTCGAGACGCATTGCTGGTCGGAGAAAAAGCAGGCGTATACCTTTTATGCCGGCAGCGAGCGGCTCGACGCCTCGCTCTGTCTTGCCTGGCATTATGGTAAGCACTGTAATCCGCAGCGCATGCGTTCAACCCTCAACGCCATTATGGACGAACTGGGGCATGGCGAACCCATGCTCTATCGCTACAGCGGTGTCGAGCAGGAGGAGAGCACTTTTGTCGCCTGTTCGTTCTGGATGGTGGAGGCGCTCGCGGAGATGGGGGATAAAACCCGCGCCCGGCACTGTATGGACACCATCCTTAAGACGCTCTGCGATAAGGGCAATGTGGAGACGTTTAATGAGATGTTCGATGTGCGTAGCGGCGAATGGCGCGGCAACGTGCCGCAGGGGTTGAGTCATCTGGCGCTGATTTGCGCCGCCGATGCGCTATCAAGGTAAGGCAATCCCGGATTCGGCATTAAAACACCTTATCCGGATTTGCTGCAAAAAGTAGTCAGAGCCCGGATACGGCAACGCCGCATCCGGGTTCTGATTGTTATTTCTTACGCGCGTATTTCAGGGAGTCCAGCGCCACCGCGAAGATGATGATGCCGCCCTTAATGATGTACTGCCAGTACGGGTTGATACCGATATAGGTCAGACCGTAGTTGATAACGGTGAAGATGATTACACCGGTCACCACGCCCAGAACAGTACCTACCCCGCCGCTAAAGGAGACGCCGCCTACCACGCACGCTGCGATAGCATCAAGTTCGTACATAAAGCCGAGGTTGTTGGTTGCCGAACCGATACGACCAGCTTCCAGCATCCCACCGAACGCATAGAACACACCGGACAGGGCATAGATCATCAGCAGGTTCAACGCAACGTTAACACCAGACACTTTCGCCGCTTCCGGGTTACCACCGATAGCGAAAATGTTTTTGCCAAAGCGAGTTTTGTTCCACAACACCCAAACGAAGGCGACGGCAATAAGCGCATAGAAAGTGATGTAAGACAGGCGGAAAGAGCCTAACGCGATAAAGCCTTGCGTGAAGGTAGAGAAGCCGCTGTCAAAGCCGGAAATCGGCGATGCACCCACGAAGTCGTAGTACAGGGAGTTGATACCGTACACGATGATCATCGTACCCAACGTGGTGATAAAAGGCGTCACGTTGAGGTAAGCGATGATAATACCGTTCACCAGGCCGATGACCGCACCGATCACACAGACAATGCCGATGACCGCGATGATTGGCATCGTGTGCATTTCCGGGAACACTTTGTTGACGTTTTCCATCGACTGCAACAAGGTCGCTGCCACTACCGCCGCCAGGCCCACCTGGCGCCCTGCGGACAGGTCAGTACCCTGTGTCACAATCAGCCCGGCTACGCCCAGTGCGATGATAATACGCACGGAGGATTGGGTCAGAATGTTACTTAAGTTCAGCAGACTTAAGAACGTAGGATCCTGGAAAATAATAATCGCCAGTAACACTAAAAGAACAACGTAAATACCGCCGTCTTTCAGATAAGTGAGAAAAGTTTTTTTATTTAACGCACTCATGAGGAGCCCCTGATCTTAAAGGTGCAAAGACGCAAGACGGAGTATTTCGTTTTGCGTTGTCGTTTTAGTGTCAACAATTCCAGCAACGAGACCATTGCTCATCACCAGAATACGGTCAGTGATACCCAACAATTCAGGCATTTCAGAGGAAATAATAATAATCCCCTTATTTTTCTTCGCCAGCTCCGCAATCAGCTGATAAATCTCGAACTTCGCCCCAACGTCAATACCGCGCGTTGGTTCGTCAAGCATTAAGATTTCCGGTTGGGTTAACAACCAGCGACCAATAATCACTTTCTGTTGGTTACCACCAGAAAGCGATCCAATTTGGGTACGGTGGCCGGGTGTTTTCACGCGCATGGAGTCAATAACCCATTGGGTATCGCTTTTCATACGGGAATTATCCAGCAGACCGACTTTATTTTTATAGTTCTGAATATTGGAAATAAGCGAGTTAAATCCGATATCCAGGTAAGCGTAAATCCCGGTAGAGCGACGCTCTTCGGTAACCAGTGCGAAACCATTATTGATGGCTTCATTCGCATTGTGGTTATTAATATTTTTGCCGTGTAGCTTAATTGTACCCGTGGCTTTTTCACGAATACCAAATAATGTTTCTACGATATCGGTACGCTTCGCCCCAACCAGACCAGCGATACCAAGAATTTCACCTTTACGCAGATCAAAGGAGATATCGCGGATTGATGGCTGACGCAATGATGTCAGATTACGCACTTCGAGAATCGTCTCGCCCGGCGTGTTCTGGCGATCCGGGAAACGTTGGTTGAGCGAACGCCCTACCATCATCGCAATGATCTTGTCCATATCCAGCCCTTCGAGCGGCTGGGTCGCAATCCACTGACCATCACGCAGGATCGTAATTTCATCACACAGCTGGAAGATTTCTTCCATCTTATGGGAAATATAGACAATACCGCAGCCGCGATCTTTCAGCTTACGGATAATTTTGAAAAGATGATTAACTTCTTTTTCGGTCAGCGAAGAAGTTGGTTCGTCCATGATGACAATTTTGGCATCGTATGAGAACGCTTTTGCAATTTCGATCATCTGCATTTGCGAAACAGATAATGTACCGACGCGCGCGCGCGGATCAATATCAATATCCAGCTCATCAAAGATGTCTTTTGTATCACGGTACATTTTGTCCTGATCGACAAACACGCCTTTGGTTGGGTAGCGACCTAACCACATGTTGTCCATTACAGAACGTTGCAACACCAGGTTAAGTTCCTGGTGAACCATTGAGATACCATTTTCCAGCGCTTCTTTTGCAGAATGGAAATCGATTTCTTTTCCCTGAAAAAGAATACTACCGGAGTCTTTCTGATATATCCCAAAAAGGCATTTTAATAATGTCGATTTACCGGCGCCATTTTCACCCATTAATGCATGGATTGAGTGCGGACGCACTTTTAAATTCACATTATCGAGAGCCTTTACCCCTGGAAAAGACTTGTTGATATTGCTCATTTCCAACAAGAATTCACCGGACGACTGAGTATTATTGCTGACCATAATTGTACCTTGTTGGCCTGGCATATCGTATTATAAGGGCGCAACTATTATTGTTGCGCCCGGTGAGAACATGCTTAAAACGAATTATTTACCGATGAACTGAGACAGATTGCCCTGATCTACACCAACGTAAGGAATACGAACAATTTTGTTCTCAATTTTCCAGTTGGTGCCGTCAGCTGCGCCTTTACCGTCTGCCAGGTTTTTCGCCAGATCGAAGGTTGCTTTCGCCTGGTTGTTGGCATCGTTCAGCACGGTACCGGCCATGGCGCCAGATTTAACCAGGGCCAGAGCTTCTGGCAGCGCATCCACGCCGAATACCGGGATGGAGGATTTGTTGTGCGCTTTCAGCGCTTCAACCGCACCCATTGCCATCGCATCGTTGTTCGCGATCACGACTTCAATTTTGTTGGCGTTCGGGCCGGACAGCCATGCGTCCATTTTGTCTTTCGCCTGAGCGGTATCCCACATTGCGGTATCTAACTGCAGTTGCTCAGTTTTGATGCCTTTGTCATTCAGCTCTTTGATAACGTAAGTGGTACGAGCTTCAGCATCCGGGTGACCTGGTTCGCCTTTCAGCAGAACGTACTGGATTTGACCGTCTTTGTTCAGGTCCCAGTTTTTATTGTCAGCCCAGTGTTTGGCAATCAGGTCGCCCTGAATAATGCCGGATTCTTTGGAGTCAGTACCCACATAATAAGCTTTGTCGTAGCTGTCCAGCGCTTTACGAGAAGGCTCTTTGTTGAAGAACACAACCGGAATGTTCTGGCCACGTGCTTTTTCGATAACGGTGCCTGCAGCAGCCGGGTCAACCAGGTTGATTGCCAGAGCTTTAACGCCTTTCGCCAGCAGAACGTCGATCTGATCGTTCTGTTTGGACTGGTCGTTCTGGGAGTCGTTCATCAGCAGCTGTACGCCAGAAGCTTCTTTGGCGTCTTTCTCGATGGCTTTACGGACAACTGACATGAAGTTGTCGTCATATTTATAGATGGTCACACCAATACGGGTATCAGCTGCATGTGCGGCTGCGCCAAAAAGCATGCTTGCCATAACAGCAGACAGAGTCAACACCTTCTTATTCATGGTATCTCCGGTTTTTTTATGCAGGGTAGTTCATGCGAATAATGATCGGCGGGGGCAGCAAGTTAATGAAACGTTACTGTTCGCCGAAGTTCACTCAAAAAATTCTTTCTTCCGTGTTCGGTAACGCTCCAATAATGCGCTTTCTTCGATGCTTCAGGCTGAATGACTCGGTGGAAATGAATAATCACCGTTACATTGTGTTTCAGCTTCTAAAACGCTGACATCATAGTCACCGTCTTGTTAAGATACTGTGAATTTACTCACAGATTGAAAACGGTTACATCAACAAACATCATAAGTTAGTGATCGTTGCCACAGATTGACGTGAGGCGACAGAATGACGGCGTACCAGCGTTGGCATAAAGCAGTGCGTCGCCTCAGGATCGAGCTTGCCCGCAGCCCCCATCAGCGCCAGTTCAGTGGCCAGACGGGCCATTGACGCAATCGGGTATCGCACCGTCGTCAATTGCGGATCGGTATAACGGGCAATTGGGATATCATCGAAACCAATGAGAGAAAGATGCGGTGGCACCGCAATGCCATTATCTTTCAGCGCCGTTAACGCCCCTGCGGCCATGCTGTCGTTATAGGCAAACACCGCTGTAAGCTGCTGGTTGCGGCTCAGGAGCTCCACCATAGCAGCCTCCCCGCCCTGCATATCCGGTGAACCCATACCCACCCAGGCATCCGGCGCGGCAATACCCTGCTCCGCAAGCGCTTTAACCCAGCCCTCACGGCGCATGTCGTTATCTTCAATCTGATGGCTGGAGGCGAGATAGCCTATGCGTTGATGTCCGTGATTAAGCAGCATACGGGTGGCCATCACCGCCCCACTGACGTTATCGAGTGAGACACAACGGTGGACATAACCCGGCACCACACGATTGATCACCACCATGCCAGGAATCTGTTCCATAAACCCGGCGAGTTCTTCATCGCTTAGTGCTTTTGAATGAACGATCAATGCGTTACATCGTTGACGTATCAGCACCTCAATAGCATGACGCTCTTTTTCCGCTTCGTGGTAACTGTTGCCGATGAGCACATATTTTTGGTGCTGCTGCGCCACGGTATCCACCGCTTTCACCAGCGCGCCAAAGAAGGCGTCGGAGACGTCCATCACCACCACGCCGATGGTGTCGCTGATCTGCGTGGCCAGTGCCTGTGCGTTGGCATTCGGGCGATAGCCCAGTTGCGCAACCGCCTTCATCACCGCTTCCCGCGTTTCCTGACTGACCAGCGCACTGTTATTCAGCACACGGGAAACCGTCGCGACGGAAACGCCCGCCTGACGGGCCACATCACGAATGGTGATCATATTGACCAACCTTTATGTTGATTACGGCAGCTCACAGATACCCCCTGTTTAGCAAGGAGGCTATTCTCTCAGTCGGCGAGCGGTTGCTGCGTGAGTGGCATCACATCAATGGAAACGGTTACATCCATTTTGTTAATGATTGTGATCCAGATCGTTATCTGGATGTGCGCGGCAATGATGTCCCCGCAGCACGCGCGGTTAATTGCCGCCACAACCACTCCATCGGCCCCTGACGGAACCGACGCAGCCAGAGAACAGAGAAGAGAATATTGATGGCCCAGACGGGTGGGACGAAAGCCAGCAGTTGCAAGCGATCAAACTTCATCACCAGGCCGAAACGATAAAACAGCGTGGTACAAATGAGCGTTTGCAACAGGTAATTGCTCAGTGCCATCCGCCCAACGCAGGCCACAGCATTAACCAGTCTCCAGCGGCACAGTTGTGGCCAGAAACCAAAAATAAGCGCGGTATAACCCAGCACCTGTATAGGTGCGCCCAACTCACGCGGCGCTTGCAGGATAAACGCGCACCAGCGATATGCCCAGTCAAGTTGCCATTGGGCAATAATAGCCGGCAGGTTTATCGCTACGCCAAGCGCTATCAAAAAGCATCCCGTACGGCGATAGTGCCCCAGGCTGAATTGTCCTTTCAGCCAGCCGCTACGCATCAGCGCTGCGCCAAGCAACATCAGCCCGGCCAACTCCCAACCATACTGCGCCCCCAGCGCCAGCAGACCGCTGGACAGCATATCAGCACGATTACTGATGGCCTCCATCACGCTGCCTGTGGTTTTCCACCAGACTTCATACTGGATATTGGCCGGTCCCGGTAGCCATGAACGGTTGGGCGCGCTACCGGAGATAACCCCCAGCAACAGCAACACCACAATGCCAATCAAATACAGTGCCAGCCCGGTGTTGAACAACGCTTTTACACTTTGCGCATCGCGAATCATGCGCCAACTGATAAGCCCAATCAGCCCATAAGCCAGCAAAATATCGCCATCCCAGAAAACCAGCGCGTGAATAAAACCCAGCAGTACCAGTAACGTTAAGCGTGACTGGATCCAGCGCTTGCCGCGTGGCAAGAGCATTTGCAGGCCCGCGCCAAAGAGAAGCGCAAACAGAGAGAGGAATTTCACCTGCGCAAACAGGTCGAGCCCCGCCCATGTCCAGGCATCGCTTAAGGTGATGCTGCCAGCCCAGGCGGGATTAAGATAGGCCGCCTTTGGCAGTCCAAAAGCGGTGATATTCAGAAGCAGGATACCGAGAATGGCAATGCCACGAACAAAATCCAGCGTGACATTTCTCTCCATGTATCCAGCTCTCCTGGCGAATTAGTTATGGTGACGTACTGCGCGCAGGAACTCCTGGCGAGTGTTCTGGCTGGACTTAAACAGGCCGCCCAGTGATGTCGTGGTGGTGGCGCTGGTTGCATCACGAATGCCACGTGCTTTCACACAGTAATGCACCGCGTCAATGGATACCGCCACATTATTGGTACCCAGCAGCGTTTGCAGCGCCGTCAGGATCTGCTGCGTCAAACGTTCCTGCACCTGCGGACGCTGGGCAAAGAACTGCACAATACGGTTAATTTTCGACAGACCAATCACCGACTCTTTGGGAATATAAGCGACGGTCGCTTTCCCATCGATAGTGACAAAGTGGTGTTCACAGGTGCTGGTCAGCGTAATATCACGCACTGTCACCATCTCATCCACTTTCATTTTATTTTCGATGACGGTAATTTTCGGGAAATTGGCATAATCCAGTCCCGAGAAAATTTCATCAACGTACATTTTGGCGATGCGATGTGGGGTTTCCATCAGGCTGTCATCATTCAGATCGAGATTAAGGAGCTGCATAATCTCGGTCATATGACCGGCTATCAGGCGTTTACGGGTTTCGTTATCCATGTCGACAGGTGGGCGCAATGGAGTTTCAAGGCCACGGGCAACCAGGGCTTCATGAACGAGAGCCGCTTCTTTACTGAGTGATGACATTTTTTATTCTCCTGCAGGTGTGGCGTCTTCGCCGTGCGACGGGCGAAGCGAGCAATCATTGTGCGTGAGGTCGCGCACAGAATCCAGTATTCACAGTGATAATTAATGAAATTGCTCGTACCTTTCACGCCGTGCGTTTCCAGACCAAAATCCCGCCGAGCAGCAACGCCAGCCCGGCCAGTCCGAGTGCGGGTTCCAGCCGCTGCGTAAGCCAGGTGGAAAGCGCAGACGTCATCGGCCCAATCAATTGCCCGACGGCATAGCCGGTGGTGAGCAAACCCGCCATATACCGGGTATGATTCGGCGCCAGTTCGCGACCATACAGCAGCGACAACTGCACCGCACACAGAAAACCCCCGCCGACCAACAGCGCGCCCATGACCAGACCACTCATCCCCGGCAATACGCAAGAGGCCACCACACCCAACCCCTGTAGCCAAAGCACAATCGCCAGCCGCTGATGGCTGTGGCCCACATGACGCAGGGCAATACTCAGCCCAATCCCGACAACGGCGGCAGCACCAAACACCGGCCAGACAAACTGCGCAAAGAGGCTACCGGGAAAGCGCAGCGCTGCCATTTGCGAAAGAAAAGTCGCGGGTAAGATGTAGCCAAACCCCGCCAGGCTATAGCTCCAGACCAGTCGTTTCAGATCGGTCGTCAAATGCAGCGGTTCTGGCTGAACGCCGGAGCGATGTAACTGGCCCGGACGCGGCAAATAGCGGGCGATCAATACCACCAGCACCAGAGCCAGTACGCCATAGACCTGCCAGGCTGCCGTTGAGGAGAGCGCGCGCGACTGAATAACCACCGCCAGCAGGCCGCTCAGGGCGATGCCCGCCCCCGGCCCGGCAAACACGGCGGCACTCAAACCCGGACGGGCGTAATGCGCCAGGCGCTCGTTCGTCCAGGCCGCGGTAAGCACCATCGCCCAGCCGCTCATCGCACCAATCACCAGACGCAGCGCGCCGTGTGCAATGGCGTTATCCGCCAGCGCCGAAAGAAAGGTCAGCGCAACAGCACCCGCAACGCCAAGATACAGACGCATCTCGATATGTTTACTGGCACGCATCGCATCCCACGCTCCCAGTAAATAACCGAGGTAATTCATCGCAGCGACCAGTCCGGCGCTGGTTAACGTCAGTTGTCCATCGCGAATCATCAGCGGCACCTGGGGCGTGAAGGCAAAGCGCCCTATTCCCATTGCCACCACCAGTACGATAAAGCCACAGAGCGCAATGCGTAGCGCCATGAAAACCTCTGACGTTAAAAAAAAGTAAAATTTATGATGCATTATGATGCAGCGAGGTGAAAGTGAAAGTTACTCACAGGCGCATGAATTATCTGTATTATGAGTGATCGTCACGCTTTAACTGTTAACAAATAATCAAGGAGCCTTGCATGGAATTGCTTGAAGAGCACCGCTGTTTTGAGGGGCGCCAACAACGCTGGCGGCACGACTCCACCGTGCTGAATTGCACCATGACATTCAGCATTTTTTTACCGCCTGCGAAGACAACAACACCCCCTCCGGTGCTGTACTGGCTGTCGGGCCTGACCTGTACCGATGAAAATTTCACCACCAAAGCCGGCGCGCAACGCGTTGCGGCTGAGCTGGGGATTGTTCTGGTAATGCCGGATACCAGTCCGCGCGGTGATGACGTTGCCGACGCCGATGGCTATGATCTGGGCAAAGGCGCGGGCTTTTATCTCAACGCCACCGAACAACCGTGGGCGGCGCATTACCGCATGTATGACTATCTGCGCGATGAACTGCCCGCGTTGATTCAATCACAATTTACCGTCAGCGAACGTTGCGCCATCAGCGGTCATTCGATGGGCGGCCACGGCGCACTGATCATGGCGCTGAAAAACCCGGGGCGCTTTACCAGCGTTTCTGCGTTTGCGCCAATTGTAAACCCGGCACAGGTCCCCTGGGGACAGAAAGCCTTTAGCGCTTATCTGGGCAACGACACCTCAACCTGGCAGGCCTGGGATAGCTGCGCGCTGATGCTGGCCAGTCAAAATAAAGATGCGATCCCGACGCTTATCGATCAGGGCGATGCCGATCAATTCCTCGCAGCACAGCTACAGCCCGCCCGTCTGGCTGAGGCCGCCCGCCAGACCGGCTGGCCGCTCACGCTTCGCGTTCAGCCTGGCTATGATCACAGCTATTACTTTATGGCCTCGTTTATTGAAGACCACCTGCGTTTCCACGCGCAATATCTGCTGAAATAATCACCGGAGGGCGGTGCCCTCCTCTTTACGATTCCTTACACTTGCCACTATCCCGCTGAAAAAACTAGATTTCCCCTCACTAAAAACAATTAATGCAAATGATTTCAATTATCAGTTATATTTACATAAATTCACTTTTTATCCACAATCCTTCCGCTTCTCCATCACCAGAGTTCTTAAAAGACAAATACTTATAGTCTTCATGGTATTGCCCGATGGAGCTTTATTCATTTAAACGGAATGACAAAATGACTTTACCTCGCGCTAAATTGCTGGCAGTTGCCGTCTGCGCTGCCACCTTCCCCCCGGCACTCCTTGCGGCTGGAGAAGACACCGTTGTCGTCTCCGCAACCGGATTTGAACAGAAAATCCAGAACGCCCCGGCCTCTATTTCGGTTATTTCTAAACAACAACTTGAAGATAAAGCGTACCGGGATGTCACCGACGCGTTGAAAGATGTTCCGGGTGTGGTGGTGACCGGCGGTGGCAGCAGCAGTGATATCAGCATTCGCGGCATGGCTTCGCAATACACCCTCTTTTTGGTCGATGGCAAACGAATCAGCACACGCGGTACGCGTCCCAACAGTGATAGCGCCGGTATCGAACAGGGCTGGCTGCCGCCACTGGAATCCATTGAGCGTATTGAAGTCATCCGCGGCCCGATGTCATCGCTGTACGGTTCGGACGCAATGGGCGGTGTGATTAACGTCATCACCAAAAAAGTGTCCAATACCAAAGGCTGGACGGGCTCCGTGCATGGCGATGCCACTTTCCAGGAAAACAGTGATTCCGGCGATCTCTTCCAGACCAACGCTTCCGCTTCCGGCCCGCTGATTGACGGGCTACTGGGCGCGAAAGTGAGCGGGCTATTATCCCGTCGCGCGGAAGATAAAATCCTCAACGGCTATAACGAGCAGCGCCTGCGCAACGGTGGCGTGACGTTCAATTTCACCCCGGATGATAAAAACGATTTCGACCTGGATATTGCCCGCGAATTGCAGGATCGCAACAGTACGCCTGGTATGTCTTCGGCGGCAGAGACCTGTCGTGGCAACGTTTGTACGCCCAACAGCAAAAGTGACAGCCGCTACGAGCACACCACTTACTCGTTAACCCACAGCGGTTATTACAGCGACTTCAACACATCCAGCTACATTCAACAGGAAGAGACCAATAACCCGGGTCGCCAGATGAAGTCGTATAACACCATCGTCAACAACCAGAACCAGATCTTCCTTGGTAGCCATACCATGACGGTCGGCGGGCAGTATCGCTATGAGAAACTGCGCGATAACGGCAATCAACTGGAAGCAGCGGACGGGCTGAATAAACTCACCCGCTGGAGCTGGGCGTTATTTGCAGAAGATGAATGGGCGGTGCTCGACAGCGTGACACTGACTGGCGGCCTGCGCATGGACAAAGATGAAAACTACGGCACCAACTGGACACCGCGCGGCTACGGCGTGTGGCATCTGACCGACCAGTGGACGATCAAAGGCGGCGTATCGGCAGGTTATCGCGCCCCGGATCTGCGTCAGTCTTCCGCAAGCTGGGGACAGGCGACAGGCGGTGGCCGCATGAATGGCATGATTGTCGGCAACCCCGACCTGAAACCGGAAAAAAGCCTGAGCGAAGAAATCGCCCTGCTGTGGGATAACAATGACACCCTCAACGCGGGCATTACGCTGTTCAACACCGACTTCAAGGATAAAATCACCGAAGTACGTCGGTGCAACAGCAGCGCCGATCCGGCCTGTACGATCGGCAGCGTCAGTTACGATTTTGTTAGCGATCGCGTTAACGTTGAGAAAGCCAACATGCGCGGCGTCGAGTCCACCTTCGGCTGGAACATCACGCGCGACCTTAACCTGACGGCCAACTACACCTTCACCGAGTCAGAACAGAAAAGCGGTCAGTTCTCCGGCAAGCCGCTTAACAAAATGCCGAAACACATGATCAACACCACGCTCGACTGGCAGGCCACGCAGGATGTGGGTCTATGGGGTCGCCTGAACTTCCGTGGCAAAACCTCGGAATACTTAAGCCGCACCTCAATGTCGCAGGGTACGCCATCTTACAGTCAGGTGGATGTGGGTCTGCGTTACAACGCGAATAAGAATTTGCTGGTCTCCGCCGGGGTTTACAACCTGCTGGATAAGCAGATTGATTACGACACCTATGACACGGTCCTTGATGGCCGCCGCTATACCGTTGGCTTAACCTATAACTTCTGATAACGCTTAACAAAAAACGCCCCGGTAATTTGCCGGGGCGTTTTTATTGGTCATCGCAGAACAACTGACGGTTACTTCTTAAAGCGCTCCGGAAACACCATATCTTTGTAGCTTACAAAGTGGGTGCCTTTCGACAGCTTGTAACCAAACCAGATGATCAGGAACAGTGGAATACCAATATAGGTTGCCGCTACGGCGCCCCAGTCAATGGTATCCGCCAGGAAAGCCTGATAGTTCTGGCCCAGGGTGATGATCAGGCACAGCACAAAAGCGAAGATCGGCCCCAGCGGGAAGAAACCTGAACGGTACGGCAGGTTGTTCAGATCGTGCCCCTGCATGACATAACCACGACGGAAGCGGTAATGGCTGATAGCAATACCCAACCAGGCGATAAAACCGGTCATACCGGAGGTGTTCAGCAGCCACAGGTAAACGGTCTGGTTGCCAAACATCGACGTCAGGAAGCACAGACCCGCAATCACGGTGGTGGCATACAGGGCGTTGCGCGGCACGCCGCCTTTCGACAGTTTAGCGAAAATGCGCGGCGCTTTGCCATCGCAGGCCAGGGTATAGAGCATACGGGTAGACGCGTACATACCGGAGTTACCCGCCGACAGTACCGCCGTGAGGATAACGGCATTCATTACCGCTGCCGCAGACAACAAACCCGCATGTTCAAATACCAGGGTGAACGGGCTGACGCTGATGTCTTTCACATCGTTACGCAGCAGGCTCGGATCGGTATAAGGAATGATCAGGCTGATGACCAGGATAGCGAACACATAGAACAGCAGAATACGCCAGAACACCTGACGCACCGCGCGCGGAATATTTTTCTCCGGATCTTCGGACTCACCTGCCGCAATACCAATCAGTTCGGTACCCTGGAAGGAGAAGCCGACAATCATCGCCACGCCAATCATCGCCGATAGCCCACCCGCAAAGGGTGCGTCGCCTACCTGCCAGTTGCTCCAGCCAGCCGGCTGGTCGCCTTTGAAAATGCCGACGATCATCAGTACGCCAACGACGATGAAGATGATAACGGTGGTCACTTTGATAAGCGAAAACCAGTATTCCGCTTCGCCAAAGCCTTTAACGGAGATGTAGTTGAGCAGGAAGATCACGCACAGGAATACGGCGCTCCAGATCCAGCCGGGCGTATCCGGGAACCACCAGGTCATCACCAGTTGCGAGGCCACCAGGTCAACGGCGATGGTCACCGCCCAGTTGTACCAATAGTTCCAGCCCAGCGCGAAGCCAAAGCCCTCTTCAACGTATTGCTGACCGTAAGTCGCGAAGGAGCCAGACACCGGCATATACGCCGCCAGCTCGCCAAGGCTGGTCATCAGGAAATAGACCATCAGACCGATAAGAATATAGGAGAACAGCGCGCCGCCCGGGCCCGCCTGAGAAATCGTCGCCCCTGATGCGACAAACAACCCTGTACCGATTGATCCGCCAATGGCGATCATCGTCAGGTGACGCGCCTTGAGTTCACGGCGAAGCGTGGGCGCTTGTGTGGTTTTAGTTTCGGAAACCATAAGAAAATGCTATCCATCTAAAAAATGAGGCGCGATTGTAGCAAACGAAAGGGCATCCTTCCGGCACAATCAACGTCTTATTAGAGACCTTCATGATCGCCAGTGGATTATAAGTAAAGCAGTGGAATCGACATCTGGCGAGCGAGGGGGAAAAGCGGCTGAAAGCTCACGCAAAGCGGCGTAACTGCAACCTCCCCTCTCCTTTTGGAGAGAGGGCCAGGTGAGGGGAAAAACGCAAAGACCTAATTCAGTCCACGCACTGAGGCGATAAATTGCTGCAATTCCGGGGTACGCGGCTGGCTAAAGAACGACTTACTCTCGCCCTGCTCCCATACTTTTCCCTGATGCATAAACACCACCCGGTCGCCCACTTCGCGGGCAAAACTCATCTCGTGGGTTACCAGAATCAGGGTCATTCCTTCGGCGGCAAGCTGCTCCAGCACACGTAACACCTCGCCCACCAGCTCCGGATCCAGCGCCGAAGTTATCTCATCGCAGAGCAATACTTTTGGTTTCATCGCCAGCGCACGGGCAATCGCCACTCGCTGCTGCTGCCCGCCTGACAAATTCGACGGGTAATAATCGATGCGCTCACCGAGACCGACCTTCTCCAACATCTCAATCGCCAGTTTGCGGCACTCATCCGCCGGTAATTTCAGCACCCGACGCGGCGCCAGCATCACGTTCTCCAGCGCGGTCATGTGCGGAAACAGGTTAAAACTCTGAAACACCATCCCCACCGAGCGACTGATTTCCCGCGCCTGCGACTCCCGGTCGGTGACCGTCATCCCACCGAGTTTAATACTGCCGTCCTGGTAGCCCTCAAGCCCATTCATGCAGCGTAACAAGGTGCTTTTCCCGGAACCGCTGCGCCCGATGATCGACACCACTTCGCCCATTTCGATATCCAGGCTTACGCCTTTGAGCACATGGTTCTCGCCATAGTATTTTTGCACGTCATTAATGGTGATGAGCGGCATGGAATTTCTTCTCCAGATAACGGCTGTAACGCGACAGCGGGTAACACATCAGGAAATAGCCCAGGGCAACCAGGCCAAACACTTTAAAAGGAGCGAAGGTGACATTATTCAGCATGGTGCCCGCTTTGGTCAGTTCGACAAAGCCGATAATCGAGGCTAACGCCGTCCCTTTAATCACCTGTACGGAAAAGCCGACCGTCGGGGCAATGGCAATACGAATAGCCTGTGGCGCAATCACCCGAAACAGTGTCTGACCAAAACTCAACCCCAGACAGCGACAGGCCTCCCACTGCCCTTTCGGCAACGCCTTAATACTGCCGTACCAGATATCCAGCAGGAACGCGCTGGTAAAGAGCGTCAGCGCCAGCGTTGCCGCCGTCCACGGGCTAACATCGATACCGAACAAGGCAATCCCGAAGAAAGCCAGAAAGAGCTGCATCAGTAGCGGGGTACCCTGAAAAAGCGCGGCATAGGCGCTGATTAGACGTTTCGGCCAGTGAAAGCGGCTGATACGTAATACCAGCAGCGGCAGTGTCACCAGCGTGCCGCAAATGAACGCGATCAGCGACAGCAGCAAGGTCCAGCGCGCCGCCAGCAACAGGTTGCGCAGAATATCCCAGTCGGTAAATGTACTCATCAACTCTCGCTCCCCAACCACTTCCGTCCCGCCGCCATCAAAACCTGACGCATCAACAGTGAAAGCGCCAGATACAGCAATGTGGTAACCAGATAAACTTCAAAACTTAAAAACGTACGCGACTGGATCAGGTTTGCCGCAAACGTCAGCTCTTCATAGGACACCTGCGAGACCACCGACGATCCGAGCATTACGATAATGCACTGGCTGACCAGGGCCGGATAAATACGCCGCAGCGACGGCGGCAGGATCACGCGAATAAAGGTCTGCGTTTTCGTTAGCCCCAACACACGCGCCGCTTCCCACTGTCCCTTTGGCGCCACCTGGATCCCGGCGCGGATAATCTCCGTACTGTAAGCCCCAAGGTTGACCAGCATGGCGATTAACGCCGCCTCGCCTGCCGTTAATTTCAGCCCCAGACCAGGCAGACCGAAAACGATAAAAAAGAGTTGCACCACGAACGGCGTATTACGAATAAGTTCGACATACGCGCCCCAGATATGGCTCGCCAGCGTGGGTTTGCCGCTACGCAGCGCCGCCCCCAGGATGCCGAGAGATACACCGCCGATGGTTGCCAGAATAGTTAAGGTTACCGTGGTCCAAAGCCCCGCGAGTAGCTGTGGCCAGAACGGCCACAGCGCGGCAAAATCAAGCGTTGTCGTCATGCCAGACCCTTACACGCCCAGGGTGGCGGGCAGCGGCGCCTGCATCCATTTCTGCGAGAAGTTGTTGAGCGTGCCGTCTTTCAATGCCTGTTCAATCAGCTTGTCCACTTCGGCTTTCAGTGCAGGCTCATTTTTCTTAAGCCCGATAAAGCACGGGGAATCTTTAAGCATAAATTTGCTGACCGGCGCTTTTTCCGGGTTCTGGCGGGCAATCGCAGCCACCACAACGTTACCTGTCGCCATATACTGCACCTGGCCGGAAAGATAAGCAGAGATGGTGGTGTTGTTATCTTCGTAGCGTTTGACCTCGGCATCTTTCGGGGCCAGATCGCTTAACACCATGTCTTCCACCGCCCCACGGGTGACGCCGACCGACTTACCGCTCAGCGCGGCAGCGTCTGCCAGAGTGGCGTCTTTCGGTCCAAATACGCCGAGGAAGAACGGAGCATAGGCGCGGCTAAAGTCGATCACTTTTTCGCGCTCCGCATTCTTACCGAGGCTGGAGATGACCAGATCAACTTTATTGGTTTGCAGATAAGGGACGCGGTTAGCGCTGGTTACCGGCACCAGCTCTACCTTCACTTTCATCTCTTTGGCCAGATACTCCGCCATGTCGATATCGTAGCCCTGCGGCTTGAGATCGGTTCCCACGGAGCCAAACGGCGGGAAGTCCTGCGGTACCGCCACGCGCAGCACGCCGCGCTTTTGAATATCCTGGAGCTGATCGGCCATCGCCTGCCCTGCACAGGACACTATTAATGCCGCACCCGCTGCTGCCATCATCCACTTCTTCATTCTCGTCACCTCATCGCTCATGAAACAAAAGATTCTTTGAATCACTTTTTGCAACTAATGTGCCAACGAGAGAAAAACGCGAGCGGGCCCGCTATAGCGGCAGTTAAGCGGTCATAAAGAGGAGATAAAGCAGGCGGTCGCATACCAGAATGGTGCAACTGCCTGTTACTGGTGCAATCAAATGTCGCAATAACGCAAAAAGCGATTCAGTGCACTGGAAAGATGCTTTTGACGGTGGTGAATACGCCACAGGGTGCGTACCAGGCGAGGCAAGGGAACAGGGACTTCGACCAACGAACCCGCTTCAAGCTGTTCGGCGATCACGCGCCGCGACAGGCAACTGATGCCAAGCCCGTGGCGCACGGCATGTTTGATAGCTTCTGAATTGCCAAGCTCCATGCCGAGATGAAACTCAGGCAGATGGGATAGCAGCAGATAATCGACAATCTCACGGGTACCGGAGCCGCGCTCACGCAGGATCCACGGCGCAGCGGCCAGGCGCGCCAGCGTGACCTCCCCTTGCAACAACGGGGAGTCTGGCGGCGCGAACACCACCAGTTCATCCTCAAGCCAGGGTTCAGCGATGATCTCAGCCGTATGGCAAGGTCCTTCAATCAGACCTATATCAACACGAAAATCGGCTACTGCATTGATAACGTCCTGACTGTTGCCCACGCTCATATCCAGCGGCAACTGGGGAAAATCCCGTCGATAGTGGGCAATGATCTCCGGCAGGATGTAGTTGCCAATCGTACTACTGGCGTAAACGCGAATTGCGCCGTTTTCTTCACGAAACAGTTGCTCAATTTCCGTCGCCTGCTCCAGCAGCGCCAGCGCCCTGGGGTAGAGCAAACGGCCATGCTCATTCACCACCAGCCGTTTACCGACGCGATCGAAAAGCTGAACGCTGAGTTGGCCTTCGAGGTCGGTCAGCGCAGCACTGACCGCCGACTGCGATAAAGACAACATTTGCGAAGCCTGGGTCGTGGAACCGCTCTTAAGCACCTCGGCGAAAACCTCGAGCTGCCGTAATGTGATATGCATAAATTTTCACCGTCGGGGCAAGGATCGCTTACCACTTATAAAGATTAATTATAAATATATAATCAATTTTACCTTTAAACCAGAGCGCCGTAACCTTTTACCCGGAGAAAGGAGAAGGTTATGACTGAAATCACACATCATGTTCCACGCAAGAACTACGTCGCGTTGTTCGCACCGGGTCTGTTACTCAGTGCGGTCATTGCCGGGCTGGCATTGTGGCTGGGTAATATTCCTTCGGTTGCAGGTGCAGGCTTTAGCGCGCTAACGCTGGCTATCTTATTTGGTATTGTCGCAGGCAACACGCTTTACCCGCGCATCCACGTTCACTGTGATGCGGGCGTATTATGGTCAAAACAGCATTTGTTGCGTCTCGGTATTATTCTTTATGGCTTGCGCCTGACGTTTTCGCAAATTGCTGAGGTAGGCGTCAGCGGCATCGCTATCGATGTGTTGATGCTCTCCAGCACCTTCATGCTGGCCTGTTTACTCGGTCAAAAGGTCTTTGGGCTGGACAGAAAAACCAGTTGGCTGATTGGTGCAGGCAGCAGTATCTGCGGCGCTGCCGCCGTGCTGGCAACCGAACCGGTGGTCAAAGCGGAGTCCAGCAAAGTCGCCGTTGCCGTTGCCACCGTGGTGATTTACGGAACACTGGCCATTTTTATCTATCCGGCCATGTACCCGCTGCTGGCGCACTGGTTCACCCCGGAAGCGTACGGCATCTATATGGGTTCAACCATGCATGAAGTGGCGCAGGTGGTGGCCGCAGGCCATGCCGTCAGCCCGGATGCCGAGAATGCGGCGGTCATTGCCAAAATGCTGCGCGTGATGATGCTGGCGCCGTTCCTGATCCTGCTTGCCTCGCGGGTTAAACAACTCTCCCCGGCGGCAGATGGCGAAAAGAGCAAAATTACCATTCCGTGGTTTGCGGTGTTGTTTATCCTGGTGGCCGTATTTAACTCGTTCCATCTGCTGCCGAAAGGTGTGGTTGATGTCCTGATTACCGTCGATACCGTTTTGCTGGCGATGGCGATGGCCGCACTGGGATTAACCACCCATATCAGCGCACTGAAAAAGGCAGGAGCGAAGCCGCTACTGATGGCGCTGGCGCTGTTTGTCTGGCTGATTGTCGGTGGCGGTGCAATTAACCTGCTGGTGCACCATGTGATGGCATAAAACCTTACGTCTGTTCCCTGTTAACCCGCTATTATTGGAAAAATGTTTATTTAATTACGCAAAATCCTTCGTGTTGCATCAAGGCGGCAAATGAAAGCATCCCCGGCGCGTACAGAGGTACGTGACAGGGTGAGTGAATGAAGTCAACAACGATGCAGCATGAAGGATGACGCGTATTGCGGGTTTAACAGGAGTCTTTACATGAAATACATCGGAGCGCATGTCAGCGCCGCCGGCGGTCTGGCCAATGCCGCCATTCGCGCAGCAGAAATCGAAGCCACTGCGTTTGCCCTGTTCACAAAAAATCAGCGTCAATGGCGTGCCGCGCCGCTCACCAGCGAGACGATTGATGAATTCAAAGCCGCCTGCGAAAAATACCACTATCAGCCGGGACAAATTCTGCCCCACGACAGTTATTTGATTAATCTGGGTCACCCGGTTGAAGAGGCGCTGGAGAAATCCCGCGATGCCTTTCTCGATGAAGTGCAACGCTGCGAACAACTGGGGCTGACGCTGCTGAACTTCCACCCCGGCAGCCATCTGATGCAAATCGATGAAGATAAGTGCCTGGCGCGCATTGCCGAATCCATTAACATTGTGCTCGCACAAACCAAAGGCGTCACGGCGGTTATCGAAAACACCGCAGGCCAGGGCAGCAACCTCGGCTTTCGCTTTGAGCATCTTGCTGCCATTATCGATGGTGTCGAAGACAAATCCCGCGTCGGCGTGTGTATCGATACCTGCCATGCGTTTGCCGCCGGGTACGACCTGCGCACCACCGAAAGCACCGCGAAAGTGTTCGCCGAATTTGAACGCGTAGTGGGGTTCAACTACCTGCGCGGTATGCACCTCAACGATGCCAAAAGCGCATTCGGCAGCCGTGTCGACCGCCACCACAGCCTGGGCGAAGGCAATATTGGTCATGATGCCTTCCGCTGGATCATGCAAGACGATCGCTTCGACGGTATTCCGATGATTCTGGAAACCATCAACCCGGACATCTGGGCAGAAGAGATTGCCTGGCTGAAAGCCCAACAAAATGAAGAGGCCGTGGCGTAAATGAACGACAGGGAAAAACAGATATTACAAATCCTGCGCAGCAACCCACTTATTCAGCAAAATGAGATAGGCGATATTTTACAAATCAGCCGTTCACGCGTCGCCGCCCATATTATGGATTTGATGCGTAAAGGTCTTATTAAAGGCAAAGGCTACATTCTGACCGAGCAGGATTACTGCGTGGTGTTTGGCGCCATTAATATGGATATTCGCGGCGTGGCGGATATCCATTACCCGCAGTCCGCCTCCAACCCCGGTAATATCCAGTGCTCCGCAGGCGGCGTAGGGCGTAATGTTGCCCATAACCTCGCCCTGCTGGGCCGCGATGTGCACCTTATCTCCGCCGTGGGGGATGATTTTTACGGCGAAACGTTACTGGAACAGACCCGTCAGGCCGGGGTGAACGTGCAAAGCTGTATTCGTCTGCACGGGCACAACACTTCTACCTATCTGTCGGTTGCCAATCAGCAGGAAGAGACGGTGCTGGCCATCAACGATACCCATATTCTGCAGCAATTGACGCCACAGTTGCTCAATGCCTCACGCGATCTGGTGATGCATGCAGGTGTGGTGCTCGCTGATTGCAACCTGACCGAAGAGGCATTGCAGTGGGTCTTCACCATGGCTGGGAATATTCCGGTCTTCGTCGATACGGTTTCCGAGTTCAAAGCCGATAAGATTCGCCCCTGGCTGTCACGCATTCACACGCTGAAACCCACGTTACAAGAGCTGCAAATCTTATGGGGTCAGCCGATTCGTCGTGAAGCAGACAAAATCGCGGCGGTCAATTCACTCCATGAACAAGGGGTGCAACGCATCTTCGTGTATCTGGACGATGATTCCGTGTTCTGCTCTAAACGTGATGGTGAGCAGCTTCTGCTGACCTCGCCGGATCACACCTTCACCGACCGTTTCGGGGCCGATGACGGATTTATGGCGGGGCTGTTATATAGCTTCCTGGAAGGTGGGGATTTTACCGAGAGCGCCCACTTTGCCATGGCCTGTGCGGCGATTTCCCGCGCCAGCGTGAGCATCAACAACCCTGCCCTCTCAGCAGAAAATGCGATGGCGTTACTCAATACAAGCAAAGCTGAAGCGTAAAGAACGCACGCCAGTGACACTGGCGTGCCGTTGACTCAGGCAAGACCGATAAAGAACCCGGCGATGGTGGCACTCATCAGGTTAGAGAGCGTTGCCGCCGCCAGCGCCCGCATCCCAAGCTGGGCGATTTCCGGCGCACGTTGGGGGGCAATCGCGGAAAACGCGCCAACCACCACGCCAATAGAACCGAAGTTGGCAAACCCACACAGCGCAAACGAAATAATGGCGATGGTTTTGACATCCAGCGAGCCGCCCGCTTGCAGATAAGGGGAGAAATTGAGATAGGCAACGAACTCATTGATCGCCAGTTTCTGCCCGATCAGGCTGCCAGCCAGGGTCGCATCGTGCCAGTCCACGCCCATGATCCAAGCCAGCGGTGCCAGCGCATAACCAAAGATCCCTTCAAGCGTCGCGTTGCCGAAACCGAACCAGCCGCCCACACCGCCAATAATGCCGTTCAGCAGCGCGATGATCGCCACAAATGCCATCACCACCGTCGCCACACCCGCGGCAATTTTCAACCCGGTCATCGCGCCAGACGCCGCCGCTTCGATAATGCTTTTTGGCGGTGTTTCGGTAAACGAGAGGTTTTCAAAAGTGACCTGGGAGTCCTCGGTGGCCGGGCTCAGCATACGGGCAAACAGGATACCGCCCGGAATTGCCATGAGTGACGCCGCCAGCAGGTAATCAATCGGCACCCCCATTCCGGCGTAGCCGATCATCATCGACCCGGCAATTGACGCCATCCCGCTACAGATAGCGGTAAACAGTTCGTTGCGATTGAGCTTATGAATAAACGGTTTCACGATAGCCGGGATTTCATTCTGTCCGAGGAAAATCGTGGTTACGGCAACGAAGGATTCGATTTTGCTGATCTTAAGCGCTTTCTGGAAAATCCCACCCAGAATGCGGATCAGCAGCCCCATCACGCCAATATAGTAAAGCAGGCTGATTAAGGCGGTAACGAAGATGATCGCAGGCAGCACGCGGAAGGCAAAAATAAACCCGGCACCGTCAAACAGCACATCCATTTTCGGCCCGACCAGCGACCCGAAGATAAAGGCGCTGCCCGCGTCGCTGTAGGACATCACTTTATGTACGCCCAGCGCCGCCTGCTCAACCAGCCATTTGCCCGGCGGGAAATAGAGCATAATCCCGCCGATAGCGATTTGCAGCAGTAGCGCCGCGCCAACAGTGCGTAAACTAATGCGTTTTTTATTTACTGACAGCAGAAAAGCGATGGCCAGTAATACCACCATACCCAGAAAACTTCTCATTATATCCATAATGATTTTCCCTTCATGCCAGGAAACCCGGCGTAAACGCCAGGTTTTGGTATGTCTGATATCCCTGCGGGCGACCGCTCACTGCCCGCGCCCGGTTTATGCGAGACGTTGGTACTCTTTTGCGATTTCACATGCCAGCACGGCGTTGTTGAACACCAGCTGAATGTTTGATTTCAGGCTATCGCCGCCGGTTAGCTCGGCTACACGAGCCAGCAGGAACGGCGTGCTATCTTTACCGACCACGCCCTGCTCTTCGGCCTCTTTCACCGCCCGATCGATAGCGGCGTTGATTTTCTCTTCCGCCATCGCAAACTGTTCAGGAATCGGGTTCGCTACCACCAGGCCACCGTTAAGGCCGGTTTGCCACTTAACCGCCATCGCACGCGCGATCTCTTTTGCGCTGTCCAGACGAATGCTGACCTCAAACGGGCTGGTACGGCAGAAAAACGCCGGCAATGATTTGGTCTGATAACCAATTAACGGTACACCGAAGGTTTCCAGATATTCGGTGGTCAGGCCGAGGTCGAGAATAGATTTCGCCCCTGCGCAAACGACCGTGACATTAGTGTGCGCCAGCTCCTGCAAATCAGCGGAAATATCAAAGGTATGTTCGGCACCACGGTGAACGCCGCCAATGCCCCCGGTCGCAAAAACTTTAATACCGGCCAGCGCGGCAATAATCATGGTGGATGCCACCGTGGTTGCACCATTTAATCCAGCGGCGACCACAAAAGGTAAATCACGGCGACTGACTTTTGCGACGCTGTGCCCTTCACGGCCTAATAATTCAATTTCCTCTTTCGTCAGGCCAACTTTCATGACGCCTTTAATAATGGCGATAGTTGCCGGCACCGCACCGTGTTTTCGAATAGTCTCTTCAACTTCAATTGCCGTTTGCGCATTTTGCGGGAAGGGCATACCGTGAGAAATAATTGTCGATTCCAGCGCTACAACTGGTTTGTTATTTTTCAGCGCTTCTTTTACTTCCGCAGAGATATGCAGTAATTCAGGGGAAATCGTTAATTCAGACATCTTGTTTCTCCACTAGCGATGTGACTTTTGAAAAAGATAAGTCAGGATTATTGGTATATTCGGACGCCAGAGCCATAGAGGAGCACCCTTGCGCAAAACGGACCGAATCGATAAATGAAAAACCTTCTACCCAACAGGCCGCCAGACCCGCCATCATGGCATCACCCGCCCCGGTGACATTAACGACCTGGGTTTTAATCGGAGGTGACCACCCACTTACACCATCGCGCTCGCTGTAATAAACGCCGTCGCCACCCATGCTCAGCACCAGCCGTCGCAGACCGCGAGCATGAAACCACTCGGCAACCTTTCCTACATCGTCGCGCCCGGAAAGCGTAATGCCACTGAGTGTTTCGGCCTCAAGGCGGTTGGGTTTCAGGGTATGAATCTGTCCCAGCCAGTCGCGTATTTTGACGCATTTCCAGGCGGATACCGGGTCGATGAAAACTGGCGTATCTCCCGCATGTGTCAGCAGCCAGGCGAGCGCGTCTTCACTGATATTGCAGTCAGCAACAATTACGCTGGCGTCGCGAATAAAATCGATATGTTTTGCCAGGAAATCCGCAGACAAATGATCGGTAATATTCATATCATTAATGGCTACCAGCATTTCGCCGCTATTATCGAGGAGCGATAAATAACTCGATGTATTCTCACCTGCCACAATAAGGCATTTTTCTATTCGCACGCCGGACTGACTGGTTTGATTTAACAGAGACTGGCCATAAAAATCATCGCCCACCACGGTGAGTAGCCATGACTCAGTTCCCAGCAATGCCAGATTCTGTGAAATATTACGCCCCACACCGCCCGGCGTGAACTTTATTTTCCCCGGGTTGGAATCCGCGTAATTCAATACACCATGTGAATAGCCCGCCACATCCATATTGGCGGAACCAATAGTGATTATATAATCCTTTTTACGCATAAAACGCCCTCTGGCAAAAAATGCCATATTAATGAGATCGTCGAGACAACAATTCGTTTATCGCCTGGTTGCCAAACCTTATTAGAGCACATGTTTATTTTTGAACATGTGTTTATCGTAAGCTGAATTTACGTAAAGTAAATACGCCCAGACAAGCGAAGGTGAATAGATATGAAGGTCATCACAAATTTATAGGGATCGAGACTAAAACACGTTACAGAAATGAGATGCGGGGCACAGAAGGCGGGGAAATAAAAAAAGGGCCAGTTTCCCGGCCCCTTTATTACTCAGTCAAACACATTATGCGGCTTTGGCAACAGCTTCGGTTTCCGGGCGTTTCAGGAACGCATAGACCAGGCCCGCCAGCAGGGTACCTGCCACGATAGAGAGCAGATAACCTACAACCGGGGTGATTGCACCTGGAATCAGCAGAACGAACAGGCCACCGTGCGGTGCCATCAGTTTCGCGCCAATCGCCATAGAGATAGCCCCCGTCAGCGCGCCACCGGCGATACAGCATGGCAGAACACGCATCGGATCACGTGCTGCGAACGGAATCGCACCTTCGGAGATAAAGCACAGGCCCAGAACCAGCGCCGCTTTGCCCCCTTCCTGCTGCCCTTTATCAAATTTCTTACGGGCAACAATGGTCGCCAGACCCATCGCCAGAGGCGGCACCATACCGGCAGCCATGATGGCGGCCATCGGTGCGTAAGTCTGCGTACTCAACAGACCAACACCAAAGGCGTAGGCCGCTTTGTTCACCGGACCACCCATGTCGGTACACATCATGCCACCGAGAATTGCACCCAGCAGGACAGCATTCGCCGTACCCATGGATTGCAGCCAGGACGTCAGACCTGCAAGGATACCCGCAACCGGTTTACCGATAAGGTAGATCATCGCCAGACCAACAATCAGGCTTGAGAACAGCGGAATGATCAGGATCGGTTTCAGCGCTTCCATACTTGGCGGCAGCTTAACGCCTTTACTGATGGCTTTCGCCAGATAACCCGCAAGGAAACCGGCAATAATACCGCCGATAAAGCCAGAGCCGGTACTTACGGCCAGCATACCGCCAATAAGACCCGGCGTCAGACCCGGACGGTCAGCGATGGAGAAGGCAATGTAACCGGCCAGCACCGGCACCATCAGGGCAAACGCAGACCCACCACCGATTTGCATCAGCGCGGCAGCCAGCGTATCCGGCGTTTTAAATGCAGTAATACCGAAGGCAAAGGACAGTGCGATACACAGACCACCGGCAACGACCATCGGCAGCATGTAAGAAACACCGGTCAGCAGGTGGCGATAGGCGCCCGCACTCTCTTTTTTACCTTCACTGCTCGCAGATTGCGTACCGCCGCTCGGCTGATACGTTTTCGCTTCGGCTTGCGCTTTGTCTAATTCCTGCGCCGTTTTCTTCAGTGCCAGGCCCGTGGTGGTACGGTACATCGGTTTGCCAGCGAATTTCGCCAGCTCCACTTCGATGTCAGCGGCGACGATCACCAGATCGGCTTGTGCCACTTCTTCCGGCGTGATGGCGTTACCCGCGCCAACAGAGCCGCGTGTTTCGACCTTCACCCACCAGCCGCGTTTTTTCGCTTCGGTTTCAATGGCCTCAGCAGCCATAAAGGTGTGTGCAACACCCGTCGGGCAGGCGGTGATAGCCACGATACGTTTCGGACCACTGTTGGACGTTACAGGTACCGCCGCCGGAGCCGTGTACGGAGAAGCGTGGTTCTTTGCTTCACTTAAAAACAGTTCCGGATGAGCCACAGCGCGGTTGATGTCGCCCAACCAGACTTTCTTACCGCTCAGCGCGCTGTCAGCCGGCACGCGGGAGCCCAGAACGATCGCCAGTTCAGCTTCACCAGGGTTGTCGATAAACTGCAAATTCGCTTTTTGTGCCGCTGCGCCTAACAGGCTTTTCGCCATATATGCGCGAGCTTGACCGAGTTCAGAATCAATTATCAGCAGCGTTTTCATTATGCTCTCCTGCTGTTAGTTAAAGGGTTTTAAGTCAACACGCGCCATCATCGCGGCTAACTGGGTACGATCGGTAATACCTACATTGCTCTGGCTAACGGCCAGTGCAGCCACGGCAGTGGCCAGGCGCAACGTATGTTCACTGGACTCTCGCATTAACAGGCCATAAATCAGACCGCCAACCATTGAATCCCCTGCGCCAACGGTGCTTACCACCTCCATTGACGGCGGTTTGGCGATCCATTCGCCCGAAGCGTTAACCCACAACGCCCCTTCCGCGCCCAGTGAAATAACCACATGGGCAATTCCTTGTTCACGAAGCGCATGCGCCGCGTCGATCACATCTTTCAATTCTGGTAATTTGCGACCAGCCCAAATTTCGAGTTCGCGACGGTTAGGTTTAACCAGCCACGGCGCAGCTTTCAGACCGGCAACCAGCGCATCGCGGCTGCTGTCGAAAATGATGCATGGGCACTGGCTGCGCAGGCGCGTCATCCAGTCGGTAAAGGCTTCCGGGCTCACACCAGATGGCAAGCTGCCGCTGACACAAACCATGTCGAACTGACCCAGCCAGGTCAGAGAGTCTGCAACAAAACGTTCCCAGTCTGCCGGCGTCACTTCGAAGCCGGAGAAGTTAAAGTCAGTGACTTCGCTGTCTTTTTCCGTCAACTTCACGTTGATACGGGTACGGCCCTGGACAATCTGGAAGCGGTTAGCAATGCCCAGTTCGCTGAACAATTGCTGGAAACCGTCCTGGTTGTCTTTGCCCAGGAAGCCGCCAACGGTCACGTCGATGCCCAGATCTTTCAGGACTTTCGCCACGTTGATACCTTTACCCGCAGCATGCAGGCCGGTAGTGCGAACCAGGTTCACTTCACCGCGTTCAATTTCCGGGGTATACCCGACCAGATCATAGGCAGGGTTAAGGGTAATAGTAGCGACACGTCTGCTCATTATGCGCCCTCCCCCAGACCGGCAGCGATGGCTTCGCCAATCGCTTTCAGCGCCTGTTCAGCATCATCACCCTGTGCGGTAAAACGCAGACGGTGACCTTTCTTCACGCCCAGCGCGACCACTTTCATCAGGCTACGCCCATTGGCGGATTTACCGGTACCGTCGAGGTTAGCGACAGTCACTTCGCTATTAAATTGTTTGATGGTATTGACCAGCATGGTGCCCGGACGGGCATGAAGACCATGTTCGTTGCGTACAACAAACTCAGCGGTCAGCAGGTTGTCAGCAATAGCGTCGTCGCTGGTCAACAGAGCCAGCAGGGTAGCGGCATCTGCGCTCAGAAGACGGTCAGCTTTATTGTCGAGCAGCAGATTGCTCAGACGTTTGAGCACGGCAACCGGCTGGTCATCAGCCATTGCTACACTGACCAGCAGCGCAACGCTTTCACCGTTCACATCAAATGCTTTTGCAGCACGGCTGACAGCCACCGCGCTCGCCAGGTTGCCCTGTGCGCTGTCGTTCAACCAGATCCCCTGCCCAAGATTCAGCGGTTGTTCGTTAATTGCGCGCGCCACATAGACAGCATCAACCGCGCCCGCTTCTTTCAGCCGCGCAGCGTTCAGCGCCTGCAGCGTCACCAGGTCGCTGGCGACAACGTCAAGGCTCAGGGTATCGTTATCCAGTTTCAGCGACGCCACTTGCTGTTCACCCATCAGCAACGCACGCAGTTCTTCTGCTGTGGTCGCCGATTGCAGTTGTGCAGCAACGGAATCATCGCTCAGGACGTGGGTCAGCTGACGCAGCAGGCCCAGGTGTTCATCAGAACTGGCGGCAATACCGATAGCCACATAGGCGACCTGGCCTTCCCCCCAGAGAATGCCTTGCGGGAACTGGAACACTTTGACGCCGGTTTTCAACACCTGGTCGCGGGTATCAGTCGTCCCGTGAGGAATGGCAATCCCGTTGCCAAGGAACGTCGACGTCTGCTGCTCACGCGCCAGCATGCCATCAACATAACCACCGGCGACGTTGCCTGCTTCTGCCAGTGCGGCAGCAATCTGACGAATCGCCTCTTCTTTCGTCCCGGCCTGCTGGCCCGGATGGATGTCCTGAACGGATAACTGGAACATGTAAATCCTCTCCTGCTGAACTGAATCGTTTCAGCTAACTTGAGAAATAATGCGCCACCCTGAAATGTGTTGAAAACAAGATGACGCTGAAACGTTTCGAGAAGTCTTGACTTTTCCGCTTCATCAATCAAGAAAAGTCTCATTTTTGATTGCAAAATTACGATCTACTGCACATTTCACTCCCTGGCATCCCGTTTTTGCTGAACAAAGCTGACCGTCTTTTTTGGTCACATTCAGCACCCATCAGCACAACAATATCGTAGAAATATTGTTCCGTTTTTGTGAGCAAAAAAGAGAGAGGGAAAAATACCTGTCCGTTTTTCGGTTGTTGCCCGTCACGCCTTATCGGTACCGTTAAGCGCCCATTCAACAGAGGATTGTGATGATGAATTTTGCCCTTTTACACCAACAAGACGGCGCGTTACTGATAGCAAATGTCTGGGATGTCTCCAGCGCCAGAACCGCACAGGCTGCGGGTTATCAGGCAATGGGCACCTCCAGTGCGGCCATTGCCGCGATGAATGGCGATGACGATGGCGACGGCATTACCTTTGCAGTACTCCACCACATGATCGTCCGTTTACGGGCTTGCTGCCCCCTGCCGCTGACCGTTGATATGGAGTATGGCTATGGTGAAAGTCATGAGCAGATTATCGACAACCTGCTCACGCTGGCGGAACTCGGTGTCGCAGGCATTAACCTGGAAAACAGCCGGGTTCAGCAAGGAAAGCGGATGTTGAGGATTCTGCTGAATTTGCATCACTACTGAACGCCATTCGCCAGCGCCTTGCTGATGAACAACACAGTCTGTTGATTATCGTATTGCGATTGTCATCCCCTGCCCCCGGATCCCTGGCAAGGACGGTGCAATGACAGGCTACGGCGGCGGTATTGCGCGCAAGAAATGGTTACTGGAGCATGAAGCGAAATATCAGAACAGCGCGGAGTCGCCTTAAGGTGCGGTCGCGGCTTCCAGATTAATCAGGAAGGTCATGGCCGCCTCCCGATCGCTGAAACACATGCCAGCGCTCGGTTGCAGGCTGGCGCAGACCGCTGGACGTAGCGGGGAGCCGAAAATTTTACACGTGTTGTCATCCGCCAGTTGGATACAACGCGTGTTGGCCGACTTGCCCTGTGGCATACCGGGGATAGGACTTGAAATCGAAGGGGCGATACAGCACGCTCCGCAATCCGTACGGCATTCCATAATCACGACTCTCTGTTGGGCTGGCCGCCAAACTACCTGTTTTCCCCGTCAAACGCAAAACTCAGCGATTCCACTTGCCTGCAAAGGCCCTCGCGGGTACTTTGTCGCGATATTTTCGTTATTTTTAATTTACAGGATCCCACTGATGCCAAGAGCGAACGAAATCAAGAAAGGTATGGTGCTGAACTACAACGGCAAGCTGCTGATTGTAAAGAATATTGATATTCAGTCACCGAGCGCCCGCGGCGCCGCAACCCTCTATAAAATGCGTTTCTCCGATGTGCGCACCGGCCTGAAAGTCGAAGAACGTTTCAAAGGTGACGATATCGTTGATACCGTGACTCTGACCCGCCGTTTCGTTGACTTCTCCTATGTTGATGGCAACGAATACGTGTTTATGGATAAAGAAGATTACACGCCGTACACCTTCACAAAAGAGCAGATCGAAGAAGAACTGCTCTTTATCCCGGAAGGCGGAATGCCGGATATGCAGGTGCTGACCTGGGATGGCCAACTGCTGGCGCTGGAATTGCCGCAGACCGTTGATCTGGAAATTGTTGAAACCGCACCAGGCATCAAAGGCGCGTCAGCCAGTTCACGTACCAAACCGGCAACCATGAGTACGGGTCTGGTGATTCAGGTTCCGGAATACCTGACCACCGGCGAGAAAATCCGCATTCATATTGAAGAAAGCCGTTATATGGGCCGTGCGGACTAAGTCAGCCTGTAAAAGTAAAAAAGGACAGTGAAAACTGTCCTTTTTTTATTTCAGAGCGAAGCTAACGGATTACAACAGGTCGCGGAACAGCGTTTTCTTAAGCGCCAGTTCCACGCCGCGCACTTCAGCCATCCCTTTCAGGCGACCAATCGCCGAATAGCCTGGGTTAGTTTTTTTACGCAGGTCATCAAGCATCTGATGACCGTGATCCGGACGGAACGGAATCGGACGCAGGTCGCCAGCTTTCTTACGGCGCTGCTCTTCACTCAGGATCGCCGCCACAACCGAAACCATATCCACATCGCCTTGCAGGTGCGCCGCTTCATGGAAGGTTTTCGGGTTATCTTCACGGCAGGTCGAACGCAGGTGCGTGAAGTGAATACGGTCGCCGAAAGTCTCAATCATATTCACCAGATCGTTATCGGCGCGTACACCATAGGAACCCGTGCACATAGTGAAACCGTTATTGATGCTGTCGACCGCGTTTTTCAGCCAGTGCATGTCCTCAATGGTCGAGACAATACGCGGCAGGCCAAGGATTGGACGCGGCGGATCGTCCGGGTGCACCGCCAGACGCACGCCGACTTCTTCAGCCACGGCAACAATCGCGCGCAGGAAATAAGCCATATTTTCGCGCAACTGATCTTTGTTGATGCCATCGTATTCCGCCAGACGGGCACGGAACTGATCCAGCGTGTACCCCTCTTCCGCACCCGGCAGACCAGCAATAATGTTGCGCGTCAGTTTTTCAATTTCCGCTGCGCTCATCGCTTCAAAATAGGCCTGCGCCTGCTGCTGTTCTTCTTCGGTGTAATCAGCCTGCGCACCGTCGCGTTTGAGGATATAAAGTTCAAACGCAGCAAAAGCAATCTGATCAAAACGCAGCGCTTTGGAGCCGTCCGGTAGTTCGTATTCCAGATCGGTACGCGTCCAGTCGAGGATCGGCATAAAGTTGTAGCACACGGTATCGATGCCACAGGCTGCCAGGTTGCGGATGCTTTGCTGATAGTTAGCAATCCAGGTGTCATACTGTCCACTGTGCGTTTTAATATCTTCATGCACAGGAATACTTTCCACCACCGACCAGGTCAGCCCTTTTTCAGCCAGCAATGCCTGACGCTGTTTGATTTCTTCTACCGGCCAGACCTGACCGTTGGGAATATGGTGCAGTGCCGTCACAACACCTGTTGCGCCAGCCTGACGCACATCATCTAATGAAACCGGATCGTTCGGTCCGTACCAACGCCAGGTTTGTTCCATCGCCTCATCCTCAAAGTTGTTATACCAATACCGCAAAGCTTATGACGACTACCATACATGTTTAACGCAGAGGGTCAAACGCCGCCGCAAGAATGATTGATCCAGCTCACATTACCCGGATATTTCAGGCACACCAATTCAATTTGCTGTCATATAACTTTACACTACATATTGTTAATTAATGGTTAAACAGGTGTATTTCAATGCAAACAATTGCCTCCGTAACGCTGCCAGAAACGGTGCAGTTACCCCAATATGATCGCCGTTCATTGCGTTCGCGCATTGTTCACTTCGGTTTTGGCGCCTTTCACCGCGCGCATCAGGCACTGTTGACTGACCGTGTGCTGAACGCGCAGGGGGGCGACTGGGGCATATGCGAAATTAGCCTGTTCAGCGGCGACCAGCTTATGGCTCAGTTGCGCGCGCAAGATCATCTTTACACCGTGCTGGAGAAAGGGGCTGACGGGAATAAAGCCTACGTTGTTGGCGCGGTTAACGAATGTCTGAATGCCAAACTGGACTCACTGGCGGCCATTATTGAAAAGTTTTGCGAACCACAGGTAGCCATTGTTTCCCTGACCATCACCGAGAAAGGCTATTGCATCGACCCGGCAACCGGCAAACTGGACCTCACACAGCCGCGCATTGCCCATGATCTGCAGGAGCCTGGCGAACCGCATTCCGCACCAGGCATTCTGGTGGAAGCGCTCGCCCGTCGACGTGAGCGCGGCCTGCCCGCCTTTACGGTGCTTTCTTGCGACAATATTCCGGATAATGGTCACATCGTGAAAAACGCGGTACTGGGTATGGCGCAGACCCGTTCCTCCGAACTGGCACAGTGGATTGATACGCATGTCAGTTTCCCCTCAACCATGGTGGACCGTATCGTGCCAGCCGCGACTGACGAATCACTGGCGGAAATTGCCGCTGAATTGGGGGTTGCCGATCCCTGTGCCATCAGTTGCGAACCTTATATTCAGTGGGTCATTGAAGACAACTTTGTTGCCGGTCGTCCGCAATGGGAAGTGGCAGGCGTGCAACTGGTACAAGACGTTCGCCCGTGGGAACAGATGAAGCTGCGTATGCTGAACGGTAGCCATTCGTTCCTCGCGTACCTGGGGTATCTGGCCGGGTTTGCCCATATCAGCGATTGTATGCAGGATGACGTTTTTCGCCGTGCCGCATATCAGTTGATGCTTGGCGAACAGGCCCCTACGCTAGCTATTACCGGCGTGGACCTCAACGCATATGCAGACAATCTGATTGCCCGTTTTTCCAACCCGGCACTTAAACATCGCACCTGGCAGATAGCGATGGACGGTAGCCAGAAACTGCCGCAGCGTATGCTGGATAGCATTCGCGTGCATTTGCAGCGTGAAAGCCACTGGCCGTTGCTGGCACTCGGCGTGGCGGGCTGGATGCGCTATGTCAGCGGAACGGATGACGCAGGCGAGGCCATTGATGTGCGTGATCCCCTGGCCGATAAGTTACGGGCTATCGTCGAGACCAGCAGTGAAAGGGAGCGCGTTGGGGCGTTGCTGGCGCTCAGTGAAATCTTCGGTACTGATTTACCCACCGATCCGCGTTTCGTGAATGCCATCGACAGTGCATGGCAACAGTTGCGCACGCAAGGGGCGCACCAGGCGGTGCGTAGCGCCCTGCAGATTTAACATTTTCTGCCATTAAAAGGGGCGGAAAGTGCTTTCTCCGCTCCTGCCCTTCTCTTTTTTGCCAATTTTCGCCAGGATTGTCGCACTTATTATTGTGCGTAATGCTGGAGTAAACGTGACGAAAACAAATCTGATTACTGGCTTTCTTGGCAGCGGGAAGACAACGTCCATTCTCCATATGCTGGCAAATAAAGACCCCAACGAAAAATGGGCCGTTCTGGTCAATGAATTTGGCGAAGTGGGCATCGATGGCGCGTTACTGGCGGACAGCGGGGCCTTATTAAAAGAGATCCCCGGCGGATGCATGTGCTGCGTGAACGGCCTGCCAATGCAGGTTGGCCTTAATACGCTATTACGTCAGGGTAAACCCGATCGTTTACTGATTGAGCCTACCGGCCTGGGCCATCCAAAACAGATTCTCGATATGCTCACTGCCCCTGTCTATGAACCCTGGATCGATCTGCGCGCGACCCTGTGCCTTATCGACCCACGTCAGTTGCTGGACGAAAAAGTGACGGGTAATGAAAACTTCCGCGACCAGCTGGCGGCGGCTGACATCATTGTCGCTAATAAAGAAGACCGCACCAGCGTCGAGAGCCAACAGGCACTGGAGGCATGGTGGCAACAACATGGCGGCGACCGTCTGCGTATCAACGCCACACAGGGCAATATTCCCGTGTCGCTGCTGGATAACCCACGCCGCAATCTTCGCGCACTTCCCACCAGTGCCGAACATCACCACCACACCGGCGAAAGAAAAGGACTGGCGGCGTTAAGCTTGCCTGAACATCAGCGCTGGCGACGCAGCCTGAATAGTGGCCAGGGCCATCATGCGTGCGGCTGGATTTTTGACGCAGATACGCAGTTTGACACCATTGGTTTGCTTGAGTGGGCGCGTCTTGCGCCAGTCGAACGCGTCAAGGGTGTAATGCGTATTCCCGAAGGGCTGGTGCGTATTAATCGCCAGGGCCTGGATCTGCATATTGAGACGCAAAATGTCGCGCCGCCGGACAGCCGTATTGAATTAATTACCGCCTCCGAAGCGGACTGGAATGCCTTGCAGGCCAGTTTGTTGAAGCTTCGTTTAGGTTAAGGGCACTACTGTTTTGCCCGTATTGTTCAAAAATGGATAAAGATGAAGACTCGTTTACCGCTTATTTTTTTGCTTAATGTCGCTGGTTTTGCGCTGTTCCTGTCCTGGTATTTACCGGTCAATCATGGATTCTGGTTTCCGCTGGACGCGGCAATTTTCCACTTCTTCAATAACGGCCTCGTTGAGAACCATGCATTCCTGTGGCTGGTCGCGCTGACCAACAACCGCGCCTTTGACGCCTGCTCGCTCATAGCAATGGGCTGCCTGATGCTGTCGTTCTGGTTGCATGAAGACAGCGCCGGACGTCGCCGGATCGTCATTATTGGCCTGACTATGTTGCTGTTCGCGGTGGTTATTAATCAGCTCGCGCAATTGCTTATTCCCGTTAAACGCGAAAGCCCAACCCTCTTTTTTAGCGGCATTCATCGGGTCAGTGAATTACTGGATTTCCCGACCAAGGATGCCTCCAAAGACAGTTTTCCGGGCGATCATGGCATGATGTTGCTTATTTTTTCTTCTATCATGTTGCGCTATTTTGGTAAAAAAGCGTTCGCCATTGCCCTGATTATTTTTGTGGTTTTCGCATTCCCTCGTGTGATGATTGGTGCCCACTGGTTTACCGATATTGCTGTTGGCTCTCTTTCTGTGGTGCTGATTGGCCTGCCATGGTGTCTTATGACACCACTTAGCGACAAAATAATTAGCTTGTTTAATCGTTACCTACCGGGAAAATAAACAACTTTTATACAATTTAATAACATGGATGTATGCCAATCATCAGGGATCGTTTTCGATCCCTGATGAAAATTTGTCAAAACTTCGCCTTTTCTGTCATCCCCCTGTCATAACAATCACTATTCAAATTAGCGATTTGCATGATTCTTAACCTAAATTGCCGCTTTTTTAGCCATTCCTGATAATTAACTTTCTGTATCATAATTTCTTATAAAAAATCGCAGAAAAGCGCTCGCAATGCCCGTAGTGATAGGGTAATCTCGGGTCTGCTTTGAGCTAATGAGCAATTATTCTCATAACAAAGAAATTTGTGCGTTCATCCACAGATTTGATCACGGGTAATTGTCTCATTGCATACAGCTAATTACTCTCGCTGCGTTGGCATTTTTTATAACGATATTTATCGTTAAGGACTTCAAGGGAAAATAATTAACATGGTCAAATCTCAGCCGATTTTGAGATATATCTTGCGGGCGATTCCCGCGGTAGCAGTGGCGGTTCTGTTATCAGCTTGTTCGACAAATACCGCGAAAAACATGCATTCTGAGACGCATGCTGTGGGCGAAGATATCTCTTCACTGCAAGCCTCTCAGGATGAATTTGAAAATATGGTGCGCAATCTGGATGTGAAAAATCGCATCCTCGATCAATATGCTGACTGGAAAGGTGTACGTTACCGCTTAGGCGGCGACACCAAGAAAGGTATTGATTGTTCCGGCTTCGTCCAGCGCACTTTCCGTGAGCAGTTTGGTTTAGAATTACCGCGTTCAACCTACGAACAGCAGGAAATGGGTAAGTCGGTATCACGCACCAGTTTGCGTACCGGTGACCTGGTGTTGTTCAGAGCAGGGTCAACGGGTCGCCATGTAGGCATCTACATTGGCAATAACCAGTTTGTCCATGCTTCGACAAGTAGTGGTGTGGTGATTTCCAGCATGGATGAGCCCTACTGGAAGAAGCGCTACAACGAAGCGCGCCGCATATTGTCCCGCAGCTAACGCATGTTTTCGCCGGTTATCCCTTGGCTGGCGCGAAACGATAAAAGAACACTGCTTCGGCGGTGTTTTTTTATACCCATTTTTCTTGCCTGTTTATATGTCTCATTAAGTCTTTCCAGGCTATATTCCAGGAAATCAAATAGAGCAATTGCCTGGCTTTTTTTCGCTCAAACTCGCCAGATATGGATATAAGTGATGTTGACCCGCAACTTTTCCGCCAGCCGGAAAATTCTTCTGTTCAGTCTTCTGATCGGTCTTTTCGCGGCTATCGCCGTTGGCGGGATTGAGTTTTTAGTTGTTCAGAAGAAGCACGAACAAAAGATGAATGCCGTACTCGCGGGCATGCAGCACTGGCTCACAGGCTATTTTAGCGATATCAAGACCACCGCTGAGGCGCTCCAGCCATTAACACTCAATGAGTGCGCTGATGTCGCCAGTGAGCTGACTTCACGCGCCGCTTTTAGCACCAATGTCCGCGCATTTTTATTAGTCAAAAACGATAACGCATTTTGTTCTTCTGCCACGGGCGTGATGCACGTGCCGATGAAGGATCTCCTGCCGGAGATTGATCTGCACAAAGACTTTGATATGGTCATCTTACACGGCACGCCAATGTTGCCGGACAAACCTGCGATTGCAATGTGGTTCCGTAGTTCCTTGCTTGATGACCGTGGCGTTTTTGTATCACTCAATGTCAACCTCACCCCTTTCCTGCTTTATACCTCACAGCAACAAGAACTGACCGGTATTGCTCTCGGGATCGGCCACAACGCTATCTCCACTTTTTCGGCGGGGCTTGTTGACCTAAGCACCCTGCAAACCGCACCGTTTCGCACGGCGCATCTTGCTGGCTTTCCGCTGACCATTAGTCTTTATACGAAAACATGGGAACCCGAAGACGTACAATTTGCCCTGCTGTTTGGCGGCATGATGGGTACACTTGCCGGTTTGCTGACGGCCTGGTGTTTATTTATCCGAATGCGCCCAGGCAAAGAGATCCTTACCGCCATTAAACAGAATCAGTTTTATGTGGTGTACCAACCCGTGGTTGATGCCAGTGAATTACGGGTGCGGGGTGTCGAAGTACTCATGCGCTGGAAGCACCCCACTGCCGGAGAGATCCCACCAGATGCGTTTATCCAGTATGCCGAGGCGCAACAGTTGATCGTGCCGCTGACGCTGCACCTGTTTAAGCTTATTGCCCACGATGCGCCGGTCTTGCAGACACTGCTGCCACAGGGGGCCAAACTGGGTATTAATATCTCGCCCGGCCATTTGCATGTTGAAAGCTTTGCTGAGGATATTCGCCACTTTACGCATTCCCTTCCGGACGACTATTTCCGCCTCGTACTCGAAATCACCGAGCGGGATATGTTGCGCCAGAGTGAGGCGGTGAAATTATTCCAGTGGCTGCGTGATGAAGGTTATGAAATTGCCATTGATGATTTCGGCACTGGTCACAGTGCACTTATTTATCTTGAACGTTTCACCGTAGATTATCTCAAAATCGATCGTGGCTTTGTGAATGCCATTGGTACTGAAACCGTCACGTCACCGGTGCTTGATGCCGTGCTGACGCTGGCGAAACGTCTGAATATGTCCACCGTGGCAGAAGGTGTCGAAACGCCGGAACAGGCTCGCTGGCTACGGGAACATGGCGTTAATTTTATGCAGGGTTACTATTTCAGCCGCCCAATGACACTTGAACAATTCACAATGTGGCATCCCCCGCAGTTTTCATCACGACTTTAGGCCGTTAATTATTTCACAATGGGCGCACCCTCCCTTATTATTCAATGAGAAAACGTTGGTGCGCCCGGAGCGCCACTGGTAAAGGATCCCGCCCGATGAAGTTTGTGCGCCTGTTTATTTTGAGTTTGCTGCTGGTTGGCACCGTTAGCCATGCGCAAACTATAAAAGAGAATTACGCGTTTGCCGTTATTGGCGAGCCCAAATATGCCATCAATTTTTCACATTTTGACTATGTGAATCCCGCTGCGCCTAAAGGCGGCAATATTACACTTTCGTATCTCGGTACGTTCGATAACTTCAACCGCTTTGCACTGCGCGGTAACGCCGCTGTGCGCACCGAGTCGCTCTATGACAGCCTGTTTACCACCTCTGATGATGAACCGGGCAGCTACTATCCGCTGATTGCTGAGGTGGCCCGCTACGCCGATGATTATTCATGGGTCGAGGTCTCGATCAATCCGCGCGCCACCTTCCACGACGGCTCACCTATTCGGGCCAGCGATGTGGCATTCACCTTCCATAAGTTTATGACCGAAGGGGTGCCGCAGTTCCGCCTGATCTATAAAGGCACCACGGTAAAAGCGATCTCCCCCTTAACCGTGCGTATAGAACTGGGTGAACCGGGCAAAGAGAACATGCTTAGCCTCTTCTCTCTGCCGGTTATGCCTGAGAAATTCTGGAAAGATCATAAACTCAGCGACCCGCTATCGTCCCCTCCCCTCGGGAGCGGCCCTTATCGCATCACCAGTTGGCGGATGGGACAGTACGTGACCTACTCGCGCGTGAAGGATTACTGGGGCGCGACGCTGCCGGTCAATCGCGGGCGCTGGAATTTCGACAGTATTCGCTATGACTATTATCTGGACGACAATGTCGCCTTTGAGGCCTTTAAAGCTGGCGCGTTCGATATGCGCACCGAGGGCAGTGCAAAAAACTGGGCGACGCGCTATATCGGCAGCAATTTTGACCGTGGCTATATCATTAAAGATGAGCAGCCAAACACCTCCGCGCAGGATACCCGTTGGCTGGCATTCAATATCCAGCGACCAATGTTCACTGACCGTCGGGTACGTGAAGCTGTCTCGCTGGCCTTTGATTTTGAGTGGATGAACAAGGCACTGTTTTATAACGCCTACAGCCGCACCAACAGCTATTTCCAGAACACGGAATATGCCGCACGCAATTATCCGGATGCTGCGGAGCTGACGCTGCTGGCGCCGATGAAAGCCGACCTGCCGCCGGAGGTGTTCACCTCTATTTATACTCCACCCGTCTCCAAAGGCGATGGCTATGACCGCGAGAACTTACTGAAAGCCGCTGAGCTGCTTAAACAGGCAGGCTGGGAAATGAAAGACCAGAAACTGGTGAACACCCAGACCGGTAAACCGTTCGTTTTCGAGATGCTGCTGCCTTCTGGCGGGAACAACCAGTGGGTGTTGCCGTTTCAGCACAACCTGGCGCGGCTGGGTATTACAATGGAAGTCCGCCAGGTCGATAACTCACAGATAACCAATCGTCTGCGCACCCGCGATTACGACATGATGCCGCGCGTATGGCGGGCAATGCCGTGGCCCAGTTCCGATCTGCAAATCTCCTGGAGTTCGCAATACATCGATTCAACCTATAACTCCCCCGGCGTGAAAAGCCCGGTACTGGATAAACTGATCGCACAAATTATCCAGGCGCAGGGAGATAAGCAAAAACTGCTGCCGCTAGGGCGGGCGCTCGACCGGGTGCTGACGTGGAATTACTACATGTTGCCCATGTGGTATATGGCAGCCGATCAGGTGGCCTACTGGGACAAGTTCTCGATGCCAGGCATTCGCCCCGTCTATTCACTCGGTTTCGACACCTGGTGGTACGACGTGAACAAAGCGGCAAAACTGCCCGCAGACAGACGCTAAGGAGACAGGATGGGCGCCTATTTTATTCGACGCTTGTTGCTGATCATTCCCACCTTGTGGGCGATTATCACCATTAACTTTTTCATCGTACAAATTGCCCCTGGAGGGCCGGTCGATCAGGCCATTGCGGCGATTGAGTTCGGTAACCAAAGTGGCTTACCGGGGACGACGGTCGAAGGTGGCGGTGCCACACACGCCCGAACCGGTGTCGGCAGCGCTACCAGCAACGATAGCCACTATCGTGGCGGGCGTGGGCTTGATCCGGAAGTGATTGCTGAAATCACCAAACGCTACGGCTTCGACAAACCGATTCATGAGCGTTATTTCAAAATGCTCTGGGACTATGTCCGTTTCGACTTCGGCAATAGCCTGTTTCGCAGCGCCTCAGTGCTACAACTGATCAAAGAGAGCCTGCCGGTTTCCGTCACGCTTGGGCTATGGGGGACGCTGATTATCTATCTTGTGTCGATTCCCCTGGGGATCCGCAAAGCGGTCTATAACGGCAGCCGGTTCGACGTCTGGAGCAGCGCTTTTATTATTATCGGCTACGCGATCCCCGCATTTCTGTTCGCTATTTTGCTGATCGTCTTTTTTGCGGGCGGCAGCTATTACGATATCTTCCCGCTGCGTGGGCTGGTTTCGTCGAACTTCGATACCCTGCCCTGGTACGCTAAGGTAACCGACTACCTGTGGCACATCACCCTGCCCGTGCTGGCAACCGTCATTGGCGGCTTTGCGGCCCTGACCATGCTGACGAAAAACTCCTTTATGGATGAGATCAGAAAACAGTATGTGGTGACCGCGCGCGCAAAAGGCGTCAGCGAAGGCAATATTATGCGCAAACATGTGTTTCGTAACGCGATGTTACTGGTGATCGCAGGCTTTCCTGCCACCTTTATCAGCATGTTTTTTACCGGCTCACTGCTCATTGAAGTGATCTTCTCACTTAATGGGCTGGGGCTGCTGGGCTACGAGGCCACCGTCTCGCGCGATTATCCGGTGATGTTTGGCACGCTTTATATTTTCACGCTTATCGGCCTGTTGCTGAATATCCTCAGCGACATGACTTACACACTGGTCGACCCGCGCATCGATTTCGAGGGACGCTGATGTTTAAATTAAGCTACGTCAACCAGACTCGCTGGGCGCGTTTTCGCCATAATCGCCGCGGTTTTTGGTCGCTGTGGATTTTTCTGCTGATCTTTTTACTCAGCCTGTTTGCCGAAGTGATCGCCAATGATAAACCGCTGCTGGTGCATTATCAGGGTCACTGGTACGCGCCGGTGATTTTCAACTACAGCGAGAGCGAATTTGGCGGTCCGTTTGCCACGCCTGCGGATTATCAGGATCCCTGGCTGCAGCAGCAAATCGCTCAGCATGGCTGGATGATTCATGCCCCCATCCGCTTTGGCGCGCGCAGTATCAACTACTCCACCACTCAGCCTTTCCCCTCGCCACCCTCAAAGCAGAACTGGTTAGGTACCGATGCCAACGGCGGGGATGTGCTGGCGCGTATTCTCTACGGGACGCGTATCTCATTGCTGTTTGGCTTAATGTTGACGCTCTGCTCCTGCGTTATCGGCGTGCTCGCAGGCGCACTACAGGGCTATTACGGCGGGAAAATCGATCTGTGGGGCCAGCGCTTTATTGAGGTCTGGTCAGGCATGCCAACGCTGTTCCTGATTATTCTGCTCTCCAGCGTCGTACAGCCTGGATTCTGGTGGTTGCTGGCCATTACGGTACTGTTCGGCTGGATGAGTCTGGTGGGCGTGGTGCGCGCTGAGTTTCTGCGCACGCGAAATTTCGACTACATCCGTGCGGCGCAGGCGCTGGGGGTGAACGACCGCAGCATTATGCTGCGTCATATGCTGCCCAATGCGATGGTCGCCACGCTGACCTTCCTGCCGTTTATTTTATGTAGCTCGATTTCCACCCTGACCTCGCTGGATTTCCTCGGCTTCGGTTTGCCACTGGGTTCACCGTCGCTCGGCGAATTATTACTGCAGGGGAAGAACAATCTGCAGGCGCCATGGCTGGGTATCGCGGCGTTTTTATCTGTGGCGGTATTACTGTCGCTGTTAATTTTTATTGGTGAAGCGGTGCGCGACGCCTTCGATCCCAACAAGGCGGTATAAGATGACCCCTCCCCTGTTACGCATTGATTCCCTGTCTATCGCTTTTCGTCAGCAGGAGACACAACACACGGTGGTGGATTCGCTTTCGCTGCAAATTGAGGCGGGCGAAACACTGGCGCTGGTCGGCGAATCCGGCTCGGGCAAAAGCGTGAGCGCATTGTCGATCCTTCGCCTGCTGCCCACGCCACCCGCTGTCTATCCGCAGGGCGATATCCTGTTTCATGGCGAAAGCCTGCTGCATGCCAGCGAGAAAACATTGCGCCAGGTGCGCGGCAATAAAATCGCAATGATTTTTCAGGAACCGATGGTGTCGCTCAATCCACTGCATAGCGTGGAAAAGCAGCTCTACGAGGTCTTATCGCTACACCGGGGGATGCGCCGGGAGGCCGCCCGCGCCGAGATCCTGACCTGTCTTGACCGGGTGGGTATCCGCAATGCCCGACAGCGCCTGGGGGATTTTCCCCACCAGCTTTCTGGCGGCGAACGCCAACGCGTGATGATTGCCATGGCGCTGCTCACTCGTCCGGAATTATTGATTGCGGACGAACCCACCACCGCGCTGGATGTGACGGTGCAGGCGCAAATCCTGACGCTGCTGCGCGAACTGCGTCAGGAGCTGAACATGGGGCTTCTGTTTATCACGCATAACCTGAGTATTGTGCGCAAACTGGCAGATAACGTTGCCGTGATGCAAAACGGTCTGTGTGTCGAGCAGAACAGCGCAAGCGCCCTGTTTGCCGCGCCAACGCATCCTTATACCCAGCGCCTGTTGAACAGCGAGCCCGCGGGCGACCCGGTTCCCCTGGCCCCGGAGACACCGCCACTGCTGCGCGTCGAAAATCTCGGCGTCAGTTTTCCGATCCGCAAAGGTATTTTTAAACGTGTGGTGGGCGAAAACCGGGTGGTCAATAACATCAGCTTCACCCTGCGTGCAGGGGAAACGCTGGGGCTGGTTGGGGAGTCTGGCTCCGGGAAGAGTACCACCGGGCTGGCGCTGCTGCGACTGATTGCCTCGCAGGGCACCATTACCTTTGCCGATAGCCCCCTTCACGCATGGAATCGCAAACAGATGCTACCGGTGCGCCACCGCATCCAGGTGGTATTTCAGGATCCGAACTCTTCACTGAATCCACGACTGAACGTGCAGCAGATTATCGAAGAGGGATTACTGGTGCACCAGCCGACGTTGACGCGCGAAGCGCGGGAGGCAGAGGTCATCAGAGTCATGAACGAGGTTGGTCTGGATCCAGAAACCCGCCGACGTTTCCCGGGTGAGTTTTCTGGCGGTCAGCGCCAGCGTATTGCCATTGCCCGGGCACTGATACTGAAACCGGAGCTGATCATACTGGATGAACCCACCTCCTCCCTTGATCGTACAGTACAGGCGCAGATCCTCGCCTTACTGAAATCGCTCCAGCAGACGCACCATCTGGCTTATATTTTTATCAGTCACGATTTGCAGGTGGTACGCGCGTTATGCCATCAGGTGATTGTGCTGAAACAGGGAGAAGTGGTTGAGCAGGGAGAGTGTCACCGCGTGTTTAGCGCGCCGCAGCAGGATTACACGCGTCAGCTTTTATCATTAAGCTAACGCTCAGAAAGGATTCTGAGTGGTGAAGGGTTCAGCGATCGCGACGCCAAAGTTTTTCAGGCGGCAGGTCGCTGCAAACTCATCCTGACAGTTAACGAACAGACAAGGTTCACCTTCGCACTCCACGACGGAACAATCCACTGCGATGTCACTCAGTGCCTGACTCAGCTTGTGCATAACCGGCCAGGCGCTATCGCCATCCGGACTCAATAACTTCAGCGCCACAAGACTCCCTTCCGCGTCATCGTCATTTTGCGGAATCGGTTCAACCCTGGCGCCTGCAAAACCGTCAAGCCAGCGATAGCTCTGGGGTAAACGGTGGATGATGGAGAGTTGTAATGTATTCACTTTCTGTCCCCGGAAGTACCAATTACTTCACAAATATTTCACATTCATATTAACACATTATTGACAAACCGTCTCGTCAGCGACACATAAAACGTAAGACGCCGCGATCTGTGCGGGTTAACGGTTCATTTATCAGGTTTTTATTGATGAACCCTGGCCCTTTTTTCGGCTATATGTACCCGTTTATGAGATCTAACTCAACTTATTTTACTACAAGGATGTGACTTTTTACACAAACGGATTTTACATAAAATAAACAAACACGTCCGAATGTATGTCAGGTTTGGTTGATGTGCATCAAAAAAGGGAGCGTTTCTGCCCCCATTTGTTGAAAGGTTACGCCTGTTTTTTGCCGCGACTGGCGTAGAGATAGAAGAGAATGGAACTGGTTGCGCAAAAGGTGATGGACCAAATCATTGGCCATGCGGAGTTGAACGCCGACATAGAAAGCAGCGTGCCGACAATTGCGCCAATACCAAAGCGGAACGTACCGGCCAGAGAGGAGGCGGTTCCTGCCATATGGGGAAACTCATCAAGAATGACCGCCATCGCGTTCGATGACACCAGCGAAACACAGCCGACAAAGGCGGCCACGCCCACCACCAGTGACCAGAAACCTACGCCAAGCAGTGCCGTGATAACCATCCATAGCGCCATCACAAACTGAACCCACAACCCACCACGGAACATCTTTAATGCGCCCACACGGCGGACGAAACGTCCATTGATGATGGTCATCAGGAACAGGAAAACAATATTTAGCGCGAAGTAGTAGCCAAAATCCTGTGGCGAAACATGGTTGATTTCAATATAGACAAACGGTCCGGCGCTCAGAAAAGAGAACATTCCGGCAAAGCTAAAGCCGCTTGCCAGCATATAGCTGAGCACGCGTTTATGACGAAACAGAGAGGCAAAATTGCCGACAGTAGTTCGCAGATGGAACGGCTGCCGACGTTCTGGCGGAAGCGTTTCACGTATAAAGAACGCAATCATCACCGAGACCAGCAAGCCCGCTACCGCCAGGATCCAGAAGATCATATGCCAGCTAAACCAAACCAGCACCACGCCGCCGATCATCGGGGCAAGCAACGGCGCAATGGTAGTCACCAGCATGACAAACGACATCATCCGCGAAAACTCTTCGCGCGGATAAATATCACGCATCAGGGCATTAATCACCACGCTGGCTGCGGCTGCCGCGAGACCATGAAAGAAGCGCATGGTAATCAGTTGATCGATACTCTGTGCCAGCGCGCAGGCCACAGCCGCCGCGGCGAAAATCAGCGTACCGCCAAGGATAACCGGCTTACGCCCGATGCTGTCCGCCATAGGACCATAAAGCAGTTGCCCCAACGCAAAGCCCAGAATGTAAGTGCTTAGCGTCATTTGCGCGCTGCCCGCCGGTACGCCAAACTGCCCGGCAATTACCGGGAGCGCGGGCAGATACATATCAATAGATAACGGCATCAACATGGCCAGCAGGCCAAGAATAATCACAATGCTCAGTGATGAGTGTGGCCTGTTGGTCACGAAAAGCTCCTCTAAGTTAACGCGCAGGCAAACCGACGCTGGCAATCTCTTCTTCTGTCAGTGCGCGGTACTCTCCCGGCGCCAGATCGTCGTCGAGGGTAATCGCGCCGATACGTTCACGATGCAGCCCGACAACGTGGTTGCCCACGGCGGCAAACATACGTTTTACCTGGTGATAGCGCCCCTCGCTGATAGTTAAGCGTACCTGCGTCGGCGTGATCACCTCGATCTGAGCCGGTTGGGTCAGGTCTTTCTCGTTATGCAACTGGACACCTTTGGCAAAACGTTCCGCAGTGTCTTGCGCCACTGGCGATTCCAGGTCGACCAGATAGGTTTTCTCGCAGTGATGGCGTGGTGAGGTGATACGGTGCGACCATTGCCCATCGTCGGTCATCAGCACCAGCCCGGTAGTATCGATATCCAGGCGCCCCGCAGCATGGAGTTTGTGCGCTACAGGCTCATCCAGAAAATAGAGTACCGTCGGATGATCGGGATCGTCCGTTGAGCAAACATAGCCCTGCGGTTTATTGAGCATGAAATAGCGAGGGCCGGTTTGTTGAGCCAGCGCGTTACCCTCATACTCCACCTCGTGTTGCGGGAGCAATTTGAACGCGGCATCTCTGACAATTTCGCCGTCTACGGTAATGTGGCTGGCGCGGATTTGACGTCCGGCAATAGCACGGCTTACGCCGAGTTGCTGAGCGATAAACTTATCAAGTCGCATGAAGTTGTTTTGCCTGTATGGTGCTGGAAGCAGGACTTTCGTCCTTAAGAAGACTCAGGTGATTTACGCCTGTCAGTATAGCGGTCATTCTACGCCGCTCAAGGGAAAGATTCGTGGCATACTTGTGACATGATGTTGTCACACCATGAAGAGCATGACTTTTACCTTACGCCCTTATCAACGCGAAGCGGTAGACGCTACCCTCGCCCACTTTCGCCATCACGATGAACCTGCGGTGATTGTCCTGCCAACAGGCGCAGGCAAAAGCCTGGTCATTGCCGAACTGGCAAGGGTGGCGCGCGGGCGCGTACTGGTGCTCGCACACGTTAAAGAACTGGTCGCGCAAAACCATGCGAAATACCTCGCTCTGGGTCTGGAGGCGGATATTTACGCTGCGGGCCTCAAGAGTAAACAGAGTGAGGGCAAAGTGGTTTTCGGCAGCGTACAGTCCGTTGCCCGTAACCTTGACCATTTTCAGGGTGAGTTTTCACTGCTGATTGTCGATGAGTGCCACCGCATCAGCGACGATGACGAAAGCCAGTACCAGCAAATTTTACAGCACTTGCGCAAAGTGAATCCCCGCGTACGTTTGCTTGGACTCACCGCGACCCCCTTTCGTCTGGGGAAAGGCTGGATCTACCGTTTTCATTATCACGGTATGGTCCGGGGCGATGAAAAAGCGCTGTTCCGCGACTGCATTTATGAGTTGCCGCTGCGTTACATGATCAAGCATGGCTATTTGACACCACCGGAACGGCTGGATATGCCAGTGGTGCAGTACGATTTCAGCCGCCTGCAGGCGCAGAGTAACGGCCTGTTCAGCGAAGCGGATCTGAACCGTGAACTGAAAAAACAGCAGCGCGTCACGCCGCACATCATCAGCCAGATTGTTGAGTTCTCAGAAAGCCGCAAAGGCGTGATGATTTTTGCCGCGACCGTAGAACATGCCCATGAAATTACCGGGCTGTTGCCTGCGGGCGAAGCAGCGCTGATTACCGGCGAAACGCCAGGTCCACAGCGTGATGAGTTGATTGAGGCGTTTAAAGCGCAACGCTTTCGCTACCTGGTGAACGTGTCGGTGCTCACGACTGGCTTTGACGCGCCGCATGTGGATTTAATTGCCATCCTGCGCCCAACGGAATCCGTCAGCCTGTATCAGCAAATCGTCGGACGCGGCCTGCGACTGTTTCCCGGCAAGACCGATTGCCTGATCCTCGACTACGCCGGAAATCCGCACGATCTTTACGCGCCGGAAGTCGGTGCGCCGAAAGGAAAAAGCGATAACGTACCTGTGCAGGTATTTTGCCCGGCCTGCGGCTTTGCCAATACCTTTTGGGGGAAAACCACGGCAGATGGCACCTTAATCGAACATTTTGGCCGCCGCTGCCAGGGCTGGTTTGAGGACGATGACGGCCAGCGGGAACAGTGTGACTATCGTTTCCGTTTTAAAAATTGCCCCCAGTGTAATGCGGAAAACGACATTGCTGCCCGTCGTTGCCGGACCTGCGACACCATTCTGGTCGATCCGGACGATATGCTTAAAGCGGCGTTGAAACTCAAAGACGCGCTGGTCCTTCGCTGTAGCGGAATGGACTTACAGCACGGCGCGGATGACAAAGGCGAGTGGTTAAAAATTACCTACTACGATGAAGATGGCGCAGATGTCAGCGAACGCTACCGCCTGCATACCCCTGCTCAGCGTACCGCTTTTGAGCAGCTCTTTATCCGCCCGCACACCCGTACTCCCGGCGTGCCATTACGCTGGATTGTCGCCGCCGATATCCTCGCCCGGCAGGCGCTGTTACGCCACCCTGATTTTGTCGTGGCGCGCAAAAAAGGCCAGTACTGGCAGGTGCGGGAAAAGGTGTTTGATTATGAAGGGCGCTTTCGCCGCGCCAACGAGCTACGCGGCTAAGCCATAGCGGTCTGACTTGTAACAGAGGGGGGATACGGGTATAATCCGCCCGCTTTTGCATCCGCAAAGCAGATCACTTGCCTGTTGCTGGGTCGCCTGTAGCAGGAACTATTTAAGAGAAATTGACATGTTTACTATCAACGCAGAAGTACGTAAAGAGCAGGGTAAGGGTGCGAGCCGCCGCCTGCGCGCAGCTAACAAATTCCCGGCTATCGTTTACGGTGGGAAAGAAGCTCCGGTTGCTATCGAACTGGACCACGACCAGCTGTGGAACATCCAGTCTAAAGCTGAATTCTATGATGAAGTTCAGACTCTGGTTATCGATGGCAAAGAAGTAAAAGTGAAAGTTCAGGCTGTACAGCGTCACGCTTACAAACCGAAACTGTCTCACATCGACTTCGTTCGCGCGTAATCGCTGACAAGTTGAAAAAACCCCGCTCTGCGGGGTTTTTTTATGTCTCATCAAACTCGATTAACGGTCTACCCGTTCGCGGCAAAATGCGTATCGGGATGATTTGCCCCTCACTCAAGGCATCAATTACCTTACGTTGCTCATCAGATCCGTACCCTGCCAGGCCTGGTCATCAAACTGAAAGTCGAACCAGACCTTGAGGGCCCGTCGCAGCAATGCAACATCGACAGAAGGTTTCTTGCGTATTCCTTTATGCACAGTGCGGTCAGTTGCCACCGGTTCTGCGCTGCAGTTGATCGCGCAGATTCGGCGGTGTGCCCTTAATGGTCAACGTATCCGTGGCCGGATCCCAAAAAATACGCTCGCCCAACAGCAAGGCATCAAAGTTAATGGTTAACCCGCCGCCGCTACCCGCATATTTAGTTAACTGGCGCAATGTGCTGCGATCCGCCGGGAAACTCTCTTCAAGCTCATAGCCCTGCCCGGCGGTAAATTCTTCAAAGCTCACTTCGCTCACGCCCGCCAGCTCTTTTGACAGTGACGCCAGTTCAATCTCTTCGCCTGCCTGCAATTGTTCATTACAGTAGGTGTAGACCTGCTGGCGAACATCCTGGCGCTCTGATTTATCGAGCTGCGCCTGCGCGGTAAAGTCATCCACCGCCTGCAACAATCCGCGGTTCTGCGCTTTGGCGTTTAATCCTTCGGTTGCACCGAGGAAATCCATGAAAAAGTCAGAGACCTTACGCCCAACGCGCCCTCTGAGGAAGGTTAAATAACGCGTCGATTCCGGGTTAGTTTCCCACTCGGTTAAATCCACACGCGCCACGATATCCGCATGGTTAATATCAAGATAATGCGTCGCGCTGATGTCCAGTTGCTCATTAACACGCATACTGCTTAAGTTATTCAGCACCGCGACCAACAGGTATTCCACTGCCAGATAGCGATAGTGGCAGAACAGCACAATGCCGCCGTCCGCAAAGGGATATTTTGCCAGTTCATCACGTAAGCGCCCCGTTGCCGCACGGCTGAACGCGAGAAAATCTTCCTCGCCCTGACGCTGGAGGCGTAATGCCTGCGCCAGTTCGCTGTCGTCGTTAAACAGGCCGTAGGCTTTACTTTTCGCGCTGTAAACCCGGTGTAACTCGGCGACCATCTCCTCAACGGGAGCAGTCGGTTCCAGCAAAGATTCGCGCAACACCAGCTCAAGATTTTGCTCATCGCGTTTGATAAGCTGGTGCAGGGCAATCTGGTTGATGTCCAGACTCATGATAAACTCTCCTTTTAGACCGGGCGGTATTCAACCACCACGCAAGCAACTGTGCAACTGCTGATAAAAAAGCAGAAAAAAAGCTGTTGCTACGGTAATATGTTGCCCTTTATGAATAACTGATTTCGATTTATGCCACAAATTTCCCGCTATAGTGATGAACACGTTGAACAACTGCTAAGTGAGCTGGCCAACGTGCTGGAGAAACACAAGTCTCCGACCGACCTTTCCCTGATGGTTCTGGGAAACATGGTGACGAACTTGATCAATACCAGCATCGCCCCTGCTCAACGCCAGGCCATCGCAAAATCTTTCGCCCAGGCATTGCAGTCGTCCGTTAATGACGATAAAGCGCATTAAGGTAAACAGCGACAAGTTATGGTGACTCATCGTCAGCCCTACCGTGAAAAAGTCTCCCAGATGGTAAGCTGGGGGCACTGGTTCGCCCTGTTCAATATTTTATTGTCCATTGTGGTCGGTAGTCGCTATCTGTTTGTCGCCGACTGGCCGACAACGCTTGCCGGGCGGATTTACTCTTACCTGAGCGTGGTCGGTCATTTCAGCTTTCTGGTGTTCGCCACCTACCTGCTGATTTTATTCCCCCTCACCTTTGTGGTGATGTCCCAACGCCTGATGCGCTTCCTGTCCGTTATTCTGGCGACCATGGGCATGACGCTGTTACTTATCGACAGCGAAGTTTTTACCCGTTTTCACCTGCATCTCAATCCCATCGTCTGGGAACTGGTGATCAACCCCGATCAGAATGAAACGGCGCGTGACTGGCAGCTCATGTTTATCGGTGTGCCGGTTATCCTGCTCATTGAGATGCTGTTCGCCACCTGGAGCTGGCAAAAGCTTCGCAGCCTGACCCGGCGGCGGCGCTTTGCAAAACCCGTGGCAGGGTTCTTTTTCGTAGCCTTCATTGCCACCCACGTTATGTATATCTGGGCGGACGCCAACTTCTATCGCCCTATCACCATGCAGCGAGCGAACCTGCCTCTTTCCTACCCGATGACGGCACGCCGCTTCCTGGAGAAACATGGCCTGCTGGATGCGCAGGATTATCAGCGTCGCCTGATTGAACAGGGTAGCCCCGAAGCCGTTTCGGTACAGTATCCATTGAGCGATCTGCGCTATCTGGATATGGGGCCCGGGCAAAACGTTCTGCTGATTACCGTTGATGGCCTGAATTATTCAGGTTACGAAAAACAGATGCCGGCACTTGCCGCGTTTGCGCAACAGAACGTGACCTTCACGCAGCATATGAGCTCTGGCAACACGGCGGACAGCGGCTATTTTGGTCTGTTTTACGGTATTTCGCCGAGCTACATGGACGGAGTGCTGTCGGCACGCGTGCCTGCTGCACTGATCTCTGCGCTCAATCAGCAAGGTTATCAGTTAGGTTTGTTCTCTTCCGACGGGTTCAGTAGCGCGTTGTATCGTCAGGCATTGCTTTCGGATTTCTCGCTGCCTGCGGCGAAAACGCAGACAGACGCACAGACCGCCGATCAATGGATTGACTGGCTGGGTCATTATGCTCAGGACGATAACCGCTGGTTCTCCTGGGTGGCGTTGAACGGCACCGACCTGCCAGACAGCAATCAGCAGAATTTTGCCCGTCGCTATGGTCGCGCCGTTACCGATGTCGATACGCAGATCAACCGCTTACTGGATGCGTTGCGCGAATCGGGCAAGCTGGATGATACGGTTGTGATCATCACCGCGGGTCACGGCATGCCTGCCGATCGGTCGGCCACTGACTTTGCCTGGTCGCGCGATAATCTGCATGTGCCGCTGGTGATTCACTGGCCAGGCACACCTGCACAGCGCATCAACAAGCTGACCGACCACAAAGACGTGATGACAACGCTGATGCAGCGCCTGTTACATGTCAGTACGCCAGCAAACGAGTATTCGCAGGGTCAGGATCTGTTTAACGCAACGCGACGCCATACATGGGTCACCGCAGCAAGCGGCGATGCGCTGGCGATTACGACGCCACAGATGACGCTGGTGCTCAATCAGAACGGCAGCTATCAGACCTGGAATCCGCAGGGTGAAAAGGTTCAGGATCAGAAACCGCAATTGAGTTTGCTGCTACAGGTCCTGACAGATGAAAAACGGTTTATCGCTAACTGATTGATTATTTATGAATCAGTTAGCTCTCCCCTCACTTGCAATCAGCGGTGAAAAGGGTACTATTACCGCCACAAATCGGCACGTAGCGCAGCCTGGTAGCGCACTGTCATGGGGTGTCAGGGGTCGGAGGTTCAAATCCTCTCGTGCCGACCAAATTTCCCTAAAAAACCAACCTTTTAAGGTTGGTTTTTTTTCTGAAATATTCCGATGATAAAATAATGGTAAACAAACCTGCGACTTACATCTCAGGGCAGCCATCATCACTAGCTCGGTTTACGAAATATGTCACCCGGCAAACCACAATTACATCTTCCAGGGATTCTCCTTCAACAGCTTCCCCATCTTCCGTAATGAATGACTGGCTTCTCAGCTTCGTAGATCACACAGAGGCGGAACGACAGTGCAACCTTGTTCCAGTTTTCCTGGTTGTGAGAGTTAAACCAATGCAGAAAAACACGCTGAACAGCGATTTTTCAAAAACTGTGAAGGAGAGGCTAAACCTCATGCTGGAAGATATTGTTGTGAAAACAGGAGAAACGACGATATAACGCTTTCTTATCGGATGTTCTAAAAAGGTTCATGTATGTTACGATGTGGAATTTACAAGTTACATATCGTTTCCTGAGAAAATGCAGCTAAGGTCAGAATGGAAAACAGAAATACAAATCACAATATTCAGGCATTGAGGGCAATAGCAATACTGCTTGTAATCATTCAGCATTTGCATCGTCTACCTATTCCTGAGTGGTTAATGACTACATATAGTTCAGCTTCTTATTGGAGTGGAGTTGATATATTTTTGGCAATTTCTGGTTTTTTAATGTGCAAAAGCCTTGAAACTGAAATTTCACATCATGGTCGGACAGCAAGTGCTTTTTCTTCTTTTTTTAAAAAGAGGGTTTTTAGGCTGATACCTGCCCTCGTTGTCTGGGCAGTCATATGCATGTTGATAGCTTGTATCCTTCAACCATATAACAATATAAGTCTCGATAAATCAATCGATACATTAATATACTCGCTGCTAGGAATTTCAAATATTTTCTATTTTCAAAAAACAATTTCCGGTATTTCTTACGACCCATTACTTTCAGTAACATGGTCTTTAAGCCTTGAATGGCAATTATATTTTTTATTATCATTGCTTGCCATATCATTTACAAGAAAAAAATTATATTTAAGCTTACTGGCAATTGTCGTAGCCAGCTCAATGTTTTTACCTAACAATATAAATCACCAAGAAACTATCGGATGGTGGATAAGACCGCAGGCTTTCATTTTCGGTTCTTTAATGTATCTATCGAAAAACATTATATCTGAAATAAAAATAAATAAACATTTAAGTATCTTACTGTGTATAGTTTGCATATTTGCCCTGGTTTTTTACACATCAGCGATGCCATCCCAATTAAAGCTATTATTTATTGGAACTCTTGGAGCCACAACTTTCATGCTGTTAGCTTTAAAAACACCGCCGTTCAATTCAAAAATTCTTGAATGGATAGGCGACAGATCATATAGTATATATTTATGCCACATTCCAGTGATGATCATCACCAGGGTCACCTTAGATCATTACTTTGCAAACAGCTCACTTTTGAATTCACCTCTAGTATATATATCAATTTTCTTCCTGATTACAGGGATTTGCTCAACCCTTAGCTATAAATATATTGAAAAACCTTTCATTATTTTTTATCGAAGAAGCCATACATAACTATTTCCATGACCCTGGCCTTTAAAAAGTTAGGGTCATAGATAATTATTAAGAAAACTCTAACAGGCATTTAAACACAAAAAATATATCAGTAAGTTGATTTTTTATGCCAATAGATTTCAGATGTCTTAGAAGTATCAACCAGCATCAGTATAATCAGGCATTTCCTCCATTTGGATAGCGCGGAGGAATCTTCTGTCGTCGCTCTCTCCGCATCAATATGGTCCTGCTGTCAGGCTAATTCAGTATCAGCAACCAGCCGCTGCCCGTTCTTGCATACAGCCCGACAGGGGCACACACATCCATTCATATTCGCTTATGACTATTAATATTTGCATACAATAAAGCGTTGATTACGCTGCCACCGGCACATAAGATTTTTTCCCCTCCCAATCCTCAATACGGGCATACAGTGGATTAACCTAAAATCTAATAAAGATGCGGCTTACACCGGATTTTAAACGCTGTCATGGGGTGTCAGGGGTCGGAGGTTCAAATCCTCTCGTGCCGACCAAATATTTCACCGGTAAGCTTTTACGCTACCGGTTACCCCTTAAGAACCCGCAACCTCTCTGAGTTTGCGGTTTTTTTAATGCCTGCAATACTCTTGCGTCTCGAGCGTGCTCTCCCCTTGCCGACGAAAAACAGTGCGGATAACGCACACGGCTTCCTGAGCATGTGCCAGCTGGGGCTTCTCCCCTGTTTCCTGATATAAATATTTTCACAACTGTGCCCGGCTCAGCATTTTTCAACGCGTGAAATATCCTAAGCTCATTTAGGCTTACATAACGCCATGCTTACTTCTTGTAGATAGCCAAGACTCATGCGGATCAGAGGCAGGGAATCACATGAAAAACGTCATTATCAGTATGATCGCAAAGATTTCAAAGATGGATGCGGAGGCGAAACAGTTGACTGCCCGCGTAGAGGCACAGTCACTGTTACTTAGCGCCCTGGTGCTGACGCTGGGGAAAAACGGCGGCGTCCGCGAGATTATTGAAAACGTAAAGAAAGCCATCAACACGGCGGTCGATGTCGCCGACACGCCGCTTAAATCCGACGCCGAAATGCTGCTCAGTGAATTCACCGATCTGCTTTCCGTCACTCAGTTGCTGGATGACGCTGAATCAGAAATTGATTTCGAAACACTGAATGATCTTTTATCGAATACCGACGATAACCCCGAGCAGAAATGAGTACCGAAAGGCCTGTCCCTGTCAATTACAAGATTGAGGCATCAATTTGTTGGTGTTTTCCCGCCAGCCATAGCAGCTCGCTTTGAGGACTGTCGGTTTAGGTTCATAAAGGACTAACAATCGCTGACCGGATTCATTGATTTTCCAACTGACGCTGGCTGCCGTCTTTTCTGCCAGTTTTATTGGTCGGTTTTGTGTATCCAGTCCATACAGTTCAACTTGCCCGGCTGCGGCACCAAATTGAAGCGTCACGGCCAAAAGAGCATTTCCTTGCCAGCGCCATTCAGGCAGAGGTTGCAGCGCAGGTGACCAGGCGTCCGGCCAGCTTGTTGACCATACCGAAGAGGCAGCCCCTTTATCCTGCTTGAATAGCGCAAGGTAAGAAACGCTGGAATCTGCCCGCCCTTCCTGCCAGACGACCCAGCGCAATGCCCCCTGAGGGTCGGCATCCATGAGACTCAAATTATGTACCGGTTCCGCCATGATGCGATTAATCGCATCAGGCGTTTTGTTTTCCGCTGCCTGCACAGCAACACTGGCGATAAAACCCAGGGCAAAAAAAGGAATAGCAAATATAGTCTTCATGGGGTTACAGGTCCCTGTAGCGTGCTGGCTGGCACAACGATGATGGATTGCAATGTAATCAAGCCTGCAGTTTTATCGGTAATAGCATTTATCGGCCGGTCACTCAGATAAGCAAACGCAGCTCGACTTAAATCAAGAACGCGAGCCATTGAACCATCGCCAGCCCCACGATCATTCACTTTAACGATGACCGACCGCCCCTGGTATGTCAGTTTTAGTTTTGTCCCAAGCGGTACGGCATGCCAGCGTTCACGCGGCAATAAAGCGGCGGTATACGCCGTATGGGTGTAAAGATCGCCGCTCGCAGTCATTTTATTGATAAAGAAATCTGAATAAGTCGAAGCCACACCAGATACTGGAAGTCCCATTATTTGCTCCGCAATGATGTTAATAAACTGCGCCCTTATTAAGGAAGAAGCTAATAATAAACCTAACTTTTTAGCCGCGTAACAATAGAAACTAATATCAAGCAATGACTCAGATTAATCTTAATTGCATGCCGTTCATATATTTTATGGCGCAAAAGGAGGGCGACAGACGCGTTAATGTTGCGCCCGGATGGTCAGCAAAATACCGACCTATCAAGACCGCCATCCACACACTGAACGATTTCCTTAAAAATAACACTCCGCCGAGCGTGGCCAGATATCGTCGAAAAGATATATCCCATCTGACCAGGATTTAAGGTGGCACGATAAACCCTGATTACCCCATTCTGCTCCAGCGCATGTAAACGACGATGGCAGGGCGCTGGCAAATCAGATTACCCACCAGGTAATGGGCCTCCCTTTGTCCTGCGCTGCTGGCGGCAAAATCAGTAGGTGTTGCACACCGTTTGCCAGCCAATTTTATTGCAGTAGGTGGTTTTCGGCATCGAGTTCTGGAGAGTTTGCAATGACTGACTGAGCGCCTGTTGCTGCTGTGCGGCAAGCTGTTGCTGCTGATAATTATGCTGTTCTTGCTGCTGACGTTGGACAATGGCGACGGCAAAGCTATCGCACTGCGCTTTTGTCGGTGGCGTTTTTTCTGCCGCTGCTGACATTTCATTGAATGTGGTCTGATAAAACACCGGGTCATAAGTCCAGCTATTTAAATCGCGCGCTGCGTAATTTTTCGCTGCTGCAGCAATCTGATAATCCAGAAAGCCAAGCGAGACACATTTGTTTGCCGCGACATCGGCAAGAGCAATGCGTTGGTAATTGATATAAGGGATGGTGGGTTTTGGCGTAGCACAGCCAACAAGCACGGCCGCAAGCGTTGCAGTAAGAAGAAAACGTGTCAAAAGAGGATCCTTAGAGGCGAAAAATGATATTTATCGTAAATAAGCATCCTCTACCTATACAAAAAAGTAAATAAATCATGAGAGTGCTACAGAGGATAAATCGTCTCTAAGAGATCATTCACGACCCAACGCTCCCGAGCGCAACGTGCTACTGCAAAAGGCCGCCGTAAGACTGAGGACTGTTGCCGTGGCAATGAAGAGCGCACCAATGGACCTGTGAAAAACATCAATGGTAACGAAACAGATTTAAGTCGCCTGAACGTTGAGACAAAAAAACCTGCCGAAGCAGGTTTTTCGATTACAGCGCAATATCCGCCGCAGGTTCATTCTCCGCTGGCACAACATGCGAGGGTTTTCGTACCGGCGGCGTAGCATCCGCCAGCGGCGATTCGTCACATTTCAGCCCCAGCACGCGACTGGTGTAATGCAACTCTTCATCCGAGGCTTCAACATTGCCGTCAAGCTTCACACCGAGGAACGGAATGATCTCTTTGAGTTTCGCCTGCCACTCAGGAGAGGCGACTTTTTCCGGGAAGACCTTCTGCATCAGTTCCAGCATGATCGGTGCGGCGGTGGACGCGCCCGGCGATGCGCCCAACAGGGCAGCGATGGTACCCTCTTTATCGCTCACCACTTCGGTGCCAAGACGAAGTTCACCCAATTTCTTCGCATTGCGTTTGATGATCTGCACACGCTGCCCGGCCTGCCACAAACGCCAGTCCTCTTTTTTAGCCAGCGGATAGTACTCGCACAGGGCATCAAAGCGATCGTCGTCGTTTTGCAGCACCTGATTCATCAGGTATTTCACCAGGCTGAAATTGGTCATCCCGACGCTTAACATAGGCAGGAAGTTAGAACTGTTAGTTGAGCGCAGCAGATCCCACAGCGAGCCATTTTTCAAAAAGCGCGTTGAGAAGGTGGCGAACGGTCCAAACAGCAGCACGCGTTTGCCATCAATGATGCGCGTATCGATATGCGGTACCGACATCGGTGGCGCGCCCACCGTCGCCTGACCGTAGACCTTGGCCAGATGGCTATTCACCACGTCAGGGTTTTCGGAGACCAGGAACTGGCCGCCGACCGGGAAGCCCGCGTATTCCGCCGCTTCCGGGATACCGGATTCCTGCAACAGTTTCAGCGCGGCGCCACCGGCGCCAATAAAGATAAATTTGGCCTTGATGACCTGATCGACGCCGCTGTTTTTCAGACTGGCAATGGTCACATTCCAGGTGTTATCCGCATTGCGTTTGATGCTGCGGACTTCACTGCCCAGCTTCAGCGAGAAGTTGTCTTTGCGTTGTAAGGAATGAATAAGCTGACGGGTAATCTCGCCAAAATTCACATCGGTACCGATTTCCGTCCGGGTCGCCGCCACTTTCTGCTGCGGGTCACGCCCTTCCATAACCAACGGCGCCCACGCGCGGATCTGCTCGTGGTTTTCCGTATAGCGCATGCCACGGAATAACGTACTTTGCTGCAATGCTTTGTAGCGGGCACGCAGGAAGTTAACGTTGTCATCGCCCCACACCAGACTCATGTGCGGGACGGTATTAATGAATGAGCGCGGTTCGCTCAGCACACCGGTTTCCACCTGATGCGCCCAGAACTGACGAGAGATACGAAACGCTTCGTTAATCTCAATCGCCTTTTTGATGCTGATTGTTCCATCCTGGTTTTGCGGGGTGTAGTTCAGTTCCATCAAGGCGGCGTGCCCCGTACCGGCATTATTCCAGCCGTTGGAGCTCTCTTGCGCCAGCGCGTCCAGCCGTTCCACCATGGTGATCGACCAGTTGGGCTCCAGCTCCTGGAGGTAGGTTCCCAACGTGGCGCTCATGATCCCACCACCGATTAAAAGCACATCCGTTTCCTGCTCTTTCGATGCGTTAGCTTTTACTGCCGCGGAGACAGCATTAAGCCCGACAGCCATCGAAAACAGTCTGGCAGTCATTCTTTTCATAATGTTAATGCCTTACTTTTAGTGCTGCTTTATTAGCAGTTATCGCGGGTAACTTCGTTAGCGCATCTAACCTAGCACGGGGGAAAGAGGATTTAAATAATGTTTAAACATTAAATAGTCATTGCATAAATGTTATTAATAAGTTTAATAATTGCATTAAAAATAACCATGTTTACTGGCAACTTTTGCTAAGAAACAGTAGTATTCTCCGCTTTGTCAAACACATGACATCCCATCCATTTATTGATGCCTGTCGTTAATCACCCCTGCAAAAAGTTATGACTGAAAAATTATTCTCCTCGACGGGTCGGGTTAGCAATGTGCTGCGCTCCCCTCAATTGATGACGCGCGAAGCGCTGGCGGGTGTGATTACCGCGCTGGCGTTGATTCCGGAAGTGATCTCCTTCTCGGTGATCGCGGGCGTCGATCCCAAAGTCAGCCTGCTGGCCTCCGTGGTGCTGTGCATCAGCATGTCGTTGCTGGGCGGGCGTCCGGCGATGGTAACCGCAGCAGCCGGTTCTGTCGCGCTGGTGATTGGCCCGATGGTGCACCAACACGGTGTGGAATACATTCTGCCCGCCGTCGTGCTTGCAGGCGTCATACAAATTATCTTTGGCTTAACGCGAATGGCGCGTCTGATGCGCTTCGTGCCACAAGCAGTGATGACAGGCTTTGTGAATGCGCTGGGTATTTTGATTTTCTTCGCTCAGGTGCCCCATTTCTGGAGCCGCGAACCGCTGATCCTCGCGCTCTTCGTCCTGACAGTGCTGATTGTCCTGTGGTGGCCACGCTGGGTGAAAAGCGTGCCCGCACCGCTGGTGGCCATCATGGTGCTGACATTATTTACCGTCCTCACCGGACAAACGCTGCCCACCGTGGGCGACGAGGGTCCCATGCAAGGCGGCCTGCCTGGCTTCACCGAATGGCGAGTACCTTTTAACCTCGCCACCCTCGGCATTATCTGGCCCTGCGCGCTCAGTATCGCCTTTGTTGGCCTGCTGGAATCATTGTTGACCGCACGTCTGGTGGATGATTTAACCCATACGCCATCCAGCAAAAGCCGGGAAAGCGCCGGGCTGGGGATCGCCAATATTCTCGCGGGTTTTTACGGTGGTATCGCGGGTTGCGCGATGATTGGGCAGACCATCGTCAATGTGGAAATGGGCAAAGGACGCAGCCGCGTATCCACCATCGTGGCGGGGCTGGTGCTCTTATTGCTGGTGACGGCACTGAGCGAGGTAATGGCGGAAATCCCGATGGTGGTCCTGGCGGGCATTATGACCATTGTCGCCTGTAAAACCTTTAGCTGGCATAGCCTCTATCCGGCAACGCTGCAACGCGCGCCGATTGCCGAAACCGTGGTGATGATCGTCACCGTTGCGGCAACCATCAGTACCGGCAATCTGGCGATTGGCGTACTGGCAGGGATGATTGCGATGGCTCTCCTTCCTGCGCGTTTACATAACGCGCGTGGCGCTACAGCAGAAAAATCGTCGCCAGCCCAAGAAAAATAAAAAAGCCCCCGGTGTCGGTAATCGCCGTGATCATCACGCTCGAGCCAACCGCCGGGTCACGCCCGAAACGCACCATTGTCATCGGGATAAGCACGCCCATCAACGCCGCCATCAGCAAGTTGAGCACCATCGCCAGCGTCATTACGCCACCCAGCGCAGCATCATCATAGAGTAGCCAGGTAACGCCTCCCATGATCCCCCCCCACACCAGACCGTTCACCAACGCCACACCCATTTCACGCAAGACTAAAAAGCGAAAATTGCCCGGCTGAATGGTCTGCAATGCCAGGGCGCGAACAATCATTGTGATGGTCTGATTACCGGTGTTTCCGCCGATACCGGCAACAATAGGCATCAACGCGGCCAGCGCTACCAGTTGTGAAATGGTGTGTTCAAAACCGTCAATCACCCGTGAAGCAATAAATGCCGTGCACAGATTAATCGCCAGCCATGCCCAGCGGTTTTTCACCGCACGGGTCACCGGCGCAAAGACATCCTCTTCGGCACTCAGACCACCCATCTGACGCAAATCGTTGTCAGTCTCTTCGTAGACCACATCCACGATGTCGTCGATGGTGAGGCGGCCAATGAGTTTGCCGTCGGTATCGGTAACAGCCGCGCTAATTAAATCATCGCGTTCAAAGGTATGCGCCGCGTCTTGCGCCTGTTCATCAGGCGAAAAGGTGACCGGATCGTCATTCATCACCTCGCCTACCCGGCAGGCACTGCCTTTCAGTAAGATGGTTTGCAGCGCCAGCTCGCCAAGCAGTATGCCGTCACGTCCGGTGACGAAGAGTTTGTCGGTGTTTTCCGGCATCTTGCCCAGCCTGCGTAAATAGCGCTGTACGGTGGCCAGCGTCAAATTCGGACGCACGGTGATCACTTCAAACTCCATGATCGCCGCAACGCAGTCTTTGCCGTAGCGCATCACCTGGCGTACCCGGGCGCGATCGGTTGCCGGCAGTGTTGCCAGCAGACGCCCGGTCAGATTACGCGGCAGATGCTGCACCAGCCAGATTTGGTCGTCGATATCCAGCGTTTGTAATGCATCCAGCAACGCCTTATCACTCATTCCATCAATCAGGTCTTCCCAGACGTTTTCCGACGCTTCCAGCAAGACTTTGCCACGCTTGTCATCTTCTACCAGTCGCCACAGGGCAAGACGCCCGTCTATCGGCAACCCTTCGAGGGTATCGGCTAAATCCGGCGCCGGTAAATGCGCCACCAATGCGTTGACCTCAGCCATGTCACTGCTGAGCTTATCGGCGTCAAACTGTTCCGCAAGAGTTAACTCGCCAAGCAACGTTGCGGTGAGTGATTTTTCGGTGGTGAGAAGCCAGATTAAACGCGCACGTTCCTGATCGCGTAATCTGCTACTGCTTTTTTTGCTGACAGACATTAGACGTTCCCTGCGTAGTAACTCACCTTTATGAGATGAAGGCGTACAGGTCTAAGCATAGCGGCAGGTGATGTAAATATTAATAAGCCGTGCGTACAGATGGGTAAAAGAGAGATATGTTGCGGATTTTCCGGGCGTTTCCGCCCGAAAATTAACCATCAAGCCGTGCGGGCAACCGCATCGCGGGAGGCGAGCTCACGCTCCTCCCCGGTCAGTTCGTTCAATTGACCGTTACGCATTTCCAGCAAACGATCGGCATGGATAAAGTAATGATCATCGTGGCTGATGGCGAAAATGGTTTTCCCCATCGCCTGCATTAGCGGTAACAGCACCTGGTAGAACTCGCGGCGAAAGTGTGGATCCTGGTCGGCAGCCCACTCATCAAGCAGCAAAATATCGCGCTCTTCCGCCAGTGCCAGCAGTAGCGCGACTCGCTTTTTCTGCCCTTTCGACAGTTTCAGATCGAGGATTTTGCCATCCTTGAGCTCCAGCTTGTGCGCCATTTTCAGCTGTTGCAGCCAGTGGTCCACCAGCGCCGGATCTGCCTGTTGACCATCCGCGCCCAGCAGTTGATCAAACAGCCAGACATCGGTAAACACGGCGGAGAACAGCTTGCGATAATCCTCCGGCTTTTCCTTCGCCAGTGGCTTACCGTCCAGCAGAATTTCGCCAGAAACCGGTTCATACAATCCAGTTAACAACATCGCCAGCGTCGATTTACCGCTGCCATTACCGCCAATCAGGAAGATCAGTTCGCCGCGCCTTAGCGTCAGGTTAATCGGCCCCACGGAAAACGTTTTGTCCTGATAGGTAAAAGTAACATCGCGCAGTTCCAGCGTTTCCCAGTTCGGGTAAAGCTGCGGTCGCGGGAAGTCAGGCTGATACGGCGCCAGCGAGAACTGTTTAAGTTTATTGAACGCCACCTGCGCGCTCAATAGTGTCGGCAGCGCGCCAATGGCTGAGAGCAGAGGGGTGCGCAGGAACAAGAGTGTCAATGAGTAGGTCGCCGCGACATTGGTATCCGCCCAGCCCAGACTGTTTGCCATCCAGAACACCAGGCCAATCGCCCCCAACATCATGATGTTCGACCAGTTCACCGCGCTCAGGTGGAAAGTGTCAGCACGGATAATGTGGTGGCGATATTCGCGGGCATCCGGCAGATACAGATTGTTATAGATATGCCCGGCACGTTCGCGATTAAGGCTCAGCTCTTTGCGCCCTTCCAGTACGGTCTGAAAGTCGTTGTACAGTTTGTCTTCGGTTTCACGCAGCGTCGCCATATGTTTATAGACGCGGGAGACCAGAATAAATCCGCCCCAGATAGTCAGTGCCATCCACAGCGCGGTGATGACCAGCATTTTACCGGACAACCAGGCAAGATACGCCGAAGAGCCAATCGTCAGAATAATCCCCTGCACCAGTTCCGGCAGACGCACAAACGCAATGGTAATACTACGCACGTCGCTGGTCAGCCCGGCCAGCAGCGTGGCACTGCCAAGCTTTTCAATACGCTCAACAGAGGTGTCGAGTATGCGCTTGATAAACTCACCGCGCAGGCGATAGACAAAATGGTGGCCGAGGGTGGTTAATGCCAGTTGAGATCCCAGCGTCACCGCCATCAGCAACAGAAGTAAACCCAGGAACTCCGGCAACACGGCCAGCGACATATCCACCGTTTCAATCAGGCGGAGATTGATAAAGGCAATAAGCCCGATGCCCAGCGCGGCGCTAAGCAGCGTTAGTGCAATAACGGCGATAAAAGGCCAGCGGTACTGCCGCCAGACCAGCAGGAGAAGTTCCATCACAAAACCCGGTCAACCAAAACAGCCAGCAGTTTAAACGGCTGATTGTTTACATCAAGAATAATTCTTATTTTTATTCAATCTTTCTTGCCTGGCGAAAAGTGAGGTTAAAACGGCACTCTCCGGTCGCCGGATGATGCCCCGGTTTAAGCGGTAAAATGCCATGATAAAACAGTCGTGACGCCCCACCCAACACCACCACGTCACCGTGCTCAAGCATTAAACGTTGTATGGGATCATTGCGTTTAAGGCCACCAAACTGGAACACCGCCGGCAGGCCAAGCGAGACAGAGACGATAGGCGCACGTAAATCCGGTTCGTCTTTATCCTGATGCAACGAGAGTTTCGCACCGGGTACATAACGGTTAATCAGGCAGGCATCCGGTCTGAAATCCGCATAGCCTGCAGCCACCGCCGCATCATGGCAAAGCGTCGCAAAAGCATCCGGGATAGCAGGCCAGGGATTGCCCGTTTGTGGATCAATCCCGGAATAGAGATACCCTCTGGCGTCGGTCGTCCAGCCCACTTCGCCGCAGTTGGTCATCGCCACCGACATGGTGTAGCCGCCGGGCGTTATCATATGACGCAGCGGCGATACCTGCGTTACCGCCTCAATGCCCGCCAGTAAAGCCTGTGCTTTTGCCAGCGCAAAACGCCGCAGGACCACCGCGCCGGGGGCGAGAGGTTCTTGCCAGGGTTCTTCATCGGCAAATAAATCGAGCATTATGTCTCCTTCGATTCTGATTCCTGCCGCAGAAGGCGGGCTTTACGTGTCGCCCCCCAACGATAACCGGACAGCCCGCCATCGGAGCGAACCACCCGATGGCAGGGCACCACAATGGCAAGCTTATTCGCCGCACAGGCGCGGGCAACGGCACGCACCGCCCCCGGCTTACCAAGGGTGTTTGCCAGCGACTGATAACTGACGGTTTCCCCCACCGGGATGGCGCGCAGCGCGTTCCAGACCTGGAGCTGAAATGCCGTACCGCGCAAGTCCAGAGGCAGCGTAAAAGGTGACGCCGGATTATCAATGCGCCTCACGACCTGCTCAACCTGTTCAACAAACCTTTCATCTGCCTGCTCGCGTCGGGCGCCGGGGAAGATACTTCGCAATTCCTCCAGCAATGCGTCCTCGCTATCAGCCAGCAAAATGGCACAGATCCCGCGTTCACTTTGCGCCACCAGGCAATGCCCTAAAGAACAACGACTCAGGGCATAGCAGACATCCGTATCGTCACCGCCGCGCCGATACTGGCGCGCCGTCATTCCCAGCACGGCGTCAGCCTGCCGATAGTAGCTGCTGTTATCGGGAAACCCTGCCGCCAGCACCGCATCGGTGATCGTGGCGCTTTCATTAAGTGCGTTGCGCAGACGCTGCGCACGAAAAGCAAGCTGCCAGGCTTTCGGCGTCATGCCGGTTACGGACTTGAACAGCCGGTGGAAATGCCACGGGCTCATGGCGACGGCATCCGCCAGGGTTTCCAGGGTCACACTCCCCTCCTGTTCCAGCAAGCGACAGGCCTTTTCCACTTTTGCAATCCGTTGCTGCTGCGGGTCCGCTCTTTCAGGCTGACAGCGTTTGCAGGGGCGAAACCCGGCAGCCTGCGCGGTGTCGGCATCGGGGTAAAAACCGACATTCTCGCGCAGGGGACGGCGTGAACGGCAGGAGGGGCGGCAAAAAATGCCGGTGGTTCGTACCGCGAAGACAAATTGCCCGTCGTGGCTGGCATCACGCGCACAGACAGCCTGCCAGCATTGTTCATCGGTCAACGGTTGTTGATATAACGTCGTGGATGTTTTCATCTCAGGCTCCTCTTTCAAGCATAGCTTCACTGTGCCCGATAGCCCGGACGAAAAAACCCGCATTCTTGCTGTCTAATTTTTCTCGTTGAGCAGAAACGCAGAAAACTGTGGCGACATCCAGGTAGTAAACTTGTCACCTTCCCGCATGATCATATAGACCGCCAGCCCCTCTTTGCGCACGATATCCTGCGCTTTCGCCGTGCCAAGCACCATCAGGCCGGTATCCCAGGCATCAGCTTCCAGTGCAGTGGGGGCAATCACCGTCACCGAGACCAGATTATGCTCAATGGGACGGCCGGTCTGTGGGTCAATCACGTGGGAAATGCGTTTACCGTCCAGCTCATAGTAGTTGCGATAGCTGCCAGAAGTGCTGATGCCGTGGCCATTAATATCCACCACCGCCTGCACCGCATTTTCCTGGTCGGTCGGCTTTTGTATCGCTACACGCCAGGGTTGCCCCTGCCCGTTCATACCCCGACTGACCAGCGCTCCCCCCACCGACACCAGATAGCGCGAGATCCCTTCACGCTCCATCAGGCGCGCAAGATGATCGGCGGCATACCCTTCGCCAATGGTCGAGAGATCGACGAAAAGATCCGGTAGATCTTTTTGCAGATATTGCTGTTGCGACTCGTTAATGACCTTAAGATGTTGTAACCCGGTACGCGCTCGGGCCGCATCGATTTGCGCCTGATCCGGCACTTTGTTGGGCTGCTTGTCTGGTCCAAAGCCCCATAAATTTACCAGCGGTCCAACTGTGATATCCATTGCCCCCTGCGTGTGGGCTCCAACGCGTAATGCGGCGGTGACAATGTCTGCCATATCGGCGCTCACCGGCCACGGCGCCAGACTGGCAGAATGGTTAAAGCGCATTAGCGCCGAATCGGGTTTCCACGTTGATAGCGCTTGATCGTCGGCATCAAGCTGCGCCTGAATTTTCTGCGTCAGGCTTTTCGCTTTCTCCGGGCTTAACGCGATGGCGCTCACGCGCCAGAAGGTGCCCATCGTTTTGCCTTCAAGCACAGTGGGGGGTTCCACCTGGGAGGCGGGGTTATCGCATCCGTTTAATAATGCGAGCGCAAGCAGCAGGCCTGCACGCAGAAATGTCGTCGCCATCGTCTTTTCCCTATCCGTTTTGCGCCGCCAGAGTACACCAAATTTAACGAGGGTGAGACGGGGTTCAGCCATAAAAAAAGGGGCCAGAGGGCCCCTTTGTCGAGAATTGCTGCTTAGAACTGGTAAACCAGGCCCAGGGCAACAACGTTGTCGGTGCTGATACCAGCCTGACGAGTGAAGGTGTTGTCATCCAGCAGGTTGATTTTGTAATCAACATAGGTGGACATGTTTTTGTTGAAGTAGTAAGTCGCGCCAACATCAACATATTTCAGCAGATCCTGGTCGCCGAAATCGGTCGTACCGTTGGTAACGTCTTTACCTTTAGACTGCAGGTAAGCAACGGACGGACGCAGACCGAAGTCGAACTGGTACTGAGCAACCACTTCGAAGTTTTGCGCTTTGTTCGCAAAACCATAAACGGTGCTGCTGCTCTGAGAGTTACCGAAACGGGTTGCGTTGTAGGTCTGGGTGTACTGCGCCGCCAGATAGATGTTGTTGGCGTCATATTTCAGACCGCCGCTATAAACGTCTGCATTGTCGCCGCTACCATAAACGCCAGCCGCATTCTGGTCAGCAGTACGTTTAGAGGTAGACATTGCAGCGCCTGCGCTAAAGCCAGCACCCAGATCGTAGGTCAGAGACGCGCCGAAGCCGTCGCCGTTCTGTTTCAGGGTGCTACGACCTGTGCTGTTTTCACCGCTGATGCTGCCGTTTTTGCCCTGATACTGCAGAGCAAAGTTCAGGCCATCAACCAGACCGAAGAAGTCGGTATTACGGTAAGTTGCAACGCCGTTAGCACGGGATTGCATGAAGTTGTCAGCGCCGTAGGTATCCCCACCGAATTCCGGCAGGACGTCGGTCCAGGACGTTACGTCATAGATCACGCCGTAGTTACGACCATAGTCGAAAGAACCCGCATCACCGACACGCAGACCAGCAAATGCAAGACGAGTCCAGGCCTGATCGCTTGCACCTTCGGTGCTGTTCGCCTGTACGTTGTATTCCCACTGGCCGTAACCGGTAATCTGGTCGTTTACCTGGGTTTCGCCTTTGAAGCCGAAACGTACGTATGTCTGATCGCCATCAGCGCTTTTATCGTCGGAGAAATAATGCAGACCGTCGACTTTACCGTACAAATCTAATTTGTTGCCGTTTTTATTATAAATTTCCGCTGCATTCGCTGCGCCTGCTACCAGCAGTGCTGGTACCAGGAGGGACAGTACTTTAACTTTCATGTTATTAACCCTCGGTTATATGCGTTTTTATAGCCACTGCTCACTGATCAATCCTATTAATCAGCCTGCAAGTTCATTCTCCTTAAAAATACAGAATAATCCAATAAGAATATGATACGAAAACTTTGAAGATGTTTCATATTGCATTATAGATGTTTCAATTTGTAAATTCAGGGGAACTTTTTTTAGCACAAATAGCTAAACAATAAAGCACAAATAATCAAAATATAATTTAAGAGCTAATAAAAACAACAAGTTACATGATTTTCATTTTTTTAGCACTGATTGCAAAACCAATTTATAAATTCGGCACTAATATAATCCTCGCTATCATCATTAACTTTATTTATTACCGTCATTCGATTCTGAATGTCTGTTTACCCCTATTAGGACCGAATGCCTGGCATTCGGTTTTTTTTTACCTTTCTTTACGTAAGAGAATTCATTTTGTGCTACCTGAAAGAATTTTTAATGACTATTAATTAAACAATATTCATGCCAGGTACAGTTCAAAAAGATAATTCATTTCTTATTTTCTTGTTATTTAGTGCGATTTTTACCAGCGAAGCGGTAAATATTTGTACAGAATCGCATGAATTGTACATTTTTTAGCATCTGGTTTAGGCGAGCTTTTTTCGTCCGTCTGCAAGACATTTGCCCGAACGAGAGTCTGGAAATTCATTCATTACCCGATATACTGCCTGCTGTACACAGCTCTGCAACATCACGCCGGCAAGACCGCCGTCATTGCTGGCAGGTTCTTACGGCATGGCAGCAACATTGTATCAACGCGGATACTGAGTAGTAGTCTGCAGTGTTGTCATTACGGGTTACACACACGAATGAGTCGATCGGACACCATGACCCCAGGAAAATTTTCTCTGATACCGGGCAACATCACCCGTTTCTTTCTTCTATTGATCATTGTCCTGCTGGTCACGTTGGGCGTAATGATACAAAGCGCCGTTAATGCCTGGCTAAAAGATAAAAGTTATCAGGTTGTCGATATCACTCACGCAATGCACAAGCGCATTGATACCTGGCGCTACGCTACCTGGCAAATCTACGACAACATCGCGGCAGCAAACTCTGGCAGTTCAAGCGATGGCTTACAGGAAACCCGTCTGAAACAGGACGTTTACTACCTGGAGAAGCCACGACGTAAAACAGAAGCGCTGATCTTCGGCTCCCATGACAGTTCGACGCTGGAAATGACGCAGCGAATCTCCACCTATCTGGATACCCTGTGGGGCGCGGAGACCGTTCCCTGGTCGATGTACTACCTCAATGGTCAGGACAACAGCATGATCCTGATCTCTACCCTGCCATTGAAAGATCTCTCCTCCGGGTTTAAAGAGTCCACAATTGGCAGCATCGTCGATTCACGCCGCGCGGAGATGTTGCAACAAGCAAACGCGCTGGACGAACGCGAGAGCTTCTCCGCACTGCGTCGCCTTTCCTGGCAGAATGGCCACTATTTCACCCTGCGCACCACGTTTAATCAGCCCGGTCATCTGGCGACGGTTGTGGCATTTGACCTGCCGATTAACGACCTAATCCCACCGGATATGTCGTTGGACAGCTTCCGTCTCGATACGGATAACGAGCAAAATAATCTGCGTTCCACCGATAAAGAGAGCACAGACAGCGTCACCATCAATTTCAATAGCTCGAAAATCGAGATTGCCTCTTCGCTCAACTCCACCGGCCTGCGCCTGGTCTGGCAGGTGCCGTTTGGTACGCTGCTGCTGGAGACCTTGCAAAATATTCTGTTGCCGCTGTTGTTGAACATTGGTCTGCTGGCGCTGGCGCTGTTTGGCTATACCACGTTCCGCCATCAGCCGGGCCGTCAGAGCGACGGACTGGCCCCTGCGGGAAACAGTAACGAGCTGCGCGTTATGCGCGCCTTTAATGAAGAGATTGTCTCTCTGTTGCCGTTAGGGTTGCTGGTACATGACCAGGAAGCCAACCGCACCGTGTTGAGCAATAAAATCGCCGATCATTTGCTGCCACATCTCAACTTGCAAAATATCACCTCTATGGCCGATCAGCATCAGGGGGTGATTCAGGCCACTATCAATAACGAATTGTATGAAATTCGCCAGTTCCGCAGCCAGGTGGCGTCGCGCACGCAAATTTTCATCATCCGCGATCAGGACAGAGAAGTACTGGTGAATAAAAAGCTCAAACAGGCGCAGCGCCTGTATGAGAAAAATCAGCAAGGTCGCGCAGCGTTTATGCAAAACATTGCCGAAGCACTCAAGCAGCCTGTCAAAGCCCTGGCTGGCGAAGCCGCTGCGTTGAGCGATAAGGAGGGCAACCAGCTTGCTGATCATGCCGAAGCGCTGGCGAGACTGGTGGATGAGATCCAACTGGCCAATATGCTGGAAAACGACACATGGAAAGGACAATCCACGCTGTTTTCCATTCAGGATTTAATTGATGAAGTGGTGCCGCAGGTACTGCCTGTGATTAAGCGCAAGGGACTACAACTGCTCATCAATAACCATCTTCATGCTAAAGAAGAGCGCCACGGCGACCGTGATGCCCTGCTACGTATTTTGCTACTGTTGATCCAGTACGCCGTGACGACAACGCAGATTGGCAAAATCACTCTTGAAGTGAGCATGGACGAATCCGCAGAAGATCGTCTGACCTTCCGTATCCTGGACACCGGCAATGGCGTAAGTAATAGCGAGATCGACAACCTGCACTTCCCGTTCCTCAATACCACTCAGGGCGATCAGTATGGTAAAGCCAATGCCCTCACCTTCTGGCTATGCGATCAACTGGCCAGAAAACTCGGTGGTCACTTAAATATTAAAGCACGGGAGGAGCTCGGTACCCGTTATTCACTGCACGTGAAAATGGCAGTGCGCGCTCAACATGAGGAAGCCGAGGAGAAATTACTGGACGATGTGGTCGCCATGATTGATATCACCTCCAGCGAAATCCGCAATATTGTGGTTCGACAGCTCGAAAACTGGGGAGCAAGCTGTATCTCTCCGGATGAAAGGCTGTTAAGTCAAGAATATGACCTGTTTTTAACGGATAATCCGTCTAATCTTACATCCTCGGGCTTGCTTTTAAGCGATGATGAGGTCGGCGTGCGGAAAATTGGCCCCGGACAATTGCGCGTCAACTTTAATATGAGCAATGCAATGCAGGAAGCAATATTGCAGCTTATAGAAGAGCAACTGGCACAGGAAGACGTGATGGAGTCGCCTTTGGGGGGCGATGAAAATGCGGAGCTCCATGCCAGCGGTTATTATGCGCTGTTTGTCGACACAGTACCGGATGATGTTAAGAGGTTGTATACTGAATCGGCGACAAGCGATTTCGCTGCACTGGCTCAGACAGCACACCGCCTGAAAGGGGTGTTTGCCATGCTTAATCTGGTTCCTGGTAAGCAGTTATGTGAAACGCTGGAGCATTTAATTCGTGAGAAGGATGTTCCAGGCATAGAAAATTACATCAGCGACATTGACGCTTACGTCAAGAGCTTGCTGTAGCAAGGTAGCCCAATACATGAACAATATGAACGTAATTATTGCCGATGACCATCCGATTGTACTGTTCGGTATTCGCAAATCACTTGAACAGATCGAATGGGTGAATGTAGTCGGTGAATTTGAAGACTCTACAGCACTTATCAATAATCTGCCGAAACTTGAGGCCAATGTTCTTATCACCGATCTGTCAATGCCAGGCGATAAATACGGTGACGGCATCACGCTGATTAAATACATCAAACGCCATTTCCCGAACCTGTCCATCATTGTTCTGACAATGAACAACAACCCGGCAATCCTGAGCGCCGTGCTGGATCTGGACATTGAAGGGATCGTGCTGAAACAGGGCGCACCAACCGACCTGCCTAAGGCGCTGGCTGCATTACAGAAAGGCAAGAAATTTACCCCGGAAAGCGTTTCCCGCCTGCTGGAAAAAATCAGCGCTGGCGGTTATGGCGATAAACGTCTGTCACCGAAAGAGAGTGAAGTATTGCGTCTGTTTGCCGAAGGTTTCCTGGTCACCGAAATCGCCAAGAAACTGAACCGCAGTATCAAGACCATCAGTAGCCAGAAGAAATCTGCCATGATGAAACTGGGTGTTGATAATGATATCGCCCTGCTGAATTACCTCTCTTCGGTCACACTGACCCAGACCGAGAAAGAGTAATGCCTACGACCCCGGCTCCCGCCGGGGTTTGTTTTTATCGCCGCTCTTTTCTTACTCGCGCACTGTAAAGCGCCAGCGTCTGTTTCAGTACATCCAGTGTTACCGGCTTCGACAGGCAGCTATCCATACCCGACTCAAGACAACGCTGTTTCTCTTCTGCCAGCGCATTCGCCGTCACGCCGATAACCGGCAGGGTCATCCCCAATTCACGGATGCGTTGCGTCAGACGATAACCATCCATGTTCGGCATGTTAACGTCGCTGAGCACAATATCGATGGGGTTTTTACTCAGGACATTCAGGGCATCTACGCCGTCGTTTGCCGTTTTGCACTGATACCCCAGCGAGCCGAGCTGATCCGCCAGCAGACGGCGGTTGATCGGGTGATCGTCGACCACCAGAATCATCATGTCGTCATTACGCGCCTCGGCCGCGCCCGGCGGCGGTAGCGCGGTAGTGACTTGCGGCACCACCACCTCAACACGGTGAATTCGCCCAAGGATCGCAATCAGATCATGCGGCGACGCCACGCTAACCAGCCATTCATTTGGCGTACGTTCCAGCGGAATACCAATATGGCGACGGCAGAACATGACGGCGGCCCGCCCGCTCCAGGACGCGGGCAGTTCATCATCCGTAATAAAGGTGTCGTTTGCCCCCAGTGGGCGACCATCATAGTGCTGGACCTGAATGCCATTATGCGCCAGCAAGGTTTCCAGATAACTGTTAAGAAATGCATTGCGTACCGCCAGCCAACAACAGGTATTCGCAAGGCCATCAACATCCGCAGACGCAAGCTCAACGGCGTTATACAGCGGAATACGGATGGTAAACTGGCTGCCCATACCCGGTTCGGTATCGACACTAATATCGCCATCCATCATGCTGATCAGTTTTTCGCAAATCGCCAGCCCCAGCCCGGTCCCCTGGAAGTTACGCTGCACGCCGGTACCCACCTGGAAGAAGGGATCGAACAACCGCACCACTTCCTTGGCCGGGATCCCGACGCCGGTATCGCGCACACGGATACTCAGATAGTGTTCATCCCGGCGGACATGGAGAATAATGCAGCCGATATCGGTAAACTTAATGGCGTTGCTGAGCAGGTTGGAGATAACCTGCTGCAGACGCATCGGATCGCCATTCAGCGTGGCAGGCACGTCCGGCTCGATAAAACAGTAAAGGCCGAGCTGTTTACGGACCACCAGCGGCGCATAGTTGGCGGTGATATGACTCATCACCTCGCGCGGGGAGAACTCACGCGGCTCAATTTTGAGTTGCTCAGATTCGATTTTTGAGAAATCGAGAATGTCGCTGATGATTTTTAGCAGCAGGCTCGACGAGTTATTCATCGCCGTCACCAGACGGTCAACGCCTTTCGGCAGATCTTTGGTTTGCAGCAGATCGAGGTTACCAATAATGCCGTACAGCGGCGTACGCAGTTCGTGACTGACGGTTGCCAGGAACATCGATTTTGACTGACTCGCCTGCTCTGCCGCCTGCGCCATCTCCTGCAGCGACTCTTCCATTTTGACGCGCGCAGACACATCCACCAGCACACAAATCGCCACGTTTTCGTTGCGATAACGAGAATGTACGAAGCTTATCTGCAAATTGGTATTGTTGCTGGTCAGTACATCCACAAAGTTTACCTGCTGCCCGCAGATAATTTGCGTCAGACGTTGCCGATCTTCGTGGGTGAGCATATTCAGGTAGTTATGCGCCAGTTCATTACTCAGAATGTTGGTGCCATCCTGGGTACGTAAAATACAGATCCCCACCGGCGCCGAGGCGACGATTTTACGGTTGAACTGCTCGTGCTCTTCCAGACGCTGGGCGTCTGTTTCCGCCGGAATAAAAATTCGCCGTTCATACATGCGTGCAAGGGTAAACAGCGCAATCCCCACAAGGATGTTAAGCAGCACCGCATTGAGGATCAGCATGCGAATACGCTCAAGCACCAAGTCCACAGGCACCGAGTAGACGATACTCAGCGGCGATGGCGGCAGGCTCTTTTTGAGGATAAGGTCATGAAAGCCGGAGGTGTAACCAAACCAGGAGCGCACCTGCAGCCAGCGCGGATCCGCCTCGATACGATTTTCCGCACCGGTCAGGGAAATCAACGCGCGTCCGCTTTCATCAAAGATGGTCACCCCCATCGGCAAACTGCCAGGGGTGAAGAAGTTCTCCATCCGAATGGATTGTTCCGTTCCCAGCAACGCCTGCAGACGATTGCCCAGATAAACCGGCGTCAGCGCATAAAAATAGCCGACTCCCGGACGCGGCCCCTGACTCATCCAGTACAGGTTGTTACCACGTTCATCCTGCGGCGCATTGCGGTATTTCAGAATGCGTTCATGCAGGCTTTTCAATGTCTCGTCGCGCTCGACCGGCACATCACGCAGGCCAAAATCCGCCACGCAAAGATTCTCGCTACCAATCAGGAATACGCGATTCAGGTCGTAAGCCGCCGAGAAGTTATCCCGCCAGTAGCGCATAAACCAGGCCAGTGATTCCAGAGAACCACGCCAGGCCGTGCCCATTTTCGAGCAGTCAGAATCGGGGAACAGCGGCTGAAAATCAGGTACATCCGTTTTCGCATCCAGCCCACGAGAGGCAAGAATACCGTTTTCTGCCGTCAGACGGTTTTCAGCGATGTATTTCAGCTCTTTCATGACGTCGGAGGTGCGCTGAATATACCGCTGCGCCTGATCGGCGCTGAGGTTAAATTCCTGGCGTATCTCCGACTCTTTATCACGCAACGCGTTGACGATGTAGAACACCGAAAAGAGAGCAATCAGCAGCCAAAGCACCAGAGCCAGCGCGCGGAAAAGATAGCGCGAGACTTTCAAAGTGCTACGAAAAGAGACGAGGTATTTCAACCTGGGGAAACTCCGCCATGAGGGTGTAAAAGTGACTGAGATTAAAGTAGCGGTAAAATGCCGGTGCCGCAATGGCAAAGAGAAAGGGCCGGAAAACCGGCCCTCAGCACAGATTACTCGTCGGTGTCGGCGTCGTCGTCAGCCGCGCCATCGTCAACTTCCGGGGCAATTTCATCATCCCCTTCCGCGACGCTGCCATCGATGGAGTCAAGTTCTTCGTCGTCCACCGGTTCGGCTACACGCTGCAGACCGACCACGTTTTCGTCTTCTGCGGTACGAATCAGGATCACACCCTGGGTGTTACGCCCTACCACGCTGATTTCCGACACACGCGTACGCACCAGCGTACCGGCATCGGTGATCATCATGATCTGGTCGGTATCAGTGACCTGTACCGCCCCCACCACGGAACCGTTACGTTCGGTCACCTTGATGGAGATAACGCCCTGCGTACCACGTGATTTGGTCGGGTACTCGGTTTCAGCCGTACGTTTACCGTAACCATTCTGCGTCACGGTGAGGATTGCCCCTTCGCCACGTGGAATGATCAGCGAAACGACTTTGTCCTCGCCTGCCAGCTTGATACCGCGAACACCTGTCGCGGTACGTCCCATCGCACGAACGGCACCTTCTTTGAAGCGCACCACTTTACCGGCGGCAGAGAACAGCATGACTTCGTCCTGACCAGAGGTCAGATCGACGCCGATCAGTTCGTCGCCTTCATTGAGGTTAACCGCAATGATCCCGGCAGAGCGCGGACGGCTGAACTCGGTCAACGCGGTTTTCTTCACGGTACCGCTGGCGGTCGCCATAAAGACGCTTACGCCCTCTTCATACTCGCGTACCGGCAGAATGGCGGTGATACGCTCATTCGGCTCCAGCGGCAGCAGGTTGACGATCGGACGACCACGCGCGCCACGGCTCGCTTCCGGCAACTGGTAAACTTTCATCCAGTACAGACGACCACGGCTGGAGAAGCAGAGGATCGTGTCGTGGGTGTTGGCCACCAGCAGACGGTCGATAAAGTCTTCTTCTTTAATACGCGCCGCAGACTTCCCTTTACCACCACGACGTTGCGCTTCGTAGTCGGTAAGCGGCTGGTATTTCACGTAGCCCTGATGCGACAGCGTAACCACAACATCTTCTTCGTTGATCAGATCTTCAATGTTGATGTCGGCGGTGTTGGCGGTGATCTCAGTACGACGATCGTCACCGAACTGCTCACGAACCAGTTCCAGCTCTTCGCGGATAACTTCCATCAGACGATCGGCGCTACCGAGGATATGCAGCAGCTCGGCAATCTGTTCCAGCAGCTCTTTATATTCTTCGAGCAGTTTTTCATGCTCAAGGCCTGTCAGTTTCTGCAAACGCAGATCCAGAATCGCCTGTGCCTGCTGTTCGGTCAGGTAGTATTTACCGTCACGAATACCGAACTCTGGCTCCAGCCATTCAGGGCGCGCGGCGTTATCGCCTGCACGTTCCAGCATGGCGGAAACGTTGCCCAAATCCCACGGCTGCGCGATAAGACCGGCTTTCGCTTCTGCCGGGGTCGGCGCACGGCGAATCAGCTCGATAATCGGATCGATATTCGCCAGCGCAACGGCCAACGCTTCAAGGATATGCGCACGGTCACGCGCTTTGCGCAGTTCGAAAATCGTACGACGCGTCACGACTTCGCGGCGGTGACGGACAAACGCGGACAGAATGTCTTTCAGGTTCATGATCTTCGGCTGACCATGGTGCAGTGCCACCATGTTGATACCGAAGGAAACCTGGAGCTGGGTCTGGGAGTACAGGTTATTCAGTACCACCTCACCCACTGCGTCACGTTTGATTTCAATCACGATGCGCATCCCGTCTTTATCAGACTCGTCACGCAGCGCACTGATACCTTCAACGCGTTTATCTTTAACCAGCTCGGCAATTTTCTCGATCAGGCGTGCTTTGTTCACCTGATACGGAATTTCATGCACGATAATGGTTTCACGACCGGTTTTCGCGTCAGCTTCCACTTCCGCGCGGGCGCGAATATAAATTTTGCCACGCCCGGTACGGTACGCTTCTTCAATACCGCGACGACCATTAATAATCGCGGCGGTCGGGAAGTCCGGCCCAGGGATATGTTCCATCAGCCCTTCAACGCTGATGTCTTCATTATCGATGTACGCCAGGCAACCGTTAATCACTTCCGTCAGGTTATGCGGAGGAATGTTGGTCGCCATCCCGACTGCAATACCGGAAGACCCGTTCACCAGCAGGTTCGGGATCTTGGTAGGCATAACATCAGGGATTTTTTCCGTACCGTCGTAGTTGTCGACGTAATCAACGGTCTCTTTTTCCAGATCGGCCATCAGCTCATGGGCAATTTTCGCCAGACGGATTTCCGTATAACGCATTGCCGCCGCGGAGTCGCCGTCAATCGAACCGAAGTTACCCTGACCATCAACCAGCATGTAGCGCAGTGAAAATGGCTGTGCCATACGCACAATGGTGTCATACACTGCGGAATCACCATGGGGATGGTATTTACCGATTACGTCACCAACGACACGGGCAGATTTTTTGTAGGCTTTGTTCCAGTCATTGCCCAAGACGTTCATGGCGTAAAGTACGCGACGGTGAACCGGCTTTAGACCATCGCGGACATCTGGCAGCGCACGGCCAACAATGACCGACATGGCATAATCCAGATAAGAACTTTTCAGCTCTTCCTCGATGTTGACCGGTGTAATTTCTCTCGCAAGGTCGCTCATCTAACCGCTATCCCTCTACTGTATCCCGGATTCAAAGGTCGCAAATTATAACACAACCGTAATGAATCAGGTAAACGGAAAGACCCCGCAGGGCGCTTTATTAGCGCCAGCAGACTGTTATACTCATCCGTCTTGCTAAAAAAGGAGTACGTATCCCCATGAATGCCGAAAAAACGTCGGTTGCTCAAAACGTTGACCAGGCTGAGATTGCCAAATTTGAAGCGGTCGCTTCTCGCTGGTGGGATCTGGAAGGCGAATTCAAACCTCTTCATCGCATCAACCCATTACGTCTGGGCTATATTGCAGAACGTGCTGACGGTCTGTTTGGCAAGAATGTACTGGATGTCGGCTGCGGTGGCGGCATTCTGGCGGAGAGCATGGCGCGCGAAGGGGCGATAGTCACCGGGCTGGATATGGGCTTTGAACCGCTACAGGTCGCCAGGCTTCATGCTCTGGAGTCCGGCATTCGCGTCGAATACGTGCAAGAGACCGTCGAAGACCACGCCGATAAACATCCGCAGCAATATGATGTTGTCACCTGCATGGAGATGCTGGAACACGTACCGGACCCGCAATCGGTGGTCAACGCCTGCGCGCGGCTGGTCAAACCCGGCGGCCATGTCTTCTTCTCGACCATTAACCGTAACGGCAAAGCGTGGTTGATGGCGGTGGTTGGCGCGGAGTATGTGCTGAAAATGGTGCCGAAAGGGACGCACGACGTGAAGAAATTTATCAAACCGGCAGAACTGCTCGGTTGGGTGAATGAATCCGGGCTAAAGGAGCGCCACATTACGGGCCTGCATTACAACCCGCTGTTAAATGCCTTTAAGCTCGCGCCCGGTGTGGATGTGAATTATATGTTACATACAAAGCCAAAAAACGTCTGACGTCATTCACTATTCTTATAAAGATTGCGCTACATCATGTCGCGCGATCTCCCCTTCCCGATGAAGAAATCAGCGTTTGATCAAATTTTCATTTTTTTTTGCGAAATATTGACATCCCCGCCAGGCCTTATGCGACGTGGACTTAGCCTTTATCACTCTTTTGCAACCTCAATTTAACGTCAAAATCAACTCTTGTACTCAAAAGAATCCTTACTAGAATACTCACCATATAGCGTTTCTCTTATCATATACCCCCAACATATAGTATTTATCCACAGACTTAGTCACAACGTGGTTCTGTGGATAATTGGGGGATATTTTTTATTCACGGACAGGTAAATTTCACATGAATCAGAGTCTGCTGGTGACAAAGCGCGACGGTAGCACCGAGCGCATCAATCTCGACAAAATTCATCGGGTGCTGGATTGGGCGGCAGAGGGGCTGAGTAATGTATCCATCTCCCAGGTGGAACTGCGTTCCCATATTCAGTTCTACGACGGCATCAAAACGTCCGACATTCATGAGACTATTATCAAAGCCGCTGCGGACCTGATCTCCCGTGAAGCGCCAGACTACCAGTACCTCGCCGCGCGCCTGGCCATTTTCCACCTGCGTAAAAAAGCCTACGGTCAGTTCGAGCCGCCAGCGCTGTACGACCATGTGGTAAAAATGGTTGAACTTGGCAAATACGACACGCATCTGCTGGAAGACTACACGGAAGAAGAGTTCAAGCAGATGGACGAGTTTATCGACCACTGGCGCGATATGAATTTCTCCTACGCGGCCGTTAAGCAGCTTGAAGGCAAATACCTGGTTCAGAACCGTGTAACAGGCGAAATCTACGAGAGCGCGCAGTTCCTCTATATCCTGGTGGCTGCCTGCCTGTTCTCAGGGTATCCACGCGAGACGCGTCTGAGCTACGTGAAACGCTTCTATGATGCGGTCTCTACATTCAAAATTTCTCTGCCGACGCCGATTATGTCCGGCGTACGTACTCCGACACGTCAGTTCAGCTCTTGCGTGCTGATCGAGTGCGGCGACAGCCTGGACTCGATCAACGCCACTTCCAGCGCAATTGTGAAATATGTTTCCCAGCGTGCCGGTATCGGTATCAACGCGGGTCGTATTCGTGCGCTGGGTAGCCCGATTCGCGGCGGTGAAGCGTTCCACACCGGCTGTATCCCGTTCTACAAACACTTCCAGACCGCGGTAAAATCCTGCTCTCAGGGCGGTGTGCGTGGTGGTGCGGCGACCCTGTTCTATCCGATGTGGCATCTGGAAGTTGAAAGCCTGCTGGTTCTGAAAAACAACCGTGGCGTTGAAGGTAACCGTGTACGTCACATGGACTACGGCGTACAGATCAACAAACTGATGTACACCCGCCTGCTGAAAGGGGAAGAGATCACCCTGTTCAGCCCGTCTGACGTCCCGGGCCTGTATGACGCGTTTTTCGCCGATCAGGATGAGTTCGAGCGTCTGTACACCAAATACGAGAAAGACGACAGCATCCGCAAACAGCGCGTGAAAGCCGTTGAGCTGTTCTCGCTGATGATGCAGGAACGTGCCTCTACCGGCCGTATCTATATCCAGAACGTTGACCATTGTAACACCCACAGCCCGTTTGACCCGGTGGTTGCGCCAGTGCGCCAGTCTAACCTGTGCCTGGAAATCGCTCTGCCAACCAAACCGCTGGAAGACGTGAACGACGAAAACGGTGAAATCGCGCTCTGTACGCTGTCTGCCTTTAACCTGGGTGCAATTTCTAACCTGGAAGAGCTGGAAGAGCTGGCGGTGCTTGCCGTGCGTGCGCTGGATGCCCTGCTGGATTACCAGGACTACCCGATTCCAGCGGCAAAACGCGGTGCAATGGGCCGTCGTACGCTGGGTATTGGTGTAATTAACTTCGCCTACTGGCTGGCGAAAAACGGCAAACGCTACTCCGATGGCAGCGCCAACAACCTGACCCACAAAACGTTTGAAGCCATTCAGTACTACCTGCTGAAAGCATCTAACGAACTGGCGAAAGAGCAAGGCGCATGCCCATGGTTTAACGAAACCACCTACTCCAAAGGCATTATGCCTATTGATACCTACAAGAAAGACCTGGACGGTATCACCAGCGAGCCCCTGCACTACGACTGGGACGCCCTGCGTGAATCGGTGAAAACTTACGGCCTGCGTAACTCCACGCTGTCTGCGCTGATGCCGTCGGAAACCTCATCGCAGATCTCCAATGCCACCAACGGCATTGAGCCGCCGCGCGGCCATGTGAGCATCAAGGCGTCGAAAGACGGTATTCTGCGTCAGGTGGTGCCGGATTATGAGTTGTTGAAAGATAAGTACGAGCTGCTGTGGGAAATGCCGAACAACGACGGCTATCTGCAACTGGTGGGCATCATGCAGAAATTTATCGACCAGTCGATCTCTGCAAATACCAACTATGACCCGACACGTTTCCCGTCCGGAAAAGTGCCGATGCAGCAATTGCTGAAAGACTTGCTCACTGCCTATAAATTTGGCGTGAAGACCCTGTACTATCAAAACACCCGCGACGGTGCGGAAGATGCGCAGGATGATCTGGTGCCGTCCATTCAGGATGATGGCTGCGAAAGCGGCGCATGTAAGATCTAATGTAAATGCCGGGTGGCGCTACGCTTACCCGGCCTACGATTTTGTTTGCCCGATCTACAAAATCTCTCACAGGACACACTCATGGCATACACCACCTTTTCACAGACGAAAAACGACCAGCTCAAAGAGCCAATGTTCTTCGGCCAGCCGGTCAACGTGGCGCGCTACGATCAGCAAAAATATGACATCTTTGAAAAGCTGATTGAAAAGCAACTCTCCTTCTTCTGGCGTCCGGAAGAAGTTGACGTTTCCCGCGACCGTATTGACTACCAGGCGTTGCCGGAACACGAAAAACACATTTTCATCAGCAACCTGAAATACCAGACGCTGCTGGACTCTATTCAGGGTCGTAGCCCGAACGTGGCGCTGTTGCCGCTGATTTCGATCCCGGAACTGGAAACCTGGGTTGAAACCTGGGCGTTTTCAGAAACGATCCATTCGCGCTCTTACACCCACATCATCCGTAATATCGTGAACGATCCGGCGATTGTGTTTGACGATATCGTCACCAACGAGCAGATCCAGAAACGTGCCGAGGGCATTTCGGCCTATTACGATGAACTGATTGAGCTAACCAGCTACTGGCATCTGCTTGGCGAAGGTACCCATACCGTTAACGGTAAAAGCGTGACCGTGAACCTGCGCGAGCTGAAAAAGAAACTGTATCTGTGTCTGATGAGCGTTAACGCACTGGAAGCTATTCGCTTCTACGTCAGCTTTGCCTGCTCTTTCGCCTTTGCGGAGCGCGAACTGATGGAAGGCAACGCCAAAATCATCCGTCTGATTGCACGCGATGAAGCGCTGCATCTGACCGGGACTCAGCACATGCTGAACCTGCTGCGTTCAGGTAGCGATGACCCGGAAATGGCTGAGATTGCCGAAGAGTGCAAACAGGAGTGCTATGACCTGTTCGTCCAGGCGGCTCAGCAGGAGAAAGAGTGGGCAGAGTATCTGTTCCGCGACGGCTCCATGATCGGTCTGAATAAAGACATCCTGTGGCAGTATATTGAGTACATCACCAATATCCGCATGCAGGCGGTCGGCCTGGACTTGCCGTTCCAGACCCGCTCTAACCCGATTCCGTGGATCAATACCTGGCTGGTCTCTGACAACGTTCAGGTGGCTCCGCAGGAAGTGGAAGTCAGTTCTTATCTGGTTGGCCAGATCGACGCCGAAGTCGATACCGACGACCTGAGTAACTTCCAGCTCTGATGACGCGCGTAACCTTACGGCTGACGGGCACACAGGTGTTGTGCCAGGAAGAACATCCGTCTTTGTTGGTGGCGCTGGAATCACACCGCGTGCCGGTGGAATACCAGTGCCGCGAAGGTTACTGCGGCTCCTGTCGCTGTCGCCTGGTCACAGGCCAGGTCGACTGGCTGACCGAGCCGCTGGCCTTTATCCAGCCTGACGAAATATTACCCTGCTGCTGCAAAGCAAAAGGGGATATTGAGATTGAAATGTAAAAGGGCCGCGCGCGGCCCTTTTTATTGCCTTACCGGCGCTTAGCCGCCACTTGTGCATGATGTTTGCGTTCACCAATCATCACCACAATCAGCAAAAGCACAGCCAGAATGCTGCCGCCAATCATCACCATAAAACCACCGTCCCAACCGAAGAAATCGACGGTGTAACCCACAATCGCACTGGCCGCCACCGACCCGCCAAGGTAGCCGAATAAACCGGTGAAGCCCGCTGCCGTACCGGCGGCTTTTTTCGGAGCCAGTTCAAGAGCATGCAGACCAATGAGCATCACCGGGCCGTAGATCAGGAAGCCAATGACAATCATACAGACCATATCTATCGTCGGATTACCCGCCGGGTTTAACCAGTAGATGATCGTGGCGATGGTGACCAGCGTCATAAAGAAGACGCCTGTTGCACCACGATTACCTTTGAAAACTTTGTCCGACATCCAACCGCAAATCAGCGTTCCTGGGATCCCGGCATATTCATAAAAGAAGTAGGCCCAGGAAGATTTATCCAGCGCGAAATGTTTCACTTCTTTCAGGTAGGTGGGTGACCAGTCCAGAATGCCGTAGCGCAGCAGATAAACGAAGACGTTGGCGATGGCGATGTACCAGAGCAGACGGTTCGGGAAGACGTACTGCATAAAGATTTGCTTCGCCGTCAGTTCCTCTTCTGCCTTTTCGCTGTAATCGTCCGGGTAGTCGTTTTTATACTCTTCAATCGGCGGCAAGCCGCAGGACTGAGGAGTATCGCGCATCATAGCGAACGCGAAGATCGCCACAATGATTGCCCCAAACGCAGGCATATACAGCGCCGCGTGCCAGTCGTTAAACCAGGCCATACCCAACAGGAACAGCAACGGGGGAATACCGCCGCCGACGTTGTGCGCACAGTTCCATACAGACACTATCCTGCCACGCTCTTTTTGCGACCACCAGTGCACCATGGTACGTCCGCACGGCGGCCACCCCATTCCCTGGAACCAACCACACAGGAACAGCAGCACAAACATAATGGCAATGCTCGATGTCGCCCACGGGACAAATCCCATGAACAACATGACTGCCGCGGCCAGAATCAACCCGGCGGGCAGAAAAACGCGCGGATTCGAACGATCCGAGACCGACCCCATAATGAACTTTGAGAAACCATAGGCAATGGAGATCCCCGACAGCGCAAACCCTAAATCACCGCGGGAAAAGCCCTGCTCCACAAGGTAAGGCATGGCCAACGCAAAATTTTTGCGCACCAGATAATAGGCCGCATAGCCGAAGAAAATACCCAGGAAGATCTGCCAGCGCAGACGACGATAAACCGGGTCGATACGATCTTCAGGAAGTCTTTCTCGGTGGGATTCTGGCCGGAAAATACTCAACATATATGCCTCCGTGGCAGGGTTTTATCATTATATGTGACTACTATGAGTGAAAACGAAACCATGATTTCGTTTGTAACGGTTTTACCCGGCAAATTCTAACGACAAAAGGCGATTTGTCGCACCTTATGTTACACATTTATGACAAAGCTCCACTTTCAGACATAAAACCACGCTGGTTATTTTCGTTTTTTGCTCGAATATGCGCGATATCAAACAATCCATAGCAACAGTGTGGCTAAATGTTTCTATGGAATCCCGCTCGGAAGACGAAAATATGGGTAACTCAAACGATAACGATGTCATCATCATCGGCGGTGGCGCGACCGGAGCAGGCATCGCCCGCGACTGTGCATTGCGCGGACTGCGCGTGGTACTGCTTGAACGCCATGACATTGCCACAGGTGCCACCGGCCGCAATCACGGTTTATTGCACAGCGGTGCGCGTTACGCAGTGACCGATAACGAATCCGCCCGGGAATGCATTGCAGAAAACCAAATCCTCAAGCGTATCGCTCGCCACTGTATTGAGCCTACAGACGGTTTATTTATCACCCTGCCAGAAGACGATCTGGCTTATCAGCCTGTCTTTATTGATGCCTGCCAGCGCGCGGGGATTAACGCGCAGGCCATTACGCCAGAAGAAGCGCGGCGCACAGAACCCAGCGTAAACCCGGCACTGATTGGTGCCGTCCGCGTGCCCGATGGCACTGTGGATCCCTTTCGCCTGACCGCCAGCAATATGCTGGATGCGCGTGAACATGGCGCCACTATCCTGACAGGCCATGAAGTCTGCGGATTAATACGCCAGGGCGACAGGGTCACCGGTGTACAACTGATGAACCCGCAAACCCATGAAATTTATCCTCTGCATGCTCCTGTCGTGGTCAATGCCGCCGGGATTTGGGGCCAGCGCATCGCGGAGTATGCGGATTTACGGATTCGCATGTTCCCGGCCAAAGGAGCCCTGCTGATACTCGACCACCGTATCAATCAGCATGTGATAAACCGTTGTCGTAAACCGGCAGATGCCGACATCCTCGTACCCGGCGATACCATTTCCCTGATTGGCACCACCTCGACGCATATTGACTATAAGGATATTGACAACATCCGGGTGACGCCCGAAGAGGTCGATATTCTGCTGCGTGAAGGGGAAAAGCTGGCGCCAGTGATGGCGCAAACCCGTATCCTGCGCGCCTATGCAGGCGTACGTCCTTTGGTTGCCAGCGATGATGACCCGACAGGACGTAACGTAAGCCGCGGTATTGTGCTGCTCGATCACGCTCAACGTGACGGGATGGAAGGCTTTATCACCATTACTGGCGGCAAGCTGATGACCTACCGTCTGATGGCGGAGTGGGCCACAGATGCCGTCTGCCGCAAGCTCGGTCTTAACACCCCTTGTACCACAGCGACAACGCCGTTGCCCGGTTCACAGCAGCCTACCGAACAGGCGCTGAAAAAAATTATCTCACTGCCGGTGCCGCTACGCGGTTCGGCTATTTATCGCCATGGCGATCGCACACCAGCCTCGCTGGGCAGCGATCGCCACAGTCGTAGCCTGGTGTGCGAATGCGAAGCCGTCACCGCCGGGGAAGTCCAGTATGCCGTTGAAAACTTGAATGTTAACTCTCTGCTGGATCTGCGCCGCCGTACCCGCGTGGGCATGGGCACATGTCAGGGTGAACTGTGCGCCTGTCGCGCAGCCGGCTTACTGCACAGCATGCGGGTGACCAGTGAAACAGAATCTATTAACCAGCTTTGCGCATTTTTGAATGAGCGCTGGAAGGGCATCAAACCTGTCGCCTGGGGGGATGCGCTACGCGAAAGTGAATTTACACGTTGGGTCTATCAAGGACTGTGCGGGCTGGAAAAGGAGCCAACTGATGAAATTTGATACGGTTATTATCGGCGGCGGCCTCGCCGGGTTACTCTGCGGCATTCGGCTGAGCGAAAACGGTCAACGCTGTGCCATTGTCAGCCGCGGTCAGAGCGCACTCAATTTCTCTTCCGGCTCGCTGGACCTACTCTCCCGTCTGCCGGACGGGCAACCGGTCACCGACCTCATCGCCGGGGTAGACGCGTTACAGCGTATGCAAAGCGAACATCCTTATGCCTTACTGGGCGCTGAAAGGGTACGCCACTATGCAAAAATGACCCAGACCATGCTGGCAGACTGCGGCATGGCGCTAAAAGGTGAGGCCGATACGCCGCATATGCGCGTCACCCCACTGGGCACCTTCCGTCAGGCCTGGTTAAGCCCCAATGAAATTCCTCTCCAGCCGACAAAAGATATTGCCATTGGGGTCGTCGGTATTTGTGGGTTTCTCGATTTTCAGCCGCAACTCGCTGCCGCGTCACTGAAAAAACGTGGCATAAATGCCACCGCAGAAGAGATAACGCTGCCGGTGCTGGACCGCGTGCGGGATAACCCGAGTGAATTTCGCGCCGTCAATATCGCCCGTGTACTGGATGTTGCACAGAATTTTGACGAGCTGTACCGCGCCTTGCTGCCGTTAAGCCGTCAGTACGACGAGCTTTACTTCCCGGCCTGTTTCGGCCTGCAGGATAGCGCCGTCTTTACACGACTTAACCAACAACTCTCCTGTCCGCTACGGTTGCTGCCTACCCTGCCGCCATCGGTTCCCGGCACCCGCATGCAATCACGCCTGCAACAGCGTTTTATCCAAAGCGGTGGGACATGGATGCCCGGTGATGAGGTGATCCGTGCCGATGTGGAAAGTGAGCGCGTGACACAACTGTGGACGCGCAAGCATGAGGATATTGCGCTACGTCCACGCCATGTGGTGCTCGCCAGCGGCAGTTTTTTCAGTAACGGTTTGATTGCCGAACGCGATCGCGTACGGGAAACCATTTTTGACCTCGACGTGTTACAAAGCCCCGGACGGGAAAGCTGGTATCGCGACAACGTCTTTGATACCCAGCCCTGGCAGCAGTTTGGCGTGATCACTGACGAAACGCTACGCGCTAAGCGCCAGGGCACGACGCAGGATAACCTGTATGTGGTGGGCTCCGTTTTGGGTGGCTTTGATGCGGTTGCTCAGGGGTGTGGGGGTGGCGTTTGCGCGGTTACCGCGCTGTATGCCGCAGAACAAATTTGCGCCGGGGGGAGGTAAAATGACCACAACTCAGTTTGAAAGCTGTATCAAATGCACCGTGTGCACCACGGTTTGCCCGGTCAGCGCGGTGAATCCTGCTTACCCTGGCCCGAAACAGGCGGGGCCGGATGGGGAGCGTTTACGTCTAAAAGACCCGGCGTTGTTTGACGAGGCGCTGAAATACTGCACCAACTGTAAACGCTGTGAAACCGCCTGTCCGTCTGGCGTAAAGATTGGCGATATTATTCAGCGCGCGCGTTCGCAATATGCCGTCAATCCACCTTCACTGCGTAATGCCATTCTGAGTCATACGGATTTGATGGGGTCGTTATCCACCCCATTCGCGCCGCTGGTTAATACCGCCACGTCGCTCAAACCCGTTCGCCAGTTGCTTGATAAGGCGCTGAAAATCGATCATCACCGGACGCTGCCAAAATATTCCCATGGCACTTTCCGCCGCTGGTACCGCTCCGTGGCTGACAAGCAAAAGGCGTTTGATCAGCAGGTGGCGTTTTTCCATGGCTGCTATGTGAATTACAACCATCCGCAACTGGGCAAAGATCTCTTGCAAGTGCTGAACGCGATGGGAATCGGTGTGCAGCTCCTGCGTCAGGAAAAATGTTGCGGGGTACCGCTGATTGCCAATGGCTATTTTGCGAAAGCGAAAAAGCAGGCGGAATTTAATATTCGGGCGTTGCAGCAGAGCATCACAGGAGACGGTATTCCGGTGATTGCCACCTCATCAACCTGTACCTTCACTTTGCGAGATGAATATCCGCATCTGCTGGATGTCGATAACCACCATTTACGTCCGCATATCGACCTGGCTACGCGTTGGATCTGGCGCAAGCTGGAGGAAGGCAATACGCTTAAGCTCAAAGAATTACCGTTGAAAGTGGTTTACCACACACCGTGCCATATGGAGAAAATGGGCTGGACGCACTACACCCTGGATCTGCTGCGACGTATTCCCGGGCTGGAACTTACCGTACTGGATTCACGTTGTTGCGGGATAGCGGGGACCTACGGCTTTAAGCGTGAAAATTACGCCACTTCGCAGGCGATTGGCGAACCGTTGTTCCGCCAGATTGAGGAGAGCGGTGCGGATTTGGTGATCACAGATTGTGAAACCTGTAAGTGGCAGGTGGAAATGTCCACAAGCCTACGCTGCGAACATCCTATAACCCTACTGGCGCAGGCGTTGCGCTAAAAGGTTCGCCCGCCGTAACCCTCCCGGCGGGCGAATAATTAATAACTGCCCTTCGTTGCCGATGCTGAAGGTCTGGCCCCTTTAAATATCGCCAGCCGTTCATCTAACGCATTCGTATACAACATGGTGTCCACACCGACCGCCACGAAGTTAGCTCCCCACTCCAGCACTTTTTTTGCCATGAGCGGATCGACCGCCAGAAAACCCGCCGCTTTCCCGGCATCACGTATCTGCTTAATGGCCTGTTCAATGGCGCGTTGCACGTCCGGATGACCACTGTTGTCAGGATAGCCCAACGATGCGGAGAGGTCGGCAGGACCGATAAAGACCCCATCAATACCATCAACATGCAAAATGGCATCAAGGTTATCCAGCGCCGCTTTGCTTTCAACCTGAATCAACAAGCACAACTCTTCATTCGCGCGAGCCATATAATTTTCGACCCGCCCCCAGCGGGCGGCGCGCGCGACACTCGCCCCCACGCCGCGAACACCCTGTGGCGGGTAACGCGTGGCCGCCACCACATCCTGCGCCTGCTCTGCGCTCTCCACCATGGGAATTAACAATGTGCGGGCACCAATATCGAGCACCTGTTTGATAAGAACACGGCTCCCCTCAACGGGCCGAATGACGGCCTGGCTGGTGTAAGGCGCAATGGCCTGCAACTGGTGATAGAGATCCTGAATAGTATTCGGCGCATGTTCGCCATCAATCAATAACCAGTCATAGCCGGAGGTCGCTGCAATCTCAGCCATATACGATGTAGTAGAACTTAACCACAGGCCAATCTGCGTTTCGCCTTTTAGCAGACCCGCTTTAAACGGGTTGGATAAAATCGGATCCATTGTCATTTCACTTCCTTTTTGTCATGAATGAACGCTGTTCGAGTGAGAGACAGCCTGTTTTACATTCAGTGTTAAAATGATCAGCGCACCGGCAATCGCCACGCCTGCAAGGGTGAGAAGCCCGGCAGCGCCGCTGGCAAACAGGGTTTCAGCTTTGACACGAATGATCGGGGCCAGAAATCCGCCGACCGCACCAAACAAATTCACAAAGCCAATACCTGCCGCCAGCGCCGTTCCGGACAGAAGCTGTGTTGGCATGGTCCAGAAAACCGGTTGTACGGCAATAAATCCCACCGCCGCGACGCATAAAGCAACAATGGCCAGCACGGGAGAGACCAGGCCAGATACGCCAATACCAATGCCCGCCGCTAACAGCGTCAGCGCAGCAATGTTGCGTCTTTCACCGGTCTTATCGGAATAACGAGGAATAAGCCAGGTACCAAAAAGGGCGGCAATCCAGGGGATAGCGGTGACGACAGAGGCGGTGAACCCCACTTTTGTCCCCAGCAATGCGGCCACTTGCGTCGGCAGGAAAAAAATCAATCCATATACTGCGACCTGGATAGTCAGATAAATGATAGCCAGTTGCCATACCCGCCCATTACGCAGCGCATCGGCCAGACGTGACGTCACTTTACTTTCCTCTTCGCTGGCAAGCTGGGCCTCAAGAACGCCCTTCTCTTGCGGCGTGAGGAACCGTGCCTGGGCTGGCGTATCGTCCAGCCAGAAGAAGGTAAAGATACCTGCAGAGACAGCCAGCAGGCCTTCAATCAAGAACATCCAGAACCACCCCGGATGCCCCATAAAACCATGCATCTCAAGTAAAGCGCCGGACAGCGGTGAGCCCAGCGTCAAAGCTAATGGCGCACCCATGTAAAAAAGCCCCATAATGCTGGCGCGATTGCGCTGAGGGAACCATTGAGAGGTCAGGTAAATCATGCCAGGGAAGAAGCCAGCTTCCGCCGCCCCAAGAAGCGTGCGGACAAGCAGAAATTTGGCTTCGGTATCAGCCCAGGCCATTGCCGCGGAGAGAAATCCCCATAACAGGGTCGTCCCTCCAATCCAGTAGCGTGCGCCAAACTTACGCATCAACAGATTAGCCGGCACGCCGAGGAAGGCGTACACCACAAAAAAGATCCCCGCCCCCAACGCATAGGCTTCGTTGCTAAGGCCGGTGTCTATCTGATACGTCTCTTTTGCAAAGCCAATATTCGAACGATCAAGAAATGCCAGGACGTATAACATCAACATAAAGGGGATTAAACGGGCGCGGTTTTTCTTTACCACGCTATCCAATAAGCTGGTATTCATCGTAATGACCTCATGTAGGGCTGCGCCGCGTCATGGCGGCGCGACGCGGAGGAATTAATGGTTATACGGGCGCTTTAAATTACAGTTGCGATTAAGCTCAACACCGAAGCCCGGTTTATCGAGCACACTCTTATGAATGCGACCATTCACTGGCACCGGTTCATCCACCAGGATGGGATCAAATTGCGGACGCAGCGTAGAGCAGTCGGGGCTGGTCATTAAAAACTCACTAAATGGCGTGTTAGTGAAGGTAATAACCGCGTGATGGGAATAAACCGAAGAACCATGTGGCACGACAAGCTGCCCGCGTGCTTTTGCGATCGCGGCGATTTCCACCAGCGTCGTTAAGCCGCCGCACCAGCCGACATCGGGCTGCATGATATCAATCCCGGTTTCCGATAACGTACGGAATGATTGCAGCGTACCGTGATGCTCACCGCTGGTGACCATCATGCCAGCAGGAGCATTACGTTTAAGTTCGCGATAGCCCTCATATTGCTGCGGTGGCAGACACTCCTCGATCCATTTCAGATTATACGGGGCACAGGCATGGGCCAATTTGGTGGCATAATTAACATCCTGGCTCATCCAGCAATCCAGCATCAGCCAGAAATTTTCACCGCATTTCTCGCGATATTCAGCAACCATTGCCGCATCTTTGCGAATACCCGCATCACCATCATGTGGGCCCCAGTGTGTCGGCATTTTGCCGCCAATAAACCCCATCTCTTTAGCCAGGTCGGGGCGCGCGCCGGTCGCATAAAACCGGATTTCGTCACGCACCGCCCCACCGAGCAATTTATAAACGGGTAACCCGACAACCTTGCCAAACAGATCCCACAAGGCCAGATCGACACAGGAAATCGTATTCATAACCAGCCCGCCAGACCCTGCGTAATACAAGGTGGAATTAAGCATTTGATCATGAATAAGCTTGATATCACTGACGCATTTACCCTCGATAAAGCGGTTTAAATGCTTTTCAACAATAAAGCAGCCCATCTCGCCTGCCGTGGAAACAGCAAAGCCCGTCTGGCCATTTTCAGCTTCCACTTCAACAATTAAGGTTCCCAGCACGTTAATACCGAAAGACTGCCGGGATTGTTCATAGGCCTTGTATTTGCTCATTGGGGTGGCGATATGGTCATCTATCCAGTGATGAGCGCCCTGATCGTGATAATCACCGCCGCCTGCCCCTTTCTCTGCGGTAGCGCCGCCAATGAACCAGGCTCTGACATGTTTAATTTTCGGTAAGGTCATGATGTTCTCCTTTTTATGATGCTTGCTTGTCGAAAGGGCTTTTCCACCCTAAAAGCCGGGAAATATCTTTTGCGCAAGTAATCGCCTTACCTGCGAGGTAATCCCGGTTTTCCTCATTAATTTGCAGTCGGGTTCCCACGACCGAAATGGCTGCCGTTAGCGCATTGCGGGCATCAAAGACGGGGGCTGCGACACATCGGACATCGGGGTAATCTTCACCATTGTCATAGCTCCACCCCCTGGAACGAATCAGCACCAGCTCATCGTGTAATTGCTGGGCATTGGCGATGGTCGACGACGTCGCTTTTTCCCAGTGCAAATGCCGGATGATTTCATCGCGCGTCGCCGGCGGCTGCCAGGCCAGCAGACACTTCCCTATGCCGGAGCGATAAAGGGAAAGACTTTTGCCCTCGTGCGAGCGCACGCTGATGGTGGAGGAGGATTCTATTTTGAGAATGTAATAGGCATTTGCGTCATCAATAATGCCGAGATGGCAGAGCAGACCGGTCTCATCCATAAGTTCAGTCAGCCGGGGACGGGTAATCTCGCGCAGATCCATTCTTCCCAAAGCATGCCCGGCAAGTTCAACGAGCTTTGTCCATAAGCAGTAGTTGTCATTGCTATCAATACGCAATAACCGCGCTTTCTTTAATTCCGCTAAAATTAAATAGGCGGTGCTTTTGGGAATGCCTGTCTCTTCAATGATTACCGCAGCGCTGCAAGGCCCAATACGTGCGATGAGATTAAGGATTTCAATTGCCCGGCTGAGTGCCGGCACTTTGCTTGATTCCAACATATTGGACTCCAGTCCTGAATATTGGAATCAGTGTTGCGACTTAGAGGAACCGATTTTGTGAGAGCGATCATAAAGCCATGGTGATCCAGCATGCTGGACATTACATGGATAGAAAATGTGAAGTATTACGCAGATTTTTTCAGGTGGAGTACAACAGGCTGGACTGGAAAAGCGCCGAAAGGACAATTTCTTCCGGCGTAAAAGAATTACTCAACAAATAAGGATTCGACGACATTAATCCAGCCATGGTCGCTGGCAACGTCCTGACCATTGAGCCAACGACGCAGAATATTTAGCGCCATCATGGCACAGACCTCCTGACGTACCATCAGGCTGTGTCGGTTCGCATTAAACTTAACGCGTAAGGCATGCGTACCTTCCGGCGTCGCCAGCGCGAAGTTCAGATGCTCATCTTCGAGTCCCGTGACGGTCAGAGCCAGCCCGGCCAGATGGCGATCGCGCAGCCCCGCAGCCCAACGTGCAGTCTGCACTAACGCTTCATCCTGCGAAGGAATCACTTCGCTGACCAGCAACGGCGCACCCGCACGCGAAAGTTGCAACGCCACCAGGCCGCCGGTGAACTGTTCACTCAGCGTCAGGCTAAGTTGACGTTCACGCAACCGCCCGGTAAGCAGCGCCGGTAAACCGACGGTGCCTTCGAAAATGAGGCTCTCACCGGCCACCTGCTTCACTTCCGGCCATAACGCTTCCATCGCCTCGCGATGCTCAGCAGGACCGGTAAGTTTCAGTTCAATAATGGGCATTGAGGAGCGATAGCCCATCACTACACCCTCAGGTAACGTCAAATGCGACAGGTTTTGCGCCAGATCGCTTTCAGAACGGCCAAAGGTTGTCAGGCGCAGGCAAACAGGCGGCTCAGGAAGCGTAAAGCGTGCGCGAATGCGCGGCAGAATTTCACGTTCCACCATCACTTTAAACTCCGAAGGCACTCCAGGCGTAAAGAACATCAGGCAGCGATTAAGCTGTACGGCAAAACCACAGGCGGTACCAACCGGGTTATCCACCAGCTCCGCACTGGCAGGAATTTCCGCCTGCTTGCGGTTGCTGGGCGCCATGACGCGTCCGCGCTCGGAAAAGAAGCGCTCCATCTGCGTCAACCACTCTTCATGCAATACCAGCGCTTCGCCCTTCGCCGTTGCCGCCGCCAGCGCACTGAGGTCATCGCTGGTTGGGCCCAGGCCACCATTAACAATAAGAATATCCGCCTGTTGGCTGCGCTCACGCAGAATGGCCACCAGGTCGTCGAGGTTATCGCCAACGGTATTACGTCGGGTAAGCGGTAGCCCCTGATTAAAGAAAAAATCTGCCAGCCAGGCGGCATTCGTGTCCACGATTTGCCCGTGCAAGACTTCATCGCCGGTTGACAGCATCTCTACGTTTAACATTATTTTCTCCAGCAATAGAGGTTGAAACACTATACCGCATGAAGGGAAGAAAAGAGGTAAGAAACTGGCGCGGACGGACGCCGCGCCGAAGGATCAGAAGCTGGCGTTGACGCCGACATACGGGCCATCCGCCACCGCATTATCGCGGTTGCCTTCTTTACCGGTCAGCTCGACATAACGGTAACCGGCTTCAATACTGAGCGGACGAATAATGGTCAGACGCGCACCGGCATTCGCTTCACGGTAGTCGTTAACCCCGCTGGAGAGGGAGTCCGGGGAGTAATAATATTCGCCAAAGAGACGGAAGCTGTCGCTCACCTGCCATGCCAGACCACCACCAACGGCCAGCGCATACCCTTCGCTCCCGGCATTCGGGTTAAGGTAAACGCCTTTACCGCCAACCGTCCCCATAAACGGCCCCAGCGGAATGTTGTAACCCAGACCCAGACTGGCGATATCGCCATCATCATCGTTATGCGCCCAGTTGCCGCTCAACGCCAGGCCACTGGTTTCCGTTCCCATACCCACACCGAGGTTGGTGTAGTGCTCACCCACCTGGCCGCTCAAGCTCACAGCATTTGCCCCGGCAGACGCCAGCAGAAGGCTGGCAAAACCCAAATATATACTCTTTTTCATTTCTCTTATCCGCGCAACAATAGTCCAATGTTCCAAAGCGGCTGATTGTACGATCATTTTTTTTAAGAATACTGAACTAAAAATGATTTTTTACATCAATCCACGATTTTTACACGCCCGTTTTCATTAAATGCGCCTGAACAGGACAATTTGCTCTTTTTTAGCAGCTTACTGCATCCCCGCAAGGTTGGTGGTATAAACCCTATACCCGTCATAAGGATAAGGACTAAATCATGCGTCAAAGGACAATTGTATGCCCGCTGATTCAAAATGAAGGTGATTATTTGCTATGCAAAATGGCGGACGATCGCGGTGTTTTTCCCGGCCAATGGGCACTCAGTGGCGGGGGAGTCGAACCAGGTGAGCGTATTGAAGACGCGTTGCGCCGCGAAATTCGCGAAGAGCTTGGTGAGAAACTTGAGTTGCAGCAGATAACGCCATGGACCTTTAGCGACGATGTGCGCATAAAAACCTACGCCGATGGCAGCAAAGAAGAGATCTACATGATCTACCTGATTTTTGACTGCATCAGCGCGAACCGTGAAGTGGAGATCAATGAGGAATTTCAGGATTACGCATGGGTTAGCCCGGCGGATCTGACAAAATACGATCTGAATGTCGCCACCCGCCGCACGCTGAGCCTGAAAGGGCTGCTTTGAGAAAAGAGCGGCGCAGTCTTAATGTTTGAGCTGCGCCAGTTCAGCTTCACTCAGACCAGTGAAACGTTGCACGACAGCTTTGTCCATCCCACTGCGTAACATTTCACAGGCGATGCGAAGCGCCTCGGCTTTTTGTCCTTCGTGACGTCCTTCATGGCGCCCCTGACGAAAGCCCTTACGCCTGCCGAGTTCTTCCAGTTGTTCAGCAATAGTCATCAACGTCTCCTTATGTTGTGGCGAACGGTGCGCCAGTCGGCGAAGAAAAGCGCCTGGCGCTGGCGTGTTGCCTCTGCTCAGTAGATAGTGCATTGCAGCGCGCAACTGCTGTCGGGTAGTGTATCCCAGCGACAAAGTCGTGACCAGTTTGTCCAGCAAGAGGGTCATGTCCCGCAGACGAATGTGCTTTTGTAATAATTCGAGTAAGGCAACACGTCGGTGCGTCATGATCTGCTCATCAGGCACAACGGTAATATCCACCAACGGAAATGGCGTTGTGTACAGTTCATGGGCATATTGCGGCTGGCTGAACATATCCAGCCAGCATAACGAAAAGGGATAAGGGCTAACGCGCCCATGATAAAAAAGCATTGGAATCACCAGGGGCAAGACCGTGTTTCCCGCATCGAGATGCCGCTGCATTGCCGCTAAGGCATAACGCATCAAGCGAAAAGCCATAAACCTGTCGGGTGAACTTTGGTGCTCAATGAGTACATAAATATAGCCCTCACCCTGCCGGGTTTTGACCGAGTAGAGCACATCGGAATGGGTTGCGCGCAGTGCCTCGTCAACAAAGCTGCCGGACTCCAGTTTCAGCGTCGCGAGATCGCAAAGCTGGCGTAGCGACGCGGGCAAATGGAGGGTCAGAAAATCGCGCGCCGTCTCTTTATGGGTAAGAAACTGTTTGAAAAGCGCATCATGCGCGGTAGGTGCAGCGGTGTTCTTCATGGCATTCCTTGCCTGAGTAAAGATGTCAGGACACTAACATCCTCCCACCGCCGGTGGGCATTTCCGGCTTGCAAACTGGAAAACGCTACGCAAAAAATCTACCGTTCGGCGACCCATGACTGTAGCGCACGGCGTGATATTTTAATGCCGCCGGACGAAAGATGCGCCGGCAAGCGCAACCACGCAACGGGCTGCTGGAAGCGCGCAAGCTTGTCCTGTACCCAGGTGGTGAGCTGCGAGAGCTCAACGGCGTCATCACACTCCACCACCGCCACAGGTCGGTGGCCAAATTCGCGGTCTTCGCGGGGAACAATAAAAACCTGTTGAACCTGAGGATGTGCCACGATAACACGCTCTACCTCCTCCGGCTGGATACCCTCGCCGCCGCTGAAAAACAGATTATCCAGTCGTCCCAGAATCGTCAGACGGCCATCGTGCAGAACGCCTTTATCACGGGTGGGAAACCAGCCCTCATCATTGAGCAACGGCAATAGTTCCCCGTCGCGCCAGTAACCTGAGGCCAGACTTTCCGCCCGCAGCCACACTTCATCGTCAACGATACGCAACGCTCTTCCCGGCAGTAGGCAACCGACATCAGACTGCCCATCAGCCTCTTTCCCGCATACCGTTGAAGCGAACTCCGTCAGGCCATAGCCACACCAGGTACGAATCCCGCGCTCACGCGCATGTTCAGTCAGATCGACAGGGATCGCCGCGCCGCCCAGCAAAACGGCTTTGAGAGAGATCTCCACCGCATCATTCAGCAAGCGCCACAGTTGCGTTGGCACCAGCGACGCATGGCTACATCCCTGCAAAGCCTCTGCCAGACCGTTCTCCGAGACGGTTAAGCGCGCGCCTGCCAGTAACCAGCGCCACAGAATTCCCTGCCCTGAGACATGATAGTGCGGCAGTGACAACAGCCAGTCATCTTCTGGTGCGAAAGGAATCATCGCCAGAACCCCTTGTGCGCTGGCAAGGTGTGCCGCGCAGGTGTGGACCGCCGCCTTAGGTAAACCTGTCGAACCAGAAGTCAGGGTCATCGACGCCAGCCGTTGAAGCTGCCAGTCAATGGCATAAGATTGGGCAACGGGTCGCAGTTCAAGAGGCGTCAGACCGACAAAGGTATTGCTATCAGCCAGATTAACGGCGAAACGCAGCGTCAGATTTGGCAGCAATGCCTCCAGCAACAGCGCGGGTAATTGAGGATTGATCGGCAATACGCGCGCACCACATTGGAGTAACGCCAGCCACGCTAACAATACCTGAGGCTGGTTTCGCCCACGTAGCATCACACCATCGCCCTCGCTCACCCCCTGGCGGGCAAAACCGGTGGCCAGCGCATCAACGCGTGCGCACAGGTCACGCCAGCTTAAAGTCTCATCCTGTAAGCGAATGGCGGGTTCATCGCCACGCGCTTCTCGCCAGTGATGCCAGGGCCAGGTATTGAACGTCATAGCAGCGGTTCCAGCATCTCAACGTTATGGCAGGGTAATGGGCTATCCGGCCAGCGGCGCACAAGCTGAGCCTGCATCAGGTTTAACGTATCGAGACCCGGGATGGTGTCAGGGGTGAGCCATGCGGCAATACGCGCCAGTTGGGTCAGACCAAGGCTGGACTCGATTGACGAACTGATAACCGCTGTCATACCCAGTTGTGTGGCTGCTTTCACATGCCCCTGAACCTTCTCAAGGCTTCCGGTTAAGGTGGGCTTAATCACTACCGCACGCACGCCCTCTTCACGCTCAAAGGTAAAATCGGCATCGCGCAAACTTTCATCCCAGGCTATCGCTATGCCCGTTTCACGGGCAAAGGCGCGCGAATCATCACGGGTTTTACAGGGCTCTTCCAGAAAAGCAATGCGATCGCGGTAGTGCGGATTCACATATTTTGCGAATTGCTGCGCTTTGAGCGGCGTCCAGGCGCGGTTAGCGTCCAGACGCAGGCACAAGTCAGGCATCGCCTCCAGCAGCAAGTTAGCCACCATGCCATCGCGCACCGCTTCATACAGGCCCACTTTCATTTTCGCCACTTTTTCGCCCGGCATGGCAGCCAGTGCGGCAAACAGTTCATCCGGGTCACCTGTGCACAGCGTTGCGGCACGGTAGTCCGCCGCCGCTGGCAACGTGCCGCGCAGTTCCGCCAGCGCACAGCTGATACCAAAGTCAACCGACGGCAACCCCGGCAACACACCGCAATCTCCCGCTCGCCACCCTTGCGCCCAGACACAGACGGCGGCTGTCGCTTCCTCAAGAGACTCCACGCTAAATCCCGGCAAAGGCGAAATCTCGCCCCAGCCTTCCTGCGCGTCATCCCGCAGATGAATAAACAGCCCGTCACGGGTTTTCAGCCGCCGATCACGCAGCACGACGCCCGCATTCATCGGTATCTGCCAGCGGTAAACCTGCGCGCTGCGCATTACGGATTCCGTTTAAATTTGCTGAAGTCCGGCTGGCGTTTTTCGTTAAACGCGTTGCGACCTTCTTGACCCTCTTCGGTCATGTAGAACAGCATTGTGGCGTTACCCGCCAGCTCCTGCAGACCTGCCTGACCATCACAGTCGGCGTTGAGTGCCGCTTTCAGGCAACGCAGCGCCATCGGGCTGTTCTGCAACATTTCACGGCACCAGCGTATGGTCTCTCTCTCAAGCTCAGCAACTGGCACCACCGTGTTTACCAGCCCCATATCCAGCGCTTCTTTTGCATTGTACTGACGGCACAGGAACCAGATTTCGCGCGCTTTTTTCTGACCAACGATACGCGCCATATAGGATGCACCCCAGCCGCCATCAAAGGAGCCCACTTTCGGGCCGGTCTGGCCAAAGATAGCGTTTTCTGCCGCGATCGTGAGATCGCACATCATGTGCAGCACGTGACCGCCGCCAATGGAGTAACCCGCAACGGCCGCAACCACCGGTTTCGGGCAGGTACGGATCTGGCGCTGGAAGTCCAGTACGTTCAGATGGTGCACGCCGGAGTCATCCTGGTATCCACCGTAATCGCCACGGACTTTTTGATCGCCACCCGAACAGAACGCCTTTTCGCCTTCACCGGTCAGAATGATCACGCCGATGTTGTCGTCATAGCGCGCATCAGCCAGCGCCTGAATCATCTCTTTGACGGTCAAAGGACGAAATGCGTTGCGCACCTGAGGGCGGTTGATGGTGATTTTGGCAATACCATCCACCGATTTGTGATACCGAATATCGGTATAGCCTTCAGAGCAGTCTTGCCATTCAATCGGTGCGTACAGCATGGTTTCATCGGGATAGATCATAATATGCCCTTTATATCGAGATGCAGGATTTGCGCCAGGCAGTTCGCCACACTATCGGGGCGTTCCCGATGCGCGTTATGCCCGGCGTCAACAATGACATGACAGTTCGTGCTGACATCAGCCGCCAGCGTGCGAAATTTACTGTCAAACTCACCACATAAATAATGAAATGGAAAAGGCGCGTTACGCAGCGCAGCGCGTAAATCCGGTTGTACAGCGAGCGAAGTCGCCTCCAGCATAGCGGCCAGCGCCGGGCCGTTGTTCTGGCTGCGTAACGCCACCAGACGTTGCCGTTGCTCGTCACTCAACGACGCAAACACCTGCTGTTGATACCAGTCGTTAAAAACGCCGACAAGCGGTTGCGCACGAAATCGCTGCGCCCATTGTCTATCTGATATCAGGCGCTCCTGCCGTGCAGTCGCATCCGTCAGGCCAGGGTGCCCACCTTCAACGATCACACCCAATAGTCCCTTCGGCTGGGAGCAGGCAAAGTGCATCGCCACCCGTCCGCCCAGCGAGTACCCTATCAGCCAGTAACTTAGTATGTTGTAACTACAAAGCGTGTCGCACAGCGCATCGTTAAGCTGTTCGAAGGATGTAACCATGCTATCCGCCGAACCTCCGTGGCCCGGCAGGTCAATATAGAGGCGTGAACAGGCCGTAAAGCGCTCGCCGACGGGCAACCATTCGCGGCTGTCACCCGAAAAACCGTGCAGAAAAATTAGCCACGGCTTTTGCGACTCTCCCGGCATAGCCCGCGCATTCAGGATCACAACTGACTTACCTGCGCGAGCAACTGTTGCAGCGTATGCGCGCCGTCAGTATCTTTCACCACCAGCTCAATCAGCGTTGCCCCCGCTTTACTCCATGCCCCCGCCAGCGCTTGTTCAAGCTCATCCCAGTTTTGGGGATGATGGTATTTCAGGCCAAACATCGCCGCCGCATGCTCAAAATGGACGTGCTGCGGCATTAAATAAAACTGTTCGCGCTCGCTTTGCGGCGTCGGCAACAGCGAGAAGATCTGCCCGCCGTTGTTATTGACCACAATCAGCACCAGCGGCGCAGAAGCCTGGCGCAGTAATGCCAGCGCATTCAGATCGTACAAGGCAGACAGGTCACCGACGATTGCAAGCGTAGGCCGCGCCGTGCCGCGCTGTACACCTGCGGCAGTAGAAATCAGGCCATCGATACCGCTCGCACCACGGTTGCTGTAAACCGGGTAACCGGCCGGTAATTGCCCCAGCGCATCCACCAGGCGGACCACCAGGCTATTACCGAGGAACAGTTGCCCCTGATCCGGCAGATACTTCGCCAGCCGATGCGCTAACTGTGCTTCACCAAAGGTGTCGCGTTGGCTTGCAACCGCCTGCCACGCCTGAGCGGATAATTGTGGAATGTCAGTACACCAGGGCGCGCGTGATTCCGCCGGGTGCAGTTCCAGCCACTCGGCAACACCGGAAACCAGACGGCGGCCACGGTGATGTGCCGGATCAAGCCGCCCGGTAACGGAATCTACCAGCCAGTACTCCTGCGGCTCGCAGGTCGCCTGCCACTGGAGCAACCGCTTACCGGTCAGACTGCTGCCCAGTTGAACAACAATTTGTGCCGTTTGCAGTTCACTCACCGCGCGAGCATTGCCCAGCCACAGGTCGGCGCACGGCAGTGGCTGCCCGGTTTGTGAAAGGACATCGCCGATAAGCGGCCAACCGAGCATTTTCGCCCATGCAGCAACCAGCTTGCCTTCCGATGCGCTCATTCGCCCCGCCACAACCACGCCGCGTTTCTGCCGCCAGAAAAACCAGTCGCGTTGTTTCGCGCTGCCGCTATGCAAATCTTCACGCAGCCAGGGTTTGTCGTCCTGCCACCAGTCGCCGGGCGCCTGCTGCCAGGCAAGCCCCGTATCATCCATTTCACCGTATAGCGGTTCGGCAAACGGGCAGTTGATGTGCACTGCCCCCGTCTGCGCGGACGCCATTAGATGATCGATAGCAGAGAGCAACCAGCGGGCGGGGATATCCTGTGATGGACGCGGCAGCGCCAGTGATTGCGCCGGGTGCGATGCAAAGATCCCCGGCTGGCGTATTGCCTGGTTGGCCCCGCAATCAATAAGTTCAGGCGGCCTGTCAGCGGTCAGAAAAATCAATTTTTCCCCGGTGAGGCTGGCTTCGATCAGCGCCGGGTATAAATTCGCCACAGCGGTACCGGAGGTGACAATCACCGCGACCGGAGTGCCGCTTGCTTTTGCCAGACCGAGCGCAAGATGCCCCAAACCGCGTTCATCAAAGTGCGTGTGATGGATAAAGGACGAATTTTCTGCCGCCGCCAGCGTCAGCGGCGTGGAACGGGACCCCGGTGCGATACAAATATGTCGCACGCCGTGGCGCGTTAAAGCTTCAAGGATCACCGCCGCCCAGCGTCGGTTAAAAGCACTCACTGACATAAGTTTGTCCAGTATCAATATTGTGGCTTAGTATAAAGAATCGAAAAAAATAGATTTTTGATATGGGTCGGTTATACGTGTTTCATTATCAAGAGCGAACGCAATCCCGCTGCTTTATTTTCGATTTCCTGCCATTCCATTGTCGGGTCGGAACCCGCCACGATCCCGGCTCCCGCGTATAAACGTATGGTTGTACCACTGATTTTTGCACAACGTAATGCAACGCAGAACTCGCTTTGTTTAAGTGACAAATAGCCTGCCGAACCGGCATACCACTCACGCTCAAAGGGTTCATGCTGGGTAATAAACGCACGCGCCGCCAGGCGGGGGAGCCCGGCCACCGCCGCCGTTGGCTGGAGCAGCGTTAAGCACTGTGCATCATCGTTATGATGCATCTCGGTCCAGATACAACGTCGCAAATGCTGCACTTTACGCAGTCGAACAATTTGCGGTGGCAATACATCCAGCGTAGAGGTTGCATGCCGTAATCTCTGACAAATATCTTCAACGACCAGCATATTCTCGCGCTGGTTTTTATCGTCATTCATTAACCAGTCGCCAAGCTCAGTAGCCCGGGTATCGTCTGTATCATTGGCGACGGTACCGGCCAGCGCTTCGGTACGCAATGAGGTTCCCCTTCTGCGCCACAGGCGCTCGGGAGATGACCCCAGAAACGCATTGTGGGGATCGAATGCGATAAAAAAATGAAAGCAATGGTGGTTAAGACGACGGCTCGCCGCCATAACTGCAGCAGCATTAACCGGTTGGGAGAAATGGTAATCCGTGGCACGCGCGAGTACGACTTTATCCATCTCGCCGCGGGTAATCGCCTGCGTGGCCTGCGTGACCAGCGCTTCCCAGCCCGATTGTTGCGGAAAGTGATGCTGCGAGACCAATTCCATCTGCACATCTGGCAGCGATTTCGCCCGTACCAGGGCATCAATAAATGACCGGGCCTGCGCGACATCGTTTTGTTGCGCGTTGCCATTTAAGACAATAAGGCGTAAGGATGCCCGCCCCCCTTCCCGACGCCATTCGAGACGCGGTAGGAACAGCTCTCCTTGTTGAGGGTCAAAAGCATTCAGCCCCCAGATACGCAGGTCATGTTCGGGATTATCGTTCAGGAAATGCCGGGCTTCTGCCAGTGAGGGAAAACGCAGCACCTGGCCCAGCGCAGCGGCTTCATCTTCGCCGCTACGTTGTTGCCAGTAGAATTGGGGGAAACAGGGCTGGCTGGCTAAAAAAGTCAGTGGGTCAAAAGCGTCATTGAGGGCAAAGGCAACGTCAAAAACGTAGAATCCAGGTGAGTCGGCGTCAATGCCGGATAACTTCTCGCGTAACTGCTCAAGCGCAACTGAAATCGAAAGCACGCAATCCCCTCCCGCTCAAAAACGCTTAGTATACGGGGTGGCTGCGAAAATTAGCAGTACCCCCGTTGAGGGAGGGGATTTTTATTAACGACGGGCCAGCAGCAAGCCCAGGACAAGACCGACAGAGGCACCTACGCCAATACCATGCCAGGGGTTTTCGTGCACATAATCATCCGCGCGGTAAACCGCTTTTTTCGCCCGATAGTAATAGGTATCAGAGGCGCTACTGACGCGGTTTTTCACATCATGCAGAGCCTGTTCTGCGCGTGCTTTAAGCTCAATATACTTCTGGTCAGCAGGGTCGCCTGAGGAACGTAACACTTCTTCCAGCGTCTCGCTCAGCAGGGCCAGGTCATCATCGATACGTGAATCATAAAATTGATTAGACATCGGTTTTCTCCATGTTATGTACCTGTCCGCTAACTATAGACAATCACAGACGGTTACGCCTGGCGCGCTTCCCGCGCCATACCGATGTGTAAAATGCCATCTTCGTCATAAACATCAGTTACCGGTACAAAACCAAAGCGGGCATAAAAATGCTGCAGATGGGCCTGCGCGCCCAGATACAGCGCGTGCTGCGGCCAGTGTTGCAGGCAGGAAGCTATCGCACGTTCCATCAGTTGGTAACCCAGTTTTTCACCGCGAACCTGCTCACTGACAATCACCCGACCTATCACTACAGGGTCCAGATCGTCTTCACTTTTCAGAATCCTCGCATACGCCACCAGCTGATTTTCTTTCCAGCCGAGCAGATGGCGGTTTTGACCAACCAGGTCATCACCATCGACATCAAGGTACGGGCAGGTTTGTTCAACAATAAAGACTTCACAGCGCAGCTTAAGCAGGGCGTAAAGATCAGCGACGGTCAATTCAGAGTGGTGGAGGTCCTGCCAGCGAATCATGATGTGCTCCTTATTTGGTGTGACCTCGTTATACTAAATGCTTTGCCATTAACGCAAAGGGCGTAATGCATTGTGGAACTGATTTTTCTTGGCACCTCTGCGGGCGTGCCAACCCGCTCGCGTAATGTGACCGCGATATTGCTCAATTTGCAGCACCCGACGCAGGCTGGCCTGTGGTTATTTGACTGCGGCGAAGGGACACAGCATCAACTGCTGCGCACATCCTTTAATCCCGGCAAGCTGGATCGTATTTTTATCACTCACCTGCATGGTGACCACCTTTTTGGCCTGCCAGGGCTGCTCTGCAGCCGTTCAATGGCGGGCAATGCGCAGCCGCTGACGATTTATGGACCGAAAGGGATTCGCGAATTCGTGGAGACCAGCCTGCGTCTGAGCGGGTCGTGGACCGACTATCCGCTGACGATTGAAGAGGTTAGCGAGGGTCTGGTTGTGGATGATGGTTTACGCCGTGTCACCGCTTTCGCGCTGAACCATCCGGTGGAGTGTTATGGCTATCGTATTGAAGAGCATGACAAACCAGGCGCCCTGGATGCCCGGGCATTGATAGCACAGGGCGTACCGCCCGGCCCGCTTTTCCAGCGTCTCAAAAACGGCGAAACGGTGACGCTGGCAGATGGCCGCATTATTCGCGGTGAGGATTTCCTCGCCCCGGCAACACCGGGGAAAAAACTGGCCATTTTCGGTGATACCGCCCCGTGCCCTGCCGCGCTGCAATTGGCTCGCGGTGTCGACATGATGGTACATGAGGCCACGCTGGAGCATGCCATGGAGGAAAAAGCGAACAGCCGTGGACACAGCTCAACGCATCAGGCGGCGCAACTGGCGCGGGACGCAGGCGTGGGCAGGCTCATTATTACTCACTTAAGTTCCCGCTATGACGCCGAGGGAAGCCAGTTGTTACTTCAAGAATGCCGGACAATATTTGCACAAACCAGCCTCGCAAAAGATTTTTATACCATTGCGCTGTGATGTGATATTGCGCACTCTACTTTTTCCGCAATGTGCCGATAACAGTCTTACCGCAGGTATTTCACATTGAGGGCACCATGGATAATTTCCAGAAAGATATTGATGACAGGGCGAATCTCACCCTGTCTAACCGTTTTGAGCTGTTGCTGTTTCGTCTTGGTGCCTCGATGAAAAACGAGAAATCAGAACTTTTCGGCATTAACGTTTTTAAATTGCGCGAAATCGTTCCGATGCCAACGTTTACCCGTCCTGCCGGGATGAAACCGCCGTTAATGGGGATGGTGAACATTCGCGATCAGGTGATCCCGGTGATTGATCTCTCCGCCGTCGCAGGCTGTAAGCCTGAGACTGGCCTCAATATTTTGTTAATTACTGAATATGCCCGCAGCGTACAGGCGTTTGCGGTGGAGTCGGTAGAGAACATTATTCGTCTGGACTGGAAACAGGTTCATACGGCAGAGAAGGCCATCAACGGCCAGTACATCACCAGTATTGCCTGCCTGGACGAAGACAAAGACAGTAACAATCTGGCGATGGTGCTGGATGTTGAGCAGATTCTCTATGATATTTCGCCCGCAGATCACGACCTGCACGGCAACCATCTTCCGGATAAGAAATTCAACATCAAACCCGGTGCCGTCGCGATTGTGGCAGAAGATTCTAAAGTGGCGCGCGCAATGCTGGATAAAGGTCTGCAGGCGATGCAGATCCCCAACACGATGCACATTACAGGTAAAGATGCCTGGGAGCGTATTCAGGTGCTCAGCCAGCAGGCAGATGCCGAAGGCGTCCCTATCAGCGATAAGATTTCAATGGTTCTGACGGACCTGGAAATGCCAGAAATGGACGGTTTCACCCTGACCCGTCTTATCAAGAGCGACCCGCGTCTTAAGCACATTCCGGTAGTGATTCACTCCTCACTATCCGGTAGCGCTAACGAAGACCACGTGCGCAAAGTGCAGGCCGATGGTTATGTGGCGAAGTTTGAAATTAACGAGCTGTCGTCGGTCATTCAGGAAGTGCTCGAACGTTCAGCCAGCCATATCACCGGGCCGCTGGTCAGTGAACAAAAAATCATGTCCAGGCCACTGCTGGCAAAATAAGTTCACAACGTTTTTTCAGATATAAAAAAACCGCCGATATCGGCGGTTTTTTATTATCTGAGAGGCATTACATCAGCGGTTTCGCCAGTTGTACCAGCGAAATCAGCGGCTGCGGATAGATACCGAGCAGCAGCACCAGCAGTGCAGAGATCAGTACCACAACACCACCGGCACTGTACTGCCAGTTACTCGGTGCATCACGGTTAAGCTGTTGCGGCGCACTCAGATAGAGACTTACCGCGACGCGCAGGTAGTAGTAGAGACCGATGGCAGAGCCCAGAACCACGGCCGCCGTCAGCCACCACAGGTGTGCCTGAACGCCCACTGCCAGCACGTAGAACTTACCGATAAAGCCCAGCGTCATTGGAATACCCGCCAGCGACAGCATCATCACCGTCATCACCGCCGACAGAATTGGACGGTGCCAGAACAGGCCGCGATAAGAGAACAGGGATTCCGCGTCCGGGCCACGATACGGGCTTGACATCAGACTCACCACACCGAACGCACCAAGGCTGCTGAACAGATAACCGGCCAGGTAGACACCCACCGTTTCCATCGACATTTCACCGCTTTGCAGCGCAATGAGCGCTACCAGCAGATAACCCAGATGGGAAATGGAAGAGTAACCAAGCAGACGTTTAATGTTGGTCTGGCTCAGCGCCATCAGGTTACCGAAGATGATGGAGACAAAGGCGATAATCCCCAGTACGACGCGGATGGCTTCACTTTGACCTACCGGTGCGTACAGGAACAGACGCATCACGACGCCAAAGATAGCAATCTTGCTCGCCGTTGCCAGGAAGGTTGAAACCGGCGCTGGCGCACCCTGATAAACGTCCGGCGTCCACAGATGGAACGGAACCAGAGAGAGTTTAAAGCCAAGGCCAACAATCATCAGACCCAGACCGGTCAACAGCAGCGGTTCATGCAGTACGTCCCCGGCGATGCTCTTGCCCAGCGCAACAAACGACAGATTGCCGGACTGTGCGTAAACCAGCGCCATACCGAACAACAGGAAAGAAGAGGCTGCGGCAGACAGAATGGTGTACTTGATACTGGCTTCCAGCGAACGTTTTTGACGGAAAGCGTAACCAATCAGCCCGAACAGCGGTAAAGAGATAAGCTCGATACCGAGGAACAGTGCCGCCATATGGTTGGCGTTCGCCAGCAGAATTCCGCCCATCGCGGCGATCAACACCAGCAGGTAGAACTCTTCTTTATTGTCGTTGTAGCCTTCCAGCCACGGATAGGCAAACGTACAGGTTGCGAGGCTCGCCAGTAGCACCAGGCCGGTATACAGCATGGCGTAACCGTCTACGCGCATCAATGGTGTCACGTCCATTGCGCCCACCTGGCCAACAAACCAGAGCGACAGCAGAGCGACGTTCAGACCAATAACCGATAGCGTGGCATTGAAGAAATGGTTGCGTCGCCACGCAATGGAGAGCATCACAACCACCACCGTCAAGCCGACGATCAGCAGCGGCAGCAGCGCAATCAGGTGTTGTGTGGTTAAAGTCATAAGCGCTTTACGGCCTTGTAGTAGAAACAGAATTAACAAACCACTGCTGGATATTACTCATCGCGGAATGCGAGGTATCCAGAATCGGCTGCGGATAGAAGCCAAGCAGTACCAAAAGTACAACCAGCGACAGAATCATCAGCAGCTCGCGCAGTGACATCCCTGGTAACGTTTTACTGGCCAGCTCGCTTTTTGCTTTACCGAAGTAAGCGCGATGCAGCATCGCCAGTGAATAAACAGACGCAAACACCAGGCCAAAGGTCGAAATAACGGTAATTACCGGAACGACCTGGTAGCTGCCGAACAAAATCATAAATTCGCCAACGAAGTTACCGGTGCCTGGCATACCCAGTGTGGCAACCGCAAAGAACATCGACAGCGCAGGCAGCCATTTAATTTTGCCCCACAAACCGCCCATCATGCGCATATCACGGGTATGCAGGCGTTCGTACAACTGACCACAGAGGATGAAAAGACCGGCGGCGGAAAGGCCGTGGGCAATCATTTGGATAACCGCACCCTGATAGGCCAGTTGGCTACCGGTGTAGATGGCAATCAGCACGAAGCCCATGTGAGAAACGGAGGTATAGGCGATCAGACGCTTGATATCGTACTGCGTGAAGGCCATCCACGCACCGTAGAAGATACCGATCACACCGAGCCACATAGCAATCGGCGCAAACTCAGCAGAGGCGTTCGGGAACAGCGGCAGTGCGAAACGCAGCAGACCGTAGGCCGCCGTCTTCAGCAAGATGCCCGCCAGGTCAACGGAACCCGCCGTCGGTGCCTGAGAGTGCGCATCCGGCAGCCAGCCATGCAACGGAACCACCGGCATTTTCACCGCAAATGCGATAAAGAAGCCCAGCATCAGCAGGTATTCAACACCGTGCGACATCGGGGTTTTCAGGAGATCCTGATAATCGAAGGTCCAGACGCCCGTCGCGTTATGATGCACCAGCACCAGCGCCAGAATCGCAATCAACATCACCAGACCACTTGCCTGGGTATAGATGAAGAATTTGGTCGCAGCGGTGATACGTGTCTTCCCGTCGGAGGCTTTGTGGCCCCAGAGCGCGATCAGGAAGTACATCGGCACCAGCATCATTTCCCAGAAGAAGAAGAACAGGAACATGTCGATGGCCAGGAACACGCCGATAACGCCGCCCAGGATCCACATCAGGTTCAGGTGGAAAAAGCCCTGATATTTTTCGATTTCACGCCAGGAGCAGAGTACCGCCAGTACGCCGAGGAAACCGGTCAGCACCACCATCAGCAGAGACAAACCGTCCAGCGCTAAATGGATATTGATGCCAAAACGCGGGATCCACGGGAGTAAGAACTCCGATTGCCACTGCGGAATGCCAGCGGATTGCGTCAGTGAATAGCCGCCCTGCAACCAGAGTTGCAGGCCAAGCGCCAGCGTCAGTCCCATGGTGACCAGTGCGATCCAGCGCGGAACACGGACGCCAAAGCGTTCGGTCTGCCAGCACAGGAAGCCACCGATGAAGGGAATTAATATTAGCCAGGGTAATAACATGGCGATTTTTATTCCTTGTTAAAGTCCCTAAGGGACCGATTTTCAACGAATTCGACAACATTCACGATTGGGTGCTGTTTCTTGTGTCGGGTGGCGCTAACGCTTATCCGACCTACGGTCTCGTAGGCCCGGTAAGCGCAGCGTCACCGGGTAAAACCGCACCTCAAATCAAACTCAACGCAATACCATCAGCAACGCCAGAATCACCACTGCACCAATGCTCATCGATGCCACATACCAGCGCAGGTATCCATTCTCGCTGAACAACAGGCCGCGGCCAGCGAAGCGGGAAAGAATTGCCGGAATGTTCATCAGTGCATTGAGCGGATCGCTCTTAAGCAGCCAGGCCACGCCGAGGAACGGTTTAACGAACACACGATCGTATAACCAGTCGAAGCCCCAGGCGTTAAACCACCACGTCCCGAAGAAACGACCCGCCGCACTGTTCGCAACAGCGTTCACCAGACTGCGTTTGCCCAACCACAACCAGGCGGCCAGCAGGATACCGACGATAGCAACCGCGCCCGAAGCCACTTCCAGCATGACCACGCTACCGTGTTCAAGCTCTGTGGTTTCCGGCAGTACGCCATGCAGCGGCGGAACAATCATCGCGCCGACAAACGTGGACAGTACCAGCAGTACAATCAGCGGCAGATGATGGGTAATCCCCTTCCCTGCATGCGCATGAATTTGTTCTTTGCCATGGAAGACGATGAAAATCATACGGAACGTATACAACGAGGTCATAAACGCGCCGACCAGGCCCGCAACCATCAGATTGATATGACCGTTAGCTACGGCACCCGCAAGAATTTCGTCCTTACTAAAGAAGCCTGCAGTTACTATCGGCAATGCTGACAGCGCCGCACCACCCACAAGGAAGCAGGCATAAACCAGCGGAATAGACTTACGCAGACCGCCCATTTTGAAAATGTTCTGCTCGTGATGGCAGGCCAGAATCACCGAACCGGACGAGAGGAACAGCAGCGCTTTAAAGAACGCGTGCGTCATCAGATGGAAAATCGCCGCATCCCACGCCTGCACGCCCAGCGCCAGGAACATATAGCCAATCTGGCTCATGGTGGAGTAGGCGAGAACGCGTTTGATGTCGGTCTGTACCAGCGCGGCAAACCCCGCCAGCAACAGGGTTACCGCCCCGACAATCCCCACCAGATGCAGAATCTCCGGCGTTAACAGGAACAAGCCATGCGTACGCGCAATCAGGTAGACACCCGCGGTCACCATCGTTGCGGCGTGGATCAGCGCGGAGACAGGCGTCGGGCCTGCCATCGCATCAGCCAGCCACGTTTGCAACGGAAGCTGTGCAGATTTACCGACCGCACCACCCAGCAGCATCAGTGTCGCCCACTGCAGCATGGTGCTGCCGTTGGCGAAATGCTGCGGTGCCAGTTCAACCATTTCGCGGAAGTTCAGGGTACCCAGTTCGTTATAAAGAATGAACAGCGCAAAGGCGAGGAAGACGTCACCCACACGGGTTACGACAAACGCTTTCATTGCGGCTGCGCCATTCTTCGGATCGGTGTAGTAGAAACCGATCAGCAGATAAGAACAGAGGCCCACACCTTCCCAGCCGAGGTACATCAACAGCAGATTATCCGCCAGTACCAGAATCACCATGCTGGCGATAAACAGGTTGGTGTAGGCGAAGAAGCGGGAGTAACCCTCTTCACCGCGCATATACCAGGAGGCGAACATATGGATCAGAAAGCCAACGCCAGTCACCACAGAGAGCATGGTCAGCGACAGGCCATCCAGCACCAGACTAAAGCTGATGTTGAAGTTGCCAACAGACATCCACGTCCAAAGCGGTTGGGTAAAACCCTGATGACCGTTATTGATGAAATCCAGCCCGACAATCGCTGTTACCAGTGCAGATAAACCGATAGAGCCGATACCCACGGTGGCAGACAGATTTTCCGACCAGCGCCCACGTGAAAAAGAGAGCAGCAAAAAGCCAATCAGAGGAAAAATAATGGTTAAGGCGAGCATGTTCATCCACGCATCTCACTTACTGAATCGATATTCAGATTCTGACGGCGACGATGGAGTTGCAGCAGCAACGCCAGGCCAATACTCGCTTCTGCAGCCGCGAGGCTAATGGCGAGGATGTACATCACCTGACCGTCAGTCTGGCCCCAGTAGCTACCCGCGACGACAAACGCCAGCGCGGCAGCGTTGATCATGATCTCCAGACCAATCAGCATAAATAGCAGATTGCGGCGAATGACCAGGCCAGTAAGACCGAGAACAAACAGCACAGCGGCAAGGATCAGTCCATGTGTTAAGGGGATCATGCATGCTCCTCCGTTTTTCTTTTCGCGCGATCGTCTGTGCGATTGCTCAGCACTTCGCCCATACGGTCTTCACGACCGACATGGAACGCGACCACCAGACCCGCCAGCAGCAGCATTGACGCCAGTTCTACCGCCAGAACGTAAGGGCCGAACAGCGTGATACCCACCGCTTTCGCGGTAATGGCTGCGCCTTCAATACCCTGATCGTTAAGACCGGAAATGGCGTAAATCATCACGCCCAGCAGCACGGCAGACAACAGTGCCGGGCCAACCCACACTTGCGGTCTCAGCCACTGACGCTCCTGTTCGATTTCGCTGCCGCCCAGATTGAGCATCATCACCACAAACACGAACAGCACCATAATCGCGCCCGCGTAAACGATGATTTCCAGCGCACCGGCAAAATAGGCGCCAAGCGAGAAGAAGACACCTGCAATCGCCAGCAGCGACACAATCAAGTACAGCAATGCATGTACCGGATTGGTATGGGTAATAACCCGTAGTGTCGCGAGGATGGCTACCAGGCCACAGATATAAAAAGCGAACTCCATTGCCCCTCTCCTTACGGTAACAGGCTCTTGACGTCGATAGGTTTGGCTTCGTTCTGCGCCTCGCCCTTATCTTTTCCGTCGATTGCCATACCTGCCATCCGGTAGAAGTTATATTCCGGATATTTACCCGGACCGGAGATCAGCAGATCCTCTTTTTCGTACACCAGATCCTGGCGCTTGTACTCACCCAGTTCGAAGTCCGGGGTTAGCTGGATTGCAGTCGTTGGGCACGCCTCTTCACACAGACCGCAGAAAATGCAGCGCGAGAAGTTAATGCGGAAGAACTCCGGATACCAACGGCCATCTACCGTCTCTGCTTTTTGCAAAGAGATACAGCCTACCGGGCACGCTACCGCACACAGGTTACAGGCCACGCAGCGCTCAGAACCGTCCGGATCGCGCGTTAGCACGATACGGCCACGGTAGCGCGGCGGCAGATATACCGGCTCTTCCGGATACATTCGGGTTTCGCGTTTTGCAAACGCGTGCAGGCCGATCATCCAGATACTGCGCACCTGGGTGCCGAAGCCCACGAGTAATTCTTTTAAAGTCATGGTCTTTTCACCCCTTATTGCGCTTGCCAGAGAATGACAGCCGCCGTACCCAACAGATTGAGAAGCGTCAGCGGCAGACATACTTTCCAGCCGAAGGACATTACCTGGTCATAACGCGGACGGGGTAACGCTGCGCGAATCAAAATGAACATCATCATAAAGAACGCGGTCTTAATCGCGAACCAGATGAATGGCGGTAAGAACGGGCCATGCCAGCCACCGAAGAACAACGTCACCATCAATGCAGAGATGGTCACGATACCGATGTATTCCCCCACAAAGAACAGACCGAATTTCATACCGGAATATTCAATGTGGTAACCATCGGCCAGTTCCTGCTCGGCTTCCGGCTGGTCAAACGGGTGACGGTGACACACCGCCACGCCCGCGATAGCAAAGGTAATAAAACCGAAGAACTGCGGGATAACGTTCCAGATATCAGCCTGGTTGTTGACGATGTCGGTCATGTTGAATGAACCGGCCTGTGCCACCACGCCCATCAGCGAAAGCCCAAGAAAGACTTCGTAGCTCAGCGTCTGCGCAGAAGCACGCATCGCACCGAGCAGGGAGTATTTGTTGTTACTCGACCAGCCAGCGAAGAGCACCGCGTAGACCGCAAGACCTGCCATCATCAGGAAGAACAAAATCCCGATGTTCAAGTCCGCTACCACCCAGCCCGGGCTCACCGGGACAATGGCGAAGGCCAGCAGCAGCGAGGTAAAAGCGATCATCGGCGCGAGGGTGAAGATAACCCGGTCAGTGAATTTCGGGATCCAGTCCTCTTTAAAGAACATCTTGATCATGTCCGCGACGATCTGGAGTGACCCCCCCCAGCCTACGCGGTTCGGTCCGTAGCGGTTCTGGAACAGCCCCAGCAGACGACGTTCGCCGAAACTCATGAGCGCGCCGCAGGTGACAACCACCAGCAGGATCACGACAGCCTTGATGATACCTAACAGAATGTCGATAACATCCGGTGTTAACCAACTCATGCTTGCGCCTCCTGCAGATTTTCAAGACGTGCGCCGGCCAGTACCGGGGCAATGCCCGGCATGCCCATCGGCAAACCAACCTGCCCTGCCGTCAGCCCTTCGGAAAGCTGCAGCGGCAGGCTTAACGTCTGACCGTCGTAGCTGAACGAAATATGCGCGCCCGCATTCACACCCAACTTCGCGGCGTCAGCCGGGTTGAGTTTGATATACGGCTCTGGCATACGGCTCTGGAAGACTGGAGAACGCTGAGACAGTTCATCACTGCCGAACAGATGGTAGTAAGGCGCAATACGCCACTGACCGTCCTGCGGTTCAAAGCCTGCCGGAACAGAAGTGAAGTAATCCAGACCGGTCGCCGAGGCTTCGATCAGACGCACGCCCGGATCGCCGTGGCGCAGTGAACCGCCCACCTCAGCCTGGAATTTGTTCCATGCTTGCGGGGAGTTCCAGCCCGGAGCCCATGCGAACGGAATTTGTGAACGCGGTGCGGACGGCTGGTTGTTCCCTTCCATTGAGAAAGCGAACATGGTGTCTTTATCCTGCGGCTGACGCGGTTCGTGAACGCTGATATTGGCGCGCATGGCCGTACGACCACTGTAGCGGTGCGGTTCACGTGCCAGTTTCTGGCCACGGATACGGAAGCTGGCATCCGGTGCAGCGTTTTTGATACCGGCGAACTGCGGCATTTTTTCAACCACAGCGTCGATAACATGGTCAAGCTGCGTCCAGTCCACTTCACGGCTCTGTACGGTGCTGTGCAGGGAGTGCAGCCAACGCCAGCTTTCCAGCATAATCGTTTTGCTGTCGTAGTAGGCCGGGTCATACACCTGGAAGAAGCGCTGCGCGCGTCCTTCATTGTTGATAACCGTACCATCGCTTTCCGCGAAGCTCGCCGCAGACAGCACCAGATGCGCATGGTCCATAATCGCCGTGCGCTGATGGTCAATAACCAACACCAGCGGCGCTTTATCCAGCGCGGCATTTACGCGACTGGCCGCAGCGTGACGGTGCAGATCGTTTTCCAGCACGATAACCGCATCAGCGGCACCGGTTTCCAGTTCGGTTAACGCGTCATCCAGCGAACCACCGCCCATCAGCCCCAGGCCGACGCTGTTGGTCGAACGGGCAATCATGGTGATACCGACATCGGCACCACGGCCTTTCAGCGCTTTAGCGACGTTTGCGGCGGCCTGAATTACAGCCGTGCTACCCGTGTTGGTACCGGAAATGATCAGCGGCTTTTTCGCGCCTGCCAGCGCCTGAACGATAACATCAACCTTGCCACGCAGGTCGCTGCTTAAACCTTCGACCGCCGGAGAAGCGTCATCCAGCGCATGAGCGATGGCGAAGCCTAAACGGGCCTGATCTTCTACCGGTGCGCGGTAGGTCCACGCGGCGATATCGTCCAGACGGGTATCGTCCACGTTGGTGACAAACAACGGGTGTTTGGCACGCTGGCCAATATTGAGGATCGCCGCAATCTGCCAGTCAGCCACTTTCTGCGCCGCTGCCATCTCACGTGCTTTCCCTTTCACGGCCTGACGAACCGCCAGTGCGACACGTGCGCCCGTCTGGGTAATGTCTTCGCCCAGAACCAGAACCGCATCGTAAGATTCAATTTCGCGCAGCGCTGGGGTACGAATACCGCCCTCACGCAACACTTTTAGCATTAATTGCAGACGTTCCTGCTCGCCGCTGGCGATGCCGGTATAGAAGTTTTCTGCTCCAACCAGTTCACGCAGCGCGAAGTTGCTTTCGACACTGGCGCGCGGGGAGCCGATCCCGATCACTTTCTTCGACTGACGCAGAATATCTGCCGCGCCCTGCATCGCCTGCTCGGCGTTAAGGGTGATCAGGTCATTGCCACGGCGCTGAACCGGCTGACGCGGACGGTCTTTCAGGTTGACATAGCCATAGCCAAAACGACCACGGTCGCAGAGGAAGTAGTGGTTAACAGTACCGTTGTAGCGGTTTTCGATACGACGCAGTTCACCGTAACGTTCACCTGGGCTGGTGTTACAGCCCAGTGAGCACTGCTGGCAGATGCTCGGTGCAAACTGCATGTCCCACTTACGGTTGTAACGCTCGGAGTGGGTTTTATCGGTGAAGACGCCGGTCGGGCAGATTTCTACCAGGTTACCGGAGAATTCGCTTTCAAGCGTACCGTCTTCCGGGCGACCAAAGTAGACGTTGTCGTGTGCGCCATAAACGCCAAGATCCGCGCCGTCTGCGTAGTCTTTGTAGTAACGCACGCAGCGATAGCAGGCGATGCAGCGGTTCATTTCGTGAGAGATGAACGGCCCCAGGTCCTGGTTGCGGTGAGTACGTTTGGTGAAACGGTAGCGACGGAAGCTATGACCCGTCATCACGGTCATATCCTGCAGGTGGCAGTTGCCGCCCTCTTCACAGACCGGACAATCGTGCGGGTGGTTGGTCATCAGCCACTCTACAACGCTTTCACGGAACTGCTTCGCTTCTTCATCGTCGATAGAAATAAAGGTGCCATCGGATGCCGGGGTCATACAGGACATGACCAGGCGACCACGCGTGTCTTCCGCGTTTTGATATTGCTTCACCGCACACTGGCGGCACGCACCCACGCTTCCCAGCGCCGGATGCCAGCAAAAATAAGGAATATCAAGGCCCATAGAGAGACATGCCTGTAATAGGTTGTCCGCTCCGTTAACCTCGTATTCTTTGCCGTCTACATGAATCGTAGCCATTAGCGTGCTTCCAAATTAGAAAATTAACTCACCAGCGCGTTTTAAGCAGGTTCGGCTGAATCCCATGAATAGCCTGGGTATTGCTGAACTGTTGCTTAATGCCTGCCTCGAATTCTTCGCGGAAGTATTTAATTGCGCTCTGCAGCGGCTCTACCGCACCTGGCGCATGCGCGCAGAAGGTTTTGCCCGGTCCAAGGAAACGACACAGTTGCTCAAGTGTCTCGATATCCCCAGGCTGGCCTTCGCCGCGCTCTAACGCGCGCAGAATTTTCACGCTCCACGGTAAACCGTCACGACAAGGCGTACACCAGCCGCAGGATTCACGGGCGAAAAACTCTTCCAGATTACGTACCAGCGAAACCATGCCGATTTCGTGGTCTACCGCCATGGCCAGTGCCGTACCCAGACGGCTGCCCGCTTTACCGATGCTTTCGAACTCCATCGGCAGATCGAGGTGTGCTTCGGTCAGGAAGTCAGTCCCAGCCCCGCCCGGCTGCCAGGCTTTGAATTTCAGGCCATCACGCATACCGCCCGCGTAATCCTCAAGGATTTCGCGAGCCGTGGTGCCAAACGGCAGTTCCCACAGTCCCGGATTCTTCACGCGACCTGAGAAGCCCATCAGTTTGGTGCCAGCGTCTTTGCTCTTCGAAATGTTCTGGTACCACTCAACGCCGTTAGCGAGGATTGCCGGGACGTTACACAGGGTTTCGACGTTGTTTACACAGGTCGGTTTACCCCACACGCCGGAGCTCGCCGGGAATGGCGGTTTGGAACGCGGGTTGGCTCGACGACCTTCAAGGGAGTTAATCAGCGCGGTCTCTTCACCACAGATATAACGCCCTGCACCGGTGTGCACGAACAGTTCGAAATCGAAACCAGAACCGAGGATGTTTTTCCCCAGCAGACCAGCTTCGGTCGCTTCGGCAATCGCACGGCGCAAATGCACCGCTGCTTCAATGTATTCGCCGCGCAGGAAGATGTAGCCGCGGTACGCTTTCAGCGCAAACGCGGAGATGAGCATACCTTCCACCAGAAGGTGCGGCAGTTGCTCCATCAGTAAACGGTCTTTGTAAGTACCCGGCTCCATTTCATCAGCGTTACACAGCAGGTAACGGATGTTCATGGATTCGTCTTTCGGCATCAGGCTCCACTTCAGACCCGTGGAGAAGCCAGCGCCGCCACGGCCTTTCAGACCTGAGTCTTTGACTGCATTGACGATTTCATCCGGCGCCATACCGGTCAGCGCGCGACGCGCACCGGCATAGCCATTTTTGCTCTGATATTCATCCAGCCACACGGGCTGCTTGTCATCACGCAGACGCCAGGTCAGCGGATGCGTTTCGGGAGTACGGTTAACGGTTTTCATTTATACCGCTCCAGTAATTCGGGAATGCCTTCCGGGGTCAGATGCGCATGAGTATCCTCATCAATCATCATGTTCGGCCCCTTATCGCAGTTACCCAGACAGCAGGTCGGCAGCAGCGTAAAGCGGCCGTCGAAGGTGGTCTGGCCCGGCTTGATCTTCAGGTGGCTTTCAATCGCAGACTGAATCCCCTGGTAACCGGTGATATGGCAGACCACGCTGTCGCAATAGCGGATAACGTGACGGCCCACCGGCTGGCGGAAGATCTGGCTATAGAATGTCGCCACCCCTTCAACATCGCTCGCCGGGATACCCAGCACATCAGCGATGGCGTAAATCGCGCCGTCCGGCACCCAACCACGCTGTTTCTGAACGATTTTCAGCGCTTCAATGGACGCAGCACGCGGATCTTCGTAGTGGTGCATCTCGTGCTCAATAGCTTCACGCTCTGCCGCACTCAGCTCAAAAGCCTCGGTTTCTGGTAATTGATTCTCGTGCATAATTAGCGGTCCACATCTGACATAACAAAATCGATACTACCCAGATACACAATCAGGTCAGAGACCAGACTGCCGCGGATGGCGGACGGGATCTGCTGCAAGTGCGCAAAGCTTGGCGTACGTACGCGAGTACGGTAGCTCATGGTGCTGCCATCACTGGTCAGGTAGTAACTGTTAATACCCTTGGTCGCTTCAATCATCTGGAAGGACTCCTGCGCCGGCATGACCGGGCCCCAGGAAACCTGCAGGAAGTGGGTGATCAGGGTTTCGATATGTTGCAGCGTGCGCTCTTTCGGCGGCGGCGTGGTCAGCGGGTGATCCGCTTTGAACGGGCCTTCCGGCATATTGTTGAGGCACTGCTCAAGGATGCGCAGACTCTGGCGCAGCTCTTCCACTTTCAGCATCACGCGGGTGTAGCAGTCGGAAACGCCGCCGCCAACCGGGACTTCAAAGTCGAAGTTTTCATAGCCAGAGTACGGACGCGCCTTACGCACGTCGAAGTCAATCCCGGTGGCGCGCAGACCCGCGCCCGTGGTGCCCCACTCCAGCGCTTCTTTCGCGCCATAAGCAGCCACGCCCTGAGAACGACCTTTCAGAATGGTATTACGCAGCGCGGCTTTCTCGTACGAGGCCAGACGCTTCGGCATCCAGTCGAGGAATTCGCGCAGCAGACGATCCCAGCCACGCGGCAAATCGTGAGCCACCCCGCCAATACGGAACCAGGCCGGATGCATACGGAAACCGGTGATCGCTTCCACCAAATCGTAGATTTTCTGACGATCGGTAAAGGCGAAGAAGACCGGGGTCATCGCGCCGACGTCCTGAATAAACGTCGAAATGTACAGCAGGTGGCTGTTGATACGAAACAGTTCGGAGAGCATCACGCGAATCACATTCACGCGGTCCGGAACGGTAATTCCTGCCAGTTTTTCCACCGCCAGTACGTACGGCATTTCATTGACGCAACCGCCGAGGTATTCAATACGGTCGGTATACGGGATGTAGCTGTGCCAGGACTGACGCTCGCCCATCTTCTCGGCACCACGGTGGTGGTAACCGATATCCGGTACGCAGTCGACAATCTCTTCGCCATCAAGCTGGAGGATAATACGGAATGCACCGTGCGCAGACGGGTGGTTCGGACCGAGGTTAAGGAACATGAAGTCCTCATTGTCGGTACCACGCTTCATGCCCCAGTCTTCCGGCTTGAATTTCAGTGCTTCCATCTCCAGATCCTGTTTCGCTTTTGTCAGCTCAAACGGATCGAATTCGGTCGCACGCGCCGGATAGTCTTTACGCAGCGGGTGGCCTGTCCACGTCTGCGGCATCATAATGCGCGTCAGATGCGGGTGGCCTTCGATATCAATACCGAACATTTCCCATGTTTCGCGCTCATACCAGTTCGCGTTCGGGAAAAGTTTGGTGAAAGTCGGTACACGCAGATCGTTTTCAGATAACGCCACCTTGAGCATGATATCGCGATTGCGTTCAATGGAAATCAGGTGATAGAAAACGGAAAAATCCGCGGCAGGCAAACCTGCGCGGTGTGTACGGAGACGTTCATCCATGCCGTGTAAATCAAACAGCATGACGTAAGGTTTTGGCAGTTTCTTGAGGAAATCACCTACTTCCAGTAACTGTTCGCGCTTCACCCAAACAACGGGTACCCCGGTGCGGGTAGCCTGAACGGTAAAGGCATCCGGCCCAAAACGGTTGCGCAGCTCGCCAATGACCGGATCATCAAGGTGATCGCGGGTCTGCCATGTGGCTTCTTGCGCAGTTAAGTCAGTCATATTGTTCACCATTGCAAAAGGTCCGTGGTGACTGTCAGGTAAGGCTCCGCGTTAGTTGATTATTAAAATGCGAAGTGTTTGCCATTACCTACAGGCGCAAATTAAATCTCGTCAGGTGTACGCAGATTCGTGACGGCAATACGTTCGCCGCGTTTACGCTCGCGCTCTGATTGCATATTGGCGCGATACACGCCTTGATCGCCAACAACCCACGACAGCGGGCGGCGTTCTTTACCAATGGATTCCTGCAACAGCATCAGGGCCTGCATATAGGCTTCCGGACGTGGCGGGCAGCCGGGGATGTATACGTCCACCGGGATGAATTTATCAACGCCCTGTACGACAGAGTAAATATCATACATACCGCCGGAGTTGGCACATGCGCCCATGGAAATAACCCATTTTGGCTCAAGCATCTGGTCATACAGGCGCTGGATTACCGGTGCCATTTTGGTGAACGGCGTGCCCGCGATAACCATCAGGTCGGCCTGACGCGGTGAAGCACGTAACACCTCAGCCCCGAAACGCGCAACGTCATGCACCGCAGTGAATGACGTTACCATCTCAACGTAGCAGCAGGAGAGGCCAAAGTTATAAGGCCAGATTGAGTTTTTACGGCCCCAGTTAACCAGGTCATGGAGTTTGCCCATGAACACCGTTTTATTCACTTCCTGCTCAAGAGGGTCGGTTACGATCTCCTGTTTTTGCAGGGGGTAACGGTCATTCTCACCGTTGGGATCTATGCGGGTGAGCGTATAATCCATCTTATTGCCTCGCGGTTAGCGTTGACGATTAGTGTAGCTGTCGGTTTCCGGATTGAGTCGTTCGCGGCGTGAACGCGCAGGCGTCCAGTCCAGCGCACCGATACGCACCAGGTAAACAAGACCTGCCAGCAGCACTAAAATGAAAATTGCAGCTTCGACAAAACCAACCCAACCACTCTCACGAATGGAGGTTGACCATGCATATAAATAGAGCGCTTCAACGTCAAAGATGACGAAGAACATGGCCACCAGGTAGAACTTGGCAGACAAACGAAGGCGAGCTGAGCCTACCGAATCGATACCGGACTCGAACGGGACGTTTTTGTGTCTTGCACGCGCCCGACCACCGAGGAACCGGCCACCGACGAGCATCAGGCAGCATAGGCCAATAGCGACAATAAGAAAGATAGCGAATGCCCAATGATGAGCGATGATTTCAGTGGATGTTGACATACGCATTGCTTAACTCAAAAGGTAGCGCTTAATACCTCTGCTCTTCTCGGCAGATGGCGCCACATCGATTCATGGGGAGGAATAAAACCACACGTTCAGTGCGAATTTGACAAAGTCGGTCAAACGATGTGGGTTTTTACTCCTTTCTATAACCTTTTGTCAACTTTAACAAAAGCTTCCTCACATTAGTTTACATCGACAGCAATTCATTAACATTTAATGCCGTTTTCTTCTTCAACCTCAAATAAAGCCCGCAAACAATCAGGGTGTTGAATCGTGTCCGTTGTGAGGTTTTACAAATATTACCCTCTTATTTTGACAGGATTTTGCCTGGATTCCTCCCCCTCTATGGGAGTATTTTCTTGATCTGAGACACGCTTTTGTTAATTCATTCCTAAAAACGGCAACAAAATGGCTAGTTTTTTAACATGAATGGCCATTACCAAAAACTATAGAACAAAAGTGATGAGATGACAGGCGGGATAATTAAGCTTTTGATTTGTTTACTTATTTAACGCATTTACGTTTCATAAAGCACTAAATTGTGCAAAAAACAAACCGATGACAGCTTTTTTGCTGCCAGCGGTCTATTTTCACACTTACATTTTGTTACCAGTTTTTGGTGCGGCTGTTACCCAAAATCGCCTTCGATCACCAGAGAATCCCCTCCCCCTTCGGTGGCACTACTGCCGTAATGCCAGGGATTCTGATAGTGCTCCATTGCCTCGAAAATTACCTGCGCCAGTTCATTTTGACTTAGCGGGTTATAGCAAAGGAGATATTCAGTCTCAGGCAGGAGCGGCAGGCCATCTGATTTACCCAATACCCGTAAATCAGGGCTCATCATTTCAACCGGGCGGGCGGTGATCCCAAGCCCGGCTTTTACTGCCGCTTTTACCGCTGAAAGCGTGGACGCGACATAAGCAATACGCCAGGGAATATCCGCCTCATTAAGCGTATTTATCACGATATCGCGAAAGGGACTTGGTTCATCTAACAGCACCAGTGGTACAGCTTCACCTTTTTGCAACACGAATTCCGCAGAGCAGTACCAGTGCGTGGGTGAAGTTCGCAGTGTCAGGCAATCGAATTCACCTGGCCGATTAGTGGTAACGACAAGATCGACATTATCTTCTTTCAGTCTATCTCCGGCAAAAGGATTACGTTTGACACGCACATCCAATGCGAGCTTTGGATAAACAGAACTAATACGATTAAGCAGGAACGGCAAGATAGTGTCGGCAGATTCATCCGAAGCGCCGATCGTTAACGCTCCCTGTAAATTGCTAAACATTAACGATGTACATGCTTCATCATTGAAACGTAAGATCTTTCTTGCATAGCCCAGTAACTGAATGCCGTGCTCAGTTAACAGCTTATTTCGACCATGACGGGCAAAAAGCTCTTTCCCTACTAACTGCTCCAGTCTTTGCATTTGCTGACTTACCGCTGACTGGGTGCGACAAACTGCGGCGGCTGCCGCAGCGAACGTGTTCAAATCAGCGACCGCAACGAAGGTTCTCAGCAGATCGAGGTCGAGATTCAGTATCGGACGATTTGCATTTATCATAATTTTTCACTTACGGGTTCCTCACTCGGAGTTACCCGGGTTTATGCTGTGCGCGTAAGATTTAAGCAATTCCCTTTTTAATGTGCATCCAGCAGAGTTATCACCCTGGTCAACTTGACAAAAAGTTCAGGTGTTTATAGTTCACAGTCTGGAGCAAGACAAACTCAACATCTTTATTCTGCATACTCCCTTCCCTATTGAATATATAAACCATGCGAATACTTGTTAATCCTTTTAAGGAAAAAGCATTTTTTTGCAACATTCTTAGCCGTACATGGCGAGCACGTCATATACGGCCAATTCATATGGCCGAACGGGAGTAGAAAAACGAGTAATAACAGCAAACTAATAATAACAAATAGTCCATACAGAAAGCATGGCTTTCCTGGTGGAACCATTTCCGGGCATCATTTTAACCTAAAACCATTATATTTATAAGCATTATTGCGATTAATCTGATCGCCAAAAATCATCTCGCGAACGATTTAGTTTTATTAATATTAAAAGGATCCACCTTTTCCTTTCGCAATATTAAATAAACGTGAAAAATAAATCACCTTATGTATTAATAATACTTAACATTATCTTCACAGATTAGGCGTTTCTCAGGCACTGTCTTACTTTCAAATTTATCACTCTCTATGTATTGAGAATGATTATGAGACGAAATCATTCTTCTCCAGTGTCGTGCATACTACAGAACCTTTCTTTTTTAGCAGAAAAATCGACAAAAAACAGCTCAAGAAGAACCATAAACCACAAATAATATCATTAACACTGGGTTATAGAGATTTAACCAATAATGGTAGTTTAAAAAACGTTAATTGTGATGTGGTTAAGGCAAAATCTTCTTCTGTCCACCCTTCAAAACCTGCGCTCGTGGGAGTACATTGTTCGGTGCTGACTTCCACGGCAGGAAGTGGCACTCACAGCTAAAAGGTCAAAGATTCATGTCCTCCATCGAAAAATCCAGCAAATTAGACAACGTCTGTTATGACATACGCGGGCCGGTTCTCAAAGAGGCAAAACGCCTGGAAGAAGAAGGCAACAAAGTTCTTAAACTAAACATCGGCAACCCGGCGCCTTTCGGCTTTGAGGCGCCAGATGAAATTCTGGTCGACGTCATTCGAAATCTGCCAACCGCGCAAGGTTATTGTGACTCAAAAGGTCTGTACTCAGCGCGTAAAGCCATCATGCAGCACTATCAGGCACGCGGCATGCGCGATGTTACCGTTGAAGATATCTACATCGGTAATGGCGTTTCAGAACTGATCGTACAATCAATGCAGGCCCTGTTGAACAGCGGTGACGAAATGCTGGTCCCGGCGCCGGACTATCCTTTATGGACAGCGGCAGTGTCGCTTTCGAGCGGTAAAGCTGTGCACTATCTGTGTGATGAATCCTCTGACTGGTTCCCGGATCTTGATGATATCCGCGCGAAAATAACGCCGCGCACCCGTGGGATCGTCATCATTAACCCGAATAACCCCACCGGGGCGGTTTATTCGAAAGAGTTATTGATGGAAATTGTCGAGATTGCACGACAGCATAATCTCATTATTTTCGCCGACGAGATCTACGACAAAATCCTCTATGACGATGCCGAGCACCACTCTATTGCCGCGATGGCACCGGACGTGTTTACCATAACCTTTAACGGCCTTTCCAAGACCTACCGCGTTGCCGGTTTCCGTCAGGGCTGGATGGTATTGAGCGGACCGCAAAAACACGCCAAAGGCTATATTGAAGGGCTTGAGATGTTGGCCTCTATGCGTCTTTGCGCGAACGTTCCCGCACAGCATGCAATTCAGACCGCGCTTGGCGGCTACCAGAGCATCAGTGAATTTATCGTGCCTGGCGGGCGTCTTTACGAACAACGCAATCGTGCGTGGGAATTGATTAACGAAATTCCGGGCGTGTCCTGCGTGAAGCCGAAGGGAGCACTCTATATGTTCCCGAAAATTGACGCTAAACGCTTCAATATTCATGACGATCAGAAAATGGTGCTTGATTTCCTGTTGCAGGAAAAAGTGCTGCTTGTTCAGGGAACGGCCTTCAACTGGCCATGGCCGGATCATGTGCGCATCGTCACACTGCCGCGCATGGACGACCTGGAAATGTCCATCACCCGTTTTGGCCGCTTCTTATCCGGTTACCACCAATAATTGCGCCGGGGGGAGGATTTGCATCTTCCCCCACTCTCTGCGCACAATGGCTCATCGTCGCAGTTACAGACAAGGTTTACTATGAGTCAAAGTCACTTCTTCGCGCACCTCTCCCGTCTTAAATTAATCAACCGTTGGCCACTGATGCGTAATGTGCGTACCGAGAACGTCTCGGAACACAGCCTGCAGGTTGCCATGGTGGCACATGCGCTGGCGGCGATTAAAAATCGCAAATTCGGCGGCCAGGTTAATGCGGAGCGAATCGCGCTGTTAGCGATGTATCATGATGCCTCAGAAGTATTGACCGGTGATTTACCCACCCCGGTTAAATACTTCAACTCACAAATCGCCCAGGAATATAAAGCCATCGAAAAAATTGCCCAGCAGAAGCTGGTCGAGATGGTGCCAGAAGAGCTACGCGATATATTCTCAGAGCTGATCGATGAGCATTATTACAGCGCTGATGAAAAATTGATCGTTAAACAGGCAGATGCGCTCTGCGCATATCTGAAGTGTCTTGAAGAATTGTCTGCCGGAAATAACGAATTTATGCTGGCAAAATCGAGGCTGGAGAAAACACTGGATGCCCGACGCAGTCCGGAAATGGATTACTTCATGCAAGTTTTTGTACCAAGCTTCCATTTATCGCTTGATGAAATAAGCCAGGATTCACCGCTTTAATACGCTTCTTTCCGTTTACGACGTTACCCTCCGTCTGAAAAAGGTTAGCCCGGCGCTCACACTGCCGCCGGGGTAATCTTTAAAACGGAAACAGAACAGGGATCAACACGACGCACACCGCCATGACGAGCAGAGTAAACGGCACGCCGATTTTCACGAAATCGCTGAATTGATAATTACCCGGCCCCAGAACCAGCGTATTTACCGGTGATGATACCGGCGTCATAAACGCTGCCGAGGCAGCCATCGCGACAACCATCGCGAAAGGATAAGGAGAGACCCCCATCGATTTTGCCGTCGCCAACGCGATAGGCGCCATTAAGACAGCCGTCGCGGTATTGGAGATAAATAGCCCGATAGTGGCGCACAACACAAACAGGCATACCAGCATCATATAGGGCCCATAGCTGCCGCCGAAATCGAGTAAAGCTTTAACGACCAGATCTACCCCACCCGTTTTTTGCAGCGCCAGCGCAAAGGGCATCATCCCGACGATCAAAATAAGGCTTGGCCAGTGAATGGCTTTATAGGCGCTCTCAGCATCAATACAGCGGAATTTCCCCATCAGCAGGCAGGCCGTGATTGCCGCCACCGGATTGGGGATTTCATCTGTCAGCATCAGCGCAACCATCAGCACCAGACAGAATATCGCATGAGGCGCCTGGTTATGGGCAGGAGAGACGGCGCTCTCTTCCACGGGCATATTGAGAACCAGAAACTCTCGTCCTTTCTGGCCCAACTGGCTAATTAACTTCCAGTTACCCACCACTAATAAAATATCCCCGAGTTGCAGGGGTTCATCGACAACGACGCCGGGCATTGCCTCTCCGTCACGTTTAAGCCCAACCACGTTTAAGCCATAACGGGTACGAAAGCCAATTTCACGTACGGTTTTACCTAATAACTCGGTCTCCGGTATCGGCGAAACTTCCGCCATCCCCACATCCAGAGCCTGGTCGGAAAAGTATTCACCGCGTAAAATCATCGGCTCCAGCAGTTGTTCGGCGCAGAATTCACGTAAATCGACATCCGCCGCCGACATATCAATGAGTAAAACATCGCGGGCGCGAAATTCCGATACCCCATTAACGTTAACAATCACGCGACGGAAACGTCGCCAGCGTTCAACACCGATAACATTCGCGCCATAGCGTTCACGCAGTTTCAGATCGTCCAGCCGCTGGCCAATTAAGGGGGAGCCCGGGCGAATTGCCAGGCGCCTGGCGCGCCCTGTCAGCCGGTACTCTTTTATCAAGTCGCGGAAGGTACGCCGTTTCCAGCCGTCACGCTGGCTGTCGTCTTTGTCGCTCTTAAGCATAAAGCGCATCAGCAGCATATAGACAATGCCCATCAGCAAAATCACCAGCCCCAGCGGGGTAACGCTAAAAAAACTGAACCCGGCCAACCCCTCACGTAGCAGTTCGCTGTTGACCACCAGATTTGGTGGTGTCGCCACCAGCGTCATCATGCCGCTGATAAGCCCGGCAAAGCTGAGCGGCATCATTAAACGAGAGGGAGAGATTTGCATACGCATCGAGACGCTGAGCACCACCGGAATAAAAATCGCCACTACGCCTGTGGAACTCATAAAGGCACCAAGCCCTGCGACGGTGAGCATCAGCAGAACCAGCATTTTAATTTCGCTGCTGCCGGCCATTTTTACCAGCCATGACCCCATGCTGGTCGCCACGCCGGTCCGTACCAGTCCGTCACCAATAATGAAAAGCGCGGCGATCAAGACAACGTTGGGATCGCTAAAACCCGATAACGCCTCGGTCATCGTCAACGTCCCGCTAAGAATAAACGCCACAATGACCAGCAACGCCACCGCATCCATGCGCACTTTACCCGTCGCAAAGAGGACGACAGCTATCATCAACAGGCATAACACCCAGATAAGCTCACCGTTCACAACATGTCCTTGTTTAAAATGGGGTGATTCATCTTGCCATAAAAAAGCCCCGGCGGTGCGGGGCTACATCATGACTCAGGCTTTTCGTCTGACAACGACATGACCATCAGGCTGCTTTGTCACGACCACTTCATCCAGACGAGCAAGCACAAAGTCCGCCTCATCCAGACGCGGCGAATCGGCAGGCACATTCACCGCGATTACATGGCAGTTCGCTGCAAGGCCAGAAAGCACACCGGCCCCTGCGTCTTCCACCACCACACACTCTTGCGGCGGCAAACCCAGCAGTTTTGCCCCAAGCAGGTACGGGTCCGGCTCAGGCTTGCCGCGCTTAACCTGCTCCGCCGTGACAAATACATCCGGCATCGGCAAACCCGCCGCCCGGTGGCGGGCATGAGCAACAGGGATGGAGCCCGACGTCACGATGCCCCACGGGATATGGGATTCAGTGAGATGGTTCAGTAACTCGAGCGCGCCGGGCAAGGCCACGACACCTTCGGTATCCGTCGCTTCAATCTCCTCCAGCCAGGTAAACTCCGCTGCGATATCCTCTTCGGAGCGACCGGCCATAAAGTGACGTAACGAAGTAATGGCCTGTTTGCCATGGATAAAATTCAGCACTTCGTCATGATCGATGCCGAAGCGGTCGGCCCAACGGCACCATGACCGCTCCACGACGGGCAACGAATTCACCAGGGTGCCATCCAGGTCAAACAGAAATCCTTTGCACTGCACGCGAGCCTCCTCAGGCATTAATAATTTGGTTAATTTCATTCGCGCTCAGATGATACTGGCGCGGGCAGGAGTGCCATACATTCAACATACGCTGGTATTTTTCCCACATTGGCGTCTGGGCATTAAAGCCGTGTGTACCGGCATCGAAATGGGTATAACGCCCTTCAATATTGACCATAAAGCGTACATAGCCGAGATAACGCGCTTCGGTGGCGGCATCAAAACCCAAGAAGGTGACGCGGCGTTCATCAATAGATTGCGCGTCTTTCAGATTGGCCCAGGAGACATGTAACGCGTGGTACATCTCCATAATGTCGATAACAGTACGGCAGGTTTCTTCTTTAAGTTCACCGAATTCACGATCCAGCTCACGCATTTGCAGACCATAGCCGCGCTCGATAATGGTCTGCAGGCGACGATAGCGCTCGGCATTAGCAGGATCCATCATGGTCATCATTTTATACTGATTAGACAAAATCAGTCGTTGGGCATTGGTCATTTCCATCTTACGACTCCTGTGCGCGTTGAAGATTAAAAAAAAGACACGGTAACTATTAATGGTTACTGTGCCTTTTTTTACTGACCGTTTCGATGATCAATCACAAGTCATCAAGGAAAGTTTTATCGAGTTGTTTGAAGGCGCGCTTAAGCGTGTCAGCTAATGCCTGATAATCCGGCTTACCTTCGACAGGCGCCAGCGCCTGCCCCGCCTCCTGCAATTTACCGCGGACTTCATAAAACCAATGCAGAATTGATGGGGGCAACGGCGTGACAGAGCGCTTACCAAGCCACCACAGCCCTTGCATAGGCAGGCTCAGGGCAAACAGCGCCGTCGCGACAGCCGGGCCTAACTGCCCGCCAAGAGCGATTTGCCAGCACAGCGTAAACACAGCAACGGGCGGCATAAAGCGAATGGCATAACGGGTGGCGCGTATCGTCCGATTCTCAATAAATAGCGGGGCGAGGCTTTTTTCCATGGGCCAGGTCTTCGCATAGTGCTGTCCCCGGCGAAACAATCCAAAAAAATTGACGGGGCGATTTTCTGAAGTGGACATGGCGTTACCTCAACTTCACATATAAAAATTAAAATAATTGTGCAAAACAACAACTGTGCATGACAACGTTAAAATTTTTTGTCAATTGCGCACGGTATCAGGTATCCTGTGCCTGCCTTAACAGGCCGTAGACGAAGTGTGGTCGCTCGTCAACTTTGAAGTCCATTATGCCACTGTCTGAAATTTGCGCAAAATGGCATAAAATCTTAAGTATTCTTTCCATCATGCCAGAAAATTAATCAGGCATGATGTTAATCATAAATGTCAGCGTCATCATCCGTTATTCTGTGAGACTCACTGACGTTTTTTTAGCCACGTATCATAAATAGGTACTTCCATGTCGAGTAAGTTAGTACTGGTTCTGAACTGCGGTAGCTCCTCACTGAAATTCGCGATCATCGATGCAGCCAACGGTGAAGAGTACCTTTCTGGTTTAGCCGAATGTTTCCATCTTCCTGAAGCACGTATCAAATGGAAAATTGACGGTGGTAAACAAGAAGCGGCTTTAGGTGCAGGTGCCGCTCACAGTGAAGCGCTGAACTTTATCGTTAACACTATTCTGGCACAAAAACCAGAACTGTCCGCACAACTGACAGCGATCGGTCACCGTATCGTGCATGGTGGCGAAAAATACACCAGCTCCGTGGTTATCGATGAGTCCGTTATTCAGGGCATTAAAGATGCAGCCTCATTTGCACCGCTGCACAACCCGGCTCACCTGATCGGCATCGCGGAAGCACTGAAATCTTTCCCGAGCCTGAAAGACAAAAACGTTGCCGTTTTCGACACCGCATTCCACACCACGATGCCGGAAGAGTCTTACCTCTATGCTCTGCCGTACAAATTATACAAAGAGCACGGCGTTCGTCGTTACGGCGCGCACGGCACCAGCCACTACTATGTGACCCAGGAAGCCGCTAAAGTTCTGAACAAACCGGTTGAAGAACTGAACATCATCACCTGCCACCTGGGCAACGGTGGTTCTGTATCCGCCATCCGCAACGGCAAATGCGTTGACACCTCCATGGGTCTGACCCCGCTGGAAGGTCTGGTGATGGGTACCCGTTCTGGTGATATCGACCCGGCTATCATTTTCCACCTGCATGACACCCTGGGCATGAGCGTTGAAGCTATCAACAAAATGCTGACCAAAGAGTCCGGCCTGCTGGGTCTGACCGAAGTCACCAGCGACTGCCGTTATGTAGAAGATAACTACAAAGATAAAGAAGACGCAAAACGTGCCATGGACGTTTACTGCCACCGTCTGGCGAAATACATCGGCTCTTACACTGCGCTGATGGATGGTCGTCTGGATGCAGTTGTGTTCACTGGTGGTATCGGTGAAAACGCAGCAATGGTGCGCGAGCTGTCCCTGGGCAAACTGGGCGTTCTGGGCTTCGAAGTTGATCACGAGCGTAACCTGGCTGCCCGTTTCGGTAAGTCTGGCTTCATCAACAAAGAAGGCACTCGTCCGGCTGTTGTTATCCCGACAAACGAAGAGCTGGTTATCGCGCAAGACGCGAGCCGTCTGACTGCCTGATTTCACACCGCCAGCTTAGCTGGCGGTGCTGTTTTGTAACCCGTCAGAAATGACGGTAACGAAAAGAGGATTAACCGTGTCCCGTATTATCATGCTGATCCCTACCGGAACCAGCGTCGGCCTGACCAGCGTCAGCCTGGGCGTGATCCGTGCTATGGAACGCAAAGGCGTTCGTCTGAGCGTCTTTAAACCTATCGCCCAGCCACGCGCTGGCGGCGATGCGCCAGACCAGACCACCACCATCGTACGCACCAACTCCGGCCTGCCAGCGGCAGAACCGTTGAAGATGAGCTACGTTGAGTCCCTGCTCTCCAGCAACCAGAAAGACGTGCTGATGGAAGAAATCGTCGCACGCTACCACGAGAACAGCAAAGACGCTGAGGTTGTGCTGGTTGAAGGTCTGGTCCCGACCCGCAAACACCAGTTTGCTCAGTCTCTGAACTTTGAAATCGCGAAAACCCTGAACGCGGAAATCGTGTTCGTGATGTCTCAGGGCACCGATACTCAGGAACAACTGAAAGAGCGTATCGAACTGACCCGCAGCAGCTTCGGCGGCGCGAAAAACACCAACATCACCGGCGTTATTGTTAACAAACTGAACGCCCCGGTTGACGATCAGGGCCGTACTCGCCCGGATCTGTCTGAAATCTTTGATGACTCCTCTAAAGCGAAAGTGATCAAAGTTGACCCGGCAAGCCTGGCGGCTTCCAGCCCGCTGCCTGTACTCGGCGCAGTACCATGGAGCTTCGACCTGATTGCGACCCGCGCAATCGACATGGCGCGTCACCTGAATGCGACCATCGTTAACGAAGGTGAAATCAGCACCCGTCGCGTGAAATCTGTGACCTTCTGTGCGCGTAGCATCCCGCACATGCTGGAACACTTCCGCGCAGGTTCTCTGCTGGTGACGTCTGCAGATCGTCCTGACGTGCTGGTTGCCGCATGTCTGGCCGCGATGAACGGCGTTGAAATCGGCGCGATCCTGCTGACGGGTGCCTACGAAATGGACCCGCGCGTCAGCAAACTGTGCGAACGTGCATTCGAAACCGGCCTGCCGGTATTCATGGTTGAAACCAACACCTGGCAGACCTCTCTGAGCCTGCAGAGCTTCAACCTGGAAGTGCCGGTTGATGACCATCAGCGTATCGAGAAAGTTCAGGAATACGTTGCCAGCTACATCAATGCAGACTGGATCGAGTCTCTGACCGCCACGTCTGAACGTAGCCGTCGCCTCTCTCCGCCTGCCTTCCGTTATCAGTTGACCGAACTGGCACGTAAAGCCGGTAAACGCGTTGTACTGCCAGAAGGCGACGAACCGCGCACCGTTAAAGCAGCGGCTATCTGTGCTGAACGCGGTATCGCAACCTGCGTACTGCTGGGTAACCCGGAAGAGATCAACCGTGTTGCTGCGGCGCAAGGCGTTGAACTGGGTACGGGCATCGAAATTGTTGATCCGGAAGTGGTACGTGAAAGCTACGTGGCACGCCTGGTTGAACTGCGTAAGAGCAAGGGGATGACCGAAGCCGTTGCCCGCGAACAACTGGAAGACAACGTTGTTCTGGGTACCCTGATGCTGGAGCAGGACGAAGTTGACGGTCTGGTTTCCGGTGCGGTTCACACCACGGCGAACACCATTCGTCCGCCGCTGCAGTTGATCAAAACAGCACCGGGCAGTTCTCTGGTCTCTTCCGTGTTCTTTATGCTGCTGCCGGAACAGGTTTACGTTTACGGTGACTGTGCAATCAACCCGGATCCGACCGCTGAGCAACTGGCAGAAATCGCGATTCAGTCCGCTGATTCCGCTGCTGCCTTTGGCATCGAACCGCGCGTGGCAATGCTCTCCTACTCTACCGGTAACTCCGGTGCGGGTAGCGATGTTGAGAAAGTCCGCGAAGCAACTCGTCTGGCGCAGGAAAAACGCCCGGATCTGGTTATCGACGGTCCGCTGCAGTACGACGCCGCCGTTATGGCCGACGTTGCGAAATCCAAAGCACCGAACTCCCCGGTTGCAGGTCGCGCTACCGTGTTCATCTTCCCGGATCTGAACACCGGTAATACCACCTACAAAGCGGTACAGCGTTCTGCTGACCTGATCTCCATCGGGCCGATGCTGCAGGGTATGCGCAAACCGGTTAACGACCTGTCACGTGGCGCACTGGTTGACGATATCGTCTACACCATCGCACTGACTGCAATTCAGTCTGCTCAGCAGAAATAATTGCCGTTAACTGAAAAAAGCTCCTGCATGCAGGAGCTTTTTTTTAGCTTAGCGAAAACACTTTTCCTCGCGGGACAAAGGGCAGCCGACGATTCTGTGGCAATAACCAGGCATGCTCCATTTTCACCGAAACATTATTCTCGCAAAACCCGTCGGTAATGATCAGTAATGGCCCTCCACGTGGAAAATCTCCGCGCAACGCCAGGCTATCCAGTAATTCAATACCCGGCTGCAAGACGGTACCGCCTCTCCCTTGCAACGTAAAATGGTGAAGGAGTTGTTCAGGCTGGACCCACCCGCGATCGTAAGCTTTTGCATCACAACAAATAAAGCGCACGGCAAACACCTCGCGCGCCAGTGAATAACTGGCGATGGCACCAAGCGCCTTGCCCAGCAACTGAGGGTCCATCGATCCGGACGTATCCAGAACGACGCCAAAAACGCGCGAATGCCTTTCTTCTTCGCTCGGGGCTTGAATAGCTGGCCGGGGGATATCCGGTGTCGCACTCTGACGGCGAGACGGACGCGCATAGGTACGACGTCGCTCGGGCGGCGGGAAATGCTCATCGAACCACTCAGCCAGGGCGACATCCCAGGGGACAGGCGGTTGCGCCAGGCTGCGGATTTCTTCAATCAATCCCGCAGGCAGCGCCCCCCGGCTCTGACCATACAGACAACGCTCCATCCCCTGATACAAGGCCCGACGACAATAGGCCTCGGCATTCGTAAATCGCGGATCGCCATCCTCGCCCAGGATATCGCCCCCCGCCCTGCCCCTGAGGGTGATAAGTTTACGTGACCGGCGCATATCCATGGCGAGCGAGTCATAAATTTCTTCTGCCGACATCCCCCTAAACTGGGCATCATAGAGCAATCCCAGCTCCGGCGGCGCGCCAACCTGCATCTCAATAAGCCAGTCGTTGATGATAAAATCGCAGGCCACATTCCACAGTTCCGCGTCGCGTCCGCGGCGCCGGGATGCATGGTTCAACCCTGCATGTAACAACTCATGGGCAAAAACAAAGAGCATCTCAGCCTGGTTTAAGCGGGCCGTCGGGTTGATCCAAATTTTGCCAATACCGACGTCGATCGCTGCCACCGCAATATCATACTGGCTGCATAATTTCGCATCTTCTTCAATGTCGAATCCTGCCGCCAGCGCGCCCAGCAAGGGATAAAGGGTCATTATCTGTTGTCGGGCTTTCTGCGCTAACGTCAGCTTATATTTCTGCCCCTGCTGAGGCTGGTACCCCCCGACCTGTTCGAGTGCCTGGCTGACGCTATTGCTCAGGCCATCCGCCAGCAGTTCCTGCCAGTTGACGGAATGATAGCGCGATGATTTTTCAACGTGGACAAAATGACGTTGCTCGCCGCAATAGATGGTCTGCCAGCGGGCAAGCGATTCAGAAATACCCTCTTCCTGCAACTGGCGAAACAGAAGCTCCGCGTCGCTGTGTATGTCCTGGGGGAAAAGGTAAGACTGCAACTCTTCTGGCAATGGGCCGATTTTAAGGCCTTCGCAAAAATGCATTGTAGAAATCAGTACTGCCAGCTCCCAGGTAGCCGCAGGCGTCCGGGGGGTGATATAACCAAACCCCAGCGCCGCCAGCGCCTGGGCAACCATCCGCGCCCATTGTTCTGGCCGGGCATGGCGCTTTGCATTAAGCCACAAATAGCCATCATTGCTGATTGCCAGCCAGTTTTTCGCACTCACCTGCGCGTGCGTATGGTCAAAACGCACATAGATGTGAGCGAAAATGGGCGAGAACAACGGATGCCATGCAATAATCTGCAACCCTGCCTGACAAGCATCGAGCGCAGGGTTGCGCTCCGTTTTGCGTTTCATTGTCCTTAGTTCCTTACCGCCAGGCGAGGAAGATCGCGTGCAACCTCCAGTAAAAACCAGGCCGGAAGCTTTTTGCCATTTTCGTCTTCACTCATCACGGATTGCGCAATCTCGACGCTGATTCGCGCCAGCGTTTTCAGACAGTCTTTCGCTCGCATCGCAAGCTGCTTGTGCTCATTACGCAATGCCTTGTCCGTTTCGGGCAGCTCTTTATAAAGATGGGTACGGAAAGATTGGGCAAGGAAATAGAGAATGTCGCGATCGGCAGGATCGTCCGGCCAGTTCGCATCGCCTTTAAGAATGGAGGAAACGGTATGTTTTTGGCGAATCTGTTTGATAAACCCTTTAAAACTCGCCGCATGTGCAGGCGATAAAAGACCATAAATCAAGGCTTCCAGCATCTCATCACTGATAGCCTCACCAAATGATTTAAGGGCATCAGAAAGCATGTGCCAACTGCGTGGCGTCGAAAAAGGTTCTTCATGCTTCGGTGGCTCATTCCAGAGTTGATCCGGACGTAGCTGAATGTACTCCACAACCCAGGGGTGAATGGAGGATTCATTGATAGCCCAGTGCAGCCACTGACGATGGTCGGCGCGCAGATGGACATGCACCATGCGGTTGATCAACGCCGAGGGCATCGGTTTCACGATGGCCGCATCTTTAGCACGGTTCCCAGCACCAATGACGACGGTGCCCTCCGGCAGCCGATACTCACCAATACGCTGCTCCAGAATTAACGAATAAAAAGCTTTCTGAATTTCATGGGAGGAGGCGTTCAGCTCATCCAGGAATAAAACGAAGGGTTTGTCACGGACAATATTTGCCGGGGGATAAAATCGCGAACACTGCCCGTCAATTTGTGGAATACCCAGCAGGTCTTCTGGCGCAAGCTGGCTACCCAGTAGCGAGACGCACTCCATGCCGACCTCATCAGCAAAACGTCGCACCAGGGCACTTTTACCAATCCCCGGCGCCCCCCATAAAAAGACAGGGCGGGTAATGGCAACATTCAGGAGAAATTCAAAGGTCTGATCGGGTGTCAGTTGAATAGCTGAAAGCATATAAAAATTCCTTTTTCATTATATTTTTCGCAACCTTTCAAGGTAATACAAAAGCGAAAACCCGTCACCTTAAATTTTCCGCTGCTCTTTTTACGCGCCTTTTCCGTGCGTAAAAAAGCCACGCTGATTATTCATCAGCATGGCTCATTGACGTGTTCAGTTCACCGCGTGTTCAGGCCAGGCTTTTCGCCGTAACCTTATTCTGTTTCTTCGACTTTTTCGACAGAGTTGCTGGCGTTACGGCTCATCCACAGCGCCAGCGCTTTTAACGAATCCTGGGTGAATTCATCGCAGCGGGCGGTGATCTCTTCCGGCGTCATCCACCAGACTTCGCTCACTTCCTCTTCCTGCAGGGCAAACGGGCCATGAGAGACACAGCTAAACAATCCGCCCCACACCCGGCAGTGTTCGTCTTCAAAATAAAATGTGCCATGTTCAGCAAACGGGACACCGGCAATACCAAGCTCTTCTTCGGCTTCGCGGCGAGCGGAATCCAGCAACACTTCATCAGCCTGCACAACGCCGCCTGCGGTGGCGTCCAGCATACCCGGCATAAAATCTTTGGTTTCCGTACGGCGCTGAACCAGGATCTTGCCCATCCCATCATGGACGACAATATAGGTCGCGCGGTGGCGCAAACATTGCGCGCGCATTTGCTCGCGACTCGCCTGGGCGATGACTTCGTTGTCCTCGCTGACAATATCCACCCACTCCGTGCCTGTAAAATGATTCGGTTCCACCATCAGAAATGTCTCGTCATTGCGCTCTTATGGCGCGTTTTGGTTGAAGGGTAACTTACGGATTAATCGCGACCTGTGCAATAAGCCGCTTATCATTCAGTGCCATTACGCGCAAAACACCCTCTTCCAGCATGCCGTAACTGGCGTCGAATCCCCCTTTGGGAATACTCACCGAGCCCGGATTAAAGTGAAAAATGTCACCCTGCCGCTGCGCCACCGGCAGATGAGTATGACCATAGACCAGCACATCACCCTGCGCCAGCGGCGGTAAATTATCCGGCCCGAACAGGTGACCGTGGGTCAAAAACAGCCGCTGGTCAGGCAATAATACTTGCTGCCAGGGGGCCGTAATGGGGAAATTGAGCAGCATCTGATCGACTTCGCTGTCACAGTTGCCACGTGCCGCAATAATACGCGACGCGTGTTCATTCAGCCGCTCCGCCACCTGCGCGGGCGCGTACCCTTGCGGCAGCGCGTTTCTTGGCCCGTGGTTCAGCACATCACCCAAAATCACTAACCACTGCGCCCCGCTTTCAGCAAAAAGCGCCAGTACGCGTTCGGTGGCAGGTAGCGAGCCATGAATATCGGATGCGAACATCAGTTTCATCACTACACCTCAGGTTAAAGAGAATGCCGTATCATACCGCAAGTGCGGCCAGGTCTCAGCCCGCACGCTTCGCCGACAGTGCGACATAGCGTTGTATTGAGGAGCGCTGCCACTGGAAGGTGGCGTAATCCACCAGACGCTCCGGTACCTCATCGCCATTCATTACCAACCGGTTAATCATCAGGGCCAGATCGGCATCGGCGATACACCACTCGCCAAACAGATTCGGCTTACCGTGCGCCAGTAATTCCCCGGCAAGGGCAAAGAGTTTGGCGGCACTCTGCTGGCCTGCGGCGCTGAGCGGCGCTTTCTTCTCCCGGGCGAAAATTACGTCGGTGCTGCGCTCTTCGCGAATCGGCATCAAATCGCTGCGGATCCACGCCTGCACCTGACGGGCACGGGCGCGTTTTTGTAAGTCGTGAGGGTAGATACGTTCATATTCCGGCGGTGCAAAGCGCTCTTCAAGATACTCATCAATTGCCGAGGATTCGCTGAGCTCGAAACCGTCAATTTCCAGCACCGGCACGCGGCGAGTAAGGTGATAGCCAGTCCATCCCGTCTTCTGCTGCTCGCCGTGTTCCAAATCAATGGTTTTCAGGGTGAAGGGCAACGCTTTTTCCTGCAGCGCAACATAAGCAGACATGACATAAGGGGAGAAAAAATCCGCATCTGACCACAACGTGATTGTCGACTCGCTCATAACATCCTCTCAACGATTAGGTTTTTCATCAAAATATAACGTCTTGTTAAGAGTGTCACTTGATCAAAACTCAAGGCCGATAAGTAACGCTTATACTCATTAAAACCCCTATTGCGCCAGGAAAAAAATGAGTGTTCTCTTTTACGCTGCAACCTCTTGCGGGCAAAAAATCACGCTTTTTCTTGAAGAAGCGGAGCTTGCCAGGCGGCTTATTCGGGTGGATATCAGCAAAGGCGAGCATTACAGGATGGGTCATGGCTAATGCCCACCAGCGGCAGCAAATCGTACTGGGTAATGACCCGGCGGTTAATAACAGATTTGAGCGTATTCGCACCCGGCCTGTGGCGATACTCGCGCTGGCGAAAGCGCAGTAAATCTAAATGGCAGCAATGTTTTCCTTGTGTATGATGAGACTGTTATTACTGAGGGAAGCCTGCAATGTCACAACCAGACGCCATTATTCGGATTAAAAATCTGCGCCTGCGCACATTTATCGGTATCAAAGAAGAAGAGGTCATCAACCGTCAGGATATCATTATTAATGTCATCATCCATTATCCGGCCGATAAGGCCCGCGCCAGCGAAGATATCAATGACGCGCTAAACTACCGCACGATAACTAAAAGCATAATTCACCATGTCGAGAGTAACCGCTTCTCGTTATTGGAAAAATTAACTCAGGATGTGCTGAATATCGCACGCGAACATCACTGGGTCACTTATGCTGAGGTTGAGATCGATAAACTTCACGCATTGCGTTACGCCGACTCTGTGTCCATGACCATGAGCTGGCGTCGTCAAGCGTAGCCCTGGAGGTTGCATGAAGATTCTGATTACCGGTGGTACAGGCCTGATTGGTCGTTTTTTGATTCCTCGTTTACAAGAGCTGGACCATTCCATCACCGTGGTGACACGCGACCCCGCCAAAGCGCAACAAACGCTTGGCGATACGGTGGCGCTGCTACCAGGTCTGGACGATCTCACTGACCTCAACGATTTCGACGCCGTCATCAATCTGGCGGGCGAACCGATTGCCGAAAAGCGCTGGAGCGATGAGCAAAAACAGCGCCTGTGTGAAAGCCGCTGGAAAATAACCCAGAGGCTGGTCGATCTCACCCTCGCCAGCGCGAATCCACCGGAAGTATTTATCTCCGGCTCTGCTGTCGGTTATTACGGCGATACGGGAGATGCGGTGATCACGGAAGACGAGACGCCGCATAACGAATTTACCCACGAACTGTGCGCCCGCTGGGAGCAAATCGCCAGCGGTGCGGAAAGTGAACGCACCCGCGTCTGTTTACTGCGCACCGGCGTTGTGATTGCGCGCAAAGGCGGGGCAATTGCCAAATTACTGCCACTCTTTCGCGTCGGGCTTGGCGGCCCGGTCGGTACCGGTCACCAGTACATGTCCTGGATTCATATCGACGATATGGCTAACGGCATCATCTGGCTGCTCAATAACGACCTGCGCGGCCCGTTCAATATGGTTTCGCCCTACCCCGCACGTAACGAACAATTCGCTCACGCGCTGGGACATGCGCTTAATCGCCCGGCGGTTATGCACGCCCCGGCCGCCACCGTGCGCCTGATGATGGGAGAGTCCGCCGTGCTGGTCCTTGGTGGCCAGCGCGCGCTGCCAAAACGACTTGAAGCCTCCGGGTTCGCGTTTCGCTGGTTCGATTTAGAAGAAGCGCTCAAGGATGTGGTGACACCCCCACCATTATAAGGCGTTTACCTGCGCCATTCCGGTGCTAAGCTAAGACGCTTTGCTACCGGAATGGCGAAACCATGATATTGACCACCGAGCGCCTGACGCTCTCTGCGTTTACCGAGGCCGACTGGTCTTTTTTCCTCACTCTACGCCAAAGCCCGGATGTCATGCGCTTTATGGGCGCCATTGCCTGTGAAGACGATATTCGCACCCTGTTTATCTCCCGCCTGAACGATAATCACGCCCGGGTGATTCGCGACAAAAATGGCGAACCACTGGGTGATATTGGGCTGCATGTCAGTACGCGCTATCCGCAGGAAGCCGACATCGGCTATGCCATTGCCCCTTTCGCACAGGGGAAAGGTGTTGCCAGTGAAGCGCTGAAAGCCATGCGGGATTATGCCTTTACCCAGACCCACGTCACCGCGCTGAATGCCTGGGTGCTGGCGGCGAATCAGGGGTCGGTGCGGCTACTGGAGAAACTGGGATTTACGCGTACGCAGGTGCTGGAAAAGGGCTATACGATTAACGGCGTGGATTATGATGACTGGGCTTACCGCCTGGAAAAAACGCGATAAGGCGCAGGGACACTGCGCCTTATGCCTGTTTACACGCTCTGTTCCACCTCTTCCGCTGAACGTCCCTGGCGCACGCGTTTGGGCTGCGGCACTTTGATGATAAAGGTCAGCACACCGGCGAAGATATAGAGCCCGGTGTAGGCCCATACCACGCCTACGATATCGAAAAACGGTAGCAGTGCGGAGGCAATCGCCGGGGCGACAAAGTTGCTCATCCCGGCAGAGAGGTTGTAGATGGAGACCGCCGCGCCTTTGTGATGCGGTTCCAGCGTCGGGAAGACCGCCGTCATCGGCACGAAAGCCGCAACAAAAATCCCCAGCATGATTGCCGGAATCAGCGCCACCGCGAAGTTATGCCCGGCATAGACCGGCAGGTAGTAAAACGTCAGGCTGGAGATGGCCATGCCCAGGCAGCCGAACCAGCGCACCTGGCGGATCCAGCCAATGTATTCCCCGGTGATCCCCCAGAAAATATTGGTGAAAATGGTGACGAAGAAGAACACCGCCCAGATTTGCAGCCATTCAGAGATGCTAAAGCCCAGCCGATCAACAAACAGCAGCGGCATCACAATCGCAAAACCAAACAGCGACAGCGTATTGATGATACGGATCAGGCAGGCATAGAAGATATCGCGGTTAGTAAACAGAATGGTCGCCGCGCGGGAAAGCTCGGTCATTTTGTCGCGCAGCGGCAAATTCACCCGCGAACGGTCCACTGGCACATTGCGCAGGCTAAAGAACGCCACCAGGCCACCACAGCCGACCCAGACGATGGCAAACCACAGCGTCCCCGTTTCGCCAAACATCGGAATGGTCAGGCTTGGCAGGTAACTGCCCACCACGCCAATGCCGATGGAATACATGGCCCAGAACCAGCCTGTCGCCGCCGCCAGATTCGGGCGCGGCAGCACCTGAACCAGCATCAACATAAAAGAGTAGATAAACATCGGATAGGCCAGGCCGCGAATACCATAGAACAGCAGCATCAGCGGGTAGTTACGCATCCCCAGTCCCATCGACATAAACAGGGCATGCATAATGACCCACAGGACACAGCCAATGGTCATAGCGCGTTGCGGGGTGATGAGTTCTGCCACCACGCCGGATGCCCAGGCCGCCAGCGCTGCCGCCAGGCCGTAAATCGTAAAGACGACAGCCGACTGCGCAGGCGAGAAGCCCATATCGGTTATATGTTTTGATAAGAAAGCCATTTCAAAGCCATCGCCAGCCATAAAAATCGCGATAGCCACAAATCCCCAGAGCAGTTTTTTCGGTAAGCCAAACCAGTATTCATTAGATTGCATAACAATCTTCCTTTATAAGCCGGGAGATATGCCCCGGCGAGGGTACAGAGGCCGGGGCTAGAGGTTTAAGGCAGTAACGTGCGGGCGACCTGTTGCTGCTGATAGAGCAGCCGGAACAGCGCCAGCCGTTTCGCCAGCCATTGACCGCGTTCAGGCTGCGGCGTAAAACGGGTGACCACCGGGGGTTTCAGACAGACTTTCGCCTCATCGCCGCCATCTGCCAGCCAGGCCAGACGCGCAGCACCCAGCGCACCGGAAGAACTTGCCGGATGCGTGACCATCGGAATGTTCAGCACATCGGCAATCAGTTGCGCCCACAGCGGGCTTCTCGCCCCACCGCCCGTCAGGCTGCACTGGCAAATCGAGGTGTTACCCAGCACATTCAGTCCATCGGCCAGCCCGAAGGTGACGCCTTCAATCACCGCGTAACCCAACAGCGCGCGGCTGGTTTCATGGCGCAGATTGAAAAAACTCCCTGCCGCCAGCGGATCGTTATGCGGTGTGCGCTCCCCCGACAGATAAGGCAGGAATACCGGCGCGCGTTTCAGTTCCTCTTCCGTCAGTTGGGCAATCTCGTCCATCAACTGGCTTTCGGTGACCGAAAGCAGATTACAGATCCATCGCAGACAACTGGCGGCGCTCAGCATCACGCTCATCTGGTGCCAGCGTCCGGGGAGCGCATGGCAGAAGGCATGTACGCCAGAGTCCGGGTCTGCCTGCAGCGCATCGTTGACCACGAAAATCACCCCGGACGTCCCCAGAGAGATAAACGCGTCGCCCGGCGCCACCGCGCCGACGCCCACGGCAGAGGTGGCGTTATCCCCCCCGCCCCCGGCGACCACCACCGAGGAGCTTAAGCCCCACTCGGTAGCTAGCGCGGCACGCAACGTCCCGCTGGGCGCGCTGCCTTCCACCAGCGACGGCATCTGGCTGCGGTTGAGGTCAGTCATGGCAAGCAGTTCGTCTGACCAGTCGCGTTTTTCCACATCCAGCCACAGGGTGCCTGCAGCGTCGGACGGGTCGCTGACAAACTCACCGGTTAAACGCCAGCGCAGGTAATCTTTTGGCAGCAGTACTTTTGCCACCCGGCTGAACACGTCCGGCTCGTGACGGGCCACCCACACCAGCTTCGGCGCGGTAAACCCCGGCATAATCATGTTGCCGCTGATAGTCATCATTTCCGGATGATGCTCACTCAGCCATGCGCACTCGTCGGCGCTGCGGGTGTCATTCCATAAAATGCAAGGACGCAGCACGTTGCCGTCGTTATCAAGCAGTACCGCACCGTGCATCTGCCCCGACAGACCGATGGCGCGAATAGCCGCCCACTGCTGCGGATGCTGCTGGCGCAGTTCGGTGACCACCCGACCACAGGCCTGCCACCAGGCCTGTGGATCCTGTTCCGCCCAGTGCGGATGCGGACGTTGCACCGTCAGCGCGGCATGCGCCGAGGCGACAATCTCACCGTCGCCGTCAATGAGCAGCGCTTTTAATTCTGAGGTGCCAATATCAATGCCCAGGTACATAGCGCCCCCTTACACTGCCGCCAGTTGTGATTCAGGTTGTTTTATCCACTGCTCCAGCTCCGCGACGGTACGACGCAGCAGGGTTAAGAACTCTGCGGATGTCGCAAGGCCAGCAAACAGCGCGTCGTCCGCCGCCCACACCGCCAGCGGATCAGGCGCGTTGAAAACGGCGCGTACGGCATCGGGTTGCATCACGCCATCCTGATAGGTATAGGGCAAAGAACCGTCGGCCCAGCGTTTCAGGAACAGGAAGAACAGTGCAGGCAGCACAGCGGTCGCAGAGGGGACATCGCCGCGTTTGTAGCATTCGATAAGCGTCGGCGTGACCATTCCAGGAATTTTGGACAGACCGTCGGCGGCGACGCGCTGGTTAGTGTCTTTGATGTAGGGGTTGCTAAAGCGCGCCAGTACCACATCGCGATACTTCGCCAGATCGAGCGGACTTGGCGTCAGTGAGGGAATGACATCGCGTGAGACATACTCCCAGGCCATCTGACGAATGGCGCTCTGGCGGGTGCTGTCATCAATAAAGCTCAGACCAATCAACGTTCCCGCCCACGCGATGCAGCTATGGGTAGCGTTCAGAATGCGGATTTTCGCCTCTTCCCAGGGCAGTACGGATTCCACCAGTTCCACCCCTACCTTTTCGAGCGCCGGGCGGCCATTAATAAAATCATCTTCAATTACCCACTGAATAAAAGATTCGCCCATTACCGGCACCGCGTCTTTAATGCCGGTTGCCGCCAGTACCCGCTCGGCCACATCCGGTGTCGGGCGAGGAGTGATGCGGTCGACCATGGTATTGGGTGACGTGGTGTTGTTCTCTACCCACTGACGTAGTTCGGTTTCGCCCTTCGCCTGCAAGAAGGAGAGAAAGCCGTGGCGAAAGCGCTCGCCGTTATGGCGCAGGTTGTCGCAGTTCAGCAAGGTAACGGGGTTGCCATGTTGCGCAATACGCTGTTTCAGGATACGGGTCAGCGCGCCGTAAAGTGTGCGGATCCCGCCGTTCAGGTCGGCCTGAATGTCGGCCTGCTGCTGATCCAGCTCATGCTCGGGCGTCAGGTAGTAACCGCTTTCGGTAACCGTAAAGGCGATGACGCGCGTTTCGGCATCGGCGCCCTGTTTCACCAGTGCGCTAATTTCGCTATCCCAGGGCAACACTTTGCGAATTGAGGTGATGGTTTCATACTGCCGTTCGCCCTCCGGCGACACGGTTTCCAGCACATATTCACCGTTTTGCGCGGCGAGATGGCCCAGCAGCACACGGGCGTCATCGCGAATATTTCCCAACGCGATACTCCAGCGGTCATCCCCCTGCTCCATCAGTTTGTGCAGATACCACGCCTGATGAGCACGATGAAACGACCCGGCACCAATATGCATCCACACCGCTTTTTTCTCGGACATAATCATCACCTCAATTTTGAGCATTTGACAGTTTTACGGGCTTATGCCCGTTTGTTGTATGTATGTTAGTAGTGAGATGCGAAGGTTTTCTGCGAGGAAACTCACGAAAATAGCTTTTGCTCTTTAAAATAACATTTGCCCATTTTTGTTAAGCTGACCATTGCGCGTACAATGGCGGCAGGAAATTAGGGGAATGTGTGATGAACAAAGAAGAGAAAAAACAGGAACTCGCCGCCCGTGCCGCATGGATGTATTACGTGGCGGGATTAACACAACAGGATATTGCCTCGGCGCTGGGGCTGTCGCGCCAGGTAGCACAACGGCTCATTTCCGGCGCCCGCGAAACCGGGATGGTTACCGTCAATATCAGCCATCCGGTAACCCGTTGTCTGAAACTGGCGCATGACCTGCAAGAAAAATATGCCCTCAACCTGTGTCGCGTAGTGCCATCTGCCGGGCTGGAAGATGATGCCATTCAGCAGATGCTGGCCGTTGAAGGGGCACAGGTGATGGCACAATTTATCTGTGAAGAGAAACCGCAGGTCTTTGGTGTCGGCTCCGGTAAAACGCTGCGCGCCGTGATTGACGCCCTGCCGTCGCTGGAGCGACCGCAGCATCAGTGCGTGTCGATGATCGGTGCCATCGCACGGGATGACTCCGGTACCCGTTACGATGTGCCGCTGAAAATGGCGGAAAAAATGCAGGGTAAGTATTTTTTCATTCCGGCGCCGCTCTATGCCGATAGCCCGGAAGATAAAAACAGTTGGTGCCAGCATCAGATCTACCAGCGCGTGGCGGCAAGAGCGCTTAACGCGGATGTCACTTTCCTTGGCATTGGCGAGGTGAAATTGGGTTGCCCGCTGAACACCGAGGGGTTTATTACCGACGCCCAGGTCAAAGATCTGGAGACGCAGCATGTCGCAGGCGAGATGCTTGGCCATTTCTTTAACCATCAGGGTGTACGCCTTGATTCCGAACTGGATGCAATGCTGACCAGTGTGCCGCTCACCAGCCACACGCAACGAAAAGTGGTCGGGTTTGCCGGAGGGGAACGTAAACTTGCCGCCATTCGCGCAGCCCTGGTCGGTGGCTGGGTCAATGGGCTGGTGACGGACGAAGATACCGCGCTGCAACTGTTGGTGGACTAAGCGGCTACCGGCGAGCGCCGGTAGCCCGATGATTACTTGAGTGAACCTTTGAGGAACTGCTGCAGACGTGGGCTTTTCGGATTGCCAAACAGTTCATCCGGCGCGCCCTCTTCTTCAATTTTGCCCTGATGCAGGAAAATCACATGGGTGGACACATGGCGGGCAAAGCCCATTTCATGCGTCACCACCACCATGGTTTTTCCCTCTTCCGCCAGTTGCTGCATGATGCGCAGCACTTCGCCCACCAGCTCCGGGTCCAGCGCGGAAGTAGGTTCGTCAAACAGCAAGACTTCCGGTTCCATTGCCAGCGCACGGGCAATAGAGACGCGCTGCTGCTGACCGCCAGAGAGATGCACCGGGTATTTCGCCTGCTGAACACCATCAATACCCACTTTTGCCAGGTATTTCACCGCACGCTCGCGGGCCTCCTGTTTGCTCAGCCCCAGCACCTGGATTGGCGCTTCCATGACGTTTTCCAGAACCGTCATGTGGCTCCACAGGTTGAAATGCTGAAACACCATTGTCAGGCGGGTACGCAACAAACGCAGTTGCTGTTTATCCGCCACCCGCAATTGACCGTCTTTATCGCGCACCAGGTTGATGTTCTCGCCATTGACGATGATCGTTCCTTCACTTGGCTTCTCAAGAAAGTTTATGCAGCGCAGAAAGGTACTTTTACCGGAGCCGGACGAACCAATAATGCTGATCACATCCCCGGCGTTAGCCTGCAGCGACACCCCTTTCAACACCTCATGCTCGCCGTAGCGTTTATGTAAATCGATAACGTTTAATTTATTGTCAGACATGATGTTCTCAGTGCGTCGAAGAAGGTTTTATATGCTGCAGCCAGCGTTTTTCCGCCTTGCGGAACAGGCTAATCAGCACATAAGAGATGATCAAATACAGTACTGCCGCCATACCAAACGCGGTGAACGGCTGGTAGGTCGCGGAGTTAATATCACGGGCGATTTTGAGCAGATCCGGCACCGTCGCGGTAAAAGCCAGCGCGGTAGAGTGGAGCATCAAAATCACTTCGTTGCTGTAGGCAGGCAGCGCAATGCGCAGCGCCGACGGCAGGATAATGCAGCGATACATTTTCACCGACGAGAAACCATAGGCGCGGGCGGCTTCAATTTCCCCGGCCGGTACCGAACGGATCGCCCCGGCGAAAATCTCGGTGGTGTAAGCACAGGTATTGAGCGTTAACGCCAGCACCGTACAATTGAGGCCGCTGCGGAAAAACGCGTTGAGCAGTTCCGTTCCCTTCACGATTTCCAGCGTATACATGCCCGAGTAAAACACCAGCAACTGTACATAGAGCGGCGTGCCGCGAAAAATATACGTGAACAGCCAGATGGGAAATTGAATGTATTTGTTGCTGGAGACGCGACCAATGGCCAGAAACACCGCCATGACGCCGCCCATCACCACCGAAGAGATCAACAGCCACAGGGTAATAGCCACCCCGGTGAAGCGGTAACCATCGGTCCACAACAGCGATTTCCAGTACTCCTGAATAATCTCGATCACAGGTCAGCCCTCTTCACACCTACGGAGTAGCGACGTTCGAGAAGAAGCAGTACGCCATTAGAAACGGTGGTAAACACCAGATAAATCAGGCCGCATACGACGGCAAAGTAGAACGGCTCCCAGGTACTTTTCCCGGCGAGCTGCGTGGCTTTCACCACATCTTCCAGCCCCAACAACGACACTAACGCCGTCGCTTTGAGAATAACCTGCCAGTTGTTGCCAATTCCCGGCAATGCGAAGCGCATCATGGCCGGAAACAAAATACGGCGGAAGGTCTGTGAGTTGGTGAAACCAAACGCGGTGGCAGCCTCGATATGCCCTTTCGGCACAGCCATATAAGCGCCACGGAAGGTTTCGGTGAAATAGGCACCATAAATAAACCCCAGGGTGATAATACCCGCCACCATAGGATCAATATCGAGTTGCTCCATACCCATCGCATCGGTCAGCGTGTTGAGGGCTATTTGCAATCCGTAAAAAATCAGCAGCATCAGCACCAGATCGGGCACGCCGCGAATCAATGTGGTGTAGCCTTCAAAAACCAGCGCTAACGGACGGTTTTTAGAGAGTTTTGCGCCCGCACCGGCCAGGCCAATCAGTACCGCCAGCACCACGGAACTGATAGCCAGTTCCAGCGTGACAAGGGCACCATGAAAGATAACTTGAGAAAAACCATACAGCATGCAGCCTGTCCTGTCGTATTCGTGTCTGCCGCGTCTCTTCCCCTTCCGGGCGGAAGGGGTCGCACGTTAAACACGCGTGGAATTAACCACCATAAACATCAAAATCAAAGTACTTTTTCGCCAGTTTTTCGTAAGTTCCGTCTGCACGCATTTCCGCGAAGGCTTTATTCAGCGCTTCACGCAGTTCGTTATCGTCTTTACGAATCCCCATACCGGTGCCGACGCCAAACAGCTTCTCGTCTTTAATAGACGGACCGCCAAATTTGTAGTCTTTACCCATCGCCGTTTTCAGGAAACCTTCGCTGGCGGCCACTTCATCCTGAAACGCAGCATCAATACGGCCTGCGGTCAGGTCAGAGTAGATATTGTCCTGTCCCTGGTAGGAGACGATTTCAATACCCTGCGGCGCCCAGTGAACATTACCGTACGTTTCCTGCGTGGTGCCCTGCAATACGCCAATGCGTTTGCCTTTCAGCTTCGCGAGATCGGGAACGATGTCGGAGTCTTTCGCCACAACCAGACGAGAATCCGCTGCATACAGCTTGTCGGTGAACGAAATTTCCTGTTGGCGTTTTTCAGTAATTGAGAGAGATGACATGATGGCGTCGATTTTTTTCGCTTTAAGCGAAGGAATCAGCGCGTCCAGTGGGTTTTCAATAAAGACACACTGGGTTTTGATACGCGTACACAGCTCTTTCGCCAGATCGATGTCAAAACCAACCAATTCGCCCTGCGAATTCTTTGATTCGAAAGGAGCATAAGTTGGGTCAGTACCGATGCGGAGTTTTTGCGGAATGGCTGCGAATGCGCTTGAAACGCTGGAGATAGCGAGCACCAGAGAAAGTGATAACACCAATTTTTTCATAATTATCCTCAACAGACTGTCTTTCCTAAGGGATTTATTAGAAGAATACGGTGTCGCTATCGTGCCATTATATGGCACGGCAAGGCAAAGCATTCTGCCCGCCTGCCGGCTTTTTTTGCATGGTTTTTGCTTAACTATGCAGCGTTGCGCCATTTCGGTGCATCAGACGCACCAACTTTAAACATCACACGTATTTATGCACCATTCTGGAAAACCAAAATGGCGCATCGTTTATCCCAAAAACAGCTGCTTTACTCGCCGTAGACGTTAAAGTCGAAATATTTCTTCGCGAGCTTATCGTAGGTACCGTCTTTACGAATTTCAGCAAAGGCTTTGTCGAAGGCCGCTTTCAGCTCGGTATCGTCTTTACGCAGACCGATCCCGGTGCCGTCGCCAAAGTATTTTTTATCTTTAACGGACGGACCGGCGAACGCAAAATCTTTACCGGCAGGCTGTTTCAGGAAGCCTTCGCTGGCAGCCACTTCGTCCTGGAATGCAGCATCCAGACGGCCTGCGGCGAGATCAGAGTAGATCAGATCCTGGTTCTGGTAGGCCACCACATCGATACCCTTAGTGCGCCAGTTGTCATTCGCATAACCTTCTTGCGTAGACCCCTGCAGAACCCCTACGTGTTTGCCTTTCAGAGAGTCCAGCGTCGGTACGATCGGCGAGCCTTTTTTGGCGATCAGACGGGAATCAGCAGCATAGAGTTTGTCGGAGAAAGCAATCTCCTGCTGACGTTTTTCGGTAATGGAGAGAGAGGAGATAATCGCATCGATTTTCTTCGCTTTCAGAGACGGGATGAGCGCGTCAAAATCGCTGCCAACCCAGGTACATTTGACCTTGATGCGGGTACACATCTCATTACCGAGATCGATGTCAAAACCGACAAAATTCCCTTTCGCATCTTTGGAAGAGAAAGGTGCGTATGTCGCATCAGTACCGATGCGTACAGTCTGGGGAAGCGCTGCGTAAACACTGGATGCTGCGGACAGGCCCAGCAGTAAAGACAGAGCAATAACCGTCTTCTTCATACATTACCCTCAAGTATTCTGATTTTATTTTGTGCTGCGTTGTGTTGTGTGTTGCTGCGAGTTTACTTGCACGTCTTATGCCAGATTTTTAGCGCTGAAAAACAACAGCGTTAAATTTGTTAATGAAACGTTGCAAATTGACCTTAATGGTGAAAGATAGCAGGTCCGCCGAACGAACCGGAGTGTTAACAGGGGAAAAAAGGAATTAAATGTTGAGGATATGATCGCGATTGCAAAAATGCCCTAAAAAAGGGCATCGGGCAATGATGCGCACTATCTGGAGGCATTTCCCCCCTGCCAGCGGATGAACAGATCTTCCGGCAGAGCGATATCAAATTGATCCAGAACGCGGTTCACGGTCTGGTTAATAATGTCATCCAGCGTTTTCGGCGCATGGTAAAACGCGGGGACCGGCGGCATGATAACAGCCCCCAGTTCTGCGGCCTGCGTCATCAAACGCAGATGGCCTAAATGCAACGGTGTTTCACGCACGCACAGCACCAGCGGGCGACGCTCTTTTAACACCACATCCGCCGCACGCGTCAGCAGGCCGTCTGTATAGCTGTGCACAATGCCAGAGAGCGTTTTTATCGAACAGGGCAATACGACCATGCCTGCGATCTTAAATGAGCCGGAAGAGATGTTAGCAGCGATATCGCGGGCGTCATGCACTACATCCGCCATAGCCTGAACATCACGCAGAGAAAAATCGGTTTCGAGAGAGAGGGTCTGGCGCGCAGCCGGGCTCATCACCAGATGGGTTTCAATGTCCGCCATGTCGCGTAATACCTGCAACAAGCGCACGCCGTAAATCGCGCCGCTGGCCCCTGAGATCCCCACAATGAGTCGTTTCATATCCGTCGCCTTTATCTACACTGAGGCAGACTTTGCCGGATTATGCCAACAGTTGCAACTGATGAGCGCCCCCTCCGGGCGGAGAGGGCGAAAACGGGTCGATTACCCTTCGTTGTGCATCTCTAAGCTTTCGAGATCGTTCTGCATCTGCACGGCTTTCGCATCGTCGTTACGCAGCGAGTCGAGGTAGTCGAGATACCCCTGATCCACGTCTTTGGTGACATAGATGCCATTGAAGACTGAGCACTCGAACTGCTGGATATCCGGGTTTTCCGCGCGTACAGCGTCGATCAGATCGGTCAGATCCTGGAAAATCAGGCCATCAGCGCCGATGATCTGGCGAATCTCATCCACTTCACGACCATGTGCAATCAGTTCGTTCGCGGTCGGCATATCGATACCGTAGACGTTCGGGAAACGAATTTCCGGCGCCGCAGAGGCGAGGTACACTTTCTTCGCCCCGGCTTCACGGGCCATCTCAATAATCTGCTCAGAAGTGGTACCACGTACGATGGAGTCATCTACCAGTAGCACGTTTTTATCGCGGAACTCAGCGCGGTTCGCGTTCAGCTTACGGCGGACGGATTTACGACGCAGTTGCTGACCCGGCATGATAAAGGTACGGCCAACGTAACGGTTTTTCACAAAACCCTGACGGTACGGCTTGCCAAGAATGCGGGCGATTTCCAGCGCGATATCGCAGGAGGTTTCCGGGATGGGAATAACCACGTCGATATCCAGATCTTCCCATTCACGCGCAATCTTCTCGCCAAGCTTGGTGCCCATATTGACACGCGCGCTGTAGACGGAGATTTTGTCGATGAAGGAGTCCGGACGCGCAAAATAGACGTATTCGAACAGGCACGGGTTGCTGACCGGATTATCCGCACACTGGCGGGTAAACAACTGACCTTTTTCGGTGATGTAGACGGCTTCGCCCGGCGCGATATCGCGCAGGAATTCAAAGCCCAGCGTATCGAGCGCCACGCTTTCTGACGCCACCATGTACTCAGTGCGACCGTCACCAATATCGCGTTTACCCAGTACCAGAGGACGAATACCGTTCGGGTCGCGGAAAGCAACCATACCGTGGCCGATGATCATCGCAACACATGCATACGCGCCACGGATCTGGCGGTTGGTCGCGGCGACAGCGGCGAAAATGTTGTCTGCTTCCAGCGGATAATGGCGGAAATTATCCAGCTCGCTGGCGAAAATATTCAGCAGGATTTCTGAATCAGACGTGGTGTTGATGTGGCGGCGTTTTTCTTCAAACAGCTTTTTACGCAGCTCATGGGCATTGGTCAGGTTGCCGTTATGGGCAAGCGTGATGCCGTAAGGGGAGTTAACGTAAAAAGGCTGAGCCTCGGAGGCGCTGGAGCTGCCAGCGGTTGGGTAACGCACATGGCCGATACCCATGTTGCCCTGAAGACGCTGCATATGGCGGGCTTCGAAAACATCGTTGACCAGACCATTTGCTTTGCGCAGACGGAAACAATTATTTGCATCGATCGTGATGATGCCAGCGGCATCCTGACCACGGTGCTGAAGCACCGTTAACGCGTCATAAATCGACTGGTTGACCGGCATAACACCGGCGATACCGACAATACCGCACATACGTCTTTTCCTCGTTAAGCCACATCTCAGAGCGATTACGCTCTGGGCAAGAAACTTGACGAACTTTGCAGATAGTCAAAGAACCATCTGATGATGAAACTGAATTGCGGGATAAGCTGCGACTTCTGCCAGTCTTCGCTTTTTGACAGGCCCGTAAAGGTATCGAGAAAGAACAGAATGGCGGCGACAATTAGCACCCCGCGTAGCGCGCCAAAACAAATCCCCAACACCCTGTCTGTACCCGACAGGCCGGTTTTCTCCACAAGTTGACCTATCACGTAATTGACGATAGCGCCAACAATCAGCGTCGCGATGAACAGGATGGCGATGGATATCCCATTGCGCACCAGTTCGTCTTCAAAGCCCGTAAACCAGACTGACAGGTAAGTGTAGTAATGACTGGCAACAAAGAAAGCACAACCCCATGTCACCAGTGATAACGCTTCACGAACAAAGCCGCGGATGAGGCTAACCAGACAGGAAAAACCAATCACCGCGATGATGGCGTAATCAATCCAGACCATATGTGTCCCACGATTTACGCCCTGTCATCCAGTTCGGGGCGCATTCTAACAGAAAAAGAAAACGTTTGCGTAGGGATTTCCTTCCCGCGCGTAAATAAAAATGGCGCTGAAAAAATATTCAACGCCATCGGATCTTTAGCCTCTTCGGGCGTGTTTTTGAATTCGTATTTACACCCTCACCCCGGCCCTCTCCCTCAAGGGAGAGGGCGCAAACCATCCCCTCGCCCCCTTTGGGGAGAGGGTTAGGGTGAGGGGGAACAAACCGCACGCTAGTTCGCGCTATACCCCATTACCACACCACTCAAGCCTGACAGTTGCTTAAGCTCCTCAAGCGACCCCTTGAGTTTATCTTTTGATGCGTCCGGACCGACCAGGATGCGGGTGATTTTACCTTGTACTGGCGTGGTGGGCGCAGTATAAACGCGATAACCTGCACCGCGCAGTTTACCGACAATTTCATTAACTTTGTCAGCGTTCTTAAGCGCACCCAGTTGTACCACCCAGGCTTTACCCACTGGCGCAGACTTATCCGCCGCGGGCGGCTGATCCGCAGGCGGGGTTGCCGCCACCTGTTCTGCGGGTTTCTGTGGCTGTGGCTTGGGCTTCTCAACCGGTTTTGGCTGTTCGACCTGCTTCGGCGCGACGGGTTGCATCGTGACATCCGGCGTCGTCGCCCCACTGACAGCCCGCCGGGAGGCATCCAGCGACGGCGCTGCCGCCTCGCCAGCCTGCACCTCTTCTGCTGCCCCTTCCGGCGGCTGAGCCGGGAGCGCCTGCGTCGCCGCAGGCATCATATCCGGCTCATCGCGATCGCCGGGTTTGGGTACCAGAGGAATGGCGGCGAACTCATCCTGATAATGCTTTTTTTGCCCGTCCAGCAGCCCGGGCAGAATAATCACCCCGAGCGCAACCAGCACAATGGTTCCCATCAAACGGTTCTGAAACTTACTTGCCACCGGTTCTCCCCGCTTCCATCGCTTCCATGACATGTGCCACCGTATGGAATGAACCACACACCAGCACGGTATCTTCTGCTGTGGCCTCCGCCATCGCTGCCTGCCAGGCCTGCGCAACGTGTTGATACGCCTTCCCTTGCGGTAAATGCGCCATCAACTGTTCTGCCGTCGCACCGCGTGGCCCCTCCAGAGGGGCACAATACCAGCTATCGACCACAGGCTCCAGACAGGCGAGCGTTCCGGCGATGTCTTTATCATGCAACATGCCGATGACCGCCAGCACGCGGCCGCGCTTAGGCTCTGCCGCCAGCCGCCCGGCAAGGTAAGCCGCCGCATGAGGATTATGCGCCACATCCAGAATAAGGCGTGGGTTTTCAGCCACAATCTGAAAACGACCAGGCAAAATTGCGCTAGCGATACCGTCACGAATAGCCTGCTCGCTCACCGCCAGCCTACTGGCCCGCAGTGCTGCAAGCGCCGTTGCGGCATTTGGCTGCGGCACCTGCGGCAGCGGTAAACCGGTCAACTCGCCCTGGCCGTCGCGAAAACGCCACTGGCCCTGCTCAACGTCATACTGCCAGTCTACGCCTCTGCGCATCAGCAGAGCGCCTTTTTCCGCAGCCACCTCGCCGATGGTGTACGGCATATCGCTTTCGCCGACTACCGCCGGTTTACCGCCCCGGAAGACGCCCGCTTTTTCGCGGCCGATACTTTCTCTGTCTGGCCCCAGCCAGTCGGTATGATCAAGCGCAATGCTGGTTACCACGGCGACATCCGCATCGACCATATTGGTGGCGTCAAGACGCCCGCCCAGCCCCACTTCGAGGATAACAACGTCCAGCTTCGCCTGTTTAAACAGCCACAGCGCCGACAACGTACCGTATTCAAAATAGGTTAATGAGGTTTCACCGCGCACCGCTTCAATTTCGGCAAAAGAGCGCGTGTGGTCGAGTTCCGTCAACTCTTCGCCCTGCACGCGAACGCGCTCGGTATAACGGATAAGATGTGGCGAACTGTAGACGCCCACACGATATCCAGCCGCCAGAAGAATGGATTCGAGGGTACGGCAAGTCGTGCCTTTACCATTGGTTCCCGCAACGGTAAAGACAAACGGTGCCGGTCGCAAAACATCAAGACGCGCTGCAACCTGGCTTACGCGCTCAAGTCCCAGGTCAATGGTTTTGCTGTGCAGGTTTTCCAGATAAGAAAGCCACGCGGCCAGGGGCGACGTGGCTTGCAAAATGCGTTTATTTTCCATGATGCCCGTAGGATGTTTGACGATGTAAAAAGCAAAAGGGCAGCGCCGTGATGGCCCTGCCCTTCGGTATTATCAGGCCTCGGCTTCCTGATCGGGCACCGGGGGCACCACCACGCTTTCACGCGGCGCATCCGGGCTCGGTGCTGGCTGATTGGTCAGCTTCGCCAGGATGCTGGCCAGTTTCAGGCGCATTTCCGGACGGCGAACGATCATGTCGATCGCCCCTTTTTCAATCAGGAATTCACTGCGCTGGAATCCCGGCGGCAGTTTTTCACGTACGGTCTGCTCAATAACGCGCGGGCCGGCAAAACCAATGAGCGCTTTCGGCTCGGCAATATTCAGGTCGCCCAGCATCGCGAAACTCGCGGAAACGCCGCCCATGGTTGGGTCAGTCAGTACAGAGATATACGGCAGGCCGCGCTCTTGCATCTTCGCCAGCGCTGCGGAAGTTTTCGCCATCTGCATCAGCGACATCAGCGCTTCCTGCATACGTGCGCCACCCGAGGCGGAGAAACAGATCAACGGACAGTTATCTTCCAGCGCCTGCTCAACGGCGCGAACAAAACGCGCACCCACGACAGAGCCCATTGAGCCGCCCATAAAGGCGAATTCAAACGCTGCCGCGACAACCGGCATACCATGCAGCGTGCCTTTCATTACCACCAGCGCATCTTTTTCGCCGGTCTCTTTCTGTGCCGTCGCCAGACGGTCTTTGTATTTTTTGGAGTCACGGAACTTGAGCACATCTTTCGGCTCGAGTTCGCTACCCAGTTCCACCAGTGAACCTTCATCCAGCAAGGTATGCAGGCGGTTACGCGCAGTCATGCGCATATGGTGGTCACACTTCGGGCAGACCTCAAGGTTACGCTCCAGCTCGGCACGATACAGTACCTGGCCGCAGCTATCGCATTTCGTCCACACGCCCTCAGGGATGCTCGCCTTACGGGTGGGGGTAATATTGCTTTTGATTCGTTCAATCCAGCTCATTGATAACCTTTATACATGAACCTGGTAGCCCATAAATGGGGCACATTAAAACATAACAGTTCGCAACTTGGGATAAAAAAGTGGTCGAACCGCCATAGACATCTTATTTTGCCTGTCGCGCTGCCGCACGACGGTGGCGAATGATCTCAATCACCCCAGGAAGTATAGACACCACGATGATCGCGACAATCAGTAACTTAAGATTTTCCTGCACCATCGGTAGCGTACCGAAGAAGTAGCCAGCATAAGTAAACAGTAGCACCCATAACAGCGCCCCGATCACGTTGAACGCCGCGAAATGACGGTAGGACATATGCCCCATCCCGGCAACGAAAGGCGCGAATGTCCGCACAATAGGGATAAAGCGGGCAAGAATAATGGTTTTGCCACCGTGTTTCTCATAAAACTGATGGGTTTTATCGAGATAGCTGCGACGGAACACTTTCGAGTTCGGGTTGCTAAATAGCTTATCGCCGAACAGGCGCCCTATCGTGTAATTCACCGCATCGCCGAGAATGGCCGCAACAAGCATCAGCATCACCATAACGTGAACGTTGATATCGTTCGTGGGCAGTGAGGCCAGCGCGCCCGCAACGAACAGCAGCGAATCCCCCGGTAAAAACGGCGTGACCACCAGCCCGGTTTCGCAGAACAAAATCAGAAACAGGATGGCGTATACCCAGATACCGTATTGCGCGACCAGCTCCGCCAGATGAACATCAATGTGCAGAATGAAATCAATAAGAAAGCGAATTACGTCCATATTGTCTATGCCTTGGTTGATTGCGACTAGTCCGCGAGAAACAGCGGACCCATTGGCGGGCGGGGCAAGTTGAAACGGTCCGGATAATCCACCGACACCAGATACAACCCTTCTGCTCTCGCCGTTGCTGCCGCCAGCGTTCTGTCCTTAGCCGCCAGTAGCTCTGCTATCCAGCTCTCCGGCTGGTTGTTGGCACCCACTTCCATCAGGCTACCGACAATGTTTCTCACCATATGGTGTACAAAGGCATTCGCTTTGATATCCACCACCACATACGCACCATAACGCTGAACGTTAATGTGCATCATGTTGCGCCACGGCGTGCGCGACTGGCACTGTACCGCGCGAAACGAGGTAAAATCATTTTCACCCAGCAGACATTGCGCCGCACGCTGCATGCGCTCCGCATCAAGGGGCAGGTGATAATGCGTCACTCCCTGGTTCAGTACCGCCGGGCGTAAACGATGATTGTAGATAACGTAGCGATAACGACGCGCTGTCGCGCTAAACCGCGCGTGGAAATCATCGGGCACATCTTTCACCCAACGTACCGCGATGTCTCCAGGTAAATTCGCATTTACGCCCAGGGTCCAGGCCGCGTCTTTACGTACCGCGCGAGTCTCAAAATGGACCACCTGCCCTGTGGCATGCACACCGGCGTCGGTACGCCCGGCACAAAAAACCGTCACCGGCTCATTGGCGACCTGCGACAACGCTTTTTCCAGTTTTTCCTGCACGCTGCGTACTTCTTGCTGACGCTGCCAGCCGTAATACTTACTGCCGTCGTACTCGATACCGAGCGCAATTTTCAACAGCGGTTGATCAACAACGTCTGACATTAGTACAGGTACTCCTGTACCAGTTTCTCAGCGATTTTCACCGCCATCAGCGCCCCACCAAACCGTACGTTATCTGCCACCGACCAGAACTGAATTTGTTCAGGCAGGCCATAATCGTTACGTACGCAACTGACTGAGAGATGTGCGCTACCGGAAGCATCGCCAACCTGGGTCGGGAATTCATTCTCTTCGGACAGCACAATATCTTCACCGCGGGCAAACGCATCACGGGCCTCTTCTGCAGCCAGTGGGCGCAGCGCTTCGAAGCTGACCATCTGCGCGTGGCCATAAAAGACCGGCGCGCGGACACAGTTCGCGGATATCATCAGCCCGTCGTCCTGCAGAATTTTACGCACCTGGTCCACCAGACGACGCTCTTCCAGAACCGCACCTTCACGGTCTGGCAGAATAGGCAGCATGTTGAACGCCAGTTGACGGCCAAAAAAGTCGTCCTCATCGATCGGAATGCCGTTGAGCAATTTCGCACTTTGCCCGGCAAGGGCATCCACCGCCGGTTTGCCCTGCGCCGACACGGAGAGCAGACTGGTCACGCCAATACGTGACAGGCCACCTTCGTCGATCAGCGGTTTCAGCGCGATCAGCAACTGGCTGGTCAGGCTATCCGGCACGGCAATGAGATTACGATTGCGGTAATCGGCCAGTACAAACGGGTTCACCTCTGGCACAACCAGCGGCACATCCGGCTCCAGCGCGAACAGACCGCTGGTGTCAATCACCAGACAACCGGCGTTGGTGGCTTCTTCAATATTCTCAGCCGTCGCCTGGGCACCGGCGACAAAGAACGCCAGTTGCGCCTGCGTCCAGTCAAATTCCGCAACATCCTGAACGCGTACGGTTTTTCCGCCAAAACGCAGCGTCTCACCGGCGCTTTCATTACGCGCCAGCGCATACAAATCGCCCACCGGGAACTCACGCTCCGCAAGCGTTTCGAGTAAGGCTTCTCCGACAGCGCCTGTCGCGCCCAGTACGGCAATATTCCAGCCTTCAGACATGGTGATTTACTCCAGAAAAAAGCGTACCCGCCGGAGTATCCGGCAGGTAGCATTAAGATGACATTAACGAATTGGGTGATGGACAGCGTTGAAACCCAGCTTTTGCAGCAGTGTAGCCGCCAGGTCGTCATCACACTGCACATACAGCGATGACCATTCCCGACGCTCAAGATAATTTTTACGCAGCTTGTCGAACTCACCCGGGATGCCCGCCACTTTTCGCAGCAGTGCATCGTCGCGGCGCACATCATACACCAAATGAATGAGTCTTTTTAGGATCGACTGATCGAGCGGGCCGTGCAGCGTAATGCGACCGAACTCCGGCGCAGGCAGCAGCGTATCCAGCGCAACCTGCTGACGTTTGCCGATAAAATCGCTAAACGCTTCGAACACCTGTGTTGTGCCACGTGCTTTCCCTTCCAGCGTGTAGCCAGCGATATGCGCAGTACCGATATCCACTTTTGCCAGCAGCGCCACGTCGAGATCCGGCTCCGGTTCCCAGACGTCAAGGATAACGCTCAGCGGCTGACCTGCCTCCAGACGACGCAACAGGGCGGCGTTATCCACCACCGGGCCCCGGCAGGCATTAATCAGAATAGCGCCAGGTTTCAGGCGGCTAATTACCTCTTCATCCGCCAGATGCCAGCTTTTGTACGGCCCGTCTTTAAACAGCGGCGTGTGGAAGGTCAGCACATCAGCTTCGCGCACCAGGGCGTCGAGCGGCAGAAAATCACCCTCATCGCCACGGTCGGCACGCGGCGGATCGCACAGTAACGTACGTACCCCCCAGGCTTCCAGGCGCGCCTGCAGACGACCGCCGACATTACCCACTCCGACAATCCCGACGGTGCGGTCGCGCAGATCGAAACCGTCACGTTCGGCCAACAGCATCAGGGATGAAAAAACATATTCCACAACCGCAATGGCATTACACCCCGGAGCGGCAGAAAAACCAATCCCCGCCTGCTGCAACCATTGCTCGTCAACGTGATCGGTACCCGCCGTTGCCGTACCCACGAATTTAATCGGCGTACCACTGAGCAGCGCTTCATTCACCTTCGTCACGGAACGCACCATCAGCGCATCCGCATCCGCCAATTCCGCAGCCGGAATGGGACGACCAGGCACAGCTTTTACCTCACCCAGACGACGGAACAAATCGCCGGCATAGGGCATATTTTCATCAACAAGGATTTTCACGTTACAGTACCGGTTAGAGAACGGGAGTTAAGCTTTTAAGTGTGCCATAATCTCGCTGCCAGGCATACCTGCAATGCCGCTACACGACGTGCGAGACCCAGAGGATTTCCATGATGCAACCCATTCAGGGCACCCCCGCGCGCCCTCCGGGGCAAGACCCTACGCCCCCTACTTTGGCCGCCGGAGAGCAGCCGTTATCGACAATCCAGCGCACTGTGCTGGAGCGGTTGATTATTCGCCTGGTGGCGCTCACGCAACAGCAGAGCGCCGAAGTCTGGGCCGGGGTTAAACATGATTTGGGTTTGAAGAATGACGCGCCGCTGCTGTCACGCCACTTCCCGGCGGCAGAGCAGAATCTCAACCAGCGTCTGGATACCGCCACGCAGAATCACACCACCCGCCAGGTTATCTCGCAACTGACGGAATTGCTCGGTCAGGGTAACAACCGCCAGGCGGTTAGCGATTTCATTCGCCAGCAGTTTGGTCAGACGGCGCTGAGCCAGCTTACGCCAGAGCAGCTTAAAACGGTGCTGACGCTGCTGCAAAACAACCAGATTTCGGTACCTCAGCCCTTGCAACGCCCGGCGACAGACCGCCCGCTGTTGCCCGCTGAGCACAATTCGCTCAACCAGGCGGTGACCAAACTGGCCGCTGCGACGGGTGAATCCGGTAAATTGATTTGGCAATCAATGATGGAATTATCCGGCGTGAAAACCGGAGAGCTCATCCCGGCAAAACATTTTACCCACTTAATGACCTGGCTGCAGGCGCGTCAGACATTAAGCACCCAGACTTCCCCGACACTGCAAAGCGTGCAAACCGCGCTTAAGCAGCCGCTGGATAATGTTGAGTGGCAAACTATCACCGATTATGCCCGCCAGAACTGGCAGGTCACGCCGCAAACAGTACTGACAACGGCGCAAGTGCAGGACATTCTCAATCAGGTTTTTTTACATCGCGCAGAACGAACTTCGGGTGTGCTGGAAGCACGAAATATTCAGCCGATTTACAGCCCGCTTTTCGCGCCGATCATCGAAAGCGTCAAAAACCTCTCAACCCGACCTGGTCTGTTCCTGGTCGCGTTGCTTATTGCCTTCGCCCTTATCTGGCTGGTTATCTAAAAAAATCCCCTCCGCTGGAGGGGATAGTCGTTAAAGGTTTTCGCCGTTACTTTTAATTGTCTGCTGGTACCACCAGAACGATTTCTTACGGCTGCGTTCAAGTGTCCCGTTGCCTTCGTTATCTTTATCGACATAGATAAAGCCGTAGCGTTTTTTCATTTCGCCCGTACCCGCAGAAACCAGGTCAATACAGCCCCACGGGGTGTAACCCATCAGATCCACACCATCTTCCACCACCGCCTTTTTCATTTCGCGCAGGTGGCTTTGCAGGTATTCGATGCGGTACTGATCGTTTACCGAGCCGTCACTTTCTTTCTGATCGATAGCGCCGAAGCCGTTCTCCACGATAAACAGCGGCAGTTGATAAAGATCGTAGAAATAGTTCAGTGAATAACGCAGCCCCACCGGATCGATCTGCCATCCCCAGTCCGATGCTTTCACATACGGGTTTTTCACCAGACTCTTCGTTTCGTCATAGTCCAGTTGCGGGTTATCCGCAGTGGCTTTGGTGGCAAACGACATGTAATAGCTAAAGCCGATATAATCCACACAGCCCCGTTTCAGGATGTGCAAATCTTCGTCAGTAATATCAAGCTTAAAGCCTTTACGGGCGAAGTAATTTAGCAGGTGGCGCGGGTAATAACCGCGAACGTGCACATCGGTAAACCAGTAACGGCGGTGCATCGCCGAGACGGACATCATCATGTCGTCCGGGTTACAGGTGAGCGGATAGACCGGGCACATGGCAATCATGCAGCCAATCTGGAAATCAGGGTTAATCGCATGCCCGGCTTCCACCGCCATCGCACTGGCGACAAGCTCATAGTGTGCCGCCTGGTACATTACCGGCTCACGATCCTCACCTTCTTTGTATTTAAGGCCCGAGTTGGTAAACGGCGCGAAATCTTCGTGGTAATTGGCCTGGTTGTTGATTTCGTTAAACGTCATCCAGTATTTCACTTTGCCTTTGTAGCGGGTAAATACCGTTTTGGCGAAGCGCACAAAGAAATCAATAAGCTTACGGTTACGCCAGCCACCGTATTCAGTGACCAGGTAATAAGGCATTTCGAAATGCGAGAGGGTAATGACCGGTTCAATATTGTATTTCAGACATTCATCGAAGAGATCGTCATAAAACTGCAGGCCGGCTTCATTTGGTTCTAATTCATCACCTTTCGGGAAAATACGCGTCCAGGCAATTGACGTACGGAAACATTTAAACCCCATTTCCGCAAAGAGTTTGATGTCATCTTTATAGCGGTGATAAAAGTCGATGGCATCATGGTTTGGGTAGTTTTTTCCCGGCAAGACGCCATCGGTAATTTCGCGCGGAACGCCGTGCGCCCCGGCGGTCATCACATCAGCGACACTGACGCCTTTACCGCCTTCCTGCCAGCCGCCTTCAAGCTGATGCGCCGCCACCGCGCCACCCCACAGAAAATCTGTTTTAAACCCAGGCATACGTCTCTCCTTTCTCTAAAAAGTAGTAAAAGAATAACTTACGTACGAAGATAGCCCGACTATAGCAGCAATATAACTGCCTGAGAATATTGCATAAAATTATATGAGTGGAACATGTTACACCAATAAAACAATATGTTTTTTCTGTGGTCTGGCGCGTATTTTTAATTATTTTCTGACAATAAAAATAGTATTCACAATTATGAGAGGTCGCGCTTTTATTATTTCCGGCCCTCATCATGAAGGCCGGAAAAGACGATTATTTTCGAAATGAAATCAGCGTCACCACAATGCCAGTTACCGCCGCAATTGCTGCGGCCAGGAATACCGACGGGTAACCCAGCGAGGTCGCCAGCAGGCCGGTAAGTGGCCCGCTGATACCGTTAGCGATGTCCTGAAATGCCGCATACCCGCCCAGTGCAGTACCGCGAACCTGCGGGGCAACGCGTTTCACCACTTCAACACCCAACGCCGGGAAAATCAACGAACAGCCACAGCCGGTCAATGCCGCACCGGCCATCGCCACCCAGGCGTTCGGCGCCTGCCAGAGCAATAACAGGCCCACCGTTTCCACCATCAACGAAACAGTTGCCACCCGCACGCCGCCAAAGCGATCCGGCATCCAGCCAAACAGCAGACGCATCAGAACAAAGGCACCGCCAAATGCCGTCAGCGTAAACCCGGCCATTGCCCAGCCGTTACTGGCAAAGTAGAGCGAAACGAAGGTACCAATAACCGCGAAACCAACACCCTGTAGCGCAAGGCCAAGGCCCGGCTGCCAGATTTGACCGACAACGCCCCACAGGGAGGGACGTTCCCCCGAATGAGCAGGCGTTTTCTGTACGCCGCCATTAAATGCCCACGCCAGCAGCGGTAAAACCATCGTGATCGCCGCCAGGGTGGCAAAACCAAAACGACTGTGAATGAGCAGACCGAGCGGCGCACCAACGGCCAGCGCACCGTAAATTGCCATACCGTTCCAGGACATCACTTTGCCCGAGCGTTTAGGCCCCACCAGCCCCATTCCCCAGGCGAGTGTTCCTGTGAGCAACTGGCTTTCACCAAAGCCCAGAATTAAACGCCCGGCAATCAGCAAGCCGAATTTTGCCAGTGCGCTTACCGGTAGCCAGGCCGCCAGCAACCAGGCGACGCCAGCCAGCCCGCAGGCCAACATCCCCTGCAGCGCCGAGCGCTTTGCGCCAAACTGATCGGCCAGACGCCCGGCATAGCCTCGCGTCAGGACGGTCGCCAGAAACTGGATGCCGACGGCGATGCCCACCATGGTATTGCCGTAACCGAGTTCGTTGTGCACAAAGAGCGGGATGACGGGCAACGGTAACCCGATGGTCATATAGGTCAAAAAAACGGCAATCACCAGCCGCAGCAACGCATTCGTGCCCGTGCCGGATGAGGAAGAAAGTGTTTGAGTCTCTACAGACATGCATTACTCCGTACCGCAGAGTAAGGCGAGGAAAAAAGCCACGCCCCCTCCACCTGATGTTCAGGATTAAGGTGCGTTGGATAACGTTAAACGCTTACGCATTATCAGGGGGATAATGTTGCGGGTGAAGTTTGCCTGCCCATCCAGCGGCTTGTCAATGCATAAAAAACCGCGTAAAAAAGGGAGCTCGTTGGCTCCCTTTTGTAAATTCAGAGACTTACTTGAGCTTACGCATCACCAGCGTGGCGTTAGTACCGCCGAAACCGAAGCTGTTAGACATGACGGTATTCAACGTCGCGTCAGTCGGTTTGGTGACGATGTTCAGGCCAGCAGCCTGCTCATCCATCTCGTCGATATTGATGCTCGGGGCGATAAAGCCGTGCTCCAGCATCAGCAGTGAGTAGATTGCTTCCTGCACGCCAGCCGCACCCAGAGAGTGACCGGTCATGGCTTTGGTCGCAGAGATAGCCGGGCTGTTGTCGCCGAACACTTCGCGAATCGCACCCAGTTCTTTCACATCACCGACCGGTGTAGACGTACCGTGGGAGTTCAGGTAGTCGATCGGGGTATCAACACCGTGCATTGCCATCTTCATGCAGCGCACCGCACCTTCACCTGACGGCGCAACCATGTCAGCGCCATCAGACGTTGCGCCATAGCCCACGATTTCAGCATAGATGTGCGCACCACGTGCCAGCGCATGTTCCAGCTCTTCAACCACAACCATACCGCCGCCGCCTGCGATGATGAAACCATCACGGTGGGCGTCATAGGTACGGGACGCTTTTTCCGGGGTTTCGTTGTATTTGGTCGACAGCGCGCCCATGGCGTCGAACTCACAGGCCATTTCCCAGCCCAGCTCTTCGCCGCCGCCAGCAAAAACGATGTCCTGTTTGCCCAGTTGGATCTGCTCAACCGCGTTACCGATGCAGTGTGCGGAAGTGGCACAGGCGGAGCTGATGGAGTAGTTCACACCGTGAATTTTAAACGGCGTTGCGAGGCACGCGGAAACCGCAGAGCCCATTGCTTTGGTCACGACATACGGTCCCACTGCTTTCAGACCGCGCGGGCTACGCATTGCATCCGCACCGAAGACCTGCGCTTTTGAAGAGCCGCCGGAACCGGCAATCAGGCCAACACGCGGGTTGTTCTGATACACCTCTGCGCTCAGGCCAGCATCCGCAATAGCTTCTTGCATGGAGAGAAAAGCATAGATAGAGGCATCGTTCATGAAACGAACCACTTTACGGTCAATCAAACCGGTTGTATCCAGTTTGACGTTACCCCATACGTGGCTGCGCATTCCGGAATCTTTGAATTCCTGAGAGAAAGTGATCCCTGAGCGTCCTTCACGCAGAGAGGCCAGGACTTCCTGCTGGTTATTACCGATGCTGGAAACGATGCCCAGGCCAGTAATCACTGCACGTTTCATTCAATACCCCTGTAAGTCGCACTAATTTAAGTTTTCGTGTCGCAAGATAGCGTACAGTTGTACGCCGAACAAGTCCGATCAGACAATTAATGGGTAAATTTGCGCCCTGGGGCGCACATCGTTAAGATCATGGCACTGCCTGTCCGACGAGTAACTTACGTGAAACAAACCGCTATACAATCTGCCAACCTCGAATTCAACGCTGAGGGTACACCTGTTTCCCGAGATTTTGATGACGTCTATTTCTCTAACGATAACGGACTCGAAGAGACCCGTTATGTTTTCCTTGGCGGCAACGGTATACCAGAGCGCTTCGTCGGACATCCCCGCCCGCTGTTTGTTGTCGCGGAAAGCGGTTTTGGTACCGGGCTCAACTTCCTGACCCTTTGGCAGGCGTTCGATGCCTTTCGCCGCGCCAGTCCCCAGGCTACCCTGGAAAGATTACATTTCATCAGTTTCGAAAAATTCCCCTTAACGAAAGACGATCTGCGTCTGGCGCATCAGCACTGGCCGGAACTGACTCCCTGGGCAGAGCAGTTACAGCAGCAGTGGCCGCTGCCCTTTGCCGGTTGCCATCGCCTGTTACTGGACGGCGGGCGCGTGACGCTGGATGTCTGGTTTGGCGATATCAATGAACTGACCGAAACCTTAGATGATTCACTACAACAGCAGGTTGATGCCTGGTTTCTCGACGGCTTTGCACCGGCGAAAAACCCGGACATGTGGACACAGGGCCTGTTTAACGCGATGGCGAGACTGGCGCGTCCCGGCGCGACGCTGGCCACGTTCACCTCCGCTGGTTTCGTTCGTCGTGGGTTGCAGGACGCAGGCTTCACTATGCGCAAAAGCAAAGGGTTTGGCCGCAAGCGGGAAATGCTCACCGGGGTAATGGAAAGCGCCACCCTGCCGGTGCTGCGTGCGCCGTGGTTTGCCCGCACTGGCACGGAAAAACGGGCCGTTGCGATTGTCGGCGGCGGTATCGCCAGTGCGCTGCTATCGCTGGCCTTGTTGCGTCGCGGCTGGCAGGTGACGCTCTACTGCGCCGATGGCGAACCGGCACAGGGGGCATCCGGCAATCGGCAAGGCGCGCTGTATCCGCTGCTCAGTGCACATGACCCGGCGCTGGCCCACTTTTTCCCTGCCGCGTTTACCTTCGCCCGTCGACTGTATGACGCCCTGCCCGTCAATTTCGATCATGACTGGTGCGGGGTCACCCAACTGGGGTACGACGAGAAAAGTCAGCAAAAAATTAGCCAGATGCTGACGCTGGACCTGCCGGATGCCATTGCCCATGCGGTCAGCGCCGAAGCGGTCGCGCAAATGGCGGGCGTAGAGACCGGATGCGGCGGTATTCATTATCCGGCTGGCGGCTGGCTGTGTCCGGCACAATTGACGGCGACGGCATTGGCATTAGCACAGCGTCAGGGATTATGCGTGCACTTCGACCACCCGGTGACAAGCCTGATTCAGCAGGATGGCGAATGGCGGCTGGAGTTTGCCGATGGCAGCCAGCGTGCTCACGCCTGTGTCGTGCTGGCGAACGGGCATCACATTAGCCATTTCGCCCAGACCGAAAAACTGCCGGTTTACCCGGTTGGCGGGCAGGTCAGCCATATCCCCACGACGGCGAAACTGGGCAAACTGCGTCAGGTACTCTGCTATGACGGTTATCTGACACCGCAAAACCCGCACAATCAGCATCACTGTATTGGCGCAAGCTACCACCGTGGGCAGGAGGAGACCGCTTATAGCGAGGAGGATCAGCAGCAAAACCGCCAGCGTTTGTTGAACTGCTTCCCACAGGCACAGTGGGCGAAAGACGTTGATGTCGGCGGCGGTGAAGCGCGCTGCGGTGTGCGCTGTGCAACCCGGGATCATTTGCCGTTAGTGGGTAATGTGGCGGATTACGCCGCGACACTGAATGCGTATGCTCATCTTGCAGAAGAGAGAACGGATGCGGTGAGCGCACCGGTTTATGACGGGTTGTTTATGCTTGGCGCGCTCGGTTCACGCGGATTATGCAGTGCGCCGCTGGCGGCGGAGATTCTGGCCTCGCAGATGAGTCAGGAGCCATTGCCGCTGGATGGTGAAACGCTGGCCGCGCTGAATCCTAATCGCCTGTGGGTGAGAAAATTGTTGAAGGGGAAGCAGGTTAAGTGAGTGCAGGCTGATGCACTCACCCCGGTCCTCTCCCTCGGGGAGAGGGAGAAAAACCTGCTAAATCTGTCTGCTCTACCTTGAGGGTTAGGGTAATGGGAAACTCACGCACCCATGCTGCATCGGGAATATTCCCCGCTGGCGCTACGCTTAGCGGGGCTACGAGCGAGTTTGCTTACTGTGCCTGTGCCTTCTGGAACAGCGTGTCCCACATCCCCATCACCAGCGCCTGATCCGGTGGAGACAACTCACCCGCCTGAATGGCTTTTTCCAGGCTCGCCGACACCCGAGCGTGCAGCGCTGCGGATGAATGATCCTCCCCCGCTTCCAGTTCCGCTACCGCCAGCGTCAGATGCCCACGCAGATAACCGCCAGCAAACAGCTCATCGTCACTGGCGTGCTCTACCATGTCATCAATTAACGCCAGAATGCGCGATTCAAATTCTGCGATCATCTTCTTTCCTCAGTTATAAATCTTCCGGCCAGGGGAAGTGTTCCGCCTTTAGCTCAGGCGTGTGGTAGTAATCTTGCAGCGCTTTAATAAAACGCGCCGGACGTTCCGGGATCCCTTTGTCGAGATACTCCATTACCTGCGCATGCACGCGGCGCTGGAATACAACGCGATCCGGTTCAAAATCCCCTTCCAGGTTGTCACAACTGACGTTAAACGGATAACCCGCCGCCACGCAGAACAACCAGTCAAAAGCCTGCGGTTTAACCTCTACGTCTTCAAATTGACACTGGGTCACCGCATCACGCCCATCCGGGCAGTACCAGTAACCAAAATCCACCAGCTCGCGACGGGCTTTCCCGGCGATACACCAGTGGGAGATCTCATGCAACGCGCTGGCATAGAACCCGTGAGCGAAGACGATCCGGTTATAAGGCACTTCTTCATCAGCAGGAAGATAGATCGGTTCGTCGTCGCCTTTAATCAGACGGGTATTAAAATCGTCGGCAAAGCAGCCGTCAAAAAGGGTAATTAATTGTTCGTAGTGATGTGTTGTGGTGTTCATGCACTCACCCCCAGAAACTGGAGGATCTCCTGCCCATGGCTGTCATAAAGTAATTTTGCGCTCATTACTGCCGAGACGATAACAATCATCGGACGAATGAGTTTTTGCCCTTTGCTGAGCACCAGACGTGAGCCCAGACGCGCCCCCAGGAACTGGCCTGCCAGCATCACGAAGCCCGTTGCCCAGATCACCTTGCCGCCAATGATAAACAGCAACAGCCCGCCGATATTAGAGGTGGCATTAAGCACCTTGGCGTGCGCGGTGGATTTGGCGAGGTTAAAACCGGCCAGCGTGACAAACGCCAGCGCATAAAATGACCCGGCACCCGGGCCAAAAAAGCCGTCATAGAAACCCACGCAACCGCCCGCAACCAGCGCGAAAGGCAGGCCATGCAGCCGACGTTGACGGTCCTCTTCACCCAGTTTTGGCATCAACAAAAAGTAGAGACCAATACAGATGATAAGAACCGGCAAAATCTGGCGCAAAATATCAGACTGAACATGCTGAACCAGCAGCGCACCCGACGTTGAACCAATAAAGGTCATCAGAATATTGAGTTTCTGATCGGCCAGACTCACCACTTTACGGCGCAAAAAATAGAGCGTGGAAGAGATGGAGCCACCGCAGGCCTGCAGTTTATTGGTGGCCAGCGCCTGCGCCGGGGTCATCCCGGCGGCCAGTAATGCAGGTACGGTCAGTAAACCGCCGCCGCCAGCTAACGCATCAATGAATCCCGCCAGCGTGGCGACCACAAAAAGCACCACCAGAAGCAGTGGCGACACCATAAATATCTCTTGAAATGCATCCATTACAATACGTGCTCATCCAGTAATGCCTGACAGGAAGCAGGCAGCGGCGGTGGTGTCGTCTTCTCAGGAGTCGTAGAAGGTTTGGCCGGTTTGAACCAGCTTTGCAATTCCGCGCCACAGCCGTCGCCATCCGGCGGCAAAGGCTGATCCTGGCACTCAAGGCTATCTGCCGGGCAGCGCAAACGGACATGCATATGCGCGCGATGCTGGAACCAGGGACGCACTTTCCGCAGCCAGTCGCGGTCTATACCAGCATCCAGACATAACTGCTGCTTAATGGCCGGGTTGACGAAAATGCGCGTGACGTCGTTATCCTTCGCCGCCAGCTTAATCAGGCTGGTAATTTCGGGTTTCCATAATGACGACACCACCTGCTTGCCATCGCTGGAAACCAAATCCAGCGCCTGCGGTTTTAACAATTGCGCGGAGCTCCAGCGTGCTTTCGGCAGTTGCAGGAAAATGTCCACATCCAGCCCCGTCTGGTGGCTGGCGTGACCGCCGTTAAAGCGCCCGCCGGCTGGCATGCCCATATCCCCCACCAGCACCGTTCCCAGCCCCAGGTTATGTACCTGATTACCCAGACGCTGAATAAACAGAATCAGGTCCGGATGACCAAAGTAGCGTCGCTGATCGGTACGCATGACCTGGTAGCTATCGGATTGCAGCGGCAGTTCATGCGCGCCAACAATACAGCCATTCGAGAAAGCACCGATCGATTGCGGTGTGCCCGCAACCGGATGGGTAATTTTCTGCCAGGGCGTTGCCGCCTGGCAGGTCAGCGTTGCGAAAAACGCCAGTAGCGCAATTGCAATTCGTTTCATTGTTTACCAGCGAGGAATAGTGGTCGTCACATCGCCATTCTGCGCGCGCTGACGCATAAAATGGTCCATCAGCACAATGGCCAGCATCGCTTCGGCGATCGGCACCGCACGAATACCGACACACGGGTCGTGACGCCCTTTGGTAATCATCTCTACTTCTTCGCCAAAGCGATTAATCGTACGTCCCGAAACGGTAATGCTTGAGGTCGGTTTCAGCGCGATATGGGTAACGATTTGCTGCCCACTGCTGATACCGCCCAGAATGCCGCCCGCGTGGTTGCTCTGAAAACCGTCTTTCGTAATTTCATCGCGATTCTGGCTGCCGCGCAGGTTGACCACGCCAAAACCGTCGCCAATCTCCACGCCTTTAACCGCGTTGATGCTCATCATCGCATGGGCGATATCGGCATCCAGACGATCAAAGACCGGCTCACCGAGGCCTGCCGGAACGCCGTCCGCCACAACGGTGACTTTCGCCCCGATGGAGTCGCCCTCTTTTTTGAGCCCACGCATCAGTTCGTCCAGCGCGTCGATTTTGTCCGGGTCCGGGCAGAAGAACGGATTTTGTTCAACCTGATCCCAGTCTTTCATCGCCAGCGGAATGTCGCCCATCTGGGTCAGACAGCCACGGATCACGATGCCGAATTTATGGGCGAGGAATTTCTTGGCTATCGCCCCTGCCGCCACACGCATTGCGGTTTCACGCGCCGAGGAACGGCCACCGCCACGATAGTCGCGCAGGCCATATTTCTGCTCGTACGTGTAATCAGCGTGGCCCGGACGGAAGACGTCTTTGATTGCGCTGTAATCCTGAGAGCGCTGATCGGTATTTTCAATCAGCAGGCCGATGCTGGTGCCGGTGGTCACGCCCTCAAACACGCCGGAGAGAATTTTTACCTGATCCGGTTCGCGGCGTTGGGTGGTATAGCGCGAGGTGCCGGGGCGGCGTCGGTCCAGGTCATGCTGGAGGTCGGCTTCGGTCAGTGGAATGCCCGGCGGTACGCCATCGACGATGCAGCCCAGCGCAATGCCGTGCGATTCGCCGAAGGTCGTTACGCGAAAGAGTTGTCCAATAGTGTTTCCTGCCATTACGGCTCCGTTGTCGTCGTTATGTTGTTAGCGTTTTAATCTTTATAGATGCTGAAATGTTCCTGCGCGGCCAGCAACTGCGCTTTGGTCAGCATGAAGACACCGTCACCGCCATTATCAAATTCAAGCCAGGTGAACGGAACATCCGGATATTGTTCCATCAGATGTACCATGCTGTTGCCCACTTCACAAATCAGCACACCATTGTCGGTGAGGTAATCAGGGGCGCAAGCCAGAATGCGACGCGTCAGTTTCAGGCCATCGCTACCAGACGCCAGCCCGAGTTCCGGCTCATGGCGATATTCTGACGGCAGATCAGACATATCCTCTTCATCAACGTACGGCGGGTTGGTCACAATCAGGTCGTACTGCACTTTCGGCAGGTCGCGGAACAGGTCGGAACGAATCGGCGTGACGTGATGAATCAGGCCGTGGTCTTCAATGTTGTGTTCTGTTACCGCCAGCGCATCCGGGGAGATGTCTACCGCGTCCACTTCCGCTTCCGGGAAGGCGTAAGCGCAGGCAATGGCGATACAGCCGCTGCCGGTACACATATCCAGAATGTGCTGCGGCTGTGCGTCGATAAGCCCGGCAAAGTGGTTATTGATCAGCTCACCAATCGGTGAACGCGGCACCAGCACGCGTTCATCAACGTAAAACTCGTGGCCGCAGAACCAGGCTTTATTGGTGAGGTAGGCAACCGGGATACGTTCATTGACGCGACGAATGACTCGCTCAACGATACGGTGACGCTCGCTGGAGGTCAGCCGCGCATTGCGCATCTCTTCCGGGATATCCAGCGGCAGGTAAAGGGTAGGCAACACCAGTTGTACGGCTTCATCCCACGGGTTATCGGTGCCGTGGCCGTACCAGATGTTTGCCGCGCTAAATCGGCTTACCGACCAGCGCAACATGTCCTGAATGGTATGCAGTTCACTTACTGCCTCATCAACGAAAATTTTATCCATCTTATCCTCCAGGACACGCTCGCAAGAAATTCGGCGGCTAGTTTGCCATGAAGACGGCGATAAATCAGCATTGTCGCTTCGCGTCGCGGCCTAAAAATGCATTTTGCTGAACAGCAGGGAGCGAGTCGGGTACACTAAAAGAAATAAAAGATGAGATGCGCAGATGAAAAAGAAACCATCGCTTAGCGAGGAGGAGCAGACGCTGTTCCGACAATTAATGACCGGCACGCGTCAAATAAAGCAGGATACGGTAGTCCACCGCCCGACACGGAAAAAAATCAGTGAAGTCCCGGTGAAGCGCCTGTTGTCGGAGCAGGCTGATAACAGCCACTATTTCTCTGATGAATTTCAGCCATTGCTGAACACCGAAGGGCCGGTGAAGTATGTGCGCGACGATGTCAGCCATTTTGAACTAAAGAAGATCCGCCGCGGTGACTATTCCCCGGATCTGTTTCTCGACCTGCACGGCTTAACGCAGCTACAGGCCAAACAGGAGCTGGGGGCGCTGATCGCCGCCTGCCGACGCGAACACGTTTTTTGTGCCTGCGTCATGCACGGGCACGGTAAACATATTCTCAAGCAGCAGACACCGCTCTGGCTGGCACAACATCCGCATGTTATGGCGTTTCACCAGGCCCCCAAAGAGTACGGTGGAGATGCGGCAATACTGGTGTTGATTGAAGTCGAAGAGTGGCAGCCGCCTGAGCTTCCCTGAACGCAACGGACGCGCAGAAACGTAAAAAGCCGCACAAGTGCGGCTTTTTTTCACGGTCCGGCGAATCAGATTGCTTTTGGCATTCTCAGGTTGCAGGGACTCATTTGCCAGTTGTAAACACCTTTACCGCTCTCATCCAGCGTCACGCTGGCAATCGCGGAAGTAGTGAACATTGGCGGTGTTTCACCCGGGCAAAGCTCGGACACCAGATACCCCACCAACGGCAGGTGAGAAATCACCAGCACAGAGGAAGTACCTTCATTTGCCAGCGCCTGGAGATAGGCGCTGACCAGGCCAACATCACCACAAGGGGTCAGTTCGGGCAGGACATCCACGTTGTCTGGCAGGTTCATGCATCCACCTACCTCGTTTAGCGTCTGTTCAGCACGAAGAAACGGGCTGACCAGAACACGTTCGACATCCACTTTTTGACCTTTCAGCCAGGTTGCCATCTGACGAGATTCATCACAACCACAAGGGGTTAAGGGACGAACTGAGTCGCTGGCTGCATCGAGGGCTGCATCGCCGTGACGCATGATAAAAACTTGCATATTGCACCGCTTTTGTTAACCAGAAGCATTAACACTCCCCGCGTGAACAGTTCCATTACGACAGGAAATATCAATGGCCGGGCATTGTGCCTGATCCATTCGATGAATGAAACGCTGTTTTTTACCTCAATGGCGTAAGTATAGTCAATGACTGTTTACAAAATAACCATTTCCGCTTCATTCAACGCCGGATTTACCCTTTTTTGACCTTAACTTACAAAATCAGTTTCCTGCTTGTCCCAAAACTTTTCGCCCTGCTCAGCCATTTGTAACAAAAGCTGACAAGGTGCAAAACGTTCCCCATAAAGCGAAGCCAGGCGCTGCAGAGTTGCGACAATATCACCCGCGCCAAGGGTATCCATATAGCGGAACGGGCCGCCCAGGAAAGGCGGAAAACCGATGCCAAACACCGCGCCAATATCACCATCGCGCGGGCTGCGAATCACCTTCTCGGCGAAACAGCGTGCGGCCTCGTTAAGCATCATCATGACGCATCGTTCGGCAATCTGTTCTGCCGATAATTTGCCTGTGCCAGATGCCCCCACAAGCGGGTAAATTGCCGGGTCAGGCTGTTTGTTGCTTTTACGCCCTTTCTTACCGTAAAGATAGAAACCGCGCTCATTTTTTCTGCCTTTGCGATCGTCATTCAATATTGCAGAAACGACGCTTGCAGGGGCACTAAAACGATCACCGTAAGCGGCCTCCAGTACAGGGATAATTTTAGTCCCGGTGTCGATGCCCACTTCATCCAAAAGTTGGATTGGGCCGACAGGAAAGCCAAATTTTACCAGCGCCTTATCGATATTCTCGATACGTTCCCCTTCGCTCAGGAGCCGCATCGCTTCGCTCATATAAGGCGCCAGAATGCGGTTCACGTAAAAACCCGCTTTGTCCGCCACGACGATCGGCGTTTTGCCCTGCTTCTTAGCCAGTTTCACCACTGTTGAAATAGTTTGTTCGTCGGTACCGGCATGGGGAATGACTTCCACCAATGGCATCTTCTCAACCGGGCTAAAAAAATGTAATCCGATAATATTCCCAGGACGTGCAGCCCTGGCCGCAATATCACCGATCGGCAATGACGACGTATTGGAGGCAAAAATGGTCTGCGGCGCACACTGCGCTTCAATCTCCGCCACCATCTGTTGCTTAAGAGTCAAATCTTCGAATACGGCCTCTATCACCACATCCCGATGGGAAAAACCGCTGTAGTCCGTCGTACCGGAAATGCGCGCCATTTGCGCATCACGCTCAGCAGATTTGAGATGGCGGCGACGCACCTTTTTATCAAGCTGTTCCCAGCTATATTTCAGCGCGTGGTTAATGCCTTTCGGATTAATATCTTTTATGCGAACCGGGAGATTACCCTTCACTGCCGTCACGTAGGCGATTCCACCGCCCATTAACCCACCGCCGAGAACACCAACGGAGCGCAGCGGACCGGCGGCAACCGGGCTGCCGGGGTCTTTTTTCACCTCAGTGCTGGCAAAGAAAATATGCCGCAGCGCCTGCGATTGCGGGGTCATTGCCAGTTGACCAAACGCGCGTGCCTCAGCGTCATAACCACTGCTACTGCCCTGGCTTAAGCCCGTTTCGATAACATTCAGAATACGGGTCGTCGCGGGGTAGTTACCCTGGGTTTTTTGCTCGGTTTTTTTCGCGACCATGCGGAATAACAGCGCGCGAACCAGCGGCCCGGCCAACAGACGTTCACGTACCGGCAGGCTGCGGCTGGCAGGACGGCCCTGCGCGGCAAGCTCTGTGGCAGCATCCAGCAAAATGGACACCGGCACGACATCATCAACCAGCCCGGCTTTTAACGCCTGGCGCGCGCGCAGTTGCTTACCGGTCAGGATCATATCCAGTGCAGTGCTTACTCCGACCAGACGCGGCAGTCGCTGGGTGCCACCGGAACCAGGCAGCAGACCAAGCTGCACTTCGGGCAGCCCCAGAACCGTCTTCACATCATCTGTACAAATTCGGCGATGGCAGGCTAATGCCAGTTCCAGACCGCCGCCAAGGCATGGGCCATGAATGGCGGCGATCACCGGGATCGACAGTGCGTGGATCTCGGCCATGATCTGCTGCCCCTGGCGCGCCAGATCTTCGGCCTCTTTGGCCGTTTTGCAGCGATCGATCATGTTGATATCCGCCCCGGCGATAAAATTATCCGGTTTTGCGGAAATGAACACCACGCCGCGAATCTGTTTGTTTTCGCGAATTTGTTTAAGGATGGCGCGTACCTGACTGCCAAACTCCGCCTTTAGCGTGTTCATCTTTTCGCCGGGAACATCAATACTGACAACGGCAACATTGTCCGGGCGTACAACGAGGGTAAATGCTGAGGTCATGTCCATTATTCGGCCTCCAGAACCATAGCTGCGCCAAGCCCGCCTGCGGCACAGGCGGTGACCAGACCAAATCCGCCGCCGCGTCTGCGCAGTTCATGCAAGGTTTGGGTGATCATTCGCGCGCCGGTTGCCGCAAACGGATGCCCGTAAGCAATTGAGCCCCCCAGCACGTTGAATTTGCTGTCATCCACCTCACCCGTTGCCTGCGACCGGCCCAACACATCGCGGGCAAAACGCTCGCTGGCCATCAGTTTCAGGTTGGTCAGGGTTTGCGAGGCAAAAGCTTCGTGCATATCCAGTAAGGTTAAATCCGCCATCGTCAGCCCTGCTCTGTCGAGTGCCAGCGGCGTCGCCCAGGCGGGTCCCAGCAGCATGTCCTGCTGCACGTCAATGGCGGTGAATGCATAGCTTCGCAGGTATCCCAGAGGCTGCAAACCCAGCTCTTTCGCCCGCGATTCGGTCATCAGGATCACCGCTGCCGCGCCGTCGGTAAGGGGAGTACTGTTCGCCGCGGTCACAGTGCCGTGTCGACGATCAAAGGCCGGACGCAGTTTGGCGTAATCCGCGAGGCTGGAATTTTGCCGTACATTATTGTCCTGGGTTATCGGATCGCGAAAAGGTGGCGCATAGGCGGTCATCACTTCATCTGCCAGCTTTCCTTCAGCCCAGGCCTGCGCCGCAAACTGGTGAGAACGGTGGGCCAGCGCATCCTGCTCTTGACGCGTGATGCCATAGGTTTTCGCCATCTGCTCTGCGGTATCGCCCATGCGTAAACCGGTAGAATATTCAGCTACCGCAGGCGGCACCGGCAGTAAATCACGCAGCCGTAAACGGGAGAAGAGTTTTAATTTTTGCCCTGTGCTGCGCGCTTTGTTGGCATCAACCAGCACGCGAGCCAGTTTTTTGCTCACGCCGATTGGCAACACTGATGAGGAGTCAGCACCACCCGCGATACCTGCACGAATCGTCCCCGCCATCAGGCTTTCGGCAACGTTTGCCACCGCCTGAAAACTGGTGGCACAGGCGCGGCTGACGCTGTAGGCATCGGTATGCACACTCATGCCCGTTCCCAGCACGATTTCTCGCGCGATATTCGGCGCTTCCGGCATTTGCACCACCTGGCCAAAGACCAGTTGCTCAATGATTTCCGGCGGGATTTCGCTACGGGCAAGGAGTTCGCCCACCACCATTTTGCCGAGATCGATAGCCGGGACACCGTGGAAAACCGTTGCCTGACGGGCAAATGGCGTACGTAATCCACTGACAATGGCGATGCGGTCGCCCTGACGGGTGACAAGCGGTAATGCCTGACTCATAACACTCCCCTGTTAACAGCATGATGCACTAGTGGTCGGACCTGATAACAGTCTTAACTAATTATTTACATTTAGCCAATGGGGGAAAGAAAAAAGTGGGAGGTAAAACACAGAGATGATTGAAAAAACGCTCCCGCAGGTGCAGGAGCGCAGGCAGGAAGATTAACGCAGACCCAACTGGAAAATCAGGGTTTCCGCTTCGCAAGCAAAAACAAAATCGATATCCAGACGCACGCCGCCATCAACCTCAGTGAACGTTGAGGTGATCTGGCAAGGATCTGACTCTACGCCACGTGCGCGCGCCGTCAGCGCAGCCAGCGTCTCTTCTGCATCGGTGCGGTTTGTGAACACACGGCTATACGAGGCGGTGCAATCGGAGTTGTCCATGATGGTACCAACATCCATACAGCAGCAAACCGGGGTTTCATCAGCACTGCATTTACTCATTGTGATTTCCTCTGAATTCGCACCCAAGGTGCCAAATAAACGTTGTGCACATTTTACCCCCCTCAATAACGTGTCTCCAGTTGATAATTTGAGGAAGCGCCCTAAGTGACCGAAATCACACTTAAAAATGATCCAGAACAAAAACCACCCATTATCATTAGCAACGCTGGCCGTAATTTTGCCACGCAGATCCCGTTTCGAAGATCACAATTGAAAAATTTTATATACAAGCTTGCAACATTTACTCTGGTCCGACCTATACTCTCGCCACTGGTCTGATTTCTCTGAAGTACCGCAGACCCTACACTTCGCGCTCCTGTTACACCACGTAACATAGTTTAAATAAAAATAACCGGATGAGGTTTTGGTCATGAGCCATAAAAACCTGTTTACCAAATCTGCACTCGCAGTTGCAGTGGCAATCGTCTCCACCCAGGCCTGGTCCGCAGGCTTCCAGCTCAACGAGTTTTCTTCTTCTGGTCTTGGCCGCGCCTATTCCGGCGAAGGCGCTATTGCAGATGATGCAGGCAACGTCAGCCGCAACCCGGCGCTGATCATGATGTTTGACCGTCCGACGTTCTCCGCTGGTGCTATTTTCGTTGACCCAGGTGTTGATATTTCAGGCACGTCACCGACAGGTGCCAGCCTCGATTCGAAAAATATTGCGCCAACAGCATGGGTTCCTAACATGCACTTCGTCGCGCCAATTAATGATCAGTTTGGCTGGGGCGCGTCGGTTACCTCTAATTACGGTCTGGCAACCGAGTTTAATAACAGTTATGCCGCAGGCGCATACGCGGGCAAAACAGATCTGGAAACCCTGAACCTGAACCTGAGCGGTGCTTATCGTCTGAATAATCACTGGAGTTTCGGTCTGGGCTTTGATGCGGTGTATGCCAAAGCGAAGATCGAGCGCTACGCAGGTGACCTGGGCAAAGTCGTTGCTGGTTCAGGCGCGTTACCACCGATCCCAGGCCTTGCACAGCAGGTTGCAGGTATCCCGGCAAATACTCAGATAGCTTATCTGAAAGGTGATGAGTGGGGCTTCGGCTGGAACGCCGGTATCCTTTATGAACTCGATAAAAACAACCGTTACGGCTTAACCTACCGTTCTGAGGTGAAAGTCGACTTTGATGGCGATTACAAGAGCAGTCTGCCTTCGGCCTATAACCAGATCCTCGGCAACTTCGGCCTGCCAATGGGCACCAATGGCAGCACCACTGGCGGTTCTCTGACCCTCAACCTGCCGGAAATGTGGGAAATCTCAGGCTATAACCGCGTTGCGCCGCAATGGGCTATTCACTACAGCATGGCCTATACCAGTTGGAGCCAGTTCCAGGAGCTGAAAGCGACAAACAGCAACGGTCAGACTCTGTTCTATAAAGACGAAAGCTTTAAAGACTCTTACCGTATCGCGCTGGGTACTACCTACTATATGGACGATAACTGGACCTTCCGTACCGGTATCGCCTTTGATGACAGCCCGGTTCCGGCCGACAAACGTTCTATCTCCATTCCGGACCAGGACCGTTTCTGGCTGAGCGCAGGTACCACTTATGCGTTTAACAAAGATGCGTCTGTGGACGTCGGCGTGTCTTATATGCACGGTCAGAAAGTGAGCTTCCAGGAAGGACCGTACAAATTCACATCAGAAGGTCGTGCGTGGCTGTACGGCGCGAACTTTAACTACGCGTTCTGATTTATTGCAGGCATAAAAAAGGTGAGCTTCGCGCTCACCTTTTTTCGTTTATTCGGAGTCGATATCTTTGAGGTCACCCTGAATCGCCTGGGCGTTCGGGTTTTCCTGCGGTTTGAGCTTACCGCCGTTGGCGATAAAGTCATGACGCTGGAAGTAGGCTTCACGCACCATGATGTAAGGGTCGGAAGACTGACGCAGCAGACCGTCGGAATCGAGCAACTGCGCGCGGGTTTCAATACCTTCCACCGTCCATTTACCAACCGACAGCGGCCAGGTCAGCCAGGACAGCACCGGATAGAGCGTATCCGCCATGTCGCCGCCATCTTCACGAAGCGTAAAGCTGCCGTAGAATGGCAACTGCATGTACGGCCCGTAGCCAACGCCATAATGCCCCAGCGTGCTGCCAAAACGGTGCGGTTCAACGCGCTGCAGTTTCGGGTTCGACATCCCTGCAACATCCATCAGGCCACCCATACCCAGCAAGGTGTTGAGGAAGAAGCGTGTAAAGTGAACCATACCCTGATAGGGATCGCCCTGCAGGAAGTAGTTCACCATGATGGCCGGTTCTTCAAGGTTGCTGGTGAAATTGCTCAGGCCGTTACGCGCGGGCTGCGGCACATAATCACGCCATGCCACCGCAACAGGACGCACAACATACGGGTCCAGGACATTAAAGTTGAAGTTGTACATGGTGCGGTTAAATCCTTCCAGTGGATCTGAACGCCCCTGCGTGTCTCCTGAACTGGCGCAGCCCGCCAACAGTGTGGTTGCCAGCGCAATCGCCGACACACGAAATTTCATAGGTGTCTCCCTGAAGAAAATGGCTTTCGCTCAGTGCCATCCAGAAGGGCACAAACGCAATCTGCCTCGGTTCGCGTCATAAACATGCAAGGCATTGTATCAGCACACCTTGTGTTGTCTACGCAACGCGCGAATCTCATATTGAGCATAGTCGCAGTTTGCCCCCTCGTTTCGTGACAATTTTATCTCATCTTCGCCAAAGTCATATCACCATAGCTGCCATCGCCACCAAATTAGGAGGAAGCCCTCCAGACCTTCTAAAAAAAGCCGCTACGCTTAGACCATGGGCCACAAGTAGACAGAGGCAATATGGACGGCATCAAAGACGAGAAAATCGACAAACACAGCGACGGAATAGACGTGGAAAGCGAAGATAAAATAGGTGGCGAGCAAATTGAAGTAGATGAAGAGCGCCTCCCCTCCCGCGCGATGGCTATCCATGAGCATATCCGTCAGGACGGCGAAAAAGAGCTGGAACGCGATGCCATGGCGCTGTTTTGGTCCGCCATCGCCGCCGGGCTGTCGATGGGTGCCTCGTTGCTGGCAAAGGGGATCTTTCACGTTCAACTGGCAGGTGTACCGGCCGCCTTTATTCTGGAAAACCTCGGCTATACCTTCGGCTTTATTATTGTGATCATGGCCCGCCAGCAGCTTTTTACTGAAAACACCGTTACCGCTGTACTTCCGGTGATGCAAAAGCCTTCATGGGTCAATTTTGGCCTGATGATGCGCCTGTGGAGCGTTGTGCTGCTGGGGAATCTCATTGGTACGGGTATCGCGGCGTGGGCTTTTGAATATATGCCGATTTTTGATGAACCGACGCGCGATGCGTTCGTTAAAATTGGTATGGATGTAATGAAGAATTCGCCGATGGAGATGTTTTCCAACGCCATTATTTCCGGCTGGATTATCGCCACTATGGTCTGGATGTTCCCGTCTGCGGGTGCTGCGAAAATCGTGGTTATTATTCTGATGACCTGGCTTATCGCCCTGGCCGACACTACCCATATCGTGGTGGGCGCGGTAGAGATTTTTTATCTCATCTTTAATGGCAATATCCACTGGAGCGAATTTTTCTGGCCGTTTGCGCTTCCGACGCTTGCCGGAAATATCTGCGGCGGTACGTTTATCTTCGCGCTACTGAGTCACGCGCAAATTCGCAATGACATGATTAACAAGCGCAAAGCCGAGGCAAAAGCCAAAGCAAAACAAGAAACAGCCGAAAACAGGGGCTGACTGGCGACACTTTAACCACTCGGGCGCAGGACACTTAACGCAAAGGCGAAATGACGTTATACTCCTGCCGCCTCGTCCCCTTAGTTAAATGGATATAACGAGCCCCTCCTAAGGGCTAGTTGCAGGTTCGATTCCTGCAGGGGACACCACATACACCACTCCTGACCTCTGGCGAAACCGCTCTTCCCGGCGTATGCCCGTATGCCATGCCACCATTAGTGGGTCAGTTGATCTTCATTTCCAGGTTTACCTTTTAACTACCTAAAGACAAATTTATCTGATATCGGCTAAATCAGTGCTGATAAGCGCTTATTGTCATGATAGCTACGCCGATCTGATTATCATTGCCGGATATCGCCGGGGCAAAGCATTACGATTCAGACCCGCTATGACCTGAGCGGCTAATATGCGTAAGGCGGCAGACATTCTCAGGCATACATCTATGTAACGCCACTCGGATGAGATCAACGTCAATAATTTCTATTTATAGGGACAAGCATCCGCTAAAAACATGCTTTCCCCGAATCATTATTTTTAATCTGACACTCTTACTTAATACAACAACTCCCGGAATAGCCCAAATTGTATGTAAATAACCACCCCCACTTTTTTAATGTAGCAACAGTACAATATTCATAAAGCAATGCTTTAGCGTAAATTATTCGACAAATGGCAATAACAAGCCACACTTTTAATGTTGTTTTCTCGCATCTTTCCAGCTCTGCACATTTCAACATCAATAAGGAGTTAGTTATGGACTGTTATATGGGAACAATTCTTCCTTTTGCTTTTAACTACGCACCAAGCTATTTTGATTTCTGCAATGGACAACAATATAGAGTTTCGCAATATCAGGCGCTTTTCGCTTTGTTGGGCAAATTTTACGGTGGTGATGGCGCAACAACGTTTAACCTGCCGAATCTCCAGGGGCGAATGCCTATTGGTTTCGGTCAGCTACAAACGGTTATTCATAACATGGGCGATACTGGTGGCACTGCCAATGTTCAGTTGTCGACCGCAAATATGCCGGCACACACGCATACCCCCGCTTTACAGGTAAAATTACAGGCCAGCGGCACTGCCAACCCTACAACACCGGCCAGTATTCCCTCAGCACAGGCGCCGTTCATTGGTGCTTCCGGCGGCGGCACGGGGCTGGCAACCATCTGGTCAACCACACTAAAAGATCCTGTAGACGTCGGCGGTACCAGTATTACGGGTCAACTGAACCCTACAGGCGGGAATGTCCCTGTATCTGTCATGAACCCATTTCTGGCGATTAACTTCTGTATCGCAATCACCGGAATATTTCCCATGCGCAATGATTAACATATCCAGAGGATCTTATGCTGGAAGAAATTAACAGCCACTTATTTACATCTTTTATTGGGAAAACATGTACGATGGATGCTGATAATGGTATGGCGTTAACTTTATCAGTGCAGTCCGTCACATTGCTACCAAGAGCACAAATGCCTACGAAGCGGAATATATCCCGTACTCCGTTTATTGTAGAACTGCAGGCCACGGCAAATACACCGTTGGTGAATGTCTATGGCATCTTACGATTATCTGAAACCACTGAGCATCAGGAGTTAAAAATAGAAGGCGTCAATATCAACCGTACTCTGGAAATGGGAAGAGATCCTGCTTACAGTTATTTCCAGCTCATTTTTAATTAACGCCCTGGCGCAGAAAAAATTTCTGCGCCAATATAATTAGCTGTCTGAGGGATACCACACCCATTTATCCGCAACTGCACCTTGTTCCTCACACTGAAATCCCAGCGCCAGATATAACCGTTGGGCATCGTGATTCATTCGCCAGACGGTAGCACTGAGCGGGCAGCCGACTTTACGGGCAGCAACCTGTAGTTGCTGTAATATCAGGCGTCCGTAACCTTGTCCACGCGCTTGCGGCAACATAGCAATGAATATCACCCTTGCCTCATTATGACCAAAATCGACCATCACGGTGCCGACAGTCGAACCTGCGCGCTCCACCATAAAATGCATGGCATTGGGGTGCTGTTCACCGCTGGATTGCTGCATCATAGACCACTGTTGCTGGCGTACGGTCTCTATAAGCGCCTGTTCCCCATCAATCCATTGCAAATCAGGTCGAGCACTCTGATAAATTTGCTCAATCAACGGCATATCCGATGTGCGTGCAGGTCGCAAAGATAATACATCTATAGACTTCGAAACCTCGGGCTTAGACACCATCATGACTCCTTTATGAAAGGTAAATCCTGCCTCCAGACGGATTACAACCCCGCCTCCCGACCCAGACTGACCACCAGCCACTGCCAGGCACGTTGGAAAAAACTACGATGCTCACTCTGTAATACTACTTTTCCGGCCATCTCACGCTCTGGCGAAAGGCGTGTTTCGCAGGCGTCCAGACGAACGCGGAAAATGGTGTTAATGGGTACAAGACGCTCATTGATAATCTGCACCGGAATGCCACCGCCATACACCGATGCCAGCAACGGTTGGTCAAGCGTCGTTTGGTTAAGCCTGTCAACCTGGCCGACTTTACAGCGAATCGCCCTTGTTTCACCGCTGTCCGGCACAAAGAACGCATCATCGCCAGGGCGCAGGGTCGTGACCGTATCTTCATCCACCCAACCTTCACCACGCATACCCTCTCTACCCAGAACTTGCATCAACCGTTCGCCCTGAACCACTACGGTGCCAGGCTTTAACGTATCGCTGGCATCCGCTATGCGTCCGGCGAAAGGGGCGGTTAATGTCAGTCGCGCTTGCTGACGTAATAAACTTTCGATTTGCTGCTGAGCGGCCTGCGCCAACTTTTCCAGTGCCGCACCTTGTTCATCAAGCCCCTTTGAAAAAGGCTGCTGAGCAACCTGCCAGGCCAGATTCGCGGCGATAACCTTAGCCTGCGCTATCTGGTAATCAAGGCTGTCCGACGTCAATACCGCCAGTACCTGCCCTTGTTGCACCCAGTCGCCATCATGCACATTCACCTGCCCGACTAACGCATCCTCCGGCACATAAATAGCCTGAGATTGTGCCGCGTCCATCACGGCGGGTACCGAAACGCCGCGCTGCCATGGTACGGCTAAAAAAAGCACTATCACAGTCAGGAAAAACAACGTGCGCCAGGTTCTGAATCCCCAGCGTAAATCATGGCGCCGCCGCCACCAAACCTGTAATTCATTAACAAAGGGTCGCACCACAAACCACCCCAGTTCCACCATCAGTAATATTATCCCCAGCGTTTTAAAAAAAAGGTGATAAACCAAAAACGCGATGGAGGTGAAGATGACCAGGCGGTACAACCAGGTCAGCCAGGCAAAAATGAGTAAACCACGTCGCCGTGAAGCAGAGAAATGCTCTGGTTCGGGATCATCAAGCCCCAACACTACTCGTCTCAAGTGCCAGCGTGCCAATGCAAAGGACCTGGCGTGTAGATTTGGCATTTGCAGCAGATCCGATAACAGAAAATAGCCGTCGAACCGCATAAAGGGGCTGGCATTAATGGCCAGCGTCGCCAGCCAGGTAGTGCTGGCTAAGAGAAAAATACCGGCGCGAAACGGGCTGTCGGGTAAGAAACACCAGAGTAACGTCGCGCAGGAGGCCAGCGTCAGTTCAGCCATCATTCCGGCGCCGCCAATCAATAATCGTTGCCGACGCGACGGTAATTTCCACGCATCATTGGTATCGGTATAAAGCACCGGGACCATCACCAAAAAAGCGATCCCCATGGCGGGCACCCGGCACCCAAAATGGCGGGCGGTAAATGCATGTCCCAGTTCGTGAACCACTTTAGCGACGCTCAGGGCCACCGCAATCCCTACCGCCGCCATCCAGCCGCCATAACTTGAAAACGTATGCGTGAAGGCATCCCACTGCTGAGACACCATAAACAAGCCGCTCAGGGTTATCAGCGCCATTAGCCACCAGAATCCCGGGCGAAAAACCCAACTGATCCAGGGTAACAAGCGAGCCAGAAGCGCATCCGGGCGAACCAGAGGAATACGGAAAAACAGATAATGGCTGAGCAGCCAGGATAAATAACCGCGATGACGATGCTGATGTAAACGCCACAACTCTTCACTCGACTCTGTTTGCAGTAACTGATTTTCGCGCAGAAATTGCACCAGGTGGTGGATATCGTGCATATCCAGCGTCAATGTGGTTTGCGTATTGACGGCCTTCATCAGGCGCCCGGCATCCCGTGCTCCCCAGCGTGACAGCATCTCAAAACTGGCCCATCCCAGCAGGAAAAAACGGTTTGCCGCCGGGTCGTGCAGCACCCAACCTGGCGAGCCATCCTGCTGATCCGGCCCGGCATGCAGGGTCAGTTCCTGACGCAGTGGAGGAAGCAGGAAATTGTCCATGCTACCACCCAAGCCACTGTCGCGCGGCGGTCAAAGGACGCCGCAGAGCATAGTAGCCCAAAGGAACCCAGTCGCCATAAATACGCGCGGTGCCCATTTGTCCAATCATGGGTGTCTGTTTTGGCGCAAGGAATTTGGCCTGCAGGCGATAGCTCAGCACGTTGCCATCACTGACCTCAGCTTTATACGCTATTCTTACCAGTGTCGCGTCAAAGGCGCTAAAGGGCGATGCGTTTGGGTAAAGAGTGACTTTCGCCCCCGGTTGCAGATGAATTGCATCCGCCGCGGGTAACCAGGCCGCCAGCTCCACATGTTCCGGATCGGCCAGGGTCATCACTTTCTCACCGACGTTAACTGCTTTTCCCTGCCATTCCTCAGCATCGGAAAACACCACCACGCCGCTGCCCGGCGCCGTCACGTTAAGTTTATCCAGCGCCTTTCCGGCATAGTCGGCCGAGATGTCTTTTGCCGCCAGACGAGATTTATCCTCAGCCAGTTCCAGCTTATTCTTGTCGCTGGTCACCGCCATCTGCGCACTGATCCGAAAGCGCTCTTTTGCCGCCAGCGCCTCCTGTTTTGCCAGAGCGAACTGCCCGGCCAGTACCGTTGCGTCCAGGGCGAAAAGCGCCGTTCCCTTCTGCACCACCTGATTCGGCTGTACCAGCACTTTATCGATAACCCCAACTACGGGGGCACGAATCAGTTCGGGATCCGATGGCACCACCTCTGCCCGCGCAAGCACACTCATCCGCACGGGTATACATAACAGGAGCAGCGGCGCAAGAAGCCACCATTTCCGACGCGGCGACGCTTTCAACCAGGTCTGAAATTTCTGACGGCTATTCAGGTGAGGCAGATGCTGAACCAGCGCAAAACGGTAGCCGTGGATCAGTTCCTGGGCCAGATGGAGGGTTTCGTCATCCCAAGGCTCATCGCTGGCAAACAGTAATGCCCCCGCAGACCCCAACGGGAACCAGACGGCATGGGCGGGTAGCCACTGAGACCAGTCCGCAGCCAGAGACTCAGGTAAAGCCGCAGCCGTTAACGCCAAATACGGCGGCAATTCAGGGTGGTGTTGATAAAGAAATCGAAAAACACCGCTCAACCACTGTAAATAGGGTGACGTGGCGTCAGCTTCCGCAAGCCCGGAGACAGAAACAACCTGACGGCGCAGCCCCTCCTGCCAGAACGCCGCCTGGCGATAAACCAACAACTGGCGGGACTCATTCACCATAATGAATCCCAGACGTAGCGGACTTTGCGCTTCTCGCGCCAGATGAAGAAGATGCAGCAGTACCGCCAGCCCGTTATGTTGCGCTTGTTCCATATCAACCTTAATTAAAGTTTGCCCACCCACTCATACCGGGTAACAAATTCTCCGCATTCCCGGTGATAACGCCAATCACCGGAATGGTCTGGCTGACAGGGTCGATTTGCGCACCTGTTCGCTTGATTTTTGCCGGGAAGGTCTGCCCCAACTCATCAATCGTCACATGGAATGTGGCACCGGCGTTTAAGCGCGGTAGCCATTTTGACGGCACCAGCATACGTAACTCCAAATCCTGGGTTGCCACAATATCGAGAACCGGTGCGCCTGGGGTCATATACTGCCAGGCGGCGGCATGTCGCTTTGAAACACGCCCATCAAAAGGTGCTGTGATCGTGCATTTTGAGACCAGCGTTTGCATATAGCTGACATCCGCCGCCGCCTCATCAAGCTTTCCTTTTGCCTGAGTCAACTCCAGGGTGCCGACAGAATTGTATTTCGCCAGTTGATTGTTCACTTTCAGCAACTGACTGGCGGCCTCCTGCACGGCCTGCGCCTTACGCAGTTGCGCACGATAGGTCGCACAATCGAACTCAATCAGCGTCTGCCCCTGCCGAAAACTATCCCCTTCGGAGACTTTCAGCGCGGCGATACGCGCCGCGACTTCGCCGGAGAGCGTTACCGCATGGGGAGAGAGCAGTTCGACACGAATCCCGCCATCACTACTGCCTGACGGCGTGCTCTCCGGCGTCGGCGATGAGCCGGTCGTTGCGCCAGCCGCGCTGGCGCTCAGGACGCCAGCCATCAACCACAGCGCGTATTTTTTCATTGTTTATCGCCTGCCATTTGCTTAGTTACGCGGGCTGTAACGCCTTTAAAGGCTTGATCCAATGAGGCAATATCATATCCCCGCGTATCTTCCGGCAAAGGATCAAGCCCAAGGCTGGCCCCCATTTGTCCGTAGGCGTTTTGTAATGCGCCATAGGACTGATAGAGACGTAATGATGAATAGACCGCGTTAGCATCAGCCAGAATACCCTGCAAACGTGCCGATGCGCCGCTCTCTACCGCATGGCGTGTCTGCTCGTAAATCGTTTGATCAACCGTATTCAACTGGCGTTCCAGTTCAAACTGTTTGGTTTTACCTTCATAATCCAGCCAGGCGATATTCACCTGTGTCAGCACCGCCATGCTCAACGCCAGGCGCTGGGCATCGTTGACTTGTTTTTCCGCCTCGGCCGCTTTGGTAATCGGCCCGGCATTAAACAGGTTGAGCAGATTCCAGCTCACACGTAACCCGGCATATCCCCAGGCATTGTTTGTCAGGAATTTATTGCTGTCATAGCTTTGCCCAACGCTTAACTCAATACCCGGTAATAGTTTGGCGATCGCTTTACGGGTTTCCAGGGCACTGATGCGCTGGCTGTAATTCGCTTCCACCATTTCAGGACGGTTAAGAAGAGCGATATCTTCCATCTTGTCGACGGGGATACCCAACTTAGGTACTGGCATATCATCAGATACCGCGACACTGAAATCGACCCCAGGGGAAATGTTCATTAATGCTGCCAGCCGCGGTTTTGCCTGAGCCAGCGCGCTGCGCACCGCCGTTAGCTGGCGAATAACATCCAATAACTGACGCTGATAATTCAGGGCTTCCAGCGGGGAACGCAGTTTTAAGCTTTCGACCTCCCTGGCATCTTCCAGCGCGGACTGGGCCTGAGCAAGAAGGGTATCGATTCGCCCTTGTAACTGCTGCGCACCTGCTGCCTGCCACCATGCTTCGCGCACTTGCTGAACCAACTGTTGCCCTACCCGGCGTTTACGTTGTTCCAGAATCAAAACGCGATCAGCCTGTTGCTGCGCGGTGTAATAACTCACGCCAAAATCCAGCACGTTCCAGCTCAGGCTTAAATCCGCCATGCGGTCCTGTTTTTCGGTTGAGATAGACGGAGCAAGGGACTGTTCGCCAGTGGCGATATTTTGCGATGAAGAGGCGTTGTCTTTATCCCTGGCGGTATAACCGGCAGAGGCGGCAAGTTTGGGTAACATATCCAGATTCGCCACATCCAACTGACGTTGTCCCATGGCCTCTTCCATGAGTTTGACGCGGTAATCCATATTGTATTTCAGCGCCCGGGCCATGGCATTTTCCAGAGTGACCGGCGCTGTTATTTTTTCCTGGCTGCCAAACAGCGTTTGTTTATCGGCGGCGGCGGTGGCCTGCCGCTCTTGCAGGCTCACAGGATGTGGTTTGACCATACACCCTGACAGCAGCAGAGCGACCGCGACAGGGAGAAGGACAAACCGGCCTGGATGACGTTGTGCGGATAACGTACCTTGCATGCTACCATCCTTAATATATCAATTGATTTTAGTTATAAAAAACAGTGCATTAGATATTTGGTAAACATTACACCTGCTTTTCAGGCGTCATCAGTCGCCCTGCAAAAACGGTCTTTTGAGCAGCGATTTGTTGATCCAGACCGGGCTTGCCCGGTGATGCCTGAATACCCGCCGAGGGGGTGGCTTCCCGCGGCCCGGCGACTTTCAGCTCCAGATGGCTGGTGCCTGAATGCCCTTGTTTATCCACCACCCGGATTTCAATAGAGACGGGTTGCTTCCATCCGGCGGGTGGCTGTCCGGAAAAACGCCCGGTTGCTGGATCGAATTTAATCCATGAAGGCAGCGGCATACCGTTACTTTGGCGCACGGTCACCGATAAGTTCGCCATAGATTCACGGGTTAAAATCGTGCCTGCCGGGAGTGAAACGCTAAAGCTTTGGCCGGATACGACCCCTACACTGCCCACATCCGCCCGCACTTCAAGGGCTGCCGTCGGGCTACTGGTAATAGAGCCAATATAAGAAGGCGATGCCGAACCGCCCGGAACCGCAAACTCACCAAAGACTGGGGTAACGGAGAGGGTTAACGGTAAGGTTGCGTTTCCTGTAGCCAGCAAACCGTCCCCGGTCAAACTTAACGCTGGCGTACTGATGCCGTTGAGCGCTGTTAAAACAATATTGGGCGCGATGGGAGAAGGAGCAGCCTCCTGAAACAGGCCTTTCATTGAACCGCTGAGCGGCGACTGCAGTGCTATCGCCGGCGCCGAATTTCCCGGCACCACTGGCGATACGGTAGACGGTGTTGTCGGCGTCACAGGTGTAACAGCAGGCACGACCTGATACACCGGAACGCTGGCCTGCGAGCCTGACAACGTGTTCCCCGCGATGTCTTTAATAGTGCTATCCACAAAACCCAGGGTGACGGTGCCAGTGCCCTGGACACTTAATACAGCCTGCCATGTCGTGGCGTTGACCTGAGTAACCGAAACGATATTCGCCTGGACATTGCCCGTGACCAGCGCCTGCAACTCACTCGCGGATAAAGTCTGAACAGGTTTCGTGAAGGAGATGTTATACCCGACCTGCCCCTGAGCCCCTGTAAGCGTATTCTGCGCGGTAACTGCCTGCACCTGAGGTGCGGTGGTGTCCACCGTAAAGGTTGCAAACGCCGTCGCGGCACTGACGTTACCGGCGGTATCCGTCGCGGTGGCACTGACCGTATGCGCGCCGTCGGCCAGAGGGGCCGCAACGTTGTACTGCCAGACCCCGCTGCCGTCTGCGGTGGTGGTGCCGACAGCAGAACCATCGATATAGACCGTCACCATGCTGCCCGCGGTGGCTGCCCCCGTGAGGGTCGGCTGATTATTAGCGGTCACCCCGTCACTGGCGCTCGCCCCGGTATCGGTGGCTGCGGTCAGCGCAATGCCTGTCGGTACTGCCGGGGCGGTGGTGTCCACCGTAAAGATCCGGGGCGTTGCCGTGGCACTGACGTTACCCGCGGTATCTGTGGCGGTGGCACTGACCGTATGCGCGCCGTCAGCCAGGGGAGTCGCGACGTTATACTGCCAGACCCCGCTGCCGTCTGCGGTAGTGGTACCGACCGCCGTCCCGTCGATATAGACCGTCACCAGGCTGCCCGCGGTGGCTGCCCCCGTGAGGGTCGGCTGGTTATTAGCGGTCACCCCGTCACTGGCGCTGGCCCCGGTATCGGTGGCTGCGGTCAGCGCAATGCCTGTCGGGACTGCCGGGGCGGCGGTGTCCACCGTAATGCTCCGGGGCGTTGCCGCAGCACTGACGTTACCCGCGGTATCCGTCGCGGTGGCGCTCACCGTATGCGCGCCGTCGGCCAGGGGGGCCGCAACGTTGTACTGCCAGACTCCGCTGGCGTCTGCGGTGGTGGTGCCGACCGCCGTTCCGTCGATATAGACCGTCACCAGGCTGCCCGCGGTGGCTGCCCCCGTGAGGGTCGGCTGATTATTAGCGGTCACTCCGTCACTGGCGCTCACGCCGGTATCGGTGGCTGTGGTCAGCGCAATCCCTGTCGGTACTGCCGGGGCGGCGGTGTCCACCGTAAAGCTCCGGGGCGTTGCCGCGGCACTGACGTTACCGGCGGTATCCGTTGCGGTGGCGCTCACCGTATGCGCGCCATCGGCCAGAGGTGCCGCAACGTTGTACTGCCAGACCCCGCTGCCGTCCGCGGTGGTGGTGCCGACCGCCGTTCCGTCGATATAGACCGTCACCAGGCTGCCCGCGGTGGCTGCCCCCGTGAGGGTCGGCTGGTTATTAGCGGTCACCCCGTCACTGGCGCTCTCGCCGGTATCGGTGGCTGCGCTCAGCGCAATCCCTGTCGGGATCGCCGGGGCGGCGGTGTCCACCGTAAAAGTCCGCGGGGTTGCCGCGGCACTGACGTTACCCGCGGTATCTGTCGCGGTGGCACTGACCGTATGCGCACCGTCGATCAGGGGAGTCGCGACGTTGTACTGCCAGACCCCGCTGCCGTCCGCGGTGGTGGTGCCGACAGCCGTCCCGTCGATATAAACCGTCACCAGGCTGCCCGCGGTGGCTGCCCCCGTGAGGGTCGGCTGGGGATTATTGGTCACCCCGTCACTGGCGCTCACGCCGGTATCGGTGGCTGCGGTCAGCGCAATGCCTGTCGGGATCGCCGGGGCGGCGGTGTCCACCGTAAAGATCCGGGGCGTTGCCGCGGCACTGACGTTACCGGCAGTATCTGTCGCGGTGGCGCTCACCGTATGCGCGCCATCGGCCAGAGGTGCCGCAACGTTGTACTGCCAGACCCCGCTGCCGTCCGCGGTGGTGGTGCCGACCGCCGTTCCGTCGATATAGACCGTCACCAGGCTGCCCGCGGTGGCTGCCCCCGTGAGGGTCGGCTGGGGATTATTGGTCACCCCGTCACTGGCGCTCACGCCGGTATCGGTGGCTGCGGTGAGCGCAATCCCTGTCGGGATCGCCGGGGCGGCGGTGTCCACCGTAAAGCTCCGGGGGGTTGCCGCGGCACTGACGTTACCGGCGGTATCTGTGGCGGTGGCACTGACCGTATGCGCACCGTCGATCAGGGGAGTCGCGACGTTATACTGCCAGACCCCGCTGCCGTCCGCGGTGGTGGTGCCGACAGCCGTCCCGTCGATATAAACCGTCACCAGGCTGCCCGCGGTGGCTGCCCCCGTGAGGGTCGGCTGGGGATTATTGGTCACCCCGTCACTGGCGCTCACGCCGGTATCGGTGGCTGCGGTGAGCGCAATCCCTGTCGGGATCGCCGGGGCGGTGGTGTCAATCACTACCGATGCATTAGCGGAAACCACACTGTTCACGCTACCGAGCGTAGCCATCGCGCTAACCGCATGGCTGCCCTCACTCAACGCACTGGAAGGGGTAAATGACCAGGCGCCACTGCCATCCGCCGTTGTGGTGCCCACTGAAACAGTATCGACATACACAGTCACGGTACTTCCAGCCTGGGCCGTGCCGATAAACGTTGGCTGTGCATTGCGGGTTATGCCATCGGAAGCGCTGCTCCCCGTATCGCTGGCGGCCGTGATCCCAGTGACAGACGGTACGGGAATTGACATAGCGATAGAGCGCGTTACGGTCGCACTGTTTTTGATTCCGTCGTTCACCGTGATACTGATAACCCGGGTTGCTGTATTGGGAGTTGTGGCCCCATCAGCCCAGGTCACCGCCCGTAATGCCGACTGCCACTGGCTAAGGGTCGCGGTAGCGCCAGCAGACGTCAGCGTTAATACTCCGGTGCCGCCATTATAACTGGCAACGATATTGCCAAATGTCGCGCCGCTGGTATTGGTAAAGGCCAATACATCCTCTGCGGAGTGGAAGTTGCCGGTAATGGCGACGGTAGCGCTGGAAAACGTGGCGTTATCCAGGTCTGATAATGTCAGACCGCTGTCCACCGCAATGGGCGTACCAGGCGCTCCCAACGGATACGTGGTACCAGGGCCAGATGTTGTTGCAATAGGGCTTTGATCCGTACTGGCAACCGTCACGTTTCGTGTCGCAGCGGTACTGGTTTTCGTGCCATCGTTGACACTAAAGCTGATGGTTCTTGTCGCGGTATTAGGGGTGATTGCCGTATCTGTCCAGGTCACGGACCGTAACGCAGCCTGCCACTGGCTAAGGGTCGCGGTAGCGCCAGCGGACGTCAGCGTTAATACCCCCGTGCCGCTATTATAACTGGCGACGATATTGCCAAATGTCGTGCCGCTGGTATTGGTAAAGGCCAATACATCCTCTGTGGAGTGGAAGTTGCCGGTAATGGCGACGGTAGCGCTGGCAAGTGTGGTGTTATCGATATCGGAGATCGTGAGAGCGCTGTCGATGACAACGGGCGTCGAGGGGGTGTTATCCCCGGCAGTAAAGGCAACACTGCCGCCACTGGTCGTCAGTATCGGCGTCTGATCTGTCGCAGTAACGGTTATCTGCCGTGTCGCTACAGCGCTGTTTTTCGTCCCGTCATTAACGGTAAAGCCCACCGTCCGGGTCGCCGTGTTCGGTGTCACCGCTAAATCTGTCCAGGTAACCGCCCGTAATGCCGCCTGCCACTGGGCAACTGTTGCCGTCGCCCCGCTTGACGATAAAGTCAATATACCGGTCGCGCTATTATAACTGCCGACAATATTGCCATATATCCCGGCATTATTATTGGTGAATGCGAGTGCATCCTCACCGCTATGGAAATTGCCGGTAATAGCCACGGTTGCCGAAGCGAATGTCGTATTGTCCAGGTCTGCTAAGGTCAGGCCGTTATCAACAACCACTGGCGTCGGCGCGGTATTATCACCAGCGGTAAAGGCTGCGCTGCCGCCGCTGGTGCTCACTATCGGTGTCTGATCGACAGCCGTTACCGTGACCGTCCGGGTGGCGACCGGGCTACTGTTGCTGCTGCCATCAGTGACCTGGAAACTGATAGTACGGGTGGCTGTATTGGGCGTCACGGCGGTATCCGTCCAGGTGACCGCCCGCATCGCCGCCTGCCACTGCGCAATCGTCGCCGTCGCGCCACTGGAGGTCAGTGTTAAAACACCGGTTGCCGCATTATAGGAAGCGACAATATTGCCATAGGTTGTCGTGTTGGTATTGGTGAATGACAGAACGTCTTCGCCACTATGAAAATTCGAGGTAATGGATACCGTGCCGGACGCCAGCGTACTGCTGGCATGATCAACAATACTCAGCCCACTATCGATAACCACTGGTGTTGAAACGCTATTATCCCCGGAGGTAAAAGCGGCACTGCCGCCGCTGGTGGTAACCAGGGCATTATTGTTCATAGCAATGGTGACACTGGATGCACTGCTGGTCTGCCCACGTCCATCATTCACCACCACTTGTATTGTACGGTTTCCCGTTGTCGGCGTGGTGGCGCTATTGTAATAGGTCAGGGCATCAACCAGTGTCGTGACACGGCTGGCTGTCGCATTCGCGTTAAAGGTAATACTCAGATTATCGCCGTTTATCCCATCACCGTTGGTGGCAATACTCCCGATAGCGACGCCGCCAACAGAGATAACACTGCCTGCGGTCGTGCCATTACTGGCGGTCACCGTACCACTGGTATCGATACCCAGAACATCTTCTGCGCTATGGCCGTTAGCGGTGATTTGTACTGTCAGGTTTCCGCCATTGAAACTGGTCGTATCGCTATCGGTGACCGTTGCAGCGGTTCCGCTGTCCAGATGCACTGCCGTCCCGCCTGCATAAAATGTCCCGCTATCGCCATTAAGATTGCTGATAGCAGGCGCGACATCTGCAGCAACGGTGACAATACGCGTTACGGTGCTACTGGTATTACTGGAAGCATCGGTAATGGTGAAAGAGAGTGTTCGGGAACTGGTATTTGGCGACAGAGAGCTGTCCTGATAAGTCACCGCTTTCAGCGCTGCCTGCCACTGCGCTGTCGTAGCCGTGCTGCCAGAAGAGGTTAATGTCAGCAGGCCCGTTGCACTGTTATAAGAACCGATAATATTGCCGTACGTCGTGGTATTAGTATTACTAAAGGCCAGCACATCTTCGCCACTGTGAAAGTTTCCGGTGATGGCAATTGTCGCGCTGGTCAGCGTAGAGGCGGCGGTATCGGTTAGCGTGATACCGCTATCGATGGCGACAGCGTTTCCAGTACCGCTGCTGTATGCTGTGCTACCACCACTTGTCGTTAATACCGGGCCTGGGAAATGGAAGTTAGTGGCGTTAATCGCGCCAATACCAATTAAGCCTGTAATAGTATGGCCATTTGCCGCCGTAACGCGAAAGGAATCAATGTCCTGAAAAGCAGAATTAGATGAGACATTAAATGTGACAAGATTGCCACTGTTGTTTATGTCACTAACATTCAATGTTAACGTTGCACTGCTGACCGCAGAACCATTCAGATAACCGGTTAACGTAACGGTTCCCCCGCTAAAACCGGAATCATAGCCATTAACCACCACGCCAATAGAATTCAGCGTAAACAAAGAACCATCGTTGGGTTTAACCGAAAAGTAGGTGATTTGCTTAGAACCATCGCTCAAAGCATCGACGGTTTCCACTGAACTGGAACCATCTTTTTCCACAAGGATCATTTCGTTCTGACCATCAGATGGTGAATTCATCTGCATGGTAAAGTCCCACCCCATGTAATTAGGCGCCGTTATCGATGACTGGCCATTGGGGATGACCGTTAAAGAGCCATCGAGGGAGTCAAAGAGCGTTGTTCCTGACGTAGGATGGGTAAGGAGGCCATCGTAGCCCACTAAATCCAGGGCCGCGACATGTAACTTATCGGTGCTGTATTCGAGTGTCCAGTTACCGCCCAGTGCTGCGGCACCGGTGGGATCCGTAGAACCCGCGACGGCATGTTGTGTGTCCTTAGCCAAAGCGCCAATCAATGCGGCACCGTCACTGCCCTGCGCAATACTACAGCCATACAATAAAATATCGCCATCGGCGCTCAGCGCCTGGCCGATGGTCGCCAGTTCACTTTCGTAATTCGCTATATTGGCGCTGTTCAGCGCCACCGTTCCCAGCATCAGGTCATTCTTTTCACCATGTGAAAGAATATGCATCGCACTGTAGCCACTATGGGTACTGGCCCAGGCGGCGATTTGCGCCAGACCATCTTTTGAACTGTCCAGCACGACCACTTCATAACCGGACGGTAATTGATTGATCAGAGATTGATAATCCTTCACATCCGACTCCACAAATACGACCTGTGGCCCGCTGGCACTGCTCGTGCCGGATACAACGCTGGCAGCAGAGGTTTTACTGGTGTCCTGTGTTGTTGTGTTGGATGCAGAAGACGTTGAACTGGATGTGACGGCAGTGGTGCCAGATGTGGTTTTGCTGGTTTCGGCTGTTGTGGTCGCCGCCGCTGTGGTGGTGTCCGTATGCGCCACACTCACGGATGCCGTGGTATGCGATGCCGTATCGGTGTGAGTGGCATCAGCGGTCGCGGTAGTTGCGCTGACGGCAACACCATCAAACATCATTCTGGGCTCCAGCGCCTGCAGCAACAAGCGCCGGGGTTCAGGGGCTGCCGTTGAATTTATGATCGTTTTTTTTCCAGAAAAGACTTTCCACCACGACATAATCACTCCCCTTAGGCCCGAAGGTATTTGCCTTAAAAACCCGCAACACGATCCTATCGGCAGCTAAAAAATTTACTTTACTCTTACATTTTTTTACCAATCGGCAGAAAAGCACATAAAAATAGTGGGAATCAGATGGTTAGCTTTCTTAAAAAAAATTAAAAAGAGAGAAATCCGTCACATATTTTTTTCAATGTAATGACGGTGTTGCGAGGGGAATGTCTACAACACGCTAAACGCTGGCCCCGCACCGGGGCCAGCTTCCATCATACTTTTTTAATAAAAGCCGGTAGTCCCTGACGCACGGACGACCCGGTTACCCAGTCAAGCCAGGGGCCGGGCACCTTGCGGGTGGGATCGGCAAAACCCAAATCGTTGAGATTGACGCCGGATGCTATCTGGCTTTTATGCGCCAGCGGTTCACCGTCAAGCCAGTGCTGACGCGCCCCCATCTCCGTATGTCCATACCCATGTTCCATAGCAATCACACCCGGCATCACGCCTGAGAGCAAACTCACCCGCGCCTCCACACTGCCTCCCGGCGTCGTTATCTTTGCCTTGTCGCCATGCTGTAACCCAAAACGTTTGCCATCGTCGGGATGAATAGCCACCAGCCCCATCGGCTTAACGTGATGCAGCCGCTCCACAACTGTCGTGGAGCTACTCATCAGGTTTGATTTAAAAGACATCAGTTTCATCGGCCATGTTGTCTGCGGGAAGACCTCATCCAGCGCCCGCCCATCGGACAACCGCGCGGGATACCAGGTCGGGCAGCCGCTGAATCGCTCGCCGGTCATGGCATATCTGAAGGCCGCCACCTGGGCGTTCCAGATCTGCAGCGGCCTGGCCCATTCACCGCCGACCATCCCCTCTTTACGCCCTGAGGCATCGGGCGCAAAACGCCCTCCCCGGCTGTAGAGAAAGGCAACGAGCAATGCCTCTTCTGATTTCAACGTACGCTTTATTGCCGGAAATATGCGCTCAACGCCGGACAGCGCCACATCCTGCTCGCCAGCCGGCGGCAGCGGTTTCTGCCCGGCAAAAGCAATATTGGCCGCCACGCGCAGGTAGTAATCCTCCGCGCGATTCAGGTCATGCATCACCCCTTGCGCATCCGGTATCGCTTTCTCGCCAAATCCCGGCAACTGCATTCGTTTAGCCACCGCAATACAGAAGGATTCCATGGATACCGGGTCACCCTGTAGCGTTTTGGCGGTCGCGGGAGCGACAACAGGCCAGCGCGCCGTTGCGGTTTTACTCGCCACGCCCCCCCAGGGAGCGCTGAATCCCCAGCTTTCAAAGTTATGGGTATCCGGCACGATATAATCCGCCAGCGCAGTGGTCTCATTCATAAAAGCATCGATGGCGATAAACAGCGGCAGACGTTGCGGATCTTTTAGCCGCTCTTCAATGACCGTGCGCAGACCGGGCACGCCGTACAGCGGATTGGTCATATTTGAAATCCACGCTTTTAATGGATAGGGATAGCCCTCCAGCGCGGAGGGTAAAAGTTCTGTCAGTTGCCCGGCAACAAACGGGTACCACGGCGCATTGGCGGGCCACGGTGACTGACCGACGGCAACTTTTGCCTGATACTCATCGGATTTGGCGTAGTCGGCTTTACTGCGAGCGATATTGAGCCCTTTAGGCGCGATCTTGCCGGGAAATTGTTCGATGTTGTAGCACGGCCCGTTAATCTCGCCGTTGAATTTACCCCCACCAACAAATACGCCGCCACTCAGACTCATATTGCCCAGCAGCACATTGAGCATCATCACCGCCCAGGCATTATAAAAACCGTTGCCGGACATCATCCCGCCATGGGTCACCACCGCTGCCTTACGCCCGTGATCGGTAAACGCTTTCGCCAGCGCATGAATCTGTTTAACCGGCACGCCGCATTCCATGCTGTATTGCTCCAGCGTGAAACGGTGGGCCGATTCAGTCAGGCATTGAAAGCTACTTTTCACCGTAACCGTAGCGCCATCGTGCAGCGTGACCGTCTGCGATACCCGCAACGTCCCGCGATCGCACTGGCTGACGGGTACCAGCTCTCCCGCCTCGTTCACCACCAGCGGTTCATCTGCCTGCCCGTCGCCGCCATTGAGATGGGTTACGCTCAGGTGCTGTCCGCTCAGCGGATGGTGTTCATCGGTAATAACCAGCCAGGTGGCATTGCTCCAGCTTTTTTCTCCGGCGCGCGTCATCGCTTCCCGGCTGGTCAGCATCAGGTACGCGGCCACATAGCGTTCGTTATCAATAATCCAGCGGATCATAGCCATCGCCAGCGCAGAATCGGTCCCCGGTTTTATCGGCAACCAGTGGCCATGGTCATCAGCCAGTACCGTGGTCAGGGGCAGCGCGGGAGACACCACAACGTAGTTAAAGCTTTTACGTAAGCGGGCGCTGGCAAGCTGTCTCGCCTGGCGTTTGAAGGGGTTCCCGGATTGTGCGGGAGATGTCCCCATAAAAAGGGCAAACTCGACGTTTTCCCAATCGGGTTTAACGTGGGGATTTTTATCCAGATCGCCCATCAGCGCACCAGAACCGGCGCGATAAGAGAGTCCACAGTAGGCACCGTGCGCGCCAAAGTTCTTTGAGCCAAAACTGTTCAGCGCAAAACGGCGCAGGAAGCCATCCCTACCTTCATCGCTGGTGTTGGTAACCAGCAACTGGTTGGCCTTCGGGCCATAGTCGGGATGTTTCGCATCAACGGGCGTGTTGAGATCACGAATGGTACGCAGCCCGTCGACGTGGCCTTCGCCAAACAGATTACCGCCCTCCACCACCTCTTTAACCAATTGCTCAAAGCTGATGCGCTGCCACTTGCCTTCCCCGCGCTTTCCGGCGCGTTTCATCGGCGTAAGGATACGCAGCGGGCTGTTCAGGCTCTCCAGCAGAGTGGCGCCGCGCGCGCAGGCGGTAGATCGCGATTCAAGCCCGCTTTCCCCCGCCATCTTTTGCAGCGCTTCGGAAAACGGCATCATGCTGTCAAAAGGCGTCTCGTGTGACAGCGGGTGCCATGGGTTTCCGGCGATGCGTAGGACTTTATTCTCTGCTCTGTTCACACGCACGCGAATGCCGCACAGCGTCCAGCATCCAAAACACTGGGTCATGGAGACCGCCTGATCGGGGTTACTCTGCCAGCCGCTATGTGCGCTACCTTCCGGAACAAGAGCGTTGCCGTGGATCCTGTCCCGCGTCACCTTCCCGGATGTGCCATTGACCAGCCCGTCCACGGCCCGTTTTGCAACCTCACGATAGCTCAAACCGAACGCGGCAAAGCCCCCTACAGCTACCCCAATTTTTAGCCATTGACGGCGTGATAATTCAGACATGACGAAACCTCCTTGAAAGCCAGTTGACGCATTCCCTGATGGTTATCATGAGCGCGAACCACAGCCCGAAGGTGCCAATAATGGCCAGCAGACCGTCGGTCCCAGGGGGAAGGTGGTAGTCGTTAATCAGGGCGTTGTATTTCGGGACCGTTTGCCCGCCAATCAGCAGCGCCCAGCGCAACGTCCAGCACAGTGCCGCCACCAGCAGCGTGCTCGCCAGTGTCAGTGATAACGGAAAGTCGTAGCGGTTCGCAGCGAGCGCCAGTACCACTACGACACCCCACAACGTCATCATCACCAGCATGTAAAAACGGATATCCGTAGCAAGCCGCCACTGCTGGCGGAGGGCCTCGCCCGACAACGTATCCCCCAGCAGCCATACCAGCGCCACGGCCCCGAGCAGCAGTAGCGTTACCACCTGCCCTTTCGCCAGCAATTTGCCGCAATAGCGATGCTTATGCAGGGCCAGGCTGAGGAGTGCCAGCAGCGCACTTATCGCACTTATAAACATCACCAGCGGATACCCATAGCTGAACCATATCGGTCTGGCCTGCACGACCGAAACTTCGCGTCCGGTATAGAGCAGCAAGCCGACCGCCGTCAGCGCCGCGGCGAGAGCAATCCAGCGCATCAACGGTGTAAAGCGTTCCGTGACCACGCGCAGATGGAAAAGCAAAAACCACAGCCCAACAAACACGGTAAACAGCGGCAAAAACAGCGCGCCCCAGGGCATCCATGACCAGGGCGTCGGCCAGGCATAAAAGTGCCAGAAACGGGCGGTCTGATGCAGATCGGCAGTTAACGCCAGCGGCGCGACAATTCCGCAGGTTAAAGCGAGGAACAGGCAAATTCGCTCGAACGCTTCGCGATACCGATGCTGAGACCAGCGTGCCGCGCAGGCCAGCAGCACCGCGCACGAGGCGATACCGATAAAGAAAAAATACTGTACGGCCCAGGGAAGCCAGGTAATGTCCTGCGGCTGAGCCAGTACCTCGTCAATGATCATGGGTGACATATTTCCACCTCCTGCCAGAGTGCGGGCTGCGCACGCCCCTGCAACGGGGAGACAAAGGCGTCATCGAGCCCCAGATAAAAGACATGCGGGTGGGTGTTATTCTCCGGTTTGAGGACTTTTATCTCGTCCCGGTGCGCCGCCAGCAGCGTGCTGATCGTACTGTTGGGATCGTGTAAATCGCCAATAATCCGCGCGCCACCCACGCAGGATTCCACACAGGCAGGGAGCAGCCCAACCTCCAGTCGGTGTGCGCAAAAGGTGCATTTATCCGCCGTCTGGGTCGTGTGATTAATAAAGCGGGCATCATACGGGCAGGCCTGCACACAGTAGGCACATCCCACGCAGCGGGTGTTGTCGATAACCACAATCCCGTCCTTGCGTTGAAAGGTGGCCTGCACCGGGCAAACCGGCACACAGGGCGGATCGTCACAATGGTTACACAGACGCGGCAGCAACACGTTGGTCACCTCGTCGCTGTCGGCGAGCTTCACCTGATACTGGTTCACCGTGGTGCGGAAAGCACCCTGCGGGGTCTGGTTTTCTATGGTACAGCTCACCGTGCAGGACTGGCAGCCAATGCAACGGCGCAAATCAATAAGCATGGCGTAACGCTGCTTGTCGGAGCCTTCGTGCCGTTCAGGCTTTAATGAGAGACTCGCCTGCGCCAGCGGTATCAGTGATGCCCCGGCGGTGACAACACCCAATTGCTGCAAAAAATGTCGCTTACTGATGTCCATAGTGATCTCCAGTCAGTGCGCGGCTAAGGAAAAGATTAGGGATGGAATTACCTAACCAAATGTGATTAGTTACAGTCTAAAAATCCCGCCGGGTCGCCCTCTATTGTGGTTAACCACATAAACGAAGCGGGCTTGATCTACCGCAAACGAAAAGGGGCATTTGTCGCATGGATCGCATCGCAAAAATCCTGTTATGCCTGTTTATCGTCGGGTTTAGCGCCCCTCTTCTCGCCGCTGACTGGACCATCGGCATCCTGGCATTGCGCGGTGAAGCGGCAACTCAACGTCACTGGCAGCCGCTTATTGACTCGCTTAACGACACCGTAGCGGATGCCCATTTTCGGCTGCTCCCCCTTGATCTCAACGCGATGCGCGAGGCGGTAAACGCAGGAAGCGTCCAGTTTGTCATCACCAATCAGGCGCAGTTTGTGCAGCTAAATAGCCACTATCATTTGCGCTGGCTGGCATCGCTACGATCCGGGAAAGGGGCCGCCGGGGAGAGCATGGCCACCGGCAGCGCCATTCTGGTTCGCCGTGATAGCCCCATCACCCACGCGCGGGATCTGGCCGGACAAACCCTGGGCGCAGTCGATTCGCAGGCCTTTGGCGGCTATCTGCTGGGTTACCGTGAACTGCTGGATGCGGGGTTACGCGTGGACGATCAGGTGAAGGTGAGATTTTTGGGCTTTCCGGCCGATGCGCTGCTCTATTTGCTGCGCGAAGATGCCATTCAGGCTGCCATCGTTCCCGTGTGCCTGTTGGAAGACATGGACGCGGAAGGTCTTATTGCGAAAAACACCTTTCGGGTTCTGCTTCAAAAACCGTCCGCATTTCCCTGTCTGACCAGTACCGCACTCTATCCTGACTGGTCGTTCGCTGCCCTGCCCGGCGTGGGTGACCGGGTTGCCGATGCCGTCGCAAAGGCGTTGCTGACGGCACCCCAGAGCGGTACCTGGCGCTGGGGCGCACCCGCCTCAACCAGCGATACCGAAGCCCTGCTTCGCGAACTTAACCGCCACCCGGAGCAGCAGCGGATCGGGCAAACCCTGATCGCCTGGCTGAGCCAGCACAGGCTAATGATTGGGCTGATCCTTGTGCTGGGAGTGCTGTTCGTTGCCAATTATGGTTGGGTGATGGTGCTGGTAAACCGGCGCGGTAAAGCGCTGGAGCAGGCAAACGCCCGGCTGCGCGCCCAACAGCAGACGCTGGAGCAGGCCCGACAGATGAGCGTACTGGGTGAGATGGCCTCCGGTTTTGCACACGAGCTTAACCAGCCGCTATCGGCAATCCGCATGTATGCGCAGGGAGGGCTTAATTATCTCCCGCAGCCGGAAAAGAGAGAGGCCGTAGAAGAGGCGCTACACCACATCGATGCTCAGGCCGAACGTTGTGGACTTATCATCAAACATTTACGGGAATGGGCGAGTCCGCAGCAGCAAAGTGAAAATGCGCCCTGTGATGTCGCAGATACGCTCCGACACGTACTCAGACTTTTGCAGCTTGATAAAGCGTCACCCGACCTGCTCGTTGAGATAAACATCAAGCGCCCTATGCCGCTTTCTCTGCCACCGGTCCTGCTGGAGCAGGTACTGGCAAATATCATTTTGAATGCGGTCCAGGCAGGCGCCACACGCCTTTGGGTAACGGAGGAACGTGTTGGTCAACAGCAGCAGATTACGCTACTGGACAACGCGGGCGGCCTGTCAGTGGAACAGCTCTCGGCGCTGTTTCGCCCTTTTCACTCCACCAAAAAAGGGGGGATGGGGCTGGGACTCGTCATTTGCCAGCGTCTTCTGCGCAGCGTCAATGGTGAGATTAGTGTGAATAATCACAGCGCCCCGGATGGGCGTTATGGTTTACTCGTGGCCCTGACCTTTCCGACAGACCAATAACACAGAAGATTTAAATGATTCATTTAGTGGATGATGACGAAGCGGTGACCCGCTCATGCTCTTTTTTACTGGAAAGCCTGGGATACACCGTTCAGTGCTGGAACCAAAGTGAGCGCTTTCTGCACGAAGCCGCGCTTAAAGATACGGGCGTCGCGCTGTTGGATATGCGGATGCCTGGCATGGACGGGCATCGCCTGTTTCAGGCTATGCGTCACGATAACAGCACCCTTGCCGTTATTTTCCTGACAGGCCATGGCGATATCCCAATGGCGGTAAAAGAGATCCAGTCGGGTGCCGTCGATTTTTTACAAAAACCTGTCGCGCTTGATGCCCTAAAAGAGGCCATCAGTAAAGGCTACGAACACTCTGAGCGTCTGGCGAAAATACAGGAGCTTAAACAGCGTTACGGCCAACTGACACCCAAAGAAAAAGCCGTGGCGCATTACGTAGCCGCAGGCATGATGAATAAGGATATCGCCTCGCAGATGAATATTGCATTGCGCACGGTGGAAGTTCACCGCTCACGAGTTATGGAAAAAATGGACGCCAGAACGATGGCAGAACTGATCATGCAAATGAATAGCATTGATCTGTCAGGTGAGAATTTAGGTAATCAGTAAACTTTTCACACGCTCTCAGGCGGAACGAGTGTTGTATTCATTATCAGATTCACCGGATGCGCCCTGTGACGTTCTCGTCAATACGCTAACCCCGTATTTTTGCTGGCAGACAAATCGCAAACAACCAGCAAATTCTGGGGCTTAGAATCGGAGATGAGGCAGCACGTGAACAGCCGGTTTAGATAAATTTCTGGGCCGCGGTCATAATGTCATCCGATGAAAGCTGTCGGTCAGTAGCGACACGAATCTCCAGATGATCACCAGTGAGTGAGTGAACGCCTGCGTGCATAATATTTAGGGTCGCTTTCTCGCCGTTAGGGTATTCACAATCAACGGTCTTATCGCTGGCATTTCTGTCAACAGCTTTGACTGGCTGAGAGTTGAAAAAAACCAAAACTTTTGATGTCATAAGTCGGTCCTTAATTGATTACGTGAGGCAGGCGAAATATCTATGCGATATGCGATGCTGTGATATTTCTGACAAATGGCACAGGATGCATTGTCGCTAAATTGTAACGTTCATTGGTTACCATTACGGTTTTGCAAAAAATACATTTTGCGCCATATGGATTAGTTTCTGTTACATCAAAATGCGAAACACGATATTGCGAGCCGTGACATTTTGGACAACGAAGATGAATATTAGAAATAGTGAAAGTGTCCTTAAAGTACTACTACATTAACAGCGGAAGGGCCTTTCGGACCGTTTTCGACTGAGAATTCAACTTCTTGATTTTCTTCAAGAGTTTTAAATTCATTGCTTTGAATAGCAGAGAAATGCACGAATACATCTTTGCTACCATCTTTGGGAGTGATAAAACCAAAACCTTTTTCAGGGTTGAACCACTTTACGTTACCTGTCGTTTTTGAAGACATAATTTTTTACCTATATAAATGTAAGCCTTTCGGCATGCAGGGTCCGATTACAGAATAATCGCATAACTTTCAATGAAGACTCAAAAAAGAGATATCTAAGGATACTTAAAATGAGGGCAAAAAACGGAATGCTTTGGACTGGTCTGTGTATCAAACCGACAACTCATTAAGGCATGTCATATCCTATTATGCAAGTTTTATTTTCCTGGTCCATTCTCCCCGTTACGTTCATATGTATTCATTTAATGTTGTCATCCCGGCGGCTCGTTTCTGATGCTGGTGCGCAATCATGTCCTCTAACGTGAAGACATGCGACGCCTTGAGATGAAGGCTTTAACCTTTAACAAAGTGTCGCTGACCAGCGTAGCGAATATCCCCTCTTAGGGGGATCGAAAATGATTATGGGCAATGCGCGCCCGGATAGTGTATGGTTACAGCCCATTTATCAGGAAAGACCCTATGCCACAACGCAAAGATTCAAAAAATAATCGCAACTATCTCGTCAAGTGTACCTGCCCTCACTGCACCAAACAGTCAGAACATAGTTTTACGCGAGTCCAGAAAGGCTTGTCATTGATGTGCCCTCATTGCAGTAAACTTTACAATCAAGACAAAACGGCCTTTGCTTAAGCCCGGTGTATGTCCCGGAAATAAAGCGGGTTCAGAAAAGTTTATAACACTTAAGTATTAACTTCATACGAATCTCTCCCGTCTGGATTTTTTTCACAGACGGGTTCCACCGATGTAATTCCCCCTTCACTCTCAAACTATATTGCTTGCCCAAACACTTTCCAGAGGAATTATCTTAATTTCTTTCGCGTACAAACTGTAACAAAATAAGCTCAACAGTTAACTGGCAAATGCTATAAATATTACCGGGATGGCAAATATAGAGCACAGAAATAAGGAGTAAAGATGAAAGTTAAACTAACAGCCCGATTTATGGCCAGAGTACATTTATTTTTGGCGTTAATTTGGGCAGTGCTGACAATCCCAACATTGTTATGGTGGAAAAACAGTATACTCTGGGTTTCGCTGATGAGTATTTACGCCATCGTCATTTCACACCTTGCAGCCTATAGTGCCGCACACGCCGAAAAAGCCGCCAGTCAGGCACTGAATGAAAGTGGCGAAGCGAATAAAAAAATACATGCGAAAAATACAGAGGCTGCAGAACAATAATCACCCGGAATTCACCTCGCCTGCTTTGCAGGTGAGGACAGATTAACCGGGCGCAGTAATGTAGGCTAAGGTTTAGATTCAATCTGACATAGCATCAAAAAAACGCATCGCAGGAAAGAACGTATATTATATTTCGTCACCCTGTCGGGGTAACGTCATTCTTCTGATAATACCCCACCCGGTCGGCTTCCCAACCAGAATCAGGCGACACACAGTTTTTAGAGATGCATTTACTCAGAAAATCAATGCATTACTCATCCTTTTTTTTGAGCAGAGGTACTCTATTCATACTGATAATGCTGTGAAGGCGGGATGCCATTTTATTTTTCTCTTCTTGCGAAACTTCGGTGCAACACTCCGCCAGTTCCTGCCAGAGGAACAGCGCCCCCTCTGCCATCGTGTACCATGTAGCAGCCACCCGACCATACTCGGGGTCACATTCCCGGATGGCCTTGTCCATCATAAGATTCAACACAATTTCGGTATGATCAGTTATCACATCAAGCCGCATAATTTATCTCTCCACGATACATTATGTATGGGATAGCGTAACGGTATAAGATTGTTAAAATTGTTTATATACTACTGAATAATATATTTTCGGAATAAGCTTAAATTCTGATTTTTGAGACGAAGTGCAAAAGAATACTATACCGCATTTGCTGCCAAATTAACTCAAGCAAAACATAGTGGTGGTGAAGATACTAGGCAAAAGGAGTGTGAGCCTCACTGTGTCGCCAAAAAAAATAAGCCCTTTCATAATTGAAGCAGCGCTGCACAACAGTTAATAAATACTTAAACCGCATCTTTTCGCCAGCACGAAAGCATGAGAGAAAAAAGCTGTTCTAATAACGTCAAAAACACACATGCAGCGAAGAGCAGGAAGAATACATACCTGAAACCTGTGACGCCTCTTATGCATTCACTCTTTACCATCGCCCTCTTATATGAATAACGATTCAGTTTTTCATAATAATAAAGTTGTAAAGATTAGCCAGAAATGTGCCGATAGCACTTATAAGACAACACAGCAAATAAGGAAAATAACGATATGTCATGGATTTATCGTATTTCTATGAGAATGAAGTTATTTATCGCGTTATTCCCTCTGCTACTTGCTCTGGTATGGTTTGCCGGTTCAGGCATGCTCAGCCGTATTGGTACCGAACGACAGATGGACACTATCGGTCAGTTAACAACGCTTGCCCGCAGCACAGGAGACGTTGTTCATCAACTGCAACGTGAACGTGGAATGAGCGCCGGTTTTATCGGTGCGCGTGGGCAGCAGTTCCGCGATGAAATCCTCGTGCAGCGGAAATTAACTGACGACGCATTGGTAAAGTTGAACCAGGCGCTAGCCAGTACGGATACGAATTTAACGAAGGGCAATATTGCCGCCCCGCTAAAGATGTTTAAGGAGAGTATTCAGTCCCTCGACGCCACCCGTAATGCGATAAGCGCGCTGAATATAGAGGCGTCAAAGTCGACGCAGTTCTATACGCAGACCATCTCCGGGCTGCTGAGTTTCGTTGGTGGCATAGGTCAGTTAAGCGCCTCCGGTCCAATGGTGAATGAGCTGGCAGCCTTCTATAGCCTGCTGAATTTAAAGGAGCAGGCCGGCATCGAGCGCGCCCTGCTTACCAATGTCTTCTCTGTTGATCGTTTTAGCGACGGTCAATTTCGTATGCTCAGCGATGTGGTAGGTAAACAAGAAGCCTGGCTGACCGCCACCCGCCGCTTTAGTAGCGAAGCTCAGGCTGCGGAGCTGGATAAAGCCCTTGCGTCGGCCGAAGTCACCCGCGCTCTTGAGCTGAGAGCGATTGCCTTTAATAAGGCGCAGGAAGGCGGGTTTGGCGTTAAACCGACGGACTGGTTTACTGCCCAGACCAAACGCATTGAGATACTTCGCCAGGTAGAAACCCAGGCGGCGGATACCCTGCTCGCGCATTCGGCTGCGCTGGCCCATAACGCACGTGTTGACTGGCAATCCTTTCTGGCGATCAGTCTGGTAGCCCTGCTTATTGCAATCGCCTTTGCCATGATGGTGGTGCGCAGTATTCAACAACAACTAACCAACACACTGAAAACCATCAATGAGATGGACGGCGATTTGACCCGCCGCCTCGATGTGCCGGGTAGCGACGAGCTCTCTGCTCTTAATCGCGCCTACAATCAGGCAATCGAAAACATTCAGCATATCGTGCAGGAAATTAAATCGGGCGCGCTGATACTCAGTAACGCCAGCAGTGATATTACCGACGGTAACCAGGATCTGGCTCAGCGTACCGATGAGCAGGCAGCATCCATCGTTGAAACCGCCGCCAGTATGGAACAGATATCGACGGCCATCTCCCAGACGGCCCATAACGCCAGCGAAGCGGAGCGACTGACCCAGTCGATGGCAAATGATGTCATGGATGCGACCCGCGTTTCCAATGAGGCCAGCCAGAGCATGGCGGCTATCCGTTCGTCCAGCGACAATATTTTCCAGATTGTGGCGTCAATCGATGAGATCTCGTTTCAAACCAACTTACTGGCGCTAAACGCCGCCGTTGAAGCCGCCCGCGCGGGGGAACTGGGCAAAGGTTTCGCCGTTGTGGCGGCAGAGGTGCGTCATCTCTCCCAACGCTGTGCCAGAGAGGCCAGCCTGATTCGGGAGTTGGTTAATCAGAATATGAATAACATTGGCGAAGGGGTGCAACGAGTTTCGACATCCGAGGCGGCACTGAAAGCGGCGGCGGATACGACCGGGCGGATGAAGCAATATGTCAGTGATATCGCCCGCGCAGCCAATGAACAATCGCTTGGCGTAACACAAGTGCATCAGGCACTGAATCAACTGGAGCAGGTCACTCAGCAAAACGCGGCGCTGGTTTCCCAGATGGCAACCGCCAGTCAAATGCTTGACGCACAGTCAAAATCGATGTCCACGCTTGTTGACCGCTTTGTATCCTGAGATAACGGAAAGTAGACATCTGGTCTATCCGGGTGTCTGCCGCCCTCTCAGTACTATCGGTAAAGTCCGCGCAATATCAATACCCTGCCCCGTTTACGCCGTCAGCGCGCGACATTCCGCCATAAGATATTCGCGCTACTGCCGCGGCTCACTAAAACGGCCGCGTCGCGGACGTGCGAATGGAGAAATCCAGAGAAACAGCGTCATCCTGGTCAACGTCTATTACGCTCATCACACGGTCATCCGTGCTGACGTGGCGCGACCTTAACGCCTGTGCTTTTTCCGGTTGCCCTGCCAGTTCGTAGGCCTGTGCCAGATCGCGTCGCCAGTTGGCATTCCATGGGCAGGCCTGGAGTCCCTTTTCCATGTGCCCGATGCCATCGGCCAGGTGCCCCTTACGAACATAAATCAGGCCTACCATGAAATGCGCGGTAGCGTGTTCGGGCAGATGGTGCAGCAGGCGTCTGAAAAGCATCTCGGCTTCATCAAGTTTTCCCTGACGATAGTAGACGATACCCTCGGTCTGCATTCCCGGCACTGGCAGGCTTACCATCTCAACAGGTTCATGCACGATCTTCGCATTGGTTCCCGCGGTAAGCGGCGCCAGAAAGTCCGCATAACGCCGCCAGCGTTCGCGCGCGGTCTGATAGATAGGCTGACGCACCTGCCACACACTGGCAGTCTTGACCGGCCTGTCCAGTTCAGATGTGTCGAGCACCTGCGGCTCCCACTGCACGCCCAAATAAGCGAGCATGCGGCGCGCCTCACGCTCCGGGTCAGAGACGACATCCTCGTAGCGCACCTCAAGAATTTCGCCGGGGAATAGCTGGTTCCAGTGGTGCATCAACAGATTGTGGTCGGCCAGTTGTTCACCAATCCATTGCAAATCATAGGCGAAGCCCATACCGCCATGTTTGGCTGCGTAGTCGGTGAAGTAGTTGGAGATAGCGATATCACGCGGGTCGCGTCGCACTGAGATTATCCGCGCGTTCGGGAACAGCAGCTTGATAAGACCAATGTTCTCGAAATTGTGCGGCAGCTTGTCCACCACATGCCGAACCTCAGAAGCGTTTTCGGGCACGGTTTCCCGCAGTTCCTTGAGCAGGCTGGCGGTGATACCCGCCACGACATCGGCCGACAGATCGTCCACACAGTCCGGATAATGGTGTCCTGACCCCGTATGACGCTCCCAGCGCTCCAGCCTGGCGATCGTGCCGGGAATCACCCCCAGTTCGCCCGCGCCGTGGATTTGGCTGTGCCCCGCCAGAATCTGTTCAATCAGCGTCGTACCGGAACGCGGCATACCCAGTACGAATACCGGTAACGTTGAATCGTTGCCGATATGTCGCCGGTGTTCGTAGAGCGAACGGCTAAATGCGTGGCGAATACGCGCGCAGCTTTGTCAGTGTGCAACCGGATCGTAACGTAGAAGTGCGCGGTGGGCGGCATTGGCTTCGTTGGCCAGGGTGAAGGCTCTGGCGTACTCCTTGCGTTTTTCCCAGGCGGCAGCCAGTTGCAGCAGCAATCCAGGCTGCACCGGGCCGGACAAGCCAGGCCGACGCGCCAGATTTTCCAGGCGAATCAATGTCTCTTCATCTTGCGGAAAACGACGGGCATTGATCAGCGCCGCATGACCGCGTGCCGGATCGATCGCCAAAATTTGTTCGAACAGCGCAACAGCCTCGTCGATGCGCCCCAGTTGCATATATAACTGTCCCAGCCCTTGCAGTGCGGGGAGCAGGTGCGGATGTGCCTGCAGCACGTCGATGTATCGCGCCTCCGCCCCGGCGTACTGCTGTTCCTGCGCGTCTGCACCGGCCAGTGCAACTTGCGCCTGCGCCAGCCAGTGACCGATTTGCGCGGCGTCCATATCGGGTGAAGGCGTCAGCGCCCCGGCCTCCTCAAGAGCCTGTTCAGCCATTGTACGCGCCATCGCCGGATGCCCCTGGGTAGCGACGCTGGCAAGCTTCAGGCGCAGAGGAAGCGTCGTTTTTTGCTGCTGCCCGGCCAGAGTAATGGCGCGGTGCAGCAAGGCAATGGCATGCGGTATGCGCCCCTGCAACTCCGCCAGTTCAGCGTGCTGTAGATACAGGTCCGGATGTTCCGGGTAATGACGCAGGCCATGGCGCAGCGCATCCTCGGCCTGGGCATGGCGTCCTCGCTCGGCCAGACGCTGAACATAACCGGCCAGCAGGCCGCAGTAATCCTCCTCAGCCAGTTCAGCATGGCGTGCGTCCAGCCAGGCATCAGCGCGGGCGAAGTCGCCACGGGCCAGCCACAGCTCCAGACGCAGGCCGCGCAGTTGCTGATCGTGCAGCGCCACCTGCTGTGCGGGCCAGTGCTCCCGCTCGCCTGCCCAGAAGCGGTCTGCGGCGGCCAGCGTCTCTTCAGCCTGATGCAACGCCTCACTTTGCAGGTAGAGACGCAGCAGTTGCTGATAGACGTCGATACGTGGTTGCAGGCGCAGACTGCACTCATACAGGGGGATAGCCTCCTCCTCCCGCTGATGCTGCACATAACAGGCAGCCAGACGCGCCAGCAGGAGCGAGTGGTCTGGTGCCTCGGTGCGGGTGGCTTCCAGCAGCGCCTGCGCCGCGCCGGATTCCCCAAGAAGCAGGTGCACGGCAGCCAGGTCGACACGGGCATCGACCTCCAGTTCAGCCGGGATCAGCACCCCCAGCGTCTGGCGGGCCGCCTCTGGCTGGCCCAAATGGGCCTGAGCCAGGGCCAAAAGCACCTGTTCTGCTGATGAGAGCGCCGGCAGGCTAAAGACAGCCTCCTGCAGCGCCTCGAATTGCCGCATTTCGACCAGACGGCGTAGCAGAATCAGTGAACCTGTCATGGTATCGCCAGCCCTTGCGAGGTGAGGACGCCGGCAGGCATCGCCTGCAGATACGCCTGAGCAAATGAATTATCCGCATTCGGGTTCGCGGCCCAGGTGCCGTTCCAAAGATCCGCGTTATTTCCACCACGAGCGAATTGGCCATTTGCGGCAACGCCGGCGACATTAGAAAGCGTAGAAGAGAACCCCGCCACCCAGTTAACGGAATTGCCGCCGTGATTCATCGCTACTACTGCCTCGCCATGGCTTCCCTTAACATCACTCCCCGTGCCCACCAGCACAATCTTGTCGTCCGTGCCCAGATTCTGCGCGCCCGACCACATTTCGTTGCTATCCAGACCAACCAGCGGGCTGTAAGTGCTGTTGACCTTGATATAGATGGTGTATGCGGTATTGGCGTCAAAGACACGCCCGTTATGCTCGGAACTTTGTCCCGTCGTCAGGTCGAACACCACGATGGAAGGATCCCCGACCGAGGCGGAAGCGGTCGTGAAATTCAACCCCGTTGACGTGCTGATACCTGCATAGTTATTCCCCGCCGCGTCGTGCAGCGCGGTACTGTCGATTTGGACATGGTAGTTTGCGCCAGCCGCCAGATCCGTTGTCGGGTTGACCGTCACCGTGTGACCGCTGATAGAGACCTGCGAACTGTCGGTGATGTCGATGACCTTGTTCAGACTGCTGTTGCCGTCGTTAACGAGGGTGATATGGCCACTGCCGGCCTGCACGTTCTCGCTGAAGGTCAGTGTCAGGTTAGAGCCAGTGGCAACGCTGCCGCCGTTATCTTGCGGCGTGCTGCTGGAGAGCACAGGCGCGGTGCTGTCTACCGTAAGACCGGTGCTGTCCGCCGCAGTGGCCGAGGTGTGGCTCGCCGTGGTGGCCGTAACAGAGACGTTGAGACCATGAACGTTGTTAATGGAACCGGCGGCGATAGTGTATTGGGCCGTATACTTACCATCACCAGCGGTAACATCGCCGTGGGTGCCATCGTCCCAGGCCGTCACCGGCGTGCTGGCGCCAAACTGGCTGAAATCCATGGTGGCGCCGGTCACCGTGCTGGTATTGGCGTCGCCGCTGGCAGAGTTATCCCATACGGCGGTGACGGTGTCGCCGATCTTGTAGGTACTGCCGTCTGCGCCACCTGGCGTGGAGGTGATGGCGATATGGGCATCGGTCACTATCGGTAACGCTGGAGCAGGACCTGCGTTCAGGCCAATCTGATAGATATCGCCGACAGCATAGCCAGCCTTACCGCCATCACTTGTGTCGGTATCAAACAGCACTGAGTAGGTGATGTCATGGCCGCCCGCGCCATCGGAGACGATCCGCACGTTGTACAACTGCCCGCCCTGGGGCACCGTGATACCGGTGTCCGTCACCGCACTGGTCAGCTCGCCGGTGGTTTTGGAGATACTGACCTGGCTCAGGCCACCGTTACCGTCAGGGAACACGAACACCAGATCCGTGCCGTTGTCGTACACCGTGGCTGATGCCGCCAGGTAGCCGGTGGTGCTGTACTGCAGCTCATCATGGGTCGCCCTGTCCATCGGACCAACGTCCACGGCGTGGTAGCTCTGGGTTCCCATGTTATAAACGGTGTTGCTCTGGACATTGGTAGTGATGAGCGTGCCGTTGTTGTTATAGAGCGTGACCTGCCAGGTCGCAGTGCGATATTCCTGACTAAAGACAGCAAAACCTCCATCGAAAGCAATGGCGTTAGTCGGCGAACCCTGCTCGTCATTCCAGTTAACGCGCTGCCAGGTCTTGCCGCTGTCGAAGTTGGCCTGCGAGCCGGTGGCGTCGAGCTTGAAGATGAAGGCGCCGATAGGCGTGCTTGTCGCCGACTGACCAGGCGTGCCTATCCAGTCGTAGACCTCGGACGCCAGCACATAGCTGCCATCGCTCAGTGCCGTCAGCACACCCGGCGTCAACTGGAATTTCATCAACTGGACTGCCGGGCTGGCGACGCCGCCGAAATTGGCGCTCGAGCTGTTGCCGCCAATCAGGGTCTGCGCGCCCTGGGTGAAGTTCAGTCCGCTGCCGTTATAGTGGAAGACAGAAATAGCTTCCTGCTGATCGGTCCCGGGGCCCATCGTCTGGTAGGCGATCGCGAAATCACCGCCATTCGCACTGCTCTGCGCCGCAATGGTGACCCCGGTACCTGGTGCTGCCAGGGTGTTGCTGGATTGCAGATTGCCGCTGTTGTCATAGATCGCATAGTGGACACTGTAATCTGAGTAATTAGCGGTATCCACCTGCGACCAGGCCACGACGAAACCGCCGTTGGCCAGCGCCTTGATCTGTGTATCCATCATGGTGTAGCCATTGGGGATACTGATGTCGACGGTCTTGATGACGTTATTGCCCGCGTCCAGCACCTTAATGACGCCAGCGTAAAGCGGGCCGGTCGGATCCCAGGAAATATTGTCACCGCCGGTCTGTTTCATGTACTCCAGAACCGTGTAGCCGTTACTCAGTTTCTCCAGACCGACGTTGATGGTCATCTCGGTGGATGTGTCGGTGGTACTGCCCGAGACCAACGCGCTGCCATTAAGGCCAGCACTGACGTTAAGGGTGACAGTCTGGCTGCTGTGGTTGCCAGCGGCATCGGTCGCGGTAACGATGAAGTTATAGCTGCCCTCGATAGCGGCGTTGTTCAATGTGACGACGCCGGTGGTGGGGTTGATGGCGAAATTGGCGAGACTGTCCGCGTCCAGGCTATAGGTGATGGCATGGGCGTCCGTGGCGTTGGCGTCGTACACCTGGGTGCCAGCCGCCGTGCCGCCAACAATGGTGGTGCCGGTAGCGGTGGCGCCGCCTGCGATAACGGGCGCGGTGTTGTCCACAATCACGCTGCTGCCGGAAATGATGGAAAGATTGCCTGCAGCATCAACGGCATAAGCGTGGTAAGTGCCTTCGGCCAGGCCGGTCAGCGCCAGCGTGGTGCTGGCGTTCGCGGCGACGGCGACGCTGTTCACCAGGTTGTCCGCAGCGGCGGTGAGGCTGCTCAGATTCGTCACTGTCACACTGTCGCTGATCAGATATACCGTACCGGCCTCGGTGCTCTGCACGGTGACCGTCTGGCTGCTGTTCTCCACGCCATCCGCGTCGCGGGTGAGCGTGACGGCAGGCGGCGTGGTGTCAACGACGTTGTAGGTGACGGTATGCGTGGTCTGGTTGCCAGCGGCATCGGTGGCGGTGACGGTGAATTGCGCACCGGTGGCCTTAGCCGGGCTGGAGAGCAGCGTCACGACGCCAGTGCTGGCGTTGATATGGAAGTGCCCGGTGTCGCTCAGGCTGTAGGTGACGCCGTGCGCATCGGTGGCGGCAGCAGTGTAGACAGTATCGCCAACGGCAGTGCTATCGGTAATATCGGCGGCGGTGGCAGCGCTGGTGAAGACAGGCGCGGTGTTGTCCACAATCACGCTGCTGCCTGAGATAGCGGAGACATTGCCGGACGCGTCCACAGCATAAGCGTGGTAGGTGCCTTCGGCAAGGCCAGTCAGCGCCAGCGTGGTGCCAGCGTTCGCCGCAACGGCGACGCTGTTCACCAGGTTGTCGGCGGCGGCGGTGAGGCTGCTCAGATTCGTCACCGTCACGCTGTCGCTGACCAGGTATACCGTACCAGCCTCGGTGCTCTGAACGGTGACTGTCTGGCTGCTGTTCTCCACACCATCTACGTCGCGGGTGAGCGTGACGGCAGGCGGCGTGGTGTCGACGACGTTGTAGGTGACGGTATGCGTGGTCTGGTTGCCAGCGGCGTCGGTGGCGGTGACGGTGAATTGCGCGCCAGTGGCGCTGGCCGGGCTGGAGAGCAGCGTTACGACGCCGGTACTGGTATTGATGCGGAAGTGCTGGGTGTCGCTCAGGCTGTAGGTGACGCCGTGCGCATCGGTGGCGGCAGCGGTGTAGACAGTATCGCCGACGGCAGTGCTATCGGTAATATCGGCGGCGGTGGCAGCGCTGGTAAAGACGGGTACGGTGTTGTCCACCAACACACTGCGGCCGGAAATAACAGAAAGATTGCCTGCCGCATCGACGGCGTAAGCATGGTAGGTGCCTTCTGCGAGATTTGCGGCAGAGATAGTTGCGCTGGTATTGGCTGTGACAGTCGTGCTGGCCCACTGGTTGCTGGCGGCGCCCGTAATGTCGCTGAGCTGACTGACCACGACATTGTCGTTGACGAGATAGATGGTGCCGCTTTCGGTACTTTGCACGGTGGCATGGCCATCGTGGTTGAGCACGACGAGGTTTTCGTGGATGCTGCCGTCGGCGTTAAATTTCTGCACAAAGAGGTGATAGCCTGAAATGCCGCTGGCATAACCGTACCAGGTCACCATGTATTCGCCGTTTGTACCAACGGCGGTGACTTGTGGATAGAGGTCGGTCGCGCCGCTGGAGGCTTGCAGTTGTACGATACCGCCCACCAGGCCACCACTGGCATCGAATTTCTGCACATTGACGTCCCAGTTCGAACTGCCCAAACTCATCCAGGTAACGACATAGCCGCCATCGCCCAGCGCCGTGATGCGCGGTAATTCGTCGTAGTTATTGCTCGTATTGTTGTGTGATGCGTCCAGTTGCACGGTAGCGCCCACTTTGCTGCCGCCAGCAGAGAACTGTTGAACAAAGACAGTGTAATCGTCGGAGTCGTTTGTGTTGGTATATTCCATCCATGTGATGGCGTAGCCACCGCCGGTCAGCGCTGCAACGTACGGGTAGGTATAGTCGCTACCGAAATTACTGTTACTCGCCCCGTCCAGTGCGACGATGCTGCCAACCCTGGCGCCGTTGGCATCGAACTGCTGCACATAGGTGCTGCTGTTGTAGTTCGAGTTGCTGTAGTTGTAGCCGGACCAGGTAACGACATAGCCGCCGTTAGCCAGCGCCGTGATCTGCGGCACGGTTTCGTAGTTAGTACTGTTTCCCGTCGAGGCGTCCAGCACCACTTGGGTGGATGGGGTGCCGGTAGCGTCGAACTGCTGCACGTAGATGTGGTAGTCGCCGGAGGTTTGGCCCTGCCAGGTCACCACGTAGCTACCGCTGTCCAGCACGGTCACCTGCGGGCTGGCGTTGTTAGAGGAGCCTTGCGCAATCAGTGGCACGGTGTTGCCAACTGCGACACCCGCGTCATCAAAGCGCTGCACGTAGACACCGCCGCCGTTGATGTACCAGGTCACGATATAGCTGCCATCGGTAAGCGTCGCGATCTGCGGGGCGATATCCTGCGCAGAAGCGGCCCCATCAAGTTTCACGGCTGCGGATATTGGGCTACCGTCAGCGTTGAACAACTGCGTATAGATGCTGCTGTCAGTGCTGGCGCTATTCTTGCCGGTCCAGGCAACGGCATACGCCCCTGCGTCGTTAATGGCCGTCACACTGATAACACTGTCCAACGCGTTGGAGTAAGTGTTGGTCGCGCCTGATGCAAGCTGTACGGGATCACCCATCGCCACACCCTGAGCGCTCAGGCGCTGCGCATAGATCCCGTAGCTGCCATTGTTGTTGCCAGCCCATGTCACCAGGAAGCTACCGTCGCCCAGCGCGGTTGTGTCAAAACCGTTGGGGTAAATGTAGCCGGTCGCCGGGCTCAGCATCACGGGCCCCGTAGAACTGCCGTCGAGTGTGACAGTCGGTGCGATTTCGTCCACATCGGTGACATTAACGGTGACGGTCTGCGTGGTCACATGGCCTGCCGCGTCAGTGGCGGCGACGATAAAGGTGTATGCAGGCGCGTGGGTGCCTTCATAGTCAGGGCTGGCTTTGAAAGTGACCGCACCCGTTGCCGCATCGATAGTGAAATACTGGGCGTCTGCGCCATTATCCGCATCGATCAGGCTGTAGGTGACGTGCTCGCCACCATCGGCGGCGTCATTGTCAAAGGCCTGCGCGGTATAGATGGCGGTGCTGGTGGCGGTATTCTCGGCAACGCTCACCGTGGCGGTGGCGAAGCTGTCGCTGCTGTTGCCCGTGGTGAAGCTGGGGGCGACCTCATCGAGGTTATTGATGCCCAGCGTGACCGTGCGGTCGCTGGCGTTACCCGCGGCATCGGTGGCAACAACGGTGAAGCTGTAGCTGGATTTGCTTTCAAAATCCGGGTTGCCGGTCAGTGTGACCGCACCGGTGGTCGGGTTGATGGTCAGACCCGCGTCGCTGCCCGCTTTGAGCGAGAAGGTCACCCCACCGCTGATATCGCCGCTGTCGGTGGCCGTGGCGGTGTAAATCACCTGACCCGCGCCGCTGTTTTCGTTGATCGCCGTGGCCGTCGTGCCGCTGGTGATCGTCGGCGCCACTTCGTCGAGGTTGTTGACCGCCAGGGTGACCGTCCGGTCGCTGGCATTGCCTGCCGCATCGGTGGCAACAACGGTGAAGCTGTAGCTGGATTTGCTTTCAAAATCCGGGTTGCCGGTCAGCGTGACCGCACCGGTGGTCGGGTTGATGGTCAGACCCGCGTCGCTGCCCGCTTTGAGCGAGAAGGTCACCCCACCGCTGATATCGCCGCTGTCGGTGGCCGTGGCGGTGTAAATCACCTGACCCGCGCCGCTGTTTTCGTTGATCGCCGTGGCCGTCGTGCCGCTGGTGATGGTCGGTGCCACTTCGTCGAGATTGTTAACCGCCAGGGTGACCGTGCGGTCGCTGGCATTGCCTGCCGCATCGGTGGCAACAACGGTGAAGCTGTAGCTGGATTTGCTTTCAAAATCCGGGTTGCCGGTCAGTGTGACCGCACCGGTGGTCGGGTTGATGGTCAGACCCGCGTCGCTGCCCGCTTTGAGCGAGAAGGTCACCCCACCGCTGATATCGCCGCTGTCGGTGGCCGTGGCGGTGTAAATCACCTGACCCGCGCCGCTGTTTTCGTTGATCGCCGTGGCCGTCGTGCCACTGGTGATCGTCGGCGCCACTTCGTCGAGGTTGTTAACCGCCAGGGTGACCGTCTGACTGCTGGCATTGCCTGCCGCATCGGTGGCGACGACGGTGAAACTGTAGCTGGCTTTGCTTTCATAATCCGGATTGCCGGTCAGTGTGACCGCGCCGGTAGAGGCATTGATGCTGAACAGCGCGCTGTCACCGGTGGTGCCCAGGCTATAGCTGAATTGACTGGGGTCGGTAGCAATGGCAGTCCAGACCACCTTACCTGCCCCGATGTTCTCATCCACACTGGCCGTCGTGGCGCTGCTAAAGACAGGCGCATGGGTATCAATAATGAGGCTGACGCCGCCGGATGCATCACTGGCGGTCGCCGCGCCTTTAATCAGTAACGACTGCGCGCCATCGGACAGATTGTTAGTGCTGCCGAGTGTAATTCCGGCAGCGACGGTGTCCAGGATGGTCTGGGTGGTCGCACCCGCATTGGCTTCAGCACCGGAGAAGGCTGCCAGCAGGAGGCCATATTTTTCACCGGCACTCAGGCCATCGGCAGCATCAAAACTGCCGCCGTTGGTAGCGGTAACCGTCGTGTTCAGAATATTATCCACGCCAAACAGGTTACTGATGGCCGTTGCCGTGTCGGTCACCTGGGTTGCGCTCAGGGTGGCGGGATTGTCAGGCGTGCCACCGATGGCCTCCTGGGCCTTGGTATAGGCGAGCGTGGTCAACACGTTAACATTGAGCACAAGGGTACTGTTGTTTCCAGAGATAACTCCCATACTCCAAAGCTGAGCCGAGAGGTCTTTACCCGCGCCAGTGGCTTCGTCCAGGTAGTCAGCGGCACTGCCGCTGTTGATGAGTTTCACAATAACGACGCCGGTGTAACTGCCCGCAGACACGGTGACCGAGCCATCGGCCCCCAAAGTCCCCGTGCCAATCAGCGTTTTGCCATCGGCCTGATAAATCTCTACTTTCAAATCGTTACTGCTAAGCGCCGGGCCGCCGACAAAATTAAGCTGAACAGCGTTCTGGACCGGGGTTTCTCCCCCACCGTTATTGTTGTTATCGCCACCCTTATCATGCCCGCCATGGCCACCGCTTGCCGCTGCAACCCCGACCACGCCCCCCAGCCCGAGGGCACCGGCGATATAGCCCGCATAAGAGTGCGATTGAGGAAGGTACGTGACAGGATGGCCAGTCACTACCGAGCCATCATGCAGGCCAGCTAAGATACCTTCCAGCCCGGGGTGGCCTGAGGTCATGCTGGCCAGCGCGTCAGGAGAACCGTGCGCATAAAGAACATGGCTGCCGTCAGACAGGGCTGCCCCTTCGGTGCTCCCCGGCGTAATCACCTGGGTAGAGGTGCCATCGGCAGGCAGGGTTACACTGGTATCGCTTTCGGTATACCAGCCCTGTAGGGTCAGCGTGGTGCCATCGGCATAGTCCAGTTGCAGATCCTGTCCGTGACGTGAAGCCACTACGTCATCAGCCAGCTTTTCCTGGTCATTTTCCCCCTGGCGTTTAAGCACCCGGTAAGATTCACCCGGCGCAGCCTTGTGAATATTGGTCTGCCCGGCCTGCAGGGAGATGCGGGTTTTACCGGTACTGAGCGTATATTGGCGTGGCTTCATCTGGGTCTCGGGTTTCATAATGTGTTATCTCTCTCTGGGGCGGACAGGAAAATCGGGTTGCAACGGTCACCGGCGGTGTCATCGCTCCTGGAATGATTCACTGAGTGTTTTACGCAAAGGTTTAAGTAAGAAATCCATCAGCGTGCGATCACCTGTACGGATGTCGAGCTGGGATGTCATGCCCGGCAGGATGTCAAGCTGACGACCTGTCGTACTGCGCACAAGCTGCCCATCTTCCTGATGGTCTGACAGACCTTCTGCATGGCTTTTCAAACGAACATGGACGCGGTAGTAGATCTCCTCGCCACGCGAGGTGTTTTCTTTAAGGGTATCGGCCGATACGTAAATCACTTCACCCTGCAATGCCCCATAAATGGTGTAATCGAAGGGATCAAGGCGCACAGTGGCTGGTAATCCAACCTGAACGCGGGCAATATCAGCAGGCAGAACCTTGGCCTCTATGATGAGGGCATCATCTGACGGGACAATCTGCATAATCTCATCACCGGCACGTAATACCCCACCCAGCGTGGTGACGCGGACATTTTTAACAATCCCAGGCCCCATGGCCGTAAACACCGTATCGTGTACCTGCTGGCGACGACCGGCCATCTGTTGCAAGGTCTGGCCCAGATCATCTTCTGCCTTGGTGAGATCGGCCCGCGCATCATCCAAAAACTTATTGCGCCGACCAAGCAGGCGGGCACGAGCCTCATTAAGCTCGCGCTGTGCATTAAGCCGCTCACTGGCGCTAACATCGCCAGAGCGTTCCAGCCCGTTCACCAGGCTGAGCTTCTGGTTGGCTAAATTCACGGCGGTTTGCAGCGCTGTTATATCTTCCTGCAGGCTCTGACGGCGTTGCAGAAACAGTGCGCGTTCAATATCGGCCTGCTCGCGTAACGCCGGACCAGGATCGGCGGGGAACTGGGGAGCGGATTGTCCCGTTGATTCTGCGCGAAGTCGGGCAATGCGCGCCCTGAGACCGGCGATGCGCGCGTCCACTTCACCTGCCGCCGCCTCCACGCGAGTTGGATCGAGGCGAGCCAGAATCTGCCCCGCCTTAACATGATCACCCTCTTTGACACGCAGTTCGGAAAGCACGCCACCGTCCACGGTCTGGATGATCTGCACCCGGCTGCTGGCGATAACTTCACCGTGTGCCCGCGCCACTTCATCAATGCGAAAATACATAGCCCATATGACAAAACCCAGCACCAGTACGACGATGCTCCAGATAAGCCCTGCCGGGACTCGGCTACGGTAGTAATTTTCCAGACGATTCACGCGAGCGGCGTCAGCGACCTCGTCGTCAAACAGTTCAACGGCCATGAAGGACTCCTGCTGAATGTGATGCTGCGGGCATGTGTGTTTTCACGTTCATTACCTCAGCGGCGGGACGCGAGCCAGTGGCGCGGGCCATCAGTCCTGGTAACACCTTGTCGGGAGGGCCATCGCGAACGACAGTGCCTTCCTGTACGACAAGCACGCGGGTAGCAAAATTAACGGCCGCCATCGGACGGTGAGTGGCGACGATCAGGATATCTTCCGGCTGCAGCCTGGCTTGTAATGCTTTCCAGACACGCGTCTCCGCTTCGCCATCCAGCGAGGCCGTCGGTTCATCCAGAAGCCAGATACGAGGACGGGACATCAACACACGCGCCAGGCCAACAAGCTGGCGCTGACCGCCAGAGAGACCTGAGCCCCCCTCACTGATAGGCATATCCATACCCAGTGGATTACTGGCCGCCACCTGATCCAGCGCCAGATCGCGGGTGATGTCTGTCAGCGTGGTGTCGCTGACTGCGCCTGCGAGCATCAGATTGCTTCGCAGCGTCCCTTTGAAGAGCTGTACCGCTTGTGGCAAATAGCCAACCTGAGCGCTGACCACCTGGGGATCGATCTCCCACAGATCCACATCGCCCAGGCGGACACGGCCCTCACCGGGGCGATAGAGTCCGGCCAGGATCTTGAGCAACGTTGATTTACCGCCGCCAACAGGGCCCAACAGCAGAACGCGTTCACCAGCGTGAAAGTGGAGTGCGGGAATATTGAGTTGTTGTACCGGAGACTGCGGAAAGGCAAAGCGCAGCTTTTCGACACTAATATGTTCTGGCAGGCGATCGGGCAGCAGCAGGGTCTGTCCGGCGCGGCGCTCTGTAGGTTTGCGCAGCAGGTTGTTCACCATATCCAGCGCCTCCCGGACCTGCTGCCACTGCATCAGATACTGAACGCCCTGGCTCACCGGCCCGATAACACGGCCGCCCAGAATACTGCACGCGACCATCCCCCCGGTGGTCAAATAGCCAGCTTCAACGCCCCATACCCCAACAACAATCCCCATGATATAGGCCAGCGTCGACAGGCTGGCGGTGGTGTTCGTACAGAACTGGCTGAGGGATTTTTGTTGGATACTGTAGCCTGCGATGGAATGACTGAGCGTCTGCCAGTCTTGCGCAAAACGCCAGCCAGCATGGCTGGCGCGCAGGGTTTCGGCACCGCGAATACTGTCGACTAACAGCCCCAGACGCTCATTGCTGCGCAGCATCTGTTGGCGCGTGAGACGGCGTAAGCGCAGACGGGTATACAGACCCAGCGCCAGCGCGATGGGGAGCATGCCCAGGTAAACCCAGCCGACAGGCCCCCCGATCAGGCCAATAATCCCGATAAACAGTAATGCGAACGGCAGATCCACGATTCCGAAGACAAGACCGGCAGAGAAAACTTGTCGAACCGAATCCAGCGCTCCTACCTGCGCGGCCAGCGTGCCCAGGCTACCGGGTTGTTGGTCGAGTTGCAGGTGCAACAGATGTTCATAAACATGCTGGGAAAGGCGTTTATCCACACTACTGGCAACGCTGTCCATGATGTGGGCACGCAATGTTTTGAGCAGCCAGTCCAGTCCTACAACCAGCCCCATCCCCGCCACAAGCGTAGTCAGTGTCGCCCAGGCCAGGGTGGGCACGACACGATCGTAGACCTGCATGGCGAAGAGGGATGTGGGAATAGCCAGAATGTTCACCAGCAGCGTGGCGGCAGCCACCCGGAACACCCAGCGGCGATCGCGCAACAGTTCTCGCCAGACCAGACGCATGGCCGGATTTTCGCTATCAGAGAGGTTCTCTGACTGTACGTGTGAAGCCAGACTGAACCAGAGTACAGCCGTTTCGTCACCCGCCGTCGTCCCCGGCGCGCCGGTCACAATGTCGTCTATCGCCAGCGTTCGGGGTTCGACACCTTCACGGGTCAGCGTAAGGGTATCGGCTCTCCCCTCCTCGTTGTGTCGTTCGGCCAGCCACCATGTCTGTTCGTGCCACATCAGTGCCGGAAGGTGGCGGGGATCAAAACGCCGCCAGGGGAACAGCGCCAGCCGGATATCTTTCATTCCCGCGTCTGACAGTAAACCGCGCACATAATCCTGTGGACGATCGGTTAACGGAGGAACGGCCTGCGCGCGGGCATACGCCTGCGTTAATGCCGCTTTATTCACCGGGGCATGTAGCTTGTCCAGCAAGGCCAGTAATTCAGGAAGAGGAACAGGTATCATCAGGGATGGCTCGCAGACGTGTTAGCAAATTGAGTGCCCGTGGTCAGGGCGCCAGTGGTATCGTCCATACGGCCCGTGCGTGCGGCCAGGCGCAGACAATCGACCCGCCATGCCGATCGCACCGATACCAGCGCTTGTTGTTGTTCGGTTAATTCGCGTACGGCATTGAGGACATCCAGCCAGCTCTTGTAACCCGATTCGTACTGGCGACGGAACGAGGCCAGCGTGCCGCTAAGTTCGACGACAGATTGTTCATAACCGGCAATCAGCGTCTGGTTAGCATCACGCTGATCAAGCAACTGGCGCGTTTGAATGTCTTCGCTGTGGCGTTGTTCGGCCAGATCCTGTCGTGCGGATTCCACGCGTTCCAGCGCCGCGTTCTGGAGGCCACGGGAGACCAGCCCCAGCCCTTCCATCGTGCCGGTCACAACCACATTGACCGTATTATTATTTCTCTGGTTGGGCATACCTGAATATTCGTTGCGCGCGGCTTGCAGGGAGACGGTTGGTCGCGATGAGGTGCGCTGACGTTCCACATCAGCTTCGGCAAGCGTTACCGCCGCTTCACGTGCTCGCACCGTCGCACTCTGCGCAAGGATTTGTTCCTGTATAGAAGTATCAGCAGGCAACTTGAGGATGCTGCCAGGGATCGGCAGTTCGCTTGCGATCGGCACCTGAGTCAAGGATAACAGCGTGGATTCGGCGGTACGCAGGTCCGATTTAGCCTGTTCGAGCGATGAGCGTGCCTGTAACAACCGGGCCTTTGCCAGGCTGACATCGGCTGGAGAAGCCAGCCCTCCCTGCGCGCGGCGCTGGATCTGTTCCTGCAACGCCTGGTGATTGTTTACGTTTGATTCCGCAACGGCAAGGCGCTCGCGAATACCCTGTATATTCGCGTAAGCCACCGCGGTATCTTCCAGCAATTCACGACGGGTAGCCCAGGCCGTGGCTTGCTGAGCAACGGTGTCATTGTCGGCGTAGTCAATAGCACTGTCGATACGCCCAAAAGCCCATAACGGTTGCGAAACACTCAGCGTGGTCGTACGGGAATCACTGTAACCCGAAATTTGCCCCGTCCCGGCACTGGCACCCAGCGTTGGCAAACGTGCCGCGCGGGCGCTGTCGGCGCTGGCCTCTTTGGAACGCACAAGCGCCTGCTGACTGGCCAGACTGGGGTGATGGAGCATCGTGCTACGCAACGCGGCAAACAGACCACCCGGCGAGGTGTCCTCAGAAATACGGTGTGATGACGACGAAAGGGTTGCGGCCTCAGCCTGGGTAACTGAAATGACAAAGGGTAAAAAAAGACTGATTACAGTAAGTATGTAATAACAGTGACGATCTGAACGAATCCCCATTGTCTGATGAGCCCTTTATTAAAGAAAGATAAAAGACTCGTCGATCCTGATGTTGCTCATGTTATCCCGACGTCACCGTTAGTGGATAAATGGCGTGGCCGGTATAACGAGTCATAAATAAGAAAAAGACTATTGCTTCACGTCATAATTACCTATTGATAACATCTGTGTCAAGGTATGTAATCGTGTAATAAAACCTGTAAAACATAGTCAATTATTAAGTTAAGTTTACCTAACGCAAATATTCGCATCGGCAGAAAAATTATTATCGGTGGACTATCTGATAAAGCTGTAAGGAACTGACGGGCTGCAGGATGTGGGGAGCGTAGAATGTCCAGAGCGAGCCTGAGTCCAGCGCGGCGAAACCTTATACAGGGTTTTCACGCCGGTCAGGTTTCTGTACTGGTTAAAAGTGAAGATAACGACGGGAAGAGTATTCGTTGTTAAAAACATATCGCGGCTTCTTGCAGCCGCAGGCCAGTTCGCGGGGAAGGCTGTCGCTGACTTCTCTCACCCGGTCAGTGCAGGTATGGCACCAGCATGGGTAAACGTCGGGTAATACTTGCTTGTTATTTACCTCATATTTACGGCAAATAACAACACATCGTCTTACCCGCCTTATTATGCCGAAGATATACCTGGCGACTAATACTGAATATTTGCCATCGCTTTATACCGTTCAGGCAAAGCGCTATTCAGGGCCAGAATCTTTTCAAGAATATGGAATGAAGAGGTGCCTTTAGCGCGTTCTGCATCGGTAATGGCAGAACGTATCGTCGCCGCCGCGGTTGAGATACGCTGAAAATAGGCTTCGGATTCAGGTGTCTGCGCCTCACCTGAGCCAGCATAACGCACCGCAGGCCAGTGTGTGAAATCCATTACCGGCCAGGCCTCTTCTTCCGTCGGGGTATTAGCAGATAATAATTGTTCTGCTTTTTTCGAGTCTTGTTGTGCAGCAGAGAGCAGTGCTAAGCGATATTTCATTTTTGACAGCGTATCACCACTCTCTTTTTGTTGTGAAAGCGATGCAATAAAAGCTGACAATTCATCATCTGCTGGCTGTTGATGACCATCTGCGTTTTTTTTCATATCAGGTGAGCTCGAAGTATTGTTTAATGCTAATTCAATTAAATAATTCAACATCTCTAATGTCATCTTATGCACCTTTTAAAACTGACAGTCTTCATTTAATACGTAGTGAGGATATTTTATATATTGCTTTTATCTTGTGACTCACCAAAATAAATACTCGCATTCTAAAGATGCTGAAATAACGTATCGCAACATGAAAAAGAGTTTATTTTGAGAGCGTTAAAAATGCCGATAAATGCAAACAACTCTCCACCAGTTAAATAGTGTGTTCGTCAATGCAAAAACCTCTCGGTCTGGTTTACTGTCTCAGTATTGTTGAAAGATTCTCGTTTGCAAAACGATAAAAACTGCAGCTCATTGTGAGTTAAACTCAAGGTAGAAGTGAAAATCAGCGTACAAGAAACAGGAGCAGGAGATGGCATTCGCTTACACAGTTTGCGAATTTAACACCATTAAAAACATGGGGTTATTGAGGCAGGTTTAAGGATATCTGGCAGGTGCAGACCTGGGCTCTTTAACAATTAAAAAGCCTGCTTGTCGCAGGCTTTTTGACTTCAACGCTTAACGCTCGCGGAACGCTTCTGCTTTGGCGCGCAGAATAGGCTTGAGCAAATACGCCAGAATGGTTTTCTTGCCGGTAATGATATCCACCGAGGCCACCATGCCAGGAATAATCAACAGCGGTTTTTCATCCGTGCCGAGGTGGTTTTTATCGGTACGCAGGCGAATAATATAAAAACTCTTCCCATCTTTGTCGGTTACCGTGTCGGGGCTTATTTGTTCTAGTTTGCCCTTAAGGCCACCGTAAATGGTGTAGTCATAGGCGGTGAATTTTACCGTCGCTTCCTGCCCCGGTCGCAAAAAGGCGATATCCTGCGGACGAATTTTGGCCTCGACCAGCAGCGTGTCATCAAGCGGAACAATTTCCACAATGTCATTGCCCGGCTGGATCACCCCACCAATGGTGTTCACCAGCAGTTGCTGGACGATGCCGCGAACCGGTGAAGTCACCAGCGTGCGGTTCACCCGGTCGGTAATTGCTTTACCTGATGCTTCAATTTTACTCAGATCGGTACGGGCCTGGTTCAGTTGTTCCAGCGCTTCGCTGCGATAGCGCCCTCGCGTTTCACTGACCTTGTTTTCAATCTCCTTGATTGCCGCCTGCGCGCGCGGAATAGCAAGAATGACGGAATCCAGTTGCCCCTGCGTCTCAACCCCGGCGCGACGCAGACGCAGCATTTCCACTTTTGAGATAGCGCCTTTTGCCACCAGCGGTTCAGACATGGTGATCTCTTGCTGCTGCAACTCAAGGCTACGGCGGTACTGCGTCAGTTTGCCCTGGAAATCGAGCAGCTCCTGCTTCTTCTGAATCAACTGCTCGTTCAGCCCGGCAAGTTCACTCTGAATACGTTTATTGACGCTGGTGAACAGCGCCATTTCCCCACTGGCGATTTCCGGCGCCTGACTGACTATTTCCGGCGACAGCGTCAGTTCGCTGGCATCATCAAGCTGAGCGGTCAGGCGCTGGATCCGTGCTTCGAGCGCCAGCTTATCGGCCTCGCTTTCTCCGGCGTTAGAGCGAAAACGGGTGTCATCCAGACGCAGCAGCGGCGCACCGGCTTGCACCACTTCGCCTTCATGGGCAAAAACTTCGGCAACGATCCCCCCTTCAAGGTTCTGGACTTTCTGCAGACGGGATGAGGGAATGGCCCGCCCTTCCCCGCGCGTCACTTCATCAATCTCGGCCAGCGAAGCCCAGACGATCATCGCAATAAAGAAGGCGAAAATGGCCCATAAGGTTACCCGCACCACGCGGGGCGCATCATCAAGTAGCGCCTTGTTAACCTCATAGGTGGTAAAGGTTGCTGACGGTTTCTCTCCTGAGAGCCAGTTCATCAGGCGGCTAAGCGCATCAACGATTCGCATGAATTTGTCCCTTTTTCAGTGCGCTCATGACGCTCTCTTTCGGGCCGTCGGCGATGATCTTACCGTTGTCGACGATAATCAGCCGATCAACCAGTGACAGCAGCGACGCACGGTGCGTCACCAGCAATAGCGTCTTGTTGCTGATAACCGGTGCCAGCGCTTTTTTAATCAGATCTTCACTGGTGTTGTCCATTGAACTGGTGGGCTCGTCCATCAGCAGGACCGGCGGGTCGAGCAACAACGCCCGCGCCAGCGTAACCGCCTGACGCTGCCCGCCGGAAAGGCTCATGCCACGTTCGCCAACCTGCATGTTGTAGCCAGAGGGATGACGGCGGGCAAACTCATGCACGCCGGTCAGGTTCGCGACCCGCAGCATGGTCTCGTCGTCAACATAGCTTGCGCCGTAGAGCAGGTTTTCCCGCAGCGTGCCGTTGAACAGGTGGATGTCCTGCGGCGCGTAGCCAATGTTATGCCGCAAATCGTGCACATCAATCTGGCGAAGATCGATACCGTCGATCAACACACTGCCGCTGTCCGGCTGGTAAAAACCGACAAGTAATTTCGCCAGCGAGCTTTTTCCTGAACCGCTACGACCGATTATGCCCACCTTTTCACCGGGCTTAATGACCAGTGAAACGTTACTTAGCGAGGCATACTGGTTGCCCGGATAGCAAAAGGTCACATCACGCAGTTCAATTGCCCCCGAAAGGGTTTCACGCTTAAGCGGTACCTCACCCTCCTGCACTTCCTGCTCCAGCCCCATCATTCTGTCGATGGTCGATTTCGTCATTCGCGCACGCTGGTAACGGGTAATCAGACTGCAAAGCTGGCCGATGGGCATCATCGCACGGCGATGCAACAGGTAGCAGGCAATCAGCCCGCCCATGCTGAGATTGCCGCCGATGATGACATATACCCCGGCGACAATAATTGCCACGCCGCTGGCCTGTTGCAGCCAGGAGGTAAAATTCACCGCCACGTAGGAGAGTGATTTCACCCGCAGCTCCAGTTTGCTCAACTGTCCGGTGAGATGCTCCCATTGGTACTGGCGCTCACTCTGCGCGTTATTGATTTTGATAGCGTCAAGGCCCGTCAGTGTCTCTACCAGCATTGCCTGACGCTCATTGGCCAGTTGATAGGTTTTTTGTACCCGTGACATCAGCGGGCGCTGAATAAGCCAGCTCACCAGCAACGCCAGCGGATAGGAAAGCAGCGGGATCAGCACCAGTGGGCCACCAATAACTCCAATCACCAATAAAATTAACAAGGTGAAGGGGAAATCAATAAAGGCCGTCAGCGTCAGCGACGACAGGAAATCACGAATCGACTGGAACTCCTGGAAGTTCTGCGCAAAGCTGCCCACCCGCTTTGGACGCAGCTTCATCTTCATCCCTAAAAGCCGCTCGAACAGCGCCGAGGAGACCACCAGGTCGGTCTTTTTACCCGCCAGATCGAGGCAAATCCCCCGCAAGATTTTCAGTACAAAATCGAAAACAAACGCAATGCTCACCCCAATGGCCAGTACCCATAGGGTGGCCGTTGCCTGATTAGGCACAACCCGGTCATAAACGTTCATCACAAACAATGGGGCGCACAGCGCCACAAGATTGACCAGAAAGCTGGCGATCACCGCATCGAAGTAGAGGAATTTAGAGAGCTTAAGGGTGTCCTGAAACCAGGCGGTCGTTCGCGGTAACGTGGCCGTCGGCTGGGCGTCAAACTCATGTTCCGGGGAGATAAAAATCGCCCTGCCGCTGTAATTTTCCGCCAACGTTTCCCGTGATAGCGTAATTTCACCGCCTTCCGTTTCGCTGGGAAGCAGACGGGCCTGCTGGTTGTCATCCCAGCCGATTAATACGGCCGCCTGATCGTTTTTCAGCAACAGAATGGCAGGCAGCGACAGCGCGGTAATGTTATCAAGGGGGCGTTGTACCACACGCGCTTTCAGTCCCGCACGCCCCGCAGCACGTGGAAACGCCTCCAGCGTGAGCGAATGGGACTCCAGCGGCAGCCCGGTCGTCAGAACAGTACGACTGGTCGCGATGTTATGCATCTTGCAGATGATCATCAGCGCGTCCAGCAACGGATCATCATGGGTTTGCCGGGGATCGTGCCTGACCGGGGCTTCGGGGGAAATGTCGACGTTCTCAGGCGTGTCAGTAGCAGGCGTCATTCTTTGCCTCAGTGTTCTGCAGACTCAGGCCGCAGGTCATAAATAGCGAGGTGATCGCCGGTTTTATGCCGCCAGTCACCCCACAACTCTTTAGAGCCGTATTAATTCAGTTCCGGCAGTTCCGCCTGCGTACGCTGCGCCTGATCAAGCGGCTGTGAGGCCGATGGCGGCTGAATGTTCAGACTCTTAAGCAGTTCCCCCGTACGGGCACTGATGCGATAGGTCGTAAACATGTCGACAAATTGCAGTTCAACGTAACGGCGTTGTGCCGTGAAGACTTCATTTTCACTGTCGAGCATATCGAGCAGCGTACGGTCGCCCAGGCTGAACTGTTCCTGATAGGCGCTGCGCACCGTCACGCTACGCTCAGCATATTCTTTGGCGATCGGCACCTGTTGTTCAGCGTTGTTCTTCGCATTCCAGGCAAGACGCAACTCCTCGTTTAACTGGCGCAGGGCATTATTTTTCACATCCTGAGCCTCTTTCATTTTGTAGGCGTAAGAGGTGAGTGTCGCCTGGTCGCTGCCACCGTTGTACAGGTTGTAGCGCATACGCACCATTGCCTGCCATTCCTGGTTATGTCCGCGCGTACCGTCAAGGTTGTTGTCCATCGTGCGACCGACTTCGACGTTAACATTCGGGTAAAAACGTGATTTCTGCGCTTCATACTGCTGGCGGGTCGCTTCCACATCGGCATCAGCCTGTTTGAGCAGCGCGTTGTTTTCCAGCATCACTTTGCGGGCGGCCTCCAGTGAGGCGGGAACCGTAATCTTGCCTGGCATCACCAGCGTGTCGGCATCTTTGCCGGTAACGCTTTGATAGTTAGCTCTGGAGTCTTCAAGGTTGGTTTGTTCGGTCAGGAGATTGTTCCGCGCCTGCGCCAGGCGAGCTTCCGCCTGATCGTAATCGGCCTGACGGCCTACCCCCTGGGCAGTGCGCAGGCGAATTTGATCGAACACGCGCTCGTGATTGTGCAGGTTGTCTTCCGCCAGTTTTACCATCTGCTCACGCATCAGCACATCAAGATAACTTTGGATAGCCTGCAGGGCGGTGCTTTCGCTGGTATTCAACACGGTCCAGGCGCGCGAGTTTACCGTTGCTTTCTGGCGCGCGACTTCGCTGGTAGTCGCAAAGCCATTAAAGACGTTTTGCGTAAGGTTAATAGCCGATTCGCTGCGGTTCAGGTTACGCAAATGTTCGCCCGCCGCGCGGGTCGTGGAATTGTCGGTTTGTTCCCAGCCGCTACCGGCAGTGAGATCCAGCGAAGGCAGATAGCCACCTTTGGCGGCGCGAAGATCCTGTTCAGCGGAGTATCGACTGTTTGCCGAGGCGCTAACTTGTGGGTGCCATAACAGGCTATCTTTTACCGCCTGCTCAAGGGTAGTAGCCTGGCTCTGTGTCGCGCACACAGTCAACGCTGCACCCATGAATAACTGGCTACCATATTTCATTCTTGTCTTCCTTTTCGTTATGCCCCTGATTGTGGGGATGACCCACCAGGGAAAATGCCACGGAACCGGGGGAGAAATTGCGTCCTGGCTGTTTTAATCGCTCGTAATCTCTCGCCAGCCCTGAATTCACATTGCGGTGACAGGCCGCTTAGCCACCCAGGGGCGCTAAGCGGCGGCTTATCAGGTTGTTTCTTCCGGTTTAGAGATCAGGTTATCAACCATCGCTTCGTGGCCAGCATCGTAACTATCAGTATTCGCAGTCATGCCGCCTTCGGCCGGGACATGCTCGGCTTCCATCGGGTTATTCGCCGTTTCACTCTGCGGCCCCGCCTGGATCAAACTGCTGAGGTCGTGATGTTCTTCATCATGGATGATGTCGCTAAAGTTCAACTGCTGGTCATTGTCCACTGCGGTGGTCGGGGTGTTTGCCGCCTCCTCCTGCGCATGGGCAGAGAGAGGCGTCATCGCGTTATCCGCCGATGCCGTCGGTGTCTCTGCGTGACCGGATGTGTTATCGGCAGCCAGCGGAGTGAGCATTAAGCTTGTGTCATCAATTAACGATGCGCTGTGGCTACTGTCAGTGAGCAAACCATGATCAGTTTCTGTCGTTTGCGTGTCATCTGCGGCGCTGCTGCTCATCCGTGCCTGACTGTCGGCATCCGACAGCGAGTCACTGTCTGAATGGCTCTCATCGGCGATATGACTCAACGTCATATGTGTCTCGTCAGACGCATCTGCAAAATGATTTACATCTGCGCCATCACCATGGCTGTCGCTGACGTGCTGCCCGCCCTCTTCACCATCAAAGGTGAAATGGTGTTCGAGTTGATCGGACGCGGTGGAGTCAACATCCAGAGTAATATCGCCAAGTGTGCTCTTGCCATCCGGTAATTCAACGCTGACCTGTCCGGAATAGTGTGTCGTGTCGCTGGCAAAGGTCAGAACATAGACCTTGTTGACCGCATCATAAGTGACATCCGTGTAATTGCCGCTAAAGGTCGCGTGTTCAGGGATCCCACCAACCGTGATGGCGTTCAGATGGTCATTGCTGTCGGAGCTTTCGAGGTTAACGTCAAGATTCAACGTGACCGTGTAGCTTGTGGTGGTGCTGCCGCCGTGAGATGACGATGGCCCGTCACCAAAGACCACGCCCTCAATATGGTTCGCGTTTTCAAAAGGATGCTTACCGTTCTCGTCGGTAATCTGCAAATTATCAATATCGTTGTTCTGATGGTTCTGCGGATGAGGAACGCCTGTTACCTTGTAGTCCTCACTGTTACCCTGAACAAAAATATAGTCTTTACCGACATCGCCTTCCGTTACGTTGCCGTTGCCAGTGATCCCTTTGAGGGAGACGAAATTATATTTGCTATTCGGCCAGTCACTCTGCTGGTAATAACCGCCGGTATGGTCACCGACAACGAAGATATCGGTGTGCCCTTTGGCACTATCGTCGGTGTTGGCATTACCGCTGCTGGTGTAATAGTGAATCTGCGACGCGCTGTCGGATTTCGGCACAAAGTCGCCCTTGATGGCGCCATCCGGGCTATCCGGCGTCAGCCAGACATGTACGTTACTGCCAATCGCCACGATCACGCCGTTCTGGATATCATATCCGTTCGGGTTCCCGCTGCCGCCATTGATATGGGTGATCGTATTATCTGACGTATCCGTTGTTTTGCCGCCAGGCGTGATCGTCACGGTCAGCTTCACATCGGCGTCTGCATCGGCGTCTGCATCTGCGTCGGCATCGGCATCGGCATCGGCATCAGCGTCGGCGTCCGCATCGGCATCGGCATCGGCATCGGCATCAGAGTCGGCATCGGAATCAGCGTCCGCATCAGCGTCGGCATCGGCATCTGCATCGGCGTCGGAATCAGCGTCCGCATCGGCGTCTGCATCGGAATCCGCATCGGCGTCTGCATCAGAGTCGGCGTCGGCATCGGCGTCCGCATCGGCGTCCGAATCGGCATCAGAATCCGCATCTGCATCAGAGTCTGCATCGGCGTCGGCGTCGGCATCAGAATCCGCATCGGCGTCGGCATCCGCATCCGCATCCGCATCCGCGTCGGCATCAGCGTCGGCATCGGCGTCTGCGTCGGAATCCGCATCCGCGTCTGCATCGGAATCCGCATCCGCATCGGAATCCGCATCCGCGTCTGCATCGGAATCCGCATCCGCGTCTGCATCGGAATCCGCATCCGCGTCGGCATCCGCGTCGGCATCCGCGTCGGCATCCGCATCGGCGTCTGCATCAGAGTCGGCATCGGCATCGGCGTCCGCATCGGCGTCGGCGTCGGCGTCGGCGTCGGCGTCGGCGTCGGCGTCGGCGTCAGAATCTGCATCAGAATCAGCGTCGGCATCGGCGTCCGCATCCGCATCAGAATCTGCATCAGCGTCTGCATCGGAATCCGCATCAGCATCGGCATCGGAATCCGCATCTGCGTCGGCATCGGCGTCCGCATCCGCATCCGCATCGGCATCGGCATCGGCATCTGCATCAGAATCTGCGTCGGCATCGGCATCCGCGTCTGCGTCGGAATCCGCATCAGAATCTGCATCGGCATCAGCGTCCGCATCAGCGTCGGCATCGGAATCGGCATCGGCGTCGGCGTCGGAATCAGCGTCCGCATCGGCGTCGGCATCCGCATCGGCGTCTGCATCGGCGTCGGCATCCGCGTCGGAATCAGAATCCGCGTCCGCATCAGCGTCTGCATCGGCATCGGCATCGGCATCGGCATCGGCATCAGAATCCGCATCAGCGTCTGCATCGGTATCAGAGTCTGCATCGGCATCAGAGTCTGCATCGGCGTCCGCATCGGCGTCCGCATCCGCATCGGCGTCGGAATCAGCGTCCGCATCCGCATCCGCATCGGAATCTGCATCTGCATCGGCGTCCGCATCGGCGTCGGCGTCAGAGTCAGCATCGGCATCCGCATCCGCATCGGAATCCGCGTCGGCATCAGAATCCGCATCTGCATCAGAATCCGCGTCTGCATCTGCATCAGCGTCGGAATCAGCGTCCGCATCGGCGTCGGAATCGGCGTCGGCATCCGCATCAGAATCTGCATCGGAATCAGCATCGGCGTCGGCGTCGGCGTCGGCGTCGGCATCGGCATCAGAATCCGCATCCGCATCAGCGTCGGCATCGGCGTCGGCATCGGCGTCCGAATCGGCATCAGAATCCGCATCCGCATCAGAATCCGCGTCTGCATCCGCATCCGCATCCGCATCTGCATCAGCGTCGGCATCCGCATCCGCATCTGCATCAGCGTCGGCATCCGCATCCGCATCTGCATCAGCGTCGGCATCGGCATCCGCGTCTGCATCGGCATCCGCATCGGCGTCGGCATCCGCGTCGGAATCAGAATCCGCGTCGGCATCGGCGTCGGCGTCTGCATCGGCATCCGCATCAGAGTCGGCATCCGCGTCGGCATCGGCATCGGCATCTGAGTCAGCATCTGCATCCGCGTCGGAATCTGCATCTGCGTCGGCATCCGCATCGGCGTCTGCATCAGCGTCGGCGTCGGCGTCGGCATCCGCGTCGGAATCAGAATCCGCATCCGCGTCGGCGTCTGCATCGGCGTCGGAATCTGCATCTGCATCTGCATCTGCATCAGCATCGGAATCGGCATCCGCGTCGGCATCGGAATCTGCATCGGCGTCCGCATCGGCGTCGGCATCCGCATCCGCGTCCGCATCGGCATCAGAATCTGCATCGGCATCGGCGTCGGCATCAGAATCCGCATCGGCATCTGCATCTGCATCTGCATCTGCGTCGGAATCAGCATCCGCGTCGGCGTCTGCATCGGCATCAGAATCCGCGTCAGCATCCGCATCCGCATCCGCGTCGGAATCAGAGTCTGCATCCGCGTCTGCATCGGCGTCGGAATCAGCGTCGGCATCGGCATCGGCATCGGCATCGGCGTCCGCATCAGCGTCGGCGTCGGCGTCGGCGTCAGAATCTGCATCCGCGTCCGCATCGGCGTCCGCATCCGCATCCGCATCGGCGTCCGCATCCGCATCCGCATCGGCGTCCGCATCCGCATCCGCATCGGCATCTGCATCAGAGTCTGCATCGGAATCAGCATCGGCGTCGGAATCGGCGTCGGCGTCGGCATCCGCGTCGGCGTCGGCATCCGCATCTGCGTCGGAATCCGCATCGGCGTCGGAATCATCGGGCGGGTTCGGATTCGTATTGGGATCGGCAGGCGTTGATGCAGTGGCAACGCCTGGATCAAGCCGCGTTAATTCCTGAGGGCGTTCGGCATCAGGGAAATCAATGCCAACCGTTGGGTATCCGGCACCAGGGTCCACGATCTGACCGGTTAAATCGAGGACCACATGTGTGTGCGAGCCGCCGCCGCTTCCGCCGGCATCACTGCCGCCAGTGCCCCCAGCCTGGGGACCCGCGGCTGGCGCTTCAAGAGTTTGCGTCGGATCCTGCCCATCTGCGATCGCCTGTTGTATAGCGGCAACATCTTGTTGCTGAGTAGCCGTAGGTTCAGTGGTCACGCTGCCCGTACTGTCCCAGTGACTGTCACGGCCAAGGTCCAGTTGCTTGCCATCCGTCAAAGACAAGGTAATTGCACCAGAAGCCCCTGTCTCGACCTGTTCTCCTTCGAGGACCCTGTCACCTTCAACCAATAAACGCTGGCTGCCATCAGGTGCTACTGCAAACACTTGTCCTATTACCGCTTTGACGATCCCAGAGACGCCGCTCATGTGTAGTTCCCTCAATCCTGTTCTCGCCCAATTCATCCACTGACCAGGCGTAGAATGCTAAAAGAGAATTTAATTAGTATTTGTTATGCAACTTGTAACAAAGGTAATGAAAGCACGTTCCGGCAGAGGATTTATTGATGCCGCTTCGCTTAAGGACCTTATATTAATAGATGAAGTGAATGAATAGTAGTGCGGGCAGGAATTTAGGTTAAAAAAAAGGGACTTTGTCAATAGTCCCTGTGTCGTACATGATATATATTGCGTAAACAAAAATGACGAATTATATAAATCCCTCATCGTCATCATCGGAAATTAATCCTTCCAGACCACTCAACGAACGACGCGCCTGTGCACGGCTGGTCAGCTTTGCCTGAGCGACCGGTGGCAGATCGGTAATGCTAATGATGCCTTTACTCATCAGTACTTCGATCAGGTCCTCCAGGACGCGAACCATCTCAAGATCGCTTTGCCGCAATTGCAGTAGCGATGCCTCACGAATTTCTCTCTGCCGCATCCATTCGTCAATTTCTGCTGTGCTGACTTCACTTTGTTCTGTCATGGCATGAAAAGGGACAAGCTCCACCTGAATAATACGCCCCGCTTCATCGCGTTCTATGTAGTACATTTTCAGCCTCTTTTTAGCCTGACAGGTTAATTTCCACCCAGGGTGCTGGCATCAGCAAAATAGCGCCCCATTGCGCCATACAGGCCGATATTTTCGAGAACCGCCAGTTCGCCCGCTGTTTCCACACGTTCAGCAATCAGTGGCAAATTAATTTGTCGGGTTGCCCAATAAATGGCCTCGATAAACAGTTTTTTATCTTCTTCACTATCAATATTACGAATGTAGCTACCGTCAACTTTGAGCCAGGCAAGCCCCCACTGCGGTAAATTTCCGATGAGATGGAACCGGCCGCCAAAATGTTGGATCCCTAAACGGCAGCCCAGCGCTTTAAGCCGTTTAACCAGCATAGTGACCCGCTCGGCATCGGGTAGCTCGTTTTCATCCAGTTCCAGCGTCAGGCGCGATGCCAGTTGTGGCGCATTCATTAGAGGTTGTAGCAGTGCATGAAGGCTTCGGTCATCAGCCACACTGGCGCCGCTAATACTCAGTGCAAGTGGTCGGTTCGATTTTTCCATCTCACGCAGCGTCTGTTGCAACATCACTATATCCATACGGCGACTGAGATCGAGGCGGTGGATCCACGGCATAAAACGTCCTGCGGGTATCAGTTCGCCTTCCGGCGTTCTGATACGGGCAAGCACTTTATGGTGCAATACAACATGCGCATTGTTGCACTCATAAACCGGCTGCGAGAAAAGCTCGAAAGCACCGTCTGTCAGTACCGCATCCAGACGGGTATACCAGCTATGATGATCCTCTTCGCTATCGCCTGTAACCGTCATATCCGTGCTGGCAAAAAAGCGCATTTCGGTTTCCGCCATCGCCAGCGCCTGGTCTGCCTGCATCAGTATCGTCTGTGGCTTGTCGCCAACATGGAAGGGCACCAGTGCGAAATGGGCAACCGGTATCACATCGCTCATTCCTGTTTCAGATAGCGCCTTAAGCTGGGTACTGAGGGTGTTAGTCAGGTTGTCGAGTTCATTATGCAGGAACTGCGGGGCAAGGATGGCAAACTCCCTGCCGCGCACACGGGCCAGGAAACCTTCATTACGGAAGTAATGTTTTTGCAAGCCATTGAGAATATCTGCCACCGCGATCAGCAGCTTATCGGTTTTCGCGCCGCCAAGACGCTGATTAAGGCCGATAAGATCCTGAACCCGCAAGAGGATCAGGTGGCCCGCGTCATTCTCTTCATCACTCAGACGCGACTGCAATTGCATATCAAAAGCTCGACGGTTGTTCAGGCCCGTCAGGCTGTCGTGGTAAGCCTCCCGGCGCAAGGATTCGGTGCGCTGCGCCTGCTCGCCAAACAACGCCTCAAGTTGCGTCACCATCAGGTTGGTCGCTTCAACGACCCGACGCAGTTCCGGTGTTTTCGGCAGCGCGGGAACATTGAGAAACTCGCGGCGACAGATAGCCATCGCCTGCTCCACAATGTAGTTAAGGGGTCGCAAGAGACGGCGCAGCAGCAGAGTTACACCGAGAATAAATAACAAGCTACAGCCGATAAGCCACAAAAAGCTGGCGACCATATTGTCCCAAAGACGCGCCAGGGCGAACATCGGATGGCTAACGACCTCAACCCTGGCAACCTGCGTCCAGCCATGCGTGACAATGGCGTCGCCCTCCCCTGGACTCAGATTTACCATGCGGACAAACCAGTCCGGCACGCTGGCGCTTTGCGGATTGTCGGTGCGCTCAATGATGGGTTTGTTGGTTTTAATATCCACCACCCGAATACGGTAAAAATAACCGCTGTCAAAAATGGAGTTCACCATCAGTTCCGTCATTGCCGGATCATCAATATGGGTCGTCAATGACAGCCCCAGCGCGGTTGCCGCATCCTGTGCGTGGGCGCTGAGCTGATTCCGGTATTGCTCCCTGGAACCCTCCAGAGAAACAAAAAAGTTGCCGCAGAAAATGACGAGCGTAAATAAACAGATGCCGATCAGTAGCTGCTTATAAAGGGACATAGCCACATCCTATTCATTAATTTCAAATCCTTCTGCACGCATTCTGGTGAGAAGATCCTGCCAGCGGGAGAGTCGTTTACTGTCCCCCACGCGTTTATTCCCGCCGGATTGCGGCAACCACAGCCCTTCCCCATTAAAAGCATAAACCGGGAGCAGATCTGTACGCTGTGTGGCAGGCAAGATGGCGGTTTTCAGGTTATCCAGAACTAATGGGATTGCATCAGGGGTGGCATACCACGTCACCACCATATGCGCCTGATTCAACTGAAGTGCTTTAACGTAAGTAATACGCAACTGGTTGGCGGGAACCCCCATCTCACGCAGCGTAAAATATTTCGCCAGCGCAAAATCTTCGCAATCCCCTGCCCCTTTACGTAAAAATTCTATCGGCGTTGCCCAATAATCCTGCTGATGCCAGACGACAATGTCATCTTTGAACGCCATTCGGGCGTTAAAAAAACGGTTTACCTGATTCAATTTATCCTGAATCGTGCCCTGCGGTGGATTTTTAAGCAAGGCGGCCCATTCATCAATCCGCTGCCTGGCGGCTGGTGTCGCCGGGCCGTAGAGCCGCTCAGTTTGCGTGGAGATGGCGTTAAAATCCCACCCGGCGCCCAGTCCGGGAGAGAAAATAAACAACACCACCAGCGCGAAGGATAACCCGCGTCGCAGCGTTGCACACAACAAATGACGGTGGGGGCGCCGCATACGTCAGCCTGTCCGGGCAACGTTGCTAACGGGCATTGTCAGTTGCATGGCGCGCTCAGGTCGCGTCAGCCAGCGTTTACGGTACGCGACATAGCCGGAAAGGTAATGCTCAACATCGTCAATCCTGACGCGATAGCTGTGGTGACGAATAAAAAAGCTGCCGACAATACGCGGCGGATTTTTAAAAAACATGGCCAGCTCCGGCCAGAAAAAACCATTCGCCAGGTAGCGGGCACGGGTTTCCAGCGCCTGGTTGAACACGGTCATATCGAAGTCCGCTAACAGGTGCTGATATGGCGAAACGGCAAGCCGTTCTATCATCCGCGACGCCGCCATCATCAACTCCAGCAACGTGGGGTAAGTGGTAATACGTTCCTGCACAAAGTCGAGATGACCGCGCACATTATCCAGACCGAACTGATAATAGCGTTCCAGCGGTCGGTAGAGCGTCAGTTCATTAACGCAGTAACTGAGCCAATGGTCATGGGCCTGCCAGTGCTTCTGTTCGATAAAATAGTCCATTGCCCGCTCGACCATCTCCAGCCAACGCGGTGTCTTCGTCAACCCATAGAGACGCATCAGAGCAAAGGCGGCTTCCCCGTCGTAATAGATAATGCGGTGCTCCGCCTTGAGCGATAAATCCCCGGCGTTGAGCACATGTACGAAGCCCCCATTCTGTGCGTTCTGCATAAAACCGATGCCAGCCGCCAGCCGCGCCATCGCACCCAGATAGCGTTCGTCATTGGTCAGTTCTGTATATTTCGCCATCGCCAGGATACAGACCGCGTTACCGCCCAGTTTGATCTCATCCCCCGTATCCACCAGGAAATCGGCTTCGCTACCATCGGGCAAGGAGCAGGTACGAATAAACGTGGTGCACAGGGCATCCAGCGCCCGCTCAATAGCCGCAAAATGGGCGGGGTGTTGCGTCACTTCCCACCCTTCGAGCAAAGCATAGGTCGAGCTGGCATGGCGCAAGGCGTTATAGGTCGGAATGGCGCGATCAAAGCAGGGGAACCAGCCGTAATGATAACGTCCGGAAGGTGTCACCTGGCATGCCAGGTAATCCGTCGCCGAGTCAATCATCGGCTCCAGGGCAGTCTCCTGCCACTCGGGCAACTGGCGATAGCCGCTGTTACGTCCGTCCGATTCGATGGGCAATACCTGCTCGCCGTCGCAAAACAGCGCGCGGGTAGTGAAACGCCACAGCGTCTGGTCAGGATCCTGAGGCCAGTTCAATACCGCCCCAAAGCGACGACGGGAATAATGGGCAAGGTTACTGGCGTTAGGGGTGGCGACGCCGTGACCGCCGTTATAGAGCAGCGCGTTGGCGGCGATCTCTTGCTCCAGCATGGCATAGCAAAATGCCGGATCCAGACTCAACCCGAAGCGAAAATAGTTCCGTTTAGTCTTCGCCAGACGAGCTTGCAGCGTATCCCAACGTAGCGTGTCGACCTTGTCGACCATGTCAACTCGCAGCCAGCAGGCCTTAAGACCGCTCTTTTTACGCCACTGTTGCAGCGCCTGCGTTCCCTCTTGCCAGGCTTTGTCGAATGTCTCGCCACAGCCGCGCACAACGTGGGCACGGCTTTTACTGTCGGACACGCTAAAAAAGATGACCCAGGACGGGCACAGAGACGGTTTCGCCGCTACATCCAGCGTTTCCATCACCGGGCGGGTTTGCGCAAGTAAGTGGCTGAGCGACATTTGACTCCTTAATTGCTCCCGGGCATCCCCAGTGCTGAAAATCCTTGTATCATAATAACATTATGAATGCCTGGTTGTGTATTCTGTACATCTATATCTTTGCCCGTTGAGGCGGTGCTGTGAGGCCCTTTTACGCACTTTTTCTGTTGCTGCTTGTCGGTGTGGTCGCCCATGCCGACACGCCGCTACTGTGGAACCAGCCCGCTAACCCGCAGACCTGTCCGGTTGGCGATGACGCCGTGTGGGTGCAGTATGCGGGCGGCGCGGCCTGTATTCGCTACTTTAGTGCGGGCTCCCTGCACGATGCGCCGCTGGCACTGGTGATGTTTAAAGGCGATCGGGTATCGCTGATTAAGCGCCCGCCAGACCAGATCCCGGCCAATACAGCCGACGCGCAACGCCGCGAGGCGCAGGCCATTTTTCGTCGAAGCGGGCTACCAACATTGATTGTTGCCCGTCCGGGAACCTATGGTTCCAGCGGCAACCACTATCGCCGCCGTCAGGCAGAAGAATTTCTCGCGCTGAATGCCGCCGTAGATGCCATCAAAGCGCGCTACGGTATTGCGCGCTTTATCCTCAGCGGACACAGCGGTGGCGCAACGGCCGCATCGGCGCTGCTCACGTTTGGACGCCGGGATATTGACTGTGCCGTGCTCACCTCCGGCGCCTGGGGGCTACTGGAAAGGGCCGGGCGTATGCGCAAAGAACGTGGCGAGGCATCAGCCCCAGACCTGGACGGTACCGGGCTCGCTAACCCGTGGGATCCCCTCGACCACATAGCGGGTATAGCGAACGATCCCGCACGATTAATCCTGGTGATCGGCAACCGGCAGGATCGTAACACGCCGTTCGATCTGCAAACCCGGTTCGTACAGGCTTTGCGTGAACATGGCCATCAGGTGAAGCAGCTCGAACGCCCCGCCGTCGCGCCGGAATATCATGATTTACAGGGTAATCAGGGAGTTAAGGCGATTGCCCTTTGCCCACACCACGGCACTGCCCTGAATGAGTAAGGATACAACCATGCGCCAGAACCCCCCTCGCCCACGCAACACTGGCACCAACACGCCGGGCTGGACCGCCGCAGATCTTACGCAGTTGTTACCCGGCAGCCTCTGGCACAACAGCCCGGATGCCGCCTGGATTGCGGGCGACATCGCCATTTTGCATGACAACACGCCGTATGACCGCCCTTGTCTGTTCGTTGCCATCGACACCGATACCTGGCTGCAAGGCTCAGGTAATACCGGTATTTACGCGGGCTGGAAGGATACGCACACCCTGCTGCCAGAGCAGGCTTCCCGCTACTGCGGCGCGATTGTCCAGCGCAAACTCGCAGGCCTGCCGCCTGACTTTCCGCAACTGGTGGTTGGTGACAGTTATCAGGCGCTTCACTTACTGGCCGAAGAAGCGCGGCGACGATTTAACGGCAAACTGGTGGCTGTCACAGGTACCGTCGGCAAAACCTCGACCAAAGAGATGCTGGAGGCGATCCTGACCGACAACCTGTCTGTGATAGCCAGCCGCGGCAACCACAACACCCGTACCGGCGCCTCCGTCACCCTGGCGCGTGCAGTATCGAACCCGCAGGCCGTCGTGATGGAAGTGGCCATCTCCGCGCTCTGGATGCGTAATGGAGGCGTCGGGCATCGCATTAAGCCGCACATCGTTATCATTACCGAAATCGGGATGACTCAGGTGGGCAAGAACGTGACCACCCTGAATGACGTGGCACGCTATAAGGCGCGCATCAGTCATGGTCTTATCCCCGGTGGTTACGCCATTTTGCACCGCGATATGGCCGAGTATGCGACTGTCGCGGCAAGCGTTGAACGCGACGGTGCGCGGATTATCAGTTACGGATTCAACCCGGACGCAGATGTGCGTATCACCGGGATAACACCAGACGACAACGGAAGCAGAGTCACGGTCGCTTTTCATCAGCAGGTCGTCAGCTACCGGCTGGCCGTGCCCGGTAACGGTGGCGCGCTCAATTCGGTTGCATCGCTGATTGCCGCCGAGCTGCTGGGCGTGAACCTGTCGCAGATTATCGCAGGCCTTGAGGGTTATCGCAGCGATGGTCAGCATCTGTGCATTACCCCGTTGTCCCTGCCTGGCGGCGGGACAGCCACGCTGATTGATGACAGTTACAACGCCGAATATCTTTCTATGCTCAATGCGTTTGCGGTGGCGGCACAACGTGCCCGTGCTCATGGCGGACGTGTCATTGCCCTGCTGGGACGCATTGTCAATCTCGGCGATCAGAGCCAGGCCATTCACCGTTCTCTGGCGCCGCCATTACTGGAAGCTGGCTGCCAGCACGCCTTTCTGCACGGCGAGGAGATGACGGCATTACATGAGACACTGCCGGAAGCCACGCGGGGTGGTCATTTTCTGACGGCGCAGGCGCTGGTTGACGCCGCCGCCCCGTCGCTGCGCCCCGGCGATATCGTGCTGGTAAAAGGCAGCGTGCGAAACTCGGATTTCAGGCAGGTTGTCACTCTACTGAAAACCCGGCTTGCCGCCCCGCCCGCGCTGCGTAAAGGGCACACCGCGCGCCTGCTGATCAACCTCTCGAGCGGTGAGCAACGCGTCGCGGAACGGGCCGATAGCCCCTTTGCGTCGCACTACCTCAGCCAGTTACTGCTGGCCTGTTGTGTCGCCGATCGCCTGTTAAATAAAAAAACCACCCTGGAGACCGCCATCACCGTGCGGGAGATCGCGGCGGATATCCTGAAAGGTAACCCGGCCCTGACACTCAGGCAGGGTGACAAACTGACCGTGAAGTCCCTGCTACAGGGAATGTTGCTACATAACGCCTGCGATGCGGCCATTAACCTGGCAGAGCATCTGGCAGGCAGCAGTGCAAAAGCGCTGGCCCAGTTGCGGGAACTGAGCGCCACTATCGGCATGCCGCACACGCATATGAATACCGTCTCCGGTCGCGTGCGCCCAGGGCAACGCACGGCACTGTTGGATATCGCCAGGCTTGTGCGCCATTTCTACCAGCGCTATCCGCACCTGTTGCCGTGGTTTTGCGAACAGGAAGCCGTCATCGGCGAGCGCATCTATCGCAAAACTGGCAATCTGCACAGTGACGGCAGCGCGTGGGGGCAATTCAGTGCCGGAAACTGGGGTTTTGCGCTGCAATGGTTTTCAGGCGAACTTTGGCTGGCCTGCGCGGCGGGTGCAAACGATGCTTTCCACCTTGATTATCTTCTGGATGAACTGCTGACGCAGGCCGATACCGCTCATCAACCGGTCGCCTGTGCCCCCAGCGTTCGCCAGATTGACTCACCAACGGCGACGCTGACATTTCTGGGGGATACCTATTTCGGTGAGTGGTACACCGCCCGGCGTAAGGCCCGCGGTATTGATGACGCACTCCAGCGCTACGGCTATGACTATAGTTTTGCGGCTATCGCCCCCCTTCTTCACAACAGCGACATGACGCTTGCCAACTTTGAAGCGGCGCTGACCACCGATCTCAGCGCCAGTCTTGCAGGCCGTAAACCGTTCTGCCTGACAGGCGATCCGGCCGCCTCTGTCGCCGCCCTGCGCAAACAGGGCATCAATGCGGTGGCGCTGGGCAACAATCACGCGATGGACGCCGGGTTACCCGGTCTGCATAGCACGCTGACAGCGTTTCGCGAGGCGGGAATCGCCTGTGTGGGTGCCGGGATAAACGCGCAGCAGGCGCAAGCGCCGCTGATCGTCACCGTGGGCAAGCGGACGTACAAGATTTTCAGCGCCTACTGGTATCGACGTTATATGGAAGAGGAATGCGCCTTTTATGCCCGCCCTCGCCGCGCGGGCGTCGCCTGTATCAGTGGTGGGCTGATTGAACAGCTTCGCAAAGAGAAAGCGAGCGCTCACCCCGCCACGCTGATTGTTCTTGCTCACTGGGGGCTGGACTACCGCTGGACCACCGCCCGGCAGCGCACCCTGGCTAAGCAACTGAGTGATGCCGGTGCCGATCTGATTATTGGCTCCGGGCCGCATATGGCAGGCGAAGCGACGCAGCAGGAGCAAAGCCTGGTGATTTACAGCATCGGTAATGCGGTGTTTAACAGTAATGGTGAATATCAGGAGCGCGGCATGCCAGCTTACGGTTTTATCGTTCGTCTGTTAGTGGGTACCCGGCAGCCGCAAATTCAGTTACTGCCCATCTTTACTGATAATAAAAAGACCTTCTGGCAGCCCCGTCCGGTGAATGAGGTGGAGTTTTCAACGCTGATTACGCATCTGACGCAACAGGGAATGCCTGTTATTCGGGAAGGAGAAACGGGCACGGGCTGGCGTGCGCTGACCGTCGATAATGAATGCAGGCTGGTGATGTCGCTTAGTGAGTGCTTTGGCGAAAGTTAACACCGCTCTGGCATAAAAAACGGCATCTTACACAGTGGATATCCCACTTTTCAGATGCCGTTTACTTATTTTGACCGGATACTTATCGCCTTTTTAACGGGCTATAAGTCCCTAAGGTATTAATTGTGCTGTGATTTCATCGCACTTAGCTTGTAAAAGCTCTCTGTATTTAGGGATCTCTTCAGTCTGGCACTGGAGGACTATGCAATATCCCTCAATCCATACTTTTATATCCTGATTCACAAAGTGGCTTTGAAAAATACGCGCCCATTCGTCACTCGGTACACCTTCAAGTTCGAAATATTTAAGCGCGCCGTTCCCACGTAAACTGCGATGCTCATCCAATCCAATTATTTTCATTTTATTCATCCTTAAGCAAAACCATAGAAATAGTAATGCCTGAAAGATGAACAAATTAAGGAGATTATAAAAAGAATATTAAAATAAAACTTAACTCAAACTATCACATATTAAACCTGAAAATTTCAGTTAATGTCGCGTAATAATATAAGTATCAATAAAGGATAAAGAGATATCACTGACGTGCGCAAAAGAGCAAACGTAGCCAGCCGACGTTTGCTCAAACATAAAGGAGGGTTTTCACATCTGTTCGGTGAACATCGGCAGGCGAATTTACGTCACGCTGCGATACACCGGGACTCGCCGGGTAGTCCCCGTCAGGTTGTCAAAGATATCCACTTCCGCCGTGGCGATCGCCATACCGGTTTTTCGCAATCGTTGCACATCGGCAGCAATACGCTGGATCCCAAACCAGAAAAGCCCGTCAAGCGCTGTAACCGGTAGCCCTCTTTCCAGCGCCAGTTTTAGTCGTTCGCGTGGCGCTTTTACCTCTTTGGCGATTTGCTGATAAGGCGTAGCCACTGACCCGGAGGCATCTACCCGCCGGATACGGGTTGAAAGGCGATACTGGAATGCCTCCGGTATATCGCTTAAATCGGTTTTCAGGGTATAGACGCAGCCGAAACGTTTGCCGTTGAAAATAACGTTTTTCTGACCGATTTGTAGCTCATCACGCAGGCTGGCAATCAACTGCGGCGCGCGAATTAACAATAAGCGAAAAGGAAGCTCAAAGCTGGTCACGTAATCGACGTTGAGCAGCGCAATGCGTAATCGCTCTTCGGCGTTCGCCTGCGTCTGACGGCACTCGTCAAGCGTGTCTGCCCACTGGCGAGCGATACGGGGAGATTCATTCAGTTCGGTGAAGCTATATTTTTCGATTTCATAATCAATCCGATCCACCACTGCGTCTCCCTCATTCCTGCGGATAAGTGTAAGTCTGCCGGGCGGTTATTTTAGCAACGAAGCGGCGTGGTCGAAAGCACTCTTGTTTTAAGATATCCCGACGCCATACCAACAGAAAAACGGGGTATTTGCGAAGATACCCCGCTCAGGGAGGGACGTTATGACGGGACGGTCAGCGCGCCATTAACGCAAATACACCCCAGCCAAGGAACTCACGCGTCCAGCTAACATGGCGTTTTGGCGCTGCCGTAAGCGTCGCACGAATCTCTGGCGCGAAATCATCATCAGGGTTGGCCTCAAGCCAGCGGCGCATCGTCAGCCATTTCGCCGCTTCATATCGGTCCCACCCTTCCTGGTCTGCCAGTACCATCTCGACGACGTCAAAGCCCAACTCATCAAATGATGCGACAAGCTCAGGTAGCGTATGAAAGTCTGCTATCGCGTTGGCAAAACAGGCCTGGGCTACCTCTTCCGTTGGCGGTAGCTGCCGCCAGTAAGGCTCGCCAATAAGGATAATCCCTTCGGGGCGAAGGCTTTTTTGTAACAGCGCGATAGCCCCTGCTACGCCGCCACCAATCCAGGTCGCGCCCACACAGGCTGCCACGTCACATTTTTCATCCGTGACAAAACCTGCCGCATCGCCATGAATAAATGTCACGTTTTCGCTTACGCCAAGTTCTTCGCTACGCTGTTTCGCCTGTTCGCTGAAAAGCTGGCTCATATCAACGCCGACGCCGGTGATGGCATAATCGCGCGCCCAGGTACAGAGCATTTCACCCGAACCGCTGCCAAGATCCAGTATGCGCATGCCGGGTTTCAGGCGTAGTACCGCACCGAGTGTCGCGAGTTTTTCTGGCGTAAAGGGGTTATGAATGCGGTGTTCGCTTTCGGTAATCGTAAAAATGCGGGGGATATCCAATGCAGAAATTCCTTTTACTGTTGATGTAATGACCAATAACCTTAAAGATTGTGGTGATTAAAAATATATCACCTTAACCTAAACGTTATCTCAACAGTACGAAATATCGCCTGCATGTTTCGTGATAATGACCGCATTCATACGCCAAAATGATTAATCTGCCGTGTGAAAAATGCCCGCTCTTTGGAGCGATGTCATGAGATTGTCGCATCCGCCCAGGCGAGAGCTTCCTCCATTGCATCAACAGCCGCCCAGCCTGGAATATTCAGTTTTTTTGCCTGTTGCTGTACCGTTTCCCATTCACAGCGCTCATAATTTTGTACCAGGTTAAGGACGTCATAAAGCGTACCCTGTTTATGCACCAGCGCATTGCGAACAGATGAAGGGAGTGCAATTTGCTCAAAGATTTCTTCAAGCGGGGTTTCCAGCATGGCATCCAGTAATGAAAATAATCCGCATAAAAATGCCTCCTGCGAACACGTTGAATGCGTACGCGCGACAATGATTTCGCAGAATTTTGCTCTGGACAGAGAAAGATGATAAAGCTCGTTAGTGTCTTTATTAGAGAGATTGGCCAGGCAAACCAGCGACACAAAGCGAGTTAATTCACTTCGACCCAAATAGATAGCAATTTTTTTGAGCGTTAAGTTGTCGACACCGTTTATGCCACTAACGCGATGCACAATATTTTTGGCATATTTTAAGATCTTGTAAGTCAACGATAAATCATGTTCGAGTATACGCCCAATTTTATCAAAATCTAACTCTGGCGCGTTAACTTCGCTCATTAACTGGAAGAGGTGTGCAGCTTTGTGTGGCAGGCGTTTGCTCTGAATAATTTCCGGCTTACTGTAAAAATAACCTTGAAACAAATGGAAGCCCTGGTCTTTATATTGTTTAAACTCGTCATATGTTTCGATTTTTTCCGCCAGCAGATTTTTTGTCTTTAACTGCAACGCATGACGTTTCAGAAATCCATTGATTTCCTCAAACGAATTTGCCTTAACGTCAAATTTCAGGATAGTTATATAGGGTAAAAAACGATCCCACGCATCGTCCATCGCAAAATCATCTAACGCCAGCGTATAGCCTGAAGCGAAGAGATAGCGTACGGCCTCGAACAGCGCATCATCAGGGATGGCATCTTCAAGTATTTCAATGACGACGCGTTCGCGAGGTAAGATGTCAGCCATCCCCTGAACAATCATTTGATAGGGGAAATTAATATAAGAGATGTTCTCCCCTACAAAGCGAAAGGTCGGGATACCCAGGAACTGGTCGGAGATCATCTGGCTGGTCGCATAATCGGCCGGTACGTTTGGAAAATAATTATTCATTCCAGAACGAAAAAGGAGCTCGTAGGCTACGGTATGCAAGTCACGATCGAATATCGGCTGTCTGGCAACGAAAGAGTCCATAGCTTTCCCCCTAAGTACCCATTAGATTAAGTGAACCAGAAATTAAATTTAACTTTAATCCGAATGTTCATTTATTTAATTGAGTTGTTTGAAAGATACTTTTTCTCGCGCAGCTATGATCAAGCTAAGCAAATTCCCCAGGCGTTCAGTTTCAGAGAATACAATTAGCCTGCAAATCAAATTCTATGAAAATTATGTAAATTCATTTTAATAGCAAATTATTATCATCTCATTCACTGCCAGTTAAACTTATAAATGATGTTATACGCAGTTTTATGGCAAAAATGAGAGACATCGCAATTTTTGAAGTGATAACAATGAAAGCATAACTCACAGATACAGGTTGGCTGTTCGGTAAAAGCACTCTTTTCAGGTGGGCGCGGTATACCTTTTGGAAAAGACACTCCCACTCACAATGCTGTATCGACTCGCCTTTACATCCGCCGTGCCGGGCACAAAACGTGCGACCGATCACAAAAATAACCTTGTAATTCAACGGTGAAATTACAGGTTTCAGTCCTGTGACAACGCGTCGCTCAATGGGCATTTATTCCGCAAAGAAATTAATCTGTCGCCAAAGCCCGACACTCTGTAAGTTGCGGAAAGTATTTAAAAAAATGCCTCTTGTAAGGCACAAAATTTAGGCGTACATTAGCCCCGTCTGATGCGAGATGCATCAAGAATTCGGAGATGGAGCTGTGGCCGAAAGGGAGAAAATTCCCATTTTCAATTTGGCGTAGTTTCACCTCTCTATACTCAGTCCTGATCTGGTCATGAATGCATACGTATGTATGCGGAGCGATGAAGCGTGAAATATTTCTTTATGGGCATTTCGGTGATGGTCATTGTTTGGGCCGGTACATTTGCCCTGATGATCTGAGCAACGTTCGTAGAACGAAAAGAAGAACAGGAGCCATTTGGCTCCTGTTTTCATTTGTGAAAAGGCCTGTGTGCCCAGGCTTACTGCTCTGTATCTTCCGCCGTGGATTTTGTGGTAGCGGGAAGCAGACCATCGGCGCGGAACATCGCTTTGATGCCCCTTACCGCCTGGCGAATACGATCGCGGTTTTCAATCAAGGCAAAACGCACATGCGTATCGCCATAATCACCAAACCCAATGCCCGGCGACACACAAACTTTGGCATCCTGTAGCAGCTTCTTAGCAAACTCCAGCGAACCCATGGCGGCGTAAGGTTCAGGGATTTTCGCCCAGACGTACATGGATGCCTTTGGCATTTCGACCATCCATCCGGCTTCATGCAGACCTTTTACCAGCACATCGCGGCGGCGCTTATACTGTGCGGCAATATCGTGCACACATTGCTGGTCGCCTTCGAGCGCGGCGATGGCTGCCACCTGCAGCGGCGTAAAGGTACCATAGTCGTGGTAGCTTTTAATACGCGCGAGCGCATTCACCAGCGTTTTATTGCCGACCATAAAGCCGATACGCCATCCCGCCATGTTGTAGCTTTTAGACAGCGTAAAGAACTCAACCGCCACGTCGCGAGCACCGGGAACCTGCATGATTGACGGCGCTTTCCAACCGTCATAGACGATATCCGCATAGGCCAGGTCGTGAACGACCAGCACATCGTAGCGTTTTGCCAGAGCGACCACTTTTTCAAAGAACTCCAGTTCTACGCACTGCGCGGTAGGGTTGGAGGGGAAGCCCAGAATCATCATCTTCGGTTTAGGGTAGCTTTCGCGAATCGCGCGCTCCAGCTCATTGAAGAAATCAACGCCTTCCACCAGCGGCACAGAACGCACCTGGGCGCCGGCAATCACCGCACCGTAAATGTGAATAGGGTAGCTCGGATTGGGCACCAGAACCGTGTCGCCATGGTCCAGGGTTGCCAGCATCAGATGTGCCAGCCCCTCTTTTGAACCGATGGTGACGATCGCTTCGCTTTCCGGATCGATATCGACCTGATAGCGATCCTGATACCAGCGCGAAATGGCACGGCGCAAACGCGGAATGCCGCGCGACGTGGAATAACCGTGCGTGTCCGGGCGCTGGGCAACAGTACAGAGTTTTTCAACGATATGGGCCGGTGTCGCGCCATCAGGGTTACCCATGCTGAAATCGATAATATCTTCGCCGCGCCGACGCGCAGCCATTTTCAGTTCAGCCGTGATATTGAAAACATAAGGGGGGAGACGATCGATACGCGTAAAACGGCGTTCAGGACTGAATTCAGCCATAACTTCCTCAGATTAACGTTAGCGCCCGGACCGTCCGAGCGACGCCGCCACGGTTGTGGCGTTTCCTGAACATAGCCTGAAAAAAAACCTGCTGTCGAGAGGAAACGTGAAAAAATTTTACGTCTAAAAAAGAGGAAGCCGCAAAAAATGCGCAAAACAAAATCCTGGCAGCGAGAGAAAATATACACTCTTAAATTTAACAAGTTGATATCAATGAAGTTACTTTCTAATAAGGCATTTTTTCACATGTGGCGAAACTTCTTCCGACCCGTATCAATCCCCTTTTAAGGAAGGGGGTTTTCCTCATTGCCAAATACGCGCACCTGACTGGTCATTGGCGGCGATGTTTTTTATCATAGCTTTTTCACGCCTTTTACATGAGCATTCCCGTGCACGAAATATTCAACATGCTGCTGGCGGTATTTGATCGCGCGGCGCTGATGCTGATTTGCCTTTTCTTTCTGATCCGTATCCGCCTGTTCCGCGAGTTACTGCATAAAACGGCGCACACGCCAAAAGAGTTGCTCGCTGTCACGGCTATCTTCTCAATGTTTGCGCTGTTTAGTACCTGGTCCGGCGTACCGGTCGAAGGCTCGCTGGTGAATGTGCGCATTATTGCGGTGATGTCCGGCGGCATCTTATTTGGCCCCTGGGTGGGCATTATTACTGGCGTAATCGCCGGGATACACCGCTATCTGATTGATATCGGCGGCGTAACAGCCGTACCTTGCCTTATTACCAGTATTATCGCCGGGGTTCTCTCTGGCTGGATAAATCGCAAAATCCCAAAGCAAAAGCACTGGAGCGTGGGCATCATCGCCGGGATGTTGTGCGAAACCCTGACCATGACGCTGGTTGTACTTTGGGCGCCGTCGACCGCACTGGGCCTGGATATCGTATCGAAAATTGGCGTGCCGATGATTCTGGGCAGCGTCTGTGTGGGCTTTATCGTTTTGCTGGTACAAAGCGTGGAAGGTGAAAAAGAAGCCATTGCCGGACGCCAGGCCAAACTGGCGCTGGATATCGCCAATAAAACCCTGCCGCTGTTTCGCAACGTCAATAGCGAATCCCTGCGCCAGGTATGCGACATCATTCGCCGCGATATTAATGCCGATGCCGTGGCCATCACCAACGCCGACCATGTGCTGGTGTATGTCGGCGTGGGCGAAGACAACTACCGGGACAGTGACGATATCATCAGTCCGACGACACGTCAGGCGATTGATACCGGGGAGATCATCATTAAAAATAATGATGAAGCCCACAGGACGCCGCAGATCCACTCAATGCTGGTGATCCCGCTATGGGAAAAGGGGATCGTTACCGGCACGCTTAAAATCTATTATTGCCATGCGCATCAAATCACCTCCTCGCTGCAGGAAATGGCGGTTGGTCTGTCGCAAATTATCTCTACGCAACTGGAAGTTTCCCGTGCCGAGCAGCTACGTGAGATGGCTAATAAAGCGGAACTGCGCGCATTGCAAAGCAAGATCAACCCGCACTTTCTTTTTAACGCCCTCAATGCGATTTCATCCTCTATCCGCCTTAATCCGGACACCGCCCGCCAGTTGATTTTCAATCTGTCGCGCTATCTGCGCTATAACATTGAATTAAAAGACGATGAGCAGATTGATATTAAAAAAGAGCTCTATCAAATCAAAGACTATATCGCCATTGAACAGGCCCGTTTTGGCGACAAGTTGACGGTCATTTATGACATTGATGAAGAGGTGAGCTGCGTTATTCCCAGCCTGCTGATTCAGCCGCTGGTCGAAAATGCCATCGTTCACGGTATTCAGCCCTGCAAGGGAAAAGGGGTGGTGACTATCAGCGTGGCGGAGTGCGGCAACCGCGTGCGTATTGCCGTACGCGATACGGGAAACGGTATTGCACCCGAGATGATCGCCCGTGTGGAAGCCGACGAAATGCCGGGTAATAAAATCGGTTTGCTCAATGTCCACCAGCGCGTGAAGTTACTGTATGGCGAGGGGCTGCATATCCGCCGCCTGACGCCGGGTACCGAGATTGCGTTTTATGTGCCCTTGCACACCACACCTGTGACCACGCCGGCCACGCTGTTGCCTTAACGGGAGAAGTGAATGAAGGTCATCATTGTTGAAGATGAATTCCTGGCGCAACAGGAGTTGAGCTGGCTTATCAAAACGCACAGCCAGATGGATATAGTGGGTACATTTGAGGACGGTCTCGACGTGCTGAAATATTTACAGCACAACAAAGTGGACGCCATTTTCCTTGATATCAACATCCCGTCCCTGGACGGAGTCCTGCTGGCGCAGAATATCAGTCAGTTCGCCCATAAACCGTTTATCGTGTTCATTACCGCCTGGAAAGAGCATGCGGTAGAAGCATTCGAGCTGGAAGCGTTTGACTATATTCTTAAACCGTATCAGGAATCGCGCATTATTAGCATGTTGCAAAAGCTGGAAACAGCCTGGCAGCAACAAACCGGCACTAGTGCCAGCCCTGCCGCACGCGAGAATGCGACAATCAATCTGGTGAAAGATGAGCGCATCATCGTCACCAGTATTCACGATATCTATTACGCAGAAGCGCATGAAAAGATGACGTTTGTCTACACCAAACGTGAATCCTATGTCATGCCAATGAATATTACGGAGTTTTGCAGCAAGCTCCCGGCGGCGCACTTTTTCCGCTGCCATCGCTCCTACTGCGTCAATCTGGATAAAATTCGCGAAATTGAACCCTGGTTCAATAACACCTATATCGTGCGGCTGAGAGACCTGGATTTCCAGGTGCCCGTCAGCCGCAGTAAGGTAAAAGAATTCAGGCAGTTAATGCATCTTTAGAGATAATACCCCAGCGACTGGCGCAGGTGCGCGCCGGCGCCGAGCAGGCCTGGATTATCGTGTGTGATCAGGAATACCGGGATATCCTGTACGTAGGATTTGAAACGTCCTTTGTCTTCAAAACCACCGCGGAAACCGGAGGCGGTAAAGAAATCCAGGAAGCGCGGCACAATACCGCCTGCGATATAGACGCCGCCAAACGTACCGAGATTCAGCGCCAGGTTGCCGCCGAAACGTCCCATAATGACGCAAAACAGCGACAGCGCGCGGCGACAATCGATACAGCTATCCGCCAGGGCACGTTCGGTGACATCTTTCGGCTGCAGGTTTTCCGGCAGCCGTCCGTCCGATTTCACGATCGCGCGGTATAAATTGACCAGCCCCGGACCGGACAGAACACGCTCAGCAGACACATGGCCGATCTCCGCGCGCAGCTCCTCCAGAATAATGCCCTCTTCTTCGCTGTTCGGCGCAAAATCCACGTGTCCGCCTTCACCCGGCAGGCTGACCCAGCGCTTATCGACATGCACCAGGTGTGATACGCCAAGGCCCGTGCCTGCGCCATAGACCGCGATTGGCTTGCCTTCAACCGGCTCACCGCCGCCGAACTGAGTCAGGTGCTCTTTTTTCAGCATCGGCACCGCCATAGAAACAGCGGTGAAATCGTTAATGATTTCCAGATGTGCGAAGCCAAGGTTTTTTTTCATCTCGGCGATAGAGAAAGCCCAGGTGTGGTTGGTCATCGCCACCCAGTCACCGGTAATAGGGCAAGCGATGGCGATACAGCCATCTTTTACCTCTGCCTTATGCTCATCGAGGTACACGCGTACCACCGCCTCGAGGCTGGGATAATCAAGGCCGGAATAGGTTTTGGCCTGGGAGATGGCTCCGCTACTGAGATCGCAGAGCGCTAATCGTGCGTTCGTGCCACCCACGTCCCCTACTAAAGCATATTTTGTCATTCTTTTACGGCTCCGCTAAAGTCAGAATAAATCTTTGGCACACTGTAAATTCAAGGCGCTATAACGACAACGAACATAGCATGAGTGCCCCGGGATTATCGATCTTCGTCACAAATTAACGTAATGGTTTCAGCAATGTTTGCACCCGCCGGATATTTTCCACAAGCGTGCTGTGACCCTGTGCTCAGTTAAAAGGAAATGAACATGCTCCATCCGCGAGCCAGAACGATGCTGCTGCTGGCGCTTCCCGCGCTGATTATCGGTGTCGCATCCAGTCTGGTGTTATTGCTGGTCATGAAAGTGGCCGCCGTTCTGCAATTGATACTCTGGAATGGGCTGCCTTATCGTCTGGGTTTTACCCCTGACTCCCCTTTCTGGGTGATTATGATCCTGACCCTGACCGGGCTGGCGGTCGGTCTGGTGATTCGTTACAGCGCCGGACATGGCGGCCCGGATCCGGCAACCGAGCCGCTGATTGGCGCACCAGTACATGTCTCTGCCCTACCCGGCCTGCTGGTTGCCCTGGTGCTTGGCCTGGCCGGTGGTGTGAGTCTTGGGCCGGAGCATCCTATTATGGTGCTCAATATTGCCCTGGCCGTGGCATTGGGTGGAAAATTGTTCCCGCGCGTTGCCCCTCTCGACTGGACTATTCTCGCCTCTGCCGGAACCATTGGCGCACTGTTTGGCACCCCCGTGGCAGCCGCGCTGATTTTCTCCCAGACGCTGAATTCAAATACTGACCTGCCGCTATGGGACCGCCTGTTCGCCCCGCTGATGGCCGCCGCCGCAGGCGCTCTGACCACCGGGCTGTTTTTCCATCCCCACTTCGCTCTGCCTGTTGCGCATTATCCGCAGATGCATCTGGTCGATATCATCAGCGGTGCGGTCGTCTGCGCCATCGCGATTGCGCTGGGGATGGTAGCGGTCTGGTGCCTGCCGCGTTTGCACCAGTTGATGCATCGCCTGAAAAGCCCGGTACTGATGCTCGGGATCGGTGGCTTTATTCTGGGCGTGCTCGGCGTTATTGGCGGCAATATCACCCTGTTTAAAGGGCTGGATGAGATGCAGCAAATGGCGTTCGCGCAGACCTTTACCGTAACGGATTATCTGCTATTCGCAGTGATAAAACTGGCGGCGCTGGTGGTTGCGGCGGCCTGTGGTTTTCGCGGCGGGCGCATCTTCCCGGCGGTGTTTGTTGGCGTCGCTCTCGGTCTGATGCTGCATGAACACGTCAATGCCGTCCCGGCAGCAATCACTATCTCGTGTGCCATTCTCGGAATGGTGCTGGTCGTCACCCGCGACGCCTGGTTGAGCCTGTTTATGGCTGCCGCCGTGGTGCCGGATACCAGTCTGCTGCCACTGTTATGCATTGTGATGTTACCCGCCTGGCTGTTGCTGGCAGGAAAGCCGGTGATGATCGCACCACGCAAAAAATAGTGCGTAACGGCAGAATTTAGCAGAGGAAATCAGCGAGAACCGGCAAGCTGGTGTAAGCTCGAAGGCCACATGTGTAAACGTATACACTGACATTAAGGGCATATGTATGGTTTATCTGGCCTCCGGGGATCGCTATCAGAAAATGGAATTTCGCCGCTGCGGTGACAGTGGTCTTAAGCTTCCGGCAATCTCACTTGGACTGTGGCATAACTTTGGCGATGCAACACTCATTGAAAATAGCCGTCAGCTACTCAGACATGCTTTCGATTTGGGGATAACTCATTTCGATATCGCCAATAACTACGGGCCGCCTCCCGGCTCTGCCGAGCGCAATTTTGGTCGTCTGCTACAGGAAGATTTTTTGCCTTATCGGGATGAACTGATCATCTCGACCAAAGCAGGCTATACCATGTGGGATGGCCCCTATGGCGACTGGGGTTCACGCAAATACCTGATTGCCAGCCTCGATCAAAGCCTGCGCCGGATGGGGCTCGATTATGTCGATATCTTCTATCACCACCGTCCGGACCCTGAAACGCCGCTGAAAGAGACCATGCGAGCGCTGGACCACGTTGTCCGCCAGGGCAAGGCGCTGTATGTCGGTCTGTCGAATTACCCGGCCGATTTGGCGCGCCAGGCCATTGAGATACTCAATGATCTGGGCACGCCCTGCCTTATCCATCAGCCCAAATATTCGATGTTCGAGCGTTGGGTGGAAGACGAACTGTTGACTGTGCTGCAACAAGAAGGGGTCGGCAGCATTGCGTTTTCGCCGCTGGCAGGCGGACAACTCACCGACCGTTATCTGAATGGTATTCCGGAAGATTCACGCGCCGCCAGCGGTAGCCGTTTCCTCAATCCCGATCAGATTACGGATGAAAAGCTGGCAAAAGTCCGCAAGTTGAATGATTTGGCGATAGCCCGTGGGCAAAAATTATCGCAAATGGCGCTGGCATGGGTTCTGCGCGGGGACAAGGTGACCTCCGTGCTGATTGGTGCCAGTAAAACCAGCCAGCTTGATGACGCCGTCGGCATGCTGGCTAATCGCCAGTTCAGCGAAGCGGAATGCGCCAACATTGACACGATCCTGAACAGCGCAAAATAACAGCATTTTTAGCAAAAAGTGCTGTCACTACGGATTTAGGAGTTCCTCCGAAGATGCGGGCATAAACGTTACATAATATTGCTGCAACAGACCCGATCGTGAAGGAGAAAACTATGTTCAGGTCACTGATTCTCGCAGCAGTATTAATGGCATGTGCCCCACTGGTCGCTAACTCTGGCGAAATAACACTGCTGCCTTCTGTAAAATTGCAAATTGGCGATCGCGACAATTACGGCAATTATTGGGACGGCGGACGCTGGCGCGATCGCGACTACTGGCATCGTAATTACGAATGGCGTGACCATCGCTGGCGTATGCATGACCGTGGCTACCACCGTGGCTGGGATAAGCGTGATGCTTACGAACGCGGTTACCGTGAAGGCTGGAATGATCGCGATGATCGTCGCGGCCCGGGACGTGGTCATGGCCATGGTCACTGGCGTTAACAAACAGGCTATAAGCAAAAAGGAGCGCATGCGCTCCTTTTTCTTTGGCAATATTTAGCGTTATATCCCTAAAGCGGTTCCCACCAGCAGCCAGCCATTTAGCGCCACCACCAGGATCACAATCAGCCAGCCAACGCGTTTGACCGTCGGCGTATTCACCAGCTCCCCCATTAACGCGCGGTCACTGGTAAAGATCAGCAATGGCACCAGCGCCAGGGCGATGCCGAAACTGAGCAGTACCTGGCTCATCACCAGAATGCGTGTGGGATCAAGCCCCATCAGGATAACGACAAACGATGGCATCATAGTGATGGTCCGGCGTACCCATAATGGAATATGGAAACGCACAAACCCCTGCATCACCACCTGCCCGGCCAGCGTCCCTACCACGGTAGAGGAAAGCCCGGCTGCCACCAGGCTCAGGCCAAACACGGTAGCCGCCGCATGACTGAGCAGCGGTTCAAGCGTTAAATAGGCTTCGTCCAAATCGGCAATGCCGGTATGACCATTGAAGTGAAATGCAGCAGCGGCAGTCGCCATCATCGCCAGATTGACGAAACCGGCGATAGTCATCGCGATACCCACATCCCACTTAGTCGCGGAATACCGCTCGCGGCGCGTTCCCTCATGCAGATACTGGGTCAATGAGGAGTGCAGGTAAATCACGTGCGGCATGATTGTTGCCCCTAACACACCAGCGGCAAGGAATACGGCTTCGGTACCCGGCAGGCTTGGGATCAAGATGCCTTTACTGAGCGGAGCCAGTTCAGGACGTGAGAAAACCAGCTCAACAATATAAGCCGCCGCAACAAACAGCAGCAGCCCGCCAATGACTTTTTCCAGCGGTTTCTGCCCGCGGCGTTGCAGCATCAGAATTAAAAAGGTGGCGATCCCGGTCAGTACCGCACCTTGTAACAGCGACACGCCGAGAATCAGCTTAAAACCGATGGCGGCGCCGATAAACTCGGCAAGGTCCGTGGCCATGGCGATAATTTCCGCCTGTACCCAGTAGAACCAGACCAGCGGACGCGGGTAATGATCGCGAATTTGTTCTGCGAGGTTTCTACCCGTGGCAATCCCTAACTTTGCTGACAGCAGTTGAATCAGCATGGCCATCAGGTTTGCCCAGACAACCACCCACAGCAGTTGGTAACCGAAGCTGGCCCCGGCCTGAATATTAGTGGCGAAGTTACCCGGATCGATATACCCGATCGCCGCAATGAACGCAGGTCCCATTAACGCGAGCTTTAACTTGCGCGCTGCACGTCCACTGCTACTCTCAACGCGACTGTTGTTCATTTCTTGCCCCTAAATATAGCCTTTGCTATGTTTCATGCTACCAAAATGAGAATGATTATCAAGTTCATTTAGAATAGATTCGATTGATTTCTTCGATAGTCAGAAACGATGACGGGCCGGATGTTTTTAAGACGGGAACGATGAGATGCAAATCACACCGTCTTGTTAAGAGTTTAGCATTACAGTGCAACTTTTCATTCTTTTACTTAACATAACAGAAATGTATGGTGGATCACTATTTTTGAGTCTGGTCACAGGTCATTAATATACTGTGTGTTTGATCTCGTTTTCTTTCCGCTTGTTACATAGAATGTGCACGAAATTTCTACCCGTCTCATATTTGGAGCAAATATGTCCCGCGTTCTGCACTTTGTTCTGGCGCTTGCCGTTGTGGCGCTGCTTGCATTACTTGTAAGCAGTGACCGCAAAAAAATCCGCATTCGCTTTGTTGTCCAACTGCTCGTGCTTGAAGTCTTGCTTGCCTGGTTCTTCCTGAACTCTGACGTGGGTCTGGGTTTTGTGAAAGGCTTCTCCGAGATGTTTGAAAAACTGCTCGGATTTGCCAACGAAGGGACAAACTTCGTCTTCGGCAAAATGAACGATCAAGGTCTGGCATTCTTCTTCCTGAAAGTGCTCTGCCCGATTGTCTTCATTTCTGCGCTGATCGGTATCCTGCAACATATCCGCGTACTGCCAATTATTATTCGCGCTATCGGTACCGTCCTGTCCAAAGTCAACGGCATGGGTAAACTGGAATCATTTAACGCAGTCAGCTCCTTGATTCTGGGCCAGTCTGAAAACTTCATCGCTTACAAAGATATCCTCGGAAAAATGTCCCGCAACCGCATGTACACCATGGCGGCTACCGCGATGTCTACCGTTTCGATGTCAATTGTTGGCGCGTACATGACCATGCTGCAGCCAAAATATGTGGTCGCGGCGCTGGTTCTGAACATGTTCAGCACCTTTATCGTGCTGTCCCTGATCAACCCATACCGCGTCGATGAGAGCGAAGAAAACCTGCAGATGTCTAACCTGCATGAAGGACAGAGCTTCTTCGAAATGCTGGGCGAGTATATACTGGCGGGCTTTAAAGTCGCGATTATCGTTGCGGCAATGCTGATCGGCTTTATCGCTCTGATTTCTGGTCTGAACGCCCTGTTCGCTGCCATTCTCGGCATCTCCTTCCAGGGGATTCTGGGCTACATCTTCTACCCGATTGCCTGGGTAATGGGTGTTCCGTCCTCAGAAGCGCTGCAGGTGGGCAGTATCATGGCAACCAAACTGGTTTCCAATGAATTCGTGGCGATGATGGATCTGCAGAAAATCGCATCCAGCCTGTCTCCGCGTGCGGAAGGCATCCTGTCTGTCTTCCTGGTTTCCTTCGCTAACTTCTCTTCTATCGGTATTATCGCCGGTGCGATTAAAGGCCTGAACGAAGAGCAAGGTAACGTGGTTTCCCGCTTCGGTCTGAAACTGGTTTACGGTTCAACGCTGGTGAGCGTCCTGTCCGCCTCTATCGCGGCACTGGTACTGTAATTCAGATAAACCGGGGGCAACCCCGGTTTACGCCTTCCCAGCCGCGACTAATGGCTGCGGTTTCCCCAGTAAGTATCCCTGCAGATAATTCACCCCGGCATTCAACAGCAACGCGCGTTGTTCCTCTGTCTCGACATATTCCGCCACCACCGTCAGTGACTTCGCTTTTGCCAGCTCGCAAATGGATTTCACAATCATCACATCCTGCGGATCGTGGGCAATATCCCGCACAAAGCAGCCATCAATCTTGATGATATCTGCCTCCAGACGCTTTAACCGTTCGAAATTAGCAAACCCCGTACCGAAGTCGTCAATGGCAATTTTAAAACCGGCCTGACGCAATTGCTGAATGTTCTTCACGCTGAATTCAGAATGCGAAAAGGCCTGCTCTTCGGTAATTTCGATAATGACTTCACGACAAGAGATCGCGTAAGCCGCGAAGAGCTTCAGTAATTTTGCGGCAAAATCTTTTTGCATCAGCGTCAGTGGCATCAGGTTTACTGAGAAGCGCTGACGTTGTTTATCGCCAGGTTGCGGATTTGCCTGCATCCATTGCAGCAAGGTTTCAATGACCTGCATGTCGAAGCGGGTGCTGAGATTAAACTGCGCAATCACAGGAATGAAGTGCGCCGGGCTCATCACCTCACCATCACTGACAAGACGCGTGAGGATTTCATGATAACCCTGCCTCTGCGCGTCAAGGATGGGCTGAGCATACAGTTGCAGCGTGCGCTCATCCAGCGCCCGTTTTACCTTATTAAGCAACATTACGCGCTCAGTCGTCTGGCCAGTCACGATGGCCAGGCTGTTGGTCAACGCCAGCGGTTGAGGGGTGGTACAAGCCTGTTCAGAGAGCCAGCTCAACTGCCCTAACGTATGGTGTAGCGTTTCTCCCGCACCGTTCACGTCTCCCCATGAGGCGCCAAACTCGACATCAAGGCTGGTATTTTGCCAGTGAAAGCGCTGGCTATTGAGGAAATCAAGCATGTGCTGCAAGCGATCGGCAGCCTGTGGGCCCTCCAGTACCAACAGTAATTCACAGCCAGGCAACTGGAACAATAATTCCCCTGGCTGTAACAATGGGCGCAATGCATGAGTGACGCTACGCTTAAAATAGACACGCATCATCATTCCGTAATGCCGGCTTAAAAACTCCAGATTTTTCATATGAAAACAGCAGACAATCTGATTCCTATTTTTCTCCAGATGCAATTCCAGCGCACGTAAATTAGGTAAACCAGTCAACGGGTCAGTTAATGCCTGCTCCCGCCAGCGTTTTCTGATCCATACACTACGATGATATACACGGGTCATATATATTAAACATATGGTAAAACAGATCAGTACCGACATAACAAATGCCAGCGAGTATTCCGTGTTAACCCCATGCAGAAAATTGCGGTTATAGGCAGCCAGCACAAAAGCAGATACCGCCCAACTCAGCATAATTAGCGGATAACTTAATTTGCTGATAACTAGCGTAAAGAGAATAAAAATAAGTGGAACAAGATACCCCGCAACAAAATCGGAATGATAAGGCGAACACAAAACAGTGAGGATAGCTATCAGCGAGGCCATCCATAACGAAAGGAATAATCGTTTCTTTTTCGTAAAACAGGGTTTAAAGCTTTTACGCCAAAACAGGTGTGCATAGCGCGGACTGATAATCATCCTTAATGGATAATAAAACATCATCGTGAAAATCAGCGATGCACAGATAAGGCTTTGAATATCAACGATTGAATAGACTACTGACGCAGAACCAAAGTAACCCGACAGATGGTCCGGAAAGACGAAACACTGACCCGCCATATACATGGAGAATTTTATCCCTGCCGGAGCGACAAACCCCATCCAGAAGATCCGCAGCGCCATATTTTTATTCGGGAGGCTGTGACGCCAGCGTATACCTATTTTCCAGCGGACAATGGCACATACGGCAAAAACCGGGAAAGTCTGGCAGAACAGCAATATACCAGCCTGATTAAATGGCAAAGGTAATAACCATTCGTTAGCGATAGCAAAACTGATAATAATTGGCAGGATGGCGTGGCGACCAAATATAAACAGCATTGAAAACATAACGCTCAACGGAAGCCAGGCGAGATAGACGTTACTGGAATCTATAATTGCTCGTGGTGAGATATAACGGGATACTGGCACCGCAATAAGACACATAATCAGAGCAATAATAAATTTTTGGTTATGTATGTATAATTTAGATTTCATTATCGTTAATAAATTGATCTCACCTGCTCATTTTTTGTCAGGCACGGATAATATGTTTATTCGCATCGCGAATCAACATATAAAGCCAACGCATACCGTACTATGCCGATAGCATTAATAAACCCATAATTTCTTACTGAACCTGAAAAGGATTTACATGAGGAGACAAAACGGGGAAATAAAAAACCCCCGCCGTAGCGAGGGTTCAAATTTTGGTGGAGCTAAGCGGGATCGAACCGCTGACCTCTTGCATGCCATGCAAGCGCTCTCCCAGCTGAGCTATAGCCCCACAATGTTGTTTACGCACCAAACCACCTGGGTGGAGGATTTGGTGGAGCTAAGCGGGATCGAACCGCTGACCTCTTGCATGCCATGCAAGCGCTCTCCCAGCTGAGCTATAGCCCCATCGCGTAAAGCGTGTCGTGTTGACGGGCGGCATAATATGAATTCCCTCGCCAGGTGTCAACGGCAAAATTATCTGGTCGCAATCAATCGCTGAAAAAGCATTCAAATGAAAGACATTGCGAAACATCTCGCAGCCAGTAGTTAAACATGTCACATTTTCGCATAAAATGATGCTATAACATTATTCACTAATTATCCCTACAACCACTCTGGAAATAACATGCTCAAGGAACGAATGACCCCGGAAGAGCTCGCGCAGCTTACCGGTTACAGCCGCCAGACCATCAACAAATGGGTGCGTAAAGAAGGCTGGGTCACTTCTCCTAAACCAGGCGTACAGGGTGGAAAAGCCCGGCTGGTGCATGTTAATGAGCAGGTCCGTGAATTTATCCGCAATGCCCAACGCTCAGCCCATGAAATAACGTTCTCTTCTCTTACTGCTAAAGACCCTACTCTGGAAACACTGCTTCTGACACTGGCCAAAGAGATGACAATGCCCGAACAGAAACAGCTTTCCTCATTGTTACTTCGCGACGGCATTACCGGTTTGCTGTCTCGTCTGGGTATTCGTGAACAGAAATAAGATGAAATTACCTGATAAAATGACGACTGAGGAATTGGCGGATTATCTCGGCGTGGCAAAACAGACAGTGAATCGTTGGATCCGCGAACAAAGATGGTCCACCGAGAATTTACCTGGAGTAAAAGGCGGTCGTGCGCGTCTTATCCATATTGATAAGAATGTTCGTCATTTCATTATGAAAACACCCACCATGCGCCAACGCCACTCCCCTGCCTCGCTGGCGGAGCCCTTTCCGCACTATGAGGCTGATAAACAGACCTCGGCGCTTTTGAAAATTAATGGCATGCTGCAAAACATGACGCCGCTTGAACAAGAACGGCTGGTGGTGTTGCTCGTTCGCGAAGGAATTCAGGGTTTTCTACAAAGGCTTGGCATTACAGCGATAGATGCGGAGTAAAAAAAACGGCAGGTAAAACCTGCCGTTTTCGTTTTATGTGCCGTCTTACTGCTGGCTTTCGCGCTCAGTAATAAAATCCAGCGCTTTGTTGATACGCTCAATGCTACGGGATTTACCAATCGCATGTACAGTAACGTCCAGTGCAGGAGACTGCCCTGCCCCCGTTACGGCCACACGCAGAGGCATACCGACTTTCCCCATCCCTACTTCCAGCTCATCAGCCGTTGCCTGGATCGCGTGGTGCACGTTTTCCGCAGTCCAGTCAGCCAGCGCGGCGAGTTTATCGCGCACCACTTCCAGCGGTTGACGTGCGACCGGGCGCAGGTGTTTTTTCGCGGCATCAGCATCAAACTCAGCGAAATCTTCATAGAAGTAACGGCAGCTTGCCGCAATTTCTTTCAGCGTTTTGCAACGCTCACCCAGCAGTTTTACCAGATCCGCCAGTTGCGGGCCGTTGCGGGTATCGATATTTTCCTGCTCAATGTGCCACTGCAGATGGGTCGCCACATACTCAGGCGCCAGGGTGTTGATATAGTGGTGGTTCAGCCACAGCAGTTTATCGGTATTAAACGCACTCGCAGATTTGCTCACCGCGCCAAGTGAGAACAGCTTGATCATCTCTTCACGGGAGAAAATCTCCTGATCGCCGCTCGACCAGCCCAGGCGGACAAGGTAGTTCAGCAACGCTTCCGGCAGGTAGCCGTCGTCACGATACTGCATCACACTGACCGCGCCATGACGTTTGGAGAGCTTTTTACCGTCATCACCGTTAATCATGGATACATGCGCATAAACCGGCACCGGGGCATTCAGTGCTTTCAGGATGTTGATCTGACGCGGTGTGTTGTTGATATGGTCTTCACCACGGATCACATGCGTGATCTGCATGTCCCAGTCGTCGACAACTACGCAGAAGTTATAAGTCGGAGATCCATCTGTACGACGAATAATCAGATCGTCGAGCTCCTGGTTGCTGAATTCGATCGGCCCGCGGATCTGGTCGTCAAATATAACGGAACCGTCCTGCGGGTTAGCAAAACGAACAACGCATGGCTCATCCGCCGCATGATGTTCGTGACCGTGGCGGCAGCGACCGTCATAACGCGGTTTTTCACCTTTCGCCATCTGCTCTTCACGCAACGCTTCAAGACGCTCTTTGGAGCAATAGCATTTATAAGCAGTGCCCGCTTGCAGCATCTCATCAATAACCGCGTTGTAGCGATCAAAACGTTTGGTCTGGAAATACGGACCCTCGTCCCATTCCAGATTCAGCCAGTTCATACCATCCATGATGGCTTCAATAGCTTCTGGCGTTGAGCGCTCAAGATCGGTGTCTTCAATACGCAGCACGAACTCACCATTGTGGTTACGTGCAAAAAGCCAGGAGTAAAGAGCAGTACGCGCACCGCCGACGTGCAGATAGCCAGTCGGGCTTGGCGCGAAGCGAGTTTTGATTTTCATGAAAAGGCCTTACGTTTGATAAATATGCCGACAACCGGCAAATCCTGGAAAATTGAGGTCGCAATATTCTATCACTGTGGGGTGATTCCTCAATGTTGTTGCCGCAATCACGAGCTTCTATATGTATTTTGTATATAAATCATGCGCCCACGCTCGATTCAACAGCGGTTTGTTTAATTTTACGACGAACGAACAATTTCTTTTGAAAATGCGTTGACTCATTTTCAACTCTCCCTATAATGCGACTCCACACAGCGGGGGTGATTAGCTCAGCTGGGAGAGCACCTCCCTTACAAGGAGGGGGTCGGCGGTTCGATCCCGTCATCACCCACCACTACTTAGGTAGTCTCCGCCGTGTAATGTAAGAAATTGAGAAGTGGGTGATTAGCTCAGCTGGGAGAGCACCTCCCTTACAAGGAGGGGGTCGGCGGTTCGATCCCGTCATCACCCACCACTTTCTCGCCAGCTGGATTTCTTACAACAATATGAAGTACCGAAGTGGGTGATTAGCTCAGCTGGGAGAGCACCTCCCTTACAAGGAGGGGGTCGGCGGTTCGATCCCGTCATCACCCACCACTTCGGGTCGTTAGCTCAGTTGGTAGAGCAGTTGACTTTTAATCAATTGGTCGCAGGTTCGAATCCTGCACGACCCACCAATGTAAAAAAGCGCCCTAAAGGCGCTTTTTTGCTATCTGCGATATACCGTTCTTCTTCCGACACTCACTTTGTTCCTTACTCTCTGCCCTGGAACAGGAAAGAATAAAAAACCATCAAACTCGCCCTACCTGGCAAGATAATAAACCCTTTAAAAACACCAAAAGGCAGTCGAAAAAGCCAACTTATCCTATACAGTAAAAACAATAAAACCATTAAGTTATCTGCAGGCAGGTCTGATAACGCTTTGCCATAATTTATGCTTAATATAGAGATATAATACCCTGAGCGCGGCACGGATCCGCACGTGCCAGCGGTACTTTTCCACCGTTAATGGTGTTTTGGGCTAGAGAGGAGAGAAAAATGACAACAATTCAGGCAACCACATCAACTGTGATTTCCAGCAGCATCAGCGGTGGCAAAAGCAGCACCAGTAGCACCGGCGGCTCGTCTTCCTCAAACAGCGATATTGCCTCGCAGATCAGCAACATTATGCAGCAAATCTCGAAATTGAGTCAGCAATTGAAAGATCTCGCGACATCGGGCAGTGCCGATGCTGACAGCCAGAAACAGCGGGAGCTGCTACAGGCTGAGATCAAACAGTTACAAGCGCAACTGGCCCAACTGGAATACAAACAGGCAGAGGAAGCGCAGAAAAAAAATGACGAAAAACAGAGTCAGTCCGCTGTTAAACCAGAAGGTGTTAACACCCCTTCTGACAACAACCAGATCGATATTTACATCTGATGGAATAGCGGGTCTTCTTCACGGGCCTGGTTCAAACACCGGGCCTGTTCACGCACCACATCCCATATCGCCTGCGCGGCTCCCGAAAGCGAACGATTTTTTCGCTGCACCAGCATGATCTTACGTTTAATCTCTGGCTTTAAGCGTTTCACACATAGTTGGCTCCCCTGCGGCAACGGTAACGCCAGCGCGGGCATGATGCTAATCCCAATCCCCGCTTCTACCATTGGAAATAATGTGGCCGGATGCCCTATCTCCTGAACGATAGCGGCTGTGATGCCAAATTGTGCCAGGGCGGCATCAATCAATGGGCGGCTGCCCGAAGCGTAGTCCTGAACCACAAGACGTGAGTCTTGCAGTGCTGACCAGGGTATGGTTTGAGATGTCGCCCAGGCGTGATCGTGACGACAAAGCAAAAAGAACGGCTCTTCCAGGATCTCTTCACACTGCAAATCACTCACCGGACCGGGATCGATAACGATGCCAAAGTCCACTTCACCATGACGAATACTCTCCAGTACCCACTGTTGCGGCCGATCATGCAGCATAAAATCGATCTCCGGATAGAGACGGTTACTCTGCGCAATACATTGCGGAATCAAATGAGCCGAAATCGTCTGACTTGCCGCCACGCGCACTGTACCGGATAGTTGCTGGCCCACACGTCCGGCATCACGCAGGGTGTTATTCAGTTCCTCGAGCAATCTTTCCAGTCTGGCTGCGAGCTGCTGCCCGGCTTCTGTCAGCACCACTTCACGCGTAGTACGATCGAGTAATCGGACACCGGTCTGCAGTTCCAGTTCTTTAACGCTGTGGCTCACTGCCGATTGGCTTAACCCAATAATATCTCCTGCCCGGCTGAAACTTTTGGCATGTGCTACCGTGACAAAGACACGAAGTTGTCGCAACGAATAATTCATCTAATAAATTCATATATTGATTCAATAAATTAATTTTATTTCTCAAAACAAAAAACGCAAACTGTTGGCACCGAATTTCAGGAGTATTTATGAAACTTTTTCGTGTCCTTGACCCTTTTACATTGACGCTGGTGTGTACCGTGCTGCTGGCCACCTTCTTCCCGGCCCGTGGCGGTTTTGTTCCCTTCTTTGAAGGGCTGACCACCGCAGCCATTGCGTTGTTGTTCTTTATGCATGGCGCGAAATTGTCTCGTGAAGCCATTATTGCCGGGGGTAGCCACTGGCGACTGCATCTGTGGGTGATGTGCAGCACATTCATTTTATTTCCCGTTTTAGGGGTACTGTTTGTCTGGTGGTCACCCGTCAATGTGAGCCAGGAGCTCTACACCGGTTTCCTCTATCTGTGTATTCTGCCGGCGACCGTACAATCGGCTATTGCCTTTACCTCACTTGCCGGAGGAAATGTCGCGGCCGCCGTCTGTTCCGCTTCCGCCTCCAGCCTGTTAGGCATCTTCCTCTCCCCGCTGCTGGTTGGCCTGCTAATGAATCTGCATGGCGCTGACGGAAGCCTGGAACAGGTTGGCAAAATTATGCTGCAACTGTTGCTGCCGTTTGTCCTGGGGCATCTGTCACGCCGGTGGACGGGTGCGTGGGTAGCGCGTAATAAGAAGTGGATTTCGAAAACCGATCAGACATCCATTCTGCTGGTCGTCTATTCCGCGTTTAGCGAAGCCGTAGTTAATGGGATCTGGCACAAGGTAGGTGTAGGTTCACTGCTGTTTATCGTGGTGTTCAGCATGGTTCTGCTGGCGATTGTTATCGCGATTAATATCTTCGCAGCCCGTAAACTCGGGTTTAATAAAGCGGATGAAATCACCATCGTATTCTGCGGATCCAAGAAAAGTCTGGCCAACGGTATCCCGATGGCCAACATTCTGTTCCCGACATCAGTGATAGGGATGATGGTGCTGCCACTGATGATTTTCCATCAAATTCAGCTGATGGTCTGTGCAGTGCTGGCACGTCGCTACAAACGCCAGGCAGAAAAACTACAGGCACAGGAAACGGCGAAAGCTTAACGGCGTTTCAGGGGCTGCACCAGATGGGCCAGCCCCTCCGTTTTAATCAGCAAAGCCAGTTGCATAAGTTCGCCCAGATGCCCGGCAGGAAACGAATCCTTACGGGCAAACCACAGCAGGTACTCCTCAGGTAAATCAATCAGCTTCCGCCCCTGATACTTCCCGAATGGCATCTCAGTGTTCGCAATCTCAATAAGCTGTTCTTTTTCCATTTACGCACCCAGCAGCCGTAGCATTTCCGCTTCATCAATCACCGCAATGCCCAACTCCTGTGCTTTCGCCAACTTGGAACCCGCGGCCTCGCCGGCGATAACCAGATCCGTCTTTTTCGACACACTGCCTGCCACTTTCGCGCCAAGCTCAACCAGGCGGGCTTTGGCATCATCGCGCGACATCTGGCTCAGGCTACCAGTCAGCACTACGGTTTTACCGGCAAACGGGCTGTCTATCTCTTCGGCGTTGATGACGACCGGCGCAGGCCAGCGTACGCCCTCTGCCAGCAATTGGCCGATCACATCGCGGTTACTCTCTTCGGCAAAAAAGTTAAAGACATGCGCCGCGACCACTTTGCCCACATCGGGTACTTTTTGCAGTTCCTCAATGGAAGCCGCTTCCAGCGCTTCCAACGTACCGAAGTACGCCGCAAGCCCCGCCGCTGTGGCTTCGCCTACTTCACGGATACCCAGCGCGTACAGGAAACGGGCAAATGTGGTCTCTTTTGCACTTTCTAATGCATTGACTACGTTTTGTGCCGATTTCGGTCCCATACGATCCAGACCCGTCAGCTTACCTGCCGTCAGACGGAACAGATCGGCAGGCGTATGGACGTACTCTTTTTCCACCAGTTGGTCGATAATCTTATCGCCCATCCCGTCAACATCCATTGCCCGGCGGGAGACAAAATGTTTCAGTGCTTCTTTGCGCTGTGCGCCGCAAATCAACCCCCCGGTACAGCGAGTAACCGCTTCGCCTTCCACGCGCTCTACATCCGAACCACATACCGGGCAGTGGGCTGGAAATACAACTTCCCGGGTCCCATCAGGACGCTCAGACTCCACCACATTGACCACCTGGGGAATCACATCGCCTGCACGACGAATCACGACTTTATCGCCAATGCGCAGACCAAGACGGGCGATTTCATCCGCATTATGCAACGTGGCATTACTCACCAACACGCCTGCGACATGTACCGGCTCCAGCCGCGCAACAGGGGTAATTGCCCCCGTACGTCCCACCTGAAATTCGACGTCACGAACAAACGTCATCTGCTCCTGGGCAGGGAATTTGAAAGCCACCGCCCAACGCGGCGCGCGAGCAACGAAACCAAGCTGTTCCTGGAGCGCCAGGGAATTGACCTTAATGACCACGCCATCGATATCAAAGCCCAGCGTCGGGCGGTCCTCTTCTACCTTGTGATAAAAAGCCAGCACTGCCTCCGGCGAGTCGCACAGCGTCACCCTGTCGCTGACCGGTAAACCCCACTCTTTAAAGCGCAACAAGCGTCCGAGGTGGGCATCGGGCAGTTCACCGCCTTCAAGCACGCCCACGCCATAACAGAAGAAAGTAAGTGGTCGCTTCGCCGTAATACGTGGGTCAAGCTGACGCAGAGAGCCAGCCGCCGCATTACGTGGGTTAGCAAACACTTTGCCTCCGGTGCGACGCGCTTCTTCGTTAATTTTTTCAAACCCGGCCTGGGGCAGGAAAACTTCACCACGCACTTCCAGACGCGCCGGAATATTGTCGCCATGCAGTTTCAACGGAATCGCGCGGATCGTGCGTACGTTGGTGGTAATGTCCTCACCGGTCGTCCCATCGCCACGGGTTGCGGCACGTACCAGCACGCCGTTTTCATAGAGGATACTGACAGCCAGGCCATCAAGTTTCAGCTCGCAACAGTAGATGAGCGCATCGGTACTTTTCAGCCGATCCTGAACGCGTTTATTGAAGGCAAGAAAGCTCTGCTCATCGAAGACGTTATCAAGCGACAGCATCGGGATTTCATGGCGTACCTGGCTAAATGAGGCCAGCGGAGCGGCACCTACACGCTGTGTAGGTGAATCCGGCGTGATGAGATCAGGATGCTGCGCCTCAAGCTCGCGGAGTTCACGCAGCAGCCTGTCATATTCCGCATCCGGGATCTCAGGCGTATCCATGACATGATAAAGATATTCGTGATGGCGAAGAGTGGTTCGTAGTTCAGTGAGCTTTTGTTCGATTGATTCCATGTCGCACCATCAATGATAAAAAACCCCCGACGGGCGGGGGTTCTGGGGAAATAACGAAGCAACCGTGGCCGTTACGCGTTTGCGTCCCTGACTTCACGGATTCTGTCCTGATACTCACGCAGCTTCTGCGGCGTCATCATACGACGCTGGTCATCAAGCACCACGCCGCCAACTTCATCAGCGATATACTGCGCGGCTTGCAGCATCAATTTAAAGTTTTGCAGCTCGTCACCGTAAGATGGCACCTGCATAAACATGGTGATACCAGGTGTGGTAAGCTCGCTCATCTGCTCCGGATCGAATGTTCCAGGGTTAACCATATTGGCCAGGCTGAACAGCGTAGGACCGCTACCGTCCGGGCTGAGATGGCGATGGAAAATGCTCATATCGCCAAACTTGAAACCAACCTGCTGAATACTGTTGAGCAATAGCTCACCCTGTAGCGCGCTGCCCTGATGCGCCGCGACGTTCATAATAATGACCGTCTCTTTACGCTGCGGTTTTTCCACAACCGGGGCTTCTTCAATATGCTCAGGTTCAGGCTCAGGTTGCGCGACAGGTTCATGATGTGAAGGCTGTGCCGCCGTAAACGCAGGTTGCTGTGGCTGTGCAGGTGCCACAGGCTGAGCAAATTCGCGCTCACGTGGCTCCTGAACAGGCTGCTGCGGCTCCACCTGCGGCGCACGCTGTACCGGCTGAGCAGACGGCTGCGCCTGGCGCTCTTCATGGCGGGCAGGGGCAGTTGCGCGAGGCTGTGCCGACGCGTAAGGAGGTTGATACTGATGCTGTGGCTGTTGACGCGGAGCCTCAGGTTCACTTCCCGCTTTCGGCGGTGCGTTTACCCGATGAACGCGGACTTCGCCCACGCTGTCGTCATCTTCTTCGACATCCTCGTCGTAGGCGTCATCGTCGTCACGTCGCGACTTCATACGTTTTAACGGTCGATCGCGGAACATTGAGGAACGTTCTTTACGACTGGTCCAGAAACCGTGAACCAGTAAAGCGATTATGGCGATCGCGCCAACAATGATTAATATCAGACGCAAATCCTGCATCATTATATTCTCTGTTGTTCTAACACCTTGCCAACACGGCAAACATTTACTCACTAAGAGTATTTGCCGATTACGTCAAGTGCAAGTGTACACATGCCTTTCACAGCATAAAGATGAACGAAATTGTGCTTTTTGCTGTTTTTTCGAACATTTCCGAACGGGTTTTTTCATCTGCGAACAGATAATATAGGTTTTTGCTTTTCTGGCTGTAATAAAAGGAGTATTGCCCGGCTATGGTTTCATCTTCCCCAACCTCATCACGCAGCGGCGTTTTCTATTTTTCTCAAGGCTGGAAGCTCATCACGCTGCCGGGCATTCGCCGCTTCGTTATTTTGCCGCTTCTCGTCAATATCATATTGATGGGGGGGGCTTTTGCATGGCTATTTACCCGCCTCGACAACTGGATCCCCGCGCTTATGAGCCATGTTCCTGGCTGGCTACAGTGGCTTAGCTATTTGCTCTGGCCAATTGCGGTTGTTTCAATCCTGCTGGTGTTCAGCTATTTCTTCTCCACTATCGCCAACTGGATTGCCGCGCCGTTCAATGGCCTGCTCGCCGAACAGCTTGAGGCTCGCTTAACCGGTGCGACGCCGCCCGATGCCGGCGTGGCCGCCGTCATTAAAGATATCCCGCGTATTATGAAGCGCGAATGGCAGAAACTTGCCTGGTATCTGCCACGCGCGCTCGTTTTATTACTACTCTATTTCATTCCGGGTATCGGTCAAACCGTCGCGCCTGTGCTGTGGTTTTTATTCAGCGCCTGGATGCTGGCCATCCAGTACTGTGATTACCCGTTTGATAACCACAAAGTGCCGTTCAAAGAGATGCGCGTCGCCTTGCGGACACGTAAGGTAACAAACATGCAATTTGGCGCGCTTACCAGCCTGTTCACCTTGATTCCGGTATTGAATCTGGTCGTGATGCCAGTTGCAGTCTGCGGTGCAACCGCAATGTGGGTCGACTATTATCGTGAAAAGAACGCCGCCTGGCGCTAAAGGAATTATTCCGGTTCTTATTCCATACTGGTTACCATTATTTCGGCTCAGCATATAGATATGCGAATTCCTTACTTCCCCAAGGACAGTAAGTGGGTATGCTGGGGTGGTTCCCAAATTTCATACAGTTAAGGACAGGCCATGAGTAAGATTTTTGAAGATAACTCGCTGACTATCGGTCACACGCCGCTGGTTCGACTGAACCGCATCGGTAATGGACGCATCCTGGCAAAGGTAGAATCCCGTAACCCGAGCTTCAGCGTTAAATGCCGTATCGGTGCCAATATGATTTGGGATGCCGAAAAACGCGGCGTGCTGAAACCGGGTATTGAACTGGTTGAACCGACCAGTGGTAACACCGGTATCGCACTGGCATACGTTGCCGCAGCTCGCGGTTACAAACTGACCCTGACAATGCCTGAAACCATGAGCATCGAACGCCGTAAGCTACTCAAGGCGCTGGGCGCGAATCTGGTGCTGACCGAAGGCGCGAAAGGCATGAAAGGCGCGATTCAGAAAGCGGAAGAAATTGTCGCCAGCGATCCCTCTAAATATCTGCTGCTGCAGCAGTTTAGCAATCCGGCCAACCCGGAAATTCATGAGAAAACCACGGGCCCGGAAATCTGGGAAGATACCGACGGTCAGGTGGACGTATTTATCTCTGGCGTGGGTACCGGCGGTACGCTGACCGGCGTGTCTCGCTATATTAAAGGCACAAAAGGCAAATCAGACCTGATCACCGTAGCAGTTGAGCCGACCGATTCCCCGGTTATCTCCCAGGCGCTGGCAGGCGAAGAGCTGAAACCAGGTCCGCACAAAATCCAGGGGATTGGCGCTGGTTTTATTCCGGGCAACCTTGATTTAAAACTGATCGACAAAGTGGTGAAAATTACCAATGAAGAAGCGATCAGTACTGCACGCCGTCTGATGGAAGAAGAAGGTATTCTTGCGGGCATCTCTTCTGGTGCTGCTGTCGCCGCTGCACTGAAACTGCAGGAAGACGAAACCTTTACTAACAAGAATATTGTGGTTATCCTGCCATCCTCTGGTGAGCGTTATTTGAGCACCGCGTTGTTTGCCGATCTGTTTACTGAAAAAGAACTGCAACAGTGATGCCAGATTGTTAAAAAAGCGCAAAAAAGCACCTGAGAAGGTGCTTTTTTGTGGAGCACATCAAAGTTTCACCCCTCCTGGCATTGATTAGACTCCTCGGGTCTGGTATTTAACCATCACATTTATTTTGATGCGCGAAATTAATCGGTTTCTGATTTCACGAAGCTGAATCGATTTTATGATTTGGTTCAATTCTCGCTTTCGCTGCATAATGTTTAATGACGTGCGAAACGTCAAAGGCCAGAAGCGCCAGCACCGGATCGTGTTTTCCACGCTTCTGAGTCGTATACCGTAACGCCGGCGCTAACGATACAGGCTAAAGTCCAGCCGCCAGGCTAGACTTTAGTTCCACAACACTAAACCTATAAGTTGGGGAAATACAATGTTCCAGCAAGAAGTTACCATTACCGCTCCGAACGGTCTGCACACCCGCCCTGCTGCTCAGTTTGTTAAAGAAGCGAAAGGCTTCACTTCTGAGATCACTGTGACTTCCAACGGCAAAAGCGCCAGCGCAAAAAGCCTGTTCAAACTGCAAACTCTGGGCCTGACTCAGGGTACTGTCGTGACGTTGACCGCAGAAGGCGAAGACGAACAAAAAGCAGTTGAACATCTGGTTAAACTGATGGCAGAACTCGAGTAATTTTCCGGGTTCTTTTAAAGATCAGTCACAAGTAAGGTAGGGTTATGATTTCAGGCATTTTAGCATCCCCGGGTATCGCTTTTGGCAAAGCACTTCTGCTGAAAGAAGACGAAATCGTCATTGACCGGAAAAAAATTTCTGCCGATAAGGTTGACCAGGAAGTTGAGCGTTTCCTGAGCGGTCGTGCCAAGGCATCAGCGCAGCTTGAAGCGATCAAAACGAAAGCTGGCGAAACTTTCGGTGAAGAAAAAGAAGCCATCTTCGAAGGCCACATCATGTTGCTCGAAGATGAGGAGCTGGAGCAGGAAATCATAGCCCTGATTAAAGATAAGCACATGACTGCCGACGCGGCGGCTCATGAAGTTATCGAAGGTCAGGCGACTGCCCTTGAAGAGCTGGACGATGAATACCTGAAAGAACGTGCGGCTGACGTACGTGATATCGGTAAGCGTCTGCTGCGCAATATTCTTTGCATGCCTATCATCGACCTGAGCGCCATTCAGGACGAAGTGATTCTGGTTGCCGCTGACCTGACCCCGTCAGAAACCGCACAGTTGAACCTGAACAAGGTCCTCGGTTTCATTACTGACATGGGTGGCCGTACTTCCCACACTTCCATCATGGCGCGTTCTCTGGAACTGCCTGCGATTGTGGGTACCGGCAGCGTAACCTCTCAGGTAAAAAATGACGATTATCTGATTCTCGATGCGGTTAATAACAAAGTATACGTTAACCCGACTGAGCAAGAAGTTGAGACGCTGCGTAGCACGCAGGCTCAGGTAGCCGAAGAGAAAGCCGAACTGGCTAAACTGAAAGACCTGCCAGCCATCACGCTGGACGGCCACCAGGTCGAAGTCTGTGCCAACATCGGTACCGTGCGCGACGTCGCAGGTGCTGAGCGTAACGGCGCGGAAGGTGTAGGTCTCTATCGTACCGAATTCCTGTTCATGGACCGCGAGTCCCTGCCGACTGAAGAAGAACAGTTTGCAGCATACAAAGCGGTTGCCGAAGCCTGTGGTTCTCAGGCCGTTATCGTACGTACCATGGACATTGGCGGCGACAAAGAGCTGCCATATATGAATTTCCCGAAAGAAGAAAACCCGTTCCTGGGCTGGCGTGCAGTGCGTATCGCCATGGATCGCAAAGAGATCCTGCGCGACCAGGTACGTGCGATTCTGCGTGCTTCCGCTTTCGGTAAACTGCGCATCATGTTCCCGATGATCATCTCTGTTGAAGAAGTGCGTGCACTGAAAAAAGAGATCGAAATCTACAAACAGGAACTGCGTGACGAAGGTAAAGCTTTTGACGAAACAATTGAAGTTGGCGTGATGGTCGAAACCCCTGCCGCCGCCACTATTGCTCGTCATTTAGCCAAAGAAGTTGATTTCTTTAGTATCGGTACCAATGATTTAACGCAGTACACTCTGGCAGTTGACCGTGGTAATGATATGATTTCACATCTTTACCAGCCGATGTCGCCGTCTGTACTGACTCTCATCAAGCAAGTTATTGATGCATCTCATGCAGAAGGTAAGTGGACCGGTATGTGTGGTGAGCTTGCAGGCGACGAACGTGCTACACTTCTGTTGCTGGGGATGGGTCTGGATGAATTCAGTATGAGTGCCATTTCTATCCCGCGCATTAAGAAGATTATTCGCAATACTAACTTCGAAGATGCGAAGGTTTTAGCAGAGCAGGCTCTTGCCCAACCGACAACGGACGAGTTAATGACGCTGGTTAACAAGTTCATTGAAGAAAAAACAATCTGCTAATCCACGAGATGCGGCCCAAATTACTGCTTAGGAGAAGATCATGGGTTTGTTCGATAAACTGAAATCTCTGGTTTCTGATGATAAAAAAGACACTGGAACCATTGAGATTGTTGCTCCGCTTTCCGGCGAAATCGTCAACATTGAAGATGTTCCGGATGTTGTATTCGCTGAGAAAATCGTTGGTGATGGCATCGCTATCAAACCAACTGGCAACAAAATGGTAGCGCCTGTTGACGGTACTATCGGCAAAATCTTTGAAACCAACCATGCCTTCTCTATCGAATCCGATAGCGGCATTGAGCTGTTCGTTCACTTCGGTATCGACACCGTTGAACTGAAAGGCGAAGGTTTCAAACGTATCGCAGAAGAAGGTCAGCGCGTGAAAGTCGGCGACCCGGTTATTGAATTCGATCTGCCGCTGCTGGAAGAGAAAGCCAAGTCTACCCTGACTCCGGTTGTTATCTCCAACATGGACGAAATCAAAGAACTGATTAAACTGACCGGTAGCGTTACCGTTGGTGAAACCCCGGTTATTCGTATTAAGAAGTAATTCTTAATGCATATAAGAATGGCACCCTTGCGGTGCCATTTTTGTTTGTTACGCTGGAAGAATCAGCTCGTCGTAGCCTTTCTCCAGCGTATAGCGCATAACGTCAGTCACGCGCGCCCCCGCTCCATTTACCGCCTCGGCCAATGGTTTCCCCTGGACAATATTACTGACCAGCTCAGAGCAGAACAGATCCCCGGTTCCTTTTAAATCCGCCGCAATACGCGGGTGAGAACTTATTTCAACGCTCTCCTTCGTCACCAGAACCACATGGATGCAGTTATCATCAGACGGGACTGGCGCGCTGGTAATGGCAACCCATTGCAAGATGTCAGAGAGCAGTCCTTTCGCTGCCTCTACCGCGCTTTGCATATCACGGCAGTGTTTACCGCTCAGAATTTCGAGCTCGAAAACATTGGGCGTAATCCCCTGCGCCAGCGGCAACAAATGTTGGCAATAGGCTTCGGGAATCTCAGGCTTCACGTACATACCACTGTCGATATCACCGATGACAGGGTCGACGAGCACCGGCAAATGTGGGTGCTTCTCTTTTAGCGTTTTTAACCACTGCGCCAGAAGCGCAATCTGGCTGGCGCTGCCCATATAGCCTGTTGTTACCGCTTTCAGTTCACGCAAGATATCGCGCTCTTCCAACGCCTGCAAATAGCCGCTGAACCATTCGTCAGGAATGATGCCGCCATAAAAGGTATCGTAATGGGGTGTATTACTGAAAAGCACCGTAGGCACTGCCGTCACGCTCAGACGATGCTGACGGATGTTCGGTACCGCGATACTGTTGCCTACGCTGCCATAGACAACTTGCGACTGTACAGCAACGATATCGGTCTGCTGCGCACGGGTTTTGTCCCTGAATAAGATCATTTCCATACTTAGATCCCTGCTCCCTGTGAATAGCTTTCTTCGCCAAATACGCCCGTTGAGAGATAACGATCGCCACGATCACAAATGATAGCAACAATGACTGCTCCCGGATTTGCTTTCGCAATACGCAGTGCGCCAGCAACCGCGCCGCCCGAACTCACGCCACAAAAAATACCTTCCTGTACCGCCAGCGCGCGCATGGTATTCTCCGCATCACGCTGATGAATATCCAGCACTTCATCCACCAGCGAAGCATTGAAAATGCCCGGCATATACTCCGCAGGCCAGCGACGAATACCCGGAATGCTGCTCCCCTCTTCCGGTTGTAAGCCAACAATGGAGACCGCTTTTTCTTGCTCGCGAAGGAAACGTGATACGCCGGTGATAGTCCCGGTCGTCCCCATGCTGGAGACAAAATGGGTGATTCGCCCCGCCGTTTGTTGCCAGATTTCTGGCCCGGTGGTCGTGTAGTGTGCGTAGGGGTTATCAGGATTATTAAATTGATCCAGCAGCTTGCCTTCGCCGCGCTGAGCCATGGATAGCGCCAGGTCACGCGCGCCTTCCATACCCTGCTCTTTGGTGACCAGAATCAGTTCTGCGCCATAGGCGCGCATCGCGGCGCGACGCTCCTGACTCATGTTGTCCGGCATCAGCAACTTCATGCGGTAGCCTTTCAGCGCAGCAATCATTGCCAGAGCAATACCGGTGTTGCCACTGGTCGCTTCGATCAGGACATCGCCCGGTTTGATTTCGCCGCGGTTTTCCGCCTGCACAATCATCGATAACGCGGCTCTGTCTTTGACCGAACCCGCCGGGTTGTTCCCTTCCAGTTTGACCCAGATCTCACTACCGTTATCGGGCCCAAGACGTTGCAATCTGACCAGCGGCGTGTTGCCAATGGTTTGCTCTAATGTATTGTTCACTCACCCTGTCCAATAAAAAAGCCCGGTCGCGCATTCGCTTACCGGGCCTACGGGCAAGTGCGTTCTGATGCACTCACCTCACCCCCCTTCCTGTGGGAGAGGGTGCAAATACTATAAACAACCTGAGGGTTGCTTTGCATTTACCGTGTAGGCCGGGTAAGCGCAGCGCCACCCGGCAACAATTTCTGATGCAATAACCTATCAGGCAGATTCTGCGAGAGCAAGCTCCTCGCGGTTTTCAATCCGCTCATTACCTGCGTAGAGGCGTGCCTTCTGTAAACCGACAAACAGGCGATCGCCGCGCTCTGGCGCGTCATTCCCGGTCAGTACCACGCTCAAGGGTTCGTTATGCCAGCCCAACGGCTGTACCACCAGTTGGGTGTAATGACCTTTAGGGGTAGCTTCGAGTACCTGTACCGGCAGTGGTGAATCCAGGCTGGTGCGGCGGCTGATGTCGACTTCCCACGGACGCAGGAACAGATCAACCTCACCCTGCTGCGACGGTGTATAACCCAGCGGCCAGCGGTGCGCCCCCACATGGAACTGCCCGCCGCTGATAGTGCCTTTCAAACGGTTAACTTCACCCATAAATTCCAGCACGAAACGGGTAGCGGGCTCGCGCCACACCTGATTAGGCGCATCTGCCTGTTCGATATTGCCCTGGCTCATCACCACCACGCGATCCGCGACTTCCATCGCCTCTTCCTGATCGTGAGTCACAAAGACGCTGGTAAATTTCAGCTCTTCGTGGAGCTGACGCAGCCAACGACGCAGTTCTTTACGCACCTGCGCATCCAGCGCGCCGAAAGGCTCATCAAGCAGCAGAATCTGTGGCTCTACCGCCAGCGCACGCGCTAACGCAACGCGCTGTTTCTGCCCGCCAGAAAGCTGGGCCGGAAAACGATCCGCCAGATGGGCCAACTGGACCATTTCCAGCAGACGGGTAACTTTCGCTTTAATGGTTGCGGAATCCGGGCGCTCGCGCTTCGGCAGTACGGTCAGACCGAACGCGATATTGTCGAACACGGTCATATGGCGGAAGAGTGCGTAATGCTGGAACACAAACCCCACTTTGCGCTCGCGCGCGTGAATGCGGCTGACATCGGTACCGTGAAAACGAATACGCCCGCTGGTCTGGTGTTCCAGACCCGCAATAATGCGCAGCAGCGTGGTTTTCCCGGAACCCGACGGCCCCAGCAGCGCGACCATTTGACCCGAAGGGATATCCAGAGAGATATCATTCAGCACCTGGGTGCGACCAAACGACTTCTTAATATTGGCAATCTCAATGCTCATGATTTCCCTCCTGCTGCGCGCGTTTTTCTTGATTGTTCAAACGCCATTGCAGCGCACTCTTTAAAAACAACGTCAAAATAGCCATCAATGTCAGCAGGGCGGCTGCGGTAAATGACCCCACCGCATTGTAATCCTGCTCGAGTAATTCAATTTGCAGCGGCAGCGTGAGCGTCTCGCCGCGGATCGATCCTGACACCACCGATACCGCGCCAAACTCACCAATAGCGCGCGCATTGGTCAGCACCACGCCATAGAGCAGCGCCCAGCGGATGTTTGGCAACGTTACACGCTTAAACATTTGCCAGCCTGATGCGCCTAGCAGAACCGCGGCTTCATCTTCCTGGCTGCCCTGACTCAGCATGACAGGCACCAGTTCGCGCACCACAAACGGACAGGTGACGAAGATAGTCACCAGGACCATACCCGGCCAGGCAAACATGATTTGCAGGTTATGAGCTTCAAGCCACGGCCCCAGCGGACCATTGGAGCCATAAAAAAGCAGATACACAAGACCTGCCACCACCGGTGAAACCGCGAATGGAATATCGAGCAGCGTAAGCAGCAACTGGCGCCCAGGAAAATCAAAGCGTGTCACCAGCCAGGCCAGTAACGTACCGAACACCAGGTTCACCGGAACCGAAATTAACGCAACCAGCACCGTGAGCCAGATGGCGTGCAGCATGTCTGGGTCGGCGAGATTTTGTAATACCGGGAGCAGCCCTTTGCTAAAGGCATGCACAAAAATGTAGACCATCGGCACCACGAGAATGAAGGCAGAGACCACCATCCCGGTGCCAATCAGAAACCATTTCCCCCAGTTGATGCGGGGGCTGTCATAGCGTTTCAATTCAGTAACTTCCGCCATTAGTGACCTACCACACGTCGACCAAAACGACTTTGCAGCGTATTGATGGAAAACAGCAACAGCAGCGAGGCCGCCAGAATCACAGACGCAATCGCACTGGCCGCCGGGTAATCAAACTCCTGCAGGCGCACAAAAATCATCAGCGAGGTCACTTCGGTTTTCCACGCAATGTTCCCGGCGATAAAAATCACCGCGCCAAATTCACCAAGGCTACGGGTAAAAGAGAGCGCCACGCCCGCTAACAGCGCAGGGGAAAGCTCCGGCAACACGACCTTGCTAAAACTCTGCCAACGGGTTGCGCCGAGCGTTTCAGCCGCCTCTTCGTACTCCGGACCCAGCTCTTCCAGAACGGGCTGGACGGTACGCACCACAAAAGGGATGCTGGTGAAAGACATCGCCACCGCGATACCGAGCCAGGTATAGGTCACTTTGATATCGAACTTCGCCAGCCACTCGCCGTAAAAGCCATTGACTGAAAACAGCGAAGCCAGCGTCAGGCCCGCAACGGCCGTGGGCAACGCGAACGGTAAGTCCATCAGCGCATCCAGCAGCGTGCGTCCCGGAAAGCGGTAACGGGTCAAGATCCATGCCATCAGCAAGCCAAACACGCCGTTAAAAAGCGATGCCACGAATGCCGACAGGAGCGTCACTTTGTAGGCGGCCACCACCTGCGGATTAGTGACGACCTCCCAGTACTGCGACCAGCTCATTTGCGCCAGTTGCATCACCAGCGCGCTTAAGGGCAACAGCAAAATCAGACAGACGAACAGCAGGCTGGTCCCGAGACTTAAGGTAAAACCGGGCAGCACACGTCTGGAGGAAACTGCAAACATTACTTACGCCCCGCCGCCAACAGTTTGTCTAACTCACCGCCGCTGGCGAAATGTGTTTTCATCACATCAGGCCAACTGCCAAATTTGTCTTCCACGCGGAATAACTCAGTCTGCGGAAATTTATCTTTAAGTTTGTCCATCACTTGCGGGTTATTCACGCGGTAGTAGAAGTCAGTGATAATGGTCTGTGCCTGCGGACTGTAAAGATAATTGAGATAGGCTTTCGCGGCCTTCTCAGTACCATTCGCTTCGACGTTTTTGTCGACCCATGCCACCGGGAATTCCGCCAGAATGTTGGTCTTCGGAATCACCACCTCAAAGCCCTGACCTTCATATTGCTTACGAATGTTGTTCACTTCCGATTCAAAGCTTATCAGCACATCACCCAGGCCACGTTCGGCAAAGGTGGTGGTCGCGCCACGGCCACCGGTGTCAAACACTTCGACGTTTTTCAGAAACTGGGTCATGAACTGTTCAGTTTTGGCTTTATCGCCGCCGTCCGCCTTGTCCGCCGCACCCCAGGCGCCTAAATAGGTATAGCGGGCGTTACCGGACGTTTTCGGGTTCGGGAAAATCAGCTTCACATCCGGACGCACCAGATCGCTCCAGTCGTGGATGTTTTTCGGGTTGCCCTTGCGCACCAGGAAACCCATGGTGGAGTAAAACGGTGAGCTGTTGTTCGGCAAACGGCTCTGCCAGTCCGCTGGGATCAGGTTGCCTTTATCATGCAGGATCTGCACGTCAGTTACCTGGTTGTAGGTGACAACGTCGGCTTTCAGGCCCTGTAAAATCGCCAGCGCCTGCTTAGAGGAGCCCGCGTGAGATTGTTTAATCGTCAGCGTGTCGCCCGCGTTATCCTTCGCCCATTGCTGTTCAAACGGGGTATTGAGGGCGGCAAACAGCTCGCGAGAGACATCATAGGAACTGTTTAACAACTCCGTTGCCTGCGCCTGGGAGACCAGTAAGGTCATCGCTGCCAGCGTCAGATATCCTTTTTTCAGTAAGTTAACGGCCATTGCGCACCCTTATAAGATGATGACGATACAAGCATCAGTTTATTTATAACGCGTGTGAAACCAGTAACGGTTTTATATACCGTTTGGTGCTTTGGAAGTTGAAAAGGGAATAAGCAATGCGGGGTAGATTGCCCTCCCCCCACGCTACCCGCATTCCGGTGAGCAACAAAGGGAGGGTGAAGAAATTATAACGACAGCAAACGTTCTACAGAAGGGGCGAAGTAGTAGCCGCCGGTGACCGGTTTGGTGAAGCGCAACATCGCATCACGTTTACCGTCAGCATCGCCAAACATACTCAGTAACTGCTGCTCAATGTTATATAAGCGCGCGCAATAGGCACAGAAATAGAGGCCATGCGTTCCGCTGGCAGTGCCGTATGGCAGGCTCTGACGTACAATTTTCAAACTCTTGCCGTCTTCTTTTAAATCGACGCGGGTCAGATGCGAAGTGACCGGACGATCGTCGCCATCAATCTCTTCGTTCTCCTCTTTGGTGCGGCCAATCATCATCTCCTGATCGCCCACGCTCATGCGATTAAGCTGTTTGAGGTTGTGTTCCCAGCGCTGTACCAGCACATAGCTGCCGCCTGCATCCACACCGTCTTTGATGACGGCGACATCGCGACGAATTTCATCACCGGCCGGGTTTTCAGTCCCGTCAACGAAGCCACTCAGATCGCGGTCTTCAACCCAGCGGAAACCGTGAGTCTCTTCTTTCACGTCAAGAGCGTCGCCAAACGCGGCCAGCGCCGCCTGCGCGACGGAGAAATTGACGTCGTGACGCACAGAGAGGATATGGATAAGCACGTCGAACTGTGTGGCAGGCGCCAGACCTTTACCCAGCGGTGTAAAATTCTTCAGCTCTTGCGCGCCTTCGCCGCCGCTCAGCTCACGCCAGGTATCATGCCCAAAGGCAACAACCGCGCCGAGGGCCGCATCGGGGAATTTCGCCTGCAGGGTCGCCAGTTTGTCGATAAACACCCGGCAGCCTTCACGCAGAGCGTTTTTGTCACCCACTACATTCGCTTCAATCCAAATCGCCGCACGGCAATGTTCTGGCAATATGCCGCTCTGAACCTGAGACATCATTCCTCCTGAAAAAAAGATGCCACGCAACCGTGGCATTGATGGGCGTATTGTACCCGTTTTTTGTTCAAGACGCGGCGCGTAGGATCAAATTAGCGGCGCCAGATAATTTTGTGCAATGTCCAGGTCTTGAGCGCATCGTCAGACGGCATTAACCCTTCTGGCCCATTCCAGTTGCCGGTGAAGACATAGCTAATATGCGCACTGCCCGGAGCCTTACATTCAACGCCTTTAGCATCGTCACCCGTTGCAGCAACACAGTTACCAAATGCTTTATCGTAAAGCCCACTAAACGCGGTGCCGGTTTTAACCCCATTAGCCGTTTCAATGCTGCTGTCGAGGACATCCACCTGGCTTACGGTACCGTTCTCGCCGTTCACCACCAGCGCCACTTTGTCATCTTTCAATGCTTCAAAGTAACGGACGATTTTGCCTTTCTCGGTTTTCATCCCGCTGCGCAGGTGATAATTGCCGTTCAGCGCATCATTGATCGCTTTTTCATCAAGCGCAGTCGTCGCTGCGATCCCCCCGACCCCCTGTTCACTCACCTCGATGGATGAGCCAAACCAGTTCCAGGGCAAGGCTGCAGACCAGTTGACCGAAGAGAGCGTTGAACAACCGGACAGTGCCAGTGCCAGCGCGCAGACGCTTATACGCAGGGATTTCATCTTTACATCCTTTCTTGTTAACTTGACGGCTATTGGAGTGCCGGAACCGTAAAAAGTGCCCGTTAATGATGATCAGGGTGAAAACAGGTCTGACAGCGCGGATTACTCAGCAGCCACACCAGCGCTATGATATCAGCCACGACAAGCCCCAGCCCCACGCCAGTGATAGCCTCTCCGCACAGCCATAGCAACGGCTGCCAGAATAATAACGTGGCCTGCGCGAGAATCAGCAACAGGCGCATCAGACGCCACAGACGCGGCAAGAGGTGCCTGCGGCCACTCAGTAAAAACGTGAAAACGGCCGGGACACCGGGCAACAGGCCCAGCCAGAAAGTATCATGATCGGGATAAAACAAGGTCAACAGCGCATCGCCCTGCCCCCGCGACGCTGCGGCAATCACAAATAAAACCCAGGTTCGCGCCTGTAATAACAACACACACCAGAATAAAAACGGCAGCCGCAAACGGCCATGGCTGTCAAAATCAGCAGGCGTTAACTCAATATTCTTCATCTTCTATCAGGCGTTTACCTAAACTCAGCGAGTCTGAATGCTCATAGCCCAGGCGTTCATACATTCCCAAAACCACGTCATTGTCTTCACGTACCATGATGTTGATTTTGGGACAGCCGCGAGCAATCAGCTTTTTCTCCAGGCGGCTTAATAACGCGTTGGCAATACCACGACCACGAAATTCCGGATGAACCCCCAGGTAGTAGGCTGAACCACGGTGTCCGTCATAGCCCCCCATCACGGTGCCGACGACTTCACCGTTGACCTCGGCGACCAGGAACAGGCTGACGTCGTGATTGATCTTACGTTCGATGTCCATTTCCGGGTCGTTCCACGGGCGCAGCAGTTCGCAGCGCTCCCACAGGGTGATCACTTCTTCGAAGTCTTCCTGGCGAAAAACACGTATTTCCATGGTGTTACCTGCCCTTTTTTACGGTCAAAGAGAGATTATCGCGCGACCAGCCGCCGTAGCCAATATGCGGCGAAATCGCAGCAGGAAAATGGCATAATGTCACTCTGTCACGTATTGAAATGAAAAGTAAAACATTTCTTAGTAAGGACTGTCGTAACGGCAAACCCAATACGATATAACTCCAGGGACTACGGATAAAAAGAACAGGCTGTATGAGCACTTTCAAACCCTTAAAAATATTCACCTCGCGTCGTCAGGTTCTGAAAGCCGGCCTTGCCGCTTTAACGCTCTCAGGCATGTCGCGGGCCATCGCAAAAGACGATTCATCCCTTAAAACCAGCAATGGGCATAGCCAGCCGAAAGCAAAGAAAGCCGGTTCGCGGCGTATCGTGATGCTGGATCCAGGCCACGGCGGCATTGATACCGGCGCAATAGGCGGCAACGGTTCGAAAGAGAAACATGTTGTGCTGGCGATTGCCAAAATCGTCCGCACCATTCTGCGTAACCGGGGCATTGACGCGCGCTTAACGCGCACCGGCGATACCTTTATCCCGCTTTACGACCGCGTGGAGATTGCCCATCAGCACGGTGCCGATCTGTTTATGTCCATTCATGCTGACGGTTTTACCAATCCCAGCGCGGCAGGGGCATCGGTCTTTGCGTTGTCTAACCGTGGAGCCAGTAGCGCCATGGCGAAATACCTCTCCGATCGCGAGAACGCCGCCGATGATCTCGCGGGCAAGAAAGCGAAAGATAAAGATCATTTGCTACAGCAGGTGCTGTTTGATCTCGTTCAAACCGATACCATCAAAAATAGCCTGACGCTCGGCTCACATATTCTGCGCCAGATTAAACCGGTGCACCGCCTGCACAGCCGGAACACGGAACAAGCGGCGTTCGTGGTGCTGAAATCGCCGTCCATCCCTTCGGTACTGGTGGAAACGTCGTTTATCACCAACCCGCAGGAAGAGAAGCTGCTTGGCACCACCGCATTTCGCCAAAAGATAGCCAACGCGATTGCTGACGGTATTATCAGTTACTTTAACTGGTTCGATAATCACAAAGCCCATTCGAAGAAACGCTGATGACCATACCGGATACCCACGATGTAAAATCCTTTCTGCTGTCACTGCAGGACGACATTTGCCAACAGCTTTCCGCGCTGGATGGCACCGCGTTCGTTGAAGATAACTGGCAGCGCGATGCCGGCGGCGGTGGCCGTAGCCGGGTCTTGCGTGATGGCGCGATTTTCGAGCAGGCGGGGGTTAACTTTTCTCATGTCACCGGCAGCGCTATGCCCGCTTCGGCAACAGCGCATCGCCCTGAGCTGGCCGGGCGCAGTTTCGAAGCCATGGGGGTTTCACTGGTGGTGCATCCGCGCAACCCGTATGTGCCAACCAGCCATGCCAATGTGCGCTTTTTTATTGCTGAAAAACCCGGCGCCGACCCGGTCTGGTGGTTTGGCGGCGGCTTTGATATGACGCCATTCTACGGTTTTGAGGAAGATGCCATTCACTGGCACCAGACGGCGCATGACCTGTGCCAGCCGTTCGGGGAAGAGGTCTATCCGCGTTATAAAAAGTGGTGCGATGACTATTTCTATCTTAAGCACCGGAACGAGCAGCGCGGGATTGGCGGGCTGTTTTTCGACGATTTGAACACACCTGATTTTGACACCAGCTTCGCTTTTATGCAGGCCGTGGGCAAAGGTTATACCGATGCCTTTCTGCCGATTGTCGAGCGGCGCAAGGGGATGCCATGGGGCGAGCGTGAGCGTGAGTTTCAGCTCTATCGTCGCGGACGTTATGTGGAATTTAATCTGGTGTGGGATCGCGGCACGCTGTTTGGCCTGCAAACTGGCGGGCGTACAGAGTCGATTTTAATGTCGATGCCGCCGCTGGTGCGTTGGGAATACAACTACCAGCCAGAAGAAGGCAGCCCGGAAGCTGCCTTAAGTACGTTTATAAAACCTCGGGACTGGATTACCGCGTAGCCCGGACAAAGCAGCCGCCGTATCCGGGACATCCCCGACAACCAGCTTACAGCGGCTGTGTCTGCGCCTCTACCACCGCAAGCGCCACCATGTTAACGATACGCCTTACGGAGGCGATAGGCGTCAGGACATGCACCGGCTTCGATACGCCCATGAGCACCGGCCCCACCGTCACCCCCTCGGAACTCGATACCCGTAGTAAGTTGTAACTAATACGGGCAGCCTCAACGTTTGGCATAATCAGGATATTCGCCGAGCCTTTCAGCGGACTGTCCGGCATACGTTCATGGCGGATACTCTCCACCAGCGCGGCGTCCCCGTGCATCTCACCGTCAATCATCAGCTCGGGTGCACGCTCGCGCACCAGCTCCAGCGTTTCACGCATTTTCAGCGCAGCCAGCGATTTCGAGGAACCAAACTGCGAATGGGATAACAGCGCCACTCTCGGCTCGATACCAAAACGGCGCACAGTTTCTGCCGCCAGCAAGGTAATCTCCGCCAGTTGTTCAGCGCTGGGGTTCTCATTCACATAGGTATCGGCGATAAAGGTGTTCCCGCTGGGCAGCAACAGCGCGTTCATCGCCCCGGCCGCATGCACGCCTTCGCGGTAGCCGAAGATCTCCTGCACAACGCTAAAGTGTTCATGATAATCACCGATGGTGCCGCAGATCATCGCATCCGCTTCACCGCGGTGAACCATGATCGCGCCAATCACCGTGGTATCGCTGATCACCGCACGCTGCGCCTGTTCCTGAGAGATACCGCGCCGTTTCATGATGCTGTAATACTCGGTCCAGTACTCTTTGAAGCGAGGATCCGATTCATTGTTGACGATCTCAAAGTCAACGTTGGGTCGAATTTGCAGCCCCAGTTTTTGGATACGCATTTCGATCACGCCCGGACGGCCCACCAGAATCGGCTTCGCCAGCCCCAGAGTGATCAGCTCCTGCGTCGCATGCAGCACGCGCGGCTCTTCCCCTTCGGTCAACACAACGCGTTTTGGCTCTTTACGTGCCTGCGAGAAGATAGGCTTCATAAACAGGTTTGTTTTGTAGACAAACTCGGTGAGCTTATCGACATAGGCGTCAAAATCAGCGATTGGACGGGTTGCGACGCCGGAATCCATCGCCGCTTTTGCCACCGCGGGGGCGATCTTCACAATCAAACGCGGATCGAACGGTTTCGGGATCAGATAATCCGGGCCAAAGCTCAGATCCTGATCGCCATAGGCGGAGGCCACCACCTCACTCTGCTCGGCATGCGCCAGCTCGGCAATCGCATGTACCGCCGCCAGCTTCATCTCTTCGTTAATCGCCGTCGCACCCACATCCAGCGCACCACGGAAGATAAACGGGAAGCAGAGTACGTTGTTGACCTGGTTAGGGTAATCGGAACGGCCAGTACAGATGATCGCATCCGGACGAACCTCTTTCGCCAGCGGCGGCAGAATTTCCGGTTCCGGGTTTGCCAGCGCCAGAATCAGCGGCTGACGCGCCATTTTTTTGACCATCTCCGGCGTCAGCACTTTCGGACCGGAACAGCCGAGGAAAATATCCGCGCCGTCAACCACATCTGCCAGCGTGCGTTTACCGTCATCCTCCACGGCATAAGCCGCTTTGGTTTCCGCCATGTTGGCTTCACGGCCTTTGTAGATAACCCCTTTGGAGTCACATACCACAATATTGTGTTTCTGCATGCCCAGCGCCACCAGCAGGTTCATACAGGCGATTGCCGCCGCCCCTGCCCCGGAGACCACCATGCGCACGTCAGAAAGATTTTTCTCTACCACGCGCAGGCCGTTCAGAATGGCTGCGGTACTGATGATGGCCGTCCCGTGCTGGTCATCATGAAAAACGGGAATGTTCATGCGTTCGCGCAGTTTTGCCTCAATATAGAAGCACTCTGGCGCCTTGATATCTTCCAGGTTGATGCCACCGAAGGTCGGCTCCAGCGCCGCCACCACATCGATCAGCTTGTCCGGATCATGCTCGTCGACTTCGATATCAAAAACATCAATGCCGGCGAATTTCTTAAACAGAACGCCCTTGCCTTCCATCACCGGCTTCCCGGCGAGGGCGCCAATGTTACCCAGCCCAAGCACGGCGGTACCGTTTGAGACGACGGCAACCAGGTTGCCACGCGCCGTATACTTGTAAGCTGCCAGCGGATCTTTCTCGATTTCAAGACACGGAGCCGCAACACCCGGCGAGTAAGCCAGCGCCAGATCGCGCTGTGTGGCCAGGGGCTTCGTTGGAGACACCTGAATTTTCCCAGGATGCGGGAACTCGTGGAAATCGAGGGCACTTTGTTTGAGTTGGTCGTCCATTTGCTGTTCCTTAACGCGTATCTTTCAGATAATTGAAGCGTGATAACCGTCCTGATGCGCCGCATAGTATGCCCCCAGCCACGCCCGCAAACTTTGAACACAACCAAACTCTGACCAACCCATAACAAAAATTGCTATCAATTCATAACACCAATGTTACAACCCGTTGAAAGCAAGACACTCCTCGTCTGCTATGCTTTTTTGTTATGCACAACACGATTCCGATAACAACACTCTCGAAATCATTCATATAACACCTTGCTTTTTAAGGAGTATTTTTCTATGAATTATTTAGACGGCATCAAACAGTTCACTACCGTGGTAGCCGATAGCGGCGATATTGAGTCCATTCGACATTATCAACCCGAAGATGCAACCACCAACCCCTCGCTACTACTGAAAGCAGCCGCGCTGGACCACTTTAAACACTTGATTGAAGACGCAATTGTCTATGGCAAAAGCCACGGCAAAACCCAGGAGCAGCAGGTAGCAGAAGCCTGCGACAAGCTGGCGGTAAATTTCGGTCAAGAAATTCTGAAAAGTATCCCCGGACGTGTTTCAACCGAAGTGGATGCCCGCCTCTCCTACGATAAAGAAAAAAGCGTCGCCAAAGCCCGCAAGCTGGTGCAGCTCTATGAGGAGTCAGGCATCGATAAATCACGCATCCTCATCAAACTGGCTTCAACCTGGGAAGGGATCCGCGCGGCGGAAATCCTCGAAAAAGAGGGGATCAAATGCAACCTGACGCTGTTATTCTCCTTCGCCCAGGCGCGTGCCTGTGCCGAAGCCGGGGTATTTTTAATCTCCCCATTTGTTGGACGTATCTACGACTGGTATCAGCAACGTAAACCCATGGACCCGTACGTGGTGGATGAAGACCCCGGCGTGAAATCCGTGCGGAATATCTATGATTATTTTAAACAGCATCGCTACGAGACCATCGTCATGGGCGCAAGCTTCCGTCGTACGGAACAGATCCTGGCGCTGGCAGGCTGCGACAGACTGACTATTTCGCCCGACCTGCTCAAAGCCCTGCACGGCGAGGAAGGCGTTGTTGAACGCAAACTGGTTCCGCCGTCACAAACCTTCCCGCGCCCTGAACCTCTGACCGAAGCGCAGTTCCGCTGGGAACACAACCAGGACGCAATGGCGGTGGAGAAACTGTCGGACGGTATCCGCCAGTTCGCCGTTGACCAGCGCAAACTCGAAGATCTGATCGCCGCCAAATTTTAACCCTTAGCAAGGAGAGAGTTATGTCTCGTAAAGAGCTCGCCAATGCGATTCGCGCCCTGAGTATGGATGCAGTGCAAAAAGCGAATTCCGGCCACCCTGGCGCACCGATGGGGATGGCGGATATTGCCGAAGTCCTGTGGAACGACTTCTTAAAACATAATCCGACAGACCCGACCTGGTACGATCGTGACCGTTTTATTCTGTCTAACGGCCACGCTTCCATGCTGCTCTATAGCCTGCTGCACTTAAGCGGTTATGACCTGTCGCTGGATGAGTTAAAAAACTTCCGCCAGCTACATTCGAAAACCCCGGGTCACCCGGAGATTGGCTATACGCCAGGTGTCGAAACCACTACCGGTCCGCTTGGGCAGGGGCTGGCGAACGCTGTCGGGCTGGCGATTGCCGAACGTACTCTCGCTGCACAGTTCAACCGCCCTGATCATGAGATTGTCGACCACTACACCTATGTGTTTATGGGCGATGGCTGTCTGATGGAGGGGATCTCGCATGAAGTCAGTTCGCTGGCAGGCACAGTGGGGCTCGGCAAACTGATCGGCTTTTACGATCACAACGGCATCTCAATTGATGGCGAAACTGAAGGCTGGTTTACCGACGATACGGCCAAACGTTTCGAGGCCTACCACTGGCATGTGGTACATGAAATCGACGGCCACGATCCCGAGGCGGTGAAAAAGGCCATTCTGGAAGCGCAAAGCGTTAAAGATAAACCGTCACTGATTATCTGTCGCACGGTCATTGGTTTCGGATCTCCCAATAAGGCCGGGAAAGAAGAGTCCCACGGTGCTGCGCTTGGGGAAGAGGAAGTCGCCTTAACCCGTCAGAAACTGGGCTGGAAATACCCTGCCTTTGAGATCCCAAAAGAGATCTATAAAGCATGGGATGCGCGTGAAAGCGGCGAGAAAGCGCAGCAGGCATGGAAGGAGAAATTTGCGGCCTATGAAAAGGCATACCCGGAACTGGCTGCGGAATTTAAACGTCGCCTGAGCGGTGGCCTGCCCGAAAACTGGGAACAAACCACCCAGGCGTATATTGAAAAACTGCAGGCGGAACCGGCAAAAATTGCCACCCGCAAAGCATCACAAAATGCCCTGAATACAATTGGTCCGGTTCTGCCGGAACTGCTCGGTGGTTCCGCCGACCTTGCCCCCAGTAACCTGACGATCTGGTCGGGCTCCCACTCATTAAAAGAAGATCCAGCCGGGAATTACATCCACTACGGCGTGCGTGAATTCGGGATGACCGCCATCGCCAATGGCATCGCCCATCACGGCGGCTTTGTGCCGTACACCGCCACCTTCCTGATGTTTGTGGAGTATGCGCGCAACGCGGCACGTATGGCGGCGCTGATGAAAGCCCGACAAATCATGGTCTATACCCATGACTCTATCGGTCTGGGGGAGGATGGCCCAACTCACCAGGCGGTGGAACAACTGGCCAGCCTGCGCCTGACACCGAATTTCAGTACCTGGCGCCCCTGCGATCAGGTCGAAGCTGCGGTTGGCTGGAAGCTGGCGGTGGAACGCCACACCGGCCCGACGGCCTTAATTCTGTCCCGACAAAACCTGGCGCAAATGGACAGGACACCGGAGCAGGTTAAAGCAATCGCCAAAGGCGGTTATATCCTCAAAGATGCCGATGGTAAGCCGGATATCATCCTGATTGCCACCGGCTCTGAGGTTGAAATCACGGTAAAAGCGGCAGAAAAACTGACTCAGGAGGGGCATAAAGTCCGCGTGGTATCGCTGCCTTCAACCGATATTTTTGATGCTCAGGATGAGCAATACCGCGAGTCGGTCCTGCCTTCAGATGTCAGCGCCCGCGTTGCCGTTGAAGCAGGTATTGCCGACTACTGGTACAAATATGTCGGGCTGAAAGGCGCGATTGTCGGCATGACTGGCTACGGCGAATCCGCGCCTGCGGATAAGCTCTTCCCGTACTTCGGCTTCACCGTCGAGAATATTGTCGAAAAGGCAAAGCGCCTGCTGTAAGCGCCCTGCCCGATTGCGCCGCCTGATACTCTCTCCCATGGGGCTGAGGGTATCAACACTAAAAACGCCAACGTTTGTTGGCGTTTTGCTTTTTTAACGCGTGATCCACAGGGTGGGCCAGGCATCTGGTCCATGCCAGTTATCACATTCAGGCTCTTCGGCGTAACGCGTCAGGCGAAAGCGCTGGCCATCAAAACGCCAGCGTGTCATTACGCCGCAATCGGCTAATCCACGACCTTTGGCAAGCGTCGTCAACTCGCGGGTTTTCTCATCAAACCGGGCGTTCATCAATTCCAGTTCGTTAGTGCCGCGCGAAGGGGTAAATGGCAAGTGTAAACGTAGCGGGCGTGAAGAGAACGGTTTTTCCCGCGAGACCATCCAGGCTAAATCTACCGTGTTGTACGCGCCTGCTTCGCAGTCAATAATCAGCAGGGCTTTATCATCCGTTAACGCCGTGACCCGGACCTCCCGGCGCATGGGGTCAAGCGAGCACTGGCTGTTATTCATCCGCCAGTTACCATAATCCAGTAAATCATTGAGTTCTTGCTGCGTTAACGGTGAGGGGCTGGAGTCAGTCAACGCGACTTCTTTAAGGGCCGGGGCCGGTGGTACACTCAGCGGTGGATCGTCCCCTTTTTTGATCCACGCCGTTTCGCTACCGACGCGTTTTTGCTGAGCATCAATAAACAGCAATGCCGCTTTTAGGCCAACCAGGGAAATCGTCCCCTTCCCGTCTTGCAAAGTGATCGCCTGGGCTTCCTGAATAGTTTGCAAAAAATCCGTAATGGTCTGTGCGTTATCGGTCATTAAATGCCAGGGAGCGATTTGCCAGCGTTGACCGACCAGCCCGAGCGGTTTGTCGTCCAGGCGCAGGCGTGGCGCTATGGGCGCCTCTTTTAAGGGGGGAAGTTCTTTGCCGCCCAGATCGATGCGCAAAGCGGCACTGGTCTGCGCCCCGGCACTGCGCCCCAGGGTCATGACAAGGCCATGGTGCTCACCCGTATTTCGTGCCACGCAGAAATTTTGATTATTACAGGTTACTTGCCAGTCGGAAAAAGCCTGCTGCGCGGGTGCAGCCCACAGGAAGGTCATCGGGCACACACCCAGAATGAAAGCAAGCAAAACGCGGTAACGCATGAATAAAACAGCCCCGGAAGAGAATCGCAACACACAACCCGCGTATCTTCGTGTTCCCGCGCCTGCCGCTCAATCGGATTTGTCGGATAGCTTTATCTAAAATTTATTTTTTAACCCTAGTAAAATCAATCCATTAGACCTGACGATTGCAAATATTGCAGTAAAATCACCGCCTTGCCGTCTCGTATCTCGCCGCTTTTCATCATCTCAAGGGCCTGCGCAAAAGGGAGTTCCAGCACTTCAATGTCTTCATCTTCGACACCGCCGCCATTATTCGTCCGGATGCTGTCGTCATAGCGGGCGATAAAGAAATGGACGATTTCGGTGACGCCACCGGGGGACATATAAAGCTCGAATACCTTACGAACCTCACTCACTGCATATCCCGTCTCTTCAACGGCCTCTTTGCGAATGCACACTTCCGGTTCATCGTCGTCCAGCAGGCCGGCGCAGGTTTCAATCAGGCGACCGTCTTCGTTACCGTTAACCCAGGTCGCGACGCGGAACTGGCGAATCAGAACCACGCTCTTTTTATCCGGGTTATACAGCAGAATAGTGGCGCCATTTCCCCTGTCATAAACCTCGCGTTTATGGCGAATCACATCACCATTTTTGCGGGTCAAATCGTAGGTAATATTGCGAAGAATGAAATAGTTATCTGAAAGGACTTTATCTTTAATGACTTCTATGTTGAACGACATACTGACTCCACAACGTAATACAGTCACTCTCATATTACGCTGCGAAGTCTGTTTTGTCGCGACGGGTAATCAGTGGCTTTTCGGCGCTGTAACGCCCAGCCAGTCCATCATCCCCTGTGCAGCATGACGACCTTCCGCCATGGCTGTCACCACCAAATCTGCACCGCGAACCGCATCGCCACCGGCGAAGATTTTCGGGTTGCTGGTCTGGTAACGGTATGCGCTGTTGACGTTCGCCGCGATACGGCCCCAGTCATCAACCTCCACGCCGTGCGTTTCCAGCCACGGCATGGAGTGCGGATTGAAACCAAAAGCCATGATGACGGCATCTGCTGGCATCACAAACTCGCTGCCCTCTATCGGCACCGGACGGCGACGCCCTTTCGCATCCGCTTCACCCAACTGCGTGCGCAGCAGGCGAACCCCCGTGACACTGCCCGATTCATCCAGCTCCAGGTTGACCGGCTGGACGTTAAACTCGAATTCAGCCCCCTCTTCCTTCGCGTTTTTTACCTCTTTTTTCGAACCCGGCATATTGGCCTCATCGCGACGATAGGCGCAGGTCACTTTGCTGGCCCCGTGACGCAGCGATGTCCGTACACAGTCCATCGCCGTATCACCACCACCCAGCACCACCACATTCAACCCGGCGGTGTTGATAAAGGGTTCTTCCGGCGAATCCGGTAGCCCCATCAGTTGTTTGGTGTTGGCGATGAGGAACGGCAGCGCGTCATAAACACCAGGCGCATCTTCATTCGGTAAATTCGCTTTCATCGACCGGTACGTACCGACGCCGACAAACACGGCATCGTACTCTTCAAGCAATGTGTCCAGGGTAATATCCCGGCCAATTTCGCAATTCAGTTCGAAGCGAATGCCCATCGCGCTGAAAATTTCCCGGCGGCGCGCAAGCAGTGATTTATCCAGTTTGAAGGCCGGAATACCGAAGGTCAGCAGGCCGCCGATTTCGGGGTGACGATCAAACACAGTGGTACTCACGCCGTTGCGCGCCAGCACGTCGGCGCATGCCAGACCGGCAGGCCCCGCGCCAATGATCGCAATGCGTTTATCTACCGCTGTCACATGCTTAAGGTCAGGTCGCCACCCTTTTGCCAGCGCCTGGTCGGAAATGTAACGCTCAATATTGCCGATAGTGACCGAGCCGTAATCGTCGCGAACGGTACACGCCCCCTCGCACAGACGATCCTGCGGACAGACGCGCCCGGTGATTTCCGGTAAGCAGTTCGTCTGATGCGATAACTCAACGGCTGCGGTGATATCCCCGGCTTTTACACGTTCAATCCACTGGGGAATATGGTTGTGCAGCGGGCAGGTCCACTCACAGACGCTGTGCTCACCGCATTTCAGGCAACGCTCCGCTTCCCGCTGAGCCTGATCGGCGCGGAACGGCAGATAGATTTCAGCAAAGCCGGTTTTGCGGGCCGCCAGCGCCAGCTTATCGGGCTCTCCACGCGGCGACGTTTTGAGCATCTGTTTGACCTTGCGATCGTTAAATGCCGGGACCAACGCCGCCATACTGTGCCACGGTTGAGCTTCCTGGCTGGCCGCACGTAAACGGCGCGCCTTCGCCAGGTCTGCCAGATCATCACGGCTCACGACCTGAATAGCGTCTGCCGGGCAGTTTTGCGCACAGGCGGGGCCTTCAGCGCGATCGACACAGAGATCACATTTGTGTGCCGTGGCTTTTACCATGCCATTGCCGACCGGCGTGACAAGGATCTGCATGGTGCCGAAGGGGCACGCCACCGCACAGGATTTACAACCGATGCATTTATCCTGGTTAACTTGCACCGAATCATTTACACGACTAATTGCGCCGTTCGGACAACTGCGGGCACAAGGGGCGGCTTCACAATGGTGACATGTTACCGCGCTGCGCTGGCGTTTATTCTTTACGACCGTAATTCGGGGATGAAAATGTTCGTGACTTAAAACGTGTTGTTCCTGGTTATGTGCCATTACGCAGGTCACTTCACAGGCGCGACACCCTATACATTGTTGGCTGTTAGCCATAATAAAACGATTCATGGCAATCTTCTTTTCTGGTTTAATAAACCTTATTTTTTATATGAACAATGTATTTACCTGGGCTATTCAGTGCAGGCAATGTACATTTGCCCAGAAGCGTTACTTAATTGTCACGCGCATGTTGCAGATCAATTTATCGTGGCATAAATAAAAATTAATCTCATTTGATGAGCCGTCCGGCGATGCCATTTCGTCCGCCACCCTTGGATAGCGGGAATTGCTGTTGTGACTGTAAAACGACCTGTTTCATCCAGCCTTGCCAGAGCCTTTTTTTATATCGTCTTGCTTTCGCTGCTCTCAACGGGCGCGGCGCTAATGACGCTTGCCAGCAGCTTGCGCGATGCGGAAGCCGTTAATATCGCCGGTTCTCTGCGTATGCAAAGCTATCGTCTGGGGTATGACCTGGAACGCGGCTCCGCAGAATTAAATGCACATCGCCAAATCTATCAGCAATCGCTGAACTCACCGGTTTTGCGCACGTTAAACCGCTGGTATGTGCCTGAAATTGTTGGGCAGCGCTATGCCCAGTTACAACAAAGCTGGCAGGAGATGGATGCCCGGCTAAGCACAGCCGACGCGGTCTGGTATCAGCATAATATTCAGCAATATGTCGATAACATCGACCAGTTTGTTCTGGCGCTGCAACACTATTCAGAACGGAAAATGTGGTTGGTGTTGGGTATCTCGCTCATCGGCGCGATGGGGATTTTCCTGCTGGTCTTTTTTACGCTACGGCGCATTCGCCAGCAGGTCGTCAAACCCCTTGCGCAACTGATGGTGGCCAGCCAGGAGATTCAGCAAGGACATTTTACCTATCCGTTACTCAATACCCATCTGGATAACGAATTGGGGCTGCTGGCGTCCACGTTTGACCGAATGTCTGGTGAATTGCACAAACTCTACCGCACACTCGAAGCCCAGGTCGCAGAGAAGACGCATGACCTGCAGGAAGCCCACCGTCGCCTCGAAGTGTTGTATCAATGTTCGCAAGCGCTCAACACCAGCCAGATCGACGTTATGTGTTTTCGTCACATTCTGCAGATAGTCTATGAGCACGAAGCGGCAAGCTATCTGGAGTTAACAATGGGCGATCACTGGTCCATTCATCACGGTGAGGCGCAGGAAGACCTTCCGGTTAACGTGTTACCCGTCAGCATGCAGGAGAGCGTTTTTGGCGAATTACGCTGGCAAAGCGTCAATGCCCAGGCTTCCACGCCATTACTGCAAAGCGTGGCCACGATTATGGGGCGCGGATTCTATTTTAATCAGGCGCAAAAACAGCACCAGCAACTGATTCTGATGGAAGAACGCGCCACCATCGCCATGGAACTTCATGATTCGCTGGCCCAGGTGCTTTCTTATCTGCGTATCCAACTGGCATTGCTCAAGCGAGCAGTGCCCGAGGACAACGCGCCCGCCCAGACCATCATCACCGATTTTTCCCGCGCCCTGAACGATGCCTGGCGTCAGTTGCGGGAATTACTGGCGACCTTCCGTCTGACGGTTTCCCAAAGCGATCTGCCTGCCGTTCTGAATGAAGCAATGGCGCTTCTCCAGCGCCAGACGACCGCGAAGCTCGAGCTGGATTGCCGACTGCCAACACTTATGCTGGATGCACAGCAGCAAGTAAATATCTTGCAGATAGTGCGCGAGGCGGTGATCAACGCAATTAAACATGCCGACGCCAGTACCATCACCGTCAGTTGCGTTACAGACCCGGACGATCACTATTCGGTTTATATTCGCGATAATGGAAAAGGCATCGGCACGACCGATGAACCTCGGGGACATTACGGATTGAATATTATGCGCGAACGAGCAAGCCGTCTTGGCGGTACGCTGAACTTTGCGCGCCCGCCCGGCGGTGGGACACTAGTCGAACTGCGTTTCCCGGCGCCACGCACGCTTAAAAGCCAGCAAACGTAAGGAAAAGAAAAGAATTTCTGAAACGGACGCAGCAAAACAGGGATAAAGGAGACACAGCATAATTGTGCCTTGAAAAAGCATGATAATTTACATTATCTCCTTTTTTTCTCCACGTTTGCTTTATCTGTTCCCGCTACATTGAGCACACATTCATTGATTTCAGCAATGTCAAAATAACAATGCGCAGCAAAACAACGAGGTCTTGTTTCTGATGGCGAATTTTTTTATTGATCGCCCCATTTTTGCGTGGGTACTGGCGATCCTGATCTGTTTAACCGGAACCCTTGCCATTATTTCTCTGCCAGTGGAGCAATACCCTAATCTGGCCCCACCTAATGTCCGTATTACCGCTAACTACCCAGGCGCATCTGCCCAGACGCTGGAAAATACCGTGACGCAGGTTATCGAGCAGAACATGACCGGCCTCGATAATCTGATGTACATGTCATCACAAAGCAGCAGCGCCGGGCAGGCCACGATTACACTCAGTTTCACCGCCGGTACGGACCCCGACGAGGCCGTGCAGCAGGTACAAAACCAGCTACAGTCTGCCCTGCGAAAACTCCCCCAGGCCGTTCAGAACCAGGGGGTAACGGTAAGAAAAACCGGTGACACAAACATCCTGACGCTGGCGTTTGTCTCTACCGACGGCTCGATGGATAAACAAGATATCGCCGACTATGTCGCCAGTAATATTCAGGATCCTATAAGCCGCGTGAATGGTGTTGGCGATATCGACGCCTACGGTTCGCAGTATTCTATGCGTATCTGGCTCGACCCGGCGAAGCTTAACAGCTACCAGATGACCACTGACGATGTGACCAGCGCGATTAAATCCCAAAACGCCCAGGTTGCCGTTGGTCAGCTCGGCGGATCACCTTCGGTAGACCGTCAGGCGCTGAACGCCTCGATTAACTCACAATCGCTACTCCAGACACCGCAGCAGTTTCGTAATATCACCCTGCGGGTTAATCAGGATGGTTCGGAAGTGCGCCTGGGCGATGTCGCCGAGGTTGAACTGGGTGCCGAGAAATATGACTTCCTGAGCCGCTTTAACGGTCTTGCCGCCTCAGGGCTTGGGATTAAGCTGGCCTCCGGTGCGAATGAGATGGCGACCTCGGAATTAGTGCTAAAACGCCTGGATGAGCTGTCGCAATATTTTCCGCATGGTCTGGAATATCGGGTCGCCTACGAGACAACGTCTTTCGTTAAAGAATCCATTATCGATGTGGTGAAAACGCTGCTGGAAGCTATCGCTCTGGTCTTCCTCGTGATGTATCTCTTTTTACAGAATTTCCGCGCAACGCTCATCCCGACGATTGCCGTGCCGGTGGTGTTGATGGGGACCTTCGCCGTTCTCTACGCCTTTGGCTATAGCATCAACACCCTCACCATGTTTGCGATGGTCCTCGCCATCGGCCTTTTGGTGGACGACGCGATTGTGGTGGTGGAAAACGTCGAACGAATCATGAGCGAGGAAGGCCTTTCGCCCAGAGAAGCGACGCGAAAATCGATGGCGCAAATTCAGGGTGCGCTGGTGGGTATCGCGATGGTGCTTTCGGCGGTATTTGTCCCGATGGCCTTTTTTGGTGGTACCACCGGGGCGATTTATCGTCAGTTCTCCATCACTATCGTTTCCGCTATGGTGTTATCCGTGCTGGTGGCGATGATCCTCACACCAGCCCTGTGCGCCACGCTGCTTAAACCTCTGCATAAAGGCGAGCACCACGGGGAAAAAGGTTTCTTCGGCGCGTTTAACCGCATGTTTAACCGCAACGCCGACCGTTACGAGCATGGCGTGGCGAAAATTCTGCACCGCAGCCTGCGCTGGATCCTGCTCTACGTTTTGTTGCTGGGCGGCATGGTGTTTTTATTCCTGCGCCTGCCAACGTCTTTTTTACCGCTTGAAGATCGCGGGATGTTTCTGGCATCGGTACAACTGCCAAGCGGCGCGACGCAGCAGCAGACGCTGAAAGTGGTGCAAAAGGTTGAAGATTACTTCTTCAAAAATGAGAAAAACAATGTCGCGTCCGTCTTCGCCACAGTTGGTTCCGGCCCCGGCGGGAACGGCCAGAACGTCGCACGTATGTTTGTGCGTCTGAAAGACTGGGGCGAACGCGATCCGAAAACCGGCAGTTCCTTTGCCATCATTGAGCGTGCCACCAAAGCGTTTCGCCAAATCAATGAAGCCCGCGTTATTGCCAGCAGTCCGCCGGCAATCAGTGGCCTGGGCAGCTCCGCCGGTTTCGATATGGAATTACAGGATCACGCGGGGGCCGGGCACGATGCGCTGATGGCGGCGCGCGACAAACTGATTCAAATGACCGACAACAATAAAATGCTGACGCGCGTGCGTCACAACGGCCTCGATGACAGCCCGCAATTACAGGTCGATATCGATCAGCGTAAAGCTCAGGCGCTGGGGGTCTCAATTGATGATATCAACGACACGCTGCAAACTGCGTGGGGTTCGAGTTATGTGAATGACTTTATGGATCGCGGCCGCGTGAAGAAAGTCTACGTTCAGTCAGCGGCAAAATACCGCATGCTGCCGAGCGACATTAATCTTTGGTATGTGCGTAACAGCAGCGGCGGCATGGTGCCCTTCTCCGCCTTTGCCACCTCGCACTGGGAAACCGGCTCCCCGCGTCTGGAACGTTATAACGGCTATGCGGCAGTAGAGATTGTCGGTGAAGCGGCACCGGGTATCAGTACCGGTACCGCCATGGATACCATGGAAAAACTGGTTAGCCAGATCCCCGGCGGTTTTGGTCTGGAGTGGACGGCCATGTCCTATCAGGAGCGCTTATCAGGCTCACAGGCACCGGCGCTTTATGCGATTTCTCTGCTGGTGGTATTCCTCTGCCTGGCCGCGCTGTATGAAAGCTGGTCAGTACCGTTCTCGGTGATGCTGGTCGTACCGCTCGGGGTGATTGGCGCGCTGCTCGCCACCTGGATGCGCGGACTGGAAAATGACGTCTACTTTCAGGTGGGTCTGCTGACGGTTATCGGGCTATCGGCGAAGAACGCCATCCTGATTGTCGAGTTCGCCAACGAAATGAACCAGAAGGGTCAGGATCTGCTGTCGGCCACACTGCACGCCTGCCGTCAGCGTCTGCGCCCGATTCTGATGACCTCTCTTGCCTTTGTCTTTGGCGTTTTGCCGATGGCAACCAGTACCGGCGCAGGCTCCGGTAGCCAACATGCGGTGGGTACCGGGGTAATGGGCGGGATGATTTCAGCAACCGTGCTGGCAATCTTTTTTGTTCCTCTGTTCTTTGTGCTGGTCAGACGGCGCTTCCCGCTGAAAGAACGTCAGGAATAATGAGCAAACAAAAAGGCGGCCTGTTAAGGTCGCCTTTTATTGCGTGATTAATTTCACACTTTTATCGTTTTAAGCAATCACTGCTTTTATGATTCTTCTGGAATTATTTACGAAGCATGCCTTCGATAAAGTCTTTCCAGTTCCCCAGTTCATGTTCAATCATAACTACCTCTCTTATTATTGTGCTTATTCTACGAGAATCCGACATCGCTGTGAAGATATTTCAACCAATTACTTTGATTGGTCTCTCATAGTATTTGCATTGACGAAATAACTATGCTCCAGAATTTGGCTATTTAATGTGAGCGATAGCAATATTCGGAAACATTTAGTTCAAACCCTGATGTACCCCGGCCTGTAGCGTCATCAAGGTGTAGTCAGAACGTATCTTTGAAGTAGCTAATAAGATGATTTTTTGCCATCAGGTGAAATTTTTGTTTATTTAACAAGCTGGGCAGGCTCGTAAATGACATCATTTTCACATTATTCATTATCACCCTTAGTATTTCTTTAAACTCGTACATATTGCTGATGGCAAACCCTGGCAGGTAAATTTAATAACAGGAAGTATGATTACCCTGCGAATGAAATGATATTATATGTTTATTCGCCCATTATTATTCTAATTTTTTGGGCAATTAACCAAAGATAAGACAAAAGGATTCACCATGCTTACTCTGTTTGGCATCAAAAACTGCGACACCATCAAAAAAGCCCGCCGCTGGCTGGAAGCCCATCAGGTTGATTATCGTTTTCACGATTACCGCGTAGACGGTCTTGATGCCGATCTGTTGCAGCAATTTATTGCAGAACTGGGGTGGGAAGCGCTGCTCAATACCCGGGGCACCACCTGGCGCAAACTGGATGAATCGCTGCGTGCAACCATTACAAACGCGGATTCCGCAGCCGCGCTGATGTTAGAAATGCCGGCAATTATCAAACGCCCATTGCTCTGCGCGCCCGGTAAGCCTATGCTGCTGGGTTTCAATGAATCCAGTTATGAGACGTTTATCAACGAGGTGTAGTTTATGTCGTGCCCGGTTATTGAGCTGACGCAACAGCTTATTCGTCACCCTTCTCTGAGCCCCGATGATGCAGGGTGTCAGGCGTTAATGATCGAACGTCTTCGCGCCATCGGTTTTACCATTGAGCCGATGAATTTTGGCGACACACAGAATTTCTGGGCATGGCGTGGACAGGGTGAAACATTGGCCTTCGCCGGACACACTGACGTTGTGCCTTCCGGGGATGCTGACCGCTGGATCAACCCGCCGTTTGAACCCACTATCCGCGATGGCATGCTGTTTGGTCGCGGCGCGGCCGACATGAAAGGCTCGCTGGCGGCCATGGTTGTCGCCGCTGAACGTTTTGTTGCCACTCACCCCAGGCACAAAGGCCGTCTGGCGTTTCTGATCACCTCTGACGAAGAGGCCAGCGCCGCCAACGGTACAGTGAAAGTCGTTGAAGCCTTAATGGCGCGCAACGAACGCCTGGACTACTGCCTGGTGGGTGAACCCTCCAGTACCGAAGTGGTGGGCGATGTGGTCAAAAATGGTCGTCGCGGTTCGCTGACCTGCAATTTAACCATTCACGGCGTGCAGGGGCATGTTGCTTATCCGCATCTGGCCGATAACCCGGTACATCGCGCGGCACCCATGCTCAATGAATTGGTGGCGATCGAATGGGATCAGGGTAATGAATATTTCCCACCGACCAGCATGCAGGTGGCAAACATTCAGGCAGGCACCGGCAGTAATAACGTGATCCCAGGCGATCTTTATCTACAGTTCAATTTCCGCTTTAGCACCGAACTTACCGATGGGATGATCAAAGAACGCGTTGCCGCACTGCTGGAGAAACATCAGTTGCGCTACACCATTGACTGGTGGCTCTCTGGTCAGCCGTTCCTGACCGGTCGGGGTAAGCTGGTTGATGCGGTGGTTAATGCCGTTGAGCACTATAATGAGATTAAACCGCAGTTGTTAACCACTGGCGGCACATCAGATGGTCGCTTTATTGCACGTATGGGCGCGCAGGTCGTGGAACTGGGGCCAGTTAACGCCACCATTCATAAAATCAATGAATGTGTGAACGCGGCTGATTTACAGCTGCTCGCCCGCATGTATCAACGCATTATGGAACAACTCATCGCCTGACGGGGAGGAACGCATGGAATGGTTCGCGAAATACTGGTGGATTCTGGTGCTGGTTTTTTTACTCGGCGTACTGCTGAATGTGATCAAAGACCTTAAACGCGTCGATCACAAAAAATTTCTGGCTAACAAACCGGACCTGCCACCGCATCGTGATTTTAACGATAAGTGGGATGATGAGGACGACTGGCCGAAGAAAGACCAGAAGAAGTAATCCCGCCCGATCTGCCCGGCTGCGTCATGAGCCGGGCACGTTTTTGTTAGATCAATTCAATAATGTCATCGTCGTCCGGTTTACCGCCACTCAGCGCTTCATCGAAATAGTGCTTCGGTACGGTATAACGCAGGTGATCGAGGGCGAACTGCAAACTGCGATCATCAATCGCATGCCCTAAATCCTCCACAATATCGAGCGTCACATCGCCACCTGCACGCAGCAACGCTTCCTGCGCCGCAACCGCATGGGCCAAATCAATGACGCGATCTTCACCACCGTGAATCAGGTGAATGGTTGATGCCGTCGAGGCCGTCTGCGGCAGACTGGCGTAACGTCCATTAAAGGCGATCACGCGGGATGCCAAATCGGGCTGCGCTTTCACCCCCTCCAGCGCCATGATGGAGCCTTGCGAAAAACCAATCAGGGCGGTGGCCTGTGCGTTTACGCCGCTTTGCTGCTGCCAGTAGCGAACCGTTTCAATAAATACCGGCATAATGGCATCAATGCGTGCCTGGCGGTTTTCTTCGGTAACACCCTGCACGGAGAACCACTGACGCCCCGTTGGACCGCAGGGTTCCACGCCCCCAATGCTGACAATCATCGCCTCAGGAAACAGCGGTGCGAAGTAGCTGCCGATCTGCCCCATATTCGCCGGGTTATCGCCAACGCCATGAAAGAAAAGCAGTAACTGTTTCGCGGCGCCTGCCGGTTGTTGAACAACAAAATGGTCATGTTTCATGGCGGTCTCCTTAATTCGTTGCCTGCAGTTTACGCCGGGGAGGAATAATCACCATGCCATTTAACTGAATGAGTTAGTTAAAAAAATTGCAGTTGCCGCACCTGCGCTTTCAGCAAAATCGTGCGTTCAGGATCGAGTAAGGAAAGTGCCGATGCGGCCTCCTGGCGCTGTGCGACCAACAGCGCTTTACGGCCCGAAAGCGCCCGTGCGTGGCAAATATCCGCCTCACTGCGCTTCTCTGTGAGCTGCATCCGTAATGCATTCAGGGGTAAATCGACCTGCATCAACAACCTTTGCAACGCACCCGTTGCCGAAGAGAGCGGGCGATGGGCAAAGGCAAACCCGGCCAGTTCCTGCCAGTCATCATTATTAAGGGTAGTCTCTGGACTGACGGTAAGGGGTAACTTTTCCCCTTTCCAGGCATCAAGCCAGGGTAAATCTCGCGCCAGCCTGCGCTGCTCATTGGCGGCAAGCGCCTGTCCTGCCACCGTCAGCGGCAATACTGCCATGGCGGTATAGCAGCCACTGCTCGCCTCCCGGTGGCTGCCAAGCCTGACCAGTTGGAACCCGCATCGCTGCCAGAAATGCCACAGCGAAGCCGTATACCCGAAACTCACCGAGAGGTAATCGCAGCCCGTGACATGCTGGCGGGCATGCGCAATTAACGCCTGTCCAAGCCCTTCCCGCTGACGTGACGGATGGACGGCAATGCGGCTCACGCGTAAACCGCGCAGCGTCGCAGCAAGCGGGCTGCCACCGTGGGCCGCCAGCGACTGCGCCACCAGATTCCCACGAGGACGACGAAATCCCGCCCAGACAGCCTGGCTGAGTCCGGCTGACAATCCCCCCTCCTCCACCAGCCAGAGCGCTGCCAGTAATGCATCCGGCGTTTTCGTGAGCCAGAAATGTTGCCCCGGCGCGTCCATCATACGGCGCAAATCCAGAGGAGAGGTGCGGTAATGGGCGCTGGCAAGCAGCCGATAGAGTGCAGACGGAAGTGAGGGGTGCGTGGACCATGCGGATTGGTCAAGCGAAAGGATTGTCGCCTCGCCCGTCGGTTTCGTCAGTGCCGACGCATCGTCAAACAGCAATACCCTGTTGATAAACGCTTCCAGCGGGCAGCCTTCTGCCCAGCGCAGGGGAGTGTGCAACTGGCGGTGTATGAGATGAGGAAAACCGGCACAGAATTTTAATAAGAAGCCCTGACCGGTTCCTTCGTAACCTTGTACCGTGGTGGTCAACAATACATAACGGAACGCCGAGACGAGCGTCGTCAACAGCGGCCCCGGAATGGCTGCCGCTTCATCGACGACTAACCACTCTGACAGCGGCTCCCCCCGGGCAATGCGTGCGAGTAACGCATCCGGGGCAATAAAAGTCATCTCTCCGGCATAGTGTGCCAGTACATCCGTTGCAGAACGTCCCGGTGCGGTAACAATGGCCGACGTCGCCAGACGCGCAATGTGCATACCCGCCAGGGCTGACTTCCCGCGCCCGCGCGGTGCCGTTACCACCATGACACCCGGCGGCATCGCGGCAAGTTCAGCCAGAATCGCTCGCTGTTCCTCTTCGGGCGCGCCTGTCGCGGCATGCCAGGCGGGGCGCACAGAAAAGTCAGGGGGACGGAATGGATGTGCGTGCGACCAGAGCATCACGTTTTCGTCTTGCCGCAGCGCCCGGTAAAAGTGTTCAACAAAGCGCGGCGTGGCAATCGGCTCGGCGGTGTCACTCCAGCGACAACTGTCGTTATCAGGCCGTTGCGCCCATGCATCAAGCGGCGGCGTAAGGAGGACCAGAAAACTGCCCGGTTTCAGCGTGCCGCTGAGCGCCGCGAGCGCGGCGACATCAAAACCGTAACGGGCATCCAGCACGGCATGGGTGAATTCGCGGCCAAGCAAGGTGGTGAGCGCACGCGGCGCGCAGTGTAGCGGCCAGTCTGTTGATTCACCTACCCACAGCCAGTCGCCGGGTAATGAGACGCGAAGGTGATTGGCCTGTTGCAGGCACACCTCACCTTCACCCGCGATAACCAGCAAACGGCGGATCCCCTGGTCTGCCATTTGGGCACTCAATGCAGTTAATGACATTCAGATGTCCCGGCACCGAACACTAAAGCGTACCGCTAAACGTATTGCACTGGGCCGGGTCGCCACTGTCCATTCCGCGTTTGAACCAGTTATAACGCTGTTCGGAGGTGCCATGGGTAAACGTATCGGGGATAACCAGCCCCTGGCTACGTTTCTGCAATCGATCGTCGCCCATTGCGGTCGCGGCGTTCAGCGCCTCTTCCAGATCGCCTGCATCCAACACACCTTGTTGTTGCATGCTGTGTCCCCAGACCCCGGCATAGCAGTCGGCCTGCAATTCCAGACGTACCGACAGCGCATTGGCTTCGGTTTGTGACGCGTTTTGCTGGAGCTGGCGTACTTTAGCCTCAGTACCGAGTAATTTTTGCACGTGATGTCCGACTTCATGAGCAATGACATACCCCTGAGCGAAATCACCGTTCGCCCCAAGCTTGTGCTTCATGTCGTCATAAAAGGAGAGATCAATATAGACTTTACTGTCCGCCGGGCAATAAAACGGCCCCATAACGGATTGCCCGGTGCCGCAGCCTGTTGTCACCCGGTTACGGTACATCACCAGTTTAGGTTGCTGGTAATGGCGCCCCATTTTTTCGAAAAGTTGCCCCCAGGTGTCTTCGGTCGTGGCGAAGATAACACTGGTGAATTTCGCCGCTTCATCTTCCTGCGGGCTGATGGAGCGCTGCTGAGAACTGTTGTCGACCGGTTCCCCGGTGATAAGGCCCGTTAAATCCACACCGTAGTAACTGGCGAAAATGACCACCACCAGCAGAATGATGCCGCCCTTACCGCCCGGCAGGCGAAATCCTGGCCCCCGAATAACGGGTCCGCCCGATTCATCGCGCCGGTCTTCAATATTGTTGCTTTCACGACGCCCTTGCCAGCGCATAACCACCTCATTATCTAACGTATTAATAATGATCGTAGGCGGTTGCGGGGAGGATTACCATAAGAAAAAAGAGGCAAGGAACCAGAGGATGCGCACATCCCCCGGTTTGCAGCGGATTATCGCTTAGTCCAGCTTAACACCCAGGCGATGGGCAACGGCTTCGTACGCTTCAATCACGCCGCCCAGGCTCTGACGGAAACGGTCTTTGTCCATTTTTGCCAGCGTTTCTTTATCCCACAGACGGCTACCGTCCGGTGAGAATTCATCGCCCAGTACCACTTCACCTTTGAACAGACCGAACTCCAGTTTGAAGTCGACCAGGATCAGGCCTGCGTCATCAAACAGTTTTTTCAGTACATCGTTCGCTTTGTAAGTCAGCTCTTTCATGCGCGCCAGGTTCTCTTTGCTCACCCAGCCAAACGTTTCACAGTAGGAGTCGTTCACCATCGGGTCATGCATGGCATCGTTTTTCAGGAACAGATCGAACAGCGGCGGATTCAGCTCGATGCCTTCTTCAATTCCTAAACGTTTTACCAGTGAACCCGCAGCACGGTTACGCACCACACACTCTACCGGTACCATGTCCAGCTTTTTCACCAGGCATTCGGTATCGGACAACAACGCTTCCATCTGAGTTGGGATGCCCGCTTCTGCCAGTTTGCTCATAATGAAATGGTTGAATTTGTTGTTAACCATACCTTTACGCTCGAACTGCTCAATACGCGCGCCGTCCCCTGCTGACGTATCATTGCGGAATTCGAGCACCAACAGGTCCGGGTTTTCCGTGCTGTATACGGTCTTCGCTTTGCCACGATACAACTCAGCTTGCTTTTGCATCTTTGTCACTCCAGGTGTGATGATTTAACTAAAAAAGCTATTTTACACCGACGCACACGTTTGCGTCAGCCAAATAAAAAAAGGCCGGAGGTATCCGGCCCTTATTCTTACTTGTTAAACGCGGCCTCAAACGCTGCCACCAGGGCGTCGTTTTGCGACTGCGTTAACGTATGACCTTTCGGGTCAATAAACTGGAGGCTACTGCGGTTATCTAAATCACCGACCTGCAGTTTATAGTCGCCAGATGTCAGGCCCGGGTCACGCGCGCCCAGATCGCGCCATGCGCTATCGGACAACGGTTTGTAGGTGACGGCCATGCTACCGGTAGAACGGGTGCTGTCGGTCACTTTCATGCCCACTTTTTCCAGCACTGTCGGCAGGCGCTGCCACACTACGTTGAACGGACCACGCACCACCAGCATCGGCAGACCGGTATCATCCGCGCCGGACTGAACATCAAGCGACTTCACGCTGCGGTTTTCGGCGGCAGCCTGAGCGTCAGTGGATGTTTTATCCAGGCTCTGGGAGATCACGTTCAGCATTTCCGTGCTATAGCGCTGTAACGATGCGCTATCTGCAACCGGCTTACCCGCCTGCTCCAGATTTACGAGTTTAACGGTCACCGCCTGCTGATAACCCTGCGGTTTCACCGAGATTTGATAACGGCCACGATACTGCTGATCTTCATCGAGGCGGTTCCAGTCAACCCAGTCGGTCGTTAACGTCTGACTGGCGTCGTCACGCTTCGCGATGGCGTAGTTTTTCGCCTGGATAATGCTGACAACCTGCGGCCACAGGTTTGTGTTGCGGCCATTTTCAACCAACAGGGTTGCCGTATCGCCAGTAAACTGAGTGCGCGCACCCGTTACCAGTGCCAGCGGCTGCGCCGGCGGACGGATATCCAGCTCTTTACCCACAGCACCACTGCCGTTAGTGGCAGGAATGTTATATTCGCCATTCTGCACCGGCAGGATCATGCCAGCTGGCGCATGAAGTTCCGCAAGCGGCGCGGCATCCAGATAGGACTCGTCACCACTGACCTGACGTTTGTAGCGTGAATCCGAACTGCAGGCAGCGAGTAACATTACAAATGAAACTCCCGCCACCTTCGCCAGGCGCGACTTCTGTACTGAGTAAGCCATCAAATCTCCCTAAACTTTACAGCAATCCGGCATGCTTAAGCGCGGAGCGAACCACTTCACGACCGTGATCGGTGATCGGTGTCATCGGCAGGCGCAGCGTATCGGTTGCCACAAGCCCCAACTCCTTACATGCCCATTTCACCGGGATAGGATTGGGTTCGACAAATAGTTTGTTGTGTAACGGCATCAGGCGCTTGTTGATCACACGCGCTTCGGCGAACTGCCCTTCCGCTGCCAGTTTGCACATGTCGGCCATATCACGTGCCGCCACGTTCGAGGTAACGGAAATAACGCCGTGACCACCGAGTTGCATAAAGTCCATCGCGGTTGCATCGTCGCCGCTGAGCAGCAGAAAGTCATCTGAAACCAGCTCTTTGATCTGATGAACGCGACTTAAGTTCCCGGTCGCTTCTTTAATACCGATAATATTTTTAATTTCCGCCAGACGACCCACGGTTTCCGGCAGCAAATCGCAGCCGGTGCGCGATGGCACATTATACAGAATCTGGGGCAGATCGGTGTGTCCAGCGATGGCTTTGAAATGCTGGAACAGGCCTTCCTGTGTCGGACGGTTGTAATAAGGGGTTACTGTCAGACAGCCCACGATGCCGCTGTCATTGAAACGTTGCGTCAGGCTGATGGCCTCCGCGGTGGCGTTTGCGCCAGTCCCTGCGATAACAGGAATACGCCCGTCTGCCAGTTCCAGCGTCATCATCACCACATCCCCATGTTCTTCATGGCTGAGCGTGGCGGATTCGCCGGTCGTTCCTACAGAAACAATCGCCGATGTTCCACTGGCGACATGGTAATCAATCAGTTTTTTCAGGCTTGGCCGACAGACTTTACCGTTATCATCCATTGGCGTAACAAGCGCGACTATACTTCCCGTGAACATGGGCCATCCTCTGTGCAAACAAGAATCTCAATGGTACGTGTGGTGCTGTAATAAAAGCAAGTGACGTGAGGCGTTCCGGCGGTTGTATGCCGGTTTTTTTTATGCTTTCCTTATGATTATCTCAGGTTTGACAGGAAGCACAGGTTTGACTGCCTCATCACAACATTTTCTGGTTATTACTGCGCTGGGTGCCGACAGGCCGGGTATCGTTAATACCATCACGCGCCACGTCAGCAGTTGCGGTTGCAACATTGAAGACAGTCGTCTGGCTATGCTGGGAGAAGAGTTCACGTTTATTATGCTGCTCTCCGGCTCATGGAACGCTATTACGCTGATTGAATCAACGTTGCCGCTTAAGGGCGCAGAGCTGGATTTATTGATCGTGATGAAGCGTACCGCCGCGCGTCCTCGCCCTGCCATGCCTGCCACCGTCTGGGTTCAGGTTGAAGTCCCTGACTCGCCGCATCTGATTGAGCGTTTTACTGCCTTGTTCGACACCTTTCAGATGAATATCGCTGAGCTGGTCTCCCGCACACAACCGGGCGACGCCACCAGGGCTGCGCAGCTTTTTATTCAGATAACCGCTCACAGTCCTGCCTCGCAGGACGCATCAAATATTGACCAGGCATTCAAAGCCCTATGTACAGAATTGAATGCACAAGGCAGTATAAACGTGGTCAACTATTCACAGCATGATGAACAGGATGGAGTTAAGTAATGAATCCACTGAAAGCCGGTGATATCGCACCGAAATTTAGCTTGCCGGATCAAGACGGAGAACAAGTAAATTTGGCCGACTTCCAGGGACAGCGTGTTCTGGTGTATTTCTACCCGAAAGCGATGACGCCAGGCTGTACCGTCCAGGCATGCGGCCTGCGCGATAACATGGATGATTTGAAGAAAGCGGGCGTTGAAGTGTTGGGTATCAGCACTGACAAACCGGAAAAACTTTCCCGTTTTGCCGAAAAAGAGCTGCTGAACTTCACGCTGCTGTCCGATGAAGATCACCAAATTTGCGAGCAGTTTGGCGTCTGGGGTGAAAAGACCTTTATGGGCAAAACCTACGACGGCATTCACCGCATTAGTTTCCTTGTCGACGCCGATGGCAAAGTCGAGCATGTTTTTGATGATTTCAAAACCAGCAATCATCACGACATCGTGCTCAACTGGCTGAAAGAGAACGCCTAAGCGGGCTCAAATTGCATCCCCCTCTTCCGGGCGTCCCGTCTAAGGCCGCCCTTGTTTTCTGTCTTTGCCTCTCCCGCTAATTATTTGAAGTTGATCACACTTTATCACTCATTTCGACACTAGTGCCGACAATGGCTACTTCTCGTTCGCCCCTGACCATCACTTTTGTTGACTCAACACTGAGCAATCACATAAGCAACTGATAAATAATCATTTTAACATTTGGCATGACTTGTGCTTAAGAAGGCTCAACGATTTTCTCGCTTTCTTCTCAAGGAGCCGACATGAACCGCTTTGTGATTGCAGATCCCGAGTGGTGTATAGGATGCAATACCTGCCTTGCCGCGTGTTCGGATGTTCATAAAATTGAAGGGTTGCAGTACCACCCACGATTAACGCTGGTTAAAACGGACACCAAAACCGCGCCGGTCATGTGCCGACACTGTGACGATGCGCCCTGTAAACAGGTTTGCCCGGTGAACGCGATTTCCTTCAAGGATGACGCGGTCTATCTCAACGAAACGCTCTGTATCGGCTGCAAACTCTGCGGTCTGGTCTGTCCGTTTGGTGCGATTACCCCGTCAGGCAGCCGTCCACTCAACATTCCTGCACGCTACGAAAACTTCGTTCCGGAAGAGCAACTCCGGGATGTTCCCGCCAGCCCGCCAACCATGCAGCCGTTTTTACGCTGGAACGCGGGTGTACAGACTATCGCCGTCAAATGCGACCTCTGTCACTTCCTGCCGGAAGGTCCCGCCTGCATCAGATCCTGTCCGACACATGCGCTGCATCTGGTGCAGGAAGACGCGCTCAATAAACAGTTGAAAGCGCGCCGGCTGCTGGCCGCGCTCAACACGACGGACATGACCTTCAACTCTTCTTCACCCACGCCGGAGCAACGCTAATGGATGCCCTGCAATTATTGATGTGGTCAATCTTGTTATATGTCGCTGGCGGCGTCGCGTCACTGTTACTGGCCCGCCAGGAGGAACTGGCGATCAAGGTCGCCGGTCTGTCGGCGATGGCGGGCGGATTACTCGGTCTGGCGAGCGCCGTCACCGCGTTAACGGGGGCGCAGACGCTGCACTGGCAGGCCGTCGGCCCCTTCGCGTTTGCCCATTTTATCGTGCGGATGGACAGTCTGGCGGCTTTTATGGTGCTGGTGATTTCCCTGCTGGTGACCGTCTGCGGCCTCTATTCGCTCTCCTACGTGCGCGAATATGTCGGCAAAGGTGTCGGCGCGATGGGCTTCTTTATGAACCTGTTCATCGCATCGATGGTCGGTCTGGTAGTGATGGACAACGCGTTCTGGTTCATCGTGCTGTTTGAAATGATGTCGCTGGCCTCGTGGTTTTTGGTCATCACCGATCAGGACGACGAATCCATTCACGCCGGTCTGCTCTACTTCTTTATCGCCCACGCCGGGTCGGTACTGATCATGGTTGCCTTCTTCCTGATGTGGCGCCAGAGCGGCAACCTGGATTTCGCCAGCTTCCGTGAGTTGTCGCTATCACCGGGCGTCGCCTCCTCCGTCTTCCTGCTGGCGTTCTTCGGTTTTGGCGCCAAAGCGGGGATGCTGCCACTGCACAGTTGGCTAACGCGCGCGCACCCGGCCGCGCCGTCACACGCGTCGGCATTAATGTCGGGGGTGATGGTCAAAATTGGTATCTTCGGGATCATCAAGGTCGGTATCGACCTGCTCGGACATAGCGGTATTCCGCTGTGGTGGGGCGTGGTGGTACTGGCCTTCGGCGCGGTGTCGTCGGTGCTTGGCGTGCTCTACGCGCTGGCAGAGCATGACATCAAACGCCTGCTTGCCTGGCATACGGTTGAAAACATCGGCATCATTTTGATGGGCGTCGGCGTCGGCATGGCTGGCATTGCGCTACACCATCCGGTGATCGCCGCCGTCGGTCTGCTCGGCGCGCTTTTCCATCTGCTCAACCACGCGCTGTTTAAAGGGCTGCTGTTCCTCGGCGCCGGGGCGATTATCTTTCGTCTGCACACACGGGATATGGAAAAAATGGGTGCGCTGGCCAAACGGATGCCGTGGACCGCAGGCGCGTTCCTGATTGGCTGTCTGGCCATTTCCGCCATGCCGCCGCTCAACGGCTTTATCAGTGAATGGTATACCTACCAGTCGCTGTTCTCCCTCACCCGCGTGGACGCCATTATTCCCCGGCTGGCAGGCCCCATCGCCATCGTCATGCTGGCCATCACCGGCGCACTGGCCGCGATGTGCTTCGTCAAAGTTTACGGCGTGAGTTTCTGCGGTAACGCGCGCAGCGAAAAAGCCGACCATGCCCGGGAAGTCCCCTGGCCGATGGTGATTGCCATGTGTCTGCTGGCGCTGTTCTGCGTACTGGCAGGCGTCGGGGCAAATCTGGTTGCGCCACACCTGCTGCACATTGCCCAGTCGCTTTCTTCCCAGCAAACGCTGGCCGTGGCGCAAGGCGCAACGCTGATGCCGGGTGACGCACAGCAGGCGGTGCTGACGCCCTCGGTGGTCTTCCTGCTGCTTATCGCGATGCCCATACTGCCGGGCCTCTTCTGGTACATCAACCGTCACACCCGTGGCAACTTCCGGCGAACCGGTGATGCATGGGCATGCGGCTATGCCTGGGAAAAAGGGATGGCCCCGTCTGCCGGCAGTTTTACGCAGCCCCTGCGTGTGGTATTTGGCCCGCTTTATCGCATGCGTAAACAGCTCGATCCTGCCCAGCCGTTACAGCGCAGCCTGGGGGGCGTAACTATTGCCGCCACCTGCACAGAGCCGTTCTGGGACGACAAAATCATCCTGCCGCTGGTCAGGATAACCAAACGCATTGCCCGTGCGGTGCAGTATCTGCAAAGCGGCGATTTCCGTCTCTATTGCCTGTATGTGATCGCCGCGCTGGTGATCCTGCTGCTGACTATCGCCGTCTAAGGAGGGAGAGAAGATGATACAACCAACCCCTGACTGGTCACTGGGTCTGTTTGCCCTCTGCCAGGCGGCGTTTCTGCTGGCATTAACGCCATTATTTACTGGCATCTCCCGGCAGATTCGCGCACGGATGCACTCTCGCCAGGGTCCTGGCGTCTTACAGGACTATCGCGATCTGCAAAAACTGCTTAAGCGCCAGGAGGTGGCTCCGGCCTCGTCCGGCATGATGTTCCGCGTCATGCCCTGGGTGCTGCTGAGCAGCATGCTGGTGGTGGCGATGACATTGCCGCTGTTTGTGCGCACCTCACCTTTCGCCGGTGCGGGCGACTTAATCACCCTGATTTACCTGTTTGCCCTGTTCCGCTTCTTCTTTGCGCTCTCCGGCCTTGATACCGGCAGTCCGTTTTCCGGGATTGGCGCCAGCCGCGAACTGACGCTCGGCATCCTGGTGGAACCGATGCTAATTCTCTCGCTGCTGGTGCTGGCACTGCTGGCCGGGTCGACCAATATCGGCGCGATCAGCACCACGCTGGCGGCCGGTTGGGTCTCCCCTGTTGCTACGCTGCTGGCGATGCTCGCCTGTGGATTCGCCTGTTTTATTGAGATGGGCAAAATCCCCTTCGATGTTGCAGAGGCGGAACAAGAGTTACAGGAAGGGCCGCTGACCGAATACTCCGGGGCAGGACTGGCGCTGGTGAAATGGGGGATCGGCCTGAAACAGGTGGTGATGGCCTCGCTGTTCCTGGCGCTCTTCTTCCCGTTCGGCAATGCCGGCTCGCTGACCGTCGGGGCCATGCTGCTTTCGCTGGTCATCACGCTGGTCAAATTACTGGTGGTGTTTGTCATTGCGTCAGTGGTGGAAAACTCGCTCGCTCGCGGGCGGTTTTTACTGACGCACCACCTTACCTGGCTCGGTTTTAGTCTCGCCGCGCTGTCATATGTTCTTTGGTTAACCGGTCTGTAAGGAGCGCTGAATTACTATGGAAACAATTGCCCTGACGACCCTGCTCCTGCCGTTTATCGGCGCGCTGGTCGTCTCTTTGGCCCCCAGACAGACCGCCCCCATGCTGTCCACCGTGTTCGCACTGCTGGCAACTATCGCCACGGTCGCACTGGCGGCGGGCTTTCATGCCGCAGGCAGCGAGGTTGTAGATATCCCACTGCTTAGCGCCGGACAGATAGCGTTGTTCGGGATGACGGTAGACAAAATCAGTACTCTGATTTTGTTTGTGGTGGTCTTCCTCGGTCTGCTGGTGGCGCTCTACTCCACGGGATATCTGACCCGTGGCAATAAGGAACACCCGCACGATGGCAGCAATCGCTACTACGCATTCTTGCTGATTTTTATCGGTGCGATGTCCGGCCTGGTGCTCTCCTCCACGCTGCTGGGCCAGTTACTGTTTTTTGAAATCACCGGCGGCTGCTCCTGGGCGCTCATCAGCTATTACCAGTCCGAGAAATCCCAACGCTCGGCGATGAAAGCGCTGCTGATCACCCACGTCGGTTCGCTGGGCTTGTATCTGGCGGCGGCCACGCTGTTTCTGCAAACCGGCACCTTCGCGCTGAGCGCCTTAAGCCAGTTAAACGGCAGCGGCGCCTTAATCGTCTACGGTGGGATTTTGTTTGCCGCCTGGGGGAAATCGGCACAACTGCCGTTGCAGGCCTGGCTGCCGGATGCGATGGAAGCGCCGACGCCAGTCAGTGCATACCTGCACGCCGCGTCGATGGTGAAAGTGGGTGTTTACATTTTTGCCCGCGCTATTTCCGAAGGCGGGCAGATCCCGGAAGTCATTGGCTGGGTCGGCGTCACCATGGCGACCATCACCCTGGTGTACGGTTTCCTGATGTACCTGCCGCAAAAAGACATGAAGCGCCTGCTTGCCTGGTCGACCATTTCCCAACTGGCGTGGATTTTCCTCGCCCTGTCGATGTCGATTTTCGGTTCAAAAATGGCCTTCAACGCGGGGATTGTTTACATCTTTAACCACGCCTTCGCCAAGAGCCTGTTCTTCCTGGTCGCCGGGGCACTCAGCTATAGCTGCGGTACGCGTATGCTGCCGCGTCTTCGTGGCGTGATGCGCACGCTCCCCATTGCCGGGATCGGCTTTTGCGTTGCGGCGCTCGCCATTACCGGTGTGCCGCCGTTCAACGGTTTTTTCAGCAAGTTCCCCCTGTTTGCCGCCGGGTTCGCCCTCTCCGATCAGCACCCCATTCTGCTCGCGGTGATGATCCTGGCGCTGGTGGAATCGGTCGCCAGCTTCGGCTGGTTTATCTACTGGTTCGGGCGCGTGGTGCCGGGTGAACCCAGCGAAGAGGTGGCACAGGCGGCACCGCTACCGTATGCCATGAAACTGGTGCTGGGGATTCTGGTGGTGATGTCGCTGTGCTCAAGTCTCATTGCCGCAGCGTGGATTGGATAAAGGGAGTCGAAGATGACGGGAACATTGGTAGTTAACAATCTGGCGGGGCTGATGATGTTCACCTCGTTATTGGTCACTTGCGCCAGACGCTACACCGTCTCCTGCTGGTTGTACGCCCTGCAATCACTGGTGCTGGTGTCGATATTTTTCACCCTCTCACAACTGCTGGATGCAGAACAACTGCGGATGTGGTCCATCAGCGCCTTCTTTACCAAGGTCCTGATGGTGCCGCTCATCATGGGTTATGCGTTTCGCAAAATGGCGCCAGAGGGTCAGGGAGAACGCCTGTTTGGCCCTGCCGCACTGGTGCTGATGGCCGCAGGCATCGTGCTGCTGTGCTGGTTTGTAGTGCGTCCGGTGCAGTTGCCGCTGGTCGCGCAACTTAAACCCGCGCTGGCGGTGGCGCTCGGCCACTTCCTGCTGGGGCTACTGTGCATCGTCAGCCAGCGCAATATCCTGCGCCAGGTGTTTGGCTACTGCCTGATGGAGAACGGCTCGCATCTGGTGCTGGCGCTGCTGGCATGGCGTGCGCCGGAGTTGGTTGAAATCGGCATCGCCACCGACGCCATTTTCGCGGTGATCGTCATGACAATACTGGCGCGAAAAATCTGGCGTACCCACGGCACGCTGGACGTTAATAACCTTACGGCGCTGAAAGGATAACAACATGAGTCACGCATTGATGTTCACCTTGCTGTTGCTCACGCCGCTGGTCATCTCCGCACTCTGCTTCCTGTGCCGTCTGCGAGGAAATGCCGCGCGCGCTCTGGTCACCACCGTGCATTTCGTCGGTATCGTCGTGCTGATGGTCGTGGCACTGTGGACGGTCGCAGAGGCCGTGACTGAGGGCGAGATATTCGCCGCCCATCGCTGGCTACATATTGACAGCTTAAGCGGGTTGTTCTTGTCGCTTCTTGGGATCATCGGTTTTATCACCGGGTTGTACTCCATTGGCTATATGCGCCATGAGGTCGATCACGGGGAAATTACCGTCGGCACCCTGTGCAACTACTACGGTTTCTTCCATCTGTTTCTCTTCACCATGCTGTTGGTGGTCACCAGTAACAACCTGATTGTCATGTGGGCAGCCATTGAGGCCACCACACTAAGCTCAGCGTTTTTGGTGGGGATTTACGGTCAGCGTTCTTCGCTGGAAGCCGCGTGGAAATACATCATTATCTGTACCGTTGGCGTCGCGTTTGGCCTGTTCGGTACGGTACTGGTGTATGCCAATGCCGCCAGCTTTATGGTAGAGCCTGACCATGCGATTTTCTGGACCGAAGTCCTTAAAGAGAGCAGTAAGCTCGACCCCACGCTAATGGTGCTGGCATTTGTCTTCGTGCTGATCGGTTTTGGGACCAAAACCGGGTTGTTCCCGATGCACGCCTGGCTGCCGGATGCCCACAGTGAAGCGCCAAGCCCGGTCAGCGCCCTGCTCTCAGCGGTGCTGCTGAACTGTGCGCTGCTGGTGCTGATTCGCTACTACATCATTATCTGCCATGCCATCGGCAGCACGTTCCCCAATACCTTACTGATGATTTTCGGCCTGCTCTCGGTGGCGGTGGCGGCGTTCTTTATCCTCGTTCAACAGGATATGAAACGCCTGCTCGCCTACTCGAGCGTGGAAAACATGGGGCTGGTGGCGGTGGCGCTCGGTATCGGCGGCCCGCTGGGTATTCTCGCCGCGCTGCTGCACACGCTGAACCATAGCCTGACCAAAACGCTGTTGTTCTGCGGTTCCGGCAACGTGCTGCTGAAATACGGCACCCGCAATCTGGACGTGGTGTGCGGCATGCTGAAAGTCATGCCGTTTACCGCAGTCCTGCTCGGCGGCGGCGCGCTGGCACTGGGCGGCATGCCCCCGTTCAATATTTTCCTCAGCGAGTTTATGACCGTTACCGCCGGGCTGGCGGCCGATCATCTGCTGGTGACTATCGTACTGCTGCTGTTGCTGACGATTGTGCTTGGTGGACTGGTGCGCATGGTCGCCAAAGCGCTATTTGCCGCACCGCCTCAGGAAGTCGCCAGCGGTGAACTGGGCTGGCTCACCACAGTGCCGATGGTCATTTTGCTGGTGATGATGCTGGTGATGGGGACCCATATTCCGCAACCGGTAAGCAAAATGCTGGCAAATGCTTCTGCCATCGTGATGTCCGGTAATGATGAACAATCAACACAATTTAGTTGGCTGTGGGCGTCGTTTGACACCACCGCCGCAACCGCAACACCCGCGCGGGTTCAGGGAGAGTTAAAGTGAGTTATTTAGAGAGTATCAGTCTCGATGCCCCTCGTGGCGGTGCCTGTCTTGCGGCGTTGAACGCGCAATTTCCCGGTGCCATTCTTGAAGAAGAGCGGCAAACCTTTGAGCAGACCACCATTACGGTAAAACTCAATCTGCTGCCGGATATTGTGCATTATCTCTATTACCAGCATGACGGCTGGTTACCGGTGTTATTCGGTAACGATGAACGTACTCTGAATGGTCATTACGCGGTCTACTACGCCCTTTCTATGGAAGGGGCGGAAAAATGCTGGATTGTGGTAAAAGCGCTGGTGGATGCCAACACGCGTGAATTCCCCTCCGTCACTCCGAAGGTGCCCGCCGCCGTCTGGGGCGAGCGTGAAATCCGCGACATGTACGGTCTGATCCCGGTAGGCCTGCCGGATCAGCGCCGTCTGGTGCTACCGGACGACTGGCCGGACGATTTGCATCCGCTGCGTAAAGACACCATGGATTACCGTCTGCGCCCGGAGCCAACCACCGATACGGAAAACTATCCGTTTATCAATGATGGCGATAGCTCGGCGCGTATTGTGCCCATCGGCCCGCTGCACATCACGTCGGACGAACCCGGCCACTTCCGTCTGTTTGTTGATGGCGAGCGCATTGTCGATGCCGATTACCGCCTGTTCTATGTTCACCGCGGTATGGAAAAACTGGCGGAAACCCGCATGGGTTATAACGAAGTGACGTTCCTGTCAGACCGCGTCTGCGGAATATGCGGCTTCGCCCACAGCGTGGCCTACACCACCTCGGTAGAAAACGCCCTGGGCATTGTTGTGCCGCAACGCGCTCATACTATCCGCTCGGTGCTACTGGAAGTGGAACGTCTGCACAGCCATCTGTTAAACATTGGGCTTTCCAGCCACTTCGTCGGCTTCGATACTGGCTTTATGCAATTTTTCCGCATCCGCGAAAAATCGATGACCATGGCAGAACTGCTGACCGGCTCGCGTAAAACGTACGGTCTGAATCTGATTGGCGGCGTGCGGCGCGACATACTGAAAGAGCAGCGCATTAAAACCATCCAACTGGTGAAGGAGATGCGCGCGGAAGTCATCCAACTGGTGGATATGCTGCTCTCAACGCCGAATATGGCACAGCGTACCCAGGGGGTTGGGGTGCTGGACCGTCAGATTGCGCGCGACTACAGCCCGGTCGGCCCGCTGATTCGCGGCAGTGGCTTTAACCGTGATCTGCGCTTTGACCATCCTTATGCCGACTACGGCAATCTGCCAAAAACTTTGTTTAGCTGGCCTGCCGGGGATGTTTTCTCGCGCGTGATGGTGCGTATCAAAGAGACGCTTGATTCCCTCTCGATGATTGAGTTTGCCCTCGACAATATGCCAGACACCGCGCTGTTAACCGAAGGGTTCAGCTACAAGCCGCATAAATTCGCGCTGGGTTATGTGGAAGCACCGCGCGGCGAGGATGTGCACTGGAGCATGCTCGGCGACAACCAGAAGCTGTTCCGCTGGCGCTGCCGTGCGGCGACCTATGCTAACTGGCCGGTGCTGCGCTATATGCTGCGCGGCAATACCGTTTCCGATGCGCCGTTGATTATCGGGAGTCTCGATCCCTGCTATTCCTGTACGGACCGCGTCACGCTGGTGGATGTACGTAAGCGCAAGTCCACCACCGTGCCGTACAAAGAGATCGAGCGTTACAGTATTGAACGTCGCAATTCGCCGCTGAGATAAGGAAGATACGATGCTTAAATTGTGGAAAACCATTATCAGAGCGGGCGAAGTCACGGTGAAATACCCGTTTGCGCCGCTGGAGGTCTGCCCTGGATTTCGCGGCAAACCCGAGCTTAATCCTGAGCAGTGTATCGCCTGCGGCGCCTGCACCACCGCCTGCCCTGCCAACGCGCTGACGATGGAAACCCATCCGGATGACAACGCCCGCATCTGGCAACTGTTTATCGGCCGCTGCATCTACTGTGGCCGCTGCGAAGAGGTGTGCCCAACGCACGCCATTCGCCTGTCAGAGGAGTTTGAGCTGGCAGTGACCCGCAAAGAAGACCTCTATGTGCGCGCGACCTTTCGGCTGCAGCATTGCAGTGAGTGCCACGCCCCCTTTGCGCCGGAAAAATCCGTCGCCCTGGCGGCTGAATTACAGGCACTTCATCAATCGAACCCGGCGCTGGTGGAAACCCTGCGCGCCCAGGCGAATGTCTGCCCGGCATGTAAACGTCGGGCGGCACTGGAGCATCGCGGCAGCACCAACGTTCATTATTATATTGAGGAGCAAGCATGAGCGCCGATTCCCTGACGTTAAAGCAGCATGTCAGTCAGCCCATAACGCTGGATGAACAAGCGCAAAAACTCAAGCAAGTGCTGCTTCGCGATATTCAACGTTCTGCCTATGTTTACCGCGTGGACTGCGGGGGATGTAACGGCTGTGAAATTGAGATCTTCGCCGCGATCACCCCGCTGTTCGATGCCGAACGCTTCGGCATTAAAGTCGTTGCGTCACCGCGTCACGCCGACATTTTACTGTTTACCGGCGCGGTCACCCGCGCCATGCGTATGCCCGCGCTGCGTGCCTGGCATTCCGCGCCTGACCACAAAATCGCGATCTCCTATGGCGCATGCGGCGTCGGCGGCGGTATTTTTCACGATCTCTACAGCGTCTGGGGCGGCAGCGATACCATCGTCCCCATTGATGTATGGATCCCCGGCTGCCCGCCGACCCCGGCGGCAACGGTGCACGGTTTCGCTGTCGCGCTCGGCCTGCTGGAGCAGAAACTGCACGCCGAAGATCATCACCAGGCTGAAAATGAAACGGCGACCGTCCGTTGGCCTGCCGTACCGCTGGCCATGCGCGTTAATATCGAGCGTCTGGCGCGTCGACTGGCAGGCTATCGCCAGGGACGTGAAATTGCCGATCACTTCTTCGCGCTGTTGACCGAAGGCGATCCACGCGAAAGTTCCGCGCGCATTAATGCCTGGTTGCAGCAGGCGGCCGATCCGCGTCTGGACACCATCGTGCAGCAACTGCGCGCCGAGATGGAGGGAAAGCATGTCTGAGAAGGGCAGCAAAGTGATGTTCTGGACGCTGCGGCAGAAATTTGTCGATGACAGCGTCAATGTCGAGGAAAAAAGCCGCCAGGTGATGTACTACTCGCTGGCCATTGGTCACCACGTGGGGGTAATCGACTGCCTCAACGTGGTGCTGGAATGTCCACTTGCCGACTACGAGCGCTGGCTTGCGCTACTGGAAGAGGGCGCACGTAAGAAAATGCAGGGGCTGCTCACGTTTGGCGAAATCATCATTGATGCCAGTCACGTCAATAAACTGGCCCCCGCCTTTGCTAAACTGGCAGAAGAAGCGGATGATCCCTGGCGTAGCTGGAGCCAGCTCATCTTGCAGCAATTGAAAGACATTGCCGGTGAACCGGCGATTTATCTGATGGTGCGGCGACTGGATTAACCATTAGTGATATCAATAAAACGTCAATTCGTATGACAATTAGCTATACGTGAAGCGGGTAACACTACAAAATAAGGGGGTATAGTAGTATACCGGGTGGCCCGCTCTCTTACCGAAGAACAATCACTTGATATGAAAAAACGGATAAGGAAGTCACATTATGTTGATTTATGACTGTTTTTTTCTGCTTTTCTGTACAATTGATTCTGGAAGGATGCAGTATCCATGATTTTACAGCATTTGCTGGAACAGAAAGATAAGGCGTCCGTCCTGCGGGCGTTCATTCCCCTACCACCTCCGTTCAGCCCCATTCAGTTTGTCGAACTTCGCCTCAGTAATTCGCGATTCTACCGCTGTTTTGATGACGGAAGCGTTGAGTTCTGCACCAGTGAATATGCCGGTTCAATCAGCGATAGCTCAAAACAGGTGATTTTACTTGCCGGAGAAACCATGGCTGAGCTGCGCTTTGTGCGCACCGATGGCGGTAAATTTTGCGAAAAAGACAGCACTATGTTTGCCTGGCTGGCACGCCTCGCGGCGCAAGGTTTAGAGGGTGATATTGAGCGCGACAAGCTGGAGCAATCTGTTTCGCTGTTGCGCCAGGAGCTTGACCATGACCGGGTTCTGGTCGATATCACCAACTCAGTACTGTCTCACCTTGATATTGATGAACTGGTGGCGGATGTCTCACGTGAAATCCACCGCTTCTTTGGCGTGGATACGGTCGCAATGGTGCTCCGTGATGCCCTGCGCTCGCGCCAGCTTATGTGGAACTCGACGGATTTCACGGTTCAGCCGCCAACAAGCCAGCAATACCCGCTACGCAGTGATAGCCAGTTGCTGCATACGGCGCTCAATGAAAATCATGCGACCCTGTTGCAAAAAAGGGACGAGCCGCAAATATGGCAAAATGATCCCTTGCTGCAACAGTTGGAGGCGCAAGGTCTGGAGACGGTCTTTATTCTGCCGCTGGCTTTTAGCCATCAGTCTACCGGCGTACTGGTCCTGGCACACCGGGATTTGTCGATTTTTAACGCACAAAACTGTCGATTACTTCGACAGATTGCCGACAGAATTGGCATTGCTGTCGATAATGCCGATGCCTATCGCAAAGTGACGCATCTGAAAGAAAACCTCAAAAACGAGAACAACAAACTTAACGAGCAAATTCTTTCCAGCCAGAGCTTTGGCGACATTATTTATCAGAGCGACGCCATGCGCGATGTGCTCCAGCAGGTCAATATTGTTGCCCTGAGTGACAGTACAGTGCTGATTCTTGGCGAAACCGGTACAGGGAAAGAGATTATTGCCCGTGCTATTCACCAGATGAGTCTGCGCAAAGATAAACCGCTGGTGAAAATCAACTGTGCCGCAATTCCGTCCACCCTGCTAGAAAGCGAACTGTTTGGTCATGATAAAGGGGCGTTTACCGGCGCTATCAACACCCACCGTGGGCGCTTTGAAATGGCGGATGGGGGAACGCTGTTCCTCGATGAAATCGGCGATATGCCGATTGAACTGCAGCCTAAATTATTGCGTGTGCTACAGGAACGGGAGATTGAGCGCATTGGCGGCACCCGCACCATTCCCGTTAACGTTCGGGTCATTGCCGCGACTAATCGCGACCTGAAACAGATGGTCATTGACCGGGAGTTTCGCAACGACCTGTTCTATCGCCTGAATGTGTTCCCGCTGGTGTTGCCGCCGCTGCGCGATCGCCCGGACGATATCCCGTTGCTGGTCAGGTACTTCACACAAAAACTGGCGCGCCGTTTAAACCGCCAAATCGACACCATTCCTGCCGATGCAATGCGCCAGTTGATGCGCTACGAATGGCCTGGCAACGTGCGCGAACTGGAAAATATTCTCGAACGTGCGGTCCTGCTCTCACGCGATAATACGCTGAGCCTGCATTTGAATGCGCAACCCAGCAGCATGGTGCAGCCTGTGGCCCATGATCCTTTTCCTTTCCCCCTGCCCCGCGTGGCGGAAATGATGCACACCGAGCCGCCGGAAAACGATGAAGAGGAACGTCAGCGTATTATTCAGGTGCTGCGAGAAACAAACGGTATTGTTGCCGGGCCGCGCGGTGCGGCGTCAAAATTAGGGATGAAACGTACCACGCTGTTATCACGTATGCAGCGGCTGGGCATTACCGTTAGGGAAGTATTGTAATTGAGTTTCTGAGTTTAAGTGTGAGCGAATTAACGCTTTAGAGGCGATACCGGCTATATAGCTGGTACGCCCTATGCATATAAATGCGGGTGTCGATATTGCTCCCTCATTAATGCATAGACTCAGGAGATTCTGATGGATACCAGCAATGCTTTTGATCTGCGACTTCCCGCAGAAATGGCAAAGGTCGCCGAACAGGCAGGGTTATATAAAGTCAGCAAGAAGAAAGAGCTGTCATTCTTTCTCGCGGTCACGGCTGGTGTATTTATTTCCATTGCATTCGTTTTCTATATTACCGTCACAACCGGGCCTGCCCCTGCAACCGCCCTGGCAAAACTGGCCGGCGGCGTGTGCTTCTCGCTGGGCCTCATCCTGGTGGTGGTCTGTGGCGCAGATTTGTTCACCTCGACAGTATTGACGGTGATGGCAAAAGCCAGCGGGCTAATAAGTTGGCGACAGTTAATTATCAACTGGATAATTGTCTATTTTGGTAACCTTGTCGGCGCCCTGTTTTTTGTCGCGCTGATTTGGTTTGCCGGGCAATATATGAGTGGCAATGGTCTTTGGGGACTAAATGTATTACAAACCGCCGACCATAAAATGCATCATACATTTGTTGAAGCCGTTTGCCTGGGGACGCTTTGTAATTTAATGGTATGTCTGGCTGTGTGGATGAGTTATTCCGGGCATACGCTAACCGATAAAATTATGGCGATGCTGTTGCCTATCGGTATGTTTGTTGCCAGCGGCTTCGAACACAGCATCGCGAATATGTTTTTGATCCCGCTTTCTATTGTTATTCGTTATTTTGCACCCGAAGGATTCTGGACCAGCATTCACGCCAGCCCGGAACATTTTCCGGCATTAACGGTCAGCAATTTTATCACGGCCAATCTGATCCCGGTGACGATAGGTAATATTATCGGCGGCGGGCTGCTGGTGGGGATCACTTACTGGATTATCTATTTGCGTAACCAAAATAACGGGCACTGAACGCGTCCCTGATGGCGCTGCGCTTATCAGGGCTACGATTGGTAGCCCCGCTAAGCACCGCGCCAGCGGGGAAGACATCACGTCAGACGTGATGGTCGTCAACCACCACGGTATCTGGCCATGCGTGAATAACTGCCTGCACCAGCGTTGCCAGCGGGATGGCGAAGAACACCCCCCAGAACCCCCACAGGCCGCCAAAGATAATTACCGACAGGATAATGACCAACGGGTGCAGGTTAACCGCTTCGGAAAACAGTAACGGCACAAGCAGGTTGCCATCCAGCCCCTGGATTATCAGGTAGACGGCAAAACAGCTCCAGAACTCGGTGCCCGCACCAAACTGAAACAGCGCCACGCCAATCACCGGAATGGTGACCACAAACGCGCCGATGTAAGGAATCAGCACCGAGAAGCCCACCAGCACCGCCAGCAGCAATGAATAGTTAAGGCCAAAGAGCTGAAAACCTAACCAGGTGGCAACGCCGACGACAACCATCTCCAGCACTTTGCCGCGAATGTAGTTGGTTATCTGCTGGTTCATCTCTTTCCAGACCTGCCCTGCCAGCCCACGGTTACGCGGTAAGACGCGGCGCACCGCATTGAGCATCTGTTCTTTATCCTTCACCAGGAAGAAGACCATCAGAGGCACCAGAACCAGATAGACCGCCAGCGTCAACAGCCCGACCAGCGATGCAAGGGAATATTTCACCACCGAATCGCCCATGCCCAGCATCCGGGCACGCATGTTTTCCGCCATTGCATCGATGATGCCCGCATCCATTAACATCGGATAACGTCGTGGCAGCGTGGCGGCATAATCGGAAAGTTTATTAAGCATACCCGGCATGTCGCGAATCAGATTCATCCCCTGCTGCCAGGCAACCGGCATCACAACAAATGCCATAATCATCAGGATGCCGACAAACAGTAGCAGCACCATCGTGGCGGCCCAGCGGCGGGAGAAACCGACTCTTTCCAGACGAACGGTTGGCCATTCGAGCAGATAGGCCAGCACGATGGCAACCAGCAGCGGCGCAAGAAGACCGCTAAAAAAGAAGAGAATGACAAAACCTGCCAGCAAAATGACCAGCAGCGCGATCGCTTCCGGGTCGCTAAAGCGACGGCGATACCACTGCATCAACAATTCAAGCATATGTTCCTTCCAGGAGCCGGATTGACCGGTGTGAGTTCAGGAATTGTATCGAAATGTCACAAAAAAGACTTCGCTTTTCGTCGCCTTTACAGGAAACATGATGAACGGGCAAAAAGGTGTTATTCCCCCATCAGGGGGGATAAACTCTCTCTTTTATTTCGCCGGAACGAACCCCGGCTCGTCAGGTCAAATGATTACCCGAAAAATTACAGGATTGAGGTTATGTTCAGGCAGTTGAAAAAAACGCTGGTCGCAACCCTTATCGCCACGCTGACGCTCGGCCAGATGATGCCCGCGTTTGCGGATTCTGCAGACAGTCTGCCCGATATGGGAACCTCCGCAGGAAGCACCCTGTCCATTGGTCAGGAAATGCAGATGGGCGACTATTATGTTCGCCAGCTGCGCGGCAGTGCGCCGCTGATCAACGACCCTTTACTGGTTCAGTACATCAACGGACTGGGCATGCGCCTGGTCTCGCATGCAAACTCGGTAAAGACCCCGTTTCATTTCTACTTAGTCAATAATGACGAAATCAACGCCTTTGCTTTCTTTGGCGGCAACGTGGTGCTGCATTCAGCGCTGTTTCGCTATGCGGATAACGAAAGCCAACTGGCGTCGGTGATGGCGCACGAAATTTCCCACGTGACCCAGCGCCATCTGGCGCGAGCCATGGAAGATCAGAAGCGTAGCGCCCCCCTGACCTGGGCTGGCGCACTGGGCTCCATTCTGTTAGCCATGGCAAGCCCGCAGGCCGGGATGGCGGCGCTCACCGGTACACTGGCCGGTACGCAACAGGGCATGATCACCTTTACGCAGCAGAACGAACAGGAAGCGGACCGCATCGGGATTCAGGTTTTGCAACGCTCCGGTTTTGATCCGCAGGCAATGCCGACCTTCCTGGAAAAGCTGCTTGATCAATCACGTTACGCCTCGCGTCCACCGGAAATTTTGCTGACTCACCCCTTACCGGAAAGCCGTCTTGCCGATGCGCGTAACCGCGCCAACCAGATGCGCCCGGTGGTCGTGCAATCCTCCGAAGAATTTTACCTGGCCAAAGCCAGAGCCCTGGGGATGTATAACTCCGGGCGTAATCAGCTCACCAGCGATATGTTAGATGCCTGGGCAAAAGGCAATGTGCGCGAGCAACATGCCGCGCAATATGGTCGCGCCCTGCAGGCAATGGAGGCGAAGAACTTCGCCGACGCCGCTAAAACGCTGCAACCTCTGCTGAGTGCCAATCCGACAAATGCCTGGTATATCGACCTGGCGACCGACATTGATTTAGGGCAGAACAAAAACAACGAAGCGATTAACCGCCTGAAAAATGCGGCGGAAATTAAAACCAACCCGGTATTGCAGCTCAACCTGGCAAACGCCTATCTGAGCAGCGGTCAGGCTGCCGCGGCAGAGGCGATACTCAATCGTTACACCTTTAACTGGAAGGACGATGTAAACGGCTGGGAGTTGCTGGCGCAAGCGGAAGCCACATTAGGCCATCGCGATGAAGAGCTGGCGGCGCGTGCCGAAGGGTTGGCGCTGACGGGTAAGCTTGATCAGGCCATTACGCTGCTGGGAAGCGCCAGTTCGCAGGTCAAATTGGGCAGCCTGCAGCAGGCCCGTTACGATGCGCGTATCGATCAGCTTCGTCAGTTGCAGAAAACGTTCCGCCCGTATCAGAAGATGTAACAAGGAGAACCGATGACAGACGCGGTGAAGATTTACCACAACCCTCGCTGCTCCAAGAGCCGCGATACCCTCAGCCTGCTGAAAGCCAACGGCATTGATCCGCAGGTTGTTCTGTATCTGGAAACGCCGCCGGATGCCGACACGCTTAAAGCGCTGTTGAAAATGCTGGGGATGACCAGCGCGCGGGAGCTGATGCGCCAGAAAGAAGATCTCTATAAATCACTGGGACTGGGGGATAGCCATCTCTCAGAAGAGGCGCTGTTGCAGGCGCTGCTTGATAATCCCAAGCTAATGGAGCGTCCAATCGTTGTGGCGAACGGTAAGGCGCGCATTGGTCGCCCGCCAGAACAGGTTCTTGAGATCGTCTACTAATGCCACAGGCCCGCAGGTGCAATACTTGTCGGGCCTACAGTTTCAGAATGTCTTTTACGAAGGGGATGGTCAGCTTACGCTGGGCGGTAATAGAGGCACGGTCGAGCTGATCAAGCGTGTCAAAGAGCGTGCGCATTTCGCGATCCAGTCGCTTGAGCAGAAAACGTCCCACATCTTCCGGCAACTCAAACCCGCGCTGCCTTGCACGCAGTTGGAGCGCCTGCAGTTTGTCTTCATCAGAGAGCGGTTGCAGCTTGTAGATTTGCCCCCAGTCCAGGCGCGACGCCAGGTCGGGCAACCCCAGATTCAACTGCCGTGGCGGACGATCGCCGGTGATCAGTAACCGCGTTTTGCCTGATTCCAGAATACGGTTATAGAGATTGAAGATGGCCATCTCCCACGGTTCATCGCCTGCGACACACTCGATATTATCGATACAGACCAGCGAGAGATGCTCCATTCCTTCAAGCACTTCCGGTACAAACCAGGTGCGCTTATCAAGCGGCACATAGCCGACCGCATCACCACGCTGAGAGAGTTCGGCACACGCCGCATGAAGCAGATGGCTACGTCCTGCCCCTTCACGCGACCAGAAATAGATGTATCCGCTATGATCCTGGCGTAGGACATTTTGCAACGCCGCCAGCAAAGAAGGGTTATCGCCCGGCCAGAAACTCGCAAAAGTTTCATCGTCAGGAAGATAGAGTGGCAGGGAAAGCTGCGCCGGTGTGTTCAGACGTACCTCAACAGGGCTTTAAAAAACGCGGTAAGTTTATCATAAAACTTTACCGCGTTTGAACCGGGCATGACACCCGGTTTGCAGAGCAACAATTAATGCTGATTTGCTTCGCTGTCTTCGGCGTCCAGTACCACTTCTTCCGGACGCAGGACACTGATCAATTTGAAGATCAGGCTCAGCGCAACACCCACGATAGTCGCCAGCGCCATCCCTTTCAGTTCAGCCGCGCCAATGTGCACTTTCGCGCCGCTGACGCCGATGATCAGAATGACGGAGGTCAGGATCAAGTTTTGCGCTTTGCTGTAATCCACTTTGGATTCGATCAACACGCGAATACCGGATGCGCCGATTACCCCGTACAGCAGCAGAGAGACACCGCCCATCACCGGTACCGGGATAATCTGAATTGCCGCCGCCAGTTTACCTACGCAGGAGAGCAGAATCGCGATGATAGCCGCGCCACCGATAACCCAGGTACTGTAGACGCGGGTGATCGCCATAACGCCAATATTCTCACCATAGGTGGTATTCGGCGTTGAGCCGAAGAAACCGGAAATAATGGTTGAGAAGCCATTGGCAAACATGGAACGGTGCAGGCCCGGGTCACGGATCAGATCGCGTTTCACGATATTGGCGGTAACGACCAGATGGCCCACATGCTCAGCAATAACCACCAGCGCCGCAGGCAGAATGGTGAAGATAGCAAACCATTCGAAACGCGGCGTGTAGAAGGTTGGCAGCGCGAACCAGTGCGCATTGGCAATCGGCGTGGTATCAACAACACCCATTGCAAACGACAGCGCATAACCGGCCAGCACGCCGATCAGAATCGGGATTATCGCCATAAAACCACGGAACAGTACGGAACCAAACACGGTCACACCCAGCGTTACCAGCGAGATGAGCACGGTTCTGGAATCCGCAGACTGACCATCCGCAGGCAGCAGGCCGGCCATATTGGCCGCAACACCGGCCAGCTCCAGACCGATGACGGCAACGATTGCGCCCATTGCCGCAGGCGGGAACATCACGTCCAGCCAGCCGGTGCCTGCTTTCTTCACGATGAAGGAAACAATGCAGAACAGCACGCCGCACATGATAAAACCACCCAGCGCCACTTCGTAGCCCAGCGGCAGAAGCAGCAGTACCGGCGAAATAAACGCAAAGCTCGATCCCAGATAAGCCGGGATTTTGCCCTTACAGATAAAGAGATAAAGCAGCGTTCCGATACCGTTAAATAACAGTACGGTGGCCGGGTTAATATGAAACAGGATTGGCACCAGCACGGTTGCGCCAAACATAGCGAACAAGTGCTGCAAACTAAGCGGGATTGTCTGTAAAAGCGGCGGTCTTTCACTCACCCCGATAGCACGGCGCGTCATAGTGTTTTCCTCTGAGTGTTGTTGTTTATCCCCGTCACACGTCAAGACGCTGGTGCGTTGGCCATACTCGTCCACCCGAATCACTTATTTACGTAAGATCATCAGGATTCGCTCGCTTGTCCTTGCCGGCAACTCGACGTTGTTAGGGTATATGTTCCGCTCATCACCCATCCCGCAGTGTTGTGGACTGCGTGATGAAATCAGGCGGATTCTGTTCTGGTTTACGCCAAAAAAAAGCCGACTTTCAAAGTCGGCTTTTGATTTTTAAAGCATTTATTTCGTACCAAAGATTTTGTCGCCGGCATCGCCGAGGCCCGGAATAATGTATCCGTGCTCATTGAGGCCCTTGTCGATGGACGCGGTATACAGCTCAACGTCCGGGTGCGCTTTCTCCAGCGCGGCGAGGCCTTCCGGGGCAGCAACCAGCACCAGCACTTTGATGCTGTGGCAGCCTGCATTTTTCAGCAGGTCGATGGTGGCAATCATAGAACCGCCCGTTGCCAGCATCGGGTCAACGACCAGCGCCATACGCTCGTCGATGTTAGAAACCAGTTTCTGGAAATACGGTACCGGCTCCAGGGTCTCTTCATTACGATAGATACCCACCACGCTGATGCGTGCGCTCGGAACGTGTTCCAGCACCCCTTCCATCATGCCCAGGCCGGCACGCAGAATAGGGACTACGGTGATTTTTTTGCCTTTGATTTGTTCGACTTCTACCGGGCCGTTCCAGCCTTCGATAGTCACACGTTCCGTTTCCAGATCGGCAGTCGCTTCATAGGTCAGCAGACTACCGACTTCCGAGGCGAGTTCACGAAAGCGTTTGGTGCTGATGTCATTTTCACGCATCAGGCCCAGCTTGTGTTTGACGAGTGGGTGTTTTACTTCCACGACCTTCATACTCTTCTCCTTCCCCAAAACGGTGGCAGCCACAAAAAAAATCGCCGGATTATACCGCTTTTTCTCCGCCACGCTACAGGTGCGGCGTTGATCCGGATCAAACAGACTGGAAAAGAGTATACCGTAATAATCCCCGGCGGCCTGAAATAATGGACTCGCAAACGTTTGCCTTCACTGTTAGAATTGCGCCGAATTTTATTTCCAAAACCTGATTAGTTCGGGTAACAGCCTGAAATATGACGGGTGAACCGCAAGCAAACGCGTGGGGACTCAAGCAGTGACCGATAAAACCTCTCTTAGCTACAAAGATGCCGGTGTTGATATTGACGCAGGTAATGCTCTGGTTGACCGAATCAAAGGTGTGGTGAAGAAAACTCGTCGTCCGGAAGTGATGGGCGGTCTGGGTGGCTTCGGCGCGCTGTGCGCATTGCCGCAAAAATATCGTGAACCAGTACTGGTTTCCGGCACTGACGGCGTAGGTACCAAACTGCGTCTGGCGATGGATCTGAAACGCCATGACAGCATCGGCATCGACCTGGTCGCCATGTGTGTGAATGACCTGGTTGTACAGGGCGCAGAGCCGCTGTTTTTCCTCGATTATTACGCAACCGGCAAACTGGATGTCGACACCGCAGCCAGTGTGATTAACGGTATCGCGGAAGGCTGCCTGCAGTCTGGCTGTGCGCTGGTTGGCGGCGAAACCGCTGAAATGCCGGGCATGTACCACGGCGAAGACTACGATGTTGCCGGTTTCTGCGTTGGCGTTGTTGAGAAATCCGAGATTATTGACGGTTCCAAAGTGGCCGACGGTGATGTGCTGATTGCACTGGCGTCCAGCGGTCCGCACTCCAACGGCTACTCCCTGGTGCGTAAAGTCATCGAAGTGAGCGGTTGCGATCCTGAGACGACACAGCTTGAAGGGAAATCCCTCGCGGATCACCTGCTGACTCCGACCCGCATCTACGTGAAATCGATCCTCGAGCTGATTGAAAACGTAGACGTGCACGCCATCGCCCACCTGACCGGCGGCGGCTTTTGGGAAAATATCCCGCGCGTGCTGCCAGACAATACCCAGGCGGTGATCGATGAGTCCTCCTGGCAATGGCCGGCCGTCTTCAACTGGCTGCAAACGGCGGGCAATGTCAGCCGTCACGAGATGTATCGCACCTTCAACTGTGGTGTCGGTATGGTTATCGCCCTGCCTGCTGATGAAGCAGATAAGGCCATCGCATTCCTGAATGCCAAAGGTGAAAACGCGTGGAAAATCGGTATTATCAAAGCATCCGATTCCAGTGAACGCGTGGTCATCGAATGAAAAACATTGTGGTGCTCATTTCCGGCAACGGAAGCAACTTGCAGGCAATAATTGATGCCTGCAAGCAGAAGAAAATAAATGGCACCATCCGGGCAGTATTCAGTAACAAGGCCGATGCATTCGGCCTTGAGCGTGCGCGGGAAGCCAATATTCCCGCCCATGCGCTTCTTGCCTCTCAGTTTGCCAGTCGCGAAGCGTTTGACCGTGAACTGATGCAGGAGATTGACGCTTACGCCCCGGATATCGTTGTGCTGGCTGGCTACATGCGTATCCTCAGCCCGGACTTCGTGGCACATTACGCCGGTCGCCTTATCAATATCCACCCTTCCCTGCTACCTAAATATCCCGGTTTACACACCCACCGTCAGGTACTGGAGAACGGTGATGACGTTCACGGCACCACCGTGCATTTTGTTACCGACGAACTGGACGGCGGCCCGGTGATTTTACAGGCACAGGTACCGGTGTTTGAGGGCGATACCGAAGAAGACGTGACCGCCCGCGTCCAGACTCAGGAACATGCGATTTACCCGCTGGTCGTGAGTTGGTTTGTTGATGGCCGTCTGGCTATGCAAGAAAACAGAGCCTGGCTTGATGGCGTTTGTCTGCCAGAACAGGGCTACGCGGCCGAGTAAGCAAATCTTTTCTTTGCCTGCGCGTAACATACCGTTGCGCGCAACACCTTTCTGCGGGTAAAACCGGATTACTGTCATACTTATCTGTCACAGTTGGACATCTAATGGCAAAGCTCGCCATAATATGGGTGTCACTCAAACGAACGCCAACACGTTTACCTGCACACGAGGACACTGCCATAGCGAGAAGGAATTGCCGTGTCCCGAGAGTTAACCGGAGTGTAAGTTGTAATGGGTCAGGAAAAGCTATATCTGGAAAAAGAACTAAGTTGGTTGTGCTTTAACGAGCGCGTTCTGCAGGAAGCGGCGGATAAGAGTAACCCGCTCATTGAACGCATGCGCTTTTTAGGGATTTATTCCAACAACCTTGATGAATTCTATAAAGTTCGCTTCGCAGAACTTAAACGCCGCATCATTATTAGCGAAGAACAAGGACAAGGCACCAACACCCATTCACGCCACCTGCTGGGTAAAATACAGGCCCGCGTACTGAAAGCCGATCAGGAATTTGACGGCCTGTATAACGAACTCCTGCTGGAAATGGCACGTAATCAGATCTTTTTGATTAACGAACGCCAGCTTTCCGCCAATCAGCAAAACTGGCTGCGCCACTACTTCCGACAGTATCTGCGCCAGCACATCACGCCGACACTGATTAATCGCGAAACCAATCTGATTCGCTTCTTAAAAGACGACTACACCTACCTGGCGGTGGAAATCATCCGTGGCGAAGATATCCGCTACGCCCTGCTAGAAATTCCGTCTGATAAAGTGCCGCGTTTTGTAAACCTGCCGCCGGAAGCGCCGCGCCGTCGCAAGCCGATGATCCTGCTGGATAATATCCTGCGTTATTGCCTGGATGATATCTTCAAAGGCTTCTTTGATTACGACGCGCTGAACGCCTACTCGATGAAAATGACCCGTGACGCCGAATACGATCTGGTGCACGAGATGGAATCGAGTCTGATGGAGCTGATGTCTTCAAGCCTGAAACAGCGTCTGACGGCAGAGCCGGTACGCTTTGTGTATCAGCGTGATATGCCGGATGCCATGGTTGAGATGCTTCGCGAGAAGCTGACCATTTCCCGCTACGACTCCATTATTCCGGGCGGTCGCTACCACAACTTTAAAGACTTCATCAACTTCCCGAACGTTGGGAAAGCAAACCTGGTGAACAAACCGTTGCCGCGCCTGCGCCATGTCTGGTTTGATAAGTTCCGCAACGGCTTTGATGCCATTCGCGAGCGCGATGTGCTGCTCTATTATCCGTATCACACCTTTGAGCACGTGCTGGAACTGCTGCGCCAGGCGTCGTTTGACCCAAGCGTGCTGGCAATAAAAATCAATATCTACCGCGTGGCCAAAGACTCGCGCATCATCGACTCCATGATCCACGCCGCCCATAACGGCAAGAAAGTGACCGTGGTGGTTGAGCTGCAGGCGCGTTTCGATGAAGAGGCTAACATCCACTGGGCGAAGCGACTGACCGAAGCCGGTGTGCAGGTTATCTTCTCGGCGCCGGGGCTGAAAATCCACGCCAAGCTGTTCCTGGTGTCGCGTATGGAAAACGATGAAGTGGTGCGTTACGCTCATATCGGTACCGGCAACTTTAACGAAAAGACCGCACGTATCTATACCGACTACTCATTGCTGACCGCCGATGCGCGTATCACCAATGAAGTGCGCCGGGTCTTTAACTTTATTGAGAACCCGTACCGTCCGGTGAATTTCGATTATTTGATGGTTTCGCCGCAAAACTCGCGCGATCTGCTCTACAAAATGATCGATACCGAAATTGCCAATGCGCAGAAAGGCATTCCTTCGGGCATTACGCTAAAAATCAACAACCTGGTGGATAAAGGCCTGGTTGACCGGCTGTATACGGCCTCCAGTTCTGGCGTGCCGGTGAATTTGCTGGTGCGCGGTATGTGCTCGCTTATCCCTGAACTGGAAGGCATCAGCGATAATATTCGCGTAATTAGCATTGTTGACCGTTTCCTTGAACACGATCGCATCTATATTTTTGAGAATGGCGGCGATAAAAAAGTGTATCTGTCGTCTGCTGACTGGATGACGCGAAACATCGATTACCGTATTGAAGTAGCGGCGCCGTTGCTCGATCCGCGCCTTAAACAGCAGGTACTGGATATCATTGATCTTCTGTTCAGTGATACCGTCAAAGCACGCTACGTCGATAAAGAACTCAGTAATCGATATGTGCCGCGCGGCAACCGCCGCAAAGTACGCGCACAGCTCGCGATTCATGAATATCTGACATCACTTGAACAGTCTGACTAATCTATGCCGATAAATGAAAAGACAGCACGACCGCAGGAATTTGCTGCGGTCGACCTGGGTTCGAACAGTTTTCATATGGTGATTGCCCGCGTTGTTGATGGCGCCATGCAGATCATTGGCCGTCTGAAACAACGCGTACATCTGGCGGATGGCCTCGACAGCAATAATATGCTGAGTGAAGAGGCTATGGAGCGCGGTCTCGCGTGTCTGTCGCTGTTTGCAGAACGCCTGCAAGGTTTTGATCCTTCAAGCGTGTGTATTGTAGGGACCCACACGTTGCGCCAGGCGCTCAACGCACCGGAGTTTCTTAAACGGGCAGAAAAGGTTATTCCCTACCCCATCGAAATCATCGCGGGTAATGAAGAAGCGCGCCTGATTTTTATGGGCGTTGAACATACGCAGCCGGAAAAAGGCCGCAAGCTGGTTATTGATATCGGCGGCGGTTCGACCGAACTGGTCATTGGCGAAGATTTTGAACCCAAACTGGTGGAAAGCCGTCGTATGGGCTGCGTCAGCTTCGCGCAGCTTTATTTCGCGGGCGGAACAATCAATGCGGAAAACTTCCAGCGCGCCCGCGTTGCCGCAACGCAGAAACTGGAAACGCTGGCCTGGCAGTTCCGTATTCAGGGCTGGGACGTCGCGCTTGGCGCGTCCGGCAGTATCAAAGCGGCCCATGAAGTGCTACTGGCGTTAGGGGAAAAGGACGGCATCATCACGCCTGAGCGCCTCAAAAAACTGGTCGCCGAAGTTGTGAAGTTCAAAAACTTCGACGAACTGAACTTGCCGGGTCTGTCCGACGAACGTAAAGCGGTCTTCGTTCCAGGTCTGGCAATTCTCTGCGGGGTATTTGACGCGCTGGCAATTAATGAACTTCGCCTCTCAGACGGTGCGCTGCGCGAAGGCGTGCTGTATGAAATGGAAGGCCGTTTCCGCCATCAGGATATTCGCAGCCGTACGGCACAGAGCCTTGCTAATCAATACAATATCGACCGCGAACAGGCGCGTCGCGTGCTGGAAACTACCATGCACATGTACGATCAGTGGCAGGCGCAAAATCCGAAGCTCATTAATCCGCAACTGGCGGCGCTACTGAAATGGGCAGCCATGCTGCATGAAGTCGGTTTAAATATTAACCACAGCGGTATGCATCGTCATTCGGCTTATATCCTGCAAAACAGCGATCTGCCGGGCTATAACCAGGAGCAGCAACTGATGATGGCCACGCTGGTGCGCTATCACCGCAAAGCGATCAAGCTGGATGACTTACCGCGCTTCACGTTGTTCAAGAAAAAGCACTATCTGCCGTTAATTCAGCTTTTACGCCTTGGGGTGTTGCTGAATAACCAGCGCCAGGCGACAACGACGCCACCAACTCTGCGTCTTACGACCGATGATAACCACTGGACGCTGAGCTTCCCGCACGACTGGTTCAGCCAGAATGCACTGGTTCTCTTCGACCTGGAACGGGAACAGGAGTACTGGGAAGCCGTCACCGGCTGGCGACTCAAAGTTGAAGAAGAGCAGTCGCCCGGCGTAGCGGCATAAAATCAGGCCGCCTGAATCTGCCCTGGCAGATTTTCCAGCGGCTCTGGTTTACCAATCAAATATCCCTGCAAATAATCGATACCCAGCGCAACCACTGCGCTGCGTATCTCTTCATTCTCGACATACTCCGCCACGACCTGCATCTTTTTCATTCTCGCCAGATGGCAAATAGAGGCGACAATCTGATAATCCAGACTATTGGATACGATATTGCGGATAAAGCTGCCGTCGATTTTCAGGATATCGGCATTCACATTTTTCAGTCGGGAATAACTGGCGTAACCGGTACCAAAATCGTCAATCGCTACGCTACAGCCCATTTTTTGCAGTTGGCCGAGCGTTTGATTTGCCTGCTCCAGATTAGTTAACGAGTTACTCTCGGTTATCTCAAAGATCAACTGCCACGCCTCGATACCATATTTTTTCAGTAGCCGCCCCACCTCCAGAGAAAACTGTGCCCGACACACAGAGGCGGGCGACAGGTTAATGGCAAAACGCTGCGCGGGTAGCGTTGCGCGATGAGCAGACATAAAACTCAGCACATGTTCCACTACCCAAAGATCGATACGTGATGACAGGCCGAACTCATGGGCAACCGGCAGAAAATCATCCGGATTAATGTACTGGCCGTTCTCTTCATTCATGCGTAGCAGAATTTCGTAGTAGCTGTCACCGCGCATCCCGGCGATAGGCTGCACCAGTAAACTAAAGCGGTTCTCTTCCAGCGCGAGTTGCAGACGGTTCATCATATCCACCTTGTCCTTAAGGCTACGCTGGAGGTTCGCCGCCCCGCTATGCTGCAAGCTTTCCGGATGATTTGTCGCCAGCGACAAGTCTGCAATGGTACTCAGTTCGCCAAGCAGCAAGTAGAGGTGCTGCACCGGTGAGCGCACATAGCAATAGCTCATGCCCACCTGTGGCTGCAGCGGCATATCATCCCAGAAGAAACGAAACGCCTTAATTTGGGCATCCAGCGCTTCAATCCGGTTCTGGTGCGACTGGGTGTTAAGACGAATAGCCAGATCATGGCCTGAGAGATGGTAGACACGTTCGTCTTCATCAAGGCTGTTTTTAAGCCAGTCCGACAGTTTTTGCTTGTACTGAATACGCAGCATCACGCCATAGTTACGCCCCAGCACTTCCAGTTCCGGCACACTTAAATAACAAAGAACAGACCAGGGTGAGCCCGCAAGCGCACGATTGAGGGCGCGCAGATTGGGTATCTGAACGACGGGATCAAGATAGGCAAGACGACGAGCACGGGCATGAACATGCCGTTGTCGTGTTGCCAGTACCGATACACAAAGAATGATAAAAGAGTAAACCAGGTAACTCGACGAGGCGATAGCCAGTTGAATTTCATAAGCCGGATAGACGGGAAGATAACGATAAAAATAGTGTACCGAGACAATCAACAGCAGCGTCCAGAGCACCGATATAAACCGGTATCCATAGCGTAACGCCCCCCATAGCATGACAGGCAATACCAGAGAGAGCGTGTAGTTGGTGCTGAAAATGGAGCTATTTTCATTCAGCGGCATGAGCAACAGTATGACCAATCCGGCCAGGATACTCAGCCAGATAGCCATCTCACAGCGAGTCACTTTCGGGTCGAATTCATGGCGCAGTTGCGATAACCAGCTTCGCAGATAACGCGGATGGCGGATGATACGAATAACCAAATAGCAGAGCGGAATACCGGTCATGGTCCCGACCAGTAACGCCTGATAATCAATCAGTAAATGAATATTTAACGATAATATATCGGTCTTACTAAAATCCGTATCGTACAGCGCCAGCCAGATAACGAACTCGAGAATAATCAAATAAATCGTTGCCGGGCAAAAGACCTGCCAGAAAATTCGCTGGGCAATAAAAGCGGCGTTTCCGTAGGCAATATTTTGCCGACGCGTAACAAAAACGCGATAGCCGCCCCAACTGATGACCACGGGAATAAGCAAATGAAAAATTTGCGCCACAAGCTCAGAGATATCGTGCATGCCGATATTCAGGACCAGTGCGAGAACCATGCCGGGTAGCGCTGCCCAGCCAAAGACCACCATCAGACTGAACATCAGCGCCATTGGCAGGGAGAAAAGGACAACCGTTTCACCCGCGACATGCGTATAGGTATTCGCCAGGTTAAACAGTGGCAGTAAAAGACATGGCAACACGAGCGGTAATGCCCACCATTTGTCTTTGTGCTGATGATATTTTTTTAACGGAGTCATAGATGCTCGACAAAAAACCCAGTTTCCCAATGGGTATTTCAGGCAGGCATCCAACCTGACTGTAAGCGCGTAAATAGCAAATGAGCGTGAATTTTAGTTCTGTAGGGCAATCAGTGATTGATGCACATCAAATAAAACTCGCCGAATTAATCAATTTTTACGCTTTTTAAAAAGAGACGCAGATTAGCATTCATGACTTAAATACTTAATTTATTTTATATAAAACTCATTAATATTTTCCTCCGGTAAAATTTTGCGTGGTTAAGAATTGACCTCACCCGCACTCTGTGCCTTAATGTCAAGGTCGCCCTTTTTATGGGGTAAACCTTAAGGAACCTTTTGTGAGTCAGGCAACCCCTATGCGAAAACGCCATCGATTTGACAGTCGCATGACCCGTATCGTACTGCTAATCAGCTTTATTTTTTTCTTTGGTCGTTTTATCTATTCCTCAATTGGTGCCTGGTATCATCATCAGGATAAGCTCCAGTCTCAGCAAGTAAGCCAACCTATCGATTCTTCCGCACAACGCTAACGCACTGTTTTTATTTGTACACGTCTTTACGTGGGGTTTGTCACATCAACGCATGACGCACCATCGTCAGGATCATCGCCACGCCAAATCCGGCGAGGACAGCTCCGGCTACGCGCTCAATAATATGCACCCAGGCTGTGAGACGTATCTGTATGGCGGATAATCCGATCAATGTCGCGATGGCAAGATTCCATGCCAGCACCGCCAGGCTCATCCATACGCCGGAAAAGATTCGCTGCGCAAATGTGACGTTCGCGCCCAGGATTCCAGGTCATCAGCGCCAGATAAAAAAGCGCATTTTTGGGATTAAGTAACGCGGACCCCAGCCCAAGTAGAAACTGTTTTCGCCACGACGGGCAATCCATCCGGGTGGCGTTGAGCGCCAGCACCTGCTTACGGCTGCGCAACAGATGCCCGCCAATCCAGATTAAATAGAGCGCGCCAGCAATTTCAATCAGACGAAACAGCAGCCCGTAATCCTGTAATAGCCGCCAGCCACACATCGCCACCACAATATAAAACGCGTTTCCCAGCGCGATCCCCGGACCAATTCCGGCGCTGCCCCGCAGGCGATAACGGATGGCGTAACCGGCCAGCAGGAAGAAATCAGGGCCAGGACTGACCAGCGCTACAAAGTGTGAAAGCGCAAGCAGTGGAAACGCGGCGGGAATAAATTCGGGTAACAAAGACATAGCAACCTCATCAGTAAAAGACGAGGTCACTTTATGGCGTTGTCAGACTTAATTATTGTCTGATATTGATCGCCCCTGCGCATACTGGCGGGGCGTGGAAGAGGTAAAACTGACGAACGTGCGGTGAAAATGGCTTTGATCGGCAAAACCGCTTTGATAACCCACATCGGCGATATCACTGCCCGCCCGCAACTGTGCTTTAGCAAATTCCACACGGGCATTATTGACCCAGGCTCCTGGCGTCAGCCCTGTCGCCAGCTTGAACTGGCGAATCAGCGTCTCTTTACGCAGCATGTACCGCTGTGCCAGGCAATCCAGCGACGGGGGCTGCTGAATATCGGCCAGTAGCGTCGTTTGCATATAGTTGCAGAGTTCAGCCGGTTTCGCCGCAGTTTGCAGGCCGGGCAGGCTGACAAGCAGCGCACGTACCGCCTCCTGTAATTCCCCAGTCTGGTTATCTTCCAACAGGGAGATAATGTGCATAAAGGCGGTGAAGAATGAAGGATTGCGTAACACCGTTTGTGCGCAGTGAAGATGCTCCCCTGGCGCGAACCCCAACTGTTGCAGGCACCACGCCTCATCAAGGTACAACATGTGATAGCTACGTGGACGTTCGGCTGCCGGATTGCAACTGTGCGCTTCACGGGGCGCTATCAGCACCATATCGCCCTGAGAGAGGTGATATTCATGACCACTGCAACGCGTAACGGTCTCGCCGTCGATAATCGCGCCAATAGACAACTGAGGGTGCTGGTGCAGTTTATAGGCCTGCGTACTTTGTACGGTAGAACGCCATTCGACCCACGGCACAAGCGGAGAGCGCCAGAAGCGTTGTTCAATGTTCCGCGTTGTCATCTCTCCCTCCTCCTCACATGATTCCAGACTTCGAGCAGCTACTTTTCGGCAACGCGCGTGAGCCACTCAGCATAAGCCGGGCTGGCGTGCGCTGGCATATTTTGCTGCCCGGCGCTGAATTCATCCTGCATGCCAAATATTTTCCAGACCAGGGGGGCAAGCTGTGCCGCCGGGCTGTTTTCCTGCGTGGTGGTGCGCAACAGCTCCAGCGTACGCTTTTTATATTCGCCCAGCACCTCCGATTGATAATCAAAAGCTTTCCCCAGCCCGGAGAAGTACATCAGCTTCGGCACTTCCGCCTGTGGCCACTGCAACGCCATGTTGAGCGGCCACTCCAGCATTGTCCGCTCACCCCATACGGCTGAACGCGGCACCTGCTGGTTAGCCACCAGCGTTAACATAAAGGCCTGGCCCAGTTCACCAAGATAGATATCCATCGCATCAACGGATGGACGCGCATAGAACGCATCCAGCGGCTGAGGGTTCACCGCTCCCACTTTTGCCAGCAGGCGTTGCTCCAGCTCAAGCACCAGCGCTCCCAGCTCAGACTGCGCTACCGTGCTGCTCTCAGTACCGCATTGGGTTCGTTGGGTACAATCCCAAAGGCTGAGCGTGAGCTGCCACTGACGCTGTTCCCCTTCTCCTGAGCAACCTATCTCCCCGGTCACGAAGTATTTCATTTCTGGCGGGACAAGGTCGAACAGCTCGTTGCCATCAAACACATGGGTTGAGACAACCGGCCCGATGCCCGTGGCGACCTGCACGTAACAACGGGCGGCATAATCACTCCAGTAGTGGGTTGCCTCGGCAAGATACAGTGGGATTGCACGGGTAAGGCGCCCCAGGTCATCCTCACGCTGAGATTCGGAAGGTGTCGGGTCATCGTCGATTTTACTCAGCACAAAGAAACCGACCGTGTTTGCCTCTTGCGGTTTCTGCCCGAAAAGCCAGTCGGCATTACACAGCCCGTACTGCCAGACAGGCTGCGTAAGGGCAAGCGTATTGATTTCCACCTCGCCAGGGTCGGTGGGTGTGCCCTGGGCGTACTGCTCGCGCATTTTCTGGAAGGCGCGGGCGGATTCATCCAGATACTGTTTAAGCGGTGGGTAGTCCAGCGCATACATCCGGCTTAACAGCTTTTCCCCTTCGTCGGGGTTACCCAGCTCCTGATAAGCTCGCAGCAGGTTAATACCGGCCATCGGATCGTGGCGCTGCTCGTCATACACGGGAGCAATGAGCTCAACAAGCAGCGCAATCTCGCCGTTTCTGCCCAGATCGCCGGAGATCATCATCAGCGAACTGCCGTCATATCTCCCACCGGCGAGAACTTCGTCATACAGTGCCCGGGCGGCCGCTACATTGTTATGTTCCAGGTGATAGCGCGCCAGCCAGAGTTGCGCGCGCCAGGAGCCGGGCAGCGCCGCAACGGTACGTAGACCCGCGACATATCCCGCTTCCCCTTCACGCTCCTGCTTAATACTCGCCCACCAGAGCAAGCCATTATCCAGATTGGGGTCGGCTTCGATAGCCTGCCAGAGCAGTTCCTCGGCACGGGCATCGTCACCCTTGTGAGAGAAAACTTTTGCCAGATTGGTCAGCAAAATTCCCGTAGCCCCGACTTTCGCTATACCGGCCTGCAGTGTGTTTTCGGCCTCAACCAGTCGTTTATTTTCCATCAGCACAATGCTCTGAATGGTATGACTGCGTTCGGGGTCGTCATCAATCTCCACCAGGCGCGCGGCGGCAGGAATAAGATCGGCGGCAAAACCATCGTTCAGGCCCCCCAGGATCGCATCATAAAGTTCTGCCGCGTTATTCCACTTTTGCTCAAGGCCGGGCAGGAAAACATTGTTTCGCCAGTCTCTGCGGGCGATATGCATTTCTCGCCCGTTGGCGTCGTATGCCACGATCATCTCTTCATTTGGAACCGGGGCGTGTCCTGCCTGCGTATGTTCAGATTCCACAGGGCCTGGGGTCTGTTCTTTTTTGCCACTAAGGGCGCTGAGAAGTTTTTTAAACATAGTGAGCATCGTGGCAAGTGAGAGGGGCCGAAGTCCGTGTTCCGATGATGATTCGCCCTTCGCTCGCATTCCTCGTATCCAATGAGGTCGCAAGCGCAATGAAGATAAAGCGTCGATGAGCAAATCCAGGACATACAAAGAACACTCAGCCAAAAGGTTGGCATAAAATGCCCGCCCCGTCTAATGCCTGGAATGGTGGGGCGAGAAGTCCATTTACTTTGTGTTTAAGCGCCTGTTCAAAATATCGTGCACATATTTTTCAATCACAATGTGGTTCTCCAGGCTTACTTTTGCGATGAAAGCCTCGAGAAAATCGCGCGTTGAATGGAGCGTATCGGCGACAAGACTATCGAATTCGCTTTGGGTAAAACGGGTATTACCGGGAAGCGTTGAGCGCTGGAGTAGCGTGTGTGCAATGACTTCAAGCACCGCACGGCGGTAGTCATCAGAAAGCAGGACATCAAGGTCGGCCTGTCAGATAGTAAATGTGAAGCTAAAACTGACGAATCCGGAGTCGACGGGCAATGAATAGCTCAGTTGCTCTCCCAATTGCGCCACATGAGGTTCATATCCGTCACCCATTAAACATACAGGCTGCATACTATGCGCTCCTTTAAATTTTATGTTAGATATCAAAAAACCTGCGCCAGGTAGCCACTTAGCGACTGCATAGTAAATATCATCAATCTGCTAACCACACATAAAAAAAACACCGGCAGCTTGAGGCTTACTGGTGTCTTCGTAGGTTCGTATTATTGCCGGAAAACGCGCATTCAGGTTTATCAGGCCATTATCAAACGCTTAAACAGTAACTGTTGGATGTCCTGCCGATGTGCCAGGATCGCATGCGCTGTTACTGATGTTCCCTCTACTGCATACAAAACCCTGTAACCGTCAGCGTGGTTAAACTCCCGGTATTTGGCGCAGCCAATTTTCAGCAGTTCAGGGCAAATCTGGCAGCCCAACGGGAACTGACCAACGGTACTCTCAAACTGTGCGAGAATATCTGCGATAACCGGACGCGGCTCGACATCAACACGGCGCAGATAACTCACTATTGTGTCGACACAGAGTCTTACAGTAAGCGTGTACTCGAAGGTAACCTGCGGTTCCATAGAAGTCCCTTAGCGTTGCGTGTTCTGCGTTTAATCCGCAAGACCATCCAGCAACTGGTCTTTTGAGAACACGCGCCCCTCAGCTTTATCTTTCTCTGACAGGGTTAGCAGTTTCAGCAAAGCGATGGCATTTTCTCGTTCCTGCTGCTGGTCATAGGACTCTATCACATAAGCAGGCACACCATTTTGCGTCACCAGAATGGGTTCTGACACATCGAGCGTGGCCGCATTTTTTTTAACGTAGCTAATTGTCTCCACTTTCATTGCATCTTCCCCTCACACTCTACATGACACAGATGGTTTTAATATAGACCATATTCAGACCACCAACAATAAACCTTCTGTTTTGTCTTTTCTGATAAATGATTAGAGAAATAAAAACCCTCTGTAAAAACAGAGGGTTGGTTTAAGGCAGAAGGACGTTATCGCTTATTCCCACTCAATCGTCGCTGGCGGTTTACCGCTGATGTCATACACCACGCGGGAGATGCCATTCACTTCGTTGATGATGCGGTTGGAAACGCGGCCGAGGAAGTCGTACGGCAGGTGTGCCCAGTGCGCGGTCATAAAGTCGATGGTTTCAACGGCACGCAGAGAGACAACCCAGTCGTACTTACGGCCATCGCCCATCACGCCAACAGAGCGGACCGGCAGGAAGACGGTAAAAGCCTGGCTAACTTTGTTGTAAAGGTCAGCTTTACGCAGCTCTTCAATAAAGATGGCATCGGCACGACGCAGCAGGTCGCAGTACTCTTTCTTCACTTCGCCCAGAACGCGAACGCCAAGGCCTGGCCCCGGGAACGGATGGCGGTAAAGCATATCGTACGGCAGACCCAGCTCAAGGCCGATTTTACGTACTTCGTCTTTGAACAGCTCACGCAGCGGTTCAACCAGACCCATCTTCATCTCTTTCGGCAGGCCGCCCACGTTGTGGTGAGACTTAATCACGTGCGCTTTACCGGTCGCCGATGCGGCAGACTCGATCACGTCAGGGTAAATTGTGCCCTGCGCCAGCCATTTCACGTCTTCAAGTTTCAGGGCTTCTTCGTCGAAGATTTCAACGAACACGCGACCAATGATTTTGCGTTTGGCTTCCGGATCGTTCTCGCCCGCCAGTTCACTCAGGAAGCGTGATTCGCCTTCCACGTGAACAATGTTCAGGCCGAAGTGGTCGCCGAACATATCCATTACCTGCTCAGCTTCATTCAGACGCAGCAGACCGTTATCGACGAACACGCAGGTCAGGTTTTTGCCGATTGCACGGTGCAGCAGCATCGCCGTCACGGAGGAGTCAACGCCGCCGGACAGGCCGAGGATCACTTTGTCGTCACCAACCTGCGCGCGGATGCGTTCGATAGCGTCGTCGATGATTTTCGCCGGGTCCACAGGGCTTCACACTGGCAGATATCGATAACGAAACGCTCCAGCATACGCAGGCCCTGACGGGTATGGGTCACTTCCGGGTGGAACTGTACGCCGTAGAAGCGTTTTTCTTCGTTAGCCATAATGGCGAACGGACAGGTTTCGGTGCTGGCAACGGTAACAAAGTCAGACGGGATAGCCGTCACTTTATCGCCATGGCTCATCCACACGTCCAGCAGCGGTTTGCCGTCTGCGGTCAGGGAATCTTCAATACCACGAATCAGGGCGCTGTCGGTCAGAACTTCTACCTGTGCATAGCCGAATTCGCGCTCGCTGGACGCTTCGACATGGCCGCCCAACTGCATCGCCATGGTCTGCATGCCGTAGCACACGCCAAATACCGGCACGCCAGCTTCAAACACATACTGCGGTGCGCGCGGGCTGTTATCCTCAGTGGTACTTTCCGGGCCGCCGGAAAGAATGATACCGCTTGGGTTAAATTCACGAATCTGCGCTTCGGTGACATCCCATGCCCACAGTTCACAGTAAACACCAAGCTCACGCACGCGGCGGGCAACAAGTTGCGTGTACTGAGAACCGAAATCGAGGATAAGGATGCGATGTTTATGAATGTTTTCCGTCATTGACGCTAATTCCGAGGCAAGTGAAACAAAATCGCCCGGCATTTAGCCGGGCGTGGAAAATATCAGGAGCCCATACGGTAGTTCGGGGATTCCTTGGTGATGGTCACATCATGGACGTGGCTTTCCTGGATGCCCGCACCGCTGATACGCACGAATTCCGCTTTAGTGCGCAGCAGGTCGATGGTACCACAGCCGGTCAGACCCATACAGGAACGCAGGCCGCCCATTTGCTGGTGAATGATCTCTTTCAGGCGACCTTTATACGCCACGCGACCTTCGATACCTTCCGGCACCAGTTTGTCAGCGGCATTATCCGTCTGGAAGTAACGGTCAGAGGAGCCTTTGGACATCGCGCCCAGAGAACCCATCCCGCGGTAAGATTTGTAAGAGCGGCCCTGGTAGAGTTCGATTTCGCCCGGGGATTCTTCGGTGCCTGCCAGCATTGAGCCCACCATCACCGCTGCCGCGCCAGCGGCAATCGCTTTGGCGATGTCGCCAGAGAAGCGGATACCACCGTCAGCGATAACCGGAATACCAGTGCCTTCCAGCGCTTCAACCGCGTCGGATACAGCCGTAATCTGCGGAACACCCACGCCGGTCACGATACGGGTGGTACAGATAGAGCCAGGGCCGATACCGACTTTCACTGCGCTGCAACCGGCTTCCGCCAGCGCACGTGCGCCTGCGCCCGTCGCTACGTTACCGCCAATGATTTGCAGATCGGGGTATTTGGCACGGGTTTCACGAATACGCTGCAGAACGCCTTCGGAATGGCCATGAGAGGAGTCAATCAGCAGAACGTCGACGCCCGCCGCAACCAGCGCATCAACACGCTCTTCGTTGCCCGCACCTGCGCCAACCGCCGCACCGACACGCAGACGGCCTTGCTCGTCCTTACAGGCGTTCGGTTTACGTTCCGCTTTCTGGAAGTCTTTCACGGTGATCATGCCGAGCAGACGGAATTTATCGTCGACAACCAGCGCTTTCTCTACGCGTTTTTCGTGCATTTTCGCGAATACAACTTCACGCGCTTCGCCTTCGCGAACGGTGACCAGACGCTCTTTCGGCGTCATGTATACGCTAACAGGCTGGTTCAGGTCGGTGACAAAGCGAACGTCACGACCGGTAATGATCCCCACCAGTGAATTGTCTTCGGCAACCACCGGGTAACCGGCAAAACCGTTACGCTCGGTCAGTTCTTTCACTTCGCGCAGGGTAGTGGTTGGCAAAACGGTCTGAGGGTCTTTAACCACGCCGGACTCGTGTTTTTTAACACGGCGAACTTCTTCAGCCTGGCGTTCGATGGACATGTTTTTATGAATAAAGCCAATGCCGCCTTCCTGTGCCAGGGCAATTGCCAGGCGCGCTTCCGTAACGGTGTCCATTGCTGCGGAGAGCATCGGAATATTCAGACGAATGGTCTTAGTGAGCTGAGTGCTCAAATCGGCAGTATTCGGCAGAACGGTGGAGTGAGCGGGAACGAGGAGGACGTCGTCAAACGTCAGGGCTTCTTTAGCGATACGTAGCATGGGCAATATCTCTGACCTGGGTGGTTAAATATTGCCGTGGCATTATACAGAGCGTAACCGATTGCTTCCACATTTTTTTGCGAAAAATACTTGCACTCATCTCTGAGCGGGTTACTATCGACTGAATAACCTGCTGATTTAGAATTTGATCTAGCTCACATGTCATCTCTTCAAAGCCCCGCAATTTTTACCGTTACTCGCCTGAATCAAACAGTACGTAGCCTGCTGGAACGCGAAATGGGCCAGGTCTGGATAACGGGTGAAATCTCCAATTTCACACAGCCTGCCTCTGGTCACTGGTATTTCACGCTTAAAGACGACACGGCGCAGGTTCGCGGTGCGATGTTCCGTAACAGCAACCGTCGCGTAACGTTCCGCCCGCAGCATGGCCAACAGGTACTGGTTCGCGCCTCCGTCACGCTCTATGACCCGCGCGGCGATTACCAGATAATCGTTGAAAGCATGCAGCCCGCCGGTGAAGGGTTGCTGCAGCAGAAATATGAGCAACTGAAAGCGGCGCTGTCAGCAGAAGGGCTTTTCGATCAGCAGTTCAAACAACCGCTCCCCACACCGGCCCACTGTATTGGCGTTATCACCTCGAAAACCGGCGCTGCGCTGCATGACATTCTTCACGTCCTGAGGCGACGCGATCCTTCTCTGCCGGTGGTCATTTACCCCACGGCGGTACAAGGTGACGATGCGCCGGGGCAGATTGTGCGCGCCATTGAACTGGCGAACGCACGTCAGGAATGTGATGTGCTGATTGTTGGCCGTGGCGGTGGCTCGCTGGAAGATTTATGGAGCTTTAACGACGAACGCGTGGCGCGCGCCATTTTTGCCAGCCGCATTCCGGTGGTCAGCGCCGTCGGCCACGAAACCGATGTGACCATTGCAGATTTTGTGGCGGATTTACGCGCCCCTACCCCCTCTGCCGCCGCGGAAATCGTCAGTCGCAACCAGACGGAACTGCTGCGCCAGATCCAGTCTGCTCAACAACGTCTTGAGATGGCGATGGACTTTTTCATTGCTAACCGTACCCGGCGTTTTACCCAACTTAATCACAGGCTGCAACAGCAGCATCCGCAGTTGCGCCTCGCCCGTCAGCAAACCGTGCTGGAAAAACTCCGCCAGCGGATGCGTGTCGCCCTGGATAGCCAGCTTAAACAGGCTAGCCAGCGACAACGCCGCGTCGCCCAGCGTTTGAATCAGCAAAACCCGCAGCCGCGGATCTGGCGTGCGCAGACGCGTATTCAGCAACTGGAATACCGGCTGGCGGAAAGCCTGCGCGCACAGTTAAGCGTGACGCGAGAGCGTTTCGGCAAGGCGGTGACGCACCTGGAGGCGGTCAGCCCGTTATCGACGCTGGCACGCGGGTATAGCGTCACCACGGCCGCCGATGGCAAGGTGCTGAAACAGGCGAAACAGGTCAAAACGGGCGATACGCTTACTACCCGTCTCGCCGATGGCTGGGTAGAAAGTGAAGTGAAAAGCGTCCAGCCCGTAAAAAAAACGCGGGCGTCTAAACCCCGCAACGCAGGCTAATTCACGGCTTCGTCGGGGTCAGCAACATAACAAAAAGCGCCAGTCCGGCAAAAATGAAAAGCGACCAGGCCGCCCCCAGTAATGCATAGAGTTGCCCAAAAATTATCGCCCCCGCCACCTGCCCCACCGCCAGCATAAAAAAGACGATGCCCACCCCGGCGGCGGGAGCATTTGCCGTTGCGGACGCACCGCAGACCAGCAGCACGCCGGAAAGCGTGATATAACCCACGCCACAGAGGGCCGCCGCCGGAATCAGCCACCCGCTATAACCATGACTTACCGCCAGTAGCACCAGCGGCGCGGCCATAAAAAGCAGCGACAGCCAGTAAACCGGGTTCCAGCCTGTCCGGGCGGCCAGCGCGCCAGTAAAGACGCCAGCAATTCCCGCCCCGCCGCTCACCAGCCACAACATGCTGGTGGTCTCTTTTTCAAGGTGCAGATGTTTTTGCAGAATATCGGGCCCAAAGTTCCACCACGCCGCGCTCGCTATCCCACAGATAAACGCAATCAGCGCCAGCCGCCGCAGTGCCTGGCACTGTAAGACCTGCCGCCAGGATTGCTCCTTTTTAGCCCCCGGCGCCCGGACGGCGGGTAAATAGCGCATCACCGGTAGCAGGCAAAGCAGAGCAAGCACCGCGAAAGCTACGCAGGCTCCACGCCACCCAAAGGGGATAAAAAGCAGTACCGGTACGGAAAGGATAATGCCGCCGCCAGTACCGGCATTGATAAAAGTGTTAGTGGTAGACTGCCGACGCTCTGCCACAGCCTGGCTGACCGCCGCAGCCAGTGACGGCGATGCCAGCCCCGAACTCAGACCGGCGATAAACAGCCCCAGCGCAAGGTGTAGTACACCCGAAGACAACGCCAGGATCAGTAGCCCAAACGCAGCGCAGAGTGCCGAAACGATTGCAGTGGTACGGGCGCCGTAACGCCCGGTTACCGGGGCAGCCCAGAGCGATGAAAAACAGTAGGCGATATAGCTACAGGCGGCGATAACACCGGCCGACCGTGGGCTCAGCGCAATATCCTGCCCTACCGATGGTAGCATCAGCCCCCAGGCAAAACGCGCCATGCCATACGTCACGGCGATGAGCAAAAATCCGGTTAACGCAAGCGGTGAAATCGTTTTAGCCACACCCGACCCTCTTTTTTGATTGAGCAGTTAATGATGGTCGAAACCGACAGTTTTGCCGCGTAAGGGGTAAAAAAGCCGAATGTCACATAAACTTGTAGTCAGCCTTGCCAACAATCAGGAGAGCAGCATGACAGCGACACGACTTCACAGTGTTATCCCGCCCTACATCCTGCGCCGCATTATTGATAACGGCTCCGACGTACAGCAAAAGTGCGCCCGCCAGACCCTAACCCATGTCCAGACGCTCATGGCGCATATGCCGGGTAAACCTGCCGCGCCGCATGTCGCGAAAGCGGGCCAGTTGCAGCGGGACATTTACGATGCGAAACAGACTCAGGAGTTGCCTGGCACGCAGGTGCGCTTTGAGGGGCAGTCATCAAATGGCGATATCGCCGTGGATGAAGCATGGGAATATCTGGGTGTGACGCACGATTTTTTCTGGAAAATTTTTCATCGCGATTCACTGGATAATAAGGGCCTGACGCTTATCGGTACCGTTCACTATGGACGTGATTACCAGAATGCGTTCTGGAACGGTCAGCAGATGGTATTTGGCGATGGTGACGGCGAGATCTTTAACCGTTTCACTATCGCGCCGGATATTGTCGCCCACGAACTTAGCCATGGCGTAACGGAGACCGAAGCCGGGCTGATTTATTTCGAACAGTCCGGGGCGCTTAATGAATCGTTATCCGATGTCTTCGGCTCGCTGGTGAAACAATATCTGCATAAACAGACCGCACAAGAAGCGGACTGGCTTATTGGCGAAGGGCTGTTGGCCGCAGGCATCAACGGTAAGGGGTTGCGTTCCATGGCAGAACCTGGCACCGCCTATGACGACCCGCTGCTCGGCAAAGACCCTCAGCCCGCGCATATGAAGGACTTTATAAAAACCCGCGAAGATAACGGCGGCGTGCATCTTAACTCCGGCATCCCTAACCGTGCGTTCTATCTCGCCGCCACCGCGCTCGGCGGCCACGCCTGGGAGAAAGCAGGCTACGCATGGTATGACACCGTCTGCGATCGGGCGCTGGCGCAGAACGCGGATTTTGCGGCGTTCGCCCGTCTGACCGTCGCCCACGGCGAAAAACGGTCGGGAAAAGAGACCGCGGAAGCCATTAAACAGGCCTGGATTGAGACAGGGGTACTGTGATGAATATTCCCGAGCTCACTGAAGACGCGGTCATTGAGCTTGCCCGCGAAGGGGGGGTGGCGTTTATCCCACAGTTGAGCGGCCTGCGCAGGATCGCCCTTTCCGCTCTCACACCAGAGCAGCGAGCGCGGGTGATTGATGTGTTACAGCAAGCGCTGCCTCGTGGCTTTCCGCCGGGGCAGACGGACTCTCCGGGGCGCGGCGACCAGCGTTATTTTCGCATTCAGATAATCTGGACCCACCACAACCAGGCGCACTATACCGATATCATCTTGCTGGTGCCGGAACAGGAGGCGCCGCCCTCGCTGGTGGATTTGTGGAAAAAGGGCGAAAGCGGCGTCTGTGATTAAGCGTCCTGCAGGGCGAAGACCACCCGCTTTTTGGAGATCAGGCCGTGGCCCTGCTGGCAGAAATAGTCAACCGCTCCGCAGGCTTTGAGCACGTCCAGCGGCTGCTGGCACTCCGGACATAGCGCACTGAGTGCGTAATCTTTATCACAGCCATGACAGTGACCATGCGTGCCAATCAATTCCAGCGGGTTGTGGCAGGTTGGGCATTTAAGATCCATAAATATCCTCCCAGAATGTCAACCGGTGGCGATAATGCCACCGGTATTTCCGACCTTACTTACTTTTCTTGATATGCTTAATCAAGCGCTTACGTTTACGCATCTGGTTTGGCGTCAGCGTATTGCGTTTATCTGCATACGGGTTTTCCCCTTCCTTAAACTGAATACGGATAGGTGTGCCCATCACATCCAGCGATTTACGGAAGTAGTTCATCAGATAACGCTTGTAGGAGTCCGGCAGGTCTTTTACCTGGTTGCCGTGAATCACCACAATCGGCGGGTTATAACCACCGGCATGCGCGTATTTCAGCTTCACGCGACGACCACGAACCAACGGCGGCTGGTGATCTTCAGACGCCATATTCATGATACGGGTCAGCATCGCGGTGCTCTGGCGACGGGTCGAGCTGTCATAGGCTTCACGCACGGATTCAAACAGGTTACCTACGCCGCTGCCATGCAGTGCGGAGATGAAGTGTACGCGAGCAAAGTCGATAAAGCCCAGACGGAAGTCCAGTGTCTCTTTGACCTGCTCTTTCACTTCCTGGCTGAGGCCATCCCATTTGTTGACCACGATAACCAGTGAGCGCCCACTATTGAGGATGAAGCCAAGCAGTGAGAGGTCCTGGTCAGAGATACCTTCACGGGCATCAATAACCAGCATCACGACGTTAGCGTCTTCAATCGCCTGCAGCGTTTTGATTACCGAGAATTTTTCCACCGCATCGGTGATTTTGCCGCGTTTACGCACGCCCGCGGTGTCGATCAGAACGTACTCGCGTCCATCACGCTCCATCGGGATATAAATACTGTCACGCGTGGTGCCCGGCATGTCATAAACCACAACACGCTCTTCCCCGAGGATACGGTTAGTCAGTGTGGACTTACCGACATTAGGACGCCCGACGATCGCCAGCTTGATAGGCAGGTCCTGCGGGTTGAAGTCGTCTTCCGGTTCTTCTTCGCCGTCTTCATCTTTACCGTCGTCGAACTGCGCCCAGTAGGCAGCGTCTTCATCCAGCTCTTCCGGCGGATCGATTTCATCCATCCACGGCAGCAGAACGTGTTCCAGCAGGCTGACAACACCACGGCCATGCGAGGCGGCAATCGGGTGAATCTCACCCAGGCCAAGCGCGTAGAAGTCGACAACCGCCTGATCCGGGTCCAGACCGTCCGTTTTGTTCGCGACGAGGAATGTCGGTTTTTCTCGCGAACGCAGGTGTTTGGCAATGGCTTCGTCAGCCGGCATCAGCCCGGCGCGCGCATCCACCATAAACAGCACCACATCGGCTTCTTCAATCGCCAGCAGCGACTGCTCCGCCATACGGGTTTCTACGCCGTCTTCCGTACCATCAATACCGCCCGTATCGATACAGATAAATTCACGACCTTCGACTTCAGCACGACCGTACTTACGGTCACGGGTCAGCCCCGGAAAATCCGCTACCAGCGCATCACGGGTGCGTGTTAAACGGTTAAAAAGCGTGGATTTTCCAACGTTAGGGCGCCCGACCAGCGCGACCACAGGTATCATGTTTAAAGCCTCATTACTAAGAATTCAAAATCAAAACGTCGCAACGCTGGCGACGTTTTAAAAACAGTAAAACGGCCCCTGCAACAGGAGCCGTCTTCTCACGAACGACCACCTTCGCGCGATTAACGCGTGATGGCGTACAGCGTACCGTCTTTAGCCTGGATAAGCAGTTTGCCTTCCGCAGCAACAGGATCGGTCAGGAAACCGGAGCCGTCCACTTTCTGCTGCGCGACAAAACGCCCGTCTTCGACGTTAATCCAGTGCATATAGCCTTCGCTGTCACCGGTCACGATGTAACCATTATACAACGCCGGAGCGGTAAGGTTACGGTGCAGGAGATTGCTTTGTGTCCACAGCGTCACACCACCGTCGGTGGTCAGCGCCAGAACGCGGTCATTCTGGTCAATCATGTAGATGCGGTTACCATCGACAATGAAATTGCTCACTGAACCCAGTTCACGTTTCCACATGATCTGGCCGCTACGCAAATCCAGCGCCGTCAGGTTACCGTTGTAAGCCAGCGCATAAACCACGCCGTTTACAATCACCGGCGTTGTATCGACATCGCTCAGACGGTCGATTTCAGTCGGACCCGTTGCCTGAGAAATACGCTGCTGCCAAATCATCTGGCCCTGCTGCATCAACACGGCGCTTACGCGACCGTTGTCGCCGCCCACAATGGCTGCGCCGTAGGCGGTAGCCGGTGCGGATTCGCCACGCAGGGACAGCGACGGCATATCAAGGTTAACCGTCCATTTCACCGCACCGTCGCTCTCATTAAGCGCCTGCAACTGGCCGTTACTGGTATGAATCAGCACCAGGCCGTCGCTGACAACAGGGCGGGATAACGCTTCACCGGCAACGTTGGTTTTCCATGCCTGGGAACCGTCGTTCGTATTCAGCGCATAGACCTTCGCTTTTTCGCTGCCCACGTAGACATGGCCGCCTGCGACGGTCACACCACCGGACAACAGCGCCGGGCTGCTGGAGAACCAGCCAGATTTTTCTGCCAGGTTAACGGACCAGACTTCTTTGCCGTCGCTCGCACTAACCGCTTTTACCGTACCGCGACGGTCAGCAGCGTAGACCACGCCACTATCCAGCGCCGGATGCAAATTAGAGTGAAAATCGCCAATACCGCTACCCACGGAAGTACTCCACGCGGTAGACGGGTTAAACTGGTTAGTCACCGTCGGCAGAGGGGACATTTTGACAACGTCTTCTTCGCTGTTAAACAGGGAACAACCGCTCAGTAAGGTGACGGACAGCAGTCCAGGCAGAAGTAATTTACGCAATTGCATCGGGTCCCTCTTAGATGGACAAATTGTTGATTTTCATCTGCATCATTTCACTCAGCGCCGGGGATGCGTTGTTTTTAACGCCATTTTCCCAGGCGGTGCGTGCACCTTGTTTGTCGCCTTTGCTGAGCAGCGCTTCGCCACGCAGGTCGGCAACAATGGCCGCCCAGCCGTCGCCTTTCACGTTATCAAGCGTTTTCAGCGCAGCATCTTGCTGCTTGAGCTGCACCTGGATACGGGCGAGACGAATGTTAATCATACCCTTAAGGTTTTCATCGCTGGTGGCGGCAAGACCTTGTTGCAGTTGCGCGGAAGCCTTTTCCAGCTCATCGCGTTGAACATACTGCTGTGCCAGCTCCAGTGATGCCAGCGCGCCATAGGTATTCTTATTCTCAGCCGCGAATTTCTCCGCCGCTGTCAGCGTTTCAGGTTTATCAGCACGAATCGCGGTAATGGCGTTTTCATAGCCTTGTGAAGCAGATCTCGCTGTTTCGGTTTGGTGACTTGTCCAGTAGCGCCAGCCAACTAACGCACCAATACCTAAAATGACACCAACAGCCAGCGCTTTGCCGTTCTCAGCAAAAAAGCGTTTGAGCGCGTCTACCTGTTCGTTGTCGTTCTCGTAAATTTCCACGCAGTCCTTCTCCTTAACGATAATTCACCGGGGAGATTAGCCCAGTAGTGTGCGCAAATGCGCCGCAACGCTGTCCTGCGTTACCGTATTTTGCTCACCAGAGCGTAAATCCTTCACTACAACGTTACCGTCAGCGATTTCAGACTCACCCAGCACCAGTGCGAGCTTAGCGCCCCACTTATCGGCACGGGCAAATTGCTTTTTGAAATTACCGCCGCCGTGGTTCGTCATGAGCTTAACGTCAGGTAACGCATCGCGTACCTGTTCAGCCAGTTGCATTGCAGCGGACTGTACGTTTTCGCCTGACGCTACCAGGTATATATCGACAACGGATTCTGCTTTAAATTCCGGATTAACTGCCTGAACCAACAAAACAAGTCGCTCAAGGCCCATCGCGAAGCCAACCGCCGGCGTTGCGCGCCCGCCAAGCTGCTCGACCAGACCATCGTAACGGCCACCTGCGCAGACCGTTCCCTGGGAACCCAGGCTGGTGGTCACCCACTCGAAAACGGTGCGGTTGTAATAATCAAGACCGCGCACCAGACGCTGGTTGACCGTGTAGGCAATACCCGCAGCTTCCAGCAGTTTGCACAGGCCCGCGAAGTGTTCGCGAGACTCTTCATCCAGATAATCGCCAAGGGCTGGCGCCGCGTTCAGAAGCGCCTGAATGTCTGGGTTTTTGGAATCCAGTACGCGCAGCGGGTTGCTGTACATACGGCGTTTGCAATCTTCGTCCAGTTGCTCTTTATGCTGCTCAAGAAACGCCACCAGCGCATCGCGATAGTTCGCACGTGCTTCCAGCGAGCCAATAGAGTTCAGTTCGAGGCTAACGTGATCGAAGATACCCAGCGCACGCCACCAGCGCGCAGTAAGCATAATCAGTTCGGCATCAATGTCCGGGCCCTGCAGACCAAACACTTCGACACCCAACTGATGGAACTGGCGGTAGCGACCTTTTTGCGGGCGCTCATAGCGGAACATCGGACCGACATACCACAGGCGCTGTTCCTGATTGTACAGAAGACCATGCTCGATGCCGGCGCGTACACAGCCCGCTGTACCTTCTGGACGCAGCGTCAGGCTATCGCCGTTGCGATCGTCAAAGGTGTACATCTCTTTTTCAACCACGTCGGTAACTTCACCGATCGCGCGTTTGAATAACGGGGTCTGCTCTACAATCGGCAAACGGATTTCATTGTAACCGTAGCTGCCGAGCACGTTTTTGAGTGTGCCTTCAATGCGCTGCCAGATGGCGGTTTCGCCAGGCAGATAATCGTTCATGCCGCGAATGGCTTGAATATTCTTTGCCACGTTTATTCTCTTTTTGAATACAAAAAATGAACCCTCAGGGCTTGCGCCTTGCGGGTTCATCATACACGGGAAGCCAGCCGCTTCCCATCACGTTATTTTTCTACCTGTTGCACAGCAATACGATTAGCTTCATCCAGGATTGATGCTTTCGCACGGATGCGGGCTTCAAGCTGGGTAATCATATCGTCGTTATCCAGTCTGTCCTTGCGTACGCCATCTTCGTAAAGGCCGCTTTTCTTGTTGCCACCGGTCACGCCAAGCGTAGAAACCAGCGCTTCGCCAGGACCGTTCACCACGCAACCGATGATCGAAACATCCATCGGCGTGATGATATCTTCCAGGCGCTGTTCAAGGGCATTTACGGTGCCGATCACGTCAAACTCCTGACGTGAGCAGGTAGGACAGGCGATAAAGTTGATGCCACGCGAACGGATGCGCAGTGATTTCAGGATATCGAAGCCAACTTTGATCTCTTCAACCGGATCCGCCGCCAGCGAGACACGCAGCGTATCGCCGATCCCTTCCGACAGCAGTAAGCCCAGGCCGATCGCTGACTTGACCGCGCCACTGCGCGCCCCACCCGCTTCGGTGATCCCAAGGTGTAACGGTTGATTCATTTGTTTTGCCAGCAGAACGGTATGACTCCACCGCCAGGAATACATCGGAGGCTTTCACGCTGACTTTGAATTGATCGAAATTGAGTCTGTCGAGGTGATCGACATGGCGCATGGCGGATTCCAGCAGCGCCTGAGGCGTGGGCTCACCATATTTTTCCTGCAGATCCTTTTCCAGCGATCCGGCGTTAACGCCAATACGGATAGGGATATTTTTGTCGCGCGCACAATCAACAACCATGCGAATACGTTCTTCATTACCGATATTGCCTGGGTTGATACGCAGACAATCGACGCCGTATTCCGCGACTTTCAGCGCAATGCGGTAGTCAAAGTGAATATCCGCGACCAGCGGTACACTCACCTGTTGCTTAATCAGTTTGAAGGCTTCTGCCGCGTCCATGGTAGGAACGGAAACACGAACTATGTCAGCGCCAACGCGCTCAAGCGCTTTAATCTGCGCAACCGTCGCGTCCACGTCTGTGGTGCGGGTGTTTGTCATTGACTGCACGGCGATGGGGGCGCCATCGCCAATCGGCACATTACCAACGTAAATCCGTTTCGATTTCCGACGTTGAATCGGAGCCTGGTTATGCATGAAAAATCTCCCGCGTTGCCCGTCTGTTACTGTACTGCTGATTGTTCGGCATTGAGGGTCAGGCGTGCAACCTGGTTAGTTCTGATAAAGCGGCTCAGATCGACAGGTTTACCCTGATATTGAATCTGTACCGCAGCAGGTGCACCGATTTTGAGCTTGTAAGGCGCCTGGCCGGTCAAATTCAGCGTCGCGTCTTTACGCTGGATGCCGCTGAATAATTTTTTACCGCTTGCATCGCTCACTTCTAACCAGCAGTCGGCGTTGAAGTTCATGACCAGCGCATGTGCGGCGTCCGGGGAGGCGATACCCGCCTGGTCAGTCGGCAGTGGCGCGTTATTCGCGCTAGCCGATGGCTGAGCGGCAGGGGACTGAGTAACAGGTGCCTGAGAAGGCGAGACAACGGCGTTGGAATGCGCGGCTGTTGCAGGCGCTGCTGTTGTCGGCGCCGTTGGCTCAACTGGCGTAGTCGCAGCCGTAGTATTTGGGGTTTCTGTCGGAGCGCCGACTGCATCGTTATTCAGCGGAACGTTCTGCCCTTCGCTGCTACCACTGGCGTTCAGTTCTGCAGATGACTGATCGGCCATTGTGGTGATCTCTTGCTGCTGCGCTTTGTGGTTTTGCCACCACCATGCGCCCGTCAGGCCAACAACCACAAACAGTACCAGCCAGGTAAAGCTCATTAACCAGCCGTCACGTTTTTTACGACGTTTACCCAGAGAAAAGGTCTGCATCGGCGCGACTTTCGCCGCCCGAATCGGGGCCTGTTTCTCAATCATCGGCAGCAATTCTTCTTCCGGGATATGCACCAAACGCGCATACGAGCGGATGTAACCACGCAGGAATGTTGAAGCCAATTCGGCAGGAGCCTTATCGTCCTCAATATCGCGTACCGTGGAAACTTTGAGACAGAGGCGCTCAGCTACCGCCTGCTGGCTAAGTCCGAGTTGTTCACGGGCATTGCGCAGACGAACGCCCGTGGTTTGTGCTTCGTTTTGGTCGTGAGTGGCTTCAGTATTCATTCGCTACAACTGCTGGTACGTGAAAATTTAAGATTCAGGCGCGTAGTAAGCATTGCCTGGGCGCGCCGCGAAATGTCAGGGTCAGTTAAATTTAGACCGACAGTATAAGACTGTCAGGCCGGTCATAACAGAACAGCTTTTCGTACTTTTGCTAAGCTGTTGTTCCATCGCTACATACTGCCTTAAAGTCGAGAGAAACGCACAGTAATTATTGATTGCACAACTATAATCAGGCGATTAAATCAGCATATTTATGCGTCGCGACACAGAAGCCTGCCGCGACGCCAGAACACTAAACCGCCTTAATCGAAATCGGCTCACCCTGCATACGTTTACGCATCGTCCGTTTCGTACGGTCAATAACGTCACCAGCCAGCTGACCACATGCCGCGTCAATGTCATCACCGCGTGTTTTACGCACGATAGTGGTGAAGCCATAGCTCATCAGCACCTTACAGAAACGGTCGATACGGCTGTTCGAGCTGCGGCCATACGGCGCGCCCGGGAACGGGTTCCACGGAATCAGGTTGATCTTGCACGGCGTGTCTTTCAGCAAGGCCGCCAGCTCATGCGCATGCTCAGTGCCATCGTTCACATGGTCGAGCATGACGTATTCAATGGTCACGCGCCCCTGGTTAGCATTGGACTTCGAAATGTAGCCGCGAACCGATTCGAGGAAAGTCGCAATATTGTACTTTTTGTTGATCGGTACAATTTCGTCACGAATGGTATCATTCGGTGCATGCAGCGAAATCGCCAGCGCAACATCAATCATGTCACCCAGCTTATCCAGCGCAGGAACCACGCCAGAAGTCGACAGCGTAACGCGACGTTTGGACAAGCCGAAACCAAAGTCATCCAGCATGATTTCCATTGCCGGCACTACGTTAGTCAGGTTCAGCAACGGTTCGCCCATGCCCATCATTACCACGTTAGTGATAGGACGTACGCCGGTCGTTTTAACCGCACCGATAATTTTCGCCGCGCGCCAGACCTGGCCAATAATTTCTGACACTTTCAGGTTACGGTTGAAGCCCTGTTGCGCCGTGGAGCAGAATTTACACTCCAGCGCACAGCCAACCTGTGAGGAAACGCACAGCGTGGCGCGATCGTCTTCCGGAATGTATACCGTTTCAACGCGCTGATCGCCTACGGCAATCGCCCATTTGATGGTGCCATCGGAGGAACGTTGCTCTTCCACGACTTCAGGAGCGCGGATTACCGCGACCTCTTTGAGCTTATTACGCAGCACTTTATTGATGTCGGTCATCTCATCAAAATCGTCGCTGCAATAGTGGTACATCCACTTCATCACCTGATCGGCGCGGAAGGGTTTTTCGCCTAAGTTTTTGAAAAACTCGCGCATCTGCTGACGATTCAGATCCAGCAGGTTGATTTTTGCATCTTTATTGGGAACCGTCAGTGCGACGTTCTCAGGCGTGACAATCTGTTCAGACATAGTTGTGTATTCCGGCCTCGTTATTACACGTTATGGCCCCTGGAGGGTTGAAAAGAAGCGCCCCGGGAATGCGTTTTGCAATTCACGGGGCGCTGCATTGTACAAATTCTGCTGTGCAGATGCCACGACTGCGCGCGGCATTGGCAAAATAAAGTGTAAATCTGCTTACAATTTCCGATGGGCTTCGCACAACAGGGTGCGTAAGGCCGTGGAAATTAGCGAGTGCGTGGGCATACTTCGCCTTCGCCGAAGAAATAGGCGATTTCGCGCGCCGCAGATTCCAGAGAATCGGAACCGTGGGTGCCGTTCTCGGTGAAACTGTCAGCATAATCAGCGCGCAGAGTACCTGCCAGCGCGTTAGCCGGGTTGGTAGCGCCCAGCAGGTCACGGTGACGCTGCACCGCGTTTTCGCTTTCCAGCACGGAGACCACGATCGGGCCGGAGGTCATGAACTCAACCAGGCCGTCGAAGAACGGTTTGCCTTCGTGCTCAGCGTAGAAACCACGAGCCTGCTCAACGGACAGATGCAGCATTTTCGTGCCAACAATCTTGAAACCAGCAGATTCAAAACGCGCGAAAATACTACCAATAACGTTTTTTGCCACCGCGTTCGGCTTGATGATGGAAAAAGTACGTTCAATAGCCATGTTAACCCCTGTAAGTTGTTCTGTTGTCGTACATACATACGTATGACCTGGCGCGGATTATAAAGAGCAACGCGGGCATTGCCTATGGATAAAGGTAACATTTTTTTAAAATAAGACGAGTTTCAGCAACACCATTCACCAAAACGTCTCTTCACCACATTATTCAGGTTACATCAAGGCGGCAAGCGCAGGCATCCCCGGTACTTACATAAATCAGTCACCGGGGTGTACACGTGCAACCAACACAAAGGCAGCGTGAAAAAGATGCGTATATGTGTTGCGTTATTGCACCGCGAACTCTACCGCCGCGACCTGCCCGGCGTCATCCATCACCAGTAACTGGTACTGACCGCTTTTATCAAGGTTAAGGCTTAATAGTTGATCATGACCGTCCAGCGGCTCTCCGTTTAAAAACCACCAGCGTCGCCCTTCGCCACCGGTGGCCTGTAGCGGCAATGTTGCCTGCGAACGCCCCGGTAACCGTTTGATCACCTGCGCCATCGCGGATCCCCGAGAGCAACAGCGGCGGCGGTGCGTTCTCATCACGCGGAGGACAGGTTTTCGAGCGCGGAGGTAATCTTGCCGCCCGGCGCTCGCCATCAGGTAACCAGGGTTCCAGCGGCAAAGGCCAGACGATGATTGTGCGTTGTTGCGCATCGGGGCAATCTGCTGCGACCCGTTGTCCCTGCGCGTTAACCCACACCGGGAAACGAATGCCGCGCGCCCCTTCTTGTTCCGCCATCAGCATCGTGGGTGGCTGACTATTATCCAGAAGCCAGGTCGCCAGACGGCGGCGACAATTGCTGTCACCTTCCGGTAAGCTCTGCCCGCCAGGCCAGCAGATGACATCGCGGCTGACCGATTCCGGGCGCGGATCCTGCGGTAAACGCGCCAGCTCCAGCGCGGAACGGGGCTGCAGCATATTGTTCACCTGATTGAGCAATGGCACTGCGCTGGCGAAACCAAACTGGCCCGCAACCGGCGTGCCGTCCGGCCTGCCCGTCCAGATGCCAATCACATAGCGACTATTGAGCCCAATGGCCCAGGCGTCACGATAACCGTAGCTGGTGCCGGTTTTCCAGGCCAGCGGCACCACTTGCGGGAGCGCGCTGTCCGGTAACGGCTGCGCTTCTCCGGCAAGAATGCGGCGAATAATCCACGCCGCGCCCGGCGACATCAGCGTTCTTTCCATCAACGGATCGTCTGGCTGAAAGCGTAACTGTCCGGCCTTGCCGTGGCGCGCAAAGGCACTATACGCTGCGGTGATATCCGCCAGACGGGCGCCTGCCCCCCCCAGAATAAGTGACAGGTTCGGCTCCGCGCCTTCCGGCAATTTAAGCGGCAACCCGGCATTGCGCAGCGTAGCGGCAAATTTCTTCGGCCCGTAGGCCTCCAGAACCTGTACCGCCGGAAGGTTAAGTGAGCGAACCAGCGCCTCGTTCATGCTGACCGGCCCGTGAAAACCGCTGTCAAAATTACCGGGACGATAGTCCCCCGTTCGCCGTGGCACATCCTGTAGTAATGAGGCGGGATGAATCAGACCATCATCCATCGCCAGGCCATAAATGAAGGGTTTTAACACCGATCCCGGGGAGCGGGTGGCGCTGACCATATCGACATGGCCAAAACGGCTATCGTCATTAATGTCCACCGACCCCACCCAGCCCCGCACTTTCATGTCCGTATGGTCGACAACGATGATCGCCAGCGAGCTACGCTGGGGCAGACGAGATTTCACGCCAGCGGCCAGGTCTTCAAGCTGACGCTGGAGGCTGGCATCAAGTGTGGTGGTAATTTTGAGACCCGGGTCTTTGCTTAACATATAACGGGAGAAAAGGGGCGCGAGTTGCGGCATCTGACGCGGTGCCAGCCAGACCGGCTCTTCACGCGACTCCGCAACCTGTTTTTGGCTCCACACGCCCTGCGAGACCATGCGATCCAGGTACTTTATCCCGCGCCGCCTGGGCACGCTCCGACCAGCGGTCAGGGCGCAGGCGACTCGGTGCTTGTGGTAAGACAGCGAGCAGTGCCGCCTCTGCATAGCTGAGCTGCGCGGGGGATTTGCCCAGATAAACCCAGCTTGCCGCCCCAACGCCCTGCAACGTACCGCCAAACGGGGCACGGTTGAGATAGAGCGTCAGAATGTCGCGCTTGGAGAGATGCCACTCGAGTTGCAACGCCCGCCATAGCTGGCGGACTTTACCGCCAAAGGTACGCGGATGGGGATCGAGCAGACGCGCAACCTGCATAGTGAGCGTACTGCCGCCAGAAATAACTCTGCCAGCCAGCAGATCCTGCCATGCAGCACGGGCGACCGAAAGCGGGTTTACGCCAGGGTGTTTCCAGAACCAGCGGTCCTCGTATTCGATAAGCGCCTGTAAATAACGCGGAGAGACATCTTCTATCGCCACCGGATAGCGCCAGATCCCCTCGGCATCAGCGAAGCGCCAGAGCGGCGTGCCATCCTCCGCCACAACGACGCGCGCCGGGTTGACCTCTTTTAGAGGCAGCGGCCAGAGTTTGTCGGCGATAAAAAGAACCAACGGAATAAGAAGAAACGCTCCCGCAAGCCAAAGCCCGCGGGAGCGCCAGGTGCGCCCTTTATTCATGCTATGGGCGAACGATCAACGGACCGCTTGCGGCCCCTGTTGCCCGCCACTGCGGCACATACATAGACTCCACCTGCGGCATCGGCAGTTGATAGGTTCCCGGCGTTACCGCACGCGCAAGGTAAACCAGCGTGACTGGCTGCCCTTCGCTAACGGAGACGGCGGCGACAAAGCGATCATCGCGGAATTCCATATGGGCAATATCTGCCTGCTGCATACGGTTAAGGAGTTCCTGCACTTCGCTGCCGCTATCCTGCAGGCTCGCGCTGCTGCTGGCCAGATTCTGGTTTTCCAGTTCCAGTCCGGCTGGCAGAAGGTCAACTACCAGCGCATCTGGCACGTTGTGGCTGGCGCGGACTTCAAGCCAGACCAGCACCAGTTCGCCGCTTTTCAGCGAGGCCAGTGATTTTGTCTGCCCATCGGTACCAAGGATTTGACGTTCGATATTCAGGACATTGCTGGCCGGTGCCGGGGTGTACTCCGGATACCCTGTACTGTCGAGACGCAGCCACATCGGGCTTTCACCGGTGTTTGTCACCGTCAGCGCCGTCATCTGGTCCGCGTTGAGTTCACGGGTTTGCGGTTTGTCGCCTTTCAGCTCTTCACTGGTCAGGGAGGTCTGTGCCTGCCATGTCCCCGGCAAGTTCTGCAAATGACGCCCCGCCAGATAAAGCGCATTGCTTTCCTGCGTGGAGAGCCAGCGTTGGCCATAGGCCTGTTCAGACAAGGTGGTCAGCAACTTGTTCTGCGCATCCGGCAACAGTGAGTTTTCTTCCAGCAGCGACAGCATCAGCGCATTATCACGCAGTTCGCTGCCGTAATCCGCCATCCAGCGCTGCGCTTTCGCACGCGGTGTCGTTAACGCCAGCGCCAGTGCCTGTTCACTGCGCGGAGCATCGCCCATCAGCTTGAGTGCCACCCCCAGTTGCAGCAGCGGCAGACCCGCTTTCGCCTGCGCATGACGCTGCCACAGTTCGCGCAGCGCGCCGAGTGGGGCTTTCTGCTGACGTGCAAGCACCAGCGCCGCATAGCTTTGCGCCGCAAATTTTGTCGCCTGGACATCGTCGCTGTAACGCACAGCCATCACCGCCGGGTCCTGCAAGTAACGCAGCAGACGGCTATTGGCGTTATTCAGCGCCTCCACAGGCACGCTGTAACCCTGCTCTGAGGCGCGTACCAGGAAGTCAGTCACATAGGCGGACAACCAGTACTCTTCCGGCCCGTTTTTATCCCATAACGAGAAACCACCGTCATCACGCTGCATTTGCAGCAAGCGGGCGATACCGATCTCCACTGCCGCACGGCGCTGTTCATCGCTGTCACCCTTGATACCCATCGACTTAAGCTGAGCCGCATTGGTATACAACGACGGGAACAGCCCGCTCGCCGTCTGCTCAAGGCATCCGTACGGGTAGGCTTTCAGCTCCTGAATGTAACGGGCGATGTTGAGCGAAGGACGTCCGCTCAGCAACAACTGCCCCTGCAGGGCCACTGGCGAAATACGTTTTGTATGCTCAGCCGGTGCATTCCAGCTCTCATGCGGATAGAGCATGACATCGCTGCTGATGGTCTGCGCCGGGTAAGCCGGGCGCACACCGATCTTCCACGATTTAGTCTGCGTCGCGAAGGTTTCCCCCGGCAATGTCAGGCCTGAAATGGCAGCCGTCACTTCGCCATCGCCATAACCGTCCAGCGCACGTACCGGAATAAAGAGTGTCATCCGCGCCCCTGGCGCTACGTTCACCGGCTTCGGTTGCTCGCTTTCCAGAGCCAGTAAGCCTTTTGCCGCCAGTGCAATGTTCAGCGTCTGCGGCTTATCGGTGAGGTTAGTAATATCGAGCGTCAGGCGGCTGGTATCGCCACCGGCCAGGAAGCGAGGCGTGTTGAGCTCGGTAATCACCGGTGCTGCGACAATCACTTTGCTTTCGCTGTTACCGAAGTCTTCCGCGGTCCAGGCCTGCGCCATCACGCGCAGTTCACCGTTAAAGTCGCCAATAGGCAGCGTAACCGTTCCTTCACCCTTGTCATCCAGCGTAACCGGCTGCGCCTGTTGGGCAATGATGGTGACATGGTTAACCGGTGGCTTGCCGCCACGGTTGAGCTCGTCACCATCACCACCAAAACGTAACGCGGCAAGACGCCCCTGCCCTTCAATCACCTGACCATAGATGTCATAGATATCGGCGCCATAGCGTTTTTGCCCAAAGAAGGCTTCCCACGGGTCTGGCGTAACATAATCCGTGATATTCAGCACCCCGCTATCCACTGCGGAGACCAGCACGTTGACCTGTTTTGGCACGGTGCCGTTTTTCAGGCTGGCCTTCACCTTGACCGTCAGCGGCTGGTTCGGGCGCATTTTTTGCGGACTTTCCAGGGCCACGGAGAGGCGGCGGTTTTCGTCCCCCATCGGCAGATGGAGCAAGCCCACGGCGCGTTTCGGCGTTGCCGATTTGGACTTATCCCCCGGACGCACTACCAGCGTGCTCAGGTAGAGGTCATGGCGACGCCATTTCTGATCCACCGGAATAGAGAGATCCAGCCCTGTCGCGGGCACGTCGATTTCCTGCCACCACAACGGCCCTTCGCTGGACTCAATCATGGCGTAGCCTTTGCCTGCCGCAGGTGCGGTGATGTGCAGCTTAATGGTATCGCCCGGCTGATAGGCAGGTTTGTCCAGCTTCATCGTGACACGGTCAGGGCGTGCGGCACCGGTGCCGTCGCTGTTATCCTGCCAGCTATAACCGGCCCAGAAACGGACGCTACTGACGCTTTCATCAGGCGCTTTGACTTCCAGGCGATATGAGCCCCACTCTACCGGTACGGTAATTTTCCCGGTTTCGTCAGCGGCGATATCCAACGTCTGCTCATTCTCTACCAGATTCTTTTTGATCAAACTGTGACTGCCAGCCTTCGCTTTCCGACCAGTTCCAGTAGTAGTCGCGACGTTCGCGAATCAATCGTACCTGCAGGCCAGAGACCGCTTTTTTCACGCCCTGCGCATCGGCATAGACAATGTCAAAACCGGCATTACCATTTTCATCAACAATCGGCTGGTTGACGGTGGTATCGGTGCGGTAATCGTAAACCGCCTTCGAGGCAAACTGCGGACGGATACCCGGCAGCACAGGCGCAGGCCAGATAGCCTGTTCAGCACGACGCGTGACCGGACGACCGCCCGATTCAAGCAGGCTTGCCTGCAAAATAACCTGCAACGGTGAGTGAGTTTCCTGCCACTGGCTGGGGGCTGTAACCTGGCCATGGCCTTTTTCATCCAGTGTCAGATGCACTTCATCCAGGGTACGCGTCAGATTTTCATCGGCAATGTCGCCAAACTGAAAACCTGGCAGGGCTTTTACCGCTTCGCGTAAAGGGCGCAAATAGAGCTGGCCCTGCAGGGTATTGCCGTTGGCCGGCGCACCGTACAGGTAATAGCCAGCGACGTTGAAATCCACATCCTCATCGGCCTTGAGCGGTGTCGGTTGAGGGCTCAGATTCAGCGCCATGCGTTCTGGCATAAAATCTTCTACATGGAAAGACCAGCTACGCAGTTGGTTATCCCCGGTATTGGCGCGAATTGACCATGTACCGGTCTGCGCGCTGGCATCCAGGGCGTAGGTAAAATGGTACAGACCGTTTGTCGGCTGGCTTACCACGGTACGCATCACCTGGCCATCCGGTTTGACCACCTCAAGCTTCACGGGCTGATCGGCGAGCGGTTTACCGTCGCTGTCACGCAGCAGAGCATTTACGATCACGGTTTCGCCGGGGCGGTAGAGATCGCGCGGACCAAACATAAAGAATTGCTTGCTGTAACCCGGATCACCGGCAATCGCAAATTCCGCCAAATCGAGGGCAGGAAGCTGCAAGTCGAGCAGGGTTGTTTCGCCGTCTTTACGCGCCAGAATCAGTGCCGCTTCTTTGTCCGTGGTCAGCGTGGCATGCCCCTGTGCATCGCTGGTCGCCTGCGCCAGCGTCTGACCTTTATCGTTCAGCAGGACAACATCGACGCCCGATTGCGCCGCACCGTTTTCGAGGCCCTGGGTGAAAATATCTAACCGATTATGGTAACGGTGGGCGGACAGGCCAATATTACGAGCGTAAAAAGGGTCGCCGCATTGCTATAGCTATAGTGCCCCGCCTGGTTCATAACGGCGATATAGACTCCGGCCTGCTGTAGGGGCTTGATTTCTCCCAGCGGAAGCAGAAGTTTTTCGCGGGCGTTACGTGCCGGATTGAGGTCAAACCGACCGGTGTAAACCAGATTGGCCATTTTCAGCAAATTGTCCGACTCCCAGTTGGTCAGCGCGTTGCGGTATTCCCACTGGCTAACGAAAGCCGCCAGCGATTCCGGCTTCACGCGGTAGAAGTTAACGTCCACATTATTGACGTTAAGCGCCATAACCGGCAGCCCTTCCACCACTTTTCCGGGCAGTAAAGAACCACGGCTGGCAAAGCCAACGGTAGGCTGAATATCACGGGTGGTAATCGCCTTTTCGTAATCAATACCAAACGTGGCTTTATTAAGCGCCACCAGCCCGCGGTCAACGGATACCAACAGTTCGCGGTTGGGTTCCAGGTGACGCAGGCGAAGTTCTTTCAGGTTTGTGGAGAGTTCCCATGCCCCGTCGACTTTGCCATTCTTTTTATCCACCACGTGGACAGTCTGGGCAAAGTTCTGATCCGGGTCGAGCGGAACGGAAAAGGTCAATACCAGGGCGGCCGCGCCCTCAAGCTGGACCTCTGAGGCATCTACCAGCGTTAACGGCTTGCCTTCACTGCTCGCCGCGAGTTGTTTGAGTTTTTCGCCATCCGGTTTTGTCGCGGGTGGCGTTTGACTCGCGGCTGGCGCAGCAGCTGCCGGGGCGGCCTGCGCTTCCTGAGGTTTATCGTTGTTATCACAACCTGCCAATATGAACGCACTAAAGAAGACGATAGCGATCGCCGTCGAACGTTTCAGTTTCATCCTTTATCCCTGGCCCACAAAGCCTGTTAATTCGTTAAGCGTAAGTATTATGCGTGACTTTGCCGATTACAAACAGCCTCCCAGAATCTGGAAAGCGCTTCGCTGAGTTTAGCCGGTTCGTTCGGCCATGTTACCGCGATCACAGGTCGTAACGTTACATGTTACCTTTCAGGTCATTTGTTTTTAAAACAATAAGATAGATAGCTTACTTTTGCGTTCACCTGCTAACGTTAGTGCATCTTCACCCCTTTTTCGCGGTTCATATAAGAGAGAACGTTATGAAGCAGAGCCGTTAACGCCCTACAAAATTTCGGTAAGTCCCTCTTTGGTCCGGTGCTGATTTTGCCGATTGTCGGCTTGTTTATCGCCTTCGGAAATATTTTTGGCAACGGCAACCTGGCAGAGTACCTGCCGTTTCTCGGTCATCCGCTGATTCAACATACCGGGCAACTGATTGCGAAATCCGCCGTCTCGGTGTTGGCAAATCTGGCGCTGGTCTTTGCAGTCGGCATTCCCGTTGGTCTCGCCGCACGCGATAAAGGCTATGCCGCGCTCATTGGTCTGGTCACCTTTATCGTGTTTATCAATGCCATGAATGTCACCTTGCAGATGCAGGGGGGGCTGGCAGCGGCCGATCAGATGAAAGCCGCGGGCCAAAGTATGGTGCTGGGTGTACAGGTGCTGGAGATGGGCGTCTTCGCCGGGATCCTCACCGGCGCGCTATCGGGATATCTGTACAACAAGTATTCCGGCGTACAGTTTTCCGGGGGCGATGGCTATCTATTCCGGCCACTGCTTTGTCGCCATCATCATGCTCCCTGTCTCTATGATGCTGGGGGTTGTCATGAGCGAGCTGTGGCCTTTCGCCAGCATGGCATCAGCACGCTGGCCATGGCCATTAAAGGTGCCGGGCCATTCGGCGTGGCCATTTATGGCTTCCTGGAGCGCATTCTGGTTCCCACGGGCCTGCATCACCTGGTCTACACGCCATTTTTATATACCGAACTGGGCGGTACGCAGGAAGTGTGCGGCTCGATGTATCAGGGCGCGCGCAATATCTATTTTGCCGAAATGGCCTGCCCGGACGTGAAACAACTGAGCAGCACAGTGGTGTGGGATGCGCGTGGCATCAGTAAAATGTTCGGCCTGCCCGCCGCAGCACTGGCCATGTATTTGACCGCCAGGCCCGAACGCAAAGCGGCGGCGAAAGCGATTCTCTATCCCCGCAGCGCTCACCTCCCTTCTGGTTGGGGTGACCGAACCGCTTGAGTTTTCTTTTCTGTTCGTCGCACCACTGCTGTTCGTGGTGCACGCGGTGCTGACCGGCATCGGCATGATGCTTTTCTCCCTGCTTGGCGTCCATGCCATCGGCGCAAACGGCATCATTGATTTTATTCTCTATAACCTGCCGCTCGGCACTGAGAAGTCGAACTGGCCGATGTACATCGTGGTCGGGCTGATTATGTTCGCCCTCTACTTCGTTATTTTCCGTTTCCTGATTTTGCGTTTCGACATGAAGACGCCAGGCCGGGAAACCGAAGACGAAGAGACGCGTTTGTACAGCAAGCAGGATTACCAGGCCAAAGGCAACAACGATGGACTGGGCGAGGCGATCATCGAAGGACTCGGCGGACGCGGCAACATCGAGGTGGTAGACAACTGCTATACCCGTCTGCGCGTCACGGTGGAAAGATGTAGCCACCATTGATGAACCTCGCCTGAAAGCAACGGGCGCGAAAGCGGTCATCAAACAAGGCAATAACGTTCAGGTGGTCTACGGGCTGCATGTCAAAAAAATGCGAGAAGCCGTTGAGGCGTTTCTCTAAAGGAGACTAAAGATGTTGAACCCCCCATTTATTCTCTCTATCGCCGGTGGCGGCAGCACCTACACGCCAGGGATTGTCAAAAGCCTGATGGTGCGTCTGGAGGATTTCCCGCTGGCGGAAATTCGCCTCTATGACATCGACGAAGCCCGACAGAGCACTATTGCGCCGGTGGTGGAAAAAGTGATTCGTGACCACAGCCAGAGCATCAAGTTTACCGTCACCAGCAACCCGGAAACGGCCTTTAGCGGTGCCCACTTCGTCTTCGCCCAAATGCGTGTCGGCCAGTACAAAATGCGCGAGCAGGATGAAAAAATTCCGCTGCGTCATGGTGTGGTGGGGCAGGAAACCTGTGGACCTGGCGGCCTGGCGTACGGTCTGCGCACCATTCTGCCAATGGTGGAACTCATTGACCTGGTCGAGCGCTACGCCGATAAACGCGCGTGGATTGTGAATTATTCCAACCCCGCTGCAATTGTTGCCGAAGGGGTACGTCGTCTGCGTCCGGACGCCCGCGTGCTCAATATTTGCGATATGCCAGTGGCGGCGATGCGCCAATATGGGGGCGATCCTCGGCGTTGATCGCCACAAACTGGAGGTGGATTACTTCGGCCTGAACCATTTTGGCTGGTTTACCCGCGTGCTTGTTGATGGCGAAGACAGACTGCCTCAACTGCGTGAACACATTGCCCGCTTTGGCCTGCTCACCGAAGATGCCGCACAGACCGATCCGCAACACTCGGATCCGTCGTGGGTGAAGACATGGCGCAATATTAAACCGCTGATGGATCATTTCCCGGAATATCTGCCGAACCCCTATCTACAGTACTACCTGATGCCCAACGAGATTGTTGAACATCAGGATCCCAACTATACCCGCGCCAATGAGGTGATGAACGGCAGGGAGAAAAAGCTGTTTGCCGCAGCCCAGGAGTATCAACGTACCGGCGTCCTACCGGATGCGTTTCATGTCGGGGTTCACGGCGCGTTTATCGTTGATGTCGCCTGCTCGCTGGCCTTTGATTTACGTCAGCGCCATCTGGTGATCGTCGAAAACAAAGGGGCGATTGCGAACCTCCCCTACGATGCAATGGTAGAAGTACCGGCGTACATCACGGCAAACGGACCGGAGCCGGTGCGCATGGGGGCGGTGCCGTTGTTTCATCAAACGTTATTGATGCAGCAACTGGCTTCGGAACAACTGCTGGTTGAAGCCACCATTGAAGGTAGTTATGAAAAAGCCCTGCAGGCCTTTTACGCTCAACCGCACAGTACCCACCACTGCAACACGCTAAAGCGATTCTTGATGAAATGATCGCGGCGAATCGCGAATACTGGCCCGCGCTGCAAAAAGCCTGGGAAAATGGTCGGGCGATAAAAAAATAACGAGGATACTCGCGCCTTTTGCGATGGTTGCTTGTCGGGGCAGGAAAAAACGTTAACAATTCAGGATATACCCTGAATAATTCAAGTTGCAGGCAGGCGACAGGTGAGAGAATCTCCGAAGCTTACTGATGTAAGTGACCGGGATGAACGAATCCAGCCAATACACCTGTAGCCTGAAACATGGCGGGTTTCTTGTTGATGACACGGAGGCAACCATGTCCACCTCTTTTTTTGTCTCAGCCGACTGGCTGATTGAACACGCCGATGACCCCGAGGTTCAGGTCATCGATGCCCGTATGGCACCCGCAGGCCAGGAACACACCCGTAATATGACGGCTGAATACCGCGCCGGGCACATTCCCGGGGCGGTATTTTTTGATATCGAAGCCCTTTCTGACCACACCACTTCGCTGCCGCACATGTTACCGCGCCCGGAAGCCTTTGCCGTCGCCATGCGCGAACTGGGCGTAAGCCACGACAAACATCTGGTGGTCTATGACGAAGGCAATCTCTTCTCCGCACCGCGCGCCTGGTGGATGCTGCGTTATTTCGGTGTCGAGCGGGTTTCAATTCTGGCAGGCGGATTTGCAGGCTGGCAGCGCGATGAACTGCCACTTGAGCAGGGTGACGCCAACTTGCCGCAATCTGATTTCGAAGTGAAAGTTGACCCATCACTGGTTAAACGCCTGACCGATGTGCTGCTGGTCAGCCACGAGCGTACCGCACAGCTTGTGGATGCCCGCCCGGCGGCCCGTTTCAACGCCGAGGTGGATGAACCGCGTGCAGGCCTGAAACGCGGCCATATTCCCGGCGCGCCGAATGTACCGTGGGGGCGATTTGGTGGTTAACGGTGAACTAAAAACGACAGACCAGCTGGAGGCCATTTTCACACGTCAGGGCGTTAATCTGCAGGAGCCGATTATTGTCAGTTGCGGCTCGGGTGTCACCGCCACTGTCGTCATCCTGGCACTGACCACGCTCGGCGCAAATAACGTGAAGTTATACGATGGTTCCTGGAGTGAATGGGGCGCGCGCGACGACTTGCCGATTGAACCTGCGTAAATGGATAACCGTTTAGCGCCCCTTTAACGCGCGGGAGTCTCTTACCCGCGCCGAATACCGGGTCCTTGCCCACCTCACGGATCACCCGCTGCTGGTGGGCAATATCACCGTCCGCGATCTGGCGACAGCGACATTTGTCTCACTGCCACCATTATGCGGCTATGCCAGAAACTGGGGTTTAGCGGTTACAGCGAATTCATCTGGCACTGCAAACAGCTTCTGGCCGATACCCCTCATATTCCAGAGCAGGTTACGGGAAACGGCAATACCCTGCCTGCGCTTTTCCATCAGTTTATGGCGAACTACCAGCAGACCTTTCAATGGGTGACCGAGGAAACGCCAACAGTTCGTCACATTACTGCGCGAGAAAGAGAGTTTTTTCCTTTATGGCGCCGGCTTTTCATATCTGTTTGCGGAATACCTGACAAAAAAATTGCAGGTGCTGGGCAAGACGGCATTTATTTCCGGCCCCGGCGACAGCCGTAATATCTTCCTCAGCAACGCGGCGCGTTACCAGGTGTTTATCGCCGTCTCACGTAGCGGAGAAACGGAACAGGTTCTGGATAAAGCGCGTATTGCACAGAATGTCGGTATGACGGTTATCGCCTTTACTCGCGCCTCGGCGAATACGCTGGCAAACCTCGCGGATTTGCATTTTGCGTTGTATGACGAAGCGGTGCATTTTGCCGCCGAAGCGGCCGGGGTAACGTCGTTTGAGTCGAATCTGGTGTTACTGATGGATTTACTGCTGCTGGAAGTGACGGGATAAGCCCGTCGACGTATCAGATAATGCGGTTGTTCTTCAGATTGCGCAGGAAACTGCCCCAGCGGCGCTCATAGAAGGGGGTGATATGGGCAATCAGCAAACGGCTGACCCCGTGTTCCCCTTTTACTACCTGGCAAATATCCACTCGGCTCATCACCCGGTAAGGTATCCATTGCCACACTGCCTGCCGCCTCAATCACGCTCTCAATGTCGCCTTCGGCTTCAATACCAATCAGCAGGTTCGGCTGGGCATCATTTTTCTCTTTGATAGAGCAAAGATACGCACATTTCACATGGTTGAAGGTCGAGAACAATTTGATCAACGAATCGATCATCTGCGCGGGCGGTTCTGCCACTTCGGACAGCAGCAGCGACATGCCGCCTTCCAGCACTTCCTGCTGGCTTAACGGACTGTCATCTTTACCCACCAGATGGCTGATTTCACGCGGCGTGAGCTCTTTACCGGTCGGTAACTTCGCATTGAGGAACAGCGTCTCACCGAGCGTCATTTCAAATAGTGTACGCGCAGGCATCACCACAAATGCCTGCTCCGTTTCCACCGCCTGCTGCAGGGCTTCGAGGGAGGTGAAAGGGGATCACCGACTGGCCGTCGTCCTTTTCCCAGTGCTGTAGATCCAACACGCTGTCTTCAACAATGGCTTCATCTTCCGCTGGCAGTGCCTGGCACCCAAACAGTGGATTCCAGCAATTTGCGGAAAAATGCCGGACGATAAGCCGGCTCAGTCGCAGCTTTTTCCAGCAGGCTATCGAGGGTTTCAGGCTCGTGATGATGGTCGTGATTGTGGTCTGAATGAGACATAAATTTTACTGTTCGTTTAAGCTGTTTGAAGCCCTCACCCGGCCCTCTCCCATAGAGAGGGGGGGACGGCCTGCACCGTACAATCCCCCTCGTCCCTTTGGGGAGAAGGTCAGGATGAGGGGGAAAATTACTTCGCGGTCAACAGATTCGCGATGGCACGCACGCCAAGGCCCGTCGCACCCGCAGCCCACTGCTCCACCGCCGCTTTACGATAGGTCGCAGAGCAGTCGATATGCAGCCAGCCCTGCTGATAATTTTCCACAAAATGCGACAGGAAGCCTGCCGCCGTGCTTGCCCCTGCCGGGAACGCCGCGCCAGCGGTGTTATTCAGCTCGGCAAAGTTTGACGGTAGCTGATTACGGTGGAATTCCGCCAGCGGCAAACGCCAGAACGGCTCGTTTTCCGCCGCAGCGCTGGCCAGTAAACGGTTTGCCAGTTTGTCATCGAAGCTAAACAGCGCATGATAGTCATTACCCAATGCGGTTTTAGCAGCCCCGGTCAGGGTCGCGGCATCAATGATAAATTGCGGTTTCTGCGCGGAAGCATTAATCAGACCGTCTGCCAGCACCAGACGCCCTTCCGCATCGGTGTTCATGACTTCTACGGTTTTGCCGTTGCGGTAGCGGATGATATCGCCCAGTTTGAAGGCATTGCCGCTGACCATGTTATCCGCGCAGCATAGGTAAAGTTTCACCCGCTTTTTCAGGCCGCGCGTAATCGCAAATGCCAGTGCACCGGTCACCAGCGCAGCGCCGCCCATATCGGATTTCATCGAATCCATAAACGCGGTCTGCTTGATGCTATAACCGCCGGAATCGAAGGTAATGCCCTTTACCGACCAGGCAGGCATAGATTGGCGCTTCTGCATCACCCGTCGGGTTAAAATCCAGCGACAGCAGTACCGGCGGACGTTCAGAACCGCGCCCGACAGTACGGATGCCCATATATCCTTTTTCGCGCAGATCTTCGCCTTTCACGATCCGGTAAGAGACCGCCTCGCCGCCCACGTCATTGAGCAGATCCACAGCGCGTTGCGCCAGTTGTTCCGGCCCGAGATCTTCTGCCGGCGCATTGATGATGTCACGCACCCAGTCGATGGTTTTCAGACGGCTGTCGAGCTCTTTTTGATCGGACTCTGATAAGGTCGGCCACTCAACATTGCGCGTCCCTTTCGGCCCTTTGTAACCAGCCCAGAACGCCCAACTGCGATCCGCGTTCCAGCCTTCTCCGCTCAGCGCGACATGCTTTATGCCCATGCCATCAATTTTGCGCGCGGCGCGCTGAATTAAGCCCGTGTCATCTTTACCGGTCAGGTGCAGGGTGATGCCGTCGTTATTAATACTGTAGAGCGCTTTTTCGCCCCAACGAGCGTCTGCGCCCTGGGTCGTCAGCGTAATTTTCATCGCTTCTGTTGTCATTGTTTTGTCCTTTAGCGCATGGGATATGAAAACGGGCCGCCAGCAAGGCAGCCCGTCGATATCAAGATGCTTCATCTGCAACCAGACTAGCAGAATTGCTTCGAGAATCTTTTCGTTCGATGTGTTCGGATCGTCATCAAAATCTTCCAAGATTCGCAAATCCACTGGTGCATATCGGTGAAGCGGACAGTTCTCGGATCGAGATCCGGGTTAGCGTCATACAGCGCCTCGCCGATCTCGCGACTGTCGGTCCATTTCAGTGCCATATTAATGCTCCCGGGCGTGGTTGATAGTGTAACGCGGGATCTCCACGACCAGATCTTCGTCGGTGACACGCGCCTGGCAACCCAGGCGACTTTCCGGCTCAAGACCCCAGGCTTTATCCAGCATGTCGTCTTCGTCTTCGCTGCTTTCCGGCAACGAATCAAACCCTTCACGCACGACACAGTGGCAGGTGGTGCAGGCGCAGGATTTCTCACAGGCGTGCTCAATCTCAATACCGCCACGCAGGGCTACATCAAGAATGGTCTCGCCGCTCTTAGCTTCCAGAACTGCGCCATCGGGACAGAGGTCCTGATGAGGCAGAAAAACGATCTTTGGCATGTTAAACCTCGTCGACGGAATGGCCTTTTAACGCGGTGCGCACGGACTGATCCATGCGGCGCGCGGCGAATTCCTGGGTTTGTTTGTCTAGATTTTTAATGGCTTGTTCTATGGCGTCAGTATCATCGCCGTTAGCAACCGCACTTAACTGTGCGATAGCCTCGTCGATAACCATCCGCTCTGCGGCGCTTAACAGCGCGGCATCTGTCGCCAGCGCACCGTTAAGGCTTTCCAGTACGCGGGCAGCTTCCACTTTTTGTTCGGCCAGCATACGCGCTTTCACGTCCTGCTCAGCGAAGCTCATGGAATCTTTAATCATGGTGGCGATTTCGTTGTCGGTCAGGCCGTAGGATGGCTTGACCTGGATAGCCGCTTCAACGCCGGTGGATTTCTCCATGGCTGTCACGCTGAGCAGGCCGTCCGCATCCACCTGGAAGGTAACACGGATATGTGCGCCACCCGCTGGCATCGCCGGGATACCACGAAGCGCAAAACGCGCCAGCGAACGGCAATCCTGCACCAGTTCGCGCTCGCCCTGCATTACGTGGATAGACATGGCCGTTTGCCCATCTTTGAAGGTGGTGAACTCCTGCGCACGCGCCACCGGAATGGTGGTATTACGCGGGATAACTTTTTCCACCAGCCCCCCCATGGTTTCCAGGCCAAGCGACAGCGGGATCACATCCAGCAGCAGCATGTCGCTGTCTGGCTTATTGCCCACCAGAATATCGGCCTGGATCGCCGCGCCAATCGCGACAACTTTATCCGGATCTATGGAGGTCAGCGGCGTACGACCAAAAAACTCACCCACTTGCTCGCGAACCAGAGGTACACGCGTGGAGCCGCCCACCATGACCACTTCCAGCACTTCGTTAGGCTCAACGCCCACATCTTTCAGCGCGCGACGGCAAGAAAGCAAGGTACGTTTGACCAGCGTCGAAATCGAGCGCTTCGAACTGTTCACGGGTCACTGTGCCCTGCCAGCCAGCCACCTCAACGGTGACGGACGCGGCATCGCTCAGCGCAATTTTTGCGGCAATAGCGGCGTCAAGCAGTTCACGCTGCAGACGGTTGTCGCCATGCTGAGGCAGGTTCGCCTGCTCGCGGATAAAATCTGCCAGCAGATGATCAAAGTCATCGCCACCCAGCGCGGAATCACCGCCGGTAGCCAGCACTTCAAACACCCCGCGGCTTAAGCGCAGAATGGAAATATCAAAGGTACCGCCGCCCAGATCGTAAACGGCAATCACCCCCTCTTTCCCGGAGTCCAGGCCATAGGCTATCGCCGCTGCGGTCGGTTCGTTGAGCAAACGCAGAACATGCAGGCCCGCCAGGCGCGCGGCATCTTTGGTGCCCTGACGCTGCGCATCGTCAAAATATGCCGGAACGGTGATAACCACGCCGTCCAGCTCGCCGGACAGGGATTCTTGCGCGCGCAGCGCAAGGGATTTCAGGATATCGGCAGAGACGCGGATCGGGTTTATCAGCCCCGCGCTGGTGGCGATCATCGGCAGACCGTTCTCGCTTGCCTGCAATTGATACGGCAGATGCGGGTAACGTACCTGGATATCGCTCAGCGCGCGGCCCAGCATACGTTTTACGGAACTGATGGTATTAACCGGATCCTGTGCGGCGTTGGCACGCGCGTCATAACCCACGGGTATGTTCGGTGGCTGAATAGTGCACAACCGAAGGTAACAGATGACGCCCGGCGCTATCGGCAAGGGTCTCAGCTCTGGCCGCTGCGTACAGTAGCAACCAGAGAATTGGTGGTGCCTAAAATCTGATGCCTGCCGCCAGACGACGCTGATGCGGCGCCGGCACTCAAACCAGGTGCTCACTAATTTGTAATAAGGCCATCTTGTGCTTCCAGAAAAATTAAAAACCGAGCAGTTTTTCTTTCGAGTTGTTCTATTGAGCTGCGCAGTTTATCGAGAACTAAACGCAGTTTTACGCACGGTATCCGCCGCGACATCCCACGTTTCATTATTCAGTTGTTCAATCAGTTGCTGATGGCGGGAATCAAACATACCTTTCACGCGTTTGCTAGAAGCTTTCCAAGACGCGCCTGATCCCGCGCCTGTTCAATCTCTATCAAGCTCTTCGCGCAATTCCAGTTGTTCCATCAGAAAAGCGGTATCGCGCACCGTGGTGCTGCTCGCTGGCGAGATCGAAGCCGTGCAGTGAAAGGAGATATTCCGCGCGATTCAGCGGGCTGACGCAGCGCTTCTGCCATGCCTGATTGATGAGTTGCAGACTGCTGCAGCGCAGCCAGTTGTTCTGCCTGGGTTCCGCTGGCGAATTTATCCGGATGGTATTGACGCTGCAGATCGCTGGTAGCGTGACGCCAGCGCCTGAATGTCAATCTGATAGTGGGCGGATAACCGCAAAGAGAAGTGAAGTAATCCATAGCAATCTCGGATATAGACCTGCTGAGAAAACAAACCCCACACACAGTCATACTCTGCGTCCTTCACGCTGACTCAGGCGCGAAGGATGTAGAAGTCTTTTCTATGGTGGGGCTTATCGGTGAAATGCAATTACACGTTAAAGCTTTCGCCGCAACCGCACTCACGTCTTTGACGCATTCGGGTTGGTGAACTTAAACCCTTCGTTCAGGCCTTCTTTAACGAAATCCAGTTGCGTGCCATCAAGGAATTGCAGGCTCTTGCCGTCGATAACGACCTTCACACCTTTATACTTCGAACACGGTGTCTTCCGCCGAGGGTTCGTCAACAAATTTCAGTACGTAGGCCATGCCAGAACAACCAGAGGTTCTGACCCCCAGGACGCAGGCCAAACCCTTTACCGCAGGATTGGCCAAAAAGCTTATTCACTCGCGTTGCAGCACTGTCGCTCAGGGTATTGATCGACATACAATGCCCTCAATTATTTTGCTTCACGTTTACTTTTGTTAGTCCGCAATTGCGGCCTTAATCGCAATCTTCCGCCAGAATTAGAGCAGTGGATTTTTACCGGCGGCAATTCCAGCTCTTCGGGCAATGTCAGTGTTTTTAATTGCCTGGCGCTTCATCCAGGGACTTGCCTTTTACCCACTCGGTGACGAGTGAAGCTGGAGGCGATTGCCGAACCGCAACCGTAGGTCTTGAAGCGCGCGTCTTCAATGGATACCTTCATTGTCTGACTTTGAATCTGCAACTTCATTACGTTCGCCAACAGGCTGGTGCACCCACCATATCCGCTACCAACGCTCTCATCGCTGTTGTCAAAAGAGCCGACGTCGCGCGGGTTTTCGTAGTGATTCGATTACTTTTTCGCTGTAAGCCATGTTACTGTTCTCCTGATTCCGCTACCGATTAGTGATGTGACCATTCAATGGTGTTCAAATCCACGCCCTGCTTGAGACATTTCCCACAGTGGAGAAGAGTTGCGCGCAGACGACCAATGGAGTTGCGAACCAGCTTGATGGCGTAGTCAATCTCTTCTTCGGTAGTGAAACGACCTAAAGAGAAACGAATAGAGCTGTGTGCCAGCTCGTCAGTCATACCCAGCGCGCGCAGCACGTAAGAGGGTTCCAGGCTCGCCGAGGTACAGGCAGAACCAGAGGAAACCGCCAGGTCTTCGAGCGCCATGATCAGCCACTTCGCCTTCAACGTCAGTTAAAGCTGAGCGTTGAGGATGTTTGGTGCGCCCTGGTCGAGATCGCCCGTTCAGGTAGACCTCTTCCATATCTTTCACGCCGTCCCACAGACGGTTTACGCAGACCGCGCAGACGCGCCACTCTCGGTTTCCCATCTCTTCTTTGGCGATACGGTAAGCTTCACCCATGCCGACAATCTGGTGTACTGGGCAGGGTACCGGCAATCGCATACCGCGCTCGTGACCGCCGCCGTGCATCTGTGCTTCAGATACGGATACGCGGTTTCATGACGCACGTACAGCGCGCCAATCCCTTTTCGGGCCATCAGATTTTTGTGGCCGGAGAAGGACATCAGATTCCACTTTCAACTGGCTCAGGTCGATAGGGCAGTTTGCCCACGCTCTGGGTCGCATCAACGTGGGTAGATAATGCCGCGCGCACGGCACATTTCGCCGATGGTCGCGATATCCTGTACCACACCGATTTCGTTGTTCACGTGCATGATGGGGAGACGAGGATGGTGTCGTCACGCATGGCCGCTTCGAGCTCTTTCAGGTCGATGATGCCGTTGCGCTGAGGTGCCAGATAGGTCACGTCGAAACCTTCACGCTCGAGCTGACGGCAGGTGTCCAGCACGGCTTTGTGTTCGGTTTTGCTGGTGATGATGTGCTTGCCTTTTTTCTGATAAGAAGTTAGCCGGCACCTTTGATCGCCAGGTTATCGGATTCGGTCGCGCCAGAGGATGAAAACAATTTCTCGCCGCGCTGCTGCACACGCTGAACCATAGCCTGACCAAAACACTATTGTTCTGCGGTTCCGGCGACGTGCTGCTGAAATACGGCACCCGCAATCTGGACGTGGTGTGCGGCATGTTGAAAGTCATACCGTTTACCGCCGTCCTGCTCTGGCAGCAGCACTGGCACTGGGCGGCATGCCCCCGTTCAATATTTTTCCTCAGCGAGTTCCTGTGGCCCGTTACCGCCAGGGCTGGCGGCCGATCATCTGCTGGTGACTATCGTACTGCTGCCTGTTGCTGACGATTGTGCTTGGTGGAGCTGGTGCGCATGGTCGCCGAGGCGCTATTTGCCGCACCGCCTCAGGAAGTCGCCAGCAGTGAACTCGGCTCGCTCACCGCGGTGTGCAGATGGTCGTCCTGGTGATGATGCTGGTGATGCGGATTCATATTCCGCAACCGGTAAGCAAAATGCTGGCAAATGCTTCTGCCATCGTGATGTCCGGTAATGATGAACAATCAACACAATTTAGTTGGCTGTGGGCGTCGTTTGACACCACCGCCGCAACCGCAACACCCGCGCGGGTTCAGGGAGAGTTAAAGTGAGTTATTTAGAGAGTATCAGGTCTAGATGCCCCTCGTGGCGGTGCCTGTCTTGCGGCGTTGAACGCGCAATTTCCCGGTGCCATTCTTGAAGAAGAGCGGCAAACCTTTCAGCGAGCCCACCATTACGGTAAAACTGGATCTGCTGCCGGATATTGTGCATTATCTCTATTACCAGCATGACGGCTGGTTACCGGTGTTATTCGGTAACGATGAACGTACTCTGAATGGTCATTACGCGGTCTACTACGCCCTTTCTATGGAAGGGGCGGAAAGATGCTGGATTGTGGTAAAAGCGCTGGTGGATGCCGACACGCGTGAATTACCCTGCATCACTCCGAAGGTGCCCGCCGCCGTCTGGGGCAAGCGTGAGATCCGCCGACATGTTTACGGTACATCCCGGTAGGCCTGCCGGATCAGCGCCGTCTGGTGCTACCGGACGACTTCGCCGGACGATTTGCATCCGCTGCGTAAAGACGCCCATCAATTACCGTCTGCGCCCGGAGCCAACCACCGATACGGAAAACTATCCGTTTATCAATGATGGCGATAGCTCGGCGCGTGTTGTTGCCGTCGGCCCGCTGCACATCACGTCGGACGAACCCGGCCGCTTCCGTCTGTTTGTTGATGGCGAGCGCATTGTAGCGATGCCGATTACCACCTGTTCTATGTTCCACCGACGGTATCGAAAAGCAGCGGAAACCCGCATGGGTTATAACGAAGTGACGTTCCTGTCAGACCGCGTCTGCGGAATATGCGGCTTCGCCCACAGCGTGGCCTACACCACCTCGGGTCAAAACACCTGGGCATTGTTGTGCCGCGACGCGCTGGTACTATCCGCTCGGTGCTACTGGAAATGAAACATGTGCACAGCCATCTGTTAAACATTGGGCTTTCCAGCCACTTCGTCGGCTTCGATACTGGCTTTCTGTCAATTTTTCCGCATCCGCGAAAAATCGATGACCATGGCAGAACTGCTGACCGGCTCGCGTAAAGCGCCGGTCTGAATCTGATTGGCGACGTGCGGCGCGACATGACGTGAAAGAGCAGCGCATTAAAACCATCCAACTGGTGAAGGAGATGCGCGCGGAAGTCGTCCAACTGGTTGATGTGCTGCTATCAGACGCCGAATATGGCACAGCGTACCCAGGGGGTTAGGATGCTGGATCGGCATAATTGCGCACGACTACAGCCCAGTCGGCCCGCTGATTGCGCGGCAGTGGCTTTAACCGTGATCTGCGCTTTGACCATCCTTATGCCGACTACGGCAATCTGCCAAAAACTTTGTTTAGCTGGCCTGCCGGGGATGTTTTCTCGCGCGTGATGGTGCGTATCAAAGAAGACGCTTGATTCCCTCTGGATGAGTTCGTTTGCCCTCGACAATATGCCAGACACCGCGCTGTTAACCAGAAGGGTTCAGCTACAAGCCGCATAAATTCGCGCTGGGTTATGTGGAAGCACCGCGCCACGAGGATGTGCACTGGAGCATGCTCGGCGACAACCAGAAGCTCTCCGCTGGCGCTGCCGTGCGGCGACGCTGTGCTAACTGGCCGGTGCTGCGCTATGTGTTGTGCTGGCGATACCGGTCCGATGCGCCATTGATCCACGGGAGTCTCGATCCCTGCTATTCCTGTACGGACCGCGTCACGCTGGTGGATGTACGTAAGCGCAAGTCCACCACCGTGCCGTGCAGAAAGAGATTCGAGCGTTACAGTATTGAACATCGCGATTAGCCGGCTGAGATAAGGAAGATACGATGCTTAAATTGTGGAAAACCATTATGAGCAGCGGGCAGGGCAGGCTGGCCACGGTGGGAGTACCCATTGCACCGCTGGAGGTCTGTTCCTGGATTTCACGGCAAACCCAAGCTTAATCCTGAGCAGTGCTGGCCTGCGGCGCCTGCACCACCACCTGCCCTGCCAACACGCTGACAATGGAAAGTGACCCGGATAACAACACCACATACTGGGCAACTGTTTATCAGGCCGCTGCATCTACTGTGGCCGCTGCGAAGAGGTGTGCCCAGACACGGACCATTGGCCTGTCAGAGGAGTTTGAGCTGGCAGTGACCCCGCGAAGAAGACCTCTATGTGCGCGCGACCTTTCGGCTGCAGCATTGCAGTGAGTGCCACGCCCCCTTTTGCGCCGGAAAAATCCGTCGCCCTGGCGGCTGAATTCCCGGCACTTCATCAATCGAACCCGGCGCTGGTGGAAACCCTGCGCGCCCAGGCCGATGTCTGCCCGGCATGTAAACGTCGGGCAGCACTGGAGCGTCGCGGCAGCGCCAACGTTCATTATTCTATTGAGAGAGCCAGCGCTGAGCACGGATTTCCCTGGTAGGCTGGAGCGGCCCTGTCAGATCAGCCCGTAACGCTGGGATGGACAAGCGCCGGGGCGGAAGCGAGTGCTTCTTCGCAATCTGGACCGTTCTGCCTATGTTTACAGCGTGGACTGCGGGGGGATGTAACGGCTGTGGAGTCGGAATACCCGGCGCGATCGCCCCCGCTGTTCGATGCCGAACGCTTCGGCATTCAAGTCGTTGCGTCGCCGCATCACGCCGACATTTTACTGTTTACCGGCGGTGTCGCCCCGCGCCGTGCGTATGCCCGCGCTGCGTGCCTGGCATTCCGCGCCTGGACCGCGGAATTCGCAATCTCCTATGGCGCATGCGGCGTCGGCGGCGGTATTTTTCACAATCTGCTACAGCGTCTTGGGGCGGCGGCGATACCATCGTCCCCATTGATGTCTATCGATCCCCGGCTGCCCGCCGACCCCGGCGGCAACGGTGCACGGTTTCGCTGTCGCGCTCGGCCTGCTGGAGCAGAAACTGCACGCCGAAGATCATCACCAGGCTGAAAATGAAACGGCGACCGTCCGTTCGCCTGCCGTACCGCTGGCCATCCGCGTTGATATCGAGCGTCTGGCGCGTCGACTGGCAGGCTATCGCCAGGGACGTGAAATTACCAATCGCTTCTTCGCACTATTAACCGAAGGCAATCCACGCGAAAGTTCCACGCACGTTGATCCCTGGTTGCAGCAGGCGGCCGATCCGCATCTGGACACCATCGTGCCAGCGACTGCGCGCCGAGATGAAGGGGAAAGCATGTCTGTAGAAGGGCAGCGAAGTGATATTCTGGACACTGCGGCAGAACATGCTGATGACAGCGTAGATGTCGAGGAAGAGCCGCCAGGTGATGTACTACTCGCTGGCCATTGGTCACCACATGGGGGGTAATCGACTGCCTCAACGTGGTGCTGGAATGTCGCTTTGCCGACACTACGAGCGCTGGCTTGCGCTACTGGAAGAGGGCGCACGTAAGAGAAAAATGGGCAGGTCAGGCTTGGCGAGGTGGCAGGTTGATGCCAGTGGCTCAGGTGTGTTCCAATGGACTGGGCCCCGCCTTTGCTGAACTGACAGAAGGAGCCGATAATGCCTGGCGTAGCTGGAGCCAGCTCATCTTGCAGCAATTGAAAGACGCTGCAGGTGAACAGGCGAATTATCTGATGGTGCAGCAACTGGATTAACCATTAGTGATATCAATAAAACGTCAATTCGTATGACAATTAGCTATACGTGAAGCGGGTAACACTACAAAAAATAAAGGGGTATAGTAGTATACCGGGTGGACCGCTTCTCTCTACCGAAGAACAATCACTTGATATGAAAAAACGGATAAGGAAGTCACATTATGTTGATTTATGACTATTTTTTTCTGCTTTTCTGTACAATTGATTCTGGAAGGATGCAGTATCCATGAAGTACAGCATTTGCTGGAACAGAAGGATGAGGCGTCCATCCTGCGGGCATTCATTGCCCTACCGCCTCCATTCAGCCCCATTCAGTTTGTTCGAACTTCGCCTGAGTAATTCGCGATTCTACCGCTGTTTTGATCAACGGAAGCGTTGAGTTCTGCACCAGTGAATATGCCAGTTGCAATCGGCGATCCTTCAAAACAGGTGATTTTACTTGCCGGAGAAACCGTGGCTGAGCTGCGCTTTGTGCGCACCGATGGCGGTAAATTTTGCGAAAAAGACAGCACTATGTTTGCCTGGCTGGCACGCCTCGCGGCGCAAGGTTTAGAGGGTGATATTGAGCGCGACAAGCTGGAGCAATCTGTTTCGCTGTTGCGCCAGGAGCTTGACCATAACCAGGTTCTCGTTGATCTGCGCCAACTCAGTACTGTCTCACCTTGATATTGATGAACTCGTAGCGGATGTATCACGTGAAATCCACCGCTTCTTTCGCATAGATCCAGTCGCGATGGTGCTCCGTGATGCCCTGCGCTCGCGCCAGCTTATGTGGAACTCGACGGATTTCACGGTTCAGCCGCCAACAAGCCAGCAATACCCGCTACGCAGTGATAGCCAGTTGCTGCATTTCGCACTCAATGGAAACATCATGCGACCCTGTTTGCAAAAAAGAAACGAGCCGCGGATACTGGCAAAATAATCCCTTACTACAACACGTTGGAAGTGCCAGGTCTGGTGATTTTGTTATTAGGCTGCTGGCTTTTAGCCATTAGTCTTGCGGCAGGTGCTTCGTCCTGGCACACCAGGATTTGTCAATTTTTAACGCACAAAACTGTCGATTTCTTCGACAGATTGCCAACAAGAATTGGCATTGCTGTCGATAATGCCGATGCCTATCGCAAAGTGACACATCTGAAAGAAAACCTCAAAAACGAGAACAACAAACTTAACAAGCAAATTCTATCCAGCCAGAGCTTTGGCGACATTATTTATCAGAGCGACGCCATGCGCGATGTGCTCCAGCAGGTCGATACTCTTGCCCTGAGTGACAGTACCATGCTGATTTCTGGCGAAACCAGTACAGGGAAAGAAATTATTGCCCGTGCTATTCACCAGATGAGTCTGCGCAGAAGAATAAACCGCTGGTGAAAATCAACTGTGCCACAATTCCATCCACCCTGCTAGAAAAGCGAACTGTTTGGTCATGATAAAGGGGCGTTTACCGGCGCTATCAACACCCACCGTGGGCGCTTTGAAATGGCGGATGGGGGAACGCTGTTCCTCGATGAAATCGGCGATATGCCGATTGAAACTGCAGCCTAAATTATTGCGTGTGCTACAGGACACGGGAAAATGAGCGCATTGGCGGCACCCACACCATTCCCATTAACGTTAGGGGTAATTGCCTGGACTAATCGCAACCTGAAACAGATCGTAATTGACCGGGAGTTTCGCAACGACCTGTTCTATGGCCTGAATGTGTTCCCGCTGGTGTTGCCGCCACTACGCGATCGCCCGGACGATGTCCCGTTGCTGGTCAGGTACTTCACACCAAAAACTGGCGCGCAGTTTTTAAACCGCCAAATCGACACCATTCCTGCCGATGCAATGCGCCAGTTGATGCGCTGCGGATGGCCTGGCAACGTGCGCGAACTGGAAAATCTTCTCGAACGTGCAGTATGCTCTTCACGCGATAATTCGCTGAGCCTGCATTGAAATACGCAACCCAGCAGCATGGTGCAGCCTGTGGCCCAGTCAATTCCTTTTCCTTTCCCCCTGCCCCCGCGTGGCGGAAATGATGCGCACCAAGCCGCCGGAAAACGATGAAGAGGAACGTCAGCGTCTTATTCAGGTGCTGCGAGAGACAAACGGTATTGTTGCCGGGCCGCGCGGTGCAGCATCAAAATTAGGGATGGACGTACCACGCTGTTATCGCGTATGCGGCGGCTGGGCATTACCGTTACAGGAAGTATTGTAATTCAGTTACTGAGTTTAAGTGTAAGCGAATTAACGCTTTAGAGGCGATGCCGGTTATGTGGCTGGTACGCCCTATGCATATAAATGCGGGTGTGGATCTTGCTCCCTCATTAATGCATCAACTCAGGAGATTCTGATGGATACCAGCAATGCTTTTGATCTGCGACTTTCCGCAGAAATGGCAAAGGTACATCAACAGGCAGGGTTATATAAAGTCAGCAAGAAGAAAGAGCTGTCATTACCTCGCGGTCACGGCTGGTGTATTTATTTCCATTGCATTCGTTTTCTATATTGCCGTCACAACCGGGCCTGCCCCTGCAACCGCCCTGGCAAAACTGGCCGGCGGCGTGTGCTTCTCGCTGGGCCTCGTCGCGGTGGTGGTCTGTGGCGCAGATTTGTTCACCTCGACAGTATTGACGGTGATCGCAAAAGCCAGCGGGCTAATAAGTTGGCGACAGTTAATTATCAACTGGACATTCTCTATTTTGGTAACCTTGTCGGCGCCCTGTTTTTTGTCGCGCTGATTTGGTTTTGCCGGGCGATATCTGAGTGGCAATGGTCTTTGGGGACTGAATGCCTTTACAAACCGCCGAGCCATAAAATGCATCATACATTTGTTGAAGCCGTTTGCCTGGGAACGCTTTGTAATTTAATTGGTATGTCTGGCTGTGTGGATGAGTTATTTGGGCATACGCTAACCGATAAAATTATGGCGATGCTGTTGCCTATCGGTATGTTTGTTGCCAGCAGCTTCGAACACAGCATCGCGAATATGTTTTTGATCCCGCTTTCTATTTGTTATTGGTTATTTTGCCGCCGAAGGATTCTGGACCAGCATTCACGCCAGCCCCGGAACATTTTCCGGCATTAACGGTCAGCAATTTTATCACGGCCAATCTAATCCCGGTGACGATAGGTGATGTTCTCTGGCAGCAGGCTGTGGTGGGGAATGCACTTACTGGATTATCTATTTGCGTAACCAAAATAACGGGCACTGAACACGTCCCTGATGGCGCTGCGCTTATCCAGGCTCGATTTGGTAGCCCCGCTAAGCACCGCGCCAGCGGGGAAGCCATCACGTCAGACGTGATGGTCGTCAACCACCACGGTATCTGGCCATGCGTGAATAACTTGCCTGCACCAGCGTTGCCAGCGGGATGGCGAAGAACACCCCCAGAACCCCCACAGGCCGCCAAAGATAATTACCGAGCAGGATAATGACGGCAACGGGTGCAGGTTGACCGCTTCGGAAAACAGTAACGGCACAAGCAGGTTGCCATCCAGCCCTGGATTATCAGGTAGACGGCGAAACGGCTCCAGAACTCGGTGCCCGCACCAAACTGAAAGCGGCGCCACGCCAATCACCGGAATGCGTGACATCACAAACGCGCCGATGTAAGGATCGGCACCAGAGAAGCCCACCAGCACCGCCAGCAGCAATGAATCGTTAAGGCCAAAGAGCTGAAAACCTAACCAGAGTGGCAACGCCGACGACAACCATCTCCAGCACTTTGCCGCGAATGTAGTTGGTTATCTGCTGGTTCATCTCTTTCCAGACCTGCCCTGCCAGCCCACGGTTACGCGGTAAGACGCGGCGCACCGCATTGAGCATCTGTTCTTTATCCTTCACCAGGAAGAAGACCAGATCAGAGGCACCAGAACCAGATAGACCGCCAGCGTCAACAGCCCGGACCAGCGATGCAAGGGAATATTTCACCACCGAATCGCCCATGCCCAGCGTCCGGGCACACATGTTATCCGCCATTGCATCGATCGCATGCCCGCATCCATTAACATCGGATAACGTCGTGGCAGCGTGGCGGCGTAATCGGAAAATTTTATTAAGCATACCCGGCATGTCGCGAATCAGATTCATCCCCTGCTGCCAGGCAACCGGCCATCACAACAAATGCCATAATCATCAGGATGCCGACAAACAGTAGCAGCACCATCGTCTGGGCGGCCCAGGCGGCAGGAGAAACCGACTGTTTCCCAGACGAACGGTTGGCCGTCGAGCGGATCAGGCCAGCACGGGATGGCGACCAGGCAGCGGCGCAAGAACCGCTGAAGAAGAGAATGACAAAACCTTGCAGCAAAATGACCAGCAGCGCGCAATCGCTTCCGGGTCAGCTAAAGCAACAGCGATGCCCGCTGCATCAACAATTCGAGCATTATGTTCCTTCCAGGAGCCGGATTGACCGGTGTGAGTTGAGGAATCTCTGAAATGTAGCACAAAAAAGACTTCGCTTTTCGTCGCCTTTACAGGAAACATGATCAACCGGCAGAAAAGGTGTTATTCCCCATCAGGGGGGATAAATTGCTCTCTCTATTATTTCACCGGAACGAAACCCGGCTCGTCAGGTGAAATGATTACCCGAAAAATTTCCAGGATTGAGGTTATGTTCAGGCAGTTGAAAAAAACGCTGGTCGCAACCCTTATCGCCACGCTGACGCTCGGCCAGATGATGCCCGCGTTTACAGGATTCTGCAGACAGTCTGCCCGATATGGGAACCTCCAGCAGGAAGCACCCTGTACCATTGGTCAGGAAATGCAGATGGGCGACTATTATGTTCGCCAGCTGCGCGGCAGTGCGCCACTTCATCGACAGACAGTTTACTCGTTCAGTACATCAACGGACTGGGCATGCGCCTGCCGTCTCGCATGCAAACTCAGTAAAGACCCCGTTTCATTTCTACTTCAGTCAATAATGACGAAATCAACGCCTTTGCTTTCTTTGGCGGCAACGTGGTGCTGCATTCGGCGCTGTTTCGCTATGCGGATAACAGAAAGCCAACTGGCGTCGGTGATGCCGCGCACGAAATTTCCCACGTGACCCAGCGCCATCTGGCGCGAGAGCCATGGAAGATCCGGAAGCGTAGCGCCCTAACCTGGGCTGGCGCACTGGGCTCCATTCTGTTGGCCCATGGCAAGCCCGCAGGCCGGGATGGCGGCGCTCACCGGTACACTGGCCGGTACGCAACAGGGCATGATCACCTTTACGCAGCAGAACAAACAGGAAGCGGACCACATCGGGATTCAGGTTTTGCAACGCTCCAGGTTTTTGATTGCAGGCAATGCCGACCTTCCTGGAAAAGCTGCTTGATCGATCACGTTACGCCTCGCGCGTCCACCGGAAATTTTGCTGACTCACCCCTTACCGGAAAGCCGTCTTGCCGATGCGCGTAACCGCGCCAACCAGGATGCGCCCGGTGGTAGTGCAATCCTCCGAAGAATTTTTCCTGGCCAGAGCCGGAGCCCTGGGGATGTATAAGCTCCGGGCATAATGGCAGACCACCAGCGATATGTTGAGATGCCTGGGCGAAAAGGCAATGTGCGCGAGCAACATGCCGCGCAATATGGTCGCGCCCTGCAGGCAATGGAGGCGAAGACCTTCGCCGACGCCGCTCGAAACGCTGCAACCTCTGCTCAGTGCCGATCCGACGAAATTAGCCGGTATATCGACCTGGCGACCGACGTGATTTGGGGCAGAACAAAAACGACGAAGCGATTAACCGCCTGAAAAATACGGCGGAAATTAAAAGATCCAACCCGGTATTGCCGCTCGACCTGGCAAACGCCTATCTGAGCAGCGGTCAGGCTGCCGCGGCAGAGGCGATACTCAATCGTTACACCTTTAACTGGAAGGACGATGTTAAACGGCTGGGAGTTGCTGGCGCAAAGCGGAAGACCAGGCATTAGGCCATCGCGATGAAGAGCTGGCGGCGCGTGCCGAAGGGTTGGCGCTGACGGGTAAGCTTTAATCAGGCCATTACGCTGCTGGGAAGCGCCAGTTCGCAGGTCAAATTGGGCAGCCTGCAGCAGGCCCTGTTACGATGCGCATATCAATCAGGCTTCGTCAGTTGTCAGAAAACGTTTCCGCCCGTATCAGAAGATGTCAACAAGGAGAACCGATGACAGACGCGGATGAAGAGTACCACAACCCTCGCTGCTCCAAGAGCCGCGATACCCTCAGCCTGCTGAAAGCCAACGGCGTTGATTCGCAGGTTGTTCTGTATCTGGAAAACGCCGCGATGCCGACACGCTTAAAGCGCTGTTGAAAATGCTGGGGATGACCAGCGCGCGGGAGCTGATGCACCAGAAAGAAGATCTCTATGATAACTCGGACTGGGGGATAGCCATCTCTCAGAAGAGGCGCTGTTGCAGGCGCCTGCTTGATAATCCCAAGCTGATGGGAGCGTCCAATCGTTGTGGCGGAACGGTCGCCGCGCCGCGTTGGTCGCCCGCCAGAACAGGTTCTTGAGATCGTCTACTAATGCCACAGGCCCGCAGGTGCAATACTTATCAGGGCCTGGGTTCCAGAATGTCTTTTACGAAGGGGATGGTCAGGCTCCGCTGGGCGGTAATGAAGGCACGGTCGAGGCTTGATCAAGCGTGTCAAGAGAGCGTGCGCATTTCGCAATGAGTCGCTTGAGCAGAAAACGTCCCCACATCTTCCGGCAACTCAAACCCGCGCTGCCTTTGCACGCAGGTTGGAGGCGCCTGCAGTTTGTCTTCATCAGAGAGCGGTTGCAGCTTGTAGATTTGCCCCGAGTCCAAGCGCGACGCAGGTCGGGCAACCCCAGATTCAATTGCCGTGGCGAGCAATCACCGGTGACGTTCTAGTCACCGCGTTTTGCCTGATTCCAGAATACGGTTATAGAGATTGAAAGATGGCCATCTCCCACGGTTCATCACCTCAGACACACTCGATATTATCGATTACAGACCAGCGAGAGATGCTCCATTCCTTCAAGCACTTCCGTGGTACAAACCAGCTGGTGACGCTTCTCAAGCGGCACGTGGCCCGAGCCGCATCACCACGCTGAGAGAGTTCGGCACACGCCGCATGAAGCGAGCGATTGGCTACGTCCTGCCCCTTCACGCGACCAGAAATAGATGCTATCCGCTATGATAGCTGGCGTCAGGACATTTTGCAACGCCGCCAGCAAAGAAGGGTTATGGCCCGGCCAGAAACTCGCAAAAGTTTCCATCGTCAGGAAGATAGAGTGGCAGGGAAAGCTGCGCCGGTGTGTTCAGACGTACCTCAACAGGGCTTTAAAAAACGCGGTAAGTTTCTTCGTAAAACTTTACCACATTTGAAACTGGGCATGAACACCCGGTTTGCAGAGCAACAATTAATGCTGATTTGCTTCGCTGTCTTCGGCGTCCCAGTACCACTTCTTCCGGACACAGGACACTAAATCAGACTGAAAATCAGGCTCAGCGCAACACCCACGATAGTCGCCAGCGCCATCCCTTTCAAATGTTCAGCCGCGCCAATGTCGGCACTTTCGCGCCCGCTGACGCCGATGATCAGAATGACGGAGGTCAGGATCAAGTTTTGCGCTTTGCTGTAATCCGCTTTCGATTCAATCAACACGCGAATACCGGATGCGCCGATTTCCCGTACAGCAGCAGAAGAGACACCGCCCATCACCGGTACCGGGATAATATTGAATCCCCGCCGCCGAGTTTACCTACGCAGGAGAGCAGAATCGCGATGATAGCCGGCGCCACCGATAACCCAGCGGTGCTGTCAGACGCACAGGGTGATCGCCATAACGCCAATATTCTCACCATAGGTCATATTCGGCGTTAAGAGCCGAAGAAACCGGAAATAATAGTTGAGAAGCCATTGGCAAACATGGAACGGTGCAGGCCCGGGTTGCATCAACGAATCGCGTTTCACGATATTGGCAGTAACCAGCCAGGAATGGCCCACATGCTCAGCAATAACCACCAGCGCCGCAGGCAGAAGATGTGGTGAAGATAGCAAACCATTCGAAACGCGGCGTGTAAGAAGGTTGGCAGCGCAAACCAGTGCGCATTGGCAATCGGCGTCATCAACAACACCCATCCGAAACGACAGCGCATAACCGGCCAGCACGCCAATAGCAGAATCGGGGATATCGCCATAAAAACCACGGAACAGTGCCGGAACCAAACACAGTCACGCCCAGCGTTACCAGCGAGATGAGCACGGTTCTGGAATCCGCAGACTGACCATCCCGCAGGCAGCAGGCCAGGCCATCTGGCCGCGACGCCGGCCAGCTCCAGACCGATGACGGCAACGGATCCGCCCATTGCCGCAGGCGGGAACATCACGTCCAGGCCAGCCGGTGCCTGCTTTCTTCACAATGAAGGAAACGATGCGGAAGCGGCACGCCGCACATGATAGAACCACCGGCGCCACTTCGTAGCCCAGCAGCAGAAGCAAGCAGTACCGGCTGAAATAAACGCGAAGCTTGAATCCCAGATAAGCCGGGATTTTGCCCTTACAGATAAAGAGATAAAGCAGCGTTTCCGATACCGTTTAAATAACAGTACGGTGGCCGGGTTAATATGGAACAGGATTGGCACCAGCACGGTTGCGCCAAACATCAAAACAAGTGCTGTCAAAAACTAGAGCGGGATTGTCTGTAAAAGCGGCAGTCTTTCACTCAGCCGATAACACAGGCGCGTCATAGTGTTTTCCTCTGGAGTGTTGTTGTTTATCCCCGTCACACGTCAAGACGCTGGTGCGTTGGCCATACTCGTCCACCCGAATCACTTATTTACGTAGATCATCAGGATTCGCTCGCTTGTCCCTTGCCGGCAACTCGACGAGTTATAGGGTATATGTTCCGCTCATCACCCATCCCGCAGTGTTGTGGACTGCGTGATGTGAAATCAGGCGGATTCTGTTCTGGTTTACGCCAAAAAAAAGCCAACTTAGAAAGTCGGCTTTTGATTTTTAAAGCAATTTATTTCGTACCAAAGATTTTGTCGCCGGCATCGCCGAGGCCCGGAATAATGTATCCGTGCTCATTGAGGCCCTTGTCGATGGACGCGGTATACAGCTCAACGTCCGGGTGCGCTTTTCTTCCAGCGCGGCGAGGCCTTCCGGGGCGGCAACCAGCACCAGCACTTTGATGCTGTTGGCAGCCTGCATTTTTCAGCAGGTTCGATGGTGGCGATCATCAAGCACGCCCGTTGCCAGCATCGGGTCAACGACCAGCGCCATACGCTCGTCATCAATGTTAGAAACCAGTTTCTTGGGAAGATACGGTACCGGCTCCAGGGTCTCTTCATTACGATAGATACCCACCACGCTGATGCGTGCGCTCGGAACGTGTTCCAGCACCCCCTTTCCCGTCATGCCCAAGGCCGGCACATGCAGAATAGGGACTACTGGTGATTTTTTTCGCCTTTGATTTGTTCGACTTCTACCAGGGCCGTTCCAGCCTTTGGGTCGGTCACACGTTCCGTTTCCAGATTCGGCAGTCGCTTCATAGGCTGGTCAGCAGACTACCGACTTCCGAGGCGAGTTCACGAAAGCGTTTGGTGCTGATGTGATTTTCACGCACATTCAGGCCCCAGCTCTGTGTTTGACGAGTGGGTGTTTTTACTTCCACGACCTTCATACTCTTACTCCTTCCCCCAAAACGGTGGCAGCCACAAAAAAAAATCGCCAGGATTATACCGCTTTTTCTCCGCCACGCTACAGGTGCGGCATTGATCCGGAATCAAACAGACTGGAAAAGAGTATACCGTAATAATCCCCGGCAGCCTGAAATAATGGACTCGCAAACGTTTGCCTTCACTGTTAGAATTGCGCCGAATTTTATTTTCCAAAACCTGATTAGTCGGGTAACAGCCTGAAATATGACAGGGTGAACCGCAAGCAAACGCGTGGGGACTCAAGCAGTGACCGATAAAACCTCTCTTAGCTACAAAGATGCCGGTGTTGATATTGACGCAGGTAATGCTCTGGTTGACCGAATCAAAGGTGTGGTGAAGAAAACTCGTCGTCCGGAAGTGATGGGCGGTCTGGGTGGCTTCGGCGCGCTGTGCGCATTGCCGCAAAAATATCGTGAACCAGTACTGGTTTCCGGCACTGACAGCGCAGGTACCAAACTGCGTCTGGCGATCGATCTGAAACGCCATGACAGCATCGGCATCGACCTGGTCGCCATGTGTGTGAATGACCTGGTTGTACAGGGCGCAGAGCCGCTGTTTTTCCTCGATTATTACGCAACCGGCAAACTGGATGTCGACACCGCAGCCAGTGTGATTAACGGTATCGCGGAAGGCTGCCTGCAGTCTGGCTGTGCGCTGGTTGGCGGCGAAACCGCTGAAATGCCGGGCATGTACCACGGCGAAGACTACGATGTTGCCGGTTTCTGCGTTGGCGTTGTTGAGAAATCCGAGATTATTGACGGTTCCAAAGTGGCCGACGGTGATGTGCTGATTGCACTGGCGTCCAGCGGTCCGCACTCCAACGGCTACTCCACTGGTGCGTAAAGTCATCGAAGTGAGCGGTTGCGATCCTGAGACGACACAGCTTGAAGGGAAATCCCTCGCGGAATCACCTGCTGACTCCGACCCGCATCTACGTGAAATCAATCCTCGAGCTGATTGAAAACGTAGACGTGCACGCCATCGCCCACCTGACCGGCAGCAGCTTTTGGGAAAATATCCCGCGCGTGCTGCCAGACAATACCCAGGCGGTGATGGATCAGTCCTCCTGGCAATGGCCGGCCGTCTTCAACTGGCTGCAAACGGCGGGCAATGTCAGCCGTCACGAGATGTATCGCACCTTCAACTGTGGTGTCGGTATGGTTATCGCCCTGCCTGCTGATGAAGCAGATAAGGCCATCGCATTCCTGAATGCCAAAGGTGAAAACGCGTGGAAAATCGGTATTATCAAAGCATCCGATTCCAGTGAACGCGTGGTCATCGAATGAAAAACATTGTGGTGCTCATTTCCGGCAACGGAAGCAACTTGCAGGCAATAATTGATGCCTGCAAGCAGAAGAAAATAAATGGCACCATCCGGGCAGTATTCAGTAACAAGGCCGATGCATTCGGCCTTGAGCGTGCGCGGGAAGCCAATATTCCCGCCCATGCGCTTCTTGCCTCTCAGTTTGCCAGTCGCGAAGCGTTTGACCGTGAACTGATGCAGGAGATTGACGCTTACGCCCCGGATATCGTTGTGCTGGCTGGCTACATGCGTATCCTCAGCCCGGACTTCGTGGCACATTACGCCGGTCGCCTTATCAATATCCACCCTTCCCTGCTACCTAAATATCCCGGTTTACACACCACCGTCAGGTACTGGAGAACGGTGATGACGTTCACGGCACCACCGTGCATTTTGTTACCGACGAACTGGACGGCGGCCCGGTGATTTTACAGGCACAGGTACCGGTGTTTGAGGGCGATACCGAAGAAGACGTGACCGCCCGCGTCCAGACTCAGGAACATGCGATTTACCCGCTGGTCGTGAGTTGGTTTGTTGATGGCCGTCTGGCTATGCAAGAAAACAGAGCCTGGCTTGATGGCGTTTGTCTGCCAGAACAGGGCTACGCGGCCGAGTAAGCAAATCTTTTCTTTGCCTGCGCGTAACATACCGTTGCGCGCAACACCTTTCTGCGGGTAAACCGGATTACTGTCATACTTACTCTGTTCACAGTTGGACATCTAATGGCAAAGCTCGCCATAATATGGGTGTCACTCAAACGAACGCCAACACGTTTACCTGCACACGAGGACACTGCCATAGCGAGAAGGAATTGCCGTGTCCCGAGAGTTAACCGGAGTGTAAGTTGTAATGGGTCAGGAAAAGCTATATCTGGAAAAAGAACTAAGTTGGTTGTGCTTTAACGAGCGCGTTCTGCAGGAAGCGGCGGATAAGAGTAACCCGCTCATTGAACGCATGCGCTTTTTAGGGATTTATTCCAACAACCTTGATGAATTCTATAAAGTTCGCTTCGCAGAACTTAAACGCCGCATCATTATTAGCGAAGAACAAGGACAAGGCACCAACACCCATTCACGCCACCTGCTGGGTAAAATACAGGCCCGCGTACTGAAAGCCAAATCAGGAATTTGACGGCCTGTATAACGAACTCCTGCTGGAAATGGCGCGTAATCGAATCTTTTTGATTAACGAACGCCAGCTTTCCGCCAATCAGCAAAACTGGCTGCGCCACTACTTCCGACAGTATCTGCGCCAGCACATCACGCCGACACTGATTAATCGCGAAACCAATCTGATTCGCTTCTTTAAAAGACGACTACACCTACCTGGCGGTGGAAATCATCCGTGGCGAAGATATCCGCTACGCCCTGCTAGAAATTCCGTCTGATAAAGTGCCGCGTTTTGTAAACCTGCCGCCGGAAGCGCCGCGCCGTCGCAAGCCGATGATCCTGCTGGATAATATCCTGCGTTATTGCCTGGATGATATCTTCAAAGGCTTCTTTGATTACGACGCGCTGAACGCCTACTCGATGAAAATGACCCGTGACGCCGAATACGATCTGGTGCACGAGATGGAGATCGAGTCTGATGGAGCTGATGTCTTCAAGCCTGAAACAGCGTCTGACGGCAGAGCCGGTACGCTTTGTGTATCAGCGTGATATGCCGGATGCCATGGTTGAGATGCTTCGCGAGAAGCTGACCATTTCCCGCTACGACTCCATTATTCCGGGCGGTCGCTACCACAACTTTAAAGACTTCATCAACTTCCCGAACGTTGGGAAAGCAAAACCTGGTGAACAAACCGTTGGCGCGCCTGCGCCATGTCTGGTTTGATAAGTTCCGCAACGGCTTTGATGCCATTCGCGAGCGCGATGTGCTGCTCTATTATCCGTATCACACCTTTGAGCACGTGCTGGAACTGCTGCGCCAGGCGTCGTTTGACCCAAGCGTGCTGGCAATAAAAATCAATATCTACCGCGTGGCCAAAGACTCGCGCATCATCGACTCCATGATCCACGCCGCCCATAACGGCAAGAAAGTGACCGTGGTGGTTGAGCTGCAGGCGCGTTTCGATGAAGAGGCTAACATCCACTGGGCGAAGCAACTGACCGAAGCCGGTGTGCAGGTTATCTTCTCGGCGCCGGGCTGAAAATCCACGCCAAGCTGTTCCTGGTGTCGCGTATGGAAAACGATGAAGTGGTGCGTTACGCTCATATCGGTACCGGCAACTTTAACAAAAAGACCGCACGTATCTATACCGACTACTCATTGCTGACCGCCGATGCGCGTATCACCAATGAAGTGCGCCGGGTCTTTAACTTTATTGAGAACCCGTACCGTCCGGTGAATTTCGATTATTTGATGGTTTCGCCGCAAAACTCGCGCGATCTGCTCTACAAAATGATCGATACCGAAATTGCCAATGCGCAGAAAGGCATTCCTTCGGGCATTACGCTAAAAATCAACAACCTGGTGGATAAAGGCCTGGTTGACCGGCTGTATACGGCCTCCAGTTCTGGCGTGCCGGTGAATTTGCTGGTGCGCGGTATGTGCTCGCTTATCCCTGAACTGGAAGGCATCAGCGATAATATTCGCGTAATTAGCATTGTTGACCGTTTCCTTGAACACAATCGCATCTATATTTTTGAGAATGGCGGCGATAAAAAAAGTGTATCTGTCGTCTGCTGACTGGATGACGCGAAACATCGATTACCGTATTGAAGTAGCGGCGCCGTTGCTCAATCCGCGCCTTAAACAGCAGGTACTGGATATCATTGATCTTCTGTTCAGTGATACCGTCAAAGCACGCTACGTCGATAAAGAACTCAGTAATCGATATGTGCCGCGCGGCAATTCACCGCAAAGTACGCGCACAGCTCGCGATTCATGAATATCTGACATCACTTGAACAGTCTGACTAATCTATGCCGATAAATGAAAAGACAGCACGACCGCAGGAATTTGCTGCGGTCGAGCCTGGGTTCGAACAGTTTTCATATGGTGATTGCCCGCGTTGTTGATGGCGCCATGCAAATCATTGGCCGTCTGAAACAGACGCGTACATCTGGCGGATGGCCTCGACAGCAATAATATGCTGAGTGAAGAGGCTATGGAGCGCGGTCTCGCGTGTCTGTCGCTGTTTGCAGAACGCCTGCAAGGTTTTTGATCCTTCAAGCGTGTGTATTGTAGGGACCCACGCGTTGCGCCAGGCGCTCGACGCACCGGAGTTTCTTAAACGGGCAGAAAAGGTTATTCCCTACCCCATCGAAATCATCGCGGGTAATGAAGAAGCGCGCCTGATTTTTATGGGCGTTGAACATACGCAGCCGGAAAAAGGCCGCAAGCTGGTTATTGATATCGGCGGCGGTTCGACCGAACTGGTCATTGGCGAAGATTTTGAACCCAAACTGGTGGAAAGCCGTCGTATGGGCTGCGTCAGCTTCGCGCAGCTTTATTTCGCGGGCGGAACAATCAATGCGGAAAACTTCCAGCGCGCCCGCGTTGCCGCAACGCAGAAACTGGAAACGCTGGCCTGGCAGTTCCGTATTCAGGGCTGGGACGTCGCGCTTGGCGCGTCCGGCAGTATCAAAGCGGCCCATGAAGTGCTACTGGCGTTAGGGGAAAAGGACGGCATCATCACGCCTGAGCGCCTCAAAAAACTGGTCGCCGAAGTTGTGAAGTTCAAAAACTTCGACGAACTGAACTTGCCGGGTCTGTCCGACGAACGTAAAGCGGTCTTCGTTCCAGGTCTGGCAATTCTCTGCGGGGTATTTGACGCGCTGGCAATTAATGAACTTTCGCCTCTCAGACGGTGCGCTGCGCGAAGGCGTGCTGTATGAAATGGAAGGCCGTTTCCGCCATCAGGATATTCGCAGCCGTACGGCACAGAGCCTTGCTAATCAATACAATATCGACCGCGAACAGGCGCGTCGCGTGCTGGAAACTACCATGCACATGTACGATCAGTGGCAGGCGCAAAATCCGAAGCTCATTAATCCGCAACTGGCGGCGCTACTGAAATGGGCAGCCATGCTGCATGAAGTCGGTTTAAATATTAACCACAGCGGTATGCATCGTCATTCGGCTTATATCCTGCAAAACAGCGATCTGCCGGGCTATAACCAGGAGCAGCAACTGATGATGGCCACGCTGGTGCGCTATCACCGCAAAGCGATCAAGCTGGATGACTTACCGCGCTTCACGTTGTTCAAGAAAAAGCACTATCTGCCGTTAATTCAGCTTTTACGCCTTGGGGTGTTGCTGAATAACCAGCGCCAGGCGACGACGACGCCACCGACTCTGCGTCTTACGACCGATGATAACCACTGGACGCTGAGCTTCCCGCACGACTGGTTCAGCCAGAATGCACTGGTTCTCTTCGACCTGGAACGGGAACAGGAGTACTGGGAAGCCGTCACCGGCTGGCGACTCAAAGTTGAAGAAGAGCAGTCGCCCGGCGTAGCGGCATAAAATCAGGCCGCCTGAATCTGCCCTGGCAGATTTTCCAGCGGCTCTGGTTTACCAATCAAATATCCCTGCAAATAATCGATACCCAGCGCAACCACTGCGCTGCGTATCTACTTCATTCTCGACATACTCCGCCACGACCTGCATCTTTTTCATTCTCGCCAGATGGCAAATCGAGGCGACAATCTGATAATCCAAACTATTGGATACGATATTGCGGATAAAGCTGCCGTCGATTTTCAGGATATCGGCATTCACATTTTTCAGTCGGGAATAACTGGCGTAACCGGTACCAAAATCGTCAATCGCTACGCTACAGCCCATTTTTTGCAGTTGGCCGAGCGTTTGATTTGCCTGCTCCAGATTAGTTAACGAGTTACTCTCGGTTATCTCAAAGATCAACTGCCACGCCTCGATACCATATTTTTTCAGTAGCCGCCCCACCTCCAGAGAAAACTGTGCCCGACACACAGAGGCGGGCGACAGGTTAATGGCAAAACGCTGCGCGGGTAGCGTTGCGCGATGAGCAGACATAAAACTCAGCACATGTTCCACTACCCGAAGAATCGATACGTGATGACAGGCCGAACTCATGGGCAACCGGCAGAAAATCATCCGGATTAATGTACTGGCCGTTCTCTTCATTCATGCGTAGCAGAATTTCGTAGTAGCTGTCACCGCGCATCCCGGCGATAGGCTGCACCAGTAAACTAAAGCGGTTCTCTTCCAGCGCGAGTTGCAGACGGTTCATCATATCCACCTTGTCCTTAAGGCTACGCTGGAGGTTCGCCGCCCCGCTATGCTGCAAGCTTTCCGGATGATTTGTCGCCAGCGACAAGTCTGCAATGGTACTCAGTTCGCCAAGCAGCAAGTAGAGGTGCTGCACCGGTGAGCGCACATAGCAATAGCTCATGCCCACCTGTGGCTGCAGCGGCATATCATCCCAGAAGAAACGAAACGCCTTAATTTGGGCATCCAGCGCTTCAATCCGGTTCTGGTGCGACGGTGTTAAGACGAATAGCCAAATCATGGCCTGAGAGATGGTAGACACGTTCGTCTTCATCAAGGCTGTTTTTAAGCCAGTCCGACAGTTTTTGCTTGTACTGAATACGCAGCATCACGCCATAGTTACGCCCCAGCACTTCCAGTTCCGGCACACTTAAATAACAAAGAACAGACCAGGGTGAGCCCGCAAGCGCACGATTGAGGGCGCGCAGATTGGGTATCTGAACAACGGGATCAAGATAGGCAAGACGACGAGCACGGGCATGAACATGCCGTTGTCGTGTTGCCAGTACCGATACACAAAGAATGATAAAAGAGTAAACCAGGTAACTCGACGAGGCGATAGCCAGTTGAATTTCATAAGCCGGATAGACGGGAAGATAACGATAAAAATAGTGTACCGAGACAATCAACAGCAGCGTCCAGAGCACCGATATAAACCGGTATCCATAGCGTAACGCCCCCCATAGCATGACAGGCAATACCAGAGAGAGCGTGTAGTTGGTGCTGAAAATGGAGCTATTTTCATTCAGCGGCATGAGCAACAGTATGACCAATCCGGCCAGGATACTCAGCCAGATAGCCATCTCACAGCGAGTCACTTTCGGGTCGAATTCATGGCGCAGTTGCGATAACCAGCTTCGCAGATAACGCGGATGGCGGATGATACGAATAACCAAATAGCAGAGCGGAATACCGGTCATGGTCCCGACCAGTAACGCCTGATAATCAATCAGTAAATGAATATTTAACGATAATATATCGGTCTTACTAAAATCCGTATCGTACAGCGCCAGCCAGATAACGAACTCGAGAATAATCAAATAAATCGTTGCCGGGCAAAAGACCTGCCAGAAAATTCGCTGGGCAATAAAAGCAGCGTTTCCGTAGGCAATATTTTGCCGACGCGTAACAAAAACGCGATAGCCGCCCCAACTGATGACCACGGGAATAAGCAAATGAAAAATTTGCGCCGCAAGCTCAGAGATATCGTGCATGCCGATATTCAGGACCAGTGCGAGAACCATGCCGGGTAGCGCTGCCCAGCCAAAGACCACCATCAGACTGAACATCAGCGCCATTGGCAGGGAGAAAAGGACAACCGTTTCACCCGCGACATGCGTATAGGTATTCGCCAGGTTAAACAGTGGCAGTAAAAGACATGGCAACACGAGCGGTAATGCCCACCATTTGTCTTTGTGCTGATGATATTTTTTTAACGGAGTCATAGATGCTCGACAAAAAACCCAGTTTCCCAATGGGTATTTCAGGCAGGCATCCAACCTGACTGTAAGCGCGTAAATAGCAAATGAGCGTGAATTTTAGTTCTGTAGGGCAATCAGTGATTGATGCACATCAAATAAAACTCGCCGAATTAATCAATTTTTACGCTTTTTAAAAAGAGACGCAGATTAGCATTCATGACTTAAATACTTAATTTATTTTATATAAAACTCATTAATATTTTCCTCCGGTAAAATTTTCGTGGTTAAGAATTGACCTCACCCGCACTCTGTGCCTTAATGTCAAGGTCGCCCTTTTTATGGGGTAAACCTTAAGGAACCTTTTGTGAGTCAGGCAACCCCTATGCGAAAACGCCATCGATTTGACAGTCGCATGACCCGTATCGTACTGCTAATCAGCTTTATTTTTTTCTTTGGTCGTTTTATCTATTCCTTCAATTGGTGCCTGGTATCATCATCAGGATAAGCTCCAGTCTCAGCAAGTAAGCCAACCTATCGATTCTTCCGCACAACGCTAACGCACTGTTTTTATTTGTACACGTCTTTACGTGGGGTTTGTCACATCAACGCATGACGCACCATCGTCAGGATCATCGCCACGCCAAATCCGGCGAGGACAGCTCCGGCTACGCGCTCAATAATATGCACCCAGGCTGTGAGACGTATCTGTATGGCGGATAATCCGATCAATGTCGCGATGGCAAGATTCCATGCCAGCACCGCCAGGCTCATCCATACGCCGGAAAAGATCTGCTGCGCAAATGTGACGTTCGCGCCCAGGATCGAGGTCATCAGCGCCAGATAAAAAAGCGCATTTTTGGGATTAAGTAACGCGGACCCCAGCCCAAGTAGAAACTGTTTTCGCCACGACGGGCAATCCATCCGGGTGGCGTTGAGCGCCAGCACCTGCTTACGGCTGCGCAACAGATGCCCGCCAATCCAGATTAAATAGAGCGCGCCAGCAATTTCAATCAGACGAAACAGCAGCCCGTAATCCTGTAATAGCCGCCAGCCACACATCGCCACCACAATATAAAACGCGTTTCCCAGCGCGATCCCCGGACCAATTCCGGCGCTGCCCCGCAGGCGATAACGGATGGCGTAACCGGCCAGCAGGAAGAAATCAGGGCCAGGACTGACCAGCGCTACAAAGTGTGAAAGCGCAAGCAGTGGAAACGCGGCGGGAATAAATTCGGGTAACAAAGACATAGCAACCTCATCAGTAAAAGACGAGGTCACTTTATGGCGTTGTCAGACTTAATTATTGTCTGATATTGATCGCCCCTGCGCATACTGGCGGGGCGTGGAAGAGGTAAAACTGACGAACGTGCGGTGAAAATGGCTTTGATCGGCAAAACCGCTTTGATAACCCACATCGGCGATATCACTGCCCGCCCGCAACTGTGCTTTAGCAAATTCCACACGGGCATTATTGACCCAGGCTCCTGGCGTCAGCCCTGTCGCCAGCTTGAACTGGCGAATCAGCGTCTCTTTACGCAGCATGTACCGCTGTGCCAGGCAATCCAGCGACGGGGGCTGCTGAATATCGGCCAGTAGCGTCGTTTGCATATAGTTGCAGAGTTCAGCCGGTTTCGCCGCAGTTTGCAGGCCGGGCAGGCTGACAAGCAGCGCACGTACCGCCTCCTGTAATTCCCCAGTCTGGTTATCTTCCAACAGGGAGATAATGTGCATAAAGGCGGTGAAGAATGAAGGATTGCGTAACACCGTTTGTGCGCAGTGAAGATGCTCCCCTGGCGCGAACCCCAACTGTTGCAGGCACCACGCCTCATCAAGGTACAACATGTGATAGCTACGTGGACGTTCGGCTGCCGGATTGCAACTGTGCGCTTCACGGGGCGCTATCAGCACCATATCGCCCTGAGAGAGGTGATATTCATGACCACTGCAACGCGTAACGGTCTCGCCGTCGATAATCGCGCCAATAGACAACTGAGGGTGCTGGTGCAGTTTATAGGCCTGCGTACTTTGTACGGTAGAACGCCATTCGACCCACGGCACAAGCGGAGAGCGCCAGAAGCGTTGTTCAATGTTCCGCGTTGTCATCTCTCCCTCCTCCTCACATGATTCCAGACTTCGAGCAGCTACTTTTCGGCAACGCGCGTGAGCCACTCAGCATAAGCCGGGCTGGCGTGCGCTGGCATATTTTGCTGCCCGGCGCTGAATTCATCCTGCATGCCAAATATTTTCCAAGCAGGGGGGCAAGCTGTGCCGCCGGGCTGTTTCCTGCGTGGTGGTGCGCAACAGCTCCAGCGTACGCTTTTTATATTCGCCCAGCACCTCCGATTGATAATCAAAAGCTTTCCCCAGCCCGGAGAAGTACATCAGCTTCGGCACTTCCGCCTGTGGCCACTGCAACGCCATGTTGAGCGGCCACTCCAGGCATTGTCCGCTCACCCCATACGGCTGAACGCGGCACCTGCTGGTTAGCCGCCAGCGTTAACATAAAGGCCTGGCCCAGTTCACCAAGATAGATATCCATCGCATCAACGGATGGACGCGCATAGAACGCATCCAGCGGCTGAGGGTTCACCGCTCCCACTTTTGCCAGCAGGCGTTGCTCCAGCTCAAGCACCAGCGCTCCCAGCTCAGACTGCGCTACCGTGCTGCTCTCAGTACCGCATTGGGTTCGTTGGGTACAATCCCAAAGGCTGAGCGTGAGCTGCCACTGACGCTGTTCCCCTTCTCCTGAGCAACCTATCTCCCCGGTCACGAAGTATTTCATTTCTGGCGGGACAAGGTCGAACAGCTCGTTGCCATCAAACACATGGGTTGAGACAACCAGCCGATGCCCGTGGCGACCTGCACGTAACAACGGGCGGCATAATCACTCCAGTAGTGGGTTGCCTCGGCAAGATACAGTGGGATTGCACGGGTAAGGCGCCAGGTCATCCTCACGCTGAGATTCGGAAGGTGTCGGGTCATCGTCGATTTTACTCAGCACAAAGAAACCGACCGTGTTTGCCTCTTGCGGTTTCTGCCCGAAAAGCCAGTCGGCATTACACAGCCCGTACTGCCAGACAGGCTGCGTAAGGGCAAGCGTATTGATTTCCACCTCGCCAGGGTCGGTGGGTGTGCCCTGGGCGTACTGCTCGCGCATTTTCTGGAAGGCGCAGGCGGTTCATCCAGATACTGTTTAAGCGGTGGGTAGTCCAGCGCATACATCCGGCTTAACAGCTTTTCCCCTTCGTCGGGGTTACCCAGCTCCTGATAAGCTCGCAGCAGGTTAATACCGGCCATCGGATCGTGGCGCTGCTCGTCATACACGGGAGCAATGAGCTCAACAAGCAGCGCAATCTCGCCGTTTCTGCCCAGATCGCCGGAGATCATCATCAGCGAACTGCCGTCATATCTCCCACCGGCGAGAACTTCGTCATACAGTGCCCGGGCGGCCGCTACATTGTTATGTTCCAGGTGATAGCGCGCCAGCCAGAGTTGCGCGCGCCAGGAGCCGGGCAGCGCCGCAACGGTACGTAGACCCGCGACATATCCCGCTTCCCCTTCACGCTCCTGCTTAATACTCGCCCACCAGAGCAAGCCATTATCCAGATTGGGGTCGGCTTCGATAGCCTGCCAGAGCAGTTCCTCGGCACGGGCATCGTCACCCTTGTGAGAGAAAACTTTTGCCAGATTGGTCAGCAAAATTCCCGTAGCCCCGACTTTCGCTATACCGGCCTGCAGTGTGTTTTCGGCCTCAACCAGTCGTTTATTTTCCATCAGCACAATGCTCTGAATGGTATGACTGCGTTCGGGTCTTCATCAATCTCCACGAGGCGCGCGGCGGCAGGAATAAGATCGGCGGCAAAACCATCGTTCAGGCCCCCCAGGATCGCATCATAAAGTTCTGCCGCGTTATTCCACTTTTGCTCAAGGCCGGGCAGGAAAACATTGTTTCGCCAGTCTCTGCGGGCGATATGCATTTCTCGCCCGTTGGCGTCGTATGCCACGATCATCTCTTCATTTGGAACCGGGGCGTGTCCTGCCTGCGTATGTTCAGATTCCACAGGGCCTGGGTCTGTTCTTTTTTGCCACTAAGGGCGCTGAGAAGTTTTTTAAACATAGTGAGCATCGTGGCAAGTGAGAGGGGCCGAAGTCCGTGTTCCGATGATGATTCGCCCTTCGCTCGCATTCCTCGTATCCAATGAGGTCGCAAGCGCAATGAAGATAAAGCGTCGATGAGCAAATCAGGACATACAAAGAACACTCAGCCAAAAGGTTGGCATAAAATGCCCGCCCCGTCTAATGCCTGGAATGGTGGGGCGAGAAGTCCATTTACTTTGTGTTTAAGCGCCTGTTCAAAATATCGTGCACATATTTTTCAATCACAATGTGGTTCTCCAGGCTTACTTTTGCGATGAAAGCCTCGAGAAAATCGCGCGTTGAATGGAGCGTATCGGCGACAAGACTATCGAATTCGCTTTGGGTAAAACGGGTATACCGGGAAGCGTTGAGCGCTGGAGTAGCGTGTGTGCAATGACTTCAAGCACCGCACGGCGGTAGTCATCAGAAAGCAGGACATCAAGGTCGGCCTGTCAGATAGTAAATGTGAAGCTAAAACTGACGAATCCGGAGTCGACGGGCAATGAATAGCTCAGTTGCTCTCCCAATTGCGCCACATGAGGTTCATATCCGTCACCCATTAAACATACAGGCTGCATACTATGCGCTCCTTTAAATTTTATGTTAGATATCAAAAAACCTGCGCCAGGTAGCCACTTAGCGACTGCATAGTAAATATCATCAATCTGCTAACCACACATAAAAAAAACACCGGCAGCTTGAGGCTTACTGGTGTCTTCGTAGGTTCGTATTATTGCCGGAAAACGCGCATTCAGGTTTATCAGGCCATTATCAAACGCTTAAACAGTAACTGTTGGATGTCCTGCCGATGTGCCAGGATCGCATGCGCTGTTACTGATGTTCCCTCTACTGCATACAAAACCCTGTAACCGTCAGCGTGGTTAAACTCCCGGTATTTGGCGCAGCCAATTTTCAGCAGTTCAGGGCAAATCTGGCAGCCCAACGGGAACTGACCAACGGTACTCTCAAACTGTGCGAGAATATCTGCGATAACCGGACGCGGCTCGACATCAACACGGCGCAGATAACTCACTATTGTGTCGACACAGAGTCTTACAGTAAGCGTGTACTCGAAGGTAACCTGCGGTTCCATAGAAGTCCCTTAGCGTTGCGTGTTCTGCGTTTAATCCGCAAGACCATCCAGCAACTGGTCTTTTGAGAACACGCGCCCCTCAGCTTTATCTTTCTCTGACAGGGTTAGCAGTTTCAGCAAAGCGATGGCATTTTCTCGTTCCTGCTGCTGGTCATAGGACTCTATCACATAAGCAGGCACACCATTTTGCGTCACCAGAATGGGTTCTGACACATCGAGCGTGGCCGCATTTTTTTTAACGTAGCTAATTGTCTCCACTTTCATTGCATCTTCCCCTCACACTCTACATGACACAGATGGTTTTAATATAGACCATATTCAGACCACCAACAATAAACCTTCTGTTTTGTCTTTTCTGATAAATGATTAGAGAAATAAAAACCCTCTGTAAAAACAGAGGGTTGGTTTAAGGCAGAAGGACGTTATCGCTTATTCCCACTCAATCGTCGCTGGCGGTTTACCGCTGATGTCATACACCACGCGGGAGATGCCATTCACTTCGTTGATGATGCGGTTGGAAACGCGGCCGAGGAAGTCGTACGGCAGGTGTGCCCAGTGCGCGGTCATAAAGTCGATGGTTTCAACGGCACGCAGAGAGACAACCCAGTCGTACTTACGGCCATCGCCCATCACGCCAACAGAGCGGACCGGCAGGAAGACGGTAAAAGCCTGGCTAACTTTGTTGTAAAGGTCAGCTTTACGCAGCTCTTCAATAAAGATGGCATCGGCACGACGCAGCAGGTCGCAGTACTCTTTCTTCACTTCGCCCAGAACGCGAACGCCAAGGCCTGGCCCCGGGAACGGATGGCGGTAAAGCATATCGTACGGCAGACCCAGCTCAAGGCCGATTTTACGTACTTCGTCTTTGAACAGCTCACGCAGCGGTTCAACCAGACCCATCTTCATCTCTTTCGGCAGGCCGCCCACGTTGTGGTGAGACTTAATCACGTGCGCTTTACCGGTCGCCGATGCGGCAGACTCGATCACGTCAGGGTAAATTGTGCCCTGCGCCAGCCATTTCACGTCTTCAAGTTTCAGGGCTTCTTCGTCGAAGATTTCAACGAACACGCGACCAATGATTTTGCGTTTGGCTTCCGGATCGTTCTCGCCCGCCAGTTCACTCAGGAAGCGTGATTCGCCTTCCACGTGAACAATGTTCAGGCCGAAGTGGTCGCCGAACATATCCATTACCTGCTCAGCTTCATTCAGACGCAGCAGACCGTTATCGACGAACACGCAGGTCAGGTTTTTGCCGATTGCACGGTGCAGCAGCATCGCCGTCACGGAGGAGTCAACGCCGCCGGACAGGCCGAGGATCACTTTGTCGTCACCAACCTGCGCGCGGATGCGTTCGATAGCGTCGTCGATGATTTTCGCCGGGGTCCACAGGGCTTCACACTGGCAGATATCGATAACGAAACGCTCCAGCATACGCAGGCCCTGACGGGTATGGGTCACTTCCGGGTGGAACTGTACGCCGTAGAAGCGTTTTTCTTCGTTAGCCATAATGGCGAACGGACAGGTTTCGGTGCTGGCAACGGTAACAAAGTCAGACGGGATAGCCGTCACTTTATCGCCATGGCTCATCCACACGTCCAGCAGCGGTTTGCCGTCTGCGGTCAGGGAATCTTCAATACCACGAATCAGGGCGCTGTCGGTCAGAACTTCTACCTGTGCATAGCCGAATTCGCGCTCGCTGGACGCTTCGACATGGCCGCCCAACTGCATCGCCATGGTCTGCATGCCGTAGCACACGCCAAATACCGGCACGCCAGCTTCAAACACATACTGCGGTGCGCGCGGGCTGTTATCCTCAGTGGTACTTTCCGGGCCGCCGGAAAGAATGATACCGCTTGGGTTAAATTCACGAATCTGCGCTTCGGTGACATCCCATGCCCACAGTTCACAGTAAACACCAAGCTCACGCACGCGGCGGGCAACAAGTTGCGTGTACTGAGAACCGAAATCGAGGATAAGGATGCGATGTTTATGAATGTTTTCCGTCATTGACGCTAATTCCGAGGCAAGTGAAACAAAATCGCCCGGCATTTAGCCGGGCGTGGAAAATATCAGGAGCCCATACGGTAGTTCGGGGATTCCTTGGTGATGGTCACATCATGGACGTGGCTTTCCTGGATGCCCGCACCGCTGATACGCACGAATTCCGCTTTAGTGCGCAGCAGGTCGATGGTACCACAGCCGGTCAGACCCATACAGGAACGCAGGCCGCCCATTTGCTGGTGAATGATCTCTTTCAGGCGACCTTTATACGCCACGCGACCTTCGATACCTTCCGGCACCAGTTTGTCAGCGGCATTATCCGTCTGGAAGTAACGGTCAGAGGAGCCTTTGGACATCGCGCCCAGAGAACCCATCCCGCGGTAAGATTTGTAAGAGCGGCCCTGGTAGAGTTCGATTTCGCCCGGGGATTCTTCGGTGCCTGCCAGCATTGAGCCCACCATCACCGCTGCCGCGCCAGCGGCAATCGCTTTGGCGATGTCGCCAGAGAAGCGGATACCACCGTCAGCGATAACCGGAATACCAGTGCCTTCCAGCGCTTCAACCGCGTCGGATACAGCCGTAATCTGCGGAACACCCACGCCGGTCACGATACGGGTGGTACAGGATAGAGCCAGGGCCGATACCGACTTTCACTGCGCTGCAACCGGCTTCCGCCAGCGCACGTGCGCCTGCGCCCGTCGCTACGTTACCGCCAATGATTTGCAATCGGGGTATTTGGCACGGGTTTCACGAATACGCTGCAGAACGCCTTCGGAATGGCCATGAGAGGAGTCAATCAGCAGAACGTCGACGCCCGCCGCAACCAGCGCATCAACACGCTCTTCGTTGCCCGCACCTGCGCCAACCGCCGCACCGACACGCAGACGGCCTTGCTCGTCCTTACAGGCGTTCGGTTTACGTTCCGCTTTCTGGAAGTCTTTCACGGTGATCATGCCGAGCAGACGGAATTTATCGTCGACAACCAGCGCTTTCTCTACGCGTTTTTCGTGCATTTTCGCGAATACAACTTCACGCGCTTCGCCTTCGCGAACGGTGACCAGACGCTCTTTCGGCGTCATGTATACGCTAACAGGCTGGTTCAGGTCGGTGACAAAGCGAACGTCACGACCGGTAATGATCCCCACCAGTGAATTGTCTTCGGCAACCACCGGGTAACCGGCAAAACCGTTACGCTCGGTCAGTTCTTTCACTTTCGCGCAGGGTAGTGGTTGGCAAAACGGTCTGAGGGTCTTTAACCACGCCGGACTCGTGTTTTTTAACACGGCGAACTTCTTCAGCCTGGCGTTCGATGGACATGTTTTTATGAATAAAGCCAATGCCGCCTTCCTGTGCCAGGGCAATTGCCAGGCGCGCTTCCGTAACGGTGTCCATTGCTGCGGAGAGCATCGGAATATTCAGACGAATGGTCTTAGTGAGCTGAGTGCTCAAATCGGCAGTATTCGGCAGAACGGTGGAGTGAGCGGGAACGAGGAGGACGTCGTCAAACGTCAGGGCTTCTTTAGCGATACGTAGCATGGGCAATATCTCTGACCTGGGTGGTTAAATATTGCCGTGGCATTATACAGAGCGTAACCGATTGCTTCCACATTTTTTTGCGAAAAATACTTGCACTCATCTCTGAGCGGGTTACTATCGACTGAATAACCTGCTGATTTAGAATTTGATCTAGCTCACATGTCATCTCTTCAAAGCCCCGCAATTTTTACCGTTACTCGCCTGAATCAAACAGTACGTAGCCTGCTGGAACGCGAAATCGGCAAGGTCTGGATAACGGGTGAAATCTCCAATTTCACACAGCCTGCCTCTGGTCACTGGTATTTCACGCTTAAAGACGACACGGCGCAGGTTCGCGGTGCGATGTTCCGTAACAGCAACCGTCGCGTAACGTTCCGCCCGCAGCATGGCCAACAGGTACTGGTTCGCGCCTCCGTCACGCTCTATGACCCGCGCGGCGATTACCAGATAATCGTTGAAAGCATGCAGCCCGCCGGTGAAGGGTTGCTGCAGCAGAAATATGAGCAACTGAAAGCGGCGCTGTCAGCAGAAGGGCTTTTCGATCAGCAGTTCAAACAACCGCTCCCCACACCGGCCCACTGTATTGGCGTTATCACCTCGAAAACCGGCGCTGCGCTGCATGACATTCTTCACGTCCTGAGGCGACGCGATCCTTCTCTGCCGGTGGTCATTTACCCCACGGCGGTACAAGGTGACGATGCGCCGGGGCAGATTGTGCGCGCCATTGAACTGGCGAACGCACGTCAGGAATGTGATGTGCTGATTGTTGGCCGTGGCGGTGGCTCGCTGGAAGATTTATGGAGCTTTAACGACGAACGCGTGGCGCGCGCCATTTTTGCCAGCCGCATTCCGGTGGTCAGCGCCGTCGGCCACGAAACCGATGTGACCATTGCAGATTTTGTGGCGGATTTACGCGCCCCTACCCCCTCTGCCGCCGCGGAAATCGTCAGTCGCAACCAGACGGAACTGCTGCGCCAGATCCAGTCTGCTCAACAACGTCTTGAGATGGCGATGGACTTTTTCATTGCTAACCGTACCCGGCGTTTTACCCAACTTAATCACAGGCTGCAACAGCAGCATCCGCAGTTGCGCCTCGCCCGTCAGCAAACCGTGCTGGAAAAACTCCGCCAGCGGATGCGTGTCGCCCTGGATAGCCAGCTTAAACAGGCTAGCCAGCGACAACGCCGCGTCGCCCAGCGTTTGAATCAGCAAAACCCGCAGCCGCGGATCTGGCGTGCGCAGACGCGTATTCAGCAACTGGAATACCGGCTGGCGGAAAGCCTGCGCGCACAGTTAAGCGTGACGCGAGAGCGTTTCGGCAAGGCGGTGACGCACCTGGAGGCGGTCAGCCCGTTATCGACGCTGGCACGCGGGTATAGCGTCACCACGGCCGCCGATGGCAAGGTGCTGAAACAGGCGAAACAGGTCAAAACGGGCGATACGCTTACTACCCGTCTCGCCGATGGCTGGGTAGAAAGTGAAGTGAAAAGCGTCCAGCCCGTAAAAAAAACGCGGGCGTCTAAACCCCGCAACGCAGGCTAATTCACGGCTTCGTCGGGGTCAGCAACATAACAAAAAGCGCCAGTCCGGCAAAAATGAAAAGCGACCAGGCCGCCCCCAGTAATGCATAGAGTTGCCCAAAAATTATCGCCCCCGCCACCTGCCCCACCGCCAGCATAAAAAAGACGATGCCCACCCCGGCGGCGGGAGCATTTGCCGTTGCGGACGCACCGCAGACCAGCAGCACGCCGGAAAGCGTGATATAACCCACGCCACAGAGGGCCGCCGCCGGAATCAGCCACCCGCTATAACCATGACTTACCGCCAGTAGCACCAGCGGCGCGGCCATAAAAAGCAGCGACAGCCAGTAAACCGGGTTCCAGCCTGTCCGGGCGGCCAGCGCGCCAGTAAAGACGCCAGCAATTCCCGCCCCGCCGCTCACCAGCCACAACATGCTGGTGGTCTCTTTTCAAGGTGCAGATGTTTTTGCAGAATATCGGGCCCAAAGTTCCACCACGCCGCGCTCGCTATCCCACAGATAAACGCAATCAGCGCCAGCCGCCGCAGTGCCTGGCACTGTAAGACCTGCCGCCAGGATTGCTCCTTTTTAGCCCCCGGCGCCCGGACGGCGGGTGAATCGCGCATCACCGGTAGCAGGCAAAGCAGAGCAAGCACCGCGAAAGCTACGCAGGCTCCACGCCACCCAAAGGGGATAAAAAGCAGTACCGGTACGGAAAGGATAATGCCGCCGCCAGTACCGGCATTGATAAAAGTGTTAGTGGTAGACTGCCGACGCTCTGCCACAGCCTGGCTGACCGCCGCAGCCAGTGACGGCGATGCCAGCCCCGAACTCAGACCGGCGATAAACAGCCCCAGCGCAAGGTGTAGTACACCCGAAGACAACGCCAGGATCAGTAGCCCAAACGCAGCGCAGAGTGCCGAAACGATCGCAGTGGTACGGGCGCCGTAACGCCCGGTTACCGGGGCAGCCCAGAGCGATGAAAAACAGTAGGCGATATAGCTACAGGCGGCGATAACACCGGCCGACCGTGGGCTCAGCGCAATATCCTGCCCTACCGATGGTAGCATCAGCCCCCAGGCAAAACGCGCCATGCCATACGTCACGGCGATGAGCAAAAATCCGGTTAACGCAAGCGGTGAAATCGTTTTAGCCACACCCGACCCTCTTTTTTGATTGAGCAGTTAATGATGGTCGAAACCGACAGTTTTGCCGCGTAAGGGGTAAAAAAGCCGAATGTCACATAAACTTGTAGTCAGCCTTGCCAACAATCAGGAGAGCAGCATGACAGCGACACGACTTCACAGTGTTATCCCGCCCTACATCCTGCGCCGCATTATTGATAACGGCTCCGACGTACAGCAAAAGTGCGCCCGCCAGACCCTAACCCATGTCCAGACGCTCATGGCGCATATGCCGGGTAAACCTGCCGCGCCGCATGTCGCGAAAGCGGGCCAGTTGCAGCGGGACATTTACGATGCGAAACAGACTCAGGAGTTGCCTGGCACGCAGGTGCGCTTTGAGGGGCAGTCATCAAATGGCGATATCGCCGTGGATGAAGCATGGGAATATCTGGGTGTGACGCACGATTTTTTCTGGAAAATTTTTCATCGCGATTCACTGGATAATAAGGGCCTGACGCTTATCGGTACCGTTCACTATGGACGTGATTACCAGAATGCGTTCTGGAACGGTCAGCAGATGGTATTTGGCGATGGTGACGGCGAGATCTTTAACCGTTTCACTATCGCGCCGGATATTGTCGCCCACGAACTTAGCCATGGCGTAACGGAGACCGAAGCCGGGCTGATTTATTTCGAACAGTCCGGGGCGCTTAATGAATCGTTATCCGATGTCTTCGGCTCGCTGGTGAAACAATATCTGCATAAACAGACCGCACAAGAAGCGGACTGGCTTATTGGCGAAGGGCTGTTGGCCGCAGGCATCAACGGTAAGGGGTTGCGTTCCATGGCAGAACCTGGCACCGCCTATGACGACCCGCTGCTCGGCAAAGACCCTCAGCCCGCGCATATGAAGGACTTTATAAAAACCCGCGAAGATAACGGCGGCGTGCATCTTAACTCCGGCATCCCTAACCGTGCGTTCTATCTCGCCGCCACCGCGCTCGGCGGCCACGCCTGGGAGAAAGCAGGCTACGCATGGTATGACACCGTCTGCGATCGGGCGCTGGCGCAGAACGCGGATTTTGCGGCGTTCGCCCGTCTGACCGTCGCCCACGGCGAAAAACGGTCGGGAAAAGAGACCGCGGAAGCCATTAAACAGGCCTGGATTGAGACAGGGGTACTGTGATGAATATTCCCGAGCTCACTGAAGACGCGGTCATTGAGCTTGCCCGCGAAGGGGGGGTGGCGTTTATCCCACAGTTGAGCGGCCTGCGCAGGATCGCCCTTTCCGCTCTCACACCAGAGCAGCGAGCGCGGGTGATTGATGTGTTACAGCAAGCGCTGCCTCGTGGCTTTCCGCCGGGGCAGACGGACTCTCCGGGGCGCGGCGACCAGCGTTATTTTCGCATTCAGATAATCTGGACCCACCACAACCAGGCGCACTATACCGATATCATCTTGCTGGTGCCGGAACAGGAGGCGCCGCCCTCGCTGGTGGATTTGTGGAAAAAGGGCGAAAGCGGCGTCTGTGATTAAGCGTCCTGCAGGGCGAAGACCACCCGCTTTTTGGAGATCAGGCCGTGGCCCTGCTGGCAGAAATAGTCAACCGCTCCGCAGGCTTTGAGCACGTCCAGCGGCTGCTGGCACTCCGGACATAGCGCACTGAGTGCGTAATCTTTATCACAGCCATGACAGTGACCATGCGTGCCAATCAATTCCAGCGGGTTGTGGCAGGTTGGGCATTTAAATCCATAAATATCCTCCCAGAATGTCAACCGGTGGCGATAATGCCACCGGTATTTCCGACCTTACTTACTTTTCTTGATATGCTTAATCAAGCGCTTACGTTTACGCATCTGGTTTGGCGTCAGCGTATTGCGTTTATCTGCATACGGGTTTTCCCCTTCCTTAAACTGAATACGGATAGGTGTGCCCATCACATCCAGCGATTTACGGAAGTAGTTCATCAGATAACGCTTGTAGGAGTCCGGCAGGTCTTTTACCTGGTTGCCGTGAATCACCACAATCGGCGGGTTATAACCACCGGCATGCGCGTATTTCAGCTTCACGCGACGACCACGAACCAACGGCGGCTGGTGATCTTCAGACGCCATATTCATGATACGGGTCAGCATCGCGGTGCTCTGGCGACGGGTCGAGCTGTCATAGGCTTCACGCACGGATTCAAACAGGTTACCTACGCCGCTGCCATGCAGTGCGGAGATGAAGTGTACGCGAGCAAAGTCGATAAAGCCCAGACGGAAGTCCAGTGTCTCTTTGACCTGCTCTTTCACTTCCTGGCTGAGGCCATCCCATTTGTTGACCACGATAACCAGTGAGCGCCCACTATTGAGGATGAAGCCAAGCAGTGAGAGGTCGCTGGTCAGAGATACCTTCACGGGCATCAATAACCAGCATCACGACGTTAGCGTCTTCAATCGCCTGCAGCGTTTTGATTACCGAGAATTTTTCCACCGCATCGGTGATTTTGCCGCGTTTACGCACGCCCGCGGTGTCGATCAGAACGTACTCGCGTCCATCACGCTCCATCGGGATATAAATACTGTCACGCGTGGTGCCCGGCATGTCATAAACCACAACACGCTCTTCCCCGAGGATACGGTTAGTCAGTGTGGACTTACCGACATTAGGACGCCCGACAATCGCCAGCTTGATAGGCAGGTCCTGCGGGTTGAAGTCGTCTTCCGGTTCTTCTTCGCCGTCTTCATCTTTACCGTCGTCGAACTGCGCCCAGTAGGCAGCGTCTTCATCCAGCTCTTCCGGCGGAATCGATTTCATCCATCCACGGCAGCAGAACGTGTTCCAGCAGGCTGACAACACCACGGCCATGCGAGGCGGCAATCGGGTGAATCTCACCCAGGCCAAGCGCGTAGAAGTCGACAACCGCCTGATCCGGGTCCAGACCGTCCGTTTTGTTCGCGACGAGGAATGTCGGTTTTTCTCGCGAACGCAGGTGTTTGGCAATGGCTTCGTCAGCCGGCATCAGCCCGGCGCGCGCATCCACCATAAACAGCACCACATCGGCTTCTTCAATCGCCAGCAGCGACTGCTCCGCCATACGGGTTTCTACGCCGTCTTCCGTACCATCAATACCGCCCGTATCGATACAGATAAATTCACGACCTTCGACTTCAGCACAACCGTACTTACGGTCACGGGTCAGCCCCGGAAAATCCGCTACCAGCGCATCACGGGTGCGTGTTAAACGGTTAAAAAGCGTGGATTTTCCAACGTTAGGGCGCCCGACCAGCGCGACCACAGGTATCATGTTTAAAGCCTCATTACTAAGAATTCAAAATCAAAACGTCGCAACGCTGGCGACGTTTTAAAAACAGTAAAACGGCCCCTGCAACAGGAGCCGTCTTCTCACGAACGACCACCTTCGCGCGATTAACGCGTGATGGCGTACAGCGTACCGTCTTTAGCCTGGATAAGCAGTTTGCCTTCCGCAGCAACAGGATCGGTCAGGAAACCGGAGCCGTCCACTTTCTGCTGCGCGACAAAACGCCCGTCTTCGACGTTAATCCAGTGCATATAGCCTTCGCTGTCACCGGTCACGATGTAACCATTATACAACGCCGGAGCGGTAAGGTTACGGTGCAGGAGATCGCTTTGTGTCCACAGCGTCACACCACCGTCGGTGGTCAGCGCCAGAACGCGGTCATTCTGGTCAATCATGTAGATGCGGTTACCATCGACAATGAAATTGCTCACTGAACCCAGTTCACGTTTCCACATGATCTGGCCGCTACGCAAATCCAGCGCCGTCAGGTTACCGTTGTAAGCCAGCGCATAAACCACGCCGTTTACAATCACCGGCGTTGTATCGACATCGCTCAGACGGTCGATTTCAGTCGGACCCGTTGCCTGAGAAATACGCTGCTGCCAAATCATCTGGCCCTGCTGCATCAACACGGCGCTTACGCGACCGTTGTCGCCGCCCACAATGGCTGCGCCGTAGGCGGTAGCCGGTGCGGATTCGCCACGCAGGGACAGCGACGGCATATCAAGGTTAACCGTCCATTTCACCGCACCGTCGCTCTCATTAAGCGCCTGCAACTGGCCGTTACTGGTATGAATCAGCACCAGGCCGTCGCTGACAACAGGGCGGGATAACGCTTCACCGGCAACGTTGGTTTTCCATGCCTGGGAACCGTCGTTCGTATTCAGCGCATAGACCTTCGCTTCGCTGCCCACGTAGACATGGCCGCCTGCGACGGTCACACCACCGGACAACAGCGCCGGGCTGCTGGAGAACCAGCCAGATTTTTCTGCCAGGTTAACGGACCAGACTTCTTTGCCGTCGCTCGCACTAACCGCTTTTACCGTACCGCGACGGTCAGCAGCGTAGACCACGCCACTATCCAGCGCCGGATGCAAATTAGAGTGAAAATCGCCAATACCGCTACCCACGGAAGTACTCCACGCGGTAGACGGGTTAAACTGGTTAGTCACCGTCGGCAGAGGGGACATTTTGACAACGTCTTCTTCGCTGTTAAACAGGGAACAACCGCTCAGTAAGGTGACGGACAGCAGTCCAGGCAGAAGTAATTTACGCAATTGCATCGGGTCCCTCTTAGATGGACAAATTGTTGATTTTCATCTGCATCATTTCACTCAGCGCCGGGGATGCGTTGTTTTTAACGCCATTTTCCCAGGCGGTGCGTGCACCTTGTTTGTCGCCTTTGCTGAGCAGCGCTTCGCCACGCAGGTCGGCAACAATGGCCGCCCAGCCGTCGCCTTTCACGTTATCAAGCGTTTTCAGCGCAGCATCTTGCTGCTTGAGCTGCACCTGGATACGGGCGAGACGAATGTTAATCATACCCTTAAGGTTTTCATCGCTGGTGGCGGCAAGACCTTGTTGCAGTTGCGCGGAAGCCTTTTCCAGCTCATCGCGTTGAACATACTGCTGTGCCAGCTCCAGTGATGCCAGCGCGCCATAGGTATTCTTATTCTCAGCCGCGAATTTCTCCGCCGCTGTCAGCGTTTCAGGTTTATCAGCACGAATCGCGGTAATGGCGTTTTCATAGCCTTGTGAAGCAGATCTCGCTGTTTCGGTTTGGTGACTTGTCCAGTAGCGCCAGCCAACTAACGCACCAATACCTAAAATGACACCAACAGCCAGCGCTTTGCCGTTCTCAGCAAAAAAGCGTTTGAGCGCGTCTACCTGTTCGTTGTCGTTCTCGTAAATTTCCACGCAGTCCTTCTCCTTAACGATAATTCACCGGGGAGATTAGCCCAGTAGTGTGCGCAAATGCGCCGCAACGCTGTCCTGCGTTACCGTATTTTGCTCACCAGAGCGTAAATCCTTCACTACAACGTTACCGTCAGCGATTTCAGACTCACCCAGCACCAGTGCGAGCTTAGCGCCCCACTTATCGGCACGGGCAAATTGCTTTTTGAAATTACCGCCGCCGTGGTTCGTCATGAGCTTAACGTCAGGTAACGCATCGCGTACCTGTTCAGCCAGTTGCATTGCAGCGGACTGTACGTTTTCGCCTGACGCTACCAGGTATATATCGACAACGGATTCTGCTTTAAATTCCGGATTAACTGCCTGAACCAACAAAACAAGTCGCTCAAGGCCCATCGCGAAGCCAACCGCCGGCGTTGCGCGCCCGCCAAGCTGCTCGACCAGACCATCGTAACGGCCACCTGCGCAGACCGTTCCCTGGGAACCCAGGCTGGTGGTCACCCACTCGAAAACGGTGCGGTTGTAATAATCAAGACCGCGCACCAGACGCTGGTTGACCGTGTAGGCAATACCCGCAGCTTCCAGCAGTTTGCACAGGCCCGCGAAGTGTTCGCGAGACTCTTCATCCAGATAATCGCCAAGGGCTGGCGCCGCGTTCAGAAGCGCCTGAATGTCTGGGTTTTTGGAATCCAGTACGCGCAGCGGGTTGCTGTACATACGGCGTTTGCAATCTTCGTCCAGTTGCTCTTTATGCTGCTCAAGAAACGCCACCAGCGCATCGCGATAGTTCGCACGTGCTTCCAGCGAGCCAATAGAGTTCAGTTCGAGGCTAACGTGATCGAAGATACCCAGCGCACGCCACCAGCGCGCAGTAAGCATAATCAGTTCGGCATCAATGTCCGGGCCCTGCAGACCAAACACTTCGACACCCAACTGATGGAACTGGCGGTAGCGACCTTTTTGCGGGCGCTCATAGCGGAACATCGGACCGACATACCACAGGCGCTGTTCCTGATTGTACAGAAGACCATGCTCGATGCCGGCGCGTACACAGCCCGCTGTACCTTCTGGACGCAGCGTCAGGCTATCGCCGTTGCGATCGTCAAAGGTGTACATCTCTTTTTCAACCACGTCGGTAACTTCACCGATCGCGCGTTTGAATAACGGGGTCTGCTCTACAATCGGCAAACGGATTTCATTGTAACCGTAGCTGCCGAGCACGTTTTTGAGTGTGCCTTCAATGCGCTGCCAGATGGCGGTTTCGCCAGGCAGATAATCGTTCATGCCGCGAATGGCTTGAATATTCTTTGCCACGTTTATTCTCTTTTTGAATACAAAAAATGAACCCTCAGGGCTTGCGCCTTGCGGGTTCATCATCACGGGAAGCCAGCCGCTTCCCATCACGTTATTTTTCTACCTGTTGCACAGCAATACGATTAGCTTCATCAGGATTGATGCTTTCGCACGGATGCGGGCTTCAAGCTGGGTAATCATATCGTCGTTATCCAGTCTGTCCTTGCGTACGCCATCTTCGTAAAGGCCGCTTTTCTTGTTGCCACCGGTCACGCCAAGCGTAGAAACCAGCGCTTCGCCAGGACCGTTCACCACGCAACCGATGATCGAAACATCCATCGGCGTGATGATATCTTCCAGGCGCTGTTCAAGGGCATTTACGGTGCCGATCACGTCAAACTCCTGACGTGAGCAGGTAGGACAGGCGATAAAGTTGATGCCACGCGAACGGATGCGCAGTGATTTCAGGATATCGAAGCCAACTTTGATCTCTTCAACCGGATCCGCCGCCAGCGAGACACGCAGCGTATCGCCGATCCCTTCCGACAGCAGTAAGCCCAGGCCGATCGCTGACTTGACCGCGCCACTGCGCGCCCCACCCGCTTCGGTGATCCCAAGGTGTAACGGTTGATCGATCTGTTTTGCCAGCAGACGGTATGACTCCACCGCCAGGAATACATCGGAGGCTTTCACGCTGACTTTGAATTGATCGAAATTGAGTCTGTCGAGGTGATCGACATGGCGCATGGCGGATTCCAGCAGCGCCTGAGGCGTGGGCTCACCATATTTTTCCTGCAGATCCTTTTCCAGCGATCCGGCGTTAACGCCAATACGGATAGGGATATTTTTGTCGCGCGCACAATCAACAACCATGCGAATACGTTCTTCATTACCGATATTGCCTGGGTTGATACGCAGACAATCGACGCCGTATTCCGCGACTTTCAGCGCAATGCGGTAGTCAAAGTGAATATCCGCGACCAGCGGTACACTCACCTGTTGCTTAATCAGTTTGAAGGCTTCTGCCGCGTCCATGGTAGGAACGGAAACACGAACTATGTCAGCGCCAACGCGCTCAAGCGCTTTAATCTGCGCAACCGTCGCGTCCACGTCTGTGGTGCGGGTGTTTGTCATTGACTGCACGGCGATGGGGGCGCCATCGCCAATCGGCACATTACCAACGTAAATCCGTTTCGATTTCCGACGTTGAATCGGAGCCTGGTTATGCATGAAAAATCTCCCGCGTTGCCCGTCTGTTACTGTACTGCTGATTGTTCGGCATTGAGGGTCAGGCGTGCAACCTGGTTAGTTCTGATAAAGCGGCTCAGATCGACAGGTTTACCCTGATATTGAATCTGTACCGCAGCAGGTGCACCGATTTTGAGCTTGTAAGGCGCCTGGCCGGTCAAATTCAGCGTCGCGTCTTTACGCTGGATGCCGCTGAATAATTTTTTACCGCTTGCATCGCTCACTTCTAACCAGCAGTCGGCGTTGAAGTTCATGACCAGCGCATGTGCGGCGTCCGGGGAGGCGATACCCGCCTGGTCAGTCGGCAGTGGCGCGTTATTCGCGCTAGCCGATGGCTGAGCGGCAGGGGACTGAGTAACAGGTGCCTGAGAAGGCGAGACAACGGCGTTGGAATGCGCGGCTGTTGCAGGCGCTGCTGTTGTCGGCGCCGTTGGCTCAACTGGCGTAGTCGCAGCCGTAGTATTTGGGGTTTCTGTCGGAGTGCTGACTGCATCGTTATTCAGCGGAACGTTCTGCCCTTCGCTGCTACCACTGGCGTTCAGTTCTGCAGATGACTGATCGGCCATTGTGGTGATCTCTTGCTGCTGCGCTTTGTGGTTTTGCCACCACCATGCGCCCGTCAGGCCAACAACCACAAACAGTACCAGCCAGGTAAAGCTCATTAACCAGCCGTCACGTTTTTTACGACGTTTACCCAGAGAAAAGGTCTGCATCGGCGCGACTTTCGCCGCCCGAATCGGGGCCTGTTTCTCAATCATCGGCAGCAATTCTTCTTCCGGGATATGCACCAAACGCGCATACGAGCGGATGTAACCACGCAGGAATGTTGAAGCCAATTCGGCAGGAGCCTTATCGTCCTCAATATCGCGTACCGTGGAAACTTTGAGACAGAGGCGCTCAGCTACCGCCTGCTGGCTAAGTCCGAGTTGTTCACGGGCATTGCGCAGACGAACGCCCGTGGTTTGTGCTTCGTTTTGGTCGTGAGTGGCTTCAGTATTCATTCGCTACAACTGCTGGTACGTGAAAATTTAAGATTCAGGCGCGTAGTAAGCATTGCCTGGGCGCGCCGCGAAATGTCAGGGTCAGTTAAATTTAGACCGACAGTATAAGACTGTCAGGCCGGTCATAACAGAACAGCTTTTCGTACTTTTGCTAAGCTGTTGTTCCATCGCTACATACTGCCTTAAAGTCGAGAGAAACGCACAGTAATTATTGATTGCACAACTATAATCAGGCGATTAAATCAGCATATTTATGCGTCGCGACACAGAAGCCTGCCGCGACGCCAGAACGCTAAACCGCCTTAATCGAAATCGGCTCACCCTGCATACGTTTACGCATCGTCCGTTTCGTACGGTCAATAACGTCACCAGCCAGCTGACCACATGCCGCGTCAATGTCATCACCGCGTGTTTTACGCACGATAGTGGTGAAGCCATAGCTCATCAGCACCTTACAGAAACGGTCGATACGGCTGTTCGAGCTGCGGCCATACGGCGCGCCCGGGAACGGGTTCCACGGAATCAGGTTGATCTTGCACGGCGTGTCTTTCAGCAAGGCCGCCAGCTCATGCGCATGCTCAGTGCCATCGTTCACATGGTCGAGCATGACGTATTCAATGGTCACGCGCCCCTGGTTAGCATTGGACTTCGAAATGTAGCCGCGAACCGATTCGAGGAAAGTCGCAATATTGTACTTTTTGTTGATCGGTACAATTTCGTCACGAATGGTATCATTCGGTGCATGCAGCGAAATCGCCAGCGCAACATCAATCATGTCACCCAGCTTATCCAGCGCAGGAACCACGCCAGAAGTCGACAGCGTAACGCGACGTTTGGACAAGCCGAAACCAAAGTCATCCAGCATGATTTCCATTGCCGGCACTACGTTAGTCAGGTTCAGCAACGGTTCGCCCATGCCCATCATTACCACGTTAGTGATAGGACGTACGCCGGTCGTTTTAACCGCACCGATAATTTTCGCCGCGCGCCAGACCTGGCCAATAATTTCTGACACTTTCAGGTTACGGTTGAAGCCCTGTTGCGCCGTGGAGCAGAATTTACACTCCAGCGCACAGCCAACCTGTGAGGAAACGCACAGCGTGGCGCGATCGTCTTCCGGAATGTATACCGTTTCAACGCGCTGATCGCCTACGGCAATCGCCCATTTGATGGTGCCATCGGAGGAACGTTGCTCTTCCACGACTTCAGGAGCGCGGATTACCGCGACCTCTTTGAGCTTATTACGCAGCACTTTATTGATGTCGGTCATCTCATCAAAATCGTCGCTGCAATAGTGGTACATCCACTTCATCACCTGATCGGCGCGGAAGGGTTTTTCGCCTAAGTTTTTGAAAAACTCGCGCATCTGCTGACGATTCAGATCCAGCAGGTTGATTTTTGCATCTTTATTGGGAACCGTCAGTGCGACGTTCTCAGGCGTGACAATCTGTTCAGACATAGTTGTGTATTCCGGCCTCGTTATTACACGTTATGGCCCCTGGAGGGTTGAAAAAAGAAGCGCCCCGGGAATGCGTTTTGCAATTCACGGGGCGCTGCATTGTACAAATTCTGCTGTGCAGATGCCACGACTGCGCGCGGCATTGGCAAAATAAAGTGTAAATCTGCTTACAATTTCCGATGGGCTTCGCACAACAGGGTGCGTAAGGCCGTGGAAATTAGCGAGTGCGTGGGCATACTTCGCCTTCGCCGAAGAAATAGGCGATTTCGCGCGCCGCAGATTCCAGAGAATCGGAACCGTGGGTGCCGTTCTCGGTGAAACTGTCAGCATAATCAGCGCGCAGAGTACCTGCCAGCGCGTTAGCCGGGTTGGTAGCGCCCAGCAGGTCACGGTGACGCTGCACCGCGTTTTCGCTTTCCAGCACGGAGACCACGATCGGGCCGGAGGTCATGAACTCAACCAGGCCGTCGAAGAACGGTTTGCCTTCGTGCTCAGCGTAGAAACCACGAGCCTGCTCAACGGACAGATGCAGCATTTTCGTGCCAACAATCTTGAAACCAGCAGATTCAAAACGCGCGAAAATACTACCAATAACGTTTTTTGCCACCGCGTTCGGCTTGATGATGGAAAAAGTACGTTCAATAGCCATGTTAACCCCTGTAAGTTGTTCTGTTGTCGTACATACATACGTATGACCTGGCGCGGATTATAAAGAGCAACGCGGGCATTGCCTATGGATAAAGGTAACATTTTTTTAAAATAAGACGAGTTTCAGCAACACCATTCACCAAAACGTCTCTTCACCACATTATTCAGGTTACATCAAGGCGGCAAGCGCAGGCATCCCCGGTACTTACATAAATCAGTCACCGGGGTGTACACGTGCAACCAACACAAAGGCAGCGTGAAAAAAGATGCGTATATGTGTTGCGTTATTGCACCGCGAACTCTACCGCCGCGACCTGCCCGGCGTCATCCATCACCAGTAACTGGTACTGACCGCTTTTATCAAGGTTAAGGCTTAATAGTTGATCATGACCGTCCAGCGGCTCTCCGTTTAAAAACCACCAGCGTCGCCCTTCGCCACCGGTGGCCTGTAGCGGCAATGTTGCCTGCGAACGCCCCGGTAACCGTTTGATCACTGCGCCATCGCGGATCCCCGAGAGCAACAGCGGCGGCGGTGCGTTCTCATCACGCGGAGGACAGGTTTTCGAGCGCGGAGGTAATCTTGCCGCCCGGCGCTCGCCATCAGGTAACCAGGGTTCCAGCGGCAAAGGCCAGACGATGATTGTGCGTTGTTGCGCATCGGGGCAATCTGCTGCGACCCGTTGTCCCTGCGCGTTAACCCACACCGGGAAACGAATGCCGCGCGCCCCTTCTTGTTCCGCCATCAGCATCGTGGGTGGCTGACTATTATCCAGAAGCCAGGTCGCCAGACGGCGGCGACAATTGCTGTCACCTTCCGGTAAGCTCTGCCCGCCAGGCCAGCAGATGACATCGCGGCTGACCGATTCCGGGCGCGGATCCTGCGGTAAACGCGCCAGCTCCAGCGCGGAACGGGGCTGCAGCATATTGTTCACCTGATTGAGCAATGGCACTGCGCTGGCGAAACCAAACTGGCCCGCAACCGGCGTGCCGTCCGGCCTGCCCGTCCAGATGCCAATCACATAGCGACTATTGAGCCCAATGGCCCAGGCGTCACGATAACCGTAGCTGGTGCCGGTTTTCCAGGCCAGCGGCACCACTTGCGGGAGCGCGCTGTCCGGTAACGGCTGCGCTTCTCCGGCAAGAATGCGGCGAATAATCCACGCCGCGCCCGGCGACATCAGCGTTCTTTCCATCAACGGATCGTCTGGCTGAAAGCGTAACTGTCCGGCCTTGCCGTGGCGCGCAAAGGCACTATACGCTGCGGTGATATCCGCCAGACGGGCGCCTGCCCCCCCCAGAATAAGTGACAGGTTCGGCTCCGCGCCTTCCGGCAATTTAAGCGGCAACCCGGCATTGCGCAGCGTAGCGGCAAATTTCTTCGGCCCGTAGGCCTCCAGAACCTGTACCGCCGGAAGGTTAAGTGAGCGAACCAGCGCCTCGTTCATGCTGACCGGCCCGTGAAAACCGCTGTCAAAATTACCGGGACGATAGTCCCCCGTTCGCCGTGGCACATCCTGTAGTAATGAGGCGGGATGAATCAGACCATCATCCATCGCCAGGCCATAAATGAAGGGTTTTAACACCGATCCCGGGGAGCGGGTGGCGCTGACCATATCGACATGGCCAAAACGGCTATCGTCATTAATGTCCACCGACCCCACCCAGCCCCGCACTTTCATGTCCGTATGGTCGACAACGATGATCGCCAGCGAGCTACGCTGGGGCAGACGAGATTTCACGCCAGCGGCCAGGTCTTCAAGCTGACGCTGGAGGCTGGCATCAAGTGTGGTGGTAATTTTGAGACCCGGGTCTTTGCTTAACATATAACGGGAGAAAAGGGGCGCGAGTTGCGGCATCTGACGCGGTGCCAGCCAGACCGGCTCTTCACGCGACTCCGCAACCTGTTTTTGGCTCCACACGCCCTGCGAGACCATGCGATCCAGTACTTTATCCCGCGCCGCCTGGGCACGCTCCGACCAGCGGTCAGGGCGCAGGCGACTCGGTGCTTGTGGTAAGACAGCGAGCAGTGCCGCCTCTGCATAGCTGAGCTGCGCGGGGGATTTGCCCAGATAAACCCAGCTTGCCGCCCCAACGCCCTGCAACGTACCGCCAAACGGGGCACGGTTGAGATAGAGCGTCAGAATGTCGCGCTTGGAGAGATGCCACTCGAGTTGCAACGCCCGCCATAGCTGGCGGACTTTACCGCCAAAGGTACGCGGATGGGGATCGAGCAGACGCGCAACCTGCATAGTGAGCGTACTGCCGCCAGAAATAACTCTGCCAGCCAGCAGATCCTGCCATGCAGCACGGGCGACCGAAAGCGGGTTTACGCCAGGGTGTTTCCAGAACCAGCGGTCCTCGTATTCGATAAGCGCCTGTAAATAACGCGGAGAGACATCTTCTATCGCCACCGGATAGCGCCAGATCCCCTCGGCATCAGCGAAGCGCCAGAGCGGCGTGCCATCCTCCGCCACAACGACGCGCGCCGGGTTGACCTCTTTTAGAGGCAGCGGCCAGAGTTTGTCGGCGATAAAAAGAACCAACGGAATAAGAAGAAACGCTCCCGCAAGCCAAAGCCCGCGGGAGCGCCAGGTGCGCCCTTTATTCATGCTATGGGCGAACGATCAACGGACCGCTTGCGGCCCCTGTTGCCCGCCACTGCGGCACATACATAGACTCCACCTGCGGCATCGGCAGTTGATAGGTTCCCGGCGTTACCGCACGCGCAAGGTAAACCAGCGTGACTGGCTGCCCTTCGCTAACGGAGACGGCGGCGACAAAGCGATCATCGCGGAATTCCATATGGGCAATATCTGCCTGCTGCATACGGTTAAGGAGTTCCTGCACTTCGCTGCCGCTATCCTGCAGGCTCGCGCTGCTGCTGGCCAGATTCTGGTTTTCCAGTTCCAGTCCGGCTGGCAGAAGGTCAACTACCAGCGCATCTGGCACGTTGTGGCTGGCGCGGACTTCAAGCCAGACCAGCACCAGTTCGCCGCTTTTCAGCGAGGCCAGTGATTTTGTCTGCCCATCGGTACCAAGGATCTGACGTTCGATATTCAGGACATTGCTGGCCGGTGCCGGGGTGTACTCCGGATACCCTGTACTGTCGAGACGCAGCCACATCGGGCTTTCACCGGTGTTTGTCACCGTCAGCGCCGTCATCTGGTCCGCGTTGAGTTCACGGGTTTGCGGTTTGTCGCCTTTCAGCTCTTCACTGGTCAGGGAGGTCTGTGCCTGCCATGTCCCCGGCAAGTTCTGCAAATGACGCCCCGCCAGATAAAGCGCATTGCTTTCCTGCGTGGAGAGCCAGCGTTGGCCATAGGCCTGTTCAGACAAGGTGGTCAGCAACTTGTTCTGCGCATCCGGCAACAGTGAGTTTCTTCCAGCAGCGACAGCATCAGCGCATTATCACGCAGTTCGCTGCCGTAATCCGCCATCCAGCGCTGCGCTTTCGCACGCGGTGTCGTTAACGCCAGCGCCAGTGCCTGTTCACTGCGCGGAGCATCGCCCATCAGCTTGAGTGCCACCCCCAGTTGCAGCAGCGGCAGACCCGCTTTCGCCTGCGCATGACGCTGCCACAGTTCGCGCAGCGCGCCGAGTGGGGCTTTCTGCTGACGTGCAAGCACCAGCGCCGCATAGCTTTGCGCCGCAAATTTTGTCGCCTGGACATCGTCGCTGTAACGCACAGCCATCACCGCCGGGTCCTGCAAGTAACGCAGCAGACGGCTATTGGCGTTATTCAGCGCCTCCACAGGCACGCTGTAACCCTGCTCTGAGGCGCGTACCAGGAAGTCAGTCACATAGGCGGACAACCAGTACTCTTCCGGCCCGTTTTTATCCCATAACGAGAAACCACCGTCATCACGCTGCATTTGCAGCAAGCGGGCGATACCGATCTCCACTGCCGCACGGCGCTGTTCATCGCTGTCACCCTTGATACCCATCGACTTAAGCTGAGCCGCATTGGTATACAACGACGGGAACAGCCCGCTCGCCGTCTGCTCAAGGCATCCGTACGGGTAGGCTTTCAGCTCCTGAATGTAACGGGCGATGTTGAGCGAAGGACGTCCGCTCAGCAACAACTGCCCCTGCAGGGCCACTGGCGAAATACGTTTTGTATGCTCAGCCGGTGCATTCCAGCTCTCATGCGGATAGAGCATGACATCGCTGCTGATGGTCTGCGCCGGGTAAGCCGGGCGCACACCGATCTTCCACGATTTAGTCTGCGTCGCGAAGGTTTCCCCCGGCAATGTCAGGCCTGAAATGGCAGCCGTCACTTCGCCATCGCCATAACCGTCCAGCGCACGTACCGGAATAAAGAGTGTCATCCGCGCCCCTGGCGCTACGTTCACCGGCTTCGGTTGCTCGCTTTCCAGAGCCAGTAAGCCTTTTGCCGCCAGTGCAATGTTCAGCGTCTGCGGCTTATCGGTGAGGTTAGTAATATCGAGCGTCAGGCGGCTGGTATCGCCACCGGCCAGGAAGCGAGGCGTGTTGAGCTCGGTAATCACCGGTGCTGCGACAATCACTTTGCTTTCGCTGTTACCGAAGTCTTCCGCAGTCCAGGCCTGCGCCATCACGCGCAGTTCACCGTTAAAGTCGCCAATAGGCAGCGTAACCGTTCCTTCACCCTTGTCATCCAGCGTAACCGGCTGCGCCTGTTGGGCAATGATGGTGACATGGTTAACCGGTGGCTTGCCGCCACGGTTGAGCTCGTCACCATCACCACCAAAACGTAACGCGGCAAGACGCCCCTGCCCTTCAATCACCTGACCATAGATGTCATAGATATCGGCGCCATAGCGTTTTTGCCCAAAGAAGGCTTCCCACGGGTCTGGCGTAACATAATCCGTGATATTCAGCACCCCGCTATCCACTGCGGAGACCAGCACGTTGACCTGTTTTGGCACGGTGCCGTTTTTCAGGCTGGCCTTCACCTTGACCGTCAGCGGCTGGTTCGGGCGCATTTTTTGCGGACTTTCCAGGGCCACGGAGAGGCGGCGGTTTTCGTCCCCCATCGGCAGATGGAGCAAGCCCACGGCGCGTTTCGGCGTTGCCGATTTGGACTTATCCCCCGGACGCACTACCAGCGTGCTCAGGTAGAGGTCATGGCGACGCCATTTCTGATCCACCGGAATAGAGAGATCCAGCCCTGTCGCGGGCACGTCGATTTCCTGCCACCACAACGGCCCTTCGCTGGACTCAATCATGGCGTAGCCTTTGCCTGCCGCAGGTGCGGTGATGTGCAGCTTAATGGTATCGCCCGGCTGATAGGCAGGTTTGTCCAGCTTCATCGTGACACGGTCAGGGCGTGCGGCACCGGTGCCGTCGCTGTTATCCTGCCAGCTATAACCGGCCCAGAAACGGACGCTACTGACGCTTTCATCAGGCGCTTTGACTTCCAGGCGATATGAGCCCCACTCTACCGGTACGGTAATTTTCCCGGTTTCGTCAGCGGCGAGATCCAACGTCTGCTCATTCTCTACCAGATCTTTTTGATCAAACTGTGACTGCCAGCCTTCGCTTTCCGACCAGTTCCAGTAGTAGTCGCGACGTTCGCGAATCAATCGTACCTGCAGGCCAGAGACCGCTTTTTTCACGCCCTGCGCATCGGCATAGACAATGTCAAAACCGGCATTACCATTTTCATCAACAATCGGCTGGTTGACGGTGGTATCGGTGCGGTAATCGTAAACCGCCTTCGAGGCAAACTGCGGACGGATACCCGGCAGCACAGGCGCAGGCCAGATAGCCTGTTCAGCACGACGCGTGACCGGACGACCGCCCGATTCAAGCAGGCTTGCCTGCAAAATAACCTGCAACGGTGAGTGAGTTTCCTGCCACTGGCTGGGGGCTGTAACCTGGCCATGGCCTTTTTCATCCAGTGTCAGATGCACTTCATCCAGGGTACGCGTCAGATTTTCATCGGCAATGTCGCCAAACTGAAAACCTGGCAGGGCTTTTACCGCTTCGCGTAAAGGGCGCAAATAGAGCTGGCCCTGCAGGGTATTGCCGTTGGCCGGCGCACCGTACAGGTAATAGCCAGCGACGTTGAAATCCACATCCTCATCGGCCTTGAGCGGTGTCGGTTGAGGGCTCAGATTCAGCGCCATGCGTTCTGGCATAAAATCTTCTACATGGAAAGACCAGCTACGCAGTTGGTTATCCCCGGTATTGGCGCGAATTGACCATGTACCGGTCTGCGCGCTGGCATCCAGGGCGTAGGTAAAATGGTACAGACCGTTTGTCGGCTGGCTTACCACGGTACGCATCACCTGGCCATCCGGTTTGACCACCTCAAGCTTCACGGGCTGATCGGCGAGCGGTTTACCGTCGCTGTCACGCAGCAGAGCATTTACGATCACGGTTTCGCCGGGGCGGTAGAGATCGCGCGGACCAAACATAAAGAATTGCTTGCTGTAACCCGGATCACCGGCAATCGCAAATTCCGCCAGATCGAGGGCAGGAAGCTGCAAGTCGAGCAGGGTTGTTTCGCCGTCTTTACGCGCCAGAATCAGTGCCGCTTCTTTGTCCGTGGTCAGCGTGGCATGCCCCTGTGCATCGCTGGTCGCCTGCGCCAGCGTCTGACCTTTATCGTTCAGCAGGACAACATCGACGCCCGATTGCGCCGCACCGTTTTCGAGGCCCTGGGTGAAAATATCTAACCGATTATGGTAACGGTGGGCGGACAGGCCAATATTACTCAGCGTAAAAAGGGTCGCCGCATTGCTATAGCTATAGTGCCCCGCCTGGTTCATAACGGCGATATAGACTCCGGCCTGCTGTAGGGGCTTGATTTCTCCCAGCGGAAGCAGAAGTTTTTCGCGGGTGTTACGTGCCGGATTGAGGTCAAACCGACCGGTGTAAACCAGATCGGCCATTTTCAGCAAATTGTCCGACTCCCAGTTGGTCAGCGCGTTGCGGTATTCCCACTGGCTAACGAAAGCCGCCAGCGATTCCGGCTTCACGCGGTAGAAGTTAACGTCCACATTATTGACGTTAAGCGCCATAACCGGCAGCCCTTCCACCACTTTTCCGGGCAGTAAAGAACCACGGCTGGCAAAGCCAACGGTAGGCTGAATATCACGGGTGGTAATCGCCTTTTCGTAATCAATACCAAACGTGGCTTTATTAAGCGCCACCAGCCCGCGGTCAACGGATACCAACAGTTCGCGGTTGGGTTCCAGGTGACGCAGGCGAAGTTCTTTCAGGTTTGTGGAGAGTTCCCATGCCCCGTCGACTTTGCCATTCTTTTTATCCACCACGTGGACAGTCTGGGCAAAGTTCTGATCCGGGTCGAGCGGAACGGAAAAGGTCAATACCAGGGCGGCCGCGCCCTCAAGCTGGACCTCTGAGGCATCTACCAGCGTTAACGGCTTGCCTTCACTGCTCGCCGCGAGTTGTTTGAGTTTTTCGCCATCCGGTTTTGTCGCGGGTGGCGTTTGACTCGCGGCTGGCGCAGCAGCTGCCGGGGCGGCCTGCGCTTCCTGAGGTTTATCGTTGTTATCACAACCTGCCAATATGAACGCACTAAAGAAGACGATAGCGATCGCCGTCGAACGTTTCAGTTTCATCCTTTATCCCTGGCCCACAAAGCCTGTTAATTCGTTAAGCGTAAGTATTATGCGTGACTTTGCCGATTACAAACAGCCTCCCAGAATCTGGAAAGCGCTTCGCTGAGTTTAGCCGGTTCGTTCGGCCATGTTACCGCGATCACAGGTCGTAACGTTACATGTTACCTTTCAGGTCATTTGTTTTTAAAACAATAAGATAGATAGCTTACTTTTGCGTTCACCTGCTAACGTTAGTGCATCTTCACCCCTTTTTCGCGGTTCATATAAGAGAGAACGTTATGAGCAGAGCCGTTAACGCCCTACAAAATTTCGGTAAGTCCCTCTTTGGTCCGGTGCTGATTTTGCCGATTGTCGGCTTGTTTATCGCCTTCGGAAATATTTTTGGCAACGGCAACCTGGCAGAGTACCTGCCGTTTCTCGGTCATCCGCTGATTCAACATACCGGGCAACTGATTGCTAAATCCGCCGTCTCGGTGTTGGCAAATCTGGCGCTGGTCTTTGCAGTCGGCATTCCCGTTGGTCTCGCCGCACGCGATAAAGGCTATGCCGCGCTCATTGGTCTGGTCACCTTTATCGTGTTTATCAATGCCATGAATGTCACCTTGCAGATGCAGGGGGGGCTGGCAGCGGCCGATCAGATGAAAGCCGCGGGCCAAAGTATGGTGCTGGGTGTACAGGTGCTGGAGATGGGCGTCTTCGCCGGGATCCTCACCGGCGCGCTATCGGGATATCTGTACAACAAGTATTCCGGCGTACAGTTTTCCGGGGCGATGGCTATCTATTCCGGCCACTGCTTTGTCGCCATCATCATGCTCCCTGTCTCTATGATGCTGGGGGTTGTCATGAGCGAGCTGTGGCCTTTCGCCCAGCATGGCATCAGCACGCTGGCCATGGCCATTAAAGGTGCCGGGCCATTCGGCGTGGCCATTTATGGCTTCCTGGAGCGCATTCTGGTTCCCACGGGCCTGCATCACCTGGTCTACACGCCATTTTTATATACCGAACTGGGCGGTACGCAGGAAGTGTGCGGCTCGATGTATCAGGGCGCGCGCAATATCTATTTTGCCGAAATGGCCTGCCCGGACGTGAAACAACTGAGCAGCACAGTGGTGTGGGATGCGCGTGGCATCAGTAAAATGTTCGGCCTGCCCGCCGCAGCACTGGCCATGTATTTGACCGCCAGGCCCGAACGCAAAGCGGCGGCGAAAGCGATTCTTATCCCCGCAGCGCTCACCTCCCTTCTGGTTGGGGTGACCGAACCGCTTGAGTTTTCTTTTCTGTTCGTCGCACCACTGCTGTTCGTGGTGCACGCGGTGCTGACCGGCATCGGCATGATGCTTTTCTCCCTGCTTGGCGTCCATGCCATCGGCGCAAACGGCATCATTGATTTTATTCTCTATAACCTGCCGCTCGGCACTGAGAAGTCGAACTGGCCGATGTACATCGTGGTCGGGCTGATTATGTTCGCCCTCTACTTCGTTATTTTCCGTTTCCTGATTTTGCGTTTCGACATGAAGACGCCAGGCCGGGAAACCGAAGACGAAGAGACGCGTTTGTACAGCAAGCAGGATTACCAGGCCAAAGGCAACAACGATGGACTGGGCGAGGCGATCATCGAAGGACTCGGCGGACGCGGCAACATCGAGGTGGTAGACAACTGCTATACCCGTCTGCGCGTCACGGTGAAAGATGTCGCCACCATTGATGAACCTCGCCTGAAAGCAACGGGCGCGAAAGCGGTCATCAAACAAGGCAATAACGTTCAGGTGGTCTACGGGCTGCATGTCAAAAAAATGCGAGAAGCCGTTGAGGCGTTTCTCTAAAGGAGACTAAAGATGTTGAACCCCCCATTTATTCTCTCTATCGCCGGTGGCGGCAGCACCTACACGCCAGGGATTGTCAAAAGCCTGATGGTGCGTCTGGAGGATTTCCCGCTGGCGGAAATTCGCCTCTATGACATCGACGAAGCCCGACAGAGCACTATTGCGCCGGTGGTGGAAAAAGTGATTCGTGACCACAGCCAGAGCATCAAGTTTACCGTCACCAGCAACCCGGAAACGGCCTTTAGCGGTGCCCACTTCGTCTTCGCCCAAATGCGTGTCGGCCAGTACAAAATGCGCGAGCAGGATGAAAAAATTCCGCTGCGTCATGGTGTGGTGGGGCAGGAAACCTGTGGACCTGGCGGCCTGGCGTACGGTCTGCGCACCATTCTGCCAATGGTGGAACTCATTGACCTGGTCGAGCGCTACGCCGATAAACGCGCGTGGATTGTGAATTATTCCAACCCCGCTGCAATTGTTGCCGAAGGGGTACGTCGTCTGCGTCCGGACGCCCGCGTGCTCAATATTTGCGATATGCCAGTGGCGGCGATGCGCAATATGGGGGCGATCCTCGGCGTTGATCGCCACAAACTGGAGGTGGATTACTTCGGCCTGAACCATTTTGGCTGGTTTACCCGCGTGCTTGTTGATGGCGAAGACAGACTGCCTCAACTGCGTGAACACATTGCCCGCTTTGGCCTGCTCACCGAAGATGCCGCACAGACCGATCCGCAACACTCGGATCCGTCGTGGGTGAAGACATGGCGCAATATTAAACCGCTGATGGATCATTTCCCGGAATATCTGCCGAACCCCTATCTACAGTACTACCTGATGCCCAACGAGATTGTTGAACATCAGGATCCCAACTATACCCGCGCCAATGAGGTGATGAACGGCAGGGAGAAAAAGCTGTTTGCCGCAGCCCAGGAGTATCAACGTACCGGCGTCCTACCGGATGCGTTTCATGTCGGGGTTCACGGCGCGTTTATCGTTGATGTCGCCTGCTCGCTGGCCTTTGATTTACGTCAGCGCCATCTGGTGATCGTCGAAAACAAAGGGGCGATTGCGAACCTCCCCTACGATGCAATGGTAGAAGTACCGGCGTACATCACGGCAAACGGACCGGAGCCGGTGCGCATGGGGGCGGTGCCGTTGTTTCATCAAACGTTATTGATGCAGCAACTGGCTTCGGAACAACTGCTGGTTGAAGCCACCATTGAAGGTAGTTATGAAAAAGCCCTGCAGGCCTTTACGCTCAACCGCACAGTACCCACCATGCAACACGCTAAAGCGATTCTTGATGAAATGATCGCGGCGAATCGCGAATACTGGCCCGCGCTGCAAAAAGCCTGGGAAAATGGTCGGGCGATAAAAAAATAACGAGGATACTCGCGCCTTTTGCGATGGTTGCTTGTCGGGGCAGGAAAAAACGTTAACAATTCAGGATATACCCTGAATAATTCAAGTTGCAGGCAGGCGACAGGTGAGAGAATCTCCGAAGCTTACTGATGTAAGTGACCGGGATGAACGAATCCAGCCAATACACCTGTAGCCTGAAACATGGCGGGTTTCTTGTTGATGACACGGAGGCAACCATGTCCACCTCTTTTTTTGTCTCAGCCGACTGGCTGATTGAACACGCCGATGACCCCGAGGTTCAGGTCATCGATGCCCGTATGGCACCCGCAGGCCAGGAACACACCCGTAATATGACGGCTGAATACCGCGCCGGGCACATTCCCGGGGCGGTATTTTTTGATATCGAAGCCCTTTCTGACCACACCACTTCGCTGCCGCACATGTTACCGCGCCCGGAAGCCTTTGCCGTCGCCATGCGCGAACTGGGCGTAAGCCACGACAAACATCTGGTGGTCTATGACGAAGGCAATCTCTTCTCCGCACCGCGCGCCTGGTGGATGCTGCGTTATTTCGGTGTCGAGCGGGTTTCAATTCTGGCAGGCGGATTTGCAGGCTGGCAGCGCGATGAACTGCCACTTGAGCAGGGTGACGCCAACTTGCCGCAATCTGATTTCGAAGTGAAAGTTGACCCATCACTGGTTAAACGCCTGACCGATGTGCTGCTGGTCAGCCACGAGCGTACCGCACAGCTTGTGGATGCCCGCCCGGCGGCCCGTTTCAACGCCGAGGTGGATGAACCGCGTGCAGGCCTGAAACGCGGCCATATTCCCGGCGCGCTGAATGTACCGTGGGGCGATCTGGTGGTTAACGGTGAACTAAAAACGACAGACGAGCTGGAGGCCATTTTCACACGTCAGGGCGTTAATCTGCAGGAGCCGATTATTGTCAGTTGCGGCTCGGGTGTCACCGCCACTGTCGTCATCCTGGCACTGACCACGCTCGGCGCAAATAACGTGAAGTTATACGATGGTTCCTGGAGTGAATGGGGCGCGCGCGACGACTTGCCGATTGAACCTGCGTAAATGGATAACCGTTTAGCGCCCCTTTTAACGCGCGGGGAGTCTCTTACCCGCGCCGAATACCGGGTCCTTGCCCACCTCACGGATCACCCGCTGCTGGTGGGCAATATCACCGTCCGCGATCTGGCGACAGCGACATTTGTCTCTACTGCCACCATTATGCGGCTATGCCAGAAACTGGGGTTTAGCGGTTACAGCGAATTCATCTGGCACTGCAAACAGCTTCTGGCCGATACCCCTCATATTCCAGAGCAGGTTACGGGAAACGGCAATACCCTGCCTGCGCTTTTCCATCAGTTTATGGCGAACTACCAGCAGACCTTTCAATGGGTGACCGAGGAAAAACGCCAACAGTTCGTCACATTACTGCGCGAGAAAGAGAGTTTTTTCCTTTATGGCGCCGGCTTTTCATATCTGTTTGCGGAATACCTGACAAAAAAATTGCAGGTGCTGGGCAAGACGGCATTTATTTCCGGCCCCGGCGACAGCCGTAATATCTTCCTCAGCAACGCGGCGCGTTACCAGGTGTTTATCGCCGTCTCACGTAGCGGAGAAACGGAACAGGTTCTGGATAAAGCGCGTATTGCACAGAATGTCGGTATGACGGTTATCGCCTTTACTCGCGCCTCGGCGAATACGCTGGCAAACCTCGCGGATTTGCATTTTGCGTTGTATGACGAAGCGGTGCATTTTGCCGCCGAAGCGGCCGGGGTAACGTCGTTTGAGTCGAATCTGGTGTTACTGATGGATTTACTGCTGCTGGAAGCGACGGGATAAGCCCGTCGACGTATCAGATAATGCGGTTGTTCTTCAGATCGCGCAGGAAACTGCCCCAGCGGCGCTCATAGAAGGGGGTGATATGGGCAATCATAAAATGGCTGACCCCGTGTTCCCCTTTTACTACCTGGCAAATATCCACTGGCTCATCACCCGGTAAGGTATCCATTGCCACACTGCCTGCCGCCTCAATCACGCTCTCAATGTCGCCTTCGGCTTCAATACCAATCAGCAGGTTCGGCTGGGCATCATTTTTCTCTTTGATAGAGCAAAGATACGCACATTTCACATGGTTGAAGGTCGAGAACAATTTGATCAACGAATCGATCATCTGCGCGGGCGGTTCTGCCACTTCGGACAGCAGCAGCGACATGCCGCCTTCCAGCACTTCCTGCTGGCTTAACGGACTGTCATCTTTACCCACCAGATGGCTGATTTCACGCGGCGTGAGCTCTTTACCGGTCGGTAACTTCGCATTGAGGAACAGCGTCTCACCGAGCGTCATTTCAAATAGTGTACGCGCAGGCATCACCACAAATGCCTGCTCCGTTTCCACCGCCTGCTGCAGGGCTTCGAGGGAGGTGAAAAAGGGGATCACCGACTGGCCGTCGTCCTTTTCCCAGTGCTGTAGATCCAACACGCTGTCTTCAACAATGGCTTCATCTTCCGCGGCAGTGCCTGGCACCCAAACAGTGGATTCCAGCAATTTGCGGAAAAATGCCGGACGATAAGCCGGCTCAGTCGCAGCTTTTTCCAGCAGGCTATCGAGGGTTTCAGGCTCGTGATGATGGTCGTGATCGTGGTCTGAATGAGACATAAATTTTACTGTTCGTTTAAGCTGTTTGAAGCCCTCACCCGGCCCTCTCCCATAGAGAGGGGGGGACGGCCTGCACCGTACAATCCCCCTCGTCCCTTTGGGGAGAAGGTCAGGATGAGGGGGAAAATTACTTCGCGGTCAACAGATTCGCGATGGCACGCACGCCAAGGCCCGTCGCACCCGCAGCCCACTGCTCCACCGCCGCTTTACGATAGGTCGCAGAGCAGTCGATATGCAGCCAGCCCTGCTGATAATTTTCCACAAAATGCGACAGGAAACCTGCCGCCGTGCTTGCCCCTGCCGGGAACGCCGCGCCAGCGGTGTTATTCAGCTCGGCAAAGTTTGACGGTAGCTGATTACGGTGGAATTCCGCCAGCGGCAAACGCCAGAACGGCTCGTTTTCCGCCGCAGCGCTGGCCAGTAAACGGTTTGCCAGTTTGTCATCGAAGCTAAACAGCGCATGATAGTCATTACCCAATGCGGTTTTAGCAGCCCCGGTCAGGGTCGCGGCATCAATGATAAATTGCGGTTTCTGCGCGGAAGCATTAATCAGACCGTCTGCCAGCACCAGACGCCCTTCCGCATCGGTGTTCATGACTTCTACGGTTTTGCCGTTGCGGTAGCGGATGATATCGCCCAGTTTGAAGGCATTGCCGCTGACCATGTTATCCGCGCAGCATAGGTAAAGTTTCACCCGCTTTTTCAGGCCGCGCGTAATCGCAAATGCCAGTGCACCGGTCACCAGCGCAGCGCCGCCCATATCGGATTTCATCGAATCCATAAACGCGGTCTGCTTGATGCTATAACCGCCGGAATCGAAGGTAATGCCTTTACCGACCAGGCAGGCATAGATTGGCGCTTCTGCATCACCCGTCGGGTTAAAATCCAGCGACAGCAGTACCGGCGGACGTTCAGAACCGCGCCCGACAGTATGGATGCCCATATATCCTTTTTCGCGCAGATCTTCGCCTTTCACGATCCGGTAAGAGACCGCCTCGCCGCCCACGTCATTGAGCAGATCCACAGCGCGTTGCGCCAGTTGTTCCGGCCCGAGATCTTCTGCCGGCGCATTGATGATGTCACGCACCCAGTCGATGGTTTTCAGACGGCTGTCGAGCTCTTTTTGATCGGACTCTGATAAGGTCGGCCACTCAACATTGCGCGTCCCTTTCGGCCCTTTGTAACCAGCCCAGAACGCCCAACTGCGATCCGCGTTCCAGCCTTCTCCGCTCAGCGCGACATGCTTTATGCCCATGCCATCAATTTTGCGCGCGGCGCGCTGAATTAAGCCCGTGTCATCTTTACCGGTCAGGTGCAGGGTGATGCCGTCGTTATTAATACTGTAGAGCGCTTTTTCGCCCCAACGAGCGTCTGCGCCCTGGGTCGTCAGCGTAATTTTCATCGCTTCTGTTGTCATTGTTTTGTCCTTTAGCGCATGGGATATGAAAACGGGCCGCCAGAAGGCAGCCCGTCGATATCAAGATGCTTCATCTAACCAGACTAGCAGAATTGCTTCGAGAATCTTTTCGTTCGATGCGTTCGGATCGTCATCAAAATCTTCCAGATCGCAAATCCACTGGTGCATATCGGTGAAGCGGACAGTTCTCGGATCGAGATCCGGGTTAGCGTCATACAGCGCCTCGCCGATCTCGCGACTGTCGGTCCATTTCAGTGCCATATTAATGCTCCCGGGCGTGGTTGATAGTGTAACGCGGGATCTCCACGACCAGATCTTCGTCGGTGACACGCGCCTGGCAACCCAGGCGACTTTCCGGCTCAAGACCCCAGGCTTTATCCAGCATGTCGTCTTCGTCTTCGCTGCTTTCCGGCAACGAATCAAACCCTTCACGCACGACACAGTGGCAGGTGGTGCAGGCGCAGGATTTCTCACAGGCGTGCTCAATCTCAATACCGCCACGCAGGGCTACATCAAGAATGGTCTCGCCGCTCTTAGCTTCCAGAACTGCGCCATCGGGACAGAGGTCCTGATGAGGCAGAAAAACGATCTTTGGCATGTTAAACCTCGTCGACGGAATGGCCTTTTAACGCGGTGCGCACGGACTGATCCATGCGGCGCGCGGCGAATTCCTGGGTTTGTTTGTCTAGATTTTTAATGGCTTGTTCTATGGCGTCAGTATCATCGCCGTTAGCAACCGCACTTAACTGTGCGATAGCCTCGTCGATAACCATCCGCTCTGCGGCGCTTAACAGCGCGGCATCTGTCGCCAGCGCACCGTTAAGGCTTTCCAGTACGCGGGCAGCTTCCACTTTTTGTTCGGCCAGCATACGCGCTTTCACGTCCTGCTCAGCGAAGCTCATGGAATCTTTAATCATGGTGGCGATTTCGTTGTCGGTCAGGCCGTAGGATGGCTTGACCTGGATAGCCGCTTCAACGCCGGTGGATTTCTCCATGGCTGTCACGCTGAGCAGGCCGTCCGCATCCACCTGGAAGGTAACACGGATATGTGCGCCACCCGCTGGCATCGCCGGGATACCACGAAGCGCAAAACGCGCCAGCGAACGGCAATCCTGCACCAGTTCGCGCTCGCCCTGCATTACGTGGATAGACATGGCCGTTTGCCCATCTTTGAAGGTGGTGAACTCCTGCGCACGCGCCACCGGAATGGTGGTATTACGCGGGATAACTTTTTCCACCAGCCCCCCCATGGTTTCCAGGCCAAGCGACAGCGGGATCACATCCAGCAGCAGCATGTCGCTGTCTGGCTTATTGCCCACCAGAATATCGGCCTGGATCGCCGCGCCAATCGCGACAACTTTATCCGGATCGATGGAGGTCAGCGGCGTACGACCAAAAAACTCACCCACTTGCTCGCGAACCAGAGGTACACGCGTGGAGCCGCCCACCATGACCACTTCCAGCACTTCGTTAGGCTCAACGCCCGCATCTTTCAGCGCGCGACGGCAAGAAAGCAAGGTACGTTTGACCAGCGTCGAAATCAGCGCTTCGAACTGTTCACGGGTCACTGTGCCCTGCCAGCCAGCCACCTCAACGGTGACGGACGCGGCATCGCTCAGCGCAATTTTTGCGGCAATAGCGGCGTCAAGCAGTTCACGCTGCAGACGGTTGTCGCCATGCTGAGGCAGGTTCGCCTGCTCGCGGATAAAATCTGCCAGCAGATGATCAAAGTCATCGCCACCCAGCGCGGAATCACCGCCGGTAGCCAGCACTTCAAACACCCCGCGGCTTAAGCGCAGAATGGAAATATCAAAGGTACCGCCGCCCAGATCGTAAACGGCAATCACCCCCTCTTTCCCGGAGTCCAGGCCATAGGCTATCGCCGCTGCGGTCGGTTCGTTGAGCAAACGCAGAACATGCAGGCCCGCCAGGCGCGCGGCATCTTTGGTGCCCTGACGCTGCGCATCGTCAAAATATGCCGGAACGGTGATAACCACGCCGTCCAGCTCGCCGGACAGGGATTCTTGCGCGCGCAGCGCAAGGGATTTCAGGATATCGGCAGAGACGCGGATCGGGTTTATCAGCCCCGCGCTGGTGGCGATCATCGGCAGACCGTTCTCGCTTGCCTGCAATTGATACGGCAGATGCGGGTAACGTACCTGGATATCGCTCAGCGCGCGGCCCAGCATACGTTTTACGGAACTGATGGTATTAACCGGATCCTGTGCGGCGTTGGCACGCGCGTCATAACCCACGGTATGTTCGGTGGCTGAATAGTGCACAACCGAAGGTAACAGATGACGCCCGGCGCTATCGGCAAGGGTCTCAGCCTGGCCGCTGCGTACAGTAGCAACCAGAGAATTGGTGGTGCCTAAATCGATGCCTGCCGCCAGACGACGCTGATGCGGCGCGGCACTCAAACCAGGCTCACTAATTTGTAATAAGGCCATCTTGTGCTTCCAGAAAAATTAAAAACCGAGCAGTTTTTCTTCGAGTTGTTCTATTGAGCTGCGCAGTTTATCGAGAAAACGCAGTTTACGCACGGTATCCGCCGCGACATCCCACGTTTCATTATTCAGTTGTTCAATCAGTTGCTGATGGCGGGAATCAAACATACCTTTCACGCGTTTGCTAAAGCTTTCCAGACGCGCCTGATCCCGCGCCTGTTCAATCTCATCAAGCTCTTCGCGCAATTCCAGTTGTTCCATCAGAAAAGCGGTATCGCGCACCGTGTGCTGCTCGCTGGCGAGATCGAAGCCGTGCAGTGAAAGGAGATATTCCGCGCGATTCAGCGGGCTACGCAGCGTCTGCCATGCCTGATTGATGGTTGCAGACTGCTGCAGCGCAGCCAGTTGTTCTGCCTGGGTTCCGCTGGCGAATTTATCCGGATGGTATTGACGCTGCAGATCCTGGTAGCGTGACGCCAGCGCCTGAATGTCAATCTGATAGTGGGCGGATAACCCAAAGAGAGTGAAGTAATCCATAGCAATCTCGGAATAGCCTGCTAAAACAAACCCCACACACAGTCATACTCTGCGTCCTTCACGCTGACTCAGCGCGAAGGATGTGAGTCTTTTCTATGGTGGGGCTTATCGGTGAAATGCAATTACACGTTAAAGCTTTCGCCGCAACCGCACTCGTCTTTGACGTTCGGGTTGGTGAACTTAAACCCTTCGTTCAGGCCTTCTTTAACGAAATCCAGTTGCGTGCCATCAAGGAATTGCAGGCTCTTGCCGTCGATAACGACCTTCACACCTTTATCTTCGAACACGGTGTCTTCCGCCGAGGGTTCGTCAACAAATTCCAGTACGTAGGCCATGCCAGAACAACCAGAGGTTCTGACCCCCAGACGCAGGCCAAACCCTTTACCGCGGTTGGCCAAAAAGTTATTCACTCGCGTTGCAGCACTGTCGCTCAGGGTAATCGACATACAATGCCCTCAATTATTTTGCTTCACGTTTACTTTTGTAGTCCGCAATTGCGGCCTTAATCGCATCTTCCGCCAGAATAGAGCAGTGGATTTTTACCGGCGGCAATTCCAGCTCTTCGGCAATGTCAGTGTTTTTAATTGCCTGCGCTTCATCCAGGGACTTGCCTTTTACCCACTCGGTGACGAGTGAACTGGAGGCGATTGCCGAACCGCAACCGTAGGTCTTGAAGCGCGCGTCTTCAATGATACCTTCATTGTTGACTTTGATCTGCAACTTCATTACGTCGCCACAGGCTGGTGCACCCACCATACCGCTACCAACGCTCTCATCGCTGTTGTCAAAAGAGCCGACGTTGCGCGGGTTTTCGTAGTGATCGATTACTTTTTCGCTGTAAGCCATGTTCTGTTCTCCTGATTCCGCTACCGATTAGTGATGTGACCATTCAATGGTGTTCAAATCCACGCCCTGCTTGAACATTTCCCACAGTGGAGAAAGTTCGCGCAGACGACCAATGGAGTTGCGAACCAGCTTGATGGCGTAGTCAATCTCTTCTTCGGTAGTGAAACGACCTAAAGAGAAACGAATAGAGCTGTGTGCCAGCTCGTCAGTCATACCCAGCGCGCGCAGCACGTAAGAGGGTTCCAGGCTCGCCGAGGTACAGGCAGAACCAGAGGAAACCGCCAGGTCTTTGAGCGCCATGATCAGCGACTCGCCTTCAACGTAGTTAAAGCTGACGTTGAGGATGTTCGGTGCGCCCTGGTCGAGATCGCCGTTCAGGTAGACCTCTTCCATATCTTTCACGCCGTCCCACAGACGGTTACGCAGACCGCGCAGACGCGCCATCTCGGTTTCCATCTCTTCTTTGGCGATACGGTAAGCTTCACCCATGCCGACAATCTGGTGTACTGGCAGGGTACCGGAACGCATACCGCGCTCGTGACCGCCGCCGTGCATCTGTGCTTCAATACGGATACGCGGTTTACGACGCACGTACAGCGCGCCAATCCCTTTCGGGCCATAGATTTTGTGGCCGGAGAAGGACATCAGATCCACTTTCAACTGGCTCAGGTCGATAGGCAGTTTGCCCACGCTCTGGGTCGCATCAACGTGGTAGATAATGCCGCGCGCACGGCACATTTCGCCGATGGTCGCGATATCCTGTACCACACCGATTTCGTTGTTCACGTGCATGATGGAGACGAGGATGGTGTCGTCACGCATGGCCGCTTCGAGCTCTTTCAGGTCGATGATGCCGTTGCGCTGAGGTGCCAGATAGGTCACGTCGAAACCTTCACGCTCGAGCTGACGGCAGGTGTCCAGCACGGCTTTGTGTTCGGTTTTGCTGGTGATGATGTGCTTGCCTTTTTTCTGATAGAAGTTAGCCGCACCTTTGATCGCCAGGTTATCGGATTCGGTCGCGCCAGAGGTGAAAACAATTTCACGCGGATCGGCACCAACCAGCTCAGCAATCTGATTACGGGCGATATCAACCGCCTCCTCAGCTTGCCAGCCAAAACGGTGAGAACGAGAAGCTGGGTTACCAAAAGTCCCGTCCAGAGTCAGACACTGCATCATTTTCTCAGCAACACGCGGATCCACCGGCGTCGTTGCGGAGTAATCGAGATAGATCGGTAATTTCATTGCTCTATAAACTCCGTACATCACTCAATGCAATGAATCAGGCTACCGGCTGGATGTACGACCGTTTATACGGGGTGACGGATCACCCCGGCCTGATTCTGAATTCTTATAGTGTTTTAACCTAACTGTTTTGCGGTGCGGCAAGGCGGCAGGCTTGTGAATGCCCAGGTGCTTACATAAGTAAGCGCCTGGGTTAAACAAGTGCGGCCAACGCAGCAGCGCCCCGAAACAGGACGGGTAAATTATGCGCGCAGCTTAACGTCGATGGCATCCTGACCACGGGTCGTGCGATGGGATTCGTGCGTATGCTGACGATCGGACACATCGAGGATTTCCTGGTTATTGACCAACTCACCCAGGGTGATGTTGTTCAGGAAACCGGTCAGACGATCGCTCAGGTCACGCCACAGCGCATGGGTCAGGCATTTGTCGCCGCCCTGGCAGCCGCTTTTACCCTGGCAACGGGTTGCATCAACAGATTCGTCAACGGCGCTGATCACTTCACCAACAGCGATACTGCCTGCATCTTTACCCAGCAGATAACCGCCGCCCGGGCCACGCACGCTGGCCACGAGGCCATTTTTGCGCAAGCGAGAGAACAGTTGTTCCAGATAAGAGAGGGAGATTCCCTGACGTTCGGAAATATCAGCCAACGGTACCGGGCCCGTTTCGGAGTTGAGCGCAACGTCCAGCATTGCGGTCACGGCATAACGCCCTTTAGATGTCAGTCTCATGTCTTAACTTAGCCTCAGACTCGCCCCTGCCCGGGGTTTTTATTAAAATTTAAAATAATGTCGCATAGCAGGGGCAAGTCTGACATTCCTGACTAAATTGGTCAACTATTTACTTGACTGTTTTAGTCAGGTATTTGGCTTTACGTGCCGTTTTGCTTAGGGGCATTTTTCGCCCGCAGAAGCAGTCGGGGCATACGCAGGAAAAACAGTAACCCTACTGTTTTTCCTGCGTTTTCTGCTCAATTGACGCCAGAATTCCGCGCAGGATATTCAGTTCCTGGCTTTCCGGACGCGCACGGGTAAAGAGGCGGCGCAACTTGTTCATGACCTGTCCTGGGTGGCTTTCACGGATAAACCCGGTGGAGAGCAGCGTCTTTTCCAGGTGACCATAGAAACGCTCCAGATCATCCACCAGCGGATACGGCGTCTCTTCATGTTCTTCCGTGCTGTCGTTTTCCTGCGTCGCCAGCCACGCCATACGGACTTCGTAAGCAATCACCTGAACCGCCATCGCCAGGTTCAGCGAGCTGTATTCCGGGTTGGCCGCAATCGCGACGTGATAATGACATTTTTGGAGTTCGTCATTGGTCAGGCCAACGCGTTCGCGACCAAATACCAGCGCCACCGGCGCATGCTGTGCCTCGGAAACGCTTTTTAAGCCACACTCACGCGGGTCGAGCATCGGCCACGGCAGCGTACGGGAGCGGGCGCTGGTACCGACAACGAGGCTACAGCCTGCCAGCGCCTCATCGAGGGTATCGACGATTTGCGCATTGCCAATCACATCGCTGGCACCTGCGGCCAGCGCGATTGCCTGGGAGTCCGGTTTAACCAGCGGGTTCACCAGCCAGAGGTTGGTTAAGCCCATCGTTTTCATTGCGCGGGCGACGGAGCCCATGTTGCCAGTGTGAGAGGTTTCAACCAGCACAATTCGAATATTTTGCAGCATATTTTTTCAACGGCTAAAGAATATTCGCGCATATTATCATAAAGCGAAGACATAATCCGAATTCGCTGCTATCATACGCGCCGTTTTCCGTTCTTTAACATCCAGTGAGAGAAACCGATGCATCCGATGCTGACCATCGCCGTGCGTGCTGCGCGCAAGGCGGGTAATGTAATTGCCAAACACTATGAAACCCCGGACGCTGTAGAAGCGAGCCAGAAAGGCAGTAACGATTTCGTGACTAACGTAGATAAAGCTGCAGAAGCAGTGATTATCGACACTATCCGTAAATCTTACCCGCAACACACCATTATCACCGAAGAAAGCGGTGAGCATGAAGGCACAGATCAGGATGTTCAATGGGTTATCGATCCACTGGATGGCACCACCAACTTCATCAAACGTCTGCCACACTTCTCCGTCTCTATCGCCGTGCGCATTAAAGGCCGCACCGAAGTCGCGGTCGTTTACGATCCAATGCGTAATGAACTCTTCACGGCAACCCGTGGTCAGGGCGCGCAATTGAACGGCTATCGTCTGCGTGGCAGCACTGCGCGCGACCTGGACGGCACCATTCTGGCGACCGGCTTCCCGTTCAAAGCCAAGCAACACGCGGCGACCTACATCAACATCGTTGGCAAACTGTTTACTGAGTGCGCGGATTTCCGTCGTACCGGTTCTGCTGCGCTGGACCTGGCCTATGTGGCTGCGGGCCGCGTTGACGGTTTCTTCGAAATCGCCCTCAAACCGTGGGATTTTGCGGCAGGCGAACTGCTGGTTCGTGAAGCTGGCGGTCTGGTGTGCGATTTCACCGGTGGTCATAACTATATGACAACCGGCAACATCGTTGCAGGTAACCCACGCGTTGTGAAAGCGATGCTGGCAAACATGCGCGAAGAGCTGAGCGACGCGCTCAAGCGTTAATGCCTGATAACCGCTTGCGGCCTGGCTGCAAGCGGTACTCTCTTTCGGCGAATCAAAAAGGCCGAAGCCCTCTTCCCATTATTTCCGCACTGAGCCACATCACAACCGATGCGGTGACAAGAATCGCCCCACCCGCCAGCGCGAGCGTCGTCCAGCCAACCTGCTTCCATAGGGCGGGGGCTTTATTCGCACTCAATTTCACCGCCAGTTGACGAAAACTGTGCACCAGCAGCGCCAGCGTCGAGATTGTCAATGATGTCCCGGCCGCCATCGCCATCGCCGAGGCAACACCCCAGCCGAAAACGCCAATCACCTTACTGAACAGCAGTACCATAATGGCCCCGGAACAGGGCCGCATCCCCATCGAGAGAATGATCATCAAACGCGCGCGCCAGTCGTCGCCCTGCTGTAGCTGCTCCGCCGTGGGCAGATGCTGATGTCCACAACCGCAGTGTTCATGATGCTCATGGTGGGGCGTAAACGCGGTAAATGTAGGTTTGCGTAACAGGCCGCGGAGTTTATTGACAGCACGCCAGCAGAGCAACAGGCCCAGCACCCCCACCAGCGCGTAGCTAAATTTCTCCAGCCAGAAGCTGCTTAAATGAAGCTGACGGGCCGGTAGCGCCAGTACGCTCAATACGACAAACACCAGCGTCACCGCCACCATCCCTTGCAGTAAGGAAGAAGCCAGCGTCAGCCCAATACTGGATTTCAGGCGTGAAGGATGCGTTGCAAGCCAGGTGGTGATCACCACCTTGCCATGCCCCGGCCCGAGCGCATGCAGTACGCCATACATAAAGCTCACCATCAGCAGAGCCCCCCCCGCAGTAGTCGGGTTTTCTGCCACGGCCTGAATCAGGGCACTCATTTGCCGGTTAAACGCACGCTGCCAGCCGACACTTTCACGCAGTACCTGCGGCCAGACGTGCCAGAGCCAGAAGACGCCCGCCAGCGCGAGCACGATAAAGAGGGCCAGAGGCCACCACTGCCGCCAGCGCCGCAGCGGTCGGCGTGTTGTGTTAATTACGGACATTGTACCGTCACCGTCTGCGCGAACTGTTTACCCAACTGCATGTCTTCCTCCGGCGCATCCGCTTTATCCAGCGATTGTGCATAGTTCAGCACATCTTCCCCCGGCTTCGGTGTTTTAACTGTAAGTTTGCATGTCTTCTGTACAACATCCGGCAGCGTGGCATCGCTCTCACTGGCGTAACTCATGTCGACAAAATAGGTCGGATCATAGGTGGAAAAAGTATACGTCTGCCCGCTCAGCGGCTGTGGTTCTGCCAGCGGCAACACAAAGGTTAACACTGCCTTATGCCCTTCCCTCGCAAGGCCATAGCTTAAGGGTCGATTTTGAAATTTCACTTTTTGCCCGTTATGCCAGACTTCGGTGAAGTAATGCTGCCCCAGTACATTGGCCATCACTTCCGCCGCCAGCTTTTTCCAGATCTCGTCACCCGGTTTGGCATCACCCGCATCATAGAGGAGATCGGCGGAGGTAATTTCATCCATCGTCCAGCGCATATTCAGCCCGGTCCATTGCCCGTTATCCACCACAAGCTGCATTTTTATGCGGATGAAACTGTGCGGATGCGCCAGCGCACTGAATGATAAAAATGCGAGAAAGAGCCCAAAAGCGCATTGTTTAACTGCTTGCATGTGTTCCTCACGAGAAAAATTCTGTGATGCTCTCCGGCAATCCTGAAGGAAAGGGCTGCGGCTGCGCTTTCACCAGACATACCTTTAGCTATTCTTATCAAACAACCTTACTGGAGCCTGACAGATGACTATAGAAATGACACCGCCATCTGTGCTCTCCAGTCCGCAGCGCCGCTGCCAGGTGCTTTTGATGCTCGCACTCCCAGGGCACACTGTCACCACGGAAATCATACGTGCCATGAATGGCGTGGATGAAGAGGTCACCCGGCAGGATATTGCCGAGACCGACCATGAGATCCAGCGTTTTCATCGGCTGACTATTACGTCCCGACAGGACGGCAGCTACCGGATTGAAGGCACAGCACTCGACCAACGTTTATGCCTGTTGCAATGGCTCCGGCGTGGGCTGCGCTTATGTCCCCATTTTATCACTCAACAGTATGCGCCAGCGCTCAAAGCCGCCCTTAAACAACAGGGGGTTGCCCGCACGCTGTATGACGACACCAATTTGCGCGCGTTGATTAACCTCTGCGCCCGGCGCTTAGAACGGTCATTTGAATGCCGCGACATTCAGTTTCTGCGTCTCTATCTCCAGTACTGCCTGCTGCAAAGTCACTACGGTTTTACGCCGGAGTTTAACCCGGTTCAGCAGGCATGGACACAGATGCGCGCAGAATACGCAGCGGCGCATGAAATCGTGCGTCACTGGCGCCGTCGTGTTACCGCGTTACCTCCCGGTAACGAACATGCCTTTCTCTCGCTGCTGTTTATGATGTTGCGTACCCCGGACCCACTGAACGACAGCCAGCAACAGGATAAACGCCTGCAACAAGCCATTGCGCATATGATTGCCCGTTTTCGCGCGCTTGCCGGGCTGCGTTTCAGCGATGAGCAAGGGCTGGCGGCACAGCTTTATGTTCACCTGGCCCAGGCGCTGGATCGTAATCTCTTTGGAATTGGTATTGATGACAGCCTGCAGGAGGAGATTTTCCGTCTTTATCCACGGCTGGTACGCACCGCGCGCGAGGCGTTATTGGTGGTGGAAAAAGAATACGGCCTGCGTTTTAGCGACGAGGAAGCGGGCCTGGTGGCGGTCATCTTCGGGGCATGGCTAATGCAGGAAAGCGACCTGCATGAAAAACAGGTCGTACTGCTTACCGGCCACGAGCCAGAGCGCGAACAGGAAATTGAATTGCAACTGCGCGAACTCACGCTGCTGCCGCTCAATATTAAGTATTTGTCGCTACAGGACTTTCAGAAACAGGGGGCGCCACGCGATGTCACGCTGATCGTGACCCCGTACACAACTCCACTCCCCCTCTTTTCACCGCCGCTGATCCATGCGGATCGCCCGCTGACCGGTCATCAGCAGGCGCATATCCGTGAAATGCTTGAAGCTTAAGGCTGAGCGGCAACCTTCGGGCGCAAAAACAGTGCAGGCACTGCCAGTAGCGCCATCACCCAGAACAGCCCCTGATGCAGATGCTGGAATAAGAATCCGGAAAACATGGTCATCACCGCAATACTTCCGCCCATCGCGATGGCCGAATAGACAGCCTGCAGACGAATTATCTCATTGTCTTTGCGGGCAGCGATGTAGCGCATACCGGCCAGATGGCAGACGGTAAAGGTACCGCAGTGCAGAATTTGTACGACGATAAGCCACGACAGATCGGTCGTCCATCCCATCAGGCCCCAACGCACCAGCCCACAAACAGCAGACAGTAAAAGCAAATCGCGGGCGCTAAAGCGGCGGAACAACCGGTTACTGAGCGTAAAGACAACGACTTCTGCGACCACCCCAAGTGACCAGAGATAGCCCACCGTTGAAGCGGAATACCCCGCTTCCTGCCAGTAGATGGCACTGAAACCATAGTAGGCAGCGTGCGCCCCCTGCAGTAGCGAAACGCAAACCAGGAAACGCCAGCTTTTTACGACCAGGTCGCGCCATGCCTTCCAGCCGGTGGCATCCTGATGGCGGGTATCTCCCTGCGGTAAAATCGACGGGCGTAGCAGCATTCCCAGCAGCATAGAAGCAACCCCCAGCGTCAGCATCGCCAGCACCGCACGATAATCAAATTCGCTAACCAGTTTTCCGGTTGCCGCCGAGCCAATCACAAAGGCGATAGAGCCCCAGACGCGAACCCGACCGTAGTCCATGGGAAACTGTTTCTGCCAGGTGTTGGCAAGCGCATCCGTCAAGGGAACCAGCGGCGAGAAAAAGAGGTTAAAACCGATAATCACTACCATGAGCCAGGCCACATTCGTCCCGGCCCAAAAGGCGAGCGCGAACACCAGCGTCATCAACGCAAGGAGACGTAAGGCGTTAATAAGAAGTGAGGGGTTACTGACGCGAGGTGCGATAAGCAGGCTGCCGAGGAAACGGGCTACCAGGCCTGCACCGAGCAAGATCCCGATGGTTTCCGGCGTGAGTCCTGTGCCTTTGAGCCAGACGCTCCAGAAGGGCAAAAAGATGCCGTAACTAAAAAAGTAGGTGAAATAAGCGAGCGCCAGCCAGCGCGTGGACTGCAAAACCATGATTCCCTCCTGAATGAGGCGATAGTCTGGAGGTAAATCAATAAACTGGCAAGTAACAGTTATATAACAGATTGGGGAGGCGTGTTATTCCCTTACCGTTAGCGGATATAGGAATCCAGCACACTCAGCACCACGTCAAGGTCGGCTTCACGTTTAACTTCGTCATTTTCATGAACGATATGATCGGTCAAATGTCCTTTAATAACCTCACGCATCAAACCGTTAACCGCCCCGCGAATGGCCGCGATTTGCTGCAAAACCTGTGCGCATTCATGCGGTTCATCAAGCATCTTTTTCAGCGCCGCAACTTGCCCTTCAATCTTACTCGCCCGTGCTTTGAGCTTTCTTTTATCCCGAATGGTATGCGACATACTGACCTCATTTTCGCGTCTGCTGAGTGGAAAAATCATATCACAGAACAACTGGGGGGGAGTTTCTTTCTACTGGGGGATAGTATTTTTTACTGGGGGGGAGTAGATTTAAAAGAGATAACAATTAGCGAGAATTATTCTCATGACCGATTTTGCGACCCTCTTTCAGCAGGGAAATGGCTGGTTTTTCATACCGAGCGCCATTCTGCTCGGCGCGCTGCACGGCCTTGAACCGGGGCATTCAAAAACGATGATGGCAGCCTTTATCGTGGCGATCAAAGGCACCGTTAAACAGGCCGTTATGCTCGGTCTTGCGGCTACGCTGTCTCATACGGCGGTGGTCTGGCTTATCGCGATGGGCGGGATGTTTATCAGCCGTCGGTTCACTGCCGAGGCCGTTGAGCCGTGGATGCAGATGATCTCAGCAGTGATTATTCTGGGGACAGCCGCATGGATGTTCTGGCGTACCTGGCAAGGTGAGCGCCAGTGGCATGCGGGTCACCACCATGATCATCACCACGATCATGACCACCATCACGATCATCCGCATCCCCACCCTCATGCTCAAGGTTTGATTTTCCAGCCTGCACAAGCCGCCAGCCTGAGCCTGCGCCAGCCGGTGATCCTCTCTGCGCGGAAAGTGGAGAAACAAGAAGAGTATCGTGACGCGCACGAACTGGCCCATGCCCGGGATATCGAGCGCCGCTTTAACGGCACAAAGGTGACCAACGGGCAAATTCTGCTGTTTGGCCTGACAGGTGGACTCATCCCCTGCCCGGCAGCGATTACCGTGCTGCTGATCTGTATTCAGCTTAAGGCGTTAACGCTGGGCGCTACGATGGTGGTGTGTTTCAGTATCGGTCTGGCATTAACCCTGGTTGCGGTGGGCGTGGGAGCGGCAGTGAGTGTGCAACATGCAGCGAAACGCTGGTCAGGATTCAATACTCTTGCGCGGCGCGCGCCCTATTTCTCAAACGTATTGATTGCACTGGTAGGGATTTATATGGGCGTTCACGGCTATTTCACCCTGCGATAAGGCAAAAAAATGCCCGCAAGATGCGGGCATTTTTGTATGCTTTCAGGGCTTATGCATAAACAGGGAAGCGTGCGCAGATATCCAGAACTTTACCTTTGACGCGCTCGATAACCGCTTCATCATTGATGTTGTCCAGTACATCACACATCCAGCCAGCCAGCTCTTTCACTTCCGCTTCTTTAAAGCCGCGACGGGTTACCGCCGGAGAACCAATACGGATACCGGAAGTGACAAACGGGCTTTTCGGATCGTTCGGCACGCTGTTTTTGTTAACGGTGATGTTGGCGCGGCCCAGCGCAGCGTCTGCTTCTTTACCGGTCAGGTTTTTGTCCACCAGATCCAGCAGGAACAGATGGTTTTCCGTACCGCCGGAGACCACTTTGTAGCCACGGTTCAGGAACACTTCCACCATTGCTTTCGCGTTCTTAGCAACCTGCTGCTGGTAGACTTTGAACTCTGGCTCCATCGCTTCTTTCAGCGCGACGGCTTTCGCGGCGATGACGTGCATCAGCGGGCCGCCCTGTGCGCTTGGGAACACAGCGGAGTTCAGTTTTTTGTACAGATCTTCGTTACCGCCTTTCGCCAGGATCAGGCCACCGCGCGGACCCGCCAGGGTTTTGTGCGTGGTCGTCGTGACGACGTGAGCGTGTGGAACCGGGTTCGGGTAAACGCCTGCCGCAATCAGACCGGCAACGTGGGCCATGTCAACGAACAGGTATGCGCCGATGCTGTCTGCGATTTCACGCATTTTTGCCCAGTCAACGATACCGGAGTAAGCAGAGAAACCACCGATGATCATCTTCGGTTTGTGTTCCTGAGCCTGCTTCGCCATGTCTTCATAGTCAATTTTACCGGACTCATCGATACCGTAAGGGATGATGTTGTACAGTTTACCGGAGAAGTTAACCGGGGAGCCGTGAGTCAGGTGGCCGCCCTGTGCCAGGTTCATACCCAGAACAGTATCGCCCGGTTGCAGCAGCGCGGTGTAGACCGCGAAGTTAGCCTGAGAACCGGAGTGCGGCTGCACGTTCGCATAGTCAGCGCCGAACAGCTCTTTTGCACGGTCGATAGCCAGTTGTTCAACGATATCGACATACTCGCAACCGCCATAGTAGCGTTTGCCCGGATAACCTTCGGCATATTTGTTGGTCAGCTGAGAGCCCTGTGCCTGCATTACACGCGGGCTGGTGTAGTTCTCGGAGGCGATCAGTTCAATGTGTTCTTCCTGACGTACTTTTTCCTGCTCCATAGCCTGCCACAGTTCGGCATCATAATCGGCAATGTTCATTTCACGTTTTAACATCCGCATCTCCTGCTCAGCTAACAATAAAGCAACTCAAATTTGAGGGCCCGTTTTGGGGAACGGCTCACAGTATAACTGATTCATATCGCGATAACAGGTCTTGACAAAGGTTTTTACGCAAACGATTGGCTGCGCGCCAGACAAGGGTTTGAGAGATAATGCACTTTGCCTTTGCAACGGAATTCTTTTCACGTTTGTGATGCAACTTCTTCACGTTTGAAATTCATCACCGCAGCCGCTTCCCTCTTTACAACTCCGCTGCCTCACCTATAAGATGCATTTTAAATGCATCTTATAAATCACCTGACAGGAAGCGACTATGCTTGACGTTCAAACCATCGAGACAGTGAAAGCCACCATTCCTCTGCTGCTGGAAACCGGTCCAAAACTGACCGCCCATTTTTACGACCGGATGTTTACGCACAATCCCGAACTCAAAGACATTTTTAACATGAGCAATCAGCGTAACGGCGATCAGCGCGAAGCGTTGTTCAACGCTATTGCGGCCTATGCCAGCAACCTTGATAACCTCGCCGCGTTACTGCCTGCGGTGGAAAAGATTGCCCAAAAACATACCAGTTTTCAGATCCAGCCTGCGCAATACGACATTGTTGGCCATCATCTGCTGGCGACCCTTGATGAGATGTTCAGCCCAGGCCAGAAAGTCCTCGACGCATGGGGTAAAGCTTATGGGGTATTGGCTGGCGTCTTTATTCAGCGAGAAGCGCAACTGTATGATGAAAATGCGAGCAAAACCGGCGGCTGGGAAGGAACGCGCCCGTTTCGTCTGGTGGAAAAAACCGGGCAAAGCACGTTAATCACCAGTTTTGAATTCGCCCCTGTTGATGGGCAACCCGTTGCTGATTTCCGTCCGGGACAATACATCGGCATCTGGCTCAAACCGGAAGAATTTGCTTATCAGGAAATCCGCCAGTACTCCCTGACACGCGCCCCTGACGGTAAACATTATCGTATTGCGGTTAAACGTGAAGAAGGTGGGCAGGTCTCAACCTGGCTGCATCAGCGCGCGCAGGTCGGCGACGTGGTACATCTGGTGGCCCCGGCAGGCGACTTCTTTATGAATGTCGAGGGCAACACCCCGGTTACGCTCATCTCCGCAGGCGTCGGCCAGACACCAATGCTGGCGATGCTCGATACACTCGCCCGGACTGGGCATAAAGCTCAGGTAAACTGGTTCCATGCAGCAGAAAATGGCGATGTTCACGCCTTTGCCGATGAGGTGAAAACACTGAGCAGCAAACTGCCTCGCGTGACGTCTCATGTCTGGTACCGCGCGCCTACCCATTTTGATAAGCAGGCGCAGGCCTTTGATAGCGAAGGGTTGATGGATCTGAGTAAGCACGAGTCAGCATTCAGCGATCCGGCCATGCAGTTTTATCTTTGTGGCCCGGTGGCGTTTATGCAGTTTGCCGCGAAGCAACTGGTCGGGTTGGGGATGAAGGCAGAGAACATTCATTACGAATGTTTTGGCCCCCACAAGGTGCTGTAAGAGCAGGAGGAATAGCCCTCACCCGACAGGGTGAGGGAGAGGATCAGATAGCCGCGTCGTCTTCTTCGCCGGTACGGATACGTACCACGCGGGCAACATCAAAGACAAAAATCTTACCGTCGCCGATTTTACCGGTCTGGGCCGTGCGGATAATGGTATCTACGCAGGTCTCAACGATATCATCGGTGACAACGATTTCGATTTTTACTTTCGGCAGAAAGTCCACCATGTACTCTGCACCACGGTACAGTTCGGTATGGCCTTTCTGGCGACCAAACCCTTTCACTTCGGTCACCGTCATCCCGGTAATGCCGACTTCGGCCAGCGCTTCACGCACGTCATCCAGTTTGAAAGGTTTAATAATTGCATCAATCTTTTTCATGGTTGGTCCTTAAAAACGCTTGCCAGTAAGCTACTTCGTAATCGGTTGCTCACACTACCATATTCACTACGCCATTACTCTTTAAAGTCGTTGGCATCCAGCTCATGGCGCGAGAGCAATTTGTAAAATTCAGTACGGTTGCGCCCGGCCATCCTCGCCGCGTGGGTGACGTTACCTTTGGTGATTTGCAGCAGCTTGCGCAGGTAATTGAGCTCAAACTGATTCCGTGCCTCCACAAACGTGGGCAGGGCCGTGTTCTCACCTTCCAGCGCCTGCTCAACCAGCGCGTCGCTGATGACCGGCGATGAGGTCAGCGCTACACATTGCTCAATGACGTTGACCAGTTGGCGCACGTTACCCGGCCAGCCTGCGGTCATCAGCCGTTTCAACGCATCGGTGGAAAAAGCGCGCACAAAGGGTTTATGTCTGTCAGCCGCCTGACGCAATAGATGGTTGGCCAGCAGAGGGATATCCTCCGCACGTTCCGCCAGCGCCGGGATTTTGAGGTTAACCACATTCAGGCGATAAAACAGGTCTTCACGAAATTCGCCGCGCGCCATTGCTTTGGGCAGGTCGCGGTGGGTCGCGGAGATAATCCGCACATTGATGTCGATATCACGGTTGCTGCCGAGCGGCCGGACTTTGCGTTCCTGCAACACACGCAGCAGTTTAACCTGTAACGGAATGGGCATATCGCCGATTTCATCAAGAAACAGCGTACCGCCTTCTGCCGCCTGGAAAAGCCCCTCACGGCTGCTGACCGCGCCGGTAAAGGCACCGCGCGCGTGACCAAAGAGTTCAGATTCCAGCAACTGCTCCGGTAACGCACCACAGTTGATGGCGATAAAGGCATTTTTGCTGCGCGGACTGGCATTGTGGATCGCCTGCGCCAGGATCTCTTTCCCGGTCCCGCTCTGGCCGTTAATCAGCACGCTGACATCAGACTGCGCCACCATTCTCGCCTGCTCAAGCAGGCGCAGCATGACCGGGCTGCGGGTAATGATCGTATCGCGCCACTGATCGTCTGAGGCGGGTGCAGAGTGCTCCAGCGCATCGTCAATCGCCTTGTACAATGCATCTTTATCGACCGGCTTGGTCAGGAAGCTGAACACCCCCTGCTGCGTTGCGGCGACCGCATCCGGAATGGAACCATGCGCGGTGAGAATAATGACGGGCATACCCGGCTGCACCTTCTGGATCTCCGTGAACAGTTGCATACCGTCCATCTCATCCATACGCAGGTCGCTGATGACCAGGTCCACTTTCTCGCGAGCCAGCACGCGAAGCCCCTCCTGCCCGCTCTCGGCAGTGACAATGCTGTAGCCTTCACTGGTCAGGCGCAAACCAAGCAGTTTTAACAGGCCCGGATCGTCATCCACCAGCAGCAGATGGGCAGGTTTTCGGCTGGTCATGGTTTCGCGTCCTCTTGTTTCGTTTCGGTCCTTGCGGGGCGCGCGCTATCCGGTAGATCATTGCCCGCCGGTTTGCGGCTGGAGAGTCGACGTTCTATATCGGTCAGGTTTTCCAGTTTGCGCGTGGTCGTGTCCAGTTGCTCACGCAGAAATTGTTGCTGCTGGCGTAAGGTATCCAGCTCGGCATCCGTCGACTGCTGGAGCTTGCCATAACGGCCACGCTCTTCTGCAAGCTGGAGCTGTGATGTCTGACCGTCGCGCCAGAGCTGATAAAGCGGACGCACAGGTGCAGGAATTTGCGGGCTTAACACATCAAGACGCGTGATATTCTCACGCCGTTCCAGTGGGGTAATTTTCGCACTCGACAGTAAAATGCCGCGCTTAAAGGCGTCCTGCCACGTATCGTCGGGCCAGACGCGCGCCTCAGCACGCGCTTCTGCTGGCGCCAGGCGCCCGGCACAATCCATACTGCGCAGCCAGAATAACGGGTTGGTATCGAAAGCCTGGCCGGTTAATGACCAGATATTACCGCAGTCCGTCAGCAGGAAATCGGCCAGTTGATGTTCCGGAAGCTGCTCTTCGAATTGTTCATGTACAGCATGCTCAGGCGTCTGGGATACACAACCCGCCAGTAGCAGGCCGGGTAATGCACGAAGCATTTTCTTAGGCAACAACACCGCGCCAGCCACGCGGGAAAAAACGTGCGACATACTCACCTGATTTCGCTTCATTTGTTGGATTTTTCCGACGCATTAAGCGGTAGCTCAATGCGAAAACAGACATCTGCATGATCGACGTCCACCAGATGCAACTCGCCGTGCATACGGCGAACGCAGTCTCTGGCGATACTTAACCCCAGGCCACTCCCCTTCACCGCGCCTTTTCGCTGATGGCTCCCCTGAAAAAAGGGTTCAAAAATCATACTGCGTTCCGCCTCAGGAATCGGCGTACCGGTATTGGATATCTCAATACGCAGCCGCGAGCCTGCAAGATAGCTGTGAATATAAATGTTACCGGATTCAGCCCCATAGTGCACCGCGTTCGAATAAAGATTATCCAGCACGCTCATCAGCAACATCGGCTCAGACCAGCATGAAGCCGCATCCAGCACAACCTCGGTATGCATCATTTTAGCTCGCGCGGGCAAACTGTGAGCCGTAAGAACCATATCCACCAGCGGCTCGATCTCAACGTCTTCCAGCTCAACCGCGCCATCCGCCAGTTTCCGGTTATAGTCGAGTAATTGTTCAATCAGTTTTTGCAGATTACGGCTGCTGTCATCGAGGATAGCCACCACCTCTTCCTGCTCCACTGTTAACGGCCCGACGACCTGATCGGCAAGCAGTTCCGTCCCTTCACGCATGCTGGCAAGCGGGGTTTTCAATTCATGAGAGATATGGCGTAAAAATTGATGACGCTGTGATTCAAGCCAGGAAAGGCGTTCACTTAGCCAGATGATGCGTTCCCCCACGTAGCGCAACTCACGCGGGCCTTTAAAGACTACCGTATGCCCAAGGGAACGCCCTTCCCCCAACCGGTTGATCATCCGTTCAATGCCCTTCACCGGGCCGATAATCATCCGTGTAAACAGCAGAACCATCGCGAGGCTAACCAGAAACAGCACCAGTGCCTGCCAGCCGAAGAACTGACCGCGCTCGGCAATTTCCTGCTGCAACTGCTGTCCACGGGAAAACACCACCTGCCGCGTTGACTGCACCATCTCGGTATTCGCCGCCGCAAAGGCTTCGAGTCGTGCGGATGCCTCTGCGGTTGGGCCACTGCTTTTGCACTGTAACTGAGCGAGATCGTTCAAATCCTGACGCAGCGCCTGGTAGAGTTTTTCGTCCGGTAACACGCCTGCATGGGCATCCAGCATCTCGCTGTAGCGTTTACGTTGGCTCTGATACACCTTTGACAGGGTTGCGTCGTCCAGCACACAGTACTGACGGTAACTGCGTTCCATTTCCAGCGCGGCATTGGTCATCGCCTCGCTGCGTCGGGCATCGATAAGCGTGGTGCGATTCGTTTGTGCCGCCTGGGCGCTCAGGGCATTCAGGCTTTGCCATGCCTGCCAGGCAAGCACCAACAAAGGCAATAAGATCAGTAAGAACGCCATCATAACGACCTGGCGTAGGGAGCGGGGAAAAATGGGCCAGCGTTTCAACGCAATACTCTCGCAAATCGGGTTTAACAGGATGCTAGCTGAGTAATGTGCTACGGGGAAGCCAGAAAAAGCAAAGCCGGGTATAAACCCGGCTTTGCTTAGAAATTAGGCGGTGCCTAACTCGACGTTTCGCCCGATATCTGAAAAAGCGAACTTTTATCAGCAGTTGGACGGCAGGCACCTTTAAGTGCGTCATTCGAAGTTTATGTAGCACGTCCCGAAGGGGCTGACATAAGGAGGTGAATGAGCCACTGGTTATTATTATGCAACACTTATGCCAAAACGCAAAACAAAATATTAACTAACTGAAATATAAGAAGTTAACAACATTCTGGCATTAAATAGCGGTTGAATGATTTTCACGCTAAGTGTCTCCGATCAGCAACACCCTTTTATCCCAAACTCATCCACCATATAAATCAAACACTTAAATGTCTCCTTTTGGAGACATCAGAACGGTGGCTTTGTCGCGGTTTCCCGACACTGCAACATGACACAGATAACATTTAAAACATCCGCGCCAGAATCATAATCAGCAGCACAAGGATAAGCACCCAGAAGAAACGTAAAGGGGAACGAGAATTATCAGGCACCTGACCGGCATGAACATCAGGCTGCGCGTCGGAATGCAGCTCCCCTGTCGCCGGTGATGTCGCCTTTTGCGTTGCCTGCTGCTGCGCGGTTTGTTCCAGAACGGGTGGCGGGGCTTCTTGTGCCTGCCACCAGTTATCACGTGGCGATTCCCCACGAGCGGCTTTTGCCCGGAACAACTTCTTGTTCAGCGCTGTAATTCGCCCCGGCTGGGTTGTGTATCCATATTGCCGTTTTAAGTCGGTGACCTGCTTTTGCAAAGCAATGCCCTTCTCAGGCGCCACCATTGCCACGAAATTAGCATAGCCTTCAAGGCTCGCCATCAGCTCGCCCGGTCCCCAGCGTTTCCCTTCCATTCCATCTTTTGCAATCTGAAACAGCAATGCGCGAAAGCGTTTTAGCGTTTTGCGATCCACGGAGGGCTTTTCATTCACCACAATACCGGTGACTTCCTGCTTTTGCGGCTTGCGCATTACCCGGGTTTTCTCAGGGTGGATCTTAAAACCTTCATCCTGAACAATTTGCTTGCAGCGCCATAATAGCTGTTGCACATTGGCGGACGGCTGCGCACTGGAAAAGGTCATGTCGTCAGCATAACGGGTGTAAACAAAGCCAAGCTTCTGTGCCATTGCCTGCAAACGGCTGTCGAGACGACGGCAGATGATGTTGGAAATCGCCGGACTGGTTGGCGCGCCCTGCGGCAGGAAACGGGCGTCTTCCTGCACAAACCAGGTCTCGCCATCCAACGCGACCTGTTCAACCTCTGGTTCAGTGGTTAACAATGCCAGTTGCGTGGCCAGTTGCTCGGCATAACCTAACTGGCGAAATAAACCTTTTACCCGGCGGTAATTCACCGTCGGGAAGAAGTTTTCCATATCCAGATTGACCACTATCGCCTGGTTCACATGCGGCAGCGCATTACTCAAAATGCTGCGCCCGGTAACAAAACCGTGGGCCGCTTCGTGTAACTTCACCCGATTCAGAATGTTTTCCAGAATCCAGTACTGCGCGCGCTTCATACGTGGCATAGGCGCCGAAATCAGTCGCTCATCGCCATTTTTTTTGGCGAGGGAAAAACGCCGGTAATGGTTTACTCGGGAGATGTTTTTCTGGAAGCAAAGAAAACGCAGCTCATTAATCGTGATGCCCATGGCGGCGGCCAGCGCCTGGCTGTCTGCAAGCTCGGGCAAGTTCTGCACCTGCAATCGGGCTGTATTGTGGGCGGTGTCGGCGAGGCCAAATGAAACCCCCTCCCCCAGCCAGGTTATCTCTGTTTGCTGCTTTTGATGCCATTGCAACGCACGCGCATAGCGCGCTTCGTTACGGGCAATGCGGGTTTGCTCGCGTTTCTCCAGGGCCGCTTTTTTGCGCGTCTTGTGCAATTCCCGCAATGCTTTTTGCGGGTCATCATAAAGCCGTTGTTTCTGCCCCAGCTCCGCAAGCTGTTTCTGTAACGCCGCACGTTGAGCAATAAATTCTGCGGTGAGAGCGGGTTTATCCTGCGTTTCGTCCCAGAAACCCAGACGGATCATTTCAGCGAGGATGTACTCCTCTTTACTGGTTTCTCGGATACGCTCGTAAATTTGCTGGCGGGTCAGCTTTGAAGATTCAGACATAACGAACGCCCCCTGACCGTGATGGACAAGAGAATACAGGGATGACCGGGAGGGATAGCGGCGTGGCGAATAAGGCCTTCGAAGAGTTCCTGGTACTGAGGTTATCCACTCGACGCAGAGTGGAGTACCTGTCACTCATTGGCTTCGTTGAAGCCATACTGCAATAGTGACAGGTACTCACACTCTGCCCAGTGAAGATGGCATCAGTGACGCGTGGGCAGTCATAAAACCTGAATGGCGATCCACCATCCGGGATGCAAGGTTTCCTTGCCACGCCGCTATTAACGTCGAGTATAACAGCAGAAAAAGTCCTTTTCATCATGCTTTTACCTTTGCTGCCAGCCGCAATGCCAGCATATGTTCACACGGACCACGACGCAGTCGGTTCTGATGGAAATAGTGACAATTGCACTCACCCACCGTCAGCCGCTGGTCTGTATCCAGCATCAGGGAAACGTTGTACCGTACGGCATTATCCAGAACCTGACCGCGCATTTGCGTTCCAGAGGCATTACTCAAGGCGCTTTCTACCTGCACCAGGCCAGCGTTGACGAAGTTGATAGCCTTCTCTTCCCGTTCGTTGCTAAAGCGCAGTTGTTCCAGTGGGATCGGCTCGCGGCAGAGCGCGCGAATACGATAAAGATCTTTGTTAAGATCATAGAGCACCTGGCCATGTTGGCTGTAGGCTGCCAGCGCCGCTTTTACTATGCTTTCGTCCAGCCCCAGCTCGGTGGCAAGAGCAGCGCATGAAGCCATATGGTGCCTGCTCAGTGCCTGATAAACCCGCTCCAGCGTCAGGGTATCGACTGCCTGGCGCGGCGCGAGCAAATCAAAATTGCCCTGGGCCGACCAGTCATTCGCGCTCCAGCCGGACAGGCCGAGCGTAAAACTCATCGCCCCTAAATCTGCGGTCCAGAAGGAAGGCATACCATCGTCGAGAAGGCAGACATCGAATTTTTCGGCAACGGGGATGAGACGTTCAAGAATGTGCAGTCTTCGCCGTCCCCAGACACGTATGGAACGCGGCTGATCGCCCTTGTAGAGCGAACGTGGGCAGACCAGCGTTTCATTCCACGGCTCAAAAATGATTTTGACGGGCTGCCCCGGCGTCAGCTCAAAACGCAGCGAGCGCGGCCCGCCACGCTCTTTCTTACGCCTGAGACGAAAGCAAATATTGTGCATATCCATGGGTGCGAGCGAAAATTTCACCATCGGCAGGGTCATCGCCGAGCTGACCTGTAAAAAACCGCGCACCCAACTGTCCGGCAGATCGATCTTCTTCTCTTCACACTCGCTGCCGGCAGTCTGAATGGCGAAGCCGTCCGGATCAATTTTCAACTGCGTCGGGTGATAATCACGGATTTTCTGAAATGCCTGATAGAGCCCTTCGGAGTAGTCGATATTAGTGGTGCCGTAAGCATGGTCGCTAATATTGTCGAACACATCGTAATGACAGCTCAATTTTCCATAGCTTGACTCGTCTTCGGAAAAGCATTCAAAGAAGACTTCGTCGGGATGTACGGTGATGACAGGATCCAACACATACCAGGCGTCAATATCGTTTTTATAGAGATAATCGAAATAGGCTTTTTGCGCCTGATGATAAGGTGCAAGCAATGTTGCAGCCTCTTTGTTCAGCACATGTAATCGCCCGCTAATTTCATTCGCTTCTTGCTCAAGCAGGCTTTTCTGCGCAATAAATTCCGCTAATAACCGCTGTTCTTCTCCCGCCAGCCAGCGCCGATACTCAGTTTTATCTTTCGGCTGAAAACGCATGTCCGATACCACCACGTTATGCAGCGCGGAGATGGCCTCGCGAAACGCCAGTTTCTGCCTGAGCTCACCGACGAAGAACGCCGGTGGGCGAAGGCTATCTGGCGAGAACGTCAAACCAGCTTCCGAGGCCTGACTCTTTCCCTGATAACGATAACTAACCTGCATGAGGCGCTCCTTGTTCGGGTCGGGCAATAATTTCCAGCGGCAAATTCAAATGGGGATACTGTTTTTGCAGTTGAAGCATGGCCTTGATCAGCGGTGCTTTGTCTTTCTGCACAACTGTCAGCGACAGACGAGTCAGCAATGACGCCACCATCTCAAGCACCAACGGGCTGGCAGCCGCCTGCTGCGTAAGAAACGCAAGCGTTCTGTCTTTAGCGACACGCCCACGGTTAACCTGGGAAAGGATTGTCAGGAAACAAGGTTTCAGCGCCAGGATGACGTCGGGCTTTCCGGCTGCGTACTCTTCAAAAAAATGGGTCACAAAGGTCTGTACTGTCAATGACGGATGCTGACTCAGCTTTAACAGGTACGCTTCCCCCTGCTCGCGCTGGAAGAACGTTTGTAACAGTTCCCGACCGTAAGCCTGCACATCGTCGCGGTTGCTGTCGCAGACCTTGACGATCAGCTCCGGGGTCCAGCCTTGGGAGGGGTAGTTCTGGCGGAAATACGCAAAACCAAATTCTCGGGTTGCGGGCCAGTCACTTTCCAGTAGCTCCAGCGCAGCACTGCTCTGTTCGCGGACAACATCTACATGTGAGGTGAAAGCCCTCAACGCATAATCACGAACATGATGGTCAGGATGATTTGCCAACGCCACCCATTGATTCACACTCCACGCCAGCGGAGAACGGGCCAGAAGACACTCACATCCCAGACTTTGTGCTGCCAGCGATCTGGCATGAATCAGCCGCCAGATGGTGTCCTTGTCCAGGGACATCAGGCAGGCATTAAGCTTGTGCGTGAAGAACGTTAACAGCGCCTGGTGTGCGCCTTCGTGGGCTTCTTTTTTAAAGACTAAGGGGAATAATCCCGCAAAGACCTCAGCAGCATGCTGCTCTGCCAGTTGCCCCAGTAGCATGTAACAGGCTTGCCGCTCTTCTGCCTCACCGCACTGGAGCAGATCAATTAGCTGCGGTAACTGCAGCAAGACCAATTCCGGATTTTGTTTGCCTAACAGCGCGATGCCCGCGGCGCGGATAGCCGCGACAGGCGAGTTGTGAATCTGAACCAGCAGGGCTTGCGAAAGCGGGCTCTGCGCCAAATCGGAACTCACCAACAACCGGGCGGCTAAAAGCTGCACACCCGTATCGGGATGGGCGAGCAGCTCGCTGAAATTCTCAATCGTCAGCGACGGGGCCATGGCAGACAGATGGCTCACCAGGCACATCGACAACCAGAGGGCATGTTGCTCAGAAAAGGTGGTCTGCGCGTCGGTAAGCCGGAGCAAAAGCGCCCGCGTTAACGTCTGCTGTTGCGAGGCGGTCAGAGGCTGCCGGGAAAAACGCTCTTCTAACCACGCGCTGATCTGCGCATCGTCAGCCAGCAAAAGCGCGGTAACCGGTTCGGCTTCGTCAAACAGTGCGCTAATGCTGTTTAAATGGGTCAGCGCCAGGCTGCGCGCTTGCGGGTGGACACTGTTAATCAGCCCCAGCAGCAGCTCAGGAGTGAGCGAACGCGCAGTAAGAAGCGAGAGCACAAAATCGGCAATGAGCGGGAACGGACGAGCCAGCAACTGCACCAGTTGGCTATCGGTGAGGGCCTTGCAGAAGGAGGCATTATCTTTCATTGCCCTGAGCGCAAACGTGCAAACGGCTTCACTCTCGCTCAGGCACAATAACGTCAGCAGTGCGTCAGGGCGTTGATCCCAGAGTAGTGGAAATGCCTCGGCGCGGCGTTCATCCTTTTCATCGTTGACCCGAATCCATAACGCTCTCTGCCTGTGGCGCTGATAGTGAGGGTGATGTAAGCGCAGAACGGCGTTCCACGCGAAGAGATGCGCATCGCAGGCGAAGACGCCTGAATCACTCTGCTTTTCTGGCACCAGGCATTCTTTTTTATACTGGAGCAGAAGCGCGCAGGCCATATCGACATAGCGAGCGTCGCCACGGGCGCCGAGACGCCGCAGGGCACGCCAGCTACGACGCCGCAGGTAGTCGCGCGTTTTACGCGAATAGGCCAGCCTGCTATCGTCGCGCAGAAGTTCCTGGCTGGGTTTCAGATAGCCCACGCCGTTCACCCAGACGCCGTCCCACTGGGCAGAATAAAATTCCCGCGTAGTATCAAAACGCCAGGCCAGCAGGGCAAACACTGGCGCATCCAGGCGGAACTCGGCCATTTTGAACAGGTAGCGCACACCTTTAAACAGATTAGGGCGCAGAGGCAGAACGTATAGCAGACGAATCAGGCCTTGATGCAATAGCGGGTTGTCCAGCGCTACCCGATAGAGCGTTTTCAGTAATGTACTCGCGTTGGGATTCTGGTCATTAATGTGGCGCTGAAGTTGCGTATCGATTGCCACGGTATCACCAACGGCTAACGCCTGGGACAGATCTGATGGTAATGAGGCCAGCAAGTTTTGCCGCAGCACAGCGATATCGTCATCGTCACCCAGACGCAGATACACTTCATAAGCAAGGTTGTTTAATGGCGGATATGGGTTTTCAAGAAAGGGTCTCACACGCGCCAGGTTGTGCTGATTTCCCGTGCGCCCCAGCGTCCAGAGGCGGGCGTAATTTTCCAGCCAGTGATGTTCCTCGTTAAGCCCCTTTTCCAGCCAGTCTGCCAGCATAGCGTTCGGCTGCTGAGGGAGTCGCCATATGCTTCGGGCTCGTTGTTCGCTCTCTTTAATGCGATCGATTTGGCGTATTAAGGTGTGTAACGAAGAAGAGAAAGCGCTGACAGCGGAGGGGGAAAGTGAACCGGCCTCAACGTAGCCTTTGTTGGTTTTCGCAACCACCACGCTTGCGAAAATAGCCTCGGCATTTGTGAAATCAACGGGGGCAGGCGTTTTTGTCCCTTCCCGTAACGTGCCGCCACGCCGTCCGTAGCGAAAATTCACCCAGTAACGATTCACCTCGTTGCCAGGCTGTTCACAGAGATCCACCTCATAGACCTTGTCTGAGGCTCCCTGCGTAAAGGTTAATTTTACCTTTTTAATCAGCTTCATAACCGTTCCCTTCCCTGTTAGCGCCGGAAACGATTGTACTCAATATCGCCAGTTCTGTCTTTTAGATAAGCAATCGGAAAGAGGAAGCACGCCCGACCATGCGGGCCGGGCGTGCTGGATGGGGTTAACCTAACTGCTTACGCGCATTGCGGAAGATACGCATCCACGGGCTGTCCTCACCCCAGTTTTCCGGGTGCCAGGAGTTAGAAACCGTACGGAACACACGCTCCGGATGCGGCATCATCAGCGTCACGCGACCACTTTCGTTGGTAACCGCGGTAATACCGTTTGGCGAACCGTTCGGGTTAGCCGGGTAGGTTTGGGTCACTTTACCGAAGTTATCGACAAAGCGCAGCGCCACCAGACCTTTGCTTTCAAGCTGAGCCAGATGTGCGTCGTCACGCACTTCCACGCGGCCTTCACCGTGGGAAACCGCGATAGGCATTTGCGAACCCACCATACCCTGCAGCAGCAGCGACGGACTTTGGGTCACTTCGACCAGGCTGAAACGCGCTTCGAAGCGGTCAGAGTGGTTACGCACAAAGCGTGGCCACAACTCACTGCCCGGCACCAGCTCACGCAGGTTAGACATCATCTGGCAGCCGTTACATACGCCCAGCGCCAGCGTCTGCGGACGGTGGAAGAAGGTTTCGAACTCATCACGCACGCGGTTGTTGAACAGAATCGATTTCGCCCAACCTTCACCCGCGCCCAGTACGTCACCGTAAGAGAAGCCGCCACAGGCAACCAGCGCCTGGAAATCTTCCAGACCGGTACGCCCGGCCAGCAGATCGCTCATATGGACGTCGATGGCATCAAAGCCCGCACGGTAAAACGCTGCCGCCATCTCCACATGGGAGTTAACGCCCTGCTCACGCAGTACCGCCACTTTCGGGCGCGCGCCGGTCGCAATATAGGGTGCCGCAATGTCTTCGTTAATATCGAAAGAGAGCTTCACGTTCAGGCCCGGATCGCTATCGTTGGCTTTCGCCTGATGCTCTTCGTCAGCACATTCCGGGTTGTCACGCAGGCGCTGCATCTGCCAGGTGGTCTCTGCCCACCACATACGCAGGGTGGTACGACTTTCGCTGAACACAGCCTGACCTGCCGCCTCGATAACAAACCGATCGCTCGCCGTGGCCTGACCCAGGTAGTGAACACAATCCGCCAGACCGTTTGCCGCCAGCAGCGCTTCTACAGCTTCACGGTCCGCGGCACGAACCTGAATGACGCCACCCAGTTCTTCGTTAAACAGCGCCGCCAGATGATCCTGGCCCAGTGCGGCGATATCCACATTCACACCGCAGTGACCGGCAAACGCCATTTCGGCCAGCGTCACCAGCAGACCACCGTCGGAACGGTCATGCCAGGCCAGCAGTTTGCCCTCTGCCACCAGCGCCTGCATCGCATTCCAGAAACCTTTCAGTTGCTGGACATCACGCACATCGGCAGTTTTATCGCCCAGTTGACGGTAAACCTGCGCCAGCGCGGTTGCGCCCAGCGCATTGTGGCCTTTACCCAAATCAATCAACAGCAGGGCGTTGTCTTCGGTAGAAAGTTGCGGCGTCACGGTACGACGCACATCTTCGACGCGGGCAAAAGCGGTGATCACCAGCGACAGCGGCGAGGTCATCTCGCGCTGCTCGTGACCTTCCTGCCAGCGGGTCTTCATCGACATGGAGTCTTTACCCACCGGAATGGTCAGGCCCAGCGCCGGGCAGAGTTCCTCACCCACGGCTTTTACCGCGTCGTACAACCCGGCGTCTTCACCCGGATGACCGGCTGCGGACATCCAGTTTGCCGAGAGCTTAATGCGGTTGAGTTCACCGATTTGCGTGGCCGCCATGTTGGTCAGAGACTCACCGACCGCCAGACGGGCAGAGGCGGCGAAGTCCAGCAGTGCCACCGGCGCACGTTCGCCGATGGACATCGCTTCGCCGTAGTAGCTGTCCAGGCTGGCGGTGGTCACCGCACAGTTAGCGACAGGCACCTGCCACGGGCCAACCATCTGATCGCGCGACACCATACCGGTGACGGTACGGTCGCCGATGGTCACCAGGAAGGTTTTCTCGGCGACGGCAGGCAGATGCAGCACACGGTTTACCGCGTCAGCAATGGAAATGTCACGTGAATCGATGGCTTCACCGGCCGCTTTACGTGTCTGCACGTCGCGGGTCATTTTTGGGGTTTTACCCAGCAGCACATCCAGCGGCAAATCGATCGGCTGGTTGTCGAAGTGGCTGTCGCTCATGGTCAGATGTTGCTCTGCCACGGCTTCACCAATCACTGCGTACGGGGCGCGTTCGCGGCGGCAAAGTTCATCAAACAGCGGTAACTGATCGGCCGCAACGGACAGGACATAACGTTCCTGGGATTCGTTACACCAGATTTCCAGCGGGCTCATCCCCGGTTCGTCGCTAAGGATGTCGCGCAACTGGAATTTACCACCGCGCCCGCCATCGCTTACCAGTTCCGGCATGGCGTTGGACAGACCGCCCGCCCCCACGTCATGGATAAACTGGATCGGGTTGGCATCACCCAGTTGCCAGCAGCGGTCAATCACTTCCTGGCAACGACGCTCCATTTCCGGGTTGTCACGCTGGACGGAAGCAAAATCCAGGTCCGCGTCAGACTGGCCGGAGGCCATGGAGGAGGCAGCGCCACCGCCTAAACCGATGTTCATCGCCGGGCCGCCGAGGACGATCAGTTTCGCGCCAACGGTGATCTCACCTTTTTGTACGTGATCGGCGCGAATGTTGCCGATACCGCCTGCCAGCATGATCGGTTTGTGATAGCCACGCAGCTCTTCGCCGTTGTGGCTGTTCACTTTCTCTTCGTAAGTACGGAAGTAGCCGGTCAGCGCCGGACGGCCGAATTCGTTGTTAAACGCCGCGCCACCGAGTGGGCCTTCGGTCATGATATCCAGCGCAGAAACGATACGTTCCGGCTTACCGAAATCTTCTTCCCACGGCTGTTCAAAACCCGGAATACGCAGGTTAGAAACGGAGAAGCCCACCAGACCCGCTTTCGGCTTCGCGCCACGCCCGGTCGCCCCTTCGTCACGGATTTCACCACCAGAACCGGTTGCCGCGCCCGGCCACGGAGAAATCGCCGTCGGGTGGTTGTGGGTTTCCACTTTCATCAGAATGTGCGCCGCTTCCTGGTGGAAGTCATAACGACCATTCTCGTGGTCAGCGAAGAAACGCCCGACCTCAGAACCTTCCATCACCGCGGCGTTGTCTTTATAGGCAGACAGCACATAGTCCGGGGTTTTCTCGAAGGTGTTTTTGATCATCTTAAACAGCGATTTTGGCTGCTGTTCGCCGTCAATCACCCAGTCGGCGTTGAAAATTTTATGACGGCAGTGTTCAGAGTTCGCCTGCGCGAACATGTAGAGTTCGATATCATTCGGGTTGCGGCCAAGGCGGCTAAACGCATCCTGCAGATAATCAATTTCGTCTTCCGCCAGTGCCAGACCGAGACGCACGTTAGCGTCGATCAGCGCCTGACGCCCTTCACCCAACAAATCCACACTTTGCACCGGCGCAGGCTGATGATGTTCAAACAGGCGTGCCGCATCCGCTTCGGCGGTAAATACGGTCTCCATCATGCGGTCATGCAGTTCAGCCGCCACGCTTGCCCATTGCGCTTCGGTCAGCGTTGAGGCCTCAACATAGTAAGCCACGCCGCGCTCAAGGCGATTGATTTTGCCAAGGTCGCAGTTGTGCGCGATATCCGTTGCTTTAGAAGACCAGGGGGAGATGGTGCCAGGGCGGGGCGTAACGAGAAGTAATTTTCCGGTTGGGGTATGGCTGCTCAAGTTCGGACCATATTTCAGCAGGCGTTGCAGCCGCGTGAGCTCTTCCTCGTTCAGCCGATCGTTCACATCGGCAAAATGGACATACTCAGCGTAAATATTGCTCACCGGGAGCCGGGCTGCCTGAAAACGCGCCAGCAGTTTGTTGATACGAAATGCGGACAGTGCAGGCGAACCACGCAGAATTTCCATCATAAGTCTCTCGTCTTCGAAGCTTTAAGTGTGCATCAGGGGGAAAACGGGCGTCATTATAGAGAATCCTGAGCGGTGACGAAACCGTTTGCGTCGAAATAAAATCATGAGTGGCATTTGGCAGCAAACCGTAGCGGCTTCGCTAATTAGTTGCCAACTGGCGTATTGTTGCGCAAAATGCCGCTCAACGACCGATAAACATCCTTGTATTCATGGCGGCTATTTATTGAGGCATCGCACGGCGCAGAGAATTAACTAATTGAAAAAATTTAAGATTAATTATCTGCTTATCGGCATCGTCACCCTGCTGCTGGCAGCGGCCCTGTGGCCTTCTATCCCCTGGTTCGGCAAAGCCGACAACCGCGTTGCGGCCATCAAGGCGCGGGGCGAGCTTCGCATAAGCACTATCGCGTCCCCTTTGACGTATGCCAGTGTAGATAATAAACCTTACGGGCTTGATTACGAGCTCGCCCAACAGTTCGCCAGCTATCTTGGCGTTAAACTGAAAGTGACCGTACGCCAGAATATCAGCCAGCTTTTTGATGATCTCGACCACGGCAAGGCCGATATGCTGGCAGCCGGGCTGGTCTATAACAATGAGCGCCTCGAAAACTACCAGCCGGGCCCGGTTTACTATTGGGTTTCGCAGCAACTGGTTTACCGCGTTGGCAGCTACCGCCCCCGCAGCCTGGCCACCGTCAATGACACCCAACTCACCATCGCCCCAGGCCATGTGGCGATCAACGATTTACGTGAACTTAAAGAGAAGACGTTCCCGGATCTGAGCTGGAAGGTGGACGATAAAGCAGGCACCAACAATCTGCTTGAAGACGTGGTGAACGGCAAACTCAGCTATACCGTAGCGGATTCGGTCGCCGTGAGTCTGTTCCAGCGCGTCCATCCGGAACTGGCCGTCGCCCTCGATATCAGCGATGAGCAGCCGGTCACCTGGTTTAGCCGCCGCGATGACGACAATACCCTGTCGGCGGCGATGCTCGACTTCTTTAATAACATTAATGAAGACGGGACCCTGGCGCGCCTGGAAGAGAAATACCTCGGTCATGGCGATGATTTTGATTACGTCGACACGCGCACCTTCTTACGCGCGGTGGACAGCGTTCTGCCCGATCTCCAGCCGCTGTTTACGAAATACGCGCAGGATATTGACTGGCGTCTGCTGGCCGCGATTTCATATCAGGAATCCCACTGGGATACCCAGGCGACCTCCCCTACCGGCGTACGCGGCCTGATGATGCTTACCCGCAATACCGCGCAAAGCCTGGGACTGAGCGACCGCACGGATGCCGAGCAAAGCATCAGCGGCGGTGCACGCTACCTACAGGATATGATGGATAAAGTACCTGACAGCGTCCCTCGCGACGAGCGTATCTGGTTTGCGCTGGCAGCCTACAATATGGGTTATGCGCACATGCTCGACGCCCGGTCGCTCACGGTGAAAACAAAAGGCAATCCGGATAGCTGGGCGGACGTAAAACAGCGCCTGCCGCTGCTGAGTCAGAAACCCTATTACAGCAAACTCACCTATGGCTATGCGCGTGGGCATGAAGCTTACGCCTACGTGGAAAACATCCGTAAATACGAAATCAGCCTGGTGGGGTATTTGCTGGAAAAAGAGAAAGAGGCGGCGAAGAAATCACAACTGGCGCAAGGGTATCCGGCGGTGGCGGCGGAGGAGTTCAATCGTGCGCCTTACGGTATCATGCCCTTTAGCGCTTTTACGCCAGGCGAGGCCTTCCCGCGCAATCCGCTGACCGTACCGGACAAACTGGTGGTGCAAGTGCCTGGCGCGGCTAAATAAGCGGCTCCGGCCCTTTTTTCTGCGCTTTTTTCTCCAGCCGACGCTGACGGAAAAAATCGCTTAGCATGCCGGCGCACTCATCGCGCAAAACCCCTTCGACAATCTCAACCCGATGGTTCATGCCCGGGTGGTGCAGCACATCCATCAGCGAGCCTGCCGCACCGGTTTTCGCATCACGCGCACCGAAGACAAGCTGACCAATACGGCTATGCACCATCGCCCCGGCACACATCACGCAGGGTTCAAGCGTAACGTACAGGGTGGTATCAATCAGACGGTAGTTTTGCAACACCATCCCGCCCTGGCGCAGCGCCATGATTTCCGCATGTGCGGTGGGATCGTGGCGGCCAATGGGACGGTTCCAGCCTTCACCAATAACCTGATTATTGTGGACCAGCACCGCGCCAACCGGCACTTCGCCTTCTTCCCACGCGCGTTTTGCCAGCGCTAACGCATGGCGCATCCAGTAGTCGTGGTTGAGTTCAGGGTTGGACAAAGGGGGACACTCCAGTTAACAAGCGGGGCGCATTATACACAGCCGTTATGTGTTGCACACGCTCATTCCAGTTGCTGGAGCTGTCCACGCGGCGTCACCCGCCAGCGATGCTGGCAAAAATAGAGCAGTGGGTTGTCCTGTTTACTGTCGCTATAGCCACTGTACAAACGCAGCGGCGTGCCAATTTTGCGCTCAAGCTGAGCAACTTTTTCATGCCCCAGACAACGCAATGTAAGCACCCACCCACCGTAGCGGCGCTCAATCTGGCTGGCAATAATATTCACTCGCGGCAGCCAGGGGGTATCAAAATAGACCTGTTCCACCAGCGGCTGCGGCGAACCGGTGATAAGCCAGATATCTGCATCGGAGGCCAGAAGATAGTTGGTGAGTCGTTCCTGCACCACCGGAAATGCCGTGACATGCCCGCGAAACCAGGTGGCAAATTTCTGCTCAAGCCGCTTAAGGTGCGTTTCGCTATGACCGAAAGTACATGCCCATAACAACAGACTCATTGGCCAGCGCGCGGCGCGCCCTTTGACTAACAGGGCGATACCAATGACGGGCAGTAAAGGCAGAACCAGCAAGACATTCAGAGGGTGATGGCGCAACGCGTAGCGCAGGAATGTGCCGAACATATCCTGCTGATGTAAAGTGCCATCAAGATCAAAAAAGACAATGCGACGCTCGCTGGTAGCCAAATGTTACTCCTCAGGATCGGTGAAACCCAACAGCCAGGTAAACAGGAACCCGGCTATCACTGCTACCAAATAGCCTAACAGATAGAGCATCACTTTTCCGGTAACAATGGTTAACGCAAGCGGTAATCCGGAGATACCGAAGGTGATAACCGTCGCCACTTTCCAGTAGCTTATCAGCGCACCGCCCACGGCGCCGCCTAAACACGCGCCGAGAAAAGGTTTCCCCAGCGGCAGAGTGACACCGAAAATCAGCGGCTCGCCAATTCCCAGTAATCCCACCGGGAGTGCGCCTTTGATTACTTTTTTCAGGCGGGCATTACGGGTTTTCATGAGCACCGCAATCGCCGCCCCCACCTGCCCGACCCCCGCCATCGCCAGAATCGGGAACAGGGCGTTGTAACCATGCGCCTGTACCAGCTCTACGTGGATGGGCACCAGCCCCTGATGAAGCCCGGTAAGCACGAGCGGCAGAAATGCGCCTGCAAGGATAGCCCCCACCAGCAGGCCGCCGCGATCAATAGCCCAGGAAGCCCCGTGCGCGATGCCCTCGGAAATCACGCCGCCCAAAGGTTGTAGCGCAATAATCGCCACCGTCCCTGCGATAAGCGTGGTCAGCAACGGGTTAAGGATAAGCTCGATCGAGCCGGGCAGAATGTCGCGAAATTTTTTCTCAATCCAGCACATTAAGGCCACGACCAGTAACACCGCGATAACCCCACCGCGGCCCGGCTGCAGCGCCTCGCCAAACAGGGTAATTTGCGCCAGTTGTGGGCTGGAGAGAATCCCGGCCATCACCCCACCCAGCGCCTGCGAGCCGCCAAATACCTTCGCGGTATTTACCCCCACCAGAATATTCATGATGGCAAACACGGCGCTGCCAAAAATGGCCAGCAAACCGAGCATATTGGGGTATTGTGTCGCAAAATCGCCGACAATATCCGGCCGTTTGAGGATATTGATAATACCCGTGATCAGCCCCGAGGCGATAAACGCCGGGATCAGCGGAATAAAGACGTTTGCCAGCTTACGCAGCGCATCACTCATTGGGGCTTTGTATTTGGCTTTCGCCTGTGCCTTGTTACGCTCGACATTATCTAGCGCCGCGTCCGCCCCGCTCATTTGTGCTCGCATCGCATCCACCAACTGCGCCGCCTTACCCGGCCCGACAATAAACTGATGCTGCTGGCCCTGTTTGACATAGCCGCTAACCCCTGGCAACTGTTTTGTGGCCGCCAGGTCCAGCTTCGCGTCATCGAAAAGTTCGACGCGCACGCGGGTCATGCAGTTTTCAAGACGCTGAATGTTACCCTGCCCGCCCACCCCGTTGAGGATGGCGCTGGCGAGCGCTGCTGTTTTGTCCATACACGCCTCTTTAGTTTTCTAACGCCGCCCGTAAAAAGCCCTGATGCGCCGTCAGTTTCGCGCGTGCCGCAGGCGCATCAAGCCCGGTCAACACCATCAAAATGGCCGGTTTGACGTCGAAATCAGTCTGCTTTAGTACGCTTTCCGCGACATCACGCGTGACGCCTGTTGCCTCTACTACCATGCGACAGGCACGGTCCACCAGCTTGATATTGGTCGCTTTCATATCGACCATCAGGTTTTGATAAACCTTACCAAATTTCACCATCGCCCCGGTGGAAATCATATTGAGTACCAATTTCTGCGCAGTGCCCGATTTCAGACGCGTGGAGCCAGTGAGCGCCTCCGGGCCAACCACCGGTGAAATGGCAATATCCGCTTCATGGGCAATAGGGGAATCCGGGTTACAGGAGACCGCCACGGTGGTGCAGCCCACGACATTGGCATATTTCAGGCCGCCGATGACATAGGGCGTGCGCCCGGACGCTGCCAGCCCCACCACCAGATCCGCAGCGTTCAGTGAGAGGGCTTTCAAATCGTCCTCGCCGAGCTGCGCATTGTCTTCCGCCCCTTCAACGGCTTTGAGCAATGCCCCAGGCCCACCGGCAATCAGCCCGACCACCAGACCGTGCGGCACGCCAAAGGTCGGCGGGCACTCAGAAGCATCCAGCACCCCAAGTCGCCCACTGGTACCGGCGCCCATATAAATAATTCTGCCGCCCGCTTTCAACGCCAGCGCCGCCGCATCCACCGCCCTGGCAACTTCCGGTAAGGTGGCTTTTACTGCCTGAGCGACCAGCGTATCCTGTTGGTTAAAACGGTTAACTAATTCGATGGTCGTTAATGCGTCTAAATCCATAGTTTCTGGATTGCGTGTCTCGGAAACCAGTGCGCCAAGATTCATTTTTGCTCCTAAAGAATTTTTTATTCATAATAATAGCAAGACATGGAATATAAAATTCATTTGCCTGCGTCAAATGCGTATTTGTAATTGTGGTCACATTTTGCCTCAGGAGACGTGATGAACTGTTTACTTAGTATTCGCCAGCGTTATGCCGGATTTGCACAGAGCGATAAGAAGCTGGCGGATTTCTTGCTGGCCGAGCCCGATCGCGCTCGTCATTTAAGCTCTCAGCAACTGGCGCTGGAGGCGGGTGTGAGTCAGTCGAGCGTGGTGAAATTCGCCCAAAAGCTGGGGTTCAAAGGCTTTCCGGCACTGAAACTGGCGATCAGCGAGGCACTCGCCAGCAGCCCGGATCCCTTTTCCATCACTGTGCACAATCAGATTCTCGGTGACGATACGCTGCGCGTGGTTGGCGAAAAGCTTATCAATGAGAATCTGAGCGCCATGCGCGCCACCCTGGATGTGAACAGCGAAGAGAAGCTACAGCAAAGCGTGGAGATGCTGCGCACGGCAAGACGTATTGTGTTGACCGGGATTGGCGCGTCCGGTCTGGTGGCGCGTAATTTCGGCTGGAAGCTGATGAAAATTGGCCTGAATGCCATAGTCGAGCAGGATATGCACGCCCTGCTGGCCACAGTGCAGGCGATGGATCCACAAGATCTGTTGTTAACGATCTCGTATTCCGGTGAGCGCCGTGAGATCAATATGGCCGCCGATGAAATGTTGCGCGCCGGTGGACACATTCTGGCGATTACCGGTTTCACACCTAACGCCCTGCAACAGCGTGCCAACCACTGTCTGTACACAATTGCCGAAGAACAGGCGACCCGCAGCGCGGCTATCTCATCGACCAGCGCCCAAACGATGCTCACCGATCTGTTATTTATGGCCCTCGTTCAGCGCGATCTGGAACATGCGCCGGAGCGTATTCGCCACAGCGAGGAGCTGGTAAAAAAACTGGTTTGAACAGGGAATGATCGTATAATGCCCGCCCTGTTTGTGTGAGGTTTCTGAGATTTTCCTGATGGCGCTGTTAATCACCAAAAAATGCATCAATTGCGATATGTGCGAGCCCGAATGCCCTAATGAGGCCATTTCGATGGGCGAGAGCATTTATGAGATTAACAGCGATCGCTGCACGGAATGTATTGGGCACTACGAAACACCGACCTGCCAGAAAGTGTGCCCGATCCCCAATACCATTTTGAAAGATCCGGCACATGTCGAAAGCGAAGAGCAGTTGTGGGACAAGTTTGTACAAATGCACCACGCGGATAAGATCTAGAACCTGACTCAGGGCTATTTTACTTGTCATTTTAAACCAGGGCAGTGCTCGCAATCCTCACGTACCTGAGTACGCTCCGGTTTCTCCGCGCTATGCGTGTTTAAACTGATATCGTCAATGATGCCCTGAAATAAGGTCCTTAACTCTCGATAATCACCGTCGCGCAGGCATAGCGGCGCTCATCTGCCAACGTGACGTGCATGTGCGCCACGCCCAGTTTTTCCGCAAGCGCTAACGCTTCACCCCACAGTCGCAGACAGGGCTTGCCCAGCTCGTCATTAAATACTTCAAACTGGTTGAACGCGAGCCCGTTGCGGATACCCGTTCCAAACGCTTTTGCCGCCGCTTCTTTGACGGCAAAGCGTTTGGCGAGAAAACGCACCGGTTGCTGATGCCTCTCCCAGATGGCCCATTCATTATCGCTTAACACGCGTTTTGCCAGGCGATCGCCGCTACGGGCAATCACCGCTTCAATACGTTCAATTTCGACAATATCTGTGCCAATGCCAAGAATAGCCATTACTTACGCGCTTCCACCATGAGGCGTTTCATTTCCGCGACCGCCTCTTTCAGACCGCTCATGACAGCACGACCAATAATGGCATGGCCAATGTTCAGTTCATGCATTTCCGGCAGGCGTGCGATAGCCTGCACGTTATGGTAGGTGAGGCCGTGGCCGGCATTGACTTTCAGGCCGAGGCTTGCCGCATAGGTTGCCGCTTTAGCGATGCGATCCAGCTCTTTTGCCTGTTCCGCTTCGCTTTTCGCGTCGGCATAACAACCAGTGTGAATTTCGATGTATGGCGCGCCAACATCGGCAGCCGCTTTGATCTGCTCAACATCGGCGTCAATAAACAGTGAGACCAGGATACCGGCCTCTGCCAGACGCTTACAGGCATCACGCATTTTGTCACGTTGCCCGGCCACATCCAGACCGCCTTCGGTGGTCACTTCCTGGCGTTTCTCCGGCACCAGGCAGCAGAAATGCGGCTTCGTTTCGACTGCAATCCCCAGCATCTCTTCTGTGACGGCCATTTCAAGGTTCATTCGCGTGTCCAGGGTCTGGCGCAGTACGCGAACATCGCGGTCAGTGATATGGCGACGATCTTCACGCAAATGCACGGTAATACCGTCCGCACCGGCCTGTTCCGCAATAAATGCTGCTTGTACCGGGTCCGGATACGCCGTGCCGCGCGCATTGCGCAGGGTGGCAATGTGGTCAATGTTGACGCCTAACAGTAATTCAGCCATCACAATCCTCGTTTTCTTTTTCGTTCGTCTTTACGTTCTACTCACCCCGCCCTTCTGCTCACATGCGCAAAGGCGAAAGCGAGTCGGAAATTCGGCTCCGTTAACGTTTCGGCATAAACTGGCGAAACAGTTCCCGGCTCTTGAGCGGTTTGCCCCCAAGATACGGCTTTAACGCTATGCGGGTAAAGCGTTTCGCCGCCCTGAGCGTATCCATATCGGGAAATTCGCGTTCGGCAAGCGCACGCAAATGCCGCCCGGTAAATGTGGTGTTATCCACCACCACGCTGGCAATAAATCCCTTCTCTTCGCGATAACGGTAGGTCATGGTGTCGTCAACCGGTTCACCGCTGCCTGCACAGTGCAGAAAATCCACGCCATATCCGAGGTGCCCCAGCAACGCGAGTTCAAAACGACGCAAAACCGGTTCGGGCGTACCGATTGCGCCAGCCAGTGCCTGGATACAGTGCAGATAATCGAAGAAAAGTTCAGAGAAGCGAGTCTCATGTTCAAGAACCCGTGACAGGAGCTCGTTGACATACAGACCGCTGTATAGCGTAATCCCGGAAAGGGGAAGAGCCAGAGAGACGGCTTCAGCGCTGCGCAGCGTTTTGACTTCGCCGCGTCCGCCAAAGCGTACCAGCAAGGGGGTAAAAGGCTGTAATGCGCCTTTCAGGTTGGAACGTTTTGAACGTGCGCCTTTAGCGACCAGACGCACGCGGCCCGACTCTTCCGTGAAGACGTCCAGCATTAAGCTGGTTTCGCTCCAGGGGCGACTATGCAGGACGAATGCGCGCTGCCAGCCCTCCATCATACTCGTCGTCTTTCAAGCTGCAGGCGCGTTAACTGCGCCCGCTCCCCCCAGTCACTTACCGATGTAAGCTCCAGGGGATTCACGGTCTTGCCGCCTTCCTGCAACTCGAAATCCATAGAGTATCAACTCTTAAAGATCGTCAACGTAGCCAAGACTACGCAGTGCACGCTCGTCGTCGGCCCAGCCCGATTTCACTTTCACCCACAGCTCCAGGTGAACCGGGGCTTCGAACATCTCCTGCATGTCTTTACGGGCTTCGATACCGATGGTTTTAATTTTGGCCCCTTTGTTGCCAATCACCATCTTCTTCTGCCCTTCGCGTTCAACGAGGATCAATCCATTGATATCGTAACCACCACGTTCATTGGTAATGAAACGCTCAATTTCGACGGTGACAGAATACGGCAATTCAGCGCCCAGAAAACGCATCAGTTTTTCACGAATGATCTCGGATGCCATAAAACGCTGAGAGCGGTCGGTAATATAATCTTCCGGGAAATGGTGAACCGCTTCCGGCAGATGCTTGCGCACAATGCTGGCAATAGTATCAACGTTAAAGCCGGTCTCAGCAGAGATTGGGACGATATCGAGGAAGTTCATCTGGCTACCCAGGAACTGCAGATGCGGCAGCAAATCGGCCTTTTCCTGCACGTTATCGACTTTGTTGATAGCCAGGATAACCGGCGCTTTCCCTTCACGCAGTTTATTGAGTACCATTTCATCGTCCGGCGTCCAGCGGGTGCCTTCCACGACGAAAATGACCAGTTCTACATCACCAATCGAGCTGCTCGCCGCTTTGTTCATCAGGCGGTTAATCGCACGCTTTTCTTCCATGTGCAAGCCGGGGGTGTCCACGTAGATGGCCTGGTAAGCCCCCTCGGTGTGAATACCTACAATGCGGTGACGGGTGGTCTGCGCTTTGCGCGAGGTAATGGAAATCTTCTGCCCGAGCAGATTATTCAACAGCGTGGATTTACCCACGTTAGGGCGGCCGACGATGGCGATAAACCCACAATATGTTTTTTCAGTTTCAGTGCTCATTCCAGCTCCAGTTTTTTCAGCGCCTGTTCGGCTGCGGCCTGCTCTGCCTTACGGCGGCTTGAACCTGTGCCTACTACCGGTTCTTTCAGGCCACTGACCTGGCAGTGGATAGTGAATTCCTGATCGTGTGCTTCACCACGCACCTGCACCACCAGATAAGACGGCAGTGGGAGGTGGCGACCCTGCAAAAATTCCTGCAAACGGGTTTTCGGATCTTTTTGTTTATCACCCGGACTGATTTCGTCCAGACGTGTTTGATACCAGTTCAGGATCAGTTTCTCGACAGTCTGAATATCGCTGTCGAGGAATACCCCACCGATCAACGCTTCTACGGTATCGGCCAGAATGGATTCACGACGAAAACCACCGCTTTTCAGTTCACCAGGCCCTAAGCGCAGACATTCACCCAGTTCAAACTCACGGGCGATTTCCGCCAGTGTGTTTCCGCGAACCAGCGTTGCGCGCATACGGCTCATATCACCTTCGTCCACCCGCGGGAAACGGTGATATAGCGCATTGGCAATCACAAAACTTAAAATGGAGTCGCCTAAAAATTCGAGACGCTCGTTATGCTTGCTGCTGGCACTGCGATGCGTTAATGCCTGCTGCAACAGCTCCTGATGATGAAAAGTGTAGCCCAGCTTCCGCTGAAGCCGATTTATTACGATGGGGTTCATGCGATACCAATAGATGAATGCGTCAACAATGCAGCACACGAAACCGACCTGAAAGTACATATCATCGATTGGCAGCCTCTTTTAATCGATGGCGCGCATGATGAAGTGTAAGAACCAACGCGGTTTCGTGTGCTGTGGCGCCCTGAGGAGCCAGCCTGAAACTTCGGGGGAACATTCTATACGCAACGACATGGGATGTCGTTAGTCTGAACGGATTTATCGCGGAAATAATTCGGGGTGCGGATATTCTGTCCGCACCCCGTTCAATTAATGAATGCCACCAATGCGACTTAAGCGCACACCGGTTGGCCATTCACCTTCTTGTTTTTCAAAACTCATCCAGATAGCGGTAGCTCTGCCCACCAAATTGGCTTCTGGTACAAAGCCCCAATAACGGCTGTCAGCGCTGTTATCGCGGTTATCGCCCATCATGAAGTAATGACCCGGCGGAACAATCCACGTCGCCAGCGGCTGGCCCTGCTGTTTGTAATACATGCCCAGTTGATCCTGCGCGACCGGCACGGTCAGAATACGGTGGGTGACATCCCCCAGCGTCTCTTTGCGCTCACCCAGACGAATACCATCATCACGGTTCTCGCCTTTCGGCAACTGGAAGAAACCACTGCTGGCTTCCCCGCCCGTGCGGCGCCCGAAGGTCTGCACGAAATCACTCGGTTCAACATTACTGTAGGTGATTGGCAGCGCGTTATCACAAGCCTGGCCGGAGCTGCATTTTGGCTGAACGGTAACCTCTTTGGCGACAGGATCGTAACTCACTTTATCGCCCGGCAGGCCGACAACACGTTTGATGTAATCAAGACGCGGATCGTCCGGATATTTAAATACCGCGATGTCACCCCGTTTCGGATGACCAGTTTCGATCAGGGTTTTCTGGTAAATCGGATCTTTAATGCCATAGGCGAACTTCTCAACCAGAATAAAATCACCAATCAGCAGCGTTGGCATCATCGAACCTGACGGGATCTGGAAGGGTTCATAAATAAATGAACGCACGACCAGAACAATCGCCAGCACCGGGAAAACCGATGCGCCAGTTTCCAGCCAGCCCGGTTTCGGGCCGACTTTTTTCAGCGTTTTGTTATCGAGGGCATCACCTGTTGCCAGTTGGGCAACAGCCTGACGCTCACGGCGTTTGGGTGCAAAAATAAACTTATCCAGGCACCATAGAAATCCCGTCGCCAGGGTCGCAACGACCAGGATCAGGGCAAACATGTTCGCCATGCCAACTCCTTAAGGGTTATTTGCCGTCTTTACCGACATGCAGAATGGCGAGGAACGCTTCCTGCGGCAGTTCGACGTTGCCGACCTGCTTCATGCGTTTCTTACCTTCTTTCTGTTTCTGCAGCAGCTTTTTCTTACGGCTAACGTCACCGCCATAGCATTTTGCCAGAACGTTTTTACGCAGTTGTTTTACCGTCGAACGGGCAATGATGTGGTTACCAATGGCCGCCTGAATGGCAATATCAAACTGTTGACGCGGGATGAGCTCTTTCATCTTCTCAACCAGCTCGCGCCCGCGGTATGGTGCGTTGTCGTTGTGGGTGATCAGCGCCAGCGCATCAACACGTTCACCGTTGATCAGCACGTCCACACGAACCATGTTAGAAGCCTGGAAGCGTTTGAAGTTGTAATCCAGTGACGCATAGCCACGGGAGGTTGACTTCAGACGGTCGAAGAAGTCGAGCACCACTTCCGCCATCGGGATTTCATAGGTCAGCGCCACCTGGTTACCGTGGTAAACCATGTTGGTCTGCACGCCACGTTTCTCGATACAGAGCGTAATCACGTTGCCCAGGAACTCCTGTGGCAGCAGCATATGACACTCGGCGATCGGCTCACGCAGCTCATAAATATTGTTCAGCGGTGGCAGCTTGGACGGGCTGTCGACGTAGATAATCTCTTTCGAGGTGGTCTCAACTTCGTAGACTACCGTTGGTGCGGTGGTGATCAGATCCAGATCATATTCACGCTCCAGACGCTCCTGAATGATCTCCATATGCAGCAGACCAAGGAAGCCGCAGCGGAAACCAAAGCCCAGCGCGGTAGAACTTTCCGGTTCGTAGAACAGCGATGCATCGTTCAGGCTCAGCTTGCCGAGCGCATCACGGAAGTTCTCGTAATCGTCGGAGCTTACCGGGAACAGACCGGCATAAACCTGCGGCTTCACCTTTTTAAAGCCCGGCAGCGCTTTGTCAGCCGCATTTCGCGCCAGCGTCAGGGTATCGCCCACCGGCGCGCCCATAATGTCTTTAATGGCGCAAACCAGCCAGCCTACTTCGCCGCAATTCAGTTCAGTACGGTCAACCTGTTTCGGTGTGAAGATGCCCAGACGGTCAGCGTTATAGACCTGGCCGGTACTCATCACTTTAACTTTATCGCCTTTACGCAGCGTACCGTTTTTCACACGGATCAACGACACGACGCCCAGGTAGTTATCGAACCAGGAGTCAATAATCAGTGCCTGTAACGGTGCATCCGGATCACCTTGAGGTGCCGGAATTTCGCGCACCAGGCGTTCGAGGACATCGACAACACCCACACCGGTTTTTGCAGAGCAACGCACCGCGTCGGTGGCATCGATACCAACGATATCTTCAATTTCTTCCGCAACACGTTCCGGATCGGCTGCAGGCAGGTCGATTTTATTCAGTACCGGCACCACTTCCAGATCCATTTCCATGGCGGTATAGCAGTTTGCCAGCGTCTGCGCCTCTACCCCCTGGCCGGCATCCACCACCAGCAACGCACCTTCACAGGCGGCCAGCGAACGGGAAACTTCGTAGGAGAAGTCAACGTGACCAGGAGTATCGATAAAGTTCAGTTGATAGGTTTCGCCATCGGACGCTTTAAAGTCCAGCGTAACGCTCTGCGCCTTGATGGTAATACCGCGTTCACGTTCGAGATCCATAGAATCAAGAACCTGAGCTTCCATTTCGCGATCGGACAAGCCGCCACAAATTTGGATAATGCGGTCAGACAGCGTCGACTTACCGTGGTCGATGTGAGCAATGATGGAGAAATTTCTTATGTTCTTCATAAATATGAATTTATTAACTCGCTATGCTGATTGATTCTTCTTGATGGACACAGCGGTGGACATTCCACGATAACTACCCCATCAACGACTGGCGAGCATATTACACTGTAGCGTTGAAATCGTCAGCAAACGATCTGTTGGTTAACATATGATGTTACATCACCGGGCAGTCGTCGAATTCTCCAGTTCGGGCATCGTTGATGATGTAAGTCACGACACCCTTCACCACGACCCTTTCCTCGCAGTCGTCGTCAGTTATCCATGTTTTCTTATCAGCGTGGTCCAATTCTTCCAGGTGCACCTGCGGCAGTAGCCTCAGACGCAACAGCCTTATCTGGTCGTTCAGATGACAAATCACCAGGCTTCCGTCTACCGGAGTCAGCGATGTGTCCATGACCAGTATCGCGCCCTTCTTAATGCCTTCCCGCCATGATGTGACCCCACAGCGAATGAAGAATGTCGCCGCAGGCTTTCGTATCAACTCCCTGTCGAGAGATATTGCATCTTCGTGGTAATCCGCTGCCGGGCTTGGGAATTGTGACATTGCAACCATAACTCACCTCCTGAAAATACTGTATATAAAAACAGTATAATCAAAAGAAAGTGATCGTGGCAACCCGCCGAAGTTAACCATACTTATGTAACCAGAAAAGTTATATATTTATAAAAGAAACTCATTTTTACATGCACGAAAAGTAAAATAAAACATTGTCCAGAATCAAAGGTCATAACTTATTAAGGCAGGAAATTAAAATACAGCACAAAACAACATTCCCGAAAGTTAATGAAAGCTTACATGTATTTAATTAAATATTAACATTTTGAATAAAATGTGTTTTCTACTCGAATGTTGCACACTATTGCGCTATATTCGAGATTCAGCAATAAAAATACTTACACAGCGTTACTATATAAATCTGAACAAAGATTTTTACAGTTAATTCCTCATTAATAATTAAATTTTTTGATTATGAATAAACTCAACCAATTGACTGCACTACGGTTTTTTGCTGCATTCGCAGTGGTAATAGGTCATGCTGGAGATTATCAACCATTCTCCATGTATGCTGTTCACTTTTTTAACAAATCACACGCAGTATCGTTTTTCTTCGTTTTGTCAGGTTTTATTTTATCCTTTGTTTATAAACAATTCTCATCGCCTGGCGCTTGTTGGGATTTCTTCACGGCAAGGGTATCAAGAATATTTCCTGTTCACGCATTTACTTTATTTATTTGTATTATTGCTTTTTGGCCTGATATTTATTCGGCAGGAAGTGGAAATCTTGACACGATATTTATTTCAAACCTATTCATGATTCAGTCATGGATACCTGATATCAAATATTATTTTTCATTCAACGGTGTATCATGGAGTATTTCTACTGAGATAGGATTCTATATCCTATTTCCTCTAATGATATATCTTATTAAAAGATTCGGCGTTATATCATTTGCCATACCTGTAATAGCAGCGGTGTGCATGATATACCTTACAATTCAATGGCAATTGCCTATTGTTGGCGTTAACGCGATTGATGCTACAGGTATGATTTATATAAACCCATTATGCAGGTTTTTTGAGTTCTCGCTTGGCATTGCGGCTTGTATGGTTTATGAAAAGATAACCACCAGTGACATCAAAGTGCTAAGAACCAGTGCTGTCAGTATCCTGTCATTAGTTATGATATTCGTCTGCCCTTCGCTTGTATATTATATCGGAAGGTTATTCCAGACATCACCTCAATGGCCGGTTTCAATCTATATGTTTCAGAACGGAATGGGGATTTTCTTTGCAGTGACAATCTGCCTGGTTGCGGCGTGTAATGGATGGATTGCGAGGGCGTTGGGTAATAAATTCTTTGTATGGCTAGGTGAAATAAGTTTTTCTCTTTATATGGTTCACCAGTTAGCAATAAGGTTCATAGTTAAATACTTTCAGCCTGAAATAAATATAAACTCTGGTTTTGTATTTTCCATGTACATTATTGTATCATTAATTCTTTCAGCTATGGTTTATCACCTGATTGAATGCCCGGCCAGAAAGGAACTAAGAGAGTTTTTCTCTTCAATAAAATTGAGATTTTGTAGCTTTGTGCATCACGCATAAAAATAAGTCTACAAGGCCCGCAAAAGCGGGCCTTATTTAACATTTTTATATCGGAATGATGAAATCACAGTCGGGGTCTGGGCAAATCCAGCACAGCAACCCGTAACGCATCCCCTGATACATCTGCGATCCACAAATAGGACAGAATTTTACTGTCTGCGTCTGAGCGTTGCTTTCATCGACTGCCGGGCTTTCTGGAGTCGTGGTTGTTTTCTCTGCCATTATGCGATCCTTATTTTAAACGGGATATTGCGCAATCACTTCCGCGCGATCTGATGAGTACTGCGTTTTTCGTGCTGCAATCTGAGAAACAACAGCGCTTTTTTTGGCGCTCTCGGTTGTGCCATCGTCAACCGCAGCAGCCAGCCACGCGCGATTTAGCGATTCAATATCAGCCTGATACTGAGTGGTGAGGTTTTGCAGGGCTATTTTCAGAAGCTCTGAGTTTGGTGGTTGCGGAATATCTACCCAGGCCGGTTCGCCATCAACCGCGCCGAGTTGCTTGCCATCTGGTGGCGTTTGCTTCCAGAACGTCTGGGCCACTTCGTCGGTCAGTAGCACCGCATCTGCTGGCCAGGTTTCTGATGTGTACGTGCCGTCGTCTTTCCATCTGGCAGGAATGAATGACAGTAATGACGGCGAAAAATAAACACTTTCCATATTAATACCCCAGTACAAAGTAACGGATTGCAGCTCCTGGCGCTGCTGCGCCAGTTGAAGAGACTGACGCAAATAACTGAATTGTGGTCTGAGTAATAGACGCAACCTGCGTTGTAATCGCGTACCGGCCGCCGCTGTAATATGCACAGACCGCACACAACCCACCGTTAGGGAATGGCGTCGGCAGCGTAGCCTGGGAAAGCCCTGTTGCATCAGAACCGGATGTCGTACCCCACTGCACTATCAGGCCGCCGGGAACGTCCGGGATGCGAATAAAATCATTCAGTGCAAACGATCGCTTAGACATGAATGCCGTTATCGCTGCAGACACAAACGCAGTAGTGGCGAGTAGCGTTGAGTTGTCACCTGCTGTTGGGGTTGGAGCTGTCGGGCTGCCGGTTAAAGCAGGGCTGGCAAGAGGCGCCTTTGTATTCAGCGCAGCGTTGACGTTGGCGGAGAAAATAGGATCGTTACCAACCGCTGACGCCAGTTTATTGAGAGTATTCAGGTTCGACGGAGCGCCGCCTATCAGGGCTGTAATCAACGACTGAGCAAACTGCGTGGTTGCGATTTGCGTATTGTTCGTTCCAGCCGCTGCTGTCGGGGCAAACGGTGTCCCCGTAAACGACGGGGAGTTAATTGGTGCTCCCTGCAGGTAAAAAAGCGCGTTTGCAATGGATGTCTGACTAATAAGGTTACGTCCGACCGACGTCAGGGAGGTCAATGAATATGTGTTTGCTCCCGTGAAATAGGGAAGCGTATCAGCGGCACCCGTTAATCCTGCCAATGAAGCCAGACCAGAACTCAGGTATGACAGCAGATCAAGCCAACCAGTTGTTACCGAGTTTGGATTATTGGTATTGCCGTCAGTCGTGCTGACGAAAATTTTTGAGCTGTTATCACTGATTAAAACGGCCCCTTTCGGGTATCCGCCGATGCTTGTAGAAAAGGCGGCATCAAACGAATTTAAAGCACCAGCGGAAAACCAGCGGCCAATGCTGCACAGCTCATATAAAATCTGGTTCATGTCCTGACCTTTTGGGGGCAGTCCACCAGCAGACTTGAGCAACATTGTAATGGCCGGAAAGCCAACATCATAAGATGCCTGATTACTTCCCGCCGGGGTGGTCGATAGTAAGTCTTCGCGAGGGCCATTAATGGCAAATGGCACAGGTTGTTTTTTCGGTGCATCTGTACGATTCATATTTAGTCTCTAAAAAAGGTTCCGTCATTGAATGGATATGCGTCATCAGCGAATCCGAAATAAGGAGGAACAACTTGTGAAATATTTAACTGAACGCCACTCGGGACAGGCACAACCTCATAATTAGTCAGAATTGACACCTCATAAGGAGCCAGAGCAAATTCAAACGTTATGCCTATCGTCATGTCACCGTAATTTACGCAATAAGCTCTGCCCCTTCCTGAAAAAAGCATTCTCAGAAATTTGTTTATTTCTGGAATTGTGGCAATGCTGATATTTGAAAATGCTTTACACAAAATTAAGGTGCGGTATGCGTCATCACCTAAACGAACTGATGTTGTTTCCTGAACGCCAGCATAAAAAGGTGAATCGTTAAAAGGTAATGGATAGTCAGGAGCACCATCATCAGCCTCTGCATAACCAAATGAATCGCTGTCTATTGGTGCTGTAACATATCGGCTGATACCAACAATTTTACCCCAAACATCCAGACCATACGTTTCATTTGTCGTTAAATCCCATACTCGCTTAATAAATTCATCGGTGAAATCATCAAGACTTACCGCCTGGTTAAATGTATCAATGATATTTAATAAACGGGTACTTGCTGAGTATTGAGTTAGGATTGTGTTTTCCCATGTCACGACAGTACCACCGTAATATCAGATGCCTGAATAGTCGGAACCTGATTTATCCCCATGGTTACGGATGGAGTGAACGTCACGCCGTCCAGAGAAACTTCCAGAGAGAGTATCCCGACAGTATCAGGAGAGATGGAAATAACCGGGGCATAATATTTCCCGGCGTTAATGGTTGCACCAATTCTGGCTTTAACAATGCCGTCGTAGTTTCCGTTAAAAACCGACTGGACCATCGCCTGAACCTGAGCCGTGATATCGCTGGGAGGGTTCAGGCTGCCATCGAGCGTCACCCTGAAATAGACACGCGTCGGTGCGGCCTTTTGCCACTGCATAGTGTATGAGGGGTAAGGCGGCTCATAATTTTCGCTGTCATACACCGTATAAGTTGTGCTGCCGTTAAAGTTGCACCCCGGGTTATATGTATTCAGGATTGCTTCGGCCACATCGGCATCTGCACCGCCGTAGACGCAGATCCAGATTGAATGCGCTGCGACAGAAACGCTCGTTGCCCCCTTAATCACTGCGGCAGCAGTCCTGTTTGACCAGACATAGGCGTCCAGTACGTTCTTCGTGGCCAGAAGGGCTGCCAGCGTTGCCCCGTCCTGATTTCGTGCATTCCGAGCAACAGACTGTTTACGGCGCGTCTCAAAAGCTATGCGGCTTTCGACATTCACCCCCACGACGCCCGGCGCGGCATTGTTAATGGCATCCCATCCCGGAACTGCGCGGTAGATTTGATTCAGTTCGCCAATACCGCAGGCAATCGGGCCGGTAGTCTGACAGGTAAACTGTACATCGACAGTGCCGGATGCCGGGATGGTCGCGGCATCAGAGGTGGCATAGATATATCCGTTGACGTCAATAGCCGTGCTACCAGCCGGGATTACCGTTCCCACGAGCCCGACGCATTGTGCGGTGACGACTGTCCCTTGCGCGGAAATGCGATCCATGAAATAGATTCGCCCGATGCCGTCCTGCCAGCGCCCGGTTGCATAGTCCGGGTTCATCTGGTTAAACAGGCAAAGAAGCTTGTCATTTTCCTGGGCAATGATTTCTGTGTCTGACTGCGCAATCTGGCCCTGCGGTGTGCTCAGTGACTGACTGGCCCCCGACCCCATCGCGGTGTTAATGTCGGTCAGGCGCCCGGATAAAATATCAGCCACGTCCGGAACGGCTATTCCCGTCTCCGTAATGGTTACATCAGGAACAGAAGTCGTTAATGTCGTCATAGGTTTGCCTGTGCAACTTTTCCGTAAATATCAGTGACGCGAATTGTCCCGGTCGTATTCCTGGTGCTCTTGTCAAAGAAAACGCTCGCGACAGCCTGATCCACAATCGCCAGCTTTTTGGCTTCGGCCTGCATCTTCTGCGCGATATACCCCGGCGTGGGCGATTTCCCCAGGACGTTTTGTTTCCACGGAATACCCAGGGTATTGTCGAAATAGCACTCGCCATAAAACACCAGACACGCGCTGGCCACATCCTGCGCGACCGCTTCACTGTCAGTGGCGATCGCAATATTCCCCTGACCATCCAGCATCAAATCCCAGGTGCTGGTATCCAGTTTCAGTGTTTTGTAGTAGCTCATACGGTTATGCTCGGGCCGTCAGATGTTTTGGTTGAAGAGCCGCTCTGTACGTTCTGTACCGGGTGATTGTGAGCGTCATAGGCATCACGAAGTGCTTTGAGAGATGCGCTTTGCGTCCCGCTGTTGTCGGTGATGTTTCCGCCAGCTGTAATATTCCCGGTAACGTGCATCAGATGGGTTGTGACGTTTACACCGCCAGGCGCAGTAATATTTGCGGTATTACAGTTCACATTAACGTTGCCGGGAGAAACGACATTTATGGCGTTATCAGCGAACTGCACGTACTGCGTCGGCTGGTTATTCAGTACGCCGCCAAAGTAGATCGCATCAGTCTTGCTGTGCGTCCTTTTGCTCCCAGGCACTGATTGTTTTCTGTTGGCGCGGGCAATGCTGTTGTCCCGGTCGCAGGATGCGATGATGCCAATGTCACCCACTACCGGATCCATGATTACGGCGCTGTTGCCGCGCTGTAACCGCCATACCGGCACGTTGTAAATGACGGAGTTTGGTATCATTGCCCCTGTAGGATCGACCTGAGTCACCAGCGGCGTAACATCAACGACCAGATTCGGCGCAGTTCCGCGAATGGCATTCACCACCACGAGATCAATAAATGAAGCACCGGACAATAATTTTTTAAAAATTAATGCCAGCGATTCAGCATCATTCGTTTGTGGAGTTGTTGGAGTGAAAAGATTCTCAGCCATTAAACTACCCGTCTATTTTTTTGTTCGCGATACAAATCGAATGCCATGGCCCATCCTCAACCCATGAAGAAAGTTCATGAGTTACGCTGGTCAATTTATAATTGCTGCTGGCATGCGGTAATGATGTTACTAATTTTATTTTACGACCAGTAGTTAGCAATGAGGAAAATTGTGTCTGAAACATTACTCCGCCATTAGCAAATATTGGATAACCAATAAGACCATAATCAGGAGAAATTAATGGGATAATCTCATCTCTTTCCTTTTCATCATCCCAGAAAGAAATCTGCGGCGACATTACCGACATTGATACTTTCATGTCGTAACAGATCTGTTCAAGTTGGTCAAACACACTTCCATAATAATGAGGGTTAGTTAAAGTTTTCCCCTCCAGCCCGATAATGAGAGGATTATATCCGGCATTTTTACAAATAGCCGTTAAAACGCTGATTAGTGGTGTTGCGCCATTAAAAGAAAACGGAGAGGCTACTTTATTTTGAAGTTCAGCATTGGCTGTCGCTGTTATTAGTAATGCTGCATTTGGCACAGCCATATTAGCCATTGACGAAGTCAAAAAACCCGCAAATAAAGTGGTGTCTTCAACATAAATACTCAGGCTGACCTTATCAGTATCAGGGCCATAAAGTCCCATAGCTTTAGAAGATAGCGCCGCCAGCAGTTCAATACCCAGACCATAGATGCTGACACTTACCTGTGTGCCAAACAAATTACCAGAGGACTGGCAAGACACGGTTGCCATGACATTGCTGATCGATATTTTATTGCTGTTCGTTCCTTCAAACGTCGACGTTAGATTGTTAAACTCAAACCGAAGAGATCGCTCAGTATACAAGCTCATTCTCCTCTATGTAGTAGAGGGTGTACCTGCCGCCCAGGCCGTCATAGGTCGGGTCGTTCTCCCACTGGCTGTCGATAAATACCAGATCCCCCTTAAACCCGAGATACGCATAGCGGACCATTTTATTACCGTACAGACACGGCACACCCTGAAAAACAGGCGTGTTATTGACCGACAGATCCATGTACAGGAAGCTTTCACGCTGAATCAACCGGATTGTGCATTGCTGGCCGCCAAGCGTTACCAGCAGAGTTTGCGATTTAACGGCCTGCAGGCCAACAGTCATCATGTGATAGCCTTATTGATCTGTTTAACCAGCACGGTCGCTTTTTGAGTGGCGCTGTTCGCTACCACCGACGCACCCTCTTTAACCGTCGTAAGGGCACTCTGAAAAGTGGTATTAATCCCGCTCTCAACTTTATCGACCAGATCGCCAACTGAGCTTTTCAGGGATGACCAGGATTTGCTTAACTCATCAACGGTGGAGTCTGCCGCGTTTGATTGTTTTAGCGCAGACCCAACGCCGGTATTACTGTTGCTGATTGCATCAGTAGTTGGCTTGTCCTCTGACTGAGGGCCGGACAAAATGACTTCCATCTGCTGGATGACTTCCTGAAATTCCAGGTAAACGGTCAGCATGGTTATTCCGTGTTGCGAGTCCACGTCATACGAATAGTCAATCAGATCGAAGCTTTCCAGCGTCTCTTTTGGCGTCTCAATGTCGTAAATACCGGTCGTTCTCAGCATGACCTGAATGGTTCGCAGCGCATCGGACTGGCTGGTTAGCGTAAACGAAAAGATGTCAGGAATAGAGCCGCTGTAACCTGTAAGGCCGTCAATAATAATCGCGCAGCGCACCCGCCGTGGTTCCCTGACCTTGTTGATGGACTGATACTTTCCTTCCTCGACCGGGGCGTTAGTGATTGAGGCCCGGCCGCCTGGCTGTATTGATGCCAACCCGCTAAATTCCAGCGCTACATCACTGGTGCCGTTGTAGCGGATGACGTAAGACGACCCCAGAACGCTGTTGATGATCGAAAGGGGCGACCCGCCGCCAATGGCATTAAAAATGTCATTCGTGTTAAGGCTCAAAATGCTCATTGTCACCGCCAATAAAAAACCCGCCATGGGCGGGGAGGGCTAAATAATTCCAGGAAGATACATTTGAACTTCATCTGCAACCCGGTCACGCGCAGCATGCAATAATCGCTTGCGACCTCCCGAACCCCATTTAGCCATTTGACTGGCACACTGGCTGATCGCCTTGGTTTCTGAGGTTATGATGTGATCGATTTTGTTCAGGCGGGACATGGCGTCGAACCCTCTACGAACCAGCATTTGAAATGTTTCATACACTTTGATTTCAAATAGTGGATTCAGCCATGCCGCATAACGAATTGCGATCAGCTCCAGTCCCCATGAGCCTTGAAGTGGCCCTCCCTTAATCGTAAGCACCGATGCGATTTTCTTCGCATCGCTTAAAGCCCGAACAAATCTCCTGATCTGCTTCGTTTTAAGAAACTCACCGGGCCTCTGTGATTCAGTAGCCTTACCTTCCGCTACTGCTGCCGCATGCAGGTCATTGAGGTTATAGCGTCCTTCGCCATCAACACGAACTGAAACGCCGTTTACTGATACGGTTGGATAATTCATCGGATTTACCTTTTAGTGATGAACCTTGTTCGCACAGGAATACGGCCCTCAGAAGGCCCGACAGCCAGCCGGTTCCTCAAGGGTCATCCTGAAAGATTCTGAGTGATAGTTGCGCGTGCGAATGCGCATTTGGTTTACTGCTGGCATAAAAAAGCCCACCGAAGTGGGCTCTGTTGCGTGTTATTGAAACAGTAAAGGGTTAAAGTTGATAAAAAATTAAGGGGGCTATATGGAAACTAAAAAAATCACTAATTTTTTTGCAGCGTTGTTGTTTGTAGGATTGACATCAAATTACGCGTTAGCGCTGCCATCAAAAGATGAGGCTCTTGCCGCATGCTCTTCTTTAGTAAAGAAATCCAGACTTGACCCTGTTATCGACTCTCTTTACGGAGAGCAGTTGGCCCAAGTTGCTATGAAAGATTGCATTACTACCATAGGGGAATCCAATGGTGATCCCAAAAAAGCGAAAGAGGTTTCAAAAAGGCTCAAGTCGGAATTTGGGAGATCTATGTGGGCTTTAATTGGATCTCCCTATGTATCACAAACAGAGAAGTCAATGGCCGTAAATATGGAGGACTGGCACGCGCGCATGATGAACAATTCTGCAATAATTGCTGGCGATTATGGCGAACTTGCACTGGAAGCCAGAAAGGGCAGACAAGGCAATAATTAATTCAATTATTTGCACTCGAAAATGTACCGTTTGTTGTTGACCTTCTGGCCTGCTGTTCAACACTACGAGTCAGCGCATCCACAGACTGAGGGTTGCTGTTAACCACAACCTGGCCTATGTGGGTGCTGCTCTTTTTGCTGTTGTCCACAGTTGACGTGGTGGCAACAGGTCGCGCTTCTGCCAGTTTCTGCTGCTGCAGGTAGTATTCTGGCTGACCATCACCCCCTGTTTGCAGCCCGTTTTGCCAGTTTCCATACCCTTCACGACGTGCTATTGCAGACCGCAATTTTGCCATTACTTTCGGGTCAGACAAATTTAACTGATCGGTCTCCCCCATTCCCATATAGGAAGCAACATCCTTAACAAAGGCGTCAATATCCTTCTCTGATTTAGGCGATCTGGCAGTCACAATATCTTTAATCGTGCTGAGTTTTTTGCTCCCTGGCGTACCAGAACCGTTAAAATACCCCATCAACTGATTGGTTAATGCTTCCCATCCCTCGCGCTCAGAAGGGAAGGGGTTAGAGCGGTGCGACAAATTGGGAACATTCGGCTTATTGTCCTGGCCGTTAATCGGGGGATTTCCGCCGCTTGAAGATAGCTGATAGGGTTTGCTGTAAGCCAGTATCCCCTTGTCCTGATAATCGGTGGCATTTCCCTGGTTAGCATTCACTGCCGGGCCTCCGCTCATGGCATAGCGAATTTTACCAGTGTATTCCCTTGTTTCTTTCGGCACCGGTCTCCATTTCCCGTCCTTATCAGTAAATCCGTCCTTTCGACCTTGCTCTATCCACTGATCAACATTTCCCTGTCCCCAGTTATAAGCCATGAGAGCATCATCAAGGTTGCCGCTATATTTTTTTAATAGCTGGCTCATATAGATTGATGCCGCCTGTCTGGCTTTTTCCGGGTTTAACCTTTCATCAACCTGAGAATCAATTCGCAGGCCCAAATCACGACCGGTATCGGCCATGATCTGATATTCACCTACCGCACCTGCTGGGCTATACAGATTTGCACCATCACTGGATTCAACCTTCCTGATTGCATTCAGAAGATTATCGGTAGCCCCTGGTATATCCCACTGTATGTTATCACCCATTACGGTTCCTGCCGGGCGCCCGTAATCGGTATCAACACCAAAAGCTCTCGCTGCATCTCCAACATCACGTTTAACGGAGTCTGCCGATGATTGTGCACTTGCTTTGATATCCTCTCGATCATTATAGAGATAGGTTCCAAATGCTATAAGTCCAGCCAGCCAAGGCGGTACGCCAGCGCCAGTAACCTTACTTCCTACATACGCAGCAGCGAGTATTTTTAATGCATTTTCAGCGCCACCAACCGCTCCTGTAAATGCGACCATTTTATCTCCGGCATCACGAAAAAATCCGATAATGTCCCCGTGATGTTCTTTGATCCAGTCACCAAAAATTTTAAGTCCTGTCATGACTTCTGGTGCGAATGCCATTGCCAGATCCTGGCGAATGCGGGAAAACTCCGAATCCAGTTGCCCCAATGTTACCAGCAGGTTTTCCTGCTCCTTGACCTGCGCCGCGGTGATATTCGATTTTTTGGTTTCGGAGTCCACGAGCGATTTCAGTTCGCCTGATTTAATTTTGGCCGCATCAGTCGGATCGAAACCTGTAGCCGACATCACCTGCATCAGGTTTTCCTGAGAATGCGATTTGCCGTAACGCGTGAACTCGGCAAGCGCTTTATTCGGATCGCCGAGACGGTTGATATTCAGCCCGGTACGCGCGCCCATCACCATCAGGTTTTGCGCCGCGCCGGTCAGGCCGCCGAATACCGTCGGATCGGCAATGTTGGCCAGCGCCATGCGTGCGTTACCGGCGGCAGAGATAAACGCATCACCATTTAACCCGGCCTGCTGGAACCCGCGCTGCATACCAAACATCTTGTTTACGTCAGATCCAAAGAATTTAGCCTGATTGCTGGCCCTGACAATTTCGTTTGAGGTGGACGTGAATAACTGTTTGACACCGTAAAGCCCGGCACCGATACCCAAAAAACCGGCGGCAGCAACCGTCACTCCACGAAAAGATGAGGTTGCAGCCGTAGTAAAATTTTTTATATCAAACGCCATTTCGGAGAATGATTTTCCGGTCTTTTTATTGGCGTCCTGGATTTCCTCGCCCGTTTTGGCAATTTCTTCTCCGGCAGCCCTGGCGGTATCGCCGATGCCCCCCAGTTCTTTGGTTACGTTATCGCCAAGCTCTTTAGCCCCTTCCTCAACCTTTTTCTTGCCGTTCAGGAATTCATCGGCTTTAACGGTAATTTTGTAGGCCAGTTCCTGAATAATCATTTCTGCTCCAGATGTTCGCGCCACACGCGCTGATTGAAATTATCGACTGAAATAATCTCCAGCAGGTTGTACATATCCCTGACGGATAGTCTTTCCTGCAGATCGAGGTATGTTGCTTTTCCAGAACAGATAACGGCGTTGATGGCAGATGAGACGTTGATGGTTGAAACTAATTTTGCCGGAGAAGAGATCTCTTCCAGATAGGGGTATTTCACTTTCCGGCGATGACTAAAAAACCGAAATTTACTTCGAAGACTTTATCCATAAGTTTTCGGATCGTCGAAACCTCTTCGAAATCGTTAGGGCCGTCAACTTTACGAATAATGCGCTGACCCTCGTTGTAGATGACGATTTCCACGGTTTCGATAAGCCGGTTACGCAGTTTGCTGGACACATCCGGGTGCGCAGAGGAAAGCACGCTGAGGCCGACCGTAGCCAGCCCCGCGCACCCCATGGCGATCACTTCGGGTGGGATTCCGGTAAACCCGGAATCACCCATAGCACGGAAAATATCCTGAGCAAGTTCGTCGGCATCCCAGGCGGAAAGCTCAGTGATAATGAACTCTTTGCCCTTATCACGCCCCGCGTCATCAGCAATAAACGTGACTTCTTTACGTGCCATCAGATTGCGCTCCTGGTTACGCCCTCAAAGCGGAATACGGCAGGGCGAGGTTGCATAACGCGTTTGCCTGGAGGTACAGGCGTCCACGTATACAACACGCCATTCACGAACGTGTACTTGACGGACAGGGACGGAATGCGAAGCACGGCATTACAGAAAAAGACCGACTGAGCCGTTTTTTCATACGCCTGCCAGTCATCAAGTTTACTGGCAGCAGCAGACGGCGGCGCGAGGGTAATGGTCCATTCCACAGGGTTAAAAATCAGACCTGCATGGTAATTCCCGTCGGCTGTCATGATGTCTTCTTTCGTGGTCAGGGCTGCCGCCTCAAACATACTGTCTGCCGCGTAGTTGTCGACCGTGAATCCCGCCGGGTACAAAGACGGGACGATGATTTTTAGCGACGAGTTGGCGCTTGAAATATCCATGTTTGGTCCTTACAGAATCGCTGCGGAAGTCATGGTGATGGACTGGATCAACTGACCGTCCACATAAAAGAACGTTACCCCGGCAAGTTTGCGGGCCTGTCGGTTCGCGCCGGATTGCGTCGGGATGTACAGATACCAGCCGTCGGAAAAAAGAGGCGCGGAGATATCTTTGCCGACCACGTTGTTGACCTGTCGGATCTGCGAACTGTCCAGCGTCACGCCTTTGCGGATGATGCCGAAGTTAACCCCTTCGTTTGCCGGGTCCGTAATTGCAGCATCAATGGACGCGTAGCCCTCGGCGTTATAAGGAAACGACTGGTTGGCAGTAAACGCAGCAGTGAACGCAGCCAGCAGTTTGGCATTCAGCCACACCTGGCCGATGAAGCTGTCCAGCCACAGGAATCGGCCTGTAATAGCGCCATCAGAGGCATACTGAGCAACGGTCTGATTCTGGCCATAATTGCCGTAGAAGTTGTAGCCGTTCGATTTCAACGCCTTCGCCGTGTTCAGATCGGAAACGTTTGGTGCCAGGCCTGAGAAAGCCCGGAATTTAAACGATACACGTCCACCGGTACGGGCAAAGTCAAGAGATGCACCGTAGGCCAGCGCAGTCATGGCATACAGATATGATCCATACACCGGGAAAATGTTTTCGTAGCCATTGGCAACAACAACCTGCTGAACAAAACAGTTGCTGTTATTGGAAATTGTGGGTGCATTGGATGTGTCATGTACCACGTAAGCGTAACGGCTGGGCGTGGAGTTAGCCCAGGCGCACAGCTCGGCTTTCTGGTTGTCGGTCAACTCAACCACGCTGGCGAATGCTACCCAGTCCTGATTAGTGTTGACCACACCATTCATCATGTCGGTCATGCTGACAGCATCAGAACCCGGCGAGACAGTGGCGGCAGTAGCGGCAGTCAACAGCAGGCCGGTCGCCAGCGCGCCTGCGGACGCGAACGAAACAGAGCTGTCAGCGCCGGTCGTCGCGGAACGGATGATGAAGCGACTGGCAATCGCGTTCCAGACCACATCAACTTTCGTTGCGCCGATCCCGGTCTCCAGTTTGGATGCGATATCGGAAAAACTGGTCGCGGTTGACAGGTCAATAGAGGTACTGGTTGTTGCGGTGCCGTCGACCGTCAGGGTAATGGTGCCCGCCGGGATTGCCTGGAGCGTAGCCAGAGACACTCCTTTCAGGCTGGCCGAAAGCAAGTAACCGGCGACCGGCGTGGTCACGATGCGCGCCATCAGCAGCGTGCCGGGCAATACCGTTGAATCGTCGTAGCCTTTGAAATAGCGCTGCGCAGCGAGAAACTCTTTCGAGGTGCTACCCATCAGCGCGGAGACGTCAGAGTCCTGATAAAAATACGAAACGGATCCGACAGGAACCAGCTCATTGTCAGTGAGCACCAGGCCGTTGGCATCAACTGCCGCCCCGGCAGCGGCCACTGTACTGGGCGTAATCGCAAAATCAGTTGATAAAGGGATTGTAGTCATTTGTCTGCCTGTTCAGTTGAGAATTCGACGGTTTCGAAGTAGTCCTGCGGAAGCGTGACGATAATGTCCGCCTGTAAAGAAAGCGTGAGGGTGTAACGCTCCTGCCATTGCTCTTCGGCGTTAATCATGGGCGCCTGAATCGCATCGGATGAATAAAGCGGAGACAGTCTCGCATCCAGAGCCTTGATCGCTTCCCAGGCATAACCACTGCGAAATACTGTCTCAAGGATGTTGGCCCGGTCACCGGCCCCATCACCGTAGATGTCAATCTGCAAATCCGCCCTGCGCACCTCGGTGTAGGACATGGCGCTGGTTGACGGGATTCCCGTATCCTGCCGGATGTTTTCCGTGGTCGACAGGCGAATGAAGCGTAAGGGGGTGATGATGCAAAACTGGCCTTTCAGCATGGGTGCGCGATTCGCCTGCGCCTGCTGGCAGGTTCCGCAAAGCGGCTCGATAAAGTCCGCCAGGGTGTCGATGATGTTATCGACGGTGTAATCAACGGTCGCGGTCATGTATCCACCTGGAGGCAAACGAGCAGTCGGCACCAGTCCGGCCACAATTCCATCGGCTCAATCACCAACCACGTTTTCCCATCGACAATGAACAGATCGCCCCCCTTCTGCATCTCACGGTTTACGCTGTAGAAGCTTCCGTTGACGTGAATGGACTTGAACAATCCCTGCATGTTAAGGCCGTCTACGTGCTGCAAATCGCCTTTGGTTAGGGGCTGAAACTGAATGGTGATTGGTTCGTCTGGCGCGTACTGAGGAATAGGCTTGCGCCCAGGCCCCATCACCTCGCCAGAATAACGCCTGACGATTGCGGTAATGTTGGGGTTGACGCTGCGTATCAGGCTGTTGCTAATCCTGTGAAGATTCAATATCTCCTACCTCGTATTTCACATCGCCGATCATGACCTTGCTGTCTACGAGGGGCTTGGTTGAATCCGTGCGTCTCTCCTTGCGTGTCCGCCTGATGTGCAATGTGGTTGGAGAGAGTGGAGGGTCAATCAGCTTGGAAATTGACTCCTGTACATCGCCCTGAATCTGAGCGCCTACTACCTCAAGAACCTGCCCAACTGGATATCCAGCCCTTATTCCTCGCCCAATTGCATCTCCCCATTCCTTTTCGTGCTCAGCTATGGCATTGCGGAAAAATGGGCGGGGTGGCTGATTGTTTTCAGGTCGCCCGTACTCGTTCCCGGTGGCAACTTCTGATACTGGCGTTCCATCCGGGTACGTAGCACCATCAATGAAGCCAACTTTCACCTGCTTAGAGTCAAGCTGAGAGGCGACATTATTCAGAAAGTCCTCAATAGCATCAGCCATACACGCTCCCCGGATAGTAGTTCGCCATACGGTAAACTTTCGTTGCCTGCCAGAAGTCCATTCCGTGATGGCTTTGGGTGTACCACATGTAACGGAACTCAATTGGCCCAGCATCGGATGAAACAGACACGCTTCCCTCTGATGCTGACGCCAGCCTCCCAACCATTCCCGTTCCGCCGTTACCATTAACATCCCCGAACCTCATGTATGCCAAATGAGCCATAAGCAGATAGAGCAGACGCTCTCGCTTGATGGCATCTTCAACTAGTGAGTACTCGGAGTTGTTCAGATAGTCGGTAGACTGGTCAAACAGAAATGGAAGCTGGACATCAGGGACATTGGAGTATTCGGGGAACATGGCGCGGAACTTGGGGATATCAAGCACCACAATTGCCATGGTTTATTCCTCTTTGTCGGGCTTGGTCGTCTGCTTTTTCGGGTCAAGCTGCTCCATGCCGGTCTTCTGTCCTGAGCGCTCCTGAGAGGCGTCTTTTGCTGATGCTTCGTCAGTAACAGCAAACACGATGCCATTACGGATTATGGGCTGGTCTGCGAAGGTTTTCGCGAACCCCTCCCATAATTCAGCAGGCACATCGCGGGTGATGCCAAAGCCGTTAATCAGCAGAGAATCATTGGTGCCAGCGAGTTTAACCCGCTGACCTTCGTGACTGATGACCAGGCCAGCAGGCAGTTTGCAGCCGATGATGTAAGTTGATGCCTTTGCCATTGCTTATGCTCCCAGCATTTGCGCGAACAGGAATGGTTGCGTGATTACCGCGCCGTAAGTGGTACCGGAGTATTTCTGTTTGTAGTGGGAAAGCTCGGTTACCAGCGGGTGGGCGCGAAGTTTCTCACTGTACGCCATGAAGCCGACTTCCTGACCCTGAGCCTCTTCAACAAACATCTGAATCAACTCTCCGGCTGCAGTGCTGTACTGCGGTGCGGTTTCGATTCGCATATTCGGGAAAGCTTTTTTCAGCATATCTTCCAGGGAGGTTGCGAAGATTTCGTTTGCTGATTTCATGTTCACACTGAGTTTGTTGGACATCACCAGAACGAGCTTAGACGCCATGTCCACGCCGTCACCTACGATACCGTTGGTGCGTGCTACCAGGTCTTCATACAGGGCAAGGATGTCGTTGTACTTATCAACCACCTGCTTACCGCTCCACAGCACGGTGCCGCCAACGTTCAGCGGGGTGATCGGCGCAGGAAGGGACGGGTCGTTCAGAATCCCGTAGTTGCGCAGACCGGCAACGCCGTAGAAGTAGAACTTGTTCTGGTCCTGGTCGAGGACGTTAACCGCAGCACGCTGTTTTTTGGCGGCATACGGCAGCATAGCCAGTCCGTAACGCTCCTGCTCCAGTTCGCCATACTGCACGACGGTCTGGTAGCGGTATACGTCACGATGTTCCCATGACGGAGTAACCTGCACCGCGCCCTGTTCGCTGTAGTCGTCATACGCTACAGTATCGCCGGTTTCTTCGATGCGCTGGATCATGAAGCTGTCCTGAGCCCACGCACCGCGCTTCTCTTCGCGTCCGAGAATTGCTACGGCGCGGTTCGGAGTGAACAGCGTTTCGACAATGGTCGGGTCGATGAATGTGGAAACGATTGCCGGGATACCACCGTTGGGAGCCAGTGACGGCTGCGGGTCGGCATCCATTGCCAGTCGGTTAACTGACGCCGGGAAGGTAATACCCTGGGCGTTAGCAACCTGGATAAAATCTTTAAAAGTTGGTTGTGGCATTATGCTTTGCTCCAGGAAGAAATGATTACCAGATCGCCAACTGCTGCGCCCTGAGAGACGAACCAGTCAGTTTCAACATGACCAGCTACGGTCGCGCCTGCTGCACCGGTAGCGATAGTGCCATCGGTGGTGCTTGCGAATACCTTCTGCCCAACAGTGGCAACGGTAGAGGACTTAACCCAGAAGTCACCACCGACTTTAGGGGAAACTTCAACACCGCCGCGAATCAGCATGCTCGCGCTCTGGCCGTAGCCGATGACTGCCTGCGCCAGATTCTGGATAAATCCAACCGGTTTCGAGTCGGCAGCCGGGGCGACGTTGGTCACGATTTTCGGATTGGTTGCATCGCGGAATACGAAAGTGGCGATAGTTACGCCTGCGGTAGCCGCCTGGAATGCACCAGGGCCACCTGCTGCGGCGATGATTGGAGAAGATGAGGCCGGATGACCTACCTGACCGACACCGCGAAGGATGTCTACCTCTGTTTGAAATGCCATTATGCTTTACCCCCGCGAATCATTTTCAGTACATCGGATTTGGTATCGCCGCTCAGATGGTGAGGGGCGGAGTCTTGTGCCATCGCTGGAGCTTTAGCCAGAGCGTTGAACACGGAGCGCAGAGCACCTTCTGGCAGAGTGGCGTGGTCTTCGCAGCCCATTTGTTTCAGAGCGGTGCGATAAAACTCTTCCGCGCTGTCGCATGCCAATTCACCAACTACCGGGCGAACATCACGCTCTGCCTGACGCAGCGCTTGGAAGCGAGCTTCGACACCTTTAATGGCAGCGTCCATCGCCAACTTATTGTCGTTTGCCATTTTTTCTTTCTCTTTATTATCGGCTTCGTTTTTCGCGGCCCTCTCTTTGGCTTCGCGCTCTTTTTTCTCTTCTTCGGTTTCAGAGTCGTTGGCCTGGCGCTGGTCGCGTTCGCGGTCTTTTCGTTCACGCTCTTTGCGCTCTTTAACCTCTTTCTCTTCCCTGGCCAGGCGTTCAGCTTCTGACTCGTTATCTCGCTCTGCCTGAGTGGCTTCATCTTTGATAACTTTGGTCACTTCCTTTTTAACTTCATCAGGGTCAGCATCACTTGCCAGTTTCGGCAGGATATAGGCCCAGAACTTTTCTAATTTGGACATTAGCGTTTTTCCTATTGAAGGTTTGGAGTCATAAACAAACACGTCGGGACCAACCCGACCACTTGGCACGATTGCCACGTGATTACAAACGATGTCGCGCATAACTCCATCGTATGCCTCGCCCTCGTACACGCCGGGAGTCAGGTCGAGCCGGTAGCGGTAGGAGGATGAAATTTCTTTCTGTCGCTCAGTCTCAATGCCCATGATGGAATCCAAATCCCATACAACCATTGAGTTTTTCAGGTAGGTATCATCGAATTCCGCGCTCTCACCAGTTGACCCGATGATGGCCTCCTTGGGTGGCTCTGCGACCATTACGCCGATATGCTGGTTAAGTACCGGCTTGTTATTGAATGTCGGCGCGGCCTTACGCAATTCTTCCGGGTCACGCAGCAGGCGATACGCCTTTTCCGGGATAAGTCCCAGCGCCTCAGCGTCAGGAATTTCTTTCCCGTAGTACACGCACACGTTAGCCTTGCTGATTGGGGTAAGCGCGACATGCATCATTCCGTCTGCGTCGTAACTGCGAACGCTGGCGCGGTCGAATGCGAATGCTGAGTCATTAGCCATACCAGCACTGTCCTTTGCGTACTTCATTTTTACCGTCACTGGTTGGCCTGGTGATTTACCTGGGTGAATGCTGACAACTTCCAGTTTTGCGTTGCGCGGCAGGAGAGTTTCGCTCTCGTGCTTGTTGCTGGAGAGGTTAGTTACATCTAACCCTTTAGCTCCTGGCTGAGTTTCGATTTCCAGCATTACGCCACCAATGCTGAACATTCCCGCAATTTTCTTTTCTGTGGACGTGGAAAGAAAAGAGGGGTCTGACACCGTCATTCCCTTTTTAATTTCTCCGTTGGGAAATAGCTTCTTGGCATCATCACGGCTGATTCCTCGATACAGCGTTTCACCACCCAACTCACCCTTATCAATGGCCGAGTCAAGGCGGGAAACATCAGGGTCTGATTTGTCGCCGCTTCTTAGTTGAGAGTTTATTTTTAGGAAGTTGTCGCCGGAGTAGCTGGATATTGCGGATTTTTCGTTTGGGGTTAACTTGACACCTTTTTTCTTTGGCGGGGTATTTCCGATTTTCCCCTCTGCCCCCTCCACAACATCGCCATTTCCATTAATTTTTACGTGCGATCCATTTATGGTTATCCACTTATCTTCATCCTCGGCGAGCAAAAATTCAGTCAATTCGCTCATTCTTTTACCTTTCTTTAGGCAATAAAAAAGGCCACCGAAGTGACCCTGATAGTTTGGTTGTTGCTAAAACGGCAGCACCGGTTTCCAGACACAGCCACAATTTGGTAGCTGGCCTGGCATGATGTACTCGCCATCAATCAGGCAGCCCTCAGAAAGCTTAAAGCGCCTTCTCTCTTTGCCAGCCTTAACGTGACTCTGCCGCGGTTTGTGCCCGCCCCCGCTATGCACCCACTCAGCTTCGACGATTCCTGCTGCCTGCTGTCTTGCTGCCGATAGCGCGCTGGTTGCCTTGCGAGTCTGGTCGCGGGCAATGAATTCAGCTCTGCGCCGTGTGATGCCGTGACGCTTACCGAAATTAGCCTCTATCTCATCAGCCAAGCCTTTACGATCGCCACCTCTCGCCACCGCCCGGTAAACCATTCCCTCAACCTCAGTAAAGTATTTCTCAGGGATAGAGCGAATCAGAGACACGTTTTCCGCAATGATGGCGTCAACCTTTTCGGTCATGGCTGGCGTCCACTGCATATTGATAGTGAGCGATTCTTTGCGGGCTGTCGCGAGCAATCCTCTGTTTACCGCTGACTCTGTTTTCTTAACCAGGTCATCAGATATCGGGAGTGCCTTGTTGATGAAGCGATCTACCCATTTACGCGATAGTGCATCGAGAGCACGTTTAACCAGCTGCACAGGGTTGGCGTCCATTGCCATTTGTGCGTCCTGAGCCAGAGGGTTATCACGGATGATATCGAGCACCTGACGCTTAACGTCGTCGTTCATCTCGCGTATCTCTGTGAGCAATTCCCGCTGATACCACTTGATGTTCCCGGCGTTATAGTTCACCGCTCGTAGGCTCTTCGTCTTCTTCCGGCTCATAGTCACCATCCAGAGTTTCGAAACCGGCGTTTTCAATGCCTTTCAGTGCTTCACGAGCCTCTTCCGAGCTTACCAGTTGGCTGTCTGCCGCCACTGCTACCGTTTCAACGCGCAGCTTGGCGATTTCAGCACGCTCTTTCTCGCTGATTTCATCAAGAGGCTTGAACTCGAAATAGATGTCGTCGTTGATAGCACCGAACTCAGATAACTGAATCAGCTTGAAGATGTTTTCCAGTGGTCGACGCATCTCGCCATCCTGATACCCGGACACTGTTTCATGCCACGTGGCAAGCTCAGAGTCGCCGGAAGCGTTCAGGCCAGCCGGGGCATTACCCAGCAATTTCAGGTTAGTGATACGGGCAGGCATGCATAGCTGGTCTTGGTAGTTCGATAACAAGTTTGACAGGTCGCTGAGCGAGGTCTGCATGTGCAGCAACTCCTCATTGTTGTCTAGCGCCCAAATTCCGAAGTTGTCCTGATATTTTGTAAATAGCTTAATGCGTTTATCGAACTGACCAGGCTCCTGCAACCGTGCATCCATATCAGTCTTTAACGCCCTCATGCGCAGCGTTCGGAGAATCTTAATCACGTTCTTCTTGGCGTCGCGCCAGTCGGTAACGTAATCCTCCATCAGTTGCGTGAGCGACAGGCCGCCGAAGTTATACGATGGCTTGAGGATGTCTGGAACTGGTCGGCTGACGATATCCATGAAGCGGGATTCGTGTACCGTATCACCCATTACAAACCATGCTTGCGGTTTGTAGAATCCTGCCTGTAGAGGCCAGCGTGTGTTATATAGCGCTGGATATACCCATGTTGGGTCGACAACGCGCAGGCCTTTCAGCGAGTCCTTTGTAATCTTCCGTGGATCAAGAAACAGCGGCTTACTCAGCTCATCCCCGATCGCGCCAACGTCGATGAAGATGTGCGCCACGCCAAACATCGAGTCCTGTCGCACGGCTTCGTGCATCAGGCGCTTAACGTCGTACTTCTCCAGCGCCCTTTCCATCTCATCGATTGCCGGGTCGTGGTCGCCTTCCTTTCGGCTCTTAACCTCAATCCAGTTGCGGGTCATCTCGTCAGCGAACACGTTATGCATGTTCGAGTATTCGACCTGCTGAGACATCGCAGCCAGCGCAGGATAACCACGGAACCCGGAATACTCAGTTCCGGCATACATGGCGTTGATCGCCTCGTAAGGCGTCGCATCCATTGCGAATGTAGCTTTCTCTTTGTCTTTCGGGATGACACCTGGCAGCGGCTCGTAGGTCTTAAACTCAGCCATTGGCGCAGCGTCATTAGCAACCGCCGCAGAGTCCAGGTGCATCTGAGTAATCTTTGCTGGCTCCCGGCGAGTTGCCTGCGCGGCTTTACGTCTTGTCATTGAAGTATCTCGTCTGGGATATGGAACAGAATGCCAGCCTTCGCCTTCATCTCAGTGATGGCGTCCATCATTGGATCAAGCTGGTCATCGTGGGTATTGAATTCAGGGTTAATGGCTTCCATCTCGACGAGGAAGTCGTTTATGAATGGCTTGTCAGCAGGTAATTTGATGTAACCGGACTCAATGAAGCCCTGCGTGTCCATCAGGCGCGTGTATTTGTCCTTATCGCGCTGTATAGCTCTTACCGGGCATAGCGCATCTTTTCTGATGCTCTGAATCAGTCCAGTACCAGACGCCTTATCTTCAATCGCCATGTGCCGTAGCGGGCCGTTCTTAAGTGATTTGCAGGATGCCCAGAACGCGATGGCACGGCGCTTAAGCTCGTCGGCTTCCCACTTACCGCGAATCATATCGATAAGGTACATGTAGCCGTCAACACCCAGCCCCCAATGCTCGAATACGGAGAAGTCGTTAACCTCTTTCGTTTTCTGCGCGGTATCGCCGTAGACAGCCCGCCATTTCATTACCGGAAGCTCTTTGTACTCGCCAAACCATTCGGACTTGATCAGGCCGCCACCTTTCGCGGTTGGCCTCTGCTGATACAGGGCATTCCACACCAGCGACCCGCGCTGCTTTGCTTTATCGACAAAGCTTTGCGGCATACGCTCGGGGAACAGGATTTCGCCAGGCTTGCGCAGGAAGTATTTCTTCCCGTTCAGCTCGTGAATTTCTTCTTTCTCAGCCTCCATAGGAAAGCTGACAACGCGCCACTGCTCGCCGCCCTCTTCCGCCTTTTTCAGCAACTGGCCAGCCAAATCGCTCTGATGCCAGCGGGTCAGAATGATGATGATGCCGTTAAGCTTTGGATCGGCGCGGGTGAAAAACGTCGTGTCGTACCAGTCAATCACCGCTTCCTGGTAAGTGGGCGATGACGCTGTTTTGTAATCCTTCGCAGGGTCATCAATGATGCCGATGTTCATCCCCTGCCCGGTGATACCGCCGTTAACGCCAGCGGCACGATAAGAACCGCCGTGAATATCACCTTTTGCGCTGACCACTTCCCATAATTCGGCAGTGCGTATGGCGCCACCAGCTCCAGTGCGGCTTGATGGGAGAAGCGTGTCAGGAAAAACTTCGGCGTATTTCTTTGATCCTACGATGCGCTGCGCATCTCGTGACATGCGGTTGGCAAGGTCAGAGGAATACGAACACGCAATGACGTTCCAGTCCGGATGATTACCCAATATCTTTGCAGGAAAGCGCCTGGATGCCAGCTCGCTCTTTCCTGAGCGTGGCGGCGCAAATATCATCAACCGGGGCATATTCCCGGCCTCTACCTCTTTCTGGAAATTGTCAAGTTCAGCGCACAGCAGTTCGTTAAACCAGCCTGTCTCGTACAGGGGGTTCGTGTAGAGGGTAAAGTCCAGCAGGTTTTCCTGCGCGTCCTGAATCGCCCGTTTGCGGTACGCCTCAAGAATTGTCGAGTTTTTCCTCAAGCTGGTTTTTGCGACGGCCATAACCCAGCTCCCGTAACGCCTCGTCTAATTGTTCGTTGGTCATATCTTTATGCTCAATGGGGCCGCCATCTTTACCGGTGCTCTCCACCTTCAATTTATTTGTGTAAGCGTCACCCACCTCTTTTGCTGCCTGTTCCAGCAATTGAGCTGTCATGCCGATATTTTTCATTCCCTCAGCAGTCGTGGCCATGCGTTGCAATACGCGCAGGCGATAAGCCTTATTGGCGATCGGGATATCGGAAATTTCATTCTGAAAACGCTCGCGCGTGGCATAGAACAAATCCACCCATTTTTTAGCCAGGCCTTTTCCGCTGACTTTCGTTGGGTCATGAGATTCGACTTGCTGAGGGGTTACTTTGATCCCGTAGTCTTTCTGGATAGCATCGACAACAATTGACAGCGTGTCATAGCACGCAAGCATTTGAACGATGGCGGCTTTTATTTCTGGTTTTAATGCAGCCATAAATCACCATCCTTCCAAAGCATTCCAGATTTAAGCCAGTCTTAACATGCATGTCCCGCACGCTCTGGCAACATCGATATGTGCAACCTCCGCAGGTTGATTTGCTGCATCCACCAGTTCCTGTACATCGCGACTCGCACCGTACCGACGAACCACACCAACGAACTCTTCAACATCGTGACCGCGCAGCGTGAGCACAGGCATCCCGGTCTCTTTGTTGAACTTCGGCGCGCCGTAGCCATCGGTAGCCTGGGCGATGTGGTAAAGCTCATGCTCTATCAGTGCACAGAATTCCAGATCGTTGCATTGCTCGCAGTAATCAGCGGCCAGGGTGATGATGTATTTCGGTATGCGACCGAACCATTCATGCATCTGCTGTTCCATGCGGGATTTCTGCCAGCCACCGGCGCGCATAGCCACTTCTTCGCACTGCCCCAGCACTGTGCGGCCTTTTTTGGCAAAAATAGATGATGCCCACATGAAAGCTATGTCAGCATCAGCCAGCGCATTTGTGAGGTGTTCATGATCAGGGTTATAGAGTCGCCCTTCTCCGGAAAGAATGTGGCGATTAACCCATTCACCGATTTCAGTAGCTGGAATAATTCGCGTATAAGGCAACCAGTTTTCGCCGGTAAAGTTGACGGGCGGATATGGTCTACGTTCTTCTTTTCCCATATCTCAATCCTGTTTGATTTACATGCTTTTGACATTATCGAAGCCCCTCGTTGAAGGGCTCCTGTAATGCCTTACCCAACCACCGGGCCGGATGTGCTCGTTGCTGTGGAATCTGGAGCAGCATCCGCTTCTGCCTGGAGTTGTTTAAGCCGTACCTGCACCAGAGCTTCCACTTTATCGGCTTCGGCCTTTGCCGCTGCTGCGGCCTCCTGCATTTTCGCCTCGGCGTGAGCTTTGAACCAGTCGCGGATTTTTACCCAGCCACCAGCGATGAGCAGGAACGCACTGGTAGCGGCGGAAAAGTACAGCAATAGTGTTTCGAATAACGTCATTTCGTTTTCCCTTGCCTGATTTGTTCAGCCTGCCTGATGGCGGCCAGTTGGTTGTTTGCTTTCTCTATCGAAGCCAGCAGAGGTTCTATCCAGAGAACAGCCTGGCAGTACGTCAGTTGGCTGGAGGGAGTGGAGGCACTACCGGCTTTGTCAGTTCCGGCGGTAGCGGTGTGCATTGCCCCGGCACGTAGACTGTTCGTGTAGTTGAGCAGCCCGTCAGCAACGTAAGCAGGCACAGGGTAATCACACGTTTTTTCACGGCGGAGTATCTCGCGGTATTCGATAACGGTTGTTTCTGCTCTGGCGTCCACGGCGGCATTAGCATCTGCGGTACCGGATGCCAGCGCGCTGAATGCCTGACTTTCTGTTGCCTGCTGTTGAATGACTTTTGCCTGTAGCAGGACATTGGCATCAGCGGTATCAGCGCGGCTACTGTTACTCGCATAGCGGGAACCAAAGAACAGGCCAAGCCCGGCCACCAGCAGAATCAGGCAAACGATGACGCTGGCGCGCGCTTCGGCGCTCACTGGTCTATCCCCCAGCACGCAAGCGCACTTTCCTGGTCCCGGCGTTCAATCTGCCCATAGCAGTTGTTGGAACGTACCCGGCAATCTTTGCCGCCGTCTTTAATCCACCAGCGGATTGCCTCACACGCACCTTTACGGTCTCCAGCATTGATGCGCTGGTAGAACGTTGATGGGAAGCATTTGCCAGGGCCGATGTTATACGGGCAAAACGAGGCAATCCCGGCCTTTTGCGGTTCGGTCAGCTTCACATGGATGTTTTTATCGACCCACGCCAGAGCCGCATCACGCTCTTTGGCGTTGACCGTATCGCATTTGGCCTGCGTCAGCTTCATACCCTGATGTACTGGCTTACCGTCCACCAGCGTGGCACCACGGCAAATTGTCCAGATCCCGGAACCATCACGGTAAGCCGTCAGGCTGTTACCCTCTTTCTCATTCAGGAACTGATCCAGAATGGTGGGGGCAGAAGCACCAGCAAGAACAAGCCCCAACACAGCGGCGCTGAGTTTTGTTTTTGAGGCCATGGTTAATCGTCCTGCGGTGGCGATACGAGTTTCCCGGCAGAAAGCGCTTTCTCGTAGGCTTTCGTCCAGCGGCGTTTGAAATACAGATTGGTGAAGTATGTGGCGGCACCAATGATGATCCCGCTTATCAGCGCAATAAAATTCCAGTCCAGACCGTGAAACCAGTCATAGGCCCGCGCAAGGCCTGTACAAATCAGGCCGCCTGACGTGCAGTACGTGGCCGCCGAGAAGATTTTATCAGGCATGGTTTTGATCATCTCGTCACCTCCGATTAGTCGGGGTGCTGTGGCAGTAAAATTAACCGTAATTAGCGTAGCTACCGTGGAGCTTTGCTCTCATTGAATCAAGCCAGGAAGTTAACTCGGATAAATTTTTAGAGTACCTCCCCCAACGGCGCCCATTTTTCTGTATGTAAGCGCGATAACCACCCGATTTATGTATGCAAATTCCTTTTGGTAATAACGGGTTGCCATTTGTCTGTTTTTTTCTATTCCATGAGTTTTGACTAAGCGTGGCAAGCCTAAGATTTTCTATAAGATTATTGTTTTTATTTCCGTCGATATGATCAACACAAAAACCATCAGGAATTTTCCCATGGTTTAGTTCCCATACAAGGCGATGAAGTTGAATTTTATTTGTTAAAATAGATATGACTAAATACCCAGAATGATGCTTTTTAACTGACGGGTATTCTCCCATCTTTTTCCTGCCAATATCTTTGTTACATTTCAGAAATGACGGGGATTGAGGGTCATAAGAAAAATATTCGCTATATAAAATTTCCACGCGTTTACCTTCTTTGAAATGAACCTTTGTCGCATAGGAAATCAACCCGTCGAGGCTCGCCAGCGCTAACTGACTTCCTCAAAGGCTCATTTCAAAGGCATGGGTTCGACGATTAATACTGCGCATGCGAAGCGCGAAAAAAAGCCCGCTGCATGGCGGGCAATATGGGTCGAGCAAAACCGGCGATTAGGCCGAAGGTACCCGCTGGTTGGGTTTGGTTCGCCCGGCTGGATTCGAACCAGCGATCATCCAATTATTAGTTGGGTGCTTTACCGCTTAGCTACAGGCAAATAAAAAGCCCCGCTGGATGCGAGGCATTATGTTCTTTGCCACTTCCCGGAGTGGCCACGCTCATGCCCTTGAGTTGCTGTCGCCCTTTGGCCGCTTATAACCGGTACGCTTTGGCATTGCGCTGCTTTACCGGCATACCCTTTTCTTTATTAACCCTCACCAGCGGTATGTCGCAGTTCGGACCTGCGTCTGGCTCCCTTAAGAGACTCGGGGCCACATCATGACTGTGGCTTATAAGTGCGGTCTATCCGTTTTACTGGCACATAATTCAGCCCTCCAGAAACGAAAAAGCCCCGCGATATTTTCGCAGGGCCGCCATGTAATTCTATCGTCTTTGCCGCCATCTACAATTCAGGCAGCATATCAAAGTAGACTCAAATATGGCTTATTTAGTTCGGTTTTGCAAGACTTGCATGTAAATTTGTTGTCTTTTGTTGTGAACGTGATCGGCAAATTGAAATCAGAGACTGCTTATCCAGTGCGAAAAATATGCGAGCCATAGCCAGCCAGTGCGGTTTATATGTCTCTGTCCATGTCGAATCAGCGACACCTACAAGCGCGGCAAGGTCAGCAAACTGATAACTCTCACGCCGGGACAGTTGCTCTTTGACGTCCTGCGCCGCCAGCCAGATAAGCGCCTTGAGCTTTTCTTTCGTCTTCCCTGCGATGCGCCGGCCTTTAATCATCTCGCTGAATAGCTGCCAGCCATGCTGAACGATCACGGTCTGCAGACTGAAATCTGTTTCATGGAGATAGTTCCATTTCACCCAGGCGCTTTCGGCGTCTTCCAGCTTCGCGATAGCACGGCGCCAGCTTGCGGTTGAAAACTCAACCGGGATGACCTGCGGAATAGAGGTTCCTTTCGCGTGCGACTGCTTGCCCGGTACCGGAGGGTTGCGCAGCATGATTTTCTTCCCCGTCACCTCGTCAACGATGAACTGGCGTTTGCGCGGGTACCGTTCGTGGGTGAACTGGAGTTGCTCCACCAGCGCGACTAATTGCCCTTTCGTGCGACCGCTAAAGTCAGCAGTGGCCAGCGCGATTTCTTCCCGGACGTATTGCAGATATTGTTCGTTCATGCGGCGGCCTCTGATGGTTGTTTTTGTGTGGTCTTAACCGGCTTGCTGTGGCGCTTTACTGCGGGCAGTTTTGCCCGCGCTACGCTTTCGGCCTGGTACTGGATATATTCGGGTTTCACGCAGCCTCCTGATGACGTGCGCGGCGCTTTTCAAGTTGGCGAGCCCGGCTGGTGAAGATGGATTTAATGCGCTGAAAGTACGGAATATCGAACTTGCGGGCGGTGTTGTTATTGTTCAGAACCTCAACGCGGTCAGCTCCAATGCGCTCAATCAGTCCCAGCTCGAAGGCTTTCTGCGCTCCTGCCCGGTCACGGTTGCAATAGACGCACTGTGCCGCCGTATTGTGTAGATTGAACGCCAGGTGCGCAGCGGCCCCACGGGTGCGGTAATGACCACAATCCATCGTCCCGCCAAGTTTCTGCTCAGGCATTCGCCCGCAACTGATACACGGCTTGCCAGCGTCACGCAGGCGGACGTAACGGTTAAAGGCTTCCTGGGCTTCTGTTCTCCACTGCGATTTAGTCTTTAAAGCAATGCGGCGTTCGCGCAGGCGCTGACGATCGGCTTTATCGGCTTCTTTCTTTTCCTTGAGTTTGCGGGCGGTAGCTTTGGCTTTTTCTTTCTCGCGTAACCGGATGGCGTAGGCCGCGCCGTGCTCCGGGCAGCACCAGCGGATATTGTCGAAAGCCGGGTGAAACCAGTCCCCGCAGACTTTGCATTTTCGCCGTGGGCGCTTTTTCTGATTATTCACCATACTCACCCCGCATAGCTCATCAGTTGCGCTGCGGCGTTCTCAGCGTCATTAGCGGAACGAAATTTACGACGGAGAATGTAATTCCACAGGACGTTCAGCACTGACTGATAAACGCCGTTAAACTGCGCGTCATCCATGCTGGCGAACGATATTGATTTGGCGATTTTCCGGCGGGAGCCGTCCGGCATTGTGTACTCGTCATAAAATCCGGCCTGAATGGTGGCCCACTCGCGGAAAGATTCGAAGTGTTTGACTAGGACGACATCGCGCGAACGCACCAAGCCGACAGTATTCAGATACATGTCAGCGGCATTATGGAGGGCTTCGCGTTGTGACTGGCTTGCTGACAGGAAATCAATATAGCCAGCAATAAGCGCACGCTCGGAATCTTCAACCAGACCGCCGGTAGGGGTCCAGTAGTGATAGCCAAGCGTCAGGAGCTTGAAGAACTTTTTGTGAAATGCGTAGTTTCGTGGTTTACGGAATTCACCAGAGATCAACTGGCCTACTGGCAATAGCTGTAGAAATTCACTGGTTCCGGGTTCAGCCGGAATCAGAACGTTTTGATAGCTTTTTTCGAAGTGCAACGTGAGCGCCATAATGTCCCCATCAGGCGCAGATAGTCGTCAGTTCTCAGGCTGACACTGGTATTATGGACAGGTGTGTTCGGAAAATCAAACCCATGATTTATTTACGGTACATCCATAAAGCAATCACGGCACAGACCGCGATGAGAATCAATCCATTCATTTTCTATTAGCCTCAGCCATTTCCGTGTAACGCGGATCGCTGGCGCGCGGAAGTGTCAGACTCTTTTCCCGGTAGAAGCGCACGCGCTCCATGAAATACTCACGCAGATGCTCGGGCTGTTCGCGAGCGACTTGCTCGGCGATGACCGGCTGATTCAGCCGCTCTTTGTACGCCACGCCAGCCGCCGCCAGGTCGACATTGACCTTGTCCATGTCTTCCTGCGGTTTTGCTGCCAAATTCCAGTCACTCATAAATACCCCCTCGATGCTTTGAGGGGGAGTATACATCACTGGACTGGCGGTGCGGGAAGTGGTTGCCAGTGGGAAACGTCGATATACTCTTCGCGTCCTTCTTCGTTTAAATTCCAATAAAAGTGTCCATCTCCTTTGTGGCTTGCAACTAATTTGTCTTTATTCAGCGTCTCGAATACCAGGACGTCTTCGTGCTTATTTGGCATCCGCTCGCTTACCGGAATCCAGCCATCAGGTGCTTTCGGCGCTGCGGATATCGCCGCTTTTAGTGCGCCCCGCATAGATAATGGGTGTCGATACATCGCTTCAACCATTAAATCGGTCGGCTCAACCGGGACCAGCACATACCCATCATGCACCGTTACAGGTTGCCCTGAATTACCGGACTGGAGGGCGGCGCGCTTTTTCCAGACTATCCATGCAACCTGCATATCCCACGTCATATACTCGCCATCGCCATTTTTAACGCGTCGACGGTCGACACTGTTACCAAAATAATCATCCATGAACTTTTCAAATGCTGTCCGCTCATCCGGCAACAACGTTTCGTCTTTCATGATTTACTCCCGTTGAGCATGGCGGCGCAGTCCTTTACCGCTTGGCATAATTTATCCCTGTGATGGGTAGCGGCTGTCCCCTTATTCCAGTCAACGCCCATTGCTATCCCTTGAGCATGGGCTAATAAGCGTTCGAAACACTCCGGCACCGCAGGGACTGGTGCTGGGTGGGAAAACACTTCGTCACCGTCTTCCGGTTCGTTAGCCATTTGGACAACATACGTCGGATTTTCATAGCCACGCAGTTGCTGAATGACATGCCCTACCGGCTCTTGCTCATGCGCCGCCAGTACGAAGCGGGCCAACGCCTCAGCTTCTTCGGCTGGCAACATTACGTTGTGACCAGCGCCATACGTTTCACGCCACGATGCGATTTTCTCCAGGCGCTCTCTGCTCGGTAATTGTGCTGTCATACGGCCTCCTGGCGATTAACTATTACGCCGTCATAAATTTCGTTAAGATGCCCACGCAATTCCATGCGTCGCAGCGCCGAAAGCATGTAATCGCATTCGACCTGTTTGTTGCCTGCAAATGGTTTGTGCTCTGGACTAGACCAACTGCAATTACATACTGGCCATCCGTGAACCTTACGCACTTTCCCATTGACTACATGCAACAGTCCCCATCCCGGAGGAAGGTCTTCTACAGTAACCACGCCTGGCTCGCTGATAAAAAATCTCCAGTCCCCCATACCAAGCTCTGGCTGCTGACGAAAACGCTTCTTCCTGTCAGCAAGGAGATCTGATCGTGAACATTTAGCCTCGATAAGACATGATGCAAAATTCCTGAAACCCATTGCGTCTGGCTGTTCACCCGTACTGGTAACGGCTATAAAACGGTCATGAAAGCAGACTTTGAAGCCATTGCGTTTAAGGAATTGATAGGCAATCTGGCAAAGTTCATCGTGATTTAGTGCCATCTTTCACTCCCCCACGACTAAAGTGATGCCAACGGCGGTGCAGGCTTCTTGTATTTCGAAAATTGAATACACAGGGTAGCGCTCAGAGCCATCACAGCAGCGGTCTTTCACGCTATGAGATACAGCCACATCATCCCAATAATCATCGGGCGGATAACCTGCCTGAATCCAGATGAGATGAGCATGAGGCTTCGGCAACTTAACGGTGAGCGTGCGGGCCTCCAGTTCGGTTATGCGTTCCAGAAGCTTGTTAACAACACCAACATGGTGCTCTTCTCTTTCCATGAGAGATCCTCCGCAATGTTTTTTCTCCAGTTCAGCAATCAGCGCCTTATCAGCGTCACGATCTGCCAGCAGGGAGAGGATAGAATCAGACGTACATAATTCCGCCAGTCGCGCGTAATTCTCGTTTTCTGCTGAATACTCAGGAAAACAAATATCGCGAAGAACGGTAAACACAATGCCGCCTTTATTTCTCAGGCACATTTTCCCGTGATACACGACAAGCGATAATGGCTCTTGCTTACCGCACGACTCAGCAGCCGCTCTGAGTGCCTGAATCTGTTCGTGGGTTATGCTCATGACTGCGCTCCTTTGCTCTCGACACGATAGCAGTGATTTTTCCAGCGGTTCTGTGCGGCGCTGCGTTTAGTGGCAATAGTATTTATTTGCTTGAAATAACTACCATAAATACAAATAGCGACACGCCTATTGGATATACGAACGCGACTTTCAAAGTCTGCAAACAGAAACTTAGCTTTGCGGTTACGCATGGCTGGCTCCTTTGCTCTCGCGAAGCTGGCGGGCTAATTGCTCTGCGCAATGCAGCAGCGCATCAGTTGCTTCACGAACCGAAACTTTGTCATTGTCGTCGAGGCATGCTGACTGCTTATGCAGTACAAACGCTTTACACAGGTCGTTAAAGGCTTCCGCTCTCAGTGAGTCTTCCCCAGCAACCAACGCGTCGCGCTGCTCAGTCACTGCTACCAGCTCGCGCAGGCAGGCAAGCTCAAACTCACTGCTCAGGCTCAGACCACCAACAACTATGCCTGCACTTTCCAGATCAGCTATGCGCTGCTTTACGCTTTCCATCGTTACCTGTTTCATGCTCTTGCTCCTAAACCGAAAATTTTGTTGATGCGATAGCCGGCATAATTACGGCGGCGCTAGTCAAAAATGGCGTTAGCATCTGTGTCATCGGATAATCCCCCGAGCCTTACCTCGCAAATACTCTTCCCATAACCACTGAGCGGGAGTTAACGCACCGAGCGTTGCGGCGTTTGGCATGCAACCAAAACTTTTACCTTCGGGGTGGTATCCTTCGGCGCGGCTCGCATGATTGACCGGAATCACTTCATCGGTGTGCTCAATTGCGATTACTGGCTCTGGAATTTTTTCTCCACCAGCGACTTTTAACGCCCATTCATCCAGTTTTTTTGAAGCGTATTTCTCCGTTTCAACTTCACTAAGCTGGCGTTGGTACATTGCACGTCGGGCATCGGTGACAATCCAGTACATGACAGGATGAGACCATGGGAAATGCTCAGCTCCGCCGGTATGAAGCCCCTTTTCGCGGTTGTAACGATGAAATTCATTCATCACATCCACAAGGGTAAGCCCCAGGACTGTGCGGCTGTCTTTGCACCACTTGATGAACTGACCCGGTGACGGCCAGAATGGTGACTCACTGGATCTCGCGTTACGCACACCCGCCGAAAGCTGCTCACGGGTACGAATCCCGTTTTCAGAAAAGGCGGCAATCCATTGGCGCTTCGCTGTTTTTTCTTCGGCGTCGGTGCGCAAATTGGTCTGAGTTGAGGCCGGGAAAATCTGTTTCAACTGCCGAAAAAGTGCGTCAACCAGTCTTTCAGCTTCAATGTTGATGAGCTTCTGTGGATCTTTTCCACCTGTAGCCATTCTGGCCATCGCATCGCCATCACGATTGTTTACCGCGGTCATAAGCTGAGCGGTCATATGAAATCCTCCCATCCTTCGCGGCTGTTCCAGTGCGGAGTGTCAGGCTCATCTCTGCGTCGCATGGAAAGAGGATTCACTCTGGCGTTTCTGAGCCATACCCGGAATGCTGAATTCCAGTCGATCAGCTTTGTACCGCGAGACTGGTGATAATCACGGAAGTTCAGTAGCTCGGTTTCGATATTCACGCCTTTCTCAGAGGCAATGGCAATGTGATCAGCAGATGGCTTAAAAGCCTGCGGGAAAGGAATCTCCCCATTAGGTGAAATTCCGATTCGCCGCTTTGCAGCCTCGCTGATAAAAGCCCCTCGCGCATAGAGAGAGTCTGGTTCAGTGACTGGTTCAAAAGAGTGACTGGTTCTGGTGCCATCTGGTGGCATAGGGGGTGTGCCATCTGATGGCATAGGGGGTGCTACCTCGTGGCATACCCCTGTGCTTTTTAGTGGCATAGGGGTGGCTTCAAGGTTCAGGTAATAAACGTTTGAAGTGTTACCTTTCCCGTTATTAACCCCTATGCGATTCTCGCGCTTTATCAGCCCCATTTCTTCAAGTGCATCAATGTGGTTACGAACTGCTGACTTGCTGCATTCACATTGATCGGCAATGTGCTGATATGAAGGCCAGCATTCCCCCTTGTCATTGGCGTTATCAGCCAATTTGATCAGGACAAGCTTACGCAGTGAGTTTCCCACTTTGACCCCCATTGCTTTCGCCATAAGTGACATGCTCACGCGATACCTCCCCTTTGTTTACTCTTACTGATTTACCAGGCATACTTACCTCGTAATTACCGCTGTAATTGCAACCGAAGGCCGGTACTGTTCGCGCAGTCCGGTCTTCACCCTTTCTGATTCCTGCATTAGTCCCACCCCAGCGGGCCAGGCCTGCAACGTTCTGCGCGCAAACCGATATCAGCCAGCGTCTCGACCGATTTCAGATAGTCGCGTGAGACAACCACCGCTTCCGGCGGTACGACCTGCAACTCCAGCGCTGAAATCTCCTTGGCCATTTCGGTGAAATGGTTGTCAGCCTTACGTTTGCTGATAGCTGACTCACTGACACCGATGCGCTCGGCGTAATTCTTTTGCCCTATCGAGGCCAGTCGGTTGAGCAAAGTGCTTTCGATTTCAAGCGGGTTGAGAATCGGCGGTTCTAACTTGCGTGATATTGAGTGCTCCATTCGTGATACTTCCTCTTGGTGTTGGGCCGCCGGTCAGGCGGCGTGGTCTGGATGCGGAAACAGGTCAGGAAGGTCAGGTCGAATCTCATGGGCCTGAACTTCCCCGCCAGTTGCGTTAACGATGGCAGTTACTTTTTCAGGAGAAACAGATCCGCCATTCAGCCACTTATGAACCGCTGGCTGACTGACGCCGCAAATCTCCGCCAGTCGCTTTTGACTGCCAACGATTTTTAAGGCTCGCTGGATAACTTTATTCATGGATTTTACCTGTCCGGTGATTGGATAGAATGAAAGATAACTCAAGTTATGGGGAATGTCCATAACCTTTGTTATTTTACTATTGATAACCTCGGTTATAGATTTACGACATGAAAACTTTCGCAGAACGACTTAATGCAGCCATGAATATGGCCTCCCTTTCACAGGCTCAATTAGCTGAACGGGTTGGCATATCACAGCCAGCAGTGCAAAAAATGGCGTCAGGAAAAACTACCGGCAGTAGGAAGATGGTAGAGATCGCGCGCGCGTTGAATGTTCGACCTGAATGGTTGAGTGCTGGAATTGGCGCAATGAAAGTTAGTGACGATGCCCTGCCGCCGGAAAACGAATGGGGCACCGTAGACGCGTGGGACAAAAACACGCCGCTACCAGCTGATGAGGTGGAAGTGCCGTTCTTGAAGGATATTGAATTTGCCTGTGGTAGTGGGCGCGTGCAGGAAGAAGATCATAACGGTTTTAAGTTGAGGTTTTCAAAGGCGACACTGCGCCGGGTGGGAGCTAATACGGATGGTACTGGCGTTCTGTGCTTCCCGGCAGTAGGAAACAGCATGGAACCGTTAATACCTGATGGCGCCACTGTGGCGATTAACTGCAACGATAAACGCATCGTGGATGGCAAAGTCTATGCCGTTAACCAGGATGGCTGGAAGCGGTTAAAAATGCTCTACCGCGTTGGTCCAGACAAAGTAAGCCTGCGCAGCTACAACAGCCAGGAGCATCCTGATGAAGAACACCCCTTGTCAGAGATTGAGATTATCGGGCGCATGTTCTGGTCTTCAATGCTATGGTGATGCCGCAGACGTACAGGAAGCATGGTTGATTAATATTTCAAATGGGAATGGCTATGGATGCTCCTTATCAACTAGAATTTACAGAAAACATACACTATTCAATAGGTAATAACCCAAGCATTAAAGAGATTATCGAATCCTTGCAGGGCTGGGAAGCGATAATAAAACAGTCAAAAGGTGTGCTTGCTGAATTAACAGGAAGTGATATCCTGGACATAGAAGTTAGGGTGCAAAAATTAGAAGTAGGCAGCCTAACTGAAAAAATAATTATCAAGTTAGGTTTTGGCAACGAAGAGAATTTTGATAAATTCCTCGAAAATGCGCATGAAAAATACATCGGAGAAGGAAAGATGCGTAGCGCCTTGGTTTGGACGGTTGTTGCTGGCGTACTCGCTATGGGTATGTTTTATGCCGTCAAAAACATGGCGCCAAATAACACCTCTCACTTCGAGTCTAATAATAATGTAATCATTAACATAGGTGCTGGTGAAACCAATATATCCCCAGAAAGAATCCAGTCCGTTTTAAATAGCACGCTTGTTGACAAAAAAATCGCGGCTAAAGGCGCGGTAAAAATCATGTCACCAACCAGAAATGACGAAAATGCAACATTATTAGTTGGTAGTGACAATACCGCAGTAACAATTCCGGCAGACCTTATCGCAAAAACCCCAACAGAAGTAACATTTGAGCCAGATACCTACACGCGCGACCATTATGATGTTGATTTGGAGATAAGAGCCCTTGATCTGGATAATCCAGCAAAAGGATGGGCGGCGGTAATTCCCGGCTTGGTGGATAGAAGAGTGAAGCTGGTCTTGGCTCCAAACATAAAACCTGATGATTTGTCACACAAGTTTGCTTTTCGTGCTGACGTTACAATTACATACAAGCTTACATCGTCAAAAGGCGACGCCTACAAGCCTACCGAAATATTCTTAAGTAAAATGATAAATGAATAACTAACCCGGCCACCGCGCCGGGTTTTTTATGCCTCTACTCCTCCAGCAGCTTCACTGCAAGCTCCATCACCTGGATCTGGTCTAAATCCCACTTATCTAGTCCCTTCGCTATCTCAGTTCTTAGCACATCGGCAATTGCCACTCTCTTTGTCTCATGCCCCTCTGCAACCATAGCAAACACAACATCACCAACGATACGACACATCTCCTGATACCGTTCTTGCGCTGCCGCTTCGTAATCCATAGCCACCCAACTGATGTTTTTTTGAGCATAACACCACGCATTTACAAAATAAATTACTTTTACTATCAAGTAATTATAACTTAATTATTATTATTTATAATTTAGGTTATTGCATAGCATCATAACTAAGGTTATCTTTAACTCATCCAAACAACAGCGATGAGGAAGACCATGAGCAACGAAGAAAGAATCCTGAATGTGGCAGCCAAGACTGCTGCGTTTATTCGTGGCGAGCTAAAGAAATCCGGCCTTTCGGATTATGAGTTTGTTGATGTGGCTGAATGCTTGCTGGCGGCCGGGAATGCAGGCCGCCGTGGACTGATTGCTGAGAGTCAAAAGAGGGCTTAGAAGGGCGGAAGAGGAGCTGGAGACGGCTTATATACCACTTTCGCGAAGACACCATATACGTGTCCGCAATTAAGGCAAAAAGCAGTTTCAAACCATGGGTCACCCAATTTGTTCTGTTGTTGGCTTGGTATGCAGTGAATGTGCTCGTTACCGACAATTTTGCACTCCGGGCAGCGTGGTTGGTTAAGTGGTTCTGACATGAGTATTTCCTTGCTGGTTGTGTAGGAACTCCAGCATACCACCGAGCCTGATGTGGTTAAAAGACAGGCGGTTAGCCTCTTCCGAGAGGCGTTACCAAAGCTGATTTGCGAGTCAGTTTTGGTATCCAAACAGCGGGCTTCGCGGTGGTGAATTGCAGTCCACCGAGACAACCAGAAGACAAGCGTCTGGCGCCGCCAGCGAGGCCCACCAATTAGATTTTGGTAATGCGAAAGCGCAGATGGTTTTAACTCCGCCAGCCGGGCGACAACGGCAGAGGATGAGATGGAAATTACTCATGAAGGCAAACGCTACAAAGTAACGCCGATGGCTAATCAGTCGTTCTGGCGTCTCACTCGAGTTGATTCACCGCGTGAAGGTTTCACGGTCAATCGTGACTGGCTGGTTAACCACGGTTACTGGCCATTATCCGAAGAAGTTCAGCGACAGCATGCATCGGAGGTCTGAAATGGTTAATCAACACTACGGCACGATGCATATCATTCGCCAGTGTGTGGCACCCGGCATGCTGGCCATGCATCAGGGGCGCACCTGGAATGTTTCGGCAGTTCGTGGTCGCAATGTCTATCTGCGCACCCTGCGCGAAACGACTCGCATCAGTGATTGCCTGGTAGAGGTTCTGCTTAACGGGAAAGGGGATCCGATGATTCAGGGGAAACACAACTCGCACATCAAATGCGCATATTGCGGAAAACCGCTGACGAATGACGCTGCTATCAAAGCAACCATCGTCTACGTCCACGGCGCCCAACTGGCGCGCAAAGAAAACGACTATTGCTCAAAGCAATGCGCCGAGCATGACCAGATGGCGCACGAATCGTAAAACCCGCCGAAGCGGGCTGTACGTCCGGTGACACCGACCAAAGCACACCGGAATTTTTAACACCAATAAACCGCAGGCGGCTTATTCAGCGCCGGGGATTTTATCACCCAAAAATGAGGTCTGTATGGAATTTTTCACCTTACTCAAAGCCAGCCAGAAGTCAGGGAAGCCTAACGGCGTTTTCTGGTTCTCCGCTAAAACCGAAGCACGCGCCAAACTGCAGGTGCAGGTCATTATTGAAGACGCTGGCATTGAAACTGGTCGTGGCTGCGATTACCAGTTGCCGATATTTACCAATTTTCCTGTTTTCGATGATTTGCCGGAAGAAGAAGTTATCGATTTTACCTGGTGTGATCGCTACGGACTGGATGAAGACGGACGCACCTGGCAGAAACTCGTCGTTAGCGCTCCAGTGAAAGCCGATCCGGAAGTGAAACAGGAAACAACCACCAGCACCAACGGACAGATTTCTCCAAAAGTCGAAGAAGCTATGCAATGGCCGGTCGCGCAGATGCCTATGCGTTCTCTGCTGCTTTCTCAGTTCATCAGTGAAGAATTCACCCACCATGCAACCGCGGAACAGCGCAAACAGATCTCCGCGCTGGCTATGGACACGGATAACAGCTACGTCCAGAACATGCTGCTGGCTGCCGAAAATGCCGATGGGTTTAAAAGCCTTTCCACTCACGACGTCTGGAAATACACCCAGGCCGTCAAGACAGTCTTCGCACAGGATAAGCGTCACGAACTCGGCGCTGTGGTTACTTTCACCAAAGCATGGGTTTCCACTCCGCATATCGATCGTGGTCTGCTCGTTAAAGAGTGGGTCAGCGGCAAACGCATCGCCTCCATTCAGCGTACCGATACCGGCACGAACGCGGGTGGCGGCAATGCCACTGATCGCAGCACCGACTACGAGCACACACTGGACACGCTGGATATCGAAATTGCGGCCGCAACCCTGCCGATGGATTTTGATATCTACAACATCCCCGGAGGTATCTATCGCAGGGCAAAAGAAATCATTTCAGGCAAAGAAAGCCCGTGGAAAGAATGGTCGGCGGTGCTGCGCAAAACGCCTGGCATTCTCGATTATTCCCGCGCAGCGATTTTTGCCGTGATTCGCACTGCTGATAACAATCTGCACACCTCTTCCTCGCTATTGCAGGTATGGATATCAGCAAACCTTACTGAAACTGACCACGCCAAGCCTACCGCCGAAACACTCTCCGCTGCGCGCCAGTTAGACAGCGCTGCTGTGGTTGCAGGAGTGATTCAGGGTACTGAGCCCGTCGAAAGCCTGGATAAGCTCTCAACTGAATTTTCTGTTGTAGGGAAACTGGCAGCAGCGGCTAACACTGTTGACATAAAACCAGCACAACCGGAAGTCGCTAATCTCGGCGGCGGCATGTTCTCCATTGATGGCCTGACAGGCCAGCAATCCACCACCAGTACAACCAAAGAGGCTGCCGACAATGTGCAGATGGAAACGACTGTCACGGTCGAAAGCAAAACTGATAGCGAAGTATCAGCAGGCCAGAGCGTTGATGACACTGGTGCGCCAGCAGCTACCCTGACGGCCAAAGAGATTCTGGCTCCGGTCGGCGAAGTGCTGGCATCTGCGATGGCGAAATTCGATCAGGCCGAAGAGATTAAGGATGCCGTTGCCGAACCCGCACCAGAGTACCCGGCCTACTTCGAACCGGGGCGCTATGAAGGCCTGCCGAACAACGTCTACCACGGCGCGAACGGCATCAGCAGCACGCAGGTTAAAGATGCCCGGGTGAGTCTGATGTACTTCAATGCTCGTCACGTTGCCAAAACCATCGCCCGCGAACAGTCCAAAGTGCTGGATATGGGGAACCTGGTGCACGCACTGGCACTCCAGCCAGATAATCTGGAAGCTGAATTCAGCATCGAACCGGTTATCCCAGAGGGGGCATTCACCACCACGGCAACGCTACGGGCTTTTATCGACGAGTACAACGCAGCGCTGCCGCCGCAGCTCAGTGCTGACGATATCAAAACTCTGCTGGAAGACCACAACGCCACCCTGCCCGCTCAGATATCTTTAGGCGGTGACAAAGACGCAATTGGCATTGCGTATCTTGAGTTGCCAGATGAATTTAAACGCATTGTTGGTGACGATAAGAATTTCACCGCAGCAGCCATGAAGGCTTGCATCAAAGAGTACAACGCCACCCTGCCCGCTCAGGTGAAAACCAGTGGAAGCCGTGATGCCCTGCTCGAGCAACTGGCCATTATCAATCCTGACCTTGTTGCACAGGAAGCGCAGAAGCCCACGCCGCTGAAAGTGTCCGGTACCAAAGCAGAAATGATCCAGGCCGTTAAAAGCGTCAAACCCGATGCGGTGTTTGCTGACGAACTGCTGGACGCCTGGCGCGCAAACCCGGATGACAAAATCCTGGTTACCCGTGCGCAACTTGCGACCGCAACGGCGATTCAGTCAGCGCTGCTTGCTCATCCTACCGCTGGCAAGTTCCTGACACACCCCAGCCGCGCCGTAGAAGTAAGTTATTTCGGATTTGACGATGAGACCGGGCTGGAAATCCGCGTTCGACCTGATCTGGAAATCGATATGAGCGGTATTCGCATCGGCGCTGATTTGAAAACGATCAGCATGTGGAACGTTAAGCAGGAAAGCCTGCGTGCCAGACTGCATCGGGAAATCATAGACCGCGATTATCACCTGAGCGCAGCCATGTATTGCGATACAGCAGCGCTGGACCAGTTCTTCTGGATTTTCGTCAACAAAGACGAGGGTTATCACTGGATCGCCATTGTTGAGGCAACCGCAGAACTGCTGGAGCTTGGGATGCTGGAATATCGCAAAACCATGCGCGCTATTGCCAACGCTTTCGACACTGGCGAATGGCCGGCACCGATTGTCGACGATTACGCCGACGAACTGAACGACTTCGATATGCGCCGCCTTGAAGCGTTGCGCGAACAGGCTTAAGGGGGAATGAACATGTCTACAGCAATTTCAACCAGCGAAAATAAAACACAGATGATCGACAACATTTCCATTCTTACCAATGGCGAGTTATTCGACCGTCTACGGACCTTATCAACGGTGATGGCAAACAGCGGCGCATTTGTGCCCGAACATTTTCGCGGTAAACCTGATGCCTGCATGGCAGTGGTAATGCAGGCAGCACGATGGGGCATGGATCCGTTCGCCGTCGCCCAGAAAACTCACATTGTTGGTAATAGCGGTGTATTGGGTTACGAAGCGCAACTGGTAAACGCCGTCGTAACCAACATGTCACCGACAAAAGACCGCCTGCATTACGAATGGTTTGGAGCATGGGAAAACATCGTGGGTCGTTTCGTAGAGAAAACCAGTTCTAAGGGCAATAAGTACATTGCCCCAGGCTGGGATTTAAAAGATGAAGCAGGTGTAGGGATCCGAGTCTGGGCAACAATGAAGGGCGAGGACGAACCGCGTGAACTGGTTTTGATGTTGTCTCAGGCTCAGGTGCGTAATTCAACCTTGTGGGCCAGCGACCCGCGTCAGCAGCTTGCTTATCTCGCCGTAAAACGCTGGGCGCGGTTGTATTGCCCGGATGTGATTTTAGGTGTTTACAGCCCTGATGAGGTTGAAGAGCGGACGGAGAAAGAAATTAATCCGGTCTCTGGGGCGAGAAAGACCGTGCAGGAGATCACTGCTGAGGTGGAAACAACCACCAGCGCGCAGGAGTCCACGCATTCCATTGATTCGCTGGCCGATGACTTCCGTGACCGCATAGATACCGCTGAGGATGTCGACAGCGCCAAAGCCGTACGCGCTGATATCGAATCGCAAAAAGCGGTACTGGGTTCAGCATTGTTCACCGAGCTGAAAAACAAAGCGGTCAAACGCTATTACCTGGTCGATGCCCGCAACAAAGTTGAGGCGGCGATCAACTCCCTGCCACAGCCAGATGAACCTGATGCCGAGGCCCGTTTTCTTGATGTTGAGAAATCACTGACGGCGGCCAGGCGACACCTCGGCGATGAGCTGTACGAAAAATACAGCGTAACGCTGCTGGATATGAAACCGGAATACGTGAGCTAAGCAACATCGGGAGGGGAAACCCTCCCACACAGGAGGATGTATGGAGTGGAGTATTGAGGAACTTGCTTTGCTGGCCCGTCACAGTAACCCGGTTGTTTCAGAACTGACTGGCCGCAGCGTGGAAGAAGTCGCGGAGCGTCGCCTGCAGCGGAATATCGAAATCAACTGCTGGGACAAATTCGATCCGGAGCGTGAAGCGGAGAAAAATGAAGGGGGTGCGGCGTGACACCAGAAATCATCGACCCCGCCAGCGAGCTTGAAGAACTCCAGCGACAGGCTGCCATTCAGGCGCACCGCATTGACCGCAACGCGGTATCAGCGACCCACTGTGATGAATGCGGTGATGCGATTGAAGAGGCGCGGCGCCGGGCAATGCCAGGCTGCCGGATGTGTGCGAGTTGCCAGGCTGACGCAGAAAAGCGCGGTAAGCATCAACGTTGAATTGACCGGCCCCGGTTGGGGCCATAGGTGTGAAGATGAGCAAAAAACATAGCGAAAAATTTGAATGGATGAGCACCCGGGAGATCTGCGATCTACTGAGTATTTCGTCACGCACTCTGGAGCGCTACCGGAAACGCCCGGCGGGCAGCAACCCGTTCCCTGAGCCTGACTGTTCGTATATGGGCGGATCCAATAAGTGGCTCACGTCTAAAGTTACCGCCTGGCAAATCAGGGAAATGTCCCGGCAGACTCGCCGGCCCATGTCACACCTGAATGTTGCCCGCGACAGTAAAGGCCGAATTATCCGGCCTGACGCGGCGTGAACTCCAGAACGTCGGGCTCGATGATGCTCATCAGTCGGGCCCACCACTTACCGTATGCAACCCTCATCTCGTCGAGATACGTATGTTTGTCATATACCGACCAGACGCCAGGCAATTTATGCCCCAGCATTATCTCGGCAATATGCGGCTCAGTGAGTTCGGAAAAATTTGTGCGCGCGGTACGGCGCAGGTCATGAATCGTAAAGTGTGGAACCTGCTCGTTATAGGCTTTCAGCATAAACTTGACCAGGTTACTACTGATGCTCATGTGGAAACCTTCACTCATCGGCTTCTCAGCATAACGGGAAAATACATACCGACCCGGAGACAACTCAATAGCGCGCCTGATTAACGGGACAATCTCAGCAATGATTGGGCGAACAATCGGCTTTTTAGTTTTCCTGCCCGTTTTATGGTTTTCCCATGGAACAGTCCAGACCCCTTCTTCAAAATCAAAATGGCTGATTTCCGCCTGCCGCAACTCTCCGACCCTGCATGCCCACAACAGTGACAATTTATAGAGGATCTTGTTTCGCTCTATAAGCCGCGAATCCTCTATCGCGCGCCAGACAATCGCCAGTTCTTTACGGTCCAGGGTTCGCTCACCCATTTGTTTCTGGATGCCGAAATCACGCCCAGACATTTCTGACAGCGGGTTAACTTCCAGCAGTTGCCGTTTCACTGCCCAGGAATAACACTGTCGGCCGTTACTAATCACCCGACGGGTGATCTCAGAATAGCCCTCAGCCAGACGATCAAGAACGGTGAGCCAGTTATGTAGCGTTAACTGGTGCGCCGGGTACTTACCGATTTTGGGAAAAACGTGGAGTTCAAACGTTCGCATGATCTGACTGGCTGTTTCTTTCTGAATACAGACCATCAAATACCATTCACGAAACAACTCTTCAAAAGTGTACTGACTGTTTATTTTAACTTTATCAAGGCTCTGCCGGATGCGTGGATTTTCTCCCCTGGCGAGGACAGCCGACCATTTTGCAACTTCATCACGGGCAGCCTTGAGGCTGAATTCAGGGTAACTACCGATCGTCATCTTGTCCTGCTTTCCCAGGAACCGGAACCGGTAGAAAAACGTTACCGCCCCTTTCAGAGAAATGCGTACCCATAGGCCATCACGATCTGCTTTTTCTTCAATTTTTTCGCGCTCGCGCCCAAGGCACGATTTTATATAACTATCTGAAATAGCCATATTTTTAACCCGCCCGTGTCCATCAGAATTTTGGATTCTGTGTCCATCATAGGATATGGACTCACTGATGGACACAAAAACCGTGTCTTATGGTGTCGCAGGTTGACTGTACATGCAACCAGTATATTTTTTCAGGTAGCTTATTTTGCAAGGATCTTTAGGGGAAAATGTCGGAGGTTTGCGGAGGGTGTCGGGGTATCAATTATCGATGTGAGCAATGATCGAAAAGTTACGTATATTCTTCATATAGGGAGATTTTTTGCCTTACGAATAACGAAGAGGCCGCGGTTCGGAGCCTGACGTCAAAAGTCTGAAACGCCGCATTCTACACTACAACCACAATGCGGGGAAATGCTCATACTGGCAACAAACCAGGCCGCGCATTCCCCCCGGTAAGACAGGAAAATCACTGGCATTATTCGGCAGGTGAATTGTCGATGCGCACCAGGTCGGGAGGGAGGCCAACGCTGATAATCACCGGCTGCCATTCGGAACGATTCGCCAGTTTGGGCGAAAAACTCCGCGCCAGTAAAAAACCGCCAACCCCACCCAATATGGCGCCGCACAACGTGGCCAAATCCTGATGAAACAAGGTCTGGAAGAGCGCCGACATCAGGAAAAGACCAACCAGCGGTGACATATACACCAGCAGCGCTGACGTCAATAAACTGGCTTCGCCAATCCCCAGTTCCACTTTTTGCCCGGCAACCAGCGGCTGATCGCACGGTACGGACAAGGTATGGGTCATTTGCGGCCCAAGTTTGTTCAATACGCGGCTCCCGCATCCACTTCGTGAAGCACAACTGCGGCAGGAGGCTTTAACGTCGCACTCCACCAGCGCTTCACCGTTTTTCCATGAGACGACGGTCGCCCACTCTTTGATCATTGTGCTGCCCTGAATTTGATGCTGTCCGCAATACGCTTGGCCGTTTGTGGGGGTAATTCGCCCACAATGGTAATTTCAGCGTTATCACGGATGGTTGTACTCACGGTCCGGCGTCCGGTACGCAACATCTGATCGGCACTGTTCTGATTAGCACGATTGACGTTCACCGAGAAACTAAACAGGCCATCGGAGTAAAGGCGGGATTCGACAGGCATGTCTATGGTCGGAAGCTGGCGACGACTGCTGGAGACTTCACTAAAACCTTGCGGTAACCAGGAAGGCAACCAGTTAAAGGCAACGCTGTCGCCCTGCGGAACGGACAGCAACGGCGGCAAGTTGGCGTTTGCCAGGGTCTGCATACTGCTGGCGATCTGTTGCCCGTTTACGGTGTAGGCAATCACGCGGAACTGTTCCAACGTTTCGCCATCTCTGTCGAGCAGATCCACGCGCATTGGCAGGCGCGTTTCCGCATCCATCCAGACAATGTAGCTATAACGCGTTCCGTCACGGGCAACAACCCGGATCACTTCACACAAGCGATCGGCAATACGCGTACGTCCGACAGAAATAAAATCGTAATAAGGCGCAAGGCGTTTGAAATCGGTATATACCAGCGAAGGGAGCGAATCGACAATGTAGTCGCCATTCAGCGTAAAGGGCTCAAGACCCGGCTCAAAGTAGCTTATCTCATTGCCACGCTGTACCACTTCCCGGCGGGGACCGTCCATTTGCAAAAGCTGAGCGAGCGGTTGATTGTTTACGCGCGCGTGGCGGTAACGCAGAGACTCTACCCCTTGCTTGTTAATGCTGATAAAGGACAGTTCATAGTTGAGTGACTGGCTCGCCACATTCATCTGCTGCAACAACGCCCCGGACGAGGTATCTGCCGAGGCGTTGCTTGAGAAGAACAGGCCTGCTGCCACAAAAGACATGGCACACCAAAGTTGCTTCATTACTGCGATTGGGTTCCTAACGTTTGATTTCCTGGCACTTGCACAGCAGCCTGCTGCGTTTGTGCCTGCTCAAACTTAAGCTGTTCGGAGTGCAGACGACGTTGCAGTTCGTAATCCTGCAACATGGCGTTAATACGGCGACGCTGTTCCTGCACCTGCTGTTGCTGACCGACATCCGCCGTTGCATCAGCCGGAACACCCAGACTTACCGGGCTGGCTTTGCCCATCATCGGCAGTGTATTAAACACTGGCGCTTCTGGCTGCTGGGTGGATTCAGACTGGCCATTATAGTGCTGGACACCCACAATAACTGCAAGCGATACGCATGCAGCCACGCCCATTTGCGTCAATTGACTGGCCCATGGTCGGACTTTTGTCCAGAATGGCATTTTCTGCCACTGGTGCGGCGCAGGCTGAGCCTCAGGGATTAATGGTGTCGTCGGTTGAACAGACTCATTTTCAATCGCGGCCATAACTTGGGCTGAGATATCGAAGTGGAGAACATCAGCCGTATCACCGCGCATTGCGTCGCGAATGAGATGGTAGCTCTCCCAGGTTTTCTGCATTTCAGGATCGCGAGACAGCTCAGAGAGCAGCTCCCTATCCAGCGTTTCACCGTCCATTAAAGCGGAAAGTTGTTCTTTCTGCATGCCTAATACCTTTTCCAGTATCCCGCTATCGTCAACGCCTGATAAGCGGTTGAACTTTATTATCAATAGCTTCCCGCGCTCGGAAGATACGTGAACGCACTGTACCTACCGGGCAATCCATGATAGCGGCTATCTCTTCATAGCTCAGACCATCCAACTCCCGTAACGTAATTGCCATGCGTAAATCTTCCGGGAGCGACTCAATAGTACGGAAAACTATTTGTCTCAGTTCTTCTGACAACATTAAGTTCTCAGGGTTCGAAATTTCTTTCAGTGCACCGCCACTTTCGAAGTTTTCTGCTTCAATCGCGTCGACATCACTTGATGGCGGCCTGCGTCCCTGAGCAACCAGATAATTTTTTGCTGTATTCACAGCGATACGGTATAGCCAGGTATAAAAAGCACTATCTCCCCGGAACGAGTCCAGCGCGCGATAAGCCTTAATAAATGACTCTTGTACGACATCAGGCACATCGCCAGAAGGTACATAGCGGGAAACCAGACTCGCCACTTTATGCTGGTAGCGCACTACCAGTAAGTTGAACGACTTCTGATCTCCTTTCTGGACCCTCTCAACAAGGACCTGATCCGTTAACTGCTCGCTCATCCGAGGTAAAATCTCCCCAAAACCTATTTCCACGCGTAAATGAAACGCCACTCCAAAACTGCACTATATGAGCAAGCAGCCATTTAGAGCGAAGGTTCAGTAAAAAGTTCCGTTACGCCTTTGTTTTTGTGAATCGTTCTGCAGACTTTTCATTATGACTCATTATAAGTCCACAAACTCTGTATCGGGTATGTTGATTATGAAAAGACCCGAAGACCGCCAGAGAGTAACGCAACACAGCCTTTTTTTCATCACCTAATCCATATCAGCTAACAATCTGCCAGATAACGATTTTCTTGCGAGTATCGCATTTATGCCGCCATCGCATGTTTAGCCGTTAGTACAAATCATTAAAAAATGGCTACGCCAGGGCGGAATACGGTGCTATGCTGCCCGAACCTTGTTTAGTAAATTAAACACACCATCATGAAAACAACCCCTGAACTTTCGTGCGATGTGCTGGTCATCGGCAGCGGTGCCGCGGGCCTGTCTGTTGCTCTGCGCCTCGCTGAACGCCACAACGTTATCGTGTTAAGCAAAGGGCCGGTGAGTGAAGGCTCAACTTTTTACGCACAGGGCGGTATTGCCGCTGTGTTTGATGAAACCGACAGCGTTGAGTCTCATGTCGAAGATACGCTGATTGCCGGGGCTGGTATTGTCGAACGTCAGGCAGCAGAGTTTGTTGCCAGTAACGCCCGTCAGTGCGTGCAGTGGCTGATAGACCAGGGCGTCGCGTTCGATATGCAGGTGGATGCACAAGGAAGCGAAAGCTATCACCTGACCCGCGAAGGCGGCCACAGCCACCGCCGCATTCTGCATGCCGCCGATGCCACCGGAAAAGAGGTTGAAAACACCCTGGTCAGCAAGGCGCTGAATCACCCAAACATTCATATCATTGAACGCAGCAACGCGGTGGATTTGATTGTTTCCGATAAAATCGGCCTGCCCGGCACGCGTCGCGTCGTAGGCGCATGGATCTGGAACCGTAATAAAGAGATTGTGGAAACCTGCCATGCAAAAGCCGTCGTGCTGGCGACGGGTGGCGCATCAAAAGTATACCAATACACCACCAACCCGGATATCTCATCCGGCGACGGTATCGCCATGGCCTGGCGTGCCGGATGTCGCGTGGCAAACCTGGAGTTCAATCAGTTTCACCCAACAGCCCTGTTCCACCCACAGGCGCGCAATTTCCTGCTCACCGAAGCTCTGCGCGGTGAAGGGGCGCATCTTAAACGTCCGGACGGTACCCGTTTCATGCCCGATTTTGACCCTCGCGGCGAGCTGGCACCGCGCGATGTTGTCGCTCGCGCCATTGATCACGAGATGAAACGTCTGGGGGTTGATTGTATGTATCTCGACATCAGCCATAAACCTGAGGATTTTGTCCGCCAGCATTTCCCGATGATTTATGAAAAACTGCTGGGGCTGGGGATCGATTTAACCAAAGATCAGGTTCCTATCGTGCCTGCCGCGCATTACACCTGCGGCGGCGTCATGGTGGATGAACATGGTCGGGCCGATGTCGATGGATTGTATGCGATTGGCGAAGTGAGCTATACGGGCCTGCATGGTGCCAACCGCATGGCGTCCAACTCGCTGCTCGAATGTCTGGTTTACGGCTGGTCGGCGGCAGAAGATATTGATCGTCGGATCGGCATGACCCGCCCTGCCCCCACGCTTCCCGCCTGGGATGAAAGCCGCGTCGACGATGCCGATGAACGTGTGATTCTCCAGCATAACTGGCATGAACTGCGCTTGTTTATGTGGGATTACGTTGGCATTGTGCGTACCACCAAACGTCTGGAACGCGCCTTACGACGTATTACTTTGCTCCAGCAGGAAATTGACGAGTACTACGCCAATTTCCGCGTGTCGAACAATTTGCTGGAGCTACGTAACCTGGTGCAGGTGGCGGAGCTTATCGTGCGCTGCGCTATGGAACGTAAGGAAAGCCGCGGCTTGCACTATACGCTGGATTATCCGGATCAGTTGCCTGAATCCGGCCCAACGGTGTTGTCGCCACGCACTTACATGAATAAATAGAAAGCCTGAGTGAGCGCGGTGTAACTTTCAGAATAATGCTGATCGGCACCGCGGATCGCCAGCCAGTCGGTGAAGCATTCCCCCGGCGTTGGCGAAAAGGCCATTAATACGCGATGCGGCGGGCGATTTTCATACTCCGCCACATCCGTACGTAACCGTAAGTGCCAGCCTATACCCTGCGCTTTTTGGGCAAAGGCTTCACTCACGTCCACCGGGAGGATCACGCAGAAGAAACCGTCTTCGGTGATAAGCGACGCCGCACAATCCAGCAGCGCTGCGTGATCCAGCGTCGTGGTATAGCGCGCCTGTTCCCGCTCCGGGGTCGCACATTGCACGCCCTGCGCAAAAAAAGGCGGGTTACTGACAATCAGATCGTAACGTGCCGTTTGCCCCGCACACCAATCGCGAATATCCGCATGATGGACATGAAAACGCGCAGCCCAGGGTGTCGCCTGGCCATTCTCCTGCGCCTGTGTGGCCGCTTGCTCATCGAGTTCTACTGCATCGACGATAACCGCATCGGTTGTTCTCTGCGCCAACATCAGCGCCACCAGCCCGCTGCCCGTGCCAATATCCAGCACCCTTTTCGCCCGCGAAACAGGCGACCACGCACCGAGTAAGATGCCGTCGGTGCCGACTTTCATGGCGCAACGATCGTGTGCAACAAAAAACGTTTTAAATGTGAAACCATCGCGGCGCAACTGCGCCTTCTGGTGGGGCATCTTTACAACCTCTATACGGAAACAGACGTAGCATAGGTGAAAGCAAAGCGCCGGAAAAGTAATAAGCTTACAAACAGATGAAGATTGCAGCCGTAACGTCTATAATCAGCGCCCCACACAGAGGTAGATCATGACTGTAACGACTTTTTCCGAACTCGAACTCGACGACAGCCTACTGGACGCGCTCCAGGAGAAAGGTTTCACACGCCCGACCGCCATCCAGGCCGCCGCCATTCCGCCTGCGCTTGAAGGGCGTGATGTACTTGGCTCAGCGCCGACCGGTACGGGTAAAACGGCGGCATATTTGCTGCCAGCGTTGCAGCACCTGCTGGACTTCCCACGTAAGAAATCCGGCCCGCCGCGCATTCTCATCCTGACGCCGACTCGTGAACTGGCGATGCAGGTTGCCGACCACGCCCGCGAGCTGGCAAAAAATACCCACCTGGATATTGCTACCATCACCGGCGGTGTGGCCTATATGAACCACGCCGAAGTGTTCAGCGAAAACCAGGATATCGTGGTCGCAACCACAGGCCGACTGCTGCAATACATTAAAGAAGAGAATTTTGACTGCCGTGCGGTCGAAACATTGATCCTCGACGAAGCGGATCGCATGCTGGATCTGGGCTTTGCGCAGGACATCGAGCATATTTCTGGCGAAACACGCTGGCGCAAACAGACCATGCTGTTTTCCGCAACGCTGGAAGGCGAAGCGATCAAAGACTTCGCCGAGCGTCTGCTGGAAGATCCGGTTGAAGTTTCTGCAACGCCGTCCACCCGCGAGCGTAAAAAGATCCACCAGTGGTACTACCGCGCGGACAACTACGAACACAAGCTGGAACTGCTCAAGCATTTGCTCAAGCAAGACGGCGTGACCCGTTCAATCGTCTTCGTGCGTAAACGCGAGCGTGTCCATGAACTGGCGGAGCAGTTACGTGCAGCGGGTATCAACAACTGCTATCTTGAGGGTGAGATGGCACAGGCGAAACGCGTTGAAGGCATCAAACGCCTGACCGAGGGTCGCGTTAATGTGCTGGTTGCCACCGACGTCGCCGCCCGTGGTATCGATATTCCTGACGTGAGCCATGTGTTTAACTTTGATATGCCGCGCAGTGGTGACACCTATCTGCACCGTATCGGCCGTACCGGTCGCGCGGGACGCAAAGGAACCGCGATTTCACTGGTCGAAACCCACGATCATCTGCTATTGCAAAAGATTGGTCGCTACGTTGAAGAACCGCTGAAAATCCGCGTGATTGATGAACTGCGCCCCACTACGCGCGCGCCGAGCGAAAAAATGACCGGCAAGCCGTCGAAGAAAGTGCTGGCTAAGCGTGCAGAGAAGAAAAAAGAGAAAGAAAAAGAGAAGCCGCGCGTTAAACAGCGCCACCGCGATACCAAAAATATTGGTAAGCGTCGTAAGCCAAGCGCCGCCACGACAGAACAACAAAATAACGAAGAGTAAAAAAACGCCGGGATAGCCCGGCGTTTTTATTTCTGCAGCCTGCGAATTACAGGCTTTCAGTAAAGGTACGAGCGATAACGTCGCGCTGCTGTTCCGGCGTCAGAGAATTGAAACGTACGGCATAGCCAGAAACACGGATGGTCAGCTGTGGGTATTTTTCCGGATGTTCTACAGCATCCAGAAGCGTTTCGCGACGCAGCACGTTTACGTTCAGATGCTGACCGCCTTCTACACGGACTTCCGGTTTCACTTCCATCGGAATTTCACGGTATTCAATGTCACCCAGTTTGCTAACGGCAACGACTTCGTCTTCGGAATAACCGGCTTTTGCACAAACACAGCGCGCTTCGCCTTTTTCGCTGTCGAGCAACCAGAAAGAGTTCAACAGATCATCGTTTGCCGCTTTAGTAATTTGGATACCCGTAATCATGATGTGCCTCCCTTAGGCATTATTTTTGATTTGATCGGCCTTGTGGCGGCCAATTGGTAAAACCATTGTTGCTTGAGTGTATATATACCCTCCACACACCCCTGATTCTTTGATTAAAATCAATAAAAACCACACCACGAAAAAGGTAATAGGCGGAATTTATTGTTTTACATCAAGTTAGCGACTTTTCACCCCTTAAAATTTTTGTAAATTTTCAATTTTTTTTAAGCATCTAACGTTCTGTTTTACGTGTCGATTTTGCGCCAGCAGAAGAAGCAGTTAAGCTACAGTCACTGAAATTGGCAGGAGAGCGGGATGACCACCTCATTAACATGGCACGATGTGCTGGCAGAAGAGAAACAACAGCCTTACTTTATCAATACCCTCAGCGCGGTAGCGACAGAACGGCAGTCCGGTGTCACCATCTATCCGCCGCAAAAAGATGTCTTCAATGCGTTCCGTTTTACTGAACTGGGCGATGTCAAAGTCGTGATCCTCGGTCAGGATCCCTATCACGGCCCCGGTCAGGCTCATGGGCTGGCATTTTCGGTACGTCCCGGTATCGCCATCCCGCCATCATTACTGAATATGTATAAAGAGCTCGAACAGTCGGTACCCGGGTTCGTTCGCCCGACGCATGGTTATCTGGAAAGCTGGGCGCATCAGGGCGTGCTGCTTCTCAATACTGTCTTAACGGTACGCGCCGGGCAGGCGCACTCCCATGCCAGCCTTGGCTGGGAGACCTTTACCGATAAAGTGATCAGTCTCATCAATGAACACCGTGAAGGCGTGGTGTTTTTACTTTGGGGATCGCATGCGCAGAAGAAAGGGGCAATTATCGATGGTAAACGCCACCATGTATTGAAAGCGCCCCACCCGTCACCGTTATCCGCACACAGGGGCTTCTTCGGGTGTAAGCACTTTGTTCTGGCAAATGAATGGCTGGAAAAACACGGCCAGACACCAATCGACTGGATGCCTGTGTTACCGGCGGAAAGTGAATAAATATCGCAGATCACATCCCGCAGCGATGGCGGGATGTGTCGAACACATTTACAGGTACTCCTCTCCCGTCGCAATTTCCCGCACGGCCCGTTCCCGAAACTGACTGGGACTTACGCCCGTATGTTTATGAAAGAAACGGGTAAAATAAGCCTCATCGTTAAATCCCAGAAAGGCAGCCAGTTGTTTGATGGTCTTTGAGGTATAAACCAGCTCGCGCTGCGCTTCCTGAATCACCCGCATATTAATCACATCCAGACTCGACATGCCCAGCGTTAAACGGCACAGACGCGAGAGATGTCCGGGCGACATTCCCATTTCACAGGAGTAATCATTCACCGTCAGCCGCTGGCGAAATTTCTGGTCAACGATGGCGAGGAATTTGTTGATCTGCGATGCCTTGCGCGATGAGTTATCCATCTGCTGATCGACGAGACCGGGCTCGGTAATCCGCGATAGATGAACAAACATAGAGATAAACAGCGACGCGCACATTGCTGTCTGGTTAATCATGGGCACGCGTAATTCATTCAGCATAGAGTAATAAAACGCCCAGATGGCATCCTTCTCGTCGGGGAAATACTCCAGCGAAATAATGCACGGTTTATGCACCAGCTTGAGGATATCGGGTGCCAGCACGCCAATGACCGACTCAAGCGGCCGCTGCGAAGCCGTAATAGTGAGTCCTTCGGTATCTGGCGTGTAGTGAAAACCGTGAACAGTCTGCGCAGGGACCAGAATCAGACAGGGGGCTTTGGCCAGTTGTCGCGTGCAGTTCATCAATACTTCGACCTGCCCTCGCTGGATGAATAGCACCTGAATAAGCGAGTCATGTACATGCGGGCTTGCCCGCCAGTTCAGATCCTTTGATCGCAAGGAGATCATCTCGACATTGAAAAAATTCTCCCAGCTAAGCCCAGACTGCTCACCGTATAATGCATAAGTAGGAATAGTGGTTGCCATCAATGCTCCTCTACTCTTCTCAGTGCTGCTGCACGGCCTGGCTGGTCTGTCGGGAACTGTGAAAACAGCGGACTTATTCCGCAATATCTGCGTTCAGCACTCGAAGACCAGCGCAGCAAACGATTTAAAAAACGAGATCGTCAGGCGGGTAAAATGACTGCCCCCTCCTGACGTAACGACTCGATATCTTTAGCTGAGTATCCATATTCATTCAGAATTTGTTGTGAGTGATATCCCAGTCGCCGGGACGGTTGGATCTGCGATTCTCCCATGCCGTGGATCGTAACAGGCGGCGTCACCAGCACCCGTTTGTTTCCCGTGGGGTACTCAACGTGACGCAGGCAGTCGGTCGCCCATGCCTGGTCATCTTCCAGAATCTCATCCGGGGTATATCCTTTCTCATGGGCAAAATCGTTTTCTTTTAAGAGCCGCATCATCTCGCTAAGTGGACGTTTGGCGACCTGCTCACTGATAATATTGATAATGTCCCGATTACGACCAAACTGGTTCACATCGGCAATACGGCAAAATTCCGGACTGTCGACCAGATCCTCACGGCCAAGAAGCACCATAAACTTATTGAAGAAGCGATCGTATTCCGGAATACAAATCACCATCCATCGCCCATCAAGGGTTTTATAGGTGTTGTTGAACGGGTTGGAGACTTCACAGCGCGACTTCGGATAGACGTTGCCGTACTGTGCTGAGGTCACAGCAATGCTCATCATAAACAGCGCCGTATGGTGCAGGCTAACCGTCACCTTCTCGCCCGTTCCCGAAAGCGTACGCCCGTACAGCGCAGCGCAAATACCCGACACCAGGCACATGGACGCCTGAAAATCACCAAAGCCGTTTACCGAGTTGATCGGGGTTTCGCCGCGCTCATTGGTTGACCCAAGGATCCCGCCGCGACAAACGTAAGCCGTCGCATCAAACCCGGCGGTGTCTTTTTCCGGCCCTTTTTCGCCATACCCCAGGATCTGCGCGAAGATTAAGCGTGGAAAGCGCAAGTGCAACTCTTCCCAGGAAAACCCAAGCCGTTCAAGCGCTTTTGTGCGATAGCTGGTCACAACGACATCTGCCGTCGAGAGGATGCGGTACGCAATAGCTTTCGCGCTCTCTTTTTTCAGGTTCAGGCACAGGAATCGTTTATTAGCGTTAGAGATATCAAATGCCGGGTTTTCGTCATCCTCGTAAGGCATGTTGAACACAGAAGCCTGAGTACGTCCCGGATCGCCAGACGGCGGTTCGATTTTGATCACATCCGCCCCCCAGTCACCCAGAATACGTGCCACGGTGGGTGCTGCCAGGAATGACGTTAAATCCACTACTTTAATGCCTTCTAATGGCCTCATAAGTCATGCTCCTTCATTTTGGAAAAACCCTGTCGCCCCGCCAGTCCGCCCGCGCCGCGCAAATTCCCGTGCAATCCTTTCTTTTCAATGGGTTTAATCCGGGCGATAAGCATGAAGAATGCGCCCAGAATGGCGATGCTTGCCCCCAGATAGAGCGCGTACTCATACTGTCCGGAAACATCAATAACCCATCCCGCCAGAACCGGCGAAAGAATACCCGCCAGCGTGCCAAATACGCCGTTCAACCCCACCAGCATGCCGGTGTTTTTCTGGGAGAAAATAATCGGAATGGAGAAATGCGCAGCCATGGTGAAACAGAGGAAAAAATTCGAGGCGGAGATGAGCGTAGCCGCGCTCCAGAGGCTGTTTGCTCGCGTCCCCAGAATCAGAAACACCCCGGCCAGCAGCAGTCCGGCAACCGGAGAGAGCTTACGCCCGATATTTTGCCCAAAGCGCCGACAGGCGGCGTCCGTGACCAGACCGCCGAGCGGATAGGCCAGAATGGCCACCAGATACGGGAGCATGGAGTAAATCGCGCTTTGTTTAAGATCGATACCGCGTCCCATCGCGAAATAGGTCGGCAACCAGGTCATAAAGAGAAAAAACAGATAATTCGTACAGAAGTAACACAACGCGCAGGCCCAGATAGAGGGTGTTGACAGGATATCGGCTTTCGTCAGATCGCCCCCTGCCGTCTCTTTCTGAGCGGATGGTTCCGCGTTAGCAACAGCCTGCCCCGCCTGAATATACGCAAGCTCCTGACGGTTGATGCGATTATCCATTTGCGGGCGACTGTTACCCAGCCACCACCACAGCAGGCACCACACTAACCCCGGCACAGAGACGATGTAAAAAACGGATTTCCAGCCCCAGGTTTGAATAATCCAGGCCGCCAGCACCATGGCAAAGGCGATCCCCGCAGGACAACCAACCTGTAGTAAGCCGGTCGCTTTGCCGGATTCACTTTTAGGTACCCATCTGGCCGCCAGCGAAAAGTTCGCCGGAACCAGCAGCCCCTGCCCGACGCCAACCAGAATACGCAGCAGCATCATGATGCCGAGCGTGGAACCTAGCGGTGTTAAGAAAGTAAAAACGACCCACCACAAGGTACCGGTTACCAGCACAATCCCACCGCCAAAGCGGTCAGCCAGCAGCCCTGCCGGCAACATTGTTATCGCGTAACCAATAAAAAATGCGGTGGAGACCCAGCCAAACTGAATGGCGGTCCAGCCATATTCATGCATCAGTGCCGGCCCGCACATCGACATACTGCTACGGGCAACAAACATAACGAAATAATCAATAATCAGCAGAACAATAATGCCCCAACGTCTATTCCCAGGTGATGTACTCATAGGTCACTCTCGCGAGAAAATAAGAATGATCGCACCCACGAAATCACGCGCAGTGTGCGATCACAGGCGGGATATAACGGAATAACATCCCGTGATATCCCTTCGTTGCATGGGCTCAGGCGGATTAGCGAATTTCACCCGCGGCGGCAATCAGCGGACGTGCAATCGTCAGGCGCTGAACGGTACGCGGGCCTTCTTCAAACCACAGCGCGCGTGCATCGCGATACATTCTTTCCACCGGGCCATACGGGTTATCTTCGAAGTAACCAATCCCACCGAAGATCTCCAGGCAGCTATCCGACACAGTTCGCACCGTATCAATACCGTGCAGTTTGCACATCGCCGAAACCATCTCGATGTCTTCGCCGCGGTCGAATTTCTGCGCGCAATCACGCAGCATTACGCGCAGGGCATGAACCTGAGTGCCCATGTCTGCCAGCGTTTGCTGAATGGCCTGACGCGCTACCAGTGGCTTACCGAACGTCACACGATCCTTCGCACGGGCAATCGCCAGTTCCAGGAAGCGCTGCGACATGCCCAGGCAGGTAACAGCAATCATCGCTCTGGAGTGCGCCAACGCATCCATGAAGATATCCAGACCATCGCCCTCTTTGCCCATAATGTTGTGCGCAGGCACTTCGCAGTTTTCAAAACGCAGATACGCATGGCCCGCGCCACGGCAGCCCATCATGTGTGGCATCGGATCGATGTAATAACCCGGCGTGTTGGTTTCGATAAAGAAAGCGGTTAATCCCCCTTTTTTGCGTTTGCTTTCATCCGTTACTGCAATAACGTAGCTACCGTCAGAAATATCCGTATGGGAGATCAGGGTCTTGGTACCATTGAGAATGTATTTATCCCCTTTTCTTACTGCGGTTGTCCGGATATCCGCCCCGGAACCACACTCTGCTTCGGTCAGTGCAAAGTTGATGTAAGCATCTTTATTGGCCAGTAACGGCAGCCATTTAGCGCGAAGGTCGGGGGCGCCATGGTCATACATGATGCGCCAGTTCAGGCCGTTAGCATGGTGCAGGTTCATACGCATACCGCCAGGGCCGCGGCAGAACTCCTCCATGACGGAAAAGAATTGCTCGCAGTTCAGTCCCAGACCGCCAAACTCTTCAGGAATGGCCAGGCGAAATAAATCATTTTTGCGACATACGTCGTAATAGGAGTCCGGGAAGACATTAGTTCGCTCAACCACCAGTTGGATTTCCTCCAACTCTGTTTCCGTGACTTTTCTGACTTTTTGTTTCAGTGCTTCCAGTTGCTGTTGAGATAAAATAGCCATATACCAACCCCACTTCATATTAAATGATTAAATAACCATTGAAGAATTCAGACGATACCAATGTAAGTTGCAATAAATCCTGGGCCCCTTTTCGTCTTTCTTCACGAATTGACACCGGGATTATAAAAAGTGGCGCAAAGGCTTGATATTGACATATCCAACCAATTATTGGACAAATCGAACATACATGATGTAGCGATAGCATATAAAATAACAATAAAAACAAATATATAAATAAAATAATCAGGCGATAAAAAATTTAAAAATTACCAACACGCATCACAAAACGGGCTTTAATGTTCGTTTTGTCCAGGATCAAGTGAGATATGTCTATATATCCTCGCAACACCTGTAATTATTATTCCAGATAAAACAACATTCGAACCAGTAATTATAAAAGCTGGCGAAGCGGACAGAATGATCGGCGATAAATAATGCCGGGGAGTGCTTTATTTTATAAATCCCCACCGGAGAACCTATCAAGAGGATGCGTCATGGACTTTAGCCTGACCGAAGAACAGGAATTACTATTAGCAAGTATTCGGGAGTTGATTACCCGTAATTTTCCCGAAGAGTATTTCAAAAGATGCGATGAGACACGGACTTTCCCGCGCGAGTTCTTCAATGCCTTAGCCGAAAGCGGCATTGGTTTATTGGGCATTCCCGAAGAGCTGGGCGGCGTGCCCGCCGACATGATGACCCAGGTACTGGTGCTCGAAGAGATTGCCCGCATGGGCGCCCCGGCCTACATCATGACCGAGGGGCAATGCATCCATAACATGCAGCGGTTTGGTAACGCAGAGCAACTGGCCAAAACCGCCGAGGTGGGCCTGACGGGGATCCCCGCCTACTCTCTGGCATTTACCGAACCCCAGGCCGGTTCAGACAACAATCGCATCGCCACCACCTACACCCGTAAGAACGGCAAAGTGTATCTGAATGGTCAAAAGACCTTTATCACCGGTGCAAAAGATTACCCCTACATGCTGGTGCTGGCACGCAATCCCGAGCCGGAAGATCCTAAGCGCTGTTTCACCTTATGGTGGCTGGATCCCAATTCCCCCGGCGTCAAACGCAACAATCTGCATAAAGTCGGCTGGCATATGGTCAGCAACTGCGAAGTCTTTCTGGATAACGTTGAGTTAGAAGAGAGCGACATGGTGGGCCAGGAAGGTTATGGCTTTATCCATATGATGCAAAACTTCGATATCGAACGCCTGGTCATTGCCGCCCACTCGCTGGGGGTGGCGGAATGCGCCTTCGAAGATGCTGCGCGCTACGCCAATCAGCGCATTCAATTCGGCCAAAACATTGGCCAGTTCCAGATGATACAGCTCAAGTTGACCCAAATGGCCATCAAAATTCAGAACATGAAAAACATGGTCTACCGCACCGCCTGGGAGTGCGACAACGATTTATCGATGCGTCTGTCCGCCCCGATGTGCAAGTTGTACTGCGCTCAGTCGGCCTGCGAGGTGATTGACGATGCGATGCAAATTCTGGGCGGTCTCGGCTACACCGATGACAGCCGCGTATCCCGCTTCTGGCGCGACACCCGCGTAAACCGCATTGGCGGCGGCACAGACGAGATTATGGTTTACATCTCCGCTCGCCAGATCCTGAAACAGTATGAAAAATAATAGGATATGCCATGAGATTTATTGCCTGCTACAAACTGGTTCCTGAGGAACAGGATATCGTTATCACGGCTGACAGAACCCTGGCGACAGACAAGGCCGGGGAAAAAATCAGCCCCTTTGATCTCAACGCGATTGAGGCCGCCGTTCAGCTCGCGGGGGAAAGCCATGAAGTGGTGGCCCTGAGCGTAGGGGGAAAAGCGCTCGATAACGCCAAACTGCGTAAAGACGCCCTTTCACGTGGTCCCAATGCGCTTTACCTGGTTCGCGATGATCGTCTGGCCAGTTCCCTGCCCTATGACACCGCACGCGCTATTGCTGCCGCGAGCCAGAAAATCGCCTTCGACCTGCTGATCTGTGGCGAAGGTTCCGGCGATATGTACGCCCAGCAAACCGGGCTGCTGGTCGGTGCAATGTTGCAGCTCCCGGCGGTGAACGGCGTCAGCAAAATTGAACTCAAAGAGGGCTTCGTCACCGTTGAGCGCACGCTGGAAAATGAAATAGAAGTGCTGGATGTGCCACTCCCGGCGGTACTGTGCGTCTCATCGGATATCAACCTGCCACGCATCCCCTCGATGAAAGCCATCCTCGGCGCCGGGAAGAAAAGCGTCACCCAATGGAGCGCGGGTGACATTGACTGGGCACCGGATTCAGCGCGGACTGAATTAGCTGGCGTCTACGCGCCGCAACAGACAGAACGCAAACACATCATCATTGAAGGCGACGGGCAGGAAGAGGTCTCTCGCCTGCGTGATTATCTGACCAACGCGTTGAGCTAAGGGCAGCGGAGAAGCATCATGGGCAAAATCAATAATGTTTGGGTATTCAGCGACAGTGCCGATCGCTATGCAGATCTGCTCGCTGGCGCACGACAACTGGGTGAACACGTTAACGCAGTGATATGGGATGAGCGTGACGTTACTGAGGTTAAACAGGCAGACGCGGTCTATTTGCTGTGTGGCAAAACCGATAAGCAGCGCGTCGAAAACTATGCGGAAACATTCGCCTCGCTTGTCAGAAAAGAAGACGGCAAAACGCTGATTCTGCTGGCCGCGACACGCCGTGGCAAAGGCCTGGCGGCAAAACTCAGCGTGCTGCTGCAATCCGCGCTGGTGAATGACGTGACCCTGCTGGAACGCAACGGCGACGACCTGTACGCCGAACATCGCATGTATGGCGGGCTGGCATTTGGGCGGGAAAAAGTGAATACCCCTGTCGCCGTCATCACGCTGGCGAGCGGTGTTTATGAGCCGTTGGCCGAAGTAAACGCCGCTACTCCCCCACTCACTCAGGTGGATTACATCCCACCCGCCAATGAAATGCTCTGTCGTGAACGGCGGTCAAAAACGGCCAGCAACGTCGACCTTGGCAAAGCGCGCCGTGTCATCGGTATTGGCCGTGGCCTACTGGCGAAAGAAGATCTGCAAATGGTCTGGGATCTGGCCTCTGCGCTGGATGCCGAAGTGGGCTGTTCGCGTCCGATTGCCGAAGGCGAACACTGGATGGATCGCGAACGTTACGTTGGCGTTTCCGGCGTGCTGCTGAAATCCGATATCTATCTCGCCCTGGGCATTTCCGGGCAGATCCAGCATATGGTCGGTGGCAATGGCGCCAAAACCATTATCGCCGTTAACAAAGATAAAAACGCGCCGATTTTCCAGTACGCCGATTATGGTCTGGTGGGCGATATCTATAAGGTCGTCCCCCTGTTAACGGAATTATTAAAACGATAAGACGCAAGCCGCCAGTCTTTCTGGCGGCAATGGAGTAAAAGTATGTCGGACGAAAAATTTGACGCGATTATCGTGGGTGCCGGAGTGGCGGGATGCACCGCCGCGTATGTGATGGCGAAAGCCGGGCTGGACGTACTGGTCATTGAGCGGGGGGATACCGCAGGCAGTAAAAATATGACGGGCGGGCGGCTCTATGCCCACAGCCTGGAAAAGATCATCCCCGCTTTTGCGCAAAGCGCCCCCGTTGAGCGAAAAATTACCAAAGAGAAGATCTCTTTTCTGACCAATGACAGCGCCGTCACGCTGGATTATCAGGCGCCGTCTCGCAATGCGAACCCGGAACAAGCGTCCTGGACAGTTCTGCGTCATGGATTTGATAGCTGGTTGATGGAACAAGCCGAAGCGGTTGGCGCACAGTTCATCACAGGCGTGCGGGTGGATGCGTTAATCCGCCAGCAGGGGCGGGTAACCGGAGTTCAGGCCGGGGAGGATGTCCTTGAGGCAAACGTGGTGGTGCTGGCCGACGGGGTAAATTCGCTGTTAGGTCGTTCAATTGGACTGGTACAAAAATCGAACCCTCATCATTACGCCGTCGGGGTTAAAGAGCTCATTTCACTGCCAGCCCAAACCATTCAGGACCGCTTTGGCGTAACGGGTGACGAAGGCGCGGCCTGGCTGTTTGCCGGTTCCCCGTCGGATGGCTTAATGGGCGGAGGGTTTCTCTATACCAACCGTGAATCCATTTCACTGGGTCTGGTGTGCGGCCTGGGGGGTATTGAAAAAGCGCAAAAATCGGTTCCGCAGATGCTGGAGGATTTTAAACAGCACCCGGCGGTGCGCCCCCTTATCGAAGGGGGAACGCTGCTTGAGTATTCCGCTCATCTGGTACCAGAAGGTGGAATCGAGATGCTGCCAAAACTGGCGGGCGATGGCGTGCTGGTCGTGGGTGATGCCGCCGGAATGTGTCTGAACCTCGGCTTTACCGTGCGGGGTATGGATCTGGCGATTGAGGCCGCGAATATCGCAGCGCAAACCATCATTGCCGCAAAAGAGAGTAATGATTTCAGTTATGCCCGGCTTGAAAAATACGCGCAGGCGCTGGAGAAAAGCTGCGTCTTGCAGGATATGCGGCACTATCGCAAGTTGCCTGGCCTGATGGAAAACCCGCGCCTCTTTACGCAATACCCACAGATGGCGGCCAATATCATGTCCGAACTTTTCACTGTGGATGGCGCCAAACCGACGCCCTTCTGGAAGACGATATTGAAACAGGGAAAACGCGTCGGGTTAATGAATTTATTAAAAGACGGCATCGCTGGAGGGCGCGCATTATGAGCACGGTAAATGTCGATGTGAAACTGGGCGTCAACAAATTCATAGTGGATGAAACTAACCCACACATCATTCTTGTGGCCGACCCTGACAAAGCGCAATTTCGTAAATTGATCACTGCCTGCCCTGCCGGGCTATATCGCGAGGATGAGGCAGGAAATATCCATTTTGATTATGCCGGCTGTCTGGAATGTGGCACATGTCGTGTGTTGTGCGAAGGGACAATATTAGAGAAATGGGAATATCCGCAGGGGAACTTCGGCGTTGAATTTCGTTTTGGCTGATCCCCTCTTTTGCTCGCGTCACCCTTTGTGGTGAACGTCACTCTCCCGTGCGGGGAGGATTTATGTCAACTCAGGAAAAAATTGATATCAGTACCGTTCTGGATAAGCACCCGATTAGCCGACGCCAGTGGCTGATAGTTTTTTTAGGGTTCTTTGTATTAGGTATTGATGGCTTTGATGTTACCGCAATAGGTTTTATTGCTCCGGCCTTGATCGATGACTGGCAGATATCCCGCCATATGTTAGGTCCGGTGATGATGAGCGGCTTATTTGGTCTGGCTGCCGGTTCACTTATTTCCGGGCCGCTGGCTGACCGCTACGGGCGTAAAAAACTCATCATTGGCTCTGTCATATTTTTTGGTGCAAGCAGCCTGCTTTCTGCGTGGTCGTGGAATTTATCCAGCCTGACCTTTTTTCGCTTTATTACCGGCCTGGGGCTGGGGGCTGCGATGCCCAATATCACCACGCTGGTGGCAGAGTATGCCCCCTGGCGTTATCGCTCGCGCCTGGCAACCGTAATCCACTGCGGTTTTAATACCGGTGCGGCATTGGGCGGTCTGCTGAGCCAGCAATTACTCGGTACCTTTGGCTGGCGTTCCGTCTTAATTACCGGCGGGGTATTACCGTTAATATTCGCGCTCATCCTGATACGTTACCTGCCGGAATCGATGCAATATCTGGTTCAAGACCCCGCGAATAAACAGCGTCTGACGCACTTGCTGAATAAATTCGTCCCCGGCATTGCCGACGCAAAGACCCATTTTTATACCTCTGAGCCGCAAAAAGCACATGCCAGTACTGCCAGATCGCTTCTGCATCCGCCATACACCTTTGGCACCCTCGCGCTGTGGCTAACACTGTTTGCCGGTTTGTTCTGTGTCTATCTGTTATCAAGCTGGCTGCCGCTGATGGTCAGGGACACCGGGATGACGCTGTCACAGGCCGTCATCATGGGTTCGGTATTTCAGATTGGCGGCATGATGGGCAATTTCTGCATCGGCATTGAAATGGACCGCTGGGGCAGGCATTGCGCCATCATTCTGACCCTGCTGGGGGGCGCCTGCAGCGCACTGATTCTGGGGATGCATATCCCGTCACTGCCGGTGCTATGTGTTCTGGTTCTGATGCTCGGGTTTACCGTCAATGGTATCAGCCCCGGTTGTTATGCGCTGGCCGCCCATTTTTATCCAACGTCCATTCGGGCCACCGGCGTGAGCTGGGCGACGGGAGTTGGCCGTCTGGGTGCCATAACCAGCGCAGGTGCGGGTTCAGCCATGCTGGCGGCGGGCTGGACATTCAGTGAAGTCTTTATGTTTCTGCCGCTTCCTCTGGTGGCAGGCGCGCTGGCGCTATATTGCAAAAAGCAACGAAGAGCTATCGCCAAAACTCATTAGGCCAGGTTATGTCCAGGGACAACGACGGAATGACAACCATGAAAATCAACGAGGCGCTGAAAATGCGTTATCGACAACAAGGATACTGGGGTGACGCGACGCTGGCGGATTACTGGCATCTGTCGGCAAAGGCGTCGGCGGATAAAATCGCCGTCAGCGACAACCACGGCACAGCGTATACCTACCGTGAACTCGATAACGCAGCAGGCGCGCTGGCGATGTGGCTTGTGGAAAACGGTATCCAGCCGGGTGATCGGGTCGCCCTGCAACTTCCCGGCTGGTGTGAGTTTACCGTTATCTATCTTGCCTGTCTCAAATGCGGCGCCGTCGTCGTGCCGCTGCTCCCGGCATTTCGGGAGTCTGAACTGGCATGGATCATGAACAAATGTCAGGCTCGTATTCTCTTTACCGCAACGCGCTTTAAAAATGTTCGTCCCATTCAAATGCTGCCCGCGCTGCGCCCGCTGCTTCCCTGGCTGGAGAAGGTGATTGCGGTCGATAAGCTCGAGCCCGCCCGGCACGAGTTGTCTTTGAGCCAGATACTGGCAAACACGCCACCATTAGCTCAGGCCATTGCGACAAAAAGCGATGACCTGGCCGCACTGCTGTTCACTTCCGGTACAGAGGGCCGCCCTAAAGGGGTAATGCTGACGCACAATAATATCATCGCCAGCGAACGGGCCTACTGCGCAACGCTTAATTTGAACAGCACGGATATTATGCTGATGCCAGCACCACTCGCCCACGCCACGGGTTTTATGCATGGGGTCACCGCCCCGTTTATGATGGGTGCCCGCAGCGTATTGCTGGATATTTTTAACCCGGAGCAGTGCCTTGAGATCATTGAACGGGAAAAATGCACCTGCATTATGGGGGCAACACCGTTTGCGTGCGATCTGCTTAAGGCGATGCAGGCCCGCCAGTGCGATATCTCTTCTTTGCGCTTTTTTTTGTGCGGCGGGACCACCATTCCGGGCAAACTGGTGCGTGATTACCACAAAGCCGGAGTTCCATTGCTGGGGGTATATGGCAGTACGGAGAGTGCGCCACATGCCATCGTCCGTCCCGAAGACTCGCTTATTCGCCAGGTAAATACGGATGGGGCGGCGGTAAACGGAGTGGAGATCAGAGTCGTCGATAAAAAGGGAAACACTCTGCCGGAATATACCGAAGGTGAAGAAGCTTCTCGCGGCCCGAATGTGTTTGTCGGCTATTTCGATGAACCGGAATTAACGGCACAGGCACTTGATGATGAAGGCTGGTATTACAGCGGGGATTATTGCCGGGTCGACAAGGCAGGGTATCTTAAAATTACCGGGCGAAAAAAAGACATCATTGTTCGCGGCGGTGAAAATATCAGTAGCCGGGAAGTGGAAGATATTCTGTTGCAACATCCTGATATTCGAGACGCCGCCGTCGTCGCGATGCCAGACCAGCGGCTGGGAGAACGTTCATGTGCCTATGTGGTACTGACCCATAAAGAACAACCTCTGGTACTGGCTGACATCATCCGTTTCTTTACCCATAAACGCATCGCTAAATATAAATATCCGGAGCACCTGGTGGTGGTCGACAATTTACCGCGAACGGCCTCCGGGAAAGTCAAAAAGTTCATGTTACGCAAAGATATCGTTCAGCGCCTGGCTCTTGCCTCCCGAGAAAACGCATCCCCGGCACTCGACGAGGCCATATCCAAATAAGGATACCAATGTGCTTATTAACAATAACCTTTCCGGCAGAACACAGCCTAAAACATCGACACGAATAAAAAACAGCACCAAGCCGTCTTTTATCCAGGGGGAGCCTACGTTTTATCACTGTCCCCGGTGCGGACAATTTCTTGTGACCATTAATAACAACGGCGGCGAGACACAACTACGCTGTTGTGACGAAACGCTGAGTGCATTAACCCCGCAGAATACAGACGATGCGCTGGCAGAAGACCACCTGCCGCAGATGACGATTTCCGGCGGCTTTGAATCAAATACCCTGACGGTGAATATCGGTACAACGCCACATCCGATGACAGACGATCACCGCCTGCTGTGGATCTACGTTTATACCTTTCAGGGTAGCCAGTTTAAATTCCTCAGGCCAGGCGATCTGCCAGAAGCCACCTTCGCACTGGCCGAAAACGATGCGTACGTCTACTGCGATCGTCCGGTCTGTAAAGGCAGCCGATGCAAATTTAACTGTAAACGAGGGTTCACCGCATACAGTTGGTGCAATCAGCATGGGTTATGGAAGCATTCATTTTGATGATGCATCTGCTCTGGGGGTAAAGCGAACAGACAGAGGAGAGAAGAAATCAGCATGCCGTGAAGGCATGCTGATCGTGGTTTTATCAGGCTTTGTTTTGACGCCACCATTCTGCCAGCAACACACCCGTTGCTACAGACACGTTAAGACTCTCAACGTTATTGGTGCCGTTAATCGAGATGCTCAGATCCGCGTTATCAAGCGCAGCATCGGAAAGACCGTCACGCTCCTGACCCAGCACCAGCACCATTTTCTTCGGCAACGTGGCGCTAAACAGCGGCGTGCCTTTATGGCTGGATGTGGTCACAATGGCATAACCGGCTTTGCGGAAAGCATCCAGCGCCTCGATAACGCTATCGCCCGTAATCGCCTGCACGTGCTCCGCACCGCCTTCCGCCGTACGAACTGCAGCACCGGATTCGATAACGGCCGCATCCTGCAACAGAACGCCTTTCACGCCGAAATGCGCGCAACTGCGCATCATCGCACCCAGGTTATGCGGGTTACCCACATCTTCCAGCGCCAGAACGCAATCTTCGGCGCCGGCCTGTGCCACCCACTGCTCAACACTGGTACCGTTACGTTTTTTGATCAGGAAGCAAACGCCACCGTGATGTTCAGTACCGGACGCTTTTGCCAGCTCAGCCTCATCAACCACATGGTAGGCTTTGCGGTTAGCCGCCATCCAGCGCAGTGCTTCTTTAAAGCGCGGGGTTACGCTCTGAACAAACCAGGCGCGCACGATGCAGTCAGGACGGCTGGCAAACAGCGCCTGACAGGCATTCTCGCCATAAACGCGGGTCTCTTCCGCACGCTGACGACGCAGTACTTCCGGATCGATAAAGCTTTTACCGCTGATACCGCCGTGATCCGGCTTTGTTGGTGTCTCGTCACCCGGCGCGCGGGAAACGGTACGCCACGGGGAATCACTCTGTGGACGGTCACGGTCGCGACCACGATCATTGCTTCGCTCTTCGCGAGCAGGACGGCGGCCACTGTTTTTCTCTTCGCGAGCGGGGCGACGGCCAGCATCGGCACGAGACGATCCGCTACGAGCAGGCCCTTTCCCGGTACGCGGGTTTTGGCTGCGTTTATCGGAATCATCATCACTGCGGACATACATCACTTTGACTTTGCCGCTTTTGTTTTTCAGTTCATCGTTCATGCTTTTCTCCACCAGCGCTGCGCGAGCGCGCAGATTACCTGATGTGTCGGCGCTTAGCCATTAATTCGTTCAAAAGCTATCGACTATTGTACTCATTGAATAAAACGCGTTGTCGTTTAAAACCACTTCATCAATAATATGTAACATATTAGAAACATATCGGCCTTGTGCCACTCTGTACCACTGCTCTCCCGAGGTTAGTTATGAATACCGTATGTGCAAGCTGCCAGGCGCTTAACCGCATCCCCGAAGCGCGCATTAGCGATGTCGCAAAATGCGGACGCTGTGGACATGAGCTGTTCGACGGCGATGTGATTAACGCCACTGGCGAAACACTGGATAAACTGCTGAAAGATGACCTGCCGGTCGTTGTCGATTTCTGGGCACCCTGGTGTGGTCCGTGCCGTAGCTTCGCACCGATTTTTGAAGACGTGGCGGAAGAGCGTAGCGGCAAAGTTCGCTTCGTCAAAGTGAACACCGAAGCTGAACGCGAACTCAGTGCACGCTTTCGTATCCGCAGCATCCCAACCATTATGTTGTTCAAAAATGGCGAGGTTGTCGACATCTTAAGCGGCGCCGTTCCCAAAGCCCCTTTTAATAGCTGGCTTAACGAATCTCTCTAATCCTGGCGGGGCACATCTTGTGCCCCGTTTTCAGCTCTGCGACAATGGCGTTTTTCACGCGATTCTCATGACTGATAACGCCGTACTCACGCTCCGGGCAATGCGTATTGCTCGTTCCACTCGCCCTTTCCTCGCCCGAGGCAATCGCGTTATTCGCTGCCAGCGCTGCCTGCTGCCAAAACAACAGTGCCTGTGCGACACCTTGCAACCCAGTACGGCCCGCAGCCGGTTCTGCCTGGTGATGTTCGATACGGAACCCATGAAGCCCAGCAATACTGGCAGGCTTATCGCCGATATTCTGCCTGACACAACGGCGTTTCTCTGGTCACGTACTGAGCCACCCCAGGCGCTTATTGATTTATGCAACAGCGAAGACTATCAGCCGATGGTCGTCTTTCCCGCATCCTATGCAGGAAACGAACGGCAGGTATTATCCGCACCGCCCTGTGGAAAACCGCCGCTATTTATCATGCTGGATGGGACCTGGACCGAAGCACGCAAAATGTTTCGCAAAAGTCCCTATCTGGACGCCCTGCCGGTTATCTCCGTCGATCTTTCACGGATATCAGCCTATCGTCTGCGCGAGTCGCATGCCGACGATCAGTACTGTACCGCTGAAGTCGCGATTGCGCTTCTCGATTTAGCAGGCGATCAAGCTGCCGCGAAAAGTCTCGGCGCCCATTTCTCCCTCTTTCGCGAACGTTACCTGGCGGGTAAAGCGAATCATCAGCGTAGCGTCACAGCAAAAGAAGCAGAAAACGTTTAAAATCATCGGGTCACTCTTTACTGGAGGCCGGTATGAGCCAACGTGGGCTGGAAGCGTTGTTACGTCCCAAGTCGATCGCCGTGATCGGGGCATCAATGAAACCGGATCGCGCCGGTTTCCTGATGATGCGCAATCTTCTGGCTGGCGGTTTTGCCGGGCCGGTTTTACCAGTGACACCCGCGTACAAAGCCGTACTTGGTGTACTGGCCTGGCCCGATATCGCCAGCCTGCCCTATGTGCCGGACCTCGCTGTGCTCTGTACCAATGCAAAACGTAATCTGCCTTTGCTGGAAGAGCTTGGTAAGAAGGGCTGTAAAACGTGCATTATTCTTTCTGCCACCCCTGAGCAACACGCCGAACTGCTGAACTGCGCAGGGCGTTACCAGATGCGCCTGCTCGGGCCAAACAGTATGGGGTTACTCGCGCCCTGGCAGGGTCTTAATGCCAGCTTTTCCCCGGTACCGATTACCCGTGGCAAGCTTGCATTTATTTCGCAATCCGCCGCCGTATCCAACACCATCCTGGACTGGGCTCAGCAACGTGAGATGGGGTTTTCCTATTTTATTGCGCTGGGTGACAGCCTGGATATTGACGTCGATGAACTGCTGGACTTCCTGGCACGTGATACCAAAACCAGCGCCATTCTGCTCTATCTCGAACATTTAAGCGACGCGCGCCGGTTCGTCTCGGCGGCTCGCAGCGCGTCACGCAATAAACCGATTCTGGTTATCAAGAGTGGCCGTAGCCCCGAAGCCCAGCGGCTTTTGCAAACCCGGGCAGGGCTGGATCCGGCTTGGGATGCCGCCATTCAGCGTGCCGGTCTGCTGCGTGTGCAAGATACCCACGAGCTGTTTTCCGCCGTCGAAACGCTCAGTCACATGCGCCCGCTTCGCGGCGACCGGCTGATGATCATCAGTAACGGCGCCGCCCCTGCCGCGCTGGCGCTCGATCAGCTGTGGTCGCGTAATGGCAAACTGGCAAAGTTGAGTGACGATACGCTGGCAAGGCTTCGCAATGGATTACCCGATTATGTCAATGTGGGTAATCCGCTGGATTTACGCGATGATGCCAGCAATGATCGCTACACCACCGCGCTTGAGATCCTGCTCGACAGCCAGGATTTTGATGCGCTGATGGTTATTCATTCTCCGAGCGCCGCCGCCCCCGGCAGAGAGAGCGCGCTGGCGCTCATTGAGGCGCTGAAAAAACATCCGCGCGGTAAATACGTTACGGTGCTGACAAACTGGTGTGGCGAGTATTCTTCCCAGGAAGCGCGACGGTTATTCAGCGAAGCGAGCCTGCCGACCTACCGTACGCCCGAAGGGACGATCACCGCATTTATGCATATGGTCGAGTACCGGCGTAACCAGAAGCAATTACGTGAAACGCCCGCCTTACCTACTCACCTGACGGCCAATACGGCCGAAGCCCATCAGTTACTGCAACAGGCGATAACAGAAGGGGCAACCACGCTCGATACTCATGAAGTGCAGCCGATACTCAGCGCCTGGGGTATCCAGACACTGCCGACGTGGATTGCTGGCGATAGCGCCGAAGCGGTACATATTGCCGAACAGATTGGTTACCCCGTAGCGCTAAAATTACGCTCGCCGGATATTCCGCATAAATCTGAGGTCCAGGGGGTCATGCTTTACCTGCGCACCGCGACAGAGGTCCAACAGGCCGCAGATGCGATTATCGACCGCGTCAAAATGAACTGGCCGCAGGCGCGTATTCATGGCTTGCAGGTACAAAGCATGGCAAACCGTGCCGGCGCACAGGAACTTCGTGTGGTCGTCGAATCCGATCCGGTGTTCGGTCCGCTTATCATGCTGGGGGAAGGCGGCGTCGAGTGGCGCGCGCAGGAGCAGGCCGCCGTTGCGCTACCACCGCTGAATATGAATCTGGCGCGTTATCTGGTTATCCAGGCCATTAAAAATAAGAAGATCCGCGGGCGTAGCGCCCTGCGCACACTGGATATCGCCGGGCTAAGTCAATTCCTGGTGCAGGTCTCAAACCTTATTGTGCACTGTCCGGAAATCCAGCGCCTGGACATTCATCCTCTGCTTGCCTCCGGCAATGAATTCACGGCACTTGATGTCACCCTCACGGTCGGGGCGTTTAGCGGCAACGGTGAAAGTCGTCTCGCGGTTCGCCCCTATCCGCAGCAACTAGAAGAGACCGTTGAGCTAAAAAACGGCGAGACCACGCTTTTCCGCCCTATTCTTCCTGAGGATGAACCGCAGCTACAGGCGTTCATCGCCAGGGTAACAAAGGAAGATTTGTACTACCGCTATTTCAGCGAGATCAACGAATTTACCCATGATGATTTAGCGAACATGACGCAGATCGACTACGATCGGGAAATGGCATTTGTTGCAGTGCGTCAGGTAGAAGGAAAGGATGAGATCCTTGGCGTAACCCGCGCCATCTCTGACCCGGATAACATTGATGCCGAATTCGCTGTGTTGGTTCGTTCCGATTTGAAAGGATTGGGTCTTGGGCGACGGTTACTGGAAAAGCTCATCAGTTACACTCGGGATCACGGACTTAAGCGTTTGAATGGTATTACTATGCCAAACAATCGCGGCATGGTGACTCTGGCGCGTAAACTGGGATTCGAGGTCGACATTCAGCTTGAGGACGGGATCGTTGGATTGTCCCTGAATCTGAAGCAGACCGGTGAATCCTGAGTAAGGTACTGGAAATGTTGACCACTTTCACAGGTACTGGTGTTATCATTGTCCGCTTCTGTCGGGGTTATCGGACAGAAGCCCTTTCAATAAACAGAGAAGAAACGCACTGTGATGTTGTCAAAATTTAAGCGTAATAAACATCAACAACACCTTGCCCAACTACCCAAGCTTTCCCAATCAGTTGATGATGTAGAGTTTTTCTACTCTCCCACTACTTTCAGGGAGACATTGCTGGAAAAAATTGCCAGCGCAACACGCCGTATCTGCATCATCGCTCTTTACCTTGAGCAGGATGATGGCGGTAAAGGTATCCTGAACGCCCTCTATGATGCCAAACGTCAGCGCCCTGAGCTTGAAATCTGCGTGCTCGTCGACTGGCACCGGGCACAGCGTGGTCGTATTGGCGCGGCGGCATCCAACACCAACGCCGACTGGTATTGCCGTATGGCGCAGGAAAACCCAGGCATTGATATTCCCGTTTACGGCGTGCCTGTAAATACCCGAGAAGCGCTTGGCGTACTGCATTTTAAAGGCTTCATTATCGACGATAGCGTGCTGTATAGCGGCGCGAGCCTGAACGATGTCTATCTCCACCAACACGATAAATACCGCTACGACCGCTACCAGCTTATTCGCAATCCCAAAATGGCGGATATCATGCTGGGCTGGGTCAAACAAAACCTGATTGAAGGGCGCGGCGTAAACCGCCTCGACAACGCGCAACGTCCGAAAAGCCCTGAAATCAAAAATGATATTCGTCTGTATCGTCAGGAATTACGCGACGCGGCCTATCATTTTGAGGGCGATGCCGATAACGATCAGCTTTCAGTTACGCCATTAGTTGGACTTGGAAAAACCAGCCTGCTGAATAAGACCATTTTTCATCTGATGCCCTGTGCGGAAGAGAAGCTGGTTATCTGCACGCCTTATTTCAACCTGCCAGCTGTGCTGGTACGCAATATTATTCAGCTCCTGCGTGAAGGAAAAAAAGTCGAAATTATCGTTGGCGATAAAACGGCTAATGACTTTTTTATTCCAGAAGATCAACCTTTTAAAATTATTGGCGCCCTGCCTTATCTGTATGAAATTAACCTGCGCCGCTTCCTGAGCCGTCTGCAGTATTACGTCAATACCGATCAATTGGTCGTGCGTTTGTGGAAAGACGACGACAACAGCTATCACCTGAAAGGGATGTGGGTTGATGACGAATGGGTGCTGCTGACGGGGAATAACCTTAATCCGCGTGCCTGGCGTCTGGATCTGGAAAATGCCATTCTGATCCACGACCCGAAACATGAATTAGCGGCTCAGCGTGACAAAGAGCTGGCTCTTATCCGTACCCATACCACAGTAGTTAACCATTATCGCGATCTGCAAAGTATCGCCGACTACCCGGTAAAAGTACGCAAGCTCATTCGCCGCTTACGTCGAATTCGTATCGATAAACTTATCAGCCGCATTCTGTAACACCCGGCCCCGTCATTTGATGGGGCTTTTTTTCAGGTTCCTCTATGATGCGATGCTTAATATTGACGAGTGTACTGTGTTTAACCGGATGCGCGCACATGGCAAATGACCAATGGAGCGGGCAGGATAAAGCACAGCATTTTATTGCTTCTGCCATGCTCTCAGCTGCGGGCAACGAATATGCACAACATCAGGGGATTAGTCGCGATCGCAGTGCCGTTTATGGCCTGATGTTTTCTGTTAGCCTTGGCGCATCAAAAGAGCTTTGGGACAGCCGCCCGGCAGGAAGCGGCTGGAGCTGGAAAGATTTTGCCTGGGATATTGCAGGCGCTACCACGGGTTACGCCGTCTGGCAGCTAGCCAATCACTAAAGACGAATACCTTTACCTTTCCGGTGCAGCATCAACGAAACAATAAATGCCAGTGCGCAAAACGCAGTGACATACCAAAAGAAGGCCGTCTCGATACCTGCCGATTTCAGCAACAGCGCAACATATTCAGCCGACCCGCCGAATAACGCATTGGCAATGGCGTAAGATAACCCCACGCCCAGCGCACGGACCTGTGCCGGGAACATTTCGGCTTTCAGGATACCGCTTATTGATGTATAGAAACTCACGATGAGCAGTGCCATCATCACTAATGCAAAGGCGGCATAGGGTGATGAGACATACTGTAGCGCGCTTAAAATAGGTAAAGTGAAGAGCGCCCCCAGCCCACCAAAACAGAGCATGGAAGCACGGCGACCAATACGATCGGATAAGGCGCCTATCAGGGGCTGAATAAGCATAAAAACAAATAACGCTACGGTCATCACAATGCTGGCCACATTGGCATGCATACCGGTCGTGTTAACCAGATATTTTTGCATATACGTCGTGAAGGTGTAGAAGCTCAATGAACCGCCTGCGGTAAAGCCGAGCACCATCACAAACGCCCGGCGATTACGCCATAACCCTTTAAGCGACCCAGCCTCTTTTAATACTCGTACCTCTTTTTTCGATGTTTCATCCAGTTGACGACGCAACCAGAGCGCGACTACAGCCAGTGCGGCGCCAATTGCAAAAGGAATACGCCAGCCCCATGCACGTAACTCAGCATCATCAAGGATCTGCTGAAGAACAACGACCACAAGAAGTGCCAGCAATTGACCACCAATTAAAGTTACGTACTGGAAAGAGGCATAAAACCCTTTACGTCCTTCAACGGCAATCTCACTCATATAAGTTGCACTGGTGCCGTATTCGCCACCCACGGATAACCCCTGGAACAGTCTTGCCAGTAATAACAATGCCGGAGCCCACGTACCAATGCTTTCATAGCCCGGTAAGCAAGCGATCACCAGAGATCCCAGACACATCATGCATACTGAGATCAACATTGACGTTTTGCGCCCATGTCTGTCAGCAATACGCCCAAACAGCCAGCCGCCAATCGGACGCATGAGAAATCCGGCGGCGAAAATGCCGGCCGTCTGAAGTAGCTGGGTCGTTGTATTTCCGGCAGGGAAAAAGATGTGAGCAAAGTAGAGCGAACAGAATGAATAAACATAGAAATCAAACCACTCCACCAGATTTCCCGATGACGCACCAACGATTGCCCACACTCTGCGACGTACATCGGTCAAATCGGTTGTTTTATGCTCAGGACGAGTGGTGACATCTGCCATATTTCCCCCTTTGATTGGACATCTTCGATTTTTTTATATAAATCAGATTACGCCGGGGTAAAAAGTTAATACAGTGTAAATGATTTGCCTGCTATCAATTCAGAATGTTAGCCTAAGAATGCGCTTATCCCCAGCGTGTGATATGTTCGCGCTTGCGCTGGAGATAATCTTTATCCTGGCGGATCTTATCCCACCATTTTTTAAAGATCGCCGCTGCGGCTGCTTTTACCGGGTTATTTCCTCTTTGCTGAACGCTACCGTCCTCAGCATACTTTTTACCCCCTTTATAGTTGGCGTAACGCCGGGCGCGGGTATACCCCATTTGTATAAATTTACGGGCCATATCCATGCCAACAAAGTCATTTTGCTGTCGATAGGTTTCGAATAATTGGTAAATTTTTTCAGCTGATGTTGTGGCGGATTCAGGATCTTTGTAACGCCACCAGGGAAGGATTTCACTCTTATAGGGCTCAACCAGCAAAACGCCTTGTTCACCACGCCCCACCTGATAGCACTCAGGATGATCACGAAAATTAATGCTGGCGAAATCTTGATGGTAATTGAAGGAATGGCTGGTCAACTATCGTCTCCTTAAACATCTCGAATGGATAAGGATAGGCTATTTAAAAGGCAATGCTATGCAGGCTGGAGAGAAGGAAAACTGTCGGAAATCGTTTTCAGGGGATTAAAACGCAAAAAGCCCATCCGTGAGGATGGGCTTCTTACTTGTTTGATGCCTGGCAGTTCCCTACTCTCACATGGGGAGACCCCACACTACCATCGGCGCTACGGCGTTTCACTTCTGAGTTCGGCATGGGGTCAGGTGGGACCACCGCGCTAAAGCCGCCAGGCAAATTCTGTTGCCAGAAACGAATCTTTTTCACTGTGGCTGCGTTGGCTGCATTCGCAAAGTCAGTCACATACTCATGTATGCTCCTTCCTTTACTTCATTTGCCGCCTTGCCTCAGCGTAAAATCTTTCGTTCCCGAAAATCTGTAATCAATGCTGAAAATCTTCTCAAATCCGCCAAAACATCTTCGGCGTTGTAAGGTTAAGCCTCACGGTTCATTAGTACCGGTTAGCTCAACGCATCGCTGCGCTTACACACCCGGCCTATCAACGTCGTCGTCTTCAACGTTCCTTTAGTGTCCTTAAAGGACAAGGGAGAACTCATCTCGGGGCAAGTTTCGTGCTTAGATGCTTTCAGCACTTATCTCTTCCGCATGTAGCTACCGGGCAATGCCATTGGCATGACAACCCGAACACCAGTGATGCGTCCACTCCGGTCCTCTCGTACTAGGAGCAGCCCCCCTCAATTCTCCAGCGCCCACGGCAGATAGGGACCGAACTGTCTCACGACGTTCTAAACCCAGCTCGCGTACCACTTTAAATGGCGAACAGCCATACCCTTGGGACCTACTTCAGCCCCAGGATGTGATGAGCCGACATCGAGGTGCCAAACACCGCCGTCGATATGAACTCTTGGGCGGTATCAGCCTGTTATCCCCGGAGTACCTTTTATCCGTTGAGCGATGGCCCTTCCATTCAGAACCACCGGATCACTATGACCTGCTTTCGCACCTGCTCGCGCCGTCACGCTCGCAGTCAAGCTGGCTTATGCCATTGCACTAACCTCCTGATGTCCGACAGGATTAGCCAACCTTCGTGCTCCTCCGTTACTCTTTGGGAGGAGACCGCCCCAGTCAAACTACCCACCAGACACTGTCCGCAACCCGGATCACGGGTCCACGTTAGAACATCAAACATTAAAGGGTGGTATTTCAAGGTTGGCTCCACGCAGACTGGCGTCCACGCTTCAAAGCCTCCCACCTATCCTACACATCAAGGCTCAATGTTCAGTGTCAAGCTATAGTAAAGGTTCACGGGGTCTTTCCGTCTTGCCGCGGGTACACTGCATCTTCACAGCGAGTTCAATTTCACTGAGTCTCGGGTGGAGACAGCCTGGCCATCATTACGCCATTCGTGCAGGTCGGAACTTACCCGACAAGGAATTTCGCTACCTTAGGACCGTTATAGTTACGGCCGCCGTTTACCGGGGCTTCGATCAAGAGCTTCTCCTTACGGATAACCCCATCAATTAACCTTCCGGCACCGGGCAGGCGTCACACCGTATACGTCCACTTTCGTGTTTGCACAGTGCTGTGTTTTTAATAAACAGTTGCAGCCAGCTGGTATCTTCGACTGATTTCAGCTCCACCCGCAGGGGCTTCACCTACATATCAGCGTGCCTTCTCCCGAAGTTACGGCACCATTTTGCCTAGTTCCTTCACCCGAGTTCTCTCAAGCGCCTTGGTATTCTCTACCTGACCACCTGTGTCGGTTTGGGGTACGATTTGATGTTACCTGATGCTTAGAGGCTTTTCCTGGAAGCAGGGCATTTGTTACTTCATCACCGTAGTGACTCGTCATCACACCTCAGCCTTGATTATCCGGATTTGCCTGGATAACCAGCCTACATGCTTAAACCGGGACAACCGTCGCCCGGCTAACATAGCCTTCTCCGTCCCCCTTCGCAGTAACACCAAGTACAGGAATATTAACCTGTTTCCCATCGACTACGCCTTTCGGCCTCGCCTTAGGGGTCGACTCACCCTGCCCCGATTAACGTTGGACAGGAACCCTTGGTCTTCCGGCGAGCGGGCTTTTCACCCGCTTTATCGTTACTTATGTCAGCATTCGCACTTCTGATACCTCCAGCATGCCTCACAGCACACCTTCGCAGGTTTACAGAACGCTCCCCTACCCAACAACACATAGTGTCGCTGCCGCAGCTTCGGTGCATGGTTTAGCCCCGTTACATCTTCCGCGCAGGCCGACTCGACCAGTGAGCTATTACGCTTTCTTTAAATGATGGCTGCTTCTAAGCCAACATCCTGGCTGTCTGTGCCTTCCCACATCGTTTCCCACTTAACCATGACTTTGGGACCTTAGCTGGCGGTCTGGGTTGTTTCCCTCTTCACGACGGACGTTAGCACCCGCCGTGTGTCTCCCGTGATAACATTCTCCGGTATTCGTAGTTTGCATCGGGTTGGTAAGCCGGGATGGCCCCCTAGCCGAAACAGTGCTCTACCCCCGGAGATGAATTCACGAGGCGCTACCTAAATAGCTTTCGGGGAGAACCAGCTATCTCCCGGTTTGATTGGCCTTTCACCCCCAGCCACAAGTCATCCGCTAATTTTTCAACATTAGTCGGTTCGGTCCTCCAGTTAGTGTTACCCAACCTTCAACCTGCCCATGGCTAGATCACCGGGTTTCGGGTCTATACCCTGCAACTTAACGCCCAGTTAAGACTCGGTTTCCCTTCGGCTCCCCTATTCGGTTAACCTTGCTACAGAATATAAGTCGCTGACCCATTATACAAAAGGTACGCAGTCACCCCATTAAGAGGCTCCCACTGCTTGTACGTACACGGTTTCAGGTTCTTTTTCACTCCCCTCGCCGGGGTTCTTTTCGCCTTTCCCTCACGGTACTGGTTCACTATCGGTCAGTCAGGAGTATTTAGCCTTGGAGGATGGTCCCCCCATATTCAGACAGGATACCACGTGTCCCGCCCTACTCATCGAGCTCACAACCTGTGTGCTTTCGTGTACGGGGCTGTCACCCTGTATCGCGCGACTTTCCAGACGCTTCCACTAACACACAAGCTGATTCAGGCTCTGGGCTGCTCCCCGTTCGCTCGCCGCTACTGGGGGAATCTCGGTTGATTTCTTTTCCTCGGGGTACTTAGATGTTTCAGTTCCCCCGGTTCGCCTCGTTTGACTATGTATTCATCAAACGATAGTGCAACGGATTGCACTGGGTTTCCCCATTCGGACATCGCCGGGTCAAAGGTTCATATCACCTCGCCGGCGCTTTTCGCAGATTAGCACGTCCTTCATCGCCTCTGACTGCCAGGGCATCCACCGTGTACGCTTAGTCGCTTAACCTCACAACCCGAAGATGTTTCTTTCGATTCATCATCGCGCTGCAAAAATTTGAGAGACTCGAACACACCGTCATCTGTTCTTATTACGGAGAACAGACACTGTGTGTCGTTTCAATTTTCAGCTTGATCCAGATTTTTAAAGAGCAAATATCTCAAACATCACCCGAAGATGAGTTTTGAGATATTAAGGCAGGTGACTTTCACTCACAAACCAGCAAGTGGCGTCCCCTAGGGGATTCGAACCCCTGTTACCGCCGTGAAAGGGCGGTGTCCTGGGCCTCTAGACGAAGGGGACACTTAAGTCTCACTCGCAAGACGCCTTGCTTTTTACTTTTCATCAGACAATCTGTGTGAGCACTACAAAGGCAGGTTCTTTAAGGTAAGGAGGTGATCCAACCGCAGGTTCCCCTACGGTTACCTTGTTACGACTTCACCCCAGTCATGAATCACAAAGTGGTAAGCGCCCTCCCGAAGGTTAAGCTACCTACTTCTTTTGCAACCCACTCCCATGGTGTGACGGGCGGTGTGTACAAGGCCCGGGAACGTATTCACCGTGGCATTCTGATCCACGATTACTAGCGATTCCGACTTCATGGAGTCGAGTTGCAGACTCCAATCCGGACTACGACATACTTTATGAGGTCCGCTTGCTCTCGCGAGGTCGCTTCTCTTTGTATATGCCATTGTAGCACGTGTGTAGCCCTGGTCGTAAGGGCCATGATGACTTGACGTCATCCCCACCTTCCTCCAGTTTATCACTGGCAGTCTCCTTTGAGTTCCCGGCCGGACCGCTGGCAACAAAGGATAAGGGTTGCGCTCGTTGCGGGACTTAACCCAACATTTCACAACACGAGCTGACGACAGCCATGCAGCACCTGTCTCACGGTTCCCGAAGGCACTAAGGCATCTCTGCCAAATTCCGTGGATGTCAAGACCAGGTAAGGTTCTTCGCGTTGCATCGAATTAAACCACATGCTCCACCGCTTGTGCGGGCCCCCGTCAATTCATTTGAGTTTTAACCTTGCGGCCGTACTCCCCAGGCGGTCGACTTAACGCGTTAGCTCCGGAAGCCACGCCTCAAGGGCACAACCTCCAAGTCGACATCGTTTACGGCGTGGACTACCAGGGTATCTAATCCTGTTTGCTCCCCACGCTTTCGCACCTGAGCGTCAGTCTTTGTCCAGGGGGCCGCCTTCGCCACCGGTATTCCTCCAGATCTCTACGCATTTCACCGCTACACCTGGAATTCTACCCCCCTCTACAAGACTCAAGCCTGCCAGTTTCGAATGCAGTTCCCAGGTTGAGCCCGGGGATTTCACATCCGACTTGACAGACCGCCTGCGTGCGCTTTACGCCCAGTAATTCCGATTAACGCTTGCACCCTCCGTATTACCGCGGCTGCTGGCACGGAGTTAGCCGGTGCTTCTTCTGCGGGTAACGTCAATCAACACGGTTATTAACCGTACTGCCTTCCTCCCCGCTGAAAGTGCTTTACAACCCGAAGGCCTTCTTCACACACGCGGCATGGCTGCATCAGGCTTGCGCCCATTGTGCAATATTCCCCACTGCTGCCTCCCGTAGGAGTCTGGACCGTGTCTCAGTTCCAGTGTGGCTGGTCATCCTCTCAGACCAGCTAGGGATCGTCGCCTTGGTGAGCCATTACCTCACCAACAAGCTAATCCCATCTGGGCACATCCGATGGCAAGAGGCCCGAAGGTCCCCCTCTTTGGTCTTGCGACATTATGCGGTATTAGCTACCGTTTCCAGTAGTTATCCCCCTCCATCGGGCAGTTTCCCAGACATTACTCACCCGTCCGCCACTCGTCACCCGAGGAGCAAGCTCCTCTGTGCTACCGTTCGACTTGCATGTGTTAGGCCTGCCGCCAGCGTTCAATCTGAGCCATGATCAAACTCTTCAATTTAAAAGTTTGATGCTCAATGAATTAAACTTCGTAATGAATTACGTGTTCACTCGTTGAGACTTGGTATTCATTTAGTGTCCGAGGACATTAAGAATCCATGTCACTTTGAGTGCCCACACAGATTGTCTGATAAATTGTTAAAGAGCAGTGCAACGCGGCTTTCGCTCACCGTTGCGAGGTGGCGTATATTACGCTTTCCTCTTTCAGAGTCAAGCGTTTATTTTCGCTTTTCTCTGCCGGGACTCTCAGGAGAACCCCGCTGACCCGGCGGCTTGTTTGCCGTTGTTCCGTGTCAGTGGAGGCGCATTATAGGGAGTTCTTAGGAAGTGACAAGTATAAAATTCAAAAAAAACGTCGTTTGCTCACTTTCCAGGCAAAACAGATATTGAGAGGCAATTCTTGCCTGGTTTTTAAACAAAAACGAGCCCCTGGAGGCTCGTTTTTGCTGTTTTGTGACTTACTGCACTGCCACAATCCGATCATCTTTCACAACTAATTGAATTATTTTGCCCGGTAAAAGTTCGCCAGACAAAATTTGCTGCGCCAGCGGGTTTTCAATCTGCTGCTGAATTGCACGTTTTAAAGGCCGTGCACCATACACCGGATCAAAACCATTCTCGCTCAGCAGTTTCAAAGCTTCATCGGAAAGGTTGACTTCATAACCACGCTCTTCCAGGCGCTTGTACAAACGCTGCAACTGGATTTGAGCAATAGAGGCAATGTGTTTTTCACCAAGCGGATGGAACACAACCACTTCATCTATACGGTTGATGAATTCCGGGCGGAAGCTATGGCTGACCACACCTAATACCAGATCTTTCATATGGCCGTAATCCAGTTCGCCAAACCGCTCCTGAATTAAATCCGACCCAAGGTTAGAGGTCATGATGACCACCGTGTTACGGAAGTCTACCGTTCTACCCTGCCCGTCGGTCAGGCGGCCATCATCCAACACCTGCAATAGGATGTTAAATACATCCGGATGCGCTTTCTCGATCTCATCAAGCAAGATGACGGAATAAGGACGGCGGCGGACCGCCTCGGTCAGATATCCCCCCTCTTCATATCCGACATATCCCGGAGGAGCACCGACGAGACGCGATACCGAGTGTTTCTCCATAAACTCAGACATATCGATACGCACCATGGCGTCATCACTATCAAACATAAAGTTAGCCAGCGATTTGCACAGTTCGGTTTTCCCTACCCCGGTCGGCCCAAGGAATAAGAAGGAACCAATCGGCCGATTCGGATCGGACAGCCCGGCGCGGCTACGGCGGATGGCATTCGATACAGCTTCAACAGCTTCATCCTGGCCAATCACACGCTGATGCAGCTCTTGCTCCATACGCAGCAGTTTGTCGCGTTCACCTTCCATCATTCTGGAAACCGGAATACCGGTCCAGCGCGCCAACACTTCGGCAATTTCTGCATCCGTCACTTTATTACGTAACAGACGCATCGTTTTACCTTCAGACTGAGTGGCCGCTTCCAGTTGTTTTTCCAGTTCCGGGATCTTGCCGTATTGCAGTTCAGACATCCGCGCCAGGTCACCAACACGACGCGCTTGCTCAATAGCAATTTTTGCCTGCTCAAGTTCGGCCTTTATCGACTGAGTACCGGAAAGCGAGGCTTTCTCAGCCTTCCACTCTTCTTCTAATGTGGAATACTGCCGTTCTTTATCTGAAAGCTCGTCGTTGAGCATCTCCAGACGTTTTTTACTGGCATCATCCGATTCTTTCAGCAACGCCTGCTGTTCAAGTTTGAGCTGGATAATACGGCGCTCGAGTCTGTCCAGTTCTTCCGGCTTAGAGTCGATCTGCATACGAATGCTGGACGCTGCTTCGTCGATCAGGTCAATCGCTTTATCCGGCAACTGGCGGTCAGCAATATAGCGGTGCGACAAAGTTGCAGCCGCCACGATAGCCGGGTCAGTGATCTGCACGTGATGATGCAGCTCGTAGCGTTCTTTCAGGCCACGCAGAATCGCGATCGTGTCTTCAACAGACGGCTCAGCAACAAACACTTTCTGGAAACGACGTTCCAGTGCCGCGTCTTTTTCGATGTACTGGCGATACTCATCAAGCGTCGTGGCCCCCACGCAGTGAAGCTCACCACGTGCCAGCGCCGGTTTTAGCATGTTCCCGGCGTCCATAGCACCGTCTGCTTTCCCCGCTCCCACCATAGTGTGCAACTCGTCGATAAAGAGAATAACGTTACCTTCCTGTTTGGAGAGGTCGTTAAGCACACCTTTTAAGCGCTCTTCAAATTCACCACGGTATTTCGCCCCGGCCACCAGCGACCCCATGTCCAGTGCCAATACCCGACGGCCTTTTAAACCTTCCGGGACTTCACCGTTAACAATACGCTGTGCCAGTCCTTCAACAATGGCGGTTTTACCGACACCAGGTTCACCAATAAGAACAGGGTTGTTTTTGGTACGACGCTGCAGTACCTGGATGGTACGGCGAATTTCTTCATCACGCCCGATAACCGGATCGAGCTTGCCTTGTTCAGCCCGCTCAGTCAGATCGACCGTGTATTTTTTCAAGGCCTGACGTTGGTCTTCGGCCCCTTGATCGTTCACGTTGTCACCTCCACGCATTTGATCAATTGCCTGAGTCACATTTGCCGTCGTCGCACCGGCTGATTTCAGCAGGTCGGCAAGCGAGCCGCGTGATTCAAGCGCCGCCAGAATAAAAAGCTCTGACGAAATAAAGTTGTCCCCTCTTTTCTGCGCCAGCTTGTCGCAGAGATTCAGTACTCGCATGAGGTCTTGCGAAGGCTGCACATCGCCGCCGGTGCCCTCCACCTGCGGCAAACGGCTTAACGCCTGCTCAATAGCCGTACGCAATTGCCCGGCGTTCACGCCAGCAGAGGTTAATAAAGGACGTACCGATCCCCCTTCCTGATTCAGCAAGGCGCTCATTAAATGAAGAGGTTCGATGAATTGGTTGTCGTGCCCCAGTGCAAGCGACTGGGCATCGGCAAGAGCAAGCTGGAATTTATTGGTAAGACGATCCAGACGCATAACTCCCCCCATAACAGGTCAAAATTGCTACTGGAGATTAAATGAGGTCATCCCTCAATTATTCAAGGTGAATGACCTGAATTATGCGAAAAGAAAGTTACACGTGCCGGATCGTCTTGATTCGATAGGTTATATCAGCCAAATGAAACTTGCCATACGGCCTGTGTTTTTGTCCCGACGATATGAGAAAAAATCATCCTTTTGGCTGAAAGTGCAACGATCGCCGCCGAAGACTTGCGTCACGCCGACGCTTGCCAGGCGCTGACGCGCAAGGGTGTAGATATCCGCGTAATATTTTTCCCCTGCCGGGCGAAACGCACTGTCTGCAATAGACTGTACTGCCATAAAAGCATCGCGCACTTCCGGGCCGACTTCGAAAGCATCGGGCCCAATAGCCGGTCCCAGCCAGGCAAGAATATTTTCGGGTTTATCAGCGAAGCAGTTCACGGTCTCTTCCAGTACACCCGCACAAAGCCCACGCCATCCCGCGTGAGCCGCTGCCACTTCTGTACCCGCGCGATTGCAAAAAAGTACGGGCAGACAGTCCGCGGTCATTACGGCACAAACTGTCCCTGCCGAATTGCTGTACGAGGCATCGGCACGCTTGCTGGCATATGGTTCACCGGTAAGTTTAAGGACATCCTTACCGTGCACCTGTTCAAGCCACACCGGTTTTGACGGAAGATTTCCCGCCATAAACGCTCGCTTACGGTTCTCTTCAACATGTGTCAGGTCATCACCGCAGTGCGCCCCCAGGTTGAGCGAATCGTAAGGTGGCAGGCTCACGCCGCCGATACGTGTAGAGCTACATGCCGCTACGCCTGAGGGAAGCGGCCATTCAGGGACAATCAGTTTGGTCATAACCAGGCCACATCATCCTTATGGGTTTCGAAGTCGGCACGCATGGCGTCAATCAGGTCAATCATGTCCTGCGGGATTGGCGCATGCCATTCCATCTCAATGCCAGTGATTGGATGGTACAGGCGAAGCATCGTTGCATGCAGCGCTTGTCTGTCGAACTTACGCAGCGCGGCAATAAATTCATCCGACGCACCTTTTGGCGGACGCGGGCGACCACCGTAGAGCTGGTCACCGACCAACGGATGCGTGATGTGCGCCATATGAACGCGGATCTGGTGGGTACGCCCCGTTTCCAGACGCAAACGCAGGCGCGTGTGAATACGGAAATGTTCCATGATGCGATAGTGCGTCACCGCAGGTTTACCCATCGGGTGTACAGACATATGCGTACGTTTGGTCGGGTGGCGACTAATAGGCTCTTCAACCGTACCGCCTGATGTCATATGACCAATCGCCACTGCTTCATATTCACGAGTTATCTCACGCAGCTGCAAAGATTCCACCAGGCGCGTCTGTGCCGGGACTGTTTTTGCCACCACCATCAGACCGGTCGTGTCTTTGTCCAGACGGTGAACAATCCCGGCGCGCGGAACATCCGCGATAGGGGGATAATAATGCAATAACGCATTGAGCACTGTCCCGTCGGGGTTGCCGGCGCCCGGGTGAACCACTAAATCACGCGGTTTGTTAATAACAATAATGTCGTCATCTTCATAGACAATATTAAGCGGGATATCCTGCGGTTCGAAACGCGCCTCTTCTTCTATCTCAGCGTTGATAGCAACGCTTTCTCCACCCAACACTTTTTCTTTGGGTTTGTCACACATTTTACCGTTGACCAGTACTTTCTGGTCGAGAATCCATTCTTTTATACGCGAACGCGAATAATCCGGGAACAATTCGGCCAAAGCCTGATCTAAGCGTTGACCGAGTTGATTTTCGGTAACCGTTGCGGTGAGTTGTACTCGTTGTGCCATATACAGCTTCTTCGTTAACGTTGGGTTTTACGGCTTTGCCGTTTAATATAGTGTGCTATTGTAGCTGGTCTTAGTCGGGAGCAGGAAAGACAATCTCCCGCATACACATTCTGAGGAAAGTCTAATCGTCATGACGCGCATGAAATATCTGGTGGCAGCCGCCACGTTGAGCCTGGCTTTGGCGGGTTGCTCCGGTTCAAAGGAAGTGGTGCCTGATAATCCGCCAAATGAAATCTACGCGACTGCCCAGCAAAAACTGCAAGACGGTAACTGGAAGGCAGCCATAACGCAACTGGAAGCGTTGGATAACCGTTATCCGTTTGGACCTTACTCGCAGCAGGTGCAGCTGGATCTGATCTACGCTTATTACAAAAATGCCGATCTTCCGCTGGCTCAGGCCGCAATCGACCGTTTCATACGTCTGAACCCAACCCATCCTAACATTGATTATGTCATGTATATGCGTGGTCTGACTAATATGGCGTTAGATGACAGCGCTCTGCAGGGTTTCTTTGGCGTTGATCGCAGCGATCGCGATCCGCAACATGCGCGTGAAGCATTTAAAGATTTCTCTAAATTGGTTCGTGGCTACCCGCGTAGTCAATACGTTACCGATGCAACCAAACGTCTGGTTTTCCTGAAAGACCGCCTCGCGAAATATGAGTACTCTGTGGCGGAGTACTACACCAAACGCGGCGCATGGGTCGCAGTGGTGAATCGTGTTGAAGGTATGATGCGTGACTTCCCGGATACCAAAGCAACGCGCGATGCGCTGCCGTTGATGGAAAATGCCTACCGTGAAATGCAGATGACCGCTCAGGCCGATAAAGTGGCAAAAATTATTGCTAGCAATGGTTCCAGTAGTTGAGTCATTCCAAAACGCAAAACGGCAGCCACGAGCTGCCGTTTTTTATGCCTGCAAGGCAGAGCTGAAGCGGTTTAGCTTCAAATCATCCTATCAACTATGACGGGTATTCCGGCCTTCGACAAGTAATATTTGCCCTCTTCCTGTCCTGCCTCACAAAACGTCTCCCTTGACAAAAAGTGACAAAATAATGTGATTTAAATCACACATTTTGACATTGGTCGAGGTATGCTGGAATCACCAAGACGGAAAGACAAGAGGTAAAATTTATGACAGTGAACATTACCAGCAAACAAATGGAAATCACCCCAGCAATTCGCCAACATGTCGCAGACCGTCTCGCCAAACTGGAAAAATGGCAAACACATCTTATTAATCCACATATCATCCTGTCGAAAGAACCGCAGGGCTTCATTGCAGATGCCACTATTAATACGCCAAACGGACATCTGGTCGCCAGCGCAAAACACGAAGATATGTATACCGCTATTAACGATTTGATCAACAAGCTGGAACGGCAGCTCAATAAAGTGCAGCACAAGGGTGAAGCGCGTCGCGCCACTACCTCGGTGAAAGACGCGGACTTCGTTGAAGAAGAATAACCTCACAGCATTGAGTTAATCAGCAACGCGCCTTCGGGCGCGTTTTTTATTGACAGAGAGAAAACAGTACAGGTACTTTAGTCTGACACTCAAAAGGAAATTTTCATGAAACATGTTCCGTTCTTCTTCGCATTCTTTTTTACCTTCCCATGACCGGGAGGCGATTCGTTTTGTGATAAAGAATGCGAAGACGAACAACAAGGCCTCCCACTCCGGGAGGCCTTTTTTATTGATAACAATTAAGGCAACAACATGACAGCGGATAACCCTTTACTGGATTTACGTGTAAAAATAAGCGCCCTGGATGAGCAGTTACTTTCCCTGTTGGCCGAGCGGCGTCAACTGGCGGTTGAGGTGGGTAAAGCAAAACTGGCTTCTCACCGCCCTGTTCGGGATATTGATCGTGAACGTGACCTGCTGGAACGTCTAATTCAATTAGGTAAAACGCATCACCTCGACGCCCATTACATCACTCGCCTGTTCCAGCTTATTATCGAAGATTCCGTTCTTACCCAGCAGGCGCTGCTCCAGCAGCATCTCAACAAAATTAACCCACACTCTGCCCGTATCGCTTTCCTCGGCCCGAAAGGTTCGTACTCTCATCTGGCTGCGCGCCAGTATGCCGCTCGTCATTTCGAGCAATTTATTGAGAGCGGCTGTCTGAAATTTCACGATATTTTTAATCAGGTTGAAACAGGTCAGGCTGATTACGCGGTCGTGCCACTGGAAAACACCAGTTCCGGGGCCATCAATGACGTTTACGATTTGCTACAACACACCAGCCTGTCGATTGTGGGTGAGCTGACCGTGCCAATTGACCACTGCGTGCTGGTATCCGGTTCCACCGACCTGGATAAAATCCAGACCGTTTACAGCCATCCGCAGCCTTTCCAACAATGTAGCCAGTTTTTGAATCGCTACCCGCACTTGAAAATTGAATATTGCGAAAGTACCTCCTCCGCCATGGAACGTGTGGCACAGGAAAACTCTCCGCATGTGGCCGCACTGGGTAATGAAGCCGGCGGGGCGTTGTATGGATTACAAGTACTGGAACGCAATCTGGCAAACCAAACGCAGAATATCACTCGCTTTGTGGTACTTGCCCGCAAAGCGATTGATGTCTCCGATCAGGTCCCGGCCAAAACCACACTGCTGATTGCAACCGGTCAACAGGCCGGTGCGCTGGTTGAAGCATTACTGGTGCTGCGTAATCACAACCTGATCATGACCAAACTGGAATCGCGCCCGATCCACGGCAACCCGTGGGAAGAGATGTTCTACCTGGATATTCAGGCGAATTTACACGCGTTGGATGTGCAAAAAGCCCTGCGTGAGCTGACATCCATTACCCGCTCGCTTAAGGTGCTCGGCTGTTATCCCAGTGAAAACGTCGTACCTGTCGACCCGGCTTAACGTTCTATAAACGGTGACTTCTTCATTCCTGCCACCTCAACCGGCAGGGTGAAGATCGCCCCCGAAAGAGGATAATCTGCTATCTCCTGCTCATCCATATTCTCCCGCGTGGTCGTAATAAACAGCGTTTTCATATCGGGTCCGCCAAAGCAGACCATTGTCGGGCAACGTACTGGCAGGCGATACTCTGCCAGTTGCTCTCCCTGCGGTGAAAACCGTGCAATACGCCAGCCATCGAACATTGCGCTCCAGTAGCAGCCTTCAACATCCATTGCCGCACCGTCCGGGATCCCTTCACCGACTTGAAATCTCCGGAAGACTTCGCGCGCACCAGGCTCCCCATGCTCATCCAGCGGCGTTCGATAGATGACCCCGTTTGGTGTATCAGATGTAAACATCCACTGCTTGTCGTGGCTGAACGCCAGACCGTTATGGCCTTGAATATCGCATTGGATCACCCTGGGTTTAAGGTCATTATCAATACGCATCAGAAGCGCACCGTTGTAATCGCCCGGCCCCCAGAATGTCCCTGCATAGAAACGGCCAAGGTGATCGGTGCCACCATCGTTAAAACGCGCCAGTTGCGGGTTTGACGGGTTATCACACACTTTCTGTACCAGCAACCCTCGCTTATCGGCGAGCCAGATAGCATTGCGCATCGCGACAATAAAACCGCCCTTTTCTCTCAATGCGAAGCAGCCAACCTCCTCGGGAAAACAAAGCACCGAGTGCTCACCGGTAGCAGGATGATAACGATGCAGTTCGCCTTCAAGAATATCGGCCCACCAGAGCGCCTGCTCCTCTTCACTCCATGTCGGGCATTCCGGCAGGTGCCCGGTATAATCAAACAGCAGTTGCGGTTCAGCCATATCTGTCCCTTAAAAAGAAAAAAGCCAGCGGTATACCACTGGCTTTTCAGTATAAACGGCTTTTTATTTATTGGCGGCTGTCATTTGCCTGACGCAGCAAGACGCGGCTTTCATTCTGGAAACGTTTAGCATAATCGCCAAACCAGTGTTCCACCTTACGGAAGCTGTCAATAAACGCCCGCTTGTCGCCGTGCTCCAGCAGGCTAATCGCCTCGCCGAAACGCTGGTAGTAGCGCTTTATTAGTGCCAGGTTATTTTCCGACGACATAATAATGTCGGCATAGAGTTGTGGATCCTGTGCGAACAAGCGGCCAACCATCGCCAGTTCAAGGCGATAAATAGGCGACGAGAGTGCCAGTAACTGCTCAAGCTGTACATTCTCTTCGGCCAGATGCAGCCCATATGCAAAAGTGGCAAAGTGGCGTAACGCCTGGATAAACGCCATATTCTGGTCATGCTCTACGGCGCTGATCCGATGTAAGCGCGCACCCCATACCTGAATTTGCTCCAGGAACCACTGGTAAGCATCCGGGTTTCGACCATCGCACCATACGACAACCTGTTTCGCCAGGCTACCGCTGTCAGGGCCAAACATCGGATGCAGACCGACGACAGGTCCTTTATGTGCTTCCAGCATCGCCTGCAATGGCCCGCTTTTTACTGACGCCAGGTCGACAAGGATACAATCGTCCGGTAACGGCGGTAACTGTGCGATCACCTTTTCAGTGATATGAATAGGAACACTCACAATGACCATGCCCGCATCAGCAACGATTGTCTGCGCCTGTGCCCAGTCATCTTTTTCCAGAATACGCACCTGGTAGCCAGAAAGTGTCAGCATTTTGGCAAACAACTGCCCCATTTGCCCATTGCCACCGACAAGTACGACCGGTCGTAGCGAAGGACAGAGGGTTTTGAACCCCTTGTCGTTTTCACTGGAATAGGATTCACGCATAACGCGACGCAGAACATCCTCAATCAAATCCGGTGACACCCCCAGGGCTTCAGCTTCCTGACGACGGGACGCCAGCATCGAGGCCTCGCGTTCCGGAACATAGATCGGCAGACCGTATTGGCTTTTTACTTCACCGACTTCGGCAACCAGCGACATACGGCGAGCCAGGAGTTCCAGCAACGCTTTATCGACTTCATCTATTTGATCGCGTAACGCGGTCAGCTCTGCAACCATAACACCCTCTTAAGCCAGACGTGCCGCAAGGCTACTGCGCAAGTCATTGCCGATTTCACGAAGCAACACCTCAGTGGTTTCCCAGCTAATACAAGCATCGGTGACGGATACACCGTATTTCATTTCATTACGCGGCTGCTCGGATGATTGATTGCCTTCGTGGATATTACTTTCAATCATCAAGCCAATAATTGAACGGTTTCCGTCTTTGATCTGCGCAACAACCGATTCAGCCACTGCTGGCTGGCGGCGATAATCTTTATTCGAATTGCCATGGCTGCAATCTACCATCAGTGCTGGCTTGAGTCCCGCCTGCTCCATCTCTTTTTCACACTGAGCAACATCCGCAGGGCTGTAGTTTGGCGCTTTACCACCGCGCAGAATCACGTGACCATCAGGGTTGCCTTGCGTTTGCAACAGGCAGACCTGGCCGGCCTGGTTAATACCGACGAAACGGTGCGGCATTGCTGCAGCGCGCATCGCGTTAATCGCTGTTGCCAGGCTGCCGTCAGTACCGTTTTTGAAGCCCACTGGCATTGATAAACCGGAAGCCATTTCACGGTGGGTTTGTGATTCCGTGGTGCGTGCACCAATGGCGGACCAGCTAAACAGGTCGCCCAGGTACTGCGGGCTATTCGGGTCGAGCGCTTCGGTTGCCAGCGGCAGCCCCATGTTGACCAGTTCCACCAATAACTGGCGAGCAATTTTCAGCCCGGCTTCAACATCAAACGAACCATCCATGTGGGGATCGTTAATCAACCCTTTCCAGCCGACGGTGGTACGGGGTTTTTCAAAATAGACGCGCATCACCAGATAGAGGCTATCGCTGACCTCTGCGGCTAGTGCTTTAAATCGACGAGCATATTCAAGTGCGGTTTCTGGATCATGAATTGAGCAGGGGCCGCAAACGACTAACAAACGCGGATCTTCTCCGGCGATGATGTTGGAAATCGTCTGGCGGGACTGCGCGATCTGCGCTTCCTGAGCAATACTCAGCGGGAAAGCGGCTTTCAGTTGATCCGGAGTAATCAGAACTTGTTCGTCGGTAATGTGTACGTTATTCAGCGCGTCTTTTTGCATGATTGGTGATCCTGTATGGCTCGTTTGCGATAGTTATTCCTCAGTGAGGAGGTGACACGATATCACAATCAGTAAAGAATTCAATCCAAAATACGTACATTTATCTTTACACATCAATTTTTATCCTCATCACATGGCAATAAAATGTAAACAATTTAATACACGCAATTTTCCAGAAGCCTGTAAGACCGCATATGAAGGCTTGCGCAAAAGTACCATGCAGGGCAAGCCATAAGCATCCATTGTATGGACGTTAGGCCGGTGTTCGACGACGAAGCAATTGTCTGGACTGGGGAGCAAGAACATGATGCTGGGGTTGGGACTTTGGATAAGCATTACCACTGCGGGTCATACGGATAAATGCAATTTCATATCCTTTTTTAAACCATAAAAAAAGGGCCAACCCACAGGCCAGCCCTTTCTAACAGGATGTCGCGAAAGCGAATCTTAGTTAAGACGCTCTTTGATACGAGCAGACTTACCAGTGCGCTCACGCAGGTAGTACAGTTTAGCTTTACGTACAGCACCACGACGTTTAACAGCAATGCTATCAACTACCGGAGAGTGGGTCTGGAAGACACGCTCAACGCCTTCGCCGTTGGAAATTTTACGAACAGTGAATGCAGAGTGCAGACCGCGGTTACGAATAGCGATAACCACGCCCTCGAATGCCTGCAGACGTTTTTTGGAACCTTCAACAACCCATACTTTCACTTCCACGGTATCACCCGGACGGAAGGAAGGTACGTCCTGCTTCATCTGTTCTTGTTCAATTTGCTTAATAATGTTGCTCATAATTTAATCTCTTATCCTGGGTAAACTGATATTGGGGGCTTACGCCGTCCCATCATGTTTATGTTGCTGTTATGCGTGTTCTTTTTTGAACTCCGCCAGCAACCTTGCTTGCTCTTCAGTCAGAGCCAGGTTTTCCAGAAGTTCAGGTCTTCTAAGCCAGGTGCGGCCCAGCGACTGTTTCAAACGCCAGCGACGTATCTCGGCATGATTTCCCGACAGTAACACTGGCGGTACTTCCATCCCTTCTAACAGCTCAGGTCGAGTATAGTGTGGGCAGTCCAGTAATCCATCAGCAAAGGAATCTTCCGTTGCCGAAGCTTCATGTCCCAGAACACCCGGAATAAACCGGGAGACCGAATCAATCAGCGTCATGGCTGGTAACTCACCACCACTGAGAACGTAATCGCCGATAGACCATTCTTCGTCAATCTCGGTTTGGATTACGCGCTCATCTATCCCTTCGTAGCGCCCGCACACCAGAATCAGTTTCTGATTCGTTGCCAGTTCGCTGACGCCCGCTTGATCAAGCTTACGCCCCTGAGGTGACAGATAAATCACTTTTGCGCCTTCACCGGCCGCATCTTTTGCTGCATGAATGGCATCCCGCAAAGGTTGCACCATCATTAGCATCCCCGGTCCGCCGCCGTAAGGACGATCGTCCACGGTACGGTGCCGGTCATGAGCAAAGTCACGTGGACTCCAGCTCTGGATGCTCAGCAGGCCATTTTTAACTGCCCGGCCAGTTACCCCGTAGTCGGTAATCGCGCGGAACATTTCAGGAAACAGGCTAATTATGCCAATCCACATAGCGCCGTCTTTTACCGTATATCCGGAGGTTTAAAAACCAGGATCCCAATCTACTTCAATGGTTTGAGTAGCGAGATCGACTTTCTTGATAACCTGCCCATCGAGGAACGGAACCAACCGCTCCTTGATACCAAATGCATCTTTCAGGTTTGCCTTGATGACGAGAACGTCATTTGACCCGGTTTCCATCATATCGATGACTTTACCGAGGCTATAACCTTCGGTGGTCACTACCTGGCAGCCCATCAGGTCTTTCCAGTAGTAGTCACCCTCTTCCAGTTCCGGCAACTGCGATGAATCTACGACAATTTCGCAATTGGTCAGCAGATTCGCGGCATCTCTGTCATCAACACCTTTCAGTTTGATGACGATGTCCTGATTGTGGTAGCGCCAGCTTTCCAGCTCAATGCTCTGCCACTGACCCGCCCGTTCAATAAACCAGGGCTGATAGTCAAAAATGCTTTCGGCGTCTTCGGTGGAAGAAAACACTCTGAGCCAACCACGGATACCGTAGGAAGATCCCAGTTTACCCAGAACGATAGGATTAACAGGGCTCTGCGCGGCGTGTTGCTTGCTCATCATGACCACCGTGACAGATTAAGCTGCTTTGTTTACTTCTTTGATCAGCGTAGCTACGCGATCAGAAACGGTAGCGCCCTGGCCAACCCAGTGAGCGATACGATCCAGATCCAGGCGGGTGCCTTCTTCTTTCTCGGACGCGATCGGGTTGAAGAAGCCAACGCGCTCAATGAAGCGACCGTTGCGTGCATTACGGCTGTCGGTGACAACAACCTGGTAGAACGGACGCTTTTTAGCGCCGTGACGTGCTAAACGAATAGTTACCATAACATCCTCTTGTGTGAATAAAACAACCGGGCCCCATCGAGGAACGGAGCCCGGTGTCATATTAAAAGCCCGAAAATTTTACTGATTTCTGGGGAAATTGCAATCAACAGTTTAGAAACTGTGATATCAAGGCCGTCGGCGTTGCAGTCAGTTTGGTGCTGCGTGCGCGCAGCCACCGGAACGTACACGCAGTACGTGAGGATGGCGAGCACACCCCGGCACCAAAATGGCCAATAAGCCAGGCCGATTTAGTCTTAGCGGCCAGGGAACCCCGGCGGCATCATCCCCTTCATACTTCTCATCATCTTCGCCATACCGCCCTTCTTCATTTTCTTCATCATGCGCTGCATGTCGTCGAACTGTTTCAGAAGGCGGTTAACATCCTGCACCTGCATCCCGCAGCCTGCAGCAATACGGCGCTTACGAGAGCCTTTGATGATTTCAGGATTCGCACGCTCTTTAAAGGTCATTGAGTTGATGATCGCTTCCATACGCACCAGGACTTTGTCATCCATTTGCGCTTTAACGTTGTCCGGAATCTGCCCCATGCCCGGCAACTTGCCCATCAGGCTCGCCATACCGCCCATGTTTTTCATCTGACGCAGTTGTTCCAGGAAGTCGGTCAGATCGAAACCGTCGCCTTTTTTCAGTTTGGACGCCAGTTTCTCAGCCTGAGCGCGGTCGACCTTGCTTTCGATATCTTCAATCAGCGACAGGACGTCACCCATGCCGAGGATACGCGAAGCAATACGGTCCGGATGGAACGGCTCCAGTGCTTCGGTTTTCTCGCCGACACCGAGGAACTTAATCGGTTTGCCAGTGATATTGCGAATGGAGAGCGCCGCACCGCCACGGGCGTCACCGTCCACTTTGGTCAATACAACACCCGTCAGCGGTAGCGCTTCGTTAAACGCTTTCGCGGTATTCGCCGCATCCTGACCGGTCATCGCATCAACAACAAACAGGGTTTCTACCGGGTTAATCGCGGCATGAACCTGTTTGATTTCATCCATCATCGCTTCGTCAACGTGCAGACGACCGGCGGTATCCACCAGCAGCACGTCGTAGAACTTAAGCTTCGCTTCTTTCAGCGCCGCATTAACGATATCTACCGGCTTTTGCGCGACATCAGAAGGGAAGAAGTCGACTTCCACCTGCTGCGCAAGGGTTTCCAGCTGTTTGATCGCCGCCGGGCGATAAACGTCCGCGGAAACCACCATTACCTTCTTCTTGTGTTTTTCACGCAGGAACTTACCCAGTTTACCTACGCTGGTAGTTTTACCTGCACCTTGCAGACCCGCCATCAATACAACGGCTGGCGGCTGAGCGGCCAGGTTAAGGCTCTGGTTCTCTTCGCCCATCGCCGCAACCAGTTCGTTGCGCACGATTTTGACGAACTCCTGACCCGGGGTCAGGCTCTTATTCACTTCATGACCAACCGCTTTTTCTTTTACGCGGTTGATGAAATCACGCACGACCGGCAAGGCGACGTCCGCTTCCAGCAGCGCCATACGCACTTCGCGTAGCGTGTCTTTAATGTTGTCTTCAGTGAGGCGTCCACGACCACTGATATTGCGCAGGGTGCGCGACAAACGATCGGTTAAATTATCAAACATTGTCTCTCGCCTGAGGTAAAACGATGGGCCGCCAGGGCGACGCATAACAGAAATTTGCGTCAGTATAACATGAAGACATTCGTGATGTATGTGATGCAACGGTTGGAGCCAGAGTCACGTAACGTTATACTGCTTCTCTTTCTTCTTAGGTCAACTGTCGACGTCACTATGCCCGTGTTCGCCTTAATTTCTCTTGCCGCCTATTCCATCAGTCTCGCACTGATCGTTCCCGGTTTGCTGCAGAAAAACAGCGGCTGGCGCCGCATGGCGATTTTATCAGCGGTTGTCGCGCTGATGTTTCATGGCTTCGCGCTTAAAGAGCGGATTTTCCCGGACGATGGTGGGCAAAACCTAAGTTTATTAAACGTCGGTTCGCTGGTCAGTTTGATGATCTGTACGGTCATGACCATTGTGGCGTCGAAAAACCGTGGCTGGCTGCTGTTGCCCATCGTCTATACCTTTGCGCTGATCAACCTCGCCTTCGCTATTTTTGTGCCGAACGAGTACATCACGCATCTCGAAACCACGCCTGGTATGATGATTCATATTGGGCTTTCACTCTTCTCGTATGCCACGCTGATTATCGCGGCGATGTATGCACTACAACTGGCGTGGATTGACTACCAACTGAAGAATAAACGACTGGCATTCAGCAGCGAAATGCCGCCGTTAATGAGTATTGAGCGCAAAATGTTTCATATCACGCAGATTGGCGTGGTTCTGCTGACTTTAACGCTCTGTACAGGTCTCTTCTTCCTCAAGAACCTGTTCAGCATGGAGAATATCGACAAAGCTGTCCTGTCGATCATCGCCTGGTTCGTCTATATCGTATTGCTGTGGGGCCATTACCATAAAGGGTGGCGCGGGCGCCGTGTCGTGTGGTTTAACGTCGCAGGTGCGGGCATTTTAACGCTGGCCTATTTCGGTAGCCGCGTTCTGCAGCATTTCCTAAGTTAATAAGGAGTTCCCCCTGGAACACATTTCCACCACGACGCTGATCGTCACCCTGATCATCATGGTGGTGATTTCGGCGTACTTCTCCGGTTCTGAAACCGGTATGATGACCGTTAACCGTTATCGCCTGCGTCATCTGGCAAAGCAGGGCCATCGAAGCGCTAAGCGCGTCGAAAAACTGCTGCGTAAACCTGACCGACTCATCAGCCTGGTATTGATTGGCAATAACCTCGTCAACATCCTCGCCTCTGCGCTGGGGACTATTGTTGGTATGCGTTTATACGGCAACGCTGGCGTGGCAATTGCAACCGGTGTGCTGACCTTTGTCGTGCTGGTATTTGCCGAAGTCCTGCCAAAAACCATCGCCGCTCTTTATCCCGAAAAAGTCGCTTTTCCCAGTAGCGTTCTGTTAGTACCACTGCAAATCATTATGATGCCGTTGGTCTGGCTGCTTAATGGTGTTACGCGGGTTCTGATGAGGATGGTGGGCATCAAAGCTGATGTCGTTATCAGCGGGGCCCTCAGTAAGGAGGAGTTGCGTACGATCGTGAACGAATCCCGCTCCCAGATATCCCGACGCAACCAGGACATGCTGTTGTCGATACTGGATCTGGAAAAAGTAAGCGTCAATGACATCATGGTGCCGCGTAGCGAAATCGTCGGTATTGATATCAACGACGACTGGAAGTCGATCGTGCGCCAGCTTACCCATTCGCCTCATGGCCGTATCGTGCTCTACCGGGATTCGCTTGACGATACCATCAGCATGCTTCGCGTGCGCGAAGCCTACCGCCTGATGACGGAGAAAAAAGAGTTCACCAAAGAGGTCATGCTGCGCGCCGCTGATGAGATTTATTATGTGCCGGAAGGTACGCCGCTCAGCATTCAACTGGTGAAATTCCAACGCAATAAAAAGAAAGTCGGCCTGGTCGTGGACGAATACGGCGATATTCAGGGGCTGATTACGGTTGAAGATATTCTTGAAGAGATTGTTGGGGACTTTACGACATCGATGTCGCCGTCGCTTGCCGAAGAAGTAACACCGCAGAATGACGGGTCTGTGATCATTGATGGCAGCGCCAACGTACGTGAGTTGAATAAAGCATTTAACTGGCAGTTACCGGAAGCAGAGGCCCGGACAATTAACGGAATGTTACTTGAAGCCCTGGAAGAGATCCCGGCCGCTGGCACCCGTGTGCGCATTGAACACTATGATATCGATATTCTCGATGTGCAGGACAATATGATTAAGCAGGTGCGGGTTATTCCGGTCAAATCCCTTCGCGATAGCGTGGCGGAATAATGCTTATAACCCTCTCCCGGCAGGGAGAGGGTTAACGTGAGGGGAAAATTAACCCTTCGCTTTTGCCACCGTCACCATCGCGGCACGAATCGTACGGCCATTGAGGGTAAAGCCTTTTTGCATCACGCCCAGCACGTTGCCCGGCGCCACCTCTTCTGACTCCACCATCGCGATAGCCTGATGCACATTCGGATCCAGCGGAACGTTGGTATCGGCCACAACTTCCACGCCGAATTTTTTCACCACATCCAGCATAGATTTCAGCGTCAGTTCAATACCTTCGACCATGGAGGACATGTCGGCATTGTTCTTGTCCGCAACTTCCAGTGCGCGATCCAGGCTATCAATTACCGGCAGCAGTTCGTTGATGAATTTTTCCAGCGCAAATTTATGCGCCTTTTCAACGTCCAGCTCGGTACGACGACGCAGGTTTTCCATTTCTGCTTTCACACGCAGAATACCGTCACGCTCACGGTTCTGCGCTTCAATCAGTTGCGCTTCGAGGTTGGCAATCTTCTCATCGCGCGGATCCACCTGCTCAGCAGAAGCGTCTGGTTCAACCGCCTCAATATCTTCGTGCTGATCCATGATAATTTCTTCCGGGGCTTGCCCGTCAGGCGTTTTCTGTTCTTTACTACTCATGAATTTCTCCGCGTTTTTTCGCATTCATCTCGCTAACTTCGCTTATTATGGGGATCAGTTTCCGGGTTTCAAGGGAACGCGACAGATTGTCATCATTCATTTGGCACAAGGACCACCAGAAAATGGCTCATCATTTCAAGTGTATTGGTATTGTCGGTCATCCACGCCACCCCACCGCGCTGACCACACATGAAATGCTCTATCGCTGGCTGTGTACAAAAGGGTATGACGTCATTGTCGAGCAGCAGATTGCACAAGAGTTACAGCTAAAAAACGTGCGTACCGGTACGCTGGCCGAAATTGGTCAGCAGGCGGATCTGGCGGTTGTCGTCGGCGGTGACGGTAATATGCTTGGCGCCGCACGCACGCTGGCGCGCTACGATATTAAAGTCATTGGCATCAACCGTGGCAATCTGGGCTTTCTGACAGACCTTGACCCCGACAACGCACAGCAGCAGTTGGCTGACGTTCTGGAAGGTTATTATATTGCGGAAAAGCGCTTTTTGCTGGAAGTACAAGTCTGCCAGCAGGACTGCCAGAAGCGCATCAGCACTGCCATCAATGAAGTCGTTCTCCATCCGGGTAAAGTTGCCCATATGATTGAGTTCGAAGTTTATATTGACGAGGTTTTTGCCTTCTCCCAACGTTCAGATGGCCTGATCATCTCCACGCCGACAGGTTCGACAGCCTACTCGCTTTCGGCGGGCGGCCCAATCCTGACCCCGTCATTGGATGCCATCACTTTGGTGCCCATGTTCCCGCATACGCTCTCAGCACGCCCGCTGGTCATTAACAGCAGCAGCACCATTCGCCTGCGTTTCTCACACCGTCGCAGCGATCTGGAAGTAAGTTGCGACAGCCAAATCGCACTGCCTATCCAGGAAGGCGAAGATGTATTGATTCGACGCTGCGACTACCATCTCAATCTTATACACCCTAAAGACTACAGTTATTTCAATACATTAAGCTCGAAACTCGGCTGGTCAAAAAAATTGTTCTGAAAACGTGCCCCAGGGCTTTACTGTATATAAAACCAGTTTATACTGTATTTAAACACAGTTATGGTTATTCATACAGGAAAGCAACCATGTTGGCACAACTGACTATCAGCAACTTTGCGATTGTTCGTGAACTCGAGATCGACTTCCATAGCGGAATGACGGCTATCACGGGTGAGACCGGCGCAGGTAAATCCATCGCTATTGATGCGCTGGGGCTTTGCCTGGGTGGTCGTGCCGATGCCGACATGGTGCGCGCGGGTGCTGCACGCGCTGACCTTTGCGCGCGTTTCGCCCTGAAAGATACGCCTGCGGCACAGCGCTGGCTGGAAGAAAACCAGCTTGAAGACGGTCGTGAGTGTTTACTTCGTCGCGTTATCAGCAGTGACGGGCGCTCTCGTGGTTTTATCAACGGCACGGCAGTTCCCCTTTCGCAATTGCGCGAACTGGGGCAGTTGCTGATTCAAATCCACGGCCAACACGCGCACCAGTTGCTCGTAAAATCTGAGCATCAAAAAGCGTTGCTGGATGGCTACGCAGGTGAGTATGCACTTACTCAACAGATGGCAGAACATTACCGCCAGTGGCATACAAGCTGCCGCGAACTGGCGCAGCATCAGCAGCAAAGTCAGGAGCGTACCGCGCGTGCCGAACTACTGCATTATCAATTGAAAGAACTGAACGAATTCAACCCGCAGCCGGGTGAATTTGAGCAGATCGATGAAGAGTACAAACGCCTCGCCAACAGCGGTCAGTTACTTAGTACCAGTCAGCATGCGCTGAATTTGCTGACCGACGGCGAAGATGCCAATCTGCAAAGCCAGCTATATACCGCACGCCAAATGGTTACCGAACTGGCAGGTATGGATGCCAGCCTGTCCGGCGTTCTCACGATGCTCGAAGAAGCGGCAATTCAGGTCAGCGAGGCCAGCGATGAACTGCGTCATTACTGTGACCGTCTGGACCTCGATCCGAACCGCTTGTATGAGCTTGAGCAGCGTATTTCAAAACAGATTTCGCTGGCACGCAAACACCATGTCAGTCCGGAAGCACTGCCGCAATTTCATCAGGCATTGCTGGAAGAACAGCAACAGCTTGATGACCAGGCTGACTCCCAGGAAACCCTGAAGCTTGCGGTGGCGAAGCACCACCAACTGGCACTGGACGCAGCCCGTCAGCTTCATACGCAGCGGGTACACTACGCGCAAGAACTGGGACAATTAATTACAGACAGCATGCATATGCTCTCGATGCCCCATGGGGTATTTGATATCGATGTTAGCTTTGATGAGTACACGCTCACGGCAGATGGCGCAGACCGTATTGAGTTCCGCGTTACAACGAACCCCGGCCAGCCCTTACAGGCTATTTCTAAAGTCGCTTCCGGCGGTGAGTTATCACGTATCGCATTAGCCATTCAGGTCATCACCGCCCGGAAAATGGAAACCCCGGCGCTGATTTTTGACGAAGTGGATGTAGGGATCAGTGGTCCAACTGCAGCGGTTGTTGGCAAACTTCTCCGCCAGTTAGGCGAATCTACCCAGGTGATGTGCGTGACTCACCTGCCTCAGGTTGCGGGCTGTGGGCACCATCACTTCTTTGTTAGCAAAGAGACCGATGGCGCAATGACCGAAACACATATGCTGCCTTTAGATAAACGTGCACGTTTACAGGAACTGGCACGGCTGTTAGGCGGTAGTGAAGTCACCCGAAATACACTGGCAAATGCGAAAGAGCTACTCGCTGCGTAAACTTTTTGCCATTAGTAAGGTCTCAGTACACGATAAATTCGCCGTCAGACCAGGTAGCAAAGGTTTTAAACTGGCTAAAGGTCTATTATTATCGGCACATTACAAATGAGCCACGTACTGTTCGGGCCCGAAAAGGAATCAAATCACTATGCGCTGTAAAATGCTGACTGCTGCCGCAGCGGTTCTTCTGATGTTGACCGCAGGCTGTTCCACTCTGGAGCGAGTGGTTTACCGTCCTGATATCAATCAGGGGAACTACCTGACTCCGAATGACGTTTCTAAAATCCGCGTAGGGATGACGCAACAGCAGGTTGCATACGCATTGGGTACGCCGATGATGACCGATCCGTTCGGAAGCAGTACCTGGTTCTACGTATTCCGTCAGCAGCCAGGGCACGAAGGTGTGACCCAGCAGACGCTGACTCTTACCTTTAACAGCAGCGGTGTATTAACCAACATTGATAACAAACCCGCCCTGACAAAAGAGTAATCGCAGGATTAGAAATGGCGCCCAATGGCGCCATTTTTCATTTCAGGGGAAGAGAAGATGGCCGTGCCAGAAAGCAAAACTGCCTTACTGGAAGCAATGGAAAAATCGGCAGGCGCCCTGCGCAAAAAACTCATCCGCATTCCGACGGACATCGCTTATCAGCAATGCCTGGAAGGGCACGTGGCCGGTAGTCGCATGAGTGTTGCTAATCTTGTCAGTTATCTGATTGGCTGGGGAGAGCAAGTTCTCTACTGGCACCAACAGGAAGCCGCAGGCGAAGAAGTAGACTTCCCGGCAAAAGGCTTTAAATGGAATGAACTGGGGAAGCTTGCACAAAAATACTACGCTGATTACCAGCATATTACGTCATGGCCAACGCTGCTTGCCATGCTGGAAGAGAATCAACAGCAACTGGTATCACTGGTGAATGGCTTTAGTGACGATGAGTTATACCACCAACTCTGGTACGGAAAATGGACACGAGGACGTATGATTCAATTCAACAGCGCCTCACCGTATAAGAATGCCAGCGCCAGGCTGAACAGCCTGTTAAAAACACTCGCCGAAGCCTGACTGAACAGACCTATTTCTTCGCCGCTCTCTCCGCACGCTGCCTGCGCAATTCTTTCGGATCAGCAATCAACGGGCGATAAATTTCGATACGGTCACCATCAGTAACAACATCTTGCAGTTTCGCCGGGCGACTATAAATGCCCACTTTGTTGCGGTTGAGATCGATATCTGTACGTAACTCAAGCAGGCCAGAGGCAACAATCGCCTGTTCGATGGTTGCCCCCTCTTCCAGGCTCACCCGCTGCAGGTACTGCTTTTCCGGCAACGCATACGCCACTTCCACCACAATCTTACCCGGCACTGTAGACCTCTTTGGCACGTACGGTAAAAGCATCTACCATATTGGCGGCCAGCTCTTTGAAAATACGACCAAACGCCAGCTCAATCAGCTTATTGGTAAATTCAAAATCAAGGTTAAACTCGATGCGGCACGCATCCGCTGATAGCGGAGTAAACTTCCACCCCCCCATCAACCTCTTGAATGGACCATCGACAAGGTGCATCAAAATGGTTTGGTTTGCCGTTAAGGTATTTCGCGTTGTGAAAGTCTTGCTGATTCCCGCTTTCGAGACATCCACTGCCGCCGTCATCTGCGTAGGGCCGGACTCCAACACGCGGCTTCCGGTGCACCCAGGCAGAAACTGCGGGTAAGATTTCACATCGTTAACCAATTCATACATTTGTTCCGCGCTGTAAGGCACCAGCGCAGAGCGACTAATCTGAGGCATAGCATTTCCTGCGATCACACAATCATCAAATAATAACATTTCCCATACATGAAAGGAAAACGCTACGCCGGAACTCGTGCTAAGATAACGCGTTGAACCTCACAGGATGCAATGAGGTCTTTTTGGATATCAGATTACCAATGGCTTCACGACACTTATGACGAAGAAAAAAGTACACAAACCCGGTTCCGCCACCATCGCGATGAATAAGCGCGCCCGCCATGAATATTTTATCGAAGAAGAGTTTGAGGCGGGTCTGTCTCTGCAGGGCTGGGAAGTCAAATCCCTGCGAGCGGGCAAAGCCAACATCGGCGACAGCTATGTGATTCTGAAAGATGGCGAAGCATACCTGTTCGGTGCCAACTTCACTCCGCTGGCGGTGGCTTCGAGCCACTATGTTTGCGATCCAACCCGTACGCGTAAGTTGCTGCTCAACCAACGTGAACTGGACAGCCTCTATGGTCGCGTAAACCGCGAAGGTTATACCGTTGTCGCGCTTTCGCTGTACTGGAAAAATGCCTGGTGTAAAGTCAAAATCGGCGTTGCGAAAGGCAAGAAACAGCACGATAAACGTTCCGATCTTAAAGAGCGTGAATGGCAACTGGATAAAGCCCGCATTATGAAAAACGCAGGCCGCTAATGACGCCAACCGGATGCTTCCGCAGCGGGAGTGTCCGGGCAACACATCTTTCCCGCAGAGCCTCGCTCACTTCGGGTGTAGAGAAATGTTTGAACATCAAGATTTCTCGTATGTCATGCCCTTCTCTTCCCATATCGCTTCTCTGAATTTTCCCTCTGAACTTAATCATCTTTATTCGTAACGGCATCAGTGGCTATTGTTCATATTCTCGCCAGACAGCTCTGGCAAAAGCATTACAGCGATATGGACTGGTGTGCTGCGTCATAAATCTGTTATACTCAGCGCAACACTTTTGGGGCTGATTCTGGATTCGACGGGATTTGCGAAACCCAAGGTGCATGCCGAGGGGCGGTTTGCCTCGTAAAAAGCCGCAAAAAATAGTCGCAAACGACGAAAACTACGCTTTAGCAGCTTAATAACCTGCTCTGAGCCCTCTCTCCCTAGCTTCCGCTCTTAAGACGGGGATCAAAGAGAGGTCAAACCCAAAAGAGATCGCGTGGAGGCCCTGCCTGGGGTTGAAGCGTTAAAACTAATCAGGCTAGTCTGGTAGTGGCGTGTCTGTCCGCAGGTGCCAGGCGAATGTAAAGACTGACTAAGCATGTAGTACCGAGGATGTAGGAATTTCGGACGCGGGTTCAACTCCCGCCAGCTCCACCAAAATTCTCCGTCGGTGATTACCAGAGTCATCCGATGAAGTCCTAAGAGCCCGCACGGCGCAAGCCCTGCGGGCTTTTTTGTGCCCTCAATTTGTCCTGCGAAGTCCGAAGAAAACTTATTAAATCCGAACCTTTTAGGCCCATTGATAGGCCCAACGAAAAGCTCTATTGTTTTCGTTGGGCCTAAATGCATGGAGACTCCCATGGCAAGAAAAACCAAGCCGTTAACCGATACGGAAATCAAAGCCGCCAAACCTAAAGATGCCGATTACCAGCTGTATGATGGTGACGGGCTTACTCTGTTAATCAAGTCCAGCGGTAGTAAGCTCTGGCAGTTCCGTTACTACCGACCTCTGACCAAGCAGCGAACCAAGCAGAGCTTCGGTGCCTACCCTGCCGTCTCACTTTCTGATGCGCGTAAACTCAGAGCCGAATCTCGAGTTTTATTGGCAAAAGATATTGATCCTCAGGAACATCAGAAAGAACAGGTGAGGAATTCTCAAGAGGCCAAAACCAACACCTTCTTGTTAGTTGCCGAGCGTTGGTGGAATGTGAAGAAAGCCAGCGTAACAGAGGACTATGCCGACGATATCTGGCGCTCGCTTGAGAGAGATGTTTTCCCGGCAATCGGTGATATTAGTGTCACTGAGATTAAGGCTCATACTCTGGTTAAAGCAGTACAGCCGGTTCAGGCCAGAGGTGCATTAGAGACTGTTCGCCGCCTTTGTCAGCGTATTAACGAAGTCATGATTTATGCGCAGAACACAGGCCTGATTGATGCAGTTCCCAGTGTAAATATCGGAAAAGCGTTCGAGAAACCGCAAAAGAAAAACATGCCGAGTATCCGTCCGGATCAGCTTCCACAGTTAATGCAAACAATGCGTACGGCAAGTATCAGTATGTCAACGCGGTGCTTGTTCATGTGGCAGCTTCTCACCATTACCCGCCCTGCCGAAGCCGCTGAGGCACGATGGGATGAGATCGATTTCAGTGCTAAAGAATGGAAAATTCCAGCAGCTCGTATGAAGATGAACCGAGACCATACGGTTCCACTATCGGATGAGGCTCTTTCTATTCTGGAAATGATGAAGTCACTCAGTGGTGGCCGAGAGTTTATCTTTCCCAGTCGCATCAAACCAACCCAGCCAATGAACAGCCAAACAGTTAATGCCGCACTTAAGCGTGCTGGCTTAGGAGGCGTACTCGTATCACACGGTTTACGCTCTATCGCTAGTACGGCACTCAATGAGGAAGGATTCCCGCCTGATGTCATTGAAGCAGCACTGGCTCATGTAGACAAAAATGAGGTACGTCGCGCTTACAACCGCAGTGATTACCTTGAGCAACGTCGTCCGATGATGCAGTGGTGGGCTTACTTTGTGAAAAAGGCAGATAGTGGCAGACTCACTGACGTTGAATTAACAACATTAAAGCTCACTGGATAAGACCAATTCTTAATCCACACAATGAATCGCCACGGGTTTAACAGACACCTCAGAGTCATTTAAGATGGCTTAAAGAGAGGTGCCCATGAGCGGTAAGCGTTATCCCGAAGAGTTTAAAACTGAAGCAGTCAAACAGGTTGTTGATCGCGGTTATTCTGTTGCCAGCGTTGCAACACGTCTCGATATCACCACCCACAGCCTTTATGCCTGGATAAAGAAGTACGGTCCGGATTCTTCCACTAATAAAGAACAGTCAGATGCTCAGGCCGAGATCCGCCGTCTCCAGAAAGAGCTGAAACGGGTTACCGACGAACGGGACATATTAAAAAAAGCCGCGGCGTACTTCGCAAAGCTGTCCGACTGAGGTACGCCTTTATCCGTGACAACTCCTGTTGCTGGCCTGTTCGCCTGCTCTGTCGGGTGCTGGATGTTCATCCCAGTGGTTTTTACGCCTGGCTTCAGCAGCCGCATTCACAACGCCATCAGGCAGACCTGAGACTGACAGGACAGATTAAACAGTTCTGGCTGGAGTCGGGATGCGTCTATGGTTATCGCAAAATCCATCTGGATCTGCGTGACAGCGGGCAACAGTGCGGAGTAAACAGAGTCTGGAGACTGATGAAACGTGTCGGAATAAAGGCTCAGGTCGGATACCGAAGCCCGCGGGCACGTAAAGGCGAGGCCAGTATCGTGTCACCCAACAGGCTCCAGCGACAGTTCAATCCGGATGCTCCTGATGAGCGTTGGGTAACGGACATAACCTACATCAGGACCCACGAAGGCTGGCTGTATCTTGCCGTTGTTGTTGATCTGTTCTCACGCAAAATTATCGGCTGGTCCATGCAATCCCGGATGACAAAGGACATTGTCCTGAACGCACTGCTGATGGCTGTATGGCGGCGTAATCCCGAAAAACAGGTGCTGGTTCATTCGGATCAGGGCAGTCAGTACACAAGCCATGAGTGGCAGTCGTTCCTGAAATCACACGGCCTGGAGGGTAGCATGAGCCGTCGCGGTAACTGCCATGATAATGCGGTTGCAGAAAGTTTTTTCCAGTTGTTGAAACGTGAACGGATAAAGAAAAAGATCTACGGAACGCGGGAAGAAGCCCGCAGTGATATTTTTGATTACATCGAAATGTTTTATAACAGTAAGCGTCGGCATGGTTCTAGCGAACAGATGTCACCGACAGAATATGAAAACCAGTATTATCAACGGCTCGGAAGTGTCTAGATTATCCGTGGCGATTCATGTAATGGAAAACCAGGTACGTGTGTCATTGTGATGAATACTACAAATCTGGTGGCAGTGATTAATCATAAATCGCTCAACGGGTGTGCCATGGGGGATTTCTACGTTGTCAGCAGACCAGAGCAGTTTTGGAGCCAGTATGATACGGGAACATGCAGCAAAGACGCCATATTTGCTGAAGGAACAATGAACAATGGTCAATATCGAACCATTGATATTCGTCTTCATGGTGAACTGGTTAAACAGTTTCCGATTGAATACTGGTCATTGGTCAAATCCTTTTCGGGCAAAAATCGCCCTTCGTGGGATAAAGCGAAGCAAAACCGTCAGCAGTAGGGTTGACTGATAACAATAAGACTCAATATTTTTCAAATCATCAGCCCCTGTCGCTTTAGCGCCGGGGGTTAATGCATTAAAAGGCATGAGGAAATGTCAGAACTTTCTCTATTACCATCTGAACCTTTGCTCCGCCAGTACACTGAAGTAATCACTGACCTCTATCGCAACATCACTATCGAGGGCAACCAGGCCAGTCACTTCCACGTGGTTGTTCGTGACTCTGAAAGCCGGATGGCCTGGCGGCATAGACTTTTGAAACAAGTGCCGAAGCTTGCCTTAATCGCGCTCTCCGACGGAACGGTACCCCATAGCTTCATCCTTTGACTGACCACTGCTATTCATCAGAAGACATTTAACATTCCCACACGTTCTTTACCCCCTTGTACGCCAGCCATCGCCGCTGGCGTTTTTTATTTACGGAGAAAATCCATGACGACACAAACTCAATGCGAGTTGGTACCCGCGAAAGAACCGCAACTCAACCTTACCGCCACGTCAGTTCCTGACGAACAGCGTATCCATTTCTGGCCTCAACTCTTTGGCTCCATCCCGCAGTGGATAACGCTGGAACCACGCATTTTCACCTGGATGGACCGCTTCTGTGATGAATACAGCGGTGGTATCTGGTCCTTTTACACGCTCAGTAATGGCGGAGCGTTTATTGCCCCTGATGCTGACAGTGACGATAAATGGCCTCTGTTCAACAGCATGAACGGCAATGGTGCGGAAATGAGCGTGGAAGCCGCAGGCATCGCTGTCTGCCTGATTGAATACAGCCATCACGCCTGTCGCACTGAATGCGATGCCATGACTGAGCACTATTACCGCCTGCGGGGTTATGCCCTGCAGCACCCTGAATCCAACGCAATTATTCGCATTACTGACTGAGTGATCGTAATGAATAGTGAAGAACTGTCCCGGTCTGATGCCCTGTGGGAGTTGCTAAAACACGCGCTGGTAACAGAGGAGGATGACGAAGTGGTTATAAGCGAGCCTTTCTTACATTTTCCAGCCGGAACTGGCATCACGACTATCTGGGCATGGTTTGAAGCCATCGATCCAACCTTTAGTGTGGCCCTGAAACTGTATGGTAAGACCGCGGGCCTTTTGAAGTAATACTTCCCTCATCAATATTCCTTACTTAACGGAAAACAGAAAATGGATACATCTCTTCATCCGGAGCATGGCTCGCTGTCCCTGAACACGCAGAGGACAGTAAAACGAGCTCTTAACCTGCTTGACCGACATCTGCGCGAAACAGGCGTAGCATTCACCTCTACCCAGGCCGCCCGTGACTGGCTGAAATTGAAAATGGCGGGGCTGGAGCGCGAAGAGTTTATGGTGCTGTATCTGAATCAGCAGAACCAGTTGATTGCCCATGAAACCCTGTTTGCCGGTTCCATTAGCAGCACCGAGGTACATCCCCGTGAGGTGGTCAAACGCGCCCTGTATTTCAATGCAGCCGCAGTGATACTGGCGCATAACCATCCCTCCGGCGACGCCACGCCCAGCCAGGCAGATAAGACCATCACGCAGCGTCTGGTGCAGGCGCTTCAGCTCGTTGATATCCGTGTGCCTGACCACCTTATCGTAGGTGGTACGCAGATATTGTCTTTCGCTGAACACGGTCTGCTTTGAGGTATGACATGAAAATTATCAGTAAACGCCGGGCGATGACGATTTACCGCCAGCATCCGGCCTCCCGCATTTTTCGATACTGCACCGGCAGATACCAGTAGCACGGCAGTGTCTGTCATTACACCGGTAAGGTGATTCCTGACATTCCCGGCGTGCTGACTGTATACGCCGAATGCCGCCAGGACCGCAACGGGCCCTATGCCTGTCTGATGAGTATCACTCTGAACTGACAATAAAGGTGGTTATAAATGAGCAACATTACATGGGGCCTGCAGCGGGATATCACGCCGCGTCTGGGAGCCCGTCAGGTACAGGAGGGCAACCGGCTGTACTATCTGGCTGACCGGGCCAGTATCACCGGTAAATTCAGTGACGCTGAATGCCGGAAGCTGGATGAAACATTCCCGCACTTTATCAGCCAGATGGAATCGATGCTGACCACTGGTGAAATGAATCCCCGCCATGCCCACTGTGTCACCCTGTACCACAACGGTTTCACCTGCGAAGCCGACACTCTTGGCAGTTGCGGCTATGTATACATCGCCGTCTATCCCACTCAACGCTAACGAATTTCACGAGAGCAAACATGAAAACTCTACCTGCTACAATTTCGCGGGCGACGAAGCCCTGTCTGTCGCCCGTGGCTGTCTGGCAAATGTTACTGACACACCTGCTGGAACAACACTATGGCCTGACGCTAAACGACACGCCGTTCAGTGATAAAACAGTTATTCAGGAACATATTAATGCTGGAGTATCGCTAAGCGATGCGGTGAACTTCCTTGTCGAAAAATACGAACTGGTTCGAATCGACCGAAAGGGATTTTCGTGGCAAGAACAAACCCCGTATATTTCCGTAGTGGATATTCTGCGAGCAAGGCGCTCTACCGGCTTGCTAAAAACTAATGTGAAATAAACGCTTAAATACAGAGCAGACTTAAGGAAAGCAAAATGCTAATCTCACAGACGAAGAGACTCCTGCTGTAACCTCCCCTCCCTGCAAAATACCTGACATTTTCTTTTAGGACCAACAATGGGACCAAAATGAAAATTGAACTGAAGGTTATCAGCCATTAAACAACAAGTTACAAACCCAATTCAGACTCCGCCAGCCCCAAAATTCTCCATCGGTGATTACCAGAGTCATCCGATGAAGTCCTGAAAGCCCGCACGGCGCAAGCCCTGCGGGCTTTTTTGTTGTATATGACCCGTCCTGAATAGCGTTGACACGTTCCATTCGTTTAGCAAAACTTCTCCCAGCGCCTTGTCTGTTCCACCGCAGGGGAGAAAAGAATGCATATTGCCGAAAGCGCGCTGGCGAGCCGCGTCCCTGTCTGGTATGCATTATCGGAGCTTTTCACGGGGCGGGAACTCCAGGATTATGACTATCGATGGATGGCTCAGGTAATAAAGGAATCCGGGCTTAGCCGGGAAACGATCTTCGTGATCCTGGATGAGGAGGTTGCCCCAGCCCTCCAGGCTAATATTATTTATAACCCAACACCGGTAATGGAAGGTTGGTCAGTAGAAGATATTAAAAAACTTGTAGCTGAGTATATAAAGAAAAAACCGACAATCATCGAGCGGATCATTCCGGCCCGCTTGCTATTAAAACAGCGTCGGAAGCACATTCAGTATGAGCTAAACAGACTTCTTGTCGAGCTGGATAAATGCACTTAGCAAAAAGCGTGAAGAGAAGACACCTGCAGTTGGTATTTCTTAAAGCGCTATTTCACACGCTTAGCTTGCCGCTTATCAAGTACAATGCATCTTCCTGACGCAACTGGTTGGCCTGAACAAACTGTGCGACATGATTTTGAATTCGCGACAAAGCGCACAAATCTTTCTCATTCTATTTCGGATATAAGCAAAGCGTGACGGTCAATTACCGGGAGTAAGGGTATTGAGAAGAAAAAAGACCCGTTGCGAAAGGGGTTTTCAGAGATGACTACCCATAAAATTGATAAGGATGAGGGAAGTGGTTATGCTTTTACTGAGCAGCGAAATACTCTACTTAGAAAAAAAAGAGTAATGACACTAAAAGACAGACATTTCCATTCATAATTTGCTATAAATTATTTTGCATCGGCGGTATATATATTGTGTCCACCTGAGAAACAAAAGTGATACGCTCGTTTGGTTTCCAGGAACCATTCGCAAAGAAGCAATTCGAAACACCACCAAATTCAAGTAAAAGGATCTGCAAATGTCAGAAGCACTGAAAGCCTTAAACAACATTCGCACACTGCGTGCTCAAACGCGTGAAGTTAGCCTGGAATATCTTGAAGATATTCTCGAAAAGTTCACGGTCATCGTTGAAGAACGCCGCGAAGAAGAAGCCTCTCAGCGTAAGGAACTCGAAGATAAACAGGCAAAACTCGAAGCGTTTCGTGTGAAACTTCTTGAGGAAGGCATTGACCCGGCAGAGCTCATCTCCTCCTTAAAAGGACAAGCGACAAAAACCAAATCGACCCGTGAACCTCGCCCGGCGAAATACAAATATATCGACGAAGACGGCAGCGAAAAAACCTGGACAGGCCAGGGCCGCACGCCTAAAGCGATTACCTCCGCGCTTGAGAAAGGGAAAAAACTGGAAGATTTCGCAATCTAATATCCAGCTATGGGGGGAGGCACGCTCCCCCGCAATGCTATGAAAAGTTTTATATAGTGAAACCCGCCCACCCTGCCGATAACATAAGATGATTGACCATCAACTACAGAATAATCTTAAGCACATGACAGAGAATTAAAACACACCGTCATATTCTCCCTTGTACTACTGCGCTTTATCGCACTCGCCTGATATTCACATCCCCGTCGCAGCAAGTCGGTTTAGCTAAATGTAATCCTTTACTCTCTATTACAATAAAACCATCCGCGTCTAATATAAGCAGCAGAGCCTGATAAACAGATGTTCAGGTTACCAGGCCAAACCGGGCCAATAACATCCCAGGTCGGTTCCCGAAAGGCCGGATCATTAAAATTAATACCCGTTGCAATATACTTTTGAAACGCAACGGCCCGGCATCAAGCCGATGCTGACACCCGACTATCAAATAACCAGGCAGGATAAAATGGCAACCAGCCACAAAAGTCTTCCTTGCTACCCATACCTGGCGCATCGTGAAAAAGCTCCGCATTTAAATCGCTTTTTCACTGAGGAAAATTTTTTACCCCAGGCGAAACTTTCCCGCGACATCCAGCGAACTGTCTATGAGCGTTAAATTCCCTAACCCCATGGAGCGCAACATGACACCGATGAAAAAACTCTTTTTGAGCCTTACCTCTGCCGTACTTCTTAGCGTCTCAATGCCGATGTTCAATGCCCAGGCCGCATTGCCAACCGGTGCACAGGCCCCCGATTTTCAATTGCAGGGCGCACTGGCGGGCAAGCCTTTGACGTTCTCACTGAAACAAGCCCTACAAAAAGGCCCGGTCGTGCTCTATTTTTTCCCGGCGGCATTCAGTAAAGGCTGCACCATCGAAGCCCACGCCTTTGCCGAAGCCACGGATGACTTCAAAAAACTGGGCGCGACCGTCATTGGCGTGACCGCAGGTAATGTGGACCAGGTGGATGAGTTCTCTAAACTGGAGTGCCGCGATAAGTTCACCGTCACGGCTGACCCTGGCGCAAAAGTCGCCTCTGAGTACCAGACGCTGATGCAGATGAATGGCAAAACCCTTTCTGACCGTACCTCATTTGTTATCGCGCCGGACGGTAAGATCCTGCTGAGCTACACTGACAGAAACCCGGAAACGCATATTCAGAAAACGATGGATGCGGTGAAACAGTACGCAAATTCGCACTCGTAAAAGGCGGACGTCACCCCCCCCATTAGCCATCAGAGACTCACTATGTTAACCGCAATGCTGGCCGCCTTCGCAGGCGGCATTATCCTTAATTTTATGCCCTGCGTTTTCCCGATAATCTCGCTTAAGGCGCTGGGGCTGGTTCGCCATTCGCACAGTACGGTGCAGACGCGCAAAGAAGGGCTTGGCTTCTTACTCGGCACGGTTGTCACCATGCTGATACTGGCCGCGGTTTTGTTAGCCCTACGCGCGGGTGGTACCGCCGTCGGTTGGGGGTTTCAGCTCCAGTCGCCGCTGGTGATTGCCTGCCTCGCACTGGTTATTCTGGGCGCTGCGCTGAATTTACTTGGCGTGTTTGAAGTGGGTCTGTCGATGCAGCGCGCCGGGGAAATTTCCGTTGAGCGCGGTGCGTTTGTCCGGGCAGCGCTAACCGGGGCGCTGTCGATCATTGTGGCAACCCCCTGTGCCGCCCCGTTTATGGCAGGCGCTATTGGCTATGCGCTGGTGCAACCACCTGCCGTGGCGCTGGTTATCTTCTTTGCACTCGCACTCGGTTTCGCCGCGCCATTCACTCTTATCTCCCTCTTCCCGGCGTTGGGAAAATGGCTACCGCGCCCCGGCGCCTGGATGAATACGCTAAAACGTGGCCTGGCGTTTCCGATGTTCGGCGCCTTCGGCTGGCTGGTATGGGTGCTGGCTCAGCAGGCAGGTACCACCGCGCTCGCCGCGATTCTGGCGGCCGCTGTAGTGTTGAGTTTCGCCGCCTGGCTCTATGGTATGGCGCAGCAACGGCGCTTTGCCGGTAAGCGACATCTCGCGTTGTTTGCAGTCACCGCTGCGCTGATTCTGGCAGGGATTGTTCCGCTGCCGTCGGTAATCAAAAATGGCGCCCTGCTTGAGACGACGGCACATGTCGAAGAGGTAAAATGGTCGCCGCAGAATGTGGCGGATAATCGTGGCCACGGCAAAGCGATTTTCGTCAATTTCACCGCATCCTGGTGTATCACTTGTCAGGTAAACGAGAAGACATCGCTGTCTACGCAGGCCGTGAAAGAGGCGCTGGCGCGCACGGGCACACTTTATATGGTGGCAGACTCAACCAAATTTAATGCCGATATCGATGACACGATGAACGCCCTGGGTCAGGGCAGCCTGCCGCTGTATGTGGTCTATCCGGCAGATGGCAGCGAACCGAAAATTTTGCCGCAGGTGCTCACCCCGTCGATAGTGGTCAACGCCCTGACACAGGCCAGCGGTAAAAAGACATGAGGCCGTAAGTAAGGCGGAATATGGAAAAACATGAGGCAACACGTGAGCAATGGCCGCAATTGATGGCGCTTGCCCAGGCCGGCGATCAGGCGGCCTACACGCAGTTGCTAAAGGCGTTGGTACCGGTTATCCGCTCGCTGGTACGTAAGCAGGTTGACGATGACATGCTGGTTGAAGATGTCATTCAGGATGTGCTGCTGACCGTGCACAGGGTACGTCACACCTACGATCCCGCTTCGCCTTTTTTACCGTGGCTGATGGCTATTGCCCATGCCCGTTCGGTTGATGCGCTACGCCGTCGTGGCCGTCATCGCCAGCGCGAGCAAGACGACAGCGAGGCGTCTGAGTACGCAAGCGAAGACCGTTATCTGGCCGAACAACACCAGTCGAGGGAAGAACTCGCCATGCTGTTAAACCAGCTTCCGGCGCGCCAGCGGCAGGTAATTGAACATGTACACCTGCACGAAATGACCCTTTCAGAAACCGCGACGCACAATAACCTGACGGTGGCGGCCGTTAAGTCTCTGCTGCATCGCGCATTAAGTAACCTTCGTCGGTTAGGAGCGCATCATGGCCGATCATGATCTTTTTATTGAGCAGTTAAGTCGTACTATCGAGCCCGTAAAACGTCCGTGGCAGCCAGGATGGCGGGTTGTAGCGTGGATCGTGATGGCATTGCCCTGTGGGGCGCTGGCCAGTTTTCTGGTGCACCGGACCTTTACCGACTGGTCTCAGACAGGCGCTGCGTGGGTTATCTTGCAGCTATTTCTGACCTTTATTACCGGCGCGCTGGCTATCCGTAATGCCTTTTTGCTGAGCATTGCCGGGCAGCAATCCCTGAGCTGGAAATGGTTTACGCCGCTGGTTAGCCTCTGGCTCGCACTTTCCTTTGCCAATATGCAGTTGCATCACCACCTCCCGGTACAAGGCAGCGAGGCGGGAACAAATTGTTATCTCTTTATGGTTGTGGTGAGCGTGCCGATGATGGCGATCGTGATTGGTTATCTACGCCGTACCCGCACGTTATTTCCCGCCCGGAGCCTGGCAGCCGCCGGGGCTGGCGTCGCCTGCATGGCGCTGACATTACTGGCCCTTTGCCACCCAACCCATGTGAGTGCGCTGGATTTTCTGATGCATCTCAGCGCCACGGCAACGATCATCCTTGGCACCATGCTGTTGGGCTATAAATGGGTGTCGCTGCCCCACCATTAGACGTATACCGTTCCCTTTGCTGGATAACACGCAGAGCGCACGCGGTTTTGCGTACCGTCCCAACATTCACTGATAACAGCAGGTAAAACTCTCCTCTGGGTCAAATGAGTGATATATTTTCACGCATTAACCCAAGGAGACGTCATGTCGGAATTTGATTCAATCGCGCAGGAGCTTCAGCGCCAGGCCGAAGCAGAAGACAAACGGCAACGAGAAGACGACAACGCATTGCTGGGCCGGGTACTGGAAATCTACGGACAAAAGTATGTGGCGGAACAGTTACGCAAACTGGGTCAAAACGAATGGAGTCGTGAAAGATTAAACCGGCGGGTCAACGGCAAAGGCACCCCTGCGCCATTGACCGCCGCCGAGGAAGCCTTACTGCGCAAAATGCTTCCTTCGCCGCCTGCGCACCATCCGCATTATCAATTCCGCTTTATCGACTTGTTCGCCGGTATTGGCGGTATCCGCAATGGTTTTGAAGCCATTGGCGGACAGTGTGTCTTTACCAGTGAATGGAATAAAAATGCGGTGCGGACTTACAAAGCTAACTGGTACAACGACGAAAGCAGCCATTGTTTTAATCAGGATATTCGCGAAGTTACGCTGAGCGGTAAACCGGACGTCACCGACGCGCAGGCCTATGCGCATATCGACGCACAGATCCCCGATCATGACGTCCTGTTGGCAGGATTTCCGTGCCAGCCGTTCAGCTTAGCCGGGGTGAGTAAAAAGAATGCCCTCGGTCGCGCCCATGGTTTTGAATGCGAAGCGCAAGGCACGCTCTTTTTCGATGTCGCGCGGATTATTAAAGCCAAACGCCCGGCTATCTTTGTGCTGGAAAATGTCAAAAACCTGAAAAGCCACGATCAGGGGAAGACCTTTACCGTGATCATGAATACCCTTGATGAACTGGGGTACGACGTGGCCGACGCCGAAGCGACCGGTAAAGATGACCCGAAGATTGTAGATGGCAAACACTTTCTGCCCCAGCACCGCGAACGTATTGTTCTGGTGGGTTTTCGCCGCGATTTACAGCTAAAGCAAGATTTTACCCTGCGTAATATCGACCGCTTCTATCCGCGCAGCAGACCGACCTTCGGTGAGCTCCTTGAGCCCACTGTTGATGCGAAGTATGTGCTGTCGCCCAAACTGTGGGATTACCTTTTCCATTATGCGAAGAAGCACGCGGCGAAAGGCAACGGTTTTGGATTTGGACTGGTTGATCCCACGAATGCAGCCAGCGTGGCACGAACCTTATCTGCCCGCTATCACAAAGATGGCTCAGAAATTCTGGTTGATCGCGGCTGGGATAAAGCGCTGGGTGAAAGCAACTTTAGCGACGCCGCCAACCAGCAGCGTCGTCCGCGCAGGCTAACGCCACGCGAATGCGCGCGCCTGATGGGTTTTGAGAAACCTGGCGAAAAACCGTTTCGCATTCCGGTGTCGGACACACAGGCCTATCGTCAGTTTGGTAACTCCGTGGTGGTGCCGGTGTTTGCTGCGGTCGCCCGGCTGCTGGAGCCCTGTATATTGCGCGCTGTCACTCTCAGGAAGGGGCAACCCACGCGTTGATATGGTCGAGCAAATGAGCAACATAGCGAGTGAGCTTAGGTAACGGACGGCGCTGCTGGCGATAAAGCAGCCACACCTGGCGCGGCTGTGGCGCAAAGTCCGTTAACACGCGTACCAGTTTGCCGCCTGCCAGCTCATCGGTCAGTAAGATCTCCGGCTGGAGTAATAACCCCGCTCCCGCAACAGCGGCAAGGCGCAATGCCTGCCCGTCATTACAACGAAATACCGGGTCTCGCCGCCAGGACATGTCACCGTCCGTTCCCGGTAGTTTCCATTCGTTATTCGCGTTCCAGACCATGTGCGACAGGCAGCGATGATGCTGTAAATCATCCGGCGTACGTGGCTCACCGTGCCGCGCCAGGTAATCGGGTGAAGCACAAATCACCATGCGATAAAGGCATAGTGGCTTTGCAACCACGTCATCGTTGTGTAACCCACCAATGCGGATCGCCAGATCGAATCCTTCATCAACCAGATCAACCCGTCGGTTGCTCAGATCCAGTTCGACGCGTACCTGCGGATGCGCATTAAGAAAGGCGGCAGTCAGCGGAGCCACTACGCAGGCGCCAAACGTCGTGGAGGCACTTACCCGCAACGTACCGGCGGGAGTATCGCGCAGTCGTTCAATGGAGGTATCCGCCATATGTACCTGCTCAAGCACCCGGCGTGCCTCTTCATAATAGACACGCCCGGCATCCGTCAGACTTTGTCGCCGGGTATTGCGCTCCACCAGCCTTGCGCCAAGCTGCTCCTCCAGCGCACCGATGTATTTCCCCACCATCACCGCCGACAGATTCAATTGACTTGCCGCCTGGGTGAAACTGCCGCAATCCGCAACGGTAATGAACACTTCCATACTGCGCAGCTTATCCATATTGCTAACCCACAGTTAGTAATCAATTAACGTTTAGCTCATTTATCTTATAAATAATTAGCGGAAGAATAGCCACTACTGCAACAGAGGAGCATAACGATGAAAATTTTACTGATTGGCGCAAGTGGTACCGTAGGTCGGGCGGTTGAGCAGGAGCTGAGCCAGGGTCAGCATGACATTATCCGCGCAGGGCGCACCAGTGGTGATGTCCATGTTGATATCACGTCCGATGAGAGCGTGGCAGCACTGTTTGAAAATGTGGGGAGAGTCGATGCTATCGTCGCCACCACCGGCAATCTTTTCTTTGGGCCGCTGGAGAAAATGACCAGCCGGGATTTTGCAATTGGCCTGCAGGATAAATTGCTCGGTCAGGTACGTCTGGCGTTGACAGGGCAACATTACCTGAACGAGGGTGGCTCAATTACGCTAACCAGCGGGATTGTTGGCCAGGAGCCTATCGCGCAAGGGGTCAATGCCACGACGGTCAACGCGGCGCTGGAAGGTTTTGTGAAGGCAGCGGCGTGCGAACTGAAACACGGGCAGCGTATAAATGTCGTTAGCCCGACCATGCTGAGTGAATCGCAAGAAGCTTACGGCTCCTTCTTTCCGGGGTTTGAGAGCGTGCCAGCCGCGCGGGTGGCGCTGGCTTATCGCCGCAGTATTGAAGGCGTGCAGACAGGGCGCGTCTATACCGTGGGCTATTAATCGCCCCTCATCCGTCAATGAGGGGCAGCGGATTAGACATCCGTTTTCAGGCCCGTGACAAAACTCTGCCACTGCTCCTGTAGTGCGCTGATATGGCCTTGCTCAATTTCACGGATGTAGGGTAACGAGCGATTTTTCGCAACCCAGTTGTTGATTGAAGAGAACCAGGCATCACTGTCTGTGGTACTGGCGGTGAGGCTCAGCATTGCATTGCGGACTGTCTGGGAAGAGTGCGTTCCTTCTGCCAGTTGTGCGAGGGCATCCTGATGATGCTGTGCCTGGTCGCGATCCCCCAGGCTTTCCGCCAGTCTGCTCGCCTGAGTGAGGACCACTTTGGTCATCTGATCGGCCTGTGAAGATTTATCACTAATAAACTGAGCGACAAATGCGCTGGCCTCAGTCTGGTAATCCGTTGCCACATACTTCTGTACCACCAGATTCAGCTTGGCTTGTGTTAAGGCCAGATCCATCGCATTGGTGGTGTAATCCCCGTTTTGAGTTGGGGATGTCAGGGCTTTATGCAGTGCGTCAGCCATCTCATCGGCGTTAACCGTGGCGTTCTGGAAAAAGGCCTGAAAACTGACCGCGTCGTTGGCGGTGGCGGGATCGGAATAGAAATCACTGGCAAGGCTCGGTCCCGTTGGCATACGCGCTATCGCCTGGTTACGCAGGTTGAGCACTTCGCGGGCGCTCGCGTCTATCTCCTCCTGAGTCGGCGGCGTTAAGTTATCCCTCGCTTGCGCCATCGCTTCCGGCGACAGACTGACCTCAACGGAATCAACGGGATCAACGTTTTTCCCCGTCACGGCATGCACCGTTTCCAAACGGGTAGTGGCAGGCATGTCCCTCAACGAGGCAGCCGAACTTACATCCTTAATGCTCATATCTTCTCCTTAGAATTGATGCCAAACGTATTTTTTATCGTCTCAATGGCGAAGAACTTTACGGACTCGCACAACAAAACGGAGAAAATATCAGGTTAACAATCAGTTATAAAAACATAAGGGCGAAAGCTCTCGCCCTTCGCCACTTAGTCACGTGACTGAACCCAAAAAGCGTGAATCAGGCCAGGGAAATAGCCAAGCAACGTCAGAATTACGTTGAGAATGAAAGCCCAGCCAAAGCCTTTACCAATGAGTACGCCCAGCGGGGGAAGAATAATCGTAAAAATAATACGCCAGAAACCCATAACTTCTCCATTGCGATAAAAATGCAGGTGATTGTTAAAAAAGGAATTTAATGTAAAAGCTTAGCCACTTTACGGAACACCGCCAGCCGGGCCTTGCGCTTTTACCCTCTTTTACGCAAAACAACATTTCATCAATAGCAGTCATCATCCGGCCCAACTGTACCTTGCGAGCAGTTCGCGCTAAGGTTTAATGACCAGGAAATAAGGAGGACAATATGATTACTGTTGGTGATGTAGTGCAGCCGCGTATTGGCGGACCGAAGTTAAAAGTCATTGAAGTGCATGAGGACCAAATCGTTGCCGTACCGGTGCATAATGACGCGGCAGAGAAAATTACCCTTAAAGCTGCGGACGTGTCTCTTTATAAAGAAGACGGCGATTTCGGCGTCTGCTAATTCCTTTTTGCGGTGAGCATTTCTCACCGCAACTTATCTGTATTTCCCCACCCTTCATCACCTTTCTTTATGCAAAGAATTCGCATATTTACCCAATCAAAGAAACAGCATTTAACGCTGGTAAAAGCGTTTGTATAGCATAAAAAATGCTACTGATTGAATTATGAACATCAGGGAAGGATTGTTCGCTAAAAGTACGCTTTGCTACGGTAAGTCATTTTGTGAATAACATCACAACTCATCCATAAGTTAATGATATCAAATGCTTTTACTGCCCCTCCCAACAAAAATAACGAAATGCGTAAAAAACAGGCAAAGGCAGAGCAATTTATCCAGAAAAAGAAAATAAATAAAAATTATTAGCTAGTTGTTAGTTTATATCCAGACATATAATCTAGCACCATAAAATGTGCCACAGCAAACCGCTAGTTACCGTCCGGTATCAGCTTATTTTCTCTTTTCAAGGAGCAGTACCATGTTCTCTTCGCAGTCCCGCCTGCGTCATGCCGTAGCAGACACCTTTGCAATGGTTGTCTATTGTTCGGTAGTGAACATGCTCATTGAAATATTCCTCTCTGGAATGACCTTCGAGCAGTCACTTTCATCACGTCTGGTTGCTATTCCGGTCAACATTATTATTGCCTGGCCTTATGGTCTGTATCGCGATGCGATCATGCGTTATGCCCGCCGTATTAGCCCGAAAAGCGGAATGCGAACACTGGCGGATGTTGTGGCCTATGTCACCTTCCAGTCACCGGTATATGTCGCTATTTTGCTGACTGTCGGCGCCGACTGGCATCAAATTGTCGCAGCGGTGAGTTCAAATGCGGTACTGTCGATGCTGATGGGTGCGCTGTACGGCTACTTCCTGGATTACTGCCGCCGTCTGTTTGGCGTGAGCTTTCAGCAGGCGAAAGCCTGAGGGTAGAGTGACAGGCCTGCGCCTGTCACTGCTTATTGAAACTCGCCGAACAGGCCCGATAAAAAACGCTCAAGCGCCAGCCGGGAACTGAAACCGTGTGGAATACCGTAATGTTCCTGCGCGTCCCCGCCTAAATATAACGGGAAGTTTTGATAGTGATCGCACGTCTTGATTTCCGAGGCGGGCTCCGCAAGGGACAGACTTCGTTCTTTTAGCGTGGGGTGAATGATCAGCGCCGTACGGCCCATGCGCGCCTCTCGATTTACATACACATAATTGTCACCACGGCGGTAACCATAAGCTTTCGTCGTCGCAACATCCATTCTAAAACCCACTTTCTCAAGAACGCGTGCCACCTCATCGGGTCGTAAATACATATATTTTCCTCGTCATCTTTTTACTGCACCGCAACCTTACATTACTCAGCATTAGCAACGCTTTCAGAAAAGTCCATAAACGAGGGCAAATGCCGTTTCGGTGATTAGCGGCACAAAATTATGGTCTAAACTAAAATTCACATCGAAAACAAAGGAGGATCCGATGTTTAACAGACCTAATCGCAGTGATGTAGATGATGGCGTTCAGGATATCCAGAATGATGTTCATAAACTGGCCGATAGCCTGGAAGATGTACTCAAGTCTCTGGGTAGCGATGCAAAAGACGAAGCGGATACCGCGCGTCGTAAAGCGCAGGCGCTGTTAAGAGAGACTCGGGCGCGTCTGCATGGTCGGACACCAGCACATCAGGCAGCGCGTGACGCGGTAAGCTGTGCGGGTACCTATGTGAAAGAGAATCCGGTCTATGCACTGGGGGCAGTTGCCGCCGTCGGGATTTTCCTGGGTGCGCTGATTTGTAACCGCCGTTAACCCCGTTTACTCTCCCCTCCTCAACCCCGGACGTGATGCACGTGCGGGGTTTTTTATTGCCTGCTGGCCTGTTTTACGCATATACAGCCCCCTCCTCGTTGCGCTCATCAAACAGGAAAAACCAATCTCAATTTCCTATATGTTGTGTGGTTGAAACTTTTATCAACTACATCTAGTATTCCTTTTAGTAACGAACACACGACTGACGCGAACCTTCGCGTCGTTCTCTTATTTTAAATGGAAACACGAATCATGCGCATTACTATTTACACTCAAAATGACTGTGTACAGTGCCACGCCACAAAACGGGCAATGGAAAGCCGCGGCCTTGAATTCGAAATGGTGAATGTCGATCTGGTACCGGACGCTGCAGATGAACTGCGCGCAATGGGTTTTCGTCAGTTACCGGTCGTGGTTGCAGGTGAAACCCAATGGTCTGGCTTCCGCCCGGATATGATCAACCGCCTGCACACCGCACCGCGTGTGGCCAGCGCATGAGCACCCTCGTCTACTTCTCCAGCAGCTCGGAAAACACGCAGCGGTTTATTGAGCGACTGGGGATATCGGCGGTGCGTATTCCACTCAATGAGCGTGAGCGCATCCGGGTAGACGAACCCTACATTCTTGTTGTTCCCAGTTATGGCGGCGGCGGTACGGCAGGTGCCGTGCCACGTCAGGTCATCCGCTTTTTAAACGATCAGCATAACCGTGCGCTGATTCGCGGCGTGATCGCCTCCGGCAATCGCAATTTTGGCGAAGCCTACGGGCGAGCCGGAGATGTGATCTCGCAGAAATGCGGCGTGCCGTATCTCTACCGTTTTGAGCTGATGGGAACCCAGCAGGACATTGAAAACGTGCGTAAAGGAGTGAGCGAATTTTGGCAACGACAACCGCAGAGCGCGTAATGCAAGCCGCACCGGATTACCATGCGCTGAACGCCATGCTGAATCTGTACGATAAAGCAGGCCGCATCCAGTTCGACAAAGACCACCAGGCGGTAGACGCGTTCTACAGCAACCATGTTCTGCCCAATAGCATGACATTCGCCAGCCAGGATGAGCGCCTTAACTATCTGGTGCAGGAAGAGTATTACGATGAAAGCGTGCTGGCGCGTTATGATCGCGCTTTCGTGGTCGACCTTTTTGCTCACGCCCATGCCAGCGGTTTCCGTTTCCAGACGTTCCTTGGCGCATGGAAGTACTACACCAGCTATACGCTGAAAACCTTCGACGGCAAACGTTATCTTGAGCATTTCGAAGACCGCGTGTGCATGGTCGCGCTTACCCTCGCCCAGGGAGATAAAACCCTGGCGCAGCAGTTGACCGATGAGATCCTGGCTGGTCGCTTCCAGCCAGCAACACCGACCTTCCTCAACTGCGGCAAAAAGCAGCGCGGCGAGCTGGTCTCCTGCTTCCTGTTACGTATTGAAGACAATATGGAATCCATTGGCCGCGCGGTGAACTCAGCGTTGCAGTTGTCCAAACGCGGCGGTGGCGTGGCCTTTTTGCTCTCAAATCTGCGCGAGGCCGGTGCGCCGATTAAACGCATTGAGAACCAGTCGTCGGGTGTGATTCCGGTGATGAAGATGCTGGAAGATGCCTTCTCTTATGCAAACCAGCTAGGCGCGCGCCAGGGAGCGGGTGCCGTTTATCTCAACGCGCACCACCCGGATATTTTGCGTTTTCTCGATACCAAACGGGAAAACGCCGACGAAAAAATTCGTATTAAAACGCTCTCACTGGGTGTGGTGATCCCGGATATCACTTTCCGTCTGGCAAAAGACAATGCTGACATGGCGCTGTTTTCACCCTATGACGTGGAGCGCCTGTACGGCAAACCCTTCGGTGATATCGCAGTAAGCGAGATGTATGAACAACTGGTTGCCGATGACCGCGTACGTAAGAAATACATCAACGCACGCGATTTCTTCCAGACGCTGGCGGAAATCCAGTTCGAATCAGGCTATCCGTACATCATGTTTGAAGATACGGTGAACCGCGCCAATCCCATTGCCGGGCGTATCAATATGAGCAACCTGTGCTCCGAGATTTTGCAGGTGAATAGCCCGTCCACGCTGGATGAAAACCTGGACTACGCGGATATTGGCCACGATATCTCTTGCAATCTCGGCTCGCTCAATATCGCCCATACCATGGATTCGCCTGACTTTGGCCGCACGGTGGAAACGGCGGTGCGTGGCCTGAGCGCGGTCTCAAACATGAGCCACATCCGCTCGGTTCCCTCGGTAGAAGCGGGGAATGCGGCATCGCACGCTATTGGCCTGGGGCAGATGAACCTGCACGGCTATCTGGCGCGTGAAGGCATTGCCTACGGCAGTGAAGAGGGGCTGGATTTCACCAACTTCTATTTTTACACCATCACCTGGCACGCGCTGAATACCTCAATGATGATGGCCCGCGAACGCAACCAGCGTTTTACAGGCTTCGAACAGTCGCGCTATGCCAGCGGGGAATTTTTCAATCAGTACCTGGAAAAGAACTGGCAGCCAAAAACAGAGAAAGTCCGTGCGCTCTTTGCCCGAAGCGGCATCACCCTCCCTGACCGCAATATGTGGGAGCAGTTGCGTGAGAGCGTGATGCGCTACGGCATTTACAACCAGAACCTGCAGGCGGTTCCGCCCACCGGGTCTATTTCTTACATCAATCACGCCACGTCGAGTATTCACCCTATCGTGTCGAAAATTGAGATTCGCAAGGAAGGCAAAACCGGGCGCGTTTACTACCCTGCCCCGTTTATGACCAACGAAAACCTGGCGTTTTATCAGGATGCCTATGAAATCGGGCCGGAGAAGATCATCGACACCTACGCTGAGGCCACGCGTCATGTGGATCAGGGGTTGTCATTGACGCTGTTCTTCCCGGACACCGCCACCACGCGCGACATTAATAGAGCGCAGATTTATGCGTGGAAGAAAGGTATCAAAACGCTGTACTACATCCGCCTGCGCCAACTGGCGCTGGAAGGGACTGAAATCGAGGGTTGCGTGTCCTGCGCGCTGTAAGGAGAAAAGGATGAAACCACTATCACGCGTGAGCGCCGTCAACTGGAACAAGATTCAGGATGATAAAGATCTTGAGGTCTGGAACCGCCTGACCAGTAACTTCTGGCTACCGGAAAAAATACCGCTGTCGAACGATATCCCCGCCTGGCAGACGCTGAGCCACGCGGAACAGCAACTGACGATCCGCGTTTTTACCGGGCTGACGCTGCTCGATACCATTCAGAATACCGTGGGTGCGCCGACATTAATGGCCGATGCGCTGACGCCTCATGAAGAGGCGGTCTTATCGAACGTCAGCTTTATGGAAGCGGTGCATGCTCGCTCTTACAGCTCGATTTTCTCCACGCTGTGCCAGACGAAAGATGTGGATGCGGCCTACGCCTGGAGTGAAGAGAACAGCGCGTTGCAGCGTAAGGCACAGCTCATTCTGGAGTATTACCGTGCCGATGATCCGCTGAAGAAGAAAATTGCCAGCGTCTTCCTGGAGTCGTTTTTGTTCTATTCCGGCTTCTGGCTGCCGATGTACTGGTCCAGCCGCGGCAAACTGACCAATACGGCGGATCTGATTCGTTTGATCATTCGCGACGAGGCGGTTCACGGCTATTACATTGGCTATAAGTATCAGAAAGGGCTGGAAAAAGTCAGCAGTGAAAAGCGTGAAGAATTAAAAAATTTCGCGCTGGAGTTGATGATGGATCTCTACGATAACGAAGTGACCTACACCGAGGACTTATATGCGGAGTCGGGTTGGGCCGAAGATGTGAAAGCCTTCCTCTGTTACAACGCCAATAAAGCGCTAATGAACCTGGGCTATGAGCCCTTGTTCCCGACGGAAATGGCAGAAGTAAACCCGGCAATTCTCGCTGCCCTCTCACCGGGAGCGGATGAAAACCATGACTTCTTCTCGGGTTCCGGTTCGTCTTATGTGATGGGCAAAGCGGTGGAAACCGAGGATGAGGACTGGGATTTTTAATCTTCCAGTAAGCAGGAATATCCCCGGCGGCGCTGCGCTTACCGGGGCTACGGTTTTGTCACCCGGATAAGGCGTTTACGCCGCCATCCGGGACTCTCGCATATCAAATATAATTCCTTACAATCTCGCCGAATATTCCCCCCTATTTCCGGCGTCATTCCCTCGTCATATTCTTCTGAAACAACGTGCGTCATATCAAAATTCAACAGCAAAACGAGAAAAATCTCATAAAAATTCAATCACCGCTCAGCCCTTATCTCATGGGAAATTCAGGCGATTTTACACTTGCAAAATTCCACCAATACAAGTCATGAGGGTTGTCACAGAATCTCAGTATGCTAGGGTATACGCGGTCAATTATTCGCATCAGGTAACATATCGACATAAATAAATAACAGGAAACGTTCTATTGCATGGCAATTAAATTAGAAGTTAAAAACCTATATAAAGTATTTGGCGAGCATCCGCAGCGAGCTTTCAAATATATTGAAAAGGGATTTTCGAAAGAACAAATTCTGGAAAAAACAGGGCTATCGCTTGGCGTTAAAGACGCCAGTCTGGCCATTGAAGAAGGCGAGATATTTGTCATCATGGGATTATCCGGTTCGGGTAAGTCCACAATGGTACGCCTTCTCAATCGCCTGATTGAACCCACCCGCGGACAGGTACTGATTGATGGCGTGGATATCGCCAAAATATCAGATGCCGAACTCCGTGAGGTGCGCAGGAAAAAGATTGCGATGGTCTTCCAGTCATTCGCGCTAATGCCGCATATGACAGTGTTAAATAACACTGCGTTTGGCATGGAATTAGCGGGCGCGAGCGCCAGTGAGCGTCAGGAAAAAGCCTTAGACGCATTGCGTCAGGTCGGGCTGGAGAATTATGCCCACGCTTATCCGGATGAACTCTCTGGTGGTATGCGCCAGCGCGTAGGTCTCGCTCGCGCATTAGCGATTAATCCCGATATCTTATTAATGGACGAAGCCTTCTCGGCGCTCGATCCATTAATTCGTACCGAGATGCAGGATGAACTGGTGAAATTACAGTCGCGCCATCAACGCACTGTGGTCTTTATTTCCCACGATCTGGATGAAGCAATGCGTATTGGCGATCGGATTGCCATTATGCAAAACGGCGAAGTTGTTCAGGTCGGAACACCGGATGAAATTCTGAATAATCCGGCGAATGATTATGTGCGAACCTTCTTCCGTGGCGTGGATATTAGCCAGGTATTCAGCGCAAAAGATATTGCCCGCCGCACGCCGGTCGGCCTTATTCGCAGAACGCCAGGTTTTGGCCCACGTTCAGCGCTGAAGATGTTGCAGGATGAAGACCGTGAATATGGTTATGTGATTGAACGCGGTAATAAATTTGTTGGCATTGTCTCCATCGACTCTCTGAAAACGGCGCTAAGCCAGAATCAGGGGATCGATGCGGCGTTAATCGACTCCCCGCTTGCCGTGGACGCGGAAACGCCGCTCAGCGAGTTGCTCTCTCATGTTGGCCAGGCACCCTGCGCGGTACCGGTGGTCGGTGAAGAACAACAATACGTCGGCATCATCTCCAAACGGATGCTGCTACAGGCTTTAGATCGCGAGGGAGCAAACAATGGCTGATCAAAATAACCCGTGGGAGAGCGCACCGGCAACCGACAGCGCGGCACAATCGGCTGATGCATGGGGATCATCACCCGCCCCCGCACCAACGGATGGCGGCGGTGCCGACTGGCTCGCCAATGCCCCGGCACCTGCGCCGGAGCATTTTAATATTATGGATCCCTTCCATAAGACGCTGATCCCTCTGGATAGCTGGGTCACACAGGGGATCGACTGGGTGGTGACGCACTTCCGCCCGGTGTTCCAGGGCATCCGTGTCCCGGTGGATTACATCTTAAGCGCCTTCCAGCAATTGCTGTTGGGGATGCCTGCACCGGTCGCGATCATCGTCTTTTCACTGATCGCCTGGCAGATTAGCAGCGCAGGAATGGGCGTCGCGGCACTGGTGTCACTGATTTTGATCGGTGCCATTGGCGCCTGGTCGCAGGCGATGGTCACGCTGGCACTGGTGCTGACCGCCCTGCTGTTTTGCATCATTATCGGGCTACCGCTTGGCATCTGGCTGGCGCGCAGTGAACGTGCGGCGAAGATCATCCGTCCGTTGCTCGACGCCATGCAGACAACGCCTGCGTTTGTCTACCTGGTGCCGATTGTGATGCTGTTTGGTATCGGCAATGTGCCGGGCGTGGTGGTGACGATTATTTTCGCCCTGCCGCCGGTGGTGCGTTTGACCATCCTGGGTATTAACCAGGTGCCGGAAGATTTAATTGAAGCATCACGTTCATTTGGCGCCAGCCCGCGCCAGATGTTGTTCAAAGTACAGTTACCACTGGCCATGCCCACCATTATGGCGGGGATCAACCAGACGCTTATGCTTGCCCTCTCCATGGTAGTGATCGCATCGATGATCGCCGTCGGTGGACTTGGTCAGATGGTACTTCGCGGTATTGGCCGTCTCGATATGGGGCTGGCAACCGTCGGTGGCGTGGGGATTGTTATCCTCGCCATCATCCTCGACCGCCTGACACAGGCGATGGGTCGCGATGCCCGCAGCCGGGGTAATCGTCGCTGGTACAGCACCGGCCCACTTGGGTTGATTACTCGCCCGTTCATTAAATAACGATGTAGCTCGCCCGGAGACACGCGCTCCGGGCCTACTGAGTCCTACCTAAAATTGAAGGAATAACAACGATGCGACAGAACATTATTCTCGCCACAGCGTTTGCCACCCTTGTCTCCACCAGCGCATTTGCGGCCGACCTGCCCGGCAAAGGCATCACCGTACAACCTTTCCAGAGCACTATCTCTGAAGAAACATTCCAGACCCTGCTGGTCAGCCGTGGGCTGGAAAAACTCGGCTATACCGTCAACAAGCCCAGCGAAGTGGACTACAACGTCGGTTACACCTCACTGGCGGCGGGCGATGTGACCTTTACCGCCGTGAACTGGCAACCACTGCATGATGATATGTACGCGGCGGCCGGCGGAGATAAAAAGTTCTACCGCGAGGGGGATTTCGTTACCGGCGCAGCGCAGGGGTATCTGATCGATAAGAAGACCGCTGAGAAGTACAACATTAAAAGCATCGATCAACTTAAAGATCCCAACATTGCCAAACTGTTTGATACCAACGGCGACGGGAAAGCAGACCTGACAGGATGTACGCCGGGCTGGGGCTGTGAAGCGGTGATCAACCACCAGATTGACGCCTTTGGCCTGAGTAAATCCGTGGTGCATAACCAGGGCAATTACGCGGCGATGATGGCCGATACCATTACTCGCTTTAAAGAAGGCAAACCGGTGCTCTATTACACCTGGACGCCGTACTGGGTTAGTGACGTACTGAAACCGGGGAAAGATGTGGTCTGGCTGCAGGTGCCATTCTCTTCTCTGCCGGGCGAGCAGAAAAATATCGACACCAAACTGCCTAACGGTATGAACTACGGCTTCCCGGTGAACACAATGCACATTGTCGCCAATAAAGCCTGGGCCGAGAAAAACCCGGCGGCGGCGAAACTGTTTTCCGTAATGAAGCTGCCGATTTCTGATATCAATGCGCAGAATGCGATGATGCACGCCGGTCACGCCTCCGAAGCGGATATTCAGGGTCATGTTGATGGTTGGATCAAAGCCCACCAGCAGCAGTTTGACGGTTGGGTGAAAGAGGCGCTGGCCGCGCAGAAGTAAGGGTTTGGCTTTTAGTCGCCCTTCCCCTCGGTTTTCTCCCTCTCCCCGTGGGAAAGGAATCCCACAAAATAATACGAGCACTATCGGTCCCCTCGCCCCTGCGGGGTGAGGGCAATAAACCGCACAAATTCTTAACCGCACTAAGCGACACGCGATCCCTCCCACCTTTTTCTCTTCATTAGTTATTATTGATATCCACGAAAATAATCAGCTAATGAATCAGTCACAGAAAAATGACCAAACAACATCAAGGGCTTAGCCCGGCGCTGATCGCGCTCATGTCCGTCGCCACCGGTCTATCCGTCGCCAGTAACTATTACGCGCAGCCGCTGCTCGATGCGATTGCCCGCGCCTTCGCGCTTTCTCCCAATCAGGCTGGCTTTATTGTCACCGCGGCCCAACTCGGCTATGCCGCAGGCTTGCTGTTCCTGGTTCCCCTGGGGGATATGTTTGAGCGCAGACGGCTTATCGTCTCCATGACCCTGCTGGCTGCGGGGGGCATGTTGATCACGGCCAGCAGCACCACGCTTGGGATGATGGTTCTTGGAACCGCGCTGACGGGCCTTTTCTCAGTGGTGGCGCAAATCCTCGTTCCGCTGGCCGCCACCCTTGCCGCGCCGGAAAAAAGAGGCAAAGTCATCGGCACCATAATGAGTGGCCTGCTGCTTGGCATTCTGCTGGCGCGAACCGTTGCCGGATTGCTGGCAAGCCTCGGCGGCTGGCGCACGGTCTACTGGGTAGCCAGCGTGCTGATGGTTATCATGGCGATTGCACTATGGCGTGGTCTGCCAAAGGTCAAACAGGACAATCACCTGAATTACCCACAGCTTCTGGGATCGATCTTCACCCTGTTTGCCAAAGAGAGAGTACTGCGCACCCGTGCCCTGCTGGGCTGCCTCTCCTTCGCCAATTTCAGCATTCTCTGGACCTCGATGGCCTTCCTGCTCGCCTCGCCACCCTTTAACTTCTCAGAGGGAGTGATCGGGCTGTTTGGCCTGGTAGGCGCCGCAGGCGCACTGGGCGCGCGTCCTTTTGGTAGCCTGGCGGACAAAGGCAAAGCTCACCTGACCACCACCGTCTCACTGGGGTTACTGCTTCTCTCCTGGCTGGCGATTGCCTGGGGCCAAAGCTCGGTGCTGGCGCTGATCGTCGGAATTCTGGTACTGGATTTGACCGTACAGGGTGTCCACATCACCAACCAGACCGTCATTTATCGTCTCAAACCCGAAGCCCGTAACCGCCTGACCGCCGGTTATATGACCAGTTATTTCGTCGGTGGCGCGGCCGGATCCCTTATCTCCGCATCGGCATGGCAACATGCAGGCTGGACCGGGGTGAGTATTGCAGGTGGCAGTTTCGCTGCCCTTAACCTGTTGGTCTGGTGGCGAGGCTATCAGCCCCCGCAAAAAGCAGAATAAAATCCCGCCCACGCCAGGTCGCAACACCAAAAAACCGGGGTGTTAAGGTGCCCCTGAGTCTGATATGGTTATGCGACTTATTTATCCCGGTGATTTTAACGTGGGTGATATTTAACAAATACTATGGATAGTAGAGATACAACAACCGACCCCTTCCCCGTTGCACTTGCAACCTTTCCGGAAGGGTTCAGAAACCGTCTTCCTGACGTATTACGTTACGTTCCTGTGGCATTCCCATTCGGCCTGAATGCCACGAAGCCAGATTTTTCGCCACCCGGCGAGTTCATCTCCCGCGTCACTCTGTTCTCCATCCCCGCCGCGCCCCTTACGGGCTGCGTTAACGTTTTATTTATCTTTCTGGGGCTGCGTTTCTGGAAAACGCGCAGCCTGATTCTTGCTGGATTATTGCGCGCGCTCGCTTACGGAATCGTCTGGAAATTACTGACAGTCCCATAACTAAAGCAAATTTATTAGAGAAAATAATACATTTACTTTATTTGTCACTGTCGTTACTATATCGACTGCAATTAATGAGGTTATGCCCAAATGGATAGTTCGTTTACGCCCATTGAACAAATGCTTAAATTCCGCGCCAGCCGCTATGAAGATTTCCCGTTCCAGGAAATTCTGCTCACCCGCCTGTGTATGCACATGCAGGGCAAACTGCTGGAAAACCGCAACAAAATGCTGAAAGCTCAAGGGATTAACGAAACATTATTTATGGCGTTAATCACCCTGGAGTCGCAGGAAAATCACAGTATTCAGCCATCGGAACTGAGCAGCGCGCTAGGCTCTTCCCGCACCAATGCGACCCGTATCGCCGATGAACTGGAAAAACGCGGCTGGATTGAACGCCGTGAAAGCGACAATGACCGTCGCTGCCTGCATCTGCAGTTGACCGATAAAGGACATGAATTCCTGCGTCAGGTTCTGCCACCGCAGCACAACTGTCTGCACCAACTCTGGTCTTCGCTGACTACCGCTGAAAAAGACCAACTCGAGCACATCACACGCAAGTTGCTCACTCGCCTGGATCAAATGGACGAAGACGGCACCATCCTTGAGGCGCTGCGCTAACGCTGAGATCCGCTCGAACATCCAGATTGAATAAGAATTCCGTCAGGCCGGCACGTCACACTGCTGGCCTTTCTGACAAAACAGGTCGGCCTTGCCGATATGAAATAATAAGATCGTGGAGAAAAGCATGAGCGCAAATGCGGAGAGTCAAACCCCGCAGCAACCGGTCAAAAAGAAAGGCAAACGCAAAGGCGCCCTTCTGCTGTTGACCTTGCTCTTTATTGTTATTGCCGTGGCATATGGGATTTATTGGTTTTTAGTACTGCGTCATTTTGAGGAAACCGATGACGCCTACGTGGCAGGGAACCAGGTTCAAATCATGGCGCAGGTATCCGGCAGCGTGACGAAAGTCTGGGCTGACAACACCGACTACGTCAAACAAGGGGATGTGCTGGTCACCCTCGATGCTACCGATGCCCAACAGGCATTTGAAAAAGCGCAGACCGCGCTGGCCTCAAGCGTTCGCCAGACGCGTCAGTTGATGATCAACGGCAAGCAGCTTCAGGCAAGCATCGAACTGCAACGTACCGCTCTGGCTCAGGCGCAAACGGATTTAAATCGCCGTGTGCCGCTGGGCAACGCCAACTTAATTGGCCGTGAAGAGCTGCAACATGCGCGTGATGCTGTCGCCACCGCACAGGCGCAGTTGGATGTTGCTATTCAGCAATATAACGCCAATCAGGCGATGATCCTGGATACCCGTCTGGAAGATCAGCCTGCGGTAAAACAGGCCGCCGCTGAACTGCGTAACGCCTGGCTTGCGCTGCAACGTACCAAAATTGTCAGTCCGATCACCGGTTATGTCTCTCGCCGTGCCGTTCAGCCTGGCGCGCAGATAAGCCCGACAACCTCACTGATGGCCGTCGTACCGGCCACGGGTTTGTGGGTGGACGCAAACTTCAAAGAAACTCAGCTTGCGCATATGCGTATCGGCCAGACAGCTACCGTCGTCAGCGATCTTTACGGTGATGAAGTGAAATACACCGGCAAAGTGGTGGGTCTGGATATGGGTACAGGTAGCGCCTTCTCTCTGCTTCCGGCCCAGAACGCCACCGGTAACTGGATCAAAGTGGTTCAGCGCCTGCCGGTACGTATCGAACTCGATGCAAAACAGTTGAGCGATCACCCGTTGCGTATTGGCCTCTCTACGCTGGTCAATGTTGATACCACCAACCGTGACGGCCAGGTACTGTCTAGCCAGGTTCGCACCAGCCCGGCCTATGAGAGCAACGCACGTGAGCTTGACCTGAAACCGGTCAATACCCTGATTGAAAATATCGTGAAGGCCAACGCGGGTTAATCCGAGGTACGCGTAATGCAACAGAGAAAACCGCTGGAAGGAGCGCAACTGGTCATTATGACCATTGCGCTGTCACTGGCGACCTTCATGCAGGTGCTGGATTCCACCATTGCTAACGTCGCGATCCCAACGATTGCCGGCAACCTTGGCTCTTCCCTGAGCCAGGGTACCTGGGTTATCACCTCTTTCGGGGTGGCAAACGCCATCTCGATTCCGATAACCGGCTGGCTGGCGAAGCGTGTGGGTGAGGTCAAACTGTTCCTCTGGTCTACGGTCGCTTTTGCTATTGCCTCCTGGGCATGCGGTGTCTCCAATAGCCTGAGCATGCTGATCTTCTTCCGCGTCATTCAGGGGATTGTCGCCGGGCCGTTGATTCCACTCTCCCAGAGTCTGTTGCTGAGTAACTACCCGCCCGCTAAACGTTCCATTGCGCTGGCGCTGTGGTCGATGACGGTGATCGTAGCCCCCATTTGCGGCCCGATCCTCGGCGGTTATATCAGTGATAACTACCACTGGGGCTGGATCTTCTTTATCAACGTCCCTATCGGCGTACTGGTCGTACTGCTGACTCTGCAATCGCTGCGTGGCCGTGAAACACGCACCGAACAGCGCCGTATCGACGGTGTGGGCCTGGCGTTACTTGTGATTGGTATCGGTAGCCTGCAGGTGATGCTCGACCAGGGTAAAGAGCTGGACTGGTTCAACTCCCGCGAGATCATCATCCTGACCATTGTCGCCGTGGTGGCGATAAGCTTTCTTGTGGTGTGGGAGTTGACGGATGAGAACCCGATAGTTGACCTGTCGCTCTTTAAGTCGCGGAATTTTACCATCGGCTGTTTGTGTATCAGTCTCGCCTATATGCTCTATTTCGGCGCGATTGTTCTGTTGCCGCAGCTATTGCAGGAAGTTTACGGCTACACCGCGACATGGGCGGGGCTCGCCTCTGCGCCAGTTGGGGTGATCCCGGTCCTGCTGTCGCCGATCATTGGTCGTTTTGCCCATAAGCTCGATATGCGCAGGCTGGTTACATTCAGCTTTATTATGTACGCCGTCTGCTTCTACTGGCGTGCATATACCTTTGAGCCGGGAATGGATTTTGGCGCTTCCGCGTGGCCGCAATTTATTCAGGGTTTCGCCGTGGCCTGCTTCTTTATGCCACTGACGACGATTACCCTGTCCGGTCTGCCGCCGGAACGTCTGGCGGCGGCGTCGAGCCTGTCGAACTTTGCCCGAACGCTGGCAGGTTCCATCGGGACATCGATCACCACCACCATGTGGACCAACCGGGAATCGATGCATCACGCGCAACTGACCGAGTCAGTAAACCCTTACAACCCGAACGCGCAGGAAATGTATAACCAGCTGCAGGGGCTGGGGATGTCACAGCAGCAGGCATCCGGCTGGATAGCCCAGCAAATCACCAATCAGGGGCTGATTATTTCCGCCAATGAGATTTTCTGGATGTCGGCCGCGGTATTCCTGGTCTTGCTGGGCCTTGTGTGGTTTGCCAGACCGCCGTTTGGTGCTGGCGGCGGTGGTGGTGGTGCGCACTAGGCACCGCTCATTCCGGCAGAAAAAAGCTTTCACCTGAGGGATCTTCGGATCCCTTTTTTATGCCCGCACTCGCAGGTGGTTGTTTTATCATCATAACGCGTGTATCTTTACGCCCGCCCCGAAATCTTCCATTCACCCTAACCGGTTCTGAGCAACGCGCTCAGGTTGTTTATCCCTCTGACGTCGTCCACCCCTTTTGCGGGTGATTGTTAACCTCACATTTTTAACCCACTCAACCTGGCATTCGCACGCCGCGCGGGCGAACAATAATTATACAAAAAGTAATGGATTATCATGAATTCACAACGAAAATACGGGAGAACCTGGCACTATCCTTTCTCCCCTGGCACCACCAGCGATGACCGCATCAATGCCGATTACTGGCGTGATGTGCAATCTATCGCGTCGCTGGTCCATACGGAAAAGCTGGACGGTGAGAATAACTGCCTGAACCGCTATGGCGTTTTTGCGCGCTCGCACGCTGCGCCTACCCAATCCGCATGGACACATAAGATTCGCCAGCGCTGGCAATTGCTGAAAAACGATCTCGGCGATCTCGAACTCTTTGGTGAGAATCTTTACGCCGTCCATTCCATTGAGTATCACGCGCTGGAGCACGATTTCTTCCTCTTTGCGATCCGCTGCCGGGACGTCTGGTTAAGCTGGGAGGAGGTCAAATTTTATGCTTCGCTCTTTGATTTTCCTTGCGTACCAGAGATGAAAGGCCCACAACCAGGGAATGATGAAAAGGCGTGGCAGCGTGAGTTTCTGGCGCTCACAACCGGCAGTGGCGCATTTGCGCCCTGGGATACCCAGACCGGCAAGCCGTGTACGCTCGAAGGTGTGGTCACCCGCAACAGTGAAGAATTTCCTGTTGATGAATTTGCGCATAATGTCTTCAAGTTTGTGCGCAAAAATCATGTGAAAACCACCGAGCACTGGAAGCGCAACTGGCAACGCGCTCGTATGGCGTATGAGTTTGCGGCAGGAGGCAAGCGATGATCTGGCAGCTAAGCGAAGACAAAAACTGGGCCACTTTACGCCAGCGTTTTAACTGGGTGGAAGAGATGCATCAGGTTCCACAGGATCCCTTTCACCATGCGGAAGGCAATGTGGGGATCCACACCGAGATGGTCCTCAATGCGTTGACGGAAATGGATGCGTATCAGCAACTGCCACGCCAGCAGCAGGAAATCATGTGGGCCGCGGCGCTCCTGCACGATGTCGAAAAGCGCAGTACCACGCACCAGGACGATGACGGACGTATCCACTCGCCTGGCCATGCCCGCAAAGGTGAGCTCACTGCACGGCAAATTTTGTGGCGTGACATCCCGACGCCATTTGCCCTGCGCGAGCAGATTGCAGCGCTGGTGCGTCTGCATGGCCTCCCCTTATGGCTGCTGGAACGTCCGTCGCCTGAGCGCTTACTGCTGAGCGCTGCGATGCGAATTGACACTCGGCTTCTGGCATTGCTCGCGCGTGCCGACATGGAGGGGCGTCATTGCGAGGACAAACAGGAAATGCTTGATCGCATTGCTTTGTTTGAGCTCTTTTGTCAGGAGCAGCACTGCTGGGGGCAAGCGCGCCCCTTTGTATCCGATACCGCACGCTGGCATTACCTGACGCATGAGAACAGCCCGGCAGATTTCGTGCCCTGGGACACGGAGTCCTTCGAGGTGACCTTGCTTAGCGCGCTGCCCGGAATGGGGAAAGATCGCTATATCAGCGAACATTGCAAAGGGTTGGCCGTCATAAGCCTGGATGATATTCGCAGGCGACTGGGCGTAAGCCCCGCCGATCGCTCAGCAACCGGGCAAGTCGTACAATTGGCGAAAGAGGAAGCGCGCGTGCTTTTGCGGCAAAAAACGCCCTTCGTGTGGAATGCAACAAACATCAGTCGGCAACTGCGAACTCAGCTTATCAGTCTGTTCACGGCTTACGGGGCGAGGGTAAAAATTGTTTATCTGGAAGTGCCCTGGCCGCAATGGAAAACGCAGAATGCCAATCGCCAGCATGCCGTACCGGAAGAGGTCATTCTGCGCATGTCGTCCAGGCTTGAGGTTCCCCAGTCCGATGAAGCACATTGCGTTGAGTACCGGGTCACGGATGCATAACCTAAGCGCCTCCAGTCAGGAGGCGCTTCTTTTGTTATTTCACGATGCCAAGAATTTCGAGGGTTATCTCTGAGGCCACGCCTGGTGGCACAGAACCGGGTATCCCCTGTTCACCATAGGCAAGTTCACTGGGGACAGTGATCCTGACCTTGCCTCCATTGCCAACACGCAGAACACCTTGCTGCATTAATTCCGGAAGCTTACTCACCATACCAATTCGTACTTCGCCGACAGAGATGCTCTTTCCGGTACTGATTTTCTCATCAAGACGGAAACGAACCGTATCGCTTGCGGTTAACAGCGGTGTTTTGCCTCTATTTATGACCTGGTAAACCACGCCGTTATGGGTCCGCTCAGCTCCTTTGACTTTCGCAGCCTGCGCAACAAACTGGATGCTCTGTTTTTTGTTACGCACCCTTTCTCGCTCGTTCGCCGCACTCACCTGCTGATCAAAACGAGTAAGAGTCTGACCAACTTCGTCTTCGCTCAGTTGCATCGTGTTGGCGAGCTTATCTTTGAACCCCTGCTGGAAGGCCAAAGGTAAGAACTTGTGCCCGGCATTCTCCAGTACTTTGAATTCGTAGAGAACCTTAACCGCGTAATACGCACCGTAGGCATAGTTTATTTTTGCCTCCTCAGACTTGTGCTTTTTCAGTGAGTAGGCAGACTGCTTTGCTTTAACCAGTTCAAGGGAAGTCGCATCGTGTTCTTTCTGTAATGTTGACAGACTGTCCAGCGCCTGCTTTTTCTCTTCGTCGGCTTTTTTGGCCTGCTGCTCAAGTTTAGCAAGACGTGCGAACTGTTCTGCGATCTTGTCTTTGGCTGTATTAAGCTGAGCGAGCTGTTCGCTGTTTTGTTTACTGGCTTGCTCAAGTTGAGTAGTCAGCGCTTTATCGCTGTCGGACAGCTTCGCCAGTTGCTGCTCCAGCAGCGCTTTCTGGCTGGTGGCCTCTTTCAGGCTCTGTTCGAGTGCGGCGGTGCGCGCGGTATTCACCTGCGCGGTTTTCTCCAGTACGGCGATATTCTTGCCAAGCGTCGTGGTTTTCTCATTCGCTGCCGCAAGCTGGGTGCGCAGCTTTTCAGCCTCCGCCCGCTGCGTCGCCAGCGTTTTATCGCTGTCGGACAGCTTCGCCAGTTGCTGCTCCAGCAGCGCTTTCTGGCTGGTGGCCTCTTTCAGGCTCTGTTCGAGTGCGGCGGTGCGCGCGGTATTCGCCTGCGCGGTTTTTTCCAGTTCTGCGATATTCTTGCCAAGCGTTGCGGTTTTCTCATTCGCTGCCGCAAGCTGGGTGCGCAGCTTTTCAGCCTCCGCCCGCTGCGTCGCCAGCGCTTTATCGCTGTCGGACTGCTTCGCCAGCTGTTGCTCCAGCAGCGCCTTCTGGCTGGTGGCCTCTTTCAGGCTCTGCTCGAGCGTGGCGGTGCGCGCGGTATTCGCCTGCGCGGTTTTCTCCAGTTCGGCGATATTCTTGCCAAGCGTCGTGGTTTTCTCATTCGCTGCCGCAAGCTGGGTGCGCAGCTTTTCAGCCTCCGCCCGCTGCATCGCCAGCGCTTTATCGCTGCCAGACTGCTTCGCCAGTTGCTGCTCCAGCAACGCCTTCTGGCTGGTGGCCTCATTGGCAGCCAGCTGAAGGCGGGTCATCAGCGTCTGTAATTCTTCTGCTCGCGCGGTCAGCACGCCAACCTGTTTTTCATAGCGACGCGCATTTTCAGCCAACTGTTTCTCACTCGCTATTAGCTGCTGGTGTAGCTGTTTATTTTCATCTCTGAACGCTTCGTCCTGTTCCGTTAACAGGCCTGGCTGTCGATTTTTGAGTGATTCATTCTGCTTACGAAGTGCCTGCAACTCACGCTGCATAGAACTGAGCTTTCGTTTAAGGTTACTGAGTTCCGATTGTTGCGCGGCACTCTTTTTGACGCCTGCGGTACTTTGTACCTGCGTTGCAGGTGCAGAAGGCGTTATCAGAGGAACAGCAGGCGTAGTACTTTGCGATTTTTCACCCGCATTTTTAAACAGAATATTCGGTTCGGGTGCCAGCATCCCTTCTTGCTGAAGCCGTTCAATTAATAACGTTGAGTCAGCCTTAACCATATCTGAGAAAATCACACCCGACATTATTACAGCAACAGATAATAATTTTCTCATAATTTATTCAATTCATTTGCACGCCTTGACATATTGGCAAACACGGCGCTACGCACACGAGCACAAACAATATCAACCTTATTATTTAGCTCAAGCTTAAAGATCTCAGAAGAATTCCCATCTATAAGAGATTGATTCTTTTTATATATGGCATAATTATTATTGATAACACTGAATTGTTGCTGGTACTTTTTGAAGGATGCGTTATCGAGTGACTTCAATGCCGTAAACATTTGATAGCACTGAACTTCATTCTGCTTTCCCGATATTGAAGTCAGAGGTATCGATGATTTTTTCGCTGAACACCCTGCCAGCAGTAGTGCGAGTGTCATTATTATTAATCTGACGTGTGATGACCGCATAATAGCCTCATACCTGAGCATAATATCCCCTGTAAATGCATCCATAATATGAATACATTCATTCCCGTTTGGTTATCAACCACAAAATAAGAAAAATAGAACCTACCACGACAGAAAGGAAATGACAATAAGCAGAAATTAAACAGATGGTTAGCAATCCGAATCTTGTCAATAAAATCATTCAGAGAAAACATTTAAAGCCGAATAATATTTATAATAAAAATACACCAATCGCAGAATACAATTCATGAATGGTGTAATAAACAAAGTATGCGTACAGGTTTCAGGGATTTTACCCCGGTTATTGACAGCCAGATTGTCCGTTTCTCAGTAGTTTCTGTCCGCTGCGCTAAAGCATCGTTTCTCGTCTGCCGCCAGGATAATTCATAGACAAAAGGAGAAGACAATGCTTAAAAACCCTGCACAAAAATACCGCCCCTATACGCCGATTTCGTTACCCGATCGTCGCTGGCCTGAAAAGCAACAAATCCACGCGCCACGCTGGCTCTCTACAGACCTGCGCGATGGCAACCAGGCACTGGCAGAGCCAATGGACAGTGAGCGTAAGTTGCAATTCTGGGATCTGCTTCTCGCCTGCGGTTTCAAAGAGATCGAAGTAGCATTCCCGTCTGCATCACAAACCGATTTTAACTTTGTACGCCAGTTGATTGAAGAAAACCGCATTCCCCAGGATGTCACTATCCAGGTATTGACCCAGGCGCGCGAGGATCTGATTCACCGAACCTTCGCTTCATTGACGGGAGCGCACAGCGCCACCATTCACCTCTACAATGCGACGGCACCGCTGTTTCGCAAGCTGGTGTTTGGCATGGAAAAGGCCGACGTGATCGCCCTTGCGGTACGTTCTACACGGCTCATTCGTCAACTTTGCGAACAGCATCCACAGACCCGCTGGCAATACGAGTATTCCCCGGAAACCTTCTGTTTTACCGAACCAGAATTTGCGCTGGAAATCTGTGAAGCTGTAGCCGATGTATGGGAACCTGGAACGGAACGACCCATGATCATTAATCTGCCCGCAACGGTGGAAGTGAACACCCCCAACGTTTACGCCGATCAGATTGAATATTTCTGCCGCAACTTTAGCCGTCGCGAGGCGGTGAGTATCAGCGTGCATCCGCATAACGATCGCGGAACTGGCGTGGCAAGTGCTGAGCTGGCGCTGCTGGCAGGTGCCGATCGCGTTGAAGGCTGTCTGTTCGGTAATGGCGAACGCACCGGCAATGTTTGTCTGGTTACGCTGGCGATGAACCTTTATAGCCAGGGTATCTCCCCGGAACTCGATTTCAGCAATATGCAGCAGGTGGTCGATGTGGTGGAAAACTGTAATCAGTTGCCCGTTCACCCACGTCACCCGTGGGCCGGGCGCCTGGCTTATACCGCTTTTTCTGGATCGCATCAGGATGCGATTAAAAAAGGCTTCGATGCCCGCAAAGCTGACGAGCGCTGGGAGATGCCCTATTTGCCCGTCGATCCGCAGGACATTGGTTGTACCTACGAAGCGGTGATCCGCGTGAACAGCCAGTCCGGTAAGAGCGGTAGCGCGTGGCTGATTGAGCAAAATCATGGGCTGAAATTACCCCGCGCGTTACAGCAGGATTTTAGCCAGCATGTGCAGCGCGAAACGGACAGCCACGGTAAAGAGATGACGCAAAATGCGCTGTGGCAGCTCTTCCGCCAGCGCTACGGTCTGGTTGCGCAGCCTGCGCTGGCCCTGGTGGATTATAAAAGCGAAAGCCGTCAGGATGGTCAGTTACATTTGCAGGCCACATTACTGCTACAGGGGATCCATCGTAAAATCGAAGGTCAGGGCAATGGATTACTGTCTGCCGCCGCCGGCGCGCTAAGCCAGTTGCTTAAGAAGCCTTTCAGTATTAAGGATTATCACGAACATACGCTCGGAGAACGTAGCGACAGCCGCTCTGTGGCCTACATTCACTGTCTGTATCCGGACGGTAGTGGAAGCTGGGGGGTGGGTATCGATAATGATGTTGCGAGGGCATCTTTACAGGCGTTACTGAATGCGCTGAGCTGACATCACTCATTTTCCGGTGCGCGGAAATAATCGCTGGGTGATATCCCCATCACCCGGCGAAACATCGCCGTAAATGCACTATGGCTGCCGTATCCCAGATCCAGCGCGACACGCAGCACTGAGTGACCTTGCGCAAGCCTGACCAGCGCTTCCATCAGCTTTGCCTGCCGAACCCATTCGCCATAAGTTAGCGCCGTTTGCCGTTGAAAATGGCGGTTAAGGGTCTTTTCACTCATGCCGATCAGCGCCGCCGCCTGTGCGCTGCTCCAGGGCTGGGCTATCGACTCGCGAATGCGCAGACACAGATTTTTCAGCACCTCACTCTCCGGCTCCGGCAAGAAAAAGGGCAGCACGCGCATACCGCGGATTTCATCGAGTATCAGCTCATAAACGTGCTCATCACGACTGGCCGGCGCATATTTTTCGGCAAGAGAAAACGAGGCGACAATCAGCTCGCGTAGCAGCGGTGTGATTTGCACAATCTGGCAGGAGGCGGGTAAATCCGCGCGGGCAAGTGGGTCAATAAACAGCGTGCGTGCGGCAACTTTGCCCGTAATGCGAATCGCATGTTGCGTTCCGGCAGGCAACCAGACGCCGCGCCCTGGCGGTACAACCCAACTACCTGATGCCGTGTCCACCCGGACGACGCCACTTAAGATATGCAGCAATTGGGCGCACTCATGCTGATGCCACGGCTCGCTTTCTCCGTGTTCATAATCATGGGCAAAGGGGACCAGAGGGCGATGGGTAAAGGAGAAGGTTAAGGCAGTAGACATCGCTTAACCTCCTTTGCCCATCCCTCTCCCGTTGGGAGAGGGAACATTCGCACTAGATGTGCAGTTCCTGCAGTTTCTCTTTCGGCAGCGCCAGCTCTTCATTGCTATTTACACGCACGTCTTTTTCGAGAATATGGCGCGCAATGTCCTGCGCTTCGCTCAGAGAGTGCATCTGATATGTGCCGCACTGATAGACGTTAAGTTCCGGAATCTGATTCTGGTTCTGCACTTTCAGGACGTCAGCCATCGCCGCTTTCCAGGCATCGGCCACACGTTGCTCATCAGGCGTACCGATCAGGCTCATATAGAAGCCAGTACGGCACCCCATCGGGGAGATGTCGATAATCTCCACGCCATTCCCGTTCAGATGATCACGCATGAAACCTGCGAACAGGTGCTCCAGCGTATGGATACCTTTTTCCGGCATAACTTCTTTGTTAGGCACGCAGAAACGCAGGTCAAAAACGGTAATGGCGTCGCCATGGGGAGTGTTCATGCTCTTTGCAACACGAACCGCAGGCGCTTCCATACGGGTATGATCGACAGTGAAGCTATCCAACAATGGCATTTAGTCACCTCCGCAGTGATTTTTTTTAAAATAAAATGAACTCTTCATTCAGATGCGAGTCTGAGTATATGAAAGACGCGCATTTGTTATCATCATCCCTGTTTTCAGAGATGAATATTTTGGCCACAGTAATGTGGCCTTTTTCTTTTCTGTCAGGCGTGTCTCGCGACCAGCGCCTCGAATGTTTCAGTGTCCGACGCTTCAACGTCTTTCTGGCGCGCCCAGGATACATCGCACTCTTTTCTGAAATCCTCTTCGCGCAAAATTTCCAGCGGTTCTTCACGCAACATAGAACGATACTCTTCTGAGAGCGCTTTGCCCGTACCGCCAATACCTTTATCAAGCATAGAACGCAAAATGCGCGCCGAGAATGTCAGTTCCGGGTTGTCAAAACAGGCCAGAAGTTCATCGCAAACCTGCTCATAATCGTTGCCGCCATACAGTCCATCAAGCGTCTGCGCGACACGTTTAAGGTCACGGAACAGATCTTTCCCGACTTGTGGTAGTGGGAATTGCGCCGTTTCGCAGCCCATTCCCAGCGTCAGGCCTGGTTTACGCCCTTCCAGAATCACGCGATTCCAATTTTTACGCGTACACAGAAGCTCATCGCTACTCATTTCCGGTGCATCCGCCAGCACACACCAGACCATAAACAGATCGAGGAAACGGATCTGCTGCTCATCCACGCCAATCGGGGTGAACGGATTGATGTCCAGCGAACGCACTTCAATATATTCAATTCCGCCGCGCAACAGCGCATCTGACGGCGATTCACCGCTACGCGTTACGCGTTTCGGGCGAATCGGGGCATAAAGTTCGTTTTCAATCTGCAGGATATTAGTATTGATCTGCAGGTACTTACCGTCTTTTTTCAGACCAATCTTCGCGTATTCCTCAGAGGGCGTTTTAATCGCGCGTTTCAGCGCCACGACATAATCAGACAGGTTGTTAAAGGTGATACCAAGATTGCTTTGTGACTTATTGGTATACCCCAGATCACTTAAACGCAGCGAAGTGGCATACGGCAGATAATACATGCCGCCAGGGGTTTTCTCGAAAGGCAGCGTCGAAGGTTTGCCCTGCAGAAAAGAGGGGCAAATCGCCGGGGACGCGCCAAACAGATACGGAATGACCCAACCAAAACGGTAATAGTTACGGATCAGACGGAAGTAACCGTCAGAAACGGATTCTTTATCAGTTTCCCCACATTTGGCTTCCCAAAAGGCCATCGGCAGCGAAAAATTGTAATGCACGCCTGAAATGGTCTGCATCAACGCGCCATAGCGGTTTTTCAAGCCTTCACGGTACAGTGTTTTCAGACGACCAATATTTGACGAGCCATACTGCGCCAGTTCGATATCCTGGCCGTTTTCGATATAGCACGGCATGCTGAGCGGCCACATGCGCTCATCGCCTATTTCACGAGCAGCAAAGCGGTGAATATCACGCATGATGGTCAGCATATGCTGAATATCACCGTCTACCGGAGTAATAAACTCCAGCAATGCTTCGGCAAAATCTGTCGTAATCCATTTATGGGTCAACGCGGAACCAAGGGCGTGCGGATGGCCGGTGGTTGCCAGCGTGCCATCTGCCTTGACGCGCAGCGTTTCGCGCTCAAGACCACGTTGAATCCCCTTTAGAGCCTGAGGATTTTTTTCCAGCCAGGACAATGCCTGTGATACGTCCGGGATCAAATTGACCTCCCGCCTGTAATATTCATTTTATTAAGCATAATTGTAATGGTTGACGATTAAAGGTCACTCACTCAGTCCAATTAGTGCCACCACGTCATCCCCTGGAGCGTTGCCATCGCGACAATCACATAGCGCAACGCTTTCCCAAGGCACAAAAAAAACACGACCGGCCCCCAGGGAATGCGCATCCATCCCGCCAGCAGGCACAGCAAATCGCCGATTACAGGCATCCAGCTTAATAACAGTGTGGCTGCACCATAGCGTCTTAGCCAACCTGTTGCTTTTTCTTGCCAGCGCGACTTTTCACGCATTGGAAAGAAACGCCCAAGAATAACGTTAGTCAACCCTCCAAGGCTATTACCCATTGTTGCTATTAATACGAGTAACCACGGCTGACTAAGGCCGGAAAGCAGCATAGCAATCAGCACCACCTCTGAGTTACCTGGAAGCAAGGTGGCGCTAAGAAAACTGCTGGCAAACAGTGAAACAAGAGAAAGCGCTTCACTCACAACAGGCGCACATCCACAGCTTCCATCCCGGCCGCGCGTGCCGCCTGCAGGCCAAAGTCCGCATCCTCAAAAACCACGCATCTTTCCGGTGCGACACCCATTTTTTCCGCACAGAGCAAAAAAGTATCAGGCGCCGGTTTATGGTTTTTTACATGATCGGCTGCAACCACGGCAGCGAAATAGTGACGCAGACCAAGATGGGATAACAGTGCTTCGGCGATCGCGCTTTCGCTCCCCGTCCCGACCGATAACGGACGGCGACCATACCACTCTTTGACAACATCAATCAGCGGTAGCGGACGAACGGTATCCAGAAGCATCGCTTTTACCGCTTCTGTTTTTTCACGTGCGAGCGCATAAGGGTCAAGATCGGCCTGATTGAGTTCAATTACCGACTGGGCGATGCGCCAGGTAGGAGAACCGTTCAGCGCAATCATCGCCTGTATATCGTAACGCAGACCATAATGCCCCAGCACCTCATGCCAGGCTTTACGGTGAGTCGGTTCGGTATCCAGGATGGTGCCATCCATATCGAAAATCAGACCATCGTAACGTTCGTACATCGTGTTCTCATCGAGCGGATAACAAAACGTTACTTTATCGTAAACAAAGATTTTTGTCGCTGCCGGACGTAGAGACAACAAAGACGCCCTGGGGCGTCTTTGTGTTTTGCGGAAGATTATTTGATCCTCAAATCGTTCTCGACCACCCGCACGCCCGGAACCCGGCGAGCGACCTCCACCGCGCGCTTAGCACTTTCAGCCGAGGAGACAAAACCACTCAGTTGCACACGCCCTTTAAAGGTTTCAACGCTGATTTCCGAAGATTTAATGTTTTTATCATTGAAGAGCGCGGTTTTGACTTTAGTTGTCACGACGGTGTCGTCTATATAGCCGCCGGTGCTTTCCTTTTTAGATGAGCCCGCACAACCGCTCAGGGTCAGTGCGACAAGTAACATTGCGCAAAACGCAGAAATAGCTTTGTACCCTTTCATGATATCTCTCCTTGCCTTCGCCTTACTCAATTTACATCGTTACGAGCAGATAAATTATAGAGGAAAGAATAACCTGCCAATAAAAATCTGTCAGGGAAGGAAAAAGCATACGTGAAAAATGTGTACGAATGATAAGAAGACGGAGAAGATGGTGCATTCAGGAGGATGACTCACTACGTTCGCCCTACGGGCCGTTGCTGACGCAACGTTATCCTCCCTGGTGCTGGCGATTAACTCGCAGCCCATGAAACAACAATAGTGACGTTATTTCGGAGAAGATGGTGCATCCAGGAGGATTCGAACCTCCGACCGCTCGGTTCGTAGCCGAGTACTCTATCCAGCTGAGCTATGGATGCATCGGGATTACTGCTTTACTGCTGATATCAAATACCGCTCTTGAAGCGCTACCTGACAAATGAGGGTGCATCCAGGAGGATGACGCACTGCGGGCCGTTGCTGACGCAACGTTATCTTCCCTGGTGCTGGCGATTATTACGCAGACCATGAAACAACAATACTGATGTTATTCCGGAGAAGATGGTGCATCCAGGAGGATTCGAACCTCCGACCGCTCGGTTCGTAGCCGAGTACTCTATCCAGCTGAGCTATGGATGCATCAGGATTTACTGCTTTACTACCGATTCAATGTCGCTTAACAAGCCGAAACACTGAGAAAGATGGTGCATCCAGGAGGATTCGAACCTCCGACCGCTCGGTTCGTAGCCGAGTACTCTATCCAGCTGAGCTATGGATGCATCAGGATTTACTGCTTTACTACCGATTCAATGTTGCTCAACAAGCCGCAACACTGAGAAAGATGGTGCATCCAGGAGGATTCGAACCTCCGACCGCTCGGTTCGTAGCCGAGTACTCTATCCAGCTGAGCTATGGATGCAAATGGCGGTGAGGCGGGGATTCGAACCCCGGATGCAGCTTTTGACCGCATACTCCCTTAGCAGGGGAGCGCCTTCAGCCTCTCGGCCACCTCACCACACGCCTCTTACGAGTGCTTCGAAGAACTTGTTTCTGCTCATCGTCGCTGCGTGGCGCACATATTACTTTCTGGGACTTATAAGTCAAACAATTTTTCCAGCCCCTGAATCGTTTGCACACTTCGCAGACAATTAGCCGGTTAAAAGTGCAAAAAGGATGTTTTATCAGCAGAAATTACCGATGCGTCCCATACGCCAGTACGGACAAAAGGCTGAGAAAAAGAAGTGAGAATAGAGAGTGTGAAATAAAAAGGTAACGCGATTGAGAGAGAATTGGGGAAAAATGTTGCGTCTCGCCGGAACGGCGAGACGCGGTAATATCAATAACTGGACTGCTGTGATTTTTCAGCCTGGATACGCTGGTAGATTTCTTCACGATGAACAGATACTTCTTTAGGAGCGTTAACGCCAATACGCACTTGGTTACCTTTAACCCCTAAAACAGTCACAGTGACCTCATCCCCAATCATGAGGGTCTCACCAACTCGACGAGTCAGAATCAGCATTCTTTGCTCCTTGAAAGATTAAAAGAGTCGGGTCTCTCTGTATCCCGGCATTCTCCATCATATAACGCCAAAAAGTAAGCGATGACAAACACGTTAAGTGTAAGCAGTCACGGCATCACATTCTGTTAGACGTAAGTTTAGCCGATATACACAACTTCAACCTGACTTTATCGTTTTCAATAGCGTAGTGGCAAGAACGCCATGGCGACAAGGCCATGGCGACTGCTATTCGCTTTGTAATTTTTACAGTTTCGCGCCGACCCAGCCTTTTACGCTGGCCATTGCTGCCGGAAGTGCTGCCACATCCGTGCCACCGGCTTGCGCCATATCTGGACGCCCGCCACCTTTACCGCCCACTTGCTGGGCAACCATCCCAACCAGCTCCCCTGCTTTAACGCGGTCGGTCACATCCTTAGACACACCCGCAATCAGAGAAACCTTACCTTCTGCCACTGTGGCCAGAACGATAACGGCAGAACCTAATTGGTTCTTGAGATCGTCGACCATGGTACGCAGCATCTTCGGTTCAACACCCTCCAGCACGCTGACAAGGAGTTTAACGCCGTTGATATCCTCAGCCTTCCCGGTCAAGCTTGCGCTTTCCTGAGCGGCCTGTTGTTCTTTGAGCTGTTGCAGCTCTTTCTCAAGCTGACGGGTACGCTCCAGCGTGGAACGGACTTTGTCACCGAGATTGGCACTATCGCCTTTCAGCAACTGGGCAATATCCTGCAACTGGTCGCTTTGCGCATGCAGGGCCGCAATAGCGCCTTCGCCAGTGACCGCTTCAATACGACGGACGCCCGCAGCAGTGCCGGACTCAGATACAATGCGGAACAGGCCGATATCGCCCGTACGCGATGCGTGAGTACCGCCACACAGTTCAGTGGAGAAATCGCCCATGCGCAGAACACGCACGCGGTCATCATATTTCTCACCAAACAGCGCCATTGCGCCAGAGGCTTTTGCCGCGTCGATATCCATGATGTTGGTTTCGATAGGCAGGTTACGGCGAATTTGCGCGTTCACCAGATCTTCTACCGCACGGATTTCAGACGGTTTCATCGCTTCGAAATGTGAAAAGTCGAAACGCAGCGCCTTATCGTTAACCAGTGAGCCTTTCTGCGCCACATGCGTCCCCAGCACATCGCGCAGTGCGGCATGCATCAGGTGCGTTGCAGAGTGGTTCAGACGAATACGCAGACGACGAGCTTCGTCGACTTCGGCTTTCACGCCGTCGCCCACTTTCAGTGAACCTGTGGCAACGCGCCCCAGATGACCGATCGCCTGGCCGTATTTCTGCGTATCATTGACGGTGAACGTAAAGCCGTTGCCTTTCAGTTCCCCTTTGTCACCCACCTGACCACCGGATTCGGCATAGAACGGGGTCTGATCCAGAATCACAACAGCGTCCTGACCGGCGTTCACCGCATTCACAGCTTTACCATCAACAAACAGCGCGGTCACTTTGCCGGTCAGTTCCAGATGGTCATAACCTTTAAATTCTGAGCTGCCATCGACACGGATCATCGCATTATAGTCAGCGCCAAAACCACTGGATTCACGCGCACGACGACGCTGCTCTTCCATTGCGGCTTCAAAGCCTTTTTCGTCGACTTTCAGATTACGCTCGCGGCATACGTCAGCCGTCAGATCCACCGGGAAGCCATAGGTGTCGTACAGGCGGAAAGCGGTTTCGCCATCCAGCGTGTCGCCTTTGAGTTTCGCCAGCTCTTCGTCCAGCAGCGCCAGGCCACGCTCCAGCGTACGGGCAAACTGTTCTTCTTCGGTTTTCAGAACTTGCTCAACCTGCGCTTGCTGGCGTTTCAGTTCTTCACCGGCAGATCCCATAACGTCGAGCAGCGGCCCAACCAGTTTGTAGAAGAACGTATCTTTCGCGCCCAGCATGTTGCCGTGACGGATTGCACGGCGAATGATACGACGCAGCACATAGCCACGGTTTTCATTCGACGGGATCACGCCGTCAGCGATCAGGAAGGCACAGGAACGAATATGGTCCGCGATCACGCGCAGGGATTTGTTACTCAAATCGGTCGCGCCGGTCACATCAGCGACCGCTTTGATAAGTTTGCTGAACAGGTCGATTTCGTAGTTGGAATTCACATGTTGCAGCACCGCAGTGATACGTTCGAGCCCCATACCTGTATCAACGGACGGTTTCGGCAGCGGTTCCATGGTACCGTCAGCCTGACGGTTGAACTGCATAAAGACGATGTTCCAGATCTCAATGTAGCGGTCGCCGTCTTCTTCCGGGCTTCCCGGAGGGCCCCCCCAGATATGGTCGCCATGGTCGTAGAAAATCTCGGTGCAAGGGCCGCACGGACCGGTATCGCCCATCTGCCAGAAGTTATCGGAAGCATAAGGCGCGCCTTTGTTGTCTCCGATACGGATAATACGCTCGCGCGGAATTCCGACTTCTTTTTCCCAGATTTCGTAGGCTTCGTCGTCGGTTTCGTACACCGTTACCCACAGACGCTCTTTTGGCAGTTTGAACCAGTTATCACCGGTCAGAAGTTCCCATGCGTACTGGATAGCATCGTGTTTGAAGTAGTCGCCGAAGCTGAAGTTACCCAGCATTTCGAAGAAGGTATGATGGCGCGCGGTGTAACCGACGTTTTCCAGGTCGTTGTGTTTACCACCCGCACGCACGCAGCGCTGCGCGGTAGTAGCACGGGAATAATTACGCTTGTCGAGCCCAAGGAATACGTCCTTGAACTGGTTCATCCCGGCGTTGGTAAACAGCAGAGTCGGGTCGTTATTCGGCACAAGGGAGCTGCTCGCAACTACCTGATGGCCCTTGCTATGGAAAAAATCGAGAAACGCCTGACGGATCTCAGCGGTGCTCTTGCTCATAATTATCCTGAAATCAAGCTAACGAAATGTCGTAACGGGTTACTGCCCTTTGACAGACAGCAACCCGCTACTGGAAAAAGTGGGAATAAGATAAGTTTTCTTTACTACGAAGTAAAATCCCGTATGCGGTCAACCGGCAAAATTTCGCCAGATTTCCTGAATATCTTCCAGTAAATAACCGCGATAGAGTAAAAAGCGTTGCACTTTTACTTTCTCCGCAAAAGCCACGGGTAGCGGCTCGCCGAATTTGCGTTGCGCCTGTTCCCGGGCAAGTTCGCACCAGTCGATATCACATTCTCGCATCGCGCTTTCGCAGATATCCCGCGCCAGCCCCTTCTGGCCCATTTCCTGGCGGATACGCGCAGGGCCGTATCCCTTGCGACTGCGGCTGGCAATGAACTGACGGGCAAAACGCACATCGTCGAGGTAGTTATTTTCCATGCACCAGGCAATGACTTTATCGACATCTTCCGGCGTGGCATCCGTTTTTTCCAGACCATTTTTCCCCATAACCGGGGCGGTAAGTTTTCTGCGAAGTTCCTGTTCCGCATGGTCACGCATGGCCAAAATGCGTAAGGCGCGGTCAAGCAGGCGGGCGTAAGCGGAGCGTCGGGGCGTGTTGTCAGACATGGTTAAATCCTGGCAGACTCTGAAAAACAAAAGGGCTGCATCCGCAGCCCTTGATTGTCATTCAGATTATCAGAAATCTTCGTTGGTTTCTTCGACACCTTCACCGCTGTCGTCCACCGAGAAATCGGCACCGGAGGAAGGGTTGCTGAGCAGGATCTCACGCACTTTCTTCTCGATTTCTTTCGCCGTTGCCGGGTTTTCTTTCAGCCAGTTTGTCGCATTCGCTTTACCCTGACCGATTTTCTCGCCGTTGTAGCTGTACCAGGCGCCCGCTTTTTCAATCAGCTTCTCTTTCACGCCCAGGTCAACGAGCTCGCCGTAGAAGTTAATACCTTCGCCGTAGAGGATCTGGAACTCAGCCTGTTTGAACGGTGCAGCGATTTTGTTTTTCACCACTTTCACGCGGGTTTCGCTACCCACCACATTGTCGCCCTCTTTCACCGCGCCAACGCGACGAATATCCAGACGCACAGAGGCGTAGAATTTCAGCGCGTTACCACCGGTGGTGGTTTCCGGGTTACCGAACATGACGCCAATTTTCATACGGATCTGGTTGATAAAGATCAGCAGCGTGTTGGATTGTTTAAGGTTACCCGCCAGTTTACGCATCGCCTGGCTCATCATACGTGCCGCGAGGCCCATGTGAGAGTCACCGATTTCGCCTTCGATTTCTGCTTTCGGCGTCAGCGCCGCAACGGAGTCGACAACGATAACGTCAACGGCACCAGAGCGTGCCAGCGCGTCACAGATTTCCAGCGCCTGCTCACCGGTATCCGGCTGAGAACACAGCAGGTTGTCGATATCAACGCCCAGCTTACGTGCGTATACAGGGTCCAGCGCGTGTTCGGCGTCGATAAACGCACAGGTTTTGCCTTCACGCTGCGCCGCAGCGATAACCTGGAGGGTCAACGTCGTTTTACCGGACGATTCTGGTCCGTAAATTTCAACAATACGGCCCATTGGCAGACCGCCCGCACCTAGTGCGATATCCAGCGAAAGTGAACCGGTGGAGATCGTTTCGACATCCATAGAACGGTCTTCACCCAGACGCATGATGGAGCCTTTACCGAATTGCTTTTCGATCTGACCCAGTGCGGCCGCAAGCGCCTTTTGTTTGTTTTCGTCGATAGCCATTATTACTCCTGTCATGCAAGGTGAAGCGACTATGCTCCGCCGTGAATTTCTGTTCTGTTGTCGCAATTATACTGTATGGTCATACAGTATCAAGTGTTTTGTAGAAAATGTTGCCACAGTGTTTGCAACGCATACACCGTCGCCTGACGACGCACCGCTTCGCGGTCTCCATCGAAGCACTCGCGGCGGGTAATGCCCTGCCCGCTAACGCTGGCAAACCCAAACCACACGGTGCCGACAGGCTTGCTGTCGCTGCCACCGTCCGGCCCGGCAATGCCGCTTATTGAGATAGCGTAATCCGCCCGCGCGGCTTTTAGCGCGCCAATCGCCATCTCCACCACTACGGGTTCACTCACTGCGCCATGTGCCGCGAGCGTGTCGGCCTTGACGCCAATCATCTGCGACTTGGCCTCATTACTGTAGGTGACAAAGCCACGCTCAAACCAGGCAGAACTCCCGGCGATATCGGTAATGGCTTTTGCCACCCAGCCACCCGTACAGGACTCCGCCGTGGTGACGGTCGCCCCACGCGCCTTGAGCGCCAGCCCTACACGCTCACTTAGTTGCATTAATTCACTGTCAGTCATAGTGACCCCTGTCGTGCAAAAACCGTGGCGCAAAAGATACCACTTTCAGGATAAAGGTGGGGATGCGGTGACGAATTTACGAGGAGGCTTCAGAAAAAAGCCAGCTTTCGCTGGCTTAGAGAGGTTATTTCATGCTGTTAGCGATGGTTTCAACATTGTGGCGAAACGCTTTGACGTATGAGTCCGCCACGCCCCCTTTTTTGCTCAGCGCCTCAGGATAGAGCTCTCCGCCAGGCTGTGCGCCGGTCGCGCTGGCAATCTGTTTGACCAGGCGCGGATCAAGCTGGTTTTCCATAAACCAGGTATGCACGCCGTCGGCTTTAATCTGCTTAATCAGCTCAGCCACCTGCTGCGCGCTGGCTTCACTTTCCGAAGAGATACCCTGCGGGGCCAGGAACGTTACGCCGTACGCCCGGCCAAAGTAACCAAACGCGTCATGGCTGGTCAGCACTTTGCGTTTCTCTTGCGGTACCGCGTCAAACTGGTTTTTCGCCCAGCTATCGAGCTGCTGAACCTGCTCAATATAACGCTGGCCGGTCGCCTTCAGCGCCGCTTCATCCTGAGGATCGGCTTTGATGTACGCCGCAAGAATATTCTTCGCATAGAGCGCGCCGTTAGCCGCACTGTTCCAGGCATGCGGGTCAGTCACAGTTTTGCCGTCTTCTTCCAGCGTATGAGTCGAAACGCCCTCAGAAGCGACAACCACAACCCCTTTAAAGCCAGACGCTTTGACCAGCCGGTCCAGCCAGCCTTCCAAACCCAGACCGTTAACCACCACCACATCGGCCTTATTGAGCAACGCGCTATCTTTGGCGCTCGGCTCGAAGGTATGCGGGTCGCCATCCGGCCCGACCAGCGTAGTGACTTTCACATGATCGCCACCGGTTTTGGCGGCGATATCCCCCAGTATCGAGAAACTGGCGACCACGTTTAATGTTTTCGCCATGACACTTTGCGTCATCAGCCCAAGCGCTAATGCCAGAACCACACCTGCCTTTTTCATCATGTCTCCTTGCCTGTTTTTTGTGCGCGTAAGGTGCTGCGCACGCCGAATAAGATGGAAAAAATAAACACGACGCTCGCGCTCAGGACGATAGATGGCCCTGCCGGTAGCCCAGCCATCCACGAAAGACTCAGACCAAACCATGCGCACAGCGCGCCGCTAACGCCTGCAAATAAAAGCAGTCCAGGGAGTGTCCGCGCCCAGCATCGTGCCGCTACCGCCGGTAAAATCATTACCCCCACCGCCATTAATGTGCCCAGCACCTGAAACCCGGCCACGAGGTTTAACACCAACAGTGCCAGAAACAGGCTGTGGAGCAGCGCGGGAAGTCGTGGCGCGTTAATCTGCAAAAAACTGCTGTCAAAGGCTTCACTCACCAGTCCGCGATAAAACAGCGCCAGGCACAGCAGCGTCAGGCTGGCGACGCCCGCGACAAACAACGCCGCGTCCTGATCGACCGCCAGGACCGAGCCAAACAGTAAATGCAGCAGGTCAACGTTTGAACCACGCAGCGAGACCAGCGTCACCCCCAGCGCCAGTGACGCGAGATACAAACCGGCAAAGCTGGCGTCCTCTTTGAGCGGCGTACGTCGGCTGATGATCCCGGCCACCAGCGCCACGATAATTCCGGCAAAAAAACCGCCCAGACTCATCGCCAGTAAAGACATGCCGTTAAGTAAGTAGCCTGCCGCCACGCCCGGTAAAATCGCGTGCGAGAGCGCATCACCCATCAGGCTCATACGCCGCAGTTGTAAAAAGACACCCAGCGCCGTGGTGCTAACGGATAAAGCCAGACACACCACCAGCGCGCGGCGCATAAAGCCGAACTCAATAAACGGCTGGAAAAAGAGATGCCATATCATGCCAGGCACGCTCCGCTGTTCTGCGTCAGGGTCACGTCAGTCGCCCCCCAATGAGCGCTTTCTGTATCCAGACGCAGCGTCTGGGGGAAGTAGCGTTTGACACGTTCGCTATCGTGCAACACGGCGAGGATGGTTTGCCCCTGCTGATGCATATCGACAATCTGCTCCATCAGCACCTGGCTTGTGGCCTCATCAATGCCGGTAAAGGGTTCATCGAGCATGACGAGCGGCGCATGCTGTAACCACATGCGGGCAAAAAGCATGCGCTGAAACTGACCACCGGAGAGGGCTTCAATGGTGGTTCGCGCCATCATCAGCAGCCCCACCCGCTCCAGCGCTTCAGCAACATGCGCTCGGGCCTGGCGATTGAGACCGCGAAACAGCGAGATACGCGGCCAGGCACCCATGCTGACCACATCCTGCACCGTTATGGGAAAATGCGGGTCCAGCGTCTGCCGCTGTGCCAGCCAGCCGATAACCGGGCGTGAAGGCATCCAGCGCAGCGTGCCACTGACCGGCGGCAGTATGCCTGCCAGCGTTTTGAGTAACGTCGATTTGCCGCAGCCATTGGCCCCGACAATCGCGGTCATGCTGCCGGCTTCAATGACACCGCACAGAGAGGGGGTAATGGCGCGCGAGCCGTAGCCCGCTACCAGATGATCAAGCTCAATCATGCCAGCGCCACCGACCATGCCGTAAGCAGCCACAGCGCAACTAACAACGCCGCAGCCAGTCCAAGCCGGACCGCGCTGGCGCAGGAGAAAAGGGTTACATCCATCATCACCGAACCTTCATAATGTTATAACATAACAATAATCAGAAGCGGTGATGAAGTAAACGGGAATTTATCGGGTGAATGCGTCGAAATGTTTCAACCCCTCCCGCAGGAGGGGCTGACAATTAGCGAACGCGCGCCAGCGCAACCGCCTGACCAAGCTGCCAGACGGCCATCGCGTAGTGCGTGCTGCTGTTGTAACGGGTGATGGTGTAGAAGTTGGGTAAGCCGTACCAGTACTCATAATTGGTGCCAACATCCAGGCGCAACAGGCTGGCCTGTTGGTGGTTCCCCAACGGTTGCTGCGGCGTTAAACCCGCTGACGCCAGTTGTGCCACGCTGTAGTTGGTTTTAAAGCCATTCGCCAGCCCCGGAGCCTGGCCATTAGCAGGCACCGCCACCAGATCGCCTTTCACCCAACCATGTTCTTTAAAGTAGTTTGCCACGCTGCCGATGGCATCGACAGGATCCCACAGATTGATATGCCCGTCGCCATTAAAATCAACGGCATATTGTTTGTAAGACGACGGCATAAACTGACCGTAGCCCATCGCACCGGCGAACGAACCTTTCAAATCGAGCGGATCATCACTTTCATCTCGCGCCATTAGCAGGAACGTTTCCAGTTCGCTGGAGAAATACGCGGCGCGGCGTGGATAGTCGAAGGAGAGCGTCGCCAGCGCATCAAGGATACGCGTTTTGCCCATCACGCGGCCCCAGCGGGTTTCCACGCCGATAATGCCAACGATAATTTCCGGCGGTACGCCGTAGACCATCCATGCGCGATTCAGCGCGTCTTCATATTGATTCCAGAACGCCACGCCGTTTTGCACGTTATCCGGAGTGATGAACTGGCTGCGATAGCGCAGCCATGCGCCATTCGGCCCAACCGGTGCCGGGCCGGTAGGTGCCTGGCGGTCCATCAGGCGCAGCACGTAATCGAGTCGCTTCGCTTGAGAGAGAATTTCGTGTAACTGCTGACGGTCAAAGCCGTGTTTGCTCACCATCTCATTGATGAACTGCTCCGCCGCCGGGTTATTGGCGAAGTCGCCGCCCATTGCCATCACATTATGCTGCGGCTTGAGCAGGAAACCGCCAGAGGGTTCCGCAGGTTGACCGGTAATCACACCGTCGGTAGATGCTGCGGTTTGATGAGGTTTGCTGCTGCAGGCGGCAAGTAAAACGAGCGCAGGGAGGAGCGCTGCGTAACGACGCTTAAACATGGGACATCCATTTAACAATTCATTCAACCAGGAGGAATTATGGTAAAGCATGCGGGCTTCCACAAGGAAGCGGCTTCCATGTTTCTTCTCTCTCCTCTTATCTGAAATGCCGCGTTTGTCTTCACTTCACACCTTCCACTTACCAAAAACTTTCACAATGATCATTTTATCTTTCATATTGAGATCTAAATAACACTTTTTAACCTTTCATAATGATTATTATAAGACCCAGTTTTGCAACAACGAGAAAACCCTACAGGAGAGAACAATGATCGAAACCATTACTCATGGTGCCGAATGGTTCATCGGGCTGTTTCAGAAAGGCGGGGTTGTGTTTACCGGGATGGTGACCGGTATTCTGCCGCTGCTGATAAGTCTGCTGGTTATCATGAACGCACTGATCAATTTCATTGGTCAGCACCGTATTGAACGGCTGGCGCAGCGCTGCGCTGGCAATCCGGTGACCCGCTATCTGCTGCTGCCGTGCGTGGGCACCTTTGTTTTCTGCAACCCGATGACGCTCAGTCTCGGACGCTTTATGCCGGAACGTTACAAACCCAGTTATTACGCCGCCGCCTCTTATAGTTGCCACTCAATGAATGGCTTGTTCCCCCATATCAATCCCGGCGAATTGTTCGTCTATTTAGGCATCGCCAACGGCCTGACTACCCTCGGTTTGCCGCTGGGGCCGCTTGCCGTGAGCTACCTGCTGGTTGGTCTGGTCACTAACTTCTTCCGTGGCTGGATTACCGATCTGACGACCGCGATTTTCGAGAAAAAAATGGGCATTCAGCTTGAGCAGAAAGTACAACTGGCAGGAGCAACATCATGAGCCGCATTGTGATTGAAAAAGGTACCGGCGGCTGGGGCGGCCCACTGGCACTCGATCCCACCGCGAACAAGAAGATCGTCTATATCACGGCCGGAACGCGCCCGGCGATCGTCGACAAGCTGGCACAAATGACCGGCTGGGAAGCGGTGGATGGCTTTAAAGAGGGGGAACCGGCAGAAGCGGAAATCGGCGTTGCAGTCATCGACTGCGGCGGTACGTTACGCTGCGGCATTTACCCGAAACGACGCATTCCCACCATCAATATCCATGCCACCGGCAAGTCAGGCCCGCTGGCGCAGTACATCCTGGAAGATATCTATGTCTCTGGCGTAAGAGAAGAAAATATCTACTGGCAGGACGGCGAGTTGCCCCGTACACCGGCACAACGCGAAGCCACTGTCCGTGATTATGACACCAGCAAAAAAATCACCGAGCAGAGCGATGGTCTGCTGGCCAAAGTTGGCATGGGTATGGGCTCAGCCGTCGCTGTACTGTTCCAGGCCGGGCGCGACACCATCGATACGGTGCTGAAAACTATCCTGCCGTTTATGGCATTCGTCTCGGCACTTATCGGGATCATTATGGCCTCCGGTTTGGGTGACTGGATAGCCCACGGCCTGGCCCCCCTTGCCAGTCATCCGTTAGGGCTGGTGACGCTGGCGCTGATTTGTTCCTTCCCGTTGCTGTCACCGTTCCTCGGCCCAGGGGCGGTCATTGCTCAGGTTATTGGCGTGTTGATTGGTGTGCAAATCGGTCAGGGAAATATCCCACCGCACCTTGCCCTGCCAGCCCTGTTCGCCATTAACGCCCAGGCCGCATGTGACTTTATCCCCGTTGGGCTTTCCCTGGCAGAAGCACGCCAGGACACCGTTCGCGTCGGCGTGCCGTCTGTACTGGTTAGCCGCTTCTTAACGGGTGCGCCAACGGTGCTTATCGCCTGGTTTGTTTCGGGCTTTATTTATCAATAAGAGGTTGCTCATGAGCGTGATTTATCAAACCACCATTACTCAGATTGGCGACTGCGCACGCGACGCGCTTAGCGACCGGATGCTGATTACCTTCCGGGAAGGCGCGCCCGCCGATGTGGCTGAGTTTTGTTTTATCCACTGTCATGGCGACTTTTGCGGACAGCTTAAGCCTGGCGCCCGCTTCGAGTTGGGCGGTAAGCAGTATCCGGTTACCGCCGTCGGTGAGGTGGCAGAGCTGAATCTGCGCGAGCTTGGCCATATTACCCTGCGCTTCGATGGACAGACGCAGGCGGAATATCCCGGCACGGTGCACGTCGCAGGTGACGTGCCGGAAAGCATTAACCCTGGTTGCACACTGAAATTTGTCGCTTAAGTCGTAAGGAGAAAAGTATGAAACAGGTTGCCGTTGTCATTGGTGGGGGACAAACACTCGGGGCGTTCCTCAGCCGTGGGCTGGCCGCAGAGGGCTATCGCGTGGCGGTAGTGGATATTCAAAGTGATAAGGCCGCAACCGTGGCACACGAAATTAACGCGGAGTTCGGTGAAGGAGTAGCCTACGGTTTTGGCGCGGATGCCACCAGCGAGCAGAGCGTACTGGCGCTCGCCCGTGGCGTTGATGAGATTTTTGGCCGCACGGATTTGCTGGTCTATAGCGCGGGGATTGCCAAAGCGGCGTTTATCAGCGATGTGCAACTCGGGGATTTTGACCGCTCATTGCAGGTCAATCTGGTGGGCTATTTCCTGTGTGCCCGTGAGTTTTCCCGGCTGATGATTCGCGACGGGATTAAGGGGCGCATTATTCAGATCAATTCGAAGTCTGGAAAAGTGGGCAGTAAGCACAACTCGGGCTATAGCGCGGCGAAGTTTGGCGGCGTGGGCCTGACACAATCCCTGGCGCTGGATCTCGCGGAATATGGGATTACGGTTCATTCGTTGATGCTGGGCAACCTGCTGAAATCACCGATGTTCCAGTCCCTGATCCCGCAATATGCCAGCAAACTGGGGATTGCCGCCGATCAGGTAGAGCAGCATTACATTGATAAGGTTCCGCTTAAACGTGGCTGTGATTATCAGGATGTGCTGGATGTGCTGCTGTTTTACGCAAGCACGAAGGCCTCTTACTGTACCGGGCAATCAATCAATATTACCGGCGGGCAGGTGATGTTCTGAACCGGGTGGCCTGATGCCTTCCGCCCGTTCCTGAGGGCATCCCCCGGTGGCGCTACGCTTACCGGGGCTACCAAACCGTAGCCTCTCCCACAGGGAGAGGGAGGAAACCGGGCACCACCCGGCACATAAACCGTAACCCGGATAAAGCGCTCGCGCCGCCATCCGGGAAAAGGAGACATGATGGTTTCTGCACTCATCACCGTAGCTGTCATCGCCTGGCTCAGCCAACTGGCACTGGGCGGCTGGCAGATTCGCCAGTTTAACCGCGCCTTTGATGCTCTCTGCCAACAAGGGCGCGTTGGCGTCGGGCGCTCTGGCGGACGTTTCAAACCGCGCGTTATCCTTGCGGTTGCCTTCGATAAACAAGACCGCGTCACCGATACGTTGCTCATGCGCGGACTCACCGTTTTCGCCAGACCCGCAAAAATCGACGCCCTGCTCGGCATGAAACGTGAGGAATTAGAGCCTGATGTGATCTTTCCCCATGATCCGGGCTGTCAGAATGCTCTATTATTGGCGCTTAAATTGAAACATGGATAATTTCGTTGTGAACGCAATGAGCTTGCGAAATTATCATTTTGCAACTTAACGCAGGATAAAAGCGCCCATGAAACCACGTCAGCGGCAGGCAGCCATTCTTGAGCATCTGCAAAAGCAGGGAAAATGTTCTGTTGAAGAGCTGGCAGCACACTTCGACACCACGGGCACCACCATACGGAAAGATTTAGTGGTGCTGGAACACTCCGGCGCGGTCATCCGCACCTATGGCGGTGTCGTGCTCAATAAAGACGAAGCCGATCCCCCGATCGACCATAAGACTCTCATCAACACCCTGCAAAAAGGGCTGATTGCCGAAACCGCCGTGGGCTTTATTCAGGATGGCGATTCCATCATTCTCGACGCGGGCAGCACCGTGCTGCAAATGGTTCCTTTACTGAGCCATTTCAATAACATCACCGTGATGACCAACAGCCTGCATATCGTCAATGCGCTATCCGAACTCGATAACGAGCAAACCATCCTGATGCCGGGCGGAACCTTTCGTAAAAAATCCGCCTCCTTTCATGGGCAACTGGCGGAAAACGCCTTCGAGCATTTCAGCTTCGACAAACTGTTTATGGGTACCGACGGCATCGATTTGAATGCAGGGGTCACCACCTTCAATGAAGTTTTCACCGTCAGTAAAGCCATGTGCAACGCGGCACGGGAAGTGATCCTGATGGCGGATTCGTCCAAATTTGGCCGCAAAAGCCCGAACATTGTGTGCAGCCTGGAAAGCGTCGATAAATTAATCACCGATGCCGGGATCCCGGCAGATTTTCGCGCCGCACTGGAAGAGAAAGGGATTGAAGTGATCTTAGCCGGAGAAAAAAATGAGTGAGCTTTTACTGAACACCGCACGTCAGACGCTGCTGCTAGAGTTGCAAGAAGCCAGCCGCCTGCCGGAGCGTCTGGGCGAGGCGTTTTTACGTGCCGCTGATGCCATTATTCATTGCCGGGGCAAAGTGATTGTCTCGGGCATTGGTAAATCCGGACATATTGGCAAAAAGATTGCCGCCACCCTCGCCAGCACTGGCACCCCTGCCTTCTTTGTCCATGCGGCAGAAGCCCTGCACGGCGATTTAGGGATGATTGAAAGCCGCGATGTGCTGCTCTTTATCTCCTATTCCGGATCGGCTAAAGAGCTGGATCTGATCCTGCCGCAGTTAAAGGAACGGTCGGTGACCGTGCTGGCCATGACCGGCAAATCTTTGTCGCCGCTGGCACTGGCGGCAGACGCAGTGCTGGATATTTCCGTTGAACGTGAAGCCTGCCCAATGTTGCTGGCCCCTACCTCCAGCACCGTCAATACATTGATGCTCGGTGACGCGCTGGCCATGGCCGTGATGCAGGCGCGCGGCTTTAACGAGGAAGATTTTGCCCGTTCACACCCGGCAGGGGCGCTGGGTGCGCGTCTGCTCAACAAGGTCCATCACCTGATGCGTAAAGAAGATATCCCCCATGTACGCATTGACGCCACGGTAATGGACGCGATGCTGGAACTTAGCCACACGGGGATGGGGATGGTGGCCGTCTGCGGTGACGCGGAGGAGATTCTGGGTATCTTCTCTGATGGCGACCTGCGACGCTGGCTGGTTGCAGGCGGTGCGCTGGATGCAAACATCAGTGACGCGATGACGAAAGGGGGCATCACCCTTAACGCCGGGAGCCGCGCTATCGATGCCAAAGAAGTGCTGATGAAACGCAAAATCTCCGCGGCTCCGGTGGTGGATGACAGCGGTAAACTGGTTGGCGCGATTAACCTGCAGGCCTTTTATCAGGCCGGAATTATTTAATCCTTCAATCCCAGACGTTTCGCCAGCCGATGCAGGTTGGCGACGTCCATCTCCAGCAGCCGCGCACTGGCTGCCCAGTTATACTGGCTTTGTTCCAGCGCCCGGCGAATGGCGGTACGCTGAAAATTATCGGTCGCTTCCCGCAAATTTTGTCTCTCCACGGGCAATGTCTGCGCGGTGACACCACTCTGTTCCGGCTCATCGCTCAGCGCAAAATGGCGCGTTTCCAGTACGATGTCATCCCCGCTTCGCGTACCGCGCGCCAGCACAATCGCACGGTGAATAGCATGTTCCAGCTCACGCACATTTCCCGGCCAACGGTACGCCAGCAGATGCGCCCGCGCACCGGGGCTAAGCACGACACGACCAAGGCCAAGACGCAGGCGGCACTGCTCGCAAAAATACCCCGCCAGTAACACCACATCCTCACCGCGTTCACGCAGCGGCGGGACAACCAGCGGAAAGACGCTCAGGCGGTGAAACAGGTCAGCGCGAAAACGCCCGGCCAGTACCTCTTCGCGCAGATCGCGGTTGGTGGCGGCCAGCACGCGTACATCCACCCGCAGGCTGCGATCATCCCCGACACGCTGAATATCGCCGTATTGCAATACTCGCAGCAGCTTGGCCTGCAGCGCCAGCGACAGCTCGCCAATCTCATCCAAAAACAGCGTGCCTTTATCGGCCATTTCAAACTTGCCGCTACGGTTGCTGATGGCCCCGGTAAACGCCCCTTTCACATGGCCAAACAGTTCGCTTTCCGCCACGCTTTCCGGCAGTGCCGCGCAATTCAGATAGACCAGGGCGTCTGCCGCGCGGGGCGAGTTTTCGTGGATAGCTTTTGCCACCAGCTCCTTACCGGTGCCGGTTTCACCGCTTATCAGCACGTTCAAATCGGATCCGGCGACAATCTCTATCTCTTTTTTAAGCTGCGCCATGCCCTCCGAAAGACCGATCATTTCGGTGTGCGCGACCTGTTCAAAGGTTGTCGGCAGGCCGGGCGCCATGTTCTGGCTTTCGAGCTTTTCAATCAGCAAAGCATTGTTGAGCGCCCCTGCCGCCAGCGCCGCAATCAGACGCAGTTCTTCATCGCTAAAGCTATCGAACTGATCCGGCGCCATGCCATCCAGAGTGAGCGCGCCAATCAGGCTCTGCCCGGCAAACAGCGGTAAGCCCACACAGGCGTGGACTTTCAGGCTCTCCTGGCCGGGGATCAGCCCGTCATAGGGGTCCGGTAATGCGCTGTCGGCAGGGAAGCGCACCACATCCCCGGCGCGGGCAATCGCCTCCAGCCGCGGGTGCCCTTCCAGCGTAAAGCGCCGCCCCAGCACATCCTGGGCCAGGCCATCAATCGCCAGTGGGATAAATTGCCGTGCCTCATAGCGCAGCAGCGCTGAAGCGTCACACTCCAGCACCTGACGCAGGGTGGTAATCAGGCGCTGAAAACGGTCGGCATGGCCTATGCCGCTCTGTAATTCAATGGCGATACCCGCCAGCACGTTCACGGAAAAACTCATCGTCGCCTCGCAGTCATTTTGACAATGCAGGTTGTCATAATGACCGTCTTTTTCATAGTCTTTTTGACTACCCATCAGGGGTTAAATAAAAATAAATTTATATAAATCAATAAAATAAAAACTGGCACGCATCTTGAAATAGCTATGACATCTTATTTAATACAGAACAGGTAAGCAAAATGACTATTCACGTAAAAAATAACATTCATTGGGTTGGGCAACGTGACTGGGAAGTTCGTGATTTCCACGGTACCGAATACAAAACACTGCGCGGCAGCAGCTACAACAGCTATCTCATCCGTGAAGGCAAAAACGTACTGATTGATACCGTCGATCATAAATTCAGTCGCGAGTTTGTGCAGAACCTGCGCGCGGAGATCGACCTCCACGCCATTGACTACATCATTATCAACCACGCGGAAGAAGACCACGCGGGCGCACTCACCGAACTGATGTCCTGGATTCCGAATACCCCGATTTATTGCACCACCAACGCCATCGACTCCATTAACGGTCACCACCACCACCCGGAGTGGAATTTCCGCACCGTGAAAACCGGCGACGCACTGGATATCGGCAACGGCAAACAGCTTATCTTCGTCGAAACGCCGATGTTGCACTGGCCGGATAGCATGATGACCTATATGACCGGCGATGCCGTGCTGTTCAGTAACGACGCCTTCGGCCAGCACTACTGTGATGAGCGCCTGTTCAACGACGAAGTGGACCAGACCGAACTGTTCGAGCAGTGCCAGCGTTACTACGCCAACATCCTTACACCGTTCAGTCGCCTTGTGACGCCAAAAATCACCGAGATCCTTGGCTTCAACTTGCCGGTGGAGATGATTGCCACTTCCCACGGTGTGGTATGGCGCGAAAATCCGACGCAGATCGTTGAGCTGTACCTGAAATGGGCCGCGGATTATCAGGAAGACCGTATCACCATTTTCTACGACACCATGTCGAACAACACTCGCATGATGGCAGACGCGATTGCGCAGGGCATCAATGAAGTTGACCCGAACGTGGCGGTGAAAATTTTCAACGTCTCCCGCAGCGACAAAAACGACATTCTGACCAACGTCTTCCGCTCCAAAGGTGTGCTGGTCGGCACGTCCACCATGAACAACGTGATGATGCCGAAAATCGCTGGCCTGGTCGAAGAGATAACCGGCCTGCGTTTTCGTAACAAACGTGCCAGCGCTTTCGGCTCCCACGGCTGGAGCGGCGGCGCGGTGGATCGTCTGTCCACCCGATTACAGGATGCGGGCTTTGAGATGTCGCTGAGCCTGAAAGCCAAATGGCGCCCGGATATCGATGCGCTGGAACTCTGCCGTCAGCACGGTCGGGACATTGCCCGCCAGTGGGCGCTCGCTCCGCTGCCAACACCGCTTAACACTACACCTGTTGAGGAGTCCGCCTGCGCCTGTGCTGCGAAAGCCGCCGCTGATTCAGGCCCGTCTATGCAGTGCAGCGTCTGCCAGTGGGTTTACGATCCGGCAAAAGGCGAACCCATGCAGGATGTCGCGCCAGGAACCGCCTGGTGTGATGTGCCGGATAATTTTCTTTGCCCGGAATGTTCGCTTGGCAAAGAGGTCTTCGATGTGCTGGCAACGGAGGCAGTATGAGCGCAGGTATTGTGATTATCGGGTCGGGCTTTGCCGCCCGCCAACTGGTAAAAAACATCCGCAAGACCGACACCACCACGCCGCTGACGCTGATTGCCAGTGACAGTATGGATGAGTACAACAAGCCGGATCTGAGCCATGTCATCAGCCTTGGACAGCGCGCCAGGGATCTCACCCGCCAGTCGGCGGGGGATTTCGCCGAGCAGTTCAACCTGCACCTGTTCCCCCACACGCGGATGACGGCGCTGGATGCTGAGGCGAAAGCCATCAAAAGTGCAGATCAACAGTGGCAATACGACAAGCTGGTGCTGGCAACCGGGGCCCGTGCGTTTGTTCCGCCCGTCGCAGGCAGCGAACTGATGCTTACCCTTAACAGCCAGCAGGAGTACCAGGTCTGTGAAGCGCAACTGCGTGACGCGCAGCGGGTGCTGATTATCGGCGGCGGGTTGATTGGCAGCGAACTGGCAATGGATTTTTGTCGCGCGGGGAAAGCAGTGACGCTGGTGGATAGCGAAGCCAGTATTCTCTCTTCGCTGATGCCGCCAGAAGTGAGTAGCCGTCTGCAGCACCGACTGACCGGGATGGGCGTGCATCTTCTGTTGAAATCACAGCTTATGGCGCTTGAGAAAACAGAAACGGGCATCCGCGCCACGCTGGACAGGCAGCGCGATATAGAAGTAGATGCGGTGATTGCCGCGACCGGCCTGCGTGCAGAGACCGGGCTGGCCCGGAGCGCCGGGCTGACGGTCAATCATGGGATTTGTGTGAACAGTTATCTGCAAACCAGCAATCCGGATATTTATGCGCTCGGCGACTGTGCGGAGATTGACGGTAAGCTGCTGCCGTTCCTGCAGCCGATTCAGCTTAGCGCCATGTATCTGGCGAAAAATCTGTCTGGCGTGGCTGTGCCGCTTAAGCTGCCTGCCATGCTGGTGAAGGTCAAAACGCCTGAAATGCCGTTGCATCTGGCAGGCGAGACCGCACGCCGCGATTTGAACTGGCATATCACCACCGAAGCCCAGGGTATGGTCGCCCGCGGCCTGAACGATGAAGGGCAGTTGTGCGCTTTTGTGGTGAGCGAAGATCGGATGAAGGAAGCGTTCGCGTTGTTAAAAACGCTGCCCGTTTGAGAGCCGTAATAAAACCTGTGACCATTCCCGGATGCGGCGCGTCGTACCGAAGCGCCAGCGGGAGTCAGTGCCCGATGCGAGCACGATCGGTCTCCTCTCCCTTGAGGGAGAGGGTTGTTGGATACGCCGCAAACCCCTCGTAGCCCCGGTTAGCGCAGCGCCACCGGGGACGATGCCTCACCCCTGCGCCAGACACCGCGCGGCGGCGATAACCCCCTGCCCCAACGCGATTGCGCCATCGCCTGCAGGAAAACGCTGCGGGAAGAGCAACGTATAATCCGCAAGATAATGCGATAAACGGGCTTTCAGCAGACGGTTATGCAACACACCACCGCCAAAAGCGAGCGTGGTAATCTGCCGCGCATCCGCCTGCTTACGCACAAGCTGCGCCAGCCCGCACGCCAGCGCGTCGTGAAACGCCCAGGCGCGTTGTGCGGCCGGAGCCTGCCACGCCAGCCATTGCTGCCAGAAGGTGGCTAAATCAAGCTGATTGCCCTTAAGCGGCAGCGTGACCGGGTGCGTAACATCCGCACCGCGCATCGCCAGCGCTTCCAGTCGGCAGGCCGCCTCCCCTTCATAGCTCAAATGTAGCGGCGCGCAGTCCAGCGCACAGGCAACGGCATCAAACAGTCGCCCGGTCGACGACGCCAGCGGCGCGTTGATATTGCGCGCGATGGCCCGCGCCAGCACAGGCCAGTTCTGCCGTTGCAGCACGGCGGTTTCCGGGAAATTTTGCCAGTCAGGGACAAACGCCAGCATCTGTGCCAACAGGTTGCGCCACGGCTGGGTTGCCGCCAGATCGCCGCCGGGGAGCGCCACGGCGGGCAACCCACCCAAATGCTCAACCTCGCGATAATTCACGCGCAGGCATTCGCCCCCCCACAGCGCGCCGTTCTCCCCCATGCCGATACCGTCCAGCGCCAGGGCAATCACATCTCCCCCGTCGCGTGGCCAGCCATGCTCTGCAAGCGTTGCCGCGATATGTGCGTGATGGTGCAACACGGTGTGCTGCGAAAGCCCCGTCTCCTGTGCCCAGTGGGTGGCGCGATAGCCCGTGTGCGCGTCGGCGACCACCTGCTGTGGGGTAAAGTCATAAATCGTCTGCATCAGACGCAGGGCGTTACGCCACTGTGTCTCTACCCCTTCATCGGTTAAATCACCGAAATGCTGACTTAACACGGCGCTGTCATCCCGCACCAGGCAGAAGGTGTTTTTCATATCCGCCCCCAGACACAACATGGGCGGGATATGGTGAAATCCGGGCGGCAGTTGCACGGCATCCGGCACGTAACCACGCGAGCGGCGTAACATTTCGCCGCTCTCGCGTATCACCGAATCGTCCATACGCTGCACAATATCGCGGTTGTGCAGCAGAAACCCGTCCGCTATCTCTGCCAGGTCGTCAAGCGCCTGGCGATTTGTCAGCGCAGGCGGCTTGCCGCTCAGGTTGCCGGACGTCATCACCAGCGGGCGCTGCAACGCCTGGGCTAACAGATGTTGTAACGGATTGGCGGGCAGCATCACCCCCACCTCATCAAGCCCCGGAGCAATAGCCGGGCACAGTTCTGGCAGCAACGTTTTCGCCACCAGCACGATGGGTGCCGCGGGTGTGGTCAGCAAACGGGTGGCCGCCTCGCTCAGGCCGCTTGCTGAGGGGAGCATCACCGCCAGCGGTTTCGCCGGGCGATGCTTACGGGCGCGCAGATGCTCCACCACTGTCTGTCGCTGTGCGTCACATGCCAGATGAAAACCGCCTATACCTTTCAACGCAACGATACCGCCGGATTTGAGCAGCGCAATGGCGGCCTGTAGCGCCGCCTCGCCGGTCAACTGCTGTTTTCCGCTGCGCCACTCAAGCTGCGGGCCGCACGCCGGGCAGGCAACGGGCTGGGCATGAAAACGGCGGTCAGCCGGATGGCGATACTCCGCCTCGCAGGCAGGGCACAGGGGAAATGCCGCCATCACGGTGTAGGGGCGGTCATAAGGCATGGCGTGAATAATGGTGAAACGCGGGCCGCAGTGGGTACAGTTGATAAATGGGTAGCGATAGCGACGTTCTGTCGGGTCATTCATCTCCGCCAGACAGGCAGGACAGGTGGCGGCATCGGGCACAATTTGCGTATTCATCGTGCCGCCCGCGCTCTCGCGGATAGTAAAACTGAGCGGCGCTTGTGGCCACTGATAGGGCGTAACCTGCGTATTGTCAATGCGCGCCAGCGGCGGGCATTGCTGATACAACAACGGGAGAAAACGGCGTTCATCGCCCCATAAGCGTACTTCGACGCCCTGGGCGTCATTACAGACATCACCGGTGAGATTGAGCTGTTGCGCCAGTTGCCAGACAAAGGGGCGGAAGCCCACCCCTTGTACTTTTCCATAGACGCGAATACAAACGCCGTTGTGGGTCATCGTTTATTTATTGCAACGCTGCATGCCGCAAGCGTGTCTTCATCTGCTGATAGGTCGACTGAGTGTACTCCTCGGCCCAGGCCTGATCGTTGATCGCACTCACCCGCACCGCGCAATATTTGGTTTCCGGTGTTTTAGAGATGGGATCAAGATTATCCTGCGTCAGTTCATTACACGCGCCAATCCACCATTGATAAGTCATGTACACGCAGCCGGTATTAACACGCTCATTAACATCGGCACGGCTGATGACTTTCCCCCTGCGTGACTCCACCCACACCAGTTGCCGGTTTTTAATCCCTAGCTGTGCGGCATCGTGCGGATTTATCTGCACGAAACCCGGCTCATCCGCGAGCGTTTGCAACGCCGCACAGTTACCGGTCATTGAGCGACAGGAGTAATGGCCGACTTCGCGCACGGTGCTGAGTACCAGCGGGAAGTCCGCGTCCGGCACCTCGGCTGGGGCACGCCATGGCGCGGCGAACAGCAGGCCTTTCCCGTCCGGAGTATCGAATTTGTTATCTTTATACAGATAACGCGTTCCCGGATGATCCAGCGTCGGGCACGGCCACTGAACGTGTCCCATATCGCCCATTTTTTCGTAGGTTACGCCGTAGAATAGCGGGCACAGCTCGCGCATTTCGTCCCAGATTTGCTGGTTATTGTCGTAATGCATCGGGTAGCCCATTTCGGTAGCGATAAGGCTGATAATCTCCCAGTCACGCTTGACGTCATATTGCGGTTCGATGGCTTTTTCGAAACGCTGGAACCCGCGATCCGCGCAGGTAAAGACGCCGCCGTGCTCGCCCCAGGAGGTGGCAGGCAGCAGCACATCCGCCTGTTCCGCGGTCTTGGTCATAAAGATGTCCTGTACGACCACAAAATCCAGCGCCTCAAAGCCTTTGCGCACCAGGCTGAGATCGGCTTCGGTCTGCAACGGATCTTCACCCATGATGTAATAGGCTTTAACTTTACCTTCCAGCGCCAGATGCGGCACCTCGGTGATACGCACGCCGACTTTGTCATCCATTACCGCCGGATCGATCCCCCAGGCTTTGGCGAATTTGGCGCGGACATGCGGATCAACCACATCCTGGTAGCCAGGGAACTGGTTCGGGATCACGCCCATGTCGCAGGCACCCTGCACGTTGTTCTGCCCACGCACCGGGCCGACGCCGACGTTCTCACGCCCGAGGTTACCGGTCAGCAGCGCCAGGCTCGAAAGCCCTTTTACCACGTCCACCGCCTGACCAAATTGCGTAACGCCCATCCCCCACATAATGGTGGCGGTCGGCGCGGCGGCATAAGTACGCATTGCTTCACGGACCTGGCGTGCCGGAACCCCCGTCAGATGTTCAACCGCTTCCGGCGCATAGTCTTTGACGATTTCCCGATAGGCATCCAGCCCGGTGGTGAAGTTCGTAACGTAGCGCTGGTCGTAGAGTTTTTCTTCCAGCAGGACATAACCAAAGGCGTTCACCAGCGCCATGTTGCAGCCGTTTTTGAGCTGTAAATGCTGGTCGGCGATGCGTGCGGTTTCGATGCGGCGCGGATCGCAGACGATAATTTTCGCCCCGTTCTGTTTTGCTTTGACCACCCTTCTTGCCACAATTGGGTGCGAATCGGCACAGTTGTAGCCAAAGACAAGCAGGCAACGGGAGTTTTCGATATCGCCGATGGAGTTACTCATTGCGCCGTTGCCCAGGGTTTGCTGTAACCCGGCAACGGAAGGACCGTGGCAAACACGTGCGCAGCAGTCGACGTTATTGGTATGTAAGACCCCACGGGCAAATTTCTGCATCACGTAGTTGGTCTCATTGCCGGTGCCGCGAGATGAACCGGTGGTCATAATGGCGCGGGGGCCGAACTTAGCTTTGATTTCACTGAGCCGTTTTGCGGTATAGCGAATGGCCTCCTGCCAGCTCACCGGGGTGAGTTTACCGCCGCGCTCATAGCGGATCATCGGTTGTGTCAGGCGAGGCGTCAGCAGTTTGGTATCGTTAAGAAAATCCCAGCCGTAGTAGCCTTTCAGGCAGAGTTCATTCTGGTTGGTTTCCCCGTCCGCCGCTTCGGCACGGATAATTTTGCCATTATCCACGACCAGTTTCAGTTTGCAGCCAGCGCCGCAATAGGGACATACGCTCGTAATTTTTTTCATCAGTAACAGACCTGTTAAAAGTGAAAGTTATTTTTTAAAAACCCAGCGACACGGCACTTTCCAGCGCAGTGCGACGACGTTTCTCTTCGCTCATGTGTTCCAGTATTTCCCGATCGACGCAGACCAGCGCCTTGGTCGGACATACGGAAATACAGGCCGGACCACTTTCGTGTTGGTAGCATAAATCGCATTTGTTGGCTTCGGCCTTCTGCCCGGACATGGTCAGGCCGATGCCGTTATGGCGAACGACCGGGCGGACCACGACCTCCATGGCACCGTAGGGACAGGCAACCACGCAGGTTTTGCAACCAATGCAGCGTTCCTGCATGACATGAACAAACCCTTTGTCGCGGCTGATGGCGCCATTCGGACAAACATTGGCGCAGGGTGCGTCTTCACACTGGCGGCAGAGTGTTGCCGTCGATACGTTGACGCCTTTGATAACGTGAATGCGGGGTAAAAAGGTTTCAGGGGTAAGGGCCGCACAGTCCTGTTGTTCCTGATGTGAGACCACACAGGCAACTTCACAGGTGCGACAGCCAATACATTTACTGGCATCCGCCATAATAAAACGGTTCATCGTCTTCTCCAGCAATGAGTTTCATCACGCCGGATATACACGTTTCATGCCAGTTATTATGTTCTTGTTATTTATCAGATTTTATAAGGTGACATTCTGTCATCGACAGAAGTGACGATGACAGTTGACGAGGTTAGCGTGTGGGGCCTGGAATGAGTGAGTCACGTAACATTAATTCGCCAAGAAATGGCTGGTGGTAATTAAACTCACCGCCATCAAGCATAAAAATTAACCGCTCGATGGTTTCTTTAATCATCTCCGTGACCGGGATTTTAACGCTGGAGAGTGCGGGAATAACATACGGGGCAATGGCAATGTCATCAAATCCAATAACCGAAACCTGCGTGGGTACAGCGATTCCCCGCTCATCCAGTCTCTTCATGGCGCCAATCGCCATATCATCATTGCTCGCCACCAGCGCACTAAAACTGACACCCTTTGCCAGCAGCGTTTCCACGCCTGCCGCCCCGCTTTCCGGTGACCACTTCCCTTGTACAATCAAATCATTACGTAACGCAATGCCGTGCTGCGCCAGGGCGTCTTTATAGCCAGAAAGCCGCTCAATACCGGTCGGGGAATCCAGCGAGCCGGTAATAAATGCAATATCCTGATGCCCCATCGCAATTAATGTCGCCACCGCGTTAAAGCTGGAGGCTTTTTGATCGCACCAGACACAGTGGCTGCTGTTTTTACGTAATCGACGATTAAGCACCATAATGGGCTGACTGTGGCTTTTGACGATAGTGTCCATTTCATCGACGCTTAAAAAGCGCGGATAAATAATGATCGCATCGCATTTTAAATCGAGCAGATATTGAATCGCTTCGCGCTCTTCTTCAGCGCTGTGTTTACCGTCCGCCAGAATTAAACGCCGCCCCTGATCTTCGGTCATCCGCGCGGCATGAAACAGCAGCTCGCTAAAATAGACCCCGTGATACAACGTGTTGGTAACCACCAGCCCCAGCGTTTGCGTTTTGTTCGTCGCCAGACTGCGCGCCAGCAGGTTCGGGCGATATCCGCTCTCTTCGATCGCCTGAAACACCCGGTCTTTGGTCTCCTGGCTGACGTAGCCGTTGCCCGATAGCACACGGGAGACTGTCGCCTTCGACACCCCTGCCCGCTTTGCCACCTCAAGCATTGTGGTCATGTTGCTTATCCGTTTGATTTCGATGCCATGCAGTGTACTTCACCCGCTAAAGAATGTCGCAACGGGATAAAAGCGGTCAAAAAATATTAAGCGATCATCATCACAAAAATAGATAAAGATGAATTTTTGATCTTGTTTGAATACATGAAACTCATCATGATTTTGTGGAACCGGTTTCCTATATGATGTTTCATTGCCTGCGTAAAACAGAGCAATGAAGCCGTACCTTATTGATAAAACAGGATATAACCCGATGTCGAAGAATTATGCGGCGCTTGCCGGCTCGGTGGTGAACGCGTTAGGTGGTGTTGACAACATCGCTGCCGTCACCCATTGCATGACGCGTCTGCGCTTCGTGGTGAAAGACGACGCCAAAATTGACAGCGCGACGCTCAAAGGCATTAGCGGCGTTATGGGCGTGGTACGCAACGACAGCCAGTGCCAGGTCATCATCGGTAATACGGTGTCGCATGCCTATCGTGAAGTGGTGGCATTGCTGCCCGGCGATATGCAGCCCGCTCAACCGGTCGGTAAACAGAAGCTGACCCTTAAGCGCATTGGCGCAGGTATTCTCGATGCGCTGATCGGCACCATGTCACCGCTGATCCCGGCGATCATCGGCGGCTCGATGGTCAAACTGCTGGCGATGGTGCTGGAAATGTCCGGCCTGCTGCCAAAAGGTTCTTCAACGCTCACTATTCTGACGGTGATTGGCGACGGTGCCTTCTTCTTCCTGCCGCTGATGGTGGCCGCGTCTGCCGCCGTGAAATTTAAAACCAATATGTCGCTGGCGATTGCCATTGCGGGCGTGCTGGTACATCCAAGCTTTATCGAGCTGATGGCGAAAGCCGCGCAGGGTGAGCATGTGGAGTTCGCGCTGGTGCCGGTGACGGCGGTGAAATACACCTACACCGTGATTCCGGCGCTGGTGATGACCTGGTGTCTGTCGTATATCGAACGTTGGGTGGACAAAATTACCCCGGCGGTGACCAAAAACTTCCTGAAACCGATGCTGATTGTGCTGATTGCCGCACCGCTGGCTATTGTGCTGATTGGCCCGCTGGGGATCTGGATTGGTAGCGCCATCTCCGCGCTGGTCTACACCATTCATGGCTATCTGGGCTGGCTGTCCGTTGCCATTATGGGTGCCCTGTGGCCGCTGCTGGTGATGACCGGGATGCACCGCGTATTTACTCCCACTATCATTCAAACCATTGCCGAAACAGGCAAAGAAGGCATGGTAATGCCGTCAGAGATTGGCGCTAACCTGTCGCTCGGCGGCTCGTCGCTGGCGGTGGCGTGGAAAACAAAAAACCCTGAACTGCGTCAGACTGCCCTTGCGGCAGCGGCTTCGGCTATCCTGGCCGGTATCTCTGAACCGGCGCTGTACGGCGTGGCTGTTCGCCTGAAACGTCCGCTGATTGCGAGCCTGATAAGCGGCTTTATCTGCGGCGCCGTCGCGGGGATTGCCGGGCTTGCCAGCCACTCCATGGCGGCGCCTGGTCTGTTTACCAGCGTACAGTTTTTCGATCCGGCTAATCCAATGACCATTGTCTGGGTATTCGGCGTGATGGCGCTGGCGGTGGTGCTCTCCTTTGTTCTGACGTTGCTTCTCGGTTTTGAAGATATCCCGGTGGAAGCAGAGGCGCAGAAACCGCAGGCGGCAAACACAGCCGTTGTTCATGAAGCCCGGGCGCAATAAGCGAGGTAACGCATGTCTGTATTTCCGAAAGGATTTTTATGGGGCGGCGCCATTGCCGCCAACCAGGCCGAAGGGGCGTATCTGGAAGGCGGTAAAGGGTTAACCACCGTCGACACCATTCCCCACGGCGCGAACCGTCTGCCGGTGAAACTCGGTCTGGAAAAACGCTTCACTTTGCGTGAAGACGAATACTACCCCAGCCATCAGGCGATCGATTTCTATCATCGTTACAAGGAAGATATCGCGCTGATGGCGGAGATGGGCTTCACCGTCTTTCGCACCTCGATCGCATGGAGCCGCCTTTACCCGCAGGGTGATGAGCTGACGCCGAACGCCGAGGGCATCGCGTTTTACCGCGACATGTTCGCAGAGTGCAAAAAGTACGGTATCGAACCGCTGGTGACACTGTGCCACTTTGATGTACCGATGCATCTGGTTACCGAATACGGTTCCTGGCGTAACCGCAAGATGGTGACGTTTTTCACCCGCTACGCCCGCACCTGCTTTGAAGCCTTTGATGGTCTGGTGAAATACTGGCTAACCTTTAATGAGATCAACATCATGCTGCATAGCCCATACTCCGGTGCCGGGCTGGTGTTTGAAGAGGGCGAAAATCAGGACCAGGTAAAATATCAGGCGGCGCACCACGAGCTGATTGCCAGCGCACTGGCGACCAAAATCGCCCATGAGGTGAACCCGGAAAATCAGGTGGGCTGCATGCTGGCAGGCGGCAATTTCTATCCCTACTCCTGCAAGCCGGAAGATGTGTGGACGGCGCTGGAAAAAGATCGGGAAAACCTGTTCTTTATTGATGTGCAGGCGCGCGGTGCCTATCCAGCCTACGCGGCCCGCGTGTTCCGCGAAAAAGGCGTCAGCATTGTAAAAGAAGCGGGCGACGACGAGATCCTGAAAAATACCGTCGATTTTGTATCATTCAGCTATTACGCCTCGCGCTGTGCTTCTGCCGAAATGAATGCGCAAAATACCTCGGCGGCCAACATCGTCAAATCGCTGCGTAACCCGCATATTCAGGTAAGCGAATGGGGCTGGGGCATTGACCCGCTAGGCCTGCGTATCACGATGAATATGATGTATGACCGTTACCAGAAACCGCTGTTTCTGGTGGAGAACGGGCTGGGTGCAAAAGATGAATTCAATGCCCAGGGTGAAATAGAAGACGATTACCGTATCAGCTACCTGCGCGAGCATATCCGTGCCATGGGAGATGCCATTGAAGACGGTATTCCGGTGATGGGTTACACCACCTGGGGATGTATCGACCTGGTGGCGGCCTCCACCGGTGAGATGAGCAAGCGCTACGGGTTTATCTATGTCGACCGTGATGACGCAGGTAACGGTACGCTGGAGCGTAAGCGCAAAAAATCGTTCTGGTGGTACAAAAAAGTGATTGCCAGCAACGGGGCAGATTTGGACTAAGCGCTGGCGGCGATTTTCCTGGCCGGGAGCGCGGGTCGCCAGGGGGGCGGTGAGCCACCCTGGCACGTTCACGGGTTCTGTCGCGACAGTAAAGCAAGAAACATAAGGTGAACGGAATGACCATCAGAGCCGCATCTTCCCCCTCACCCTGGCCTTCTCCCTCAAGGGAGAGGGGACCGTTCGTGCTCGCATTTTTGTGGGGATTCCTCACCCCACAGGGCGAGGTGACTATTTCGTGCGGCCTGAACGTCTGGTAGCCCGGATCAGGCGCTTGCGCCGCATCCGGGATGGCCAACTACTCCTCTTCCCCGGCTTCCAGCAGCGCAAACCCACCGTTACCCTGCCAGGTGGCAAGGCGTGCATAGACAGTTTCGACGGCCTCTTTTACCGGGGGCGTCATCGGGTAATAAAAGCCGACGATATCCGGCTGAATACCGAGGAAAATCACCTCGCCCACATCCTCTTTTAACTGATCTATCAGGTAATTAAGCGGCATATTATGGGTGGTCATCAGGAACATCTCGGCAATATCGTCCGGATCGACAATACGAATCTCGCCAGGGATAAGCCCCATGTCTGTCGCATCGACAATCAACAGCCTGTCGGGGCGAAGTTCGCGGATCGCGACGACGTCGTTTTCCGGCGCGCTACCACCGTCAATCACCTGCCAGTTTCCGGGCGGAGTCGCCGCACACATCTCCGCCAGCAGCGGGCCAGCGCCATCATCCCCCATCATGCTGTTCCCCACACAGAGCAATACGTCCGTCACGTTCTCTCCTCGCCACCCGCTGGTGGTGTTTACCCGATCAATAGATGTTGCCTGGTCATTTTTGACGTCCGGGAAATGCGCGATCGTCATTTTCGTCATCAATGGAATGCCCGAAGCTATCAGCGGCGGCTATTTTGCCGGAAAACAATGCATTAACGCCTTGATCCTCACCGCAATAAAGCGAATAACCCTGGCACCGTAATTGCAACACGCGCCTGATTAATGAGGAGGCAGTATGCATGAAATTACCTTGTGCCAGCGTGCGCTGGAGATTATTGAACAACAGGCGAAACAGCACGCCGCCAGGCGCGTAACTGAGGTCTGGATCAAAGTTGGCGCATTTTCTTGTGTAGAACCTGCCGCATTGACGTTTTGTTTTGATCTGGTCTGCCGTGGCACCCTGGCTGAGGGCTGTACACTGCACGTCGAAGAACAACAGGCGGAGTGCTGGTGCGAAAGCTGCCAGCAATACGTGACCTTACTAAGCCAGCACGTGCGTCGCTGCCCACAATGCAACAGCGACAATTTGCACATCGTCGCCGACGACGGCATGCAGATTCAGCGGCTGGAAATCGAGGAGTGAGCAATGTGTACGACATGTGGTTGTCAGGAAGGTAACCTCTATATCGAGGGCGACGAGCATAATCCCCATTCTGCGTTTCGCAGCGCGCCTTTTGCTCCCGCTGCCCGTCCGACAATGAAAATCACAGGCGTCAAGACCGACAATTTCAGCCCGACGGCGGCGGAAAATGGTGATTTACATTATGGGCACGGCGCAGCCGGAACCCACGCGCCAGGGATGAGCCAGCGGCGGATGCTGGAAGTGGAAATCGATGTGTTAGATAAAAACAATCGCATCGCCGCGCATAACCGCGCCCGCTTCGCCGCCAGACACCAGTTAGTGCTGAACCTGGTCTCCAGCCCCGGTTCCGGTAAAACCACCCTGCTGACCGAAACCCTGACCCGTCTGAACGCCCGTGTGCCTTGTGCGGTAATCGAAGGGGATCAGCAGACCGTTAACGATGCCGCGCGCATCCGCGAGACCGGCACCCCGGCGATTCAGGTCAACACCGGCAAGGGGTGTCATCTGGATGCGCAAATGATTGCCGACGCCGCACCGCGCCTGCCGCTGGCGGACAATGGCATTCTGTTTATTGAAAACGTCGGCAACCTGGTGTGCCCGGCCAGTTTTGATCTCGGCGAACGTCACAAAGTCGCCGTGCTGTCGGTGACCGAAGGCGAAGACAAGCCGCTGAAATATCCGCACATGTTTGCTGCGGCCTCCATTATGCTGCTCAATAAAATCGACCTGCTGCCTTACCTCAAATTTGATGTCGAAAAATGCCTCGCCTGTGCCCGCGAAGTGAACCCCTCTATCGAAATTTTTCTGGTTTCTGCCACCAGCGGTGAAGGTATGGACCGCTGGCTGGACTGGCTGGAGACCCAACGATGTGCATAGGCGTTCCGGGACAAATTAGCGCCATTGATGGCAACCAGGCGAAAGTCGATGTCTGCGGTATTCAGCGCGACGTCGACTTAACGCTGGTGGGCAGCACGGACGAAGCGGGGCATTCTCGCCTTGGGCAGTGGGTGCTGGTGCATGTGGGCTTCGCCATGAGCGTGATAAACGAAGACGAGGCCCGCGAGACACTGGCGGCCCTACAAAATATGTACGATGTCGAGCCGGATGTTGGCGCGCTGCTGTTTGGTGAGGAGAGATAATGCGTTTTGTGGATGAATACCGCGCGCCGGAACAGGTCATGCAGCTTATCGCTCACTTAGGTGAGCGGGCCGCGCTGCTCACTTATACCGCGAAGCGCCCGCTACGCGTGATGGAAGTCTGTGGCGGCCACACCCATGCGATCTTTAAGTTCGGCCTCGACCAGTTGTTGCCGGACAACATTGAGTTTATCCACGGGCCAGGTTGCCCGGTGTGCGTCCTGCCGATGGGGCGCATTGATACGTGCGTGGAGATCGCCAGCCATCCGGAAGTGATCTTCTGTACCTTCGGCGACGCGATGCGTGTACCGGGGAAAAACGGCTCTCTGTTGCAGGCGAAAGCGCGCGGTGCGGATGTACGTATCGTCTATTCCCCGCTGGATGCGCTGGCCCTGGCAAAGCAGAACCCACAGCGCAAAGTGGTCTTTTTTGGTCTCGGCTTCGAAACCACCATGCCCGCCACTGCCATCACGCTGCAACAGGCAAAATTGCAGGATGTGAGTAACTTTTTCTTTTTCTGCCAGCACATCACCATCATTCCGACCCTGCGCAGCCTGCTGGAAGAGCCGGATAACGGTATCGACGCGTTTCTTGCGCCGGGCCACGTCAGCATGGTGATCGGCACCGATGCCTACGGTTTTATCGCCGGGGAGTTCCAGCGCCCGCTGGTGGTGGCCGGGTTTGAACCACTGGACCTGCTGCAAGGCGTATTGATGCTGGTCGAGCAGAAAATCAGCGCCCGTCATCAGGTAGAAAACCAGTACCGTCGCGTGGTACCGGACGAAGGCAACCCTCTCGCGCAACAGGCCATTAGCGAAGTGTTTGAGGTCAGGGGCGATAGCGAGTGGCGCGGGCTGGGGATGATTGGCGACTCCGGGGTGCGCTTAACCGCGCCCTATCAGCGTTTTGATGCCGAAGCCCACTTTAACCCTGCGCCGCAGCAAGCCTGTGATGACCCGCGCGCACGCTGCGGCGAAGTACTGACCGGCAAATGTAAGCCCCATCAGTGCCCGCTTTTCGGCAATACCTGTAACCCACAAACCGCGTTTGGCGCACTGATGGTCTCATCTGAGGGAGCCTGCGCCGCCTGGTATCAATATCGTGCTCAGGAGTGCGAAGTATGAATGAAGTCCAACTGGCGCACGGCAGCGGCGGTCAGGCGATGCAACAGCTTATCAGCCAGCTTTTTATCGATGCGTTCGCGAACCCGTGGCTCAGTGAACAGGAAGATCAGGCGCGTCTCGATCTCGCGACTCTCGCCGCCAGCGGTGACCGACTGGCCTTTTCCACCGACAGCTACGTCATCGACCCGCTGTTCTTCCCCGGCGGCGATATCGGCAAGCTCTCCATTTGCGGCACGGCGAACGATGTGGCGGTAAGCGGCGCCGTTCCCCGCTATCTCTCCTGCGGGTTTATTCTTGAAGAAGGCCTGCCGATGGAGACCCTGAAAGCCGTGGTCACCAGCATGGCGGAAACCGCCCGCCGCGCGGATATCGCCATTGTTACCGGCGATACTAAAGTGGTGCAGCGCGGGGCGGCAGATAAGCTGTTTATCAATACGGCGGGTATTGGCGCCATTCCGGCCAATATTCGCTGGGGCGCCAGCACCCTTGAGGCCGGTGATGTGCTGCTGGTCAGCGGTACGCTCGGCGATCACGGCGCGACCATTCTCAATTTGCGCGAACAGCTGGGGCTGGATGGTGAGCTGACCAGCGACTGTGCGGTGTTAACCCCGTTGATTCAACAATTGCGCGATATTCCGGGCGTGAAAGCACTACGCGATGCGACGCGCGGCGGAGTCAACGCCGTGGTGCATGAGTTCACCGCCGCCAGCGGTTATGGTATCGAACTTAACGAACGTGACCTGCCGGTGAAAACTGCGGTGCGCGGCGTGTGCGAGCTATTAGGGCTGGAAGCGCTGAATTTTGCTAACGAAGGAAAGCTGGTGATTGCTGTACAGCGCCAGTCGGCGGAGCAGGTGCTGGCTCAGTTACGCGCCCACCCGCTCGGCCAGGATGCCGCGATCATCGGCGAAGTGGTGGAGCGTAAAGGGGTACGGCTGGCGGGTTTATACGGTGTGAAGCGTATTCTGGACTTACCGCACGCCGAGCCCCTGCCGCGGATTTGCTGATGTTGTGTCTGCGTGGAAGCGCCACGTTATCAGCATCTGTCTGAACAGCTATACCCATGATAAGAAAATGGGTATGGATAAACAGGCAATGACCTGAGATAACTTACTCTTTCTCATTATCCAGGAGGCAACATGGCCGTTTCAGCTCGTAACCAACTTGTCGGTAAAGTCAGCGCAACCGCGCACGGTGCCGTAAACGATGAAGTGGAATTAACCCTCGCCGGAGGCGCGAAGCTTGTCGCTGTCGTCACATCCAGCAGTAAGGAAGCACTGGGTTTGAACCCCGGAAAAGAAGCCATCGCACTGATTAAAGCGCCGTGGGTTACGCTGGCAACCGAGGACTGCGGCCTGAAATTCTCCGCCCGTAATCAGTTTGCCGGAGCGGTAAGCGCCGTGACCGAAGGGGCGGTAAACGCAACCGTACATGTCGCCACTGATGCTGGTTTTGAAATAGTGGCAATAGTGACCAACGAAAGCAGCGAGGCGTTGCAACTGACACCGGGAAAACGCGTCATTGCCCTGATTAAAGCATCGTCCATTCTTATAGCCACTCGCGCCTGAGAATAGATAACGCCGTGCCCGCCACGGCGTTATTTTTTAGGGCGGTATTTTTCCGGCAGTTCGGGAACAGGACGTTTGTCATCAATCAGATGACGGATAGTCAACACAGGGTGTCGCCACAGCATCCTCGGCCCGGCCCAGCGCATAATCTGCTTCATCTCTTCACGTTTAGCTGGCTGGTAACAGTGCACAGGGCATTGTTTGCAGGCCGGTTTCTCTTCGCCAAACACACATTTATCCAGCCGTTTATCCGCGTAATCATTCAATGCCTGATAGTGCGCATCATCCGCCAGCGCCTGCGGACAGCGCTGCTGGTAAAGCGCAATCATAGAGCGAATGGTCAGTTTTTCGCGGCGAATGCGTTTTCCCGTCATCATAGCCCCCTTTAAAGATGCATTTATTTTACCCCTTTAAAGGGAACAGGCGAACACTTATTACCGCTTTTCCGGCTGGTGCAGCCGTCTTTACACTTGCACCAACTTTCCCCTTTTTCTGCCGTCTGAACGTCATCGTGGTGCGTTTTTACGCCTGCGGCTCCTCATAACGGTGCACCCCGCCTCGCCATAGCGTGATAAGCCGCGCTTTTGGTGCGCTGGCATGTTTTCTGCATTTTAACTCTATCTTCATCAAGCGGAATGCAGGGGATGACAATGATAAAAATGACGCTTCCGAGCGCGCCTTACTACGATGAAATGCTCACCGCAGAAGGTCAGCAGCGCCAGCATTATGACGCCTGGTGGCACTGGTTACAGCAAACTGACCAGCATGCCATTCACCAGAAGAAAGAGCAGGCAGAGCTGCTGTTTCACCGCGTCGGCATTACGTTTAATGTTTACGGTGAAGAAGGAGGAACAGAGCGTTTAATTCCATTCGACAGCGTGCCGCGTATCATTCCGGCCCACGAATGGCGGATGCTTGATGCAGGAATACGCCAGCGGGTAAAAGCGCTCAACGCCTTCTTGTACGACATCTACCACCACCAGCATATTCTCAATGCCGGTATTGTCCCCCGTGAGCAAGTGCTTGCTAATGAGCAATATCAGCCCTGTATGCAGGGCGTCGATCTGCACAATAATATTTATGCCCATATCACCGGCATTGACATGGTCCGCGACAGTGACGGCGGGTACTACGTGCTGGAGGATAATCTGCGCACCCCATCCGGCGTCTCTTATATGCTGGAAAACCGCAAGATGATGATGCGCCTGTATCCGGATCTGTTTGCCAGTTCGCATATCGCGCCGGTTGAACGTTACCCCAGTTATCTGCTGCAAACCCTGCGTGAAAGCACGTACGTTGATGACCCCTGCGTGGTGGTACTGACGCCTGGTCGCTTTAACAGTGCCTACTTTGAACACAGTTTTCTTGCCCAGCAAATGGGGGTAGAGCTGGTAGAAAGCGCCGACCTGTTCGTCAAAGAAGGCGGCGTCTATATGCGCACCACCGAAGGCCCGTGCCGGGTCGATGTTATCTATCGCCGTATTGACGATGCCTTCCTCGACCCACTGGCGTTTCGCTCAGATTCAATGTTGGGTGTACCGGGCCTGTTGTCGGTCTATCGTTCAGGTGGCGTGGTGCTGGCCAATGCGATTGGCACCGGCGTGGCGGATGACAAATCCATCTATCCATACGTGCCGGACATGATCCGCTTTTATCTTTCTGAGGAGCCTATCCTCGGCAATATCCCCACCTGGCAGTGCCGTAAAGCCGAAGACCTGAGTTACGTGCTGGCCCATCTGGATGAGATGGTGGTGAAAGAGGTCCACGGCGCAGGCGGGTACGGCATGCTGGTCGGCCCCCGCTCGACCCGGGCGCAGATCGATGCGTTCCGTCAGCGGCTGCTGGCAAACCCCGGCAACTATATTGCACAAAACACGCTGGCGCTCTCTACCTGCCCGACCTTTGTCGAGGAAGGGCTGGCTCCACGCCACATTGACCTGCGTCCGTTTGCGCTGTACGGCGAAGAGATCAGGCTGGTGCCTGGCGGGCTGACCCGCGTGGCGCTGACCGAAGGATCGCTGGTGGTGAACTCCTCGCAAGGGGGTGGCACGAAAGACACCTGGGTGATGGAGGAGGATGAATAATGTTAAGCCGCACCGCCAGCGAACTGTACTGGATGGCCCGTTATCTGGAACGGGCAGAGAGCTTTGCCCGCGTCCTTGACGTGACCTACAAATTATCAATGATGCCGCGCCACAGCCAGCAACAGCATGATTTAGCCCTGCCGCTCAATCTGACGTTCGGGCATGAGCTGTTTCAGGAGCGTTATGCCCGGTTCAGTATGAATAATCTGCTGAATTTCTTTGCCCTTGATGGGCAGAACCCGAGCAGTATCTACAGTTGTATAGAAATGGCATGGAACAACGCCCATGCCGTGCGCGGCAGTCTTTCATCGGAAGTGTGGGAGTGCATCAATACCACGCGTATCGATATCCGCAATCTGCGCCAGACCGGGGTGGATAAAATTGGCATCGACGCCTTTTTTGACTGGGTGAAAGAGCGTGCGCATCTGTTCCGTGGTGCCATGTTCGGCACCCTGCTGCGTAACGACGCCCAGTGTTTTATCCGTATCGGTACCCTGATTGAGCGTGCGTTCGCCACCGCCCAGTTGCTGGCGCTAAAAGATCAGCAACTCAGCAATGACCCGGATCCGGTACGCGAATATTACCGTCTTGATACGTTATTGCGTGCGGTGAGCGCCCGGGAGGCCTACCACAGTATTTATCGCCAGCCAATCAGCCGGGAAACCGTCACCGAATTACTGGTGTTTCGCAATGACGTACCGCGCTCGCTGCATGCCTGCGTCGGCGACCTGGTCCAACAACTGGAGATGATTGGCAGCGAGCGGGCGCGCGTTCCGCTGCGTCTTGCCCATCAGTTGCATGTGGAGCTACGTTTTGGCTCCCTTGATGATGCCCTGGCCGACGACCTTCAGGAGTGGTTAAACCGTTTTCTTACCAAAATTAACGAGCTGGCCGACAGTATCCGCCAGACCTATCTGGAGGCGTTATGAAACTGACCATTAATCACCTGACGCATTATCACTACGATGAAGAGGTGAAGTTCAGTACGCAGTATCTGCGTCTGACGCCGCAAACCTCTGGTCGCCAGTATATTAAGGAATGGAACCTGCTGTTGCCCGCCTCGGCGGTAGCGACGACCGATGCATACGGGAATCTGATGCATGTCTTAACCCTCGATCACCCTCATCAAGAGATAATCATTCATGCTCAAGGTGTGGTTGAGATCGCCGATAATGCAGAAGAAGAGGAAGAGATCAGTGAGTCACTCTCTCCGCTGGTGTTCCTGCGCACAACCCCGTTAACCGACCCGGACTCGCCGATCCGCGAATTTGCCCGGCGTTATTACCGTGAAGAGGATGCGGTTGGCAGCCTGGGAGAATTGATGGCGGAATTACGCCTGAAAATGCCTTATACGCCCGGCGCCACCCAGGTCCACGACACCGCCGCCGTCGCTTTTGCCAAAGGAAAAGGGGTGTGCCAGGATCATACGCACGTTTTCCTGGCCTGCTGTCGTAGCCTGCGCATTCCGGCGCGCTACGTCAGTGGTTATGTTTATAGCCGGGATACCGAGCATGTGGCGATGCATGCCTGGGCAGAGGCCTGGCTTGATGGCCGCTGGCAAAGTTTTGATATCACCAATAACACGCGTGATCTGAACCAACATCTTCGCCTGGCGATCGGAATGGATTATCTGGATGCCTGCCCGGTGCGGGGTAGCCGCTTTGGCGGCGGCTGTGAAGAGATGTTTTCCGCTGCTGAGGTAAGTCTGTTTGAGCGACAACATCAGATGCAGCAGCAACAATGAATCAATAAAGGTATTTTAATGACTTACTGTGTGGCCATGCGTCTTTCCGACGGGCTGGTTTTTGCTTCCGATTCCCGCACCAATGCGGGTGTCGACCACATCGCAACGTTTAAAAAACTCCATGTGTTCAGCAAGGAGGGGGAACGGGTGCTGGTGATCCAGTCGGCGGGGAACCTGGCCACAACACAGAGCATTGTCAGCCTGCTTAACGAACGGATACAGGGCCAGCATACGCCAAACCTGATGCAGATGGGGACGATGTATGACGCCGCCACGCTGATCGGGGAGACCGTGCGCGAAGTGATTCACCGCGACAGCGCGGCGCAGCAAAACAGCAGTACCAATTTTGGCTGCAATATGCTGCTCGGTGGGCAGATTGGCAACGAGGTCCCGCGCCTGTTTCATATCTATCCCGAAGGTAATTTCATTGAAGCGACGAATGACACTCCCTACTTTCAGATTGGCGAGAGCAAATACGGCAAGCCGATTATCGACAGGGTGTTGACGGTCGATACCCCTCTGGAGCACGCTATGTGCTGCGCCTTGATCTCCATCGATTCGACGTTACGCAGTAATCTGTCCGTCGGTATGCCGCTGGATGTCATGATTTATCGCGCGAATACCTATGATGCCAGCGAACAGCGACGCATCACGGAAAACGATCCCTATTTTACCGGTATCCGCAAAGCCTGGTCGGAAGGCCTGGTTAACACCTTCCGCCAGTTGCCGCCTTTTCCGGCGCAGGGCTAAGTTGGGCGATACCTGTAATAAACAAAGAGCTTCTCAATGAGACTGGCAGTCATTAGCACCTTATTTTTGCTTGCAGCGTCAACATCCGCGCTGGCATCAACATCGAACGAAGAGACAGTCGCGGCAGCGAAAGTTACCCTGGGCCAGGCGCTGTATAAGTCTGCGCTACTTACTGGCACCATGCCGGAAGAAGGCAAAGCAGACCCGGCAAAAATGGGCCAAAAAATGGGGGCCGAAATGTCCGAGCGCCTCAATAACGTGGTGATTGGCGGCCTGAATCAGGGGGCAAATTGCGACGACATCACCGCGAATATTCAAAAAAGTTTTGAGATCATGCAAAGGGACGCGGTAAACCAGTTCTCCTCCTCTTCCGCCATTAAAAAGGCATTGGATAATGTGCCGCTCAGCGCCGCGCAGTATGCCGCCGCGGAATGCCAGAATTTAACCAGTCAGTAATATATTGTTCGATCCCGGCGGTGAAAGCCGCTGAGGTCACTCTTCTGCCTCCCCTTTCCGGTATTGTTAACAAGCACTACACTGGCACAATAATAGTGTTAAAACTAACTCCTAAGAAAATATTCAATCGTATGGTTTTTCATATCTTTATTACGGAAATTTATCTTATGGTCGATAAAAAAAATACCACGAGCACGAAATAAACGCCCGCTTAATAATTACGCATTACGCCGTGAAGTTATTTTATTACCGGGAAACACGATCATGATCGTATTATCAAAAAGCAACCGTTGATATAATTAGCATTACGATGCAATGGCCTTTAATTCAGTCAGAATTACATTCATTTAAGGGGGAGTGTTATGCAATATAGAAATAGCTACGGCCAGTGCCTGGGGCAGGAAATGCAAGACTGGACGCCCAGAAGCACCCCTGAAAAATTCTCCCTTAGCGGAAATTATTGCATGGTTACACCGTTATCTGTCGATCATGCAGAAGATTTATTTCATGCCTGGCAAAGTATTGATGATGATCGTGACTGGACCTATTTACCAGGAAAACGCCCCGCTACCAAAGAGGCGTGTTATAACTATTTTCGCGAGCTTATCGGCGCAAAAAATGGCATGCACATGTCGGTTATTGATAAAAATGACGATACCGTGAAAGGCATTTTCTGCATCACAAGGATTAATCCAATACACGGCACGTTCGAGCTTACGGATATCAACTGGACGCCAGCGTTAAAAAAAACACGCATCAGCACCGAAGCGATCTATTTAGTGTTGGCTTATTTTATTGATGCGCTCCACTACCGCAGATGTGAATGGCGTACAAACATTTTCAATGACGGGGCGATTAAAGCCGCTGAGCGCTTCGGCTTTCGCAAAGAAGGGATATTGCGGGACAAAAAAGTGACCAAAGGCCATTCGGAAGACCTCGCGCTGTTTTCAATCACCGCCAGCGAATGGCAAGATTTAGAGGTCCCGATCAAAGCCTGGCTGAGGGAGAATAATTTCGACGGTCTGGGGCGGCAATTGAAAAAACTTAAGGATTTCCGCTAAGTAAACCGCCGCCACACCCGATATCGCAAAGCCGTTGCCCAGGGTATCATCATGCTTAATACGTTCTGTGCGACAGGAAGAGACGATGAGTCAACGTCGGGTGCTGATAATTGAAGATGATGCCGATGCGGCGGGCGTTCTTGAGGCCTACCTTAAGCGGGAAAATTTCGAGATTGCGATTTGCGGCGACGGACGCATCGGGCTTGATATGGCCCGGCAGTGGAAACCGGATCTTATTCTGCTTGATATCATGCTGCCGTCGATGAACGGCAGCGAGGTGCTGGCCGCAGTGCGTCGCGACGGGCTTACGCCTGTGATTATGATTTCGGCGATGGGCGATCTTCCCGATAAAATTGGCGCCCTGCGCTACGGTGCGGATGATTACATCGTCAAACCCTACGATCCCAAAGAGGTGGTTGTGCGAGTCCAGGCTGTATTGAGACGCTGCCATCATCAGGCTGAATCGCAAGAGATCCTGCGCTGGCAAGGTCTGGAAGTCGACACCACAGCAATGACCGCCACGGTAACGGTCGACCATCAAAAACCGGTTTTACTTGAGCTAACGCCCACCGAATTTTCATTATTAACCCTGCTTATGCGCTCACCCGTTCGCGCCTGGTCGCGCCTCTCATTACTGGAACAGTGCCTTCCGGAAAGCGATGCTCTTGAGCGTGTCGTGGATACCCATATTTATAATCTGCGCAAGAAACTCGAATCCGCCGGAATCACAGAGGTGCTGCTCAACGTGCGCGGCATCGGCTACCGGTTCCGACAGCCATAACTCCTCCGGGCGATCGTGTCGCACCCGGTCTGCGGGTGCATGATGCCTTACTAAGCCCTGCGTTATACCTCCTCCTTTCGCATCAGCTTGCGGGAAAATCCGATCAGGCTACAATTCTCGCGCTGGATTAACACCGGCCACCTGCAAACAATAAAACAAAAGACCGTAAAGGAATCCGTATGATCATACGTCCGCCCCAGAGCTGGTTTGTGCGGCTCTTTAACTGGCATGGCTCCGTGCTGTCGATGATTATCTTCCGGCTGGGACTGAACCTGTTCATGTCTATCGTGGCGATCATTGCCTGGCCGTACTACGAGAATCTGAACATTCACCTGACCGTTGCCCCGTTTAGCCTGCTGGGTATCGCCATTGCTATATTTCTTGGCTTTCGCAACAACGCCAGTTACAGCCGTTACACCGAAGCGAGAATGATCTGGGGTTCGGTGACGATCACCTCCCGCAGCCTGATGCGACAGACCATCAGCGCCCTGCCTGACGATACGGCGATCCAGCAGAAGCTTTCCCACTACCTGACCGCGTTCAGTTGGTGTCTGAACCACCAGCTTCGCCAACAAGATGCCACGCGGGATATGCAACGTTTGCTGCCTGCGGACGTAGCGGCCGAGGTGATGAAAAGTACTTCGGCCTGTCATCGCATCCTGATTTTTATTGGCAAGGAGTACGCCAGCCTGCGCCGGGAAGGCAAGATTAATGATTTTGTCTGGCAGAATATTGATGAGAATCTTAACGAGCTGTCGCGTTGCCTGGGGGGCTGCGAGCGTATCGCCAACACGCCGGTTCCCTTTGCTTATGCCTTGATTTTGCAGCGTACGGTCTATCTGTTTTGTACCCTTCTGCCGCTGGCGCTGGTGTCCGACCTTCACCTGATGACACCGTTTGTTTCAGCGTTTATCTCTTACGCTTTCCTGTCATGGGATTCGATTGCCGAAGAGATGGAGCATCCGTTTGGCACAAACCCCAATAACCTGGCGCTGAACGCCATCTGCACCACGATAGAACGCAATCTGATGGATATCACCGGGCAAAGCCCGCTGCCGCCATTGCCTGTACCGGATAAGCGTTTCAACCTGATTTAAACGCCCACTCATGCGGTTATCGCGACCTGAAACGGGTCGCGATAACACCGACGCGCTTAGCGTCCGGGGGCAGCTAACGTCTGCAACTCTTGCTCATCATGGCTACAGAAAAAGGTAATTTCATCGCCGTGGCGGCAGGAAAGCGCCCGAAGCCGCTGCTGGTTATGGCGTCTGGCATCATTATCCATTGCCATCATCCACTGATAAAAACGCAGGCCCGGCGTACAGTGGCGCGTTGGTTGTCGCATTTCGCCACGATAAAACCATGCATCGCCACCATGTAGCAGCCAGCCCTGCGGCTGGCGAATGGCAATACCCGCATGTCCCAGCGTATGACCCGCCAGCGGAACCAGCAGGATGTCTGGCAGCAATCCTTCAAGCGCGGTCACCGCCTCAAAGCCATACCAGTTCTCCCCTTTTGGCTGGTAGCCAATCCAGCCGGAAGTACCGCCCCACTGTCCGGGTCGATAGCGTTCACGCGCAAGCCAACTGTAGCGCTGATGCGCGGTATCTATCTCTTGTTGCAACAGATGAATCCGGGCGTGAGGAAAGTCGGTAAGCCCACCCGCATGGTCAAAATCAAGATGTGTCAGAATAATATGCCGCACATCCGCCGCGTTAAACCCGAGCGCTTCTATACGTGCAAGCGCCGTCAGCTCTTGCCGCCGTTGGATATTATTCATCAGGCGGAAAAAGCCAGACAAACGCTGACCGGGGTGGCGTATATCGTCACGACCGAACCCCGTATCCACCAGAATCAGCCCGTCCCGCTCCGTTTCAATCAGCAAACAGTGGCAGACCAGATGCGCGTGAAGCCCTTTACTGAATCCATCATAAAACGCGCCGCCAAACGGGCACATGCAACCACAGTTGAGGTGGTGAATTTTCATTAGACCTCCGGATCATCGTCACTTTACCTGCCGGGTTTGCTCGGATGCGCCAAAATGCGCGGTTTCGCCCTGTGCATGCTCACCGCCGCCGGTTGTCCGCTTGAGTTGAATCACCTCACCGCGTTGCCATGCGTTAGCGCCGTCAACGACAGGATGGGCCACCAGATCTTCACGCTCACCTTTGATAGCCTGCGTTTGCACATTAAACCGACGATCTCTGTCGGCCAATAGCCGGGGATCAAGCTGCCCTTCCCCGGTAAAACCCATCATTAGTGCCGGAATACCCAGCGGCAGGGTCTTGTCACGATCGGTATGCCAGGTGTGCCAGGTTTTCCCGTACGTATTCACAATCTTTTTCATCAGTGACTTATCCGCCACTGCCGGTAAACCAGGGGCAATGAGACTCCCGGACTTCACTTCATACTGGTGGCTATGCCAAAGCTTTTTTTCTTCTGGCGGCAGGGTCTTAAATAAACGTTCGCTAATGATGTACTCAACGCCCATCAGCCGGGCATCTTTGGTGTTGCTGTCATAAATCACGGCCTGCATGACATCGTCATTGAGTACCGTCACATAATGATGGGCTTCCATCTGACCATTTTTATCGCCGTTATAGAAATGGAACCCGTCGAGGTAGGCGCTTATCGCATCGACTGGTGGGCGGGATTGAATTACTTGCGCACCGGTTTCGAGGGTGCGCATTTGGGCAGAGGTTTTTTCGCCGGGAACGGGGGTTTTGGGCGGCGAATTATTCGCCCCACATCCCGCTAACGCCAGGCTTGTTAACATCAATAGAGATAATGGTTTCATCCGCTCTCCTCACCACAGTGACATTATTGAACGTAGTACACTAAAGGAGATTGAACGATAAAAATCTTAAACTAAGCGGGATAATAAAAATAATGCGCTGAGGATTTACTGCATTTGGCATGATATTCCCCAATGCGTCAGACGTTCTCCTTATGTCCGTCAGCCAACAAAGCGTCACTTCCATCCGACTAAATTATAAAAGCACGACATGGATTTTACTTACTGTCGCGGAGGTGTAGATTGCCTTGCGTGGATCTTCACTGGATAGCTTAATGAATATTATTGATGTCATTATGTCAGCAGGAAAGGCGTCTGTTGATGTTGCGCTTTACACGCTTATTCCCGTCATGGTTGTCATGCTCATTGTGATGAAATACCTGGAAGCAAAAGGCGTTGTCGATGCCGTTGTTCGGCTGACCGCGCCAGTGCTCAAACCCTTTGGTATTTCCGGGATCGCCATCTTTGCCCTGATACAACTCAATTTCGTCAGCTTTGCCGCCCCCATTGCCGCTCTGGCCATTATGGAAAAAAGAGGCACCTCAGAGCGCCAGCTTGCCGCCGCGCTGGCAATGTTATTTGCGATGGGCCAGGGCAATGTCTTCTACCCGTTAATCCCTTACGGGCTGCACTGGGGAAACGCCATCATCATTTCGATTTTTGGTGGTCTGGTCGCCGCTGCGGTCACTTATCATCTGTTCGGGAAAAAACTTTCCGGCACCGTTCAGAACGCGGCACCTGCCGAAGCGTTTAACGATAAGTCATCGTCCAGTCTGATCGGTATCATTAATGGCGCGGGGGCAGATGCAATACGCCTGGCGCTGGGTTCGCTACCCATGTTGCTTCTTTCGCTGACCATCGTCGGCATACTAAAAGAAGCGGGAGCGATAGACATTCTGACCCGGCTACTCTCGCCGCTGATGGCCTATTTCAGCCTTCCCGAGGTGTATGTGCTGCCAACGCTGACCAAGTGTCTGGCGGGTGGAACAGCCTACTTCGGGGTGATGTCAGAGCTTCTGCGAAAAGGGCTGGTGACGCCAGAACAGATGAACGCCTCGGCGGGCTTTCTGATCCAGACCTTCGACCTGCCAGGTATCGGGATTTACCTTGGGATCGCCAGCCGATTTGTCAGGCTTTTCCGCTATGTTATCCCCGGTGTGATTGTCGGGATCGCGGTGCGCAGCATCATCCACACAATGTTGTATTAGCGATAAGCGAGTCGTTTACCTGATAAAAAAGGATTACCGGCCCCCTACTGGCCAGTAATCCTTTTACGGTCATCGCTAACGTTTTTTGCCTTGCAGTAATACTCTCGGGATTTAACTGAATCTGCGTTTAGCCGTTAACTAAAGCGTGATTCACTCCCCTTCCAGCTATAAGTGTCGTTTGCAACTAACGAATCACCCAGTTCCTGATAAGCGAAATGGTAAAACTCTGCGCTGGCGCCATAGCCAGAGTAATCCACTACCGCCAGACCAACGAACGCCCCGGTAAAGAATCCACCATAACTTTGCAGAACATAATCATCAGAGAGAATGGCGGCATCCAGTTTGACCGGGATTTCAGTGAATTTCACCCCATCAAAACTATATTCATAGGTATAACTTTGCTTACGCACTTTGGTGCGGAACCAGACATACTCAACGCCTTCCGGGATCTTGATGGCCTCATCTTTCAGATACGAGGTATATTTCCCGCGATTATTCTCACCTATTTCGATCACTGATCCATTAATTTCATTCCAGGTGATGAAAACAAAGCTCCAGTGACGATCATTATAGTAATTCGTTAACCCTGCCATTTGTTGATAATTAAACGGGTTAAATTTTACTTTAACTTGAGCATCAAAATAAAAAGCCTGCCAGCGTCGGGCAATAAGCGAGAGGTCATGGGTATTTGCTAACGAACCTTGCCCGACTAAGGTTAATTTCCCATTACCCGTGGTGCCCATTTTTTCGCTGAACGGGACACGGAGCGTATTCCAGTTGGGATCGAGCGTTGCGGTTTTAAACTCGTCATACTGGCTATGGTCTTTTGCGCTTTCGGTGTAAATGGCATCGACGGGGCCTTCAACAAAGGTTTTCCCCCCGTGGCCGCCTTCGATACGCGGCCAGCCCTCTTCATCCCAAAATACTTTCTGAATAGACGTTTCCCGGCCCAGGGTTGACCAACCGCGAGGATCATAGGCGGACTCACCGGCACGATTCCATGGACGAGCGCAGAGCGAAGCGTAATACCATTCACCTTTGGGCGTCGAAACCAACGCGCCATGCCCCTGTTTTTGGATGTAGCTGTCCGGGGTATCGACGTTCGTTAAGAAAACATCGCCGGGCTCTGTTTCAAAACTATTGGCATCCAGGGTTTTCGAACGCGCAACCACCTCCTGGTGGGTGAAAACGGTGCCTCCCTGAGCGGCAAAGAGATAATAATATCCGTTTATTTTGTAGAGATGCGGCCCTTCAACAAGTGCAACGGCAGTGCCCCGATAAAGGGTACGCGCGGTTTCTGGTTTCAATTTTAGGGTGTTGCTATCAAACTCAGTCAACGTGATACCGTCAAAGGGGTGATGGTATTCCCGATGGTCCCAGGTTTGTTGAACTAAATATTTACGGCCATCGTCGTCATGGAAAAGTGAAGCGTCAAAACCGACGCCATTAAGCTTAATGGGATCTGTCCAGGGCCCACGAATGTCGGTTGCGGTGGTCAGGTAGTTTGTCATGTCTTTAAAGGCACCTTCTGTGACTTTGACATCCGTATACACTAACCAGAATTTGCCGTCAGCATAAGAGAGATCCGGAGCCCAAATCCCACCAGAGGAAGGATTGCCTTTCATATCTAACAGCGCGGTTGTTGATAATGGCGACGGCAGAAGATTCCAGTGTTCCAGGTCTTTTGACTCATGTAAACGAACGCCAGGGAACCACTCAAATGTGGAATTAGCAATATAATACGTGTCGTCTACACGGATAATACTCGGGTCTGGATTAAATCCAGGTAATATAGGGTTTTGAATAACCGACATATCATTTACCTTTTTAAATTATTCATTTTGTATTTATTATCATTTTTAATTTTTTAACTATACGCGAATTTCATCAAGCTGACGGTTGATATCATTGACATTGTCATCTGAAATTGGATAGAAGTGAATAGCAACCATCGACATAATGGCTAACACCACCGGGATCCAGATAGCCGTCATATTTATTCCGGCGATAGCATTGGCATGTTGATATACACTGGTTTCGTTAAAGCCATAACCGGCCAGTAACCACAGAGGAAGCGCACCGCCAATCGTAAAACCTATCTTGAAGAAAATACCCATAATCGCGTTAATGATTGCGGCATTTCGCTTGCCTGATTTCAATTCGCCATAGGCAATCACTTCCGGAACAAGCGCCCACATAAAGCCAGTAGCCGATGTTAAGCCCCATTGTTTAATAAAGGTGGCGATGTACGCAAGCCAGAGGGCATCATGCATTCCGTCGAGTGACCAAATGTAAGTGAGAAATTCACCGACAATAAACATGCCAAGGAAAAGATGGAAAAAACCTTTTTTACCGAAAATCTTCTTAAGCTTTGGCCAAAACACCGGGAATAAGATACCAGGAATTGAGGCTACCAGACCTACAGCCCCCATCCATTCTGAGTGGCCGACAACAAACTGATTGAAAAAGCCATTAGCCGTGTTCATGACAAACATGAAGGTAAAGGCCAGCATGAAAAACAATCCGAGAATAACAAGCGGTCGGTTATTTTTGAGTTCAAGGAAGAGGTCTGTCGTTTTTACGTTAGCTGTTTGTTCTTCGGTAGCGACGACGCGTTCTTTGGTTAATTTATAGCAGAGGAAGAGCGCAACGGCTCCAATAACCATATAAATAGAGTAAACACCAAACCAGGCGTAGTTAGCAGAAGGATCGGTATAATTTCCCAGGTTGAGATGCAGACCAAAAAAACCCGTATCCTTGAGGCTTCTATCTTTTGGCGCAGCCATTTGCACAAACATGGGGAACAGCGTGTAGACAAGCAAATTGGCACTGTTGGCCAGCATCATTCGTGTACTTGTAAGCTTATCAATTGATTCAGGATCCCTTGTTAATGAAGCATTAAGAGAACCATAAGGAATATTTACAACGGAATAGACTAAATCCAGGGCAAGGTAAATAATAAAAGCAAAGGGAACTGAACCTCTCACCCCAGGAATGGGGGCAAAGAGTAAAGCAGAAAGAATAACGAGAGGAATACCTGCTCTTAAAAGCCAGGGGCGATATTTACCAGCTTTTGAACTTCTTTTGTCAACATACGTTCCTACCATCGGGTCCCAAATGACATTGATGATACGGACAAAAAGAAATATAAACCCTGCAGTTGCTGTACTGATCGTATTCACAGTGAGCATGTGAAGAGCAAGGAAACCACCTATCGTACCAAAAACAAGGTTTTGGGCAAAGTCGCCCATCCCATAACCAATGCGTTCCACACGAGTTAACTTATGATACTCATCATGTCGATTGTGTATTAAGTTTTCACTCATTTTAATCACATCTCCGGTTTATTTTATAAATGAGGAATACTTTCTGACACAGGTAAGCCCGCAAAATCCATTACGTTTTTGGATTAAGTAATTATGTTTTTTTACTAGTGTGATCATTAGAACAAAGGACTTATACAAGCCGCACAACCCCGATGTTGACTGGTAATTCGCCAGTAATACCTTCGGCAGATGAACGCACCTGGCAAAACCGACATTTTATTTCAGCGCTTTTCACCTCTAAAAGCGAGAACGCCAGATGACTCCTGGGGTTTTGAATACCTTGCCACATTTTTTTGCGACACTGCTCACAATTAAGCATTCTCTTAGCCATCGAGTGAAATAACGTAATTGAACGACCGGCCAGGAGAACAGAGGATGTACGCAGTCATCGTTTATTCATGGTTTCGTTCATGCACAGAAACGTTCGCGATATATTGCCATCGTGCTTCATTGCTCAACACATTAATACTTAGCATGGGTAATGGAGCTGGTGAGACGCTGTCGTATTTATTTCTGAGTTGTCGTGTCGTTGCCACGCGTTGAGAATCTCCAGACGCACAGTAATGTCAATGCGGCTTCGGATTTGTATAGTGATGCGACAGGCGTATATGCTGGCAGCACAATAGCAGCACGGGAAATAAGCGGATACCAGGATTAATGATGTTCAGGCAGCTCGATAACGTTACGCTTCAAATCAGAGAAGAACCCACCACGACAGCGATGGGGAAATACGAGGTGCTGATTGCTAAAAACAGGACAGGTATTACCGTTCCGGTTCAGATACTGGAGGCTGCTGTTCAGGTGGATGACAAACGGCTGTTGTTATTCCTTACTGATGATACGCCCTTCGAGGAAATGCTTAATATTGCGCTGATTGATCTGGATGATGGGGTGAAAGAGATACTGACGCTGGGTGGCGCGTACCTGACAGGATCGTTTGCAAACCTGCATATAGCGCCGAATGCCGTTGAATTCAGCTTTATTGGTGAGACAACATGGCGGGTTGAAATCCCCCCGTCACCCTTTGTGAAAGTGCCTTTTACCGGCGATCCGCGTGGTGTTTCGCGGTCTGTAGCCGTGAAATATTACATTAAAATTACTGCCAACCCTCCACCCGCGCGGATAGACGGTAGTCGGTAAAGGTGGAATAAGCTGGCAGTGTCGGTGTTGCCTGTTACGGTATTACCATCATGGTTTTCCCGGATGGCGATGCAGGCGCCTTATCCGGGGCTACACTTGCTTAATCAGGGCATGAGGTTACTCGTCCACACGCCGCCTTCGTTTTCAGGTTAAACAGTAAATAGCTCGCCAGAGACAGGCAACCTACCCCCACGGCTCCGTATATCAGCACGCCGGAAAAGCCTTCGGTAAGCACCGCTGTAATGATATCGCGGCTCAGCGAAACCTCAGCCCCACCGGCTATGCGTTCTGCCAGTACAGACTTGTCGCTCACGGTGTTCATATGGTTTTGCAAACTTTCGGCTATACCGGAGACCAGAAGGCTTCCCATGAGGGCAATATTGATGGAAAGCGTGATGAAGCGCGCGCTGATATCAATCCCGGATGCCATGCCAACGCGGTCAGGCTCGACGGATCCCGTGGTGGCGTTAGTGACAGGCGTATTGGTCAATCCCAAAGCGATCCCTGAGAGCAGCGCTCCAGGCAGCAAACTGAGCTGATATGTGACTGCCAGCGCCATCAGCGCAAACCCCAGGCCTATACAAAATAGCCCCAGCGGAATGACGCGCGAAGCGTTGAATCGCAGCGCTAATTTTTCCCCCACTGGCGGCATTAATAATGTCGGCAGGGTGTAGGCCAGAAGCGCCATGCCGGTTGCCATACTGCTGTACCCAAGCCCACTTTGATAATAAACCGGCAGATAAATCATCAGCGGCCAGAAGCTGAAATTCATGCCAATCGCCCCCATAAGCGCACCGGAAAAAGGCCTTATGCGAAACACAGAGAAATCAAACATGGGGTGTGAATGCCGTGTCTCAATAATGACAAAGAGTGCAGAACTGATTAAGGTCGCAAGAAAAATTAATCGCACTTCCAGGCTACTCCAGCCGATACTCCCGCCCTGAGTAATAAGCCAGGTGACGCCAACAACGCTCATCGTCAGGGTAATTAAACCAGCAACATCGAGTTTTTTTGTCGTGTTATCACGTGATTCCACGACGTTGTTCAGCGCCAGAACCAGGGTGAGCAAAGCAATAACACCATGCACCAAAAACACCCATTGCCAGCTAAACCACGCCACTAACATCCCGCCAATAATGGGGCCGAATCCAAGCCCAAATCCAAAGGTGATCCCCCAGGCGGCAAACGCCCGGCTACGTGCTTTTCCTTGTGGAAACTGGAACGACAGTATGGCGATCAGGCTGGTTAACATCGCGCCGCCGCTTAATCCTTGCAAGAAACGCCCAACGATAAGCCAGAATGCGCTCTCAGCCATGCCGCATATTACCGAGGTCAGGCCAAAGCCAATGATGCTGATAATAAAAATGCGTTTACGCCCATATCTATCCGCTAATGTTCCGGTCGCCATTAATACCGCCGTACATGAGAGGGTATAGGCATTCATGATCCACTGCAGCTCGCGAAAATTGGCCTGCATCTGCTTTTCCAACACCGGCAAAATAACCGGAACACTGGATATTTCCAGTCCCGACATTAATGCGGCCAGACACACCGCCATCAGCGCTAAGATGTTCTTCATACTCAGTTCCTGTGAAACGTTAACAGGGCGCCAGCATGAAAGATTTACGTGGCAGTAGAAATCCATGCCCGTGTCAGTTATCGTCAAGATCGTGCCATTTTCAGCAACAAGGTTTCTATGCAGATCGCCTCCCCCCTTCACCGCCCTTCTTTTACGCTTAAAAACCGACGCATGGTGCTGCTGGCATATGAATGCCTCTGTACTTTTGAATTTGGTATTGCCACCGAAGCGTTTGGACGCGTTGATGAGGTGCTGGGTCACCCCCTTTATGACCTGCGTGTGGCGTCGTTAGAAGACGGTGCTTTTGGCGCGCAGGGAGGTGTTCGAATGGTGGTTGATGGCGGACTGGAGCTGCTGGAAGATGCCGGAACCATTGTCATTCCCGGCTGGCGCAACGTCTATGAATCGGCCCCGGAAAAGCTTATCGCGGCATTACAAAAGGCCCACCAGAAAGGCACACGGCTTGTCGCGATTTGTGCCGGGAGTTTTATACTCGCAGAGACGGGATTACTGAACGGCAAACGCGCGACTGCCCACTGGAACAGCACAGAAATTCTTGCGCAGAGGTTTCCTGAAGTGCAGGTGGAACATAGCATGATCTATGTTGATGAAGGCAGTATTGTCACCTCGGCGGGCGGCGCTGCGGGTGTCGATTTATGTCTGCACCTTATCCGGCGCGATTACGGTATTGAAGTTGCCAATCGGTGTGCGCGCCGAATGATTACCCCGCCCCTGCGGGAAGGCAGCCAGGCGCAGTTAATCCAACAACCCGTCCCGCAACGTCAGACCAAAAGCCTCGCGCCATTGCTGGACGATTTACGCAATCACCTCAATACGCCCATGGTGATTGAGCAACTGGCTCGTAAAGTGGGCATGAGCCGTCGAACTTTTATACGTCGATTTTATGAAGCCACCGGCACCTCACCGGGAGAGTGGATGCTCAGCGTTCGTCTTGAAAAAGCCTGTACTCTTCTTGAAAGCGAAAGGATAAGCATCGATCATGTTGCAGAGCAGGCCGGGTTCGGCTCACCTGAAACGCTGCGCCATCATTTCAGACGGCGATTTAAAACGACGCCCACGCAATGGCGCAAGGCATTCCGCGAGCGAGCAATGATGCCCGCCTGCTGATACAGACAGTGTCATTGCCCACGGCTTTTATTTTTAGCGGTAATCAGCTATCTGGATTATTAATTTTGTACATAAACGTTGTGGTATGAAGCGTATTATCGATAGACCTTGCATAACAGGGGATTGTCCCGGCTATCTGCCAGCCCAGGGAAAGATATAAATCACTGGCGACATCGCCACTGCGTGTATCAAGAACGAGCAATGAAATCTCTTTTTCCCAGGCCATAGCCTCTGCCCGATTCATTAACTCTCTGGCAATCCCCTGACGACGCGCCTGCGGGTGAACGAGCAGTTTGGATATTTCAGCACGATGACGCCCATTAGGCGTTCGGCAATAATTAATGATAACGGTTGCGGCTAAAAACCCGTTATCGCGGGCGATAAATAACTCACAGTCGTGACTGGCAAGACTATAAATTTTATCTTTCCAGAAGCTATCTATTGCCCGACGATCGTTGGGATCGGTAAAACCTACGCTTGCCCCATCCTTTACACAAGCCTGTAATACGTCACCTAATTCCGGTAAGCATTGATGCGCCTGTGTAGCACTGAGAATTTCATATTCAATCATGATTTACATACCACCAAAATGTAACGGGCACCGAGGCTTTCATGCGCGCTAAAAGATGAAGAGCCTGATAAATGAAAACGTAAACTGTCACCTTCTTTCAAGGTCCAGTGTTCACTGTTCATCGCAATGGTTAATTCACCGGAAGATAACCATATATATTGTTCAAGCCCCTGAACGGGAGGGTTTGAATATTCAATGAAAGCACCCGGACGCAATTTTCCTTCAATCATCTCGCATCTGAATTGATTCGAAGGGGGTATTAACATGCGTCGCTCAAACCCATTAAGCTCATCCTGCCACAGGGTTTGTTGGTCAACCCTGAACAGATTATCCGCAGCCTGTTCAACCTCGCTAATAAGCCGGGACATCGTCATTCCGTATACAATACAGAGTTGGTTGAGGACCTCTGCTGTCGGGCTGACTTCACTGCGTTCAATGCGTGACAAAGATGCCCTGCTGATGCCTGACGCAGCGGAAAGCTCCTCAAGCGACCAGTTATGTTGTAAGCGCAGCGCCGCCAGACGTGCGGCTAAGCGTGCTCTGTAATCTTCATTGTTCATGACATATCTCATATAAGAGAATTTATTCCCACAAATGAGATTAGCGATTACTGAAACACTGTCAAGCGCTATTGCACCGCTTAGCGTTTAATCTCCTCCCCTGACTGCGTGCGCTGGGGTGGCTAAGGGCTTCATTGTGTTTCAGGTAAGGGAAGCTGAAAACGCGTTCGAATCGCTGTAGCGATACCCTGTGTATCGAGCCCGCAATCAGCCAGTAGCGTTAGCGGGTCGCCATGGTCAATAAGATGGTCAGGCAAACCCAGATGTAAAATGGGTAAGTTCACACACAGCGCCGACAACGCCTCTGCGCACGCTGAACCCGCGCCGCCCATTACGCACCCCTCCTCAACCGTCACGATGGCATCATGCGTTGTGGCTAAGCGGTAAATCAGATTGCTATCAAGTGGCTTGATGAAACGCATATTTGCCAGCGTTGCGTCGAGTAAACTGGCCGCCCCCAGTGCCGGTGCGACCATGGCGCCAAACGCGAGAATAGCGATGCGCATCTTCGACGTTTGCGACACATGCCGGAGTATTTCCCCTTTGCCAATGGGAATTGCGCTCATCGGTTTAACCGTTTCGACACCTGTGCCGGTTCCCCGTGGATAGCGCACCGCGGTGGGCGACGCTTGTTGCAGTGCGGTGTAAAACATTTGACGGCACTCGTTTTCATTGGACGCTGCCATCACGATCATGTTGGGGATACAGCGAAGGAACGCGATGTCGTAGCTACCCAGGTGGGTGGCGCCATCGGCACCAACCACGCCTGCCCGGTCAATAGCAAAGACAACAGGCAGATTCTGCAACGCTACGTCGTGGATAAGCTGGTCATAGGCCCGCTGGAGAAAGGTTGAATAGATAGCGACAACGGGTTTAAGGCCGTCCGCCGCAAGCCCTGCGGCGAAGGTCACAGCATGCTGTTCTCCGATACCCACATCAAAGTACCGTTCAGGGAACGCTTCTGCGAACCTCACCATTCCTGACCCCTCCCCCATCGCAGGCGTAATACCTACCACCCGCGAGTCCAGCTCAGCGACATCACACAGCCATTCTCCGAAAACCTGTGACCAGGTTTTCTTCGCTGTCGCTGCCGACGGCGTTATACCCTCTTCAAGACTGAATGGTCCCTTAATCTGGTGATAAAGCACGGGATCGTGTTCAGCGAAGAAATACCCCTGCTCTTTTTTGGTCACGACATGCAGAAAATGGGGGCCGGGTTGCTGCTTTATCGCTTCTAAAACGGTAATCAGCGCATCCAGGTCATGGCCGTCTATTGGCCCGACATAGTGAAACCCAAATTCCCCGAATAAGGTATCAGGGAGATTCGGCCTCGTTGTGTGTTCGGCCTCTGTCGATCGCCGTGCAATGCCACGGCCTGAGGTGAGGCGGGAAAGAGAGGCACTTAAGGCACCGACGGGTGGCGAAATCGACATTCCGTTGTCATTTAAAACGACGATGAACGGCATGCTTTGCGCGACGCCAACGTTGTTCATGGCTTCAAATGCCATACCCGCACTCATCGCACCATCACCGATAACGGCAATTGCATGCCGTTTCACTTTTTGCAGTTTCGCGGCGACAGCCATTCCCAGTGCGGCGGAGATGGACGTGCTCGAATGCGCAGTGCCAAACGCGTCGTACGGTGATTCTGATCGCACGGGAAAGCCTGAAATTCCACCGCTCTGTCGCAATGTTCGCATCCGCTCTCTCCGCCCCGTCAGGATCTTATGTGGGTAGGCCTGATGGCCGACATCCCAGACAATCCTGTCGTCAGGCGTGTCGAACACGTAATGCAAAGCGACAGTCAGTTCAACCACGCCCAGGTTCGAAGAGAGATGCCCTCCCGTGCGGGAAAGGCTATCGAGCAGGAAGGCACGCAACTCCTGGCTCAGTTGCGGTAATTCGCGACGATTCAGGCGTCTGAGATCTGAGGGAAAATCGATAGTTCTCAATAAACGGTATCTCTTCATCGCCCAGGCACCTGGATAGCTGTTGGGTCAATTTTTTCCGGATCAATGTTGTAACGAAGGAGCGCGTCCTGGATTTTCTGGCGAGGCAGACGGCCTTCATCGGCCAGCACTTTGATCGCGGCGAGAACAATAAAATGGCGATCGACTTCGAAGAATGCACGCAGCGACTGGCGCGTATCTGAACGTCCGAAGCCATCCGTACCGAGGCTGATGAATCGTCGGTCGTTAATAAAAGGACGGATCTGGTCGCCAAAAATCTTCATGTAGTCAGTCGCCACAACGACAGGGCCAGCCCGGTCTTGCAAGCATTGTTGAACATACGGGATGCGCGGTTCCTGTTCGGAATGGAGCATATTACAGCGTTCTGTCGCAAGCCCGTCCCGGCGCAGTTCAGTAAGGCTTGTCGCACTCCATACATCACTTGAAACGCCGAAATCCTGTGCCAGAAGCTCACTGGCGGCAATCACTTCACGCAGGATCGCGCCGCTGCCCAGCAGTTGCAGATGCGCCGCGCTGCTCTGCCCCGCCACGGATTGCTGTTTCTGGCCGTCGTGCAATAAATAGAGTCCCTTGAGAATGCCATCCTCACTGCCTTGCGGCATGGCAGGGTTCGGATAGTTCTCGTTGAGCAGCGTAATGTAGTAGTAGATGTCTTCCTGGTCGGCGTACATGCGTCGCAGGCCATCCTGAATGATAACCGCCAGTTCATAAGCAAAGGTGGGGTCATACGAGATACAATTGGGGATCACTGACGACAGCACATGGCTGTGGCCATCATCGTGCTGCAAACCTTCCCCCATAAGCGTGGTGCGCCCTGACGTGGCCCCCAGCAGAAAGCCTCGCGTGCGCGCATCACCAGCGGCCCAGGCCAAATCACCAACGCGCTGCAAGCCGAACATGGAATAGAAGATATAGAAAGGGATCGTCGGCAGACCGTGGTTGCTATAAGCCGTCCCTGCCGCAATCCACGAGGCCATTGCGCCGGATTCATTGATACCTTCCTGCAGGATTTGACCATCCTTCGCCTCTTTGTAATAGCTCAGTTGTCCGGCATCCTGCGGGGTATAAAGTTGCCCCAGGAATGAGTGGATGCCTATCTGGCGAAACAGACCTTCCATGCCAAAGGTGCGCGATTCGTCCGGCACGATGGGGATGACGAGTTTGCCCAGATGAGGGTCTTTGAGCAGCGTGGTCAGAATACGCACGAAGGAGATCGTGGTCGAAATTTCGCGCTCACCACTGCCTTTTAACTGCGAATCGAACGTACTGAGCGGCGGCACCGCAAGTGGCTCGACCTGTCGGGATCGCGATGGAATATAACCGCCGAGCATCTCTCTGCGTTGCGCGAAGTAACGGGCTTCTTCGCTGTCGGGTGCGGGCTTGAGGTAAGGCATCTCTTCAAGCTGGTCATCGCGTACCGGGAGTGAAAAACGATCGCGAAAGGCACGCACCGCATCCGCACTCATTTTCTTCAACTGATGGTTGATATTCTGACCTTCGCCAGCCTCACCCATCCCGAACCCCTTGACCGTCTTGGCCAGCACGACTGTAGGGCGACCTTCTGTGCTGACCGCTTCTGCGTAGGCGGCATAGACCTTTTCTGGATCATGGCCGCCACGTGTCAGCGCCCAAATCTCATCGTCTGACAGGTGCGCCACCAGCGCCAGCAACTCAGGATATTTACCGAAGAAGTGCTCGCGCACATAGGCGCCGTTTTGCGACTTGAAGGTCTGGTATTCCCCATCGATACACTCCATCATGCGCTGGCGCAGCAGCCCGCTGGTGTCGCGCTTGAGCAGGTCATCCCAGCCGCTGCCCCACAACACCTTGATGACATTCCAGCCTGCGGCCCTGAAGGTCCCTTCAAGTTCCTGAACGATCTTGCTATTGCCCCGAACCGGGCCGTCAAGACGCTGGAGATTACAGTTGACGACAAAGATAACGTTGTCGAGCCGTTCTCGCCCTGCAACCGAGATAGCTGCCAGCGATTCAGGCTGATCCATTTCGCCATCGCCCAGGAAGGCCCACACTTTGCGCCCCTGATGTTCCAGCATTCCACGATATTCGAGATAACGCATAAACCGGGCCTGATAGACCGCAGTCAACGGGCCAAGCCCCATAGATACCGTCGGGAATTGCCAGAAGTCGGGCATCAAACGGGGGTGTGGGTAGGAAGAGAGGCCATCACGCCCGGCTTCACGACGGAAATTGTCCAGTTGTGATTCGCTGATGCGCCCTTCCAGATAGGCGCGCCCGTAAATACCGGGGGCGGAATGGCCCTGGATATAAATCATATCGCCGCCGAAGGTCCCGGTGCGACCACGGAAAAAGTGGTTAAATCCCACGTCATAAAGCACCGCCGCGGACTGGTAAGTAGCGATGTGTCCGCCAACATTGGAGTGCTTGCCGGCGCGCAGCACCATGACCATCGCATTCCAGCGTATGTACGCATTTAAGCGCTGCTCAATGTCGAGATTGCCGGGATAGGCGGGTTGCCTGTCTTTATCAATCGTATTGACATAGGGAGTGGTGACGCGGCCATAGAAATCACCGTGCCGGGTCGCATCGAAATCGGTAAGTCGGTCAAGCAAGTAGTGCGCACGTGAACGGCCTTCAACCGTCATGATTGCCTCCAGCGCCTCCAGCCACTCTCGCGTTTCCAGCGGGTCAATATCGACCAGTTCAGGGTGTGAATTCATGGTGGTTCTCCTTAAAAAATAACGAGTTGAAGCACGCTCACAGGCGGACATATCAAGCGAATGTGGTACAACCATTACGCCCAAATTATGAATTGCAAATGCAATCCTGGCATTCGCAATGCTAAGTCAGGTATAATTGCAATTGCAACTAAAAAAAATGAAAGGAGCCCGCCATGGAGAAGAATCAAACGGATCTCTGGTTTTCGTTTGTACGCGCTCATCGCTTGATGATTCGTGAAGTGGAGAGCCGTCTGGCAGCCGCGAAACTGCCTGCCTATGCCTGGTACGACGTACTTTGGGGGCTGGAAAGTGGGCAAGGCGGCACCCGTCGGATGCATGAACTGGCCGATGCGCTGGCGATAGAGCGCTACAATCTCACGCGTCTGGTAGACCGCCTGGAACAGGAAGGGCTGGTCGAGCGCACCCGTTCGCCGGAGGACGGCCGTGCGGCGTATGCCACCATCACTAAGGAAGGGCGTGCGCTACGCAAGAAGATGTGGAAAGTCTATGAAAGTGCGGTGGCAGAACTTTTTCTGAGCCAGTTCAGTACCGACGAGCAAAGCACCTTTTCTGCCGCGCTGGACCAGGTTGCTGCTGCGGCCCGTGCACAAAAGGCGCTGCGTTAACAGCGCCACAGAATAACGCCCGTATGCCTGTGGCATGAAGGCGTTCACCCGCACAGACATGGTTCGAACCGCCAGGCGCGTTACACCTTTTTGCCGAAAACGTCTGTAAGAGTGAACCCGCCGAATTGCTGGCCACATTCATTACCGACAGCCATTGTGGCCCCCTTGTGATACCTGAGTGAGGATTTCCCAGGGCAAATCATCAAGTCTGGAATATGAAAATAATTCCCGCTCAAGCAGGGTTGTCAGCGTGTATTCTGACCCGTGCGTGAATACGTTTTTTTGGATGCAGCAACGGTAAATACAGGTGAGATGATGACTGAACATATAACGAATAAGCCGGGTGGCAATTATGTCCCCGTTATTATCCATGACGGGCTGGCTTATGTGAGCGGGCAGCTTCCGCGTAAAGGTGAAACTCTACTTTATTCAGGAAAAGTGGGAATGGACGTTGATCTCCCTGACGCCCAACAGGCTGCTGCTTTTTGTGCAGACCTCTGTATTGCGGCAGTGAGTGAGGCCGCAGGCGGCGAGGAGAATATTATCCAGGTGCTTAAAGTGGTTGGGTATATCGCTTCTGCACCTGGTTTTACCCAGCAAAGCCAGGTGATGAACGGGGCTTCCGATCAACTCGTCGCAAGGCTTGGGGCAAGGGGCACACATACCCGAACCTCGGTAGGTGTCGCTGAACTCCCTCGGGGCGCGCCTGTTGAGCTGGAAATGGTAGTCGCAGTGCGAAAGTAGAAATTATTCCCGGTAGAAAGCCTGGGCTGTTGCAATAGTTTTTATAAGCCTCCAGGGATACGGAGGCGAATCGGTTTGCAGATAACGGACATAGTGTTGAGAGAGAATATTAATTTATTCCCGAAAATTTCCATCTACATAATACCCATCAGGCGTTTCTGGTTATTTCCGGGAAATGACAAATGCCTGCGTTATTTCCATAGCGGCGGTATTTATCCGTACAGAGGGTTATGATGAAAGAAAAGCCTGTTTATATCCCCGTTCTGGAATTTTTGCAGCGCCAGTTGCAAGGAACACTGGACGAGACAATGACAACGCATATGAATTATCCCACTGCCATCTCACGACTGCTTGGTTTCAGTATTGTGGATGTCGGGGAAGCGACAGCGACCCTTGCGCTTGATGCCGATCCTGCAATTCACGGAAATCAGCAAGGTACCGTCCACGGCGGGCTATTATGCGAACTGGCGGACGCGGCGATTGGAACGGCGCATTCTACCTTAATGAAAAAGGATGAAAGTTTTACCAGCATCGACATTAAAACCACGTTCCTGCGCCCCGTATGGCGTTCACGTTTGTTGGCTACCGCCAGGGTGGAACATCGCGGTAAAACGATCAGCCACTACCGGTGCGAAATAGCGCGCGAGGACGGTAAAGTCGTCGCCATTATCACAAGCACGGTGTTAACGCTGGCCGGTGAAAAAGCCAGGGGAAGATAAGATCTGCGTTATTACCGATAAAATAAGAGGTAAATGCTCCTGCCAATATTCTCTGTTTTAGCACAGCGGCCTGTTAAGCCACTGTGTCATTAACGTAGAGGCACTACCGCCAGCCGGGCCAATGATGCGCTTACCCCGTTGTTTCGCAGAAACGTAATCCGATAATGCCAATAAAAGCCAGCCCCATAAAACACATCCGGGGCCAGCTCATCTCATCCTGAAAAATCAGCATACCCGCCAGCACCAGCCCAATCGTTCCTGTGCCGGTCCACATGGCATAAGCCATTCCAACAGGCAGGGAACGCAACGCCAATGCAAGCAAGTAAATACTGCCCAGCCCCGCCATAACGGCAATGATACTTGCCCCGAGCCGGGTCCACCCCGCGTTTAATTTGAGGGAAACGCCCATCACGATCTCAAGGGCAGCGGCAAGAAACAAACAGGTCCACGCCATAGACTTACTCCTCACTGGAGGTTGATCGTTGCTTCGTTGCTCTGGAAGTCGGCTTACTCGCATGAAGTCCCGCTTGTACCGCCGGTCGCGCGGCGATCACATGAAGCCACCGCTTGACGTGCGGGTAAGGCGTAATGTTCAGTCTCAGTTCGTCCCAGGTTCGCAGCCAGGTGAATGCGGCAATATCAGCAATGCTGTAGTTTTCACCGGCAAGGAAAGCAGACTCACTGAGCCGCGTATCCACAACCTGGTACAGACGCAGTGATTGCGCCTGATATCGCGCTATTGCCTCGTCATTGACCGTTTTGGCGCCATGCAAAAACCACCACAACTGCCCCAGCATTGGGCCGATACTGCCGACCTGGAAAAATAGCCATTGTTGTACGGCAACGTTTTCCGCTTCTGTCGCGGGCAGCAAACACCCCGTTTTCGATGAGAGCCAGGAAAGGATGGCACCCGACTCAAAAATGCGCAGGCCGGTTTGCCGATCAACAATCGCGGGGATCTTGCCAATGGGGTTGATCTTAAGGAAATCGGGTTGATGCTGATCCCCCTTGCTAAGATCAAGATCGAACTGCTCATACGCCAGGCCGGCTTCTTTCAGAAAAATGCTGACTTTTTGCCCGTTTGGCGTGTCCGCCGTATAAAAAGCGAGGTCGCGGGTTACCTGTGTCATGTTTATCCTTATTGCGTGATTGAATTGCAAATGCAATCATTGCAATTGCAATCATAGGCCACTCAACATGGCCGTGCAACAAGCATCTCAACCGCGATCATTCATGCGGCTGGAACCGCTTCATATCGCAGATATGATTTTCAAAGGAGAACAACAGGTATCCGGGAGATTGGCCAGGCAAAAATAGCGGACTTAGGGAGTCGGGGGCTGTATTTAAGATGCAGAGTACGCATTCCGGCACGTCCCTGAGCCGGACATACGAATTACTGACGCATGCCGATCGCCAGGCGGTTAAATGCGCTCATCAGTGCAATCGCAAAGGTCAGATCGGAAATTTCAGCTTCGCTGAAATGGGCCGCCAGAGGGGTATAGTCTTCGTCAGGAGCATGCGTTTTATCGACATGCGTCAGCGACTCCGTCCACGCGAGGGCAGCACGTTCACGTTCACTAAATAATTCGCTGACCCGCCAGCCTGCCAGGCTGTCCAGTCGCGCAGCGCTTTCACCGTCGGCACGCAGGGCTTTGGCGTGCATCTCAAGGCAAAATGCGCAGCCGTTAATCTGCGAGATGCGCAGCCAGACTAACTCAATCAGCGCTTTCCCGAGGCTGCTCTTACTGAGCGCCTTTTTGGTCGCAGTAAAGCCGTTATACGCTTCCGCGGAAAGGGTGTAATAGGGTAAACGTTGTGGGGTGCTCATCAGGTTATCTCCGGTTATTAAAAAACGTCATATTAAGGACTGGCGAAAGTGCATACCTACCGCCAGCAAGCCTTGTCGATAGTAGAAACGTTGGCCCAGCGCATTACCTAAACCGGTATCCAGCACCAGGTGAGTACAAGTCTGAGTGCGCGCCTCTTCACGCAGAGCATCAATTAATATCGCGCCCAGACCGAGGCTGCGGGCACAGGGCACCGTTACAAGGTCATCAACATACAGAAAACGCCCGTACAGCAGATTTTCAGAGATCCGGTAGCCCGCCAGAGCCAGTAGCTCTTGCTCCTGCCAGACGCCCAGCAGGCAATACCCCTTCTCAGCCTGGCGATGAACGCGAGTGATAAAGTTCTCTGCATCGGTCAGGTGTGGTCGCAACTCCCGCATAACCCAATACGCGGCATGGAGCGCCCGTTCACTTTCCACCTTATGTACTTCAAATGTCGCCATACGTTTCTCCTGTCTGATGGCTGCAATATATCGCTGCAATGACCTATGCTACAGTGACAAGAATTATCTAAATGACCAGGACAAAGAACGTGAAAGCACTGATGCCTGAAGCCACCTGGCAGCCCGACACACCGCTCTATTTGCAGCTTTATCAGCGATATCGCGACGCCATCACTGCCGGTCGGTTACGTCCAGGGGAACGCGTGCCATCAATACGTAATCTCGCCAGCGAGCTTCACGTGGCGCGGGGAACGGTGGAAATGGCTTATCAGATGCTGGTGAGCGAAGGCTATCTTGTGACGAAGGGAGCGGCAGGTACCCAGGTTTCCCCCCAACTGGCGAGGCTGCCGAACGCCGGAAGTCCGCCACGGCGGCGCAAAACCTCTGAGGCACAGGCGTATCAGACGCGCCTGACGGGAAATATTTTACCGTTTCAGCCAGGTGTTCCGGCGCTGGACGCGTTCCCACGGAAAATATGGTCTCGCCTGTCAGCACAAACACTGCGCCTGATTGAGTCAACGGTGATGACTCAGCCCGATCCGGCCGGATATGCGCCGCTTCGGGAAGCCATCGCCACCTATCTGGGCATCTCTCGCGGTATCGCCTGCACGCCGGAGCAGGTCTTTATTACCATCGGTTATCAGGGGGCGCTTGAACTGCTGTGTCGCACCGTTTTACGGAGCGGCGACGGAGGCTGGTATGAAAACCCCGGCTACTTCCCTGGCAGATATTTTTTGCAGCAAATGGGCATGACACTGACACCCGTTCCGGTAGATAAAGAGGGGCTACAGGTTGCCACCGGGGAGCAACTGGCACCGAACGCCCGTTTTGCCGTCGTCACTCCTTCCCACCAAAGCCCTACGGGCGTCGCGCTGTCCTTACCCCGACGTCTGGCATTGCTGGCATGGGCGAACCAAAAAGACGCCTGGATCATAGAAGATGACTACGACAGTGAGTTCCGCTACCACGGCCACCCACTCCCGGCCCTGAAAAGCCTCGACCATGAGCAACGTGTGCTTTATACCGGCACCTTTAGTAAAGTTCTTTTTCCCGGCTTACGTCTGGCCTACGTGGTGGTGCCCCCCTCTTTGCAACTGACCTTTGACGAGGCCGTTAACCGCTGGCCAGGGCCGGGATCGATTCTGCCGCAAGCGATGGTGGCAGCGTTTATGCAACAGGGGCATTTTGCCCGCCATTTGCGCAAAATGCGTCAGTTGTACACTATCAGGCGCGGATATCTTGTAGAGGCACTTGAACGTGTTTTCGGCTCATCTCTGCACATCCAGCCACAGGCCGGGGGAATACAGGTTCTGGCTTACCTGAATGAACATCAATCCGATAAAGCACTGGCAACAACGGCGCTGGCGGCTGGGCTGGGCGTCAAGGCGCTCAGTGAATGGGATGCAGGCACCCCGCCGCAAAACGGGCTATTGATGGGATTTACCAATTTTACCAGTGCGGAAGAAGCACATGCGGCGGTGAAACGGCTGTCAGCGCTGTTATCGCCCTGATGTAGTATTGTGCAAACAGACTAAGCGTTACCTCCATCATCACACGACGAGACGGGTGCGGGCAAAGCGCGTCGGCTTCATCCGTTCTGAATACTTTGCTTGCCAGTGAATGTTTTCCGGGGAGGACGGAGGGCTGTTCAGACGAGACAGGACCAACATTCGTGAAATTTCCTCACGGAAGGAAGCCTGTCTCTGATAGCTACCCTCATTAACAGCTGAAAATGTGTCAAAATGTTTACGGAAAATGCGTACATCCCGGCTATTCGCTGGGAAAAAGTGCAGGCTCAGGTGTCCAGGCTAAACCTGCATGGAGTGTTGTTTCGCAACGGATAATCCGCCGGACTTCGGCCGGATCTTAATCCCTGAAATTCAGCACCATTGGGATGTAGTTTTTATCAATACTGTGGGCGAGCAAGAAATTACTTGCCGGCCCTTTTTCGGAAAACAGATTCGGATAGGCGTAATATCCCAACATATTTGAAAGGCGGATGCATCCATAAAAATGCAGACCCGTGCCAACCGGATCGCGGGGATCAACAATATTGAAACTGGAAATTTTCTGTTCTCCTCCAGTTTTATTATTGTAATAAAATGCTTCATTATAAAATGCATCATTAATGAATGGCGGGGCGCCAAAGGTATAACACACAACTTTTGTTTGTTGCGTTATAATACTACAGGTGGCCAGCCAGTGAGCCATTAACTGCGCCAGGGCTCCTCCAAGACTATGGCCGCATACATAAATATTTTTTACGGAAAGAAGATCGTGCGCTCTGAGGATATCAATAATTTTTTCACGCACAGCTTTATAACGATCATAAAAACCCGTTACTACTTTGGCCGTGTCAGAGCTGTCATAACTGGAATACCGAAATAAATCTGCATTATTCACCCAGTCTTCTATTTCCTGTGATCCACGAAAGACAATATAAACAGCATTATTTTCAATATTTTTCAGTACTATAATCTGGGAATTTCGGTTCAGTAGTATTCCTAACGGGCCATCAGAATCTTCAACCAGATCCACTAGTTTTAATGGTACGAAAGAATGAAAACCATATTCCTTCATTTTTTTTATAAATTCACTACTGATTTTGTAAGATATCATGGTGAAGTTATATACTATTGATGAGAGCAATGCGCAGGCGACAGCATCGGCTTTCCGGTACTGATTATACTGATAATATGAGCGAGGGTGAGGTAAGGCAGTGAATGGCCTGGCAGCTACCACAGAGAGATATGCACTGTTACTGGCCTTAAACAACGTTGTTGTATTATTTACGTAGACAGCGCCAAAGGTCAGAATGGCACCATTCTGATCATCAATATTTAATGCTGCCTTCCCGAGATCAATTTCCTGTGCATTGTTACGGGTTAAATCTGTGATTGTTTTAACCAGATAGGTCGTGTCCTTATCGCGCTCTTCGTAAAAAATATTGATGGACGAATCTTTCTTACTGGCACAGCTGCTGTAATTCAGGTTGAGTTTAACGCTACTGATTGCCACTTTTTCAAGTTTTAACTCAATTCTGAAAGTGTCGCTGGTAACCGGTGGTAACATCAGCAGACCATCATGGATACCGGGCGCAGGCTCTTTTGGCTGCGCTACCGGTTCAATATGTTCATTCAGCAGATGCTGGTCTGTGGAGTGCAGACGAGACCATATCATCACGCAGGCCCGGTATTTTTCTTCATCAGTGAGGGAGCCGTACTCATCCAGTGTGCTCTGTACATCATCTGGCAGGGGGGCGGTCAGAATCGGCACAGTGTCAGCGGGAGGCTGGAGTGCTGACGACAACTTATGAGGGTCATATGCACCATTGTAATCAACAGCCGACGAGCAGGTGACCATAAAATCGGAATAATCCACGATCTGGTCATTCAAAATCAGTGCGGCAATATAACTTATCTGACGGTTTGTCGACACACTGTCTTCTGGCACAGAGGCTGTCAGCCAGCCAAAATCATAACTGCCTTTAAGTTTATCAGCCCAAAAGTACCCAATATAATTCTTTGGGTTAATAAAAAGGCTCGCGTTCCCGACATCGTCCTCAGAAACGATAACGGGAAAAATGCCAATCCAGTATTTAGCATTGGAATTTGTGAATTCATAACTTACGGTCACACTGAACTTCATGGCAGCAAAAATAGATCCGAGAACAATGTCACCATAATTGACTTTTTTCTGTTTATCTCCGAAAAGTTCAGTAGCCCTGACGTTCCCGAGTGGATTATCCGAAAGAGGCAGGGCGCTGCGTTCAAACATCCTTTTCTGTGTGTCGTAAGATAAATGTTCTTTAATGGCAAGAACAATCTGGTGTTTTATTTCCGGCTCTGCTTTTGTTATTGCTGATGCCAACGCAGATACGATGTGCTCAGATTTCACTTTAATCTCCTTATTTGTGTTAAGGAATATAACGGGAATATTAAAATGTTGTTGTGGTATCATTAATGCTGCACTGTCTCTCACTGTTTATCAGGATCGTTTTTCTGCTGTGGCATTTCTGGATCAGGGCAGCGTTCCTCTTTTCTGAGGAGTGCGTTGCACTGACCTGCATAACTCGCAACCAGAAAAGAGCCGGATGAAATATCTGGAGTGAGATCCGAACAGGCAATATCAAGAATAGTCTAAAAAATTGCCACCAACGGATATATGCTGGTCCAAAAATTAAATTAAGGTGATATTTGCGTTAAGTCAGGATGAGGTACAGGAATATGAGAATGAACCCGCATGTTTAATGCAACGCTGGTCTGACAATATCCGCTATGGCATGGCAAAGCGGAATGATTCGCTTTGTTTCTGATTAATTAACCCAACCTTCCAGCATCAGACCCGGCACCTGCGCAAATTCTCTCATATTGTTTGTCACCAGCACGGCGCCTGCAGCGATGGCATGCCCGGCAATGGTCATGTCATTCGGGCCGATCGGCGTGCCGGCGACACGCAACGCCACTTTAATCTCCGTGGTGGCATCCACCACGGCGCGGTCCCAGGGCAGGCTGGCATCGAGGCGGGCGCAGAACGCGTCAACCAGCGCAATATGGCGGGGCGAGGCCTTCGCGCCGGTGGCGCCGAAGCGCATCCCGGAGTAGGTGATGGCTGAGATAGAGTTTCCGGATGCGTTTTCCCTGGCCGCAGTGGATGTGTAACGGTAGAAAAAAGGCTTAGCACCTGCCGCACCACAGAAGAAACGTAAACCACGAATTTCGCTAATATCAGCCTTATCTTTGTCACCAGACCTCATCATTTCTCTCGTTTTAAACAACAGCGGCCTTCCCTCTGGTTTTCCTCCCTCACAGACTCCGTTATCATGCAATCTGCGCATTTATGAAATGCCCCGGCATTCATGAAAATCAATGAGACGTGAAACTCAATGAGAACAACAAACATCACTAACTCATTAAAATTTAAGAAAATGGACATCATAAACTGATGAGTACACTAGAGAATTTCGACGCCCACACGCCAATGATGCAGCAGTATCTGAAACTGAAAGCGCAGCATCCGGATATCCTGCTTTTCTATCGCATGGGCGACTTTTACGAGCTGTTTTATGACGATGCGAAACGTGCATCTCAGTTGATGGACATCTCGTTGACGAAACGCGGCGCTTCCGCAGGTGAACCCATCCCGATGGCCGGGGTGCCGCATCACGCGGTAGAGAACTATCTGGCAAAACTGGTCAGCCTGGGTGAATCGGTCGCCATTTGTGAGCAAATCGGCGATCCGGCCACCAGCAAAGGGCCGGTTGAGCGTAAAGTGGTGCGTATCGTCACCCCCGGCACCATCAGCGACGAAGCGTTATTGCAGGAGCGTCAGGACAACTTGCTGGCGGCCATCTGGCAGGACAGCAAAGGATTTGGCTATGCCACGCTGGATATTAGCTCCGGGCGTTTTCGCGTCAGTGAACCCGCTGACCGTGAAACCATGGCGGCAGAACTGCAGCGCACTAACCCCGCTGAGTTGCTCTATGCCGAAGACTTCGCCGAAACATCGCTGATTGAAGGTCGTCGTGGCCTGCGTCGTCGCCCACTGTGGGAATTTGAAATCGACACCGCACGCCAGCAGCTCAATCTGCAATTTGGTACCCGCGATCTGGTTGGCTTTGGTGTGGAAAATGCCCCGCGCGGCCTCTGCGCTGCGGGTTGTCTGTTGCAGTATGTCAAAGATACCCAGCGCACCGCCCTGCCCCACATTCGTTCCATCACCATGGAGCGCCAGCAGGACAGCATCATTATGGATGCCGCAACGCGCCGCAATCTGGAAATTACCCAGAACCTGGCGGGCGGTATCGAAAACACCCTGGCATCCGTGCTCGACTGCACGGTCACGCCGATGGGCAGTCGTATGCTCAAACGCTGGCTGCATATGCCGGTACGCGACACCAAAACCCTGCTGGAACGTCAGCAGACCATTGGCGCATTGCAGGAAAACACCGGTGAATTGCAGCCAGTACTGCGTCAGGTTGGTGATCTGGAACGTATTCTTGCCCGTCTGGCACTGCGAACTGCCAGACCCCGCGATCTCGCGCGCATGCGCCATGCGTTCCAGCAACTGCCGGAGCTGCGCGCCCAACTGGCGCAGGTGAAGAGCGAGCCGGTGCAAAACCTGCGGGAAAAAATGGGTGAGTTTACGGAGCTACGTGAACTGCTGGAACGCGCCATCATTGATGCCCCGCCGGTGCTGGTGCGCGATGGCGGCGTTATCGCGCCGGGGTACAACGCCGAGCTCGATGAGTGGCGAGCGCTGGCAGACGGCGCAACGGACTACCTCGACAGGCTGGAAATTCGAGAGCGCGAAAAGCTCGGTCTCGATACCCTTAAAGTCGGCTATAACGCCGTACACGGCTATTACATTCAGATTAGCCGCGGGCAGAGCCATCTTGCCCCCATTCACTATGTTCGCCGTCAGACGCTGAAAAATGCCGAGCGCTACATTATTCCTGAACTGAAAGAGTATGAAGACAAGGTCTTGACCTCAAAAGGCAAAGCGCTGGCGCTGGAAAAACAGCTTTATGATGAACTGTTCGACATGTTGCTGCCGCACCTTGGCGATTTGCAGCAGAGCGCCACGGCGCTCGCAGAGCTGGACGTGCTGGTCAACCTGGCAGAGCGTGCGGACACGCTGAACTACTGCTGTCCGACATTCAGCGATAAACCGGGTATCCGTATTGTTGAAGGCCGTCACCCGGTCGTGGAGCGTGTGCTCAATGAACCGTTTATCGCCAACCCCTTGAACCTTTCGCCTCAGCGCAGGATGCTAATCATTACCGGGCCGAATATGGGCGGTAAAAGTACCTACATGCGCCAGACGGCGCTCATCGCATTGCTGGCCTATATCGGCAGCTACGTTCCGGCGCAGAAGGTGGAAATTGGCCCTATTGATCGCATCTTTACGCGTGTGGGCGCGGCAGATGATCTGGCAAGCGGGCGGTCGACCTTTATGGTGGAGATGACCGAAACGGCCAATATCCTGCATAACGCCACGGAAAACAGCCTGGTGCTGATGGATGAAATTGGTCGCGGCACCTCTACCTACGACGGTCTGTCGCTGGCCTGGGCCTGTGCAGAGAATCTGGCCAATAAAATCAAAGCATTGACGTTGTTCGCCACCCACTATTTCGAACTCACCCAGTTGCCAGAAAAAATGGAAGGCGTGGCCAATGTCCATCTTGATGCGCTGGAACATGGCGACACCATCGCCTTTATGCACAGCGTGCAGGATGGTGCGGCGAGCAAAAGCTATGGTCTGGCGGTTGCCGCACTGGCAGGTGTTCCTAAAGAGGTGATCAAGCGCGCGCGTGGAAAATTGCGCGAGCTGGAAAGCCTGTCGCCGAGTGCCGGCGCCACGCAGATTGATGGCACACAGATGTCGCTGTTAGCCGTACCGGAAGAGACCAGCCCGGCAATGGAAGCGCTGGAAAATCTGGACCCCGATTCCCTCACGCCGCGTCAGGCGCTCGAGTGGATTTACCGCCTCAAAAGCCTCGTCTAACTCCCCCGGCCCGCAATGACCTTGCGGGCCATGCTTTATCGAATAATTTCCCCGAATGCCAGGCAAGCCCGATATCGGCTTCTATACTTTTTATTTGTCTCGACTGATTTCTCTCAATAATGAAAAGGAACCATGCTATGGCAATTCACAAGAAAGGGCAGGCTCACTGGGAAGGTGATCTGAAACGTGGGAAAGGGACTGTTTCAACAGAAAGCGGTGCCCTTAAAGAACTTCCTTATGGCTTCAACACCCGTTTTGAAGGCGTTCAGGGGACTAACCCGGAAGAGCTGATCGGCGCGGCACATGCGGCCTGTTTCTCAATGGCGCTTTCGCTCATTCTGGGCGAAGTAGGCTACACGGCAGACAGTATCGACACAACGGCAACCGTCACGCTGGACCAGGTTGACGGCGGGTTCGCGATTACCAAAGTCGCCCTGAAAAGTGCGGTAAAAGTACCGGGTGCCGACCCTGCTAAATTTGATGAAGCCATTCAGAAAGCCAAAGCCGGTTGTCCGGTATCGAAAGTATTAAATGCGGAAATCTCGCTGGAATACACGCTGAACTAATACGTCGTATTTTGCAGGAAACACTCCGTCCGGTTTGTTTCCTGCCCTTCCCTACTGACTCAGCGCATCATCCGACGAACAAGCTGCGTGAATTGCTCACGTTCTTCCTCGCTTAACTTGCCAAGAAACTCTGCGTCCACACCATTACCTACCGGGATGCTCGCTTGCAGCACCGCTTCACCTTCCTCGGTCAAAAATAAAAAACGGCGTCGTTTATCGTCCGGATCGTGCTCACGGCGGACCAGACCACGCGTCTCCATACGGCTGAGCATTTCCGCGAGGGTCGCTTTCGTGCTGACCGCCACCTCTGTCAGGGCGACCTGTTCTATGCCGGGATTTTCGGCAATAGAACGCATCACCGCATATTGAGGTTTGGTCAGTTCCGGCAGTACCTGTTGCCAGCGCGCCGTGTGCTGCTGGAATAGCTGACGTAGCAGGTGAAAGGCCTCTTTTCTTAACTCCATGAATGCTCCGTTATGGGTTTCTCCTCCCTATGATAGCCATTAACTTGCCGAATTTTAACGCGACTTTTTTTAGCAAAAAATGCGCATGTATACGAACAATCTTGTCTGTGACGATCCTCAGGAGTAGGTTATTTCAAAACGTTCGCATACGAACAATTATTGAGGTGGTGAATGAAACTGATAATCGGGATGACGGGGGCAACCGGCGCACCATTGGGCGTGGCGTTATTGCAAGCGCTACGGGAGATGCCAGAGGTTGAAACTCATCTGGTGATGTCGAAGTGGGCGAAAACCACCATTGAACTGGAAACGCCCTGGACTGCCCGCGAAGTGGCGGCACTGGCAGATGTCACTCATAACCCGGCCGATCAGGCAGCCACCATCTCCTCAGGCTCGTTTCACACCGACGGCATGATAGTTATTCCCTGCAGCATGAAAACGCTGGCAGGTATCCGTGCGGGCTACGCCGAAGGGCTGGTTGGTCGTGCCGCTGATGTGGTGCTCAAAGAGGGCCGCAAACTGGTGCTCGTCCCGCGTGAAATGCCGCTTAGCACCATTCATTTAGAAAATATGTTAGCGCTTTCCCGCATGGGGGTGGCGATGGTCCCTCCCATGCCCGCGTATTACAACCATCCGCAGACCGTTGATGACATTACCCAGCATATCGTGACACGCGTGCTTGACCAGTTTGGTCTGGAGCACCGCAAAGCACGCCGTTGGGAGGGCCTGCAGGCGGCACAGCATTTTTCACAGGAGAAAGAATATGGCTTTTGATGATTTACGAAGTTTCTTGCAGGCCCTTGATGATCAGGGGCAACTGCTGAAAATCAGTGAAGAGGTTAACGCCGAGCCAGATATTGCGGCGGCGGCCAATGCCACCGGGCGTATCGGCGACGGCGCGCCTGCACTGTGGTTCGATAATATTCGCGGCTTTACCGATGCGCGCGTGGCAATGAACACCATTGGTTCCTGGCAGAATCATGCGATCTCTATGGGTTTGCCATCGAACACGCCGGTTAAAAAGCAGATTGACGAGTTTATTCGCCGCTGGGATACCTTCCCTGTCGCACCGGAGCGCCGTGCAAATCCGCTGTGGGCGGAAAATACCGTCGACGGTGAAGAGATAAACCTGTTTGACATCCTGCCGCTGTTTCGTCTGAACGATGGCGATGGCGGTTTCTATCTTGATAAAGCGTGCGTTGTCTCCCGCGATCCGGTCGATCCTGACCATTTTGGTAAGCAAAACGTCGGCATCTACCGTATGGAAGTGAAAGGCAAACGCAAACTGGGCCTGCAGCCGGTGCCGATGCACGACATTGCGCTACATCTGCATAAAGCGGAGGAGCGCGGCGAAGACTTGCCGGTTGCGATCACGCTCGGTAACGATCCGATCATCACCCTGATGGGTGCCACTCCGCTGAAATACGATCAGTCAGAATACGAAATGGCCGGGGCGCTGCGCGAAAGTCCTTACCCCATCGCCACAGCGCCGCTTACCGGTTTTGATGTACCGTGGGGCTCGGAAGTGATCCTCGAAGGGGTTATCGAGGGGCGTAAACGCGAAATCGAAGGCCCCTTCGGCGAATTTACCGGCCACTATTCCGGTGGGCGCAGTATGACGGTCGTGCGCATCGATAAAGTCTCTTATCGCACAAAACCGATTTTTGAATCGCTTTACCTGGGCATGCCGTGGACTGAAATCGACTACCTGATTGGCCCGGCGACCTGCGTCCCCCTCTACCAACAGTTAAAAGCTGAGTTCCCGGAAGTGCAGGCAGTGAATGCCATGTACACCCACGGCCTGCTGGCCATCATCTCCACCAAAAAACGCTACGGTGGTTTTGCCCGCGCGGTGGGCCTGCGCGCTATGACCACGCCGCACGGTCTGGGCTACGTAAAAATGGTGATTATGGTTGATGAAGACGTTGACCCGTTCAACCTGCCGCAGGTGATGTGGGCGCTGTCGTCAAAAGTGAACCCGGCAGGCGACCTTGTGCAATTACCGAATATGTCGGTACTGGAGCTGGATCCTGGCTCAAGCCCGGCAGGCATTACCGACAAACTGATTATCGACGCGACGACGCCGGTCGCACCGGATACGCGCGGTCACTACAGCCAACCGGTACAGGATCTCCCTGAAACCAAAGAGTGGGTTGAAAAACTGACCGCTATGCTGGCCGCACGTAAATAAGGAGAAGAGAATGATTTGTCCACGTTGTGCCGATGAGCACATTGAGGTGATGGCAACCTCACCGGTAAAAGGCATCTGGACCGTTTATCAGTGCCAGCATTGTCTGTATACCTGGCGCAATACAGAACCACTACGCCGCACCAGCCGCGAACACTATCCGGAGGCGTTTCGTATGACGCAAAAAGATATTGATGACGCGCCGCAGGTGCCAACGATCCCACCGCTGCTGGCGGCAGATAAGCGTTAAGCCGGAAAGCACGCAAGAAAAAGGCCGGTCATTTGACCGGCCTTTTGATGTTCAATACTTATTCGCGGAAAAGCGCTTCGATATTCAGCCCTTGCGCCTGCAGAATTTCACGCAGACGGCGCAGACCTTCAACCTGAATCTGACGTACGCGCTCGCGTGTCAGACCGATTTCACGGCCCACATCTTCCAGCGTTGCTGCTTCGTATCCCAGCAGACCGAAACGACGTGCCAGCACTTCACGCTGTTTGGCGTTCAGTTCGAACAGCCATTTGACGATGCTCTGTTTCATATCGTCATCTTGCGTTGTGTCTTCCGGACCGTTTTCTTTTTCATCGGCCAGGATATCCAGCAGCGCTTTCTCGGAATCACCGCCCAGCGGTGTATCCACCGAGGTGATACGCTCGTTGAGGCGCAGCATGCGACTCACATCATCGACCGGCTTGTCGAGTTGTTCGGCAATCTCTTCAGCACTCGGTTCGTGGTCCAGTTTATGGGACAACTCACGCGCGGTACGCAGATAAACGTTCAGCTCTTTAACAATATGGATTGGCAGACGGATAGTTCGGGTTTGATTCATAATCGCCCGTTCAATAGTCTGACGAATCCACCAGGTCGCATAGGTGGAGAAACGGAAACCACGTTCCGGGTCGAATTTTTCAACCGCACGGATCAGGCCCAGGTTCCCTTCTTCAATCAGGTCCAGCAACGCCAGGCCACGATTGCTATAACGACGGGCAATTTTCACTACCAGACGCAGGTTACTTTCGATCATGCGGCGGCGCGAAGCAACGTCACCACGCAAAGCGCGACGTGCAAAATAAACTTCTTCTTCGGCCGTTAGCAGTGGGGAATAACCAATTTCCCCAAGATAAAGCTGAGTCGCATCCAGCACACGCTGGGTAGCGCCCTGCGATAACAATTCCTCTTCGGCCAGGTCGTTATCACTGGGTTCCTCTTCAACTAAGGCTTTCTCATCAAAAGCCTCTACTCCGTTCTCATCAAATTCCGCATCTTCATTTAAATCATGAACTTTCAGCGTATTCTGACTCATAAGGTGGCTCCTACCCGTGATCCCTGGACAAAGCACCTGAAAAGCACTTCATTACTGACCATTGCAGCGGCATCTGCGCGCGCTGCAACGACAACAATGAGGAACGGTTCAACCACTTTGCCGATTTATCGCTGCGGCAAATAGCGCAGCGGGTTTACGGATTTCCCCTTGTAACGAATTTCAAAATGCAAGCGTGTAGAACTGGTTCCGGAGCTACCCATGGTAGCGATTTTTTGCCCCGCCTTAACTTCTTGTTGTTCCCGGACCAGCATCGTATCGTTATGGGCGTAGGCACTCAGGTAATCATCGTTATGTTTGATGATAATAAGATTACCGTAACCGCGAAGCGCGTTACCGGCATAGACGACGCGTCCATCTGCGGTCGCGACGATTGCCTGTCCTTTGCTACCTGCGATATCAACACCTTTGTTGCCACCTTCGGTAGCAGAGAAGTTGTCGATAACTTTGCCATCTGTCGGCCAGCGCCAGGAAGCAATCGGCGTACTGGTTGACGTGCTGCTGATGGTCGGTTCGGTCGTGCTAACAGTTGGAGCCGTAACAGGCGCTGTGACAGGGGTCGCAGGCTTGTTGTTCGGCAACATTTTGTTAGCACTTTGTTCACCTGAATCCTCAGAATACGTAATTGTTGGTTTTGAAGCAACAGCTACGGTGGAATTTTGTGCAGGTTTTGAGACAATTCCTTGTGCGCTCGCATCTGCCTGAGTTATCGCGTTTCCGCCCGTTATTGGCGTACCTGATGCATTACCCACTTGCAAGGTTTGACCCACTGTCAAACCGTAAGGTGCAGCAACATGGTTGCGTTGGGCAAGATCGCGGAAATCGTTCCCGGTTATCCACGCAATATAAAATAAAGTATCACCGCGTTTTACGGTATAGGTACTGCCGCCGGTATAGCTCCCTTTCGGAATGTTCCCATACTGACGGTTATAGATGATTTTGCCATTAACAGTCTGAACAGGCTGCTCCGGAACAGACTGAACAGGCGCGGTCTGTACCGGGCGCTGAACGGGCTGTACGGGCTGAATTTGCGGCTGTGACGCGGTACCGATTTTTGGTGGCGGAGTGATTAACATTCCGGAATTGTTGCTGGAGCTGGTATTGCCACCTACCGAACTGACCGGAGCGGGTGCGTTGCTGGAGCTTGTACAGCCTGCCAGCCAGATAGAAACCAGTGATAGTGCCGCAACACGGCTTACGGTGAATTTAGGGCTTCCCGTGCTCATTTATCCCCCAGGAATGTGTTAGCTACCAATGACTTAAAATTAACCGTGAACGGTTTCGGCAAATTTGCCCACCATACGCTGATGCGGCATGAAAGCATCAGGAAAAATCTGTTTATCAGGCCAGTTCGCCTTTAACCAGCGGCACAAAGCGCACGGCTTCCACGGTATCGATTACAAATTCGCCTCCCCGCCGACGAACACGTTTAAGAAGTTGCTGCTCGTCGCCCACAGGTAAAACGAGAATGCCGCCTTCATCCAGTTGCGACATCAACGCCGCCGGAATTTCTGGCGGTGCGGCGGTGACAATAATGGCATCAAATGGACCCCGTGCCTGCCAACCCTGCCAGCCATCGCCATGTCGAGTTGAAACATTATGTAAATCAAGTTGTTTAAGGCGACGTCGTGCGTGCCATTGCAGGCTTTTAATGCGTTCAACCGTACAAACGTGATGCACAAGATGCGCCAGTATTGCAGTCTGATAACCAGACCCTGTGCCAATTTCCAGCACTCTGGATTGCGGCGTCAGCTCAAGTAAAGCCGTCATCCGCGCCACCATATAAGGCTGAGAGATAGTCTGGCCCTGTCCGATAGGCAGCGCCACGTTATCCCAGGCCTTATGTTCAAACGCCTCATCGATAAATTTCTCGCGCGGTACCAGCGAGATGGCTTCCAGCACATGCTCATCGGTAATGCCCTGCGCGCGTAATTGATCAAGCAGTGTTTGTACGCGTCTGTTCACCATCGTTCAGTCACTCCGGCGCGATCCAGCCAGCCCGAAACCACATCATGCGCGCTATGCGCAGTTAAATCCACGTGTAGCGGGGTGACAGAAACAAAACCCTCATCGATGGCGGCAAAATCGGTATCCGGTCCGGCGTCGTATTTCTCGCCCGGAGGGCCAATCCAGTAAAGCGTGTTGCCTCGTGGATCCTGCTGCGGAATGACCTTATCCGCAGGATGACGACTACCGCAGCGGGTAACACGAATACCCTTGATTTCACTGAGCGGCAAGTCCGGGACATTAATATTCAGAATACGCCCGGTACGTAACGGCTCGCGCGACAGCGCGCGCAGAATGGAGCAGGTGACAGCCGCGGCTGTCTCGTAATGCGTCTGGCCGTTTAACGACACCGCCAGGGCCGGAAAGCCCAGGTGGCGTCCTTCCATCGCTGCCGCGACAGTACCAGAATAGATAACATCGTCCCCGAGGTTCGGCCCGGCGTTAATGCCAGAGACGACAACGTCCGGGCGCGGGCGCATCAGCGCGTTGACGCCCAGATAGACACAGTCGGTCGGGGTGCCCATCTGCACCGCAATGTCGCCGTTTTCGAAGGTGAAAGTTCGGAGGGAGGATTCCAGCGTTAACGAGTTGGATGCGCCGCTACGGTTACGATCGGGAGCCACGACCTGTACGTCGGCAAACTCCCGCAGGGCCTTTGCCAGCGTCTGAATACCTGGCGCATGAATCCCGTCATCGTTACTCAGCAATATTCGCATAATCACCCAAAGTATTGATAATTTCCCTTACCACACTGGTGGCGAAGCTACCTGCCGGCAGCCAGAAGCGTAACTCGACGGTCACGTCATCCCACCAGTTCCAGCTTAATTGTTGCGGAAAGAGCAGCATTGCGCGGCGCGAGGCCTCAACCTTTTCACGCACCAGCAACGCCTGCAGCTCCGGCGCATCGGCAACGGCGGCCTGCTCAAATGACAGCGCTTCGCCCTGCGTTCCCCACTCGCCGCTTCCCGGCATTGAGGCGGTAATCATCAGCGCTTTATCATCAACGCGCGTCTGCAGTTCAGCATGCTCTTCTGCGGTTGCCACAAACCAACTTCCGCGCCCCGATAATTGTAGCGCATCGCCGTCAACAACTTGATTAAAGTCTGTTTTTTTCAGGCGCTCGCTAACAATCTGATTAAACAATGCACTGCGTGCCGCCGACAACCAAAAACTGCGCTTATTACGATCGCGCACCGGGGCATCGCTCTGTGCCCAACGTAGCGCACCCTGTAGATTGCTGCCGCCGATGCCAAAACGTTGCGCACCAAAATAGTTCGGCACGCCGCCCTCGCGGATTGCCTGCAGGCGGGATTCCACGTCGTCACGGTTGCTGATTTCGCGCAGCACAAGGGTGAAACTGTTGCCTTTCAGCGCGCCTAAACGCAGTTTGCGCTTATGGCGGGCATATTCCAGCACTTTACAACCTTCAGGCTGAAACGCGCTCAGGTCCGGCATCTCTTTACCCGGCACGCGCGCGCACAACCATTGCTCGGTCACCGCGTGTTTATCTTTCTGCCCGGCAAAGCTGACGTCACGGGCGTGTATTTTAAGGAACTTCGCCAGCGCGTCGGCAACAAAGCGCGTATTGCAGCCGTTTTTCAGAATTCGCACCAGAATATGTTCACCTTCACCGTCGGGTTCGAAGCCTAAGTCCTCGATAACCACGAAATCTTCCGGATTGGCTTTCAGTAAACCGCTAGCCGCAGGTTTACCGTGCAAATAGGTTAGCTGGTCGAAGCCGGTCATTTCGCCGCCTTAAGCAGGAGCGCCACCGCCTCACAGGCAATACCTTCGCCACGTCCGGTAAAACCGAGTTTCTCGGTCGTGGTTGCTTTCACGTTCACGTCGTCCATGTGGCAGCCCAAATCTTCGGCGATAAACACGCGCATCTGCGGGATATGCGGCAACATTTTCGGCGCCTGCGCGATGATAGTGACGTCCACGTTGCCAATCACGTAGCCTTTGGCCTGGATGCGACGCCATGCCTCACGCAGCAGCGCACGGCTGTCAGCCCCTTTGAACGACGGGTCGGTATCCGGGAACAGCTTACCAATATCGCCCAACGCCGCCGCGCCTAACAGGGCATCGGTCAGCGCATGTAATGCGACGTCGCCATCGGAGTGCGCCAGCAGGCCTTTCTCCCAGGGAATACGAACGCCACCGATAATAATGGGGCCATCGCCGCCAAATGCGTGTACGTCAAAACCGTGTCCAATGCGCATTATGCCTTCTCCTGGTGTTAAGAATGGGTGAGATAAAATTCTGCAAGTTTCAGATCCTCAGGACGCGTCACCTTAATATTATCCGCGCGTCCGGCGACCAGTTCCGGGTGGAATCCACAATATTCGAGTGCCGAGGCTTCATCGGTGATGGTCGCGCCTTCGTTGAGCGCGCGCGTCAGGCAGTCGTGGAGGAGTTCCAGAGGGAAAAATTGCGGCGTGAGCGCATGCCATAAATCGTTACGCTCAACGGTGTGGGCAATAGCCGTTTTACCAGGTTCAGCACGCTTCATGGTGTCGCGAACCGGTGCGGCAAGAATACCGCCGACCCGGCTGGTTTCACGCAGTTGTAGCAGGCGATTTAAATCATCCTGATGCAGGCAAGGACGTGCGGCGTCATGCACCAGCACCCATTGTGCCCCTTGCGCGGCTTTCAGCCCCGCCAGTACGGAGTCCGCACGTTCAGCGCCACCAGCCACAACGGTAATGGCGGGGTGTTGCGCCAGCGGCAAGCGGGCAAAACGCTCATCACCGGGGCTGACGGCGATAATGACACGCTCCACGTTCGGGTTGACCAGCAAGGCCGCTACCGCGTGTTCGAGGATCGTTTTATCGCCAATGGAAAGATATTGCTTGGGACATTCCGTTTGCATGCGGCGGCCAAATCCGGCAGCCGGCACCACCGCACAAACGTCCGGAATAATTACAGACATGTCGTAAGCCCGGGATTGTTTATCGATTATTTTGTGTGTTCTGTACTGACCCCTGGTTGCGTTTGGACGCGTCCGGCACCAGACGATAAAAGGTTTCGCCCGGTTTGGTCATCGTTAATTCGTTGCGAGCGCGTTCCTCAATCGCTTCCTGGCCGCCATTGAGATCGTCAATTTCAGCAAAGAGTTGATCGTTTCGCGCTTTTAATTTGGCGTTTGTCGCCTGCTGTGCGCCCACATCTTCGCTGACACGGCTATAGTCGTGAAGACCATTTTTGCCAAACCACAGTGAATACTGTAGCCAGACCAGCAAAGCCAGCAATAGCAGCGTTAGTTTACCCATCCTGCCCCCTGAAAAACGGCATCATCATCCCATAACTTTTTCTCAGACTCCACACCGGGGCCGGGTGATAACGAGTCACCGCGACAGAATGTAACATATTTACGCACCTTTCCGTAGGGTTGTCCCCAGGACACATCGTCTTAATGTGAGTTACGGTTTGAAGTATGGATGGCTTTAGCCCATCAGCCACATAAACAACGCGCCAAACATGGCCACAACCGTGAGCGCTGTGAGGACAACGCTGTAGAGCAGCTTGCCATTGACGATGGAGTGCAGGGCGATGCCCACCACAACCGAAACGGGCATCAGCGCAAGGAAGAAAGGCCAGGTGTAGAGGAGGAAGAACAGCGTGTTAGGACCGTAAATCAGAAAAGGGATAGCCAGCGCCAACAGCCACGCGACAAAGCCCACTGCGGCCCCAGGCAGGGACCAGGTGGTCTCTTCGCTGGTCGTGATGGTATCCGACCTTGAGATGGTGATGTTCTGACTATTACGCATATCTGATCCCATTAACTGACTGGCCGACGAAACAGGATACGCCCCACGTTCTGCGTATCCCCGGCACTGTCTCAGGATCTGATCATATCGTCCCGTCTCATGAGGTCTAATAATTGGCTCACCAAATTTGTTACCAATTGTTCACCTTGCAGGTGAACTTCGGGTGTTTCAGGCGCTTCGTAAACGGCGTCGATGCCGGTGAAGTTGCGTAACTCCCCCGCGCGCGCTTTTTTATAAAGCCCCTTCGGGTCGCGTGCTTCGCAAATCGCCAGCGGCGTATCCACGAAAACCTCAATAAAACGCCCCTCCCCCACACGCTCACGCACCATCTGTCGCTCAGCACGGTGCGGGGAGATAAACGCGGTCAGCACCACCAGCCCGGCATCAGCCATCAGGCTGGCGACTTCCCCGACCCGGCGAATGTTCTCTTTGCGGTCTTCATCGCTAAAGCCCAGATCGCTACACAGGCCGTGACGCACATTGTCGCCATCGAGCAGGTAAGTACTGACACCCTGCTGATGTAATGCCTCTTCCAGCGCCCCCGCTACCGTCGATTTACCGGAACCAGACAGCCCGGTAAACCACAGCACAACCCCACGGTGGCCGTGGAGTTGCTCACGCTGCGCAACGGTCACCGGATGAGGATGCCAGACGACGTTCTCATCGTGAGCGGCCATTACTTACCTCCCAACAAATCACGCGCGCCCCAGTGTGGGAAATGTTTACGGATAAGCTGATTCAGCTCCAGCTCAAAGGCGCTGAACTGCGACGGTACAGTCGTCTCCTGCTGATGCACTTCACGCACCATGCCGGCGCCTACGGTCACGTTGCTCAGGCGGTCGATAAAGATAACACCACCGGTCACCGGGTTTTGTTGATACGCATCCAGGGTCAGCGGCTCATCAAAGGTCAAATCGACCAGACCGATACCGTTTAACGGCAGCGTATCCACCTGACGCTGGGTGAGATTGTTAATATCTACCTGATATTGAATGGCGTCGACACGGGCGCGGGTCTTTTTACCGGCCACTTTGATGTCAAAGCTCTGTCCTGGCGCCAGCGGCTGCTCAGCCATCCAGACTACGTCGAGGGACGCGCTCTGCACCGCAGGCACGCTCTCCTGCGCATCCAGGATCAGATCACCACGGCTGATGTCGATCTCGTCCTTAAGCACCAGGGTAATCGCTTCACCCGCATGGGCTTCCTGTAGGTCGCCATCAAAGGTCACGATGCGCGCAACGGTGGATTCCACCCCAGACGGCAGTGCTTTGATGCGCTGGCCAACCTTCACGCTGCCCGAGGCCAGCGTACCGGAGAAGCCACGGAAATCGAGGTTCGGACGGTTAACGTACTGCACCGGGAAACGCATCGGCTGGGTATCCACAACGCGCTGAATTTCGACGGTTTCGAGGACTTCCAGCAGCGTCGGACCGCTGTACCACGGAATGTTGGCGCTCTGGCTGGCGACGTTATCCCCTTCCAGCGCCGACAGCGGTACAAAGCGAATGTCCAGATTGCCCGGTAGCTGTTCAGCAAAGGTCAGGTACTCCTGACGAATGTTCTCAAAGGTCTCTTCGCTAAAGCCGACCAGATCCATTTTATTGACCGCCACCACCAGGTGTTTAATGCCCAGCAGGGTGGAGATAAAGCTGTGGCGACGGGTCTGATCCAGCACGCCTTTACGGGCGTCAATCAGCAGGATCGCGAGGTCACAGGTTGACGCACCGGTAGCCATATTACGGGTGTACTGTTCGTGCCCGGGGGTGTCGGCAATGATAAATTTGCGCTTCTCGGTTGAGAAGTAACGGTACGCCACATCGATGGTGATGCCCTGCTCACGTTCCGCCTGCAGGCCGTCGACCAACAGGGCCAGGTCGAGTTTTTCCCCCTGGGTGCCGTGACGTTTGCTGTCATTGTGCAGCGTAGAGAGCTGATCTTCATAAATCTGGCGCGTGTCATGCAGCAGGCGGCCAATCAGGGTGCTTTTCCCGTCATCGACGCTGCCGCAGGTCAGAAAACGCAGCAGGCTTTTGTGCTGCTGTGCGTGCAGGTACGCTTCGACGCCGCCTTCGTTGGCAATTTGTTGGGCAATAGTGGTATTCATGGCGGCTCCTTAGAAGTATCCCTGACGTTTTTTCAGCTCCATGGAGCCTGCCTGGTCGCGGTCAATCACGCGGCCCTGACGTTCACTGGTGGTGGAAACCAGCATCTCTTCGATAATTTCCGGCAGCGTCTGCGCTTCGGACTCCACTGCGCCGGTCAGCGGCCAGCAGCCAAGCGTACGGAAACGCACCATCCGTTGTTCGATCACTTCGCCAGGTTGCAGGTCGATACGATCGTCGTCGATCATCATCAGCATGCCGTCGCGCTCCAGCACCGGGCGCTCTGCGGCCAGATACAGCGGAACAATTTCGATATTTTCCAGGTAGATATACTGCCAGATATCCAGCTCGGTCCAGTTGGAGAGCGGGAAAACGCGGATGCTCTCGCCTTTGTTAATCTGCCCGTTGTAGTTGTGCCACAGTTCAGGACGCTGATTTTTCGGGTCCCAGCGGTGGAAGCGATCGCGGAAAGAGTAGATTCGCTCTTTGGCGCGGGACTTCTCTTCGTCACGGCGTGCGCCGCCGAAGGCCGCATCAAAACCGTATTTGTTCAGCGCCTGCTTAAGCCCTTCGGTTTTCATGATGTCGGTGTGCTTGGCGCTGCCGTGGACGAATGGGTTAATGCCCATCGCCACCCCTTCCGGGTTTTTGTGCACCAGCAGCTCACAGCCATACGCTTTCGCTGTGCGGTCACGGAACTCATACATCTCACGGAATTTCCAGCCGGTGTCCACATGCAACAGCGGGAATGGCAGCGTACCAGGATAGAAGGCTTTACGCGCCAGATGCAGCATCACGCTGGAGTCTTTACCGATGGAATACATCATCACCGGATTGGAGAATTCGGCGGCCACCTCGCGAATGATATGGATGCTTTCGGCTTCCAGTTGTCGCAGGTGAGTGAGTCGTTTTTGATCCATAACCGTTCCTTAAGCCAGATTCACCACGGAGGCGTCAAACGCTTCCGGGCCTGTCGTGTGTTGAAACCAGGCGAGTTCATGATGCAGTTGTACCACCTCGCCCACGACCAGCAGGGCGGGCATTGGCGCATCTTTCGCCAGTTCCTCAAGTTGTTGTAATGTGCCGGTTCTGACCTGCTGGTCAGCCCGTGTGCCGCGCGAAATCACCGCGACTGGTGTCTGTGCCTCTCGCCCGTGAGCGATGAGTTGTTCGCCGATTTCAGCCGCTTTCATCGTACCCATGTAGATAGCCAGCGTCTGGCGACTTTGCGCCAGTTGCGACCAGTCAAACGGTGCGCTGTCGGCTTTGTAATGTCCGGTAACAAAGGTGGCACTTTGTGCGTAGTCGCGGTGTGTCAGCGGAATGCCTGCGTAAGCCGTCGCGCCGGATGCCGCCGTCACGCCCGGCACCACCTGGAAGGGGATACCTGCTGCCGCAGCCGCCTGTAACTCTTCGCCACCGCGACCAAAGATAAACGGGTCGCCGCCTTTCAACCGCACCACGGTTTTGCCCGCCTGCGCGGCCTCAACCAGCATGTGATTGGTGTCATGCTGTGCAACCAGGTGCGAGCCAGCGCGTTTACCCACGCTGATCAGTTCCGCATCGCGGCGTACGAGTTCCAGCACACCATCGGTCACCAGATGATCGTAAAACACCACGTCAGCCTGCTGGATAACCTGCAAACCACGCAATGTTAGCAGCCCGGCATCGCCCGGCCCGGCACCAACCAGAATGATTTCGCCGGTGCTACTGCCCGGGTTCGCGAGTTCATCTGCCAGCACCTGTTCCGCTGCCTGCTCTTTGCCCGCCGCCATCAGGCTGGCAAAGCGGCCACGAAAGGCGCTCTCCCAGAAACGACGACGTTCATCGGTGGTTTTACGAAATGCTTTAATGCGCGTGCGCCAGCGCCCGGCCATCTCAGCCATACGGCCTAAGTTTGCGGGCAACAACGCTTCAATTTTTTCACGCAGCAATCGCGCCAGTACCGGTGCGTTGCCACCGGAAGAGATAGCCACCAGCAGCGGCGAGCGGTCAACAATCGACGGGAAGATAAATGAGCACAGCGGCTGGTCATCTACCACGTTGACAAGACGATGGCGGGCATTTGCGGCGTCAAAGACAAGACGGTTGACGTCCCCGTCATCCGTTGCCGCAATCACCAGAAAGACGTTGTCGAGTTGCGCTTCATCGAACGTATCCGCCAGCAGGTGGATCTCTTGCTCATCCACCAACTGTTGCAGTGAAGGTTCGAGATGTTTTGTCACCACCAGCACGCGTGCCCCCGCGCGACGTAAAAAAGCAATCTTACGAGCGGCAACGTCGCCACCACCGACAACCAACACGGGGCGGTCTTTGACGTCAGCAAATAAAGGAAGGTAATCCACAGGGCAACAACTCACTCGCAACCAGTAATAGTGGGACTATAGGGGGGAGAGTAGAGTGAATGAAATTACGAATTGGAATGAGTAGTTCCGCAAAGGAATAACGAGCTAAAAAAGCAAATGCCAAAAAGTGCTTAACCACCAGATTTTTGCAGAGTTAAGAACAAATGAAATTGTGTAAACCGGGTCACAGTTTCATACTAAGCGCGATAAAATTTTTGTCGTAAAAGGACTCTCTATGCTCTCCGCATTGCGCCACCGTACCGCTGCCCTGGCGCTCGGCGTATGCTTTATTTTTTCTGCTCAGGCACGAGCACCTCATCCCGGTGAATTTGCAAGCAATCAGGCGCGCCATATCGCCACCTATTTTCCCGGTCGCATGACCGGCTCGCCGGCTGAAATGCTCGCAGCGGATTATATACGCCAGCAGTTTGCGCAGATGGGTTATCAGAGTGACATCCGCAAATTCAACAGCCGCTACAGTTGGACTTCTCGTAGTAATCAGCACAACTGGCAGAACGTCACCGGCAGCACCGTTATTGCCGCGCATGAAGGCAAGCACCCACAGCAGATCATTATTGTGGCGCATCTGGACACCTATGCGCCGCGCAGCGATGCGGATACCGACAATAATCTGGGTGGTCTGACGCTACAGGGTCTCGATGATAACGCCTCAGGAGTGGGGGCGATGCTGGAGCTGGCGGAACAACTGAAATCGGTGCCAACGGAATACACTATTCGCTTTGTGGCGACCAGCGGTGAAGAGCAAGGCAACCTGGGGGCAGAGAACTTCCTCAAACGCATGAGCGAGCATGAGAAGAAGCAAACGCTGCTGGTGATTAATCTCGATAACCTTATTGTCGGCGATAATCTCTATTTCAACAGCGGTAAGAAAACCCCCGCATCGGTGCGTAAGCTCACCCGTGACAGGGCGCTGGCTATCGCACGCTCTCTGGGGATTAGCGCGACCTCCAATCCGGGTCTCAATCCTGACTATCCTCAGGGAACAAGCTGCTGCAATGATGCAGAAGTGTTTGATAATGCCGGTATTCCGGTGCTATCCGTTGAGGCCACCAACTGGAATTTGGGGAAAAAGGATGGCTATCAGCAGCGCGCGAAATCGAAATCCTTCCCGGATGGCGTGAGCTGGCATAACATCAAGCTCGATAACGTCCAGCATATCGATCAGGCCCTGCCGGGGCGTATCGACCGACGCAGCCGCGATGTCGTGCGTATTATGCTGCCGTTGGTCAAAGAACTGGCAAAGGCGGGGACAAAGTAAATCTGCCGTCCGTAAAAACGAAAAAGGGAGCATCGGCTCCCTTTTTGTTATTTGATGCCCAGTGAGGCATTAAGTTGTTTTACTGCCGCCAGTCCCTGCTTACAGCCTGCATCCTGTTGCTCTACGCTGTATGTCTCAAGCTGTTTTCTGCCTTCCGCGAGCTGGGTTTTCAGCATGTCCACCTGCGCTTTCGCTTCTTCATGTTTTGACGCTTCTTTAATGAAGCTGTCCATTTCAGCGAAGTATTGTTTGCAGGTTTCGGTTTCCGCATAAGACGCAGTGCACATCCCCATCAGCAGCGCCGCCAGCGCGATCTTTTTCATTGTCATATCCCTGAGTGATTAAATTAACGCCATCCCAAATGGCGCCAATACGATAGCAGAATCCGTGCGTGGGAATATGTCCGGAATCGGATATGGGTATGGGATATGTGGCGGGGGAACCCCGCTGGAGCGGGGAACACGGGGAGCACTGCAAGACCAGTTCCTCGCCGAGCGGTTTATCCCCGCTGGCGCGGGGAACACAGGACTGAATCCGCGATGACCATGCAGGGGCACGGTTTATCCCCGCTGGCGCGGGGAACACACCTTCAACTTCCTGCGGGCTTTGCCCATGCGCGGTTTATTCCCGCTAGCGCGGGGAACACATGCAGGAAGGGCTGTGGGACGACATGAAGCACGGTTTATCCCCGCTGGCGCGGGGAACACTCTCCATTGGTTTTTACTTCGTATTCCGTGGGCGGTTTATCCCCGCTGGCGCGGGGAACACTGGGGATCCGTCAGTAAATACAACTACTGATCCGGTTTATCCCCGCTGGCGCGGGGAACATGCACTGTCAGCAACTGCTACGGTGATCAGCCGTGGTTTATCCCCGCTGGCGCGGGGAACACCTGTTATTCTACAAAGCCACGGCATCAATAATCGGTTTATCCCCGCTGGCGCGGGGAACACTTTCCCGCTGGCAACTCAACCTGGATTCACTGCGGTTTATCCCCGCTGGCGCGGGGAACACTCTAAAGGCATATAATTGTTTTCTATTATCTTTTTTATGACAAAACAATCTACCAACATAATAATAACAATTCCTCTTTATTAAAGAACATATAAATTATTGATTTTCAACAGGAAGAAAAGAAACCAATCTCAGTCCATCCAAATCTACCGGAATACGTCTATTTTCACCCCAGGTTTGAAACTCAAAACCGGACTCTGTATTCGTGGCCCAGGCCATTACCACGTTTCCGACGCCCCCCAGTTGTGTAACCTGCTGCCAGATCATCTCCCGTACACGTTTTGAGATATCACCAACATATACACCGGCCCGGATCTCCAGTAGCCAGATGGCAAGCCGTCCTCGCAGGCGCGGTGGAACATTTTCCGTGACAACAACGACCATACTCATCAACCATGCCCCCGATGCCCGCCATCGCCGAGCAATTGTGGCTCCGGTATTGCTGGCGGCAACATATCTGGCGCTGGCTGGGGTGGCTCTATTCCACCCGCCGCGAGCACTTCTTCAATTAAAGGAATCAGTTTTCCGGTAAGCTTCGTACTACGAAAAATATCACGACAGGCCAGTCTGACTTCACGATCGGGTTCAGAGGGCGCTCGAGCGGCGATTTCAAATGCCTTAGGAACGACTGACTCAAACTTGATGATGTCAGCAATGTCATAAACAAATGAAAGAGGTTTGCCGCTATGGATAAAACCAATCGCTGGCGCGTAACCAGCCGCCAGTACCGCGGCTTCAGAAATGCCATAAAGACATGAAGTTGCGGCGCTGATGCACTGGTTTACCACATCGCCTTTTTCCCAGTCTTTAGGATCATAATTACGTCCATGCCACTTCACACCATACTGTTTAGCGAGTAGCGAATAAGTCTGACGGACGCGGGCCTCTTCAATACCGCGCAACTGCTCGACAGAATGACGTGCCGGCGGTGGTTCACGAAAACGCAGTTAATACATTTTTCGCACCACTTTCAGGCGCAAATCATCATCCAGCGCCAGCTTCGCCTGATAAAGCAGCTTATCCGCTCGCGCACCGCCGCATGAGAAACCCGAGTACCCGGCTCCAGCATGATACAGGCCACCGATCCCACCGGAATATGGGTGCGGATTCCCGTCTTATCGATCAACACAAATGCACCATCCAGCACGTCAACCTACCCGTACTGGAGAAAAATCATCGACGTGCGATCTTTAAGGGGTATCGGACTTAGCGGCACAAATGTCACTCGCCGTCTCCAGGTTTAATCAACATCAAACCACAGCCGAAAGCCCGGCTTTTACCGTATCCCTGAATCAAGCGTTGCAGAAATAACCTGGGATCGTTAACCACCAGCACGCCAGAATAATCCACGCTGCTAAACTGGATCACCTGACGGGACTTCGCTCGTACAACCTGCTGCTGGCGATAGGCATCCACATTCACCTCGCGCAGTGAGAACCCGTTCTGCTCACCCTGACGCAGCAGCCAGTCCTGCGCCGCCTGCTGCTGATACTGCCAGATATCCGGGCCATTAACCTGTCTCCTTACCTGGCGCTTCGCTTCCATCAATAGATCGTGACGTTTACCGGACTTACAAATCGTTGGGTTAGCGCGCAGGCTAAAACGAAAGGTCTGCCCTATGCTCAGGGTCGGTGCAAACGGTCGGTATTGAATACCAAAGATCTCACTTTCAGCAGGAGGCTCAAGGGAAAGAACAAAGAAACGAAACGCCCCCTGAAGCTCCTCCCGGCGATAAAGAAACTGCCGCTCCTGCACACCGGGAAATAACTGCCAAAGCCACTGGTGCATCACATATTCACCGCGATCCACCAGTTGTAATAGCTGTGATGGTGAAAGCTGACTGGTATGCAGCGTTATTTTTGCGAGGTACACGGTTCCTCCTTGATGAACAGCGGTCCTTGGTTAACGGTACGCTCGCCAAACGTCCACTGCCGACGGCTCATCGGCCTATCGCGACGACGTAAGACTTTATTAGCATTCAGACCGTCATGCTCGCCTTCCCACCAGCACTCAGGTTGCAGCTCCGCTAATCGGATATTTATCTTGTTGAACTTCTCCCGGTACTGTCGATACGCCTCGTTCAGCACATCCGATGCGGTACCCTCCAGCAACAACGGCGCAAGTGGCAAAGCCAGCGGATGACTTTTTCGCCCCAGATACAATTGAAATATCGGCTGCTGTAGCGCATCCCGTAATTGCTCCAGCGTATAAGGCGCATTGGGCGTTGACGCGAGCGCCACCATCCACCAGGCGTCAGTGTAATAATCTCGCCGGGAGATAATCGCGCTGAGGAGCTCAGGATCGCTCAGCTCTTCGCGGCGGCTAAAATAACGGGCTTTTCGCACCTCTTTTGGCATTTGAACGGTGTGATAATCCCGCGCCCAGCGGGGGTTTTTGCTGGCACACAACAGAAACGAGTAATGCTGATTGAAATTCTTCAACCGCTCTTCTTCATCGCGCCGGATGCCCAGCGCAGCGGCCAGTAAACCCAGCAGTGCTGAACGTGAGGGCAGCTCGTGGCTATGGCGCACCTCGCCGGGTGCATCCACGCCCCAGGAGGCCATCGGCCCGTGAAGCTGAAAAACCAGATATTGGCTCATAGCCGCCCCTTACGCGCAGATAAAGTCCAGCACTTCTTTCATGCTTCCTTTACCGCTCACTACATCAAAATCAACGGATTGCGTTTGCTGTTCATAAACCTTATTCATATTTTTACGCAGTTCGGTGATACGTTTTACGGCGGCATCCAGTTGATTGGTGCCGTTGATCGGATTGTAAAATGCCGCAGCCAGTGAGCGTGGTTGTTCGGTCCCTTTTTCCGCCAGCGTCCAGGACGCATAGGCGCGGCTGGCGAAGCTGTTTTGCTTTCCGGTTGGCGAGACTTTCAGCGCTGCTTCGGTGAAGGCACGCAGCGTTTTATTCGCCAGCTCCTCATTACCACCCAGATTTTTGACCAGCAGATCTTTGTCGATGCAGATATAGGTATAAAAAAGCGCAGAGCCAAATCCGGTTTCGCCGAGGTGTCCGGCACCGGCATCTTCTAGCGAAGTCTTACGAAGATCATCAACAGCGGTAAAGAAATCGTCTTCGACAATCGTTTCGCTGACGCCGAAAGCATGTGCGACCTGACAGGCGGCTTCAACATTGAATTCCGGCTTATTGGCCAGCATGCGGCCAAACATGGCGATATCGACGGCCATACGATCGTGGCGCAATAAATTGAGTTCTTCTTCCTGGGGAGCACGCTTTTCTTCCGCCAGACGCTGCGCCAGCGCTTTTACCGCTTCAAATTCTGCCGGGCTGATATGCACCAGTTGCTCGGTTTCGGTGTTAGTCAGCAGATCTTTTGCTTTTTTATCTGCTTTTGCCTTACCTAAGTAATCCGCAATCTTTGCCGCCCACTCGATGGACTTTTTCTCATCAATACCCTTTTCAATGAGGATCTTCGCCGCCTCGCGGGCAATACGTCCGCTACGGATACCAATATTTCCCGCCAGCGTCTGCTCAAAAAGTTCAGAAGTGCGCCATGCGCGCTTCAGGCTTTGCGAAGAAACGCGCAGACGCGTCGCGCCGCCGAGCACGACTGTTTTCGGGGAACCGGTGTCGTCGCGGTTCAGGTTGGCGGCCGGGTAAGCAGTCAGTAAATGTAGCTGAATAAATGTGGTCATCTGATAGTCCCTTATTGATCGTCGTTGTTAGCTTCACCGGCCTGGTAGTACTCCAGCGCCCAGCGGATACGGATAAATTCAGTCGGCCGCTGCTGGCGGCGGATATGGTTAAGTAGCTCGTCGTTTTCCCGGCACCAGTGGAAGACGTCGTCCGCCAGTGAGGGAAGGTTCACCACACCATTAAGCAGCCGAACGGCACGCAGTAACTGACGCAGTAGTTCGTCAGGCGTTTTTACCGCAGACAGCCTGGAAAAACGCAGCTCCGACATGACCTGATTATTGCCCGTCATCTGACCTAACTGCGCAGCAAAATTCGGCTCTTTAACAATAGATTTAACATGTGCGGCCAACGCCGCGGTTATCGCCAGCGCGGTAAAACGCCACTCTTGCCCTTCGACTTTCCATAACGTGTGAGTCTGCATCAGCAGGGAACGAAATCCTTCCGACAGACAGGTTTCATTCACCGTTTTGCTGCGCCGCAGGCTGGCGCGCAGGCCGCGTTTTTCCTGTAAATATTCATGCCATCGGCAAAGCGTGGCCTTATGGTCGTCCTTCACAATACTCATTCAGTAGCCTCCTGCTTTTTTGCCCTGGCGGCTTTCGCGCTCTGCTTCTCCGCCGATTGGGTGAAATATTTTTTACGCGCCAGCATGATGCGTTTGAGATCGACGCCCTCGTAAGGGTTGGTAAAAACATGGTCGTCAAAGTAGCTGCGGGTAAACAGCCAGATGTTCGTTTGCCACCGGTTCAGCCTTTCGTCTGCGTTCTGGCCGTTTTCAAGATCGCGAATAAGCTCAAGAAAGCGTCCCTGCGTCAGATGCCAGAAGTCGATATCAATAAAGCTGAAATCTCCGCGAGCGCCTTTAGCATCGGAAAACCAGGCCTCTTTCAACGCGCTGCGCAGCAGGCTAAGGTTGCGCGATGCCGTTAGCGCCGCCTTGTGTAGATCGGGAATAATATTTTCGGTTAATAGCAGCGGAAAATGATGTTCATACCAGCAGCGGGCTTTCATATTGTCGAAATCATAGCCAAAGCCCCACAGCCCGGATTTTACGTCATTAAGGCTGCGTGCACTGAATGTTGTAACGACTAACGCTGGATATTCAGTGTTATTTTCCGAAGCGCCTTTCTGATTTAAACCCAGCCAGTCGCGCCAGATAAGCCCGCCGGGTTGCGGCTTGACGGAATAACGCTCGCTGCCCTCCTTCAGAGGCAGTCGATAAGGCGTCAGCGGATGAGTCCATCCCGCGTAATTGACGCCATAATTCTTCACGGTCATCCCGCTAAGTAATTCATCACTTTCGGTTTCACAGAGATCGCAGCGGCCTGAATGGGTCGCGTCAAAATCGATGCGAACGCGTCGCGGCATTCCCCAATAGGCCTGAAGTGGATTCACCTGTTCTGGCGTAGTGACTGCGCTTGCCAGTTCACTGGTGCGGGTTGGGGCCAGCCAGGGGAAAATCGTTTCATCATACCTTTCAGGCACAGGCATTCCGGCGCTATCCTGCGGCATAACGTTGAGCCACAGCTTGCGCCACAGCGGCGTTTGTCGGTTGCCCTGATATTCCTGTAATTCAATCAACGTTGTCATCGGCCCGCCGCCGCGCAGACCGGTGCGGTAACCTTTGCCGCCCGATGGGGCATTTAGTTGCAACGAAAATAACGCCAGCGCCGCGCAATGCGGGCAAAAGTGCTCCGTGACGCCGCGCTTAACAAAATGGTCTTTATTAAACTTTGTGGTTTGCGCGCCGGGGATTTCTGGCAGCAGCGAAGCTATCGAGACTTTTTCTCCGCTTAACGCTTCGAAATCTTGCATAAAAGAAGGGGTATCGGCACCAAACCGAAAGGCGGTCTCCAGCGGTTCCAGCGCACGCTGAAACACATCCTCGCTCAGCCCATCAATCCAGATATCCTCCCAGCGAGAATAATTTTTCGGTGCCATACTGCACTGCAATAAACCCAGCAGAAATTGCCAGGCCGCACCTTGTAAATCCGCCCGCGCAGCGGCTATATCCACCACGTTTTCATCTGCCAGATTAACCGGCGCCAGCTTGCCCGTAGAGCCGTCTTTTAAACGCACGGGGAGCCAGGGGGTTGTTAAAAGTGAGAAACTATTCATGTGGTTAGCTGCTAGACCTCCGTTCTTCCGATTAATCCTTCGCAGGCTGAATAACCGCTGTTTTCAACCTCCGACACCACAATCACCACAGCGAACTCCTTATTCTGATGCTGTTCAATGCACCACTGCCGGAGTCGCTCACCGTCAAGCAGAGTAAAATCCCCCCGGTGTTTTTCCCACCAACCCTGGCGCACCCGCAGCACACTCATTTCCCAGGCATGTTCGCCTGGCGCATAAGGCTTAACCGCCCCATCGACAATTTTCGCCAGCCACAGCGAAACCGACTCTTCGGCCAGACGCGTCGAAAGCTTTTCCGGCAAAAAATCGCTGCTTTCAGGGCTGTAGCCCGGCGCAAAGTTGATAATGTTTTGCTTAGCGAATGCCCGGTCGCAGTAGTATTTTCCTTCCTGCAACTGTTCCGTCTTCGCAAACCCCTCAGGCATATCAACGTCTTCACCGTAGACCGATTCAATCAGCAGCCGGGCAGACTGCGGCATCCTAATTTCACCCTGTTCGCGCAGCACGCGCTGGGTCAGCCACAGGCGACCATGATCGGGGTAGACGTAGGCGCTGTTGCGCATCGCGCCTGAAAACCAGTCCTCTCGTGGCGAGTCATCCCATTCCGGCGCGAAGATCAGTAGCTCCGGCGCGGGACGTTCGTCTTGTCCGGAAGCTTTCAACAAGCCGTTACGATCGCGGATATGCCGCTGTAGACGTCCAGCTCGCTGAATCAACAGGTCCACTGGGGCTAAGTCAGTGATCATTTCATCAACGTCAATATCAACAGAACTTTCAATGACTTGGGTACAGATAAGAACTTTTTGGGCACGTTGAGAACTGTCTTTTTTACCAAACTGCGTCAGCGCCTGGTTTTCAATGCGCTGACGATCGTGAAAAGCAAAGCGGCTGTGAAATAGCAGAAGGCTTTCAGCAGGAATAACCTCTCTGGCGAGAAGCTGGCGATATATACCAATCGCGTCATCAACAGAGTTGCGTATCCAGGCAATGCATTTTCCCAGGCTTACGGCCTGTTCAATGCGTTCAATGCACTCCTGTTCGCCGTGCATCCAGCCAACTTTAACGCTGCGCTCAACTTCTTTACGGGTCTCCACATGTTGAGAAACTACCGCCGAACTCGTCACCTGCGTTAGCCAGGGATAGTCGTCATAGCCCAATAATGGCGCTTCAACCCGGCTCTTTGCGCCCTTAGCAAAAGCGGCAACCAGCCTGTCTCGTTGCTGTTGTGATAGCGTGGCGGAAAGCAGAATCGTGATATTGCCATCACTGGCTTGCTTCTCAACCAGGCATTCGAGGATCCGCGACATGTAATTGTCGTAAGCGTGAATTTCATCAGCCAGCAGGATTTTATGGCTCAACCCCAGCATCCGCAGGTTGTTGTGCTTGAACGGCATCACCACCATCATCGCCTGGTCAAGCGTACCAACACCGACTTCAGTCAATAGCGCTTTCTTATTACTGTCGGCAAACCAGGCGGCGCAGCCCTGGCTGGAAGGTTCCTTATCATCCGGCTCTTCGGAACCCGCTAAATCCCCGGACCAGACTGACTGATTGAAGCGATCCATTAATCCACGTGCGCTATGCGCTAGCACCAGGCTTGGCCGAGAGCCTGGTTGATACAGCGCCAGCCAGCTCTCCGACATCCGGTCGAACATAGCATTCGCCGTCGCCATCGTCGGCAGACCAAAATAGAACCCCTGCGCCTTTCCCGCCGCCATCAGGCGATGCGTTAAAATCAACGCGGCCTCTGTTTTTCCGGCACCTGTGACATCTTCAAGAATAAATAATTGCGGACCTTCTTTATTAATATCCAGCTCCAGCGCTTTTTGCTGTAACGGAGTTGGCTGTTGAATAAAGGGAAATAGCGTCGTTATTCCGGAAAAAGGGGCAACGGTAGAGGAAGGAGGGAAAACAGAAATCGCGAGTTTCGCTTTAACCAGCGCATGCTGTTGCCAATATTCATTGATACATATTGGCTTAGCGATTCGGGGGAAATGTTGGGTTGAAGAACCAACCCAATCTGCCAGGACTATGACTGCGGAAATAAGCCATGACAAATGTTTAAAGAGAGCAATACCCTCATCATCATCCCAAAATTCGGGAATCTCAACCAGTGGGAATAATGATTTAATCCTGGCAAGAAAATCACGGGCTGCTTCTTTATCCTGCTGGCGGAAATTTTTCAGTTCCGTTACTGACGAAGGTGGTCGCCCATGATGACCTGTCGTAAGCGGCATCCAAAGCGCAATAGCGCGCTTAAGTTTACGGGCTGCAAGAGAAGAGTTGGGAAAAAGCTCAGGAAACTCACTAAGGTAATTATCCCAGAGCCAGAAGCCTAATGTTGCATGAGGGATTTTTTCATAATGTTCTATATATTCGTCATGTAAATTCAAGTCATTATGAATATAAATCTGCTGAAAAGAGTGGGCGAATTTTCCGATATCATGCCAGCATAATAACCAGGCAAAAAACTGCGCGGCCTTGTTCTTATCATGGAGCCCTACTTTTTTAAGATAATCAGCAGCGCCATAGATATTGCATTGCACCATCCAGTAACCAACAGCAGCAACATCCAATGAGTGCCAGCACAGCAGGTGGTATTCATCTCCACCATCTTTATTTCCTCGACTGGTCTTCCCCCAATAATTAAATATTGTCAAGCGACATCCCTTATCCGACTGTTATCGTTACATACTGCGCTTTTTATAAAGTATATTTTGTGATTTAAATCACCAGAAGGTTACATATATAAATTTTGTATTTGTTACCATGAAAATGATTTAACAGGCAATATATCTTATAAGTTCAGTATCTATTATAGCTTTCTTAGTTTATAGAGATGCAATGAAACCGTCGGACGATATCTGTCCATAAAGAAAATATTAATGATAACGAGCTATTTTTATCAGGCATAAAGAGTTATCCCCGCTTGCGCGGGGAACACGTCACGCTGGAATCACCAGACGCAGTGGTGCACGGTTTATCCCCGCTCGCGCGGGGAACACACCCGTCATACGCTGGCATTTTCGGGTGGAAACGGTTTATCCCCGCTCACGCGGGGAACACATAAGCCCTTTGCCGCATACCTTGCATTTGTACGGTTTATCCCCGCTCGCGCGGGGAACACCAGGCAGCAGGAACCATAACGCCAAATCAGGCCGGTTTATCCCCGCTCGCGCGGGGAACACTCTAAACGTAACTCATTAAATTTAAACAGCAATTACCACTCCCAAAATTCTACCAACATTTCCGTCTTTTTTAAGATCGGTAATTGTTTGATTTTACTTATTAAAGAAAACCACACCATGTACAAACTCTCATTTCACCAACGTATAACCCATAAAAAAAGCCCGGTGGTTAGCCGGGCGCTTATCTTATCTATTTACTGAAAAGCCAAAAATCAGCCTTCGTGCAGGCCGCACTCGCGTTTCAGGCCGAAGAAGCGGGTGTCCTCTTCTGCCATACCCGGCTCCCATTTACGGGTGGTGTGCGTATCGCCCACAGACAGATAGCCTTCATCCCACAGCGGGTGATATTTCAGGCCGTGTTTTTGCAGATACTGATACACCGTACGGTTATCCCAGTCGATAATCGGCAGCACTTTGAAAACACCGCGCTGAATATCCAGCACAGGCAGGTTGGCACGGCTACTGGACTGCTCACGACGCAGGCCCGCGAACCATGTCCGGGCGTTCAGTTCTTTCAGCGCCCGGTTCATCGGCTCAACTTTGTTGATGTCGTTGTATTTTTCAATACCCTCAACGCCCTGCTCCCACAGCTTGCCGTAGCGCGCTTCCTGCCAGGCAGGGCTTTGCGGTGCACGGTAAATCTGCAGATTCAGACCGAGCTTCTCGGTCAGTTCATCAATAAACTGATAGGTTTCCGGGAACAGATAACCTGTGTCCGTCAGGATAACCGGAATGTTCGGGCGCACCTGATTCACCAGATGCAGGCTCACCGCCGCCTGGATACCAAAACTGGACGACAGCACATACTCACCCGGCAGATTTTCCAGCGCCCAGGCCACGCGTTCCTCCGCGGTATGCGCTTCCAGTTGGGCGTTAGCCTCCGCCAGCGCCAGCGTGCGGTCATCTTTCGACAGAGCATTCAGGGCAGATAGATCGAGTACGGACATAATTACCTCTCGTATGTTTACTTCCTTCACCCCTCCCTAAGGAGAGGGGGAAGGCAAGGAAGCTTAATCCCAGAGATCGCGCGCCGGGTCCAGCACCGGGCGGATAATGCCCGCTCGGATGGTGAAATCACCGAACCCTTCACCCGCTTCACGCTCTTTTGCCCAGCGCCCTACCAGTTCATCGAGCGAGGCAATGATTTCCGGCTCGGTAATGTTTTCTTTGAACATGCGCGGGATGCGCGTACCGATGCGGTTACCGCCCAGATGCAGGTTATAGCGACCAGGCGCTTTCCCAACCAGGCCCACTTCCGCCAGCATCGCGCGGCCACAGCCGTTCGGGCAACCCGTCACACGCGTCACGATATGCTCATCACTCAAACCATGCTTCGCCATCACCTCTTCCACTTTATCGATAAACGACGGCAGGAAGCGCTCTGCTTCGGCCATCGCCAGCGGACAGGTCGGGAATGACACACAGGCCATCGAATTTTCACGCTGCGGCGTTACGGCATCCATCAGGCCGCTCTGGCGCGCGATTTTTTCGATTTTCGCCTTCTGGCTATCCGGCACACCGGCAATGATCAGGTTCTGGTTTGCCGTAATACGGAACTCGCCTTTATGGATCTTCGCGATCTCCAGCAGACCCGTTTTCAGCGGACGCCCCGGATAATCGAGAATACGACCGTTTTCGATAAACAGCGTCAGATGCCATTTATTATCGATCCCTTTCACCCAGCCAATGCGATCGCCGCGCCCGGTAAATTCATACGGACGAATCGGTTCGAATTTGATACCTGCGCGACGCTCAACTTCCGCTTTGAAGGTCTCAACACCCACACGCTCCAGCGTATATTTGGTTTTCGCGTTTTTACGGTCGGTACGGTTACCCCAGTCACGCTGAGTGGTGACAACAGCTTCGGCAACCGCCAGCGTATGCTCAACCGGCAGATACCCAAACTCGCTCGCCGTGCGGGCATAGGTTTTCTTATTACCGTGCTCAATGGACAGACCGCCGCCCACCAGCAGGTTAAAGCCCACCAGTTTGCCGTTTTCCGCGACCGCGACAAAGTTCATGTCGTTGGCGTGCAGATCGATATCGTTCTGCGGCGGGATCACGACCGTGGTTTTAAACTTACGCGGCAGATAGGTCTGACCGAGGATCGGCTCTTCATCGGTGGTCGCTACTTTTTCCTGATCGAGCCAGATCTCTGCGTAAGCGCGGGTACGCGGCAGCAGATGTTCAGAGATCCTCTTCGCCCATTCGTAAGCTTCAGCGTGCAGCTCAGATTCATACGGATTCGAGGTGCAGAGCACGTTACGGTTCATATCGTTAGCGGTCGCCAGGGCGTCCAGACCAACGGAGTGCAGCATCTGGTGTACCGGTTTCACGTTCTTTTTCAGAATGCCGTGGAACTGGAACGTCTGACGGTTGGTCAGGCGGATACTGCCGTAAATGGTGTTCTCAGCGGCGAATTTATCAATCGCCTGCCACTGTTTGGTGGTGATCACGCCTCCCGGCAGGCGGCAGCGCAGCAGCATCGCATGACGCGGCTCCAGCTTCTGTGCAGCACGCTCAGCGCGAATATCGCGATCATCCTGCTGGTACATGCCGTGGAAACGGATCAGCAGAAAGTTGTCGCCTTTAAAGCCGCCGGTCAGCCCGTCGTTAAGATCTTCCGCAATGGTCCCGCGCAGATAGTTGCTTTCCAGCTTCATGCGCTCGGCGTCTGTCAGTTTACCTTCGACCACCAGTGGGCCTGGATGTTTTTCACTCATTAGTAGACATCTCGCTGGTAACGGCGCTCTACGCGCAGCTCACTTAAATATTCGTCCGCCGCTTCGGCGTCCATCGCGCCAAATTCGGCAATCACGTCCAGTAAAGCCTGCTCAACGTCCTTCGCCATGCGATTCGCGTCGCCGCAGACATAAATGTGCGCACCGTCATTAATCCAGCGCCACAGTTCCGCGCCTTGCTGACGCAGTTTGTCTTGTACGTATACTTTTTCTTTTTGGTCACGCGACCAGGCCAGATCGATACGGTTCAGCACGCCTTCTTTGACGTAGCGCTGCCACTCAACCTGGTAGAGGAAATCTTCCGTGAAGTGCGGGTTGCCGAAGAACAGCCAGTTTTTGCCTTCTGCCCCATCTGCCGCTCGCTGCTGCATAAAGGCGCGGAACGGTGCGATACCGGTACCCGGCCCAATCATGATGACCGGCGTTTCCGGGTTGGCAGGCAGACGGAAGTTATCGTTATGTTCGATGAACACACGCACTTCGCCCTCTTCTTCCACGCGATCGGCGAGGAAGCTCGACGCCCCACCCGCACGCGCGCGGCCTTCAATGTCATAGCGCACCACACCGACAGTGACGTGCACTTCGGTTTCCACTTCCGCCTGCGAAGAGGCGATGGAGTAAAGACGCGGCGTCAGCGGACGCAGCAGGCCAATCAGCGCAGTGGCATCCAGTTGTGCCGGGGAGAAACGCACCATATCCACAATCGGTGTGGTCGCCGCATAGTGCTGTAATTTGGCCTTATCGCCCACCAGCGGCAACAGTGATTCACTGCGGGTCAGAGTGGCATAGTTTTCCACGATATTGCCGGTGTTGACCGTCAACTCGAAATGCCACTGCAGCGCTTCGGACAGCGGCAGGGTTTTGCCGTCGACGCTAACCGGTTCATCGCCTTTAAGCCACAGCAGCTCAACCAGCTCTTTCACCAGCGCGGGATCGTTCTGATACCAGACCCCCAGCGCGTCGCCCGGCTGATAGCGCAGGCCGGAATCGCCCAGATCGATTTCGATATGACGCACGTCTTTTTCTGAGTCACGGCCCGTGATTTTTTGATTCACTGAGAGAGTCGCGGTCAGCGGTTCTTCTTTCGTGTAAGGGCTGGAGAAAACCTCATTCACCGCACCCGTTGCCGTCACAGCGGCCTGGGCCGGCGTCTCTTTCGGGACTCGTGCTTTCAGTACTTCAACTACACGCGCGCGCCATTCAGCGGCGGCAGCCTGAAACTCAACGTCTGCGTCGACGCGATCCAGCAGGCGCTCGGCACCCAGTTCAGCCAGTTTGCTGTCAAAATCTTTGCCTGCCTGGCAGAAAAATTCATAAGACGTGTCGCCAAGCCCCAGCACGGCGAAAGCAGTGCCATCAAGCTTCGGCGCTTTTTTCGAGAACAGGAACTTATGTAACGCAACGGCCTCTTCCGGTGGCTCACCTTCCCCTTGTGTGGAAGCAACAACAACCAGCAGTTTTTCGTTAGCGATTTGTTTGAATTTATAGTCGCCCGCGCTCACCAGTTTGACATTGAGTTTCGCCGCCAGCAGATCGTCACGCAGTGCTTCCGCAACGCGACGGGCATTACCGGTTTGCGAGGCGGAAAGTAGCGTAATGGTCGGGGTCTCGGTCGCCGCAGGTGCTGCCGTTGCAACTGCCGCACCGGGTTGCTGGTTCAGCACGCCCCAAAAATAGCCGGAAACCCAGGCAAGCTGGGTGGGAGTTAAATCGGTTGTGACCGCCTGAAGGCGTGCCAGTTGCTCCGGGTTCAGCGGAAGCAAAGCGGAAGGTGGGACCTGAGTCGTCATGCGTCGTTATGTTCCAGTAAGCAAAAGCTGCTTATACGCCCTGTCAGCGCCATAAAAGCAGAAGAGAAAGTAAGGTTAACGGCGGGGATAATAACAATTAAAGAAAGGTTGGAAATAATAAATAACCAAAAGAACTAACCTGTTTTACTCATAGTTTATAACAGTAAAATAGATTAATTAATCCATTGATTTATAATGAAAAAATATAGGGTATCAGGCAAAGCGTAACGGTTAATCGCTTTTGCCGATTTTAGTTAATGATAAAAAAGGTCATTTCGGCTACCATGCCGCGGTTTTTCTAGCCAGTCAGAGAGTTCAGTATGTCCACCACGTTATTTAAAGATTTCATGTTTGAAGCCGCTCACCGTTTGCCACATGTTCCAGCAGGGCATAAATGCGGTCGTCTTCATGGTCACTCATTTATGGTGCGTCTGGAGATCACCGGCGAGGTGGATCCGCATACGGGCTGGATCATGGATTTTGCTGAGCTTAAGACGGCGTTCAAACCGACCTATGATCGTCTGGATCACTACTATCTTAACGATATTCCGGGCCTTGAGAACCCGACCAGCGAAGTACTGGCAAAATGGATTTGGGATCAGTTGAAACCCGTCGTTCCGCTGCTGAGCGCCGTGATGATCAAAGAGACCTGCACCGCTGGGTGTATCTACCGCGGCGAGTAATTTCGCTTCTGTGTCGTCAGCACACCTGAGTGCGCTGATTTTATGGCTCGGTTTATCCCCGCTCGCGCGGGGAACACTTTCAACTTATCGACGTAATCGGCTTTGCTTGCGGTTTATCCCCGCTCGCGCGGGGAACACTTGAGTATTTCCAGACGGACCTGATTGATACCCGGTTTATCCCCGCTCGCGCGGGGAACACAATCACACTAGCACCCGCACTACTTACGAATGCGGTTTATCCCCGCTCGCGCGGGGAACACTGACTTCCGTTTCATCAACCCCGCAGCAAATGCGGTTTATCCCCGCTCGCGCGGGGAACACGCCCGCATCAGCGGGCGGGTTTACTTCGCGGCCGGTTTATCCCCGCTCGCGCGGGGAACACAATGAATGCGTTGATATCGCCGTTATCAAGTACGGTTTATCCCCGCTCGCGCGGGGAACACGGACTCGCTAACGGATGGTCACAGGCGTTTATCGGTTTATCCCCGCTCGCGCGGGGAACACTCTAAATATAACCCATTGAATTATAGAATCATTTATCACAGCTCAAATTCTACCGATTTTATCGACGCAAGCTGAATAATTAACCCATTGATTATTAATTAAAATAAAAACACACCGCAGGCAAAAGCTGATTTCACCGAACAGCGTTGTTTCACAAACCTATATCCTGCCCGCCGGCAGGTAAACGAAAACGCCCGGCCATAAGGCCGGGCGCTCAGGTAATACCTGTCTTGTCGGTGCAATAACACCGGCAGAAACCGAATCAGGCAATATTCAGATACTTATGCGTTTGCATCGACAGCCGCCAGTTGCGGGCGATACAGGTTTCAATGCACAGACGGGTGGCATCCTCTTTTTGGCTGATAGGCTGCAGTGCAATGACCCGGTGTTTATCATCGGTCAGTTGCGTCAGTAGCTCATCAAGCGCCTCAATGTCTCGGGTACGTCCAACCGGGTGTTTGATCTCATCGGCGCGTTCCAGCGCCTGCTGGAGGATGTCATAGCCTCCGCGCATATTCACCTTCGGTGACACGGTGACCCAGGTCGCATGAGACGTGCGCACTTCATGGGTACCGCTGGTCTCAATCTGACAACTGAACCCCTGTTTTTCCAAAAGATGGGTCAATGGAATCAGATCGTGAATACAAGGTTCGCCGCCGGTGATCACCACATGGCGCGCAGTCCAGCCCTGACGCTCAATAATAGCCAGCAGATCTTCACTGCTCGCAGCGCCCCATTTATCGCTCTCTTTGGTCTTAGCCAGAATGCTGTAGAGGGAGACTTCCCGATCTTCAAGCTTATCCCAGGTGTGTTTGGTGTCGCACCAGGCGCAACCAACCGGGCATCCCTGTAAACGAATAAAAATGGCGGGAACGCCGGTAAAATAGCCCTCGCCTTGCAAGGTCTGGAACATCTCATTAATCGGGTACTGCATAATCAACTCTGATCGGGGAAAACATTAATTATTACAGATTTCGCTCTTGAGGGCGAGTTGAGGTAGGGGTAAATGTTGCGTGATTGTCATCGAAATAAAGCAAAAAAATGGACAATGGATAGCAGGCTTAGCATCATTTTATTTGTAATTAATTATTTCAATAACGCTAACTTAAATAAGAAAACCATTAAAATAAAACGCTAAACCAGAGAATAAAAATACTTTAATTTCAATATTTTATAAATATTTTTATTTTTAATGAATTTATTTCTGCGTTTGCCTGTCCAATTAACCTTGTTCCGCATTTAAAGCTTAAAATTACCTTAAGAAATCGATTTATTCCCGCCTCTCTTATTTAAGCATTGTTTAATTTTCGCTGAATACAATCCGCGAATTAACAACAATGAGCATGCGATCATGAAAACTCTACTGATCACCGGCGTCACCGGATTCCTCGGTGGTGCAGTGTTTGAGAAAATACTTAATGATGATAGTCAAATCAACTATTTACTTTTAGTCAGGGCAACGGATAGCCAGGCTGGCGTTGAGCGCGTAAAAGAAAACATGCGCAAATTCAACATCAGCGAATCTATCCTCTCCCGTCTGACCTGCGAACATATCATCATCGGTGATCTGGGTACGCCGGAGCAATTTCTGGACGACCCTCGTCTGGACAGTGTCACCCACGTGCTGAACTGCGCAGCCGTCGCCTCTTTTGGCAACAACCCGCTCATCTGGAAAGTGAATGTTGAAGGCACTCTGGCCTTTGCCGGACGTATGGCGAAAGTACAGGGGCTACAGCGTTTCCTGCATGTCGGCACCGCTATGTCGTGTGCGCCAGAAGCCGATTCGCTGGTCTATGAGAGCCAAGAATTCAAAGAAAACGCCGAGCATCTGGTGGAGTACACCCACTCCAAGTCCACCATCGAACACCTGATGCGCAAAACCTTTCCGAATCTGCCGCTGGTTATCGCACGTCCGTCTATTGTGGTGGGGCATACGCATTACGGCTGCCAGCCCTCCAGCAGTATTTTCTGGGTGTTCAGCATGGCGCTGATGCTGCAAAAATTCATGTGCTCACTGGAAGACCGTATTGACGTGGTCCCGGTGGACTATTGCGCCGACGCGTTGATCATGATGCTGAAAAGCGACATCCCGGCGGGTGAGGTCATCCATATTTCCGCAGGTGAAGAGAACAGCGTGAAGTTTTCTGATATTGATGCCGCGATGGCGTCCGCGCTGGAAACGGTGCCGGTTAAAGATGTCTACACGCAGGTCAGCTACGAGACGCTGGTGAAGATGCGCCGTGAATTGAAAAACATCTTCGGGCCCTGCAATGAGCGCCTGATGCTTAAAGCCATGCGTTTGTACGGTGCGTTCGCCATGCTGAATGTCCGCTTTAGCAATGACAAGCTCATAGAGCTGGGCATGCCGAAGCCGCCACGCTTTACCGATTATATCGCTCAGTGCGTACAGACCACCCGCGGACTTTCCATTCCGCAGCAAATGGCTGTCGATTTTAAATAACGGTTATTGCAGGTAAAAAAATGCCAGCCCGAGGGCTGGCATTTTCATTTCAGAGAAAGACAGGCTTATGCCTGACCTTTGATCTCTTTACGACCGTTGTACGGCGCTTGTTCACCCAGAGCTTCTTCGATACGAATCAGCTGGTTGTATTTAGCAACGCGGTCAGAACGGCTCATAGAGCCAGTTTTGATCTGGCCAGCAGCGGTACCAACAGCCAGGTCAGCGATGGTAGCGTCTTCAGTTTCGCCAGAACGGTGAGAGATGACAGCAGTGTAGCCAGCGTCTTTCGCCATTTTGATCGCAGCCAGAGTTTCGGTCAGAGAACCGATCTGGTTGAATTTGATCAGGATGGAGTTAACGATGCCTTTTTCGATGCCTTCTTTCAGGATTTTGGTGTTAGTTACGAACAGGTCGTCACCAACCAGCTGGATTTTGTCGCCCAGAACTTTGGTCTGGTAAGCAAAACCAGCCCAGTCAGACTCGTCCAGACCATCTTCGATGGACACGATCGGGTACTGTTTGGTCAGGTCTTCCAGGAAGTGAGTGAATTCTTCGGAGGTGAATGCTTTGTTGCCTTCGCCAGCCAGAACGTATTTACCGTCTTTGTAGAATTCAGAAGCCGCGCAGTCCATCGCCAGAGTGATGTCTTTGCCCAGCTCGTAACCCGCAGCTTTAACAGCTTCTGCGATAACAGCCAGCGCTTCAGCGTTGGAACCCAGGTTCGGCGCATAGCCGCCTTCGTCACCAACAGCCGTGTTCATACCTTTGGATTTCAGAACTTTAGCCAGGTTATGGAACACTTCTGAACCCATACGTACCGCTTCTTTCAGGGATTTCGCGCCAACCGGCTGAATCATGAATTCCTGAATGTCTACGTTGTTGTCAGCGTGCTCACCACCGTTGATGATGTTCATCATCGGAACCGGCATGGAGTATTTGCCCGGGGTGCCGTTCAGTTCAGCGATGTGTGCGTACAGCGGCAGGCCTTTAGAAGCAGCAGCAGCTTTAGCAGTCGCCAGAGAAACAGCCAGGATTGCGTTAGCACCGAAGTTAGATTTGTTTTCAGTACCGTCCAGGTCGATCATGATCTTGTCAATGCCAGCCTGATCTTTGGCATCTTTGCCCAGGATTGCCTGAGCGATCGGGCCGTTAACCGCGCCAACCGCTTTCAGTACGCCTTTACCCAAGAAGCGGGATTTGTCGCCATCACGCAGTTCCAGCGCTTCGCGGGAACCGGTAGAAGCACCTGACGGAGCAGCTGCCAGACCAACGAAACCACCTTCCAGGTGTACTTCGGCTTCAACAGTCGGGTTACCACGGGAGTCGATGATTTCACGACCGATGACTTTAACGATTTTGGACATTAGGATTTCCTCAGTACAAGTTAAACTAAAACTCCAGACAAACAGTGCACCCATTTGGGTGCACTGCCGTTCTAACTCTTACTTCGCCTGACGCTTCTGGTACTCACTGGCGGCTTTCACGAAGCCAGCAAACAGTGGGTGCCCATCACGCGGCGTAGAAGTAAATTCCGGGTGGAACTGACAAGCGACAAACCACGGATGATTTGGCACCTCGATGATCTCGACCAACTGATCATCGCCGGAACGGCCTGCAACACGCAGACCCGCAGCTTCAATTTGTTTCAACAGCAGATTGTTCACTTCATAGCGATGGCGATGGCGTTCGACAATGGTCGGCTCGCCATACAGTTGACGGACCAGGCTGTCGTCGCCAAGCTGGCACTGCTGTGCGCCGAGGCGCATGGTGCCACCGAGATCGCTCTTTTCCGAACGTACTTCAATCTTGCCTTCTTCATCACGCCATTCGGTAATGAGCGCCACAACCGGGTACTTACAGTCTGGCACAAATTCCGTCGAGTTGGCGTTCTCCATACCTGCAACGTTGCGAGCAAACTCGATCAGCGCAACCTGCATCCCCAGGCAGATGCCCAGATAAGGAATATTGTTTTCACGCGCGTAGCGTGCAGTGGCGATCTTACCTTCCACACCGCGATAACCGAAACCGCCAGGGATCAGGATAGCATCCAGACCTTTCAGAATTTCGACACCACGTGTTTCAACATCTTGCGAATCGATCAGTTTGATGTTGACGGTAACACGATTTTTCAGGCCACCGTGTTTCAGCGCTTCGATAACTGACTTATAGGCATCCGGCAGTTCAATGTACTTACCGACCATACCGATGGTGACTTCGTCTACCGGGTTCGCCTGCTGGTAAATAACCTGTTCCCATTCGGCCAGATTTGCTTCCGGGCAGTTCAAGCTGAATCGTTTACAAATATAATCGTCCAGCCCCTGCGATTTCAACAGGCCCGGAATTTTATAAATGGAATCGACGTCTTTAAGGGAGATAACCGCCTTTTCCGGAACATTACAGAACAAAGCAATCTTTGCACGCTCGTTTGCCGGCACGGCACGATCGGAACGACAAATCAGAATGTCAGGCTGAATACCGATAGAAAGCAGCTCTTTTACTGAGTGCTGAGTCGGCTTGGTTTTGACTTCACCCGAAGCGGCCATGTAAGGCACCAGCGTCAGGTGCATATACAGTGTGCGTTCGCGACCCACTTCAACGGCCATCTGGCGAATCGCTTCGAGGAACGGCAGCGATTCGATATCGCCTACGGTACCGCCGATTTCCACCAGCACCACGTCATGGCCTTCACCGCCTTCGATGATACGCTCTTTGATAGCATTGGTGATGTGCGGAATAACCTGAACAGTCGCGCCCAGGTAGTCGCCACGGCGCTCTTTGCGCAGCACTTCGGAATAGATACGGCCAGTCGTGAAGTTGTTACGACGGGTCATCTTGGTGCGGATGAAACGCTCATAGTGACCCAGGTCCAGATCGGTTTCAGCGCCGTCTTCGGTAACGAACACTTCCCCGTGTTGGATTGGGCTCATGGTACCCGGATCGACGTTAATATACGGATCCAGTTTCATCATGGTCACATTGAGGCCACGGGCTTCAAGAATGGCTGCGAGGGAGGCTGCGGCAATGCCTTTACCCAGAGAGGATACGACCCCGCCGGTCACAAAAATATAGTTCGTTGTCATGCTGAACCTGAGAAGTTAGGGTGAAACGATGGAATAACCAGGACGGGAAAGTAGTATACCTGAACAGGGCGTGCCTCACAAACTTTCATTCTCACCCCTTATCCCTAACCTCACCTGTAATAAGGAGTGAGAAAATAGCCACTTTCAGCAAAATGATTTTGACGTAAATCAAGCGCTTGTTATTTAAAAAATCATACAAATCGCACTTGAAAGCATAATATCTTTAGATATCAGTTTCCTGGCGTTTTACCTGCTGCCATACCTCTTCCATCGCTTCCAGGTCGATTCCGCTCATTTCCAGGCCGCGAGCGGCAACGATCCGCTCAACTTCGCGGAAACGACGTTCAAATTTCAGGTTCGCTTTTTGCAAGGCGACTTCCGCTTTTACCCCCAAATGACGCGAAAGATTGACCGTTGCGAACAACAAATCGCCCATCTCTTCTTCCAGTTTCGCCTCATCCACGACAGCCTGTTTTGCCTCATCCATCACTTCGTCGATTTCTTCGTAGACTTTGTCCAGCACCGGCCCCAGGGAGGTCCAGTCAAAGCCCACGGTTGCGCAGCGCTTCTGGATTTTGTGGGCACGCATCAATGCCGGGAGGCTATGGGGAATGTCATCGAGCGCGGAATGCTGTGACTTTTCGGCGCGTTCAGCGCTTTTAATCTGCTCCCAGCGGGCCAGCACTTCACTGCTGTTTTCCGCCTGCGCGTCACCAAAAATATGCGGATGACGGCGCTCCAGCTTGTCACTGATGGCCGCACACACATCGTCGAAGTTGAACAGATTTTGCTCCTGGGCCATTTGTGCATAAAACACCACCTGGAACAGTAAATCGCCTAATTCGCCGCGTAAATCGTCGAAATCCTCACGGGAAATAGCATCCAGCACTTCATACGTCTCTTCCAGGGTATAGGGTGCGATGGTGGCAAAGGTCTGTTCTTTATCCCACGGGCAGCCATTTTCCGGGTCGCGCAGACGTTGCATGATGCCCAGCAGGCGGGTGATTTGAGTCATAGTTCTGTCCTGATGAAAAAAAATGCCGGGTGCGGCATCGCCTTACCCGGCCTACAGAAGAGTGGATTTAACCGCCGTGCAATCGACGCGCGTCGATAACGTCCGGCACCTGGTTCAGCTTGCCAAGCACACGGCCCAGCACCTGCAGGTTGTAGATTTCAATATTCATATCGATAGTGGCCAGTTGCTCTTTGGTATCACTGCGGCTGGCGACGCCCAGAACGTTAACTTTCTCGTTAGCGAGAATGGTCGTGATATCGCGCAGCAATCCGCTGCGATCGTTGGCGGTCACACGCACCACCAGCGAGTAACCTGCCGAATAGCTTTCCCCCCACACTGCATCGACGATGCGCTCAGGCGCGTGGGTGCGCAGCTCTTCCAGTTGGTCACAGTCCGCCCGGTGAATAGAAATCCCACGGCCCTGGGTGATAAAACCAACAATGTCATCACCGGGGATCGGCTGGCAGCAGCGTGCAATGTGATGCATCAGGTTACCTACCCCTTCCACCACTACCCGGCCATTATCTTTGCTACGGTTTTGCGGCGCGTAGGTCTTCTGCTGCAACTGTTTCAGTGCCGCGGCATCCTGCTCTTCCGCGCTCGGCTTGTTGAACTGCGACTGCAGGAAGTTGACCATCTGGTTGAGGCGAATATCGCCTCCGCCAATCGCCGCCAGCAGCTCTTCCAGATCGTTAAAGTTGTAACGCGGCAGTAGCTGTTTTTCCGCCTCTTTCAGGCTGATACCGAGATGTGCCAGCTCGTCATCAAGGATCTGACGCCCTGCCAGGACGTTTTTATCCCGATCCTGCTTACGGAACCAGGCGTGGATTTTGGAACGACCACGGCTGGTAGTAACGTACCCCAGGTTCGGATTCAGCCAGTCACGACTTGGATTCGGCTGCTTCTGGGTGATGATTTCTATCTGATCGCCCATCTGCAACTGATAGGTGAACGGTACGATACGTCCGCTGATTTTCGCCCCAATGCAACGGTGCCCCACATCGCTGTGGATATGGTAAGCGAAGTCGAGCGGCGTGGAGCCGGCAGGCAGGTCCACCACATCGCCTTTCGGCGTAAACACATAGACCCGATCGTCGAACACCTGGCTGCGTACCTCATCGAGCATTTCGCCCGAATCGGCCATCTCTTCTTGCCAGGCAATCAGTTTACGCAGCCACGCGATACGGTCTTCATAACCACGCCCGCCGCTGTTGGTGCCTGTCGTTGCGCCCTCTTTGTACTTCCAGTGCGCGGCCACGCCCAGCTCGGCGTCTTCATGCATCTGCCGGGTACGAATCTGGATTTCTACGGTTTTGCCCCCCGGTCCTAAAACTACCGTGTGGATAGACTGGTAGCCGTTGGGTTTCGGATTCGCGACATAATCATCGAACTCATCCGGCAGGTGGCGATAATGGGTGTGGACGATACCGAGCGCGGCATAGCAATCCTGCAGACGCTCGGCAACGATGCGCACCGCCCGGACATCAAACAGTTCATCGAAGGCGAGATGCTTCTTCTGCATTTTGCGCCAGATGCTGTAGATATGCTTAGGACGGCCATAAACCTCGGCTTTTACGCCCTCTTCTTTCATTTCTGAACGCAGGTGCCCAACAAACTCTTCGATATAGTGTTCGCGGTCGATACGGCGCTCATGCAGCAATTTGGCGATGCGTTTGTATTCCGCCGGATGCAGATAACGGAAGCAGTAATCTTCCAGCTCCCATTTGAGCTGGCCGATCCCTAAGCGGTTCGCCAGCGGCGCGTAGATGTTTGTGCACTCTTTCGCCGCCAGCACGCGTTCGTCTTCCGGCGCTTCTTTCACTTCGCGCAGATGGGCAATACGTTCGGCAATCTTGATGACGACACAGCGGAAATCATCCACCATCGCCAGCAGCATACGCCGCACGTTATCCACCTGCTCAGAGGAGACGGAATCGGTATGGGTGGCTTTTAACTGCCGAATAGCCGCCATATCCCGGACGCCATGGATAAGCTCAACAATCGATTTGCCCACGCTTTCACGCAGGGTATCTTCACTGACGACATCGGCATCTGCCAGCGGGAACAGCAACGCCGCTCGCAGCGTATCGAGATCCATACTGAGCATGGAGAGGATTTCCACCATCTCAACACCGCGCCATAACAGCAGATCGGCGTGAGGATGTCCCTGTGTTTGTCGCAGACAATATTCCCAGGTTTCGGCTAAGCGTTCACACGACGGCTGGCTGGAGATACCCAGACTGGCGATCCACTTCTTAGGATCGAATTCACCCGCTTTGTTCAAATGCGCACTTCTTACCGCAACCATTGTCCTCTCCTTTAAGGGACCGAGCCTGTCGAACTCGACAAGCCGAAATTAATCACTTGTGCTCGAATAACACCATGGATTCCAGATGCCCAGTGTGCGGGAACATATCCAGCATCGCCAGCCGCTTAATCTGGTAACCCGCATTGACTAACGCTTCGCTGTCACGCGCGAGCGTCGCCGGATTACAGGAAACATACACTACTTTGCCGGGCGCTAATTTTACAATGTATTGCATAACACCAGCGGCACCCGCACGCGCGGGATCAAGAAGTATTTTATCAAAACCCTGACGCGCCCACGGCTGCTTTGTGACATCTTCTTCCAGATTTTCATGAAAAAAAGTCACGTTCTGCAAACCATTTTGTCGGGCATTTTCACGCCCTTTCGCGACCAGTTCGCCAACCCCTTCAACGCCCACCACGCTTGCCGCCATTTTTGCCAGCGGCAAGGTAAAATTGCCCATCCCACAGAAAAGATCCAGTACGCGCTCATCCGGCTGCACATCAAGCCATGACAGCGCACGGGCAACCATTTGCTGATTTACGCCGTCATTGACCTGAATAAAATCCCGCGGGCTGAACGTTAAGCGTAGCCCGTCAGAGTTATACCAGGGAGATTCTCCCGTAACCTGTTCAAGTATCTCGCTTTCGGGCGCCAGAAAAAGCGCCAGTCCCTCGGAATGCGAAAAGCGTTCCAGTTTTTCCCGGTCAGCCGCACTCAGCGGCGCGGTATGGCGCAAAACCATCAGCGGACCATTATCCGCCAACACCAGTTCAACATGCCCCAAATGGCGCACCGCTTTTAAGCTCGCCAGACAGGTGTGCAAGGGCGCAAGTAATGCCTCAAGACGGGGCACCAGGACCGGGCAACGTGAGACGTTAATGATGTCGCTGGCATTTGCCTTACGAAAACCCATCTCCAGACGCTGAGTTTTAGGCTGCCAGCTTAGACTCAGACGCGCCCGACGCCGATAGGCCCAGGGCGTCGCGCAGATAACCTCTTCGACATCGTGCTTCATTAAACGGGCAAGGGCGGCGCTTTTACTGCGCTGTTGCAGGGCCACGCTCGCATGCTGCTGCTGGCAGCCGCCGCAGACCCCGAAATGAGGACATACCGGCGCAACACGGTCAGGACTGTCGTTCAGACGGCGTTTTACTTCACCACGTGCAAACTGTCGCTTGTCTTCAATCAGGGTAATTTCCGCCGTTTCTTGCGGCAACAATCCGGGGATAAACAACGCCTTACCATTATGTCGCGCAACCCCCTGCCCAAAGGGATCGAGGTCGTTTACTGTGACAGTTATGATCTGACGCGTCGTCACGCGTCGCTTTGCAGAGTAGAATTGCGCCATTGCCGAGAATTTTCTCAATTACAGATAATGACCACATTCTCCCATAACGGAACCCCATGACCAACTACAGCCTGCGTGCGCGCATGATGATCCTGATCCTCGCCCCGACCGTATTGATCGGTGTGCTGTTGAGTATCTTCTTCGTCGTTCACCGCTATAACGACTTACAGCGTCAACTGGAAGACGCAGGTGCCAGTATCATTGAACCGCTCGCCGTCTCCAGCGAATACAGCATGACGTTGCAGGACCGTGAGGCCATTGGGCAACTGATTAGCGTATTGCACCGTCGCCATTCCGAAATCGTGCGCGGCATTTCCATTTATGATGAGCAGAACCATCTGTTCGTCACCTCAAATTTTCAGCTCGATCCGGGTGAGTTACGCCTTGCTGACGGGTCGGCACTCCCCCGGCGATTAAGCGTAACGCGTAAGGGAGATCTGATGATCCTGCGCACGCCTATCATCTCGGAGGGTTACTCGCCGGATGAGTCCGCCATATCCGACGCCAAACCTGCCGGTAATATGCTGGGGTATGTGGCGCTGGAGCTGGATCTCAAATCCGTTCGTCTGCAACAGTACAAAGAAATTTTCATCTCAAGCCTGATGATTTTGTTCTGTATCGGTATTGCGCTCATTTTCGGCTGGCGGCTCATGCGCGATGTCACCGGGCCGATTCGCAATATGGTTAACACGGTAGACCGTATCCGCCGCGGCCAACTGGACAGCAGGGTGGAGGGGTTTATGCTCGGCGAGCTGGACATGCTTAAAAACGGCATTAATTCGATGGCAATGTCGCTGGCGGCCTATCACGAAGAGATGCAGCACAATATCGATCAGTCCACCTCGGATCTGCGCGAAACCCTGGAGCAGATGGAGATCCAGAACGTTGAACTGGACCTGGCGAAAAAGCGCGCCCAGGAAGCGGCGCGTATTAAATCTGAGTTTCTGGCCAATATGTCGCACGAGCTGCGTACACCGCTCAACGGGGTTATCGGTTTCACCCGCCTGACGCTGAAATCGGAGCTGAATCCCACCCAGCGCGACCATATGCTGACCATCGAACGCTCGGCCAACAACCTGCTGGCTATCATCAACGATGTGCTCGATTTTTCGAAACTTGAAGCCGGGAAACTGATTCTGGAGAGTATCCCGTTCCCGTTACGCAGCGCGCTGGATGATGTGGTGACGTTGCTGGCGCACTCCGCTCACGATAAGGGACTGGAGCTGACGCTAAATATCAAAAATGATGTGCCGGATAACGTCATTGGCGACCCGCTGCGCCTGCAACAGGTGATCACCAATCTGGTGGGCAATGCCATCAAATTCACCGAAAACGGTAATATCGATATCCACGTTGAACGGCGCTCGATAAGTAACAATAAAGTGCAAATTGAGGTGCAAATCCGCGATACCGGGATTGGTATTCCGGAGCGGGATCAGTCGCGCCTGTTCCAGGCATTCCGCCAGGCCGATGCCAGTATTTCACGTCGCCACGGCGGTACCGGCCTGGGGCTGGTTATCACCCAGCGGCTGGTCAACGAAATGGGCGGCGACATCTCTTTCCACAGCCAGCCTAATCGCGGCTCCACCTTCTGGTTCCACATCAACCTGGACCTGAACCCGAATGCGGTTTCCGAAGGCCCTGTTACCGGTTGTCTGGCGGGTAAACGCCTTGCCTATATCGAACCGAACGCCGCTGCGGCACAAAGCACGCTGGATGTACTGAGCACCACACCGCTCGAGGTGATTTACAGTCCCTCGTTCTCAGCGCTGCCGCCGGATCACTATGACATTCTGCTGTTGTCTGTTCCGGTCACCTTCCATGAACCGCTGACCATGCAGCATGAGAAACTCGCTGCCGCCGCGGCGATGACCGATCATCTGCTGCTGGCGCTGCCCTGCCACGCCCAGATTAACGCCGAAGCGCTGAAACAAGATGGCGCGGCGGCTTGTCTGCTCAAACCGTTAACCTCAACGCGACTGCTGCCCGCCCTGACAGAGTATTGCTGTTCAAGCCGTCAGATGGACTCGGTAGATATGAGCAAGCTGCCGATGACGGTGATGGCGGTGGATGACAACCCTGCCAACCTGAAATTGATCGGTGCGCTGTTGGAAGACCAGGTGCAACAGGTTGAATTGTGCGACAGCGGACCTCAGGCGGTGGAAAGGGCCAGGCAGATGCAGTTCGATCTCATTTTGATGGATATTCAGATGCCGGGCATGGACGGTATCCGCGCCTGTGAGCTGATTCACCAGCTTCCGCATCAACAGCAAACGCCGGTGATTGCGGTGACCGCCCATGCTATGGCGGGGCAGAAAGAGAAGCTGCTGAGCGCAGGCATGAACGACTATCTGGCAAAACCGATTGAAGAAGACAAGCTTTACAATTTGCTGCTGCGCTACAAGCCCGGCGCGCTGGCCAGTAATGTTGTTGCAGCGCCGGAGCCTGTCGAACCCGACGTGCCGGCGGACGTGACGTTGGACTGGCAACTGGCGCTGCGTCAGGCGGCGGGAAAACCGGATCTGGCGCGCGAGATGCTGCAAATGCTGGTGGCTTTCCTGCCTGAGATTCGCAACAAAGTGGAAGAACAACTGGTTGGCGAGGCGCCAGAAGGATTGCTGGATCTGATTCACAAGCTACACGGAAGCTGTGGTTACAGCGGCGTACCGCGGCTGAAAAACCTCTGTCAGCTTATTGAGCATCAGTTACGCAGTGGTGTGCCTGCTGAGGAACTGGAACCGGAGTTTCTGGAACTGCTTGATGAGATGGACAACGTCACCCGCGATACCCGTAAAATGATGGGATAACCCTGATACCCTCTCCCACAAGAGAGGGTAATAACCAGGACAAAGCGTTTTATCTGCCCTGCCCAATTTTCAGGACAGCCGCCACGTTACGCGCGGTCATACGCACGTTTTCACCGGCGTTGGCCAGCGCATCTTCCAGCGTACAAATTTTATAAATCACGCTGAAAACCGCATCGATACCGTGACCGTGCACAACACCCACATCCGCCGTCAAACTACCCGCAATGCCAATAACCGGCACGTTATAGCGTTTCGCCACTTTCGCAACGCCAACCGGCACTTTGCCATGCACCGTCTGGCTATCAATACGACCTTCGCCAGTGATCACCAGGTCGGCATCAGCAACATGTTTATCCAGCGCTAACGCATCGGTCACGATTTCAATGCCCTGACGCAGTTCCGCGCCGCAGAACGCGTACAGCGCAGCACCCATTCCCCCTGCCGCGCCACCACCTGCAAGGTTCAGCACATCCTGATCCAGATCGCGGGCAATGATCTTCGCGTAGTGCCCCAGCGCCTGATCCAGTCGGGCGATCATTTTCGGTGTCGCGCCTTTTTGCGGGCCGAATATTGCCGAAGCGCCTTCTTTACCCGTCAGCGGGTTCGTCACATCGCAGGCCACTTCAATGCGGCACTGCGCAAGACGTTTGTCCAGCTCACGAATATCGATCTTCGCGAGCGTTTCCAGTGCCGCACCGCCCGGCCCAATCTGCTGGTCTTTGTTATCCAGCAATTTCGCCCCCAGCGCCTGCACCATCCCCGCTCCACCGTCGTTGGTGGCGCTGCCGCCAATCCCGATGATGATATGCTTTACGCCTGCGTCCAGCGCGTGGCGAATCAGCTCGCCGGTTCCCCATGAGGTGGTGACAAGCGGATCGCGTTGCGCGGGTGGCACCAGTTCAAGGCCGCTGGCCGCCGCCATCTCGATAAACGCACATTTTTCGTCGCCTGAAAGGCCATAAAATCCATCGACGTGTTCGCCAAGCGGGCCTTTGACTGTAACCGAAACGATGCGCCCGCAGGTCGCGGCAACCATGGCTTCAACCGTCCCTTCTCCACCATCCGCAACCGGCAATTTTACATATTCAGCCGTCGGGAAAATTTCGCGAAACCCGCTTTCAATCGCGGTCGCCACATCCAGAGCACTCAAACTTTCTTTATAAGAGTCAGGTGCGATAACTATTTTCATAAGCCATCCTTACGCATATTCACTGCCGCAAGCATATACCCGGAAGCTTCTGGAAAATGCCAGCCCGGGCATGGGCTGGCAATTCCATTAACGCACCATGCAAGGACGTTTGTTGTCGAACGTCCAGCCGGGGATAAGGTACTGCATCCCCATTGCATCGTCGCGCGCGCCCAGACCGTGTTTCTGATACAGCTCGTGCGCCTTCATCACCTGATCCATATCCAGCTCCACGCCCAGACCCGGCGTTGTCGGCACCTGCACCATCCCGCCTTTAATCTCAAACGGCTCCCGGGTCAGACGCTGGTTGCCCTCCTGCCAGATCCAGTGGGTGTCGATGGCGGTGATTTTACCCGGCGCCGCTGCCGCCACGTGGGTGAACATCGCCAGCGAGATGTCGAAGTGGTTATTGGAGTGGGAGCCCCAGGTCAGGCCGAACTCGTGGCACATCTGCGCCACCCGCACGGAGCCCTGCATGGTCCAGAAGTGCGGGTCCGCCAGCGGGATATCCACCGACTGCAGCGACAGCGTGTGCCCCATCTGACGCCAGTCGGTGGCAATCATGTTGGTGGCGGTCTGCAGGCCGGTGGCACGGCGGAACTCCGCCATCACTTCACGCCCGGAGAAGCCCTGCTCCGCGCCACACGGGTCTTCCGCGTAGGCCAGCGAGCCTTTCAGGTACTTACCGATGCTGATGGCTTCGTTCAAAGACCATGCGCCGTTCGGGTCGAGGGTGACGCGGGCCTGCGGGAAGCGCTTCGCCAGGGCGACAATGGATTCCGCTTCTTCTTCACCGGCCAGCACGCCGCCTTTCAGTTTGAAGTCATTGAAGCCGTATTTTTCATACGCGGCTTCCGCCAGACGCACCACGGCATCCGGGGTCATCGCCTCGTCATGACGCAGACGGTACCAGTCGCATTTGTCATCCGGCTGGCTCTGGTAGGGCAGCGGCGTCGCCTTGCGGTTGCCGACGAAGAACAGGTAGCCGAGCATTTCCACTTCGCTGCGCTGCTGGCCGTCACCGAGCAGGGAGGCGACGTTGACGCCCAGATGTTTGCCCAGCAGGTCGAGCATCGCCGCTTCAATGGCGGTGACCACATGGATGGTGGTGCGCAGGTCAAAAGTCTGCAGCCCACGGCCTGCGGCGTCACGGTCAGCAAAGGCGCTGCGCACCTCATTAAGGACATTTTTGTAGGCGCCGAGGGTTTTGCCGACAATCAGCGGCGTCGCGTCTTCAAGAGTCTGGCGGATTTTTTCGCCGCCGGGGACTTCGCCGACACCGGTGTTGCCGGCGTTGTCGGTGATGATAACGATGTTACGGGTGAAGAACGGCGCATGCGCACCGCTCAGGTTCATCAGCATGCTGTCATGCCCGGCGACCGGGATGACCTTCACTGACGTAACAACAGGAGTCGAACTTTGAGCGCTCATATTTTATCCTTTTACTCTGTCACTGACGTCCAAATACCGGGCGTTTTCTGTCAAATTTCCAGCCGGGGATCAGGTACTGCATCGGACCTGCGTCGTTACGCGCACCGCCTGGCAGGCTTTTATAGATGGCATGGGCTTTTTCAATCTGCGCCCAGTCAATCTCCACGCCGAGTCCCGGCGCATCCGGCACCGCAATCTGCCCGCCTTTGATTTCCAGCGGCTGTTTCGTCAGGCGCGCCTCGCCTTCCTGCCAGATCCAGTGGGTGTCGATGGCCGTCGGATTACCCGGCGCCGCCGCGCCAACGTGGGTGAACATCGCCAGTGAAATATCGAAGTGGTTATTGGAGTGGCAACCCCAGGTCAGCCCCCAGTCATCACACAGTTGCGCCACACGTACCGCCCCGGAGAGCGTCCAGAAGTGCGGGTCCGCAAGAGGGATGTCTACCGCATTCAGCATTACAGAGTGGCCCATTTCACGCCAGTTAGTGGCGATCATGTTGGTGGCAACGGGCAGACCGGTGGCGCGACGGAATTCCGCCATCACTTCACGCCCGGAGAACCCCTGCTCTGCGCCACATGGATCTTCCGCGTAGGTCAATACATCCTGGAGGCCTTTACACAGTTCAATGGCTTCATCAAGCAGCCAGGCACCGTTCGGGTCCACGGTGATGCGCGCATCCGGGAAGCGTTTTTTCAGGGCGCGGGCCGCGTCAATTTCCTGCTCGCCCGGCAGCACGCCGCCTTTCAGTTTGAAGTCTTTAAAACCGTAACGGTCCTGAGACGCCTCGGCCAGACGCACAACCGCGTCGCTGTTCATCGCTTCCTGATGACGCAGACGGTACCAGTCGTGGTTGCCGTCGGTTTTATCAAGGTATGGCAGGTCGGTTTTGGTGCGGTCGCCGATATAGAACAGATACCCCAGGACGGTTACGGCATCACGCTGTTTGCCCGGCCCCAGCAGCTCGCAGACCGGCACGTTCAGCGCTTTACCTAACAGGTCGAGCAGTGCGGCTTCAAGTGCGGCTACGGCATTAACGCGCAGTTCAAACGTCCATGCGCCTTTGCCAAAATTATCGAAATCGCTCGCCTGATTACCCTTATGAACGCGCTGAACCACTTTGTTCAGCCGCGCCACCTCCTGCCCCAGCACCATCGGAATAGCATCCACCAGCGTCTGGTAAATCACTTCCCCACCCGGTGCTTCGCCAACGCCGGTGTTACCGGCGTTGTCTGTCAGTACTACGATGTTACGTGTGAAATAAGCGTTATGCGCACCACCAATGTTCATTAACATGCTGTCATGACCGGCAACCGGAATGACTTTCATATCTGTAATGACGGGGCTTGCTTGCGTACTCATAATTATCGTCCTGTGACAGGTTTCAATTCGATACGTTTGATATCTCCCACCAACACCAGGTAGCTCAGTACCGCCACCAGGGCATGGATACCAACGTAGATCAGCGCGCCGTTAAACGAGCCTGTAGTCCCAACGATGTAACCGATAGCAATCGGGGTAACGATACCGGAAATGTTACCGAACATATTGAACAGACCACCGCTCAGACCGCTGATTTCCTTCGGCGCCGTGTCGGCCATAACAGCCCAGCCCAACGCACCGATGCCTTTACCGAAGAACGCCATGGACATGAAACCGATAATCATCCATTCAACGTCGGTGTAGTTACAGAACACCATCACCATGGAGAGCAACATGCCAAGTACGATGGGTGTTTTACGTGCAATATTCAGAGAGCCCGTACGACGCATTAACCAGTCAGAGATAATCCCGCCGAGCACCCCACCCGCAAAGCCGCAAATTGCCGGGATGGACGCGATAAAACCCGCTTTCAAAATAGACATACCGCGAGCCTGAACCAGGTAAACCGGGAACCAGGTGATAAAGAAGTATGTCAGGGCGTTGATGCAATACTGACCCAGGTAAACACCAATCATCATACGGGAGCCAAGCAGTTGCTTGATCTGACCCCATTTTTCGCTGAACGGGACTTTCGCTTTCCCGCTTTTCTGATCCATGTTGATCAGTGCGCCGCCTTCTGCGATGTATTCAAGCTCTTTCTTGTTCACCTTCGGATGCTGGTTCGGTTCGTAAATCACTTTCAGCCAAATGAAGCTGATAACGATACCCAGCCCACCCATAAAGAAGAACACGTGCGACCAACCCACCTCATGGGTTAACCAACCCATAATCGGGGCGAAAATTACCGTTGCGAAGTATTGTGCGGAGTTGAAAATCGCGACTGCCGTACCCCTTTCCTGTGCCGGGAACCAGGCCGCAACGATGCGACTATTACCAGGGAAAGATGGCGATTCGGCCAGCCCTACCAGGAAGCGCAGGGTGAATAGCGCAACGATGATACCGAAGCCACTGAATACATCGACAAACCCTTGCAGCAGGGTAAACAGGGACCAAATGAAAATGGACCAGAAATAAACACGTTTGGAACCGAAGCGGTCAAGCAGCCAGCCACCCGGAATCTGCCCTATAACATAGGCCCAAGAAAACGCGGAGAAAACATAACCCATACCGATTGGATCAAGGCCGATATCTTTGGCCATTTCTGACCCGGCGATCGACAGCGTGGCGCGGTCACCGTAGTTGAAGGATGTGACGATAAACAACATCACCACTATCCAGTAGCGAGCATTGGTGCGCTTTTCAGCGCTGCTCGCTGCTTGGCTTAATGTACTCATTGTTGTACTCCCGAAGCATAAATGTTCATGTACATTCATCCGGAACAGGACAACCTGTAGGGGTGAACCGAATGATGTATTTGTGTTTTTTGCAGTTTTACTGCCGGGTCGCTATTCCCTGCGTACTGCGTTTTTTTAACTTGCGGGAAAAGTATAAAAAGGGGTACCTGAACACTCACCGTGCAACAACACAACATTGTGTGGTCACGGCATGAAGGTTTCTTGCAAAAGCCCAGGGGGATGGGGACTAACTCACGGAAATGAAAAGTTGAGGCGCTAACATTTGATTAAAAGTCAGCCTGTTTTGAATAATGTGAAACGCATCGCTTGACGCAGTGTAAATGCACTTTTAACCCCTCAGGAGAAGAGGGTTTTTACTGGCAAACGCCCAATGCTTACTCGATTCAGTTACCGCATAATGTGCCGCGTCGCTATTTTACCGCTTACCGCCAGATAAGTGGGTTGCCCTCCTGTAGGGGGAGGGCAAAACCTCATTTTAACAATGTCGCCCAGTGTTCCACCCACGGGTTAGAAACCGACTCAGGCTCGGGATCCTCGCTGGCATCGATCAGCAAAACGTCTCCCACGCGCTGCGCACTTTGTTCCTGCAATAACGCGTCAAACTGTTTTCCGCCGCCGCAGAAATTTGTATAGGTGCTGTCGCCCAGGGCAATCACACAATAACGCAGCGCTGGCTGATAGCCGATTTTGTCACGAATGTACTGAAACAACGGCACAATACTGTCCGGCAAATCGCCCTGCCCGGTCGTTGATGTCACCACCAGCGCATACTTATCTTTATAAGCATCCCAGTCCGCAGGTTCTGGATCTTCAAATACCGTAGCGCTGTGCCCCTGTTCGCCCAGAATCGTTTGTGCCTCTTCGGCCACCAGCAGCGCATTGCCGTACATGGTGCCAACGAAAATTCCGACTTCCGCCATGGTGCTCACTCCTTGCGTTAAATGTGAATCCCGCCATCCTGACCGCACGGCGAAACAAACTCAACCCTTTCATTGTCAGGGAGAAGCCCCTGCCAGCCAAACTGCGACAACGCCCGCATCCAGACATCATCCAGCCCGGCATGCAGTGTCAGCGGTTCGCCGGTAAAGGGGTGAGTGAGTGTTAACTGACTGGCATGGAGCATCAGACGGTTACAGCCAAAATGTTCTGCCGCGCTGCGGTTCTGACGCAAATCACCGTGTTTACTGTCACCGATAATCGGGTGGCGTAAATGAGCGAGATGGCGACGGAGCTGATGCTTACGTCCGGTTTGTGGGAGCAGTTCAACCAGGCCGTAACGTGTGGTCGGAAATTTACTGGTCGCCACCGGCATTTCGGTCGTCGCCATCCCGCGATAATGCGTCACCGCTGGCTGTGGGCCTTTATCGTCCCGGGCAAATTTGTCCGCGATTTTATCCAGCTCTTCAACCAGCGGGTAATCCAGTACCGCCTCGTCCATCAGCCAGCCGCGCACGATCGCATGGTAGCGTTTCTGAATTTGGTGCTGCTCAAATTGCTGCGCCAGAAGACGCCCCGCCTCGCTCGACAGCCCCATCAGCAATACACCGGAGGTTGGTCTGTCGAGACGATGCGCAGTAAAGACATGCTGGCCTATCTGGTCGCGGACGGTTTGCATCACCACCACTTTTTCATCCCGATCAAGCCAGCTTCGGTGTACCAGCCAGCCTGAGGGTTTATTCACCGCAACCAGCCATTCGTCCTGATAGATAATCTCAAGCATCAGGCATCATCATTTGAGAAGAGCGCGTCGAGCTCTTGCAATTGCACAAGAATGACATCACGCGCGGGATCCGTCGCCTCGAGCGCAATTTCATAGTAAGGCGCAATGGCGAAGGATTCAGGCAGCGGATGCTCACCGTCCAGCAAGGCGTGCATGCGGGGAATCAACACCCATTGCAGCCACTCGTACGGTTCGAGGGTATCCATACAGAAAGGTTGAGTACTGTTGAACACGCTGGCATCCGGCGCAACGGACTGCCATTGGTTATGCTCACGTAACAGCGCCTCGATAAGCTGTAATTGCTGGCGCACGCGGGAAGGAAGCGTCATGAAAACCTCGATAACAAACGAAATGGCGCGCAGGATAGCATCTGTAGCGAGAAATAAAAAAAGGGAGCACTGTAAAAACAGTGCTCCCGGTTCGTTTCGCAGCAATCCAGCTACTTTTCGTGCTCCCTGCTCATCCTTGACAACTTTTCCTGCGGGTCTCCTGACCCTTATTCATCCTTAAACTAGCGCATCCTGCCCACACCACCCCGATGTGGATTAGCCTCATCCGTAAAGCGTGTCCTTGATCTTCCTGATCCACCGAACATCCTGACCGGCTCTCGTTCTCCCTCCTGGAGGTGTCCTTTAATGCGTTCCTGCATTTTCCCTTTTACTTCATCCAGAAGCCTGTCCGTGAAGCACCATCCTGGTGTATCCCGTCTCGAAACAACATCATCCTGATGTTCGTTTCAGTGTGCGACTCCTTGTCGACGCAGATAGAATTACCCATTCCTCTTCGTCTTACAAGTGCGCCTAAGGCAAATATTTCCCCTGCTAACTATAATTTAACTAAGGTTATTAGTTTCAAGTAATTGATTTTATTATCAAAAATCAATAAAGATACGTAGACCATAGCAAAGCAAGCAGGCGATCTCTCACAAGCTTTGTAAGAGATCTCTCACAAGAGGAATAGCAATAAAGATTACAGAACAGGCTCAAGTTGATTGAGGAAGTCCGCAAGATCTGAGGAAAGAACCGTACGCTGGCGGGTACCCAATGTCTCTTTAATGACTTCACCGCTCAAGTTACACAGCGAAATCACATCAATGTCGCTGTCCAGAGTAGCAATAAAAAGTGTAGGCGAAAGCTTAAGTCTTTTCTGGGTGACCAGGTGGCCAATCAGGTTCTCCTGAACTCGCTGGAAATCGTCAGCGCTCCAGGTTTGCAGTAGTGTAAGCGTTTCCCCACGGAAGGTCGCTTGCATATCCCCGGCAAATTGTGTGGTGTAAAACACGCGAAGCGCAGGTTGTACCATAATATCAAGCGCGCGTTCAATCGCGTTTACATTTTGCTCCGGTAAAAACGGCTGCGGCTGCCACGTGACGAGGGTATCGGTCGAGGAGATAATGCACGGTGAAGGCACGCCATACAGTTCTTCACTTTGCGGCCAGGTACCGTACGACTGCTGCCATGCATCGCAATAGCGCGTAGTAAACGCTTTCAGGGCAAGGGCTATCTCTTTTTCCACCGCTTTCTCTCTTTATCTAAGCCAGGATACACTTTGCCTATTAGTGTACCCGTAAATATGGCGATGAAACATGTCTTCCTATGATAACCACCAGGCGCTGTCTGGCCTGACGCTTGGCAAAACCACCGACTACCGTGATCGCTACGACGCCAGCCTGCTGCAAGGTGTTCCCCGCAGCCTGAACCGCGATCCACTGGGATTAAAAGCAGAGAATCTTCCCTTCCAGGGCGCAGATATCTGGACGCTCTATGAACTCTCCTGGCTTAACGCCAACGGTCTGCCGCAGGTGGCGGTCGGCCATGTGGAGTTAAACTACGCCAGCATCAATCTGGTGGAGTCAAAAAGCTTTAAGCTTTACCTTAACAGTTTTAATCAGACCCGCTTCGCGAGCTGGGATGAGGTACGTGAGACGCTTGAGCGCGATCTTAGCGCCTGCGCGCAAGGCGAGGTTTCCGTCGCGCTATACCGGCTCGATGAAATTGAAGGCCAGCCTATTGCCCACTTCCACGGCACCTGCATCGATGACCAGGATATCGTGATTGATAACTACGACTTCGACGCGGCACTGTTGACTGACGCGGCGAGCGGCAAAGTGGTGGAAGAGACGCTGGTTAGCCATCTGCTCAAATCGAACTGTCTGATCACCCACCAACCCGACTGGGGCTCCGTGCAAATCCAGTATCGTGGTCCGAAAATCGACCGGGAAAAGCTGCTGCGTTATCTGGTCTCCTTCCGTCATCATAATGAATTCCATGAGCAGTGCGTCGAGCGCATCTTTACCGACATTCAGCGTTTTTGTCAGCCAGAAAGCTTAAGCGTTTACGCCCGTTACACCCGACGTGGTGGGCTGGATATCAACCCGTGGCGCACAAATACCCGGTTTATTCCCGCAACCGGGCGTCTGGTTCGCCAGTAAACACACAATTTTTTGCTATCTGCGAGGGAGATTCATCGCGGCAGGTTGTTAAACGTCATAACCCGAGGCTATTGTAATCATCAGGGAAGATACAATTTTCATCCCGTAAGGAGTTCACTTGATTACACATATTAGCCCGCTTGGCTCGATGGATATGTTGTCGCAACTGGAAGTCGACATGCTGAAACGCACGGCCAGTAGCGACCTGTATCAACTGTTTCGTAACTGTTCACTCGCAGTACTTAACTCCGGAAGTCTGACTGATAACAGCAAAGAGCTGCTCTCTCGTTATGAAAGTTTTGATATCAACGTCTTACGCCGTGAACGCGGCGTAAAACTGGAGCTTATTAACCCGCCAGAAGATGCGTTTGTCGACGGGCGTATTATTCGCGCGTTGCAGGCAAACCTCTTCGCCGTCCTGCGCGATATTTTGTTTGTGAATGGACAAATTCACAGCGCCGGGCGACTCCAGCATCTGAATCTTGAAGATTCAATTCATATCACCAACCTGGTCTTCTCCATTTTGCGCAATGCCCGCGCGCTGCACGTTGGCGAAGCGCCGAACATGGTCGTGTGCTGGGGCGGTCACTCCATCAACGAAACGGAATACCTGTATGCGCGCCGCGTCGGCACCCAGTTGGGCTTGCGCGAACTGAACATCTGCACCGGTTGCGGTCCAGGTGCGATGGAAGCGCCGATGAAAGGCGCGGCGGTGGGACACGCGCAGCAACGCTATAAAGACGGGCGTTTTATCGGGATGACCGAACCCTCAATCATTGCCGCTGAGCCGCCTAACCCGCTGGTCAACGAACTGATCATCATGCCGGACATTGAAAAGCGTCTGGAAGCCTTTGTCCGCATCGCCCATGGCATCATTATCTTCCCGGGCGGGGTGGGTACAGCAGAAGAGCTGCTCTATCTGCTGGGTATTTTGATGAACCCGGCCAACAAAGATCAGGTGTTGCCGCTGATCCTTACCGGGCCGAAAGAGAGCGCCGACTATTTCCGCGTGCTGGATGAGTTTATCGTCAATACGCTGGGGGAAAGCGCACGTCGCCACTATCGTATCGTCATTAACGACGCTGCCGAAGTGGCCCGCCTGATGAAAAAAGCCATGCCGCAGGTGAAAGAGAATCGTCGCGAAACCGGCGATGCTTACAGCTTCAACTGGTCAATTCGCATAGCGCCGGATCTGCAGGTACCGTTCGAACCGACGCACGAAAACATGGCGAACCTGAAACTGTATCCTGACCAACCCGTGGAAGTTCTGGCAGCCGATTTGCGCAGGGCCTTCTCGGGCATCGTCACCGGTAACGTGAAGGAAATGGGTATCCAGGCCATTGAAAAATACGGCCCGTACAAAATCCATGGCGACCGCGACATGATGCGTCGTATGGATGATTTACTGCAAGGCTTCGTCGCTCAGCACCGTATGAAGCTGCCGGGCTCGGCCTACATTCCTTGCTACGAAATCTGCACCTGAACCATAAGGGCGGCCTATGTCGCCCTCTCTTTTTCCTGGCCAGCCAATCGTTTGCGTCGCTCTGACGCCACATATAAATATTCATAAAACCTATATTAATGCTGATAAAACGCTAAAACACGCAAATCAGGCAGGCCTTTTATCGCGTTTTAACTTACATACTTTGCTTGTGAATCCCGCCAATGATAGCCTTCGCGCCCATAAATTTCATGCGGCGATCTGTTCGCAGAGCTTTACCCCAACAATAACCGTATAAAAAGTGGATTATTGCATTTGCGATCGGGATCACTGATCCATCCATAACATAAATGTATCGTGCCGCCCGCCAATAGTTACGAGATGAAATTATAAAAAAACCGTAAAAGTGCAGAATTTCGTATTACCGCCGTGTTCTTTGGCATTGGATTTGACCAAAAAGCGGCATTTACTTTCCCTGGAGATATTAGATGGAAACGACTCAAACCGGCACCGTTGCTTCAATCGAGACCCGAAGCGCATGGCGTAAAACGGACACCATGTGGATGCTCGGACTGTATGGCACCGCCATTGGCGCAGGGGTTCTGTTCCTGCCGATTAACGCGGGCGTAGGTGGGATGATCCCACTGATTATTATGGCGATTCTCGCCTTCCCAATGACCTTCTTCGCCCACCGCGGCCTGACCCGTTTCGTCCTCTCAGGTAAAAACCCAGGGGAAGACATCACCGAAGTTGTAGAAGAACATTTCGGCAAAGGCGCCGGTAAGCTGATTACCCTACTCTATTTCTTTGCTATCTACCCAATCCTGCTGGTGTATAGCGTGGCGATTACCAATACGGTGGAAAGCTTTATGACCCACCAGTTGACCTTAACCCCGCCGCCGCGCGCTATCCTGTCGCTGATTCTGATCGTCGGCATGATGACCATCGTACGTTTCGGTGAGCAAATGATCGTCAAAGCGATGAGTATTCTGGTGTTCCCGTTCGTGGTGGCACTGATGATGCTGGCGCTGTACCTGATTCCACAGTGGAGCACCAGCGCGCTAGATACTCTCTCTTTGAGCAGCGCAAGTGCGTCAGGCAACGGTCTGTGGATGACGCTGTGGCTGGCGATTCCGGTGATGGTCTTCTCCTTTAACCATTCGCCGATTATTTCCTCCTTCGCAGTCGCAAAACGTGAAGAGTATGGCGTGGAAGCCGAACGTAAATGTTCGCGCATTCTCTCTTACGCGCACATCATGATGGTACTGACCGTGATGTTCTTCGTGTTCAGTTGTGTACTGAGCCTCTCCCCGGCAGACCTGGCGGCGGCAAAAGCACAGAACATCTCCATTCTGTCGTACCTGGCAAACCACTTTAACGCACCGATCATCGCCTGGATGGCACCGATTATCGCGATTATCGCCATTACCAAATCCTTCCTCGGCCACTATCTGGGTGCGCGTGAAGGTTTTAACGGGATGGTGATTAAATCCCTGCGCGGTAAAGGTAAATCCATCGAAATCAACAAACTGAACAAAATTACCGCGCTGTTTATGCTGGTAACCACCTGGGCCGTTGCGACGCTGAACCCGAGCATTCTCGGCATGATCGAAACTCTGGGCGGCCCGATTATCGCGATGATTCTGTTCCTGATGCCGATGTACGCCATTCATAAAGTACCGCCCATGCGTAAATACAGCGGCCATATCAGCAACATCTTTGTTGTTGTAATGGGTCTTATCGCTATCTCCGCCATCTTCTTCTCTCTGTTCAGCTAATCCCTTAGCGCCGTCAGCACGGCGGCGCTTTTCCCTGATCTTTTTAGCCATGGATACTGCATCATGATCAGCGTATTCGATATTTTTAAAATCGGTATTGGCCCTTCCAGCTCCCACACCGTTGGGCCAATGAAAGCCGGTAAGCAGTTCACGGACGACCTGATCGCACGCGACATGCTGCAAAACGTCACCCGTGTTGTGGTGGACGTTTACGGTTCCCTCTCACTGACCGGGAAAGGTCACCATACGGATATCGCCATCATTATGGGGCTGGCGGGAAATCTGCCGGACACGGTGGATATCGACGCCATTCCTGACTTTATTCAGGACGTTAATACCCACGGACGGCTGCTACTGGCAAACGGCGCCCATGAAGTGGAGTTCCCGGTTGATAAGTGCATGAATTTCCACGCAGATAATTTATCACTGCATGAAAACGGGATGCGCATCACCGCCCTGAACGGTGAAAACGTGCTGTACAGCCAGACTTATTACTCTATCGGCGGCGGCTTTATTGTTGATGAAGCTCATTTTGGTCAGAGCAATGACGCCCCTGTCGACGTACCTTACCCGTACAAATCGGCTGCGGACCTCCAACAACACTGCCGCGAAACCGGGCTCTCCCTTTCCGGCCTGATGATGCAAAACGAGCTGGCGCTGCACAGCAAGGCAGAGCTGGAGGCGCATCTTTCCGCCGTCTGGGACGTCATGCGCGGTGGAATTGAACGCGGCATCACCACCGAAGGTGTGCTGCCAGGCAAACTGCGTGTGCCGCGCCGGGCGGCGGCATTGCGCCGTTTGCTGGTGAGCAGCGATAAAACCACCAGCGACCCGATGGCGGTGGTCGACTGGATTAACATGTTCGCGCTGGCCGTCAATGAAGAAAACGCGGCAGGCGGGCGCGTGGTGACGGCCCCGACCAACGGTGCCTGCGGCATTGTCCCGGCGGTACTGGCCTACTACGACAAGTTTATCCGTGAGGTCAACGCCAATTCGCTGGCGCGCTATCTGCTCACCGCCAGTGCCATTGGCTCACTCTATAAAATGAACGCCTCAATTTCCGGCGCGGAAGTGGGTTGCCAGGGCGAAGTCGGCGTCGCCTGCTCCATGGCCGCCGCCGGGCTGGCTGAACTGCTCGGTGGAAGCCCGGCCCAGGTATGTATCGCCGCAGAAATCGGCATGGAGCATAACCTTGGCCTGACCTGCGATCCGGTGGCCGGACAGGTGCAGGTGCCCTGCATCGAGCGTAACGCCATCGCCTCGGTAAAAGCGGTCAACGCCGCGCGGATGGCGCTACGCCGGACCAGCGAGCCGCGTGTTTGCCTGGATAAAGTTATCGAGACAATGTACGAAACCGGCAAGGATATGAACGCCAAATATCGCGAAACCTCGCGTGGTGGTCTGGCGATGAAAATCGTCGCCTGCGATTAATCATCCGGCGCCTCGTTTTGCGAGGCGTCTTCCCGAATCCCCTGCTGCGGATAGTCTCACGGCCCCGTCAATGTTACCCTGAATGCCTGTATCATGGCCTGGAGGGAACAGTGGCTATCCATCTGCTTATTGTTGACGCACTCAACCTTATTCGACGTATTCACGCAGTTCAGGGTTCGCCCTGCGTCACCACCTGCCAGCACGCGCTGGATCAGCTGATACTCCACAGCCAGCCTACCCACGCGGTCGCCGTGTTTGACGATGAGGCCCGCAACCAAAGCTGGCGGCACCAGAGGCTGCCCGATTACAAAGCCGGAAGGCCGCCAATGCCGGAAACCCTGCATGATGAGATGCCGGACCTGCGTGCCGCTTTTGCTCAGCGCGGTGTACAAAGTTGGGTGTCGCCGGGTAACGAAGCCGACGATCTGGCCGCTACGCTCGCCTGCAAAGTAGCAAAAGCAGGACATCAGGCCACCATCGTCTCGACGGATAAAGGCTACTGCCAGCTTCTGGAGCCGGGCATCCGCATTCGCGATTACTTTCAGAAACGCTGGCTGGATGCCCCCTTTATCGCCAGCGAGTTCGGCGTTTCCCCCCAGCAGCTCCCCGACTACTGGGGCCTTGCGGGTATCAGCAGTTCAAAAATACCCGGGGTTGCGGGGATTGGCCCGAAAAGCGCGGCCCAGTTGCTGACCGACTTTCAGGATCTGGAGGGTCTGTATGCCCGTCTGGATGAGGTGCCGGAGAAGTGGCGCAAGAAGCTCGAAGAGCATAAAGAGATGGCCTTTGTCTGCCGCGATATCTCGCGCCTGCAAACGGATATCCATATTGATGGCAACTTACAGCAGTTGCGTCTTTCCCGGTAACCACCAACCAGCGTTTAGCCTGTAAAGCGGGAAAGTAAACTGACCTGCCAGGCAGGTCAGTTATATGGGAAACGCTTAGCGCTCGTCGCGACGCCCACCCACCGCAGCCCACCAGCGACGGACGTGAACCGTCACCTCTTCGCGGTCATGGTAAAGCTGGCGCGCCTGGATCTCGGCATTGATGCCGTGCGCCTGAAGCTGTTCCTGAATATACGCCAGGTTTTGCTGCACCTCTTCGTAGCGCTTTTTCATCGGCAACTTGAGGTTAAAAATGGTTTCGCGACACCAGCCGTTAACCAGCCATTGCGCCATCAGCGCGGCCACTTTAGCTGGTTTTTCTACCATGTCGCAGACCATCCAGGAGATGTTGTTACGGTTTGGACGGTAGCGGAAGCCATCTTCCGGCAGCCAGGTCACCTGCCCGGTATCCATCAGGCTTTGCGCCATCGGACCATTATCCACGGAGACAACCCACATATTGCGTTTGACCAGTTGATAGGTCCAGCCGCCAGGGCAAGCCCCCAGATCCACCGCGTGCATACCGTTCGCCAGGCGCTCGTCCCACTCATCGGCCGGGATAAACACATGGAAAGCTTCTTCCAGTTTCAGCGTTGAGCGGCTTGGCGCATCGGAAGGGAACTTGAGACGCGGGATGCCCATATAAAATGGTGAGTTATTGGTAGTGTAAGAGTACCCGGTATAGCAACAGCCCGGCGCGATAAAGAACACATGCACCACCGGGCGCTTCGACGTCTCGTAGTTCACCAGAATGCCCGCCTCACGCAGCGCCGCACGCAGCGGCACGGTGAATTTGCGGCAGAACTTCATCAGCTCTTTGCTTTCGTTGGTGTCAGCCACTTCAACGCGTAAGTCACCGCCTTTCTCCACGACACCCTGCAACATCCCCACGATCGGAGTAATGCGATCTTCCGGCGGCAGATTCTGTAATAACTCGCCGACCACAAACATCTGACGGGCGAAGATCAACGAGCTGAACGGCAGTTCACGCGCCAGCTTGTCTGCGTCATCAGGCTGATAACATTCGAAAATGACATAGCCCGCGTTCTCTTTGACGCGGGCAAAACCAAACACCTCGCGGCGCCCGGCTTTGTCGGTAATTTCTGCGGCACACTCTTTCTCGAAACCAGGGCGGCACAGTAAAACAACTTTATTCATGAACAACGCCCTTACGTTTCAGACGGATTGCACCAATAAACATTAACACCCATCCTGCCAGGAAGCAGACGCCGCCAACAGGGGTAACAAACGCCCACAGGCGCAGATGCGAAAGCGCCAGGCAATACAGACTGCCGCTAAATAACACCGTGCCCAGGGCCAGAAATACACTACTCCAGTAAAACCAGATGCTGATACGACGTTGCATCGCCACCGCCAGCCCCAGAACCGCCAGCGTATGGAATGCCTGATAGTTGAGGCCGGTTTGGATCCAGCCCATCTCAACAACGCCCATCGATTTACTTAAAACATGTGCGCCGAATGCTCCCAGCGCAACATAAACAAAACCGCTCACTGCGGCGAAAATCAACATGAAACGGCTGGTCATGTGCGTACCCTAAAGTCATGCGCTTACCGCGCGTACAATTATTGTTCGTAGCGGAAACGAAATTTTTCCTGCTCGCTTGCCGCTTTTGCCAGGATCCACTGTCGAAAGGCGGCTATTTTACCCAGTTCTGCCTGGCTGTCATGACAAACCAGATAAAACGCGTTCTTACTGACCAGAACATCATTAAAAGGGCAGACCAGACGGCCTGCTTCAATTTCGGACTGTGCCATCACATTGTTGGCCAGTGCGATCCCCTGTCCATGGATTGCCGCCTGTAGCACCATCGCGCTATGGCTAAAAATAGGTCCCTGCTGAACGTTAAGATTAAGACCCAATTGCCGCGTATAAGTTTGCCAGTCCCGGCGGGATGCATCGTGCAACAGCGTGTGCTGCGCCAAATCCGCTGGCGTTTTCAAGGGCTTATCACCGGTTAATAATAACGGTGAACAGACCGGCAACAGATATTCCGCGTACAATTTTTCAACACGCAGTCCAGGCCAGTTGCCGCGACCATAAAAAATGGCCACGTCGACGTCATCCGCCAGTTTGTCTTCCTGGCGATCTACAGCCTGGATTCGAACGTCGATTCCCGGATAAGCTGAGTTAAAGCTAGAGAGGCGGGGTACCATCCATTGAATGGCAAAACTGGGCAGCAAACTGACCGTCAATGCCCCTTTAGCACTGCGGGCCTGGAGCTTACGCGTCGCTTCGGTCAGTTGGGAAAATATCTCTTTAATATCCTGAAAATAACTCTGCCCTTCCTCGGTTAATAGCAGAGAACGATTACGCCGACGAAACAATTTGAGCCCCAGAAAATCCTCGAGAGACTTGATTTGGTGGCTTACTGCGGCCTGCGTCACAAATAACTCATCTGCCGCGCGCGTGAAACTTAAATGGCGCGCCGCAGCATCAAAAACACGTAATGCATTAAGGGGTGGTAATCGCTTGGACATGGTTATCAGGCTTAGATGTTAAGGCGTTTTAACAAACAGGAAACAATGCGTAACCTATTAGTTTTTTTTATCTGAGCCATTATAATTTGTCCGTTGAGCTTCTACCAGCAAATACCTATAGTGGCGGCACTTCCTGAGCCGGAACGAGAAGCTTTTTTTGGAATGCGTGTTCTGAAGGGCTTTTGGCTTACGGTTGTGATGTTGTGTTGTTGTGTTTGCAATTGGTCTGAAATTCAGGCCACGGTAGCGAGACTACCCTTTTTCACTTCCTGTACATTTACCCTGTCTGTCCATAGTGATTAATGTAGCACCGCAAGATTGCGGTGCTTTTTTTTGCCCGAAAAACGGCGTTATTTCTTCTCCAGCGCAACCATCTCTTTCACATCGCTACGGTTGATTTGCTGTTCGTTGCCGTTGGCATCTTTATAAGAAATCATACCGGTCTGATCGTCAGTTTTCGGTTTCCCGTCGGAGACAATCGTACGCCCGTCATTGGTATGTAAGGCGTAGTTAGGACCGGAACAGGCGCTCAGTGCAAAAGTAAATAAACAGGCAGAAATAATTGCAGCAGTCTTTTTCATCTTCTTTCTCCTCATAGCAATTAATGCTAAATAAACCTCAATAACTGACAGGCTTAAACATCCATCTAACAGTAATTAGCATAACCTGCTTACAGAAGGTTGCCTGGACAAACAGACAATTCCGATGGTTATCAACCTCCTTGCTCCGGGGATGAATTTGCGCGACGATCAACAGATTGATACGAGGAATACCATGAACGCTTTCAACCCGGCGCAGTTTCGCGCCCAGTTTCCCGCGCTTGCCGATGCCGGTATTTATCTGGACAGCGCCGCCACAGCGTTAAAACCGCAGGCGGTCATCGATGCAACGCAGCAATTTTATAGCCTGAGCGCCGGTAACGTTCACCGCAGCCAGTTTGCCGAAGCGCAAAAACTGACAGCGCGTTACGAATCTGCCCGCGATCAGGTGGCGACGCTGCTCAATGCCCCGTCGGGTAAGAACATCGTCTGGACACGGGGCACCACCGAAGCCATCAATATGGTGGCGCAAAGCTACGCACGCCCTCGCCTGAATGCCGGGGATGAAATCATCGTCAGCGAAGCCGAGCACCATGCCAACCTGGTACCGTGGCTGATGGTCGCAGAACAGACCGGCGCACGTGTGATTAAGCTGCCGCTGGGAGTGGATAACCTGCCGGATATCAGTCAATTACCACAGCTCCTTACTCCACGCAGCCGAATTCTCGCTCTGGGACAGATGTCGAACGTCACCGGCGGGTGTCCGAATCTGGAGCAGGCTATCGCCATTGCGCATGAGGCAGGCATGGTCGTGATGGTGGACGGCGCACAGGGGGTTGTGCATTTCCCGGCAGACGTTCAGCGTCTGGACATCGACTTTTATGCCTTTTCCGGCCATAAGCTGTATGGCCCAACGGGCATCGGCGTGCTGTACGGTAAATCGCATCTGCTGGATGCCATGTCACCGTGGTTAGGTGGTGGAAAAATGATTACCGAAGTGACATTTGACGGTTTTCAGACGCAGCCTGTGCCGTACAAACTTGAGGCGGGTACGCCAAACGTGGCCGGAGTAATTGGCCTCGGCGCGGCGCTGGAGTGGCTTAACGGTGTCGATATCGCCCAGGCGGAAAGTTACAGCCGTGGCCTGGCGACGCTTGCCGAAGACGCGCTCGCAAAACGGGCGGGCTTTCGCTCTTTCCGCTGCCAGGATTCCAGCCTGCTGGCCTTCGATTTTGAAGGTGTACACCACAGCGATATGGTCACTCTGTTGGCGGGTTATGGCATTGCACTGCGGGCCGGGCAACATTGCGCACAACCGCTGCTGGCGGCGCTTGGGGTAAAAGGGACGCTTCGCGCCTCTTTTGCACCCTATAATACCCAACATGATGTGGACGCGCTGGTTGACGCCGTTGACCGCGCCTTAAATTTACTGGTGGATTGATGATTAATGCCGCATTTGCCGGGCATCCCTTTGGCCATTCGATTACCGAAGAGACGCTACGCCAGACCTTTCTTCCTCTTAAACAGTGGGAAGATAAATACCGTCAGCTCATTTTGCTGGGCAAACAGTTACCCTCGCTTTCCGACGAACTGAAAGCGCAGGCGCGAGAAATCGCAGGCTGTGAAAACCGTGTCTGGCTGGGGTGTACAGCCGCAGAAAACGGCGCGCTGCACTTTTTTGGCGACAGCGAGGGTCGAATCGTTCGCGGTATGCTGGCCGTACTGCTGACGGCCATCGAAGGCAAGCTGCCACAGGTCTTGCTGGCAGGCGATCCGCTGGAACTCTTTGACGAACTGGGATTGCGCGCGGAGCTCAGTGCTTCACGTAATCAGGGGCTGGCGGCCCTGGCGGCCGCCGTGCAGGATGCCGCACGTCAGGCGCTTGCCTGACGCTCCGCTTTTGCCATCATTTTTTTCAGTGCATGGGACACCGCCACAAAACCAAAGGTGGCGGTCACCATGGTCGCGGCGCCAAAACCTGACGCACAATCCATCCGTTTTGGCCCTTCTGCCGTGCTTTTCATCGCGCACACTGAGCCATCTGCCTGCGGGTAAACCAGCGCTTCGGTGGAAAAAACACAATCCACGCCCAGTTTGCCTTTGCTGTTTTTGACCACGCCAAAATCGCTTTTGAGGCGCTCACGCAGTTTTGCCGCCAGCGGATCCTGAATGGTTTTTGCCAGATCGGCCACCTGGATTTGCGTCGGATCGATCTGTCCGCCTGCACCGCCTGTGGTCACCAACGGGATTTTATTGCGGCGGCACCAGGCGATCAGCGCCGCTTTCGGGCGCACGCTGTCGATGGCGTCAATCACGTAGCTGTAACCGGCCGCCATGTACTGGGCGACGTTATTGGCCGTCACGAAATCGTCAATCACGGTGACGCGACACTCCGGGTTGATCAGCGAAATACGCTGCGCCATCACTTCCGCTTTTGCCAGACCAACGTTGTCACGCAGGGCATGAATCTGCCGGTTGGTATTGGTCACGCAGACATCATCCATATCGATCAATGTAATAGCGCCAATTCCTGTTCGCGCCAGCGCTTCGGCAACCCATGAACCGACTCCGCCGATGCCAACGACGCAGATATGCGAATCGGCAAACAGTTGTAGCGCTTTTTCACCGTATAAACGCGCCGTGCCGCCAAAACGCTGACGCCAGGCATCGCTGATTACCACAGACATAAGACCTCAGATGTAAAAAGGGTGAGGTTTATCCCTCACCCATGATATTGCTGACAACCCTGGAGCGATGAAGTTAGGAGAACTCCCCGGTGGCGCTTCGCTTACCGGGGCTACAAGACCGTAGACCGGGTCAGGCACTTGCGCCGCCATTCGGGGCGACGCCACTCCATAAATCCGTTATTCTTGAAAACCAATTTTAGCGTATCACACTCAACCGCTAAAGACGTTACCCGTCCCCGGCGCGGTTTTCAGCACCCACACGCGACCATAATGGTTGTACCATCCGGCACGGTGACCAGCATCCGGGCCAATCCCCTGATAGATATCGAAGTGCTGGCCCTTAATGGCGCCGCCAACATCCAGCGCCACCATCAGCCGTAACTCATACTGACCGGTAAATTTGCCATTCGCATCAAGCAGCGGCACTTCTGCCAACAGCGTGGTGCCCGCCGGGATAATACTGCGGTCAGACGCAACGGATGCGCGGCCAATCAGCGGTACCGCACTCGCCCCTTTCACCGGTGCGTAGGATTGCGGTTTAAAGAAGACAAATGACGGGTTTTCTTCCAGTAAGGCACGCACTTCCGCTTCACTGTGGGTTTCACCCCAGTGGCGGATTGCCTGCATCGACATGTCTTCTTTTTTATACTCGCCCCGGTCGATCAGCACTTTACCGATACTGCGATAGGGATGACCATTTTTGCCAGCATAGCTAAAGAAGTTCAGCGGGCTACCGTCGCCAAAATCAATATAACCGCTCCCCTGAACGTCCATGATGAAGTTATCCATCAGCGAGTTGCTATAGGCCAGCACGTAGCTGTCGCTCAATGCGCCCGCGTAAATCTCGGCGCGGGAAGGCAGACGCCCGCGTTTGGACGGCATGCGATAAATCGGATACTGGAACTCGCCCTGGCGGGTATGGCGCGCCTGCACAACCGGCGTGTAATAACCGGTGAACTGGACGTTACCGTAGTTATCCGCCCCTTCCATCTGCCAGGCATCAATACCGTACTGACGCATCATGCGGGTATCGCCTCCGGCACGCAGCCACTGCTGTACCGCGTTATAAACGTTGCTCTGTCCTGAATAGAGGCGCGGAGAAGCGCTGCGGATTTGATTTACCTGCTCGGCAAAGTCGCCCGCGTTAATCGGCGCGCCAGTCGCATCAGGCTGGTTTACCAGAGAGAAAGGCTGGGAGAATTTCCCGTCCTTATATTGTTGACCGCGATCGGTCGGCTTTGAAGTACAGGCGGCGAGAAGTGCTGCCATTGCGCCTGCGAGTAGATATTTTGCCCAACGTCCTTTCATTTCTCTCATCTTCTGGTTAATCCGGAGCGTGATGAAGATAACAAACCGCCCCTGCGAATGAAATGCGATTGCGCAACCTGCCGCAAATGCAGTACAAAAAACACCCTTATCGTACTGTTTTTATACAAATGTCGCGCTAATAAGCTATTCCGTTAAAAAAGGGTTGCATCAAAATGTTAGCGGAGTATAGTGCGCATCCACGGACGCGGGGTGGAGCAGCCTGGTAGCTCGTCGGGCTCATAACCCGAAGGTCGTCGGTTCAAATCCGGCCCCCGCAACCAATTAAAATCAGAAGTAAATTTACTCGATGGAAGAGTAAACGCGGACGCGGGGTGGAGCAGCCTGGTAGCTCGTCGGGCTCATAACCCGAAGGTCGTCGGTTCAAATCCGGCCCCCGCAACCAATTACAATCTGATGCACATTTACTCGATGAAGAGTAAAGACGGACGCGGGGTGGAGCAGCCTGGTAGCTCGTCGGGCTCATAACCCGAAGGTCGTCGGTTCAAATCCGGCCCCCGCAACCAATTTCATAAGCACCCTCAAGGGTGTTTTTTTGTTTTTATTCTTCACCCTTCAGGCTGTGCCATTGTTGGCTGCCCTCATTCACCCCAGTCACGTACCCTTGTACGCTCCCGGGGATTCATTCCGTTGCCGCCTCGGCACAACCTGAATGTTTCGAATAAAAATCCTGAGTTCACCCTTCAGGCTGTGCCATTGTTGGCTGCCCTCATTCACCCCAGTCACGTACCCTTGTACGCTCCCGGGGATTCATTCCGTTGCCGCCTCAAATAAATCCTGACTAAAACACTAGCCTCTTCTTGCCAGCGTTGCGCCATCGGCAAAGTACGCCTTAATCCCTGCAAGGATCGACTCCGCCACCTCTCGCTGGAATTTCGCCGTCTTAAGCTTACGCTCTTCTTCCACGTTACTGATAAACGCCGTTTCGACCAGAATCGACGGAATATCCGGTGCTTTCAGTACCGCGAACCCAGCCTGCTCGACACTGTTTTTATGCAGGTTGTTAACATTGCCCAGCTTGTTGAGCACCGCTTTGCCAAATTTCAGGCTGTCGTTAATGGTTAATGACTGCACCATATCGAACATCGTATGGTCGAGATAACGATCCCCGCTCTTGCTAACCCCACCGATTAAGTCGGAGGCATTCTGCGTTTCTGCAAGGTATTTCGCCGCCGTACTGGTTGCCCCTTTGGTTGAGAGGGCAAAGACCGACGAACCGCTAGGCTGGCGGCTGCTAAAGGCATCCGCATGAATTGAAACAAACAGGTCGGCGCGCTGCTTTTGTGCTTTGGCGACACGTACTTTCAAGGGGATAAACACATCCTCATTGCGCGTCATGTAGGCTTTCATATTGCCTTCCTGCTCAATCAGCGCGCGCAGGCGACGGGCGATTTGCAGCACCACATCTTTTTCGCGGGTCCGGTATTTCCCGATGGCGCCCGGATCCTCACCGCCATGGCCAGGATCGAGCATAATAACGATCGGACGATCCCGCCCCGCTTTGCCCGGCTGTGGCCCGCTTTGCGCTGGTGGCACCTGTTTTTCCAGGTCGCCCTGGTTGTACTCTTCCAGAAGCGCGAGCAGCGGATCCTGAACATCTTTCGCATTCGCCGGATAAAGATCCATTACCAGACGTTCTTTAAACCCTGCCACCGGCGCAAGGGCGAAGAGCTGCGGTTTAATATCCTGCTTAAGCTCAAACACCATACGCACCGTTTTTGGATCGAACTGCCCAACGCGCGCAGATTTGATAAAAGGATCATCGCCGCGAATTTGTGTCCCCATTCCTTTCAAAACGGAGTTCAGGTTAACGTCTTCAATATCAACAACCAGCCGATCCGGATTGCTGAGCGCAAACTGGCGATATTTCAGCACACGGTTAGACTCAACGGTCACGCGAGTATAGGTTGACGCAGGCCAGACACGCACCGCCACCACCTGACTGACGGCGGCAAGACCGACCTGACTCACGCTCAATAACCACATAGCGCCCGCCCCTTGTAACAATCGGCGGCGGCTCAGCCTTGATTGACTTCCCGACATGCTTCTCCCGAGCAAAAAAGATGAAATACTAAGTAAACGTCAGATTTGACCGAAAACTTTAACGAATGACGCATAAACTGTCATCTATAAAAGGGTAAACATACACAATCCATGCAATGGCACGCAGGAATTATTCTTTGTCTAAGGCGAATTTATGGCTTGCACCCAGCACCATAAAAGAATAAAAATACACAATTTACGAATAATCATGCAGTGAGGGTTGGCCGTGGTAAAGGAACGCAGAACCGAACTGGTACAGGGATTTCGCCATTCTGTTCCCTATATTAATACCCATCGGGGAAAAACGTTTGTCATCATGTTGGGTGGCGAAGCCATTGAACATGAAAACTTTTCCAGCATTGTCAGCGATATAGGCTTACTCCACAGCCTCGGTATTCGCCTGGTGGTAGTGTATGGCGCACGTCCGCAGATTGATGCCAATCTTGCTGCGCATAATCACGAACCGGTGTATCACAAACATACCCGTGTGACAGATGCCAAAACGCTTGAACTGGTGAAACAGGCCGCCGGTCTGCTGCAACTGGATATTACCGCTCGCCTCTCCATGAGTCTGAACAATACGCCATTGCAGGGCGCGCACATTAACGTGGTGAGCGGCAACTTCATCATCGCCCAACCGCTGGGCGTGGACGATGGCGTTGACTATTGCCATAGCGGACGTATCCGTCGTATCGATGAAGAAGCCATCCACCGCCAGTTAGACAGCGGCGCTATTGTGCTACTCGGCCCCGTTGCGGTGTCTGTCACTGGCGAAAGCTTTAACCTCACATCGGAAGAGATTGCGACACAACTGGCCATCAAACTGAAAGCAGAAAAGATGATTGGCTTTTGTTCATCGCAGGGCGTCTACAACGAAGATGGGCAGATTGTCTCCGAGATGTTCCCGAACGAAGCCCAGTCGCGGGTCGAGTCACTGGAAGAGCAAGGCGATTACCACTCCGGAACAGTACGTTTCCTGCGTGGCGCGATGAAAGCCTGCCGCAGTGGCGTTCGCCGCAGCCACCTGATCAGTTATCAGGAAGATGGCGCCTTATTGCAGGAACTGTTCTCTCGCGACGGTATCGGTACGCAGATTGTGATGGAGAGCGCGGAACAGATCCGTCGTGCCACCATTAACGATATCGGCGGCATTCTTGAGCTGATTCGTCCACTGGAGCAGCAAGGTATTCTGGTGCGTCGTTCGCGCGAACAACTGGAGATGGAGATCGATAAATTCACCATCATTCAGCGCGATAACCTGACCATCGCCTGTGCGGCGCTCTATCCGTTCCAGGAAGAAAAAATCGGCGAAATGGCCTGCGTAGCGGTACATCCGGACTATCGCAGTTCATCGCGCGGCGAGGTGTTGCTTGAGCGCATTGCGGCCCAGGCGAGACAGATGGGTCTGAGCAAACTCTTTGTCCTCACCACCCGCAGCATCCACTGGTTCCAGGAGCGCGGCTTTACCCCGGTGGATATCGATTCCCTGCCGGAAAGTAAAAAAGAGATGTATAACTATCAGCGGCGTTCAAAAGTGCTGATGGCAGATTTGGGCTAAGTTGCCTCATAGCCCTCACCGCCGGGTGAGGGCTATGTTCTACATCGTTTCAAAAATGGCATTCAGCCCGCTTCGCCGTTCGGTACGCGTGGCAATAGCCTGCGCCAGTATGCGTTCATCGGCATACAGCGACAGCCGTTTTTTCGCACGGGTAATCGCGGTATAAACCAGCTCTCTCGTTACCACCGGCACAATCTGGCCTGGCAAAATCAGTGCCGCATGATCAAACTCCGAGCCCTGCGATTTATGCACCGTCATCGCCCAGGCGGTATCATGTTCCGGTAAACGACTGGGCTGCACCGATTTCAGACTACCGTCAGGTAACGGGAACCAGACACGAATGCCCTGCCCCTGATCGAGCGCAATCCCAATATCGCCGTTAAACAACCCCAGCGAGGCGTCATTACGCGTGATCATGACCGGCCTGCCGTGATACCAGCGCGCATGCGCCGGGCGGGTAATCCGTCGCTGCCGGACCAGCGCCTGCTCAATACGATCGTTCAGCCCACTCACGCCAAATGGCCCTTCACGCAATGCACACAACAGTTGATACTCACCAAAAGCGGCGAGGACCTCTTGTGGCTGCGCGCCATCGCGTACCAGCCCAAGAAAATGACCGTAGCCTGCCAGTGCATCATCAATCATGCCCTGATAGTCTTCTGCGCTTTGCAGGTGCTTGTTTTCGATATCGCTAAAGCCCTGGCTCAGCACCGCGCTTGCCGCCGTTTTATCACCACGGTTAACCGCCGCCGCCAGTTGCCCGATACCCGAATCACTGCCGAAGCGGTAACTTTTTTGCAGCAGGCACAGACTGTCACGTAGCGCACTGGCCGAAGTGCCTTCTCCTGCGGGTACGGTTGTTCCAGTTATCCGCGAGAGCTGCGCGGCACGCTCTGGCGTAAACCCTTTATTGACCCAGGCGCAAATGTCTCCAAGTACCGCCCCTGCCTCTACGGACGCCAACTGGTCTCGGTCTCCGAGGAATATCACCCGGGCATGTTGCGGCAGTGCATCTATCAGTCTCGACATCATCGGCAGGTCAATCATCGAAGCTTCATCCACCACCAGCACATCCAGATGCAGTGGATTGCCAGCGTGATAACGCAGCCGTTGGCTACCGGGCAGCGCCCCCAGAAGACGATGCAGGGTACTGGCTTCATCAGGCAGCGTCGCCTTTTGTTTGTCAGTCAACGGCAACTGGCGAAGCGCCGCTCCTAAAGATTCCGTCAGGCGAGCGGCTGCTTTTCCGGTTGGTGCGGCAAGACAAATGCGACAGCGTGCGCCATCAGCCATTTGCACCAGCGCTGCAAGCAGCTTCGCCACCGTCGTGGTTTTCCCGGTGCCAGGCCCGCCCGAGATCACCGATACGCGGCGGGTAAGCGCAACCGCCGCTGCCACCTTCTGCCAGTTAATGTCATCCGAAGGCTGAAACAGGTCGTCCAGCGCCTGCCGCAGACGGTTTTCATCTACCTCCAACGGTTGATTAACCCTGGCAAAAAAGGCGGCAATACTGCATTCGTTGCACCACATACGGTTCAGATACAGTCGCTCACCCACGAGGATCATCGGCGTTGCCACCTCCCCCTCACTCACCGCAGGCGAGGCCAGCAACGTTTTTCGCCAGTCCGCCGGATAACCGGCTTCTTCATAAAGAGAAGCCAGTAGCGGATGCGCTCTGGCGGGCAGGTTTTCCGGCGCTAAACGGGAGAGGGGCAAGCAGACATGCCCTTCTCCGGCATCAAAGCTCAGCATTGCCGCTGCCAGCATTACCGCCGGTTCATCATCGCTGGCCACGGTCAGGGCGAATTGCACATCCAGCGGACGCAAGATTTTTAGCTCTACGGCGTGTTGCAGTAACGTACGCAGTCTCATTGCGCCACCTCCAGTGTTTCCCCGGCAAACAGGGCATCCATCTGGCTTATCAGCGCCGCGTCAGGCCGGGTGGTAAAGATCCCCTGCTGCGAATTATCGGCCTCGACGCCACGCAGGAAGAGGTAAATAACGCCACCAAAGTGGTGCTCATAATCGTACCCGGCGATGCGGTGGCGCAGGTAACGATGAAGGGCAAGTGTATAAAGCTGATACTGCAAATCGTAACGGTGAGATTGCATGGCGGCAGCCATTGCCTCACGGGTATAGGCCTCGGCGGATTCTCCCAGCCAGTTCGATTTATAATCCAACAGGTAGTAACGCCCTTCGTGGCGGAATACCAGGTCAATAAACCCTTTTAACATGCCGCGCACCTCGCGAAAATCCAGCGGCGGACAGCCGGCCGACAACGGATCGTACTGGCGTATCAGCGCATCGAGCGCCCCGGCGCGCAGATTTTGGGCAATCGGGATATAGAACTCCATCTCTACCTGCTTTTCCTTTGCCGTTAACTGATGCAACGACGCCCCCGTATCGGCCAGGGGAACGTGAAGGATCGTGTCAATCCATTCGCTGATAACCGGCTGCCAGTGCTCTTCAAAACCGCCGCGCTGGAGTTTCTCTGCCACCCAGGCTGGGGCAATCGGCTGGGTGAAATCCAGATCTTCAAACAGGCTGTGTAAGAACGTCCCCGGCGAGGCGCCACGTGGGAACTGATGCGGCGTCAGCATTGGCTCCGCCAGCAGATCTCGCTCCCCGGCGGCATCAAGGTCCAGACGCGGCAATAAATCCTGCGCAATGCCATGCGCACGCTGTTGCAGCCCGGAATAACTGGTCACGCGCCAGTCATCACGTACGGTTCGTGTCATCTGGCGGGCCGTTAACGCCTGCACGACGTCTTGCGGAGCCTGCCAGCGAACGTTGTCCGACACATCGGGCACACAAAGGGCGATATTATCGTTACACAGCGCCTCGACGCAGGCCCGAAGCCCCTGCGCATCGCGAGGTTGTCCCTGCTGAATAAGCCGTCCCAATGCGTTGAGATGGAAATCGCTGTCACCCGTTTTCTCGCCGCGACGACGAGAAATAGGGGCAATTCCCAGACTGCAATGCCAGACCGAGCGCGTCAGCGCCACATACAGCAGACGCAGATCTTCCGCCAGGCGTTCCGTCTCCGCCAGTTCAATGCTCTCCTCGGCTTTGCTGAGGTCCAGCACTGGCGCAAACGACGTGCGGTCGTGGTAAAACGCCTGATCCTGAACGCGGAAATTGGCGATAAAAGGCAGCCAGACCAGCGGGTACTCCAGCCCTTTCGATTTATGGATGGTGACGATTTTCACCAGATGTTTGTCGCTTTCCAGACGCAACTGTTCACTCGACGAATTCGCATCCGGTTCGGCGATATGCTGTGCCAGCCAACGCACCAGCGCATGTTCGCTCTCTACCTGTGTGCCCGCTTCCTGCAGTAATTCACTCAGGTGCAAAATGTCCGTCAGACGGCGTTCGCCACCCGGTGTCGCCAGCAGGTTTTCCGCCACGTGGCGCGCACTCATCAGTGCACGTAGCATTGGCATAACGCCGCGCTTAAGCCACATGTCCCGCCAGCCAGCAAACTCTTCTACTATCGCATCCCAGGCGGCTTCGTCCTGGTTAAGCGTTTCGATATCCAGCGCACTCAAACCGAGCATGGATGTCGCCAGTGCGCTACGTAACGTGTTTTCACGTTCCGGCGCCAGCACCGCCTGTAATAGCCAGAGCAGCTCCTGGGCCTCCGGCGTATCAAACACGCTGTCACGGTTAGAAAGATAAACCGAGGGAATATTAAGAAGACCCAACGCATCGCGAATCAGTGACGCCTCATGGCGGCTACGAATCAGCACGGTAATATCAGAAGCTTTCACAGGACGAGTCGTTTTTCCCTCATGCAGCAACGCCTCCCCCTTCTGCCCGGCTATCAGCCAGTCGCGGATTTGCGTCGCGCAGAGTTCAGCCATAAAGGTTTGATAATCCCCGACGCCGACCCCCTCGCTTTTCATCAGCCACATCGCCATTGCCGGCTGTTTTTCTCCTTTTAGCGTAAAACGCAGCGACTGGTTCTTCGCCGCTGATTTCACTGGCAGGAAAGGAATTTGCCGAAACATAAAGGCGTTGTCGGTCTGGCTGAAAAGCTGATTAACACTCTCCACCATTCCCGGCGCGGAACGCCAGTTGGTATCGAGCGTATAACGAGCGTTTACTTCATCGCGCGCTTTCATGTAGGTAAAAATATCGGCCCCGCGAAACGCGTAAATAGCCTGTTTCGGATCGCCTATCAGAAGAAGCCCGCTTTCCGGCTGGTGGTGCCAGATACGACGGAAAATACGATACTGCTGGGGGTCGGTATCCTGAAATTCATCAATCATGGCGACCGGGAAACGGGTGCGGATCGCCGTTGCCAGCGCCTCGCCACTCGCGCTTTGCAAGGCGCTGTCCAGCCGACTCAACATGTCGTCAAAACCGAGTTCGCCACGGCGACGCTTTTCTCTGGCCACCGCTTCACGGATCTCGCGCATCGCGCTGGTTAGCATCAAATCATTGAGCGTCAGCGGTGCATTCAGTAAGGTTTCAATCGCCTCGAAAACCGCATGTTCCGGTACCACACCGCCCTCTTTGGTCCGCTCACGCAGGAACGATTGTGCAAACTTTTCCAGCGCTTCCGGCAACTGATAACTACAGGTCGTCTCATTGGCCCAAGCGCTGATCTTCTCGATCCAGCGGGCCTGGTTGGTACGATTGAATTTTTGCCGCATGATCCCGGAGCCTTCAATTAGCGGCCCCAGTTCGTCCACGGACGCAACCCACTGCTGCTTAACGCCATCGATCTGCTCAATGATTTTCTGATGGCGACTCTCCAGCGTTTCATCTGCTGGCGGTGCGGCTTTGATTTGCGGCGCTTCCCCCTGCAAATACCGGTCAATGGCTTTGAGCAAATCATGCGGGCCTTTCCACGACTCGTGAACCACCTGTGCCAGGTCACGCGGCAAGGGGTAACAGTGGCGACGCCAGAAGTCTGCGCAAGCCTGGTAGCGCAGCAGTGACTCGTCTTCGATCAGTTGCTGTTCAAACAGCATGCCGGATTCAAAGGCATTGAGGCTAAGCATGCGCTGGCAAAAGCCGTGGATAGTAAAGACGGCCGCTTCATCCATCTGCCGTTCAGCGAGCATTAGCCACTGCGCGGCCTGTTGCTTATCAGTGATCTCGCGCAACAGGCTGGCATATAACGGGTTGTCGGTTGTTTCGCGCAAACAGGCGATGCGAAGTTCATGGATATTGCTGCGAATGCGACCGCGAAGTTCTTCGGTGGCGGCCTCGGTAAAGGTCACCACCAACAACTCTTCGACGTTTAACGGGCGTGGAAAGGCGGCATTGCCGCCTAAACCAAGTAGCAGCCGCAGGTAAAGTGCGGCGATGGTGAAGGTCTTACCGGTGCCCGCAGAGGCTTCAATCAGGCGCTCGCCGGTTAGCGGCAAGCGGAGTGGATCAAGGGTCTCAGCGGTTTCACTCATTTTTCTCGCTCATCAGGGGTAAAGATTGCTGCAACGCGCTGACGCTGTCCCAGACTTTCCACCCTTCGGGCTGCGCGTACTCCGCTTTCCCACTTTGGCTTCCGGAAATCTGTGACAATACCGCCATGCCCTGCGGCTCAACCACCGCCTGATGGAAGAAATCGGCAAGTTTCTGCGGCGTCAGCAGTTTTATCTGAGCCACTACTTTATCACGTGAATCGAAGCGCATATTGCCCCGATCAAAATCTTTACTGAGTTTTGAGGCTTCTTCGCCCAGCGTCTGCGGCGCCTGCTGGATTTGCGCGATAACCCCTTGTTGGATTTGCGCAAATTCTTCCGGCTTCATGGCACGCAGCTTCGCTTCCGCGGTGGGGAAGAAGGCCTTATAACGCTCCCACAACCAGGCAGGCTGCTTGCTGTTGCTCTGTAATAAGAAACCCATCCCCCACTGACGGCCAATGCTCATTGGGAAGGCGAACACCGCATAACCAAGCTGCTCTTCGGTACGCAATTGGTTATAAAACCACGGCTGGATGATCTGCCCGAGCATTGCGCTATAAGCCGAGCTGGTGTACTCATCGACCCCTGACGGAACAAACACGGCGGCCAACGCGGAATCGGTGCTGTTGCCTGCTTTTTCGAATATCACCGACTGCGGTTTGTCGATCAGTACCTCTTTGTTGCGACACCATTCGCTGCCTTTCGCGCCCAATTGCTCCTGAACGCCGTGCGCCAGGTCTTTAGCCTGCTGGTCGGTAAGGTTCCCCACCACCAGAAATTCAGGACGCGCATTGGTTTTCAGTGCATCACGATAAGCAAGAATGTCATCCAGTGTGATTGACGGCAGCAGCGCACGACGATCTTCTCGCTGGAAGTAAGGCACCTGAGAGAGCATCTGGACTGGCATGATAGCCTGATCAAATGCTTTGCCTTTATCCGCGGAGTCCATCATTTGCGCATACCAGGATTTCGCCTGTTCAAGTTGCTCTGCGGTCGGCGTATAGCTGAAATATCCCGCCAGCAACGCCTGGAACAACTGTGGCAAACGCTGGGTATACCCGTTGGCGTTGAGCATCAGACCATTATTGGCATTGGTCGAGAAACTGATGCCGCCTGCCGCCGCCTGATTACTTAACTGGTCCAGCGCGATCCCCGCCAGATAGTCGTTCAGGGCGAACATTACCTGGTTTTTCGCGCTATCCATCGCTTTTGGATTACGCAGCACCACGCTCACATCCGCTTTCGGTTCGTTCGCGAAATAGCGGCTCGGCATGTAGACCACCCGCAGGTTTGGCTCGTCAACGATCAGCTCCGGATTGGTGTACTCTTTCGCCGGTTTGATCAGCGTAAAGTCATCCGGAATATACGGATTAAGTTCGGGAGTTTTCAGCGTAATTTCGGCCGACTGCTGCTGCCACTGTGCAAATAGTTGCGGGGTGATTTTATTCACCTGATACGGCGCGTCGACAAAATATGCTGTTTTGTCATGTGGCTCAGTAGGGCTGATATACCAGATACGGGCATTTTGCGGCGTCATTTCATCCAGACGTGTCTGCACGGCTTTGGCGTCATACTGGTCGGCAATATTTACCGAATCCAGTGTGTGCGCCACCGGCACGCGGATCATGGTGTCCGCCAGCCATTCCACGTATCCCATATCACGCGTAATCGACGGGTAGCGAAAATCGAGATCCAGAATGTGCGCCAGTTCGTCAAAATAGCGCTTATCCACGCCCTTATCGCGCAGCATAGTGAGATAGCTAAAAATAGCCGCCACCACCTTATCACGGTTGGCCTGGCCTTTATCCGTCAGGGTGGCAGAGATAGCCAGCACACCGCTATTTCCGTTCACGACCGGGTCAGAATCTGCCCGGATACCTTCTGCCAACCCCTGTTTTTGCAGCCAGTCAGAGAGCGTTCCCGGGCTACGGTTACCGATAAGATAGGTGATCAGCTCATCCGTTTTGCTACGAAATTGCGCGGTGTTGTTATCAATGCGAAATTCAACGCGCAGCACCTTGCGCGGCACCGCCGGGACGTAGTGAATAATGATGCCTTTTTGCGCATCGGTAACTACCGGAACATCGATAGTTGGACGTTCAATGTTTTTATTCGGCACCCGGCCAAAGGTATCAACCGCAATTTTCGCCAGCTCCGGCAAAGGGCGATTACTGTAAATCACCGCTTTCATCAGATTGGCAGAATAGTATTTTTCGTGAAACGCGAGCAGCGCTTCGTGCACCGGACTACCGGGCTTATCACTCAGCGTTTCGAGGTTACCACCAGAGAAGCGTGCGCCAGGGTGCGCCGGGTTGATGGTCTCCGCGCTCACCTGCGCCATACGCATCCCGTCACGGGTACGCGCCATGGTCAACTCTGCATTGACAGCGTTGCGCTCGCGATCGGCATATTTTTTCTCAAGCAACGGTGCGGCAATCGCATCAGCCAGTCGGTCAACGGCCCCTTCCAGCGCGTTGTTTTCCACTTCCAGATAAAACGCGGTGCGATAGGGCGCGGTGCTGGCGTTATGGCTACCACCGTGCATTTTCAGAAATTCGGAGAGGCTATCCGGCTGCGGGTATTTTTTCGAGCCCATCAGAGACATATGCTCAAGATAATGGGCAAGGCCGGGATGCGCGGCAGGGTCTTCAAGGGAACCTACCGGGACGACAAGTGCAGAAAGGGATTTTACCGCCTGGGAATCGGAAACCAGCAGTACTACCATGCCGTTGTCGAGACGAATCGCCTGATACTGGCGGGTATCTTTATCGCTCTTACGGATAGTTTCCTGTATCGGCTGCCAACCATTATCTGCCTGACTGTACGACGCCCAGAGGGCAAAGAACACAACGAAAGCTTTTAACCAGGTGCTGCGGGGCATTCACGAACCTCATCATTAACAATCCCCTCGCTTTCCAGCCTTGCTGAAACTTTCGGGGCAAACGTGCGTCGGCAGCATGCCGAACTCTTGGTATATCAGTCCGTGACCCGTCGCGCATAATAAAGGATGGTTCTTACTTGCGCAATTTTTATACAGTCATTTGGACTGATTAAATCGATACAGCGGTAACAGGTAACGCTGCGAAAGTGTCGTTATCTGCAGGTAATGCTCAGGGGTGAGGGTTCTCCACAGCCTCTGATACCAGATATCTTCACCTTCGCCGGTTGAAAACAAACCGCCTTCATACGCTTGCAAGAATTTACTTTGCGCTTTTTGCAGCGTTGTCTCATCCGATAACATGGCATCAATTGCTGCGTCGTAACAGGCTTTTATCCATGCGCCACCGCTTTCTGGTAGCAGCAGCAATGGTTTTGCCATCCCTTCGCGATAGCCTTCAATCATGAGCGCCAAATGTTGCAATGCGTCGTCCGGCTTCATCGCAGGAAAACGCCATTCGCCACCACTGCGGACAAATAAACGACTCTCCCCAACCCCGCCGCTAGCACAGTAGACAAGATGCTCAAGCCAAAGTTGCAAGCCCTGGGTAACGCTGAGTTTTGATGGTCGCCAGCGTAACAGGCCATCGGGCTGTACATGCGCCAGCCATCCGCTCAGATGCACACCTGCGCATTCCAGATCAACCTCCATGCTTTGACCAGGCTGGCGCTGCGCGATCACCCGGTCTGCCAGCTCCTGCATTTCAAGCTGCTGGGCTTCCCAGATAATCTCGCCAAACGCGCCATAGGGCAATGCTCCTGCCGCACGATAGTGACGAAAAAGCTTTTCAACGTCCTGTTGGTCCACCAGCGCATTGAGCAGTTCCTGGTTGAGCTGGTAGCGACTTAGCCCTTCCAGAATAAAAGGTTCGGCATCGGGGATATCGCTCTCTTCCGCACGGAAATTGACGCGTAGTCGCATCTGGAAAAAGGCGCGCACCGGGTGTGCCCAGAAACGCAACAGTTGCTCAAGCGTGAGCGATTCCAGCGCAAGCGGGGAAAGTTGCTGAATAAATTCAGGGTGCGCCGTGCCCTGTTGGCTTGCTGCGGGCAACCAGTCGCTGGCAAAGCTTTGCCACTCGCCAGGGCGGAAATTAGCAGCATCAAACGGCATACGAGGGTGCAGATAGCAAATATGTTCTTTAACGCGCTTTTCACTCTCATCGCAATTTAGCGCTTCATCACCCGGCAGGCAGTGGCTTTGCCCAATATAATCAAGTAACTCCTGCACCAGCACAGACGGAAAACGTTCGCTGTTATCCTGAATCGAGCGACCGATATAGCTGATGTAGAGTTTTTCCTGCGCGGAAATCAACGCCTCAAGGAACAGGTAGCGGTCATCATCACGACGGCTACGGTCACCGCGCTGGGATTGATGGCTCATCAGGTCAAACCCCAGCGGTGCAAGGGTTCGCGGATAGACGCCGTCATTCATACCCAACAGGCATACCGCTTTAAAAGGGATAGAACGCATTGGCATCAGGGTACAGATATTCACCGGCCCGGCCAGAAAGCGCTGGCTGATGCGCTCCTGATCGAGACGCTGCGCCAGTTCGTCGCGCAAGACGGAAAGTGGAATATCTTCGCCGTACGCTGCATCAATACCCTGTGCAATTATCGCCTGCCACTGCTGTTCGATAAGCGCCAGCGCAGCTTCTGTGTCCTGGTCGGGCAGGAAAAAGTCATTGAGCATCTCCCGACAGACCGGCAGCCACTCTTCAAGCGGACGCGCCTGCACCAGTCCCTGCCGCCAGGTATTAAGCTGCATGAGCAAGGAAGCGAGATGACCGACCAGCTCAGCAATCAGCCCGCTGGATTCATCATAAGGCAGAATGGATTGCCATTCCCCCTGACGACTTTCCATCGCGTATCCCAGCAGCATGCGGGTTAAACCAAATTGCCAGGTATGTTGTCCGGTCGCCGGGAGTTCCAGTTCACGGACATTATCGTCATCCATACCCCAGCGAATGCCCGACTCATTGACCCACTGGCGCAGGTAACGCAATCCCTCTTCATCAATATTGAAACGCGCCGCCAGTACGGGGACATCCAGCAGCGCCAGTACGTCTTCCGAAACAAATCGGCTATCGGGTAACGACAGCAAACTAATAAATGCCTGTAGCGCCGGATGCGCCTGACGTGCACGGCGGTCAGAAATGGCGTAAGGAATGTAACGCTCACCCACAGCGCTACCAAAAACAGACTGGATATACGGACTGTAGCTGTCGATATCAGCCACCATCACCACAATGTCTCTTGGCGTTAGCGACGGATCGGCCTCCAGCATCGCCAGCAGATTGTCATGTAATACTTCAACTTCCCGCTGTGGGCTATGACAGATATGAACCGTCACACTACGGTCGTCGGGCTCAAGCAGGCGCTTTTTATCGCTGCGCTCATACTCCTCGGCATTCACTCCTGCGACGGCGCTATTTTGCAGTTCCAACATGTCGTATTGCAGGTTCTGTAGAATGTGCCCAGGCGTAACATCGACAAACGCATCCAGGTCCTGGTAATTCTCCAGCCCGGCAAGCAGGTGCACATAATCGCGCCCCAGTTTGCCCCACGAGGCAAGCAGTGGGTTCGGTAAATTTTGCTCACCATCGCTGTTAAACAAGCCTTGTACAGCGCTCGCATCACGAAAAAGAGGGAGCGTTCGCTCGTCGCGATGATGTCGACGCTGGCGGGTCAGCAGTTTGGCTAAAAATGCCGGGTCTTTAATATCACCCCAGTAGTAGCGGCAAGGGTTGGTAAAGAGCAGGTGTACATCAATATGCTTACCCAGCGCCTGTAACGCCTGTAGGTAGACTGGCGGCAGCGCTGAAATGCCACATATAAATACGCGCGACGGTAACCCAGGCGGGCACTGTTCAGCAGATTCAAGCACATTGATAAAGCGCTGATAAAGATTGGCGCGGTGCCAGTGTGGCTGTCCAAGCTCGGCTGTATGCTCCACCAGGCGACGCCATAGCGGCGCCTGCCAGATTTGCGCCTCATCAAGACCATCCACTTTTTTCCCGGCTTCCCACAAGGTGAGCCACTCCGGTCGATAGACAAGGTATTGGTCGAAAAGATCTGCAATACGGGAGGAAAGCTGAAACAGCTTGCGCTTGTCGTCGTCATCGCTCAGGTAGTGGCGCAACATGACAAATTCGTCGTGCTCCAGCATCTCTGGTAGCAGCGACATCAGTTTCCAGCTCATACTCTGTTTATTAAATGCGCTCTCTTTTGGGATGTCCGGCAGGACACGCACAAACATATCCCAGATAAAACTGGCGGGGAGCGGAAAGTCGATATTGGCGGCTATGCCAAACTTCTGCGCCAGCGTCATTTGCAGCCATTGCGCCATACCCGTGCTCTGAACCAGCACCACTTCGGGTTCAAAAGGATCGCTGAGGTGATCGCGTTCAACGATAAACTCCATCAATGCTTCCAGCACATCCAAATGATTGGAGTGATAAACCCTTAGCATACGTGCTCCTGACTACTGGCTGTTTGGGCAAAATGTTCGCGTCATTTGCCCTTTTCTGCCCACTGGCGAAATGATAATAACCCTGATGCTGACACATCCCTGGTCGCTTGTCTGCTCCTTCTGTACCTGCCACCCTGCGGGTAGCGGCGGCGGATACATTTGCGCCTGCTGCCAGGCGTGGCGCCACAAAAGCCGGTACTGGCTCCATGCGTGAAAACCGGAGGCAAGCGCCCGATGATAGCCTCCCAGCGCGGTGACCACCATCACCAGCAAAACCATAGCCAGCAGCACTTCGGGCAGGCTAAATCCGCGCTGTCTTATGGAATCTGACATAGCGCCCTATCCTTACGTGGGCAAAAATCACTCCAGCCATGTGCGGAAAACACCACATTGTTACGCTCAATCTGCCCGCCTCGCCATAAACGTTGTTTGCCACTTCCCACGGTTAATAACACGGTCTGGTCACTGAGCACACGCAGGCATGCCTGCCAGGGTTCAGTGAGGTGTTGCAGACATTGCAACGCGGGCTCCCTGTGCCAGGGGTGCCTTTGCGCCCACATCATCGCCGACTGCACCTGCGCATACTGGCGAAGGTGCTCGCTCTCCGTGCTCACCCGGCGAATATGGGTCTTCAATTGCTGGTTTAATCCATTAAGCATCAGGCTACCGAGCATGAGCATAAGCAGCACCAGTGCCAGTGAAGACATCCCGCGTTCACGGTTCACAAGTTAAAACCACTCACGCTAAAGGCAGCCGAAATATGTTGCGTGTTCTGCTCTTTGATTTGGCCTGCAAGACTGATGGTAAAGACAGGCGCAAACCCAGTCGTTTTCTGTCGGGTAACCGTAAACAGGGTAATATCTACCGTGTTGGGATCCGTCATTTTATCCCAGCCCTTTCCTTCGCAGGATGTCGCGCCGCGCAAGGTTTCCAGCACACCGTTTTGCAGGCGAAACCCCGTCTGGTCGGCATCGCTGACCAGCGATGTTTCCCATCGTCCGTTGCTGTTAGCATCCCATTGCACCACCACGCAACTCCCATTACGCCCGATAGTCAACGCTTGCCCCACACATTCACCATTGCAATATCCGGCACGCTGAATGTGCCTGGCAACGGTATAGAGGCGCTGCCAGAGTTCATCTTCAAGCATCTGATGACGAGTCTGTTGCAGCACAGCAAACTGTAATGCGGGAAGAAAGCGCGCCGCCGCCAGCAGAATAACGCTCCCTATTGCCATCGCCAGCAAGGTCTCCAGCAAGGAAAACCCCTGTTGCCGGTCTAACATGATTCGTCCGCCACACGTTGACACAACCGTATCCTCCCCCAGCCCGACACCACGATCCGCCACTCACCCGCCTCACTTGCGACCCGAATATGCCCTCCCCATGCCGTATTACGCAGGCCATAGAAACCTAATGAAGGTGTAATTTCCACGAGGTTAACCTCAGGCCATACCGGGCGCATAAGATACGGGGAATCGATCGAGCAGCCTGTTTGCAGCTCCTGAGTATGCAGGCACCAGGCATCCTCAGAACGGGATGCCACAATAAGCCGCTCCTGGTTATGCCAGTTGGCATCATCGCGCAGCATCTCCAGGAAATGCCGCACCTGTAACGCGGTTTGCCATAAGCGCTGCTGGGCCTGCCAGGTACGCCAGCCGGTAATCCCGATGCCGCTCAGAATAACAATCAGCGCCACCGCAACCATCGTCTCAATCAGAGTAAATCCGTGTTCGTTTTTCATGGCGGCAGTCTGGCGCAGCATCGTCATAATGGCGAGCGGCCGGCGCCCGTTTTACGAGACGTCACGAAACAAACTGGCGGATTTGCAGCGGGTTACAAACGGTCTGGAAGATATGCCGAAGAATGCGTAATGAGGATAATAAATATCCTCCGGCATAGCCGGAGGTTTTTCAGATGCGCCTGTAAGGCTCTGTTACCAGCCGCGCCCTAACAGGCGCATACGATCTGACATTTGCATCAAACTTCCTTACTTACGGCCCGTAAACGGGCTGCCCGGATAAGGGATCGACAACTGCTCACCCATTTTATCCTCTTCAAGCTGGTGCTTTATGTATTCCTGTATCTTCGCTGTGTTCTTCCCTACCGTATCCACGTAGTATCCCCGACACCAGAACTCCCTGTTCCTGTATTTGAATTTCAGATCTCCAAACTGCTCATAAAGCATCAGACTGCTTTTCCCTTTCAGATATCCCATAAAGCCGGATACGCTCATTTTGGGCGGGATTTCCACAAGCATATGGATATGATCTGCACAGCATTCAGCTTCCAGGATCCGTACGTTTTTCCACTCACACAGCTTTCTTAAAATGCTGCCTATCGCCAGACGTTTCTCTCCGTAGAACGCCTGTCTTCGGTATTTCGGCGCAAAAACTATGTGATATTTACAGTTCCATCGGGTGTGCGCTAAGCTCTTTTCGTCCCCCATCGGGACCCCCTTTTGATTTCTTGTTGAACTTTTGCAGTTGCCAGACCGCAAGCTGTTTTAACAAATCAAAAGGGGTTTTAATAACTGGCTTAAAGCTGAAAGCTTTCCGGAACCCCCAGCCTAGCTGGGGGTTTTCTATAGACAAAAAAAACCGGCGCTCTGTGGCGCCGGTTATGCGATGCTGCGTTCGGTCAGATAGCGACCGGGGCTTTAATCGCCGGGTGCGGATCGTAGCCTTCGATTTCAAAATCATCGAAGCAGTAATCAAACAGCGATGCGGGCTTACGCTTGATTTTGAGCGTGGGCAGTGCACGCGGTTCGCGGCTCAGTTGCAGGCGCGTTTGCTCCAGATGGTTGCTGTACAGATGAGTATCGCCACCGGTCCAGACAAAATCTCCAGGTTCCAGGTCACACTGTTGCGCCATCATATGCACCAGTAATGCGTAGCTGGCGATATTAAAAGGCAGACCAAGGAAGATATCGCAAGAGCGCTGGTAGAGCTGGCAGGAGAGCTTGCCGTCCGCGACATAGAACTGGAAAAACGCGTGGCACGGCGCCAGAGCCATTTTATCCAGTTCGCCCACGTTCCAGGCTGACACGATGATACGGCGCGAATCCGGATCGTTTTTCAACTGGTTCAGGACGGTCGAGATCTGGTCAATATGACGGCCATCCGGCGTTGGCCAGGCGCGCCACTGTTTGCCATAAACCGGCCCGAGGTTGCCCTGCTCATCAGCCCATTCATCCCAGATAGAGACCTTGTTCTCTTTCAGGTAAGCGATGTTGGTATCGCCCTGCAGGAACCACAGCAGCTCATGAATAATGGAGCGCAAATGGCAACGCTTGGTGGTTACCAGCGGAAAACCATCCTGCAGATTAAAGCGCATCTGATGGCCAAAAATAGAGAGCGTGCCCGTCCCTGTACGGTCGTTTTTCGGAGTGCCCTCATTGAGCACCTTTTGCATCAGTTCTAAATACTGTTTCATGGTTCCTCAGGAAACGTGTTGCGGCGCACGACGACGATACGCCCAAACCATCATGATAATACCCGCAACAATCATCGGGATGGAGAGGATCTGCCCCATGCTGATGTATTGTACCCACGTCCCCGTAAATTGTGCATCCGGCTGGCGGAAGAACTCAACGATGATACGGAAAGCGCCATAGCCAATCAGGAACAGACCAGACACAGCCCCCATCGGGCGAGGTTTGCGAATATAGAGATTCAGGATAATGAATAACACGATGCCTTCCAGCACCAGCTCATACAACTGGGAAGGATGACGAGGCAGAACGCCGTAGGTGTCAAAAATGGATTGCCACTGCGGATGAGACGGCAGTAATGCGGCATCTTCTGCGCGCGACCCCGGGAAGAGCATTGCCAGCGGGAAGCTCGGATCGACACGGCCCCACAGTTCGCCGTTGATAAAGTTACCCAGACGTCCAGCACCCAGACCAAAAGGAATCAGCGGGGCAATAAAATCTGCGACCTGGAAAAAGTTACGTTTGGTGCGTTTGGCAAAGACAATCATCACGACGATAACGCCGATCAAGCCGCCGTGGAAAGACATGCCGCCGTCCCAGACGCGGAACAAATACAGCGGATCGTTGAGGAAGATCGGGAAGTTGTAGAACAGAACGTAGCCAATACGCCCGCCCAGGAACACCCCAAGAAAGCCTGCGTAGAGCAGATTTTCAACTTCATTTTTCGTCCAGCCACTGCCAGGACGGCCAGCACGACGGGTTGCGAGCCACATGGCAAAGACAAAGCCAACAAGGTACATCAACCCGTACCAGTGAAGGGAAACCGGCCCAATGGAAAAAATTACTGGATCAAATTCAGGAAAACGCAGATAGCCACTATTCATCTGTCACCACAACATGTTGTTATTCCGCCGAAAGTGGACAGCGGTATAGATGCGCGCCCGTTCTGGCGGGCGCTCCAAAGGCGCGAATGATAGCATAAGGAGGGCAGGCTGGATGCGGCGAAGTTGTAAAAGATATGTATACCCGTCATCCTTTACGCCGCAGGTGCGTTAGCTTCCCCAGCGCGCCCCGGTCACATAGTTATCTATGCTCCCGGGAACTTGCTGGCTTGCCGCCTTCCTGCAACGCAAATGATTTAGGGTATTACCCGCCATCCTTTACGCCGCAGGTGCGTTGGCTTCCCCAGCGCGCCCCGGCCACAGAGTTATCTATGCTCCCGGGAACTTACGTCTACAACCCACCGCGAATAAGACCACCCAGACCGCGTCGCTCCATAAATGCCGCGACCTGATGTCGTACTTCGGTCGCCAGTTGCGCCTCAAGCGTACGGTTGGCCAGCGTTTGCGCCTCAGCGAAATCAATACGCCGTAGCAGATATTTAATACGTGCCACCGACTTACCGTTCATCGACAGATGGCTAAAGCCAAGGCCAATCAGCACCGCCACACACATGGGATCTCCTGCCATTTCACCGCACAGACGCAGATCGACGCCCGCCTGTTCGGCTTCTCTGGCAATCATCGCCAGCGCGCGCAACACGGCAGGATGCAGGCTGTCATACATATTGGCCACGCGCGTATTGTTACGATCGACCGCCAGAATATACTGAGTAAGGTCATTAGTGCCGATAGAGATAAAGTCGACCCGATTCGCCAGGTGCGAGAGCATAAACACCATTGACGGCACTTCAATCATCACGCCAATACGCGGTTTCGGAATGGCGTAACCAATCATCTCTTCGACTTCACGCCCGGCACGTTCAATCAGCCGTTTTGCTTCATCCACCTCATCAATGCTGGTGATCATCGGCAACAGAATGCTGAGATTTCCGGTGGCCGCATTCGCACGCAGCATTGCGCGCACCTGCACAAGGAAGATTTCCGGCTGATCGAGCGTAATTCGGATGCCACGCCAGCCCAGGCACGGGTTCTCTTCGCTTATCGGCATATACGGCAACTGTTTATCCGCGCCGATATCCAGCGTACGCAGGGTCACCGGCTTATCGTTAAACATCTGCAGCATGCCCTGATACTGCGCGACCTGCTCTTCCTCAGACGGGAAACCACTTTGCAACATAAAAGGAATTTCGGTGCGATAAAGCCCGATGCCGTCAATACGACTACCGAGCTTCTCTTCATGCTCCGGACTGAGCCCCGCGTTGAGCATCACCCTGATGCGCTCACCGCTTTTAAGCTGCGCGGCGAGGTTCACATCATCTTCGGCAAGCCGGGTTAATTCATTCTCTTCGGTGATAAGTCGCTGGTATTCCTGCAACAGAACGGGCTCTGGATCCACCAGCAGCTCACCGCGATAGCCGTCCACCACCAGCGTGCGACGATGCAGCACAGAAGGCTGAATATCCGCCCCCATAACCGTCGGGATCCCGAGCGCACGAACCATGATTGCCGCATGGGAGTTGGATGCGCCATCGCGTACTACAACACCCGCGAGCCTGTCATGCGGAAGCTCCGCCAGCGTTGTCGCAGATAACTCATCGGCAACAAGGATAAAGCGTTCCGGCCAGGTATTGGGGCCCTGGATATTATCATCGAGATGGAACAGTAAGCGCTGGCCGAGCGTGCGTAAATCGCCAGAGCGCTCTTTCAGATAACCGTCACTCAATGCCGCAAACTGCTCGGCGAATCGTTCAATGACCGTTTTGACCGCCCACTCAGCGACCAGACCTTTATCTACCTCGGCAAACAGCTCACGGCGCAGACGCGCATCGGAAAGCAGATGCGAGTAAAGATCGAAAATCGCCGCCGTCTCTTTTTGCGCCCCCGCAGAAAATCGCTTGCTATAACGACGAAACTCACCCGCCGCCTCTTCCAGTGCGCTGGTCAGCCTTTCCCGTTCAAGCGTTGTGTTGAGGGTCGAGGCTTCATAAACCTGCTCCATCAACGGCAGCGTTTCATCCATCCAGCCTTCGGCAATGGCCACGCCGGATGACGCAGGAAGCGCGCGAATACGCGTCTGGCGATACTGACCAAACAGCGCGGTTAGCTGCGACTGAGAGAGAATGGCTGCCATTTGGGTAGCCAGCGTAACCAGGAAGGACTCTTCGCTTTCATCGTACTGGCGCAGTTCACGTTGCTGAACAACCAGAACACCGAGAAGCTGACGACGCTGAATAATCGGCACGCCGAGGAAAGCGCGAAAACGCTCTTCTTTTACGGCAGGGATGTATTTAAAACTGGGGTGTTTTTGCGCATCAGCAAGGTTAATAGGTTCCGCCAGCCTGCCTACCAGGCCGACGATACCTTGATCAAATGCGAGAGTGACCGTACGCCCGCGCGGCTTTTTTAAACCGCGAGTCGCCATTAAGTAATAACAACGCCGGTCATGGTCTGCGAGGTAGACGGAGCAAACTTCCGTCTCCATCGCCTCGCAAATATCTGTGACCAGTATTTCCAGCGCTTCGTTCAGTCGCGGCGCGCTGGCAACTTTTTCAACGATTTCTCGCAAGCGGGTGAGCATAATGTGCGTGGCTTAACCTCTTTTACGTCGCCAGGCAGGTGCACTTTGTGGCTTAGGCGGAATCTCCTGAAGCGCCATCACGGCCCCTGCAAACTCTTTCATCACCCGTCGGTAGACATCGCGTTTGAACGACACTACCTGACGAACAGGATACCAGTAGCTCACCCAGCGCCAGCCATCAAACTCAGGGGTACTACTGGTTTGCATATTGACATCAGCATCACTGCTGACCAATTGCAGAAGAAACCATTTTTGTTTCTGGCCGATACAGACCGGCTTTGTATCCCAACGCACCAAACGTTTCGGTAACTTGTAACGCAACCAGTTACGGGTAGAAGCAAGGATTCGAACATCTTTACGATTTAAGCCTACTTCCTCGAACAGCTCCCTGAACATCGCCTGCTCCGGAGACTCGCCTGGGTTGATTCCCCCCTGGGGAAACTGCCAGGAGTGCTGCCCGAAGCGTCTGGCCCACATGACCTGGCCCTGTCGATTACAGATTACGATACCCACATTTGGGCGGTAGCCATCGTCATCAATCACCGGACTACCTCAAAATAAACCTGAATTAATCGATTGTTTCACACTCGTGGAAAACGGTAAACCACTCAATTACGGCGGAACAAACGGATAACATTTGAATAACTCACAATTATCGGCAAAGTTATAAACAGACGCTCCCTCGCTTGCCCGCTTTTATTCACCTTTTCTGTGGATAGACTTGTGAAGAACCGGAGATTTAACATTGGAAAACCCGGAGTAGTCTGAATATGCTAACAATCAACCCAGTGAATAATTACCTTAAATTCATTGAGTTAATAGGTTTATTTCTGTATTTGCATCACATAATGTGATGATCGTCACTATAGTGATCCTTGTACTGATGAAAGATCGAACAACGTCGTTTTTATCCACAGATTATGCCAATAACTTAGGCACATTTTGTGCAGAAATTCGATTTTCGTCGCACGTCAAGGCTGTAAATCGAAACAGTAGTGACACTTTTACCCAGTTATCCCATTTTTCTGTGGATAACATGGTGTAAGATCCTGTTCATTGTCAGTGACCAGATTTGAACAACCGCGCAGTGAGTTGCGCAACGCCACCTTTTTCACGGAAAATTCTCTTATGAATCAGTCCTTTTATCAGGACGGGTGGAAAAAGATCGCAGCCATCGACGGTGTGCATAATTGCAGTTCATTTTTTAATCAAGGTTTTAGCATGTCCGCCATACGACCTTTACTATCGTCTCCCGAGTCTGAAATTCAGTTGCTTACCCAGGCGCAACATCTCGCAGGCTACACCCTGGGCGAACTTGCCCGGCTTGCCGGATTGCCCATTCCTCGCGATCTGAAACGCGATAAAGGCTGGACGGGTATCCTGCTGGAGCAGTGGCTTGGCGCCAGTGCAGGCAGTAAACCGGAGCAGGATTTCGCAGCGCTGGGCGTAGAGTTGAAAACGATCCCCATCGATAGCGCGGGCCGGCCGCTGGAGACGACATTTGTCTGCGTCGCCCCGCTAACAGGCAATACAGGGGTGATGTGGGAAACCAGCCATGTACGTCATAAATTGCGCCGCGTGTTATGGATCCCTATTGAAGGTTCGCGCGACATTCCCCTTGCCGAGCGCCGCGTAGGCTCGCCGCTGCTCTGGAGCCCCAGTGAAGAGGAAGAAACCCAGTTGCGCATGGACTGGGAAGAGTTGATGGACTTGATTGTGCTTGGCCAGGTTGAGCGTATTACAGCGCGTCATGGCGAGGTATTGCAGTTGCGCCCGAAAGCGGCAAACAGCAAAGCGCTGACCGAAGCCGTCGGCGCACATGGAGAACCAATCCTGACGCTGCCGCGTGGTTTCTATCTGAAAAAGAATTTCACCGGCGCGCTGCTCGCCCGACATTTCCTGGTGCCAGGGGATTAACTTTTACCTCCGCGCGGCTGGCGCTTATAATCAGCCTTTCTTTTTTGGCAGGACTTTATAGATGTTATTTGCATGGATTACCGATCCCAATGCCTGGCTTGCCCTTGGCACGCTAACGCTGTTGGAGATTGTGCTTGGGATCGACAATATTATTTTCCTCTCACTGGTTGTGGCGAAGCTGCCCACTGCGCAGCGTAATCACGCCCGAAGGCTCGGTCTGGCTGCCGCGATGGTCATGCGATTGCTGCTGCTGGCCTCAATTGCCTGGCTGACAAAACTGACCACCCCGCTGTTTAGCGCATTTGATCATGCGGTATCAGCGCGCGATCTGATCCTGTTTTGTGGCGGCGTGTTCCTTATCTGGAAAGCCAGTAAAGAGATCCACGAAACGATCGAAGGTGATGAAGAGGATCTGAAAACCAATGTTCACTCGTTCCTCGGGGCAATCGTACAGATTATGCTGCTGGACATTATTTTCAGTCTTGATTCTGTCATTACCGCGGTTGGCCTGTCCGACCATCTGTTTATTATGATGGCGGCGGTGGTGATTTCGGTTGGTGTGATGATGTTTGCCGCACGCCCTATCGGTGAGTTTGTGAATCGCCATCCTTCGGTGAAAATGCTGGCGTTATCCTTCCTGATTCTGGTGGGCTTTACCCTGATTCTGGAAAGCGTCTCGATTCATGTACCGAAAGGGTATATCTACTTCGCGATGTTCTTCTCTATCACAGTTGAGACGCTCAACTTGATGCGCGGCAAGAAAAACCCGTCGTAATACAAGGCTTCCCCGCAAGGGGAAGCTATTTTCCTCGTCTTTTTGTCCCTGCCCACACTTTAAGATTTTCCCCCCTTTTTTGCACTGATACATCAGGTTATTACTAGAATGATGTGAGACACGAGCCAAATGAGGACAGAACGATGAAAAAATGGGCAGTGATTATCTCTGCAGTTGGATTAGCATTTGCAGTTTCAGGTTGTAGCAGTGATTACGTTATGGCAACCAAAGATGGCAGGATGATCCTGACTGATGGCAAGCCAGAAATTGACGATGAAACCGGCCTGGTCAGTTACCATGACCAGCAAGGCAATAAGATGCAGATCAACCGTGATGATGTTTCTCAGATCCTCGAGCGCTAAAAATCTTTAAAAAGGTCAGTCACCTGCTGACCTTTTTTGGTCTCCCCTCTTTCCCTTTGTTCTGCCCTCTGCCATGTTTATATTCCTTTGTCAGGACAACTGACGCAGTACAGTAAGTTAAAGGAAGCCGGCTATGCACTACCACCGTATCCCCCACAGTTCACTTGAAATAAGCACCCTGGGGCTGGGCACAATGACGTTTGGTGAACAGAACAGCGAAGCCGACGCCCACGCACAGCTTGATTACGCCATCAGCCAGGGGATCAACCTGATTGATGTCGCAGAGATGTATCCCGTCCCACCGCGCCCGGAAACACAAGGGCTGACGGAGACCTATGTCGGTAACTGGCTGGCGAAGCGCGGCAATCGTGAGAAAGTGGTCCTCGCCTCGAAGGTTAGCGGCCCCTCGCGCAATAATGACAATAGCATTCGACCAAACCAGGCGCTGGATCGTAAAAATATCCGCCTCGCGCTTGAAGCCAGCCTGAAACGCCTGCAAACCGATCATCTCGATCTCTATCAGGTGCACTGGCCGCAGCGCCCTACCAACTGTTTTGGCACACTGGGCTATAAGTGGACGGAATCCGCCCCTGTCGTCACGCTACTGGAAACACTGGAGGCGCTGACCGAGTTCCAGCGCGCGGGCAAAATTCGCTATATCGGCGTGTCGAATGAAACGGCCTTTGGCGTGATGCGCTATCTGCAACTGGCGGAAAAACACGAATTACCGCGCATCGTCACCATTCAGAACCCCTACAGCCTGCTTAACCGTAGCTATGAAGTAGGTCTGGCTGAGGTGACGCAATATGAAGGGGTTGAGCTGCTAGCTTACTCCTGCCTGGCGTTCGGCACCCTCACCGGGAAATACCTGAACGGTGCGAAACCCGCTGGTGCTCGCAACACCCTGTTCAGCCGCTTTACCCGTTACAGTGGCGAGCAGGCGCAAAAAGCGGTTGCTGCCTACGTGGATATCGCCAAACGCCACAATCTGGATCCGGCGCAGATGGCGCTGGCATTTGTGCGTCGTCAGCCGTTCGTTGCCAGCACCCTTCTGGGCGCTACAACAATGGAACAGCTAAAAACGAATGTGGAAAGTCTGCATCTTACGCTCAGCGAAGAGGTGCTCGCCGAAATTGAAGCGGTGCATCAGGTCTATACCTACCCGGCACCCTAATATGAATCAGGCCGGGTAACCCGGCCTGTCTCTTAGCGGCGGCGTTGCCAAATCCACAGTGCCGTGATTGCCAGCGCAAACAGTACGCCGAACCCGACACCGACACCAATCACCGGCACACCCACTTTGACCGCCAGGGAGTAGAGTCCCAGCATCAACAGCATGGCGGTGTTCTCGCCGAGATTCTGTACCGCAATAGCGTTTCCTGCGCCAACAGAACGTTTACCGCGCTCCTGCAACAGCGCATTAAGTGGCACCACGAAAAAACCACCCAGCATGCCGATAAGCATTAAGATTCCATAAGCCGGAAGTACTGCATGTTGTAACGAAAAGAAGGTTACTGCCACGCCAATCAAAATCCCGGCAGGCATACATCGCGCCACCGTCTCAAGCGTAACCAGTTTTGCGGCAAGCCCGGCCCCCACCACAATGCCCACCGCCACCATGGCATTGAGATAGGTCGGCGTGGCGTTATCCGTAATGCCCAGTGCAACGGGCACCCACAGTACCAGCAGAAAACGCAGCGTTACACCCGCGCCCCAAAACAGGCTGGTACCAACCAGTGAAAAACGCGTCTCGCCATTGCGCCACAACAATGAACAGGCAGAGAAAAAACTGCGCGTCATCGGTGTGAAACGCCAGGATTGCCCTGGCCGCGCAGCCGCCAGGCGTGGAATCATCAAGTTTGCCGCCACCGCGCCTGCATAAACCAGCGCACAGACGCCCAACGAAGCCAGCACATGCCAGTCAGCCAAAATACCGCCCGCCATGGAACCCAACAGGATCGCGGCAATCGTTGAGGACTCCATCAGCCCGTTCGCTTTGACCAGTTTGTCGCCGGTTGTCAGTTCACCCAGGATACCGTATTTCGCCGGGGAATAGGCCGCCGCTCCGACGCCCACCAGCGTATAGCCAATGAAAGGGTTGATACCGATGCAAATGCTGGCCGCCCCCAACAGCTTGAGGCCATTAGCGACCATCATCACGCGCCCTTTGGGGAAGCTGTCGGCGATCTGCCCGACAAAGGGGGCAAAAAGGATGTAAGCGCCCACAAACACCATCTGCAGGATCGGTTGACTCCAGTCGGGGTAGAACTCCGCTTTCAACAGCGCCAGGGTGGCAAACAGCAGCGCATTATCACCAAAGGCCGACAGGAACTGGGCGACAATGACCGCTTTCATCCCCTTCGACCACAGTGATGTGTTAGTGGGTACTGACTCATGCATTTTGGGTTTCCGCCTCTTCAACCATGCCTTTTAACGTCACAAAGTCAGGCTTCCCGCTGCCCAGTAACGGCAACTGTTTGAGGAAGCGTATATCGCGCGGAACCGCCAGTTCCGGTACGCCTTGCGCACGCGCCTGCTGCTGGAGTTTCTCGCGCGTCAGTTGTTCATCGGTGGTGAACAGGACCAGCGCCTCACCTTTGCTGGCGTCGGATTTGATCGCCGTGGCATGCATCTTCTCAGGCGATACCGCCAGCGCCAGTTGCTCCACCATCTCCAACGAAATCATCTCACCGGCAATTTTTGCAAAGCGTTTGGCACGGCCCTGAATCTGCACGAAACCTTGCTCATCAAAGCGCACAATATCACCCGTGTCATACCAGCCGCTTTCCAGCTCACCCTGGGCATTTTCTGCCGCAGGCGCTTCCAGTACGCCGGGTTTCTCCACGCGCAGATAACCGTTCATGATGTTCGGTCCTTTCAGTTGCAGTCGGCCACCGTCATCAATACCCGGCACTTCAAGCAGGCGCGCGTCCATACCGGGCAGAATACGCCCAACGGTACCGGGCTTCGCCGCCATCGGCACGTTGATCGACACCACTGGCGCGCACTCTGTTACCCCGTAGCCCTCCAGAATGCGCAGACCAAATTTGTCCTGCCAAAGCTGACGGGTGCTGTCCTGGAGCTTTTCAGCCCCTGCTACCACATAACGCAGGCGGAAAAAGTCATACGGATTGGCGAAGCGGGCGTAATTCCCCAGGAATGTCGATGTGCCGAACAGCACGGTACAGTTCCGGTCGTACACCAGCTCCGGCACAATGCGATAGTGCAGCGGGCTTGGGTAGAGGAACACTTCTGCCCCGGTCAACAGCGGCGTAAACAGCCCCACCGTCAGACCAAAAGAGTGGAACAGCGGCAGCGCCGACATAAAGCGATCATTGGCGGTGAAATCGGCAATGGTGCGGATTTGCTCGACGTTCGCCAGAATACTTTTATGACTGTGGACAACCCCTTTCGGATTGCCCTCAGAACCGGAGGTAAAGAGTATGATCGCCGCATCTTCGGGTTTTTGCGGCACCTGCGCCAGACGTGGCATCAGCACGCGGCTAAAGATCCACAGCTTATCTTCCAGCGTGACACTGCCTTTTAAATCTTCCAGATAGACCCAGCGCACCTGGGTTAGCTGTTCCGGCAGATGCCAGAGCTTCCCTTTGTCCATAAAGGTACGTGAGGTAAATACCGTTTTGATTTCCGCCGCGGTAATGGCGCTGGTCAGCCCTTTAACACCGGCGGTGTAGTTCATCATCGCCGGAATGCGTCCGCGGGCGATGGCGCCAAAAATCACCGCGGCGCTGATACCGGCGTTCGGCAACATCAGGCCGATTTTCTCGCCCTGTGCCGTGTATTTGTCGAGAATACGGGCGACAAACAGTGTCTTGGTCAGCAGCTTACGGTAAGTGTCCGGGGTGAAATTAATGTCTTCTACGCAGTGCTTGCCTGCGCCGTAACGATATTGTGCGGCAAGGAAGGCGTCGAATAAGGTTTCGCGCGGACGCACCGCCATGCGGGCTTCCATCATAATCTGATGCAGCATCTCACCAGCAATCTTACGGCGGTCGCGGGCGCGCGGCGCTTCCGGCATGGGCAGTTGCGTTGGCGGCAGAACATGCAGATGAATCTGTGGGAATAAACGCTGTTTAACCAGCCCTTTCAGACGGCTGAAAAAGGTCAGCTCCGCCCCCTCTATACGCAGCGGTACGACGGTTGCCGCCGACTTCGCCGCCACAAACCCCGCACCATCGTAGATTTTCATCAGCGAGCCGGATACCGAAATGCGCCCTTCCGGGAAAATCACTACCGGACGCCCTTCGCCAATCAGGCGGACAAGGTGTTTGACGGACATCGGCTTCGTCGGATCCAGCGGCACAAAATCGATGATCGGTTTAAGCCAGCGCATGTACCACTGCTGGCTGATGGAGGTATAAACCGCAAAGACCGGGCGAACAGGAAGAAAGAGCGCCAGCAAAATCCCATCTATAAAGGAGACATGGTTGGGGACAATCAGCACGCGCTCGCCGTGCAACGCCTGTGTATTGCCCGTGAGTCGCACACGGAACAGGACGCGAAAGAGGCCACGAAAAAAGCCAAATAACATTTCAACTCCTTTTGTTAGTCAATTCGACAGGTTATGAATAAATTGTGGCAGATTACACGAGAAGTGGGGGGCGGCGAAATGCGGGCGAAAAAAAACCTGCGCATCCGCGCAGGTTGGTGCAAGAAATTAAGTACGAAATGCGTACCGAAATAATCACCAATCAATACCTCTGGGATCTTGATTGTGGCTGGCGGCGCGTTAGCCCGCCAGCAGTAAAAAGCAAGCGAATGAGCCTAAGTGCAACGAGGTGTTTCTAATCATCCAGCTTGTTACACATTGACTTAATGGCAAAAAAAAACCTGCACATCTGCGCAGGTTGGTGTAATTCAAGTGTTCAACCCTCAGGTTGACTTCACCTATCAATACCTCTGGGATTGCTACTGTAGCAATCCGACCAAATGCTTCTCCAGCAGACAATAGAAACAGCATTTCGCAAAGTGTAACTAAAGGTTCGAACTGTATATTTCCGGATATATTTTCCATGTAACGTTTTCACGCCATTTCACCGCGTCAGCTCACGTTTGCGGAAAGTGCACTGGCGACAACCTTGATTAGCCAGCGCATTCCCGTAACATAAGTGGGTGTGTAAACGCTTACCCCTAAATGAAGGTGCTCAATGGCGACAATAAAAGATGTAGCCCGGCTTGCAGGTGTCTCTGTCGCTACGGTCTCTCGCGTAATTAACGACTCCCCGAAAGCCAGCGAAGCCTCACGGCTGGCGGTCCAGACCGCCATGGAGAGTCTGAGCTATCACCCCAACGCCAATGCCCGAGCGCTGGCGCAGCAGTCGACGGAAACGGTCGGACTGGTGGTCGGTGATGTTTCTGACCCTTTTTTTGGCGCCATGGTGAAGGCGGTTGAACAGGTCGCCTCCAGCACTGGCAACTTCCTGCTCATTGGCAATGGTTATCACAATGAGCAAAAAGAACGTAATGCGATTGAACAACTGATTCGCCACCGCTGTGCGGCACTGGTTGTCCATGCCAAAATGGTGCCGGATGCTGAACTCATTGCGTTGATGAAACAGATCCCCGGCATGGTACTGATTAACCGCATTCTGCCTGGTTTCGAGCAGCGCTGCGTGTCGCTGGATGACCGCTACGGTGCCTGGCTGGCAACGCGCCACCTCATACAACAGGGCCATACCCGGATAGGCTATTTGTGTTCCAACCACGCGATTTCCGATGCCGAAGACCGCCTGCAGGGTTATTACGACGCCCTCAAAGAAAATGGCCTGCCGTGTAATGAGCGTCTGGTCACCTTCGGCGAACCGGACGAGAGCGGCGGTGAACAGGCAATGACCGAACTGCTCGGGCGTGGCAAGAATTTTACGGCGATCGCCTGCTATAACGACTCGATGGCAGCGGGCGCAATGGGGGTGCTCAACGATAATGGCATTACTGTGCCAGATGAGATCTCGCTGATTGGCTTTGACGATGTGCTGATATCACGCTATGTCCGCCCGCGTCTGACCACAGTGCGCTATCCCATCGTGACGATGGCGACACAGGCAGCAGAACTGGCACTGGCGTTGGCAGAAAACCGTCCGCTCCCTGATGTCACGCATGTGTTTAACCCGACGCTGGTAAGACGCCACTCGGTCGTGACGCCGCAGGACAACTAGAGGGTAAAGCGATAGAGGTGGACGGTCCTGTCCGGGTAATCGAGGCCGTCGCCGATATACTGCCAGCCAAAGCGCTCATAAAATTCACGGCAGGCGGAGTAAAGATGAAGCTCGCTAAACCCCATTTCCCGTGCAGACTCAATCACATGCTGCTGTAAAGTACGCGCCAGCCCCTGCCCGCGTGCGGACTCATCAACATAGAGCGCCGCCAGCCAGGGGAACAGATCCTGGCGGCTTATCAAATCGCAACGCCACAACCCTACGGTGCCAAGCAGCGTATCGTCATCCACCAGCACAAAGGTTAGCGGCAGATTGCCCGGCGTCTGGCTGTGGTCAATAATGCTTTCGAAGAACGCGCGCGGCAGCGAGTCACCAAACTCGCGCCAGAGCCACTCGGTCACCTGTTCAGCATGCTGTGGCGCGTCGTATAACGGAACCACTTTCACATTAATTTCCCCTGAAAAATCGGTACGGATTCAAACAGATAGCCGTCAAAATCCGGGGCATCCTCGTCCGAGAGCTCCAGCAAACTCTTTTTTACGTTTTCAAGATGCTGCCACATGGCCTGCCAGGCGCCCATCACATCGCGACGACGAAGGGCAGCGAGTAGTGTCTGCCTGTCGCCAAGCCATTTCAGGCGATAAGGACGGCTGGTAATGTGCACGTTGAACTGCTGCCACAGCGGGCTGCTGTCCATGTGGTGCCAGACGCTTTCTACTGTTGCCAGTAGCATCTGGTTTTGCGAAGCGCCCGCCAGCACCAGATGAAACATTTTGCTGTTGTCCTGGCTGGTGTCGTTCAGGGCAATCGCGCGTTGTTCTTGCTCGAGGATGCGGCGCAGGTTATCGATATCCGCCCGCGTCGCCATTTTGGCGGCAAAGGCGGCGATGTTGCTCTCCAGCAACTGACGAGCCTGCAATATTTCAAACGGGCCGACATCACTGCTGAGAAAGCGCTCTTCTTCGTTTTCATGCTCCTGAGGAATACGCATCACATAGACGCCGGAGCCCTGGCGAATATCAACGGTGCCCTGGAGTTCAAGCATTAAGAGAGCTTCACGAACAATAGTACGGCTGACGCCATACTTTTCGGCAATATTGCGCTCAGGCGGAAGGCGGGATCCCACGGGGTAATGCCCCTGGATTATTTGCGCGCGTAAATCTTCGCCAATCTCCTGGTACTGTTTTTTTTCCGGCGGGATTACAGCTTTTTCCACAATATCACCATCACCTGTACAGACCTTTAGTTGAAGCTCAGGCCGGAGATCCCCGGCCTTTGGGCGCGCTATCTTACCAAATTTAGTGCCTGATCGAGAACTTTCGCGCCATTTAAGGTGCCATATGCCACCGGATCGATCACATCAATAGGGATAGCGTATTGGTCGGTAAGTTTCTTATTTTCCGCGAGCTTAAAGCGCACCTGCGGCCCCAACAGTACAGCGATAATCTCGCCGCTGTGGTTGTCTAATTCATCGCGTAGCGCCTGCTCAGCGATGGCATAGATTTTCAGTTCAAGACCGCGCTCGGCGGCGTTTTTTTCCATCTTAGTGACCACCAGTGATGTAGACATCCCGGCAGAACAACACAGGACAATACGTTTCATCACAGCTCCTTATTTCCATTCATCATCAAAAGAGATCGTAAGCTGGCGTTCGTCGCTTAACCGGCGATACCAGGAGAGCGACTTCTTCGCCCGTCGGTCACGGTTGTGGGCCAAATCGATCTCCACCAGCCCGTAGCGATTTTTAAAGGCATTCATTGGCGATACATTGTCCGTAAACGCCCAGAGCATATAACCGTGACAGTTGGCCCCATCCTCCCGCGCGCGCAACGTCTGGTACAGATGCTCACCAATAAACGCAATGCGGTAATCGTCGTCAATCACCCCATCGGCATTGCGGAACTGCCCTTCGTTCTCAACCCCCATCCCGCTTTCCGCCACAAACCACGGGATGTTGCCGTACTCGTTTTTAATCCGCATCGCCATGTCATAAATGATAAACGGCCCAATTTCCCAGCCGCGCGACTTATTCATGCGCCGCCCCGGTAGCTCAAAGGGTTCGTAGTAATAAGCCGGGTGGAACGGCGTGTCGGGGTGCCAGGCGCGGGAAGGGGCTTTTACCCGATGCGGGTAATAGAGGTTAATACCCAATTCATCCACGGTATTTTCACGAATGATCGCCAGTTCGTCGTCGGTATAGTCCCAATTCACCTGATGCTTCTCAAGCAGGGTAAACAGCTCCGGCGGGTACGCCCCTTTTACCATTGGGTCGAGGAAGACACGGTTATAAAAGAGATCATACATGGCTGCCGCATGGACATCGTGCGGCGCACGGGAGCGCGGATAGGTCACTTCCGGGTTCAGAATGCACCCCACCGTTCCCGCGTACCCTTTCTCGCGAAACAGTTTCACCACTTTCGCCGTGGCAAGATTTTTATGGTGATTCCATTGCATCCAGGTGCTGGTGTTCTGCTCATACGGCCAGCGCAGCGCATCCAGATAGACTCTGGTTTGCACCACGATGGGCTCGTTAAAAGTGAACCAGCGCGTCACTTTTTGGTGAAACCGTTCAAAGACCTTTTCGACGTAAAGCAGATAGAGTTCGACCACTTTTTTCGATGCCCAGCCGCCGTAGGTTTCCAGCAGGTAACCGGGCAATTCGTAATGTTCGAGGCAGATCATCGGCACAATGCGGTTACGCGCCATCTCGTCAAAGAGCTGGTCGTAATACGCCGCGTATTCTTCATCCACGACGCCATTTTCATAGTCGGTCAGAAAGCGCGACCAGTTAATGGAGGTGCGGTAGTGGGTCAGGCCAGCCTGCTTCATCAACTGTACGTCTTCGCGAAAACGGTGATAAAAGTCAGTCGCCACCGCCGGGCCATAGCCCTCATGCCAGACCTGCCTGTCGTTTTTGTACCAAAGATCGGGCCATGAATCCTGCCCCTCTTTTTTGCCGCCCCAGCCCTCGGTCTGCCAGGCTGAGGCAGCAGCACCAAGCATAAACGTCGGCGGGATGGTGAGTGTTTTCGTGCTCACGTCAGGCTCCTTTAGGCATTTTTCGCCATGTCAGTGGATTCAGCCTGCAGTTGCGCCTGCTCCGCGCGGCGGGATGCAATCTTCACAAAAGGCAGGTAAATAAGGATCGAGGCCAGGATACACACCAGTTGTGTCACTACCGCCCCCATCGAACCGGCGGTGGAAAGCCAGGCGTTAATCAGCGGCGGCGTGGTCCAGGGCACCATCACCACGGCCTTGCCCGCAAACCCGGTAACCGTAGCAAAGTAACCGATTGAGCCGGTCACCAGCGGGGTGATGATAAAGGGGATCGCGAGGATCGGATTGAGCATGATCGGCATGCCGAATATCACCGGTTCATTGATATTGAAGATGCCAGGGCCGATGGAGAGCTTGGCGATCTCTTTCATCTCTTTGCGCTTGGTGGCAATCATCACCGCGATCAACAGCCCAATGGTCAGACCGGAGCCGCCGATACTCATATACACATCCCAGAACGGCATGGTGATGATATTCGGCACCTCTTTACCCTGCTCAAATGCGCTCATATTGACCGTGATCGCACCGAGCAGCAGGGGTTCGCGGATCGGCTTGATCATCTGGTTGCCATGAATGCCGATAACCCAAAACAACTGAGCGACAAACATCAACAGCAGGATACCCGGCAGGCTTTGTACCACGCGCTCCAGCGGCTGTTGCACCACCTGATAAACAGCATCATAGAGGTACATGCCGGTGATCTGATGGAAGACAAAACCAAAAGTCGCGATAACCGTGGTGGTGATAATGGCGGGGATCAACGCAGAGAATGAGGCCGAGACATTAGGCGGCACTGTATCCGGCATTTTGATTTTCAGCCCTTCACGGTTTTCCAGCCAGCAGTAAATCTCAACGGAGAGAATCGCGATAAACATGCCGAGGAACAGGCTACGGGTATCTGAGAACTGGCGCAGCAGCACATCTTTCACCACGTGCATTTGACCATCGACCAGCATTTCCACCGTGGTTGGCGTCACGCAAATAAAGCAGATGACCGCCAGCAAACCGGGGAACAGGGTTTTGATGCCGTTGATACGCCCAAGCTCAATACCAATCAGGAATACCGCGCCGATATTCAAAAAGTTGAGCGTGGCGTAGTTGATGGCGCTGGTAATCGGCTTGAGCGCGGCCAGGAACGATAGCGCGTCAAAGCTGGCGAGGCCGTTTTTCGGATCCAGCACCATATTGGAGATAAGCACGGAGAAGGCGCCGACGATGATGACCGGCATCAGGGTAATAAACGAAGCCTTGATCGCCATAATGTAGCGATAGCTGTTGAATTTGGTCGCGAAGCTACCCAGAGAATCGATTAACTTTTCCTGTAGAGCCATTAGAGGTACCTCAGTAAAAGGGCTTTTTATCGTGTCAGGTATACAGCTCAATACCTTTTGGCATACCAAAAATAGCTATCGCTGGAAAATAGTTCTGTGATTAAGGTCGCAACGCGACATCTGGTATTCCAGATTTGCCATATTTAGCAGATTTGGCATACCACCATAAATAAACCAGGGTTTTCTCCCCGTTGCATCAAAAGCGTGATCGGCCCGGTTATTGTCTCTCCCTTGCCCCGCTGCGCTTTGATGAATGTGATAAAATAGCGACCTTCATGTGATACAGGATCAGGTCATGGCGACAATGCTGGATGTCTCACTGCGCGCGGGTGTCTCCAAGGCTACGGTATCGCGCGTGTTGAACGACACAGGTCAGGTAAAAGAGAGCACCCGTAAACGGGTTTTTCAGGCGATGGAAGAGTTGGGGTATCGGCCTAATTTTCTTGCCCAGTCGCTGGCAACCCGCACCAGTAATAACATTGGCCTGGTGGTTTCCAGTTTTAACGGTTTCTATTTTGGCCGCCTGTTACAGCAGGCATCGCGCCAGGCGGAAGCCTATGGCAAACAGCTCATTGTGACCGACGGGCACGATGCCCCGGAACGCGAAGAGTTGGCGGTGCAGATGCTGGCCGACAGACGCTGCGACGCCATTATTCTTTACACCCGCTTTATGAGCGAGAAAGCGATCATCCGCCTGATCGATACCACCCCAATGCCGCTTATCGTCATTAACCGCGAGGTATTTCAGGCCCACGATAAATGCGTTTTTTTTGAACAGCAGGATGCGGCGTTTCAGGCAGTGGATTATCTGATAAATCAGGGTCATCACGATATTGCCTGTATCACCGCCCCTATCCACACGCCAACCGGCAAAGCCCGCCTGATGGGATATCGCAAGGCGCTGGAAAAACACGGTATTCGCTGGGATCCGGACAAAGTGAAATACGGCGATTCAACCATGTCGCGCGGCTATGAACTGTGCCAGGAGATCTTACAAAAGGGCATCAAAGTCAGCGCGCTGTTCGCCTGTAATGACGATATGGCGCTGGGTGCGTCTAAGGCGCTGCATCAGGCGGGGTTACGTATTCCGCAGGATATTTCACTGTTTGGCTTCGATGATGCTCCCAGTGCCCGTTGGCTGGAGCCGGGGCTGTCGACGGTCTATCTGCCGATTGACACCATGATCACCACCGCCATCGATCAGGCTATGCGGCTGGCGAATAAAGAATCGATCGAAGCGATCCCGCCTTTTACCGGCACCCTGGTGCTGCGTGATTCAGTCGCCCCCGGGCCATTTTTCCCCGGATGCGGCGGCGCCTGATCCGGGCGACCGATAGCACCAACCGTAGCCCCGGTAAGTGCCAGCGCCACCGGGGATAATTCCCGGATGCGCCTTATTCGGGTTACGTTTTTGAAAACCGTTGATACCCTCGCCCCTCGGGGCGAGGCAGGACTTATACCTGCTCCAGCGCCAGCAGTTCTTCAATGGTCTGACGGCGACGAATCAGCCGTGCAACGCCTTTATCAAACAGCACCTCCGGCAGCAGCGGACGACTATTGTAGTTCGACGACATTGACGCACCATAAGCCCCGGTATCATGCAGCACAAGGTAATCCCCTGGCGTCACGGCAGGCAGTGCGCGGGTTTCGACTTTACCGCCCTCCTGCTGGGTAAACACATCGCCAGACTCGCACAGCGGCCCGGCCACCACGGTATCGATACGCGGCACGGTGGTTAAATCACGCCCGTCCGCCGCCAGTGCGGTAATGTGGTGATAGCTGCCGTACATGGACGGGCGCATCAGATCGTTAAAACCGGCGTCAATCAGTACAAAGTGGCGGCTGCCCATCTCTTTCACGCTGCGCACCTGTGCCACCAGCACTCCGGATTCCGCCACCAGGAAGCGTCCCGGTTCGATCTCCAGTTTTACCGGATGCCCCAGATGTTTCGCCACCTGTTCACGTGCGGCATTCCACAGGCTGTAATAGTGGTCCGTATCCACCCCCTCCTCCCCTTCATGATAAGGAATAGAGAGACCGCCGCCTGCCGAAATAGCCTGCAGATCCTGGCCAAATTCCACCACCTGACGCACCATCGCACCGCACACCTGCTCAAGGTGGCCGTAATCCACCCCGGAACCAATATGCATATGAATGCCGATCAGTTTCAGGTTAAAACGCTGCATCACTTCCAGCGCGGCAGGCAGGTCGCTATACCAAATGCCGTGCTTGCTGTTTTCGCCACCGGTATTGGTTTTCTGGCTGTGGCCATGACCGAAGCCGGGATTAACGCGCAGCCAGACCGGGTGACCGGGCGAAACCTGCCCCAGTTGTTCCAGCATATCCACTGACCCGGCGTTAACCGGAATACGCAGCTCGCTCACGCGGGCCAGCGTCGCGTCATCAATCACATCCGCCGTGAAAACAATATCCTCCGGATGCTTTTTCGGGTCGTAACCTGCGGCCAGCGCACGCTCAATTTCCCCTAACGACACGGAATCCACCTTCACACCCTGCTCACGCATCAGGCGCAGGATATGAATGTTCGAGCAGGCTTTTTGCGCGAAACGGATCACATCAAACTGCGTCAGGCGGGCAATCTGGTCGCGAATAATTTGCGCATCATAAACCCAGACCGGGCAGCCAAATTCAGCAGGCAACCGAAGAAGATTAGCGGCATTAAGGTCGGTTGTGGTTTGTGTCAGTGGGCGTGGCATAACAGACTCCGAAAACGTTTTTTTATGATTACGCCACAGGCCAGGAGGAATAAAAAATATCGTTTTATCGTGAGTCTATGCAAAAATGATATGGATTCTCTTACCAGGATGCCGCCATGCCCGCCGTAAACTTACGCCACATTGAAATTTTTCATGCCGTGATGACCACCGGGAATTTGACGGAAGCCGCTCAGTTGCTGCATACCTCGCAGCCTACCGTCAGCCGGGAGCTGGCGCGCTTTGAAAAAGTGCTGGGGTTGAAGTTATTTGAACGCACGCGCGGGCGTTTGCATCCTACGGTGCAAGGGTTACGTCTTTTTGAGGAAGTACAGCGCTCCTGGTACGGGCTGGATCGCATTGTCAGCGCCGCCGAAAGCCTGCGCGAATTCCGTCAGGGTGAGCTGTCGATTGCCTGCCTGCCAGTCTTTTCCCAGTCATTTTTACCGCTACTGTTGCAGCCTTTTCTGGCCCGCTACCCGGACGTTAGCCTTAATATCGTGCCGCAAGAGTCGCCGCTGCTGGAAGAGTGGCTCTCCGCCCAGCGTCATGATCTGGGGCTGACGGAAACAATCAGCACGCCTGCGGGGACGGAGCGCACGCCGCTGCTGACTTTTAACGAAGTGTGTGTCCTGCCGGAAAACCACCGACTGGCGCATAAAGCGCAGCTTACGCCAGGAGATTTTCATGGCGAGAATTACATTAGCCTGTCGCGCACCGACAGCTACCGGCAATTGCTCGATGCTTTGTTCAATGAACATCAGGTGAAACGCCGTATGGTGCTGGAAACGCACAGCGCGGCGTCAGTCTGTGCGATGGTCCGCGCCGGGGTGGGAATTTCGGTGGTCAACCCGCTGACCGCGCTCGATTACGCCGCCAGCGGGGTGGTAGTGCGCCGTTTTAGTATTGACGTTCCCTTCACAGTGAGCCTGATTCGCCCGTTGCATCGCCCCTCTTCGGCGCTGATCGAGGCATTCAGTCGCCATTTGCAAGAGGCGATGCCGTTGATTACCGGTCCACTGAACGCAGTGCTGAACGCCGTTTAAGAGAGCATAAACGTTACGGCATCGGCAGCATGCAGGGCAGCCGTATCAAATACCGGGATCGGCGACTGATCTTGTGCAACCAGCAGGCCAATTTCAGTGCAACCGAAAATCACCCCCTGCGCCCCCTGCTCCGCCAGTTGCGCAATCAGACTGACATAATAGGCACGCGAAACATCGCTAAACGTACCGAGGCAAAGTTCGTCAAAAATAACCTGATTGACCCGCGCGCGGTCTGACTCACCCGGAATCAGCGTTTCAATACCAAACGCGTCACTCAGACGACCACGATAAAAATCCTGTTCCATGGTGTAGCGGGTGCCAAGCAGCGCCACTTTGGATTGCTTCTGCGCCACGATCGCCCGCCCGGTGGCATCGGCAATATGTAAGAAAGGCACATCGCAGCGTGCTTCAATCTGCCCGGCGATTTTATGCATGGTATTCGTACACAACACGATACCCTGCGCACCGGCGTTTTGTAGCCCGACGGCCGCATCGGCCAGGATATCCCCGGCCTTTTCCCATTCGCCGCTGCGCTGGCACTCTTCAATCTCATGAAAATCTACGCTATGCAGCAGCAGGCTGGCAGAGTGCAGACCACCCAATTTCGCCTTCACCCCTTCATTAATCAGGCGGTAATACGGAATGGTAGATTCCCAGCTCATGCCACCCAACAGTCCAATCGTTTTCATTATGCCTCTCCCTCTGAGTAAGCACCCAGTCAAGCAAACTCAGGGGGGAGTTTCAACCTGTCATGTCGAATTGCCGTCATGCCGCAACCAGACACTCATTCTTTATGAACTCTTAGTTTTCCTTTGTTGCACATCAAATCTCTTCCTGGGCACAGCGCAATCTGTAATCATCAATTTTTTAGTAAAAATTTTCGTATTTAAAACATTATCAGCCCCGACATCATTTTGTTATTTATAATAAGGATATTTTTAATGCCACAGCTTGAAAATTTTACAGTCGCAAAACCAAAACGTGTAAAAGAAGGCGAAGAACCCTATATTCATCATGTAATAATAAGTAGACCAAAAAGATATGATGCGATGATTGCCTACGGCGGACATGGTGGTGCTGAAATGCTGAAAGCCGCAGAGTTTAAAAGAAAGCGACTACTGGAGAAAGACCCTGAGAGTGTGATCCCGGCACCTAAGATATTCAGAAGCCAACAGGAATTTAAAGATATCTGGACAAGTATCTTTAATGACCTGCAATTACGGAATAAATCGGGAATGTACACCTATGAGCTGTATGAAATCCATATTTTTGCGCATAGTAATTCTGATTTCATCATCATCAAAGAGGGCGAACATATTACAGAAGAAGTAGTAAAAACACTGGAGAAACTTAGGTGGCATCCACAAAATGGTTACCTGGTACTGCATAGCTGCCGGTCCGGGCGTTTTGAAGATGATGATATCATCGAACGAAATAGCAAAGAATGTATCGCCCGCTCGTTCTCCAAATTCCATGAAACGAACGTTATTGGACAAATGGTGTTTGCTTCTTACAATTCCATCATCCATTCGAGTGAAATCAGATATAGAGAGATGGCCAATGATTATGTCGAAGTCGACATTCTGGGAAGTAAAAATCTTGTACTTTGGGGGTATAAATCAGGAAACAAAATCAAAAAGCATTATTCGAAACAAGAAGAGTTCTCAGCATTAAACGATGGGCAAATCTGGCCGTGTAGGAAATTTCGCAATGGAGAAGAGTATAATCGTCATGTTGCACCAGAAAAGTTTAACTTTGATGATTTAACCTTTATATAAAATGAAGCTTCAATAACAGGCCGCAATCCATGACATTAATACGTTCATTATTCCTGGTGGTTATGACGCTACTTACTAACTCTGCGCATGATGGTACAATTGATATGGCTTTTTCTATAAAACCATCACTACTTCCCAGGTCTGAATTATGGACAGTGAAACAGTCATGGATAATGCAACGAAAAGCCATAACGCCAGAAACGCATATAATTGAAAGTGATGAAAATCTGATAAACCTTATTATACATGCCTGGCAGGGTGATAAAAATGCGATGATTCAATATGCACGCATTCAGTTTCTCGTTGACGACAACGTTTTTCTTGAAGATTTTTATAAAAAAAATGCGCACCGTATTGTCAATCGCTATGGGCATCGTCTTAAACGCCCTGATGTATTTAATATGGATTACAGCGAATTTATTACCACACTGGCTGAAATGCGTTATCCCCTGGCTGCCAGACTAGCTACCGGAAGACTTAAATGGACAGCAGGTACAACCTACACAAAATTTAATCCATTAACGCATGAAAACCGCAATAAGCTTATCCGGTATATGCGATATGCCATTAAGGGTGGGTATCATGAATATTCATCATTAGCAGATTATATACTCTTCCCATCAGGATTCGCATTCAAGAACAGCTACTTTAGCGAAGTAAATTCACTATCAGACAGAATCACCAACTTGTCTAAAGAACAACTGATGGAAAGTTTTTCTGCCTATAAAATGAGCGCGCTCCATGGCTCACAATATGCCCAGATAAGAATAAGTGAATTTTATCTTTATGGTGCGGGTATAGAACAGAATCTGGAACAGGCATATGCATGGTCTTTAGTCGCTCAAATGAATTATCGTAATTTTCAACAGAAATACGCTGACCAATACCGTTCTGAATCAGAAAATGAAGAAATATTCGACAATTTTAATAAAACTATACGTGTCAAACTCAAAGAAAAAGGGCTTAGCCCCGAACAAAAAGAAAAAGGCTTGAAGATTGCTATACAAATTAAAGATAACATATCAGAATGGAATTATTATACGTGGCGATCCGAGCATGATCCTATAATGCCAGAACCTTGAATTATCGATGTCTGAGTGATAAACAAAAAACGCTGAATATAATACGCTATTTGGCTGTCAACTCTGGCCATGTAAAAAGTACAGAAATGGAAAGAAGACAAACAGAAAAGTGGCTTAAGATCAGTTTAATGACGATGATCTTAATTTTATGTGAGAGAACAAGAATAAAATCGTTGACCAGCATGGCAGGCATCTCAGACGGACGGACATCCTGGATTTACATTACCAAGATCTTATTCTCAAACTGGCAGATATGCAGTATCCCACGGCAGCGGTGTTGGTTTTAGGACGATTCCGGTGGAGTGCTGACAGAACAGGTTTAATTCATAATCCATTGATACAGGAAAATCGTAAAAAGTTAATACACTATACTCGTTATGCCATAAGAGGCGGGTTTCCTTATCATTTATCACTTGCCATTGCGATACTTTTTGCCAGTGGTTTTGATTATTAAAGACAGTAATCACACACGGATTAATACCCTACAGGAAAGGATTCCCAATCCTATCACCAATGGTGCTGGAGGAGAGTTTCCTTGCATATAAAAAATGTGCACTACAAGACTTGCTTTATACCCAGATTAAAATGATTCAATACCACTACCATGGTTTTAGCGTAGCCCGGGACGTGGTGCAGGCTGGGCCTGGTCATTAATAGCCAGTAAAAACTTTCTCAATTTCATCAAAATCAATCACCACCTCCCCAGGAGGTGGTTTAGGGGTGACAATAAAAAGCCAGTCAGCTTACCACTGACTAGCTTTTTTATTACCCTTCAAAGAAGAACGGTATCAGGCGAATTAACGCGCCAGCCAACCGCCGTCGACCGCGATGGTATAGCCGTTAATGTAATCAGATGCACTGGAGGAGAGGAAAACAATCGGCCCCATCAGGTCACTCGGTAAACCCCAGCGCCCCGCCGGAATACGGTCGAGAATAGCCGCACTGCGCTCTTCGTCAGCACGTAATTGCTGGGTGTTATTGGTCGCCATATAGCCCGGCGCGATGGCGTTGACGTTGATGTTGTGTTTCGCCCACTCGTTCGCCAGCAGACGGGTCACGCCCATCACACCGCTTTTAGAAGCGGTATAAGACGGCACGCGAATACCGCCCTGGAAGGAGAGCATGGAGGCGATATTAATGATCTTGCCGCCATTGCCCTGAGCGATGAAGTGTTTCGCCGCAGCCTGGGACATAAAGAAGACGCTTTTGATGTTCAGGTTCATCACGTCATCCCAGTCCTGCTCGCTGAAATTGATCGCGTCTTCGCGACGGATCAGGCCAGCGTTATTGACAAGAATGTCGATTTTGCCGAACTCGGCCACCGCACGATCCAGCAGTGCCGGGATACCGTCGATTTTACGCAGGTCAGCCGTCAGGCTCAGGAAACGACGGCCCAGCGCCGTAACGCGCTCGATGGTTTCGGTCGGTTCAACAATGTTGATACCCACGATATCGCAACCCGCTTCCGCCAGACCCAGCGCCATGCCCTGGCCCAGACCTGTATCACACCCGGAAACGACAGCCACTTTACCTTGAAGAGAGAATGCATCCAGAATCATGTTGGTTCCTTAATCTTTCTACGCCTGCACCCGCAGGCATATTTTCGTTATGCCTGTGGTGCTTAGCGCAGATCTTTAACCGCGACGTGATCCATGTCATCAAAGACCTGGTTTTCACCAACCATACCCCAGATAAAGGTATACGCTTTCGTCCCCACGCCTGAGTGAATAGACCAGCTCGGCGAAATCACCGCTTGTTCGTTATGTATCACAATATGGCGGGTCTCCTGCGGCTGCCCCATCATGTGGAACACGCATGCGTCCTCATCCATATTGAAGTAGAAGTAGACTTCCATGCGGCGCTCATGGGTATGGCACGGCATGGTGTTCCACAGGTTACCCGGCGCGAGTTCGGTCAGCCCCATGCTCAACTGGCAGGTTTCCAGCACGTCCGGCACGAAGTATTTATTGATGGTGCGACGGTTGCTGGTGAGGTTGTCACCCAGCGTGACCGGAGAAACATCCGCAGGCGTCACTTTTTTGGTCGGGTAAGTAGTATGTGCCGGTGCGCAGTTGTAGTAGAACTTCGCGGGTGTCGCGGTATCGACGCTGGCAAACACCACTTCTTTCGCCCCTTTGCCGACATATAACGCGTCGCGATGGCCAATTTCATAGCACTGACCATCAACGGTAATGGTGCCCGGGCCGCCGATATTGATAACGCCCAATTCACGGCGTTCCAGGAAGTAGCTTACGCCCAGTTGCTTGCCCACTTCGCCGCCAACAGAGACGGTTTTGGCGACCGGCTTAATGCCACCGACGATAATACGGTCGATGTGGCTATAGACCATGGTGTATTCGTCATCGACGAATACCTCTTCAACCAAAAATTCATTGCGCAGTCCCTGGGTATCCAGCGTTTTCGCATGCGCACTGTGGATGCTTTGTCTTACGTCCACATTTACCTCCGCAGTCAATGTTTCATTCGAATCGCACGTAACGGAGCGAATAAAAAACGTTCCGTTTTGCAGTATGGGCACATCTTATCCCGGCTAAAACACGTTTTCAATGTTATATAAAACAACGTTTCATTTTTTTCGTAATATATTTCTAAAACTGTAGTTGCGATCACGAACGTCTGGCATTTACATAAGGAAGAGGGGCGGTTTATTGGGCATGAGAACAGAATTTAATGATAACAAACAAATAGTTAATAACATCTTGAAGTTTTAACAGTCTGCAGGCATTTTTACTGCGCGAAATCTAAGATTCTTTTTGATATCGCAACGTTATCGCGTTTTTCAGGATGCGAAGCGCTAGGTTTTCTTTTAAACTGCGCAGGTCGTCACACAAAGTAAAACGATGTTTTGATAAATTAACACCAAGCTTTTGAAATGTTGATGGCGCGTATAACGGCACGAAAATGAATGCGTATACACCAGGGAAGTATCGACAAAGAAACAACAGGGTAGCGCGGCGCGTTGCCCGGGGACGTTTGAGTTAGTGTTTCTGTAACTGGCCTTGCCCTCCTTAACGGAGGGCTTTTTTTTAGGGGGAAAAGGACGTTATCTGCAAGAAGGACTCAGTCGCGTTCTATCGCCAGCGCCACACCCTGCCCGCCACCGATACATAAGGTCGCCAGCCCTTTACGGGCATTACGTTTTTTCATTTCATGCACCAGCGAGACCAGAATACGGCAACCGGATGCACCGATAGGATGGCCAAGCGCAATGGCACCGCCGTTTACATTCACCCGCTTTTCATCCCACTCCAGCACTTTACCGACAGACAGCGCCTGGGCGGCATAGGCTTCATTGGCCTCAATCAGGTCGACGTCATCCAGGTGCCAGCCCACGCGCTCAAGGCAGCGACGGGTGGCATAAACCGGTGCGATGCCCATCAGGGCGGGATCGACGCCTACGCTGGCAAAGGCACGAATACGCGCCATCACCGGCAAATTCAGCTCCTGCGCTTTGGCTTCACTCATCATCATCACAGCGGCGGCACCGTCATTAATGGACGAGGCGTTACCCGCGGTGACCGACCCCGTCAGTTCAAATGCCGGAGAGAGTTTCGCAAGCCCTTCTGCGCTGGCGTCGGTGCGCGGTTGCTCATCGGTATCAACCAGTAATGGTCGCCCGTCGGTGGACAGCGCTTTCACCGGCACGATTTCATCGCGAAAACGCCCGGAATCAATAGCGGCGCGCGCTTTTTGCTGCGAACGGAGCGCCCAGTCATCCTGGTTGGCACGGCTGATGCCGTACTCCCGCGCCAGGTTTTCTGCGGTCACGCCCATATGGTAATCGTTGAAGGCATCCCATAATCCGTCGTGAACCAGGCTGTCGATAAGCTGGCTATTGCCCAGTCGCGCCCCGGTACGGCTGTCGGTCAGCACATGGGGGGCACGGCTCATATTCTCCTGACCGCCCGCAATAACCACATCGGCTTCGCCGCACTGAATCGCCTGCGACGCCAGATGCAGCGCTTTCAGCCCTGACCCGCACACATCATTAATAGTGATAGCCGAAACCGTCATTGGCAGCCCGCCTTTAATTGCCGACTGGCGGGCAGGGTTTTGCCCGGCGCCTGCGGTAAGCACCTGGCCTAAAATGACTTCATCAACGGTCTGGGGGTGAATCCCGCTGCGATCAAGAAGTGCCTGCACGACATAACTTCCCAGCTCAACGGCAGAATGGTGCGATAGCGCCCCCTGAAAACAGCCGATAGGCGTGCGAACCGCAGCCACGATAACGACATCTTTCATTTCTACCTCAGCGCAAATTGACCCAGGCAATAGTAGTACGTTGTTATCAAGTATTATCGCAATTGTTTAAAATCGGTGAGATTCATCACACAGGCGGGCAGGAACAGGTTCGGGAAAGGAGGTGCGACAGGCAAGCCCGTCGCACAGAAACAGCAGTAATCAGTTGTTTACCGGGATTACCGCACCTTTGTATTTGGTGCGGATCCAGTCCTGAATCTCTTTAGAGTGCAGGACGTTTACCAGCGCTACGATGTCTTTTTTCTTCTCATCGCCACGGTGTACGGTAATGATGTTGGCGTACGGGTTGTTTTCGCCGCTCTCAACCGCGATAGGATCGTGTACCGGGTCCAGGCCTGCGTCAATGGCGTAGTTGGCGTTGATCACCACCGCGTCACCTTCGTCGTTGTTATACATCTGCGGCAGCAGCGCCGCTTCTACGTTCGGCTGGAACTGCAGTTTTTTCGGGTTTTCAACGATATCGCTGATACGCGCAGAGACTTTATCCACGCCCGGTTTCAGCTTGATCACGCCCTCTTTTTCGAAGATAGAGAGGATACGGCCTTCTTCGGATACCGCATCACGCATGATGATTTTGCCCCCCTGCGGCAGGTCTTTCAGCGACTTGTATTTTTTGGAGTAGATACCAATCGGCTCAATGTGGATTGCGCCCGCGCTGACGAAATCATAGGTTTTATCGCCCGCGTGATCTTTCAGTACGCTGTTCAGGTACGGAATGTGCTGGAAGTAGTTGGCGTCGATTTCACGGCCAGCCAGCGCGGTGTTCGGCAGAATGTAATCCTGGAACGGTTTGATCTCCAGATCGATACCTTGTTTTGCGAGAATCGGTTTCGCCTGCTCCAGAATTTCAGCGTGCGGCACGTTAGAAGCGCCCACGGTCAGTTTGTCGGCCCAGGAGGAGAAGCTCATTGCACCCAAAGTCATGGCGGCAATCAGTGTCAGTGTTTTTTTCATGATGTGTTTCCCTAATTTTATTAGCGTTTATCTAACAGAGAAGTCACTGCGTCGCCGCAGAACTGGATGATGAAGACAATAATCAAAATGGTCACTGTCGCCACCAGCGTGACGTCGCCATGGTTGCGCTGGAATCCTTCCAGATAAGCCAGATTTCCTAAGCCACCCGCACCGATAACCCCGGCCATAGCGCTGTAGCTCACCAGAGCAATCAGCGTCACCGTGATACCGGAAACCAGTGCAGGCGATGATTCAGGCAGTAAAACCCGAAAAATCAGTGTGCTAAGGCGTGCCCCCATCGAACGGGTCGCCTCGATAACCCCTTTGTCCACCTCACGCAGGGCAATCTCCACCAGGCGGGCATAAAACGGCGCGGCTCCGACAATCAGTGCGGGCAGCGCGGCGTTCGCCCCGAGGATGGTGCCGACAATCGTTTTGGTAAACGGAATCAGCAGAACAATCAGAATGATGAACGGGATCGAGCGGAACACATTCACCAAAATCGATATCAGGCTATAGAGCACGCGGTTTTGAAATAATCCGCCGCGGGCGGTCAAAAACAGCGCCAGTCCAAGAATGATCCCCAGCACAAAAGTCGCCGCGCCAGAGAGTGCCGTCATGTAGAGCGTCTCCTGCGTGGCCGCCCACAGTTGGACCAGTTTCAGGTGCGGAAATAGTGTCTCAAGCATGTTTAATCACCTCGCCTTCAATATCGCTATGGCGTAAATCCGCGAGGATATTGTTTACCTGTTCCTCTGTGGCGACGACGTGCACCCACAGTTGACCAAACACGCCATGAGCGGTTTGGGTCATTTTTCCATGCAAAATGTTGAACGGCAGGCCGTAGCGCAGCGTCAGTTCACCGACGACAGGCTGATGCGTGTTATGCCCGGTAAAGGTCAGCTTGATGACGGTACCGTCGAGACCCGCGTTCAGCTCAGGGTTAAATTCTGCTTCTTCATACTGGCTAATCTGGCGCACAAACTGGCGGGTGATCGGCTGCTGAGGATGCGTAAAGACGCTGATCACATCCCCCTCTTCCACCACGCAGCCATTTTCCATCACCGCCACGCGGTCACAGATTTTGCGCACCACATGCATTTCATGGGTGATGAGCACAATCGTCAGTTGGAAACGACGGTTAATGTCCAGCAACAGATCGAGGATCTGATCGGTGGTTTGCGGATCCAGAGCCGATGTCGCCTCATCACACAGCAGCACATCCGGGTTGTTTGCCAGCGCACGGGCAATCCCCACGCGCTGCTTTTGTCCACCGCTCAATTGCGACGGGTAAGCATTTTCACGGCCTTTCAGCCCCACCAGCTCAATCAACTCCGCCACGCGGGCATTGATTTTCGCTTTTGGCGCACCGGCAATCTGCATGGAAAAGGCAATGTTTTCTGCCACCGTGCGTGACCACAACAGGTTGAAGTGCTGGAAAACCATGCTGATTTTCAGCCGGGCCTGGCGCAATTGCTCGCCCTTTGCCGCAGAGATGTCCTGACCGTTTATCACTACGCTGCCCGAGGTCGGCTTTTCCAGACCGTTCAGCAGACGAATCAGCGTACTTTTTCCGGCGCCGCTGTAGCCGATAATCCCGTAAATTTGCCCCTGCTCAACCGACAGATTGACGCTGTCTACGGCGGTAATCGACGCCTTTCCCTGGTCGAAAATCTTAGAAATATTCCTGAGAACGATCATTGCGTTACTTTTCCGTTTGGCGGTTTAGCAGTATGGAAGTCCAAACGATAATAATCAGTCATGAATATAATTCAAATAACTAAATAGACATTAGATATAACTTTCGGCGCTAAGAGGCAGCGATTCTCACTATTCTGTCTAATGACTAAATTCAGCAATGGTTATCTGCTAAACGCATAATACGCAGGAAGATTGCTGGCAAAGTGGCTAAAAATAGAGCAAAAATGCCAAATTCTGGCAATCGACACATCCGGACGGCTAACCACCTTTCCCTCCTGATGTCTAAATAGCACTTCATATTTCTTTTTGTTCTAATTGCCGGAGAAACGTTCTTTAAACAGGCAAATTGACAGACCTATCATCCGCTCATCACGTTTATCTGTGGGTGATTAACCATGTCAGTATTGCATTCGATTAGTGAACTTATCGGCCAGACTCCGCTCCTCCAGTTGCATAAGCTGGAGACGGGCCCCTGCAGCCTGTTTCTGAAGCTGGAAAACCAGAACCCTGGCGGTTCTATCAAAGACCGCGTTGCGCTGTCGATGATTAACGAAGCCGAACGACTGGGCCATTTACAGCCAGGCGGAACGATCATAGAGGCGACGGCGGGCAATACTGGCCTTGGTCTGGCGCTGATTGCCGCGCAAAAAGGCTATTCATTGATTCTGGTGGTGCCAGACAAAATGAGCCGGGAGAAGATCTTCCACCTGCGGGCGTTGGGGGCGAAAGTGGTTTTAACGCGCTCTGATGTCAACAAAGGGCACCCGGCCTACTACCAGGATTATGCCCGCCGCCTGGCGCAAGAGACGCCGGGTGCATTTTACATTGACCAGTTTAATAACGAAGCCAATCCGCTGGCGCACTTTAGTACCACCGCGCCGGAAATTTACGCCCAGCTTGACGGTGATATCGACGCGATTGTCGTTGGCGTCGGTTCCGGCGGCACGCTGGGGGGATTGCAGGCATGGTTTGCCGAACACTCGCCGAAAACCGAATTTATCCTCGCCGACCCGGCAGGTTCTATTCTGGCCGATCAGGTTGAAACCGGGCAATACGGTGAGCCCGGCTCCTGGCTGGTCGAAGGCATCGGTGAGGATTTTATCCCACCGCTGGCGCATATCGACGGCGTACATAAGGCCTACCGGGTTACCGATGCTGAAGCGTTTGCCGCCGCGCGAGCTCTGCTACAAACCGAAGGCGTGCTGGCCGGTTCTTCAACCGGTACGCTGCTCAGCGCCGCGCTGCGTTATTGCCAGGCGCAGACGACCGCCAAACGTGTGGTAACGCTCGCCTGCGACAGCGGCAATAAATACCTCTCCAAAATGTTTAATGATGACTGGATGCGCCAGCAAGGCTTGTTAAGCCGCCCGACGCGCGGCGACCTGACCGATTTCATTGCCCTGCGCCACGACGAAGGGGCCACCGTCACCGCCGCGCCGGATGACACCCTGGCCGCCGTGCTGGCGCGCATGCGTCTGTATGATTTCTCGCAGCTTCCCGTGCTGGAAAACGGCCGGGTCGTCGGCATTGTCGATGAGTGGGATCTGATAAGCCACGTACAGGGTGATAGCGCGCGTTTTTCATCACCGGTGAAAGAGGCGATGACCCGCAACGTGGAAACCCTCGACAAGCACGCGCCGGAAAGCGCGCTGAAAGCCATTTTTGACCGGGGCCTGGTGGCTGTGATTGCCGACAATGACCGCTTTCTTGGCCTGATTACCCGCAGCGATGTTCTGACCACCTGGCGTAACCGCCTGGAACAATAAAGGAGTACAGATGAAAACGTTGAATACGTTGAGCGTGCACAGTGGCACCTTTACCGACCAGCACGGCGCGGTGATGCCGCCGATTTATGCCACGTCCACCTTTGCGCAGCCTGCGCCCGGTCAGCATACCGGTTATGAATATTCCCGTAGCGGTAACCCGACTCGTCACGCGCTGGAAACCGCGATTGCCGAACTCGAAGGCGGCACGCGTGGTTATGCCTTTGCCTCCGGGCTGGCGGCGATTTCCACGGTACTGGAATTGCTGGATAAGGATAGCCATATTGTCGCGGTTGATGATGTATACGGCGGCACTTACCGGCTTATCGAAAATGTGCGTAAGCGCAGCACCGGCCTGCGGGTGAGCTGGGTGAAGCCCGACGATCTGGCAGGGCTGGAGGCCGCCATCCGCCCGGACACGCGGATGATCTGGGTTGAAACACCGACAAACCCATTGCTTAAGCTGGCAGATCTGGAAGCAATTGCGACCATCGCGCAACGGCATAAGATCCTGAGCGTGGCGGATAACACCTTTGCTTCGCCGGTGATTCATCGCCCTATTGAACTGGGTTTCGATATTGTGGTGCACTCCGCCACCAAATACCTGAACGGGCACTCTGACGTGGTGGCCGGGCTGGCGGTGGTGGGTGATAACCCGGCGCTGGCAGAAAAACTGGGCTATTTGCAAAATGCCATAGGCGGCGTGCTTGACCCGTTCAGCAGTTTCCTGACGCTACGCGGAATCCGCACGCTGTCGCTACGTATTGAGCGCCACAGCAGTAACGCGCTGGCCCTCGCCCAGTGGCTGGAGCAGCAGCCGCAGGTGGAGAAAGTGTGGTTCCCGTGGTTGCCGTCGCATCCGCATCATGCGCTGGCGCGTAAGCAGATGGCGCTGCCAGGCGGGATGATTTCGGTGGTAGTGAAAGGCGATGACCAGTACGCCACTGCGATTATCAGTAAGCTAAAACTGTTTACGCTCGCCGAGAGTCTGGGCGGTGTGGAGAGTCTGGTGAGCCAGCCCTACAGCATGACGCACGCCTCTATTCCGCTTGAGCAGCGGCTGGCGAATGGCATTACGCCGCAGTTGATTCGGTTATCAGTGGGCATCGAAGGGGCGGATGATTTGATTGCCGACTGGCAGCAGGCGCTGGCGTAACGGCATTGACCTTCCCCGGTGGCGCTGCGCTAACCGGGGCTACAACGCCTCTCCCTCAAGGGAGAGGGCCAGGGAGAGGGGCAATACGACTTAGCGCTTATCGATACCGTTGAGGATATCCAGCACATCATCTGGCAGTGTCAGTTGCGCGCTGGCCAGGTTTTCCTGCAGATGCACAGGCGACGAGGTACCCGGAATCAGCAGAATATTAGGCGAACGTTGCAGCAGCCATGCCAGTGCAACCTGCATTGGTGTGGCATTTAAACGTTGCGCCACCGCGTTCAGTTCCCCGGATTGCAGCGGCGTAAAGCCACCCAGCGGGAAGAACGGCACATAGGCAATGCCCTGTGCGTTCAGCACATCAATCAGCGCATCATCTTCACGGTTTGCCACGTTATACATATTCTGAACGCAGACAATCGGCGTCATCGCCTGCGCATCAGCAACCTGCTTCGCCGTCACATTACTCAGCCCGATATGACGGATCAGTCCGCGCTCTTTAAGGGTAATTAATGTTTCCAGTTCAGCTTCCAGCGAACCTTCCGCAGGCCCGTGCACACCATGCATACTGCGTAAGTTGACCACTTCTATAGCGTCGAGGCCAAGATTACGCAGGTTATCTTCTACCGCGCGCGTTAGTTCTTCGGCGCTAAACGCAGGCAGCCAGTTGGCTTTGTCATCACGACGCGCCCCAACTTTAGTCACGATGCACAGATCGGCCGGATACGGGTGCAGCGCTTTTTTGATTATTTGGTTAGTGATATGCGGACCATAGAAATCGCTGGTGTCGATATGATTAACACCAGCCGACACGGCGTCACGAAGCACCTGAATCGCCTTCGCTTCGTCAGCCGGCGGCCCGAACACGCCGGGACCGGCCAGTTGCATTGCGCCATAGCCAAGACGACCAACTTCGCGATCGCCAAGACGATAAGTAAGCGTGGGTTGAGACATGGAATACCTCCTGGGTGATAAGTGAACACATTGTAGGACGGCGCAGACAGAGGCAACAGCGTAATCTGTGCCATGCTACACGAGGAGAATATTTCTCATACAACGTAAAGGTGAGTCTTGAGGCGCTACCTAAATAAGAAACCTCTGATATAGTAATCCTATAGCTAATGAGGCCTCACTATGAAATTTCCTGAAATACCAGAAAACGAAACCGAGCGTCTTAAATCTCTTTATATGATGGACCTGCTCGATAAAAAGGATGACGAGCGCTTAGATCGCCTGACTCGTCTGGCAAAAACTGCGTTTGACGTTCCAATAGGCATAATCAGCCTGTTAGATCGCGATCGGCAATGGCTGGTTTCCTGCAGCGGCGAAGTGAAAGTCCGTGAGACATCTCGCAATATATCTTTCTGTGCACATGCGATCCTGGCACAGGGGATTTTTATTGTGAAAGATACCAATGTGGATGAGCGTTTTCACGATAACCCGTTTGTTATTGGTGAACCATATATACGTTTTTACGCGGGCTGCCCGGTACGCCTGCCAGATGGCTCGATCGCCGGAACAATATGTATTATTGATGACAAACCGCGTGACTTTACCCCGGAAAATATCAATGCGTTGCTCGATTTGGGTGCCATTGTCGAGGACGAGTTTCATATCATCAGTATGGCAATGACGGACACGCTGACCGAATTGCCCAATAAACGCGGTTTCTACAAACTGGGTGATAAACGCTTCTCATGGTTAACTGATAATAAACGATCGTTTAGCCTCGTTTACTTAGATGTAGAAAACATCACCGCTATTAATGAATTTTTCGGTCATAACGAAGGCGACAGTACGCTCAAAAAATTTGCGTCGGTGCTTTTGCGCTGTCTGAAAAAGAATGACGTTGCCGCACGCCTGGAAGGAGGCAAGTTTGTCATCCTGCTGGGCCATGACGATGATCGGGATGTGGACACCTTCCTGTTCAGCTTGCAGTCAAAAATTGATGATCTCAATGAAAAATCAATGAAAAAATTCCGGCTACACTATTCTTACGGCATCGTGGAGTACGATCCAGACAGACACGGCAACTTGCTGGAGATGATGAACAACAGCGAGCACGTGATGTATCTGGAAAGAAAAAAACCGCCGCTAAACCCGACGCAGGCGCATAAATCCAGCGAAAACTCATAGCTCGCCGGAGCATAAGCACTTATCACGAGGGTAAATGAAAATTTACCCTCTTTTTTTGAAATAATACCATCGCAAATTCAGCCATTACTGAATTGCCTCTCTTATTCAGCCATCAATTTATTTATACAAACCCACTCAACTCTTTATTGGTCATAGATAGCGTCTATCTATATAAATAAATTTAAAGAAAATCATTTTTCTCATGTATTTTTCAACCGCACCCGTTATTATCAAATTTAGGTTTAGTCAACAGCCTGCATTTCGACCAACGAATATTCAGACAGCCACGTTTTTTTGATTATTCCTCCCGGTATCAACGGCGACTTTATATTCCTATCCGTTTTTTTTGGTTCACCGCAAGCCCTTGCGGTGGTTACGATTTATTAACGTTCATCTGAAAGTAACATTCTAATGCGTATCGAAAATAGTCATAGTAAAACCACCAGCACGAATCCTGTATATCGTTCTGGTCGTCATATGTCCTGGGGTGTGCTGGGATTTTGTTTGCTATTACTGATACTGAAATACATCAGTTGATCTTGCTTTTAATAACGGCATAAAAATAAACACCACCAGATGATATATCCTGGTGGTGTTTATTAACAGGCAAAACAGACTAAGCGTAAACGCAAGCTATTACTCAAGCACAATTTCGCTACGCAGACGATTTTTCACCCATCCTGCTAGTGCCGAGGCATTTAACGCCCGTTCCGTTCGGGCAACCAGCCTCCCAAAACGAAAAATCCGTGATTCCTTTCGCATTTGTTTTCCAAAATGGCAGCTTTTATAAGCCCTGCTATTTCGGCCATGTACATGGCCGGAAAGCCCTGGTTTCAAACTTTCATCAAGAAGATAACCCAAACTCAACAATGACCATTTGTGAATGATCTGAGGGGCTCGCCAACTCCTGTTTTAACGCAAATGTTACTTTGGCGTTGTATTTCGTGAATACCGTCGCGCTAAACTGGGCAAACGACAGAAAAACACCTTTATTACAGGGTGGAAAAACAGGCAAAAGCACAGCGAAAAAGCGCATAAAAAAACCTATAATTTGGTTAATTTGCCGATGTTTTGCGGCAAATTTTATCCCCTCAACCACGTTCATTTTCAGTTCTTCGCCTGCCTGTACATGATCATATTTTAATGGCACCACACAGTTTGAAAAATAATATAACTATTTAATAATTAAAGAATTACTTCATTTTTATTGATTCAATTATTGAATCAATAAAGCACTAAGTCAGTCTATTTTTGTTGGAATGAAAGTCATAGAATCCTGGCAACACGCAATTCAGCGCCACGTTTTATATCCATGGCAGATGACCGTTTATGACGTCGGTATTCGGTTACCATCTATCCGCAGGAGGAATTATGTCAGGCCAGTCTTCAACTCCAGTCGTAACATCCGTCAAAGTGATCCCGGTCGCCGGGCATGACAGCATGCTGATGAACCTGAGCGGTGCGCATGCGCCGTTCTTCACCCGTAACATCGTTATCATCACCGACAACGCCGGCAACACCGGTGTCGGCGAAGTCCCCGGCGGCGAAAAAATCCGCCAGACTCTTGAAGACGCGACGCCGCTGATTGTCGGCAAAACCCTCGGCGCCTACAAAAATGTCCTTAATGAGGTGCGCAGCGCCTTTGCTGACCGCGACGCCGCGGGCCGCGGCCTGCAGACTTTTGACCTGCGCACCACCATCCACGTGGTCACCGCCATTGAAGCGGCGATGCTCGACCTGCTGGGCCAACATCTGGGCGTCAACGTCGCCTCCCTGCTCGGTGACGGCCAGCAGCGCAGCGAAGTGGAAATGCTCGGCTACCTGTTCTTCGTCGGCAACCGCAAGGCGACGCCGCTGCCCTACCAGAGCCAGCCGGATGAAAAATGCGACTGGTACCGTCTGCGTCATGACGAGGCGATGACCCCGGATGCCGTGGTGCGTCTGGCGGAAGCCGCGTATGAAAAATACGGCTTCAATGACTTCAAACTGAAAGGCGGCGTGCTGGCCGGTGAAGAAGAAGCGGAATCCATTGTCGCCCTGGCGAAGCGCTTCCCGCAGGCCCGCGTCACCCTCGACCCGAACGGCGCATGGTCTTTGAACGAAGCCATCAGCATCGGTAAGTACCTGAAAGGCTCGCTGGCCTACGCGGAAGACCCGTGCGGCGCGGAGCAGGGCTTCTCCGGGCGTGAAGTGATGGCGGAGTTCCGCCGTGCCACCGGCCTGCCGACCGCCACCAACATGATTGCCACCGACTGGCGTCAGATGGGGCACACGCTGTCGCTGCAGTCGGTGGATATCCCGCTGGCGGACCCGCACTTCTGGACCATGCAGGGCTCCGTGCGTGTGGCGCAGATGTGCCACGAGTTTGGCCTGACCTGGGGCTCCCACTCCAACAACCACTTCGACATCTCACTGGCGATGTTCACCCACGTGGCGGCCGCGGCGCCGGGTAAAATCACCGCCATCGACACCCACTGGATCTGGCAGGAGGGCAACCAGCGTCTGACCCGGGAGCCGTTTGAGATTAAAGGCGGGATGGTGCAGGTGCCGACAACGCCGGGTCTGGGCGTGGAGCTGGATATGGATCAGGTGATGAAGGCGCACGAGCTGTATCAGAAACACGGTCTGGGCGCGCGCGACGATGCAATGGGGATGCAGTACCTTATCCCCGGCTGGACGTTCGACAACAAACGTCCTTGCATGGTGCGTTAACCCATAGTGATTCATACAAGGCCCGCAGGCGTAAACCTGCGGGCTTTTTTACAGCATGTTGATGACAAAGAAGCCCAGTGCGGTCATCAGCAATGAGCCAAACACATGCACCATCACCGACGTGATGGCCCACAGATAATTGCCTACCTGTAGCTGGGAAAAAATTTCCACTGAAAACGTTGAAAACGTGGTCATTCCCCCGCACAGCCCGGTGGTAATCAGTAACCGCCAGGTCGGATCCAGATGTGGCTGTCGCGTAAAGAACGCCAGCGCCCCGCCAATAATAAACCCGCCAGTCAGGTTCACCAGCAACGTGCCAGGCGGTAGATTCGGAAAGAGCGCATTCAGGCGCACTGAGAGCAGCCAGCGGATCACGCAGCCAGCCGAACCACCGACAATGACGGCAATGAGAGATTTCAGCATGTTTTCCTCAACAACAATAAAAGTGTCCGAGGCATGCAGGAGGGAAAAAGATAAGCGCCCGACATGCCTCCATTAAAAGAGTCATACCAGGCGTCATCAGCTTCGCTGGGAAGCGGTTGGGTAAGGTGGAACGCCATCACCTTGCATGCATTGTTCAACGTTTTTTGCCGGGAGGCAAGAAAGGAACATTCATAGCCCGAATGCATCCACATAAACGCAACGGCACAATACCACGAGCTTACGTCACATCAGCCCAGCGCAACACCTTCATTCTGCAACGATAAAACCAAACATAGCCAGTGCAATAAAACATAGCCAATACTATATCTTATTGATTTATAAGATATTTTTGCATTTATCATATTTACATGGCAGCATAGCGCTCTCTGATATTTGATGCATTTGACCCGTTTCGACATAGACGGGTATTAAAAGGTACGCACATGAGCTTTTACGCACTCCTCATTCTGGCATTTGGAATGTCTATGGATGCCTTCGCGGCATCGATCGGTAAAGGGGCGGCACTTTATCGCCCGCCGCTGAGAGAAGCGCTGCGCACTGGCATCATCTTTGGCGTGGTCGAAGCCATCACTCCGGTGATTGGCTGGGGGATTGGCCTGGCCGCCAGCCAATACGTTATGCGCTGGGATCACTGGATTGCCTTTGCTCTGCTGATGCTGCTCGGCGTGCGTATGGTAGTTGAGGGAATGAAAAAAGACGGGCAGGAACCGGTAAATGCACCCAAACGTCACGGTTTCTGGCTACTGCTCACCACCGCTATCGCGACCAGTCTGGATGCTATGGCTGTCGGTGTGGGTCTGGCGTTCCTCGAGGTGAACATTGTCACCACCGCCTTGCTGATAGGTCTCGCCACCACCATTATGGCCACGACAGGGATGCTGCTGGGCCGTTTTCTGGGTGCCGCGATGGGTAAATGGGCCGAAGTGATGGGTGGCGTAGTGCTGATCGGCATCGGCTGCTCCATTTTGCTGGAACACCTGGCAGTCTTTGCCTGATGTTTCTGAAACCCTACTGGCATGACAATGCCAGTAGGATCTGTGTCTGCTTAAAGATAGAGGAGCAAATGCTCAGCCATACACAATATCACCACCATCTGCCCCTACGGCAGTTGCGTTCGGGAACCGTGGGACTATCGAAAAAAGGCTATATAGCGTTTTCCGTGTTTCGTACTGCCCTTTTGAGCGCCCTACTCATTTGAAATGATTGCGAATAAAACGTCATTCGTTTTTATATATGTTTTAATTATTTTTCCAGATAACGATCTACAATCTATAGATATACACACTATTTTTCTATTGTCTTATACATCCGCACAATAAGCTTGCTTGCTTTATATTTTCTGAAAATTGCAAAAAGAATCGCCCTGCGCGTTAAATATGCTTTTTAAAAAATAAAAAGAGTTGTACTTTTGTCACCCCCGATAATGGGTAACATTTTTCTTATAAATGACAATAATTCAATTAGCTTAACAGATCATACTGAAGGGAATTCTTATGAAAAAGCTTAAAACGTGGTTTGCTGCAGTTATTGTTGCCACTGTTCTGGTGGGTTGTGCAAATACAGCACCCATTGATAACATACAGACCTCTGTTGGCGCGGGGCATACGACCGCTCAAGTGAAAAAAGCCATCTTCAAAGCAGGCACGCAGCGTGAATGGATAATGAATGAAGCGGGGCCGGGTGTTATTAAAGCACGTCAACAAAACCGCGATCATGTTGCAGAAATCCGTATTAATTACACCGCAACAGGTTATTCCATTACCTATGATAACAGCCTCAACCTTGAGGCCGCTAACGGTAAAATCCATAAGAATTATAACCGTTGGGTGAATAACCTGAACAAAGATATTCAGGTCTATCTCTCCTCAATTTCAGCACAATAAGACAATATTAAGTTGGGCCACTGGAAGGGCCCAACTGTCGCTATTTTCATCACAGACAGGTAAGTCATGTATACAAAGGACACTCTCAGCGCACTGGATGCTATCACAGAGGCGCAACGTATCGCATTCGCGCCTATGCTGTTTCAAACCGCACGTTGCTTACGTGACTCAAACGTCCTTGCCCACCTGGATAAACAAGGAAAGGTGGGAGCAACACTGGAAGAAATAACGGCCTGCAGTGAACTGAACGACTATGCCATTAGCGTCTTACTGGATATGGGACTCAGCGGTCGAATCATTACTTGCAATGAGGGGCGTTATTACCTGTCAAAAGTAGGTCATTATCTTTTGCACGACACCATGACTCGCGTAAATATGGATTTCACGCAAGACGTCTGTTATCAGGGATTATTCTTCTTAGATGAATCATTAAAAGAGAACCGCGCCGCCGGGTTAAAGGTATTTAGCGACGCAACAACGATCTACCCGGTACTTTCCCAGTTACCGCAATCCGTGCGCAAAAGTTGGTTTGCTTTCGATCATTACTATTCGGATGGCGCGTTTAATGCTGCACTACCGCATGTTTTCGCCCACAACCCAACGACACTCTATGATGTAGGCGGAAATACCGGAAAATGGGCGCTACGTTGTTGTGAATTTGACGACAATGTTGCGGTCACCATCCTTGATTTACCGCAACAGATTGCGCTGGCCCGCCCGAATATCGAAAACGCAGGTTTATCACATCGTATCCACTTCCATGGGGTGGATATGCTCAGTGAAGCGCCACTGCCAGCTGAGGCTGATATCTGGTGGATGAGCCAGTTTCTGGATTGTTTCTCTCCTGAACAAATCATTGCCATGCTGGGTCGCATCCGCAGCGTAATGAAACCAGGCGCGCGGCTTTGCATTCTGGAGCTCTTCTGGGATGCGCAACGATTCGAAGCCGCATCGTTCAGCCTGAACGCCACCTCGCTTTATTTTACCTGTATGGCAAACGGCAACAGTCGTTTCTACAGCGTCGAGAGGTTTTATCACTTTCTTAACGTAGCCGGATTTAAGGTGGAAAAACGGGTGGATAGCCTTGGCATGGGTCACACCTTATTGCTGTGCGAGAAAAACTAATTTTTATATTGCCTGGCAGCAATATGCAAAAGTGCCGGGTTTATCGTTTTAAGACGGACGCGCATTGATGAAATTTGCCCTGAAACTGGTCGACTGGCAGGCGCGAGCACCAGGCTTATGCGAAACGCCCGAATGGCAACAATGGGCACAGCAGCCCCATGCCATAAACCCTGACGCGCCTCAGGCCAAACTGACAGAACTGCCAATGATGACGGCAAGACGATTAAGTTCAGGCAGTAAACTTGCCGTGGAATGCGGCTTGTCTATGTTGCGTCGTCACACCATTGATGCGGTACTTTACACCAGTCGTCACGGCGAACTTGAACGCAATTACAGCATTCTGAGCGCGTTAGCAAAGCATCAGGACGTCTCACCCACTGATTTTGCGATGTCGGTGCATAACTCATCCGTAGGTAATCTGACTATTACCGCGAAGCATCCCATTGTCTCCTCATCCTTATCCGCTGGTATGGATACTTTTCAACAAGGGCTATGCGAGGTTATTACACTGCTGCATGCAGGTTTCAAACGGGTGCTTATGGTTGATTTCGACGGATATTTACCTGATTTTTACCATTCGGACCTGCCCGAAAAAATGCCGACCTGGCCCTTTGCTGTTGCGCTGGTTTTTTCCTCAGGTGAGGAACTGCAGTGCACCACGCAAAGCGGAAGCGATGGCGAAGAGGCGCTGTTGCCCCAAAGCGTGCAATTTTTACAGCATTATCTTAGCGATGCGCAATTCTTTACCATCATGGGTGAGAAAACTCTGTGGCAATGGAGGCGCTCATGACGGGCCTCCTGGCCAAACTGAACCGCCTGTGGCGGATACCAATGACCGGCTTTTGTTTCGCTCTGTTCGGTCTTGGGGGCGTATTGCTCTCCGTTATCTGGTTCAATCTTTTGTCGCTGGTCATTCGTGACAAACAGACCCGGCGGCGCTACGCCCGCCGCAGCATTTCAGCGTGTTTCCGTTTCTTCCTGACCGTGACCAGGACCGTCGGCGCAATGGAATATCGCATTGAAGGCAAGGAACTTTTATGCCAGGAAAGTGGCTGTCTTGTGGTGGCCAACCACCCATCACTTATCGACTACGTGATAATTGCATCGGTGATGCCGGAAACCGACTGTCTGGTGAAAAGTACCTTACTAAACAATCCCTTTTTAAGCGGCCCCATTCGGGCAGCCGACTATCTGATTAACAGCCAATCCGACACGCTGCTGCCACAGAGCCAGCAACGCCTTGATCGTGGTGACACCATATTGATCTTCCCGGAAGGGACGCGGACTCGCCCCGGCGAAAAGATGATATTGCAGCGCGGTGCAGCCAACATCGCCATTCGCTGCGCCAAAGATTTACGCGTGGTCACTATCCACTGCAGTGAAAATTTTCTGAATAAAAAGAGCAAATGGTATGACGCTCCGCCATCCAAACCACTGTTTACCGTAAAGGTTGGCGAACGGGTACCTATTGATCGTTTTTATGATGCGACGACACAAGAGCCGGCGCTGGCAGCAAGGCAGCTAAACCGACATCTTTTACAGCAATTACAATCAGTTGAAACACCGATATCAGGACTTAATGATGCAAGCGCTATATCTTGAAATTAAAAATCTCATTATCAATACGTTAAATCTTGATGAATTGACGGCAGAAGATATCGACACCGATGCAGCCTTATTCGGTGACGGTTTGGGTCTGGATTCTATTGATGCCCTGGAGTTGGGATTGGCAGTGAAAAATCAGTATGGAATTGTGCTGTCCGCAGAAAACGAGGAAATGCGACAGCATTTTTATTCCGTGGCAACGCTGGCCTCTTTCATTCATTCACAACGTGCCTGAGAACGAGTCCTCTATGACAGAACAACACGCTATTTATCAGGAAGTTTCCACGCTGCTGATCAAACTGTTTGAAATCGATCCCGACAGCATTAAACCTGAGGCACGCCTGTACGAAGACCTGGCGCTGGACAGTATTGATGCTGTCGACATGATCGTGCAGTTGCAGAAGAGAACAGGCAAAAAAATCAAGCCTGAGGAGTTCAAAACGGTTCGTACGGTGCAGGATGTCGTCGAAGCGGTAGAACGCCTGCTCAAAGAAGCCTGATTACATGCGCGGTTTCAAAACACTGCCGGGGATTCAGACAGCGACAGGGATTTTACTGTTGGCCTGGCCGGTTATTATCTGGATTGGCCTGAGGTATAACTGCCTGCAGTGGTTGCTACCATTGATGGCGGTCATGCTGGTATTACGCTTACGTCAGGTGCAACAAAAAGCCGGGCCGATGCGCTTTGTTATGCAAAGCGTGGCGCTGGCGGGAATCGTGCTGTGTATCGCCAGCATCCTGCTCAAAACCCACCAGCTCGTGCTGTTTTACCCGGTCGTCGTAAATATCGTGATGCTCACTGTCTTTGGCGGATCGCTGTGGACGGCAATGCCGCTGGTCGAACGTCTGGCTCGTCTGCACGATCCCTATCTGCCGCCCGAGGGCATTCGGTATACCCGCCGCGTTACCCAGGTATGGTGCCTGTTTTTCGTCATCAACGGCGGAATTGCGCTCTTCACGGCACTACAGGGCGATATGACGCTGTGGACCGCCTGGAACGGCATAATCGCCTATCTGCTGATCGGTGCACTAATGGGTGGCGAGTGGCTGGTACGCAGCCGATTAATAAAACGAGAAAACCCATGAATCAGCCACTTCCCCTCGCGCAGTGGCTCAGCACGACTCGTCCGGACGATACGCCCGTGGCCTGGCTTGGTGAGCAAACCTGGACGCTGGGGCAGCTTCGCTATGATGTCTCACGGATGGTCAATGCGCTGCAACAGCAGGATGGCGAGCGCTGGGCGCTATGCTTTGAAAATAGCTATCTGTTTATTGTCGCGCTGCTGGCGACGCTGAGCGCAGGAAAAACGCCTGTCGTTCCCGGTCACAACCGTATCTCATTGCTGGAAGAACAATCTGGCCTGTTCAACGGCGTCTTGAGCGATAAAACCTTCGGCTGGAAGGGTGCGCTTCTGGTGGTCAATTCGGCCAAAACCAGGCAATTACCGATCTCATCACTGCCCACCATCAGCGGGAATCAGAATATTGAACTCTTTACCTCCGGTTCCACTGGTCAGCCGAAGCGGGTAAAGAAAAGCATTGCCTCACTCGATGAAGAAACCAGGCTTCTGAGTGCTTGTTTTGGCGAACGACTGGAAGGCTGCCGTGTCGTTTCTTCTGTGGTTTTTCATCACCTGTACGGCTTAACATTTCGCATTTTTCTGCCAATGTCGCTGGGTCTGACGCTGCATGCCACGATGATTTATTATGCCGAGCAGCTCAGTGCACTACCCCGTCAGCACATGTATGTGTTCGTCAGCAGTCCGGCGTTTCTTAAGCGTCTGGATAGCCAGTTGACGCCCCCGCCACTCACCCTGGTCCTCTCCGCAGGCGGCATGCTGCCCTGGAAGAACGTGTTATCCACACAAAGCTGGCTTGACCTCTGGCCGGATGAAATCTATGGCAGCACGGAAACAGGCATTCTGGCCTGGCGTCATCGTGTGCAGGATAACGCGCCATGGATACCGTTCCCTGGCGTCGACATAGCGCCGCACGGCGATGCGTTTCGTGTTATATCGCCGATGATTGACGAAAAAGCCGGGTTATTGATTGATGATATTTTGCATTTTGAAGAAAACGGGCAGTTTCACCTGCGTGGACGTCGTGGCCGGGTAGTGAAAATCGAAGAAAAACGTATTTCATTAAGTGAGATTGAACGTCGTCTGATGGCGCTGAACGGCATTATTGATGCCGCAGCGCTCCCTGTATCGCGTGGGGCCGACAGTGTATTGGCGTGTTACTGGTACTTGACAATACCCTGCGCCAGACCTGGCGAAACAACAATGGCGAGGCGCTGGAACTGTCGTGGCGACGTGCACTCATTCCCTGGCTTGAGCCTGTCGCGATACCTCGCTACTGGCGTGTTATTGATGAAATCCCGGTCAACACGATGAACAAGCGTGTCTATGCGCAATTACAGGAGTTATTTTATGAAACCCCGTGAAATTGAACGTCATCAGACATCGCCAGAGCAGATCAGTGTTGTCCTGTACCTTGACCCAGGGCTGTTCTGGTTTCAGGGGCATTTCAACGTTCAGCCGCTCCTGCCTGGCGTCGCGCAACTCGACTGGGTAATGCACTACGCCAGCGAGCTACTTGCGCCAGGCTTTCATTTTCACAGTGTCCAGAACATTAAGTTCCAGTCGCCGCTGGTTCCGGGAAACACGCTGACGCTGACACTGACCTGGCAGGAAGAAAAACAGACGCTGACGTTCTGCTATCAACGTCATGATGGCGAGGCGCGCCATACCGCAAGCAGTGGGAAGATCCGTTTATGTCGTTAACCTACTCCCCCTGCGTGGTGATCCCTTGTTACAACCATGGGGTGATGATGGCGTGCGTACTGGCTCGTCTTGCGCCGTTTCAACTGCCGTGCATTGTTGTTGACGATGGTAGTGACGACGATACCCGCCAGATCCTTGATGATCTCACCGTCAGTCATCCCACGTTAACCTTGATCCGTCTCACACGGAACGCCGGAAAAGGTGTCGCCGTCATTCGCGGTCTGGAAGCGGCGGAACAGGCGGGCTTTACCCACGCGGTACAGGTTGATGCCGACGGGCAGCATGCCATTGAAGATATTCCGGCACTGCTGACGCTGTCAAAACAGCACCCGGACGCGCTGATATCTGGTCAGCCCATCTATGACAACTCTATTCCGCGTTCACGTCTGTATGGCCGTTGGGTTACCCATATCTGGGTGTGGGTCGAAACGCTCTCACTGCAACTCAAAGACAGCATGTGCGGGTTTCGCGTCTATCCCGTCGCACCGACCCTGCAGTTGGCAAAACGCGCCAGACTCGGTCAGGGAATGGATTTTGATACCGAAGTGATGGTGCGTCTCTACTGGCAGGGCAATACCAGTTACTTTGTGCCGACACGCGTGACCTACCCGCTGGATGGCCTGTCACACTTTGACGCCCTGAAAGACAATATTCGTATTTCACTGATGCATACGCGTCTGTTTTTCGGCATGTTGCCGCGTATCCCTTCGCTGCTGTTTCGTCGCCGCCACTCACACTGGGCAAAGCAGCGGGAAGTGAAAGGGCTATGGGGTATGCGGGTCATGCTGACCGTCTGGCGATTCCTTGGACGCCGTGCATTTTCACTGTTGCTCAGACCGGTGGTGGCGGTTTACTGGCTAACGGCCACATCCGCACGCCACGCTTCGCAAGGGTGGATTGGCCGCGTTAAAGCGCAGCTTGCCAGTCGCGGTCTGCCAGAGCCTTCGCACCTCAATAGCTATCAGCATTTCCTGCGCTTTGGCAATGCCATGCTCGATAAAGTGGCGAGCTGGCGCGGTGAGCTTCGTCTGGAAAGCGATGTGATCTTTGCCGAGGGCGCAAAAGCAGCGCTGGCGGTTGAATCGCCACAAGGGAAACTGCTGTTGGCATCGCATCTGGGCGATGTTGAAGCGTGCCGCGCGCTGGCGCAACTGGATGGCACTAAAACCATAAATGCGCTGGTCTTTAGTGAAAATGCACAGCGCTTTAAGCAAATCATGCAAGAGATGGCACCTCAGGCGGGGCTCAATCTGTTGCCTGTGAACGATATTGGGCCAGACACCGCGATAGTGCTCAAAGAGAAGCTGGATCGCGGAGAGTGGGTGGCGATTGTCGGCGACCGCATTGCCGTGAAACGCCAGCGGGGTAGTGACTGGCGAGTGGTCTGGAGCCCGTTTATGGGTCAACTCGCCCCTTTCCCGCAGGGTCCGTTTATCCTCGCATCCATTTTGCGCTGCCCCGTAGTGCTTATTTTCGCCATCCAGCAACAGAACAAACTGCATATACACTGCGAACCCTTTGCCGATCCACTGCTACTGCCTCGTCCGCAACGCCAGGCAGCACTGCAAGACGCGGTCAACCGCTATGCCGCCCGGCTTGAACACTACGCGCTGCTCTCGCCACTGGATTGGTTCAACTTTTTCGATTTCTGGCAGTTGCCAGATGCAGTCACCGATAAGGAGTAAAGGTGCTTAACGATCCCCGTTTTACAGCCGAAGTAGAGCTAACCATTGCGTTTCATGACGTCGATATGATGGGCGTGGTGTGGCACGGCAACTACTTCCGCTATTTTGAGATTGCCCGCGAAGCCCTCCTGAATCAGTTCAATTACGGCTATCGCCAGATGAAAGAATCAGGCTATGTCTGGCCGGTGGTTGACACCCGGGTGAAATATCGCGATGTGTTGACCTTCGAACAGCGTATCCGCGTTCGGGCAACGCTTGAAGAGTATGAAAACCGCCTGCGGATCGCCTATCAAATTTTTGATGCGACAACAGGTAAACGCACTACCACTGGCTACACCATCCAGGTTGCCGTCGAGGAGAAAAGCCGCGAGCTGTGCTTTATCAGTCCGCCGGTTCTGTTTGCATGCATAGGAGTTACGCCATGAAGTACTGGCCCCTGCTTATGTTATTGCTCAGCCCATGGGTTAACGCCGTCACGCTTGATGAACTCCAGCAACGTTTCACCGCACAACCGGTCATCCGCGCCCATTTTGCCCAGACGCGAGTAATAAAAGATCTACCGCAGCCGCTGCGCTCTCAGGGTGAAATGCTGATTGCCCGCGATAAAGGTCTGCTTTGGGATCAAAAAGCGCCGTTTCCGATGATGCTGATGCTGGATGACTCCCGTATGGTGCAGGTCGTCAATAATCAGCCTGCGCAGGTGATTACCGCCGAAAATAATCCGCAAATGTTCCAGTTTAATCACCTGTTGCGCGCGCTGTTTCAGGCCGATCGTCACGTACTGGAGCAAAACTTCCGTATCGAGTTTCATGACAAGGGTGAAGGGCGCTGGACGCTTAGCCTGACGCCTGTCACTACGCCGCTGGATAAGATCTTCGCGTCGATCGACCTCGCCGGACAGACCTATCTTGAGTCGATCCAGCTTAACGATAAACAGGGCGATCGTACCGATATCGCCCTTTCCCAACACCGACTGACGCCAGCTACGCTTACCGATGACGAACGCCAACGCTTTGCCGCACACTAACGCCCGTCGCGCGATGCTGCTGTGGGTCTGCGCCTGCCTTGCGATGCTGGGTATTCTGCTCATGCTCATCCCACAGGCCAGAATGAATAGCAGCGTGCTGGCAATGCTGCCCAAACAGGCGATGGGTGCCATTCCACCAGCGCTCAACGATGGCTTTATGCAGCGCCTGGACAAGCAGCTTGTCTGGCTGGTCAGCCCCGGTAAAACCGCTAACCCGGCGGTGGCTCAGGCGTGGTATGCACAACTGAGTAAAACGCCGGAACTCGTGGACGTAAAAGGGCCAATGGACGCCGTTAGTCAGCAGGCATGGGGCACTTTTTTCTGGCAGCATCGCAACGCACTGATTGATAGCATCACACGCGAACGCCTGCAAAACGGCGGAGAAAAACAGGCGCAATGGATCCTGTCACAGCTTTACTCAGGGTTTTCCGGTGTCAGTGGTAAGGAGTTGCAAAACGATCCGCTGATGCTGATGCGCGGACAGCAAATGGCGATGGCGCAAAATAGCCAACGCTTGCGATTAATGGACGACTGGCTGGTTACCCAGGACGATGACGGCAATTACTGGTATTTGCTGCACGGCGAACTGGCGGGCAACTCTTTCGATATGCAGCAAACCCATCAGTTGGTTAACCGACTCGCCTCGCTGGAACAAACGCTCACGGCGCAGTATCCGCAGGCCCGCCTGCTATCTCGCGGGACGATGTTCTATAGCGATTACGCCAGCCAACAGGCAAAGCGCGATATCTCAACGCTCGGCGTGGCGACAATCCTGGGGGTGATTCTGCTGATTGTCGCGACCTTCCGCTCAGTGCTGCCGCTTTTCCTGTGCCTTGTTTCTATAGCCGTGGGCGCGCTTACCGGGACAGTCGCCACCTTGCTGATTTTTGGCGAACTTCATCTGATGACGCTGGTCATGAGCATGAGCATTATCGGTATCTCTGCAGATTACACGCTCTACTATCTGACAGAGCGGATGGTACATGGCGAGCACGCCACCCCGTGGCAAAGCCTGACAAAGGTACGCAAAACGCTGCTGCTTGCGCTGCTCACCACTGTGGCCGCTTACCTTATCATGATGCTTGCCCCCTTCCCCGGCATTCGCCAGATGGCCGTATTCGCCGCCTGCGGCCTCAGTGCCGCCTGCCTGACAGTTATCTTCTGGCACCCGTGGCTCTGTCGTGGGCTGCCGGTACGTCCCGTGCCGGCAATGGCACTTATGTTGCGCTGGCTGGCGGCCTGGCGACGCAACAAGGCCCTCTGCATTGGACTCCCCACGGCACTCGCGCTCTTCTCGCTGGCAGGGCTTTCCCGTCTGCATGTTGATGACGATATCGCACAACTACAGGCGCTACCGCAGTCTATTCTGGCGCAGGAAAAAGCCATCACCCGCCTGACAGGACAGAGCGTCGATCAAAAGTGGTTTGTGGTGTATGGCGATACCCCGGAAGAGACGCTGACCCGCATGGAGAATTTTATCCCGGCCCTTGAACAATCACGCCGCGAAGGGAAGATCGGCGGCTGGCGCACGATTCCACTCAATTCGATGGCCCGCCAGCAGCAAGACCTTTTGCTCTTACAGCAGGCGGTACCGACAGTGAAGAAGACACTGCAGAGCGCCGGGCTAACCAACGTCGATCCCGATCTGAGCCCAATGACCGTCTCCGTGGACGCATGGCTTGCCAGCCCGGCCAGTGAAGGCTGGCGTCTGATGTGGCTGACGATGCCCGGCGGCGCAAGCGGTGTGCTGATTCCGGTTAGCGACGTCAAAGAAAGCGCTGCGCTGAGTGCGCTGGCCCAAAAACAATCGGGCGTAGCCTGGGTGGACCGAAAACAGACGTTCGATTCACTCTTTGCGCTGTATCGCGGTGTTCTGACCAGCCTCCTGGCGGTGGCGCTGGCGGTGATTGCTTGCGGTGCGATGGCACGCCTGGGCTGGCGTAAGGGGCTTATCAGCATGGTGCCGTCGGTGTTATCGCTGAGCTGCGGGCTGGCGGTGCTCTCCTTGAGCGGTCATTCGGTGAATTTGTTCTCACTACTGGCGTTGGTGTTAGTACTGGGAATCGGCATCAATTACACGCTGTTTTTCAGCAACCCACAGGGGACACCCCTGACGTCGCTGCTGGCTATCACGCTTGCGATGCTCACCACCCTGATGACACTGGGCATGTTGGTCTTTAGCGCCACCCAGGCAATCAGCAGCTTCGGCATTGTCCTTATCAGCGGTATTTTTACCGCGTACCTGCTTTCCCCGCTGGCGATGCCCAATAAAAAAAGAGAAAAAAGATGACGATACGAAATTTCTGGCAGGCCTGCGCCCTTGGCGCAACACTCCTGCTGGCAGGCTGTAGCCACTCAACGAAACAGGATGAAAACGGTCGCCCTCAGGCCTGGCTGGAACCCGGCGCTCGCGTCACACTTCCCGCCCCCGGCATTACACCTGCGGTGAGTTCACAGCAACTGCTTACCGGTACCTTTAACGGGCAAACGCAGTCGCTGATGGTGATGCTCAACGCGGATGAGAAAAAAGTCACCTTAGCCGGGCTGTCATCTGTCGGTATCCGCCTGTTCCTGGCCACCTATGACGACAAAGGGCTGCATACCGAACAGTCGATCATCGTGCCACAGCTCCCACCCGCCAGCCAGGTGCTGGCAGATGTGATGCTCAGCCACTGGCCACTTTCAGCCTGGCAGCCGCAGTTGCCGAAGGGCTGGACGCTGCGCGATATCGGCAACAAGCGCGAGCTACGCAATGCGCGTGGCAAGCTGGTCACTGAGATTATCTATTTGCAGCGCAAAGGCAAACGCGAGCCGATTAGCATTGAGCAGCATGTCTTCAAATACCACATCACCATTCAATATTTGGGTGACTGATATGATTTATATTTCTGCCGTTGGCATCATTAATGCGCTCGGAAAAACGTCAGCCGAGGTTGCAGACAATCTGGTGCGCGGCGTTTCTCCAGGGATGCGCCCACGCAAGGACTGGCTAGTGAACCAGCCAGATGCCGTACTGGCAGGCGTGGATGGCGAGTTGCCCGCAATACCCGATGCTTTTTCTGCCCACCGTACGCGCAATAATCAACTTTTATTGGCCGCGCTGGCGCAAATCCAACCGAAGGTGGAAGACGCCATCGCCCAATATGGACGAGAACGCGTTGGGGTGGTGTTGGGTACCAGCACCTCCGGGCTGAATGAAGGGGACGAGCATGTTAATTTACGTCTCAACAACGAACCCAGCCTGCACTGGCAATATCCGCAGCAGGAGCTTGGCGACCCCTCGCGTTTTCTCAGCCGCTGGCTGGCACTGGAAGGCCCGGCGTATACGTTGTCTACCGCCTGCTCTTCCAGCGCCCGTGCCATTATCAGCGGTCGCCGCCTGATCGAGGCCGGTCTGGCAGATGCTGTTATCGTCGGCGGTTCAGATACGCTGAGCCGCATGCCGGTCAACGGTTTCAATAGTCTGGAGGCGTTATCGCCCACACGTTGTCTTCCTTTCGCGCGCGACCGCAGCGGCATTACCATCGGTGAAGGCGCGGCGCTGATGCTACTCACCCGAGAACCACAGCCTGTCGCGCTGCTTGGCGTTGGCGAGTCGAGTGACGCCTGGCATATCTCCGCGCCGCATCCTGAAGGTGAAGGGGCTATCCGCGCCATTAAGCAGGCGCTGGCAGATGCCGGAATACAACCGGACGAGGTCGGCTACATCAATTTGCACGGTACGGCGACCACACTCAACGATCAGATAGAGTCGAAAGTTATTCACGATCTGTTTGGCGAAAGCGTACCTTGCAGCTCCACCAAACATTTAACCGGGCACACGCTGGGGGCCGCAGGCATTATCGAAGCCGCCATAAGCATGCTTATCCTGCAGTTGAACCTTCCGCTGCCGCCACAGGATTTTTCCCTCTCGCCTATTGATCCGGCGCTACCCGCCTGTGGCATTTTGCGCCAGCCTCAACCGCTGATGCGGCCGGTGATTTTGTCTAATTCGTTCGCCTTTGGCGGTAATAACGCCAGTATTCTGCTGGGGAGGATCGTATGAGCCGTTATCTCCCCCCTTCAGAGTACCTGCCACACGATGCGCCGATGATGCTGCTCGAAGAGGTTATTGATGTCACCGACAGTTCGACGCATTGCCGGGTGAGCGTTACAGATGACAGCGTATTGGTCCCCTTTATTGATGCGCAGGGTAATCTGCCAGGCTGGTTCGCACTGGAACTGATGGCGCAAACTGTTGGCGTCTGGTCTGGCTGGCATCGTCGGCAGAATGGTCAGCAGGCCATCACGCTGGGAATGATGCTGGGCGCCCGCGAATTTATCTGCGCCAGGGGGATTCTTCCCGCCGGAGCGACACTGGACATTGATGTTAAGTTGCTGATGCAGGACGAACGTTTCGCCAGTTTTGATTGTGCCATTTTCGTAGGTGAAGAGCGCGTGGCCACCGGTCGCGTCAATACCTTCCAGCCTACGCCAGAAGAATTAACTTCGCTTTTTACTCAGGGAGATACACCATGATTCGTTCCGTTCTGGTTACTGGGGCCAGTAAAGGTATTGGGCGAGCGATTGCCTGCCAGCTTGCCGCTGATGGTTTTGTTATCGGCGTGCATTATCACCGGGATGAGACGGGAGCAAAAGAGACACTGGCAGCGATTGAAAACGCGGGCGGACAGGGACGCGTGCTCTGTTTTGACGTCGGCGATCGCCAGCAATCCAGAGACATTATTGAGGACGATATTGCCCGTCATGGCGCGTGGTACGGGATTGTCAGCAACGCGGGTATCGCCCTTGATGGGGCATTTCCGGCGCTAAGCGAAGAAGACTGGGACAGTGTTATCCACACTAACCTCGACAGTTTTTATAACGTCATTCACCCCTGCATTATGCCGATGATTGGCCTACGCAAAGGGGGGCGAATTATTACGCTGTCGTCGGTTTCTGGCGTGATGGGCAATCGGGGACAGGTGAATTACAGCGCCGCAAAGGCAGGCATTATCGGGGCGACAAAAGCTCTGGCCATTGAGCTGGCAAAGCGAAAAATCACCGTGAACTGTATCGCGCCGGGGCTGATCGATACCGGCATGATTGAAATGGAAGAAGCGGCGCTGAACGAAGCGATGGCTATGATCCCCATGAAACGTATGGGTCAGGCGGCAGAAGTTGCCGGACTGGCCAGCTATTTGATGTCAGATATTGCGGGTTATGTGACCCGCCAGGTTATTTCCATCAATGGAGGAATGTTATGACACGTCGCGTCGTGATTACGGGCATGGGCGGCGTGACCGCCTTCGGCGAGAACTGGGAAAGTGTTTCAAAACGTCTGCTGGCCTATGAAAATGCGGTGCGCAAAATGCCGGAGTGGCAAGTTTACGACGGGCTGCACACCCTGCTGGGCGCGCCGATTGATGACTTTACGCTACCGGATCACTATACGCGCAAGCGTATCCGCGCCATGGGGCGCGTCTCGCTATTTTCCACCCGAGCCACAGAGCTGGCGCTGGAGCAGGCGGGATTGATTGATGATCCGGTGCTGACCAACGGTCAGACAGGCATTGCCTACGGGTCATCAACCGGCAGTACGGGGCCAGTAAGTGAATTCGCCACCATGCTGACGGAAAAACACACCAACAACATCACTGGCACCACCTATGTACAGATGATGCCGCATACCACCGCTGTTAATACGGGCCTGTTTTTCGGTCTGCGTGGTCGCGTGATTCCCACCTCCAGCGCCTGCACCTCTGGCAGCCAGGCCATTGGTTATGCCTGGGAAGCCATTCGCCATGGTTATCAGACGGTGATGGTGGCTGGTGGTGCAGAAGAACTCTGCCCTTCCGAAGCGGCTGTCTTTGATACGTTATTTGCCACCAGCCAACGCAACGACGCGCCAAAAACCACACCATCGCCGTTCGACCAACAGCGCGACGGACTGGTGATTGGTGAAGGCGCGGGTACACTGATCCTTGAAGAACTCGAACACGCCAAAGCCCGTGGCGCCACGATTTACGGTGAAATTGTGGGCTTTGCCACCAACTGCGATGCGGCGCATATCACGCAGCCCCAGAAAGAAACCATGCAAATTTGTATGGAGCAGGCGCTGAATATTGCCGGGTTAAGCCCGCTGGATATGGGATACATTTCCGCTCACGGCACCGCCACAGACAGGGGTGATCTTGCTGAAAGTCAGGCAACCGCGGCTATTTTCGGCGAAAACGTCCCTATTTCTTCGTTAAAAAGCTACTTTGGTCATACTCTGGGTGCCTGTGGCGCACTGGAAGCCTGGATGAGTTTGCAGATGATGCGGGAAGGCTGGTTTGCTCCTACAATCAACCTGCAACAACCGGATGAGCGCTGTGGTGCGCTGGATTACATCATGGGCGAAGCACGCCGCATCGACTGCGAATATCTGCAAAGCAACAACTTTGCATTCGGCGGGATCAACACATCCATCATCATCAAGCGCTGGGCCTGATAATGCTGCGCGTGGGCATGGGGAAAGTGTCGGTGCTTAGTGAAATGGCGCCTTCGGCACTGCGTCAACAACTGCCGGAGAGGTCTCACCGTGCCTCCTGGCTTGCAGGGCGCGTACTGCTTAGCACCTTGCTCTCCCCGGCCTGCGTCCCGGCTATCGTTTATGGACGAAATGGCAAGCCGTACTTCGAAGAAAACATTCCGCTATGGTTTAACATCAGCCATAGCGGCGATGACATTGCGATAGTGGTCAGCGATGAGGGGGAAGTAGGCTGCGACCTTGAAGTCATACGTCCCAGAAATAACGTGCAGCGGATTGCCCATGCGATGTTCACTGACGCGGAACAGCAGGAGCTTGCCTCTGCGGATGAAGCGCAGCAGTCCTGCATCTTCTGGCATATCTGGACGCGCAAAGAAGCCATCTTAAAACAGTGCGGCAGCAGCGTCTGGCAAATGAACACTCTGGACAGCCATGAAGGGCTTTTTATTAGCCAGTTTTGTCTGGCAGATTCACTTATTCTGGCCGTTTGCACCGCCCACCCGCACCAGCTCACCCCCTGCGATTTCTCTTTTCCGGGCTATATTGATGCGCTTCTTCCGACAGATAAAATCATCCGTCTCCAGTAAATTTATTTCGCGGACGGGGCAACAGAACGCTCAGCGGCCCGTTCGTTACGCTGATTTCGACAGATGAGCGCCAGTTTTGACCGTACGTTTAAAAGCCCCGCCTCACCTGACGGGGCGACATTGCGGTTGTTAGCGGAATACAGAAATGGCTTCCGCCAGGCGTGTCACCTGACTGTTCAACCGCTCTGACGCTTCTGCGCCCTCCTGAACACGGTCGGCATTTTGGTGTGTGAGTTTATCAAGCTCTTCTACCGCCAGACTCATTTGGCTTATTGCAGATGCCTGTTCAGCCGTTGCCTGGCTGATATGTTCTATCAATTGGGTGACATGTTTCACCTTACCGACAATCTCCTGCATTGCTTTCCCGGCATCATCGGCCAACTGGCTGCCGGAGCGAACCTGTGTCACGCTGGACTCAATCAGCGCTTTGATTTCGCTGGCTGCGCTGGCGCTACGCTGGGCAAGGGTACGAACTTCACCGGCCACCACGGCAAAACCTTTCCCCTGTTCACCCGCTCGTGCAGCTTCCACTGCGGCATTCAGTGCGAGGATGTTGGTCTGAAAGGCGATACTATCGATAATGCTGGTAATACTGGCGATTTGATCGGAGCTGGAGCCAATATTGCCCATCATCTCAATCATGCCGCTCATCACTTTACCGCCCTGCTCAGCGGCTTCACGCGCACCCTTTGATAAAGCACTGGCTTCGGCGGCGGTAAGAGTATTGCTTTTTACGGTGGCCGCCAGCTCGTTCATTGTCGCAGCGGTTTGCTGCACATTCGCCGCCGCCTGATCCGTCTGGCGACTCAGGCTATCGTTTCCTTTACATAAGGCATCCGCTGCGTTCAGCACGCTCACCGCCTGACTACTGACATCGTTGATCAGCCATCGGAACATCAGCCCAAGCTGGCCGATGGCCCGCAGAGTAACGCCGACTTCGTCGATCCGTTTCGGTTGTTCAACCTGCTGCGTTTCTCCCGTTGCCACCTGCAAGGCCTGATGACACAAACGCTCGACGGGGCGCACAATTTGCATTTCCAGCCATACCATCAACGCCAGAAGCAGGACGACCATCGCCCCGGTAAATATGCCCATCTGTCCGGGCGTTAACTGACATAACGTCCCGACGAGAATACTCAATAAAAAGGTCGTCATTAACGCCGTTCGAAGCCGCCAGCGTAATGGCATAGTGACAAACAACGAGCGCCAACGCATAAAACCTTTGCGAATGATCAACCCTTTGAAAAGACGTTTACCGTTTGCACTCCCCTCGCGAAATTGTTGATACAACGTTTCTGCCCTGGTAACTTCGTCGGCATCAGGCTTGGTGCGTACCGACATATATCCTTTCACATCACCTTTGCGGATGATCGGGATTGCGTTAGCGCGAACCCAATAATGATCGCCATTTTTACAACGGTTTTTTACCAGGCCGCTCCACGGCTCTCCCTGCTTAAGGGTAAACCACATATCTGCGAATGCGTGCGGCGGCATATCAGGATGACGAACCAGATTATGCGGCTGCCCCTCAAGTTCACTGAGCGAAAAACCAGACACCTGAATAAAGGCATCATTAGCGTAATTAATATAACTCTCAGGATCGGTTGTAGACATTAACGTCGCATCATTATCAAAAACGCGTTCTTGCTGTGTTACAGGGTGATTCTCACGCATAGAATGTATTCCCCATAAAGCTTAAGAGAGTTTAATTTATATTGAAGGCCTGTCGTTATGTTGGAAGAAACAAGATAAACATAATGAAATTATGCTATTGCAATAATAAAGCCATTAATTTCATCATAGCTTACAAACAGATTCTATCACCAGAAAATGCTACTTCTATAATCTACGACAATTATTTCCAATAAAAAAACTAAGCTTGCTTATCATTTTGTCATCAATAAATGCAGACTCATGGGCGGAAATGAAATTAAAACCCGGCCTTAAAGCAAATTATTAAAGTTATTTTAAATTGATATTTTAGAGATGCTGAATAATATTTTAAATATACTTCAATTAATGATGATATATTTGAGTTAAGTAAATGGGGCTACAGCCCCTTACTTTAAGACAGGCGGTGAACTAAGCGGTTATTGCCCGGTATGCCCCTCCTGAGCAGACTCGCTATTCGCTTGATTTATAATAGCTTTGGCCATCCATTGCACGTTATCAATGACTTGTTGATTGTCCATGCCCCAGATATCTTTCATTACCAGAAAGACTTCCGAACCGTACAATAACGAAAAGGCGGCAATAACTTTGCGATACATCTCGGGGGAATATTTATCCTTCACCGGTTCCATTACGCGAGCGAGCGTCGCTTTACGATTACCACGGACCAGCTTTTTTTCCATTTTATCCGGGGAGTGACGCTCAAGCGCCCATTGCTGCAATGAAACAAGCAGCGCGGCGCGCAAGGCACCTTCATGGCGAAACATTTCAGGGAACGCGAAATCAAACAACTCGGCGATACGCTCATCGACTTTGTCATCGCTTTTGGGTTTCCATTCACGAATGGTTTTCAGACTCGCACCAACGGCAGCGGCAATAAGATCGCTTTGCGTGGGGAAGTAACGGTAAGCCGTCGCCCGCGAAACACCTGCTTCCGTGGCTAACCTTGAAATGGAGGGAATCTCCCCTTGCTCAAACAAAAATAACGCTTTATTCATTAACAAATCATACGTTTTCTTGCGCGTTACAGATGGCTCCAAAGCTTCCTCTCCATACATCATGACTTTCCCAACCACACTCGTTGTAACACAAACATAGCAAATCAACACTCGCCCATCCAGGCAGTGCAAAATGCAAAGTCATGATCGACTAATATATTAATTACCTTAAAAAACATGTGGTTAATTTTAACACTAAAAATTATTTGAGACAACCGTCTCATTTATGCTAGCTTTTTTGAGACGACAGTCTCAATCACTGCTACATTTTTTGAGACGGCAGTCTCAATCGTTGTCACCAGCAATGCATTTCACTCTTCCGAATCTGAAATACTCGTTCGTTACAAAAGTGAGTTTAGTTAAGGAGAACACGTGAGCAAAGACAATGGCTACATATACGTCGTAACAACTCTTGACACGAAAAGCACGGAAGCTTTTTACGTTAAGTCGTTAATAAAAAAAACAGGCGCCGATGCACGCATCGTTGACCTGACGACAGTAGCTGATAGCTCCGCAAGAGGTGCGGATATTTCAGCAACTACCGTGGCCCGTTTTCATCCTGAGGGAGAAAGTGCTGTCTTTTGTGGTGACAGAGGAAAAGCGATCACTGCAATGTCTCTCGCCTTTGAGTTGTTCTTAAAAAGCCGTGAAGATGTGCTTGGGATAATCGGCTTAGGGGGTTCTGGCAATACCGCATTAATTACGCCAGCCATGCAGGCCCTGCCAATTGGCGTTCCCAAACTGATGGTGTCAACAATGGCATCCGGAGACGTGTCCGGTTATATCGGTGCCAGCGATATCGCCATTATGAACTCCGTCACCGATATTTCAGGCTTAAACCGAATTTCCCGCAAAGTATTAAAAAGCGCAGCTAACCAGATTGCCGGTGCGGTGGTGTTTTATCAGGACGACAGCGAAGCCGTCACGGATAAACCCGCCATTGGTCTGACGATGTTCGGCGTCACCACGCCCTGCGTACAGCAAATCACACAAAAATTAGAAAACGATTATGACTGTCTGGTTTTCCATGCCACCGGTAGCGGGGGTAAGGCAATGGAAAAACTGGCAGATAGCCACTTATTACACAGCGTACTGGATATCAGCACCACAGAAGTATGCGACTTCTTATTTGGCGGCGTTCTGGCCTGTAGTGATGACCGCTTCGGCGCGATCGCCCGCTCTAAAATCCCGTATATCGGCTCTTGCGGGGCACTTGATATGGTTAATTTTGGGTCCCGATCTTCGGTACCCGAGCACTATCGGGGTCGTCGGCTTTATCAGCACAACCCACAAGTAACATTGATGCGCACAACACCAGAGGAAAACGGCAAGATGGGGACATGGATTGCCGAGCGTTTAAATCGATGTGAGGGAGAAGTCAGATTTGCTATCCCCATGGGCGGTTTTTCTGCCCTGGACAATGTTGGTGGGGATTTCTGGGATCCAGAAGCAGATCGGGCTTTTCTCGATGCGTTTAAGGCAACATTTATCGAAACGCCGCACCGTAAACTTATCGTCAGCCCACACCACATCAATTCTGCCGAATTTAATCAGCTACTTATAAATTTACATAAAGAATTAATCCACTAAAGACGGAAGTAAGGCCATGAAACATACGCGTGAAGGATTATTGCAAAAATTTCATCAGATGATTGCCCGGGGGGAACCCATCATCGGCGGCGGAGCGGGCACAGGTTTGTCGGCAAAATGCGAAGAGGCCGGCGGAATCGATCTGATTGTTATCTATAACTCTGGTCGTTATCGCATGGCGGGCCGTGGTTCATTAGCCGGTCTGCTGGCTTACGGCAACGCCAATGAAATTGTTATGGATATGGCAAAAGAAGTGCTGCCGGTCACCAAGAAAACGCCTGTCCTTGCGGGTGTGAACGGTACCGATCCCTTCTGCCAGTTTGATAAGTTTCTGGATGATATTAAAGCGATTGGCTTTGCTGGCGTACAGAACTTCCCAACCGTGGGGCTGATCGACGGTAACTTCCGGGCCAATCTTGAGGAGACCGGAATGGGATACGCGTTAGAAGTGGATATGATTCGTCTGGCGCATGAAAAGGGCCTCTTCACGACGCCTTATGTCTTTAGCCGCGATGATGCCATTGCGATGACCGAAGCTGGTGCAGACATTATTGTGCCGCATATGGGGTTAACCACCGGGGGGAATATCGGCGCGGAAACGGCTCTCACCTTGAAAGACTGCGTGCCATTAATTAATGACTGGGCGAAAGCGGCAAAAGCAGTGCGTCCGGATGTTATCGTCCTGTGTCACGGCGGCCCTATTGCGACACCAGAGGATGCGAAATTCATTTTAGAGAACTGCCCGGAGTGTAACGGCTTCTATGGCGCCAGCTCTATGGAGCGTCTGCCGACTGAAATAGCATTAACTGAGACCACAAGGCAATTTAAAGCAATAAGAAACTGATCGGGAGCACGTCTAGCCTGATAATCGATCCACCTTTTACCGGGGTTTGTATATGCACCCCGGTTTTTTATTGCCTGTGATTTTGACCAGACAGACATCTCGCGACATTCAACTAATTTTGTTGAACGCATCAGCAACAGCAAACTTGCTCCGCAATCGGGCCCGCAATCGCACGTTGCCGTGACATAGCAGCGCTCCCCATAATGGCGTATCAGTTCCTCATGCGGACCCTTTGATTAAATAGCACGCTTATTATATACAACTTTCCGTTTTCCAAACATACTATAGTTAATTCTTCAATATTTCCATATCCGATCGCCTCCTGTATACTTCACAATCAAGTAAAACAAATGCGCTCGTTATAATTTGATTATTTTTATTGGCTACCAGGTAAAATAATGAATAACACAGCTCTTTTCCTTAAAAACATTCATTTCCTTGCACAAAAACTCAGTTGGATTGAAAGTGATTCGGTCATTGATGAGTTGAAGGATTTGTTTATTACAAATAGTGGTCTTTTGCATGACGATGAGAATACTGCATCTTTTATCAATGAGCTTATTTATTGTGCTGAAAAAAACGTCACGCCAGAAGATGTTGAAAAATTACTATCGCATTTAAATTCCTTTTTTATACACTATTTTTCAACACAATCATTTCACGTTATTTTTGTAGGTGAAGACTGGAATTCATATCAACGCAACGCACTTTTCCTTCCATTCAATATGGAAAGAGTCACCTCATTTGTGGTTAATATGGAAACAGATCCAGAAGACATACATGTGGATCTGGATGACGATACATTAGTGCCAATACTTGTCACCGATTATATTGGATTTAACTTCCTCAAAAAGAATAACATACAATTCCCTGATATACTGACGGCGCTTCAATTCCCGGAAAAAAACACAAGCCGTTTTCATACAGATATTGGATATATTCCGCTTCTCAACTCGCGTTATGAAAAGCTCATCAATGAACCAGATATTAAGAGTGTAATATTAGGTTCATCATATGCATACCAGGGGTTCCCTCAGGAACTATTAGCGAAGAGCGTAAATCTATCACTATTTTCGGGTGACTTTACTTTATCTTATAGTCTAATTAAAAAAATAACCGAAATAACAAACACAAGAAACTTTATTGTATGCATTGGCCTTTATGATGTTTTTTTCGAATTTTCAATGGGCGAAGCAACAACATTTCCAGTGTCTCGCTATTTCTGCAAAAGCCATAATATTGAATATAATTTCAGAAGCAAAGTTGAAAAACCGAAAAGCGAAACAGACAATCACTCTATCCTGGGGCCTCTGGATTTACTCGTTCAGCAGATCTGTAAAAAAAACCATCCTCATTATTTTAATGATGAAGAGTTATCAAGGTTAAACAGTTTATTGCTTGATGAAGCAACAGTGCAACAATCCGTCGACTTCATTAACACAAGAAACTATTCTACTGACTTTTTTTATTCATCAGTTGATATTCTCAAGCGCGTAAAAGCACTAGCAAAGAATTGCCAAAGAAAGCATAGCTATGAAAATAATAAAAAAATCCTCTCCTCTTTACTATCGTTAATTAATGAAACAAATTCAAACCTTCATTTTATCGTTATGCCGTTCACTCAGTTTTACGTTGAAAACTTCGATAAAACCCTTAAAAATGAAACGCTGGCATATATTAAAAGCATTGTTAATGACAATAATGTTTTCATGACGGATTTGTCCACACATAAAGCATTTACCCCAGAAGATTTTTATGATTCGGACCATTTAAATTTTAATGGTGCGAAAAAACTCTGTAACCTTGTTAAGGAATTAGGGTTCGATATTTAATATACGAAAATTAAACACCCAAAAGAGTGTTTTTCTTTATGATTTAACGCCAGGAAAGCAGTTCTGCGGCCTCTGCCCTGGCGATTTTCGCCGGGGCGGAGGCCAGGATTTATCATTATCTCTCATTCATCAGCGCCCTACGAAATGAAGTGCTTATTAACGTGGCCTCATTACGGCTCAATCCAGACCATAAACAATTCTTATTCATGCGGAATCGCATTCATAAGCCGCTAAAACTTCTGTTGCAGCCTGGCTTTTTCTGGTTGATGAGCCGTAGGATTATAGGGATATTCTCTATAAAACATCGCTTTTAGTGTTATAGAGGTAAACTAAGCTGAATCTGAAAGAAAGGAGTCTGGAGCGGGTGAAGGGAATCGAACCCTCGTATAGAGCTTGGGAAGCTCTCGTTCTACCATTGAACTACACCCGCCTTGTGGTGTGACAGGCATTATAAACCTTAAACACCGACTGGCAAGACGCTAAACGACTAACTGACCATAAATTAATCGCTTAGCGCAAATCTTAACACTTAGGTGGGCTACCCTGTGGCGGCAGATAACGCAGCGGATCAATAGCTGTTGCCTTATAACGGATCTGGAAGTGCAACTGTACTCCGTCTGCATCAGTGCTGCCCATCGTGGCAATTTTTTGCCCAATCTTCACACTCTGCCCGTTATTAACGAGGATAGTGTCGTTGTGCGCATAGGCCGTGATGTACTCGTCGCTGTGCTTAATCATGATCAGGTTGCCATAACCGCGCAATTGGTTCCCGGCATAGACCACTTTCCCTGCTCCGGCGGCGTAAACCGCCTGCCCGCGAGAGCCTGCGATATCAATCCCTTTATTACCGCCTTCGGATGTGGAATAGGGTCTGATCACTTTGCCTGTGGTCGGCCAACGCCAGCAGCGCTGCCCAACGGGCGGCCAGGAAGAGAGCGGCACAGCCGATGAAGGCACAACTTTAGCCGTTTGGGTGCCGCCTTTTGCAGAGGACGATTTCGACGCGCCATTCAGTTTCAGACGTTGACCGACCTCAATGGTATACGGCGGGGAAATCCCGTTAAGCCGGGCAAGGTCATTCACGCTGGTGCCGGTCTGGCGCGAAATTTTGTATAGCGTATCCCCACGTTTTACCGTGTAAACATTGCCGCTATCAGACGATTTGCTGCCAGAACACCCCGCCAGCAATAACGCCACGGCCAGGCAAATGACAATGTGGAATGGGTTTCTTGTCAGGCTTCCTGCACGCAAAACAGATCCTCTGGAAAAATGAATGACCCCTTATTCTAGGCAGGCAACGTCAGGATGCCAACCACTTACCGCTTACTGTCGATAAAGGGGGAGCCGTGAGCAATAATTTCCATGATTTCAGGTAGCCAGTTCGTGGCAACGGGGTTGCGTATCTGCAATATAAAACCGTTTCCGGTCGCCAATATGCTACCCGGTCTTTTGCTGGTAATGCCCTTTTCCGCCCTCTGGGCCAAACTGTTTGCCTGAGAACGGGTATAATGTTTAACCGTTGGCGCGACGCCACCGGGCGGGCTACGGAGTTGCGCCGTAGCCACACTGGCGTCGCGTCATACGGTTTTATATCGATCCGGAGAAATCATAAGCATGCAAGAACATGTCATTTTACTGGATGAGTACGGCTCACCCATCGGCATGGAAGAAAAGTATACCGCTCATCACCATAATACCCCGCTACATCTCGCCTTCTCTTCCTGGCTTTTCAATTCACGCGGCGAATGTCTGGTGACCCGCCGGGCCATGAGCAAAAAAGCCTGGCCGGGTGTATGGACCAACTCCGTTTGCGGACACCCGCAAGAGGGGGAAACGCCTGAGCAGGCTATGGTTCGTCGCTGTCGCTATGAAATAGGGGCAGATATTATCGACATCACATCTATTGCTCCGGGTTTCCGCTACCGCGAGACCGATCCATCCGGGATTGTCGAAAACGAAATTTGCCCTGTCTTCGCTGCACAAATCATCACACCATTGAATATCAATGCAGAGGAAGTCATGGAGTATCGGTGGGTAGAACTTGCTGCCCTCTGCCATTCGCTGGTTGCGACACCCTGGGCATTTAGTCCGTGGATGGTGCTGGAGGCAGAAAACGCAAACGCGCAACTCAGAGCGTTTGCCGCCAGCGTCAGGCAATAAAAAAGCCCCGTGTTTGCACACCGGGGCTTTTTGACTTCTTAGCGACTTATTTTACCGGACGCATCGCCGGGAACAGGATCACGTCGCGAATGGTGTGACTGTTGGTAAACAGCATAACCATACGGTCGATACCAATGCCCAGACCCGCAGTCGGCGGCAGACCGTGTTCCAGCGCGGTCACATAGTCTTCGTCATAGAACATCGCTTCGTCATCGCCTGCATCTTTGGCGTTAACCTGATCCTGGAAGCGTTGCGCCTGATCTTCCGCATCGTTCAGTTCGCTAAAGCCGTTACCGATTTCACGACCACCGATAAAGAACTCGAAGCGGTCAGTGATTTCCGGGTTCACGTCGTTACGGCGCGCCAGCGGAGACACCTCAGCCGGATATTCGGTGATGAAGGTCGGCTGAATCAGATGTGCTTCGGCCACTTCTTCGAAGATCTCGGTCACGATGCGGCCCAGGCCCCAACTCTTCTCAACTTTAATACCAATGCTTTCTGCGATGGCTTTCGCTGAGTCGAAGTTATCCAGATCCGCCATGTTCGTTTCCGGGCGGTATTTCTGAATTGCTTCACGCATAGTCAGTTTTTCGAAAGGCTTGCCGAAATCGAACACTTCATCGCCATAAGGCACTTCGGTTTTACCCAGAATATCCTGCGCCAGCGTACGGAACAGGGATTCAGTCAGTTCGATCAGATCTTTGTAATCTGCGTACGCCATGTAGAGTTCCATCATGGTGAACTCAGGATTGTGGCGAACAGAGATACCTTCGTTACGGAAGTTACGGTTGATTTCGAACACGCGATCGAAGCCGCCAACCACCAGACGTTTCAGATACAGTTCCGGCGCGATACGCAGGTACATGTCCAGGTCCAGCGCATTGTGGTGGGTGATAAATGGACGTGCAGACGCACCGCCAGGAATCACCTGCATCATCGGGGTTTCCACTTCCATAAAGTCGCGATTCACCATGAACTGGCGAATGCCGGCCATGATTTTGGAACGCACTTTGAACGTGTTGCGGGAATCTTCGTTAGAGATCAGATCCAGATAACGCTGACGATAGCGGGCTTCCTGATCCTGCAGTCCATGGAATTTGTCCGGCAACGGGCGCAGGGCTTTGGTCAACAGACGCAGCTCAGTACAGTGAATGGACAGCTCGCCGGTCTTGGTTTTGAACAGCTTACCTTTCGCGCCCAGGATATCGCCCAGGTCCCATTTTTTGAACTGCTCGTTGTAAACGCCTTCTGGCAGATCGTCACGGGCAACGTAAAGCTGAATACGGCCCCCCACATCCTGCAGGGTGACGAAAGACGCTTTACCCATAATGCGGCGGGTCATCATACGGCCAGCGACAGCCACTTCAATGTTCAGCGCTTCCAGCTCTTCGTTTTCTTTTGCATCGAAGTCAGCGTGCAGAAGGTCTGAGGTGTGGTCGCGACGAAAATCGTTCGGGAACGGCACGCCTTGTTCACGCAGCAATGCCAGCTTTTCGCGGCGAGTTTTCAGTTCATTATTAAGATCGACTGCCGCGTCAGCGCCCTGTGCTTGTTGTTCAGACATGTTGGTTCCTCATAACCCTGCTTTCAAACTTGCTTCGATAAATTGATCCAGGCTGCCATCCAGCACCGCCTGCGTGTTACGGGTTTCAACTCCGGTGCGCAGGTCTTTGATGCGAGAATCATCGAGGACATACGAACGGATCTGGCTACCCCAACCGATGTCGGACTTGTTGTCTTCCATCGCCTGTTTCTCAGCGTTCTTCTTCTGCATTTCCAGTTCATAAAGCTTCGCTTTCATCTGCTTCATGGCCTGGTCTTTGTTCTTGTGCTGTGAACGGTCGTTCTGGCACTGGGTTACCGTGTTGGTCGGAATGTGGGTAATACGTACCGCAGATTCCGTACGGTTAACGTGCTGACCACCCGCGCCGGATGCGCGATAAACGTCGATACGCAGATCCGCCGGGTTGATTTCGATATCAATATCGTCATCCACTTCCGGGTACACGAACGCAGAGCTGAATGAGGTGTGGCGACGGCCACCGGAATCGAACGGGCTCTTACGCACCAGGCGGTGAACGCCGGTTTCGGTACGCAGCCAGCCATAGGCGTAATCACCGGAAATCTTGATGGTAACGGATTTGATACCCGCCACTTCACCTTCGGATTCTTCGATGATTTCGGTCTTAAAGCCGCGCGCTTCTGCCCAGCGTAGATACATACGCTCCAGCATGCTCGCCCAGTCCTGCGCCTCGGTGCCGCCGGAACCGGCCTGAATATCCAGGTAGCAATCGGCGTTGTCGTATTCACCAGAGAACATACGGCGGAATTCAAGCTGTGCCAGCTTCTCTTCCAGCGTATCGAGTTCAGCGACAGCTTCGTTGAAGGTCTCTTCGTCATCGGCTTCGACAGCCAGCTCCAGCAGACCGGAAACATCTTCCAGCCCCTGACTCATTTGGTCGAGCGTTTCAACAATGGCTTCGAGGGAGGAACGTTCTTTACCCAGCGCCTGTGCGCGATCAGGTTCGTTCCAGACATCCGGCTGTTCCAGCTCGGCGTTTACTTCTTCCAGACGCTCTTTCTTGGCGTCATAGTCAAAGATACCCCCTAAGAACGTCGGAGCGCTCCGTGAGGTCCTGAATGCGATTTTTTACCGGGTTAATTTCAAACATGGTCTGATTTCTTTAGATGGACTTGTCAAAATGCGGTCATAAGGGCGGAATTTTACCGGATTTCAGCCCTTATTAGTAGAGAATACTGGCGTTAAATTGGCCACAGGTGATCAATGATTAATTGCACGCTGCGATTGCCGCGAAACTCATTCACATCCAGTTTATAAGCGATATTGACGACGCGCACGCCGTTATCAGGCCAGCAGGTGGTGTCGACATTAAAAACGATACCGTCGAGCAGCGGGCCGCCGCCGACCGGTTCGACCATCACTTTCAGATGGCGCTCCCCCACCAGCCGCTGTTGCAGAAGACGAAATTCGCCATCAAACAGCGGTTCCGGGAACATCTGCCCCCAGGGGCCGGCATCGCGCAACATTTCGGCTGTATCGAGGGTCATTTCATCAGGTTTTAACAGGCCATCAGAAACGATTTCACCTTGCAACAGTGCCGGATCCAGCCACTCGGTGACCAGTTCGCCAAAGTAGCGCTGGAACTCCTCGAAGCGAGTCTCCTCAAGCGACAGCCCCGCCGCCATGGCATGGCCGCCGAATTTGAGCATCAGCCCTGGGTAGAGCGTATCCAGACGCTCCAGCGCATCGCGCATATGAAGGCCCTGGATTGAGCGTCCTGAGCCTTTTAAAGTGCCATCCCCGGCAGGCGCAAACGCGATAACCGGACGGTGGAAACGCTCTTTAATGCGCGACGCCAGAATACCCACCACCCCCTGGTGCCATTCGGGATGATACATAGCAAGACCGCCCGGCAGGGTATCTCGGCTACGTTCCAGCTTCTCGCACAGCGTCAACGCCTCTGCCTGCATGCCCTGCTCAATCTCTTTGCGCGTCTGGTTTAGCGCATCAAGTTCGCTGGCCAGCACCCGAGCTTCGCCAAGGTTGTCACTGAGCAATAGCGCCACGCCAACGGACATATCGTCCAGACGACCTGCGGCATTCAGACGTGGGCCAAGCGCAAAACCTAAATCGCTGGCCGCCAGTTTTTGTGCGTCGCGGTTGGAGACTTCCAGGAGCGCTTTGATGCCAGGGCGGCACTTTCCGGCACGAATGCGGCTTAAGCCCTGCCAGGTCAGAATGCGGTTGTTGGCATCCAGAGGTACGACATCGGCAACGGTACCTAAGGCCACTAAATCGAGCAATTCCGCCAGATTAGGGATAGCCAGCCCGCGCTCATCAAACCAGCCTTTGTCGCGTAAAAAAGTTCGCAGTGCCAGCATCAGATAGAAGGCCACACCCACCCCCGCCAGCGACTTCGACGGAAAATCGCATTCGCGCAGGTTCGGGTTAATGATGGCTTCCGCATTCGGCAACGTTTCGCCCGGAAGATGGTGGTCGGTGACCACCACCGGAATGCCCAGCGCATGTGCCCGTTCAACCCCGGCATGTGACGAAATACCGTTGTCCACGGTCAGGATCAGTTGCGCGCCGCGCGCGTGAGCCTGATCCACCACTTCCGGGCTTAACCCGTAGCCGTCTTCAAAACGGTTCGGCACCAGATAGGCGATATTAGTGCCGCCCACCGCACGTAAGGCCAGCACACTCAGTGCGGTACTGGTTGCGCCGTCGGCATCAAAATCACCGACAACCACAATACGCAACCCCTCGCGCAAAGCGTTATAGAGGATCTCTACCGCTTTATCGATGCCATACAGCCGCTGCCAGGGCAGCATGCCTTTCACCCCGCGCTCCAGATCCGCCGCGCTACAAACACCGCGGCTGGCATAAAGGCGACGCAGAAGTGGGGGAAGATCGGCAGGTAAATCCGCCGCGTCGTTTGCCTCGCGGCGGCGAAGTCGAATTTCGGCTTTCACGTGAATTACTTACCGCCAGTCTGTTTTTGATGTTCGTCGAGGAAGGCTTTCATCTCTTTCGGCCCCTGATATCCCGGCACAAGGTAGCCGTCGTTTAACACCATGGCTGGTGTACCGTTCACGCCAAACTGCACGCCGAGCGCATAGTGATCGGCGATATCAAGATCGCAACTGGCTGGCTTAACACCCTTACCGCCCATCGCATCGTCTAAGGCTTTGTTGCGGTCTTTCGCACACCAGATAGCTTTCATATCCTGCTCGGCCTGACTCTGCAGCCCCTGGCGCGGGAAGGCCAGATAACGCACGGTGATACCCAGCGCGTTGTAGTCTGCCATCTCTTCATGCAGTTTGTGGCAGTAGCCGCAGGTGATGTCCGTGAAGACGGTGATCACATGCTTTTCCTGCGGCGCTTTATAGACAATCATCTCTTTTTCCAGTGCGTTGAGATGCGCTGTCAGCAACTGGTTGGTGACATTCACCGGCTGGGCGCCGCTGACGTCGTACATCGGCCCCTGAATGATGTGTTTGCCGTCATCGGTGACATACAGCACACCGCTATTGGTCAGCACAGTTTTCATTCCGGCAACTGGCGCAGGCTGAATATCGGAACTCTGTACACCCAATTTTGCCAGCGATTGCTTGATAGCGGCATCGTCCGCGTGCGCGGTACTGGTCAGCGCTGCCGCCAGCAGGGTGAACATGATTAAACCTTTTTTCATAACGTATCCTTTAAAAAACAACTATCACGCCCGCGGGTGATGTTGCTGATGAAGCTGTCGCAGCCGCTCAGTCGCGACATGCGTATAAATCTGGGTCGTGGAGAGATCGCTGTGGCCAAGCAACATCTGAACCACACGTAAGTCTGCACCGTGATTCAGTAAATGGGTAGCAAACGCATGACGCAAAACGTGCGGCGAGAGTTTTTCGCTGTCGATACCCGCCAGTTGCGCATAATGTTTGATGCGGTGCCAGAACGTTTGCCGTGTCATCTGCTGAGCACGCTGGCTCGGAAACAGCACATCGATTGAGACACCATTCAATAACCAGGGACGCCCATGTTCCAGATAGTTTTCTACCCAGTACACCGCCTCTTCCCCCAGCGGAACCAGGCGCTCTTTATTTCCTTTACCGATGACGCGTACAACCCCCTGGCGCAAGCTGATGTCGCTCATCGTCAGCCCTACCAGTTCCGAGACGCGAAGCCCGGTAGCATAAAGCACTTCTAACATCGCTTTATCGCGTAACTCCAGTGGCTGGTCAATGGCTGGCGACGCTAATAGGCGCTCAACCTGCGCTTCACTGAGATCTTTCGGAAGACGTTGTGGCAGTTTTGGCGAAGCAAGTAATGCGCTGGGATCGTCCTGACGAAACTTCTCCCGGTACAGATGCTGGAAGAAACGGCGCATCGCGCTGAGCAAACGTGCTGAGCTGGTTGCCTTGTAGCCGCCGTCCATTCTTTGCGCCAGCAGGTTTTGCAAATCACCCGCCTGTGCGCTTTCCAGCGATAGCCCCTGATGATGTAGCCATTCCACAAGACCCTGCAAATCACGGCGATATGCACTGAGGGTATTTTCCGCCAGGTTTCGCTCCAGCCAGAGGGCATCAAGAAATTGTTCGATACGTGCGAAATCTTGTTCCACCTGTGCTCCTCCTTGCTTCGAATCGTTGCATTATGCCTGATTGCGGTGTGATTCTGGTACACTGCTCGCAAAGACACATCCGGAATTGAGACGTTTACGTTATGAACATCGGCCTGTTTTATGGTTCCAGTACCTGCTACACCGAAATGGCGGCAGAAAAAATCCGCGATATCATTGGCCCGGAACTGGTGACGTTACACAACCTGAAAGACGACGCCCCCGTATTAATGGAGCAGTATGATGCTCTGATTCTTGGCATTCCCACCTGGGACTTTGGTGAATTGCAGGAAGACTGGGAAGCCATCTGGGATCAGCTCGACACACTCAATCTCTACGGAAAAATCGTCGCACTGTACGGCATGGGTGACCAGCTCGGCTACGGCGAATGGTTCCTCGACGCGCTCGGAATGCTGCACGATAAGCTGGCTCCGCGTGGAGTAAAATTCATTGGTTACTGGCCAACAGAAGGCTACGAATTCACCAGCACCAAACCGATCATTGCCGATGGACAGTTGTTTGTGGGTCTGGCGCTGGACGAAACCAATCAATATGACCTGAGCGATGAACGTATCCAGAACTGGTGCGAACAGATTCTGGTAGAAATGGCCGGACAGTTCGCCTGAGCTTAGTGCTGACGCTGCGCCGATTGTTGCAAAATCAGTCGGCGCAAATCACGCCACTCTTGCGCATCCATGCTATCTGCGGCCAGCCACAGATGCTGTCGGCGACCATCTTTTTCCCGACGCAAACGCAGAATCATGCCAATATTCAGCATCCACGGTGTTCCGACGATTTCCCACTCCACGCCTTGCCAGCGCAAACGTGCATCCATCAGCAGTTTGATCTCTCCCTGACAGGCATTAATGCGGCGTTGACTCCGTACGCTGTCGAACACCACCAGTGACAAAAGCAGTAACCAAAGCGGCGTATAGCTCAATGGCCAGGGTAACAGCAACACGAAAGCCGCCATCAAGCCATGGAGTAAAAGTGAGAGCCATTGTGAGCGCCAGGAGACGCGTATATCAGATTGCCACAGGACCACGTTCCCGATTCCGTGTCTGAATTAACTGGATCATTCGCTGCAACGCCTCGTCCTGAGGTTTGCCGTGATTCATCAGCCAGTTAAATAAATCCGGGTCATCGCTCTGCAGAAGACGCACAAACACACGTTTGTCATCATCACTCAGCGAATCATATTCATGTTCAAAGAAAGGCATGATGGAAATATCCAGCTCACGCATTCCACGTCGACATGCCCAATGAATACGGGCTTTGTTGTTAATATCCATGTTCTGAAACCTGCATAGCCACGATGGGTTGCCATTGTAACGTGTTTTTAATCATCCATTGGCGGAATATTTATGTTTACGAGGAGACTTCCAGAATAAATCCCATGCATTGCAACTATTACGGCCATTTTGCGTGCTTTTTCCCATACTCTTTATAAGGCACAAATCGCCTGTTTTTATCGCTTGCATTGGACAACGGCTCTTTTACCATTAGGTGAAAATACGCATCAGGCTAATCAGGACAATACTATGGCTTTTACTCCGTTTCCTCCGCGCCAGCCGACCGCATCAGCGAGACTGCCGCTGACGCTTATGACTCTCGATGACTGGTCGCTGGCGACTATCAAGGGCGCAGACAGTGAGAAATACCTGCAAGGCCAGGTTACAGCCGATGTGGCGAAACTGACTGACGATCAACATCTGCTGGCTGCGCACTGCGATGCAAAAGGCAAAATGTGGAGCAACCTGCGTCTGTTCCGCACCGCTGAGGGTTTTAGCTGGATTTTACGCCGCAGCGTTGCGGAGTCTCAGCTTAAAGAATTGAAAAAATACGCCGTGTTCTCCAAGGTCACTATCGAAGCTGACAACGAACATGTCCTGCTGGGTGTCGCGGGGTTCCAGGCTCGCGCCGCGTTGGCCAATCTGTTTTCGGCCCTGCCGGATGCAGACAAACAGCTTGTGCATGAGGGTGAAACGACACTTCTCTGGTTTGCCCATCCGGCAGAACGTTTTTTACTGGTAACCGACGTCGCCACCGCAGAAAAAGTGACAGAAGCCCTGCGTGGCGAAGCACAACTCAACAACAGCCAGCAGTGGCTGGCGCTCAATATCGAAGCGGGCCTCCCGGTCATTGACACCGTTAACAGCGCGCAATTTATTCCCCAGGCCACAAATATTCAGGCATTGGGCGGTATCAGCTTCAAGAAAGGGTGCTACACCGGCCAGGAGATGGTTGCCCGCGCGAAATTCCGTGGCGCGAATAAACGCGCACTGTGGTATCTGGCGGGGAAAGCCAGCCGGGTGCCGGAAGCAGGTGAAGATCTGGAACTGAAAATGGGTGAAAACTGGCGTCGTACCGGTACAGTGCTGGCTGCCGCGCAACTGGATGACGGCAAACTGCTTGTGCAGGTTGTGATGAACAACGATATGGAGCCAGATAGCGTGTTTCGCGTGCGTGATGACGCGAATACTCTGGCTATCGAGCCGCTGCCTTATTCGCTGGAAGAAGAGTAACGGACAGGAGCGTCTGCTGCGCTCCCCTGTGCTTAATATTCAGGCTGACAAATCCCAGCTATCCGTAGCCCCGGCAAGCGCCACGCCGCCGGGGAATTTTCGGCTAACGCTTCAGCTTTTAAGCCTGCCCGACATACAGATAAATCGCCAGGAAGTGACATATGCTGCCGCCCAGCACGAAGCCGTGCCAGATAGCGTGGTTATAGGGAATACGCTTACAAACGTAAAATATCACGCCCAGCGAGTAAACCACCCCACCCGCGGCCAGTAACGTCACCCCGCCAATCGACAGTTTGGTCGCCAGTTGGTAAACCACAATCAGCGACAGCCAACCCATGGTGAGGTAGGTCACCAGCGACAGCACTTTGAAACGGTGGGCAATGGTCAACTTGAACAGGATCCCCAGCAGTGCCAGGCCCCAGATAACAACCATCAATCCCCGTGCCAGCGGCGAATCCAGTCCCACCAGCAGAAAAGGTGTATAGGTTCCGGCAATCAATAGATAGATTGCGCAGTGGTCGAATTTCTTAAGCCACACTTTTGCCCGCTGATGCGGTATAGCGTGATAAAGCGTGGAGGCGAGAAACAGCAGAATCATGCTGCCGCCATAGAGACTGTAGCTGGTGATCGCCAGCGTGCCGGCATTACTGTCAACGGCCTGCACCAGCAGAAGCACCAGTCCAACAATACCAAACACCAGCCCGATGCCATGGCTGATGCTGTTGGCTATTTCCTCAGCCAGCGTATATCCCTGTGCGATTAATGGTTTATCCACCATAGTTAACTCCGGGAGAACTCAAAATAAAACGTCGCGCCTATAGAGTAACTGAGAATGATTCCAGTGCACACCAGTTCGCTTAAATAAATCATGATATTAATATGAACAGATAAATATCAATTAGTTATATAAGAATTTAAACTAACAGGTGTTACTGTTTTTCTAAAGAACCTTGAAATCAATCACATAAAACTGGTTCTGTCCGGGGTAGATATCGGCAATGACATTTTTGAGCTCAGGCAGGGACATGTTCTCCTGCTGCGCATGTTCTTCTGTCAGGTTGTCAAGGGTGGTCGTTGAGGTACCACTCACCTTGATGGTGCAAAAATAGCCGTCATCCTCATAACGTCCCACGCGCAAGATATCCCCGACGCGAAAGTGCGATTCACTTTCATCGCGGATAGTAATTGTTTTGCGGCCTGCCAGAATGTCGTCCTGAAAGCGCTGAAAAAAAGTGATGTCGTTCGGCTGCATGTTATTATTCCCTGATGATAAATCTGATAAGTGAGTCGTTGACACAGTGAGTATGTTCTCCCACGCCGCTATCGCCAGTCTCAACAATCTTGAGATGATGGTCTACAACTATGTCGTCAAAAATCGTGACAAAGTGATGTACATGACCATCCGAGAACTGGCAGACGGCGCTGGAGTCTCAACCACCACGGTGCTGCGTTTCTGCCGCAAACTGCAATGTGAAGGTTATTCAGAATTTCGCGTCCGCTTTAAATTATATTTAGAGCAAAACGAACCCCAGCAGGCTAATTTTGGTGCCAGCGAAATTATCAGCTTTTTTAAAAGTGTGAATAACGACGAATTCGACACATTATTAGATAAAGCGGTCGATATTATTTTATCGTCGGAGCGTATTATTTTTGTTGGTGCAGGCACATCCGGTGCTCTGGCAAAATATGGCGCACGCTTCTTTTCCAATGTCGGAAAATTTAGTAATCATATCGATGACCCTTATTTCCCGGTCACAAATGACATGGCCAGAAATGCACTGGCTATCGTGTTGTCTGTCTCCGGGGAAACGGAGGAGATCCTGCGTTTCGCCAGCCAGTTCAGCCTCCATCATTGCAAAGTCCTGACCATCACCAGCCATGAGCATTCGCGCCTGGCAAAACTGGCGGATTTCAATCTTTCCTGGCATGTCCCACAAACACGCATTGCCGGTGTTTATGATATTACGACGCAAATTCCGGTGATCTATATTCTGGAATCACTTGGCCGGAAACTGGCGAAGAAAATAGCATAAAAAAACATATTGTTTTATTGGTGTAACAAATCACCATAATGGTAATTTGTTATATCGTGACATTTTTATTCCCTTTGCTAGACTCGAGCGCAGATTTTATTACCAGGGCGAGAGTAGCAACGATGAAAAAATTGACCTTACCGAAAGACTTTTTATGGGGCGGCGCCGTTGCCGCACATCAGGTTGAAGGCGGCTGGAATCAGGGCGGAAAAGGCCCGAGCATTTGTGACGTGCTCACCGGTGGCGCGCACGGGGTTCCACGCGAAATCACCCGGCAGGTCATCGAAGGAAAATATTACCCGAACCATGAAGCGGTCGATTTTTACGGCCACTACAAAGAAGACATCAAACTCTTCGCCGAAATGGGCTTCAAATGCTTCCGTACGTCTATCGCCTGGACACGCATCTTCCCGAAAGGCGACGAACTGCAGCCTAACGAAGAAGGCCTGAAATTCTATGATGATATGTTTGATGAACTGCTCAAATATAACATCGAACCGGTAATTACCCTGTCTCACTTCGAAATGCCGCTGCACCTGGTGCAGGAGTACGGCGGCTGGACCAACCGTAAGGTCGTGGATTTCTTTGTCCGCTTCGCCGAAGTGGTGTTTGAGCGCTACAAAGCGAAGGTTAAATACTGGATGACCTTCAACGAAATCAACAACCAGCGTAACTGGCGCGCGCCACTGTTCGGCTACTGCTGCTCCGGTGTGGTCTATACCGATCATGAAAATCCGGAAGAGACCATGTATCAGGTCTTGCACCATCAGTTCGTGGCCAGCGCGCTGGCGGTGAAAATAGGTCACCGCATCAATCCGGAAATGAAAATCGGCTGCATGCTGGCCATGGTGCCGCTGTATCCGTTCTCCTGTAAGCCAGAAGATGTGATGTTTGCACAGGAATCCATGCGTGAGCGCTATGTCTTTACCGATGTTCAGTTGCGTGGTTACTACCCGTCTTACGTGTTGAACGAATGGGAACGCCGTGGTTTCAACATCAAAATGGAAGCGGGCGACGAGCAGGCTCTGCGTGAAGGGACCTGTGATTACCTCGGCTTTAGCTACTATATGACCAATGCGGTAAAAGCCGAAGGCGGCACCGGTGATGCCATTTCCGGCTTCCAGGGCAGCGTACCGAACCCGCACGTAAAAGCGTCCGACTGGGGCTGGCAGATTGACCCGGTAGGCCTGCGTTATGCGCTGTGCGAACTGTATGAGCGTTATCAGAAGCCGCTGTTTATTGTTGAAAATGGCTTTGGCGCGTACGACAAAGTAGAAGAAGATGGCAGTATCATCGACGATTATCGTATCGATTATCTGCGTGCTCACGTTAAAGAGATGGTTGAGGCGGTCACATATGATGGTGTTGACCTGATGGGTTACACGCCGTGGGGCTGTATCGACTGCGTCTCTTTCACCACCGGCCAGTACAGCAAACGTTACGGCTTTATCTATGTGAACAAGCATGATGACGGCACCGGCGACATGTCCCGTTCCCGTAAGAAGAGTTTTAACTGGTATAAGGAAGTGATCGCCAGCAACGGCGAGAATATCTAACCGGGATACTGTTCATCCTGCCCTTCTCCCCATCGGGGAGAAGGGCCGGGCTGAGGGGGAGTCGCTTACTTCCCTCCCGCCAGTTCGATAAAGCTTCCCGTCACGTAGGATGCCTTATCGCTCAGTAGCCAGACTATCGCCTGCGCCACCTCTTCCGGCTGACCGCCACGCTGCATCGGCAGCATCGATTTCACCCGATCGACCCGCCCGGGTTCACCACCAGAGGCATGCATTTCCGTATAGATAAAGCCTGGTCGAACGCTGTTAACCCGAATACCCTGCGCCGCGACTTCCACCGACAAGCCCGTGGTAAGCGTATCCATCGCCCCTTTTGACGCGGCATAATCAACATACTCGCCGGGCGAACCCAGACGTGCCCCGGCCGAAGAGACATTCACTATCGCACCGCCTTTTCCGCCGTGTGGCAGCGCCATACGTTTAATGGCCTCCCGACAGCAGAGAAAGGTGCCCGTCACGTTAGTCCGCAGAACCTGGTTGATGCGCTCCGCCGTCATCGCTTCCACGCGACTTTGGGTAAACAGGATCCCGGCGTTATTCACCAGCGCGGTCAGCGGTTCATCCGCCTCATCAATGCGCGCGAACATCGCGGTGACCTGCTCTTCTTCGCCAATATCCGCCTGAACCGCGAACGCTTTTCCGCCTGCCGCGATAATGGTTTCAACCACTGACTGCGCGGCCTGCACATTGTGCTGATAATTGACCGCGACCGTATATCCTTCTGCGCCCAGCAACAGCGCTGTCGCCTTTCCTATTCCCCGGCTACCGCCAGTGACCAGTGCAATTGCCAATCTGTATTCCTCCCAATAAAAAGGCCGGGCAACGCGAACGTTCACCCGGCCTGTAGAAGCGTAGCGCTAATTACTGGTATTCGCTCATCGGCACGCAAGAGCAGAACAGGTTGCGGTCGCCGTAAACGTCATCAAGACGTTTTACCGTCGGCCAGTACTTGTTCGCTATACCCGCCGGGAAGACAGCCTGCTCACGGGTATAACCGTGATGCCACTCCGCCACCAGCTCGTTCTGCGTATGTGGCGCATTCACCAGCGGGTTATCGGCAAGCGGCCATTCGCCTGCTTTTACGCGGTTGATCTCGCCACGAATGGCCAGCATCGCGTCAATAAAGCGATCCAGTTCCGCTTTGCTTTCTGACTCCGTCGGCTCAACCATCAGGGTACCCGCAACCGGGAAAGACATAGTCGGCGCATGGAAACCGTAGTCAATCAGGCGCTTCGCAATATCCAGTTCACTGATACCGGTCTCTTCTTTCAGTGGGCGAATGTCGAGAATACATTCATGCGCCACGCGACCATCGCGACCCGTATACAGAACCGGGAATGCCTCTTTCAGACGGCTGGCAATGTAGTTGGCATTCAGAATCGCCACCTGGCTTGCCTGTTTGAGCCCTTCGGCGCCCATCATGCGAATGTACATCCAGCTGATCGGCAGAATCGACGCGCTACCAAACGGGGCGGCGGATACCGCGCCCTGACGGGTCAGCATGCCTTCAATCTGCACCACGCTATGGCCCGGTACGAACGGTGCCAGATGCGCTTTCACGCCAATCGGCCCCATACCCGGACCGCCACCGCCGTGCGGAATACAGAAGGTTTTATGCAGGTTGAGATGCGACACATCCGCACCGATAAAGCCCGGAGAGGTAATCCCCACCTGAGCATTCATGTTCGCGCCGTCGAGATAAACCTGCCCGCCAAATTGATGCACAATTTCGCACACTTCACGGATAGTCTCTTCGTAGACGCCGTGGGTGGACGGGTAGGTCACCATGATGCAAGAGAGATTTGTCGCGTGTTGTTCTGCTTTCGCGCGCAGATCGGCCAGATCGATGTTGCCGTTCTTATCACAGGCCACAACCACCACCTGCATACCCGCCATCTGTGCGGATGCCGGGTTGGTACCGTGTGCAGAGCTTGGGATCAGGCAGATATCGCGATGGCCTTCGTTGCGGCTCTCATGGTAGTGACGAATCGCCAACAGGCCCGCATATTCCCCCTGCGCGCCAGAGTTCGGCTGCATACAAAGGGCATCGTAACCCGTCAGTTTCACCAGCCACTCGGAAAGCTGGTTGATCATGTGGTGGTAGCCTTCGGCTTGTTCTGCCGGGCAGAACGGATGCAGTTCGGCGAATTCAGGCCAGGTGATCGGAATCATTTCCGCTGCGGCGTTCAGCTTCATGGTGCAAGATCCCAGTGGGATCATCGCCTGATTGAGCGCCAGATCTTTGCGCTCCAGAGAGTGCATGTAACGCATCATCTCGGTTTCACTGTGATAGCGATTAAAGACCGGGTGGCTCAGGATCGCATCATCACGCAGCATGGCGGCAGGCACAGAGCGGCTGTCGAGCGCCACGTCTTTATCCAGCACGTCAATATCCAGTCCGTGCGCATCGCCCAGCACGACGGCAAAAAGTTTCTGCACATCTTCACGGGTGGTGGTTTCATCGAGCGTGATACCCACGGCATTCAGAATGTCGCTACGAAGGTTGATTTCAGCCGCTTGCGCACGCGCCAGCACGGCGGCTTTGTCGGCCACTTCCACGCACAGCGTGTCAAAGTAGTGCGCGTGACGCAGCTTAAGCCCTTTTTGCTGCAGGCCGGCCGCCAGAATATCGGCCAGACGATGGATACGGCTCGCAATACGTTTCAGACCAACCGGACCGTGATACACCGCGTACAGGCTGGCGATGTTGGCCAGCAGTACCTGCGAAGTACAGATGTTGGAGTTCGCTTTTTCGCGACGGATATGCTGCTCGCGGGTCTGCATCGCCATACGCAGTGCGGTATTGCCCGCCGCGTCTTTGGAAACACCGATAATACGTCCCGGCATTGAGCGTTTGAATTCATCTTTTGCGGCAAAGAATGCCGCATGCGGGCCACCGTAGCCCATCGGCACACCGAAGCGCTGCGCAGAACCGAAGACAATGTCTGCCCCTTGTTTGCCCGGCGCGGTCAACAACACCAGCGCCATAAAATCGGCGGCCACGCTGACCACAATTTTACGGGCTTTCAGCTCGGTAATCAGTGCGCTGTAGTCATGCACTTCGCCGGTCGTGCCCACCTGCTGCAACAGCACGCCAAACACATCCTGATGATCCAGCACCTTGCTGGCATCATCCACAATAACGTCAAAACCGAAGGTTTCGGCACGGGTGCGCACCACATCGAGCGTTTGCGGATGAATATCGGCGGCAACGAAGAAACGATTGGCATTTTTCAGTTTGCTGACGCGCTTTGCCATCGCCATCGCTTCGGCAGCGGCGGTAGCTTCATCCAGCAGAGAAGCCGAGGCCATGTCGAGGCCAGTCAGGTCGAGGGTTACCTGCTGGAAATTCAGTAAGGCTTCAAGGCGCCCTTGTGACACCTCCGGCTGATACGGCGTATAGGCAGTGTACCAGCCTGGGTTTTCGAGCATGTTACGCAGGATAACCGGCGGTAATTGCACGGCGGTATAACCCATGCCAATGTAAGACTTAAAGCGCTTGTTGCGACCAGCAATCGCTTTCAGCTCCGCCAGTGCGGCGTATTCGGTCGTGGCTTCACCCACCTGCGGCGGCGTGGCAAGCTGGATATCTTTCGGCACGATCTGGGCAATCAGTGCGTTTAACGAATCCGCGCCAACCGTTTTCAGCATCTCCTGCTGTTGCTGAGCATCCGGCCCAATGTGACGTTCAATGAAAGCGCCACGGTTTTCAAGCTGGCTTAAAGTCTGTGTCATGAGCGATGGTTCCTGAAACGTGCGGTGATTTTAAAATTGCCTCTTCGTCAGGAAGAGGTTTGGGGCGAAAGCGCTAATATCTTTCACCCCGCCCTCTCCCTGTGAGGGAGAGGGAGAAAACCATTATTCGTCTTCGAGTAAGGCTTCGTAAGCGGTCGCATCCAGCAACGCAGCAACTTCCGATTCATCACTGGCTTTGATTTTGAAAATCCAGCCTTCGCCGTACGGCGCGCTGTTAACCTGCTCAGGCGCATCGCCCAGTGCTTCGTTAACAGCAACGATTTCGCCGCTGATCGGCGCATAAATATCGGAAGCCGCTTTCACGGATTCCGCGACGGCGCAATCATCACCTGCGGCAACGGTTGCGCCCACTTCTGGCAGATCAACAAACACCATGTCACCCAGCAGTTCCTGAGCATGTTCAGTGATACCGACGGTGTACGTGCCATCCGCTTCTTTACGCAGCCACTCGTGTTCTTTGCTGTATTTCAGTTCTGCAGGTACGTTGCTCATCACTAAATCTCCAAATAAGAATGAATCACGCGACGGCTTTGCCAGCGCGTACAAAAATAGGTTTCGTCACTTTTACCGGCATTTCACGATTACGGATCTGAACGATTGCCGTGTCGCCAATGCCCGCTGGCACACGCGCCAGTGCAATACTGTAGCCCAGCGTCGGCGAGAACGTACCGCTGGTGATCACGCCTTCTTGCGCGTTACCGTGGGTATCTGTGAACCGCACCGGCAATTCGTTACGCAGCACGCCTTTCTCGGTCATGATCAAACCGACCAGTTGTTCGGTGCCTTTCTCGCGCTGTAATTCGAGCGCTTCGCGACCGATAAAATCACGGTCCGCCGGTTCCCAGGCAATGGTCCAGCCCATATTGGCGGCAAGCGGCGAAACGCCCTCGTCCATCTCCTGACCATACAAGTTCATGCCCGCTTCAAGGCGTAAAGTGTCGCGCGCGCCCAGGCCACAAGGCTTAACGCCCGCCTGCACCAGCTTCTGCCAGAAATCGGCTGCCTGTTCGTTCGGCAGCGCGATTTCATAACCTGCTTCGCCGGTATAGCCGGTGGTCGCGATAAACAGATCGCTGGCCTCAACGCCAAAGAACGGCTTCATGCCTTCTACCGCCTGACGCTGTGCGTCAGTGAACAGGGTCGCGGCTTTAGCCTGCGCGTTCGGCCCCTGGACAGCAATCAACGACAAATCGTCACGGACGGTGATATCAATAGCGAAAGGTTCAGCGTGTTGGGTAATCCAGGAGAGGTCTTTTTCGCGGGTGGCGGAGTTTACAACGAGGCGGAAGAAGTCTTCGGTGAAGTAGTAGACGATGAGGTCATCAATGACACCGCCCGACGCATTTAGCATGCCGGTATATAGCGCCTTGCCGGGTTTGGTGAGTTTCGCTACGTCATTTGCCAGCAGGTAGCGCAAGAATTCCCGGGTTCGACTGCCACGCAAATCGACAATCGTCATGTGCGATACATCGAACATGCCCGCATCGGTACGCACCGCGTGGTGCTCATCGATTTGCGAGCCGTAATGCAGCGGCATCATCCAGCCATGGAAATCCACCATGCGTGCGCCGCACAGCGTGTGTTGTTCATACAAAGGAGTCTGCTGGGCCATCTTTTCCTCGTCGAATAAGCGGGGCTTTCACGTTTTCAGCGGTGAAAAAATCATCGCATGACAAGACGTCGACACCGATCCCGGTCGCCGACGCAAACGTTCACTTTCGCCTGAACTTATCACCGAAAGCGGCACTTAACCATAAGAGAAAATGGGTCATCACATTAGCTTATGACCATTTTTCGCAAAAACCCTAACAGAATATTACACCAGAATTAAGAGCGAAATGGCGCATAAAGAATCACTCACGCATAGTTAGTATCGCAAATTGCGATATTTACCACCATAAAAGAGATAATTTTCCCGACAGCAAAAAAACGAGGAATGAGAAAAACTAATCTGAAAAATGGCGTGAAATTAGAATTTTTCAAATGAGGGAAGGTTTCCCTTCCCGCGAGGGGGAAGGGAAAGTGTGACGCAGTTAACGCAACCACTGAGGGAGGTCATTCAGTCCCATCGCCTGACGCAACAACTGTGGTTTTACCCCAGGCAATCTGTCCGCCAGTTTCAGACCAATGTCCCGGAACAGCTTTTTCGCCGGGTTGGTGCCGGAAAACAATTCACGGAAACCCTGCATCCCGGCCAGCATCAGCGCGGCACTGTGTTTACGGCTGCGTTCGTAGCGGCGCAGATACATGTGCTGACCAATATCTTTGCCCTGAGCGTGCAGCCGCTTGAGTTCACTCACCAGTTCGGCCGCGTCCATGAAGCCCAGGTTAACGCCCTGCCCGGCAAGAGGATGGATGGTGTGCGCCGCATCGCCCATCAATGCCAGACGATGCCCGGCAAAATGACGCGCGTAGCGTCCGGTCAACGGGTAGACCTGCCGCTCGCTTTCCACGTGACACAACCCCAGGCGATTATCAAATGCGACGCACAGCGCCTGGTTGAAGGCCTCTTCGTCTGCCTGCTGCATTTCTGCAGCCAGCTCAGGCGGCAGCGACCAGACGATTGAACACAAGTGCGGGTCGGCCAGCGGCAAAAACGCGAGGATGCTTTCATCGTGGAAAACCTGCCGCGCGATAGCCTGATGCGGCTCATCGGTACGGATGGTCGCCACCAGCGCATGATGGTTATAGTCCCAGAAGGTCAGCGGAATATCGGCTTTATTGCGCAACCATGAGTTAGCACCATCGGCCCCGACGACCAGCCGGGCGGTTAACATATTGCCATCTTTGAGGGTAAGAAACGCTTCGTTCTCACCCCAGGCCACTTGTTGCAGTTCCGCTGGTGCCAGGATTGACACATCCGAACACTGCCGGGCTTTGTTCCACAACGCCTGATGAATGACACTGTTTTCAATAATATGACCGAGATGGCTGTAACCCATACTCTGATCGTCAAAGGCAATGCGGCCAAAGCTGTCTTTATCCCACACTTCCATGCCGTGATAACAGCTGGCGCGATGGGCAATAATCGATGACCAGACGCCCAGGCGCGTCAGCAGTTTTTCGCTGGCGGCGTTGATCGCCGAGACACGCAGTTGTGCAGGGGCATCCTCTTTCAGGGGGACGGGCGCATGCTGTTCCAGCACCGCCACTCGCAGGCCACTACCCTGTAATCCACAGGCCAGCGCCAGTCCCACCATGCCGCCGCCTACAATTGCCACATCAACATTTTGCACAAATAGCTCCTGAAGACCTTAACGCGCCACCCAGCCCAGAGTACGCTGCGCCAGCGCATCACGCGCCGGGGTAAATAATTCCATTGCCATCAAACCGACGTTACGCCCGACAACCAGCGGCGCCCAGCGATTAGCAAAAAGATGCACTAACCCATCTGTCACGCCAATCGTAGCGCACTTATCATCACGGCGACGATCGCGATAGCGTGTCAGCACGCCATAACCGCCAACATCCTGCTGCTGCGTCCAGGCATCGGCCAGCGTTTCGGCCAGGCTCATCACATCACGCATCCCCAGGTTAAAGCCCTGCCCGGCAATCGGGTGGAGCGTCTGCGCGGCATTTCCAACCAGCACAGTACGATGTGAAATAGGCGAGGAGGCGGTGGAGAGAGAAAGCGGATAAGCGTTACGGACTCCCGCCTGCATGATTCGGCCCAGCCGCCAGCCAAAGGCTTTTTGCAGCTCATGGCAGAAGGTCTCATCGCTCCAGTTCAGGATCTGTTCCTGTCTGTCGAGCGGGTGACACCACACCAGCGAGCAACGTCCGTGCGACATCGGCAGCATTGCCAGCGGGCCGTGAGCGGTAAAACGCTCAAACGCGCGCCCCTGATGCGCCACCGAGGTCGTGACGTTAGCAATCACCGCAACCTGCTGATAGGGTGCCTGTTGCCAGCTAATACCACATTGCGCACCCAGCGCAGAGCGGGAGCCATCCGCGGCGACCAGTAGGGTTCCGTTAATCGTCTCCCCACTTTCCAGTGCGACCGCCACGCGGTCTTCATCCCTGGAGAAGAAGCTCACCCGTGCGGGGCAATGGAGCGTCACGCCAGGCGCTTTTTTCAGAAGACTAAAAAGACGGGTACCGACATCGTGCAGTTCCACCACCTGGCCGAGCGCCTCAATGTGATAATCATCAGCATCAAGGGTCACGAAACCGGCATGGCCGCGATCGCTGACATGCACGGTGGTAATCGGCGTGGCTTTCTCGACGATATGTGACCAGATCCCCACTCGCGCGAGCTGCTGGCACGTTCCCGCCGCCAGCGCGATAGCGCGCGCATCAAAGCCTGGGTGATCCTGAGAACTCGGTTCGGTCGCTTCGATGAGATGAACAGGAAGGCGACCACCGGTTAAATGCGAAATCGACAGCGCGAGCGTCGCGCCTGCCATACCGCCACCAACAATAATCACACTCATAAGCGACGTGCCGCTGCCATCAGCGCCTCAATGTCATCGGCTTTTTTAACGACGCTGGCGGTGAGGTTTTCATTACCGTTTTCGGTGATCACAATGTCATCTTCCACGCGAATGCCAATCCCCCGATAGGCTTCTGGTACGTCGGCATCCGGGGCGATATAGAGACCCGGCTCAACGGTCAATACCATCCCCGGTTCAAGGATACGCGAGCGATCCTGACCATAGACACCGACATCATGGACATCCAACCCCAACCAGTGGCTCAGACCATGCATAAAGAAAGGGCGATGCGCATTCTCAGCAACCAGCGTGTCAACCTCGCCCTTAAGAATGCCCAGTTTCACCAGCCCGGTTACCATGATGCGCACCACTTCCCCGTTCACTTCCTGAATAGAGGTGCCAGGGCGGAACAGGCGCAGGGCCGTTTCCAGTGATTCCAGTACAATGTCATACACTTCACGCTGCGCCGGGCTGAACTTGCCGTTAACCGGAAAGGTACGGGTAATATCGCCGGCATACCCCATGTATTCGCAACCCGCGTCGATCAGCACTAAATCACCATCACGCATCACGCTTTCGTTTTCGGTGTAATGCAAAATACAGCCGTTCTCCCCGGCACCGACGATAGTGTTATAGGACGGAAAACGGGCGCCGTGACGGTTGAACTCGTGGTGGATTTCGCCTTCAAGCTGGTATTCAAACATCCCGGGTTTACAGGTTTGCATGGCGCGGGTATGTGCCAGCGCTGAAATCTCTCCGGCGCGACGCATTACCTCGATTTCTTCGGCTGACTTGAACAGACGCATTTCATGCACGATAGGCCGCCAGTCGGTCACCGTGGCCGGGGCAGTGAGATTCTGTCGAGAGCCTTTACGCAGTTTATCCAGCGCGGCAAAGACAATCTCATCAGCATAAGCGTATTCGCCCTGGGCGTGATAGACCGCGTCCAGGCCGTTGAGCAATTGGTAAAGATGTTTGCCTATTTCCGGAAACGCCAGCGCCCTGTCTACACCCAGTTTTTCTGGCGCCGCCTCCTGCCCCAGACGGCGGCCAAACCAGATTTCCGCCGTCTTATCGCGAATCCGGTTAAACAGGACGCTGTGGTTATGGGTATCATCACTTTTAATCAGCACCAGCACCGCTTCCGGCTCATTAAAACCGGTGAAATACCAAAAGTCGCTGTTCTGACGATACGGGTATTCACTGTCGGCACTGCGGGTCGCTTCCGGCGCCGCGAAAATAAGCGCCGCGCTGGCTGGCGCCATCTGCGCCAGCAACGCCTGACGGCGTCGGAGAAACTCAAGCTGTGTCATGACATCTCCTTTGAGCGGAATAGATTAATGCAGGGTTGGCTTACGCACTTCGGGTGCCGTTGGCTGCGGACGGGTAAATGTGTCATGGCACAGCAGCGCCGCAACGCGCACATATTCGATGATCTCTTCGAGCGACATCTCCAGCTCTTCCTGATCTTCATCTTCGTCATAACCGAGCAAAGCAATGTTACGCAGATCGTCAATCGCTTCACCGGTTTCGCCGGTCACTTTGTCGAGTTTCGGCTGCGTGACGCCAAGCCCCAGTAGGAAGTGGTTAACCCAGCCTGCCAGCGCATCGGCACGGTCAAACACGCTCACGTCGTCGCCGGTCGGCAGATAAAGCTGGAACAGGAAACCGTCATCCTCCAGTGAGTCGCTGGTAGCGGCATGCATGCTGCGCAGCGCCTGAGCGAGCTCATGGCCGAATGCTAACCCTTCGTTAGTCAGGTCATGCAACAGCGGCTGCCAGGAGCTGTCGTTGTTGCCGCCACAAAGCATCCCCGCGATAAGCCCGTGCATTTCCGCAGGAATCAGTCCAACACCTTGCTGATTGAGCAACTGGCCTACATCGTTGTAACCAGGTATTTCGTTCTGTATAGACATGCGCATTCATCGTCGTTGGGGAGAATATTCATGGTATGCTACCACTTTGGACCCTGGTGATATACCCGTCATGCTTCACGTTACATGCCTTTGCATGCGCTATGAGTGAATTAAGGTATAGCAAAGAGCTTGAATCCTCTCACCAGGGTGGCTATAGTGACGCCCCTTCGCAGCCAGGACTCGGCTGTGAAGGCAGAGCGCAGTCAAACAGCAGGAAGGTGGCATGTCTGCACAACCCGTCGATATCCAAATTTTTGGCCGTTCACTGCGAGTGAATTGCCCGCCTGAACAGAGAGATGCTCTGAATCAGGCCGCGGAGGATCTGAATCAGCGGTTGCAAGATCTGAAAGTTCGCACTAGAGTCACAAATACTGAGCAGTTAGTCTTTATCGCAGCGCTGAATATCAGCTATGAACTGACTCAGGAAAAGGCAAAAACCCGTGACTACGCATCCAGCATGGAACAGCGTATTCGGATGTTACAACAGACCATCGAACAGGCATTGCTTGATCAGGGTCGCATATCCGAAAGACCGGGGCCGAAGTTTGAATAACACTTCAAGGTTAACTATGGTAGAGTGACCGTGAAGAAAAAATTTCTCTGAGATGTTCGCAAGCGGGCCAGTCCCCTGAGCCGATATTTCATACCACAAGAATGTGGCGCTCCATGGTTGGTGAGCATGCTCGGTCCGTCCGAGAAGCCTTAAAACTATGACGACACATTCACCTTGAACCAAGGGTTCAAGGGTTACAGCCTGCGGCGGCATCTCGGAGATTCCCTTCTTTCTACCTGGTACCATGACACAACTTTCTGCTCTTCCCCCGTCACGTCAGGAAATCCGTAAAATCATACGGCAGCGTCGTCGCGCCCTCACCGCCGGGCAACAAGAACACTTTTCGATTGCAGCGGCAGCGCGCATGATGGCGTATCCGCCGGTCGTGATGGCGCATACTGTCGCCCTTTTTCTCTCCTTCGATGGCGAGCTGGACACCCAACCGCTTATCGAACAGCTCTGGCGCAGCGGCAAACGCGTTTATCTGCCGGTTCTGCATCCGTTCAGCCCGGGCAATCTGCTGTTTTTGCAATACCATCCGCATAGCGAGCTGGTTATCAATCGCCTGAAAATTCAGGAACCGAAACTGGACGTACGCGATGTTTTACCGCTTGCACAGTTAGATGTCCTGATAACCCCGCTGGTTGCCTTTGACAGCCAGGGGCAACGTCTGGGAATGGGCGGTGGCTTTTACGACAGAACGCTACAAAACTGGCAACGATATGGGTTACAGCCGGTGGGTTATGCGCATGATTGTCAGCATGTTGATATGCTTCCTGTGGAAGAGTGGGATATTCCGCTCCCTGCGGTGGTGACGCCGTCGAGGTTGTGGAGTTGGTGAAACCACAGGGTGAGTGAGAACACATAAAAACGGCAACCCTCAGGTTGCCGTTTTGCATTTATCTCGCCATCCGGCACTGCATAATCAGTACAGCAGGCGTGCGCGAATCGTACCCGGGATCGCCTTCATGCTCTGCAGCGCTTTTTGCGCCACATCTTCTTCGGCTTCAATATCGATAACCACATAGCCCATATACGGGGTCGTTTGCAGATACTGAGCCGCGATATTGATACCGTCGCCAGCAAAGATCTGGTTGATTGCGGTCAGCACGCCTGGACGGTTTTCGTGGATATGCAGCAGACGACGACCGCCGTGCAGCGGCAGCGACACTTCCGGGAAGTTAACGGCAGAGAGCGTTGAGCCGTTATCAGAGTATTTAATCAGTTTACCCGCCACTTCCAGACCGATGTTTTCCTGCGCTTCCTGGGTTGAACCGCCAATATGCGGCGTCAAAATCACGTTATCGAATTCGCAAAGCGGTGAATTAAACGGATCGCTGTTGGTTGCAGGCTCAGTCGGGAACACGTCGATTGCCGCGCCCGCCAGGTGTTTACGTTTAAGCGCATCGCACAGCGCCGGAATATCAACAACCGTACCACGTGCGGCGTTGATCAGCAGTGATCCCGGCTTCATCAGCGCCAGCTCTTCCGCGCCCATCATGTTTTTGGTCGAGGCATTTTCCGGCACGTGCAGACTGACAACATCACTCATATTGAGCAAATCGGACAGGTGCTGAACCTGGGTCGCGTTACCCAGCGGCAGTTTGCTTTCAATATCATAGAAATAAACGTGCATACCGAGTGACTCAGCCAGAATGCCAAGCTGCGTACCGATGTGGCCGTAGCCAATGATGCCCAATTTTTTACCGCGCGCTTCGTAAGAGCCCACGGCCAGTTTGTTCCAGATACCGCGGTGCGCTTTGGCATTCGCTTCCGGAATACCGCGCATCAGCAGTAACAGCTCGCCAATCACCAGTTCCGCCACGGAACGCGTGTTAGAGAACGGGGCGTTAAATACCGGGATACCGCGCTGTGCAGCCGCATCCAGATTGACCTGGTTGGTACCAATACAGAAACAACCAATCGCAACCAGTTTTTCAGCGGCGGCAATAACATCTTCGGTCAGGTTAGTACGGGATCGAATGCCAATGAAGTGGGCATCACGGATAGACTCTTTGAGCTGCTCACTGTCGAGCGCGCCTTTGTGATACTCGATGTTGGTGTAACCTGCTGCACGAAGGCTATCGAGTGCTTTCTGATGCACCCCTTCGACGAGCAGAAATTTAATCTTGTCTTTCTCCAGTGATACCTTTGCCATTTACCCGACCCTGTTTTTTGTCATAACTGATGTTGTGTGGATATTCATCCGCTGTAGTCAACATATCAAAAAAAACTATTGCAGCAATATGAACGTTTGCGTCGGCCCTGTGAAGGAATGTCATACAGTGAGAAATGGCAGAGGAATATGCTGGAAATAGCCACAGAGGCGGGAGGATTATCAGGGCGAATCCAGAAGCGTGACAGATGTCACCAAATTTGCTCTTTGAGATTTTTTTCATGGGGGAACACGTCCCCCACACAGATCATTTTGTGATGGTTTTGACGCCATCGGCGCTGCCGATCAAAGCCACATCCGCACCACGGTTGGCGAACAAGCCCACGGTCACCACACCCGGAATGCCGTTAATCGTATTTTCCAGCGCAACAGGATCGATAATCTCCAGACCAAAAACGTCGAGGATCACGTTGCCGTTGTCGGTGACCACATTCTGGCGATATTCAGGGCGACCGCCCAGCTTCACCAGTTCACGCGCTACAGCGCTTCGTGCCATCGGGATCACTTCCACCGGCAGCGGGAATTTACCGAGGATTTCGACCTGTTTGGACGCATCGGCAATACAGATAAATTTATCGGCTACCGAGGCAATGATCTTTTCGCGCGTTAACGCGGCGCCGCCGCCTTTGAGCATCTGCATCTGGCCGTTGATTTCATCCGCGCCATCAACATAAATTCCCAGACGATCGACTTCGTTCAGATCGAATACGGTGATACCCAGGCCTTTCAGTTTTTCTGTCGAGGCATCGGAACTGGAGACCGCCCCTTCAATCTGACCTTTCATGGTACCGAGCGCGTCAATAAAGTGCGCAGCGGTGGAGCCGGTACCAACACCTACGATAGTACCCGGTTCAACATATTTCAGCGCTGCCCAACCCACTGCTTTTTTTAATTCGTCCTGCGTCATCGTTGTTCGCCTGTGGTGAGAATGGTGTGGAATTCGAAGCGCATTATAGAACATGGAAGGGGGAAAAGTCCCTGTGAGCTGTGTCACATTACCAGCAGGTACATTTTCGTCTGTAAGAGACAAAAAATTATGTCATAGTGCTGAGTAATTATTTTGCAGGAGTATGTCAGTCAGATGAAACGTCCGGACTACAGAACGTTACAGGCGCTCGATGCGGTCATTCGGGAACGTGGGTTTGAGCGCGCCGCGCAGAAGCTGTGTATCACTCAGTCCGCCGTATCGCAGCGTATTAAACAGCTCGAAAATATGTTTGGTCAGCCTCTGCTGGTGCGCACCGTCCCACCGCGCCCTACTGAACAAGGGCAAAAATTGCTGGCGCTGCTGCGCCAGGTAGAATTGCTGGAAGAAGAGTGGCTGGGTGATGAGCAAACCGGCTCCACCCCACTCCTGCTGTCGTTGGCGGTGAACGCCGACAGTCTGGCAACCTGGCTGCTGCCCGCGCTGGCACCGGTACTGGCCGACTCGCCAATTCGTCTGAATTTACAGGTGGAAGATGAAACCCGCACTCAGGAGCGTCTGCGTCGAGGCGAAGTGGTCGGTGCGGTAAGTATTCAGCCGCAGGCTCTGCCAAGTTGCCTCGTTGACCAGCTTGGCGCGCTTGATTACCTGTTTGTCGGTTCAAAAGCCTTTGCTGAACGTTACTTCCCGAATGGCGTAACCCGCTCGGCGTTACTTAAAGCGCCAGCCGTGGCGTTTGATCATCTCGACGATATGCATCAGGCCTTCTTACAGCAAAACTTCGACCTGCCGCCGGGCAGCGTACCCTGCCATATCGTTAACTCGTCGGAAGCATTTGTGCAACTGGCAAGGCAGGGAACGACCTGCTGTATGATCCCGCATCTGCAAATCGAAAGAGAGTTGAATGCCGGAGAGCTGATCGATCTGACGCCGGGTCTCTTCCAGCGCCGAATGCTGTTCTGGCACCGGTTTGCGCCAGAAAGCCGCATGATGCGCAACGTCACCGACGCACTGCTGGCGTACGGCCACAAGGTGTTAAGGCAAGATTAAAACATTGTCTTACCGGGGCGACATATTGTGCAAAATGTAGCCCCGGTAAGCGTGGCACATCGGGGATTTCCCAGATGCGACCACATATCCCACTCATTTGAAATTACTGCGTTTTGTCCGTTGTTGCTGGTTGCTGAGTCTGGCTCTGCGTTGGCTCAAGCTGGAACACAACGTCTACCTGATCGGCAAACTGAATGGTCGGCTGTTCGTACGTTTCCTGTGCGGATACCGGTGCCGCATCTGCTTTCATCATGCGAACCATCGGGCTCGGCTGATAATTGGAAACGTGGTAACGCACGCTATATACCGGGCCAAGCTTCGCGTGGAAACCGGCTGCCAGTTGTTCGGCTTGATGAACCGCATCATCAATGGCGGCTTTACGCGCCTTATCCTTGTAAGAATCCGGTTGCGCAACACCCAGCGAAACGGAACGGATTTCATTCAGACCGGCTTTCAGCGCACCATCCAGCAGAGAATTGAGCTTCTCCAGATCGCGCAGGGTTACTTCCACCGTACGTACGGCGCGCCAGCCTTTCAGCACGCTTTTACCGTTTTGGTAATCGTAATCCGGCTGGGTACGCAAGTTGGCGGCGTTGATGTCTTTCTTCACTACGCCATTCTTGTCGAGGAAGGAGAGATACTCGGCGACGCGGTCGTCTGCCTGTTTCTTGGCGGTTGCAGCATCTTTCGCCTGGATGTTCACTTCAATTGCCAGGGTGGCAATATCCGGCACTGCGTCCACGCTCGACGTACCCGAGGTAATAATGTGCGGGCCATCAGGCAGTTCACTTGCCTGTACCGACATGACACTCAGTCCCACTAATGCCGCCAGGGCCATCACTTTGAATTTCACGGTTGCTCCTCCATGTTGCTTATTACGTCCGTAACAAAACGGCACGCCTGGGAAAAGCTTAGCGGATACCGTTGGTTTGTCTATCAGACCAGACTTAGTTTAATAACGCCTGCATATGGGCCACGCCCTCTTTTGCCAGTTGCGCGGCAATAACCCACATTACCGCCCCGACGATCAGATTGATGATACGTTGTGCTTTTGCCGTACGCAGACGCGGGGCAAACCAGGCCGCCAGCATCGCCAGGCCAAAAAACCAGATAACAGACGCACTGATCGTCCCCATCGCAAACCAGCGCTTCGGCTCCGCCTCCAGTTGCCCGCCGAGACTGCCGAGTACAACAAAGGTATCCAGATAGACATGAGGATTAAGCCAGGTCACCGCCAGCATAGTCGCGATGATTTTCCAGCGTCCCTGCTTCATCGCTTCGGCGCTGGCAAGCTCGATATGACTGCCGAACGCGGCTTTCAGCGCGCCATAGCCATACCACAACAAAAAAGCGACGCCGCCCCAGGTGACCAGGCCCAGCAGCCAGGGAGATTGCATCAACAAGGCGCTGCCGCCGAAGACCCCAGCGCAAATCAGCAGCAAGTCGCTCAGCGTACACAGCAAAGCCGTCATGATGTGGTACTGGCGACGGATCCCCTGGTTCATGACAAAGGCATTTTGCGGCCCCAGGGGCAAAATCAACGCTGCACCCAATATAAGCCCTTGAAAATAATATATTATCACAATACATTCTCACTCATCTTTTTCTGGATGCAGACTATAACGCGCGAGAATCATTAGCGGAAATTGAATATTTTAATGAGTAATAAGGTCAACTAATAATAGAAAGCAGTAAAAAGGCCAGCAGTGCCGGCCTTATTCTTTACTCTTCGACAGGCTCTTTCACCCGCTTGAAATTCACATCCATTTGCGGGTAGGGGAAACTGATGCCGTGCTCATCAAAGCTGCGTTTCACTTTCTCCAGCACATCCCAGTAAACGTTTTGCAGATCGCTACTGTTACTCCAGACGCGTACCACAAAGTTGATGGAAGACGCCCCGAGTTCATTCAGACGCACCGTCATTTCCCGGTCTTTCAGAATACGGTCGTCAGCCTGGATGATATCGGTCAGTAGTTTCGTGACCAGATCGATGTCGGAATCGTACGCAACGCCAATAATAAATTCGTTACGACGAACTGGCTCGCGGGAAAAGTTAATAATGTTCCCGGCGATAATTTTACCGTTGGGAACCACGATTATGCGGCCATCGGCGCTGCGCAGCGTGGTGGAGAAAATCTGCACCTGCAGAACGGTACCGGCGACGCCCCCCAAATCAACATATTCCCCGGAACGGAACGGGCGGAATGTCACCAGCAGTACCCCGGCGGCCAGGTTCGAGAGTGACCCTTGTAGCGCCAGACCGATTGCCAGACCTGCGGCACCCAGTACAGCGATGACCGAGGCGGTTTGTACCCCCACGCGCCCCAGTGCGGCTATCAGGGTAAATGCAATGACGCCGTAGCGCACCAGCGCAGAGAGAAAATCGGCAACGGTGGCATCAATGTGCCGCGCCCGCATCAGTTTATTGACGGTGTTTGAAATCATGCGGGCAACGATCATACCCACAATAATGATGGCAATGGCGGCAACAATGTTAACAGCGTAACTCAGCAGTAACGCCTGATTGGTCACCAGCCAGGAGCCTGCGTCATTGATGCTATCGACGACGTGAAGATCTTCCATTCTTTGTTCCTTATGTTGATCCGTACGAGAACAAGCCTTCCCGACGGTGGCGGACAGACACCTAAAGGGTAAACAATAAGGGACGATTTTGCCAAATGGATCACATTTAATGATGAGTGCAGGCTATTGAATCGGAAATAAAAAAGGCCCGCATAAGCGGGCCTGATTCAGGAAACAAGGCAAAAATTACAGAACGTCAACCGCGTTCAGTTCTTTGAAAGCCTGTTCCAGACGCGTGATCATAGAAGACTGCGCTGCACGCAGCCATACGCGTGGATCGTAGTATTTCTTGTTCGGCTGGTCTTCGCCTTTCGGGTTGCCCAGCTGACCTTGCAGATACGCTTCGTTGGTTTTGTAGTAGTTCAGAATACCTTCCCAGGTCGCCCATTGGGTGTCGGTATCGATGTTCATTTTGATAACACCGTAGCTTACGGAGTCTTTGATTTCCTGAGCAGTAGAACCGGAACCGCCGTGGAATACAAAGTTCAGGGCGTTGTGCGGCAGGTTATGTTTCTTGCAAACATATTCCTGAGAGTCGCGCAGGATAGTCGGGGTCAGTTTCACGTTACCCGGTTTGTACACGCCATGCACGTTACCGAAGGAAGCGGCGATGGTGAAGCGCGGGCTGATTGCGTTCAGTTTGGTGTACGCGTAATCAACGTCTTCCGGCTGAGTGTACAGTGCAGAAGCGTCCATGTGGCTGTTGTCCACGCCGTCTTCTTCGCCACCGGTGCAACCCAGTTCAATTTCCAGCGTCATGCCGATTTTGGACATGCGCGCCAGATATTTGGAGCAGATCTCGATGTTTTCTTCCAGGGACTCTTCAGACAGGTCGATCATGTGAGAAGAGAACAGCGGTTTGCCCGTAGCAGCAAAGTGTTTTTCACCCGCGTCCAGCAGACCGTCGATCCACGGCAGCAGTTTCTTCGCGCAGTGGTCAGTGTGCAGAATAACCGGAACACCGTAGTGCTCTGCCATCTGGTGTACGTGATGCGCACCAGAGATAGCACCCAGGATAGCAGCGCCCTGAGGAATGTCGGTTTTCACGCCTTTACCCGCGATGAATGCAGCACCACCGTTGGAGAACTGAACGATAACCGGTGCTTTCACTTTCGCAGCGGTTTCCAGAACGGCGTTAATGGAATCGGTGCCCACGCAGTTAACTGCTGGCAGCGCAAAGTTATTTTCTTTCGCTACCTGGAACACTTTCTGTACGTCATCACCGGTAATGACGCCCGGTTTTACGAAATCAAAAATTTTAGACATGTTTTCGAGTCCTGTATCTGTATCTTCGACCGTTGGAAAAAAGTTCGCGAGCATGACGCGCGCTGAAAATTGGGCAGGTTTCCCTGCCCATTGAATACTTACTTCTTAGCGCGCTCTTCGAGCATTGCGACTGCCGGCAGCACTTTGCCTTCCACGAACTCGAGGAACGCACCGCCACCAGTGGAGATGTAGGAGATTTTGTCAGCGATACCGAACAGGTCGATAGCCGCCAGAGTGTCGCCGCCGCCTGCGATGGAGAACGCTTCGCTGTCAGCGATGGCGTTAGCAACGATTTCAGTACCTTTGCGGAAGTTCGGGAATTCGAACACGCCAACCGGGCCGTTCCACAGAATGGTTTTCGCGTTTTTCAGGATATCAGCCAGTTTCTGTGCAGAAACATCGCCCAGGTCCAGAATCTGCTCTTCGTCTTTGATGTCAGAAACAGATTTCAGGGTAGCGGTCGCGGTTTCGGAGAACTCGGTAGCAACACGAACATCTGTCGGAACCGGAATATCGCAGGTGCCCAGCAGGCGTTTTGCTTCGTCAACCAGGTCAGCTTCGTACAGGGATTTACCCACGTTGTGTCCCTGAGCAGCAACGAAGGTGTTGGCGATGCCGCCACCGACGATCAGCTGGTCAGCGATTTTTGACAGGGAGTCCAGAACGGTCAGTTTAGTGGAAACTTTAGAACCACCAACGATAGCGACCATCGGGCGAGCAGGCTCTTTCAGCGCTTTACCCAGCGCTTCCAGTTCGTCAGCCAGCAGCGGGCCTGCGCACGCAACATCAGCGAATTTACCAATACCGTGAGTTGAAGCCTGTGCACGGTGAGCAGTACCGAAAGCGTCCATAACAAATACGTCGCACAGTGCAGCATATTTTTTGGACAGCGCTTCGTCGTCTTTCTTCTCGCCTTTGTTGAAACGAACGTTTTCCAGAACAACCAGTTCACCTGCAGCAACTTCAACGCCATCCAGGTAGTCTTTAACCAGACGTACCGGGTTGGACAGTTTGTCTTTCAGGTAATTAACAACCGGCAGCAGAGAGTACTCTTCGTTGTACTCGCCTTCGGTCGGACGACCCAGATGGGAGGTAACCATCACTTTCGCGCCTTGTTTCAGCGCCAGCTCGATGGTCGGCAGAGAAGCACGGATACGCGCATCGCTGGTCACTTTGCCATCTTTAACCGGTACGTTCAGATCCGCACGGATGAAAACGCGTTTACCTGCCAAATCCAGATCGGTCATCTTAATTACAGACATGGTGAATCCTCTCAATGATTCATAAAGTTTTGCGAACGCAATGTGCGCCCTACCTGAAACCTTTTGCGGCCATCTCTAACGTCGTGTCGAGCATTCGGTTAGCAAAGCCCCATTCGTTATCGCACCATACCAGGGTTTTAATAAGGTGCGCGCCACTGACCCGTGTTTGCGTGCCATCAACAATGGCACTGTGCGGATCATGGTTAAAATCTGTTGAGACCAACGGTAATTCCGTATAGTCAACTATACCATGAAATGTTCCCTGTGCTGCTTTTTGCAGCAACGCATTGACTTCACACGCTTTTACCGGATTTTTCACCGTCACGCTCAGGTCGATGGCCGTCACATTTATGGTTGGTACGCGCACCGCAATCGCCTCAAACCGGTCATAAAATTGCGGGAAAATACGGGTGATACCCGCCGCCAGTTTCGTGTCCACAGGAATAATAGACTGGCTGGCTGCACGCGTACGGCGTAAATCAGGATGATAGGCGTCAATCACCTGCTGATCGTGCATTGCGGAATGGATCGTGGTGACAGTACCCGATTCGATTCCCCAGGCGTCGTCAAGAAGCTTAATAATCGGAATAATGCAGTTCGTGGTGCAGGAGGCGTTGGACACAATACGATCGTCAGGTTTTAAGGCATCCTGATTGACGCCAAACACAACCGTCGCGTCGAGATCGTTACCGCCGGGATGCGAGAACAACACTTTCTTCGCCCCCGCCGCCAGATGCGCTTCGCCATCGGCACGGCTGCCAAACACGCCAGTGCAATCGAGCACTACATCAACGCCCAGCTCACGCCAGGGAAGCCCGGCAATATCGCGCTGGTGAAGAATACGAATCGCGTCTTCACCGACAAACAGCTGCTCACGCTCCTGATGTACATCCCATGCGAAACGCCCGTGGCTGGTGTCATATTTCAATAAATGGGCCATGCCTGCCGCATCTGCCAGTTCATTGATTGCCACCACGGTGACTTCAGCCCGACGCCCGGATTCATACAAAGCACGAACCACGTTGCGCCCGATGCGACCGAAGCCATTAATCGCTATGCGTACGCTCATAGATCTCCTGCAAGGTTACCCAATTTGAGGTGGCTCACAGAGTAATGCAGCAACCTTTACAGGGGAACCTCGCCTGTCACAAACTGCGTTTGATTGATTAATTGTCGAACATTTAAGCGACTGAAACGCTTCAGCTAGAATAAGCGAAACACAGAATAAAAGGAATCCATGTCCAGCCCTGGCGACCATTTATCTGACTTGCGTCACATTTTTGCGGGAATACGTCGAGTTAAAAAACAAAACGGTAACCTGTCGGTTACCGTTTTAGTATACGTCCCCTCTCCCATCGGGAAAGGGGCAGAGTGAGGGCATCAGCCCTCAATCCAATAACAATTACAGCAGCGCTTTCGCTTTAGCGATCACGTTGTCTACGGTAAAGCCGAACTCTTCAAACAGCAGCTCTGCCGGTGCAGACTCACCGAAGGTGGTCATCCCGACGATAGCGCCGTTCAGGCCCACATATTTGAACCAGTAGTCAGCGATACCCGCTTCAATTGCCACGCGTGCAGAAACCGCTTTCGGCAGTACGGATTCACGGTAGGCGGCATCCTGTTTGTCGAACGCGTCGGTGGACGGCATGGAAACCACGCGCGCCTTCACGCCTTCGGCAGTCAGTTTTTCCCATGCGGCAACCGCCAGTTCAACCTCAGAACCAGTGGCGATGAAGATAAGCTCTGGCTGACCAGCGCAATCTTTCAGCACGTAACCACCACGGGCCACGTTTGCCAGTTGCTCAGCGGTACGCTCCTGCTGCGCCAGGTTCTGACGGGACAGAATCAGCGCGGTCGGGCCATCGGCACGCTCAACGCCGTATTTCCATGCCACTGCAGATTCCACCTGGTCACACGGACGCCATGTGCTCATGTTCGGGGTTACGCGAAGGCTTGCCACCTGCTCAACCGGCTGGTGAGTCGGGCCATCTTCGCCCAGACCGATAGAGTCGTGGGTGTAGACCATCACCTGGCGCTGTTTCATCAGGGCCGCCATACGCACCGCGTTACGGGCATATTCCACAAACATCAGGAAGGTGGAGGTGTACGGCAGGAAACCACCGTGCAGGGAGATACCGTTAGCGATAGCGGTCATACCGAACTCGCGCACGCCGTAGTGGATGTAGTTACCGGCAGTATCTTCGTTAATCGCTTTAGAGCCGGACCAGATGGTCAGGTTAGAAGGCGCCAGGTCAGCGGAGCCGCCGAGGAACTCAGGCAACAACGGGCCGAAGGCTTCAATCGCATTCTGGGACGCTTTACGGCTGGCGATTTTGGACGGGTTCGCCTGCAGCTTCGCGATGAATTCATTGGCTTTTGCGTCGAAATCAGACGGCAGCTCACCGCTCATACGGCGGGTGAACTCTGCGGCTTCCTGCGGGAAGGCTTTGGCGTAGGCTGCGAACTTCTCGTTCCAGGCGGATTCTTTCGCCTGACCTGCTTCTTTTGCATTCCACTGGGCATAGATTTCAGACGGGATTTCAAATGCCGGGTGTTTCCAGCCCAGCGCTTCGCGGGTCAGTGCGATTTCCGCGTCGCCCAGCGGCGCGCCGTGGGAGTCGTGAGTACCCTGTTTGTTCGGCGAACCGAAGCCGATGATGGTTTTGCACATCAGCAGGGACGGTTTGTCGGTGACTGCACGCGCTTCTTCTACTGCACGTTTGATGGAGTCAGCGTTATGACCGTCAACACCACGTACTACGTGCCAGCCATAGGCTTCAAAGCGTGCGGCGGTATCATCGGTAAACCAGCCTTCAACGTGGCCGTCAATGGAGATACCGTTGTCGTCGTAGAACGCAACCAGTTTGCCCAGTTTCAGGGTACCGGCCAGGGAGCATACCTCGTGAGAGATACCTTCCATCATGCAGCCGTCGCCCATGAACGCGTAAGTGAAGTGGTCAACAATGTCATGGCCCGGACGGTTAAACTGCGCCGCCAGGGTTTTCTCCGCAATCGCCATGCCCACAGCGTTGGCAATGCCCTGACCCAGCGGGCCGGTGGTGGTTTCCACACCTGCGGTGTAACCCACTTCCGGGTGACCCGGGGTTTTTGAATGCAGTTGACGGAAGTTTTTCAGCTCGTCAATCGGCAGGTCGTAACCGGTGAGGTGCAGCAGGCTGTAAATCAGCATTGAACCGTGGCCGTTGGACAGCACGAAACGGTCGCGGTCAGCCCATGCCGGGTTCTGCGGGTTATGGTTCAGGAAATCACGCCACAGGACTTCGGCGATGTCAGCCATACCCATCGGGGCACCCGGGTGACCGGATTTGGCTTTCTGTACCGCGTCCATGCTCAGCGCACGAATGGCATTGGCAAGCTCTTTACGTGAGGACATTTTGACTCCAGATCGGACTGTTAAAGGCCATGCCCGGAACGACTTGACTACAGCGCGTTATGGGCTACGCCGGAAAAAAGTGCCAACAATGTAACCCAAGCGGCAAGTCATGTACATGGAGCATCCTTTTGAGGATTAAGAAATCTCTGGAAGGTGTATGGTCGTTGCGCAATGGACTCGCCCCGTAATCCTTCTATTCTTTATACTTGTGCAACTGCACCGGCTCGTTTGTGCGCGGCGCATTATCAGAATTATGAATTAACCTGCGTGGAAGATAAGAGATGAAAATTCGCCCGGCTTTGCTTGCTCTGACAACAGCGACCCTGTTGGCAGGTTGCCAGAATATGGACTCCAACGGTTTTATGACCTCCGGTGCAGAAGCTTTTCAGGCCTACACATTGAGCGACGCTCAGGTTAAAAGCCTGAGTGACGAAGCCTGTAAGCAGATGGACAGTAAAGCAACGATAGCCCCTGCGGGCAGTCAGTATAATCAGAGACTTAGCAAGATTGCCGCCGCGCTGGGCGATAATATCAACGGCCAGCCGGTGAACTACAAGGTTTACGTAGCAAAAGATGTTAACGCCTTTGCCATGGCGAATGGCTGTATCCGTGTTTATAGCGGTCTGATGGATATGATGAATGACAACGAGGTCGAGGCGGTAATTGGCCATGAAATGGGCCACGTTGCGCTCGGTCACGTGAAGAAAGGCATGCAGGTGGCGCTTGGCACCAATGCCGTGCGTGCCGCTGCCGCATCGGCGGGCGGCGTAGTAGGCAATTTGTCGCAATCACAGTTGGGTGACCTGGGCGAGAAACTGGTGAATTCGCAGTTCTCGCAGCGTCAGGAGTCCGAAGCGGACGATTATTCCTATGATCTGTTGCGCAAACGCGGAATTAGCCCGATTGGGCTGGCCACCAGCTTCGAAAAATTAGCAAAACTCGAAGAGGGTCGCCAGAGTTCTATGTTTGACGATCACCCGGCCTCGGCTGAACGTGCGCAACATATCCGCGATCGCCTGGCGGCGGACGGTATTAAGTAATTTGACATATAACATCCCCGGTGGCGCTGCGCTTACCGGGGCTACGAGTTACGCGCGTCGGTCACATCCTTCTCCACACTATCCATAAGCCGAACAGGCGCTTCATGCTTTCCAGGACGCTATAAATAAAAAACTGACCGATTTACATGATTAAACCGGTCAGTTAAAGGTGAGTCCTGATTACTCGTCTTCGAGGTAGGTATACCCGTACAGCCCTGCTTCAAACTCTTCGAGGAACTGCTGTTGCAGCGCATCGTCCAGATCGGTCTGTTTCACCTGATCGCGGAACTGAATCAGCAAAGTTTTCGGATCGAGCTGCACATATTGCAGCATATCGGCCACGGTATCGCCTTCATCCGACAGTTCAACTTCCACGCTGCCGTCAGGGAAGACAAAGACGTCCACCGCTTCGGTATCGCCAAACAGGTTATGCATGTTGCCGAGAATTTCCTGGTACGCGCCAACCATAAAGAAGCCCAGCATCGGCGGGTTTTCCGGGTCGTACTCCGGCATCGGCATCGTGGTCGCAATACCATCGCCATCCACATAGTGATCGATAGCGCCGTCGGAATCGCAGGTGATATCCAGTAACACCGCACGACGTTCCGGCGCATGATTCAAACCTTCCAGCGGCAGCACCGGGAAGAGTTGATCGATACCCCAGGCATCCGGCATTGACTGGAACAGGGAGAAGTTGACGTAAATCTTATCCGCCATACGCTCCTGCAGTTCGTCAATAATCGGACGATGCGCGCGGTTACTCGGGTCGAGCTGCTTCTGCACTTCATGGCACATGTTCAGATACAGTTGCTCTGCCCAGGCGCGCTCCTGAAGATTAAAGGTGCCGGAGGAGTAACCGATATGAATATCGTGCAGGTCCATCTGGCTGTCGTGCAACCATTCGCGCAGTGAGCGGCGGTTGCCGGTCTCATGCATCTCCAGCCAGGTTTCCCACATGCTTTGCAGGGGGCGGGCAGCGTCTTCTGGCGGAGGTGTCGCGTCGGTATATTCGTTACGCTCCACGCCGATGATGTTAGACACCAGCACAGTATGGTGTGCTGTCACCGCACGGCCCGACTCGGTAATCACTGTTGGATGCGGCAGACCATTCTCTTCGCAGGCATCGCCAATCGCCCAGATAATATTGTTGGCATACTCATTCAGGCCATAGTTCACCGAGCAGTCTGACTGGGAACGTGTACCTTCATAGTCCACACCCAAACCGCCGCCCACGTCGAAGCACTGAATGTTGACACCCAGCTTATGCAGTTCAACATAAAAACGTGCCGATTCACGCACGCCGGTGGCGATATCGCGAATGTTGGCCATCTGCGAACCAAGGTGGAAATGCAGCAGTTGCAGGCTGTCCAGACGACCGGCATCACGCAGAATATCCACCAGTTGCAGAACCTGCGTCGCCGCGAGACCAAATTTGGATTTCTCGCCGCCGGAGGATTGCCATTTACCGGAGCCCTGCGACGCCAGACGCGCACGCACACCCAGGCGCGGCACCACATTCAGGCGCTCGGCTTCTTCCAGCACAATCGCGATTTCCGACATCTTCTCAATGACCAGATAGACCTTGTGGCCCATTTTCTCGCCAATAAGTGCCAGACGGATGTATTCACGGTCTTTATAGCCGTTACAGACAATCACCGAGCGGGTCATGCCCGCATGGGCCAGAACCGCCATTAATTCGGCTTTCGAACCGGCTTCAAGACCCAGCGGCTCGCCGGAATGGATTAGCGACTCAATAACGCGACGATGCTGGTTTACTTTAATCGGGTAAACCAGGAAGTAATCGCCGTTATAGCCATAGGATTCGCGCGCGCGTTTAAAGGCGGCGTTAATAGAGCGCAGACGATGTTGCAGGATCTGCGGGAAGCAGAACAGCGCAGGTAAACGCTGGCCTTGCGCCTCACGGGCTTTTACCAGTTGAGCCAGGTCAACACGGGCTTCCGGGACATCAGGATCCGGGCATACGCTGATATGGCCCAGTTCGTTGACGTCATAATAGTTATTACCCCACCAGGCAATATTGTAAGTACGAAGCATCTTGCTGGCTTCCTGGGAGCTCATCGCAACCTCCTGCATGGAACGTAGTACACCGTGTTCGCCTGCTGACGAAGGCGAAAATGAAGACATGTCGTCAGACATAGCGAACCTCAACTCTTTGTATTAAGTGTAAAACAGTTAACTACTATCACAACGTTACGTTGCGATAACAACCCATAAACAGTCTGGCTATGCAGCATAAGATGCTGAAACGCCGACTGTGCGACCGGTTTCTTGTTCATAACATTGTAAAACACGTGACCGAACGAAATATGACGGTTCGGCGAAACCACGAGAAAACCCCTGAATCAACAGGAGAGCCCTTGTTCAGTCATCACTGAGCCATACCGGCCCGGGAGTCCTGAGAAGCGCCGAAATGGGTATAACATCGGCAGGTTTGCAGATTTGAAATGCGGGTTGCGGGGAATAAACGCGCGTCAGAACGACGCAACGGATTCTGCTGAAAGCAACGGTTCATTATCTCGTATCACCTCCACACACGTCTTGCGACCTGCGACAAGCCAAAGCCATAAATTGCTTAACCCGGCTGGAAGTGGCAACACGAGGAGTCCCGTGCGCTTTTAATATGAGCCGCGCGCGGCGTTTTATACCGATAACGGGGTGAAAATGCAAAATAAAAAATTACGTTGACGCTATCCATAGGGAAAATTTCTGTAACCAATTCAAACAGAACATCTGGAGGCTCAAAAAACGCTGGCAATGGGATTAAGAATTAACCTAGAATAGCCATCCAGATGTTAATCCATCTATACTGATTAACACTTAGACAGTCCGTGTCGCTACCTGCACGTCCTCGCGGAACAACCGTGAAGGCATCCTGACACAGTGTCTAAGCCAACCGTATTATTCCAGGGTGAAAACACAATATGGCAAAACACCTTTTTACGTCCGAGTCCGTCTCAGAAGGGCATCCTGACAAAATTGCTGACCAAATCTCCGACGCCGTGCTTGATGCGATCCTCGAACAGGATCCGAAAGCGCGTGTTGCCTGTGAAACCTATGTAAAAACCGGCATGGTGCTGGTCGGTGGTGAAATCACTACCAGCGCATGGGTGGATATCGAAGAGATCACCCGTAACACCGTTCGTGAAATTGGTTATATCCATTCTGATATGGGTTTTGATGCCAACTCTTGCGCGGTACTGAGTGCAATTGGTAAACAGTCTCCTGATATTAACCAGGGCGTTGACCGTGCCGATCCGCTGGAGCAGGGTGCAGGCGACCAGGGTCTGATGTTCGGTTATGCGACCAACGAAACCGACGTGCTGATGCCAGCGCCGATCACCTACGCGCACCGTCTGGTTGAGCGTCAGGCAGAAGTGCGTAAAAACGGCACCCTGCCGTGGTTGCGTCCGGATGCGAAAAGCCAGGTCACTTTCCAGTATGACGACGGCAAAATCGTCGGCATCGACGCGGTCGTTCTCTCTACTCAGCACGCAGAAGATATCGACCAGAAATCGCTGAAAGAAGCGGTAATGGAAGAGATCATCAAGCCGGTCCTGCCGACCGAGTGGCTGAACGAATCCACCAAATTCTTTATCAACCCGACTGGCCGTTTCGTTATCGGTGGCCCGATGGGTGACTGCGGCCTGACCGGTCGTAAAATCATCGTTGATACCTACGGCGGCATGGCGCGTCACGGTGGCGGCGCGTTCTCTGGTAAGGATCCGTCTAAAGTTGACCGTTCCGCAGCCTACGCAGCCCGTTATGTGGCGAAAAACATCGTAGCGGCTGGCCTGGCTGACCGTTGTGAGATTCAGGTCTCCTACGCTATCGGCGTGGCAGAACCGACCTCTATCATGGTGGAAACTTTCGGTACTGAGAAAGTGCCTGCTGAACAGTTAATCCTGCTGGTGCGCGAGTTCTTCGACCTGCGTCCGTATGGCCTGATTCAGATGCTGGACCTGCTGCACCCGATCTATAAGCAAACGGCGGCTTACGGCCACTTTGGTCGCGAAACCTTCCCATGGGAAAAAACCGACAAAGCGGCTCAGTTGCGTGAAGCTGCCGGCCTGAACTAACAGGACGGCGTAGCCCCGGTAAGCGTCTGGGGTGTTTCCCGGATGCGACAGAGTTTAACAGGCCAGCCTTGTGCTGGCCTGCTACTTTTCAGAGCCCGGTAATCCCGCGCGTTTACAAAAATTGACTAAACTTCTAAAGCGTTTTCAATACGTTAATGATAACGATTACATAGCCGCTTTGCTGTTATCGATGCTGCTTATTATCCGGTCTTTATTAATTAAAGTCCCGCTGTTACATCCTCCTTTCGGTTTAGTCCGAAACTACCGTCATCCCCTCCCGCCTCTATTTCTTATATCTATAATATTTATCAGTTTTATTTGCCTGCCCGTTTTTGGTCGAATGTAACCGATTACACTTGCGTGACATTCATCACAAAAAACAGCCCGGCATTGACCTACGTTTACCATCGCAAAAACTGATATAACGAATGGAGGGCATCATGCCTGACAATAAAAAACAGGGACATTCAAACAAGGCGATGACCTTTTTTGTCTGCTTCCTTGCTGCACTGGCAGGACTTCTCTTTGGCCTGGATATTGGTGTTATCGCCGGGGCGCTGCCCTTTATCACCAATGACTTTAAAATTGACTCCCACGTACAGGAGTGGGTGGTCAGTTCAATGATGTTTGGTGCCGCCGTCGGCGCCGTGGGTAGCGGATGGATGTCGTGGAAACTCGGGCGTAAAAAAAGCCTGATGATCGGCGCAATTCTCTTTGTTATTGGTTCTCTGTGTTCTGCCGTTGCCCCTAACGTCGAAGTACTGATTATTTCCCGCATTATTCTTGGTCTTGCTGTGGGGATCGCGTCTTATACCGCCCCGCTCTATCTGTCCGAAATAGCACCGGAAAAAATCCGTGGCAGTATGATTTCGATGTACCAGTTGATGATCACCATCGGTATTCTCGGTGCTTATCTGTCGGATACGGCATTTAGCTATAGCGGCGCATGGCGCTGGATGCTCGGCGTGATTGTTATTCCGGCGATCCTGCTGCTTATCGGCGTGTTCTTCCTGCCGGATAGCCCGCGCTGGTATGCCGCCAAACGCCGTTTCCATGACGCGGAACGCGTGCTGTTACGCCTGCGTGATACCAGTGCCGAAGCCAAAAACGAGCTGGATGAAATTCGTGAGAGCCTGCAGGTGAAACAGACCGGCTGGGCGCTGTTTAAAGAGAACAACAATTTCCGTCGCGCGGTCTTCCTTGGCGTGCTGTTGCAGGTTATGCAGCAGTTCACCGGCATGAACGTCATCATGTATTACGCGCCGAAAATCTTCGAGCTGGCAGGCTACAGTAATACCACGCAGCAAATGTGGGGGACGGTCATCGTCGGTCTGACCAATGTCCTGGCCACCTTTATCGCGATCGGCGTTGTCGACCGCTGGGGCCGCAAACCCACGCTGGTGCTTGGCTTCCTGGTGATGGCTGTCGGCATGGGGATTCTGGGGACCATGCTGCATCTGGGCATTCACTCGCAGGGCGCACAATACTTTGCCGTCGCCATGCTGCTGATGTTTATTGTCGGGTTTGCCATGAGTGCCGGTCCGGTCATCTGGGTGCTGTGCTCGGAAATTCAGCCGCTGAAAGGGCGTGATTTTGGTATCACCTGCTCAACAGCAACCAACTGGATAGCGAACATGATTGTCGGCGCCACGTTCCTCACCATGCTGGACTCCCTTGGCAACGCCAATACCTTCTGGGTCTACGGTGGCCTGAACGTCCTGTTTATTATCCTGACGCTGTGGCTGGTTCCGGAAACCAAACATATTTCGCTGGAGCATATCGAGCGTAATCTGATGAAAGGTCGCCCGCTGCGCGAAATCGGTTCCCATAATTAAGTTGATGGCGTGCCTGTAAACCACAGGCACGCTCTTTCACATGCGATACCGCAGGCCAGCCCTCATCCGACGGCTGGCCTGCTCACCTTCTGGCAGAATAATCTGAATTTTCTCCCCCGCTACGGTGATATTCACAGCGGCAAAAATTTCCGCCGTTCTGCGCTTGCTGCGGCCAATACGCCATTTTTTATCTGCCAACGCCCCCGAAGAGTGAAACGTTAGTTATTACGCCATTCATTTTTATTATTTTCATTTGAAACATGATAATGATAATTATTGTGTTAACATTCAGTTATTCTTTAGTAAAAACATATGTATGTCACTGTAATGTAAGGAACATGACGGGTGTCGATTCCCATCAGTCTTTTCCTTGCACAGGCATATTCTTTAATAGCCAGGAACACGCATGGATCACATTGTTTACGTTGTGGACGATGATAATTCCGTCAGGCAGGCTCTGGTCAGCCTGCTGCGAGCAGAGGATTATCGGGTGGCCGACTTTTCCTCAGCGCAAGCGTTTCTGTCCCACCCTTTTACCTCACAGCCAGGCTGTCTGATTCTGGATATGAATATGCCCGGTGCCAGCGGTTTCGACGTCACCGACGCCCTTTCCAGGCTTGGACATGCGATTCCGGTTATTTTCCTGACCGGTTTTGGCACCATTCCGCTCTCGGTCAAAGCGATGAAGGCAGGGGCATATGAGTTTATGACCAAACCCGCTGTTCCCGGTTTGTTGCTCCAGGCCGTTGCCGATGCCCTGAAACTGGCGGAGAAAACCCTCGACGAAACGCAAGAGATACAGGCGTTGACCACCCGTTATGACTCACTGACGCCGCGCGAAAAAGAGGTGTTTCAACTGGCCATTGGTGGCCTGCTGAATAAACAGATCGCCACCGAAATGGGCGTCAGCGAGATCACCGCCAAAGTACATAAAAAGCGGGTGATGGAGAAAATGCAGGTCCGTTCCCTGACCGATCTGGTCAGGGCTGCAGATCGTCTGAATATTCAAAAAACCCTCGGGCGATAACGGCCAGGTTCAGGCTTCAGCGGGGTGTGTCGGCAAGGTAAAGGTAAAGACACTGCCGCAAGGCTGGCGAGGTTCCGCCGTCAATTTACCGCCGTGCTTTTCAATAATGCCGTAGCTGATACTCAGCCCCATCCCCATGCCCTGCTCCTTGGTGGTATAGAAGGAGTCAAACAGACGCTTCTGCACTTCGGGCGTAAAGCCTACGCCGGTATCGGCGATGGCCAGGCGAATTTTACCAGGTTGCGGATTCTCTGAACTCACCGTCAGCATTAGCGGATGATCATCTATCCCCGCCATGGCATCAATCGCATTGACGATCAGGTTTAACAGCACCTGCTGTATTTGTACGCTATCGCCAAAAATCTCAGCATCCTGCGCCGCAAGATGGTAATGCAATGCGATCTCCTGGCGTTCCAGCTCGCTGCGCGACAGCGCCACAATATGGCAGACAAGGTGATGCAGGTTAATGCGCGTGCAGGCAGAGGTCTGGTTGCGCGTCAGCGCCTGCAAGCCGCGGATAATATTACCCGCCCGCTCTCCCTCGCTGATGATCTCCTCAAGGCTTGCGCGCGCATTACCGAGCATTGCAGGCTCGCGGCTCAGCCAGCGCAGACTGGCGCCCGCATTGGCCACAATCGACATCAGCGGCTGGTTAATCTCATGGGCGATAGAGGCCGTCAGTTGACCAACGGTGGTCGCGCGGGAAACACGGGCGAGATCGGCCTGCGCCACGCGAACCGCATCCTCAGACTGGCGACGCGCCGTGATATCCGTGATAACGCCGAAATACTCCGCGACGTTAGCCTCATATTCCACCGGGTTGCCCACGCCCAGAATATAACGGCATTCCCCGTCCGGGCGGAAAATACGAAACTCCGCCCGCATGGAGACGCCATTACGCACACTATCGTTAACCAGCGTGTTGATCCGTGGGAAATCCTCCGGATGCACCAGCGTCATAAAGTCGGCCATTGATAATGTACGCTGATGGTCGGGCAGGCCAAGAATGCGCGCATACTCGTCGGAAACAAACATCACATCCTGTTCCAGTTCCCAGCGCCAGGTACCGGTATTGCTGATTTTCTCCCCAAGCATTAGCGAGGTCTGGCTGGCGCGTAGCTCTTTTTCCGCCCGGCGACGCTGCACGTTCTCTTCGACTCGCTCGGCATAAAGGCGCGCAGTCTCCAGCGAAACCGCCGCCTGCGCCGCCAGCATCCTGACGATACGCGAATGCCCGGCGGTGAAAATCTCCGGCATTACCCGATTTTCCAGATACAGCACCCCTACCAGTTTGCCCTGTTTATGCATCGGTACGCACATAATGCCCGCGCCGGACGTTACCAGATAGGGATCCTGACTGAACGGGCCGAACAACTCAGACTTGCTGATACGAATCTCCTGCCCGGTACGCATCACCGCCGCCAGTACCGACAGCGGCATATCGGTAGCCGAAGGGCGCTCCCGGACAATCTGTACCTTCACCCCTTCCGAGGAGGTTTCCGCCCACGCCTGGGTTTCGGGAATGGTATTATCAAGGATGCGAATCAAGAGCCCACGCAGTGCCCCCGCCCGCTCCAGTAACATCGTCATCAACGTATGGACGAGGCGGTCGAGGTCAATCTCCTCGGTCATGGCACGCACCGCCCGCAAAACACTTTCCAGGTCGTGCATCATTTCATTTTGCGCGAAAGTGATGGTGTCATAAGGCGAACGTGGCCCTGAGGAGGCCAGATGGGGGTACAGTCGTTCAAGCTGACGCAGTTTTGCCACCGCCCCCCAGCGCCGCCAGGCGGAGAAAGCATTTTTGAAATAGCCGTCTGCGGCTACATGCCAGCCCATCGCTTTGGCAAAACCCCCGGCCAGTTCGCACGCCAGCCCGTTCACCGGGTGGCATTCAGTCTCTGCGGAAAGGGCTATCGCGTTTTCGTACCAGGCGATGGCGATATCGTTGGTCTGCTCCAGTCTCGCCAGCTCCGCACGCACCAGCGCCGCCTTGTCGGCAAAGGTCGTCGGGTTATGCTCAGCCCAGCGTGCAATAACGTCATAATGGGCGACAAGGGTTTCCCGCTGTGCGGGCGTCACGGTTGCCGGCGTCACCCTCTGTGCCAGTGAGAGGGCGCTGTAGAAATGGTAATCCAGCAGATGCAGATAACCCGGCACCATATCGGCTACCGGGGCCGCCTTTTCCAGGCAACGGGAAGCATCGTCATACTCACCCGCCATAAAATGGGCCATTCCCTGATAGAGCCAGAACCAGAAAATGGTCAGCGGTATCGGCTGACTCTCATGCTTATTGGTCGCGTTCAGGAGCGCCTCGGAATAGAGGTTATGACCACTTAAATTGCCCGAACCGGCGCTACGCAAATGGTTAACGTACAGACGCTGGATAAGAAGCATGACCTCGACATCCGGGAAACGTAGTTTGCGGATAAAACTCAGCCCACCTTCTATGGTCGTCAGCACCCCGTCGAGGTGATCGCCACGGATCAGGAAGTTCATGGTCTGATGTCGGATAATAAAGCAGGCGGCGGTTAAATCCCCGTGCTCGACCGCCGCCGTAAAGCACGCTTTAGCGTGATCCACCGCAACGCTAAGCGGCTTCACCCAGGCACTGCACAAATCCACCGCCAGAAAGGTACGGCCCATAAAGGGGGTTAGAGGTTGCTCCTCAACCAAATCGCGCCCCAGCAGCGTATACCTGTACCCCTTTTCGTAGGCATGATAGCGACAACCAATCATGACGCCGTACCAGGCAATCGCCGTGGTAAACGCGCCGCTAACGCCATGCTCCAGGGTCATCAGTATGACCCGGCAGAGTAAAAGAAAATGCAGGCGCGGGGCGGTAAACGCGGCAAACATACTGGCGCTGAGCATCAGGTTGATGACGGCTTCTGCCTCGGGGTTATTAATCCGCGCAAGCTGGCGAAAATGGCTCTCCGGCTCATCCCCAAGACGGGCCTCAATGATTTGCCAGCCCTCGTCGCACTCCGCATCAGTCGGCGCACGGCTCAGGTGAATACCGAACACCGCAAGCCAGGCCAGTGCGGTCTCCAGCGCAAGGCTCATATCCGACTGTCGCATCTGCACTTCCGCCATCATGCCTGCGGTAATCGCCTTTTGTTGCAAGCTGCCGGGCGCGCGCAGAAGTTGATGACACAGGGTCAGCGCAGATGGAAGATTACCCTGCAAAAACTCACACTCCGCCTCTTCAAAAGCGAGCGCGAAATCCTCATCAGGCGCGGTCATCAGGGCATCGTCTTTCAATAACCGCGCTGTACGCAGATAGCGCACCGCCGAGGCGTAATCCCCGGTCAACCGGGCGCGCTGCGCGGCAAGACGGCAGACCGCACGATAATGGTCGCGTTCGGGAGATAAGCGAATACAGTCGATGGATGACGCAATGTGGTGGACCGCCAGAAACAGATTTTCATTGCTGTCATTTTGTGACACGGCCTCAGTAAAGAACCGCGCGGCAGCAAAATTGAGATGACAAATATCATCCGCTTCGAGCAGTGCCTGCGCCGCCTTCTGCACCCGATCATGGGTAAAGGCATACTGGTCGCCGCTGCGGCCGATCAGTCGGGCGGCAACCGCAGGCAGCAGATGTTCATGTAGCAGCTCCGGCGCTATCTTCTGCATTGCGCTGAGCAGTGCGGGATTACCGTTTCCTCCCACGCAGGCCAGACAACCCAGCAGTTTGCGCGTCAGGGAGGGCATCTCTGCCAGTTGTTGCAGGACCAGGCTTGCCACATTTTCCGTGTAATTACGTGAACGGATCGCCTGTGCGTCGTAGTGCAACTTGCCGTGCTGTTTGTGATGGGTAATCAGCCCGTCTTTGACGATGCGCTGAATAAACTCATGGGTAAAGAGTGGGTTACCACCGGTTTTTTCGTGGATCAGCGCCGCCAGTTCGCCAAGGCAGGCGGCCCGCGTCTGCAACAGTTCCGCCAGCCATCGCGACACCGCTTTCACGCTCAACGGCTCAGGCCGCAGCTCGACGGTATAGCGGGCACCGACGCGCAGTGTCGACAACAGCGCCTGTTCGCTGGCATCCGCAAACACACCGCTGTCAGCGTACGAAACCACCAGCAGCAACGGCAACGACTCACTGCAACTGATAAGGTGTTCCAGCAGATGCAGGCTGGCCTGATCTATCCAGTGAATATCATCAATTAGCAGAACCAGCGGTCGGTCCGGGGTGGCAAACGCCTCAACCAGCCGATGCGCCATCATATTGAAACGCATTCGGCTATCCGCCGCCTGGGTATTCACAACAGCCAGGGGTGGGTTTTCAAGCAGTAGACCTAACTCCGGCACCAGATTGACCGCCAGCGCGGCATGAACGCCAAGCGCCCGTGTTAAACGCATTTTCCAGCGGGCCACCTCTTCCGCGCCCTGGCCGAGTAACCAAAGCGTCAATGCGCGAAACGCAGAGGCAATGACCGTATAAGGCAGAACCGGCGAATACTGGTCGGCCTTACTCACGGCGAGTAACGCCTGCCGCTGTTGCAGCTTCCTGAGCGCCGAAGCAATGAGTGAAGATTTACCGCAGCCCGGCGGTCCACCGATCGTGACCAGGGCATGCGCGCCACTTTCCACCACCCGGTCAAATACCGTCAGCAGTTGATGGTGCTGCGGATGGTCGAGAAAAAGCGGGTCCGGCTGCAGACGCGCGGCAACCCGGTCCTGCAAGCCGGGAATAAACGGCGTAATTTCACCATTTTTGGCCAGCGAAGCCTCGCAGCGACGCAGGTCGGCAATCAACCCGTCGACCGTCTGGTAACGATGGTCCGGCGATTTTTCCAGCAGTCGCAAAATAATATCCGACAGCGTTGGCGGAACCGATGAGCGTACCTGCCGTGGTGGTCTGGGAGCGGAGGCAATATGGTGATGGGCCCATTCCGCCTGCCCGCCCTCGCTGAGATCGAAAGGCAGCTCGCCGGTCAGCAACTCGTAGAGCACAATGCCAAGACTATAGAGATCGCTGCGGCTGTCGACCCTGTCCGGCGTACGGGAAGTGTGCTCCGGCGACATATACGCCAGCGTACCGCCAGGTTCCGTCAGGCGAGACGGGTCAAAGGCATCCGTCCCTTCGCTGGCAAGGCCAAAACCGCCCAGACGGTAAGCGCCGCCGGGGTCGATAAAAAAGTGGCCGGGTTTGATATCGCTGTGCATCAACCCCTGCGCATGCATCTGGCGTAGCGGGGCACACAGGCCAATGGCAACGGAAAGAAAATCGGCAATGCTTCGGGTGCGCAGCCGGGGCAGTTGTGCAAGCGTGCGGAAAGGAAATGGCGTATAGACCAGCGCGTAATGTCCATGATAACTGGTACTGCTGAACGGCTTTACCGCCCATGCGTCAGAGAGCCGCCTGCGCAGCGCAAATTCATTTTTTAAGCGTTGGGTGGTATGAAACGCGGCTTCATCGCTTGATACGGCCGCGCAGGCAAGAATAAAGCTGCTGCCGGAGTGTAGCGGCTGGCAAAGTGTCCAGGCGATCCCTCCTTCCTGCGTCAGCGGAGTGAAAATGATGTCATCGGTTAAGGTGACAACCTCACCATCCATCATTTTACCGGCAGCAGAAAGTTTCTCGCTCATTAGCGCTCCTCACACAGAGAGTTCGCGGCGGATCTGTTCCAGCAGCGTTTCAATTTTAATGGGCTTACGCAGTAGCGTAACGCCCCCGAACTCTGGAGCATAACGCGACAGGTTTTCATCTTCATGTCCGGAGATAAAAATCACCGGCGGCGGTGCGGAAAGTAGAGCTACCCGGCGATACAGGTCCAGGCCACTCATGCCTTTGAGCTTGATATCAATAATAAGCAGAGATGCGTCAGACAGCGCGGATTCATGATGAAGAAATGCCTCCGCAGAGTCGAAGGCGTCAGAGTCGTACCCCTCCGACTGGAGCAGGTTGCTTAATCCACTACGGACGGAACGTTCATCATCAATAATGACAATGCGCGGTGACAGCCTCATGCCGTACTCCTCTGTCTGCCCTCAGGCTAAGGGGCGCGTTTGTCGTCAGGAGGTGGCGTGCCGCTGATTTTGGGCACACATTCATGACGAAACCAGGCCATTGTCACCGGCTCGCGGCGCAGAAGTCGACGGGCGAGCGGAATCAGCTGTTCGCCGACCAGCATACCAAAAAGGCCCAGCAGGGCGACGATCGGTGGTGCGGGTGAGTGAACCTGCATTGCGCCATAGATAACACCCACTAACAGGCCCGTTGCCAGGGAAATTACGTACGATTTCAACATGGTTAGCCTGCCTCTGGATGACGGCGTGGAGAAGGGGTCGCGTTGTCCGCCGTTTGCACTGCGGCCTGCGGCTGACTTAGGGCGGCCTGGGGTTCATGGTGTGAGCGCAGCGCAGAGATCGCCTGCTCTCCCGCCAGCATGCCGAGCAGCCCCACCAGGGCGACCGCCGGCGGGGCTGGCGAACGGACGTTCAGCAAAGCATAGACCAGCCCAATAAACACCCCTGCGCCGAGGGAAATGAGCGCTGTACTCATGGTCATTCTCCCCTTATCGGGTTCAGAACCGGGCGACGCTAACGCGCCGCCCCTGCACATTATTTATTGGCTGGCACCGGCGCCAGAGTACGGTGCGCACCTTTGGCACGCGCTGGCGCTTTGTGCACCATGGTATAAGCGTAATCAACGCCCATCCCGTAAGCACCGGAGTGTTCTTTGACGATATCCATCACCGCGTTGTAGGTCTCTTTATGCGCCCAGTCGCGCTGCCACTCCAGCAACACCTGCTGCCAGGTCACCGGGATCACACCCGCCTGAATCATGCGCTGCATCGCGTAATCATGTGCTTCTTTCGAGGTACCGCCGGAAGCGTCAGCCACCATGTAGATTTCATAGCCGCCTTCCAGCATGGCACACAGGGCGAACGTGTTGTTGCACACTTCCGTCCACAGGCCGGATACCACCACTTTTTTTTGACCATTTTTCGCCAGCGCATCACGCACTTTCTGGTCATCCCAGGAGTTCATGGATGTACGCTCAAGAAGGTCATGCTCGGGGAATACGTCCAGCAGTTCAGGGAAGGTATTTCCGGAGAAGCTTTCCGTCTCAACGGTGGTGATGGTGGTCGGAATATTGAAAACTTTTGCCGCTTTCGCCAGGCCAACAACATTGTTTTTCAGCACCTGGCGGTCAATAGACTGCACGCCGAACGCCATCTGCGGCTGCTGATCGATAAAAATAATCTGGCAATTCTGGGGAGTCAGTACTTCAAGCTTAGCGTTGGTCATAAGAATACCCGTTGTCGTTAAGTAGCAGTTTCCCGTGAAAGGGGAGCGGACGTTTTGCTGACAGTGACCGGGGTATTCTCGCGCTGCTCAAACAGGCGAAATGATGTTCGTCCCGGACGCTGCTGTCGGGACGGATAGTAAGAGTTGTCAGAAATGAGAACTATTATCTCTGTGTATAACTATACGTTCGTATAGGTATACCTTCGTATAACTAGACGCCGTTTTCGCCAGCTCACCATAATCCCTCCCACTTCCACGCTCTGTTCTGACGGAGCATCGCATCTTATCGTCCGGCGGGATTATGCCTGCTTCGGATGTCTCAGACAGGAGGATTTATGGTCTCGCTCGGCAAAGCTGAACTGATATTACTCAACGGCAAATTTCATACGGTAGACAGGGAAAACCCGGTTGCAGAGGCGGTCGCCATCCGTGACGGCAAATTCCTGGCGGTAGGCTCCCAGGCCGAAGTAATGGAATATCACAGCGACGGCAGCAAAGTGGTGGATCTCAAAGGCAGCACCGCTATTCCAGGGCTTAACGACTCGCACCTGCACCTGATTCGCGGCGGTCTCAACTATAACCTCGAACTGCGCTGGGAAGGAGTACCGTCGCTGGCGGACGCCCTGCGGATGCTGAAAGAACAGGCGCTGCGCACCCCCTCGCCACAATGGGTACGCGTGGTGGGCGGCTGGAGCGAATTCCAGTTTGCCGAACGCCGGATGCCGACCCTGGAGGAGATCAACGACGCCGCGCCGGATACCCCGGTCTTTATCCTTCATCTCTATGACCGCGCCCTGCTCAACCGCGCCGCGCTGCGCGTTGTTGGCTACACCAAAGATACGCCGAACCCGCCAGGAGGAGAGATCCAGCGCGACAGCAACGGCAATCCCACCGGCATGCTGATTGCGCGGCCAAATGCCATGATCCTCTATGCCACGCTGGCCAAAGGGCCGAAACTGCCACTGGAACAGCAGGTTAACTCCACCCGCCAGTTTATGCGTGAGCTAAACCGTCTGGGCCTCACCAGCGCTATCGACGCGGGTGGCGGCTTCCAGAACTACCCCGAAGACTATGAAGTGATAAGCGAACTGCACGCCAAAGAGCAGATGACTATCCGCATCGCCTATAACCTCTTTACCCAGAGCCCCGGCCATGAGCTGGAAGATTTCGAGAAATGGACCGACATGCTGACACCGGGTCAGGGCACCGATTTCTTCCGTCACAACGGCGCGGGTGAAATGCTGGTCTTCTCTGCCGCGGATTTTGAAGATTTCCTTGAACCGCGCCCGGACCTCGCGCCTGGCATGGAAGATGAGCTGGAGCGCGTGGTGCGCCATCTGGTCGAGCACCGCTGGCCGTTCCGCCTGCACGCCACCTATAACGAATCCATCAGCCGTATGCTCGATGTATTCGAGCGCGTGAACCGCGATATTCCGTTCAATGGCCTGCACTGGTTCTTTGACCACGCAGAAACCGTGACCCAGCAAAACATTGACCGCATCAAAGCGCTGGGCGGCGGTATTGCCGTGCAGCACCGTATGGCGTTTCAGGGTGAGTACTTCGCGGAACGTTATGGCATGGACGCGGTGCGCCACACGCCGCCGGTGACGAAAATGCTCGAAACCGGCGTACCGGTCGGGCTGGGAACCGATGCGACCCGCGTGGCCAGCTACAATCCGTGGACTGCGTTGTACTGGCTGGTCTCCGGGCGCACCGTCGGCGGTATGCAGATGTACGATGTTAATGCGCGCCTGGATCGCGACACCGCGCTGATGCTCTGGACACAAGGCAGCGCCTGGTTCTCAAGCGAGCAGGGCAAAAAAGGCCAGATTAAAGTGGGCCAACTGGCTGACCTCGCCGTGCTGAGCAAGGACTATTTCCGCATACCGGAAGAGGAGATCAAAGGCATTGAGTCGGTACTGACCGTAGTCAATGGCAATATCGTCTATGCCGCTGGCGGTTTCAGCTCAGAAGCCCCGCCTGCAATTCCGGTGCTGCCGGAGTGGTCGCCGGTGGTCAACGTGCCGGGTCACTACCGCAGCGCGCCGCCACAGCAAACACGTGTCGGCATGATGCCCGCCGCACACCACTGTAGCGGCCCCTGCGGCGTGCATAACCACCAGCACGGTGTGGCACGCGGATCGTCCATTCCGGTTTCAGACGATAACGCCTTCTGGGGCGCGCTCGGCTGTAGCTGCTTTGCGTTCTGATGCCTATGAAAAATACAACGCTGATGTCGCCCCGAATTGATGCGGGGCTGTTCTTCCTGCGCCTGACCGGCGGGCTGCTGCTGCTCTATGTGCATGGTCTGCCGAAGGTGCTGAATTTTCATGAAGAGCTCACCCGCATTGAGGATCCGTTCGGCTTTGGCCCCTGGTTCAGCCTGCTACCTGCCATTCTGGCAGAGGTGGTATGTCCGATATTCATCATTCTCGGTGTTGGCACGCGGCTGGCCTGTCTGCCGATTATTGGCGTGCTGCTGGTTGCCATGCTGGCTGTGCACCCGCAATGGAGTATCGCGGAAGGGCAATTTGGCTGGCTGCTGCTCATCATCTTCACCACGCTGGCATTAACCGGCCCGGGTAAATGGCGGGTAAGTATGCCAGGCAACCAGGAGTTCAGGCATGGCGCAAGTCAATGATGTTCACGCGGCGACGGTACAAACCCCGTCTGCCGCATCCGCTGGCGCGTCCTCCTGGCAGCCACTGCGCCAGCCGGTATTTCGGATGCTATGGATTGCCACGGTGGTCTCCAACATCGGTTCATGGATGAACGATGTGGGGGTGAACTGGACCATGCTGACGTTAAGCGCCAACCCGCTTTCCGTGGCCCTGGTTCAGGCGGCGAGCAGTCTGCCGATGTTTCTCTTCGCCCTCCCTTCCGGGGTGATGGCGGACATTGTCGACCGACGCAAATATCTGCTGTTTTCCCAGTTGTGGGTGTTTATTGCCGCCAGCGGGCTAACCCTGCTCTCTTTTGCCGGGTTAGTAACGCCAACGGTGCTGCTGGTTGCGGCCTTCTTATTAAGCACTGGCGCGGCCATGAGTTCTCCGCCGTTTCAGGCCATCGTGCCGGACCTGGTGGAAAAACGCGAACTGGCCCCGGCCATCGCGCTGAATTCGCTTGGCATCAACATCAGCCGCGCCATCGGCCCGGCGCTGGGCGGGCTGATCCTCTCTTTTGCCGGACCGTGGGTGGTATTCGCGCTCAATGCGACATCAGTGCTGGGCGTCGCCTGGGTGCTGTGGCGCTGGAAAGCAGAACCGTTGATTCAGCGCCTGCCGCCGGAGCACTTTTTCCCCGCCGTTCGCGCCGGGCTGCGCTATGTGCATGCCGCTCCGGTACTGCGTAACGTGCTGGTGCGTACCGTGGCGTTCTTTACCTTCGCCAGCGCAGGCTGGGCGCTGTTGCCGCTGGTGGCCCGCCGTGAACTGGGCCTTGGGCCTGGCGGTTACGGCATCATGCTGGCCTGTATCGGCCTGGGGGCGATTTGCGGTGCGATTGTGCTACCGCGTTTACGTAAGCGCTTCAACCCGGACCGGCTGATGGTGATTAACAGCGTGATTTTCGCGATCAGCATGCTGGCGCTGGCGTTTATCCGTCATTTCTGGCTGCTCAATGCGTTTGAATTCTTAACCGGTTTCGCCTGGATTGCGGTGCTCTCTACCCTCAATGTCGGGGCGCAGCGTAGCGCCGCCAAATGGGTGAAAGCTCGCGCGCTGGCGGTCTATCTGACCGTCTTTTTTGGCTCGATGACGCTCGGTAGCGCCATCTGGGGCCAACTGGCATCGCACTTTAGTATTCCTGCCTCATTGTGCGTGGCAACAGTGGGCATGCTGCTGGCAAGCCTGACGGTGCTGCGCTGGCAACTGAATAAAGATCCTGACCTCAATCTGGACATTCGTGATATCGACAGTAATGCCCAGGCGCTCGATATCTCACATGAACGTGGCCCGGTCATGGTGATGTATGAATATCTGATCGATCCCGAGGATGTCTCCCGTTTCGTCGTCTGTATCCAGGAGATTCGCCGGGTGCGGGTACGCGGCGGGGCACTGAGCTGGTCTGTGTATGAGGATATCCAGCGCCCCGGCGTCTTTGTGGAGTCGTTCGTGGTCGGCACCTGGATTGAACATCTGCGCCAACTGGAGCGCCACACGGTAAATGACCTGCTGATTCAAAGTAAGGTACAGGCCTTCCATCGCGGCGGACATCTTCCCGAAGCACGTTATCTGATAGCACCCATAATGTAACAGTTACCCACATCAACCCAAGCAAGAGCGACAGTGAGGATTTACGTATGAGCACAATCAAAACGCAGGACGGTACGCAGATTTATTACAAAGACTGGGGCGCGGGAAAACCGGTATTGTTTAGCCACGGCTGGCCGCTGGATGGCGATATGTGGGACAGCCAGTTGAATTTCCTGGCCGAACGGGGCTATCGCGTCATCGCCTTTGACCGCCGCGGTTTTGGCCGCTCCGACCAGCCGTGGGAAGGGTACAACTACGACACCTTCGCCTCCGACATTAACGATCTCATCACCACGCTTGATCTGCAGGATGTGACGCTGGTGGGCTTCTCCATGGGCGGCGGCGATGTCTCGCGCTATATCGGTCGTTACGGCACGGCGCGCGTAAAAGCGCTGGTTCTGCTGGGTGCGGTGACACCGATTTTCGGCAAAACGGCGGACTACCCACAGGGTGTCGATGCCAGCGTTTTCGAAGGCATTCGCGACGGACTACGCAAAGACCGGGCGCAGTTTATCAGCGATTTCGCCACGCCGTTCTATGGCATTAACGCCGGGCAGACGGTTTCCCAGGGTGTCCTGACTCAGACGCTGAACATTGCTTTGCTGGCCTCACTCAAAGGGACCATTGATTGCGTCACGGCTTTCGGCGAGACCGATTTCCGTTCGGATATTGCCAAAGTTGACGTGCCGACGCTGGTGATCCATGGCAGCAACGACCAGATCGTACCGTTTGAATCGACCGGTAAAGTGGCTGCAGAAATGATCCCGGGCGCGCAGTTAAAAGTGTATGACAACGCGCCGCACGGTTTTGCGGTCACCCATCAGGATCAACTGAACAACGATCTGCTGACCTTCCTGCAATCGCTGTAAACCAGAATGAAGCCTCGCTCCCTGTCCGGAGGAGGCTTTTTCTTGCACTCCCCCGCTCCCCGCCCTATCCTCTGCGATTATGAAAACCTCCCGTCTCCCCATCGCTATACAGCAGGCCGTCATGCGCAGCCTGCGGGAAAAACTTGCCCTGGCCAATCAGAAACTTGAGCGTAACTATCCGGAACCCAAACTGGTTTATCAGCAACGGGGCACAGCGGCAGGCACGGCCTGGCTCAATACGTATGAAATCCGCCTGAACCCCGTGTTGCTGATGGAAAACCAACAGGCGTTTATCGACGAGGTGGTGCCGCACGAGCTGGCGCATTTGCTGGTGTGGAAACATTTCGGCCGCGTTCCGCCACACGGTAAAGAGTGGAAATGGATGATGGAAAGCGTGCTCGGCGTTCCTGCGCGCCGTACTCACCAGTTTGAACTGGAGTCGGTGCGGCCCAATACCTTTCCCTACCGCTGCAAGTGCCAGCAGCATCAGTTGACCGTGCGGCGACACAATCGTGTGGTGCGCGGTGAGACCACCTATCGCTGCGTACAGTGCGGCGAAGCGCTGGTACCTGAGCGCTAATTACATGAACCATTAAGAATGTTTTCCGCGCCAACTGATTGCATCTGACAATCGCTTCCGCTACGTTGCGCACTCCAGTTGACAGGGAGTTTTCAATGTTACGCGTTATCTCATCTTTACTGCTTATCCTCAGCGCGCCGGTACTGGCGGACGGCATCAATAGCTTCGCGCAGGCCAAAGCCGCCGGGGTTAAAGTCAACGCCGACGTTCCGGGCGACTTTTATTGCGGCTGTAAAATTCAGTGGCAGGGAAAAAAAGGGGTGGTCGATCTGGACTCCTGCGGTTATAAGGTGCGCAAAAATGAAAACCGCGCCAGCCGTATTGAATGGGAGCATGTTGTCCCGGCCTGGCAATTCGGCCATCAGCGTCAGTGCTGGCAGGATGGCGGGCGGAAAAACTGCGCTAAAGACCCTGTTTATCGCAAGATGGAAAGCGATATGCACAACCTGCAACCCGCCGTGGGTGAAGTGAATGCCGATCGCGGCAACTTTATGTACGGCCAGTGGAACGGTGGCGAAGGCCAGTACGGGCGCTGTGAAATGAAGATCGACTTCAAGGCCAAACTGGCCGAGCCGCCTGCCAGCGCCCGTGGTGTGATTGCCCGCACCTACTTCTATATGCGCGATCAGTATCAGCTCACCCTGTCGCGCCAGCAGACACAGCTTTTTACCGCCTGGGATAAACTCTACCCGGTGACCGACTGGGAATGTACGCGTGAGTCACGTATCGCTCAGGTCCAGGGGAATCATAACCCTTACGTGCAGCGCGCTTGCATGGCGCGAAAGAGCTAACCTACACTAGCGGCAATTGTAAATTTTGCAGGTGTATTGCCCCTCACCCCCCCTCTCTCTACAAGGGAGAGGCCGCAAATCGCGACCTGTTAAGGTGAGGGGAAATGCGCCACACTTCACACGGAAATCTGAACTATGCGCGTCCCACGCATCTACCACCCTGAACTCATCCAGACTGGCACTGAAATCGCCCTCGCCGACGATGCGGCAAACCATGTTGGCCGCGTATTACGTATGGGCCAGGGGCAGGCTATTCAGCTCTTTGACGGTTCGAACCAGGTGTTTGACGCCGAAATCACCCGCGCCGATAAAAAGAGCGTTATCGTTAAGGTGACCCAGGGAGAGGTGGACGATCGGGAGTCACCGCTGCATATTCATCTGGGCCAGGTGATGTCTCGCGGCGAGAAAATGGAATTTACTATCCAGAAATCGATCGAACTGGGTGTAAGCCTCATTACGCCACTTTTTTCTGAGCGCTGCGGCGTTAAACTGGATGCCGAGCGCCTGAATAAAAAGATTCAGCAGTGGCAGAAGATCGCCATCGCCGCCTGTGAACAGTGTGGTCGTAACCGTATTCCTGAGATTCGCCCGGCAATGGATCTCGAACAGTGGTGTGCAGAAGAAGAGAACGGCCTTAAGCTGAATCTTCACCCGCGCGCCAGCCAGAGCATTAATACTCTGCCGTTGCCGGTGGAACGCGTACGATTACTGATTGGCCCGGAAGGCGGGTTGACGACAGACGAAATCGCCATGACCTCGCGCTACCAGTTTACTGATATTCTGTTGGGACCCCGCGTATTGCGCACAGAGACAACTGCCCTTACCGCCATTACCGCGCTGCAGGTGCGTTTTGGCGATCTGGGTTAAACGGAGAAGCCTATGATTAAGCTCGGCATCGTGATGGACCCCATCGCGCAGATTAATATCAAAAAAGACACCAGCTTCGCCATGCTGCTCGAAGCGCAGCGTCGTGGCTACGAACTGCACTATATGGAAATGGCGGATCTTTACCTGATCAACGGCGAAGCCCGTGCGCGTACCCGTCTGCTTTCCGTCGAGCAAAACTACGACAAATGGTACGAGTTTGGCGGCGAGCAGGATATCGAACTCGCCTCGCTGGATGTAGTGCTGATGCGTAAGGATCCGCCGTTCGATACCGAATTTATCTACGCCACCTATATCCTTGAACGTGCGGAAGAAAAAGGCACGCTGATCGTCAATAAGCCGCAGAGCCTGCGCGATTGTAACGAGAAGCTGTTTACCGCCTGGTTCCCTGACCTGACCCCGGAAACGCTGGTGACGCGCAATAAAGCGCAGCTTAAAGCGTTCTGGCAAAAGCATACCGATATCATCCTCAAGCCGCTGGACGGCATGGGCGGCACCTCGATTTTCCGCGTCAAAGAGGGTGATCCGAACCTGGGGGTTATCACCGAAACGCTGACCGAGTTGGGCACCCGCTACTGCATGGCGCAGAACTATCTGCCGGCTATCAAAGATGGCGACAAACGTGTGCTGGTGGTGGATGGCGAGCCGGTTCCATACTGCCTGGCGCGTATCCCGCAGGGTGGCGAAACGCGTGGTAACCTGGCCGCCGGTGGCCGCGGCGAACCGCGTCCGCTGACCGAAAGCGACTGGGCGATTGCCCGCCGCGTCGGCCCGACGCTGAAAGCCAAAGGGCTGATTTTCGTCGGTCTGGATATCATTGGCGACCGTCTGACCGAAATTAACGTCACCAGCCCCACCTGCGTGCGCGAGATCGAGGCGGAGTTCCCGATCTCTATTACCGGCATGCTGATGGACGCAATCGAAAAACGCCTGGCGAAATAATAAATATATTTACCCTCGATAATTCGGGTTGCTCAAAGGTGCCAGGGCACAGACAGCGCGAATTATTGCAGGTAAAGGGATGGCGGGAGGGAACCCGCTCATAAACTCCAAAGTCTGGCTAGTGACAGCGTGCAGCTTTCCCCTCATACTAGGCTGCTGCTTTTTTGAACCAGGAAACAGAACCTCTGACAATGAATTTACAGCATCACTTTCTTATTGCCATGCCTGCTCTCCATGATCCCCTTTTTCGGCGATCGGTGGTTTATATTTGCGAATACAACGAAGACGGTGCCATGGGGCTTATCATCAATAAGCCGCTGGAAAACCTGAAAGTTGAAAGCGTCCTGGAGAAACTGAAAATTAACCCGGAAGCACGCGATCCGGCCATTCGTCTGGATAAACCCGTGCTGCTTGGCGGCCCACTGGCGGAAGATCGCGGGTTTATTCTGCACACGCCGCCTGCCAGCTTCTCTTCCAGCATTCGCGTCTCGGATAACACCGTGATCACTACCTCGCGCGATGTTCTGGAGACCCTGGGCACGGCCGATCAACCTAAGGACGTGCTGGTCGCGCTGGGCTATTCCTCATGGGAAAAAGGCCAGCTTGAACAGGAGATCCTGGATAACGCCTGGCTTACCGCTCCTGCAGATCAAAATATCCTGTTTAAAACGCCTATCGCTGACCGCTGGCGGGAAGCGGCAAAACTTATCGGCATTGATATTTCGACCATGCCGGGCGTGGCGGGACATGCCTGATGAGCGGAACCCTGCTGGCCTTTGATTTTGGTACCAAAAGTATTGGCGTCGCCATCGGACAACGTGTGACCGGTACGGCGCGCCCGCTGAATGCTCTGAAAGCGCAAGACGGGACGCCGGACTGGAAGCTTATCGAGAAGCTGTTAAAAGAGTGGCAGCCGGAAGCCGTTATTGTCGGCCTGCCGCTGAATATGGATGGCACAGAGCAGCCCCTGACCGCGCGTGCGCGCAACTTCGCCAATAAAATCCACGGCCGCTTCGGCGCAAAAATTATTTTGCATGATGAGCGGCTGAGTACGGTAGAAGCCCGGGCGGGTCTGTTTGAGCGCGGCGGTTTTCGTGCATTGAATAAAGGCAGTGTTGATTCTGCCTCTGCGGTTATCATCCTCGAAAGCTACTTCGAGCAGCATCTGTAATTCTCAGGCTGAGCGCCGCTCAGCCTTTTTTGTCTTCTCCCTTCCCCAAAACGCAATCCCCCGATCCCCCTCACATTTCCAGGGCGTGCTTTTTGCTTTTTCACCAATGTTTCTATAAAAGAAACATTAGTCAGGAATGAAATGCGTCAGGGTTTCTGTGTCAGACGCCGTGCCAAGGTGTGAAGTTCGCTCAGGCGTTCATCAATGACAGCGTCGTCAACCTGCCACATACCGGCAAACGCCAGCGCGGCAGAGTGCGCGCCAAGAGGCTTCGCCATTGATACCTCGCCGTCATCGTGATGCCAGACCACGCGTCCAAGCTCACGCTGTTGGGCGATATGAGGCGCAAGTTGCTGCCACTGTTCGTCGACAAAACGTTTTTGCAGTTCTTCATCGCTCTCTGCCGCCAGGAGCGACATACCGATGACCGACTGCCATGCAGGAAGCATATGAAAACCGGCCAGCGCCTGGCTCATCTGGCTACCGGGTTCAGAGTGATAGATATAAATCACCTGATCCTCCCAGAGCACGCCCATTGCCACCACGATATCTTTGGGCGCGTAGCTTTCCAGCAGGGGGAGCGCCTGGGAAAAGAGGGCCGAGCCGCGTATCGCTTGTGCCGCCAGCGCATGAATGCCGGGGCCGGGAAGGTAACGACGCTGCTCATCCTGCATCGTCAGGCCGATGGACGCCATCGTCATCAGCAACCGGTTTACACGGGTAGTATTTATGCCCATCAGACGCGCCAGTTCGCGACAGCCAATCGCGCGGCCGCTGGAGACCAGGTACTGCAGGCAGCGAATGCCATCAATCAGGCTTTGGTTCGGTTGTGAGGACATAACAGGCTTTATCTCTCAGGTGGCAGGAATTTTCGATTTTACCGTCAGTTCAGTAAAGAAGGATACAAGGTATGAACATCTATCCGCAAACTGCGTCCAGAACCTTTCCCTCTGCACAGTTGCATGCCGATCTTCTGGTAGCGGGCGGTGGCCTCGCGGGTCTTTGCGCTGCGCTCGCCGCCGCCAGGGACGGGCTACAGGTCGTGTTGATCCAGGACCGACCGGTACTCGGCGGCAATGCGTCCAGCGAAGTTCGCCTGTGGGCCAACGGCGCCACATCGCATATGGGCAACAATAACCGCTGGGCGCGTGAAGGCGGCATCATGGGAGAAATCCTCGAAGAGAATCTCTGGCGCAACAAAGAGGGCAACCCGGTTATGTTCGACCTGGTGCTACTGGATATGGCAAAAAGCCAGCCTGGGCTGACATTGCTGCTCAATACCACGATTTACGAACTGGAGAAAAACCAGCGAACCCTCACCCAGGTCAGCGCCTTTAACGCCATCAACGAGACATTTTATACCGTCACCGCCGACCAGTTTTGCGACGCAACGGGGGATGGCGTGCTGGGCTTTCTGGCCGGGGCAGAGTACCGCGAAGGCGCCGAAGAGGTGGACGAACTGGGGGAAAAAATGGCCCCCGGCGACAACTTCGGCCACAAGCTCGGGCACTCGATCTATTTCTACACCAAACAGACGAACGGCCCGGTGAATTTTGTTCCCCCTTCGTTCGCATTAAAAGATATTACCGCGATTCCCCGCTACAAACGCCTGACATCCACCCTCAATGGTTGCGACCTGTGGTGGCTGGAATGGGGCGGACGGCTGGACACCATTCACCAGAGTGAAGAGATCAAATGGGAGTTGTGGAAAATCGTCTGGGGCGTGTGGGATTACATTAAAAACTCCGGCGAGTTCCCGGAAGCGGCCAACATGACCATCGAATGGGTTGGCGCCATTCCCGGTAAACGCGAAAGCCGTCGTTTTATGGGCGATCATCTGCTTTGCCAGCAGGACATCATTGAACAGCGCGACCACTATGATGCCGTGGCCTACGGCGGCTGGTCTATCGACCTGCATCCGGCGGACGGGGTCTACAGCACCCATGATGGCTGTCGCCAGTTTCACAGTAAAGGCACCTATACCATTCCACTGCGAAGCCTTTACAGCCGCTCGCTGGATAATCTCTTCCTGACCGGACGGCTTATTTCCGCCTCTCACGTTGCCTTTGGTAGCGCCCGGGTGATGTGCACCTGCGGTCTGCTGGGCGAGGTCGTTGGCCGCGCTGCCGCGCTGTGTAAAACGCATGACATCACCCCGGCAGAGCTGGCCCAGCGGGATAATGTCGGCCAGTTGCAACAGCGGTTGCAGGCCAGCGGTTGCTACATTCCCCGTCAGTGGTTACAGGACCCGGCACTCGGCGCGTCGGTCACCGCCAGCAGTGAATACGCTCTCAGTACGCTTGCCCCTAACGGCCACTGGCATTCGCTCGGCGAAAGAATGGCGCTGCTGCTGCCTGTCAAAGCCGGGGAGTCATTGCCCGACATGACCTTTACCCTGCGTTCCGCTTCTCAGCAGCCACTTGAGATCTCGCTTCTGGGCAGCGCACGCAGCGGTAATTTCACGCCCGATTATCAGTACGCCAGCACAACGCTGTACGTTGAGGGCGAGCAGGCGCAGACGGTCCATTTCCCGTGGCAAAGCGAGCGCGATCAGTATGTCTTTATCGCCTTTGGAGCGTGTGAACAGGTGGACATTGCCCTCACCGACACCCACCTGCCCGGCATTATGACCGTTTTTAATAGCCTGAATGCCCGCGTCGCCAAACATACCCGTCAGGTGGTAGATGGCGACTATGGCGTCGATGAGTTTGACTTCTGGTTGCCGCGCCGTCGCCCACATCAGGTAATGCCTGCGTTGCGTTTTAGCCAGCCGTTAAGCTGCTATCGCGCCGACAATGTGCTTAATGGCCGCCTGCGCCCCGAGCAACAGGCCAATGCCTGGGTACCTGCCGCCGATGACGTCAAACCGGTATTACGCTGGCACTGGGATGCGCCACAAACCTTCACCAGCATGACTCTGGTACAGGACAACGATTTCGATAACGCCATGGAAACCGTGCAGATGGGCCATTTCCTGCCGGTGACGCCGCACTGCATCACCCACTATCGTCTGTGGGCCGATGACACCCTGTTGGCCGAGGAAACAAATAACCACCACTCCGTGCGTGAACACCGGTTATCTACCCCCATTACCGCGCAAAATGTACGTCTGGAGATCATTGCCACCGCAGGCGCTTTACCGGCGGTTTACGCACTGAACATCCGCTAAAGTCGCCCCTGCGCCTGCCGTTGCTGACGGCTTTGGTCGAAGGTCTGCATTCCCGCCTGCTGCCCGGTCTGTAACACGCCGGGCAACTGGTGGTTTTTCCCTTCACGGATAAGGTTGGCTATCGCAGGTGTATTGATAAGCAGTTCAAACAGCGCCACACGTCCGCCCTGCCTGTCTGCCGCCAGCCGCTGGGACAATACGGCCTGCAGGCTTCCGGCAAGCTGGCTACGCACCGGATCTTTCTCCTGGGCGGGGAAACTGTCCACCAGCCGTTCAATAGCCTGCGGTGCGCCGCGTGTATGTAATGTTGCCAGCACCAGATGCCCGGTTTCGGCGGCAGTCAACGCCAGGCGGATGGTCTCGCTGTCACGCAATTCCCCCAGCAGAATGACATCCGGGTCTTCGCGTAATGCCGCGCGTAACCCCGCCGCAAACGAGGCGCAGTGCGGGCCGATTTCCCGCTGTTGGATCAGGCAACGTTTACTCGTATGGATAAACTCCACGGGATCTTCCAGGGTCAGGATATGCCCGTCGAGATGGTGATTAAGGTTATCCACCATCGCCGCCAGCGTGGTGGATTTACCGCTGCCCGTCGCCCCGGTAACCAGAATAAGACCGTTGTCGCGCCTTAGTAATTCAGGGATAACGGCGGGCACATCCAGCATATCCAGCGTCGGGCAGGTGTCAGGCAACAGGCGCAGCGCAAGCGACACCCCTTCGTGATGTAAAAACGCACTGGCGCGAAGGCGTTGAACCCCTGGGGTACTGAGGGCAAAATCTATCTGTCCGCACGCCTGCCACTGCTGTTGCTGCTGCGTGTTTAAACTTTCGGCGAGCAGCGCGTGAATATCCACCGCGTCGAAGGGTGCGGCTTCCAGCCGTCCTTGCCTTCGCCACCGTGGTGGACGGCGATCGCACAGGTGTAGATCCGAGACATTATGCTTTACACTAAGCTCCACTATTTTTTCCATATCCATAAAGCCACCTGGGAACATGAACGATATTGCGCATAACCTGGCACAGGTCAGGGACAAAATCTCAGCCGCTGCAACGTCCTGCGGCCGTGCTCCAGAAGAAGTTACGCTGCTTGCAGTCAGCAAAACAAAACCTGCGAGCGCCATCGAAGAAGCTTACGCGGCGGGTCAGCGTGGCTTTGGTGAAAACTACGTACAGGAAGGCATTGATAAGATTCGCCATTTCAAGGATTCGGGCATCGCGGATATCCAGTGGCACTTTATCGGCCCCTTACAGTCCAACAAAAGCCGCCTCGTGGCTGAACATTTTGACTGGTGCCATACCGTGGACCGTCTCAAAATCGCCAGCCGCTTAAGCGAGCAGCGACCCGACTCTCTGCCACCGCTGAACGTGCTGATTCAGGTCAATATCAGTGATGAGCAGAGCAAATCCGGCATCTCCCTTGCTGAGCTGGACGCGCTGGCGGCGCAGGTGGTGGAATTACCCGGTCTTTGCCTGCGTGGACTGATGGCGATCCCTGCTCCCGAGGCTGATTATGAACGGCAGTTTGCCGTGGCCCGCCAAATGGCTGTCGCATTTGACGCACTTAAGGTACGTTACCCTGGCGTGGATACCCTTTCGCTGGGCATGTCAGACGATATGCAGGCCGCGATTGCGGCAGGCAGCACCATGGTGCGCATCGGAACCGCCATTTTTGGCGCGCGCGATTACACAAAAAACTAAGGAAAACTGAGGAACGCCATGAATACGTTGTCCACTCTCCTGTCACTGATTATCCAGGCTTACACGATGGTGCTGTTGCTGCGTATCTGGATGCAGTGGGCGCGCTGTGATTTTTATAACCCGTTTTCCCAGTTTATCGTGAAAATCACCCAGCCGATTGTTGGCCCGCTGCGTCGCATTATTCCGTCGATGGGGCCCATTGACAGCGCATCGTTGCTTATCGCGCTGCTGCTATGTGTCGTGAAAGTCTTCCTGAACCCGTACGTCTCCATGAACGGCGTGTTCATCGTGCTGGCGGCGGTGCTGATTGTTATTAAAACGCTCGGTTCGCTGATCTTCTGGGTGCTGCTGTTAATGGCAATCATGAGCTGGGTCAGCCAGGGCCGTAGCCCGGTGGAATATGTGCTGCTGCAGCTTACCGAACCGCTGCTGCGCCCGATTCGCCGCCTGCTGCCATCAATGGGCGGTCTCGATTTCTCGCCGATGATTCTGGTGCTGCTAATGTATGTCATCAATATGGGCGTGATGGAGTTTCTGGCTAACACCATTGTACCGTTAGCCTATATCTGGAACTGGGCATGAGTGCTGTCACATCCTGTGACGACGGGCTGGTGCTGCGGCTGTATATTCAGCCAAAGGCCAGCCGGGACAGCATTATTGGGCTGCATGGCGACGAGCTAAAAGTCGCCATTACCGCCCCACCGGTCGATGGGCAGGCCAACGCCCATCTGGTGAAATATCTCGCCAAACAGTTTCGGGTGGCCAAAAATCAGGTGCTGATTGAAAAAGGCGAACTGGGCCGCCATAAACAAGTCAAAATTACCCATCCGCAACAGATACCTTCGGCCGTCACGGCCCTGATGAATTAGGATCTATTATGCAAAAAGTTGTTCTCGCAACCGGTAATGCCGGTAAAGTGCGCGAGCTTGCCTCGCTGCTGAGTGATTTCGGTCTGGATATCGTGGCGCAAACCGAGCTGGGTGTGGAATCCGCCGAGGAGACCGGCCTGACGTTTATTGAAAACGCGATCCTGAAAGCGCGCCATGCCGCTGAGGTGACCGGTCTGCCCGCGATTGCCGACGATTCCGGCCTGGCTGTTGATGCGCTGGGCGGCGCGCCGGGGATCTACTCCGCACGTTACTCTGGCGTGGATGCCACTGATGAAGCGAATCTGCAAAAATTACTGACCACCCTGCAGGATGTGCCGGACGATAAACGTCAGGCTCAGTTCCACTGTGTGCTGGTCTATCTGCGTCACGCCGCTGACCCGACGCCGCTGGTGTGCCACGGTAGCTGGCCTGGTGTGATTACCCGTGCGCCTGCCGGTCAGGGCGGGTTTGGTTACGATCCGATTTTCTTCGTCCCGACGGAAGGTAAAACCGCCGCCGAACTGACCCGCGAAGAAAAAAGCGCTATCTCCCACCGTGGGCAGGCGCTGAAACTGTTACTGGAAGCATTACGTAATGGCTAATTTGCCACCTTTAAGTCTTTATATTCATATTCCGTGGTGCGTGCAGAAATGCCCGTACTGCGACTTTAATTCCCATGCATTGAAAGGCGAAGTGCCTCACGATGATTATGTGCAGCACCTGCTCGCCGACCTTGATGCTGATGTGCCTTACGCACAGGGGCGTGAAATAAAGACGATCTTTATTGGTGGCGGTACGCCGAGCCTACTCTCCGGCACAGCGATGCAGACGTTGCTGGATGGCGTGCGTGCGCGCCTGACTCTGGCGGCGGATGCGGAAATCACAATGGAAGCCAACCCCGGAACGGTCGAGGCCGACCGCTTCGTTGAGTATCAACGTGCCGGGGTGAACCGCATTTCGATTGGCGTTCAGAGCTTTAGCGAGCCGAAATTACAGCGGCTGGGGCGTATCCACGGCCCGGAGGAAGCCAAACGCGCTGCGCGGCTGGCAACTGGCCTTGGGCTGCGCAGTTTTAACCTCGATTTGATGCACGGCCTGCCGGATCAGACGCTGGAAGAGGCGCTGGACGACTTGCGCCAGGCCATTGAACTGAACCCGCCGCATCTTTCCTGGTATCAGTTGACCATCGAACCCAACACGCTGTTTGGCTCGCGCCCGCCGGTGCTGCCGGATGACGATGCATTGTGGGATATTTTCGAGCGTGGCCACCAGTTACTGACCGCCGCGGGCTATCAGCAATACGAAACCTCAGCGTACGCGAAACCGGGCTACCAGTGTCAGCACAACCTCAACTACTGGCGCTTTGGCGATTACCTGGGTATTGGCTGCGGTGCGCATGGCAAAGTGACCTTCCCGGATGGGCGCATTTTACGCACCGCGAAAACGCGCCACCCGCGCGGGTATATGCAGGGTCGCTACCTTGAGCGCCAGCACGATGTGGAAGCCGCCGATAAGCCGTTCGAGTTCTTTATGAACCGCTTTCGTTTGCTGGAGGCCGCGCCGCGTGCGGAGTTCGCGTTGTTCACGGGGCTGGATGAAAGCGTGATTCGCCCGCAGCTCGACAAAGCCCTGGCGCAGGGCTACCTCACCGAGTGCGAGCAGTACTGGCAAATCACCGAGCACGGTAAGCTGTTCCTCAACTCCCTGCTGGAACTTTTCCTGAGCGAATAATATGTACAGAACTATCCCGCTCGCTTTATTAAGCGGGATACCTGTTTCCCCGCCAATTAAAAACCTGATATTGCCATACCGCTTATCGGCCAAATATATTCTCATAATAAATATTGCCATTCCAATTTATTCATCACGATAATATTTAACGCCTTTTAAAAATATCCACACTGACAAAAAATAAAAACTGTGAGACAGACACCTTAAAGATGTCAGACAACCAGGATAATATGTCATACAGAAATAAGGATTATTGATTTCAGATATAGACCATTAATGTGCATGGAGCCAAACAATGAGCAAACTCTCTCTTTCCAAAACACTTGTGTGTGCATCGCTTATTTCATTATTTTCTTTGAATGCTATTGCGCAGGATAAAGTCACGTTAAAACTTGCGCATAACCTTGAGCGAAGCCATGTTGTACATCAGGCTTTAGATGAAATGGCTAAAGAAGTCAAAAAACTGTCTGATGGTAAAATGACGATCCGCATTTACCCCAGCAGCCAAATGGGGAGCGCAAGAGAGACCCTGGAATTATTACAAAATGGTGCCCTTGATATGACGAAAGGTTCCGCCAGCGATCTTGAATCTTTTGATAATGTATACGCTATTTATAATCTTCCATTCTTGTTTAAAGATCAGGCGCATTTTAATAACGTTGTTTTCGGTAACGTGGGTAAAGAAATCATGGAGTCTACAAAAGACAAAGGTTTCTTCGCGCTTTCTGCTTACGTTGCTGGTACAAGAAGCTTTTATGCCGGAAAGCCCATTACGAAACCGGAAGATTTGAAAGGACTGAAAATACGCGTTCAGGCCAGCCCAACCACAATAAAAATGATTGAGTTAATGGGTGGCTCGCCTACGCCCATTTCATTTGGTGAGGTTTATACTGCCATGCAACAGGGCGTTGTAGACGGAGCAGAAAATAATGTACCTTCCTGGGTACAAACGCGTCATATCGAAATTGCAAAAGTCTTTTCGGAAGATGAGCACGCTTCCATTCCTGATTTCCTGGTTATTTCAACTAAAACCTGGAACAAATTAACAGCTGAACAAAAAGACATTTTACAAAAAGCAGTTAAGCATTCAGAAACATACCAGCAAAAACTTTGGGCTCAAATCGATGCCGATACCCGTGCTCAGGCAATATCGCAAGGCGGTACAATTGTGAAAGTGGATAAAGCTCCCTTCCGCGCTGCCGTGCAACCTCTGTTTGATGAGTTTAAAAAAGATCCTAAACAGGCCGCATTATTAGCAAAATTCGAAGCCGCTGCTGAATAATATCTACCAGGGCCAGTCATTGGCCCTTATTCACCGGGATAATTAAAGATGATATTTAACCGCATAAAGCTGGCGGTCGATCGCACGATCGCGGCGTTTTCTATTATGGTGATGAGCGTACTGGTTATTTGCGTTGTATGGCAGGTATTTAGTCGTTATGTTCTCAATCAGCCCAGCACGTCAACCGATGAACTTGCTCGCTTTCTGATGATTTGGGTAGGTTTACTCGGTGCAGCCTATACAGTTGGCGCTCAGCGACATCTGTCAATTGATCTCCTGTCAATGGCGCTACAACCGCGTAAACAGGCCCTATTGACCGTCTTAGTAAATCTGTTGATTTTCCTTTTTTCTGGCGGAGTCATCGTCACGGGGGGAATGAAATTAATCGGCAAAACGCTGGCAACCAACCAGGTGTCAGCCGCGATGCAAATCCCTATGGGTTATGTCTATCTTATTTTGCCACTGACCGGAATCGTAATGATGTTCTACGCCTTGTGGTTCATAAATGTTGGTATGGATAAACTAAAAAATCCCATCGAAGGAGTAGATTAATGGATGGCTATATCGCATTAACGTTATTTGGATCCTTTTTCATCCTGGTTTTCCTTGGCGTACCTATTTCATTTGCTATTGGTATTTCGACCGTTAGCTCTATGCTCCTTATGTTTCCCTGGGACATTGCCGTTATTACGGTTTCACAGCGACTGGCTAATGGGTTGGATAATTTTGCCCTGCTGGCTATTCCTTTCTTTATTTTTGCCGGAACACTGATGAATCGAGGCGGAATTGCTCTACGCCTGATTAACCTCGCGCAGGTCATGGTTGGCCGCGTGCCCGGTTCTCTGGGGCATGTTAACGTACTGGCAAATATGATGTTTGGTTCTATTTCAGGCTCTGCGGTTGCCGCAGCGGCGGCGGTAGGTGGAACACTTCATCCAATCCAGACTCGACAGGGTTACGACCCTACCCTTTCAACCGCCATTAACGTTTCGTCCTGTATTACCGGCCTCTTAATACCACCATCGAATGTATTGATCGTTTTCTCACTCACAGCTGGGGGCGTCTCCGTTGCCTCGCTGTTCATGGCGGGTTATTTACCCGGTATTTTGATGGGGCTGGTCATCATGATGGTTTGTGCGGTTATCGCCAGCCGACGCGGGTATCCGCTCTCAGAAAAACCGTCGCTCAAACAGGCACTGACAGCGTTTTTTGCTGCGTTGCCTAGTCTGTTGCTGGTTATCATTGTTATGGGTGGCATCCTGGGTGGTGTATTTACCGCAACAGAAGCATCTGCTATTGCAGTGGTTTACACTTTCATCTTGTCAGTTTTCGTTTACCGCGAAGTGAAGTGGAGTGAGTTACCGGCGTTGGTCCTTGAATCAGTGGTAACAACATCTATTGTTTTATTGCTGATCGGTTTTTCCGTTGGGATGTCATGGGCAATGACAAATGCAGATGTACCCTACATGATTAGCGATGCGCTGATGTCTATTTCTGAAAATCCGCTCGTTATTCTTTTATTAATTAATCTTGTTCTTCTTATTGTTGGCGTTTTTATGGATATGACCCCAGCGGTACTTATTTTCACGCCAATTTTCCTGCCTATTGCGCAGGACTTAGGTATGGACCCGGTACACTTTGGTATCATGATGGTTGCGAATCTGTGCATCGGATTATTAACGCCACCGGTCGGCAGTGCCTTGTTTGTTGGCTGCTCTATTTCGGGCGTTAAAATTCAACACTTGATTAAGCCACTGCTTCCTTTTTATGCCGCGCTACTCGTAGCGCTGGCATTGATTACTTATATACCGCAAATCTCGCTATGGTTCCCCCGCATACTGGGTTTGATGTAACTCGGTCAGGCAGGGAGAAACAACGCCCTTTCTAATCCGAAAAAATGAAATGGGCCACCACGGTGGCCCATTTCATTTTCCTCGCCGAGGAGTGATCTGAATCCAGCCCGGCACACACGGGCTGGAAGATTTACTTGATAATGCCTTGCCGACGCATAACGGCGATGTCCCGTTCCCAACCTTCGTAATCCATCCGGGCTTTGCTATTGGTGATATCCAACTTGCTCAGTTCGCTGCGAAGTTCGTTACGCTTTTTGCGCAGCGGCTCCCGCTTTTTATCGTAAGCCTCCAGGGTTTTCATGACCTCTTCGCGCTTGAGCTGAAACTTAAGTTGGTAGTCCCGACGCTGGTCCACGAGTGCCGTAGCACGCGCTTTTCGCAGCGGTGTGGCATCGCAATCCGGTTTTTTCTGGCACTCGGCCAGCGCCGGTTCATAAATCGTTTTGTTGTAGTTATTTTCAAAATGCAGCGGATCGTTCTGCCTGCCCACCTCCTGAAGCTCCTCCAGCAGCGCGTGTTGCACATCATCACGGGTTAACTGTTTGCCGTTTTTGTCTTTGCCCCACGAAGCGGCAATTTGGGCGTCCAGCGCGTCAATCTCCTTTTGGAGCTGCTCTTGTTTCTCAAGGGATTTATCCAGCGCTTTTTTCTGGGCGGCCCTGTCGGCTTCAATTTTGGCGAGGCGGGGATAAAAATCGCTGTCGGTGACCACCAGATACTTCTCTTTGTTGTTAATGTCCGGTTTCGGATACCCGGCAGGTTTCGCCGCCATCTGCATGGAGAAGAACTCGGTGGTCCAGCCGGAATCTTTTGTCCCCACCGCAGTGACCATCGCCGAGAACTTCACCGGGCGCCCTTTGGTCCAGGTCTGCTCCATAAACTGATAGTTTCCGGCCATACCGACCATGGAATAGAGATCTTCCGTGGCGGAGATATCCCCTTCGGCGGCATAGGTCGCCTGGTTTCCGCGCGAATCAAGCAGGCGCAATGTGATGCTGTCCAGTTGCATTAGCCCTTCCTGCGCCTGGCTAAACTGCTTTTTCAGCACCTCATCGGTGGGGGTATTGCTATCGGCCAGCACACTGCCCGACAGAAGTATCAACGCCGCCAGTCCTGCGGCCCATTTCATTTTCATCGTCAAAATCCTTTTTATGTCTCTTCCATTAATAACCTTGCGGACTATAGGACAATTATTTGGAAGGCGGGTTCCAGTGTCAGCAAAAGGTTGTGGTGAAACAGGGAGAGGGTGGCAGAGTGTGGGGATGGAAATAATACGCTCACATGCAAAACAACTCAGACGCGAACTGACACAAGAAGAAAGACTGCTTTGGTATCTGTTACGCAGCCGCCGATTTTCTCGTTACAAGTTTCGTCGGCAGCACCCTGTCGGTCATTACATTCTTGATTTCGCCTGCTGCGAGGCACGGCTTGCCATTGAGCTGGATGGTGGTCAGCATGATGAGCGGTACGAATATGATGTTCAGCGAACGGTATGGTTAAACAAAAAAGGCTGGATGATCATGCGGTTTTGGAACAATGAACTCTGGCAAAACGAAGAGGCCGTGCTGGAGCGGATATTTGAGGCGCTGCAAATGCTGTTACCCTCACCCCGGCCCTCTCCCTAAAAGGGAGAGGGGGAAATCAGCACCGTAGTCTCAAATCGCACTATCGGTCCCCTCGCCCCTCCGGGGAGAGGGTTAGGGTGAGGGGAACAGACAGAAGAGAAACAACAGAACCTTACTTAAGCCCGCTCACCAGCGCTTTACGGTTAGCTTCCAGCGACACCACGCGGCTACACACATCTTTACCGAACTGCTGGAAATCCGCTTCCTGGTTTTTCCACTCGTTCTGAATGGCGGTCTGCAAACCGCCGAGGCTACCGAGCACACCCTGCAGCGGGTTGCCGCCGCCTTTCAGTACCGCTTTGGCGCCCATCTCGTTAATGCTGTCCTGCAGAATACCGCCCATCGCCTGGTTCACCAGTTGTTGACCATTAGCCTGCACGTCATCAACCGCTTTATAGTGGAACGCCAGGCCATCGCTGCGATGCTCAATAATTTTGTTCATCTGCTCTTTAAGCTGGGCATCCAGCTTGGTCAGGCGGCCACGCATATTGCTGCTCTCGCCCACTTCCTTGACGATGATTTGGTCCAGCGCCACGCGACTTTTCTCTACGCGTGAGCGAGCACCTTCATCAATCCACGGCAGCGCGCTGCGCAATTCAGACTGATAATCCCGTGCCTGCTCGCGTTGTGCGGCGCTCAGCGAATACTGTTTACCGTTGAAGGTCACGTTACCTTCCGGCGTTAGGATCAGATTACCGTTCTCGCCTTTCACCTGGACGGTTTGCGGGCTTAGAATCACATCATCACGCGGGTTCACGCTACATTTGTAATCCGCATTCGCGGCAAAAGCCGTTGCCGTCAGTGCTACCGCCAGTAGCGTCTTGCGCATCATAACCACTCCTGTAGAGACAAAATGGGCCGGCAATTGCCGACCCTTTCATTCTTAGTCCCACCAAATATCGAAAAGTTCGCTGACGCTGACCTCTTCGAATTTGTGCTCCTCGAGCCACTTACGAATCAGCGCCCGGTCCTCTTCGGTGCAATGACCAATGTTCGGTTTGCAGACCAGACCTTCCCATGCCAGGAAACCGCTACCGCCAAAGATCAGGCCGTTAGCTTCAACGGCTTCGCTGATAAACTCATCGACCAGTTTATCAATCTGTTCTTCAGTGGTGCCTTCCGGAAAACGCCATTTGACGGAAAAACCGATCTCCTGAAACTCGTCAATGTGCATCTTTTTACGCAGACGACGACTACGGTTCTTTGCCATTATTTTACCCTCTCGAACATTAAGTCCCATACGCCGTGGCCAAGACGATGACCACGTTGTTCAAATTTGGTTACCGGGCGCGAATCCGGGCGCGGCACATAATCTTTAGTCGACGACAGGTTCTGATAACCCTCAATAGAGGACATAACTTCCAGCATGTGTTCTGCGTAGGCTTCCCAGTCTGTCGCCATATGAAACACGCCGCCCAGTTTCAGCTTGCTCTTCACCAGTTCAGCAAACGGCACCTGAACGATACGGCGCTTATTATGACGTGCTTTATGCCACGGGTCAGGGAAAAAGAGCTGAACCATGTTTAATGAATTGTCAGGAATCATTTTGTGCAGCACTTCGACGGCGTCATGACACATCACGCGCAGGTTCCCGACGCCCTCTTCATGTGCCGAAGAGAGACATGCCCCCACACCCGGAGAGTGCACTTCAATACCTAAAAAGTTCTGCTCAGGACGGGTTTTCGCCATTTCCACCAGCGATGCGCCCATACCGAAGCCAATCTCCAGCGTCACCGGCCCGCTATTGCCAAACAGGGCGGCAAAATCGAGCGGCTGCTCAGCAAACTCAACGCCCATCACCGGCCAGTAATTATCAAGCGCGTGCTGTTGCCCTTTGGTCAGGCGCCCCTGGCGGCGGACAAAGCTGCGGATACGGCGCAGCGGGCGGCCGTTTTCATCAAATTCTGGTGAGATGACGTCGTTATTCATAAATAAGTCTGCTTGTGAGAGTGTTCAGGAAACGGGCATTATCCAAAGTTCGATACAGTATGCAAGATGAAAGCACCGGAAAGTTCCGGTTTACACGTTCATGCCGCTGTGCTGCAATCAGCCCCCCTGTTAACGCGATGTTGGTGACCATGCAAGCGTCTCAATTTTCAGCCCAGGTTCTGGACTGGTACGACAAATACGGGCGTAAGACCCTGCCCTGGCAAATTGAAAAAACGCCTTACAAAGTATGGCTATCCGAAGTGATGTTGCAACAGACCCAGGTCGCAACTGTTATCCCTTATTTTGAGCGTTTTATGGCACGGTTTCCCACCGTCACCGACCTGGCTAATGCGCCGCTTGATGAAGTGCTGCATTTATGGACCGGACTCGGCTATTACGCCCGTGCGCGTAATCTGCACAAAGCGGCAAAACAGGTGGCCGAACTGCATGGCGGCGTCTTCCCGCAAACCTTTGAAGAGGTTGCCGCACTGCCAGGTGTTGGACGTTCGACTGCCGGCGCCATTCTTTCTTTATCACTGGGTAAACACTTTGCGATCCTCGACGGCAACGTGAAGCGCGTTCTTGCGCGTTGCTACGCGGTTGCAGGCTGGCCGGGCAAGAAAGAGGTGGAGAAACGTCTGTGGGAGCTGGCTGAACAGGTGACCCCGGCCAAAGGGGTGGAACAGTTTAACCAGGCGATGATGGACTTAGGCGCCATGGTCTGTACACGTTCAAAACCCAAATGCACGCTTTGCCCGCTGCAAACAGGTTGTATTGCCTACGCGAACCACTCATGGGCCGAGTATCCTGGCAAAAAGCCCAGACAAACGCTGCCGGAGCGCAGCGCATATTTCCTGTTGATGCAACATGGCGATCAGGTCTTCCTGCAACAGCGTCCACCGGTTGGGTTATGGGGCGGCTTGTTCTGTTTCCCGCAGTTTGAAGATGAAGCGTCATTACATGACTGGCTGGCGCAACATCAGATTAAGGCCGATAATCTCAGCCAACTGATTGCGTTTCGCCACACGTTCAGCCATTTCCATCTGGATATTGTGCCTATGTGGCTTACCGTGTCCTCGTTCAGTTCTTGCATGGATGAAGGTACAGGTCTTTGGTATAACTTAGCGCAGCCGCCGTCAGTGGGCCTGGCAGCCCCCGTGGAGCGCCTGTTACAACAATTACGCATCGGCGTGGCGATGTAACGCCGCGCAGAGTAAAGAGGACTATTTATGAGCCGCACTATTTTCTGTACCTTCCTGCAACGTGATGCAGAGGGGCAAGACTTTCAGCTCTATCCGGGGGAACTGGGTAAGCGTATTTATAACGAAATCTCCAAAGAAGCCTGGTCCCAGTGGCAGAAAAAGCAGACGATGCTGATCAACGAAAAGAAACTCAACATGATGAACGTTGAGCATCGCAAACTGCTTGAGCAGGAAATGGTGAGTTACCTGTTCGAAGGCAAAGATGTGCATATTGAAGGCTATACGCCGGAAGATAAAAAATAAATGCATGGCCGCAGCGATGTTCCGCCGTCTGCGGCCTGATTCAGGGTCATTTGTGCAACCAACAATACTTCCGGAATGATGAAAAAATTTTTAGCGCTAGCGATCATTGCGCCGTTGCTTATTTCTTGTTCCAGCTCAAATAAAAATGGCGAGACCTATAACGAAGCCTGGGTTAAAGATACCAACGGTTTTGACATTTTAATGGGGCAGTTTGCCCACAATATCGAGAACTTATGGGGATTTAGCGAAGTACTGATTGCCGGTCCAAAAGATTACGTCAAGTACACCGATCAGTACCAAACCCGAAGCCACATCAACTTCGACGAAGGCACCATCACCGTCGAGACCATCTCCGGCACAGACCCTACGGCACATTTACGCCAGGCCATTATCAAGACCCTGTTAATGGGTGATGATCCGGGCTCTATCGATCTCTATTCCGACGCGGATGATATCCAGATTTCCAAAGAGCCGTTCCTGTATGGCCAGGTGGTGGATAACACGGGCCAGCCCATTCGCTGGATGGGGCGTGCGACCAGCTTCGCGGATTACCTGCTGAAAACACGGCTGCAAAAACGCAGCGTCGGGTTAAAAATCATTTACAGCGTGACGTTTAATCTGGTGCCAAACCATCTGGATAAACGTGCGCATAAATATGTTGGCATGGTCCATCAGGCCGCTCGTCGCTACGGCGTTGACGAATCGCTGATTCTGGCCATTATGCAGACCGAATCGTCATTTAACCCTTATGCGGTCAGCCGCTCCGACGCGCTGGGGCTGATGCAGGTGGTGCAGCATAGCGCCGGTCGTGATGTGTTCCGCGCGCAGGGCAAATCCGGTACACCGAGTCGCAGCTACCTGTTCGATCCGGAAAGCAATATCGATACCGGCACGGCTTACCTGGCGATGCTCAATAATGTCTATCTTTCCGGGATAACCAACCCCACCTCGCGCCGTTATGCCGTCATCACCGCTTACAATGGCGGTGCGGGTAGCGTTCTGCGCGTCTTCTCCAGCGACAAAGTGCAGGCCGCGAATATCATCAACACGATGGCGCCGGGCGATGTCTATTCCACCCTGACCACACGCCACCCTTCTGCGGAGTCACGTAATTACCTTTATAAAGTGAATACCGCGCAAAAAAGCTATCGTCGCACGAAGTAAGAGGTGACTTATCCCCTTCCGTTTAGCGGGAGGGGATAAGAATTCCCTTTGAACACGGGTGTCCCCCGCATACAAATGTGACGAATGTCACTATATTCGACTGCAACCATATCAAGTTTGCATTTATATGTCGGATGTAACAATCTCGCCCCAGCTTCGATGATAGAATCGCCTCACATAACAACAGTAATTGTCTTAATTCCAACATCTATACCCTAAATAATTCGAGTTGCAGGATGGCGGCAACGCAGCGAATCCCCAGGAGCTTACTCTGGTAAGTGACTGAGATGAGTGAGAAAAGCCAACGCACATGCAGCCTGAAATATGACAGGTATATCAGACGCCTTCGGTGAGGAAACTAACATGAATCTTAAGCTGCAGCTTAAAGTGATTATCTTCCTGCAGTTCTGCCTGTGGGGGAGCTGGCTGACTACGCTTGGCTCTTATATGTTTGTCACCCTGAAATTCCAGGGTGCGGAAATTGGCGCGGTCTATAGCTCCCTGGGTATTGCCTCGGTCTTTATGCCTGCGTTGCTGGGTATCGTGGCTGATAAGTGGCTGAGCGCGAAATGGGTTTACGCTATCTGCCATCTGGTGGGCGCTATTACCCTGTTTATCGCCGCTGGCGTGACCACACCGGGTGCGATGTTTGCGGTTATCCTGCTCAACTCGCTGGCGTATATGCCCACGCTGGGCCTGGTCAACACCATCTCCTACGCGCGCCTGCAAAACGCCGGTTATGACATCGTTACGGACTTCCCACCGATTCGTATCTGGGGCACCATCGGCTTTATCCTGGCGATGTGGGCGGTGAGCTTCTCTGGCTTCGAACTGAGCCATATGCAGCTCTATATCGGTGCCGCACTCTCCCTGGTGCTGAGTGTGTTCTCGCTGACCCTGCCGCACATGCCGGTAAGCAACACCCAGAAAAACCAGACCTGGGTGGAAATGCTGGGCCTGAACGCCTTCGCGCTGTTCAAAAACAAACGCATGGCGATTTTCTTTATCTTCTCCATGCTGCTGGGCGCGGAACTGCAGATTACCAATATGTTTGGTAACACCTTCTTGCACAGCTTCGACTCAAATCCGCTGTTCGCGAATAGCTTCATCGTGACGCACGCCTCCGTGCTGATGTCTATCTCGCAGATTTCAGAAACTGTCTTTATCCTGGCGATTCCGTTCTTCCTGGGCCGTTACGGCATCAAGAACGTCATGCTGATGAGTATCGTTGCCTGGATGCTGCGTTTCGGCCTGTTCGCTTACGGCGATCCGACCCCGTTCGGCACCGTCCTGCTGGTTCTCTCCATGATCGTTTACGGTTGTGCGTTCGACTTCTTCAACATCTCCGGTTCTGTATTCGTCGAGAAAGAAGTGAACCCGGCTATCCGCGCCAGTGCGCAGGGTATGCTGCTGATGATGACCAACGGCTTCGGCTGTATCCTTGGCGGTATGGCGAGCGGTAAAGTGGTTGAGATGTACACCGTTGCAGGTGCAACCGACTGGAAAACCGTGTGGCTGATTTTCGCCGGTTACTCTGTGGTTCTGGCCTTTGCGTTCATGGCGATGTTCAAATACAAACATGTTCCGCAAGCGGCTGGCGTCGTGCAGAAAGCATAAGCCTGACTGATTTAATGCCTGCCCGGTGCGCGTGATGCCACCGGGCTTTTTTATGTCTGGCGGTTAGCGTCTGCCGCTAGCCCAGCGTCGCCAGCACATACGAGACCGCCAGCAGATCGGCGCTGCCGCCGGGGCTGAGATTGCGACTGATTAATGCCTTATCCATCTCTTGCAGGCGCGCAATGTTCCAGCCGTTTTTTAACAGCGTCTGCGCATATTCCTGCACATAGCACAACCCGTCGATACCGCCGCGGGAGACCAGATTACTGTCGGGATTTATCGCCATTAAGCGCAGCAGCGCATGGTGAAAACGCCGTTCACCCGCCTCCTGATACCAGTATGGCAGCACATGTTGGCGTATCGTGGGAAAGCCCAGTTCCGCCTCACCGCGCGCGCCGGTCAGGCCAAACTGTTGATACTGTTTTTCACCCGCCGTTGTCGCATGCGTGCGGGAAGCCAGCTCTCGCGCCACCAGCCCTTTGCAGATCTCAGCCACCTGCTGACAGACCGATTGTGCACAGACCAGACGGTTCAGACCGCGTAAACGCCCCGCCGCAAAGCAGATCAGCCCCAGGGAAAAGATGCCGCCTTTATGGGTATTTACACCGTCGGTCGCCTCGAACATAGCCTGTTCGCAGGCCATTCCTGCCGGGCGCAATAAGCGCAACTGTTCGCTGGCGGGTTTTAAAGCATGCTCGAACCCGGCTTTTTCGAAGATGCGAAACCAGGGGGTGATGGCATCGATACTGCGTAAAAATAACGCGTGATCCATATCGCTGTGCGAACCGTTGTTCGCCATGTCCACCAGCCCCGGTTTGGGGGTGAGATTGACTTCAAGACGCAGTGCCGTGGCGGCCAGCGCCCAGACATCAAAACGGGCGAGTTTAGTCGCGAGCGAACCAGCCATCGATCAGGGTCTCCACACGTGACACGACCTCTTCCATGGGATGACGGCGCGACCGGGCGCAACCGTGGGCAGGTTCATCGCAGACCAGGCAGCGCCGGGTACTGAGATCCAGAGACTGACGTCCCACCTGACCGTTTTTCGGGCATATCACATCAAAATCCCACAGTCTGCCAAGCGGATGCGTCTGTTCCAGTTCAATACACTGGGCTTTAATTTCCGCCGCGGCATGGTCAACACACCACAGAGCTTCCGCACCGGTCGGCAACCACAGTACCTGGCGATCCAACACTGGCCAGTGATTCTGCCACAGCAGTTGATCGCACGCCTGTAGCGCCACCCCCATGGTGTTACGGTAACGGATACTGTCTTTCTGCGCGCCGGGGGTGACCAGCGTCAGGGAGATAACCGGATGGTGATAATGAGTGAGCCAGTCAGCCTGGCGCGCTGCACGGTTTTCTTTCGCCGTCAGCAGCGCTTCAAGGCTGACGCCCGCTCTTACGGGCGTCAGTAATGTCATTAGATGTTCTCCTTCACCTGACGCACAACGTCAATCACGCTGCCGTCACGATAGCGAATCACCCCGACGATACGGTCGGTGAATTCAATGGGTTTCGGTGTCCCGGTCAGCGAGATCGCACGCGCGTACAGGGCTTCGATATCCACCACTTTCAGTCCGGCATTCACCAGGCGCTCGCGGATTTCCGGGCGTGCCGGGTTCACCGCGATGCCGTGGTCGGTGACCAGCACATCAATGCTTTCGCCCGGCGTGAGCAGCGTGGTGACGCGTTTTACTACAGTCGGGATGCGGCTGCGCAGAAGCGGTGCCACAACGATGGTCAAATTCGCTGCCGCTGCAACGTCGCAGTGGCCGCCGGATGCGCCGCGCATCACGCCATCGGAACCGGTGATAACGTTGACATTGAAGTCAACGTCGATCTCCAGCGCGCTGAGGATAACCACGTCCAGTTGGTCACAGCAGGCCGCTTTGCTGCCAGGGTTGGCGTAAACGTTGGTAGAGATTTCCACGTGGTTCGGGTTACGCGCCAGCGATGCTGCCGCCTCACTGTCAAAGCACTGCGTATCCAGCAGTTTTGCCACCAGACCTTTTTCGTGCAGCGACACCAGACCACCGGTGATACCGCCCAGCGCAAAGCCTGCCTTCACGCCGAGACGTTCCATTTTCTCTTCCATAAAACGTGTACAGGCCGTTGAAGCCGCACCGGAACCCGTCTGCATGGAGAAACCATTTTTGAAATAGCCGGAATGCTCGATAACATCCGCCGCATAACGGGCAATCATCAGTTCACGCGGGTTGCTGGTCACGCGCGCCGCGCCAACGCTGATTTTCGCCGGGTCGCCTACGCTCTCGACCTGCACAATGTAATCCACCTGATCCTGTACCAGGCTGGCTGGCATGTTCGGGAACGGCACCAGCTCTTCGGTCAGCAACACCACTTTTTTAGCGAACTGCGCATCGACCATGGCATAACCCAGCGAACCACAGCAGGATTTACCCTGGGTGCCGTTAGCGTTACCAAACTCGTCGCTGCACGGTACGCCGAGGAAGGCGACATCGATATTCAGCTCGCCATCCTGCAGCAGTTTCACGCGGCCACCGTGCGAGTGGATTTGCACCGGCTCCGCCATCAGGCCGTGGGAAATCGCATCCGCCAGCTTGCCGCGCATGCCGGAGGTGTAGATACGGGTGATAACGCCATTTTTGATATGCTCAATCAGGCTTTCGTTACAGGTCATCAGCGAGCTGGAAGCCAGCGTCAGATCTTTAAAGCCCAGTCGCGCCAGGATTTCCACCACGTTGTTGATCACCCGATCGCCTTCGCGAAACGCATGATGGAACGAAATGGTCATGCCGTCTTTCAGGCCACTGCGGGCAATGGCATCTTCCAGGGTAGCGCACAATTTGCGGTTATGTTTGCTGTCGAGATCGGCAAGCCACGGCGTGCTGGCATGGGCGCTATCGAACGGTTTTAAATCGCGCAGATGCGGAAAGTTAACGTGGAGAAGCTCTGTCTGATTCATTGTTCTGTCCTTACCGACGCACGCCGGACGCGGCGGCACGTTCCAGCACCATTCGCGCATGATTAATAATGGGGCCGTCGATCATCTTACCGTTCAGCGACACCACGCCCAGCCCGTTGCGTTCGCCCTCTTCTGCGGCTTCGATCACTAACTTCGCGTGATCCACTTCGTGCTGCGTTGGCGCATACGCGTTGTGCAGCAGATCGATCTGGCGCGGGTTGATCAGCGACTTGCCGTTAAAGCCCATTTTGCGGATCAGATCGACTTCGCGCAGGAAACCGGCCTCGTCATTTACGTCCGACCACACCACGTCAAAGGCGTCGATCCCGGCGGCACGTGCCGCATGCAGTACGGCACAGCGGGCGTAGAACAGCTCGGTGCCGTCGCCGCGTTCGGTTTGCATGTCCATCACGTAGTCAAACGCCGCCAGCGCGATGCCGATCAGACGCTGTGAACTGCGTGCGATCGCCACGGCATTGATAACGCCGATCGCGGATTCGATCGCGGCCATCACCTTCGTGGATCCGATCTCACGCCCGCAGGCCATTTCGATGCGTTCAAGATGGCGTTCGAGTTCGTAAATATCTTCCGGCGTGTCGGTTTTTGGCAGACGAACCACATCCACCCCGGCGCGGACCACGGCTTCCAGATCTTTCAGGCCAAACGGGGTATTGAGCGGGTTGATACGAACGACGGTTTCGATGTCTTCGTACATCGGGTGTTGCAGCGCATGAAAGACCAGCAGACGCGCAGTGTCTTTTTCACGCAGCGCCACGGCATCTTCCAGGTCAAACATGATGGAGTCCGGGCGGTAAATAAACGAGTTGGAAAGCATGGCGGCGTTGGCGCCTGGGAGAAACAGCATGCTACGACGAAGCTTTTTCATTGCAGTTTCTCCCAGTCAATATTGTCACTGTCACTGGCGCGTAATACCGCGCTCTGTAGGCGGGCGCGGATCACACAGTCCAGCGCACCTTTATCTTCAATAATGATCAGTCCCTGGTGGACTTCCATGGCGCGCAGCGTGGTGGTCACCACATGGCGAATTTGATCGCCAAACTGCTTAATCACTTCACTGTGAATGACGATATCCAGCTCGCCATCAGCGGGGGCTATTTTCACCATCAGGTCGCTGGACTCCATAGTCCCGGCCAGCGCCTCCCTAACAATTTTCATAATTTATTTCCTGAGTTTTTTAAGCGACTTCCGCGCTGTAGTGCGTTTCGAGATGCACGAAAGTGGTATCCGGTACTATTTCCCGAATACGGGAAAACTGGTGCGTCTTAAGTAGACGACGAACTTCCGAGGCAGAGATGGCATTGCCCGTGGCTTTGATGCGCGGGATCTCCACCACCTCTACCGCGCCTGTAAGCAGGCGGTGCATAGTCTGGTTGTACTGGCGCGTAATATCGCAAAACGGCTCTGAGCCGATAAATCGATGGGTAATACCCAGCGCGGGGGCGATGTGGTCGCGAAAAATCAGCAGATCGATTTCGCTCCACGCCTGCTGTACCTTGCCGGTCTCTTTGAGGAAATAGGCCGGAAATGTCGCCCGCGAAATGATGTATTCCGATCCCTTGTGAACGGTCACGTTTGGCAGATGAGCGACCCCTGCCCGTACCATGTCCAGACGGTCGGTGAAGGGGAAAAACGACGCATCCTCCTGAACCACGAACAGATGTAAGTGGTCGCAGGAATGCGCCGCTTGTTCCACCAGATGGCGGTGCCCAAGGGTGAACGGATTAGCGTTCATCACGATAGCCCCAACGCGCTTTCCTTCTACGCGATAGGGCTGCAATGAGCGGCAGTAACGGCTGATGCCAAAGGGCGTGTTTTCCATTAACACCGCGTTGTTGCCGCTCTGCGCAATAGGCCAGAATCCGCTGTGTGCAAAGCGCTCCTTGTTACAGGGGCGCGTACAGAGGAACAGATGAAAATGTCCCCGTGACAGCGCGAGGTGTTCCACCTCAGCCAGCAAACGGGCGCTAAGATTTTCTCCGCGCAGGTTTTCATCTACCGCCACACATTTGATGACATTGGCGGCCAGGCCCGCACAACCCACCAGCCGGAGTCCCGACCAGGCTTCAACGAAAGTGGTGATATCGTTGTCCATGCCTAAGCCGCTGTCCGCGAGCAGATTACGAATCTGCGTAAAACGCTGCGCGCCGCTCGTGACATCCGCAATGCGAAAATCAATGGGAGGTTGTGCTTGCATAAATCCGCCGCGTTCCTTAGTGCATGGGCGACAGCGATAAGGCTGGCGCGTCCATAATCACATTGCTGAGATGACCGATATTCTCGATCTCCACTTCGATGCGATCGCCCGCGTTCATGAACAGCGGTGGATTCCGTTTTTTGCCAACGCCACCCGGTGAACCGGTGATGATCACATCGCCAGCATTCAGGCGCGTGAAGGTACTGATGTACTCGATAAGCTCCGCCACTTTGTGGATCATGCTGGCGGTGTTGTCTTCCTGCACCATGCGGCCATTCAGCCAGGTGCGGATCGCCAGACTGTGCGGATCCGGAATCTCATCCGCCGTGGTCATCCACGGACCGAACGCACCGGTCTGACGCCAGTTTTTACCGGCGGTAAACCAGGTGTGCTGCCAGTCGCGTGCAGAACCGTCCATATAGCAGCTGTAACCGCCAACGTGGCTCAATGCCTCTTCACGGGAGATGTTCTCTCCGCTTTTGCCGATGATCACCGCCAGTTCACCTTCGTAATCAAACTCGCTGGAGTGACGCGGTTTGAGTACCGGGGTCTGGTGGCCGGTTTGCGAATCGGCAAAACGGACGAACAGCGTCGGTGCCGGGTTGTGCTGATCAAACTCTTTACGTTTGTCGGCGTAGTTCATGCCGACGCAAAGAATTTTCCCTGGGTTATCAATCACCGGCAGAAATTCCAGCGCATCGAAGCTCAGATCCGGTTTTTCACCAGACAACTGCTGCGCTTCATTTAACGCGTTGGCAGCGAGCAACGATTTCAAATCGCTGTAACGATCGCCCAGACGGCGTCCCAGATTGATCACACCATCCGCCTTCACGATCCCATAACTACGGATCCCCTGATGGACAAAGCTTGCGAGTTTCATATCAGTTCCTGTAACACATGAATCAGACGAGGAAGTTGCCGAGAACCAGCAGTGATACCGAGACGTTGATCGCGCCGCCGATACGGGTAGCGATCTGTGCGAACGGCATCAGGCTCATACGGTTACCTGCAGTGAGGATGGCAACATCCCCGGTGCCACCCTGCCCGCTCTGACAGCAGGAGACGATGGCGACATCAATCGGATGCATACCGATTTTTTTACCTACGAAGAAGCCCGTGGCGACCAGCGCGGACACGGTGCTGACAATCACCAACAGGTTAGTGAGGGTGAATGCGTGTACCAGCTCCTGCCACGGGGTGATAGCCACGCCCACAGCGAAGAGGATTGGGTAAGTCACAGAGGTCTGGAAGAATTTGTAAACGACCTGAGAACCTTCGAGGATCTTCGGCGATACGCCGTGAACCAGTTTGACCAGCACCGCCATAAACAGCATGCCAACCGGCGCCGGCAGACCAATCAGTTTGTGGCCCAGCATACCCAGCATGTACAGCAGCACGGCCAGCAGCGCACCGGATGCGATAGTGGTGACGTCAGCTTTACCGCTGAACGCAGGCGTAGCAGGGGCTTTCTCATCGGTGTTATCACGATTCGGCATCAACTGGCCTTCACCGGTCAGGTGCGGGAAGCGTTTACCCAGTTGGTTCAGACAGCCAGAGATAATGATGGCTGTCAGGCCGCCAAGCATTACCATCGGCAGTACGCGACCCAGCGCAACGCCCTGATCCATATGCAGAATGGTGGCGTAACCGATAGAAAGCGGAATGGCGCCTTCACCCACACCACCCGCCATGATTGGCAGAATGATAAAGAAGAAGATCTGGAACGGTTCGAGACCGAGCAGCAGCCCCACGCCCATCCCAACCAGCATGCCGACGATTTCGCCACACAGCATCGGGAAGAAAATACGCAGGAAGCCCTGAATCAGCGTGGTGCGATTCATGCTCATAATACTGCCGACAATAATGCAGCAGATGTAGAGGTACAGAATGTTAGTGGATTTGTAGAACTTGGTGGTGGACTCGACAACCACATCCGGCAGCAGGCCATAATAGACCATTGCAGAAGGGATGAAGGTAGCGCAAATCGCCGCCGCACCCAGTTTACCGATAATCGGCAGGCGTTTACCGAACTCACCACAGGCGAAGCCGAAAAACGCCAGTGTTGCGACCATCACAACGATATCGCTGGGTAATTTACCGCCCAGACAATCGATGGCGATTAATGCACCAGCAAGTAAAAACAACGGCAATGGAATAATCCCGACTTTCCAGGTATCCATAATGTGCCACCATCTGTCTTTCAATGATGGTTTTTGAATCGATAGTGACTCAGAGGTAATAGAAAAAGAATCGTCAGTTGTGCTCATAATTAAGCCCCTTGGTTATTTTGCATTTGTAGCTTAAAGGGCCAGGTTTTTACGTTATGTGAGGCGCAGCATAATAAAACCGAAGTTTTAATGGCACCTATGGTTTTTATGGTTTCTTTAATTTAGTGTGATTAATGCCGTAATTATTTCCGTGGTTTTTATGGTTTTTTTAAATAAAAAAACAAGTTAATAACATTTCCAGAAAGTCTTTGTTTCTTTAGCATCGCCAGTCAGCATCAGGTGTGCAAGGGATCACAAGTTTCCAGTAAACTCGCCACTGTCAACAGGAAAGATGTTACATTACCGTTTTTATTGCTCTGTGCGTACCACACTATGAAAGTTTCCTTCCAGATTAAGCTCTTTATTTCGCTGGTACTGTTTTTCTCCGGTTTGTTCATCTTACTGGGTGGTTATTATTATATCGATGTTGGTCGCCAGCTTTATCAGGAAATGAGTACGCGAGCAAAAATACAAGCTGAAGAAATAGCGATAATTCCGAATTTACGCAAGTCTGTTGCTGAAAAAGATATTCCCGCGATTGCAGAATTTATGCAACAAGTAGTCGATCGCAGCGATGCCAGTTTTATTGTCATTGGTGATGATAAAGGCATTCATCTATTTCATTCAGTTTATGATGATCGGGTGGGGACGACGCTGGTCGGGGGCGATAATCAGGAAGTGTTGCAGGGTAAAAGCCTGACCACTATCCGCCAGGGCGGCCTGGGTATTTCCTTACGCAGTAAAGCACCGATATTCAATGACGCAGGCAAGGTGATTGGTATTGTTTCCGTGGGTTATCTGACCAGCTATCTCGATACCATCACCCTCGGCAAGGCAATCAATATCTTTATTGCCGCCGTACTGTTGTTAGCGGCGCTGTTTATCTTCTCGTGGTTCTTTACCCGCAGTATCAAGAAGCAGATCTTTTCACTGGAGCCGCGAGAAATCGGCCTGCTGGTGCGCCAGCAAAAAGCGATGATGGAGTCGATTTACGAAGGGGTGATCGCCATCGACAGCAATCTGCGCATCGAGGTGATAAACCAGGCCGCGAGAACATTGCTCAATCTGAGCCAACCCACGCGCGAACTGCGGGGGCAATTGATCACGGACGTGATTCCGGCCGTGCCCTTTTTCTCCCGCAGTGCGATGCTGGCGAAAGATACACATGATGAGATCTGCCGTTTTAATCACGCGACGGTCATTGCCAGCCGTGTGCGCATTATGCTGGAAGATAAGCTTCAAGGTTGGGTCATTACCTTTCGCGATCGTAATGAAATCGACAGCCTCAGCGCCCAGTTGAGCCAGGTGAAACGTTATGTCGATAACCTGCGTATCATGCGCCACGAGCAGCTTAACCGGATGACGACACTTTCCGGCCTGCTGCATATGGAACGCTACGACGAGGCGATTCGTTATCTTCAGGCCCAGTCGGAGCATGCGCAGGAGCTGCTCGACTTTATTTCGTCACGTTTTAGCTCCCCTACATTGTGCGGTTTGCTGCTGGGTAAAGCGGCCCGCGCCCGGGAAAAAGGGGTAGAGTTGGTTTTTGACCCTGGCTGCCAGATGTCGCGCCCCGCGCACCTGCTGGTGGAAGCCGAACTGATATCGATTATTGGTAACCTGCTGGATAACGCCATTGAAGCAACGCAACGCGCCGCGTTGCCGCACGAGCCCGTTGAGGTCTTGATCCTGCAAAATGAGCGCGAGCTGATTATTGAAGTGGCAGATCGCGGCATCGGGATCGACCCGTCCATTCGGGATCGTATTTTTGACCGAGGGATGACAACGAAACGCAACGGCGATCATGGCATCGGCCTGTATCTGATCTCCAGCTATGTCACGCAGGTGGGCGGCACCATTGAAGTTTCTGATAACGCGCCGCGCGGAACGATTTTCTCTTTATTTATTCCGGAAACGGGTCAGATACAACGCCCCGCTCCGACTCTGGAAGATCAGAATTATGCGACATGAACAGATAGATGTGCTGATAGTAGAAGATGAAAACGAGCTGGCGCAGCTCCATGCAGAACTGATTGGTAAGCATCCACGATTGCGGCTGGTGGGCATCGCCACATCCCTGGCAGAAGCGAAGGCGCTGCTCGCCAGTAAGCAACCACAACTGGTGTTGCTCGATAATTATCTACCGGATGGCAAAGGGATTACGCTGATTAGCGACCCGATGATCATTCGCGCCAACTGTTCGGTTATTTTCATTACCGCCGCCAGTGACATGGATACCTGTAGCCAGGCGATTCGCAACGGCGCGTTTGATTACATTCTTAAACCGGTGTCGTGGAAACGTCTGAGCCAGTCACTGGAACGTTTTGTGCAGTTCACCGAGCAGCAACGGGTGTGGAAGATCGTCGATCAGCAGAACGTGGATTCGCTGTATCAGTTGCAGGCAAAGAACTACAAGCTGGATAACGGCAGTAAAGGGATCGAGGAGAATACGCTGTCTCGCGTACAGACCCTGTTTGCCGATGCGGGTGAGCGCTGTTTTTCCGTGGATGAAGTGGTGACGGAGACGGGGCTCAGTAAGACCACCGCCCGCCGCTACCTGGAGCACGGCGTGGAGTCCGGTTTTTTATCGGTTGAGATGCAATATGGCAAGATTGGGCATCCACGCAGGATGTACCGCCGTGCGGGCGAAGGGGTATAGGTTTCGCGGTTTTCACCTCACCTGAACGTATCCCGGATTAGTAAGCAGCATCCGGGCTATCCGCCCTCTCCCTGTGGAAGAGGGCTGGGGTGAGGGCATCAGACCGCAGAGGACTGTTTCAACACATTGCCGTATAAGCGCTTAATCCCATCGGCATCTGTCTCGGAGTAGACCCCCTGCAGCTCCGGCGAGAAACCTGGCAGCAAATTGACGCCCTCTTCCAGCGCCAGGAAGTAGCGCTGCACCGCGCCGCCCCACACTTCACCAGGCACCACGCATAGCACGCCAGGCGGGTACGGCAGCGCGCCTTCTGCCGCAATCCGTCCTTCCGCCTCACTGATGCGCACCAGCTCCACGTTGCCGCGAATATACTCCTGATGGGCATCCTGCGGGTTGACGGCAACCGCCGGGAAACTCGCCTTGCGAAACATCTCTTTTTGCAGATCTTTCACATCGAAGCTGACGTAAAGATCATGCATCTCCTGACAGAGCTGGCGGAGTGTATAGTCACGATAACGCACCGGATACTTGTTGTAGATGGTCGGCAACACATCTGCCAGCGGCGTATCGTCTTCTATGTGACGCTCAAACTGCGACAACATGGCCACCAGATGGGCCATCTTCGCTGTGCTTTCCGCTGGGGTCAGCAGGAACAGAATAGAGTTAAGGTCGCATTTTTCCGGCACAATGCCGTTCTCACGCAGGTAGTTGGCGAGGATCGTCGCCGGAATACCAAACTCAGTGTACTCACCCGTTTGCGCATCGATGCCCGGCGTGGTGAGCAGTAGCTTACAGGGATCCACAAAGTACTGATCCTGCGCGTAACCTTCAAAACCGTGCCAGCTTGCACCGGGCTCAAAGCTAAAGAAGCGACGCTCGCGAGCGATGACCTCTGTCGGATGATCCTGCCACGGTCGCCCGGCAATGACCGGCGGCACGAACGGCTGGATCATTTTGCAGTTGGCGATAATCGATTTGCGCGCCTCGATCCCCACTTCTACGCACTCGGCCCACAGGCGGCGACCACTTTCCCCCTGATGGATTTTGGCGTTCACGTCGAGTGCCGCAAACAACGGGTAGAATGGGCTGGTCGAGGCGTGCAACATAAAGGCGTTGTTCAGGCGCTTATGCGGGCAGAAACGCGCCTGGCCGCGCAGATGATTATCTTTTTTATGGATCTGCGAGGTTTGCGAGAAACCGGCCTGCTGCTTATGCACGGACTGGGTAACGAAGATCCCCGGATCGTTCTCATTGAGTTCCAGCAGCAACGGCGACGTGTCGGCCATCATCGGAATGAACTGTTCGTACCCCACCCATGCCGAGTCAAACAAAATGTAGTCACACAAGGTGCCGATTTTGTCGATCACCTGACGGGCGTTATAGATCGTGCCGTCATAGGTGCCGAGCTGGATCACCGCCAGACGAAACGGGCGCGGCTGGTTGGCTTTTTCCGGCGCTACTTCGCGGATCAGTTCGCGCAGGTATTTTTCATCAAAACAGTGTTCATCAATGCCACCGATAAAACCGAACGGGTTGCGGGAGGCTTCCAGATACACAGGCGTCGCCCCGGCCTGAATCAGCGCGCCATGGTGGTTGGATTTGTGGTTGTTACGGTCAAACAGCACCAGATCGCCACGCGTCAGCAGCGCGTTGGTAACAACTTTATTCGCGGCAGAAGTGCCGTTCAGCACAAAGTAGGTTTTATCTGCGTTGAACACTTTCGCCGCAAACTTCTGCGCATGTTTAGCGGAGCCTTCGTGAATCAGCAGATCCCCCAGCTTCACGTCGGCATTGCACATGTCGGCGCGAAAAACATTTTCCCCAAAGAAATCGTAGAACTGCCGGCCCGCGGGATGCTTTTTAAAGAACTCACCGTGCTGATGACCAGGACAGGCGAAGGTGTCGTTTTTCATCTCGACATATTGACGTAGCGTATCGAAAAACGGCGGCAGCAAATTATCTTCATAATCACAGGCGGCGGTCTCCAGCTCCAGCCAGTCCTGCTCTTTGCCATTAATCACCGCCGTGACGCCGTCCGGTGTTTCTTCCAACGTCTGGTCAAATAAGAATACCGGCACGTTGAAGCCCGTCCGTTTGAGCAAGGCCAGAATGCCGCTACGGCTTTCCGCCAGCGTAATGACGACTGCCGCCACATCCGTAAAATCGGTACTGTCCAGCGTCACCATCTGGCGGTGGGTAGACAGGGTGGAGATCAGCTCGCGGCTGACGGCAATTTTCATTGTTTTCATAAGCACAGATACCCGTTTCAGGGGAAGAAAAGGCCCCGGGCAAAGCAGGCGCCTTACCCAACGAACGTGTCTGACTGGAACCCGCTCCGACCGCCAGACATCAGTAAAAGCAGATACACTCTGATTTTAATGTTGTCCTGAAGTGAGCGTACGGTAGCCTCACCGCATGGTGAGTGTAGTATGGGATAAAACTGAACGGGTGCACGTACGCAGCGTGGCGCGGCGTCTCTGTATGAGCGATAAAATCTGCGTCATTTCAGGTGTCCCCGTGAGGTTGTGAAGAAAATTCGCGCAATCATGTCATCATTTTTTCGCAGGTGCAACCAACGAAGCGAAGACCAAATGCAACATAATGCAATTGCCTTTTCAGTCATTTCCATAAGTGATTATATTCAAAAGCTAAATACAGTTATTACCCGCATTAATCGGGCATAATAATGTGCTTCGTTGCGTCATACTATGCAGTTGTGTTCGCAAAACCTCTGGAGAAAAAACGTGTTAACAGGACCTTATATCAACGCCGCCGCCGTTTTGCTGGGGGGAACGATTGGTGCACTGCTGAGCCACCGTTTACCGGAGCGGGTTCGCTCCTCAATGCCCTCGATCTTTGGTCTTGCCTCGCTGGGCATCGGCATTTTGCTGGTGATTAAATGCGTCAATCTGCCCGTTATGGTGCTTGCAACCCTGGTTGGCACCTTGATAGGTGAACTCTGTTATGTGGAGCGCGGTATCAGCGGCGCGGTGAACGGTTTACGTAAATTAGTGCAAAAGCGCCGTTCAGCAAGCCATGCGCTGGATGCTCACGAATCGTTTATCCAAAGCCTGGTGGCGATTATCATTTTGTTTTGCGCCAGTGGTACCGGGATTTTCGGCGCCATGCGTGAGGGGATGACCGGTGACCCAAGCCTGCTGATTGCCAAAGCATTTCTCGATTTTTTCACGGCGGTGATATTCGCGACTTCGTTAGGTTTTGCCGTCGCGTTCATCTCCGTACCGATGCTTATTATTCAACTGACGCTCGCTACCTGCGCCACGCTTATTTTACCTTTGACCACACCCGCGATGATGGGTGATTTCACTGCCGTAGGCGGCGTGCTATTGCTGGCTACGGGCCTAAGGATTTGTGGAATTAAGATGTTTGCGGTGGCGAATATGCTGCCTGCACTGGCACTTGCGATGCCGCTCTCTGCCCTGTGGACCACTTTTTTTGCCTGAGTTCGCGTGCATCATCAGCAAAGTGGTGATAGATTGTGCAGTCTGCAACGATTTGAAGAAATTTCGTTGACGAGGCGAGGCGGATCGGGTTTAATGCGCCCCGTTGCCCGGATAGCTCAGTCGGTAGAGCAGGGGATTGAAAATCCCCGTGTCCTTGGTTCGATTCCGAGTCCGGGCACCACTTATTCAGAGAACCCAGCCTATGGCTGGGTTTTTGCTTTTCTGCAACCGGACTCTCCATCGAACTCCGTTCGATTATTCGCCGCAAGCGGCTCACCCCTTCGGGGCCAGCGCGACACGCGCGCTGTTCAACGCCTCCGGCGTTAGTCCGGGTCCGGGCACCACTTATTCAGAGAACCCAGCCTATGGCTGGGTTTTTGCTTTTGGTTTCCCCTTCTCCTTCAGGCAGAAAATCGGTGTGAGGGGGAGTATCCCCCCTTGAACTCTAAAGACCCGCCAACATCCCATTCCCGCACCATAAACCACATAAAAATCATGCCATTAGAGAAATATTTTTTAACATAAACTGTTTACATGGTAACGATAATTCATATCATCTTGATAATCACTATCACCACTGAGGTGATGCGCTTGCGGCACGGGAGAATCAACGCCGCCGTACCTTTGGATTAATCAGGATTACCACAATAATGAAACCTCGTTACTTTTGGACGTTAAGTCCTTGTTTACTGATGATGTTAAATGCTAATGCCGCAGCTGAAGGTCAAAAAGAAGAGACACTGGTGGTGGCCGCCAGCCGTGCGAATCACAGCATTACCGACATGGCGCAGACCACCTGGGTCATTGAACAGGCAGAAATTGAACAGCAGGTTCAGGGCGGTAAAGAGTTTAAAGAGGTGCTGGCGCAGTTGATTCCCGGTATGGATGTCAGCAGCCAGGGACGCACCAACTACGGTATGAATATGCGTGGTCGTTCGATGATGGTGATGGTCGACGGGGTACGTTTAAACTCCTCGCGCAGCGACAGCCGCCAGTTGGATTCAATCGATCCATTTAATATCGCCCGTATTGAAGTTATCTCCGGCGCAACCTCCCTCTATGGCGGCGGCAGTACCGGTGGTTTGATCAATATCGTGACTAAAAAAGGCCAGCCGGAAACAGAAGTCGAGTTTCAGACTGGCATGAAGACGGGCTTTAACAGCCATAACGATAATGACGAAAACGTCGCGGCGGCGGTCAGCGGCGGCAACGACAATGCATCCGGACGCCTGTCGGTGGCGTATCAGCGCTTTGGCGGTTGGTATGATGGCAAAGGCAACGAGGTCAATATTGATAACACCCAGACCGGCCTGCAGTACTCAGACCGCCTGGATGTCATGGGTACCGGTACGCTGAATATCGACGCTCATCAGCAGTTGCAGCTCACCACTCAGTATTACAAAAGTGAATCCGACGGTAAGCACGGCCTGTACCTCGGCGAGAACTTCTCGGCGGTAACCGGTTCTGGCAATGCGTATAACAAAAACAACCTCGACTCCGACCGCATTCCGGGCACCGAGCGCCACCTGATCAACCTGCAATATTCCAACACCGATTTCTGGGGCCAGGACCTGCTCGCACAGATTTACTACCGTGATGAAAGCCTGACGTTCTACCCCTTCCCTACCCTCTCCGGCGGCCGGGTGACCAGTATTGGCGCATCGCAGCAAAAGACCGATTTCTACGGCGGCAAGCTGACCATCAACAGCAAGCCATTGGAGGATTTAACCCTGACATGGGGCGTGGATGCCGAACATGAAACTTTCGACGCCAACCAGCAATTTTTCGACCTTAACAAAGCGGCGGCCAGCGGTGGCATGAAGCTGGACAACGCCTGGAACGTCGGGCGTTATCCGGGTTACAGCATCACCAACCTCGCCCCTTTCCTGCAAAGTAGCTACGACATCTCCGCTATCACCCTGAGCGGCGGCGTGCGCTATCAATACACAGAAAACCGGGTCGATGACTTTATTGGTTACGCGCAGCAGCAGGCGATTGCCACAGGCAGAGCCACCTCAGCAGACGCGGTGCCGGGCGGGAAAACCGATTACAACAACCTGCTGTTTAACGCAGGCATTCTGGGCCATCTGACGGATCGCCAGCAGTTGTGGTTTAACTTCTCACAAGGCTTTGAGATCCCGGATCTGGCGAAATACTACGGCTCCGGCACCTACCAGTTGAGTAATGGACACTATCGTCTGGTCAACAGCGTGAACGTCAACGACTCAAAACTCGACGGTATCAAAGTCGATGCGTATGAACTGGGCTGGCGTTTTACCGGGGATAATCTGCGCACCCAAATTGCCGGTTACTACTCGCTTTCTGACAAAACCATCAACATCAATAAAACCGACATGACCATCAATATTGAAGATGACCAGCGTCGTATTTATGGTGTTGAAGGCCAGGTGGATTACTTCTTTACTGATAGCGAGTGGAGCACCGGCGCGAACTTTAACGCCATTAAATCGCAAACCCGCGTTGACGGGAAATGGCAAAAGCTGACGGTCGACAGTGCAAGCCCGTCGAAAATGAGCGCATGGGTCACCTGGGCGCCGGGCGACTGGACACTGCGTCTGCAAAGTACCCAGACCTTTGATCTCTCTGACGAAGCCGGGAAGCACATCGATGGCTATAACACCGTTGACCTGTTAGGCAGCTATGTACTGCCCGTGGGCAAGCTGAGCTTTAGCGTCGAAAACCTGCTGGATGAAGATTACACCACCGCCTGGGGACAACGCGCACCGGGCCTCTATAGCCCAACCTACGGTGCTGAGAACCTGTATACCTACAAAGGCCGCGGTCGTACCTTCGGCCTGAACTACTCGGTATTGTTCTGATAGCCGCTGCCGCCTGCGATGTGGACGGCTGTTTTTGCCAAGAGCAGCTTCACCCTTTGAGTCGTGCGAAGCCAGCGCGGGCAGCGTCAAGAACGAAATCAGTTCGGTTCTTACCTCCGGCTTTCGCGGCACGATCAATTAGCTCCCGCTCCGCAGGTTTGATGCGTAAATTTAACGTTTCGCGTTTAGCAGAATTGCTATTTGAAACTGGCATAGTTAATTGCCCTCTCTTTTTCTGAGCGTTAAATACACACGATGTAACGTCAACGTTATTACATGCACACCTGACTCATTAAAAAACCCGCCCTGATGCACTGAGGGCGGGTTTGAGTTTTCTTGCTCGACAATTCAACACTCAGTTCTTCGAACCCCAGACAAATGCGCCCTGGTCTTGCGGACCGGTTCCTTTATAGACACACAGGTTGCCGTCATCCTGCATAATCAGGAAGAATTTGCCACCATCGGCAAGCCGCTGTGTACCCCAAAGGTATTTCCCCTGGTTACCCATGGTACCGAAGTAGGTACAGAGGTTGCCGTCGGCTTGCACCACTGTAAAGAACTGTCCTCCCGGCCCCGTTTTCTGACTGCCCCAGACATATTTACCCTGATTATGGGGTGTGCCCTGATAAACGCAGAGGTTACCATCGGCCTGCATGATGGCGAAATATTGCCGATTGCTGGAAATCAACGTGCCATTCACCCCAAGCGGTTCCATCAGCGTGAGGTAATTGCTGCGGATATCGCTTGAGCCCGAAATACTGTGGGGGCCGGAATATTGCCACAGCGGGTTCCAGTACGTATTGATCATCTGGCTGACCGCATCCTTCCCTTCTATAAGATAATCAATCTCCGAGAGGAAGCCTGGATAGAGATTATCGGAACCGACCACATACACCTCGTCATCGATAATCATAATTTTGGCGTGGTTGCCCGGTGCCGAGGGCACTTTGGAATAGATGTAACCACTGGCGTTGATCACTGCCCAGGCGGCACTGCCGATAACACCTTTCACTGGTGGCTCAACGGAAAGCGGCGGCTGTTTCAGGGTTGCCGTGTAACCTTCGGGGCTCAGATCTGGCCATTTGTATGTCACCCCCTCCTGCGTTTTGTTCGCCGGGACTTTGTCCGTGTAATACAGCGGCGCGATATGCAGACGTTTCAGGGCGTTAGCACGTATACCGCCAGGGTCGCTAATGGGCGCATCCGTGGCGGCATCATGCGTCATGTAATACTCCATCAGCTCGAATGTTCGGGAGGCACCAGAACCAAAAGAATATTGATCGCCCGCCGCGCCGGCTCCGGCATCCAGCGGCGAAACGACAATTTGCACCTGTAATGCCGTATTATTCAGTAACGCCTCCAGCAGCCACTGACAAACTTTATGATCGGACCAGTTTTTCTTCCATGCGCTCACCAGGTCCATCTGCGACATACGAATAGTCTTTTTGGCATGCTTGATTAGCTGTTCTTTCATGATCTCTGCCGCTTTCTGAAAGCTCGTTGCCGGGTCAGGGCCATTCCAGTATTTCCCCAGCACCAGATTACGCGTGGCGAGTTTGTACTCTTCAAATCCGGCATATTTCGTATAGATTACACGTAGCGGGAAGACCGGAAGTTTCAGATCCAGCAGCGTTTTTAAATCCTGATCGCGAATGTCCAGGCTCGCCGGGGCGTACTCCTCATGGTTTACCCCCTGTTCGCCGCCATCAGGCTGAACGCCCCCCTTATGAAGGGCAATAATCGCTTTTTGCTGGGCCTCGAGATAAGCCGCAACCTCAGGTTGCACGAAGGGGTCGCGAGGTAATGTGGGATCACTATCCTTGTTTTGCCAGCTCAGGTTGCTTACGTTCAGCGTCTCTTTGGTAATAAGGTCTTTGCCGCATACCCACATTTGATTTAGGAAAAGCTGCGACCCCTGAGCAGGCTTGCCATGGACAACCACCGACACATCGTGCACGGGAGGATAGCTGCGAAACAGATCCATATTCAGGTTATGTCCGCCAACCAGCGCCGACGTGCCATCCATACTGATAATTTTGGTGTGGTTCCACGTCATTTTCGTGTCGTCGACACCAATTACCGCGCTACCAAACACTTTGGCCTGAATCGCCGAAATGATCCCGGCACCGAGCCGATAGAACCGCCCCATCCAGATCTCGGGCATCACTTCCCACTCTTTACCGCGCTCCTGAATCAGGCGAATCAGCCCCGCTTTAAACTCGGTATAGTTAGCCGGTTCGCCAACCGGCGTGGTGGGGGTCTGGCCAAAAAAGAAGCGGAACTGTGTCGGCTGAGTTCTGCCCATGCGTTGAGTTAAACAGGTATCAATGGCGCCAAAAATCACCCGCTGCCAGTCCGGGTCCGGACTATTTAGTGAGGACACATCACAACGAAATTTGGTTTTTTGAATGATTTCATCAATGGCCCGGGAGAAATCCCTTTGTCGATTACGGGCCTGGGTCATAATATCCCGCCCGAAATCCATTCCCCAGATATGGGGCGTATCCATAATACGAATATACGACGGGCCGCTTAACTGATTGAAATAGCCTTTAACGGCCTGTTCAACCCGGTCGATAAAAGGCATATCCTCACCGGAAAAAACGCCGGGGGCGGAATATGCGACAGCGCCAACGGGGCTCGCATTATTATGGCTCGGTGACTGGTCCGTCGCATTCTGTCCGGCGAAAGTGTAATAAGTCACCAGGCCTGGCTCCGTGCCAGTCAGCGGTTGATTCATTTGCGTGCTAATTTGCGCTGCGGATAGTGCAATATTCCAGACACGAACTTCATCAAGCTCGCCATTAAATTGATTATATTGTTCTTGTCGTTGCGCCGTAGCCCCAATGTACAGTGGCAAGGCGTTATTCACGTTGACAGGTGGTGTAATATTGTTTTTTGGGCTTGATGAAACTAGCGTGCCATCTACATAGACAGAGAGCTGGCTATTCTGACGAACACCCGTTAAAAAATGCCAGTTTCCATCACTGATATGGGTGGCAACCGTATTAATTTCATAGAAGCCAAATCCATTATCCGTCGCGAGTTTAATCAGACCGCCAGGTTTAATGACCAGCAAAAAACCACCGTTACCGGCACCGCCTTCGGTTGCTTTGCGTGAAATAACGGTGCCGGATGCGCGGGTTTTTACCCAGCACTGAAGCGTAAAGTCACCTGTGCCAAAATTATAAACCGTGCTATTTGGCGCAGACAGATAAGACGGATTTCCCACTAAATTGAGTGCATAGCTCATGATAATCTTTCCTGTGAATGATAATCAGGTATGTCCGTTAATTGGCTGGGCGTTGAATTATAAAAACGTCCATTTAACCCATCCGGAGTCGGTTCGTTCATTCGTGACCGGGTAGGCCATTGAATAAGGCGGGTTGCCAACAACGTTATCCATGTAGTAGCTATTTGCCGGGTTGATTCCATAAATGGAAGAAACTCTGCGCACATAAGGTCGGTAGGGAAGAGAGCTGGTTCGTGTCTCTCCTCCGCCCATCGCGTCGAAATCGCGGTGGTCAGTGTTGATAGCCTGTCGAAGCGGAACAACATCTTCACCTACGGCGCTCGCCGTCGGGAAAACGGTGCCCCACTGAGTAAGATAACCGCGTGCCATTTTGTAGATAAGCTCAGGTACGGGTGCGACCGAAGCCGATACGTTTGCCGCATCATATTTTGCGTCTGCGGTGTAATTGCCCGCGACGGTGCTGTGCCTGCCGCGTATGGCGTACAGCGTATAGCCCACGGGTTGCGGATAATTGCCTTTCTCCAGAGGGTCGGTCAATTGCGCGTTATCCGCGATGTATTTCCATCTGTCCCACCATAAAACTGAGTTGTAGATTTTGGCGGTATTGTCTTTTCCTGTCATGAGCCCGTTGGGACGAGGGACCAGTGCCATAAAGGGTTTATCACCCGGTTGTATGCACATATCCCAGGCATAGACACCGACATAATTCACCACGTTGGGGGGAAGCTGCGTAAGCATGCTGTACCACTGGCCAGTCCCGGGAACAGGATCGATCGCAAAAATATTGATGGGGATTTTTTTGAGTTGCTCCGAACCGTAGGCATAGATAAACCAGGCCGCCATGATGCACTCAACGGCTCCCCGGCTGTGTCCGATAAAATTAAACTGCTGTTTGCCACTTTTGCATGCGATGTTAGCGCCATGCAAAGCCAGTGCCGGGGCGGACCAGCCATCAAGCTGAGTGGCATAAGAATACTGGTCGCCGCCTGAGTAGCTTTTTACATAGTTAAGCAGGCTGGAATCTGCATCAAGTGGTCCATTAAAGACCAGCGGTTCACTGTCGTTGCGGGGAACCGCCCAGTCATTTTCACCTACACCACGAACAGAAATACTCGGCATGACGGCCTGTAATGAGCCGCTGATCTCTTTGTGGATCCGTACCGGAATATTACCCGTATTCGGATAATAGATATTTTTATCACTACCAGGACGTGATACCTCACCCTCATCGCGAGTACAGGCGGTGCCACTAAAGCAGACGGTAAACACAGAAGGAGAGCTTCCTGCCGCAGCCGCTTTTAACACATGTACAGAAGGTTGCTCCGTCAGCGTATCGGGTTCGTTGAGCGGTAGCGGATTGCCGGATTGATCAAGGGGAATAATTTCGAAGATATCATCGTCCGTTGGATTCAGAGAGTTGGCCTGCAAAATAGCACCTGCGGCCTTGATATCGACATACATCTTATTCGCTGCCAGCAGGACGATTTGCTCATCTGAATGCCAGTTGAACATCTCAAAGTTTTCGTTTTCCCCCACCGAGTCACTTATTGCGGCTAATGAATTACTTTCGCCCGGCTTAATTGTCACATATTTTCCATTAAACGCTTGCAGAGCGAAGATCATGTCTTGCTGGTAAACCAACTGAAAAATTTCATTGTTTCCACACGTTGAACTCGTCGCCGCTAATAGATTAGCCCCACTGTCGACAGTAACGTAATGTCCGCTACTCTTTTTCAACGCGATCTTAATCGGTTCTGTACTCATCATGTAGTTCCTTTTTTGAAATTAGAATGACATTCTGACGTTCACAGCCGAGCAAAATAAATTAAGGTATATCCCTCCTTACTGATTGAAGAATAATGGGTTATTTAAAAAACGAATCTTTCCTGGCACACAGGAATTAACACACCAAAATACCTAATATTTCAGCATCAAACAATTTCGATGTTAGACTGGCTTAAATAACAACTAACCTGGAAGATTAAATAGAGATAAGAAAAAACAATCCAAACTTAGGTATGCTTTACGGGTATTGTGATAATTATCAGACCATACATTTTCAGAAATGAATCACAAGCAGGTCTTTTTAATATAATGAGCAGGTTATGTTACCAACGCATGTCAGGATGGGAAAAATATTGGCTAGTAATAGTTAAGCACTAAAAGGAAAGAAGTCAATATAGAAAGAATAATTTACATCTGTAATGTCAATCCTCAAAAAAAAACCATGTGCGCGTCGATTCAGCACGTAACTTTATTAATATTAACGCAGCAAATTTCGCCTGAACGGTAAAAAAATAAAATAAATAACATTATTGAATGTTACAGGAATGATGGTCATCCACAATATAAACATATTTAAAAACATATATTTTCGCAGCAAACATAAGGCCGCAGCAGAGTGAACTACGGCCTTGAGACGGTATCAAAACAGCGTACAACTATGCGAAAACGGCATGCCCCAGCGTCAACGCTTTATCCAGATACGCCTCCCCGCTTCCCAGTTCCGGCACTAATAGCAGCTCAGATGCTTTCACCTGCGCACCGCAGTAGTCAAAAATGCCGTGGGCAATTTGTGCGTGAAAGGCGGCGGTAAAGCCGTGCCGGTCGTAGGCGCCCTGGCTTGCCGCGCCGAGGCCAATAACATGGACCGGCAGGTGGCCCAGCTTTTTCACCACCTCTCCTTCGGCGGTCTCTTCATAAGCCCAACCGTTGGTAAACACGCGGTCAATCCAGCCTTTCAGCAGTGCGGGCATTGACCACCAGTAGACCGGGAACACCAGCACCAGCGCATCGGCCTTATCAATTCGAGCCTGCTCTGCCACAATATCCGCCGGGACAGGTGCGGTAAGCTTGAACGCGGCAAAGTCCTGCGCGGTGAAGGTCGGGTTAAAGCCTTCGGCGGTGAGATCGACAATCTCTGCGGTATGTTGCGGATGAGTGGTAATCCCTTTCGCCATGGCGGCAGCGACACTGTGGCTCAGAGAGTGTGTATCCGGGTGAGAAACGACGATTAAAGCATGCATTTAGCGACTCCTGGTTGCGGGATGGCGTAAGCAAACGTACTCTATATACCAAAGGTAACCTACCAATAGTAACTTACCTTTGGTATATAAGCATGTCAACGGAGAATTTTTACGATGGGCAGTCAGAGCACACGCCAGCGTTTATCACGGCAGGAACGCTATACCCAGTTGATTGAGGTGGCCTGGCAGATCATTCGGGAAGAAGGCACAGAAGCCCTGACACTCGGCCATCTCGCAGAACGCGCCGGGATCACAAAGCCGGTGGTTTATGATCATTTCACCAGCCGTTCGGGCCTGTTTGCCGCACTTTATCGGGAATACGATCTTCGCTCGACGGCACGTATGGACACACAGCTTAGCCAGACAGAACCTGTGCTGGAGAAGCTCGCGGCGGTCATTGCCGATGCGTACATTGAGTGTGTGCTGCTATCAGGGCGCGAAATGCCAAGTGTCATTGCCGCACTCAGCGGCACGCCTGAACTGGAGCAAATCCGTCAGGAGTACGCCACGACATTTACCGAGAAATGCCGGGCGCTGTTCACCCCTTTCTGCAATGGCAATACGTTACAAACACCCGCGCTATGGGCGATGCTCGGTGCCGCAGAAGGGTTATCCTGGGCGGTAGTGATTGGCAAAATCAGCGCGCAGCAGGCGAAGGATGAACTGGTGCAGGCGATCGTGACGATGGTGCGTGGCAGCCAGCAATGACGAACATAAGGGGAAGCCCCTTCCCCTTGTGTTATCAAAATGGTGACACGCATTACCGTTACATCAGCCAGCCTGACCAGGCGCTGCGTTTTTCAAACGTTCATTGCGCAGGCGCAGTGTGGCGGGCAAAATGCGTTGTTGTTCGGTCGGCTCATTGCCCTCAATCAACTGGGTGATAAGGTCAAAACAGTCATACGCCAGGCGCGGAATGTTCTGCTCGACGGTATCAATACTCAAGGTGAGGGAGTCGTAGAGATAGTGATCGTCGAAGCTGGCAATGTGAATATCACTTTGCAGTAAATGGTGCTGACTCATATAACGCAGCACCCCCTCAAGCAGCCCACATGCCGCCGTAAACAGGGCTTTGGGCGGACGTCCCAGCTTCGCACACAGGGCGGCAAACATTTCGTAGCCGCTGCTGGGGTGATAATTGCCATGAATAATCCACTCAGGGCGCAGCGCCACCCCTGCTCTCTCCAGCCCTTGCGTGAAACCCGCCAGACGATCTTTGGTTGGCGACAGTCGCGGTTGCCCACCTAAAAAGTATATTTCATCCGGATTCGCACGGGCCAGACGTTCAACCAGATCGGCGGTGGGTGTCACCGCATCGGTGATAACCAGCGGCAACGGCGTGCTATTCATATGGCGGTCGAACAGCACAACGGGCAGTTGCTCGCTGAGTTTCAGGTAATCGGCGTCGTTGAGCATGCTGGAGGCGACGATCAGCCCGTCCACCTGGCGGGAGACCAGATTGTTGACCACCACCGACTCCTGGCTGGCGTTTTCATCGGTACAGGAGATAAGGAGCTGCAAGCCCGCCTCACGACACAAGTTTTCCAGTTCATGAGAAAAGGCGGCAAACCCGTGGTTGGTTATCTCAGGGACCACCAGGCCGAGCGTGTGGCTGCGATCCTCGCGCAACAGGCGGGCATGAATGCTCGGCTGATAGTGGTGCTGTTGAGCAAGCGAAAGCACACGCTGACGGGTTTCCTGCGCCACGCGTAACTCTTTACCTCGTCCATTGAGAACCAGGCTGGCGGTGGCTTTTGAGACCCCCGCCAGCGCGGCAATATCAGTGATGGTAACGCGTTTTGTTTTTCTCACGACAATGCATCGGTTAATGAAACAAGCGGTTATTCTACCATGCAAGGACGTAACGACCAGTATTGCGCCCGCAGTTCGCCACTTCCGCTAAAGGTTATTTGTGCAGGATGTGACGGGAAGTAGCGGCTGCTCATTACGCCAGCGCCCTCATTGATGAAGATCTCAACGCTTGAGCTGTCACATAAAATTTGCAGCACATTTGCCTCTCCGTCCCAGTAACGCGAGAGCCATTCGCCATTTTCCAGGCTACGACGGTCAAGACGCAGATGGTCTTTATGCCAGTGCAGGATAAGCGTATCGCCAATATTCAGTGTCAGCTCACCTTCGCACTCGACCCATAGCTCCAGGCTCCGGGCGTCCATCACCGGTGCGTCATCCACAGGCCCTGCAAAACGGCGCTCATTTTCGCGCAGCGCCTGCAATTCCCTGACCGGCTGTTGATACAATTTACCGTTGCGGTTGGAAAGCTCACGCACGCAGGTCATTTGATGGATCCAGCCCTGCGCTACCGTCGGCTGGCGCATCTCTTCGCCATCCGGCACACCCATCCAGCCCACCAGCAGGCGCCGACCGTCAGCGCTTAAGGTGGTTTGCGGGGCGTAAAACTCAAATCCGGCGTCAAGCTCATGCAGCGCGCCATGTTCAAACGTCGCCTGTTCAGGGGAGAATGCCCCACTCAGGTACGCGCTCGGGTGGGTATTAAGGAAACGGTGCGCTTCACGTGCCACCCCTTGCGGGCAACAGATGAGGAAAGTATCAGCGCCCAGAGTGAACAGGTCCGGGCACTCCCACATGTACCCTGCCTCCCCTAAACCGCCGAGGCCGCTACCGGCGAGCTCACCGAGTAACTGCCAGTGATGCAAATCGTCGGAACGAAGCAGCAGCACTTTGCCGCGTAGCGCCAGATCCTGGGCGCCGAGCACCATGTACCACTGGTTTTCGTGCTGCCAGACTTTCGGATCTCTGACGTGCCCGGTGTAGCCCTCCGGCAACGCGATGACGGGCCCCAGCTTATCAAACCCACCTTCGGCGTTCTGCACCGCCAGACATTGCCAGGCCGTGCGCCCACCCCCGGCGAATTTCACGTTGCCGGTATAACACAGCGTCAGTGCGCCCTGGTTGTTGACTGCGCTACCGGAATAGCAACCGCTGCGGTCATACTCCTCTTCCGGCATTAGCGCTATCGGCTCATGCTGCCAGTGCAGTAAATCCGCTGAACTCCAGTGCCCCCAGCATTTGTGATTGTGCTGACAGCCGAGCGGGTTCCACTGATAAAACAGATGAAACCGCCCCTGAAAATGGATAAAACCATTGGGGTCATTCAACAGCCCCGTCGCCGGGGCCAGATGCCAGGCCGGATAGTGGCTGTCACGCAGTGCTTTCGGTTGGCCTTTAAGTACTGACAGTAAAATCTTCGGCAACAGGGCTGATGGCGTCATTATTCGGAGTCCGTTTTGTATTTAAGCAGGTAAGAGATAACAAAGGCGACGCTGAAAGCAATCACCATCCCGATAGCGTAATTCAGTAACGAGCTGGCCTGTACAATCGCCATGCCCGGAATGCCCGTTAACCCTACGGCTGTCATATAGACATGGACCGAGACCACCCAGGCACCACCAACCGCCCCACCAATCAGCGCTGCAATAAAGGGTTTTACAAAACGCAGGTTGATACCAAAAATAGCGGCTTCTGTAATGCCAAGGAGCGCCGAAAACGCCGATGGCAGGGTAATGGCTTTGATTTTGGCATCTTTGGTTTTGAACCACACCGCCAGACAAGCACCGCCCTGAGCCACGTTGGCCATCGCCCAGATAGGCAGCAGGAAGTTCACGCCAATAGACGGGTTGCCCAATAACCCCGCTTCGATCGCATGGAAACTGTGATGCACGCCGGTAATGACAATCACCGAATAGAGACCGCCGAACAACAACCCTGCCAGCCAGCCGGCATGGGTGATGAGCGTGCTCAACACAAAGGAGATACCGTCACCCAGCGCACGCCCCGCCGGGCCGATGACCAGCAGCGCGACAAAACCGGTGATAATAACCGTCAAAAACGGCGTCAGAATCAGATCCAGCGCGTCAGGAATGACCCGGCGCAACTGTTTTTCCAGGACACTCATAAACCAGACGGCAAGCAGCACCGGGAAGACCGTGCCCTGATAGCCGATCATCGCTACTTCGATACCAAAAAAGTTCATGGTATGGAACCCGGCGGCTACGCCCCAGGCGTTGGTCAGCGCCGGGTGCGTCAGAATGCCGCCCAGCGTCGCGCCCAGGAAGGGGTTACCGCCAAATTCACGCGCCGCGGTGAAACCAATCAGGATAGGCAGAATAATGAACGCCGCCGAGCTGAACATATCCAGCATGATATAGAGCGCGTTTTCCGGATTGACCCAGCCGTAGGTTTTCACCATTCCCAGCAGCCCCATCAACAAACCCGACGCCACGATGGCTGGGATGATCGGGACGAAAATGTTCGATAACAAACGGGCCGCGCGCTGGAACGGATTCAGTTTGCGGGCAGCAATGGCAGCGGCCTCGGACTTGCTCGTTTCGCCAATACCCGCCTCTTTGATAAAGGCGGCATAGACTTTATTCACCACGCCGGTGCCGAAAATAATCTGCAACTGTCCGGCATTGCGAAAACAACCTTTCACCCCTTCAACCTTGCCGATCGCCGTGGTGTCTGCTTTGGCATCTTCCGCCAGAACCAGCCGCAGTCGCGTAGCGCAATGCGCTGCGCTGACGATATTGTCCTTGCCGCCCAGCAGCGGTAAGAGCGAGCGGGAAATTTGTTCAAAGTCCATATAAGCCCCTGTTTTATGGAGATTTGTAATAATTAGCGCGTCAAGAAGCCCCTTAACGGGGCTTCATTATCAGAACCAGGTTTCCATCTGCACGCCGAAGGTCCATTCGCCGCCAGACTTAAAGCCGTTGCTACCCAAAGCATCATCGCTGGCATAGTTGTCCAGCTTGTGATCCCAATCCATCCAGGAGGCGAAAAGACGCAGTTCCGGACGTTTCAGGAACTCACCCACATCACCCGCTTTCAATGTTGGCGCAACGGTGAGTTTGTAGAAGCTGCCGTTGACCGCATTGCGGCTGTTGTAACCCTCCGGTTTGAGATCCATATACTGATAGCTGCCTTCATACTGCATCTCGAAATTCTGCGTCAGTTCCTGAATCAGTCGCATGTTAACCGTCGCCCACTCGTAGCTGTCGCCTTTGACGTAACGGTCTTTGCTGCTCTGCGCCAGTACCGCAGGGGCAATATGCCAGCCACCACCCAGTGGGGTCATGCCGTAGGTCGCCAGACGCCAGGTATCCGCCTGAGGTAACAGCGCGCCATCCGCCCCTACTGTTTTCACCTCAGCACCGAGGCCATGGCCGTAAAGCAGCGCAGTTTTCGACATCCCCTCACGCAAGCCATAGAAACTTTCGTTGTGCAGCCCTAACAGCGCATGGACACCGGTGTTAGCCGCATCGCTTTTCACTTTGTTGCCATCGAGGTCAACGCGGTCGTTGTTGTCTTTTGCACGCATGCCGCTAACCATCGCCTGCACCGGGCCAAAGTAGTTGTTCAGCGTCAGGATGTAGTTCTGGGCATTATTTTCACTGTTTTCGATATCGCCAAAGGTGCGGCCATAGAGAGAGAAGTTGCTATGCGCGTTATCGCTCCACTTCATGTCATAGATACCTGCGCCGGTCCCGGCGAGGAAAATCACGTCCGAATCAAGCCAGTGAATATCGAAGTTATCGCGGTCAAAGCGTTTCCCGGCCCAGACGGTAGTGTCTTTAAACGCGCCGGTGAAGGTGGGCAGATGGCCCAGCTCGGTAAAGGCCTGACGCAGGTTGAGGTCGCTGCTCGATGCCGTCCAGTCGTTGTAGCTGCGCTGTCCGTCGGCCAGCATCACTTTAAAGCGCGTGGTGGCGCCGTTAGCCAGCGTCTGTTTATGTTCAAGATTCATCTCAACATAGGTATCCGGCTCGTTGCCCAGACGGCCAACATGTCCACCCGTTTCACCGGCTGGCGTCATCCCTGGCCCACCCTGGGTTTTAGCCGCGGAGTCGCTCATCAGCAGTCCCGAACGGGCATAGCCATGGAACTCAAAGCCACCTTCTTGTGATGATTTCTGCTCCAGTTGCGTGGTGCGCTGCGCCACCTCAGCCGTGGTGGTCTGCGTTTTCTGCTGCTCGGTTGCCACATTTCTTGCCTGCAACTCGGCGGCTTCTGCTCTTTTTTCTGCGTTAGTCGCCCGCTGTTCGGCGGCCTGTAAACGTTGTTCCAGCGCGGCAAGGCGCGCCTCGATGCTGCTGGTCCCCGGCTCTGCTGCAAGGGCAGAACCCGACCCCATTAACAAACCAAGCGTGATAGCGAGCGTGCTTTTTCTCATTGTTTTTGCGTCCCTATGAAAGAGGTAAGAGTGCTGAATGTTTTGCTAAACCGGTTTAGTCGCGAATCATAATCGTGGTGAATTTCAACCTGCAAACAAATTAGCTAAACCGGTTTAGTGAATGTGAGGAGGGTCGCAAATCGTTATGGAAATCAGCCCTGCGGCGCCATCAAAGCCGCAAGATGGGGTAGCGCGGTCATCGCCCCTTTCGCCGTGGTCGCCAGTGCACCGCATCGTTGCGCATACTTAAGGCCCAATGCCAGATCTGGCTCGCTTTGGGGTAAACCTCTTTGCGCCAGTTGCCACAGCAACCCGGCCACAAAGGCATCACCCGCACCGGTGGTATCCACGCTTGCTACGGGCTCGCTGGAATAATGGAAAATGTCGCCCTTGAAGAGCGCCTGCACGCCAGCTTTGCCCTGAGTGACCAGCAAAAGTTTGATCGCAAAACGTTCTGCCAGCGTTTTCATCGCGATACGCAAATCCGAGGAGGCCGTCATAAAAGCCAGCTCTTCTTCAGAGAGCTTTACCACATCGGCCAGTGCGAAGGCTCGCTCCAGATACCGCTGCAGCATCTGCGGATCCTGCCAGAGATCGGTACGAATATTAGGATCAAAACTGACAAAGCCGCCGGCTTCACGTATGCGCTGCATGGCGAGTAACGTCGTGGTCCGCGAAGGTTCAGCCGAGAGCGCAATAGAACAGCAGTGTAACCACTCCCCCTGCCGGAAAGCTGGCAAATCATCAGCCTGCAAGAAAAGATCGGCGCTGGGGCGCACCATGAAGGTGAAGGAACGCTCGCCTTCGTCGTCAAGGGCGACGACAACGGTGGATGTACGCTGTGCCTCGTCAAAGGTCATATAATCCGTGTTCACCTTTTCCTGACGTAGCGAGTCGTACATAAATTTGCCAAAAGGATCCTGCCCCACCCGGCCGATAAAACCGCTTTTCCCTTCCAGCCGCGCAATGCCAACGGCGACATTGGCCGGGGCTCCCCCCGCGCACTGCATTAATCGCCCGTCGCCCTCTGGCAACAGATCAACAACGGCATCACCCAGACACCAGACTTGAGCTGACATGGTTTTCTCCCAGTAGAATGTATTGCTAAAATCTAATTAAACCGGTTTAGCAAAGCAAATCTATTCTGCTGCCAATGCAAAATGAGGTGCGCTACATCAACCGCAGGGTCTTGCCTGGCGGTCTGTTTGTGGCATTGGCTTTTTGGGCGGTTTAGCCGTCACTCCTGCCAAATTCATCAATTCCAGTGCCTCACGAAATCACATCCTGATATTCTCTTTGGTCATCGCAACGTTCACATCTGCCACAACATCGTGCTAACCATCAGGAGTCAACATGAGCCAACCGTTACATGCCGAGCCGCTGGTCTGGGGTCACGGCCCACGCACTTTTGAAGTTTTTCTGGAACCCACCTGCCCGTTCTCCGTGCGCGCGTTTAACAAACTGGATGCGCTGCTAAAAGAAGTGGGTGAAGACAAGGTGACGGTAAAAATTCGCCTGCAATCGCAGCCCTGGCATTTGTTTTCTGGCGTCATTGTGCGCTGCATTCTTGCCGCCTCCACGCTGCCCAATGGTCGCGATGCCGCACATAAGGTGATGCAGGCTGTTGCCGATCACCGGGAAGAGTTCGAGTTTACCGACCACTGCAGCGGCCCGAATATGGATGCCACCCCGCAGCAGATCATCGAGCGAATTGAAAATTATAGCGGCGTGAAGGTGAGTGAAGCCTTCGCGCGCCCGGAATTGCAGACGGAAATCAAATGGCACTGTAAATATGCGCGCCAGAACGGTATCCACGTCTCCCCCACCTTTATGGTCAACGGCCTGGTACAGGCGGATCTGGGCAGCGGTGATGATATCAGCGCCTGGGCGGCGCGTATTCTGGCCTGATTGGAGCGGGGAAACACGCCCCTATCCGACGGCTGCTACACTGCTTCAATACCTTAACGAAAAGGCAGGTCAACATGTCAGAGAACACCTATCAACCCCCAAAAGTCTGGACGTGGGATAAAGACAGCGGCGGCGGCGCGTTTGCCAATATAAACCGCCCCATTTCCGGCGCGACCCATGACAAAAAATTACCCGTTGGTAAGCACCCGCTACAGCTTTATTCGCTGGGTACGCCGAACGGTCAAAAAGTGACGATCATGCTCGAAGAGCTACTGGCGAAAGGCGTGAAAGAGGCGGAGTATGACGCCTGGCTCATCCGCATTGGTGAAGGCGATCAGTTCTCCAGCGGCTTTGTGGATGTGAATCCGAACTCCAAAATTCCGGCGCTGCGTGACCACTCCACCACCCCGCCAACGCGTGTATTTGAGTCCGGCGCCATTCTGCTTTATCTGGCAGAGAAGTTTGGTCACTTCCTGCCCAAAGACCTCGCCGGGCGGACTGAAACACTGAACTGGCTGTTCTGGCTGCAAGGCTCAGCGCCGTTCCTCGGCGGCGGCTTTGGTCACTTCTATAATTATGCGCCGGTAAAAATCGAGTACGCTATCAACCGCTTTACGATGGAAGCCAAGCGACAGTTAGATGTGCTCGACAAGCAGCTCGCAACACACAAGTTCGTGGCGGGTGACGAATACACCATCGCCGATATGGCCATCTGGCCGTGGTATGGCAACGTGGTACTGGGCAATGTTTACAACGCCGCCGAGTTCCTTGAAGCCAGTGGCTACCAGAATGTTCTGCGCTGGGCCAAAGAGGTTGCTGAGCGTCCTGCCGTGAAACGTGGGCGTATGGTCAACCGTACCTTTGGTGAGCCGAGCGAACAGTTGCACGAACGCCACGATGCCAGCGATTTCGACACCCACACCGAAGACAAACGCAACGGCTAATCCCCCTCTTCCCGGACGGCAAGCGTCCGGGAATTCCCCTTCCCAGACCAGCCTGAGACTGTTTTTATCACTTCATATTTACAACCTCTGAGATAACCAGTAAGAATGCCTTTTATTTACCCATAATCACGCCAAATGTCTGAAAATGCGCTAAAACAGCAGGTCCAGAACCTGAAAAAGCATAACGCCCGTCTGGTGCGAATTGCGCGTGATGCCCGTAACAAGCTCAGCGCGGCGCTGGATGGCACAGGCCTCTGTTTATGGCAGCTTGATGTGCCCAGCGGGAAACTGATTATCTACAACCGACGCTGGGGATCGATGCTCGGCTATCAGCCAAAAGAGCTCAGCGCCCACTTTAATGTCTGGAAAGAGCATCTGCATGAGGATGACCGCCAGCGCGTTCTCGATGCGTTTTACGACCACCTCAACGGCAAAACCCCGTTCTATGAAGCGCTGCACCGTATGCAGCATAAAAACGGCACCGTCACCTGGGTGCTGGACCGTGGGCGTGTCACTGACCGGGACAGCGACGGCAAGCCGTTAAAGGTCACCGGTACCCACATCGACATGACCAAAGAGAAGCAGTATGAAGAGCAGCTTGCGGCGCTGGCGAACCACGACCCGCTGACCGGGCTGGCGAACCGCCACGCGCTGATTCATCATTTCGATACGCTCAAGGCGGCTGGCCCGTTGTGCATCGCGTTTATCGATCTGGACGATTTTAAAGTCGTCAACGACACCTTTGGTCACCGTAGTGGTGATGAATTGTTGATACAGTTAAGTCGGCGCCTGCGTGAAGCCTGCCCGGAAGGGTCAGTGGTAGGGCGTCTGGGGGGCGATGAGTTTGTCCTGCTGCTGCCGTTTGCGCTCAACAGTTTGCTTATCAACAGCACCGCGCATAATTGCCTGCACGCCGCGCTAACCCCCTTCGAGCTGGATAATGGCGAGGCACAGGTGGGGGCATCCATCGGTATCGATGAAGTACAGCGCGGCGACGATTTTGTTAACGCACTACGCCGCGCAGACCAGTCGATGTATCAGATAAAACATACCGGTAAAAATGGTGCAGCCATTGGTCACACGCTGCTGTCCCTTTCATACCGGCAGGCGGAACCGACATGAAAATGACACGCCAGGCTTCGTTGATTCAGCTACTGGCAGAACATGAGACATTGACCACCGACGCACTCGCCGGGCAGCTTGGCGTCAGCAAAGAGACCATTCGTCGGGATCTAAAAGCGCTACAGACGCAGGGAAAAATTGTGCGCCGCCACGGTCGGGCGCGATTACTTCACACGCCGCAACAGAGTGATGGCGAGCCGTTTTACGCCCGGCGTAAAAGCCATTATGCAGATAAAGCCGATATTGCCCGCCACGCCCTGAACTGGATTGAGCAAGGGATGACGCTGGCGCTGGATGCCAGTTCGACCTGTTTTCATCTGGCGCGCCAGTTGCCGGATATCCCCCTGACAGTCTTTACCAACAGCCTGCCCGTTTGCCAGGAGATGGCGCGCCGCCAGCATATCGATCTCATCTGCTCTGGCGGACGGCTGGAGCGGCAAAATCGCTGCTACGTGAACCCGGCGCTGGTCACGATGCTGAAATCGCTTGAGGTCGACCTGTTTATTTTTTCCTGCGAAGGGGTGGATGCCAGCGGAGAGATGTGGGATTCAACGAAATATAACGCCACCTATAAAGCACATCTTCTGCGCCGTGCAAATCAGTCTTTATTGCTGATTGATAAAAGTAAATTTTACCGGGCCAGCGAGGCGAAAATCGGTAATCTGGCGCTGGTCACCCAGATGATTACCGATGCCAAACCCGGTTTGGTTCATCTTTGAGGTTCGGTGAAATCCATATCCAGTTCGCGCAGAGCTTCCAGCGTTGCCAGGGCTTCTTCCTCATCAATGACGCTCATGGCAAACCCCACGTGCACCAGCACCCACTGACCAAGCAGCGCGGCGGGTTCGCTTTCACACACCAGCATAATATTCACGTCGCGGCGAACGCCGCAGACATCGACCTGCGCCAGATGATGAGCGCTTTCACCAACGCTCACCACCTGGCCGGGCACACCAATACACATAGCTACTCCTGACCGACTTCGATACTTTTGATTTGCATGCCGCTGTCGTTTTCCCGCTGCAAGCCGGGGCTGTGGCAATGCGGACACACCTCATCCCCGCTCACCTCAACGCTTTCGTTGCAGTTCCAGCACCAGGCCAGAGAAGGACGCTGTGAAAGGTGCAACTGGCACCCTTCTGCCACCGTTCCCCGACAGGTTATCTCAAAGCCAAAACGCAGAGCGCTCTCCTCAATACAGGCAAACGCCCCCAGTTCCAGCCAGACGCCTGTTACCCGCTTTGCCCCATGCTGCTGAGCCTGTTGTTCAAGGATCTCAACCAGGTTCTGGCACAGGGAAAGCTCATGCATACTCGCCGCCTTTAAGGCCAGCAAACAGAGCACGGCGGCTGAGCTGCGGGTCACGCACCGGCAGAGAAAGCACCATGCGCAGGCAATCCTGGGCCAGCGTTTTCCCCTGCCCGACACAGAGATCGTGCGCCAACGGCGACATCAGTGAACAGGCGCAGTACTGGGATAGCCCATCCAGTTCGCCGACAGTAAACATCATCTCGCCAAAGGGAAGTTGCAGGCCGATCTTCTCGCCCACTTTTCGCGGGGGCCAGGACTGATCCGGGCCTGGAAAGATAGCCAGGCTCAGCATCCAGGGCGTCAATACGCAGCCGATCCATTGCCCTTCAAACAACGTAAAGCCGGGGACAAAAACCGGCATAGTCGGATGTAAAAAGGGCAAATCCTGCATCTCATCTGTGGCAATGCGTGCAAACGCAGCTTCCACCAGTTCATGCGGGGAATGTTGAAAACCGAGGAAATCAGACATCCGCGCGCTCCCGTAATGCCGGCGTTACGCCAGATTCCTGTAGCGCCATAAGTACCGCCTGTAACGCAGGCTCCAGGCTTGCCTCAACGATTGGCGTCAGCCCGATGTTCGGCTCCAGCGAGTGGGGAATCACCCCCACCAGGGTAATGTTATCCGGGAATTCGCCGGTAAAGCGCAGGGCGGAAAGGACATCAGATAGCCCCAACTGATGGGGCGAGATTTTATTATTGAACAGCACCGGCACCTCTTCATCACGCAGGATAAGCAGCGCGCCCGGCTCGCTTTTGCGCGACACGATCGCATCAACGATGATCAGGTGGGTGCGATTCGCCATGGCTTCCAGTAACTCCATGCCCGCGGTGCCGCCGTCCAGCACCTCTACGCCTTCCGGCATAACATAGCGCTGCTCCAGCGCTTCAATAACACGAACGCCAATGCCTTCATCGCTCAATAAAATGTTACCGACACCCAGTACCAAAATACGCATCACAGCACCTTCACCGAGACAACATCGTTACCGTCCGCATCAACCACGTGCACCGCGCAGGCCATGCAAGGGTCAAACGAGTGAATGGTACGCACGACTTCCAGTGGTTTATTCGCATCCGCAATCGGGGTGCCAATCAGCGACTGCTCATACGGCCCGATATCGCCATTAGCATTACGCGGACCGGCATTCCAGGTCGACGGCACTACGGCCTGATAGTTGCTGATTTTGCCGTCCTTGATCACCATCCAGTGCGACAACATACCGCGTGGCGCTTCCAGGAAACCTACCCCTTTAAACTCGCCCGTCGCCGGAATATCCGGTTTCACGAACGTTACATGGTCGCCTTTGCCGATATTGGTAATCAGCGCCTTGTACTGATGCTGCAGAATATGCTGTAGCTCGCAGGCGTGAACGGTGCGGCCAATCACGCGGCCAAGTGTGGAGTGCAACTGCTCGACGCCAAGGGTTTTCCCGGTAAGTTTCTGGTAGATCGCAATGATATCGTTAAGTTTTTCCCAGGTCGTTTCCCGTTTCGCGGCCAGCTTATTGAGCATGTTCGCCAGCGGGCCAACTTCCACGGTTTTGCCATAGAAGGTGGGAGATTTCACCCAACTGTATTTGCCCTCGTCCTGCCAGCCCGTGTAGGCAGGCACAGTCGTCCCTTCCCACGGCGCCTGCGGTTCCTCATCTTTATACCAGGCGTGTTTCGCGCTCTCCTGAATCCCCTTGATCAGGTATTCGTCACTGTGGGAAGTGATTTCACGGCGGGTAGCGAGGTCCCCGTTGGCAATGTAGCCGCCGGGGAAAAGGAAGCTGCCATTCTGAGCATCAGTAGGGAATTCCGGTGCGCTCAGATAGTTAACCGCGCCTTTGCCCATCGTCAGCCATTCCGGGTAGAACGCCGCGATCACCGCCGTATCGACCTTATAGACCTGCTCGACAAAGTCTTCCAGCCGGTCAATAAAGGTTTTGATGTACATCAGGCGCTCAAGATTGAGCACGCCCAGCCCATCGAGGTTAATCGGGTTAGCCACGCCGCCAACCGCCAGGTTCTGGATATGCGGGCTTTTGCCACCAAGCAACGCCACCACGCGGTTGGCATCACGTTGGCACTCCAGCGCCTGCAGATAGTGCGCCACGGCAATCAGGTTAATTTCCGGCGGCAGTTTCATTGCCGGATGTCCCCAATAACCGTTGGCGAAAATACCTAACTGCCCGCTGGCAACCAGCGCTTTGATTTTCTGCTGCACTTTGGCGAACTCTTCGGCGCTGTTTAGCGACCAGTTCGAGATGCCTTTTAGCAATGCCGATGCTTTTTGCGGATCGGCCTGCAAAGCCGAGGTGATATCTACCCAGTCGAGTGCGGAAAGCTGGTAGAAATGCACGATATGGTCGTGGGTGGTGTGCGCCGCCAGAATAATATTACGGATGTACTGAGCGTTCAGCGGCACATTGATTTTCAACGCGCTTTCCGCCGCACGCACCGAGGAAATCGCATGGGTGGTGGTGCAAACGCCGCAAATGCGCTGCACGATCATCCACGCGTCGCGCGGATCCCGCCCCTTCACAATCTCTTCCATTCCGCGCCACATGGTTCCCGATGCCCAGGCACGGGAAACCACGCCGTTTTCAATTTCGCAATCAATGCGTAAATGACCCTCAATACGGGTCACCGGATCGATGGTGATACGTTGACTCATGCTTTACTCGCCTCATGGCTTTCTGATTGTTTTAACGGGGGAATTATGGGTAACAGGCGGATAAGTAGGATGTACGCGCAAATCTCCGTTGCCACAAAACCAATGGAAATGATCAGCTCTTCGGCCGTTGGGAAGTAGTGGTAGCCGTCACCGGGATTGAATGCCAGCAAAGAGTAGGACAGACGCCACAGCGCACAACCCAGCAGCATACTCACCGCACCGGTAAACAGGAACCGGGCGTCGTTGCGCAGGCGCGGCACACGAAACACCACCAGCGGGAAAGCCAGCAGCAGTATTTCGGTCCAGAACATCAGGCTGTAACCATCCCCGGCAAAAGCGAACGACAGTTTGTTACGCCAGATAAGCTCGCCAAAGCGCGCCACCAGAAACAGCGCCAGCAGCACGCTCAACGTACCGGTAAGTTTACTGAACAGGTGCCGTTCATCCGGCCCGTTTCCTTTTAACCCCGCCTGTAGCAAAGAACCTTCAAAAATGAGGATGGAGAAGCCCATAATAAACGCCGTCAGCAACGAGAAAAGCGGCAGCATTTCATAGCTTTGCCATAGCGGATGTACTTTGTGCCCGGCGGCAATCATCAGCGACCCCATTGACGACTGGTGCATGGTAGGCAGTAACGCACCCAGCGCAATGATGAAAAACATCACTTTATTGAGCCGTTTTAGCGACACCTTCCAGCCCAGACGCTCCAGCAAAGCAGGGGCAAACTCCAGCGCCATCACGCCGATATAAATCGTCATGCACACCGCGGTCTCAAATAGCACCGAGTTGACGTTAAAATGGCCCGGAATGTAGAAATACGGCAGGTTCCAGTAGCGACCAACGTCGACGGTAATGGATAAGCCCCCCAGCGAATAACCGAACAGGCTGGCCAGCAGTGCCGGACGCACCAGCGGATGATATTCGCCACGATTAAAGGCATAGACCATCCAGGCGAGCGCCCAGCCGCCACAGGCGAAACCGGTGCCGATGAGCAAGTCGAAGGCGATCCAAATCCCCCACGGATACCCACCATTCAGATCGGAAACGGATCCCAGACCGAAAACCAGGCGCTTGAGGATAAACAGCCCGCACAAGACGATCAGCGGCCCAAACATATAGATCGGTTTACTGAGTAACTTTCCGCCAAGCGGCTGCGGATCATGATGCATCGTCATCCCCTCCCTTATGGTCATCGCTTCGGGTATGGCGATACACCAGCGCGGTCAAACCCGCAAGAACGGCCAGCGGCAACATCATCCCCTTGTACACCGTATGCTGAATGTTTTCTGAACGCGCACCGGTCGAAACATCATCCAGCTCCGGCAAGCCCAGACAGGTATAAGGCACGCCCGTCAGTACCATGACCTGCGTGCCTCCCCCTTCATGCTCGCCATAAAGGTGCGGATGATATTTCGGGACTTCGCGAACGTTAGGATCGTTGGCATCCAGCGTCTGGCGCGGGTAAGAATATTCACTGCCGGGTTGCAGTTTCAGACGCTTTTGCGCCTCAGCCAGCAATGCTTCGCGCGTACCGAAAATCACCGCGCCGGTTGGGCAGACTTCGACACACCCCGGCAGCCCCCCTTTGTTGAGCCGCTCCACGCCCGCCTGATTACAGAGCTCACATTTATGCAGCGCGCCGAAGGGGTTGTTGTAATCGTACTTCGGCACGTTGTAGGGACAGGCAACCATGCAATAGCGGCAACCGGTACAGACGCTGGCGTCGTAATGGACGATGCCGGTTTTGGGATCTTTTTTCAGGGCCGAAACCGGGCAGACAGAAACACAGTTCGGGTCAACGCAGTGCATGCACTGTTTTTTGATGTAGGCATAACCGTCTGTCGGCTGATCTTTATGCTGCGCCGTACCGCTACGCCACACCTGGATAATATTGTTGGTATAGGGGGTGAGTTTGGCATTATTCGACCAGGTCTGCTCACCCTGTGGGTTACGTGCCGGGAAGTTGATGTCCTGACAGCGGGTGACGCACGCCTGGCAACCGACACACAGGGTGGAGTCGTAGAGCATTCCCCACGCGCCCGGTATCGCCGGGCGGTTATGCACAGCGGCGGAAACGGGTAGTGCTCCCCCCGCCAGTAGCGCTCCGCCGGAGGCCACCTTCAGAAAGTTACGTCTGTTCACGGTCACTCTCCCTGTGAGTCAGCGTTGTTTTTCTTTTGCTGGCGGCCCAGCTCGCGCACCGTCATTACCCCGACGCCTGCCAGTAATCCCACCACCCCACCCAGCAGACCAACAGCGGAAGCCGACATCACACCGCCTTCTTTGCTGTTCACCTGCGGCTTATCAACGCGAGGCGTGGTGTTTTCAACATGCGCCAGTTGGTGAATGCCTTTGTGGAAGCCAACACCTTCTTCGTTACAGCCATAGCAAGGGTGACCAATCGAAACCGGCCAGACGCCGCCCACGTCGCAGAATTGCAGCGTTGAACAGTTGCCCCAGGTTTCCGGACCTTTACATCCCAAATGGTAGAGGCACCAGCCTTCACGATGCCCGTCATCGCCAAACTCTTTGGCGAAACGTCCGGCATCGAAATGAGGACGACGTTCGCAATGTTCGTGAATCAGCCGACCATAGGCAAAGAGCGGACGGTTTTTCGCATCAAGCTTCGGCGGTTTGCCAAAGGTAATAATGTGCGCCACTGTGGCGAGGAAATTGTGTGGGTTGGGCGGGCAGCCTGGAATATTAATCACCGTTTTGCCTGGGAGCACTTCTTGCAGACCCACCGCCCCGGTGGGGTTAACCCCGGCTGCGGCCACACCGCCCCATGCAGAACAGGAACCAATCGCGATAATCGCCGCGGCATTTTCTGCCGCTTTACGGATGTGGTCGATAATCGGTTCGCCCGCCACCATGCAATAAATGCCGTTGTCTTTAAGCGGAATCGAACCGTCTACCACCAGAACGTACTGCCCTTTATAGGTTTCCAGAGCGTGGTGTTTGTTCTCTTCGACCTGGTGACCAAACGCGGCGCTCAGTACTTCGTGGTACTCCAGCGAGATGGTTTCCAGCACAAGGTTTTCAACGGTGGGATGTGTTGCGCGAAGCAGCGATTCAGTACACCCAGTACACTCCTGCGCGCCAATCCAGACCACGGGCGGGCGCTTGCTCTGTGTAACGGCTTGCGCCATCTTCGCAGCAGCAGTGCTGCTAAGCCCCATCGTGGCTGCCAGTGCGGTACAAAGCTTCATAAAATCGCGACGATTAATGCCGCAGGAGGTAAAAGAAGTCAGTTGAGGAATTTCGTCGGCCATGCATTGTCATTCCTTTGCCAAAAATTAGCCCTGTTTTTACACTGGATTCAGGCAATGGGTGTGCGCGTGCGATCAAGTAATCATACAAAAAGTGTGTCTATACGAACGAAACATTCAATATCAGCGTGGTATGTCACAAAGTACAGAGGATTTACACAGGGGATAAAAACGAAGAAAGCCACGCAGAAGAGTGGCTTTCTAAAAGGCTAAAAACGGTGCCGGTATGCTTAGCGTTCGGCCCGGTAGCCTGCCATAAAAAAACGCATCGCCGTGCCGGAATGGCTCTCACGGAAAAAATCCATGATCATCTCTTTATCCAGCCCATAGCGTCGCGTCAGCACGCCTGCCTCCCAGGCACTCAGTTGCCTGTCACCGGTTTTTTCGAACATACGATGCGAAAAACCGAGCACAAAACCGCGTTTATAGTCAGAACAAAAATGCGTGACCCTACTGGCGTCATCCGCCTGTGTTGCCTTGAGCCCTGCCATCAACCCTTTGCCAAAATGGTTTTCCATTCTTACTGCCCTCAAACGATATATACATAACTATATAGCGATATTTTGAGCAGCAACAGTGTTATTTAAAACGAGACCCATTCATCTGACGAAGAAGCGGCTTTCTTAGCGGTACCGCGCAAGGCAGGTGTTTTCACTGCTGTCGGCGCAGCGACGTTGACCTGCTCATTAGCAGACAAACGGAACTGTTGTACAGAACGCTGCAACTCTTCTGTTTGTACCTCAAGCGCCGCCGCTGCAGCAGAAATTTCTTCTACCAGCGAGGCGTTCTGCTGGGTGACACTATCCATCTGGGTGATGGCGACGCCTACCTGCGAAATGCCTTTGCTCTGCTCCGCAGATGCAGCAGCAATCTGTTTCATGATGGTGGTCACTTCGGTAACCGCACGCAGAATGCCTTCCATTGTAGTGCCGGTGTCATTGACCAGTTTGGCGCCTTTCTCTACGCGGGTAACGGAGTCTGCGATAAGCGATTCGATCTCTTTCGCCGCGCCTGCGCTTCGGCTGGCCAGGTTACGCACTTCGCCTGCAACAACCGCAAAACCACGCCCCTGCTCACCCGCACGAGCAGCTTCGACAGCGGCGTTAAGGGCCAGAATGTTGGTCTGGAAGGCAATGCTATTAATGACTGTAGTGATTTCTGCAATTTTCTTCGAGCTTTGAGAGATGCCATCCATTGTACTGATGACTTCCTCTACCAGCGCGCCGCCCTTACTTGCCGTTGAGGAGGCGACATCGGCCAATTCACTTGCCTGGCTGGCGTTATCGGCGTTCAGTTTCACCGTTGCCGTCAGTTGTTCCATGCTGGCTGCCGTCTGTTCCAGCGCTGCCGCCTGCTCTTCGGTACGGGAAGAGAGATCATTGTTGCCGCTGGAAATCTCGGTCGCGCCGCGCCAGATATTCTCACTACCGTTACGGATAGAGCTGACCGCATCTCGCAGGCTATCCTGAGTCGCACGCAGCAATGGCACGACACGTCCTACGCAATTGCGACCAAAATCCGGGATTGGCTGGCTAAGGTCACCCTGTGCCATTTTCGTGAAGTGAGCACGGATGGCATCTAACGGTCTCACCAGCATGGTCACCAGGTAGCGGTCGGTGAATAGCAGAATCAGTAACCCCAGCACCATTGCCACAATAATAATCACGCGGATGATGTGGGTCTGGCTGTCAACCATGACACGGGTTTCGTCAAGACTGGCACCTGCCGCTTTATTAAAGCTGTCAGTGGTTGCGCCAAATGCCCGACTCAATGCAGGGGTCACGTTGTTTGCCTGCTGACGATAGGCTTCAACCGACCCTTGTTGAGCCGCCTGCATCTGCGGTGTGACACCCTGATCAAGCAGTGCCTGCCAGGCAGCGATTACCTGCTCTGATACCTTCGGATCCATAGGTCCGGGAGAGATAGCTTTAAACTCGGTGAGTTTTTTCGCCATGCTCTCAAGCGACTGCTGTGCAGGGGCAAAATCGACTGCACCGCCTGCGCTTTTTGCCTCCATCGCACGACTAAGGCGCGTAACAAAACGGAAGTACTGGTCATTGCCCTGGCTAAGCAACGTCATTTGTGACACAAGCTGGCGATCAACTTCATTGCCATCTGCCACTTTTGAAAGAGAGAAAACGCTATACAAACCGACACCGGACCACAGCAGGCCAAAAATGCCCAGGATCACCAGCATGACGATTCGGATAGTAAAGTTTTGAAGCATACGCATAATTATTTCCTTGCAGTGAAGGGACATGCTTACTCGGAATTGAGAGTTAATTCCTTTATCGGCAACATTCAGGGAATTTGTATGGTTCAAAGTAAAAAATTGATCACAAAATGGGCAATATTTGTCCATATCCCATCGTGGTTTACCTTCACTTATGAATGTTATTTTTTGAAAACAAGGCGCGATTTATCATTCGATTTTTAAGGTTAGCAACCTAACTAAACACTATGTAACTGCTTTATATTATGAGAGAAATTTATTTATGAGTTATTAGAACCGCAATTAAAATAAAAATGCAAAACGTTTTTTTATAAATAAAAAATCAAAAAAAGCCCTGAGAAAATATTATAAATAAACAAAAAAAGACACGCAATAAATAAAAAACAACAATCCAGCCCTGTATTGGAATTTAAAACAACAATACAAAAATCATTATAAAATATAAAAATAAGCATTAACCATGCTGCCATAAATAAAATCAAAGAAATATTAACCATGCAATTAGTAATGTTATGTGCTTTTTTGTTACCCGTAATGGTGACAAACGGCGGTCTCCACCGTGACGTACAGAGAGAATGATAACCTTCTGATAAAAATGCGATAAATGGAACAGTGCATTGCTTTGAAAGTGACACTGCGCAGGCAGGATTACGGGAGGCGTGGAAAACCAACGGTTATTTCGATCATATTCAATAAATATAATTTATCGTTTGTCCATCTCATCGGAACAACGATGCACGAACGTCATAACCTAAGAATTTTCTCAGAAAATTTGCGCATCTTCAGAAAAAACTCGCATGCCGTATCGCCGACAGCGCTGTCGATATGAAGCATTTGCGCAAGCCTATTTTACCTTGCCGTAACGTCTTAAACACAATATTACCTCAAAGCACTGCCCCCTCTTCTTCCTGGCCAGTTTCGACAATGCATTTCAGCACCATATAATTGTCAAAAAAAATAATCACGAAACTTTATCATTTGAAAAAGCGAAGTTAACGACGAGACTGTTTTACCCCAACGAGAATCATTACCTGGCTCGTTCTCGTTCGGGCGCGGCTTTAAACCTGGCGTACCAACACGCGCTTTCCCAAAAATCCGCCGCATTAAAAACGTAAAGTCTTGTTGTGACACGATGACGATATAGAATAAAAACACTGTTTCGACCCTACATCTACAAGAAAGGAGACATCATGCCCTGGTTTGCCAACCCTGCTCGCTATGAGCAGATGCAGTATCGTTACTGCGGTAAAAGCGGCCTGCGCCTGCCCGCACTGTCGCTGGGTTTGTGGCATAGCTTCGGCCATGTTCAAGCCCTTGATTCCCAGCGTGCGCTGTTACGTAAAGCCTTCGATTTAGGCATCACCCATTTTGATTTAGCCAATAACTACGGTCCGCCTCCGGGTAGCGCGGAAGAAAACTTTGGGCGTTTGCTGCGTGAAGATTTCACCGCTTACCGCGATGAGTTGATCATATCCACCAAAGCAGGATATGACATGTGGCCCGGCCCTTACGGTTCCGGCGGCTCCCGTAAGTACTTACTCGCCAGCCTCGATCAAAGCCTGAAACGCATGGGGCTGGACTACGTCGATATCTTCTATTCGCACCGTGTCGATGAGAATACGCCGATGGAAGAGACCGTCGCTGCGCTGGCCCAGGCCGTACAGAGCGGTAAAGCGCTCTATGTCGGTATCTCCTCTTATTCAACGCCGCGAACCCAGACAATGGTAGCGCTGCTGCGCGAGTGGAAGATTCCCCTGTTGATCCATCAGCCTTCTTACAACTTACTTAACCGCTGGGTCGATAAAACGGGCTTACTGGATACGCTAGACGCCAACGGCGTTGGCTGTATCGCCTTTACCCCGCTGGCACAGGGATTGCTGACCGGAAAGTACCTTAACGGGATCCCGGAAGGTTCGCGGATGCAGAAAGAAGGGAAGAAGGTTCGCGGCCTGTCGGAAAAAATGCTGACCGAAGCCAACCTGAACAATCTGCGGTTGCTTAACGAGATGGCCACCGCGCGTGGGCAATCCATGGCCCAGATGGCGCTGAGCTGGCTGCTGAAAGACGCCCGTGTCACCTCCGTGTTGATCGGCGCAAGCCGTCCGGAGCAACTGGAAGACAACGTGCTGGCGCTAAACAATCTGACATTCAGTGAACACGAACTGGCGCAGATCGATAAGCATGTTGCCGACGGTGAACTCAACCTCTGGCACGCCTCCTCCGATAAGTAAAAATGAAGGGGGCGTAGTTCCCCCTTCTTTTATTACCATTCAGGTGGTTTATCGGCATTTCATAGAAAAATTCGCACTATTTACCCCAGCAATGACGCACTTTCCGAGGGTAACTCCCGTTATCCCGCTTTTTATCCCCGCTAATCACCGCATTGCCATCTGGTCATTTATAGCATCATAAGTCATATCGACTGTATAACCAGAGGCACTCAGTATGTCGTTAACGTCAGAGCCGGAAGCTCAATCGTTGCCATTCCTGGGAATGGCGCCGTTTTTACGTATGAGCATCGCAGGTGTTGACTTCTCCTCTATGGCACAAGAAATGATCGCCCTTGCGGAAAAAGCACCGGAAGATGCGACCCTGTGGATGAACCTTGCCACGGCCATGATGAGCCTGAAACATGAAGAGTTAGGTCTGCAAATTCAAAACCAGGCGCTGCAGATGCAACGCGTTTACCACTGGCATGCGCGTCAGCCAACGAAACTGCGTGTACTGATGCTGATGGTGCCGGGTAATCTTTCGGCCAATATTCCGCTCGACTGCCTGCTTGAAGATAGCGACATCGATCTCATCAATTACTATGTTGATCCCACCGCGCCGCATCCGTTGACGTCACCCGTGCCGGAACACGATCTGGTGATGGTGGCGATTGGTGCCAGCGACGAACAAAGTGCCGTTTTGCAGCGCCTGGAGAATGTTCTGCGCGACTGGCCTACGCCGGTCCTGAATCCGCCTCAAAACGTCCCCAATTCTGAACGCCACAACGCCAGTATCCTGCTGCAAAATGTACCCGGTCTGGTGATCTGTCCGGCGCTGCATATCAGCCGCCAGTCCCTGCAATCTGTGGCAGCGGGAGAGAAGTCCGTCTCCGATATCGCCGACGATCACGCCTTCCCGATTATTCTGCGCCCGGTCGGCAGCCATGGTGGTCACGGTCTACAAAAAGTGGATAACCGTGAGGCCGTCGCATCCTATCTGCAGCAGAACGAAGAGGATACGTTTTTCTTGTCCCGTTTCGTGGATTACAGCGGTGAAGACGGTCTGTTTCGCAAAATGCGCCTGGTGCTAATCGACGGCAAAGCGTATGCCTGCCATATGGGCGTGTCGTCCAACTGGATGATCCATTATGTCAACGCAGGGATGTACGAAGACGAAAACAAACGCGCTCAGGAGGCTCGCTTCCTGAACGAATTCGCTGATTTTGCCGCACGCCACCGTGATGCACTGGACGCAATTAGCCAGCGCACGGGTCTTGAGTACATCGGTATCGATTGTGCCGAGACGCAGAACGGCGAACTGCTGATTTTTGAAATCGATCCGGCGATGGTCGTGCACGCCATGGACGACGAAGTGATGTTTCCCAACAAGCAGATTCATATGCATAAAGTCAAAACTGCGATGCGGGAAATGTTGTTACAACGGGCCGGTAAAACGCTCTAACCCATTTATGCTACACAGGTATGAACATGTCATTGAATCCGAATAACGCACTGAATTTCTCCGGCGGCCCAGGCGCGCTGCCTGAGGTGGTATTAAACCAGGTCCAACAGGCGATCATTAATGTCCCTGAGGCGGGGCTGTCCATTCTGGGTATCAGCCACCGTTCAGACTGGTTTGAAAATGTGGTGCGTGAAACCGAAAACAATATCCGCACGCTGTTGGGCCTGCCTTCCAACTACCATATCCTGTTCCTGCAGGGTGGTGCGACACAGCAGTTCTCTATGGTCCCGATGACCATGCTGCGGGGGAAAAAACATCCGGCAGAATATTTTGATACCGGCTACTGGAGCCGTAAAGTGGTGACCGAGGCCATGCGTGAAGGCCCGGTTCGCGTCATCTGGAGCGGTGAGGAACATGGGTATCGCCGTCTGCCGACCGATGAAGAGTTAGATTTTTCGCCGGACGCTCCGTACATTCACTATGTCTCCAACGAGACGGTAGAAGGTCTGCAGTTCAATCGTATTCTGGGCCGCGACGACGTGCCGCGCGTCTGTGACATGTCTTCTGACTTTTTGTCTAAGCCGTGTGAGGCCGATAAATTCTCGCTGATTTATGCCCATGCGCAGAAAAACATTGGTCCGGCCGGCGTTACCATCGTACTGGTTCGTGACAGCGTGGTACAAAACGCCCCGGATAACCTGCCGTCATTCCTGGATTATCGCCGTCAGGTTGAGTCACACTCGAACTTCAACACCCCGCCGGTCTTCGCAATTTATGTTGTACTGCTGGTCACACGCTGGCTGCTCAATGACGTCGGTGGGCTGGAAAATATGGCTCAAATCAACCAGCAAAAAGCGAAATTGCTGTATGGCCTGATTGACGGCAGCAATGATTTCTACCGCCCGTGGGGTGAAGCGGCTTTCCGTTCTGATATGAATGTTGCGTTCAATTTGCCGACGAAAGAGCTGGAAGCGTTGTTCCTGAATGAAGCGACGGCCGCTGGATTCTCCGGCCTTGGCGGTCACCGCGCGATTGGCGGCGTACGCGCTTCAATCTATAACGCGCTGACGCTCGGTGCGGTAGAGAAACTGACCGGCTTTATGGAAGATTTCCGCTTTAAACACCACGCGAAATATTGATTCGCCAGCTCCACTGCTGCTCCGGCAGCAGTGGAGCGTCACGACAGGTTACACCTGTGCAGGGTCTATCTCCGGACGCTGATATTCCGGCCATACCAGCACGACCAGTTCCGGGTAGGCTTCCATGCTGAACTCGCGAAAACACTGGCGCAGGTTCAACACATCAAGGTCAGAGTGCATCACTTTTTCGCCGTTTAAACAGCGCTTTTTAATATTGTCATAATACTTGTAGACGGCAGAATTGAGATCGCTGCAACGGCGCTGCGCCTCAAATAACCCAGGTACACTATTTATCTCCGCCATGTTCATGCGTTTAATCGTCGCATGAAGAAAATCGATATATTCATGATTCACACGCCAGTACCACACCGGGGTAATGGCATTCATTAGCATTGCGAAATGGTCTTCGCCCTCCTCTTTGGACAGAGGCTTAGCTTGCGGCGCCAACGTTTCAGTTTCAGCTATGGACGGCTTTTTATTGTTTTCGCGCATCAATAAAAGTACGCCGCCCGTTAACAGCAATAAAATGACAACAGAATAATAAATACTGTTCATATGCAGGCTCCATTTTTTTTGATTTTAAAAGTGCGCCATGATATTGTCAACGAACCTCACGCCTGAACTTCTCCTACCTTATTGATATTAAAGGATATTAGAAATGCTCCCCGAGAATCTTGTCCCGGCTCGATTTCACATTTCCGTTACGGAAACAGAACCGGGAGAAGCAGAAAAAGACACGAATTTAACTCAGGGAAAAAGAACGCTCTCTGATTATGCCAGCGATATATTAGCGAATGCCAATCGTACCGGTCAGTCGCGGAATATGTTGCTTGAAGAGCGCGATCGTCATATAAAAGATCGATTATATCGTGTGGTAAAAATCGAAACTTTTGCCCGACTGCTGAACGATTTGCAAGCCGAAGGCGAGATTGATGCACAGACATTAAGCCAAATAATTTCCGAAAAGACCAAACAAATTAATGAAGCAGGAAATGAAATTTGGCTTAATCTCATTACCCGCGAAAAAGATACGCCTTTGTTTTATAAGCTAGGGGATGAATGACGTGGAGAAAATAGATAATAACGACGTTTATTTGACTTTAGACAATCAACCCAGCGACGAATTTATCTTAAAGCAAAATATCGATGCACTGATTCAGAGTAAGAACGCCACCATACAGCGTATTGCCCATGAGCTCATCTCTATCCCTGCGGCCCTTGTACGACTCAAGTGGCAAAATCGCCGGGAAATCTACGCCTTTCAGGTAAAAGAAGAGATCTATGGTGCGACCATAAACGCTATCGTGGAGGAGCGCCCTGAACTGCTGGAAAAAATAATGGCCAGGCTGGAAGCCAATTACCAGCATATCCTTGCCAGAGAGACAGCAACACTGCGTATCAGTCGTAAGCTTGCCGATGAAGAATACCGTACCGCGGTTGTGACGACCGTTGCGCCTGAGGAAAAACCTGCGTCAGAAGACGCTGCAACGCCCCCCACGTCAGAGCCTGCGCAAGCAGCGAAATAACCTTATAATCCCTCCCCTTATTATCAATAATTATTCACCCTATTTGACTATTCACTGAATCATTCCCGTTGTATTGGTTTACGTATTCTCAGGTTAACATCCCCTGAAATAAGGTGTTATATCGTCGGCTGAGCAGAACCCGGAAAACAAAAAGGCCGACCCGCAGGCCAGCCTTAATAAGCAAACGCGAAGGTTACTTCGCGGCTGCAACCTCTTCGCCGACCAGGCCAATTTTGAGATAGCCCGCGCGATGCAGAGTATCCATCACCTTCATGATGGTTTCGTAATCAACCGTCTTATCCGCACGGAAGAAGACCGTCGTGTCTTTCTTCCCTTCGGTGATGGCATCAAGCTGATTCACCATCGTTTCGTCAGTCACCGGATCGTTACCAATGAACATGCTGTTATCCGCTTTGACGGACAGGTAAATCGGTTTTTCCGGACGCGGCTGCGGCTGACTGGTTGAAGCTGGCAGATTAACTTTCACATCTACCGTTGCAAGCGGCGCAGCCACCATGAAGATAATCAGCAGAACCAGCATAACGTCGATAAACGGCGTTACGTTGATTTCGTGCATTTCGCCGTTATCGTCGAGGTTTTCATTAAGACGCATTGCCATGGGGCATCAACCTACTCGTAGTTTCTGGGCGGCGTGAACGGGTTTTGCAGCGGCGCTGGCAGCCAGATCCAGATCGCGGCTTTGCAGCAGCAGAACCTGTGCGGCAACATCACCCAGCGTCGCTTTATAACCACCGATCATGCGGGCGAAGATGTTATAGATAACCACCGCAGGAATCGCCGCCACCAGACCGATCGCGGTGGCCAGCAACGCTTCCGCGATACCTGGTGCAACCACAGCAAGGTTAGTGGTCTGCGTCTGGGCAATACCAATGAAGCTGTTCATGATACCCCATACGGTGCCAAACAGCCCCACGAACGGGGAAATAGCGCCAATTGTCGCAAGATAACCATTACCACGGCCCATATGACGGCCCGTAGCGGCAACGCGACGCTCAAGGCGAAAACCAGTACGCTCTTTAATACCTTCGTTATCTTCGCTACCCGCGGACAACTCCAGCTCATTTTGGGCTTCGTTAATTAACTGCGTGCTGAGGCTTCTGGCATGGAAAGCGGAGGCGATGTCACTGGCCTGATCCAGCGAACGGGCATCAGCCAGCAGTTGCTGTTCACGTTTAAGGCGGCGTTTATGCGCAATCATCTCAGCACTTTTACTAAAGAAGATTGCCCAGGTGACCACTGATGCCAGAATCAACCCGATCATCACAATTTTTACTACGATGTCGGCATGTTGATACATACCCCAAACGGAAAGATCCGCCTGCATCAAATTATTACCCACTGTGTATCTCCACGACGCATATCACAAAATCTGAGCATAATAATATCAAAACACCGTCGAATTGATAGTAGTTCTCATTAGTATTTACATACTGCCGCAATATTCCCGCTTTTTCCTTGCGCTCACGCAGTAAAAAAGTTTCATCGCCGAATATTCATAAAATTTTATGCTTTATCAGAACAGGCACCGATGCATCGTCTGGCATTCATGGTAGTCTGGACATCCAGACGTATAAAAACAGGTTAGGCGAACATGACGGCGAAGCATATTGATACCGCTCTGGTGAACGCGGGGCGCAGCAAGAAATACACGCAGGGTTCGGTGAATAGTGTCATTCAACGGGCTTCCTCCCTGGTTTTCGACACTGTCGAAGCGAAAAAGCAGGCCACGCGTAATCGCGCAAAAGGCGAGCTTTTTTACGGGCGTCGCGGCACGCTGACCCATTTCTCGTTACAGGACGCCATGTGTGAGCTGGAAGGCGGCGCGGGATGTGCCCTTTTCCCGTGTGGCGCAGCGGCAGTGGCAAATACCATTCTGGCGTTTGTAGAACAGGGCGACCATATCCTGATGACCAATAGCGCCTATGAACCAAGCCAGGATTTTTGTACGAAGATCCTCACCAAACTCGGCGTGACCACCAGCTGGTTTGACCCGATGATCGGCTCAAGCATTGTGCGTCTGATTCAGCCCAATACGAAAATCGTGTTCCTCGAATCCCCAGGCTCCATCACCATGGAAGTTCATGACGTACCGGCAATTGTGCAGGCGGTCCGAAGCGTTGCGCCAGAGGCGATCATTATGATCGACAATACCTGGGCGGCAGGCATTCTCTTTAAAGCCCTTGAATTCGATATCGATATTTCTATTCAGGCCGCCACCAAATACCTGATTGGCCACTCTGATGGGATGATCGGCACAGCAGTTTCCAACGCCCGTTGTTGGGATCAACTGCGTGAGAATGCCTATCTGATGGGGCAAATGGTCGATGCGGATACGGCGTATATGACCAGCCGTGGCCTGCGTACCCTTGGCGTACGCCTGCGTCAGCATCATGAAAGCAGTCTGAAAATCGCCGAGTGGCTGGCTTCGCACCCGCAAGTCGCGCAGGTTAACCATCCGGCGCTGCCCGGGAGCAAAGGTCACGAGTTCTGGAAGCGCGATTTTAGCGGTAGCAGCGGCCTGTTTTCTTTCATTCTGAACAAGCGTCTTAACAATGAAGAGCTGGCGGCATACCTCGATAATTTCTCACTGTTCAGCATGGCCTACTCCTGGGGTGGGTATGAATCATTAATTCTGGCAAATCAACCGGAACAGATCGCGGCTATTCGTCCTGATGGTGGCGTGGATTTTAGCGGTACTCTGATTCGTGTTCATATTGGTCTGGAAAATGTAGATGATTTAATTGAAGATTTGGCCGCAGGTTTCCAGCGTATCGTTTAAATTGTTAACTGCCAGTTGAAAATTCTGATTACGCTAGCAGAATACTCTGTATTAATTGCGCCTGGGATCAAGGTGTTTCGGGCGATAAGCAGGTACAATAGCCTTCTCTAAGCGGTACCACAGGAAAGTCCATGGCTGTAATTCAAGACATTATCGCTGCGCTCTGGCACCACGACTTTGCAGCGCTGGCGAACCCACATATTGTTGGCGTCGTCTATTTCGTGATGTTTGCCACACTCTTTTTAGAAAACGGATTGCTTCCGGCCTCGTTTTTACCCGGGGACAGTTTGCTTTTATTGGCTGGCGCACTGGTGGCGCGTGGTTGCATGGACTACCTGTCGACACTCCTGATCCTGACGTCTGCCGCCAGTCTGGGCTGCTGGTTAAGCTACCTGCAGGGACGTTGGCTGGGGAATACGCGAGTGGTGAAGAGCTGGCTGGCGCAGTTGCCGGAGAAATATCACCAGCGCGCAACCTGCATGTTTGACCGTCACGGTTTGCTGGCGCTGCTGGCCGGGCGTTTCCTGGCTTTCGTGCGTACTCTGTTGCCAACCATGGCCGGAATTTCAGGCTTGTCCAGCCGCCGCTTTCAGCTTTTCAACTGGCTCAGTGGCCTGCTGTGGGTCGGCATGATCACCACGCTGGGCTATGCCATTAGCATGATCCCCTTCGTCAAACGCCACGAAGATCAGGTGATGACATTCCTGATGATTCTGCCCCTTTTCCTGCTGGTCGCCGGGCTGGTGGGTACGCTGGCCGTCGTGATTAAGAAAAAATACTGCAGCGCCTGATACCTTTCCTTTTTCCTTCTCCCAAAAGGAGAAGGAAAATCAACCCGCTTGCATCATGCGAATTCTCGCAGCATCTTCCCCCGGCGTGACGCCAAAATAGCGTTTAAACTCGCGGCTGAATTGTGACGGGCTCTCATACCCCACACGAATGGCCGCAGCACTGGCTTTCATACCATCATGGATCATCATCATTCGCGCTTTGTGCAGGCGGTAGCTTTTAAGGTACTGCAACGGCGAGGTGCTGGTCACCGACTTAAAGTTATGGTGAAACGCAGAGACGCTCATATTGGCTTCCGCCGCCAGTTCGTCGACACTCAGGTTTTCCGTGTATTGACTCTCAATGCGTTTCAGCACCCGGCTGATTAAGCTGAAATGGGTCTGGCGACTAACCAGCGCCAGCAGTGCGCCGCCACGCGGCCCAGTGAGCACGTGATAGAGCAGCTCACGAATGATCTGTTTTCCCAGAATACGGGCATCCAGGGGGCGTTCCATCACGTCGAGTAAACGCTCCGCCGCACACAGGATCTCTTCGGACAGGGTGGCAGAGTTGATGCCGCTTGCCGCCATCGCAGGCTGAAAAGATTCATCCTCGCCAATATCCATCAGCAACTCCTGTAGCTGCAGAATGTCGACGTTAAGGCGTACCCCCGCCAGCGGAACCTCCGGCGTTGCATAGGTCTCACACTCAAAGGGTAAGGGTACGGTAAGCAGTAAATATTCATTGGTATCGTAGCGAAATACACGCTCGTTGATATAACCAATCTTATGGCCGGAGAAGAGAAAAACGATCCCCGGTTGATACATCACCGGCGTGCGGGTTCCCGGTTCAGTACCATAAAGTAAACGGATATCCGGAAGCAGCGTACTGAAATAGTTTTCATTATTTTTCAGTAGTTTTACTTTTTGCGTTAGCGCCTGGCAAATCTCGTCACGGTTCATAGCTCGCCGCTCCTTCACTGTTTTTCGACCGCTACAGTGTGCAATCTTTTGTGCGGTTTCTCCAGCAAGCTGGAGAAACAGGCAAGACATCGGCAGAAATGTGCATTGAGAGGAAAGCCCACCACGGCCACAATCATTGCCATCGGGCAGCATACTGCCTGCTCATCAATCACCCACATAAAGGGAACGAGCAATGAACAACTTTAATCTCCATACCCCTACCCGCATCCTGTTTGGTAAAGGCGCGATTGCCAATTTGCGTGAACAAATCCCGGCAGACGCTCGCGTCCTGATTACCTACGGTGGCGGTAGCGTGAAGAAAAACGGTGTGCTGGATCAGGTGCATAGCGCGCTGGAAGGTCTGGATGTGCGGGAATTCAGCGGTATCGAACCCAATCCGTCTTACGAAACGCTGATGAAAGCCGTCAAAATCGCGCAGGATGAAAAAATCACCTTCCTGCTGGCGGTCGGCGGCGGCTCAGTGCTGGATGGCACCAAATTCATCGCTGCAGCGGCGCATTACGCGGAAGGCGTGGATCCGTGGGAAATTCTGCAAACTTACGGCAGCAAAATCACCAGCGCAATCCCGATGGGTTCCGTGCTGACGTTGCCGGCAACCGGCTCTGAATCCAACAAAGGCGCGGTTATCTCCCGTAAAACCACTGGCGATAAACAAGCGTTTATGTCTGAACACGTTCAGCCGATTTTTGCCGTGCTGGATCCGGTTTACACCTACACTCTGCCGCCACGCCAGGTCGCTAACGGTGTTGTGGACGCCTTCGTGCATACCGTCGAGCAATATGTCACTTACCCGGTAAACGGCAAAATCCAGGATCGTTTCGCTGAAGGCATTCTGCTGACGCTGATTGAAGAAGGTCCGAAAGCGCTGAAAGAACCGGAAAACTATGATGTCCGTGCCAACGTCATGTGGGCGGCCACCCAGGCGCTAAACGGCCTGATTGGTGCGGGTGTGCCGCAAGACTGGGCGACCCATATGCTCGGCCATGAGCTGACGGCAATGCACGGTCTTGATCATGCCCAGACGCTGGCGATAGTACTCCCTGCCCTGTGGAATGAAAAACGCGACACCAAGCGCGCCAAACTGCTGCAATACGCAGAACGCGTCTGGAATATCAGCGAAGGTTCTGAAGACAGTCGTATCGATGCCGCTATTGAAGCAACCCGTGGTTTCTTTGAGCAGATGGGTGTGCCGACGCGTCTGTCCGGTTACGGTCTGGACGGCAGTTCTATCCCTGCGTTGCTGGCAAAACTGGAAGAACATGGCATGACAAAACTCGGTGAACATCAGGATATTACTCTTGAGGTCAGCCGTCGCATTTACGAAGCGGCACGCTAAGCTTTTTACTCCGCTGCCTTTCGTTTTTGGACTTTTCGTCCAGACTTAATGCACACAACCTTACCGGGACTTGTCCCGGTAAGCTCATACAGGAGGAATGCATGACACATCCAACCGTGATTAAGCTTTCGGACGGCAACCTGATGCCGCAGCTGGGTCTTGGCGTGTGGAAAGCGGGCAATGAGGAAGTGGTTTCCGCCATTCACAAAGCGCTGGAAGTGGGCTATCGCTCTATTGATACCGCTGCCGCGTATAAAAATGAAGACGGCGTCGGCACGGCATTAAAAAGTGCAGGCGTTGCGCGTGAAGACCTGTTTATTACCACAAAACTGTGGAATGACGATCAGAAACGCCCACAGGAAGCATTGCAAGAAAGCCTCGATAAACTGCAGCTCGATTATGTTGATCTCTACCTGATGCACTGGCCGGTTCCGGCTATCGATCACTATGTTGAGGCCTGGAAAGGAATGATCAAACTCCAGGAACAGGGGCTGGTGAAGAGCATTGGGGTATGTAATTTCCAGATTCATCATCTGCAGAAGCTGATCGATGAGACGAACGTGACCCCGGTTATCAACCAGATTGAACTGCACCCTCTTTTGCAGCAGCGCCAGTTGCATGCCTGGAATGCCACGCACAAAATCCAGACCGAATCCTGGAGCCCACTGGCACAGGGCGGCGAAGGGGTATTTGACCAGAAAATTATCCGCGAGCTGGCGGATAAATACGGCAAGACCCCTGCACAGATTGTGATTCGCTGGCATCTGGACTGCGGTCTGGTTGTGATCCCGAAATCTGTCACTCCGGCGCGCATTGCCGAAAACTTTGACGTCTGGGATTTCCGTCTCGATAAAGACGAACTGGCCGAAATCGCTAAACTCGATCAGGGTAAACGTCTTGGCCCTGACCCGGATCAGTTCGGCGGCTAATGCCTTTTACTCTCCACCCGCCCGGCGTCCATGCCGGGCTTTTTTTTGCTCTGAAATCAGAAACATCAGGAAACAATTTAGCCCTATTCTTATTGTGTATTTGTTCACATTTGTAGCGCAGCATAATTTATGCTGAAACCACATAATCACTTGTAATGATTATTTATTCGCGATGTTTATTTACACCATGAATAGGGATGACTTTATGGCCGAAAAAACCACGTCAGGAGTCCGATGGCTCCCTTTAATTATTATCGTTGCTATCGCCACCGGCCTCTGGCAAGTAGCCCCTCCGGAAGGACTCAGCGCCCAGGCCTGGCATTCAGCTATTGTCTTTGTCGCAACCATTGCCTCGATCGTCGCGAAGGTGCTGCCCATTGGCGCTGTCGGCATCATCGGTATCACCGTGTTCGCCCTCACCTACGCCGCGGGTGATAAAACCGCTAATGGCGCTATCCTCACGGCATTAAGCGAGCTGAACAGTTCACTTATCTGGCTTATCGTCGTCGCCTTTATGATCGCCCGTGGTTTTATCAAAACCGGGCTTGGTCGACGCATCGCACTACAAATGATCCGCCTGCTCGGTAAGCGCACGCTTGGGCTGGCATATGGTCTGGCGTTTGCCGATCTGATCCTCTCCCCCGCCATGCCAAGTAATACCGCACGCTGCGGTGGGGTCATCTACCCGATTGCCGACTCACTGGCCCGCAGCTTCGACTCTCGCCCGGAAGATGAATCGCGTAGCAAAATCGGTACCTTTCTCATTACCTGTATCGGCAACGTTAACGATGTCACCGCCGCGCTGTTTATGACCGGCTATACCGGTAACCTGCTGGCGGTGAAGCTGGCGGCAAACGCAGGCGTCACGCTGACCTGGGGCGGCTGGTTTATCGCCGCGCTGGCCCCCTGCGTTGTCTCCTTGCTTATCGTACCGGTATTGGTTTACTGGATAACGCGTCCGGAAATCAAACACACCCCGGATGCACCCGTCCTGGCGCAGCGTGAGCTGGCATTGATGGGGAAAATGAGCCGGGGCGAATGGCTGATGCTCGGCACCGTCCTGCTTCTGCTGATACTGTGGATCTTCGGTGATGCGCTGGGGGTGGACCCGACAACCGCATCTTTTGTTGGCCTGTCGGTACTGTTACTTTCCGGAGTACTGAGCTGGGAAGATGTGAAAAGCGAGAAAGGGGCCTGGGATACGCTGATCTGGTTTGCGGCGCTGCTGATGATGGCGAACCAGTTGAAAAAACTGGGCTTCACCACCTGGTTTGGCGGCGTGATTGGTGAAAGCATCGGAAACGCAATGGGTGGCACCAGTTGGGTGATTGTACTGTTGCTGCTGAACGCCGCCTATTTCTATACCCACTACTTTTTCGCCAGCGGTAATGCGCAAATCGCCGCACTGTACGCCGTCTTCCTCGGCGTGGGTATTCACCTGAATATTCCCGCCGCACCAATGGCGCTGATGCTGGCGTTTACCAGTAGCCTCTATTGCTCTCTGACGCAGTACACCCACGCACGTGGTCCTATTCTGTTTGGCGCCGGTTACGTGCCAACAGGCACCTGGTGGCGAACAGGGTTCTTGATTAGCCTGTTCAACCAGGCTGTGTTTATGACCATCGGCCTTGTCTGGTGGAAAATGCTGGGGCTGTACTAATGAGTCCTTTTAGCCCGGCTTGAGTGCCGGGTTGATTTCCACCGACTCACTCTGCCGTGCGGGATGACTGTATTTCTTTATACGGCACCCGCTGGCAGATATCCGGCGTTGTGCCCTCTTTATCCGTTGGCAGTTGCGTTTCAGGTAGCGTACACAGTACACCCACTTCCGACGGACCCGAGCCGTAAGGTCCACTCAACCCATATGAGAGCAACACATCGTATTGCTGCCCCTGCGCACTGATAAGCAAGCGGGAAAGGTTAATCTTGTCGATTGGCCCAACGGGTAAAAAGAACGACCATTCATGCTCGCCTGCAAAAGCGAAGAAGCCCTTGCTATCGGTTACGGTGCTGGTCCCTGGACGATAGCTTTTCAGCGTAATAGTGGCCGCGGGTATGGGTTTTCCGCTGCTATCCACCAGGCGGCCTTCCAGTGCGGGTTGAGACTGGGTGTATGCCACACACCCGCTTTGTAATAGCGCTAAAAGCGCGATACCCGGCCAGAATCGTGTTGCCATCACTCGCTCCTTGAATTCAGATAAACATCTCTTCGTATATGAAGACTTACGCCTGCACAAAGGCAATGCTACTCTGGGTACAGTGCCCCACAAGAAGAATCGACTATGCGAAAACTATTGGTATTGCTTTTTATTTGCAGCTTTTCCGCGTTTGGTGAATCTCCTCAGCGTAGCGTGGAATTGCTCTATCAGCACTATAAGGATAATCAAGCCGGGGTCATTTTTGATGCTTCCGGCAAAGATCAGGTGATTTCCAGTCGGCTCATGAAAGAGGTCGCAGAGGATCAAAGGCTGACGGCGGAGGGAGATGTAGGCTATTTGAATTACGATCCTATCTGCGGTTGCCAGGATTATGACAACCTGGTGCTGGAGCAGGTCGATATCGTACCCCATGATAGTCAGCACGTTGACGCGGTGGTCCGCTTCCGCCCATTCAGCGATGGGCCGGAGACCGTTACACAGACGCTCTCCCTGGTGGATGAAAACGGCCGCTGGTTGATTGACGACATCGTCAATGAAACCCAAAGCTTATATCAGGGGATTAAAGAGTATAACCGCGAGCGACAGCAGGAAGCGCTGAGCGATAAAGCGGACGAAAAACATGTCACCAGCACACCTTCTTCCCAGCCTTCTCCCTAGCAGAGTGGCAGGCAAGTTAGCGCGTTCCCGGATGCGGCGCAAGCGCCTTATCCGGGCTACAGCCCCTCTCCCGAAGGGTAAGGGGCAGGTGAATCGTTAGCTCGCCTTACGCTTCACCGCTTTTTTCGCGTTATCGTTTTTCATTACGCCGCTTTTCACAGTGCCACTCTTCACAGCACCCGTTTTCACAGCATCACTTTTCACTGCGCCGTTTTTCGCAACGCCACGCTTTGCGGTTTCGCTGCGTGTGGAACCGTTCTGACGCTGATGAACAATCGGGGTGTGTTTAGTCAGCGCCGGACGGGTATTACGATTCTGGCGACGCGCTTCACGCATTTCATCCAGCGTCGGGGCCGGTACCAGACAATCGCGACGTGAACCGATCAGGTGCTTTTTACCCATCTCTTCCAGTGCCTGACGGATCATCGGCCAGTTCGCCGGATCGTGGTAACGCAGCAGCGCTTTATGCAGACGACGCTGTTTGTCGCCCTTCGGCACCACCACATCTTCACTCTTATAACCAATCTTACCGAGCGGATTTTTCCCGGTGTAATACATGGTCGTTGAGTTAGCGAGCGGTGACGGATAGAAGTTCTGTACCTGGTCGAGGCGGAAACGGTGGCGTTTGAGCCACAGCGCCAGATTGACCATATCCTCATCGCGCGTACCGGGGTGAGCAGAGATAAAGTACGGGATCAAATACTGCTCTTTACCGGCCTGCTTCGAGAAGGTATCGAATAGCTCTTTGAAACGGTCATAGCTCCCCATGCCCGGCTTCATCATCTTAGACAGCGGCCCTTCTTCGGTATGTTCCGGGGCAATCTTCAGATAGCCACCCACGTGGTGCGTCGCCAGCTCTTTAATATAACGCGGATCTTCTACGGCGATGTCGTAACGTACCCCGGATGCGATCAGAATCTTTTTGATGCCTTTCAGATCGCGTGCGCGGCGGTACAAATTGATCGTCGGCTCATGGTTGGTATCCATGTGCTGGCAAATATCCGGGTACACACAGGACAAACGGCGACAGGTTTGTTCCGCGCGCGGCGACTTACAGCGCAGCATATACATGTTGGCCGTTGGGCCACCCAGATCGGAGATGACGCCGGTAAAACCCGGAACCGTGTCGCGAATGGCTTCGATCTCGTTGATGATCGAATCTTCCGAACGGCTCTGAATAATGCGCCCCTCGTGTTCGGTGATCGAACAGAAGGAACAGCCACCAAAGCAGCCGCGCATAATATTGATGGAGAAACGGATCATTTCGTACGCCGGAATACGGCTGTTACCGTAGGCCGGATGCGGAACACGCTTGTACGGCAGAGCAAAAACACTGTCCATCTCTTCGGTAGAAAGCGGGATCGCTGGCGGATTAATCCAGATGTAGCGATCGCCATGTTTTTGCATCAGTGCACGAGCACAGCCGGGGTTGGTTTCATGATGCAAAATACGCGAAGCGTGGGCATACAGCACTTTGTCGCTTTTGACCTTCTCAAAGGAGGGCAGTAGCACGTAGGTTTTTTCCCACGGTTTCGGACGCGGTGGCTGAACAACGACAGCTTTCGCTTCGGCTTTCTTCGGCTCGACAGGTTTGTTGTCCGCGCACGGCAAATCTTCACCGTAGGGATGCGGAATCGGGTCGATTTTACCCGGCATATCAATAATACGTGAATCCACGCCGCTCCAGCCCGGCAGCGCTTCTTTCACCATGATCGCGGTGTTACGGACATCGCGAATCTCTGAGATAGGCTCTCCCTGTGCCAGACGGTGCGCCACTTCCACCAGCGGACGCTCACCGTTACCGAACATCAGCATGTCGGCTTTGGAGTCCACCAGCACCGAACGGCGCACGGTATCGGACCAGTAATCGTAATGGGCGGTACGGCGCAGGCTCGCTTCAATGCCCCCGAGGATCACTGGCACATCTCTCCAGGCCTCTTTGCAACGCTGGGTATACGCAAGCGTCGCGCGATCCGGACGTTTACCCGCCACGTTATCCGGGGTGTAGGCATCGTCATGGCGCAGCTTACGATCCGCCGTATAGCGGTTGATCATCGAGTCCATGTTGCCTGCGGTCACGCCGAAGAACAGGTTTGGTTTACCCAGACGCATAAAATCGTCTTTGCTGTTCCAGTCCGGCTGGGCAATGATGCCAACGCGAAAGCCCTGAGCTTCGAGCATACGACCACAGATAGCCATACCGAAGCTCGGGTGATCGACATACGCATCGCCGGTAACCAGAATGATGTCGCAGCTATCCCAGCCGAGTTGATCCATTTCATCGCGGGACATAGGTAAAAACGGAGCCGGACCAAAGCAGGCCGCCCAGTACTGGGGCCATGAAAAAAGGTCGCGATCCGGCTGGATCAGGGATATTGCGCTCATCTTGCTTCCAAAAAGTGGCAAAAAAATAAACAAAGGGCGTGGATTATACGCTGGATCAATACATGAAATGAAGGAATATGTGTGGGGTTTTCGCCTCAGAACCCGAAGAGGATATAGCCCGGATAAGGCGTTTACGCCGTCATCCGGGAACGCTGTCGGGCGACAGAGTAGCATTCATATCGACTAGGCCGCCGGGTTCACCAGCAGTTGACCAATCGAGCCGCGATCCGCCATCTCCAGGGTCTGACTGCCATACTGGAACGGGAAATGCGGCCATGACGGTTGCCCGTAATAGACCAGCAACTCCACCTGGCCATCAACCCACACGGTATCTTTCCAGCCACGATCTTCCGGGAACGGCATTGCGCCATTGACATTACGCACCTGGAACTGTACGCCTTCCATATGGAATGATTGCGGCATGTCCGCACGCACTGTCCAGCGCTCCCAGGAGCCCTGCTGAGCGGTAATGTCGATACGCTGCGGATCCCACAGTTGCCCGTTGATCCCCGGATCGCTGCCCAGTGTAATATCGCGGCTGCGCACAGGCGTACCTGTCATGATGTCCGATGGCAAAAGCCGCATCGGTAAGGTATCGGTGACCAGTGGCAGCAGCCCGGTAGGCCGCAGCGTCAGTACGAGGGTCGAAATCAAAATACTGGAGGGCTCAAAAAAGCCGCGCAGACGATCCATGATGCCAGCCGCTTCACCGCAGGTGACGGAAACCTCATCACCGTTGGTCATATCAACCAGCACCTCACGACGTTCACCCGGCGCCAGCGCCAGTTGCTTGATCGACACAGGAACAGGCAAAAACCCCTGATCGCCGGAGATCACATGCAGGGGACGTCCGTCACTCATCTGCAACTGATAGCGACGAGAATTTGAGGCATTGAGCAGACGTAAACGCACCCAGCCGCGCGACACCTCGACAAACGGGCTTTGCGCGCCGTTGACCATCAGGGTATCGCCGACAAAGCCGCCGCTGCCTGGCTCGCTGTATTCCGGGGTACCAAAATTATCCAGCCGTTTATCCTGGATAATAATCGGGAAATCATCCACACCGTAGTGGTTCGGAATGGGCAGCGATTTGCTGACTTCATCTTCCACCAGCCACATTCCGGCGAGGCCATTGTACACCTGCTGTGCGGTACGGTTTGGCGTGTTGGCGTGATACCAGAGCGTGGCGGCACTTTGGCGAATCGGCAGCACTGGCGCCCAATCATTATTCGCAGTCATCATCCGCGCGGCACCGCCAATTAATGGCCCAGGCACTTGCAGTCCGCTCACCGTCATAGAGACATTTTCTGCCAGACGGTTGCTGTAAATCATTTTGACGTCATCGCCGCTCCAGACCCGGATTGTCGGCCCAAGATAACGCCCGTTAACTCCCCAGACCTGCGCGCGCGTTCCGGTGGCAAATGACCAGTGCGTACGCTGAAGAGTCAGGAAAAGCGGCTGTCCGCGACGGGATTCAATTAACGGAGGTATCGGCAGCGGCGGTTGCTGCCCGGCGGCGTTCGCCCTCAGCGGTATCGCGCCTGCGCAGAATGCAGCCCCGGATACCTGAATAAATTGACGCCGACTGAGTGACATAGTTGCTCCGTGTAAAAACTGAATAAACCGCGCGGGAAATCATTTCCCGGCATCAATATAGCAAAAAGACTAGACCCGTCCTGTGGCCTCGCGCTCAGCCACTTCTTTGTCCAGCTCATCGATTTTCGTTTTCATCAGCTCATGGCATTGCGCGGCCAGTTCACGAATCTGATCTTTACCGTAACCGGTGGTATCGATGGGTGGCAGCATTTCGACAATTACCAGCCCGTTTTTCAGGCGGTTAAGATTGATTTTATTCGACGTACCAGAGACACAAACCGGGATGATCGGCACGCCAGCGGCGATGGCCGCGTGGAACGCCCCCGTTTTGAACGGCAGCAACCCACGCCCACGGCTGCGGGTGCCTTCCGGGAACATCCAGACAGAAATATTGCGCTTCTGAATATGTTTCACCACCTGTGCAATGGTGCCATGCGCCTTTGCCCGGTTATTACGATCAATCAACAGGTTGCCCGTTAACCAGTAAAGCAAACCAAAAAACGGCACCCACAGCAGACTCTTTTTGCCGACGGTGACAGTTGGCGGTTGAACGATGTTAGACGCGGTGACCATATCGTAGTTGTTCTGGTGATTCGCGATATAGATAGCCTTGCCATGCTGCTCGTAACCCTGCGGGAAACGCTTTTCGACCTTTAAACCAAATACCGGAGCCAGGCGGCCAAACATATGCCCGAAGGTAGCAACATGCTTCGGATTACGTGGGCTGAACAGGCAGTAAAGAGAACCAAAGACACACACCAGAATGGAATAAATAACAACGATGATGAAGCGAACAATAAATAGCATAGCTACCTCGAAAACCCATCCCTATGTGCATAAACACTAGCCTGCAACACTCAGGCCTGGTTAGATGCGGGGTCGTAAAAACGTATTGTTAATCGCAACTCTGGAATAAACAACGCTTTTACGGGAAAAATTAGTCATTCCCCCACCGATGCGTGGGGGATGAATGCGGAACAATTACTCTTCGCTGTTTCCGACGCTGGGGCGGGACGGTGAATCAATCTCAACGCGGTCGATACGCTGCAAGCCGCGCATCAGCGTCCCGCGACGGCCACGTTCTCCCTGCACTTTCTGCAGTTCTTCCGGGCGCAGTTTGATTTTACGTTTGCCCACATGAATCGTCAGCGTGCTCTGCGGCGGCAGCAGGTAGAGATGCGCCAGGCCGTCTTCGCCTTTGGCGGCTTCCGCCGACGGAATGCCGATTATCTTGTTGCCTTTGCCTTTTGACAACTGCGGCAGATCCCCCACCGGGAACATCAGCATGCGGCCTGCCGTGGTGATCGCCAGCAGCATATCCGCGTCGTTTTCAATTTCCAGCGGCGGCATCACACGGGCGTTGTCCGGCAGACTGATCAGCGTCTTACCCGCACGGTTACGCGCCACCAGATCGTTGAATGTGCAGACAAAACCGTAACCAGCATCGCTCGCCATTAGCAGTTTCTGGTCTTCGTTGGTCATGACCATATGCTCAACAACGGCACCGGGCGGCAGGGTCAGTTTACCGGTTAACGGCTCCCCTTGCCCACGCGCGGAAGGTAACGTGATCGGGTCAATGGCGTAGCTGCGCCCGGTCGAGTCGATAAAGACCACCGGCTGATTGCTCTTGCCCTTCGCCGACGCTTTCCAGCTATCGCCCGCTTTGTAGCTTAAGCCCTGTGCATCAATGTCATGGCCTTTGGCGCTACGTACCCAGCCCATTTGCGACAGTACGATAGTCACTGGCTCAGACGGCTGCATATCGTGTTCGTTCATCGCTTTCGCTTCTTCGCGTTCATGCAGCGGTGAACGGCGGTCGTCGCCAAAGGAATCGGAATCCGCCTGCAGCTCTTTCTTGAGCAGATTATTCATCTTGCGCTCAGAGGCAAGGATAGCCTGCAGTTGATCGCGCTCTTTTGCCAGCTCGTCCTGCTCGCCGCGAATTTTCATCTCTTCGAGTTTGGCGAGGTGGCGTAATTTCAGTTCGAGAATGGCTTCGGCCTGGGTCTCGCTGATGCCAAACCGCGACATCAGAACCGGCTTCGGCTCATCTTCGGTGCGAATAATATGAATCACTTCGTCAATATTGAGGAATGCTACCAGCAGGCCTTCAAGGATATGCAGGCGCTTGAGCACTTTCTCCAGACGATAATTCAGGCGACGACGTACCGTATCGCGACGGAAAGTCAGCCATTCGGTGAGGATCTCCAGCAGGTTTTTCACCGCCGGACGTCCGTCCAGACCGATCATGTTGAGGTTAATACGGTAGCTTTTTTCCAGATCGGTGGTGGCAAACAGGTGGTTCATAACCTGCTCCATATCCACGCGGTTGGAGCGCGGCACAATCACCAGACGGGTCGGGTTTTCGTGGTCGGACTCATCGCGCAGGTCATCCACCATCGGCAGCTTTTTGTTGCGCATCTGGGCGGCAATCTGCTCCAGTACGCGCGCACCGGAAACCTGGTGCGGCAACGCGGTAATCACCACGGCACCGTCTTCTTTTTTCCACACCGCACGCATACGTACGGAGCCGCGACCGTTCTCGTAAATTTTACGGATTTCAGTTCGCGACGTGATGATTTCTGCTTCGGTCGGGTAATCCGGCCCCTGAACGATATCCAGAATCTGGTCGAGGGTGGTTTTCGGCTGTTCAATCAGGGTGATCGCCGCTTTTGCCACTTCACGCAGGTTATGCGGCGGGATATCGGTCGCCATCCCGACCGCAATCCCGGTGGTGCCGTTTAGCAGAATGTTCGGCAGGCGCGCAGGCAGCATCTTCGGCTCCTGCAGCGTACCATCAAAGTTCGGAACCCAATCCGCCGTCCCCTGCCCCAGTTCACCCAGCAGCACTTCCGCGTATTTGGACAAACGGGATTCGGTATAACGCATTGCGGCGAAGGATTTCGGGTCGTCCGGCGCCCCCCAGTTCCCCTGTCCGTCAACCAGCGGATAACGATAGGAGAACGGCTGTGCCATTAAGACCATGGCTTCGTAACAGGCGCTGTCGCCGTGCGGGTGATATTTACCCAGTACGTCGCCCACGGTACGGGCGGATTTTTTGAATTTGGCGCTGGCGCTCAGCCCCAATTCAGACATAGCGTAAACAATGCGACGCTGAACAGGTTTCAGGCCATCACCGATAAACGGCAACGCACGGTCCATGATGACGTACATGGAATAGTTCAGATACGCGTTTTCCGTAAATTCATGTAGCGCAAGGCGCTCTGCCATATCGCTCATTAAGTGTGATTCCTCAACATGTGCGTCCGCCTTTTCGGCGGCAATATTGCCGCAGATACTACCCTATCTGTGACGTTAAGGCATAGTGATGCGCGTACAAAACCTATCGCGCCGGGGGACTTTCGCCTGTTCAGGCATCTGGCGGCTACCGAAGGCTGGTGGCCGCGTCAGGCTTACACGAGAGGAAGGTAAATATCGGTCTTGAGTTCGTGCTCAGGCACCTGATGCACAAAATTCAGATAGTGGAAAAAGACCGGGAAATCGCGCACGGTTTCGCCACTCTCCGGCAGCCAGTGCCGAAAGAGGTGATACACGCTCTCCCCCACGGAGTCGAGCGAGCCATGATGACGGATGACCGCGCAGCGCCCGCCGGGGATTTCGCCATTTTCGACGCCAAACGTATTTGCCGGTACTGCCTGCTCCACGGCCGCACAAATATCAAAGCGGAATGCGTCGGCAGGCACTGACTCGGGATCGTCCCATGCAATACCGTATGTCGGATAACGCTCAACCGGCGAAAGACCGCTACTTCGCCGCCACTCAATAAATGTCGCGGCGCTGGCATTCACCTGTGCCGGGTCGCCCCGGTGTTTTAGCATCGCCACTGGCGTGGTCGGAAACAGGACTATGTTGATCTCTTTCATCGTTCGCTCCTGAGAAACGTTTTTCGGTACGCGTTGGTGCCAGTTCACCCAGTCCGGTTCACGACGAAACTGACGGGGACTGGCGCCTAACGCCGTTTTGAAGGCGCGACTGAACGACTCCGGATTTTGAAAACCCGCATCCAGGGCGATATCGATAATTTTATCGTGCGGATTAAACGCCAGTCGCCACGAGGCGTGACGCAGCCGCAGCCACTGGATATAGCGATAAAGCGGCATTCCGCTCCAGGCTGTAAACATCCGGTGAAAGTGAAAAGGCGAGCAGTGCGCAATCGCACTCAATGCCTCCAGTGATAAGGGCTCATCCAGATGACGTTCAATGTAGTGACAAACCATTCTGAAACGTGCTGAATAAACCGCCTTACGCGTGTCGTTCATCGCATCCTCCTGAGGCGCTACTTTGGCGGTTCGACGAAGGTTAATCCTGACCGATCTTGCGCAATACGCGCAGTCGCTTTAGTCCCACTCCGAAAGCGATTATTGCTTTAAATGCAAAAGTCTTTGCACGCTTTGCCAGTTTTGTCATTGACGCATGCGGGATAAAATTACCGGCATTAACGTTTCGATAAGGACAAAAAATGAGCAACATTCTGATTATCAACGGCGCAAAAAAATTCGCCCACTCTAAAGGGCAACTCAATGACACCCTCACCTCTGTCGCCGAAAGTTTTCTGCGCGATAACGGACACGCAGTAAAAAGCGTACGTACCGACGGTGATTATGATGTTAAAGAAGAAGTGCAGAATTTTCTCTGGGCCGACGTAGTTATCTGGCAGATGCCTGGCTGGTGGATGGGCGCTCCCTGGACCGTAAAAAAATACATGGACGATGTGTTTACCGAAGGCCACGGCTCGCTGTATGCCAGCGATGGGCGTACCCGTTCTGACGGCGCGAAAAAGTACGGTTCCGGTGGTCTGATTCAGGGGAAAAAATACATGCTTTCTCTGACCTGGAACGCACCGCTTGATGCCTTTACCGATGAAGAGCAGTTCTTCCATGGCGTCGGCGTTGACGGTGTTTATCTGCCGTTCCACAAAGCGAATCAGTTCCTCGGGATGGAAGCTCTGCCGAGTTTTATCGCGAATGACGTGATCAAAATGCCAGATGTACCGCGTTATATTGAGGAATATCGCAAGCATCTTGCGGAGATTTTTGCTTAACTGTGAAGCTGGACTTAGAAGGAGTTAACCATGTTGACAGTGATTGCTGAAATTCGTACCCGCCCTGGCCAGCACCATCGCCAGGCGGTCCTTGATCAATTCGCAAAAATTATCCCGACTGTGTTGCAGGAAGAGGGTTGCCATGGCTATGCGCCGTGGGTTGACCATGCCGCAGGCGTCAGTTTCCAGACGAGCGCACCGGACTCCATTATCATGGTGGAAAACTGGGAGAGCGTGGCGCACTTAGAAGCGCATCTGCAAACGCCACATATGAAAGCCTGGAGCGAAGCCGTGAAAGGCGATGTGCTGGAAACGCATATCCGCATTCTGGAACAAGGGGTTTAATCCCCTCGTTGTATCCTGATCTTGTTTCGGGATTACCCGGATGCGGCGTAAGCGTCTTGACCGGGCTATACAAGGGATCAGCGATACGCGTTACCATGAACCCTGTGAGATAAAGGCTATAAATTTTCATCTCACAGGGGTAAATCACGATGACGGCATTCTTCATGCGACATCAAAAACGATTCACCATCCGCAGACGTTGGTCTCTTCATCAGACTCATAGCCACGCACGATATTGATCAGATCTTTGACCGCATCCGCTGCCACAGTGGCATCGTGCAGCTCTGCCAGCGCAGAGAAATCTTTATCCACTGACACACCGTTGTTGTTATTGGTCACCGTCAGGGTAAAACCCTTCTCGCTTGCGCTCTTATCCGCCAATTTTTCAAGCAGCTCAACCACCGCCGCAACGGCGATATCCGGCACATAGAGCGCCATCGGTTTCAGATACACTTTCTCTGCCGTTGTTTTGCTGCCGCGGTTTGTGATGGCCAGCGAATAGCCTTTGTTTTCCGTTGTCATGACATTCCCCTCAACCTTCAATCAGTACCTTGGGATCGACCCAGAAATCGACATTGAATACCGTATCGTCTGATAGCGCTTCAATGCGGTGCCACTTTTCTGCCGGAAATACGCCAAACTGTCCGGCTTCGATGGTCATTGTTTCCACCGGTTGCGGGCTGGTTTCATCGGCATAGCCGTAATAGCGAATCGCCCCCTGCATAACGCACAAGCGTGGATTTACCCCCTGGCGCGTACCGGCATCCAGATGCCGCTGCCAGATAGAAGCGGGGGCAGTCTCTTTAGTCCATAACGGTGTTGAGCGCACGTGCACATAATGTGTTGGTATAACAATGCGTTGCATGTTTCATCCTTAATAAAATATGCATCGGTTGAAACGATATATTGCAAATAAAATACACCTTTAGAATGAGAATAAAAGCGTTGAAGCGGCGTTGTACGCCATGAGGAGTAGAGGGGAGTAGACCGGGAAGAAGAGAGATGACGGGGTATGAAAAAGCGCAGCCGGGACATCCGGTTGCGCCGTAAAACGCCTTATCAGGCGCGCCTGATTTCAGAACCGCAGGGATCTGGCGATGCAATATCACCAGTTTCAGATCATTACGCCGATTGTTTTTGCAACGCTTCCCACAGGCCCACCAGGTAAGTAACACCCAGCGCGCGATCGTATAAGCCGTAGCCCGGACGACCGGTTTCCCCCCAGATAAAACGGCCATGATCCGGGCGAATATAACCCTCGAAACCATTGTCGTGCAGCGCTTGCATCACTTTGTACATATCCAGAGAGCCGTACTGTGACGGATGTGCGCACTCATAAAAGTCTTTATCCTTAATAAGTTTAATATTACGCACATGGGCAAAATGAATACGCTTGCGACGGGTAAATTCAGCCAGAATCTCGTAGACATTATTTTCAGGGTCTTCTGCAATTGAGCCCGTACACAGGGTGATACCATTGGCTTCTGAATCGACGGCGTTGCAGAGCCAATCCAGATCCTGACGATTTTTGACAACGCGCGGCAGGCCGAAAATAGAGTACGGCGGATCGTCAGGATGAATTGCCATTTTGACACCAACGTCTTCACAAACCGGAATGACTGCCTTAAGAAAATAAACTAAATTTTCCCGTAATTTTTCGTCGTCGACACCTTTATAACTGGCAAATAATTTCTGTACCTGCGCCAGACGTTCAGGTTCCCACCCAGGCAGTGCAAAGCCGTTTGAATTACTGAGCACCTCACTCACCACCTCTTCCAGGCTTTTATCAATATCCTTTTTCTCAAAGGCCATGGTCAGGGAGCCATCTGGCAGAACGTAGTTCATGTCCGTCTTCATCCAGTCAAAAACAGGCATGAAGTTGTAGCAAATGACCTTCACACCAAACCGCGCCAGATTGCGAATGGTTTGCTGGTAATTTTCAATGTAACGGTCGCGGCTCGGTAGACCAATTTTGATGTCATCATGAATATTAACGCTCTCGATGACTTCCATTTTCAGGCCGGCGGCGGTGGCCTGGCCGACCAACGCTTCAATCTTATCTTCGGGCCATATTTCACCCACCGGGATGTCGTACAACGCACCGACGACCCCTTCTACGCCCGGAACCTGGCGAATATATTCCAGAGAAACTTTGTCCTCTGTTGACCCAAACCACCGCATTGTCATCTGCATAGAACAACCTCAACCCGAATGAGTAAACAATACCTACCATACTAGTAGCTTATGAACAGTACATTAAAACGATGGGGTTTAATAATCAATAGATTTTCTGAATCAATAACGAAGGTTAAATAGATTGAAAAATATGTTAAGCATCCGTTAATAATCGAGATGCAAACACGATTAAAACACCATTTCAAAATTTGACACTCTTCACATAATTAAAAACTTATCTGGTATGGTAGTAGACTGAACGGTTTTTAGGTATACCGTAAATACAGCACAATTATTGATTTTATAAAAATTCCTTAAGTTAAAATTTCAGGAGCAAGTCGATCATGACGTTGATTAACGACGATTTTATGATTAACAGCAAAGCAGGAAAAACGCTCTATACGCGCTATGCGAAGAAGCAGCCAATACTGGATTATCATTGTCATCTTGAAGCCCGGGACATTTTCGAAAACAAACCTTTTCGCGATATCACCCAACTCTGGCTTGAAGGCGATCACTACAAATGGCGAGCCATGCGCGCCAATGGTATTCAGGAAAAATATATTACAGGCCATGCTTCTGCTGAGGAGAAGTTTGAAGCCTGGGCTAAAACGGTTGAATCCAGCTTTGGTAACCCGTTATATCACTGGACACATCTTGAACTCGCCACCTATTTTGATATTCACACCCCGCTAAACAGTAACAACTGGCGTGAGGTGATGAATGAATGTAACAATAAATTAAAAAACAGTGTTTTTTCACCCCGCGCACTTATTTCTCGGTCAAATGTTGAAATTATTTGCACGACGGATAAGCCCCTGGATGATTTGAAATATCACCAACTTCTTAAAAATGAGAAAGGGTTTGCTACGCGCGTACTACCGACATTTCGTCCCGATGAATTATTCGAAGCGGATCCCATCCGGTTTAGCCAATTTATCACTCAACTCGCTGAAATAAGTTCAGTCAATATTACGCATTTTTCATCATTCATTGCTGCGATTGCCGCGCGTATCGATTTCTTCCATGAGGTTGGCTGTCGTATTTCCGATCATGGCCCGGTAGAAGTGAGCTACCAGCGCGTCAGCGATGAACAAGCAGAGGCGCTTTTTGCGGCCAGAATGGCGCAACAAACACTTTCCGCCGAAGGGATGCAGGCATGGAACAGCATTATATTTGTGAAACTCGCTGCTCTCTATAAGCAAAAAGAGTGGGCAATGCAGATTCATTTCGGTGCTATCCGAAATAATAATATGCCGCAATATCACGCTATTGGTATTAATAGTGGCTTTGATTCAATTGCCGACCAACAGAACCTGGCTGCGAATTTAAATGCCCTGCTTAACGCAATGGCGGAAAATAATGGTCTGCCTAAAACCATTCTCTATAATTTAAACGCTGGCTATAACGATATTGTAGCCTCGGCATTGGCTAATTTTCAGAGTGGAGAAGAAGGGATTAAATCACCCATGCAGTTCGGTTCTGGATGGTGGTTTAACGATACCCAACGTGGCATGGTCAATCAATTAATGACTCTGGCCGATCAAGGGTTACTTGCCAATTTTATTGGCATGCTTACGGATTCCCGTAGTTTTGTGTCTTATACCCGCCATGATTATTTCAGACGTATTCTTTGCAATCTTATAGGCGGTTGGGTTGATCGGGGTGAAGTACCAGAAGATATGGATATTTTATCCAGCATGATCAAAGGAATTTGCGCAGACAACGCCCGTTCTTATTTCAATTTCTGATTTTATAATCGAGATAAAACATGAAGAACTCAGAAAGAAAAATTACCATACCTGTCAGTATCGGTTATGGCCTTACCGATATCATGGGTGGTGGTGCATTTACCGTCATTGGCGCATGGCTATTATTTTATTACACAACATTTGTGGGCCTCTCGCCATTAGAAGCTGCTTCCATCGTAGCTATAGCGCGAATTGTCGATGCTATTATCAGTTTGTTCATGGGAACATTCACAGACCATTTTTATAAAAATACCCTTGGTAAGAAATTTGGTCGTCGCCGATTTTTCCTGCTGATTGGTTCACCGTTAATGCTGGTTTATGCCCTTCTTTGGCTTAATGGCATGAACTACTGGTTCTATCTCAGCGTATATCTTGCCTTTGAAATTATCGCTGCCATGGTGCTTATCCCGTGGGAAACCCTGCCCTCTGAGATGACCAAAGATTTCAACGCCAGGACAAAACTTTCTACCGGGCGTATGTTTCTTTCTGCAACGGGAACCTTTCTCGCCACATTTATTCCGGGGCTGCTCATTGGCTACCTCGGCGAAAAGAGTGCCGAAGCTTATCTGATAAACGGCATCGTATTTGCCGTGGCTTTTATGGTTTGCGTATTTATCTCGTGGAAAGTGACCTGGGAGCGCGAATTAACGCCGGAAATGCTTGCTGAACTGGAAAGCGATCGCTCAGCTTCACGGGTCAATATTCTGAGCCTTTTTAAGGACTACTTATCAACGCTGAAAGTGAGGGCCTTTCGTAAACATCTGGCCATCTATCTGCTCTCGTTTACCGCCAAAGACATATACAACACCGTTTTCGTCTTTTTCTGCGTCTACTGCCTGCAAGTTTCCTCCGCGTTTGCGGGAAGCCTGCTGTCGATGAGTATCATCGGTCTGCCCGTTACGCTGGTAGCCGGTTTCGCTATCATCAAATTTGGCCCATCAAAACTTTATGTTTTTGCCTACAGCACAATGATGCTTTGCCTTGGCGGTATTCTGCTGATTTATCTCTTCCCGACAGAGCAAAAAGCCCTGCTGCTGATTATCCTGGCCGGTTTGTACCAGGTCGGTCGTTGTGTTCTGGAATTTACCCCGTGGAATGTCTTCCCATTTATTCCTGATATTGATGAGATGATTACGCGTCAGCGCCGTGAAGGTCTGTTTGCAGCGGTGATGACCTTCTCTCGCAAAACTACCGTCGCTATCGCGACCTTTGTTGTCGGTTTTATTTTGCAGGAGGGCGGCTTTGTAAAAGGCAGCCAGGTCCAGCCAGAACAAGCAGTGCATACCATTGCCATGACACTGTTTATTGGTACCGCAGGTTTGCTGGTTCTCGCCTTATGGCAGGCTCTGACCTTCCATTTGAATAAACAGACTCATAAAGTTTTTGTCGATGAAGTAGAAAGACTGAAAAACAATGGTTCACGTGCCGCAGTAACACCTGAAACACGCAGCATTGTGGAAGATCTGACTGGGGTAAAATATGAAAAACTCTGGCCGGAAATGGCCCCTGAAACACAGCCCCTCTCGCCGAAACAAAAAGCGATAATGGACTAACTGAGGCAAACACTCTTCAGGCCACCAGGCCTGAAGAGTCTCAGTGGCTTAAACTTCAATATCCGCCATATCACCTTTTTCTTGCAGCCAGTTGCGACGATCTTCCGAACGTTTCTTGGCCAACAGCATATCCATCATTGCATTCGTCCGCTGATCATCGTCATCACTGATGATGAGCTGCACCAGTCGGCGAGTGTTAGGATCAAGCGTCGTTTCGCGCAACTGCATCGGGTTCATTTCACCCAGACCTTTAAAGCGCTGCACGTTCGGCTTGCCTTTCTTGCGCTTAAGCTGCTCCAGCACACCCGTTTTCTCTTCTTCGGTCAGGGCATAGTAAACTTCTTTGCCCAGATCGATACGATACAACGGCGGCAGAGCAACGTAGACATGACCGTTCTTCACCAGCGTGCGGAAATGTTTCACAAACAGCGCGCACAGCAGCGTCGCGATGTGCAGACCATCCGAGTCGGCATCCGCCAGAATACAGATCTTGCCGTAACGTAACTGGCTCAGATCGTCACTGTCCGGATCGATACCGATCGCCACAGAGATATCATGCACTTCCTGCGAAGCCAGCACCTCATCAGAGGAGACTTCCCAGGTATTCAGGATCTTACCTTTCAGCGGCATGATCGCCTGATATTCACGATCGCGCGCCTGCTTGGCAGAACCGCCCGCCGAATCACCTTCCACCAGGAACAGCTCGGTACGGTTGAGATCCTGAGCGGTACAGTCAGCGAGTTTGCCTGGCAGCGCCGGCCCACTGGTGAGCTTTTTACGCACCACTTTCTTCGCGGCACGCAGGCGACGCTGGGCGCTGGAAATCGCCATTTCCGCCAGCATTTCTGCGGCCTGCACGTTCTGGTTCAACCACAGGCTAAAGGCATCTTTCACTACGCCGGAAACAAAGGCCGCACACTGGCGCGATGACAGACGCTCTTTGGTCTGCCCGGCGAACTGCGGATCCTGCATTTTCACCGACAACACATATGCACAGCGTTCCCAGATATCTTCCGCCGAGAGCTTCACGCCGCGCGGCAGAATATTGCGGTATTCGCAAAACTCACGCATCGCGTCGAGCAACCCTTGACGCAAACCGTTTACATGAGTACCGCCCTGCATGGTAGGGATCAGGTTGACGTAGCTTTCTGTCAGCAACTCACCGCCTTCCGGCAGCCAGAGCAGTGCCCAATCCACGGCTTCGGTTTCAGCCGCAAAGTTGCCAATAAACGGTTTTTCCGGCAGCGTCGGCAGGCCATTCACCGCTTCGGCAAGATAGTCATTCAGACCGTCCTGATAGCACCAGCGCTGCTCGGCGTTGTTCACCTCATCTTTAAAGGTGATTTCCACGCCAGGGCACAGCACAGCCTTCGCTTTCAACAGATGGCTCAGGCGGGAGACGGAAAAACGCGGGCTGTCGAAGAACTTCTCGTCCGGCCAGAAGTGGACGCTGGTACCAGTCGCGCGTTTCGCGCAGGTCCCGACAACCTTGAGGTCGCTGACCTTCTCGCCATTTTCAAAAGCGATATTGTAAATCTGACCGTCACGCTTCACGTTCACTTCCACGCGGCGAGACAGGGCGTTGACCACAGAAATCCCTACGCCATGCAAACCACCGGAGAACTGATAGTTCTTGTTGGAAAACTTGCCGCCAGCGTGCAGACGACAAAGAATCAGCTCGACCGCAGGCACCCCCTCTTCCGGGTGAATATCCACCGGCATACCGCGACCATCATCAATGACTTCGAGAGATTGATCGGCGTGCAGAATGACATCCACGCGCTTCGCGTGGCCTGCCAGCGCTTCGTCCACGCTGTTATCAATAACTTCCTGACCAAGATGGTTGGGACGGGTGGTATCGGTATACATCCCCGGACGGCGGCGAACCGGCTCAAGCCCGGTGAGTACCTCTATGGCATCAGCGTTATAGGATTGCGTCATGATGTGTTCGTAGATAGTGACCGCTTCGTTTCCCGGCAGGCTCAATGGAGCCCAAGGAAATCGACAATCTGTGTGAAATGATTCTCAAAGCCCACAAATGCATGGTTACCGCCCTCTTCTACCGTCTGACGACATGCGTCGTAATACGCCACGGCCTGGCGGTAATCCAGCACTTCGTCCCCTGTCTGTTGCAGCAACCAGATTAAATCCGGCGCGTCCAGCGGGTCGACCTGCATCACTTTGAGCTCGTAAATATGGCGAGACTCTAGCACATATTGCTCCCCGGTGTAGGGGTTCTCGTTGTTACCGAGGAACTCTGCCAGCAATTCAAACGGGCGAACGGCCGGATTCACCACTACCGCTGGCAGTGTAAAACACTGAGAGAGCCAGGTTGCGTAGTAGCCCCCAAGGGACGAACCGACAATACCCAGCGGCTGCCCGCCATGTTGCATCACCAACGATTCCAGCAGTTCCGCAGCCTGCGCCGGGTAAGCGGGTAACTGTGGAACAACAACGTTGATATCAGGGTAATGTTCAGCCAGCCAGTGTCGCAACTGCGTTGCTTTCGCAGAACGCGGCGAGCTGTTAAAACCATGCAAATAAAGGAGCGTGGCCATCAGTATCCTTCTGACGCGGTATCCGGGTTGAACCGCGTGCATTGCAAACGACAGACCTCAGTTTGCAGGCTTCCGTCCGGGTACAGATCCAACCAGCGCCAGCCCGGCGCGATTGTGTCGAGCGTGAAATTGGCACAATGCGGTTTAAACTGCACGCAGGTCGATGGCGTCGCTAACAGGCGACGGCCATTCCAGTCGAGGTCCAGCTCCTGGTGAATATGTCCGCATAGCAGGTAGCGAACATGCGGGAAACGCGCCAGCACGTTATCCAGCTCTGCGGCATTTCGCAGGCTGTGTTGATCCAACCAGCTACATCCCGAAGGCAACGGGTGATGATGTAACAATAGCAGCGTATGACGTTCAGGACTGGCACTCAGTTTTTTTTCCAGCCAGTCGAGCTGGAATTCACTCAGCTCACCGTGTGGAACGCCAAATACCTGACTATCAAGCAGGAGAATTTGCCAGTTATCGCCAGTGATTACCCGTTTGGAGGAGGAAATACCTGCTTCCTGCAGTGCGGTATACATTGCCGGTTGAAAATCATGATTACCTGGCAGCCAGACACAAGGCGCGCCGAATCTTGCGATGCCCTCAGCAAAATGCTGATAAGCCGCAGCGGTCTGATCCTGCGCCAGGTCGCCCGTGGCGACAATCAAATCACACTCACGCTGCTGGGCCTGAATGGCATCCAGTACGGCCTGATAGCTTTCCCAGGTATTCACACCTAACAACGTTTCATGTTTTTCGGCAAACAGGTGAGTGTCTGTAATTTGTAATATCCTGACTCTGGCCCCACCAGCCAGAGGAAGGTTTAACAGGCTTTCCAAATGGTGTCCTTAGGTTTCACTACGCTAACAAACCGGAATCGCCATTGCTCCATGTGCTAAACAGTAACGTAGCCAGTCGGCCAGAAACTGATTAATTTGATGCTTTTCGTCGCGTTGATGCAACTTTTTATTCGGATAATCATAACGCGCTTTAAAACGAAAGATCTGCTGACTCGAACACACTTCGGCTACCATAGCGTCATGATAAAGGCGCACTGTCATTGATGGCAGGCTCCAGTAGCTGACAGCGGGCAGGGTCTGTTCGATTTCCACAAGCGTAGTGTAGCGGGTGGATTCGACAATCGTTAACCGGTATTGCGCATTCGCCACCTGATAGCTCACTGTTTCGCCTGCCTCATCGTTACGTGGCAACAGGCGGCGGAGCTGCGCGAAATTGGTCTCGCACAGGCGCATCATTTCAGGGAAGTCAGGTGTATAACGCTTCATTTTTTCCACTCGTTTCGTAAGCTCTCATAATGCAGTTGCAGCCATTGCAGGGCGATGACAGACGCTGCGTTGTCGATTTTCCCCTCTTCTACCAACTGATAAGCCTGTTCCCGGCTCACCACATGAACACGAATATCTTCGTTTTCATCCACCAGACCGTGAATACCTTCGGCCTGTGTAGCGTCCACTTCGCCAACCAATATGGATAAGCGCTCGCTGGTGCCCCCCGGGCTTGCCAGATAGCTCAACATCTTTTTCACCCGCCCCACGGTCAGCCCGGCTTCCTCAACCGCCTCACGTCGAACGACATCTTCAACAGACTCGCCCTCTTCGATCATGCCGGCCACCATCTCCAGCAACCACGGACTTTCGCTGGTATCAAACGCAGCAATGCGAATCTGTTCTACTAACACCACTTCATCCCTTACTGGGTCAAAGGGTAGCAAGACTGCAGCGTGACCGCGTTCAAAAATTTCGCGCCGTACCTCACCGCTCATCTCACCATTGAACAAACGATGACGAAAACGGTAGAGTTCGAGCGAAAAAAAACCGCTATAGAGCGTTTCCCGTGCAATAATTTCTACATCGTTTTTTGTGAAAGTCACAGCAGAGGTTTCTGGCTTACTCATGCGGATATCCTGTTATTAATTAATGTTGATTTTGATGTTTTCAAGCCTGTTTGACTGCCGTTTAAAGCGCCATGTGATAGATTGGGGCAAATTTACGTCGGATGGCACTTTACGCCAACCTTCAGCGGTGGCGCTCTCTGTTAGAATCGGCGAATATTTCTGAATTTAGATCAGCGCTATTCATGCTTCACAACAAGGAATGCAAATGAAGAAATTGCTCCCCATTCTTATCGGCCTGAGCCTGACAGGTTTCAGTGCTATGAGCCAGGCAGAAAACCTGTTGCAGGTTTATCAGCAGGCGCGTTTAAGCAACCCCGATCTGCGTAAATCCGCCGCCGATCGTGATGCAGCTTTCGAGAAAATTAACGAAGCGCGCAGCCCGTTACTGCCACAGCTGGGTTTGGGTGCGGATTACACCTACAGCAATGGCTATCGCGACAGCAATGGTGTGAACTCCAACGCCACCAGCGGCTCCCTGCAGCTTACGCAAACTTTGTTTGATATGTCCAAATGGCGTGCGTTGACGTTACAGGAAAAATCCGCAGGCATCCAGGATGTGACGTACCAGACCGATCAGCAAACGCTCATTTTGAATACTGCCACCGCTTATTTTAACGTATTAAGCGCCATCGACTCGCTCTCTTATACCGAAGCGCAGAAACAGGCTATCTACCGTCAGTTAGACCAAACTACCCAGCGTTTTAATGTGGGTCTGGTTGCGATTACCGACGTACAGAACGCCCGTTCACAGTATGACACCGTACTGGCTAACGAAGTGACCGCACGTAACAATCTCGACAATGCCGTCGAGTCACTGCGTCAGGTCACCGGTAACTACTATCCGCAGCTGGCGTCACTGAACGTTGATGGCTTCAAAACAGACAAACCTCAGGCGGTGAACACACTGCTGAAGGATGCAGAAAGCCGCAACCTGACGTTGCTGCAGGCACGTCTGAGCCAGGATCTTGCACGTGAGCAGATTCGCCAGGCGCAAGATGGTCATCTGCCGACGCTTGATTTGACCGCGTCTACTGCGGTATCGAATACTTCCTACAGCGGCTCCCGTACTAACAGCGCCCAGTATGACGACAGCAAAATTGGTCAGAATAAAGTGGGCCTGAGCTTCTCCCTGCCGCTGTATCAGGGCGGGATGGTGAATTCGCAGGTGAAACAGGCACAGTACAACTTCGTTGGCGCAAGCGAGCAACTGGAAAGCGCACACCGCAGCGTTGTACAGACCGTTCGTTCCTCCTTCAACAACGTGAATGCCTCCATCAGCAGCATCAACGCGTATAAACAAGCCGTTGTTTCTGCGCAAAGTTCTCTGGATGCGATGGAAGCAGGTTACTCCGTGGGTACACGTACCATTGTGGACGTACTGGACGCAACCACCACGCTGTATAACGCGAAGCAGCAACTTTCCAGCGCGCGTTATAACTATCTGATTAACCAGTTGAATATTAAATCTGCTCTCGGCACACTGAATGAGCAGGATCTTCTGGCGCTGAACAACACACTGGGTAAACCTATCTCTACCTCGCCGGAAAATGTGGCGCCGGAAAACCCAGAGCAAGAAGCCCGCGTTGCGAAGATGGCAAACGGACAGGCTCCTCAGACACAGCCGACCAGCGTGCGCAAAACAACGCATTAATTCTTATTTCCCATTATTATCGTACGGGGGCATACAGCCCCCGTTTTTACGTAAGGCAACGTAAAGATCCCCCCTGCTGACCCGCCTCCTGCTTCATTTTCAGACACTCATCCACTATCCTGACCTTTTATTAATACCTGTGGGTCTCGGAAGACAAATATGAAACGGACAAAAAATATTAATCATGCGATGTTTCGCAAAAGCTGGGGCGCGCGTCACCTGACGCCCGTAGCGCTGGCCGTGACTGCCGTCTTTATGTTGGCAGGGTGCGAACAAAACGATGAAACAGTAAAAATGTATCAGAATGCCGATGACTGTGCTTCGGCGAACCCGGACAAAAGCGCCGAATGTAAAACCACCTATGACAATGCGCTGAAAGAAGCAGCACGTACCGCGCCGAAATATGCATCGCGCGAGGATTGCGTAGCTGAGTTTGGCGAAGGTCAGTGTCAGCAAGCTCCTGCTCAGGCAGGTATGGCGACGGAAAACCAGGCGCAGGCACAACAGTCTGGTGGCAGTTTCTGGATGCCACTGATGGCGGGTTACATGATGGGTCGCCTGATGGGTGGTGGCGCGGGTTATGCCCAGCAGCCGCTGTTCAGCTCCAAAAACCCGGCCAGCCCGGCCTATGGTCAGTACACCGATGCCAGCGGCAAAAGCTATGGTGCAGCCCAGCCTGGCCGTAGCGCAACGGTTTCGAAAACTGCGATGGCACCAAAACCTGCAACGACCTCCACCATCACGCGTGGCGGTTTTGGTCAGTCCGTGGCCAAACAGACCGCCTCTATGCAGCGTAGCGCCAGCGGCACCTCAACCCGTTCAATGGGCGGCTGATGACCATGGAAAGAATCAACATCGTCGAACGTCCCGACTGGCGCGAGAAAGCCACCGAGTATGGTTTCAACTTTCACACCATGTATGGCGAGCCATACTGGTGTGAAGATGCCTACTACAAACTGACGCTCGCCCAGGTCGAGAAACTGGAAGAGGTCACCGCCGAGCTCCATCAGATGTGTCTGCAGGTTGTGGACAAGGTTATCGCCAGTGACGAATTGCTGGCGAAATTCCGCATTCCAAAGCACACCTGGGGCTTTGTACGTCAGTCCTGGAAAACCGGGCAGCCATCGCTTTATTCACGCCTTGACCTGGCCTGGAATGGTACTGGCGAACCGAAGCTGCTGGAAAATAATGCCGATACACCAACCTCATTGTATGAAGCGGCATTTTTTCAGTGGATTTGGCTGGAAGATCAGATAAACGCAGGCAAGCTGCCGGAAGGCTGCGATCAATTCAACAGCCTGCAGGAAAAACTTATTGAGCGTTTTGCAGAGCTACGCGAACAACATGGCTTTAACCTGCTGCATTTCGCTTGCTGTCGCGATACCGTTGAAGACCGGGGTACCGTGCAATATCTGCAAGACTGCGCCGCAGAAGCGGATGTGGCCAGCGAGTTTCTCTATATTGAAGATATTGGCCTCGGGGAAAAAGGGCAGTTTACCGATCTGCAGGATCAGGTGATCAGTAATCTGTTTAAGCTGTACCCCTGGGAGTATATGCTGCGCGAAGACTTCTCGACCAAGCTGGAAGATGCAGGTGTTCGCTGGCTGGAACCGGCATGGAAAAGCATCATTTCAAACAAAGCGCTCCTGCCAATGCTGTGGGAGATGTTCCCCAACCATCCGAACCTGTTGCCTGCCTGGTTTGCCGAAGATGCTCACCCGGAAATGGAAAAATACGTCATTAAGCCTATCTTCTCTCGCGAAGGGGCAAATGTATCCATTATCGAAAATGGCAAAACGATCGAAGAGGTCGAAGGCCCTTACGGCGAAGAAGGGATGATCGTCCAACAGTTCTGTCAGTTACCCAGGTTTGGTGACAGCTACACGCTGATTGGCAGTTGGCTTATTAACGATCAACCTGCGGGTATTGGTATTCGTGAAGACCGGGCGTTGATCACCCAGGATCTGTCACGTTTCTATCCGCATATTTTTGTAGAGTAACGTGCGACAGGGACCCTGGGTGCGCTTACCCGGGGCTCCTGAGTCGTAGCCCGGAGAAGGCAACGCTGCATCCGGGAATATCCCGGGGCGCATACGCTTGCCCAGGCTACAAAACCTTAGCCTATCTGCACCGACAACATACTCAGGCTGCCCATTTCCAGACCGTCTACCGGAATCGAGATATTCTCCACCCCATCCCACGCCCCCAGAACATAGAGCAGCGGCAGGAAATGGTCCGGTGTAGGGTTAGAAAGCGAACCACCTTCATGCTCCATATAATTGACCAGCGGATGCTGCCCGATCGGCCCTTTCCATGTCAGGTTATCCTTCACAAATTCGTTGAAAGCGGTCGCCCACGGGTAAGGCGAGCTATCGCCATGCCAGCGTGCCGTACGCAGGTTATGCACCACGTTACCGCTCGCCACCAACATTATGCCTTCATCGCGCAGTGCTGCCAGCTTACGCCCTACTTCCATATGCCATGCCGCCGGTTTGGTACTGTCGATACTCAATTGCACCATCGGGATATCGGCATTCGGATACATTTTGATCAGCACGCCCCAGGAGCCGTGGTCAAAACCCCAGGCTTCTTTATCCAAAGTGACCGGCACGGGTGACAGCAATTCAACCAGACGCTGGGCCAGCGCAGGCGAACCCGGAGCCGGGTAATGGGTGTCGTACAACGCCTGAGGGAATCCCCCAAAGTCATGGATTGTCTGCGGCGCTTCCATCGCGGTTACCCCGGTACCACGCGTAAACCAGTGTGCTGAGACAACCACAATAGCTTTAGGACGCGGCAGTGTTTCGCCAAGCTGAGCCCAGGCGCGGGTATAAACGTTATCTTCCAGAACATTCATCGGGCTGCCGTGGCCCAAAAACAGTGCTGGCATGCGAGGTGCAGACATGATGATATCCTTACTGAGTGTGTCATATTTAATGAACACACATTACGCTTATTCATCGGGTGATGAACTCAGATAAGCATGATGAAGATATTCAGAATTTTTGAATGTAAGAATTGCGTAAAGGTGATGCGGCGGCCTCGCTTTGGAAACCATTAATATTTAACATTAATGAGAAGCATTATCATAAGGAGTGATACATGTCAGCCCCACTGATTCTGACGTTACTTGCCGGCGCTGCTACCTTTATCGGCGCCTTTCTGGGAGTTCTTGGCCAGAAACCGTCAAACCGTGTACTGGCATTTTCGCTGGGATTTGCCGCTGGCATTATGCTGCTTATCTCCCTTATGGAGATGCTGCCAGCCGCACTGGCTACCGAAGGCATGTCACCCATGCTGGGCTATGGCATGTTCGTCATCGGCCTGTTGGGCTACTTTGCCCTTGACCGTATGCTCCCCCATGCACACCCGCAGGATTTAATGCAGGGTTCGTGCTCGCAGCACCCGGTCCCCCGCAAGATCCAACGTACGGCGATCTTATTGACGCTGGGCATCAGCTTGCATAACTTTCCGGAAGGTATTGCCACCTTTGTGACGGCCAGTAACGACCTTGAACTCGGTTTCGGTATTGCCCTGGCGGTAGCCTTGCACAATATTCCAGAAGGTCTTGCGGTTGCCGGACCGGTTTATGCAGCAACCGGTTCAAAACGAACGGCTATTTTTTGGGCGGGAATATCCGGGTTTGCCGAGATTCTCGGTGGGGTTCTTGCCTGGCTGATTCTGGGAAGCCTGGTCTCCCCGATGGTGATGGCGGCAGTCATGGCAGCGGTTGCCGGAATTATGGTCGCGCTCTCTGTTGATGAACTGATGCCGCTGGCTAAAGAGATAGACCCCAACAACAACCCAAGCTATGGCGTGCTTTGCGGGATGTCGGTAATGGGCCTTAGCCTGGTTGCGCTGCAAACGATGGGATTTGGTTAATACAATCAGGCGTTGCTCGCGCCTATTGAGCAACGCCGCTTTCGGAAGCCGCTTCGGGTTTCGCCTGCCCTTGCTCATTTGCTTGCATGGACTGGATGATCTTTAACGCGCGCTGGTAGCCTTCCTGTTGTGCATCACGATCCTGGCGAAATGCCCTGCAATTCCGGCGCAGGCACATGATATGCGCGAACATCACGAGCACAACGACAAAAAAACCGCACCAATAAATCAGCATACCCCTTCCTTATCACGCTCCACATGTGGTTGCGCGAGCCATTACGTCATGGGTACCACTTTATAAGTAGCAAGCCGTTGTCGCCATTAGCGAGATCAACAAAGCGGATAAATGAGGTATTTTCAGCAAGGTACTCACGGGGAAATAAAAAAATCCGAAGTCGATGCCCGGCTTCGGATTTTTTTCATTGGGTGGCTATCACTTAGCTGGCTTTACGCTCATGCTCCAGACGATAAGCCACCAGATCTTCGATGGTGACGACAGCCATGTTGTGCTCGCGAGCAAACTGGATACACTCCGGCGCGCGCGCCATGGAGCCATCATCGTTCGTCAGTTCACACAGCACACCGGCCGGTTTGAACCCTGCCAGGGTCACAAGATCGATCGTCGCTTCTGTATGACCACCGCGCGTCAATACACCGCCCTGCTGCGCACGCAGCGGGAAAACGTGCCCCGGACGATTCAGATCTGAAGGTTTAGCGCCATCAGCAATGGCAGCACGCACGGTAGTAACACGATCGGCAGCCGAAACACCGGTAGTAACCCCCGTAGCTGCCTCGATGGTAACGGTAAAGCCCGTACCGTAAGCGCTGGTGTTGTTTTCAACCATCATCGGCAGATCAAGTTGTTTACGACGATCTTCGGTGATGCACAGGCAAACAATGCCGCTACCGTGACGGATGGTCAACGCCATCTGCTCAACGGTCATGGTTTCAGCGGCAAAAATCATGTCGCCTTCATTCTCGCGATCTTCATCATCGAGAACCATTACACCGCGACCTTCGCGCAGTGCAGTTAAAGCATTTTCAATACGTTCGAATGGCGTGCCAAAAGAAGAAAGCAGCGTCTGATTCATGGTAAAAGACCTCAATAAAGTTATGGTTACCAGAATCAGGGCAGTCTTAGGAGTATAAAAAAATAACGCAAGCGGGCCTCCAGGCCCAACTGAATCGTTACTCTCTCCCATCCGGACTTTAACCGTCGGCCCCGGAATTACACCGGATCTGCTGACCTTTCGATTTGCATCAAAAGCGCTCGCGGGCTTTCAACCTGTCCTTCATCTTTCACGCCGCTGCTGCGTTGGCTTCCTTCACTCATCCCAGTCACATAGTTGACTATGTTCCTGGAATTCGCTCAGTTGCCGCCTTGCCGCTACGTGAAATCTATTGGACATCGCTGATTTACCGCCGGTGGGGAATTTCGCCCCGCCCTGAGAATAAGCGGGATAACTATAACGCTATTGATTACCTTCGGCAACGCGTAACCTTCAAACAAATCTGGTTTATCGTTATGACATATCACACTACAATAATTGTCAGAACCTATCCGAACAGGGAACATACAAATGATTGACCCGAAAAAAATTGAACAGATTGCGCGTCAGGTCCACGAATCGATGCCAAAAGGGATTCGCGAGTTCGGGGAAGATGTTGAGAAAAAAATCCGCCAGTCTCTGCAGGCGCAACTGACCCGCCTTGACCTCGTCAGCCGCGAGGAGTTTGACGTACAGACACAGGTACTGCTCCGTACACGTGAAAAACTGGCCCTGCTCGAGCAACGTCTGAACGAACTGGAAAATCGCAATGCGTCAGCAGAGGTGAAACCGGCTCCGGCAATTCCTCCGGTTGATTCGCCAGATACAGGCGTTTAAGCCAATTCTGGCATCCCCCGCATAGCCAACCGCAAAGGGGTAATCGATAAGGTTTTCATCGATTACCCTACGATATTCCGGGAGTTCATCCACCTTTTTGTTACTTCCTCATTTATGATAATATCGCCTTCAATACTAACGAAAATATGCGTCTGATTTAAAAAAATAACCCAAGGAGAATATATGGATATTTTTCCTGAATACTACTCGCCTTACTTTTTCGCCCTCGCATTTGTGGCATTTATAGGTATTGTGGAAATTGTCTCACTGTTCTTTGGGAATGTTATTTCTGGTGTTATTGATTCACATCTGGGTGATTATGACGGTGTCGCCTCAGGCCATTTGAACCAGTTTTTCCATTACCTTAATTTTGGTCGCGTCCCCGCACTGGTTGTCCTTTGCCTTATCGCCGGTTGCTTCGGCTTGTCTGGCATTTTTTTACAGCATATGAGCGTGACACTGCTGCAAACCCCGCTTCCCAATATAGTCCTGACCCCTTTTTGCCTTATTTTTTCAGGTATTTGCACACACTATACCGGTAAACTTTTAGGGCGCTGGCTACCGGGAGATGAAACCAGCGCGATCACAGAAGATGATTTTATTGGCGCTATGGCCATTATCACGGGCCACAGTGCGGAGCCTCAACGCCCGTGTGAAGGAAAATTTAAAGATAAGTTTGGGCAGGTACATTATTTACTTCTGGAACCCGAAGAAGGAAAGACGTTTAAACGAGGCGATAAGGTCCTCATTATTTGTCGGTTGTCCGCCAGCCGTTATTTGGCGGAACTGAACCCCTGGCCAAATGAATTGTAAAAACAAAAGGAAGTATTATGGAAAATCTATTGAATCTATTTCCCTCATGGATGAGTTATGCCCTGATAGCCGTTTTTGTCTTGTTGGTCATCGGGATTATTTTTGCCCGGTTATACCGTCGGGCCTCGGCTGAGCAGGCGTTTGTACGAACAGGTTTAGGTGGGCAGAAAGTGGTAATGAGTGGCGGCGCGATTGTGATGCCCATCTTCCACGAAATTATTCCGATTAACATGAATACCCTTAAACTCGAGGTGAGCCGCTCCACGGTTGACAGCCTGATCACTAAAGATCGTATGCGCGTTGATGTCGTTGTTGCCTTTTTCGTACGCGTAAAACCGTCGATTGAGGGGATTGCCACTGCCGCACAGACATTGGGGCAGCGTACATTGTCACCAGAAGATCTCCGCGTGTTGATTGAAGATAAATTCGTTGATGCCCTGCGTGCTACGGCCTCCCAGATGACCATGCATGAGTTACAGGACACTCGCGAGAACTTCGTTCAGGGTGTGCAAAACACCGTTGCGGAAGATCTGTCGAAGAACGGTCTGGAGCTGGAAAGCGTCTCGTTAACCAACTTCAACCAGACGGAAAAAGTGCATTTCAACCCGAACAACGCCTTTGATGCCGAAGGTCTCACCAAACTGACACAGGAAACTGAGCGCCGTCGCCGTGAACGTAACGAAGTCGAGCAGGATGTTGAAGTTGCAGTCCGTGAGAAGAACCGCGATGCCCTGGCGCGCAAACTTGAGATTGAGCAGCAAGAGGCATTTATGACGCTTGAGCAGGAGCAGCAGGTGAAAACCCGCACCGCCGAGCAGAATGCCAAAATCGCCGCCTTCGAAGCAGAGCGCCATCGTGAAGCCGAGCAAACACGTATCCTGGCGGAACGGCAAATTCAGGAAAGTGAAATCGAACGCGAACAGGCAGTACGTTCCAGAAAAGTTGAGGCTGAGCGTGAAGTTCGCATTAAAGAGATCGAGCAACAGCAGGTGACGGAGATTGCCAACCAGACGAAATCCATCGCCATCGCGGCGAAGTCTGAGCAACAGTCCCAGGCGGAAGCAAAAGCCAACGACGCACTGGCGGAAGCCGTTCGTGCCCAGCAAAACGTAGAAACCACACGCCAGACCGCAGAAGCCGATCGTGCAAAACGGGTTGCGCTGATTGCCGCAGCTCAGGATGCGGAAACGAAAGCGGTTGAGCTGACAGTACGCGCCAAAGCCGAGAAAGAAGCGGCAGAATTGCAGGCTGCAGCCATCGTCGAACTGGCGGAAGCAACGCGGAAAAAAGGTCTGGCTGAAGCCGAAGCGCAGCGCGCGCTGAACGATGCGATCAACGTGCTTTCCAACGAACAAACCAGCCTCAAATTCAAACTGGCACTTCTGCAGTCTCTGCCTGCGGTTATCGAGAAATCCGTTGAGCCAATGAAGTCCATCGAAGGTATCAAAATCATTCAGGTAGATGGGCTGAACCGCGGCGGAGCGGCAGGCGAAGTGACCACTGGTACGGTTAACGGTGGCAATCTGGCGGAGCAGGCACTCTCTGCCGCTCTCGCCTACCGAACCCAGGCGCCGCTGATTGATTCGCTGCTTAATGAAATTGGGATTTCCGGCGGCTCGCTGGCAGCCATGGCAACGCCGTTAAATTCATCGCCTGCGGTCGGGCCAAATGAAGAAATCGCGGTCACAACGGTAAAAGAAGAAACGGTAAAAGAGGAATAGTTTCTTCCCACCTTATGTAACCCCAACCCTGGCCCATAAAGCCGGGGATTTTTTTATTCTGAACGCGCCTTTTCAGTACGTAACGTTCGGAACGGAGGCCGTTTTGCGTGAACGATCCAGTAATAAAACATCCGAGGGGAAAAGCTCTTGTCCCTGTAGAAGCACTCACCAACAATCGCTGGGTCAGCAAGGGGCTGAAACGGGAAAGCCCCTCCCGAGGAAGGGGCTTTAATAGGGAAAGGGTTATGATGAAGCACATCATCATACTGATTGTTCTGTTAACGATAAGTTTCGCAGCTTACTAACAGTCAATCAGAGGGGGGAGAAATCCCCTCTCACCCTTGTTCCTTTAATTTAGGTCGAAAAAGCAGCACCGTCAACAGCGAGGAAAGCCTCATAACGAGATGTTCGATGCATCTCCCGCATTGCTTACTTCTCGCTGTCTTTCTGGATTTTCCTGATGATGTTGGTGGTCGAACAGCCATCTTCAAAGTTGAGCACCAGCACTTCACCGCCGTTGGCCCACACTTCTTCGCTCCCGGCGATCTCCTCCGGCTTGTAGTCACCCCCTTTCACCAGCTTATCCGGCAGAACGGAGGCAATCAGACGCTGCGGCGTATCTTCTTCAAACGGGACCACCCAGTCCACGGCTTCCAACGCGCTGAGAACAATCATACGTTGCTCAAGCGGGTTAACCGGGCGCGAATCCCCTTTCAGCCGTTTAGTGGAAGCATCGCTGTTCACCGCGACGATCAGACGATCGCCGAGCTTACGGGCATTCGCCAGATATGACACATGACCCGCGTGCAGGATGTCGAACACGCCGTTGGTCATGACCACTTTTTCGCCACGTTTGCGTGCTGCCGCCACGGCGTCGCGCAGTTCTTCTTCGGTCATCACACCAAATCCCGTCTCCGAACGCCCGCGCACCGCGTTTTCCAGTTCGATAGGCGAAACCGTTGAAGTCCCGAGTTTACCCACCACAACGCCAGCAGCAGCGTTCGCGAAGAAGCAGGCTTCTTCCAGCGAATTACCGGCAGCAAGCGTAGCAGCCAGCACACCAATCACCGTGTCACCCGCACCGGTCACGTCATACACTTCCTGCGCCTGCGTCGGCAGATGCAGTGGTGCTTTGCCCGGCTGTAGCAGCGTCATTCCCTGTTCAGAACGGGTGACCAGCAGCGCAGTCAGGTCGAAATCGGCAATCAGCTTCATGCCACGTTCAACAATATCGTCTTCGTCTTTGCATTTGCCGACCACGGCTTCAAATTCGGAGAGATTCGGTGTCAGCAGGGTCGCACCACGATAGCGTTCAAAGTCGGTCCCTTTCGGGTCGATCAGTACAGGCACGCCAGCACCGCGCGCCAGCGTGATCATCTGCTGAATGCTCGTCAGCGCCCCTTTGGCGTAATCGGAGAGCACCAGCGCGCCGATGCTGCTCAGCGCCTGATTAATCCGTTCATGCAGCGGCTCAGGATCCACACCATCAAAGCCCTCTTCGAAATCGAGACGAATCAGTTGCTGATTACGCGACAAAACACGCAGCTTGGTGATGGTAGGGTGAGTTGGAACAGAAACGAAGTCGCATTTCACGTTGACGTCCGCCAGAGCTTTGCTCAATGCACGCGCCGCATCGTCAATACCGGTCAACCCAACCAGACGCGCGCCCGCGCCCAGAGAAGCGATGTTCATTGCCACGTTCGCCGCACCACCCGGACGCTCTTCAATGGTTTCGACCTTCACCACTGGTACCGGCGCTTCCGGTGAAATACGGCTGGTTGGACCGTACCAGTAGCGATCCAGCATCACATCGCCTACGACCAGCACTCCCGCTTGATTAAACTCTGGCAGCGTTACTTTCATTCCTGTCTCCTGAGAGATACAAAATTTGCGCGCGATAATAGCACACTTATGCGTCCTCGCACGGCTCCACCAACCACTTGTTCCAGCAGGCTCGCACCATCGCGCGCTCAGCGACAAAACATGCCTCCGGAACATGCCCTGGCAGCTCCTGAAGCGCCAGGTGGTGCAGTTCATCACGCAACGTTGTATAAGCGGTGGTAAGTGCCTGCGCTTCCTGCTCTTCCATAATGCCGTTTTGTGCCAGCCCTTCCAGAATGCGGACATTGTCCGACCAGCGCGTCAGTTTCGGTTTTGCATGGGCATAACGCAGCACCAGATACTGGGTGATAAATTCGATATCGGTAATCCCGCCCTCATCGGCTTTAATATCAAAGCGATCCTTGTGCTTATTGCTCAAGTGGGCGCGCATTTTTTCGCGCATCTCACGCACCTCGGTTTGTAACGTCGCACCGTCACGCACGGTCATGGTGATATCGCGGCGGATGGCATCAAATTGCGCGTTTAATTGTGGATCGCCATAGACAACGCGGGCGCGAACCAGCGCCTGATGTTCCCACGTCCAGGCTTCGGTGCGCTGGTAGTCAGCAAAGGATTCGGTTGAGGTCACCAGCATTCCCGCCGCACCGGACGGGCGCAAGCGCGCGTCTACTTCATACAGGATCCCGGATGAGGTGCGCGTACTGAACAGGTGCATCACGCGCTGAGCAAGGCGCAGATAAAATTGACGGCCATCGATTTCCCGCTCGCCGTCAGTCATCACGTCCACCGGACAGTCATGAAGGAAAATCAAATCCAGATCGGAACTATAGCCCAGCTCCCAACCGCCCAGTTTGCCGTAACCGACCACCGCAAACCCACGGCCTTCACGGTCACGTAAGTGTTTCGGTTGCCCATAACGCGATACCATCAGGCTCCACGCCTGTTGTACCACGGCTTCAATGATGGCTTCGGCAAGCCATGTTAAGTGATCGCTCACTTTCATCACGGGGAGTGTGCCAGCGAGGTCTGCTGCCGCCACACGCAACAATTGAGCCTGTTTAAACTGGCGTAACGCCTCCAGTTGCTGCTCTTCATCGTCATCCGGCACTCGCAGCAGATACTGACGTAACTCATCCCGGTAGGCATTCATCGCCGTGGGCTGATAAAGGGTATTCGGATCGAGCAACTCATCCAGCAATAACGGATAACGCGCCAGCTTACTGGCCACCATCGGCGAGGCGGCACAGAGTGAAATCAGATGCTTACGCGCACCGGGAAATTCGCTGAGCAGCTCAAGGTACGTCGTACGCGTGACAATTCCCGTTAACAACGGCGTCACGCGAGACAGCGGTACAGGGGCATCCTCACGGGAACAGACATCACTCAACAGATGCGGCATCAGGTGGTCGAGCACCTGGCGGCCGCGCGGGCCAATGGTGCGCTTATCCAGCTCTTTGCGAAAATCAGCAATCATCGCGACCACGCGGCGGCGATCATCGTCAGAAAGGTGCGCCAGCACAGGCGTGCTGTCATCTTCCTGAAACGCATCCTGCCACAGCTCACTCCATTGCCCGGAGAGCGCATCCCCCTGCTCTTCGGCTTCGTCATCGCCAATCAGGGTGTTGAATATCCCTCGTACGGCAGACATCTGCTTTTCAAGCTCAGCGGTCAGGGTTTCCCAATCAGCGACCCGCATCCCCCAGGCCAGACGCGCGCGATTGAGTTCGTCTGTCGGCAGCGTCTGCGTTTGTTCGTCATTAATACTTTGCAGCAGGTTTTCCAGACGACGCAGATACAAATAGGCCTGACGTAACGCCGGTGCATCGCCAGGCGGCAGCAAACCCAGCTTATCAATAGCGTCCAGCGTCGGTAACAGTGAACGGGACTGCAACGACGGTTCACGCCCACCGCGTATCAACTGGAACACCTGAACGATAAACTCAATCTCACGGATGCCGCCCGCGCCCAGCTTAATGTTATCTTTCAGACCACGGCGGCGCACTTCGCGGGCAATCATCCCTTTCATGTTACGCAGAGACTGAATAACGCTGAAATCGATATAGCGGCGGAAGACGAACGGTCGCAGCATGGCCCGTAATTCGCCAGCGTAAACATCGTCCTTATCGCCCATAATGCGGGCTTTCACCATCGCATAACGTTCCCAGTCGCGCCCCTGCTCCTGATAATAATCTTCCAGCGCGGCAAAACTCAGCACCAGCGGACCGCTGTCGCCAAACGGGCGCAGCCGCATATCCACGCGATAGACAAAGCCATCCTGCGTCGGCTGGTCGAGCACTTTGATTAGGCGCTGCCCAAGACGAGTAAAAAACTGGGCGTTATCAAGTTCACGTCGCCCGCCGCGCGTTGAACCGTTTTCCGGCCAGGCAAAAATCAGATCGATATCTGAGGAAAAGTTAAGCTCCCCGCCACCCAGCTTGCCCATGCCAAGAATCAGCAACGGCTGCGGTTCCCCCTGCTGATTGCACGGTGTTCCCCACTCGCGACAGCAGGCATCGTAAAGCCAGTCACGTGCAGCGACGATCAGAGTCTCCGCCAGTACGCTCAACTGCTGCAATGTCTCCTCTTCGGCCACCAGCGCCAGCGACTGCGCCCAGGCAATGCGCACCATCATATGGCGACGGAACAGACGCAGCGCACGCATTAATGATGCCTCATCCGCCACACCCTCCAGCGATTCACGAAGGGTTTGCGCATATTGCTTCCATTCGTCCGCCTGTGGCGGCGCGCTTTCCAGCTCAGCCAGCCAGTCAGGATGCGCGGCAAAGCTATCCTGCACAAAATCACTGAAAGTAAGCACTAACTGCGCTTGTTCACTAAGCGGTGTTTCACTGAATGACTCAGGCAAGCGGGCCAGTACAGTTTGCCAGTGCTGCTGTAACTGTGGAGAGTGCGGCATCGTCGGGGGTTTCCTTGACCGGGTTAGCGTTGTCCACTGTGCAGCCAGAAGGGCTGCTGACAGATTGCTTCGTTACGGAAATGTTCGATTTCAATACGCTGGCGCGTCTCAATGGCGTGGAGCAAGCCTTGCCAGTTTTCCAGCCAGGCATTTGCCTGCACCGCGTCGTAATAGCCAGACAGCAACAGCACGCTATCTATTTCTCGTGCCAGACGCGGCAACTGATCGCGATAACTGTCTCCCAACGGATGCGCGAACGTACTTTTAAGTTCAGCGGCGCAGCGGGACAAATGGGTATCGGCAAAACGCTTGAAGGAGTCGGCAAATTTCGCCTGCGCTTTGTCATCGAGGAAGGTGCGCCAGCCCTGGGAAACCAGCCACTCTGTCAGCAGCAGTTTCGCCGTTGCCGCCTCTGCGCTCCATGCGGCCGTCGCTGCGGAGACATCTGACGTCAGCGTTGCTTCCGCCTGGGTCAGCAAATCGCGCAGGCGTGCGCTCGCTTTACGCGGCACAATGCCGCCAAACAACATAAGAGTATGGCGAATGAGCGTAATCGCAGACTGTACGTCCGCTTTTACCCGGTTATCGCCGCGAACCCACAGTTCTTCATGGTATTGCCACTGCGAAAGTCCCAGCTCCAGCGCGGCGGTAAAAGCCTGCTCCGTTGTGGCTTTCGGTTGAACTTTGAGTATGGGCGTAGGGCGGCGATGACGTTCGGCATTACCCTGCGCCAGATGATAGCCGCGTGCAGCCTTACTCAGGCTACCCTGACGCAGCCCTGACTGGGTCACGAGCTGACGGGCAAGTTTGAGGATATCCGCCGGATCGCCGCTTAGCAGTTCAAGCTCAAGCTCACAGATAGGCTCTGCCAGCTCGCCGGCTTTAACTTCGCCCAGATCCAGCCCAATCTCAATACGGCTTTCACCGACATTAACCAGCCATTTCTCCCGGTAGAAATCGGTGCTAAAGAGCGGCTGTGTCTGCGCCTGGAGATTTTCTGGCAGCGCGCCATCCGGCCAGACTTCCTGCGGGAAGCGAGCCAGATCCAGCTCCGGTTTATCCAGCGCGATATTATATTCAGGACGTTGATGTAACCCGCCGACAACGCGTCCGGCGATTTTCATCGTCATTTCGTACTGACCGTCGAAGCCGCGGATACGCAGCCCCATATCATGACGACGCAGCCAGTTATCTGCCGTTTCGTAATAGATGTTGAGTAACTGGGTGGGCGCTACGCGATCGTCGGTGAGCGAATGAAGATGGTTACGAAGCGTTTCAACGCTGTCGGGATGTACGTAAAATTTTAATTCGATTTCCTGAGCCATGGCTTTGCACTTATGGTTATGTCACATCAGTCAAAATTTCGGCGAACTAACGCGCCCGATGTTTGTCAGTAGATAGTATTTTGTGTCAGATTGCCATGCAATGCGCGATATCATGGGTGTAAAAGTTCACTTATGCGCTTTGTTCGACCCGGATGATTCCGATTGATGCCGCCTGCCAGCTATCGTCAGACTGTTGGCACTGTTTTTATTCACGCTTAAAGATAATAACGACGCCTGATGCTTAAATTACGCCTGATTGGAATAACCTTATTTGCGCTTAGCGTTTCCACATTGGCCCACGCCGAAGAAAAACGTTACGTCTCTGATGAATTGAACACCTGGGTTCGCAGTGGCCCGGGAGATAACTACCGCCTTGTGGGCACGGTAAATGCCGGCGAGGAAGTGGTGCTGTTGCAAACCAATGAAGCGTCTAACTACGCACAGGTACGCGACAGCAGTGGCCGTACAGCCTGGATCCCGCTTAAAGAACTCAATACTCAGCCCAGCCTGCGCACGCGCGTGCCGGAACTGGAAAACCAGGTGAAGACCCTGACCGATAAGCTCAACAATATCGACAATACCTGGAACCAGCGCACGGCGGATATGCAGCAAAAAGTGGCCGGTAGCGATGGGGTCATTAACAGCCTGAAAGAAGAAAATCAGAAGCTTAAGAACGAGCTTATTGTCGCGCAGAAGAAAGTGAACGCCGCTAACCTGCAACTCGACGACAAACAACGCACCATTATCATGCAGTGGTTTATGTATGGCGGTGGCGTATTGGGTGCGGGTCTGTTCCTGGGCCTTGTGTTGCCGCATTTAATCCCGCGCCGTAAACGCAAAGATCGCTGGATGAACTAAGCTGATTAGCCATCTTCTCTACACTTACGTATTATCTGTCGGCAAAAATAAGAACCTGTCTCAATTTCCGATAAGGCAGGTTAATGAAAAGTCACAGATGTGAGGAGTCAGGCGGCGTGAAGAGTTATCTGGTCGGTGGCGCAGTTCGCGATGCGTTACTGGGCCTGTCGGTCAAAGACAAAGATTGGGTGGTGGTTGGCGCCACGCCAGCAGAGATGCTCGACGCGGGCTACCAGCAGGTAGGCCGCGATTTTCCCGTGTTTCTCCATCCACAAAGTCACGAAGAGTACGCTCTTGCCCGTACTGAACGAAAATCAGGTTTCGGTTATACCGGTTTTTCCTGCTATGCAGCGCCGGATGTAACGCTTGAGCAAGATCTGTTACGCCGCGACTTAACCGTCAATGCACTTGCGCAGGATGATAACGGCAACATAATCGATCCCTATGGCGGTAAGAACGATTTGCACCGCCGCCTGCTGCGCCATGTTTCCCCCGCGTTTGCCGAAGATCCCTTGCGTGTCCTGCGTGTGGCGCGTTTTGCCGCCCGTTATGCGCATTTAAGTTTTCGCATTGCCGACGAAACCATGGCGCTCATGCGCGATATGACCGCCGCAGGTGAGTTGGCGCATCTGACCCCTGAACGCGTCTGGAAAGAGACGGAAAACGCTCTCAAAACCCGTAATCCACAGGTCTTTTTCCAGGTATTGCGTGACTGCGGGGCGCTAAAAGTGCTGTTCCCGGAAGTGGACGCACTGTTTGGCGTACCTGCGCCAGCAAAATGGCATCCTGAAATCGATACCGGTCTTCATACCCTGATGACCGTGAGCATGGCTGCGATGCTCAGTCCTGAGGTCGATGTGCGTTTTGCCACTCTGTGCCACGACCTGGGAAAAGGGTTAACCCCACCGGAACTTTGGCCACGCCATCACGGGCATGGCCCGGCGGGCGTCAAACTTGTCGAGGGCGTCTGCCAGCGATTGCGCGTACCGAACGATATCCGCGATCTGGCCAAACTGGTGGCAGAATTCCATGATCTGATCCATACCTTCCCGATCCTGCAGCCAAAGACCATCGTTAAATTGTTCGATTCGATTGACGCCTGGCGCAAGCCGCAGCGGGTTGAGCAAATCGCCCTGACCAGCGAGGCCGACGTGCGCGGACGTGCGGGGTTTGAGGCGTGCGACTACCCGCAGGGACGCTTGCTGCGTGAGGCCTGGGATGTCGCAAAAGCGGTCTCCAGCAAAGCGGTTGTTGAGGCCGGTTTCAAAGGCATTGAAGTGCGTGAAGAGTTAACGCGCCGTCGCATTCAGGCCGTGGCCGACTGGAAAGAACAACGTTGCCCTCAGCCAAAAGACTGAGGGCATGTTATTTAGATAAAGATGAAGTAGACCGCGGCAGCGACAATAAAGCGATAGATCGCAAACGGGATAAACGAGATACGTTTGATCAACTCCAGGAAGGTTTTGATCGCGATGAGAGCGACGATAAACGCCGTCACGAAGCCGACGGCAAACATCGGAATGTCACCCACGGTCAAAAACTTAAGACTCTTATACAAATCCAGTACGGTGGCCCCCATCATCATTGGCACCGCCAACAGGAACGAGAACTCCGAAGCCGCATAACGGCTCACGCCCATGAGCATACCACCTGAAATTGTTGCCCCAGAACGAGAGAATCCCGGCCATAGCGCCAGACACTGGAAGCAGCCAATCATAAATGCCTGGCGCAAGGTGATATCGTCCACCCCCTCGGCGCGCGGCACTTTTGGTTTAAGGCATTCCGCTGCAATCAGCAGTACCCCACCCACCACCAGCGCATACATCACGTTAATGGGGTTAAAGAGAGATTTAATCGCATCGTGGAAAACAAGGCCGAGAACAACGGCGGGAACCATGCCCAGCAGGATATGAATGAGCGTCAGGCGACCTGTGCCTGTGCCTTCATGGGGGGGACGACCAAAGTGAATACCAATCAATCCAAACAGGCGACGCCAGAACATCACCACCACAGCCAAAATCGACCCTAACTGAATCACAACTTCAAACGTTTTTGCGGTATCTCCCTCAAAACCCAGTAAATGCCCCACAAGAATCATGTGGCCCGTACTGGAAACCGGTAAAAACTCCGTCAATCCTTCGACAACACCCAAAATTGCTGCCACCAGCAGCGAGTGCATATCGCTCATCAAATAAACCCCTAAACAGACATAAAAAACGGCTTACCACAGGGGAAGCCGCGTATGGCCATGACGTATGACCAGAAGACTAGCGCTTGGTTTAATAATTATGAATTTAAATAATTTTTTTCAGATTATTGCCACGCTCAATGATGACGCCAACATTAGCAGCCCGGGCGACAGCCCCCGGCTTGCTCAATTTGATACGTACCCACGGAGAGTTAAAACGGCTCAGCAATAAATCTGCGACCTCTTCGGCGACCCGTTCCACCAGCGCAAAACGACTTCCTTCGACATGCGCAATGACGGTTTCTGCTATGTCCGCATAGCTCAGACAATCGTTAACATCGTCGCTCTTCGCCGCCTGGCGGTTATCCCATGCCATTTCGATATCGAACACCAGCTTTTGCTCAATCGTCTGCTCCCAGTCATACACACCAATGGTGGTGATTACCGAAAGTTGCTCTATAAATACAATGTCCATCACGCCCCACCTGCTTTTTGGCTAACCTGGATACCACTTTCCATAATTTATGCGTATTATCCACTGATGCAGATAATAAAACGACATTTTCACAATGGAACAGCGTTATGAGTGCAATCGCGCCTGGAATGATCATCCTCGCGTATCTTTGCGGCTCAATATCCAGCGCCATTCTGGTCTGCCGCATCGCAGGTCTGCCTGACCCACGTGAGAGTGGCTCTGGCAACCCAGGGGCGACCAACGTATTACGAATTGGCGGCAAAGGAGCAGCCGTAACGGTACTGATTTTTGACGTGCTAAAAGGCATGCTGCCGGTATGGGGAGCTTATGCGCTTGGCATCACCCCCTTCTGGCTTGGCCTTATTGCTATCGCCGCCTGCCTTGGGCATATCTGGCCTGTTTTTTTCCATTTTCAGGGCGGAAAGGGCGTTGCTACTGCCTTTGGTGCGATTGCGCCCATTGGCTGGGACTTAACAGGCGTGATGGCGGGAACCTGGCTGCTGACCGTCCTGCTTAGCGGTTACTCTTCGTTAGGTGCGATTGTCAGCGCGCTGATTGCGCCCTTCTATGTCTGGTGGTTTAAACCCCAGTTTACCTTTCCGGTTGCCATGCTCTCCTGCCTGATCCTGATACGTCACCACGACAATATTCAGCGGTTATGGCGTCGTCAGGAGACAAAAATCTGGCACAAACTGAAGAAAAAAAAGTAGACGGATCCCCTCCCGGATAAAAAGTATCATATCCGGGAAAATGCCCTGTTCATCCCTTTCATTGCCTGAATGGACTGAATTTTGCCGTTACGCCTGTATCGCATCAGGCGTAACGGCGCGCTAAGCCACGTCCCGCGCCCCTCCCCCATACTCTGATGATGTCGTCTATCCTTAACGCTCGATTAACTTTTTGAGCCAGGGGGCAACACAGTGACAAAAATGACCAGTGATTTTTTCATTGAGAGCCTGAAAGCCTGGGGTGTCAGCCGAATTTATGGCTACCCCGGTGATGGCATCAACGGTGTGCTCGGTGCGCTGCAACGCGCGAACAAAGCGGGCAATGGCATTGAGTTTATTCAGGTACGCCATGAAGAAATGGCGGCGTTTATGGCAGCAGGACATGCCAAATTCACCGGCGAGCTGGGCGTATGTCTCTCAACCGGAGGCCCTGGCGCCACCCATCTGCTAACCGGCCTGTATGACGCGAAAATGGACCATGCTCCGGTACTGGCCATCGCCGGTCAGGCAGAGGCTACTGCACGCGGTGCCAGCTATCAGCAAGAATTAAACCTCGATCGTGTTTTCGCCGACGTGGCGAACTTTGTACAAGAAGCCGCCTCCCCCAGCCAGGTCCGCCACCTGGTCGATCGCGGCGTACGTATCGCGGTGGCGCAAAACGGCGTAACGGTCCTGATATTGCCGAAGGATATTCAGGACGAACCCTGGCAGGCGCCACCGCATACCCATGGTTTCACCCACTCAGGAGCAGGATATCAACGTCCGAAAATCGTGCCTTATGAGGCCGATCTGCAACGTGCCGCGGATATTCTGAATAGCGGAAAGAAAGTGGCGATACTGGTTGGGGCGGGTGCCCGTGGCGCAGCACTGGAAGTGGTGCAACTGGCCAATCTACTGGGTGCTGGCGTGGCAAAAGCGCTGCTCGGCAAAGATGTACTACCGGATGACGCGCCTTTTGTCACCGGCGCGATCGGTCTGCTGGGTACGAAACCGTCTTACGACATGATGATGAATTGCGACACGCTGCTGATGATTGGTACCGGTTTTCCATGGACGGAATTCCTGCCGAAAGAGGGGCAGGCCCGTGCGGTGCAGGTCGATATCGATCCGGCAATGCTGGGGCTACGCTACCCGGTCGAAGTTAATCTTCATGGCGATGCAGCGGAAACCCTGCGCGCACTGCTGCCTCTGCTGACGCATAAAACTGACCGTAGCTGGCAAGAGGAAATTGCCAGAGGGGTGAAATCATGGTGGGAGACCCTTGAGGAACGGGCGATGGCTGACGCCAAACCGGTTAACCCGCAACGCGTCGTATGGGAAATGTCACCGCTGCTGCCGGACGATGCCATCGTCACATCCGATTCCGGCTCGTGCGCCAACTGGTTTGCACGCGATTATAAAGTGAAGCAGGGCCAACGCGCCTCACTGTCTGGCGGCCTTGCCTGTATGGGTGCCGCTGTACCTTACGCCATCGCCGCAAAATTTGCCTACCCGCAGAAAGTGGTGGTCGCGCTGGTCGGGGATGGTGCCATGCAAATGAACAACATGGCAGAACTGATCACCATTCAGAAATACTGGCAAAGCTGGAGCGATCCGCGCCTGATCATTTGTGTCTTCAATAATCAGGATCTTAACCAGGTGACCTGGGAGCAGCGCGTGATGGAGGGCAATCCGCGATTTGAGGCAACCCAGGACATTCCCGATGTGGGTTATGCCCGCTTCGCACAATCGCTGGGGCTCAAAGGTATTTTCGTTAATGATCCACAACAGTTACCGATTGCCTGGCAGCAAGCCTTGTCAGCAGAACGCCCCGTTGTACTGGAAGTGAAAACCGATCCGGAAGTGGCGCCGCTACCGCCGCATATCACCCTGAAACAGGCAAAAGCCTTTATGGCCTCAATGGCCAAAGGAGATCGTTCTGCCGGGAAGATTTTCGCCGACACGGCAAACCAGTTGATGAGTGAAATATTGCCGGGCAAAAAATCGTAGCGATAAAAAACAGGCCGGGCGTGTCAGAAGCCCGGCCTGCCAGGCAGTTAGTGCGAAGGTAGCAATTCCGTTTTGATCCACCCGGTCTCACGCTTATCAAAATGTTGATAAGCGGATACCACATCCGACAATGGCTCCACCTGAGTCAGCACCTGGGTGGGGTCGATAGCCCCCACGCGCACCAGTTCCAGCAAGTGCGGAATAATCGCGTGGTGATTGCAGTTACCCATTTTCATGGTCAGATTCTTATTCATCGCCATCCCAATGGGAAAAGTCTGCGCGGCGGGAGGATAAACGCCAATAATGCTCAGTGTCCCCGCTTTTTTCAGCCCCTGAATCGCCCACTCCAGCGCCTGGCTCGGTGCATCGCCCGGAACCCAGTTTCCGTCCTGGACATGCTGATGCTCCGCATTGTCCGGTGCCACCTGTTGCACTTCCTGACGGTATTGCTCTGCTTTCTGTTCGGCTTGCTGAGCCGCCGGGCCATGGTGAGCGTGCTCGCTATCTACACCAACGGCGTCAATAGCAATATCAACACCCAGCCCCCCGGTGAGTAATGCAATGGCCTCCAGCGGATCTTCTTTATCGAAATTGACGGTAAAGGCCCCCTGTCGGCGCGCCATCGCCAGTCTGTCATCATGTGAATCGACGGCTATGACGCGTCCTGCGCCCATCAACAGTGCGCTGGCAATCGTAAACTGACCAACTGGCCCGCAGCCAAACACCGCCACCGTGTCACCGTGCGTAATGTCTGCTATCTCCGCGCCAAACCAGCCCGTCGGAAAGATATCGCTGACAAGAATCGCCTGTTCATCACTGACCTCCTGCGGGACTTTTACCAGCGTATTCGAAGCAAAGGGTATACGCGCCTTTTCTGCCTGTAAGCCGTTGACAGGACCGGTCACTTGCGGGCCGCCAAAGAAACAGGTACCGGCCTGTGGGCCGTTCGGATTGGCATTATCACATTGCGCGGTGTTACCGCTGCGACAGGGAGGGCAGTAGCCACAAGAGAGCGTCGAGCAAACCACCACCCGATCGCCGACATCAAAATTACGCACCTGGTCGCCCAGTTGCTCAATAATGCCGACGCCTTCATGGCCGAGGATGGTGCCCGCTTTCATATCGCTAAAGGTGCCACGGATAAAGTGCAGATCGGTACCGCAAATAGCCGAGGCTGTGAGACGAATAACCGCATCAGTGGGTTGTTCAATCTGTGGTTCGGCGACGTCATCAAGACGAATATCGCCAGTAGCGTGCCAGACGAGAGCTTTCATAATGTCTCCTCTTTCGGTGATGTAGAAGAGGCGTCATAACTGAACATCCCTGCCGGCTATGGCAGCCGATTTTGACTCGCAAAGGGGAAAGTATAGTCAGTGATCTGTGGAGATGCGGACGACAGCGGCAAGGAAATGGGGAGATAAGAAGAGGGAAACCAAACGATAACCCCGGTAAGCGTAGCCACCGGGGGAATAGATTACGCAGCCGGTAATTCCGCCAGCGGCCAGCGTGGGCGCACAGTTACGCCAAGTCCGGCAACGCCACCGGCTTTCAGACGCACCATTCCGGCGTAGGCAATCATTGCACCATTATCGGTACAAAATTCCGGGCGAGCATAGAACACTTCACCACGGCGCTTTTTCATCATCTCAGCCAGTTTTGTGCGAAGCGTACGGTTTGCGCTAACGCCACCCGCCATAACCAGCCGGGTAAAACCTGTTTGGTCCAGCGCACGTTTACATTTGATCATCAGCGTATCGACCACCGCGTCTTCAAATGCACGGGCGATATCGGCACGCGTTTGCTCATCCGGTTCATTTTCACGAATGGTATTCGCCGCGAAGGTTTTCAGGCCAGAGAAACTGAAATCAAGACCGGGCCTGTCCGTCATAGGACGCGGGAAGACAAAGCGCCCTTCCGTCCCCTGCGACGCCAGTTTCGATAACATGGGCCCACCAGGGTAATCAAGACCGAGCAATTTGGCCGTTTTGTCAAACGCCTCACCGGCGGCATCATCAATGGATTCGCCAAGCAACTGGTACTCGCCAATCCCCGTCACGCTAATCAGTTGCGTGTGTCCGCCGGAGACCAGCAGCGCCACAAACGGGTATTGTGGTGGATTATCTTCCAGCATGGGCGCCAACAGGTGGCCTTCCATATGGTGAACCGGAATGGCCGGGACATCCCATGCAAATGCCAGCGCCCGGCCGACCGTTGCGCCGACCAGCAACGCGCCGACAAGACCCGGACCTGCGGTATAGGCAACCGCATCGATATCTTTTGCCGCCAGCCCTGCCTCTTTGAGCGCCGCCTGAATCAACGGTACGGTTTTACGTACATGATCGCGGGAGGCCAGTTCAGGCACAACGCCGCCGTAGTCGGCATGCAGTTTTACCTGACTATACAATTGGTTGGCTAAAAGGCCGTTCTTGTCGTCATAAATAGCGATGCCGGTTTCATCGCAGGATGTTTCAATTCCCAGTACACGCATGGCTGTTTTTTACCTCGCTTTAATGCCGCGCAGTGTAGGATCAATGCCCCTTGTTGTAAACTTTACTCACCCCCTTGAAGGACTTCGTGTATACTCCCCACCCTTACAAAAGTCCCTTTCAAAAAAGGCAGCGGTGCTTTACAAAGCAGCAACTGTTGAAGTAAAATTCCGCACCATTTTGAAATAAGCTGGCGTTGACGCCAGCGGCAAACCGAATTTATCAAAGGTGAGAGGCACATGCCGGTAATTAAAGTACGTGAAAACGAGCCGTTCGACGTAGCACTGCGTCGCTTCAAGCGTTCCTGCGAAAAAGCAGGTGTTCTGGCGGAAGTTCGTCGTCGTGAGTTCTATGAAAAACCGACTACCGAACGTAAGCGCGCTAAAGCTTCTGCTGTGAAACGTCACGCGAAGAAACTGGCTCGCGAAAACGCACGCCGCACTCGTCTGTACTAAGTCTTCTGAGAGTTTAGCTCTCAGTTTCAGACCGAGTTGTAGTTGTAAGGCCGTGCTTCCGAAAGGAATGCGCGGCTTATTTTCGTTTATGCATTAGCAAGTACACAAAATCATTCAGGATGCATCAAGGCGGCAAGAGCGTGAATTCCCGAAGCTTACTGTAGTCAGTGACAGGGGTGCACAATCGTAGCCAACCCAGAGGCAGTTCGACTGACAAAGTGTAATTATGGGGCATATGGCTGGACGAATTCCACGCGTTTTCATCAATGACCTGCTGGCTCGCACCGACATCATCGATCTGATCGATGCGCGTGTGAAACTTAAAAAGCAGGGCAAGAACTGGCACGCATGCTGTCCATTCCATAACGAAAAAAGTCCTTCCTTCACCGTAAACGGTGAAAAACAGTTTTATCACTGCTTCGGCTGTGGGGCGCACGGCAACGCGATCGACTTTCTCATGAACTACGACAAGCTCGAGTTTGTGGAAACCGTCGAAGAGCTGGCTGCCATGCATAACCTGGAAGTGCCCTATGAAGCAGGCAACGGACCAAGTCAGATAGAGCGCCACCAGCGGCAAAGTCTCTATCAGTTGATGGATGGCCTGAATGCGTTTTATCAGCAATCCCTGATGCAACCTGCCGCTGAACCGGCGCGCCAGTATCTGGAAAGGCGCGGTTTAAGCAGCGATGTCATCGCCCGTTTTGCGATTGGTTACGCCCCTCCCGGCTGGGACAACGTTTTAAAGCGTTTTGGTGCAAACCAGGAAAATCGTCAATCTTTGATTGATGCGGGCATGCTAGTCACTAACGATCAGGGACGCAGTTACGATCGTTTTCGCGAACGGGTGATGTTCCCCATCCGCGACAAGCGTGGCCGGGTAATGGGATTTGGTGGCCGAGTGCTGGGTAACGATACCCCCAAATATCTCAACTCCCCAGAGACCGATATTTTCCATAAAGGCCGCCAGTTATACGGGCTTTATGAAGCGCAGCAGGACAATGATGAACCGCAGCGGCTTTTAGTCGTGGAAGGTTACATGGATGTAGTTGCGCTGGCGCAATATGGCATTAACTACGCCGTTGCGTCACTCGGAACTTCGACCACAGCAGACCATATTCAACTGTTGTTTCGGGTAACGAAAAACGTCATTTGCTGTTATGACGGCGACCGTGCTGGCCGCGATGCCGCATGGCGTGCGCTGGAAACCGCATTGCCGTACATGAGCGACGGACGTCAGCTACGCTTTATGTTCCTGCCGGACGGTGAAGACCCGGATACATTGGTGCGTAAGGAAGGTAAAGCGGCGTTTGAAGCGCGGATGGAGCAGGCGATGCCGCTCTCCACGTTTTTGTTTAACAGCTTACTGCCGCAGGCGGACTTAACCACGCCGGACGGGACAACGCAACTTGCCGCGCTGGCGCTGCCGTTGATTTCTCAGGTTCCGGGTGAAACGCTACGTATCCAGCTCAGGCAGTTACTGGGTAACAAGATTGGCATCTTCGACGACGCGCAGCTTGATCGTTTAATGCCAAAACAGGCGGAAAATGCCACGGCCCGCCCGGCGCCTCAGCTAAAACGCACAACCATGCGTATACTGATAGGATTGCTGGTCCAGAGCCCGGAACTCGCGCCGTTAGTGCCTCCACTGGAGGGGCTGGATAAATCCAGAATGGCTGGACTTGGCTTATTTACAGAACTGGTCAACACTTGTTTGTCACAGCCTGGATTAACCACAGGGCAGCTTCTGGAACAGTATCGCGGAACAAAAGAAGCCGCAACCCTTGAAAAACTGGCGATGTGGGACGATATAGCAGATAAAGACATTGCAGAAAAAACGTTCAACGACGCGCTCAATCATATGTTTGATTCGATGCTTGTACAGCGGCAAGAAGAGTTGATAGCTCGTGACCGCACACATGGTTTAAGCAGCGAAGAACGCCGGGAGCTCTGGCAACTAAACCAGGAACTGGCGAAAAAATAAATTCAACGGCTTAAGTGCCGATAATCGTTCGGGAAGCGCCCGACAGCCGCACTGAGAGGCAGCGGCAAAAATATAAGTAAGCCCTCGTTACACCAAGTTGGCGGTTTTATTTCGCTGACCGACACCAACCCTCTTGAATTAAGTGTGGATACCGTCTTATGGAGCAAAACCCGCAGTCACAGCTGAAACTTCTTGTCCAACGTGGTAAGGAGCAAGGCTATCTGACCTATGCCGAGGTCAATGACCATCTGCCGGAAGATATCGTCGACTCCGATCAGATCGAAGACATCATCCAAATGATCAACGACATGGGCATTCAGGTGATGGAAGAAGCACCGGATGCCGATGATCTACTGCTTGCCGAAACCGCCAACAACACTGATGAAGATGCAGAAGAAGCGGCTGCACAGGTTCTTTCCAGTGTTGAATCTGAAATTGGTCGTACAACCGATCCGGTGCGCATGTACATGCGCGAAATGGGTACCGTTGAACTGTTGACCCGCGAAGGCGAAATTGACATCGCTAAGCGTATCGAAGACGGGATCAACCAGGTTCAGTGCTCCGTTGCCGAGTACCCGGAAGCCATTACCTATCTGCTGGAACAATACGACCGTGTTGAAGCGGAGCAGGCTCGCCTGTCTGATTTGATCACTGGCTTCGTCGATCCGAACGCGGAAGAAGATCTGGCACCTACGGCGACTCACGTCGGTTCTGAACTCTCTCAGGAAGAGCTGGACGACGATGAAGACGAAGATGAAGACGAAGATGGCGATGACAGCAGCGACGATGACAACAGCATCGATCCTGAGCTGGCGCGCGAAAAATTTGCCGAACTGCGTACACAGTACGAAAAAACCCGCGACACCATCAAAGCGAAAGGCCGTAGCCACGCTGATGCCGCAGCCGAAATCCTGCAGCTATCCGAAGTCTTCAAACAGTTCCGTCTGGTACCGAAACAGTTCGATTACCTGGTAAACAGCATGCGCATCATGATGGATCGCGTGCGTACCCAGGAACGCATTATCATGAAGCTGTGCGTTGAACAGTGCAAAATGCCGAAGAAAAACTTCATCACGCTGTTTACTGGCAACGAAACCAACGAGACCTGGTTCAATGCAGCCCTGGCGATGAACAAGCCGTGGTCTGAAAAACTGCATGAAGTGTCTGAGGACGTTCAGCGCGGCCTGCAGAAACTGCAGCAGATTGAAGAAGAGACCGGCCTGACCATTGAGCAGGTAAAAGACATCAACCGTCGTATGTCCATCGGTGAAGCGAAAGCACGCCGTGCGAAAAAAGAGATGGTTGAAGCGAACTTGCGTCTGGTTATCTCTATCGCCAAGAAATACACCAACCGTGGTCTGCAATTCCTCGATCTGATTCAGGAAGGCAACATCGGTCTGATGAAAGCGGTAGATAAGTTTGAATACCGTCGCGGTTACAAGTTCTCCACCTACGCAACCTGGTGGATCCGTCAGGCAATCACCCGCTCTATCGCGGATCAGGCGCGCACCATCCGTATTCCGGTGCATATGATTGAGACCATTAACAAGCTCAACCGTATCTCCCGCCAGATGCTGCAAGAGATGGGCCGTGAGCCGACGCCGGAAGAGCTGGCCGAGCGTATGCTGATGCCGGAAGATAAGATCCGTAAAGTGCTGAAAATCGCCAAAGAGCCGATCTCCATGGAAACACCGATCGGTGACGATGAAGATTCGCATCTGGGTGATTTCATCGAGGACACCACCCTCGAGCTGCCGCTGGACTCTGCGACCACCGAGAGCCTGCGTGCCGCTACACACGACGTTCTGGCTGGCCTGACCGCCCGTGAAGCAAAAGTGCTGCGTATGCGTTTCGGTATCGATATGAATACCGACCACACGCTGGAAGAAGTGGGTAAACAGTTCGACGTTACCCGCGAACGTATCCGTCAGATCGAAGCGAAGGCGCTGCGTAAACTGCGCCATCCAAGCCGCTCTGAGGTTCTGCGTAGCTTCCTCGACGATTAATTCGTCCGCATTTTACGCCTTATCAAACGCCATCCTTCGGGGTGGCGTTTTTTTATCCGTATTAATGGGAAAATAAAATCTGATATCAATGGCAGACTATTTTACATTATCTTAGATATATTTTTAATATGAATATATAAGCAAAACTGCTTGATGAAATAAATACAAACCTACGACACAGTATTAATTTATTACGTTTTTGAAATTTATAAAAAGGTAATAAGAATAATTACAACCCAAATTAACAAACAACAAAAAAACCAAAATTTACAAGTAGTTAATCCTGGATGGATGATAGTGAAAGCAATTAATCTCAGCATCACTAAATTCGTTGAGGTTGTATATAAGTGCCGCCTGTGCTAAAAAGCAGGGAAATAAAAGATAGTCCCCGAACTCGCAAGTTTAAAATGTACCTGGTAAACGTCACCACCATGGCGACTGGGTATTTTTTTGCACTTCCAGGAAACGGATGGCAACTGAGTGGTATGTCCTGAATCGGTTGCTGTGACGGTGCGCCTGTTAACTGTGGTCTGGATACCAACCGTCACGTAGAGATTACAAACAGGAAACAAAATGGATTTTAACTTGAATACGGAAACAGAAGAGCAAGCGCTAATTAACAGCGTACGCAGCACGTTGACAGAGCAAGGTGATACACTCCGCCATCTGGCAGAAGTCATCGATGCAGAAGAGTACAGCACCGCATTAAGCCTGATTGTGGGTTGTAAAGGTCATGTGATTGTCTCCGGCATGGGAAAATCCGGCCATGTCGGACGCAAAATGTCTGCAACCCTCGCCTCAACCGGCACCCCCAGCTTTTTTATTCACCCGGCGGAAGCTTTCCACGGCGATTTAGGGATGATCACCCCATACGATGTGCTGATGCTGATCTCTGCCAGCGGTGAAACGGATGAAGTGCTTAAACTGGTACCTTCATTAAAGAATTTTGGCAATAAAATCATCGCCATTACCAATAATGCACACTCAACGCTGGCAAAACACGCGGATGCTATTCTTGAGCTGAACATGGCCAGTGAAACCTGTCCTAATAATCTGGCACCTACCACCTCTACCACACTGACAATGGCAATTGGCGATGCACTGGCGATTGCACTTATTCACAAGCGTCACTTCAAACCCGACGACTTTGCCCGCTACCATCCGGGAGGTTCACTGGGACGTCGCCTGTTGACCCGCGTGACTGATGTGATGCAGTCACATGTCCCTTCTGTAGATATTAACGCGACGTTTCGTCAGATCATTCAGGAATTGACCAGCGGTTGCCAGGGTATGGTGGCCGTGAAAGAAAAAGGCAAGCTGGCAGGTATTATTACTGACGGCGACCTGCGTCGTTACATGGAAAAATGTGACGATTTCATCAACGGCACCGCGGCAGACATGATGACCCGCAATCCGATTACCATGCCGCAAGATGCCATGATTATCGATGCGGAAGAGAAGATGACTAAACACCGCATCTCCACCCTACTCATCACCGATAATTCACAGGATGTGGTTGGTTTAGTCAGAATTTTCGACTGACACCTCACCTGTTTATACCGACATAAAAAGTCTTCCCCTCAGCAAATTTTTGCCAGGGTGAACAACGTTGAAAGTGACATGTCTACACATAAAGTAAAGTTGCTGGCGTCCTCGTTACGCGCACGTATGGCCAAATTTAATCTTGCCTGGATCCAGCAGTATCTTGCCTGGATTATTATTGCCGCCCCGATGACACTGCTCGTCATCTATTTGGTGATTTTCAGCCAGCCGCGATATATGAGTGAATCAAAGGTCGCGGTAAAACGTCCCAGTGATATCGAAGGCGCCAGCCTGAATGTCGGTTTGCTGCTGGGTGCATCCAACCCCAGTTCCACCGAAGACTCGCTGTATCTGAAGGAGTACATCAACTCAGCAGATATGCTGAAAGTACTCGATAAACAACTCGATTTTCACGATGCATGGAGCCATAGCGGGCTGGACTTCATTCATCATCTTTCTAAAGACACAACGGCAGAACAGTTCCTCAATTACTACCGCGACCGTATCTCTGTGGTCTTTGATGACAAAACCGGTCTGCTGACGATTCAGACCCAGGGTTTTACGCCGGAATTCTCACAACAGTTCAATAAAGCAGTCCTGAAAGAGTCAGAGCGTTTTATTAACGAACTCTCCCATAAAATCGCGCGAGAGCAGTTGAACTTCGCCCAGGAAGAACTACAGCAGGCCCGTATTCGCCTTGATAAAAGTAAAGCAGAATTAGTGGCTTACCAGAATCAGAACAATATCCTCGATCCCGAAGCCTCCGCAACTGCGGCCACCTCTCTGGTGATGACCTTACAAGGTAAAAAAGTTGAGCTGGAAGCCGAGCTGCGTAATTTATTGAGCTACTTGCGTGAAGATGCGCCCCAGGTCATTAGCCTTCGTAATTCAATAAAAGCCCTACAGGCACAGATCGACACAGAGCAGAGCAAAATCACCGCGCCAGGCGATAAGAAACTCAACAGCATGGTGGCTGACTTTGACGAGATTAAAGCACGCGTCGCCTTCGATACCGAAATCTACACGATGGCGATCAAAGCCATTGAAAAAACACGCCTGGAAGCGGCACGTAAACTCAAAGTGTTGTCGGTCATCAGTTCACCGCAACGACCGGAAGAGTCCAGTTTCCCCAATAGCGGCTACCTGCTGGCAAGCTGGTTGTTAGTCTGCTGCCTACTCTTCGGCACCATCAAATTGCTGCTGGCCGTGATTGAAGATCACAAAGACTAATTTTGGACGCACAGTGAATTTTACAGAGTTGAACATGAAATTATTAAAATCGGCACTGCTCCTTCTGGTCTGCCATGCGGCCTGGGCGGCTGGTCCGACAGGGATTACAGCCGATCCAAATCTGACAGGGGCAGCACCGTTGCCGTCGATGATCTCCGGCAAGACAGAAGAAACTCAGAACGCAACCGGGTTTGACAACACACCGCCTCCCGTGGCCGCCGCACTGCCCAGCCGTATGTTCGGCGCACAGTTATTTACCTCTATCAGCGCAGCTTCAGGCGCAGGTTTGGGGTTCAACCCAGGCTATGTGATTGGTCTCGGTGATACCATCCAGATTCGACTGTGGGGCGCATTCCAGTATGACGGGGCGCTCACCGTTGACCCGAAAGGCAATATTTTCCTGCCGAATATTGGCCCGCTGAAAGTCTCGGGTATGACCAATGCGCAGTTGAACAATACCGTCACCAGCAAGATCAAAGAAGTTTATACGTCGAACGTTAACGTCTATGCCTCTCTGCTGCAGGCTCAGCCGGTGAAAGTCTTCGTGACCGGCTATGTGCGAAGCCCAGGCTTGTATGGTGGCGTGGCATCTGACTCCCTACTCTCTTATCTAAGCAAAGCTGGCGGCGTCGACAGTGAGCGCGGCAGCTACGTTGATATCATCGTCAAACGTGGCAAATCGGTTATCTCACGCGTGAACCTGTACGATTTTCTGCTGAACGGTAAGCTGGGCCTGTCGCAGTTTGTCGATGGCGATACCATCGTCGTTGGTCCACGTCAGCATACATTCAGCGTAGAAGGCGATGTGTTTAACAGTTACGACTTTGAGTTCGCCAACAGTACGATTCCGGTCACAGAGGCACTCAGTTGGGCGCGTCCGAAACCCGGCGCCACCCACATGACCATTATCCGCCAGCAAGGCACCGTAAAACGTAGCGAATACTATCCTCTCAGCTCCACAGCGGGCCGCTCTCTGCAGGATGGCGACCGTCTTATCGTAAGTTCAGACCGCTATGCAGGCACCATTCAGGTACGTGTTGACGGTGCCCATTCCGGCGAACATGCGATAGTTCTGCCATACGGTTCGACCATGCGTCAGGTGCTATCGCAGATCCGCCCGAACAGCATGTCGCAGATGAAGGCCATTCAGTTGTACAGAACATCTGTTGCGGTGCGTCAGAAAGAGATGCTGAACCTGTCATTGCAGAAACTGGAAGAGGCCTCTCTTTCAGCACAATCCTCAACGCAGGAAGAAGCCCGTTTGCGTATGCAGGAAGCACAACTGGTTAGCCGATTCGTCAATAAAGCGCGTGCTGTCGTTCCGAAAGGGCAAGTTGTGCTTAGCGAAAGCAACATCGACTCGGTGCTGCTGGAAGATGGTGACGTCATCATGATTCCGGAAAAAACGTCGCTGGTTATGGTACACGGGGAAGTGCTGTTCCCGAACGCCGTCTCCTGGCAGGACGGAATGGATGTGGACGATTACATCAAAAAATGCGGCGGGCTGACGCAGAAATCCGGCAATTCAAAAATCATTGTGATTCACCAGAACGGCGAGTCGGTTGATGCTGACGATGCAGGAAAACTGCAACCCGGTGACGAAATCATGGTTCTGCCGAAATACGAATCGAAAAACATTGAAGTTACGCGTGGTATTTCGACCATTCTTTATCAGCTTGCCGTTGCCGCCAAGGTTGTGCTGACAATCTAAGCAGATGCTTTTCCCGGCGTGCCGGGGAAAGCGAGACAAGCAACGGTAAAAACGTTTTCTTCCTTAATCAACGGATTGATATCGATGGAACGAACGAGAAACATACTGGGTATTTATTCCGGAGGGATCTGGCGCATTCCGCATCTGGACAGTTTTCTGCCTGGAGAGACTGTGCGGCTTTCGCCTTATAAAACCATTCCGGAGCAGGTGAATGCTATCGCCGTCTGGGGCCACCGCCCCAGTGCGCAAAAGCCTGTTGCCCTGGCACAATCCGTTGGGCTCCCGGTTATTCGCCTGGAAGATGGCTTTATTCGTTCTCTCGGTTTAGGCGTTCAGGGCTGTCCGCCTCTCTCCATAGTCGTTGATCATTTGGGCATCTATTACGACGCTTCGGTTCCGAGCTCGCTTGAATACCTGGTAAAAGATAATGACGGCAATAAGCCACTGGCGGATGAAGCGCAGGCGATGATGCGCGCCATCGTTGACAATGATTTGTCGAAATACAACCAGGCGCCGCCGTTTGTCGCACCAGATATTATGCCAGAGGCCGTGCTGGTGATTGACCAGACGTTTGGCGATATGTCTGTCACTAAAGGCAACGCCGGCCCGGAAAGCTTTCAGCAGATGCTTGAGACAGCAAAGCAGGAAAATCCGAACGCAGAGGTTTGGGTGAAGGTGCATCCGGATGTGCTATGCGGCAAAAAGACGGGGTACTTTGCGAACCTGAAACCCGATGGTCGTGTGCGCGTATTTGCCGAAGATGTCAGCCCGCAATCGCTACTGCGGCACATGCAAAAGGTGTATGTGGTCACCTCGCAGTATGGTTTTGAAGCGTTGCTGGCAGGCAAACCCGTCGTCTGCTTTGGGCAGCCATGGTATGCGGGCTGGGGACTAACAGATGACCGTCACCCAAAGGCCAGTGAGCTTGCCGCACGCCGCCAACCGACCACACTGAGCAATCTGTTTACCGCCGCCTACTTGCGCTACTGCCGTTACCGACACCCGGTAAGCGGAAAACCTGCAACGCTGGCCTGCGTTATCGACTGGCTGGTCTTACAGCGTAACCACAACCTGGCACGTCGTGGCACGCTATGGGCGCCGGGATTAAGCCTGTGGAAAACAGCAATACTCAGGCCGTTTCTGAAAACCACGGAGAACCGGGTACGCTTTGCGAAGCAGTGTCGACAAGCCAGCGCGCTTATCGTCTGGGGTACAAGGGGAGAGAAAAAATGGCAGGCGCAGGCAGATGCACAGCGCATTCCACTGTGGCGAATGGAAGACGGGTTTATCCGCTCTTCCGGCCTGGGTTCCGATTTGCTCGCCCCCCTGTCTTTAGTGCTGGATAAAATCGGTATCTATTACGACGCATCCCGTCCAAGCGATCTGGAAAACCTGCTGAACGCCAGCAGTCTGAGCGAACATCAGCGGGAGCGTGCGCAAGCCCTACAGCAACAACTAGTACGCAACAAAGTCAGTAAATACAACCTTGGGCAGGAGTGGCACTTACCGCCCGAAGCGACCGGTAAAAAAGTCATTCTGGTACCCGGACAGGTGGAGGATGACGCCTCGATTCTGACTGGGGCACGGTCTGTTAACACCAACCGGGATTTATTGCGTACGGTACGCGAGCGTAATCCTGACGCGTTTGTTGTCTTTAAACCGCACCCGGATGTGCTGGTTGGCAACCGTAAAGGGCAAGTCGTGGCAGAAGATATCGCCCGTTGGGCCGACTGCCAGGCGCTGGATGCCGATATCATTCAGTGCATTCAACTCGCTGATGAGTTACATACCATGACCTCTCTTTCCGGCTTCGAAGCCTTAATGCACGGTAAGCGAGTATTTTGCTATGGCCTGCCTTTTTATGCCGGCTGGGGACTCACTCAGGATGAGCACCATATTCCCCGGCGCGCCAGACAGCTCAGTCTTACGGATTTAGTGTGGCAAACGCTTATCACGTATCCAACTTATATCCATCCAGAGCGACTGGAGCCAATGCAGGCAGAAGACGCCGTAATGTGGCTGAGCACCGCTCCACGCGGTGAAATGAAAATCACGAAAAAAAATATTGGTCGATTAGCCAGACAGTACCGCAAATTATTGATGTTTTATAAAGTTCGTTTTGGTTAGTGTTAATTTGAGACTCATGGACGATGATGCAAAATAATACCGTTAAGACATTACTCGCAGGGAAAAAATATCTGCTGTTGCAAGGACCAATGGGGCCTTTCTTCAATGATGTCGCCAACTGGCTGGAGACGCTGGAACGCGAAGCGGTAAACGTTGTATTTAATGGTGGCGATCGTTTTTATTGTCGACAACGTCAGTATCTTACTTATACACAAACGCCGAAGGAATTCCCGACCTGGCTGAAAGAGACCTGGAAGGTTTATCCGTTCGACACCATCTTGTGCTTCGGTGACTGCCGTCCATTGCACAGAGCGGCACATGCCTGGGCGAAAGCGAAAGGTATTCGTTTCCTGGCTTTCGAAGAGGGTTATCTGCGACCGCATTTTATTACGCTTGAAGAAGGCGGAGTGAACGCTTTCTCCCCCCTGCCCCGTGATCCTGATTTTTACCGGAGCTTGCCAGATTTCCCGCCCTCAGAAACCCAGCCATTGAAACCGTCCTCAGGCCGCCGTTACATCCACGCGACATGGTATTATCTTGTCGGCTGGCGTTATAGACACGAGTTCTTGCATTATCGCCATCACAAATCTTTTTCACCATGGTACGAAGCAAAATGCTGGGTGCGCGCATGGTGGCGTAAGCAATGGTATGGCTGGAAACAACGTGGCGTAATGGAGACGCTGCAGACGACATTCGATCAACGCTATTACCTTGCGATTTTGCAGGTCTATAACGATAGTCAGATCCGCAACCATAGCCCATACGCTGATGTCCGGGATTATATTAACGATGTGATCTTCTCGTTTGCACGTAAAGCGCCGAAAGACGATGTGCTGGTCATTAAGCACCACCCTATGGATCGCGGGCATCGCCTGTATGGCCCCTTGATTAAGCGGCTGAGTAAGAAGTATGGCGTGATCAATCGCATAATTTATGTCCACGATTTACCGATGCCAGAATTAATGACGCATGCCAAAGCCGTGGTGACTATTAACAGTACGGCGGGAATTTCAGCGTTAGTGCATAACAAACCTCTGAAGGTGATGGGCAACGCCCTGTATGACATCAAAGGGATGACATATCAGGGACACTTGCACCAGTTCTGGACGGCAAATTTCAAGCCGGACATGAAGTTGTTTAAGAAATTTCGTGGGTATTTGCTGGAGAATACGCAGATAAATGCGGTGTATTATACTAATAGCTTAAACTATAAACACATCCAATTATTAAATAAAAAAGAAGCTGGAAATAATCAATCCCCTTTTTTTGATTCACGCAGGCATTCCAAATGGGATATACAATAAAACCCTATGATGGTAATAATTAAAAAATTACTATCAGATTATTTTTCTCAACCTTTCTTAGGTTTTTAAACCAAGAATCTTTTGCACCCTCCGTTTAAAAAAATTATTCTGCAGTAATCGTTATGGAATAAACCGTAAAGGAGATTATAAAATTAAAAATGGACACGATTACATATCATCTTTTTAAAATATTAGTATTACTCTTTCTGTTTTTGATGGCATCTTTAAAAAAGACGCCTGGAGTTCTTATCAATTTCCTCACTTTCCTGCCAAGCTTTCCAACCTTTTTATTCTCTGCCTTTAGGTTATTTATTTTAAGCCCGGCACTATTTGCCGAATTACTCTCAATATGGAATTTAGAGTCTTTAACGATACTATTTTCGACCAATACTTTTGTTTCATTGGATTTTGCATTAGATGATTTGAGTGTTTCCTTAATTTTCTCTCGGCCACCAAAAGAGTAAAAAAGCGGCGCATCCAGACTAATCCCTTCTGTAGAGGATCCTAAAATAATCGTTTTATTATTATAGTTAATTTTATTAAATATAATTTCATTAATAATTTTCCGTTCTGTACCATCACTTGCTTTTGTTTTCTTGTAATTTGATTGACCAAATGAGTAGACTCTATTAAGCACATGCCAATAGAATTGCAATACTTTTCTTTTATCAACTAGCAAATCTTTATTAATGAGTTCTTGAGCGTGCATGGCATCAAATGCAGGAATAGCTAAACCTTCGTGTGCATAAAAAGCGTTAGACGCACAAATAACCGGTTTCATAAAAGCGAGAGAAATTAAACCAACTCCAGAATTCATTAATAATACTTTATCTGCCAAGTCTATTAGGTCATGTATATGTGCATCATCTTCTGCATATAAAACACCATTTATTCTAGGAAGATCTTTTTCTAGAGGATGGTTCTTGCAAATTACAACCCATTCTTCTTTAGGAAGGTTTTCAGCTATATATTCAACCCAACTCTGGAAGCCATCAACTGATCCAGCAGCACCTGCAAAATAGGTTGTAACAGTATCCGTTGGTCTTTGAAATGGCACGAATAACACTTTCCGATCACCAATCTGGTATAATTCTTTTAAAAATCCAGATGTTTTTCTCGGTGAATTATGTTCTAGAGTGTGCTCGCCATTCCTTAAATTGAAAAGATAATTTTCAACTTCATCTTCTTGTTCTTGAGTTAATTTTCGTTGCCAGGCCTCTGGCGAATAACTTTTACTGTCGTAATTAAACCCATTATGATCTAAGAACCACGAATCTGGCAGAGCACCACGATCAAAAACAACAAACGGGATATTTTTTTCTTTAATACCTGAATATAATGCCAAACGGTGCTCATTTCCATAAGGATTTAGGAAGAACACTCGTGAAATTTCATTTTTATTAATGTAACGCAATAATGAATCAATATTAGAAAATAAGCTTTCAGACATAAAAACCAAACTACCAAAAAGAGGAGTTAAATGCCTTATGGCCTTGAAAGTACGAGATTTTGTATCAATCAAAAACAACGTTTTACCCTTAACAGTAGCATTACTTAAAGGAAAGGGTTGTTCTTTATCTTGATCAAATTTCTTCATTAGACTTTCTAATAAAGAAAAATTTCTTTTAGTTTGATGATAACCCGGAATTGATCTCGTGGGATGCCACAGATGTTGAAAGAAGATCCCCCGATTAAAAACATCTATCCCATATAAAGAAAAATAAGCCCTAAAGCCATGATAATTATCAATACTATTTGATTTAGTGTTATTGTAATAATCGGCGGTCTTGGGACCTTTAGCATAATAACTGCTAAGCCTATGTAATATATCATAATCTTCTGCGCCATGCCCATAAAATTCTCTACTATGGCCTCCAATAGCTAAGTAATGATGTTTATTAACCACCATCGCAGAACTACCATAAGCGGGAAACGCTACAAAATCTTTATGTGATTCATAAATTTTTCTATGCACATATATATTTTCAATACATTCTGAATGATGAGAAGAAAATAAAGTTTCTTTAGTGCCATTCTCAGTCAGAAAAAATACAGGAACGCAAAAGAAATCGTATATTGAATTAACCATATCTCTAGCCAGAACCTCAGCATGGATACGTTCATACATATCTTTATTTCCATAGAAATCAATATCATTAAATAAAATTACACTATCTTCCGCATATTGAACCCCTAAATCTCTCGCATGACCTATGCTAAAAATTTTAGAACCTGTATCAAAATCCAATATTTTCAAATGAGAATAGGAATTCAACTCTCTTAAAATACTGATAAATTCCTTAGGGGTACCGTAATTAATAATGAGAATATTAAATTTTTCAGATGGAATGTTTTCGATAATACGACTTAGCCTCTCCTCAGCTTGGTAAAGCCCTTCGGTAATTCTTAATGGTATAATAACAGTAATTTTCATATTCATTTTACCTAACTGTGTTTACTAACATCTTTTTTATATGCATCAATCGCATTACCAACATCTTCAAAGTAAGTTACTTCATTATTTTTCCCTATATAGATTGCTATATCACAATATAGTTTTAATGAATTTAAACTATGCGATACCATCAAAAAATTAGAAGATTTTCGCTTTGAGTTAAAAATACCCAGGCATTTATTCTTAAATCTTGCATCACCAACGGCTGTAATTTCATCAACCAGATAATAATCAAATTTGAAAGCCATACTTAGCCCAAACCCAAGACGAGAACGCATTCCTGATGAGTACGTTTTTATTGGCATATCGAAATATTTACCCAACTCAGAAAATTCTTCTACAAAGGCGACTTTCTCTTTTAGCTCTTCTTTTTTTGCATATAACCGGGCAACGAATTTCACATTTTCTCGCCCCGTTAAACTTCCCTGAAAACCACCAGAGAGTCCTACAGGCCATGAGATTGAACTGTCAGTAACGATGTTTCCACTATCGGGACGATCTATGCCACCGATCATTCTTAATAACGTTGATTTACCCGCGCCATTACGCCCTATCAACGCAATACTTTTCCCCGATGGCAATTCGATGTTTAAGTCTTTAAAAACGTAGTGCCTTCCTTTAGGAGTTCGATATGATTTAGTCAAGTTTTCTATTTTAATCATGAGGTTAACATTGCCTCTTCGCGGTTACGATAAACTGCCAGACCTAAAAAGAGAGCAACCAGAGCGCAAAGAGCCAAATAGTTCAAACTTACGCCTTCGCTAACGTAGCCTGAAACGACAGATTCCCGGCTTAACTCAACAGCATGAATAATGGGGTTCCAAAGTAGATACGGCCAAAACTCCTTCGGAATGGCATGAAGTGGAAACATGACGCAAGATATAAAGTAAAGAGGTTTGAGAATGATTGGTAAGAATTTTTCGGCCTCGGGAAACGTTTTTCCAAGAACCATAAAAATCAGGCCAAAACCAAAAGCGAAAAGAATAAGTAGGCTCCATGTAAGAATTAGAGTGAGGATACTGGTAATTGTAAATTTTTCACCAAACACTCCTACAATACACATAAGAACAATATATACACCGCTGTATATAAGTGTTTCGAGTAATGATCGAGCAATAATTGTATCAACGGGCTTTACTGGTCTATAATTAAATAACCCCTGATTGGCCTCAATAGCACCAATAGATCTGGTAGCAATATTGCTAAATAAAAAATAAGGAATTAACCCATTAAGTAAAAATACTGGAAACGAAATATCAGGCATAGTGCGATGCATAATATACCCAAAGACTGCTAATAAAATAAACAAATGTGCCGCTGGCTCCAGTATCGCCCACAGATACCCCAAACGGTACTTACCAAATCGTGTCTTGATCTCGCGTAAAAACAGGGCCTTCACAGCCGCTTGCTGAACTTCTAACCCACTTCTGGCCATTAGTGATGTAACCTTGATGTCATGAGACACGCTACCGCCCCTGGCTTTAGCTACCAGCATGCTCGGGAGATGCGTATAAATAAAACTAAAAATTTATCTTGCTGATTTTTTAGCCTGGCGAATTTTCGCATTTTGGGAATGAAATTTCTGACAGGAAGGTAAAGACAAAAGGATAAATATTGCAGGTATCTTCCTGATACAAACTTACTGAAACTCCAAATCAGCTATAAATGTAGCGAGGTATCCAGATAGATCCTATAAGTTATAATCTATTAATAGAATGATATTAATTAATATGTTCTATAACTATCAGAGCTTGTTTTAAAAGTTAATAAAACCCTTTAATATCAATCCGTTAAAAACATATCAAATTCACAACATGAATAACTCAAAAGGCTTTTATTGTTTCATGAATAATATTGGCATGAAAAATATTTCATGCTATCTACTTGGCCTGCAAAATTTATACATTTTTACAACCAAAACATCTTGTATTTAACATTTAATATGCATTGAGAGGACTTATTGCGGTAAAAAAAATTAAGAACTTCATTAATTAACTAATTTAAGAAAACGACATATTGATAGTTATTCAGTATAGATTTTATTCATTAGTCGCCGTGATGTCTTAGTGCAAAAATTAGTTTTATAGCGCTACAACAGTCACGTGGCGGGTGGTTCATAATAAACCTTGTATGTTGTTCTGATTAGACTGCTGAGCTTTCGAAGCTCCCAAGTTTGAGTCGCATCGATAGCAAAATATTGTCGTCTTCGGGAGTCTACCTGCGCGAGATTCTCTTCCAAATTTCCAGTGTACGGAGCAATGAGTACCGCGAGTTAAGAATCATCATTATGTTTAAGCAGCCTTAACCCGTTTGGACGTCACTCGTGCTACCCACTGCCATCGGCTTTTAAAGCCGAACCTAAGCCACACAGGATTAGTTGATCTTCCACCGCTCGTTGTAAGTGTTCCCCGAAGGTTTGCCGGAATTCATTCCGTAGAAAACAACACGCAACCATGGCACAAGTATATCGAGGCTATCTATTTCCCCTATGTTGGATGCGGAACTTAAGTATAAAGGATTGATAATGCGTTGTTTATAAAACAACCAGATGGAATGTTGATGCTGGATCGCCTGGTCAAGTTACTTTATAATTGCCCGCCACGGCCCCTTAGCTCAGTGGTTAGAGCAGGCGACTCATAATCGCTTGGTCGTTGGTTCAAACCCAACAGGGGCCACCAATATATCAATTAGTTACGTTAATATCGTGACTTTGAAAAAATCTCTAGGATACCTATAGGATACTTCAAATGGGTATCATGGAGTATGATTTGGCTGAAAGGCCTAAACGTGCAGTTGGGTCGTGGCAGCCGGAGTAACTGCTTCTAAAGACAAAAGTGCCACGGGTCTGTAATTCTTGCCCCCATCTCATCAAGCAGACGGCAAGAACCTTTTAAGGAGTTAGTATGATCAACTTCCCAAAGGGCTCAGACCTGCTGTCAGTGCGTGTAACGGTTTTTTGTGGCTTGTTCACTGCATTGACTACCAGTGGTATTGCACCATTAGTAGCCTTGCTAAGTTCAGTAGCCCTAATGATCCTTCTACGCCACTTATAGCGTATCAAGCTCGGCCCGGCGAAAGCCGGGCCACCCCACGAATAGATCTGTAATAACGTTAACTTAGCATCACTTTCAACTCATTCTTTCACAGTAAAAGGAGTTGTTTTATGGTCGATGTACGTATTACTTGTATAACCCTATCCGACACTAATGCGACGCATGAGCACATTACGCATGTTGGAAGTCCTCAATTTAACCCCGCAGGCAGCAAATGGACTGTGGCTCAAGTGATCAATGCTATTGAGAGCAAACAACACACATTTCATGTAACAGATGCCTCTGGGAAACGCGCTGATGTTGGAGTGGTCGATCCTGGCGGCGGCAGGAAAAAGTATATCAGAACCTATGCCGATGGTAGATGGAACAACAATCTTCTTTCGTTACCTCAATGTTAAAAAATAGGGGCGTAAGCCCCTTCAAAAATTCAAGAGGCAAACATGCTGAATAAAGAAGAAGTCCTAAATAAATATCTTGAAATAAATCTTGAAACTTCGCAGGATTTCTTAAGTTTTTTCTCACCCTACCTTAATAAAAAATTCGATTTCAGGAACTTCATCTTCAGAGGACATGGAAATTCAAATCATAAGCTTATCCCTTCTGTATTACGCAGAGATAGCTTAACAATTAAAAGAATACAAGCCATGAGTGCCAGGATATCTATTACTGAGACGGATCTTTTTTTTGAATCAAAACAAATTCAAGCAGAGATTGCCATTCTCAGGCAGTTCTACAAAATATCTAACAGAAACGGACTGTTTACCCCCCCTACTGAACGTTGGTTTAAGGAAGACATTCATTTAGTTACAAATCAATTTGTAGTTGCCGATCGTTATGAAGATGAAGAATGGTTACCCAAGGAATTATTAGAACTTGCTGCTTTAGCCCAACATTATGGTATACCTACCAGGCTTATGGATTGGACACATGATCCACTGACTGCTTGTTTTTTTGCATGTACATCCGAAGTTGAAAGCTCGCAGGATTTATGCGTCTGGGCTATGAATGCTAATTGGATAACCTTACTAAAGAAATCTGGAAAAGTTAAGAAAATAAATTTCTTCACTCCAAACTATAAAAATAACGATAATGTGACCGCACAAAAAGGACTGTTTACATATTGCTCTTCAACCCTCAAAAGAAATATTTTCCCAAGACAAATATTCACTCTACAACACGATCAAAGAGATGAAATCTTGGGGCAGAAAGAAAAAGTTGATACCAGATCATTGAACGAAGTTGTTTTTGATGAACTGATAGAGAGTTCTAATACAAACCTTGGAGAAGAACCACTCTTCATAAAAGTTACATTGCCAAACCTCCAAAGGATGGAGCTTTATCGTATGTTAATTCTATTAGGATACGATTACCCTCGCATTTATCCAGGATATCATGGAATTGCAAATCATTTAGATTTTCTGAAAAACATTAAAGATGACATTTCTCGTCAAGAATTTCTCTTGTGAGAAATAATGCACCGCAAATTTTTCTGTGGTGCATTACAAAGTCATTTACCTTTCTGATTTTCCTCAATATATCTTTCAGCCATACCCGGAATCGAATCGGCTAAGCTTGCGGCACGATTCATCGCCCGACTCAACTCTATTTTAATCGCATCAAGATATCGTTTTTCCATCCCAGGGTGTTTTCGACTGATAACAAGAGGAAGGCTGTCCATAATGGATCCTACTTCTCCGGCTAACTTTGCCATAGCGTATGTTGCAAAAGCAGTATCGATCACTTCACCCGTTTCCCTCGCGTTTTTCAGTTCCTGCGCGTCCGCCTGGGCATTTGTCAGACGAATTCGGGCCTTGAGGAGTTCGGCATCATCAATATCGCCGCCCTGCTCCACAATTTTACCCAGCTCATTTTCAACCCTGTTTTGCACCACGCTGGCAACGTCATAAAATGCCTCACGCCCCACGCGTTGTACCGGGACTATTCCCCACTTGTCGAAAGCGGTTACGCCGACCTTACAGCTTTTCGCCATATTCTTTTTGTTGAGCAAATGCTGAGCCATTTTCACCTCTGAACGGTTTTATTTGATGCACAAGTGGGTGTATTGGATTGAGAAAAACAATTGGAATCAGTCGGATAAAAGGAACAACAACACCACCACCAGCATCTCAGAAAGTCTCATAAATAGCGCTTTTTCGCGAGTCTGCCGCCCCGTAGCCTGTCGGATTGCCGGAAAGGACCCGATATGATAATGATTATCAATTAAGTACTTTCCGGCTCAATCGGGCCTGACGATCAGCCAATCAGCGGATTTTTCCCGCCTCTCGCCTGTCGGTGCACGCGCTCGACTTTGAGACACAGGGAAGCATCAGGGGCAGCAGGTACGGGCACCTGGCAGGTTTCAGAGCTACGAGGGATGTTGTTGATCCACTCGATAACCTCACTCAGATACCAGGCCTTACGGCCCTGAGTGACCTGTACACGCACCGGAAATTCACCGCGTGCTTCAAGATTAATCAGGGTGCGGCGGCTCAGCGTGGTCATTTCCATGACCTGATTCATATCAACCAGGCGCTCACTCATGCTCATCTTGTCTGCCAGTTCCATCAGTTCCCCGGCAACAGCATCCGGATAGAGTGCATTGGCGGTTGCCATCAGGCTGTTTTCTTTGTCTTGCATTGCTATCCCCTCAGACGATTGCCAGCGGCTGAACCGAAATACCTGAGCCAACGAACGCGGCCACCTTAGCTGAAAGCGTGGTTACATCTTCCGGCCAGTTCAGGGCATCCACATTCAGCACACCAGCCTTATAAACCTGTGCCTGTGTCTGGCTCGCTGTATTGACAGCGATAGCCGACACGTAGACAGCCTGCCCCGGATGTGCACCATCCCATACAACAAGAGCGCCGCTGGTGGCGTCCAGCATTAGCGGAGTGAGTTCAGGGATAACGCCCTGCCCGCCAGCGAAAATACCCAACGTGCTGACCAGCGCCTCAGTACCGGCCACCAGCTCAGTGTAATGTGCAGACATGTTTACTCCTTAAGCCACGCGAACGGTGACAAAGCGGTTAATACGGGCCGGGATAGGCTGTGGTGCTGAGTGGGTCTGAACATACTCAATCGCCGGGTCACCCGGTACGATGTAGTTTTTGGGCGCCATTTCAGCTTTTGTGATCCCTGTCCGGATAAGTTCAGGATCCTGAATGCCACCGTAAGCAACAATCCCCTGCAACGCGGTATTACCCAGGACCATTAAGTCAGGATCGAGGAAGTGTTTTTCCGTGCCGTCTTCGTCGGTATAGCGACCGCTGTACACAACAATTGCAACATCCCCCATATACCCTTTGAAACTCACGGAATCACCCAGGTCTTTAAGCGCGGTCTCGAGCTGGGAATTGGAGCCACGGCGAGTATCAAGGGCATCTTTAACCGCTTTGAATGAGCGGTATTTTTTCCAGACATTACCGCCCATGATGATAATATTGGTCACGCCTTCGCTTAGTTCGGCATAAGTTTCTATATCGTCATTAGGATCAAAGGTTGTTTTGTCTCTACGTGACCATGCCGCGTCACCAGCCTGGATAATGATATTTTGCAACTTGATATTCCAGTCCAGCTCATAGCGGGCAATACCTTCACCCTCAATGATATTTTTCCCTGTAGTAATCGCCTGAACCGCCAGCCACTCGATGCGGGCACGAATAGCAACCGACTGCTTGAGAATGGCCTGTTTCACTTTGAGATTGCGGGTATCTGCGGAGTTGAAATTCTCCGGGGAAACACCAGCCGGACGAACCGCCAGCTTGTTAGGGTCGATGCTGCTTTTGGGTTTCATATACCCCGGACGAATGTTTCTAGATTCGTACCCTTCGTCACGGGCAACTTTACTGCCAACCATTGGCGAGCAAAATGCAGCTATAGGAATATTGGGGTCATCGATTTCATCCAGGATAATATCGCGGGTTTCGAACGTGGCTACACGTGTGAAAAATAAGTCCGTAAAAAGGGTTTTCAGCTTTTGCTGAATATCCTCAGCACTGACAACCCGGACAAGTGCTGCTGGGGTGTATAAATCTGGCATATGTTTACCTCAAAAAAATAAAGAAGGATGAAGCACAGCGATAATGCTATCACCGGGAAAGGAAATATGATTGAGTGCAACCATGTGCAATGAAGTGCAATAATGTATAAAGTACCTTTCTGTTAATTCCGTACTGCTAAATATCTGATATTGTTTTCCCGACTCCTGATGTGAAAGTTGTAAAAGTTGTGAAAGTTTTCAGTAATTGTAAAGGCGGGCAGCGCAGCCCGCCTTTTTTATTTGCCGCTAGCCTAATGAAGACGGCCATAAATCGAATGTCTCCACCAGAGACCGAATATACATTCCCGCCTGATCAATCGCCGCTGCCTGCATGAATCCCGCCACCATCTCAGGGTGTTCTCTGGCATAGCCCGTGCCAAACTGTTTATCTATTGCCTCCACAGCCTCCCGCATCCAGAGAGACGCGCTACCTGCTGATTTTTTCTCAACCATTCCGGCTTCCAGCATTTTTTCACCTCATTTTTTTCGCCGTATATATACAGAAACTGCGTGGTTCACGTGGTTTACGTGGTTCAATTTGTAAAGACTGTTGTTTTATAAGCATTATTTACAGAAACGTGAACCACGTAACCCCCGTTTTGAACCACGTAAGGGCTTTTTTTACGTGGTTCACTCTGTTGCAGCTTTTATACGTGGTTCAAACAGGCGCTTTCGTGGTTCAAAACCCCTGTTTCGTGGTTCAGTCGTGGTTCATCTTTTTAATATAAAATACAGTAATAACATACACATATCATTCACACATACCTAATGAACCACGTGAACCACGTAAAATATCACTCACACATGTAAGTTACTCCCGCTCATCATCAGCCCGGTACTGAAGGACATAAACGTTAATCTGCCGCCCATCAACACGCGGAGACTTCTTCTGGAAGCGCTGACCATCAGCGGAGGGTGACAACATACCCGCACTGGCCAGCGCTCTCGCAAACTGAGTGACGTTAAAGTTCTTCGCAATCTCCCCCTCAAACGCTGCCGGGAACGTATAGAACACCATCGGCGCATCGTCATGGCTGCTCTTGCGCTTTCGATACCCGGCAAGGTTGCTGATTGGCAGGCTGGCAGGGTCATAAGGCAACGGTGCAAACCGGCTCAGGCCATAGGCATTAAGAAATGCTTCGCACTGCTCAATGATTTGCTGGTGCTCTTTGTTTCCGGTACCGAACTCTTTCACCCAGGCATTAAAGCTGTGCTGGATGGCATCACGGCTGGCCTGTTCACCCCATCCGGTGACTGGCGCCCCCGTCACAAGCGCCGCCTCAAGAATGGCGAAACGCTCCGCCACGCGGTGTACCTGCTCGCCATAATCAGCCGGAATAAGGCCGCGCCAGCGTGCCTGCGCATCCCTCACAGCCTGTTTAGCCTCCTGCTGGTGGCCTGCCAGCCATTTAACCCACTCACGCCCCGCCGCGCCGTGGTTATCAGTCCAGGCTTCTTTCAGCGCGTCGGCGTGGGCCTTACCGTTCGGCAGACCATTAAAGGCCGTCGATTTCTCCATCGGGATATTCAGCAGGCGCACCAGTTGACCCGCCTTAACCTTAATTCCACCAGCGGAAAGGAATGTATCTATATCCATTTCCCCGGTACTGATCGCCACCGTTCGCCAGCGCTTCATCTCCCGGTTGCCGCCTTCTTTGGCCCCCTGTAATTTCCCGGCGCCATTGAACAGGGTGTAGGCAGACGTGGCCACATCGCGGGCATTACTGCCCTGGCCGATTTCATCCAGCGGTAACAGCCCGTCATTGTGTGCTTCCGCTTCGTTGGCAATCCCCAGCGCGGTACCGTACCAGGTCAGACGCAAAGCATCCGGCTCCCCCCACAGGCTGCTCGCAATATTGGCGGTAGTGGTTTTGCCTGCGCTGGACTGCTCAAACAGGTGAACGCCAAAGCCATCAGCGCCCACCAGCCCGATAAGCGGCGCTGCCAGTGAAGCGGCCACGCCCAGCATCATGGACGGATTACCCGTGCACAGGCGTGCTACCGTGTCGCGCCAGCTCTCCGGCGTACCAGCGACGGCATACCCGCCCGCCGCCGCGCTGCGACCGTTAAACAGGATAGGCGTTTCCGGCTCTCCGATGACTTCCCCGTCAGGCATGATGTACGCGCCATGGTGCCAGCCGGATGTGTGACTGATGCGCCATTCCTGCCCGGTTCCGCTTTGCTGCAGCCAGTCGGCCAGAATGGCCCGCCCGGTGCTTTTGGTGGTGACATTAACGCCCCCCGCTTTCAGCGTTCGCCAGCCGTCACGCTCGCCAATATCGGCACAGGGAATGGCGCGGGTAACGTCCTCATTGCGGTTCTGCATTTTCCAGCGCAAAACCAGATAACGATCAGCCCCGTCACTACCGGCACCCACGACCACCAGCGGGGAACAGAGCCACATTTCCTGATGGATACGCTCACCGCTTTCCCTGTCCACTTTTGGCGTGATCCAGAAAACACCATCGTCCCGGCTTTCCACCCGGGGTTTCAGCTCATCGCCGGGTTTCTTATCCCGCAGATTAGCGACCGGGAGACTGACCACCGTGCTGTTGCCGTTCTCCGCTTCTGCTTTCAGCCTGGATAATTGCTCCGTCCATTCTTCCGCCGGATCCTTCTCATACATGCCATTAAACAGACGGGCAGATTTAACGCCAGCAAAGGCCAGTTTGGTGGCAATCAGCGTCAGGTGTTTTTCGCCGATTTCCCCGGCACGAATAACCCGGACACACTGACGGTCACGATCAACGATACGCAGGCTCTCCAGCTCCACCAGTTGCTTTTTGTCCAGATAGACCGGCGGCACATCGTCACCCGCTTTTTTACCCTCGCTTTCTGTCCAGTGCTGCGCGTGGGCGAATGCGTCCGCACCCGCAAAAATAATCGCCTCCGTGAATTTGTCTTTCGGCAGATATTTAACGTTTGGGGCATTCTTCATTTTTTCGCTCTCCCGGCGGCGATCATCGCTCTCAGCGTTCTGATTTTTTCGGCGGTATTGTTGGTCTTACACCACTCGCCGAATGTCTGCCTTTTCACTGGCACAAACTCTTTTTCAAAGCGCATCAGCGATGATGTGCATTCGCCGGAATAGCCCTCCCGGATAAAGGTGATACGGTTCTCCGTGACCGTTTTAACCGTGACGCGTTCGCCGCGGCTGTCCTGGTAAATATCGCCGGGCAGGATCTCAGGATGAGCGAGGCCCCCGGCATTAAGTCCGGTATTTTTCTTTCTCATGGCATTAACCCTTTTCGGCTGGTGTTACGCGATATCCGGCACGTTCAAGCAATTGATTGAACAGGCTCGGCGTTCCGATAATTTCATCCGGCATCAATCGCATTTCCGACTTCACAAGACCGTTTTCCATGTAAAGCATGATGCGGCCGGAAAAATCGAGGGGGACGTTGAGATCCACATTAAGCATCGGAATCTGGCTATGCATGGCGCACCTCCCCGGTATCGAACGCCAGCGACATTCCGGAGGCGTAATCGTGGAAAGCAAAGCGGCAGGGTGATTCAGTACGAATCTTTGCGGCAAACGTCAGGTTCCAGCCGGGGAATGCCTGGCGAGCTGCGTTCTCAGTGTCTGCATTGAAACGTACGATGACTGGCGGGCAACCGGAATGGCGTTTAGGCGTAGCCAGGAACAACCATGTAAATTTGGGGAAAGTTTGGGTATGCTCTTTCATAGCTGCCTCGTTACTTGTGATAACGGTGGTAGTCAGAGGCCCGTTGGTGTTGGTAGCACCCGCGGGCTTCGCTGTTTTTGTGCCTTGCCGAAACAAGGTGTGTATACAGATTAAAATTATATGTATTGCACAGTCAAGTGTTTTAATAACACACTTTTTGATATACTGTATGCACACCAAAATTAAACAGGATCTACTCATGGCTACTGGAAACGTTAACAACAAGTCGCAAATGAAAAATGTCCGTTTTCCACACGATGTTCTTGATGAGCTCGAAAATGTAAAAACTCCCGGTGAAACAACAGCAGGTTTCATTGTCACCGCAGTACGTAGCGAAATTGCCCGGCGGCAAACTGCCACAACTGGCCCCGAGAACGTGCAGCTCGAGCTAAATAAAGCACTTGAGACACTGGCCCTCATTGGTGATATCGGAGAGCAAGCCGTCAGCAATGCCCGCGCCATTGCAGCCCTCGCGAAAGAAGAACTGCAGCGCCACCAGCGTGAGGATAAAGGGGCTAAGTGATGAAAATAACTAAAGAAGCATCTATGACTAAAATTCGGCAGGCTTTCAATGGATTTCACGTCGAATTTATTGACGAGGGTTCGACCGCAATAAGAGCCAGAGTATTTTTTGATGATCAAAGGCTCGCTTGCATAAATCTGCTTCCTGTACCCAGGAGTTGTTATGAAACCCCCGAAAAGCTTGCTCAATGTATCGACGAGATAAAAATCGATTTCGATGCAAGATATGCCGAATACCTTAACAGCTAAAACTTTAGTGAACTTTAGTAGGCATTTTTTTTGCCCACCAGCATAAGGGTTGTTATGCTGAATCTGTTTCGTTGTACAGCACTGGCGGCCATGCGGGGCCGCCTTTGTTTTATCTGCCATATCCCACCTCATGCCGTCTGCGTTCTGCGGGTGGAATCAAGATAAGCATCAAGATCGGCTTTAACGTAGATGACCTTACGGCCAACTTTATGGAAGGGGATTTTTACCTTGCCCGTATGCGCCCAGTTCGCCAACGTCTGTGGATTTACGCCAAGGTGATCAGCGGCTTCACTGCGAGTGAGTTTTTTGGAAGGGTTTGTATCAGCTAAGTGCATAAGTAGCTCCGTGTATGACTGGTTAACAACGGGGCAACTGTATAAATAGTGTTAGAGCACCAATAGACTGGCACAACCGTTATGCGTAGTGCATAGCGGCTATGCAATCCCTAAGCGCTTAATCACGCACTAATGAAAATGAAGTCCTTTTTGCTGACTGTTCAGGTCCTAAACCTGCAGCATTAGCCCAGCGCCTCAATGAGTCCTCACTGACGCCGCCATTAAACTCATTCCTAATAGCTTTAAAGAGAGCTTTTTTGCTTGCTCCCGGATACCTTTCCCAGGTTCTTCTCAACATCGCCATGGCAGCATCATAATTTTTATTTCTTGGCTTTTCCGCTACCTCAACCATTTTTGCTTTATAGGCATTTTTTTGAATGTGGCGTATGACATCTGGATAAAATGTTTCTCTCAATTTATCAGCAAATATTTTGTCCAAGATTAACTGAGAGGCGGTGTTATCAATTAAATGCAAGCGTATCGCCGTTTTGAAAGCCTCTGTATCTTCCTTGCTACACGCCACTCCGCGCTCAATAAAGAACACTCTACGGTCATCATCATCACCATAGATGCAAACATATTTCCATTGTTCAAGTTGATCATCCGGAATGTATAAAACCTCGAAAGTATCTAGTTCATCATTTGTAGTAAGTAATTTTATAATACCCAGAAGGTCTCCCTCACCTTCATTTAGCAACCAAGCATTTCTTGATGCTGATTTAATGGCTTCTTCTATCCTCCTTGAGAGATTAATCATTTTTAGCCTCATTAATCACGGGGTTTAGCAATTCAAAAATCAACTTTCTTTTTTGCTCGTCACTTAAACTTTTCATTGCCATTCGTAATTGGGCATCAATACTTTTTTCACTTGCTAACTGTCCGGCATATTCCAGAATTGCTCGCTCTATCCGGGTAGCCGGCTCCATCAACTCATCAGCACCAAAATGCAGATAACCTTGGGTAACATCGGCGCTACGCATTGTGCGGTGATTCATCAACCGCTTTAAGATGTAACTACCCACGCCCACCAGCTCAGAGACGGTACCGAACGTTCGGCGGGCATCGTGCCACTTGAAAGGTATTGGTTGAAGCATGTCGGGATTATGAGCCGGAATAGTGGCAGCACTGATACGATCCAGAATGTGCCGATATTCTTTGATAACCCCTTTAGCTCCGGGAAACACCAGGACAGCATCAGCAGGTTTAGTTTTCAGTCGGCGACGGAATAAATTAAGCAGTGTTTGGGTGATTGGTAGTTCAAGCGGATCGCCGTTTTTGGTTGTGTCTATCCAGAAATATCGACCGCCCAGATTCACTCGATCCCAGGTAAGGCTAAATATTTCAGACTTACGCAAGCCGGTAAACATCGCCATTTCGACCGCGTCACATACAGCAACGGCTATATCATCACGGCCTTGCTCAGCAGCATCACGCACCGCAGCCACCGCCCCCAACCAGCGGGAAAAATCATGCGTCCGGATACGTTCGGTTTTCCTGACCGTGCCATGCCATTGACGTTGGTGCTCAGCACCAGTGTCGGCGGGTCGGGTAATAACGTTTTGCCATCATCATCACGGTAATGGTCATGAGCAAATCGGTAAACAGCCCGTAATGCCCTGGCCCATAAATCGGCTTGCGCCTTGCTGCCAGTTCCTACACCAGCACGCAACGTCGATTTATCTGCACCAAACCAGACAGAGCCGTCTGTAACTGCTTTATGGCGAGATTCAACCCGTTCACGCGAAACGCTGGCAAGCGGCTGTTTCATCCAGTCGCCGGAAAAATTCTGTAAGGTGGCTCGATACTGTTTTTCGGTCGCAGGTTTGATCCGGTGGCCGCGATTCTGGATGTAGGTATCCAGAGCCTCTCCGAGCGTAACAGACGCTTTATCATTTACCCGCTTTACAGCATTTGGATTTTGCCCTGTGGTAGCAACATCGCCCAGGAGCTCAAGCGCTTTCGCCCGAGCATTATCGATGGTGAGATCAGGATACCGCCCCAACGTTGCACGGATAAATTTGCCGTTACGTTTGCGTGAAATGCAGAAGCTTTTAACACCAGAGATACCGACGCGAACGCGCAGGCCATTAACGGCAGTGTCGCCATATTCAACCTGCCCGCGTTCGGCAGGCGGCAGACTATCAAGTTTAGCCTTAGTGAATTTGAAGGTTTCCACAAACACTCCGTACCAAGCGATCAGGGTATCCTGCAAATCGCTTGTTTTGCTCCAGGATACCTATAGGATACCTCAGCGGAGTATTTTTGAGTATATACAGTTATTTATACAGTGGTTTCCAAAACAACTAAGTAATTGATAGTTATAAATAAGTATTTAAAAGTAACCAATTGATTCTTAACTCATAATCGCTTGGTCGCTGGTTCAAACCCAGCAGGGGCCACCAAATTTTATCTTCAAAATCATACAAATAGACCACTCTTTGCAGTGGTTTTTTTGTTTTCAAAATCAGCAGTGTCGCAAAATTGTCGCATGACATTTTCAATTACGCATGTGACTGGCGAGTTTTCCATATGCATTGCGCTGTTACATAGCTTTCTAACTGGTTATTATCTATACGAATGAGTTGTCAGAGTGGGCTTTCAGGTAAATCATTTCAAGCTTGAGGGAACAAATAATGTCTGAGAATGATGTATGCACGAGTAGAAACATCCCAAATCCAATTAAACGAGAAGTTAGGCAACGATGCGGGTTCGGATGCGTAATCTGCGGAATGCCGCTTTATGAATATGAGCATATGGAAGAATGGGCAACTGTAAAAAGGCATGTTGCAGATGAGATCACGTTATTATGTGATAAACATCACAAGGAAAAAACCAACGGATGGCTACCCAAAGAAGAGGTTAAGAAAGCCAACGCAGATCCCTTTAACTTACGTGCCGGAGTATCCCCCCCCTACACTCTTCACTTCTCTGGAACAGAAATGAGTGTAAAGATTGGTACTAACGAATTTTTTAGTTCAATAGATGAAACTCAAACATATTCAAAAGCAATACCCGTAATGGTCGATGGAATACCTCTGATTGGTTTTGTCTTTCAAGATGGTCACATCCTTCTTAATATACATATCTTTGATAGAGCAAATAACCCATTACTAACCATCGTAAACAACCAACTTATCTACAATACATATGCTTGGGATATACAGCTTATAGGGACCACACTGACAATACGAGAAAAAGAGAGGGTAATTCTTCTGGAGCTTCACTTTCAACCGCCAAATAAAGTGAGTGTTACTAGAGGAAGTCTCCTTTGCAACGGAGTTGAATTAAAAATCGAGGGAAACGATGTAAAAATTAATGAATCAGGCATTGCCAGCGGAAATAAATTTTGCTGTACAGTAGGTATCGCCATCGGCGACCGCAGTCGCGGCTTCGGTTCAATTGGATTAGGATTGCAAGTCAATCGACGGTAAATACTAACAGTGAGCCGAAAACTATGAAATTCGGCTCACTCAATGAATCAATTAAATAGTTGACTTTAAAAACACTTCTAGTCGTAAGCGATAGAATTGAGTTACGACATTTTTCATTCTAAAACTAAAAGATTTTCCTCGCAAAGCCACGCTACTACTCAGCCTCCACTGTTTAACAATTGCTTGCATACTCACAATTATTGCTCTACGAACTCACGCAAAAATAAAATTATTATTATTTTTCTGATAGTTATGTTTTCTATTCGATTAACTATCAATCCTAACTACTGAAAAACACTGAAATCTTTTTCAAACTTTTCAGTTTGCAGATTCGCGCAAACCCCCAGCAATGGCGCGCCCTGGCGGTGTGGTTTGTAGAAAAATAAAACTGAAAAAATTACCCGATCCAAAAACCGCAGGCGGGTGCGGTGTAGCGCCGTTTTTGTCTGCGGCGTCTTTATTTTGTTGGGGTATGGCTGCGCCAGCCTGCCGGGGTGCGCCTGATCGTTTCGGGGGATTACTCGCGGGTGTTCTGTCGGGAGAGGCGCTCACAGCGCATTGTGGAGCGTCTGGCGAAGGAACATAAAAAAGCCCGCACACTGGCGGGCTAAAATGAAGTCATTCAGGCAATGATAGCGGCGTATTTTCCCCTGGTTGTTCCTGCTTTTGTCGCCGTCTGCGTAAACGCGCCAGACTGTACAGACGCGCCCGTTCCGGGGTGTGTATGGCTGGCACACTGACTGGCCAGCTCCGCCAGCAGGTCGATAGTGTCGAGTAGCATGGTCAGGGCATTGGTCTGTTCGGTGCCGATATGCACGGTCTGGCCAATCACCTGCTGACCTGCGGCCACGCTCCTGCGCAGTGCGGCAATCTTTTCTGTCAGCGCGCCGCGCGTCTCGATATCGATATTCCCGGCCACCCTGCTGGACTGCCGCCCGTCAATCTCGGTTTCGGCATCACCCTGAATACTGGCCAGATATTTTCCGCCTGCGGCCATCGCATAATCGCCCGTGACGACCTGCTGAACAGCTCCGGCCATCAGTGTGGACGTACCAAGCACGGTTGTCTTATCTGTCGCTTTGACCGTTGTTTCCCGTTTGACCAGTTCCCGCTTTTCGCTGTCGGCGGTCACTTCGCGGGACATGGACGTCTCGCGGATGGCCTGATCGGTCTGCCGCTCCCAGTCGCCGCCCTGGGTAACGCGGTGCGAAACCCCCTCGCGTTGTTGTTGCAGCTGCTCGCCGGGCTTCACGTCCGGCAGGCTTGTCCCGTCCGGCAATGTCTGGCGTACAAACGGCTTATCCGGGCGTCCGCCTGTAAACCCCACTTCGACCAGCGTTCCTTCTGGCGGAAACTGGAACATCCCCGAATCATTCCCGGCCATAGGAACCGGTAACGGCACAGCGGAATAAACCGGGGTTGTTTTATCCGGGTTACCGTCTGCGTCAAGCAGCTGCACATCAACGGCATACCGAGGGCGGAACGGATCGGCAAAATTGCCGCTTGAAACGGGTTCACTCGCCGCCACCACGCGCGCCATTTTCGGCAGATGCAGCCCGCTGGCCAGCTCCGGGAACTGACTTTCAATCTGGCGCTGAATGGGTGATTTTTGCAGGGGTTCGCCCGTGATTTTATTGCGCGGCGTCCAGGCAATATCCATTGTGTCGTTTGTGAGCGTGACTTTCGTCAGGCGCTGGCCGTTCACTTCCACACCCGGACGCAGTGACTGGATCAGAGGAATGGTCATCGAATTTCCGGCTGCATTGCCCTGGCTGAACGCGTGGGGGATTTCCACCGGACGCCCCGCGAACAGCGGCAGACTCAGCGCCACCTGCGTATATGCTGCCATCCGGCAACTGATACCAGATATAATCCCTGACCGCAAAAGCCTTACCCAGACTGTTAAGCAACTGGAAGCCCGTGCCGGAATGGGTGAAATGCGGAATGGCCGTGCTGCTGTAACCCGCATCCGGCACAGTCACCGTGATGCCGCTGTTTTCCGTCAGCCAGCGAGGGTATGGAATGAAGTGGAAGCAAGATTATTAGGTCTTAATTAACGGCTGGATAGGGATAAACGCCGGTAAATTTTTATTATTAAGAAAATGGTAAGCACACCGAGCAACGCAGACATCAATCCAAGAAAAATCGGCACCGAGAGAGTGACTGAGGTGCCCACCGAGGCTTGTGAAATCGCTCAGCCGTGCGAACTGCTTAGGCGTCAGTACACGTATCACTATTTCCGGGATAGTTAGAAAGAAAAAAATCACGACCAAAAACTAATTACCGTGTTTCCATTTTTTTCATAACGTTCCCTGCCTGGCCCGTGCATTGTGATCGATTATCAACTGACTATTTCACTCATGCTTAATCTGAGTTAAAGCACAACAAACTTTTCCAACGACATACACGCCAATAATTCCGATAAAGATGGATGACAGACCAATGAAAATCATCGCCGAGAGGAATGGACTGAATAAACCACCCAAACTTGTAAAATCGCTAAGTCTGGCAAGTATGTCATTCGGAACCTTCCTTAAGATGACCTCAGGAATTATTAGAAAAGAAATAATTGCCGCCAAAACATAAATAAGGATTTTTCGACTTTTTTTCATTCGCAACCTTGCCCGTGTGAGCGACCATGATCAATCATTAAACATTAATAATACGCTGATGTCCTATATAAAGCAGAAAATCTGAGAGAAAGCATATGAGGCTGCTGATCGTTCAAGCAAACTGGCTATTTCTCTGATAATTGCTAAATTGATTGTAAGTAGCGCTGATTTTCAGGAATCTTATATTAAGAAAGTAAATGAAATGTCCACCTGGTTTGTGAAAGCCACGGCATTGTATGCTAAAGCTCAGATGGCCGCATTAGCAGCAAATAAACTGAAATTTCAGGATGCGGAATATTACCAATTACTTTATCGAGAAAAGCTGGAAATGCTATACTTTCTTATTGAACCTCAAATGTCTAAAATAATCCATGAAGTAGAGTCTGGCAGGAACAACGAGGAAGTCATTGGCGACGCTTTATATGAAATATTGAAAAGATGAATTAATTATTGTTATTCTTGTGGGGAGCCCACTCTCACTTAGTACCCATCGCACTCATTCTTGCTGGGGTATATTTGTTTATTCAATTCATTCCCGACTATTTAGGGACACTTACTTTTTTATGGTTTATTATCGTTTCTTATTTTTATATTAAATATAATCGCTGGTATTAGCACCGCATTTATTACAGCTAAAATGCTCCTCCGTTGGCAGATTGAGTATGCCGGAAGATCTCTAAATGTGAATGGCACGATTATGCGGGATACTTACCCCAGCAGGGGCCACCAAATTCAAGGGCCTAAGTGAAAACAGAGGCCCTTTGTCGTATTAAAGCCCAGGTAAGAAGCTAACTGAGATTCGCTTAACTTGCCGGGTCAAACTCGACGTTAACCCGCGCCCGCAGCTCTTCCTTCATATACGAAGTAAAGTATTCAGGGTTTTTAATCACCACGCGGTCAGCGGACTCGATTTTATCCGCCCATCCCGCCACCTTTTTTGTGAACTCCGGGTGCCACCCTTCCCGCTCCCCTCGCGCGATAATCTCCTCGGCGTGAGCTGGAACACCAAGCTCTTTCAGATACTTAAACATCCCCTTCACTGTACTCTCATCCATGGAATGTGGTGTTGAGGCTGATGTGTTCATACCGCCAATAAAGTCCAATGCTTTCTCAATTACTGTTGGCATATTCGTATCCTTAAATTAACCATCTAATAATCACCTCTTCACTATGACCTGAAATGGCGAAGAGTCTGCAATTGATGGTCAAATCTGTTACCTGGCCCCAGAATCAGCTTCACATGTGACGTTTTTCTGCTCGATGACGTGCCACACAAGCGCAAAGACTTTTCCTCATTGACCGGGGACCGGGACTTTAGCGCGTTAGCCCACGCCAGTCATTCTGGTAACGGCCAGTACAGTTCTCAGGAAGGGTGCGTACAACACAATGCTCTTATTAGGCTTACAAGTATGCTGAAAAATCGGGTAAGCTAGCCCTGTACTTGCCTATTGCCAGGCAAGTATTAAGTAGTGGGGCTATCGTGATCGGTAATGCTTTATATGAGTTATTAAAAAAATGAAGCAGGCAATTTTATGGTTTTTACAGTCATATATCTATTTAATCCCTTTGGCCCTTATTGTGGCAGGGGCATATATCTTCGCGAGATTCATACCTGATTATTTTGGGATACTGACCTTTTTGTGGCTTATTATCGTCTCATTTTTTTATATCAAGTATAACCGCTGGTATTAGTGTAGCTGGCACTGGTTGAGATCACGTTTTGAGTCGATAATCGTCTGGTATCAGATGTTCAGCGGCTCGTGCGGGGGTCACGGTGATATCCTGGCAGCCATCTTTCCGTGATAACCCACACTTCATTCAATGTGCCCTTCATTGCCCCTTATCTGCTCACATAAACGTCGTATCATGCTCCCGGCTGTACGCGTCCTGCACGAACTCAACCCATGATGAATCTGCCGTTGGCTTGCACAGCGCCTTCCAGAATACACCGTCAAAACAGCCTGTCAGGAAAAGATAGCGACATACATTCATTACCTCATCGGGACGCCAGTCTCGTGAACTGCCAATGCCCATCAGGTCAGACTCCAGTCTGCTATACGTTAAATTGTCCTCTTCATCTGCCCATGCCCGATTAAGACGTTCATAAATGGATGCGCCCCTCTGTGCGCCGACCTCAAAAAAGTCGCCGTATAATTCATGGGGAAGATACTGATGTTCACCACCCAAATCATGCAAAAACGGATAAACACCGGACTCCCAGGCAAAGATGTACGCGTCGGTATATTCGGTGATGCTGCCAACTTACTGATTTAGTGTATGATGGTGTTTTTGAGGTGCTCCAGTGGCTTCTGTTTCTATCAGCTGTCCCTCCTGTTCAGCTACAGACGGGGTGGTGCGTAACGGTAAAAGTACTGCCGGACATCAGCGCTATCTCTGCTCTCACTGCCGTAAAACATGGCAGTTACAGTTCACATACACAGCCTCTCAACCCGGTACGCACCAGAAAATCATTGATATGGCCATGAATGGCGTTGGATGCCGGGCAACCGCCCGCATTATGGGCGTTGGCCTCAACACGATTTTACGTCACTTAAAAAACTCAGGCCGCAGTCGGTAACCTCGCGCATACAGCCGGGCAGTGACGTCATCGTCTGCGCGGAAATGGACGAACAGTGGGGCTACGTCGGGGCTAAATCGCGCCAGCGCTGGCTGTTTTACGCGTATGACAGGCTCCGGAAGACGGTTGTTGCGCACGTATTCGGTGAACGCACTATGGCGACGCTGGGGCGTCTTATGAGCCTGCTGTCACCCTTTGACGTGGTGATATGGATGACGGATGGCTGGCCGCGGTATGAATCCCGCCTGAAGGGAAAGCTGCACGTAATCAGCAAGCGATATACGCAGCGAATTGAGCGGCATAACCTGAATCTGAGGCAGCATCTGGCAAGGCTGGGACGGAAGTCGCTGTCGTTCTCAAAATCGGTGGAGCTGCATGATAAAGTCATCGGGCATTATCTGAACATAAAACACTATCAATAAGTTGGGACCATTACCGTATATTCCTTGTGATGCTTACCCAAATGCATGATCTGAATTCGCTGCTGCGTGAACATGGCTTTCATTATGTGTTGATCAGACATCGAACCTGACTCCTTTTCAAATGCGACAGTAATTTTCGGCTCTAAGGTAATGCACAACGTACCAGGCCGCCAGCAGTGTAAACGTGGCGACGTTCGTGTTTTGTCTATTTTGAGAATTAGCCCCCAATCCCAATAACACTTCACCACGAATACGCTTACTGCGCATCTGAATTTGCAGTTATGTTAATGCCGCTAAAAAAGCGTTTTCCACTGCTAAATATATTATCGCATCTTAATTTCACATCGGAATTATTCACATCAATAATATTCCATCTCATCACGTTGAAAGGATAAAAGCCCTTTTTTTGGCGGGGTGAAGTTTGCCTGTTCGCTGTCTAAAATAAGGAATCTCAAGGTTTCCTTTGTCATTCGCCAGCAAAAATGGCAAGAAAAACCAAAAAAAAAGAACAATTAAATCAGATGGTTATGAAAAAATTCGCATACTTTCAGTTGCGCCAGATAGTACATGATATTTAGCTATTTTCTTCGTCTGGCCTGAGTTATGTGCGGCGAAATAAACCCACATCTCGGAAAAAACACCTGTTTGTTAGCCCTGGGAGTCCAGGAATAATCCTGGATTAATACTTCTGTACTCATCATTACAAGGAATGAAAAATGACGCTGCCCGGACTCAACCCCGAAGCAAATATGCCTGGCTACGATTTTGCTCGCTTTAGCGGTAAAGGTGCGACAGATTTCAATTTCGATGCGCTTGGCGCAGCGATGGACTGTACACGTGATTTTGCACAGGCTGGAATTATCTACGCCGATGGCACGGAGCGATATCTGGTGCGCCCCAGTAAACGTCACCCGAACGGACAAAGCGGCATCGTAACGCATGTGGTTGTGACAAAGCCTCCCGCCCAAGGATCAAAAACCACGGTGGGTAAATCATTGACCGACGCCGTCTCCGCAACCTCTCTCGGTCCTGAAATCGCCTCCACCGTTCTCTCCTGCGGCGCAATGATCATTACCGCCGGAGTCATGGCCACTGCGGGAGCCGCCGTCCCACTCACTGCCGGAGCCAGCGGCGCGCTGGTCGCCCTGGGTTATGCCGGTGCCGCTGCCACAGGTCTGCAATGTATCAATGGTCTCTATCGTTTGTATGACCTGGTGGAGAATGGCGGCGAAGATGTGGCCTGGCTGGATTCGCAAGGCTGGTATAACGCCACCTCTACCGCGCTCGATCTTATCTCGCTGGCAAGCGCAGGCGGCGTACTGAAAGAGGTTGTCACGACGTGGCGCGCAATGAAATCCGTTTCGTCGTTAAAAGCGTCACAGTGGCTGAAAGAGTACCCTCGCCAGGATCGCAAACGCCTGACGGAGCTCATCATCAAGCTGCAAAATCCTGGCATCAGTAATAAGGAAATCAAAGCCCTTATCCGCGCAGGCATTTATCCTAAACGCTTCCCGGTCGAGCCGGTGCAGGTGGAGCTTACCCGGCAACTGGGTAATCTGGTGACCAGTGCGGCGGCGCTGGCGGGAAGCGCGGTGAGCGGTGTCGTCGCCTCGCCGGGCAATATTCCCAAAACAGGCCGCTATATTGTGGGCACCATTCAGTCACTGGCGGTACTGTAATGCGCCTGGCCACGCTCATTTCCGGTTGGCTTTTTTGTGATCTGCTGGCCCATGGAAGGGAGATGGAACAGGTTATTGCCCGTGGCGATAACAGCCTGTTGCAACATTCAACGCCCGAACTGGAGCGCTGGTTTGATAAACCGCCGTCTGAACTGCCCCGGCAGAACGGATTTCCTTTGGCGTTTGTGCTGTTGTTGTTCCTGGTAGCCTTCGCCTGTAATTTACTGACGCTGATGGCGATGCTGCCAAAACAGACACCGCCAGTCCGGGCGCTTATCTTCTTCCTGCCCGCTATTCTGTTTATTTTCAGCAACCTGAGCGCCACCTATATGATCGCACGCGGTAAAACATCCGGGCTGGCCTGGTATGGCCTGGTGCATGGCGTCCTTACCGTGCTGAGTGTGCTGCTGCTGGTGTTCACCGTACTGGATGGGCAGACGCATCATGCGGTCATCATGCTGGTGGCACTGCTCATCATGCTGGCCTGCCGCTATGTGCTTAATGGACGCGGATTTATTTTATTCGTGCTCTACGGTCGCACGCAGCGTATCGCAACACTGTCTCGCGGAATGCGCATACGATCGGGCCAATAAGGACAAAAAAGCCGCCGGTGCGTAACGCATGGCGGCTTTTTTTAAGCTGATGGCTATAAGCCAGTGCTAAAGGTAATCAGTCCGAGCACAATACCGGGCGAATTGGCTATCACAATCGGCCAGTTTTTCCTTTCGCTCAGTAAACCGTACGCCACCCACAACACGCAGTTAACGGCGGCGGCCAGCGGTTGTAGCGGGTTAGTTTTCACCCCGTGCAGATTATCCAGAATCAACGGTATATACGAGATATACATAAAACAGCAGGCAATGGTCGCCACCCAGCCCACAACAGCATGCGCTCTTGCGTACAACATCACGCTTCGCCTTATGACGTGTGAATGTTCACTCCGCGTCAACGCGTCGGGCAACTGAATCCCGGCTCACCAGGGTTCCCTGATGGGAAAACACGGTTTTTTCGTCGGGATGCAGTAAAATTTCGACCGCATCGCGGATCATTTCGTCCATCGGGACGTGGATAGTTGTCAAAGAAGGCGTGTAGTACTTACCAATCACCGAATCATCGAACCCGGCCAACGAGATCTCTCCCGGCACCGCTCTCCCCGCATCCTGAAACGCTTTCGCCAGGCCAATGGCCATATCGTCATTGGCGGCCAGCACGCAGGTGAACGGGATATTGAGCGCCAGCAACTGGCGTCCCGCCTCATAACCGCTTTCGGTACTCCAGGCGCCCCGCACCACCAGTTGAGGATCGGGGCTGATACCCGCTTTTCGCAACGCATCGCGGTAGCCGCGTAAACGGCGTTCACCGGTCGGCGAACCACATACGCCCGCCACAAATGCAATCCGGGTATGCCCCTGCGCCAGCAAATGTTCCACCATCTCCTCGCTGCTACGGCGATGATCGGTAAACACGCAGCGGTTTCGGTTTCTGATAAGTTCACGATTAATGACAACTATCGGAGTCTGGTTGCCGTCAATGATGTCATCCAGCTCACTGACCGACAGATATTTGGGGTAGATCATGATGGCTTCACAGCGAAGCTCGAGGAGCAAACCAATCGCATCGCGCTCGTCCTGAGCGCTGTGTTTCCCGTCTGCAAGCACCAGTTGACGGCTGTGACCTTCACTGCGCGTCGCCGCCTGATAAACCATGCTTGAGAAGAACGGGCCGTTGTACAACCCGTTGGTGATAACCAGCCCAATCGAATTCGTTTTGTTATTAGCAAGATTGCGCGCCAGCTGGTTTGGCCGATAACCGGTCTCAGCAACGGCCTGTAAAATTCTGGCCTTCACCTCTTCCCGGACAAACACCTTACCGTTTAGCGCGCGCGATACCGTCGCCTTTGACACTCCTGCCATTCTGGCGACGTCCAGTATCGTTACCATAAGAAAACCTCAATCAATGGGTGGCTCACACTGAGCCAGAAACATCCGGCTCAGAAACATGCTGCAAAAGAGTGCGACTCGCGAAGCCCGACGGGTTATGTCGTGACGCCGTTGACACCATGTTCGTGCGCCCGTGCCTCCTTATGCGAGAGACATCAGCGGCGCCCCCATACCAATCGCGCCATCAAGCTGGTGCTTTGTCAGCGTGAAATCTTCACTGTTAACCACCAGTACCGGGGTTGTCAGATCATAGCCTTCGCGTTCGATGCTGGCTTTGTCGAATTCAAGAAGAGGCGTACCTGCTTTGACCACATCCCCCTCTTTCACCAACGGACGGAAATGCTGCCCCTGCAGGTTGACGGTATTTAACCCAACATGGATCAATAACTCTGCCCCATTATCGCACAATAACCCAATGGCATGATGTGATGCGATCACGGTCGCCACCGTCGCGTCACACGGTGCCACAACTTTGCCTTCTTCGGGCTTGATGGCAATACCATCGCCAAGCGCTTTACCGGCAAACGCTTCATCTGCCACTCTCTCCAGCGCCACCACTTCCCCTTTTAATGGGCTGAGCATCTTCACTGCACTGGCCGCAGCGGTATTTGACGTCGCTTGCGCTTTGACAGGTGTTGCCGGTTTCGTGTCCTCTTCGTTTGCCGGATCTTCAAAGCCCACGAACTGCACCATCACAATCGTCAGCACGATACAGGTTCCGGCCCCTACCAGTTCGCCGATAAACGACATCGGCGCATTCGGGCTGATAGCATTGACCAGGGTAAACAAGCCAGGCAACGCGGCATACGCGTAGTACAGGCTACCGAAGAGACTGGCGACGACCGCACCCATCGCCCCGCCGATACAGCCGCAAATAAACGGTTTTTTAAAACGCAGCGTCACACCGTAAATCGCCGGTTCGGTGATGCCAAAAATCGCCGTGATCCCGGCAGACATGGAGGTCGCTTTTAACTGGGTATTGCGGGTTTTCAGGAACACGCCAAACACCGCCGCCATCTGACCAATAACCGCAATGGTCTGGTAAGCCTGGAAGGAGTCGTAACCCTGGGTGTCGAAATTGGCCATGATTACCGGCGTAATCCCCCAGTGAACCCCGAAGATAACAATAATCTGCCACACGCCACCAATCACCGCCGCCGCAACTGCCGGTGCTGCGTGGAAGAGCGCGTTATAGCCGTTTGCCACCCCCATTGCCGCCCAGGTGGTAATGGGGCCAATCACAATCAGGGTCAGCGGCACAATGACAACAAAACAGATCAACGGCGTAAAGAGCGGGCTGACCACATCCGGGATCCACTTTTCTACCCGGCGTTCGAACCAGGAGAGCGCCCACACCAGGAACAGCGGTGGCAAAACCGAGGAGGTATACACCGTTTTAGAAAGCGGGAAGAAAAGGAAATTGATGCTCTCCCCGCCAGCAATACGCCCCGCCAGCGCAGCCCAGTCAGGACTAATCAGCGCACAACAGCAGAGAACCGCGATAAACGGATTACATTTGAAATGGCGCGCCGCCGTAATGGCGATAAAAACCGGCAGGAAGGCAAACGGCGTCCAGGACATAAAGTTGAGCACGGCGAAAGTGCCAGTGGTTTTGATATCGGCATCCATCAGACTGACAACAATCAGCAGCCCTTGCAGAATACCTGCCGCCGCCAGAATGTAGACAATCGGCGCGAACACTGCCGACATGGTGGCAATCACAGCGTCAAGCTTACGCGTTTTTTTCGGGGCGCTGCTTATGGAGCCATTCTCTTTTACCAGACCTGACATCGCGTTGAAGACGTCTGCCACGTGGGTACCGATCACCACCTGAAACTGTCCACCGCTTTCCACCACCGCAATGACTCCTGGCAGGCTTTGCACCAGACGTTTCGCATCAGCGGGCGTTTCATTAAGAACCAGACGTAAACGCGTGGCACAACGGGTAAAGCTGTTGATGTTCTCTTCCCCTCCGACTTCCCGGAGGATATCACTTGCTAACTTATTGTAATCCCGAATAACAGCCATCTTTTTTCTACCTTTTATTTTCGGTAACTGAGTCATGCAATGAATGAAACCGGTTTCATGCTAACCTGGCCGCGCAGCCATGCAACCGGTTTCATGGAAATATGAGAGCTAAATCACTTGATGAGGTGAATATGAAACAGCCGGGAAGTGGGGAAAAAACGTACCGGAGAAGTATTTCTTTCAGGAATGCTAACGCCTGTAACTTGTGACCTGTATTATGATTTCAGCCATATCTGCTTAGCTGAACTGATGCTAATCTTTCAGGGTTGAACGCAGCGGCTGCGGGTACGACAATGAGCTTATTTCGTGTTTGATCATTACCAACTACCATTAACTCAATCTTTAAGCGCCTTAGCGAAAGACCATGAACAAACCCATAAAACGGCTTGAGATCATTAAGTACGCCATTGAACTGGAAGACGAAGGCATTATTCAGAGCCAGCTTCCTTTTCTAAAAAATGAAGTCACCGACAGTGAGCTGGCGTTCATCGTATGGGCGCTTGAAGAGAAAAACTTTTCCGATGCGTTGCGCACTATCAATGCCTGGCTGCAGAGCCAGCGTTCAGTGGTGCAGTGGCAGGATCCACAGGTTGCCGCCAGCAAACTGGAACTGAAAGCGCTGGAAGAGCAGTTGCGTGAGTTAATCGATAAACGTAACACCCGCATTCAGTTGCTGGATGATTTCAACGATCTATACCTCACCCGTCTTGGGCCACTGATGTCACAGATCCTGCGTCTGCGTAAGATCCTCGCCGAAGCCGCCGTGCGTCGCCAGGAAGCCGAAGCGCATCGTCGTGAGGCCGATTATCTTCGCTGTCAGAAATATCTGTCGCAGGCGGTGGAGGTGCTGGTCACCCTTACCCGCCGCTGGCAAAGTTTTCCGCCACAGTCCCCGCAGGCGGCGGAAGCGCGTAAGCATTTGCAGCAGCAGAATGCGCTGATCGCCTCTTTGCTGGCCGAAGCGCAGGAGCTGGAGCAAGGCTTGACGCGTGAAGATGAACCGGCGCGTCAGGCGCGGGATGAAGCGCGCCAGGAGTATGAAGATTACCAGGAACAACAGCACGATGCCGAGCAACGTTTTGGCTTCGAGCAGAAGATGTCACCGGATGAGCGCGTTGAGCTGAAACGCTTGTGGCGCCAGGCCAGTAAACTTTGCCACCCGGATTTGGTGGACGACGCCTTTAAAGAAGAGGCGCATGCCATGATGGTTCAGTTGAATCAGGCCAGGCAGCGCGGCGATCTGGGGGCAATTCGCCTTTTGTTAACCCGCCTGCAAAAAGGGCTGGAGCCGTTAATGGCCAGCGATCGTCTTAACGATCTTGCCCGCCTGCGCCAGCGTATTCATGAGGTGAAGCAGCATATTGCCAGCCTGATCGATGAGCTGAATGCGCTTGAGAAAGAGGAGTCGTGGCAACTGGTATCGTCACTGACCGATCAGGAAGGGTATTTCCGCCAGCAAGAGAAAGCCCTTGCCGAGATTCGTCAATCGCTGGAGCAGCAGGTGAGCGAAGCCGAATACGACGAAGTGGCGTAATTCCGCAACCTCCCGGATGCGGCGCAGGCGCCTTATCCGGGCTCTTATCGATACCCACCGCACAACCGTAGCCCCGGTAAGCGAAGCGCCACCGGGGAGTGGCATAAGTTCAGCACTCCCCTTCCGGGTGAAGAAAACTACAGCGAACTACTTCTTATGCCAGTAAGCCTGACCACGAACCCGTTGCTGGTCGATGGTGTCAGTCGCATAGTGATCCAGCAACGCTTTCACTACCGCACCCTCGCCCGTCAGCCAGATAAAATAGTCTTCCGACGGCACAGCAACCGGCGTCAGCTTTTCCACCACCGCCTGCGCGTCATGGCCAATCACCCAATCAATGTTGTAATTACTCAAATAGGCAAAATAATCTTTGTACGAGGCGTCCCCTACGGTGACCACCGATTTGACTTCCGGGCGCACCGCCAGGCGACTTAACCCCTCCAGCCGACGACGCAACGCCGGCATCCCGGACTCATCGCATACATACAACTGCCAGGCATAATCTTCCGGCACCACCAGCGATCCACGCGGTCCGCCGATTGTCAGCTTGTCGCCTGCCCGGGCCTGCATCGCCCAGGTGCTTGCCACACCACCTTCATGAATAAAGAAATCGATCGCCAGCTCCTGGCGGCGCTCATCATACAGTGGTGTGTAATCACGCGTTGCAGGGCGTGGACCCTCTGCCCAAACGATACCCTCATCGGTTACCTGTGGAGGCGTAAACGCGCTACCCGGCTGTGGGAAAAAGACTTTGGTATGGTCGTCGAACCCGCGAGAGATAAACCCCTCCAGCGCCTCGCCGCCCAGCACAATGCGCTGAAATCCGGCCCCCACACGCTCGACGCGTAACACGGTCAACTCGCGAAAACGCAACTCATTGCGTACACGCTGCGGATAACGTTGTTGTTTGATTGTCATAATCGGCCTTCGTGAAATTGAATACGATATATCTAAATTGATTTTTAAATGATAATGATTGCTGTTTATTGAGATGGCAAGCCTTTTTTTAGATACATAAAATCAGAAACGCACAACCTGCAAAAAAGAAAATAAAAAATCATTAATATCAATAAGTTACAAAAATAAACAGAACCAGCCTTGTCATATTTTTAATTTTAGATATAAATTAGATATATCAAATTCACCAGGGAGCAGAACATGCGACATCATCACAATGCATTCGATGAAGAATGCCAGCAGGGTCACGACAGCGAGTGTCACGCCGGGCGTCGCGGGGAACATCACCGCGGCCACCACGGCGAGGTCCATCATGGGCGCGGCGGCGGACGCCGTCAGCGCTTTTTCGGCCACGGCGAATTACGCCTGGTTATCCTGGATATCCTGACCCGTAACGCCAGCCATGGTTATGAGTTGATCAAAGAGATCGAAACCCTGACCCAGGGAAATTACACACCCAGTCCGGGTGTGATTTACCCGACGCTGGATCTCTTACAGGATCAGCAGCTTATTATTATTCACGAGGAAGACGGCGGTCGTAAAAAGATAGCCATTACCCCGGAAGGTCAGGCGTGGCTTGCCGAAAATAACGAGCACCTGCAGCATATTCAGGCGCGTATCAAGGCGCGAAGCGTGGGTTATCAGTTACGAAAAGATCCGCAAATGAAGCGCGCGCTGGAAAACTTCAAGGCGGTGCTGGATTTGAAAGTAAACCAGTCAGAGCTCAGCGCCGCCCAGTTAAAACAAATTATCGGCATTATCGACCGGGCGGCGCTGGATATCTCTCAACTGGATTAAGCCATCGCCCCGTCTTCACGCAGGCGGAAAACTTGCACCAGCTCGCGCAGGTGCGTCGCCTGCTCATTAAGCGCCGCCGCCGCCGCAACAGACTCTTCCACAAGGCTTGAGTTCTGTTGCGTGGTGGAATCAATCAGCCCGATAGCGCTATTGATTTGTGAAATACCGTCGGTCTGCTCGCGGCTTGCCTGGCCAATCTCGCGCAGGATCACATCCATCTCCTGAACGTTGCTCACCATGCCGTTGATCAAACTGCTGGCTTTTTCCACCAGTGCCATACCTTCACGGGTCTGACTGGTGGAGTTTTCAATAAGCTGGCGGATTTCATTGGCAGATGCGGCACTCTTTTGCGCCAGTTGACGCACTTCACCGGCCACAACCGCAAAGCCACGACCATGCTCGCCTGCACGTGCCGCTTCCACTGCCGCGTTTAGCGCCAGGATATTGGTCTGGAAAGCGATGGCGTCAATCAGGTTGATGATGTCAGACATACGGTTGGAGGTCTCATTGATCACACGCATCTTCTCGGTGACCTGTTTCATCATCTCGCCATTGTTTTTAACCACATTGGCCGCATCCGCAGACAGGCTGGTGGCTTCGGTGGTGTGATCGGCCGTGTTTTTCACGGTCGCGGTAATCTGCTCCATGGACGATGCGGTCTGTTCGACAGAGCTGGCCTGCTCCTCTGTGCGGGCCGCCAGATCCTGGTTTCCGGCCACAATTTGCGCCGCGGCGCTTGAGATACTGGCCGAGCCAAACTGCACTTCCTGAACAATGTCCACCAGGCGGGTTTTCATCTCCATCAAAGCACGCAGCAGGATACCGGTCTCATCACGATAATCGGAGTGGATAGTGCGGGTTAAATCACCGCTGGCAATCGCCTCGGCAAACGTCACCGCTTCACGCAGCGGGCGAGTAATGGCGCGCACTATCACCCATCCCAAAAGCGTACCCACGCCGATACTGATAATCGCCAGGGCAATCAGCAGTAAACGATTGGTGCTGAAATCGCTTTGAACCAGCTCACTACCATGACGCATCTGCGCATCCTGGATAGCAATCAGGGCCAGCACTTTCTCTTTGTAGGCTTTTTGGATTGGCACCATTTTGGTCATCATTTCAGTGATAGCCGCCGAATGATCATCCTTCTTCACGTCTTCCAGAATACGAAAACGCGAGTCCAGAAATTGCTGACGGATATCTTTAATCTCGGCGAGGATTTTTTGTGATTCGCTGTCATGGAGGTTTTTTGTCAGATCGTCCAGAAGAACCGTTACTCGGGAGCTAATTTCGCCGAGCTGCTTCTCGGTCTCTGCCTGCCATTTGCCATCCGTGTCCAGTAACATAAGTTGCTGCGTACTGACAAAGCTCTGGAAGTTATCGATGAGTTGATTGGCTTTTACGGTGGTCGGATAATCATTGTGAATAATATCCTGCATTCCATTATTAGCACGATTCAGACTGAACAGTGAAAGAGCGGAGCTGGCTACCATCAAGACAATAAAAAAACCGAACGCGAAAAATAATTTCGCACCAATTTTTACATCATGTAAAAACATATATTCCCCCATGCACATGATTATAATTTTGCGAAAAAACCCTTTTCAACAAAGAGTTAGATGCGTTGCTTTAAAAGAGACGCCAGAAATAATATCTCCACTGCATGTTATCGGTAACCGCAGCGCTAACTTTATGAGATTGATCGTTTTTTTATTTCAGTTGTGATTATTCTGATAGTTATCAGCTATTAATTGAGATCTATCGATCGTTATATGTTCTGAGGGAAGAAGTTGCGCAACGTATATTAACGCCACTTAATTGTCTTTTAATAAGAATAACAAGTTAAATTAAATGGAATATAATTGATCAAAAAAGAAACTATATTTAATATTAATTTAACATTTTATAAATATAAATAGAACAAATCAGAATGCACAATATAAGCTCATAAAATATAAGGTTAAATATACATTAAAGAGAAAATTCCCTCTCTTTGAATAGAGAGGGAGAGGAATTAATGAAGCACGGAAACGGCGTCCTGCAAACGGCTGGCGCGGTGTTTTACCATTGAGGAAACATTGGCGTTTTCGGCTACCAGCCCGGCATTTTTTTGCGCGATGGTATCCAGCTCTGCCACGGCATGGGTCAGCTCTGACAGCCCTTGCGCCTGTTCAGAAGTTGACTGGCTAATCTGGCCAATCAGGGAGGTCACGTTTTGAACCTGAGTGACGATATTGTCCATCGTCCTGCCTGCCGCATGGACCTGTTCATAGCCCGATTGCACTTTGCTGGCGCTGGCATCAATCAACTTGCGAATATCATTTGCCGCACTGGCGCTACGGCTGGCAAGGTGGCGAACCTCCCCGGCCACCACAGCAAAACCTTTGCCCTGTTCACCGGCACGGGCGGCCTCCACTGCGGCATTGAGCGCCAGAATGTTGGTCTGAAAAGCGATGTCATTAATCAATGCGGTGATTGAACCGATACGCTGCGTACTGTCAGCAATTTCGTCCATCGTTTTCACCACCGTTTCCATCGCTTTTCCTCCATTCGCCGCCGCGCTACTGGCGGAGCTGGAGAGTTTGTCAGCCTCTGTCGCGGTATGGGAATTATTTTGCACCGAGGCGGCCATCTGGCTCATCGTGGCAACGGTCTGCTGCACATTGACGACGGTCTGCCGAGTACGCTCGTTCAGATCGTCGTTACCTTTTGCCAGCGTTTCGCTACCGCTGCGCACGCTACTCACCTGACCGGAAACATCGTGAATCAGCCAGCGACACATTAACCCCAACTGCCCAACGGACCGCAGAGTAAGACCCAGTTCGTCGCTACGTTTCAGATGCGTCACGCTGTTACGTTCACCGGTCGCCACGCTAAGGGCCTGACGGGCTACTTCCTCAACCGGACGCACAATTTGCCATTCAAGGCAGGCACAGCCCAACAGCAAGATCGCGGCACTCAACAAAATCGCCGCCGGACCATTCCCGGAAAGCCACAGGCCAGCCGCCAGCACCATCCATAAGAGCGCCATCACCCCGCGTGTCCGCCAGCGTAATGGCAGAGAGGGCAGTTTACCCAGCCAGCCCCGGCTAACCACCAGCCCTTTATGGATCCGCTTTTTAGCTCGCCCTTCCTGAATGGCTTTATATAAAGGTGTGACAGCGGCAATTTCCTCCTGGGTGGCGCGGGTACGAATGGACATATAGCCCGTCACTTTTCCGTTACGCACCATTGGCGCAGCGTTAGCCCGTACCCAGTAATGATCGCCATTCCGACGGCGGTTTTTAACAATACCACTCCAGGGTTCGCCCTGTTTCAGGGTGTACCACATGTCCGCAAAGGCGGCTTTCGGCATATCGGGGTGGCGTACAAGGTTGTGCGGCTGGCCGATCAGTTCGTCCAGCTCAAAGCCGCTTACCTGAGAGAAGGTGTCATTGGCGTGGGTGATATAGCTTTGCAAATCGGTGGTCGACATCAGGGTGGTGTCAGCATCAAGGGTGTATTCCCGTTGCGTGACAAACGGCGGAGCAGACATGATAAGCATCCTTTGCAAGTTATTCGGCTGTTAAAAATTTTATCGAATGTTATTTCGGCGATAATGAATTTATCTTTAGTTGTTAAATTTGATTTAGATCGCAATTTGCGATTAAACCGCACTATTTGTATGTTTTTAAGCTGCTGATTTATATAGTAACGGCTTGAAACTACCAAGTTTTCCTGATTTATCGCTGCGCGAAAATGAGGCAATAATCGCACCACCACGGTGCATTTCGCTTAAAAAACGCGCACTGCGCGTTTTCTTTTCCTCTATTTCAGAGCGTAACAAAGGGTAAGATCCGGGATCTAATCTCGTACAAATGCATTTTTCCCTGGTGTTTATCCCGATTTTCATTTACGGCTTCGATGTGGCGCAATCCCTGCAATACTTAAATCAGTATCATGTGATACGCGAGCCCCGGGAGCATATTTTGAACAGATTACCTTCCAGCGCATCGGCTCTTGCCTGCAGCGCACACGCACTGAACCTCATAGAGAAACGAAAGCTTGATCATGAGGAGATGAAAGAATTAAACCGAGAGGTACGAGAATACTTTAAAGAGCATGTAAATCCGGGGTTTTTAGAGTATCGAAAATCTGTTACTGCCGGCGGGGATTACGGAGCCGTAGAGTGGCAAGCGGGAAGTTTGAATACGCTTGTCGACACCCAGGGACAGGAGTTTTTAGATTGTCTGGGTGGGTTTGGTATCTTCAATGTGGGGCACCGTAATCCAGTAGTGGTTTCCGCCGTACAGAATCAACTCGCAAAACAACCTCTGCATAGCCAGGAGCTACTCGACCCACTGCGGGCGATGCTGGCAAAAACGCTGGCGGCATTAGCCCCAGGCAAACTCAAGTACAGCTTCTTTAGCAACAGCGGCACGGAATCCGTCGAAGCGGCATTAAAGCTCGCTAAAGCGTATCAGTCGCCACGGGGCAAATTTACCTTTGTCGCGACCAGCGGCGCGTTCCACGGTAAATCCCTGGGTGCGTTGTCTGCGACGGCGAAATCGACCTTCCGCAAACCGTTTATGCCGTTGCTGCCGGGCTTCCGTCATGTGCCGTTTGGTGATATCGAGGCCATGCGTACCCTGCTCAGTGAATGTCATAAAACCGGCGATGATGTCGCTGCGGTGATCCTTGAGCCAATTCAGGGCGAAGGCGGCGTTATCCTGCCACCGCAGGGTTATCTGCCGGCCGTGCGTAAGCTGTGTGATGAGTTTGGCGCGCTGCTTATCTTTGATGAAGTGCAGACCGGGATGGGCCGTACGGGCAAGATGTTCGCCTGCGAGCATGAGAACGTCCAGCCGGACATTTTATGTCTTGCGAAAGCGCTCGGCGGCGGCGTGATGCCGATCGGCGCGACTATCGCGACCGAAGAGGTCTTCTCCGTCCTGTTCGATAATCCTTTCCTGCATACCACTACGTTTGGCGGTAACCCGCTGGCCTGTGCGGCCGCGCTGGCGACCATCAACGTGCTGCTGGAAGAGAACTTACCGGCACAGGCAGAGCAGAAAGGTGACATGCTGCTAGACGGCTTCCGCCTGCTGGCGCGTGAATACCCGGACCTGGTGCAGGATGCACGCGGCAGAGGGATGCTGATGGCTATCGAGTTTGTGGATAACGAAATCGGCTATACGTTTGCGAGCGAGATGTTCCGCCAGCGTGTACTGGTTGCCGGGACACTCAACAACTCGAAAACCATTCGTATTGAACCGCCGTTAACACTGACGATTGAACAGTGCGAACAGGTACTCAAAGCGGCACGCACCGCGCTGGCAGCGATGCGCGTGGCGGTGGAAGAAGCGTAAAAACGGTGCGGCCTTCTCCCCCTCACCCCTGCCCTCTCCCTCAAAGGAGAGGGTGAAAAACAGCCCCCACCCGCTTGATCGGTTTCCTCTCCCCTGTCGGGCTGAGGATTCCCCACAAAAATGCGAGCACGAACGGTCCCCTCTCCTCTTTGGGGAGAGGGTCAGAGTGAGGGGCAAAGGTAAACACCGCGCACCACACCAAACCGCTATTCCGGCATCAGCCCCACAAACGTCCTTTTTTTACGCGGCTCCGACATCAGATCTTCCAGCTTCGCCACGCAGGCCAGATAGTGCGGCGTCTCCTTGTGCGCCAGCACAGCGGCTTCATCCTTGTACGCCTCGTAGATAAAAAACCGCGTCTTTACTTTCGGATCCTGCAACACATCAAAACGCAGATTTCCCGGCTCCTTCACTGCCCCCTCGTGATTGGCGCGAAACACCTCAAGAAACTCATCGATCTTGTCCGGCTTGATGTTAATCTCCACCAGCGTCACATTCATTGTTGCTCTCCCTGTTTCTCTTCCTGCCAGAACTGATACGCCTCACGGGCGCTCATATTCTCGTGTACCACTTTTTTTACTGCTTTGAGCATGGCGAGCGGCGCGCTGGACTGGAAGATATTGCGTCCCATGTCCACGCCGGACGCCCCCTGGTCGATGGCGCGAAAACACATCTCTAATGCCTCCAGCTCAGGCAATTTCTTGCCCCCGGCAATCACAATCGGCACCGGGCAACTGGCGGTGACTTTCTCAAACCCCTCTTCGACAAAGTAGGTTTTGACAAACTGCGCCCCCATCTCGGCGGCGATACGGCTGGCCAGCGAAAAATAGCGTGCATCCCGCGCCATCTCTTTGCCGACGCCGGTGACCGCAAGCGTAGGGACACCGTAACGGTTCCCGGCATCCACCAGCTTAATAATGTTATTGATCGACTGATGCTCATGCTCGCTGCCGATATAAACCTGGGCCGCCACCGCACAGACGTTCAGCCGCAGGGCATCCTCCATCGCTACCGCCACGCACTCATTCGACAGTTCGGTCAGAATAGAGTTACCTCCCGACGCCCGCAGCACTACCGGTTTATTGGTAGCGGGCGGCACCTGGCTTCGCAGCACCCCACGGGTACACATCAGTACGTCCGTTTCGCCAAACAGCGGGGCGATAGATAAATCGATACGTTCAAGGCCGGTAGTCGGCCCCTGAAAATAGCCGTGGTCAAACGCCAGCATTACTGTGCGGTTGCTTTTCGGGTTGAAAATGCGTGACAGGCGCGACTGCATCCCCCAGTCCAGCGCCCCGCAGCCTTTAAGCGTAAACGGCACATTCTGTTGCGGCCGGTCGAGGCCAAAATCTTTGCCATCTTTGATGTCATCTAAATCCGCCATCGTTTCCTCCCGTCAGAAGTCGTATTTGCCAATGTTCTCTTTGGTGAACACCACGCGTTCCGGCAGCAGCACAATCCCGTTGCCTTTCGCTTCATACTGATAGCCCTGCACACTGTTTGGCTCGACTTTAAGCGTGCCGATATCTTTCACGTCGACGCTGTCGCCCACGTTAAGATCGCCTTTTTTCAGCAGATGTTCGGCGACATTCACCGAAATTTTCCCCTGTTGCACCACATCCCACAGGCCAAAGGCTTTCACCGTACCGCGCTCTACATACGGGCGCATGACGTTCGGCGTACTAAAGCCGACAATCGCCACCCCTTCCCGTTTCAGGTTCTCCGCCGCCTGCGCTGCCGCTGGCAGAGCATTGGCGTCCGGTGCAATGATCGCGTCCAGATCCGGATACGCTTTTAAGATCCCTTCTGCGGTTTGCAGGGATTTGGTCGCATCGTTATAGCCAAACTGGGTGGTGACGATTTGCCACTGGGGATGATCTTTCTCGATTTTGGCTTTCGCCTCTTTTACCCACTGGTTCTGGTCGGTCACCGTTGGGCTTGAATAGAAGAAAGCGACTTTGGCATTCGGTTTGGTTACCTGTTTTGAAGCCATCTCCACCAGCAGACCGCCCAGCTGCTCTGGCGTCCCCTGATTGATGTAGATGCTGCGACACTCAGGCTTGGTATCGGAGTCCCAGGTCAGCACTTTCACACCGCGCTGCATCGCCCGTTTCAGCGCCGGACACAGCCCATCCGGCGAAACGGCGGAGACAATAATGGCCTTGTAACCCTGGTTGACGAAGTTGTTGATGAGCTGAACCTGGCCGGAAACGCTCGGTTCGGTCGGGCCGTCATAGGTCACATCCACACCCAGGTCTTTGCCCGCCTCTTTCGCGCCGTTGCCGCCGCTGGTGAAGAAGCCCACCCCAACCAGTTTGGGAATAAAGGCGATACGGTCAGCCGCCTGGGCGGCCATGACGCTACCTGCCAGCGCCAGCGCGCTCAGTTGCACTATCAGTTTTGTCTTCATCTCATGCTCCAAAAGATTAACGCGAGAGAACCCGATGCCAGGTCATACGCACCCATTCCCGGTGCAGACTCAGCGAACGTCCCATCACCACCACCACCAACAGCGCCCCTGACAACGCGCTCGACACCTGGTTGGGGATGCCGACCATCTGTAACCCCTGCTGTAAATACCCCACCAGCAACGCTGCCAGCGCAGTACCCAGCACCGAACCTGAACCGCCATAGATATTGGCCCCGCCCAGCACTGCGGCGGTAAGTGCAGGCATCAGCAAATCGCGCCCCAGATCGGAACGCGCTGAACCGAAATAAGAGACCAGCACCACGGCGGCAATGGCCGATGCCACCCCGACCAGCCCGTAAAGTGCGTAAGGCATACCATTCACCGACAGCGCCGCATAGCGTGCCGCACGCGGGTTCTGCCCGAGTAAAAAGAGGTGACGGCCAAAACGCGCCCGGTGCGTGATCAGCCAGAAAAACAGCGTGATCACCGCAAACAGCACCAGCGGTACGGGAAGGCCCAGCAAAGTGAGATTGGCAAAGGCGGTAAAGCTATCCGGGAAACCGCTGATGCCTTCATAACCCGTCGCGCCCGCCATGCCGGAGAGCAACAGCGCGCCACCGCCATAGAGATAAAGCGTGCCGAGGGTGATGACCAACGGACTGATGCCGGTGTAGTGAATCAACGCCGCGTTGACCAGCCCGCACAGCAGCCCAAGCGCCAGCGTCAGCACTATGACCACGCTCATCGGCCAGCCCGCCTGCATCATCACTCCCAGCGCGATGGCGCACAGGCCAATGGTCGAGCCAAGCGAGATATCGATACCGCCGCTGATGATCACCAGCGTCAACGGCAGCGCCACAATGCCAATGCAGATAAAGTCGCTGGTGCTGAACAGCAGCATATTGACGTCCAGCATGCGCGGGTTCAGCGCGCCAAAAAGTAGGATCTCCAGCACCAGTAACAGCAGCAGCGCAAATTCCCAGTTGAGCTTCATTTACGCCACCTCTTTGTTTTTACGTTTGGGAAAAGGGGCCACGTTTTTGCTCCCCTTATTGCCGGGCATAAAGCGGCTGTATTTCAGTTGCCGTTGATGGCGGGCCAGCGCCTGGCGTAAACGTCCGTCCAGCACCAGCACGCCGAGTAACACCAAACCCGCGATAAAGTCATTCCACCAGGCCGGGAGTTTAAAGAGCACCAGCACGGTGTCGATTTGGGTGAGGAAAAAGGCGCCGAGAAACGCGCCGACAAGCGTCCCCGTCCCGCCAAGCAACGAAATACCACCGAGCACGCAGGCGGCGATGGCTTTCATCTCCAGCCCGCTGCCGGTCTGATTCGGTACAAAGCCAATCTGCGAGGCAAAGACAATCCCGGCGCAGGCCGCCAGCACGCCGTTCAGGGTGAAGGCCAGCATCCGCGTGCGGTTTACACCGACACCGAGCTGGCGGGCGGCGGCGAGGTTATCCCCCACGGCATAAAAGTCGCGGCCAAACGCCGTGCGCGCCAGCACCCAGGTCCCTGCGCCGAGCACCAGCAGCACCAGCCAGCCCAGAGGGGAAACCCCGGTCGCCCCCGCCACTGAGAGTGATTTCAGACTGGCAGGCAGTCCTTCAATCCACTTACCGCCTGTCCACAGCAACATTGCCCCGCGATACAGCCCGAGCGTACCCAGCGTTGCCACAATCGCCGGAATTTTCAGTCCCACCACCAGCAGGCCGTTAAAGGCCCCGGCCAGGGCGCCAATCGCCAGAGAGAAAAGCATGGCGACAGGCAGACTGTAGCCACTGTTCAGCGCCACCCCGACGGCAATGGCGCACAGCCCCACCGTTGAGCCCACCGATACATCAATATTGCGGGTCAGCATCACCAGCGTTGCGCCGAGCGCCAGCAACATCAGGATCTGGCTACTGGCGAAAATCATGCCCACGGTTTGCAGGCTGAAAAAGGAAGGGTTCAGCGCCACCAGCACCACAAACAGCGCCAGGATAGCCAGAAACGCGCTGAGCTCACGGTTTTTCAGTAATGTTTTCATGGCTGTCCCCCGCCGAAAGCCAGTGTCATCATGCGATCCACACTCACCGCATGGCGCGGCAGTTCCCCGCTCAGTCGGCCCTGATGCATGACCAGTACCCTGTCGGCCAGCCCAGGAAACTCATCCAGATCGCTTGAGATCATCAGTACCGCCACGTTTTGCGCCGCCACGCTTTTGATCAATTGATAGATATCCGCCCGCGCCGCCACGTCCACCCCGCGCGTCGGTTCATCGACAATCAGCAACAGCGGGTTGGCCTCCATGCAGCGCGCCAACAACACCTTTTGCTGGTTCCCGCCGGAGAGGGTGCGGACAATTTGATCCGCATGATTCAGCTTGATCCCCAACGCCCGGTGATAGCGCTCCACCACCGCTGCTTCACGTTTGCGCTGCTGCCAGAGAGAGGGTTCATTCAGGGCAACCGTGTTCCAGCGTACCGGGGCATCAAGGAACAACCCCGACACCTGGCGGTCTTCCGGCAGATAAACCAGCCCGCGCGCCAGGCGTGCGCGGGTGGAATCGCCACTGATCTCACGGTTCTCCAGCCAGATACGCCCCGCGCGCACCGGGCGCAGGCCATAAAGAGTTTCCGCAAACTCGGTACGCCCGGATCCCACCAGCCCTGCCAGACCAACGATCTCCCCGGCGTGGATCTCAAGGCTGAGATCGATAAACCCCTCCCCCGTCAGATCATCCACCCGCAGCACCGGGAAATCCTGCGGCTGGGTACGGCGATTGCCCGGCAGCGCCAGCCACAGTTTTTGGGTATCGCTTAAGCTTTTTTCGCGGCTCGCGGGCGTCATGGCGGTAATCAGGGCGTTGTCGTCGAGGCTGGCGATTTCACCGCTCAGCACCACTGCCCCGTCGCGCATCACCGAGACATGGCTTGCGAGCGCGCGGATTTCCGGCAATTTATGAGAGATAAAAACAATGCCAACACCCAGCTCTTGTAGGGCGCGGATCTGACGGAAAAGCCGGTCGGTTTCGCCGGGCGTAAGAGAGGCGGTGGGTTCGTCGAGGATCAGGATCTTCGCGTCGCGCATCAGGCCGCGTAAGATCTCCACCATTTGCTGATCGGCCACTTCCAGCGTACTGGCGGCCGCCTGCAGGTTAAGCTGGCAGTTAAGCTGCTGCAGTTTCTCAGTGAGCAGCGCGTCATGTTGTGCGCTGCGCGGCAGGCGAAACAGGATATTTTCCCGCACGCTCAGGTTGGGAAACAGCATCGGTTCCTGCGGGACCAGATAGATACCAAGCTGATGCGCCTGATTCGGCTTAAGGCGCGCAAACACCTTGCCGCAAACGAAAAGTTCACCGCTGTCTGGCGTTTCCACCCCGGCGATAATTTTCATTAGCGTCGATTTTCCCGCGCCATTACCGCCCATCAGCGCATGGACCTGGCCTGAATACAGCGTGAAATCAATGCCTTTCAGGACTGTGACGCCTGAAAATTGCTTATTGATGCCTCGCGCTTCAATCAGTGGATTCATTGCAGCCCCGCTATTGAACAAATGATTTTTTATTTCAATAATGTTCAAAAGCGTAGACGGTGAACTATATTTACAACCGTGCAGTGATCACACTTTTATGTATTTGGATCTCTCTATTCCAACAGCGACATCAAAAGATCTGTTTTGCCAGGCGGCTCACATTTTCACCGCAGGCAAGCACGAACATATGATCTAAATTTTTATAAGAGTTCAGATATGAGCGAAAAAAGAACATTAGAAGAAGGACGCTTTGCAGGTCTGGCGCTGGCAGAAGAAGAGCTGGTGGCCCGTGTGGCCTGGTGTTACTACCACGACGGCCTGACACAAAACGATATCGGCGAGCGGCTGGGTTTACCGCGCCTCAAGATTTCGCGCCTGCTGGAGAAGGGGCGGCAGTCCGGGGTGATCCGCGTACAGATTAACTCCCGCTATGAAGGGTGCCTGGCGCTGGAAACGGAGCTACAACGCCAGTTTGGCTTACGCCTGACCCGCGTGCTGCCAGCCCTGAATACCCCGCCCATGAGCGTGCGACTCGGGATTGGCGCCGCACAGTCGTTAATGGGAGTGCTGGAGCCGGGTCAGCTTCTGGCGGTGGGATTTGGCGAAACCACTATGAGTTGTCTGCAGCACCTGAGCGGTTTTATCAGTTCGCAGCAAATTCGCCTGGTGACGCTCTCCGGCGGTGTCGGCCCCTACATGACCGGGATTGGCCAACTGGATGCCGCCTGTAGCGTCAGCATGATCCCCGCGCCATTGCGCGTATCGTCGCCGGAGGTGGCAGAGATCCTGAAACGGGAATCGAGCGTGCGGGATGTGATCCTCGCCGCCACCGCCGCCGATGTTGCCGTGGTGGGTATTGGATCAGTGAACCAGAAGCGCGACGCCACGATCCTGCGCTCGGGCTATATCAGTGAAGGTGAACAACTGATGTATGCACGCAAAGGGGCCGTCGGCGACATCCTGGGCTTCTTTTTGCAGGCCGATGGTGAACGGGTCGAAGGGCTGGAGATTCATCGGGAATTACTCGGCGTCACCCTGGATGAGCTGGCGCAATTGCCGACCATCATCGGTGCCGCCGGGGGCGTGGAAAAGGCAGACGCGATTTATGCCGCACTCAAAGGCCGCCGTATCAATGGCCTGGTGACGGAAGAAACAACAGCACGCGCGGTCCTGGCGTTGGCGCAATAACGCGCCGCTTGCCGCGCTGCGCTGATAACAGCGAGGCAAGCCCATGAGTTACCTTTTAGCGTTAGATGCAGGGACCGGCAGCATTCGTGCAGTGATCTTCGATTTAACCGGGAGACAGGTTGCCGTCGGCCAGGCGGAATGGAAACACCTGAGCGTGGAAAATGTGCCGGGCTCAATGGAGTTCGATCTCGCCACCAACTGGCAACTGGCCTGCCAGTGCATTCGCCAGGCGCTGGTGAGCGCAGGTCTTTCCGGTGCGGATATCAAATCCATCGCCTGCTGTTCCATGCGCGAAGGTATTGTGCTGTATGACCAGTACGGTGATGCCATCTGGGCCTGCGCCAACGTCGACGCGCGCGCCAGCCGGGAAGTGGCCGAACTCAAAGAGATCCACAACGATCGCTTTGAATCCGAAGTCTATGAGGTCTCCGGGCAAACGCTGGCCCTGAGCGCGATGCCTCGTCTGCTATGGCTGGCGCACCATCGCCCGGATATCTATCGCAACGCGGTCACGATCACCATGATCAGCGACTGGCTGGCGGCGCGCCTTTCCGGCTGGCTGGCGGTCGATCCTTCCAACGCGGGCACCACCGGCATGCTCGATCTGTTTACCCGAGACTGGCGGCCTTCCCTGCTGGATATGGCCGGATTGCGCGCCGATATTCTCTCGCCGGTAAAAGAGACCGGCAGCGTGCTGGGCGAAGTGACCAGAGAGGCTGCACAGGAGAGCGGTCTGCGCGAAGGCACGCCGGTAATCATGGGCGGCGGGGATGTCCAACTGGGTTGTCTGGGGCTGGGGGTGGTACGCCCCGGACAGACGGCCGTGCTGGGGGGGACATTCTGGCAACAGGTGGTCAACTTGCCGCAGGTGAGGACCGACCCGGAGATGAATATTCGCGTGAACCCGCATGTAATCCCTGGCATGGCACAGGCGGAGTCGATCAGTTTCTTTACCGGCTTAACCATGCGCTGGTTCCGTGATGCCTTCTGCGCGGAAGAAAAATTGATTGCCGAGCGTATGGGAATGGACACCTATAGCCTGCTGGAAGAGATGGCTGCTCGCGTTCCGGCGGGCTCCCACGGCGTGATGCCGATCTTCTCCGATGCGATGCATTTCAAGCAGTGGTACCACGCGGCGCCGTCGTTTATTAACCTCTCCATCGACCCGGAAAAATGCAATAAAGCGACGCTGTTCCGCGCGCTGGAAGAGAATGCCGCCATCGTCTCAGCCTGTAACCTGGCACAGATTTCCCGCTTTTCCGGCGTGAAGTTCGACAGCCTGGTGTTTGCGGGCGGCGGTTCAAAAGGGGCGCTATGGAGCCAGATTTTAAGCGACGTCACCGGCCTGCCTGTACGCGTGCCGGAAGTCAAAGAGGCGACCGCGCTGGGCTGCGCCATTGCCGCAGGCGTCGGGGCGGGTCTGTATGACGATATGGCGGCGACCGGTGAACGACTGGTGAAATGGAGCCGGGAGTTCACGCCGAACCCGCAGCATCGCGAGTTATATGACGAGATGATGCAGAAGTGGCAGGCGGTTTATGCCGATCAGCTTGGTCTGGTGGATAGCGGGCTGACAACATCCATGTGGCAGGCACCTGGGCTGGTACGCGCATCATCACCCCGGCCTTCGGCCTGACCACCCCGGATGCGCTGCGCTTATCCGCGCTACGGCGAGGCAGAAACGCTCGATCGGTCCCCTCTCCCCGTGGGAGGGGTCAGGCTGAGGGCATCAGGCCGCACCAATCTTTGAATCCCATCACAATCACCGCATTCCCCTTTTCCCTTTTCTCCGCCAAACGCTAAATTACAACTCATCCGACCACATAACAAAAAATTAACACTGGAAGCGATATGAGCCATTACCCGTCGTTATTTGCCCCACTGGATTTGGGTTTTACTACGTTAAAGAACCGCGTATTAATGGGGTCAATGCACACCGGTCTGGAAGAGCGCCCTGACGGCCCGGCCCGGCTGGCGGCCTTCTATGCCGAACGAGCACGCCATGGTGTGGCGCTGATAGTCACCGGCGGTGTGGCGCCGGCGCTTTCGGGCGTAACGATGCAGGGTGGTGCGGTACTTAACGATGAACATCAGCTTCCGCATCATCGCCTGATAACCGATGCCGTACATCAGGAAGGTGGCAAAATCGCCCTGCAAATTTTGCATACCGGGCGTTACAGCTTTCAGCCAAACCTGGTAGCGCCGTCCGCCATTCAGGCGCCGATTAACCGTTTTACCCCGCACGCTCTGAGTCATGACGAAATCCTGGCGCTGATTGACGACTTTGCCCGCTGTGCACATCTGGCACAGCAGGCCGGTTATGACGGCGTGGAAGTGATGGGCTCAGAAGGCTATTTGATTAACGAGTTTCTCGCCGCGCGCACCAACCAGCGGGAAGACGAATGGGGCGGCGATTACGCCCGCCGAATGCGCTTTGCCGTGGAAGTGGTCAGAGCGGTGCGTGAACGGGTAGGCCGTGATTTTATTGTTATCTACCGCCTGTCGATGCTCGACCTGGTGGAAGGCGGCGGCGTCTTTGAGGAAACCGTCCAACTGGCGAACGCCGTTGAAGCGGCGGGCGCGACCATCATCAACACCGGTATCGGCTGGCACGAAGCCCGTGTCCCGACCATTGCCACCACGGTGCCGCGCGCGGCATTCAGTTGGGTTACCCGCAAGCTGAAAGGCAAAGTCGGCATCCCGCTGGTCACCACCAACCGCATTAACGATCCGCAGGTGGCTGACGATATTCTCTCTCGCGGCGATGCTGATATGGTGTCGATGGCGCGCCCGTTCCTTGCCGATGCCGGGATCCTTTCCAAAGCGCAAAGCGGTCGCGCTGATGAGATTAACACCTGCATCGGCTGCAACCAGGCCTGCCTCGATCAGATCTTCATGGGCAAAGTGACCTCGTGTCTGGTCAACCCGCGCGCCTGCCACGAAACCAAAATGCCGCTCACACCAGCCACCCGCAAGAAAACGCTGGCCGTGATTGGTGCCGGTCCCGCCGGTCTGGCTTTTGCCGTCAACGCCGCTGCCCGTGGGCATAGCGTGACGCTGTTTGATGCGGCTGCCGAGATTGGCGGTCAGTTCAATATCGCCAAACAGATCCCCGGCAAAGAGGAGTTCTACGAAACCCTGCGCTACTACCGCAAAATGATCGACATCAGCGGCGTGACGTTACGGCTCAATCAGTTTGTGCAGCCCACCATGCTGGAAGCCTTTGACGAGGTGATCCTCGCCAGCGGTATTGTGCCGCGCACGCCGGAGATCGAGGGGATCACCCATCCTAAAGTACTAAGTTACCTTGACGTTTTGCGCGATAAAGTGCCGGTCGGCGAGAAGGTGGCGATTATCGGCTGCGGGGGAATTGGTTTTGATACCGCGATGTATCTTAGCCAGCCGGGCGAACCCACCAGCCAGAATATCGCAGAATTTTGTGTGGAATGGGGCATCGATACCAGCCTCAACCATGTGGGCGGTTTGCGCCCGGAAGGCCCACAGTTGCCGAAAAGTCCGCGTAAGATCGTGATGCTCCAGCGTAAAGCCAGCAAACCGGGTGAAGGTCTGGGGAAAACCACCGGCTGGATCCACCGTACCACCCTGCTGTCGCGCGGGGTGAAAATGATCCCGGCGGTCAGTTATCAGAAGATCGACGACGAGGGGCTGCATGTCTTGATCGGCGGCGAACCGCAGTTGCTGGCGGTAGACAATGTGATCCTGTGTGCAGGCCAGGAGCCGCGCCGCGAGCTGGCAGAGCCGTTACAGGCAGCGGGAAAAACGGTGCATTTGATTGGCGGCTGCGATGTGGCAATGGAGCTTGATGCCCGCCGGGCGATAGCCCAGGGCACGACGTTAGCGCTGACGATTTGATGTGTTATGACGACCCGGATGGCGGCGCAAGCGCCTTATCCGGGCCAGGGGTTGTTTTCCGGTATTCGGGCACGCTTTTGTAGCCCCGGTAAGCGCAGCGCCACCGGGGGAAAATCAGCGCTGTCTGCGCAATTTCACCGCTTTTAGCACCACAAACTTACCGTTAGACGCCACGTTGCTGCAGTTACTAAAAATCTTCTTAAGCTTACGGAAGTAATCAAGATGGCGGTTGCCCACCACAATTAATTCACCGCCATATTTCAGGCTGCGGCGAGCATCGTGGAACATCTGCCAGGCAATATGATCGGTGATGGCGCTTTGTTGATGGAACGGCGGATTGCACAGCACCACATCAAAACGGTCCGGTTCAATACCCGACAGCCCGTTATTGACCATAAACTCGCTGCGCTCCAGCGCGTCCGGCATGTTGCGTTCCACATTCAGGCGGCTGGAGGCCACGGCCATATGGGATTCGTCGGTAAAGAGCACACGCGCCTGCGGGTTCTGCGCCAGCAGTTGCAGACCAATCACGCCGTTACCACAGCCGAGATCGACCATCTCCCCTTCCACGTTTTCCGGCAAATGCTTGAGGAAAAGACGCGCACCAATGTCCAGCCCGCTGCGTGAAAATACATTCGCATGGTTATGGATGGTCCAGTCCGTTCCCTCTAATTGCCAGTCATAGGTCTGCGGCGCATCAGCTACCGCCGGAGCAGTAAAGGTACAGTGGATCAGACGCGCTTTTTTCCACGCCAGCGACGTGGTGGTCGGGCCGAGGTATTTTTCAAACAACGCCATGGTGGAGTTGTGGATATCACGCGCTTTGGCACCGGCGATAATCTGCGTTTGTGGGGTCACTACGCGACGCAGCGCACAAAGCTGTTGCTCCAGCAGCGCAAGCTGTTTGGGTACTTTAATCAACACACGCGCAGGGGCAGCCGGCAGTTCGCTCAGGCTATCCAGGAAAGTCACGGCGTCTTCGTCCATCCCGTTCAGACACAGGTTATGGCGGGTAGCCTGCTCCGCGATAAACGAGTCATTCACACTGACAGGACGATATGCCGCCAGGGCACAGGCCAACGCGCCGAAGCTATCGTTAAAGATGAGCGTCGTGCCTTCGGTCTCATTTACCTGATTTAGCAGATATTCATCTGCCGCATCCCACGCCTGTAACGACGCTTCTTCGGCATTGGGTGGGAAACGCTCTAATGCAAATGACTGTCCAATTAACTCAACCTGGCCCATCGACCCTCCGGGGTGCTAGAATTCGCGCGTTTTATCGCTTAATTATCCGGAGTTGTAAACCCCTTAAACATGACAACACTCACTTATTTGCAGGGTTACCCCGAATCACTGCTGACACAGGTACAAACGCTGATCGCGCAAAATCGGCTGAGCGAGGTTTTGCTCAAGCGTTACCCCGATACGCACGACATCACGACCGATAAAGCGCTCTATGTTTATACGCAGGATTTTAAAAATCAGTTTTTGCGTAACGCGCCGCAAATCAACAAAGTCGCTTATGACAGCAAAATCCATGTGCTCAAAAACGCGTTAGGGCTGCATACCGCGGTGTCGCGCGTGCAGGGCGGTAAGCTCAAAGCGAAAGCAGAAATCCGCGTCGCCACCGTTTTTCGCCAGGCACCGGAAGCCTTTCTGCGTATGATCGTGGTGCATGAACTGGCGCACCTGAAAGAGAAAGAGCACAACAAAGCGTTTTATCAATTATGTTGCCATATGGAGCCTCAGTATCATCAACTGGAATTTGATATGCGTTTGTGGCTTTTATGTAAAGACGAAGGGTGGCTTTGATATGAAATTAAATAAAGCATCAACGACCCACAAATAATTAAAGTCATTTATTCTGCATTTATTAATATGCGATCTCAGTCACTAATAATGCAACGAATTAATCTTTATACGATGACATAAAGACACTCGTAACCCACTGTAAATAATGGATTATTAAAAAATACCTGTATTGCTATCTACCAGAATGGATTCAGACAAACATCCAGCGCGTTATTTATCTTATTTTTGAATCATATGATTCAAGATTTGAATTTGACGCAGAGGGACAATAAAATCATTATGTAGAAATACTTTTACAGCTTGTTGTAGAAGTATTCTCGAAGCATTTAGATGATTGGTTTTAATACCTGTTCGCCCTCGGGCACATTTATGTCAGCGAATAGGGATATAAACCCTTTACTCACCATGTATCCCTGATGGGATACATGGTTTTTTTATGTCTGAACTTATTCAAGAGAGGCTTTGAGGCGGGCGACGGCTTTTCTGAGATTTTCATCCGCCACTGACACGTAAGACATACGCAGCGTCGATGCATCCGGGTTATCCGCATAGAAGAACTCGCCCGGCACATAGACCACGCCATTCGCCAGCGTCTTTTTCAGCCAGTCGGTGGTGTTCTTCTCGTACTTAAATTTGGCCCACAGGAACATGCCCCCTTGCGGACGGTGAAAGGTCAGATGCTCGCCCAGTTCACGTTCGATCTCTTCGCATAACACCTGACATTTATCTTTATAAGAAGCGCGGATAATTTTTAACTGCTCAGGCAGGCGGCCCGTCTGCAAATAGTGATAGGCCAGCGACTGCGACAGGGAGCTGGTATGCAAATCCGTGGCCTGTTTCAGGGTCACAATCTGCTTTTTAATCCACTCCGGCGCAACAACCCAGCCGACACGCGCACCCGGCGCCAGAATTTTGGAAAACGTCGAGGTGTAAATAACGTTCTCGCTGTTGTCTATCTCTTTTGCCCAGGCAGTTAATGGCTTAAACAGTTTGTCGGTAAAATTAATTTCGCTATAGGGATCATCTTCGATAATGACAAAGTTATAGCGCTTAGAGAGCGCCACCAGCTTTTTGCGGCGCTCATCAGAGAGAGTGACCCCGCCAGGGTTGCCGAAGGTCGGTACAATATAAACGGCTTTGATGGTGGTGGTTTTGACCAGTTCTTCCAGCTCATCAACCTTCATGCCTTCCCCGTCTGTACCAACAGACGCAAGCTGAGCTTCCGCCAGATGGAAAACCTGCAACGCGGCCAGATAGGTGGGTCTTTCCACAACAATGACATCGCCAGGGTTAATCAGCACGCGGGCGAGCATATCCAGAGACTGCTGAGAACCGGAAGTAATCACGACTTCATCAGGGTTACAGGTAATCAGACGCTGTTCCAGAAGCTGGCAAATTGCCTCACGCAAATCCGGGCTGCCTTCGCTCAGGCCATATTGAAAAGCATCTTTCCAGGAAACGGATAACACTTTATCCATCGCCATCTGGAGCCCTTCGCGATCAAAGAGATCAGGATTAGGAATGCCCCCGCCAAGAGAGATAACCCCTTCCATTTTGCTGTGTTTTAATAATTCGCGGATGGCAGATGACTGCACATTTTTGACTTTATCGGAGATTCTCTCGTCTGACATTACCTTAACCTTACCCTTTGTTTTGCCGTTCGATCTTATTATGTTGCGATAGTTTTCATGCTAAGCAATTCCGTTATACAGCAATAAAAACAGGCCGTAAACGGAGCCGCCCGCTCACCCGTTTTATTTATACTATGCCAGAGTTTTTATTTTTTCTGGTTTAATATTCCGCAGGTGACGCTAAATATTAATTAAATAGATATATATGACCGGCAAGCGTCCGGGATTTCTTCTGATCATCGTCCGATCATTTTAAAACAATGTGGAAGGCTCATCTGCGATCAACCATCCAGCCAGCATTATGATTTGAATTGCGGCCCGTCTCTTGTGTGTGTTCAGTAACTGTATTTATACACAGTTAATGTACACACAAGGTCGAGACAAATGAAAAGAGAAAGATACTGTCTTTCTAGTACGGTTTTTATCCTGCTCAGGAAAGGTAATCAGATATGTATGTTCAAACGCAGGGGCACAGGGTGGATGGATGGCTTTTACAGCCTGCTGGCAGGGGAGGCTTGAGGAAGGTGAAACAGTGACCGCCGCCGCAGCGTGTGCGGCCACACACCACCATTCCTTATGTCAGGCAGGCTATCGACAACATCCTGATCTCACAGGTTTATTCCGAATATGGCTGGTGACGTTCCCCACCCGTTTTCCACCGTACTGCCGGAGCATCGCTCCGGCATCATCACCTTTAGCCCTGATTCACTTCCGCTACCAGAACGGCGGCAGCGCGTTTTTTCTTCAACATATAGCCCGCCCCCAGTACCAGCAGCCATGCCGGGATCAGACATACAGAGATACGGATCCCCGGTGTCATAAACATCACCACCAGGATCCCCGCCAGGAACAGCAGGCAAATGATGTTAGTCAGCGGATAACCGAGGCTTTGAAAAGCGGTGGTTTTTCCGGCTTTTTGCATGGCGAGACGGAATTTCAGGTGGGTGATACAAATCATCGCCCAGTTGATCACCAGGGCCGCCACCACGAGCGCCATTAGCAATTCAAAGGCTTTGCCCGGCATCACATAGTTGATCAGCACGCACAGCGCCGTGGCCAAAGCCGATACCCCCAGCGCGGTCAGCGGGATCCCCCGGCGGTTCACCTTAAGCAGCGAACGCGGCGCGTTACCCTGCTGCGCCAGGCCAAACAGCATGCGGCTATTGCAGTAAACACAACTGTTATAGACCGACAGCGCGGCGGAGAGCACCACCAGATTGAGGGCGTTCGCGACGATGTTGCTGTCCAGCGCATGGAAAATCAGGACGAACGGGCTGCCGCCTTCCACCACGTTTTTCCACGGATAGAGCGACAGCAAAACGGCCAGTGAACCCACATAAAACAGCAGAATACGGTAGATAACCTGATTAGTGGCTTTGGGAATGCTCTTTTGCGGATCGTCGGCCTCTGCCGCCGTGATCCCCACCAGCTCCAGACCGCCAAAGGAGAACATGATCACCGCCATCGCCATGACCAGGCCACTGATGCCATTCGGGAAGAATCCACCGTCCTGCCACAAGTTCGCCACCGATGCATCCGGGCCACCGCTGCCGCTAAACAAAAGATAGCCGCCAAAAGCAATCATGCTGATGATGGCCGCAACTTTGATAATGGAGAACCAGAACTCCATCTCGCCGTACACTTTGACGTTCGTCAGGTTGATGGCGTTAATTGCCACAAAGAAAATGGCCGCCGATACCCACGTTGGCACGTCCGGCCACCAGTATTGAATATAAATCCCAACCGCCGTCAGTTCCGCCATGCTCACCAGCACATAGAGCACCCAATAGTTCCAGCCGGACATAAATCCGGCAAAAGGTCCCCAGTAGCGGTTGGCAAAATGGCTGAAAGAGCCCGCCACTGGCTCTTCAACCACCATTTCACCGAGCTGGCGCATAATGAAAAAAGCAATCACCCCGGCGATGGCGTACCCCAACAGTACGGACGGCCCGGCCATGCGAATGGTCTGCGCAATGCCCAAAAAAAGCCCGGTGCCTACGGCCCCACCGAGCGCAATCAACTGGATATGGCGGTTTTTTAACCCGCGTTTTAATTCGTTAGTGTGTTGTGCTGCCACCTCTGACCTCTCCCCTGTCTGTAAACGTCACCTTCGGCCAGAGCAACTTTCAGGCCAGCCAGCGGGGAGAACACGACAATGGCAGGCTAACTATCTGAATAAGCGGGAGATATAAATTTCCAGTCACATCCACATCTTGAGCGCGGCGATTGAATTTTCAGCAACTTCGCGCAATAAGCACGCTTAAATCGCACGATGTATGAGAAAAACAGCCTCTGTATGCATGAAAACGAACTGTTTTGGTGCAGCGGAAAAAAGCGCAGCGCCGTCAGGCTTCCCGCCATCAAAAAAGCTGTTAGTCTGGTAGCCACTCTTTCGTTCCGGTATTGGCGCACATGTATAACATCGACGACTTTGATCTGAAAATCCTCACCTTGTTGCAGGCCAATGGCCGTTTAACTAACCAGGAGCTGAGCGATCTTATCGGCCTTTCTGCTTCCCAGTGTTCTCGGCGTCGTATCGCGCTGGAGCAAGCGCAACTGATTCTGGGCTACCATGCGCGGCTCGCACCGGATGCCGCCGGGCGCGAGATGCTGGGTCTGATTGAGGTGCGTCTTTTAAACCACACGCAGGAGTATGTGGAAAGTTTCCACCAGATGGTGAGCGAAGTGGACGCGATTCTTGATGCCTGGAAAACCACGGGCGATGCCGATTACCTGCTCAGGGTGGCCGTGCCGGATTTGCCTGGCCTGAGCCATTTAATCAGCCATATTCTGGCGCAAAATAAAGGGGTCGCCCATTTGAAAACCTCGGTTGTCCTTAACCGCCTGAAAGAGAATGGTCAGTTGATGCCGGGCAGTGGTCTTGCGCCCTAATACAGGGCAATGTGCTTTATTTTGGTGCAATCGTTTGGTTAATTAATGTATCTGGCGAGATGAAAATACACACATCACCCATATGTCGGCCATTTTACGCACAAAACACGCAACATTCTCTTTTTGCCATATCAATACGTTAGCGATATGGCCGCCTGTTTTTCCTCCATTCAATCGCATCAGGAAGCGGATCTGGTGCGGTTTTTGCAGGATATTTCTTATCTTTAGCAATTGTTGAATCGTACTTTCTTATGGATAACGTCCTGACTCCCAATAAACTTGCTCATACCTGGCTGGAAGATGCGCTGGCGCTGCTGTTCGGTACGCTAATGATCTCTTTTGGCGTGATAATGTTTCGCCAGGCGGGCGCGCTCACTGGCGGTACGGCGGGTATCGCTTTTCTGATCCATTACGCGACTCACCTGCCGTTTGGCGTGGCGTTCTTTTTGATCAACCTGCCCTTTTACTGGCTCTCTGTTCGCCGGATGGGGATGCAGTTCACGCTGAAAACGTTCTGCGCCGTGGCGCTGGTGTCGTTGTTCTCCGATCTGCACGGGCGCTTTATCCATTTCGATCAGCTTAACCCCTACTACGCCACGCTGTTTGGCAACATTATGGTCGGCATTGGTTTTGTGGTGCTGTTCCGTCATAAAGCGAGTCTCGGCGGCGTGAATATTCTGGCGCTCTATCTGCAGGATAAAAGCGGCATCCGCGCCGGTAAATTCCAGATGGTGGTCGATGCCTGTATCGTGACCGCATCGCTGTTCTTCGTGAGCCTGCCGATGCTGGCGGCCTCCATTGTGGGCGCCGTGATTCTGAATTCCATTATTGCCATGAACCACCGCCCGGGACGCTATGCGGTGTAATGGATTGACCTCTGACAGTAATTTCAGGAGTAGTGACTGTGTTCCAGAACGTTGACGCCTACGCGGGCGACCCTATCCTGTCGTTGATGGAGACTTTCCATCAGGACACCCGTACTGAAAAAGTGAACCTTAGCATCGGGCTGTATTATGACGAGCAGGCCATCATTCCTTGCCTTAAGGCAGTACAACAGGCCGAAGCTCGCTTGCAGAGCCAGCCGCAAAAAGCCAGCCTCTATTTGCCGATGGAAGGTTTCGCCCCTTATCGCAGCGCCATTCAGACGCTGCTGTTTGGCGACAACCATCCGGCACTGAACGCCGGGCGTATCGCCACCATTCAGACGCTGGGTGGTTCCGGCGCGCTGAAAGTGGGTGCCGATTTCCTGAAACGCTACTTCCCGGACTCCGGGGTGTGGGTCAGCGATCCGACCTGGGAAAACCATATCGCTATTTTTGCCGGTGCCGGATTTAACGTACACACCTACCCTTACTTCGATAGCGCCACGCGCGGTGTCGATTTCAGCGGCATGCTCAACAGCTTAAAACAACTGCCGCCGCGCAGTATCGTGCTGCTCCACCCGTGCTGCCACAACCCGACGGGCGCGGATCTGACGAATGCGCAGTGGGACGAAGTGATTGAGGTGCTGATTTCCCGCGATCTGATCCCGTTCCTCGACATTGCCTATCAGGGCTTTGGCGCGGGTCTGGAAGATGATGCCTACGCCATTCGCGCTATCGCCAGCACCGGCCTGCCTGCGCTGGTCAGCAACTCCTTCTCCAAAATATTCTCGCTGTATGGTGAGCGCGTGGGTGGGCTGTCCGTAGTGTGTGAAGATGCTGACGCCGCCGGACGCGTGCTGGGCCAGTTGAAAGCCACCGTACGTCGCAACTACTCCAGCCCGCCGAATTTTGGCGCGCAGGTCGTCTCCACGGTGCTCAATGACCCGGAGCTTAACGCCCTGTGGCGTGCCGAAGTGGACGCCATGCGCACCCGCATCAGCGAAATGCGCCAGGCGCTGGTGGATGTCCTCAAAGATGCCCTGCCGACGCACGACGTTACCTACCTGCTGACCCAGCGCGGGATGTTCAGTTACACCGGGTTCAGCGCTGAACAGGTGGATAAACTGCGCGAAGCCTTTGGGGTCTACCTGATTGCCAGCGGCCGCGTCTGCGTGGCGGGCCTTAACCACAGCAATATCGGTCGCGTGGCCTCAGCCTTCGCCGCCGTTCAGTAAGGCATCAGGCCTGTTTTTGTTGCGCGAGCGTGACAAAAACAGGCGGTTCCCAGGCCGTTATCGCCGGTAACGGCCCTTCAAACTTCACCACGTCCACCCAACAACTCTGCGCGCTGCATCCTTGTCCCAGACGCGAACTGCCGCGATCTTCTGTTAAAACGTTGGGATTGCCATGTTTATCGAGTGGCCGCGCCTCTTCTGTATTCTGCGGATCATACCAGGCGCCGGTGGACATCTGCACCACGCCGGGCCGGATGGCCTCGCTCAGTTTCACCCCGGCCAGTAACGCACCTCGCGTATTGAACACTTTCACCACCTCGCCGTCGTGAATGTCGCGCTCAGCGGCATCACGCGGATGCATCCACAGTGGTTCACGCCCGGCAATTTTGGTCTCCCGACTTACGCTGCCGTGGTCGTACTGGCTGTGCAGGCGGGTACGCGGCTGGCTGGAGAGCAAATGGAGCGGCCATTCGCGGGCGAGCGCCTGCTGATATTGCGCCTCCGCCTCGTGCCAGTACGGATACCCCGGACACTCTTCGTAGCCAAAATCGGCAATGGTCTGCGAAAAAAGCTCAATTTTGCCGGAAGGGGTGGCAAGGGGCGCGTTCAGCGGGTCGTCGCGAAAATCTTTAAGCAAGATCTGCGGCCGGGCGGGGCGTGAAAATTCCAGAACGCCCTGCTGCCAGAACGCATCGAACGCCGGGAGCGCGATCCCGTCGGCCCCGGCTCGGGGGCGCGACTGTTCATATATAACCTCCAGCCATGCTCTGGCGTCCCGCCCTTCGGTGTAAGCCTCACCAAACCCGAGACGGGCCGCCAGCCCGCTGAAAATGGCATAGTCGTCACGCGCATCGGCAAACGGCGCAATATGCTGGCGCATGGCAATCATAAAGCCGTCGTTGCTGGCGCTGCCGATATCCTCCCGCTCAAGCGAAGTGGTGGCGGGCAGGACGATATCGGCGAATTTCGCCTGTGCGGTCCAGTACTGCTCGTGGACCACAATGGTTTCCGGGCGCCGCCAGGCGCGTACCAGTTTGTTCAGATCCTGATGGTGATGAAAGACATTGCCGCCCGCCCAGTAGACAAAGCGAATATCGGGGTAAAGGTGGGTCTGCCCGTCAAATTCATAAGGTTCGCCGGGGTGCAGCAGCATGTCGGAAAAACGAGCGACCGGGATTTTGCCCTCAACCGGATTGCGCCCCTGGGGCAAACGCGGGCCGGAAAAGACGCGACGGTCGGCCCCCGCCAGGTTGGTCGAGGCATAGCCGAAGCCCAGCCCACCGCCGGGAGTGCCAATCTGCCCCAACAGTGCGGTTAACGCCACTGTCGCCCAGAAGGCCTGTTCCCCCTGGCGGGCACGCTGAACCGACCAGGCAATGTTGATCATCGTGCGATGCTGTGCCATCTCATGTGCCAACTGGCGAATCACCCCGGCAGCAAGTCCGGTTCTGGACTCGGCCCATTCCGGGCTTTTCACTACGCCGTCGCCCCGGCCAAAGAGATAATCCCGGTAAGGCGCGAACCCGACCGTGTGGCTGTCGACAAAGACCTGGTCGTATAACGCGTCGGCAATCAGCACCTGGCTGAGCGCCAGCAGCAACGCCGTATCGCTGCCGGGTTTGACCGCCAGCCAGTCGGCATCCGGCACGGCCGAAAGATCGTTTTGTACCGGGCTGATATTGATGAAACGGGTGCCGTTGCGGCGCAACGTCTGCAACCAGTGCTGTAGCGCGTGGTCGTTGGCCCCGCCGCCGTTAACCTGCGCATTACGCAGCGGCAAGCCACCGATGGCGACAAACAGTTGGCAGTGTTCCGCCAGTACCGGCCAGTGGGTGTGCTGGCGTTGTAAGCTATCGAGATCGCCAAGAATATGCGGCAAAATGCGCTCCCCGGCGGCGATACTGTAAGTGTTGGTGCTGCCGGTGTAGCCGCCAAAGAGATTGAGAAAACGGTGAAGCTGGCTCTGCGCATGATGAAAACGTCCGGCGCTGGACCAGCCATAAGAGCCGCCATAAATCGCCGCATTGCCCTGCTCGCCTTTAACCCTGGTGAGTTCATCGGCCACCAGCGTCAACGCCTGCTCCCAGCTCACTTCGACAAAGGGTTCACGCCCGCGTCCCTGCCGGGAGGCGGCGCCCCCTTTCAGAAACCCTTCCCGCACCGCCGGGCGACGAACGCGTGATGTCCCCTGCACCGCACCCGGCAACGACTGCCCAATCCGTGACGGGTTCCTGTCCCACGCAACCGGGCTGACCGCGGTCAGTTTGCCGTCATCGGTGGTCACCCGATAGGTTCCCCAGTGCATTACCGCAAGTTGCTCGGGTTTCATGGTGGTACCTCGATATAAAACCTGTTAATCAGGCAGTTATTGTTACAGGCAGTCTGGACCCGGACAGCGCGCAACAACCGGAACGTACATGAAGTTCGTGAAGCTTGTGAGCACTGCCCTGCGCCAAAATGGCAAATGAGATAGCCTGATGGGCAGGTTTTTAATGCATTGTCATCCCACCGGTCACATTAATCGCCTGCCCGGTCATATAGGCCGCCAGCGGGCTCGCCAAAAACGCCACCACGCCAGCTACATCGGCTGGCTGCGCCGTGCGACCCAATAACACCTGCGAGCAGTCTTCGGCATAGATGGCTTCCGGCGTCATGCCGCGCAGCTCTGCGCCTTCCCGACGCTCGCGCCACTTCATCTCCGTCTCGACAATGCCGGGGCAGACCGCGTTCACCAGAATATTGTCACGGGCAAGCTCAATGGCCATCACTTTGGTCAGGCCGAGCACCGCATGTTTCGAGGCCACGTACTGGCCCATTAGCCGGTAGCCATTTTTGCCCGCCTGCGAGGCGATGTTGATGATGCGTCCCGCCTTTCTGGCCCGCATCAGCGGAATGGCCGCCTCAGAGAGCCAGCCAATGGCTTTGACGTTCACATCCAGGATGCGCTGCCAGTCTGCCTCGCTCATGGCATCGACCGCGCTCATCGCCGAGACGCCGCAACTGTTGACCAGGATGTCCACGCCGCCGAAAGTCTCCACGGCAGCGCCAATGAGCTGATGGGCCTGTTCACGCGAGGCAACATCGGTGCGTAGCACCAACTGGCGCAGGCTCTGCTCCCGCGCTCTGGCGGCGATATCACCGATCACTACGTTCGCGCCGCCCCGATGCAACAGTTGCGCAATGGCTTTACCGATGCCCTGTAGACCGCCCGTCACCACTGCGGTCTGGCCGCTAAAATTGAGGGCAATCATCGCTTATTCCCGAAACGGGTCGTCACTGATACCGGCTTCCAGCACCAGCTTCGCGTACTCCTGAGCGGAGAACAGCGAATGATCGCGATAGTTGCCGCAGGCAAGCGGTGTGACCGCAGGCACATCCGTTGCGGTAAGCACACGCTGCAAGACCCGTGTCAGCGCAGCGGCGATGTTTTTCGGGTCGTGCTCATCCCACAGGATCAGATAGAAACCGGTGCGGCAGCCCATCGGCGAAATGTCGATAACCCCTTCCAGCTCTTCACGCAGGCCAAATGCCAGCAGGTGCTCCAGGGTGTGCAACGCCGCAGTGGGAATGGCATCCACATTAGGTTGCAGGAAACGTAAATCAAACTTCTGCACCACGCTGCCAAGCCGGTGACGTTCATAACCTGCCACGCGGACATACGGGGCTTTGACTTTGGTATGGTCGAGGGTAAAGCTCTCTACAACTGGCATGTTAATCTCCTGAATAGATAAAATAGCGGCCTTACTCGCGACGAATGCGGCGGGCAAAGCGGGTTCCGAGGGTCTGGATAAGCTGGACAATGACAATCAGCACCAGCGCGGTGACCAGTGTGGCGAAGGCATCAAAGCGCTGGTAACCATAGGTAATGGCCAAATCGCCGATACCGCCGCCGCCCACGGTGCCGGCCATGGCGGTCGCCCCCAGCAGGCCAATAGTGGCAGTCGTGAGGGCCAGGATCAGAGATGACGCGGCTTCCGGCAGCATAAAGTGCCAGATGGTCTGTAAAGCGGTGGCCCCCATGGCATCGGCGGCTTCGAGGATCCCCTCGTCCACCTCCAGCAGCGAGCTTTCCACCAGCCGGGAAATATAGGGCGCAATAAAGACAATCAGCGGCACAATCGCACCCGCCGTACCAATAGTGGTGCCCACCACCAGACGGGTGAAGGGCAGAATGGTAATCAGCAAAATAATAAACGGCAGCGAGCGGACAACGTTGATCGTCGGGTTCAGCACCTGGTGCACAAATCGGTTGGGCAGAATGCCGCCTGGGCGGCAAACCACCAGCACAATACCCAGCGGAATACCGAGCAGCGAACCAAAACCCAGCGAAACGGCGATCATCACCAGGGTGTCGTGCAATGCCAGCAGGAATTGATCGCCAGTGACAGCGGTGTCAATAAAATCAAACATGGGTGATTTTCACTCCTGCGTCGCGAAGATGGGCAATGGCGCGCCCGGTTTGCTCTGGCTCGCCAAGAATCTGTACGATCATGAACCCCAGAATGCGGCTCTGAACTTCGGACATGCTGGCAAAGAGGATATTCACCTCGATGGCATAGTCCTTGATGATGCGGTTGATAATGGGCTGTTGCGCCGTTGCGCCCACAAACTCAAGACGCAGGGCCTGCGCGCCGTTATCCCGTTGCAGCACAGCGGAGACGCGCTCCGGCAGCTTGTCGTGAATCACCGACTGCACGAAACTGGCGGTGACCGGATGCTGCGGCTGGGCAAACAGGTTAAAAACGTCGCCCTGCTCCACAATGCTGCCGTTTTGCATCACCGCGACCTTGTTACAGATTTTCTGGATTACCGACATTTCGTGGGTAATCAGCACGATAGTGATGCCATAGCGGTGGTTGATCTCCTGCAACAGCAGTAAGATTTGGACTGTGGTATGGGGATCCAGCGCCGATGTCGCCTCATCACACAACAAGACTGACGGGTTGGTCGCCAGCGCACGGGCGATACCGACACGCTGTTTTTGCCCGCCTGACAACTCGTTCGGGAAGCTATGCACCTTATCGCTGAGATTGACGAACTCCAGCAGCTCCGTCACGCGTGCCTGAATAAACGCCTTATCACGCCCCTGTAAAATGAGCGGAATGGCCACATTGTGAAAAACCGTTTTTGAATTCAGCAAATTAAAATTCTGAAAGATCATGCCAATGTCTTTCTTGATGGCACGCAGACGCTTACCGCTAAATTCCTGCAACACTTCGCCATTAATGACCACCTCTCCCTGGCCTGGCGATTCGAGACGATTGATTAAACGTAGCAAAGTACTTTTCCCTGCACCGCTATAACCAATAATCCCGAAAATATCGCCCTTAGCAATACTAAGGTTAATGTCCTTTAATGCCAGAACCGGGTTTCCTTTTCTGGAGAATGTTTTACTGACATGGCGAAACTCAATCATGGCATCGTTCATTTCAAATAATCAGGTTGCAGATAACCGTTATATTGCTCGTGAGTCAGAATGTAATTTTTGAAATCGGCTGAGTGATACCCGGCAACAATATCTTTAGCAAACTGCGCGTCTTTATTTTTCCCGGCGATGGTGACAACGTTTATAAACTGGCTCACCGGGGTTTCAAGCTGTAATGCCGAATTAAGTTTCAGGCCGCTGGAGACGGCAAAATTCCCCTGAATCAAACCGTAATCCACATCTGGCAGCGCACGTACCTGCTGGGCGTTATCCATCTCTTTGAGAACAATTTTGTACGTATTTTCGAGGATATTACGCTGCGAGAAGGTGGCCGGATCGCTGTCTGGTTTGAGTTTTATCCAGCCAAGGCTTTGCAGCACTAACAGAGCACGATATTCATTAGGTGGCTGATTAGGAACAGAAATCACTGTGCCTGCCGCCGGGGTTTTCAGCGTTTTGATTTTACCGCCATACAGCCCCATTGGCGGTGTGGGCACCTGCACGATACCGATGTTGTCGATCCCCAGACGCTCATTCACCGATTTTAAATACACCGGATGCTGCATGATATTAGCTTCGATGTTGCCACGGGCAACCGCATCGTTTACCTGAATACCATCGCTGAAATCTTTATATTCGACTTTATAGCCTTTCTTTATCAGAAAAGGTGCGACACCTTTTTCAAATTGTTCTTTATAGGGTCCTGGATTAAAGCCAACACGAATAATATTATCCTGCGCAGCAGCCAGAAAAGAAGATGATGATGACAGCAAAGCAAAGATAAAACCCAATACAACTGGCTTTTTCATAACGCAATTTCCCTGTTGATGTGCAATTAAAATTGATTAAATCACAGCCGACTGTGCGTTGTAAGTCACATTACCGGATTTCATTTTGCTTTTTTGTCATAAATATAATCAGGAAATTCATATCTAAAAATCGACAATGAATAGCTAATTTTGTTGCTTAGACAATCCACAAAAATAAATTAAAGATGGAAACATATTGATAAATCAATCCGAGAATACCATGCCTGATTTTAATGCCTCACCGCTGGTCGATGCGCTGGAAGAGAATTTATTCAGTGTACTGGAAAAACTGGCCGCCCAGGTGAACACCCCTGATTTACCGCTGATCGATCTCTCGAGCGGCAGCCCGGATCAACCTACGCCGCCGGAAATTATCGCCTCTCTGCAAGCGGCGATCCAGCGACGTGAAAACCACGGTTATCCCTCATTCTGGGGCAAACCACAGGTTCGCCAGGCGATAGCCGACTTTTATCAGCGTCATTATGGCGTGACACTGGATCCCGACAGTGAAGTGGCGGTCTTTCAGGGATCGCATATCGGCGTGGGTGGGATCCCTCGTGCGGTGCTGAGTCCGGGGCAATACCTGATTTCTACCGACCCCTGCTACCCCATTTACCGCTCGGCGGCGTTGCAGTCGCAGGCACATTTTTACGGACTGCCGCTTCACGCTGAAAACCAGTTCCTGCCCAATTTCAATGACGTGCCAGACGACGTTGCCGACCATGCCGGGTTGGTTGTCCTCAACTATCCGCATAACCCGACGGGTGCGCTGGCAACACCGGCACTGTTCGCCAGCGCACTGCAATTTGCGCAGCGTTATCACGTGCCCATCCTGCATGATTTCGCCTATGCCGCTATTGGCAGCGATGCCGCAGACACTCCGCTGAGCCTCTTTTCTCAGCCTGATGCGAAAGCGTGGGGAGTAGAGACGTATACCTTCTCGAAGACCTTTAATATGGCGGGCTGGCGCTTTGGTTTTGCGGTCGGTAACGCCTCTATAATCAAGGCATTTAAAAAACTGCATACCCACAGCTACAGCACCGTGTTTGGCGCAATTCAGGATGCGGCAGTCACGGCGCTCGCCCTCCCCTCTGCGCGTTTAGCGCAACTGGTATCGGTCTATCATCAGCGCCGCGAGCGTGTGTTACACCGCCTGGCGGCGCTGCGCTGGCCGGTACGCGAAAAGCAGGGCACCTTTTTTCTGTGGCTTGCGGTACCGCCCGCGTTTAGCTCACAGCAATTTGCCCAGTTGTTATTGCAGGAAGCGCATGTGCTGGTCGCGCCGGGCACTGGCTTTGGGCCTGGGGGAGAAGGGTTTGTTCGCATTAGCCTGACGGCGGGGGATGATGCATTGCAAAGCGCGCTGGATCGCATTGCCAGGCTGCATCTTTTTTAACAAAAAGAGTGACGTGCGAGACGTCTTCCATAACCGGGAGATGAACCTTTTTTCATCTCTGCGCATCATGTTACAGTGCCAGACAGTGCTCAGTTAAAGGAACTCGCTTAATGATACGTTTTGCTGTCATTGGCACAAACTGGATCACCCGCCAGTTTGTCGATGCCGCCCATGAAACGGGCAAATATAAACTCACGGCGGTGTACTCCCGTAGCCTCGAACAGGCGCAGGATTTCTCCAGGGATTACCCCGTCGAACATCTTTTTACTTCGCTGGAGGCCATGGCGCAAAGCGATGAGATTGATGCAGTCTATATTGCCAGCCCTAACTCGCTGCATTTCCCGCAAACCCGCCTCTTTCTCAGCCACAAAAAGCATGTGATTTGCGAAAAACCGCTGGCGTCGAATCTGCGCGAAGTGGAAGAGGCGATTGCCTGCGCCAGAGAGAACCAGGTAGTGTTGTTCGAGGCGTTTAAAACCGCCAGCCTGCCCAATTTTGTGCTGCTGAAACAGTCGCTGGCGAAAGCGGGCAAACTGCGCAAAGCGTTTCTCAATTACTGCCAGTACTCTTCGCGCTACCAGCGCTATCTGGATGGCGAAAACCCGAACACCTTTAACCCGGCCTTCTCTAACGGCTCGATTATGGATATCGGCTTCTATGTTCTGGCGGCGTCTGTCGCGCTCTGGGGCGAACCGAAGGGCCTCCAGGCCACAGCCAGCCTGCTGGAAAGTGGCGTTGATGCCCACGGCGTGGTCGTACTCGACTACGGCGATTTCAGCGTCACACTGCAACATTCCAAAGTCAGCGACTCGGTGCTGCCAAGCGAAATTCAGGGCGAAGCCGGTGCACTGTTAATCGAAAAGATCTCCGAATGCCAGAAGCTCTCTTTCGTGCCGCGTGGCGGTAAAGCCCAGGATCTGACGCAGCCGCAACATATCAACACCATGTTGTACGAGGCGGAAACCTTCGCCAGCCTGGTCGAGCAGAATGAAGTCAACCATGCAGGCCTGGCCGTCAGCCGTATTACCGCGAAGCTGTCGACTGAAATCCGCCGTCAAACGGGGGTGGTTTTCCCGGCAGACGACGTGACCGTGGAGCAGCCTGCGTAAAGGTATGTAAAACAGATGTTACATATCATTGACGGGAGGAATAGCCTGTCATATTTTGTTACGAGCAAAGGGGAGTAACTTCGTTGCCGGTGGGTCGTCATTACGATGCGTCTACCCTAAAGATTTCGAATTGCAGCCACACAGCGGCAGTTCGAAATATAACGGGTATAAGCATCCGGTCGCCGGGCGTCATTCATGTGACGTAAGTGAGACCTTGCCGAAAGGCGAGGACCCAATTGCACCTAAAGCATGCGGCTGACGTCTTTCGACGTTAGCCGTTTTTGTTTATACACATAATCATTCTGGATGCGTCGCGGCGGCAAGACTGAGAATCACCAGGAGCTTACTCAAGTAAGTGACTGGCGTGAGTAGTCGAAGCCAACAAAGAGGCAGCCAGAAGGATGAAGTGTAAGGTGCTGAGGAACCTCACATGAATACTGTCGGTACACCGCTACTCTGGGGCGGGTTCGCCGTTGTTGTCGTTATCATGCTGGCTATCGACCTCCTGCTTCAGGGGCGACGTGGCGTGCACACGATGTCCATGAAACAGGCGGCCGTCTGGTCGCTGGTCTGGGTTAGTCTTTCTCTCTTATTCAACGCTGCCTTCTGGTGGTATCTGGTACAAAACGAGGGCCGCGCCGTTGCCGACACCCAGGCACTGGCATTCCTGACCGGTTACCTGATTGAAAAAGCGCTGGCGGTGGATAACGTCTTTGTCTGGCTGATGCTGTTCAGCTACTTCTCGGTACCTGCTGCGCTGCAGCGTCGCGTACTGATCTACGGTGTGCTTGGCGCGATCGTCCTGCGTACCATCATGATCTTCGCTGGAAGCTGGCTTATCTCCCAGTTCGAATGGCTGCTGTATGTCTTCGGCGCCTTCCTGCTGTTCACGGGTGTGAAAATGGCGCTGGCAAAAGAAGATGAAGGCGGCATTGGCGATAAACCCCTGGTCCGCTGGCTGCGCAGCCATCTGCGCATGACAGACAAGATCGAAAACGAGCATTTCTTCGTGCGTAAGAACGGCCTGCTGTTTGCCACGCCATTGCTGCTGGTGCTGATTCTGGTTGAACTGAGCGATGTGATATTTGCGGTCGACAGTATTCCGGCTATTTTTGCCGTCACCACCGACCCATTTATCGTATTGACGTCTAACCTGTTTGCTATCCTGGGTCTGCGCGCGATGTACTTCCTGCTGGCGGGTGTGGCAGAACGCTTCTCCATGCTGAAATATGGCCTGTCGGTGATCCTGGTGTTTATCGGTATCAAGATGCTGATTGTCGATTTCTTCCATATCTCCATCGCCATCTCGCTTGGCATTGTGGGTGGCATTCTTATGGTAACGCTGCTGATTAACGCATGGGTTAATCACCGTAACGACAAACGCAAGCTTGCTGAATAAGCAGTTCTGAGGGGCTGAGGTGATAACGTCCCTGGTACGCCCTCTTTTCGGGGAGGGCGTTTTTCTGATTTTTTCCCCCGCCAGTACCTGAAACAGCCCCCTGAGCAGCGAATTCTTTATACTCCATCCGTTACGCCTGCTGGCGCAGCAGCGATGGAACACCAATAAAACCAAGGAAAAGGTATGCAAACACAACCCGCTACGACATGGTTGCAACGCGTGATGCGCGGCAACATCGTCAAACAAATTCTCGCCGGACTGATACTGGGCATTCTGTTGAGCTGGCTTTCACCTGACTCAGCGCGCGCCGTTGGCCTGCTGGGCACGCTGTTTGTCGGCGCGCTAAAATCGGTAGCCCCGATTCTGGTGCTGGTACTGGTAATGGCCTCGGTGGCGAATCACCAACAGGGGCAAAAAATCAGCATTCGCCCTATCCTGCTGCTCTACTTAATCGGCACTTTCTCTGCGGCATTCACGGCCGTGATCGTCAGCTTCCTGTTCCCTTCCAGGCTACACCTGGTGGCGGCCGCGACCGATGTCATTGCGCCTTCCGGTATTGTTGGCGTACTGGAAGGGTTACTAATGAATATCGTGGCAAACCCTGTCGACTCGCTGGTCAAAGGGAATTACATCGGCATCCTGGTCTGGGCGGTTGGTCTCGGTTTTGCCCTGCGCCACAGTAGCGATACCAGTAAGAAGCTGATTAACGATATGTCGCAAGCGGTGACGTTTATGGTCACACTGGTGATTCGCTTTGCGCCGCTGGGGATTTTTGGCCTTGTGGCATCCACCCTCGCGACAACGGGCGTTGGCGCGCTCTGGGATTACGCGCAACTGCTGATGGTCCTGGTCGGCTGTATGTTACTGGTTGCGCTGGTGATCAACCCACTGCTGGTCTGGGCGAAAATGCGCCGTAATCCGTACCCACTTGTTTTTATCTGCTTGCGTGAAAGTGGTGTGACAGCTTTTTTCACCCGCAGCTCGGCGGCGAATATTCCGGTAAATATGGCGCTGTGCGAAAAGCTCGGGCTTGATAAAGACACCTATTCCGTCTCGATCCCATTGGGTGCGACGGTCAATATGGCAGGCGCGGCGATAACCATCACCGTGCTCTCACTGGCGGCAGTGCATACGCTGGGGGTGGCCGTAGATTTGCCTACAGCGGTACTGTTAAGCATAGTGGCTTCGCTCTGTGCCTGCGGGGCATCCGGGGTGGCGGGCGGTTCGCTGCTGCTGATTCCACTGGCCTGTAATCTGTTCGGTATTTCAGCCGATGTAGCCATGCAGGTCGTCGCCGTCGGCTTTATTATTGGCGTTGTGCAGGACTCCTGTGAGACTGCCATCAACTCCTCAACCGATGTGCTGTTTACCGCAGCCGCCTGTCTGACAGACGGCGAACGCGTGTCGTTAGTACCCCAACGCGATTAACGCGCAGACGTGCTCTCTTTTTGCAGCGCGGTTTCGACTTTAAACGGGTCGATGCCGCGTTTTTGCATCCGCCAGAAGCGGATAATGTTCAGCCCGTTTACCACGAGGAAGCTGCCTTCGATCAGGGTACCGCCAATCGATCCCAGCCACAGGTTATGGGTGACCCAGCAGGCGGTTGAACACCACATAACGCAACGCACGGAAAGCCCTTTGCAGCGAAACAGCGCCCAGGTACTGGCAACCGTACCGATAATCGGCAGCAGTTCGACCGGGTGGTGTAATTTTATCAAACCAAAAAACAGCGTCAGCGCAATAAATACAGCCATAACCCACAGCTTGCGAGTATGCATGGAGATAATGGTACGTATGGCGTTGAGTTCCGCGCTCATACCGGCAGGCAGTGCGCCCATCAGAAAGAAATGCGCGCCGATGGTGGCGCTGTAAAGGGAAAGCTGGAGTTTGAAGCGTTTTTCGTCGCGGTTAATAAACGTGGTAATACCAATAAGAAAAGCAAGTACACCAACGCCCTGGGCTAACCAATACGCGCTCATGGAAGATCCTTGTTAATGACACCAAAAAAAGAAACGACGCTTCATAATATGAAACGTCGTTTTTTAATTCTACTGCTGTGTTACCCAAAAGATGTCGTGCTTCAGCCAGGCGGCAAGTCCGGGAGCCCCGGAAGCTTACATAAGTAAGTGACCGGGGTGAGTGGATATAGCCAACACCGCTGTAGCGCGAAAAATGAAGGGTAACTTATAACGTTACGCCACTCTTGAAGATAGCCAGCTCGCGGAACTCGTTGCGTTCATTGCAGGTCTGCTTACCGTTGGCAAAATCCACGATCACATCCACGAACTCGCTCAGAAGCTGCGGCATGGTTTTTCCGTGAATAAGCTGACCCGCATCGAAATCGATCCAGTGTTTCTTCTTCGCCGCCAGTTCGCTGTTCGTCGCGATTTTCACTGTCGGAACAAAACCGCCATAAGGGGTGCCGCGTCCGGTACTGAATAGCACCATGTGGCAACCCGCTCCCGCCAGTGCGCTGGTTGCAACCGCATCGTTACCCGGCGCGCTCAACAGGTTGAGCCCGTGGGTTTTCAGGCGTTCGCCGTAACGCAGCACGTCGACCACCTGGCTGGCCCCTGCTTTTTGTGTACAGCCAAGCGATTTTTCTTCCAGCGTAGTGATGCCGCCAGCTTTGTTACCCGGCGATGGGTTTTCGTAGATCGGCTGGTTATGCGCGATAAAGTACTGTTTGAAGTCGTTCACCATGGTGACCGTCTTCTCAAAGGTCTCTTCGTCGCGGCAATGGCTCATCAGAATCTGTTCTGCACCGAACATTTCCGGCACTTCGGTTAAAACTGTAGTGCCGCCGTTACCGATAATGTAGTCAGAAAAACGTCCCAGCATCGGGTTCGCTGTGATACCGGAAAGCCCGTCTGATCCGCCACACTCCAGACCAAATTTCAGCTCGCCCAGTTTGCCGGGCTCGCGCTTGTCGTGGCGCATGGCTTCGTACAATTCGTACAGATGCTCAATGCCCGCTTCCACTTCGTCGTCCTGGTGTTGGCAGATCATAAAGTGGACGCGGGACGGATCGTATTCGCCCAGCGTTTCGCGAAACGCATCAACCTGGTTGTTTTCGCAGCCCAGACCAATGACCAGCACCGCCCCCGCGTTCGGGTGACGCACCATATTTTGCAGCATGGTACGGGTGTTAATATGGTCATCGCCCAGTTGTGAGCAACCGTAGGTGTGGCTAAAAAGGTGCACGCCGTCGATATCTTCGGCGTTGTGCGTCTCTTTCAGAAAACGGGTCTGGATTTGACGAGCGATGCCATTAACACAGCCTACTGTCGGCAGGATCCACAATTCGTTGCGAACCCCAACCTCCCCGTTTGCACGACGGTAGATCTGAACGTCACGATCGACCGCCGGTGCATTTTCATCAATGAGATCAGGTTGATAGCTATACTCATCCAAATCGCTCAGATTGGTACGCACATTGTGAGAATGTATGTGTTCACCTGCGGCGATATCTGTTGTGGCATGGCCGATAGGAAGACCATATTTAACAACATTCTCGCCCGTCGGAATGGCCTGCAGGGCAAATTTATGTCCGCGTACCACTGCCTGACGAAGCAGAATCTCATGACCGTCAACCACAACTTCTGTGCCTTCGGCGAGATCCGCCAGCGCTACCGCGACATTATCCAGCGAGTGGATCTTGATGTATTGCATATCAACCTCAAACGGCCTTAGTTCAGTTCAATCGCGAAGTAGTCACGCGCATTGTTAAAGCAGATATTTTTCACCATCTCGCCCAGCAGCTGGATATCAGCCGGAGCTTCACCCGCGTGCACCCAGCGGCCAATCATCTGGCACAGAATGCGACGGAAATATTCGTGACGGGTATAAGACAGGAAGCTGCGGCTATCAGTCAGCATGCCCACAAAGCGGCTCAGCAGACCAAGCTGCGCCAGTTGGGTCATCTGACGTTCCATACCGTCTTTCTGGTCGTTGAACCACCAGCCGGAACCAAACTGCATCTTGCCTGGCATGCCTTCGCCCTGGAAGTTGCCGATCATGGTGCCCAGCACTTCGTTATCACGCGGATTCAGGCAATACAGGATGGTTTTCGGCAGCAGGTTTTCTTCGTTCTGCTTGCTGAGTAATTTTGACAGTTCTTCCGCCAGCGGACGGTCATTAATGGAATCAAAGCCAACATCTGGCCCCAGCAGTTTGAACTGGCGCAGGTTGTTATTACGCAGCGCGCCAATGTGATACTGCTGTACCCAACCGCGACGGGCATATTCCGCACCGAGGAATACCAGTACGGCCGTTTTGAACTGCGCGACTTCATGCTGGCTTAATGCTTCACCCGCCAGACGGCGTGCGAGGATGCTGTCCAGTTCCGCGTCGCTTGCTTCGGCGAAGAGCACTACGTCAAGCGCGTGGTCCGACACTTTACAACCGTGTGCTTCAAAGTGATCCAGACGTTTAGTCAGCGCCGTTTGCAGATCGGCAAAGCGACGGATATCGGTGTCTGACACTTCACCCAGCTTGCTCATGTAGTCGTTAAACGTAGCCAGTTCAATATTGAAGGCTTTGTCCGGACGCCAGCTTGGCAGCACTTTGATAGTGAAGGTGGTGTCTTTGGCAACGGCAGCATGGTGTTCCAGAGAGTCGATCGGATCGTCAGTGGTACCGACCATCTTCACATTCATCTGCTGCATGATACCGCGGGCAGTAAATTTATCCTGCGCCAGCAATTCATTGCCCAGATTCCAGATTTCATCCGCCGTAGACGGGGAAAGCAGCTTACCTGTAATACCAAATGGACGACGAAGCTCTAAATGGGTCCAGTGGTATAACGGGTTGCCGATTGTATGCGGCACGGTTGCGGCCCATGCGTCAAACTTCTCACGATCGCTTGCATCGCCGGTACACAGGCGCTCCGGCACACCATTGGTTCGCATTGCACGCCACTTGTAGTGATCGCCTTTTAACCAGATGTCATACAGGTTTTTAAAACGGTAGTTATCTGCGATCTGCTGCGGCGGCAGATGGCAATGGAAGTCAAAAATCGGCTGATCTTTCGCGTAGTCATGGTACAGGCGGCGCGCAAATTCGGTATCTAACAGAAAATCTTCGGTCATAAACGGGGTCATTATCGTCTTCCTCTAAACGAGTGCGTCTGATGCTTACCTTAATGCTGACAAAGTTATCACACCAATTTCCAGTGGCCGAAGACTTTTTCGTGAGTTAGATCAATAAACGATGACAAATATTTACAAGATTGCGCGTCAAAATCATCGCCAGACCGCGCCAGTACTGGTCTGGTGCCACAAAGCTAAAAACCACACAAAGAAAAACGCTTTTGTGATGTCACTCACCTTTTGAAGTTGTATGACAAGTTATCTTTCTGCCGTCGAATACATCAGCCGACGGAATGCATTGCCGGTGATTAATCATCGGTCTTTACGGTACGGATACCGAATTGAGCACGTTGAATAGCAAGGTTCGGGTCGTTCCGGTGTTTACCGGTTACGCCCTCCGTTTTCACCTCCCGACCGCAACCGGCAGGTGACCGCGCTAGCGGAATTAACATAACGATGAGGTTTACATGCGTAAAATTAAAGGGTTACGTTGGTACATGATAGCGCTGGTGACGATAGGCACCGTGCTGGGTTACTTGACGCGTAACACGATTGCTGCGGCAGCGCCCACGCTGATGCAAGAGTTGAATATCTCCACACAGCAATACTCTTACATTATTGCGGCTTACTCGGCGGCTTATACCATCATGCAGCCGGTCGCAGGTTATGTACTGGACATCCTGGGCACCAAGATCGGCTACGCAGTGTTCGCCGTGACCTGGGCCATCTTCTGTGGCGCTACTGCGCTGGCAGGCAGTTGGGGTGGTCTGGCGCTGGCGCGCGGTGCCGTTGGTGCTGCCGAAGCGGCAATGATTCCGGCGGGCCTGAAAGCGGCTTCTGAGTGGTTCCCGGCGAAAGAACGTTCTATCGCAGTGGGCTACTTCAACGTCGGTTCTTCTATTGGTGCGATGATTGCACCGCCGCTGGTCGTGTGGGCAATCGTCATGCATAGCTGGCAGCTCGCGTTCATTATCTCTGGCGTACTGAGCTTCGCCTGGGCAATGGCATGGTTGGTTTTCTACAAACACCCGCGCGATCAGAAAAAACTGACCGAAGAAGAACGCGAATACATCATTGGCGGTCAGGAAGCACAACACCAGACCTTCAACGGCAAGAAAATGTCCGTCCTGCAGATTCTGGGCACCCGTCAGTTCTGGGGTATTGCACTGCCGCGTTTCCTGGCAGAACCGGCATGGGGTACGTTCAACGCCTGGATCCCGCTGTTCATGTTCAAAGTCTACGGCTTTAACCTGAAAGAAATCGCCATGTTCGCCTGGATGCCAATGCTGTTCGCTGACCTGGGCTGTATCGTCGGTGGTTACCTGCCGCCGCTGTTCCAACGCTGGTTCGGTGTGAACCTGATTGTTTCCCGTAAAATGGTAGTGACCATGGGTGCGCTGCTGATGATCGGCCCAGGCATGATCGGTCTGTTCACCAGCCCGTATGTTGCAATCGGCCTGCTGTGTATTGGTGGCTTTGCTCACCAGTCTCTGTCCGGTGCATTGATTACCCTGTCTTCCGACGTGTTTGGTCGTAACGAAGTGGCTACCGCGAACGGTCTGACCGGTATGGCGGCATGGACAGCAAGTACCATGTTTGCTCTGGTGGTAGGTGCACTGGCTGACACCATTGGCTTTAGTCCGCTGTTCGCCGTACTGGCCCTGTTCGACCTGCTTGGTGCGGTGGTTATCTGGACGGTGCTGAAAAGTAAATCCGCCAGTGAATTAGCGCAGGAAAGTGCGGTCGGCGGTACCGCAACACAGAGCTAGTACACGCCTTATCTGTACTACTGTTTCCCAAAAGCCGCCCACCGTTTCGGGCGGCTTTTTCTTGCCTTGTTGTGGTGAGAATAGCGTAAAAGTGGTATAACAAATCTACTAATGCCTTATCTTGCCTGGAGCGCATATGGAAATCACTGAATCACGTCGTTTGTACCAACAACTTGCCGCCGAGCTGAAAAGTCGGATCGAGCAGGGTGTCTATCTTGTGGGTGACAAACTTCCCGCTGAGCGTTTTATTGCAGACGAAAAAAGCGTCAGCCGGACCGTGGTTCGTGAAGCGATCATCATGCTGGAAGTTGAAGGGTATGTTGAAGTCCGTAAAGGCTCAGGCATTCATGTTATTTCCAATCAGCCTCGTCATACCCAGGCCCCTGACGAATCGCTGGAATTTGCCAATTACGGTCCGTTCGAGCTTCTGCAGGCGCGTCAGTTAATTGAAAGTAACATTGCTGAATTTGCGGCAACCCAGGTAACTAAGCAAGACATTATGAAACTGATGGAAATTCAGGAAAACGCGCGCAAAGAGAAATGCTTCCGCGATTCCGAATGGGATTTACAGTTTCATGTGCAGGTAGCCCTGGCGACGCAAAACACCGCACTGGCAGCAATCGTCGAAAAAATGTGGACCCAGCGTGTTCACAACCCGTACTGGAAAAAACTGCACGACCATATCGATTTGCGCACCGTGGATAACTGGTGTGACGATCATGACCAAATTCTCAAGGCGCTGATTCGCAAAGACCCGCATGCGGCGAAAGTCGCGATGTGGCAGCATCTGGAAAACACCAAACAGATGCTGTTTAACGAAACCAGCGATGATTTCGAGTTCAATGCTGACCGCTATTTGTTTGCGGAAAACCCCGTAGTTCACCTTGATACCGTAGCTAGTGGCGTAAAATAAGGCTTTTCTTTGTCAGGCGCACAGCCCTCCTGCGCCTGGCCACTTAAGGGTCAGTAAAAAGTATAGAGTGTCAGCCTTTGTAAATACCCTCGCCACCCCTCCTTTCGACAAGCAAAATCATTTTCTGACAAAGCGTAATTTCTCTGCCGCAGAACTATGGCATTTGTTACAATTGGACGCACTTTGCCACTGCGTGAGTTAGCGCTTGCTCACAGCGTTGTTACCGGAATAGTCAGGCTGCTGAATGCGCCACGAGCGACCATAATGTCACTATCAATAATGTCGCCGTGCTGTTTTACAGGTAATCGACGTGCCGTAAACCGATGTACCAGGAACATTGAATGGAACTTTTAAGCCAACTGCTGCATGCCCTCTGGAGCCAGGATTTCGAAACACTGGCCAATCCATCCATGATCGGCATGCTCTACTTTGTGTTATTTGTCATCTTATTTCTTGAGAATGGCCTGCTTCCGGCCGCTTTTCTTCCTGGCGACAGTCTCCTGGTGCTGGTGGGTGTTTTGATTGCCAAAGGGGCGATGGGCTATCCACAGACCATTTTGTTATTAACGGCGGCCGCCAGTCTTGGCTGTTGGCTGAGCTATATTCAGGGCCGATGGCTGGGGAATACGCGAACCGTGCAAAACTGGTTATCGCACCTTCCGGCGCATTATCACCAACGTGCACATCATCTTTTTCATAAACATGGCCTCTCAGCGCTGCTGATTGGGCGTTTTATTGCATTTGTTCGCACACTGTTACCAACTATTGCCGGAATTTCGGGTCTTAGTAGCGCTCGCTTCCAGTTTTTCAACTGGATGAGTGGTTTGTTGTGGGTGCTGATTCTAACGACACTGGGGTATTTATTGGGTATAACGCCAGTGTTTCGTAAGTATGAAGACGCGTTGATGTCTTGTTTGATGCTCCTTCCCGTTGTTCTGCTGGTGATTGGCCTGGTTGGCACACTGGTGGTGCTCTGGAAGAAAAAATACGGTAATCGGGGTCAATAATGGAATCGCAACGTCCCTTCCTGCGCTGGTTGTTTATGGGCATCGCCGCGATGGCGCTGTTCAGCGTACTTTTCTGGGGTTGGGTGACACTGCAAAATCGCGAATCTACGCTGGCGATACGCCCAATCGCGCAAAACACAAGCGTGCCGGATGGTTTTTCCATTTGGCATCATCTGGACGCAAACGGCATCCATTTCAAAAGCATTACGCCGCAAAACGACACGCTGTTAATCAAATTTGAGTCCAGTGCCCAGAGCGCTGCTGCCAAGGAAGTGCTGGACAGAACACTGCCCCACGGCTACATCGTCGCGTTACAGGATGACGAAAGCCAGACCTCTGCCTGGCTTTCGCGTTTACGCGATACCACCCATCGATTTGGCTGATCCTCCAGGATTCTGAATCTTTTCACCTACTTTGGTGCTTTAGCCGTTAACGTTCTATGCTTGAGTTAATGGAACCAAAGTCCACGTTATGTCACTGGATGCTGGCGAGCCTTGTTTCGCCAGCCAACAATGGAAGGTTTCGACCATGAAATACCGCATCGCACTGGCGCTAACCCTATTATCTGTAAGCGCGATGTCTCAGGCAGCTTCCCCCTGTAAGGAGAAGGAGCAGGAGATTACGCGTGAAATCAGCTATGCCGAAAAGCACAACAATCAGAGTCGGGTTGAAGGGCTGAACAAGGCGCTGCACGAGGTTCGCACCACCTGTTCCGACAGTAAATTGCGTGCGGAGCATCAGCGCAAAATTGCCAGACAGAAAGACGAGGTTGCCGAACGTCGCGAAGATCTCGCCAAAGCGAAACAAAAAGGCGATGCGGACAAAATAAGTAAACGCGATCACAAGCTGAAAGAGGCCGAGGCAGAACTTAAGGCGCTTGAAGCACGTGACTACTAATTTTGATGGAAGTTAACACTCACTCACCTGGAGAGAATTATGTCTAAAGAGGCAAATACAGAACATCTGCGCGCTGAGTTGAAATCCCTGGCGGATACCCTTGAGGAAGTACTGAGCACCTCCGGGGACAAATCAAAAGAAGAGTTGAGCAAACTGCGCAGCAAAGCCGAAAAAGCCTTGCAGGAAAGTCGCTATCGTCTGGGCGAAACGGGGGATGCCATTGCCCGCCAGACCCGCGAAGCCGCTGCAAGAACTGACGAATATGTACGTGAAAACCCATGGGCCAGCGTGGGCATTGGCGCGGCGCTTGGCGTCGTGTTGGGCGTGCTCCTGACGCGTCGCTGATTATGGCGGATTCACGACACGCGCAAGGACCGGGCAAAAGCGTACTGGGTATTGGGCAACGCATTGTTTCCATCATGGTTGAAATGGTGGAAACACGGCTTCGGCTGGCAGTGGTCGAACTGGAAGAGGAAAAAGCAAACCTCTTCCAGTTGCTCATGATGTTAGGGCTGACCATGCTGTTCGCTGCATTTGGCCTGATGAGTCTGATGGTACTGGTTATCTGGGCCATCGACCCGCAATACCGACTCAACGCCATGATCGCCACCACGGTGGTGCTCCTGGTGCTGGCGTTGATTGGCGGTATCTGGACCCTACGTAAAGCCCGCGAATCCACAATTCTGCGCCACACGCGGCAGGAACTGGCCAATGACCGTCAGTTACTGGAAGAGGATAAACCATGAGTCACAAGGCCGAGCGTCTCAAGCGTAAAGCTCTGTTGCTCAGCCAGATTCAGCAGCAACGGCTGGATTTGACCGCCGCCCGCCGTGACTGGGTGGACGCCACCGGTGTCTATGATCGCGGGTGGAACACCTTCCTCAGCCTGCGTTCCTGGGCACTGGTCGGTAGCAGCTTTATGGCCGTATGGTCGGTGCGCCATCCCAGCATGCTGATGCGCTGGGCGAAACGCGGGCTTGGGCTGTGGAGCGTCTGGCGGCTGGTAAAATCCACGCTTGATCAACAGCGTTAACAGACTCCCCGGCGGTGCCATACTGGCCGGGGTAGCAGCCTTTTTTTACGCCAACTTCATCAGTATCTTTGAAAAATTTCGACAGTTTTCCTTGCTAACAATCTTTTCCCGCCCCGTTTAATATCCTCTCCATCGACAGCAACCATGCGGCCAGCGCCCATGATTGCCGAACATTTCACTAAAAAAGACATTGTGGTTCCCTGGAGAGAAAGATGAAAAAATTAGAAGATGTTGGTGTACTGGTAGCGCGTATCCTGATGCCAATCCTGTTCATTACCGCAGGCTGGGGCAAAATCACCGGTTATGCCGGCACTCAGCAGTATATGGAAGCCATGGGTGTCCCGGGCTTTATGTTGCCGCTGGTTATCCTGCTTGAGTTCGGCGGCGGTCTGGCCATTCTGTTCGGTTTTCTGACACGCACCACCGCGCTGTTCACCGCAGGCTTCACCCTGCTGACCGCGTTTATCTTCCACAGTAACTTTGCGGAAGGCATGAACTCTCTGATGTTTATGAAAAACCTGAGCATCACCGGTGGCTTCCTGCTGCTGGCTATCACCGGTCCAGGCGCATTCAGCATCGACCGCGTACTGAATAAAAAGTGGTAAGCGCTCTATACTGATAAAGACATGAAGCGAGGAGACATCTCCTCGCTTTTGCCATCTAAAGGAGAATGCATCATGGGACAACTCATTGACGGCGTCTGGCATGATACCTGGTATGATACCAAGTCAACCGGTGGCCGCTTCCAGCGCTCAGTGTCCGCATTTCGTAACTGGCTCACCGCCGATGGCGCACCGGGTCCATCCGGCGAAGGCGGCTTTGCAGCGGAAAAAGACAGATATCACCTGTATGTTTCTCTCGCCTGTCCCTGGGCGCACCGCACTCTCATCATGCGCACGCTAAAAGGGCTGGACGATTTTTTACCGGTTTCGGTGGTGAATCCGCTGATGCTGGAAAACGGCTGGACGTTTGATGATAACTTTCCGGCAGCGACAGGCGACGCGCTTTATCAGCATGAATTCCTCTATCAGCTTTATCTTCATGCCGACCCGCAATACACCGGACGCGTAACGGTCCCGGTACTGTGGGACAAAAAGAACCACACGATTGTCAGCAATGAATCGGCTGAAATCATTCGCATGTTCAACACTGCGTTTGATGCGCAAGGGGCGCGTGCTGGCGACTATTACCCACCAGAATTGCGCACGCAAATTGACGAGCTGAATGGCTGGATCTACGACAACGTCAATAACGGTGTCTATAAGGCCGGTTTTGCCACCAGCCAGCAGGCTTACGATGAAGCCGTCGAAAAGGTCTTCGAATCCCTCGCCCGGCTGGAACAAATCCTGGGGCAACATCGCTACCTGACAGGCGATCGGTTAACCGAGGCGGACATTCGCCTGTGGACAACGCTTATCCGTTTCGATCCGGTGTACGTGACCCACTTTAAGTGCGATAAGCATCGCATTAGCGACTATCTCAACCTCTATGGCTTCCTGCGGGATATCTACCAGATGCCAGGCATCGCGGAAACGGTCAATTTTGACCATATTCGTACCCACTACTACCGCAGCCATAAAACCATCAATCCGACGGGGATTATCTCCATCGGCCCGTGGCAGGATCTTAACGAGCCTCACGGTCGGGACCTTCGTTTCGCATAATGTTTTCGGGCGCAACCGTTGCGCCCGAAAATATTTCACGCATCCTTTTATCCCCGTCTATTCTTACAGTGATCGCTGAGAAAACAACGTATTGAACGTCTTTCGAGGTAGAGAATGGATTGGTATTTCAAAGTGCTGAGCAACTACGTCCTCTTTCATGGCCGTGCGCATCGCCGGGAGTTCTGGATGTTTATGCTGGTCAACCTCATTCTCTTTGGCGTACTTGTCGTGGTGGATGAAATTTTAGGCTGGCGCACGGGCGGCATTGGCCTGTTAAGCCTGATCTACGCTCTGCTGGTTTTCCTGCCTTCCCTTGCCGTTCAGTCCCGGCGGTTGCACGATACCGATCGCACCGCCAAATGGCTGTGGTTGTGGTGTGTTCCTGTCCTGGGTTGGTTGATGCTGCTGGCCTTCTGGAGCCAGCACGGTACCCCCGAAGAAAATCGCTTCGGCCCTGAGCCAAAAGCGTTTCCTTAAGGGGGCTACCAGGGGAATTATTTCCCGGAGAAGAGTTTCGGTATTTCGCGCAGACACCAGGCTTTCGCTTCGCCCATGCTATCGCGCCGCCAGGCCATGATGATGTCGACTTCGCTGGTATATTCAGGACTGACGACGCGCAAACGCCCTTCTGCAATGTCCTGCTCAACCAACGGATAAGGCATCGTCGCCACACCCAGCCCCGCCAGTAAAGCCTGACGTTTATCCTCAATGGTACTGACCGTCAGACGCGGCTGTTTGTCCAGTAACTGCACCGTCAGCACCGGGCGCTCGCGCGCGGTATCCGCAACCGCCACGCCGCGATATTTCACGCGAGTCACCTCAGACAACGGTTCCGGTTCGTGGTGAATCGGATGGTCTGGTGCCGCGACATAAACGTTCAGTACTTTGTACAGCTTGCGAGAGTTGATTTCCGACGAAGAGCGGAAATGCATATCCGGCGCGATCACAATATCCGCACGCCCCTGCTCCAGCCGCTCCCAGGCGCCTGCCAGCACTTCGGTAATGATCGAGAGTTGCGTGTTGGCTTTTGCCGCCAGTTTATCGACAAGCGGGAAAAGCTCGGGCGTCGGCACCAGTGCTTCGGTAACCAGCGTCAGGTGCGTTTCCCAGCCGCGCGCCAGCGCTTCGGCATCGGTAGTGAGTTTGTCAGCCGCTTCGAGCAAAACACGGCCACGTTCCAGCAGCATGCGACCAACGTTGGTAAACTTCGTTCTATGGCCAGAGCGGTCAAACAGAACAACGTCCAGCTCTTCTTCCAGTTTCTGCATCGTATAGCTGAGCGCAGAGGGTACCCGCCCCAGTTCATCTGCCGCGGCGGCAAAGCTACCGCGACGGTCAATTGCGTCCATGACGCGTAACGCTTCCAGCGTAAGTGCTCTATCTTTCGCCATTTTTGTTCTCATTCAGGAAATTTGAACATACCGGGCAGAATATCTGGCTAACAATGCAGCGTCCATACCTTTACCATTGTTTTAGTGTAAAGAGAGGTCAAGAATTATGATTACTACCAGAACAGCCAAACAATGTGGACAAGCGGACTTCGGCTGGCTGCAGGCCCGCTACACCTTTTCCTTTGGACATTACTTTGACCCGAAACTTTTGGGCTACGCCTCCCTGCGCGTACTGAACCAGGAAGTACTGGCACCCGGAGCCTCATTCCAGCCGCGTACCTACCCGAAAGTTGATATTCTGAACCTGATTCTGGAAGGCGAAGCCGAGTATCGCGACAGCGAAGGTAACCATATTCAGGCGAAAACGGGCGAAGCGTTGCTCATTGCGACTCAGCCGGGCATTAGCTATAGCGAACATAATCTGAGTAAAGACAAGCCGCTGACGCGTATGCAGTTGTGGCTGGATGCCTGCCCGGAACGGGAAAATCCGACGGTGCAGAAAGTGATGATTGCCGATCAGGCTCGCCAGTTGCTGGCATCCCCAGACGGAAGCCAGGACAGCCTGCAATTACGCCAACAGGTGTGGTTGCACCATATCGAACTGGAAAAAGGTGAAGAGCTGACGTTTCAACTGCATGGGCCTCGCGCCTATTTGCAGTCGATTCACGGTACGGTACACGCCGTCATGCCGTGTGAATCGCGGGAAGCGCTCACCTGTGGTGACGGTGCGTTTATTCGTGATGAGGCTAACATAACGTTAGTCGCCGATACGCCGTTGCGCGCTTTACTGATAGATTTACCCGTGTAAGCGCAAGAGTTTTACGGAGTACCAAGGTGAAAAAAAAGAGTGTTCAAAACAGAACGTCAAAACCCATTTCCACAGAGCAAACGACACCGGAAGCATCGCCGCAATATTTTGATTACGACGATATGTTGACCGAACTGGAAGCTATTGTCGCCGATGCAGAGCAGCGGCTGGCGCAAGAAGACGAAGCAGCGTAACAGAAGCCCTGGTTTAAAAACCGGGGCTTTTTTTGTGAGACTTGCGGAAAAATTAGCCTGACGGCAACGCGCTATCCAGCAAATCGGTGCCGTAAGAATTATCGATAGTGCATAACCAGCCCTGCGAAGCGGTGTGGCGAAAAACATATGTCGCGCGACGGATTGTCTTAACAGTGCCGCCTTTACCGTCCGGATAACGCAGCAGGGTTTCCATGATGACCAGCGCGTTATCGGCGCCTTCAATGACCTGCATCTCCCCTTGTTCTACCACCAGATTCCCCTGGAAATAGTCAGCGATGGCCATAAAAGCGTTGCGAATATTGTCTTTTCCTTTGGCAATCATTCCCGGCTTTATGACCAGCGCGGCATCGTCCGCGTAAAACGTCATCAGGGTATCGTAATCTTTTGCTGATATCGCCTTGTCGCAGGCTTCGATGATTTTCCGTATTGGGTGTGAGCTCATGTCAGATGCGTCCTGTGAGTATGTTCCGGTACTCAGTAGAGCATTGTCAGCGGAAGATGTAACGGCGAGACGCAGATAGCTACCGGAAATAGGAGTATGGCGAGGCCGTCGTCCCGGTAAACGCAGCGCCACCGGGGAATATTCAGGCTTCCCCTCGCCCCACTGGAGCCAGAGGGAAGATCGTGCAGAAATTTGAAACCACAAAAAAGCAAAAACCCGCCGAAGCGGGTTTTTACCTGAAAAGATCGAAACTGACCGATAAGCCGGGTTCTGTCGTGGACAGTCATTCATCTAGGCCAGCAATCGCTCACTGGCTCAAGCAGCCTACCCGGGTTCAGTACGGGCCGTACCTTATGAACCCCTATTTGGCCTTGCTCCGGGTGGAGTTTACCGTGCCGCGAACTGTTACCAGCCGCGCGGTGCGCTCTTACCGCACCCTTTCACCCTTACCTGATCCCACTTACGTGGGCCATCGGCGGTTTGCTCTCTGTTGCACTGGTCGTAGGCTGTTACACCCCCCAGGCGTTACCTGGCACCCTGCCCTATGGAGCCCGGACTTTCCTCCCCTTCGCCTGTCTCCCCCGAAGGAGGACAACGACGAAGCGGCGACTGTCTGGTCAGCTTCGGCGCGCAGTATAGAGGGTTTGCGCGCCGATGTCACCCCTCAGCAGACATGCCAACCTGTAAGGTGGCCGCAATGTTGCGGGATGCATGATAAATATTGTCAAACGCACCACGGAACGCCTCTTCCAGCGTACCAATGCTGGTCAGAACGCTGAATACTGCGTCAATACCATACTGATGCACAATGCCAACATCACGCGTCAGGCTTCCGGCAATACCGATAACTGGCTTGTGGTATTTTTTTGCCACGTTCGCCACGCCCACCGGCACTTTACCGTGAATACTCTGGCTGTCGATACGGCCTTCACCGGTGACCACCAGGGTACAATCATGAATATGTTCTTCCAGATTCAATGCCTGGGTTACGATTTCGATACCGCTACGCAGCTCCGCGCCGAGGAATGCCATCAACGCGGCGCCCATCCCCCCTGCCGCACCGGCTCCCGGCACATTTTTCACATCAATATGCAGCGATTTTTTAATCACATCGGCGTAATGGGCAAGATTACGGTCCAGCTCAACGATCAGCGCTTCCGTCGCGCCTTTTTGTGGCCCAAAAATACGCGATGCGCCTTTTTCGCCAGTCAGCGGATTTGTCACATCACAGGCAACACGAATGGTGCAACCTCCAAGACGTGGATCGAGCCCTGAAATATCAATAGCATTCAGGCTTATCAGGCTACCGCCGCCGTTGCCGATGTCGGTACCATTGGCATCGCACAGTTTCGCGCCAAGCGCCTGTACCATACCCGCTCCGCCGTCGTTCGTTGCGCTACCGCCGATGCCGATAATAATATTTTTCGCCCCATGATCCAGCGCGTGCAAAATAAGTTCCCCGGTGCCGCGTGAAGTGGTGATCAGAGGGTTTCGTAATTCAGGGGGCACAAGTGCCAGACCGCTGGCGGCGGCCATCTCTATAAAGGCTGTTTTACCGTCGCCGGACATTCCCCAACGCGCATCGACATTTTCACCTAAAGGGCCGGTGACGCATGCACTGTGCACAGAACCTTTTGTCGCGGCAATCATGGCTTCAACCGTTCCCTCACCGCCATCTGCGACCGGAACTGAAACGTATTGAGCATCCGGGAAAATTTCCCGAAATCCTTTTTCTATCGCCTGCGCTACTTCGGTAGCAGAAAGGCTTTCTTTATAAGAGTCTGGGGCGATTACGATTTTCATAGTTGATTAGCCTGACATTGCCGCGCAAGGCATTCATTTCACCTCACAGGCCATTCACGTCACCGCGATTTTCGACCTGCAAGGTGTTGATGCTTAAGAAATTCAGGGTGCGCTCCCGCACCCTTCTTATTAGCGAGAGATTTCTACTTTCGCCAGTTTTTCGTAGTAGCACGCGAGAGCGCTGTGGTCGTCGCTACCGTGACCATCAGCACGCAATGCCTGCATCATTTCCATGACTGCGGCAGTCAGCGGCAACTGCGCACCTACACCATGAGAGGTATCGAGTGCGTTGGAGAGATCTTTGATATGCAGGTCGATACGGAAACCCGGTTTAAAGTTGCGGTTGAGTACCATCGGTGCTTTTGCTTCCAGCACGGTGCTGCCAGCCAGACCGCCGCGGATTGCCTGGAATACCAGCTCAGGATTCACACCCGCTTTTGTTGCCAGAGACAGCGCTTCGGACATTGCAGCAATGTTCAGTGCTACGATGACCTGGTTAGCCAGTTTGGTCACGTTACCCGCGCCGATATCGCCGGTATGAACAACGGAACCAGCCATGGCTTTCAGCAGATCGTAGTATTTGTCGAACAGCGCTTTGTCACCGCCAACCATCACGGACAGGGTGCCATCGATCGCTTTCGGTTCACCGCCGCTTACCGGCGCGTCCAGCATCTCAATGCCTTTTGCTTTCAGACCTTCGCTGATTTCACGGCTGGCCAGCGGAGCGATGGAGCTCATATCGATCAGAACAGTACCTGGTTTAGCGCCTTCAATGATGCCGCCTTCGCCCAGCGCAACCTCTTTTACGTGCGGGGAGTTCGGCAGCATGGTGATGATCACATCACACTGCTCTGCAATGGCTTTAGCGCTGCTTGCGGCTTCTGCGCCAGCGGCGATCAGTTCTGCGACCACATCGCTATTGCGGTCGGAGACCACCAGTGAGTAACCTGCTTTAATGAGGTTTTTACTCATTGGTTTACCCATGATGCCCAGGCCAATGAAACCAACTTTCATCGTCATAATTGCGTCTCTCTCTTTATCCAGTGGTGGTTTGGTTATTTTTTAAAGGCATCAGCCAGTTTCTGCGTACCCGCACGGAACACACCCAGGTCGCTGCCAACAGCAACGATGGTCGCCCCCCATTCCAGATAGCGGCGGGCATCTGCCTCAACAGGCGCCAGGATACCGCTCGGTTTGCCATGCGCTTTTGCACGCGCAAAAATATGCTGGATGGTGCGCTGTACTTCCGGGTGCGCAGCATTGCCGATATAACCCAGGGTTGCCGCCAGGTCGCTCGGACCGACGAATACACCGTCAACGCCGTCGGTTTTGAGGATAGCGTCGAGGTTATCCACGCCCTCCTGGCTTTCGATCTGCACGATGATGGTGATGTTTTTGTTCGACTGCGCGAAGTAATCCGGTACGGTGCCAAACATATTGGCGCGGTGAGACACGGACACGCCGCGGATACCCTCTGGCGGATAACGGGTTGCCGCCACGGCGTTTGCCGCTTCTTCTGCCGTTTCAACGAACGGGACGAGGAAGTTGTAGAAACCAATATCCAGCAGACGCTTGATCACAACCGGATCGTTCGTCGGGATACGTACCACCGGTGCGCTGACGCTGCCTTTCAGCGCCATCAACTGCGGTACAAAAGAGAGCACGTCATTCGGGGCGTGTTCACCGTCCAACAGCAGCCAGTCAAATCCTGCCAGGCCCAGAACCTCAGTGCTGATATGACTACCCAGCGCCGACCAACAACCGATCTGAACCTGATTTGCCGCCAGCGCAGCTTTAAATTTGTTCGGGAAGATATCGTTACTCATCTTTTGCACCTTAATTTTTTAAGCCGTTGCTTACTTTTTCAATTCCATACGTTTGATGTCGCCTACCACAAACAGGTAGCACACCATCATCATCAGGGCCGAGCATCCGACAAAAATCAGCGCCCCGTTGAACGAATGCAACTCTTTGACCATGTACCCAATCACCAGCGGAGTCACGATCGATGCCACATTACCGAACACGTTAAACACGCCCCCGCACAGACCGACAATTTCTTTCGGTGCGATATCGGAGATAACCGGCCAGCCCAACGCGCCAAAACCTTTACCGAAGAATGCCAGTGCCATCAATGCGATAACCAGCACAGTGTTGTCGGTGTAGTTACACAGAATGATGCTGGAAGCCAACAACATCCCGACTACGATGGGGAATTTACGCGCCATGGTTAAAGTACAACCACGTTTAATCAGGTAGTCAGAGAACAGACCGCCCAGCACACCGCCCCCAAAACCACACAGGGCCGGAATAGACGCGACAAAACCCACTTTCAAAATTGACATGCCTTTATCCTGCACCAGATAAATCGGGAACCAGGTCAGGAAAAACCATGTGATCGTGTTCAGGAAGTACTGACCGAAGAACACGCCGAGCATCATACGGCTGGATAACAGTTGCTTGATGTAATCCAGTTTCGGGCCAGATTGCTTATCGCTGTCGGTTTTTTTGTGGTCCATATCAACCACCGCGCCGTTAGCAGAAATGTAATCCAGCTCTTCGCGAGTCATACGTGGATGGTCAGTTGGGTTATGAATGTATTTAACCCAGGCCGCCGTCAGCACAAAACCAATCACGCCCATCACGGTGAAAACATGTTCCCAGCCCCACGCGAAGGTCAGCCAACCCAGCAGCGGAGAAAACAGTGCGAGTGAAAAATACTGCGCCGCGTTAAAAATCGCCGAAGCGGTACCGCGCTCTTTGGCCGGGAACCAGGCCGCCACAATACGGGCGTTTGCCGGGAAAGAAGGCGCTTCCGAGAAGCCCAGCATAAAGCGCATAATAAACATCGAGATCCCGGCCCATGCGAGCGGGAATACGTCGACAAAGCCTTGCAAGAAGGTGAAGAGCGACCAGAAGAACAGGCTCCAGGTGTACACTTTTTTCGAGCCATAGCGGTCAAGTAACCAGCCACCTGGGATCTGCATCAGCAGATACGCCCAGCCAAACGCAGAAAAAATGTAACCCATCGATACCGAGTCAAGATGCAACTCTTTCGCGACATCAGTCCCCGCAATGGAGAGTGTGGCACGGTCCGCATAGTTAACTGCTGTAACAATAAATATAATGAGCAGAATTAAATAGCGAGTTGGTATTCCCCTTTTTACCTCAACTGAACTTTGCACAGACATATGGTTTCCCCTGGTGCAGCTTAATTTAAAGATATAATTTTCTTGATATGTAATTTACCCGATATATAAAAAGAAACTCATGAAAAGTAATATCAGGTAATAGCATGTTTGTATTTTATTACCGCACAGTATAATCACCACCACTCGGCCACGCACTGGTGGTTTGCTCAATTTTAATATGAACCATTAAGATTATTTTGAGCATATGCACACATAGCTGGGCGCTGATGCACAGATCTGGCAATTCACATCCTTACAGGACGGGTAATCACGAAAATAAGTGATTTAGATCACATTTTAATATTGAGACTCCTGACATTCTTATTTCATCAACCGAGGTTTTAACTTCTGAGAAATACAGAACATCCTCTCTTTCTTTTTTTTGAGTAATGCATCGTATCGTTAGCTGGAGATTACTTGATAATGGCCGACATTGAAATTAGACAGCAGTCGCCTACGGCGTTTTATATTAAAGTACACGACACCGATAATGTCGCTATCATCGTTAATGACAATGGATTAAAAGCGGGTACCCGTTTTCCGGATGGTCTCGAATTAATCGAACATATCCCGCAAGGTCATAAAGTTGCGCTGGTAGATATTCCTCATCACGGGGAAATTATCCGTTACGGTGAAGTTATCGGTTATGCAGTGCGTGATATTGCTCGCGGAAGCTGGATTGACGAATCCACCGTTGAATTACCGAAAGCGCCGCCGTTGAACACACTGCCACTGGCGACAAAAGTGCCCGAACCGTTGCCGCCGCTGGAGGGTTACACCTTCGAAGGCTATCGCAACGCCGATGGCAGCGTCGGTACCAAGAATCTCCTTGGCATCACCACAAGCGTACATTGTGTGGCGGGAGTGGTCGATTATGTGGTGAAAATTATTGAACGCGACCTGCTGCCGAAATATCCGAATGTGGATGGTGTGGTCGGCCTGAACCATCTGTACGGGTGTGGCGTGGCGATTAACGCACCGGCAGCCGTTGTGCCTATCCGCACTATTCACAACATCGCGCTGAACCCGAACTTTGGCGGTGAAGTGATGGTCATCGGCCTGGGCTGTGAAAAACTGCAGCCTGAACGCCTGCTTAAGGGCACAGAAGATGTGAAAGCGATTCCGGTAGACGATGCCAGTATTGTCCGTCTTCAGGATGAACATCATGTCGGTTTCAAATCCATGGTTGACGATATTTTGCAGGTTGCGGTACGTCATCTGGAAAAACTCAACCAGCGCCAGCGCGAAACCTGCCCGGCTTCTGAACTGGTTGTCGGCATGCAGTGTGGTGGTAGTGACGCCTTCTCCGGCGTGACCGCAAACCCGGCTGTCGGTTACGCCTCTGACCTGCTTATACGTTGCGGTGGCACGGTCATGTTCTCCGAAGTAACCGAAGTGCGTGATGCCATCCATCTGCTTACGCCGCGCGCAATCAATGAAGAAGTGGGCAAACGCCTGTTGGAAGAGATGGCCTGGTACGATAACTACCTGGACATGGGGCAAACGGACCGTAGCGCTAACCCGTCGCCGGGTAACAAGAAGGGCGGTCTGGCAAACGTGGTGGAAAAAGCGCTGGGCTCGATCGCGAAATCAGGTAAGAGCGCCATCTCCGAAGTGCTTTCTCCGGGCCAGCGTCCGACCAAACGTGGTCTCATTTACGCGGCAACGCCGGCCAGTGATTTTGTCTGCGGCACACAGCAGGTTGCATCGGGTATCACCGTGCAGGTCTTCACCACCGGTCGTGGTACGCCGTACGGTCTGATGGCGGTGCCGGTTATCAAGATGGCAACCCGCACTGAACTGGCCAATCGTTGGTATGACCTGATGGATATCAACGCAGGGACTATCGCAACGGGCGAAGAGACTATCGAGGAGGTGGGCTGGAAGCTGTTCCACTTTATCCTTGATGTCGCAAGCGGTCGTAAGAAAACCTTTTCTGATCAATGGGGCCTGCACAACCAACTGGCTGTCTTTAACCCGGCTCCGGTGACTTGATTCATCAATAAACCTCATCGTTTAGCATGGCTTTGGCCATGCTTTTTTTTTGTTTTTTTCTCCTCGCTTAACTTTCGAAAACCTCCTTTCACTTTCGTATCTTTCATTTTTCTGACTTAACTCACAAAAAAACGTTACGAAACCCTATATCTTCTTTCGAAGAAAACAAACGAAAGGTTTCGGAGGCAGGATGTACATCATTTCGACGAAAGCGATGCTTAACAAAGCGCAGCAAGAAGGCTACGCCGTCCCGGCATTCAATATCCACAATCTTGAAACGTTACAGGTGGTGGTAGAGACCGCCGCAGAGCTGCGTTCTCCCCTGATTGTTGCGGGCACGCCGGGTACATTCAGTTATGCCGGAACAGGCAACATCGTCGCCATCGCTGGCGATCTGGCAAAAGCCTTTAATCAACCACTGGCCATACATCTCGATCATCACGAACAACTTGCTGATATAGAAAGCAAAGTACTCAGCGGCGTGCGTTCCGTTATGATCGACGGCTCCCATCATCCTTTCGCCACAAATATTGAACTGGTGAAAAAGGTCACAGATTACTGCCACCGCTACGACGTCAGCGTTGAAGCGGAACTGGGCCGTCTGGGTGGACAAGAGGACGATCTGGTCGTGGAGGGTAAGGACGCCCTTTATACCAACCCCGAACAAGCCTATGAATTCGTACGTCAGACGGGAATCGACTCGCTGGCTGTTGCTATCGGAACCGCTCATGGCCTGTATGCCGCTGAACCTAAACTCGATTTTGACCGTCTTGAAGAGATTCGCCAGCGCGTAAATGTACCGTTGGTGCTGCACGGCGCCTCAGGTTTGTCTGCCGATGATATCCGCCGGGCCATTAGCCTTGGAATTTGTAAGGTCAACGTCGCGACAGAATTGAAAATCGCCTTCTCGGGCGCGCTCAAGTCATATCTGGCTTCACATCCGGACGCCAGCGATCCGCGGCATTACATGGTGCCAGCAAAGGTCGCCATGAAAGAGGTGGTACGGAAAGTTATCGCCGACTGCGGCTGCGAAGGGAAATTGTGAAGGTAGTTGACTAATTATTGAAAGAATTCAGAAATAACCCGGAGGATATAGTGAAAGATATTATTGCCCGCCATAAGGCAGGGGAGCACCTCGGCATCTGCTCAGTCTGTTCAGCGCACCCGATGGTTATTGAAGCTGCGCTTCGCTTTGATGCCCATAGCGATAACAAAGTGCTGATTGAAGCGACATCGAACCAGGTGAATCAGTTTGGCGGCTATACCGGGATGAAACCGGCTGATTTTCGGGATTTTGTTTTTACAATTGCAAAAGAGGTGGGGTTCCCACTGGAGCGGTTAATTTTAGGCGGCGACCATCTCGGGCCCAACTGCTGGCAGAACGAGACCGCAGAAACGGCAATGGAAAAATCCGTCGACCTTGTTAAGGCCTATATCGCTGCAGGTTTCACGAAGATCCATCTTGATGCATCAATGTCCTGCGCAGATGATCCCGTCCCTTTGGATCCGAAAGTCGTCGCCGAGCGTGCCGCACGTTTGTGTCAGGCCGCGGAAGAAACTGCCAGCAATGAGCTGAAAAAATCGCTGACCTATGTTATTGGGACCGAAGTCCCGGTTCCTGGCGGCGAAGCGAGCAGCATTGATACGGTTCACGTGACTCGCGTAGAAGATGCCGCCAGCACGCTTGAAACCCACCGGGCTGCCTTCCATGCGCTTGGGCTGGATGAAGCGATGAGCCGCGTTATCGGCATTGTTGTGCAACCGGGCGTCGAGTTTGATCACACCCAGATTATTCACTATCAACCTCACGAAGCCGAAGCACTCTCCGCCTGGATTCGCCAGACACCAATGGTGTACGAAGCTCATTCGACAGACTATCAGTCCCGCCAGGCTTACCGTGCGCTGGTACGCGATCACTTTGCCATCCTGAAAGTTGGCCCTGCCCTCACCTTCGCCCTGCGTGAAGCCATTTTTGCTCTGGCACAAATGGAAAACGAGCTGGTTATCCCGGAAAACCGCAGTCGTGTGCTGGAGGTGATTAACGAGGTGATGCTCAACGAGCCGGGCTACTGGAAAAAGTATTATCACCCGACTTGGAGCCAGGCGATGGTGGACATCCATTTCAGCCTGTCTGATCGCATTCGCTACTATTGGCCTCATCCACGCATCCGCCAGGGCGTGGAGAAACTTATCGCCAACCTGAGTGCCATCCCGCTGCCGCTGGGGCTAATCAGCCAGTACATGCCCGTTCAGTTTGAACGTCTATTGCATAACGAGATCGTCGCGACGCCGCAGAATCTTATCAATGACAAAATACAGGATGTATTACGCGCCTATCGTTATGGATGCGCCGAAGAAGCAGCCTGATTTCTGGAGAATGTATGAGTCAACTATTTGTCCGAACCGGAATTGAATTTAGCTCGTGTCAGCAGGCGCTGGCACACATAGGTGAAGAGATGCTGGCGAAAGGCGTCGTGCATGATTCTTATCCTGCGGCATTGCTGGAACGTGAAGCGATTTACCCGACAGGGATCGCCCTTGAACGCCATGCCGTTGCAATCCCGCACTGTGAGGCGACTCATGCAAAGTCAGCGGCAATTTATCTTATTCGGCCGGATAAACCAGTGAATTTTCAACAGGCTGATGATGATGGCGACATTGCAGTTTCGCTGATCATCGCACTGATTGTTGAGAACCCTGCGGCACAGCTTAAGCTCCTGCGCCGCCTTTTTAGTGAGCTACAAAACCCGAATGCGCTTGAGGCGTTGATGACGACGCCTTCCGATCGCCTGGCAACGCTTTTTCGGGAAACGATCCTTGAGCCTGAGAATTGCGAACAGGCTTCATAAGATACTGATAATAAAAGGAGTACCCTATGAAACGTAAAATCATCGTCGCCTGCGGCGGCGCGGTCGCCACCTCCACAATGGCGGCAGAAGAGATCAAAGAACTCTGCGAAGCGAATAACATCAGCGTCGAACTGGTGCAGTGCAGGGTTAATGAGATTGAAACCTATATGGATGGTGTCGATCTTATCTGCACAACGGCAAAAGTGGATCGTACCTTCGGCGATATTCCGGTGGTACACGGCATGCCGTTCATTTCTGGTGTCGGCATTGAGGCACTCCAGCAAAAAATCCTGACCATTCTTGTGGGGTGAAGCCATGTTTAGCGAAATCATGCGCTATATCCTCGACCTGGGCCCCACCGTCATGCTGCCGGTGGTGATCATCATCTTCTCAAAATTATTGGGGATGAAGCTTGGGGACTGCTTTAAATCCGGTCTGCATATCGGGATTGGTTTTGTTGGCATCGGGCTGGTTATTGGCCTGATGCTCGACTCTATTGGTCCGGCGGCGAAAGCCATGGCAGAACAGTTTCAAATAAATTTGCATGTCATTGATGTCGGCTGGCCAGGCTCATCCCCAATGACCTGGGCCTCGCAGATTGCGCTCATTGCTATTCCTGTCGCGATTGCCGTGAACGTACTGATGCTGATCACCAGGATGACCCGCGTGGTGAACGTTGATATCTGGAATATCTGGCATATGACTTTTACCGGTGCGATGCTGCACATCGCAACGGGTTCCTACTGGATCGGGATTTTGGGGGTCGTCGTGCATGCCGCCTTCGTCTACAAACTGGGGGACTGGTTTGCGAAGGATACCCGCGATTTCTTCGGCCTTGAGGGTATCGCCATCCCACACGGCAGCTCAGCTTATCTCGGCCCGATTGCCGTGCTGGTCGACACCATCATCGAGAAGATCCCCGGACTCAACCGCGTTCACTTTAGCGCGGATGATATCCAGAAACGCTTTGGTCCGTTTGGTGAACCGGTAACCGTCGGCTTTGTTATGGGTATTGTTATCGGCCTGCTGGCAGGCTATGACGCTAAAGGCGTACTACAACTGGCCGTCAAAACAGCCGCCGTTATGCTGCTGATGCCACGAGTCATTAAGCCCATCATGGACGGTCTGACGCCGATTGCAAAACATGCCCGTAAACGTCTGCAGGCTAAATTTGGTAGCCAGGAGTTCCTGATCGGGCTCGATCCGGCACTGCTGCTGGGCCATACATCGGTTGTCTCTGCCAGCCTGATCTTTATTCCGCTGACGATCCTCATCGCAGTGCTGGTGCCGGGCAATCAGGTGCTGCCGTTCGGTGACCTGGCAACGATCGGTTTCTTTGTGGCGATGGCGGTTGCCGTGCATCAGGGGAATCTGTTCCGCACGCTGATCTCCGGGACAATTATCATGGGCATCACCCTGTGGATTGCCACCCAAACCATTGGCTTCCATACACAGCTCGCTGCGAATGCAGGCGCGCTGAAAGCCGGAGGGATGGTTGCTTCAATGGACCAGGGCGGCTCTCCGATAACCTGGCTGCTTATTCAGCTCTTCACCTGGCAGAACATCGTCGGCTTCACCGTCATTGGCGTGATTTATCTCGCCGGCGTACTGCTCACCTGGCGCAGAGCGCGCAACTTCGCAGCCGCGGAAAAAGCCGCCGCCGCGATACAACAAACGCACGTCACATCTTGATATTCAGGGGGGCCACCGCTCCCCTTTTCATTCCTGGAGAGTGTTATGAAATCAGTGGTTATTCATGCTGAGGGGAACATCTGCGTTGAAGAACGTCCTGAACCTCAGTTACAGCATGACGATGACGTCAAAGTCAGAGTAATCAGTTCCGGGTTATGCGGTTCTGATATCCCGCGTATTTTCGCAAAAGGAGCCCATTTTTACCCTATTACCCTGGGGCATGAATTCAGCGGCTATATCGAAGAAACGGGGAAAAGTGTGACCGACCTCGCGACGGGCGACGCGGTAGCCTGCGTGCCGCTCCTTCCCTGCTTTGACTGCCCGGAATGCCGCAAACAGTACTTTTCTTTGTGCAAACGTTACCAGTTTGTCGGGTCACGGAGCGACGGAGGCAATGCGGAGTACGTTGTGGTCAGACGGGCAAATCTGATTCGTCTGCCAGAAAAAATGGCCATCGAGGATGGCGCTTTTATAGAACCTATCACGGTCGGTCTGCACGCATTTCATCTGGCGGGTGGATGTGCCGATAAAAACGTGGTGATTGTCGGTGCCGGGACGATTGGTCTGCTGGCCATGCAGTGCGCACTGGCACTGGGGGCGAAAAGCGTAACAGCAATTGACATCAACCCGGACAAATTAGCGCTGGCAAAAAACATCGGGGCGACGCACACCTTTAATAGCCGCGAACTGAGCGCCGCGCAAATTCTCGAAAACCTGACAGACAACCGCTTTGACCAGCTTATTCTGGAGACCGCAGGCGCTCCACAAACCGTTTCACTGGCCATTGAGATTGCCGGTCCACGTGCCCAACTGGCACTGGTCGGCACGCTGCATCATGACCTGACGCTGACCGCAACGGTTTTCGGACAAATTCTGCGTAAGGAGCTAACAATTCAGGGGAGTTGGATGAACTACTCCGGCCCATGGCCAGGGGAAGAGTGGGTGACCGCCACCCGCCTGCTCACTGAAAAACGCCTTACACTGGAACCCCTTATCGCCCATCGTGGTGGCCCAGAGAGCTATGCCCAGGCCGTTCAGGCGTTAAACGGCGCGCCAATGCAGGGAAAAATCCTACTGAAGCTGGATTAAATGCAGGAGCCAGCAACCTGAGCTGGCTCACATTTACTTTCGAAAGTTAGCGTTCAACTTTCACAATCCTTCGATTACACTATCCAGAGTTAATTCTCAGGCAAATCAACATGAACTCATTTGAACGAAGGAACAAAATCGTCGATCTGGTCAACGCCCAGGGAAGCGTGCTGGTTATCGATCTTTCGAATACCTTTGGTATTTCAGAGGTGACGATCCGCGCAGACCTGCGTTTGCTGGAAGAAAAAGGTCTGGTGACCCGTTTTCATGGCGGTGCAGCTAAACCAGGCACGCATATGATGGAAAGTGACAATCAGGAAGTGACGCTGGAAGACCGCTATAAACTTGCCAGCGATCCGAAAAAGCGCATCGCCCAGGCGGCAACCGGCATGATTGAAGAAGGGATGACCGTTATTCTGGATAGCGGTAGTACCACAATGCTCATCGCCGAAGCGCTGGCGAAAAAATCCAACATCACCGTCATTACCAATAGCCTTCCTGCTGCGTTTACCCTCTCTGACAACAAAGACATCACGCTGGTGGTCTGCGGCGGCACCGTGCGCCATAAAACGCATTCAATGCACGGCACCATCGCTGAGCGCTCTTTGCAGGGCATCAGCGCTGACCTGATGTTTGTGGGGGCGGATGGCATTGACACCACCAATGGCATCACCACGTTCAACGAAGGCTATTCGATTAGCGGCGTGATGGCGGCTGCGGCACATAAAGTGGTGGCGGTACTGGACGCCAGCAAGTTCAATCGCCGCGGGTTTAATCAGGTGTTACCGATGGACAAAATCGACTGCGTGATTACCGATGAGGGCATCAGCGAGAAGGACAAAGTAGCGCTGAACAAGATGGGTAAAGACGTGATGATTGTTTAACGCGTCCACTGCGATGACCGTAACGAAAACAGCCATGGTATGAATAACCTGGCTGTTTTGGTCGAAAGCGCGGAATTCGTAAACAGGAAATCGCCTGGATATAACCCTGTTATGCCCAGGCAGAAAACTTACGCGTCGCCCTGCTGTTCCAGCGCGTATTTATAGAGCGCATTTTTCTTCACGCCGTGAATTTCCGCAGCCAGCGCAGCGGCTTTTTTCAGAGGGAGTTCAGCCTGTAACAGGGCCAGCGTACGCAGCGCATCGGCGGGTAAGGCATCTTCCTGCGCCTTATGGCCTTCGACGATCAGCACCATCTCACCTTTGCGACGGTTTTCGTCCTCTTTCACCCATGCCAGCAATTCCCCTACCGGTGCGCCATAAATCGACTCCCAGGTTTTGGTCAGCTCGCGGGCCAGCACTACGTAACGTACTTCACCCAGCACGGCAACGATGTCCTCCAGGCTTTCCAGCAAGCGATGCGTTGATTCATAAAAAATCAGCGTGCGCGGTTCTGTCTCCAGCGATTTTAAGGTGTCGCGACGCCCTTTCGATTTGGCGGGCAGAAACCCCTCGTAACAAAAACGATCGGACGGTAACCCCGCCGCACTTAATGCTGCTATTGCAGCACAGGGCCCCGGCAGTGGAACGACACGGATGCCCGCTTCACGGCAGGTGCGTACAAGATGGTAGCCAGGGTCGTTAATCAGCGGTGTACCCGCATCGGAGACCAGCGCGATGTTTTGCCCTTCTTTTAGCTTCGCCACCAGCGTGTCGGCCTTTTGTTGCTCATTATGGTCGTGCAGGGCAAACAGACGGGCGTTAATGGCGAAATGAGAAAGCAGCAGTCCGGTGTGGCGCGTATCCTCGGCAGCGATAAGATCGACATCCTGCAATACGGTGAGCGCACGCTGGGTAATATCACCCAAATTGCCGATGGGCGTAGGGACAATGTAGAGCTGGCCCTGATAATTGTCCGCAGATTCGTGTTGTTTCATTGTTCTATCCGTATTGCCGATTTAATATTGAGCATTGCGTAAAAAATATCACTGGATACAGTATGCTACCGTCAACATTTCTACGTTCGAAAGCCATGCGCTGCCTGCCTGTCGTGCTGGCCGCTCTGCTGTTCGCAGGCTGCGGCACACACCCGGTCGATCAAAGCACCGGGCACCTGGAGGGCAAGGCTGAGGCTGATTCGGGTTTTTATCTGCACCAGATGCAGCAAAGCTCAGATGATAGCAAGACCAACTGGCAATTACTCGCCATTCGTGCACTGCTGAAAGAAGGCAGGACCCAGCAGGCCAGTGAATTGTTGGGCCAATTACCTCAAGAGTTGAATGACGAGCAGCGCGCTGAGCAAACCTTGCTGAGCGCTGAGCTCAAACTCACGCAACAAGACTACGCAGGTGCGCAGGCACTGTTGAGCAAGGTCGATCTGAAAGGGTTTAGTCAGAATCAGCAAGCCCGTTACTGGCAGGATGTGATCACCGCAAGCCAGAACAAACCGTCGCCGACGCTGCTACGTGCCCTTATCGCACAGCAACCGCTGCTGACTGCGGCAGCGGACAAACAAAAGAATATTGATGCGACCTGGCAGACACTCTCTTCCCTGACGCCCGATCAGGCCAACGCCATTCAGGTGAGCCAGGACGAAACGGTGCTGCAAGGATGGCTGGATTTACAACGCGTGTGGTCCAATAACCGCAACGATCCGAACATGCTAAAAGCGGGTATTGCGGACTGGCAGAAACGCTTCCCACAAAATCCTGGCGCGGTTCTGTTACCGAGCCAACTGGCGAATGTACAAAATTTCCGCCCGGCATCGGTCAATCAAATCGCGTTGCTGCTGCCGTTGAATGGCCAGGCAGCCGTCTTTAGCCGCGCGATCCAGCAGGGTTTTGAAGCGGCGAAAAACGGCACCACCACTGTTTCTGGCCCGGCCGTGCCTGTTCAGGTAGCCCAGGCCGCGACGATGGCGACCACAGCAGACGTTGTCAGCCCCGCACAAACCAATGTCAGCGACCTGACCACGCCGCAGTCCGCGCCTGCGGCTAGCGCACCGGTAACGGCGCCGGTACAGGCTCCGGCAGACCAGACGCAACAAACGTCACCTGCAGAGCAAACCACACAAGCACCTGCTGAACAAACCGATCCGGCCGCCCCGGCAGGACAACCGGTGAATACTCCTGCCGTTGCCAGCACCCCGGCCAATCCGACCGCCGTGCTGAAAGTCTATGACACCAGTTCACAGCCTCTTGACCAGGTGTTGAGCCAGGTACAGAAAGATGGTGCGAGCATTGTTGTTGGGCCACTGCTGAAAAATCACGTCGAAGAGCTAATGCGTAGCCAGACGCCACTGAACGTGCTGGCGTTGAACCAGCCAGAGAAAGTCGAAAACCGTCCGAATATCTGTTACTTCGCCCTCTCCCCGGAAGATGAAGCCCGTGATGCGGCACGCCATATTCACCAGCAAGGCCGTCATACACCGCTGTTGCTGTTGCCGCGTAGCTCACTTGGCGATCGCGTCGCCAGCGCTTTCGCCCAGGAGTGGCAAAAACTGGGCGGCGGTATCGTGCTGCAGCAAAAATTCGGCTCGACGGCAGAATTACGCATGGGTATTAACAGCGGTTCCGGTATTGCAATGACGGGTAGCCCTGTCACGGCCAGTCTGCCACAGCAGCAGGGCGTGACCATTGGCGGGTTGAATATTCCGGCTCCGCCAACCGAAGCGCAGATCACCGGCGGCGGCAATATTGATTCTGTCTATATCGTCGCGACACAGGATGAAATCGCCCTTATCAAGCCGATGATTGCGATGCGTACCGGTAGCCAGAGCGGCATTGTTCTGTATGCCAGCTCCCGTAGCGCTCAGGGCGGTTCAGGCCCGGACTTCCGTCTGGAGATGGAAGGATTGCAGTTTAGCGAAATCCCAATGCTCGCTGGTAGCAACCCGGCACTGATGCAACAGGCGTTGATGCATACCAATAATGACTACTCCCTGGCGCGCCTGTATGCGATGGGCGCGGATGCCTGGACGCTGGCGAACCACTTCTCGCAAATGCGTCAGGTGCCAGGGTTTGAAATTAACGGTAACACGGGCGATTTGACCGCCACTCAGGAATGCGTGATTAACAGGAAGTTGTCATGGCTCAAATACCAGCAGGGGCAAATCGTCCCCGCCAGTTGACCCGTAAGCAGACCGGTGATGCGTGGGAGTTACAGGCGCGTCACTGGCTTGAGCGCAAGGGAATGCGCTTTCTTGCCGCTAACGTGCGCGTGCGCGGCGGTGAGATAGACTTGATTATGCAGGACAAGTCGACAACGGTGTTTGTAGAAGTGCGCTATCGCAAGTCGTCACTTTTCGGCGGCGCAGCGGCCAGTGTCACCGCCAGCAAGCAACATAAATTACTGCATGCCGCCCGTTTGTGGCTGGCCCGGCACAATGGGAGTTTTGATACTGTGGATTGCCGGTTCGATGTGGTAGCCTTCACCGAAAATGAAGTTGAGTGGATACAAAACGCCTTTAACGACCGCTCATAATGACTGAATGATAGGGATCACCCGTGCTCGATAGAATTAAAGTTTGCTTTACAGAAAGCATTCAAACCCAGATTGCGGCGGCAGAAGCGCTGCCAGACGCAATTTCACGCGCGGCCATGACCATGGTCCATTCCCTGCTTAACGGCAACAAAATCCTCTGTTGTGGCAATGGAACTTCCGCCGCCAACGCACAGCATTTTGCTGCCAGTATGATTAATCGTTTTGAAACGGAACGCCCAAGTTTACCTGCCATTGCACTTAATACCGATAATGTGGTCTTAACGGCAATCGCAAACGATCGTCTGCATGACGAAATTTATGCCAAGCAGGTTCGGGCACTCGGACACGCAGGCGACATATTGCTGGCGATTTCCACCCGTGGAAACAGCCGCGATATTGTTAAAGCCGTTGAAGCCGCAGTAACGCGCGACATGAGTATCGTGGCGCTTACGGGGTATGACGGTGGTGAACTGGCCGGATTGTTGGGGCCGCAGGATGTCGAGATACGTATTCCTTCCCACCGCAGCGCACGCATACAGGAAATGCATATGCTGACGGTAAATTGTTTATGCGATCTGATAGATAACACGCTTTTCCCTCACCAGGATGATTAAGGAGTACATATGAAGGCATTTACGCCCCTCGCAGTCCTTATTTCCGCACTGCTGCTACAAGGCTGTGTAGGCGCAGTGGTGGTCGGTTCAGCTGCTGTCGGTACCAAAGCGGCAACCGATCCACGTACGGTTGGCACTCAGGTGGATGACGGTACTCTTGAACTTCGCGTTAACAGCGCGCTGTCTAAAGACGAACAGATTAAAAAACAGGCTCGCATAAACGTCACGGCGTATCAGGGGAAAGTCCTGCTGGTGGGTCAGGCGCCAACCACCGATCTCTCGTCACGTGCTAAGCAAATCGCTATGGGTGTAGACGGTGCAACAGAGGTCTACAACGAAATTCGCCAGGGCGAGCCAATTGGTATGGGAACGGCCGCCAGCGATACCTGGATCACCTCCAAAGTGCGTACGCAACTGCTGAGTAGCGACCAGGTGAAATCGTCCAATGTGAAAGTCACCACTGAGAATGGCGAAGTGTTCTTGCTGGGCCTGGTGACCGATCGTGAAGGCAGAGCCGCGGCGGATATTGCCAGCCGCGTCAGTGGTGTGAAACATGTCACCACCGCATTTACAATGATTAAATAGCGTTGATTCTTCTCCCCGGCGGGCATAGCACCACCGGGGAGAATCAGTTAAAGCAATGCCAGCGTTCCGGTAATCACCCCGCCTAATGCCACCAGCCCCCCTGTTAGCCACAGTGCTTTGGCCGGAAAGGATTTGCGCAGCATAATCAGCGACGGCAGGCTGACCGCAGGCAGCGTCATCAGTAGCGCCATTGCCGGGGCCGCCCCCATCCCCGCCAGCATCATTGTCTGGACAATCGGAATCTCCGCCGCCGTTGGGATCACGAACAGGCAACCGGCTATCGCCATCGCAATCACCCACATCAGGGAATTATCAATCGCACCATCAGCATGCGGGAAAAGCCAGACACGGGCGGCGCCCAGTACCAGCACGGCAAGGATATAAACCGGGATTGTGCTCCAGAACAGAACCCACAGCGCCTTTCCCCAGCGGGCAAAAAAGTGCCCTTCCGGTTCCGGCAACGAAAGATCGACCGGTGCCGTCTGCTGGATATCATCCTTGACCAGATACTGCACCAGTGTCGCCACGCCAATAACCATCACTAACCCGGCAATCAGTCGCATAGCGACAAAATGCCAGCCCAGCACAAAACCCATAAAAACCAGGGTTGCCGGGTTAAGCAGCGGGTTGCCCATCCAGAATGCCAGCGCGCCGCCCATCGATACCTGCTGACGACGCATTCCCGCCGCAACGGGCGCTGCACAGCAGGAGCACATCATGCCCGGCAGAGAAAACAGCGTGCCAAAGAGCGTGCCGCTCAGTCGCTTTTGCCCAAGAGTACGAATCAGCCAGTTTCGCGGAATAAGCACCTGAATTAACGAACCTAGCAATACCCCCAGCACCGCCGCTTTCCAGACGGCAAGAAAATAGACCATGGCATAGTCAAGAGCCGCTTGGAATGGGCTGGCATCGGCCTGAGCGAGAATAGATTTACCAATACTGTGAGTTTCAGCGGCGGTGAAGGCTTTTCCATAGTAGGGCTGCCACTTTACATACCAGAGACCCACGATCACGACGAGAAAAAAGAGAGCGGGTTTCCACCATTGCACCGGTGTCGCCGCCCGAGATGAAGACTGACCAGTCATACAACTCTCCGGGGGATAAATGCAGAAATAATTACCCGGCGAATAGTACTCCTGGGCTATTTATTTGAAAATGATTAATCGTTTGCCATCGCGCGCAGTCGGGCAGATGAAAGGATCTCCACACGTTGCGAAGAAGGCGAAAAGGCCGCTTTCAGCATCGCGCTGGCCACATCCTGTGCAGCAATCGATTTCCAGTTCCCCGGCATGATGCGAAACAACGGGGCGAACAGTGACTCGTTAACACGATGCTTTTCACGGTTCCCGAGTAGCATCGACGGGCGCGCAATGGTCAAACGCTCCCACTCTTGCTCCATCAGCGCATTTTCCATCTCGCCTTTCACCCGATTATAGAAAAACGGCGAACGTGTATTAGCGCCCAGCGCACTCACCACCAGCATGTGCCGTGCCCCCAGGCGTAGCCCTGTTAACGCCGTGTCGACCACCAGTGTGTAATCGGCATGTATAAAGGCCTCTTTGCTACCCGCTTCACGTCGTGTCGTTCCCAGGCAGCAAAAAACAGTATCAACGGGTTCCGTCACCATGGCGAGTGCATCGGTTAACTGGGGATCATGAGGATTGAACACACCAGAGATCGGTTCTAATGGCCGACGCGTGGGGGCTGCAATGGCATCAACGCGAGCATCATTCGCCAGCATCCGCAGTAAGATCCCGCCAACCAGCCCCGTTGCGCCCGTTATCAATACCCGACTCATATCCTCTCCTTTTGCAGAATAGTCTGCCTTGCAATGTCATCGCCCTGAACCAGGCTTAGTAATCCTGATAGTGATTATTGTTGAAAATGACCAGCCTGAGCTGAATAACGGAGGATACATGAGCAAGAAAATTGCAGTCTTGATCACCGACGAATTTGAAGATTCAGAATTTACGTCTCCGGCAGAGGAGTTTCGTAAGGCAGGCCACGAAGTGGTTACGATAGAGAAGCAGGCGGGTAAGACAGTGAAAGGTAAGCAAGGCGATGCCAGCGTGACCATCGACGAAGCGATTGATGATGTCCGGCCCGCCGACTTCGACGCCCTGCTTCTGCCAGGCGGACATTCGCCAGATTCTCTGCGTGGCGACAACCGTTTCGTCACCTTTACCCGCGATTTTATTAACAGTGGAAAACCTGTGTTTGCGATTTGCCACGGGCCGCAGCTTTTGATTAGTGCCGATGTTCTGCGCGGCAGAAAACTGACGGCGGTAAAACCGATCGTGGTGGATGTGAAAAACGCGGGGGGCGAATTCTACGACCAGGAAGTGGTGGTTGATAATAACCAACTGGTCACCAGCCGTACGCCGGATGATCTCCCCGCGTTTAACCGCGAAGCGTTACGGCTGCTGGGTGCCTGAGTCACGTATCCAGTGAAGCTTTTTACCAAAGCCCAGCGTGTTATCGGTGAATTTCAGCTCGGTGAGGCGAATTTCCCACATCGGCGCCGATAAAACGCGGGCAACAGGAAAGCGTCGGTTGTACTGCGCTCGCGGGCCGGCGCTTTCCGCCTCTTCAAGACGCCGTATCTCTCCGGCAAATTGCACGCCGCGAATAAGTGCGACCGTCTTTGGTTGCCCATTTACGGTTCCGGCAATGTTCGCCTGCAGGCCGGTCATCTGCGAATGACGCGTATGATCCTCACTGAGAAGATAAAATGCGACTTTTTGCGGATCATAGATATAAAACGCATTCGCACACCACAACTCCCCCCTATTGGCCACACACCAGGTCACAACATGCTGCTTCGCCAGCCAGCGACTAATGGCCGCAAGAGTTTCCATTTCTCTTCATCCCCGTGTTATTTTTCTTTCACATTAGCACAATGAATGACGTTATGACGCTCTGGTCTCTTTATCTCATCCGCACGGCGGACAACAGCCTTTATACCGGTATTACCACCGATGTGGCGCGTCGCTTTATACAGCATCAAAGCGGCAAAGGCGCAAAAGCACTGCGGGGAAAGGGGGAACTCACGCTGGCATTTTCCGCGCCAGTGGGAGAACGCTCGCTGGCGCTGCGTATGGAGTATCGCATCAAACAACTGACAAAACGCCAGAAGGAGCGCCTCGTTGCCGGAGATGGCATCTTTGAAGCGCTATTAGAAGGCCTGGTTACCGCAGCCGATTAGAAGCGATTAAAGTGCTCGTGGTATTCCACCAGCCCCTTCACATGATTTAACGCATCGTCTGCCAGAGGGTGGAGCTGGAAAGCGCTTTCGGTATCCGGCCAACGACAATGCAGACCGAACTTCGCCGCAGGCTCAAAGCCCAGATGGCCGAAAAAGTCAGGGCTACCCAGCGTCACCACGGCGGCATAGCCAAACTCATTGAGTGAGTCCAGACCTTCGTATACCAACTGGCGAGCAAGGCCCTGGCTACGATACGCCTCATCGACGGCCAATGGCGCAAGGCCGACCCACTGTAAATCTTCGCCCTGCACGGCAACCGGACTGAATGCGACATAACCGATGACCTGCCCTTCATCATCCGTTGCGACAAGCCCAAGGGTAATTAAGCCGTCTTCGCGCAGATCGTGCACCAGCGTCGCTTCGCGCTCATCCGCAAAAGTGCGGCGCAAAAGCGCGTCGATTCCCGGTGCATCAATCCCAATTTCTACTCGAATCAGCATGGTTCACCTACAGAAGATTGTGGCGTTGAGTCCGGCGCTTGCAGGCCGGCTTCAACAAAATCCGCCAGTTGCAGTAGCATGATGCGAAGTGCTTTCGGCATCTGCTCCAGCTCAATGGCGTCCATCAGGTTTTTCACATACAACCCAAGCTCCGTGTCACCTTCAATGACCAGTCGGCGTTGAAAGAACAGCGTATCCGGATCCTGTTTGCGCGCGGCAATCATCAACAGGTCGCTGGCATCTGCGCTGAAACTGACATCAGCCGTGGCAGACTCACGCACGATTAATCGTGAATTTTCAACCGAGGTATACCACGTCAGGCCAATATCGCGAACCTGGATACTTAACCAGCGGCCTTCAAGAAACTCTAGCTCCCCGTCTGCCAGCGCCTGTTGGAACTGCCAGCATAAGACCTGCTCCAGAACCTGCCGTTTAATGGCGAAAGGCGTCAGCTTAACCGGCACGCTCAACAAGGACGGGCCAACGTGAACGAGACGTGAGCGCAGTTTTTCCAACACGAGCATTACTCCCTGAAATGAAAATTCCTTCTATTTTGCCATATCAGATAAACGACATGGCGGCGTAAATCAACAATTACGTAAGAAGAATGCCTCGATTATTGATGTCACCAATACACAATTAACTGCCTCAAATCAAAAATTGTCGCTACCAGGTTAACTAAAATCCCAGTTCATTAACAATTTAGCGCCCCACGTGGGTTGCCAGGGCCAATACAGCCCCTGATTTCAGGATAAATTATGGAGTTGCTCTGCCCTGCCGGAAACCTTCCGGCACTCAAAGCGGCCATCGAAAACGGTGCCGACGCCGTCTATATCGGCCTGAAAGATGATACCAACGCCCGCCACTTTGCCGGTCTCAATTTTACAGAAAAGAAACTGCAGGAAGCGGTCAGTTTTGTGCATCAGCACCGACGCAAACTGCATATCGCGATTAACACCTTCGCGCATCCTGATGGTTATCAACGCTGGGAGCGCGCTGTGGATATGGCCGCGCAAATTGGTGCGGATGCGTTGATTCTCGCCGATCTGGCTATGCTGGAATATGCTGCAACGCGTTATCCCCATATCGAACGCCATGTTTCTGTGCAGGCATCGGCAACCAATGAAGAGGCCATTCGCTTCTATCATCGCCATTTTGACGTCGCCCGCGTTGTCCTGCCTCGCGTTTTATCTATTCATCAGGTTAAACAGTTAGCCCGCGTCACCCCTGTGCCGCTGGAAGTCTTTGCTTTTGGCAGCCTGTGCATCATGGCTGAAGGGCGCTGTTATCTCTCCTCTTACCTGACGGGTGAGTCGCCAAATACCGTGGGCGCCTGCTCTCCGGCACGTTTTGTGCGCTGGCAGCAAACCCCGCAGGGGCTGGAATCGCGCCTCAATGAAGTGCTGATCGACCGCTACCAGGATGGCGAAAACGCAGGTTATCCGACGCTGTGTAAAGGCCGCTATATGGTCGATGGCGAGCGCTACCACGCGCTGGAAGAGCCCACCAGCCTGAATACGCTGGAATTATTGCCTGAACTGCTGGCCGCCAATATTGCCTCGGTGAAAATTGAGGGCCGTCAGCGCAGCCCGGCCTATGTGAGTCAGGTGGCCAAAGTCTGGCGACAGGCCATTGACCGCTGCATTGCCGATCCGCAGAACTTCGTGCCGCAATCCGCCTGGATGAACACGCTGGGTGCGATGTCAGAAGGCACGCAGACCACGCTTGGCGCTTACCATCGCAAATGGCAGTAGGAAACACGATGAAATATTCACTCGGACCCGTGCTCTGGTACTGGTCAAAAGAGACGTTAGAGGCGTTTTACCAGCAAGCCGCAACCAGCAGCGCGGATGTGATTTATCTTGGTGAAGCGGTGTGCAGCAAGCGTCGCGCCACTAAAGTGGGCGACTGGCTGGATATGGCGAAACAACTTGCCGACAGCGACAAACAGGTCGTGCTCTCGACGCTTGCGCTGGTGCAAGCCTCGTCAGAACTTAACGAACTCAAACGCTATGTCGATAACGGCGATTTCCTGCTGGAGGCCAGCGATCTCGGCGTGGTAAACCTGTGTGCCGAGCGCAAATTGCCCTTCGTCGCAGGACACGCGCTGAACTGTTACAACGCCGTTACGCTGCGTCTGCTGCTTAAGCAAGGGATGATGCGCTGGTGCATGCCAGTGGAACTTTCGCGCGACTGGCTCATTAACTTGCTCGATCAGTGCGAAACGCTGGGTATTCGCGATCAGTTCGAAGTGGAAGTGCTGAGTTACGGACATCTGCCGCTGGCCTATTCCGCGCGCTGCTTTACCGCACGCTCGGAAGACAGGCCGAAAGATGAGTGCGAAACCTGCTGCATTAAATATCCAAATGGACGCCGCATGCTGTCGCAGGAAAATCAGCAGGTGTTCGTGCTTAATGGCATCCAGACCATGAGCGGTTACGTCTACAACCTGGGCAATGAACTCAAGTCGATGGCGGGTATCGTGGACATGGTACGGTTGTCACCCATGGGGGAAGAGACGTTTGCCATGCTCGACGCCTTTCGCGCCAATGAAAATGGACAAGCGCCTTTGCCGCTGACAGCAAACAGCGACTGTAACGGCTACTGGCGACGTCTGCCGGGTCTGGAGCTCCAGGCTTAAGAAACCGCTCACTTTGTTAACAACAGTCATCAGATTTTAATGCACTATTAAAGATGCAGCTTTTCTGACCGACGCATCCTGGATGCGCCAGGCTGGAAGAAGACCTTCAATCTGATGACTATGCTGTAGCAAAGTGAGCCGTTATGACCGACAAAACGATTGCCTTCTCGGTGCTGGATCTGGCACCGATCCCACAGGGCGCTTCTGCTAAAGAGGCCTTCGCCCATTCTCTTGATCTCGCAAGGCTTGCTGAAAAGCGCGGATATCACCGCTTCTGGCTGGCTGAGCACCACAATATGGTGGGTATCGCCAGTGCGGCGACATCCGTCTTGATTGGTTATCTGGCGGCCAATACCACCTCTCTGCATCTGGGATCCGGCGGAGTCATGCTGCCAAACCATGCCCCGCTGGTGATTGCCGAACAATTCGGTACGCTTAACACCCTCTATCCGGGCCGTATCGATCTGGGTCTTGGGCGCGCGCCAGGTAGCGATCAACCAACCATGCGGGCACTGCGTCGCCATATGAGCGGCGATGTGGATAATTTCCCGCGCGATGTTGCCGAACTGGTGGACTGGTTTGATGCCAACGACCCGAATCCGCACGTTCGCCCGGTGCCGGGTTATGGCGAGAAAATCCCGGTATGGCTGCTCGGTTCCAGTCTTTATAGTGCTCAACTGGCGGCACAGCTTGGCCTGCCGTTTGCGTTTGCTTCGCACTTTGCACCGGACATGCTGTTCCAGGCGTTGCATCTGTATCGCACCCAGTTCAAGCCTTCCGCGCGACTGGAAAAACCGTATGCCATGGTGTGTATCAATATCATTGCGGCAGACAGTAACCGCGATGCGGAATTCCTGTTTACCTCCATGCAGCAGGCTTTCGTGAAATTGCGCCGTGGGGAAACCGGCCAGTTGCCACCACCGATCCAAAATATGGATCAGTTCTGGTCGCCGTCAGAGCAATATGGCGTACAGCAGGCGCTGGGGATGTCACTGGTGGGCGATAAGGCGAAAGTGCGTCACGGGCTGGAGTCTGTACTGCGCGAAACCCAGGCTGATGAGATTATGGTTAACGGACAAATCTTTGATCACCAGGCGCGTTTGCATTCGTTTGATTTGGCGATGCAGGTGAAAGAGGAACTGCTGGGTTAGGTTTTTCTCGGATGCAGCGCGATGTGCTTTAGCCGGGCTACGCCACCCGTAGCCCGGCTAAGCAGAACGCCAGCCGGGACAGGAGCATTAACGGTAAACCGGCAATAGCTCAAAGCTCGACAGCACATGCACCAGCGCATTGCCCACGCCAAACACAAGGATCAGCGCAATCATCGGCTTGCCGCCCCAGACGCGAAAACGCGGGCTACCAAAGCGTTTACGCGATGCGTTAGCCAGTAAAGCTGGCACAATTGCCGCCCAGATTGTCGCCGCCAGCCCCGCATAACCAATCGCGTAGAGAAAGCCATTCGGCCACAACAAACCACCGACGATGGGTGGCAGAAACGTCAGGAGTGCGGTTTTAAAGCGCCCCTGTGCCGAATCATCAAAACCAAACAGATCGGCCAGATAGTCAAACAGGCCCAGGGTCACGCCGAGGAAAGAACTCGCCACCGCAAAGTTGGAGAAGACCACCAGCAGCAGATCCAGACTGCGGCTGTTCAGCACGCCGCTTAACGCCTGCACCAGCACATCAATATTGCCGCCCTTCTGGGCAATGCCGATAAACTCCGGACGTGGAATATTACCCATCGTGCCCAGCAGCCATACCATATACAGGGCCAGCGCCAGCAACGTGCCATATACCAGGCAACGCGCGATAGTGCGCGGATCTTTACCGTAGAACTTCATCAGGCTCGGCACATTACCGTGGTAACCAAACGACGCCAGACAAAACGGCAGTGTCATCAGCAAGTACGGCGTATAGGACGCATTGCTTTCCGCCATATTGAATAATGTCGCGGGCTGAACATGCCCCAGCAAACTGCCGAAGGTGAGGAAAAAGGTGATAACTTTCGCCCCCAGCACAATCGCCGTCATCCGGCTCACTGCGCGGGTAGATAGCCAGACGATAAAGGCAACCAGCAGCGCAAACCCAAGGCCTGCAATACGAGGCGGGACGTTTAACGACAGTTCAGCAAAGGTGTGGTGCAGAATAGAACCGCTCGCTGAAATATAAGCGTAGGTCAGGATATAGAGCACAAAAGCGATGGAGAGACCGTTAATCACATTCCAGCCGTTGCCCAGCAAATCTTTGGTAATGGTATCGAAGCTGGCACCAATGCGGTAATTGAGGTTCGCTTCCAGAATCATTAGCCCGGAATGCAGCATACAAAACCAGGTGAACACCAGAGCCGCTATCGACCAAAAGAACCATGCACCTGACATGACCACTGGCAGTGAAAACATCCCCGCACCAATAACCGTTCCGCCAATAATCACCACACCGGCAAGCAACGAAGGGGTCGCTTGTGTGGTTGTCAGTGTTGCCATGCTATCTTCTCCAGTAAGGTAAAATACCGATGCATTGTACCAGTACAAGAGTACATAACAGATAAAAGAAACCCCGATGTTTTGCACCGGGGTTGTATCAATTACTTTACGGAGTGTAAAGCTGGCTTACTGCGCGATTATGCGTCACCGAAACGACGACGGCTGGAGCCTTCTTCGCGGTCACGGCGCGGAGCGCGACGTTCGCCACTGAAGTTACGACCCTCGCTACGACCACCTTCACGACGCTCACCACCGAAGCTGCGACCACCTTCACGGCGTTCACCACCACCGAAGCTGCGGCCACCTTCGCGACGCTCACCACCGCCACGACGCTCAGGACGCGGCTGTGCATCACCCAGAAGCTGCATGTTCATCGGCTTGTTCAGGATGCGGGTGCGAGTAAAGTGCTGCAGTACTTCGCCCGGCATGCCCTTCGGCAGTTCGATGGTAGAGTGGGTACCGAACAGCTTGATGTTACCGATATAACGGCTGCTGATGTCGCCTTCGTTAGCAATCGCGCCAACGATATGACGAACTTCAACACCATCATCACGGCCAACTTCAATACGGTACAGTTCCATTTCGCCAGCATCACGACGTTCACGACGCGGACGATCTTCACCACCACGCTCAGGACGGTCACCACGCGGACCACGGTCGTTACGATCGCCACGGCGTTCAAAGCGGTCGTCGCGCTCACGGAATTCACGCTTAGGACGCATCGGCGCGTCTGGCGGAACGATCAGCGCACGTTCACCCTGTGCCATTTTCAGCAGAGCAGCGGCCAGCGTTTCGAGATCCAGCTCTTCACCTTCCGCAGACGGCTGGATTTTCGCCAGCAGAGCACGGTACTGATCCAGATCGCTGCTTTCCAGCTGCTGCTGTACTTTCGCGGCGAATTTTTCCAGACGGCGTTTGCCCAGCAGTTCTGCGTTCGGCAGTTCTACTTCTGGAATAGTCAGCTTCATGGTGCGTTCGATGTTACGCAGCAGACGACGTTCGCGGTTCTCAACAAACAGCAACGCACGACCAGCGCGACCTGCACGACCGGTACGGCCGATACGGTGAACGTAAGACTCGGAATCCATCGGGATGTCATAGTTAACAACCAGGCTGATACGCTCAACGTCCAGACCACGTGCTGCCACGTCGGTTGCAATCAGGATATCCAGACGACCGTCTTTCAGACGCTCCAGAGTCTGCTCACGCAGGGCCTGGTTCATGTCGCCATTCAGCGCGGCGCTGTTATAGCCGCTACGCTCCAGCGCTTCTGCCACTTCCAGGGTCGCGTTTTTGGTACGAACGAAGATGATCGCCGCATCAAAATCTTCTGCTTCCAGGAAACGTACCAGCGCTTCGTTTTTACGCATGCCGTACACAGACCAGTAGCTCTGGCTGATGTCCGGGCGAGTAGTCACGCTGGATTGAATGCGCACTTCCTGCGGCTCTTTCATAAAGCGGCGGGTAATGCGGCGAATCGCTTCCGGCATGGTTGCAGAGAACAGTGCGGTCTGATGACCGTCCGGGATCTCTGCCATGATGGTTTCAACGTCTTCGATGAAGCCCATACGCAACATTTCATCGGCTTCGTCCAGCACCAGACCGCTCAGTTTAGAGAGATCCAGCGTACCGCGTTTCAGGTGGTCAAGCAGACGACCCGGGGTACCGACAACAATCTGTGGCCCTTGACGCAGGGCGCGTAACTGCACGTCATAACGCTGGCCGCCATAAAGGGCAACCACGTTCACGCCGCGCATGTGTTTAGAGAAATCTGTCATGGCTTCGGCAACCTGAACCGCCAGTTCGCGGGTCGGCGCCAGCACCAGGATTTGCGGTGCTTTCAGCTCAGGATCAAGATTGTTCAGCAGCGGTAATGAAAACGCTGCGGTTTTGCCGCTACCCGTCTGGGCCATACCCAGTACGTCGCGACCGCCCAGCAGATGCGGAATGCACTCTGCCTGGATTGGAGATGGTTTTTCGTAACCCAGATCGTTAAGGGCTTCAAGGATAGGAGCCTTCAGGCCCAGATCTGCAAAAGTGGTTTCGAATTCAGCCATGTAGTACGTGTGCCTCGATATTAATGGCGGCCAGTCTACATAACTCATCGTGAAAATTTTCGGTAATTTTCATTAAAAGTGTGAACCGGCTCAAAGTAGGTGTATTAACGAACAACAACGCCCTCACCCGCGAAGGTGATGGCAATCAAAGTAATGATTACGGGCTGATGTGTACGTCAGCTATTGCTGGTCCGATTCTGCCAGGTCATCTTGCTCCTGGCCCAAGAGCGCTAATTCCAACAATGCATAACGGTGCTCAACAAAATTATGAACGTTGTTAGCCACCGCTAATTTGAACAGTGCCGCAGCGCTGTCCTTTTCCCCCAGACTTAGGTAGTACTTACCTAAATAGAAGTTGGTTTCACTGAGATGCTCAGCGAGCGAGGTGTTATCCGTTGCGTCTGCCTTCAGGCGGTTCATTAGCTCTTGTTCGCTAATATCGCCAAGGTAGAACTCGACAATGTTCCATCCCCATTGCTCTTTGCCCGATTTTTCGAAGCGTTGTTTCAGCGCTTCTTTAGCCTGCTTCTCATCGAGCTTCCGCTCAACGATGTAAAGCCACAGACTCCGGAAAGGGTCATTGGGATCGTCTTGATAAAACGCCAGCAGATCATCTTGCGCTAACTTATCGCGACCGCCGTAATATAATGCGATACCGCGATTCAAGTGCGCGTAGTTGTAAGTTGGATCAAGCTCAAGTACAGAATCAAACGCTTCATAGGCAGCATCAAAATTGCCTGCCTGCGTTAAATAAATGCCTAAGTAATTGAATACTTCCGGCATATCTGGTCGGATGGCCAGCGCTTGTGAAAAATCATTTCGCGCCAGTGCTCTCAAACCAAGACTATCATACAATACTCCGCGCTCATATAAAAGCTGTGCGCGTTCATCATCGGATAAAGCCCGACTGGCAAGAATTTGTTCCATGCGCGCCAGAATCACTTCTTGCTGCAAAGTCGGTTGCAATGGCACCGCGAGGACTTCGCTCTTACGCCAGGCAGAGTTGCTGCATCCTGCCAGCGTTAAAGCTGTCGCAACGAAACACCAGCGCAAAAAAGGCTTCATTTCCCACTCCCGAAGACAACAATTGGATGAACGTCCTGTCCCCCGGCTGCAAACACGGCGTCCTGCCAGTTAAATAACCCTCCGCTTTCGCGGAGGGCAAACACCATTTTACTCGCCCTGCTCTGCTTGCGGCGCTTCCGGCGCTGCTTCAGGCTGAGTTTGTTCAGTGGCTTCTTTAATGCTAAGACGAATACGGCCCTGGCGATCAACTTCCAGAACTTTCACCGGTACTTCCTGACCCATCTGCAGATAGTCAGTCACTTTCTCAACGCGCTTGTCAGCGATCTGAGAGATGTGAACCAGACCTTCTTTACCGCCGCCGATGGCAACGAACGCGCCAAAGTCAACGATGCGAGTCACTTTACCGTTGTAGATACGACCTACTTCGATTTCTGCAGTGATCTCTTCGATACGACGAATAGCGAATTTCGCTTTCTCGCCATCGGTCGCTGCGATTTTCACGGTGCCGTCATCTTCGATTTCGATGGTAGTGCCGGTTTCTTCGGTCAGCGCACGAATCACAGAGCCACCTTTACCGATGACGTCTTTGATTTTGTCCGGGTTGATCTTGATGGTGTGGATACGCGGTGCGAATTCAGAGATATCGCCGCGCGGCGCATTGATCGCCTGCTCCATCACGCTCAGGATGTGCAAACGAGCACCTTTAGCCTGGTTCAGCGCAACCTGCATGATCTCTTTGGTGATGCCTTCAATTTTGATATCCATCTGCAGTGCAGAGATACCGTCGCGGGAACCCGCTACTTTGAAGTCCATATCGCCAAGGTGATCTTCATCGCCCAGGATGTCAGAAAGAACAACAAAGTTGTCGCCTTCTTTCACCAGACCCATTGCGATACCCGCAACGGCTGCTTTGATCGGTACGCCAGCGTCCATCAGCGCCAGAGAAGCGCCACACACGGAAGCCATGGAAGAAGAACCGTTGGATTCAGTGATTTCAGACACCACACGAACGGTGTACGGGAATTTATCCGCTTCCGGCATTACAGCCAGCACGCCGCGCTTCGCCAGACGACCGTGACCAATTTCACGACGCTTCGGCGAGCCAACCATACCGGTTTCACCTACAGAGTACGGAGGGAAGTTGTAATGGAACAGGAAGCTGTCAGTGCGCTCACCCATCAACTCATCAATGATCTGCGCATCACGGGCAGTACCCAGCGTTGCGGTAACCAGAGCCTGAGTTTCACCACGGGTAAACAGCGCGGAACCGTGAGTACGCGGCAATACGCCAGTGCGCACGTCCAGACCACGGATCATGTCTTTTTCACGACCATCGATACGCGGTTCGCCTGCCAGTACGCGGCTACGAACAACATTTTTCTCGATAGCGTGCAGGATGTCGCCCAGCTCGTTGGCGTCCAGGGTTTCATCTTCTGCAACCAGCGCAGCAACAACGTCAGATTTAATGACATCAACCTGAGCATAACGCTCTTGTTTGTCAGTGATGCGGTAAGCATCGCTCAGACGCGCTTCTGCCAGAGCAGCAACGCGTGCGTTCAGCGCTTCGTTGACGGCTTCTGGCTGCCAGTCCCAACGCGGTTTGCCCGCTTCTTTTACCAGGTCGTTAATGGCCTGGATAACAACCTGCTGCTGTTCGTGGCCAAATACGACTGCGCCCAGCATCTGGTCTTCGCTCAGCAATTCTGCTTCGGATTCAACCATCAGTACCGCACCTTCGGTACCCGCTACCACCAGGTCCAGTTTGCTGGACTTCAGTTCTTCCTGGGTCGGGTTCAGTACGTATTGATCGTTAATGTAACCCACGCGCGCTGCGCCAATCGGGCCATTGAACGGAATACCTGACAGAGACAGTGCTGCGGAAGCACCAATCATAGAAACGATATCCGGGTTAACCTGCGGGTTAACGGAAACCACGGTTGCGATAACCTGAACTTCGTTAACGAAGCCTTCCGGGAACAGCGGGCGAACCGGGCGGTCAATCAGACGCGCAATCAGGGTTTCGCCTTCGCTTGGACGGCCTTCACGACGGAAGAAACCACCCGGGATTTTACCAGCAGCGTAGGTACGCTCTTGATAGTTAACAGTTAACGGGAAGAAATCCTGGCCCGGTTTAGCTTTTTTAGCGCCCACAACGGTAACGAATACCGCAGTGTCATCCATGCTAACCATAACGGCTGCCGTCGCCTGACGTGCCATCATGCCGGTTTCCAGCGTAACGGTATGTTGGCCGTACTGGAATTTACGAACGATCGGATTAAGCAAAATATTATCCTTTCTTAATCTTAATGAATGACAGCAAACCCCAGGGATGCTGTCGTTTAAACCCGATCTTCCTGCATCCTCGCGACTAATGACAACCCTAACCCCGCTCTTGTGGGTAAAGCCTCTCATTAGCCGCGCGAACCTCTGCAACGAAGATCATTCATAGCAACAATACATTATTGTACTGTTAATTACTGCCGTCTGGTTGAAAAAAGGGGCCTTACGGCCCCTTTCTTGAAACTCGCAAGAATTAGCGACGCAGACCCAGACGCTCGATCAGCGCGGTGTAGCGTGCAACATCTTTACGTTTCAGGTAGTCGAGCAGTTTACGACGCTGAGAAACCATACGCAGCAGACCACGACGGCTGTGGTGATCTTTTTTGTGCTCTGCAAAGTGGCCCTGCAGGTGGTTGATCTGTGCAGTCAGCAGTGCAACCTGAACTTCGGTAGAACCGCTGTCGTTTTCGCCACGACCAAACTCAGAAACGATTTTTGCTTTAGCTTCAACGCTTAGAGACATTTTGTACTCCAGTGATAAAAAAATGAGAGGGTGCCGATCTCTAATTCAGCAACCCCGGAATTAATACCAGATATTGTTAAACAATTGACCCGGCATTAAGCGCCAATATTCTACTCTCAGTGGCTGGTTATCGCAAGACGAGGCTTAGACTGGCGGGTACTCAACCACCAGACGACGCGGAGCAACACGCCCTTCGTCATCCATTTCGCCCATACCGATAAATTTCGCCTCTTCACCTTCAGTGACACGCACCAGACCTTCATGCGGCACACCGGTGGTTCGCACAGGATTACCGTTGCGGAAGTAAACCGACGAAGCCAACGGAAGGTTAACAACAGGGTAGTCAGCTGCCGGGCTATCCATTGGCATTAACAACGGATCGAGTAATTGAGCCGCCGGGATATCACGCTGCTCAGCTTGCGCGACCAGGTCATGCAATTGTTCCAGCGTCACCATTCGCTCAGCAGGATATTTACTCACCGCCAGACGGCGCAGATAAATCACATGTGCGCCACAGCCCAGTTTCTCACCCAGATCGTCAACAATTGTACGAATATAGGTGCCTTTCGAGCAGTGAACTTCCAGTTCCAGTTCATCGCCTTCGTGGCGGATGAATAACAGTTCATACACCGTAATAGGTCGGGCTTCACGTGGAACTTCGATACCCTGGCGCGCGTATTCATACAGCTTTTTGCCCTGATATTTCAGTGCAGAATACATTGAGGGTATTTGTTCGATATCGCCACGAAAGGTCTCCAGCGCGGCAGCCAGTTGCTCAGCGCTAAAATCGACCGGACGCTCTTCGACGATTTGACCATCAGCATCGGAGGTATCGGTGCGCTGGCCCAGCTTCGCAATCACACGGTAACGCTTGTCAGAATCCAGCAGATACTGGGAGAACTTTGTCGCCTCCCCCAGACAAACCGGTAGCATACCCGTGGCCAGAGGATCCAACGCGCCAGTATGCCCGGCGCGATTGGCATTAAATAGACGTTTAACTTTTTGCAGTACATCATTGCTGGATGCACCTTGCGGTTTGTCCAGCAACAGCACGCCGTGCACATCGCGACCGCGACGACGAGGACGACTCATCAGTCCTCCTTGCTGTCGTCCGTTGGGTTCACACGACGTTCATCGTCATGTTTCACCACGCTGGTGACGAGGTTAGACATACGCATCCCTTCCACCAGTGAGTTGTCGTAGAAGAAGGTCAGTTCCGGCACGATACGCAGGCGCATAGCTTTGCCGAGCAGCGTACGGATGAAACCGGATGCTTCCTGCAGCGCTTTGATACCCGCTTTAACGGCGGCTTCATCTTTGTCGTTCAGGAAGGTCACAAACACTTTGGCATAGGCCAGATCGCGAGAGACTTCAACGCCCGATACAGTCGTCATCATGCCAACACGCGGGTCTTTAATTTCGCGCTGCAGGATGATGGCAATTTCTTTCTGCATCTCCTGGGCTACGCGCTGTGGGCGACCAAATTCTTTCGCCATAATAAATTCTCCAGACAAAAAAGGGGCTTATAGCCCCTTTTGAAATTCATACCGGGTGGCGCTGCGCTTCCCCGGTCTACACTAATCAATCTTCTAAGGTTTTGGGAATCCGGCAAGGCGGCACGCTCATCAATCCCCGGGAGCATAGATAACTATGTGACCGGGGTGAGTGAACGTAACCAACACAGCGACGGCCCAAAAGCCGACGAAAATTAATCGATGCTACGTTGGATCTCGATAATTTCGAACACTTCGATCATATCGCCAACGCGAACGTCGTTGTAGTTCTTAACGCCGATACCACATTCCATGCCGTTACGGACTTCGTTAACGTCATCTTTGAAGCGGCGCAGGGATTCCAGCTCGCCTTCATAGATAACCACGTTGTCACGCAGGACGCGGATTGGGTTGTGACGTTTAATCGTGCCTTCGGTAACCATACAGCCCGCGATCGCACCGAATTTCGGTGATTTGAACACGTCACGAACTTCAGCCAGACCAATGATCTGCTGTTTCAGTTCCGGAGACAGCATGCCGCTCATCGCTGCTTTCACTTCGTCGATCAGGTTATAGATGACGGAGTAGTAACGCAGATCCAGACCTTCGGCTTCGATCACGCGGCGCGCTGAGGCGTCGGCACGAACGTTAAAGCCAACCAGAATGGCATTCGAAGCCGTTGCAAGGGTAGCATCGGTTTCGGTGATACCACCAACACCGGAACCTACGATCTTCACTTTCACTTCGTCAGTAGACAGTTTCAGCAGAGAATCGGTGATCGCTTCCACAGAACCCTGAACGTCCGCTTTCAGAACGACGTTCACTTCGTGGACTTCGCCTTCGGTCATGTTGGCGAACATATTTTCCAGTTTGGATTTCTGCTGACGCGCCAGTTTGACTTCACGGAATTTACCCTGACGATACAGTGCAACTTCACGCGCTTTCTTCTCGTCGCGAACAACCGTCGCTTCATCACCCGCTGCCGGAACACCAGACAGGCCGAGGATTTCAACCGGAATAGAGGGACCCGCTTCGCTAACTTCACGACCAAGCTCATCACGCATCGCACGTACGCGGCCATATTCAAAGCCACACAGAACGATATCGCCTTTGTGCAGAGTACCTTCGCGTACCAGAACGGAAGCAACCGGGCCACGACCTTTATCCAGGAAGGATTCGATCACAACACCGCTCGCCATACCGGTACGGATAGCTTTCAGCTCAAGAACCTCAGCCTGCAGCAGGATAGCGTCGAGCAGTTCGTCGATACCGGTACCCGCTTTTGCAGATACATGAACGAACTGGCTTTCGCCGCCCCACTCTTCCGGCATAATGCCGTACTGGGACAATTCATTCTTAACGCGATCCGGATCCGCTTCTGGCTTATCGATTTTGTTCACTGCAACAACAACCGGTACCTGCGCCGCTTTTGCGTGCTGGATAGCTTCGATTGTTTGCGGCATCACGCCATCGTCAGCAGCCACAACCAGAACCACGATATCCGTTGCCTGCGCACCACGTGCACGCATCGCGGTAAACGCGGCGTGGCCCGGGGTATCCAGGAAGGTGATCATGCCGTTTTCGGTTTCGACGTGGTATGCACCGATGTGCTGGGTAATGCCGCCCGCTTCACCTGAGGCTACTTTCGTTGAACGAATGTAGTCCAGCAGAGAGGTTTTACCGTGGTCAACGTGACCCATGATGGTCACAACCGGCGCACGCGGTTCAGCCGCAGCCCCCGTATCACGGTCGCTCATTACCGCTTCTTCCAGTTCGTTTTCACGACGGAGGATAACTTTGTGGCCCATTTCTTCGGCTACAAGCTGTGCGGTTTCCTGGTCGATAACCTGGTTGATGGTGGCCATTGCGCCCAGTTTCATCATCGCTTTGATGACCTGAGAGCCTTTCACCGCCATTTTGTTAGCCAGCTCACCAACGGTCAGCGTTTCACCGATCACAACGTCACGGTTAACTGCCTGCGCAGGCTTCTGGAAGCTCTGTTGCAGCGCAGAACCTTTACGCTGTTTGCCGCCTTTACCACCGCGAATGGCCGCACGGGCTTCTTCACGATCGGCTTTGCTTTCGGCATGCTTGTTGCCTTTTTTCGCTGGGCGTGCCGCTTTCGCGTTACGACCACGACCACGACCACCTTCAACTTCGCGGTCGCTATCGTCCTCAGCCTGGCGTGCATGGTGAGAAGTGGTTACATGATAGTCGCTGCTTTCTTCTTCTTTATCGCTGCTGGCATTCCAACGGGATTCGTTTTCCTCAGCCATGCGACGAGCTTCTTCCGCTACGCGACGCGCATTTTCTTCCAGCTTACGACGAGCCTCCTCTTCCGCTTTGCGCTTAAGATCTTGCGCTTCAGCTTCACGACGGGCTTTTTCACCCTGGGCTGTCCTGGTCATTTCGTCAGATTGTTGGTTGCTCACTTTGCTATTTTCCGCAGCTTCACGTTTTGCTTTATCAGCAGACTCGCGTTTGGCTTTTTCATCCGCTTCACGCTTCGCTCTTTCTTCGGCATCACGTTTGGCTTTTTCCTCGGCTTCGCGCTTAGCAGCTTCCTCTGCTTCACGACGGGCCTTATCCTCCGCTTCACGCTTCGCCTCTTCTTCCGCTGCGAGACGTTCTGCCTCTTGTGGATCGCGTTTTACAAAGGTGCGTTTTTTACGGACTTCGATCTGCACCGATTTACTTTTCCCACCGGTGCCCTGAATGCTTAATGTGCTACGCGTCTTGCGCTGCAACGTCAGCTTGTCAGGACCTGAGCCGTGTTCGCGGTTCAGATGCGCTAACAGCGTCTGTTTTTCTTGTGCCGTCACTGAGTCTTCAGCGGACTTACGGATCCCTGCATCAGCAAATTGCTGTACCAGGCGGTCCACAGAGGTCTGAATCTCAGCGGCCAGCGTTTTTACGGTTACATCTGTCATGCTGTTCCTTCCTGCTACAGTTTATTACGCTTCGCCACCAAACCAGCAAATATTACGTGCGGCCATGATGAGCTCCCCGGCTTTCTCGTCGGTCAAACCGTCGATATCGCTCAGGTCATCTACGCCCTGGTCGGCGAGATCTTCCAGCGTACAAACACCGCGGGCTGCCAGTTTAAACGCCAACGCACGATCCAAACCTTCCAGGTTCAGCAGGTCTTCAGCCGGTTCTTTATTACCGATGCTTTCTTCCTGCGCCAGAGCCAGGGTGGTCAGGGCATTTTTCGCGCGTTCACGCAGGGCTTCAACGGTATCTTCATCCAGACCGTCGATTTCCAGCAGCTCTTTCATTGGCACATAGGCCAGTTCTTCCAGCGTAGAGAAACCTTCTTCAACCAGAACAGTGGCGAAGTCTTCGTCAATGTCGAGGTAGCGAGTGAAGGTGTCGATCGCTGCATGGGCTTCTGCCTGATGCTTCGCCTGCAGGTCTTCAACGGTCATCACGTTGAGTTCCCAGCCGCTCAGCTGCGAAGCCAGACGAACGTTCTGGCCATTACGGCCAATCGCCTGAGCCAGGTTACCGGCTTCAACGGCGATATCCATGGTGTGCTTGTCTTCATCAACAACGATAGAAGCAACATCAGCAGGTGCCATGGCGTTAATAACGAACTGCGCCGGGTTATCATCCCACAGGACGATATCGATTCGCTCGCCGCCCAGTTCGGTTGATACTGCCTGAACACGTGCGCCACGCATCCCTACACACGCACCGACCGGGTCAATACGTTTGTCGTTGGTTTTCACAGCGATTTTTGCGCGAGAACCAGGATCGCGAGCAGCCGCTTTGATTTCGATAACTTCTTCGCCGATTTCCGGTACTTCAATGCGGAACAGTTCGATCAGCATCTCAGGTTTGGAACGCGTCACGAACAACTGTGCGCCACGCGCTTCGGGACGTACAGCGTAGAGCACGCCACGAATACGGTCGCCCGGACGGAAGTTTTCACGCGGCAGCATGTCTTCACGCAGAATGACCGCTTCGGCATTGCTTCCCAGATCAAGCGTGATGTTGTCGCGGTTCACTTTCTTCACCACACCCGTGATGATCTCGCCTTCATGCTCACGGAACTGGTCAACAACCATTGCACGTTCAGCTTCGCGCACTTTCTGCACGATAACCTGTTTTGCCGTTTGGGTGGTAATACGGTCAAAGGTGACAGATTCAATCTGGTCTTCAACAAAATCACCAACATTCATGCTTTCGTCTTCGAAGCGAGCCGCTTCCAGCGTAATTTCGCGCGTCGGCTGGGTAACTTCTTCGACCACAACCCAACGGCGGAACGTATCGAAATCACCGCTCTTACGATCGATCTCTACGCGGACATCAATCTCTTGCTCGTATTTTTTCTTGGTTGCTGTAGCCAGAGCACTTTCCAGCGCTTCGAAGATTTTTTCACGCGGCAGCGCTTTTTCGTTAGAAACAGCTTCAACAACAGCCAAAATTTCTTTATTCATCGGGGGCCTTTCACCTCAATCCAGACTGTTAAAAGTGGGGGACCAGGTTCGCTTTCTGAATGTTGCTCAATGCGAACACTTCATCTTTACCTTCGACCGTAACGGTGATCATCTCGCCATCGACACCTTTGATAACGCCTTGCCATTTGCGACGGTTCTGTACCGCCATACGCAAGACCAGCGACACCTCTTCACCCGTAAAACGCGCGTAGTGTTCCGCTGTAAATAAGGGACGATCAAGGCCTGGTGAGGACACTTCCAGGTTATAAGCAACGGTAATAGGATCTTCAACATCCATCACCGCACTGACCTGATGGCTGACATCGGCACAATCATCAACATTGATGCCATCTTCACTATCAATATAGATGCGCAGTGTAGATGTGCGACCACGCACAAATTCAATACCAACCAGCTCGTAGCCCAGTGCTTCAACCGGTGCTGTGATCATCTCTGTTAATTTTTGCTCTAATGTGGACAAGCCCACCCCCAAGACATAAAAAAAGGGCGTAAAGCCCAGTTATTCCGTAGTCAGATAACAAAAAACCCCGATAAATCGGGGCTTTAAATAACTGAACCCTATAGCCGCAACTGCGGCCTGGAGAACCTTCCGGGAGTATTTTTTTCAAATCCAGCGACGAAGGCGTTAAGTCTTCATAGTATATTTGAAAAAGAACACTTAGGGAAAGTGGTTGCGGGGGCCGGATTTGAACCGACGACCTTCGGGTTATGAGCCCGACGAGCTACCAGGCTGCTCCACCCCGCGCCTGAAACGTGGCAAATTCTACTCGGTTAGCAGAAGATTTGCAAATAATGCTGGGATTTGGTACCGAAGACGGGACGTATAATCTGCGTACATTATATTGATAAACATAACTATCTGTCAACCCTGACAGGTTTGCCTTTTATGCGCCCGGACTTGTATTATCATGCGCAATGGCGGATGCATTTTCAGAGGGCATTATCAGCCATTATTGCGATGAAAATTGCACTCTTCTCTTCCTGTCATCGCCAAAAGATGTTTAAATGAAAACTCATTTATTTTGCATAACCATTCACTATCGTAACAACGGTGAATGGTATTAAACATCATGGCGTGGCTGTTAAGTCTCTCACCATAGGTATATTAAGCAGGGATTTATTTTATGACGACGATTCTCAAGCATCTTCCGGTTGGTCAACGTATTGGTATCGCCTTCTCCGGGGGCCTGGATACCAGCGCGGCATTGCTGTGGATGCGCAAAAAAGGTGCCGTTCCTTACGCATACACTGCGAATCTGGGTCAACCGGACGAGGACGACTATGACGCAATTCCTCGTCGTGCAAAGGAATATGGCGCGGAGAATGCCCGCCTGATCGACTGCCGTAAGCAGCTGGTTGCCGAAGGCATTGCCGCAATTCAATGCGGTGCGTTTCATAACACAACGGGCGGCCTGACCTACTTCAACACCACCCCGCTCGGTCGTGCGGTAACCGGTACCATGCTCGTTGCTGCAATGAAAGAAGATGGCGTTAACATCTGGGGCGATGGCAGTACCTATAAAGGTAATGATATTGAGCGCTTCTATCGTTATGGCCTGTTGACCAACGCCGAGCTGAAAATCTATAAGCCGTGGCTGGACACCGATTTTATTGATGAGCTGGGCGGCCGTCAGGAAATGTCCGAATTCATGATCGCCTGTGGTTTCGACTACAAAATGTCCGTGGAAAAAGCGTATTCCACCGACTCGAACATGCTCGGCGCAACGCATGAAGCGAAGGACCTCGAATTCCTGAACTCCAGTGTGAAGATCGTAAACCCGATCATGGGTGTTAAGTTCTGGGATGAAAATGTAAAAATCCCGGCAGAAGAAGTGACCGTACGTTTTGAGCAAGGCCATCCGGTTGCCCTGAACGGTAAAACGTTTAGCGATGACGTTGAGCTAATGATGGAAGCTAACCGGATCGGTGGTCGTCACGGTCTGGGCATGAGCGACCAGATTGAAAACCGTATCATCGAAGCGAAAAGCCGCGGCATCTATGAAGCGCCGGGGATGGCATTGCTGCATATCGCCTATGAGCGTCTGCTGACCGGTATTCACAACGAAGACACTATTGAGCAGTATCATGCGCATGGTCGTCAGTTGGGTCGCTTGCTGTATCAGGGTCGCTGGTTCGACTCCCAGGCACTGATGCTGCGTGACGGTCTGCAACGCTGGGTTGCAAGCCAGATTACGGGCGAAGTGACGCTGGAACTGCGTCGCGGTAACGACTACTCCATCCTGAATACTGTGTCTGATAACCTGACTTATAAGCCAGAACGTCTGACCATGGAGAAAGGTGATTCCGTGTTCTCTCCGGATGATCGTATTGGTCAGCTGACAATGCGTAACCTGGACATTACCGATACACGTGAAAAACTGTTCGGTTATGCGCAGTCCGGTCTTCTTTCATCCTCTTCTGCGACAGGTCTGCCGCAGGTAGAAAATCTGGAAAAAAAAGCTAAATAAGCGCTGATCAAAAATGAGAAAAGCCGCGAAAGCGGCTTTTTTTATGCCACGCATTTATGCAGTAACATCACGCCGTGGAGACGATAGCCATCAACCCGTGTCCGAGTCACATACATTCAGGTGCATGGACTTTTCTACAGACGAAAAAAAAGACGCTTATTAGCGTCTTTCTTTCGGAATATTGGTACCGAGGATGGGACTCGAACCCACAAGCCCGTTAGGGCACTACCACCTCAAGGTAGCGTGTCTACCAATTCCACCACCTCGGTACGACGACTTCTTATTTCGGGATATCGCTGCTCGGCTGCGCCGGAGCTGCTGGCTGAGTCTGCTCAGTTTGAGCCGGAGCACTCAGTCTTTCCCACTCACTTCCTTTATTGGTTTTGTTGGTATTAATGTTACCCAGCACCAGACTGATGATGAAGAACAGTGTCGCCAACACAGCGGTCATACGGGTCATGAAGTTACCAGAACCACTTGAACCGAACAACGTTGCAGAAGCGCCTGCGCCAAATGAGGCTCCCATATCAGCGCCTTTACCTTGCTGCAGCATGATCAAACCAACAAGGCCAATTGCCACAATAAGGAAAACAACTAAAAGAGCTTCGTACATAATCAACCTGTTCCTTGCGGGGTTGCCGCATGCCAATGCTTCAAACCAATAAAAGTGGGGTTGTTAATGTTTCCCACTGAAGCGGGTGTGAATACTAACCAAAGCGAATCACCTTCGCAAGGCCATTTTAATCGCATTTTATCAAGTGAGGAAAAAAACAGCAAAAATGGAGATGCCGCGCATTAAAAAGGCAGCAAACGCCGCCTTTTTAGACACTTAATGACCGTTAAACCGCTTTAACCGCATCGGCGATACGGTTGGCAAACGCGACAACGTGCTCTTCAACCTCGCCTTCCACCATGACGCGAATCAGTGGTTCAGTGCCGGATTTACGCAACAGCACGCGGCCTCGATTCCCCAGTGCCGCTTCAACCTCCGCGGTCACGCTTTTAACCTGCTCATTTTCAAGCGGATCAATATCACTGGAGGTATAACGCACATTCACCAGTACCTGAGGGAACATTGTCATACCGCTGCACAAATCATGCAGACTCATATGATTACGCACCATCGCCGCCACAACCTGCAAGCCCGCGACAATGCCATCGCCTGTCGTGGTTTTGTCCAGCAGAATGACGTGGCCCGAATTCTCCGCACCAAGGCGCCAACCTTTCTCCTGCAATTTCTCCAGGACATAGCGGTCGCCCACTTTCGCACGTGCAAACGGAATACCGAGCTGTTTGAGCGCCAGCTCCAGCCCCATATTGCTCATCAGTGTACCGACAGCGCCGCCGCGCAGTTGGCCCTGACGCAGGGCTTCGCGAGCGATGATATAGAGAATTTGGTCACCATCGACTTTGTTGCCTTCGTGGTCAACCATGATCACGCGGTCACCGTCGCCATCAAAAGCGATGCCTAAATCTGCTTTTTCATTCAGGACGCGTTGCTGCAATGCCCGGACATCCGTTGCGCCGCAGTTTTCATTAATGTTGACGCCATCAGGCTCGCAACCCATTGCGATCACTTTCGCCCCCAGCTCACGGAAGACACTCGGGGCAATGTGGTAGGTAGCGCCATTCGCGCAGTCCACAACGATTTTAAGCGTGTTCAGGCTGAGCTCGTTCGGGAATGTGGCTTTGCAAAATTCGATATAACGGCCAGCGGCATCCACAATACGGCTGGCTTTCCCCAGCTCTGCAGAATCCACGCAGGTCAGTTCTTTCTCCATTTCAGCTTCAATGGCTTCTTCTACCGCGTCCGGTAGCTTGGTACCGTCGATAGAAAAGAACTTAATGCCGTTGTCATAGAAAGGGTTATGTGATGCGGAGATGACAATCCCCGCCTCCGCACGAAACGTACGGGTCAGGTATGCCACTGCGGGAGTGGGCATCGGCCCGGTAAAAGAGGCTGATAATCCCGCAGCAGCGAGACCCGCTTCGAGTGCAGATTCCAGCATATATCCGGAAATTCGGGTGTCTTTGCCAATAATAATTTTGCGTGAGCCATGACGGGCCAGCACCTTACCAGCCGCCCAGCCCAGCTTAAGCACAAAGTCAGGGGTAATTGGCGCATCACCAACGCGACCACGGATGCCATCGGTGCCAAAATATTTACGATTACTCATAGCGTTTGTTTTCCTTCGCTGACGCTGACAGTGTGGCTTCCACCACCCGCATGGCTTCAACCGTTTCTTTTACATCGTGGACACGAATAATGTGCGCACCTTGCATGGCGGCAATCACCGCACATGCCAGGCTACCACTCAATCTTTCGTTCGGGCCAACATTCAGTAACTGGCCAACCATCGATTTACGCGACATTCCTACCAACAGAGGCAGGTTAAAATGATGAAACTCCGCCAGGCGGGCGAGGAGCGCGTAGTTGTGTGAGAGATTTTTACCGAAACCAAATCCAGGGTCGAGTAACAATTTCTCTTTTGAGATACCTGCCCGCTCGCAACGGGCAATATGATTTATAAAGAAGCTGTGCACATCCGTAAATACGTCATCATACTTAGGTGCTTCCTGCATCGTTTTTGGTTGGCCCTGCATATGCATCAGGCAAACAGGCAAACCTGTTTCTGCAGCGGCTTCCAGCGCGCCGGGTTCAGTCAGCGAACGGATATCATTGATGATATGCGCCCCTACTCTTGCCGACTCACGGATAACGTCGGGTTTAGAGGTGTCGACAGAAATCCACACTTCAAAGCGCTGCGCTATCGCTTCGACGACCGGAATAACGCGCTCGAGCTCTTCCTCTACACTGACATCTGCCGCCCCCGGACGCGTAGATTCGCCACCGACATCTACAATCGTTGCGCCAGCATTAATCATCAGATTGGCATGCCTGACCGCCTCGACCAACGTGTTATGCGTTCCGCCATCGGAAAAAGAATCCGGCGTTACATTGAGAATTCCCATCACATGCGGATGAGAAAGATCGAGGGTGGTGCCCTGGGCATGCAATTTCATGACGTAAAACCTTTTTGAATATTTAGTTGTGCAAAAAAGAAAAACCCCGGAGCAAGCCCCAGGGTTTCAGCAAAAGAACACATTATCGACAATAAAAAACTTACTTGTCGCCCAACTGTTCAGACATCGTGTTACCCGGGTTCGGCGTACGCGGTTCATCTACCGGACGCGGTGCACGCGGAGTGCCATTGCTGTCAGAATTGTTGGTGCCTGGTTCTTCCCAGCCAGCAGGCGGGCGAACATCACGGCGAGCCATCAGATCATCAATCTGCGGCGCGTCGATGGTCTCATATTTCATGAGCGCATCTTTCATCGCGTGCAGGATGTCCATGTTTTCATTCAGGAGCTGACGCGCACGATTGTAATTACGTTCAATCAGCGATTTCACTTCCTGGTCGATGATACGCGCGGTCTCATCGGACATATGTTTGGCTTTCGCGACGCTACGGCCGAGGAATACTTCACCTTCTTCTTCGGCGTACAGCAACGGACCGAGTTTGTCAGAGAAGCCCCACTGCGTCACCATGTTGCGTGCCAGGTTGGTCGCGACTTTAATGTCGTTCGACGCGCCGGTAGAAACATGTTCAACGCCGTAGATGATCTCTTCTGCCAAACGACCGCCGTACAGCGTGGAGATCTGGCTTTCCAGCTTCTGACGGCTGGCGCTGATTGCGTCACCCTCAGGCAGGAAGAAGGTCACACCCAGCGCACGACCGCGCGGAATAATCGTCACTTTATGCACCGGATCGTGTTCCGGCACCAGACGACCAATAATCGCATGGCCCGCCTCGTGGTAAGCGGTAGATTCTTTCTGCGCTTCCGTCATCACCATGGAGCGGCGTTCCGCACCCATCATGATTTTGTCTTTCGCTTTTTCGAACTCAACCATTGAAACGACGCGCTTGTTGCCACGAGCAGCAAACAGCGCTGCCTCGTTCACCAGGTTCGCCAGATCAGCACCGGAGAAGCCTGGTGTACCACGCGCGATAATTGCCGCATCAATATCCGGAGAGAGCGGTACGCGACGCATATGCACTTTCAGGATTTGCTCACGACCGCGAACATCCGGCAGACCCACAACGACCTGGCGGTCAAAGCGGCCCGGACGCAACAGCGCAGGGTCAAGAACGTCCGGACGGTTAGTCGCAGCAATAACGATGATACCTTCGTTACCTTCGAAACCATCCATCTCAACCAACATCTGGTTCAGCGTCTGCTCGCGTTCATCGTGACCACCGCCTAAGCCAGCGCCACGCTGGCGACCGACGGCGTCGATTTCATCGATGAAGATAATGCATGGTGCCGCTTTTTTGGCTTGTTCGAACATGTCACGCACACGGGATGCGCCAACACCAACGAACATTTCCACAAAGTCAGAACCGGAAATGGTAAAGAAGGGAACCTTCGCTTCACCCGCGATAGCTTTTGCGAGCAGCGTTTTACCGGTACCCGGAGGGCCGACCATCAGGACGCCTTTCGGGATTTTACCGCCCAGCTTCTGGAAGCGGCTCGGCTCACGCAGGTACTCAACCAGTTCACCCACTTCTTCTTTCGCTTCGTCACAGCCTGCGACATCGGCAAAAGTGGTTTTGATCTGATCTTCCGTCAACATTCGCGCTTTGCTTTTACCGAACGACATGGCGCCTTTGCCACCGCCGCCCTGCATTTGGCGCATAAAGAATATCCAGACCCCAATCAGCAACAGCATCGGGAACCAGGAAATAAAGATTGAAGCCAGCAGGCTCGGTTCTTCCGGCGGCTCGCCAACCACTTTGACGTTTTTAGTCAGCAGGTTATCAAGCAGTTTCGGATCGTTCACCGGGATGTAAGTCGTGTAACGGTTACTATCTTTCTTGGTAACGTTGATCTCACGTCCGTTGATACGCGCTTCGCGAACCTGGTCCTGATTGACCTCCTGCAGGAAGGTAGAATAATCCACCTTACGGCCATTAGACTCGCTGGGCCCAAAGCTCTGGAATACTGACATCAGCACAACGGCAATGACCAGCCAGAGTATTAGGTTTTTCGCCATGTCACTCAAGGGATTAACCTCATATTACAACTGTGTTAAAAACAGCGTCAGGTTACTATAGTTTTCGCCCGGTCGCTACAATGTACACTTCTCGTGAACGGGCACGGGAAGAGTCCGGCTTACGAACTTTCACTTTCGTAAACAGAGAGCGAATTTCCCTAAGGTACTCATCGAAACCTTCGCCCTGAAAGACTTTCACAACAAAACCACCACCAGGCGCTAACACATCCCGGCACATCTGCAGCGCCAGTTCCACCAGGTACATAGAGCGGGGAATATCAACTGCTGGAGTTCCGCTCATGTTTGGTGCCATATCTGACATGACAACTTGTACTTTACTGTCCCCGACTCGATCCAGTAATGCTTTCAGGACTAATTCATCACGAAAGTCACCCTGAAGAAAGTCCACACCAACGATTGGATCCATAGGTAAAAGATCACACGCGATGATACGGCCTGTGCCCCCGATTTGCGTGACCGCATATTGCGACCAGCCACCTGGAGCAGCACCGAGATCGACAACCGTCATTCCCGGCTTAAAAAGTTTGTCACTTTGCTGTATTTCATCAAGTTTAAACCAGGCACGGGAACGCAACCCTTTTTTCTGCGCCTGTTGAACATATTTATCGCTAAAGTGTTCCTGTAGCCAGCGACTCGAGCTGGCAGAACGCTTCTTACCTGTCATTTCACATTCCGTCTGGGTTCATCGTATACAGCAACGTAAAATTACACGCGGCGATTTGGTGATATATGGGAGATGGCGGTAGAATGACCCGTTTTCAATCCCAACGTAAGCAAAATATACGATGAATCTGAGTACTAAACAAAAACAGCACCTGAAAGGTCTGGCACATCCGCTCAAGCCTGTAGTTATGCTTGGCAATAATGGTTTGACCGAAGGGGTACTGGCCGAGATCGAACAAGCGTTAGAGCACCATGAACTTATCAAGGTCAAAATCGCTACCGAAGACCGCGAGACTAAGACCTTGATCGTGGAAGCTATTGTACGCGAAACCGGCGCCTGTAACGTACAGGTCATCGGTAAAACGCTGGTGCTTTATCGTCCTGCTAAAGAGCGCAAAATCTCGCTGCCGCGCTAAGAATATCCTTAATTGAACACAAAATCTGTGTAAAACGAGGGGTTTTCGCTAACAGACGAGCAAAATGCCATGCTCACTGAGTTGTTAAAAGGCCGCAATGCGGCCTTTTTCTTTTCTTTACAATACGTCAACAACTGCGGTTACCGAAATTATTCAGAGGTATTCCACTTTGATAATTTCGAATTCGACATCACCGCCCGGGGTGCGAATGACAACCACATCGTCTTGCTCTTTACCAATCAGACCACGCGCGATCGGAGAATTTACGGAGATCAGATTCTGCTTAAAGTCAGCTTCGTCGTCACCCACGATGCGATAAGTTTGCTCTTCCTCGGTATCCAGATTAAGCACACTTACCGTACTACCAAAAATCACACGTCCATTGTTCGGCATTTTAGTGATATCGATAACCTGTGCGTTGGACAGTTTCGCTTCGATATCTTTGATACGCCCTTCACAAAAGCCTTGCTGTTCGCGGGCAGCATGGTATTCCGCATTTTCTTTCAGGTCACCATGCTCACGCGCTTCCGCGATCGCGGCAATAATTTCAGGGCGGCGCACTGATTTCAAAAAATCCAGCTCTTCGCGCAGTTTTTCGGCACCACGTAAGGTCATCGGAATAGCTTGCATTTGTTATACCTCTTAAACATTCCTGTAAGGAGCAGTCTCCCGCCCCGGCTGCTATGTCTGCCCGGATTCAGGCGCATAACCCCCGACCAGAAGCAAAAGAAAACTGACCCGGAGACAAAGCCCCAGGTCAGCAGTAATTTTTCAATTTGATACGCATTTTACCCGGAAGTTCACTATGGGTCATCGTTTACTTTCCGGGTCGATGCGCCGTAGTATGACGGCTTGTTTCCAGGTTGTTAGCGCGAGATTATGCGATTTTCCAGATTTTTCATCGGATTGACCACAAGTATAGCCCTGAATGCCCAGGCCGCGAATGTCGACGAGTACATTAACCAACTACCGGACGGCGCAAACCTTGCCCTCATGGTGCAAAAGGTGGGTGCACAAGAACCGGACATTGATTATCACGGCAAGCAAATGGCTTTACCGGCGAGTACGCAAAAAGTCATTACCGCGCTGGCTGCTTTATTACAGCTTGGCCCTGATTTCCGTTTCACCACCACGCTGGAGAGCAAAGGTACGGTTACCGATGGTGTGTTGAAAGGGGACTTAGTGGCGAGATTTGGCGGCGATCCGACGTTAAAACGTCAGAATATCCGCAATATGGTCGCAATCCTGAAAAAATCCGGTGTGCAAAAAATCGAGGGTAATGTTCTTATCGATACATCGATTTTTGCCAGCCATGACAAAGCCCCCGGCTGGCCATGGAACGACATGACCCAGTGTTTCAGCGCCCCGCCCGCCGCCGCTATTGTCGACCGCAACTGTTTCTCTGTTTCGTTATACAGCGCGCAGAAACCCGGCGACCTCGCCTATATCCGCGTCGCATCGTACTACCCCGTGAACATGTTCAGCCAGGTTCGTACGCTGGCACGCGGCTCATCCGAAGGGCAATACTGCGAACTGGATGTTGTACCAGGCGATTTAAACCGCTTCACGCTCACCGGTTGCCTGCCACAACGTACTGACCCGCTTCCCCTGGCTTTTGCTATTCAGGACGGCGCCAGTTATGCGGGGGCCATAATCAAGGCAGAACTTAAGGATGCTGGCATTACCTATACGGGGACCCTGCTGCGCCAGACCCAAGTCAACGAACCTGGTACAGTTATCGCCAGCACGCAATCGGCTCCTTTGCACGATTTGCTGAAAATCATGCTGAAAAAATCGGACAACATGATTGCCGATACCGTTTTCCGCATGATTGGTCATGCCCACTTTGGCGTACCGGGAACCTGGCGCGCCGGTTCTGATGCTGTTCGTCAAATTCTGCGTCAGCAAGCCGGTGTGGATATCGGAAACACGATTATTGCGGATGGCTCCGGCCTGTCGCGCCATAATCTGATTGCTCCTGCCACCATGATGCAGGTACTCCAGTATATTGCCCAGCATGACAGCGAGCTTAACTACATCTCCATGCTACCGCTTGCGGGCTATGATGGCTCATTGCAGTATCGCGCGGGCCTGCATGAGGCTGGTGTGGACGGCAAGGTATCCGCCAAAACAGGTTCACTGCAAGGTGTTTACAACCTGGCAGGCTTTATCACTACCGCCAGTGGGCAGCGAATGGCCTTCGTGCAATATCTGTCAGGTTATGCGGTAGAACCCGCCGATCAGCGTAACCGCCGTATTCCACTGGTTCGCTTTGAAAGCCGTCTGTACAAAGACATCTACCAGAACAATTAATAAAAAAGCCGGGTAGCGTTAACGCTTTCCCGGCTCAGAGTGCCTGTAGCCCCGTCAGGCTTGCGCATGCGGGGAAGTAGCAGAATCAGTGCTTGTAGATGAACTCAACGCCTTCTTCGTCATCTTCATCCCAGTCATCATCATCCAGATCGTCTTCTTCAGTTTCTTCAAGCTGCTGACGGTGGTAATCGTCCCACATAAACTCGACTTTCTCTGGCTGCTTCTCTTCCTGCGCCTGAGTGATCGGATTTTCGATGATAAAGGTCATCACATCCCAGCAGAGATCCTTAACACCTTGCTGACTGGCCGCAGAGATAAGGTAATATTTATCTTCCCAGCCCAATGCTTCGGCGATCTCTTTGGCTTTGGCTTCTGCTGTGGCTTTGTCCATCAGGTCAATTTTATTGAAGACCAGCCAACGCGGTTTAGCCGCCAGTTTTTCGCTGTATTTTTCCAGCTCGCCAATGATGATCCGCGCGTTATCAACCGGATCAGAGCCGTCAATCGGATCGATATCGATCAGATGCAGCAATACGCGGCAGCGCTCAAGATGCTTGAGGAAGCGAATGCCCAGACCGGCGCCTTCGGATGCCCCTTCAATCAGCCCCGGGATGTCCGCGACAACAAAGCTTTTTTCGTTATCCATACGCACGACGCCAAGGCTTGGCACCAGTGTGGTAAACGGATAGTCAGCCACTTTAGGTTTTGCCGCAGAAACCGCACGGATGAACGTCGATTTGCCCGCATTCGGCATACCCAGCATCCCCACATCCGCCAGCAGCATCAGCTCCAGCATGAGGTCGCGTTTATCACCCGGCGTACCCATCGTCTTCTGACGCGGCGTACGGTTAACGGATGATTTGAAACGGGTATTACCCAGACCGTGCCAGCCGCCTTTCGCCACCATCAGACGCTGTCCGTGTTTGGTCATATCGCCCATGGTTTCGCCAGTGCCCTGGTCAATCACACGCGTCCCCACAGGTACTTTCACCGTCACATCTTTACCGCGTTTACCTGTGCAGTCACGGCTTTGACCGTTCTGCCCACGTTCAGCGCGGAAAGATTTTTCAAAGCGGTAGTCAATCAGGGTGTTCAGGTTCTCGTCTGCTTCAAGCCAGACGTCGCCACCATCACCACCGTCACCGCCATCCGGGCCACCGTTGGGAATGTATTTTTCGCGACGGAAGCTCACACAACCGTTACCACCGTCACCCGCCACGACCAGAATGACCGCTTCATCAACAAACTTCATTTTACTCTCCGTAACTCATTCGCCTGAGCGGGGCAAAGTGACAATCACTTCACGCTTGCGCCAGAGTCCCCAAAGACGATGGCCAATGGCGGAATACATTGCTCCCGCAACCACGACAAACGCACCGAGATAACCGATAAGGTTTAACATCGGTCTGGCGAAAACATCGGGCCAGGCCATTGATAATAAATCTGAAAACAACAGCGTAAACAGCGGCGTCAGGGTGATGAGCGCGCTTACCTGCGCGGCCTGCCAGCGCGCCATTGCTTCTGCCAGTGCGCCATAGCCAACCAGTGTATTCAGGCCACAAAAAAACAGACACGCAAGTTGCCAGTTGCTGAGCTGGGAAATCACTCCGGGCCTGGCCAACGGCAGTAACGCTATTGTACATAAAGTGTACAGCAAAAAGAGTATCTGTTGTGAAGCCAGACGCCTCAATAATACTTTTTGCGCGACACCATAACTGACCCAAACCGTTGCCGCCCCGACACCGAAAATAACGCCCCAGGTGTAGTCGGTCAGTTTGGTAAAAATCTCTATCAGGCTGGTATTGAAAAACATGACCAGCCCACAAAGCAACATAATTGCGCCTATCACCTGCGTCCCGCGCATCTTCTCTTTCAGGATAAAGACGCTGGCTACCATCATGCCGACCGGTGAAAGCTGACCAATCACCTGGGACGCCGTGGGGCTAAGATATTGCAGGGAAGAGCTAAACAGGATGAAGTTACCGAACAGACCGCCCGTCGCAATAGCCAGCATTACCAGCCAGCGCGGCTTACGAAAGATACGCAGCGGTGGAAGCTTGCCTTTAACGGCCAGAATGGCCCCCAGACCAATACTCGCCATTAGAAAGCGATAAAACACTACCGTCGGGGGTTCCATCACTGTCAGCACCTGTTTCATTGCAATTGGCAGTGCCCCCCAACACATTGCGGTGGTGAGCGCCAAAAGGATACCAATGCCAGCCTGCTGCTTCATGCCCGTTTACCCTACAGAAACTTTTCCGGACTTCTAATGTAAAAAGCCCCGCAACGTGTTGCGGGGCTTTCATCCGTTACCGGACCACGAAAAACTTACTCAGCAACGATGCTGATGTATTTACGGTTGTTCGGGCCTTTAACTTCAAATTTCACTTTACCGTCTGCTTTAGCAAACAGAGTGTGGTCACGACCGCAACCTACGTTAGTACCAGCGTGGAATTTGGTGCCACGTTGACGAACGATGATGCTACCCGCCAGAACGGATTCGCCACCGAAACGCTTAACGCCGAGGCGTTTAGCTTCTGAATCGCGACCGTTACGAGTTGAGCCGCCAGCCTTTTTATGTGCCATTTAAATCTACTCCTCAGGTCTTAGGCGCTGATGCCAGTGATTTTCACATCAGTGAACCACTGACGATGGCCCTGTTGCTTACGATAGTGTTTACGACGACGAAACTTAACGATTTTAACTTTCTCGCCACGACCGTGAGCAACAACTTCAGCTTTGATTACGCCGCCATCAACGAAAGGAACGCCGATTTTGACTTCTTCACCGTTTGCGATCATCAGAACTTCAGCGAATTCAACAGATTCGCCAGTTGCGATGTCCAGCTTTTCCAGGCGAACGGTCTGACCTTCGCTTACTCGGTGTTGTTTACCACCACTTTGGAAAACCGCGTACATAAAAAACTCCGCTTCCGCGCACATCATCGTGTGATTCAGAGTGCGCTATAAATATTCACAATAGGGCGCGAATATTACGCAAAACGCGAGCCTTTGACAAGAGCGATCGTCAATCCATGCAGAAAAAAAACACAATGCGTAGGGTAACGTTTATCTGGCGCGTTTTTTCAGTACAATCAACAATACTATTCTAACCCGTAACCCTTCGTTATCCCATTTTGATATGTGGTAAACAGGACTGAAAGCCCGGCTTTTGCGATGAATTTAGAAAAAATCAATGAGTTAACCGCGCAAGATATGGCGGGTGTTAATGCGACAATCCTGCAACAGCTCAACTCTGATGTTCAGCTAATCAACCAGTTGGGTTATTACATTGTTAGCGGCGGCGGTAAACGTATCCGTCCAATGATTGCCGTACTGGCAGCGCGTGCCGTTGGCTACGAAGGCAACGCGCATGTGACCATCGCCGCGTTAATCGAATTTATCCACACGGCGACGCTGCTCCACGACGATGTTGTGGATGAATCAGATATGCGCCGCGGCAAAGCCACCGCTAACGCTGCGTTTGGTAACGCGGCCAGCGTACTGGTCGGTGATTTTATTTACACCCGCGCCTTTCAGATGATGACCAGCCTTGGCTCGCTAAAAGTACTGGAAGTCATGTCCGAAGCGGTGAATGTAATAGCCGAAGGTGAAGTTCTGCAGCTGATGAATGTCAATGACCCGAACATCACCGAAGAGAACTACATGCGCGTAATTTACAGCAAGACCGCGCGTCTGTTTGAAGCGGCAGCCCAGTGTTCTGGTTTGCTGGCGGGTTGCAGTGACGCACAAGAAAAAGCGTTGCAGGATTATGGTCGCTATCTGGGTACTGCCTTCCAGCTCATCGATGATTTGCTGGACTACAGTGCAGATGGTGAAACGCTGGGTAAAAACACCGGCGATGACCTCAACGAAGGTAAACCGACTCTCCCCTTGTTGCATGCGATGCACAATGGCACTGCAGAGCAGGCACAGATGATTCGTGAAGCCATCGAGCAGGGCAACGGACGACATCTTCTGGAACCTGTTCTGGAAGCTATGGCAGCCTGTGGTTCACTGGAATGGACGCGTCGTCGCGCTGAGGAAGAGGCGGATAAAGCTATCGCTGCTCTACAGATTCTTCCGGACTCCCCATGGCGCGAAGCCCTCATTGGCCTGGCCCATATCGCGGTCCAGCGCGATCACTGATCATCTCGCTTTCCCGCTAACAACGGGAAAGCGCCATTAAGTTCCTATAAAAATCAATTTACATTCAAAAAACCACGCTTTGCAGCCCTGGTGAATTCTTAAAGCTATCGTTCTTACTTGAACTTTTTAGAGCAAAAGCTCTTATATAAGCATGATAAGTACTCAACATATTGCCATCACGTTTTAATGGCTTTCACCAGGGAGAGAAAATGGAAAGTAAATTCATTGACTGGCACCCGGCGGATATCATTGCCGGACTGCATAAAAAAGGGACATCACTGGCCGCAGAATCACGCAAGTGTGGTTTGAGTTCATCGACGCTGGCGAACGCGCTAACACGCTCCTGGCCAAAAGGAGAGCTCATCATTGCCCGCGCGCTGGATACCGATCCCTGGGTGATATGGCCATCGCGCTATCACGATCCCGTAACCCATGAATTTATCGACAGAACCAGCATGATGCGGCAAAGGAAGCCAAAATAAACAGGATAACCCCCTTCCCGAAACGGGTTGGGGGTTTTAGTGCAAAGAGGGATTATTCGCCTTTTACGCGCTCAATATGGGCGCCCAGCGCACTCAGCTTGTCTTCAATGCGTTCGTAACCGCGATCGATATGGTAAATACGATCCACGATTGTCGTCCCTTCCGCAATACAACCCGCCAGCACGAGGCTTGCAGACGCGCGCAGGTCGGTCGCCATCACTTGCGCGCCGGAGAGTTTTTCAACGCCGTGACAAATCGCGGTGTTGCTTTCGATTTCCGCATGCGCGCCCATACGAATCAGTTCCGGGATGTGCATAAAACGGTTTTCGAAGATCGTCTCGGTGATCACACCCGTGCCTTCCGCAACCAGGTTCAGCAATGTGAACTGTGCCTGCATGTCTGTCGGGAACGCCGGGTGCGGCGCAGTGCGCACGTTGACGGCCTTCGGACGCTTACCATGCATATCCAGGCTTACCCAGTCGTCGCCCACTTCGATTTCCGCACCGGCTTCGCGCAGCTTAGCCAGCACGGCGTCAAGGGTATCGGGTTTCGCGTTACGGCAGACGATTTTGCCACCAGAGATTGCGGCAGCCACCAGGAAGGTACCTGTTTCAATGCGGTCCGGCAGCACACGATAGACACCGCCGCCCAGACGCTCAACCCCTTCAATGGTGACATGGTCGGTACCCTGACCACTGATTTTCGCCCCCAGCGCATTGAGGAAGTTCGCAGTATCAACGATTTCCGGCTCACGCGCAGCGTTTTCGATGATAGTTGTCCCCTCAGCCAGGGTTGCCGCCGTCATAATGGTGACGGTCGCGCCGACGCTGACCTTATCCATGACGATATGCGCGCCTTTCAGGCGACCATTAACGCTCGCTTTGACATAACCTTCTTCCAGCTTAATTTCTGCACCAAGCTGTTCCAGACCCGTGATATGCAGATCTACCGGACGCGCGCCAATGGCACAGCCCCCCGGTAAGGAAACCTGCCCCTGACCAAAACGCGCGACCAGTGGTCCCAGCGCCCAGATAGAGGCACGCATGGTTTTGACCAGATCGTAAGGCGCGCAGAATACGTTAACCTTGCTTGCATCGATCCAGACTGACCCGTTGCGTTCAACTTTGGTACCCAGCTGGCTCAGCAGCTTCATGGTGGTATCAATGTCTTTCAGTTTCGGAACGTTGCGGATCTCTACCGGTTCTTCTGCCAGCAGTGCGGCAAAAAGGATCGGTAACGCGGCGTTTTTAGCACCTGAAATTGTGACTTCGCCCTGGAGCCGGGTTGGCCCCTGTACACGAAACTTATCCATTCATCTGATCTCTGTTAAGAATTCACACGCGCTGCGGGCGTAATACCCGTAGCTCAAAAACCGTTTAGTTTGCGATCGCGTGCCCACTCTTGCGGGGTATACGCTTTGATCGAGAGAGCGTGAATGCGGTTGTCCGCTATATATTCCGCTAATGGACCATACACGGCCTGCTGTTTTTTGACCCGGCTCATGCCGTCAAAAATCTCACCCACAGCAATAACCTGAAAGTGACTGCCGTCGCCAGTGACGTGGGCTTCCTGGAGAGAGAGTGCGTTCATCAGCACTGTCTGAATTTCATGATTTTCCATGGGCGTTAATTTCATCTGATAGTGAAAACAGCCCCACATCTTAGAGGAAAGTGAGGCGGTCTTAAATAAGCAAAAAGCCCCGTTGGTATACCAAACGAGGCTTTAAAGAGTAACGTACTGAAAAAATTAGCGAGGCAATACGTCCGCAGGCAAATTATATAATGCTGCAAGCGTCTGCAAATTCTCGCTGATCCCTTCGAGTGAAACCTGATGACCCTGAATTTTCCCCTGAGCAATCAGGTGAATTAATAGTGCCACACCAGCAGTATCAACGCGCGATACGGCGTGAAGATCGATGCAGGTTGTCCCTTTCATTGCCTCCTGACGAGCATTCCACAGAGGATTCAGCACATCCTGATCAAGCTCGCCTTGCAACACCAGCCGTTCACCTTCACGCACCCAGCTTAATTGCGGCGTCATTATTTCTTCTGGTCCAGAGTAATTTTCTGGTGAGAAATGGACTGCAACTGCGCGGTCAGTCCATCAATACCTTTGGTACGCAACAGATCGCTCCATTCATTTTGCTTGGTGGTGATCATGCTCACCCCTTCGGCAATCATGTCATACGCCTGCCAGTTACCGGACTGCGTGTTTTTGCGCCACTGAAAGTCCAGACGCACTGGCGGACGACCGTTAGGATCGATAATGGTCACACGGATCGGCACGATCGTGGCATCACCCAGCGGTTGCTCCGGGGCAATCTCGTATGTCTGACCGTGGTACATTGCCAGCGCCTGGCCATAGGCCTGTTTCAGATATTCACGGAAAGCAGCGAAGTAGGCTTCGCGCTGCGCAGGCGTTGCGTCTTTATAGTAACGCCCCAGTACCAGAGCGCCGGCATATTTAATCTGGACGTATGGCAGTAATTCCTGGTCAACCACATCACGTAAATAATCAGGATTCGCGCGAATCTTCGGCTGCTCATTTTTGAGGCGATCAAATGTTTTCTTTGCCGCTTCCTGCATTGCTTTGTACGGATTAGCTTGCTCCGCCGCGTTGGCGAGCCCAAGTGGCGCGATAACCAGCATGGCAACCATTAATAGACGTTTAAACATGCGTCAACTCTCCTCGTTAATTCGTCTTACCAGCAGACGGTGCGCTGGAAGTATCATCCTGCGGTTTTGACTGCGCATCGCCAGAATTCTTATTGTCACTGCCTTTACTGTTGTAAAGGAATTGTCCGATCAGGTCCTCAAGCACCATGGCGGATTTCGTATCCTGGATTGTGCTGCCTTCTTTAAGCATAGAAGTTCCCAGCTCAGGATCCTCAAAACCTATGTTCAAAGCCAAATATTGCTCACCCAGCAAACCTGACGTGCGAATAGCCAGCGAACTTGTATCCGGAATCTGGTTATAACGTTCTTCGATATCCATCGCGACGCGCGGCAGATAGGTTTTCGGATCGAGTTCAATATCCGCAACACGGCCAACCACTACGCCACCAATACGGACCGGCGAGCGTGCTTTCAGACCGCCAATGTTGTCAAAGGTTGCGTACACGCGATACGTCGGTTCGGTGCGCATAGAGGCGACATCGGCCGCTTTCAGGCAGATAAACAGCCCCGCCAGCAGCGCCAGTAACAGAAAAATGCCTACCCAAATTTCACTTTTTTTCGTTTGCATGAACTCAATTCCCAAACATCAATGCGGTGAGCACAAAATCCAGACCAAGAACGGCCAGTGAAGAGTGCACAACGGTACGCGTCGTTGCCCGACTGATCCCGGCAGAAGTCGGGATCGCGTCGTAACCATTAAATAAAGCAATCCAGGTTACAGTGATAGCAAAGACGACGCTCTTAATCAGACAGTTCACCAGATCCAGTCGCCAGTCGACGGCATTTTGCATCGCCGACCAGAAGAACCCTGAGTCGATTCCTTTCCAGTTCACACCCACCAGCGAGCCGCCCCAGATACCAACTGCAACGAAGATAATCGTCAGTAATGGCAAGGAGATAACACCCGCCCAAAAGCGAGGGGAAATCACGCGCCGCAGTGGGTCAACAGCCATCATTTCAAGGCTTGAAAGTTGCTCAGTCGCGCGCATCAGGCCAATTTCCGCAGTCAGTGCAGACCCCGCACGCCCTGCATAAAGCAGCGCAGCGACAACGGGCCCCAGCTCACGCAACAAGGAGAGTGCCACCAGCATTCCCAGACTGGTTTCCGCGCTGTAGGTCGTCAGCACCAGATAGCCTTGTAAGCCAAGCACCATGCCGATAAAGACGCCGGACACGATAATAATGAGCATCGACAGGACACCCACATTATAGAGTTGGCGCACCAGCAACGGCGCGTGTTTGCCAAATTCCGGCTTACCGACCAGCGCGTTGAAGAGCATTAAACCAGCGCGGCCAAACGTCGCGATCGTCTTAATCCCGCGATGTCCAAGCGACGCCAGTGCATGTAACAACATGAGTGGCTTAACTCCCTGTCTCAAATAAATCGGATTGATATTGACCTGCGGGATAGCGGAACGGCACGGGTCCGTCAGCAATGCCGTCGAGGAACTGACGGACACGAGGGTCAGCGTTTTCCTGCAAGCCTTGCGCGCTGCCCTGCGCCACAATTTTCCGGTCTGCCACTATATACGCATAGTCGGCGATGCTCAGCACTTCCGGCACGTCATGGGAAACGACAACACAGGTTACGCCCAGCGCGCTATTCAGTTCAGAGATAAGCTTCACCAGCACACCCATGGTAATAGGATCCTGGCCGACAAAAGGTTCGTCGAACATGATTAAATCAGGTTCCAGCGCGATAGCCCTTGCCAGCGCCGCACGACGCGCCATCCCGCCAGAAAGTTCGGAAGGCATGAGTTTTGCCGCACCGCGCAGCCCTACCGCCTCCAGTTTCATCATGACCGTACTTTTCAGCAACGCAGCCGGTAAGTTCGTATGTTCGCGCAGCGGATAGGCGACATTATCGAACACGGTCATATCGGTAAATAATGCGCCGGACTGGAACAACATGCTCATCCGTTTACGCACGGTAAACAGCCGGGAGCGACTCATCTCGGGGATATTCTCGCCGTCAAAAAGGATCTCACCCGCGTCTGGCGGTATCTGTCCACCAATAAGACGAAGCAACGTTGTTTTACCAATCCCGGACGGACCCATGATGGCGGTGATTTTACCGCGCGGCACCGTCAGCGAGATATTGTCGAAAATACGCCGACTTCCACGGGAGAAACTCACGCCACGGATATCGACCAGATTCGCCACAGTCTGGCTCATTCTTTCTTCCTTATAAGCCTTGATTGGGTCTAAGCATGATGCCGGATAACAGCAAGAACCCACCATTTTTACAGAATATTACCCGTATGAGTTAGCGAAAGCTGGCATTTGTTTTACTTTTGAGCCGCATAAAGTCAAAATTAAGAATTCTCTACGCCGCTTAAAATTCCCGGTTTTCCCCGGCAATCGCAGCCTGCGGACCGGCAGATTATACCTCAAGAAAGGACTTTAGATGCTTTTAGCGACGGCGCTGTTAATTATTGGTTTACTGTTAGTAGTATACAGCGCTGACCGATTGGTATTCGCCGCCTCGATTTTATGCCGCAGTCTGGGCGTTCCACCGTTACTCATTGGGATGACAGTGGTGAGTATCGGCACCTCTCTTCCGGAGATGATTGTCTCCGTTGCTGCCGCCATGCATGGTCAGCTTGATCTGGCGATGGGTACGGCCCTCGGCTCTAATATCACCAATATTCTGTTGATTCTTGGACTCGCTGCGCTTCTGCACCCATTTACCGTCCATTCCGATATCCTGCGCCGTGAATTGCCGCTAATGTTAATAACCAGCATGCTGGCAGGGTTCGTCCTGTTTGACGGGCAACTTACCCGGCTGGACGGCCTGTTTTTACTTCTGCTGGCCGTGCTATGGCTTGTATACATTGTTAAAATCGCCCGTCTGGCTGAACTGCAAGGTAGCGATACGCTAACACGTGAACAAGTTGCAGAGTTGCCCCGTGGCGGCAGCCTGTCAGTGGCATTCTTGTGGCTTGGCGTTGCACTCATCATTATGCCGATGTCAACACGCATGGTCGTAGACAATGCCACGGTGGTCGCAAACTATTTCGCGATGAGCGAATTAACCATCGGCCTGACGGTGATTGCCATTGTGACCGGTCTGCCGGAACTAGCGACAGCTATTGCCGGGGCACGTAAAGGAGAAGACGATATTGCGATCGGTAATATCATCGGCTCGAATATTTTCAACATCACGCTGGTGCTGGGTTTACCCGCGCTGATAGCGCCGGGTCATTTTAACAGCCTGGCTTTTACGCGAGATTATGGCGTGATGTTACTGGTGAGCGTCATTTTTGCCCTCACCTGCTGGCGACGTAAGCAGCAGACAGGCAAAGGAACTGGCGCATTATTATTAGGCGGTTTTATCACCTGGTTAGCACTACTGTACTGGGTTACGCCGCGTTTGACAGGATAACTGGACACACATTTATGTCGCATATCGATCTGCAACCGGGCTTCGACTTTCAGCAGGCTGGCCGGGACGTTTTGCAAATTGAACGTGAAGGCCTGGCTCAGCTTGATCAATACATCAATCAGGATTTTGCACAGGCCTGTGAGAAAATTTTCTATTGCAGCGGCAAAGTCGTCGTAATGGGAATGGGGAAATCCGGTCACATCGGCCGCAAAATGGCCGCAACATTCGCCAGTACCGGGACCTCTTCTTTCTTTGTTCATCCGGGAGAAGCGGCGCATGGCGATCTGGGTATGGTCGGTTCGCAGGATGTGGTGATCGCGCTGTCGAACTCCGGTGAGTCGAATGAGATCCTCGCGTTGATCCCGGTGCTCAAACGACTCAAAGTCTTTCTGATCTGTATGACAAGCCGTCCGGACAGCAGTATGGGCCGCGCGGCTGACATTCATCTGTGCGTGAAGGTGCCACAAGAAGCCTGTCCATTAGGGCTGGCACCAACATCCAGTACAACCGCCGCACTGGTCATGGGAGATGCCCTGGCCGTCGCGCTGTTGAAAGCCCGGGGTTTTACAGCAGAAGATTTTGCGCTTTCCCATCCTGGTGGCGCGCTTGGGCGTAAGCTCCTGCTGCGAGTCAATGACATCATGCATACCGGGGATGAAATTCCGCATGTGAGTAAAGAGGCCACGCTGCGTGACGCCCTGCTCGAAATCACGCGCAAGAATTTAGGCCTGACGGTTATTTGCGACGATCTGATGAAAATCGAAGGCATTTTTACTGATGGCGATTTGCGCCGCGTATTTGATATGGGCGTAGATGTGCGAAGTTTAGGTATTGCTGAGGTCATGACGCCAGGCGGTATTCGCGTGCGTCCTGGCACACTGGCGGTGGACGCGCTCAATCTGATGCAGTCCCGCCATATCACCTCTGTTTTGGTTGCCGATGGCGACCAATTGCTGGGTGTGTTACATATGCATGATTTGCTGCGCGCGGGCGTGGTGTGAAAAAGGATCGAAGAATGAGTAAGGTTGGAGCGTCGCTTGCGACATGCTACGGACCCGTCAGTACGCAGGTAATGGCGAAGGCAGAAAAAATTAAGCTGTTAATTCTTGATGTAGATGGTGTTTTATCTGATGGATCTATCTACATGGGTAATAATGGAGAAGAGTTAAAAGCGTTCAACGTCCGCGATGGTTACGGTATCCGTTGTGCATTAACGTCCGACATTGAGGTTGCCATTATTACTGGTCGAAAAGCTAAACTGATGGAAGACCGCTGCGAAACGCTGGGCATTACGCACCTTTATCAAGGGCAATCAGATAAGTTGTTGGCTTATCGCGAGTTATTGAGCAAACTTTCGCTGACGCCGGAACACGTTGCGTATGTGGGAGACGACCTCATCGACTGGCCTGTGATGGCTGAAATCGGTTTAAGCGTGGCGGTGGCGGATGCGCATCCGTTGCTCATTCCTCGGGCGAATTATGTCACCCGTACAGCAGGCGGGCGTGGTGCAGTTCGTGAAGTGTGTGATTTGTTATTGCTGGCGCAAGGCAAGCTTGATGAGGCCAAAGGGCAATCAATATGAGTAAAACCAGACGTTGGGTCATCATTGTGCTGTCACTGGTCGCACTGATACTGATTGGGGTGAACCTGGCCGATCGCGAACAGCCTGAACAAGTGACCGTTAACAATACTGACCCAACGTATAAAAGCGAGCATACCGATACGGTAGTCTACAGTCCGGAAGGTGCCTTGAATTATCGGCTGATAGCCCAGCATGTTGAATACTATTCTGCTGATGCGATCACCTGGTTTACCCAACCGGTGCTAACAACTTTCGACAAAGATAAAATTCCCGAGTGGTCCATTAAGGCGGATAAAGCGAAGCTGACCAATGACCGGATGCTTTATCTTTATGGACATGTTGAGGTCAACGCCCTGACCGCGGATGCTCAACTGCGAAAAATTACGACGGATAATGCACAGATAAACCTGATCACGCAGGATGTCGCCTCTGATGATCAAGTCACGTTATACGGAACAACATTTAATTCCACCGGCCTGAAAATGCGCGGCAATTTACGCAGCAAAAACGCCGAGCTTATTGAAAAGGTTAGAAGCTCCTATGAAATTCAGAACAAACAAACTCAGCCTTAATTTTGCCCTGGCCAGTGTCCTTTTTGCCGCCAGTCTTCCGGCGCTTGCGGTGACCGGCGATACCGAGCAACCGATCCACATCGACTCCGATCAGCAGGCGCTGGATATGCAGGGGAATGTGGTGACCTTCACCGGTAATGTTGTCGTGACCCAGGGCACCATCAAAATCAATGCCGACAAGGTTGTGGTAACACGCCCTGGCGGTCAGCAAGGTAAAGAAATCATTGATGGTTACGGTAATCCTGCCACCTTTTACCAGATGCAGGATAACGGCAAACCCGTGAAAGGCCACGCCTCCCAGATGCACTATGAGCTGGAAAAAGATTTCGTGGTCCTGACAGGCAATGCCTACCTTGAACAGCTTGATAGCAACATCACGGGCGACAAAATTACCTATCTGGTGAAAGAGCAGAAAATGCAGGCTTTCAGCGATAAAGGCAAACGCGTGACGACGGTTCTGGTGCCGTCGCAGTTGCAGGATAAGAGCAACAATAAAACCCCGGCTCCGGCGCAAAAAAAGAGTAACTAATTCGTTATGGCAACATTAACTGCAAAGAATCTCGCCAAGGCCTACAAAGGTCGTCGTGTGGTGGAAGATGTCAGTCTGACAGTCAATTCAGGCGAAATTGTCGGGCTGCTCGGTCCTAACGGTGCAGGTAAAACCACGACGTTCTACATGGTCGTTGGTATCGTGTCGCGTGATGCGGGCAATATCATCATCGATGATGAAGATATCAGTCTGCTGCCGCTGCATGCCCGGGCACGTCGCGGTATCGGCTATTTGCCGCAGGAAGCCTCTATTTTCCGGCGCCTGAGCGTATTTGACAATCTCATGGCGGTACTGCAAATTCGCGACGATCTCACATCCGAACAGCGTGTGGATCGGGCGAACGAGCTGATGGAAGAGTTCCATATTGAACATCTGCGCGACAATATGGGGCAGGCGCTTTCTGGTGGTGAACGTCGTCGTGTCGAAATTGCTCGCGCGCTGGCCGCAAACCCGAAATTTATCCTGCTGGATGAACCGTTTGCTGGCGTTGACCCGATATCGGTAATTGATATCAAGCGCATTATTGAGCACCTGCGTGATAGCGGACTTGGCGTGTTGATTACCGACCACAACGTTCGCGAAACGTTGGCGGTGTGTGAGCGGGCTTATATTGTCAGCCAGGGGCATTTGATCGCGCACGGTACGCCTCAGCAAATCCTTGAAGACGAACATGTTAAGCGCGTATATCTTGGGGAAGACTTCAGACTCTGATAGGGTAGGGTTTATTGACGTGTTTAGTCGGAGAGTACTGCTCTGAATATGAAGCAAGGTTTGCAATTAAGGCTCAGCCAACAGCTAGCCATGACGCCACAGTTGCAACAGGCTATTCGCCTGCTGCAACTGTCCACGTTGGAACTTCAGCAAGAACTCCAGCAAGCTCTGGAAAGTAATCCATTGCTTGAGCAAACCGATCTTCACGAAGAAGTGGATGCACAACAATCCCAGGACAACGAAGGGCTGGACACGGTTGACGCTCTTGAGCAAAAAGAGATGCCCGAAGAGTTGCCCCTGGATGCCAGTTGGGACGAAATCTATACCGCTGGCACCCCTTCCGGTAGCAGCACCGATTATCTTGACGATGAACTGCCTATTTACCAGGGGGAGACCACCCAGTCGCTACAGGATTACCTGATGTGGCAGGTTGAACTCACCCCCTTTTCGGATACCGATCGCGCCATTGCGACCTCCATTGTCGACGCTGTTGATGACACGGGGTATCTCACCGTTCCCCTGGAAGACATCCTGGAAAGCATGGGTGATGAAGAGATCGGTCTGGATGAAGTCGAAGCGGTACTGAAACGTATTCAGCGTTTCGATCCGGTCGGTGTTGCGGCCAGGGATCTGCGCGATTGCCTGTTGATCCAACTCTCTCAGTTTGCCAAAGAGACCCCCTGGTGCGATGAAGCGCGTTTAATCATCAGCGATCACCTGGATCTGCTCGCTAACCATGACTTCCGTACGCTGATGCGCGTAACGCGTCTGAAAGAAGATGTGTTAAAAGAGGCGGTCAATTTAATCCAGTCTCTTGATCCACGCCCTGGCCAGTCAATCCAGACCGGCGAGCCCGAATATGTCATTCCTGACGTGCTGGTGCGCAAGCACAATGGGCGCTGGACGGTCGAGCTGAACTCCGACAGCATCCCACGTTTGCAAATCAACCAGCACTACGCCGCTATGTGCGGTGGTGCGCGTAACGATGCCGACAGCCAGTTTATCCGCAGCAATCTGCAGGAAGCGAAATGGCTGATCAAAAGCCTTGAGAGCCGGAACGATACCCTGTTAAGGGTAAGCCGCTGCATTGTTGAACAGCAGCAGGCGTTTTTCGAGCAAGGCGAAGAATTTATGAAACCGATGGTACTGGCCGATATCGCTCAGGCCGTCGAGATGCATGAATCAACGATTTCCCGTGTCACGACCCAAAAATATCTGCACAGTCCGCGTGGCATCTTTGAGCTTAAATATTTCTTCTCCAGTCATGTGAATACCGAAGGCGGCGGCGAAGCTTCGTCAACGGCTATCCGTGCACTGGTGAAGAAATTAATTGCCGCAGAGAATCCTGCGAAGCCGTTGAGTGACAGTAAGCTGACTACCATGCTCTCAGATCAGGGTATTATGGTAGCGCGGCGAACCGTTGCGAAGTATCGAGAGTCTTTATCCATTCCGCCGTCTAATCAGCGCAAACAGCTGGTGTGACCTAACCGATAAGGAAGACACTATGCAGCTTAACATCACAGGACATAACGTCGAGATAACCGAGGCCCTGCGCGAATTCGTCACCGCGAAATTTGCCAAACTCGAACAATATTTCGAAAGGATCAATCAGGTCTATGTTGTGTTGAAAGTGGAGAAAGTGACTCATATCTCGGACGCGACCCTACACGTAAACGGGGGGGAGATTCATGCAAGTGCGGAAGGACAAGACATGTATGCTGCTATCGACGGTTTAATTGATAAACTGGCGCGGCAGCTCACGAAACATAAAGATAAACTGAAACAACACTAATTGTCCGGGCACTCGTCTGGCGCGTATCACCCTGCCGCAACCCGGCAGGGTGTCTGCACTGGCGACGCTTAGGTGAAATTATGATGAACAACGATTCCGCTCTTCAATTGAGCAATGTCCTTAACCAGGAATGTACCCGTAGTGGCGTTCACTGCCAGAGCAAAAAACGTGCCCTGGAAATTATCAGTGAACTGGCTGCAAAGCAGTTGAGCCTGCCACCACAAGTGGTCTTCGAAGCGATCCTGACGCGTGAGAAAATGGGCAGTACCGGCATTGGTAACGGTATCGCCATCCCTCACGGAAAACTCGAAGAAGATACTCTTCGTGCCGTTGGTGTTTTTGTGCAACTGGAAACACCTATCGCCTTCGATGCCATTGATAACCAGCCAGTCGATCTACTCTTCGCGCTTCTGGTTCCCGCCGATCAGACCAAAACCCACCTGCATACGCTTTCGTTGGTGGCCAAGCGTCTGGCGGACAAAACCATCTGTCGCCGCCTGCGCTCAGCGCAAAGCGATGAGGAGTTGTATCAGATCATCACGCTGACAGAAGGCGAAAATGACGATGCGTAACGCAACAGCCGCCTTTCTGTCGTTGGTTCTGAGGAGAATTGGCTCATGGTCCTGATGATCGTTAGTGGTCGTTCGGGCTCTGGTAAGTCAGTGGCCCTGCGCGCCCTGGAAGATATGGGATTTTACTGCGTCGATAACCTGCCGGTCGTCCTGTTGCCAGAACTGGCAAGAACGCTGGCTGACCGCCAGACGTCAGCCGCCGTCAGCATCGATGTGCGTAATATGCCGGAATCCCCGGAAATTTTTGAGCAGGCGATGAGCAGCCTGCCGGACTATTTCTCACCGCAACTGCTGTTCCTGGATGCCGATCGTAACACCTTGATCCGTCGCTACAGCGACACGCGTCGTCTGCACCCTCTTTCCAGCAAAAACCTGTCTCTGGAAAGCGCCATCGATGAAGAGAGCAATCTGCTGGAGCCACTGCGCTCACGCGCGGATCTCATCGTCGATACATCGGAAATGTCTGTTCATGAGCTCGCCGAAATGCTCCGCACCCGCCTGTTGGGTAAACGCGAGCGCGAGCTGACGATGGTGTTCGAGTCCTTTGGCTTTAAGCACGGTATCCCTATCGATGCCGACTATGTGTTTGACGTACGCTTCTTGCCTAACCCGCACTGGGACCCGAAATTACGCCCAATGACCGGGCTGGATAAACCGGTTGCCGCCTTCCTTGACAGACATACGGAAGTGCACAATTTTATTTACCAGACTCGCAGTTATCTCGAACTGTGGTTACCGATGCTGGAAACCAATAATCGCAGCTATTTAACGGTGGCGATTGGGTGTACCGGCGGTAAACACCGTTCCGTCTATGTGGCTGAACAGCTTGCGGACTATTTCCGCTCGCGCGGTAAAAACGTTCAGTCTCGTCATCGTACGCTGGAAAAACGGAAAACATGACCGTAAAACAAACTGTGGAAATCACCAATAAGCTGGGTATGCACGCCCGCCCGGCGATGAAACTGTTTGAACTGGTTCAGGGTTTTGATGCTGAGGTGCTGCTGCGTAACGACGAAGGAACCGAAGCCGAGGCCAATAGCGTGATTGCGCTACTCATGCTGGACTCCGCCAAGGGTCGGCAGATAGAGATAGAAGCGACAGGCCCCCAGGAAGAAGAAGCGCTGGCGGCAGTCATTGCGCTTTTTATTGCCGGGTTTGATGAAGACTGACTGCACGCGTTTTCCCTCTCCCAATGGAGAGGGTATTGTCAATGCAGTTTATTGCGTTCCAGGAACTCTTCTCCGCCAAGCTGACGCATCTGACGCATAATCCACGCCTGACGGCTGCGCACATACCCTGAGGGCGCATCCGCGCGAAAACGTACCGGATTTGGCAATACCGCCGCCAGCAATGCCGCCTCAGCCATCGTCAACTTGCTGGCGGGTTTATGAAAGTAACGCTGCGAAGCGGCTTCCACACCAAAGATGCCATCGCCAAATTCAGCAATATTCAGATAGACCGTCAGAATACGCCGCTTTGTCCAGACAGCCTCCGTGACCAGCGTTAATCCCGCTTCAAAGCCTTTACGCACCCAGCTTTTACCGTCCCAGAGCAGCAGGTTTTTAATGGTCTGCTGGGAAATGGTTGACGCACCGCGAATACGATTTTCATGCTGTTCATTGTGCGACAAGGCTTTTTCAATCGCGCCAAAATCCAGCCCCCAATGGTCCGGGAAACGCTGATCTTCGGCGGCAATCACCGCCAGCGCCGCCCAGGGTGAGATCTCATCCATACCGACCCAGTCCGAGTGAGCGACATAGCCGAAATCCCCGGTAAGCCACGCCCCAAACTGCCGTTCGACCATCACGGCTGAAAACGGCACCGGCAAAAAACTGAACAGAAGAATACCGCCGCCCCAGAAAATGCCCAGCGCCAGCACCACCCGGAGTAATAGCTTTTTGATTTTCGCCATTAGCGGGCCACGCGCCCCTCTCATTCAGTGAGCACCAGAACGCGAGAGACCAGTTTTTCGATCCCTGCGGCCGCCTCCGCAATATTCTGCGCCAGCATATACGCAGGTGTGGTCACCACTTTGTTGTCCTCATCGACCACAATGTCGTCGACAGGGCAAGGCACGTGTTCAGCCCCCATATCTTCCAGTACCTCAGCGGTATCGATATCCGTGCCAATCGTCAGACGCAGCGGGAAATCAAAGATTTTTGGCAGCATCGCAGGCGCAATACACATAAAGCCGAGCGGTTTCCCCGCCTGGTGCATCTCCAGAGCCAGTCTCTTCAGATCCGGGTCGACCACACTTTCACTACCGAGACTTGCAAAGCTGCTCAGGTTTTTTGCTGCGCCAAATCCGCCAGGAACAATCAGCGCATCCAGATCGTTTATTGATGCCTGCGCGATCGGAAGGATCGCACCGCGAGCGATGCGGGCCGCTTCGATCAGCACGTTCCTGCTTTCCCCCATCGGTTCACCCGTGAGATGATTAATGACATCGGTCTGGGGCTTGTCCGGTGCAAAACATACAGCCTCAGCGCCTTCGCGAGCGATCGCCAGTAGGGTGATGACCGCTTCGTGGATCTCCGATCCGTCATAAACGCCTGATCCGCTGAGAACAACACCGATTTTTTTCATTTTGCTCATCCTTTATGCAACGTACTCGGGATAATTAAAAATTTTGATAAGGGCGCTACGCTTCACACATTTCGCTGATTGATGTAACAAATACTTTAAGATTTGCTATCTTATGTGCGTGCAGTTCAAATTTTCCCGACTGCGCCCTTGATAAAAAAATATATAACTTTACGGCGCAGCCACGATTTCCCTGGTGTTGGCGCAGTATTCGCGCACCCCGGTTAATCCGGGGTCATTTTTTTCCAGCGTTTGCCACCCACGCCTTCAAAACGTCAACATCGTGCTGCCATTCCTGCTTCATCTCTTCAACCCATTCACCGACGTTATCCCACCAGGCTGGCAGGTCGGGTGACTGAATTTGTTGACCCAGTTGTTGCAGATGGCGAAGACCGACCGATCCCGCGGCACCTTTGATCTTATGCCCCTCCTCGACGATCCCTTTTTGATCCCGCGCGGTAAGGTTAGACTCCAGTACACTCAGATAGCCCGGCATCATTTTCTCGAATACCGCCAGCCCATCGGTGATCAGCTTTGGCCCGACCAGCTCGATATACTGTTCAAGCATCGGGATATCCAGCAGATTTTGTGATTTTTGACCCTCGGTAATAGACATTGCGTCTTTCTCCTCTTCTTCGCCCGCATCCCAGAATTTCTTAATCATGGCAGTTAATGCCGGGACCGCCAGCGGCTTGCTTAAGACGTCGTCCATCCCTGCATCCAGATATTCTTTTTTATCTTTCAGTACGTTGGCGGTAAGCGCCACCAGCGGTGGTAAATCGTCGCGGGCAAACTGGCTGGTGAGGATGCGCGAAATATCCAGCCCGGTCATATCCGGCAACTGAATATCCAGCAGTACCAGGTCGTATTCTCCAGGTTTGAACATCTCCAGTGCGGCCTTACCGGTCATCGCCACATCCACACTATTGCCCAGCTTTTCCAGTACGGAACGGGCAACGATCACGTTAAGCTCAATGTCTTCCACCAACAGCACATGCAGCGCTGGCAGCGGCATATCATCGTCTTCAAACGCATCTTCCACTTCCTCTGCTACCGCAGGCGCGTGAACAGTCAGGGTGAAGATCGAACCTTTGCCCGGCTGGCTGGTAACAACAATGTCACCGCCCATGTTTTTCGCCAGGCGACGCGATACCGCAAGACCAATCCCGGTACCGGTAGCAGGCTTGCCGCCATGGCTATCTTTCACCTGATAATACATGGCGAAAATTTTATCCAACTCTTCGCGAGGAATACCAATCCCGGAATCTTCGACCTCAAAGTGCAACATATCGCCTTCGTCATAGCGCACACGGACTGTGACTTGCCCCTCACGGGTAAATTTGACGGCGTTGCTGATAAGGTTCCACAGGATCTGCCGCAAACGCGTGCCGTCAGTGACCACCTTATGCGGTAACGGCAGGGCAGGCTCCATGACAAAGCGCAGACCTTTCTGGTGCGCCTGCAGGCCGGAAAGGTTCTCCAGGTCGGCGAGGAAGCTGGTGAAATCCACCGGCTGATTATCGAGCTGGACTTTACGACGCTCCATTTTATCCATGTCAATAATATCATTGAAGATATTGCCCAGAGTGACGGCGGAGACATGGATTGTTTTCAGGTATTTTTCCTGCTCGGCCGTCAAATCGGTATCCAGCAGAATACGGCTCAGCCCGACGATGCCATTAAGCGGCGTGCGCAGTTCATGGCTGATAGTAGAGATAAAGGTGGTTTTATCGCGGCTGGCACGCTCCAGGGCGTCCTGATAGCGCTTACGCTCGGTGATATCACGCCCGAAACCCATCAAGCCGTGGCGCTTACCTACGCGGTCATAATAGGGCACCTTGCGAATTTCAAAACAGGCTTTGCGCCCATCCGGATAATCCAGCCACTGCTCATAGGTCAGCGAAACATTGTGGCGAAACACCTTCTCATCGGTCTCAATGACCTTCTCCGCCGCTTCCGGCGCGTAGACATCCTGTGGTTTAAGGTTAATCAGTTGCTTCTCACTTTTGCCCGTCAGCAGTTCCATTGCCCGGTTGCAGCCGGAAAATTCTTTGTCTTCGTTGCGATAGAAAACCAGGTCCGGGGAGGCATCGAGGAAAGAGCGTAAAAAGGTGGATTGCTGTTCAAGCTGAATCTGCGTCTGCTCGCGCTCCTGCATCTCCACTTTAAGCTGCTCAAATGTCGCCTGACGTTCAGCTTCGGCTTTCTCGCGATCCGCCATCTCCTGGTTAAGCCGGGTGATGTTGTCTTTAAGCTGGATATTCAGTTTGAGGTCGCGGTCGCGCATCTCTTCCAGCTTGTCCACCAGCCGCGACAGGCGCTGACGTGACTCTTCAAGCTGCTCAACCACAACCGATAAGAAATAGACCGCCCAGGGGGTAATTAACAAGCCAAAAAAGATAGAGCGAATGACGTCGATGCTCGCCACCTGCCCCTGTAAGACCATCGTCACCGCCATTTGTACGACGATAGCCAGTACCACCAGCGCCAGGGCAAGTAACAGGGAGAAACGAACCAACCCGAGCTTCATCATCAGGTCGACGTAATATTGCGCCAGTAAACGGATTTGCTTCATAGCGATTTCCTTAAACAATTCCGTTCAATAATACCCAATTCTGAGCAACACGTTGAAGGTTGTGCGAAAAATGCGGAGCCAGGCAACCGTCACGGTTGGATCCAGGGGCGACCCACTGCGGAACCCTGCACACCATGTTCAGTAAGATAGCGATCCAGCTCAACCATTCCCGTCCAGCGATTTTCGCACCACAACGGCGCCAGAAGCGTCGGGCGACGGGCGCTGGCAGAGACGCGATGGTAAATCACCTCCGCTGGCGTGGCGCGAATCATCTCCCCGGCGGTGACAGTATAGTCTTCCAGTTCAATACCCTGCAGACGACCCGCCTCCCAGGCTTTCGCCATAATGCTGCCCTTCACAATATGCAGGGGATGCAGCTTAATACCGTCTACGCCAGTCTCTACCACGCGATGGAGCGTTTGCAGGCATTCCGACTGCCCTTCCCCCGGCAATCCAACAATAAGGTGGCTACAGACTTTCAGCCCGCGCTCGCGAGCCAGGCGGGTGGTTCGCTGGTAACAGGCGAAATCATGCCCACGGTTAATACGGTGCAGCGTTTTATCGTGCGCGGTTTGCAGACCCAGCTCCAGCCAGACTTCATACCCCTGATCTTTGTATTCGCTTAGCAAATCCAGCACCGCCTCGGGTACGCAGTCCGGGCGTGTACCGACACACAGGCCAACAATGCTGGCCTGGCTTATTGCCTGTTGATACATGGAACGCAGCACCTGTACTTCGGCCCAGGTGCTGGTGTAAGCCTGGAAATAGGCAAGGTAGCGTTTAGCGCGATTCACCAGGTTCGCCTGATGCACCAGTTGTTCGGCAATCGAACGATGCTGCTGCTCTTCGTCGGCGAAAGAAGCGACATTACAGAACGTACAGCCGCCCCGGCCGATGGTGCCATCCCGATTCGGGCAGCTAAAACCACCGTGAAGCGTCAATTTATGAACCTTTTGTCCATGACGACGGGCAAGATCCCCACCAAACATATTGACTAATTTTTGTAACTGCATAATCTGACAGGCCGTGCCTTTGAAAAGAGGCCAAGCCTGCCATTTTTAGCTTTCGACGGCGATGATGTGGATCAATCGCCCGGCAAGGCTTTTATTCATTGCATAACCAGTCAAGATTACCGCAATTTCATTCACTCCTCGGGCAATTACTTTTCCTTATGTTCAGACGATATTTTGCAGAAATAGTGTCACAAGTGAAAAACAGTGCGTTCATATGCTCATAAGAACATTCTCAGAATAATATTCTGAAATCCACATTTCCCTTAGTAGGGTAACGCATTAACAACGCTTCCCGATAGTGAGTCAGATCACATTACTCTGCCGCTCCGCGCTGGGCTTATTGATTGTAAATAAGGTTAAATTCATTTACATATCAATTAATTAAACATCCTTTAGCACATTATTAGATAAATAAGCCTGGCATTTGACCTGTGTACGGATTCCCGATAAGTTGGGAATCCGCTGGAAGCTTTCTGGATGAGTGGTCTGCTCATCATATTTATGCAGTTATTGAGATTCCCTCTTAAGCAAGTCCTCAACACTTGTGTACCGATGCGAAAAGGAAATTAAAGAGGGCGACATGCGAGGCTTTATTTAGCCCCGTCGCCATGCTCTTGCTGTGCCCGCGCGCAATCGGTATCGGATGGGAATCCCGCAGAGCCTGGGGAGGTTCACTGATATGTTGTACGATAAATCCCTTGAGAGGGATAACTGTGGTTTCGGCCTGATCGCCCACATAGAAGGCGAACCTAGCCACAAGGTAGTGCGTACCGCTATTCACGCACTGGCCCGCATGCAGCACCGTGGCGCAATCCTCGCTGATGGTAAAACCGGCGACGGTTGCGGTCTGCTGCTGCAAAAACCCGATCGTTTCTTCCGTATCGTTGCGGAAGAGCGCGGCTGGCGTTTAGCCAAAAACTATGCCGTTGGTATGCTGTTCCTGAATAAGGATCCAGAAAAAGCCAGCACATCTCGCCGTATTGTAGAAGAAGAACTTCAACGTGAGACCCTGTCTATTGTCGGCTGGCGCGATGTGCCAACCAACGAAGGGGTACTCGGTGAAATCGCCCTCTCCTCGCTGCCTCGTATTGAGCAAATTTTTGTTAACGCCCCGGCTGGCTGGCGCCCACGTGATATGGAGCGCCGTCTGTTTATTGCCCGCCGTCGCATTGAAAAGCGTCTGCAGGAAGATAAAGAGTTCTACGTTTGTAGCCTCTCTAACCTGGTGAATATCTATAAAGGTCTGTGTATGCCGGCTGACCTGCCGCGCTTCTACCTGGACCTGGCGGATCTGCGTCTGGAATCGGCCATTTGCCTGTTCCACCAGCGCTTCTCCACCAACACCGTACCGCGCTGGCCGCTGGCACAGCCGTTCCGCTATCTGGCGCATAACGGTGAAATCAACACCATCACCGGTAACCGTCAGTGGGCGCGCGCGCGTACCTACAAATTCCAGACCCCGCTGATCCCGGATCTGCATGATGCCGCGCCGTTCGTCAACGAAACCGGCTCTGACTCCAGCTCCATGGATAACATGCTCGAACTGCTGCTGGCCGGCGGGATGGATATCGTGCGCGCCATGCGCCTGCTGGTACCACCAGCCTGGCAGAACAACCCGGATATGGACCCGGACCTGCGCGCCTTCTTCGATTTTAACTCCATGCATATGGAACCCTGGGATGGTCCGGCGGGCATCGTCATGTCCGATGGCCGTTTCGCAGCCTGTAACCTGGACCGTAACGGCCTGCGCCCGGCACGCTACGTCATCACCAAAGATAAGCTGATCACCTGTGCCTCCGAAGTGGGCATCTGGGATTATCAGCCTGACGAAGTGGTCGAAAAAGGCCGCGTCGGTCCGGGCGAGCTGATGGTTATCGATACCCGTGGCGGTCGCATTCTGCACTCCGCAGAGACCGATGACGATCTGAAAAGCCGCCATCCTTATAAAGAATGGATGGAGAAAAACGTTCGTCGTCTGGTGCCGTTTGAAGATCTGGCCGATGACCAGGTTGGCATCCGCGAAATGGATGACGACCTGCTGACAAGCTATCAAAAGCAGTTTAACTACAGCTTCGAAGAGCTGGATTCTGTTATCCGCGTACTCGGTGAAAACGGTCAGGAAGCGGTCGGCTCAATGGGTGACGATACCCCGTTTGCTGTGCTCTCCAGCCAGCCGCGTATCATTTACGACTACTTCCGCCAGCAGTTCGCACAGGTGACGAACCCACCGATTGACCCGCTGCGTGAAGCCCATGTGATGTCGCTGGCCACCAGTATCGGTCGTGAGATGAATGTCTTCTGTGAAGCAGAAGGCCAGGCACACCGTCTGAGCTTCAAATCGCCGATCCTGCTGTACTCCGATTTCACGCAGCTCACCACCATGAAAGAGGAGCACTATCGCGCAGATGTGCTGGACATCACTTTCGATGTGACCGAAACCTCGCTGGAAGAGACGGTGAGAGCGCTGTGCGATAAAGCAGAACAGATGGTGCGTAACGGCACCGTGCTGCTGGTGCTGTCTGACCGTAACATCGCTAAAAACCGTCTGCCGGTACCGGCCCCGATGGCGGTTGGCGCAGTGCAGACCCGTCTGGTTGAGAAAAGCCTGCGCTGCGATGCCAACATCATCGTAGAAACCGCCAGCGCCCGTGACCCGCACCACTTCGCCGTGCTGCTGGGCTTCGGCGCCACCGCGATTTATCCGTACCTGGCCTACGAAACGCTGGCAAAACTGGTCGATACCAAAGCCATTGAGAAGAATTACCGCACGGTGATGCTGAACTACCGTAACGGCATCAACAAAGGGCTGTACAAGATCATGTCCAAAATGGGCATCTCGACGATTGCCTCTTACCGTTGCTCAAAACTGTTCGAAGCCGTTGGTCTGCACGAAGAGGTTTCCGAACTTTGCTTCCAGGGTGTGGTCAGCCGTATCAGCGGCGCAGGTTTTGCTGACTTCCAGCAGGATCTGCTGAACCTTTCCAAACGCGCCTGGCTGGCACGTAAACCGCTCGAAGCGGGCGGTCTGCTGAAATACGTTCACGGCGGTGAATACCACGCCTATAACCCGGATGTGGTGCGCACCCTGCAACAAGCCGTCCAGAGCGGTGAATACAGCGACTATCAGCAGTACGCCAAACTGGTGAATGAGCGTCCGGCTGCGACCCTGCGCGACCTGCTGGCTATCACGCCGAACGGCGAAACCGTCAGCATCAACGACGTTGAACCGGCAAGCGAACTGTTCAAACGCTTTGATACCGCGGCAATGTCCATCGGCGCATTGAGCCCGGAAGCGCATGAAGCGCTGGCTGAAGCCATGAACAGCCTCGGCGGCTTCTCCAACTCCGGTGAAGGCGGCGAAGACCCGGCACGCTATGGCACCAACAAAGTTTCACGCATTAAACAGGTCGCTTCCGGTCGCTTCGGCGTCACCCCGGCGTATCTGGTCAATGCTGATGTGATTCAGATTAAAGTCGCTCAGGGTGCGAAACCGGGTGAAGGCGGTCAGTTACCGGGCGATAAAGTGACCCCGTACATTGCTAAACTGCGCTATTCCGTACCGGGCGTGACGCTGATTTCTCCGCCGCCGCACCACGATATCTACTCTATCGAGGATCTGGCGCAACTGATTTTCGACCTGAAACAGGTCAACCCGAAAGCGATGATCTCCGTGAAGCTGGTTTCCGAACCGGGCGTCGGCACCATCGCGACCGGTGTGGCAAAAGCCTATGCGGATCTCATCACCATCGCCGGTTACGATGGCGGTACCGGTGCAAGCCCGCTGTCATCGGTGAAATACGCGGGCTGTCCGTGGGAACTGGGCCTGGTGGAAACCCAACAGGCGCTGGTGGCCAACGGTCTGCGCCACAAAATTCGTTTACAGACAGATGGCGGTCTGAAAACCGGCCAGGACATCATCAAAGCGGCAATCCTTGGTGCGGAAAGCTTCGGCTTTGGTACCGGCCCGATGGTGGCGCTGGGCTGTAAATACCTGCGTATTTGCCACCTGAACAACTGCGCAACCGGCGTAGCAACTCAGGATGAAAAACTGCGTAAAAACCACTACCACGGTCTGCCGTTCAAAGTGACCAATTACTTTGAATTTATCGCCCGTGAAGTACGTGAGTTAATGGCGCAGCTCGGCGTGAAACGTCTGGTGGATTTAATTGGCCGTACCGACCTGCTCAAAGAGCTGGACGGTTTCACCGCCAAACAACAGAAGCTGGATTTGTCGAAACTGCTGGAAACCGCCGAACCGCATCCTGGCAAAGCGCTTTACTGCACCGAAAACAACCCGCCGTTCGACAACGGTGTGTTGAACGCGCAGTTGCTGCAGCAGGCCAAACCGTTTGTCGACGAGCGCCAGAGCAAAACGTTCTGGTTTGATATCCGCAACACGGACCGTTCTGTCGGTGCGTCTTTGTCTGGCTACATCGCGCAAACGCATGGCGATCAAGGGCTGGCGGCGGATCCGATTACCGTGCACTTTAGCGGTACCGCAGGCCAGAGCTTTGGCGTCTGGAACGCCGGTGGCGTTGAGCTGTATCTGACTGGCGATGCCAACGACTACGTAGGCAAGGGCATGGCAGGCGGTTTAGTCGCGGTACGTCCGCCGGTAGGCTCTGCTTATCGTAGCCACGAGGCCAGCATTATCGGTAACACCTGCCTGTATGGCGCAACAGGTGGTCGTCTGTATGCCGCAGGCCGTGCGGGTGAACGTTTCGGCGTGCGTAACTCCGGCGCGATTACTGTCGTGGAAGGCATCGGCGATAACGGTTGTGAATACATGACCGGCGGTATCGTCTGTATCCTCGGTAAAACAGGCGTGAACTTTGGCGCAGGGATGACTGGAGGCTTCGCCTATGTTCTGGATGAAGACGGCGAGTTCCGCAAACGTGTGAACCCGGAACTGGTGGAAGTGCTGAGCGTCGATGACCTCGCCATCCACGAAGAGCATTTGCGCGGTCTGATTACCGAGCATGTGCAGCATACCGGTTCATCTCGCGGCGAAGAGATTCTGGCTAACTGGCCAGCCTTCGCGGAGAAATTCGCACTGGTTAAACCGAAGTCCAGTGATGTGAAAGCACTGTTGGGTCATCGTAGTCGTAGCGCAGCAGAGCTGCGTGTGCAGGCGCAGTAAGGGGCAGCAATGAGTCAGAACGTATACCAGTTTATCGACTTACAGCGCGTGGATCCGCCAAAGAAACCGCTGAAGATCCGTAAGATTGAATTTATTGAAATCTACGAGCCATTTTCGGAAGGCCAGGCCAAGGCGCAGGCAGATCGCTGCCTCTCCTGTGGTAACCCGTACTGCGAATGGAAATGTCCGGTCCATAATTACATCCCGAACTGGCTGAAACTGGCCAACGAAGGGCGTATTTTTGAGGCCGCTGAACTGTCTCACCAGACTAACACCTTGCCGGAAGTCTGCGGGCGCGTTTGCCCGCAGGACCGCCTGTGTGAAGGTTCCTGTACGCTGAATGATGAGTTCGGCGCGGTCACCATCGGTAACATCGAACGCTACATCAATGATAAAGCGTTCGAGATGGGCTGGCGCCCGGATATGACCGGCGTGAAGCAGACTGACAAACGCGTGGCGATTATCGGTGCAGGTCCGGCAGGTCTGGCATGCGCCGATGTGCTGACCCGTAATGGCGTCAAAGCAGTGGTGTTTGACCGCCATCCGGAAATCGGTGGCCTGCTTACCTTCGGTATCCCGGCATTCAAGCTGGAAAAAGAGGTGATGACCCGCCGTCGCGAAATCTTCACTGGCATGGGGATTGAATTCAAGCTGAATACCGAAGTCGGTCGCGACGTACAGCTTGATGACTTGCTGAAAGATTATGACGCGGTATTCCTTGGCGTCGGCACCTATCAGTCGATGCGTGGCGGCCTGGAAAACGAAGATGCCGATGGCGTATTCGACGCGCTGCCGTTCCTTATTGCGAACACCAGGCAGATCATGGGCTTTAGTGACTCCGCTGAGGAACCGTATATCAGCATGGAAGGCAAACGTGTTGTTGTTCTGGGTGGTGGCGACACCGCAATGGACTGCGTGCGTACCTCCATCCGCCAGGGTGCGAAGAACGTTATTTGTGCCTACCGTCGCGACGAGGAAAACATGCCAGGCTCTCGCCGTGAAGTGAAAAACGCGCGCGAAGAGGGTGTGGAATTCCAGTTTAACGTGCAACCGCTGGGTGTCGAAGTGAATGCCAACGGTAAAGTCTGCGGCGTGAAAATGGCGCGTACCGAAATGGGGGCGCCAGATGCCAAAGGCCGTCGTCGTGCGGAGATCGTTGCGGGTTCCGAACATGTGGTACCGGCTGATGCGGTCGTGATGGCGTTTGGTTTCCGCCCACACAGCATGGAATGGCTGGCGAAACACAGCGTCGAGCTGGACTCTCAGGGCCGCATCATCGCCCCGGAAGGCAGCGAGAACGCGTTCCAGACCAGCAACCCGAAAATCTTTGCCGGTGGCGATATCGTTCGCGGTTCCGATCTGGTGGTCACCGCCATTGCCGAAGGCCGTAAAGCGGCAGACGGCATCCTCAACTGGCTTGAAGTATAAGGGTTTTTCCGGAAACCCAGGACAGGCAAGAAAAAGCCGGATGGTACACCATCCGGCTTTTTTTATGCCTTAAGCAGACTGGCACAGACCTTAATCACCACCTTCTTAATCTCTTGCGCAGCACCCACCTCGCACCCCGGTTTATGTGGCTCACCGGGCATAAAAATCGCGAACATGCCAGGCGTTAGCGTGACAACCTGCCCGGCACAAATCGCGGCGCAAAGCTGATAATCGTCCTCAACATGCCAGTCATCGCACTGCCGTGCAGACCCTGGAGTGCCATACAAAATGCGCTCCTCACCCGCCAGCAATAGCTGGATATCAATGTACTGCGCATGCAGCTCGGCCTTCTTCTGTTCCGCGGGTTGTGTGGAAAATTGCATGATGTTCATAAAGATAGCGTCACCCTGTAGCGGGTAACTCCCCGGAGGCTTTTCCTGCACGCGCGCATCCAGTGCCAGCGTCAGCGCATTCAGCAGCACCGGATGCAACCCCGAGTGGGCGAGCGACGCCAGTTCACCTGTCATCATTTTTTCACTCCTTGTGCCAGCAGCGCGGCACCCAGTAAGCCTGCGTCATGGCGATAGTGCGCCTCACTTAACACCACCCGATAGACTGATGGCTCCAGGGCCAGACACGCACGCACTAGCGCCAGATATCCCGGTGCAAGGCCAATACTGCCGCCCACCACCACACGTTGGCAGTCCGTGGTCGCCTTCACATCGGCAACGAGGCGCGCCAGCGTCTGCGCCGAGCGCTGAACCAGTTCACGCGCCTGTGCATGCCCATTTGCCGCATGGGCAAAAATGGCCTTCGCATCGCAGCCTGCCAGGTCACCCTGCGCCGCTGCCGCGATACCGCGCCCGGACGCGATCGCTTCAACGCATCCCACTCGCCCACAGCCGCAGCGCGGACCGTTAGGATCGGCAAGCGTATGGCCCAAATGGCCTGCCAGCCCCTCATGACCCATACGCAGCACGCCATCGCTCACCACACCGCCGCCTACGCCAGTGGATACGGTGATAAACACCATATCTTCGATGCTCTCGCCAAGTGCGTGGTACTCCGCCCAGGCAGCGGCCTGCGCATCATTCACCGCCAGCGCAGGCAAGCCCGTTATCTCCGTCAGGCCAGAAGCCAGCGGGAAATGCAGCAGACCGCCCAGATTTTGTGGATTGATCGCCTGCAAGGTACCTTCACGAATAATTCCGGTTGAGGCAACCGCCACCTGCCGGGCCTGAGAGGCAAGCGGGGCGACCAACGTCAGGAGTGCCGCCCGCAGGGCATCCGGGGTTTTGCTGGCGGGCGTGGGCAACTCACGGCGTTTGTGAATCTGCAGGTCACCGTCCACTAGCGCGGCAGCAAGCTTGGTGCCACCGATATCAATCGCCAGCGTGGTCATGTCGCAGCCTCCTGGAGTGCATCGCAATACCACTGGCAAATGTACTCCAGCCGCGTAATGGCTGAACCGACGGTCACCGCCCATGCTCCATGGCGCTTCGCCTGCGCCGCCAGTTCGGGTGTGTTATAGCGCCCTTCCGCCATCACCCGGCATCCGGCCTGATTGAGAGTGCTGACCAGCGCCAGGTCCGGTTCTGCGGGCGTACGTTCGCTGGTGTAGCCAGACAGCGTGGTGCCAATCAGCTCCGCTCCTGCTTGCTGGCAATACAAGCCATCCTGCTCGCATGAGCAATCGGCCATGGCGATAAGCCCGTGGTGATGAATACGCGCCAGTAACTCGCGCACCGCAACCGGGCGAATACGATCGGTACCATCAATGGCGATAATATCTGCCCCTGCCTGTGCCAGCGCATCAACATCCTCAGCGTAAGGGGTAATGCGCACCGGGGAGTCCGTTAAGTCGCGTTTAATGATGCCGATGATGGGTAGTGTTACAGCCTGACGGACGGCACGCAGGTTGTTAATGCCTTCAATACGTACCGCCACCGCCCCGGCCTGCTGGGCGGCCAGTGCCATCGCCGCCACGATTTCCGGCTTATCCAGTGGGCTATCCGGAACAGGCTGGCAGGAGACCACCAGCCCACCCTGGCGGCCAATTTGTGCATCCATTTTCGCTATCAGAGACATGTCTGGTTATCCTTTCGTTTTTAATAACCCGTTCTTACCATCGCTATGGCTGACCGCGCCGCTGAATGGCTTACCATCGATCGCATCATGGGTACGCATCGCTTCGGGACGTAGCCAACGCTGTACGCGCGACGGCATATCCAGCCCAATCAACAGGATCACCACAAATGTCAGGCTAAAGGAGAGCGATCCCAGAGCGGTACCCAGATCCAGACGCTGAGCGATCAGCGCCCCCAGGATTGGTGCCAGTGCGCCGCCCAGGGCCCCAACGTTGTAGGTAAATCCCAAACCTGCTGCACGCTGGTCGGTATCGAAGTAGCCGCCGATCAGTTTAGGCAGAATGCCTGAGATCCCTTGCCCCAGCATTTGCTGGAAGAAGAGCAGAAAACCGAGAACCCATACGCTGGTGCCACCAATGGCAAACACCGGGATGATCAGAATTTGTGAGGCGAGCAGGCTATAGACGTAGGCTTTGCGCGTCCCCAACCAGTCGCCCAGAAAACCGCCAACACAACAGCCCACCGCAGCGCCAAAGCCGCTAAAGAACAGCACCTTAGCTACCGTCGCAGGCGAATAGGCCAGTTCGGTTTTGAGGTAAGTCGGCAACAGCGACTGGATGGGCCAAGAGTAGAGAAACGCAAAGAGCACCACCACCATCAGCATTACGCCGGTTGGCCAGCGTTTTCCGCTGCTTTGCACCATAAAGCTGATAAAGATAAACGCGCACACCAGGCCAAGAATCGCCACCAGCGCGGCATTCTTCATTTCACCGGCAAAGCAGTACCATAATGAAGTCGCGGCAATGAGTGTCATCGCCACGTTAATCACGCGATGTTTGCCGCGATACAGAATATCTACCATCGTGTGTACCGGCGCTTTACCCGCATGTCTCTCTTTCCAGTCTTCCGCTTCCGGAATGTTTTTCCTCAGCCACAGGGCAAAGACGATGGGCAAAATGCCGATGAAAAACAGCGCGCGCCAGCCCCAGACGGGTACCACCAGGCTGTAGACCTGCGCCGCGATAACGGCCCCGACGGAGAAGCCGGAAATCAAAAAGCCGCTGGCTTTGTTTCGCAACTGTCGGGGCCAGCTTTCAATCACATACGTCGCGCTGGAGCCATACTCTCCGGCCATCCCCATACCGATCACCAGCCGGGCGATAAACATGGTGGTGAAGCCGGGGGCCAACCCGCAGGCCAGCGTACCGCATGAGAACAGAAGGATACTGGTGACCATCGCCAACCGTCGGCCGTAGCGGTCACCCATTGCGCCCAACATCAGCCCTCCAAACCAACGGGAGATAAAGGCTGCGGAGATGAGGCTTGCCGCCTGTACCGTCGTCAGACCAAATTCGCTCTGAATTTCCGTTAACACCAACGCGATAAGGACAAAATCAAAACCGTCGAGCAGATAGCCCAGCCAGGCGGCGCAGAAAGCCCGCCATTGCGCCCGATCAAGATGGCGATACCATGGGATATTTTGCATAGCAGTACTCATGTGATACTCCCGCGATGGGTGTTGCCCATCGCTTTTGTAGACCGACAGAGCTAAGAGCGGCTCCGTCTGTCCGGTCAGCGCAGCGCCTCCGGACAGACAGCTCCGGATCACTGTTGTTGTTCTTTCTCTTGTTGCAGTGCTGCCGCCAGCGCTTTAAGTTCTGGCAAATATTTTTCCGCCACCGGTGCGAACGGCTTACGACACAGCGGTACCGCCAGGACATCCATGTAGTGCAGCACCGTTTTCAGGCCGCGGAAAACACCGACTTTGATCAGCAGATCGATAACCTCATTGCATTGCGCCTGCAGACGCTGCGCGGTGGCAATGTCACCCGTTTGCAGCGCGCGAACGATACCCAGATAGCGCCAACCCATGATGTTGTAAGTACTGCCGATACCACCATCCGCGCCCGCCATCAGCCCGGATGCAAAGATCTCGTCATAACCGTTATAGAGCACCAGATCCGGATTCGCCCGGCGGATCTGCTCCATCTGGAAGAGATCGCCCGATGTTTGTTTCAGCGCGCCCACGCCCGGCAGGGTAACCAGCGTGTCGATCTGATCCAGCGTGAGTTTCACCCCACTCAGCGCCGGAATGTTGTAAACCACCATCGGCAGGCCATTAGCGGCGTCGATCACTGCACGATAGTGGTCGCAGTGCTCTTCAAAGCTGAACGGATAGTAGAACGGAGTAACGGCAGAGACGGCGTCAAAGCCATAGCGACTGGCCGCCTGCGCAAGCTGCTGGGTTTCATGGGTGCTGACGGTGCCGACATGGGCAATCAGCGTCAGTTTGCCCTTCGCCTCTTCGGCGACGATCTCCAGTACCTGTTCACGCTCAGCAATGCTTTGCACGAACGCTTCCCCGGTGGATCCCCCCACGTACAGCCCATCGATCCCCTGATTGATATTAAAACGCACCAGACGGCGCAGGCTCTCGGTATCCAGCTTTTCGCTGGCATCAAACGGGGTCAACAGCGCGGCCATCACCCCTCTTAACTGAGCAGTCATCATCTTCTCCTATTGCATGATTGCGTTTTGACTATATACCTTTATACCTATTATACCAGTACAAATGATCGCCATCGGAGTGAGAAAACGCTAAATGGGATCTAACGCACTAAACGATCGCTAGCGCGTAAAAGGGATCGGTCGATCAGTTGCGGGATTTTTGTTGTTTATCGAACGCGTGCCAGGTAGCGAAAACGCTGTTGAGGTGAGCATGCAACGCGCGATCGGCGGCATCGGGATCGCGCTGGCGAATCGCATTGACGATCTCAATGTGCTGCTGATAGCTGAGGTTATTGTGCTGATGCAGCTCTTTTTCCGGCACCGTGGGGCGAGCGGCAATCAGCCAGTCCAGCAGGGCAACATGGATCGTCAGAAAGATAGGATTACCGGGAATTTCAGCCAGTACGCGATGGAATTCAACATCGGAGCGAATAAATAACGCGTTGTCGTCCAGCGACTGACTGTTTAGCTCCAGCGCCTTACCGAGACGTTCAATTTGTTCATCCGTGGCGTGTTCCGCCGCATGGCGCACCAGGCTGGATTCGAAAAACAGGCGTAACTGCTCAAAATGGGCAATACCGCCGGGACGGGAGAGAAAATCTTTCGCCATGCCGGAAAGCTCGCCAATGATGGTATCGGCAGATGGGCGGGAAACGCGGGCGCGTTCACCGTTGCTGATTTGCACTAATCCTTTACGCTTGAGCGCCGCCAGCGCTTCGCGCACCGAGGGGCGGCCCACATTGAAAAACGCCATCAGCTCACGCTCGGAGGGCAGCACATCGCCTTCGGCAAACTCCCGGCGACGGATCATCTGTTCGAGCTCTTCTTCCACCATCTCGGATAATTTTTTGCGCGCCAACGGACGGCGACGCAACGTGCGCCCGACATTTTCAGCAGTGTTTTCAGCGTGCAAATCTGATGATTTCATAGCGCTCATGGCAGTGGAGTATGACAAATGTGATAGCAACTTCATCATATCACAGGAATATCTGACTGGCGAAGTTAGCGCCAGAGGGGGAAGTCGGTGAGTGATGAGTGGGGATATTCCCGGATGGCGCTTCGCTTACCCAGGCTACTCGCACTAGTGTAGCCCGGGTAAGGTACTAACGTCGGTAGATCTCCTCCGTCAGATAATCTGGCCAGTTCTTTTCAAAGAAGATCGTCGAGAGGTCATCAAGTGTACGTAATGGCCGCTGCTCGACAACAAACTCGCCGTTGCGCCATGTCACCTGTATTTGCTCCTGCCGGTGCTCCGCCTTTTCAGAAATGAAACGAAACTCAGACAATACCCCTTCACGTGTTTGCGGTGCGACGTCTCCCTGTGCAGAGCACAACATCCGTGCGCCACGGCTACCGCCACCACGGGCAATATAGCTTTCCAGTGCCACCAGTAACGCTTCCGATGCCAGCGCCATCTGACGCCACTGGAGGCTAAACGCCGTCTGGTTCGGATGGGTTATAGCCACCCCGTTTTGCGCAATACGTTGATTGAGTCGACGGGCCGCCTGAACGGCGTCAGGTACCTGCCCGGCATCACAGACAAACCCGGCACGCTCACTCATGCGCTGCTGGATTTCGTCGCGAATATCTTCAATCCGCAACGCCTGAGGATGGCTGCTGTCACGCTGGATTTGCTGCAAAAGTTCGACCGTTTCACGGGCAAAAAGAGACTCTGATGCGGCCCGTGGCGTCGCCGCGATATGCTTCGCGCAGCGCAGCCCAAAGACCTGTCCGGCATTGAGCGCCGCACCGCCGGGGCGCGTTACCCCGTGCGTGCCCGCCGCTTCGCCAATCGCATAGCAGCCACGTAACGAAGAATGACCCCATGTATCCACCGCAATCCCGCCATTCATATGCTGGTGATTGACGTTAAACGGCAGCGGCTGTGTTGTCAGGTCATGACCATGATGTTTATAAAGCTCAATGGCCAGTGGGTTCATCCGCTGCAGGCGCGCAATCGGTAGCTCCAGACAGGCATCGTTATTGCGCAGATAGTGGTAAACATCCTCGTCCAGATTGCCAAGGGCAAAGGGTTCATCGCCCGGTACTGGCAGTGGATTGCGGTTAAAATCCATATAGATCGTGCGTCCGGCCTGCGACTCATTGTAGATAGCCAAATCCACCAGGCTGGAGCCAAAATCCAGCATTCGCGTGGCGTGAATCGGCCACTGATATCCCTTACGGAAGATATTCGAGGCCAGCTCCCGCGTGGTGCGATAGTAGCGGGCAAGAAAGTTATGCTCCTGACCCTGCGCATCTATCGAGTAGATATAAGGCATGCTCTGCACGTAGGTACCGGAGAGGTTCCAGGGGAACTCATCGCGCCGCGTACCGATACCAAACTGATGTTCCGTCAGGTTGACCGTCGCGATCCCCGCCTCCAGTGCCAGCCCCAGCGAACCAAAACAGCGCTTCGGGTAGACGCTGTCGCGGAACAGTTCACCCGGTCCACCGGCCGCCAGGACTACAGTCGCGCTACGCAGCAGACATAGCCCCCACGGGTTATCCTCTTGCCGTGCGCCTTTCACAATGGCCAGCACTCCGGCGACCCGGCGCTGCTCTCCTTCCCCTTCGGTGAGCAGACGTACGGCTGTCGCGTGATCGACAAACGGCACACCCAGCAGTACCGCCTCTTCCGCCAGCACTTTGACCATCAGGCGGGAAGTACGTGGCCCACAACTGGTTGCCCGGCCCACTTCATCGTGATCGGTCTGATAGCGCAATACGGCGCCGTAGCGGTCCTCAGGTAAGGGAAGCCCCATGCTTTTCAGGCCGATAAATGCCTCCACCGAACCGACCGCTTCAACATACGCCGTATCGGCATCCATCGCCCCACCCGCGCCGATAGCACTGGCGAGGGCTGTAAAATTATCGCCCCGAAAACTGGTCGAGGCGGTATGCAGGGTCTGTTTATCCGATCCGGAGCAGGCCGATGTTCCCCAAAACAAGGTTTGGGTCGCCACCAGAACATCCACTTTGCGGCGACGCAATTCCACCGCCGCACGCAGCCCGGCGGCACCGCTGCCAATCACTAACGCCTCGCTGTGGTAGAGCGGAATACGGTATCCCGCCACGTCCAGCGTCTGTTGCGGCTGCGCCATCGTGACATGGCGCGGCATGGAGACATTCGTAAGCGCTTCCAGGATCGATTGCGGGATCGCTGTGGTCATGTTTTACCTCGTTAAACGCGTGATGACAGCCCGGATATTTCCATCTCTTTCACTGGTCTGGGCGCTTTACGCACCCCCAGCAGCAATACCGAACTGACGACCATCACGCAGGCCGCAACAAACCAGACGGCAGACATGGAATATTTATCCGCGAAATAGCCCGCCAGGACGGGTGAAATCCCACCGGCCGTCATGCCGACATTCATCACAAAGCCAATGGCGGAGCCGCGAAGTTGTGGTGGTACCAGTTCGGCGGTAAATGAGAGGACCAGTGGTGTGATGGGATAACCGAGCAGCCCCAGGAACAACACCAGAATCACCACGGCGAAGACCGGCAGTTGCAGCACCATCGCGGCCATCAGCAGGCTGCTGGCGAGCGTGATGCCAATCAACACCGCACGCTTACGCGAGAAGTTGCCACGGTCACATAAACGCCCAAGCAGGAAGCCCCCCAGCGCCCCGGTCAGCCCCAGCAGGCTGGCAATGGTTCCTGCGGTACTGATTGGCAGTTGTTTTACATTCATCAGGAAGGTCGGTGCCCACAGCAACACAATCCACCAGCCGCTCAGCAGCAGGAAGTAATAGAACGCCATCAGCATGACGGACTGGTTACGAAACAGTTGTTTTAATGGCACTTTTTCTTTTGTCGTAGCGACAACCACTTTTTTCGGCTCGTTTTTCACCATGAAGGCGTACGCCAGCGCTACCAGCAGACCCAGCGCCCCGGCTACATAGAATACGACGCGCCAGCCGTACACCGGGCCGAGCATTGCGCCGAGCCAGGTACCGAAGAAGCCACCAATCGGATAACCCATCCAGTAAAGGGACATCACCGTCGTGCGCTGTTTCTCGGTGGTAACGTTGGCCACTTCCAGCGATGCGGCGGGCCAGAAGACACCCTCGCCGATACCGGTCATCACGCGGTAAAAGATCAGCGACGTCAGGCTACCCGCCACCCCCGTCAGGATCGTCGCGAGCGAGAACATAACTAAACCAAGAATGAGCACCGGTTTGCCGCTGAGTTTGTCGGCGATAATCCCGGAGATAAATAAGAAACCAATAAAGCCATAGAAGAATGAACTCATCAGGATCCCGGACTGCGCTCTACCGAGCCCAAAATCCGTCGCGATAAGTCCAATGGCGGAGGAGACAGTCATACGGTCGACGGAGTACATCATGTAGCCAAGGCCACACAGCACCGACACCAGTATCATCTTTTTTGTATCTGTATTCATAATTCCCTCGACTAACCTGGTAAGACTGACGAGACATCAGATACAGCCAAAATCTGATTAACAATGCGTTAAATGACGCGCTTTGCAGGTAGCGAGCACCGTATCCGGGTCACGTTGCCACCAGTCGTGTTCGGAGAAAATCTCCACTTCATGCGCCCCCTGATACCCCAGCGCCTCCACCGCCTGACGGGCCGCGCGAATGTCGATCACCCCATCCCCCATCATGCCGCGATCGAGCAGCAGATGCTGTGTCGGCACCAGCCAGTCGCAGATGTGAAAACCCAGGATACGTTTCCGTCCGGCGCGTTCGATCTGCTGGAAAAACTTTGGATCCCACCAGGTGTGGTAGAGATCGACAGCCATTCCTAACCCATCATCACCGAGCTCATCACACAGATCGTTGGCCTGCTCAAGGGTGTTTATGCAGGCGCGGTCCGCGGCATACATCGGGTGTAGCGGCTCAATCGCCAGCGGCATTCCCACCTTGCGCGAATACTCCAGCAGGCGGCCCAGACCATCCCGCACCTGGCTACGCGCGCCGGCAATATCTTTCGAATCACCCGGCAGGCCGCCCACCACCAGCACCAGACAGGCGGCATTCACTGCCAGTGCTTCATCTACCGCCCGGCGGTTATCGTCATCCGCCGCACGGCGTGCCGCCTCATCGATGCCGGGAAACATCCCGCCGCGGCAATAACCGCTGACGGTCAGTTCGTTACTGCGGATCATCTGCGCGGTACGTTCTAACCCCAGCGCCTGAACCTGATCGCGCCACGGCGAGATGCCGCGAATGTCATGACGGGCGCAGCCGTCGATGATCTTATCCAGCGTCCACTGCTTACGCACGGTGGCGGTATTCATCGATAAACGACGTGGATCGGGCTGTTGCATACGGCCTCCTTAGCGCACCAGTGACGGAACATCGACCCAGCGGCGTTCTTTCCAGCTTTGCAGCGCCAGTTCAACCAGTTGCACCCCTTTTGCCCCTTCCAGCAGGTTCCAGCGGAAGTCGATTTCACCGTGAACATGGCGCAGGAAGAGCTCCCATTGCACTTTGAAGGCGTTGTCATAGGTGGTGGTATTGGGTACTGGCGCCCAGTCTTCGAAGAAGTCATGTGTCTGGCGAACATCCGGGTTCCAGACAGGTTTCGGGGTGTTCACACGTGATTGCGTGAGACAGTCGGTCAGGCCTGCGACCGCAGAACCGTTCACGCCATCGACCTGGAAAGTCACCAGGTCATCGCGGCGCACCCGGACACACCAGGAGCTGTTGATTTGCACAATTGTGCCATTGTGCAGTTCAAATGTGGCGTAGGCGGCGTCATCAGCGGTGGCTTTGTAGGCGTTCCCCTGCTCATCAAAACGTTCCGGAATATGGGTCGCGCCCAGGCAGCTGATGCTTTTGATTTCGCCAAACAGGTTGTCGACGACATAACGCCAGTGGCAGATCATATCGAGGATAATGCCGCCGCCATCTTCCTGACGGTAGTTCCATGACGGGCGCTGGGTCGGCTGCAAATCACCTTCAAACACCCAGTAACCAAACTCGCCGCGAACCGACAGCACCTGACCGAAGAAGCCCGCCTGATTGAGCATTTGCAGTTTACGCAGCCCCGGCAGCCAAAGTTTGTCCTGTACCACACCGTGGCAAACGCCCTGCTGCTCTGCATAGTGATATAACTCGACGGCTTCTGACAGGCTGACCGCTACCGGTTTCTCGCAGTAAATATGCTTACCGGCGGCAATGGCTTTTTTCAGTAGACCGGGGCGCGCCTGCGTCGTGGCGGCATCAAAGAAGATAGTATCGTTTGGGTTGGCCAGCGCCGCATCCAGATCCGTGCCCCAACGGCTGATACCGGTTTGTTTCGCCAGTGCGGCAATTTTTTCTTCATTACGACCAATCAGGATCGGGTCCGGCATGAGTCTGTCGCCGTTTGCCAGCTCAACGCCGCCCTGTTCACGAATTGCCACGATGGAGCGGATCAGATGCTGATTTTTGCCCATCCGCCCGGTTACGCCATGCATGATGATGCCAACGGAAATTGTCGCCATTGCTGTGCCTCGCGATTAAAAGTGGGATTTGTTCAGGCCGCCGTCGACATCAATAATTTGACCGACAGTGAAAGGTAAGTTGCCGTTTGCCAGCGCATCGACGACTACGGCAATGTCCGTCGGCTGGCCCCAGCGTTTCATCGGCACCAGACCGCCGCCGATCAACTGGTCGTACTTCGGTTTCACACCGCTGGTCATGTCAGTTTCGATGATACCAGGGCGAATTTCATAAACACCGATGCCTTCTTCCGCCAGGCGCAGCGCAAAGAGTTGCGTCACCATGCTGGCGGCTGCTTTCGATACGCAATATTCCCCGCGAGAAATCGATAAGCTGTGGGCGCTACAGGAAGTGATGTTGATAATAGAGCGGTGCTGATTATTGAGCTCACCCTGCGAAAGCATGGCGCGCGCCGCTTTTTGGCAAAAGAAGAACATTGCCCTGGTGTTGACGTCCTGACAGTACTGGTAATTCTCCGGCGTGACCTCAAGCAGATCGCCACGCTGCTTTGCCGCCGTCCCGGCGTTGTTGACAAGGCAGTCCAGTCGCCCCCAGCGTTGCAAAACGGTGTCCAGCATCCCTTGCTGAAGAATTAAATCTGAAACATCACCCGGTAACGCCAGAGCTTCGATGCCAAATTGTTCTAATTCCGCTACCATGGCTTGTTGTCGGGCGCGACCTTCTTCGTTATCGCGTCCGTTGATTGCGACGTGAAACCCGGCTCTGGCAAGCGCCAACGCGCACGCTTTACCAATTCCCCGTGTCGAGCCTGTCACTAATGCTACCGGACGTTGCGAATGGATCATGAGCATACTCCCTGATGAGTGCCAAACATTTCAACTAAACAGTTGAAACTGTAAAAGCAGTATAGAAAGAGAGAAAAATTAAATTCATGATCGACTTCTCAAAATCAACCAACTGGTTGATTTATTTAAAACTACAATTAAAACAATAAATTGAATGGAGGATCTATGAAAGGGGAAGCCAGAACAAAGCGCAGGCATGATCCAGATCTCACAAAAAGCCTGATCCTTGATGCAGCCAAAAAGGAGTTCGCTGAAAAGGGTTTTGACGGGGCGAGGATTGATCAGATCGCCGCGACGGCAAACGTGAACAAGCAGCTGATTTACTATTACTTCGATAACAAAGATACGCTGTTTACCCATGTTTTGCAGGCCGCGTACCAGGATATTCGTACCAAAGAGGCCGCACTGGAACTCGATCATCTGCCTGCCCGCGACGCGGTACTTGAACTGATGGATTTCACCTGGCACTACTACCTTGAGAACCCGGAATTTATCCAGTTACTCAACAGTGAAAACCAGCTCAAGGCGCGTCACCTTAAGGAAGTGGATACGATTGTCCCCATCAACAGTAGCTGGCTTTCGATAACCCAGCGCATTCTTGAACGCGGTCAGCAGGATGGGACGATCCGCCCAGGTATTGATGCGATGCAGCTAAACATCACAATGTCGGCTTTGGGGTTTTTCTATCTGATTAACCAGTCGACGCTGTCGATCATCTATCAGCAGGATCTTAAGCGTCCGGAAGCGCTGGCAACAAGGCGGAAGGTAATGCGCGAAACGATCGCATGTTGGCTGGCGCCGGGGTTGCTGCCGTAAAAAAAGCAGGGTCGATTGACCCTGCCTTTGTGTTACTTCACGACACGCAGCGATGGACGCCCGCCGCGTGGTGGGGGATCATCATCCGGATCGTTATCGTCCGCATGATCGGGTTTGTCGCCATCGATAACCGACATCACCGTCTCGCCATCCGGCAGAGAGGTTTCGTCATCATTCACCGTGACCACGTCTTCATCGTATGCCGTTTCAGGTTCGAACATCGTACCCGCGCCGTTCTCACGTGCGTAGATAGCAAGAACAGCAGCAAGCGGCACAGCAACCTGACGCGGGACGCCACCAAAGCGCGCGTTAAAACGCACTTCATCATTCGCCAGTTCAAGGTTACCCACGGCTCGCGGCGCAATGTTCAACACGATCTGCCCGTCGCGCGCATACTCCATGGGCACGCGCACACCCGGCAACGTTACGTCGACGACCAGATGCGGGGTGAGCTGGTTATCGAGCAACCACTCATAAAAAGCCCGCAACAGGTAAGGACGGCGCGGTGTCAGTTGCGACAAGTCCATTCGATTAACCCCGGCCCAGGCGCATTTCGCGCTCGGCTTCTGTCAGAGACGCGAGGAATGAATCGCGTTCGAAAACACGTGTCATGTAGCCTTTCAGCTCCTTAGAGCCTGCGCCGCTGAGTTCAATACCCAGAATCGGCAAACGCCACAACAACGGCGCGAGGTAGCAATCCACCAGGCTGAATTCATCACTCAGGAAGTACGGCTTCTGGCCGAACACCGGAGCAATCTGCATCAGTTCTTCACGCAGTTGACGGCGGGCGTTATCGGCCTGCGCGCCACTGCTGGACATGATCACTTCCATCAGCGAGTACCAGTCTTTCTCAATGCGATGCATGTAAAGACGGCTTTCACCACGCGCAACCGGATAAACCGGCATCAGCGGCGGATGAGGGAAACGCTCATCCAGGTATTCCATGATAATGCGTGATTCCCACAGAGTGAGTTCACGATCGACAAGAGTCGGTACGCTTTGATTCGGGTTGAGGTCAATCAGATCCTGAGGAGGATTATCCTTTTCCACGTGCTCAATTTCGAAGCTGACACCTTTTTCTGCCAGCACGATACGGACCTGATGGCTATAGATGTCAACAGGACCAGAAAACAGCGTCATTACCGAACGTTTGTTGGCAGCGACAGCCATGAAAACCTCCAGGTATATTCAGTATTTTTACTGCTACCAGTCTTACTTTGACCGGCGAGATGTTGGTAACCCACCCACGCGCACAGTCACTCTCGTTTAAACATCAAACAAAAAATGAACAATCCCAGGCATTTGGGCAGAAAATTGGATGATAGTTTACCAGATTTTGCGGGCTTTGTGGTGAGGGGATTCTGGAAATGCTGAAAAAGAAGAGAGAATCAACTCATTACTGTGGATAACGTGATTTTTATCCATAAAAAAACCCGGTAGAAACCGGGTTTTTCGCCAATCGTTCTGCTTTCGCAGAAAGCAATTAACGTTTGGAGTACTGCGGACGGCGACGTGCTTTACGCAGGCCGACTTTCTTACGTTCAACCTGACGAGCGTCACGAGTGACGAAGCCAGCTTTACGCAGTTCAGAACGCAGGGACTCGTCGTACTCCATCAGAGCGCGGGTGATACCGTGACGGATCGCACCAGCCTGACCAGAGATACCACCACCTTTAACAGTGATGTACAGATCGAGTTTCTCAACCATGTCGACCAGTTCCAGCGGCTGACGAACTACCATGCGGGCAGTTTCACGACCGAAGTACTGTTCCAGAGAACGCTGGTTGATTACGATTTTACCGTTGCCCGGTTTGATGAACACGCGAGCAGCAGAGCTTTTGCGGCGACCAGTGCCGTAGTATTGATTTTCAGCCATTGCCTATAATCCCGATTAGATGTCAAGAACTTGCGGTTGCTGTGCCGCGTGGTTGTGCTCGTTGCCAGCGTAAACTTTCAGTTTACGGTACATAGCACGACCCAGCGGGCCTTTTGGCAGCATGCCTTTAACCGCGATTTCAATCACACGCTCAGGACGGCGGGCAATCATCTCTTCAAAGGTCGCTTCTTTGATACCACCGATGTGGCCAGTGTGGTGGTAGTACATTTTGTCTTCGCGCTTGTTGCCGGTTACAGCAACTTTTTCTGCGTTCAGAACGATGATGTAGTCACCAGTATCAACGTGCGGAGTGTATTCCGCTTTATGCTTACCGCGCAGGCGACGTGCCAGTTCAGTAGCCAGACGGCCCAGAGTTTTACCTGTCGCGTCAACAACATACCAGTCGCGTTGTACGGTTTCTGGTTTAGCTGTAAAAGTTTTCATTAAAAGCTTACCCAAATAATAAGTTACACGTTGGTGAACACCCAAACGTTTAGTCAGTTGAGGTTCACACGACATTGTCCAGCAAACCTACCCCTTCGAATAGCCTATGCCGGCGCAGAGAAAGTTTTGGGAAAAAAACCTTCTTGTAACGTGGGGTCGCAGGATTATAGAGAAGTCGGGGTCAAAGATCGACCCCTATTTGTGATTTGAAGAGGGTTTTTCGGTGTTGGGGTTGTACGGTCTGATGCCCTCACCCCCAGCCCTTTGCCCACAGAGAACCGGGCAGTTATGGCATATGTTGCCGCTTGAGGTACTCCTCGCTCTGCATCTCCTGCAGACGAGACAGACAGCGCTGGAACTCGAACTTCAGTCGCTCGCCCTGATAAATCTCGTACAGCGGAACAGCCGCGCTCACCACCAGCTTCACATGCCGTTCGTAGAATTCATCCACCAGTGCGATAAAACGTCGCGCCTCACTCTCCATTAATGGTGTCATGACCGGGACATCAAATAGCATGACGGTGTGATACAGACGAGAGAGGGCAATATAGTCGTGCTGACTGCGGGCATCCACACACAGCGTGGCGAACGATACCGCCAGCGTCTGATTTTCCACCCCCAGCGTCGCCAGCGGACGGTGATTGACCTCTAATACTGGAGAATGAGTCCGTTTTGCCCCTGCCAGCGCTTGCCAGAGTTTATCCATCTGCTGCTGCGTCTGTTCATTTAATGGCGAAAGCCACAGGTGGGCCTGGGTCAATGTACGCAGACGATAATCCACACCCGCATCGACATTCATCACATCGCAGTACTGTTTGATGGCATCAATGGCCGGTAAAAAACGCGCCCGTTGCAACCCGTTACGATAAAGTTCGTCTGGCGGAATATTCGAAGTGGCGACCAGCGTAATTCCTCTGGCGAAGAGTGCCTTCATTAGCCCGCCGAGCAACATGGCGTCGGTGATATCCGATACGAAAAACTCATCAAAACAGAGTACATCGGTTTCGGCTTTGAAATGGTCGGCGACAATCTCCAGCGGATCGCTATGCCCCTGTAGTTGCGTTAATTCCTCATGCACACGCAGCATAAAACGGTGGAAATGCAGACGCTGTTTCCGTTCCCCTGGCAGGCTTTGAAAAAAGAGGTCCATTAACCAGGTTTTACCGCGCCCAACGCCCCCCCACATATAAAGGCCGCGTACGGGGGTAAGCGTCGTGGGCTCACGCTTACCTAACAATTTGCCAAATTTCGCCATCAGGCCACCGCTTTGCGGGGCGGAATGTTCTTTGGTCACAATTTGCTGGTAAATGAGATCAAGACGGCTAACAGCTTCTTTTTGCACATCATCCGGCTGATGGCTACCCTCGTTGAGGGCATTGAGGTAACGCGATGTCGGGGTAAGGCTCTGCATGGTGTTATCGTTATTCCTTGAAAATCGATCCTGCCCACAGGGTTGGCGAAAAAAAGGTCGTTCTACCCTACGCGATGCCGCGTCGGGATTCCACTTCTGCGCGAATAGCGGTTATAGTGGCATAATCAGGCGCAGGCAAGGAGCTTGCAGCTATTACCCTACGGAACCATAAGACAATGGGAGAAGTACATGACCTGGGAATACGCGCTAATTGGGTTAGTCGTCGGCGTCATCATTGGTGCTGTGGCCATGCGTTTTGGAAACCGGAAATTACGCCAGCAACAGGCAATGCAGTACGAGCTGGAAAAAAATAAAGCAGAACTTGAAGAGTACCGTGAAGAGCTGGTCAATCACTTCGCTCGCAGCGCAGAACTCCTCGACAATATGGCGCATGATTACCGCCAGCTTTATCAGCACATGGCAAAAAGTTCCAGCAGCTTACTGCCGGAAATGTCTGCTGAGGAAAACCCATTCCGTAACCGTCTGGCGGAGTCCGAAGCGGGCAACGATCAGGCACCGGTACAGATTCCTCGTGACTATTCCGAAGGTGCCTCCGGCTTGCTGCGCGGCAACGCAAACCGCAAATAATCACTTTATTACCGCATTTTTAACGGGCGCACAGGTTGCGCCCGTCTTGTCTTTATAATCACAGCTATCATTTAGTCATTAACCTCATTGTTATCCGATTGAAATTTCAATAACATCAAACTGTTTTGCATCGTTTTCCCTTTCACTTCAGGTTACGAGAGCCAGCATCAATGAAGAAACAAACCCAGCTGTTGAGTGCGTTAGCGTTAAGTGTCGGGTTATCTCTCTCGGCACCCATCCAGACTATGGCAGCGATGCCATCGCAGGTTCCAGGCCAGGGAGCGCTTCCCAGCCTCGCGCCAGTGCTGGAGAAAGTTTTACCTGCCGTGGTGAGCGTGCAGGTGGAAGGAACGGCGGTACAAGGACAGAAAGTCCCTGATGAACTGAAAAAATATTTTGGCGATGAGTTGCCCGAACAGCAGCAGGCTCAGCCTTTTGAAGGGTTGGGTTCCGGGGTCATCATTGATGCAGCAAAAGGTTACGTGTTGACGAACAACCACGTCATTAACCAGGCGCAAAAAATCAATGTCCAGCTCAACGATGGTCGCGAGTTCGAGGCCAAACTGATTGGCGGCGACGATCAAAGCGACATTGCGCTGTTGCAGCTACAAAACCCCAGCAACCTCACGCAAATCGCGATCGCCGATTCCGATAAGTTAAGAGTGGGTGACTTTGTCGTTGCCGTGGGGAACCCGTTCGGGCTGGGGCAAACAGCGACATCCGGGATTGTTTCTGCTCTGGGCCGAAGCGGACTTAATCTCGAAGGGCTGGAAAACTTTATCCAGACCGATGCCTCGATTAACCGCGGTAACTCCGGCGGCGCATTGCTGAACCTGAACGGTGAGCTTATTGGCATCAACACAGCAATCCTTGCGCCGAGCGGCGGCAGCGTCGGTATCGGTTTTGCGATTCCGAGTAATATGGCACAGACACTGTCTCGCCAGTTGATTCAGTTCGGCGAAATCAAACGCGGCCTGCTGGGTATTAAAGGGACCGAGATGAGTGCTGATATCGCCAAAGCCTTCAACCTGAATGTGCAGCGTGGCGCCTTTGTCAGCGAAGTATTACCGAACTCCGGCTCAGCGAAAGCAGGCATTAAATCTGGCGACGTGATTGTCAGCCTTAATGACAAGCCGCTGAACAGCTTTGCCGAACTGCGTTCACGCATTGCAACGACGGAACCGGGCGCAAAAGTGAAGTTAGGCATCCTGCGTGACGGCAAACCGCAGGATATTGAAGTCACACTGGATAAGAGCACTTCGTCTTCTGCCAGCGCTGAACTGATCTCCCCGGCGCTGCAGGGCGCCTCGTTGAGTGATGGTCAACTCAAAGACGGTACGAAAGGTATCAATATTGAGAACGTCGAAAAAGGCAGTGCGGCTGCTCAGGCAGGCCTGCATAAAGACGATGTCATTATTGGCATTAACCGTACGCAGGTGCAGTCCATTGCCGAGCTGCGTAAGGTTCTTGAAACCAAACCATCGGTAATTGCTCTGCAAATCATCCGCGGCAATGAAACACTCTATTTATTGCTACGTTAAGCAAATGCGATCCCGGACATCACCGCTGCATGTGATGTCCGGAAAACTCGTGCTATGCTGCTGCGACTCCCTAATGACGACGCCTGCATCATGTTTTTGAAGCTCTTACGCTCGGTTGCAATTGGTTTAATGGTTGGTGGCATTATCCTCGCCGCCCTGCCTTCGCTACGCCAGCATAACCCGCTAACCGCAACGCAATTTGACAGTACCGATGAAACGCCCGCCAGTTACAACCCGGCGGTTCGCCGCGCCGCGCCCGCGGTAGTCTATGTCTATAACCGTAGTATGAATACGTCATCCCATAATCGTCTGGAAATTCGTACCCTGGGTTCCGGTGTAATTATGGATCAGCGTGGTTATATCGTTACGAATAAACATGTTATCAACGATGCGGACCAGATCATCGTTGCCTTGCAGGATGGCCGCGTTTTTGAGGCGCTTCTCGTGGGGTCGGACTCCCTTACCGACCTGGCGGTACTGAAAATTAACGCCACTGGCGGCCTGCCGGTGATTCCGATCAATCCGCGTCGTGTACCGCACATTGGTGATGTGGTATTGGCGATTGGTAACCCCTATAACCTGGGGCAAACCATTACTCAGGGGATCATCAGTGCCACCGGGCGTATTGGCCTGAACCCAACAGGTCGCCAGAATTTCCTGCAAACGGATGCCTCCATCAACCACGGCAACTCCGGCGGCGCGCTGGTGAACTCGCTGGGTGAGTTAATGGGTATCAATACTCTCTCTTTCGACAAGAGCAACGATGGCGAGACACCGGAAGGTATTGGTTTCGCTATCCCCTTCCAGCTCGCGACGAAAATCATGGATAAGTTGATTCGCGATGGTCGGGTGATCCGTGGCTATATCGGTATCGGCGGAAGAGAAATCGCCCCCATGCATACCCAGAACGGCGGTATCGATCAAATTCAGGGAATCGTGGTTAATGAAGTCTCGCCAGATGGTCCGGCAGCCCGGGCAGGCATTCAGGTGAATGATGTTATTGTCAGCGTAAATGGTAAGCCCGCGGTCTCGGCACTGGAAACCATGGACCAGGTCGCGGAAATTCGTCCCGGGTCAGAAATACCGGTTGAAGTGATGCGTGATGACAAGAAACTAAAACTGCAGGTCACAATCCAGGAATATCCAGCGACCAACTAAAAGCGATAAAAAAACCGGAGCCTAATGAACTCCGGTTTTTTTTGCGCGTCTCTGGAGGCAAACGGCGTACCAGATGGCGGCGGCTATTTACTTGTTAACAAAATCTTCGCCGAGCTGAATATCTTTTTTCAGGGTTTCCAGCATCCCTTCCAGCGCCTGCTGTTCAAAGGCGCTTAATTTGCCAATCGACTGGCGTTCTTCAATACCATTTTTACCTAACAGCAGCGGCTGAGAGAAGAAGCGGGCATACTGGCCATCGCCTTCAACATAGGCACATTCGACAACGCCTTTTTCGCCTTGCAACGCACGCACCAGCGACAGGCCAAAGCGCGCGGCTGCCTGGCCCATAGAGAGTGTTGCAGACCCGCCACCCGCTTTTGCTTCGACCACCTCAGTGCCCGCGTTCTGAATACGTTTTGTCAGATCGGCAATTTCCTGCTCAGAGAAGCTGACACCCGGAATTTGCGACAGCAGCGGCAGAATGGTGACGCCTGAATGTCCGCCCACGACTGGCACTTCAACCTCGCCCGGCTGCTTACCTTTCAGCTCAGCCACAAAGGTATTGGAGCGAATGATATCCAGCGTTGTCACGCCGAACAGTTTGTTTTTGTCATACACACCAGCTTTTTTCAGCACCTCTGCGGCAATCGCCACCGTAGTGTTAACCGGGTTAGTGATCACGCCAATACAGGCTTTGGGGCAGGTTTTGGCAATTTGCGCGACCAGGTTTTTCACAATACCGGCATTCACATTAAAAAGATCGGAACGATCCATACCCGGTTTACGCGCGACGCCCGCGGAAATCAGCACCACATCCGCACCGTGCAGAGCAGGCGTTGCGTCTTCTCCAGAAAAACCTTTAATTTTCACAGCGGTAGGAATATGGCTGAGGTCAACAGCAACCCCAGGGGTTACAGGAGCAATATCATAGAGCGAGAGTTCTGAACCTGAAGGCAGTTGAGTTTTAAGTAGTAGAGCTAACGCCTGGCCGATGCCACCAGCTGCGCCGAGGACTGCAACTTTCATCATAAACTCCTTATTATGGTTAGCTAAATATTTTGTTACTCCATTGCGGCGACCTTAATTCACCCTGATAATTATGGCAACGAACCAGCCAAAATTCTGCGGCATGGCACGCTTTTAAAATATTATAATGGGCTTTCACGACCGTCGGACCGGCAAACCAAGCAACTAAGATTGAGAGTTTACAATATAGCGCTGATATCCATCTAAACAATATCATTTCAGTAACATTTATTTTACTTTTGCTTGAATTTGCGACACATGACACAGTAGGTTCCATAACGTAATTTGATAAAATTTACGTGAACTATAAGAAAATTTGAGTTATTTCCACAGTAGATTATTTGCATAAAAATTCATCCATGTGCATAATAATGTAGTTTTCACGGCCTTAATACGGGTGACTTATGCGAAGCTCGGCAAAACAAGAAGAATTAGTTAAAGCGTTTAAAGCGCTACTTAAAGAAGAGAAATTTAGTTCTCAGGGAGAGATTGTTCTGGCGTTACAAGAACAGGGCTTTGACAATATCAATCAGTCTAAAGTCTCCCGCATGTTGACTAAATTCGGCGCGGTGCGTACGCGCAACGCCAAAATGGAGATGGTGTACTGTTTGCCTGTCGAAATGGGTGTTCCAACCACCTCCAGCCCGCTCAAAAATCTGGTGCTTGATATCGATTACAACGACGCCGTTGTTGTTATTCATACCAGCCCAGGCGCTGCACAACTGATTGCGCGCTTACTGGACTCGCTGGGCAAAGCGGAAGGTATTCTGGGTACTATTGCCGGTGACGATACTATTTTCACTACCCCGGCAAGCGGCTTTACGGTCAAAGAACTTTACGAAGCCATCCTCGTACTCTTCGAACAAGAGCTTTAATTCCTTCCCCCGGTTTCGTGCCGGGGAAGTGCCTCTCTTAGAGTCACATCTCTTTCTGGCCCCCCTTCCTTTAACACAATGTGCGAATTTCCGTCGCATTTCATTCACGCAATGAATGTTTTCGCACAAAAAATCAAAATAACGCATCTCATTGATTTTAATTATTAAAAAATAAATCCCCGCTCAAAATCATCCGTTTTTTATGCCTTTTTGACTATAAAAAAAGGTTTCTTTACCACTTACTTACAATAGCAATAATTAGCTCAGTATTAATTTTACACGTTATTAGTGTATACTTGATTTTGTGATGAGGGTCACGAAACAAAGCCCTCAGGAATTAAGATTCGACGAGGTAAGCATTATGAAAATCAAATCAACTCTAGCAACACTCAGCATCCTTTCTGTTCTGTCCTTTGGCGCATTTGCAGCAAGCTCTATCGATGCTGGCCAGGCGCAGAATCGCCAATCATTAGGTACCGTCTCTGTCGGTGGCATTGCATCATCCCCGATGGATATGCGTGCAGAACTGAACAAAAAAGCTGAAGAACAGGGTGCGTCTTCTTATCGCATCATCGAAGCACGTACCGGCGATAGCTGGCATGCCACTGCTGAACTGTATAAATAATTAACCGACAACCCTATGTCATCATCACTCAGCGGCACCAGGCATAAAAATAGCAGTATAAACCTTCTCGCCGTTGAGTATTGAGGAGAAAGACAATGAAACGTAACGCAATCATCGCAGCCCTTGGTTTAGCTTCACTGATCTCTTTTGGTGCCAGCGCAGCCACTCAACTGTCCGATAACCAAACACAAAACATGCAGGCCATTGGGACCATTTCTGTTTCCCAGACCGCAAGTTCTCCAATGAGCATCCGTGACGAATTATCTGCCAAAGCGGACGCGGCAGGCGCGAAAGCCTACCACGTGACCGAACTCCAGGAAGGTGATACCTGGCACGCAACGGCGGAACTCTACAAATAAACCCTCGTCGTCTACTCCGACGACTTGCCCCCGCCTGTCGGGGGCTTTTTTTTGTGCTGCATTAGCGCACGTTAAAACGCAACTGCCCTTCCAGCTCTTCCTCCGCTTCATCAAACAGCAGAATGAGCGCGCCGAAACGCCGCCGCAGTGTTTCGCTAAGATGAATGAACTCAATTTCAACCGGCAACGACAACTTTTCCGTCACTACTATCCATAATGAATCCAGATCGGTAATGCTTGCCCCATCGAGAGCAAACCGGCGGGAAAACTCGTGATAGAACTTACTTTGCGTGTCGATCTCAGCAAAATCGAAGATATAGGTATTCATTGTCCGCCATCCAGCCCTGTCGGGCGGCTTACGCCACCCGTTTCACTATAATCCCCCGAGATGCAGGGTTTTGACTTCCATAAACTCTTCCAGCCCCAGAACGGAGCCTTCCCGTCCCAGGCCGGACTCTTTTACACCGCCAAATGGGCCCAGCTCAGTGGATACCGCGCATTCATTGATACCAATCATCCCACTTTCAATCGCCTGGGAGACGCGGAACACGCGGGATAAGTTTTGAGTGTAGAAATAGGCTGCAAGACCAAACGGCGTTGCGTTAGCGCGCTGGATAACTTCATCCTCAGTCGTAAAGCGAAAACAGGCGGCGACCGGGCCAAACGTCTCTTCGTTCGCCAGCTTCATGCCATCGCTGCAATCCCCCAGGACGGTGGGTTGCCAGAAATTTCCCCCCAACGCGTGCGCTTTACCCCCAGCCAGAACTTTCGCCCCTTTTGCGACGGCGTCTTCCACGTGTTCACGCACTTTACCCACCGCCGAAGATTCAATAAGCGGGCCGACCACCACACCGTCGTCAAGACCATTCCCGACTTTAAGGGCATTGACCGCCTCTGCCAGTTTCTGCGTGAAGGTGTCATACACCGACTCATGAATATAGAAACGGTTTACGCTCACACAAACTTGCCCGGCATTACGGAATTTATTGGCAATCGCCCCTTTTACCGCCGCATCAATATCTGCGTCTTCAAAGACAATGTAAGGCGCGTTGCCCCCGAGCTCCATGGAGACTTTCTTCATGGTTTCAGCCGCGTTACGCACCAATGTTTTACCGACTGCGGTAGATCCGGTAAAGGAAATTTTGCGTACATCATGGCTCGCCATGATCGCATCGCTAATTTCCGATGTATTCCCGGCAACCGCATTTAGCACACCGTCCGGCACGCCCGCTTTTTTCGCCAGCGCCAGCAGCGCAAAGGCACTGAGCGGCGTGTTATTGGCGGGTTTAATCACGCCCGTACACCCTGCGGCTAACGCGGGTCCCAGCTTACGGGTCAGCATCGCCATCGGGAAATTCCAGGGGGTTATCGCTGCCACAACGCCAATGGGTTCGCGGGTAGCAAAAATACGCGATCCGGGTTTTATCGGCGGGATAATTTCGCCATTAGCACGCTTCGCTTGCTCGGCGAACCATTGAATAAAGCTTGCAGCATAGTCCACCTCACCTTCGGCTTCTTTTAAGGGCTTGCCCTGTTCGGTGGTCATTAACCTTCCCAGCCAGCTTTTGTTTTCAATGATCAATTCGTACCAACGATAAAGGATGGCGGAACGCTCTTTTGCCGTTTTCGCACGCCAGGCGGGAAAAGCCCTGGTGGCTGCGGCGATAGCGGCTTCCGTCTCTTTTTTCCCGGCTTTTGCTACCTTCGCGACAACCTCGCCGGTCGCCGGGTTCAGTACGTCAAATGTCGTGTCCAACGATTTCCAGACGCCATCGACAAGATAGCCCGTCTGGAAAAGTTCGCTGTCCTGCAATGCCTGCGTTGTCATTTGTCCTCCTGATCTGTGATTTACAAAAGCTCCCGTAAAGTATAGCCATAAAAAAACCGACGCTTCTGGCGTCGGTTTTGGGTCTAGCTGCTGGTTAGTGCATGCTGATATTTGTGTAACATTCCGGTAAGTCGTTTTACCGGCTCGGTCACCTGCGGCGGCGCATCCCAGTGCTGCAATTTCTCCTGATAGACCTCCAGCTCCTCCAGCAACTGCGAGAAATAGTGCCGTCGTCTGCTGTCAGATCGGGCGGAGATGACGCTGTCAGCCGTACGGCGAAGCTGTCGATGGAACGCCGAAAGCTCCTCATTCACTGGTACAGGCGCATCACGTAAACGCTGATGAGCGATGATCAATGTCAGCGCCAGGCGGAATTTCGCCACATCGCCAGGGAATTTATTCAACAGTAAAAACAACTGCTGATAGAGCGCAGGAAGATGGTTCTCTTTACGTCGCGCGCTGTTGGTTGTCATCGCCGAAACGGCCGCCGAGACAAACTGATTGAGCAACATCCGCCCGGTACGTGCCTGCGAATTGTCCCGCACCAGCAAAATGACGATCAGCGCCAGCCCGCAGCCGATAATTTGCCCGAGCGCGCTATCAAGAAATTGGCTGAACTTAAACGTCATCGGGTTATCAAGCACGATAATGTTGATGGTACTTGCCAGCGCCCCCAGCGAACCCAGCCGCCGTTTCTGCACCTCGACACCGGCAAAAAAAGCCAGTACAGCCAGGCTGATGCAGAGCAACAGCATGCTCTGCTGCGTCGAAGGGATGATAAACAGAAAATAGAGCGCACCGACCGGCAGGGCGACCAACGTCCCTATCAGAAAATCAATAGCCACCATTTTCGGATTTGGCAGACGCATTGCCAGCGACGTCACCACCGCGATCATCACCATGGTTCCACTACCGGAAGTCCAGCCGCTCCACAACCAGAATAAGGTCCCTAACCCGCAGGATAGAGTGGTACGCCAGAAGTTGACCATCGCATGATGGCGTTCCGCTGATGCCGGTTTGATAACCACTTCGCCGCGCAGGACTTCTTCTTCCGTCGCACTGATTTTGGTGTTGCTCACCACCCCACGTTTAAGCAGCAAATACCGCGTGGCCGCCCCTACCCAGCTATAGATGGTGACTGGTGTTTCACGTTCACCGGTCCAGGCAATCACCCGGCGCATCCGCTTCATTTGTCTATGCACGTCCTGAACGGTTTCTACGGGCTCATCGAACAGTTCACGGAACGTGTCGGTAATCAATTCGGGTCGCGTATTTTGGATCAGATACGTTTCACAGGCCTGGGTAATCAGCGTAAGCGACAACGTATTGATCGCTGTCAGTCGGCGGTTGGCGCGCCCCCAGCGGGAGGACTCAATTTTCAGGTTGCTGCGCATCCCTTCCAGGGCAGTTGTGCGCCGCACCAGTGCTCCCCAGGCTTTATCCACGTCTTCTGGGTCGCCATGTTTAATGCACAACTGCATTAGCTGGTATTGGGCCACCAGCAGACTGTCCAGCTCGCGGTCAATCTCGCGTTTAATCGAACGGGGAGAAAACAGCAAATCTGCCGCAATGGCGCAGACAATACCGATAACGATTTCACTGCAACGCTCAACGGCAAACTGAGGGGCCAGCAGCGGTTCGCTCTGGATTGTCACAACAATAATCAGCGCCGTATAGCCTGCCAGTCCCCAGGCGTAAGAGTTCTCCACACGGACGAGCGAAGAAACCCAGGTACAAAACCCCGCCCAGATACAGCAAACCGTCAGCATCAGGAATGGAGCACGGATCATGGCGATGATGATGGTCAGACCGGCGATAGAGCCAATAAAAGTACCGACAATACGCAGCATACCGCGATAACGAATCGCGCCCGACCAGGGTTCCCCCCCGGCAGCAAAAGCCGGACCTGCCGCCACAATCGCCGCCGTCAATACTGCCCAGCGGGGTGTTTCCAGTTGGAAATGAAAACCGACAAATAGCGCCAGTACGATAGCGCATGCGAGTTTGAGGGCGAAGCGAACGTGGTAGCTGGCGATGGAAAACATAGCCATAGGGATTAACCAAATTCACGCAGGCGATGAGCCAGTTTGCGGAAAAATGAGTCGTGGCTCTCATCGCGATCGGTTTGCCCCGTTACCACAACCGTAGCCGTCGTGCCTGCTGGCCAGAGATTCCCCTGCTGCTCATCCAGGCGAATACGTACCGGCACGCGTTGCGCCAGACGTACCCACTCAAGATTCGAATCAATGGTCGCCATCCCTTTGCTGTCATTGCTGCTGCTGGCATTCGTCACCCCGGCTGCCACGCTCTCTACCGTGCCTTTCAGAACCCGGTTACTGCCCAGCGGGGTGATTTCGGCCCGGAAGCCAGGATGAACGCCCTCCAGTTTGGTCTCTTCCATATAAGCCTGAACATAGAAGGAGTTCTGTTTGACCAGCGCGACGGCCGTTGAACCACGGGTAATAAACTCCCCGGCGTAGACATTGAGGTTGGTAACCCATCCGTCTGCCGGTGCGCGAATCACCGTGCGTTCCAGATCCAGTTTTGCCAGGTCACGTGTAGCCTGCGCTTTCGCCAGTTGATGTAATACTGTCTGCAGGACGTTGTTAGCCTGATCGATTTCTTCGCGGGACATCGCCTGAACGCCAAGCTGGTTACGGCGGCCTGCTTCACGGCGCTTTTCACTTTCCAGCGCCTGGTAGTAAGCGACATCCGCTTCAGCCTCTTCCAGCGCTTTCTGATAACGCGGCTGATCGATGGTAAACAGCACCTGGTCTTTTTTAACCAGTTGGTTATCGTGAACGCTGACGTCGGTGATTAATCCGGCGACGTCAGGCGCGATAGCGACCACGTCGGCGCTAAAGCGCGCATCGCGAGTCCAGGGGGATTCTGTGTAGTACACCCATGCGCGGAAAATAGCGATGAAAGCGAGGATAACCAGCACCAGGGTGATGGCGGTACGAAAGAAATTTCTTGTTAGTGTTTTCACTTCTACCTCAAACAAACAGACGCGACAGCAGGTAAAACAAGCAGCAGTAAAGCGCAGTATTGAACAACGCCGGATGCCAGACAAAATCATAGATCCCGGTCGGGATCAGCATGCGGCGCACCAGCCAGAAGATCGCCAGTGACAAAAGCAATTCAAAAAAAATCGGTGGGAACGACAGACCGAACACCACGATAACGGGAAACAGACTCATGTTGACCTTGATTAGAGAGAATGCAGGCGACAATATTTCTTATACGCACCGCAGCGGAGCAGGAAGCAAGGCGAGATCGGCACGTTAATTATTCAGCGAATAGTATATTAACGTAACTGTTATGCTGTTATCTATATTATGTGATCTAAATCACTTTTAAGCCAGAGTGAATAATGGAACGACTTAAACGCATGTCGGTATTCGCCAAAGTGGTGGAACAAGGCTCGTTTACTGCCGCGGCCCGGCAGTTGCAAATGAGCGTATCTTCCATCAGTCAAACGGTGGCGAAGCTGGAAGATGAGCTACAGGTTAAGCTGTTAAACCGCAGTACACGCAGCCTTGGGCTCACCGAAGCCGGGAAAATTTATTATCAGGGTTGCCGACGCATGCTGCATGAAGTGCAGGATGTCCATGAACAGCTTTACGCCTTCAATAACACGCCCATCGGTACGCTGCGCATTGGTTGTTCTTCAACCATGGCGCACAATGTTCTGGCGCAGATGACCGCCGCGATGCTGAAAGAGTACCCCGGTTTATCGGTGAATCTGGTAACGGGCATTCCCGCACCGGATCTGATTGCCGACGGGCTGGATGTGGTCATCCGGGTGGGCGCGTTGCAGGATTCCAGCCTGTTTTCTCGTCGTCTGGGCGCGATGCCGATGGTCGTCTGTGCGGCTAAAAGTTATCTGGCCCAGTACGGTATTCCGGAAAAACCCACTGATCTTGTTAATCATTCATGGCTGGAATACAGCGTCAGACCAGATAATGAATTTGAGCTGATCGCACCAGAGGGCATTTCCACTCGCCTGATCCCTCAGGGCCGCTTTGTCACCAACGATCCGATGACCATGACACGCTGGCTTACCGCCGGGGCCGGGATCGCCTATGTACCGTTGATGTGGGCGATCAACGAGATCAATAACGGGACGCTGGAGATCTTGTTCAGCCGCTATCAGTCCGATCCGCGTCCGGTCTGGGCTCTGTATACGGAAAAAGACAAACTGCCGCTAAAGGTGCAGGTGTGTATTAACTATTTGACGGATTATTTTAACGAGGTCGCCAAGCTGTATCAGGGCGTGCAGGGGCGGAGATTGTAGGATGCGCTCCCGGATGACGGCGCTTCGCCATCCGGGAATAAACCGAACTTATGCCGTCCCGCCGACGGTCAGGTTGTCCACTTTCAGCGTCGGCTGACCGACACCCACCGGCAGACTCTGGCCTTCTTTGCCGCAGACACCGACGCCGTTATCCAGTTTCAGGTCATTACCCACCATGGAGATCTGCTGCATAGCTTCAATGCCCGAGCCAATCAGGGTTGCCCCTTTCACCGGCTTAGTCACCTTGCCTTTTTCAATCAGGTAGGCCTCTGAGGTAGAGAACACGAACTTACCGGAAGTGATATCCACCTGGCCACCGCCAAAGTTCGGCGCATAAATACCAAACTCGACCGACTCGATAATCTCCTGCGGCGTCGATTTCCCTGCCAGCATGTAGGTGTTGGTCATACGCGGCATTGGCAGATGCGCATAGGATTCGCGACGACCGTTACCGGTTGGCGCAACGCCCATCAGACGGGCATTCAACTTATCCTGCATGTAGCCTTTCAACACACCGTTTTCAATCAGCACATTGTACTGACCCGGCGTACCTTCGTCGTCGATAGAGACGGAACCACGGCGATCGGCAATGGTGCCATCATCAACGACAGTACAAAGCTCAGAGGCTACCAGCTCGCCCATGTGACCACTGAATACTGACGTGCCACGGCGGTTAAAGTCGCCTTCCAGACCGTGCCCGACCGCCTCGTGCAGCAATACGCCCGGCCAGCCAGCACCCAGCACCACAGGCAGTGTTCCGGCAGGCGCCGCTACAGCAGAGAGATTCACCAGTGCCATGCGCACCGCTTCTTTTGCCCAGGCATCGGCACGGACGTCGCCATCGACATCTTTCAGGAACCAGTCATAGCCAAAACGACCGCCGCCACCGCTGGAGCCGCGTTCGCGTTTGCCGTCATCTTCCACCTGCACACTCACGGAGAGGCGTACCAGCGGGCGAACATCCGCCGCCAGCGTACCGTCCGTCGCGGCAACCAGAATTAATTCATACACGCCGGTCAGGCTGGCGGACACTTCCTGTACACGCTTATCCGCTGCACGGGCCACTTTGTCGACGCGGCGCAGAATATCGAGCTTCTCTTCCCGGCTCATGCTTTGCAGCGGGTCAATGCTGGCATAGAGTCCCTGATGCTCAACGGCGCCGAGCGTTTGCACGCGCCCATCACCTGACTCACGCACGATGGTACGTGCCGCCTGCGCGCTCTGCTCCAGCGCCAGTAGACTAATTTGGTCAGCGTAGGCAAAACCGGTTTTCTCGCCGCTTACCGCACGCACACCAACGCCCTGGTCGATGTTGTATGACCCGTCTTTGATGATACTGTCTTCCAGCACCCAGGATTCGTGATAGCTCGACTGAAAATAGAGATCACCGTAGTCGAGTCGGCGCTCGGTCAATTGACCAAGGATGGAAAACAGATCCTGATGATTCAGGCCATTCGCTGCGAGCAATTGTTCACTTACCAGGTTCAGACTCATCGTTTGCTACTCGTCGTTGCCGCCACATCGGGCAATAAAAAAGTGTGATATAAGGAGCTTGAGGCAATTCGCCGACGCCGTCAAATCATTGCTTTTTATCTGTACGCGGCTGGCGTAAGACTTCATTGATTTGTGGTTTGTCTACCGGACCGGTGATGCGATAACGCAAAATGGAGACTTTATTCCACAGCGGCCCCAAAACTTTACTGGCGGCGAACACCGCAGCACCAATAATCGGGTTAACGGCAAAGGCAGCCGCAACGCCTACCGTTGCTGAGATTTCCGGTGCGACAACTGCCTCGACATCTAACCGGCGCTGTACCAGATCCACCGATCCTTTCATCGCAATATCAGCTTCCAGGCCGTCGACCAGCGTATCGTCAGTATGCAGAACACCATCTTTAATCCAGGCGGCGCTGCGGATAGAGTCAAAATAGAACCCTTCACTGCTGAACGTGTCGCTGAAATCGAAACGAAGCTTGCGCAGCAACGCATCGACGCTAAACAGACGCAACAGTTGCCCGGCGTGTCCGGTACTGATATCGGTAATATCCCCTTTGCCGAGGCGGGTGCGCAGAATACCGCTAAGCGACTCTTCCTGCGGCTGCCATGGCGCGCTACGCCAGTGTAAATCATAGTTCACATCAAACGGCGCATTGCGCACAGGCGTTGAAATCCCGAAGAAATTCATCGCCGAATCGATTTTGTCACCGTGCAATGTGCCTTTCAGTGAGGTACGTTCTCCGCCGATTTTGTTGACCCACTCGCCATCGGCAGTGAGACGGGCAAAGCCGCTGTCGATGAGACCATTTGCCAGCGACAGGGTATCTCCGTTGATCGCGAAATCGCCCTCAATACGGCCATATTTTTGTCCCCACAGCCAGCACTCAGCACAACGCAGTTGCAGATCCGGCCAGCCGGTGAAATCCACCTGCGTCTTGCCACGCAGCAATGTCGACGGCGAAGAGATATCGTTGTCATCCGACGCCGTCGCAGACGGGTTGTAGTAAAGGTAGCGAATCGCCGCCTGCCACGGTGCGTTATCGCGCAGGGTAAACGTCCCGTTGATTTCACGCCCTTGTGCTTCGACAACCGACCCTGACGCCTGCGGCTGCGAGACAATACTCAGGTTGTTCCACTGCTGACCTGCCAGGGTGAGCGCCGGAGTACGCAGCGTGACACTGGCCGGGAACGACGTTGCGTTGCTGACGTTACTGGCAACGCCCTGACGCAACAGACCCAGCCACTGCGCGCCGTTCATTGGCGGCAGATTCAGTTCAAGACCGGCCTGCTCAGGCAGTGGCGGCAGCGTGCGGCTATCAGATGTCCAGATTGCCCTGTCGAGGGTGAGTTTCTGGTTGAGCAACCAGCTACTGTTAAAATGGTTGCTATTGCCTGCACTGCCGGTCAGATCGAAACTGCGAAGATTGCCTTCAACATTCACCTTCACCGGCAAGGCTTTGCCCGCAGGCTTATCAAGCGGCGGCGGCAGGCGACTGGCGATATCCGTCAAATCACCGTCGATACTGACGTTATATTTCGCCCCGGCGCTGTGCGGCAGTTCGATGTCCACTTTGCCTTTCCAGCCCACACTGCCGCTCACCGCATCACTGAGCTGCTGCGGCATGATGCCTGTTTTCGCCGGTTGCCAGTTGCCATTCAGATTGACCGCCACCTGATAGGCTTTCGCCCCTTCGGTGGTAGTGAAATCAATATTCACAGGCTGGTTAAACCACATCGCCTGCAGTGGCTCGCTTTTCAGATTACCGTTAACAAAGCTGAACGAGCCCCGCAAATCTTTCACCGTGCTGTTAAGCGGTTTGATGAACAGATTATTGTGGTTGAGGACGACATCGCCTTTCGCGGTCGTTATCTCGCCGTCCAGCGGAATATCAAGATGTAAGCGAGCACTCACATCACCATCCAACTGGAGCTCATCGAGGGCTGTAGAAAGCGTATCTTTTAGCGGCGTATCTTTAAAATAGGGCCCAACCGCTTTCCCTGGCCCGTTGATATCGGCATCAATGAGCAGTTTCTCTTTAATGTAATCCGGAATGACAGCCGTCAGGTTTGTGGCTTTAACACCGCCCAATGCCACTTCATCCGTCTTCATCCACAGGCCGTCATTGATGAAATCGAGTTGAATATCGAAATTTTTCAGCGCTGGCCAGTCTGGCTGGAAGGCAAAGGTGGCGTTACGTAACGGCACCAGCACCTCAAACTGCCCTTCATTATGCTTATAAGGAAAGAGCCGTGGGTTGCCACCGTAGACCAGCGTCGCGTTATCAGCCTGCCCGCCCTGAATCGCCGCGCTCAGATAATCCACCAGCGCTTTGCCCATCAGGTTTTCCGGGAAGTAGCGCCATGCCTGGCCGCCATCGGTAACATTAATGCCTGCCAGAATACCCAGCCACGGCTCGTCGTCTTTAGGCTGCAAGTAGCGGAAATCGCCCCTGGCGTGAATCGCATTCGCCTGCACGTCGATATCATGTCCATCGATCTGCAGACCACGCTCATCGTTTTGCCAGGCGAGGGTCGCTACCCCTTTTTCAATCTCCAGCGGCGCACGGAAAACCGTGGCATAAGGCATTTTTGCCTTTGCCATGTCGACAGTCACGCGCCCATTTTCAACGCTACCGGACAACGTACCGGAAAGGTTCTCGACGCCGGGCAGCAGTTCCCACTGCTTCCAGGAGATGTCTTTCCAGTTTGCCTGGAAGCGTGTTTTTTCCGTCGCCTGTAGCGGAATATCCAGCGCCAGATTTTCCAGCAGCCCTTCCGGGGCCATTGTTCGCCAGACTTTTCCCAGCTGTGGTGAAATTTTTTCGGCAATCGGCAGCATACCGTCAAGCGCATCCAGATCGAGGCGACTGGCACGGACGCGTAATTCATCGCTACGCTGACCTTTTTCCCCCCCCGCTTCCTGGGCCGGCACCCACGCAAAGGCCAGCGAGCCTTGCGGCCACGGGTGTCCATCCATAGTTATGCGCGTAGTGGGAATATCAAACTGCCAGCCCTGCTGCTGACGCGAGACGTGTGCCGTCAGGTTATCAACCAACAGTTGGTGATTATCTTTGTCCCCAGGCCAGCTAGCGCCGCCTTTTTTAAGCCAGACATCACCACTTTCCACCACACCTTTATTGAAAGTCATCCAGCCTTCGAGACTAAATTGGGCGCTCTCCAGGGCAATGTTGTCCTGCATCCATTTATTAAGCCAGGGCTTAACATCGATGTCGTCCGCCTGTAGCCACAGCCGACCGTTATTGAGGATGCCCCGGTCATCGCGAAGATCCATCCTCACTTGCATAATGCCATGCTGTCCGGTCAGGCTGGACAGGCTCACCTGGCCTTCTGCACGGTGTCGGTCATCGCTATTAAGCCAGGTCAATTGAGGGATCGCGAGTTCGGCACGCTGGCCGGAGAGGGTCAAAAAGCTGAGGCGACTGTCGCGCAGAACGAAGTGATCGAACTGGCGAAGGAAAAGATCGCGGATACGGTCAGTTTCTATCGCTTTACCATCATCATTGCGCTGTAACGGGGTATTCGTGCGCACAGCCAACTGATAAAACGTGAGATCGCGGAACTGCCAGCGCATTTGTAGCAGGCTTTGCCAGACGTCCAGCGCCAGGGTGACGCGTTTAACGGACAGATCGCCGCCGTCATTGAGGGTAGCTTTAACGTCACGAACGTCGAGGATGGGGCCGAAATTTTCCCAACTGGCGTTCAACTGACTGGCATCGACTACAATACCGGTGTTTGCCTGAATTTTCGCCAGGATTTCAGGGCGCCAGTTATCCAGATGGGGCAGGATAAGGCGCAGGCCACTTACCAGCAGCGCCACTATCACCACCAGCGTCGCACCCGTAAGCAGCAATATCCCCGGCAATCGCCTCACGCACCTCTCCTTGTCAACAAACGTCTGGACGTAATCGTCTTTTACATCATCACCACATCAAACTGCTCCTGATTATAGAGCGGCTCAATTTGCACTTTAACTTGCTTACCGACAAAGATTTCGACCTCAGCCAGCGCATGGGACTCTTCCCCTTTCAGGGTTTCCGCCACAGCAGGAGAAGCATAGACCAGGAAACGATCTGAGTCGTAAGCATGGTGTACGCGAACGATTTCACGCATGATTTCGTAGCAGACGGTTTCCACCGTTTTTACTGTGCCTCGTCCATGGCAGGTTGGGCATTCATTACAGAGAACATGTTCCACGCTTTCACGCGTACGTTTACGGGTCATCTCAACCAGACCGAGCTGAGAGAAACCGTTTATGCTGGTCTTCACACGGTCCTTGCTCAAGGCTTGTTCCAGTGAATGCAGGACACGGCGGCGATGGTCATCGTTATTCATATCTATGAAATCAATGATGATAATGCCGCCAAGGTTACGTAAACGCAGTTGGCGAGCGATAGCCTGCGTGGCTTCGATATTGGTATTGAAAATGGTGTCATCGAGATTACGGTGGCCAACGAACGCCCCGGTGTTGATATCCACCGTCGTCATTGCTTCGGTCTGGTCAATAACCAAATAGCCACCGGATTTCAACTCCACTTTTCTTTCCAGTGCGCGCTGGATTTCATTCTCAACGTCATAGAGATCGAATATCGGCTGGCGACCGCTGTAATGTTCAATCATGCTGGTCATTTCCGGCATGTATTCAGCGGTGAACTCCAGCAGCATCTCATAGGTCAGACGTGAGTCAACGCGGATCCGGTCAAGTTGAGCATCGGCAAAATCACGCAGCACACGCTGCGCCAGCGCCAGTTCGCCGTAGAGCTTGCACCGGGTCTGCTGACGCTTTTTGCGCTCCATGACTTTCGTCCATACCCGCTTGAGGTAGGCTGCATCGGAGGCGAGATCCTCATTGCACACCCCTTCTGCCGCCGTGCGAATGATGAATCCGCCCTGCTCATCGCAATACTCAGAGACGACCTGCTTGAGTCGCTCACGTTCGGCCTCGCTTTCGATACGCTGAGAAACCCCAACGTGTGATGCGCCGGGCATGAAGACCAGATAGCGAGAAGGTAGAGTGATGTCTGTGGTCAGGCGAGCACCTTTGGTGCCCAGGGGATCTTTCACCACCTGTACCATCAGGTCCTGTCCCTGACGTACCAACTCAGAGATATCGCGAACGGTGAAGTTCTTCTGCTCTTCTCCCGCCACACATTCGGTGTGAGGCATAATGTCCGAGGCGTGAAGAAACGCGGCCTTATCCAGACCAATATCTACAAAAGCCGCCTGCATACCAGGCAGTACGCGACTGACCCGACCCTTGTAGATATTGCCTACTATCCCGCGCCGCGCTTCACGTTCAATGTGAATCTCTTGCAGGATACCGCCATCGATATAGGCCACGCGTGTTTCCGATGGCGTAATGTTGACTAACAATTCAGCCGTCATGATTGTCTCTTCCCTCGCGCAATGCGTTAAAGTTGCTCAACAGTTCCCAGGTCTCTACCAGCGGCAAACCCACCACAGCGTGATAACTCCCGTTTATTTTCCTGACAAAACAGCCGCCCAGCCCCTGAATTCCGTACGCACCGGCTTTGTCCATCGGCTCACCGCTGGCAACATAGGTAGCAATATCATCATCAGAAAGGGTTCGGAACGTCACCTCGGTTGTCACCAGACAATCCAGCAGGTGTTGGTTGTCCGCCAGCGCGACGGCCGTCATCACCTGATGGGTCTGACCAGAGAGCTGTCGCAGCATTTTAGCAGCATGCGAGGAGTCTTTCGGTTTTTCAAGCACTTCACCATTAAATATGACAATGGTGTCAGCCCCCAGCACGGGCAAATCGCGAGAAACCATCGCCACACCTGCGAGCGCCTTTTCCCTTGCCAGCCGCACAACATAATGTTGGGCGCTTTCTTGCGCCCGACGTTGCTCTTCAATACCGGGAATAATTCGCTCGAAGGTCACGCCCAGTTGAGTGAGCAGTTCCTGACGACGCGGGGAACCAGAGGCAAGCCAAATCGATGTCATAAAAACCTTTATTGCACGGCAAACTGCTGGCGAATTTTACGCATAAGCAGGAAAAGCCACGGCCAAAGCACGCCATTAACGAAGCTACTCCAGAAAATTTCTGGTTTGAAGGAGACATTAATGACCAAAAACTCTGCCCAAAAGACGATGACTTCGGTTGCCAGCGACAAGACCATCACCACCAGCGCCTGTTGCCATAGCGCCAGGTTACGGAACAGTTGAAATTTAAGCGCGACCAGATAGGCGATAATGCTCAGAGACAACGCACGTACACCAAGCGTGGATCCGCTAATCAGATCCAGTATGGCACCCATAACGAAACCTGTGCCGACATTTACGCGGTGCGGTAGCGCCAGAATCCAGTAAAGCAGGATAAGTAACACCCAGTTTGGCCGGTAGACAAGAATGTCATCCGGCCAGGGCATAATTTGAAGCAACAATGCGATAAGAAACGAGAGCCAGATAACCCATCGCCCCTGGCTACGGTAACTTGCCACTATTGGCCTCCCCGGGAGCCTTGAGACGGTGACGGCGGCCCGGCAATACCGGTTGCAGGTGCAGGAATCGGCGCAGGCGGCCCCATCGCATCCGGAGCAGGCAATACTTGCGGCATCATCTGCATCAAACGTTCGTTAGCCACGCGGTGTACTTCTTCCGGCGTCATCGGATTCGTGCCGTTACGATCGGCTCCCCACAGCAAAAGCAAGTAGCGCAAACGCTGCAAGCCTGCGGTAGGACGCGCCTGGATAACGGTATACGCCCGCTGCGTGTCGAGTTTTACGGAAGAGACCACCCCAACAGGATAACCTTCCGGGAAGCGCCCACCGAGACCGGACGTCACCAGCACATCCCCTACCCGAATATCGGTATTGGCTGGCAGATGTTCCAGTTGCAGATCGTCAGTACAGCCATTGCCTGCGGCAATAACGCGAATATCGTTACGCAGCACCTGAATCGGCAGTGCATGGGTCGCATCACAAATTAACAGAACCCGGCTGGTCAGTTTGGCTACTGCGACAACCTGGCCTACCACGCCTTTATCGCTGATCACCGGCTGGCCTTCATAGACACCGTTAGCACTGCCCTTGTCGATAACAACCTGGTCGCTATACGGATCGTTGACCGTTGAAATAACCTGGGTGACCATTTTCTGTTCGTCCTGACGCAGCGGCGAACCCAGCAGCTCGCGCAGTCGCGCGTTCTCCTGTTTATATTGCCCTAACATCAGCAGCTCGCTGTTTTTCAGCAGCAGTTCCTGACGCAATGCCCGATTTTCAAGCTCAAGTTGATCGCGCGACGAGATCGTTTGTGAAACGCTATCTAATAATTCGCGAGGACCATTGGAAATAAAGTAGAAAGGACTGACGGCAGTATCCATGTACGTTCGAATTTGACTGAACGTACCGAGGCGGCTGTCGGCAATAATAACTCCGAGCGCCACTACCACCGCCAGGAAAAGGCGAATCTGTAGCGACGGGCCACGGCTAAAAATTGGCTTCATAGGCTTTGCGTATTCTCAGGCCAGACAAATCCGGGGCGATATCTTCGCCCCGAATCTGAATCAGACTATTCTTCGCTGAACAAATCGCCGCCGTGCATATCGATCATTTCCAGCGCCTTGCCGCCGCCACGCGCTACGCAAGTCAGTGGATCTTCTGCAACTACGACAGGAATACCTGTCTCTTCCATTAACAGGCGGTCAAGGTTGCGCAGCAGCGCGCCACCACCGGTCAGAACCATACCGCGCTCAGAAATATCGGACGCCAGTTCTGGTGGGCACTGTTCCAGTGCAACCATCACCGCGCTAACAATACCGGTCAGAGGTTCCTGCAGTGCTTCCAGAATTTCGTTAGAGTTCAGCGTGAAGCCACGCGGAACACCTTCTGCCAGGTTACGGCCACGAACTTCGATTTCGCGGACTTCGTCACCCGGGTAAGCAGAACCGATCTCGTGCTTAATACGCTCAGCGGTCGCTTCACCGATCAGAGAGCCGTAGTTACGGCGAACGTAATTAATGATTGCTTCATCGAAACGGTCACCACCGATACGTACAGAGGAGGAGTAGACCACGCCGTTCAGAGAGATAACGGCCACTTCTGTGGTACCACCACCGATATCGACAACCATAGAACCGGTTGCCTCAGAAACTGGCAGGCCTGCACCGATTGCGGCAGCCATAGGTTCTTCAATCAGGAAAACTTCACGCGCACCAGCACCCTGAGCGGATTCACGGATCGCACGACGCTCTACCTGGGTCGCGCCAACCGGCACACACACCAGAACACGCGGGCTTGGGCGCATAAAGCTGTTGCTGTGCACCTGTTTGATAAAGTGCTGGAGCATCTTTTCTGTCACGAAGAAGTCGGCGATCACGCCATCTTTCATCGGGCGGATAGCAGCAATGTTGCCCGGCGTACGGCCCAGCATCTGCTTAGCTTCATGACCTACCGCGGCTACACTTTTCGGTGAACCGGCACGATCCTGGCGAATGGCTACCACGGAAGGCTCATTCAATACGATGCCTTGTCCTTTTACATAAATCAGGGTATTCGCGGTACCCAGGTCAATGGACAGGTCATTGGAAAACATGCCACGAAATTTTTTCAACATACTAAGGGATAATCCTGAAAGCTGGGGCGGAAAACAAAATCCGCTTACTTTACCAACCACACGCAGCAGCGACAAGGCGCAAAAATCATCTGCTACGGTGAAAATTAGTGCAGTTTGTTTCCTTTGTTACAAACAACCTGACTCCTTCAGGAATGAACCATGGCGGGAGCAATCCTTGCCCTGCGTTTGTAACCTGTCAAAGGTTAAAACTAGCGTTCGCGCTGTGGCAATCTGGCGGGCAGGCAAGCACACCCCCATACGTACGATACAGCGCGCGTTATTCTACGTGAAAACGGCTTAAACGGCAGTTCAAACCGAGTATCTTTGCGAATATTTTTTCACATTGGTGTCAAGCGGCTGGGAGGAAGCAAAAAAATCCCCCTGACCACCCGAAACGCCACGTTCAATCAGCGTCTGCCATTCGCCACGGGAACGAACGCCAGTGGCGAAAACGCGCGTATGCGTACCTTTGCAGGCTTCTACGAGACTTTGCACCAGTAGCTGATTTTCCGTGCGTTTCTCAATGTTCCTGACAATCCCAGGATGAAGTTTTAGCAATTCAACATCCAGCGCTTTAATCCAGCTGGTACTGACCAGGGTGAGACCCGCCTGCGTGACAGCAACTCGCGAGCCTAACGCATTAATCAACCGCACCACCGGTTGTAACCGGCTGATATGTTGACAAACATCAGCCTCGGCAAGTTCAAAAATAATCCGTCGACGCTGTGATTTTTCACATTGCATCAAGGTATCGCGCAGCCAACGCTGAAAACGTGGTCGAATAAGCGACTCCACGGTCACCTGCATGGCGAGGGTTTCTTCCGGCCAGTACCCCAGATAAGGAATGAGGCGTCCAATTTGCAATCGGTCATACTCTTCAGACAGACCAAACTGCAGCACCATGGGCATATATTCCGCAGAAATAACTTCCTGGTCGCCATCATAGATGCGGCACATCAGTTCGCGATGGTGAACAATCCCTTCGCGATTCACTGCTGGCTTCTGATAGACCCGCGGGCCGCCACGGCTAAGCATTTGCTCAATGAGCGTGCGCCAGCGAACGTTGCCGCGCCCCTGCTCCGGCAGCGTATCGTCGTAAACCGACCAGCTATTCCCCCCTTGCAATACCGCATTGCGGGTCGCCGCTTCAGCATGCTCCATGACCTGCTCTGTTGACTGTCCGCTGCGCCAGGCGCAAATGCCAATGTGCATCATATCTTCACGATCGAGCATTTTGCTGGGTTGCAGGCCATCCACGGCCTTTAAAATCTGCCCGGCGATACTTTCCGCTTCTTTTAATGTGCGGTGCGGTAACAGCACGGTAAAGTCACTGCGGTGGTAGCGCGCCAGCAGCGCGCCGGGATAACGCATAATAAATGTCGATAACAGGTTAATGAGCATAAACAGATGCTCTTCGACGGCCGGGCGCCCCCAGCTATCGCGCAGTAATTCAAAATCGGGTAACCGGATCATCATGACAACGCCGTGCGCGCCGACTTTCTCCTGATCCTCAAGCAATGTGGCCAGTTGATTATCAAAGAAGAGACGGTTATTGAGCCCGGTTTTGGTATCCTGGGCGGCGTAGGAACGGATCAGCGTATCGATATGACTGCGCTGATCGCTGGCAAACTGGATCTCTGAGAGCAGAACATCCAGCGCGCTACTGGCGCGGGATGGCCATTCATAAATAGAACCGCGCGCCTGCGCCCCGCGCTCCCCATTAAGAATGCGGGTGGAGCGAAGTTCGAGTAATTCCTGCCCCGAGAGCTGTCGGCGCAGCCAGCGTACAGAGAGGAAAATAATCAGGACCATAAAACCGATCGCCAGCGTCAGCGGTACGGTGGTTAAGAGAGAACGGAAATAGTTAGCCATCGGGTCCTGATAGACCAGCGTGATGGTCATGCCCGGATTTTTAAGGGAGTTAATCTCTAATTCACGATACTGGTAATTACTACCGGCGGGGCGATAACTGCTTTTGCGGGTGTGCTGCAGAACGGTTTGCTTTCCCTGACGTACCTCGATACCCACTATGTCCACTGGCACCATCAGTTCATCCAGATGGGATGAGATGGCCGAAGGAGACATAAAAATCAAACGGGTATCAACCACCGCCGCAACCGATTCAACGCGGTTGATCACCTTCGACTGAATGGCGTTGTAAAAGCTCAGTGAGCAGCCAAACAGGGTGACAAATATTGCCAGGCCCGTTAGTAGCGTCACAAAAGCTGAGAATTTCGTCGTTAATCGCATCCTTGTGTTAACTCCGTAGTGTAAAAGAACGAGACGCGGCAAACCCTGAAAACAAAGTAAGCGCTAACTTGAAAAACGAGCCCGGCATACTAGCAGGCCTGACGCTTCTGGCAATCAGTATTGCATACAACTATGCGAGTATAGCCCTCAGAATTTATTTGCCAATCATCCTGGGGAGCAAAGGCCACCTGCAGGCAGTAAACGGCCAGATTTCAATTTTTCGTGATAATCCCCCGACCACATATTCGCCGTGCTACAAGTAATAAAAAGGGGGAAATTTATGCACAAGAAAAAACTTACTGAATCCGATGTCACCGCCGAATCCGTTTTTATGCTGCGACGTCGCCAGATCCTGAAAACGCTGGGCATTAGCGCCGCTGCCCTGAGCCTGTCTCCCACTGCGCGCGCCGATCTGCTTGACTGGTTTAAAGGAAATGATCGGCCTAAAGCCCAGCCCGGCAAACCACTCCAGTTCAGTAAACCGGCTCAGTGGCAAAACACGCTGACATTAACGCCGGAAGATAAAGTGACGGGCTATAACAATTTTTATGAGTTTGGGCTGGATAAAGCCGATCCCGCGGCTAACGCGGGAAGCATGAAAACCAATCCATGGACGCTCAAAATTGACGGTGAAGTAGCCAAACCCCTTACGCTTGATTATGACGCGCTTACCGCGCGTTTCCCGCTGGAAGAGCGCATCTACCGCATGCGTTGTGTTGAGGCCTGGTCGATGGTGATTCCATGGACCGGCTTTCCGCTGCATAAGCTGCTGTCGCTGGTCGAGCCCACCAGCAACGCTAAATATGTGGCTTTTCAAACCCTCTATGCCCCCGATGAGATGCCCGGTCAGAAGGATCGCTTCATTGGCGGCGGTCTGGAATATCCTTACGTAGAAGGGTTACGTATAGATGAAGCGATGCATCCCCTCACATTATTGTCGGTTGGCGTTTATGGTAAAGCGCTGCCGCCACAAAATGGCGCGCCGATCCGCCTGACCGTCCCGTGGAAATACGGTTTTAAAGGCATTAAGTCGATAGTCAGTATTAAGCTAACGAAAGAACGCCCACCCACCACCTGGAACCTTGCGGCGCCAAATGAGTACGGTTTTTTTGCCAATGTAAATCCGCATGTCGACCATCCTCGCTGGTCACAGGCGACCGAGCGCTTTATCGGATCCGGCGGCGTACTGGATGTAAAACGCCAGCCTACGCTTCTTTTTAACGGCTATGCGGATGAAGTGGCGTCCCTTTATCGTGGTTTGGATCTGCGGGAGAATTTTTGAGTGCGTTTAACAGCAAAACAGATTGTCTGGCTTAAAGTATTGCTGCACCTGGCAGGTTTTCTGCCCTTTGTCTGGTTGTTCTGGGCGTCGTCGCAGGGGTATTTTAGTGCCGACCCGGCAAAAGACATTCAGCATTTTACCGGCAGAATGGCGCTGAAATTTTTACTGGCAGGCTTGCTGGTTGCGCCACTGGCGCGTTACGCTAAACAACCGTTGCTTATTCGCACCCGTCGTTTACTGGGATTATGGTGTTTTGCCTGGGCAACATTACATCTGACCAGTTACGCACTGCTGGAACTGGGGATCAACAATCTGGTTTTGCTTGGCCGGGAACTGACAACTCGCCCCTATTTAATGTTAGGAATTGTGAGCTGGTTTATCCTGTTGGCTCTGGCAGCGACATCTACCCAGTGGGCACAGCGAAAAATGGGTAAACGATGGCAACAATTGCATAACTTCGTCTATCTGGTCGCGATCCTGGCCCCTATCCATTATCTGTGGTCAGTGAAGATATTATCGCCGTTGCCGCTCCTGTATGCAGCCGCTGCATTCGGGCTATTAGCGTGGCGATACAAGAAGTTCCGCCAGTGGTGGCGCTAAAGTTTCGATATGTGCACTCCTCCGCAGTTCCATTATCAATCGCAGGGATAAAACCAAATGCGGTTGATAATCTTCCCTGATAAGACCAGTATTTAGCTGCGAAATGCTACGAAATAGTTATAATGTGCGACTTTGGTTTTGCCTGGCGGGCTTTTTAAGGTCCAAAAAGGTGACAACCACGCAATGAAGGTATATTTTGTTTTTTACCGGAAAATTGCAGGAGATAGCAGCACGATGGCTGGCAAGTTGCGCATTTTGCTTTTAAACGGCCCCAATCTTAACATGCCGGGAGCACGCAAGTCGGAAACCTATGGCACCCTTCGACTTTACTGAGTTCACTCTGAGCAATATGCATGCGCACGAACCATCTCGCCATCATTCCTGGCTCTCCGAAATCGCTACTGGCGTGGTCTTCGGACCTTATGCTGGCAGTTGTACATACGCTTTACAGACGGCGGTAACACGCCTGTCACAATCAAACTAAACAAGAGTACGGAACCCACTCATGGATATTCGTAAGATTAAAAAACTGATCGAACTGGTTGAAGAATCAGGCATCGCTGAACTGGAAATTTCTGAAGGCGAAGAGTCTGTACGCATCAGCCGCGCACCGGTGAACACGGGCTTCCCGGTGATGCAGCAAGCTTATGCGGCTCCGGTTATGCAGCAGCCAGCCCCTGCGCTTTCTGGCGCAGTCGCTCCCGCAGCTCCGGCTACGGCAGCAGAACCTGCGGCTGCGCAAATCAGTGGTCACATCGTACGTTCCCCGATGGTCGGGACCTTCTACCGCACGCCGAGCCCGGACGCTAAAGCATTCTGTGAAGTCGGCCAGAAAGTCAATGTCGGCGATACCCTGTGCATCGTTGAAGCCATGAAAATGATGAACCAGATCGAAGCCGACAAAGCGGGCGTAGTGAAAGCCATTCTGGTTGAAAGTGGCCAGCCGGTAGAGTTTGACGAGCCGCTGGTCGTCATCGAATAACGAGGCGCACATGCTGGATAAAATTGTCATCGCCAACCGCGGCGAGATTGCACTGCGTATTCTTCGTGCCTGTAAAGAACTGGGTATCAAGACTGTCGCCGTGCATTCGACTGCGGACCGCGATTTAAAACACGTACTCCTGGCGGATGAGACGGTCTGTATTGGCCCGGCTCCGTCCGTAAAAAGCTACCTGAACATCCCGGCTATCATCAGCGCGGCGGAAATCACTGGCGCGGTGGCGATTCACCCCGGTTATGGTTTCCTTTCAGAGAACGCCAACTTTGCCGAGCAGGTTGAGCAGTCCGGCTTTATCTTCATCGGCCCGAAAGCCGACACTATTCGCCTGATGGGCGACAAAGTGTCTGCCATTACCGCTATGAAGAAAGCGGGCGTACCGACCGTACCGGGCTCCGACGGCCCGCTGGGCGACGATATGGATGTCAACCGCGCGCATGCCAAACGCATTGGCTACCCGGTTATCATCAAGGCGTCCGGCGGCGGCGGCGGTCGCGGCATGCGTGTCGTTCGCGGTGACGCTGAACTGGCACAGTCCATTGCCATGACCAAAGCTGAGGCCAAAGCGGCGTTCAACAATGACATGGTGTACATGGAAAAATACCTGGAAAATCCTCGTCATATCGAGATCCAGGTACTGGCTGATGGCCAGGGTAACGCCATTTATCTGGCTGAACGCGACTGCTCCATGCAGCGTCGTCACCAGAAAGTTGTCGAAGAAGCACCGGCTCCGGGCATTACTCCGGAACTGCGCCGCTATATCGGTGAGCGTTGCTCCAAAGCCTGTGTGGATATCGGTTACCGTGGAGCAGGTACGTTTGAGTTCCTGTTCGAAAACGGCGAGTTCTATTTCATTGAAATGAACACCCGTATCCAGGTGGAACATCCGGTGACCGAAATGATCACTGGCGTGGACCTGATCAAAGAGCAGTTGCGTATCGCTGCCGGTCAGCCACTGTCCATCAAACAGGAAGAAGTTGTGGTGAAAGGCCATGCGGTAGAGTGCCGTATCAACGCCGAAGATCCGAACACCTTCCTGCCGAGCCCGGGTAAAATTACCCGTTTCCATGCACCTGGTGGTTTTGGCGTGCGCTGGGAATCACATATCTACGCCGGTTACACCGTACCGCCGTACTATGACTCAATGATCGGCAAGCTGATTTGCTTTGGTGAGAATCGTGATGTGGCAATTGCGCGTATGAAAAATGCGTTGCAGGAGCTGATCATTGACGGTATCAAAACCAACGTGGATCTGCAGATGCGCATCATGAGCGATGAAAAATTCCAGCAGGGTGGCACCAACATCCACTACCTGGAGAAGAAACTCGGTCTGAACGAAAAATAAGACTGGGTGACTTGTCATGTAAAAGGCCGGATTTTCCGGCCTTTTTTATTTCAGGGGATCGCTGACGATCCATAAGGTACAATCCCCGCTTTCTTTATCCACATGGGACACAAAATGGACAAACGTTTTGTTCAGGCCCACAAAGAAGCGCGCTGGGCGCTGTGGCTGACCCTCCTCTACCTCGCCGCTTGGTTAGTGACTGCTTACTTACCTGATTCAGCGGTCGGGTTTACCGGATTACCTCACTGGTTTGAAATGGCCTGCCTGTTAACGCCGCTGATTTTTATCCTACTGTGCTGGGCAATGGTGAAGTTTATTTATCGCGATATTCCCCTGGAGGACGATGATGCAGCCTGAAGTCATTCTCCCCCTTGTCGCTTATCTGTTAGTGGTGTTTGGCCTGTCTGTATACGCCATGCGCAAAAGGACTACCGGCACCTTTCTGAACGAGTATTTCCTTGGCAGCCGCTCGATGGGCGGCATAGTGCTGGCAATGACGTTGACTGCGACCTACATCAGCGCCAGTTCCTTTATCGGCGGCCCAGGCGCTGCCTATAAATACGGACTGGGTTGGGTGTTGCTGGCGATGATCCAGTTGCCTGCTGTCTGGCTTTCGCTGGGTATTCTTGGCAAGAAATTCGCCATTCTGGCGCGGCGCTACAATGCAGTGACGCTCAACGATATGCTGTTCGCCCGCTACCAGAGTCGTCTGCTGGTCTGGCTGGCAAGCCTGAGCCTGCTGGTAGCTTTCATCGGCGCAATGACCGTGCAGTTCATTGGCGGCGCGCGTTTGCTGGAAACCGCTGCGGGCATCCCTTACGAAACCGGTCTGCTGATTTTTGGCATCAGCATTGCGCTGTATACCGCGTTTGGCGGTTTTCGCGCAAGCGTACTGAACGACACGATGCAAGGCATGGTGATGCTGATTGGCACCATCGTCCTATTGGTGGGCGTGGTGCACGCGGCGGGTGGTTTAGGTCATGCGGTGGAGACATTGCAGACTATCGATCCGAAACTGGTCACGCCGCAAGGGGCCAACGATATTCTGTCGCCAACCTTTATGACCTCATTCTGGGTGCTGGTCTGTTTTGGCGTGATCGGTTTACCGCACACGGCGGTACGCTGCATCTCCTATAAAGATAGCAAAGCGGTGCATCGCGGAATAATCATCGGCACGATTGTGGTGGCGATCCTGATGTTCGGGATGCATCTGGCTGGCGCGCTGGGCCGCGCGGTGATACCTGACCTGACCGTACCGGATTTGGTGATCCCCACGTTAATGGTTAAAGTGCTGCCGCCGTTTGCCGCCGGGATCTTCCTGGCAGCACCGATGGCGGCGATCATGTCGACGATCAACGCCCAGTTGCTGCAAAGTTCCGCTACGATCATTAAAGATCTCTATCTCAACCTCCGCCCGGAGCAGCTAAAAAATGAGAGGCGCCTGAAACGAATGTCGGCAGTCATCACGCTGATTTTAGGTGCTCTGCTGCTGCTTGCTGCCTGGCGACCGCCGGAGATGATCATCTGGCTGAACCTGTTGGCGTTTGGTGGGCTGGAGGCCGTATTCCTGTGGCCGCTGGTGCTGGGGCTTTACTGGGAACGTGCAAACGCGGCAGGCGCGCTGAGCGCCATGATCGTCGGCGGCGTGCTGTATGCCGTGCTTGCTACGTTTAAGATCCAGTACCTGGGCTTCCATCCGATTGTGCCTTCGTTACTATTAAGTTTACTGGCGTTTGTGGTCGGCAACCGTTTCGGTCAGCCTGTTTCACAACCCGCTACGATTTCTACTGATAAATAAAGAGTTTTGCCATGCCGTGGATCCAACTAAAACTGAATACAACTGGCGCTAACGCCGAAGACCTGAGCGACGCGCTGATGGAGGCCGGCTCGGTCTCCATCACCTTTCAGGACACGCATGACACGCCGGTCTTTGAGCCGCTACCGGGCGAGACGCGCCTGTGGGGTGATACCGACGTTATTGGCCTGTTCGATGCCGAAACCGACATGAAAGAAGTCGTCGCGATTCTGGAAAATCATCCGCTGCTCGGTGCAGGTTTCGCACACAAAATTGAACAGCTCGAAGATAAAGACTGGGAGCGCGAGTGGATGGATAACTTCCACCCGATGCGCTTTGGTGAACGTTTGTGGATCTGCCCGAGCTGGCGCGATGTGCCGGACAAAAACGCGGTAAATGTGATGCTCGATCCTGGCCTGGCGTTTGGTACCGGCACGCACCCAACCACGTCGTTATGTCTGCAGTGGCTTGATGGTCTGGATTTAGCGGGTAAAACAGTGATCGACTTTGGCTGCGGCTCCGGCATTCTGGCGATTGCCGCGCTGAAACTGGGGGCGGCAAAGGCGATCGGTATCGATATCGACCCGCAGGCGATTCAGGCCAGCCGCGACAATGCCGAGCGTAACGGCGTTTCTGAGCGCCTGGAACTGTATCTGCCGCAAGACCAGCCTGACGCGATGCAGGCGGACGTGGTGGTCGCCAACATTCTGGCAGGCCCTTTGCGTGAGCTTGCCCCGCTTATCAGCGTACTGCCGATCTCAGGCGGCCTGCTCGGCCTTTCCGGCATTCTCGCCAGCCAGGCTGAAAGTGTCTGTGAAGCCTATCGCGATACCTTCGCACTCGACGCTGTGGTGGAAAAAGAAGAATGGTGCCGCATCACCGGCCAGAAAAAGTAAGTCGTCGACCTGGCAATAAGGCCACGAAGCATTCAGCAACATAATGCTCCATAGGGTGAAAATGGGAGTCTGATCTCATTTTCACCCTCTTTTTTGACGATTAAAACAGCAAGATATGCCGCTGAATCAGGGTTATGGTGAAGAAAAACAGAGAAGTTTGACGAATTTATATTTGTTCACAAATTCGCCATTTTAATATAACTCAATGATTTTAAATCATTAATATTTTCAGCTATCGCCTTTCGCTGTGATTCATTGATCTGCGACAGTGGATTGGTCAAAGTTTGGCCTTTCATCTCGTGCGAAAAATGCGTAATATACGCCGCCTTGCAGTCACAGTATGGTCATTTCTTAACTCATGCGCATCGGACACCACCAGCTCAGAAATCGACTGATCGCAGCGCCAATGGCTGGCATTACTGACAGACCGTTTCGGACGTTGTGTTACGAGATGGGAGCCGGATTAACGGTATCCGAGATGATGTCCTCCAACCCTCAGGTTTGGGAGAGTGACAAATCAAGGCTGCGGATGGTGCATATCGATGAGCCCGGTATTCGTACCGTGCAAATTGCCGGTAGTGACCCGGAAGAAATGGCGGAAGCCGCACGTATCAACGTGGAAAGCGGCGCCCAGATTATTGATATCAATATGGGCTGCCCGGCAAAGAAAGTGAATCGCAAGCTTGCGGGCTCTGCCCTGCTGCAATACCCGGATCTGGTGAAGTCTATCCTGAACGCGGTAGTGAAAGCAGTGGATGTGCCCGTCACGCTTAAGACTCGCACTGGCTGGGCTCCGGAACACCGTAACTGCGTAGAAATTGCCCAACTGGCTGAAGACTGTGGCATTCAGGCTCTGACCATTCATGGACGCACCCGCGCCTGTTTGTTCAATGGAGACGCTGAGTACGACAGTATTCGGGCAGTAAAGCAGAAGGTTTCCATTCCGGTTATCGCGAATGGTGACATCACTGACCCGCTTAAAGCCAGAGCTGTACTCGACTATACGGGGGCTGATGCCCTGATGATAGGCCGTGCAGCTCAGGGAAGACCCTGGATCTTTCGGGAAATCCAGCATTATCTGGACACTGGGGAGCTGCTCGCCCCACTGCCTTTGGCAGAGGTAAAGCGCTTGCTTTGCGCGCATGTTCGGGAATTGCATGACTTTTATGGTCAGGCAAAAGGGTACCGAATTGCACGTAAACACGTCTCCTGGTATCTCCAGGAGCACGCTCCAAATGACCAGTTTCGGCGCACATTCAACGCCATAGAGGACGCCAGCGAACAGCTGGAGGCGTTGGAGGCATACTTCGAAAATCTTGCGTAATGAAATAAAGAGCTGACAGAACTATGTTCGAACAACGCGTAAATTCTGACGTACTGACCGTTTCTACCGTTAACTCTCAGGATCAGGTAACTCAAAAGCCCCTGCGTGACTCGGTTAAACAGGCACTGAAGAACTATTTTGCTCAACTGAATGGTCAGGATGTTAATGATCTGTATGAGCTGGTACTGGCTGAAGTTGAACAGCCACTGTTGGACATGGTGATGCAATACACCCGCGGCAATCAAACCCGCGCTGCCCTGATGATGGGTATCAACCGTGGTACGCTGCGTAAGAAACTGAAAAAATACGGCATGAACTGATAACAATCAGTTATGTTATTGAATTAAAAGGCGCTACTCGGCATGGGGAAGCGCCTTTTTTATTGATTGTGATACACATTGTGATACACAATTCAGTGAACCTTATTGAACGATGTTGAACACCTTCCATATTTGGCATTACAGTCATAAAAGCCAGAAAAAAATGGAAGGTATGATGGACGATTTTTTAAATGAATTTGCATCGGATGAGGAAAGAGCCAGGCATCTTGAGAATCTTTTAATCGAGGTTGCCAGAGGAGGTCCGCGCGACAATAGCGATAACTTCAATGCTCTTCGGTCCCATTTCATAAAAAATGGAGTCTTAAAAGATCTTTTGCCTGCATTTGTCCGAGAGTGCAGAAGCCTTAAGCAGTTTTGGGGCTTTATTCAACCCGCATATTCTTCTTACAGAGAACGTGAAAGTTTCATTGCGTCCGAGTTCACCCCCTTAATCGATTATTTTGAGGGGCCAAACACCATCCCTTCTGATTTTCACATTACTGATGGACTGAAAAGTTACGATGAGCGCGGCGTAAATGATGCGTGGACAAAAGCATTAGACCGCAGAAGCACAGACCCCGAAGGTGCTATAACCGCAGCTCGCACGTTAGTAGAGACAGTTTGCAAACATATCTTGGATGATTTGAAGATTCCTTATGATCGAAACCTTGATATGAGTGAGTTGTACAAGCTAACGTCGAAAGAGCTAAATCTTGCCCCTGACCAGCATGGTGAACAGATATTTAAACAAATACTCAAAGGCTGCTCATCAGTGGTTAATGGTCTCGGTACTCTGCGTAATAAATATGGTGATGCTCATGGGATAGGAAAAAAACCACCCAAACCAACTGACCGGCACGCTCTTTTAGCCGTAAATCTCGCTGGTAGCATGGCTGTTTTCCTAATCCAAACCTGGCAAAAAAAATCGAAAAATTAGCGGCGGGGCGGTGTTACTTTTTGCCATTTGTACGGTTTGGCCTCCATCCTCTGACGGTGCAGATCTTTAGCAGTTAAGGCCTTAGCAATCTTTGTACGAATGAGTAACCTATCCTGCCCGTTAAGTTCATGGCCCTGCTGACGGGCCATTTCAATCAATACTAACTCAAGGTTAACCATGAGTTATCCCTCTGCCGGGACTGCGGGCCAGCCTTCTTCATTCTCTGAATCAGCAACTTTGCGAGCCATTTCATCGCGCAGATCGTCAATTATCCCTTGTACGCGGTTAACTGCTACTGGCGTCAGTCCACAGTCACGCTCCAGAATATCCGGTAGTGTCTCAAGTACCATGACCACAGCCTTTAGCATTGATGAGTACACCTGCACTACTTCGTCAACCGGGATAACCTCGCGTTCTTCTTTCTCAAATTTCAGGCGCTCATTTTCCGACTGATACCAGGCTTTTCTGTCCTGAGGCGACATTTCGCCATTCTCCTGCACCGATGGCATGATGAGTACCCGCAGGGCTTTACACAGTTCATACTGTTTCAGGTTTTCGCCGTTTCCACCGTCCAATTCAGTTTCACGTAGCCGTCGCGCTACCATGTTCCGGTTCATCCCCACCAGTTCAGACAGTTGGGTAACATTAACCAGTGTTTTACTCAGCATTAAATCGTACCTCGTTGCACGTTCACTTTTGCAGCAAACGCAATCAGAAACATTAATTATCAGTTAGTTAGGTCAGCGCTGCTGCACGGATAAAATACAGAAAACCAGCCGAAACCCGCGAGTCCGCCGCCCCGTGGCAGGTCGTATGCCCAGGAGTACCTTTTCAAATGAGAGAGATTCTCAAATGATAAAAGGCGACCGAAGCCGCCCTCTTTCCCGTCACGCCGCGCCATTCGATTTGACCAGCCCGCGATAGTCCAGCGCGGCCACCCCCGCATCAATGCGCACCTTCCAGGCCACACCATCGACCGTGAAGCCGTCCATCTGCTCCAGATATGGCGTATCCATACCATCGAGATAAGCCACCTCGATAGTGTCAGTGCCCTGCGCGGCGGCTACATACCACTGTTTGTTATTGGCCTTGTCCAGACGTGGTTCAACAATAACCTGAGCCATATCCTTCACCATGTTGATAATGCCGGGGTTCTGGTTCAGCGTGCCGTTCTGATCCACAGGGAACAAAGAAGAGGAAGAGAGCACAGCGCGATTTGCTGCACCTTCCAGCGCGGCAGGTACAAGGATATAGGCCGGGATGACATTAATCGGATCACCGTTCGCATCCTCCTGCAGGCGCATAGCCTTGCGGGCCTCGTTCAGTCCGTCCGTATCCATCCCCTTTGAAATGAGGTTGTTGTGATCCGCATGGAACAGCGCCTTACCATCGGTGAAGCTGGCGTTTGCAGTGAGTTGCAGATAGACAAGATTACCGACCGTTCGCGCTGCTGCTCGTCCCATAGCCTGGGGAATAGTGGAAAGCTGACTCAGGTCGTCATTGATGATGGCCTGACGGGTAACAGAGAAAATATTGCCATACGTCGCCAGCGCGATAGGGACGCCGTTGTCACTGGTAGTGACGTATTTGTATTCAGCCCCCTCTGGAACCTTTTCCAGTTCAGAGAAACCATTCAGGCCCACACGTTTTGCTTCATGGAAGTTAGACAGGGAGCCTGTTTTAGTCCATTGCTGGAAAGTCTCGCCGCTGTTCTGCCAGCCTGTGAGTACAGACTTCTCAGCGCCACCAGCAAGGATATGTGAAAAGTCGCTGGTACTATGCGTGAAGGCCAAGTTCACAATCTGCGAGCGGTTGCCAAATCCGCTGATGCTGATGCCACGATCCACCAGCGAAGCCTGAGCCATTTCAAACAGACTCATCATTGCATAGGGGTTTCCACGCTCCGCGCGTTCATGCCCCAGGCGGGCATTAAGCCCCTGGCGGATACCGTCGCCAACGATGTTACCGTTGCCCGCATAAACATGGGAAAAAGCGTTTTTATTGGATGGTGTGGCAGTGCGCCCCATTTCGGCCAGCAGCAGGTCTTTTGCTTTGTCCGGTGTACAGTCGGCATCTTCCAGGCACTGCATTTTCAGCGAATCATGCTTGCCACCAAACATGGCAAACAAATCTTTAATACCGTTGATGCGGTTCTGTTCCGGCACAATGGAACCAGTAGAGCCTTTAGGCTGGGTGATCATCCCTTTGATGTTGTCGGGCATATGTTCAAAATCCTCAATTCGTTTTGATTCGATTCGGGCCATCGCACTGACAGCCGGCAGTAACTCATCTGCAAATCCCTGCGCTACACATTCGCGGCCATCCATCCAGGTTTCCTCCTCCAGCAGGGATGCCAGCACCTCAGCAGACTTACCTGTTTTACGTGCATAGGCGGGGATCAGGACGTTTTCTACCTTGTCCAGCAACTCGGCATAGTCGCGCATGTCGTTGGCGTTCCCACCGGAAATGCCCCACGGCTTGTGAATCATCATGATGGCGTTCTCAGGCATGACGATACGATCACCGGCCATCGCAATGACTGACGCCATAGACGCGGCCAGCCCATCGATATGCACCGTGATTTTTGCCGGGTGTTTATTCAGGAGGTTGTAAATAGCGATGCCGTCAAAGACATCGCCACCGGGCGAATGGATGTTCAGATTGATATGGGAAATGTCGCCCAGGGCTTTCAGGTCTTCGGAGAACTGCTGGGCGGTGATGCCCCAGCCGCCAATCTCTTCATAAATCTGAATGGTTGCGCTTGCGCCATCGCTGGCCGCTTTGATGTTGTACCAGCCTTTCATACCCATGCCCCCAGCGTGTGGTGATGCCAGTAGTTCACGCTGCTGCGCACAATCTGGCCTTTAGTGGGGACAGGCATTTCAGGGTGATTCTTTTTAATGAACGCCTGGTACTCCTCGATTTTCTTCATTGTTTCGGCGTCAATATGGACCGTACCGCCCTTATCATGCGTCGATTTGTTCTTATCAGCCATCTTCTTACCCTTATCGTGATTGATGGTACACGTGCAATCATTGATCACCAAAAGTGGTAAGTAAACGAATTTTAATCATAAAAAGTGGTTTATAAGTTTATGATAAAACTAAGGGAGGCCATCGCCTCCCCACTTAACACCCACTTACTACCCTCCCCACTTGCTCCCCACCCACATTTTCATTAATAGGCATCAAAGCCAGTAATGACGCGGGTTTAAGCAGTTTTACCCACTTGCTCCGTGTATATGGGCGCAAAGTGGGGAATATGGGGTCCCGCTCCCCACATCCCCCACCAGCGCCCCACTTAGTTACCCACTTCCCGTAAAGATTTCAGTGTCAGCAAATCGCCGTCCTGAATAACCAGGCCATCATCAATCAGTTTCTGGAGCCAGCGCGTGAAATGCTTGGTGTTTATGCCAGTGGCTTTCAGGTCGTCACGAATGACCGCCCTGTTACAGGGTTCGCCCCGCGCTATTCGGCTTCTGATTGCCTGCCACAGCGCCATGTGGTTATCGGTGAGTTTTTCCACCCCAGCCAGTTCAGGATCAACCTCTTTAGCCTCACGCGGTACATCGCGAACCACCAGTGAGCACACCATTTCCCCGTCTTCATCCGTGTACAGTTCGGCGGTACGAAGGTCATAGGCTTTACGTTCGGGCTCCTCGGCATCCTTCATCTTGGTGCATGACAGGATTAGCGCCTGTCCGTCCCCTTCTCGCTTCACATTGAACTCAGCATCAAGCGCCGCCCGAAACGAACTGGAACCACGCGCCCCTTTAGCCTCATCCTTGCCAGAGTGATGAACCACCAGCACCGTAGCGCCTGTTTTCTGCTTGATAACGTCACAGCCTTCGATAAACGCCCCCATGTCACGAGCATCGTTTTCATCATTACCGCCAAAGCAACGCGCCAGCGTGTCGATCACCACCAGCCGCACGGGCATAGCGCATTCCGCTGTGATCTGCCTGGATGCCAGAATGACTTCTGATACCTCGGATTCACGCACCGGGAAGACGGGGCGGTTAACAAGCCAGAGGTTATCAACCTGCTGGCCATGTACCTGCTCCCATGCTTTGATCCTGCGGGGAACACCCACACCGCCCTCACCTACCACATAAAGCACAGCGCCGCGCTCAACCTTCTTACCTGACCACGAGGCACCAGCAGCTATATGACAGGCCCATGAAACAGCCAGGAAGCTTTTATACGAACCGCTGGGGCCGTATATGCTGCACAGTGACTGTGCCGGGAGCATATGCTTAATCACATAGTCCTGACGGACGTTATAGCCCTCGGAGCCGCGTGTAAGTGGTAGCTTTGAGCGCTTTTTATCAATGGTGGCATCCGGGAATGCTCGCTGTATGCGCTGCGTGTCGGACAGCCAGAGATTCATTTCCTCTTCGCCGATTTCATCCACCAGCACAGAGCGGCGGGCAATAATCATCTGCTTACGGTCGGTATCGAGATAACCGGCATCACACAGATCCTCATATGACATCTCGACTATCTGCTTTAACCGCACCGCCAGCTTGCCATAGCGTGTAGTCGGGTCTTTATGCTGGTGGATTGCCTTTTCCAGATCGGTGCGGCTGTAGTGCTTACCATGTGCCCAGAGATAAGAGCACGTAAACAGGGCATCCGATACTGTCTCTACTGCTGTCAGTTGTACTGTCATTTAGGAATGCCTCCGCTCATCTGGAACTTACCGAGCAAGGGATGGAACCAGTACGCCGAACCGTATTTACGCTTGGCGCTGCGGAGCACCAGTCGGGCCGCTTCCCTGAATTTCTCATCAGGCGCAACAAAGCCACCGGATTTCAGTTTGACCAGCATCACACCCGTATTTTTCGCCAGTTCCTCGGCCTTTTTGGTAGAAATGCCATACTCAGCCGCCAACGTTGCGACAGGAGTCATACCGGGAGGAATTTCACCTCCCTGGCTATCTGTGAGCACTCTAACCTTCTCTTCCAGCACAGTGACTTTATCCACCAGCAGATCGAAGCGTTTTTCCAGTTCGTTGAATTTGACGTTGCTGATCATGACCGTTTCCCCTTATTGCGCTCACCACGTACATAACTCGCTGTGTCACTACTTTGACTCAGCGCCATAGCCATACGGGGAAGATGACGCAACACGTTGCTGACCAGAACCAAATCACGGCGGGCGTCTTCGTCGGAATAGTCCTCGGCATTGGTTGCATCGAAAGCCAGATTGCCGATCAGCGTAAGGGCGCTGTTAATGGCAAATGCGCCAGCAGAATATAAATCGCTGGATTCAGCCAAAGCCTCATCAGTGAAGTTTTTAAAATCAGGAGTGCTCTTAACAAGCTGATGGTAAATATCACGCATGGGTCACCTCACTTGCCGTTTTTAGTTCACGAACGCGGGACAACGACATGCTGATCAGATCCATCGCAACGCTGTACTCGGTTTCATCCTCAAAATTCATATACAGCGATGTTGAGAGCAATGCTTCCAGGCGGCGCAGTTCATCTTCAATGTCAATTTCTGACCATTTGACCTTACGCATGGCGCACCTCCTGAATCGCGGCACTGTCGAACTCCCATCCACGTCTTGATGTGTAATCAAAGAACACAACACGGCAAGGAGCGTGAGCGCGGATTTTGGCGGCAAAGATTAAGTTCCAGCCGGGAAATGCATCACGGGCAGTCTCTTCGGTGTCAGCATCAAAACGCAGGACGATAGGAGAGCACTCCGGGTAATGCTTGGGAGTGGCAAGGAATAGCCATGTAAATTCAGGGCGAGTTTGGATAGACTGATTGTCAGCCATAACTGTTACCTCACTTAACGGTTTGGTCAGAAGCCCGGTTAGTGTTGACGCACTTCCGGGCTTCGCACTTACAAGGTGTATTTCACCTTCTTTTTTAAAACTAGCCCAAAGTGAAATACACCTCAAGTCTTTTCTTCTCATTTTTTTTGCGTATACTGAAATACACCTAACACAAGGAGTTTCAGTAATGGCAACAGGTGCGAAGAACGCGAAATCACAAATGACCACCGTAAGAATCCCCCATGAAGTTATGGAAGATATAGAGCGACTACGGGAAGATGGTGAAAGCACCGCTGGATTTCTGGTTACAGCAGCCAAAGGAGAGATCAAACGCCGGCAGCGTAAACAAGCCAAGGAAGCCGCTAAAGAGTGATGCTTAATATTTGCACAACTCTTAAAGAGTTGCGCCCCTGTCTTTCCGGGAGCGGTCAGGCTTTGACCACCAGCGCAAGGCCTGGTATGCTGATCCTGTTTCGTTGTAATGCACTGGCGGCCATGCGGGGCCGCCTTTGTTTTATCTGACATACCCCACCCCTTACGCCGCTTTGCGACTCTGCTGCCAAGCCGTAACCTCTGAAAGAAGCCAGCCAACAGCGCGTCCACCCAATTTTCGACGAGCGGGAAAGTTGCCTTCCTTTTCCATCATGTAGCGGGTTGTGCGACAGATCCCGGTCAATCGGCGACACTCTGCCTCACGAATCATACGTTCGGTGCTAATTTGAAAGGTTTGATTGCTCATTACTGCTCCTTACGGTTTGCTTTTGTTCGTAAGGAGAGTAATTAGAGGAAGGACTACTTTTTGGAGATATCCATTCTTACTCTGGATATTTCCACAGTATCGAGTTCTACATCCTTTAACCAATCGGATAACACTTTTCCAGAAACCGGGGGCCTGATACCAGCTTTATCAAAATCAGCCAGCATCTCTCCGCTATTTTTTTCAGTATTAAGAAGTGATCTGGCCCGGTCTGATTGCCCCAGTCCGTAGTGAATTTCAATCAGCGCTTTAATCATCTTCGCCTGTTTGTTCTCATTAGGCTTTCGTTTCGGTCTATCAGACTCTGGCGAGGGAATTTTCCCTGATTTTTCTTGAATGTTTTCCAGCTCTTCAAACATTACGCAAAGATATCTTGAAGGAAATAATACGCCGATAGGTGAATCAAGGATGACGGCTCCCATATCATCAAAGTCTTCTGTAGCATAAAGGGTATTTATCTTAATTGTATCAGCATTAATATCGAATTCTAATTCAGTGAGGTTACGAGGTACCAAATAAAAGAAACCATTGAAATGTTTTACGAGCTTAGTATCTTTTTGATAAAAATCATTATCTTTAGGAATATAATTGTATATGCCATTAATTTCCCAACTCTCACCACTCAAGCCTAAATATTCACCATACCTATACTGATCCGCATCAACAGCCAATCCATTGTAAAATATAGAAAATGACTCTTTTTCTATCTCATGCCAACCAGGAATGTAAATAGATATCTTTAGCACCCCTATAGCACCCAGATGAACTACATCCTTCACGCTACAATTTAAAAAAACCGCAGCCTCTTCAAGCGGATAATATAAGCGATGAATTTTATCTTTTGCGCCACCAAAATCACTCATTTCGCCACCTTCAAAATTTCCACATTTGTGTAATCGGATGAAATAATCTCTAAGCGCTCCATCCATTTATTCAGGGCGTCCAGTTTTTCGGGTAAGTACTGGCTACGGTTATATACTGCCATAACGCCGCCCAGCGTGTGGCCAAGCAGTTGCTCAACCACATGAGGTGCAATCCCCATATTGTTCAGTGTGGTAGCGAACGTGCGACGCAGGTCGTGAAGCGTCCAAGGTTCCGCATGGCCCAAGCGTTTATACACTCCCCTTCCCCACTGGCTGACAGCTTCCGGTTTCTTCATCTCGCCCAGCAGCAGGCCTGTTTGATTATTTTGCTCGTACAGGTCCGACACGATCTGGCGCATAGCGACGGGAATAGGCCGTAATATCTTCTCACCCCCCTTGCTATGTTCCTTGGGAACTGTCCAGACCCAATTTTTCAGATCCCATTCTGCCCAGGTCGAAAGACGAACCTCCTGGGAACGGCAACCGAAGACCACCAGCAGACGTAACAGAGTGGCATAGTAGGGTTTAAACAACTTACCCGAACACGAACGCCAGATTTGCGCCAGTTCGTCCATATCATGAACCCTGTCGCCTTTGTCCTGCTTTTTACCCACATCCTGTATTGTCAGGTCATCAAGAGCATTACTGACGGCGTAGCGTCGAACACGGCAGAATTTAAGCGCCTGCTTGCACATCTGGAAAACGTAACCGGCAGCAACAGGGGTTTCGCGCTTGGCTCTGTCAAAACACTCGAGCCAGTGGCGCGTTTCGCACAGAGAAAGGGGTAAGTCGCCGATGTAAGGATAAATGTGTTTATCGAGTTGGGCCTCGTGGCGATTCACGTTTACGCGGTGATGGGCCGCATATTCACGAATCCAGTATGACATGGCGTCTCTTACAGTTACTGGGCGCAGGATCTCTTCCGTTCGTACATCAAGCTGAAATTTTGGGTTTTTCCCTTCGGCCAGCCAGGCACGGCATTCTTCTCGCCGTTCACGCGCCAGCTTAAGCGACATATCCGGGTAGTTCCCCAGAGTAAGCCTTTCCAGCCGGGAGCCTCTGCCACCGAGACGATAAGAAAAAATCCAACTAATGGACCCGGAACGAAGCAAACGGACGCTCAAACCGTCGCCATCAGCCATCATTTCTTCTTTTTTTCGTACAGAACCGAGCAAAGATTTTAGCTTTTTGTCGCTTAATTTGTTGGTCGAGCCGGCCATAAAACCTCAGTTCATAAAAAGTTTGTGATACACCTTGTGATACACGGCTCAGTGTAAGACCCTAAACAGCAATGAACAAGAATAAACAACAAAAGCAATAAAACCGTTAAAAACCATGCAGTTGAAAAAAACCACTCAGACCATGACGAACGGTAATAAACCATGCTTGTGAACATACGGCATGAACTGATAGTTATCAGAGACTGCTTGTTAAAAGGCGCGGACCGGCATGGGGACGCGCTTTTTTTTCGCTGGAGCTCCGCCAAAAAACTTATCTTTCCTCAACGCCTGCCGATAACATTTTCGTGTATATTCCCAACGAATGGTTGCACGAAAAGGATATGCGGGATGATTCGAAAGTATTTTTGGCTGGTTATTTTTGCCCTTTCTGTCCTGTTGCTGGATGCATTGATCATGCAGTGGATCGAATTCCTGACAACAGAGGTAGATAAATGCCGAAACATGGATTCCGTCAATCCTCTCAAGCTGGTGAACTGTGCTGATTTAAATTAGCTGTTTTCCCGCCCGGTCTCTTGCTTCGTGCAAGCAGAGAAACCGTTTTGAGTCATCCACTTGCAATGATAATGTCACCACCTTTTTTGTCTTCTCAAGTGTAGTTACGCATAATACTTTTGTGAATGAGTTGATGACATCATGCTGGTTAGCCAATACGACCAAATCCTGGTTGTTGTTTCTTTTATTGTTGCCATTCTGGCTTCCTATACTGCGCTAAATATGGCAGGTCGTGTGTCCACCAGCTCAGGGTCTTCATCATGGGTGTGGTTGACCGGCGGCGGTGTAGCAATGGGCATTGGTATCTGGGCCATGCATTTTATCGGCATGCTGGCGATGGATATCTCAATGCACCTGAGCTATGACCCGTTATTGACGGCGATCTCCATGCTCATTGCCATCGGCGCCTCATTGTTTGCACTCTGGTTAGTCAGCGGTAATGAATTGACCATGCTGCATCTTCTCCCCGGTTCGTTTGTGATGGGGATGGGGATCGTTGCCATGCACTATACCGGTATGGCAGCGCTGAAAGTGGAACCCGCCATTGTCTGGAATATGTTCTGGGTCGCCATCTCGGTCATCATTGCATTAACCGCTTCTTTTGCCGCGCTATGGCTGACGTTCCGTCTTCGTCATGAAGCCGCTCAGGTGGCTTTAATGCGCTTTGGCGCGGCCATTTTAATGGGGTTCGCCATTGCCGGTATGCACTACAGCGGCATGATGGCCGCGCAATTCCCTAACCACGAGCCAATGAGTCACCATGGCGTTAACGGCAACTGGCTGGCAGTGCTGGTAAGCGTCGTGGCATTTTCCATCCTCGGCATCACCCTGCTCGTTTCCATGCTGGATGCACGCCTGCAGGCGCGGACATCTCAGTTGGCCTCTTCCCTGGCGGAAGCGAACCGCGAGCTGGCCCAACTGGCGCTACACGATACCCTAACGCGCCTGCCTAACCGCGTGCTGCTGGAAGACCGTCTGGATCAGGCGATAAATAAAGCAAGACGTGAAGGTTCTTTCTTCGCGCTGATGTTTATGGACCTGGACGGCTTTAAAACCGTTAACGACGCCTATGGGCACGACGTGGGCGATAAATTGCTGGTTGCAGTGGCTGATCGTCTCAAGCAGCAGCTCAAGGGGCAATATACGCTGGCTCGTATGGGTGGTGACGAATTCGTCCTGCTGACAGAGGTAAGCGCCCCGGATGAAGCAGCGACGCTTGCAGGCTCGCTGGTACGCGTTATCGACAAGCCGTTTAATATCGACCCTTATGACATGATGGTCACCCTGAGCGTGGGCATCGCACTCTATCCGCACGATGGTAAAAATGAGCGCGAGCTGATGTTTAACGCCGACGCGGCGATGTATCACACTAAGCATATGGGGCGAAACGGCTATCACTTCTTCCAGCCGTCCATGAACACCCTGGCGCAAACGCAGTTACAACTGATGAACGACCTGTGGCTGGCTATGGAACGTAAAGAGTTTCGCCTGGTTTACCAGCCCAAATTTCAGGCGCCAGCCGGACCAATCATTGGTTTTGAAGCCCTGCTCCGCTGGCAGCATCCAAAACGAGGGATGCTCTCTCCTGACGTTTTTTTACCGTTAGCGGAGAAGACGGGCCTGATTGTCCCGCTCGGAAACTGGGTCATTGATGAAGCATGCCGCCAGTTAAGCGAATGGCGGACGCAGGGGAATATTGACTGGTCCGTGGCAGTCAACTTATCAACACTGCAATTTGAACAGCCGTCGCTGGTTCAGACCATCATGGATAGCCTACAAAAGCATGAGGTGCCACCTGACACGCTAATACTTGAGGTTACCGAGACCACAGCGATGACGAACCCGGACGAGAGCGTTCGCGTCTTGACGGAACTTACTGATGCAGGCGTTCAGGCGTCCATTGACGACTTTGGTACTGGCTATTCCAGCTTGCTTTATCTCAAGCGGCTTCCCGCGTGTGAACTGAAAATTGATCGCGCTTTTGTCAGAGAACTCAACAGCGATGGCGACGATGCAACCATCGTCTCGGCTATCATCGCGCTGGCGAAAACGTTAAATCTGAAAGTGGTAGCGGAAGGGGTTGAAACCACAGAACAGCAGGCCTTTTTGACTGAGCTGGGGTGCAATACGCTACAAGGCTATCTATTAGGTCGCCCGGTCACACCTGAGGTTATCAGCGCTCAGGGAAATACATTGTGCCGACAGGAACCTGTTTGTTAAATGTCAATAGACTAGATAAAAGGGTGTTTAATTGTACACCCTTTTATCTATTAGCCTGTCGGCGTTTTTTATCTGCCTTGTTATTGCCATTTCCATTATTTTTATTAAAATCACTGGCTCACAATAGATAACGAACTTTAAATTTTTATATTTCCCTATCCCCCTGCATAATCTCTTCATCACCTCCATTTTTTCTGCATTATTCGATGAAATATCGTTATTCTCTTCACGATGTTTACACTGCTCATACTTTGAGATTATTGAACGGGGCATTCTTAATCTTCGCGATGTTAAAATAGCGTATCGATTCTGCGCTGGTGTCGTTATTTGATACCGGGGATCGGGACTATTTAGAGGTAACATCATGAAAAGATTAATTTCCGTTGTTCTGCTTACCGCTACCCTGGCAGGTTGTGCGCACGACTCACCTTGTGTCCCCACGTATGACGATCAAGGGCGTCTGGTCCATACCAATACCTGTGTAAAAGGAACGACTCAGGACAACTGGGAAACCGCAGGTGCGATTGCGGGAGGGGCTGCGGCTCTGGCAGGCTTAACGCTGGGTATCGTCGCGTTAACTAAGTAATTTATCCAAAGCGCGGTTATGCCGCGCTTTGCTTTATTACAGTGCATTTCTTTTTATTGGCGTAAATTTTTAGCATCAAAAATGAGCAACTCATTTAAATAAATCTGCACTCCTGCCTGATTTCCCACCATATTTTTAATTATTTCATTCCTTCTCGTGACGCGTTTCACAAAGTAATGCGTTTAGCTTTCTTGCTTATATTACCCCCTGAAACTTATTTGTTAGCAGAATCGGCTAATTGAAATTTTTTTGCTCTGTTTTGTGGCGCAGGTTGGAATTTTGCACCATGGCAGGGCATTGAGGTTATTTTTTCCTGTCTACACTCTCCATATTGCGCTCGCGGCTCGCATTTTTCCGCATTCGCAAAAACTGGCACTACCTTTGCTTTAAAGAGTATGGCCAAAGCCACAGACAGGTTTAAGGCGTTTCCCGGACGCCTTCATATAACGATAATTTTTCGCCACACAGGATGCATTATGAAAAATATGATGATTGCCAGCCTGGCAGCTGCCGGCGTGCTGTTTGCCGTTGCAAATCAAGCCCATGCTGGCACAACTCTGGATGCCGTTAAGAAGAAAGGCTTCGTACAGTGCGGTATCAGTGACGGTCTTCCTGGCTTCTCTTACGCGGATGCTAACGGTAAATTCACCGGTATTGATGTAGATGTATGCCGTGGCGTTGCCGCTGCCGTATTTGGCGATGACACGAAAGTAAAATACACCCCGCTGACCGCAAAAGAACGTTTCACCGCACTGCAATCCGGCGAGGTAGATATCCTTTCCCGTAACACAACCTGGACCTCTTCACGCGACGCTGGTATGGGGATGTCCTTTACTGGCGTAACCTATTACGACGGTATCGGCTTCCTGACCCATAACAAAGCAGGCCTGAAAAGCGCCAAAGAGCTGGACGGCGCAACCGTATGTATTCAGGCGGGTACCGATACCGAGCTCAACGTGGCGGATTACTTTAAATCCAACAATATGAAATACACGCCGGTGACCTTTGACCGCTCTGATGAATCCGCAAAAGCACTGGAGTCAGGCCGTTGCGATACGCTGGCATCTGACCAGTCTCAGTTGTACGCACTGCGTATCAAGCTGAGCAATCCGGCGGAATGGATCGTCCTGCCGGAAGTGATCTCCAAAGAACCGCTGGGTCCGGTCGTTCGTCGCGGTGATGAAGATTGGTTCTCCATCGTTCGCTGGACGCTGTTTGCCATGCTGAACGCAGAAGAAATGGGCATCAACTCGAAAAACGTTGACGAGAAAGCGGCTAAGCCAGCAACGCCAGACATGGCGCACCTGCTGGGTACCGAAGGTGATTTTGGTAAAGACCTGAAACTCGACAACAAATGGGCCTACAACATCATCAAGAAAGTGGGCAACTACTCTGAAATCTTCGAGCGTAACGTCGGTGCTGACAGCGCGCTGAAAATCAAACGCGGCCAGAATAACCTCTGGAACAACGGCGGTATTCAGTACGCTCCGCCAGTACGTTAAGACGTAAGCGCTGTAACGGGCGCTGCCGATGCGGCGCCCACTCCAGAGTCATGGTTACCGAGGTTTTCTTATGTCCCAACGCCGCCCAACCGTTAAAGGAACACTCTCCTTTTCAAACCCTGCGGTTCGTGCCTGGCTGTTTCAAATTATCGCTATTCTTGCTGTTATCGGCATCGCGATCTATTTGATACACAATACCGTTACTAACCTGAACAGCCGCGGTATTACTTCTGGTTTTGCATTTCTTGATCGTGCTGCCGGATTTGGCATTGTTCAGCACCTTATCGACTACGAACAGGGTGACACTTATGGCCGCGTTTTCTTCGTTGGCCTGCTGAATACCTTATTGGTATCAGCGCTGTGTATTGTTTTTGCGTCATTTATCGGCTTTTTTCTGGGGCTTTGCCGTCTTTCAGAAAACTGGCTGTTACGTAAGCTCTCTACGATTTATATCGAGACGTTCCGTAATATTCCCCCGCTGCTGCAAATCTTCTTCTGGTATTTCGCCGTATTGCGTAATTTACCTGGCCCACGTCAGGCTATTGGCGCTATGGATTTGCTGTTCCTCAGTAACAGGGGTCTCTATATCCCATCACCTCAGTTGGGGGAGGGTCTATGGGCGTTTATCGGCACGATTGTTATCGCATTCGCCATCAGCATCGGTCTGTATCGCTTTAACAAAGCGCACCAGATTAAAACCGGCCAATTGCGCCGCACATGGCCAACGGCTCTGGGGCTGATTATTGTGCTCCCGTTGCTGGCTCATTGGGTATTTGGCGCGGCGCTTCACTGGGACATCCCGCACTTGCGCGGTTTCAACTTCCAGGGCGGTATGGTGTTGATTCCGGAACTGGCGGCACTCACGATTGCACTGTCGGTTTACACCTCGGCATTCATTGCTGAGATTATCCGCTCAGGCATTCAATCTGTTCCCTACGGTCAACATGAAGCGGCACGTTCGCTTGGCTTGCCCAACCCGGTGACGTTGCGTCAGGTCATCATTCCGCAGGCACTGCGTGTCATTATTCCACCGCTGACCAGCCAGTATTTGAACATTGCAAAAAACTCGTCTCTGGCAGCCGCGATTGGTTATCCGGATATGGTGTCGTTGTTCGCCGGTACGGTGTTGAACCAGACAGGCCAGGCCATCGAAACGATCGCGATTACCATGTCGGTTTACCTGATTATCAGTCTGTCGATTTCGTTGCTTATGAATATCTATAACCGCCGCATCGCATTAATTGAGCGCTAAGGACATCTGATGACAAAAGCTATTATGTCTCAATCTACGCGCCAGACCCGTGCAGGAAGCAGCGGTATTGTGCTGTGGATAAAGAAAAATTTATTTTCAAGCTGGCTGAACGCACTGCTGACGCTCTTCTGCCTGTGGCTGATGTGGGAACTGATTCCACCGCTGCTGAACTGGGCTCTTTTCCAGGCGAACTGGATAGGATCGACGCGCGCAGACTGTACCAAAGCGGGTGCGTGCTGGGTGTTTATTCATGAGCGTTTTGGTCAGTTCATGTATGGCCTCTATCCGCATGAGCAACGCTGGCGCATTAACCTCGCCCTGATTGTCGGACTCCTTTCTATCGCACCGATGTTCTGGAAAAAGCTACCGAGTCGTGGTCGCTATATCGCTTGCTGGGCTGTGGTTTATCCGCTCGTGGTGTGGTGGCTGATGTACGGTGGTTTTTTGGGACTCGATCGCGTGGAAACGCGCCAGTGGGGCGGGTTAGCGCTGACGTTGATCATCGCCTCTGTGGGTATCGCTGGTGCTTTGCCTCTGGGCATATTGCTGGCGCTCGGGCGTCGCTCAAAAATGCCGGTCGTGCGGGTATTGTCAGTGATTTTTATCGAGTTCTGGCGTGGCGTACCGCTGATCACTGTACTGTTCATGTCCTCGGTCATGCTGCCGCTGTTTATGGCGGAAGGCACAAGTATCGATAAGCTGATCCGTGCGCTGGTCGGGGTGATTCTGTTTCAGTCCGCCTACGTCGCCGAAGTAGTGCGTGGCGGCTTGCAGGCTCTGCCAAAAGGGCAATATGAAGCTGCCGAGTCACTGGCGCTGGGATACTGGAAAACACAAGGGCTGGTGATTTTACCGCAGGCACTCAAACTGGTTATTCCGGGTCTGGTGAATACCATCATCGCGCTGTTTAAAGATACCAGCCTCGTTATCATCATCGGCCTGTTCGATCTTTTCAGTAGCGTCCAGCAGGCAACGGTAGACCCCGCCTGGCTCGGTATGTCGACCGAAGGTTATGTATTTGCCGCGTTAGTTTACTGGATTTTCTGTTTTAGCATGTCGCGCTATAGCCAACATCTGGAGAAGCGCTTCCATACCGGGCGTTCAGCGCATTGAGGAAATTATGAGTCAAATTACTATGCAACCTGCCGATGCGATGATTACGCTCGAAGATGTGAATAAATGGTACGGGCAATTTCACGTGCTTAAAGATATTAACCTTAAGGTAAAGCAGGGGGAACGCATCGTTCTGTGCGGCCCTTCCGGCTCAGGGAAATCCACGACTATTCGGTGCATTAATCATCTGGAAGAGCATCAGCAGGGTCGTATCGTAGTGGATGGCATCGAATTAAACGAAGATATTCGTAATATCGAAAAGGTTCGCCAGGAAGTGGGGATGGTATTTCAGCACTTCAACCTTTTCCCGCATCTGACGGTACTGCAGAACTGCACGCTGGCACCGATCTGGGTGCGGAAGATGCCGAAGAAGGAAGCCGAAGCGCTGGCAATGCACTATTTAGAGCGCGTTCGTATTGCTGAGCACGCCCATAAATTCCCGGGGCAAATTTCTGGTGGTCAGCAGCAGCGTGTGGCTATCGCCCGCTCACTCTGTATGAAACCGAAAATTATGCTCTTTGATGAACCAACCTCTGCGCTTGACCCTGAGATGGTGAAAGAAGTGCTGGATACCATGATTGGTCTGGCTGAATCGGGAATGACAATGCTGTGCGTTACTCACGAAATGGGCTTTGCACGTACCGTTGCTGACCGGGTGATCTTTATGGATCGTGGTGAAATCGTTGAACAGGCGCCGCCGCAGGAGTTTTTCGCTAATCCTAAGTCTGAACGCACCCGTGCTTTTCTGTCTCAGGTTATCCACTGATACTTGTTATAGAAATGCAAAAGGCCATCCCTGCGGATGGCCTTTTTTATTGATTCAGTTCCCGTAGGTTGTACTGGAAAAGAAGCTGCAAACGCGCTGATAAATCTATATCAAAAACAAAAGGCCCAGTCTTTCGACTGAGCCTTTTGTTTTAATTGATGTCTGGCAGTTCCCTACTCTCACATGGGGAGACCCCACACTACCATCGGCGCTACGGCGTTTCACTTCTGAGTTCGGCATGGGGTCAGGTGGGACCACCGCGCTAAAGCCGCCAGACAAATTCTTTCTAAGCGCCGAACTTTAACCTTAAAACTGGTGCTGATACCCAGAGTCGAACTGGGGACCTCACCCTTACCAAGGGTGCGCTCTACCAACTGAGCCATATCAGCACGCTTAATTTGATGCCTGGCAGTTCCCTACTCTCACATGGGGAGACCCCACACTACCATCGGCGCTACGGCGTTTCACTTCTGAGTTCGGCATGGGGTCAGGTGGGACCACCGCGCTAAAGCCGCCAGGCAAATTCTTTGTGCTCGGTACGCAATTTTTTATCGCATCAGCCGCGTTGGCTGCATTCGCGAACGTCAGTCACATACTCATGTATGCTCCTTCCGTCGCTTCATTTGCCGCCTTGCTGCTGCGCAAATTATTGCGTACTTAACGCTGAATCAATGCTGAAAATCTTCTCAAATCCGCCAAAACATCTTCGGCGTTGTAAGGTTAAGCCTCACGGTTCATTAGTACCGGTTAGCTCAACGCATCGCTGCGCTTACACACCCGGCCTATCAACGTCATCGTCTTTAACGTTCCTTTAGTGGACTTAAAGTCCAAGGGAGAACTCATCTCGGGGCAAGTTTCGTGCTTAGATGCTTTCAGCACTTATCTCTTCCGCATGTAGCTACCGGGCAATGCCATTGGCATGACAACCCGAACACCAGTGATGCGTCCACTCCGGTCCTCTCGTACTAGGAGCAGCCCCCCTCAATTCTCCAGCGCCCACGGCAGATAGGGACCGAACTGTCTCACGACGTTCTAAACCCAGCTCGCGTACCACTTTAAATGGCGAACAGCCATACCCTTGGGACCTACTTCAGCCCCAGGATGTGATGAGCCGACATCGAGGTGCCAAACACCGCCGTCGATATGAACTCTTGGGCGGTATCAGCCTGTTATCCCCGGAGTACCTTTTATCCGTTGAGCGATGGCCCTTCCATTCAGAACCACCGGATCACTATGACCTGCTTTCGCACCTGCTCGCGCCGTCACGCTCGCAGTCAAGCTGGCTTATGCCATTGCACTAACCTCCTGATGTCCGACCAGGATTAGCCAACCTTCGTGCTCCTCCGTTACTCTTTGGGAGGAGACCGCCCCAGTCAAACTACCCACCAGACACTGTCCGCAACCCGGATCACGGGTCCACGTTAGAACATCAAACATTAAAGGGTGGTATTTCAAGGTTGGCTCCACGCAGACTGGCGTCCACGCTTCAAAGCCTCCCACCTATCCTACACATCAAGGCTCAATGTTCAGTGTCAAGCTATAGTAAAGGTTCACGGGGTCTTTCCGTCTTGCCGCGGGTACACTGCATCTTCACAGCGAGTTCAATTTCACTGAGTCTCGGGTGGAGACAGCCTGGCCATCATTACGCCATTCGTGCAGGTCGGAACTTACCCGACAAGGAATTTCGCTACCTTAGGACCGTTATAGTTACGGCCGCCGTTTACCGGGGCTTCGATCAAGAGCTTCTCCTTACGGATAACCCCATCAATTAACCTTCCGGCACCGGGCAGGCGTCACACCGTATACGTCCACTTTCGTGTTTGCACAGTGCTGTGTTTTTAATAAACAGTTGCAGCCAGCTGGTATCTTCGACTGATTTCAGCTCCACCCGCAGGGGCTTCACCTACATATCAGCGTGCCTTCTCCCGAAGTTACGGCACCATTTTGCCTAGTTCCTTCACCCGAGTTCTCTCAAGCGCCTTGGTATTCTCTACCTGACCACCTGTGTCGGTTTGGGGTACGATTTGATGTTACCTGATGCTTAGAGGCTTTTCCTGGAAGCAGGGCATTTGTTACTTCATCACCGTAGTGACTCGTCATCACACCTCAGCCTTGATTATCCGGATTTGCCTGGATAACCAGCCTACATGCTTAAACCGGGACAACCGTCGCCCGGCTAACATAGCCTTCTCCGTCCCCCCTTCGCAGTAACACCAAGTACAGGAATATTAACCTGTTTCCCATCGACTACGCCTTTCGGCCTCGCCTTAGGGGTCGACTCACCCTGCCCCGATTAACGTTGGACAGGAACCCTTGGTCTTCCGGCGAGCGGGCTTTTCACCCGCTTTATCGTTACTTATGTCAGCATTCGCACTTCTGATACCTCCAGCATGCCTCACAGCACACCTTCGCAGGCTTACAGAACGCTCCCCTACCCAACAACACATAGTGTCGCTGCCGCAGCTTCGGTGCATGGTTAGCCCCGTTACATCTTCCGCGCAGGCCGACTCGACCAGTGAGCTATTACGCTTTCTTTAAATGATGGCTGCTTCTAAGCCAACATCCTGGCTGTCTGTGCCTTCCCACATCGTTTCCCACTTAACCATGACTTTGGGACCTTAGCTGGCGGTCTGGGTTGTTTCCCTCTTCACGACGGACGTTAGCACCCGCCGTGTGTCTCCCGTGATAACATTCTCCGGTATTCGTAGTTTGCATCGGGTTGGTAAGCCGGGATGGCCCCCTAGCCGAAACAGTGCTCTACCCCGGAGATGAATTCACGAGGCGCTACCTAAATAGCTTTCGGGGAGAACCAGCTATCTCCCGGTTTGATTGGCCTTTCACCCCCAGCCACAAGTCATCCGCTAATTTTTCAACATTAGTCGGTTCGGTCCTCCAGTTAGTGTTACCCAACCTTCAACCTGCCCATGGCTAGATCACCGGGTTTCGGGTCTATACCCTGCAACTTAACGCCCAGTTAAGACTCGGTTTCCCTTCGGCTCCCCTATTCGGTTAACCTTGCTACAGAATATAAGTCGCTGACCCATTATACAAAAGGTACGCAGTCACCCCATTAAAGAGGCTCCCACTGCTTGTACGTACACGGTTTCAGGTTCTTTTTCACTCCCCTCGCCGGGGTTCTTTTCGCCTTTCCCTCACGGTACTGGTTCACTATCGGTCAGTCAGGAGTATTTAGCCTTGGAGGATGGTCCCCCCATATTCAGACAGGATACCACGTGTCCCGCCCTACTCATCGAGCTCACAGCCTGTGTGCTTTCGTGTACGGGGCTGTCACCCTGTATCGCGCGACTTTCCAGACGCTTCCACTAACACACAAGCTGATTCAGGCTCTGGGCTGCTCCCCGTTCGCTCGCCGCTACTGGGGGAATCTCGGTTGATTTCTTTTCCTCGGGGTACTTAGATGTTTCAGTTCCCCCGGTTCGCCTCGTTTGACTATGTATTCATCAAACGATAGTGCAACGGATTGCACTGGGTTTCCCCATTCGGACATCGCCGGGTCAAAGGTTCATATCACCTCGCCGGCGCTTTTCGCAGATTAGCACGTCCTTCATCGCCTCTGACTGCCAGGGCATCCACCGTGTACGCTTAGTCGCTTAACCTCACAACCCGAAGATGTCTTGTTCTGTCCGGTTTGTTGCGCGTTGTGAATACTGCGTTGTTCCGTACTCGCGATGCTCATGGACATTAAGTCCACTCCGCTCGCTGCGTGCGGTACGCCTTGTCTTCACGTCGCTCACGTCACCTTTTACAGTGTCATCTTCTGATTGCGATAATTTGAGAGACTCGAACACACCGTCATCTGTTCTTATTACGGAGAACAGACACTGTGTGTCGTTTCAATTTTCAGCTTGATCCAGATTTTTAAAGAGCAAATATCTCAAACATGACTCGGAAGTCAGTTTTGAGATATCGGTGGCAACGCCTTTCACACATTACCGCGCAAGTGGCGTCCCCTAGGGGATTCGAACCCCTGTTACCGCCGTGAAAGGGCGGTGTCCTGGGCCTCTAGACGAAGGGGACACTTAAGTCTCACTCGCAAGACGCCTTGCTTTTTACTTTTCATCAGACAATCTGTGTGAGCACTACAAAGGCAGGTTCTTTAAGGTAAGGAGGTGATCCAACCGCAGGTTCCCCTACGGTTACCTTGTTACGACTTCACCCCAGTCATGAATCACAAAGTGGTAAGCGCCCTCCCGAAGGTTAAGCTACCTACTTCTTTTGCAACCCACTCCCATGGTGTGACGGGCGGTGTGTACAAGGCCCGGGAACGTATTCACCGTGGCATTCTGATCCACGATTACTAGCGATTCCGACTTCATGGAGTCGAGTTGCAGACTCCAATCCGGACTACGACATACTTTATGAGGTCCGCTTGCTCTCGCGAGGTCGCTTCTCTTTGTATATGCCATTGTAGCACGTGTGTAGCCCTGGTCGTAAGGGCCATGATGACTTGACGTCATCCCCACCTTCCTCCAGTTTATCACTGGCAGTCTCCTTTGAGTTCCCGGCCTAACCGCTGGCAACAAAGGATAAGGGTTGCGCTCGTTGCGGGACTTAACCCAACATTTCACAACACGAGCTGACGACAGCCATGCAGCACCTGTCTCACGGTTCCCGAAGGCACCAAGGCATCTCTGCCGAATTCCGTGGATGTCAAGACCAGGTAAGGTTCTTCGCGTTGCATCGAATTAAACCACATGCTCCACCGCTTGTGCGGGCCCCCGTCAATTCATTTGAGTTTTAACCTTGCGGCCGTACTCCCCAGGCGGTCGACTTAACGCGTTAGCTCCGGAAGCCACGCCTCAAGGGCACAACCTCCAAGTCGACATCGTTTACGGCGTGGACTACCAGGGTATCTAATCCTGTTTGCTCCCCACGCTTTCGCACCTGAGCGTCAGTCTTTGTCCAGGGGGCCGCCTTCGCCACCGGTATTCCTCCAGATCTCTACGCATTTCACCGCTACACCTGGAATTCTACCCCCCTCTACAAGACTCAAGCCTGCCAGTTTCGAATGCAGTTCCCAGGTTGAGCCCGGGGATTTCACATCCGACTTGACAGACCGCCTGCGTGCGCTTTACGCCCAGTAATTCCGATTAACGCTTGCACCCTCCGTATTACCGCGGCTGCTGGCACGGAGTTAGCCGGTGCTTCTTCTGCGGGTAACGTCAATCAACACGGTTATTAACCGTACTGCCTTCCTCCCCGCTGAAAGTACTTTACAACCCGAAGGCCTTCTTCATACACGCGGCATGGCTGCATCAGGCTTGCGCCCATTGTGCAATATTCCCCACTGCTGCCTCCCGTAGGAGTCTGGACCGTGTCTCAGTTCCAGTGTGGCTGGTCATCCTCTCAGACCAGCTAGGGATCGTCGCCTTGGTGAGCCATTACCTCACCAACAAGCTAATCCCATCTGGGCACATCCGATGGCAAGAGGCCCGAAGGTCCCCCTCTTTGGTCTTGCGACATTATGCGGTATTAGCTACCGTTTCCAGTAGTTATCCCCCTCCATCGGGCAGTTTCCCAGACATTACTCACCCGTCCGCCACTCGTCACCCAAGGAGCAAGCTCCTCTGTGCTACCGTTCGACTTGCATGTGTTAGGCCTGCCGCCAGCGTTCAATCTGAGCCATGATCAAACTCTTCAATTTAAAAGTTTGATGCTCAATGAATTAAACTTCGTAATGAATTACGTGTTCACTCGTTGAGACTTGGTATTCATTTAGTGTCCGAAGACATTAAGAATCCATGTCACTTTGAGTGCCCACACAGATTGTCTGATAAATTGTTAAAGAGCAGTGCAACGCGGCTTTCGCTCACCGTTGCGAGGTGGCGTATATTACGCTTTCCTCTTTCAGAGTCAACCCGTTATTTCAGGATTTTTCTCTTCGTTGTTCCGACCATCTCGTGAAGTGTTTCACATTGTCGTCTCAACGGAGGCGCATTATAGGGATCCCATTTTTTTGCACAAGCCTTTTTTCGATCTTTTTTACTGATTGTTGTTTTTTCGCCCTTTTCGCTGAGATCCCGTACGATCTGCTCGAATTATGACAAGTAAAAGGCTTGCACAAGGCCGTTATTGCCACCAAAGTCTACTCCACAACCTGTTTTTGATGAGGTAGCTATGTCCGCAGTTTTACGTCCTTATAGAAATTTGTATCCTCAAGTCGGTGAAAAAGTGATGGTCGATGCCACCAGCGTCGTGATCGGCGATGTACGTATTGCTGATGATGTCGGTATCTGGCCACTGGTCGTTATCCGCGGTGATGTCAACTATGTAGAGATAGGGGCACGCAGTAATATCCAGGACGGTAGCGTATTACACGTTACGCATAAGTCTTCTTATAACCCAGAAGGTAACCCGCTAATCATTGGCGAAGATGTGACGGTGGGACATAAAGTCATGCTGCATGGCTGCATTATCGGTAACCGCGTTCTGGTCGGAATGGGGTCCATTTTATTAGATGGCGCGGTTATAGAGGATGACGTGATGATTGGCGCGGGCAGCCTGGTTCCGCAAAATAAACGCCTCGAGAGCGGTTACCTTTACCTTGGCAGCCCGGTGAAACAGATCCGTCCGCTAAAAGAAGAAGAGATCGCAGGGTTAAAATACTCAGCGAACAACTACGTGAAATGGAAAGATGAGTATCTGGCTCAGGATAACCAGATATAACCCCGCGCGTCTTCCTGCTGCTCACGGATCAACTGTTCGGCCTCATCTTCCAGATCCCAGCGGTTTTCCCGGAACAACGCCAGCCACCGCGCTGGCGAATCGCCCCCAAAACGTTCCGCCAGAACCTCAGCACGCATTATGCAGGTAAGTTGTAAGCCGTTAACCAGGGCAGGAAAACAGACCGCCTGCTGTGCATCATTCCACTCTTCCCTGTCGGGAAATTGGATAGCCTGGTTCATTCCGCCAGTTCCCTCTGGAGCTGTTTAATAACAGATTCGATATCTGGCAATACGCCATGCCATAACAGCACGGAATGCGCGGCTTGCCCCACCAACATCCCTAAACCATCGGCGCATCGCTGCGCCCCATTTTGCTGGCACCACGCAAGGAAAGGTGTGCTGCCTTTTTGATAGAACATGTCGTAGCAAAAAAGCTCTGCATGGATGAGAGATTCGGGTAACTCGGGCACGCCTCCATCAATACCACTGGAGGTAGCATTAATGATGAGGTCGAATTCATGGCCTGCCAGCTCGGATAACGCAAGCGCATTCACACTGCCGGTATGAGCAAACAGCGTTGCCAGTTCTTGTGCGCGAGCCAACGTCCGGTTGGTTATTGTCACTGCGCAATCCAGCGAAAGCAGCGGGAGCAGTACGCCTCGTGCAGCGCCACCCGCACCAATTAGCAGGATGCGAAAGCCGGGCTTGATAAATGACAAGCGCTCCAGATCGCTCAACAACCCGATCCCGTCAGTGTTGTCACCCAGCAAACGCCCATCATCAAGACGCTTTAATGTATTTACCGCCCCCGCAAGCGCGGCGCGTTCGGTAAGTTCATCTGCCCGACTGAAGGCTTCTTCTTTAAAAGGCACGGTAATATTGGCGCCTTTTCCTCCCGCAATAAAGAAAGCCTCAAGCGTATTGACGAAATCATCCACTGGCGCCAGTACGCGACCATAAGGATGCTCAATCTTTAACTGAGTCGCAAATTGCGCGTGAATAAACGGCGATTTGCTGTGTGCGACGGGGTTACCAAATACAGCGTAGGATTCCATAGCGTTAACCTTGACGAAATAGTTCACCGGTAAGGGCGTCGCGAATTTCAGAAGGATTCTGGCGGCCACCCGTTTTCCCTTCCACGACCGGGAAGTCGGCACCAAATTGCTGGCGTACTTCGTCATCCGTTCTGCAAGGAGGTAAACCGGTCAAGTTTGCACTGGTTGATACCAGTGGTTTGCCGTACGCCTCGCACAGCGCGATAACCAGCGGGTGATCGGTAACGCGCACAGCCAAAGAATCGAAACGCCCGGTCAGCCAGCGCGGCGTGGTAGCTTTGGCAGGAAAGACGAATGTTACCGGTCCTGGCCAGCAGGCGAAAACAGCCTGCCGCTGGGCTTCACTCAGCATGCTGTCGTCTATATAGGGCTTTAGCTGCTCGAAACTGGCAGCGATCAAGATCAGTCCTTTCTCGACCGGGCGCTGTTTCAACTCAAGCAGACGATTTACGGCAATCTCGCTGTCCGGGTCACACCCAACACCGAAAACCGCTTCTGTAGGATATGCGATGACTTTATTATTTTTCAGGACCGCCACCGCAGCAGCGATGGGATCCAAATGCAGGTTATTCTTCACGAGTCTGTTCCGCCGTTACCGGCTTTCCACATTGTTTACTGGCGCAGAAACATCTGATGCCTTGCGCCGTTTTTTTCTCAATCAGTAGCGGGTAGTGGCATGTTGGACACTCCCCTGCCACGGGTTTGAAATTGATGACGAACTGACAATCGGGATAACGATCGCAGGAATGGAAGGTTTTGCCAAATCGCGACCGTCGCTGGATCAAGTGCCCGATCTGACACTGTGGACACGTGATCGCGGTGTCATCGGGTTTGTCGATTTGTTCGGTATGTTCACACTCAGGATAGTGGCTACAGCCAATGAACATCCCAAACCGCCCCTGTCGCAGTACCAGTACGGCACCACATACGGGACAGTCTTGTCCTTCCAGAATTTTGACGACGTGTCCATCCGCCTGACTTTTCAGCGGACGAACATAATCGCATTCCGGATAATGAGAACATCCGAGAAACGGACCATGCTTGCCGGAACGAATAACGAGTTCAGCCCCGCACTGTGGGCAGGGCTCGTTGTTACGCACCGTAAACAGTGCTGATTTGGCCATAAGGACTCTGGAAGCTGCAAAAAATGATTAATGCAGCATACCTTCATTCACTTCAAAGAGTAATTCTTCCATTTGCTGGTAGGCGTTTTCACACCCTGGAATGTTAAACAGAACCATCAGAATGACCCATTTAAGGTCCTCCAGTTCGAATTCTGCCGTATCCAGCGCCAGCACACGTTCAATCACCATTTCACGTGTTTCGAGGTTTAGCACCTGAATCTGCTCCAGGAATAATAAGAATCCCCGGCAACTGGCATCCAGCCGTTCACACTCTTCTGGCGTATAAATACGCACGGAGAGCGGGTCAGAAGCGAGCTGCATCGGTTCGGCAAGGCCTTCCTGATAATCAGCCAGCTTTTCAAGCCACAGAAGCGCGTTATAGATATCTTCACGATCAAAACCAGCGTCGGTAAGGTCCCGTTCCAGTTTGTCCTGATCCACCCGCATTTCAGCTTCGTTATGGATGTAAGTCTCAAACAAATACATTAGTACGTCGAACATGGCTTGCCCTCCTTAATCGGACATAGCCGCCGGGTACAGCTGCGATCCACCCTGCTAACTCCAGTTCAAGTAGCTGAGCCACAGTTACTGGCACAGGTTGGCCGGCACGTTCAGCGACGACGTCAACAGGTGTTACCTCATCTCCTACGTTAGCCAGGAGCTCGGGAAATGGCAATGCCACCTCTTCTTGATCTGGCGAATAAATTGAATTTTCGTTACCTGGCTGCAACCAATGTAGCCCGTATTGCAAATTTTCCAGAATCTCTTCTGGCGAGACAACCAGGAGCGCGCCCTGCTGTATCAACCAGTGCGGCCCCTCACTACCGGGATTTCCTACCGGGCCGGGGATCGCAAAAACTTCACGCCCCTGTTCCACCGCACAGCGCGCAGTCACTAATGAACCGCTGCGTAAAGCAGCTTCGATAACCAGCGCCCCACGACTAAGCCCACTAATGATGCGATTACGTCGAGGGAAATTGCCCGGATTAGGTGTAGTCTTGAGGGAAAATTCGGAGACGAGCGCCCCACCATTGGCAACGATGTCAGCAGCCAGGGAGATATGACGCCGTGGATACACGGTAAAAAGGCCATGCCCCAACACACCAATGGTTTTACCCTGCGCGTTAAGCGCTGCGCGATGCGCAACACTGTCGATCCCAAGCGCCAGTCCACTGGTAATGGTTAAACCGCTCCGTGCCAGAGCTTCACAAAACTGAGTCCCCCAACGCTCGCCGTACCATGAATGCGCTCGACTGCCAACGACAGCAATCTGCTGGCTCGTCAGTACATCTGGCTCCCCTATAATAAAAAGCGCACCAGGATAATCAGCAATCGCCCGTAACTGCTGAGGATATTGCTTCTCGCAGGCCAGAATAAGATGATGCTGTGGCTGCTCAAGCCATCGCAAACTCTCTTCAATTTCCCGCGAGCTCATGGCCAGAAACCGTCTGGCCTGTTTTGCCGTCAGGCCGCTTGAGGTTAACGTCTCAGCATCAATCACAGCGCTATTTGCCAGGCTTTGCGCTGCCCTGAGCATCCCCTCACCGAACAGATCGCCTGTATATATCAGGCGCAACCATATTTCTGTAGAAGTCATCTGCATCCCTGCCATAAATAGCTCGCCCAATCCTTGCGATTGGTCACCGATGCTGTCAATCGGAGGGGGATTTGTCTAGAATAGAGGGAATAATCTTTCTTACTCCTGAACACGACTCTGGATATTTATGGCAGTTTTGCAAGTGTTACATATTCCGGACGAGCGTCTTCGCAAAGTCGCCGCGCCGGTAAAAGAAGTTAATGCAGAAATTCAGCGTATCGTCGACGATATGTTTGAGACGATGTACGCCGAAGAAGGTATCGGTCTGGCTGCAACCCAGGTAGATATTCATCAACGTATTATCGTTATTGATGTCTCTGAAAACCGCGATGAGCAACTGGTGTTAATTAACCCGGAACTGCTGGAAAAAAGCGGCGAGACGGGAATTGAAGAGGGTTGCCTCTCTATTCCAGAGCAACGTGCGCTTGTTCCGCGTGCCGAAAAAGTGAAAATCCGCGCGCTGAACCGCGAAGGTCAAACCTATGAGCTGGAAGCGGATGGCCTGTTGGCTATTTGCATTCAGCATGAGATGGATCATCTGGTCGGAAAATTGTTTATCGACTATTTGTCACCACTCAAGCAACAACGTATTCGTCAGAAAGTTGAAAAACTTGATCGCATGAAAGCGCGAGCTTAAGGATAAGAATCCACGTGTCAGATTCACTACGCATTATATTTGCCGGCACACCTGATTTTGCAGCGCGTCACCTCGACGCGCTGCTCTCTTCTGAGCATCAGATCGTTGGCGTATTCACTCAGCCTGATCGTCCTGCCGGACGCGGCAAAAAATTGATGCCGAGCCCTGTCAAAGTACTGGCTGAAGAGAAAGGGATTCCGGTATTTCAGCCAGTGTCTCTTCGTCCACAGGAAAATCAACAGCTCGTTGCCGATTTGCAGGCGGATGTCATGGTGGTTGTCGCCTACGGCCTCATCCTGCCGAAAGCTGTTCTGGAAATGCCTCGTCTCGGCTGCCTGAACGTACACGGTTCTTTGCTCCCACGCTGGCGTGGTGCGGCACCGATCCAACGTTCCCTCTGGGCGGGTGATACGGAAACTGGCGTCACTATCATGCAAATGGATGTCGGGCTGGACACGGGAGATATGCTTTATAAACTCTCCTGCCCAATCACTGCCGAAGACACCAGTGCGACACTCTACGATAAGCTGGCACAACTTGGCCCGCAGGGTTTGCTCGCAACGCTGACGCAAATTGCAACCGGTACGGCAACGCCCGAGATTCAGGACGAAACGCAGGTTACCTATGCTGAAAAACTCAGCAAAGAAGAAGCGCTTCTTGACTGGTCTTTGCCTGCTGAACAGCTTGAGCGTTGTATTCGAGCCTTCAATCCCTGGCCAATGAGCTATTTCGTCATTGAGGATCAGCCCGTTAAGGTCTGGAAGGCGTCGGTGATAAATAGCCAGGCTAAAGCCGAACCCGGCACCATTATTGAAGCTAATAAGCAAGGTATTCAGATTGCAACGGCTGAGGGCATTTTGAATCTTGAATCGCTCCAACCCGCCGGTAAAAAAGCGATGAATGCCCAGGATTTACTAAACTCCCGGCGGGAGTGGTTTACGCCGGGCAATCGTCTGGTCTGACAATTATCTTTAAGCCCGGTACTACCGGGCGTTTTTATTTTCGTGGCTATGAAAAAAAATATTAATTTACGCAGCATGGCGGCACAGGCTATCGAGCAGGTCGTTGAACAAGGGCAATCCCTGAGTAATGTTCTTCCGCCGCTACAGCAAAAAGTCTCCGATAAAGACAAAGCACTGTTGCAGGAGCTCTGCTTTGGTGCACTACGAACGTTCCCGCAACTGGACTGGCTCATCAACAAGCTGATGTCCCGTCCAATGACGGGTAAACAGCGTACTGTGCATTATCTTATTATGATTGGCCTTTATCAGCTGCTGCATACCCGTATTCCGGCTCACGCCGCGCTGGCAGAGACCGTTGAAGGTGCCGTTGCTATCAAGCGTCCACAGCTTAAGGGCTTGATTAATGGTGTACTGCGTCAGTTCCAACGCCAGCAAGAAGCCTTACAGGATGAGTTTGAACAGAGCGAACAACGCTTCCTGCAACCAACGTGGTTGCTAAAACGTCTGCAAAAAGCGTATCCGCAACAGTGGCAACATATTGTCGAAGCCAATAATCTGCGTCCACCTATGTGGTTGCGCGTCAATCGTAACCATCACTCGCGCGATGCCTGGCTGGCACTGCTGGCTGAAAGCGGAATGGAAGGATTCCCACATCCGGATTATCCCGATGCTGTACGCATGGCATCCGCGGTTCCTGTAAGCGCATTACCCGGTTTTGATGAGGGCTGGGTCACTGTCCAGGATGCGTCCGCACAGGGCTGCATAAGCTTCCTTGAACCGCAAAATGGTGAACGCATCCTGGATTTGTGTGCCGCCCCAGGCGGTAAAACCACACATATCCTTGAAGCCGCTCCGCAATCCCGCGTTCTGGCTGTCGACATTGACGAGCAACGTCTTTCCCGCGTCTATGACAACCTCAAACGCCTGGGAATGAAGGCTGAGGTGAAGCAAGGAGATGGACGTCACCCTGCACAATGGTGCGGCGATGAGAAATTCGACCGTATTTTGCTGGATGCGCCCTGCTCAGCGACGGGGGTTATTCGTCGCCATCCGGATATCAAATGGTTGCGCCGGGATCGTGACATCAGCGAACTTGTGCAATTACAGGCTGAGATTCTTGATGCTGTCTGGCCACATCTTAAACCTGGCGGGACGCTGGTGTATGCCACATGCTCAGTTTTGCCGGAAGAGAACAGCCAGCAAATTGCCGCATTCCTGTCACGTACGCCGGATGCTCGCTTAAACGTAACGGGAACACCAGAACGGCCAGGTCAGCAGAATCTGCCTGGAGCCGAAGAGGGTGACGGCTTCTTTTACGCTAAGCTTTCCAAACAATAAGTAGGATAACGGGTCGCAGCTGATGAAAATCATAATACTGGGCGCGGGGCAAGTCGGCGGAACGCTGGCGGAAAACCTGGTCGGTGAAAATAATGACATCACCGTCGTGGATACTAACGGCGATCGTCTGCGTAGTCTGCAGGACAAATTTGATTTACGCGTCGTCCAGGGGCATGGGTCACATCCACGCGTGCTGCGCGAGGCTGGTGCTGACGACGCAGATATGCTGGTTGCAGTAACCAGTTCTGACGAAACAAATATGGTTGCCTGTCAGGTGGCCTATTCATTGTTTAATACGCCAAACCGTATTGCACGTATCCGCTCCCCGGACTATGTGCGTGACGCAGACAAGTTGTTCCATTCTGAAGCTGTGCCTATTGACCACCTCATTGCCCCGGAGCAGTTGGTCATCGACAGCCTTTATCGATTGATTGAATACCCGGGGGCGCTTCAGGTTGTGAATTTCGCCGAGGGGAAAGTTAGCCTCGCTGTCGTAAAAGCCTATTACGGCGGTCCTCTGGTAGGAAATGCGCTATCAACCATGCGCGAGCATATGCCGCATATTGATACTCGCGTCGCCGCTATTTTCCGTCATGACCGCCCAATTCGCCCACAGGGTTCAACGATTGTCGAAGCCGGTGATGAAGTCTTTTTCATCGCCGCGTCTCAACATATTCGTGCCGTGATGAGCGAGTTACAGCGTCTTGAAAAACCCTATAAGCGCATCATGCTTGTTGGCGGCGGGAATATCGGCGCTGGCCTGGCAATGCGCCTGGAAAAAGATTACAGCGTTAAATTGATCGAGCGCGATCAACAACGCGCGGCAGAACTGGCGGAAAAACTACAAAACACCATTGTGTTTTATGGTGATGCGTCGGATCAGGAACTGCTCGCAGAAGAACATATTGATCAAATGGATCTCTTCATTGCCGTCACCAACGATGATGAAGCGAATATCATGTCCGCCATGTTGGCCAAGCGAATGGGCGCCAAGAAAGTCATGGTGCTCATCCAACGCCGGGCCTACGTCGATCTGGTGCAGGGCAGCGTGATCGATATTGCGATTTCACCACAGCAGGCCACTATTTCTGCATTGCTAAGCCATGTGCGCAAAGCAGATATCGTCGGTGTGTCGTCGCTGCGCCGCGGTGTTGCCGAAGCGATAGAGGCCGTGGCACATGGTGATGAGAGTACCTCGCGTGTCGTCGGACGCGTCATTGATGAGATTAAGCTGCCACCAGGCACAATTATCGGTGCCGTCGTGCGCGGTAATGATGTCATGATCGCTAACGATAATTTACGTATCGAACAGGGTGACCACGTCATCATGTTCCTTACCGACAAAAAATATATTACCGACGTTGAGCGCCTGTTCCAGCCCAGCCCTTTCTTCCTGTAATTATCGGGCGCCATACCGGCGCCTTTTATTTAACCCTGGTTTTATCAATGTTAAAAAAATTCAGCAAATTTTTACCCTCAATGGAAAACGAGAATACATTTGTTAGACTTAACTTGTCTGACAGCACAAGGAGAAGAGCATGAGCTTGCTAAAAGAATTTCGCGAATTTGCGATGCGGGGAAATGTAGTTGATTTGGCGGTAGGTGTGATTATTGGGGCAGCATTCGGCAAGATTGTGTCGTCCCTGGTTGCTGATATTATCATGCCGCCATTAGGGTTACTGATTGGTGGAATAGACTTTAAGCAATTTGCTCTAACTTTACGCGAAGCACAAGGCGATGTCCCGGCAGTCGTAATGCATTACGGTGTCTTCATCCAGAATATTTTCGACTTTATTATTGTCGCGTTTGCTATTTTCATGGCGATTAAATTGATTAACCGTCTCAAACGTAAACAGGAAGATGAACCCAAAGCGCCGCCGGCTCCTGGCAAAGAGGAATTGCTATTAACAGAAATCCGCGATCTGTTGAAAGAACAAAATAAACGCTCCTGATTAAGCTGTTTTAAGCAGAAGGCCAGTGGTAAATAAGCGATTCGCTTGTTTGCCACTGGCCTCCCAGTTCCCTTTCTTACCGTGTTTGTCTTTGCGTAAATAACTCCCTTTCCCCTTCTTATTCTTCTCAACTCGCTGTCTGAACAAAGGGTCATGAAGTAATGCCTCAATGGCGTTATTGTTAATCTGCCCTTTCTTATGCTGATAGTGGCTCATAATTTCTCCAGATTGTGGTTTAAAACGGCGCAAGTGTAGGCTTGCTGACAACAAAAATCAATGTCCCTAAGGAGCGCTGCTGGCACCCTGCTCCAGGGCCTCGAGTATTGAGCAATAGACGCTACTGTGCGCAGTACCACAGCAAGCATCATTCAGTTTCTGTAGAGAGCGTTGCATAATCTGCAATTCCTGGATCCTCGCTTCAACCTCGCTCAATCGCGCCTGAACAATGCTCTTGGATTCCTGGCAAGTGTGATGCTCAGGATCGATACGTATAGAGAGCAATTCACGAATAGACTCAAGCGTAAATCCAAGCTGTCGTGCATGCCGGATAAATTTCAGACGCTGTAAGTCATTGTCCGAATAAAGGCGAAAGCCACCCTCCGTTCTGATCTCGTGATCCATCATCTGCTGTTTTTCATAGTAGCGAATGGTGTCCGGGGTAACGTCAGCCAGTTTAGCTAATTCTCCAATGCGAAACATCTCTACTCCTCATCTAATTTCAGCATCAATTTTTCCGCATATTCGCCGCGAAGGAATTCTGTACTTAGTCCAGCTTGCTTCAATTTAAGTTCCAGAAGCGCCAATCTTCGACTTACTTCATGATAATCCGGATGATCCTGGTGTATATGAGCCAGTAAGTCTGACAAAGCAAGCGCTTCTTTACGATATTCAAGTTCAGGCGGAAGACAGCCCGCATTTTTGAGTAAACGAAACCCTGCGCGTAGTTCAGGAGGGACATGCGAATCATCGTCCAGGACAAGCGGTTTACCGTTACCAGGCAAATGCTCAAATTCACCTTTAGTCTGCGCATCGAGGATATGTCGTTCTGCCCACTGGTCAAGTAACCACATACCACCTCCAGGAGAGGAACGAAAAACTTATAGACATTGTAGAGAATATCGAGGTTTTGCGGATATAAAAAAACCCGCCGAAGCGGGTTTTCTTACGTTACTGCAGATTACTCTGCAGCAGCTTCTGCTTTCGATTCAGAACGATCAACCAGCTCGATGTATGCCATCGGCGCATTGTCGCCTGCACGGAAGCCACACTTCAGAATGCGAGTGTAACCACCGGCACGGCTCGCGAAACGCGGGCCCAGCTCGTTAAACAGTTTTGCCACGATCTCGTTATCACGAGTACGGGCGAATGCCAGACGACGATTAGCAACGCTATCAGTCTTGGCAAGAGTAATCAGCGGCTCAACTACGCGACGCAGTTCTTTCGCTTTCGGCAGGGTCGTCTTGATGATTTCATGACGAACCAGCGAACCTGCCATGTTGCGGAACATAGCCTGGCGATGGCTGCTGTTGCGGTTCAGTTGACGACCACTCTTACGATGGCGCATGACCTTATCCTTCTCAGTAAAACCTTAACCTGTGATCCGGTTACTCGTCAGCAATGCTTGCCGGCGGCCAGTTTTCCAGGCGCATGCCCAGAGACAGACCACGTGAGGCCAGCACATCTTTAATCTCGGTGAGAGATTTTTTACCCAGGTTCGGCGTTTTCAGCAACTCAACCTCGGTACGCTGTACCAGATCACCGATATAGTGGATAGCTTCTGCCTTGAGGCAGTTAGCAGAGCGGACAGTCAATTCCAGATCGTCAACAGGGCGCAGCAGGATCGGATCGAATTCTGGTTTCTCTTCTTTTACTTCCGGCTGACGTACATCACGTAAATCAACGAAAGCTTCCAGTTGTTCAGCCAGAATGGTGGCCGCACGACGAATCGCCTCTTCAGGATCGATTGTGCCGTTGGTTTCCATTTCGATGACCAGCTTGTCCAGGTCGGTACGCTGTTCTACACGCGCTGCTTCAACATTGTAGGCAATACGCTCTACAGGGCTGTAGCATGCGTCGACCAGCAGACGGCCGATTGGGCGCTCATCTTCTTCCGAATGAATTCGGGCAGAAGCCGGCACATAACCACGACCGCGCTGAACTTTGATACGCATGCTAATAGACGCGTTCTCATCGGTCAGGTGGCAGATCACGTGCTGCGGCTTGACGATTTCGACATCACCGTCGTGGGTAATGTCGGCTGCAGTCACAGGGCCAATGCCAGATTTATTCAGAGTAAGAATAACATCATCTTTACCCTGAACTCTCACCGCCAGCCCTTTCAGGTTGAGCAGGATTTCAAGGATATCTTCCTGAACGCCTTCTTTGGTGCTGTACTCATGAAGTACACCATCAATCTCAACCTCGGTCACCGCGCAACCCGGCATCGATGAGAGCAGAATACGGCGCAGTGCGTTACCCAGAGTATGGCCAAAGCCACGCTCTAAAGGCTCAAGGGTCACCTTGGCGTGCGTCGAACTCACTTGCTCGATATCTACCAGGCGCGGTTTTAGAAACTCTGTCACAGAACCCTGCATTGTGTCCTCTCTTTGGTACTAAGCTTTACTTGGAGTAAAGCTCGACGATCAGGTGTTCGTTAATGTCCGCAGACAGATCAGAACGCTCCGGCTTACGCTTGAACGTGCCTTCCATCTTGCCAGCATCAACTTCCAGCCAGGTTGGCTTTTCACGCTGCTCAGCCAGCTCCAGAGCGGCTTTCACGCGAGACTGCTTTTTCGCTTTCTCACGAATGCTAACAACGTCATTCGGACTAACCTGATAAGAAGCGATGTTAACAACACGACCGTTTACCATGATAGCCTTATGGCTAACCAGCTGGCGTGCTTCTGCACGAGTGGCGCCGAAGCCCATACGGTATACAACGTTGTCCAGACGACCTTCCAGCAGAGCCAACAGGTTTTCACCGGTGTTGCCTTTCAGACGTGCTGCTTCTTTATAGTAGTTACGGAACTGACGCTCCAGCACACCGTAGATACGGCGAACTTTTTGCTTTTCACGCAACTGCACACCATAGTCAGACAGACGCGGTTTACGCGCACCGTGCTGGCCAGGAGCTTGTTCAATTTTACACTTGGTATCGATCGCGCGAACGCCAGACTTAAGGAATAAGTCGGTGCCCTCACGACGGCTCAGCTTGAGCTTAGGACCCAAATATCTTGCCATTTTCTTTCTCCAACAATCCTAGAAACGACAGCGTTATACGCGACGTTTTTTCGGCGGACGACAACCGTTATGAGGGATCGGAGTCACATCAGTAATATTAGTGATGCGGAAACCAGCGGCGTTCAGAGCACGAATAGTAGATTCGCGACCCGGACCCGGACCTTTGACCATAACTTCCAGATTCTTGATGCCGTATTCTTTAACGGCTTCTGCACAACGCTCTGCTGCAACCTGAGCTGCAAACGGAGTGGATTTGCGCGAACCACGGAAACCGGAACCACCGGCTGTTGCCCAACCCAATGCGTTACCCTGACGATCAGTAATAGTAACGATGGTGTTGTTGAAAGAAGCATGGATATGAGCCACGCCGTCAGAGACTTGTTTTCTTACACGTTTACGTGCACGAATTGGTGCCTTTGCCATTATTCAATCACCCCGATTATTTCTTGATCGGTTTGCGCGGACCCTTACGGGTACGTGCGTTGGTCTTAGTACGCTGACCGCGCACTGGCAGACCACGACGATGACGCAAACCGCGATAGCAACCAAGATCCATCAGGCGCTTGATGCTCATGCTGATTTCACGGCGCAGATCACCTTCAACGACAAATTTGGCAACTTCGTCACGCAGCGTGTCGATTTGTTCTTCAGACAGCTCACTGATCTTAACATCTTCAGCGATACCCGCTGCAGCCAGGATGGCTTTGGAACGGGTCTTGCCGACGCCGTAGATCGAAGTTAAAGCGATCACGGCATGTTTCTGATCAGGAATGTTAATGCCTGCTATACGGGCCACTATGCACTCCTATAATTTTACTTGTACGCACCATGCTGAAAAGCCCGTTTTCAGGATACTCAAATGGAAACGCACAGACATACAAAAGATTGGCTGGCTAATCTAGCCAGCTCAACCCAACTTTGCAAGAAAAATATGCGAAATAATCAGCCTTGGCGCTGTTTATGTTTCGGCTCGGCACTGCAAATCACGCGGATGACGCCATCACGCTTAACGATTTTGCAGTTACGGCATAATTTCTTGACGGAAGCACGAACTTTCATTTTTACTCTCCGTAACTTCTCGGGCGACCATTAACGGCCATAGCCTTTCAGGTTCGCCTTCTTCAATGCAGACTCGTACTGACTTGACATCATCAGAGTTTGCACTTGAGCCATAAAGTCCATAATCACGACAACAACGATAAGCAGCGAGGTTCCACCGAAGTAGAACGGCACTTTCATCGCATCACGCATGAACTCCGGGATCAGGCAGATAAAAGTAATATACAACGCACCAATCAAAGTCAGGCGTGTCATTACCTTATCGATATACTTCGCCGTTTGCTCTCCCGGACGAATTCCTGGTACAAATGCACCGGACTTCTTCAGGTTATCTGCTGTTTCACGCGGATTGAAAACCAATGCCGTGTAGAAGAAACAGAAGAAGATGATTGCAGACGCATAGAGTAACACATAAAGCGGTTGCCCAGGCTGCAAATACAGCGAAATTGTTGTCAGCCAGTTCCAACCAGTACCGCCCCCGAACCATGACGCGATGGTTGCCGGGAACAGAATAATACTGGAAGCGAAAATTGCCGGGATTACCCCCGCCATATTCACTTTCAGCGGCAAATGTGTGCTCTGAGCAGCATAGACACGACGACCCTGCTGACGTTTCGCGTAGTTTACCACAATGCGGCGTTGACCACGTTCAACGAATACAACAAAGAACGTCACTGCAAATACTAATACTGCAACCAACAGCAACAGGAGGAAGTGCAGGTCGCCTTGACGCGCTTGCTCGATAGTATGGGCAATGGCTGGCGGGAGTCCCGCAACGATACCGGCGAAGATAATGATTGAGATACCGTTACCGATACCACGCTCAGTAATCTGTTCGCCGAGCCACATCAGGAACATTGTCCCTGTAACCAGACTTACAACAGCGGTGAAATAGAATGCAAAGCCCGGGTTAATAACCAGGCCCTGCATACCAGGCATATTCGGCAAACCGGTAGCAATACCGGTTGCCTGAAATATTGCCAGCACCAGAGTGCCGTAACGGGTGTACTGGCTAATCTTACGACGACCAGATTCCCCTTCTTTCTTCAGTTCTGCCAGGGCCGGATGAACGACCGTCAGCAGCTGGATAATAATTGATGCCGAGATGTACGGCATAATACCCAGAGCGAAGATAGAAGCACGGCTGAGAGCACCACCAGAGAACATGTTAAACATTTCAATGATGGTGCCTCGCTGTTGCTCAAGCAGTTTGGCAAGTACAGCGGCATCAATACCAGGGATCGGAATAAAAGAGCCAATACGGAACACAATAAGCGCACCGATAACAAACAGCAGTCTGCGTTTCAGCTCGCCTAAGCCACCTTTGGCACTTTGAAAATCTAATCCCGGTTGTTTAGCCATCTGCTACTTATTCCTCGATTTTACCGCCAGCAGCTTCGATAGCAGCACGAGCGCCTTTAGTAACACGCAGGCCACGAACAGTTACCGGAGTAGAAACTTCACCAGACAGGATCACTTTCGCGAACTCGATCTGAATACCGATAATGTTTGCTGCTTTCAGCGTGTTCAGGTCAACTACGTCGCCTTCTACTTTAGCCAGATCAGAGAGGCGGACCTCTGCAGTGATCATTGCTTTACGAGAAGTGAAACCGAATTTCGGCAGACGACGGTACAGAGGCATCTGACCACCCTCGAAACCGCGACGTACGCCACCGCCAGAACGAGAGTTCTGACCTTTGTGACCACGACCACCGGTTTTACCGAGGCCAGAACCGATACCACGACCCAGGCGTTTACCCGCCTTTTTGGAGCCTTCGGCCGGAGACAGAGTATTTAAACGCATCTCTTACTCCTCAACTTTAACCATGAAGGAAACCGCGTTGACCATACCACGAACAGCAGGAGTATCCTCGCGTTCTACGGTGTGACCAATACGACGCAGACCCAGGCCAAGCAGCGTTGCCTTGTGTTTCGGCAGACGACCGATTGCACTGCGGGTTTGAGTAATTTTAATAGTCTTTGCCATGGTTTATTTCCCCAGAATTTCTTCAACGGATTTACCACGCTTGGCAGCGACCATTTCTGGAGAATTCATATTTTCCAGGCCATCAATAGTTGCACGAACCACGTTGATCGGGTTGGTGGAACCATATGCTTTAGCCAGAACGTTATGAACCCCAGCGACTTCCAGAACGGCGCGCATTGCACCACCGGCGATGATACCGGTACCTTCGGAAGCCGGCTGCATGAATACACGAGAACCCGTGTGAGTACCCTTAACCGGGTGCTGCAGGGTGCCGTGGTTCAGCGCGACGTTAATCATATTGCGACGGGCTTTTTCCATCGCTTTCTGGATCGCTGCTGGAACTTCACGCGCTTTACCGTAACCAAAACCTACGCGACCGTTACCGTCACCTACAACAGTCAGAGCTGTGAAGGAGAAAATACGACCACCTTTAACGGTTTTAGATACGCGGTTTACCGCGATCAGCTTTTCCTGCAGTTCGCCAGCTTGTTTTTCGATGTGAGCCATCTTACACCTCTACCTTAGAACTGAAGGCCAGCTTCACGGGCAGCATCTGCCAGTGCCTGGACACGACCATGATATTGGAACCCGGAACGGTCAAAGGACACATCTTTGATGCCTTTTTCCAGAGCGCGTTCAGCGACAGCTTTACCCACAGCTGCAGCCGCGTCTTTGTTACCGGTGTACTTCAGTTGTTCAGAGATAGCTTTTTCTACAGTAGAAGCAGCTACCAGAACTTCAGAACCGTTCGGTGCAATTACCTGTGCGTAAATATGACGCGGGGTACGATGTACCACCAGGCGAGTTGCGCCCAGCTCTTTGAGCTTGCGGCGTGCGCGGGTCGCACGACGGATACGAGCAGATTTCTTATCCATAGTGTTACCTTACTTCTTCTTAGCCTCTTTGGTACGCACGACTTCGTCGGCGTAACGAACACCCTTGCCTTTGTAAGGCTCAGGACGACGGTAGGCGCGCAGATCAGCTGCAACCTGACCGATCAACTGTTTATCAGCGCCTTTCAGCACGATTTCAGTTTGAGTCGGGCACTCTGCAGTGATGCCAGCCGGCAGTTGATGGTCAACAGGATGAGAGAAACCTAAAGCCAGGTTTACTGCATTCCCTTTAACCGCTGCACGGTAACCTACACCAACCAGCTGCAGCTTCTTAGTGAAGCCTTCGGTAACACCGATAACCATTGAGTTCAGCAGGGCACGCGCGGTACCAGCCTGAGCCCAACCGTCTGCGTAACCATCACGCGGACCGAAAGTCAGAGCGTTATCTGCATGTTTCACTTCAACAGCATCGTTGAGAGTACGAGTCAGCTCGCCGTTTTTACCTTTGATCGTGATAACCTGACCGTTGAGTTTTACATCAACGCCGGCAGGAATAACGACCGGTGCTTTAGCAACACGAGACATTTTTTCCTCCGATTAGGCTACGTAGCAGATAATTTCGCCACCAAGACCAGCCTGGCGCGCTGCACGATCAGTCATAACACCTTTAGAGGTAGAAACAACTGCAATACCCAGACCACCCATAACTTTCGGCAGCTCATCTTTTTTCTTATAGATGCGCAGACCTGGGCGGCTGACACGCTGAATGCTTTCTACAACAGCTTTGCCCTGGAAGTATTTAAGAGCTACTTCCAGTTCAGGCTTGGTGTCGCCTTCGATTTTGAAATCTTCAATAAAACCTTCTTCCTTCAGCACGTTGGCAATTGCCACTTTCAGCTTGGAGGAAGGCATGGTGACCGCAGCTTTGTTCGCGGCCTGACCGTTACGGATACGGGTCAGCATATCCGCGATCGGATCTTGCATGCTCATCTGTCTTTACTCCCGTGATTCAATTGGTGACAATTACCAGCTAGCCTTTTTCAGACCCGGGATTTCACCGCGCATAGCGGCTTCACGGACCTTAATACGGCTCAACCCGAACTTCCGCAGGAAAGCGTGCGGACGACCAGTTTGACGGCAGCGATTACGCTGACGAGACGGGCTGGAATCACGCGGCAGAGTCTGCAGCTTGAGAACGGCATTCCAACGATCTTCGTCGGTTGCGTTCACATCAGAGATGATAGCTTTCAGTTCAGCGCGTTTAGCGAAGAATTTATCAGCTAAAGCTACGCGCTTTACTTCGCGTGCTTTCATTGATTGCTTAGCCATTAAGTAACCCTACCTTACTTGCGGAACGGGAAGTCAAAGGCAGCCAGCAGAGCACGGCCTTCTTCATCAGATTTCGCAGTAGTGGTAATGGTAATATCCAAACCACGCACGCGGTCGACTTTATCGTAGTCGATTTCTGGGAAGATGATCTGCTCACGGACACCCATGCTGTAGTTACCACGACCGTCGAAAGACTTAGCGGACAAGCCACGGAAGTCACGGATACGCGGTACAGCAATAGTGATCAGGCGCTCAAAGAACTCCCACATGCGTTCGCCACGCAGAGTTACTTTACAGCCGATCGGATAGCCCTGACGGATTTTGAAGCCTGCAACAGATTTGCGTGCTTTGGTGATCAACGGTTTTTGACCGGAGATTGCTGCCAGGTCAGCTGCTGCGTTATCCAGCAGTTTCTTGTCAGCGATCGCTTCACCAACACCCATGTTCAGGGTGATCTTCTCGACCCGAGGGACTTGCATGACAGAATTGTAGTTAAACTCAGTCATGAGTTTGTTAACTACTTCGTCTTTGTAGTAATCATGCAGTTTCGCCATCGTACTACTCCAAATTACTTGATAGTTTCGCTGTTAGACTTGAAGAAACGGACTTTTTTGCCGTCTTCGAATCTAAAGCCTACACGGTCAGCCTTGCCGGTTGCCGCATTGAAGAGTGCAATGTTAGAGATCTGAATAGCTGCTTCTTTCTCAACAATGCCACCTGGTTGGTTCAGGGCCGGAACCGGCTTCTGATGTTTCTTAACCAGGTTGATACCTTCAACAATGACCTTGCCGGAAGACAGGACATTCTTAACTTTACCGCGTTTACCTTTATCTTTACCGGTTAACACGATAACTTCGTCATCACGACGGATTTTCGCTGCCATGATTCGCTCCTTAGAGTACTTCTGGTGCCAGAGAGATAATTTTCATGAACTTCTCGTTGCGAAGTTCACGAGTTACCGGCCCAAAAATACGCGTACCGATAGGCTGCTCGCTGTTATTGTTTAAAATAACGCATGCATTACCATCGAAGCGAATGACAGAACCGTCCGGGCGACGAACACCCTTCTTGGTGCGCACCACTACCGCCTTCAGCACATCACCTTTTTTGACCTTACCACGCGGAATTGCTTCCTTGATGGTGATCTTGATGATGTCGCCTACGCCTGCGTAGCGACGGTGCGAGCCACCCAGAACCTTGATACACATTACGCGACGTGCACCGGAGTTGTCGGCGACGGTCAGCATAGTCTGTTCTTGGATCATTTTAGTGCTCCGCTAATGTCAACTACTACTGAGACCCTAAAAACGGGTCGTTAAAAAAGCCCCATATCGGGGGCGCGGCATTATAACACCGCTTCTTAGATATGGGTAGAAAAAATAAACGGCCCATCACTGGACCGTTTATTATTGAGAATGCGTACTGTATTACAGAACCGCTTTCTCTACAACGCGAACCAGCGTCCAGGACTTAGTCTTGGACAGCGGACGGCATTCGCGGATTTCAACCACGTCGCCGATACCGCATTCGTTGTTCTCGTCATGTACGTGCAGTTTGGTCGTACGCTTGATGAATTTACCGTAGATCGGGTGTTTCACAAAACGTTCGATAGCAACAACAATGGATTTCTCCATTTTGTCGCTAACTACGCGACCTTGCAGAGTACGGATTTTATCGGTCATTACGCACCCGCCTTCTGAGTCAGTAAAGTCTTAACGCGTGCAACATCACGACGAACCTGCTTCAGCAGGTGAGTCTGTTGCAGCTGGCCACTTGCAGCCTGCATACGCAGGTTGAACTGCTCACGCAGCAGGTTCAGCAGCTCAGCGTTCAGCTCTTCAACGCTTTTTTCACGCAGCTCATTTGCTTTCATTACATCACCGTCTTAGTTACAAAGGTGGTTTTAATCGGCAGTTTTGCTGCTGCCAGCTCGAAGGCTTCACGGGCCAGCTCTTCCGGAACGCCGTCCATTTCATACAGGACTTTACCCGGCTGAATCAAGGCAACCCAATACTCCACGTTACCTTTACCTTTACCCATACGAACTTCCAGCGGCTTCTCGGTGATCGGTTTGTCCGGGAATACACGGATCCAGATCTTACCCTGACGCTTAACTGCACGTGTCATGGCACGACGTGCTGCTTCAATCTGACGAGCGGTCAGACGACCACGGCCAACAGCTTTCAGACCGTAAGTGCCGAAGCTCACATCCGTGCCCTGCGCCAGACCACGGTTGCGGCCTTTGTGCACCTTACGGAATTTTGTACGCTTTGGTTGTAACATCAGCGACGCTCCTTATTTACGGCCTTTACGCTGCTGCTTTTTCGGTTGAGCAGCCGGTTTTTCCGGTTGTTCAACAGCAGCCATACCACCAAGGATCTCACCTTTGAAGATCCACACTTTAACGCCGATTACACCATAAGTGGTGTGCGCTTCAGAGGTGTTGTAGTCAATGTCAGCACGCAGAGTGTGCAGCGGAACACGACCTTCGCGGTACCATTCAGTACGTGCGATTTCCGCGCCGCCCAGACGGCCGCTAACTTCAACTTTGATACCTTTAGCGCCCAGACGCATTGCGTTCTGTACAGCACGCTTCATAGCACGACGGAACATTACACGACGTTCCAGCTGAGAAGTGATGCTGTCAGCAACCAGTTTTGCGTCCAGTTCAGGTTTACGAACTTCGGCGATATTGATCTGAGCAGGAACGCCAGCGATATCCGCTACGACCTTGCGCAGTTTTTCTACGTCTTCGCCTTTCTTACCGATAACGATACCCGGGCGAGCGGTGTGAATAGTCACACGGATGCTCTTAGCCGGACGCTCGATAACGATACGAGATACGGACGCTTTAGCCAGTTCCTTAGTCAGGTACTGGCGTACTTTAAAATCGCTGTCCAGGTTGTCAGCGAATTCTTTGGTGTTCGCGAACCAGGTAGAGTTCCAAGGTTTGACAATACCCAGGCGAATACCATTAGGATGTACTTTCTGACCCATTGCTAGTCTCCAGAGTCTCAGCGATCGGACACAACCACAGTAATGTGGCTGGTGCGCTTCAGGATGCGATCTGCACGACCTTTTGCACGCGGCATAATGCGCTTCATGCTCGGGCCTTCGTCTACGAAAATTTTCGCAACTTTCAGATCGTCAATGTCAGCGCCATCGTTGTGTTCAGCGTTAGCAATGGCAGATTCCAGAACTTTCTTGACCAGTACAGCCGCTTTCTTATTGGTGTAGGTCAGAATATCCAGGGCCTGCGACACTTTCTTACCGCGAATCAGGTCAGCAACAAGGCGTACCTTCTGAGCAGAAGAACGAGCATGGCGATGTTGAGCTAAAGTTTCCATCTCTTCCTCCTACCTTATTTCTTCTTCGCTTTTTTATCAGCAGCGTGGCCGCGATAAGTACGAGTCGGTGCGAATTCACCCAGTTTGTGACCGACCATTTCGTCGGAAACAAATACCGGAACGTGCTGACGACCATTATGGACAGCGATGGTCAAACCGATCATGTTAGGAAAGATCGTTGAACGACGGGACCAAGTGCGCAGGGGCTTCTTGTCTCCGCTTTCCACCGCTTTCTCTACCTTCTTCAGCAAGTGCAGGTCAATAAAAGGACCTTTCTTGAGAGAACGTGGCATGGCTTATCCTCTAATATTATTTGCTACGGCGACGTACGATAAATTTATCAGTACGCTTGTTGCTGCGGGTCTTCTTACCTTTGGTCTGAACGCCCCACGGAGTTACCGGGTGCTTACCAAAGTTACGACCTTCACCACCACCATGTGGGTGGTCGACTGGGTTCATCGCAGTACCGCGAACGGTAGGACGAACACCACGCCAGCGTGCAGCACCTGCTTTACCCAGAACGCGCAGCATATGCTCAGCATTGCCAACTTCGCCCAGAGTAGCGCGGCAGTCTGCTTCGACTTTACGCATTTCACCAGAACGCAGACGCAGGGTGACATAAGCACCATCACGAGCAACGATCTGAACGTAAGTACCAGCGGAACGTGCCAGCTGACCGCCTTTACCTGGTTTCATTTCTACGTTATGAACAGTAGAACCAACCGGGATATTGCGCATCGGCAGGGTGTTGCCTGCTTTGATTGCAGCATCAACGCCAGACTGAATCTGGTCGCCAGCTTTCAGGCCTTTAGGGGCCAGGATGTAACGGCGTTCGCCATCTTTGTACAGAACCAGCGCGATGTTCGCGGAACGGTTCGGATCGTACTCAAGACGCTCAACAACTGCCGGGATACCGTCTTTGTTGCGTTTGAAGTCAACCAGACGATAAGCCTGCTTGTGGCCACCACCGATGTGACGAGTGGTGATACGGCCATTGTTGTTACGACCACCGGATTTGCTGTTTTTTTCCAGCAGCGGAGCAAAAGGTTTGCCCTTGTGCAGCTCAGGGTTAACCACTTTAACTACGTGGCGACGACCCGGAGATGTCGGTTTACATTTAACAACTGCCATTGTATTACTCCTCCGACTTACTCAGCGCCGCCAACGAAGTCCAGATTCTGGCCTTCTTTCAGGGTGACGTAAGCTTTTTTCCAGTCGCTACGACGACCGATACGCTGTCCGTGACGTTTAACTTTCCCTTTAACAACCAGGGTGTTAACGACTTCGACTTCGACTTCAAACAGTTTCTGCACAGCAGCTTTGATTTCTGCTTTGGTCGCGTCTTTAGCAACTTTGAGAACGATGGTGTTAGTTTTTTCCATCGCAGTAGACGCTTTTTCAGAAACGTGCGGTGCGCGCAGCACCTTCAGCAGACGTTCTTCACGAATCATGCCAGCATCTCCTCAACTTGCTTAACAGCATCAGCAGTCATTACGACTTTGTCGAAGGCGATCAGGCTAACCGGGTCGATACCAGTTGCATCGCGTACGTCAACCTTGTGCAGGTTGCGCGCAGCCAGGAACAGGTTTTCGTCCAGCTCACCGGTGATGATCAGCACATCTTCCAGAGCCATGTCTTTCAGTTTCTGTGCCAGCAGCTTAGTTTTAGGCGCTTCTACAGAGAAAGATTCGACAACGATCAGACGATCCTGACGTACCAGTTCGGACAGAATGCTTTTCAGCGCGCCGCGGTACATCTTTTTGTTAACTTTTTGACTGTGGTCCTGCGGACGCGCAGCGAAAGTTACGCCACCAGAACGCCAGATCGGGCTCTTGATAGAACCAGAACGCGCACGGCCGGTACCTTTCTGGCGCCACGGTTTTTTACCGGAACCAGTTACTTCAGCACGAGTCTTCTGAGCACGAGAACCCTGACGTGCACCAGCTGCATAAGCAACAACAACCTGGTGTACCAGCGCTTCGTTAAAATCACGACCGAAGGTAGTTTCGGAAACAGTCAGCGCGCTCTGCGCGTCTTTCAATACTAATTCCATTGCTATCTCCTCACGCCTTCACAGCTGGTTTAACGATCAGGTCGCTACCGGTTGCACCCGGGACCGCACCTTTAACCAGCAGCAGGTTGCGCTCAGCGTCAACACGTACTACGTCCAGGCTCTGAACAGTGACACGTTCGTTACCCAGCTGACCTGCCATTTTCTTGCCTTTGAACACTTTGCCCGGAGTCTGGTTCTGACCGATAGAACCCGGAACGCGGTGAGACAAGGAGTTACCGTGGGTAGCGTCCTGGGTACGGAAGTTCCAGCGCTTAACGGTACCTGCGAAACCTTTACCTTTAGAGGTGCCAGTTACGTCAACTTTTTTAACTTCGGCAAACAGCTCAACGCTAATGCTCTGACCTACGGTGAACTCTTCGCCGTCAGCAAGACGGAATTCCCACAGACCACGGCCAGCTTCTACGCCAGCTTTAGCGAAGTGACCCGCTTCCGGCTTGGTTACACGGTTAGCTTTTTTAGCACCAGTGGTAACCTGAACAGCGCGGTAGCCATCGTTAGCCAGATCTTTAACCTGAGTAACGCGGTTTGCTTCAACTTCGATTACGGTTACTGGGATAGATACGCCATCTTCAGTGAAGATGCGGGTCATACCCACTTTTTTACCGACTAAACCAATCATTGTTTCAACCTCTCAATCGCTCGATGACCTGATTAACCCAGGCTGATCTGCACGTCTACACCGGCAGCCAGGTCCAGACGCATCAGAGCATCAACGGTTTTCTCGGTTGGCTCAACGATGTCAACCAGACGCTTGTGAGTGCGGATTTCGTACTGATCGCGCGCGTCTTTGTTAACGTGCGGGGAGATCAGAACGGTGAAGCGCTCTTTGCGGGTCGGCAGCGGGATCGGACCACGGACTTGCGCACCAGTGCGCTTAGCAGTCTCGACGATTTCCGCGGTTGATTGATCGATCAGACGATGATCAAACGCTTTCAGGCGGATACGGATTCTTTGGTTCTGCATGAGACCAGAGCTCCAATTATTTTATAGACGAAATGATTACTCCTCATACCCATTACGATTGATGGGAGAGTGTAACCGTTCTTACATAGCCCCCCGATTGGGAGCATTGTTTGATAGCCAAATGCGCTATCAGGGGTTCATATCGAACCAGCCGTCAATTACGACAAGCCCGCGCATTATACGTAAATCTGGCATTTACGCAAGGGGCGTTTATAAATTAAACGCCTGTGCGTGAAGCGTCGCACATTGCTTGCCGCGCTATGCAAGGCAGTTATCTTTTTCTGAAGCTTGTACGCAAGAGCTCGCTTGCCCCTCTTTTGCCGTTTATCTCTGTCGCTGATGCTTAATCGCCAGCGAGCATGTGGAGGTTATATGGCAGGTACAATTCTCTTTATATGTATTTATCTTGTACTTAATACATTGCTGGTTTGGTATGACGTCCGGCAGGGTCTTCTACCCGATCGCTTCACCTGCCCTCTTCTCTGGAGTGGGCTGTTTTATTGTGGCTGGTTCAATCCCATGCTGTTGCAGGAAAAGGTATTAGGAGCAATTGCGGGTTACGTCGGATTCGCGGCACTTTATTGGGGGTATCGCTCCCTACGTAATAAGGAAGGACTCGGCTATGGTGATGTGAAATTTCTGGCAGCACTGGGTGCCTGGCATGGCTGGGAAGCCTTACCCTTGCTTGTCTTTGTTGCCGCATCACTTGCGTCCGGAGTCGCCTGCCTTATGTCCATAAGACGCAGAAGCATGCAGATAATAAAAAACCCGCTGCCTTTTGGTCCATTCCTGGCGGGCGCGGGTTTGTTCATGTCTTACCAAAGCATCTTTAGGACGATGGTTAATCTTGAACCTTGATTTGTGACTGGAGATAGTTCTGCAAACCAATCTTGCCGATAAGGTCCAGCTCGGTTTCCAGCCAGTCAATATGGCCTTCTTCATCGGCCAGGATTTCAATCATCATGTCCCGGCTGACATAATCATGCACACTGTCAGCGTAGGCAATGGCTTCACGCAAATCTCTGGCGCCTTCCAGCTCCAGTCGTAAATCGGACTGTAGCATCTCTTCAACGTCTTCACCGATACCGAGTTTGCCCAGATCTTGCAGATTTGGAATGCCTTCAAGAAACAAAATACGCTCGATATATTTATCAGCGTGTTTCATTTCATCGATGGATTCATGATATTCAACATCATTAAGGCGCATCAGGCCCCAGTTCTTGAACATTCTCGCGTGGAGAAAATACTGGTTGATTGCGACAAGCTCGTTTCCCAATAACTTATTGAGATAATTTATAACTTTGACATCACCTTTCATTATAGTCCCTCCGCTTCCACTCATTGAAGCGTAGATCGGGCTACAGGGAAGTCAAAAAAAAGCAGAAGACTCAGGCGGTTTCTTTATATTCCGGGATCTGCAGCAACTCATCCTGCATGATTTCGCGAGCAGCGCGTACACACTTACCACACTGATTTCCCACAGGAATAAACTTGCGCAATTGCTGGAATGATTGAGGATGGAACTGGCGTACAGCCTGGCGAATTTTTTTATCACTTACACCATTACACAAACAAACGTACATAATCACTCCCGTTCAATTTATGCGCAAAGTCTAAATGAGAATAGTTATGATTACAATAGCACAACGATGTTTGTTGGATGGGAAGGTGAGAAAAAATACGTACAAATATGGCGATAGCCAACAAGCAGACAGCAAAAAGGGCGCCTTAGCGCCCTTTTCAATTCAAAACTAATTAACGAATAATTAGCCCAGAACTTTTGCTACAACGCCCGCGCCTACAGTACGGCCGCCTTCACGGATTGCGAAACGCAGACCGTCGTCCATCGCGATCGGGTGGATCAGGGTAACAACCATTTTGATGTTGTCGCCCGGCATTACCATCTCTACGCCTTCCGGCAGTTCGATGGTGCCAGTCACGTCAGTTGTACGGAAGTAGAACTGCGGACGGTAGCCTTTGAAGAACGGAGTATGACGGCCGCCTTCATCTTTGGACAGAATGTACACTTCGGATTCGAACTTGGTGTGCGGCTTGATGGTGCCCGGCTTAGCCAGTACCTGACCACGTTCGATTTCTTCACGTTTGATACCACGCAGCAGAACACCAACGTTCTCACCAGCACGGCCTTCGTCCAGCAGTTTGCGGAACATTTCAACGCCGGTACAGGTAGATTTCGCAGTATCTTTGATACCAACGATTTCAACTTCTTCACCAACTTTGATGATACCGCGCTCTACACGACCGGTAACAACGGTACCACGACCGGAGATGGAGAATACGTCTTCGATCGGCAGCAGGAACGGCTTGTCAATCGCACGCTCTGGTTCCGGGATATAGGTATCCAGGTGGCCAGCCAGTTCGATGATTTTCGCTTCCCACTCAGCTTCGCCTTCCAGCGCTTTCAGAGCAGAACCACGAACGATCGGAGTGTCGTCGCCCGGGAAATCGTACTGAGACAGAAGTTCACGAACTTCCATTTCAACCAGTTCCAGCAACTCTTCGTCATCAACCATGTCGCATTTGTTCAGGAACACGATGATGTACGGAACGCCTACCTGACGACCCAGCAGGATGTGCTCACGAGTCTGCGGCATCGGGCCGTCAGTCGCAGCAACAACCAGGATCGCGCCGTCCATCTGCGCAGCACCGGTGATCATGTTTTTAACATAGTCGGCGTGGCCCGGGCAGTCTACGTGTGCGTAGTGACGGATCGCAGTATCGTACTCAACGTGAGAGGTGTTGATGGTGATACCACGTGCTTTTTCTTCCGGCGCGTTATCGATCTGGTCGAATGCACGAGCCTGGCCACCGTAAGTTTTGGACAGAACGGTAGTGATTGCAGCAGTCAGAGTAGTTTTACCGTGGTCAACGTGGCCGATGGTGCCGACGTTAACGTGCGGTTTTGTACGTTCAAATTTTTCTTTAGACACGGCTATATTCCTTACTATAGTGCTCCCCCCCTTATGGAGGGGGCACGGGACTTTGGTTTTAACCCTGCGGCTTATTTACCACGGGCTTCGATTACGGCCTGAGCAACGTTGTTCGGGGCATCATCATACTTCAGGAATTCCATAGTGTACGATGCGCGACCTTTGGTCAGAGAACGCAGCTGAGTTGCGTATCCGAACATTTCAGACAGCGGTACTTCAGCGTGGATCTTAACGCCAGTCACTTCGGATTCCTGACCGCGCAGCATACCGCGACGACGGCTCAAGTCACCAATAACGTCACCAGTGTTCTCTTCCGGAGTCTCTACTTCAACCTTCATGATCGGCTCAAGCAGAACTGGTTTTGCTTTCTTAAAGCCTTCTTTAAAGGCAATAGACGCAGCCAGTTTAAACGCCAGTTCAGAGGAGTCAACGTCATGGTAAGAACCGAAGTGCAGACGCACGCCCATGTCAACTACCGGGTAACCAGCCAGCGGACCAGATTTCAGCTGCTCCTGGATGCCTTTATCAACGGCCGGGATGTATTCGCCAGGAATTACACCACCTTTAATGTCGTTGATGAACTCGTAACCTTTCGGATTTGAGCCCGGCTCCAGCGGGTACATGTCGATAACAACATGACCATACTGACCACGACCACCAGACTGTTTCGCGTGTTTACCTTCAACATCGGTAACTTTCTGACGAATCGCTTCACGGTAAGCAACCTGAGGTTTACCTACGTTAGCTTCAACGTTGAATTCACGTTTCATACGGTCAACGATGATATCGAGGTGCAACTCACCCATACCAGCGATGATGGTCTGGTTAGATTCTTCGTCAGTCCATACACGGAAAGACGGGTCTTCTTTAGCCAGACGGCCCAGAGCCAGACCCATTTTTTCCTGGTCAGCTTTGGTTTTCGGTTCTACTGCGATGGAGATTACCGGTTCCGGGAATTCCATACGCTCCAGAATGATCGGGTGATCCGGGTTACACAGGGTGTCACCGGTGGTCACGTCTTTCAGACCGATAGCTGCAGCGATATCGCCCGCGCGAACTTCTTTGATCTCTTCACGTTTGTTCGCGTGCATCTGCACGATACGACCAAAACGTTCACGAGCCGCTTTCACGGAGTTCAGTACGGTATCACCAGAGTTAACCACGCCAGAGTACACGCGGAAGAACGTCAGGTTACCTACGAACGGGTCGGTAGCGATTTTGAATGCCAGCGCAGAGAACGGCTCGTCATCACTTGCGTGACGTTCAGCCGGGGTATCTTTACCGTCGTCCAGAATACCGTTGATTGCCGGTACGTCAGTCGGTGCAGGCAGGTAATCAATTACCGCATCCAGCATCGCCTGAACACCTTTGTTCTTAAATGCAGAACCACAGGTTACCAGGATGATTTCGTTGTTCAGAACACGCTGACGCAGCGCTTTCTTGATCTCTTCCTCGGTCAGCTCTTCGCCACCCAGGTATTTTTCCATCAGCTCTTCAGACGCTTCAGCTGCGGACTCGATCAGGTTCTGGTGCCATTCATCAGCCAGGTCCTGCATGTCTGCCGGGATATCTTCGTAAACGAAGGTAACGCCCTGGTCTGCATCGTTCCAGTTGATGGCTTTCATTTTCACCAGGTCAACAACACCGGTGAAACCTTCTTCAGCACCAATCGCCAGCTGCAGCGGAACAGGGTTCGCGCCCAGACGGGTTTTGATCTGACCAACAACTTTCAGGAAGTTCGCGCCCATGCGGTCCATTTTGTTAACGAACGCGATACGCGGAACTTTATATTTGTTTGCCTGACGCCATACGGTTTCAGACTGCGGCTGAACACCACCAACTGCGCAGTAAACCATTACCGCGCCATCAAGAACACGCATGGAACGTTCTACTTCGATGGTGAAGTCAACGTGCCCCGGGGTGTCGATGATGTTTACGCGATGCGGTTCATACTGTTTGGCCATACCAGACCAGAATGCAGTAGTTGCAGCGGAAGTGATGGTAATACCACGTTCCTGCTCCTGCTCCATCCAGTCCATGGTAGCGGCGCCGTCGTGAACTTCACCGATTTTGTGGTTTACACCGGTGTAGAACAGAATACGTTCGGTAGTCGTGGTTTTACCGGCGTCGATGTGCGCACTGATACCGATGTTACGGTAGCGTGCGATGGGTGTTGTACGAGCCATTTGATTCCTCGTTTATTGCTTTAGACGTTCAGATTAAGTGAGCCAGAGCGGGCACCGAAGCGCCCGCCTGGTGACTAAACCGAAGGGATTACCAACGGTAGTGTGCGAACGCCTTGTTGGCTTCTGCCATACGGTGAACGTCTTCACGTTTCTTAACTGCAGTACCTTTGTTGTCTGCAGCATCAGAAAGTTCGTTCGCCAGGCGCAGAGCCATGGATTTATCACCGCGTTTACGAGCAGCTTCAACGATCCAACGCATTGCCAGAGCATTGCGACGAACCGGACGGACTTCAACTGGAACCTGATAAGTAGAACCACCAACGCGGCGAGACTTAACTTCTACAGTCGGGCGCACGTTTTCGAGAGCGACTTCGAATGCTTCCAGTTCGTTTTTACCAGAACGCTGAGCCAGGGTCTCAAGCGCGCTGTATACGATAGATTCGGCAGTAGATTTTTTACCATCTACCATCAGGATATTTACAAATTTAGCCAGCAGTTCTGATCCGAACTTCGGATCCGGCAGAATTTTACGCTGACCAATGACGCGACGACGTGGCATGGAAATACTCCGTTGTTAATTCAGGATTGTCCAAAACTCAAAGAGTTTAGTTTGACATTAATTTAAAACGTTTGGCCTTACTTAACGGAGAACCATTAAGCCTTAGGACGTTTCACGCCATACTTGGAGCGTGCTTGCTTACGGTCTTTAACACCGGAGCAGTCAAGCGCACCACGAACGGTGTGGTAACGAACACCCGGGAGGTCTTTTACACGACCGCCACGGATCAGGATCACGGAGTGCTCCTGCAGGTTGTGACCTTCACCACCGATGTAGGAAGTCACTTCAAAACCGTTAGTCAGACGAACACGACATACTTTACGCAGTGCGGAGTTCGGTTTTTTAGGAGTGGTAGTATATACACGAGTACATACGCCACGTTTTTGCGGGCATGCTTCCAGCGCAGGCACGTTGCTTTTCGCAACTTTGCGTGCACGTGGTTTGCGTACCAGCTGGTTAACTGTTGCCATTAAATAGCTCCTGGTTTTAGCTTTTGCTTCGTAAACACGTAATAAATCGACCTCATATAATATGAGGACGCAGAATTTTATGGCTGTGCTGAAAAGGTGTCAAGAAATATACAACGATCCCGTATCACCAACGCATCTGAGTCTCGTGTTTTACCGCCAGGCTAACGAAATCATTATAGCCAACCCTGACGACACTGCTCGAAATTTGACCAGACAGACCCCGCGCATCAATGTCTTCATTCAGCGCATGCACCGTTATGGGGGCATTTAGCAGTAACTCAAGGTATTGCCCGCCTTCCAGAGCCGCAACCACACCATCGGAAAGCAATAAAAGATCGTCCCCACTGCGCACGGTTCGCAGTAACGTTGCCATATCACATTGCCAGGGAGAGTGAGTCAAAGTGTGCAACATAAATGCCTCAAAACGTCATGACAACATCGTACCCATCTAATTGATCGCGAAGCGCATTCGGCTCAAGCAGTTGCGCTGGTAACACAAATTGCGTCGCATCACTCAGGCCACGCTCGCGAAGCGATGCCTGGCAAACCCAACAGGTTTCGATGTCATAAAGAGGAAGAACTTTAAAGGTCGCGATGTAATCACGTGCCAGGATAGCCTTCGGCTGTTGATTCACCAGCAACTGGAAGACACCATCACCGATAAAAAACACGCCGATATCATCGGTAAACGCGGACGCGGCCATTAATGCATCAAGGCCTTCACGTCCGGCAGCAGATCCATGCGGCGCAGAGCTAAAGATAAAAGCGATACGTTTCATTAAAATTGCACCACACGATCGCACGTTAATGCCGCTTCGGCCAGCGCACCCAGGCCCGAGAGCGTGAACCCCGGCTGGAGATTAGCGCAAGGCAAGCCTTGTTGACTGGCCTCGTTTTCATCAACAACGCCCCGACGCAGCGCCGCCGCAACGCAGATATGCAATGCAACCTGATGCTGCTCATGCAGACGTTGCCATGCGCGAACGAGATCAAACTCGTCAGAGGCGGGAGAGGTCAACGCGTTCGCATTGCTGACCCCGTCCTGGTAGAAAAAGACACAATCCATCTCATGCCCACTGGCCAGCAGCGCGCAGGCAAACTGCCAGGCACTGCTCGCCTGCTGGGAACCATAAGCCGGGCCGGTGACCATTAAGGCAAAACGCATTACCGATCCTGCCCCGAGAAGTCACCACTTTTGAACTGACGGATATACAGATAAACGGTGTGCTTGGAGATATTCAAACGATCCGCCACCTGGTTGATGGCATCTTTGATATCGAAGATACCTTTTTCGTAGAGATTCAGAACGATTTGGCGATTCTTGGCGTTATTGGAAACGTTACGATCGGCATTCACTTCTTCAATCGTGAACTCAAGGGTCTGAGTTACCAGATCCTCTACCGAAGAAGCAAAGTTGACAGACGAACCTGCATCCGGTGTTTCTGGCGGGATAAAGGTGTTCATGATTTGCGAGAACGGCACGTCAAGGTTCATGTTGATGCACAACAGACCAATGACCCGATGATCGCGATTACGAATAGCAATAGTCACCGATTTCATTAAAACGCCGCTTTTCGCGCGCGTGAAGTAGCACTTGGACACGCTACTGTCCGCACCGGTCATATCGTGCAGCATACGCAATGCAAGGTCAGTAATCGGCGAACCGATTTTACGCCCGGTGTGCTCGCCGTTAGCGATACGAATGGCGGAACATTTCAGATCCTGCAGGGAGTGCAAAACAATTTCGCAGTGAGAACCAATGAGCATCGCTAACCCGTCCACAACGGCTTCGTATGACTTAAGAATATCGAAGTCCGTTTGATCGAAAGGACGTTGATCCAGTAAATCAAGTTCACTGGTTTCGTTGGTTAAAAGCGACCTGGACATGAAAAAAAGCACTCCTTTTCAGGAGCCTGTCGTTATGTTTTCAGGGCAGGCTCGACATTTACACAGAGGATTAAATTAATACAGCGTGGGTGACGCTTTCCAGAATTATATACATTTTATGCTTCAAGCTGCTTCTTTGTTGGCGGCATCAGCGCTGTCTGGTCACAGATTTGAGTATGCGTGGGAAATACTGGTATTCCCGCGCCGAAGCAGTATGAATGATGTGTATCTCTGTGCTGCAATAAAAAAACCGCCGCTCAAAAGGCGGCGGCGTTTACATCATTATTTTTTGCTTGCGTCAGCGGGCTTATCGCCGGTAGCGGCTGGCGCATCAGGCGCAGCTGCTGCATCTGGCGAGGCAGATGCGTCTGCTTTCGGTGCTGGTTTGATATCCAGCAGTTCTACGTTAAAGACCAGCGTAGAGTTAGCCGGAATACCCGGAACGCCGTTTTTACCGTAAGCCAGTTCTGGTGGAATCACGAGTTTGATTTTACCGCCTTTCTTGATGTTTTTCAGGCCTTCGGTCCAGCCAGGGATAACACCATCAAGACGGAAAGAGAGCGGCTCGCCACGGGTATAAGAGTTGTCGAACTCTTTACCGTCAATCAGCGTCCCTTTGTAGTTAACGACTACGGTATCGCTGTCTTTCGGCGCATCACCCGTACCTTCTTTCTCTACCTGATAGAGCAAGCCAGTAGAAGAGGTTTTAACGCCTTTCTCTTTAGCGAACGCATCACGGAAAGCTTTGCCCTTGGTTTCGTTTTCCAGAGCGTCTTTTTCCATTTTTTCCTGCGCGGCTGTCTTCACGCGGGTTTCAAACGCCTGCAGAGTCTGTTCGATCTCCTGGTCAGTCAGTTTGCTCTTATCAGCAAACGCATCCTGAACACCTGCGATCAGCTGATCTTTGTCCAGTTTGATGCCCATTTTTTCTTGCTCTTTCAGGGAGTTTTCCATATAGCGGCCCAGTGACGCACCCAGCGCATACGCGGATTTCTGGTCGTCATTTTTAAATGCCGCTTTGCTGTCAGCTGCTGCTGCAGTTGCATCTTTCGTTGCGGTTTCAGCAGCGAAGGTCAGCGGCGCATTCAGTGCAACGGCCATCGTGGTCGCCAGCAGCGTGACTTTAAACAGTGATTTCATCCATATCTCCAGGGCCGGGGCATCTCACCCCAGGGTTAAACGTAAATGAGAAACGTACTATAAAACGTTGTGGGCGAAATCAACATAAGGTCTCCCCCTGAAATCGCCTGTTTTCAGACTATTTTTGTTTAAATTAGTTTCGCGTCGCCAGTCGGATGCTGCAGACGGGGTGAAAGTTCAGTAAAATCCGTCATCCTGGCAATAACCGTGCAGAACATTGATACGAGGTACACCATGAACGATTTAACAATGGAAGCGCGGCTGGCAGAACTGGAAAGCAAACTGGCCTTCCAGGAGATGACCATTGAAGAGCTCAACCAGACGGTCATTGCCCATGAACTGGAAATGACAAAGCTGCGGGAACATATGCGCTTAATGGCAGAAAAACTCAAAGCCAGCCAGCCCTCACACATCGCTTCACAGTCCGAAGAGACGCCTCCGCCCCATTATTGAGACGTAAAAAAAGCGGGAATCTCCCGCTTTTTTTGTGCCCGAACATTTACCGAGTCACCGCAAGACATAAAGCCAGTGGAATCCCCGGAGCAAAGATAACTCTGTGACCGGGGTTCGCAAGCGTAGCCCATGCCGCTGTGGCTGGAAAGACGACGGGTATTAGTGGCAGCCGCAACCGCCATTACCGCCGCAACCACCTTTGCCATGCTCATGACCGTGGTCATGATCGTGGCCGTGGCCGTGGCCGTGGCCGCCGCAGCAACCGTCGTGACCATGGTCGTGATCGTGATCATGACCGTGAGCACCGTGAACGTGACCATGAGCCAGTTCTTCTTCGGTTGCTTCGCGAATAGCAACAACTTCAACGTTGAATTTCAGGTTCTGGCCAGCCAGCATGTGGTTACCGTCAACCACCACGTGGTCGTCTTCCACTTCGGTAATTTCTACCGGTACCGGGCCCTGGTCTGTTTCAGCCAGGAAACGCATGCCAACCTGCAGCTCGTCAACGCCCATGAAAACGTCTTTAGGAACGCGCTGAACCAGATTTTCGTCATATTGACCGTAAGCGTCATTCGCGCCTACAGCAACATCAAATTTGTCGCCGACGTCGTGACCTTCCAGCGCTGTTTCCAGGCCAGAGATCAGGGAACCATGACCATGCAGGTAGTCCAGCGGCGCACTCACCGGAGACTCATCAACCAATACACCGTCTTCTGTACGTACCTGATAGGCCAGGCTGACCACCAGGTCTTTTGCTACTTTCATGATATCTCCTGAGCGTGGGAAAATTGCTGGCGCAGATTGTAACGGAAATCCGCCCCTGTGTACCCTTTAGCTTAAAAAAACTCTGGGTATATCGCTAGTCCGGATGAAAGATCCCGATAACTTGCTCATCTTTGCGGACATGTTCACGGGCTTCTTTATCCGCCTCACGCATCTGGTGACCGCACTTAACGCATTCAACTATATCGACATTATTCTCGCGCCACATTGCCATCGAATCCTGCGCCTGGCAGGACGGGCATACGGCCCCGGCAATAAAACGTTTACGTACTGCCATGGGTTCCCCCTTATTCAAACTCGTCCCAGCCATCCAGTTGGCGACGCTCTTGCTGCATTTCACGCTGAAAAATCTCTTCCAGCTCTCGTCTCGCTTCCCGCACACGGGAAATTTGCATTGTATCGGTATGCACTGGCATCAGCTCACGCAGCATACGCATATCGAGACGCTTAAAGTGCAACTGCGCACGGTGGGCCTGATGCGGGTGCATCCCCACCGAGATAAGCGTTTTACGGCCTAATTCCAGCGCACTGGAAAACGTCTCACGGGAAAATTGTGTCACGCCCACCTGCAAGAGCTCATGTGCTTCCACACGGCCCCGCGCACGCGCCATGATCTTAAGCTGCGGGAAATGTTGCTGACACAGTTCCACCAGCTTCATCGTATCTTCCGGATCGTTACAGGTGATAACGATGGACTGGGCCTCTTCCGCCCCCGCAGAACGCAACAATTCAAGCTGCGTGGCGTCACCGTAATACACTTTATAGCCATATTTACGCATCAGGTTAACGGCGCTGATATCCCGCTCCAGTACCGTTATGCGCATTTTATTGGCCATCAGCAGACGACCAATCACCTGACCGAAACGCCCGAAGCCCACCACAATCACCTGCGGTTTATCGTCGTCCACCCACGGCATTTCGTCTTCATCTTCTGGCTGGTTAAAGCGCCGGGACAGCAATTTATCAATGAGCTTCATCAGCGCTGGCGTGGTCATCATGGATAAAGTGACCGTCACCAGCAGCAGCGCCATTTGATCATTGTGGAACAGGCGTTGCGAGGATGCCGAGGAAAAAAGCACAAAAGCAAATTCTCCCCCCTGGCTCAACACCCCGGCAAACTGCATTCGCTCGGAACTGCGCAGACCATAGATACGCGCCAGGGAATAGAGCACTCCCGTCTTCACCGCCACCAGCACGGCAACACTCGCCAGTACCCAAAGCAGATGGGTATAGAGCACACCAAGGTTGAGCGCCATGCCGACGGAAATAAAGAACAACCCTAACAGCAGCCCTTTAAACGGATCGATGGCTATTTCCAGCTCATGACGGTATTCACTTTCCGCCAGCAACACACCCGCAATGAAGGTGCCCAGCGCCATCGACAGCCCCAGCGCATCCATGAACAGCGCCGATCCGAGGACCAGTAACAATGTAGCGGCTGTAAAAACTTCCCGTACGCCGGATGCGGCAATAAAGCGAAACACCGGGCGCAACAGATAGCGCCCGCCAACCAGCACACCCGCAAACACCAGCACCTTGATGCCTATTTTTACCCAGTCAGGATGGTCATCACCGTTACCCGCCAACAGCGGTACCAGCGCCAGCGCCGGGATCACCGCTAAGTCCTGAAACAGGAGTACCGAAAAGCCAAGCTGGCCGGATTCGCTACGGTTCATCCCTTTTTCACGCATCAACTGGAGTGCCATCGCGGTGGAGGACATCGCCAGACCAATCCCACCAATCACCGCCGCCTGCCAGGAGAATTGTGTCAGCATCAGTAATCCAGCCAGCACGGCCGCGCTCATCAGCACCTGCGCGGCGCCTACGCCAAAGATAGAGCGACGCAGCGCCCAAAGTTTTGACGGATTCAGCTCCAGTCCAATGATGAACATCAGGAAGACGACACCAAGTTCCGAAAAGTGCAGGATCTCATCGACATCGCTGATGAAACCGAGCCCCCAGGGGCCAATGGCAATCCCCGCCAGCAAGTAACCGAGTACCGCGCCAATTCCTAACCTGGCAGCAAGCGGAACCGCCACCACCGCAGCGAAAAGAAACAGGACGCCAGCCAGCAATAAATCCGAACCTTCCATTACAGGCCTCCCGTCATGATTGGCGAGGCCAGCCAGTCGCCGTAGGCTTTCGCATGGTTTGCCAGCGCCTCTGGCGGCTGCCTGCGCGCCCAGTAAATAATGATGGGATTCATCCAGTGCATGCGGCACATGGCCGCCGTTAACTCAAAAGGGCGCAGAATATCGCTTATGGGATAACGGTTGAGCCCGTCATGGCGATAGGCCGCCTCCGGTTCACCGGTGGTGATGACACTACGCCAGTACTTTCCCGCGAGCTGACTCCCTCCCGGGCCGCTGGCGAATTCGCGCGTAAGCACGCGATCAAACCACTCTTTCAGCAACGCCGGGCAACTGTAGGTATAAAGCGGATGTTGGAAAACAATAACCTCATGCTCGCGCAGCAGCGCCTGCTCCCGGGGAATATCAATAAAAAAGTCTGGATAGTGTGCATAGAGGTCATGCACGGTGACATTGTGCAGTTGCTTTGCCGGCTTGAGCAAAACTCGATTTGCCACCGAGTCCTGTGATTCCGGATGGGCATACAGCAGCAGTACTTTCGCTGTCTGGGACATCATCCCCCTCCCGGGCGTAAAACCTGTCATTTTTATTACCGCATTCAGCGGCCAGAATGATTTTGTCTAAATTCTTTGTTTTGGGCTACCATTGCGGGCCTGGTGGGGCGAAACCGCTCACTACTTACATTATCATAATGACAAATTAACATAGTCTGAACATACGGCGCCTTATGATTGTTTTCTCCTCGTTACAAATTCGTCGCGGCGTGCGTGTCCTGCTGGATAACGCCACAGCTACCATCAACCCGGGTCAGAAAGTCGGCCTGGTGGGCAAAAACGGCTGCGGCAAATCTACATTGCTGGCGCTTTTGAAAAACGAGCTCAGCGCTGATGGCGGTAGTTTTACCTTTCCCAATAACTGGCAACTGGCGTGGGTGAATCAGGAAACCCCTGCCCTGCCAATGCCTGCACTCGACTATGTGATTGATGGCGATCGCGAATACCGTCGGCTCGAAGCAGAGCTGAACGCGGCCAACGAACGCAATGACGGACACGCCATCGCCACCGTCCACGGCAAGCTCGACGCTATCGACGCCTGGACTATCCGTTCGCGCGCCTCCAGTTTGCTACATGGTCTGGGTTTTTCTAACGAACAGCTCGAACGTCCGGTCAGCGATTTCTCAGGCGGCTGGCGTATGCGTCTTAACCTCGCGCAGGCACTGATTTGCCGCTCCGACCTGCTGCTGCTCGATGAACCGACCAACCACCTCGATCTCGATGCGGTAATCTGGCTGGAAAAGTGGCTAAAGAGCTATCAGGGCACTCTGATTCTTATCTCCCACGATCGTGACTTTCTCGATCCGGTGGTGGATAAAATTATTCATATCGAACAGCAAACCATGTTCGAATACACTGGCAACTACAGTTCCTTCGAGCGTCAGCGCGCAACCCGTCTGGCGCAACAGCAGGCAATGTACGAAAGCCAGCAGGAGCGCGTGGCGCATCTGCAAAGTTTCATCGATCGCTTCAAGGCCAAAGCCAGCAAAGCGAAGCAGGCGCAAAGCCGCATCAAAATGCTCGAGCGTATGGAGCTTATCGCTCCGGCCCACGTGGATAACCCGTTCCACTTTAGCTTCCGTGCGCCAGAAAGCCTGCCCAATCCGCTGCTGAAAATGGAAAAAATCAGCGCCGGCTATGGCGACCGTGTCATCCTCGACTCTATTAAGCTCAACCTGGTGCCAGGGTCGCGTATCGGGTTACTGGGCCGCAACGGTGCGGGTAAATCGACGCTTATTAAACTGCTGGCCGGTGAACTGACGCCGTTTAGCGGCGACATCGGTCTGGCGAAGGGCATCAAGCTTGGCTATTTCGCCCAGCATCAATTGGAGTTCTTGCGTGCCGACGAGTCGCCGTTACAGCATCTGGCGCGTATGGCCCCGCAGGAGCTGGAGCAAAAGCTGCGTGATTATCTCGGCGGTTTTGGTTTCCAGGGTGACAAAGTCAGCGAAGAGACTCGCCGCTTCTCCGGGGGCGAGAAAGCACGCCTGGTACTGGCGCTGATCGTCTGGCAGCGCCCGAACCTGTTGCTGCTCGATGAACCCACCAACCACCTTGATCTCGACATGCGTCAGGCGCTGACCGAAGCGTTAATCGAATTTGAAGGCGCGTTGGTGGTGGTGTCGCATGACCGTCATCTGCTGCGCTCCACTACGGACGATTTATACCTGGTGCACGACGGAAAAGTCGAACCGTTCGATGGCGATCTGGAAGATTATCAGCAGTGGCTGAGCGACATTCAGAAACAGGAAAGCCAGCCGACCGACGCACCGAAAGACAATGCCAACAGTGCGCAAGCCCGCAAAGACCAGAAACGCCGGGAAGCCGAATTGCGAACCCAAACGCAACCACTGCGCAAAGAGATCACCCGCCTCGAAAAAGAGATGGAAAAACTCAATGCCCAGCTAGCGCAGGCGGAAGAGAAGCTCGGAGACAGCGGCCTGTATGACCAAAGCCGTAAAGCAGAACTTACCGAGTGTCTGCAGCAACAGGCAAAGGCAAAAGCGGGTCTTGAAGAGTGCGAAATGGCGTGGCTGGAGGCGCACGAGCAGCTCGAAGCAATGCTGCAAACTGATTAATCACGCAGGCAGGCTGAGATGACCCCCGACATCACCAGTGATCTCACCTTTCGCAAGCTGGCCATTTTTATGGCCTTCATGGAGAAAGGCAATATCGCCCGAGCCGCCGAGGCGCTGAACCTTAGCGGTGTGAGCGTGCATCGCGCGCTGCATACGCTGGAGGAGAACGTACGCTGCCCGCTGTTTGTCCATAAGGGGCGCAACTTATTGCCCCTTCCGGCGGCCTGGACATTGCTGGAGTATTGCCAGGAAGCCACGCAAATCATGGAGCGCGGTCTGGCAGAAGCCCGCAAGATGGCGGGTATCGGCCAGAATCGTTTGCGCGTCGGCACCCTCTATTCGCTCACGCTGGAAACCGTCCCCCAGTTGATCATGGGGATGAAGCTACGCCGCCCGGAACTTGAGATGGATTTGACGATGGGGTCGAACGAGACCCTGTTGCATAAACTGGAGGAAGGAACGCTGGACGCGATACTGATCTCCATTTCTGAATCGGAACTGGATTCAGCCAACCTCGAAATGCTGCCGCTCTTCCACGATGAAATCTTTCTGGCTGCACCGGCGGCCGCGAAACTGAATACCTCAGCTCCTGCCGATTTACGCGACTATCGCCAGCAAAAATTCGTTGCTCTTGCCGAAGGGTTTGCCACCTACGCCGGGTTTCAGGAAGCCTTCCATATCGCCGGGTTTGAGCCAGAGATTGTGACGCGGGTGAATGATATCTTTTCTATGCTGAGCCTGGTGCAGGCGGGCGTGGGCTTCACGTTGATGCCGGGGCGAATGAAGAAGGTGTATGAGAATTCCGTGCAGCTACTCAAACTCGCACAGCCCTACCAGATGCAGCAGCAGATAGCCATTGTCTTTGCCCGCAACCGCGAGCATGACCCGAACTTACTGGCGCTGGCGGCGGAAGGCCGTATGTACGCCAGAAACCGGCAGGACAACGTCTGAACCGAACCCGGCTTATTCCTGCGATCTGAGCCGTTTTGCGAGGTGTTCCGCGACCGACACGCCGCTGCGATCGAGTGAAATCGTCTCTCCCGTCCATGCGGCCTGACGGGTTAAGCAGGTCAGTATGCCGCCGGGCGGCATCTCAATCGCCAGCCGGGCTTCACGTTCGTTTGCCGCAATCATCGCCTCCTGCCAGCGCACGGTGCGCGCCATGTTCATCGCCAGATCGTCGGCAATTTTATCAGCCTGCCACAATACGCGCCCGGTGCTACCGCTAAGGTAAGCACAGTTCGGGCGAGCAAGTGTCACCTTGCGAAATGCCTCCGCCAGTTTTTGGGCCGGTTCAGCCAGCAGCGCACAGTGTGACGGTACGCTGACATCAAGACGTCGGACTTTATTTGCGCCTTTGGCGAGCGCTTTCTGCCCCACACTCGCCATCGCCGCGTCGCTACCGGCAATCACAATCTGGGTCTCGGCATTCAGATTGGCAATATACGCCCCGCTCCCTTCCACCAGTGCTTCCACCTGCGGTAGCGTCAGCCCCATGATCGCCGTCAGACCATAACCGTGGGGCCAGGCCTGTTCCATTAAATCACCGCGTAATGCCACAAGCCACAGAGCGTCTGCATAATCCAGCGCTCCGGCGATGACCGCGGCCGGATAGGCGCCAATCGAAAGGCCGCTGACAATATCGGGCGAAACGTCCCGGCGCTTAAGTTCACGCGCCCAGGCAACCCCGGCTATCAACAAACAAAGCTGAACGGCGCGCGTATGCTGTAAAGCTTCCGCAGTATCCAGCGTATCGATTTCTGCGCCCAGCACCTCACGTGCCTGCGCCAGTTCCGTTCCCGGAAGCGCGCGCAACATCCCCGGATGCTGCGTCCCCTGCCCGGGAAAGGTGAACAGAATTTTCATTTAATTCCCCTCAAACCAGGGATCGCTGACCAACTGCGGCCCGCGATTCGTTTTCAGAAGCACCCTGCCGTCACGCAGCCACTCCGTGAGCGCAAAGCCGCCCTGCGGAACATTGACCTGCGTATCAACACGGCATAAGGCGCCTGAAATCAGCTGCTGCCAGCGAAGTAACGCCTCGCGTGCCAGCGGTTGCGGCGCACGGATCATCAGGTCAAGATCGCTGGACGCATGCAAAACCGGGATCCCGGTTGCCAGGCTATAACCGCTACTGCCCGTAATCCCCCAGACCCACGGCCAGCGCTGTTGAGCCAACTGGAACGCAACCTGCACGGGCGGCTGAGTGATAAACGGTGAACGGACCAGCGTCTGCGTATCAACGAGTTCTTCCGGAGAGACAACGCGGACAACGTGCTCCGGGGCAACCCAGGCCGCTGCGCGTTGCTCACGTTTAAGGCCGCGTATCCCGACAGGCACGCGCCCATTAGGATTCACATCACGCCGCACCACCACCGGCAAACCGGGGTGCCATATCTCTTCAACCCAGGCTTCGGTAACGCCTTCCAGGGCGCTACGATCGGCAAGCCAGACAAGATCGTGCGGTCGTAATGTTTTCATGGTTTAGATTCCTGAGGTCAGCGAGATAAACAGCGGCAACGACAGAATACACAGTACTGAGCTTAACAGCAGCACGGCTTCTGCATCCGGCGATTGCACGCCAAATCGGTTACCGAATACCACGCCGAAGAAACCGGCAGACAGCGCAATCATCAGGATTGCGGTAATCGCCACCGAACCGTGCAGGCCAAAAATCAGCACGATACCCCAGGCGATAAAAGGCTGAATCAGCAGCTTGGCAATGGTCGAGGTGATGACCATCGTGTTGATCTGCAGTTTACGGGCAGAGAGGATCACCCCGGTCAGGAATAACGCCGCTGCGGTTGCAGACAGGCCCAGCGGTTTAATCGCCGCCAGCAGGAGTTCCGGCATTTTGATACCAATCGCAGAGAGGATCACACCCAACAGCGGCCCCATCACGATCGGTTTTTTCAGCGAGCGCCACATCAAAACCGGCAGCATTGCCAGCGTGGAACCGGAGTTGCCTCCCTGCGCACGGGCTTTTTCACGCTCCAGAATCAGCAGGCAGAATGGGGTCATCAATACTGAACCACAGGCAATCGACACCGCGACAGAAAGCGACGTAGAAGAACCTTCGCCCAGCACGCTACCCAGAATAGGCAGCCCCAGCGCCGCATAGTTCGGCAGCGCGACGGTCAGGGTCAGCACGGCGGCATCCTGCGGCGATTTTTTAAAGACACGGGTCGCCAGGAAGTAGATAACCGCGTAAGTAACCCACATCGCCAGCGTCAGGACCAGAATCAGTGGAGACTGGGCAACGATACCGGTCCACGGAGTTTGTACCGTGGCACTGAACAGGGCCGCGGGGAGTGCAAAATCCATGACGAAAATATTGAGCAGGGAAACATTCTTGTTATCCACCATTTTGGCCTTGCCCGCCCAAAAGCCCAGCAACATGATGATAAAAATCGGTGCGAGGGCATGAACAATTACATAAGTCATAAATCACCTGTAATAAATAAAGAAACGTTTAGCACTGGTGCGATGATTATTATTTTCAGGATGCACGCGCCCGCGTGGGCACAGTGGCTGTGCCCACGGAGTTAATGCATCTGGCAGGTCTCTTTTTTACTTACCAGCTCGCTTTCATGCGTTCACGCACAAGCGCAGAGCTGCGGCGATTGTCAGCGCCCAGACGGTTTTTCAGGGTGGCATCCTGACGAGCGGCGTGGATAGCCTCTTGCAGCGTGGTTTTCACCAGTGCCAGATCGGACGACGATGGCGCATCCGGATTGCTGATATCCAGCAGATTTTCCAGCAGCCCCAGGGTGGCGTAGTTACTGATGTCATAGGCCATCGGTGGGATGGTCGCCGCCAGTTTTTCCAGCGCCTCTACGGTACGCAAGGTGATACGCGCGGCGGACTCTTTACCCATCGCGTGAATCAACACGCCTTTGTCGTTGAAGGCTATCAGCCGGTTAGCCTGATAACCGTGCGCCAGAAACGCACCGGACATCGCTTTACCAACAATGAGACCAATCACCGGATGGCCTGCCAGGCGCGCATTGGCATAGGCCGCAGCGGCACCGGCCAGCGCCTGGTGAATACCAAAACCTTCTTCACGGCGACCGTACGCCTGGCTTGGCACATCAATTACCGCCACAATCGGGCGTTTCTCGGCTTTATCCGCATCAGCGGCGACCGTTTCGCTGATAACTTTCGCCAGCGTCCAGCCTTCCAGCAGGCCCACCTCGCCTTTGGCGGCGCGCGGGAAATGGTTATTCGCATCAGGGACAACGGCAACAAAGCGCACCGTTTCACCGTTCAGTTCACCATCGGCTACCTGTACGGACGGGCATAAGCCTGCCAGGCGCTGGGCGTTTGGGGCGAGGGTTTCCAGCCAGAGTTCGCCACGGCTTATTGCAGTACTCATCATTTCACCTCCCGGGCAAAAAGGGCTTTAATCTGTTCGGCATCAGCCTGTTTGCGGGTGTCGAAATTGGTCAGACGGGCAAGGTAGTCGTCGTAGTTATCGGTGCGATGTTTTGCCGGTACGCCTTTGGCAATCGCCTCGTTCATGGCTTGCTTCACCGCGTTTACACCATCGCCCACCAGCGCATCCACCAGCCCGCTTTGATAGCGTACTTCCCCACCGGTCATGCTCCAGATAAACGGACGGTCGCGGGAGTCGTACTCTTCAATACCCGCTTCCTGTTCGATGACCTGCGGACCGTTCAGCCCCAGGCGGGCTTCGCGGGTAACAATCAGATAACTGCACAACGCTGCGGCAATGGACATCCCACCGAAGCAGCCCACGGTCCCGGCCACAATACCGATCACCGGGGTATAGCGGCGCAGGTCAACAATCGCGGCATGAATATCAGCAATCGCCGCCAGGCCAAGGTTGGCCTCCTGCAGACGAACGCCACCGGTTTCCAGACTCAGCACCGCCTGAGTCGGGATACCGTTGCGGTTATCTTCTGCCGCCAGTTCCAGCGCCGCTGCCATTTTGGCACCGGAGACTTCGCCCATACTGCCGCCCTGGAAGGCGCCCTCAATGGCGACGACCACGGCGGGTTTGCCGTTGATGGTGCCTTTCGCCACTACCATGCCGTCATCGGCCTGCGGCACGATGCCCTGCGCGCCCAGCCACGGGGAGACAATCCCTTCAAACGGGTCGAGCAGTTCACGGTAGCTGCCCTCATCCAGCAGCGCATGCGCACGCTGGCGTGCTTTTAGTTCGATAAAACTGCGATCATCACGCATAGCTCACCTCTTCAAAGACCTGCTCAATACGAATGCGCGCGACGCCAGGCGTGGCGCCGAAATCGTGAATGATCAGTTTGCCCGCAGGCAGGTTGCTGACGGTTTGCAGACGGTTGAACAAGGCTTCCCAGCGGCCACGGCTGTTGTCGACGGAAGTCGTGATATCTATAGTGAGTGTCTGGCTCTGGTCGGCGGTGAATAACACCTCCATATCCCCTGAACCAACAACCCCTGCCAGCGCTTTGCCGTTTAAGGTACGGCTGGCGGGCACGGTTAATGTGATTTTTTCCATAACATCCTCTTAATGCTTGAAATAGGGTGTCCCGATACGGTCAAGAAACAGAGTGGCAGCCAGTAAGTCTGCCGCACCGCCCGGTGAGGCGTTCAGCGCCAGCATTTGACGATCCAGGAGGTGGAGCGCCTGCTGTCCTTCCGGGGTCGCACTGCCCCCCGCGGTTAAGACGGCGCGCGCACCATGCTGCATGGCCTCAAGCCCTTCCATCCCGGCGCGGGAGAGCACGCAGGTATCGGTAAGCGAGGTCATGATGGCCATCAGGGCATCAATCCGGGCGTGAGACTCACTGCCACCGTTCATCCGGCTCAAACGCAACTGCGGTAAGGCGAGCTGTAAAATATGCGGGAAGGCCTGTTGTGCCTCTTCTCTGGCACCGGGTACGCGATAGCGATGTGTGGCGCGAAGCCCTTTACTGAAAATTTTGGGCGCGGCGTCATCCGGCAGTTTCGCCAGTGTGGCGGCGGTCGCTGCAATAACAGGCGCGCTCGCATCGCCACCACGCATCGCCACCGCGCTGACCAGCAGCCCCAGCGCCCAAATCGCACCACGGTGGGTATTCACGCCACCTGTTGCCACCATCATCTGCTGTTCGCCAACACGTCCGAGTCGTCCAATGGTTTGTCGCAGCGCAATGTCCGCCGGACGTTGCCAGCTTTGTTGCGCCAGCGCCTGAAACGTGGGGGTCAGGCTATGGGCAGAGCGCTCCATCAGCGCAAGCGTTAAGTCGTGGTGCGCGCCGTTCCCCCGACTGTCCACCAGACCGGGTTTCGGGCTTAATCGTGCTTCGTCAATCAGACACTGCGTGGCGGTTCGCGCCAGCCATTCGGCACCGCCTTCAACCTGAATCTGTGGCAGAAGTTTCATTACCAGCTCCGGAATTTCGCAGGCGGGTTATAAAGACCACCGGACCATTCCACCAGGTCTGCCACGCTGCTTGCCGCAAGTAACGAACGGGTGGCCTCGGTGCGGCGAATACCCATATCTTCCGGGTAAACCACTTTGCCACTGCGGCGCAATTCGGCGACGCGTTTGGCGTCTACGCCCAGGCCAATATCGGTGATACCCGCCACGGCGGCGACCATCGCACGGCGCTCTTCAAGGCTTTCAGCACGATAGAGGTAAGCAATGCCTTCTTCGGTCAGCACATGGGTGACGTCATCGCCATAAATCATGACCGGTGCCAGCGGCATACCGGACGCTTTGGCCACGTCTACAGCATCAAGCGTTTCCACAAAGGTGGGTTTTGCACCGGCCTGGAAGGTCTCAACCATCTGCACCACCAGCTTTTTACCGCGCTGCATGGGGTCAGGTTCGGTGATCATATTCAGCCAGGCAGGCGTCGCATGACGACGACCATGCGGGTCATGGCCCATATTTGGCGCACCGCCGAATCCAGCCAGACGCCCACGGGTGACCGTCGACGAGTTTGCCAGGCCATCCACCTGCAGGGTCGAGCCGATAAACATATCCACCGCGTACTGACCCGCCAGTTGGCAGAAGGCGCGGTTGGAGCGCATAGAACCGTCTGCGCCGGTAAAGAACACGTCCGGGCGGGCGCGGATGTACTCTTCCATCCCCAGTTCGCCGCCGAAGCAGTGCACGCTCTCCACCCAACCGCTTTCAATGGCCGGGATCAGCGTTGGATGCGGGTTCAACGTCCAGTGCTTACAGATTTTGCCTTTCAGACCAAGCTGTTCACCGTAAGTCGGCAGCAACAGTTCAATCGCCGCGGTGTTAAAGCCGATACCGTGGTTCAGCGACTGTACCTGGTGCTCGGCGTAAATCCCTTTGATGGCCATCATCGCCATCAGAATGTGTTCCTGTTTAATCAGGCGCGGGTCGCGGGTAAACAGCGGTTCGATAAAGAAAGGCTTATCAGCCACGACCACGTAGTCAATCCACGAGCCAGGGATATCCACACGCGGCAAATCGCATTCGTCATCCACCAGTTCATTGACCTGGGCGATAACAATGCCGTCGCGGAAGGCGGCCGCTTCCACCAGCGCCGGGGTGTCTTCGGTACTCGGCCCGGTGTAGAGATTGCCTTTACGGTCCGCTTTGTAACCGGCAATCAGTGCCACGTTTGGCGAGAGGTCAACATACAGGCGGGAATACAGCTCGATGTAAGTATGAATAGCGCCGATTTCCAGCAGGCCATCTTCCAGCAACTGTGAGATACGCAGGCTTTGGGTACCCGAGAAAGAAAAGTCCAGCTTGTGGGCGATACCTTTTTCGAAAATGTCGAGATGTTCACTGCGTCCGACGCTTGGCATGATCATATGCAGGTCATGGACTTTTTGCGGGTTGACCGACGCCAGCGCGCGGGAGAGAAAATCGGCCTGTTTTTGGTTATTCCCTTCCAGTACCACTTTGTCGCCCGGCGCGATCAATTTTTCCAGCATGGCGACCAGATCGTCGGTCGGCAGCACCTTGCCCTTTACGGGTACGGATGCCAGGCGACGCTGTTTTTCCGTGCGCCGCGTATTCCACACCCGTTCTGGTGTTTGTCCAGATAACATTATTAACCTCCTGATTCAGCGAATCATTTTGATTTGCTTAACACTAAGTAAAGTGTGCGCGCTGGTGAGAAAGGCATCAATTAAGGATAAAAGACGATTGTTAGCCTGAGAGTAATAATCAAAGTGATGATTTGTGACGAGGATCATTTTAAGAAGGGAAAATGTGTAGCACATAGGGGGCACGATGCGCCCCCCCAGAATGGAGTAGAGCAGTTAGCGCTGGGCGGTCAGGCGCTGGCGAATCTGTTCAAAATGGTCAACGTTATACAGTTTGCCGTCCAGGAAACGCGTTTTCAGTTCACCGGTTCTTTCCTGCTCCCAGGTTTGTTCATCATGCAGTTGCAGCTCACCCTGCGCGTCTCTTTCTACCCGTAACAGCCCGCGCGCTGAACGTTTCAGGCCGCTGTCAGTTTTCGGCTCTTTGAAGATCATCCGCCCTTCGCCGTTAACCGCGCCCCATGTCGCTTTCATCGCAAAACCAAACGTATCGCGTGTGTTGTACTGATAGGTAAATGATCCCACCCCGAAGACAACGTTTGAGCTGGCAAAACCTTTGGCTTCCAGGCGACGCAGGATTTCATCTGCCCGCGCAAGGGTAATGGAGTCGCCATAAATCAGACCAACATGCGGGTCGAGTACCTTGTAGCCCTTCTCATTCACGGTGCCGCCGAAGATCTCCCATAGCACTTCCACAGAACCTTTCTCCTCCGGGGTGCGCGTGTTGCGGGTATCATCATCCGCCCCGGTACCACACAGGATCTCAACCGGGTCACCGCTGTCCGGGCGGAACACGACGCGCCCTTCACGATTAAGGATTATCTGTTTCAGTTCACGGGTGTATTCCGTCATTACCCGCCAGTAATCCCAGGTATCCGAGACGATTGAGACAAAGCCCTGCGGATAGAGATCGACTATCAAACGACGGAAGGTTTCAATTTCTTGTTCCTTCTCGCCCATGCACATCACGCTATGCTCGGTGGCCGGAATGCTCGCGCCAATAAAATAGTCCTCACCAGCGGTGTAGTGGTCACGGGCGTAGAGCAGTGACGGAATGCTGTCGGTACCTTTAAAACTCAGCAGGTGCCCGGCACCGGCCTGCATAGTGTCCTGGAGACCCGCCATGCCACGGAAGGAAAAGTCGTGGCACTGGAAATCAAGATGTGACATATCGCTGCAGGTTTTTACCGCCCACTGTTCACAGACTTTACGGTAGTGGTGCGCAATGGTGGCGTTGGTGGAGGCTTTCCACAATTCAGCGGAGAGCACCGTCTCAAGATAATTCACCAGCCAGAAGAACTCATCACGGGTATTGGTGATGGTCAGCACCGGCACTTTCATGGGCACTTTGCTGCCCTCATCAAGGGATTTAATGTGCAGAGGCAGATAACCCAAATTGTGCAGTGCGCGAATGTGGTCAACCGGCACGGCGTCTTTGCCCAGGTAGCTGTCCATCACCGCTTTGTATTCATTAACCACGTCTTCTTGTGGGCGGGCAAAAAAGGCATCGTTGAACAAATCGACCATAAACCACTGTAAAAACCCCTGCAGACCAAAGAACACCAGCTTGCCGTCTGCCATGGGAGATGAGAAAAAGCGATCGCTGCGCGGCGTAAAGTTGGAGTACACCTGCGTGGTCCCTTGCGGGTACTGCGCGCGGTGGGAAACTTTATAACCGTCGATAGCCAGGATGGGGTTCATTTTCATGGTGTTATCTCCCTTAAGCACAAAAAATAGTGTCGATGTCGATAAGCTCAACGCGAGGTTCGCGAAGCTCAGAAGAGGCAAAAGAAGTAGTGGTATAAATGGCGTCAATACCATTGTTCAGCAGGTTCCCGACCCCTTTAGAAAACACGCCGTGGGTTACATATAAACTCACGCTGCGCGCGCCGGCATCACGTAGTACCTGAGCAGAGCCGATAAAGGTACCGCCCGCATCGCAAAGGTCATCCACAATGAGCACGTCTTTGCCTGCCACATTACCGGAGACGAGGGAAAAACCGGTCAGGTTACCCGTTGCAACATCACGCTCTTTCGTGAGGATGGCATAGTCCCGCGCCCCACTGGCTTTGGCTACGTTATGAATTTTCTTCAATGCCCCGGCATCGGGCGCTACAAGCATCAATTTGCCTGTGCTTATCGCCTGACGCAGGTTTTCGCTTTTCATCAGGCAGGTTTCCTGCGCAATCACCACGCTATTGTTGATGGCCGCCGCTGCCGCATCACTGTGCGGATCCAGCAGATAAACTTTGTTGAAGTTCAGTGTGTTCAACTGGTTAGCGAATACTTTGAGCGCAAAACTGTCGCCGTTAACCATGTGTCGGTCCTGGCGCGCCCAGGGCAGCCATGCCAGTTCAAGATGGCTTACGGCGATGTCCGTAACATGACGCACCGCATCAACCAGTTGGGCTAACAGCATGAAATCGTTCATATCGCGCATGGCGGCAACGCGAACCCGCATGACCTGAGCAAAACGTGGCAGTTCACCGATGACTTTCAGCCATACCGCGCCGTCGGGAAAGACACCTCGTTCGATTTCAACGGGTTGATTATCAAGTGCTAACGCGATTCTGCTGGTCATAATTCACCTCACCATTAATTAATGTCCCTAAGACACTTATAATAGTGTCTATGAGACATTTATTGGCAAGGGATTTTTTTCCTATCGCGCAAATAAAAAGTTAATCAATTGATATTTAAGGGTATAAAAGTTAGCTTGCCGCCATTGGGTGGGCTGATAAACTTGTGGCGTGTTTAATAAGCCGAGTAAGCGATGATCAGCGAAGCAGAGTATCTGGATTCTTATGATGCCAGCCGGTTCCCTTCCCCCCTGGTGACGGTAGACAGTGTGCTGTTCACGCTGCATGAGCAGGCGCTTCGCGTTTTGCTGGTGAAACGAGCGAGTCACCCTCAACGGGGGCGTTGGGGTCTGCCTGGCGGGTTTATCGATATGGAAAAAGATGAATCCACGCGAGCCACGGCATTACGTAAGCTGACAGAAAAAACGGGCGTCTCCCCTTCCTGGCTGGAGCAACTGGATACGTTTTCCGGGGCAAAACGCGATCCCCGTGGCTGGAGTCTGACCATCGCTTGGTATGCGTTAATCTCCTGGGTAGCCTGCGCGCCGCATATCGCGAGCGTCAGCGATGCCAAATGGATGCCCGTAACCGGGCTGGATGATATCGACCTGGCCTTCGATCACCGGGAGATAATTCAGACGGCGCTACAACGGTTACGACAGAAAACAATGTACTCTTTACTGCCAGTGTATTGTCTGCCTGATACCTTTACCCAGACACAATTGCAGGAGGCGACGGAGATTATCCTCGGCCAGCCTATCCAGCGAAAAAGCCTGATTCGCCGATTTGAGGCCTCAGGCATGTTTGAAGAGACAGGCGAGAGCGTAGCGACAGGTGCGCGAAAAGCACGCTTGTGGCGACGTAAGCCGGGTGTCGATATTCATCTCTTTTCCCGAAATTTACTGACGGACTAGTATGGCCTGCACGATGTCCCGCGAAATGAAAAAACGGCGCAACATCGAGCAGCTATAGTTGTCCCATTCTTGATTCTATTGTTCTTTACTATGGCTGAAATTACACCTTCACGACTCTCGGAAATGGCTGCTGATAACTCTGCGTTCCGCCCACTGCGCGGCGGAAGCAATCCGCATTTCCAGACCATGCTCCCGCGACTGATCCGCCGGAAACTGGGCTTTACGCCGACCTGGCAGCGCCTGGAATTGCCCGATGGCGATTTTGTGGATCTCGCCTGGAGCGAAGACCCTGAACTGGCAAAACATAAACCACGGCTGGTGGTCTTCCACGGGCTGGAAGGCAGCCTGCACAGCCCCTATGCTCATGGTCTGATAGAAGCAGCAAAAGCGCGCGGCTGGCTGGGCGTGGTGATGCATTTCCGTGGCTGCAGCGGTGAACCTAACCGCCTTAACCGCATTTATCACTCTGGCGAAACCGAAGACGGCACCTGGTTTTTGCACTGGCTGCAACGGGAGTTTGGCCAGGCCCCTACCGCGGCGGTGGGCTATTCGCTGGGCGGCAATATGCTGGCCTGCCTGCTGGCTAAAGAGGAAAATCGCGTACCCCTGGATGCTGCGGTCATTGTCTCTGCCCCCTTTGTCCTGGAAGCATGCAGCGCCCATATCGAAACCGGCTTTTCACGGGTGTATCAGCACTATCTGCTCAACCTGCTGAAAGCCAATGCGTCGCGCAAATTAAAAGCCTATCCGGGTTCCTTACCCATTGATTTACGGCAATTGAAACGTCTGCGTCGTCTGCGCGATTTTGATGATGCGATTACGGCGCGTATCCATGGTTTTGCCGATGCGATTGACTATTACCGCCAGTGCAGCGCCATGCCGCTGCTGAATAAAATCAGCAAACCGACGCTGATCATCCATGCTAAAGATGACCCCTTTATGGATCAAAATGTGATCCCCGATACGCAGACATTACCGCCGTCGGTAGAATATCAACTCACCGAACATGGCGGTCACGTGGGGTTTGTGGGCGGCACGTTACTCCACCCGGAAATGTGGCTTGAGAAACGTATCCCCGACTGGCTGCAAACTTATCTGGAAAGCTAAATGATTATTCCCTGGCAGGACCTGGCGCCTGAGACGCTCGACAGCCTGATTGAAAGCTTTGTCTTGCGTGAAGGCACCGATTATGGTGAACATGAGCGCTCACTCGAACAAAAGGTCGCCGATGTGAGACGGCAACTTAAAAACGGTGAAGCCGTACTGGTGTGGTCAGAACTGCACGAAACCGTCAACATTATGCCGCGCTCGCAGTTTCGCGAGTAACTCACTGGCGGCTGGCTTCGTCTACAACAATGGTTTACTCAGGGAGCTGCTATGTCCGCTAAACATCCGGTTATTGCCGTAACAGGTTCCAGCGGTGCGGGAACCACCACCACCAGCCTCGCGTTTCGCAAAATCTTTGCTCAACTGAATTTGCATGCCGCCGAGGTTGAAGGTGACAGTTTTCATCGCTATACCCGCCCTGAAATGGACATGGCAATTCGTAAAGCCCGCGATTTAGGTCGACATATCAGCTATTTTGGCCCGGAAGCGAATGACTTCGGCCTGCTGGAACAAACGTTTATTGAGTACGGACAAACCGGCACAGGCCAGGCACGAAAATATCTGCACACCTACGATGAAGCCGTTCCCTGGAACCAGGTTCCCGGTACGTTCACCCCCTGGCAGCCCCTGCCGGAGCCAACGGATGTGCTGTTTTATGAAGGGTTACACGGCGGCGTGGTGACGCCCCAGCACGATGTCGCCCGCCACGTCGATCTGCTGGTAGGCGTGGTGCCCATCGTCAATCTCGAGTGGATGCAAAAGCTGGTACGCGATACCAGCGAGCGCGGTCATTCCCGTGAGGCAGTGATGGACTCGGTGGTTCGATCGATGGAAGACTACATCAATTTCATCACCCCACAATTTTCCCGCACCCATATTAATTTCCAGCGCGTGCCGACGGTGGATACCTCCAACCCGTTCGCCGCCAAAGTGATCCCATCGCTCGATGAGAGCTTTGTGGTGATTCATTTTCGTAATCTTGAAGGGATCGACTATCCCTGGTTGCTGGCGATGTTGCAGGGTTCGTTCATTTCACACATGAATACGCTCGTGGTGCCTGGCGGCAAAATGGGGTTAGCAATGGAGCTGATCATGACACCGCTGGTCCAACGGCTGATGGAAGGGAAGAAGATTCAATAGGCCTCCAGCCGACACAACTTCTGCCTCCCTCTGAAGCCCCGGTAAACGCAGCGCCACCGGGGAATGTGTCGGATACGCGACGCTTATCCGACCTGTGTTCTCAGGCCTCAATCACCTCATATGAATGCGTGATTTTCACCGCTTTCTCCAGCATTAATGCCACGGAGCAATACTTCTCGGCAGAGAGATCCACCGCGCGCGATACCGCCGCCTCTTTTAGCTCTTTGCCGGTCACGATAAAGTGCAAATTGATATGCGTAAACAGACGCGGAGCCTCTTCACGACGCTCTGATGTCAGCTTCACTTCGCAATCTTTCACATCGTGGCGGCCTTTTTGCAGAATAGAGACAACATCGATAGCGCTGCATCCCCCTGCGGCCATCAGCACCATTTCCATCGGGCTTGGGGCTTTGTCGCCTGAGTTACCATCCATCAGGATCTGGTGCCCGGACGCAGACTCGCCAAGGAACGTTAAACCTTCTACCCATTTCACACGAGCTTGCATTTTTAATTCACTCCGGAGTTACAATTTTCTTTACAGATTACGCGCACATAAGAAAACTCGCAACGGAAGGCGACCTGCGTCAAGCTGAAGCGAGACACCAGGAGACAGGCGTTAAAAGCTATGCTAAAACAATCACGATGCTACAGTGATACATTGACGTTATGCATGTATGCAGAGGACATCACATATTACAGGCCGCAGGCATGTCTGACGGTCCACTTCCCAGGTATGGGGAAGATAGATTGCAACCCCGGACGCGATATGTGAATCCAGCGTCTGGAGCCAGCTTATAACAGAGGATAACCGCGCATGGTGCTTGGCAAACCGCAAACAGACCCGACTCTCGAATGGTTCTTGTCTCATTGCCACATTCATAAGTACCCGTCGAAGAGCACGCTGATTCACCAGGGTGAAAAAGCGGAAACGTTGTATTACATCGTCAAAGGCTCAGTGGCTGTGCTAATCAAGGATGAAGAAGGTAAAGAGATGATCCTCTCTTACCTTAACCAGGGAGATTTTATCGGTGAACTGGGTCTGTTCGAAGAGGGTCAGGAGCGCAGTGCATGGGTACGCGCTAAAACCGCTTGTGAAGTGGCCGAAATCTCCTACAAAAAATTCCGCCAGTTAATTCAGGTGAACCCGGATATTCTGATGCGTTTGTCTTCCCAGATGGCGCGTCGCCTGCAGGTCACCTCGGAAAAAGTCGGTAACCTCGCCTTCCTTGATGTAACGGGCCGTATCGCACAGACGCTGCTGAATCTGGCGAAACAACCGGATGCAATGACCCACCCGGACGGTATGCAAATTAAAATTACCCGCCAGGAAATTGGTCAGATCGTTGGCTGTTCCCGCGAAACCGTCGGCCGTATCCTGAAAATGCTGGAAGATCAAAACCTGATCTCCGCACACGGTAAAACCATTGTCGTGTACGGTACACGTTAATTCTCAAGCGGCGCATCGCCCTTAACGATGCGCCGTTTTTGTCTCTCTTCCCCATGTGGCGCAGGCTGATTTATCACCCCGAAATCAACTATGCACTGCGACAAACGCTGGTGTTATGCCTCCCTGTGACCGTGGGTCTGATCGCGGGTCGTCTCGATCTTGGTCTGCTGTTTTCTCTCGTTCCCGCCTGCTGCAATATTGCCGGTCTGGATACTCTGCATAAACGTTTCTTCAAACGCGTCATTATCGGCGGCACGCTCTTTGCGGGCAGTAGCCTCACGGTACAGCTATTACTGACGCAAAATATTCCGCTACCGCTGATTCTGAGCGGATTAACGCTCTTGCTCGGCGTCACAGCAGAAATCAGCGCATTACACGGGCGGCTTCTACCCGCCTCGCTCATTGCCGCCATCTTTACTCTCAGCCTCGCCGGTAACATGCCCATCTGGGAGCCGTTGCTGATTTATGGGCTGGGTACCCTGTGGTACGGCGCATTTAACGCCTTCTGGTTCTGGTTGTGGCGAGAGCAACCGCTGCGTGAATCCTTGAGCCTGCTGTATCGCCAACTGGCAGACTATTGCGAAGCGAAATACAGTTTACTGACGCAGCACGTCGATCCAGAAAAAGCTCTTCCGCCACTCCTGGCACGCCAGCAAAAGGCGGTGGATATGATTAGCCAGTGTTACCAACAACTGCATATGCTGGCGGCAAATAACAACAACGACTACAAGCGGTTACGCCGCGTCTTCCAGGTGGCGCTGGACTTACAGGAACATATTGCCGTCAGTCTCCACCAACCGCAGGAAGTGCAGGAGCTGGTCGAACGCAGCCATGCCGAGGAAGTTATCCGCTGGAATGCGCAAACCGTTGCCGCGCGGTTACGGGTCATAGCCGATGATATTCTTTATCACCGCTACCCCAAACGCTTCAATATGGATAAACAGATTGGCGCGCTGGAGAAAATTGCCCGCCAGCACCCGGATAACCCGGTTGGGCAGTTTTGCGCCTGGCATTTCAGTCAGATAGCCCGGGTTTTGCGTACCCAGCGCCCGCTCTATGTCCGTGATCTGATGGCGGAGAAGCAGCGCCGTTTGCCCCTGATCCCGGCCCTCAAAAGTTATCTGTCGTTGAAATCCTCCGCCTTACGTAATGCGGCACGCATTAGCGTCATGCTCAGTATTGCCAGCCTGATGGGTAGCGCGCTCCATCTGCCTAAACCTTACTGGATCATGATGACGGTGATGTTTGTTACGCAAAACGGTTATGGGGCGACACGCGTGCGCATCCTGCACCGGGCGGCAGGCACCATGGCCGGGCTGATCATTGCCGGCGCGACGCTGCACTACCACGTACCGGAAGGCTTCACGCTCACCGCGATGCTGATCGTCACGCTGGTTAGCTATCTGATTATCCGCAAAAGCTACGGCTGGGCGATGGTGGGTTTTACCCTCACCGCAGTCTATACGCTCCAGTTGCTTACACTGAATGGCGACCAGTTTATTGTTGCCCGTCTTATCGATACGTTGATCGGCTGCCTGATTGCTTTTGGTGGCATGGTCTGGCTGTGGCCTCAATGGCAAAGTGGTCTGTTGCGAAAAAATGCTCATGACGCGCTGGAAACTTACCAGGATGCCATTCGGCTGATCCTGAGCGATGATCCCCAGGCGACGCCGCTGGCCTGGCAGCGCATGCGGGTAAACCAGGCGCATAACGCGCTCTTTAACTCGCTTAATCAGGCCATGCAGGAGCCGGGTTTTGATACGCGTTATCTGGCAGACATGAAGCTGTGGGTCACGCACAGTCAGTTTATTGTCGAACATATTAATGCAATGACCACGCTGGCGCGGGAGCACACCATGCTCACGCCGGACCTGGCCCAGCGTTACCTGCAGTCCTGCGAAATTGCCCTGCAACGTTGTCAGCAACGGCTGGAGTATGATGGTCCGGGAAGTTCAGGAGATGTGAATATTCTGGAGGCGCCGGAGAGCATGACGCATGGCCCAATGAGCACGCTGGAGCAACATCTGCAACGGATACTGGGGCATCTGAACACCATGCACACCATTTCGTCGGTGGCATGGCGTCAGCGCCCACATCACGGCATCTGGTTAAATCGCCGCTTGCGCTCTTAAGGGTTAACCACTTTGGCTACTGCTTTGGCAAAGCGCAGCATACCTTCTGCGATATCGTTCTCTTCAATGATAAGCGACGGCGCAAAACGCATTACGTCAGGACCGGCATTAAGCACCATCAGCCCTTCATTTGCCGCCGCGTAGAGGAAATCACGCGCACGGCCTTTGTACTGCGGTTTCAGTTCCGCGCCAACCAACAGACCCATGCCGCGAATTTCGCTGAACAGGTCGTACTGCGCGTTAATGTCTTCAAGATGCTTAACGAACAGTTCGCGTTTCGCATTGACGCCATTTAAGACCTCTGGCGTATTAATGATGTCGAATGCCGCACCAGCAACAGCACAGGCCAACGGGTTACCGCCGTAGGTTGAACCGTGGGACCCCGGATGGAACGCGCTGGCGATCTCCTGAGTGGTGAGCATGGCGCTTACCGGGAAACCACCGCCGAGCGCTTTGGCGCTGGTCAGGATATCGGGGGTGACACCATAGTGCATGTAGGCGAAGAGATCGCCGCTGCGCCCCATTCCACACTGCACTTCATCAAACACCAGCAGCGCTTTGTGTTCATCGCACAGCTCACGCAAGCCCTGTAAAAACTCTGGCGTTGCCGCCGTCACCCCGCCTTCCCCCTGAATCGGTTCAACCACGACCGCACAGGTATGATCGTCCATGACCGCTTTTACCGCATGCAGGTCGTTATAGGGCACATGAATGATATCCGCCGGTTTCGGGCCGAAGCCGTCCGAGTATTTCGGCTGACCGCCCACGGTCACGGTGAACAGCGAACGGCCATGGAACGCGTTGTGGAAAGCGATGATTTTGGTTTTATGCGGACTGTGGCGGGTAGATGCATAATAACGCGCCAGTTTGAATGCCGTTTCGTTAGCCTCGGTGCCGGAGTTCATAAACACCACGCGCTCGGCGAAGGTGGCGTCGATCAGCTTACGCGCCAGGCGTAGTGCGGGTTCATTCGTAAACACGTTGCTGATATGCCACAGCGTTTCGCCCTGTGTTTTTAACGCTTCCACCAGCGCCGGATGGCAATGCCCCAGCGCGGTAACGGCGATACCACCCGCAAAATCAACGTACTCTTTACCCTGCTGATCCCACACGCGGCTACCTTTTCCTTTCACCGGAATAAATTCGGCCGGTGCGAAAATTGGTAGAATGACTTCGTCAAATGTTGCGCGCGTGATTGCACCCTGCTGAGTTGCCATGTAACCCCACCCTTTTTAAACAAGAAGTAGAAGTGAAAATATAATCACGAAATATGCATAAAAAATCACTCAATGGCAACTAAAAATCGGCGCGATGCAAAAAGTTATTCAATAACGCATGTCCCTGCTCGCTAAGAATACTTTCCGGGTGAAACTGCACGCCTTCCAGATCCCACTGACGATGGCGAATCCCCATGATCTCTTGCGTCTCGCTCCAGGCGGTCACCTCAAAGCAATCCGGTAATGAAGGCGGATCGATCAACAAAGAGTGGTAGCGCGTGACGGTTAACGGATTATTCAGGCCGCGAAAAACGCCCAGCCCGGTATGGGTTATCGGAGAGGTTTTCCCGTGCATAACCTGTTGCGCCCGGATAATGCGGGCGCCAAAGACCTGGGCGATGGCCTGGTGACCGAGGCAGACGCCGAGAATCGGCAACGAGCCAGCATAGTGGCGAATAACCTCCAGAGAGATACCCGATTCATCCGGCGTGCAGGGGCCTGGGGATATCACGATCTTTTTGGGGGCCATAATCGCAATATCCGCCAGGGTGATCTCATCATTACGCCTGACCTCGACCTGAGCCCCCAGTTCGCAAAAGTACTGATACAGGTTCCAGGTAAAAGAGTCGTAATTATCAATAAGCAGGATCATGGCGGCCTCATCATTTTAAGCCGCCCTATTCTACTCAGTTTCGACGGCTTCGCTTACCACTTTGCCGAAGATCTCGCACAGCGGTTTTAGGTCACCCATCGCCCCGGCCTGGTTCGCTTTACTCCAGTTTTCCGGGTCGACGCCACGCCAGTCCAGTCGGTATCCGGCATGCAGCGCAAGCTGCTCAAAGAAAATCCGTTGGGCAATGCCATTGCCAATACGAAATGGGTGCAGCACATTGATTTCACAGTAGTAATGCGCCAGTCGCTCAATAAATTCTTCCTTCCCAAGCTCCTGTAGCCACTCTTCGTCTTCAAGCGACTGCATTAACGCATTCCCCTCTTTTTCGATGTATTCGAAATGGCAGAAACGCGTATCTCCCTGATAGATATCCACTTCGCGTACCTGTCCCGCCCAGTCGAAGACATCCTGGTAAATATGACGGTGAATGGCGCACAGATGTGGCAGCCCACGGGCCAGCGGACCCAGTTCCAGCGTGGCGGCACGTAACGCCGTGAGCTCCCATGCCGCCTGTTCCAGCCGTTGCGCCTCGCGAATACCCAACCTGTTGCGCATAACATTGAGGCCAGAGTAGAAGTAAGGATCGCGACCGTCGCCGAATTTATCGCTCATAGTGCCTCCTTAGCTCTTCGATACGCGCCAGCGCTTCATCGGCTGTAAGCGTTACCAGCGGGCTTTCAACGCCTTCAAGACGCCTGCTGGCCTGAAAATTGACATTACGGTCTTGCTCCCAGAGACGGGATTTTTGTCGGTCGGTGAGTTTTTTGGTCATAACGCCTCCCTGATGTCTCGCTCATGTGCCACAAGTATAAGCAGCAATTTCGCGTCACGCAGGGAGGAGAACGCGCACAGACCGGGCGGCCCGTGCGAAAAAAAGATTATGGCAGTACTTTAGCAGAGAGGATAACAACCGGTTTTGTCGGCACATTCTGGTAAGGACCGACGTCGTGGGTTGGAACCTGAGAAATCTTGTCGGCGACATCCATCCCTTTGACAACTTTACCAAATACCGCATAGCCAAAATCACGTTGGCCGTGGTCCAGGAAGGCGTTATCAGCGACGTTAATGAAGAACTGGCTGGTGGCGCTGTCTTTATCTGCGGTACGGGCCATGGAGATGGTGCCGCGCGTATTGCGTAAACCGTTATCTGCTTCGTTTTTAATGGGCGGGTTAGGCTGTTTTTGCTGCATTTGCTCAGTAAAACCGCCACCCTGAACCATAAAACCCGGAATCACGCGGTGAAACGTGGTGTTGTTATAAAAACCGTTATTCACATAATCCACAAAGTTTTTCACCGACACGGGGGCTTTCTGACTGTTCAGCTCCAGTTCGATGTTGCCGGCTGACGTGGTGAGCAGAACATGGGGATCACCTTTTGCCGCCAGTGCGGAAGAGGAGATTGCAGAAAGGGCACAAACAGCCGCAATTGCCGCCAGAGTCGATTTAACCATGAGGTTTCCTTAACGAAATACAGGTAAGAAAGCGAGTGGCTTGATTCTAAAGAGCACTCCGCCACCAGGCCAGCCTTTTACTTAATTTTACGCAATTGAAACATATGTTACGCAGGCTGACCACGCATTGTGTGGTCATTCTGCTATCAGCTTCACTCACTCTTGCGATGAAACGCCACTTCTTCACCGCCGCTGTCCGTCTGAATCCAGGTTTGCGCAGGTTGCGTGGTAGCAATCACCCGCCCCTGGCGAATGGACCAGCGCACCGGCGACTGACATCGCACCGCGTCAAAACCACTCTCAACCGGCAAAATGATCATATTCGCCGGGTTACCCGGCTCAATACCGTAATCATCCAGACCAAAGGTTCTGGCGCTATTATCGGTAATTAACCGCAGGCCATCGTCGATTTGCTGATACCCCATCAACTGGCAAACATGCAGACCCATATGCAGCACCTGCAACATATTGCCCGTGCCGAGTGGATACCAGGGATCAAAGACATCATCATGGCCGAAGCAGACGTTAATCCCGGCGGCCAGCATCTCCTTCACGCGGGTGATCCCACGCCGCTTCGGATAATCATCAAAACGCCCCTGCAGATGGATATTCACCAGCGGATTGGCGACAAAGTTGATACCTGAGAGTTTCAGCAAGCGGAAAAGGCGAGAAGTATAGGCGCCGTTATAAGAGTGCATCGCCGTCGTGTGGCTGGCGGTAACGCGCGATCCCATTTCCATTTTCAGCGCCAGCGCGGCTACCGTTTCGACAAACCTCGACTGTTCGTCATCGATCTCGTCACAGTGAATATCCAGTGGTCGGTCATATTTCTGCGCCAGTTCAAAGGCGATATGCAGTGATTCCACCCCATACTCGCGAGTAAATTCAAAATGGGGAATCGCCCCTACCACATCCGCGCCAAGCTGTAAGGCCTCTTCCAGCAACGCTGCGCCGTTGGGGTAAGACAAGATACCCTCTTGCGGGAAGGCGACGATTTGCAGGTCTATCCAGGGGGCGACTTCCTGCTTCACTTCCAGCATTGCTTTGAGCGCTGTCAGCGTCGGGTCGGAGACATCGACATGGGTGCGTACATGCTGAATACCGTTCGCCATTTGCCATTTTAACGTCTGCCAGGCGCGCTTTTTCACATCATCATGGCTGAGTAATGCTTTGCGTTCCGCCCAGCGTTCAATCCCCTCAAATAGCGTTCCCGACTGATTCCAGTTTGGCTCGCCTGCGGTTTGGGTAGTATCCAGGTGAATGTGCGGTTCAATAAACGGCGGCAGCGCCAGCCCGCCCCTGGCATTTAAGACTTCATAACTTTCATGCTGTGGGGCGCTCATCGGGGTGATGTCACCGAAGTGGCCCTTCTCAATCGCGATTTGCCATAGCCCTTTTCGCCCAGGTAAATGAACGTTCTGAACCAGCCAAAGTGGTGTTGCCGTCATGCTTCTACCCCCTGGTTATCACTGAAACGTTGTTTCAGGCAATTGCCATAAATTCACATCTTTTTTTGTACACAATTTCCACAATTCTGAAAAGCCTGACAGATCCGCGACTTATAAAAAACCATCAAAATCAATTATCTACCCATTAAGTGGTAGGTGAAGATGTATTTGACCTGCATCAATAAGTGCCAGGGCTGAATCGTTAAGGTAGGCAGTAATAGAAAAGAAATCGAGGCAAAAATGAGCAAAGTCAAACTCGCTATAATCGGTAACGGCATGGTCGGCCACCGTTTTATTGAGGATCTCCTCGATAAAGCAGATGCCAGCCAGTTCGATATTACCGTTTTTTGTGAAGAACCCCGTAAAGCCTACGATCGCGTTCACCTGTCTTCCTACTTTTCGCATCATACTGCGGAAGAACTGTCGCTGGTACGTGAAGGTTACTACGAAAAGCACGGCGTTAATGTTCTCGTTGGCGAACGTGCGATTACCATCAACCGCCAGGAGAAAGTGATCCACTCCAGCGCCGGTCGTACCGTCTATTATGACAAACTGATCATGGCGACTGGCTCTTACCCGTGGATCCCGCCCATTAAAGGCTCCGAAACCCAGGATTGCTTTGTTTACCGCACCATTGAAGACCTCAACGCCATCGAGTCCTGCGCTCGTCGCAGCAAACGTGGTGCAGTGGTCGGCGGTGGCCTGCTCGGTCTGGAAGCCGCCGGCGCACTGAAAAACCTCGGCGTTGAAACACACGTTATTGAATTTGCTCCCATGCTGATGGCTGAACAGCTCGATCAGATGGGTGGTGAACAGCTTAAACGCAAGATAGAAAGCATGGGCGTGCGTGTGCACACCAGCAAAAACACCAAAGAGATCGTCCAGGAAGGGACAAACGCGCGTAAAACCATGCGCTTTGCCGACGGTACCGAGCTGGAAGTCGACTTTATCGTCTTCTCAACCGGTATTCGCCCGCGCGACAAACTGGCGACCCAATGTGGGCTGGATGTCGCGCAGCGTGGCGGTATCGTGATTAACGACACCTGTCAGACCTCTGACCCGGATATCTACGCGATTGGCGAATGTGCGAGCTGGAATAGCCATGTGTACGGTCTGGTCGCACCGGGCTACAAAATGGCGCAGGTCGCCGTGGATCATATCCTCGGCAATGCTAACGCCTTTGCGGGTGCAGACATGAGCGCCAAGCTGAAACTGCTGGGCGTGGACGTTGGCGGTATCGGCGATGCGCATGGTCGCACGCCGGGCGCTCGCAGCTACGTTTACCTCGACGAAAGCAAAGAAGTCTACAAACGCCTTATCGTTAGCCCTGACAACAAAACCCTGCTCGGCGCGGTACTGGTGGGTGACACCAGCGACTTCGGCAACCTGTTGCAACTGGTGCTGAACGCTATTGAACTACCGGAAAACCCGGATGCCTTGATCCTGCCAGCACACGCCAGCAGCGGCAAACCGTCTATCGGCGTGGATAAACTACCGGACAGCGCACAAATCTGTTCCTGCTTCGACGTCACCAAAGGCATGCTGGTCGCCGCCATCAACAAAGGCTGCCACACCGTTGCCGCACTGAAAGCAGAAACCAAAGCCGGTACTGGCTGCGGTGGCTGTATTCCGCTGGTCACCCAGGTGCTGAACGCCGAGCTGGCGAAGCAGGGCATCGAAGTCACCAATAACCTGTGTGAACACTTCGCCTACTCTCGTCAGGAGCTGTATCACCTGATTCGCGTTGAAGGCATTAAATCTTTCGACGAATTGCTGGCGAAATATGGCAAAGGCTACGGTTGTGAGGTGTGTAAACCGACCGTGGGTTCTCTGCTGGCCTCCTGCTGGAACGAATACATTCTGAAACCGCAGCACACGCCGCTGCAGGATACCAACGACAACTTCCTGGCAAACATCCAAAAAGACGGCACCTACTCCGTTATCCCGCGATCTGCCGGTGGCGAAATCACCCCGGAAGGGCTGATGGAAGTAGGCCGTATCGCCCGCGAATTTAATCTTTACACCAAAATCACCGGCTCGCAGCGTATTGGCCTGTTTGGTGCGCAAAAAGACGATCTGCCGGAAATCTGGCGTCAGTTGATTGAAGCAGGCTTCGAAACGGGTCACGCGTATGCTAAAGCGCTGCGAATGGCGAAAACCTGCGTCGGCAGCACCTGGTGCCGCTACGGCGTGGGCGACAGCGTGGGCTTCGGCGTTGAGCTGGAAAACCGCTACAAAGGCATCCGCACTCCGCACAAAATGAAGTTTGGCGTTTCCGGCTGTACCCGTGAATGTGCCGAAGCACAGGGTAAAGATGTAGGCATTATCGCTACTGAAAAAGGCTGGAACTTGTATGTTTGCGGCAACGGTGGGATGAAACCACGCCATGCGGATTTGCTGGCGGCGGATCTCGACCGTGAAACCCTGCTCAAATACCTCGACCGTTTCATGATGTTCTATATCCGCACGGCCGACAAACTGACCCGTACGGCCTCCTGGCTGGATAATCTGGAAGGCGGCATCGCTTACCTCAAAAGCGTCATCATCGACAACAAACTGGGTCTGAACGACCAGCTTGAAGCCGAAATGGCGCGCCTGCGCGACGCTGTTATCTGCGAATGGACAGAAACCGTCAACAACCCGCAGGCACAGGTTCGCTTCAAACACTTTATCAACAGTGACAAACGCGACCCGAACGTTCAGGTTGTGGCAGAACGCGAGCAACATCGTCCGGCAACGCCATATGAACGTATCCCGGTCAAAATGGTGGAGGAAACCGTATGAGCCAGTGGAACACTATCTGCAAAATTGACGATATCGTCCCGGCAACCGGCGTCTGTGCCCTGCTGAATGGCAAACAGGTGGCCATTTTCCGCCCGCGCCACGATGACCAGGTTTACGCGATCAGCAATATCGACCCGTTCTTTCAGGCAAGCGTGCTGTCGCGCGGCCTGATTGCCGAGCACAACGGGGAGTTGTGGGTCGCCAGCCCGCTGAAAAAACAGCGTTTCCGCCTGCGTGACGGCATGTGCCTTGAAGATGAAAGCCGCTCTGTCGACCATTTCGACGCGCGGGTTAAAGACGGTGTGGTGCAACTTAAAGCGTAATTTTCAGTGGGGGTGCAATGCCCCCGCTTTTTAAACCTTTTTCTTTTTTAACTTTGGGTAATCAACGCTATGTTTACAGACACCATTAATAAGTGTGCGGCTAACGCTGCACGCATTGCACGCCTCTCGACAAATAATCCTGTGGGTTTCTGGATAAGCTCCGCTATGGCTGGCGCTTATGTGGGCTTAGGGATTATTTTGATTTTTACCCTCGGTAACTTACTTGACCCGTCAGTGCGTCCGCTAGTGATGGGCGCAACGTTCGGTATCGCCTTAACACTGGTTATCATCGCAGGGTCCGAACTCTTTACCGGCCATACCATGTTCCTGACTCTCGGTGTGAAAGCAGGCACTATCACCCAGGGCCAGATGTGGACCATTCTGCCGCAAACCTGGCTGGGTAATCTGTTAGGTTCCGTTCTGGTTGCGCTGCTGTATAACTGGGGTGGCGGTAGCTTACTGCCGCTGGATACCAGCCTTGTGCATACCGTTGCACTGGCCAAAACCAACGCGCCCGCAGGCGTGCTGTTCTTTAAAGGCGCGCTGTGTAACTGGCTGGTTTGCCTGTCAATCTGGATGGCGATTCGTACCGAAGGCGCCGCAAAATTCCTCGCTATCTGGTGGTGTCTGCTGGCCTTTATCGCCTCTGGCTACGAGCACTCCGTTGCCAACATGACGCTGTTTGCCCTCTCGTGGTTTGGTCACCACAGCGAAGCGTATACCCTCTCTGGAATTGGTCATAACCTGTTGTGGGTAACCCTGGGCAATACTTTCTCCGGTGCCGTGTTTATGGGCCTGGGTTACTGGTATGCTACGCCGAAAGCGGAGCGTCCGTCTGCAACCCAGACAGCGAAGAGCCAACCAATAACAACCCATTAATAAAGACACAAATAATTCGAGTTGCAGGCAACGCACCTGCGGCTCGCAGAATGATGTGTATTTGAGGTGATGTCGTGGACCATTTACCCATTTTTTGTCAATTACGCGACCGCGCCTGCCTGCTGGTAGGCGGCGGGGATGTTGCCGAACGTAAAGCCCGACTTTTGATGGATGCTGGTGCACGGCTTACCGTTAACTCACTCACCTTCGTTCCCCAGTTTCATGTGTGGGCGAACGAAGGGATGCTGACGCTGGTAGAAGGCGGTTTCGACGAGCGCCTGCTCGACCCTTGCTGGCTGGTGATTGCCGCGACCGATGATGAAGCGGTTAACCAACGGGTCAGCGACGCGGCGGAATCCCGCCGTATCTTCTGTAACGTGGTGGATGCGCCGAAGCAGGCGAGCTTCATCATGCCCTCGATTATTGACCGTTCTCCATTGATGGTTGCCGTCTCTTCCGGCGGTACCTCTCCGGTGCTGGCGCGTCTGCTGCGTGAAAAACTTGAATCGGTTCTTCCCCAGCATCTTGGGTACGTTGCCAGCTATGCTGGCAAATTGCGTCGCCGCGTAAAAGAGCACTTTGCCAGCGTTGCCGAACGCCGACGCTTCTGGGAAAAACTGTTTGTTAATGACCGTCTCGCACAGTCGCTGGCAAATCAGGATTCTCCGGCTGTTGAAGCCATTACCGGGCAACTGCTTGCCGAGCCGCTGGATCATCGTGGCGAAGTGGTGCTGGTCGGCGCAGGCCCGGGCGATGCCGGTTTGTTGACGCTCAAAGGACTGCAACAGATCCAGCAAGCCGATGTGGTGGTGTATGACCGCCTGGTCTCAGATGAAATCATGAATCTGGTACGTCGCGATGCCGACCGGGTGTTTGTTGGCAAACGCGCGGGTTATCACTGTGTGCCGCAGGAAGAGATTAATCAGATTCTGCTGCACGAAGCGCAACAGGGCAAACGTGTAGTGCGCCTGAAAGGGGGCGATCCGTTTATCTTCGGACGCGGCGGTGAAGAGCTGGAAACCCTGTGCCATGCAGGTATTCCCTTTTCGGTTGTCCCAGGCATTACCGCAGCCTCAGGGTGTTCTGCTTACTCCGGCATTCCGTTAACCCACAGGGATTATGCCCAGAGCGTACGCCTGGTCACGGGGCATTTAAAAACCGGCGGCGAACTGGACTGGGCAAATCTGGCGGCAGAAAAACAGACGCTAGTCTTCTATATGGGGCTGAACCAGGCGGCGACCATTCAGGAAAAATTGATTGAGCACGGCATGCAGGCAGATATGCCCGTCGCGCTGGTAGAAAACGGTACCTCGGTAAAACAGCGTGTCGTCAGCGGAGTTTTGACGGAGCTGGGTGAACTGGCCCGGCAGGTCGAAAGCCCGGCGCTTATCATCGTTGGCCGCGTCGTCGCCCTGCGCGACAAGCTAAAGTGGTTTTAACATTTCCTTCCACAGGTTAGTCATTTCACAGAGGTAGATACTGTGAACGTCTTCAACCTTATTAGTCACGGCTGACTCATTTCCCCACATGACAACCACAGCGACATCTTTGTGCCCCATGGCGCAGAGCGTACAGCGAGGGGGTTGAGTCCCCGCTGAAATCGGTGAGACGAAGACCCGATGACAAGGGCAGGCCGCCAGGGATGGCGGACTGAGGTTTGTCGAGACAGGACGTCGAGTCAAACCGACCGCAGGCAGCGGGACGGGAGGCGAACGCAGTGCGAAGCACCGATTTTTTGCGGGGCCGCGGGGATTGTAAAGGGGAACGCGGTGTTCCCCTTTACCCGTTCACGTGTTCGGGAGGTCCATTTCGCCATGAACATAAGGGGAACGGAACCCTCCTCCTGTGCCGCATATTCCCCTTACCCCGTCCCTCTCCTGGGGGAGAGGGAGAAAACCGGTCGTAACCCGGATAGGCGCTTGCGCCGCATCCGGGCGTCCCGGCAGCCCAACTCCATAATTCCGGAACGCACCCGGATTATTTAAATATTAAAATCAATAAATTAAACATCATATAGCGTCACGATTGCTCTCTCGTCGCAAATTTGTGATCTCTCTCGCCAATACAATTCATCATGTGTTGTTATATTGATTATGTGTCGTCATATACTGAAATAAGCCGTTGGCTGTCGGCGGATTTCAGGCGACACCCTTTTGACCCTACATACAACATTCTAAGAAAGGTATTGATATGGAAAGCCAGGAACTTCAACGCAAGCTCGGCTTCTGGGCCGTGCTCGCTATCGCCGTCGGGACAACCGTCGGTTCCGGTATTTTCGTTTCAGTGGGAGAAGTTGCAAAAGCGGCAGGATCGCCGTGGTTAACCGTACTCGCCTTTGTGATTGGCGGTCTGATCGTCATTCCACAAATGTGTGTCTACGCCGAACTCTCAACCGCCTACCCTGAAAACGGCGCGGATTATATTTATCTGAAAAATGCGGGCAGCCGTCCGCTGGCCTTTCTCTCCGGCTGGGCCAGCTTCTGGGCCAACGATGCCCCCTCATTATCGATTATGGCGCTCGCGGTGGTCAGTAATCTCGGCTTCCTGATGCCGCTCGATCCGCTCACCGGCAAGCTGGTGGCAACGACGTTAATCATCCTGTTTATGCTGCTGCATCTGCGCTCCGTTGAGGGCGGCGCCGCCTTCCAGACGCTGATCACCATCGCCAAGATTATTCCCTTCACCATCGTTATCGGCATTGGCATTTTCTGGTTCAAAACCGACAACTTCGCCGCGCCAGAAACTACGGCCACCGTTACTGCGGCCTCCGGCATTATGGCACTGCTGGCGGGCGTATCGGCCACCAGTTGGTCTTATACCGGTATGGCCTCCATCTGCTATATGACCGGCGAAATCAAAAACCCCGGCAAGACCATGCCGCGCGCATTGATTGGCTCCTGCCTGCTGGTTCTGGTGCTCTACTCCCTGCTAGCGCTGGTTATTTCCGGTCTGATGCCTTTTGAAAAACTGGCGGCCTCCGAAACGCCCATCTCCGACGCCCTGACCTATATTCCGGCGCTGGGCAGCATGGCGGGTATCTTCGTGGCGATCACTGCGATGATCGTTATTCTTGGCTCGCTTTCCAGTTGCGTGATGTACCAGCCGCGTCTGGAGTATGCGATGGCGAAGGACAAGCTATTTTTCAAATGCTTCGCCCATGTTCACCCGAAATACAACACCCCGGATGTATCAATTATTTTGCAGGGAGCGCTCGGGATCTTCTTCATCTTCGTCTCCGATCTGACCAGCCTGCTTGGCTACTTCACGCTGGTGATGTGCTTCAAAAACACCCTCACCTTCGGCTCGATTATCTGGTGTCGCAAACGCGACGACTACAAACCGCTCTGGCGCACACCTCTGTTTGGCCTGATGACGTTCCTTGCCATCTGCTCAAGCCTGATCCTCGTCGCCTCTACCTTTGTCTGGGCGCCTATTCCTGGTCTGATCTGCGCCCTGATCGTTATCGCCACCGGTCTGCCCGCTTATGCCTTCTGGAAAAAGCGCAATCGTCGGCTGGCCGCACTTTCGTAAACCCGTCTGGAGAAACGTTACATGTTGGATATTGATAAAAGCACCGTGGATTTCCTGGTTACCGAAAATATGGTGTCGGAAGTGGAGAAAGTTCTGCAACAGGATGTTCCCCGCGTTCACGGCATCGTTGATGAAATGCTGCGTCGCGGCATTGACCGGATCTATTTCGTGGCCTGTGGCTCGCCGCTCAATGCTGCGCAAACGGCGAAGCATCTTGCGGATCGTTATTCCGATTTACAGGTTTACGCGATGTCTGGCTGGGAGTTTTGCGATAACACCCCGCACCGCCTGGACAACCGCTGCGCGGTGATAGGGGTATCGGATTACGGCAAAACCGAAGAGGTCATTAAAGCGCTGGAGCTAGGGCGCGCCTGTGGCGCACTGACCGCTGCCTTTACTAAAAAACCGGACAGCCCGATCACCGTCCCGGTGGAGTATGTTGTGGACTACCAGGCCGACTGCATCTGGGAAATCCATCTGCTGCTCTGCTACAGCGTGGTACTGGAGATGGTGACCCGCCTCGCGCCGCATGCGGAAATCGGCAAAATCAAAACCGATCTGCAGAAACTGCCGCAGGCACTGGGCTACCTGGTGCGTAACTGGGAAGAGAAAGGTCGTCAGCTTGGCGAGCAGGCAAGCTCATGGCCGATGATCTACACCGTTTCCGCCGGCCCGCTGCGCCCGCTGGGCTACAAGGAAGGGATTGTCACCCTGATGGAGTTTACGTGGACACACGGCTCGGTTATTGAGAGCGGGGAATTCCGCCACGGCCCACTTGAAGTGGTGGAGCCTGGCGTCCCCTTCCTGTTCCTGCTCGGCAATGACGAAAGCCGCCACACCACTGAGCGTGCCATCCGCTTCGTCAAAGAGCGTACCGATAACGTCATTGTGATTGATTACGCCGACATTGCCCAGGGCCTGCACCCATGGCTGGCACCCTTCTTGATGTTCGTGCCAATGGAGTGGCTCTGCTACTACCTGTCGATTTACAAAGATCACAACCCAGATGATCGTCGCTATTACGGCGGCCTTGTGGAGTATTGATTTCGCTATCCGGCCCGACCGGGCCGGTTTTCCTTAAAAGGAGCAGAGCAATGAAAACAGGCATGTTTACCTGCGGTCACCAGCGTTTACCGGTGGAAGAGGCGTTTCGCGACGCGCATGAGCTGGGCTATGACGGTATCGAATTGTGGGGCGGGCGTCCCCACGCTTTCGCCCCCGATTTGAAAGCGGGCGGGATTAAGCAAATCAAAGCACTCGCCCGCACATACCAGTTGCCCATTATCGGCTACACGCCAGAGACCAACGGCTACCCGTGGAATATGATGCTGGGCGATGAACGGATGCGCCGCGAAAGCCTGGATATGATCAAACTGGCGATGGATATGGCCAAAGAGATGGGCGCAGGCTTCACATTGATTTCCGCTGCCCATGCCGGCTATCTGACCACACCGGATGTTATCTGGCAGCGTCTGGCCGATAACCTGCACGAACTGTGCGAGTATGCGCAGGACGTTGAAATGGATCTGGTGCTCGAACCGCTTACGCCCTATGAGTCCAATGTGGTCTGCAATGCCAATGACGTACTACGCGCTTTCTCGCTTGTCCCCTCGCCACGCCTGTACAGCATGATTGATATCTGCGCCCCCTGGGTGCAAAGCGAACCGGTGATGAGTTACTTCAATAAGTTGGGGAATAAACTTCGCCATTTGCATATCGTCGACAGCGACGGCGCAAGCGACAGCCACTACATCCCCGGTGAAGGCAAAATGCCGCTGCGGGAGCTGATGCGCGACGTTATCACCAGCGGCTACAACGGTTATTGCACGATCGAGCTGGTGACCATGTACATGAACGAGCCGCGTCTCTTTGCCCGTCAGGCGCTGGAGCGCTTTCGCGCGTTGCTGCCGGAGGAAAGCGCATGAAACGGCTGGCGACCATTGGCGATAACTGTGTCGACATCTATCCGCATCTCGGTAAAGCCTTTTCCGGCGGCAATGCGGTGAATGTAGCGGTTTACAGCACCCGTTACGGCATGCAGCCTGGCTGCGTGACATGGGTTGGCGAAGACGACTATGGTCGGATGTTAAAGGACGACCTGGCAAAGATGGGGGTCGACACCAGCCATGTGCATGTCAAACGCGGCGTCACCGCGCAAACGCAGGTAGAGCTGAAAGGTAATGATCGGGTGCTGGGCGACTATACCGAAGGTGTCATGGCAGATTTCACTCTGCAGGAGAGTGATTTTGCCTGGCTTGATGGCTATGACATTATTCACTCCGCTATCTGGGGCCACGCTGAAAGCGCCTTTCCCCGGCTATATGCGGCGGGCAAGCTGACGGCTTTTGACTTTGCCGATAAATGGGACAGCCCGCTCTGGCAAACCCTGCCGCCGCATCTCGATTTTGCCTTCGCCTCGGCGCCGCAGGAGGACACGGCGTTAAGGGAGCGTATGCAGGCGATAGTTGCGCACGGCGCAGGCATCGCTGTCGTCACGTTGGGTGAAAATGGCAGCATCGCCTGGGATGGCGAGCAGTTTTACCGCCAGGCCGCGGCTTGCGTTGATGTCATCGATACCATGGGCGCAGGGGACTCGTTTATTGCAGGCTTCCTCTGCGCTGTGGCCTGCGGCAGGCCGCTGACTGTGGCGATGGAGCAGGGTACATTCAGCGCGGCGCGTACCATTCAATACCATGGCGCATGGTAATACTGTGCTGGCATGAGCCGCATCATGCCAGCGCTCTGTTACTCGCTGATAAACAACCCTATAATTCCCCTATTCCATTCTTTTCAGGGTTGAGCCATGCCAGCTACGGACCGCTATTCTCACCAACTGCTCTACGCCACGGTTCGCCAGCGCCTGCTGGATGACATTGCCCAGGGCGTCTACAAAGCCGGACAACAGATCCCCACCGAAAGTGAACTGTGCGCGCAGTACAACGTCAGCAGGATCACGATCCGCAAGGCCATAAGCGATCTGGTGGCAGATGGGGTGTTGATTCGCTGGCAGGGGAAAGGAACGTTTGTACAAAGCCAGAAGGTGGAAAATGCCTTGCTGACCGTCAGCGGCTTTACCGATTTTGGCGTCTCGCAGGGCAAACCGACGAAAGAAAAGGTGATTGAACAGGCGCGTATCTCTGCCGCGCCGTTTTGCGAAAAGCTGAACATTCCGGGTAATAGCGAAGTTTTCCACTTAAGCCGGGTGATGTATCTGGACAAGGAACCGCTATTTATCGACAGCTCATGGATCCCGCTGTCACGCTATCCGCAATTTGACGCGTATTACAGCGAGGGAGAATCAACCTATCAGCTATTTCAAAAACATTTTGACACGCGGGTAGTGAGCGACAAAAAGACGATCGATATTTTCGCCGCTACCCGTTCACAGGTGCAGTGGCTTAAGTGCGAACTGGGCGAGCCGCTGTTTCGCATCAGCAAAATCGCCTTCGATCAAAACAGTAAACCAGTCCATGTTTCCGAGCTTTTCTGCCGCGCGAACCGTATTACGCTAACGATTGATAACCAGCACGCGTAGCCAGAACATCCCGGATGCGGCGTAAAGACGCCTTATCCGGGCTTGTATTATTAAAAAATCCAGAGATAACCGGCCAGTTCTCTCTGGTGGTGGTCCGGATGCCGTATCCGGGCTCAGACTTTGAGTCTGTATCGTAGATCCCCGCACCGGACCACCGTTATCCACAAGTGATAAACCGAACAGTATCATGGACCGGATTACCCGGTACCCCGCATTTGCAAGGAGGGTTACACTATGGAGCACGAACTTCACTTTATCGGCATTGATGTTGCCAAAGCTAAACTCGATGTCGATATGTTGCGGCCTGATGGCCGTCACCGCAGCAAAAAATTTGCCAACACCCCCGGAGGGCATGACGAGCTCGTCAGCTGGTTGCAGGGACATCAGGTCAGCAATGCCCATATCTGCATGGAAGCGACCGGGACGTATATGGAAGATGTCGCCGCTCATCTCTCTGACGCAGGATATCAGGTCTCTGTTATCAATCCGATGCTCAGCAAAGCGTTCGTTCAGAGCCAGGGAATACGCAGCAAAACCGATACGGTGGATGCCCGCCAGCTGGCATATTTTTGCCGGGAGAAACGCCCGGCGATATGGGAAGCCCCCATCCGGTTGAACGTGCCCTGCGGGCGCTGGTGCTGCGGCATCAGGCGCTGACAGAGATGCATGTACAGGAGCAGAACCGGCGGGAAAGCGCGCGTGAGGTTCAGTTGCCGAGCATAGACATGCATCTGCTGTGGCTGGAGACGGAACTGAAACGTCTTGAAAAACAGATAAAAGACCTGACGGATGATGACCCGGATATGAAACAGCGGCGCAAACTGCTGGACAGTATCCCGGGCATAGGCCCGAAAACCGCAGCGGTGCTGCTGGCTTATGTGGGACTGAAAGACAGGTTCAGGGAGGCGAGGCAGTTCGCGGCGTATGCAGGTCTGACGCCCCGGCAACATGAATCAGGCAGCAGTATCAGGCGGGTGAGCAGGATGAGTAAACTGGGCCATGCGTCGCTGCGTCGTGCGCTGTACATGCCAGCGATGGTGACGCTGTACAAAACGGAATGGGGTCGGGTGTTCAGGGAACGGCTGGAGAAGAACGGGAAGAATGCGAAGCTGATAATCGGGGCGATGATGAGGAAACTGGCGCAGGTTGCCTATGGCGTCCTGAAGTCAGGACGCCCGTTCGATGCCACGTTACATCAGGGAAATGCTTGCGCGGCATAACAGTATCTACCTTATGGTTAGGGTGAAGGGTTCGTAGACTTACGGCTTCGCCACGAACCCAATAGCTTCGTAGACTTTTTTCAGCGTTTCAGACGCACGGGCGCTGGCTTTTTCCGCGCCCTCTTTCATGATCTTCTGCAAAAACGCTTCGTCATCGCGATAGCGGTGATAACGCGCCTGCAGCTCCGTCAACATACCGGACACGGCGTCCGCGACTTCGCCTTTCAGATGACCATACATTTTACCTTCGAAGTGCTGCTCAAGTTCCGGAATGCTCTGGCCGGTTACGGCAGAGAGAATATCCAGCAGGTTAGAAACGCCCGCTTTGTTCTGAATGTCGTAGCGCACGACCGGTGGCTCGTCACCGTCGGTCATCGCACGTTTGATTTTCTTCACCACTGATTTCGGATCTTCCAGCAGGCCGATAACGTTATTGCGGTTATCGTCAGACTTGGACATTTTCTTCGTCGGTTCCAGCAGGGACATCACGCGCGCGCCGGATTTCGGAATGAACGGCTCCGGCACTTTGAAGACGTCGCCGTAGATCGCGTTAAAACGCTGGGCGATGTCGCGGCTCAGCTCCAGGTGCTGTTTCTGGTCTTCGCCGACCGGAACCTGATTGGTCTGGTACAGCAGAATATCCGCCGCCATCAGTACCGGATAATCGAACAGACCGGCGTTAATGTTTTCGGAGTAACGCGCTGATTTATCCTTGAACTGGGTCATACGGCTCAGTTCGCCGAAATAGGTGTAGCAGTTCAGCGCCCATCCCAACTGTGCATGTTCCGGCACGTGTGACTGAACGAAAATGGTACTTTTCTCAGGATCGATACCGCATGCCAGATAGAGCGCCAGCGTGTCCAGGGTCGCTTTGCGCAGTTTTTCAGGATCCTGACGCGCGGTGATGGCATGCAGGTCAACGATGCAATAGATGCAATGGTAGTCATCCTGCATGTTTACCCACTGACGCAGCGCACCCATGTAGTTACCAATGGTCAATTCACCTGAAGGCTGTGCGCCACTAAATACGATGGGTTTAGTCATGTTTCACGTCCTGATTTTCACTGTGCGGGAGCCCGAGTGCGGGCAGTAGTTCGTTGAAGCGGTCATACACGTAGTCCGGCTCACTCAATGTAATGGCTTCGCCGTAATTGTAACCATAGGTCATGCCGACAGAGCAACAGCCAGCAGCCTGGGCGGCGAGAATATCATTACGAGAATCGCCAACGAACAGCAATTCGTTCGGCGCCAGACCCAGCTTTTCCGCCACCAACAGCAGCGGTTCCGGATGCGGCTTTTTGTTTTTCACGTCGTCACCACCGATGACCACGCTGAAATAGTGCGCAATACCCAGCGTTTCAAGGAGCGGAGCAACAAATGGCGTAGGCTTGTTGGTGACCAGCGCCAGCGGGAAACCTTTTTCGTGCAGTGCAGCCAGCGTATGGGCCACATCAGGGAACAGAAAACTGCCCTCTTCCACCGACTCAGCGTAGTAGCGGTCAAACAGCTTACGCAGCATCACGGCCTGCTCTTCCTGAGGAATATCCGCATGGTTAATCGCCGGTTTACCGGACGCAGCGCGTTGCGCGTTGCGCTCCTGCAGCGACCAGGTCAGAGCGCGTGACATCAGCACATCTGCGCCATTACCAATCCAGGTGATGACCCGATCTTCACCCGCCTGAGGCAGTTCCAGCGCATATAATGCGTTATCTACCGCTGCCGCCAGCCCCGGCGCGCTGTCCACCAGCGTACCGTCGAGGTCAAAGGCTATCCCACGAATTACCTGCATTTTATCCATGACTTACCTTTGCCAATTCACTGCGCATTTCATCAATGACTTTTTTGTAATCCGGCTGATCAAAAATCGCCGAGCCCGCCACAAACATATCTGCACCTGCGGCAGCTATTTCAGCGATGTTGCTGACCTTCACACCGCCATCCACTTCCAGGCGAATATCCAAACCGGATTCATCAATCCGACGGCGTACTTCGCGCAGTTTATCAAGCGTATGTGGAATGAAGGATTGACCGCCGAAGCCCGGGTTCACTGACATTAGCAAAATGACATCCAGCTTATCCATGACATAATCCAGATAACTCAGCGGCGTGGCAGGGTTAAATACCAGACCGGCTTTACAGCCGTTCTCTTTGATCAATTGCAGCGTACGATCAACATGCTCAGAAGCTTCCGGATGGAACGTAATAATGCTTGCCCCGGCGGCGGCGAAATCCGGCACCAGACGATCAACCGGTTTCACCATCAGATGCACGTCAATCGGCGCCGTAATACCGTACTTACGCAACGATTTCAGTACCATCGGTCCAATGGTCAGGTTCGGTACATAGTGATTGTCCATTACATCGAAGTGAACCACATCCGCACCGGCAGCCAGCGCACTGGCAGTGTCCTCACCCAGACGGGCAAAATCAGCCGACAGAATCGAGGGGGCGATCAAATACTGTGTCATCCGCATCTCCTTGAGAAGAATCTACATTCATTTTACAGGGTGTAGACAAACGCATTTCTGACGGCGAAGCCGCACTGGCTCAGACAGTTGCCGGGCGATAGAGCGCCAGCAGTTCATCCACCTTTTTACGTGTCCCACCGTTGCTGCTGATACTGCGTCGTACTTTCACAACGTGCAGTTTCGCCTGGCTATACCACTCACGCGTCAGCGCGGTGTCGTGGTTGGAAATCAGTACCGGGATCCGGTTATTCACGAGGCTCTCGGCAATGGCCGCCAGATGGGCCTGTTGCTCCAGGGTAAAGCTATTCGTATGGTACGCCGTAAAGTTCGCCGTGGCTGAGAGCGGAGCATAAGGCGGATCGCAATAGACCACCGAATTCGCATCCGCACGCGCCATGCTCTCGGCATAGGATTCGCAATAGAAGAAGGCATTTTGCGCCTTTTCCGCGAAATGGTACAACTCAGCTTCCGGGAAGTACGGTTTTTTGTAGCGGCCAAAGGGTACGTTAAATTCGCCGCGCAGATTGTAACGACACAGGCCGTTATAGCCATGGCGGTTAAGGTACAAGAATAACAGCGCGCGCCGGAAAAGATCCTGGCTCTGGTTAAACTCAGTGCGCAACTGATAATAAGTTTCCGACTGGTTCGTCGCAGGCGTAAAGAGCTCCCGTGCACCCTGAACATATTCATCCGCGCGTTCTTTGACGATGTTATAAAGGCCAATCAGATCGCTGTTGATATCTGCAAGAATGTAACGGGAAAATGAAGTATTGAGAAATACCGAGCCAGCACCAACGAAGGGTTCGATCAGGCATTCGCCTTTTGGCAAATGTCGTTCAATATCGGCAAGCAGAGGGTACTTTCCCCCTGCCCATTTCAGAAAAGCGCGATTTTTTTTCATGCTGGATGATTGATTACACTCTCTCCGGCTGTGGAGACAGCTCCGACAGCATCCTGCGCTTTATACACGTTATCATTCAGGCAAGGCCTGGGTGGCCTGCCTGAATGATGTTGTGACGTGAAATTATTTCAGGTCGGCCTGTACCTGATGAATAGGCTTGGCCCACGGGTTCTTAGCCTGAACATCTGATGGCAGTGCAGCAACGGCGCGTTTTGCATCATCCTTAGAGGCATACACACCGCTGACCAATACATACCACGGCTGGCCATTACGTGTTGTCTGATAAACCACGAAGTTTTTCAGATTTTCTTTTTTGGCCCAGGCATTCAGGTTGTTGTAATTAGAAGAACTGCTCAACTGCAGCGTGTAATGGTCGGCGGGCGCAGATTTCAGTGAGCCCACGTTACCCGTCGCCACGCTCGCGCTGGCTGCAGGTGCAGCAGCAGTAGCTGCCGGTGCCGCAGGTGCAGTCGTGCTGGTTGTCGCTTTCGGCGTCGTCGCGGCCACGGTCGGCGCTTTGACCGGCTCAGAGGCAACAACTTTCGGTTGCGCCGCCGGAGCCTGAACAACGGCTTTCGGCTCTGCCTTCACCACCGGCGGTTTAACCTGCTGCTGTGGTTTCGGTTCGACAACCGCTTGTTTGTGTTCCGGGCGAGTCGTTGCCGTATGGTTTTCTGCGGTTGCTGCGGTATGAGTCGGATTGCCGCCGCCATTACGTACTGGCGCAACGGTTGCAGGTTCCGTCGGCAGCGTGCTGTTTGCCACTGCGTTGTTGATCTGCGCCTGGTTTTGCGGCGAAGTGAGCGCGTTGTTCAAATCACCCTGCACTTCAAGACGCTGCTGGGCACCTGTGGTTGCAGGTGCCTGGCTTTGAGAAGGCGTAGAGGAGATGGGCGGCAGGGAAATATCCTGCGCTCCATTACCATTGCCCGTCGTCGGCTGTGCAGCACCCGCAGTTTGTTCTGCAGAGGTGGTGCCCGGCGCAGGCTGAGTGGCATTAGCCTGATCGGCAGCACCACCGTTCCCCGAAAGGTCGATGTTTTTGCTGCCAGATGAACTCTGTTGGGCCGTACTGTTGCTGGAAGGGGCTTTCAATGCGGAACCGATGCCGACAATCAGCAGCAGCAGCACCAGAACTCCGACCCCCATCATCACGTACTGACGTGATGCAGGTTTTGCGGCGGCTTTTTTACGCTTACGTGGGCGACGCTCTGCGCGCTCCTCGTCCAGTGAGTTTTCTTCCGCTTCATAATCTTCTTCTGCGTATTCTTCGCGATCATCGCGCGTCTTACGTGTTCTCGAAGGGCGACGCTCGTCAGCATCAAGTTCAACATCATCAAAATTGATCTGCGGCTCATCAACACGTTCAGAAGATTGACGAGAACGACCAGTACGACGATCGCTGGGATCGGGTTTCAGCTCGTCTTCTGGTTTGAATTCATCCATTTAACACCCCACTCAAAGGCTCATGCTAACAACAATTGCATTCGCCCGAAGTTAAACGCCACGCACGCGCAGCAAGACCTTTCTAATAAATTACGCCTGCTGACAATCAGCAATAGCGCCAAGTACAACGTCTTGTGACACTCCGCCACGAACTTCGCTTTTCCCTATTGCCAGCGGGAGCACCAAACGTAGCTCGCCGGCCAGAACTTTTTTGTCACGCAGCATGTGCGGGATATATGCCTGTGCGGTCATTTCCTTCGGTCCATGAACCGGCAGACCTGCGCGCTCAAGCAGGGTAATAATGCGTTGGGTATCATCTTTACTGAACTGCCCAAGACGCTCGGAGGCACGTGCTGCCATCACCATTCCAGCAGCGACAGCTTCACCATGCAACCAGTTGCCGTAACCCATCTCGGCTTCAATGGCATGCCCAAAGGTATGCCCCAAATTCAGTAAAGCACGTAAGCCTGTTTCCCGCTCGTCAGCCGCCACAACTTCGGCTTTCAGCTCACAACAACGGCGAATACAGTACGCCATTGCCGGGCCATCCAGACGCAACAGCGCGTCCAGATTTTGCTCAAGCCAGTCAAAAAATGCGCCATCAAGGATGATGCCGTATTTGATAACTTCGGCGAGACCAGAGGAAAGTTCACGCGCAGGCAGCGTTTTCAGGCAGTCGAGATCCACCACCACCGAGGCTGGCTGATAGAACGCGCCAATCATGTTTTTGCCCAGTGGATGGTTTACCGCCGTTTTGCCGCCAACAGAAGAGTCGACCTGCGAAAGCAACGTTGTGGGGACCTGAATGAAACGCACGCCACGCTGATAGCTGGCTGCGGCAAAACCGGTCAGATCGCCCACCACACCGCCACCCAGCGCGACAAGCGTTGTGTCACGACCGTGCGGTTTTTGCAAAAGCGCAGTGAAAACCGAGTCCAGTACCGTCAGGCTTTTATACTGCTCACCATCGGGTAAAACCACGCTATCGACTTTGATACCGGCCGTTTCAAGTACATGGCGAATCTTGTCGAGATAGAGTGGAGCCAGCGTTTCATTGGTGACCAGCATGACCTGGTCACCGGATTTCAGGGGCGAGAAGGAAGCTGGATCGTCGAACAAACCAGCCGCGATGGTGATAGGGTAACTACGATCCCCGAGAGTGACTGTGATCCTCTCCATGACGCGACATCCACCTTATTTGCTTAAACCCGCAGGCCTGTGTATTACGCCAGAATTAGTTGCTTTCCAGCATGTGAATAATCTGGTTTGCGACGACTTTCGCGCTCTGATCGTCTGTGCGAATGGTAACGTCGGCAATCTCTTCATACAGCGGATTGCGTTCATCAGCCAGCGCTTCCAGCACTTCACGCGGCGGCGTTTCCACCTGTAAAAGCGGACGTTTTTTGTCACGTTGAGTACGAGCCAGCTGCTTCTCGATAGTGGTTTCCAGATAAACCACTACGCCACGGGCGGAGAGACGATTACGGGTTTCGCGAGACTTCACAGAGCCACCACCGGTTGCCAGTACAATTCCCTGTTTTTCCGTTAGCTCGTTAATGATTTTTTCTTCGCGATCGCGGAAACCTTCTTCACCTTCTACATCGAAGACCCAGCCCACATCAGCTCCGGTTCGTTTCTCAATCTCTTGATCAGAATCGTAAAATTCCATATTGAGTTGTTGAGCTAACTGACGCCCAATAGTGCTTTTGCCGGCACCCATAGGCCCAACCAGAAAGATATTGCGTTTCTCTGCCATTTTTTCGGTACTACTAAGACTATTCGTTGATGATAAATCCGCTCCGTAGACACCGTGCGAAGCCGGACATGAACTGAAACCTCATATGCGATAGTGCGAGAGTCAGACCAAAAATTATCTCAGTACTGAGACTGGTTTGGCAACTGAATAAATTGCCGACCAGACGTTAACACTACTTATGGTAAGACGGAGATAGCTGACGCTCAAATCGGTACTCCTTGTAAGCTAAATCATCTCTCACGTCAAACACCTGTAGCGAGTTAGGCAGAAAAAGCGATACAGAATATGTATCGATCAACGAACTGGCACGAGCCTTGGTGTAATAAAGACCACCAGTTCACGGCGCTCATTATCTTTACCATCATGACGAAACAGTCGGCCAAACCAGGGTATCCCCCCTAAAATTGGTACACTGTCGGAACCGAGCTTGTTCTTTTGTGAGAAAATGCCTCCCAGCGCCAGGGTATCACCGCTTTTTATTTCGACCTGGGTTTCAATCTCCTGTTTATCAATCGCCAGTACCTCGCCATCAGCCTGCTGGAGCACCTGGCCCGGCATGTTCTGGGTAATACGCAACTTGAGACGCACACGGCTATCAGGCAGCACGGTCGGCGTCACCTCCATACCCAGCACCGCTTCTTTAAACTCCACCGACGTTGCACCGCTTTCGCCGCTGGAGACCTGGTACGGGATTTCGCTGCCTTGTTTAATGCTGGCAGGCTGCATGTGAGAGGCCAGTAATCGTGGACTGGCGATGATCTCCAGTTGCTGTTTTTGTTCCAGTGCGGATAACTCAATATCCAACAACCGCCCGTTAATACTGCCGATATTAAAACCAACCCGGGTGCTGGCACTTTCAACCGACAGATCGCTTGAAAGCGATGACACCTGCCCGCGTTTTCCGGGCTTTGTCGCCTCCCCCAGCCCCCACTTCACGCCAAGTTCACGCAGGCTCTTTTCATTTATGGTGACAATGTGTGCGGCCAGTTCAACCTGTTCAACGGGCAAATCCATCTGCGCAACCCACTTTTCCAGTACGTTAAGCGAGGCCTTATGATCGCGAAGCAACAGCCGGTTGAGCCGATTGTCTACCGTGATCGTTCCTTTTGGCCCAAGGAGCTTTTCGCCAGCCTTTGCCAACTCACTGGCCTGCGCATAACGCAGCGTCAGGCTACGCTCTTCCAGCGGCAGACTCTGTTTTTGCTTTTCCAGCGCCGCCTCACGCGCATCGTACTGTTGCTGTTGCCAGCTTGCAGAATGCACATACAGGATGTTGCCCTCTCTGCGTAGTGTCAGCCCTGCGCTGGCAATCACCGTGTTCAGTGCCTGCTTCCAGGGAACATCGACAAGATGCAAGGAGAGAGTCCCGCTGACGTCCGGCGAGATCACCAGATTATGTTTTTCCTGCCCGGCAAGCGCCTGTAGGACCTGGGTGACGGGAACATCATCCACCATTAATGTCACGGGGGCGGGTGTTGCCGCGCTCGCCGCCAGGCTACTGAGGCAAAGAGCCACCACTGCTGTTCTTTTCATGCTGAGATCCTTCTCGTTTCCAGCGCCAGTGCGCGGGTTCACAGCCTTCCCCTGTCGCGATGCGCATCTCTTCTTTATTAAATTCCACCACGCGCCAGCCTCCCGCAAGCGTTTCCCCCTTCTGCACGCGTCGCCATCTCCCGGCGGGATCGCGCACAATCCCTGTCGCGGCCTGAGACCTGCTTACCACGCCCTGGTAATGCCAAAGCGCAAGCTGGCTGACCATGCAGCGATCGGGAGGCGGCTTGAAAGGATCACGCATACCCGCCAGCATTAGCACCAGCAAACATGACGCTGCGATGCGTTTAGCCACCATCATCGCTCTCCACATGGAGCACAAAACGCAGCGCCTCGTCCTGCGCGGTGATGGAAAAAGCAGGCGCGAGCATTTGCCGTTCGGCAAGCCAGGAAAACGTCCGGGGAATCGATACCCACTGCGCCTCCAGCACCATCTCGCCCCCCCGATGGGCAGGACGCCAGCCAATCAGTTGGGCATCAGGAGTATGAAAATCCAGCGGTGAAAAAACCTTTGGGATATCTGCTTGAGAATGCGCTATCACCGGTGGTTTAAGGGCCAGGATCTCTGGCCAGCTTTCCTGCAATGCCGCCTGCTGCACAAGGCGCTGTTGCTCCCGTGCCGTTTGTTCACGCGTTATGGGCTGAATCTGCCACCACCACACCGCAAGCAGGAGAAAAACCATAAGCAACAATCCGTACCCGGCACGGGTTACGGGCGAGAGGGCGTACCAGAGATCAAGGCTGCGCGGCATGCTCATCTTCCTTATTAAGCTGATAGTGAAACTGCCAGCGCCCTTGCGCATCTCGCCCGGTCGAACCGGTTTGGCGAAGACGAAAACCGGCTGTGGTGTCCAGCGCCTTTTCCAGTTCGCTTAATGACTGAAACGTTCTGGCAATCCCCGACACGCTGAGTTGCCCTTGCTGAAAATGCATCTCCGTAAGCCAGGCGCTGTCGGGCATTTTTTCCGCCAGTTCTGCCAGCCGCTGCTGCCATTGACGGGTCTGGTTGTGCCGCTGCATTCTGGCCTGCTGTTTTAACCACGACAGGTGTTGCGCCTGGAAATGCGGCTGTTTTGCCTTTAGCGCTGACAGCATCTGCGCGTCAGATTGCAGCCACAACGTAGCGACCTGCTTGTCCTGGCCCGCCTTTACCTGAAACACCAGGGTAATCAGCGCCATCAGGCCCACAGCATACGCCAGCAGTTGCCCCCAAAAGCGCCGACATGCCTGTTGTCGCTGCTCTCGCCAGGGCAGCAGGTTGATCATTTGTTCCATTAGCGAACCGCTCCCAGGGCCAGGCCAATCGCTACTGCGAAACGCATGCCATTTGGCGGTAAAGGCGGTTGCCGCTGCACAAGGACGCTCCAGGGGTCAAACTCGGGCGTTGCCGCGGTGCATAGCGCAATATCGGCAATGTCCAGCCCGAGGCTTGCGCTTAGCTCGCTTACAGTGGGCTGATCTTCGTGCGACCGACGCCCCCATCCGGTGCGCGTTGCCCACAGCCATTGCGCGTCGCCTTCCCAAATAAGACAACGTGCCGGAGGCGGCAAAAAAGGGACAAGATGCTGTAACGCGCAGGCATCAGGAGTCAGGGAGGTCAAATTCAGGTGCAGAGAGGTTGCCAGTTCCAGCATTTCGGCCACGTCTTTATGCTGCGCCGCCGTCACGCTATAGGCCTGCGCCAGTGAATCTTCGGTATAGTCGAAACGCAAATCTGCCGCTGCCATTTCAAGTTCACGCGCCATGGCGTGAGAAACCCAGCTTGCCAGTTCGTTTTCCCGCAAGGCCATTGCCGGGCGGGGGAGCTTACGCTGCAATGTGCGCGCTGCCGGAAATGCCAGCCGTACCCGGTGGCGCTGCGGTAACGATTTTCGCCACGGTAAGAGCGTGGTCAACAACTGTTGTGGCGCCTTAAGCTGCCCGTTTTCAACTGTGCCCAATGGTAACGGGATGTGCCACCAACGGCGTAGCGCCCACCCTGTTCTGCCTGGGGTTAATGCGACGCTGAAAACGCTATCTTGCTGAATATGCAGTCCAATCTGCCAGTGCCCGAATGCCATAAATCGCGACCTCCTTATCGCCAGGAAAGATGACGGCTATATCAATGCATCAGGCTTGCATTTATACTACCGCGCGGTTGTTTATAAACTGCCCAAATGAAACTAAATGGGAATCCTCCGGTGAAGTTCGTAAAGTATTTATTGATCCTTGCAGTGTGTTGCATTCTGCTGGGAGCAGGCTCGATTTATGGGTTGTACAAATTCATTGAGCCGCAGCTACCTGACGTCGCGACGCTGAAAGACGTGCGACTACAAATCCCGATGCAGGTCTATAGCGCCGACGGCGAATTGATTGCGCAGTACGGTGAAAAACGTCGTATTCCGCTGACGCTGAATCAGATTCCGCCTGAAATGGTGAAAGCGTTTGTTGCCACAGAAGACAGCCGCTTCTATGAACACCATGGCGTTGATCCGGTGGGGATTTTCCGTGCGGCCAGCGTAGCGCTTTTCTCTGGTCACGCCTCACAGGGCGCCAGCACCATCACGCAACAGCTCGCACGTAACTTCTTCCTGAGTCCGGAACGCACGCTGATGCGTAAAATCAAGGAAGTGTTCCTGGCTATCCGCATCGAGCAGTTATTGAATAAAGACGAGATCCTCGAGCTTTACCTCAATAAGATTTACCTCGGTTATCGTGCTTATGGTGTGGGTGCGGCGGCACAGGTCTACTTTGGCAAACCCGTCGACCAGCTCACCCTGAGTGAGATGGCGGTCATTGCCGGGTTGCCCAAAGCGCCATCCACCTTTAACCCGCTCTATTCGCTTGACCGCGCAACGGCTCGTCGTAATGTTGTGCTGGCCCGTATGCTGAGCGAGGGCTACATCAGCCAGACGCAGTATGACCAGGCGCGTGGCGAAGCCATTGATGCGGATTACCATGCGCCGGAAATTGCCTTCTCGGCGCCGTACCTCTCAGAAATGGTGCGTCAGGAGATGGTGAATCGCTACGGCGATAAAGCATACGAAGACGGTTATCGTGTTTACACTACCATCACCCGTAAAGTGCAGTTGGCGGCGCAGGATGCCGTGCGCAATAACGTGATGGACTACGATATGCGCCACGGTTATCGCGGCCCGTCGAATGTGCTGTGGAAACCGGGCGAAAGCGCCTGGGACAGTAAAAAAATCACCGACACCCTAAAAGCGTTGCCGACCTATGGGCCGCTGGAGCCTGCTGTCGTGACGGCCGCCAATGCGCAAGAAGCCACCGCGATGCTGGGCGACGGGACCTCCGTATCACTGCATATGGACGGAATGCGCTGGGCACGCCCTTATCGTTCCGACACCGCACAGGGCCCAACCCCACGCAAAGTGACCGATGTGGTGCTGGCAGGTCAGCAAATTTGGGTGCGCATGGTAAATGAAGGCTGGTGGCTGGCCCAGGTGCCGGATGTTAACTCTGCCCTGGTCTCCATCAACCCGCACGACGGTGCCGTACTGGCGCTGGTTGGCGGCTTTGATTTCAATCAGAGCAAATTTAACCGCGCCACTCAGGCGCTGCGTCAGGTTGGCTCTAACATCAAACCATTCCTTTATACCGCGGCGATGGACAAAGGCCTGACGCTGGCCAGTATCCTGAACGATGTTCCTATCTCCCGTTGGGATGCAGGGGCGGGTTCCGACTGGCGTCCGAAAAACTCGCCAGATGAGTATGCCGGGCCAATTCGCCTGCGTCAGGGACTGGGGCAGTCGAAGAACGTGGTGATGGTACGCGCTATGCGTGCAATGGGGGTCGATTACGCCGCCGAGTATTTACAGCGATTCGGTTTCCCGGCACAAAACATCGTGCACACGGAGTCGCTGGCGCTGGGTTCCGCGTCGTTCACGCCCATGCAGGTAGCCCGCGGCTATTCGGTCATGGCGAACGGCGGATTCCTCATCGATCCGTACTTCATTACCAAAATTGAAAACGATCAGGGTAATGTCCTGTTCGAAACCCGGCCGAAGGTTGCCTGCGCGGAGTGTAATATCCCGGTAATTTATGGGGATACACCGAAGTCAGACGTGCTGGAAAACAAAGATATGGAAAACGTCGCTATCTCTCAGGAGCAGCAGAATCCTTCCATACCGATGCCGCAACTGGAGCAAGCCAATCAGGATCTGGTGGTGAAGAGCGGTGGTCAGGAGTATGCACCGCACGTGATCAGTACGCCGCTATCGTTTTTAATCAAGAGCGCGCTCAACAGTAATATCTTCGGTGAACCAGGCTGGCAAGGAACAGGCTGGCGCGCAGGCCGCGATCTCAAACGTAATGATATCGGTGGTAAAACCGGGACCACCAACAGCTCGAAAGATGCCTGGTTCTCCGGTTATGGTCCGGGCGTAGTGACGTCGGTCTGGATCGGTTTTGATGATCACCGTCGCGATCTGGGGCGCACCTCCGCGTCGGGCGCTATCAAAGATCAGATCTCGGGTTACGAAGGCGGCGCGAAGAGTGCGCAGCCAGCATGGGATGCTTACATGCAGGTTGTTCTTAATGGCGTACCGGAGCAACCGCTCACGCCACCGCCAGGAATAGTGACGGTAAATATCGACCGGAGTACAGGGCAACTGGCAAGTGGAGGCAGCAGCCGTCAGGAGTATTTTATTGACGGGACGCAGCCGACACAGCAGGCCGTGCACGAAGTGGGAACCACCATTATTGATAATGGCGAGACGCACGAATTGTTCTGATAAAAGCCTGCCTGGGCTTCCCGGATGGGACGCAAAAACGTTTTATCCGGGCTGGCCGCAGTTCTGACAGACATAAAAAAAGCGCTTACGCGCTTTTTTTATAACCTGCCCTGCCCTTTAAGCCACTCTCTTAACAAGAACAGCGCGCTTACATTGCGGGCCTCATTGAAATCAGGCTCTTCCAGTAAGTCCATTAAATGGGCCAGTGGCCAACGCACCTGCGGTAACGGCTCTGGCTCATCACCGGGCAACGACTCAGGGTATAAATCCTCAGCAACCATAATATTCATTTTGCTGGAGAAATAAGACGGAGCCATGCTGAGTTTTTTCAGGAATGTTAATTCCTTCGCGCCAAAACCCACCTCTTCTTTAAGCTCGCGGTTGGCCGCCTCATACATATTTTCACCGGGATCGATCAATCCCTTGGAAAATCCCAGCTCATAAGATTCGGTACCCACAGCATATTCGCGAATGAGAATGATATGATCGTCTACAATAGGCACAATCATCACCGCTTCACGTGACGAGGGACGCATACGTTCATAGACACGACGTACGCCGTTGCTGAATTCCAGGTCCACACTTTCGACGTTAAAAAGTCGTGAAGACGCGACGGTTTCAACGTTAAGAATGGTGGGTTTTTGCAATGATTCGCTCATTATTATCGGTCTTTCCAGAGATTACTGGCATTATTGTGCGACATGCGACACTGTTTCGGCAATGTTCTTCGCGCCTCATTTACATTCCTGTAACTTAGCAGAAGCTATTTCCCAAATAAACCTAAAAGTCAAGAGGTTGAAATAAAACTAAGAATTTGCTGATATTCGCTCTATTGTGGCTTTGCTACTATTTTGCATGTTGTCAGGCGCTCACCTATTAGACTAACGATTTGCCCGATAACGCTCCAGCCATATTCATTGAATTTACGGGAAAGGGTGCAACTGACTACACCTGCTAGTAAAAGTAAGATGGGGAAAGCATGAGCACCATTTTGATTTATTTCGCTGCTATGCTGGCCTGCGTATGCCTTGTTGGGTGGTTTTACAAAGCGCGATCGCAAAGACGATACCGCCTGCCACATCTGCAAGCTTTCGCTGGCGCGACAACCCGCAAATTAACTCCTGATGAGCGCAGCGCTGTTGAAAGCTATCTGGAATCGCTCTCCCGTACCCGTCAGGTACCGGGCCCGACCGGTGCGACGGCTGCCCCGATCTCCCTCACGCTCAACGCACAAAGTAATACCGTCATCAGCGTCACCCGTGCGATCACCCGCTACGGGATTACGACCGATGCCCCGAACAAATGGCGCTACTATCTCGATTCTGTCGAAGTCCATCTGCCGCCATTCTGGGAGCAGTATATCAATGACGAAAACAGCGTTGAGCTTATCCGTACCGACACTCTGCCGCTGGTCATTTCGCTAAATGGCCACGCCCTGAATGAATTCCGTCCGGAAGAACACAGCCTGGTGCCAGAACAGGTTCCCTCGTCGCACTCAGCTATCCGCGGCGAAGAGACGGAGCAAATTGAGCTACTTAATATTCGCCGTGAAACGGTGGAAGAGTATGCGCTGAGCCGCCCGGACGGCATGCGCGAGGCGTTACTGATTTCAACATCGTTTTTACTGTTCTTTTTCTGCCTGGTCGCCCCGGACGTGTTTGTCCCGTGGCTTGCTGGTGCCGGAATTATGCTGCTTGCGGCCGGGCTCTGGGGCATCTTCGCACCACCCGCGCAAACTGCGCTGCGCGAAATCCACTGCCTGCGCGGCACGCCCAAACGGTGGGGGCTTTTTGGTGAGAACAATCAGGAACAGATCAACAATATCTCGTTAGGCATTATTGACCTTATCTACCCAAAACACTGGCAACCTTTTATCGCCCAGGATCTGGGGCAACAAAGCGATATTGATATCTATCTCGATCGTCACGTGGTTCGACAGGGGCGCTTTTTATCGCTGCATGATGAGGTCAAGAACTTCCCCCTCCAGCATTGGGTGCGTAGCGCCGTGATATCAGCCGGGGCGATGCTGGTTCTGATTATGCTGCTGATGTGGGTTCCACTGGATATGCCCATCAAGTTTACCCTTTCATGGATTAAAGGGGCGCAGACCATCGAAGCGACGAAAGTTAGTCAGCTTGAAGCAGCTGGGCTGCGTATCGGTGACTCGCTAAAGATTCACGGCACCGGCATGTGTAGCATCCATTCGTCAAGCAACTGGAGCGCTCGCCAAAGTTCGCCTTTTGCGCCGTTCGACTGTTCACAAATTATCTGGAACGATGCGCCGCCGCTTCCCTTGCCGGAATCAGAAACCGTCACCAAAGCGACAGCACTGGTGGAAGCCGTCAACCGCCAGTTGCATCCAAAACAGGATGATGGCTCTCGCGTTAGCCCGGCACTGCGTACGGCAATCCAAAAATCAGGCATGGTCTTACTGGATGATTTTTCTGAGATTGTGCTGAAAACGCAGGATCTCTGTTCAGCAGAGGACGACTGTCTGCGGCTTAAAAACGCGCTGGTTAACCTGGGGAACAGTAAAGACTGGGATACGCTGACGTCGCGCGCCAGCGCGGGCAAACTCACCGGCGTGAATGTGTTGCTGCGCCCGGTCAGCGCAGAATCGCTGGATAACCTGGTCACCACCTCCACCGCGCCCTTTATTTTGCGCGAAACAACCCGCGCGGCACAGGCGCTTAACAGCCCGGCACCTGGCGGCTTTCTGATTGTGAGTGAAGAAGGTAGCGAGCTGGTAGATCAGCCCTACCCTGGCGTCTCGTTGTATGACTATCCGGCTGCCGAACAGTGGGCAGAGTTCCAGCGTCTGGCGGGAATGCTGATGCAAACTCCCTTCACCGCCGAGGGTATCATCACCAATATTTCGACTGACGCCAACGGTACTCGTCATATCAGCCTGCACCGTATGCCAAATAGCACAACGGGACTCTGGCGCTACGTCAGCACTGCGCTTCTGCTTCTGGCAATGATTGTCTGCTGCGTTTATAACGGCGTCCAGGCGCTGCGCCGCTACCATCGAAACCGCACGCGTCTGGCTGAAATTCAGCAATACTACGAAAACTGCCTGAATCCCGGGCTTATCCCCGCACCTGATAGCCTGACCTGATAAATGTCATGCGCGCCGGGTATGCTAACCTGTCGCGCATCGTTATTTCTGGCTGGAGTTTCTTATGCATTTTGATATCGACTGGCAGAACGTGGATACCGTTCTGCTGGACATGGACGGTACGCTGCTCGATCTCGCCTTTGATAATTATTTCTGGCAAAAACTGGTGCCGGAGACATTTGGCGCAAAGCAGGGCATTTCACCCGCAGAGGCTCAGGCCATTCTTCGTCAGGAATATCATGCCGTTCAGCATACGCTAAACTGGTATTGTCTGGATTACTGGAGCGAACGCTTAGGGCTGGATATCTGCGCGATGACAACGCAGCAGGGGCCGCGCGCCATACTGCGTGAAGATACTGTCCCTTTTCTTGATGCGCTGCAAAAAAGTGGTAAGCGGCGCATTCTGTTGACCAATGCGCATCCGCATAATCTCGCGGTGAAACTTGAGCACACCGGTCTGGCATCACACCTTGATTTATTACTTTCCACCCACACATTTGGTTATCCGAAAGAGGATCAGCGTTTGTGGCAAGCCGTGGCGCAAGAGACCGGCTTAAACGCCGACAGAACGCTGTTCATTGATGACAGCGAACCCATTCTGGATGCCGCCGCAAAATTTGGCATTCGTTACTGCCTGGGCGTAACCAACCCGGATTCAGGTCTGGCGGAGAAAAGCTATTTACGTCATCCCGGCATGAACGACTATCGCCACCTGATTCCCTCGCTGAGCGTGAAGGAGGGGTAATGAAAGAACAGTCAGCACCTGACGTTCGCCTCGATAAATGGCTGTGGGCAGCGCGTTTCTATAAAACACGCGCCTTAGCCCGCGAGATGATCGAAGGCGGCAAAGTGCATTACAACGGTCAGCGCAGCAAGCCGAGTAAAATCGTCGAACTGAATGCCACGCTGACGCTCAGGCAGGGCAATGACGAACGTACGGTGATTATTAAAGCTATTACCGAACAACGCCGCCCCGCCGCAGAAGCCGTCGAAATGTATGAAGAGACTGCGGAAAGCGTAGCGAAGCGCGAAAAAATGGCGCTGGCACGGAAGATGAATGCGCTTACAATGCCGCACCCCGATCGCCGTCCGGATAAAAAAGAACGCCGCGACCTGATGAAATTTAAATATGGTGACAGCGAGTAACGCGCACCCGCAAGAGAGAAAACTATGGCTCAACATGACCAATTACACCGTTACCTGTTCGAGAACTATGCCGTACGCGGTGAACTGGTAACCGTCTCCGAAACCTGGAAGCAGATCCTGGAAAACCATAGCTATCCGCAGCCAGTGAAAAACATTCTCGGCGAGTTGCTGGTCGCGACCAGCCTGCTGACTGCCACCCTGAAATTTGCGGGCGATATTACCGTTCAGCTACAGGGCGATGGCCCAATGAGCCTGGCTGTCATCAACGGTAACAACCGTCAACAGATGCGTGGTGTCGCGCGCGTACAGGGCGACATTGCTGACGATGCCGATCTGAAAACGCTGGTTGGCAATGGCTATCTGGTCATTACCATAACACCAGAAGAAGGTGAACGTTATCAGGGCGTCGTCGGTCTGGAAGGCGATACGCTGGCAGCGTGTCTGGAAGACTACTTCTTGCGTTCCGAACAACTGCCGACCCGCTTGTTCATTCGTACAGGCGATGTGGAGGGTGCACCGGCCGCAGGCGGTATGTTGCTGCAGGTTTTACCCGCTCAGGATACCCAGGCGGTGGATTTTGAACACCTGGCAACGCTGACTGAAACGATCAAAGCAGAAGAGCTGCTTACGCTTCCGGCGCAGGATGTTCTGTGGCGTTTGTACCACGAAGAAGAAGTCACCCTGTACGACCCGCAGGATGTGGAATTCAAATGCACCTGTTCTCGTGAACGCTGTGCTGGCGCATTAAAAACCCTGCCAGATGAAGAAGTTGACAGCATTATTGCCGAAGAGGGCGAGATCGACATGCATTGCGATTACTGCGGTAATCACTATCTGTTCAACGCCATGGACATTGCTGAAATTCGTAACAACGCCTCGCCTGCCGACCCGCAGGTCCACTAAGACCTTCCTTAATCGTCAGCAAAAGCGCCACCTTAACGGTGGCGCTTTTGCATAGCACGTCACGTTTCCGTTAAAATGTTTTCTGAAAGCCTTACGTAATTTACTTTCATGAAAGCGATTACAGTCACAAAGCTGCCGTTAAAAATATCGCTTTACGTCGCTTTAGTGACATTTTCTCGATTATTCTGGCTATTATTGCCAGAAACTGTGTCGCCACGTGACCCATGTCACAGCGTTTTCCGCGTTCCTGGGCTTGTCGAGATACGTAAATCTATGAGCCCCGTCGCGGTCAGGGAATGAGCAACAACCCTACAATTTCAGGCAGTACATATTGGCTAAGGAGTAGTGACATGCGCGTTAACGTTTTAACCCCGCAAGATCTCAAGGCTTATGGTATCAACGATGTTCAGGATATCGTCTATAACCCCGACTACGATACGCTGTATCAGGAAGAGCTCCGTCCAGACCTGGAAGGATACGAGCGCGGAGTATTGACGAATTCTGGTGCTGTCGCCGTCGACACCGGTATTTTTACCGGCCGTTCGCCGAAAGATAAGTATATTGTCCGTGATGACACCACCCGAGACACCGTCTGGTGGTCTGATAAAGGCAAAGGCAAGAACGACAACAAACCGCTCTCGCCCGAAGTCTGGCAACACTTGAAAGGGCTGGTGACGCAACAACTCTCCGGTAAACGTCTGTTTATTATCGACGCCTTTTGTGGCGCCAATGCGGATACCCGTCTCTCCGTTCGCTTCATCACAGAAGTTGCCTGGCAGGCGCACTTTGTGAAGAACATGTTTATCCGTCCGACAAATGAAGAACTCGCTGAGTTTAAACCTGATTTTATTGTCATGAACGGGGCGAAATGCACAAACCCGTTATGGAAAGAACAGGGATTGAATTCAGAGAACTTCGTTGCGTTCAACCTGACTGAACGCATTCAGTTGATTGGCGGTACCTGGTACGGCGGCGAAATGAAAAAAGGGATGTTCTCGATGATGAACTACCTGCTGCCGCTGAAAGGCATCGCATCAATGCACTGCTCGGCAAACGTCGGCGAGAAAGGCGATGTCGCCGTTTTCTTTGGCCTGTCAGGTACCGGGAAAACAACCCTTTCTACCGATCCGAAACGCCGCCTGATTGGCGATGATGAGCATGGCTGGGACGACGACGGCGTCTTCAACTTCGAAGGGGGTTGCTACGCCAAAACCATCCGACTGTCAGAGGAAGCGGAACCGGATATTTTCCACGCCATCCGTCGGGATGCTCTGCTGGAAAACGTGAGCGTACGCGCCGACGGCAGCATCGATTATGACGATGCCTCGAAAACAGAAAATACCCGAGTGTCGTACCCGATCTACCACATCGACAACATCGTTAAGCCCGTTTCAAAAGCCGGGCATGCAACAAAAGTTATCTTCCTGACCGCAGACGCGTTCGGCGTGCTGCCGCCTGTTTCCCGCCTTACCGCAAGCCAGACGCAGTATCACTTCTTGTCAGGCTTTACGGCTAAACTGGCGGGCACAGAACGTGGCGTAACCGAGCCTACGCCAACTTTCTCCGCCTGCTTTGGCGCAGCATTCCTGTCGCTGCACCCTACGCAGTACGCAGAGGTCCTGGTGAAACGTATGCAGGCCGTCGGTGCGCAGGCATATCTGGTGAATACCGGCTGGAACGGGACCGGCAAACGCATCTCCATTAAAGATACGCGCGCGATTATCGATGCGATTCTGAATGGCGAACTGGATAACGCCGAGACCTTCACCCTGCCGATGTTTAACCTGGCTATCCCCACAACATTGCCCGGCGTGGAGACAAAAATCCTCGACCCGCGTAATACTTACGCATCGCCGGAACAGTGGCAGGAGAAAGCAACGCAACTGGCTAAACTGTTCGTCAGTAACTTTGAGAAGTATACGGATACCCCTGCGGGTGCCGCACTGGTGAGCGCCGGACCGAAGCTGTAATTTTCCAACGCAAGCCAAACAAAACCCGCCTTCAATTCACTGAAGGCGGGTTTTCTGTTAGTTCTCTTTGCCCGGCGTGTTCAGGCGAGTAATGGGAATCGGCAGCCATGCACGGATCGACAAGCCTCCCCGCTCACTGGTACCAAGCTCAAGCAAACCGTTGTGGTTATCGACAATACGCTGAACAATCGCCAGCCCAAGACCCGTACCGCTGGTGCTACGCGCACTGTCGCCACGGACAAACGGCTGGAACAGATGTTTGCGCTGCTCCGGCTTGATGCCAGGACCGTCATCCTCCACCTGGAACCAGGCGCGATTAAGCTCTGTACCGCTACTGACCTTGATCCAGCCATTACCGTACCGGGCAGCATTCACCACCATATTGGCAACGGCACGCTTGATCGAAAGCGGGTGCATACGAACCAGAATTTCGCTGTCATTAAGCGCTGTATCAATTTCACGCTCATAGCCACTCTCGGCCGCCACCACTTCGCCCAGGACCGCGTTTAAATCGGCGATTTCCATCGGCATCTCCTGCCCGGTTCGCAGGTAGTCGATAAACTGCTCGATGATGGCGTTACACTCTTCGATATCTTTATTGATCGATTCCGCAAGGTAGCCATCTTCTTCGGCCATCATCTCTGTGGCCAGACGAATACGCGTCAACGGCGTACGCAAATCGTGGCTCACTCCGGCCATCAACAGGGTACGGTCATCCGCCAGTTGCTTGACCCCTGACGCCATCTGGTTAAACGCGCGCGTCACAGAACGTACTTCGGAGGCACCATATTCACGCAGCGGCGGCGGAATATGTCCTTTGCCCACTTTTAGCGCGGCATGTTCCAGGTCGACCAGCGGTCGGTTCTGTATTCGGATAAACAGCCATGCGCCCCCTATCGCCAGAAGCATAATAGCCAGCGTGTAGCGGAACAGCGGGGAGAAATCGCCCTGATGAATTTCCGTCAACGGCACGCGTACCCAAATATTGGGCGACAGCCAGGTTTTCAACCAGACAACCGGCGAGCTCTTGTTAACCTCAACGCGCACTTCCGTTGGGCCACCCAGTTGCTGCGCCATCTGCTGGCTTAAAAATTCATAGTGCTGTGCCCAACGCAGGCCTGCGTCTTCTGCGGCTTCATTGGAATAGAGTGAGATACCGAGTTCGCGATAAATTTCACGGCGAAATGCCGGAGGAACCACCAGTTGTGTGCCGTCCTCCAGTTGCAGTTTATCAGTCATCAACATACGAACTTCGTAGGCGAGAACCTTATTAAACTGCTGGAGGCTGGGCAAAATCGCGAAATTCAGCACCACGAGGTAGGTCGTCACAAGGCTGACGAACAGCAATGTGACGATCAACAACAGCGTGCGGGCAAAAGAACTGCGCGGTGAGAAGCGCATTCGCCTCATGCTTTAGAACCGTCCGGCACAAAGACGTAGCCCAGACCCCAAACGGTCTGAATGTAACGTGGGTGAGCCGGATCCTCTTCCACCATGCGACGCAGGCGGGAGATTTGCACGTCGATAGAACGCTCCATTGCGGAGTATTCACGACCACGCGCCAGATTCATCAGCTTATCGCGCGACAGCGGCTCACGCGGATGGCTCACCAGCGCTTTCAGCACGGCGAACTCACCGCTGGTCAGCGGCATCGGCTCATCTTCGCGGAACATCTCACGGGTACCGAGGTTCAGCTTGAACTTACCAAATGCGATAACCGCTTCTTCCTGCGAAGGCGCACCGGGCAGTTCATTTGCCTGACGACGCAGTACCGCACGGATACGCGCCAGCAGTTCACGCGGGTTGAACGGTTTTGGAATGTAGTCATCAGCACCGATTTCGAGGCCAACGATACGGTCAACTTCTTCCCCTTTCGCCGTCACCATAATGATCGGCATCGGGTTACTCTGGCTACGCAGGCGGCGACAGATGGACAGGCCATCTTCACCCGGCAGCATTAAGTCGAGAACCATCAAGTGGAATGATTCGCGGGTTAACAGGCGGTCCATTTGCTCCGCGTTAGCGACGCTACGAACCTGGAAGCCCTGCTCGGTAAGATAACGCTCAAGCAGCGCGCGCAGGCGCATATCGTCATCCACTACCAGAATCTTATAATTCTCTTGCATTGTTTTTACTCCCAAAGGTTCCGACAATTATGAATACGTATTCTAAAAAAGTGCGCGTCGAGGACCAGCTAAATCTGGTATAAATTCTAGTCGAAATTGTTACAAAGCATATTTAACAGTAGCTTATATGCACATTGCATCACAGAAATGATGATTAATCCGCACCTTAAGGGGCGGTGATTTGTAAAGAAATCAGAGAAAAAAGAAGGCCATGAAATGAAAACGCCCCTGATCACCCGAGAAGGCTACGACAAGCTGAAACAGGAACTGGATTTTCTCTGGCGTCAGGAGCGCCCGGAAGTCACCAAAAAAGTCACCTGGGCGGCGAGCCTCGGCGATCGCAGTGAAAATGCCGACTACCAGTACAACAAAAAGCGCCTGCGTGAAATAGACCGCCGCGTTCGCTATCTGACAAAGTGCCTGGAAAACCTGAAAATTGTCGATTACTCACCGCAACAGGAAGGCAAAGTCTTCTTCGGCGCGTGGGTGGAAATCGAAAATGACGATGGCAACACATTGCGTTTTCGCATTGTCGGTTACGACGAAATTTTTGGTCGCAAAGACTACATCTCCATCGACTCGCCAATGGCGCGCGCGCTGCTGAAAAAAGAGGTCGGTGATGTCGCAGTGGTGCAGACGCCCGCCGGGGAAGCCACCTGGTATGTTAATGAAATCGAGTATGTAAAGTAACGCACCAGGAACTATCCGGTAGCCCCCGGCGCGACTGGCATTTTTCTGTCTCAGTCCGTATAACTATCCCCTGATTTTGTTCAGAAGATGATATTGAAATGATGAATGATTCGCTCTGCCGCATTATTGCGGGTGAACTTCAGGCCAGAGCCGAACAGGTAGAAGCTGCCGTTCGCCTGCTTGATGAAGGGAACACCGTGCCGTTTATCGCGCGTTATCGTAAAGAAGTCACCGGCGGTCTGGATGACACGCAGCTGCGTAATCTGGAAACCCGCCTGGGGTATTTACGTGAACTCGAAGAACGCCGCCAGGCCATCCTGAAGTCGATTGGCGAGCAGGGCAAGCTCACCGATGAATTGAGCAAAGCCATCAACGGTACGCTCAGTAAAACCGAACTCGAAGATTTGTATTTACCGTACAAACCCAAGCGCCGCACCCGTGGGCAAATCGCCATTGAAGCAGGCCTTGAGCCGCTGGCGGATTTGCTATGGAACGAGCCTTCACACGACCCGGAAAGCGAAGCTGCAAAATATATCGATGCCGACAAAGGCGTTGCCGATGCCAAAGCAGCACTGGATGGCGCACGCTACATCCTGATGGAGCGCTTTGCAGAAGATGCGCAGTTGCTGGCGAAAGTGCGTGATTATCTGTGGAAAAACGCCCATCTGGTCGCCGCCGTAGTGAGCGGCAAAGAAGAGGAAGGCGCAAAATTCCGCGATTATTTCGATCACCATGAGCCGATTTCCACCGTGCCGTCACACCGCGCGCTGGCCATGTTCCGTGGCCGCAACGAAGGGGTATTGCAGCTCTCACTGAATGCCGATCCGCAGTTTGATGAGCCGCCAAAAGAGAGCCATTGCGAGCAAATTATTCAGGATCACCTTGGCCTGCGGCTGAATAATGCGCCGGCAGATAGCTGGCGCAAAGGCGTTGTCAGTTGGACGTGGCGCATTAAGGTGCTGATGCACCTGGAAACCGAACTGATGGGGACCGTGCGTGAACGTGCGGAAGATGAAGCGATCAACGTCTTCGCCCGTAACCTGCATGACCTGCTGATGGCCGCACCCGCTGGCCTGCGCGCGACGATGGGTCTCGATCCGGGTCTGCGTACCGGCGTGAAAGTCGCCGTTGTCGACGGCACGGGTAAGCTGGTCGCCACTGACACCATTTACCCACATACCGGCCAGGCAGCAAAAGCCGCCGTGGTGGTCGCCGCGCTGTGTGAAAAACACAATGTTGAACTGGTCGCTATCGGCAACGGAACGGCATCGCGTGAAACCGAACGTTTCTTCCTGGACGTGCAGAAACAGTTCCCAAAAGTCACCGCACAGAAAGTGATCGTCAGCGAGGCCGGGGCGTCGGTCTATTCCGCCTCTGAGCTGGCGGCGCTGGAATTCCCCGATCTGGACGTTTCCCTGCGTGGCGCGGTGTCAATCGCCCGTCGTTTGCAGGATCCGCTGGCAGAGCTGGTGAAAATCGATCCGAAATCCATCGGCGTGGGCCAGTATCAGCACGACGTCAGCCAGACGCAACTGGCGCGTAAACTGGACGCGGTCGTCGAAGACTGCGTGAACGCCGTTGGCGTGGACCTGAACACCGCGTCTGTTCCCCTGCTGACTCGCGTTGCCGGTTTAACCCGCATGATGGCGCAAAATATTGTCGCCTGGCGCGATGAGAATGGTCAGTTCCAGAATCGCCAGCAACTATTAAAAGTCAGCCGACTGGGGCCAAAAGCCTTTGAGCAGTGCGCGGGCTTCCTGCGTATCAACCACGGCGACAACCCGTTGGATGCCTCTACCGTGCACCCGGAAGCGTACCCGGTTGTGGAACGTATTCTGGCGGCGACAGAGCAGTCTCTGCGCGATCTGATGGGCAACAGTAGCGGTCTTAAGTCACTGAAAGCGTCCGACTTTACCGACGAGCGTTTCGGGGTACCGACCGTGACTGACATCATCAAAGAGCTGGAAAAACCAGGCCGTGACCCGCGCCCGGAGTTCAAAACCGCCCAGTTTGCTGACGGTGTTGAAACGATGAATGACCTGCTGCCAGGCATGGTGCTTGAAGGTGCGGTGACCAACGTTACCAACTTCGGTGCGTTTGTGGATATCGGCGTGCATCAGGATGGCCTGGTACATATCTCTTCGCTTGCCGATAAATTTGTTGAAGATCCGCATACCGTCGTGAAAGCGGGGGACATCGTCAAAGTAAAAGTGCTGGAAGTGGACCTGCAACGCAAACGTATTGCGCTGACCATGCGCCTTGATGAGCAGCCGGGAGACAGCAATTCACGGCGTGGTAATGGCGGCGCTCGCGAGGCAGGCAACCGCCCTGCCGCCCGTCCGGCCAAACCGCGCGGGCGCGAGTCGCAGCCTGCTGGCAACAGCGCCATGATGGATGCGCTGGCGGCCGCCATGGGCAAAAAACGTTAAACCCTTCGCCCTCTCTTTCGGGAGAGGGTACTCCCTCTTCCAGATGTTCAAATCTAAACAAACAGGTGTACTGCGTTATTTCTTACCTGCCAGTAACTCTTTGAATAATCTCCGGATTAATTTTCAAAATTATTAACTAATTTTATATTAGTTATATTTTAGTTAATAAAACCGCCTCATAACTCTTTATTATTTAAACTTTATTCTTATTATTAATTTAACCTTAAGTCCGGGTAATAAATTAAATATCCATTCACTGTTTCTTATTTGTTATTGCAAACGGGAAAGGCAAAACAACATAAATTTTGAGCCATATCAACAATGGCTCGGATTGTGGTTCCGCTTTGCGTAATATCGCGGTTTAATAGTGATGATAAAAACTATTCTCATTATCATTGTATGAGTGGAGTGACACTCATTGCTGTGCTGGCTAACTAACTGGTTTCATGCGCTTTACTGGCGCATGGTGGGAATGTTGTTTGCGATACAGATAAGTAGGTCCTATGCAATTCTCTCCTGACAGTGCGTGGAAAATAACGGGGTTCTCTCGCGACATTAGCCCTGCGTGGCGCCAGAAACTCCTCTCATTAGGCATGTTGCCCGGCTCATCCTTTAATGTCGTGCGCGTAGCCCCCCTTGGTGATCCTATTCACATTGAAACCCGACGCGTTAATCTGGTCTTGCGTAAGAAAGATCTCGCGTTTCTGGAACTGGAAGCCGTTTCCCGCTAATGGCCCGGCCATGAAAGAGAGAGAAGAACAATGAAAAAATTGACCGTGGGATTAATTGGTAATCCTAATTCCGGCAAGACCACATTATTCAATCAGTTAACTGGCGCGCGCCAGCGCGTGGGGAACTGGGCGGGTGTCACGGTTGAGCGCAAAGAGGGGCAATTCTCTACCACCCACCATCAGGTTACGCTGGTCGATTTGCCCGGTACCTACTCCCTGACCACTATCTCGTCACAGACCTCACTGGATGAGCAAATTGCCTGTCACTACATTCTGAGCGGCGATGCGGACATCCTGATTAACGTCGTGGATGCCTCAAACCTCGAGCGCAACCTCTATCTCACGTTGCAGTTGCTGGAACTGGGCATCCCCTGCGTGGTGGCGCTGAATATGCTGGATATTGCCGAGAAGCAAAAAGTCCGCATTGATATCGACGCCCTCTCCGCTCGCCTCGGCTGCCCGGTTATTCCGCTGGTGTCCACCCGTGGCCGCGGTATCGACGCGTTAAAAATCGCGCTTGATCGTCATCAGAAAAATAAACAAATCGAGCTTGTCCACTATGCCCAGCCGCTTTCGCGTGAAGCCGATGTACTGGCGCAAGGCATGGCCGCGGATATGCCCATCCAACAACGTCGCTGGCTGGGCCTGCAAATGCTGGAAGGCGATATCTACAGCCGCGCTTACGCTGGCGATGCCGCCCACAAGCTGGATATTTCACTGGCACGCCTGCAGGATGAAATCGACGATCCCGCACTGCACATTGCCGATGCCCGTTATCAAACCATTGCCGCCATTTGCGAGGCGGTCAGTAACACCCTGACGGCGGAATCCAGCCAGTTTACGGCAGCCGTTGACCGAATCATTCTGAACCGCTTCCTTGGCTTACCGATTTTCCTGTTTGTGATGTACCTGATGTTCCTGCTCGCCATTAACATCGGTGGCGCATTACAGCCGATTTTTGATGCGGGTTCAGTGGCGATTTTCGTCCACGGTATCCAGTGGCTGGGCTATACGCTGCATTTCCCGGAATGGCTGACCGTTTTCCTGGCTCAGGGGCTGGGCGGTGGTATCAACACGGTGCTACCGCTGGTACCGCAAATCGGCATGATGTACCTGTTCCTCTCATTCCTTGAAGATTCCGGCTATATGGCACGTGCGGCCTTCGTCATGGACCGTTTGATGCAGGCGCTGGGGCTGCCGGGTAAATCCTTCGTGCCGCTGATTGTCGGCTTTGGCTGCAATGTTCCCTCGGTGATGGGGGCCAGAACCCTGGATGCGCCACGTGAACGGCTGATGACCATGATGATGGCGCCGTTTATGTCCTGCGGCGCGCGTCTGGCCATTTTCGCTGTATTCGCGGCGGCCTTCTTCGGCCAGCAGGGGGCGTTACTGGTCTTTTCGCTATACGTGCTGGGCATTGTGATGGCAATCCTTACCGGCCTGATGCTCAAACACACCATCATGCGTGGCGAAGCGTCACCGTTCATTATGGAACTACCGGTCTACCACGTGCCGCATCTGAAAAGTCTGGTGCTGCAGACCTGGCAGCGTCTGAAAGGGTTTGTGCTGCGGGCCGGTAAAGTCATTGTGATCGTGAGCATTTTCCTCAGTGCTCTCAATAGTTTCTCTTTGAGCGGTAAAACGGTCGATAACATTAACGATTCTGCGCTGGCGTCAGTAAGCCGCGTCTTTACCCCCATACTGGAACCGATTGGCGTGCACGGTGACCACTGGCAGGCGACCGTTGGCCTGGTGACGGGGGCAATGGCGAAAGAAGTGGTAGTCGGGACGCTCAACTCACTTTATACCGCCGAACACATTCAGAAAGCGGAATTTAATCCCGCAGAATACAACCTCCCTGACGAACTTCTCGCCGCACTCAACGAGACCTGGAGCAGCCTGAAAAACACCTTCAGTCTGAGCGTACTGGCCAACCCTATTGAAGCCAGCAAGGGCGACGGTGAGATGGCAGAAGGCACTATGGGCGTGATGAGTGAGAAATTCGGCAGCGCCGCTGCGGCCTACAGCTACCTGATTTTCGTCCTGCTCTACACCCCGTGCATATCCGTAATGGGCGCCATTGCCCGTGAATCGAGCCGTGGCTGGATGGGGTTCTCCGTGCTGTGGGGGCTGAATATCGCCTATTCACTTGCCACGCTGTTCTATCAGACCGTGAGTTTTGATGAACACCCGGTTTACAGCCTCACCTGTATTCTCGCGGTGATCTTGTTCAATGTCATCGTGATTGGCGGTCTGCGTCGCGCCAGAAGTCGCGTGGATGTGAATCTACTGGCCAGTCGCAAAACCGTCGCCAGTTGTTGTGAAAGCCCGGCGGGTGATTGCCACTAAGGACACGAAAAATGGCATCGTTAATTGAGGTTCGCGATATGCTTGCTTTACAGGGTCGGATGGAAATCAGCCAGCTCTGTAACGCGCTGCATCTTTCCCGGCCAATGGCCGATGCCATGCTGACGCGCATGGAAGCCATGGGCAAAGCAGTACGTATTCAGGAAGAGGCGGACGGCTGTCTGAGCGGCGAGTGCAAACAATGCCCGGAAGGAAAATCGGCCTGTCAGCGTGAATGGTGGTCACTGACAGGATGTTGATAGCGGGTCAGGCGACCCGCTCATAACATTACTTATAGACATCCGCCGTAGCATGGATGTCTTTTTCATTCTTCTCGCCGCTGGTAACAACGAAATATTTGCCGCCCAGCTCATCCGCTTTTTTCGACAGCTCTTTTTTCGCGTCCATGGGTGCCGAGGTATCAGACGTGGTAATCGTCCCCACTTTTGTCAGATTCATACCCGCGACCTTATCTTTTTCGAGTTCCTGCGCCGCCATAACGCCAAACGACAGGGAGCCAATCACCAGAGATGCAACAATACCTGTAACAAGTTTCATAGACTTGATTCTCCTCGGTTTTTTAGATTGTGATGCTGCGGTAAAAAAGATAAGCCAACCGCAGCAACGTTCTGAGTATTGTCGTGAAACAGCATTTTTTCCAGGCGGCGCAATAATTACACGTCGAAACTATTAAATTCCGTCAATGCACTGCAGAAATCGTCCGGGTGAGAAATAAAAGGCGCATGAGCTGCTTTAGGAAAGATCAGCGACTGGCTTTGTGGCCAGCGCGCATCCAGTGCGGCAACAATTTTGCGCGGCACCAGCCCATCTAATCGCCCGTAAAGTCGCAAGAAGGGAATTTCCAGCCCTGACAGTGCATCGCGCAGATCTTCTGTTTTGAGGATCTCCAGCCCACCGTTCAGCACCTCTGCTGAGGGCATCGGTAACGACAATACCGCCTGCTTGAGCTGACGCGCATCCTGACGGGCTGTCTCCGTACCCATCGTCTGCAGAGCCAGGAAGCGCTCTACCGTACGTTGAAAATCCTCGCTGAGCTGTCGCTGGAAACCGGCCAGCACATCCGGTTTGATACCAGGCCATTCATCCTGCGCGCCAAAACAAGGGGATGAGGCGACCGTCACCAGTCCGCTAACACGCTCAGGCGCAAGAAGCGCAATCTTGCTTGCGACAAGCCCGCCGAGGCTCCAGCCCAGCCATACAGCGCGCTGCGGTGCCTGTGCCAACACGCGCTCCGCCATCTCTCGCAATGTCATTGCCGAAAATGCGCGACTGCGACCATATCCCGGCAGGTCCACCAGATGCAGTGTAAATTGCGAGCTTAGTTGCGGCACAATGCAATCCCAAACCTGCGCGTTCAGCCCCCATCCGTGCAGCAGCACAAGATGGCAATTTCCTTCGCCTTTGGTTTCCCACCAGATGTTGTTCATCAGTTATCGTTCTCTTTCTTAAAACAGGGAGGGTGAACATGCTAACAGCGCCGGGCTTGTGCTGGCTATGTCGAATGCCGCTGGCGGTAGCGCACTGGGGCTTGTGTTCCTGCTGCACTCGGGCGGTGGTAGCACCCCTGTCCGTTTGTCCAGCCTGTGGTTTGCCTGCCGCGAGCCGGACACTGCCTTGCGGCAGGTGCCTGCAAAAACCGCCGCCGTGGCAATGTCTGGTGGCGGTCAGCGATTACGCATTGCCATTGAGTATGCTGGTGCATCAGTTCAAATTCGTGCGACGACCCGAAATGGCAAATGCGCTGGCCCGGCTGCTGGTACTGGCAGTCATCAACGCACGCAGAACAACACGGTGGCAGAAGCCCGATATGCTTATCAGCGTACCGCTTTATCGGCATCGCCAGTGGCGCAGAGGATATAACCAAAGTGATCTGCTCTGTCGTGCCCTTGCCCACTGGTTATGCTGTCGCTATGAACCGGGCGCCATTGTCCGCATTCGGGCAACGTCCATTCAGCATCATCTCAGCGCCCGGCTACGCAAACGCAACCTGAAAAATGCCTTTCGCCTTGAATTGCCCGTCCAGGGACTCCATATGGTTATCGTGGATGATGTCGTTACGACCGGCAGCACCGTCGCGGAAATAAGTCGGTTGCTCCTGCGCAACGGCGCGGCGTCTGTTCAGGTATGGTGCCTTTGTCGAACCTTGTAGACCCTCGATGATGGGCGTATTATAACCAAGTAAAATAGTCAACTATTAGGCCATTGCTATGATCCGTATCTCTGATGCTGCGCAAGCGCATTTTGCTAAACTGCTGGCAAATCAGGAAGAAGGGACACAAATCCGTGTATTTGTGATTAACCCAGGCACACCAAACGCTGAATGCGGCGTCTCTTATTGTCCGCCAGATGCAGTGGAAGCAACTGACACCGCCCTGAAATTTGAACAACTGACCGCCTATGTCGATGAGTTAAGTGCACCGTACCTGGAAGATGCGGAAATTGATTTTGTCACCGATCAGTTGGGCTCCCAGCTCACCCTGAAAGCACCAAACGCGAAGATGCGTAAAGTGTCCGAAGACGCGCCGCTGATGGAACGTGTTGAGTATCTGCTGCAATCGCAGATCAACCCGCAACTGGCAGGTCACGGTGGCCGCGTCACGCTGATGGAAATTACGGATGAAGGCTATGCCATCCTCCAGTTTGGCGGCGGTTGTAACGGCTGTTCAATGGTGGATGTAACGCTGAAAGAAGGGATCGAAAAGCAGTTGCTTAACGAATTCCCGGAACTGAAAGGCGTACGCGATCTTACCGAACACCAGCGCGGCGAGCACTCCTACTACTAAGCTGCCTCTTATCCGATGCTCTCCCGATGCGGGAGAGCATGTTACCTGTATCTTTCCCCGCCATATCGCGCCTCTTTTTTGCACTCATTTCCAGCCTGGAATATGACCGGTATCTCACTTCGTAAATTTTGACCCGCAGGGTGATTCTCTTTTCACGAATGTTACCCGTATCATCTGTGCCAGTACCAAAAATATAAAAACATCCAGCTATCCTTTTAAAAAGTGGATGTAAGGCATATCGGTACTCCAGCGCTTCGTTTTTACAGGGCTAAAACCTGCAATAACCGCTGAAAACTGACGTTACCCATAACAAATTAAGGCCAGGTAAATCATGCCATTAGTCATCGTTGCTATCGGTGTAGTCTTGTTGTTGTTATTAATGATCCGCTTCAAATTGAACGGATTTATCGCTCTGATCCTGGTGGCACTCGCCGTCGGTATGATGCAGGGCATGCCTCTGGACGCAGTTATCAAATCTATCAAAGCCGGTGTGGGCGGAACGCTGGGCAGCCTTGCGCTGATCATGGGCTTCGGTGCCATGTTGGGTAAACTGCTGGCGGACTGCGGCGGCGCACAACGCATCGCCACAACGCTGATTGCAAAATTTGGCGAAAAACACATTCAGTGGGCCGTCGTACTGACCGGCTTTACCGTGGGTTTTGCGCTGTTCTATGAAGTGGGCTTCGTCCTGTTACTGCCGCTGGTTTTCACTATCGCTGCCGCAGCCCGTATCCCGCTGCTGTATGTGGGTGTCCCGATGGCGGCCGCGCTTTCCGTTACCCACGGTTTCCTGCCTCCACACCCTGGCCCGACCGCAATCGCTACCATTTTCCATGCGGACATGGGTAAAACGCTACTCTACGGTACGCTGCTCGGTATCCCGACAGTGATTCTGGCCGGCCCGGTCTATGCCCGTTTCCTGAAAGGCATCGACAAGCCGATTCCGGAAGGCCTGTATAATAAGAAAACCTTTACCGAAGAAGAAATGCCGGGCTTTGGCGTCAGCGTCTGGACCTCTCTGGTACCGGTGGTACTGATGGCGCTGCGTGCGGTTGCAGAGATGCTGCTGCCGAAAGGCCATGCGATTCTCCCTTACGCTGAGTTCTTCGGCGATCCGGTGATGGCGACCCTCATTGCGGTACTGATTGCCGTTTTCACCTTCGGCCTGAACCGTGGTCGTTCCATGGACGACATCAACGAAACGCTGACCAGCTCAATCAAAATCATTGCCATGATGCTGTTGATCATCGGCGGTGGCGGCGCATTCAAGCAGGTTCTGGTAGATAGCGGCGTGGATAAATACATCGCTTCGCTGATGCACGAAACCAATATTTCGCCAATCTTTATGGCGTGGTCAATTGCCGCCGTACTGCGTATCGCGCTGGGTTCTGCCACCGTTGCAGCCATTACCGCAGGCGGGATTGTTGCGCCGCTGATTGCCACCACTGGCGTGAGCCCTGAGCTGATGGTTATCGCGGTTGGTTCCGGTAGCGTGATTTTCTCTCACGTGAACGATCCAGGCTTCTGGCTGTTCAAGGAGTACTTCAACCTGACCATCGGGGAAACCATGAAGTCCTGGTCCGCACTGGAGACCATTATCTCTGTCTGCGGTCTGGTTGGCTGCCTGCTGCTGGGAATGGTGGTGTAAGCTCTACCGTTCAACTGGCTGTTAAAAGGAGAACCCGCCGGATGGCGGGTTCTTTGTATTTACTTCTTTACTTCTTTCCTGCCGCTTTCCGGCGTTTATCCAGGTCTTTAATCAGCTTGTTGACGTTCTCATCGGCAAACATTTTTTCCAGTGACACGGCGAGCTTACGCCGCCAGTTTTTGTACTGGTAGCTGGTGCCCGGAATGTTCACCGGTCCGGCCATATCCAGCCAGTCTTCCGGCTGCAGCCCCAGCAACGCACTATTACTGTCAGCGATATAGCGTTGCATACCACGATTCAGTACCGCACTCATCGGCATACGTGAGGCTTTATGCCCCACCCGTTTTGGCAAACAGCCATGGGCATGAAGCGCATCCAGCAGCCCCTGTTTTGCCAGTTCGCGATCGAGATACAGCCCACGTAGCACCACTTCATCCGGGTACAGACCCAGCGTTTTACCGAGCGTCAGGTCACCACTTTCCCAGTATCCCCGCAGCGTCGGCAAATCATGAGTGGTCGCCACCGCCATTGACTGGGCCGGGTAAGCTTTAGGGGCACGGTAACGCTTCTCGTGGTCATTTTCAAAATAGAGGACTTTGTAGGAGTAAACGCCGCTGTCACGCAGCTTGCTTACGATCTCCACCGGCACCGTCCCCAAATCTTCGCCAATGACCATGCACTGATGACGCTGACTTTCCAGCGCGAGGATCGACAATAGATCGTCCACCGGGTACTGCACATACGCTCCGTGATCCGCCGTTTCGCCATACGGGATCCACCACAGACGCAGCATCGACATCACATGATCGATACGCAGCGCGCCACAGCTTTTCATATTGGCGCGCAGCAGCTCAATAAAGGGTTCGTAAGCGCGCGCGGCGATAATGTGCGGGTCCATCGGCGGCAACCCCCAGTTTTGCCCCAGCGGGCCGAGAATATCCGGCGGTGCCCCCACAGAGGCTTTCAGGCAGTACAACTCACGATCGCACCAGGTTTCCGAACCGCCTTCGGCAACGCCCACGGCGAGATCCCGGTACAACCCAATGGGCATATTGTGACCCTGGCTCTCCTGCCAGCACTCGGCAAATTGCGTATACGCCAGCCACTGCAACCACAGGTAAAAGTTCACTTCATCGGCATGACTGTCGCAAAAGGCTTTAACCGCCGGGCTGTCGGTTGACTGAAAACCTTCCGGCCAGGCAGGCCAGCCCCAACGTAGCGGATCTTCTTTCACCTGGTTGGCATGTAGCGCATCAAATGCCGCCTGCCAGTACAGACTTTCCCCCTCTTCCTTCACGAAGGCGTGAAACGCAGCGCGCAAATCGTCATCATCTTTACGCTGTGAAAACTGCACCCAGGCCAGGCGTAATGCCGCCAGTTTGAGGGCGGTCACACCTGCGTAATCGACAAACTCCGCGTCGCGAGCGGCATCCAGCGCCTTGCGCGTCGTAGGGAGTTTCCACCACGCCTGCGCCTCTTTGCTCAACTGAAAATCTTCTACCGCATTAACATCGATATAAATGATATTCAGCCAGCGGCGAGAGGAAGGACTGTAGGGGCTGGCGCTTTCCGGGTTGGCCGGATAGAGGGCGTGAATAGGGTTCAGGCCGATAAACGCGCCACCGCGCTGCCCCACCTCGCCCAGCATGACTTTCAGATCGCCAAAATCGCCGATTCCCCAGTTACGCTCAGAACGCAAGGTATAAAGCTGTACACACGCCCCCCAGAGCTTTTTCCCTTCCAGCAGCGCCTGCGGTTCATAGCAGCGCTTTGGGGTAACAATTAAGCGACAATGCCAGCTCTGCTCACTTTGACGCAGCGTCAGGGTGTGATACCCCTGCGGCAACTTCGTTGGTAGGGTGAGGTTTTTCCCTGCGTCGACCAGACCTTTATGCTGCTGACCGTCTTCGGTAGTGATTATCCAGTTGAAAGTACCGTTTCCCTCAATCGGCAATGACTTCTTCTTTCCCTGGGTGTGCACCAGCACATTTGGGACCGGCGTTACCGCGACAGGTGTCGCGGTAACAGCGTGCATAGCGTCAAGCAAACGTCGTTTGGTTTCCGCACCAATAGACTGTGGTTTGCCATGCGCATTGATGTAATCCGGGCTAATTCCCGCCGCCAGCGCGGCATTATCAAGACGTTTGCTCACTATGGCTTTTCCTTAGCGTTTTGCCTGCCAGATACGGGTTTGGTAATCACGGATCGAACGATCCGAACTGAACATGCCGCAACGTGCGGTATTCAATATTGTAGCCCTCGTCCAGGCTTCTTCATCGCGATAGAGCGTATCAACCCGTTTTTGCGCTTCAACGTAGGCGGCGAAATCCGCCAGAACCAGATAGGGATCTCCGCCCTGCTTACCGATGCTGTGCAGCATCTGGTCGAACGCATGCTTGTCGCCCTCGCTGTATTTGCCGCTCTCAAGTTCTTTAAGCACCGCATCCAACAGCTTGTCTTTCTTACGCCATTTCACCGGATCATAGCCTTTGGCTTTCAACGCCTTCACCTCTTCCACGGTATGACCGAAGATGAAGATGTTTTCATCGCCAACCTGTTCGGCAATCTCCACGTTGGCACCGTCAAGGGTTCCGACGGTGAGCGCACCATTCAGCGCCAGCTTCATATTGCCGGTACCCGAGGCCTCTTTACCTGCGGTAGAAATTTGTTCAGACACATCTGCCGCCGGGATAAGACGTTCCGCCGCCGAAACGCAATAATCCGGCAGGAAAACCACTTTCAGCTTATCGCCCACCGTCTTATCGTTATTGATTACAGCGGCCACTTTATTGATGGCGTAAATGATGTTTTTCGCCAGGTAGTAGCCCGGCGCGGCTTTCGCACCAAAGAGGAATACGCGTGGTACGCGGTCTGCCTGCGGATTTTCACGAATCTCTTTATACAGCGCCACAATATGCAGCAGGTTCAGATGCTGGCGTTTATATTCATGCAGGCGTTTGATTTGAATATCAAACAGCGCATGCGGATTGATCTCAATGCCGGTACGCGCTTTGACGAACGCCGCAAGCTGCACCTTATTTTCCTGTTTTATAGCGCGATATTGCGCGCGGAATTTCGCATCGTCGGCAAATTTCTCCAGATTAATAAGCTGGTCGAGATCGTTCGCCCACTCATTTTTCAGCGACTTATCCAGTAATGCCGCCAGCGCCGGGTTGCACTGTTTAATCCAGCGACGCGGTGTAATACCATTAGTAACATTGTGGAATTTCGTCGGCCACAGTTGGTGATATTCCGGGAACAGATCTTTGACGACCAAATCTGAGTGCAGTGCCGCAACGCCGTTCACCGCAAAGCCGCCGACCACACACATATTGGCCATCCGCACCTGTTTGTTGTGCACCACCGCCAGTTTCGCCCACACGTCCTCATCGCCAGGCCAGGTTTGCTCAACCAGTACCTTAAAGCGATCGTTAATCTGTTTGATGATTTGCATATGGCGAGGCAGCAGCGCTTTTACCAGTTTTTCATCCCAGCACTCCAGCGCTTCCGGCATCAGCGTATGGTTGGTGTAGGCGAAGGTTTTGCTGGTAATAGCCCAGGCGTCATCCCAGCTCAGTTGATGTTCGTCTATCAGCACGCGCAACATTTCCGGGATCGCAATGGTCGGATGCGTATCGTTAAGCTGAATAACTTCAAAGTCCGGCAACTGGGCAATTTTGCGCCCGGCAAGGTGATGACGACGCAGAATGTCCGCCACGGAGCAGGCACACTGGAAATATTGCTGCATCAGACGCAGCTTCTTGCCCGCCTGGTGATTGTCATTCGGGTAGAGCACCTTGGTCAGTTTTTCTGCATCGATGCCCTGCTGCTCGGCACGCAGGAAATCACCGTCGTTGAATTTGGTCAGATCGAACGGGTGCGCATGGGTTGCCTGCCACAGTCGCAGCGGCTGCGCCACACTATTACGATAGCCCAGTACCGGTAAATCCCAGGCTTCGCCGACAATCGTAAATTCCGGCGTCCAGTGGCCGTCTTTACTCACTTTACCGCCAATCCCCACCTGCACGTTCAATTGCGCATTATGGCTAAACCAGGGGTAGCTGCGACGCTGCCAGTCATCCGGCGCCTCTTTCTGCTGACCATCGTCAAAAGACTGACGGAACAAGCCATACTGATAGTTCAGGCCATAGCCGGTGGCAGACTGGCCTACCGTTGCCATCGAGTCCAGGAAGCACGCCGCCAGGCGTCCTAACCCACCGTTACCCAGCGCCGGGTCGGTCTCTTCTTCCAGCAGATCGCTCAGATTGATACCGCTTTCCTGCAGAATATCGCTCACCTCTTGATACCAGCCAAGGTTGAGCAAGTTGTTACCCGTCAGGCGACCAATCAGAAATTCCATTGAAATATAGTTTACATGGCGCTGGTTTTTCGCCGGTTTAGCCAGCGGTTGTGCCACCAGCAATTCTGCCAGCGCGCCGCTAACGGCCTGCCACCACTGGCGAGATGTCATCTCCTGGGCTGTGTGCAAACCAAAATGTTGCCACTGACGCGTCAGGGCCGCCTCAAATTGCGCTTTGTTAAACGTGGGCTTTGACATAGAGAATTCGGATCCTGTAATTGAAAAAACAACGTTAGCGCTAGTGTGCCAGGCTCATGAAACGACTTCCTCATCCTGCCAGGGATTCAACGGGGAGGAGCAGCAGGGATGAGCGAAAAGTGTGATCTCTGCCACCTAAAGTTAGCTGTTTTTTTAAGCATTCTTCAAGCATTTACTGCCTCAAGCGGGAGGAAAAAACACGGCGATGCGTCGTTCACTTACCGTGGGGATAACGGGGGAGAATGTCAAAGAATTGAAATATTGTTTCAGGGAAATTATCACTCGCGACATCAACATAATTTGAGTAAATAATATTTTCTTAAATGATAATTTCGCCTTTTGCTATTTGTGCGATTACCTCGCCGTTTTGGGAAATATTTCACCAAAGCCCCCAAAAGATGCAAAACTATTTCGCCTTATTTTGACGCATTTTGCTGCAAATCGGGCTGCATGCCCTTTCGCCACGGGTGCTGTCTCTTTATTCACTACTCAAATAGAAATGTGACATAGTGCAAATTCACAATCGTCAGATCCGGACATAACTTGCAATAATTCGGAATTTATCCGACCTTATTTATATTAATTACGAAGCGCAAAAAAAATCGTTTTTCCCCTTTGTCCTCACAGTGAAGTGATAACTATGTTGATTCCGTCTAAATTAAGTCGCCCGGTACGCCTCGACCATACTGTCGTTCGTGAGCGTCTGTTGGCTAAACTTTCCGGCGCGAACAATTTTCGGCTTGCGCTGATCACTAGCCCTGCTGGGTACGGAAAAACAACGCTCATTTCCCAATGGGCTTCCGGTAAAAATGACGTGGGCTGGTTTTCGCTGGATGAAGGCGACAACCAGCAGGAACGTTTTGCCAGCTATTTCATTGCTGCTATTCAACAGGCCACGGGGGGGCATTGCGTCACCAGTGAGGCGATGGCGCAAAAACGCCAGTACGCCAGCCTCTCTTCCCTCTTTGCTCAGTTGTTTATTGAGCTGGCAGAGTGGCAACGCGCGCTCTATCTGGTGATAGATGATTACCACCTCATCACCAACCCGGTGATTCATGAAGCCATGCGTTTTTTCTTGCGCCATCAGCCGGAAAACCTGACGCTGATTGTGCTGTCGCGCAATTTACCGCAGTTAGGCATTGCCAATCTGCGCGTACGTGAACAACTGCTGGAGATCGGCAGCCACCAACTGGCCTTTAATCATCAGGAAGCGAAGCAATTTTTTGATTGCCGCCTGACTTCCCCCATCGAAGCGGCAGAGAGCAGCCGTCTGTGTGATGACGTTGCCGGCTGGGCCACCGCGCTCCAACTCATTGCCCTTTCCGTACGCCAGAATCACAGTGCCGCGCAGCAATCCGCTCGTCGTCTGGCGGGCATCAACGCCAGCCATCTGTCCGATTATCTGGTGGATGAGGTGCTGGATAATGTCGATGCCAGCACGCGTCTGTTCTTACTGAAAAGCTCGCTATTACGCTCGATGAACGATGCGCTGATTGTCCGTGTCACTGGCGAAGAAAATGGTCAGATGCGGCTGGAAGAAATTGAGCGTCAGGGGTTATTCCTGCAGCGCATGGATGACTCCGGCGAATGGTTCAGCTACCACCCGCTGTTCGGCAATTTCCTGCGCCAGCGCTGCCAGTGGGAACTGGCGACTGAACTGCCGGAAATTCATCGCGCGGCGGCGGAAAGCTGGATGGCACAGGGATTCCCCAGCGAAGCCATCCACCACGCGCTGGCGGCGGGCGACGGCATTATGTTACGGGACATTCTGCTGCATCACGCCTGGGGCTTATTCAACCATAGCGAACTCAGCCTGCTGGAAGCCTCGCTGAAAGCACTACCGTGGGAGAGCCTCCTGGAGAACCCGCGCCTGGTGCTGCTACAGGCCTGGCTGATGCAAAGCCAGCATCGCTACAGCGAAGTGAATACCTTGCTGGCCCGTGCTGAACAGGAGATGACCACCCAAATGGACGCCTCCCTGCACGGTGATTTCAACGCATTGCGCGCGCAGGTCGCGATCAATGATGGCGATGCCGCCGAAGCGGAACGCCTGGCGATGGTGGCGCTCGATGAACTGCCGCTTGCCAATTACTACAGCCGTATTGTCGCCACGTCGGTACACGGTGAAGTGCTGCACTGCAAAGGGCAACTGACCAACTCGCTGGCGTTGATGCAGCAAACCGAGCAGATGGCACGCCGCCATGACGTGTGGCACTACGCCTTATGGAGCCTGATTCAGCAGAGCGAAATTCTGTTTGCGCAAGGGTTCTTGCAGGCTGCCTGGGAGACCCAGGAAAAAGGCTTTGTCCTGGTGCGCGAACAGCACCTTGAGCAGTTGCCGATGCACGAGTTCTTACTGCGCATTCGTTCGCAACTGCTCTGGGCCTGGGCGCGTCTTGACGAATCCGAAGCCGCCGCTCGCCAGGGGATGGAGGTTCTCGCCTCCTTCCAGCCGCAGCAACAGTTACAGTGTCTGGCGCTGGTGATTCAAAATTCGCTGGCCCGTGGTGACCTGGATAATGCTCGCGCGCATTTGCACCGTCTGGAGAACTTGCTGGGTAACGGCCAGTATCACAGCGACTGGGTGTCAAACGCCGATAAAGTCAGGGTGATTTACTGGAACATGACGGGCGATCGCAAATCAGCAGCGCAGTGGCTTCGCCAGACGCCTAAACCCGAATTCGCCAATAACCACTTCCTGCAAGGGCAGTGGCGCAATATCGCCAGAGCGCAAATTCTGCTTGGCGATTTCGACCCGGCTGAAATGGTGCTTGAAGAGCTCAATGAGAACGCCCGCAGCTTGCGCCTGATGAGTGATTTGAACCACAACCTGCTGTTACTGAATCAGTTGTACTGGCAGTCCGGGCGTAAAAACGACGCACAGCGCGTGCTGCTTGAGGCACTGCAACTGGCCAACCGCACCGGGTTTATCAGCCACTTTGTTATTGAGGGCGAGGGCATGGCACAGCAACTGCGTCAGCTTATTCAACTCAATACACTGCCGGAACTCGACCAGCACCGCGCGCAGCGTATTCTGCGTGACATCAACCAGCATCACCGACATAAGTTCGCCCATTTTGACGAAAGCTTCGTTGAACGCTTACTGAACCATCCGGAAGTGCCGGAGTTGATCCGCACCAGTCCGCTAACCCAGCGAGAGTGGCAGGTACTGGGGCTAATCTACTCAGGCTACAGCAATGAGCAGATCGCCGGTGAACTCGCCGTGGCGGCGACCACCATTAAAACGCATATCCGTAATTTGTATCAGAAGCTGGGGGTTGCCCACCGTCAGGATGCCGTATTGCATGCCCAGCGGCTGCTGAAAATGATGGGGTACGGCGTCTGAGTATCAGGTCGGGCTGCGCAACGCCGCCCGACGCGACTGTTTAGCATAACTCTAACTGGACGTTATTACTGGTGATCACCTGCATGACGCCAGCGGGTGGCATGATGTCGGTGTAAACGGCATTGACCATACTGATACTGCCCATGTTGACCATCGCGTTGCGTCCAAACTTCGAGTGATCCACCACCAGCATCGCATGGCGCGAGTTTTCAATGATCGCCCGTTTGGTGCGCACTTCATGATAGTCAAACTCCAGCAGCGAACCATCAGCGTCAATGCCGCTGATGCCAAGAATGCCGAAGTCCAGACGGAACTGAGAAATAAAGTCCAGCGTGGCTTCGCCTACAATCCCACCGTCACGGCTACGCAACTCGCCGCCAGCGAGGATGACGCGGAAATCTTCTTTTTTCAGCAGCGTGTTCGCCACGTTGAGGTTGTTCGTCACCACGCGTAAATCGCTGTGATCGAGGAGCGCGTGCGCCACGGCTTCCGGGGTGGTGCCAATATCAATAAACAATGTTGCGCCGTTTGGGATCTGACTGGCCACTTTACGGGCAATCCGTTCTTTCTCTGCCGTTTGCGTCGCCTTACGATCGTGCCAGGAGGTATTAACGGAGCTTGAAGGTAGCGCGGCGCCCCCGTGGTGGCGCAGAATTTTGTTTTGATCGGCCAGATCGTTCAGATCGCGGCGAATAGTCTGCGGACTTACCGAGAATTGCTCTACCAGTTCTTCCGTGCTGACATATCCCTGCTGTTTAACCAGTTCAATGATCGCATCATGACGTTGTGTTTGTTTCATGAAATGTCTCTGGATAATTATGTTCGTTTTCGCGCATTCAATGTATCTACCAGCGCCATCGCAAGGCCAATCAACAGCCCACTGGTGTGTGCGCCGATAGCCGTATCCACTGCTGAGATGCCAAACCAGTCAGCAACCAGTAACACGACCGTAAAAATAGCCAGTCCACGAGGCAGCCAGACCGGGCGTTGCGGGTCCAGCTCACCACGTAGCCACACATAACCAATCAATGCATAGACCACACCTGACAGACCACCAAACCACGGGCCAGCCAGTTTGTACTGTAAAAAGCCGCTCAGTAACGCGCTGATAAGGGTAATCACCACCAGCTTGCCGCTTCCCAGGCGTTTTTCCACCGCTCCGCCAAGATACCACCACCAGAACAGGTTAAAGATGATATGAACCAGCGAAAAGTGCATTAGCGCATGGCTAAAATAGCGCCAGGCTTCAAATTGCACCGAGGCATCATAGGGCCAGGCAAGCCAGACCATCACATCCTGATCGCTATACAGATTCATCAGGATAAAGACCAGGACGCAGGCCGCAAAGACAGAGAGAGTCATTGGCCCACCCCGTTCCCTCAGCGCCGCGCGCAGGGTAAAACCACGGTACTGCAGACCGCTGCCCGTCTCGCCGGATTGCCAGCTTGCGGCGAGATAACGCGGATCGGTGGGGTTTTCCAGAAAACGCGCCAGTTCAGCTTTCACGCGCTCTGCCTGGCTTTCGTCCGCCAGCCAGATATCGCATTGTGAGTGGTGTTGAATCGTAAGAATGACGCCCTGGGTTTGCATGTAATCAACAAACGCCTGGGCGACACGCGGATTGGTAAATGATGTAATCATCAACATGGCAGGCGGTCGCTTTGTCTCTGGAAAAGAGCACAGTATAGCGGCAGAGTCTTCACTCTCTAAAGGGATCCCTGCTCGACTTCCGCTGGAAAATGACGGTGCCAGGCATCAAAGCCGCCATCAACACTGAATACCGCATCATAGCCTTGCTGGAGCAGGTATTGAGCCGCGCCTTTACTGCTATTGCCGTGATAGCACATCACCATCACCGGAGTATCGAAGTCGGTTTCGCGCATAAACGCACCGAGAGTATCGTTTGTTAAATGAAAAGCGCCCGGCGTATGGCCAATCGCGTAGCTTTGCGGGTCACGAATATCGACCAGTACCGCCTGCTTAAGCTGCAGTTTCTGGTGGGCTTCTTCAACATTAATACAGACAAAATGATCCATTCTGATCTCTTTTCTTTTTCGTATGGCAGGTGGTACGCCTGCTTCCTTTCTACACAATTAGGGAGGAAAAAACAGGCAACATAAGTTTACCGCTTAGTGTACGTCCTCCTGGCGGAGAAACACCATTATGTTATGTATATCACTCTAAATTGTTTTTCTGATGTTACCAAAAGCGCGATCCTTTGCTATTATGAGCGATATCGAACATTTGTGAGCTTTAACGAAAGCGCGTGAGGGCAGCATGGAAACCAAAGATCTGATCGTTATTGGCGGGGGCATCAACGGTGCCGGTATCGCGGCAGACGCCGCCGGGCGAGGTTTATCCGTGCTGATGCTGGAAGCCCAGGACTTAGCTTGCGCAACTTCCAGCGCCAGCTCAAAATTGATTCATGGTGGCCTGCGCTACCTTGAACACTATGAGTTTCGGCTGGTTAGCGAGGCGCTGGCTGAACGTGAAGTGCTGTTGAAAATGGCACCGCACATCGCCTTTCCGATGCGTTTCCGCTTACCGCATCGCCCGCACTTACGTCCGGCATGGATGATCCGCATCGGTCTTTTTATGTACGACAACCTGGGTAAACGCACCAGTTTACCCGGATCGCAAAGTTTGCGTTTTGGCTCAGAATCGGTCCTCAAACCTGAAATCGTGCGCGGTTTCGAATATTCTGACTGTTGGGTCGATGATGCCCGTATGGTCCTGGCAAATGCGCAGATGGTTGTGAAAAAAGGCGGCGAAGTACGTACCCGTACGCGTGCTGTCTCTGCAAAACGTGAAAACGGTCTGTGGATTGTTGAAGCGGAAGATATCGACACCGGGGAAAAATTTAGCTGGCAAGCACGCGGTCTGGTCAATGCCACCGGCCCATGGGTTAAACAGTTCTTTGATGACGGGATGCATTTGCCGTCTCCGTATGGCATTCGCCTGATTAAAGGCAGTCATATTGTGGTTCCGCGCGTTCATTCACAAAAGCAGGCCTACATTCTGCAAAACGAAGATAAACGTATCGTCTTCGTGATCCCGTGGATGGATGAGTTTTCTATCATTGGTACAACCGATGTGGAATATAAAGGCGACCCGAAAAACGTCGAAATCGATGAAAGTGAAGTGAATTACCTGTTGAAGGTCTATAACGCGCACTTTAAAAAGCAACTGACGCGCAATGACATTGTCTGGACTTACTCCGGTGTGCGCCCGCTGTGTGACGATGAGTCCGACTCTCCACAGGCAATCACTCGCGACTACACGCTGGATATTCACGATCAGGACGGTAAAGCGCCGCTGCTGTCCGTCTTTGGCGGCAAGCTTACGACCTACCGCAAGCTGGCTGAACATGCGATGGAAAAACTGGCCTCCTACTATGAAGGTATTGGCCCGGCCTGGACCAAAAACTGTGTATTGCCCGGTGGGGAGCTGGGGGGCGATCGCGATGACTACGCCGCGAAACTGCGTCGTCGTTACCCGTTCATTACCGAGTCGCTGGCCCGCCATTATGCCCGGACTTACGGCAGCAACAGCGAGCTGATTCTGGGGCAGGCAGGCTCAATTGAAGACCTGGGCGAGCATTTTGGCCACGAGCTTTACGAAGCCGAACTGCGTTACCTGGTTGAACATGAATGGGTGCGCCGTCTGGACGATGCTATCTGGCGTCGTACCAAACTGGGCATGTGGCTCAATGCCGAGGAGCAGTCACGTGTGGCGCAGTGGCTGACCCGCCACAGTAAAGCGGAATTATCGCTGGCCTCTTAATCTTGAATGCCCCCGCTGACGCACGTTCAGCGGGTTTCTTTTAGGATGCTAGTTTGCCGGACTGTGCAACGGCACGTAACCCACATCCTCCACCAGCGCCTGCCCCTGCGGACTTAAAAACCACGCCACCAGCTTTTGCGTTTCCGCCGTTGGGTTTTCACGCGTCACCATATAAACGTCCACAACGAAAGGGTATGTCTCGTTACGAATGTTCTCTTTCGTCGGCGCGACGCCATCGATGGCTAATAACTTGATACCCGCACTGGCATTCATCTTCGTGGCAAAGTAGCGGAAGGTGTAACCGATCGCCCCTTTGCTGTTTTGGTACTCAGCCACTTTACGGATCACGCCCCCCATCCCCCTCGCCACTTCGGTCTCTTTTGGCGGCAGCATGGGCGTCTCTTTCATCACTTTCGCCAGCATCGTGGACTGACTTCCGGAATCTTCCGGCCGTTGCCAGACTTCGATATCTCGCGCGTCACCGCCCACATCGCTCCAGCGTGTCGTTTTGCCACTGAAAATGTCGCGCACCTGCTGCTGAGTCAGACTGTCGACAGGGTTATCGGCATGTGTAATAAACACAAAGGCTTCGCGAGCAAACGGCGTGTAAGTCAGATTGACCTTCGCCGCCTGTGCCCGCTTTTTCTGCCCCTCAGAAGGTTGGGCGACAAAGATGATATCGGCTTTATCGGCAATAATATTTTTATAGGCATCTGGCGTGCGTGACAGGGACAGGCAGCAGGCCTGAACCTGATAAGAGGTCATGTCGTCCGGAAAACTGTTCAGCGCAAAGAAGGCCGAGGCGTATAGCGGGTAGGCTGCGGTCGCACCATCAAGGCGTGGGTGTTTGTCCAAAAATGTAAAGGGAGCGGCCCCGCGCAACGCCGTGAGTTTGTTATTGGGCCTGTCAGGGTAATAATCCCGGCGATCAAGAGATTCACTGACGGCAGGCTCACTTGTTAGCCGGGGAAATTTCTGCTGTCGTAACGCCGCCTGCCAGCAGGCCACCAGACTCAATATAATCAGCGCTAACACCAGTAGATTTCGCAAGCAAAGCGATGCGCGAGAATCGGGCGCGTAGCGATGACGCCAGTAACAGCCGAGGGTAAAGCAGGCCTGGGTACCCACCGGGATAATCACCATTGCCCAAAACCAGCCGGTTAATAGCGCAATAAGGTTAATGCCCATCCAGGGTAGACCGAGTTTCAACATTAGCCCGAACCAATGGCTGCTAAAGCTCAGGCCAGACCGTTGCATGATGACTATCCAGCACAGCAACACGAGCAGCGCAGGCAGCAGTAACAAACTCTGGCGTAAGGCATTGTTCTCTTTCGGTTGGGTAAAGCGCGCCCACAGCCAGCCCATAAGAAACATCATGACGCCACCCAATGCGTAAAACACGCATGTGGCGATATCACCGTTCGCAAATGAGCGTGGAAGATCCAGCGCAATAAGCGCTTTTTTGAGTAACTCCTGAACAAATAAACACGCCGCAGCCGCACCATGTGCTAACAACGGAACGCCAATAAACATCAATAAAAGCGATCTGACCCACCATCCGAATCCCATATCCTGCCACCTCATCCTTGTTTGTCGGCCAATTATAAAGGCGCGACCTGGTAGCTCATCCCCCTTCATATTCTGAAAAAAAACGGAGCCCTGAGGCTCCGTAAGATATTTATGGCGAAAACGAAGGTAACTTACAGGCGTACCGGATCGATATGCCAGATCTGCTCGGCATACTCCTGAATCGTTCGGTCAGACGAGAAGTAGCCCATATTAGCGATGTTGTGCATCGCCTTCGTAGTCCACTCTTCCGGGTTACGATAGAGCTCATCTACTTTGTCCTGACAGTCAACGTAGCTGCGGTAATCGGCCAGTACCTGATAATGGTCGCCAAAATTAATCAGCGAATCCACAAGGTCACGATAACGTCCCGGATCATTCGGGCTGAACAGGCCTGTCGCAATTTGCGTGAGTACCTGATGCAGCTCCTCATCTTTTTCGTAGTATTCGCGCGGTGAATAGCCTTTACGGCGCAGCTCTTCAACTTCTTCGGCGGTATTACCAAAAATGAAGATGTTATCCGCTCCCACATGCTCAAGCATTTCTACGTTCGCACCATCCAGCGTACCGATGGTCAACGCGCCATTGAGGGCAAACTTCATGTTACTGGTGCCGGATGCTTCCGTCCCTGCCAGCGAAATCTGCTCAGAGAGATCCGCCGCCGGAATGATCACCTGCGCGAGACTTACGCTGTAGTTGGGAATAAAGACCACTTTCAGCTTATCGCCAATCTGCGGATCGTTGTTGATCACCGCCGCCACATCATTGATAAGGTGAATGATGTGCTTCGCCATGTAATACGCCGACGCCGCTTTACCGGCGAAGATATTGACGCGCGGTACCCACTCCGCTGTCGGGTCTGCTTTGATACGGTTGTAGCGGGTGATCACGTGCAGCACATTCATCAACTGACGCTTATATTCGTGGATACGTTTAATCTGCACATCGAAGAGCGCTTTCGGGTTGACCACCACATTAAGCTGCTGACCTATTACCGCCGCCAGACGCTTTTTGTTCTCCAGCTTGGCATGGCGAATCGCCTGGTTTACCGTCGGGTAGTCGATATGCTGTTCCAGCTCGCTGAGCTGACTCAGATCGGTACGCCAGGTGCGGCCAATATTCTCATCCAGCACGCCTGACAACGGTGGGTTCGCCAGTGCCAGCCAGCGACGCGGTGTGACGCCGTTGGTCACGTTCGTAAAGCGCATCGGGAAAATGTTGGCGAAATCGGCAAACAGGGACTGCACCATCAGGTTGGAGTGTAATTCGGACACGCCATTCACTTTATGGCTCACCACCACGGCCAGCCACGCCATGCGCACGCGACGCCCGTTCGACTCATCAATAATCGACACACGACTGAGCAGGTCAATATCGTTAGGGTACTGTTCCTGAATAGTTTTCAGGAAGTAGTCATTAATTTCAAAGATGATTTGCAGGTGGCGCGGCAGGATCTTACCGAGCATATCAATCGGCCAGGTTTCCAGCGCTTCGCTCATCAGCGTGTGGTTGGTGTAAGAGAACACCTGGCAGGTGACTTCGAACGCTTCATCCCATGAGAATTTATGCTCATCAATCAGCAGGCGCATCAATTCAGGGATCGACAATACCGGGTGGGTATCATTCAGGTGAATCGCGGTTTTCTCCGCCAGATTGGCGTAGGTTTTGTGGAGCTGGTAATGGCGGCTCAAAATATCCTGAACGGTTGCCGACACCAGGAAGTACTCCTGACGCAGGCGCAACTCCCGGCCAGAATAGGTCGAGTCATCCGGGTAGAGCACGCGAGATACGTTTTCGGAGTGGTTTTTATCTTCCACCGCCGCAAAATAATCACCCTGGTTAAATTTACCCAGGTTGATTTCGCTACTCGCCTGCGCATTCCACAACCGCAGGGTGTTGGTCGCGTCGGTATCGTAGCCAGGAATAATTTGGTCGTAGGCCACGGCCAGAATCTCTTCGGTCTCCAGCCAGTTAGACTTTTTACCTTCCTGCTGCACGCGTCCGCCAAAACGCACTTTGTAGCGGGTGTTATGGCGTTTGAATTCCCATGGGTTACCGTATTCCAGCCAGTAATCCGGGGACTCTTTTTGCCGACCATCAACAATGTTCTGCTTGAACATGCCGTAATCGTAGCGAATACCATACCCGCGTCCAGGCAGCGCCAGCGTTGCCAGAGAATCCAGGAAGCAGGCCGCCAGGCGCCCTAACCCCCCGTTACCCAAACCTGGATCATTTTCTTCGTCAATCAGCTCTTCCAGATCCAGCCCCATCTCTTCCAGAGCGTTTTTGACATCGTCATAAATACCTAATGACAACAGTGCATTGGAAAGCGTGCGGCCAATCAAAAACTCCATCGACAGGTAGTAAACCTGGCGCATTTCCTGAGAGAGCTGTGCACGGTTGGAACGTAACCAGCGTTCTACCAGGCGGTCACGCACCGCAAACAGCGTGGCGTTCAGCCAGTCATGCTTGTTGGCGATAACGGGATCTTTACCTATGGTAAACATCAGCTTGTAGGCGATCGAATGTTTTAACGCTTCGATGCTCAGTGTGGGTGATGCATATGTAAAAGGTGCATTCATACAAGTGATTCCTGGAAAACTATTTCAACCGATAGTAAAGATCGCGATAGGATTGCGCGGCGACCTGCCAGCTAAAATCCATGCCCATCGCCTGGCGCTGAACAAAGCGCCAGAGAGAAGGGCGGGACCACAACACGAAAGCACGCCGAATCGCGCGAAGCAGCGACCAGGCATTACTGTCTTCAAATACAAAACCACTGGCGATTCCATCTGCCAAATTCTCCAATGAGCTATCGGTCACGGTATCCGCCAGCCCGCCCGTGCGACGAACTAGCGGCAACGTGCCGTACTTCAATCCATAAAGTTGCGTTAACCCACACGGCTCAAAACGGCTCGGGACCAGAATGACATCCGCCCCGCCCATAATGCGATGTGAAAACGCCTCGTGATACCCAATTTGCACGCCGACTTGCCCAGGATGCTCCGCTGCCGCCGCAAGGAAACCTTCCTGCAGAACCGGATCGCCCGCACCAAGTAGCGCCAGTTGCCCGCCTTGCTCCAACAAACCGGGTAATGCCTCCAGCACCAAATCCAACCCTTTCTGGCTGGTTAAGCGACTCACCACCGCAAAAAGCGGCGCTTTGTCGTTCACTTTCAGCCCCATGGCGATCTGTAGCTGGCGTTTGTTCTCCGCTTTTTCCTCCAGCGTATCCCGCGTATAACGCGATGAAAGCAGCAGGTCTGTTGCCGGATCCCAAATTTTTTCATCCACGCCGTTCAGAATACCGGACAGGCGCCCTTCAACTTGCCGCTGACGCAGCAGCCCCTCCATGCCGTAGGCAAACTGCGGCTCGGTAATTTCGCGAGCGTAGGTCGGGCTGACCGCCGTAATATGATCGGCGTAATAGAGACCGGCTTTCAGGAAAGAGATCTGTCCATTGAATTCCAGCCCATGCATATTAAAGAACGACGATGGCAACTGTATTTCACTCATGTGTTGCGCGTAATACATCCCCTGATAAGCCAGGTTATGTACCGTAAACACAGACTTCGCCGGTCTCCCCTTCGCCGCCAGATAAGCGGGTGCCAGCCCTGCATGCCAGTCGTGGGCATGGACAATATCGGGCCGCCAGAACGGGTCCAGCCCGCTGGCCATCTCAGCGCCGACCCAGCCAAGCAAGGCAAAACGCAGAACGTTATCGGTATAAGCAAAAAGATTGGTATCGTGATACGGGCTCCCGGGACGATCGTAAAGATGCGGCGCATCAATTAAGTAGATCCCCACCCCGTTGAAATGTCCGAACAGCAATGAAATACGACCAGCAAATGTATCCCGCCGCGAGACCACTTGAGCATCAGTGACGCCGCGACGAACATCCGGGAATGCAGGCAGCAAAACGCGTGTATCAACGCCATCGGCAATTTGCGCCGCAGGCAATGCGCCAATAACATCAGCCAGACCACCGGTCTTCAGCAACGGAAACATCTCAGAACATACATGTAAAACCTGCATTATCGCTCCTGTCAAAACCGCTAACACTTAGCGGGCGTTAGCGGGAAAAACAGCGCGCGGACCCCTTCCGCGCAAGGTTATCTCGATGCTGTTACTCTTGTTGCAATTTACGCAGCATTTCGCGCGTCACCAGTACAATGCCCTCTTCGGAGCGGTAGAACCGACGGGCGTCTTCTTCTGCGTTTTCACCAATGATCGTCCCTTCCGGGATGACACAGGCCCGGTCAATAACACAACGCCGCAAGCGACAGGAGCGTCCGACCCAGACCTCCGGTAAAAGAACGGCAGAGTCGATATTGCAGAACGAATTCACACGTACCCGTGAGAACAATACCGATTGCACCACTACCGATCCGGATATCACACATCCACCGGAAACCAGTGAGTTCAGTGTCATACCGTGACTTCCCGATCTGTCCTGAACAAATTTCGCCGGTGGTAAAGATTCATTATAGGTACGTATTGGCCAGTTACGGTCATACATGTCCAGTTCAGGTACAACTGATGCGAGATCGAGGTTTGCTTTCCAGTACGCTTCGAGGGTTCCTACGTCACGCCAGTAGGGTTCTGAGTCAGGGTCCGAATGCACACAGGATAATGGGAAGGGATGTGCATAAGCCATGCCAGACTTGGTTATCAGCGGGATGATATCTTTGCCGAAATCGTGACTGGAGTTTTCATTCTTGTCGTCTTGTTCAAGCAACTCGTAAAGGTACTCAGCATCGAAAACATAAATCCCCATGCTGGCGAGCGATTTCGTGCTGTCATTGGGCATACAAGGCGGGCTGGCGGGTTTTTCGACGAACTCGATAACTTTGTCGTTTTCATCCACAGCCATAACGCCAAACGCGCTTGCCTCTTCGATGGGCACCGGCAGACAGGCCACGGTGCAACGCGCACCTTTTTCGACATGATCAATAAGCATGCGTGAATAGTCCTGCTTATAGATATGGTCACCGGCCAGAATGACGATGTACTCCGCACCATAGCGGCGAATGATGTCGAGGTTCTGCGTGACCGCATCGGCGGTGCCGCGATACCAGCTCTCGCCATGCACACGCTGCTGCGCAGGTAGCAGATCGACAAATTCGTTCATCTCTTCGTTGAAGAAGGACCAGCCACGCTGAATATGCTGCACCAGCGTGTGGGATTGATACTGCGTGATCACACCAATACGACGAATACCGGAGTTAATGCAGTTGGATAATGCGAAATCGATAATACGGAACTTACCGCCGAAGTGAACCGCGGGTTTGGCGCGTTTTTTTGTCAAATCTTTAAGGCGGGTTCCGCGCCCTCCCGCAAGTATCAGGGCTACAGATTTTAATGGCAGCTGGCGCGCTAACATTAAGGGATCGTTCTTATCTAATCTAACCATGACTAACTCCTTTTTTATGACCTTTCAAAGACGCACACTCCGTGCGCGGGCCCATGCCAGACAGCCATCACTACCGGATTATCCTCACCGGCAAACGGAGGAACAGCACGCCATTCCCCTTCTGGTAGCGCAATCTCAGCCACTTCATGCGTGCCGTTAATCGCCAGCAGTACACGATCGGACAGCAGGATTTGCAGGCGGTGGACACCGCTTTGCCACTCCGCAACGCTGAGAGGTTGTGCTTCCTGATTAAGCCAACGCACGTTGCCATCGCCCTCTTCCCACCATGCATCCCGGGTTAAGGCGGGAATGCGCTGGCGAAGGTGAATCAACGCGGCGGTAAATGCCATTAGCCCACTGTTTGCGTTTTGCCAGTCAAGCCAGGTCAACGCATTGTCCTGACAGTAAGCGTTGTTATTACCGTGCTGGCTATGACCATGTTCGTCACCGGCCAACAACATTGGTGTTCCCTGGGAAAGTAGCAGTGTTGTTAACAGGGCATGGACGCTTGCTCGCCTCCTTTCTGTCACATCAAGACTGCTACTTAACCCTTCTATACCATGATTATTGCTATGGTTATTGTTAGTACCGTCGCGATTTTCCTCGCCATTCGCTTCGTTATGCTTATGGTTGAAACTCACGCAGTCACGCAACGTAAACCCGTCATGCGCCGTCACCAGATTGACCGACGCATGGGGCAGACGCCCTTCGCGACGGAACATATCGCTGGATGCGGCAAATCGCCCGGCAAATTCCCCAGGAGAGAGTGACTGCTCCAGCCAGAAGCGGCGGGCAGCGTCACGAAAATGATCATTCCATTCGGCAAATAAGGGCGGGAAATTACCCACCTGATAACCGCCTTCGCCAATGTCCCACGGCTCCGCAATAAGCTTCACCTGCGAAAGTAACGGGCAGTTTTTAATTGCGTCGAACAAGGGCGCCTGCTGGCTGAATCCCGGCGTGCGCCCCATAACCGTTGCCAAATCAAAGCGAAAGCCGTCGATATGGAACGTCTCAACCCAATATTTCAGGCAGGCCAGGGCATAGGCCACGCCGCTTGGGTTGTTCAAATTCAGGGTGTTACCGCAACCGGTCCAGTTTTCATAATCACCGTCGCCCCTTATCCAATAATAGCTACGGTTATCGATTCCGCGCAGGGAGAGCGTCGGACCATGCAGGTCAATTTCAGCGCTGTGGTTGAGCACAATATCGAGGATGACCTCAATACCGTTTTGATGCAGGGACTTAACTGCCTCACGAAACTCATTGATGGCTAACTCGGGAGCGGTGGCATAACGCGGGTCAAGTGCAAACAGCGCCAATGGGTTATAGCCCCAGTAGTTGCTTAACCCCAGACGTTGCAGACGCGGCTCGCTGATAAAATGCGCCACCGGCATCAGTTCCAGCGCCGTGATACCCAGCGTCTTGAAGTGGTTGATCATGACCGGATGACCAAGGGCTTTATAGGTACCGCGGATCTCTTCTGGCAAATCCGGGTGCAGCCAGGTCAGCCCTTTGACATGGGCTTCATAGATGACCGTATTGCCCCATGGCGTACGTGGCGCGGCATCATTCCCCCAGTCAAACGCGTCATCCACGACCACGCTTTTCGGCGCGATTGCCGCGCTGTCATGCGGATCAGGAGCGTCATAGCCCCCGTGTAACAATGGACTGTCTTTCACGTCACCGTCGACACGGCGCGCACAGGGATCGAGCAGTAACTTCGCCGGGTTAAAGCGATGCCCCTGCCCCGGTTCCCACGGACCGTGTACGCGATAGCCATAACGCGTACCAGGCCGCGCATCTGCCAGGAAACCGTGCCAGACATCGCCGCTGCGGGCGGGCAAGTCATAACGTTGTTCGTTGCCTTCGTCATCAAAAATGCACAGTTCGACTCGCTCCGCATGTGCCGAAAATAGAGTGAAATTCACGCCATTTCTCTCGACATGGGCCCCAAGTGGCATCGCGTTGCCTGCGGTCAGTTTGGTCATCACCCCTCCCGCACAAACCAGACGGTTGCCAGCGGCGGAATCGTCACAGAGAGAGAATGCGCCCTGCCGTTCACCGGGATCTCATCACTCTGTACACCACCGCCATTGCCGGCATTGCTGCCGTGGTAGTGCATCGAGTCCGTGTTCAGCTCTTCACGCCAGCGCCCCGGCTGGTTGATACCAAAGCGGTAGTTATGACGCGGAACCGGTGTGAAATTGCTGACGACAATGATCTCGTTGCCGGCTTTATCGCGACGTACAAAGACAAACACCGAGTTCTCATGGTCATCCACCACCAGCCATTCAAAGCCATACGGGTCGAAATCCAGCTCATGCAACGCTTTGTGATGACGGTAGACGTGGTTCATATCCCGCACCAGACGCTGCACGCCGTGGTGCCAGTTATCGCCCCCTTCAAGCAGGTGCCAGTCGAGGCTACTGTCATGGTTCCACTCACGCCCTTGCGCAAACTCGTTCCCCATAAACAGCAGCTTTTTACCGGGGAAGGCCCACATCCAGGCGTAGTACGCACGCAGGTTGGCAAACTTCTGCCACGCATCGCCGGGCATACGGTCAAGAATGGATTTCTTGCCATGTACCACTTCGTCATGGGAAAGCGGCAACACGAAATTTTCCGTGTAGTTGTAGAGCATGCCGAAGGTGAGTTTGTCGTGATGGTGTTTGCGATAGACCGGATCGAGCTTCATGTAATCCAGGGTGTCGTGCATCCAGCCGAGGTTCCACTTGTACCAGAAGCCCAGGCCGCCCAGTGATGGTGGACGCGAGACGCCGGCAAAGTCGGTGGACTCTTCCGCCATACTCACTGCGCCAGGAACCTGCTCGCCGAGGATACGGTTGGTGCTACGCAAAAATTCGATGGCCTCAAGGTTTTCCCGACCACCAAATTCGTTGGGGATCCACTCACCTTGTTTACGGCTGTAATCGCGGTAAATCATGGAGGCGACCGCGTCCACGCGCAGAGCGTCGATACCAAAACGCTCAACCCAGTAGAGCGCATTGCCCACCAGATAGTTGCTGACTTCGCGACGGCCGTAGTTATAAATCAGGGTATTCCAGTCCTGATGGTAACCTTCACGCGGATCGCTGTGTTCATAGAGCGCGGTCCCGTCAAACTCGGCCAGGCCAAAGTCATCGGACGGGAAATGACCGGGTACCCAGTCCAGAATCACATTCAATCCGGCAGCGTGAGCCGCTTTGATAAAGTAGATAAAGTCGTCGCGGGTGCCAAAGCGGCGCGTCGGGGCATAGAGACCCGTCGGCTGATAGCCCCAGCTTCCATCAAACGGGTGCTCATTAACGGGCAACAGCTCCAGATGGGTGAACCCCATCCATTTTGCATACGGCACCAGTTGGTCCGCCAGCTCACGGTAGCTCAGCCAGAAATTATTGTCCGTGTGGCGACGCCATGACCCCAAATGCACCTCATAGATGGAGATGGGCGCATCAAACTCGTTGGCCTTTTTACGCGCCTCTGTCTGCTCTACCTTTTCCGGTAGATCGCAAATCATGGAGGCCGTTTCCGGGCGCATCTGGGCTTCAAAGGCGTACGGGTCAGATTTGATCCGCAGATTGCCATGCGCATCAATCATCTCAAACTTATAGAGCTGGCCGTTGTGTGCACCCGGAATGAAAAGCTCCCAGATACCGCTTTCACGGCGCAGGCGCATCGGATGGCGGCGACCATCCCAGTAGTTGAATTGCCCGACCACGGAAACACGGCGGGCGTTTGGCGCCCAGACAGAGAAGCGAGTCCCTGTCACGCCGTCCATCGTATCCGCATGTGCGCCCAGCGTTTCGTAAGGCCTGAGGTGGGTACCTTCGGAAAGCAGCCAGGCGTCCATATCCTGAATCAATGGACCAAAGCGGTAAGGATCGTCGATAAGGTTTTGCTGGCCATGCCAGATAACGGCTAACTGGTAGCGAAAGGGGTTTTTGCGGCGCGGCATAACGCCACTAAAGAAACCGCGTGAATCAAGGCAGTCCAGATTGCCTACTTTGCGCCCGGTTTTGGGTTCAATGACCCAGACCTCGGTCGCATCAGGTAATAATGCGCGAACTTCCAGCCCGGCTTCCGTCTGGTGCATGCCGAGTACGGAAAAGGGGTCTGCAAAATGGCCTGCAATTAGTGCATTAATCACGTCTCTATCTACAAAAACAGACATGGTTTCATCCTTTTTATCTATGTCACACCTTTCCCGGCAAGGTTATACGCCCAGCTGTGACATTCTTTTTGACCTGAACGGCGCAAGCACATAATGTGCATCCTCTCTGCTCCGTCCCACCTTCAGGCAGAATGCGTAAACACCCCACTTAAAGCATAGCCAACGCTTTATCTGACTCCCGAGAAAAATATCAACATCTGCGTACACTCCGTTAATACGCAAAAAAAAGGGGTGACAAGCACCCCTTTTTAAATAAATTTTTGATTACGCCAGTTGGCGTAGTATGCGGCGTAGCGGCTCCGCTGCGCCCCACAGGAGCTGGTCCCCTACGGTGAATGCAGAGAGGAAGTCCGACCCCATATTCAGCTTACGCAGACGCCCTACAGGGGTCGTCAGCGTGCCGGTTACCGCCGCAGGCGTCAGTTCGCGCATGGTGATTTCACGGTCGTTCGGCACCACTTTCGCCCATGGGTTATGGGCCGCCAGCAGCTCTTCGATGGTCGGGATAGACACATCTTTTTTCAATTTAATGGTAAATGCCTGGCTGTGGCAGCGCAGTGCGCCAACGCGGACACACAGGCCATCAACCGGAATCGTGGTGTTTGTGCCCAGAATCTTGTTGGTTTCAGCCTGGCCTTTCCACTCTTCGCGGCTTTGGCCGTTATCGAGCTGTTTGTCGATCCACGGAATCAGGCTGCCTGCCAACGGCACGCCGAAATTGTCGACAGGCAGTTCGCCGCTGCGGGAAAGCTGGGTGACTTTGCGTTCGATATCGAGGATGGCAGACGCCGGATCTGCCAGTTCAGCAGCCACGAGGCCGTGCAGTTGCCCCATTTGCGCCAGCAGTTCACGCATATGACGCGCACCGCCGCCGGAAGCCGCCTGATACGTCGCCACAGAAACCCATTCAACCAGATCATTGGAGAACAGACCGCCCAGGGACATCAGCATCAGGCTGACAGTACAGTTGCCGCCAACGAAGGTTTTGATGCCTTTGTTCAGGCCGTCGGTGATGACAGCCTGGTTCACCGGGTCAAGAATGATGATGGCGTCATCTTTCATACGCAGAGAAGAGGCAGCATCGATCCAGTAACCCTGCCAGCCGCTTTCACGAAGCTTTGGATAAATTTCGTTGGTATAATCGCCGCCCTGGCAGGTGACAATGATGTCGAGGGCCTTCAGCGCTTCCAGATCGAATGCGTCCTGCAACGTACCGGTAGACTTACCGCCGAACGTCGGGGCTGCCTGACCAAGCTGGGAAGTTGAAAAGAAGACCGGGCGAATGGCGTCGAAGTCGCGCTCTTCTACCATGCGTTGCATGAGTACGGAGCCGACCATTCCGCGCCAACCGATAAAACCAACATTTTTCATAGCGTATTTCCTGCGAAGGTGTGTGCTGTTAGTGCGAGCCAGTATCCAACTGGCGCTAATAGTCCACCTTACAAAATGCACGCAAAGTCGCAAGTGAAATTAATCAATGATGGGCAAGCCATCAGAAATACCGCTAATCAGCGGCAAAATGGGTAATTGATAATGAGCGAAATCATTTCGGTGGCAGTGTTGTTGATCCTGATTATGGACCCTCTCGGGAACCTGCCGATATTTATGTCAGTACTCAAGCATACTGAGCCGAAGCGCCGCCGAAAAATCATGATTCGCGAGCTGCTCATCGCACTGGTGCTGATGCTGGTTTTCCTCTTCGCGGGCGAAAATATTCTGGCGTTTCTCAACCTACGCGCCGAAACGGTTTCGATTTCCGGCGGCATCATCCTGTTTCTGATCGCCATTAAGATGATTTTCCCCAGCGAGTCCGGCAGCAGCATGGGGCTGCCGGCGGGTGAAGAACCGTTTATCGTACCGCTGGCGGTTCCGCTGGTGGCCGGGCCAACGCTGCTTGCCACCCTGATGCTGCTTTCGCACCAGTACCCTAATCAGATGGGCCATCTGGTGATTGCCCTGTTGATAGCCTGGGGCGGTACCGTGGCGATTTTGCTGCAATCGTCGCTGTTCCTGCGTTTGCTCGGCGAGAAAGGGGTGAACGCGCTGGAGCGTTTAATGGGGCTGGTTCTGGTGATGCTCGCAACCCAGATGTTCCTGGACGGCATCCGCCTGTGGATGAAGGGCTAGGTAAAAGCAAAAAGGCAACGGGAACAAAAGCAAAAAGGCAACGCAAGTTGCCTTTTTTAGTTTTTGCTCCCTCTCCCCGTGGGAGAGGGCCGGGGTGAGGGCACCAAACCGCACCGTCTCCCTGCAATTCTTAACTCAACAACGTAAAGGCAATCATCCCGACAATCGCCCCTGTGGTGCCCAGAATCGTTTCCATTAACGTCCAGGTTTTCAGCGTCTGCGCTTCGGTGGCGCCGGTAAACTTACCGAACAACCAGAAACCCGCATCATTCACATGGCTCACCACAATGGAGCCACCCGCGATACAAATCGACAGGGCCGCCAGTTGCGCACCGGAAAAATGCAGTTGCTCAATCACCGGCATCACCAGACCCACCGCCGTCAAACAGGCAACGGTCGCCGACCCCTGAATAATGCGCACGGCGGCTGCCAGCACGAAACAGGTCACTGCAATCGGCAGCCCCATACCGGTCAGCGCTTCACCCAGCGCCGGGCCAACACCGGAATCCACCAGCACCTGCTTGAATACACCGCCCGCACCAATCACCAGCAGGATAATCCCGGCAGGCTGCAATGCCTGACCACAGATCTCCATGACCCGGTCTTTCGCCATGCCCTGGCGAATCGCCAGACCGTAGATTGCCACCAGGCAAGCCACCAGAATCGCGGTGAACGGGTGACCGATAAACTCCAGCCAGTTGTAGAGATCCGAACCCTCTGCCACAAAACGTGCAGCGATAGTTTTCAGCCCCACCAGCACCAGCGGCAGCAGAATCAGCGACAGGCTAAAGCCAAATGACGGCATTTTACCTTCGCCCAGATGCGGCTCAGTGATGTCGTCGGGGATATGCAGCTCGACATAGCGGCTGATAAAGTTGCCCCACAGCGGCCCGGCGATCAGCATTCCAGGAACGGCAGCGCACAGCCCAATCAGGATCATCCAGCCAAAGTCAGCGTGCATCTGGGAAGCCAGCAGCATCGGCGCAGGCCCAGGCAGCAGAAACGCTGCGGCTGCCGCCACGCCCGCAAACAGCGGAATCACCAGCTTCACAAGGTTAGTGCCGGTATGGCGTGCCATAGAGAAGGCAACGCTTATCAGCAACACCACCGCCACTTCAAAGAACAACGGCAGCGCGCAAATCAACCCCGCCAGGCCAATCGCGAAATGCGCGCGATTGTGACCAAAAGATTTGAGCATCTTCACGGCAATCTGATCGACCGCGCCGGTCTCATGCAGAATTTTGCCGAACATCGCCCCTAAAGCCACCACAATGGCGAGGAAGCCCAGCGTCCCGCCCATCCCTTTTTCCATGGTCGCCGCAATCTTGATCAACGGCATACCGGAAAAAAGCCCTGCACCAATAGAAACCACCATCAAAGCAACGAAAGCATGCATACGCGCTTTCATGACTAAAAACAGCAGCAGCAACACAGAGCCAACTGCTGTTAAAACAAGCGTCAATGTACTCACAACAAACTGCCTTTATTTGTTAATCACTTCAATTGTGCTGGCGACAACACCTTCCAGAGGCTGGTCAATGTCAACGATCAGTACGTCGCGCTCATCCGCACCCGGCTCTTCCAGGGTTTCAAACTGGGTCACCAGCATTTGCGTTTTAAAGAAGTGGCCTTTACGCGCTTTCAGGCGGCTTTCGATAACATCGAAGTCCCCTTTCAGGTAGATAAAGGAGAGGTTAGGGTTGCCGTCACGCAGCAGGTCGCGGTAACGCTTTTTCAGCGCCGAACAGACAATCAGCGACACTTTGTTGGTGCGCTGCATTGCAAAGGCCGCATCGTTGAGTGCCTGCAACCAGGGTTTACGGTCATCGTCATTCAACGGCTCGCCTGCGGCCATTTTCATGATGTTGGCGCGTGGATGAAGGAAGTCGCCGTCAAGAAACGCGGCATGGAGTTGATGCGCCACTTCACTGGCGACAGCGGATTTACCACTGCCAGATACGCCCATCAGGACATAGATGTGGTGATCATGGTTAGTCGTGCTCAAAGCGTAGCTCCCACAGGTACAAAGTGAATTGTTACGGGTAACAGTTATCGGTAACATTGTCCTGCCGGGGTAATGGATAAGCAATAACCATTCGTGCCAGAAGTGAATAAGTGTGAGCTACTTCAAATTTGTCAGACTAAATAGATCCACCCGGTGACAATGTGAAACCTAAATCTAACAATTTTGGCGTAACAGATTCACCACGAATGCGCGCCAGCAGGCGTTCTGCGCCAATACGCCCCATACGTTCACGCGGCGTAAGGACGCTCGCCAGACGCGGCTCCATTACCTGGCCAATGTCGTGACCGTGGAACCCGGCGATCGCCATATCATCAGGAACTTTGAGCCCCAAACGCTGGCATTCGAACGCCGCGCCGACCGCAAGGTCATCGTTGGTGCAAAAAATTCCGTCCAGTTGCGAGTATTCGCGACGTGCCTGCCGCATAAGCTCAATGCCCGCGGTATAGGACGACGACTGTTCTACCATCACGCTGTATGGCGTCAGACCCGCATCAAGCATCGCCTGCTCATACCCCTTCTGTTTGATGATAGTACGTTCGTCGAGACGTGCGCCCAGGTAGGCCACCCGGCGATGACCACGTTCAATAATGGCCGCCGTCATCTGCCGTGCCGCTTCAAAGTTGTCGAAGCCAACGGCGATGTCCAGGCAAGGAGACTTACTGTCCATCAGTTCAACAACAGGGATACCCGCCACTTCAATCATTTTCAGCGTGCGAGGCGTATGGGTACGTTCAGTGAGGATAAGGCCGTCAATATTCCACGACAGCATGGATTCAAGCCGCTCTTCTTCCAGCTCAGGTTTATAGCCGAAGTGCGCCAGCATGGTTTGATAGCCAAACGCATCCGTCACGCTTTCGATGCCGCGCAGGACTTCTGCGAACACCTGGTTGGTTAAAGAGGGAAGCAGCACGCCAACCGCACGGCTGGTGGCATTGGAGAGAATATCCGGAGCCCGATTCGGAATGTAGCCCAGTTCATCAAGTGCAGCCGCTATTTTAGACCGAAGCGCCACGGAGACTTGCTCCGGGTTGCGTAAAAATCGGCTGACCGTCATTTTGGTCACGCCAACGCGATCGGCCACATCCTGAAGTACGGGTCTTTTCTTTTTCATCGTCCTGAATTGATAAACGGGGAAACATCAGGCAAGTTTATCACGGACAGCACGCAACCTTCTGGTGTTAACCAGAAGGTTGCGTCATTTATTTAAGCCCGATCAAACTGGCGGCAGGTCGAAAAGTAAAATTTCGCTGTCGCTATCGGCATGAATGGACAGAGCCTGCTCGTCCCAGATAGCCAGGCCATCGCTGGTGGTCGCTTTCGTGCCGTTAATGGATACCTCACCTTTCACCACCTGAATCCAGATTTTGCGGTCTGCAGAAACCTGATACACAGACTGCTCATCTTTCAACAGCGCCCAGCGATAAAGCTCCATGTCCTGATGCACTTTCAGCGAACCGTCGCGAGCATCCGGCGACAGCACCAGTTGGCGGCCCTGCGTTGCATCAAAGCGGCGTTGTTCGTAACGCGGCGTGATACCATTTTCTTCTGGAATAATCCAGATCTGATACAGACGCAGCGGTTCAGTGGCGCTGGGGTTGTACTCAGAGTGCCGTACGCCGGTGCCGGCGCTCATAATCTGGAATTCACCCGCCGGAACCTGTTCTTTATTGCCCATGCTGTCCTGATGTTCGACCGCGCCTTGCAGTACATACGTCAGGATTTCCATATCTTTATGGGGATGGGTGCCAAACCCCTGCCCGGCATCGATCACGTCGTCGTTAATCACACGCAGTGCAGAAAAACCCATAAAGTTTGCATCATAATAGTTGGCAAACGAAAAGGTATGCCAGGAGTCAAGCCAGCCATGATTTGCGTGGCCACGGTCGTTTGCTTTGCGTAAATAAATCATGTTTTCACCCTCATGTTCGTTTCGATGGGGTAAGTGTGGACCCGATCGCTGATCAATCATAGAGGGTGAAAATTGACTCCTCTGTTCAAAAAAAATGAACGAGTTTTGTAACCTTAAGACCACTTATTTTGCGAGGGTTACCGTGGATGGAGAGGCCTGTTCGAAGGCGCGTTCCAGGATCTCCAGGTTGGTCAGAACATCAGATTCCTTGACGTAATTATCCGCCCCGGTGGTCAACGTGGCATAGAGCGCATCATAGACCCGGCCATAGTCACCAATTTCCGGTTTCAGCTCCTCACGCACCGTTTCACCCGCGTCATTCACATACTCCAGCACGCCGATACTGTCATCTGCCGCAAATCCCGCTTCACCAGGCATGATATTGGCCTTCAGGCTGGTCTCCTGCTGGTCGATGCCGTACTTGATAAATGATCCTCTGGTCCCGTGGACAATAAACTTCGGATAGTCGATTTTGACCAGATAGCTGGTTTTTACGATGGCTTTCAGATCGCCATAAAAGAGCTGCGCTTCAAAGGTGTCATCCGGGTTGGCCTTGTTGCGCAGGCTACGAATGTCATACGCCACATGGTCCGGGCGACCAAACAGTGAAATAATTTGATCCATCGTATGCACGCCAAGCCCGTAGAAGGATCCGTCCTGCGGCAGGCCCGGTTTCGTTTCTGCAACCGGGCGGTAGTAATCGAAGTGGCTCTCCACTTCAACAATTTCACCTAACTTGCCGCTCTCAATGGCTTTTTTGGCCATCAAAAAACAGGTGTCAAAGCGGCGATTCTGATACGGCGTGACGGTCAGGCCTTTGCTTTTTGCCAGTTCAAAGAGGGTGACGGCTTCGGCAATCGTTGGCGTGAATGGCTTTTCTACCAGCACGTTTTTCCCGGCTTCCAGCGCCCGTTTCGCGTACTCAAAATGGCTGTCCGCGTGGGTACAAACGATGACCAGCCTGACCTGCGGATCATTGAGCACCTCATCAAGATCGCTGGTGAAGTGAATATGCTGATACTGCGGATGCTGTTCTTCCGGTTTCGCATGGCGGCGAAAGATATGCGCCACATGCCAGGTATCTTTGCGATTCAGAACGTAAGGGAGGTGGTAGCGGGTGGTGCTTTTACCAAAGCCGATAAATGCGCAATGCAGAGTCATAATGCTGTCCTTGTTTAGCGTCGCAGCCTTAAACCTTAGCGCAAGACGCCCACCGATAAAAACCACTGTCATCAACGAACAAGACATACAGCCAAATCATTCTGAACTTACGATGCATTTACCGTGATTATAAAAGCAGAATAAACAACCACTTCCATTCTTAAAATCCTCTGACACGTCTTGATCTCATTGACCAAATTGCCGATAAAAGTGCCGCGAAAAGCAGGATGTTTCTCGCAATAACAGGTCAGCCACGCATCAGGCTGGCTGCCATGGAAAGCGGCTCAGGGAATTATGCATGGACAGAAAATATCTCCTGCTAAACCTCACCCTTCTGGTCTGGCTGTTTGCGCTGTTGGCCTGGTGCGTTGGCGCATCATCGCTGGCGCGTTACGCAGGACTACTGGCCTTTGCCACCTTTAGCGCTTTTATCCTGAGAGGATTCATAACAGGCATGTTCAAAAAACATAAAAACAGCGAAAACCCCGGCGCGATAGCTGCCACCCCTTCTACCGATAATCAACACCAGGCTGAGCTGGAAACATCTACGGTGATCGCCCGTGATGTTCATCTTGAAGGCAATATTGCTTCATCCAGCCCGGTGTACGTTTACGGCAGCGTACGAGGTGATATCGACGTGAAAGAGAGTCTGGTCAACGTCATGCGTGAAGGACGTGTCGAAGGCAACATTAACTGCCAGCAATTGATTATCGACGGCACCGTGACAGGCCAGTGTACGGGCGATGCGGTAGATATTGCCGAAAACGGTACGCTAACCGGCACGCTGGTTTATCGCACGCTGAGCATAAAACAGGGCGGCACCTTTACAGGCCATGCGGAACTGCGTGCCCCACGACAGGAGCAGACGAACGTTGTGGGGCTGGTGCTCGACACCACCACGGAGGCCACAAGCAAAAAGGCTGAGGGAAAACGCAGGTAAAAAAAAGCCAGCACCCGGCTGGCTAAGAAATACTGGAAGCAATGTGAGCAATGTCGTGCTTTCAGGATTACCGCATCGGTTTCCCTGAACGCATGGCAATAATAATCATTATCATTCGCACTTGTCTACCCTTTTTTGCAAAAAATGGCAGTTGACGCACTTTGCAAACTTCGTGATGTTGAAGAGGATATTTCACTAAAAGAGGAAAAAGGAATGAGTGACATTGTGATACGCCATATTGAAGCCAGCGATGCAGAAGCATTACGCCACATCAATTCACATCCTGGGGTGTATCACGACACGCTACAAATTCCTCATCCTTCCATGGCGATGTGGCAAGAAAGGGCCGCCGTCAAACCAGGCCGGCGCCACCTCGTCGCCTGTCTTGACGAAGAGGTCGTCGGACACCTGGCTCTGGATATCATGGAAAATCCCCGGCGCGGCCACGTTGCCACCTTTGGAATTGGCGTTTCAGCGGAAAAGCATGGGCGTGGCGTAGGCAGCGCGTTAATGCGCGAAATGGTGAACCTGTGCGACAACTGGCTGCGAATAGAACGTATTGAACTGACCGTCTTCGTTGATAATGCCCCGGCGCTGACGCTGTATCAGAAGTTCGGTTTTAAAATTGAAGGAACCGGAAAGCGCTTCGCCCTGCGCAACGGCGAATACGTGGACGCCTATTTTATGGCGCGGATAAAACAGTAAGTCTCCACGATTAACAAACCGCTCAACCTATCCCCTCTCCCTTTCAGGAAGAGGGGATTGAGAAACTCAATATCCCGCCGTTAAATCATCCACCGTACGCGGGTCAGACGCACCGTATAGCGTGCCGTCCGGGCCAACCATAATGCTCTGCGTACTGCCCATCGCCTCTTTCACAACAACCTTCTGCCCTTTCTGCTCAAGCAGCTTGAGGGTGTCCGGGCTAAAGCCTTTTTCGACGCGCAGCTCATCCGGTAGCCACTGATGATGGAAGCGCGGGGCATTGGTCGCCTCGGCGACGTTCATCCCAAAATCGATGCTGTTTACTACGATTTGCAGCACAGTTGTGATGATTCGGCTACCGCCAGGACTCCCCGTAACCAGCCAGGTTTTCCCGTCTTTCACCACGATAGTCGGCGACATGGAAGAGAGCGGACGCTTGCCCGGCCCTACCGCATTCGCATCGCCTCCCACCAGACCATAGACATTCGGCACGCCAGGTTTGGCCGAGAAATCATCCATTTCATTGTTCATCAGGATGCCGGTATTTCCCGCCACAATCCCGCTACCAAAGGTTGTGTTGAGGGTGTAGGTCACCGCGACGGCATTACCGTCTTTATCCACCACCGAATAGTGGGTTGTTTGGTTACTCTCGTAGGGCTCAAGCTTGCCCGGACGAATCTGGCTTGATGGCTTCGCTTTGTTGACGTCGATTTGCTGAGCCAGCGATTTTGCATAATCTTTGTTGGTCAACGCCTGCCAGGGCACCTTCACAAAATCCGGATCGCCAAGGTATTCAGACCTGTCGGCATAGGCGTATTTTTCCGCCTCCGCCATTACCTGCAAGGTATCCGCGCTGCCGAAGCCATATTTTGCGAGGTCAAAGTTCTCAAGGATATTGAGGATCTGAACGATATGGATCCCCCCGGAAGAGGGCGGCGGCATGGAGAAAACCTGGTAGCCGCGATAGTCGCCGCTGATGGGGGTGCGCTCGACGGCTTTGTAATTGGCCAAATCTTCTTTCGTAATCAGCCCGCCGTTTTTACTCATCTCCTGAGCAATCTGATCGGCAATCGAGCCTTTATAGAATGCGTCCGGCCCTTTTTCAGCAATCATCTCCAGGCTCTTTGCCAGGTTCGCCTGAACCAGTTTGTCGCCTTTTTTCAGCGGCTCGCCGTCTTTCCAGAAAATGGCTTTGCTGTTTTCATGGTTTGGCAGCACTTCACTGCCATAGGTTTTGAGATCGTCAGCCAGCGCGTCATTCACCACGAAGCCCTGCTTTGCCAGCTTAATGGCCGGCTGTACGACTTTATTCAGCGGCAATGTGCCATATTTTTCCAGCGCCAGCGAAAAGCCCGCCACTGTGCCCGGCGTACCGGAAGCTAAGTGTGACGTGAGGGACTTTTTGCTGTCCGGGTTGCCCTGGTCGTCAAGAAACATATCGCGCGTTGCTGCTGCCGGGGCCATTTCACGAAAATCAATTGCGGTCGTTTTGCCATCTTTGGTACGGATCATCATAAACCCGCCGCCACCGAGATTACCGGCCTGCGGGTGCGTTACGGCCAGCGCATAGCCAACTGCCACGGCGGCATCCACGGCGTTGCCCCCCTGTTTGAGGATATCGACGCCAACACGGGTTGCGGTTTCGTCAACGGATGCCACCATCCCCTGTTTCGCACGAACCGGATGAAAGACATCCGCCTCAACGCCATACGACACCGGAGCCGGTGCCGCAACGGGCGGAGGTGCCGCCGCAACGCTAAAACATCCTCCCGCCATCAGAGCGGCTATCGCCACCCAACGCGCAAACTTCTGTTTCATCATCGTCGTTCTCCTGAGAAGGGGCTACAGTCCCCGCTTAAGTCTGGTTCAGAACTCCTAAAAGATCATCGTAGTGCGTGAAACGGAGTAAACTTATAAGAACCTTCAGAAGGAGGAGAAGATGATGAAACGACTATTTATTCTGGCCGCGTTCTTACCATTGGCCGCTTTCGCACAGCCGCTCAATACCACCAATAACCCGAACCAACCGGGTTATCAGATACCGAGTCAGCAGCGAATGCAGACGCAAATGCTTAATCAGCAACAGCAGCAAAAAGGGATGTTAAATCAGAATTTGCAGACGCAAACGCGCCTGCAACAGCAGCATCTGGAAGCGCAGATTAATAATAATTCCCAGCGGGTAAGGCAGGCGCAGCCGGGGGAGCTCGATCCGGGTACCCAGCAGATGCTCCCCAATACAAACGGCGGCATGCTGAACCAAAGCGTTAACAACGATGCGACACTGGGTCAGCAGCAACATATGCTGCCCGCTAACCAGGCCGGCAGCAGCATGCTGAATCAAACCCATACCAGCACGCCGCAAGCGAATATCCCGCTAAAAACCGTTACGCCTTAAGGCTGAAAATCCGGCCCGATGACTTCAATATTGTCGGTACAGATGCAATCAACGCCCCAGCGTAGCAGTTGAGATGCGCGCTGCGGGCGATTGACGGTATAAACCAGAATGCGTAACCCGGCATCCCGCAGCATATCCACACGTTCTTCATCAAGAAGCGTGTGATTAAGATGGATGGAGAAACATTCCAGACGGGTAGTCAACTCCCGCCAGTCATCGCGCCATTCATCCAGCAGCAACCCACGCGGTAGTTCAGGTGCTGCCGCTTTCGCCGCCTCCAGCGCATCAATTTCAAACGACGACAGCAGCGGTGTTGGCATATCAGCCCAGAGTTCGCGCGCCGCCAGTGCCACTACTTTACCCGTCAGCGGGCCAGTGCCGGTCGTCGGTTTAATTTCGATGTTCGCCATCATGCCGTACTGACGGCAGCGGTCGGCAACCTGCGACAGCAGCGGCAGTGGTTCACCTTTGAATTCGCCGCCAAACCAGCCGCCTGCGTCTACTTTCAGCAGATCGTTCCATTCCAGATCCCCGGCAACACCCCAGCCGTTGCTGGTGCGCTCGAGATTATCGTCATGCAGCAGAAAAATATGCCCGTCTTTCGACAACTTCGCATCGAACTCGATCATCGTGTGACCGTAGCGAGCGCCCACATCAATTGCCGCCAGCGTATTTTCCGGGGCGAGTTTCCCACCGCCACGATGGGCGGCGACGTGGGGGTAAGGCCAGTTGCTCATACACGTTGTCCTGTTTCACCGTCAAAAAGGTGCAGGTGATTCTCCGGCAAATGCAGCCACAGCGTACTGCCCTGCTTGGGTCTGTCCTGATGTGCAAGGCGCACCACCAGCTTATGATCGCCCCAGCGACCGTGGGCCAGGTTGTCTGCGCCAAGCATCTCAAGCGTATCCATCACCAGCGGTACGCCACCTGCGGACTGTGAGCTTAACGCAATATGTTCCGGGCGGATACCCAATGTCATTTTACGTCCGGCATAGCCCCGGTAGTACCAGTTAATGGGCAGGGCCATGCCGCTATCCAATTCAAAATGGGTACCGGTGTGACTGATACGCCCATCCAGCAAGTTCATCGCCGGGCTACCGATAAAACTCGCCACAAAGCGGCTGGCCGGTTTTTCATACACTTCAACAGGCGTACCGATCTGTTCCGCCACCCCTTTATTCATCACCATCACGCGCTGCGCCAGCGTCATTGCCTCTACCTGGTCGTGGGTCACGTAGAGCGACGTCGTTTTCAGGCGACGGTGTAAATGCTGCAGCTCCAGCCGCATCTGGACGCGTAGTTTCGCATCCAGGTTTGATAGCGGTTCATCAAACAGAAACACCGCCGGATCGCGCACAATGGCACGCCCCATCGCCACACGCTGACGCTGGCCGCCGGATAATTCGCGCGGACGGCGCTTTAACAGACCATCCAACTCCAGAATACGGGCCGCCTCTTTTACGCGCTCGGCAATGTGCTCTTTACCCATGCCGCGAATTTTCAGCCCCCAGGCCATGTTCTCTTCCACGCTCATATGCGGGTAGAGCGCATAGTTCTGGAACACCATCGCAATACCGCGATCTTTCGGCTCTGTTTCCGTCACGCGCTGGCTATCAATCCAGATATCGCCCGTGCTGACGCGTTCAAGGCCAGCAACCATGCGGAGCAGCGTCGACTTTCCGCAACCGGATGGCCCCACCATTACAATAAATTCGCCATCCGCCACGTCCAGCGTCAGCGGTTGGATAACCTGCGTTTTGCCGTTATCCCAGCTCTTGGTTACGGACTGTAATTTTAATCCTGCCATCTTATTTCTCACTGTCGACCAGGCCACGCACAAAGGCACGCTGCATGGCAAAAACGATAACCACCGGGGGAATCAGCGTGAGCAGCATTGCCGCCATCACCTGGTTCCATTGTGTTGAGCCCTCACCTACGGCGATCATGCCTTTAATGCCCGCAACAGCCGTGCCCAGATTGACGTCGCTGATGATAAGCAGAGGCCACAAATACTGGTTCCAGCCGTAGATAAAGGTAATGACAAACAGCGCCGCCAGATTGGTTTTTGATAGCGGCAGCACAATGTCCCAGAAAAAGCGCATCGGCGAAGCACCATCAATACGTGCCGCTTCCATCAGTTCATCGGGAAGCGTCATAAAGAACTGGCGAAACAGAAATGTCGCCGTAGCGGAAGCCATCAGCGGTAGCGTTAACCCGGTGTAGCTGTCGAGCATTTTCAGGTTCGCAATCACTTCTACCGTCGGGAAGATACGCACTTCAACCGGCAGCATCAGGGTGATAAAAATCATCCAGAAGAAGAGGTTACGCAGCGGGAAACGAAACCAGACGATGGCAAAAGCGGATAGCATCGAAACGGCGATTTTCCCCACGGTAATGGCGAACGCCATAATGAAGCTGTTAAGCATCATCAGCCAGAATGGCGCACTGTTAGCCCCCACGCCGTTAATCCAAATCGCTTTCATGTTTTCCAGCAGATGCGTGCCGGGAATCAGGGTCATTGGCGTTTCAAAAACGGCTTTGTTATCCAGCGTTGCCGCCACAAAGGCGACATACAGGGGAAACAGGATCGTCACAATGCCCAGGATAAGCAGAAGGTGGCTGAAAAAAGTCAGCCCGGGACGATTCTCAATCATTGGTAGCGTACCTTGCTTTCAACATAACGGAACTGAACGACCGTCAGCACGATCACCAGGAACATCAGCACCACAGACTGTGCAGCGGATGCGGACAGATCCAGACCGGCAAAGCCCTCACGGTAAATCTTATAAATCAGCGTGGTCGTTGCCTGTACCGGGCCGCCCGCCGTCGCGGCATCAATCACCGGGAAGGTATCGAAGAAGGCGTACACAAGGTTGACCACCAGCAGGAAGAAACTCACCGGGGCAATCAGCGGCAGTGACAGCTTAAAGAAGCGGCGAATCGGCCCTGCGCCATCAATCGCCGCGGCTTCCACCAGGGAACGGGGGATAGATTGCAGCGCAGCGAAGAAGAATAAAAAGTTGTAACTAATCTGCTTCCAGATAGAAGCAAAAACCACCAGGAACATCGCCTGGCCACTGTTTTGCGCGTGGTTCCAGTTATAGCCAAATTGTTCAAGAACATGGGTAATCAAACCGCGACCGGGATTGAAGAGAAAGATCCACAACACAGCGGCGACCGCCGGGGCGACGGCATACGGGAGCAGCATCAATGTCTGGTATACACGGCTGCCGCGTACCACGTTGTCGACCAGCGCGGCAAAGAACAGGGAGGAGAACAGACCAAAAAAAGTGACCAGCGCGCTAAAACGCATCGTCGTCCAGAAGGACTCGAGGTAATAGCTGTCATGGAACAGGGCCACAAAGTTATCCAGGCCAACAAACTGGCTCGACAGGCCGAACGGATCAACGCTTTGAACCGAATACCACAGCGCTTCGCCCGCAGGCCAGATAAAGAAAATAATGGTGATAACCAGTTGAGGCGCGACCAGCAGGTAAGGCAGCCAGCGCGAACGAAACACCGGACGGGATGAGGACATGAGGTTACTCTTCGGCTAAACGGTGCTGAATGCACTCCCGGATGGCGGCGCAAGCGCCTTATTCGGGCTACTTAATGATGTAGCCCCGGTAAGCGCAGCGCCACCGGGGAACATCCAGCATCTTTACATTAAGACTTAGTCGACTGCTCGAAGCGGCGAAGCAGTTGATTACCACGCTCCACAGCCGAATCCAGTGCCTGCTGCGGCGTTTTCTTACCGGTCCAGACGCTTTCCAGCTCTTCATCCACAATGGTACGAATCTGCGGCATGTTGCCCAGACGCAGACCTTTGGTGAACGGCAACGGCGGCTTGTTCAACATCTGACGCGTTGCGATGTCCGCACCCGGGTTCTTGTCATAGAAGCCTTCTTTACGGGTCAGATCATATGCAGCGGTCGTAATCGGCAGGTAGCCGGTTTTCTGGTGCCATTCAGCAGCGATTTCCGGTTTAGCCAGGAACTCAAGGAACTGCGCAACACCGGTATAAGTCGGCTTATCTTTGCCCTGCATAACCCACAGGCTGGCCCCGCCGATGATGGCGTTCTGCGGTGCGCCTTTCACGTCAGCGTCGTAAGGCATCATGCCTACACCGTAGTTAAATTTGGCGTAATGACGGATATCCGCCAGCGAGCCAGAGGAGGCGGTAGTAATCGCGCAGTCACCGTTATAGAACTTCTCGGTAGACTCGTCTTTACGACCGAAGTAGCTGAAATCACCTTTCTTGTTCAGCTCTTCGAGCATGGCGATGTGTTTCACCTGCTCCGGTTTGTTGAACTCCAGAACCGCATCAGTACCGTCGAAACCGTTGTTTTTGGTCGCAACCGGCAGGCCGTGCCAGGCGCTAAAGTTTTCAATCTGAATCCAGCCCTGCCAGCCGCTGGCGTAACCGCACTTCATCCCTGTGGCTTTCAGTTTGGCCGTGTACGCAGCCAGATCCTGCCAGGTTTTTGGTGGCTGCTCCGGATCTAAGCCCGCTTTTTTGAAGGCATCTTTGTTGTAATACAGCACCGGCGTGGAGCTGTTGAACGGCTGAGACAGCAAGTGACCCGTTTTAGAATCGGTGTAGTAGCCGGCAACGGTCGGCACAAACTGAGACTCATCAAAGTTGATACCCGCGTCTTTAAATACTTCGTAGACCGGCTTAATAGCTTTCGATGCCATCATGGTCGCCGTACCCACTTCGTAAACCTGGAGCAGAGCGGGCGCATTACCGGTACGGAACGCAGCGATCCCCGCACTCAGGCTCTGCTCGTAGTTACCTTTGTACACCGGCACAATTTTGTAATCCGGGTGGGTGTCGTTAAAACGTTGCGCCAGGGAGTCGACTTCTTTGCCTAACTCGCCTTCCATGGAATGCCAGAATGGGATTGTCGTGACAGCCATTGCGTTGCCTGCAAAGATCAACCCAAGAGCCAGTCCTAAAGCTGTGTGTCGTAACGGTGTCATTCGGTTTTCTCTCTTGTTGTGCCGGATGCGCGATATCACGCGTTTTATGCTCGCGAGGTAACATGACATGCTCGAATGACAGAAAAATAACCTTTTAATTACAATAGAGTGACAGCCAGACGTCAGAGAGATGATGGATTGATGAAAGGAGAGGGGAAAATATATTAGGATGTGCGGCCTGATGCCCTCTCCCTCGGAAGGGGGAGAAAACACTAAAAACGACAGCCTGATGGCTGCCGTTTTGCTTTTATTAACCGCCCAGATAGGCGCTACGCACCGCTTCGTTCGCCAACAGCGCATCGCCAGTATCTTCCAGCACGACGTGACCGTTTTCCAGCACGTAGCCGCGATCGGCGAGTTTCAGCGCCTGGTTGGCGTTCTGCTCGACGAGGAAGATGGTCATCCCTTCTTTACGCAGTTGTTCGATAGTATCGAAAATCTGCTGAATGATGATCGGCGCAAGACCCAGAGAAGGTTCGTCCAGCAACAGCAGGCGCGGCTGGCTCATCAGCGCACGGCCAATTGCTAACATCTGCTGTTCACCACCGGACATCGTGCCCGCACGCTGAATACGACGCTCATGCAGACGCGGGAACAGTTCATAGACCCACTTGATGCGATCCTGGAACTGGTCGCGATCGGCAAAGAAGCCGCCCATCGCCAGGTTCTCTTCCACGGTCATACGGGAGAAGACGCGACGCCCTTCCGGGACAATCGCCACCGCTTCGCGCATAATTTTCGCCGTCTGCCAGTCGGTAATATCTTTGCCATCAAACACAATACGACCGCTGGTCGCGCGCGGATCGCCACACAGGGTTCCCAGCAACGTGGTTTTACCCGCGCCGTTGGCACCGATCAGGGTGACAATCTCACCCTGATTGATATGCAGGCTGACATCATGCAGCGCCTGAATTTTGCCGTAGTGAGCACTGACTTTGTCAAAGGACAACATGACTTTTTCCATTTTATGCCTCACCAAGGTATGCGCGGATCACGTCCGGGTTGTTTCGAATTTCTTCCGGCGTACCGTTAGCCAGTGGCGTGCCCTGGTTGACGACATAAATACGATCGGAGATCCCCATCACCAGCTTCATATCATGCTCGATAAGCAGGATGGTGGTGTTGTGGTTGTTACGCAGCTCAACGATTAACTCGTCCAGCTCTTTGGTCTCTTTCGGGTTCAACCCTGCCGCTGGTTCGTCCAGCATCAGGATTTCCGGCTGCGTCACCATGCAACGGGCAATCTCCAGACGACGCTGGTCGCCATAAGCCAGGTTACTTGCCTGACGGTTGGCATGCTCAAGCAGACCAATACGTTCAAGCCAGATGGCAGCACGATCCAGTGCTTCACTCTGCGCGCGGCGGAAAGATGGCGTTTTCAGCAGACCGGAGAAGACCCCGGTTTTCAGTTGCTGATGCTGTGCCACCAGCAGGTTTTCAATCACCGTCATTTCACGGAACAGACGCACATGCTGGAAAGTACGCACTACGCCCATGCGGGCAATTTGCTGGCCCGGCAGCCCTTCCAGATGCTGGTCACGCAGCATAATGGTGCCGCCCGTCGGTTTGTAGAAACCGGTCAGGCAGTTAAAGACGGTGGTTTTTCCCGCACCGTTAGGGCCAATCAGAGAAACGATTTCCTGCGGATGTAAATCCAGCGCCACATTGTTGACGGCCAGCAGGCCGCCAAAGCGCATCATCAGGCCGTTTACGGATAACAATGGCTGACTCATGCCTGTTCTCCCTTTGCCTGACCTTTTTTCAGTTTCAGTTGCGGACGGGTCATCGGCAGCAAGCCTTGAGGACGCCAAATCATCATCAGTACCATCAATCCACCCAGCATCAACATGCTGTATTCATTGAAATCGCGCATCAATTCGCGGGAAACCACCAGCAGAATCGCTGCCAGGATAACCGCAAACTGCGAACCCATACCGCCCAGCACCACAATGGCCAGCACAAAGGCAGACTCGGCAAAGGTGAAGGATTCCGGGCTGACAAAACCCTGGCGCGCGGCAAACAGCGTACCGGCAAAACCAGCAAACGCGGCGCTGATAGTGAAGGCAGTCAGTTTGATGCGAGTCGGGTTGAGGCCCAGAGACCGGCAGGCAATTTCGTCTTCACGCAGCGCTTCCCAGGCACGGCCGAGCGGCATACGCAGCAGACGGTTAATCACAAACAGGGTGAGTACGACCAGCAGCAGCGCAACCATATATAGGAAGACGACACGGTCGCTGGGGTCATAAGGCACGCCAAAGAAGTTGCTGAATGTATCCCAACCGCCCTCGCGCGCGGTGCGGCTAAACTCCAGACCGAACAGCGTCGGCTTCGGAATCTGGCTGATCCCGTTCGGGCCACCGGTAATTTCGGTATTGTTCAGCAGCAGGATACGGACGATTTCGCCGAAACCGAGGGTGACAATCGCCAGGTAATCTCCGCGCAGACGCAGTACCGGGAAGCCAAGCAGGAAGCCCGCCGCCGCCGACACCAGGCCCGCCAGCGGCAGACATGTCCAGAAACCGAGACCATAATAGTGGTTAAGCAGCGCGAAGGTGTAGGCGCCGATAGCGTAGAAACCGCCATAACCCAGCACCAGCAGACCGGACAGCCCCACCACCACGTTCAGCCCAAGGCCGAGGATGATGTAAATCATGGTCATGGTGGCGATATCCACCGTACCGCGCGACACCACAAACGGCCATGCCACGGCAGCCACCAGCAGGGCCACCAGGAAGAGTTTCTGTTTAACGGTCGAACCGTCGATCGCCGGCAGAATGAATTTCGGCCCCGAGACGTTTTTCAGCGTCTTCTGGTAAACAGGGCGCAGCAACTGGAAGAAAAAGACCACAGCCGTGCCAATGAACACCCATTCCCAGCGAATGCTCGCTGCGGTGTTAACCACCAGCTTCGTGCCATCCAGCTCTAACTGCACGCCCATAAAGACGCCCGCCAGCACGAAAAACATGGCGGCGGAGAGCAATGCCATCGCAAAATGCATCGGTTTCATACTTTTTCAACCTCCGGGCGACCCAGGATACCGGTCGGCATCACCAGCAGCACGACGATCAGCAGGGCAAAGGCCACAACGTCTTTATATTCCGTACTCAGGTACGCCGAGGAGAGTGCTTCGGTGATGCCCAGAATCAGGCCGCCGATCATTGCACCCGGAATGCTACCGATCCCGCCCAACACCGCTGCGGTAAAGGCCTTCATCCCCGCCATAAAGCCGATATAGGGGTTGATTACGCCATAGAACTGACCGAGCAACACGCCCGCCACTGCCGCCATCGCTGCACCAATCACAAAGGTCAGAGCAATCACGCGGTCAGTATTGATGCCAAGCAGGCTCGCCATTTTCAGGTCTTCTGAACAGGCGCGACAGGCGCGGCCCATGCGGGAATAACGGATAAACACCGTCAGGGCCAGCATCGAAACAAAGGTCACGATCCAGATAACCAGTTGCATGGTGGTGATGGTTGCCGCGAAATTATCACTGCTACCGACCGTCCACTGGCCGTTAAACAGGCTCGGCAACGCCACGTCACGTGAACCTTCGGTCAGGCTGACATAGTTTTGTAGGAAGATTGACATCCCGATGGCAGAAATCAGTGCAATCAGGCGCTTGGAGTTGCGCACCGGGCGGTAAGCCACGCGCTCAATACTCCAGCCATAAGCACTGGCAATGACGATAGCGCCGACAAAGCCTGCGGTAATCAACAGCCAACTGGCGTCGATTCCCATCATCATCAAAGCGGCAATAATCATAAAGGAGACATAACTGCCGATCATATAGACCTCGCCGTGGGCGAAGTTGATCATGCCGATAATGCCATACACCATGGTGTAACCGATGGCGATCAATGCATAGGTGCTTCCCAGCGTCACGCCGTTAAACATCTGCTGCAAGAAGTAGAGAAACTGCTCGGACATAACGTAACCTTTCTAAACCCGACAAGCCGGGATGTTGAACCCCCACTCTAAATAATTCGAGTTGCAGGAAGGCGGCAAGTTTGTTCATCCCCGGAAGCGTACAAGCTGTACGTGACCGGGGTGGATAAACGCAGCCAACGCATCTGCGGCGCGAAGTATGATGAGTGGTTGCCTTATTTGGCTACCGTGGACGAACCATCGGCGTGCCACTGGAAGACTCCGAAATCAAATCCTTTCAAATCGCCTTTCTCATCCCAGTTCAGCGGCCCAATCACGGTTTTAGCTCCGTTAGCTTTTAAATCTTTCACCAGCGCGAGCGGTTCATTACTGCCAGAACGCTCCATTGCCTGCGCCAGAGACTGCACTGCGGCATAGGTGATCCAGACATACGGACCACTCGGGTCTTTCTTCTCGGCTTTTAACGCGTCGACGATGGCCTGGTTAGCCGGATCCTGATCGTAGCGCTTCGGCATCGTTACCAGCATGCCTTCCGCCGCATCGCCCGCGATGTTGGAAAGGGATGCGTTACCTACGCCTTCCGGCCCCATAAACTGGGTCTGCAGGCCATTCGCACGCGCCTGACGCAGAATTTGTCCCATTTCCGGGTAATAACCACCGTAGTAGACAAAATCGATATTTTCTTTCTTAAGACGGGCAACCAGCGCGGAGAAATCTTTCTCACCGGCGGTGATACCGTCAAAGAAAACGATGTTCGCACCGCCAGCTTTCAGCCCTTCCTGAACGGAACGCGCCAGACCTTCACCGTACTGCTGCTTGTCGTGAATGATGGCAATACGCTGCGGCTTCACCGTGCCGAGGATATATTTCGCGGCGGTCGGCCCCTGAGAGGAGTCCAGCCCTGCGGTACGCATAATGTGCTGATAACCGCGCTGGGTGAGTTCCGGATTGGTCGCGCCGGGGGAGATCATCAGAATGCCTTCGTCTTCGTAGATGTCAGACGCAGGCTGCGTTGACGATGAGCAGAGATGTCCAATAACGTATTTGATGCCGTCGTTAACAACTTTATTCGCCACCGCAACGGCTTGTTTCGGGTCACAGGCGTCGTCGTATTCCACAGCGACCAGCTTGTCGCCCTTAACGCCGCCTTTAGCGTTGATATCTTTGATGGCCTGGCGCGCACCGTTGAATTCCATATCGCCCCATTGAGCAATCGGCCCGGACATCGCCCCTACAACCGCAACTTTTATATCCTTCGCCATGGCCGCGTGAGACATCGCAAGTGCAACCATCCCCGCGATTAATGTCTTCGCGTTCCTTCTCATTCTAAAATCCTCGTTCGTGATGTCGTGTGTAAATATATTGTTTTTTTATGGTTAAAAAGCATTCTGTACTTTTTATAGACAACGCTATTTTTACCAGTGCCATGAATGGTTTAGCGCAGTTTTTTGGCAAAAACCAGACTAAATACTCTATTTTTCAGGCGATTAAGCAGAGATAATATTCTGAATTCCGCTGGAGATAAACCAAAAAAGTTCAGTTTACAGCATAAAATAATGGCACAATGAGCGGAATAAAACGCTACCTTTCAGGGGAAAATGCTACCTGTTTTTCAATCCCTAATGTTTAAATCTGCCGCAACGCCTGCCTCAAAAGTAATCGCCTGCAAACCGAAAAATGAAAAAGTAACAGCCCGCGTCAGAAGAAATTGTTTACACTGCAGTTATCTTTTGAGACATGGACAAGCTGTGAATGAAATTGACCATTATCCGTCTGGTAAGTTTTACCGAGCAGGATCTTATTGATTTAGCTAAAGTCTGGCCGGAATACTCCCCTGCATCGCTGGAAGTTGACGAAACGCACCTTATTTATGCGGCGCGTTTTAACGACCGATTATTAGGCGCTGTTCGCGTGACCCTGAGTGGTACCCAGGCGGCACTGGATTCCCTGCGCGTACGTGACGTCACCCGTCGCCGCGGTGTTGGCCAATATTTGCTTGAAGAAGTGATCCGCGATAATCCATCGGTCACCACCTGGTGGATTACCGAAGCCGGCGTAGAAGATCGTAGCGTGATGGCCGCATTCGCTCAGGCGACGGGCTTTACCGCGCAGAATGATGGCTGGGTGAAGCATATAGACGCGTAACCGGATAAGCGCAGCGCATCCGGGAAAGCGCAAAGATGTAAAAACGGCAACCCTCAGGTTGCCGTTTGCATTTATCTCCGTGCGGCCTGATGCCCTCACCCCGCCCTCTCCCACGGGGAGTGGGAGATGAGTAAGTGACTGAGGTTAACGGATGCAGCCAACGCGCTTGCGGTGCGAAAGGCGACAAAGTTATCAGCTCACTTTTTTCGTTCTGCGCTGACCAAGAATTTCGTGCAGCAAGAAGGCGGCAAGGACGTTAATCCCCGGGAGCTTACATCAGTAAGTGACCGGGGTTAACGGACGCGACCAACGCACTTGCGGTGCGAAAGGCGACAGAGATACAAAGCTCACTTTTGTCGTTCTGCGCTGACCAAGAATTTCGTGCTGCAAGAAGGCGGCAAGGACGTTAATCCCCGGGAGCTTACATCAGTAAGTGACCGGGGTTAACGGACGCGGCCAACGCGCTTGCGGTGCGAAAGGCGACGGTCAGGGTTTATTTCGCGTCAGTCGCGGTACCATTCGCATGCCATGTAAACACGCCAAACTCAAAACCTTTCAGGTCACCCTTCTGATCCCAGGACAATGGTCCCATAACGGTCTCAACAGTGTTGCCTTTCAGCCAGGTTGCGATAGCCGACGGGTCAGAGGACTGGTTCAGGCCAGCCGCCAGAGACTGCAGCGCAGCGTAGGTGGTCCACACGAACGCGCCGCTCGGATCCTGTTTCTTCGCTTTGATCGCGTCTACGATAGGTTTGTTCGCCGGAACCTGATCGTAGTTTTTCGGTTTGGTTACTAACATGCCTTCGGCAGAATCGCCCGCGATGTTAGACAGGGAAACGTTCGCTACGCCTTCCGGCCCCATGAATTTGGTTTGCAGACCGGCAGCACGAGACTGACGCAGGATCTGGCCCATTTCCGGGTGGTAGCCACCGTAGTAAACGAAGTCGATGTTCTCTTTTTTCAGACGCGCAACCAGCGTGGAGAAGTCTTTCTCGCCAGCGGTGATACCGTCAAAGAACACCACGTTCGCGCCGCCTTTTTTCAGGCCATCCTGCACAGCACGCGCCAGACCTTCGCCGTACTGCTGTTTATCGTGGATAACAGCAATGCGCTGCGGTTTAACGTGTTCCAGAATGTATTTTGCAGCCGTCGGGCCCTGATCAGAGTCCAGACCGGTGGTACGCAGAGTCAGTTTATAACCGCGAGCGGTCAGCTCAGGTGCGGTCGCTGCTGGCGTAATCATCAGAATGCCTTCGTCTTCATAAATATCGGACGCAGGCTGAGTGGAAGAGGAGCACAGGTGACCAATAACGTATTTGATGCCGTCGTTAACCACTTTGTTCGCTACTGCAACGGCTTGTTTCGGGTCGCACGCATCATCATATTTGGTGATAACCAGCTTGTCGCCTTTGATACCGCCTTTGGCATTGATATCAGCAACAGCCTGCTCAGCGCCAGTAAACTCCTGATCACCGTATTGCGCAACCGGGCCAGACATCGCACCCACGACAGCAACTTTAATATCTTTCGCGAATGCCATGTTGCTCATCGCTAACGCGACACATCCTGCCAGTAACGCTTTACCCTTCATATTCATCCTGAGATTCCCCATTGTTTATGGTGATTGCATTTGTTGTGATGTTGTTGTTCGACACATTATTTTGCTGACGGTCATAAGCAAAGAATATGATAGTAGCCAGCACGGATGCCGCCCGTGTCTTGGCAGCATTCTCTGCTAAAACATACCCCATTTTCTGAAATTTGGAACAACAATTTTGAAGGTTATATAACAGGCGGATGACAGTGAGTAAGAAAGCCGCCAGGCGGCGGCTTTCATTGATCAGGTCAATTAGTGGGTCAGTGACTGGTAGATAATATCCAGCGCTTTACGGAACTGAACTTCCGGAATGGTCAGCGGATAGAGGAAGCGAATCACGTTACCGTAGACACCGCAACTCAACAGCAACAGCCCGGCGGCCAGCGCTTTATCCTGCACCTGTTTAGTGAATTCCGCCGACGGTTCACCACTTTGCGGATCGTTAAACTCCACGGCCACCATGGAACCCTGGGCGCGAATATCCGCAATGTACGGACAGTCCGCTTTCGCTTTGGTCAGCACTTCAACCAGATGCTTACCCAGGTGGTTCGCGCGTTCGCAGAGATTTTCCTCTTCAATCACATCCATCACGGCATGCGCAGCGGCAACGGCCAGCGGGTTACCGGCATAAGTACCGCCTAACCCCCCCGGCGCGGGTGCGTCCATCACCTCCGCACGCCCTGCTACTGCTGACAGCGGCAGGCCGCCCGCCAGGCTTTTCGCCATGGTGATCAAGTCCGGTTTAACGCTGTAATGTTCAACCGCGAAGAGTTTACCGGTACGTGCAAAGCCGGACTGCACTTCATCGGTAATCAGCAAAATCCCATGGGTATCACACAGCTTACGCAGCGCCTGCATAAAATCGTCAGGCGCGATATTAAAGCCGCCTTCGCCCTGTACCGGCTCGAGTAAAATGGCCGCAACCTGATCGGGGGCGATATCCGCTTTAAAAATACGTTCCAGGCTTTTCATCGCGTCGTCGGTACTGACGCCGTGCAGCGCATTCGGGAATTGCGCATGGAAAATGGAGCCAGGGAACGGGCCAAAACCGATTTTGTACGGTGCCACTTTGCCGGTCAGCGCCATGGTCATATAAGTACGTCCGTGGAAACCGCCGACGAAAGTAATCACACCAGGACGTTTGGTATAGGCGCGGGCGATTTTGACCGCGTTTTCCAGCGCTTCCGCCCCGGTCGAGAAAAAGGCTGTTTTGGCCGGGCCTTCTACCGGTACGCGTTCGTTAATGCGTTCCGCCAGCGAGACGTAGCTTTCGTAAGGGACAATCTGATAAGCCGTGTGGGTAAATGCCTGCAACTGCTTTTCCACTGCTGCGACAATTTTAGGATGGCGATGGCCGGTATTGAGCACCGCAATCCCGGCGGCGAAATCGATGACTTCGTTGCCTTCCACATCCCACAGAGTGGCATTTTCTGCTTTCTCGGCATAGAAGCCGCACATCACGCCAATACCACGCGGTGTCGCCTGTAAACGGCGTTGATGTAATTCGTTATTCTTCACCTTAAACTCCCCCGTCATTGATTCATTTCGCAGCAACCCTGTTTTGCAACAATGACACAAGCGGTCCTATAATCGAGTACCAGTTTTGAATAATTAAGGGATCCAATTTGCGTTCGCTCGTGTGTGATTTACTGCAGTTGCGTCTGGACGAACAAACCGAAGGCAAACTGCATAAGAAATTATATAACGCGATTCGCCTGTCGATCCTCGAAGGGAGCCTGCCCCCGCAAAGCCGCCTGCCGCCGAGCCGGGATTTAGCCGCAGAACTCCACCTTTCGCGCAACACGGTACTGACGGTTTACGAACAGCTTGTGGCGGAAGGATATGTCGTTTCCCGTGCCGGAAGCGGCACCTTTGTGGCACAGACGGTGCCGGACAGCCTGCTCACGGCGCCGCTGTCGCCAGCCGGACACGATGCGGGCGATCTTCCTTCTCATCTTTCCTCACGCGGTCAGGCGTTATTGCAAAAAAGCAGCGCCAGCCCACGTCAGTGGGGGGCATTTTTACCCGGCGTACCCGATGTCAGCGCCTTTCCACATGCCCTGTTTCGTAAAATCCAGGCACGTATCAGCCGCAAACCGCAGGCCAGCCAACTCTCCTACAGCGATGCAGGCGGTAGCCAGGCATTGCAGCAGGCGCTGGTGGAATATCTGCGCGTTACCCGCTCCGTACGCTGTAGCGCCGGGCAAATCCTGATAACTGAGGGTATTCACCAGGCCATCGATCTGGTATCGCGCATGTTGTGTAATCCCGGCGATAGCGCATGGATTGAAGAGCCAGCCTACTGGGGCATTCGTAACGTTTTGAAGATGAACGGTATAGAACTCCAGGCTATCGACGTCGATCTTTCCGGCATGCAGCCACCGGAGAGCGGAAACACGCCACCCAGGCTGATATTTGTAACCCCCTCTCATCAGTACCCGCTGGGCTGCGTCATGAGCCTGGAGCGACGCCAGCGCTTGCTGGCGCTCGCCCGGCAAACGGGAAGCTGGATTGTTGAGGATGATTACGACAGCGAATTTCGCTTTTCCGGTCAGCCGATCCCCGCACTCCAGGGGCTGGTTGATGACGCGCCGGTTATCTACACCGGGACATTCAGCAAAACGCTCTACCCCGGTCTGCGTCTGGGTTATCTGGTGTTGCCGCGTCCCCTGATGCAGGCGTTAAAGACGGCGCATGCAGAACTGTATCGCGGCGGCCGGTTGCTGGACCAGGAGGCGCTGGCGCAGTTTATTACCGAGGGGCATTACACGGCACATATCCGACGGATGCGTCTGCTCTATGCCCGCCGTCGCGCCCGACTGGCAAGCCTGATTGTCGAGGCGCTGGGTAAAGAGGCGCTGAGCGAATATAACGACAATGCCGGGCTGCATCTGGTGCTTTCACTGCCCGCAGAGTGTGATGATGTTGCCCTTGCCAGGCGCGCGAATGAACGAGGTGTTCTGGTGCGGGCACTGTCGCGGTACTACTCTGGCGATAAGCCGTTGAAAGGGTTGCTGATGGGGTTTGCCGCCATGGAGGAAGAAGAGATGGAATCGGCGTTCCAGATCTTGCTGGCCTGCCTGACTCCGGAGGTGGCGTCGCCTTATCCGGACTATATAAACCCGGCCCTGAAAGCAAAAAACGGAACGCCAGAAAACAAAAAGCCGGGTAGCTCTCGCTGACCCGGCCCATTCTTTAACGCACAGCGTTACGCTTCGATCGCGGCACGCAGTTTCTTCATCGCGTTCTTTTCCAACTGACGCACACGCTCAGCGGAAACACCGTAACGATCTGCCAGTTCCTGCAGCGTTGTTTTGTTCTCTTCATCCAACCAGCGAGCACGAATAATGGCCTGGCTACGCTCGTCGAGACCCTGCATCGCATCCGTCAGCTTATTAGCTGCCTGCTCTTCCCAGTTGTCGTCTTCAATGCCATCCGCAAAGTTAGACGATTTATCCTGCAGATAGAGTACCGGTGCCATAGGCTGGCTATCGGAAGATTCATCATCTGGCGACATATCGAAAGTCATGTCCTGCGCCGCCATACGTGATTCCATTTCACGCACGTCTTTGCTGGTCACGCCCAGTTCACGGGCAACCATTTCCACTTCGTCCTGGTTAAACCAGCCCAGACGCTGCTTGGTTTTACGCAGGTTAAAGAACAACTTACGCTGTGCTTTCGTGGTCGCGACTTTCACAATACGCCAGTTACGCAGCACGTATTCGTGAATCTCAGCTTTAATCCAGTGCACGGCGAAAGAGACGAGGCGCACACCCACTTCCGGGTTGAAGCGACGTACGGCTTTCATCAGGCCGATATTACCTTCCTGGATCAGATCCGCCTGCGGCAGACCATAGCCCGAATAGTTACGAGCAATATGAACAACAAAGCGCAGGTGTGACAGGATCAGCTTCTTAGCTGCTTCCAGATCGCCCTGGTAATGCAGCTTTTCAGCCAGTGCCCTTTCTTCATCAGCCGTCAACATCGGCCATGCGTTAGCGGCCCGGATATAAGATTCCAGGTTACCAACAGGGGCTAAAGCTAAAGTTTGCATTTCTTTGGTCATTCAAATCCTCTCAAATTACATTCGACTGGCGGCGGTCTGTCCCCATCAGGCAACACACATGCCAGCGTTAATGAGCAACGAGAATAGCATCCACTCTTGTATCAGACAGTGATTTTATCCACAAGTTCCAGGCTGGATTGTGAATAAATTAGGCACAAAATGTGACATAAGAATGAAAAACCGCGGCAGAGGAAAGGAGATATACGCTATACGCTTTCCCTGCGACGGGAATACTGCATTGCAGGGAAAGAGTATATCAGACTTTTTTTACTGCGGAGTAAAGTGACGTAAATGTTGCACAGTTGCCAGCCAGGCAGCAACCCAGCCAATCATTGAGCACACCAGCAGCAACAGCAGGCATTCATCAAACGACAGGCCGTTCAGATCGAACTTCGTTCCGAATACCTGCGCCACTTCGCTCACCGCAGAGGAGAGCCGTAGCACCAGAATCTCAGAAAGAATCAGTGACAGGAAGGCGCCACTAAAGCCCAACAGCGCTCCACCGTACAGGAAAGGACGCAGAATAAAACCGTCCGTTGCACCAATCAGTTTTTGCACGTTGATCGTATCGCGGCGGGCAAAGATGCTAAGACGCACGCTGTTGCCGATAACGAGGAACACCGCCGCTACCATCAGCACACCAATCATTGCCGATACCCGACCAACCAGCCCGGTTAGCGCCGCAAGACGGGCAAACCAGCTGTCGTCCATCCGCACTTCATCAATACCGTGCAGTTTCGAAATACGGTCACGCAGCGTGTTTAGCGCATTCGTGCTCTGGAAATCGAGTTTGGGGATCACCACCGCCACCGCAGGCAGCGGGTTCTCTTCCAGCATATCCAGCGCGCCGCCAAAACCAGACCAGTTGCGGAACTCGCCGAGTGCATCTTCACGGGACAGGTAGTTGACCTTCTCCACACCCTGCTCCGCCTGGAGCTGCCCTACCACCTGAGCCGCAGCGTCGTCATCCAGCGCCTTATCAAAATAGACTGTAATTTGCGGTGACGGATAATACTGCGAGGCGGCCTGGTTAACGTTTTTGTACACCATATAGCAGACACTCGGCAGCGTCAGGGAAATGGCAATCACCATTACCGTCAGGAACGTGGCAAAAGGTTTGCTTTTCAGGTCCTGTAACGCGCCCTGGAAGGCATAACGCACCTGTTCGTTGAAGACGTTGGTTTTACGCGAACTGACTTTCGGCGCACCTTTACCACGGCGCGGCGCGTTACGGCCTGCATCACCGGTACCGCTCGCCGATTTACGAAAACGATCCAGCTTGCTGCCAAACTGCCGCATTTGATTCAATGCATCACGCTTATTCACCCGCCAGGCCTCCATGCAAATGGCCATCGCTTAAAGTCAGCATGCGGTACGAACGCCGGGAAATCAGCCCCAGATCGTGCGTCGCCATTAACACAGTGACCCCAACACGATTGAACTCCTCAAACAGACGTAAAATCCCTTCGGAAAGGGCGTCGTCCAGGTTACCGGTCGGTTCGTCCGCCAGCAGTACCGCAGGTTTGTTCACCACTGCGCGGGCAATACCCACACGCTGCTGTTCACCACCGGATAGCTGAATCGGAAAACTCTTCGCTTTGTCGAGCAGACCCACCTTGTCCAGTGCTGCGGAGACACGGCGACGAATGTCGTCACCGCTGGCCCCGGCAATGATCAACGGGATAGCCACGTTGTCATAAACCGTCCTGTCCATCAGCAAATGGTGATCCTGGAAAATCATCCCGATCTGCCTACGCAGAAACGGCACTTCCCGGTTTTTCAGGCGTGTAATGTCGTGCCCGCCAAACAAGATTTTCCCGGCGCTTGGCCGCTCAATGCCACAGATAAGCTTGAGCAGGGTACTCTTCCCTGCGCCGGAGTGGCCGGTCAGAAAGGCCATCTCGCCCGGTTGCAGATGGAATGTCACCCCCTGCAACGCTTGTCTCCCACCGAGATAGGCTTTGCTGACGTGTTCAAAGCGAATCATTGTTAATCCTCTCGGGCAAAAAGTGCCTCTATAAAATCGCCCGCGTTAAACGGACGTAGATCCTCAATACGTTCGCCGACCCCGATGTAGCGGATAGGAATGCCAAACTGATCCGCTACCGAGAAAATCACACCGCCCTTCGCCGTACCGTCCAGCTTGGTAAGGGTGATACCCGTCAGGCCAACGGCTTCATGGAACAGTTTGGCCTGGCTTATCGCATTCTGCCCGGTACTGGCATCGATGGTCAGCATCACCTCATGCGGTGCGTCTTCGTCCAGCTTTTTCATCACGCGGACGATCTTTTTCAACTCTTCCATCAGGTGCGCTTTATTCTGCAAGCGCCCGGCGGTATCGGCGATGAGCACATCCACATGACGCGCTTTGGCGGCCTGGATGGCATCGAAAATCACCGAGGCGGAATCGGCCCCCGTATGCTGGGCGATAACCGGAATATTGTTACGCTGCCCCCACACCTGCAACTGCTCAACCGCCGCAGCACGGAAGGTGTCGCCAGCCGCCAGCATCACCGATTTACCCTGTTGTTCAAACTGACGCGCCAGTTTACCAATGGTGGTCGTTTTACCCACCCCATTGACGCCAACCATCAGAATAACAAACGGTGTTTTGCCTTCAACATTCAGCGGTTCATCAACTTTGGCAAGGATGTCACCCATCTCTTCTTTGAGCAAACCATACAGTGCCTCGGCATCACGCAGTTGTTTGCGCGACGCGCCTTCCGTCAGACTCGTAATGATTTTACGGGTGGTTTCCACCCCGACGTCGGCAATCAGTAACTGCTCTTCCAGCTCTTCAAAGAGATCATCGTCGATTTTTTTGCCACGGAACAGACTGATAAATCCGGAACCGAGATTCTCTTTGGTTTTCAGCAGGCTGCGTTTGAGTCGCGCGAAGAAACCCTCTTTGGTCGGCTTCTCTTGTTCAACAACGGTCTCTTCCACAACCTCTTCTGCTGGTTCGTCAACCGGCACCACCACCAGCGCTTCCTCAGCCGCGTCCGCAGCCAGAGCCTGTGCTTCCAGCTCTTCATCGCTGATTGGCGCGTCTTCGTCGACAGGCTCTTGCTCCGGCTGCCACTCTTGCGCGGCAATTTCCGGTTCGCTCACCTCTTCCGGCAGCGGCAGTTCTTCGCGCGCCGCGACCTCAGGTTGCGGTTCCTCTTCTACTGGCTGTGGCTTTTCGCTTTCAACCAGTTTTTCAGTAACCTCAACGACCTCTTCTGCAAAGGTTTCGCTCTCTTCCTGGGTATGCGGCGGCTGCGTTACGGCTGCCTGCTCCGCTTCTTTTTCTTTTACCTGATCTTTTTGCCCAAAGCCCAGCCAGGAAAAAAAGCCACGTTTCTTCTCATCTGCCATTTGCGACTACACTCCTCGCGGTTTATTCATGGCGCAGCCCGTACTGGCGCAACAGGGCTGAAAAATAGGGTTAATTAGAGAGATAGTCTATCACTTTCCTTAACTCGCATCACCGCCTGCGGATTAAGGTTTCGCGCCGCGCCGGGCGCCGCTAGAATAGCAGGCCGAAATGATGAGCTAAGCGATGACCATGAAGAAACCCAATCGGGCCGCCACCGGCCAGATACGTATTATTGGTGGGCAATGGCGGGGACGCAAACTCCCGGTGCCGGACAGCCCCGGATTGCGCCCGACAACTGACCGTGTGCGCGAAACCCTATTTAACTGGCTGGCGCCGTCCATGGTCGACGCACGTTGTCTCGACTGCTTTGCCGGCAGCGGCGCGCTGGGCTTAGAGGCCTTGTCACGCTACGCGGCCAGCGCCACGCTGCTCGAAATGGAACGCGCGGTCGCCCAGCAATTGCAGCAAAACCTGGCGACATTAAAAGCCGCCAACGGCAAAGTGGTCACCGGGAATACCCTGGCATGGCTGGCCCAAAGCGGCACGCCGCATGATATCGTGTTTGTCGATCCGCCGTTTCGCAAAGGGATGCTCGAAGAGACCTTAACCCTGCTGGAAAACAACGGCTGGCTGGCCAATGGCGCGCTAATCTATGTCGAAAGCGAAGTAGAGAATGGCCTGCCGCCGGTGCCTGCAAGCTGGAGTTTGCACCGGGAGAAAGTCGCGGGTCAGGTCGCCTACCGCTTATATCAGCGTGAATCACAAGGAGAGGAAAATGAACATACTGATTAATCTGGGACGGCTGTTAATGCTCTTTGTCTGGGCTTTTTTACTGCTGAACCTGTTTTCCCCGTTTCCTAAGCCGCTCAATATTTTCGTCAACGTGGCGCTGTTTTTCACCGTGTTTATGCACGCTATTCAGGCGACGATGATGAAAAAAACGCTGCCGAAAGACGGTCCGCAAATGACACGGTTCGAAGAGTTTCGCATCTTTGTCTTTGGCGTTTTTGAGCTGCTTATCTGGCTGAAAAAACTGAAAGCAAAAAAATAAATGGCACATTTTTAAGATTCCCCTGTCTTCCGTAACATTGTCATTCACCTGCTACGACCACTAAACTCATTAGTAGAGCCGTGGGCATGGTGCTCGCGATACAATAACGGATTCAGGGACTTATTATGCTTTGGTCATTTATTGCTGTCTGTTTTTCCGCCTGGCTGTATGTTGACGCTTCCTACCGTGGGCCTGTCTGGCAGCGTTGGGTATTTAAACCTGTCACGCTGCTGCTGCTGTTATTACTGGCCTGGCAAGCCCCGATGTTTGATGCCATTAGCTACCTTGTGCTTGCCGGGCTGTGCGCCTCGCTGATTGGCGATGCGCTAACCCTACTGCCGCGCCAGCAACTGCTCTACGCCATTGGCGCCTTCTTCCTCGCCCACCTGCTTTACACCATCTATTTTGCCACGCAGATGTCGCTCTCCTTCTTCTGGCCGTTGCCGGTGGTGCTGCTGATCGTTGGCGCCCTGCTGATTGCGGTGATTTGGTCGCGCCTGGAAGAGCTGCGTTTGCCTGTTTGCACATTTATCGCCATGACGCTGGTGATGGTCTGGCTGGCCGGTGAGCTGTGGTTCTTCCGTCCCACCAGCCCGGCGCTCTCTGCCTTTGTTGGCGCGGCGCTGCTGCTAATCAGCAACGTTGTCTGGCTGGGTAGCCATTACCGTCGCCGCTTCCGTGCCGATAACGCGATTTCCGCAGCCTGCTACTTTGCCGGGCACTTCCTGATCGTGCGTTCGCTGTACATTTAAAACACTTGACTCTGGAGTCGACTCCAGAGTGTATCCTCCGGTTAATGAGAAAATTATCATTCACCGGAGGATGCCATGACACCCCTCGATAATAAAAAACCCCCGCAGTTTGCGGCTATGAAACTTCGTCCATTGGCGGAGAAAACCGCGCCCTGCACGTGCGACCTCCCCTGTGAAACGCCTGAGGCGACCCTCGAAAGCGCCAACGGCGAACGTTATAGCTGGCTGGTGACAGGGATGGACTGCGCAGCCTGCGCCCGTAAGGTGGAAAATGCCGTTCGCCAGATAGCCGGGGTTAATCAGGTGCAGGTCGCCTTTGCCACCGAAAAACTCACGGTGATTGCCGATAACGATATCCGCAAGCAGGTAGAAAAAGCCGTGCAACAGGCCGGGTACGCCGTGCAGGATGAAAACGCCCCCAAAGCGGCTGCGCCGTCGCGCTGGCAGGAAAATATGCCGCTTCTGATCCTGATTGTGCTGATGGGTATCAGTTGGCTGCTGGAGCAGTTTAACCATCCGCTGGGCCAGACGGCCTTTATCGTGACGACCCTGGTGGGGCTCTTTCCCATTGCGCGCCAGGCATTGCGCCTGATGCGCAGCGGTAGCTGGTTTGCTATCGAAACCCTGATGAGCGTTGCCGCTATCGGTGCGCTGTTTATCGGTGCAACGGCAGAAGCCGCCATGGTGCTGCTGCTGTTCCTGGTGGGCGAACGGCTTGAAGGTTGGGCGGCCAGTCGCGCACGAAAAGGGGTGAGCGCGCTGATGGCGCTAAAACCCGACACCGCCACGCGCATCCACAAGGGTGAGCGGCAGACCGTTAGCGCTCAGGAATTGCGCCCTGGCGATGTTATCGAGGTCCCGGCTGGCGGGCGTTTACCGGCTGATGGCAAGCTTTTAACGCCGTTCGCCAGCTTTGATGAGAGCGCATTAACCGGTGAATCCCTGCCCGTCGAGCACAGCAACGGCGATAGTATTCCTGCAGGGGCGACCAGCGTTGACAGACTGGTGACGCTGGAAGTGGTTTCCCGCCCCGGTGAAAGTGCCATTGACCGTATCCTCAAGCTGATAGAAGAAGCCGAGGAGCGCCGCGCGCCTATTGAGCGCTTTATCGATCGCTTTAGCCGGATTTATACCCCGGTGATTATGGTCATCGCCCTGCTGGTCGCCGTACTGCCGCCGTTGCTGTTCGCGGCAAACTGGCTGGCGTGGATCTACAAAGGGCTGACGTTGCTGCTGATCGGTTGCCCGTGCGCGCTGGTTATCTCAACGCCTGCCGCCATTACCTCAGGCCTGGCAGCGGCGGCACGGCGTGGGGCGCTGATTAAAGGCGGCGCAGCGCTGGAGCAACTCGGTCGTATTCAGCATGTGGCGTTTGATAAAACCGGCACATTGACCGTCGGTAAACCGCAGGTTGTCGGCGTATATCCACTTGCCGGGGTTAAGGAAGAGACACTGCTGACATTGAGCGCTGCCGTGGAGCAGGGGTCGACCCATCCACTGGCGCAGGCTATTGTGCAGGAAGCCCTGACGCGCAAATGGGCGCTGCCGCAGGCTACCGAACAGCGCACGCTGACAGGTAAAGGTATTGAAGCGCAGGTGGAGGGCCAGCACATCCGCCTGAGCGCGCCGGATAAGCTGCCGCCAGAGGCGCTGGATGCCGCGTTATTGGCGGATATCAATGCCCGCGAAAGCCAGGGAGAAACGGTGATCGTCGCCCTGTGTGATGGCGTCGCTATTGGCTCCCTGTCGCTGCGCGATACCCTGCGAGAGGATGCGCGGGAAGCCATCGCCGCACTGCGTAATCTGGGCGTGGAGGGGGTGATGTTAACGGGTGACAACCCGCGTGCCGCTGCCGCCATTGCCGGAGAATTGCAGATGGACTTCCGCGCCGGGCTATTACCCGAAGATAAAGTGAGCGCAGTCACCTTGCTCAATAAGGATGCTCCGCTGGCGATGATTGGCGACGGCATTAACGATGCCCCGGCGATGAAAGCCGCGACGATAGGCATTGCGATGGGCAGCGGGACGGACGTGGCGCTGGAAACCGCCGATGCGGCATTAACCCATAACCGCCTCGGCGGACTGGCACAGATGATTCATCTTGCCCGCGCCACGCAGGCCAATATCCGGCAGAACATTGCTATCGCTCTGGGGCTGAAAGCGATTTTCCTGGTAACAACATTGCTGGGTATAACGGGCCTGTGGCTGGCGGTACTGGCAGATACCGGCGCGACGGTATTGGTAACCGCCAACGCACTGCGTTTATTACGCAAATAAAAAAATCCCGGATGTCGCTTCGCTAACCCGGGATACCACCGGTTTTCTCCCTCTCCCCCTGGGAGAGGGTTGGGGTGAGGGGAATATGCGGCTCGGGAGGTGGGTTCCGTTCACCTTATGTTCATGGCGAAATGTCACCTCCGGACACGTGAACGGGTAAAGGGGAACACCGCGTTCCCCTTTACAATCCCCGCGGCCCCGCAAAAAATCGGTGCTTCGCACTGCGTTCGCCTCCCGCCCCGCTGCCTGCGGTCGGTTTGACTCGACGTCCTGTCTCGACAAACCTCAGTCCGCCATCCCTGGCGGCCTGACCTTGCCATCGGGTCTTCGTCTCACCGATTTCAGCGGGGACTCAACCCCCTCGCTGCACGCTCTGCGCCAGGGGGGCACAAAGATGTCGCTGTGGTTGTCATGCGGGAAAACGAGTCAGCCATGGCTAACAAGGTTGAAGACGTTCACAGTATCTACTCTTTTACCGTAGCCCGGGTAAGGCATCAGCCGCACCCGGGAAGTTTTTACTGCATTCCCAACACTCCTGGCAGCCAGAGAGATATCGCCGGAATATAGGTCACCATCCCCAGCACAATCAGCAGCATCGCGTAAAACGGCAGCATCGCCTTCACCACCGTTTCAATCTTCTGCTTACTCACCGCACTGGCGACGAACAACACCGATCCCACCGGTGGGGTAATCAATCCGATCCCGAGGTTGACCATCATGATCATGCCAAAATGTACCGGATCGATCCCCAGCGCATTCGTTACCGGCAGCAGCACTGGCGTCAGGATCAAGATGATCGGCGCCATATCCATCAAGGTGCCAATCAGCAACAGCATGATATTGAGATACATCAGAATGACGTATTTATTGTCCGATAACGACGTGAAAAATTCGGTGATGCGCATCGGAAGCTGCATATAGGTCATCACGGCGCCAAAGGCGGCCGCAAAGCCGATAAGAATCATCACAATGGTGACCGTCTTCACGGTACGGCACATCAACTTCGGCAGCTCATTCCATTTGTAATCACGGTAGATGAACATGGTGACGAAGAAGGCCCACAGGCAGGCGACAGCGGCAGATTCTGTGGCGGTAAAAATCCCGGAAAGAATGCCGCCGAGAATAATCACTACCGTCATCAGCCCCCATAACGCATCAACGAACATCCTGATCGCCTGCTTAAACGGAATCCGCTCCCCTTTCGGGTAACCGCGTTTGTGGGCAAAACCCAGACATAACGTCATCAGGCTCACGCCCAACAGCAAACCCGGCAGAACGCCCGCAATAAACAGCGTCGCAATGGATACCGTGCCTCCCGCCGCCAGCGAGTAAATGACCGAGTTATGACTGGGCGGGATCAGGATAGCCTGCACCGATCCGCTGGCCGTTACCGCCGCCGCATATTCACGCGGGTAGCCCTTTTTTTCCATTTCCGGGATCATCACGCTACCGATGGATGCCGTATCGGCGACCGACGAGCCGGAAATCGCGCCAAAAAAGGTCGATGCGACAATGTTCACCAGGGACAACCCGCCGCGAATGAACCCGACAAACAGATAGGCAAAATTGACCAGCCGCCGCGCGATGCCGCCCTCCGCCATGATTGCTCCCGCCAGAATAAAAAACGGAATCGCCAGCAGCGTGAATTTGTTCACCCCGCTGGTTATCTGGATCATCAGCGCTTCCAGCGGAAGATCTATCCACAACGCGCCGGCAACGGCACTCAACCCGACGGCAAACGCCACCGGCATACCCAGCGCCAGCAGAATGGCGAGGGTGAATAACAATACAAATGCGTCCATTGTTCACCCCTTACCCATGGTTGCCAATCAGTACGACCGGGCGGTTTTCCTGCGAGCCGAACAACAACCGTTCGAGCACAAACAGGATCAGAATGGCCGAACCTATCGGCAACGGCAGATAACTTTCGCCTGAGGTCAGCAGGGGAAACTCCGCCACAGGTTGTTCCCACAGCTCAACGCACAGCCAGTAGCTGTACCAGCACATGATGAGAGAGATGAGCAGCATCAACAGATCGACAAGCCGCGCGCATACCATCTTTAGCGTGTCAGGCAGACGATCCGTGAGCATGTTAACCGCAATGTGGGAACCGGCGCGGTACCCCACCGCCGCGCCAATGAACGTAAAAGTGACCATACAGATGATGGCAATGGGTTCCGGCCATGACTCTCCGCGATTCAATACGTAACGCGAGAAAATGCCAATCGGAATAACAATCGTCATCACCAGCAGTGATATGCCGGCCACCGTCATAGCAAGCAGGTACAGGCGATCCATCCACTTTAAGTAGAGTTCTGACATACATTCTCCGCAGAAAAGTGGGGTTATTTAACGTCAGCGATAGCTTTCATCAGATCCTGATGCTTATCGCCATACTGGGCGCGCACCGGCTCTGTCGCTTTGATAAACACCGATTTATCAATGTCATGAAATTGCACGCCGCCCGCTTTCATTTTATCCAGCGCCTGCTGGGTATAGGCTTCCCAGAGTTTGCGCTGTTCGAACTGTGCTTCACGCGCCAGGGTGAGGATTTTTTTCTGATCATCGGCGCTGAGTTTGTCCCATTTCACTTTGGAGTAGAGCAGCATTTCAGGGGTGATAAAGTGACCGCTGAGGGTATAGTTTTTGGCAACCGGCATATAGTTATGGGCGATAAACGTCGGCGGGTTATTTTCCGCGCCATCAATTACCCCCGTTTGCATGCCGCTATAGACCTCGCTCACTCCCATCGCCACTGAGTTAGCGCCCATCTGTTTTAACGTTGCCAGAGCGACGGGGCTGCCCTGCACGCGAATTTTCATGCCGTTCAGATCTTCGGGCTTAACCACCGGTTTTTTTGTGATGAGATTGCGCGTACCGGAGTCCATCCAGCCCAGAAATACCAGCCGGGATTTCGGATTGGCCGTCAGCTTATCGCCAATCTGTTTACCGATATCGCCATCAATGACCTTGTGCATATGGTCTTCATCCCGGAAGACATACGGCAGGGTGAAAACTTCAATATCCGGGAGAATAGCGGCAACAGGGGCCATTGAGACGCGAATCATATCGATAGCGCCCATTTGCGCCTGCTCGATCATCTGTTTTTCATCGCCCAGAACGCCGCCGGGAAAGACTTTAATCTCCAGCTTGCCGTCCGTTTGTTGTTTGAGTTTTTCACCCATGTTCTGCACAGCAACAATATTGGGATAGCCTTCCGGATGCACATCGGCAGCTTTAATCGTCTGCGCATTAACGGCAGATACAGATAACAGTGACACGGTGGACAGGCACAACGCGGCCAGCAACGGCTTGAAAGTCGTTTTCATCGGGTCTTCTCCAGGGTAGTGAAAGGTAAATGTTAAAACAATGTTTTATTTTTACGCTTAAAAACTAGACTACCGCTGGAAAAGGGAGGGTGAAGCGCCTCACAAAAAGCGCTAAAAAATGAAACGGCGGTTTAAATTGGTGGCAAGGATCGCAAACTGCGTAAAAACGCGGCCTGAAATGGGGAGTTATTGCCCTTTACGCACCAGATAGCGATACGGCAGCGATTGCGTCTCATGGGCCACCAGTTCGTGTTCCATAAAGCGGCAGAACCCCGGAATGTCACGGGTGGTCGCCGGATCGTCAGCAATCACCAGCAGGGTTTCACCCGGCAGCATATTGCGTACGGTTTTGCGCACCATCATCACCGGCTCAGGGCAACGCAGGCCCAGCGCGTCAAGAGTATGGTCGGCGGTAGTAAAGAGGTCGGTCATTTTCGTCTCACACGGGAAAAAACGGCATTAGTTTACGCTGCCCATTTTGTGACGCAAGCCAGGTTAACGATTGCGTTAAAAATAACCATTGCATCGGCGTAATGTTGCAGTATCATTCTGCGGCTTTGCACAGTATCAACACGCGCTATTGGCGCAGCCGTTTGATTAAGGCCAGCGCGCAGGCACCCCGGCGTACATCGAGTACGTAAGGATGACGAGCACTGCCGATGTGAAAATGGCAAGAAAAATAGCGTGTTACATGCTTATTGGGTTCCCTCACCCCAAACACTAAAAAGGTCACAATATGACGCAGTTTTCACAAACTCAGCGCATGAAAGCGCTGTTCTGGCTATCCCTTTTTCACCTGCTGGTGATCACCTCCAGTAACTATCTGGTACAGCTACCGGTTAACATTTTCGGCTTCCATACCACCTGGGGCGCATTCAGTTTCCCGTTTATTTTCCTGGCGACAGATTTAACCGTGCGTATTTTTGGCGCGCCACTCGCCCGACGGATTATTTTCGCTGTGATGGTACCTGCGCTGGTTATCTCCTACGGCATCTCTTCCCTGTTTTACATGGGAAGCTGGCAGGGCTTTGAAGCACTGACTCATTTCAACCTGTTCGTCGCCCGTATCGCTACCGCCAGCTTTATGGCTTACGCGCTGGGGCAGATCCTCGACGTGCATGTCTTTAACCGCCTGCGTCAGAACAAACGCTGGTGGCTGGCGCCTGCGGCCTCAACGGTGTTCGGTAACGCCAGCGACACCCTCGCTTTTTTCTTCATCGCCTTCTGGCACAGCCCGGATCCGTTTATGGCCGAACACTGGATGGAAATCGCCCTGGTGGACTACGCCTTTAAGGTCATTATCAGCATCGCCTTCTTCCTGCCGATGTACGGTGTGTTGTTGAATATGCTGTTGAAAAGACTGGCAGACAAATCTGAAATATCAGCGTTACAGGCCAGTTAAGAGTACGCGATGCCAGTTGTGGTAAGATGGCCCGCATGAGCCGTTATGGCTGTTTATCGAAAGGAAGAAGTCAATGCGCAATCTGGTTAAATATGTCGGTATTGGCCTGCTGGTAATGGGTCTGGCGGCCTGCGACAACAGCGACAGCAAAAAAACACCCGCTCAGGGGGCATCTGCAGAAAGCAACGCGACCGGGCAACCGGTAACACTGCTTGATGGCAAACTCAGCTTCTCGCTGCCCGCAGACATGACCGATCAAAGCGGTAAACTGGGTACGCAGTCTAATAACATGCACGTTTACTCTGACTCAACCGGTCAGAAAGCGGTGATTGTGATTGTGGGCGACGACACTCAGGAAGGGCTGGATACGCTGGCAAAACGTTTGGAAGACCAACAGCGCAACCGCGACCCGCAGTTGCAGGTCGTAACCAACAAATCTATCGAGCTGAAAGGCCAGAAAATGCAGCAGCTCGACAGCATCATCTCTGCCAAAGGTCAAACGGCCTGGTCTACCGTAGTGCTGGGTAAAGTAGATAACAAACTGCTGACTTTGCAGGTGACGCTGCCGGCAGATAACCAGCAGCAGGCGCAGACCGCAGCGGAAAACATTGTTAACACCCTGGTCATCAAGTAATCAGGAAGCGGCCTCCAGCGGAGGCCGCTTTTTTAGCCGCCACGTCAGCACGAACGCTCCCGCTACCAGCACCGCCGTCAGCAGATACACCATCGATACTCCCGACCAGGCCATCAACAGCCCGGCAAGCGGCCCGGTAATTCCCAGCGACATATCCATAAACACCGTGTAGGTGCCCAGCGCCGCGCCCTGATTGTGCTGCGGCACCGCTTTGACCGCCACCACCCCCAGCGCAGGGAAAACCAGCGAGAAGCCTGCCCCGGTCAGGAATACCCCGATTTTCGCCACCAGCGGAGCATCGGCGATACCCACCAGAATCAGGCCGACCACCTCCACCGCCAGGCTTATCATCGCCACATTCAGGCCGCCCAGGCGGTTGATGCTGTTCGGAAACACCAGCCGCGAACCCACGAACGCCAGGCTAAACAGCGTCAGGGCGAAGGCCGCGCCATCCCACCCTTTCGCGTCATAAAAGAAGGTGATAAAGGTGGCAATAACCCCAAAACCAGCCGTACCCAGCGCCAGCCCCATCCCATAAACCCAGACATACCCGAGCACCGCACGAAATGGCAGTGGTTTACCTTTGCTGGCTTTTACTGCCGCACGCGGCAACGCGCAGGCAATCGCAATAAACGCCACTACCATAATGAACCCGCCCAGCCCGCTCAGCCCGGCGTAGTTGTAGCAAATCACGCCAAGCGGCGCCCCCAGCGCCATTGCGCCATAGGTCGCGATACCATTCCAGGAAATAACACGGGCAATATGCAGTGAACCGACCACCCCCACGCCCCAGAGCATCGACCCGGTCCCGGCGAAGCTTTGCCCGACACCGAGAATAATGCGCCCGACGCAGAGCAGCACCAGGCTGACCAGCGGCGAGCCGCTTTGCAGATCTGCCAGCAGATACCCCAGCCCACAAATAAACGCGCCGCAGAGACCAAACACCACCACTTTTTTCGGGCCGAGCATATCGGCGTAGCGTCCGGCGTGCGGACGACTGATAAGGGTGGCGAAGTATTGCAGGCTAATGACCAGCCCTGCCCAGAAGGCGCTATAGCCCAGCGTTTCATGGACATAGCCGGGCAAAACTGCCAGCGGCAAACCTATCGTGAGGTAACTTGCGAAGTTGAAGATAACGACGGAGAGAATCCGCAGATTAAGACGTAATCCGCTTAGCGCCGGTTCAGCGGCTTGTTCGGGCATGGGGGTTCACCAGATTTTCACAACGATGTTTCACTATTACCACGTCATGACCTGGAAATCAGCATGGAGATTAAGAATATGTGCCTCGGGCGAAGCGTCCGCCAGTGGCTACACTTATCGGGCGGTATAGAAAAAGGAATTGCCCATGACACAGCCCCAACCCGATCGTGCGGGTTTACATATTCTGCTTAAACTGGCCTCACTGGTCATTATTCTGGCCGGTATTCATGCCGCTGCCGATATCATTGTTCAACTGTTACTGGCGCTCTTTTTCGCCATTGTGCTTAATCCGCTGGTGACCTGGTTTATTCGCCGGGGCGTGAAACGGCCTGTCGCCATCGCCATTGTGGTACTGGTGATGCTTGTCTTCCTGACCGCGCTGATTGGCGTGCTGGCCGCCTCGGTGAATGAGTTCATGACGATGCTGCCGAAATACAATCGGGAGTTCACGCGTAAATTCCTCCAGCTTCAGGATGCGCTCCCTTTCCTGCACCTGCATGTTTCGCCAGAACGGATGCTGCAACGAATGGATTCCGAGCGCGTAATGAGTTTTGCCACGACAATGATGACGCAACTGTCTAATGCAATGGCGAGCATCGTTTTACTGGTAATGACCATGGTATTCATGCTTTTCGAAGTGCGTCATGTGCCCTATAAAATGCGTTTCGCGCTGAATAACCCTCAGATTCATATCGCCGGTTTGCACCGCGCGCTTAAGGGTGTGTCTCACTATCTGGCGTTAAAAACGCTGCTCAGTTTGTGGACGGGGGTGATCGTCTGGGCGGGGCTGGCCATTATGGACATCCAGTTTGCGCTCATGTGGGGGGTACTGGCGTTTCTGCTTAATTACGTGCCGAATATCGGATCGGTACTTTCGGCCATCCCACCGATGGTGCAGGCTTTGCTCTTTAACGGCCCGTATGAGTGGCTGCTGGTCGGCGGCCTGTTTCTCGTCGTGCACATGGTTATCGGCAATATTCTGGAACCACGCATGATGGGTCACCGACTCGGTATGTCGACACTGGTGGTTTTTCTTTCGTTACTGATTTGGGGTTGGTTGCTCGGTCCGGTGGGGATGCTGCTCTCTGTGCCGCTCACCAGCGTCTGTAAAATATGGATGGAAACCACCAGCGGCGGGAGCAAGCTGGCCATTATGCTTGGCCCAGGCAGGCCGAAAAACCGCCTGCCCGGCTAACCCTGCGTTAGCGCAGGTTGTTAGGAAAATCCGCCGGAAGCTCACTGGCCGCGCAGGCGATGACGCTGTCATTGTCTGCGCCGCAGTCGCGCACAAAGGTAATAGTCGCAAACTCATCAATCACCTCGGTCGGATAGGCCGGGCCCGCCGCACGATAGGATTCCATCAGCGGAATATGATCGTTCTGGAAGCACACGGTTTTTTCCGGATTGTTGATCACCCAGCGAGGGAAGAAGATCGTGCCATGGAACAGGCGATCGCCGAGGTTGACGATCAAACTCACGTCAGTACCGGTCGGCTCGGTCCAGGAGATTTTATAAATGCTCTCACCAACGCGTACAATGTAAGCCTGCTGGTTTTTCACCCAACGGTTTGCCACGATACCGCTATGAATACGGTAGTCCAGCGTGGTCTCGTTTTTGACATAAATCTCGTAGTTCCAGCCGTTATCGTAGGTATAAACCAGATGTTTGCCGACGAAACCGCTCAGATCATGTTTATCAAAGCTGCTCATAATTATTCTCCTCTTAATTGATGAGAAGATCGTACCGCTTCAAAAAATGAATGAATAACGCTATGTTTGAATTAAATTCATTCATTTTTTAGATGAGTCATGCATAAAACCACCCTCGAACAATGGTCGCTGCTGCAAAAAGTGGTGGAGCTGGGCAGTTTTGCGAAAGCCGCCGAAGAGACCCACCGCAGTCAATCGTCCGTGAGCTACAACCTGGCGCTCTTGCAGGAGCGTCTGGGCGTGGCGCTGCTGGTACAGGAAGGCCGCCGTGCGGTGCTCACCCCCTCCGGCGAACTGTTGCTTAACCAGGTAAAACCGCTGCTGAAAGCCTTCGACTACGTTGAAACGCGGGCGGCCACACTGCGCAACGGCCAGCGTACCCGGCTCGACCTGGTCGTAGACAGCATCTTTCCCCGCTCACGGCTGTTTGCCATTTTGCGCCAGTTCCAGCAGCGCTATCCGCAAACTCAGGTGCATCTGACCGAAGTCCTCGAAAACGCCTCCGTGGAGCGCCCCGCCTATGCCGAAGCCGACGTGATGGTGCTGACCCGTCGCCAGGACATGACCGGGCGCGGCGAATGGCTGATGAATATTGATTTTGTCGCTGTCGCCCACCGGGATCATCCGTTGTGCGCCGAAACCGCGATTACTGAGGATGTCCTCGCCGCCTGGCCATTAATTCGCATCGCCGACCGGGAGAATCGCCTGCCGCAGGAGAGCGGTGAGTCATGGACTTTTTCAACTATCGATGCCGCCGTGGAAGCGGTGCAGTATCAGGTGGGTTACGGCTGGCTGCCGGAGGAGCGCATCGGGTCTCTGCTTACCAGCGGCGTGCTGAAAATTCTGCCGCTCAGCCACGGTTCACGCCGCGCCACGCCGCTGCATTTGATTGTGAAAAAGGATCTGATGCCGCTCGATGAGCAGGTGGACACGCTGCTGCAACTGTTTAAGGGGCAGTAGTTAAAGATGGGGAGTTTACTGTCAGCGGAAAGGTTCCGCTGACCAGTACCCTTCGCTCGCTTCACGATTTCCACACTTTTATCATGCCTTTTTGATCCCGCGCACCGCATTCGTATGATGAATCAATAAAATCGTCATACTCCTTTTGTGGCAGATTTTCAGGGAAAACCATGTCGTCCTTTCGCTCTCTTAGTGCGTTACTGCTGGCCTGTACTGCGTTTTTTGCCCAGGCTTCATCCCCTCAGGAATTGACCACCGCATGGCCGGTCAACGTAGGACCGCTTAATCCGCATCTCTATACGCCAAACCAAATGTTCGCCCAAAGCATGGTCTACGAGCCGCTGGTAAAATATCAGGCCGATGGCACGGTAAAACCCTGGCTGGCTAAAAGCTGGACCTCCTCTGAGGATGGTAAAACCTGGGTCTTTACGCTGCGTACGGATGTCACGTTCTCCAACGGCGAGCCATTTAATGCCCAGGCCGCGGTGGAAAACTTCCGTGCGGTGCTCGATAACCGCCAGCGTCATGCCTGGCTTGAGCTCGCCAACCAGATAACTGATGTGAAAGCGCTTAGCGACAACGAACTGCAAATCACCCTGAAAAGCGCCTATTACCCGTTCCTGCAGGAGCTTGCCCTGCCCCGCCCGTTCCGCTTTATCGCCCCCTCCCAGTTTAAAAACCACGAGACCATGAACGGCATCGGGGCCCCGATTGGCACCGGGCCGTGGGTATTGCAGACATCGCGACTGAATCAGTACGACGTGATGGTACGTAACGAACACTACTGGGGCGAAAAACCGGCATTGAGCAAGATCACCATTAAAGTGATCCCGGACCCCACCAGCCGCGCGGTGGCCTTTGAAACTGGCGATCTCGATCTGTTGTACGGCAACGAAGGGCTGCTGCCGCTCGATACCTTCTCCCGGTTTAGCCAGAACCCGGCGTTACGCACCCAGCTTTCCGCCCCGGTCGAAACGGTGATGCTGGCGCTGAACTCCGCCAAAGCGCCGACCAATGAGCAGTCCGTCCGTGAGGCGCTCAACTACGCGGTCGATAAAAAGACGCTGATTGATAGCGCGCTGTACGGCACCCAGAAAGTAGCCGACACGCTGTTCGCCCCCACCGTGCCATACGCCAATATTGGTCTGAAAGCGCGTGAATACTCCCCGGCAAAAGCCCGCGCGCTGCTGGACGCTGACGGCTGGAAACTGCCGGATGGCAAAACGATCCGTGAGAAAGCGGGGCAGCCGCTGCATGTCGAACTTGCGTTTATCGGCACCGACGCGATGAGCAAATCAATGGCCGAAATTATCCAGGCTAACCTGCGCGATATCGGCGTGGACACGGCACTTGTGGGCGAGGAAGAGAGCAGTATTTATGCCCGCCAGCGCGACGGCCGTTTCGGCATGATTTTCAACCGCACCTGGGGCGCGCCTTATGATCCGCACGCCTTCTTAAGCTCCATGCGCGTCCCCTCTCACGCCGATTACCAGGCGCAGCTTGGCCTGCCGGATAAAGCGCAGATCGACAAAGAAATTGGCGAGGTGCTGACGACACGCGATGAAACCGAGCGCCAGGCGCTTTATCGCGACATCCTGACCCGCCTGCACGACGAAGCGGTCTATCTGCCCATCAGCTACGTCTCAACGCTGGTGGTGGCGAAGCCTGAACTGGGCGTCATTCCTTTCGCCCCTATCGCCAGCGATATTCCTTTTGAACACATTACCCCGGTGAAACCCTGATGCTGCGCTATGTCATTCGCCGTTTGTTACTGCTTATCCCGATGATCTTCGCCGCGTCGGTGGTCATCTTCCTGCTGCTACGCATGGGGGCGGGCGACCCGGCGCTGGATTATCTGCGCCTGTCGAACCTGCCGCCTACGCAGGAGATGGTGGCCTCAACGCGCATCATGCTGGGGCTGGATAAACCCCTGCCGCAGCAGTATCTGCACTGGCTGTGGCAGGCGCTGCATCTCGATTTCGGTATCTCGTATGCGACCCAGCGCCCGGTGCTGGAGGATGTTCTGCACTTCCTGCCCGCCACATTACAACTGGCGGGCGTCGCGCTGATATTGATTTTGCTCACCTCCGTACCGCTGGGCATTTGGGCTGCACGCCACCGCAACAGCCTGCCGGACTATATCGTGCGTCTGATTGCCTTTCTTGGCGTCTCGATGCCCAATTTCTGGCTGGCCTTTCTGCTGGTGATGTTCTTTTCGGTCTATCTGCAATGGCTACCGGCAATGGGTTACGGCGGCTGGCAACATATCCTGCTGCCCGCCGTGTCGATTGCCTTTATGTCACTGGCGATCAACGCGCGCCTGTTGCGCGCCAGCATGCTGGAGGCCGCCGGACAGCGGCACGTCATCTGGGCGCGGCTGCGCGGATTGAGTGAAAAGCAGACCGAGCGTCAGCATATTTTGCGTAACGCGTCACTGCCGGTGATCACCGCCCTCGGTATGCACGTGGGTGAACTGATTGGCGGTACGATGATTATCGAAAGCATCTTTGCCTGGCCGGGCATTGGCCGCTATGCCGTGTCGGCCATCTTCAACCGTGACTACCCGGTGATCCAGTGTTTTACGCTGGTGATGGTCATCGTATTCGCTCTGTGTAACCTGCTGGTGGATGTGCTCAGCGCTGCGCTCGACCCGCGTATTCGTCACCATGAAGGAGCGCACGCATGAATTTTCTGCGTTCTGCCCGCTGGTCGGTGCGCTTTGCCGTACTGATTCTGGCGCTGCTGTTGGTCATCGCTGTGACCTGCCAGTGGTGGCTGCCCTATGATCCGCAGGCGATTAACTTGCCCGCCCGCCTGTTACCCCCAGGCAGCGAACACTGGCTGGGTACCGACCATCTGGGGCGCGATATTTTCTCCCGGTTGCTGAGCGCCACCCGCGTCTCCTTAGGATCGGTCATGGCCTGTCTTCTGCTGGTGCTGACGCTGGGGTTAACGCTCGGCGGCTGCGCGGGGCTGGCCGGTGGCCGTATCGACCAGGCGATCATGCGCGTCGCGGATGTCTTTATGACCTTCCCCACCTCTATCCTGTCGTTCTTTATGGTCGGCGTATTGGGAACCGGGCTGACAAATGTGATTATCGCCATCGCCCTCTCCCACTGGGCCTGGTACGCCCGCATGGTGCGCAGCCTGGTTCTCTCTCTGCGTAGCCGCGAGTACATTCTGGCCGCCCGCCTGAGCGGGGCGAGCTATACGCAGGTGTTTATCGATCATCTGGCAGGTGCCGTGGTGCCTTCGCTGCTGGTGCTGGCGACGCTGGATATCGGCCACATGATGCTGCACGTGGCGGGGATGTCGTTCCTGGGGCTGGGCGTCAGCGCCCCCACCGCCGAATGGGGGGTGATGATTAACGATGCCCGGCAGTATATCTGGACGCAACCGCTGCAAATGCTGTGGCCGGGTCTGGCGCTGTTTGTCAGCGTGATGGCCTTTAATATGGTGGGCGATGCCCTGCGCGACCGCCTCGATCCACATCTGGAAACGGAGCATGCCCACTGATGCCTGCGCAACTTGAACTGCGAAATTTCACCCTTGAGGCGCAGCGCCCCCTCACCCATGACGTCTCACTCACCCTTCAGCGCGGGCGCGTGCTGGCGCTGGTCGGCGGAAGCGGCAGCGGGAAATCGCTGACCTGTGCCGCCGCGCTCGGCGTATTGCCTGCGGGTGTGCGGCAAACGGCGGGCACGCTGCTGGCAGATGGTCAGCCCATCTCGCCGCAGGCGCTGCGTGGGCTTAAAGTGGCGACCATTATGCAAAACCCGCGCAGTGCCTTTAACCCACTGCGGACCATGGCGGCGCACGCCAGGGAAACCTGCCGGGCGCTGGGCAAACCGGCGGATGACGCCACGCTTATCGCCGCCCTGGGCGACGTTGGGCTGGAGGCGCCGGAACGGGTACTGACGCTCTACCCGTTTGAGATGAGTGGCGGCATGTTGCAGCGCATGATGATCGCAATGGCGCTGCTCAGCGATGCGGCCTTTATTGTCGCCGATGAACCCACCACCGACCTCGACGCCGTGGCGCAGGCCAAAATTCTCGATCTGCTCGAACGTCTCTTACAAACCCGCCACTGCGGCATGTTGCTGGTTACCCATGATATCGGCGTAGTGGCGCGGCTCGCCGACGACGTGGCGGTGATGGAAGCAGGGCGTATTGTCGAGCAGGGCAGTGTCGATGTGCTGTTTCGCACCCCGCGACATCCGGTGACACGCAATCTGGTGGCGGCGCATCTGGCGCTGTACGGGATGGAACTTAGCCAATGAATTTACTCACGATATCTAACGTCACCCACCGCTATCACGCCCACCCGGTGCTGGAGAATATCTCCCTTTCTATCAACAGTGGGGAAAGCCTTGCGCTGTTAGGGCGTAGCGGGTGTGGCAAAAGCACGCTGGCACGCCTGCTGGTTGGGCTGGAAAGGCCTGTCAGCGGTGAAATCAGTTGGCAGGGAACCCCGCTTTCCCGCATGTCCGGGGCGATGAAAAAAGACTTCCGCCGGGATATTCAACTGGTCTTTCAGGACGCCATCAGCGCCGCCAACCCTCGCAAAACGGTGCGCGACATTCTTGCCGAACCGTTGCGCCATCTGTTCAGCTTAAGCAAAACGGAACAGCACACCCGCATCGAACAGTTGATGCGTGATGTGGAACTGGAAATCAGCCTGCTTGACCAGCGCCCACCGCAACTGAGCGGCGGGCAGTTACAGCGCGTCTGCCTGGCCCGCGCGCTGGCGACCCGCCCGACGCTGCTCATCCTTGATGAGGCCGTGTCCAGCCTGGATCTGGTCTTGCAGGCAGGCATCATCCGTCTGCTGAAAAAACTACAACAGCACTCGGGCATTGCCTGCCTGTTTATCACCCACGATTTACGTCTGGTGGAGCGTTTTTGCCAGCGCGTGGTGGTGATGGAGAATGGCCATATCAGCGAAGATATTGCCGTCACCCACCCCTTACGCTTTACCTCTCTCGCCGGACAGGCGCTGCAACAGGCCGTCTTGCCCGCCTATCCCAAAACCCGAACACCAGGAACACTGCCATGCAACGCGTAACTGTTACTCTTGATGATGACCTGCTTGTCACTCTCGACGATCTGAGCCAGCGCCGTGGCTATCACAATCGCTCCGAAGCGCTGCGGGATATTTTACGCGACGCACTCACCCAGCAAGCGGCCTGCGAGCAGGACACACGGGGCTATGCGGTGCTGTCATATGTGTATGAACATGAAAAGCGCGATCTGGCGAGCCGCATTGTCGCTACACAGCACCACCATCATGACCTCTCAGTCGCCACGTTACATGTGCATATCAACCATGACGACTGCCTGGAGATCGCCGTCCTGAAAGGTAAAATGGGCGATGTGCAGCAATTTGCCGATAGCGTCATCGCCCAGCGCGGTGTGCGCCATGGCCACCTTCAGTGCGTTACGGATGACACTACCCCGCCAGATCACGGGCATACGCACGGGTTGAAACATATTGTTCTGTAAGACGCAGCGCCTGCTCAATACGCGTGGGTTCGAGTGTGAACGGTAAATGCTCCAGAGCATCACGCGGGAAGGGAATACTGCGCGCCACCGCCTGGATGACCGCCAGGCGGATCTCTTTCAGCGGTGCCAGGGTTAGCGGCATCTCATACTGACGCAGCAGCGCCAGTAACACCGGGTCAGGCTGGCTATTTTCATTTTCCAGAATGGATTGCACCAGCAGACTGAATCCCACACGTTCACCGTGTAGCCACTGACGCAAAGCCGGCTCCTGGGTGAGGCGGTTATGAATCGCATGCGCCACACCCGGCGTGGGGATTTCGCCGCGCACGCTGTTTGCCATACCGGCCACGGCAATATTGGCGTCAATAACGTTGATCAGCGCATCCGACACTACCTGAGCTTTATTATCGCGAATAGCCTGTTGACCGTGTTTTTCATAAATTTCGACGGCCAGACGCGCGTTTTGCACTTTTAATTGCAGCCCGAGATTATCAGGATTTTTCTGCAAATAAGGACGAAACTCGTACCATTTCGCCAGCGCATCGACGATGCCCGCTTTTAAATAACGCACATCGCTGCGGGCAATGACTTCGCTGTCCACCAGCACCAGGCGCGGCAGTGTGCGTAAGGCCTGGCTACTGATTTGCGCGCCTTCATCCGTATAGAACACCGATAAAGGCGACCAGGCCGCACAGGTCGCTGCCAGTGTCGGAATGGTGATAGATTCGCCGCCCTCAAGGGTATCGGCGACGGCTTTGGCGGTATCCAGAACGCGCCCGCCGCCCACGCCGACAATAAACTGCACCCCCAGTTTTTTTGCCCGCTGCACATAGCGGGCAACGCTATCTTCGGTACAGTAACCGGTCATGATCTCCGTCTGCCAGCGGATACCGCTGGCGCGTAAGCTCTCTTCAAGCCCAGGGTTGACCTGCGCCCATGCCTTTACGCTGGTAATTATCAAAATATGCTGGGTAAGCGGCGCAATATATTTTCCTGCGTCATGACGAATACCAGACTGGTGAAACCAGGTCTGCGGAGTTTTTATCGCAAGCATTGGCATGTCCATGTGTGTGCGAATTATTTCGCTTTATCTCACCATGCTACAAAAATAAAAATTAAAAACAATAATCTCTATTTCTTCTATTTTCATATCGATAGAAGAATATTGGATAAGGCAATAAATACCTTGCCCCGCGATATATCCATCAATGAAGATACTTGCAGAAAATAGTGGTTCCCATTATTTCAATTTTCCCTTTCACCGACAGGCAAACGAAAAAAATGGCATCGCATCCTATCGATTTTGTAATTATTGGCAATAACTTCGCCACGCCGGAAATGCGTGCCGTCTGGTCGGAAGAAAATCGGCTTCATCAACAGGTGGCGGTCGAAGTTGCACTGGCTCAGGCCCAGGGCGAACTGGGGGTGATCCCGCAAGAGGCTGCCGAAGAAATCCTTCGCCGTGCTCAGCCAGAAAAACTGCTGCTAAGCGATATTGCCGCTCAGGCCGGATTGATGAAACACTCCTTTATGCCCACGCTGAGCGCATTGCAACAACAGTGCGGCCCGGCAGGGGAATATCTGCATTACGGTGCCACCACACAGGACATCGTTGACACCGCCACCATTTTGCAGTTGCGCCAGGCATTGACCATTATTCGTCGTGACACCCTGGGCGTTACCCGCGCGTTACGCCAGTTGTCAGCGCGCCATCAGCACACCCTGATGGTTGGCCGCACGCATGGTATGCAGGCACTGCCGACCACCTTTGGTTTTAAAGCCGCCGTCTGGCTGGATGAATTTTTGCGCCATCTGACACGCCTCGGTGAAATCACGCCACGCGTGCTCACCGGCAATATCAACGGCGCGATTGGCACCAATGCCGCGCTGGGCGCACAGGGCCCGGAAGTAGAGCGCAGAGCGCTGAGTCTGCTCGGCCTGAATAGCCCGACCATTGGCTGGCAGTCCGCCCGCGACAGGCTGAGCGAATTCGCGTCGGTTGCGGTGCTGATTAGCGGTTCACTGGGCAAAATCGGCAATGAACTTTATAACCTGATGCGCAGCGAAATTGGCGAAGTGGAAGAGCCGTTCAGCAAAGGTAAAATCGGCTCCACGACCATGCCGCATAAACGCAACCCGGCGGCCATCGAAGGGCTGGCAAGCCTGACGCCGCCGATTCGCAAAAGCGCGGCGCTAATCTACGAATCCATGCACGTTGAACATGAGCGCGACGCAATGAGTTGGCGCGCCGAATGGCTGGCCCTGCCGGAAATCTGCCTCTACCTCTCCGCCCAGTTGCAAAATGCCCAGGGTATCCTGAGCGGGCTGACGGTGAATGAAGCGAAAATGCGTGCCAATCTGGATATTCAGGCCGGGCTACTGCTGTCTGAAAAAGTGATGTTTGAGGCAGGCAAAACCCTCGGTAAGCAGACCGCTCATCATCTGGTCTACACCTGTGCCATGACGGCCTTTGAAACCGGACGTGACTTTAAGAGCGTGCTGGCGGAAACCCCGGCGTTTGCCAGTGCTTTCTCAAGCGCTGATCTGGATGCCTGGTTTGACCCTGCACGCTACCTCGGTAGCGCTGTGGAAAAAGTGTCAGATGTGCTGCGCGCCGCCGATGCTGCGCTGGAGCAGGCGTCGGTATGACCGAAAAATATCGTCAGCTCACCCTGGCCGATAGCGATGCCTATCTCGAACTCATGCTCGCCGCCTATGCCCCCTCGCTGGCGTTAGGTGTTCATTTCGATGCGGCCACCGCCACACCCGAGAAGGTCGAACGGCACCTGCGACAGCACGGCGTGTACGGCCTGTTTATTGAGGATGAACTGGCCGCGTCCGTCACCCTGCGATACCCGTGGGGGCCGCTCCCCGGTCCCTTTGGTTTGCCGCACATTGGCTGGTTCGGTGCGCACCCGCGCTTTCGTGGTCAACAGCGGGGACAGCAAATTTATGACTGGGTGGAAATCCATATCGTGCGCGACATGCTGCACGCCCCCGCGATTTCGCTAGGTACGGCTATCCACCATCCGTGGCTGATTGAGATGTATCAACACTGGGGCTTTACGCCGCAGCACAAAGCGGATCTGGGGAAAGGCCATATCACCCTGTTTATGAAAAAGATCCTTGATGAGGCAGCCCACACAAGCTGGCTAGCCCGCCAAACACCCTAATGAGTAAACCATGACAGATACCCATGATTTAGCCCTCTGGCTTACCGATTTTCGCCATGAACTGCACCGCTTCCCGGAACTCTCCAACGAAGAATTCGCCACTACCGCACGCCTGCGCAATGTGCTGGAGCAGTATCAGATTTCTGTTCTGCCGCTGGATTTACCCACCGGCCTGGTGGTGGAGATGGGCGGGCAAAACCCTGGTCCCCTGGTGGTGCTGCGTGCTGACATTGACGCGCTGCCCATTGAGGAAAAATCCGGCGTTGCGTATCGCTCAGAAAACCCTGGCGTAATGCACGCCTGCGGCCACGATTTCCACTCCTCGGCAGCGCTGGGGGCCGCTATTTTGCTCAAAGCGCAGGAAGCCACGCTAAAAGGCCGGGTACGTATTCTGTTCCAGCCCGCCGAAGAGACGGGCCAGGGCGCACCGGCGGTGATTGCCACCGGCGCGCTGGACGAGGCCATTGCTATTTTTGGTATTCACAATGACCCGGCACTGCCGGTAGGGGTGATGGGCAGTAAAGCAGGCGCGCTGACCGCAGGTGTGGATCGTTTCCGTATTGATATCACCGGCACCGGCAGCCACGCCGCGCGGCCTCATGAAGGTAACGATCCTATCGTGATTGCCGGGCAGTTGATTGGCGCGCTGCAAACGCTCATCAGCCGCAACGTCGACTCCAGTGAAAACGCCGTGCTCTCCATTACTCAGGTACATAGCGGAAGCACCTGGAATGTTATTCCCGACAGTGCCTGGCTGGAAGGCACCGTACGTACTTTTAGCCAGAGCGTTAGGGAAAACATCGAACGCCGTTTTCATGACGTTACGCGCGGTCTCGCCACCACCTTTGACGCGCAAATCGCACTCGACTGGCAGCCAGGCCCACCGTCGGTCGTGAACAGCGAAAGCTGGGTCGATCTGGCGCTGGAAACCGGTGAACAGGCAGGCTTCGAAGTGCGCCGCATCCCCGCCAACCCCATCGGTGAAGACTTTGCCTTTTACCAGCAGCGTCTGCCTGGCGCGTTTATCATGATTGGTTCCGGCGGGCCGTTTGCGCTGCACCATCCGCAGTTCCGTGTGGATGACGCCGCCTTGTTCCCGACCGCCGACTGGCTGGCACAACTGGCCATCGCCGCACTGACAAAGGCAACCGCATGAGCAACCTTACGGCGGAAGTCGCCCGGCTGGTTGCCACCCGACAACCCGACGAAGCTGCCCGTGAACAGGCGCGACAAGGCGTGCTGGATTTTTTCGCCGTCGCTTTCCCGGTGGTCAATGGCACCCTGCCGGATGCCACGCGGGAGACGATACGCGCAATCTGGCCCGGCGATGACCCGCAGTCACGCGCATTGCGTCTGGGCTACTGTGGACATGCCCTCGATTTTGATGATTTTCACCCGGACTTTCGCGGACATGCTGGCACGGTGATTTTACCCACACTCCTGGCGCTCGGTACGCAGACGCCCCCGCGTCTGCTGGATGCGTTTGTGGTGGGCGTCGAAATGGCGGGTAGATTAGGGCTGGCCGTCGGCGGCGGCCATTATGTTCAGGGTTTTCACAACACCAGCACGCTGGGGGTTATTGCCGCGGCGGCGGCAGGTGCGAGGCTTGTCGGGGCGACGCAAGAACAAACAGCCGCGGCGCTGGCTATCGCCGCTACCCAGTCAGCCGGATTACGGGTGCAGTTTGGCTCGGATATCAAACCGCTGCATGCCGGTTTTGCCGCACGAGCGGCGGTGACTGCCGTGCAGCTTGCGCAGCACAACACGAAGGCATCCATTACGGGCGCGCTGGAGAGTTTCCTCGCGGCTTACAGCCCCGCCACACAGCAGCCGCAAAAACTCACGCAGGACTGGGGTGCGCCGTGGCGCATTGTCACGCCGGGTCTGGAGTTCAAACCCTGGCCTACCTGCAGCGGAACGCACGGCGCGGCGCTGGCGGCGCTGCGGCTGCGCAAACAGTGGCTGGCAACCGGCAAAACATCCGACAACCTTATCGGGGCCATAGAACATATCGAGATAGCCTTCCCTCCTGGCGGCGATGTGGCAGCCTTTGTGCGTCAGCCTGTAACGGGAGTGGAAGCACGCTTTAGTCTCGAATATGTGATTGCCGAGTGCCTGCTGCGCGGAGAGCTTGCGCTGACCCGCTTTGACGCCCGTCCTGTCGACCCGCTTACCGCAGAACTGGCTGCACGGGTGACCCGCACGCCAGATGCCAGCGCACCGCCGGATGCACAAAATCCGAGTGCGCGTTTTCACCGCCTGACGCTGCAACTGTTTAATGGCGAGCAGCTTATCAGCCAGGTGACGCGCCAGGGGCTACTGACTCAGGGAGTGGATTTAGAAGAGAAACTACGCCAGTGCCTGCCCGGTGCGGATGCGCCCACCCGCGCACGCTGGCAGCAGCAGACGCGCCTGCACACCCTGGAGGATCTTGAGGCTATTCGCGGGTTGCTGCTAGGATAAGCGGTGAAAACGCCTGAACCGGCCCGGCATCACCGGTAAAACGGGTAGCCTGAATAACGGTAATCTGCCCGCTACAGCCCTGCGCAAGGGCAGATGTACCAATATCCCGCGTTAAGACATTCGGGTTACCGTGGCGGCACAGTGGACGCTCCGCCTTTGGATCTACCGGGTCATACCAGGCCCCCGTAGGTAGCTGCACCACGCCGGGCTTAATGTTCACTGAAACGCTCACGACAGCCAGCAACGCCCCGCGCGCGTTATGCAACATCACCACATCCCCTTCGCTAATTTCCCGCGCCGCAGCGTCTTGCGGGTGCATCAAACAGACCTCTTTCCCCTGCCGTTTATGCTTTGCGCTGTACCGGGCGTAGTCCAGTTGGCTGTGCAGACGGGTGGCGGGCTGGTTGGCGATGAGCCAGAGCGGATGCAGCGCATTCGGCTGCTCATCTGGCTCCCGCCACACCGGATGACCGGGGCAATCGGCATAGCCAAAACGGTCAATGACGGCAGAGAAGATCTGGATTTTTCCGTCCGGCGTGGGCAACGGATTTGCCTGCGGGTCGGCACGAAAACGGCGCATCAAACGCCCGCCGTCATCCACCTGGGGCAGGGTCAACACGCCCTGCTGCCAGAAGTGGTCAAAGTCAGGCACCGGGTGGTCTATCTCCGCCAGCTTTTGCTGCATCTGCTGGTAGAGATGTTGTAACCATTCGCGCACGCTGCGTCCTTCGGTAAACGCCTCTTCTTTGCCCAGGCGAGCCGCAATGTCGCGGAAAATAGCAAAATCATCCCGGGCCTCGCCGTGGGGTTTCGCCACCGGATGCATGGCAAAAAGATGGCGATCGGTAGGGGCGCCGCCCACATCTTCACGCTCCAGCGTCATGGTGGCAGGCAGTATGAGATCTGCATGACGTGCGGTAGCCGTCAGGCTGTGTTCATGGACGATTAAGGTATCGAGACGGCAAAACGCCCGCCGCAGTCGCGCCAAATCCTGGTGATGGTGGAACGGATTGCCTCCCGCCCACCGGGCCAGCCTGATATGCGGATAGCGCCGTTCGACGCCATTAAACTGAAAGGGTTCGCCGGGATGAAGCAGCATGTCGGCAATCCGCGCCACCGGAATCAGCGCCTCGACGCCATTTTTCCCCTGAGGCAGCGACGGAAAAGAGACCCGGTTAAATGCCTTACCATAATGCCCCAGCGCACCCAGTGCATAGGTATACCCGCCACCAGGCAGCCCCGGCTGCCCCAATGCGCAAGCCAGCACCAGCCCGAGCCATACCGGCTGTTCGCCATGCTGAGCGCGCTGTAAGGCATGGGCCACCGTGACCAGAACCCGCCTGCCGTGAAGCCGCTGCGCCAGGGCGATAATCTCGCCCGCCGGAATGCCACAAATTGCTGCGGCCCAGGCGGCATTGCGTACCGTGCCGTCCGCCTCCCCCTGAAAATAACGCACCAGCGTTGGCCAACCGGTGCAGTAACGGGCCAGGAAATCTTCATCCGTGCGCCCTTGCTGATAGAGGGTGTGGAGTAACGCCAGGATCAGCGCCGCATCGGTACCGGGCGTGATCGACAGCCATTCCCCGGCGGCCTCCTCCGGCAGATCGCTACGAAGTGGGCTGACGGAGATAAAACGCGCCCCACGACGGGCCGCCTGCTGCATATAACCGCGTTCGGTATGTTCACTCATCCCACCGCTGGCAACCTGGGCATTTTTCAGCGCCAGGCCGCCAAATGCGAGAACAATGTCGCTATGTTCGGCGATTTCCCGCCAGCTTACGCCGCACCGGGAGATCTCATCCTGGGGCGCGACAATATGCGGCAAGATCACCGATGCCGCCGCCGAGCTGTAGGACCAGACCGAGCGCACATAGCCGCCAATCGTCGTATTGAGAAAGCGGTGCACCTGACTTTGCGCGTGATGAAAACGCCCGGCGCTCGACCAACCATAAGAGCCGCCAAACACGGCTTGTGGGCCATGAAGCTCCGCCACCCGCTGTAACTCATTTGCTGCCAGACCGAGCGCCTGCTCCCAGCTAATAGCGATGTACTCGTCCGCGCCGCGCCGCTCATCCGGGCCGGGCCCGTCTTCCAGCCAGCCACGGCGCACCATCGGCTGAGTGACGCGCGCCGGGTGGGTTAAAGCATCGGTGAAGTTTTCCAGTAACGGGCTGGGATCGGGGTCGGCGGCAAAGGGGGTGATTTTCAGCGCGTTTGCCACGCGCCGGGCGGTAAAAGCTCCCCAGTGGGAGCTGTGAGGCACCGGCGCAGACATTTACAAAACCGTTGAGAGGAAGTGGGTTACGCGGGCGTTGGCATTCTCTTCCAGCACCTTGCGCGCCGGGCCAGAGGCAATGACTTTACCGGACTCCATAAAGACAATGTTATCAGCAACTTCGCGGGCAAAGCCGATCTCATGGGTGACAATCACCATGGTTATGCCTGAGTGAGCAAGCCCTTTGATGACCTGTAACACCTCGCCCACCAGTTCAGGATCCAGCGCGGAAGTGGGTTCATCAAACAGCATTACTTCCGGGTCCATCGCCAGCGCACGGGCAATAGCCACGCGCTGTTGCTGCCCGCCGGAAAGCTGCTGCGGCCAGTCATTTTCACGCCCGGAAAGCCCCACCTGCTGGAGCAACTGACGGGCTTTTGCTACCGCCACCGCACGCGGCTGCTTCTTCACCCGGATGGGCGCATCAATAATGTTCTGCAAAACGGTGCGATGCGGAAACAGATTAAACTGCTGGAACACCATGCCGATGCGGCTGCGTTGGGCAGCGATTTTGCTGTCGCCCACTTCATACAGCGCCTGGCCTTTTTGCACATAGCCTACCAGGTTGCCACCGATGCGAATGGTGCCCGCATCCAATTTTTCCAGGTGGTTGATGCAGCGTAGCAGCGTGGATTTACCTGAGCCAGAAGGCCCAAGAATCACCGTGACGGACCCGGCGTCGACGTCCAGGTCAACGGCATCTACCACCGTCTGCCCACCAAAACGTTTGGTGATGTTACGTAATTCGATGGTCTCAGCCATTGCTAACGCCCCTTGCATTGAACAGAAAAACCGGCAGTTTGCGGGCGAACCAGACTTTTGCTGTCTCACGTTTTACCCCACGGGCAAAGTAACGTTCGACGTAGAACTGACCGACAGAGAGCACCGAGGTCAACAGCAGATACCATAGCGTTGCCACCAGCAGCAGCGGAATCACTTCATAGGTGCGCTGATAGATGATTTGCGCCGAGTAAAGCACGTCCTGTAGCGAGATAACCGACACCACCGCCGTGGTTTTCAGTTGCCCGATGACCTCATTGCCCGCAGGGGGCAGAATGGCGCGCATCGCCTGTGGCAGAACCGTATGACGGAAGATCTGGCTGCGGGTGTAACCCAGCGCACGCGCCGCTTCAAGCTGACCGTTGCCGACGCTCTGGATACCGGCACGAATAATTTCAGCCGCATAGGCAGACTGATGCATCACCAGGGCAATCACGGCGGCGCTAAATGGGCTAATCAGCGCATTGGATGACGCACTAAAGAATTCGCCAATCCCTGGCAGGCTCAATGAGACGGTAGGATAAAGTGCGGCGATGTTGTACCAGAGAAACAGTTGTACCAGCATCGGCACACCCCGGAAAAACCAGGTGTATCCCCAACTGACGGCCACCAGCACCGGATTGGAGGAAAGCCGCATCAGCGCCAGTACCGTTCCCCCGGCGAAGCCCAACACCACCGAGATGGCGGTGAGCTGCAGGGTCATCAGAACGCCACTGATAATGGAGTCTTCGGTAAAGCTCTCTGCCACCACATGCCACTCAAAACGCGGGTTATTAAAGATAGAGTGCAGCAACCCGGCCAACAGCAGTAAAACGACCAGCGCGCTGAACCAGCGCCCGTAATAGCGCTTACCGATGATGCGCAGCGCGTCCTGAGAAGCGGGAGGTGTGGAGTGAGGCATTAGAAGATGTCCTGATTACGTTTCGACTCTTTCACTGCGCCAAAGCCAATCGACCAGTGATCCAAAATCTTCTGATAGGTCCCGTCTTTGATGAGCGAATTCAGTGCGGCCTGTACCGCTTCTTCCAGTTGCGAGTCTTTCGGGAAGGCGATAGAAACCGGCGCATCGTTGACGCTGATCTGCCCGCTCATGGTCAGCGGTTTGACGGTTTTAACCTGCCAGGTGAGCCCTTCATACGGGCCGAAGAACATCGGCACGCGACCACTCACCACCGCCTGCACACCTGCCGGGCGGTCCGGGAAAACCGCGACCTTGATCGGCGGTTTTCCCTGCGATTCACACGCCTTGCTGGCTTCGTTCAAACGGTTAATCTGCGTGGTACCCGCCCCCGCGCCAATCTCTTTTCCACACACCTGCGTGAGCTCGGTGAACTCGGGAATACTGGCATCTTTACGGGAGATAACCCCCAGACGGGAAGCATCGTAGTAGCTGACGAAATCGACCTGCTCGAGGCGTTTTTGCGTGGCGTTAATATTGGACAGCGCGACATCATAGCGACCGGATTTGAGGCCAGGGATAATATTGTCAAAGCCCCCGGTATCGTGCCATTGCACCTGTACACCCAGGCGCTCTGCCACTGCGCTCATAATATCGATTTCACGTCCGGCCAGCGTTTTATTATCTTCCTGATAAAAGGTGGTGGGCGGCGTATTCGGGTTTGTTCCGGCAACAATATACCCACGCTGCAAAATGTCTGCCGGAAGTTTGGCTTTTAATGTTTCATCTGCCGTAACAGTAAAATTATTTTTTGCCGGAACAGTTTGTTCAGCGGCAATAACCTGCTGCATGCCGCCCAGGGCCAAAAATAGCGCTAAAATGCTCTGTCTTTTCATTTCGTTTTTCTGTCCCCAAAATTAACCCCGTACGGGGTGGCAAAATAAAATCAGAAGGCGTAAGACGGAATATATTTTTATATTTTGTGATTGTTATTCTGGTTGAGTGGGTAATGTGAGGGAACCAATAAAACCAGAAAAGCAATGCCAGGAATTGCATAAGCCAGCCACCACGCGGAGCCCGTGACGAAAACACCCGCCCGCGAGCAGGCTGCTACGCTTAACGTTCTGTATGCATAAAGAGGAAGGAGCAGAGGATGAAAATTGATCTGAGTGGGAAAGTCGCACTGGTCACCGCCTCGACCGGTGGCATTGGTTTCGCCATAGCCACGGGGCTTGCCGAAAGCGGTGCGGAAGTGATCCTCAACGGACGTAGCGAGGCGTCAGTGAATAAAGCGCTCCAGGCGCTGAATGAGCGCGTACCGGGCGCAAAAGTGCGTACCGCCATTGCCGACCTGAGTTCGGCAGAAGGGGTTGAAACCTTACTAAGCGCGGCAACGGATGCCGATATCCTGGTCAATAACGCCGGGATTTACGGGCCGCAGGATTTTTATGCCACCGACGATGCGACCTGGGAAAATTACTGGCAAACCAATGTGATGTCGGGCGTGCGTCTTTCCCGTGCGTTGCTGCCAGCGATGGTGAAAAAAGGTTGGGGCCGCGTGGTCTTTATCTCCTCGGAATCGGCGCGCAACATTCCTGCCGATATGATTCATTACGGCGTGACCAAAACGGCCCAGCTCTCGCTGGCGCGCGGGCTGGCGAAGTTTGTCGCCGGTAGTGGCGTGACGGTCAACAGCGTGTTACCCGGCCCGACCCTTTCCGATGGCTTTGCCGCCATGATGCAGGACGAAGTGGCAAGAACTGGCAAATCACTGGAAACGCTGGCGAAAGAGTTTGTGATGGCTCACCGTCCCAGCTCCGTTATTCAGCGAGCAGCGACCGTTGAAGAAGTGGCGAACATGGTGGTCTACGTTTGCTCGACTCAGGCATCGGCAACCTCAGGCGCGGCGCTGCGCGTTGACGGCGGCGTGGTGGATGACATTCTTTAACGCGTTTCTGGCAGGGCACGCGGTGTGCCCTGCCGGGAGAGTTTACGGCCATGCCGGATAGAAGCGGCTCATCAGGATCATCAGCATTGGCGTGGTCAGGGTAGAAAGCAGGGTGGAAATCAACATGCTGGTTGCCGTCGCCCCTTGCAGCACTTTGAATTTCTGCGCCATCAGATAGACGTTTATCCCCACCGCCATTGACCCCAGTAAAACCACCACCTGGCTCTCCTGCTGCGGCAGATGCAGTGCGTAAGCGAGCGCCCAAATCAGCGCAGGCATCAACACCAGTTTAATCAGGCAGATAGCCGCGCTTTCCCGCAGCCCCTGGCTGATGTTGTAATGCGAGAGACTCATGCCCAGCGTGACCAGAGTTAACGGCGCGGCAATCTGCCCTAGCATGCTGACGGGACCATCAATAAATTGCGGCAAGGTGTGGTGAGTCATGCTCCAGGCAAAGCCAGAAAAAATGCCGATAATCAGCGGATTACGCAGCACGTTGACCAGCGTTTTGCCGATGCCTTTCCAGGAAAAACTGCCGCTCTGCGCCCACTCCACCGAGACAGTTACCAGCGTCCACAGAATCAGGCTGTTAAACACCAGTACCAGCGCGACCGAGGCGAGGCTGGCCTGCCCCAGAAGAATCACCGCGACCGGGATCCCGAGCATGACGTTATTGGAAAAAATACCCCCAAGGCCAAATACCGATGCCGAGATGGCATCAAGGCCAAACACGCTTTTTGCGACAATGCGCCCGACAATATAGATCAACAGGCAACTGCCGAAATAGGCGATCAGCAAGCGCATATCCACCGGCGGGCTTTGGTAGAACTTGCTCATGACTTTAAATAACATGCAGGGCAAGGCAATCGAAAAGCAGAAGCGGTTAAATACCCCGCTGGCGGCCTCCGGCCAGCCGGCAAAACGTCCAAGACAATAACCCAACGCAATTAAGGAAAATAAAGGCGCAGACAGGATCATCTGCTGCGTAAGCTGCCCCAGAAAATTCGTCGTTTCCATCCGTTACCCTGCCCGTATCACCGTAAAAATGAATGATTTTTTATGTTTTTTGGCAGTATAGGGGTTTTGCCATGAAGAGTCAGTCTGGCTGAAACGGTGTTAGTGCCTTATTACAACATTTACGCTTTCTAATGCGGCATTTGCACATCATTGTGCGCAGAATCTTGCCAGCGCGTTTTCAATCCTGCCGGAGTGGTGATTTAATATTTTCCACCTCATAGAGTACGTCCATAATCTTCGCCGATAACGCATAAAACTGTTTACCCTTTTCGGTTAATATCACCGATCGGATACTCCTTCCGCGTTGAATAAGCGTAAAACCAATATTATTTTCCAGCATTTGCAAACGTTCAGATAAACAGACCTGGCTAATACCTAAAAATCCGGCGGCGGCGGGTATGTTTCCACTACGCACCGCAGAAAGAAATGCATTCATTAATTCGAGAGTCATGATTTATTGCCATTACTGTTTACTCAATGAGCGAACCCGTTAGCCAGTATAATTATCAAGCAAAGTTTTCTTGTCAATATAATTAGCGCATAAAAGACGTCATCAAAAATAGTGTGATAACGCCGCGATCTGACATTTAAAAATGAAATTCATGCATTTCAAAATGAAATAGATGTGTTTTACACTGGCTTTAAATATGTGATTAGCATCACCAATAAGAATATCACACAAAAATAACAAAAAATAAAAAATACATAAACATCATACTGTTAAAAATAATTTACCTCATCAGGAACGCCCCTGGCACGCCATCTGCAATTATCAGTGCCAAACAACAATGGAGAGCGTCAGATGACTTATAAAATTTTACTTCCACAAGAAATCATGCAGGAAGGGAGAGAATATCTTGAGAGCCGGGGTTATGAGCTTATTACAGGTTCCGGGATGGAAGAAGAAGATATCATCCGTGATATTCCGGAGTGCGACGGTATTATTGTTCGCCTTTCAAAAATGTCCGATCGCGTATTTGAAGCCGCGAAAAAACTGAAAGTTGTTGCTCGCCATGGTGCCGGTTATGACACAGTCGATCTGGAGTCGGCCAAACGCCACGGTGTGACCGTATTAAACGCGCCGATTGCTAACAGTATGTCTGTTGCCGAGCTGGCCATTTTTTACATGCTGCATTGTTCACGTAATTTCAAGCTGGTCGAAGAGAAAATGCTTGAGGATTACTACTGGGCAAAACTGCGCACGCCAAAAGTAGAGCTGGACGGTAAAACCGTAGGCCTGGTAGGCGTGGGCAACATCGGTTCCCGTGTCGCCATCAAAGCCCTGCATGGCTTCAACATGAAAGTCATTGCGTATGACCCGTACAAAACGCAGGACCAGGTGCCGGAAGGCGTTGAGTTAACCAGCGACTTTGAGCGAATTTTCAAAGAGAGCGATTTTGTCTCCCTGCACTGCCCTACCACGGCGGAAACCACCGATTTTGTTGGCGAAAAGCAGTTCTCGCTGATGAAACCGACCGCGTATTTCATTAATACCGCACGCGGCAAACTGATCGATGAAAAAGCGCTATACCACGCACTTTCAACACACGCCATCGCCGGTGCGGGTGTCGATGTCCTGAAAAAAGAGCCGTTCGACCCCGCCGATCCGATTTTCACCCTCAGCAATATCGTTATTGGTCCGCATATCGGCGCGGCCACAAAAGAAGCGACCGACCGCGCCTCTTTGCACTCCGCTATTGGTATCGATGAAGTGTTATCAGGTAAAAAACCGTCCTGGCCGGTGCCGGGTTTTTAAGGAGAAAATCATGTCTATCGGTAATCGTATTTTCACCAAGCGTCCGGCATTCGACGTTGAGTTATTAAAACATTACGAGAAACTGCCCGCCGCAAATATCGCCGACACCATGAACCGTATTGCGGTCCTCGGCAACGGCATTAAACGTATTTCATCACCGAAGAAGCCGGTCATGGCGGGCTATGCCATTACGGTGAAAGCGCGCGCTGGCGACAACCTGATGTTGCACGCCGCGCTGGATATGGCAACTGAAAATGATGTCATCGTGGTCTCTAACGAAGGCGATCGCTCCCGTGCGTTGATGGGCGAAATCATGGTGGCTTATGCCCACTACACCAAAAAAATCGCCGGTATCGTGCTTGATGGTCCGATCCGCGATATCGATGCCCTGTCCGTACTGGACTTCCCTCTCTTCGCCACCGGTTCGAACCCGGCGGGTCCGTTTAAAGAAGGGCCGGGTGAAGTGAACACACCCATCGCCGTAGGCGGCGTGGCGGTCTGTCCGGGTGATTTAATTGTGGGTGATGCTGACGGCGTGATCGTCATACCGCTGAACGATGCAGCAGCCCTGCTCGACAAAGCCACCGACTACGCCAAATTTGATGCGGGCAAAGTGGAAGCGGCGAAGAACGGCACCGCCAACCGCGCATGGGTAAGAAAATCATTAGACGAAAAAGGCGTTGAGTTTATTGACGACGTCTACCGCTAATTCGTGCAAATAATGAAATGCTGCACGTCGTATGACGGCGTGCGGCTATTAAATACAGGTAATGTAAAATGCTTTATCTTAAACTCTTACCCATTATCTTTTTTCCCATTCTGTTTTGGGTTATTCCTCACCCGGAAGGCGTTTCTGCCCAGACCTGGGAAATGGTCGGTATCTATCTGGCGATGCTGTGCGGGCTGGTCCTGCGCCCGTTTACCGATGCTGTCATCATGCTCATCATCCTCGGTTTCGCCTCGCTGGTGATTGAACCAGGCCCGCTGTTCGCCGGATTCGGTAGCCCGATGGTGTGGTTTATCATCAGCGCTTTTATTATCTGTAAGGCCTTCGTGATTACGGGGTTAGGCAAACGTATCGCCTACCTGCTGCTTCAGCGCTATGGCAAAAATACCCTGACGCTGGGCTACCTGATGATGGTGACAGACACCGTGCTCGCTCCGGCAACCGGCTCGAACATGTCGCGTTCCGGCGGCATCACTTACCCCATTTTCCGTAATATCGCCGAAGCGCTGGGCTCAAAGCCGGATGATGGCAGCCGCAAGATTGGTGCCTATCTCACGATCCTGATGTATGTGGTGTCGATGGGTACCTCCAGCCTGTTTCTGACCGGGATGGCGACCAACTCCATTACCGTCTCGCTTGCAAACGAAATAATGCACGTCAATCTCGAGTGGATGGTGTGGTTCAAAGCCGCCATCGTACCGGCAGGCATTGTGCTGTTAGCCGCGCCCTGGATCCTCTATAAGCTCTATGCGCCTGAGCTGAAAACCATTACCAATGTTAACGAAATCGCGACCAAAGGGTTGCAGGAGCTCGGCCCGGTCAAGCGCGAAGAGAAGCTACTGATCGTCTTCTTTTTGCTGGGCATTATCGGCTGGATGACCGGCTCCCTTACCGGGATTGAGTTTATTCCAGTCGGTCTCGCCTTCCTTGCCTGCCTGTTGCTGTTCGGCGTATTGAGCTGGAACGATGTGGTCAGCGAAAAATCGGCCTGGCAGACCTTCGTCTGGTACGGCGCGTTTTACGGGTGTGCGGTCGCGCTCTCCAAAGGCGGTTTCTACGTCTACCTGGTGGATGTGATCAAAAACTACCTCGACCTGTCGCAACTGAGTGAAATAAGTGCCCTGGGTGTGCTGGTGTTTATCAGCCTCGCGGTGCGTTACTTCTTCGTGTCGAACAGCGCCTTCGTTGTGTCGTTCTATCCGGTGCTCTTTACCCTTGGGATGACCACTCAGGCACATCCGATGTATGTCGCGCTGTCCCTGGCCTTCTCTGCGGGGTACGGGGCGCTGCTCACCCACTACGGCAACGGTGCGGGGGTGTTTACCTTCTCCAGCGGCTATGTTCCGCAAAAAACCTTCTGGCTACTCGGCACCATCATGGTGCTGGTTAACGTCCTGGTCTTCTTCCTGATTGGTATTCCTTACTGGAAAATGATCGGTATCTGATTAAGGAGCGCGCGAAATGAAATTGGATATTCTGATTAAAAATGGTCTGGTGGCTGACCTGGATAGCGGCAGTTACATCAACCAGAACATCGGTATTGTCGGCAATCGTATTGTGGATTTGCATACCGCCGACAGCCAGGCGGAAACCGTCATCGATGCGGCAGGCTGTATTGTTCTTCCTGGGCTGATTGATTTCCATGCCCACGTTTTTCACGGCGGCACCGCCATCAGCGTTAACCCGGATGTGCTATGCCTGCCCAACGGCGTGACCAGTGTGGTGGACGCCGGGAGTAGCGGCTGGGTTAACTATAAACTGTTTCGCAACAGTGTCATTCATACGGCGCAGACGCGCATCAAAAGCTACCTGAATGTGGTGAATGTAGGGCTCTCCACGCTGGGCGGCGGGCCGACGGGGTATCTGGAAAATACCAACCCGGCGAACTACAACGTCGAGAAAATCAGCCAGACGCTGAATGAGAACCGCGACAACATTCTTGGATTAAAACTGCGTTACAGCCAGGATATCGCGACCGGGCGCAATTTTAGTAGCGATCCATTTTATGCCGCCGTGGCGCTGGCACGAGAGCTTAAAACGACCCTCTGTGTCCATGTGACCGACTCCCGGTTGCCCGCCGATGAGCTGATCGGCCATTTCCAGACCGATGATATTTATGCCCACTGTTTCCACGGCACGGGTAATGCCATCCTCAAGGAAAGCGGAGAGGTGTTCCCTGCCATCAAGGAAGCCAAAGCACGCGGCGTGATTTTCGACTGTTCTAACGGCGTGGCCCATTTTGACTTCACGGTAGCCCGCAACGCCATGGAACAGGGCTTTAACCCGGATATCATTAGTACCGACCTGACGCTACGTAATAGCCTGCGCACGGACAAGGTATTCAGCCTGCTGTTTATTATGTCGAAATATCTCAACATGGGGATGTCGTTCTTCGATGTGGTTCGCTCGGTGACCCGCACCCCCGCACGCCTGATGAAAATGGAAGGGCAGATCGGCACGCTTGCGCCGGGAGCCTTTGCCGATATCGCCATCGTGAAATTGCGTAAAGAAAAGATCGTGTTTGAAGATACCAAAGGCACACAACTGGAAGGTGACCGTTATATCGATAACTGCGCCACCATCAGTAATGGGCAAATAGTCTATCGCCGACAGCGTTTTTAAAAGAGAAGGCAGTGTGTCTGTCTTTTGCCTGCGCACCGCAAATGCGCAGGCTTTTTTCGTTTTGCCAGGCAGCGCTTTGTGGCGTGAAGAGCGTGAGGATATGATGACTCCCGCATAAATCGATCACTCTGGATAACCAATGAAAAATAACGAAATTGCGATTTTCTCGGTGTCAAAAACTATCACCCAGCGCATATCCAACGTGCTTATCGAAAGAAAGATCGACATCCCCGTTTACGAGTTTCACTATTTTGACGTGGTGGAAAAAGCGCAGCAGCTTGTTGCGGGTGGTACCAAAATCATCATTAGCCGGGGCGGTACGGCAGCGTTATTACGCAACAGTCTTTCTATTCCGGTTATCGAAATCACCCACGAGCTGCACGGTATTTATCGCATTCTGCAGGAGGCGCGGAAAAAATCGCAGAAGATTGCCGCCGTAGGCTTTCCGCAGTTCTGTAATGTGCTGCGTCGTTATCAAAATATGACGAACGAAGACTTCAAAATCTGTCAGGTTTACAACCACTATGATATCGAGAACGTCGTAAAAAACCTGGCGGATAACGATTACCAGTTGGTGATTGGCGGCCTGACCGTCGCAGAGATGGCGAAGAAGTATGATTTGAATGTCATCATGGGCGATACCGATAATATTTCTATTGAACAGGCGCTGGATGTTGCTGAAAGCCTGTTGAAGTACATTAACAATGAAAACATGAAGTTAACCATGTCCTGGTCTGCGCTTAATCAGTCGCACGAGGGCATTATGTGTCTGGACCAGTCAGGGGAAATTATCCATATCAATGCCCGTGGCTTTGCGTTATTCCAGTGCAATATTGGGGATAAAATCTTTAAAAAAGAGGCCTTCAAAAGCATTTATGGCAGCATCATCAATGAAATAGATATCAAAGAGCATGCTATCGAGATTGACGGCGAGACGGTCAATATTGCGGTGAAGCACTTTTCCAATAAGCACGGCTTTTATACCGTCATTACCGGTAGCAGACAGGAACATAACGGCTGGTCCTCTTCCCGCACCAGCAAAAAGAGTGACCACAAAGGCTTTACCACCACGTATTCATTTGCCGACATTATCGGGCAATCCCCGGTGATGGAAGCCGCGATAGCACGGGCCAAAATCTACGCCGCTCACGATCTTCCCATTAATATTCTGGGAGATACCGGCACCGGTAAGGAGCTGTTTGCGCAGAGTATTCACCACGCCAGTCCACGAAGCGCTGAACCCTTTATTGCCATTAACTGTGCCGCCATTCCTGAAAGTTTGTTAGAGAGCGAGCTGTTTGGCTATGCCGATGGCGCCTTCACCAATGCGCGTAGGGGCGGCAAGCCGGGTATTTTCGAGATGGCGATGAATGGCACTGTCTTTATTGACGAAATCAGCGAAGCGCCGCTCACGGTGCAAATCAAGTTACTGCGCATTTTGCAGGAAAAGCGGTTCAGTCGGGTTGGCGGCGACTCCCTCATCAGCGCCAGGTTCCGCTTAATTACCGCCAGTAATAAAGAGTTGGGCGCACAGGTGGCAGCCGGTGAGTTTCGCCAGGACCTCTGGTATCGCATTAATGTCCTTACGCTACAGTTGCCTGCACTCAGAGAGCGAACCGGCGATGTGATGCTGATTATTGAAGACCTGCTGGCAAAACATAACAAAGCACTGAGTTTCACTGATGAAGCGGTGGATTTTCTCAACAGCTACGCGTGGCCTGGCAATATCCGGGAGTTACAGGCGGTGATTTTACGGCTGATTGTATTGTTTGATATGCACGTTGTGGATGTCGATGCGCTGCAGTCGCTGTGTCATATGTCAGTGTCTGCTGATGATGATGAAGATATCGTCCCGCAGCCCGGTGACGTGGATTTGCTGAAAAAGCAGGAGCAGAAGCTGATTGGTGCGGTGATGAAACGTACCGGCGGCGATAAATCACAAGCCGCGGTGATGTTGGGGATAAGCCCGACAACGCTGTGGCGTAAGATGAAGGAATATGGAGTGGAAGGGGTTTGACATACTCCATACCGGGAGCAATTTCCGGATGGCGGCGCAAGCGCCTTATCCGGGAGACAGGGTGTAGCCCCGGTTAGCGCAGCGCCACCGGGGACAAAATCATAACCCACTCATTACGAATAGCTCTTCCGCGCATCCGAGAAAAACGCCAGCGTCTCCTCCAGACTCTTCGCCTGCTCCTCCAGCGACATGGCCGCCGCAGAGATCTGCTGCACCAGAGACGCATTCTGCTGGGTGGCGCTATCCATCTGATTGACCGCCTCGCTCACCTGACTCACGCCTTTCGTTTGCTCATCCAGCGCCTGCACAATCTCGGCAATCACCTGATGCACACTGGAAACCGAGGTAATGATTTGCTTCATCATCGCCCCCGTCTCATTCACCAGCGTAACCCCTTTACTGACGCGCCCGGACGACTCCTCAATCAGCGCTGAAATCTCTTTGGCCGCACTGGCGCTGCGCTGTGCAAGGCTGCGCACTTCACCGGCCACCACCGCGAAGCCTCTGCCCTGCTCACCGGCGCGGGCCGCTTCAACCGCCGCGTTCAATGCCAGAATATTGGTCTGAAAAGCGATGCTGTCGATGATGCTGTTAATATCGCCAATCTTGCCGGCGCTCTCATCAATCTTGCCGATGATATCCACCACTTGTGCCACCAGCGATTCACCCTGCCCGGCAATTTGCGCCGCGTTCTGCGTCAGTGATGTTGCCTTGTGCGCATTTTCCGCGTTGTTTTTGACGGTCACGGAAATCTGCTCCATGCTCGCCGCCGTCTGCACAATCGCCGCCGCCTGCTCTTCGGTTCGCGAAGCTAAATCGAGGTTGCCTGCCGCGATTTCGCTGCTTCCCGCCCGCACGGAATGGCTGGCATCGCTGATGCTGCCCACAATACGCCGGAGCTGGGCTTGCATGGTGTGCAGGGCATAAAAGATGCTGCTGCTATCGCCGTTACGTACCGCAATCTGATGACTCAAATCCCCTTGCGCCACGGACAGCGCAATCTCTGAGGCTTCCGTCGGCTCGCCGCCTACCGGGCGCGCAACCTTGCGGGTAAACACCATCGCTACCACCACGCTGACAATGATAATACTCAGGATCATCAGCAAGATGGCGTTACGCAGGTAGTGCCACGCTTCGGCCATGACGACGCTGACTGGCGTCACAATCGCCAGCTTCCACGGTGTCTGACTATTACCAATGTCGATGGTGCGCCAGGTCACAAACGCCGGTTCTTTTAGCAGGGCATCGTCGGTGCGCACCACCGCTTCCGCGCCGATTGTCCCCGTCCAGGGTTTACCCGTTGCCGCCTTATCAGGGCTGGAAACCACTTTGTTATCCGCCGAGAGCAACAGCGCGTAACCCGTCCCCTCCCACGGCTTGATGGCGCCAATCATTTTTTGCAGCGTTTCCAGCGAGAAATCCGAAGTCACAGAGCCCTGAAACTTACCGTCGCGGATAATCGGCGCCGCGATGGAGGTCAGCATCACATCCACACCGTTATAGGGGTAGATGTACGGCTCGATAATCACCTCTTTCTGGCGCTGACGCGGCAAAAGGTAGTAGTCGCCGCTGCCCGGTGTTTCATAATCCACCAGGTTGTGTAGCGCCGGGTTACCACTGTTATCACGGTCAACATAGCGGGCGTAGCGGCCAGCCGGATCCTGATCCGCTTTTCCCGCAAACTCCGCGTCTTTGCCGTCAAACGTATTGGCTTCAAAAGCCAGAGACATCGACAAAAAATCAGGGTGCTGATGCAGATAATCGGCCAATAACTGGTCCAGGCCACGCCGTTCTGTCAGCCCGGCCTGATGTAATGCCCAGGCGCTGTTGCCTAAATCGCGCGCGGCGTTCAGCGCAGAGTCGAGCTGTTGCTGAACACGTAATGATTCAGTGAGCGCAATTTGCTGGAGATGTCTTTTGGCGACCGCTTCCTGCTGGCCCATAGATTGCCAGAGCAACAGGCCAATGGTGACCAGGAACCCGGTGGTGATGGTGACAAAAATAGACGCCAGCATGAGTGTTCTGGCTGTGAGTTTTTTACGTGTGCTCATGTTTCCCCGCTCAGGCAATCGCCCTGTGGCAAATAACCCAATTAACTCATGCTTCATTTATCGGTAAAAACTGCTTAACACTTCACGGAAATTTGCATGAAATTTTTCTTACCCGGAAGGAGGTTCATTGAGCGTGCTGAGGAAATCAGAGGGTCTTTCCCTGATAGATTTGATAACCCAAATCGACAGTGTTGTGGTTGAGCGCGTCATTTTTTAGCTTATTCAATAACATCTGCGCTGCCATTCTGCCGATATCAAAGCGCGGCGTGATCACACTTGCAAGGCTTGGGATCATCTGTTTCCCCATTTCCAGGCCATGAAAACCGGCGATGGAAATGCGCTCCGGGACGGCAAGGTCGTGCTCGCGGCAGTAAAACAGCGCGCCCATCGCAATATCGTCATTCGTGCAAAAAACGCCATCCAGATCCGGGTGGGTTTTAAAGGCTTCGGCCATAAGTTGCGACCCAAGGTAGATAGACGAGCTCGCGCGGGGGTTGATACGGTAAGCCTCCAGTTGATGCTGATTCATGGCATCGCAATAACCGCAAAAGCGCTGCTCATCACGCATATCGTCTTTCGAACCCAGATAGATAATTTTGCGCCGCTGACGTTTAGCCAGCATGGTGCTCACCATGTCGAAGGCGGCCTGACGATTATCAAACCCCACTTCCATATCCATTTTGGCGCCCTGCACATCCATCAGTTCAACAATCGGGATTTTGGCGGAACGCAGGAACTTAACGGTACGAACGGTATGGTGCTTTTCGGAAAGAATAATGCCATCGATATTGTAGGAGAGCAGATTGATCACCGACTCCTCTTCGGACTCTTTGTTGTAATTATAGTTAGCGATAAGTGTCTGATAATTATGGTCAGATGTCACAGACTCAATGCCCGCGAGAATGTCAGCAAACAACTGATTCTGGAACGAGGGGATCAGCACACCCAGCGTATAGCTTTGCGCATTGAGCAACATGCCGGGCGCACGATTGGGTATGTAGTTGATCTCTTCCATGATCATCGCGATGCGCTCGCCGGTGGCCCTGGATACGGTTTTAGGCGAGCGGATATACCGGCTGACGGTCATTTTGGTGACCCCCGCCAGCGTGGCGATATCCTGAAGTGAAATTCTGTGATTTCTCATCGTCTCTCCCTCCTCAGGGGAAGCGGTTTATCCACTTCCCCCGGGAATACCGTCATTGCGAAAAATGAAGTTAATGCAGGATGGCGTTAAGCGTCAGCACACCCAGTAAACCCATAAACGAAATTAGCGTTTCCATTACTGTCCATGTACGCAGTGTCTCACCAACGCTGAGATTAAAGTAGCCTTTGAACAGCCAGAATCCAGGATCGTTGACGTGTGACGCAATTACGCTACCCGCACCGGTAGCCAGCACCATCAGCGCCGGATCGGCATGGGTAACATTGATTATTGGCAGCACAACGCCAGCGGTCGTGATGGCCGCCACGGTGGCAGAGCCCAGCGCGATACGCAGCACGGCGGCAACGGTCCAGCACATCAGCAGCGGCGAGAGGGTTGTGCCCGTCATCAATTGTGAGATGTATTTGCCTACTCCGCTATCAACCAGCACCTGTTTGAACGCCCCGCCACCCGCAATAATGAAGACAATCATTGCGATAGCGCCGATGGAGGCGCCGACCATTTCCATCACTTTTTCGAGATTACGGCCATTGCGCAACCCGAGAGTGAAAATAGCGATCACGATGGCGATAAACAGGGCCACCGCGGGGTTACCGACAAACTCAAAGAAGAGACGCGCGCTATTGCCTTTTGGCAGGGTAATTTCACAAACCGCGGCAATTGCCATCAGGATCACGGGCATTACCGCCGCGAAAATACTGTTCCAGAAGCCCGGCATTTCATGATCGGCAAAGATATGCGGGTTGAATAACCCCTCCGGCGGCGCTTTTTCAAAACGCGTCAGCAGTTTCGAAAACAGCGGCCCGGCGACAATAACCGTCGGAATAGTAATGATCATGCCATACAGCAGGGTTGTCCCCAGATTGGCCTCAAAAATGGTGGCGATAGCGGTCGGCCCCGGATGCGGCGGCAGAAAACAGTGGGTTACGGACAGCGCGGTCACCATCGGTACACCGACATAGAGCAGCGGCAGACCAGACGACGCCACCACGGTAAACACCAGCGGCAACAGCAGGACAAAGCCCACTTCGAAAAACATCGCCAGCCCCACGACCAGACCGGTAATCACCAGCGCCCATTGCACCCGTTCTTTGCCGAATGTCGCAATCAGCGTCGTGGCGATACGCTGAGCGGCACCGGTGTCAGAAATCAGCTTCCCCAGCATGGCGCCAAAGCCAAGAATCATCGCCAGGCCGCCTAACGTTCCGCCAATTCCCCCCTGAATGGAGTGCAGCACGGCCTGCGCATCCATACCTTCGGCAAATCCCACAACGGCGGCAACCAGCACCAGGGCGATAAACCCATTAACTTTAAAACCAATCATTAAGACCAGCAGCAGCGCTACGCCTGCCGCGATAATCAGTAATGGCATAATCTTGTCTCTTGTTATGTGCCGAACCAGCAGCGCCGTAGCGCTGCATCTTAGTACTAACGAGTCACACAGCGACCAGCATGCCGCCGTCAACAAACAGAAGATGACCGTTAACAAAATCAGAGGCTTTAGAGGAGAGGAACACCGCAGCGCCAATCAGCTCTTCCGGGTTACCCCAACGCGCCGCAGGCGTACGTTTGCAGAGCCAGCCGGTGAAGGCTTCGTCTTCGACCAGCGCTTTGGTCATCTCGGTTTTGAAATAACCCGGAGCAATACCATTCACCTGAATGTTGTGTCGTGCCAGCTCAACGCACATGCCACGGGTCAGCATTTTTACCGCGCCTTTGGAAGCGGCATACGGCGTGATGGTGTCGCGGCCCAGTTCACTCTGCATGGAACAGATGTTGATCACTTTCCCGGCCTGACGCTCAACCATGCGACGGGTCACCGCTTGCGATACCAGGAAAACCGCCGTCTGGTTAACCGCGATCACGTCATTCCACTCTTGTTCCGGGAAGTCATTAAACGGGTGGCGGCGCTGGATACCGGCATTATTGACCAGAACATCAATCGGCCCGGTTTGTTCTTCGATACGTGCAATGGCGGCATCGATTTCTGCTTTTTTGGTCACGTTAAACGGTGCGGCCACAGCGCGGATATCCGCTGCGCGCAATTTTTCAACAGCGGCATCAGCACGCTCCTGATTAATATCGTTAACGATGATTTGTGCGCCGTATTTCCCAAGGCCGGTTGCTAATAAGTAGCCAATACCCTGTGCGGAACCGGTAATCAGGACATTCTTGTCCGCCAGTGAAAAAAGGTCGTTCATGGTCTTATTCCTTATCACGATGCATTAAAAAACGAGTTGAACTTTGGCGGCCTGGGTTTTATCGCCCGCGAATTTCAGCGCCTGCTCCAGCTCGGTGAAGGGGTATTCGCCGCTTAATAACGGCAGGGGATCCACCACGCCATTCGCCAGCCAGGAGACAGCGGTATTGAATTCAGTGGTGAAACGGAAGGAGCCTTTCAGGGCAATCTCTTTGGCGATGAGCATCATCATCGGGAAATCCGCTACCGCGCCGCCCATCCCTACCTGAACCATCGCCCCTCTGGCGCGCGTCACTTCCAGGCAAGTGGTAATGGATGTCGGATTCCCCGACACTTCGAAGCTGACATCGAAGTAACCTTTTTCCGCTTTCCACGGTGTCAGATCGGCGCTACGCGGATCGATGAGCGTGTCGGCCCCCATTTTTTGCGCCAGTTCCAGCGAGCGAGGGCTGATATCCGCGCAGACGATTTCTGCCGCGCCCAGCGTTTTCACCGCGCTGACAATCAGGCAGCCAATTGGACCTACGCCTGAGATAAAGACACGTTTGCCTTGTAAGTCACCGGCCTGATGAGCAGCGTGAATAGCAACCGCCAGCGGTTCGGCAAAGGCCATGATTTTGGCATCGGCATTACTGGAGAAAGGAATGCATTGCGCGGTATCCACCACTTTAAAGCGGGTAAAACCACCGTCAACATGCGGGAAATACATGGCGCTGCCAAAGAAGCGCATTTCCGTACACTGATTTTCTTCTTTCGCCAGGCAATATTTACAATGACCACAGGGTTTTGATGGATTTACTGCAACAGTCTGGCCTTCTTGTAATTTTTCTGAATCTGAATGAACAATTTTGCCAATAACTTCATGGCCTAACACCATCGGTGCTTTAACAGCAAAATTACCGACCTTGCCTTCCTGATAATAATGCAAATCGGATCCACAAATCCCCCCTCGGGTTATTTGCACCAATGTACCCTTATTATTCCATTCAATTTCCTGGTCGGTAACGTCAACAGTTTGCTTTCCCGCTACAACGCAGGATTGAGTTTTAATCTTCATGTTTCCTCTCTGGTCAGGACGTGGCCTGGTGGGCATTTAAACGGTTTTCCCTGACCTGAATTGTGACGGATGTCACGCTCAAAAATTGTTACACTGCAATGTTACGCATAACGTGACGCGCTTTATAATTCTGCTTTTCATGTGCAGAAAAACATAAACGCATCGCTATTTGCACGGTAATATCCGCGTCATCAAAATGAGACAGGAGTAATTAAATGCGCGGTGAGAGTTATATTTTAATGGGGGTATCGGGAAGCGGAAAAACACTGATTGGAGCCAAAGCCGCCGCCGTACTTGGTGCGAAATTTATTGATGGGGACGATCTCCATCCGGCAAAGAATATCGATAAAATGTCAGCCAGTATTCCCTTAACCGATGAAGACAGATTGCCATGGCTGGAACGATTAAATGACGCGTCTTATAGTCTGTATAAAAAGAATGAAACCGGTTTAATTGTTTGTTCGGCATTAAAAAAACGCTACCGCGATATTCTGCGCAAAGGCAGTCCGAATGTGCATTTTCTGTGGCTGGACGGCGATTATGAAACCATTCTGGCGAGGATGGCGAAACGGCAGGGACACTTTATGCCGGTTGAATTACTGAAAAGTCAGTTCGCCGCGCTGGAACGCCCGGAACGGCAAGAAGATGACGTCATGCGCATAGACATCAACCATGAGGTCGATAACGTGGTGGAGCAGTGCGTGCAGGCAGTTGCTACGCTGCGGGCAAAAAAGGGATAACCCACTACAGCGTTATCAAGAGTGATAGCGGCAAGCCGCCACCACGCAACTGCCTCCATTTCAACGCGCCGTGGATGCCGCTGAGTGCAGAATCAACTCGGTAATTTCAGAAGGTCGGCCAAGCCGTAGCGGAAAACCGTTCCACAGCCCGGCACCGTTACTGACATACAGCGTCATTGGGCCGACCGCGTAACGACCAGAGATATAACCGTTGTTGAGGGGCTTCACCAGTTGGTCAAGCCCCAATACCATTCCACCGTGAGTATGGCCGGAGAGCTGCAACTTCACCCCCGCTGCGGCGTTATCATCGGCGCTACCTGGCCGGTGGTCGAGCAGGATAACGGTGTCATCGGGGCGAGTGCCCTCCAGCGCACGTTTCAGGTCCGGCCCATCAAAACCGTAATTTTCCGCCACTTTATCCGGCACGCCTGCCAGCACAAACGAGGCGTCACCGTGCGCAATACGTACATGCTGGTTGGTCAAAAAGGGAATGCTCAGCGTCTGCCAGGCTGGCACCCAGCTTGCGTAGTCGAAATAGTATTCATGATTACCGGTGATGGCATAGACGCCATCCGCCGCCCGCAGTTGTGTCAGCGGTTCGACATCCGGCAGGCGATCCTCTACGGAGCCGTCTGACATATCGCCGGTAATCGCGATGAGATCCGGCTGCAGGGCGTTGGTTCTGGCAACAATCTGCTGCACCCACTGACGGGGCAACAGGCGAGTGGCATGAATATCAGCCAGTTGTACCAGCCGGTAGCCATCAAAAGCAGGCGGCAGTCCGGGAATCGTCACATGGACGGTACGAACGTCAGGCACGCGCGTAGCCTGCCAAACACCAATTCCTGCCAGCACCACAGACAGGACCAGCAGGGGCAGCGTGATGGGCAAGCCGGGGAGGGTTTTATGGGTCAGCAGCCCGACAAGTAAAGCGAGCATATCGCGCAGCAGAAGGAAACTGGCGAACAGCACCACGGCGCCGAACAATCCGCCAGCCAGCATCACAACCGGGCGCGGCCATTCTGGTGAAAATGAACTCCCCCACAGCCAGCGGCTAAAAAAGCGGAACTCACAAATGCCCACCAGCACAAGGAACAGGCCAAAGCGGAGAACAGGAGACAGTGGAAGCCACCAGATAAAACGAGAACCAATATAGAGTGCCGGTAACAACATCCAGATAAAAAACATCATTATCTCCCTACCTGCGTTTGCATCACAAAGCGCGCGTAAATGAACCCTTTTAAAATTAGCACGTTGTTATAATGCGCCGGTTGCTGTTTTCTTAGGCGCTGCGGCAGCTAGTTGAGGTATTTACATAGATTGAAGCCGAACTGTACCTCAGCGTGGTTATCGGGGTCGAGGCCGCACCGGATAGTAAGAAAATCGAAGAAGTGACCGCCCGCGCAGTGACAGTTTTTCTGCTCGCTTATCGGGCCTGACTTAGGGCAAAAAAAAGCGTATGTCGCCATACGCTTTTATTCCTGTCACCGTGAATATCAGGCGCCGTAATAGGCGCTGGAATAGAGTGTTTTCACATCTTGTACTGTTGGCTGATTGGGATTAGTCAGGGTGCACGGATCATCCACCGCGTTGTGGCTCATCCGGTCGAGTACCTGCATAAATGCGGCCTCTTTAATTTCAACCTCGCCGCATTGCCCAAGGGTCTCTGGAATATTCAGACGCTTATTCAGGTCCTTAATGGCGGTAATCAGGTTGCCAATACCCAGCGCTTTCTCCAGTTTCTGGTATTTATTGGTATAGATAGAATTATATTGAATGATATACGGCAGCATAATGGCGTTTGCCAGACCATGCGTAATACCAAACTCCCCGCCAATCTTATGCGCCATAGAATGCACCAGCCCCAGAGACGCATTGGTGAACGCAATGCCCGCCAGTGCAGAGGCATTGTGCATATGCATACGCGCATTCAGGTCATTTGGCGACAAATAGGCGATTTCCAGATATTCGAACACCAGGCGAATGGCTTCAACCGCATAGGGATCGGTAAAGGAGTTGGCGGCAGTCGAGACATAGGCCTCAAGCGCATGTGTCATCACATCCATCCCGGTATGCACGGTAACATGCGGCGGCATTTTTGCCGGAATGGTCGGGTCCAGAATGGCGATATCCGGCACCAGATCTGCCGCCACAATCGGATATTTGATGTGATGAGCCGTATCGGTGATAACCGAGAATGCGGTGATTTCAGAGGCGCTGCCACTGGTGGACGGAATGGCGACAAAACGGGCTTTATTACGCAGTGCGGGCATTGAGCCGACGGGAATAATGTCTTCAAACGTCAGGTGCGGATGCTCGTAGAAACACCACATCACTTTTGCCGCATCCAGCGCGGAACCGCCGCCGAGCGCCACAATCCAGTCCGGTTCAAATGCCAGCATGGCTTTCGCCCCACGCCAGACCGTTTCAACAGAGGGGTTGGGTTCGACATTATCAATGACGGTGCATTCCATGCCAGCTTTCTTCAGCTCGCTTATGGCCCTGTCCAAAAAACCAAAGCGCTTCATTGAACTGCCGCCCGTAACCAGCGCGGCTTTTTTCCCTTTAAGGGTTGCCAGATGTTCTAATGCGTTTTCGCCATAAATAATACTGCGCGGAATAGAGAATGAAAGTGTCATAGAAGACTCCATAAATTTAAGATAAAAGATTGGGTTTTATTTTGCGCGCAGGCAGAAAAAGGAACGGGAAATAAGATGTGCGCAGAGTAAAAGCAAATCTTTGGCAGGACACCGGGCGATTGTGGCAGCAATGCCCGAAGGAATTTGTGATGAAAGCGGAGGAATTAGACCGTACCGTCCAGGGCGACTTTTTTCGCGTGCGCAAGAAGAAGATGGGCGTTAAGCAAAGTGCGCTAAAGCGCGGACAGGCGGTTCAGCGATTGTCTGCCCCGCCTGAAAAAAAGTGGCAATTAAAGCCCCGGATACTCGGGTGAAGGATCCGGCCAGGGTGTTAACAAATCAAAACCGCTGTCGGTAACCGCCACCATATGTTCCCACTGCGCCGAAAGAGAACGGTCTTTGGTGACCACCGTCCAGCCGTCGGACAGCACGCTTGTCGCGGCTTTACCGGCGTTGATCATCGGCTCAATGGTAAAAATCATCCCTTTTTTCAGTACCAGCCCTGTCCCCGGGCGACCATAGTGCAGGATCTGCGGTTCTGCGTGATATTCCTGCCCCACGCCGTGGCCACAGTACTCTTTCACCACTGAAAAACCGGCAGACTCCGCCACCTGCTGAATAGCCGCGCCGATATCACCCAGTGTCGCGCCGGGGCGTACGGCTTTAATCCCGGCAACCATCGATTCATAGGTGATATGGGTCAGTCTTCTGGCACGCACGGAGGGTTCACCCACAAAATACATGCGGCTGGTATCGCCGTACCAACCATCCTTGATGATCGCCACGTCAATATTGATGATGTCACCCTCTTTGAGGCGTTTCTCCGACGGAATGCCGTGACACACCACATGGTTGACCGAGGTGCAGACGGTGCGGGTATAGCCGTTGTAACCAATATTCGCCGGGATCACCTTTAATTCGTGGCGAATGAAATCATGGCACAGCTTGTCGATCTCATCGGTTGTCACGCCCACGCGAACGTGGGGTTTGATCATCTCCAGTACTTTTGCCGCAGCGTGGCCCGCCGCGCGGGCCATTTCAATCTCTTCCTGAGAGTGCAGTTTGATGTTTGTCATCTGGCTTCATGCTCCATTTGCAATGACAGCGGCTCATCGTCAATCAACTTATTGATATCTACGCCGCCCTTAAGCTCCGCCCGAACCAGCAGGCGAGAGAGTTCCTGATGCGTTAAATGCGGATACAGCTCTGAAAGCATGCCGATTTTCAGCCAGTGCTCTGCCTGTGAATTGATTGAACGGCTCAGTGCGTTACTGGCAAGACGCAGGTTTTCATGCATCAGGTCCGAGATTTTAACGATACCCATGGTCTATGTACCACCTTATACGAATCATATATGAAACGTATAATACATACTCTAAACCTGAAGGGGAATTTATTAATTCGCCTGCTAAAGACGGAAAAACACGCTTTTCCCTATGCAATTTGCCAAAAGCAGCCTAGATTTTGTGAACAAGGGGATTTTTCCGATTTACCGCTACAGTAGCAAAAGGAAGAGAGCACACATGGCCCTTCACCCGGCAACACAGTTTTTGAATTCGTCACAAACCATTCGGCTACCGGTTTTCAGCGCCGAGCTTGCTTTTATAAAAAACGTTGAAGAAAAACTGGCTTCGTTAAATTTACCGGTCAGTAACAAAGCGGTGATTCTGGCGATTATTCGCCACATCGAAGAGGAGCGAGACCCGGAAAAAACAAGGATGTACCGCAGTGCTCTGGAAATGGTTGTCAGTAGAACGCCTGACGATCTTTGAAAAGCGTGACGACAAAACCCTCACTTCGAAAAGTGAAAAACAACAGCTTTTCTGCTCAGGTATTTTTATCTGCGATCGTCACGGTTCAGCGGAAGCTGAAAAAGCCATAATAATTCGATAGTTAATGTTTTTTATCACCAATACCTGGCGAAACACTATTCATTTTTAGCAGTTTGCTATTTTTTACGGTTTGCTGGTTCCAGCCAGTTCCCTTATCTGCCGTATGGTCGACAAGTTTGATACTTTCCTGAACCTCTTTAATAGCAGCCAGAATGGCTTCCCGCCGTGATTCCCGCTGTTCTTGTTCGAGATTACGGGCAAGTTGAGCAATGAGTGCCTCGTGGGAAATAGGGGCATCCGCTTCAAGCAGCTCGAGAATGGCATCACCCATAACCAGTTCCACCAGACTCTCTTTGACATTTTTAATCATGCTGACTCCAGAATGCATTTCATGCGAATTAGCGATGACAGTAGCCGCAGATAATTAATCAGCCTCGCGGCTCAACAATACTCGCAAGATATCAGCATAATGCGCTTCAAGTTCGGGGCGAGTATTTTTTTCAATACATCCAGCAACGGCAATGCAGAGACTATGGCGAGTAATATACCGCCCTTCACGTAACATTTGGATAACAATAGCGCCTAATGTCTGCTCCAGACTAAGCTTCCCATTACCCGAGTCGCCCGCCGTCTCCTGCGGGCCGTCACTGTGTGAGTTATTCATATTTCACCTTACTTATGCATTCAGGAAAATACCTTACGGACAGTAACCATTAACAATGCTAAACAATAAGCATGGCGGGCATTGTGGCATTAGCCGCACATAATTGAAAGGATATCCGATCCTGTTAGCAAAGATAACTGCCCCGGAACAGTGACATTAAAAGCATGATACGTTAAAAAACAGTGTGTCTCACAATGTCAGGCGTTTAAGATTTTACTTATCTAATTAATATCAAAGCCAAATAACTTACTGAAACAACAACAATAAAAAAACCGAAGGTGAGTCATCACCTTCGGGGTGGTTTAATGAATCTGATATCTGCTGTGGTAAATTCCGCTGTGAGGTTGGGGCGAAAAATGCTGGTGCGTTCGCACCTCATCAATCGCCCGGGAATAACTCATTCGCAGGTTCCGGTCAGTTGCATTACCCCGTTTATCATCAAGAGTGTGAATTAGTGTGTCATGCGTTATTTCTGCGCCACACTCAAGTAATTGAATCAACGCCTCGCTAATAAGAATTTCTGTGGCTTTGTCGATTGTTTTTACTGTCATCATCGCCTCCTCATGATTTATATGTCAGGCTGCGGATATTATCAATGCGCGCAGCCTGGTACATTCATTTACTGCATTTTACGCAAAACCATTTTCCTGGCTTCCTGATAAATAGCCTTACGTTCTGCAATATTTGTTTTCTCCTCTTCCATCAGAAGAGTCAGGCTTAACCCGCGCGTGGTGACGGGTAAATTGTTTTTAATTAAATATGCTGCTGCGAAGCCTATCGCTTCACGAATCAGTTCATCCCGGGTCAAATTTACGTTACCGGATGGTTTAGTCATATAAACGAAAAAGTCTCCTGTTTCTTTTAGAAAGAAAAATTTACATATGTCAGATACAAGCAATCAGGCATGAATAATTAATGAGATTGGATGCGTAAATATCTCGCCACCCGTATTTCATAAAGAATCGGGGTATCCGGAAAATCATTATGAGCCGGATAAATAAAGGCAAAGCGTCCCCTTCCCTGTGCCAGTTAGCAAGGCAGAGTGTCAGGATATAAATGAAATCCAAACGCGATTCGCAACCCGATTAACGTGCCTGAACAAGACCCGTAAAAGAGTGCTTAGCCTTTCCCGGGGCTGTTTTAAAGCCGTTTTTTACGGCACGGGTACGTTACTGAAAACTAATTTTCAGTAAGTGAGCTATGGTCATGGCGGGCATTCTTGAGCAGCGAGTGCCCCAGCCAGATTTGAGATAATTGGTATTCATTCGTCACCTCCTCAGCGTGTTGCGTTAACATCATCATTAGTGACTCACGTGATATTTCCTTGTTACTGGTGATATGGCGCAGTACTGCTTCACCGATCGCGACATAACCTAACTCATGTTTATCAATGGTTTTTACCAAACCCACCTCCTTTATTTTCAGCCATAAATAATGTCTTGCATTTTTATTATAGCCAGGCGGTTATTCGCCAAATAATATTCAGGGGATTCTTAACAGGATAATTGAACGGATGAAAGGCTTGAACAGGCTGTGATCAGGGGGAATTATGTTGCGGGATATAAAGCGAGGAGCGGAACAGAGTGAAAGGATTATCACGTAGCGGTGGCTGAACAATGCGAGAAGAATAAGCGGAGGGTGGACGGAAGTGAGCGTCTCACTTCCAGCACCGGACATAGAACAGCATGTGCATTACATTTCGACACTATGCCCCATGCAACGCGATGGCAAATCCCTGCTCCCGCCAGTGGGTAAACTGTTCTTGCTGATGACGCGATAACGCTTTACCGGTCCAGACAAAAATGTGCAGGCCAGGAAAAAGCTCCGGACGAAGGGTTTCCAACGGCTCCGCGAGGACGTCAATATTCCAGTCATGCTGAGACAACCGCCAGGCTTCCAGCCACATCCGGGTGCGATCATCGCTGCCCCAACCAACAAACAGCGCATCTTTCCCCATCTTCTTACGAGAACGGGTAAGGCATAAGACGGCGTAATCAATTAAGACACCATCTAATAAACTACACATGGCGCGAGCAGTACTCTGATCGAGCGAAAGCCGTTGGCGTACAGGGACAAAGACATGATCGATAAGAACATCGGCGGTATGCTCCCGTCCCATCGCCATAATCAAGGCACGTAATTTTGCAGGGCGAACCTGCCTTAATACAGACATCACCTCTTCCTGAAGCGACTCCCAGCCATCATGGGAATCCACTTTTTTATCTTCAAGAAGCGCTTTGACTTTGCCGACCGGAACGCCGCTTTCAATCCAACGTTTAATTTCCTCAATCCGTTGAATATCTTCTTCGTCGAATTGTCGATGACCCCCTTCACTACGCTGAGGTTTCAACAATCCATAGCGACGCTGCCACGCACGCAGCGTGACAGGATTTATTCCACATCGTTCAGCGACATCGCCAATACTGTAAAAGGTCATTGCTTCCCTCAATTCAAACCCTATACGTTACACTTCACATTCACTCTTCTGTACAGATTGTACAATTTTCATAACTTGTACAAGACAGAACGTGCTCATGAGCAAGCATAACCGGAAATAGGCCATGTGCAAAAATGGATTTTGTTTCACCGAAGCCAACGCACAGAGAGAAAAGGCTGGCTTCCCCATACCGCCGGAAACACGTTGCGGCAAGGGAAAGCCAGTTGCTCACAGCAGATGGAATTTAAAGGCCACCTCTTTTTTCCGGCCACGCAATGGCAGGAATAGCCCCGGATGCAGGAGGGGCAAAAAGATAACCCTGGAATTGAGAGATACCCGCCGACTCCAGCCACATCCACTCTTCTGCCTTCTCCACCCCCACGGCCGAAACCATGATTTCCAGAGAAACGCAGCATTTGATGATGGCCTGAATAATGGCCTGCCGGGGACCGCTTTTATGGACATCTTTGATCAGGTCGCGATTAATTTTGATCCGCTCAGGCTGGAATTGCGCCAGCAACAGCAGGCCTGCGAATCCGGCGCCAAAGTGATCGATGGCCACCCGAAACCCGGCTGCTTTCAATAACCTAACGGCATTCGTAAACTCATCCAGGCGGGAAATAATTTCATTTTCGGTGAACTCAACAATGACCTGTTCAGGCACCAGACCGTTAGTTTTAATGGCATCTAAAAGAAAACTAACCGCTCCGGGAACATTCACCAGCGTCATTGGCAGCAGGTTCACGGAGAGTGTCTGAGTCCCCAGATTCAGTGCGGCCGCCATCGCAAACGCCACCTGTTTACTTTTGAGATCGGCCTCATAGATTTCATCACGGCCAAGCCCTTCGAACCAGGCTTGTGCCGAGTGGCCCTCAGGCGTACGGATCAGGGCCTCAAGTGAAACCACTTGCCGGGCGAAGGGATCGATAATGGGCTGGAAGGCAAAATAGCAGCCAGCCTCGCGATCAGGGGGCAAGATTTGAGAGAATGAATCGTTTTCATCCGTCACAAACTCCCAGGCATCACCCGGTGGAATCTCAAAATAGTTCTCTTTTTCCAGGTCTTCTACAAACGTGCGAAAGAACTGAAGTGCGCGATCTTCATAGGTCAGTTGGTATCTGGAGGTGCCTTTATCAAGCACATGCTGCAGAACTTCTTCTCTGTCATATTCACGTAAATCAAAGAGTTCCATTCCTGACTTACCAAATCGCCGCAGAGGGGCGTAGTCGCGCAACAACTCAACCAGGTTGTAGTGCCGCTTATCGTTACAAATATGCTGATAAATAGCAGAAACACTTTCCTCAGGGCCTTCAAGCAACTGGAAAAAGTGGGTGCCGTTGAAAAGCAAAATCCCGGTGATATCCGCCTCACCATTTTTGAGATTCGCAGCAGCAACCATCTCCTCCAGCACGCTAAAGGAGACGTTCTCGCAGATATGGCTGCGGTAAATAAGAGTTGTGAGCATGAGTAATCCGAGAGAGAGCGTTGTAAATGCCACAATGACAGCGTTTACACAGGCAACCTTGTAAACAATCATGACCAAAGGCGGGTATACAACAGGTGAATGTGGAGACGACAGTCCCAACATCCATGTGGTTTTTTATGTCATCGCAGATAAACGCGTCCCAAAAGTGTAGCCTGGAATAGTGAAATGTGCTGATTTTATGCTTCCTATCTTCTTGAAAATAAAGATATAGCATTTATTGTTTAAAATCATTGTCAAATTTGTACAATTTTTATGTACAGCTTTTCTATAGTTGTATAGCTTAACGCTTTCAATTATTGACAACGGGTTATACAGGAGTGATGTATGCACCAGAACGGCTACCTTCCGGACACAGCGAATGCCATCGCTCGCTATTTCAGCGCTGCGGATCTTCCGTCACAACAAGAAACGTTAGGGCAGATTGTGGTGGACATCCTGCGGGACGGTCGGCATCTGAACCGTAAATCACTTTGTACAAAGTTACTGAGCCGTCTTGAGCAGGCGTCAACGCCAGAAGAGGAACGCCATTATCAGGGGCTTATCAGCCTGCTTTTTGGTAATGATTAAGCCAAATGCAGTAAAAGTATCCTGATAAATCAAGTCACTTCTGAGGGTTAAGGTGTCAGCCTGATTCCTGTCGAGAAATGACTTCATGCCGCGTTTCATTCATGAACAGAGCGGCAAGCAGAGATGCAGTTATGAATAGTAGTGATAATGAACAACTGACAGATGAATTGATTGGAGAGGCGCTGCTTTTTCTTCTTAAAGAAAATGGCCCGATAAACACCCTGGCCCTCATTGCCCGGCTGCAAGAGATGGAGAGCAGCGAGCAGGATAGCCAGAGACGGGCGGTGCTTATACGTCTGATCGAGGAAATCAGCAGTAATAAATTTGCCTCATCCCGTGTTCAGAATGGGAATGAGCAATATGAGAACATCAGAGACGCCGGAGATAATGTCTATCCATTATTCGGCAATCGCCAACGGCAGGGCCGCAGTAAAAAGCAGTGATAGCTGATGGCCCCATTACAGAAAACTATACTAAGGCGTGAAAATGAACCAGGTGATGATTGAAAAATCAGAGCTTTATAAGAATTTGCCCAACAAGACATTGTCTGATTATTTTCGTAACGCTGGCGATTTATTGGCCGAAGAGGCGATTATTCTCGGGGGCGTGATCCGCAGCATTCTGGCTTACGATGGTCAAGTGACCAACAAAGCCATCATCCTGCGGCTGATTAACCTGATGGAAAATACAGAAGATGTCGTCAGAAAGGACATTCTTCGCAAAACCCTGGAGATCGTGGTCGATCATACGATGGACGATATCTGATCTTCGCAGGATCGGAAGGCACAACGGATCATGACCATCCAAAGACCGCTTATTCTTCAACCAGCGCCTGCGCACACGCCCAGGCGCTGGCCCATGCCCACTGAAAGTTATAGCCGCCCAGCCAGCCGGTAACATCCATCACTTCACCAATAAAATAGAGCCACGGTACCTTACGGGCTTCCATCGTGCGTGAAGAGAGTTCGTTGGTATCGACACCGCCGAGCGTCACCTCCGCCGTGCGATAGCCTTCGGTGCCGTTAGGCTGCACGCGCCAGTTCGTCAGGGTGTCGATCAACGTTTCCTGCTCGCGGCTATTGAACTGCTTAAGCGTGACATCCGGGATCTGCCCCAGTTGTTGCAGACACTCCACCAGCCGTTTCGGCAGTTGCATCGCCAGCGTGTTTTTCAGGCTTTGATTCGGGTGCGCCTGGCGCTGCTCGTTCAGCAGACTGTCGAGATCGCACTCCGGCAGCAGGTTGATAGTGACGAACTCCCCCGCCTGCCAGTAGCTGGAAATTTGCAGCACCGCTGGCCCGGAAAGGCCGCGATGGGTGAAAAGCAGGTTCTCTTTAAATACCGTGCCGTCTTCTGCGGTAATCACAGACGGCACCGAGACGCCGGAAAGCACCTGAAATTGTTCCAGCAAGGGTTTATGCAACGTGAACGGCACCAGTCCGGCACGTGTTGGCAGCACGTTCAGGCCAAATTGTTCAGCGAGCTTATAGCCAAACGGTGATGCGCCCAGACCTGGCATAGAAAGCCCGCCGGAAGCGACCACCAGTTTTTTCGCCGCCACCGTGTCACCATTCAATTGCAACGTGTAGCCATCGTCATCACGGGAAACACTCAGGACTTCGCTACGCAAACGCAGCGTCACCTTGCCTTTTTCACACTCTGCCACCAGCATGTCGACAATCTGTTCAGCAGAGTCATCACAAAAGAGCTGGCCCAGCGTCTTTTCATGCCAGGCGATCCCGTACTTGCCCACCAGGTCAATAAAGTCCCACTGGGTATAACGGGCAAGGGCAGATTTGCAGAAATGGGGGTTCTGGCTGAGATAAGCCGCAGGCTCGACATAAAGGTTAGTAAAGTTGCAGCGACCACCGCCGGACATCAGGATTTTACGGCCAGGCTTCTTGCCATTATCCAGTAATAGCACGCGTAACCCCGCCTGCCCCGCCTGAGCTGCACAAAACATTCCCGCCGCACCGGCACCGATAACAATGGCATCAAACCGTTCCACACTAAAATCCTCTTCATTATGTCGCGGCGGATTGTAAATAGTTCAGGGTGGTCACACCAGCACGAATACGCAGACCAATATCCATTATATTGAAAAATATAAGAATATGCTTAAAGCAAAGGAGGCGAACCAGAAAGAATGTCAAAAAAAGTCCATTTTTCACTTTGCCGATGCTGCCAAACTCCCTGATAATGCGCCGCGTTCATGTCCTCAAAATGGCGTAACGTCCTATGCTACATTTATTTGCCGGTCTGGATCTCCATACCGGGCTGTTACTTTTGCTTGCTCTGGGTTTTGTTCTGTTCTACGAAGCGATCAATGGCTTCCACGACACGGCGAACGCAGTGGCAACGGTTATCTATACCCGCGCTATGCGCTCACAGTTGGCTGTTGTTATGGCAGCGGTATTTAACTTCTTCGGCGTACTGCTGGGTGGGTTAAGCGTGGCCTATGCGATTGTGCATATGCTACCGACCGATTTGCTGCTTAACGTCAGTTCAGCACATGGCCTTGCCATGGTTTTCTCTATGTTGCTGGCTGCGATCATCTGGAACCTCGGTACCTGGTATCTCGGCTTGCCTGCCTCCAGCTCCCACACCCTGATTGGCGCGATTATCGGTATTGGTTTAACCAATGCCCTGATGTCCGGCACCTCGGTAGTGGATGCGCTTAACATTCCAAAAGTGCTGAACATTTTTGCCTCCCTGATTGTCTCGCCAATTGTTGGCCTGATTTTCGCGGGCGGGCTGGTGTTCCTGCTGCGTCGGTTCTGGAGCGGCAGTAAAAAACGCGCGCGTATTCACCTGACGCCCGCGGAGCGTGAAAAGCAAGATGGCAAAAGAAAGCCGCCTTTCTGGACGCGTATCGCGCTGATTCTTTCTGCTATTGGCGTGAGCTTCTCTCACGGCGCGAACGATGGGCAGAAAGGTATTGGTCTGATCATGCTGGTACTGATTGGCGTAGCACCTGCGGGCTTCGTGGTTAACATGAATGCCTCAGGTTATGACATCACCCGTACCCGTGACGCGGTGAACAACGTGGAAGTGTACTTCCAGCAGCATCCGGAGCTTCTGCAGAAGGCAACGGGCGTAGCGCAACAACCGCTGACGCCTGCGGAAACAGCGGCAACACCGGCACAGTTCCACTGTCATCCGAGCCGCGCCATTATCGCACTGGATCGTGCTAAAGAGATGCTGACCGGGATTGAAAGCTACGACAAACTCGGCGTGGAGCAGCGCAGCCAGTTGCGTCGCATCATGCTTTGTCTGTCGGATATCACCGACCAGGTCGCGAAGCAGCCTGACGTCAATGCCGACGACCAGCGTCTGCTTAAGAAACTGAAAAGCGACATGCTGAGCACCATCGAATACGCGCCTATCTGGATTATTATGGCCGTCGCGCTGGCATTAGGTGTGGGTACGATGATTGGCTGGCGTCGTGTGGCGACTACCATCGGCGAAAAAATCGGTAAGAAAGGCATGACTTACGCGCAGGGCATGTCCGCACAGATGACTGCCGCAGTCTCCATCGGTCTGGCAAGCTATACCGGTATGCCCGTCTCCACCACGCACGTACTCTCGTCCTCAGTAGCAGGGACGATGATCGTCGATGGCGGCGGTCTGCAACGTAAAACCGTCACCAGCATTTTGATGGCCTGGGTCTTTACCCTACCGGCGTCAATCATCCTTTCGGGCGTGCTTTACTGGTTAGCCCTCAAGCTGATTTAACAACGAAACGGGTCAGGAAACTGGCCCGTTTTTTTTGCTCAGTGCCAAATCATCAGAGCAATCAGGCTCACCAGAATCAGCCCACAGAGCGCGCTGGTTAAGATGAACTGCCCGCGTACTCGCTCACAGCGGCGAATAAACTCTTCATCATGATGGTCGCGATAGCGCTGGCCATAAATGTACCAGACTAAACGCATCTGCTTGCTGGGTTGTCCATGGGAGGTAAAAAAGCCTCCGCCATCAACATACTGGTAAAGCAAGGGGTCACAACCACGAAGTACCACTAACAATGCGCGCAATGACGAAAAATAACGCGCCATGTTAACCACACAAACGATGCACAAAGCCCAAAACAGCGCGACGGTGCTGATCATATCTCCTCCCCCGGCGAACCGCCCACGGAAACGTGATCCGGGATGACCGCTCCCAGATAATCAACCAAGTCATTCAGTGAAGAGTATTACCAATAGCCGATCGAGATCACAAACTGAAATCCAAACGGCTCATTAAATAGTGTAGGAGATTTGTTTATTTTTTTGCCACAACGTTAATCAATCTTGTGCATCTGGTTGTAAATATTGGTTAAGTGAATCGTGATCCAGGCAGATTGACGATAACTTCACAGAGTTATAAGGTAGAAATATTCCCAGACTCTACGTAATTCGGGTTGCAGGAAGGCGGCAAGAGAATGAATCCCCTGAGCATAGAAGACCGTGCGATGGGATAAACGAACGTAGCCAACACATCTGCGGCGTAAAGTACGAAGAGTATAAAATGAAATGCTTAAGGCCGGGCGCTACCCGTGCAGGTGGTACGCAGGACGCGGGAAACAGTGCTGTGTCAGGGGTGAATAACCCTATGGTCATCGACAACTTATGGAAGGAGTAACACTATGGCTTACAAACACATTCTCATCGCAGTCGATCTTTCTCCTGAAAGCAAATTGCTGGTCGAAAAAGCAGTATCCATGGCGCGGCCTTATAACGCGAAGGTGTCACTGATTCATGTCGATGTAAATTATTCTGATCTCTATACTGGTCTTATCGACGTTAACCTGGGCGATATGCAAAAACGTATCTCTGATGAGACACACCATGCGCTGACCGAACTGTCTACCAATGCGGGCTATCCGATCACGGAGACCTTAAGCGGTAGCGGTGATTTGGGGCAGGTACTGGTAGATGCCATTAAGAAATACGATATGGATCTGGTGGTTTGCGGGCATCATCAGGACTTCTGGAGCAAACTGATGTCCTCCGCACGTCAGCTCATCAATACTGTCCATGTGGATATGCTGATTGTTCCGCTGAAAGATGAAGACGAAGAATAACCGTCTCTCTTTTCTTGCCTGCTAACGCCCGCTGTTGCGGGCGTTTTGTTTTCTGGCGCTGATTTCCCCGCCAAAGACCGATAAAACCGCCTTGTGCAGTTACATGTATTCCCGGTACGCGCCCCACCACTGAGGGTTCCCGGACGGCGGCTATCGCCTTGTCCGGGCTACAAAACACCAGGCCGCTAAGCACCAAACTGTTCCCTCTCCCTGTGGGAGAGGGCCAGGATGAGGGCTGCAGACCGCACTGCCCTCACCAATTCACTCCGGCGTCCCGGAATAAATATCAAACCGATGCCCTTTGGTGACCACCGCATTGGTGGTCGCCACATCGGCGAGCGGTGGCGCATAATCCGGGCGCTTCACCACCACACGTTTCGTCGCCAGTTGACGCGCGGGCTCCAGCAGGCCATCCGCGTCCAGATCAGGCCCCACCAGCGACTGGAACACCCGCATCTCTTTCTTCACCAGCGCACTTTTTTGCTTATGCGGAAACATCGGATCGAGATAAACCACCTGCGGACGCGGAGTAATATCCGCCAGCCCGGTCAGGCTGGAGGCATGAATCAACTGCAACCGCTCCTGTAACCAGGCGCCAATTTCCGGGTCCGCGTAGCCACGCGCCAGGCCATCATCCAGCAGTGCGGCAACCACCGGGTTGCGCTCTAACATCCGCACCCGGCAGCCGACTGACGCCAGCACAAAGGCATCACGCCCCAGCCCCGCCGTCGCATCCACCACATCTGGCAGATAATCGCCCTTGATGCCAACGGCCTTCGCCACAGCTTCGCCGCGCCCACCGCCAAACTTACGTCGATGGGCCATCGCCCCACCCACGAAATCGACAAAAATACCGCCGAGCTTCGGCTCATCGCGCTTGCGCAGTTCCAGATGGGACGGTGTAAGTACCAGCGCCATCAGGTTATTTTCGTCATGTTCCAGGCCCCAGCGGGACGCAAGAACAGATAAGGCGCCGTCTCCGGCGCCTGTTTCATCTATCAAACAGATTTTCACTACATAAACCCTAAATAATTCAAGCGGCAGGAAGGCGGCAAGTGCGTGAATCCCCAGGAGCTTACAAGAGTAAGTGACTGGGGTGAGCAAACGTCGCCAACGCACATGCAGCTTGAAGTATGACGGGGATTAGCCTTCGATACCATAATGCTCCAGCATCGCATCCAGTTGCGGCTCACGGCCACGGAAACGCTTGAACAGCTCCATCGGCTCTTCGGAACCACCACGGGTCAGAATATTGTCGAGGAACGACTGCCCGGTTTCGCGGTTGAAAATCCCCTCTTCTTCAAAGCGTGAGTAGGCATCTGCCGCCAGCACATCCGCCCACAGGTAGCTGTAATAGCCTGCGGCGTAGCCCCCTGCAAAGATATGGCTGAACGCATGCGGGAAGCGGCCCCAAGTCGGGCTTGGCACCACGGCAACCTGTTTTTTAATTTCAAACAGCGTATCGAGGATTTTGGCCCCCTGCTCCGGGCTAAACTCGGCGTGCAGGCGGAAATCGAACAGGCCGAACTCCAGTTGGCGCAGGATAAACAGCGCCGCCTGGTAGTTTTTCGCGGCCAGCATTTTATCCAGCAAATCCTGTGGCAGCGGCTCGCCCGTTTCATAGTGACCCGAGATAAATGCCAGCGCTTCCGGCTCCCAGCACCAGTTTTCCATAAACTGGCTCGGCAGCTCGACCGCATCCCATGGCACACCGCTGATACCGGCAACCCCCGGCGTTTCGATACGGGTCAGCATATGATGCAGACCGTGACCAAATTCGTGGAACAGGGTGATCACTTCATCATGGGTGAACAGCGCCGGTTTGCCGCTGACCGGACGGTTGAAGTTACAGGTAAGGTAGGCCACCGGTTTTTGCAGCGAACCGTCTGCCAGGCGCATTTGCCCAACACAGTCATCCATCCACGCGCCGCCGCGTTTGTGCTCACGGGCGTAGAGGTCAAGATAGAAACTACCGCGCAGTTCATTGCTTTCGTCATACAGCTCAAAGAAACGCACATCCGGATGCCAGACATCAACATCGTGACGCTCTTTCGCGGTAATACCATAAATCCGTTTCACCACTTCAAACAGGCCGCTTACCGCTTTGTTTTCCGGGAAGTACGGGCGCAACTGTTCGTCGCTAATGCTGTACAGATGCTGCTTCTGTTTTTCGCTGTAGTAAGCGGTATCCCACGGTTGCAGCTCATCCACACCAAACTCTTTTTTGGCGAACGCACGCAGTTGTGCCAGTTCTCTTTCACCCTGCGGACGGGCGCGTCTGGCGAGATCGGTCAGGAAGTCGAGTACCTGCGCCGGGTTTTCCGCCATTTTGGTCGCCAGCGATTTATAGGCATAGCTTTCAAAACCGAGCAGTTGGGCCAGTTCGTGACGCAGGGCGAGAATTTCCGCCATCACCGGGCTGTTATCCCATTTACCTGCATTCGGCCCCTGGTCAGAGGCGCGGGTGCTGTAAGCGCGGTACATCTCTTCACGCAGCGGTTGGTTGTCGCAATAGGTCATCACCGGCAGATAGCTCGGAATATCCAGCGTCAGCAGGTAACCCTCTTGTTCTTTCGCTTCGGCCTGAGCTTTTGCAGCGGCCAGCGCGCTTTCCGGCATACCGGCCAGCTCGGCTTCATCGGTTACCAGCTTTGTCCAGCCCATGGTCGCATCGAGAACATTGTTGCTGTACTGATTGCCCAGTTCGGACAGGCGCGCGGCGATTTCGCCGTAGCGTTTTTGTTTCTCTTTTTCGAGGCCAATACCGGACAGTTCGAAATCACGCAGGGCGTTATCGACCGATTTCTTCTGCGCAATGTTCAGGGTGGCGTAGTGATCGCCATTGCGTAAGTCGCGGTAGGCGTTGTACAGCCCTTCATGTTGCCCAACCCAGGTGCTGTATTCCGACAGTAACGGCAGCGTCTGTTCATAGGCTTCACGCAGTTCCGGGCTGTTTTTCACAGAATTCAAATGGCTCACCGGGGAGAACAGACGCCCCAGCACATCGTCCACTTCCGCCAGCGGCTGGCACAGATTTTCCCAGGTGTACGGCGCACCATGGGCTACCACGCTTTCCACCGCGGTACGGCAATCATCCAGCGCTTTCGTCACGGCAGGCACGACATGTTCAGGCAGGATTTTTGAAAACGGCGGTAATTCGAAACGCGTGAGTAATGGATTGGTCATAAGCGCAGTCCTGTCCTGTTAAAAAGAGTGAGTGAAGCGCACGATCCGGCGCTCTGCATAACGTTGTAGCATGGGGTTAAGTGTAGAGGATTTCAATGGCAGGCGTTGCGCTGAACTGCTTATCGCTGCAATACCCATTTGCCCATACGATGTCGTTTCCGCTATGAAATCAAAGTAATAAGAACCGTCGTACAGGGCGTATACTCATCACAACGGCGAAAAGGAGACCGCATGTTGAATTTCATTATGACAATACTGCCGCTACTGGCGCTTATCGGGCTGGTACTTGTGTTTCCAAAATGGCGACATCGAAAAAACGACATACAAGCAAAGCATGGGTTACGAAAGATATCCATCACCACCAAAACCTTTCGGCCAGGTAAAGGGGGGCAGCTATTACCCACGGATTATTATTTCGATGAAGGGTATTTCTATGAAGTTCAGCTTGATGTGAAAAAATCTGTTCCACTGAGCGCGATAACAAAGATCGAGCGCGACAATATTAAAGTGAATAATCGTTCTTTCTGGATAGTGACTTACATGACTGACGGGCAGATGAAACAGGCAAGATTCCGCCATAACTACACCCTGTTTAACACCGACTTTGCCGATTTCCTGGAGGCGGTTAAACGCGCTAATCCTGCCGCCAGCGTGCGTAAACTGAACGCGCTGAGTCTGTGAATATCACGGTGCAGGCAACGCCCGCACCGTTGTCAAAACTTACTTCGCTTTATGCGCCGAGGCATAAGCCGCAGGCAGATTCAGGCGCTGCCAGAAGTTCTGATCGGCAGTTTCCCCAGAGAGCGGGTAACCGTCTGGCAGCGCGGTTTTCACCATCAATTCGCGCCGCGCTGCCGCCGACAGGTTTGGCAGCGCGGCCTCCAGCAGCACTTCCGCCCCTTCCGGTACTTTCACTGCCTGCGTCTTCCCTTTTTGCTGCGGCAGGTCGTAGGTCATGGTGAAGCGGTAAAATTCTTTCATCGCCGGATCGCGGTACGGATCGTCTTTACCCGCCGTTTTCGCACACTCGGCAAGCGACGCACCGCACTCTTTCTCCAGCGCCGTACGCAACTGATCGCGCGCTTCGTTGAACAGCTTGCGGTACGCCGGATCGTTGAGGTAATGCGCCACGTTACGCTGGGCCACCATTCTTGAACCCATCACATCCAGCGGATAGTGTACGCCAAGCACAATGCGTGAGTAACCATAGCGGGCACCGCGCTCCACCAGCGAATCAAAGCGCTCCGGGATCATCTCCGCCATCAACAGCGCATCGGTATAGCCGGTATTGGTATGGCCGCTTGGGAAGGAACCGCCATCGGCGGAGTACGGTTTGTTGTCTTTCACCACCACATCATCCGGCACCTGATGAATGGTGTTGCCCTGAATAAGGAACGGACGCTTGTAGTCGAAGTGCTTCTTCGCCGCGCCAGTGCTGACTTCGCTGGCTTTAATTAGCGCAGCCGCTTTGCCCAGCTCTCCCTTGTCATAGGCGTCAAGAAACGCTTTACCCAGACGCGGGCCAAGCGCGTCGGACAGGAAGTACAAGTAGCTGATACCTTCTGCGTCCGCCAGCGCCTGATGGCGCAGCCCCTGGGTGGCATCGAGATTAATCGTCTCAACGGTTTTCAGGTTGGCATCCAGCACAGGAGCAGGCAGCTTGTTGAACGAGGAGAGCAATTCAATGCCGGCCTGCTGGTTATCTTTTACTTTGAAATCATAGCCGCTGGCTTTCAACCAGGCGGTGTCGGCCTGTTTTGCACTTTGCGACGCTTTTTCCAGGTGCTCACGCTCTACCTTTGCACCGTCCCCTTTTAACGCAGCACGCAGCGCGGCCAGAGACTGGTTTTCCAGGCTATCAAACGCCTGGCTTTCCGAGGCCGGCGTGGTGGTATTGGCAATGTCGTGCGCAGTAGAGAGTGGCACATCTTTCGCCATCGCCTGATGAGCAAGCAGCAGTGAGACAGTTAACAGCGTTAAACGGATTTTCATTTTTTATCCTTTTATTCAAACGATTACCTTGCCTGCGCTCGACGCTAGCCCTGTAAGTTGACGCTTTTGTGACAGGGATAAATTTTGAAACGTTTTACGACTGCCTGAAACAACCGCAGGGTTCAACGACATTCCCGCGCAATCTACGGTAAACTGTGGCTAATCTCGTTCATATTCTGGAATTTCTATCTCCATGCTCAGTTATCGCCACAGCTTCCACGCAGGCAACCATGCCGACGTTCTCAAACACACCGTTCAGAGCCTGATCATTGAAGCGCTCAAAGAAAAAGAGAAACCGTTTCTCTATCTCGATACCCACGCGGGCGCGGGCCGCTATCAGCTTTCCGGCGAACATGCCGAACGTACCGGGGAGTATCTGGAGGGGATTGGACGCATCTGGCAGCAAGACGATATTCCGGCTGAGCTGGAGCCGTACATGAGCGTGCTGCGCCACTTTAACCGCAACGAGACGCTGCGTTACTACCCAGGCTCGCCGCTGATTGCCCGTCAGTTGTTGCGCGAGCAGGACAGCCTGTTCCTGACCGAGTTGCATCCGAGCGACTATCCACTGCTGCGTCAGGAGTTCCAGAAAGACGAACGTGCCCGCGTTGAGCGTGCCGATGGCTACCAGCAGTTGAAAGCCAAACTGCCGCCAGTTTCCCGTCGCGGCCTGGTGCTGATAGACCCGCCGTATGAAATAAAAACCGATTATCAGGCGGTGGTATCCGGCATTAGCGAAGGCTACAAGCGCTTTGCAACCGGCACCTATGCTCTGTGGTACCCGGTGGTGCTGCGCCAGCAAATCAAACGTATGGTGCATGACCTGGAAGCAACCGGCATTCGTAAAATTCTGCAGATTGAGCTGGCGGTACGCCCGGACAGCGACCAGCGCGGGATGACCGCCTCCGGTATGATCGTGGTTAACCCGCCGTGGAAATTAGAAGCACAGATGAATAACGTGCTGCCATGGCTGCACAGTAAACTGGTGCCCGCCGGAACAGGCCACACCCTCGTTAACTGGATTGTTCCTGAGTAATCGCAGCAATCGAAGGAACCTTGCTGGCTGCGCGTTACAATCGCGACACTTTCGACCTCGTTCAGGATTAAAAGCCTACCCAGTAGGCGTACATTGTTGCAGCGAGTTTGGACACGGACAGCGCGGAACAACCGGAGCGTACACGCAGTACGTGAGGATTGTGAGCACTGCCCAGGTCCAAAATGGCCAATAAAATAGCCTAATTGGATAGGCTCTAAGGAATTAACCATGAGCAAACATTACGACTATATCGCCATTGGCGGTGGCAGCGGTGGCATTGCCTCGATTAACCGTGCCGCCATGTACGGCCAGAAGTGCGCGCTGATTGAAGCCAAAGAGCTTGGCGGCACCTGTGTGAATGTGGGTTGTGTTCCGAAAAAAGTGATGTGGCACGCGGCGCAAATCCGCGAGGCTATTGATCTGTACGGGCCGGACTACGGCTTCGACACCACCGTCAATCATTTCGACTGGAATAAACTGGTTGCCAGCCGCACGGCCTACATTGACCGTATCCACACCTCGTATGACAACGTGCTGGGTAAAAACAATGTCGATGTGATTCGTGGTTTCGCCCGCTTTATTGACGCGAAGACTGTCGAGGTTAATGGCGAGACGATCACCGCCGATCACATCCTGATCGCAACCGGTGGTCGCCCGAGCCACCCGAAAATTCCGGGTGCGGAATACGGTATCGACTCCGACGGTTTCTTTGCCCTGCCCGCGCTGCCTGAACGCGTGGCGGTGGTAGGTGCTGGTTATATCGCCGTTGAACTGGCCGGGGTGATTAACGGGCTGGGCGCAGAAGCGCATCTGTTCGTGCGTAAGCACTCTCCGCTGCGCAGTTTCGATCCGATGATCAGTGAAACGCTGGTTGAGGTGATGGCCGCCGAAGGCCCGACGCTACATACCCAGGCAGTCCCCAAAGCCGTGGTGAAAAACGCCGACGGCAGCCTGACGCTGGAGCTGGACGATGGACGCAGCCAGACAGTGGATTGCCTGATTTGGGCGATTGGTCGTGAACCGGCGAACGACACCTTCAATCTGGACATCACCGGGGTGAAAACCGACGAGAAAGGTTTCATCGTGGTGGATAAATTCCAGAATACCTCTGTGCCGGGTATTTATGCTGTCGGCGATAACACGGGTGCGGTTGAGCTGACCCCTGTCGCCGTGGCCGCAGGCCGTCGTCTGTCTGAACGCCTGTTTAATAACAAGCCGGACGAGCATCTGGATTACAGCAATATCCCGACCGTGGTGTTCAGCCATCCGCCGATCGGCACCGTTGGTTTAACCGAACCGCAGGCGCGCGAGCAGTATGGCGATAGCGAAGTCAAAGTGTATAAATCGTCGTTTACCGCGATGTATACCGCCGTGACCTCTCACCGCCAGCCGTGCCGCATGAAGTTAGTCTGCGTTGGCCCGGAAGAGAAAATCGTCGGTATCCACGGCATCGGTTTCGGGATGGATGAAATTCTGCAAGGCTTCGCGGTCGCCCTGAAAATGGGAGCCACCAAGAAGGACTTCGACAATACCGTGGCGATTCACCCAACGGCGGCAGAAGAGTTTGTCACCATGCGGTAAGTCCCTCCCCCGGGTGGCGGCTGACGCCTTACCCGGGCTACGCGTCCGTATCCCGTAGCCCGGACAGGTGCGCAGCACCGCCTCCGGGAATTTCTCTCCCTCGCCGATCACTCCTGACACTATGCTGTCAGGAGGGGAGTGCCATTATCTCGTTGTCGAAAACACAACGAGGGCAAGAAAATGAGCAACGTTATCAACTGGTTTGAGATTCCGGTTCAAGATCTGCAACGGGCAACCGCGTTTTATGAACATTGCATCGACGCGCAATTTCGTCAGGAGCATGTCGCCGGTATGTCGATGGCGGTCTTTCATTATCAGGAGCCTGCAATCGGCGGGGCGCTGGTAAAATCAGAGGCGTTACAACCTTCCGCAAACGGCACCGTGGTTTATCTCTACACTGCAGATATCGCCGCGTCCCTCAAAAAAGTGGCGGAAAAAGGCGGCACCTGCTGCTTCGGGCCAGAAATTTTACCGGATGATATTGGCACCATCGCACTTATCATTGACAGTGAAGGGAATAAAGTCGGGCTGCATCAACCGGCCTGACAACATTAACCGCCCACTGACAGGAAATTTGCCATGAGCCGCCGTGCCGATCGTCTGTTCCAGATAGTCCAGATCCTGCGTACACGCCGTCGGGTCACGGCCGCTCTGCTGGCGGAGAGGCTGGAGGTGTCGGAGCGTACCGTCTATCGGGACATTCGCGATCTGTCGCTGTCCGGTGTGCCCATTCAGGGCGAGGCAGGGAGCGGCTATCGCCTGATGCCGGGGTTTGATATTCCCCCGCTGATGTTCACCGGTATGGAAGTGGAAGCGCTGATTGCCGCGATTGGCATGCTGCAAACCTGGAGCGGCGACACACTGGCTAAAGCAGCGGGTTCGGCACAGGAAAAGCTGCTGGCGGTACTGCCGACAGACCGGCGCATCCTGGCCGAACGAAACCGCATCCTGACCCCGGACTTTGGCAAGTACCCACAGACGCGGCGCTGGTTTGATGTCTTCCATCAGGCCATGCGCCAGCGCGATGAGGTCTGGATCCGTTATGAGAACGAGCAGGGTGAAAGTTCTGAGCGGGCGGTTCATCCGCTGGGCCTGTCGTTCTGGGGAGAAGTATGGGTACTGGTGGCCTGGTGCACGTTGCGTCAGGATTATCGCTGCTTCCGCCTCGATCGCTGCCAGACCGTGACCTTAACCGGGAAACAGTTTGCCGAACGGCACGACCGCTCGCTTGAGGATTTTATCCACCAGCAGAAGGCGAGAGCTAAGCGATACAGTGAAAAGCAGTAATAACAGTCGCACCGCCTGACATGGCACTCTCAGTCCGCCATCTCCCGGAATTCCCGCGCCGGAAAATTACCCTATTTTCCCGGCTCTGATGTTGATCGGCCATGTAAAGGTCCGCGTTTGTACCGGGTCGCCCCAGAGGTCGCGTACGTCGTCGTAAAAGCGGGTTAACAGCCCCTCCTGCCCGGCGTCACGTGCACGCTTCACCGCAGACCAGGTGGAGAGATAACCCATCAAGGCGTCGAGATCCCACTGCAAACGAATCGCCATTCCCGGGACAGGAATTTCCGTAAACGGGAAGGCGATGTCCGCATAACCGTTATCCACCAGTTGCCTTTCCGGGGGCCAGTAGGGGCCAATTTCGTCATAGTAGAACTGACGAACGCGCGCCCGGAGGGTCTCGTCAGGGTTGAGCACACCGTAGCTGATAATCGCAATCACCGCATTCGGCGCCGCAACCCGCCGGACTTCCCGGTAAAAGGCTGGTAAATCAAACCAGTGCGCCGCCTGGGCGACGGTAATCAGATTGATATCACGCAGCGCTTGCGCAAGCTGTTCCGCCGGGCCTTGCAGATATGTAATGCGGGCATGAGGTGTGGCGTTGTCGATTTGCGTCTGGCTGGGATCAATCCCCGTCACCTTGTCGAAGGCTGAGGCGAGTAACGTGGTCAATTGGCCGGTACCGCAACCGACATCCAGCGCATGGTGATGTTCCGGCGTTATCGAAAGCAGATAATCCAGCAAGACTGCGGGATATTCCGGGCGATAGCGGGCGTAATCGGCGCCGCCGCTTGCAAACCAGTTCGGCATGGGGTGTCCTCTGTTTAGTAAAAATACAGTAGTGCGAATGGCTTTTTGCGACAAGGGGAATACAAAGCGGGCATTAACGGGAAGGGTAAGTGGCGGACGCCAGAGAGAAGAAAGCCGACTCCGCAGAGTCGGCTATGTTGCCTGTCAGAGCTTGAAGCTACCGACGACGTTTTCAAGTTGCACGGTTTGTTCTTCCATCGACTGCGCAGCCGCCGCCACCTCTTCGACCAGCGCCGCATTCTGCTGCGTGGCGCTATCGAGCTGGTTGATGGCGATGTTGATCTGGGCAATCCCGCGGCTTTGTTCATCGCTGGAAGAGCTGATTTCTGAGATCAGCACGCCCACACCTTCCACTTTTTCCATCAGTCCGTCCATCGTCGTACCCGCCTGACGGACCAGCCCGCTGCCCTGCTCAATGCTGCTCACCGACTCTTCAATCAATTTCTTGATCTCCTGAGCTGAGCGGGCACTGCGCTGCGCCAGTGAACGAACTTCACCGGCTACCACGGCGAAACCACGCCCGTGCTCACCCGCCCTTGCCGCTTCGACCGCTGCGTTAAGCGCCAGGATGTTGGTCTGGAAGGCGATGCCGTCAATCACACTGATGATTTCCACCACTTTCGAGGAGGACTCGTTGATGTTATTCATCGTGGAGACGACTTTGTTCACCACATTAGCCCCTTGTTTTGCCGCAACGGAGGCCTCTTCCGCCAGCTTGTTTGCCTGCAACGCGTTCTCTGCGTTCAGGCGCACGGTACTGGTCAGCTCTTCCATTGATGCCGCCGTTTCCACAATCGAGGCCGATTGGTCTTCGGTGCGCGAAGAGAGGTTCAGGTTGCCGCTGGCAATCTGGCGCGAAGCCGAAGAGATCGCCATCGAGCTACTCCCTACCTGCTGCATCAGCTCATTAAGGAACGAAATGAACTTATTGAAGTTATTGATAATGGCATTAAATTCCGGACTCTTACTTTGTGCAAGACGCTGCGTTAAATCCGCACCGCCGCTGGACAGCGCTTCAATATTACGATTGAGCAAAGTCACATTATGGAAAATATTGCGCACAATAATCATCATGATAAGGACGATAAGTATGCCAATAATCGCCTGTACGATGGTCAGCTTGGTCATAATAGCATCAGACATTCTTACCAGATGGCTGCTCGGAATATCGACCGCCATAAACCACGGGCTGCCGCTGATCGGCAGAACGAACAGAGAATGCGCCCCATCTTCACCGTCATAGCTGCCACGCACTTCCGTTGTTTTCCCCTGGCCTAACAGGCTAACTAACGGTGCCGCCGCCGGAATCCCCAGATCGCGAACGTTCGACAGCGCCGGTTTATCCTGCACGGAGGAACCGTTACCGACGATTTTACCATCCGCCTCAACAATCAGTACGCTGCCGTTTACCGCTTTGCCCATGTCAACAGCAAGCTGGTTAAAGAAGCCCAGCGTCACGTCAATAGTCGCCACGCCCCAGGCTTTACCGTCTTTCCAGATCGCCATTGCACAGTTAGTACGCGGCTGCGGGCTGGCCGCATCCTGATAGGCTTTCGCCCACGCACACTCGCCTTTTGGCGCATTCATACCGTCTTTATACCAGGGTTGTTCCCAGTATTTTGCCGACTCGGGTTGGTTCCAGACGGTGTTGACCTGTAAATTGCCGCCCCCGTCGCGGGCATAAAATGTGCTGAATTTGTCCCGCGCCGGATCACGCTGACCAGGCAGAGGCCAAATCCCACCGCCGAAGACGTTTAAATCACCATATTGGTTTACCAGACGCGGTAATAATTCGTCGATTTGCTCACTTTGCAGCCCGACAACCAGTTCAGTGATGGAGCGTTGCTGAGCCTTAACACGGTTCATCTGCTCTTTTATGGCATTACTTTGTAATTCAACCGTCGCCTGAATATTTTTGGTTTCAGTCTCAATAATCTGTGGAGAAACAAATTGCTTGATAACAATATAGGTAACTATCAATAAGATAACGAAAAAGCTTATAAGCAACAGGCCTATTCGGCCCTGGGTATTTTTCCATGTCATAATGGCAGCACTCGATCTGGTTGAATTAGGGGTTATAACGACATTTATTTGAAATTCTTTAATCTAAATCGTGCTACGGTTTCATATAAAACGAATTTCATATTACAAAATGACGTTTTAAAAAAAATGCTCTACCGTTCACAATTTTTAAGTGCGATGCCTTGTTTCTATAAAAGATAATATGCCCGTATAAATCATTTCCCGTAGATGAACATACTTCAATGATATCAATGTTATTTTTATCAATATGCGAACATTCTCATGAAACAGAATAGTACGGGCAGCAATATGATCGTTCGTACACTTTTCAACCAAAAGAGATGTTTACGCTCTGGCACAGCAAAGCAACGTCTCTATGCGGTTCTGGCAGGGAGAAACTCAATCACATGTGAGTCAGTCGTAGACTTTTACTGCGCTTTTGCGCGCGATTATACGCCGCCTGCCGGGCTATGGATTTCGGTACCGTTTTAAATGCCAATGCATGGCATTCATCACATCAAGAAAGATATAAAAGCATTTTGATTCCCGTGAGTAACCTTATATTTCGTCAGGCAATATACTTAAATTAAATATTCGCAATGGTATCCGAAACGAATACCATTCCCATCAAGGCATTCACTCTTTAAAAAGATGTCTGCATCAAGTTAATATTAGCGGGTCGTCAGATTAAATATTTCCAGGTGAAGCATCGCCGGTCAGCAATTCATAGAGTAGTTGTCTGGTTGATAACGCGTACAAAATTAACGGCTGTTTATCGGAATGGAAAAATTTTGATTCACTCATAATACTGACGCTACACGAGTCTCATGCGCCCTTGCGCGTAAATTGCTGTTCCAGCATCTCGCTGCCCCACTGCGCCCCCTGCCACTCTTTTGTCAGCCGGAAACCAAAGGATTCGTAAAGTCGCCGCGCCGCATCAAGCCCGCTAAAAGTCCATAGTTGCACAGCCGCGAAGTTCTGGCTGTCGCAGAAATTCATCGCCTCAGTTAGCAACCGACGCCCCACGCCGCCGCCACGGCAATCGTCGTCGAGGATAAACCAGCGAAGATGCGCCTCGTTATTGCCGAGATCCTGCCCATCAATCGCGAGCGATCCCACAATCCGTCCATGATGAATGGCAAGCCAGATACGATTGCACGCAACATCCAGACGCCCGGCAAAGTCAGCCAGCCCGGCCGCCACTTTGCTTTCAAAAAAAGACCCGAAGTCATAATGACGTGAGTAGTAGCTGGCATGCATTTCGCTGATTCGGCCAATCATGCCGGGACGATAGCCAGCAACAATCTCAATCTCACCTTGTTGCAGCGGCGCTTCGCCGTTCCGGCAGGCTGCCAGCGCATACGCATACGCTGAAAGGCCCTCGGCAACCGCGTGCTGCCGGGAAGGGGTGAGATGCGCCAGCGCCTCGACCACCCGCATGCTGCCGTACTGGTTGATACGCGCGACGCTCTCTTTTCCCTGCGCGGTCAGTTGCAGCTCTTTAAAACGCGCATCGTCTTTGGACGGAACTTCCTGAATTTCTCCGGCGCGGACGAGCTTACCGAGCATACGGCTTACGCTGGATTTCTCCAGCCCCAGCATCTGTACCAGTTGCGCGGCGGTCATAGCCCCCTGATTTTCGATTTCTAACAGGGTATGCACCGCTGAGGGGGAATAGTCTGTGGCGGCAAGGGTGGCATTCATAAACCCTAGCTCGCGGACCATAAGGCGGGAGGCAACACGGATTTCGTTAATCAACCTGGCGTTTTGCATGCTTATGGCCCTTCGAATTAATAGTTGTACAATACAACCATCTAAGGGCATAGCTGTCAATATGAACTGACGCACTCTCCCCCGCGAGCGTAAGAAAGCTAAAAATAACCAAAAAAAAGCATAAGCCTTGCTGTGTTTGTTTTTTCACCACTAAAACAAACGAATAGCCCCGATACGGGCCTGCAAAGCGCTCTGCCTGCCGCTTCGCCTTTACAATCCTGTTCCCGCTAAGCCCTTCACAGGCCGCATTTTTCGGCGCATAGTTGAACAAATGTTCAGCAGAGGAAGAGAGTGGTTGTAATGACAGACCGTCCGTTAATTATCCTGCAAGTAGGTTTTCCTTCCGAGTCTATTCGTGAAGTCCACGGCGATATTCCCTCCTGGTTCTGTCGTGCCATCCAGCATCCTCTTGAGAAAACAGAAGTGATCCGCGTGTTTGAAGGCGAGGCGCTTCCGCCGCCGGATGCCAGCCGTGTGGCTGTGATTACCGGTTCATGGGCGATGGTGACGGACCGTCTCCCCTGGAGTGAAGCTGCTGCCGGATGGATACGGGAAGCCATGTCGATTGGTATGTCGCTGTTTGGCGTCTGCTACGGACACCAGTTGATGGCACATGCATTGGGCGGAGAAGTGGAGTGGCACCCGCAGGGGCGTGAGGTCGGCAGCCAGGCGATTCAACTTCATCCCCATGCCAGTAACGATGTGCTGCTGAGCACCTTGCCGCGTGAGTTTCCCGCGCATCTGACCCATATGCAGACCGTTTCTCGCCTGCCGGAAGGGGCACTGGCGCTGGCGTCATCCGCTCATGACCAGCATCAGATTGTGCGCTACGGGCCCAACGCCATGTCGACGCAATTCCACCCGGAGTTCACCCCGGAGATAGCCGCTGACATGATTCGCCAGCGCGAAACAGTGCTGACCGAAGAAGGTTTTGACCCGCTGGCACTGCTGTCCGGCGTGCTGCCCTCGCCGGAAGCCACAGAATTATTGCGTCGCTTTGTACATCAGGCGTTGAATCGTGCGGTACCACAGCAAGAAATGCTGGCGCAGAGTGCATAACAATAAAGAGGCATCACACGATGCCTCTTAGTTATTTTATTCGTAGGTAATAACAAACTCACTTTTAGCCCTTACCGTTCCGGGATTGATACTCCCATTCTTGGTAAAATAATGGGCTTTAAATTTTAGCTTCGTATTTTGAGAAGGCCACCATTTGACTAATACTTCTTTTCCTATTTCGAGAGGCGTATCATCAAACGTTATCTGAACGCCAACGTTTTCGTTTCCCGAATTCATATTCTTGAGAACATCATTGCTTCCCACGCCGGGCATTTTATCTCCATTGAAGGTAATATTCGCTTTAGAGACATTATTTATGCAATCTATAATAATGGAAAATTCTTGGTGTGCTCCCTCATAACGCCAAAGTGATCTCATTAAATCACTACGCCTTACCTCCGGTAACTCCACAGTACTATCATACGTTTGGACAGGCTTTGTTGAATAAATCGAACTTTTGCTGAGTTGAAGGATCAGATCACGCATCTTCCCGACAACGCAGACCGTTCCGTGGCAAAGCAAAAGTTCAAAATCACCAACTGGCCCACCTACAATAAAGCCCTCATCAACCGTGGCTCCATAACTTTCTGGCTGGATGATGAAGCTATTCAGGCCTGGTATGAGTCAGCAACACCTTCTTCACGAGGCAGACCTCAGCGCTATTCTGACCTTGCCATCACGACTGTGCTGGTCATTAAACGCGTGTTCAGGTTGACCCTGCGGGCTGCACAGGGTTTTATTGATTCCATTTTTACACTGATGAATGTTCCGTTGCGCTGCCCGGATTACACCAGTGTCAGCAAGCGCGCAAAGTCGGTTAATGTCAGTTTCAAAACGTTCACCCGGGGTGAAATCGCGCATCTGGTGATTGATTCCACCGGGCTGAAGGTCTTTGGTGAAGGCGAATGGAAAGTCAAAAAACACGGCAAAGAACGCCGTCGTATATGGCGAAAGTTGCATCTAGCCGTTGACAGCAACACACATGAAATCATCTGTGCAGACCTGTCGCTGAACAATGTGACGGACTCAGAAGCCTTCCCGGGTCTTATCCGGCAGACTCACAGAAAAATCAGGGCAGCATCGGCAGACGGCGCTTACGACACCCGGCTCTGTCACGATGAACTGCGGCGTAAGAAAATCAGCGCGCTTATCCCTCCCCGAAAAGGTGCGGGTTACTGGCCCGGTGAATATGCAGACCGTAACCGTGCAGTGGCTAATCAGCGAATGACCGGGAGTAATGCGCGGTGGAAATGGACAACAGATTACAACCGTCGCTCGATAGCGGAAACGGCAATGTACCGGGTAAAACAGCTGTTCGGGGGGTCACTGACGCTGCGTGACTACGATGGTCAGGTTGCGGAGGCTATGGCCCTGGTACGAGCGCTGAACAAAATGACGAAAGCAGGTATGCCTGAAAGCGTGCGTATTGCCTGAAAACACAACCCGCTACGGGGGAGACTTACCCGAAATCTGATTTATTCAACAAAGCCGATGGGAATAGTCTCATAGGGTGCAGTGCTATTTCTTAATAACCTGACCGAAATAGGCAGAGTTGGATAGTTTTTATATTCAACATTTCCCGCCAGGACTTTACAACTCCCATCAATCCAGACGCATTTTTGCGCTGCATCATTAGCATTAATCCAACCGGTGTTATTAATATTAACCTGTAAAGTAAAGCCACGATTGGCTAAATCAGGGTTAAAGTTTGCCCACCAAACCTTGACACTGTCCTTCGAAACAGAGTCTGGCCAACCGGTTACATTAATAGATGCGCCCGGGCTGGCAGGTGATGTTACATTTCCAAGTGTTTTGGGAAAACTTGCAGAATCCATATACACAGTGGTTTCAGTCTTATCCCAATAGAGTGCAAATGCCTGGTTGCTGATTAACCCCAAAAGCAGGCCTAATATTAGAAGACATTTCAACTTTACCTTTTTAATCATTACAATCCCTCCACGCCCCTGATCAATAAAAAGTTAGTTCCATTCTTACTTTTTGCTCCCGAATCCAATACGATTTTTCTGGATAAATACTTAATAATAGAAGTAGCATACTTAATCATTGAAAATATTTCACGGCGATTCATTTGAAATATGAATCAATGATAAAAACCAAACCAGTCAGAATACCTATGACATTATTTTACAGATTATGGAGATATGCCTGAGCGGTCAAGCGTTACATCCTTTCACAGAGAAAAAAAAGAATATATTTACTAAATTAAAACATATCACTTCAACATGAAGTTTTAAAAGCCACCTCTCCTTTATTATTTATATAGTTGATATTTTAATTAATTAAAATAGATGTCAATAATGTAGCATTATTAAAATAAGTCGCTTACCGCTCTCATTTCCTCAATCAACCACTGTAATGCCGACTGATAATCAAATAAACGATGCGTTAACAGGATTAAGTCATAAGATGGCGCCCCCTCGGGTAATGCCATAATCCGTAGCGGCATCATCGCGGCAAGCTCCTTCGCAATGCGATACGGCACACACATCAGATAACCCGACGCCACCGCGACTCGACCGCCCACCGCGTAACTCTGCACCACCGTCGTGAGAGGACGATAAAGGTGCTGCGTCAGCAGCCAGCTATCAATATGGTCCGCGCCGGAACTTACTGCCGGGAGGTGGATTTGCGCTTCCGTGACCAGGTGTTTGAGGGTCAGTTGTTCTGGCAGATCGCTACGCTCCAGCGAGGCAATCGCCACATAATGGTCGGAAATCAGCGGGTGTTTATTAAAATACTGAGGAATGTATTGCAGGTTATCCACGCCGATAAAGGCATCCAATTGTCCGCGCTCCACCCGTTCAAATTTAATGGTTTCAGAGAGAATATCGACGGACAAGCGGACATTCGGTGCAGTGTGTTTAAATTTCGCCGTCAGGGCGGGCATGTACATAAACTCGAAGTAATCCACCGCGCCAATATAGAAGGTGTGCGGGTCTTTGGCCGGATTGAAATTGCCTTTCCCCCGCGTGGCCGCTTCCAGTTTGCTCAGGGCATTTTCAATCACCGGGATCATCGACGCCGCATAAGGGGTCGGTTCCATGCCATTGCGGGTACGGACAAACATCTCATCATTAAGCTGCTCTCGCAGGCGATTGAGCGCATGGCTGAATGCCGATTGCGTAATATTGGCTTTACGCGCGGCCCGCGTGACGTTTTTTTCTTTAGCCAGAATCGGCACCAGGCGCAGCAAATTCAGATCCATCATGACTATGCACCTTGTTCATTATTTCATGCAAATAATACATTTTATGCATAACGCTGGAGATTGCTATAGTCATTGCAACGTAAAGTAAGCACGCCTGGTGTTTATAAACTGCACACTTCAACATCTGCTTTTATGGAGACGCTCATGAGAAATGTAACGGTTGCCGCTACTCAAATGGCCTGCACCTGGGAACTGGAAAAAAACGTTGCCAACGCTGAGCGTCTGGTACGTGAAGCGCACAGCAAAGGCGCGCAGGTTATCCTGATTCAGGAGCTGTTCGCTGCTCCCTATTTCTGTATTGATCAGAGCCCGGAACACTATGCGCTGGCGCAAGAAGTGGCCACCAGTCCGCTGATCAAACATTTCTCTGCCCTGGCAAAAGAGCTGGAAGTTGTGCTGCCGTTAAGTCTGTTCGAAAAACACAACAACGCGTACTACAACTCGCTGGTGATGATCGATGCCGATGGCACCGTGATGGAAACCTACCGTAAAACGCATATTCCGAACGGCCCGGCTTATCAGGAAAAACAGTTCTTCATCCCAGGCGACACCGGCTTCAAAGTGTGGAATACCCGCTACGCGAAAATCGGCGTGGGTATCTGTTGGGATCAGTGGTTCCCGGAAACCGCACGCTGCCTGGCACTGAACGGCGCGGAAATCATTTTCTACCCGACTGCGATTGGTTCTGAACCCGCTTACCCGGACATCGACAGCCAACCGCACTGGACGCGTGTTCAGCAGGGTCACGCGGCGGCAAACCTGGTGCCGGTTATCGCCTCTAACCGTATCGGTACCGAAGCGAGCAAATACATCGAAGGTCTGGAAATGACCTTCTACGGCTCATCGTTCATCGCCGATCAGACCGGTGAACTGGTCGCGCAGGCCAACAAAACTGACGAAGCCGTGCTGGTGCACACCTTCGACCTGGACGCGATTGCCGCACAGCGCGCATCGTGGGGCCTGTTCCGCGACCGTCGTCCGAACATGTACGGCACCATCGCCACCTCTGACGGCAGCGAAAGGAGCAAATAATGTCCGCGCTGATAACTCCACGTCAGGATGGCTTCGCCATGCCTGCAGAATGGGCACCGCATCAGGCAGTGTGGATGTGCTGGCCTTATCGCACTGACAACTGGCGCGCCAACGGTGCGCCAGCGCAAAAGGCGTTCGCCGCCGTGGCTGAGGCTATTTCCCGCAGGACGCCTGTCATTATGGCAGTGCCGCGTGCCGAAATGGAAAAAGCACGCAGCACCATGCCAGCCAGCGTGACGCTGGTTGAGATGGAAAGCGACGATGCCTGGATGCGCGACACCGGCCCAACCGTGGTGCGTAACCCGGCGGGAGAGATTCGCGCCGTAAGCTGGACGTTTAACGCGTGGGGCGGTCTACTCGGCGGCCTCTATGAAAGCTGGGATAAAGACCAGCAAGTAGCAGGCAAGGTGGCGCAGTATCACCAGATGCCGTGCTACAACACCGACCTGATTCTGGAAGGCGGCTCCATTCATGTGGATGGTGAAGGCACGCTGATGACCACCGCAGAGTGTCTGCTCAACCCGAACCGCAACCCGCACCTGTCGCAGGCGGAGATTGAGCAGCAGTTGCGTGAGTATCTGGGCGTTGAGACCTTTATCTGGCTGCCAGAAGGGGTATTTAACGACGAAACCGACGGTCATATTGATAACATGTGCTGTTTTGTCCGCCCAGGCGAAGTGGCGTTGCACTGGACCGATGACGAGAACGATCCGCAGTACGCCCGTTCCGTTGCGGCACTCAACGTCCTGGAAAACATCACGGATGCGCGTGGTCGCAAGCTGAAAGTCTGGAAAGTGCCATCACCGCAGCCGCTGTATGCCAGCGCAGAAGAGACCTGTGACGTTGAGAAAGGGACGGCGATTGAGCGCACCGAAGGTAATCGTCTGGCGGGCTCTTACGTGAATTATCTGGTCAGCAACGACCATATTATTTACCCGCTGCTGGACCCGGCCACCGATGCGCAGGCCGAAGTGCTGTTCCGTCAGATGTTCCCGGATTTCCTGATTACCGGCATCCCGGCACGTGAAATTCTGCTCGGCGGTGGCAATATTCACTGCATTACGCAGCAGATCCCGCGTTAATTCCGCAGCCCCTCACCCCAGCCCTCTCCCTAAAAGGGAGAGGGTGAAAAGCCAGCCCGCAGCCCGCATGATCGATCCCCTCTCCCTGCTCGATCGGTCCCCTCTCCTCTTTGGGGAGAGGGCCTGGGTGAGGGGAAAACGCCGCACCGCCGTGAGAACTCCCGGAAGCGGCGTAAACGCTTTATCCCGGCAACAAAACCCAAAGCCCGCTCGAACGGTCCCTTACCCCCGCACCATCCGCACGTACTCCACCCCTTTTTTGAAGAAGTGTTCGCCTTCGGGACGGAAACCGAACCTGTTGTAGAAGTTGACGGCCCCGATACGTGCATCCAGACACACGTCATGGACGCCGGCTGCCGCCATCTTTTCCAGCACCGATTGCAGCAAAAAGCCGCCAAAGCCCTGTCCCTGATACGCTTCCAGGGTAGCGAACTTACGAATCTGGCAAACCGAGGCATCCAGCATAAAAACCGACAGGCAGCTCACCAGCTTACCGTTATGCAGCACGCCAAAATGCAGTGCATCATCGTCACCCTCCACCCGTGATGCATCGCGGGGAAGGTGCGGCCATAAAATCGGATGGCGAATATCAAGGCAGTTGTCGAGGGTCGTCGTCACGAATTCCATTATCGTCTCACGCAAATATGGCGAAAACACAGACGATAACACGCAACGATATCAGCCAATCATTCGATAACCTGATGTACCGTTAATGTAGCGTCTCCCATAACAGCTTTATCAACAGCGTTGCGGCAAGAATCAGAAAAAGACGGCGAATCCACAGGTTTCCGCCGCGCAGGGCAACACGCACGCCTACCAGCGAACCACAAATAGCGGAAATCCCTAACGGTATTGCAATATCGTAATGAATAAGCCCATTAGGAATTAAAAAGAACAGCGTGGAAAAATTGGTGCCGAAATTCACCACTTTTGCGCAGGCCGTTGCACGTAAAAAATCAAAATGGAAAAAACGGATAAACAAAAAGAGCAGAAAACTGCCGGTACCCGGACCGATAAAACCGTCATAAAAGCCAATCGCAAAACCTAACAGTATTCCCTTCGCCAAATCACCTCGGGTGGGTTCCCTGCTGGTATCACTATGACCAAACTGCGGTTTAAACCAGGTGTACGCCAGCATGATCGCCAGCACCACAATCACTATCGGACGCATCCAGTCTGATGGCATAAAATCCAGTAATCTTATGCCCGTGTACGCGCCGATAACCGCACTTATTGCGGTCGGCAAAATCAATGACCACGGCAATCGCAGGCGCGCGGTGAATTGCTTGATAGACATCAGGTGCCCCATCACGGAGGAGCACTTGTCGATTCCCATTATTTCGGCAGGTGTGAACTGCGGCAGGGTAGAATAAAACGTCGGCATAGTAATCAATCCGCCCCCGCCCACCGCCGCATTGATAATTCCGGCAATAAACGCCACGGGTATTAATACCAATAACTCACTGCTCATCTGTTTTCCCTGGTATCAGCGCACAGCCCGCACGCGCGGTGCAGCCTTAAAAGAGTGGAATAGCGTTTTATTTATAATCTGGCAGCAATGGTAAGGTTGCGATGTATACCTGTCCAATATATAAATCTCTATATATTTATATATCTGGAAATATAAATGGAATTCCGTCACCTTCGCTATTTCCTGGCCGTGGCTGAGGAGCTGCACTTTACCCGTGCCGCAGAAAAGCTCAACATCGGCCAGCCGCCATTATCACTGCAAATTCAGGCCCTTGAAGAAGAGCTGGGTGTTCTGTTATTCAATCGCACCCGGCGCAAAGTCGCGTTGACAGAAGCGGGCGAGCATTTCGTGATTAAAGCCAGAGAGATGCTGCGACTCAGCAGCGACCTTCCCGCCGAGCTACAGGCCATCGCGCAGGGTAAAAGCGGCGAGTTACGCATTGGGTTTACCACCACCGGGCTGCTGGTCGATGAGCTCAGCGCGCCGCTCAAAGCTTTCCGCCGTCACTACCCCGAGGTTCGGGTCACACTCAGTGAGATGTACTCACAGCAGCAATTCACCGCTCTGCTCAATGAGGATATCGACGTGGGTTACATTCGCGTCACGCCGGGAACCACCCGCGATGGCCTGAATATCCGCGTGCTCAGGCACGACCAGCTCTGCGTCGTGCTGCCCGATGATCACCCCAAAGCCGCCTGTGAAACCCTGACCATTACTGATGTGAAAGATGAGCCCTTTATCTTTTATCCCGACACAGCCGGTGCATCGGTGCCGGATAAAGTCAGGCGCATGTGCCAGAAATCGGGCTTCACCCCCTATGTCGTCCAGGAGGCGGCGGAAGTGTTGACGCATATCGGACTTGTCGGCGCAGGTGTGGGTGTTTCCGTCTTACCCAGACCCATTGACCAGCTCAAGCCAAAGGGAGTGAAATTTATCCCGCTTGCCGAAGATGACGCAGAGTTATGCATGGCGATCGTGACCCGAGAGAGTGAAAATAACCCGCGAACGCTAAATTTTTTGCGGTTACTGACTGGCGTGAATGCGGGAAAGTCACCAGGCTAAAAGAGTTGCTCTGAATATTCATAACCTGTTGCATTTTGAATGTTCTGAATTCTGTCGTTTCGCTTTCGGAGGAGCGGCAATTAAGCGATTGAAATTATAAAAATTAATCGATTTCGCTCTTTTTCCACCCGCGCCTAAATGTGATCTAGCGCACGCTTTGCACCCCAAAGATCGAAGCGAATGTCTAAGCTTATAGATATGCCGGGAAACACCCGTAATCTCTTACGACGACCTCCGGAGGCCAGTATTATTATGTTCAACCAGAAACTTCACAGCGCTGAATCCGTAGAATTTGGGATCGCACAAGAACCCCGCTACGAAATCGATCCCTGCGAGTTAAAACTGGCTGAAATGATCGACGCGGAGCCGGAACCGGAAATGATCGAGGGGCTGCCTGCTTCGGACGCCCTGACTCCATCCGATCGTTATCTTGAACTGTTTGAACACGTGCAGTCATCGCGTATTTTTGCCGATAGCAAAACATTCCCGGACTGTGCACCGAAAATGGATCCGCTCGATATTTTAATCCGCTATCGCAAAATTAAGCGCAAACCCGATTTTGACTTGCGACTGTTTGTTCAGGCGCACTTCTGGATGCCGGAAACCTATGGCAGTGAATACGTTTCCGACCCGGAAAACTCCCTCAAAGAACATATCGACCAGCTCTGGCCGGTGCTGACGCGTGAGCCGCAGGACCATATTCCGTGGTCATCACTGCTTGCTCTGCCACAGGCCTATATCGTCCCCGGTGGGCGATTTAGCGAAACCTATTATTGGGACTCCTATTTCACCATGCTGGGGCTGGCGGAAAGTGGTCGCCACGACATGCTGAAATGTATGGCAGACAACTTTGCGTGGATGATTGAACGCTACGGTCATATTCCAAACGGTAACCGCACCTACTATCTCAGCCGTTCCCAGCCGCCGGTGTTCGCCCTGATGGTAGAACTGTTTGAAGAGGATGGCGTGCGCGGCGCGCGGCGCTACCTGGACCATCTGCTTATGGAGTATGACTTCTGGATGGATGGCGCGGAGTCGCTGCTGCCGAACCAGGCCTATCGCCACGCGGTACGTATGCCTGACGGATCCCTGCTCAACCGTTACTGGGATGACAGGGACACACCGCGTGATGAATCCTGGCTGGAGGATGTGGAAACCGCGAAGCACTCCTCTCGCCCGGCTAACGAGGTCTATCGGGATCTCCGTGCGGGTGCGGCTTCCGGCTGGGACTATTCGTCGCGCTGGCTGCGAGACGCCAATCGCCTGGCGAGTATTCGCACCACCCAGTTCATCCCTATCGATCTGAACGCCTTCCTGTTCAAACTGGAAAGCGCTATCGCCAATATTGCCGGCTTAAAAGGTGAACGGGAACAGGAGGCGGAATTCCGGCTCAAAGCCAGCGACAGACGGGCGGCGGTCAATCGCTACTTGTGGGATGAGGAGAAAGGCTGTTATCGCGACTATGACTGGCGTCGTGGCGAAATGGCGCTCTTTTCCGCTGCCAGCCTGGTACCGTTATATGTCGGCATGGCTACGCATGAGCAGGCAGATAAACTGGCAGAGGCCACGCGCACGCGCCTGATGACGCCTGGCGGTATCCTGGCGACGGAGTATGAAACCGGTGAGCAGTGGGATAAACCCAACGGTTGGGCTCCCTTACAATGGATGGCGATTCAGGGCTTCAAACTGTACGGCAACGACGCGCTGGGTGACGAGATTGCCCATAACTGGCTGCGCACTGTTAATCATTTCTACCAGCGTCACCACAAGCTTATCGAGAAGTACCATATCGCCAGTAGCACGCCGCGCGAAGGGGGCGGGGGTGAATATCCCCTCCAGGATGGCTTTGGCTGGACAAACGGCGTGGTTCGTCGCCTCATCGGGTTATACGGGGAGCCGTAGCTCCCCCGTTTATTCAGTCGATAGCGTCATAAATCGCCGACTGAATATCCGCCCATTTCTTCGTGTTATCGTCAGGCGCAGCCTCATATCGCAGTTGCGCCTGTTCCATTTCATAACGCTGACGTCTCACAACGGGTTCCGATGTACAAAACGCCTGCAGGTAGTTCTTACGCAGCGATGTCAGCTTCGTGCCGGAAGCCATCTCATGCCCCATGTTTTCGATAAACCGGCGGCATGGACGGTTTTCTTCCATCTGTAGCCGATAACGCAGCAACATCTCCAGCACATCCGTGTAATCGTTCGCCATCGCCTGCTCGGTCCACGACAGTTTCCAGCTCATGCCCGTACGTAGAAACAGCGACACGACGCGGGTATCGTTGCGGTCGATTGCGGAACGGAAGTTGCTCTCATCGCGGGGGATCCCCATTTTGGTCAACTCTTCTTTGGGCGTCGCTTTTTCCTTATCCTGAGAGATAGGCACCGTAATCCGCCCCTGCCCTGACACCGGTACCGATACTGATGAGTCGCTGAACAACCAGAATGCTCCCGCCACGATGACCAGCACCGCAACGCCGACTGCGCCCCACAGTGCTTTGGAAAGCATCTGTTCACGCTCCTCGCGGGTACGCGCGGCACGTTTTTCCGGCCTTTCAATTCCATCGCGAATTTGCATAGCATCACCTCCCGCCGCCCGATCTTTCTTGCGCGCCTGTTCCCAGAATGTATCTAAATCCTCTTCCGCCTCTCGCAGCAAGTTTGCGGGATTAACCTGTATGCGCCCGTCTTCCCATGCCCGCTGCACTGGCCCGGCAATCTGCGGGTAATAGTTCTCCAGTAGCATCAACTGGTTCGAGGTTAACGGTTGCCCCGCGACGACAGCGCTGCGTATTTGCCGAATATCGTCCAGAAAGGTTTGCAGTGTTTTGCGCGGCTCAAGAAACAGACTCAATACCGGTGAATCGTTAAAAAGCCGGGCATAATGCTGACTAAATTCTTTTTTATCAATTAATAACAGCGCCAGTTCGCTAAATAACATGCCGCTGAGTACGTCGTTGCGATCGCCGATTTTCAACCAGCGTCGAACACAATCGGCGCCAAATCGCGTTTTCAGGTGATTGCTAAGCCGCAACGCATCCGGCCAGGCATTCGTCACCAGCGATTTGAGCATCAACTCCAGCGCGCGTAACTGTTTTAACCCCTGCTGCTGCCCCTGGCTATCCGCATTGAGGGTTGTCGCATAAGTTAGCAACGGCTGCTTCGCCCGCAGATGTTCCAGCGTGCGCACGAAACGCAGTGCGACAATGAGTTGGTTCTCCGTAACGTTCTGCCCTTTTTCATAATATGGCACCAGTTGTTGCAAATGGCGTAGCTGTAAGGTGAATTGGGTTAATTCCGCATCATTAAGCCTTAACCGTTTTGCGACAGCGCCCCATCCGCCAAGGCTCAAACGTGCGATATCGAGTTGTTCAAGAAACCAGCGAGGATCCTTCCCTTCGTCAAAATGCACATTAAGCAGCATTAATATTTCTTTCGATGCCTGACGAATAATTCCTGTGCATTGCTCGAATTGTTCCCCCAGGTTCTGCGAGGATGTATGGGCCATTCTTTTCCTTTAAGTACAACCGGTGAAATAATTAACTGGAAAAAAAGAAACGTTAATTTTTCTTTATTTATGGATAGTTAAAACATAGACCAGTTAATGATTATTATCAGTGATTGCGGTTTTAACACGAAAAAAACAATGGGGCTATTCTTATGCCGATACTGGTCACTCCCCGGCTCATTTGCACGCCGATAACACCGCAAGACTGGCCTTTTTTCCTCGCATTGCAGCAGGATCAGCAGGTCATGCGTTATGTTGCCGAAGACCGTCCGCAGGAAGCCATCCGCGAAGCATTTGAATCCCGCCTGCCCGCCTGGTCGCCCGGTTGTGAGCACTGGTTATGTCTTGTGGTGCGCGACAGCACCACGCAAACCCCGCTTGGGGTGACGGGCTACCGCCATCACGAAGCAGACTGCGCCGAAGTCGGGTTTCTCTTTGCCCCCCAGGCGCAGGGAAAAGGTTACGGGCTGGAGTCATTACAGGCGGTTTGCCGCTATGCCTTCACCGAAGGGGGCATTCGTCGCCTTGTCGCGACCGTAACGGCAGGAAACGACGCCTCTAAACGTTTACTGGAAAAAGCAGGATTTGTGCAGGAAGGTGAACTACGCGAAGCCTTCTGGCTGGCGGGACGCTGGCATAACGACTGGCTGTTTGGTCTGCTGCACCATGAATACCGTGAAAGCAGATAATTCACCTGTCATCTTCCTCTCTCTGTGCCAGGCTTAGGCAGTGTTTTGGCAATAAAGAGGAGAGCATATGAAGAAGATTCTGCTGATAACAAGTTTTACAGCATTATTCTCCATGGCGGCATTCGCGCAGGATGCACCAGGTTTAAAGACGGACAAGGCGCCGCCGCCGCCGCATAAAATGGAAGATGGCTATCGCGGTATGGAAGATGCCCGTAGCATGACCATTAAACAGGCGAAAACCATGCATGACGGCGCTTCCGTTTCGCTCAAAGGGAACCTCGTGAAGAAAACGGGGGAGGATCTCTACCAGTTCCGCGACAAAACCGGGCAAATTGACGTGTATATCCCAATGGCCGTTTTCGATGGCAAAAATGTCTCCCCGGACGAACTGGTGGGCATTAGCGGGTCGTTAGACGCTAAACAGAAACCGGCCCGAATCAAAGTCACTCACTTTCAGAAGCAATAAGTCTCACCGCCCGGTGGCATAACGCCGCCGGGCAGCGGAGGATTCATAAGCCAGACGCAAGTTGACCCATAAATCACGCTAAACAATCTTCCTGCTACAGGAACATCCCGCCAGAGACTTCCACGCGTTGAGCATTCATCCACGCCAGATCGTCGCTCAGCAGAGCCGCCATCGCGCCGCCAATATCATCCGGCTTACCGACGCGCCCCAGCGCCGTTTGCCCGGCAATATGTTTATTAATTTGCGGGTTATCACGGACTTCACCACCGCGGAAATCGGTCTCAATCGCGCCAGGGGCAATGATATTGACGGAAATCCCGCGCGGGCCCAGCTCTTTGGCCTGATAGCGGGTCAACACTTCCATCGCCCCTTTCATCGCGCCATAGGTCGCGTATCCTGGCAGCGCAAAACGCGCCAGCCCGCTTGAGACATTGAGGATGCGTCCGCCATCTGCCAGCAATGGCAACAGGCGCTGTGTCAGGAAGAACGGCCCTTTAAAATGAATGTTCATTAATTCATCAAATTGCGCTTCACTGGCCTCAGCAAAGGGAACCGCGATGCCGACTCCGGCATTGTTTAATAAATAATCAAACGTATCCCGATTCCAGACGTTTTTTAGCTGATGCTGTACGTCCAGGGCGAAAGCCTCGAAGCTTGCGACATCGCCGACATTCAAGCGCAAAGCTACCGCTTTCACGCCTTTTCTCTCAATTTCTGCCACAACTTCATCAGCCGCCTGCTGATTGCTGTTGTAGGTCAGGATGACGGCGGTTCCGCGTTCTGCCAGCTTCAGCGCTGCGTTTTTCCCCAGTCCACGGCTGCCGCCCGTTACTAATGCGATACGTTGTGTCATAAGAAACCTCGTTTTGTTTGGTATTGACTGTGGAAAAAGCTTATTAGCTGGTGGTAAAACAATAAAGACACTGAATTACGCTTCACTGTTTCATTTACAACAACAATGGATGCGTTCGATGGATAAAATTTATGCAATGCAATTGTTCATCCGCGTGGCAGAACTGGAGAGTTTTTCCCGCGCGGCAGATTCATTAGGCCTCCCTAAAGGCAGCGTATCGCGGCAGGTCCAGGCGCTGGAAAATCACCTTGGTACACAGTTGCTGCATCGCACAACGCGACGGGTGCAGCTCACCCAGGATGGGATGGTCTATTACGAGCGGGCGAAAGATTTGCTCGCCAATATGGACGAACTTGACGGGCTTTTTCTGCACGATCCGTCGAGCATCAGCGGACGGTTGCGAGTTGATATGCCCGTGGCCGTGGCGAAAAACCTGGTGATTCCACGGCTACCGGCGTTTTTGCAGCAATATCCCGGTATTGAACTGGAACTCAGCAGCAGCGACCGGCTGGTGGATATTATTCGCGAGGGGTTTGACTGCGTGGTGCGCGTCGGCACGCTGAAAGATTCCGGCCTGATTGCCCGCCCGCTGGGTAAGCTTTCCATTATCAATTGCGCCAGCCCCGACTACCTGGCGCGTTTCGGCTACCCGGAAAGTCTGGACGATCTCTCTTCGCATGCGGTTGTGCATTACGCCCTCAACCTCGGCGCACGTCCGCAAGGCTTTGAAGTCTGCCTCGATAAGCAGACCACGTGGGTGAAAACCGGCGGCATTTTGACAGTCAACAGTACCGAGACCTATCACGCCGCCTGCCTCGCAGGGCTTGGCATTATCCAGGTGCCGCGCGTCGGTGTGCGGGAAGCGCTGCGCGCAGGAAAGCTGGTGGAGATCCTGCCGCAATATCGTGCAGAACCTATGCCGGTATCACTTATTTATCCCCATCGGCGTAATCTGTCGCGTCGCGTGCATCTGTTTATGGAATGGCTGGCCGCAGTGATGAAAGATTACGTTGGTTAGACGCAGTCTATAATTTTATTCACTGAGAGTTAAAAAGAAGGAAAATTGCCCTGATGACGCCGGAAAATAGCGAAAAACGTCCGACCCAGGATCTGGATTACGAGCCAGTCAGAAAAATGGATACATCGGGAACATCAACGAAAGACACCCCTCCCAACACTGATAACAACAAAGCGTCCTCACCGCTGGAAACGGTCACCCAGGTGGCGAAAAAAGTGCAGCGCCGTCCAATGATTGCGCACCTGATCCGCGCCACTGAACGCTTCAATGATCGTATGGGAAACCAGTTTGGCGCGGCCATCACCTATTTCTCATTTTTGTCGATGATCCCCATCCTGATGGTCTCCTTTGCCGCTGCCGGGTTTGTGCTGGCCTCACACCCCACGCTATTGCAGGACATTTTCACTAAGATCCTGACCAACGTTAGCGACCCGACGCTGGCGACAACCCTGAAAAGCACCATCAATACCGCCGTACAGCAGCGTACCACGGTGGGGATTGTCGGACTGGCGATTGCGCTCTACTCCGGCGTTAACTGGATGGGCAACCTGCGCGAGGCGATACGCGCCCAGTCGCGGGATGTCTGGGAGCGTAACCCACAGGACCAGGAAAAAATCTGGGTGAAGTACTTCCGTGATTTTATTTCGCTGATTGGTCTGCTGGTGGCGCTGATTGTTACGCTTTCCATCACCTCGATTGCCGGTTCGGCGCAGCAGATGATTATCTCCGCCCTCTATCTTGATAATATTGAGTGGCTGAAACCTGCATGGCGACTGATTGGTCTGGCGATCTCTATATTCGCCAACTACCTGCTTTTCTTCTGGATTTTCTGGCGGTTACCGCGCCACCGTCCACGGAAAAAGGCGTTGATTCGCGGTACGTTTATTGCGGCGATCGGCTTTGAGGTAATCAAAATTGTGATGACCTACATGCTACCCTCGCTGGTTCAATCTCCTTCTGGCGCCGCCTTTGGTTCTGTACTGGGCTTGATGGCGTTCTTCTACTTCTTTGCCCGGCTGACGCTGTTTTGCGCCGCATGGATTGCCACTGCGCACTACAAAGACGACCCACGGATGCCAGGCAAAACACACCGCTAACTCCATAATTGGGCTGAATATTTCAGCCCAATTCATCATTTCAGCATTAATATCCAAGTCGTAACTTTTATTTAACCTAAAACCAGTTTTAAATTCTATTATTGAAATTATGTGAAGCATTTCATAGAAGCGAAATCGCAGGTCTGAAAATTATCCGCTTTTTGCCTGGTTTTTGTACGTTTGCGCCCTTTGTTACAGATTGAAATGTCGCTTTTGCTGTGGCTAATATGGTCGTTCGTTCGCCAAAAAATAAGAAAATTTTATGCAAGCCACAGCCACAACCTTAGACAACGAGCAGGAAATCACGCCGGTAAACTCACGCAGTAAAGTCGTTATCGCTTCACTGATTGGCACCGCTATCGAGTTCTTCGATTTCTATATCTATGCCACTGCGGCGGTTATCGTTTTCCCGCATATCTTCTTCCCGCAGGGTGACCCGACCGCCGCAACATTGCAGTCGCTCGCCACCTTTGCGATTGCTTTCGTCGCGCGTCCCATTGGTTCCGCCGTGTTTGGTCACTTCGGCGACCGCGTAGGGCGTAAAGTCACCCTGGTGGCGTCGTTGCTGACGATGGGGATCTCCACCGTATTAATTGGCCTGCTGCCAGGCTATGAAACCATCGGCGTGATGGCTCCGCTGCTGCTGGCGCTGGCACGTTTTGGCCAGGGTCTGGGGCTGGGTGGTGAATGGGGCGGCGCGGCGCTTCTGGCGACCGAAAACGCACCGCCACGCAAACGCGCGTTGTATGGCTCTTTCCCACAACTGGGCGCGCCGATTGGTTTCTTCTTTGCGAACGGCACCTTCCTGCTGCTCTCCTGGTTACTGACCGACGAGCAGTTTATGAGCTGGGGCTGGCGCGTACCCTTTATCTTCTCCGCCGTGCTGGTGTTGATTGGCCTGTATGTTCGCGTGTCGCTGCATGAAACGCCGGTATTTGCGAAAATCGCCGCCGCGAAAAAACAGGTGAAAATCCCGCTGGGCACCCTGCTGACCAAACATGTCCGTGTGACCGTGCTGGGCACCTTCATCATGTTGGCCACCTACACGCTGTTTTACATCATGACCGTCTATTCCATGACGTTCAGCACCTCGCCTGGCGGGCTGGGTATGCCGCGAAACGAAGTGCTGTGGATGCTGATGATGGCGGTCATTGGTTTTGGTGTGATGGTGCCGGTTGCCGGGCTGCTGGCCGATAAATATGGCCGTCGCAAAAGCATGATCGCCATTACAACACTGATCATTCTGTTTGCGCTGTTCGTCTTCCCGCCGCTGTTAGGCTCCGGCAACCCGGCGCTGGTAATGGCTTACCTGCTGATCGGTCTGAGCCTGATGGGGCTGACTTTTGGCCCGATGGGTGCGCTGCTGCCGGAGCTGTTCCCGACCGAAGTACGCTACACCGGTGCATCGTTCTCGTATAACGTGTCCTCGATTCTGGGGGCGTCCGTTGCGCCTTATATCGCCACCTGGCTGCAGGCGAACTACGGTTTGATGTATGTGGGGATTTATCTGGCGGCGATGGCAGCCCTGACGCTGACCGCGCTGTTGTTGACTCACGAGACTAAACACCAGTCGCTGTAATGGTCATTACGTCTTTCCCGGATGCGGCGTCAACGCCTTATCCGGGCTACCGCCCCGTCATCTGATGCTCACTCGATCGGTCCCCTCTCCCTTTAAGGGAGAGGGTTAGGGTGAGGGGCAACCACCGCACCAATCTTTTACTTTTTCATCTGTGCCAGAATCGCCCGGCACTGGTTGGCTTCACCTTCCGATGGCGAAATCAATGCCAGCAGTGCAGCCGCAGGTGTCACCAGCGTTGCCAACGCTGCCGCCACAGCACCACGGGCAATCAGCGGCCCGGGTTTTACCCCCGCCTGCGGATTTTTAAATGTTCCGCGCACATATAAAGGTGAACGCAGCGTAACGATACGCACCCCTTTACTTTCCGGGTTAATAGTCAGGTCCAGTTGCTCCGAGGCGAAACTCGCCGTACCCGTCACATTCACCAGCGCGTTTTCGGTATCAAAAGCGAAGATTTGCGGACGCGCCACGCCATTAACCAGATCGAGATTCGCCGCCGCGCAGTTCACCCGCACCTCATCGTCGCCAAAGATCTTGCCGATAACGTAGTTACCCACATTCAGCCCGGCAATCTCCATCAGGTTACGGCTGATAAGCCCGTCATTCATCAACAGCTTAAGGTTACCGTTGCTGGTGCCCAGCAGCGCCGCTACGGAGTTGCCTGTCCCCCGGAAATCCGCATCGCCATTCATCTCACCGAGGGTTTTCTGCATCAGCTCGACATTTGGCATCAGTTGTTTCAGTTTTAACCGTCGCGCCTGGATTTCCGCGCGCCCCTGCATCGGCTTTTTATCCCCTTCAAGGCGAATATTGGATGAGATCGTCCCGCCCGCTAAGCCGAATTTCAACGGCTGCAGTTTCAGATCCGCATTCTGTAAAATGATATGGGTTGTAAGGTCGCTTATCGGTAATGTGCTGCCATGCTCAATGCGCTTCCCTTTAAAACGCACATCGGCATCCATCGTGTTCCATTTATCGGTTTCAAAGCGATCGTAAGGCAACACCTTCCCGGCAGGCTGGATATTTTTTTCACCCTTCTTCTGCTCTGCCTGTTTCGCTTTATCTCCCCCTTTACCGGAGTCCACGCCGATCAAAGGGCCAAGGTCGGCCAGACGAAGCTGACGAGACTCCAGATCGCCTTCCAGTTTCGGACGTGGTTTGCCGGTGGTATAGGTGAGTGAGCCATGTATGTCGCTTTCGCCGATACGCCCGTTAAAATCGCGATAATCATAGACGCTGCTTTTTTCGCTATCTATCTTCGCCACCAGATGACCATCCGTTTCAAACGGCGGGGTATCCGGCAGCAGCACGCCTGTCAGTTCGTAGAGATCCCCCAGGGTATCGCCAGCGAATTTCAACTGGAGGTCGACGCCGCCCATTTTCATCGGGTCGTTAACCTTGCCGACAAAGGCCACACGGGTGTTGCCGGAACGGAAATCTGCCTGCACCGGGAAAGGCGTGTCTTCGCTGCGTAGCGCCAGCATGCCACCGATTTTCCCCGTGCCTGTCAGCGGTTGGCCGTTATAACGCCCCTGGGCTTTCAGCCCGAAAACGTAATCTGCCACGCGCGTTTTATCTTTACTGTCGCCCGTGACTTCATTGAAAGGGAGCGGTTTGCCTAACGGATCGACGAGGATCTCGATATCCGCTTTGCTCACCTTGTCGTTAACAGCGATACGCCCTTGATCGAAGAGAATATTATCCAGGCGGAACGACCAGCCAGAAGGTTGCGCATTGGGATCGTTGTTTTCTGCACTGGCGAGCTTAAAGGTCCAGTTGTTGTTCTTTTCAGACAGGCGGATCAGGCGCGCATCCGGCTTTTGCAGTTTGATCCACGGCAGATAAACGGTTTTCGTTAATAGCGCCAGCGGTGCGAGAGTGGCTTCGACGCGCGGCAGGTGCACCATGGTGACGTCGGGGATCTCAGGTGGGTTACCGAGGACAATATCGTCGGCATGAATGTGCGGCCAGGGTATCCAGCTACGCCAGCCCGTCTCCTCTTTTTGTCGCTCCCACACCACGCCCAAATCACCGCGAATCGCAAAGGGGCGATTAAGTTCGGTAGAGACTTTCTGATTAATGGTCGGTTTGAGGCGGTTCCAGTCAAAGGTGGCAATGATAATGATGGCCACCACAATCAATAAAACCAGTGTTCCAGTGACAGCAATAATCGCTTTGCTTGTTTTTGTCATGCGGGCACCCTTTCTTTATTGCCTTGCCTGTCATAAAGATAGCCGAGGCTGGCAGAAAGGGGTGCCCTGCGATCAGAGTTCCAGCAGCACGTTTTCCAGCGTATTCAGTGGAACCGGGCGCGAAAGGAAGTAGCCTTGTGCGGCAAAAGCCGGAGAATTCTGAACGTCACGCCACTCGTCGAGGGTTTCAACACCTTCAACAATCACGCCCTGGCAGTAGCGATTCATCAACTGAATGAGCAGCGCGAACAGGTTGCGTCCTTCGGGCGTCTTGCGCAGCATAATAAACAGGTCGCGCGACACTTTAATGTAGTCATAATGCATTTCGCTGAGCGCCGAGAAGTTGGCCATTCCGGTACCAAAATCATCCAGCCACAGCGGTCCCATTTCACTGATCGTGGCGAACGTGGAGTCTTGCGGCAGGCGGATATGTTCCACCAGTTCAAAACGGATCCACGGCACGGTATCGATGAGGGCTTTTAATGCTTTATTCGAGCGCATGGCTATCAGCGTGGGCCCATCGACATTTACGGATGCCAGCACGCCGTGCTGCTCGAAAAAGTCTTTCTGTTTGGCCAGCAGAGCGATCTGTTCGTGTACCACGTCGACACGATGGCGCACCGCGACCTCGGAAAAGTAGCGGTCCGGTGGGATGCGCTGATCGGGCTGGCTCGGATGCGTCACAATGGTCAGCACCTCAACCGCCATCAGGCGACCATCGGTTTTGTAAATTGGCTGATAAGTATAAGCACGCTCACACTGCAGCCAAAAACGACGTTCCTGTAGGCTTTCTATGCTCGCCTCGGAGTAGTTCAGCCGCTGGATAACCTGCTTTAACTTCATTTCTTCTTCCTGTTGAAAATGAGTAGCCCCGGAGCTCTCGTCATTGGGTTATCGGCCCCTGAGGTGAGAACTTTACCTTCATGACCCACACAAAATGAAAAAGCACTTTGCGGAATCAACAGAGAATACGTTCTGTGTCAAAAAAATAATGGAACGTCGTTTTAATATAGTTGACCACGAAACGCGCACAACGCACACTACCGTTAATTCATCTGATTCAGGTTCCGGACTATGTCAAAGAAAATTGCCGTCATCGGCGAATGCATGATTGAACTGTCACAAAAAGGCGCGGAAGTGAATCGCGGTTTCGGTGGCGACACACTCAATACGTCGGTTTATATCGCCCGTCAGGTAGACGCTGCGGCGTTATCCGTGCATTACGTTACTGCGCTGGGTACCGACAGTTTCAGCCAACAGATGCTGGAATCCTGGCAGGCAGAAAACGTCGATACCACCCTGACTCAGCGCATGGAAAATCGACTGCCCGGCCTGTATTACATCGAGACCGATAACACCGGCGAGCGCACCTTTTACTACTGGCGTAACGAAGCCGCGGCAAAATTCTGGCTGGAAAGCGAGCAGTCTGCCGCCATTTGTGAAGAGCTGGCGACCTTTGATTATTTGTATCTCAGCGGTATCAGCCTGGCGATTTTAAGCCCGGCAAGCCGTACTAAGCTGCTGTCACTGCTGCAGGAATGTCGCGCAAACGGCGGCCAGGTGATTTTCGATAACAACTACCGCCCGCGTTTGTGGGCCAGCAAAGAAGAGACCCGTCAGGTCTATCAGCAGATGCTCGCCAGTACTGACATCGCGTTCCTGACGCTCGATGACGAAGATCTGCTGTGGGGCGCACAGCCGGTGGAAGACGTTATCGCACGCACTCAGCAGGCAGGCGTAAAAGAAGTGGTGATTAAACGCGGTGCGGATTCCTGCCTGGTCGCAATCCAGGGGGAAGCCCTGAAAGAAGTGCCAGCGGTGAAATTGCCAAAAGAGAAAGTGGTGGATACTACCGCAGCGGGTGATTCATTCAGCGCCGGGTATCTGGCCGTGCGCCTGACCGGTGGCGATGCCGAAGCGGCTGCCAGACGCGGCCACTTAACGGCCAGCACGGTGATTCAATACCGTGGCGCGATCATTCCGCGCGACGCCATGCCGAACTAAGGATTTTCCCTGCCTCCTGTCCGGGGCAGGTCTTTTTCCCCTCACCCTAACCCACAGGGAGAGGGGACTATTTCGTGCGGCCTGAACGTTTGGTAGCCCGGATCAGGCGTTTACGCCGCCATCCGGGAACACCCACAACGCTTACTGCTGCGGCGGAATATCCGACACATCCTGATGGGCATCATCCACGTTGGCTGGCGCGGCATTCTGCTCACCAGAAGACATCAGCTCTTCCCAGCTCGCCTGCAGATCCTTCATGTTGTACTCCGGCTCGCCTTTCGGCTGCAGCAATACCAACGCCATATCCTGCGAAAGCTGCTGACGTAAATCCTGATTCAGCATTTCTTTCGTCAGGCTACTCAGGAAGTTCTGGCGCAATTTTTGGTACTGCTCGGGCGCGATATCCACCACCTGGTTTTGCAGCGAACGCATCCGCTGGCTAATCAGGATGTCGGTATCCGTGCGGGCATAAGTGGCAAACAGCTTCTGAAGCTCAAGATTTTTTTGCGCCACCAGCGCATCAAACTCTTCTTGCGGCAGGCCGCGATCGCGCACTTTCGCCAGCTCGCGGGCCACGATATCCAGATTGCTGTTGAGCCTATCGTTTGGCGAGTCAAGATTGATGGCACACTGCGCACGCTGGAACAACACCCGACAGTCGAAGCTCAGACCAATGTCTTTCACGTTGGTCTTCGCCAGATACTGCTGCACGTGCCAGAACAGCGCCTCGCGGGCTAAATCAGCACGCCAGTAGCGTTGCAAGGCCGCAGATTCACGAATCGGCTGCCAGGCGGTATCCCACATGATGGAAAGACGATCCTGACGCACAGAATCCGTCATGATACTGACTGGCTGACGCGGTAGTGGCGATAAGGTTGGCACCGGGGCCGGTGTTTCGCGCTTGCCTTTCAGATCGCCAAACGCTTTGTTAATCTGCTCGGCAACCGCGCGGCTATCAACGTTACCCACCACAATCAGCGTCATCGCGTCCGGGGTGTACCATTTCTGATGGAAGGCCTGGAGCTTTTTCGCATCCAGCGGTTGTTTGAGCGTTTCAGCCGGATCATGGCCGAGCAATGACGACCCTTTCAGGCGATAGCGCCACCAGTTGTCTTTGGTGTTACCCGGCCAGGTCGCCACCATATCTTCGCTCGCCAGCGCATGGTTAATCGTTTCTGGCGTAATGGTGAGGCGCCCGGTGCTGTCTGACAGCCAGACCAGCGCTTCTTTGAGCAAATCGTTGCGGTTATTCGGCAGGCTCAGATTGAACATCGTGTATTCATACGAGACCAGCGCGGGAGGTAACGGACGCTTCGGGTCGATACCCTGCTGCCACAGTGAACGTACCTGCGCGGGTTGCAGGCTACCGCTTTGGGTCAGCGCAATACGTGGAAGAAAATGGCTAAAGCCGCTCTGTTGCGTACTCTCGGTGAGCGAACCGGTATTAATAGACAGACGTACTTCGATGCGATCGCTGGGGCGTTGTGGTGTGGCCAGGACTTGCCATTGCAAACCATTTGCCAGTGTCCCCTGTTGCCAGGCCGGGTCGGGCTGGAGCGCATCTGCCTGCACATAACCGACAGCCGCCATCATGAGCAAACCGCCTGTTAACAATCGAATTTTTGTGCCCTGCATGAGAACCCCTGATCAACGTTCCTGGTTAAAAAGTCAGCCCCGACATGTCTGGAGGCTAAAGATACTTTAACACTTCGCTGTTAGACCTCACGAATTGCAAAATGTCACACAGCGAAGTGAAAAATCCCGGGCAATTCGTTCTGAATTGTGACGGGCCAGGGGGTAATTATGCGCAGGCACCCGTAGCCCGACAAGGACTACGGGGCTAAGTAGCGAAATTAAGAGGAAATTTCGCCGGTTTTGCTGCTTGATGCACGATTATTCAGCGTATCCGTTAGCTTTTTCTGATCGAGCTCTTTTACCCATTTCGCCACGACCACGGTCGCCACGCCATTACCAACCAGGTTGGTGAGCGCACGCGCTTCTGACATAAAACGGTCGATACCCAAAATCAGCGCCAGCCCTGCTACCGGTAAATGGCCCACCGCGGAAATGGTCGCCGCCAGTACGATAAAGCCGCTCCCGGTCACCCCCGCCGCGCCTTTTGACGAGAGCAACAGGACCACCAGCAAGGTTATCTGATGGAAAATATCCATATGGCTGTTGGTGGCCTGGGCGATAAACACGGCCGCCATCGTCAGGTAAATAGAGGTTCCGTCGAGGTTAAACGAGTAGCCGGTAGGGATAACCAGCCCCACGACGGACTTACGACAGCCGAGGCGTTCCATCTTCTCAAGCATACGCGGCAGCGCAGACTCGGACGAAGAGGTTCCCAGCACGATCAGCAGTTCTTCGCGGATATACCGGATAAATTTGAAAATGTGAAAGCCCGTTGCGCGGGCAATCGAACCCAGCACCACCACCACGAACAGAATACAGGTGATATAGAAGCAGATGATGAGCTGCCCCAACTGGATCAGCGTGCCAACACCGTACTTACCGATGGTAAAGGCCATCGCGCCAAACGCACCTATTGGTGCAAGACGCATAATAAAGTTGATGATGCCGAAAATGACCTGCGAGAAACTTTCAATCACGTTGAAAATAAGCTGGCCCTTGTTGCCCAGACGGTGCAGCGCAAAACCAAACAGCACGGCAAACAGCAGCACCTGCAAAATGTTGCCGCTGGCAAACGCGCCAATCACACTGCCCGGGATAACGTCCATGAGGAAGGCGACGATACCCTGCTCTTTGGCCTGTTCTGCATACACCGCAACCGCTTTAGCATCCAGCGTTGAGGGGTCAACATTCATCCCCGCACCGGGCTGCACAACGTTGACGATAATCAGGCCGATAATCAGTGCCAGCGTACTGACCACTTCAAAGTAGAGCAACGCCACCGCACCCGTGCGGCCTACCGCCTTCATGCTTTCCATACCGGCGATACCTGTCACTACCGTACAGAAGATGACAGGGGCGATGATCATTTTAATCAGCTTAACGAAGGCATCACCAAGCGGTTTCATTTGAGCGCCCAGTTCCGGGTAGAAATGGCCGAGCAAAATACCGATAGCGATTGCCGTCAGTACCTGGAAATACAGACTTTTAAACAGAGAGGTTTTCATAGGGTGTCCTTGAGGTATAAAACCACAGGCTTTTTAGGGATTTCTCGCGCCTGCGGGTTAAAAATAACACCCAGAAAACATGACAGAAATATACTCACATCAAATTTGAAACAATGATGTTAAAAAATTAGAGCTGACTCGTACAAGCCAGCAACATTTCAACCCTTTTCAGCATTGTCTGACGGCGAAAAATAACGCGCTTCAAATGATTCCGGCGTCATGGCGCGATCGAACAAAAATCCCTGCACGATTTCCACACCCGCTTTTTGCAGCCATTCGCGCTGCGCTTCGGTTTCAACTCCTTCGGCGATAATGCTTAAATCCAGGCTTCGGGCCATGTGGATAATCGACGCCACCATGCTGCTGTCGTCAGGCAAGCCTTCAACAAAAATTTTGTCGATTTTAAGTACATCTACCGGCAGTGACTTCATATGGTGTAATTGACGTAACCCGGCATACCCCATGCCGAAATCGTCCAGCGCAATACGCACCCCCGCATTACGCAGCGGGCGCAGAATAGTCACCGCCGCCTGTGGGTCATCAATGCGACGGCTCTCAGTCACTTCAAGAATCAAGGTGTTGGGTTTAATTCGATAGCGATTGAGCAGTTCCAGCATGTCCGGCACCATATCGTGGTGCATCAGTTGCAACGCCGAGAGGTTCACCGACAGCGGCATCATCAGCCCGCGCTCTTGCCAGGCAGACAACAGACGGCACGACTCTTCCAGCACCCAATAACCCACGGTGACCATTAGCCCGCACGACTCGATACGTTCGATTAACCCTTCCGGCAGCTCCCAACTGCCATCCGGTTGCTCCATACGCAGCAATGTCTCGGCGCTCACCACCGCATTCGTGGCGAGGTCCACCTGCGGCTGAAGCCAGATGGCAAACTTGCGATTTTCAAGCGCGGTCAGGATATTGCTCTCTTCCGTCAGCCGTTTTTGCGCCTCTTCCATCTCTTTTGGATCGAAGAATTGAATCTGATTTTTCCCTTTGCGTCGCGATGTAAACGCCGCTGAAGCCGCACGTCGATAAAGTTGTTCCGCGCTCTGGTCGCCATGGAACATCGCCACACCGATGCTGGCACTCGGGCGCAACTGAATGCCGTGAATGGGCACGCGTTCATTAATAACAGTGAGTACTTGCTGACCTAATGTTATGGCGTGCCATGGCTCTTTCACCCCATGGGCGATAATGGCGAAGTCATAGGCACTGACCTGGGCGAGCACCATCCGCGGTGAAATGACAGATTTCAGCTTCTCCACCAGCGTCAACAGCAGCATCTCGCGCTGTGACTCTTTCAGCACACCCGCCGTATCCTGCAACGTTTCACAGGCGATAAACATCAGCGCGGTGGTCTTCTGCCGTGCCACCACCTGATCCAGCAGCGCCATCAGGAAAGCTTTGTTTGGCAGTTCCGATACCGGGAAGAGGGTCGACTGGGTGTTCAGCTCATCATGCTGACGCAGCAGGTTTTGTTGATTACGGTTATAGCTGCGAACCAGACTGCCAATCTCATCATCCTGATGGTGGCGCGGCAACGCCAGTTGGTGCCCGACCTGGTCCTGCTGCGGTACATCGCTCAGTTCGCGGGCGATTTTGCGCAGCGGATGGACGATCAATCGGTTAATACACCAGGTGATCGCCACCGTCATAATCAACGTCAAAAGTAAGTAAGCAGTTACCAACGTTGAAAGGGTGCTCATCACGAATTTATAGACGCGATAAGAGTCCGCTTCGAGCACCAGATAGGCAATCGGCTGTGGATTAGCGGGGCGCTGCAGGGAGTAAATGGGCAATGAAATCTGGATAGGGAGTTCAAACACCCGCGCGATCATCATAGGCACCGGGCGCTCGGGAATAAATCGCAGGCGCAACGCCTGAAACTGGTTTGGCAGCACCACATCCGCGCGGATAACCACCCCGGCAGGCTTAATTTGCTTAAGTACCGATTCCGCTTCTGGGAAATCGGCCTTTAATATGGCTTCGGACAGCGGTTCACGTACCGAACGGGCAATACTTTCCAGTTGCGTAGCCGTGTTGTAGCGATTCTGCTGCACAAAATGAAACAGCAAAATGACGCAAAAAATGAAAATAAACACCATCGCCACGGAAAAAACCGCAGTCATCTGTTTAATCGTTAAAGAACGGCTGACACGCAAAATCACTCTCCAGAGATACACAAGCGCAGGGCAATAAAATACAACTCCGCCGCCAGAGTATACCCTATCGTGACAGTTTGAGATAAAGGGGCGTCAAGATTGCCTCAGAGACAACGCAATGAGGGAAAAGCGTCAGCAATACAAGGAATAATAAGCACAAATTTCATGTGGCGGGCCATATCGCCCGCCACGCTTCCCCCAGGAATTATCCTCATTATTACCAGTCAGCGTATGGCGTCAGCGTCTGCGGCGGCATGTCCATATCGCCCTGCCACCCTGCGGCGGAATAACGGATAAAGAGCATTCCCTGGCTTGGCGTGTAATCTTTCGCCTGCTGAATATTCACGCCAAGGCCAACGGACCAGTTCGCGTTTATACGTCGTTCAACCAACGCCTGGGCGGTATAACCCACGCCGCTCGATGAACTCCCTTCCTCCAGCGCGGTGCTGGCGTCGGTACGATAATCCGCCGGGATCAAATTCAGTAACGGATAGCTTCGTTCCGTTTTCTTACGCGAATGTGACCAGGAGGCAGACCCACCCAACTCCCAGGACCAGTTCTCCGTACGTTGGCGCCAGGTGACGGGCACCGAAAATGACAAATATTCTTGCGGGCTATAATAGCCCCCTTGTCCCAGGGTGTAGTGGCTCAGGTCTTTGTCGTAGTGCCAAATCATATTATTAAGGCCAATGGTCAGACGGCGGTTATTCTCATTGATAAGCTTGTAGTAATACCCCGCCATCCAGCGCACTCGCCAGTTGTCAGCCACATTTTTCCCGGTCAACTGATCGGCGCCTAAAGAGGCCCAGACGCCGTGCGCCTCGCCACGGTCATAGCTCATGCTGGCGGTGGCGCCGTTCGCCCGCACGCCGCCCCATGTAGTACCAGGATGATCGCCATTGCCGTTATCTTTCTGCCCGCCAAACGCCAGTAAGGAGCTGGAGATCGGGCGACGGTGCACATTCAGCGTGTAGCCAATCGCCCCGATATCATTGCTGTAGCTCAGGCCACCGACGATATCCACCACGTTAAAACCAATCGGCGTGGTGCCAATATCCATATCCCAGGTCTTATTACGCCAGCCTACCGCAACGCTCACGCCGTTAGCCGTCTGGGTGCGGTCGCCACCCTCACAGGCCACTTCATTACAGGTACCCCAGTGCGGCGAATATGTCCCGTCATCTTTAAGCGAGAACTTTCCGGCATCCATATTCACCATATCGGTACGAAAGAACATCCTGCCGTCAGCCAGCGGCGCATCGGCCTGCAGCATCGTGGTGTGGGCTTTTAAATCTGAGTAGCCGCCCGTACCGCTCGATCCCCAGTAGTTATGCTCCAGCGTGACATTCACATCCTGCTGACGATAAAGTTCTGCGGCATCGTTGCGCACGCCACGTTTCAGCCAGTCATCTTTCTCGTTGTTACGGGTTTTATAGGTAAATTCGTCATTGCTGGCGGGACGGGTTGCCGCCACGCCCGATGCAACCATCGCGTCTTTATAGGTTTCCAGCGCCGCCTGCGGTTGCCCCTCCTGCACCTGGAAACGCGCCGCATCACGCAGCACCAGCGCGCTTTCCATCGAAGGCGGTAGCCCCTTCGCCTGCGGCACAATCTCGCTGAAAGTCTGACGGGCGGCATGATTATCACCCACCGCCGCCTGCACCATTGCCACCCGGCGTTGGGTATTGATCGTCCGTGGCGCAGTCGGGGTGGTGGCCGGTAATTTGGCCAGCATTTCACGCGAAGCCATGCGGTTGCCGTCGGCGGCATAAATTTCTGCCAGCCCCAGTACCGCATCTTCATTGGTCGGCTCGCGATTCAACACGCGCTGATAGGTCGATATCGCCGTGGGAGTATCGCCCCGCTGTTGCGCCCAGTCGGCGAGCGTCAAATCAATACGCGTCGACGCAGGCTGCTGTTGAAGAAAAGCGATTGCCTCTGGCTCATGGCCCGCATCGCGCAACTGATTAGCCCGCGCCAGGCGTTGATTGGCTTCCAGCCTGTCGGAGAGTTCCTGAATATTGCTGTTCCACTTGTCGCGCGCCAGCGTGTTGAGGTGCGCCAGCGCCGCGCTCTCCTGGTTATTGCCGGAAAGATAGAGGCCGTAAGCGTAAACCTGCTCAGGATCAGCCGGTTTATTGCGCGCCAGCGCGCGCATCTGCGCGTCGGCTTCAATCTGTTGACCGGCGGAGCGCAAATCACTGGCCAGACGGTAGGTCACCCAGACGCTATCCGGGTCCAGCGCCAGACGGCGCTTTTGCAATACGGCGGCCTGCGCCCAGTTGCCCTGATTTTCCAGCCGCTCCGCCTCCTGCGCGAGTCGGTCATTGGTCAGGCTGCGTTCAATATCGTTAATGCTGCGCCGCTGGCTGGCGCTCAGTGACTGAATAAAGGCATCGGCTTTTTCCGGCGACTGCGCGCGGTAAATATTCGCCAGACCACGTACCGCGTTGCTGTTGCCGCTATCCATACGCAGTGCCTGGTAATAGAAACGCTCTGCGGCGGCGGTATCCTTGCGGGCCATTGCCGCATCGCCCAGCCCCAACACCGCGTAGCTGTCGGTATTATCAATCGCACGCGCCTGCTGGTAGAGGCGTTCCGCCTGGGCCGGATTTTTCGCCGCCAGTTGCGCATCGCCTTGTTTAATCAACAACCAGTAACGGTTCACCTTGAGCAGGCTGTCCCATTTGCCGCGATTATCGCTATTGGGATCGAGGGCGATGGCCCGCTCAAACTGCGCCACCGCCCGGGCACGATCGCCCTTCTGGGAATAGGCCTGCCCCAGCGCCCCGACGGCTTCGCTGTCCTGATGATTTTTGCTTACGGCATCCTGCAATGCGCCAATCGCCGTGCCGCCCTTGCCCGCTTCCACGGCCGCCAGCCCGCTGGCACGCTCCCGAAATGCCGGGTCAGCCAACTGTTTCTGTTGTGCATCAAGCTGCTGGCGCGCCGTCACAACCGTATCCCCTTCACTGAACACGCTCAGGAAACGCTGGAGAGCCGCCACGCTTTTTTCGCTGACGGCCATGCCCTGAATCTGCTGATACCAGAGATTGGCTGCGGCATCGCGCCCGGTGTTGTTTTTCGCCATTTGCTCAAGAACGGCATAGCCTTCTTCGTTGCGCCCGTCGGCGATTAACAGCCGTGCCAGCGTACTTTGCAAATCGGCATTTCCCGGATTGCTGGCATTAAGGGCTTTCAACTGAGTAATGGCTTCGTTGTGTCGCGCCGGGACTTTCGCCACCTGAACCCAGTATTCCGCCGCCAGATCGCCTGCTGGCGCACTGCCGTTAAACATCTTTTCGTAGGCGGCAACGGCCTCCTGCGGATGCCCCGTGGCGGCCTGTAAACGCGCTTCCTGCAAGGCCTGTCGTCCTTCGGGTGTCGACAGCGCCATCGTGATACGCGACGCTTTGGTCGCGCTGGCGTTTGGTGCGAGAGCGTTCAGCCGCGCCATTTGCTTTTGCGCACCGGCACTATCACCCTGACGCAGCAGATAGCGCAGACGCGCGGCAATCACATCCGGGTCGTCGGGGGCCATTAATTCAAGGCGATATAACGACTGGCGTACCAAATCTTCACGTTTGGTGGTTTCGCCCAGGCGTACCTGTTCAAGCAGTTGTTGTTGCGCGCCCGGTGCCGCCTGCGCGAAAGGCATCACTGAGAAGCCGAGCGTGAAAGACAATAAACTTAATGTGAGCTTGCGCATTGCTGGCCCCAGTCAGGTTGTAACTCACCGCGAGGGGTGAAGCGGAAACGATGCTCGTCCCAACCTTGTCCGAAAAGGGTCAGAACATAACTGTAATACGCGTCTTTGCCGGGGAAGCGATCCGCCACCCGCTGACGCTGCGCCGCCTGAGCATCACGATCCTGTAAAAACGGCAGGAGTGCCGCCGAGAAACCCACAGGGCCATTACCCTGTACCTTGCCAGTCGCCACGTTGACTCTTTCTGGCGGCACACCCTGTTTCGCCGTCATGGTTTCCATGGGCTTGAGGCGCGCCAGCATACGCGCCTTTTGCGGGTCGCTGTCATGCATCATGCCTACCCATGCATACACGCGAATCGCATCGTAACCACCGATAACCGGCTTATCGGCGGTAAGCTGCCAGCCCTTATTTTTCTGATAACTCACCCAGTCAGGGGAGAACCCTTTCGGCGCGCTTTCCATAATTAACCGCAGGTTAGTCTCCCGTAGCGTCGTCCAGGGCGCGCCATAACGGGTAAAGTACTGGGCCAGTTGGGGCGGCAGATAGCCAGGGTTGAAGCGCCAGGTATCGTTATCAGCAAACCCGATCTTGCCGGGAAGCAGCATGGAGCCAAGGCCGGGCACCGTGGTCACCTCTTCTTTGGCAATGCGTGAGAGCAGCGCTTTTCCGATCCCGGTATAGTCCGGCATGTTCCACAGCCTTCCGGCTTCCAGCAGAGACCAGGCAATCCAGATATCCGCATCCGACGCGGAGTTGGTATCCAGTACCGTCCATTCGGTTTCGTTTTTCCGCCCCCACAGCCATGCGGGAAGCCGCGCGCTTAAATCCCCTTCCGCCAGGTTATTTTGCGTCCAGCTCAGCACCGTTTTAAAGGCATCGCGATCGTTTGCCGCAAGGGCAAAGAACAGGGCATAGCTTTGCCCTTCGGAGGTAGTTATCTGGCGGGCATCACTTGGGTCGATGACGCGTCCGCCATCGCTAATATAGTCCTGTTTAAAGCGCTCCCATGCGGGCCAGTTACAGGCGGCGCTTACCTGCGCCGCCGCCAGCATAAGCGCCGCCATGACTATCCAGCGTAGCGCTTTCATCACCGCTTACTCGTGATCCGGGTCGAGACGACGGCGGCTAATAATACGCAGCAGACGCCACAGCACCCATGCCAGCAATACCACGCTCACCGCGGCCAGAATCGCCAGCAGTACCGGATGGTTCGCCAGCGCATACCAGATACGTTCGAACCACGGCAGGTGGCCCACGTAGTAGATGTCACCCACACGCAGACCGTTCACCCCCGATTCGCGAATCACTGAGACGGAGCCGAAAATCGAGGCGCGTTTACCGCTGTCATTCATCGCGTCGTTTAACAACTCGTAGCCGCGCGGGCTGTCCGCCAGCAGTGCAACCACGCTGCGCTGATCGTTATAAGGCGACTGGAAGCCAATAATGGCCGCCATCGGGCCGCTGGACGACACCGAGGTCTGCGCATCCGCCTGACGATCAACATCATCAGGCATCACGCCAGGGAACGGCGTCTGGCGCAGCGGCGTTTTCACCCAGCTTTGCGCCGCGTGAACCAGCAGGTCGATACGCTTGTCGTCTTTCAGTTTTTCCGGGAGCGCGCCGATGATCATGATGTCGGCGTCTTTCCCCTGAATCTGCGTACCGTCATTGGTCAATGTCACGTTAATGGCCGGGAAGCCCGTTTGCGCACCGACGGTAGCCAGCGAGTCCAGCAGCGTGGTCAGTTGCCCCTCCGTCGGGGTTGGCGGCACCACAACAATGGTTTCAGACAGGTCAGCCATTCGGGTGAACGGGAAGCCTGCATTGGCAAACGCGCGCAGATCCGGCATCGCCAGGAAATGGTAGTACTTCGAGAAGTCGATAGTGGAATCGTCGCCAATCACCACACGGTTTTGCACCGGCTGGAAGGTGACGCAGTTGTCGATAGTGCCACCCGGCATGGGATTCATATACTGGAAGTCAAAGCGCAGTTGGTTAACCGCCCCCAGTTTCAGCGCCGGAATAGAAACATCGGTTTTACCATCCAGCAGCCCCTGTAACACTGGCAGGCGCAGCAGCAGTCGGTTGGTATCCTGATTGCTGACCAGACTGAAATATTGCAGGAACTGGTTGTTCAGGCTGATATCCATGCGCGAATTGTCTTTGGTCGGCGGCGCGGTATAACGATAGTTCAGGTGCATATCGATACCGTTGCTGCGCAAGAGATAGAGATCCGGCGGCAGGTTCAACGCGACATTGATCGACGCCGGTTGCAGGCCCGTGGACTGCAACTGCTCTTCATAGGTTTTCAGTTCACCAAAGGTGACCGCACGGTCAGTGCGTATCCAGTTCGGCGCATCATAGGGTTTGCGCGCCAGCAGTGGTTTCACTTCATCAACGGTGACACTGCTGCCACGGAACAACACGTTCCCCTGAGCGATACCTTTTGCCGCCTGTAACAGGTCTTTGTCATCGCGCCCAAATACCACCAGTAATTTCACATAAGGATTGTTCGGGTGGCTCATCATGGTGATGGTTGGGGCGTTCACCGCCGGTGCGTCACGCAGGAAATCCGGACGCTTGTCGTTGGTGGCGAAAATAATCGCATTACGATCCGGCAGACCGTTGTACATGACCGGGAAGTTCTGCCCCCGCCAGCCGGTACGTGAACCAAACCAGGAGGCAATGACCGCCGCCGCCTGCTGCTCTGCCAGATCCGGCGCACCGGCGAAGACCATCGGCAGCGTTAACGGACGAGTGTCACGCGGGTCGAAGAACGGGATCGGGAAGTGCGACAGGTCGTTTTGCACGGCCAGCGTCTGGTAAGAAAGTTCCAGCGAGCTACTGCGGCCAATATCCATCCACAGCGTCGTGCTGGCCGGGTTTTCACAGACATCGCGATAGTGACCGACAAACTCCAGCCGCACGCGGTTGAAGTCGGTAATGTAAAGCGGGTCGATGGGCACCTGCGCAAAGGTCTTTTTACCCAGTTGTTCTTTGGTGACCGGCAGCACGCCCATCAGTTCGTCATTCAGGTAGACCTTTAACTGCGACTGGACCGGCAGCAGCGACGGTGACGGGGTATATTCGAGATTGAGCAGCGCTTTCGACACCACTTCATCGCTGCGCGTGCCGAACTCAATGCCATTGTTCGGGTTGACACCGCGCAGAACCATACTGCCTGGCGGCGGCGCAATCTCAGCAAACGTCAGCTTGACCTCGCGTGATGGCGCATTTGAAAGCGTCACGCCCGGCGTCACCTGCCCTGTGGCATGGCTTCCGGTTGGGGGTGCCGGTTGCGTTTGTCCCTCTGTCGGGGTGGTAGGGACCAGCGTTTCCGATTGTGTCGGCGCAGGCGTCGCCACCGGCTGTGTCGCAGGCGCGACGGCAGGCACGGTGGGGGCCGCTTGCGCCGCCGGGTTACCGGGTGCCGCATACGTCATCAGGGAGGGTATAGCGCTCATCCCCACAGCCACTGCACAAATCCAGGAAAGTTTTCTTTTCATCGCGTTTTCATCATTGTTGAGCCAATCACGTCACGGGGTGCTGTATTACCGCTTCACGTTCCGGGCGACGCGGTATAAACGACACAATCCAGGCAACCAGCACGGTTAGCGACCGGAAAATCATTTTCACAGACGGTGGAGCAAATTCCGCGAGATGGCGATAACCACGGAAGCCCAGTTTTAAAATATCCATTAAGCTTTCCAGTGGCTTATCTTCCGGGAAGCTGTCCTGCCACAACGCCCATGTATCCGCACGGGCAAACGTACACTGCACAAAATCGATATGCTGTTTCGTGGTCAGCGGCATTAATTGCAGCCCCACCTCATTGCCGGAAACGCGCACGACCATTGTCGGGAAGACATACTCTTGTTGGCCGCGTTTTAAGAGCAGGCTGACTTTCTGCCCTTCCAGTACCTGGGCCTGGCCGTTGATTTTGATCCCCAGGCCGCCGTCGGAGAAATCATGCACGGTACAGGAGAACAGATGACCGTCTTCGCGGGCGATAGCCGCAGGCATGGCGATCTCCACGCGGTGCGCGCGACGAACCTGCTTGCTTTCCACCGATACCGCCACCGCGCCACCGAGAATAATCAGGTTGTAGAACACCCATGCGATACTGACGAAGACCGTTAAAATCTCGTTTTGCGGGCCGTAGAAATAACGCCAGATGCCTACCAGCACGCCGACGATGTTCAGCAAAACAAGGAAGATATAGGGCCGGGAGATAACCCAGTCGACATACTCTTCTTCGACCAGTCCCCCTTTTGCGGTGACGTTGAATTTGCCCTTGTGAGGGTTAAAGAGCGCCACCAGGGTCGGCGGTGCGATATACCAGGCCAGTACGGTTTCGTAGATTTCACTCCAGAACGAATGGCGATATTTACCCTGAATTTTGGAGTTTGTGAGGCTGGCGTGGATCATGTGCGGCAAAACAAACAGCGCAATCATGATGGCTGGCGCATAGATGATGTAGGCATGCAGCAGCAGGAACGCCAGCGGCGCGGTGAGAAACACCAGTCGCGGGATCCCGGAGAGGAAGTGCAGCATGGCGTTGACGTAACACAGACGCTGCGCCAGTTTCAGCCCTTTGCCGAGCAGGGGATTATCGAGACGGAAAATCTGAATCATCCCGCGCGCCCAGCGGATACGCTGGCCGATGTGCGCCGACAGACTCTCCGTTGCCAGACCGGCGGCCTGGGGAATACGCATATAGGCAGAAGTATGTCCTCTGCGATGCAGGCGCAGCGAGGTATGGGCATCTTCGGTGACCGTTTCCACCGCGATACCGCCAATCTCATCCAGCGGACCACGACGAATGACCGCACACGAGCCGCAGAAGAAGGTGGCATCCCACATATCGTTGCCGTCCTGAACCAGCCCGTAGAACAGAGTCCCTTCGTTTGGCGTTTTACGAAAACGGCCAAGGTTGCGCTCGAACGGGTCCGGCGAGAAAAAGTGGTGCGGCGTCTGCATCATCGCCAGATCTTTTTCTTTGATAAACCAGCCCATGGTCATTTGCAGGAAAGAGCGCGTCGGCACGTGGTCGCAGTCAAAAATCGAAACGAAATCGCCTTTGGCATATTTCAGCGCGTTATTGATGTTCCCGGCTTTCGCGTGCTCATGGGTGGTACGGGCGATATATTCCACGCCCACGGTCTGAGCAAACTGACGAAACTCTTCCCGGCCGCCGTCATCAAGGATCCAGATTTTGAGTTTGTCTTTCGGCCAGTCGATACCCATCGCCGCATAGATGGTGTTTTTCACCACATTTAAATCTTCGTTATAGGTGGGCACAAAAATATCGACCGACGGCCAGAGAGCCATATCTTTTGGCAGCGGCACCGGCTGGCGATTAAGCGGCCAGACCACCTGGAAATAGCCGAGAATGAGCACAATCCACGCATAAGTTTCGGCGAACAGCAACACGATGCCGCACACCAGGCTGACCGGATCATCCCAGTTCAGAGTCGAGGTATAGCGCCACCAGATATAGCGGCAGGAGACTGTTAGCGACAGAACGATCAGCATCAGCGCGGAGAAACGCCCCGGAATACGGCGGACCAACAGGGCCACACCCCATAACAGCAGCAAGAAGATCAACTGCGACAGTGGGTTAAACGGCTGGGTAATACAGACAATTGCCAGAATCAGTGAAAAGGTGATGATAATCCCCAGAATGAAACGTCGCGTTCCCCGGCTGAGATGCCCCAGTTCTTTTTGGTTGTCCAGGTGGCGGGTCTGGTCAGAAACGCGGGTGGGCAGAGAATCCAGCCAGCGATGGTAACGTTCGCGCAGCTTATGGACGCGTTCAGGTTTCTGCGCCTGCGCTGCCACATGCTGTGGCAAAGTTGCCAGCAGCCAGAGAACCTGCAACAGGTAACGTGCCGGGTCAAGCGGGCGCGGTTTGTCCGGATTAATGTGTGGAAACAGCGCCTGATGCTGCTCACGCACCCGCTGCCAGCGATCGTTTTCCAGCGGCAGAAACAGCCATGCCAGTGCTACCCAGAAACAGCCGCATGCCGCACTGAACCCCGACGCCTTATTCCGGCGATAAAAGCGGTAGCGCTCGCTTAAGCGGGCATATACCGGGGGGGTCAGAAACCAGGCGGCCAGACGACTCATTCAGGCACCCTCGCGTGTTGTTCCCCTGGCGTGACTGCGGGCGAACAGTGCAGCAGACACCAGTTTGCCAGCGTCAGGATCTCTTCCGCCGCCAGTGAATCACTCCGGTATTCCCCCAACGGTTGTTTGGCTGCCAGACATTCCACCATCGCTTCATCACGGTGGATGAGAACAGGCATCAGGTTGCGCTGGCTTTGAAGCCACACCTGATAAAGGTCATCCTGCAATTGGCTGCCAATACGTAAATCATTAATCAGGATGTGCGCGCCTGTCGGCAGCCGCTGCTGATGCAGGCGGACGTGGCAGTTGGTATCCGGTTTCACCACCGCCAGCGTGTGGTCGCAATATTCAAGAAACTGGCGCGCCAGCGGCGAGCAGCCGTGCGGTAAGTCAACCAGCACCCATTGGTAGCGCTGCTGTGTTTTCAGCGCCTGTAATAGCGTCGTTAGCTGACCAGGCGGATCATATAAGAGGTGCTGGTTTTCCCATTCGGCATCCGTCAGGCGGCCAAAGGGCAGAATGTCGATGCTGGAGGTATAACGCAGGCCCGCGTCGCGCCAGTCTTTGCCGTCGAGAAGCGCGCGCGCCCAACCATCGGGGTGGTCGAAATCAACATTAAATGAGAGGCGCAGGAGGTTATCGGGGCAGGCGTCAATAACAAGTACCGATTCCCCTAAAAGTTGTAATGCCCAGCCAAGCGCCGCGGTAATTGATGTGGTGCCCACACCGCCGCGTACCCCTTGTAACCCCAATACAGCCATCCACGGCTTCCTTATTGTTGACGAGCAAATTCTGCCAGCAGGGGCCAACGTTTAATAGCCGCCGCCAACTGTTCTCGTTGGGAAATATCGGCATAATCTATTTCGGGCAGAGAAAACACCTTACTGAGCGCCAAAAAATCATTTTGAAACGTATAACCCAGCGTCGAATCCATCTGAGTTTTAGGTTCATCGTTATGCATTCAGACACGATCCTTATAATCAGGAAAAGATTGCGTACATTCTTAGTAAGGTATTTGCGACGAAATTCGTTTACATGCTAAATCTGATGTTCTTTAATTTCAATGTTAGGTTTATTTCTCTGCTTTCGCTAGTAAACTGAGATACAGATAAATTACGCGTAGAGGGACACCGTGGACCCCATATTTTCTATTGGCATCCAGTCGCTATGGGACGAATTACGTCACATGCCTGCCGGCGGCGTCTGGTGGATTAACGCCGATCGCGAAGAAGACGCAATTAGCCTTGTTAATCAAACGATTACATCGCAATCTGAAAACGCGAAAGTCGCGGTTGCGGGTATGGGTTATGATTTGCAGAACATCCTCAGATTAGAATCCGATCACGGCCCCAAAAAAATACAACTTTTTTCCATGCCAAATCATGAAAAGGGTCTATACTTTTTCTCCCGCGATTTACTTTGCTCTATTGAACCGGAAAATTATTTACTCATTTTGCTATGCGCAAATAACGCCTGGCAGAATATTTCAGCGGATAATTTACACCGCTGGCTAATACGAATTCATGAGTGGACGAAATATCATAACTGCGCATTGCTGGTAATAAACCCTGCAAACAATAGCGACAGGCAATCATCAGTGTTGATAGGTAAATACCGTTCATTGTTTGGTTTGGCAAGTTTGCGTTATACAAGCGGAACACATCTTTATGATGTGGCCTGGTGGTGTAACGACAGAGGTGTGAGTGCTCAGCAACAACTTATTCTTGAACATCACGATGGTCACTGGCAATTAGCGAAGCAGGAAGAGGCCTCCGTCCAGCCGCGTAGCGATGAAAAGCGGGTGCTCAGTAATGTCGAGGTACTGGAAGGGGCGCCCGCGCTTTCTGAATACTGGACGCTATTCGAAACCAACGAACGCATGTTTAACGAGGCGCGAACCAGCCAGGCCGCGACCCTTATTTTCGCCCTGCATCAGAATAACCAAATCGCAACCATTGCCCGCCAGATTCATACCCTGCGCCGCCAGCGCGGAAGCGCTCTAAAGATTATCGTCCGTGAAACCAAAGCCAGCCTGCGCGCCACCGATGAACGTTTGCTACTGGGATGTGGTGCAAATATGGTCATATCCTGGAACGCCCCACTCTCCCGTTGCCTGACACTCATCGAAAGCGTGCAGGGGCAACAGTTTAAACGCCTGGTACCGGACGATATCTCTACGCTGCTCGCTATGACCTTGCCGCTCAAGCTGCGCGGCTTCCAGCCGTGGACCACGTTCTGCGAAGCGGTAGCCAATATGGTGAATAACACGCTGTTACCGCCAGACGGCAAAGGAGTGCTGGTGGCGCTGCGCCCGGTGCCTGGTATTCGCGTAGAACAAGCGCTGACGCTCTGCCGCCCGAACCGCGCCGGGGATATTGTCACCATCGGCGATAATCGCCTGTTGATGTTTTTGTCGTTCTGTCGTGTGAACGATCTCGACACCGCCCTCAACCACATTTTCCCATTACCTACAGCCGATATCTTCTCTAACCGCATGGTGTGGTTCGAAGACAACCAGATCGCGGCGGAGCTGGTGCTATTGCGGGAAGTCGGGCCGGAAAAATGGGGCAATCCGCTGGCGGGTACAAGCGATGAGCCGAAAATCATGAATGCCGAGCATGACGGGCAAGTCTGGCGACGTATTCCCCACCCCCTGCGACTGTTAAGTGAAGAGACGAGGAGCGCATCATGATGTCCATCGCCGATATTATTGAGCTCGTAATCTTTTGCGCGCTGATTTTCTTCCCGCTGGGCTATCTGACACGCCACTGGCTGTACCGCATTCGTCTTATTGCAAGAATAATGTTTATTAAACCTCGCTACGTTAAACCGGCCGGCATATTGCGTCGGGAATCGTTCGTCAAGGCAGACCGAAAACATGACTAATCAAACGCTGACGCCTTCCAGGCCCTCGACGCTGTGGCAACACTGGCGCGGTTTATCCGGCTGGAATTTCTATTTTTTGGTGAAATTTGGTTTGCTGTGGGCGGGCTACCTTAATTTTCATCCGTTGCTGAACCTGGTGTTTATGGCCTTTCTGTTAATGCCATTGCCCGGTCCGGGCCTGCACCGCCTGCGCCACTGGATTGCCCTCCCGATTGGTTTCGGCCTGTTCTGGCATGATACCTGGCTACCGGGTATCGATAGCATTATGAGTCAGGGCTCCCAGGTGGCAGGCTTTAGCGCCGATTACCTGCTCGATCTGGTAACGCGTTTTATTAACTGGCAGATGATTGGCGCACTGTTCGTGTTGCTGGTCGCCTGGCTGTTCCTGGCACAGTGGATCCGCGTCACGGTATTTGTCGTCGCCATCATGATTTGGCTGAACGTGCTGACGATTGTCGGCCCGGCCTTCACCCTGTGGCCGCAAAGCACCCAGCAAAATACCCTTGCCACAACGGGCGGTACAGTGGCGCCGACCGTCGCGAATACCGCAGCAACACCCGTGGTGGGCGATATTCCGGCACAAACCGCACCGCCAACTTCTGAGAACCTGAATGCCTGGCTCGCCAGTTTCTATGCCTCCGAAGAGAAACGCCAGACGCCGTTCCCGACACAGTTGCCGGCAGATGCACAGCCTTTTGATCTGCTGGTTATCAACATCTGTTCGCTCTCCTGGTCAGATATTGAAGCCGCAGGTTTGTCATCGCACCCATTGTGGTCACATTTCGATATTGTCTTTAAGCAGTTTAATTCGGCCACTGCCTATAGCGGCCCGGCGGCCATTCGTCTGCTACGCGCGAGCTGCGGTCAGACATCGCATAAAAATCTCTACCAGACAGCCGGCGCCCAGTGCTACCTGTTTGATAACCTGGCCAAACTGGGCTTCACCCAACAGTTAATGATGGATCACAACGGCGTGTTCGGTGATTTCCTCAAAGAGATCCGCGACAACGGCGGCGTGCAGGTGCCGTTGATGAATCAGGCAGGCTTGCCGCCGGTTCTGTTGTCGTTTGATGGCTCCCCGGTCTATGACGATACCGCTGTGTTGAACCGCTGGATGGAGAACGAGGCGAACAATAATGGTCAGCGTACCGCAACCTTCTATAACCTGCTGCCACTGCACGACGGTAACCATTTCCCCGGCGTGCGCCAGACGGCGGATTATAAAATTCGCGCCCAGAAATTGTTTGATGAGTTGGATGCCTTCTTCACGCAACTGGAGAAATCCGGGCGTAAGGTGATGGTGGTGATGGTGCCGGAACATGGCGCGGCGCTGCAGGGCGATAAGATGCAGGTTTCCGGCCTGCGTGATATTCCAAGCCCATCGATTACCCACGTCCCAACGGCAATCAAGTTCTTTGGTATGAAGGCACCGCATGAAGGACCTGCGATTGAGATCAATCAACCGAGCAGCTTTCTGGCAATATCAGAACTGGTAACGCGCGTGCTGGATGGCAAGATATTCACCGAAGATCGCGTGAACTGGGATCAGTTGACCAGCTCCCTGCCGCAGACAGCACCGGTTTCAGAAAATGCTAACGCCGTGGTGATTCAGTACCAGAATAAGCCGTATGTTCGTCTGAACGGCGGCGACTGGGTGCCCTATCCGCAGTAGGTTGTTTCCCCTCACCGAAGCAAGGGGGCAATTGTAGCCCGGAGAAGGCGCCTGCGCCGTCGTCCGGGAGGGGGGCTATTCGCGACCAGGCGAGAGGGTTTTCATACTCACCCTCAAGGGAGAGGGTGAGGAGACATCACCAGAAAAAGCGGAAAATTACTGTTGCTGCTGTGCCAGCCAGACCAGCATTTTCAGGCTGGCAGAATAATAATCATCCTGCGCGTTGATTTGCGGCTCGCCAGACGTTTGGCCCATCGTCAAATCACGTACCGCCAGCAAACCGCCATTCATATTGTACGGAGCGGTATCGTTGGTTGTAACGTTCACCCAGGCCGGGGTGCGGCTACGATCATAACCCTGCCACCAGTTGCGCCACGGTGTCAGCAGCGAACTCTGCGGGTTCCACCATGAGAGATACAACGGAATACGAATAGCGTCGAAACTCATGCGCGGCGGCCACTCTTTAGCAGGGCTCAGTTTGCCATCCGCCGACAGTGATACCCAGTCGGTAGGCAAATGCGATTGACCCCAGCCCATTTTGCCAAGCAGCGTGGTGCTATCACGGATCAGATCATTCCAGACCACCAGATGGCTACGGTTGGCGAACGCTTTCCATGCCGGGAAGATAAAATACGACGGGTTCAGGTTCACATAACTGTTGAGATTGAACCCCTTCGCCCCCGGCAGCATCACCCGATAACCCGCAAAATTGATCACCGTATGTTTAATCATCGCCTGGGTAATGGCATCCGATGCGGTGGCATAGCTGTTGTCATTCCAGCGCTGACTGGCTTTTAACAACGCCCATGCAATTAACGCATCGCCATCCGTTGCGTCATTCTTATCGGCAATCGGATCCGGCTCGACGGGATTAAAACGCCAGTAGAACAGGCCATTGTCCTTGTTCCTGAGCGTCTTATCTGTCCATCCCCAGATGCGGTCAAACGCCGCTTTATCATTGCTGGCCACCGCCATCAGCATGGCGAAACCCTGGCCTTCCGTGTGAGAGACGTTTTTATTGCCAGTATCAACAATACGGCCATCCGTCATCAGAAAGCGCGCTTTGTACGTTTCCCAGGCCTGTCCCGCCTGTGAAAACGAGGAAAAAAGCACACTCACCATCATCACCATCATGGCGAAAACACGTTTAAACATACTCAGACTCATTGTGGGTTAGCGTAGCGGAAAACAACGTCCGATACGGAGTAAAGCCGTTCGCGGCTAAAAGCGAGATGCGATTGTCCGCCCTGTCCCTGCAGCCAACGGGAATAAAGCCCTTCCAGTATGGCGCAAAATGCGTAACACCAACGCGTCTGGCTGTTCTCATCCCGGGAAACCGGTAACCCCTGATGGCGGAACGATAATCCCTCTTCGCTGGCATCAATATCAATATAGCCCCAATTAAACTCCGCAAGCAGCGCGTTGATGTTGGTTTCGAGTTCGCCAATGGTTTGTGAGGCAGGCAGAGGAAAACGTTCCGCCAGCGATGCCCCCATCTGGCGCAAAAAGGGTTGGCTTTCCGCTTCCCCTACGTTTCTCACCATGCCATCAACCATTACCGACAGCAGGTCAAACCAACCGGCCGGCGTTTGCTGCCGTTGAAAATAAGACAGCAGTAAAGGATTAGCCGTACTCGACGTCATTATTTATCTCCCAACATATAGCGGAACCAGATCCCGGCAGTACTTTCGTTATAGTCGCCAAAGGTGTCGTAACCGACCCTACCGCCGACGGTCATGTTCTTGTTCAGGTTGTAATCAATCCCTGCCCGGAAGGTGTAGCCAATCCCGTTTTGCGATTTGCTGCCATACTGCGCTTCTTTGGTAAAGCCCATATCAGCCAGTTGCTGCAACATTCTCTGTGCTTCGGGATCGTTCGGGAAATAATCGCTCTTATCCTGGGTGTAGGACTGATATCCCACCGATCCGCCCAGGCTCAGCTTCCAGTTATCGATTTTTTGTGAGAAATCGACAGGTAACGACACGCTGACATAGTTCTGTGGGCTAAAGTAGCCCCCCTGCCCATAGGTGAAGTAGCTGAGGTTTTTCGAGAAATTCATCCAACTGACGCTTAAGCCCGTCTGCAACTGACGGAAATCATCATGCCACGGACGCAGGTACACCCCGGCATTGGCGTTGGCGCTGGTGTTGCTCGCCACGTTATTGCCAATGTAGCTGTAACCGCCGCCCCCCACGAAGAAGCCCGCATCACCGTCGTCATAGCTCAGTTGTACGCTACCGCCGTTTTTCGTCACCTGGCCCCAACTGTCTCCTGAATATTTATCTTTCAGGCCAACATAGGAGAGCAGGCTATCGGTCACTGCGCGGCGTTCGCCGGTCAGAATTAACGTCAGGTAATTGGAGAGTTTCGGCGACCATTTCACCCCGCCCACCAGCGTACTCATGTCCTGACCGAGCGGCGTACTGCCGATATCCACACGGTAGCTATCGCCACTGAGCGCCATATTCAGCTCAACGCCGTTGCCGTTTTGCGAATCCGTTGAGGAGTTAATCGGATCGCTGGAACTCGCTTTATAGCTGGAGGTACTGAGCGCTTTCAGACGGCCTAAATCGGTACCTAACAACCGATCCAGACGTTCAAGGCCAGTATCGGTAAACGGCGACAATTTGTTCGCATCCGCATACCCGGACAGGTCGGTAAACTTGTCCGTCGCGTTGGTATCGGTCGTGGTATTGGCATTGGTGACAGACTGACTGATATTGGTTACCGCATTCGCCAGCGGGTTCGAGCCATAACGTCGCCAGGCATCGCCCGAAGCGGTTCCTGAACTCAAACTGATTGGCGTGGCGGTAAACTCGAAGCGCGACTCACCAAACGGCGAACTTGACCAGGTCAGCGGCGTTTTGGCTTCGGTCAGTTTACTGGTGCCCGACTCACCGTCACGGCCACGGATATCGACCTCGCCCTGCAACCACATCCCTTTCTTCTCATCAAGCTCCTGCATCATGTTATCAACCTGACGCAGCGTGCGGCTTTGCGCGGTCTCGACCGGCAAATCGGTACGGGTTGTGCCCGGTAAACTGCTCCCCGGCTCACGAGCTACTTGCGCGACCTGCCACGGCAGAATAGTGCCGTACAACGCCTGTGGAGAACTCGACTGCGGCGGCGTTTTACTGGTAGTGGTAAACGGATTATCTGCCAACAGTATGCCGCCAATCGTCGGCGTAGCCGCGCTGTTAGACGACTCCAGCCCCACCAGCTTGCCGCGTGCGCTACGTAAGTAGGTCATCGCCTGCTGGTGGTTGCCTTTTGCCTCTTCCAGACGCGCCAGCAACAGCATGCGTTCCGGTGAGCTGTCGCTACGCAGACCGCTGGCAAGGGTGGTGGCCTTCTGCACGTTATTCTCAGACAACGCAACGTCGATAGCCCCCACACGTGCCGCCTGATCCTCGGTATCACGGGTCATCAGATAGTCGTAGAGTACGCCCGCTTCTTTGTTCATTTTGCCTGTCTGGTACAGTCGGCCCATGGCGAACATCAAATCGGTGTTCTGCGGGTCGCTTTGCAGCGCACGGATCAGCTTGTCATACGCCGCGGCGTAGTTGCCCTCTTCACGCAGTTTGTCGGCTTCATTAATCACGTAGCCATTGCGGATCCCCGCAAGCTGAGCAGGCGTACTGCGCGCCTGCAGCTCCGGGTTCGACATCAGGGTTTGCGCTTCCTGAGTAAGCCCCGCCTGGTTCAGTACTGCTATCTGATCGGCATAATCCCCGGCGTTGCCTTGCACCCCATCTTTAATACTGTTGCGCACCAGCGATACGGCGGTGGTGATGTCACCCGAACGGGCAAGCATCCGCGCCAGTTTCCCTGCATCGACCGGGCTTTTCGGCGGCTGACTGGCCAGCGCTTTCAGCGTATTGGACGCCGCGGTCATGTTCCCTTGTGAAAGGTAACGTTCTGCCGTCGCCATTTGCAGGTTGTAATTCACACTTTCCGCCAGATCGCGCATCTGGCTATTACGGCTGGATGGCGGAATACGCGCCAGCAGAGAGTTGGCCTGCTGCCAGGCCCCGCTTTCGCTGGCATAGAGCGCAGCGGCGTACAGTGAGTTGCTGTTAGCACCATCGCGACCCGCCGGGATCATCACCGTGGCCGCTTCACCTTCCTGCCCGGATTTTTGCAGCAGGCGGGCAAGGTCAAGACGCAACCACGGATCATCCGGCACACGGGCAACGCCCTGGCGCAGCACCGAAATCGCCTGGTCAGTATTACCGGCCTGGACCAGTTGCTGTGCCTGACGGCGAATCGGATCGCCAGGCGCCCCCGCGACCACTCGCGGCTGCAGTTTTTCCTGCAGGCTGGCGGGTAAAGTGCGCAGCATCGCCTGCGCTTCTTCCGTTTTATTCTGGTCGCGCAGGACATAATAGAGGTTTTCCCTTGCCGGGGCGTTCTGCGGCTGCTCGTTGAGAAGACCTCGCAGGGTCTGTTCGGCCTGCGAAAAGTCTTTGTTCTGCCGCAGTACAGAAGCACGGAACAGTTTTCCTGCCGTGCCACGCTCCCCGCTCTCTTGTGCCAGCGGGGCCGAAAGCGCCAGCGCCTGGCTAATATTACCCTCTTTCAATGCCTGCTGGGCCTGGGCGAGCTGGCCGTAAAACGCCGCGTCTGCGGCCTGATTTTTACGCTCATCAGAAGCATCCCCACCCTGACTGGCTGCCCGATTCAGGTACTGTGCCGCCGCTTTGTAATCACCGCTACGCTGGGCGATGTAACCCATCCCGGCAAGGGCGTCAGCATCGTTAGGGTTGGTTTGCAGCACCTGCTCAAATTTATTTTTTGCCGCACTGTTATCACCGCTGTTCAGCGCGGTATAGCCCGCGCCTTTCGCCGCACCGCCAACATTTTTACGGTAATAGTTCTGGACATCAGTATCTTGCGGATGGCGCTGTAGCCAGGTGTCGTAGAAGCGCTCATCGCCTGCCTGCGGCCCCAGCCATAACAGCGCCTGACGCAACCCGTCATCAGCCTCTTTACTGCCACTGGCCATCGGTTCGAGCAACAAAATGCCGTCGCGGCGCGTCTCTTCACGCCAGGTCAGGATTTTGCCGAGTGCAATGCGCGCAGAGGTATCCTGCGGGTTATGCATCACGAAATTTTTCAGTTGCGATACGGCCTGCGGATAAAGGGTTTTGTCTCCCGCCATCGTCTGGTAGTACTCAGGGGCGAGGCTGGGTGGCGGCGTATCGCCGTTAAACATGCTGCGCCAGGTCGCCAGCGCCGCCGGTACGTTACCGCTGCGCGCCTGCTGGCGGGCAAGGCTCAATTGCCCCTGCGGAACCTGCGTCAGTTGTTTGGCATTATCCAGCGCCTGCAACCCCGGATCGTCAGGAGAAACCTGCGCCAGCCGCGAACGCCACTGGGACGAGACTTGCAGATCGCCATTTTGCTGCGCCCATAACGCCATCAGGTACATCGCCTGGGTGTTATTGGCATCCACCATCAACACTTTACGCAGCGACTCCATCGCCAGGTCATCGTGGGATTTCTCATGCCAGTAATTCGCCTGGTCAAATAAGGCTTTGAGCGCGGCATCATTCGCGGCGGCATAAGCCAGCCCAGGTATACCGAAAGTGAGCGCGCTGGACAGGCACAGCGTCGTCAAACGGCGGGCGGTTTTTATCATCATTCTTGTCACCCTCTTATTTGCGGTTGTCCAAATCCAGACGTCGTTTCGCGCGGTTTCTCAGCCAGACAAAGAGCACCGAGCCAACGATACAACCAAATAGCAGCCCTAAAATCGCCAGCAGCGCCGAGTGCTGATTTGCATACCAAATCACCCGCATTTGCGTTGGCATCTCGCCACTCGGGAACTGCTCACCCACGCGGAAGCTGCGCACACCGTTCTCATTGGTGATCACCGCTGCGTCGCCACGGATCCCGGCGTTAATTTTCGCTGAGGCGAGGTCACCGTGCAGACGTGAGAGCTGCTCGTCATTGCTGCCGATAGCCAGTACCACCAGACGATCGTTATTCCACGGTGAACGGAAGCTGACAAAACCGCGCCAGGCTTCGTTGGAGGAGAAGTAGCGATCAGCATCCAGCCCGTCTGATGCCCAGTCCCCTGCTATCCAGCGTTTGATACGCTCCCAGGTCGTTGGCTCACGTACGCCCAACGTAGAGTCGTGCATCACAAACGGCGAGGTATTGAGGATCGCGCGGTTAAAGTCATGCTGATCCAGGCCCGTGACCGCCAGCACATCGCGGTCGTTCAGCAGTTCAACACCCGCCCCGCCAGTGGGTACGCCGAGCAACACGCGGTTGCGGCCCAGCGCCGTTCCCGTCGCGTTACCGGAACGCGCCGCCATATCCAACAGCGTGGCAATCTGCGTTTCAGTCGGTTTTTCCGGCAGCATCAGCACCGTTTCCGAATAATCCGCAAGCCGGGTGAACGGGAAGGACGCACCCACAAAATAAGAGAGGTTCGGCAACAGCGCGAAGTGACGCGTATGGCTGAGATCAATCCACGAGTCGTCTTCGATACGGCTCTTAATGTTATTGTTCAGCAGCACGCTACACGGGGCGCTCGCCTTGGGTTGAATGTTGAAGTACAGCGAGAGCTGGTTGTCGCCATAGATCATGTACGGCTCCAGCGGCATATCAAACTTCTCCTGGCGCGCATCACCGCCAAGCTTATGCCACAACGTTTCCAGCGCCCCCTGCTTATTCACCGGCAGGTTATGCAGGAAGGTATCGTTCATGGTCATGCTGAGCCACGAACGGTCTTCATCAATCCAGCTTTCCGTCGGAAAACGGTAACCAATATGCAGAGGTATCGTTTCGCCATCCCACAGGAACAGATCCGGTGCCGCACGGAATGCCACGCGCAGCGGATCGTGCCACAGCCCCGTGGTGGTCAGGCTCTGATCTTTGCGGATCAGTTCTGACAGTTTTACCGGACGATCGGTTGGGATCCAGCGCGGCGCATCGTAAGGCTTACTCGCCGGGATCGTTTGGGGGGTAACATCTACCGACGGCGTCTGCATGGCGAAATTGCCGCGGGTTAAACGCCATGCCGCCGCGCGCAGGCTGGCATCATCTTTACCCACCACCAGCAGCAGTTTATAAACCGGGTTTGCCGGGTTATCGACCACTTTGAGTAGCGGCTGCTCGGTAGTCGGTAGCGTCAGGCCACCAATTTGCTCGCCCGGATGACCAATCAGGATACCGTTCTTTTCCGGCAAGCGGTCATGATAGGCGGCAAACGATACGCCACGGTAGTCTGCCTGGATCCCCATCCACGATGAGATCAGCGCACTGGCGCTTAAGGTATCGGCGCTCAGCTTCGCCGGGAAGGCCATACCGATCGCCGCCGGGGTCATTTGCATGCTGTCAAAGAACGGGCGCGGGAAGTGGCTTAAATCAGCGCCAATGTCCAGTTGTTGCCCTTCCAGCTCGAAATGGGAATCCGCCATGATGATGACACGATATTTATCACTCAGATCGCGCTGGCACTGCATGGCATCGCCATCGTTGATTTTAAAGCTCAGGTTGTTGCTCGACACCATCAGCGCTGAGGGAATATCCAACTGATAACGCGCGGTGTCGCTGTCGGTCACGGTCAGCGGTACCGTCCCCAGCGGCTGACCATTGAGCATCAACTGCATGGTGGCATTGCGCGCCACCATCGCGGGCGAGACTTTCAGGTTCAGTTCAAGGCGCGCCGTGGTAATCACCTGGTCCACGGGCAGGGTAAAGGAGGCGCCCCCCTGGAACTGACCACCCGTCAGGGAAATCCCTTCCGGGAAACCCATCTGCGCGAGACTGATGCTGTTAACCACCGAAGGAATAAATACCGGTGCGCCCGGCGGCGGCACGGGTGGCGTCTCCGCCGGCTCGTTTAATTTCAGTAGCGACTCGATGGAGGTGTCTTCGGCATGCAGCGGCATCATAAAGAGTGCGCCGACCAGCACAGCCAGTGTTGTCAGACGTTTCATGCGTTGCCCTCCTCCTGGGAAGCGGCCTGGTCCTGGCCGGCGCGCAAACGGCGGTTTTCGCGACGGTCTTTCCAGGTCAGCCAGAAGAGGTCAAACACACAACGCATAATGGTCCCCAACGAACGGAACGGGTTGTCCTGAGGTTTCGGTGGGTGAATCCATGCATCCGCACGGGAGAGCACCACGCGCACCAGTTCACGACGGCGGGCCAGCGGGATGTCTTCAAACATCAGACGAATCGATTCTTCATCCGTGGCGATGGTTTTTACCGGAATGAGGATCGCGCCGGATTGCAGCAGCAGCTCAATCTCTTCAATCTCATCATCGAGATGGCGATCATCCGGTGCCACAATACGGCAGCCGCCCATCGACAGGTCAGCGGTATGGCTGCGCGTCACCACGCCGCTGGCATGGTGGAGCAGTACCGGGATTTCCGCATCAATTCGAATGGTTTTACGCGTCTGTCGGGTTTCGCGCGCAACGGCAATCGCGGCCAACAGAAAGATCAGACTGTACAACCCCCAACCGACGTTTAGGGCGATAACGCGCGGATCCACGCCAAAGTAGTCATGAGCACAGGCGCGAACGATACCGGCAATCACCCCGGCCGCCAGCAGCAGGGCGATAATCAAATGCGGGCGCACAACGCTAAAATCAAAGTACCCCACGTCCAGCAGCGCACCCTTGTCGGTCACGTTGAATTTGCCGCGTTTCGGGAAAAACATCGTCACCACAGTCGGCAATGCAATGTGGAAGGCCAGCACCAGGTCGTAGATCTCCCCCCAGAAGCTATAGCGATAGCGCCCGTTCATGCGCGAGTTGACGTAAATCGCGAGGAACAGATGCGGGAGCGCATAGGCGAAAACCAGGCTCGCTGAGGAGTGAATGATGTTCAGGTTAAACAACAGATAGGCCAGCGGCGCGGTCACAAACGCAATACGCGGCAGCGCGAACTGATAGTAAAGCATGGCGCTCAGGTAGCACAGGCGCTGTTGGATAGTCAGGCCGCGACCAAACAGCGGGTTATCCAGACGGAAAATCTGCGTCATCCCACGCGCCCAGCGGGTACGCTGGATAACGTGCAGCACCAGACGTTCAGTCGCCAGACCGGCAGCCAGTGGGATATCCAGGAATGCCGAGCCCCAACCACGGCGCTGCAACTTGAGCGCGGTGTGAGCATCTTCGGTAACGGTCTCTACGGCAAAACCGCCAATCTCTTCCAGCGCGCTACGGCGAATCACCGCACAGGAGCCGCAAAAGAAGGTGGCGTTCCAGTTGTCGTTGCCCTGCTGAATTGGCCCGTAGAATAGTGTCCCTTCGTTAGGGATGTTACGCCCAACGGAGAGGTTACGCTCGAACGGGTCCGGCGAGTAGAAATAGTGAGGTGTCTGCACCAGCGCCAGTTTCGGATCTTTCAGAAAACCGCCGACCGTCGCCTGCAGGAAGATGCGTGTCGCAACGTGGTCGCAGTCGAATACGGTAATCAACTCACCCTGCGTCAGCTTCATGGCGTGGTTGAGGTTACCGGCTTTGGCGTGATTATTGTCGTTACGTGTGATGTACCCAACGCCAACGTCTGCGGCAAAAACAGCAAACTCGCGGCGTTTGCCGTCATCCAGCAGGTAGATATTCATCTTATCACGAGGATAATCAATGCATTGCGCCGCCAGCACCGTATCACGCACCACATCCAGTGGCTCGTTATAGGTAGGAATATAGACATCCACCGTCGGCCACTGGCTCATATCATCCGGCAGCGGCACAATCTCGCGTTTTAACGGCCAGACCGTCTGCAGATAGCTTAGCAGCAACATGACCCAGACGTAGACCTCCGCCAGAAACAGCCCCATCCCAAGAATGGTTTCAATTTCGGAATTAAAATGCAGGGTTTGCGTCAGGCGGAAATACATATAGCGCGTCGATAATAAAATCGACATGACCACCATAATGACAGACACACTGCGTTTTTTGCTGAATCCCATTAAAAACAGCACACCGATACTGAGCAGACCAAAAATATACTGTTTCTGGCTGTCCATAGGCGTAATGATGACCAGCAGCGCAACAGGTAGCATTGCCAGTACCAGCAAAACATAAAGAAACTTTTTCATAGGTTGCCCTGCGCGAATTAGAAGCCAGACATTTTCGGTTTACTGTGAACCGTGCCGTCTCCGATTTTTACGCCTAATATTCCGGCGACTCTTTTTGCAATGAGCTCAATATCGAATGCAGCGGCGGATGCAGGACTAAAGTCGAAAACCGATTGCTGCGAAGCATTCGCTTCTATGACGCTTTCATCACGATGAATAACGCCTAAAAGCTGATTACCTAATTTCTGTTCCATGAATGCGGTGACATCCCGGCTGACCTGGCGACGGTTGTCGCTCTGGTTGAGCACGAAATAATGGCCCGCTTTTCGATTGAGGACATCCCCGGTAAGACGGTGATTTTCAACGTGAGGCAACAGGGAAAGAGAGGCGGTGTCAGCCTGCATGATGACCAGATGCAGATCGGCCAGGCGCGACATAGCTTTCAGTGCAGCAGAGGGGCCGGGAGGAAAATCGGCCACAATGATCAGGCCCGGATAATTCAGCAACGTGTTGAGGCCGCGAATCAGAAAATGTTCGTCATTCGTCAGACGTTCTTCAAATACCAGGCGTTGATCTTCACTGGCTTCGCCATAAGGCAACACAAAGATATTCCCGCCTGCGGTCAAGACGAACTGACTCCAGTCCGAGGACTCAGCCGCTTTGGCGACATAACCACGCTCGTCAGACAGCGGCACGCCAAAGTGCAGACGCAGTGCGTTCTGCACGTCAAAATCCAGCGCCAGGACCTTACTGCCAGAACGCGCAAGGGCGTAAGCCAGATTAGCCGTGAGCGTCGTTTTCCCAACACCACCCTTCGGTGAACAAACACAAATCAACGGCATGAAGCGATCCTTTCTAGCAAAGATTGTAAAGGTTGGTTTTTTTCTACGGTGGGTTTTGCTTCTGGCGCTTTCGTTGCAAACAGCCGGGAATAATCAGCTGTCGCAGACGGAGCAGGTGCGGTGGTGGTCGTTGGTACAACCGGGTTAGCCACCGGTTGGGCAGAAGGCGCAACGGGTGCCGCCGATTGCGATGCAAGTTGTCCGGCAACTTCGCGGAAAATAGACGGGGCGGTCACCGCCGGTAACGCTGCGTCGACAGAGGGAAGAACGCTTTCGGTGCTGTTTTCGGTATTCGCGGTCTTTTCAGTGCCTTCTGTGGCTTCAGTACTTTCGACACTCACGACAGGCTCATGACGTTCGTCGCTCGCGAAGACATCCGGGGCGACAGCCTGCGGTTGCGGCAGCGAAACGTGTCCCCCGATTGCCAGTTTAGACTCCTCTGTTGCAGGAGCCAGCTGATTCATGATCGCCCAACTTCCATGGTCAGGAGAGAGGTTCTGCGCCGACAGATCCTTGAATTCGTATTTTTGGTTGCGGGTCTTATCCTTAAACCTCTGCAAATCATCATAATGGTTCATAGCTATACTCATGATTTACAAAATAAACTATATACCCACCACCTACATAACCTGAGCGATCAGTTATTGGTAGATTCGTTTTATAATTAGGCTGCTCACCTGTTGTGTGGGTACGTAGATGCTTTGGCTATTAACAATTCGCCTTATTATCGCGTGGCTAAATTACATCTGTGCTAACACGCTGTTTATTTCTAGCAAATATATAAATTTCACCTGTACACATGCTATCTTTTTTTTCCCTAAAAATCATTAAAGTAGTTAATAGCAACTCGCCACGTTGAACATCTACCTAAGAATCAACTTAATGTGGATAACTGACACAAAAAACCAAATAATACACGGCAGGCAGGGTTTTACGCCAGTATGAATAGTGTTCGATTTAATTATTTGTTACCCGCTGAAATATATAGAAATACTTATTTGATTTAGAACCAGGATAAAAAACGGCAACTCACGATAGCGATGAGAATTAGCGTAACACGCCTGTTTTTAGTAGGGACCGGATGAGCAAGCTGGTCTGGATGCAGGTAATGCGTTAAAAAATAACAACGCGCTATCCGGCAAGGGAGACGGCATGTTGATTAGTGCACAAGCATTGAATGTAATCATCACCATTGCTCGCTGCGGTAGTTTTGCCGCAGCCGCAGAGGAACTGCATAAAGTACCGACGGCACTCAGTTATACGGTTCACAAGCTGGAAAGTGAATTGGGACTCAAGTTATTCAAACGCCTCGGGAAACAGCTCGAATTAACGGAGGCTGGCCGTTATTTCATTAATAAAGGCCAGATTATCCTGACTCAACTGGAGGATCTCCAGTTTGCCACCCAGCGTATTGCCGCTGGTGTCGAGACTCGCCTCAATATTACTCTTAATAATATTGTCAGCCTGCGACCTGTGTACACGCTGCTATCAGAAAGCGAATTACTTTTCCCGCAAACCGAAATTCATATCGCGATTGATGTACATGATGGCGTCTGGGACGCCTTACTGGAAAAACGGGCGGATATCGCCATTGCCGCGCCCAACCAGGTCGCCTTACCCGGTGAAATATGCTGCCTGGAAATTGGCACGGTCGAATGGCTCTTCGCCATCGCGCCCGATCACCCTCTTACCGCCATTCATCGTCCGCTGCGTGCCGACGATCTGCGTCCTTATCCTGCGGTGTGCATCCCCGATACCTCGGTAAAACTTGAGCCTAAAGTTGCCTGGCAGCTACGGGGACAAAAAGCGGTGGTCGTGCCTGACTATCATGCGAAAATCTCTATGCATCTCCAAGGGCTGGGCATTGGTTTTTTGCCGCGCCATATTTGCCAGCACTATATTGATGATGGCCGACTCGTACATCTGCATGTTGAAGAGAGCAAACAACCGACGCCGCTGTTTCTGGCCTGGCAAAGCCGCCCGCCGCGCCCCTGTTTTAACTGGTGGCTGCAGCAATTAAAACAGCCGGAGGTGCAGAAAGGGTTATTTACGCCATTAAGCTAAGGCGTGCGCTGCCGTGAGGATGCCCGTCAGCATATCGTGACCAGAAGAGTGCCCATACCCGGCGACGCGGGCGATGGTCTGCGGCCCTGTCTCGCTTTCACCTCTCGCCAGCGCCAGCAGTTGGGCGCTGTAATGATGATTACAGCCCTGCTCCAGCATGGCGCGGCTGATATCGGTCGTACGGTCGAGTAAGGGGAGCAGCGCTGCGTTGAATGCCGCTGCGTGCGCAAAGCGCCAGTTATGGAGAACCAGCAACACGCCCAGCAGGAAATCATCTCCGGCGGGGGTGAGCCCCTCCCCCCGACCAATAAAGCCCATAAGAAGTTCGTTAAGCTCCCCTTCACCCGTGCACAGCCAGTGGATCAGCGAGGTCTGTGCGCGTATTAACGTCACGTCCGTACGCAGCGCGAGGCGAATGCCTTTTTCCGGCTGATGGCTGAAAAAGGCGGCGATCTGTGCTGCCAGGCGCGCCAGCATTTGCGCTTCGCCACAGGGTATTAGCCGCGTGGAAATCGGCATGGCTGAGCCCAGTTCGATACGCGCTTTTGTGCCGTACAGGCAGGTTTCATCACGCCAGCACAGCCGTTCCCCAACGCTAAAAAAGGGGCGCAGGTCAACGCAGTCAGTCACCATTCCCGCCGGGGCCAGCGGCATACCGCTCGCCTGCACCACCCATAGCTTCCCTTGTGGCGTTTGCACGTTACAGGCGCGCTGAAAAACCGAATGGACCCGAAGCCAGGGAACCATCGGGCGCCAAGGGGGTAACGCGTCGCAGAGTTGTATCGCCGCAATATCTCTTCCTGAGGTCATGATTACGCCTGTCAATAGGTGCGAGGTCACAAATCCGCTATCTTGTTTTGGGTGATTTTTTTACCCAAATCCGACGCTTGTACGCCTAAAGCCTCGCCAGTACACGATTTACGCATTATGGCGTTTTCACGTACAGAGATGCCTCATATTTTTTGAGGTTCAGGCAGAAAAGCTTTTTGCGCACACGGCGTTATCACTTCGTACACTCCAATTAAAGGCGAATCAACAAAGGAACGTTTATGCGCACGATTAAAGCTCAACCTTTTAACTTTCAGTTCGATCCCGCCACCACTGCACTTGTGGTGATTGATATGCAGCGCGACTTTGTTGAACGCGGTGGTTTTGGCGAAGCTCTTGGCAATGACGTCTCCCTTGTTCGCCGTGCGATCGAACCCTGTGCCGCATTGCTGAAAAGCGCTCGCGAGGCGGGTCTGCTGGTTATTCATACCCGGGAAGGACACCGTGCTGACCTCAGCGATTGCCTGCCCGCCAAACGCACCCGTGGCGGTAAAACCTTTATTGGCGAGCCCGGTCCGATGGGCCGCATTCTGGTGCGAGGCCAGCCGGGCCACGACATTATTCCCGAACTCGCGCCACAGGCCGGCGAGCCGGTGATTGATAAGCCAGGCAAAGGCGCGTTTTACGCCACTGACCTGCATCTCATTCTGCAATCTCACCGCATCGCCTCTCTCATTATCTGCGGCGTCACCACCGAGGTGTGTGTGCAGAGTACCGCCCGTGAAGCCAACGATCGCGGCTATGAACTGGTGATTCCGGAAGATTGCTGCGCCTCTTACTTTCCGGAATTTCATCAGGCGGCGCTGGCGATGATCAAAGCCCAGGGCGCCATTGTCGGCTGGGTGAGCCATTCAGCGGAGGTCATTGCGGCGCTGCGCCCATGACGCTCCGGCAGACCGATACAACGTAGTAAGCAGCAAAGCGAGTACCGTTTTTGCCCGAGGATAAAAGATGACACTGCACTATCAATGTTTCCCGAACCTGTATAAGGACTCCGTTTCCCTTATGCAGATCTCCGCCAAACTCAACGCGCTGGATGGGGTAGAGCAAGCATCTGTCGCCATGGCGACCCCGGCTAATATTGAACGCATGCGCGACGCGGGCATGGACATTGTCATCGACGCGCGCCCTAACGATCTGTTAATCGCGCTGGAAGCCAGCGAAGCTGCTGCGCAAGCGGCGCTGGAACTCGCGGCCTCCTTGCTGCGCCCGTCGGCAGTCGAGCCTGTTTCCGGCGCGACAAACCGTATACCTGTCAGTATCGCTATGGGTCTGCACGACGCGCTGGAGGCCAATTTTGCCCTGATTTCTGTGCCAGGCCGCTATGCCGCTGCCGAAGCCTTGAAAGCGCTGAGCAACGGTCTGCACGTGATGATATTCAGCGATAACGTTCCGGAGGATCAAGAAGCCGCCATCAAGCGTTATGCCAGTCAGAACCAGTTGTTGGTCATGGGGCCGGATTGCGGTACCGCCTTTATCAACGGTATGCCACTGGGCTTTGCCAATGTGGTACGACGCGGCGCTATTGGCCTGGTGGCAGCATCCGGGACCGGACTACAAGAGGTCAGTTGCCATATTCACCATCTTGGCGCTGGCGTGTCGCAAGCCATCGGCACGGGCGGGCGCGATCTGCACGAAGCCATCGGCGGTCTGAGCATGATTCAGGGCATCACCCTGTTAGCAGAAGATCCTGAAACACAACTTATTGTTCTTATTTCTAAACCACCAGCACCAGGGATTATGCAAAAAGTACTGGCCTGCGCACGCCAGTGTGAAAAACCCGTCGTCGTCCATTTTCTGGGCGCCGACGAGCACAGTTTGCAATATGAAGGCGTCATACCCGCACTCAGTCTGCGTCACGCAGCAGAGATTGCGGTAGCCACGTTAGAGGGTAAAAAGGCGCCCAACGAGACCAGCACCAGGGAATCTCTCCTCGTCAAAGCCCGGGGCAGCATCGGGGCAATGGCGGCAAAACAAAAAGACATTCGCGGCGTATTCGCCGGTGGCACATTCTGTTACGAAGCACAACTCGCCCTGCTGGCGGCGGGGCTGTCATGTGAATCCAACGCCCCGGTTCGTGGGGCCACGGAGTTACGCAGCCGCCAGCAGGGTACCGGACATAGTCTGGTCGATATGGGGGATGACGAATTCACCCAGGGCCGACCGCATCCCATGATTGACCCCAAACTGCGCAACGCACGCCTGCTGTCGGAAGGTCGCGATCCCACCACGGCGGTTCTGCTGTTTGACATTGTTCTGGGCTACGGCGCCAGCGCAGATCCTTGCGCCACGTTATTGCCCGTACTGGACACGCTGCGGCAAGAAGCCGCTCAAGCGCAGCGACACCTTTTGCTGATTGCGCACGTTTGCGGGACCGAAGACGATCCTCAGAATCGTCAGCAGCAAATTGAATGTTTAGAACAGGCTGGCGTTCTGGTGGCGGACAGCAATATCGAGGCCGCGCGACTGGCGGCTTTTGTAGCCCTTCAACGGAAATAGATTATGACGACGTTATTTCAACAACCGCTCAGCGTGCTCAACCTGGGTCTGGAGAGTTTCGCCAATAATCTGCGGGATGCAGGGGGGGACGTGTTGCATCTGCAATGGCAGCCCGCAGCATTCGGCGATGAAGAGGCTAACTGGATGTTGGCGAAATTAATGGCGGATACCCGCGTGGATGCGGCAAATGACATCGCGTTGCAGCGCTACCTGGATGCGCAACCGGTGCTGATCGGAATCAGTACAGCGCAGGAAGCCATTCCGGCGCTGGCAGCAGAACGCAAAATTTTGCACGCAGGTCCGCCCATCGCCTGGGCAGACATGTGTGGCCCGATGCAAGGGGCGATTGCCGGGGCGATTGTGCTTGAAGGGTGGGCTGACAACGTTGAGCAGGCCATGCTAATGGCGGCAAATAGCGAGGTCGCGCTGGAACCCTGCCATCACCATCACGCCACCGGGCCAATGGCGGGGATCATCAGTCCTTCCATGCCTGTCTGGATAGTAGAGAACAAAACGCATGGCAACCGGGCCTACTGTAATTTCAACGAAGGACTCGGGAAAGTGCTGCGCTTTGGCGCCAATCACGAAGAGGTCCTGACCCGTCTGCGCTGGATGGCCAATGTACTGGCGCCTGTGCTCAAGAAAGCCCTTGCCATGAGCGGCAATATAGAACTTAAGCCAATGATTGCCCAGGCGCTACATATGGGTGATGAATGCCATAACCGCAACGTCGCGGCCAGCGGGTTGTTCTTTCGCCGCCTGGCCTCCCATCTGGCCCGCATTGAAAAGGGCCCGGAAGTGCTGGAGTTTATCGCGGCCAACGATCACTTCTTCCTGAATCTCTCCATGGCGGCCTGTAAATCGATGCTCGATGCCGCCAGCAATGTCCCGCACAGTTCCATGGTCACGGTGATGGCACGCAACGGCGTCAACTTCGGTATCCGTCTTTCCGGGACCGGCGATCGCTGGTTTCAGGCTCCGGCTAATCCGGTTGATGGCCTGTTCTTCCCCGGTTTTGGCGTTAATGATGCGGCGGCGGATCTGGGCGACTCGGCCATTACGGAAACCGCTGGTATTGGTGGTTTTGCCATGGCGGCGTCACCGGCTATCGTGAAATTTGTTGGTGGCACCCCGGCCGATGCGGTGAGACACAGCCAGGCCATGCATGAAATTACCTTAACCACCCAGCCAGCCTTTACCCTGCCCGCCCTCAATTTTGTGGGCAGCGGCTGCGGCATTGATGCGCGGCGCGTTGTCGATAGCAATATTCTGCCCATTATCAATACCGGTATCGCCCATAAGCTGGCAGGGGTCGGGCAAATTGGCGCGGGCATTACCACCGCACCGCTGGCCTGCTTCATTGCCGGGCTGACCGCCCTGTCGCAAGGGAACGATCGTGTGTAGCGGTAAGGTCGCTGTCGGCGGCAACGCAGCGCTGGCTTAGCCAGCTTTCACTCGCCGAAGCAGAAGCGCTGCTGCAAAGCCGAGAATTTGGCGCAGGCAGCATGGCCCCGAAAATTGAAGCCATGCTGACTTTCTTACGCGCTCAGCCGCAGGGGCTGGGCCTGATTACCACGCCGCAGGGCATTTCCCGCGCGCTAAGCTGCAAGGGTGGCACCCGTTTTACCCGCTAACGCTGCACACTTTTCAGAGCAAAAAACCATGATAAGTAATAAGATTTTACTGGCCGTTAATGGCACATTAATGCGTGGCCTTGTGCTTAATCCTAATATGATTGCCGCACAGGCTGAGTTTGTTCGTGAAGACACTACCGCCGCCTGCTACCGCTGCTGGAGCATTAATGATAATCACCCAGGCATGATTCGCACACCCGGAGAGGGCGGGCAAATTGCGCTGGAAATTTGGGCGGTGCCGCCTGCCGGGCTTGGCGAGATCCTGCTAAAAGAACCTGCCGGATTGTGTGTCGGTAAGGTCGAGTTGAGTGACGGTAGTGAAGTACTGGGTGTGCTGGCCGAACCCTGGCTGGTAGAAGGACAAAAAGAAATTACCTCTTTGGGAGGCTGGAGAGCTTATACCGGCCACTTTATGACTGCTTGATAACGTCAGGAGTAGGATCATGGCGCAAGGAAATCTCGCTCATCGGCCACAGCTTTGGGTCGCTGGCGATTTAAATGCTTTTTTTGGTCTGTTCACGAATGTGTTATTGAATGTGCTGGTGCTCTCCGGGCTGGCACTGTACGTCGCGCAAATCCCGACAACAACGGTTTATGGTCGTATCCTGCCTGCTCTGGGCATTGCACTTCCCCTCGGAAATCTCTTCTATGCCTGGCTTGCCTGGAAATTAGCCCAGCGCGAAGGCCGCAATGATGTTACCGCCCTGCCTTATGGCCCCAGTGTGCCGCATATGTTTATCGTGGTCTTTGTGGTGATGCTGCCTACGCTGCTGGTTCATAAAGACTGGATGCTGGCGTGGAAGCTGGGTCTTATCTGGGCGATGTTTGTCGGTATTATTGTCCTGCTCGGCGTTGTCGTTGGCCCGACCATCCGTAAATATACCCCGCGTGCCGCTATGCTCGGGACGCTGGCCGGGATCGCGATTGCTTTTATCGCGATGCGCCCGGCTTATCAGATGTTTGATACCGCATGGATTGGCGTCATCTGCTTCGCCATTATCCTGCTCAACTGGGTCGGGAATGTCCGTCTGCCGTTCGGTTTACCAGGCGGGCTGGCCGTGGTCATCGTTGGCTGTGTGCTCGGCTGGGGGGCTACGCTGCTGGGTCTGAGCGACATCATGAACCCGGCTGCCGTAAAAGAAGCAACCGGCAATTTTGCGCTCCATCTGCCTTCCCTTACCGGCGATGTGTTCAGCGTGCCGTCGGAGCTGGTCTGGCCGCTGCTGGTGACGGCTATCCCGCTGGGTATCTTCAACTTTACTGAAATCCTCAATAACGTGGAATCTGCCGCCGTAGGTGGCGACAGCTATAACCTGCGTGCGGTGCTGGCGGCAGATGGCGTGGGGGCGATTGTCGGTGCGCTGCTCGGCTCGCCGTTCCCGCCTGCGGTCTATATCGGCCACCCCGGCTGGAAAGCGATGGGCGGGCGTATCGGTTATTCGCTGGCGACCGGTATTGCGATGGCGATTGTCTGTTTCCTGGGGCTTACCGCACTGCTGCTGTCGATCATTCCGCTGGTCGCGATAGTGCCGATTCTGCTGTTTATCGGGCTGGTGATTGGCGCACAGGCGTTCCAGGTGTCGCCGAAACGTCATGCGCCCGCCATTATTCTGGCGCTGGTACCGAATATCGCGGAGTGGGCGAAAACGCAGGTCGATGGCGCACTGAATGCAGCTGGAGCCAACACGGTGAATCTGCCTGCTGAGGTGATGACCAATATGGCCAATAACGGCGTGCTTTATAACGGTATGGCCACCACCGGTGGGGGTGCCGTGCTGGCAGGGCTGATGATGGGGGCGATTGCCGCGTTTATCATTGACCGTCGTTTTAACTGGGCGGCGGTCTATGCCGCGGCTGCCACGGTGCTTTCCTTCTTTGGTTTTATTCATGGACACCAGATGGCGGTTAACGCCTCGCCAACGGTGACTTTCGCCTATGCGGTGGTGACGGTGATGCTGACCTTCCTCGCCTGGCGTCAGGTGCGCGAGCAGGGCAAACTGGACTGGTCGCCGATTGATAACGACAGTGAGCCGATGAGCTAAAACCCGCAGTCCCCGGTGGCGCCGCGCTTACCGGGGCTACGAGCGGTAACCCGGATAAGCAATTCGCGCCTCCGGGGAGGGATAAAAAAACCGGAGCACATGGCTCCGGTTTTTTATTTCAGCGCATTACGCCTGTGGCTTCTCGCCGTTTTCATCCTGATCGACCGCGAAGCAGGCAACCAGTTGGCCGCCGTAGTCTTTGAGCTGCGGCTGCAACTGGGTGCAGGGACCGAAGCGGCGGCGGCAGCGGGCGTTAAACGCGCAACCCGGCGGCGGACTCAGCGGGCTCGGCAGCTCGCCGGTCAACTTGATGCGCTCGCGGCGATCGTCCGGGTTCAGGCGCGGCGTCGCAGAGAGCAGCGCCTGGGTGTACGGATGACGCGGATTAGAGAAGATCTGGTCCTTGGTGCCCTTCTCGACGCAGCGGCCCAGATACATCACCATCACTTCATCGGCAATGTGTTCCACCACAGACAGGTCGTGGGAGATAAACACATAGGACAGCCCCAAATCCTGCTGCAAGTCCATCATCAGGTTCAGCACCTGCGCGCGAACAGAAACGTCCAGCGCGGAGACCGGTTCGTCGGCAATCACCACGTCCGGGTCCAGCATCAGACCACGGGCAATAGCGATACGCTGACGCTGACCACCGGAGAACATGTGCGGGTAACGGTCGTAATGCTCGGTTTTCAGGCCGACTTTCGCCATCATCGCCAGCGCTTTCTCACGACGCTCCGCCTTGCTCAGGGAGGAGTTAATCAGCAGCGGTTCTTCCAGAATCTGTCCCACTTTTTTGCGCGGGTTCAGCGAACCGTACGGGTTCTGGAACACGATCTGGATTTTCTGGCGACGCAGTTTCTGCGCATGCGGATCGTGTTTCAGCAGATCCTGCCCCTGGTAGTACAGCTCACCACCGGTCGGGGTTTCGATCATTGTAAGCAGACGGCCCAGCGTGGATTTACCACAACCGGATTCACCGACCACAGCCAGCGTTTTGCCACGTTCCAGGGTGAACGATACGCCGTCCAGCGCTTTTACCAGGCGTTCCGGGGCAAACAGCCCCTTCTTCACCGGGTAGTGTTTTTTCAGGTCGATAGCCTGCAACAGCGGTTGCGTGGCGGCCTCGTGCGTACTCATAGTGTGGGCCTCCCGGCATCATCGAGTGGGTAGTGACATTTCGACTGGCGTCCACCGTCAACGGTGTTCAGCGCAGGCTCTTCGGCGCGGCATCGGTCCGTTGCATAGGGGCAACGCGGATTCAGCAGACAGCCATTCGGGCGGTCATACTTACCGGGTACGACACCTGACAGCGACGCCAGACGCGCTTTATCCTGCGCAAACTCCGGCAATGCCCGCAGCAGTGCCTGGGTATACGGATGACGCGGTGCGCGGAAGATATCTTTCGCCGCCCCGGTTTCCACCACCTGGCCTGCATACATCACGATGATTTTGTGTGCCGCTTCGGCCACCAGCGCCAGGTCATGGGTGATCAGGATCAGCGCCATGTTCTCTTTTTGCTGTAGCTCCAGCAGCAGCTCAATAATCTGCGCCTGAATAGTCACGTCCAGCGCAGTCGTTGGCTCATCGGCAATCAGCAGTTTCGGCTGACACGCGATCGCCATCGCAATCATGACACGCTGACTCATCCCACCGGAGAGCTGATGAGGATAAACGTCCAGCCTTGATGCCGGATCGGGAATACCGACCTGGTTGAGCAGATCAATCGCGCGCTGGCGGCGGGTGTGCTTGTTGCCACCCTGATGCACTTTGATCGCTTCCATAATCTGGAAACCGACAGTGTAGCAGGGGTTCAGGCTGGTCATCGGATCCTGGAAGATCATCGCCACTTCGGAACCCACCAGACTGCGGCGCTCTTTTTCCGAAATGCGTTTCAAATCCTGACCGTTAAACTCCAGATTTTCCGCCATTACGCGGCCTGGGAAGTCAATCAACCCCATGATCGCCAGCGAGCTGACCGATTTACCAGAGCCAGACTCACCCACGATGCCAACTACTTCACCCTGATTCACACTGTAGCTTACGCGGTCTACTGCGCGAAACTCGCTGCCTTCGTCGCCGAAGTGCACCGATAATTTATTAACATTTAATAACGCCATCTCGAACCTCTTACTGCTTCAGTTTGGGGTCGAGCGCATCACGCAGGCCGTCACCCATCAGGTTAAATGCCAGCACCGTCAGCAGGATCGCCAGACCAGGGAAGGTCACGACCCACCAGGCACTTTGCGCGAACTGCAACACGTCGGAGAGCATAGTACCCCACTCCGGTGTTGGCGGCTGCGCGCCCATGCCAAGGAAGCCGAGGGCGGCCATGTCGAGAATGGCGTTCGAGAAACCGAGCGACGCCTGAACAATCAGCGGCGCAAGGCAGTTAGGGAAAATATTGACGAACATCTGACGCATCGCGCCAGCCCCCGCCACGCGGGAAGCCGTCACGTAATCGCGGTTAACTTCCACCAGCACCGCGGCACGGGTAAGACGTACATAGTGCGGCAAGGCGACGAAAGTGAGCGCTAACGATGCGTTGACTATCGAAGGACCAAATATCGCCACCAGGACCAGCGCCAGCAGCAGGCTCGGCAGTGCCAGCATGATGTCGACAACACGCATGATGATGCTATCGATGACACCGCCAAAGTAGCCCGCCACCAGACCGAGGATAATCCCCATGATCAGTGACAACACCACCACCAGACAGCCGACCAGCAGCGACAGGCGCGCACCAAACATCAGACGCGACAGGGTATCGCGGCCTACGTCATCGGTACCCAGAATATGCGACCATGTGCCGCCATCCTGCCAGACCGGCGGCGCCAGCAGCGCATCGCGGAACTGATCCGCCGGGTTATGCGGTGCCAGCACGTTCGCGAAGATAGCGATAAGCAGCATCACGATCACGTAAACCAGACCAACAACCGCGCCTTTATTACGTTTGAAATAGTGCCAGAACTCCTGCAGCGGAGTCATCGGGACCGGTGCAGAGATAACTTTATTTTCAGTAACTTGTGACATGATGGCCCCTTACTTCTTGTGACGAATACGCGGGTTCACCACGCCGTAGAGCAGGTCGACCAACAGATTGACGAGAATGATCATCGTCGCGACCAGCAATACCCCACCCTGCACAACCGGATAATCGCGGCGTTGCAGCGCGTCAATCAACCAGCGGCCCAGGCCCGGCCAGGAGAAGATGGTTTCCGTCAGGATCGCACCAGCCAGCAATGTCCCGACCTGCAGACCGATAACGGTCACCACCGGCAACATCGCGTTACGCAGCGCGTGGACGATGATAACGCGCATACGGGTTAACCCTTTGGCGCGCGCGGTACGGATATAGTCTTCGCCCAGCACTTCCAGCATCGAGGAGCGAGTCATACGGACGATAACCGCCAACGGGATTGTCCCCAGCACGATAGCAGGCAGAATCATGTGCGCCAGGGCATCGATGAAGTTACCCTGCTCGCCCCAGATAGCCGTGTCGATCAGCATAAAACCGGTAAGCGGGTTGCTGTCATCAAGGAACACCATGTCACTGACGCGCCCGGATACCGGCGTCAGGTTCCAGTGTACCGACACCAGCATGATCAGCATCATGCCCCACCAGAAGATAGGCATTGAGTAACCGGTCAGCGCGAGGCTCACGGCGGTATGATCAAAAATGGAACCACGCTTCACAGCAGCCATTACGCCCACCGGGATACCGACAGCCACCGCGAAGATCATGGCGCAGACGCCGAGTTCCAGCGTCGCTTTAAAACGCGGTACGAACTCGTCCCACACCGGAAGACGGCTCTTAAGAGAGATCCCTAAATCACCATGCAACACGCCCCACACATAGTTGACGTATTGCTGCCACAGCGGCTTGTTGAGACCAAGCTCTGCCAGCAACTGGGCATGACGCTCAGGAGAGATACCACGCTCACCTGCCATGATCATCACCGGGTCACCGGGAATCATATGAACGAAGGCAAAGGTGAGAAGGGTGATACCGATAAACGTCGGGATAACTAGCCCCAGACGTCGGAGGATGAACTGCAACATAACCCGGATTCTCTGTAGTGACGCATGCACCTGGCGGTAGTGCGTCTGTATTGCTCACAAATGTTTGGATAAACGGGAAAATCCCCTCTATCCAGGCCTTTTCCCGGAGGAATAAGGAACAAAAACCCTCCCCCCGGAAAGGGAGGAGGGACTCAGGCATCGTGCCTATTATTCAACTGACACGTTTTCGAAGTGGTGTTTGCCCAGCGGATCAACCACGTAGCCTTTGACTTCTTTACGCACCGGCTCATACACGGTGGAGTGCGCGACAATCAGTGCCGGAGCCTGGTCATGCATCACTACCTGAGCCTGTTTGTACAGTTCAATACGCTTGTTGTGGTCGTCAGTTGCGCGAGCCGGCTGAATCAAGTCTTCAAACGGCTTGTAGCACCAGCGAGAGTAGTTGGAACCGTCTTTCGCCGCAGCGCAACTAAACAGGGTTGCGAAGAAGTTATCCGGATCCCCATTGTCGCCGGTCCAGCCCATCATTACAGCCTGGTGCTCACCCGCTTTGGCGCGTTTCAGGTACTCGCCCCACTCGTAGGTAACGATCTTGGCCTGAACACCGATTTTCGCCCAGTCAGCCTGAATCATCTCAGCCATACGGCGAGCGTTCGGGTTGTACGGACGCTGTACCGGCATCGCCCACAGTTCAACGGTGAAGCCCTGCTCGTGGCCGGATTCTTTCAGCAACTGTTTCGCTTTCTCAACGTCGTAGGTGTAATCCTTAACGTCGTCGTTATAGCCCCACATTGTCGGCGGAATCAGGTTTTTCGCGGCTACGCCAGCACCCTGGTAAACGGCTTTGATGATCGCTTCTTTATTTACCGCGTAAGTCAGCGCCTGACGCACTTTCACGTCATCAAACGGTTTCTTCTCGGTGTTGAAAGACATGTAACCGACGTTCAGGCCAGCCTGCTCCATCAGATTAATGTTTTTGTCTTGTTTCATACGAGCGATGTCAGCCGGGTTCGGGTACGGCATAACCTGGCACTCGTTTTTCTGCAATTTGGCATAACGTACGGAAGCGTCAGGCGTGATGGAGAAGACCAGACGGTCAATCTGCGGCTTGGTGCCCCAGTAACCTTCAAACGCTTTGTACAGAATACGGGAATCTTTCTGGTACTGTTGCAGTTGGAACGGACCGGTACCGATCGGATCCAGGTCTACTTTGTCCGGCGTACCGGCTTTCAGCATGTTGTCGGCATATTCTTTGGACAGAATAGACGCGAAGTCCATTGCCAGGTCAGCCAGGAATGGAGATTCCGGACGGGTCAGCACGAATTGAACGGTGTTGTCGTCGACTTTCTTCACTTCGCTAATCAGGTCTGGCAGGCCCATACCTTCAAAGTATTCGTAGCTGCCGCCAGAGACTTTATGGTACGGGTTCTGGGCATTTTTCTGACGATCAAAGGAGAATACGACGTCGTCCGCGTTGAATTCACGCGTCGGTTTGAAATCTTTGTTGTCCTGCCACTTCACGCCTTTACGCAGGTGGAAAGTGTAGGTTTTGCCATCGGCGCTGATATCCCACTTCTCAGCAAGACCCGGAATGACCTCAGTAGTACCAGTTTTGAACTCAACCAGACGGTTATAAATCGGCACAGAGCTGGCATCGTAAGTAGTACCAGAAGTAAAAAGCTGTGGGTTAAAGCCTTCAGGCGAGCCTTCTGAACAATAAACCAGGGTTTTTGCCTGCACGCTGGCCGCCACAGTCATAGCCACCAGGCTAAGACCAAGCTTCAGCATCCCTGACTTCTTCAAGGAAATACTCATTATTCTGCTCCAATGTGATATGTGTTGTTACCCTTGCGCTGGGTTATCCGACAGGCCGTTATTAGATTTTTGCCTGGACTTATCGGAAGCTATGAGAGACGGGAAATCCTTTCACGAGATTGACTGAGTTGCAGTGCAGATTCTCCATGAAATGCCCCTCATGCCCTACAATCTGTCAATAGAATGTCAAAACGTCAATACAGGTAACGGGGATTTACATCGTTGATGAGAATCAACAAACAAAGTTAAAAAAAACTTCAAGCTGCTATTTTCAGCAGGTAAATTTGTGCTATGCCGTTATGGGCAGAATAATAAGCTTGAGAATCATCTCAGGTTGGTGTTTAACGTTTGAGCAGATTATGAAAAATTTCTTGCGGAATGATGAATATGTGAGCGATTAATACCGCGAACGTTAAAACGCACAGCGTAAAATGCTAACTCTATCCATAAGCAACGCGAAAAAAGATCGAACTATATATAAAAAAATACAATGGATTATGTCACAAAACCGTGACGTGGCAGGGTGAAATAAGGTTATGGAACGGTAACAGAAGCAGATGGTTTTTCCCCTAACCTTCTTTCCAGGGAGTGAGGGGGGAGATGCGGTTCAATAGCACCACCCCGGCGGCGCTTTGCTTGCCAGGGCTACAAAACCACAGATGCAAAAAAACCTGCTCGTTGAGCAGGCTTTTCGAATTTGGTCGGTGATAGAGATTACTCGCCACTGCGTGGCTCGCCCTGCGGGCCGTTGCTGACGCAACGTTCTCTCGCTTCGCTCGGGTCGAACCTCCCTGCCCCCGGAGGTTCTCATCCTCATTGGCACAGATGCAAAAAAGCCTGCTCATTGAGCAGGCTTTTCGAATTTGGTCGGTGATAGAGGATTCGAACCTCCGACCCCTTCGTCCCGAACGAAGTGCGCTACCAGGCTGCGCCAATCACCGAATGCGGGGCGCATCTTACTGCCACACACCCCGACCGTCAATCCCTTAATGTAAAAAAGCCAACTGACTGGCGAGAAAGCCGCCAGCGCCTCAATTTACCTTGTTAGCAGGTACGTGGCACCAGTTGTTATTTTCATTAATCCCGCCGTTTGGCGAGGTATATCCCAGGCAGCCCATGATGGTGTCGTACAGTTCAACATGGCGGCGCGGCACCTTGATCTCCGCCTGCTGTTTGAGCTGTGCAAACATCTTCGCCTTGTCCGGGTTTTGCAGATACTTGTCCGACATCCATACCATCATCGGCACGCGGAACTGCTCCGGTGGCGCCATCTTACGCGGCGTACCGTGCAGATGTTCCTTCTCATTAATCGACTCACCGTGGTCCGCCGCATAGAAGATAATCGCTTTCTTATCACGCAGCTTGTCGATTACGTTGTCGATAAAATAGTCCACATAGGTGACGGAGTTATCGTACGAATTGATCAACTCTTCTTTGCTGCATTTATCGTCCACCCCCACACACTCCGGCGTCCACTGTGCGAAGCTACGGGGATAGCGCTGGGTATAATTGAAGTGCGAACCTTTGGTATGCAGGATAATCAGATGCTTGCCCTGCTTGTTATTCGTTAGCGATTGCTGCAACTCATCAATTAACAGCATATCGTCAACGCTCTTGCCCCGGTTACGCGGCTCCGCGCCAATCTGTTCACGATAGGCAATGTTGTCTGCCATCGTGTTGCTGTAAAACCACATCTCGCTTTGCATCGCATACAGGTCGGAAGAGAAGCCCATCTGTTTCAGCACGGAAAAGACGTTTTGCTCTTTTAACGTGCGCTGGGGATTATCCTCCACCCCACCTTCACGTACGAACATACACCGCAGCGACAGCTTGGTGGCGGTATCACACGAGTAGCCTCGGAAAGCGACCAGGTTCTTCTCCTGCGCCAGCTTTGGCGTGGTGTTACGCGAGTAACCGAGCAACCCCATGTGATCCCAGCGCGTCGTTTCGCCAATGATGAACACGACATAGGTGTCATTGATGTCGTCCGGCGCGACATAACTGAATTTCGCCGCCGGGTTGATCAAGGAACGATGATCCGACGACTCGTCTACCTGCGCCCAGGCGTACAGCCCAAGTGCTGAAAGCCAGTTGGAAGGGAGATAGGAGTTCGCCACCACGCCGCCATAGCTCGGCATGTCCACGCCCGATGTCCGTTCTTCTTCCTTCTGCTGCAAATCCAGAAGGCGAATGGGTCCCCATACCAGCAGCGCGGCCAGGACGACCAGGGTCACGCTCTGCACACGCTGGCCGCGCGTACGCAACTGGCGCAACAGGGTGTAGCGACAGCGGTTATTCCAGATAGACAACAGCGGCATAACACTGACAATCGCCACCCAGGCAATGAGCTGCCAGCCCACCACCTCTTTGGAGAGATCGATGTCTGTGGTCATCACCGAAGCGATAATGCCATAGCCAATAACCACATTCAGGAAGGTCATATAATAACTGGCTGCTGCTGAAAACAGCACCACCAGCGATGCCAGTACACGCCAGGCCCGGCGCCCGAACAATGAGAGCACACGTAATAAAAAGAAAGTCACCAGAACAGTGGCAACCAGTTCAACAACCGCAGAGAGTCCTTTCCAGACGGTGAACGCTTGCGCATAACCATCAAACCGACGGTAGAAAACTGCGCTATTCATAAACAAGCCAATATACAATGCCAGCAGAAAACTCAATTTCTGCTGAGTCATTGCTTTTAAATAACTCATGCAAGCAACCCTGGAAAAAGGGAAAACAAAGCCGCTCAGCGCTCGTAGCAGCACCGATCAGGCATTAAACGCAAGGGAAGTTAATTGAGGAACTTCTTAAGCGCGGATAAGTAGACCACAAGGGCGGGAAAAAGTGTCTGTCCGAATTGTGATCCGGTCATACATTTACAAAATTATATAACCGGAAACACACTATCTGACACCTGAATAGTATTCAGGCAGTGATCACGTTCAGCTTAACGTCAATATTGCCGCGGGTCGCGTTGGAATAAGGACACACTATGTGGGCTTTTTTCACCAATTCCTGTGCTATCTGATGATCCATTCCCGGCAGATGAATATCCAGTTGCGCTTCAATACCAAACCCGGTCGGCAAAGGGCCAATGCCCACGGTGCCTTCAATATAAGCCTCTTGCGGTAGGCGCTGTTTTTCTACCGACGCGACATGTTTTAACGCTCCGAGAAAACAGGCCGAATACCCGGCGGCGAACAGTTGTTCCGGGTTCGTCACCTCTCCACCGGCTCCCCCCATCTCTTTTGGCACGCCCAGTTTCACATCCAGAACGCCATCTGACGAGATGGCTCTGCCGTCACGGCCTCCGGTGGCTTTCGCCTTCGCCCGATACACCACTTTTTCTAACGACATATGCAACTCCTTCTGTTGAAAGACCTGCTATTAAGAATAGTCGTTGTCAGGGGAGCTTCAGAAAAGCCCGCACGTAAGGGTAATAAAAAACCGCCGACAGTTTATGGCGGCGGTTTTTTGTAAAGCCGGGGGGGGGAATCAGGCATGCGCTGGTTTATACACGCTGCGCTGCGGCTGACGGATGGTCGTGGAAAGTGCCAGGGAGACAATCAGGAGCGCGAAGATGACGCAGAAAGTGACATAGAAACCGCCAAACAGCGAAGCGATAATCGAACCACAAATACTGCCGATACCAAAACCTAAGTAAATCACACCGTAGTTTTTCGCGAGGTTGTTCAGACCAAAGAACTCGCTGACCAGCGACGGGAACACAGTAATAGTGCCGCCGAAATTGAAAGCTACGCAGGCTATCGCCGCGAAAAAAGAAACCGCATTCAGTGGCGCAAACAGCAGGGCTGCCATACCAACCAGTGAAATCACCTGGCCAATGGTAATAACGCGGATGCGGGCGATTTTATCGGACAGAATGCCCAGCACCAGGCGACCGGTGAGGTTCGCAATAGAAATCACGGTGACCGCATTGGCGGCCGTTGCCACATCAAGATGCACCATGCCCTGCGCAATATCTTTCGCTACGCCAATCACATACAGGCCACTCATGCAGGCGGTCAGGAACATTACGGCTAACATCCAGTATTGCGGTTTACGCATCGACTGCGCCAACGTGAAATCATTTTCCACCACACCATTGACCGCACCCACTGTTTGTTGCGGAGCGTCAGTCATCAGCATCGCACCGCAAACAATCATCACCAGCGCCATCGCCCCCCAGATCATGAAGGTCTGTTCCAGGCCAACGGTGGCCAGCAGGTGGCTGTCGATGAATTTAAAACCCAGGCTGCCCAGGCCATAAGCCCCGATGGCAAAGGCGGAAATCAGCCCTTTACGTTCCGGGAACCATTTCACACAGTTGGAAAGGGTGAGCAGGTAACCGGCACCATCCGCCAGCCCCACAAGCACACCCGCACTTAGCCACAGCATCGTCAGGTTGTTGGAGTGGGCGGTCAGGAAAAAGCCAATACCCAACAGCACGCCAGACGCTATGGTCACCCGTTTTACGCCAAAACGTTCCTGCAGTTTCCCGGCGATGGAGGAGGATAACGCCAGCCCCAGACTTAACAGACCAAATGAAAACGCAACCTGACTTACCGGCTCGCCCAACTTGTCTGCCAGCGCGCTATTAAACAGGCTCCAAGTATAAACAGATCCCAACGCAAATTGTGTGATGATGGTACCAGCCAGCGTCAGCCAGCGTGTGCGATTCAAGGATGATGTATTCATGGCAGTTGTCCTGCAGAGAAAATTAAGGGAATTCACTGCGGACAACAATAACGAAGCGCATTTCATGCCAGGGCTAAAAAGGCATGAAATGCAGTAAGCGGGGAATGAAATGCATATATGCAGGAATGAATGACATTTCGAAAAACAGACTCACCTCATTTCCTCAGGTGAGTTAGTACATACTATCGATACAGGGCGCGTGTTTATTGTTTCTTAATTGTGATCACTTTGTATTAAATGATCTTTAAAAACGGGCGCTGACGCCCATGCTATAGAGATAATTCGGCCCGGTGAGCGAGTTTTCCGACTGCGACATTGAGGCATAAGCGGCGAAATGTTGATTAAGCAGCATATCGGCACCGACAGACACATCCAGCCAGTTACCGTACTGGTTCGCGGCGGTCAGGCGACTCAGTCCGGATTGTGATTTCCAGACGTTCTCCCCGAACTGTTGGTTGTAACTAATTTGCGCCCATGGGCGAAAGTCACCAATATGGCTATCCACGCGCCATCCCAGGGAACTGACAGTCGCGTGCCAGAGCGGATCGCTGTATTGCGACGTAGTCGCGCTGTCGCCATATTCATTGTACATTGAGGTCGTAGAGCCATCGTAATGCCAGACGGCCACCGGCCCGGTCATCACATTGCCTGTGAGTGGAATATTCAGGCCAATACTCATGGTGCTGACGGCATCCATCGGCGTTTTATCTGGCAGATTAAAGGCAACACCAGGCCCACTCTGCGCCGAGCGAATGCGTTCTTCCAGGATATCGTTATAACGTGGCTGGTGATCGCTATCCCATGTATAGCGTTGCGGCATATTATTTTGCGAATCGATCGCGATATATTCTTGTTGCCAGGCAAATGCAGCATGGCTAAAAAGCAGACAAGCAGACAAGCAGGCACTACCGCTATCAAACGGCCACTGTTTTTTATTTTCATCAATGCGACTCCACAAAAGAGCCAAAACGGCGTATTTGTTATCGTTTTTGTTGGGCAAAAGGCGAGGGTAGATATCCCTTACCTAACTATTGTCTTTTTAGCAGTCGCGTCAAGCCTGCAACTTACATAATTTTGATCAACATCAGCAACGGAGAAGGATATGCAGCGTTGTGGTTGGGTGACTCAAGACCCCCTTTATCTTGCTTATCACGATAAAGAATGGGGCGTACCGCAAACAGACGGTAAAAAATTGTTTGAGATGATTTGCCTTGAAGGACAACAGGCAGGTTTATCATGGATTACGGTACTCAAAAAACGCGAAAATTACCGTAATGCCTTTCATCAGTTCGATCCTGAAAAAGTGGCCGCGATGGGGCCAGAGGATGTCGAACGCCTGATGCTGGATGCCGGAATTATTCGCCATCGCGGCAAAATTGAGGCGATTATCGGCAATGCCCGCGCCTTGCTTGCCATGGAACAAAACGGCGAGCCTTTCGCCCCGTTTGTCTGGTCGTTTGTTGAAAACGAGCCGCAGGTTACCCAGGCCGCCACACTCGGCGACATTCCCACCTCAACGCCCGCGTCCGACGCCCTGTCAAAGGCGCTAAAAAAACGCGGCTTCAAATTTGTCGGCACCACCATCTGCTACTCCTTTATGCAAGCTTGCGGTCTGGTTAATGACCATATTACGGACTGTTTTTGTCATCCCGGAGGTCGGCATGATCCGAGAGTGGCACAGTAAAGATTTGTCTCCTCTGTTGAGCCTGTGGCTTGAAAGCACCACCTATGCGCACCCGTTTATTGCGGCAACCTACTGGCAAGACAGCGAGATGCTGGTGCGGGAAGTTTATCTCCCGTCTGCCCGCACCTGGGTCTGGGAGGAAGAAGGCAAGCTGTACGGCTTTATAAGCGTAATGGACTCGCAGTATATCGGGGCTTTGTTTGTCTGCCCGAAGGCACTGCGCAAAGGGATCGGCACCGCACTGCTTGATCACGTCAAGCAGTGCTTTAATGCCTTAAGCCTGGAGGTGTACCAGAAAAACGAGCGGGCGGTGAATTTCTATCACGCGCAGGGCTTTCGCATAGAGGACAGCGCCTGGCAGGAAGAGACGCAGCACCCGACCTGGATTATGAACTGGCAGGCGGATCAAACGCCGTCAGCGTAAGTGCCGGACCGCTGTATTTTTCCATCCATACCAGTGCGGTATTCCCCGCACAGCCATTCCCCAGCTTTGAGCTGGGGAGATCTTTTGTCAGCACATTAACCGCGCCGTTTTTACAGATCCCCCCTTCGGCACGCTCAAGGTCCGGCCAGGCGCCCTGGTGAATACAGATCACTCCGGGCTTGATCCCCTCGCTGACTACGGCGCCTGCCAGCACCTGTCCGCGTTGGTTCCAGACACGCACCAGATCGCCATCAGCGATGCCGCGCGCTTTCGCGTCGCTCGGATGCAACGTCACCGGTTCGCGCCCCGCCACCGCATACTGCTCGCGAAGTGACGAATAGTTAAGCTGGCTATGCAGACGATGCGCCGGGTGAGCAGAAAGAAGCTGCAACTGCTCTGGTCGGGCATTACCGTGCCATTCATCTGGCTCAAGCCACATCGGATGCGGCGGGCAGTCGGCATAACCAAAACCAGCAATGCGCGCCGAGTAAATTTCGATTTTACCACTGTCGGTTTTGAGCGGATGCGCCTGCGGGTCACGGCGGAAATCAGCGAAGCGTACAAAGCGGGCATTCTCTTCGCTTTCTGGCATTTCAATCAGGGCATTCGCTTCCCAAAACTCGGCAAACGGCGGCAGGGTAACGCCCTGCGGGGCACCTCGCTGCGCTGCGATGTTGTAGAAGGTTTCCAGCCATTCGAGGTCGCTTTTACCTTCGGTAAAGCGCTCACGCCCGCCCGCTTCCCAACGCTCGCTAAGATCGGCGAACACCTCGAAATCGTCACGCGCTTCATCGCGCGGGGGCACCACACGCTTCATCGGCACCAGATGCTGGTTGCTGTAGTCGCCCGTCATGGTCATATCGTTACGTTCAAACGATGTGGTGGCAGGCAGGACAATATCCGCGTGTTTTGCCGCCGCCGTCCAGAAACACTCAGAAATGACGACCAGTTCCGGCTTCTGCCAGGCACGAATCAGTCGGTTCGTGTCCTGATGGTGGGTAAAGTTGGCGCCACCCGCCCACCAGATAAATTTAATATCCGGGAAGTGTCGGTCCATACCATTGTGCTGGTAGAAGGCTCCCGGTTTTTCCAGCGCTTCAATAATGCGCGCCACGGGGATTTTTTCGACCGCTTCAATGCCGTCTTTAACGCACCCCTGCATCGAGGCCAGGACCGCCGCCCGGCGCGTAGGGTTACCGCCGTTGGCAAAATGATACGACAGGCCAAAGCCGCCGCCGGGGATCCCAATCTGGCCCAGCATCGCCGCCAGGGTCACCAGCATCCAGTGTTTCTGCTCGCCAAACTGCTGGCGCTGCATTCCCCAACCGGACATCAACATCGTGGTGTTTTCGTGGAAAAGTTTTGCCAGTTCACGAATTTTCGCCGCAGGAATACCGCAAATATCCGCCGCCCACTCTGCCGTTTTCGCCACGCCGTCGCTTTTCCCGGTCAGGTAATCTGCAAAGACGCTATAGCCTTGCGTACAGCGCGCCAGGAATGCCTCATCCTGCCAGCCGTTTTCCACTAGCGTATGGGCGATACCGAGCATCATCGCCACATCGGTTCCCATGTGCGGTGCTAACCACTCCACGCTGTCGCCAAAGAAATCGACGGTCTCCGATCGCATCGGATCGATGCAGATCAGCCGTTTGCCGCTTTTGCGTAAGGCATCGAAATAGCCGATACCCTGCTCATCCGAGGCATTCCAGGCAATTTTCAGCGTATTCAGCGGGTTGGCACTCCACAGCACCACCACATCGCTATGCTCCAGGACCAGCGGCCAGCTGGTTTGCTGCTGATACACCTCGTTGCCGCCGACCACGTACGGCATGATCGCCTGCGCAGCACCGGTGGAGTAGTCCCCCAGATGGCCAGTATAGCCACCAGCAAGGCTCATATAACGCTGCAACAGTGTCGCCGCTTTGTGCAACACACCGTTCGAGCGCCAGCCATACGATCCGGCGAAAATGGATGCCGGGCCATGTTCTTCGCGAATGCGTTTGTGCTGCTGATGGATGAGGGCAAGCGCATCATCCCAGGAGACACGGACGAATTCATCCTCGCCGCGAACGCCCTGCGGGCTGTCCGGAGATGCCAGAAAGCCTTTACGAACCATAGGAAAGCGGACGCGGGTTTTACTGTGGACCTGGTCGCGCACCACCGTTTGCAGCGAGTTAGGGTGGTTCGTGGGAAGCGCCCCGCGTGATGACAGCACCGTTTCGCCGTCGGTTTCGACCAACATCGGCCCCCAGTGGGCTGCCGTAAGAACTGTTTTAAGTGCAGAGTTTGCCAAAGCGCGCTCCTGATGCATGCAGGTGGCGACAGCGTCGTTTCGCTGTCTTATGAAATAATGGATGTCGCGCTCTATCATCCACACGCGCGGCAAATTGGCAAAGAATTAAACGGCATGATGGCCACGCAGAAGGCGATAAGCGGGATGTTCCCCCTTGCCAGTGCGGATTTTCGCGCTATCGTGTGGTCTCACAACTACCGCGAGGGAAGCATTTATGGCGAAAACGACGCGCCCGACCATCAGCGATGTCGCGAAAGCGGCAAAAACGGGCAAAACCAGCATTTCACGCTATCTGAATGGTGAAAAACATCTCCTCTCGGATGCCTTGCTGGCGCGAATTGAACATGCCATTGCCGAACTCGATTATCGCCCCAGCCTGATGGCACGCAACCTCAAGCACGGGCGCACTCGCCTGATTGGTCTCATTATTGCCGATATCACGAACCCCTATTCCGTACATGTGCTGAGCGGGATCGAAGCGGCCTGCCGGGAAAAGGGCTTCACCCCGCTGGTCTGTAATACCAACAACGAAGTCGATCAGGAGCTGCACTACCTGGACCTGCTGCGTAGCTATCAGGTAGAAGGCATCGTGGTGAACGCGGTGGGGATGCGCGAAGAGGGGCTAAACCGCCTGCAGCAATCCTCCCTGCCCATGGTGTTGATTGACCGTAAGATCCCCGATTTCGCCTGTGACGTCGTGGGGTTAGATAACACCCAGGCTGCCACCACCGCAACTGAACACCTGATTGAACAAGGCTTTGAAGCCTTGATGTTCCTCAGCGAACCGCTGGGCACGGTGAATACGCGGCGGGAACGTCTGGATGCCTTTCGAACCACGCTCGCCCGCTACCCCGGCGTGGTGGCAGAAAACGCCGAAACGCCGCTACACGAAGCCAGCCAGATCGATAACGCCCTGCGCCAGTTCCACTCCCGCCACCGTGGCATGCGCAAAGCGGTGATCTCTGCCAATGGCGCATTGACGCTGCAAGTTGCCCGCTCGCTGAAACGCATTGGTCTGCACTGGGGTAGCGATATCGGCCTGCTCGGCTTTGATGAGCTGGAATGGGCTGAGCTGGCGGGGGTCGGTATCACTACCCTCAAACAACCGACCTGGCAAATTGGCTATGCCGCGGTAGAACAAGTGGTTGAGCGTATCGAAGGCAACAGCGATACCGTCCGCGAGCGGGTCTTTTCCGGGGAGCTCATCGTGCGCGGTTCAACTGCACGATAATTAACCTTCGTGATGACGATCATAAATTCGATGCACTGTGCTTTTCTTTGGAACCGGTTCCATCTAGCGTTACAGACAAGCAAATTGTCTTTAACTCCTGGGAAGCCGGAAGATGAAAAGAAAAATCATCGTTGTCACCGCCGCCTATGGCAGCGAACAAATTAAGGCGATGGGCGGCCAGCAGGCCGTCCTGCCGCTGATTGCCAACGCAGGTGCAGACGGCGTGGAGATACGCCGCGAACTGTTAAGCGATCAGGAATTGAACAGCCTCTCTACTCTGGCCGCCACCATTGAAGACCACCGTTTACTGGCCTGTTACTCCGCGCCATACGCGCTGTGCCTGCAAGACGGTTCTCTGAACCCGCACTTGCCTGCCCTGCTTGAAGAAGCGCGTACGCTCAAGGCACTGTGGCTCAAAGTCTCTCTCGGCCATTATCAGCGTAAAGACGTGCTGGAAACCCTACGCGGCTGGCTTGCAGAGAGCGGCATGGCGCTGGTGGTCGAAAACGATCAGACCGAATGCGGACAACTGGCGCCGATGCAGCGCTTTAAAGCTGCCTGCAATGTACTGGCGCTGCCGGTGACGCTCACCTTCGATACTGGCAACTGGGTATGGGTCGGCGAGTCGCCGGAAGCGGCAGCGCATCTTCTGGCCCCCGCAGTGAGCTATATTCATGTGAAGGCTGCCATTCCACACCATGAGAATTATCGCGCCGTCGCACCCGATAAAGCCGATGAACGCTGGCTTGCCCTGTTAAAGCAGCTACCGCCCGATGCCCCGCGTGGGATTGAATTTCCACTTGAAGGCGACGACCTGACCGCCGTCACCCGTCACTACGTCGAATTGTTACGTGAGGAGTAACGCCATGCATAACTCGCTTGATGTCATCACGATTGGCGAAGCCATGGCCATGTTTGTCGCCACCGAAACCGGCGATCTTGCCGATGCAGAACATTTTGTGAAGCGCGTTGCGGGCGCGGAGCTGAACGTGGCGACGGGTCTGGCGCGGCTGGGAATGAAAGTCTGCTGGATCAGCCGCGTAGGCGATGACAGTTTTGGACGTTTTGTTCTTAACTCGCTGAAAAAAGAGAATATTGACACCAGCGGCGTCACCGTTGATGGACGCTTCGCAACGGGCTATCAGCTAAAATCGAAAGCCGAAAATGGAACCGATCCCATTGTGGAGTATTTCCGTAAAGGATCGGCGGCAAGCCACCTTTCAACGGACGATTTTCACGCCGTAGCCTTCAACGAAGCGCGCCACCTGCATTTGAGTGGCGTGGCGGCAGCGCTCTCTTCGACATCCTATGAACTGCTGGAATATGCGGCAGCGGCAATGAAAGCTCAGGGCAAGACCATTTCTTTCGATCCGAATCTGCGCCCGGTGCTGTGGAAAAGCGAAGCAGAGATGGTAGAGAAACTTAACCGCCTCGCTTTCCAGGCTGACTGGGTGTTACCGGGGCTGAAAGAGGGCGTGATCCTGACCGGACAGCAATCTCCAGAAGGCATCGCTGATTTTTACCTGCAACGCGGCGTTAAAGCCGTAGTGATTAAAACTGGCCCGGATGGCGCCTGGTATAAAACCGCCAGCGGCGAGCAAGACGCGGTCGCTCCCGTGAAAGTGGATAACGTGGTTGACACCGTCGGTGCCGGAGATGGTTTCGCCGTCGGTGTGATTAGCGCTCTGCTGGAAGGCAAGACGCTGCAACAGGCCGTTCGGCGCGGCAACAAGATTGGCTCGCTTGCCATTCAGGTGCTGGGGGATAGCGAGGGGCTGCCCACACGTGAAGGACTGGGTGAATGATTCCCCTCACCCCTGCCCTCTCCCACAGGGAGAGGGAGAAAAATATCGCAGCGGACTTATCCCCTCTCCCTTGAGGGACGGGAGAAAAACATCGCAGCGGACTTATCCCCTCTCCCTTGAGGGAGAGGGTTAGGGTGAGGGGGTAAACCCATCACTAAAAGTAACAAAGCCACCCTGGACCCTACAAACAGGCGGCGCAAACCTCAACCATAGAGGCAACATTATGAAAAGCTCGACAAATGCAGCAAAACGCTGGCTTTACATCATGCCGATTGTTTTCATCACTTACAGTCTGGCCTACCTCGACCGGGCGAACTTTAGCTTCGCCTCCGCCGCCGGGATCAACGACGACTTAGGTATTACCAAAGGGGTCTCCTCTCTGCTTGGCGCGCTATTCTTTCTGGGCTACTTCTTCTTCCAGATCCCCGGAGCGATTTATGCGGAACGCCGCAGTGTTCGCAAACTGATTTTTGTCTGCCTGATTCTGTGGGGCGGCTGCGCGTCATTGACCGGGATGGTCACCAATATCCCGATGCTCGCCGCCATTCGCTTTATTCTCGGCGTGGTAGAAGCCGCGGTCATGCCAGCCATGCTGATTTATATCAGCAGTTGGTTTACCAAATCGGAACGTTCACGTGCCAACACCTTCCTTATCCTCGGTAACCCGGTCACCGTGTTGTGGATGTCTGTGGTCTCTGGTTACTTGATTCAGGCGCTCGGCTGGCGCGAGATGTTCATCATTGAAGGGGTTCCGGCCATCATCTGGGCTTTTGCCTGGTGGATGCTGGTCCGCGACAAACCCACTCAGGTTGGCTGGCTGTCAGAGGACGAAAAATCTGCCCTGCAAACACAGTTGGATCAGGAACAGCAAGGCATCAAAGCTGTGCGTAATTACGGCGAAGCTTTCCGCTCCCGTAACGTTATCCTGCTGTGTATGCAATATTTTGCCTGGAGTATTGGTGTTTACGGTTTCGTACTGTGGCTGCCGTCCATCATCCGTAACGGCGGAGCCAATCTCGGTATGGTCGAAGTGGGCTGGCTCTCCTCCGTTCCGTACCTGGCTGCGACCATAGCGATGATTCTGGCCTCCTGGGCATCGGATAAGCTGCAAAACCGTAAGCTGTTCGTCTGGCCACTGTTGCTGATTGGCGGCTTCGCGTTTATTGGCTCCTGGGCAGTTGGAGCAAACCATTTCTGGGCCTCTTACACCCTACTGGTGATCGCCGGTGCTGCCATGTACGCCCCCTACGGCCCGTTCTTTGCGATCATTCCCGAAATGCTGCCGCGTAACGTTGCGGGTGGCGCCATGGCGCTTATCAACAGCATGGGCGCGCTCGGCTCATTCTTCGGTTCCTGGTTCGTTGGCTACCTTAATGGCGCAACGGGCAGCCCGGCAGCCTCGTACATTTTTATGGGGGTGGCACTTTTTGCATCTGTATGGCTTACTTTAATTGTGAAGCCTGCTAACGATAAAACAATTCCAGCGGGCGCTCGTCACGCCTGAATCTTAACGAGGGAGAAGCCATGAAGCCGTCCATCATCCTGTATAAAGCATTGCCTGATGACCTGAAACGCCGTCTGGAAGAACATTTCACCGTCACGCAGGTGGCTAACCTGCGCCCGGAAACGGTGGAGCAACATGCCGACGCGTTCGCCAGTGCCGAAGGCCTGCTGGGTTCCAGTGAAAAGGTGGACGCCGCATTGCTGGCAAAGATGCCGAAACTGCGCGCCGCATCGACCATTTCAGTGGGTTACGACACCTTTGATGTGGACGCGCTGAATGCAAAAAATATTCTGCTGATGCACACCCCGACCGTGCTGACCGAAACTGTGGCCGATACCATCATGGCGCTGGTGCTGAGTTCCGCACGTCGGGTGGTGGAAGTGGCGGAGCGAGTGAAGAAAGGCGAATGGACCAGGGGTATTGGTCCGGACTGGTTTGGCGTTGACGTCCACCACAAAACGCTTGGCATCGTGGGAATGGGCCGCATCGGCCTGGCGCTGGCGCAACGTGCGCACTTTGGTTTCGGTATGCCGATTCTCTATAACGCACGCCGCCAGCATCAGGAAGCGGAAAGCCGTTTCCAGGCCCGCTACTGCGATCTGGATACGCTGCTTAAAGAGTCTGACTATGTGGTTCTCGTCCTGCCGTACACCCAGGAAACACACCATCTGATCAACGCAGAGAAATTCGCCATCATGAAATCATCGGCGATTTTCGTCAACGCGGGTCGCGGTTCGGTTGTCGATGAGAAAGCCCTCATTGAGGCGCTGAAAAAAGGCGAGATTCATGCGGCCGGTCTGGATGTGTTTGAGAAGGAACCTTTACCGGTAGACTCCCCTCTGCTGACCTTACCCAACGTAGTGGCACTGCCGCATATTGGTTCTGCCACTCACGAAACACGCTACGGTATGGCCGCCTGCGCGGTAGATAACCTCATTGATGCGCTGAATGGCAACGTCGAGAAAAACTGTGTTAATCCGCAGGTTTTAAAATAAGTTTTCTCCGGCAGAAATAAATATCCTCCGGCATAGCCGGAGGTTTTTCAGATGCGCCTGTAAGGCTCTGTTACCAGCCGCGCCCTAACAGGCGCATACGATCTGACATTTGCATCAAACTTCCTTACTTACGGCCCGTAAACGGGCTGCCCGGATAAGGGATCGACAACTGCTCACCCATTTTATCCTCTTCAAGCTGGTGCTTTATGTATTCCTGTATCTTCGCTGTGTTCTTCCCTACCGTATCCACGTAGTATCCCCGACACCAGAACTCCCTGTTCCTGTATTTGAATTTCAGATCTCCAAACTGCTCATAAAGCATCAGACTGCTTTTCCCTTTCAGATATCCCATAAAGCCGGATACGCTCATTTTGGGCGGGATTTCCACAAGCATATGGATATGATCTGCACAGCATTCAGCTTCCAGGATCCGTACGTTTTTCCACTCACACAGCTTTCTTAAAATGCTGCCTATCGCCAGACGTTTCTCTCCGTAGAACGCCTGTCTTCGGTATTTCGGCGCAAAAACTATGTGATATTTACAGTTCCATCGGGTGTGCGCTAAGCTCTTTTCGTCCCCCATCGGGACCCCCTTTTGATTTCTTGTTGAACTTTTGCAGTTGCCAGACCGCAAGCTGTTTTAACAAATCAAAAGGGGTTTTAATAACTGGCTTAAAGCTGAAAGCTTTCCGGAACCCCCAGCCTAGCTGGGGGTTTTCTATAGACAACAAAAAAGAGGCGATTATCTCGCCTCTTTTTTATTATGGGTTCCACGCTTACTGCGTCGCATTCACCGTTGCGGTCCAGGCTTGCATAAACGCCTGATGCTGAGACGCCAGCGGCCCAATCAGTGAATTATACTGGCTGGCCTGCTGTGAGGTCGGGAACTGGATGCCATTGGCAACAAAGCTCACCTGCGTACCCTGCTGAGCAATAAAATCACCCACCTGCACCAGTTGCTGCGTGAAAGTCTGTGCCGCCGGGATCAGGGGTTGCAGCGCGTTAGCCGGAGCGGTTACCACTTTCGAATACACCTGCTCGAAGACCGGTTTCAGGTCATCCGCCTGTTTCAGCCCCGCGTGAGCTGTATCAGCCTGCACTTTCGCATTCTGCAATTGTTGACTCAGCACGCCGAGAGAACCATTTGCCTGACGCAACGGTTCACGCTGAGTCATATAATCCTGCGGTACGCGAATCGCGTTTACGCTATCCACCACCGGACGCAGACCAGAATCCATCGCCTGATTCACCTGCTGGGAATAACCATACAGAATGGCGTAATCAGAGACGAACGGGCCAAATTGTTTTTTCTGGTCAGCCGTCAGCGCGGGAAGACGTTCACTGCTACGCATCGCCGTATTTTGCAGAAAATCGATAAATGCCTTGCGCTGATCGCCTTCTTTATCAAAACACCCACTCAGGCCAACTACCATTAACAACGCCGCAAGAGGCGCAAACCAGCGAGAGCAGGACTTACCTGTCGCCATTTTAATACTCCTTTCACCCAAAAATGCGCACAACGAAACACGCGTGCCTGACGGCTTACAAGGATAGTCCAGGTCGGCGTCTCAGGATACCCTTTTCCATGCTTTCTTATTCATGTCGGGACACGCTCAGGTTAGACCTCACGCCGTTTCGTCATGCGATTTTTTGCTAACGATTTACAAAAAAATACGTATTTATTCCTGGGCTTGCGTAATCAAGCAATTAACGTTTAGCGAAACGTTTGAATATGCATTTCAAAAGCATGAAAGGTCCTCTTTTCCACGATATATCCTGGTCACGCCCTCCCGCCCGCGTTTTTAACGACTATTCTTACTTGTGCTGTATCACTATCCGCTGTGTGTTTTTAGAGGAGTTCTCAATGGAATATAAAGATCCGATGTTTGAGCTGCTGAGCAGTCTGGAACAGATTGTCTTTAAAAAAGATGTAGCGCAAGCGGTTACCCTGACCCAAAAGCCTAATTCTTTCAATGAGTTTGAACAATTACGACGTGGCACTGGGTTAAAAATTGATGATTTTGCACGTGCAATGGGTGTTAGCGTAGCAATGGTGCAGGAATGGGAATCAAAACGTGTTCGTCCTTCAGTGACCGAAATGAAGCTGATGCGCCTGATCCATTCAAATCCGATGCTCAGTAAACAGTTAATGGAATAAATCTGGCAGTCAAAACCCCCGCAATGTCGGGGGTCAATATCCTCTTACTTCCTTTCACAGCGCCATCTATCTTCTCGCCACTCAATCTGATGCGTTAAATTTAGCGCGTTCAGAAATGCCTCATCATGTGAAACCACCACTACTGCGCCCGGAAATGTCGACAATGCCAACTCAATCGCCTGCGTCGAAGTCAAATCAAGATGGTTCGTGGGTTCATCAAGCAAAAGCAGTTGTGTCGCCTCACGACGCCAGAGTACGCAGGCCAGCGCCGCTTTCAGGCGTTCTCCACCGCTTAATGCCGAAAGCGGCAACGTCACTTTCTCTGCCCCCAGATGCAGTTGCGCCAGTCGGGTTCTTAGTATGCCCTCGTCGAGCGGCGTATCCGCGGCGCTAAGGTGCGCCAGGGCCGGGAGGGAAAGATCCAGTTGCGACAGATGCTGGTCGAGGTACGCCGTCGCCACCGATACCTGACACGTACCTGATAGCGGCTTTTCTTCTCCGAGCATGACGCGCAACAGGGTCGATTTTCCACAACCGTTTGGCCCGCGTAGCGCTACACGCATCGGCCCGTCCATTCGCCAGCTCAGGGGAGAGGAATTGCCATAAGGCAAGATGAGATTGTCCATGACCAGCACCTGTTTACCCTCAGCCACCTGGCTGCCCGGCAGAGTAAACAAGACTGGCGCATCGTCTTCAACTCGCTCGCGGGCCTGTGCGACCGCGGCATTCAGTACCTCGTTCTGCTCACGGTGCTGCCGACGCAGCGTGCCAGTCCGCTCCTTCGCGACTCCTTTGTATTTCACCCGCTCGAACGAGGCAATATTAAGCGTGTCGACAGTTCGCAGAGTCTGGGCTGAACGCCGCTGGCTGGCATCATGCTCCTTTTGCTGGCGGTTACGTAGCCGACGACGCTCGGTAGCCGCATGCTCAAGCGCCGCGTGGGCTGCCTGCTGCTCGGCTTCGCGTTGACGCTGATAACCAGCATAATGGCCGCCATAGCTGCGTAATCCGGCGGGAGATAATTCAAGGATGCGCGGCATCAAGGCCAGCAGTTCACGATCGTGGCTCGCCACCAGTGTTCCACCCTGCCGACGGGAAAGTCGCGTATAAAGCCATTCTCGCCCTTGTCTGTCGAGATGGTTGGTCGGTTCATCAAGCAGCAGGTAATCGGCGTCTGCCATCAATGCCGCGCACAGCAGGGCACGAACCCGTTCGCCGCCGCTAAGCGTTACGGCAGGTCGCTCGGGGTTGAACGGAGGCAGACTGGCATCCATAAAGGCCCCGGTCAGGCGCTCCTCAAGATCCCAAAAGCCTTCCATACGTTCGAGATCTTCTGGCAGGTAATCACCCGATTCGATACGCCGCCGTGCAGCAAACACCGCGTTATAACCCAGCAATTCAGCAAGCGTTGTCGACGGGGAAACCGCGTGTTGTTGAGCGACGTAAGCCACAGTACCAAAACGTTCGATATGTCCGGATGCGGGGAGGTCCAGCCCCGCCAGCAGGCGCAATAAGCGGGTTTTACCGCAACCGTTGCGCCCGACCAGGCCACACAGCGCGGGTTCGAGCGAAAGTGAAATCGGGCCAAAAAGTGTCACGCCCGTCGCAAACTGACAGGTGACCTGATGCAAAATAAATAAGGGGGATTGGGCGCACTGAGCCATAAGCACTCCTGAGTGAAATCAATACATCCCCTGCTCGCCATAAGCGCGAAGCAAGGATTCGAAGTCAGCAGGTGTGTTTATCCATTTTCAGTGGGCCTCAGTGAGACGAGGGATTCGTCGGGGCAAAGGATAGCCGCAGACCGGACAGGATTTCAAGGTTAAATTTTAGGCTTTTATTCGAGATCGCTTTGAAGAATAAAGATTCAGATAATAAAAAACCCGCCCGCAGGCAGGTTTTTATTTATCGACCACGCAATTACTGCAGCAGGGAAATATCCGCGACCTGCAGGAACAACTCGCGCAGTTTGGACAGCAGCGTCAGACGGTTCAGACGAACGTCTTTATCTTCCGCATTCACCATCACGTTTTCGAAGAACTCATCAACCGGCTCACGCAGGGATGCCAGTTCGACCAGCGCTTCCTGGTAACGGCCTGCGGCAAAGTACGGCTGCAGCTTGTCGCGCAGAACGACCAGATTGCCCGCCAGTTTGATCTCTGCCGCTTCTTTCAGTACGGAAGCATGCACGATGTCGTTCAGCGTCTCGTCTGATTTCGCCAGAATATTAGAGACACGCTTGTTGGCCGCAGCCAGCGCAGAGGCCTCTTCCAGCGTGCGGAAGTGAGATACCGCTTTCATGCGCGCATCGAAATCCGCCGGACGGGTCGGACGACGCGCCAGCACGGCCTGGATGGTGTCGACGGTATAGCCTTCGTCCTGATACCAGGCGCGGAAACGGCCCAGCATAAAGTCGATAACGTCGTCGACCACTTTGGCATTCGTCAGCTTGTCGCCATACAGACGCACCGCTTCTTCGGTCAGCGTTTGCAGATCCAGGTTGAGGTTCTTCTCAACGATGATACGCAGCACGCCCAGCGCGGCACGACGCAGCGCAAACGGGTCTTTGTCCCCTTTCGGGTGCTGACCGATACCAAAGATACCCGCCAGAGTGTCCATCTTATCGGCAATCGCCAGCGCACAGGCAATCGGGTTAGACGGCAGGTCATCGCCCGCAAAGCGCGGCTGATACTGCTCATTCAGCGCAACCGCAACATCTTCCGCTTCCCCGTCATGGCGCGCGTAGTGCATGCCCATCACACCCTGGGTGTCGGTGAACTCAAAGACCATATTGGTCATCAGGTCGCACTTAGACAGCAGGCCCGCGCGGGTCGCGTGATTCACATCAGCGCCAATCTGCTCTGCAATCCAGCCCGCCAGCGCCTGAATACGATCGGTCTTGTCGCGCAGCGTACCCAGTTGTTGCTGGAACAGCACGGTTTGCAGACGCGGCAGATGGTCTTCCAGACGTTTTTTACGGTCGGTATTGAAGAAGAACTCAGCGTCCGCCAGACGCGGACGAACCACCTTCTCGTTACCGGAGATGATTTGTACCGGATCTTTGGACTCAATGTTGGCCACAAAGATAAAGTTCGGCAGCAGCTTGCCGGCATTGTCATAAACCGGGAAGTACTTCTGGTCACCCTTCATGGTGTACACCAGCGCTTCGGCAGGCACCGCGAGGAATTTCTCTTCGAATTTCGCCGTCAGCACGACCGGCCATTCCACCAGCGAGGTCACTTCTTCGAGCAGGCTGTCGCTCAGGTCAGCGTTGCCGCCAATCTTACGCGCCGCTTCTTCTGCGTCTGCTTTAATTTTGGCTTTACGCGCGTCGTAGTCAGCCACAACTTTGCCGCGCTCCAGCAGGATTTCAGGATACTGGTCGGCATTGTCGATGGTGAACTCCGGCTCGCCCATAAAGCGGTGACCGCGAATCACGCGATCGGACTGGACGCCCAGAATAGTTGCCGGGATGACTTCGTCGCCCAGCAGCAGAGTCACGGTATGAACCGGACGCACGAAGTGGACGTCGGACGCGCCCCAGCGCATCAGTTTCGGAATCGGCAGCTTCGCCAGCGAGGTGGCAATCATGTTCGGCAGCAGCGCCTCGGTGCTCTCGCCTTTTACATGAGCACGATACAGCAGCCATTCACCTTTGTCGGTGGTCAGACGTTCGGCCTGGTCAACGGTGATACCGCAACCGCGCGCCCAGCCTTCTGCCGCTTTGCTCGGATTACCGCTGGCATCAAACGCCTGGGCAATCGCCGGGCCGCGTTTCTCAACTTCACGGTCAGGCTGAGAAGCCGCCAGATTCGCCACTTTCAGCGCCAGACGGCGCGGTGCGGCAAACCATTCGATTTTACCGTGCGCCAGGCCAGCGTTATCCAGCTCAGCGGTCACGTTCGCAGCAAAAGATTCAGCCAGGCTGCGCAGGGCTTTTGGTGGCAGCTCTTCGGTGCCAATTTCCACCAGGAAAGTTTTCTCAGACATGGCCGCCTCTTATTTATTCTTGTTGCACATCGGGAAGCCAAGAGCTTCACGGGAAGCGTAATAGGCTTCTGCTACCGCTTTGGTCAGCGTGCGAATGCGCAGAATATAGCGCTGACGCTCGGTGACGGAGATGGCTTTACGCGCATCCAGCAGGTTGAAGCTATGAGCGGCTTTCAGAATACGTTCGTACGCAGGCAGCGGCAGCGGATTTTCCAGCGCCAGAAGCTGCTGGGCTTCTTTCTCGTACTGCTCAAAGCAGGAGAACAGGAAGTCGACGTCGGCGTATTCGAAGTTGTAGGTGGACTGTTCCACTTCGTTCTGATGGAACACGTCGCCGTAGGTGGTTTTACCCAGCGGGCCATCGCTCCAGACCAGGTCGTAAACACTATCTACGCCCTGAATGTACATCGCCAGACGTTCTAAGCCGTACGTAATCTCACCGGTAACCGGCTTACATTCCAGACCGCCAACCTGCTGGAAGTAAGTGAACTGGGTCACTTCCATACCGTTCAGCCACACTTCCCAACCCAGCCCCCAGGCACCCAGCGTCGGGTTTTCCCAGTTGTCTTCCACGAAACGGATGTCGTGGATGGTCGGATCCATACCCAGCTCTTTCAGAGACCCGAGGTACAGCTCCTGGATATTGTCCGGAGACGGTTTAATCACGACCTGGAACTGATAATAGTGCTGTAAACGGTTCGGGTTTTCGCCATAACGGCCGTCGGTCGGACGACGAGAAGGCTGCACGTAGGCAGTCGCCATCGGTTCTGGCCCCAATGCGCGTAAGCAGGTCATTGGGTGAGATGTGCCGGCGCCGACTTCCATGTCCAGAGGTTGAACAATGGTGCAGCCCTGACGAGCCCAGTAATCCTGTAAGGTCAGGATCAGGCCCTGGAAGGTCCTGGTATCAAACTTTTGCATATGATTTCGTGCTGGATACGTGTGGATTTAAAGGAAGGGGCCAGTATACCCGCTGACCGGAAGATATACAGTACGAAACGGGCCTGTTTATGGAAAATTGAAGAACTAGCGCATCGAGAGATGTAAAAACTGGCCTTCCGGGTCAAAAGAGCAGACAAACCCCTCCTTCCGGGGGGTAACACCACGCATTTCATAGCTACTCTGAAACTGTTCGAAGCTGGTAACCGCGATGGCTTGCGAGTCGGTATTGTAGCGATGCGCCGCAGATTGCTTGCAGAGCTGTTCCATTTCGAGGGAGTGCGCCGGGCTCACTTTCGCTTTTTGCGCACGTTGCGCAGGCATTTCTTGTGGCGCGCTGCATCCCGCCACCAGCAAGAACAACAAGGCTGACGCCATATTTTTGATCATCATTTTTTTACCGTCAGGCTAAGCTGCTGTTATTTTTAGAAGGTAGAAGGGCTAAGCAGTGAATTTTGCAAAACTGCCGTAACATCACAAGTATGGGCAGGAAAACTCAGAATTATCCAGAAAGAAAGTGCGTTAAATCGTAAGTCAGAGGGTATTTAACGGGAAAATTGAGGAACAGATGTCGTCGAAAATTTACTGGATTGATAATCTGCGAGGGATCGCCTGTTTGATGGTAGTGATGATCCATACCACCGCCTGGTACGTGACTAACGCGGCCAGCGTGAGCACCCTCGACTGGGGTGTCGCCAATCTCCTCAATTCAGCTTCTCGCGTCAGCGTGCCGCTCTTTTTTATGATCTCAGGTTATCTCTTTTTTGGCGAACGCAGTGCCCAGCCGCGCCATTTTTTGCGTATCGGTTTATGCCTGCTGTTCTACAGCACGATCGCCTTTATCTACATCGTCTTATTTACCTCAATTAACAGCGAGTTATCACTACGAAACCTGCTACAAAAACCGGTTTTTTATCATCTGTGGTTTTTCTTTGCGATTATCGTTATCTATCTCGTCTCGCCGCTTATTCAGGTAAAACAGGTTAGCGGGAAGATGCTGCTGGCGCTGATGGTCGTCATTGGCATTGTTGCCAACCCCAATACGGTGGCGCAAAAAATAGGCCATTTCGAATGGCTGCCCATTAATCTGTATATCAATGGCGACACGTTCTATTACGTGTTGTACGGCATGCTGGGCCGTGCGTTAGGAATGATGGATACGCAGAAAAAGTCACTCACTGTACTGAGCGCGACTGTTTTTGTCGTCGCCGCCTTCGCCATTTCTCGCGGCACCTTGCATGAACTGAAATGGCGTGGCAATTTCGCCGACACCTGGTATGTCTATTGTGGCCCGCTGGTGTTTATCTGCGCCATGTCGCTGTTCACCTTCGTCAAAAACACCCTTAGCGCGCGGGCGCTGCCGGGGCTGGCGATCATCTCCCGCCACTCGCTGGGAATCTATGGTTTTCATGCCATTATCATTCATGCGCTACGCACCCGTGGCGCTGAAATTCAGACCTGGCCGGTGCTCGATATTCTGTGGATTTTTACCGCAACACTGCTCATCAGCCTGGGCTTATCGATGCTGTTGCAGCGTATTGATACGCGGCGTTATGTGAGCTAAACGAGCAGCCCGGCCAGCAACGCCGAGCGATTGAACTTATTCCTCCGCCTCAGCGGATACGACTTCCGGTTCGGTTTGATCCCAGCCATCACGGACATTTTTTTGCACGGCGACAATGCCAAACAGACTAAGAAAGAAGGCCAGTCCGTAAAACCCTTTCTCACTAAGCAGCAGTGTCGCATTCCACAATCCGACAAGCAGCAAGCCGATAGAAAGAATAAACGTTATCAGGCACATAAAGTAATACATCTGCGTGGTGGGAATACCTTCGTAGCGGTCTCTGACCGTTTTTTGATAGGAGGCTGCGGCAAAAAGTCCCAGAAGCAGCACCGCAAAGTAATAACCCCGCTCATTCAGTTGCATCTCGGCATTCCACAAACCTACCAGATAAGACGCCACGCCCCCCATCAGGGCAACCCACGACACGATATTGAACGCGGGAGAAACATGTACTGCGTTTTTTTCCATAAATAACACCCTCCGTTTTGGTAACCCATAGTAAAGGTATGGGGGCAAAGCGGGAGAGGGAGAGCAGTTTTTCAGAAAACACCAATAGTGGCGTTACCCGGCGGCGCGCTGACGCGCGCGGTGCAACTGGCGGGGTGAGGAAAACCCGGCGGCCATCGCGGCCTGCTCCGTACCCCGTCCCTGTATTAGCCACTGTTCAGCCACCGCCAGACGTAGTTGTTCCAGATAATCACGCACGCTGATGCCCAGATGTTGCTGAAACAGGCGTGTTAAATGCCGTGGGCTCACGTGGGCCTGCTCAGCAATATCCGCCAGTTGCCAGGGTTTTTGCGGCTCGGCGGTAAGCACATCCTGGGCACGGTGAACCGCCGGGTGGAGATGATTGCGATAGCGCAACCACGGCGAGAGCTGTGGGTCATCGCCGGAACGACGGAACCAGACCACCATCTCGCGGGCCACCGCCAGCGCCGTTTCTGGCCCGCACAGCCGGTGAATAATGTGCAGCGTCAGGTCAATACCGGAGGTAATCCCTGCACTGGTCCAGATCCCTCTGTCTTCAATGAAAATCCGGTTCTCTTTGACCAGTGCGGCGGGTGCCGCCGCCCTCAGACGAGCTATCACATCGTGGTGCGTGGTGCACTGAATCCCCGTCATCAGCCCTGCTTTTGCCGCTAATAGCGAGCCGGAACAGACACACATCAGCAGCACCTTCTGGCTGTGGATCAGCGGTTGCATACGCATCAGCCAGTGGCGGACGGTATCAGCCTGGGGCGTGGCAAAATAGTGTGCGGACTGATGAACGCCGGGCAATACCAGCAGACTGCCTTCCGGCAGGCTGTCCGGTAGCGGCGCAATATTGCCCATCGTCAGGCCGATAGAGGTCGGCACCTCTGCGTCCGGTCCAATGTAATGCAAGCGAAAGGCCTCACCCGCCAGGGAGAAGGTTTCTGCCGGGCCGGTCATATCCAGCGCCAGCACGCCCGGCAACATCACGAACCAGACATCGGTGGTCATAGGGATCCCAGAGTTTCACTGACAGTTTTCACGGTGGCGAAACGGCCTTCGAGCACCGTTTCCGTACGATGACGCAGCGCGTCGCAGTCCAGCGTAATCCCTTTATGCGCCATCGGGAAGGTTAACGTCGCTTCACTGACAAAGGTCACTTTGTAGCCAAGATCTGACGCCACGCGGGCCGTCGTTTCGCAGCACTGTTCGGTGCGCATCCCGCAAATAATGACATGATTAATATCCTGTTTACGCAGCCAGTGATCCAGCCCGGTATCGGTAAAGGCATTATGCACATGCTTGTAGAAAGTCACCGCAGGCTGATGTTGCAAAAAGGCCATTGGCGCGACATAACCACTTTCCAGCGCGAACGGCCCGCCGTCAGCGACATGAAAAATGTCTACCACCGGCACATCCCGCGCAATACAGCCGGCAATCAGGTTCAACATGGCGTCGCGAAAAGCGGGAAAATTGTCCTCCTGCCAGCTATCGCGATGCAGGAAAGAGTTCTGAGTATCGATATTGATAAGGGCGGTACGTGACATTTTGGGACTCCTTACGCAGTGGATGTAGGGCTATTCTGGCAAGGAGTGAGCAAAGTGCTAAGACCAAAAAAGGACATCATCAGGTGGATTACAGACGAACATCCTCCCCGCGCAAACGGGGAGGACGCAGACGTTACGACATCAGCGGTAAAAGCTGCTGATAAATACGACGGAAGGTTTCGCGACGCGGTTGATACAACGCATGGCGCGCGGCATCCGGCTGGTGCTGCTGTTCAATCGGCAGTTGTGGCAACAGGCGAGTCACCGGGACATCCGGGTTGGCGGCAATTTGCGCCAGACGTGCCGCGCCTAAAGCCGGGCCGACATCGCCCCCCGTGCGGTAATCAAGCTGCTGCCCGCTGATGTCCGCCAGCATCTGGCGCCAGTAGCTGCTACGCGCCCCACCGCCGATAAGCGTGATGCTTTGCGGCTTCACGCCGCAGGCGTGCACCACATCCATCCCGTCGGCCAGCGCATAGCCCACCCCTTCGAGCACCGATTTCGCCAGTTCATTTGGCCCGTGCTGATGGGTCAGGCCAAAGAACACGCCTTTGGCTTCCGGGTTGTTATGCGGCGTACGCTCGCCGGAAAGATAGGGTAAGAACCAGAGATCGCCCGCGCTGTCATCCGCCTGTTCCGCTGCGGTAATCAGCGCCTGTACAGAATCCAGCCGGGTCAGCTTCGCGGCCCAATCCAGGCAAGAGGCGGCGCTCAGCATGACCGACATCAGATGCCAGCGTCCCGGTAGTGCATGGCAGAAACTGTGCACCGCGCTTTCGGGATTACTGAGGAAACCTTCGCTGACCGCAAAATAGACGCCGGACGTTCCCAGGGAGAGCATCGCCTGCCCGGCATCCGCCATTCCAACGCCGACAGCACCCGCCGCGTTATCGCCGCCACCCGCGACGACGGCAACCTGTGCCATGCCCCAGCGCTCTGCCACCTCCGGCAGCAAGGTACCTGTGATGTCGCTGCCTTCGAACAAGGCAGGCATATGGTCGCGGGTCAGCGCGCAGGCGGCGAGCATCTCATCGCTCCAGTCGCGTTTTGCCACATCCAGCCACATTGTACCGGCGGAGTCCGACATATCGCTGGCGTACTGTCCGGTCATTTGCCAGCGCAGATAATCTTTCGGCAGCAGGACTTTCGCCACGCGGGCAAACACGTCAGGTTCGTGGCGCTTCACCCATAATAATTTTGGCGCGGTGAACCCCGGCATCATCAGGTTGCCGGTTATCGCCCGTGAGTTTTTTACCTGCGCTTCCAGCAACGCACACTCTTCGGCGCAGCGCCCGTCATTCCACAAAATAGCCGGACGAAGTACCTGATTTTCGTTATCAAGCAGCGTGGCGCCGTGCATCTGCCCGGCCAGGCCAATGGCTTTCACCTGCTGTAATGAATGCTGTTCGCCGAGGGCGCGAATCGCCCGGTCCGTGGCCTGCCACCAGTGCAACGGGTCCTGCTCCGACCACAAAGGGCGCGGGCGCGACACCGTTAACTTTTCCGTTTGTGAGGCCAGTACGGTGCCCTGCTCACTGAGCAAAATTGCTTTTACCCCTGATGTGCCAAGATCAATCCCGATATACATAGATGGCTCCTTAAAAAACTGCCCGGTAACGCAATGCGTTCCGGGCCTGGTCGGTGTGCAGGCCCGAATGCAGGCCAGCGCCGGTTACTTGTCGAACAGGTAATGGTTTACCAGATTTTCCAACAGTTCCTGATGCCCGCTCTGATGGCGTGGCGCCAGGTTTTGCTGTTCAGCGTACTTCGCCAGTTCAGCAAGCGTTAGCTGGCCCTGCAGAATTTGCTGGCCAAGTTCACCATTCCAGCCGGCATAGCGTTTCGCGACGCGTTTATCCAGCTCACCGTCTTCACTCATCCGCGCGGCCACTTTCAGCGCCAGCGCCATGGTGTCCATTGCGCCAATATGGCCATAGAACAGATCGTATTTGTCGGTGCTCTGACGACGCACTTTGGCGTCAAAGTTCAGACCGCCAGTGGTAAAGCCGCCCGCTTTGATGATTTCATACATCACCAGCGCGTTCTCTTCCACGCTGTTCGGGAACTGGTCAGTATCCCAACCCAGTTGTGCGTCGCCGCGGTTAGCATCGACCGAACCGAAGATACCCAGCGCGATGGCAGAGGCAATTTCATGGTGGAAAGAGTGACCGGCCAACGTGGCGTGGTTCGCCTCGATGTTCACTTTAATCTCTTTTTCCAGACCGAACTGTTTGAGGAAGCCGTACACCGTTGCCACATCATAATCATATTGATGTTTGGTCGGTTCCTGCGGTTTTGGCTCAATCAGCAGCGTGCCACGGAAGCCGATTTTATGTTTGTGTTCGACAACCATCTGCATGAAGCGGCCAATCTGCTCGCGCTCCTGACGCAGATCGGTATTAAGCAGGGTTTCATACCCTTCACGACCGCCCCACAGCACGTAGTTTTCGCCACCCAACTGATGAGTTGCGTTCATCGCGGTGACGACCTGGGTCGCAGCCCAGCTAAATACTTCGGGATCCGGGTTAGTGGCAGCCCCTGCGCCATAGCGCGGGTTAGTAAAACAGTTAGCGGTACCCCAGAGCAGTTTCACGCCGCTCTGCTGCTGTTTTTGCGCCAGCACATCCACCATATGGGCAAAGTTATTCAGGTACTCTTTCAGCGAAGCCCCTTCCGGCGAGACATCGACATCGTGGAAGCAGTAGTAAGGCACATTCAGTTTGTGGAAGAACTCAAACGCTACATCCGCTTTACGCTCCGCCAGCGCCAGTGCGTCGCCCGGCTGTTGCCACGGCCTGTCGAATGATCCCACACCAAACATATCCGCACCGTTCCAGCAGAATGTATGCCAGTAGCAGGCGGCAAAGCGCAGGTGATCTTCCATTCGCTTACCCAGCACTAACTCGTCCGGGTTGTAATGACGAAACGCTAAAGGGTTGGTTGTTTTCGGGCCTTCATAACGAACACGTTCGAGCTGGTCGAAATAAGCATGCATAATGAGCTCCATAATCAGGTGTCGGCAAAGATTCATTTTCCAGGTAATACTGGATTCTCTCCTCGCCTTGCTCAATTACGTTATTTCACACTGACATTAAGAGAATACGCAAATGTGCGCCACCTCGCAAAATAAGCCATAACCAGGTCGGTTGCTTAATTGTTGCCGCCTGCAAAACCGTTTCCGCTTATTTTAAAATCAGATCACCGTCAAACTTCCACAAATAAACCAAAAAACATAACGCCGGGATAAAAACCAGGAATTGCCAGCCACCGTTTACGCGTTAAAAATTTGCAACGTTCATCGCAGTGCATGTTTCTTTTATCTCGCTTCGTCACCCTACAAAAAGGTATTACTATTATGAAGATAAAGAACCTTTGCCTTACTTTGTGTGCTTCTTTGCTGCTCGCCAGCATGGCGGGTCACGCAAAAGAAGTAAAAATCGGTATGGCGATTGATGACTTACGCCTCGAACGTTGGCAGAAAGACCGTGATATTTTCGTGAAAAAAGCCGAATCGCTGGGTGCCACGGTTTTTGTCCAGTCGGCTAACGGTAATGAAGAAACCCAGATGTCGCAAATCGAAAATATGATCAACCGCGGCGTTGATGTTCTGGTTATTATTCCCTACAACGGTCAGGTATTAAGTAATGTTGTAAAAGAGGCCAAACAAGAAGGGATTAAAGTGTTGGCCTATGACCGTATGATCAATAATGCCGACATTGATTTTTATATTTCCTTCGACAATGAAAAGGTTGGTGAATTGCAGGCGCAAAGCCTGGTCAGCAAAGTGCCTCAGGGTAATTACTTTTTGATGGGCGGTTCGCCCGTTGATAATAACGCTAAATTGTTCCGCGCAGGCCAAATGAAAGTATTAAAACCGTACATTGATAGCGGCAAGATTAAAATTGTCGGCGATCAGTGGGTCGACGGCTGGCTGCCTGAAAATGCGTTGAAAATCATGGAAAACGCCCTCACGGCGAACAACAACAAAATCGACGCTGTCGTGGCGTCTAACGATGCGACCGCAGGCGGCGCAATTCAGGCGCTGAGCGCTCAAGGCCTGGCAGGCAAAGTCGTCATTTCAGGCCAGGATGCCGACCTCGCCGGGATTAAACGCCTGATCAACGGCAGCCAGACCATGACGGTCTATAAGCCCATCACCCAACTGGCTAACACGGCCGCAGAAATCGCCGTTGAGCTCGGTAATGGCAAACAGCCAAAAGCGGACTCCACCCTCAATAACGGTCTGAAAGACGTCCCCGCCCGTCTGCTGACGCCGATTGAAGTCACCAAAGACAACATCGACGCCACGGTTATCAAAGACGGGTTCCATCAGAAAGATCAGCTCTAAGCCTCGCGGCGTGTCTCCCGACAGGAGGCACGCCGGAACATGTCTTCAGGCACTGTGAATACCTCGAATTACGTGGAGCAGTTATGCCTTATTTACTTGAAATGAAGAACATCACCAAGGCCTTTGGCGCGGTCAAGGCCGTTGATAACGTGAGTCTGCGGCTCAATGCAGGCGAAGTGTTATCCCTTTGCGGTGAAAACGGCTCCGGCAAATCCACGCTGATGAAAGTACTGTGCGGCATCTATCCCTGGGGCAGCTATGACGGCGAAATTGTTTTTGCTGGCGAAACCCTACAGGCCGGGCATATCCGTGATACCGAGCGTAAAGGCATTGCGATAATCCATCAGGAGCTGGCGCTGGTTAAGCACCTGACGGTGCTGGAAAACATCTTTCTTGGCACCGAAATCACCCATCACGGCGTGATGGACTACGACACCATGACGCTGCGCTGTGAAAAGCTGCTCGCCCAGGTCAGTCTTACGATATCCCCCAATACCCGTGTCGGCGATCTCGGGCTTGGGCAACAGCAACTGGTAGAAATCGCCAAAGCGCTGAATAAACAGGTCCGTCTGCTTATTCTTGATGAACCGACCGCCTCACTCACCGAGCAGGAAACGGCCGTCTTACTGGATATCATTCGCGATCTGCAAAACCACGGTATCGCCTGTATTTATATCTCGCACAAACTCAACGAGGTGAAGGCTATTTCTGACATCATCTGCGTGATCCGCGATGGTCAGCATATCGGCACGCGCGATGCCACCGGGATGAGCGAAGACGACATCATCACCATGATGGTGGGCCGCGAACTCACCGCGCTCTACCCCAACGAACCGCACACCACCGGCGATGAGATCTTACGTGTTGAGCATTTAACCGCCTGGCATCCGGTCAATAAACACATCAAGCGAGTCAATGACGTCTCTTTCTCCCTTAAACGTGGCGAAATTTTGGGTATTGCCGGGCTGGTGGGCGCCGGGCGAACCGAAGCGGTACAGTGCCTGTTTGGCGTCTGGCCGGGACGTTGGGAAGGCAATATTTTCCTTGATGGCAAACAGGTGCATATCCATAACTGCCAGCAGGCGATTGCCAGTGGTATCGCGATGGTGCCAGAAGACCGCAAAAAAGATGGCATCGTCCCCGTGATGGCCGTCGGTAAAAACATCACCCTCGCGGCGCTGGACCAGTTTTCCGGCACGTTGAGTAGCCTGGACGATGCAGCAGAGCAGCATTGCATTTTGCAGTCGCTGCAGCGTCTAAAAGTGAAAACCTCCTCCCCCGACCTGGCGATTGGTCGCCTGAGCGGTGGGAATCAGCAAAAAGCCATTCTTGCCCGCTGCCTGCTGCTCAACCCGCGCATTCTGATCCTCGACGAACCGACGCGCGGGATTGATATCGGCGCGAAATACGAAATTTATAAATTAATCAATCAACTGGTACAGCAGGGGATTGCCGTTATTGTCATCTCTTCCGAATTGCCCGAAGTGCTGGGGCTCAGCGATCGGGTACTGGTGATGCATGAAGGCAAGCTAAAAGCGGACCTAATTAATCATCAACTGACCCAGGAGCAGGTCATGGAAGCGGCGCTGAGGAGCGAACATCATGTCGAAAAGCAACCCGTCTGAAATGAAACTATCCGCCCCGGTACCGGGTGCCTTCAAAGGATTGAAGTCTCTGAATTTCCAGGTCTTTGTCATGATTGCGGCCATCGCTGTGATCATGCTGTTCTTTACCTGGATGACCGACGGCGCTTACCTGAGCGCGCGTAACGTCTCAAACCTGCTGCGCCAGACGGCCATCACTGGCATCCTGGCCGTTGGCATGGTGTTCGTCATTATCTCGGCGGAAATCGACCTCTCTGTGGGCTCGATGATGGGCCTGCTGGGCGGCGCGGCGGCGATTTTCGACGTCTGGCTGGGCTGGCCTTTACCGCTGACCATTGTGGTCACGCTGGTACTGGGTTTACTGTTGGGTGCGTGGAACGGCTGGTGGGTCGCCTACCGTAAGGTGCCGTCGTTTATCGTCACCCTTGCGGGGATGCTGGCGTTTCGCGGCGTGCTGATTGGCATCACCAACGGCACAACCGTCTCGCCCACCAGCGCGGCCATGTCGCAAATCGGGCAAAGCTATCTGCCTGATGGTGTCGGTTTCGGCGTGGGTGCGTTAGGGCTTGTCGCCTTCATTCTGTGGCAGTGGCGTGGACGACTGCGCCGCCAGGCGATGGGGCTGACCACCACCGCGTCCACCTCCGTCGTGGGTCGCCAGTCGCTCATCGCCGTACTGGTGCTCGGTGCCATTTGGCTGCTCAATGATTATCGCGGTGTTCCGACGCCGGTATTGCTGCTCGTCTTCCTGCTGCTGGCGGGGATGTTTATGGCTACGCGTACCGCGTTTGGTCGTCGTATCTACGCTATCGGTGGTAACCTGGAGGCCGCACGCCTGTCCGGGATCAACGTGGAACGTACCAAGCTGGCGGTGTTCGCCATAAACGGCTTGATGGTAGCGATTGCCGGGCTGATTCTCAGCTCACGTCTGGGGGCGGGTTCACCCTCGGCGGGCAACATTGCTGAACTGGACGCTATCGCCGCCTGCGTTATCGGCGGCACCAGCCTCGCGGGCGGGATTGGTAGCGTGGCGGGCGCGGTGATGGGGGCATTTATCATGGCGTCACTGGATAACGGCATGAGCATGATGGATGTGCCCACGTTCTGGCAGTACATCGTGAAAGGAGCCATTTTGCTGTTGGCGGTATGGATGGACTCCGCCACCAAACGTCGGGCGTGAAACCAGGAGCGATCACACTGCCGGAAGATTTTTCTCCGGCAGTGTGCCGAATATGATAATCAGAATTAATGATTAACCAGCGACGGAACCGATATGTTCGAGAAACGCCACCGCATTACGTTGTTATTCAATGCCAACAAAGCCTATGACCGCCAGGTGGTTGAAGGGGTTGGTGAATATTTGCAGGCGTCACAATCTGAGTGGGATATCTTCATCGAGGAAGATTTCCGTACCCGCATCGAAAACATCAAAGAGTGGCTCGGCGATGGCGTCATTGCCGACTATGACGATCCTGAAATTGAGCGCCTGCTGGCCGATGTCGACGTACCGATTGTCGGCGTCGGCGGCTCCTATCACGCACCGGAAAACTACCCTCCGGTGCACTACATCGCCACCGATAACTTTGCCCTGGTCGAGCAGGCCTTTTTGCATCTCAAAGAGAAAGGGGTGCACCGTTTTGCGTTCTATGGTCTGCCCATCTCCAGCGGTAAACGTTGGGCCGTTGAGCGAGAGCATGCGTTTTGTCAGTTGGTCGCACAGGAGAAATACCGCGGGGTGGTCTATCAGGGGCTGACCACCGCGCCTGAGAACTGGCAGCACGCCCAAAATCGGCTGGCGGACTGGCTACAAACGCTGCCACCGCAGACGGGCATTATTGCCGTTACCGATGCCCGCGCCCGTCACGTGCTCCAGGTGTGCGACCATCTGCATATTCCGGTGCCGGAGAAACTCTGCGTGATTGGCATCGACAACGAAGAGCTGACTCGCTACCTGTCACGCGTGGCGCTCTCGTCGGTTGCGCAGGGAACCCGGCAGATGGGCTATCAGGCGGCGAAACTGCTGCATCGCCTGCTGGACAACGAACCGATGCCGTTGCAGCGTCTGCTGGTTCCACCGGTACGCGTGGTAGCGCGACGCTCAACGGATTACCGCTCCCTGAATGACCCGGCGGTCATTCAGGCGATGCATTACATCCGTAATCACGCCTGTAAGGGGATCAAAGTAGAGCAAGTGCTGGATGCCGTCGGGATTTCACGTTCGAATCTGGAAAAGCGCTTTAAAGAGGAAGTGGGCGAGACCATCCATGCGGTGATCCACGCGGAAAAACTGGAAAAAGCACGCAGTTTGCTGGTTTCCACCTCCCTTTCCATCAACGAAATTTCGCAGATGTGTGGCTATCCGTCACTGCAATATTTCTATTCAGTATTTCGCAAAGAGTACGACAGCACGCCGAAGGATTACCGTGAACGCTACGGTGAGACACTGATTTAACGGGGCATTCAGGAACAGTGTATTCAGGAAAGAAAAACGCCTTCCGGGTGGAAGGCGTTGATACGATTACATGTGACTATTACATGTGCGAAGCGATGAGCTGCTGGTTGTCCTGATACATGGCAAACAGATAGTTGTTATAGCTTGCACCCTTCGTTGAATAGCCTTTCAGCTTATGAATCATGTTGCTGGCTGTCACTTCCTGGTCCGCTTTACGCAACTGCGCACGGGACTTACGGAAAGAAGCATAAGCCGGGTGAGTATTCAGATTCACCACATAAGCATCCACGGACTCTTTCACCGATTCAAAGTGCGAATAACCTTTCACTTTGCCTGGACCGTTTTTACAACTGCCTTTCCCGCATTTCATGCCGAACAGGTTGTTGTTGGTACGCGCCAGTTTTGACGTACCCCAGCCGCTTTCCGCCGCCGCCATGGTCGCGACCATGCTGTCCGGGATAATATCCACGCGTTCCATCAACGCATTCCACGGAATACGGCGGGTATTGCCAGACCAGCTCACCTTGTAGCGTTTGGCGATATCCTTCAAGCGTGTACGGTCAGCCGTCGACCATTGTTGGCTATATTGACGTGACATCAGCCAGTTACGGTCAGCGGTAATCGCTGCATTTTGACTGGTAATATAAGGCATGACCGTCCGGAGAAACGCTTTCTTTCTTGGTGCTCCGGAAGGGTATTTTCGCAAGTCAGGAAGTGAACTGCTATTTACACTATTGCGAGAATACTCTTGTTTACTGCTTGCCTGTTTTGTACCGGTCGTCTTTGAGATTGGGGCTTTGTGACTCGCTGTTTTGCTGTGCGTCTGCGCAAGCACCTCACCTGAAAATGCGATGGTGAGTAACATGAGTATCGTGGCCCCTAGTCGTCGCAAGGGAGTCGATATCATTAAGTCTCCTGGTCGGATATAAACATTCCAACACCTTATTTTTTACACAATTTTGAGAGCTGAATCTCAAATCATATCAAAAATAGCGCTTCAGGGCACGTACAGAAATAATCCAATTCCGAAAGCCTGTCATCTCAAACCTGCTACGTCGCGAAAACAACAGCATAGATTTGTGGCGGTTATCGCAAATTCTGCGCAAAATTTGCGCACGATCACTCACCCGGCGCTCTCCACCCTGGCGATTGCGCTCACGGGATGAGTTGCCCGCGCCGGGCTAATGACACAATGGTAAAAACGGATGCCTCGGGAAGGATCAGATGAAATACAGTGCCCTTTTTCTCCTGCTTACACCGGCCTTCGCCAGCGCTAACTGGTCGGCTCCCGGTCTCTCTGCCTTTTCCGATGATGGTACCGGAGTCTGGCGTAGCAACAGCACATTACAGAAAGGGTCATACCCGCTGACGCTGCACCTTGATCAGCAGTGCTGGCAGCCTGCCGCCGACATCAAACTCAACCAGATGCTCTCCCTTAAACCCTGTACAGGCGATGCCCCCCAGTGGCGCGTTTTCCGTGAAGGGAATTATCAGATTCAACTCGATACCCGCTCCGGCACGCCAACGCTAATGCTGTCGGTAAAAAGCGAAGCCGTTGCCCAGGCCGTTAATGTCGTGCGCCAGTGCCCCACCTGGGACGGTAAAGCCCTGACGCTGGATGTCAGCAAGACATTCCCGGAAGGGAGCATGGTGCGCGATTTCTACAGCCAGAAAACAGCGATGGTGCAAAACGGCAAGATAACGCTACAACCGGCTAACGGTAGCGGCGGCCTGCTATTGCTCGAACGCGCTGAAACCAATGCCCCTGCCCCTTTTAGCTGGCAAAATGCAACGGTCTATTTCGTGCTGACTGACCGCTTCGTCAACGGCGATCCATCGAATGACAACAGCTACGGACGCCATAAAGACGGGATGCAGGAGATTGGCACCTTTCACGGCGGGGATCTGAAGGGGCTTACCAGCAAGCTCGACTACCTGCAGCAGCTTGGCGTCAATGCCCTGTGGATCAGCTCACCGCTTGAGCAAATCCACGGCTGGGTAGGTGGTGGAACAAAAGGCGATTTTCCGCATTACGCCTATCATGGCTACTACACGCAGGACTGGACCCGTCTGGACGCCAACATGGGCAGCGAAGCGGATTTACGTACTCTGGTCGATGAAGCCCATAAGCGCGGTATCCGTATCCTTTTTGACGTAGTGATGAACCACACCGGCTATGCGACGCTGGCAGATATGCAGGAATTTCAGTTCGGCGCGCTGTATGTTCAGGGTGAAGAGCGCAAAAAAGTGCTCGGCGAGCGCTGGACAGACTGGCGGCCAGGCCCAGGGCAAAGCTGGCACAGCTTTAACGACTTTATCAATTTCAGCGACAAAGCGGCCTGGGAGAACTGGTGGGGCAAAAAGTGGATCCGCACCGACATTGGCGACTACGACAACCCCGGCTTCGATGACCTGACCATGTCGCTGGCCTTTCTGCCGGATCTGAAAACCGAATCCACCACACCGTCAGGATTACCGAACTTTTATCGTCATAAACCCGATACCGCCGCACGAGAGATCCCTGGCTACACGCCGCGAGATTACCTGACCCACTGGCTAAGTCAGTGGGTGCGTGATTACGGCATTGACGGTTTCAGGATCGATACCGCCAAGCATGTCGAACTCGCTGCCTGGCAGCAGTTGAAAACCCAGGCCACCGACGCGCTGGCCGAATGGAAAAAAGCGAACCCGCAGAAAAAACTCGACGACGCGCCGTTCTGGATGACCGGAGAATCCTGGGGGCACGGTGTCATGCGCAGCGATTATTACAACCATGGCTTCGACGCGATGATCAATTTTGATTATCAGGAACAGGCCGCGGGTGCGGTGAAATGCCTGGCGAATATGGATCTCGTCTGGCAGCAGATGGCAGAAAAGCTGCAGGGCTTTAATGCGCTGAGTTATCTCTCTTCCCATGACACGCGTCTGTTCCGCGACGGCGGTCAGGAAGCGGCAGAGTTGCTGATGCTGGCGCCAGGGGCAGTACAGATTTTTTATGGCGATGAAACCAGCCGGCCTTTCGGGCCGACCGGCTCCGACCCGCTACAGGGGACACGTTCGGACATGAACTGGCAGGACATCAACGGCAAGGCGGCGCCAACCCTGCAACACTGGCAAACGCTGGGGCAATTCCGCGCGCGTCACCCGGCACTGGGAGCGGGTAAGCAGACAACGCTTAGCCTGCCACAAGGATACGGCTTCGTGCGCGAGCACAACGGCGACAAAGTGATGGTGGTTTGGGCGGGGAATCGCTGAGTCTCTTCCTGCGTAGCGTTTACGCCGCCTTCCAGTATATTCCCCGGTAGCGCTGCGCTTACCGGGACGATAAACCCATCGGCATAGCAATATAAAAATCCACCAAAACATAAATTAACAAAATAAAACGTCACCTGACCCCATCTCATCCGATTTGCACAGCAGGGTATGTAGCGCTATGGTTAGCCATTTTTAAAATCGGCCCGACAGAACAGCAGCTATGACATTTTCACTTTTCGGCGACAAATTTACCCGTCACGCTGGCATCACCCGCCTGATGGAAGACCTTAACGATGGCCTGCGCACACCGGGCGCCATCATGCTCGGCGGCGGTAACCCGGCGCAAATTCCGGCGATGACCGACTACTTCCATAATCTGCTGGCAGAAATGGTCGAAAACGGCAAAGCCACTGATGCGCTGTGTAATTACGATGGCCCACAAGGGAAGACCGAACTGCTGACGGCGCTGGCAAGCATGCTGCGCGATGAACTGGGCTGGGACATTGAACCACAAAATATTGCACTGACAAACGGCAGCCAAAGCGCGTTTTTCTACTTATTCAATCTGTTTGCTGGTCGCCGTGCCGACGGAACCACCAGTAAGGTGCTGTTTCCATTAGCGCCTGAGTACATCGGCTACGCCGATTCCGGGCTGGAAGAAGATCTATTTGTCTCCGCACGCCCGAATATCGAACTGCTGCCGGACGGCCAGTTCAAATACCATGTCGATTTCGAACACCTGCACATCGGTGAAGAGACCGGGATGATCTGCGTATCGCGCCCGACCAACCCAACCGGTAACGTCATTACCGATGAAGAGCTGATCAAACTGGATGCGCTGGCCAATCAACACGGCATTCCGCTGGTTATTGATAACGCCTATGGCGTCCCCTTCCCGGGCATTATTTTTAGCGAAGCGCGGCCTTTATGGAATCCGAATATTATCCTCTGCATGAGCCTGTCGAAGCTGGGTCTGCCGGGAAGCCGTTGCGGTATTATCATCGCCAACGACAAGGTGATATCCGCCATCCGTAATATGAACGGCATTATCAGTCTCGCACCGGGCGGTATTGGCCCGGCCATGATGTGCGAAATGATTAAGCGCAACGATCTGCTGCGCCTGTCGGAAACCGTGATTAAGCCGTTTTACTACCAGCGAGTGCAGGAAACGATCGCGATTATTCGCCGCTACCTGCCAGAAGAGCGCTGCCTGATCCACAAGCCCGAAGGGGCCATCTTCCTCTGGTTGTGGTTTAAAGACCTGCCGATCACGACCGAGCTGTTGTACCAGCGTCTGAAAAAGCGCGGCGTGTTAATGGTCCCCGGCGATTATTTCTTTCCTGGGCTGGATAAGCCATGGCCGCACACGCACCAGTGTATGCGCATGAACTATGTGCCAGACCCGGAAAAAATCGAAGCCGGCGTGAAAATCCTCGCCGAGGAAATTGAAATCGCCTGGCGTGAGCACGCGTAATCAGCAATCCGGCCCTCTTGATGAGGGCCTCCTCTTCGCATCTCTTAACCAGAAACGTCAATACGTTACGCTAAATGACTGTTGAGGCGGCTTTGTCGCAGCCTGATGGGATCGATGCAGGCTAATGCGCTGGTCGGGCAGGCTTCCACACAGGCAGGTCCGGTTTCACGGTGCAGACACAGGTCGCATTTTTGCGCCTGTACCTGGTCATTTTCCATCGTCACCTGCATGGCGCCGAACGGGCAGGCCAGCATGCAACTCTTACAACCGATGCACAGCGTCTGCTCCACATACACCGCGCCATTGACCCGGCTGATGGCCCCCACCGGACAAACATTGGCGCATGGGGCGTCTTCACAGTGACGACAGGTAACCGCCGTGGAAAAAGAGCCGGTTTTTACCACGCGAATCCGTGCGCTGAAGGTTTGCGGGGAGATCGCCGCGCAGTCCTGATCCTGCTGGTGTGAGACCACACAGGCGACTTCACAGGTACGACAGCCGATACATTTGGTCGAATCCGCAAGTATAAAACGGTTCATTTCTCCACACCCCTGATACAGAAAAATTCCGTTCAGAGTGCCAGAGAATGAACCGTCTTCGCTTTGATCCCGATGGGGAAAGCGGGTAAATCGTTCATTTGCCTGATCACATCTGGCCTTCTGCCTACACGCGCAGCGTAAATCCCAGCTCGTTAGAGATAGCCTGCGCCGTATCACGCAGCGGTTTGAGCAGGTTTTTCTCGCCAATCTGTTTCAGGCGTGATGTAGAAAGCGAAATAGAGATGGCGTACGGCACGCGGTGGTGAATATCGAACACCGGGACGGCAATGCAGGAGACGCCCAGCTCATTCTCTTCACGATCCATCGCCATACTGGTTTCGCGGATCTGCGCCAGCTCATCGTACATCGCGGGCAGGCCGGTAATGGTATTACGCGTCAACGGTTGAATCTGTTCCTGATGCGTCTCCCAGTACTCTTTCACATAATCGGGCTGACCGAAGGCCATATAGATTTTACCCATCGCCGAGCAGTACAGCGGCATATGCTGACCAATATAGGCGCGCGTACGTAGCATGCCCGTCGTCGGTTCCAGTTTGTAAATCAGAATGGCGTGATCGTCTTCGCGGCTGGAGAAATTGATGGTTTCCCCGGTCGCCAGGTTCAGCGCTTCCAGATGCGGCGCGGCAACATGGATAATATTCAGCGATGTGAGCGCCTTTTGTCCAACAGCGATAAATTTTGTGGTTAAGCGATAACTCCCGGCAGCGGGCGCGGGGGTCACGTAGCCACAGGATTGCAGCCCTTGCAGCAATCGGTGCACGGTACTTTTATTCAGCCCCGCCAGTTCGGACAAATGCGCCAGCGGGCAACCGTTCGGGTAATTGCTCAGTATCTCTATCAACATCAAACCGCGAAACAAGCTCTGGCTTCCTGCCGGCCTCTCTTTCTCCTGCGTGTTTTCACTCTCTTTGGTGTTCATCGCTTTCGCCTCCTTTTTGTGGCGACCTGATGGTAGCGCAAAGTGTGTTTCACTTCACGATCTGAACAGAAAATTTGTAATTTATTGATTTTATTACATTTCAAAAATATATCCAGCAATTGCTTTGTCAAAATATGATCGCTATATTTGAAATCAGATTTCGCATAGTGAAATTTACAGGTCGCACAACGTTCTCATTCCCTCGGTGGGAGGTCATCTTAAATGGCAGAAGCAGCAGTGTTATCTCCTTTGTTATCCATGCGCCATATCGTTAAGCGCTTTGGGGGAAATGTGGCGGTCAACAACGTCAGCCTGGATATCTATCCGGGCAAGGTTGTGGCGCTGCTGGGGGAGAACGGTGCGGGCAAATCCACGCTGATCAAAGTGCTGGCCGGTGTCTATTCCCGCGACGGTGGCGAAATCCTGTTTCGCGGTGAGCCGGTGGATTCTGCCGCCGCGCTGCGCCGGGGCAACGAGCAGCCTATTGCCTTTATCCATCAGGATTTAGGTCTGGTGGAGTGGATGACTGTCGCGGAAAACATGGCGCTGGTGATGGGTTTTCCCCGTCGCTTTGGGCTGATTGACTGGGCGGCAACACGCCGTCAGGCGCAAAAAGCGCTGGAAGACATCGGCATTCAACTTGATCCGGATGACCGCGTGTTCGACCTCTCCCGCACTGAAAAATCGCTGCTGGCAATAGCCCGTGCGGTAGCGGTAGATGCCTCGGTGCTGGTGCTTGATGAACCGACGGCCTCCCTTCCCGCGGACGATGTTCGCCACCTGTTCCGGGTAATGAACATCTTGCGGGAAAAACAGGTCGGCATGATTTATATCACCCATCGTCTGGATGAGGTGATGGAGATGGCCGATTCCGTCTGCGCCATGCGCGATGGTTGCTATGCAGGTGGTGGTGACATCGACCACTACACCCTGCGTGGTCTGGTCGAACTGATTGTTGGCGAAAGTCTGCGTGACGACCAGCGCCAGGCGTTACCCGACGGTGATGCGCCGGTGCTGTTAAAGATGGACAACGTCAAAGTGGGTGATACCGGCCCCGTCTCTTTCGAGCTTCGTGCCGGTGAGATGGTGGCGCTCGCCGGTCTGCGCGGCGCCGGACAGGAAGAGATTGGACGTTTGCTGTTTGCCTGCCGTACGCAGGAAAGCGGGCAAATCACATTAAATGGCGTGCCGTTTACGGCGACAACACCAGGGGAGGCGATGTCTGCGGGCGTCTCTTTTGTCGCAGGCGATCGCCTTCATGAAAGTCTGATTCCGGGCATGATGGTGCGTGAAAACTTGTTTATGAACCCGTGTAAACACGGTCACGCCCCGCTGTCCCGCTATAACGAAAAAAGCGAAGCGCCGATGAGCTGGGAGAAAATCCGCCAGTTCGATGTCCGGCCAGCGCAGATCAACATTGAAATCAGCGCGTTGTCCGGCGGCAACCAACAAAAAGTCGTGATGGCGCGCTGGCTTTCACTCAATGCTCCACTGCTCATTCTGGAAGACCCGTCCGCGGGCGTTGATGTCGGCGCGCGTGCGGAAATCTATGACCTGCTCAATCAGGCGCTGCAAAACGGCGTCGCCATTCTGGTCATCTCCAATGACCTGGAAGAGGTGGCGCATATCTGCAACCGGGCGCTGGTATTTAACCGTGGGCAAATTGTCGGCGAGCTTCTCAACCAGGATGTCACCTTCGCCAGATTGCTCGAACTGGCGTCAGGCAGCGGCACACTACATTAAGTCGGAGTGCGTTAGTTATGGCTAAAACATCAATGAAATCGACGGCCCTGGAATCACGCGTATCGCTTCATGAACACGGTGCCGCCGCCTGGCTTGGACAATTAACCACTCGTTACGGCCTGCCCGTGATCTGCGTGGTACTGGTTATCGTTTTTTCGCTGACGACGCCTTCATTCGCTTCACTGCTGACCTTACAGGCCATTCTCGACAGTAAATCGAAAATCGCTCTGCTGGCGCTGGCGGCAACCATCCCGATGATTGTCGGGAAAATTGACCTTAATGTTGGCTTTGGCATCGTGCTCTGGCACATCCTCGCCATCACGTTGCAGGTGGAATATGGCTTTTCCTGGCCGGTGGCCGTGGCCATCGTGCTGGCGCTCTCCGCGCTGTATGGCCTGCTGAACGGCATTCTGGTGGCGCTGGCCGACATCGATAGCTTCGTGGCTACGCTCGGCTCCGGTACCGTGCTCTACGCCATCGCGCTCTGGCACTCCGGTGGACGGCAGATTGTCGGCGACTTACCGGACGCCTTTATTGCCCTGCACCATTCAGATCTGTTTGGCATTCCGGTGGTAGCTTTTTATGTCCTGTTTGCCGCCGTAGTGCTGTGGATCATCACCGAACACACCCCGATTGGTCGCTGTATGTATGCGGTGGGCGGTAATCCGATCGCGGCTGCGCTCAACGGCATCGCCGTTAACCGTTACACCATCGGCGCCTTTATCGCCTCCAGCACCTTAACCGGGTTTACCGGGGTGATCATTGCCGCTGAGCAGGGCGTGGGCCAGGCCAGCGTCGGCATGGACTATCTGCTGCCTGCCCTTGTGGGGGCGTTCCTTGGCAGTACCACTATTCGTCCGGGGCGCGTGAACGTCTGGGGCACGGTGGTCGGGATTGCGGTACTGGCGATTGGTATCGCCGGGATTCAGCAGTTTGGCGGCGCATTCTGGGTCGAGCCGCTGTTTAACGGTGCGACGCTACTGTTGTCGATTACCCTGGCCGGTTATGCACAGCGCCGCCGGGCATTAAATAAAAAACTGGTGCAGCGTGCTCAAACGACCGCACCGGGCTCCTCTGTTACCCAATGACTCTCGCGTAAGGAACTGAAAATGTATAACAAAATAGTTCAATGCTGTCTGGCTGCCGGGTTGATGATGGCAAGCGGTTTCGCCCTGGCCGAGGACAGCTATGTTCAGCAGGCGCAGGCGGCGATTGCCAAAGCGACCGCGCCTGTCACCGTGTGGGATGGCCCAACGCAGGGCCCGGCGTTACAGCCGAACAAAAAGATTATCTTCATCGCGTCTGACATGAAAAACGGCGGCGTGCTGGGCGTTAAAGAGGGGCTTGAAGAAGCGGCAAAAATCGCGGGCTGGCAACTCGACGTGCTGGACGGTGCGGGTTCGGTAAAAGACCAACTGGCGGCGCTGAACCAGGCGATTGCCCGCAAACCGGACGGTATCGTGATCGGTGGCTGGAACCCGAACGTCGCCAAAATCCCGCTCAAAAAAGCGGTGAAAGAGGGAATCGTACTGACCGCATGGCACGCTGTTCCGGCACCGGGTCCGGTTCCGGCCTACAACATTTTCTACAACGTGACCTCCGACTCTAACGAAGTGTCACGCATGGCGGCACTCTACGCCGTCGCGAAATCCAACGGCACGGCAAAGGTGCTGATTTTCACCGACTCGCTCTACCAAATCGCTCTGGATAAAGCCAACGCGATGAAGAAAGTGATTGAGCAATGCAGCGGCTGCCAGGTGGTTGAATTTATCGATACCCCGCTTGCCGACACCTCTAACCGCATGCCGGGCATGACCTACAGCCTGATGCAAAAATATGGTGATAAGTTCGAATACTCTTTGGCCATCAACGACCTGTACTTCGACTTTATGGCCCCGGCCCTGCAAACCGCGGGTAAAGGTACGGATGGCAAACCGCCGTACAACATCTCAGCAGGCGACGGTTCCGTTACCGCCTATCAGCGCGTACGCGATGGCAAAGCGCAAGTCGCGACCGTGCCAGAGCCGCTGAAACTGCACGGCTGGCAGCTACTGGATGAGTTCAACCGTGCCTTCGCCGGTAAACAACCTTCTGGCTATGTCACCCCGGCGCACCTGGTCACCAAAGAAAACATCAGCGCCGACGGCGGCCAGAACAATGAATTCGACCCGGGTAACCAGTATCGCGATCACTACAAAGCCATCTGGGGAGTGAAGTGAGATGTTAGCCGTCGCGGGCAGTTTTGAACGCCTGTGTTCTCCGGCCATCTGGGCGGAAGGCCCGGTGTGGCTGGCAGAACAGCAGAGCGTGATTTTCAGCGATGTGAAGGGCAACAAGATGTACCGCTGGAGTGCGCAAAACGGCGTCAGCGTGTTTCGCGCTGAGTCCCACTTTGCCAACGGCAACGCGCTGGATAACGAAGGGCGTTTATTAACCTGCGAACATGGCCGTCGCGGTATCAGCCGGACAGATAAGCAGGGGAATCACACCCTGCTGGTGGACAAAATCGACGGGCTGCGTTTCAACTCGCCCAACGATATCGCAGTGCGCCAGGACGGGTCGATTTGGTTTACCGACCCACCCTACGGCATCGTCGGCGACGAAGAGGGTTATCGTGCGGCAAGCCAGGTCATCGGCTGCTACGTCTACCGTTTTGATGAAGCGGACAAGCGGGCGACGATCGCCATCAGCGATACTCAGCGCCCTAACGGGCTGGCCTTCTCGCCGGATGATAAATGGCTCTACGTGGCGGATATGTCGATTATTGATTTTCCGACGCAGGGCCGCCGGGAAATTCGCGCCTACCGTCTCGACGGCGATAGCGCGGTATTTTCTCACGTGGTCACCCAGGTTGCGCCGGGTATTCCGGATGGCTTTTGCGTTGACCCGACGGGGAATATTTTCTGTAGTTGCGAGACCGGTGTTTTGATTTTCTCGCCGCAGGGGAGGCTGCTGGAAACGATTCCCGTCCCTGAACGCGTCTCTAATTGCACGTTTGGTGGGCCTGACGGAAATACGCTGTTTATTACCGCGACCACATCGCTTTACCGGGTGACCATCGCCCCCTCCCGTATTCAGGGATAAACAGGATTAATACCGAAGCGCACCGGCCCTGCCGGCGCGTTTTCACAACCCAACATAGTTTAGTGGAATGCCATTCCACTATGTAAAACGAAGATGTGATGGAGAAAGCGTATGTTATTGAGTTTTTCTGATCTTAAAAATGAGTTTAACCGTGTCCTGCTGGCACGCGGTGTGGCGGCAGAAACCGCCGATGCCTGTGCGGAGATGTTTGCCCGCACCACCGAGTCAGGGGTCTATTCACACGGCGTAAACCGTTTCCCGCGCTTTATCCAGCAACTGGAAAATGGCGACATCATTCCGGATGCGCTGCCAAAACGCATCACGTCGCTGGGGGCGATTGAACAGTGGGATGCCCAGCGTTCTATCGGCAACCTGACCGCGAAAAAGATGATGGACCGGGCGATTGAACTGGCCTCCGACCACGGTATCGGCCTGGTGGCGGTACGTAACGCTAACCACTGGATGCGCGGCGGCAGCTACGGCTGGCAGGCAGCGGAGAAAGGCTACATCGGTATTTGCTGGACCAACTCCATCGCCGTTATGCCGCCGTGGGGTGCGAAAGAGTGCCGTATCGGGACTAACCCGCTGATCGTAGCCATTCCGTCCACGCCGATCACCATGGTGGATATGTCCATGTCGATGTTCTCCTACGGCATGCTGGAAGTGAACCGCCTGGCGGGCCGCCAGTTGCCGGTTGAGGGTGGCTTTGACGACGAAGGTAAGCTGACCAAAGACCCGGCGCCGATTGAGAAAAACCGTCGCATTCTGCCGATGGGCTACTGGAAAGGTTCTGGCCTCTCTATCGTGCTGGATATGATCGCCACCCTGCTGTCCGATGGCTCTTCCGTGGCCGCCGTCACCGAAGACAACAGCGACGAGTTCAACATTTCGCAGGTCTTTATCGCCATCGAAGTGGACAAACTGATCGACGGCGCCACCCGTGATGCCAAGCTGCAACGCATCATGGATTACATCACGACCGCTGAACGTGCCGATGAAAATGTCCCTGTGCGTCTGCCGGGCCATGAATTTACGCGTCTGCTGGAAGAAAACCGCCGCAACGGTATCACCGTTGACGACAGCGTGTGGGCGAAAATCAAGTCGCTCTAAGGATTATCATCATGATTTATGGACATATTTCTCAACCCAATGCCTGCCAGTATCCGGCAGCGATTGAAAAGGCACTGGAATTCCTGCGTACCACGGATTTCAGCAAGCTGGAGCCGGGCGTGGTGGAAATTGAGGGGCGCACGATTTACGCGCAGATCCTCGATCTGACCACTCGCCCTCACGATGAGTTGCGCCCGGAAGTGCATCGCCGTTATCTGGATATTCAATATTTATATTCCGGCGAAGAACAAATCGGTGTCGCCATTGATACTGGCAATAACGTGGTGAGCGAAGAATTACTTGAGCAGCGCGATATTATTTTCTATCACGACAGTGAAAACGAATCGTTGATTGAAATGGTGCCAGGTAATTACGCCATATTTTTTCCGCAGGATGTCCATCGTCCTGCCTGTAATAAACACAGAGAAACAGCGATCAGAAAAATAGTCGTTAAAGTTGCGGTTTCCGCATTGAATTAATCCGTTGTTTATTTATCGATACCTGATAAATAAAAGGAGCGAAACATGAAAACGAATGACGCCGGTTATATTATCGGCGCATACCCCTGTGCGCCTTCGTTTCACCAAAAAAGCGAACAGGAAGAGAAGGAATTCTGGCGTTTACTCGCGGATACGCCGCACATTCGCGGTCTGGAGCAGCCGTGCCACGAAAACCTGCACGCTTATGGCGATGAGTGGCTGTTCCGGCACACGCCGGGCGAATGGCAGATTGTGGTCACCGCGATCCCGGAGACCATGCGTCGTCGCAGCGGCGGTAATCTGGCCTTCGGTCTGGCCTCCAGCGATGAAGAACAACGTCGGGCATGCGTCGAGTTCCATCGTCATTTGCTGAACAAAATCAATGCGGTAAACCAGCGCTTCGCCAATAAAGTGATATCGCTGGAGCTGCAGGCTGCGCCGCTGGGCGGTAACGCTGATGTGGCACAGGCAACCGATGCGTTTGCCCGCTCCATCAAAGAAATCGCCAGTTGGGACTGGTCATGCTCGCTCGTACTGGAACACTGCGACGCCATGAACAAGCCCGCACCGCGCAAAGGTTTCCTGCCGCTGGAAAACGTGCTGGATACCCTCGCCGGTTACGACATTGATGTGTGCATTAACTGGGCGCGTTCCGCGATTGAAGGGCGTAATACCACCCTGCCGCTGGAACATACTCAGGCGGTGAAAGCCGCAGGAAAACTGGGGGCGCTGATGTTCTCCGGCACCGCCACCGAAGGGCCGTATGGTGAATGGACTGACCTGCATACGCCTTTCGCCCCTTTCTGCCCGGAAAGCCTGCTCACGGTAGAAAGTGCTAAAGAATTATTTAATGTGGCTGACACAGCAAAATTACAGTTTGCCGGTATTAAGTTGCTGGAAATTGATGCTAATGCTGATGCGAATCATCGCATAGCCATATTACGCGATGGCGTTACCGCGTTAAACAAAGCCAGACAATAAATATAAAGCGTCAATTTAATCGCAAGGCCTGTTACTTTTAACGAGAGATTAATATGAACACTTCCTCTTACGCTACATCTGCGGATATTCCGCGCCAACGCTGGTTAAGAATTATTCCCCCTATTCTTATCGCGTGTATTATTTCTTATATGGACCGCGTGAATATCGCATTCGCAATGCCTGGCGGGATGGACAAGGATTTAGGCATTACCGCCACCATGGCAGGTTTGGCTGGCGGTATTTTTTTCCTCGGTTATCTCTTCTTGCAGGTACCGGGCGGGAAAATCGCCGTGCACGGCAGCGGTAAAAAATTCATCGGCTGGTCACTGGTCGCCTGGGCGGTCATCTCTGTGCTTACCGGTATTGTCACCAACCAATATCAACTGTTAGCACTGCGTTTCCTGCTCGGTGTGGCGGAAGGCGGTATGCTGCCTGTGGTGCTCACCATGATCAGCAACTGGTTCCCGGATGCCGAACGTGGTCGCGCAAATGCTATCGTCATTATGTTCGTCCCGATTGCCGGGATCATCACCGCCCCGCTCTCCGGCTGGATCATTACCGCACTCGACTGGCGCTGGCTGTTCATCATCGAAGGTCTGCTGTCACTGGCTGTTCTGGTGCTGTGGGCGCTGACCGTGTATGACCGTCCGCAGGAAGCCCGTTGGATTAGCGAAGCCGAGAAGAAATATCTGGTGGAAACCCTGGCCGCTGAGCAGCGCGCCATTGCGGGTAAAACCGTAGTCAATGCTTCGCTGGGCGCGGTGTTGTCTGACCGTACCATGTGGCAGTTAATTGCCCTGAACTTCTTCTATCAAACCGGGATTTACGGCTACACCCTGTGGCTGCCCACCATCCTCAAAGAGTTGACCCACACCAGCATGGGCCAGGTCGGGATGCTTGCCATTCTGCCTTACGTTGGCGCTATCGCCGGGATGTTCCTGTTCTCTTCGCTGTCCGACCGAACCGGTAAACGCAAGCTGTTCGTCTCCCTGCCGCTGATTGGCTTCGCCACCTGCATGTTCCTCTCCGTCACCCTGAAAGAGAGCATCTGGCTGTCGTATGCCGCACTGGTTGGTTGTGGCTTCTTCCTGCAATCCGCTGCCGGGGTGTTCTGGACCATTCCTGCTCGTCTGTTCAGCGCGGAAATGGCCGGTGGCGCACGCGGGGTGATTAACGCCCTGGGTAACCTGGGTGGCTTCTGCGGTCCGTATGCCGTGGGTGTGCTGATCACCATGTACAGCAAAGATGCGGGCGTCTACTGCCTGGCGGTGTCTCTGGCGATTGCCGCGCTAATGGCGCTGCTGCTGCCGGCGAAGTGTGATGCCAACAGCCCGCGCGTGGGCGCGACGAATACGGCCAAACGTGCGGTCTGATGCCCTCACCCCAGCCCTCTCCCACAGGGAGAGGGTGAAAAAACAGGACAAAAAGATGAGTGAAAAAGAGACCTTCTGGCTGGGTATCGATTGTGGCGGTACTTATCTGAAAGCAGGACTGTACAACAGCCAGGGTAAAGAATTTGCTATTGAACGCCAGTCCGTCCGCACTCTTAGTCCGTATCCGGGCTGGGCGGAGCGCGACATGGCGGAACTGTGGCAGCACTGCGCGGCGACCATCTCACGCCTGTTGCAACGTACCGGCATTGGCGGTGAAAACATTAAGGGCGTGGGTATCTCCGCTCAGGGCAAAGGGCTGTTTTTACTTGATAAAAATGACCAGCCGCTGGGCACCGCGATCCTCTCTTCCGACCGCCGCGCCATGGAAATCGTCAAGCGCTGGCAGCAGGACGGCATTCCGCAAAAGCTCTACCCGTTAACGCGCCAGACCCTGTGGACGGGACACCCGGCCTCGCTGCTGCGCTGGGTAAAAGAAAACGAGCCGCAACGTTACGCACAGATTGGCTGCGTGATGATGGGTCACGACTACCTGCGCTGGTGTCTGACCGGCGTGAAGGGGTGTGAAGAGAGCAATATCTCTGAATCCAACCTCTACCATATGACCACCGGGCAGTATGACCCCTGCCTGACACAATGGCTGGGCATTAGCGAGATAGACCCCGCGTTGCCGCCAATTGTGGGTTCTGCAGAAATCAGCGGGGAAATCACCGCTCAGGCAGCCGCCATTACCGGTCTCGCAGCGGGAACACCCGTTGTGGGCGGTCTGTTTGATGTGGTTTCCACCGCGATCTGCGCCGGTCTGAAAGACGAATACACGCTCAATGCCGTGATGGGCACCTGGGCTGTCACCAGCGGTATTGCCGAAGGCCTGCGCGACAACGAAGCGCATCCCTATGTGTATGGCCGCTACGTCAATGACGGGCAATACATCGTGCACGAAGCCAGCCCCACCTCGTCCGGCAACCTGGAATGGCTGACCGCGCAGTGGGGCGATATCAGTTTTGCCGACATTAACCAACTCGTCGACAGCCTGCCGAAAGCCGCCAGCGAGGTCTTCTTCTTACCTTTCCTGTATGGCAGTAACGCCGGGCTCGACATGACCAGCGGCTTTTATGGCATGCAGGCGCTGCATACCCGCGCGCACTTGTTGCAGGCCGTCTACGAAGGGGTGGTGTTCAGCCATATGACGCACCTCAACCGCATGCGCGAGCGCTTTACCGACGTGCGCGCCCTGCGCGTCACCGGCGGCCCGGCCCATTCCAGAGTCTGGATGCAGATGCTCGCGGATGTCAGCGGCCTGCCCGTTGAGTTGCCGCAGGTGGAAGAGACCGGCTGCTTTGGCGCGGCCATCGCCGCACTGGTCGGCACCGGCGTCTATCAGAACTTTAGCGATGCCCAGCAGACGCTCAACTACGAGATGCACACCCTGACGCCGGACATGAACGCCCATGCGGCCTACCAGCGCAAATATCACCGTTACCAGATTTTAATTGAAGCACTTCAGGGCTTTCATGCCCGTATTAAGGAGCACTCTTTATGAGCCGACCACTACTGCAACTGGCGCTCGACCACACCAGCCTTGTCGCCGCCCAGCGCGACGTTGCGTTGCTAAAAGATCACGTCGATATCGTGGAAGCGGGCACCATCCTCTGCCTCAGTGAAGGGTTAAATGCCGTGCGCGCCTTACGCGCCCAGTGCCCGGAGAAAATCATCGTTGCCGACTGGAAGGTGGCCGATGCCGGTGAAACCCTGGCCCAGCAGGCGCTGGACGCAGGTGCAAACTGGATGACTATTATCTGTGCCGCACCGCTGGCTACCATCGAAAAAGGCCATGCCGTTGCCGCCGCACGCGGGGGAGAAATTCAGATTGAGTTGTTTGGTAACTGGACCTTCGACGATGCCCGCGACTGGTACAGCACCGGGGTGCGTCAGGCGATTTACCACCGTGGTCGTGATGCCCAGGCCAGCGGCCAGCAGTGGGGTGAAGCGGACCTGGCACGCATGAAAGCGCTGTCCGATATTGGTCTCGAACTCTCCATCACCGGCGGCATCACACCTGCCGATTTGCCGTTATTCAAAGAGATCAATGTGAAGGCGTTCATTGCCGGACGCGCGCTGTCTGGTGCGGCGAATCCGCAGCAGGTCGCCGAAGAATTCCACGCCCGCATCCACGACATCTGGGGAGCGTAAACATGCGCAACCATCCGTTAGGTATTTATGAAAAAGCGTTACCGAAAGACTTATCCTGGCCGGAGCGTCTGGTTCTGGCTAAAAGCTGCGGATTCGACTTCGTGGAAATGTCCGTCGACGAAACCGACGAGCGCCTCTCGCGACTCGAATGGACCACCGCCCAGCGCGCCTCGTTAGTGGAAGCGATGCTGGAAACCAATGTGTCGATTCCGTCGATGTGCCTTTCCGCCCATCGTCGCTTCCCGTTCGGCAGCCGCGATGAAGCCGTGCGCGAACGTGCCCGCGACATCATGACCAAAGCCATCAAACTGGCGCGCGACTTAGGTATCCGCACCATTCAGCTTGCGGGCTACGACGTCTATTACGAAGAGCATGACGCAGGCACCCAGCAGCGTTTCGCCGAAGGGCTGGCGTGGGCCGTTGAGCAGGCCGCAGGCGCACAGGTCATGCTGGCGGTGGAGATCATGGATACCGCGTTTATGAACTCTATTACCAAATGGAAAAAATGGGACGAGATGCTCGCCTCACCGTGGTTCACCGTCTACCCGGACGTGGGCAACCTCAGCGCCTGGGGTAACGACGTACCGGCAGAGCTGGCGCTCGGTATCGACCGTATCGCAGCTATTCACCTGAAAGACACGCAGCCCGTCACCGAAACCAGCCCAGGTCAGTTCCGTGATGTGCCGTTTGGCGAAGGCTGTGTGGATTTCGTCAATGTGTTCAGCACGTTGCAGAACCTGAATTATCGCGGCGCTTTTCTGATTGAGATGTGGACCGAAAAAGCCAAAGAGCCGGTGCTGGAGATCATCCAGGCCCGTCGCTGGATTGAAGCCCGTATGCAGGAAGGAGGATTCGTATGTTAGAGCAACTGAAAGCCGAGGTGCTGGCGGCAAACCTGGCGCTACCCGCACACGGGCTTGTCACCTTTACCTGGGGAAACGTCAGCGCCGTCGATGAAACCCGCAAACTGATGGTGATTAAACCGTCCGGCGTGGAGTACGGCGTGATGAAAGCCGAGGATATGGTGGTGGTGGATATCGCCACTGGCAACGTGGTCGACGGCAGTAAAAAACCCTCTTCTGATACGCCAACGCACCTGGCGCTGTATCGTCGTTTCCCGGAGATTGGCGGCATTGTACATACCCACTCCCGCCACGCGACTATCTGGTCGCAGGCGGGTCTGGATCTGCCCGCCTGGGGTACCACGCACGCGGACTACTTCTACGGCACCATTCCCTGCACGCGCCTGATGACGACCGAGGAAATCAACGGCGAGTACGAATACGAAACCGGCGAAGTGATCATCAAGACCTTTGAAGCGCGCGGCCTGAACCCGATGCAGGTTCCGGCCGTGCTGGTCCACTCCCACGGCCCGTTTGCCTGGGGCAAAAACGCGGCGGATGCGGTGCACAACGCGGTGGTGCTGGAAGAGTGCGCCTATATGGGTCTGTTCTCCCGGCAACTGGCGCCGCAGTTGCCGGATATGCAGTCTGAATTGTTGGATAAGCACTATCTGCGTAAGCACGGCGCGAACGCCTATTACGGGCAGTAATCCTCTGCGGTCTGATGCCCTCACCCCGGCCCTCTCCCACAGGGAGGCCAGAAGGCCTCGGCTCGATCGGTCCCCTCGCCCCTCTGGGGAGAGGGTTAGGGTGAGGGGAAAATACTGCGCAGCGCCCCATTCTTACCCCGAATTAATATGCTCCTTACAATACCGCCGTTTCCATGCGGCGGGCGTCAGCCCGGTGTGTTTGCGAAAGATCTGTCGGAAATAGCCCACATCATGAAACCCACACTGCCCCGCCACCTCTTTTAACGATAACGAGTCGCTGATCAGTAATTTTTCCGCTGCCCGTACCCGCTGGCGATGAATGGCTTCGGTCAGCGTCAGACGAAAGGCGCGCCGGTACACCCGCCCCAGGTAGTCGGCATTGCAGTGCAGCTCTTTTGCCAGCGTCGAGGCCGAAATCGGCAGATGAAATTGCGTACCAATCATTTGCCGGGCTTTCCAGGCGAGCGCCATTCCCGGATTATCCACGGCACGCTCGCTGAGCGCAGAGGCCGATATTTGTTGCAGAATCAGCAGTAAAATACATTCCATAGCCACGCTGCGATGGACATTTTCCTGCTCATGTAAAAACTGGCGAAATAATGCCGTCATATATTGCGGATCATTTAATGCTGTATGTTGCGGCAACATAAGCACACTGTTTTGTCCTGTTTTTTCCACCGCAGCCGTTAATTCAAAATGCAGCCAGTAGAATTTAAGATCTGCCGGAAATTCCCCTACACCAACATGTCGTCGCTGCGGCCAGAGTAAAAGTGTTTCGCCGGCATTAACCGTAAAGAGTTTCTCTTCTTCGCGGATCGTTAATGTCCCCTTTTCGACGAAAATCACCTCCCAGGAATGCAGAGTCCGTGACGGATGGCTTCCCACGCCGCGCGAGATAAATAAGCCGCCATTTTGCACACGAAGCGGAAATGTTATGGATAATTCAAGCATAAATATGTCAATTCTCGCTACAAGAGGGCAATTACACTGCATCTTGTTTTTGATTATTAACGAAATGTAAGCCCCGCGCCGGATCAAAATCACACTTTGCGCATCAGGTCGGAATCGTCATCTTTTTGTACTTTTCCCTTCCCTTGTTGTGTGGTCAATTCAATGCAAAATAAATAACGTACTTTGCAAACTACACAACAAAATCTGCAAATAAGCGGGTTACTTTTGGAATATCCGTGAGGCGTTTTCCATGACTTCAACATTAATTTCCAATACCGATTCAGCGCAAAAAGCGCTGGACGATAAATTATCCGTACGTGAAAAAATAGGCTATGGGTTGGGTGACGCAGGCGGAACGGTAATTACCTGCTTAATCATGAATTTCCTGACCTTTTTTTATACCGATATTTTTGGCTTAACCCCGGCACTGGTCGGCACACTGTTTATGGCATTACGTGTATTCGATGCCATATCCGACCCGGTAATGGGGATCATCGCTGACCGCACCCAAAGTCGCTGGGGCCGTTTTCGCCCCTGGCAGCTATGGATTGCCCTGCCTATCGGCATTATCGGCGTGCTGACCTTCACCGTCCCCGATGCCAGCATGAACGTGAAAATTGCCTGGGCATTTGGCACTTATCTTCTGCTTTCTGTGGGTTATACCGCCATCAACGTGCCCTACTGCGCGCTAATCAATACGATGACCACGCGCCACAGCGAAGTGATCTCCTGCCAGTCCTGGCGTTTTGTGCTCTGTGGCGTGGCGGGTTTTCTGGTCTCAGTAGGCCTGCCGTGGCTGGTCTCCTCACTGGGTAAAGGGAATGCCGCGCAGGGTTATCAACTTGGTGTCGGCGTGCTGTGCGCCATCGCCGTAGTGATGTTCCTGTGCTGTTTCTTCTGGGTGCGTGAACGGGTGCCGCTGTCGACGATGGGTAAATTCACCCTGCGTGAACACCTGGCGGGGTTGCGTAAAAACGACCAGTTGTTACTGATGCTGCTGATGTCTTTCCTGCTGATCAATGTGTTCAACATTCGCGGCGGCGGCTACATGTACTTCATCACCTATGTACTGCAAGGCAGCACCGGTTATACCTCGCTATTTTTCACCATGGTGACCTTTGCCTCGATTCTTGGTTCGGTGCTGGTTAACCCGCTGTCAAAACGCTTCGACACGGTGAAATTCTACTACTACACCAACCTCGTGCTGGCCGCGCTGTCGGTGATGATGTGGCTCCTGCCTACCGGACCGGCCTGGCAGACCCTGTGGCTGGCAGTCATTCTGGGTAATGGCGTGATCCTCGGCTTTACCCTGCCGCTGCACTTCTCACTGATGGCCTTCGCCGATGATTACGGCGAGTGGAAGACCGGCGTGCGTTCGTCCGGTATGAACTTCGCTTTCAACCTCTTCTGCATCAAGCTCGCCTGGGCGTCCAGCGCCGTCATCATCAGCCTGGTGTTCGTTTTCGTCGCCTATCAGCCCGGCGCAGGGAATCAGACACCCGCCTCGTTACAAGGCATCACCGCAATGGAGACGCTGCTGCCTGCCCTGTTCCACCTGCTGCTGGCGTTCGCTATCCGCGCCTGCAAGCTCAACAATCCCATGATGGCGCGCATTGCCACCGATCTGCGCCAGCGTCATGTTCAGTCTTAAGGAGTCTGTAATGGAAGTCGATCTGCACAAACTGAAAGTCAGCGATGCATTTCTTGGTCAGTATCAACAACTGGTACGCGAGGTTGTTATTCCCTACCAGTGGGATGCACTGAATGACCGTATCGCCGAAGCCGACCCCAGCCATGCGATTGAAAACTTTCGTATCGCCGCAGGGCTGCAGGAGGGGGAGTTTTACGGCATGGTCTTTCAGGACAGCGACGTCGCCAAGTGGCTGGAAGCGGTGGCCTGGTCACTGTGCCAGAAGCCGGATGCGGAACTGGAGAAGACCGCTGATGAGGTGATCGAGCTGGTCGCCGCAGCCCAGTGTGACGATGGTTATCTCAACACCTATTTCACGGTCAAAGCGCCGCAGGACCGTTGGACCAACCTGGCCGAATGCCATGAGCTCTATTGCGCCGGGCATATGATTGAGGCGGGGGTGGCTTATTTTCAGGGCACCGGGAAACGCCGTCTGCTGGAGGTGGTCTGCCGCCTGGCGGATCATATCGATTCGGTCTTCGGCCCCGGTGAACGACAGTTGCACGGCTACCCAGGGCATCCGGAGATCGAACTGGCGCTGATGCGTTTGTACGAAGTTACTCAGGAGCCGCGCTATCTGGCGCTGGTGAATTACTTTGTTGAGCAGCGTGGCACGCAGCCGCATTTCTACGATGTCGAATATGAAAAGCGCGGGCGGACCTCTTACTGGCATACCTACGGCCCGGCGTGGATGGTCAACGACAAAGCCTACAGTCAGGCACACCAGCCGTTAGCCGAACAGCAAACGGCTATCGGCCACGCGGTACGCTTCGTCTACCTGATGACCGGCGTGGCCCACCTGGCGCGCTTAAGCCAGGACGAAGGGAAGCGTCAGGATTGCCTGCGGCTATGGAACAATATGGCGCAGCGCCAGCTTTACATCACCGGCGGCATCGGCTCGCAGAGCAGCGGCGAGGCGTTCAGCAGCGATTATGATCTGCCCAACGATACGGTGTATGCCGAAAGCTGTGCCTCCATTGGGCTGATGATGTTCGCCCGCAGAATGCTGGAGATGGAGGCCGACAGCCAGTATGCCGATGTGATGGAGCGTGCGCTCTACAATACGGTGCTCGGCGGCATGGCACTGGACGGGAAACACTTCTTCTACGTTAACCCGCTGGAAGTGCACCCGAAGTCGCTGAAATTCAACCATATCTATGACCATGTGAAACCGGTTCGTCAGCGCTGGTTTGGCTGTGCCTGCTGCCCGCCGAATATCGCCCGCGTGCTCACCTCGCTCGGCCATTATCTCTACACTCCGCGCGAGGATGCGCTCTATATCAACCTCTACGTTGGCAATAGCGTGGAGATCCCGGTGAGCGGTCAGGCGCTGCGGCTGCGGGTAAGCGGCAACTATCCGTGGCAGGAGCAGGTCACCATTACCATCGAGTCACCGCAGGCGGTTGACCACACGCTGGCGTTGCGTCTGCCGGACTGGTGCGCCGCTCCGCACATCACGCTGAACGGTGCGGAGGTGGCCAGCGATGTCCGTAAAGGCTATTTGCATATTCAGCGCCGCTGGCAGGAAGGCGATACCCTGACGCTCACCCTGCCAATGCCGGTACGCCGGGTTTATGGCAATCCGCTGCTGCGTCATGTGGCGGGTAAAGTGGCGATTCAGCGCGGGCCGCTGGTTTACTGCCTGGAGCAGGCGGACAACGGGGAAGAGCTGCATAATCTGTGGCTCTCACCGCAGGCGACATTCACCGTTTTTGAGGGTAAGGGGATTTTCGCCCATAAAATGCTGATTCAGGCGCAGGGCTATAAGCAAACAGCGGCTGACGCGGGGCAGCAGGCCCTGTGGCGTTATGACAAAACGCCAGGCGAACGTCAGGCGCAGACGCTGACCTTTATTCCGTGGTTTTCCTGGGCAAATCGCGGCGAAGGGGAGATGCGGATTTGGGTTAACGAGGAAAGGTAACCGGGTGCTGTAATCGCCGGAATGTCCCGGATGTCGGCGTAACGCCTTATCCGGGTTACCGTTCACCGTCTTACTTGAGCAGGCGCACCCGGCAGGCTTTGCCTTTGATTTTGCCCTGCTGGAGTTGCTTCCAGGCCTGTTTTGCCACGGACTGACGCACGGCAACATAGGCATGCATCGGATGCATATCAATCTTGCCGATATCCGCACCGTCCAGGCCAATATCACCGGTCAGTGCGCCCAGAATATCACCGGGGCGCATTTTGGCTTTCTTACCGCCATCGATGCACAGGGTCGCCATCTCCGCTTCCAGCGGCTTGATGTTGTTGCTGATAACCGGGGATTGCCAGTCGAGCGAAATAGCCAGCATTTCACCGAGAATAGCCGCACGCTGCGCTTCTTCCGGTGCGCACAGACTAAGCGCCATACCGCTCTGCCCGGCGCGCGCGGTACGGCCAATGCGGTGTACGTGCACTTCCGGGTCCCAGGACAGCTCGTAGTTGATGACCATTTCCAGCGCTTTGATATCCAGCCCGCGCGCGGCGACGTCGGTAGCCACCAGAACACGGCTACTGCCGTTGGCAAAGCGCACCAGCGTCTGGTCGCGGTCACGCTGTTCCATATCGCCATGCAGCGCCAGCGCGCTCTGGTTACGCTCATTCAGCGCATCGCATACTTCCTGGCAATCTTTTTTGGTGTTGCAGAACACCACGCAGGAAGCTGGCTGATGCTTGCTTAACAGACTCAGCAGCAGCGGAATTTTTTCCCGGCGCGAGACTTCATAGAAATGCTGCTCCACCGCCGGTAAGGCTTCGACCGAGTCGATCTCAATGGTTTGCGGAACGCGCTGGAAACGGGTGCTGATGGCCGCAATAGCCGCAGGCCAGGTGGCGGAAAAGAGCAGCGTCTGACGACGTTCCGGCGCATGGCGCAGGATGGCGTCAATAGCGTCGCTAAAACCCATATCGAGCATACGATCGGCTTCGTCCAGGACCAGCGTTTTCAGGGCCTCCAGGGTGACGGTGGCTTTTTCCAGATGATCCAGCAGACGACCCGGCGTGGCGACGATGATATGCGGCGCATGCTGGAGCGAATCGCGCTGTGCGCCAAACGGCACACCGCCGCACAAGGTCAGAATTTTAATGTTGGGCAGATAACGTGCCAGACGACGAAGCTCTTTGGCGACCTGGTCGGCCAGCTCACGCGTTGGGCATAGCACCAGAGATTGGGTCACAAACTGGCTGGCATCGATGTGCTGCAGCAAGCCTAAGCCAAACGCGGCGGTTTTGCCGCTGCCGGTCTGCGCCTGTACGCGCACGTCTTTGCCTTCAAGGATCGCCGGCAATGCCGCCGCCTGGACCGGGGTCATGGAGTGATAACCCAGCTCATCAAGGTTGGCGAGGAGTTCAGCGGGCAAAGCATTTAAGGTTGAAAAGGCGGTCACGGTGTTATCTCTGTGTAGTTGCAGGCCGCTATGCTAGCAGACTCTGTGTGTCCGGTCATTGCGGCTACATATGTTTGCCTTTAGCTCGCTTTAAAAGGGTCTTTCTGGTCGTCCTTGCTGTCATCGCGCTTACGAGGGATTTCCCCCTGTTTGTTTGGCGCGTCTTTAACATCTTTGGTGTGTTGGTCATCGGACTGGTGATGTGTGGCCATATTTTCCTCCCGTGTTGTTTTATCGAGTATAGACAATCGGGATCGTGGACCGGAGGAATGGCGAATACTCTTTAGCATTCAGCCTGTTCCCCACCCGGTCATAACCCCGGATGGCGGCGCAAACGCCTTATCCGGGCTACACCCCGTAGCCCCGGTAAGCGCAGCGCCATCGGGGGTTCAGGCTATTTCGTAAACAGCGCTTTATCGCGCAGCACGTGGTCATTGCCGCGACGGCGGGTAAAACCGATGCGGTCGAAGTATTCCAGGATCTGAATCGCCAGCTTACGCCCGACGTTAAGGGTGTCGCGGAAATCCGCTGCGCTGGTCGAACCGTGAATCGGATCGCGGTCGCGGATCATACTGGCGAAAGCGACAATCCGATCGTTGCGGTAATAACGATCTTTGACGATCGCCGTTATCAGCCCTTGTTGTGCCGCCTGGCGCAACACGCTGCGCATCACCTGCTCATCCGCGCCCGTCTCACGCGCTAAATCACGCACCCACCAGGGTTCGTCGCCGAACAACGGCTCGGCACGCTGCCAGATGGCGGCCTGCTCGTCGGTAAAGCCCGCTTTATGATCCGGCAGATGCAGCCAGCCGTGGTGGCTGTGGATCTCGCCGCTGTCGCGCATCTGCTCAATCAGCGTCAGCACCAGCGCTTCATCTTCCATCGGCAGCGCCATACGCCGTAAACGTTCGCGTCCAGGACCGGGTTCATCCGCATGCTGATCGTGATATTGGGCAAGTGTGGCGAGCAATTTACGCTGCCAGCCTGCGGCCACGGGCGCACTGAGCAGGTTGTCTCCCGCACGAATAAACCCAGGCTCGCTCACCAATGCCTCAAGCCCGGTATCGTTCAACTGCCGCGCCCAGGCAAAGGCCGGAAGGTTCACCGCCCCGCGTTGCAGATGCACGGCCAGCGCCTGCGCATCGCTTTCTGTTGCCGCCAGTGCGCCAAGCCACTGCTGATACTCCTGTTTACGCTTGCCGCGACGCGGTGGGTGCAACGTCACCACGCGCGCGCCTGCCAGCGTTTCACGCGCGGAAATGTCCCGCAGCACCAGCCTGTCGTTATCGGCCAGCCATAACGGCGTATCAAGCACCAGCTCCGCCAGGTTGTTATCCAGCAATGATACGCGCCCGGTGATATGACTCGCAGCATGGTGAATATGCAGCGGTTGCCACTGGGTCAACGGCGTATGGGTTTGCAGCGCCACAATGACACGCTCCGAAGGTTCGGGCGGCGTGACGGAAAGCAGCCAGTCCCCACGGGTCAGGGCCTCTTTTTCCGCATCACCGGCGATATTCAGGGCGATGCGTTGCCCGGCATACGCCCGCTCGGTCGGCTGATTTTGGGCATGCAATCCGCGCACGCGCATCGGCTTATTCACCCCGGTGAGCCACAGCGTATCGCCCACGCGCACTTCACCCGACAGCGCGGTTCCGGTCACCACCAGCCCCGCCCCTTTCACCGTAAACGCCCGGTCGAGCGCCAGGCGAAAACGTTGATGCTGCGGATGCGCACGCGCAGGCAGTTGCAGCAGGTGCGCGCGCAGTTCGTCAATGCCACGCGCTTCGGTTGCCGCCGTCACAAACAGCGCCGCCTCTTTCCAGCCAAAGTCGTTTAACGTCGCCAGTACCTCGTGGCGGACGGCATCAATACGCGCCTCATCCACGCGATCGGCTTTGGTCAGCGCAACAGTCAGCGCCGGGTTACCGGTGAGTTGCAAAATAGCCAGATGCTCGCGGGTTTGCGCCATCACGCCATCGTCGCAGGCCACCACAAGCAGCGCATGGTCGATACCGCCCACACCTGCGAGCATATTGGACAGAAACTTCTCGTGGCCCGGCACATCAATAAAGCCTGGCACGCTGCCATCCGGCTGCGGCCAGTAGGCATAGCCAAGATCGATGGTCATACCGCGCGCTTTCTCTTCCGGCAAACGGTCAGCATTCACGCCGGTTATGGCCTGTAGTAATGTCGTTTTGCCGTGGTCGACGTGCCCGGCGGTGGCAATAATCATTTCAACAACATCTCCAGAAATCGGGGTTCATTCTCAAGACAGCGTAAATCCAGCCATAAGCGGCCATCAGAGATCCGCCCCAGCACCGGCTCTGGCAGGTTACGCCAGGATGCAGCGAGCGCTTCCAGGCGACGCCCGCTGCCGTCACGCGGGGTAAACGTCAGTGCGGCGCTGGGCAGCCTGTCCACCGGCAAGGAACCGCTGCCGATTTGCGATAAACACGCTTCCACACGCAGGTCAAACGCATCGTAATGGTCGGCCAGCACCCCGGCAAGGCGCAACGCTTGCTGGCGAATCTCGTCTGGTTTTCGCGTCAGCAAACGCAGGGTGGGTAAATTGTCCCGCAGCTTTTCCGGGTGCAGATACAGACGCAGCGTCGCTTCCAGTGCTGCCAGCGTCATTTTATCTGCCCGTAGCGCACGCTTGAGCGGGTGGCGCTGCAACTGCGCGATCAGCGCTTTTTTCCCCACAATGATGCCCGCCTGCGGGCCGCCAAGCAGTTTATCGCCGGAAAAACTCACCAGACTCACGCCTGCGGCAATCAGTTCCTGCGGCATCGGCTCTTTTGGCAAACCATAGAGACTTAAATCCACCAGCGAGCCGCTGCCCAAATCCGCAATCACCGGCACATTTAACTCATCACCGAGCGTCACCAGCTCCGCTTCGTCTACCGTTTTGGTAAAGCCTTCAATGTGATAGTTGCTGGTATGAACCTTCATCAGCAACGCGGTATTGTTGTTGACCGCCTCACGATAATCTTTCGCATGGGTGCGATTGGTGGTGCCGACTTCATGCAGAAAGCAGCCCGCCTGGCGCATGACATCCGGAATACGAAACGCGCCGCCGATCTCCACCAGCTCGCCACGAGAGACCACCACCTCTTTACCACTGGCCGTTGCCGCCAGCATCAGAAGAGCCGCCGCTGCATTGTTATTGACGATGCAGGCATCCTCCGCGCCCGTCAGGCGGCAGAGGATATCGGCGAGCGCCTGGTCGCGGTGCCCGCGCCCGGCGTCATCCAGCGAATACTCCAGCGTTACGGGTGAACGCATCACCTGCGCGACGGCGTCGATCGCCGCTTGCGCCTGTAACGCGCGCCCAAGATTGGTGTGTAACACGGTGCCCGTCAGGTTGATAACCGGGCGCAGCGCGCTGACATTTTCATCCAACAAGCGCTGGTACGTTGCCTGTGCCCAGTCATTACACCAGACGGGCAGAACCTGGCGCTGGCGGACGTCATCACGGGCTTCGTCCTGCAACTGGCGCAGCGTCTGCGCCACACGGTTATGCCCAAATTCGGTCAGTAACAGAGTGAACGCCTCATCACGTAACAGGCGATCGGTTGAGGGGATCTGGCTGTAAAGCGAGTGATTTTCCGTTGTCATGAAATGGCCTGGCTGAGGGTTGCCCCCTCCCGTTGGGAGAGGGGTTCGACATGAGGGGGATTGTACAGCGACTTGGTTCAGCCTGACATAACGGGCGTCAATCCTTTGGCGGTTCTGTGCGCGCAAAGCTTTCACGCTGAAAGAGATTTTCCACCATTTTAACCAATTGCGGACGATCCACACACCAGCCAGGGGAGACACGGCGGAAATTGAGATAGCTAATGGCGCAGGCAATGGCGATAGTGGCGAGGTTCATCTCATCAACGCGTAATGCCCCTTCGTTGATATAGCTCTCCAGGGTGTCGAGGCCGCGATTGATTTTTTCGCGCTGGCGTAAGAGCTCCGTTTCCGATTGCTGGGCCACCGGACGCGCTTGCTCACGCACGGAAACCAGCGCCGCATCCATAATACCGTCCGCCAGCGCTTCAATCTGACGAATTTTCAGCGCGGCTTTGGGATCGGCAGGCAGCATGGCCGGAGCGATACCCAACAGATCGATATATTCGGCAATGATCGGCGAGTCGTACCACACTTCACCGTCATCGGTTACCAGGGCCGGTACTTTTCCCAACGGGTTGTAATGCGCCACGCCGTTAATGGCGTTATAGGGCTGTTCATTCACAAATTCGAAGGTGATGCCCTTCTCGAGCAGGATGACCGATATTTTTCGTACAAAAGGGCTGGTATAGCTGCCGATAAGTTTCATTGCCTTCTCCTCTTCGCCAACAAAACAGTAAGTATGTACTACCCGACCAAAGCGCGCGCTGACCATTTCATAAATGTGAAAACTGCTCTGACTATAGTGCGTTACGCCTTGCCTTCGAAGCCGCGCAAAAAGTGAAAGGGAATTACAGTGGCTCAGGCCAGGAAAAACCACAGTTTGCGACCGATCACACTCGGAAAACTCCTGGCAAAAATATCTTGTGATTTAGATCACAAACAAACAACAAACTCACCGCTAACAATTGTGATTAACATCACATTAACAGGCGCATAGCGGTGAAATTTTAGCCTTTGTTCTTTTTTTACACATAATTTTTGTGACGAATATCACTTCATTGGATGGTATACCCCCTGCATTAACGTGATCTCCATCACACAAATTAGCACCATCTGGACAGTTCATCGATTCGGTGCGAGATTTCGCAGCACAGATCATGGGTCCGGCTACCTCTGCCGCCACGTTAACAACAAAACCTCGGGCTTCCGGCCTGTGAGATAGCAAACATAAGAAGGGGTGTTTTATGTCATCCGATATCAAGATCAGAGTGCAAAGCTTTGGTCGCTTCCTCAGCAACATGGTAATGCCCAATATCGGCGCGTTTATCGCGTGGGGTATTATTACCGCATTGTTTATTCCTACAGGATGGTTACCAAACGAAACGCTGGCGAAACTCGTCGGCCCAATGATTACTTTCCTGCTGCCGCTGCTGATCGGTTTTACCGGTGGTCGTCTGGTGGGCGGCGATCGTGGTGGTGTGGTAGGTGCAATCACCACCATGGGTGTTATCGTCGGTGCTGATATGCCGATGTTCCTTGGTGCAATGGTTGCCGGTCCTCTGGGCGGCCTGTGCATCAAGAAATTTGACGCTGCTGTAGACGGTAAGATCAAATCCGGTTTCGAAATGCTGGTAAATAACTTCTCCGCTGGCATCATCGGTATGATCCTGGCACTGCTGGCGTTTAAAGGCATCGGCCCTGCGGTTGAAGTTCTGTCCAAAGGCCTGGCTGCTGGCGTTAACTTCATGGTGGCGCACGACATGCTGCCGCTGGCGTCTATCTTTGTTGAACCGGCGAAAATCCTGTTCCTCAACAACGCCATCAACCACGGTATCTTCTCGCCGCTGGGTATTCAGCAGTCTCATGACCTCGGCAAGTCTATCTTCTTCCTGATCGAAGCAAACCCGGGTCCGGGGATGGGCGTTCTGCTGGCGTACATGTTCTTTGGTCGTGGTAGTGCTCGTCAGTCTGCTGGCGGCGCGGCTATCATCCACTTCCTGGGCGGTATCCACGAAATTTACTTCCCGTACGTGCTGATGAACCCACGTCTGCTGCTGGCGGTAATCCTCGGCGGTATGACTGGCGTGTTCACGCTGAGCGTGCTGAACGGCGGCCTGGTTTCTCCGGCTTCTCCGGGTTCCATCCTGGCCGTACTGGCAATGACGCCGAAAGGCACTTACTTCGCGAACCTCGTGGCTATCTTTGCTGCGCTGATCGTCTCCTTCGTTATCTCCGCGATTCTGCTGAAAACCAGCAAAGTGAAAGAAGAAGACGACGATATCGAAGCGGCTACCCGTCGTGTACAGGACATGAAAGCACAGTCTAAAGGCGCTACCCCGCTGACCGCTGGCGACGTGACCAACGACCTGAGCCACGTTCGTAAAATCATCGTTGCGTGTGATGCCGGTATGGGTTCCAGCGCAATGGGCGCCGGTGTGCTGCGTAAGAAAGTTCAGGATGCCGGTCTGACCAACATCTCTGTGACCAACAGCGCTATCAACAGCCTGCCGTCTGACGTTGACCTGGTGATTACGCACCGTGACCTGACCGAGCGCGCTATGCGTCAGGCTCCTCAGGCACAGCACATTTCACTGACCAACTTCCTGGACAGCGGCCTGTACACCAACCTGACTGAACGCCTGGTTGCCGCACAGCGCCACGTGGACAACAGCGTAAAGGTTCAGACCAGCTTGCAGGATAGCTTTGACGCTGGCGACAGCAACCTGTTCAAGCTGGGCGCAGAAAATGTGTTCCTGGGTCGTACAGCCAGTAACAAAGAAGAAGCTATCCGTTTTGCCGGCGAGCAACTGGTGAAAGGCGGTTATGTTCAGCCGGAATATGTTGAAGCGATGCTGGAACGCGAAAAACTGACCCCGACTTACCTGGGTGAGTCCATCGCGGTACCGCACGGCACCGTTGAAGCGAAAGATCGCGTGCTGAAAACCGGCGTAGTATTCTGCCAGTACCCGCAAGGCGTGCGCTTCGGTGAAGAAGAGGATGACATCGCCCGTCTGGTTATCGGTATCGCTGCGCGCAATAACGAGCACATTCAGGTGATTACCAGCCTGACCAACGCACTGGATGATGAAACCGTTATCGAGCGTCTGGCAAATACCAACAGCGTTGAAGAAGTGCTGGCGCTGCTGAAAGCGTAACCCTGGTCCCGGATGCGGCTCCGCCTTATCCGGCTACCAAAAACGTAGACGCGTCTCCCGGATAAGCGAAGGGCATCCGTGGGACACCTCCCCTCTCCCTCAGGGAGAGGGTTAGGGTGAGGATAATTTCACGTGGTTCCTCACCCCAGCCCTCTCGGGTAAAAACATTGATTAAGGTTAATTCTATGAAAGCATTACATTTTGGCGCAGGTAATATCGGACGTGGCTTCATCGGCAAACTGCTGGCTGACGCGGGGATTACGCTGACATTCGCCGATGTTAATCAGGTGGTTCTCGACGCCCTTAATGCCCGTCATAGCTATCAGGTTCACGTTGTTGGTGAAAAAGAGCAGGTAGACACCGTTTCCGGCGTCAATGCGGTAAGCAGCATCGGCGACGATGTGGTTGATCTGATTGCCTCTGTTGATCTGGTGACAACCGCCGTTGGTCCGGTGGTTCTGGAGCGTATCGCCCCGGCCATCGCCAAAGGCCTGGCAAAACGTAAAGCGCAGGGCGTAGAAGCGCCGCTGAATATCATTGCCTGTGAGAACATGGTGCGCGGTACCTCTCAGTTAAAAGGCCATGTGTTCAATGCGCTGGCAGCAGAAGATAAAGCGTGGGTTGAAGCCCATGTCGGCTTCGTTGATTCCGCAGTAGACCGCATTGTTCCGCCTTCTGAATCTGCAACTAACGATCCACTGGAAGTGACCGTAGAAACCTTTAGCGAGTGGATTGTTGATAAAACCCAATTTGTTGGCGACCTGCCAAACATTCCAGGCATGGAATTAACCGACAATCTGATGGCGTTTGTTGAGCGCAAGCTCTTCACGTTGAACACCGGGCATGCTATAACCGCGTACCTTGGACAACAGACCGGTCATCAGACCATTCGTGACGCCATTCTGGATGACAGCATCCGTGCAGTGGTGAAAGGCGCAATGGAAGAGAGTGGCGCGGTTCTGATCAAGCGCTACGGCTTCGATGCTGCCAAACACGCCGCGTATATCGAAAAAATCCTTGGTCGTTTTGAGAACCCATACCTGAAAGATGATGTTGAGCGCGTAGGCCGTCAGCCGCTGCGTAAACTGAGCGCAGGCGATCGTCTGATCAAGCCGCTGCTCGGCACGCTGGAATATGGTTTACCACACGCGAACCTGGTAAAAGGTATCGCCGCTGCCATGCATTACCGCAGTGAACAGGATCCGCAGGCGCAGGAATTAGCGACCTTAATTGAAGAAAAAGGCCCACAGGCCGCGCTGGTGCAGATCTCCGGTCTGGACGCAGCAAGCGACGTGGTAGCCGAAGCTGTTAACGCATACAACGCAAAGGCATGATGCCGAGTTTGGCGCGGGACATCCCGCGCCTGTTAACAAGATTGTCAGATATGCAGGCAATAATGGAACTAACACAGGCTTTCGAAAACCGTGTGCTCGAGCGTCTGAATGCTGGCAAAACCGTACGAAGCTTTCTGATTGCCGCCGTCGAGTTATTGACCGAGGCGGTGAATATCCTGGTGCTTCAGGTCTTCCGCAAAGACGACTATGCAGTGAAATATGCTGTAGAGCCGTTGCTTGACGGAGATGGACCGCTGGGCAATTTGTCCGTGCGCTTAAAACTGATTTATGGGCTTGGCGTAATCAGTCGGCATGAGTATGAAGATGCGGAATTGTTGATGGCGTTACGTGAAGAACTGAATCACGACGGCACAGAATACGCTTTCACCGATGATGAAATCCTGGGACCGTTTGGCGAACTGCACTGCGTGGCGGCGCTGCCTGCAACACCGCCCTTTGATACCAGCGACCCCGACCTGTTTGCTATGCAAAAACAGCGTTACCAGCAGGTCGTTCGTTCAACCATGGTGCTTTCCCTGACGGAGTTGATTTCCCGAATCAGCCTGAAAAAAGCATTCCAGAAATAAGCTTATTCTGTCTCTTCTTCATGAACACATGCAGGCCGATAAAGCTGGCGATAATATTCCAGCCGTTCACGGTACATATCGACCTTATCTGTGGGAATATCATCAGGAACACGGTCTTTCTTATGCTGATGCGCCAGGTACTCACGGAACGCCTGGCTTGAAGCCATAAAATCGATCGCTTTATCGATGATTTGTGGGGTGTAGTCACCTAATTTAGCCATTTTCTCCTCTCCTTTTTGCCCAACCGTAAAACAAAGATGGACCTGCATGCGGGATACTTTTAGTGTTTCCGTGCTTTTCTGGGGTTGTTCGCCGCAATGCGGTATCCTTATATTTTAATCAGCAGAAACACATTCCTATGAAAGAAGTTGAAAAGAACGAAATTAAACGCCTGAGCGACCGTCTGGACGCTATCCGTCACCAGCAGGCCGGTTTATCGCTGGTGGAATCCGCCGAAAAATACGCGGAGCTGGAGAAAGAAAAAGAGACTATCGAAGCTGAAATTGAACGTCTGCGTGGTCAGTACAGCCAGAAACTCAGTAAAGAAGCACAAAAGCTGGTAAGCATGCCGTTCAAGCGCGCCATCACCAAAAAAGAGCAGGCCGATCTGGGCAAGCTGAAAAAAAGCGTGCGGGGTATTATTGTTGTGCACCCGATGACCGCGCTGGGCCGCGAAATGGGCCTCAAAGAGATGACAGGCTTCTCGAAAACCGATTTCTGATCCCGCTTCCCCTTCTTCACCGAAGGGGAGCCCTTTTTCTGCGTAAAAATCCATCCCACCAGGCGTAATCGGCGCAGGAAGTTTAAGCCTGGACTGCGCGGAAAAACCGGAGCGTACACGGAGCACGTGAGGATTCTGCGCTTCGCTTATCCCTACGGGACCGCCTGAGGGCGTTCAAAACGCTCTGCGTTTTGTTTGAGCACTACCCATGTTCAAACGGGCAAGCAAGAGAGCCTGATGGAATGGATTTCAAGTGGCCCTACCACTTCACGCATTTATGCGCGTCGCTTCACACCCCGCAAAATCACATAAAATTAACATTGCCATTACAAACCAGCCAATTAACCTTGTGCTAATGGCATTGTGCTGCCGCTAACTGGCAGTACCACTTTCCCCCCGAATTTGACTGACACGGAGCAGACCATGACCGCGATTGCTGAACGGCTTTCTGAGGATGTTGCCCGGCGAATCAGAACGCTTATTCGTGAAAAAGGGCTTGAGGCGGGCATGCGTTTGCCCTCTGAGCGCCAGCTCGCCCTGCAACTTGGCGTGTCGCGCAACTCTCTGCGCGAAGCCATCGCAAAACTCATCAGCGAAGGCGTTTTGCTGAGTCGCCACGGCGGCGGCACTTTCGTGCGCTGGCAGCATGAGGCATGGTCGGAACAGAACATTGTGCAGCCGTTAAAAACGCTGCTTGAAGATGACCCAGATTACAGCTTCGATATCCTCGAAGCGCGCCATGCTATTGAAGGCAGCACCGCCTGGCATGCGGCCTTACGCGCCACACCCATCGAAAAAGAAAAGATTCGTCTGTGCTTTGAGGCCACCCTGGCCGAGGACCCGGATCTTGCGTCCCAAGCGGACGTCCGCTTTCACCTGGCAATTGCCGAGGCGTCGCACAATATCGTACTGCTGCAAACCATGCGTGGCTTTTTCGACCTGTTGCAAAGCTCGGTGAAACAGAGCCGCCAGCGCATGTACCAGGTTCCCCCGGTCTTTACGCAGCTCACCGTGCAGCACCGTGAAATTATGGACGCCATTTTTGCCGGAGATGCCGATGGCGCCCGCGAAGCGATGATGGCGCACCTTGGTTTTGTTCACACCACGATTCGTCAGTTTGATGAAGACCAGGCGCGCAGCGCGCGCATCACTCGCCTGCCCAATGAACGGCATTCGCATTCTTTTGGAGACCCAGCATGATCATTTCCGCCGCCAGCGACTACCGCGCTGCCGCCCAACGCATACTGCCCCCCTTCCTGTTCCACTACATTGACGGTGGTGCCTATGCAGAATACACGCTGCGTCGGAACGTAGAGGATTTGGGTCAGGTTGCTCTACGCCAGCGGGTGCTGAAAAACATGTCAGCGCTGAGCACGGAGACCACCCTCTTTGGCGAGAAACTGTCTATGCCGGTTGCGCTCGCCCCGGTGGGATTATGCGGCATGTACGCGCGGCGGGGGGAAGTCCAGGCGGCAGGCGCGGCGGATGCGAAAGGTATACCTTTTACTTTATCGACCGTATCTGTTTGTCCGATTGAAGAGGTAGCGCCGACCATTAAACGCCCGATGTGGTTTCAGTTGTATGTTCTGCGCGACCGTGGATTTATGCGCAACGCCCTGGAGCGCGCCAAAGCGGCGGGGTGTTCCACGCTGGTCTTTACTGTCGATATGCCCACACCCGGGGCGCGATACCGCGATGCCCATTCCGGCATGAGTGGACAAAACGCCGCATTGCGCCGCTACTGGCAGGCAGTGACGCATCCACAATGGGCGTGGGATGTGGGTCTGCATGGCAGACCGCACGATTTAGGCAATATCTCGACCTACCTGGGTAAACCCACCGGGCTTGAAGATTATATCGGCTGGCTGGCCAACAATTTCGATCCCTCTATATCCTGGGAAGACCTTGAATGGATCCGCGAGTTTTGGGATGGCCCGATGGTGATCAAAGGGATCCTCGATCCCGAAGATGCGCGGGACGCGGTGCGCTTTGGCGCAGACGGGATTGTGGTGTCGAACCACGGCGGGCGTCAGCTTGATGGCGTGCTCTCTTCCGCGCGAGCATTGCCCGCCATTGCCGATGCGGTGAAAGGCGATATCGCAATTCTGGCGGACAGCGGTATTCGCAACGGGCTGGACGTGGTGCGGATGCTTGCGCTGGGCGCAGACACGGTGCTGCTGGGCCGCGCTTATCTTTACGCGCTGGCGACACATGGCCGCGCCGGGGTGACAAACCTGCTGAATCTGATCGAAAAAGAGATGCGGGTGGCGATGACCCTGACCGGCGCGAAGTCCATCAGCGAAATCAGCAAAGACTCGCTGGTGCAGGAGCTGAATAAGATCCCGGCGGCGCTGGCACCGTTGTCGCAAGGGGATGCGGCTTAAATAAGAGCTGCCTGATGCCCTCACCCCGGCCCTCTTCCACAGCGAGAGGGAGAAAAAAGCATCCAGTCTTACACCGGGGAGAGGGAGAAAAAAGCACCCAGTCTCACACCGGGCAGAGGGAAAGTTCCCTCTCCCACAGGGAGAGGGTTAGGGTGAGGGCAAAATTCTGCTATGCTCCCCCCGCTATCAAGGGGGCAGCATGTTAAATATCGTTTTATTCGAGCCAGAAATCCCACCGAATACCGGGAACATCATCCGCTTATGCGCTAACACCGGCTTTCGCCTGCACATTATCGAGCCCATGGGGTTTACCTGGGATGATAAGCGCCTGCGCCGTGCCGGGCTGGATTACCATGAGTTTGCCGCCGTGAAGCGTCACCATGATTATGCCGCGTTTGTTGAGGCCGAAAAGCCGGAACGTCTGTTTGCTCTCACCACCAAAGGAACACCAGCACACAGCGCGGTGAGTTATCAGGACGGCGATTATCTGATGTTTGGCCCGGAAACGCGCGGATTACCGATGTCGATTCTGGACGCGCTACCTTCAGAACAAAAAATCCGTATTCCGATGATGCCGGACAGCCGCAGCATGAACTTGTCTAACGCAGTGTCGGTAGTGGTGTATGAAGCCTGGCGCCAGTTAGGATATGCTGGCGCGGTATTGCGAAGCTGAGTCAGCGTTCTTCCGGAGGCGGCGCGTGGCATCGCCTCCGGGCACTCAATCAAATCCCGTCGCCGTACTCAAACCCGTGGTTAATCCCATTAAAATGCTGATCCATATCCATCGCGGGTTTGTCTGATTCCGGCTTGCCGACAATGCGCGCCGGAACGCCTGCGGCGGTGGTGTGCGGCGGTACAGGTTGCAACACCACGGAACCTGCGCCGATTTTCGCACCGCGGCCTACTTCGATATTGCCGAGGATTTTCGCCCCGGCGCCAATCATCACCCCTTCACGGATTTTCGGGTGACGGTCGCCGCTGGTTTTGCCTGTCCCGCCCAGCGTCACCGACTGCAGAATCGACACGTCATCTTCAATCACCGCGGTTTCACCCACCACAATGCCTGTAGCATGGTCGAGCATAATGCCACGCCCGATTTTAGCCGCCGGGTGGATATCAACCTGGAACGATACGGAGACCTGATTTTGCAGGAAAATGGCCAACGCGCGGCGTCCCTGGTTCCACAGCCAGTGGCCGATGCGGTACGCCTGTAGCGCGTGAAAACCTTTCAGATACAAAAGCGGCGTAGAGTATTTATCCACCGCCGGATCGCGGGTACGCACCGCCTGAATGTCGCAGGCCGCTGAGGCGATCATCTCCGGGTCAGCCGCATAGGCTTCCTCGACCACTTCACGAATGGCGATGGCAGGCATGATGGGTGATGCCAGCTTATTTGCCAGCATATAGCTTAGCGCGCTGCCCAGGTTTTCATGCTTGAGTAACGTTGCGTGGTAAAAACTGGCCAGCATTGGCTCACAGTCCGCCAGCGCCCGGGCTTCGGCTTTAATATTATTCCAGACGATATCCAGTTCTTCACACGGCATTGCTTACTCCAGACGTAATAAGTTCAGCCAGTCACTGCTTAACTGGCTGAGGACATAAACACAAAATCATTCTTACTGTGTCGCGACGACGAGGCTGGAAACCCCAGGCGCTTACATAAGTAAATGACGGGGGTACGCAGCCGAAGCCAACAACCAGGCAGCATGAAAGATGACGTATGTGCTAAATACTACTGCGCTCGTCCTTGCGCGCACGACCTAATAAGGTCAATGCTGCCTCGCGCGCATTTTTTCCGCAATACAATACCTGATAAATTTCCTCGGTTATTGGCATTTCGACACCAAACCGATGCGCCAGAGCGCGAACTTCTTTGGTATTGCGGTAGCCCTCGACGACCTGACCAATCTGGTCCTGCGCCGTTTGCACGTCCATCCCCTGCCCCAGCGCCATACCGAAACGACGGTTGCGCGACTGATTATCGGTACAGGTCAGCACCAAATCCCCTAAACCCGCCATGCCCATAAAGGTGGCCGGATCGGCACCCAGCGCCGCGCCCAGACGCGACATTTCGGTCAAACCACGGGTGATAAGCGCTGTTCGGGCGTTAGCGCCAAAACCGATGCCGTCCGACATGCCTGCGCCAATCGCAATGACGTTTTTCACCGCGCCGCCAAGCTGCACGCCAATGAAATCCGGATTGCTGTAGACGCGGAAGCTTTTACCACAGTGCAGCAATTGCTGGAGATCATCGGCAAACACCGGGTCAGTCGACGCCAGAGAAATCGCCGTTGGTAACCCTGCCGCCAGCTCCTTCGCGAAGGTCGGCCCGGAGATAACCGCCAGAGGAATCTCATCGCCCAGCACTTCACGCGCGACGTCTTGCAACAGGCGCCCCGTCTCAGCTTCCAGACCTTTGGTGGCCCAGACAATGCGCGCATCGCTGCGCATTAGCGGTTTAATCTGCTGTAAAACAGTGCCAAACACGTGGCTTGGCACAACCACGAGAATGTTACGGCTGGCCGCCAGAGCACAAGCGAGATCGCTTTCCAGCGCAAGCGTATCAGGAAAAGGGACATCAGGAAGGAAAGCGGCGTTACAACGGTCATGCTGTAAGGTCGCAATATGTTTCGGGTCATGGCCCCAAAGAACAACCTGGTGGCCATTTCTTGCCAGTGTGATGGCAAGAGCGGTGCCGTAAGAGCCGGCACCGATCACAGTCATTTCAGCATTGCGTGCGTTCATCAGGCATCCTGATGTTGTTCAGCACCTTCGCCAGCCTGCTGCTGCAGATAGTTCATGAACAGCGCATCAAAGTTCACCGGCGCAAGGTTCAGTTGCGGGAAAGTACCGCGGGAAACCAGGCTGGTGATGCACTCACGCGCGTAAGGGAACAGGATGTTCGGGCAATACGCACCGAGGCAATGCGCCAGCTGGTTACCATCGATACCGTCAATGGAGAAGATACCGCCTTGCTGTACTTCGCACAGGAAGCCCGTTTCTTCACCCAGGGAAGCGGTAACGGTAACACGCAGTACCACTTCATAAACGCCTTCAGCCAACTGAGTGGATGCAGTATCCAGGTCCAGTTTCACTTCCGGCTGCCAGTCTTTCTGAAACACATGCGGAGCATTCGGTGCTTCGAAAGAGATATCTTTAGTGTAGATGCGTTGAATCTGGAAAGTCATTTCCGTGTTGTTTTGTTCAGACATGTCTAAAACCCTTAAGTGTTGTCCTTAATACGCTTTATTCTTCAGGCTGCCTCTGTTTGTCGGCCTTGACGCAACGTGAATCACTTCTTCTATGCATTAACGCAACAGGGGATCGAGCCCACCGCGCGCGTCCAGCGCATATAAATCATCACAGCCGCCAATGTGCTGTGCATCAATAAAAATCTGCGGTACCGTCGTACGGCCACTACGTTTAATCATCTCTTCGCGTTTCACCGCGTCGCCATCGATCGGCAGTTCTTCAAAAGAAACGCCTTTGCTGCTCAGCAGCGCTTTTGCGCGATGGCAAAACGGGCAGGTTGCTTTGGTGTAGATCTCAATATTGGCCATGACTTTGCTCCAGTTGTTTCACCCAATGGATTTCATATTGCAGGAAGGCGACAAAATTATGAATCCCAGGAGCTTACCTCAGTAAGTGACCAGGTTGAATAATTGCAGCCAACGCGCCTGCGGCATGAAAGACAACGGGTAAGTTACTTACCGCGTACCAGCGGAAGATTCTCACCGCTCCAGCCTGCGATGCCTTCTTTGAGCACAAAAACTTGCTCAAAACCGGCTTTGATCAGTGCGTTTGCAGGTTCCTGAGCCTGCATCCCGGAGCCGTCCACGACGATAACCGGTTTGCTTTTGTGTTTCTCAAGCTCACCTACATTATTGGCCTTGATTTCGGTTGGCAGCAAATTCACTGAGCCTGCGATGTGACCTTTTCGGAAATCATCGCGCTGGCGCAAGTCCACGATAACAGCATCTTCTTTGTTGATCAGACGCGTCGCTTCACCACGAGTGATCACTTTCACTTTCGATGCGAGGCCTTTGAACGTCATGAACAGCACCGCCCCCAGTAATACAATCCAGGCGAGGCAAAGTACGGGGTGGCGACTAACAAATTGCATAATTTCTTGCATGGGGGGTAACAGCTCCCGAATCAGTGAGTAAAAACCAGGAAAGGAGTATACCTGTGCGGTGTAGCAAATACAGCCAGCGAGCGTAATGGAATGCATTTTCTGCGGACTGTTACGAAAAAAATTCATCAACGCCGTGAAATCCTCACCTCCTGCGGCGGTATTCTTTGATCTTCTGCGGCTATTTTATCGATTCAGCTGTAGTAAAATTACGCAAATTTTTCGTCTTTGAGCATGAGGTTGTCGCAATGTCGGTTTCTAAAAAACCTATGGTACTGGTGATCCTGGATGGCTATGGCTACCGTGAAGAGCAACAGGATAACGCAATTTACAGCGCAAAAACTCCCGTTATGGACGCATTGTGGGCCAAACGTCCACATACTCTGATTGACGCTTCTGGTCTGGAAGTCGGCCTGCCGGATCGCCAGATGGGTAACTCCGAAGTGGGTCACGTCAACCTGGGTGCTGGCCGCATCGTGTATCAGGATTTGACCCGTCTGGATGTTGAAATCAAAGAGCGTACCTTCTTCACCAACCCGGTACTGGCGGGCGCGGTGGATAAAGCCGTTGCTGCGGGCAAAGCCGTTCATATCATGGGTTTGCTGTCTGCCGGTGGCGTTCACAGCCATGAAGATCACATCCTGGCCATGGTAGAGCTGGCCGCTGAGCGCGGTGCGGAAAAAATCTACCTGCACGCATTCCTGGATGGTCGCGATACGCCGCCGCGTAGCGCCGACTCCTCACTGAAACGTTTTGAAGACAAGTTTGCCGCCCTGGGCAAAGGCCGGGTGGCATCTATCATTGGTCGTTACTACGCCATGGACCGCGACAACCGCTGGGACCGCGTTGAACAAGCCTATGACCTGATGACGCTGGCAAAAGGTGAATTCCAGTTCGCGACCGCGGTTGAAGGCCTGGCTGCTGCCTATGCGCGTGACGAAAACGACGAATTCGTGAAAGCCACCGTGATCCGCGCCGAAGGCCAGCCCGATGCGGCAATGGAAGACGGCGACGCGCTGATTTTCATGAACTTCCGTGCAGACCGCGCGCGTGAAATCACCCGTGCATTTGTTAACAGCGATTTCGACGGTTTCGCCCGTAAGAAAGTAGTGAACCTCGATTTTGTCATGCTGACCGAATATGCCGCAGACATCAAAACCGCCGTTGCATACCCGCCAGCCTCCCTGGCGAACACCTTCGGCGAATGGATGGCGAAGAAAGACAAAACGCAGTTGCGTATCTCTGAAACGGAAAAATATGCTCACGTTACGTTCTTCTTCAACGGCGGCGTTGAAGAGCCGTTCCCGGGCGAAGATCGTATTCTGATTAACTCTCCGAAAGTGGCGACCTACGATCTGCAGCCGGAAATGAGCTCCGCAGAGCTGACAGAAAAACTGGTTGGCGCTATCACCAGCGGTAAGTACGACACCATCATCTGTAACTACCCGAACGGCGACATGGTCGGTCATACCGGTGTGATGGAAGCGGCAATCAAGGCAGTAGAAGCGCTGGACCACTGTGTTGAGCAGGTAACCAAAGCGGTGGAATCCGTTGGCGGTCAGTTGCTGATCACCGCTGACCACGGTAACGCTGAGCAGATGCGTGACCCGGCAACCGGCCAGGCGCACACTGCCCATACCAACCTGCCAGTCCCGCTGATTTACGTTGGCGATAAAGCGCTGAAAGCGGTCGAAGGTGGCAAACTTTCCGATATCGCACCGACCATGCTGACCCTGATGGGCATGGAAATCCCGAAAGAGATGACTGGTAAGCCGCTGTTCATCGTGGAATAATCGCTCCCCATGAGGGGAAAGGCGATTTTTTCTGTCACATTGGCCGCAGTCAGGCCTTTGCTTTGCGCCAGCGCTTTTAGCGCTGGCGCATTGTTGTGCGCCTTTTCTGCCCACGCGGATGACCGCGACCAGTTAAAATCCATTCAGGCGGATATCGCCGCAAAAGAACGCGACGTACGCCAGCAGCAACAGCAGCGTTCCGGTCTGCTTGCGCAACTCAAAGAGCAAGAAGTCGCCATCTCCGCAGCCACACGTCAGTTGCGCGAAACGCAGAACACCCTCGCCCAGCTCAATAAGCAAATCGATGCCATGAACGCATCTATCGCCAAACTGGAAAAACAGAAGGCGACGCAAGAGCATAATCTGGCCGCCCAGTTGGATGCCGCGTTCCGCCAGGGTCAACATACTGGCGTTCAGTTGATTCTCAGCGGGGAAGAAACCCAACGCGGGCAACGTCTGCAGGCCTACTTCGGCTATCTCAACCAGGCCCGGCAGGAGACCATCGCGCAACTCAAGCAAACGCGCGAAGAGGTTGCCACGCAGAAAGCGGAGCTGGAAGAGAAGCAGAGTCAGCAGCAAACGCTGATGTACGAACAAAAAGCACAGCAGGCGAAGCTCGAACAAGCGCGCAACGAGCGTAAGAAAACGCTCGCCGGGTTGGAGTCATCTATTCAGGAAGGGCAGCAGCAGTTAGGCGAACTGCGGGCGAACGAATCCCGTTTGCGCGATCGTCTGGCCCGTGCCGAAGCCGCAGCCAAAGCCCGCGCCGAACGTGAAGCTCGCGAAGCGCAGGCCGTGCGTGAAAAACAGCAGGATGCATCCCGTAAAGGCACCACCTACAAACCGACCGAAGGCGAACGTTCACTGATGTCCCGTACAGGTGGGCTGGGCGCGCCATCCGGCCAGGCTTTCTGGCCTGTTCGCGGTCCGTTGCTACATCGTTATGGCGAACAACTGCAGGGTGAGCTACGTTGGAAAGGGATTGTTATCGGTGCGTCTGAGGGTAGCGAAGTCAAAGCCGTGGCCGACGGGCGGGTGATCCTCGCCGACTGGCTGCAGGGATATGGCCTGGTGGTCGTGGTTGAACACGGCAAAGGCGATATGAGTTTGTACGGCTACAACCAGAGCGCGCTGGTGAGCGTAGGCGCGCAAGTCCGCGCCGGTCAGCCGATAGCCCTTGTCGGGAGCAGTGGCGGTCAGGGTAGACCTTCACTTTATTTCGAAATTCGCCGCCAGGGTCAGGCGGTCAATCCACAGCCGTGGTTGGGAAGATAAGTTTTGCTTCAATTTCGTCGCGTTGTTGTTGTCGCTGCCAGCATGCTGGCTTTTTCTGTGCCAGCGTTTGCCGGCAAACTCGCCATTGTTATTGATGATTTCGGTTATCGTCCACAGACCGAAAATCAGGTTATTGCCATGCCTGCGGCGGTCACCGTCGCCGTGCTGCCAAACGCGCCGCACGCAAGAGAGATGGCCACCAAAGCCCATAACGCCGGGCATGAGGTGCTGATCCATCTGCCCATGGCACCGCTCAGCAAACAGCCACTGGAAAAAGATACCCTGCGCCCGGATATGAGCAGCGCGGAGATTGAGCGCATCATCAGCGATGCGGTCAGCAAAGTGCCGTATGCCACCGGGTTAAACAACCATATGGGCAGTGCCATGACATCCAGCCTGTTTGGCATGCAAAAGGTAATGCAGGTTCTGGGGCATTACGATCTCTACTTTCTGGACAGCATGACCATCGGCAACAGCCAGGCGATGCGCGCCGCAAGCGGTACGGGCGTGAAGGTCATCAAACGTAAAGTGTTTCTTGATGACACGCAAAACGAGAGCGATATTCGCTATCAGTTTAATCGTGCCGTCGATCAGGCTCGTCGTAGCGGTTCTGCTATCGCTATCGGTCACCCGCACCCGACCACAGTACGTGTGCTGCAACAGATGCTTTACAACCTGCCTGCGGATATCACCCTGGTTCGCGCGGGAAGCCTGCTGAATGAACCGCAAACGGATACCTCAACACCGGGCCAGATGCCGCCACGCAATCAGCCACCGCGTAACCCGTTCCGGGGCGTGAAGTTATGCAAAGCGCCACATAAACCGCAGCCCGTTTATGCCAGCTATTTCTTTACGGTCGTGAAGGACAGCATCAGTGAGAGTACGCTGGTGAAATATGTCACGAATGAGTGGCAAGGCTGGGGTAAAAAACACCCCTAAACCGTACGGGTGTTTTTCTTTTCTTCTGCCACAACGTTTTTTTCATCGTTGTGGCCATTGTGGGCATACCAGGCTTTGAAATATTTAAGAAAGCTGTACAAGGTGGCATATAAACCTGTCACCGCGCCCACTTTGCCGTTACGCCATGCGCCGCTAAATAAATACCATTTAAAGAACGCACCGATGGCGCTAATAATTCCACGGCCAATGGATGGGCGGACTTTCTGATATTTCACCAGTCGCGTGGTGTAACTATTAAGTTTGCTGAATACTTCATGCAGCGAATAAAACGTATCGTGACGCACATGTCCCGGTATTTTTGTCGATGCCGAATAACCTTCCACCTGATCATCAACTGCACGATTGTTAAAACGCGCCGTGCGGCGGTTATATAAACGCACGGGGAAATCAGGCGATGATACAGGATATATCGTGCGGGTTTGTTCAGCCAGCACATACCAGTAACGCGGCAAACGCCATGCCTGGTCAGCACCTGGCTCATCACCTGCTTTTAGCTGCAAAATAAAGTTTACCGTCTGCTCATCGAGGATTTCATCGCTATCCATACAGAGCACCCAGTCATGCGCAGCCAGGCTGGTTGCGTGATTCATCTGCGCGCCATGCATCGCATAGGGATGATAATGAACATGAAGATCATATTCCCGACAAATATCCAGCGTCTCGTCTGTACTGCCGGAATCCAGAACCACAAAATCATCCGCGATTTTAAGCAGTGGCGGGAGAACGTCCCGTAATAAGCGAGCGGAATTGCAGGTTAACAGACACACCGAAAGTTTGAACATAATTAGCCGCACTGAAAAGGTTAAACGGATCGTCAACGAACTCTACTTTCTAATGTAGAACACTGTTACGGAAATTGTGCCTTTAGTGCGACTTAAGGTTGAAAACAGGAAAAGGATAAGAGAAAGACGCCCGCAGGCGTCTTTATTTTTAGTTCCAGCTAAGGATTACCTTACCTGACTGACCAGAACGCATAGCATCAAAACCTTTCTGGAAGTCATCAATGCCGAAACGGTGGGTGATAATAGGCGACAAATCCAGTCCGGACTGGATTAATGCCGCCATTTTGTACCAGGTTTCAAACATTTCACGGCCATAGATACCTTTAATAAAGAGACCCTTGAAGATCACTTTATTCCAGTCGATAGCCATATCAGACGGCGGAATGCCCAGCATCGCAATACGACCGCCGTGGTTCATGGTATCAAGCATGGTACGGAAGGCTGGCGGCGCGCCGGACATTTCCAGACCGACATCAAAACCTTCGGTCATTCCCAGCTCTGCCATCACATCGGAGAGGTTCTCTTTCGCTACGTTGACCGCACGGGTAACACCCATTTTACGCGCCAGATCCAGACGGTATTCATTCACGTCAGTGATAACCACATGGCGCGCGCCAACGTGTTTTGCCACCGCCGCCGCCATAATCCCAATTGGGCCAGCGCCGGAAACCAGCACATCTTCCCCAACGAGGTCGAAGGAGAGCGCGGTGTGAACCGCGTTGCCGAACGGATCGAAAATAGAGGCCAGGTCGTCGGAAATGTTGTCCGGGATTTTGAAAGCGTTAAAGGCAGGAATAACCAGGTATTCTGCAAAACAACCGGGACGGTTGACGCCAACACCCACGGTGTTACGGCATAAGTGCGTGCGTCCAGCGCGGCAGTTACGGCAATGGCCGCAGGTAATGTGGCCTTCACCGGAAACGCGGTCGCCGATGTTAAAGCCTTTCACTTCCTGGCCGATGCCAACCACTTCACCCACGTACTCGTGCCCAACCACCATCGGTACCGGGATCGTTTTTTGCGACCATTCGTCCCAGTTATAGATATGCACATCGGTACCGCAAATAGCCGTCTTGCGAATTTTAATCAGCAGGTCGTTATGTCCGACTTCCGGGGCCGGAACATCGTTCATCCAGATGCCTTCTTCCGCTTTCAGCTTAGATAGCGCTTTCATCTTACGTCCTCAGGCGATGACGCCCAGTTGTTTACCGATGCGGGTAAAGGCTGCCACCGCACGTTCGATTTGCTCAGGGGTATGAGCAGCAGACATTTGGGTACGAATACGCGCCTGGCCTTTTGGCACAACCGGGAAGAAGAAGCCCGTCACGTAAATCCCCTCTTTTTGCAGCTCGCGGGCAAAGTTCTGCGCCACTACCGCATCACCGAGCATTACCGGAATGATGGCGTGATCGGCGCCCGCCAGGGTAAAGCCTGCGGCACTCATCTTTTCACGGAACAGACGCGCGTTAGACCACAGACGGTCACGCAGCTCGCTCCCCGCTTCCACCATCTCCAGCACCTTAATGGAGGCAGCGACAATCGCCGGGGCCAGCGAGTTGGAGAACAGATACGGGCGTGAGCGCTGACGCAGCCACTCAACGACCTCTTTACGCGCTGCGGTATAACCGCCAGACGCGCCGCCGAGCGCTTTACCCAGCGTACCGGTGATGATGTCCACACGGCCCATGACGTCGCAGTACTCGTGCGAGCCACGGCCGTTATCGCCGACAAACCCCACCGCGTGGGAGTCATCAACCATTACCAGCGCATCGTACTTATCTGCCAGGTCGCAGACGCCTTTCAGGTTGGCAATCACGCCGTCCATCGAGAAGACGCCGTCGGTGGCAATCAGCACATGGCGGGCACCGGCTTCGCGAGCCTCTTTCAGACGCGCTTCCAGCTCCTGCATATCGTTGTTGGCGTAGCGGAAACGCTTCGCTTTACACAGACGCACGCCGTCAATGATCGAGGCATGGTTCAGGGCATCAGAGATAATGGCGTCTTCTGCGCCTAGCAGGGTTTCGAACAGACCGCCGTTGGCATCAAAGCAGGAGGAATAGAGGATCGCATCTTCCATACCGAGGAATTCAGCGAGTTTCTTTTCAAGCTCTTTGTGGCTGTCCTGCGTACCGCAAATAAAACGTACAGAGGCCATGCCGAAGCCGTGGCTGTCCATCCCCGCTTTCGCGGCGGCAATCAATTCAGGATGGTTGGCCAGACCGAGGTAGTTGTTGGCGCAGAAGTTAATGACGTGGCTTCCATTCGCCACGGTGATATCAGCTTGCTGGGCCGACGTGATAATGCGTTCTTCTTTAAACAACCCTTCCGCACGTGCGGTCTCCAGGTCGCTCGTTAACTGCTTGTAAAAATCCCCACGCATCGCAATTCTCCAGACTGGGCAAATTTCGGCACATATTACCCAAAGCTATACGTTGATACGAGATGACGCATCACCTGTTGCGCATTTTGTAGCATAAATCACGTGTAAGATTATGGCCTGTCCGTGAATGGCTGTCGGGCTGGCAATGAGATGGTATGATAAGAATCATTAGTGTCTGAGATAGTCTCGGAGCTCCACAATTCAAAGGTCATAGTTATGATTATCGTTACCGGCGGCGCGGGTTTTATCGGCAGCAATATCGTTAAAGCCCTGAATGATAAAGGCATCACCGACATTCTGGTGGTGGACAATCTGAAAGACGGCACCAAGTTTGTGAACCTGGTGGATCTGGATATTGCCGACTACATGGACAAAGAAGACTTCCTTATCCAGATTATGGCGGGTGAAGAATTCGGCGATATCGAGGCTATTTTCCACGAAGGTGCCTGCTCCTCTACCACTGAGTGGGACGGTAAGTACATGATGGATAATAACTATCAGTACTCTAAAGAGGTCCTGCACTACTGTCTGGAACGTGAAATTCCGTTCCTGTATGCCTCTTCTGCGGCGACCTACGGCGGGCGCACCAGCGACTTTATCGAATCACGTGAATATGAAAAACCGCTGAATGTCTACGGTTACTCTAAATTCCTGTTCGATGAGTATGTGCGCCAGATCCTGCCGGAAGCCAACTCTCCGGTTGTCGGTTTCCGCTATTTCAACGTTTACGGGCCGCGCGAAGGACACAAAGGCAGCATGGCGAGCGTAGCGTTCCACCTCAACACCCAGTTGAATAATGGCGAAAGCCCGAAACTGTTTGAAGGCAGCGACAGCTTCAAACGCGACTTCGTCTATGTAGGCGACGTGGCTGCCGTCAACCTGTGGTTCTGGGAAAATGGCGTATCCGGTATTTTCAACCTCGGGACCGGCCGTGCGGAATCTTTCCAGGCCGTTGCCGATGCCACGCTGGCGTTCCACAAAAAAGGCAGCATCGAATACATTCCGTTCCCGGATAAACTGAAAGGCCGCTATCAGGCATTCACCCAGGCTGACTTAACCAACCTGCGTGCCGCGGGCTATGACAAGCCATTCAAAACCGTTGCCGAAGGCGTAACGGAATATATGGCCTGGCTGAACCGCGATAACGGCACCCATTCATAAAATCATTAAAGCGGTATCAAGGCGGCAACGGAGTGAGTCCCCAGGAGCATAGAATAACGATGTGACTGGGGTGAACTAAGGCAGCCAACGCAGAGACAGCTTGAAGGATGAAGTGAATGAAAATATTGGTGATCGGCCCGTCCTGGGTGGGCGACATGATGATGTCGCAAAGTCTCTATCGCACGCTCAAAGCGCGCTACCCCCAGGCGATAATCGACGTGATGGCTCCCGCGTGGTGCCGTCCGCTGTTATCGCGGATGCCGGAAGTCAACGAGGCGATTCCGATGCCGCTGGGCCACGGCGCGCTGGAACTTGGCGAACGCCGTAAGCTGGGTCACAGCCTGCGGGAAAAACGCTATGACCGGGCATACGTCCTGCCAAACTCCTTTAAATCGGCGCTGGTGCCGTTCTTTGCCAACGTGCCTCACCGTACCGGCTGGCGCGGCGAAATGCGCTACGGCTTACTGAACGATGTGCGCGTTTTGGACAAGCAGGCCTGGCCGCTAATGGTCGAACGCTATGTTGCATTGGCCTACGATAAAGGCGTAATGGCATCGGCGAAAGATTTGCCGCAACCGCTGTTGTGGCCGCAGTTACAGGTGACTGAGAGCGAAAAAGGCCAGACCTGTGCTGCCTTTAGCCTCTCAGCAGAACGTCCGCTTATCGGTTTTTGCCCCGGCGCTGAGTTTGGTCCGGCCAAGCGCTGGCCACACTATCACTATGCGGAACTGGCAAAACAGCTGATTGATGAAGGCTTCCAAATTGTGCTGTTTGGTTCGGCGAAAGATCATGAAGCAGGCAATCAAATTCTCGCGACGCTAAGCGTTGAACAGCAGGCCTGGTGCCGTAATCTGGCCGGAGAAACCCAACTGGAACAGGCGGTCATTCTGCTCGCGTCCTGTAAAGCGGTCGTCAGCAATGACTCTGGCCTGATGCATGTTGCCGCAGCACTCAATCGCCCGCTGGTCGCACTTTATGGGCCAAGCAGCCCGGATTTCACGCCACCGCTGTCGCACAAAGCGCGGGTGATTCGCCTGATTACCGGCTACCACAAAGTACGCAAAGGCGATGCCGCCGAAGGCTATCATCAGAGCCTGATCGACATTACCCCGCAGCAGGTATTGAGCGAACTAAACACGCTGTTGCTGAATGAAGAAGGATAACGCATGCGGGTTCTTATCGTTAAAACCTCTTCAATGGGTGATGTACTGCATACCCTGCCCGCGTTAACTGATGCGGTGCGGGCCATTCCCGGTATTCGCTTTGACTGGGTGGTAGAAGAAAACTTTGCGCAAATCCCGTCGTGGCATGATGCGGTCGACAGGGTTATTCCCGTGGCGATTCGCCGCTGGCGTAAAGCGTGGTTTTCTGCGCCTGTAAAAGCAGAGCGTCGCGCATTTCGTCACGCCGTGCAGGCCGAATATTACGACGTTATCATCGATGTTCAAGGGCTGGTAAAAAGCGCCGCGCTGGTGACACGCCTGGCCCACGGCATCAAACATGGGATGGACTGGCAAACCGCGCGTGAACCGCTGGCGAGCCTGTTCTATAACCGCCGTCACCACATTGCAAAGCAGCAGCATGCGGTGGAACGTACCCGTGAACTGTTCGCGAAAAGCCTGGGCTACGACAAACCGCAAATTCAGGGTGATTACGCCATTGCCCGTCATTTTCCCAATAGCAGCGGCCTGAAAGCGCCGTATGCTGTCTTTTTACATGCCACAACGCGTGATGATAAGCACTGGCCTGAGAGCCACTGGCGCGAGCTGATTGGCCTGCTGGCTAACAGCGGTCTGCGTATTAAGCTCCCCTGGGGCGCGCCGCATGAAGAGGCACGGGCAAAACGCCTTGCCGAGGGCTATGATTTCGTTGATGTCCTGCCACGCATGAGCCTGGAGAATGTCGCTCAGGTGCTGGCCGGGGCAAAGTTTGTGGTTTCCGTAGATACCGGTCTGAGTCATTTAACGGCGGCATTGGATCGCCCGAATTTGACGCTCTACGGGCCAACAGATCCAGGGTTGATCGGCGGTTACGGTAAAAACCAGCGCGAGATGACTAGCGCAACACGAAGTATGGACACAATCACGGCAGATCGTATTTTTGAAATTCTAAAAAACGATCACTATATCGACTCCCTTTAGAAAAATACGCATGCTTATTCCTCTTTTATCACCACCTGCATCTGTGCATAAGATTGTCGTGGTCTGCTGGCCCGGTATCACATCAGACATCACAGTAAATCCTGCACCTAAGGAATATTGCTCAAATCCAGGAATACATAATGAAACCGCATAAGCAGAAAAAATTTGCGACCCTACGCGCATGGAACCGGAAACGTAACTATTTCATGAAAGCATTGCGCATGCGAATGGCAAAATGGATATGGGATGAACCGGTCAGAAGATCCTTTGATTTGCGGGCGATCAGTAAAGTACTGCTTCTGCGCAACGACGGTAAGATTGGCGATATGATTGTCTCAACATCGCTGATCAGAGAACTTAAGACCAACGGCTATACGGTTGATATTCTGGCAACGCGCAGTAATGTTGTGGTTATTGAGCACAATCCGCACATCCGAAAAATACACTTCGATGATAACCCAAACATCACGACTGAACTGGCGGCTGAGGATTACGATCTGGTGATCGATATGGGTGATAAGATATCGCCCGCCAGTTTCCATTTTTTAAAGAAAATTAAAGCGAAAAACGTTCTCGGTTTTAATAAAGAGCAATATAACCTCTACAATAAAACCATCGCCTTTCTGGGTTATCAGGAACATATCACTCATCGCTACGCCTTGCTCATGAATGAGCTAAATTTTAGCCATTCCAGTACAGATTACGAACTGTTCTATCCGGACGCTATCAATACCGAAACAGCGGCTTTCCTACAAACCTTGCCTAATGCAAAAAATATTATCATTAACCCTTTTGCTGCCGATGCTAAAAGAGAAATGTCTGTCACACAGGTGCGGCAACTCTTTTCTGAACTACGTCAAAAACACCCTGATTATAATATAGTCTATTTTGATCCCAATAAGCGATTTGATATCGAGTTACCCGATGGTGTTTACAAAAATCCACACCCGACTTTATACAGCGCAATGGCTTTGATTGCCCATGCTGATCTGATCATATCGCCGGATACCGCTATCGTACATATTGCTGCGACGTATAATAAACCGCTTGTTGCATTATATGGTAACGAGATGCATGGTAAATATCATAACAATGATATTTGGGGGCCGGGATATGATGCAGCCGTTCAGATCATGACTAAGGACAAATATCACCCTATTTCAACCATTAAAGTCAGTGATATTGTCGATGCTGTTGAAAATATGCTTCATAAGCATACGATGAATAGTCATGCATAATAAAGGAGGGGGTATCCCCCCCTCACACTATCTTTGCTTGTTAAAAGAAAGAGCACACAAAGTTAGCGAAATCAGAAAAAGCATAGCCGTCTGAGCATTAATCAATACGGAATCCGCCAGACCGCAGACAAACATAACGGACAGTGGGAACGCCGCTGACGTAAATACTCTTTTGGTTATCGCAACTCGCAGATAGGAAAGATAAATCAGCGCAAAAAATAGCAACCCCAAAACACCCTGCAAGGTTAATATTTCAAGGAATTCATTGTGCATATTGTATCTGACATTGGTATATCCTTCCAGATTACCTGGATGGTGTTCCTTAATATATGTCTGCGCAAATGTCGTCCTTTGATATGGCGTACTGAAAAGAAAATGATGGCTGGCAAAGTGAATGCCACTATCCCAAATTGCTACCCTTGCCCCCAACGATGTTGAGCTATTTGTTTGATAATCTTCAATGTTTTTTATCCCTTCGGCCCAGCGCTGGCTTGTAATACCAATAATGAAGAGAGCTAAAACAAAGCTAGCAATGATAATTGTCCGACCCTTTACATACCTTTTTAAATCGCCATTCATTAAGAGATACAGTACTGTCACGACAATAAATGCCAGAACGGAAATCCGGGTTTCACAAAGTATTAATAACGCGAAAGTGATCGTGGCAAAAAACAGGTCAAAGAGATGCTCTAAGGCTTGTGATGTTTGCCTCGATAGCGCCAGATATGAAGCATAAGCCATCAGAATCATATACGATGAACTGCTTGCTGCATCCGCCGTTAGTTTTATCCGCTCATGAGTCACATAAAAATATTCATAGCAGCCAACACCAGCAGTTATAACAATAGCCACAAAAAGAATGACTTTACAAATTGTAATGGTTTTTGCTGTAATGAACTTAGATAAAACCAATGCAGCACCGATCATAAACGCTGACAAAATAAAGCGTTTACCACTGAGATCATAATTCCTTAGATTATTAAAGTCATACTCACTAAAATTTGTGGTGTCTGACTTAGAATAAACAAACCAGCAATATCGAATGACGCCTGTTATTAGCAAGGCCAAAATCAAGGGAAATACTGGCGTAATGACTGCAAACAGTTCACGGCGTTTAAAATACGCATAGCAAACAATGAAAAAAGAGACATAACCTAACGTATAAAATATTTTTTGAGAAAACCCAATAGTAAAAAGGGTAGTAGATAATGACAGTACCAGCATGATAAAAAACAGATTAGCACTTAATTCTGGATAATTCTTTCTTATTGATACATTCTTCATAATGTACCTTTCTTACATTGCTGCAATATATTTTTGAAATTAATCATATAGGCATCTTCATAAAAATCATGGATACTGTTTTTCACAAGCTCCTGATCCGGCAGTTTTTTACAAAAATCAGGCGCATCAAGGATACTCACTAACTCATCGACATTATACGTCTCATAGAGTTGCCCATTGATGCCTTCTTTAATGATATCCGAAGGACCACTGACACAATCAGAAGATACACAATAAATACCACGAGCGATGGCCTCTAACAGAACCAGTGGCAATCCTTCCATCGAGGAAGTCAGCACCAGGCAGGTAACCTCTTTAATATTTTTCTCGATGTAATCCCAACTGTTATCCTGCCAGCCATGCCAGGTAATGTGCTGCGCAATTCCCAGGCTGTCGGCATAGGCCAGGCATCGAGCATAATCCTCACCGTCCCCCAGAATATCAAGAGACCAGGTGGTTGTTAATTTGCTCGCAGCATCAAGCAGGTCTTTAAGATTCTTTTGCCCGGTGAAATGGATGCGGCCGAGGTATAACATCTTCAAACTCTCGGGCCGCTTAATCACAGTCGCCACCTTTCTGACGGGGTTAAATACCACGTCGATAGACTCTGGCGCCGCCCCTAATGCGACCAGTTGATTTGCAATGTCTCTACTGATAGCGAAATGGTGGTCAGCGCGCATCAGGTAACGAGGCCGATATCTGCCATTGGGCGGCAAATGCATCCAGGTGGATAAAACTGTCTTTACACGAGAAAGCGTAATTGCGCGCCTGGCAATGAGACATGGAATGGTGTTCATCGCAATGACATGATCTGGTTTATGTTTCGCAATAAATAACGCCAGCATGACAGCATGCATCAAGCGTGTAATTTTTGGGTTACGAGTAATCCTTTTGCTTTGTCCCCAAACGATACCTTCACGCCAGGAGGAAGCGGAAAATTCGCAATCGCTATCAAGAAGAAAAAGACCTGCCGAATACTCAGGATCGCCATTTAATTGCAATATGACCTGCCGAGTAACATTTTCCATACCTCCTCTTCCTGCCAGCATTTCAGCGATAAAGAGGATTTTTTTCTTTTCGATCATGAGTATTCTTCTGAGTAATTACTATCATCATAAACATGGTGACTTAACGTAAATCAGTCAAATCCCATGAGTGTCCCACAACACGGCAGTGGGGCGTAAGTCTTATATTTTTGTTATTTTCTGCTGATAATAGTCCGCCAGAGTCATTCCCTGAACGCGCGGCCGCAGCCATGTAAAGAAGGACTCAAGGTCATCGTACAGACGCTCGATATCCTGTTCATTCTTAAACGTCGGGCTCCCGCCTGGCATATATTCAGACGAGTGCAGCATGTACTCAACGTAGTCGTTGCCCTGCGCCAGCGTCTGTTCCACAACACGCTGCATCGTCTCAACATTGCCGCCCATCGGGCGTAGCCAATGGACAGAAGGCGAACGCAATTTACCGCGCAGTTTGTCGTAGCCCTGTTTGATACTGTTCATCAGCGCCGAGTGCTTGAACTGAATGCTCATTGGCACCTCAAGCAGCGGCGAATTGCCGGGCTTACTGATGTCGTTTTCATCAAGAAAATAGGCCTGCAGCGGGAACTGGCGATAATCTGTGCCCCCGGTTCCCTGGGGTGCCCCTTTCGCGGTTTTCCAGTTCACTTTTGGTGTGACGGAACAGTCCACCTCGTAGCCATATTCGATCAGCAGACGCGCATAACGCTCATCAAAGGCCCAGCGACCGGCACGATGGCTGCGCATTTTGGTCTGGAAGGTGTCCTGCAGGAGTTTGGTCATAAAATCGACCTTTTCCCGCATCAGTGCGTCGGAATATTCAATGAGGTAGGGTTTGTAGCGCCAGTCGTTATCGGTCAGCGGCGTCTCTGGCGGGCTATTCCAGGCATGTAAATGCATGCCGATTTCTGCCGTCCCCCGGGCAATCACATCCTGGCCAAACTCAATAAAAAACGGGTCGATGGCCATTTCGTAGTTAGTCAGATAGACCGGTTTAAAACCGTACTTTTCACACACAGCCTGAAAACGCGGCAAATATTTCGCATTTTCCGTGGTGATACTGTCATTTTTTTGCCAGAGGTTGTCACCCTCTGTATCGATCGTGATAAGAAATGCCGGTTTCTGCACGTCTTTGTCCTCAGGCTTAGTTATCCGGTCATGGTAGAGCAATACAACGCTTCTCTCAATGCATCTGATAACCTAGAATCAGAGGCTTGTGATCGGATTAAGAAGACCGTATGACGCCCGAAACCCGCCCTTTCGACAGCAAAATGCCTGCGCGCATTTTAGTGATAAAGCTACGCCATCATGGCGATATGCTGCTGATTACACCCGTGATTCAGACACTTCGCCAGCGCTATCCTGACGCGAAAATCGACGTTTTGCTGTATGAAGAGACACGGGATATGCTCGCCGCCAACACCGATATCCATCACATTTACGGCATTGACCGAAAATGGAAAAAACAGGGGCAGCGGCACCTGATCGCGATGGAATGGGGGCTTCTGCGCACTTTACGCAAGCAACACTACGACCTGGTACTGAACCTGGCCGATCAATGGCGCAGCGCTATCGTCACCCGCTTTACCGGCGCCCCACAGCGCATCGGCTTTGATTTCCCGAAACGCCGTCACCCCATTTGGCGTTTTTGCCATACCGTTCTGGCTTCTACGCAGGCACATAACAGCCTGCATACGGTCCAGCAAAATCTCTCCATTCTGGCGCCGCTGGGCATAGAGGTACAAAATGCCCCGGCCAAAATGGGCTATAGCGAGGCGGACTGGCAGACCTGCAAGGCATTGTTACCAGAAAGGTTAACCGGGGGCTATATCGTCGTGCAACCCACCTCACGCTGGTTCTTTAAATGCTGGCGAGAGGATCGGATGAGCGCGGTGATTAACGCGCTCTCGGCTGACGGATACACCGTTGTGCTCACCTCTGGCCCGGACGCCAAAGAAAAACAGATGGTCGATACCATTATCGCAGGCTGCCCGGATGCGCGCCTGGTCTCGCTGGCCGGTAAACTGACGCTGCGCCAGCTCGGTGCGCTGATTGACCACGCCCGCCTGTTTATTGGCGTCGATTCCGTACCGATGCACATGGCCGCCGCGCTGAATACGCCGCTGGTTGCCTTGTTTGGCCCCTCTAAACTGACCTTCTGGCGTCCCTGGCAGGCTCAGGGCGAAGTCATTTGGGCTGGCGATTACGGTCCGCTTCCCGATCCGGATGCGATTGATACCCGCACTGATGAACGCTACCTGGATTTAATTCCTGAGGAAGAGGTTATCGCCGCGGCAAGAAGGGTTTTAGCATGAGTAAATTTCGCCTGGCGCTGGTCAGACAGAAATACCGCCCTGATGGCGGCGCGGAACGTTTTGTCTCCCGCGCGCTGGAAGCGCTCGATAGTAGCAATCTCGAACTGAATGTCATCACCCGCGAGTGGCAGGGGCCGGTAAAACCGGATTGGCATATTCATATCTGTAACCCCAGAAAATGGGGACGCATCAGCCGCGAACGCGGGTTCGCCAACGCCGCAAGAGCACTCTGGGAAAACAAACAGTTCGACCTTGTGCAAAGCCATGAGCGCATCCCAGGCTGCGACCTGTATCGCGCCGGGGATGGCGTGCACCGCCGCTGGCTGGAGCAACGCGCGCGTATTCTCCCCGGCTGGAAACAAGCCTTGCTGTTCGCTGACCGCTATCACCGCTATGTGATGAATGCCGAACGCGAGATGTACCAGCATGACCATCTGCGCGGCGTCATTTGCAACGCTGAGATGATAAAGCAGGAGATCATTGCGGATTTCGGCCTGCCGGCAGATAAAATCCACGTCATTTACAACGCCATCGATAATCAGCGTTTCATACCGCCGGATGAAGAGACGTTTGCAGCCCTGCGACAAGCGCGCGGGATCCCGCTACAGGCAACCTGCCTGGTCTATGTCGGCTCGGGCTTTGAACGTAAGGGACTGGATGCGGCCATTCGCGCTATTGCCCCCACGGATCGCCACCTATTCGTCGTTGGCAAAGATAAAGACCAGCGTCGCTACGAATCTCTGGCGGCATCGCTCAATTGCGCCAGTCGGGTGCATTTCTTTGGCATGCAAACAGAGACGCTACCGTTCTATCAAATGGCGGATGGTCTGCTGCTGCCAACCCTTTACGATCCGTTCCCCAATGTGATTCTGGAAGCAATGGCCTGCGGTTTACCGGTCATCACCACGACCGGCTGCGGCGGCCAGGAATTCATAGTGCAGGGGCAGAATGGCTACGTATGCGATGCGCTGGATATTCCCGCATTGCAGGACGCCGTTATGGCGCTCCCCGCACGCGCGTTAGGATCCAGCGAAGGCCAGCATGCCCGTGAACGTATTTTGTCCTGCACCGCCGGGCGTCTGTCGACGCAATTACTTGCCCTTTACCAGAAGCTGGTGAAATGACCATGCGCATACTGTTTATCATTGATGGATTACCGGGCGGCGGCGCCGAGAAAGTCGTTTTGACGCTCGCAGAGACTTTTTTACGCCAGGGCGATGAGGTATCACTCTTTTCACTGCGCGACGTCTGCGAATATCCTCTGCCTGAGGGGCTGGATTACCGGGTTATCGCCGATAAATGTCGTAAGCCCTGGCGTAAGCTGACGGAGATTTCACGTCGTGCGCGCCAGCTTGACGATGCGGTCGTTGATGCCGAACGGTCTGGTCGTTTCGACCTTGTGTTATCAAACCTGCATAAAACCGATCGTATTGTGTCGCGCAGTAAAACGCTGCGCTCGCACAACCTCTGGTTCTGTCTGCATGGCGTGTTTTCAACCTCTTATCTTGGTCATCGCACAGGCTTTGACCGCTGGCTGAAACAGCAGAAAATTAAACGCGTTTACCAGGGGCGTAATATCGTTAGCGTCTCCAGCGCCGTTGGGCAGGACCTGGTCGAACAATTCGCCATTCAGCCTGCACAACTGAAAACCATTTATAACCCTTTTGATATTGCCGCGATCCGCGCAAGCGCCGAGGCTCCCTTTGAGATGGCCGGGCAGGATTACATTATCCACGTCGGGCGCCTGCATCCCGGAAAACGTCAGGACCGCCTGATTGAAGCCTATGCGCTGAGTCACATCGACGCGCCGTTAGTGATGCTCGGCCAGGGCAAACCAGAGCAAGAAGAGCGTTTGCGCGCATTGGCTGAAAAACTGGGTGTGGCGGACCGCGTGCTGTTTAAAGGTTTTCAGAGCAACCCACATTCATGGATGAAGCAGGCACGCATGCTGGTACTCAGCTCCGATAGCGAAGGCCTGGGCAATGTCGTCATAGAAGCGCTGATTCTGGGCACACCTGTTGCCAGTACGCGTTGTCCGGGCGGCATACCGGAGATCCTGACGGGCCCGCTGGCGCAAGGTCTTGCAGACCTCAATAGCCCTGCGCTGGCTCAGGCGATGCAAAACATTTACACTAATCCGCCGATTATAGAGCAAGCTGCGCTGGAAAAATTCAGCGTGGAGACAGTCTGTCAGCAATATCGCCAGTTGGGCAAAGAGTAACTGGCCCCCTTACCGATACCGGATCTTTTATGAGTCAAAACCCTTTACTAAGCATCGTGGTCGCGGTGTATAACGGCGGAAAATTTCTCGCACAGTTTTTTGAATGCATTGAACAACAGCAGCTTGAAAGCTATGAACTGATCCTGGTAAACGATGGTTCGACCGATGACAGCCTGGCCGTTATCGATGCCTGGCGCGACAGAATGCAAAACGTTACGCTAATTCAGCAGGAAAACCAGGGCGTTTCCGTCGCGCGAAATTCCGGCCTTGCCATTGCGAAAGGTAAATACCTGACCTTTCCGGATATTGACGACAAGCTCTACCCTGGGATGTTCCGCACGCTGTTGGGTATGGCTGAAAAAGGCAATCTTGATGTTGCCACCTGTAATGGTCGCTATGTTTACGAAAAGAACCGTGAAAGCCACCCTATTTTCCCACCTGAGCGCTTATCTTCCACACCGGTATTGCCGGGCCACGTCTGGCTGAAAACCGCGCTCGACTCACGCAAATTTCTGCACGTCACCTGGCTGAATATCTATCGCCGGGAATTTATTACCCGGCACAATTTTCATTTCGAACCGGGGTTGCGTCATCAGGATATTCCCTGGACCACGGAAGTGCTACTGGCTGCAGAACGCGTGCAGTACACCAGTGAATCCTTTTATGACTACTACATTCATTCGGAATCGGTGTCGCACAAGCCGGACAATGACGATACGCTGATGCGCTCAGCGCGCCATTACATGAAAATTCTTGAGATGCTGGACGCCATCAATAAGCGTTACCCGGATAAGGCGCGTAACATCTCCGCCTGTCGCTGGCAAATCGCCAAAGAGGGACTTGGCATTATTCATACGTTCGATGAAATGAAAGATGAAGCGAAAAAACGTATTATAATCAGTGAGTTTTTCGATCGTGGAATCTGGCGGCTGATTTGGACCAATGCCAGCTCGTTGCGTTTACGCTGGCGTCTGGGGCGCCGTTATTTCCGGATTAAAAAATACCGCGATGTCGCATAGCGTGTGCCGCGTTCCTGCTATAGCCCTGGCGCAGTATCAATGCGCCAAAGAGATAGCTTTAAGCGGGCTAAATGCTTAGAATTTGCCCGCCGAAACTCAAAAAACGGATAATCGCTTGGAATTGTTGTATACCATCCTGCTCTACTTAATTCAGCCTCTGGTGTGGCTGCGGCTTCTGCTTCGCAGCCGCAAGGCCCCGGCTTACCGTAAACGCTGGGCTGAACGCTATGGTTTTTGCCGTAATAAAGTGAAGCCGGACGGTATTTTGCTGCATTCCGTCTCCGTTGGCGAAACGCTGGCGGCCATTCCGCTGGTACGTGCATTACGCCACCGCTATCCCATGCTGCCCATTACCGTCACCACCATGACACCGACGGGCTCAGAACGGGTGATGTCTGCCTTTGGCAAAGATGTTCATCATGTCTATCTCCCTTACGATCTGCCCGGCGCGATGGGCCGTTTTCTCGATACGGTTCGCCCAAAGCTGGTGATCGTGATGGAAACCGAACTGTGGCCCAATATGATTGCCGCGCTGAACCGTCGCAAAATTCCGCTGGTGATCGCCAATGCGCGCCTGTCGGACCGTTCGGCCAAAGGCTACGGCAAACTGGGGCGATTTATGCGTCGTCTGCTCAGCAGAATCACCTTGATTGCCGCGCAAACTCAGGAAGATGGCGATCGTTTTCTGCAGTTGGGCCTGAAACGGGGCCAGCTTGCCGTTACCGGCAGCCTGAAATTTGATATCTCCGTCACCCCGGAATTAGCCGCCAAAGCCATAACACTGCGGCGTCAGTGGGCGCCTCGCCGTAAAGTATGGATTGCTACCAGCACCCACGACGGCGAAGAGACGATTATCCTGCAGGCACATCGCAAGTTGCTGGAGACGTTCCCTGATTTACTGCTGATCCTGGTGCCGCGTCACCCGGAGCGCTTCCCCGACGCCCGCGAAATGGTGCGCAAAGGCGGCTTTAGTTTCATCATGAGAAGCTCGGGTGAAATTCCTTCCGGCAGTACTCAAGTCGTTATTGGCGATACCATGGGTGAACTGATGCTGCTTTACGGTATTGCTGATATGGCCTTTGTCGGCGGCAGCCTGGTCGAGCGCGGCGGTCATAACCCGCTGGAGCCGGCAGCACATGCCATTCCTGTGCTGATGGGGCCACACACCTTCAACTTCAAAGATATCTGCGCGCGCCTGCAAGCGGCTGATGGCCTGATTACCGTCACCGATGCCGACTCGCTGGTCAAAGAGGTCTCGACCTTGCTGACCGACGAAGATTACCGTCTGTGGTGTGGTCGCCACGCCGTTGAAGTTCTGCATCAGAACCAGGGCGCGCTGACGCGTCTGCTGCAACTCCTGCAACCGTATTTGCCTCAGCGGAGCCATTAATGTCTCAACGCCTGTCGGTGGTCATGATCGCCAAAAACGCGGCAGACCTGCTGCCAGATTGCTTAGCGTCAGTCGCATGGGCCGATGAAATTATCCTGCTCGATTCCGGCAGCCAGGATGCAACATCAGAGGTCGCGCGCGCGGCAGGGGTAAAGGTTTTCACTGATACCAACTGGCAGGGCTATGGTATTCAGCGCCAGAAGGCGCAACGCTTTGCCAGCGGTGACTATGTTTTGATGATTGACACCGATGAACGGGTCACACCGGAACTGGCGCAATCTATCCGCGCGGTGCTTGATGCCCCACAGCCAGATGCGGTTTACAGCATCGCCCGCCGTAACTTTTTCCTGGGACGTTTTATGCGTCACAGTGGCTGGTACCCTGACCGGGTGATGCGGCTCTACCCACGCGAGCGCTACCAGTACAACGCCAGTCTCGTACATGAGTCACTGGACACCCAGGGCGCAAAAGTTATCGAGCTGAAAGGCGACCTGCTGCATTTAACCTGCCGTGATTTCGCCAGCTTTCAGCGCAAACAGCTCAATTACGCCACAGCCTGGGCGCAAGAACGTCATCAGAAGGGCAAGAAGGCATCGCTGGCGGGTATTTTCACTCATACGCTGGGGGCGTTCCTGAAAACGCTGCTGCTGCGCGGTGGCGTGCTGGATGGCAAACAAGGCTGGCTGCTCGCGGTGGTCAATGCGCAGTATACTTTCAACAAATACACCGAACTGTGGGCGCTAAACCACGGTTACAGCGAGAAAGCCTAAGCGATGAGCACAAAAGCAATTTATCCCGGTACGTTTGATCCCATCACTAACGGGCATATTGATATCGTGACCCGCGCCGCCACCATGTTCGATGAAGTGGTGATGGCGATTGCCGCCAGCCCAAGCAAAAAACCAATGTTTACGCTCGATGAACGCGTGGCGCTGGCTCAGGAAGCAACCAAACAGATTCCCAACGTCACGGTGATGGGCTTTAGCGATTTGATGGCCAATTTTGCGCGCGCCCAGCAGGCGAACATTCTGATTCGTGGCCTGCGTGCGGTGGCAGATTTTGAATATGAGATGCAACTGGCGCATATGAATCGCCATCTGATGCCTGACCTGGAAAGCGTATTTCTGATGCCATCAAAAGAGTGGTCGTTTATTTCCTCCACTCTTGTAAAAGAGGTGGCGCGCCATGCCGGTGATGTCACTCATTTCCTGCCAGCCAATGTCCACCAGGCGCTGCTGAAAAAGCTGTAGGGCGTTCTTCCCGGAGGCGGCGCTTGACGCGCCTTGTCCGGGCTACCAGTCCGTAACCTTTAGCCCGGCTAAGCGCAGCGCGAGCCGGGATAAACGCAACCACCGCACTTTACTTCTGGCACTGGCGGCAATAAAACGTCGCCCGCTGTGCATGTTTTGACGCAATAATCGGCGTACCACACGCCCGGCACGGCTCACCTTTACGTCCATAAACCTGCAATTCCTGCGCAAAATACCCGGGCTTACCGTCGCTTTGCAGAAAATCTTTCAGCGTGGTACCGCCCTGCTCAATCGAACGCAGCAGCACGGCTTTAATCACCCGCACCAGCAGCTCACACTCCTCGCGCGACAGTGACGAGGCAAGTCTGTCAGGATGGATCCCGGCGGCAAACAGCGACTCGCTGGCATAGATATTGCCCACCCCCACCACCAGCTTGTTATCCATCAACCACGGCTTAATGGCGGTCTTTTTCTTCGCACATTTCTGTTGCAGGTAATCGGCATTAAACGCCTCGCTTAACGGTTCCGGCCCCAGATGCGCCATCACATTGTGACCTTCCAGCTCTTTCGCCCACAGCCAGGCGCCAAAGCGTCGTGGATCGGTGTAACGCAGCACTTTGCCATTGCTCATTACCAGATCGACATGGTCATGTTTTTCCGCCGGGAGGTCTTCGGTGAGAATACGCAGGCTGCCGGACATCCCCAGATGGATGATTATCCAGCCGTCCGGTAACTCCAGCAGCAGGTATTTGGCACGGCGCTGCACGCTGAGAACCGGTTTATCGCTCAGCCGATGAATTTCATCCGAGACAGGCCATCGGAGGCGTCCGTTACGGACGATAGCATGAAGAATTTTGGCACCGACCAGATGCGGTTCAATACCGCGGCGGCTGGTTTCTACCTCGGGTAATTCTGGCATGTTTATTTCTCCTTATTTCCCCAATGTAATTTGAGTCACAGGAAGGCGGCAAGAAGTGAATCCCGGGCGCTTACCTGAGTAGGGGACCAGGGTGAGCGTACACAGCTAACGTACCTGCGGCTCAAACTACGAAGGGCAAAATGCAAAAAACCCCGCCGAAGCGAGGTTTTCGTACAAAGAAAGCGCAAATTATTTAATTTTTGCTTCTTTGTAAAGAACGTGCTGACGGACAACTGGATCGAATTTTTTCAGTTCCAGTTTTTCCGGCTTAGTACGTTTGTTCTTCGTGGTGGTATAGAAGTGACCAGTACCAGCAGAAGAAACCAGCTTGATTTTCTCACGAATACCTTTAGCCATGATTTATTTCCTCTAAGTACTTAGTACTTTTCGCCACGGGCACGCAGTTCAGACAGAACTGTATCGATGCCTTTCTTATCGATTACACGCATACCTTTAGCAGATACGCGCAGGGTGACAAAACGCTTCTCGCTCTCAACCCAGAAACGGTGAGAGTGCAGGTTCGGCAGGAAACGGCGTTTAGTCGCGTTCAGTGCGTGGGAACGGTTGTTACCGGTCACCGGACGCTTGCCAGTAACTTGGCAGACTCGGGACATGTCTATTCTCCAAAAATCAAATTAGCTCGAGCTTCGTATGGGGTATTGGCGCCTCGTCAGGCTTTCACAGCCTGGTCTGACGGTTCTAAGCGAACTCGTGTAGCCAGGCCCAATTGCCAAACCCGAGATTCTCAAAGGTGGCGTAGTATACGCTGAGTCGGCGATGTGCTCAAGTCCCGAACAGACAAAGATCCCGATGGATCGCCCAAAGAGGTCTAAATCCAGCCCCGTTCTGCGAACGAAACGTACTCTCCACGGCCAATCACCAGATGATCGAGCACACGAATATCCATAAACTGACAGCACTTCACCACCCTTTCGGTGATGATTCTATCCGCTTTACTGGGTTCAGCGCTACCCGAAGGATGATTATGCGCAAGGATCACGGCGGCGGCATTCACTTTAATCGCCTCGCGGACAATTTCGCGCGGATGCACTTCCACCTGATTAATGGTGCCGGAAAAAAGACGGCAATGCTTCAACACCCGATTTTGGTTGTCGAGAAAGATCGCCATGAAGATCTCGCGCTCTTCGCCCGTCAACTGGCTTTGCAGAAATTCCCGGGTCAGCTCCGGGCTTAACAATGATGTTTCTTCCAGTAGCCGAACGCTGTAGTAGCGCCGCGCCAGCTCGGCAATGCCTTTTAATTGCGCGTATTTCGCCACCCCAATGCCATTAACGTTGGCAAAATCTTTATAGTCCGCCGAGAGCAGCCCATAGAGTGAGCCGAAGTGCTGCAGCAAATCACGGGAAAGCGTCATCACTGATTTCCCCTGTGTGCCAGTGCGTAAAAACAGCGCCAGTAGCTCGACATCCGTCAGCGACTCAATGCCCGCACTCATCATTTTTTCTCTGGGCAATGGGGGTAAATAAACTATATCCATGTCGAATCCTCCCTTTTACGCACCATGCTGCCACAAGCGAAAAGGGCCATCGACACGGGATCGCCACACTTGCGTAATACCTCGCAAAGAGCACGACGGGCAAAAGCACGACAGCACCAGGATTGTGATAAAATGCCCGCCTTCTGGTGAAATCCAACAGGAAAGAGTCATGATGAGTCTGGCGGGTAAAAAAATCGTTCTCGGCATAAGCGGCGGCATCGCGGCTTACAAAGCGCCTGAACTGGTGCGTCGTCTGCGCGATCGCGGCGCCGATGTGCGCGTTGCGATGACCGAAGCAGCGAAAGCCTTTATTACGCCGCTGAGCCTGCAGGCGGTTTCCGGCTACCCGGTTTCCGACAGTCTGCTCGACCCGGCCGCCGAAGCCGCAATGGGCCATATTGAGCTTGGCAAATGGGCCGACCTGGTCATTCTCGCCCCCGCCACCGCCGATTTAATCGCGCGCGTCGCCGCCGGTATGGCCAATGACCTGGTGTCAACAATCTGCCTTGCCACGCCTTCTCCGGTTGCGGTTGTGCCTGCCATGAACCAGCAGATGTACCGCGCCGCCGCCACTCAGCATAATTTAGAGGTGCTGGCCTCGCGCGGCCTGTTATTGTGGGGCCCGGATAGCGGCAGCCAGGCCTGCGGCGACATTGGGCCGGGCCGGATGCTGGATCCGCTAACCATCGTTGATCTCGCCGCCGCGCATTTCTCGCCTGTCAACGATCTGCAACATCTGAACATCATGATTACCGCCGGTCCGACCCGCGAGCCGCTGGATCCGGTGCGTTATATTACAAACCACAGCTCCGGCAAGATGGGCTTTGCCATCGCTGCGGCGGCTGCCCGTCGTGGCGCTAACGTGACGCTGGTGGCAGGCCCGGTGTCGTTGGCAACGCCAGCATGGGTCAAACGGATTGACGTGACTACCGCTCTGGAGATGGAGGCCGCAGTACAGGGTCTTGCTCAGCAGCAGCACATTTTTATTGGCTGTGCCGCCGTCGCGGATTATCGCGCCGCCGCCATTGCCGACGAAAAAATCAAAAAGCAAGGCGATGAATTAACAATAAAAATGGTCAAAAACCCGGATATCGTCGCCGGTGTCGCCGCATTGACCGAGCATCGCCCCTATGTCGTTGGGTTTGCCGCCGAAACAAATAATGTGGAAGAATATGCCCGGCAAAAACGTGCCCGCAAAAACCTCGACCTGATCTGCGCTAACGACGTTTCGCAATCAAATCAAGGCTTTAATAGCGACAATAACGCTTTGCATCTTTTCTGGCAGGATGGCGATAAACATTTACCGCTAAAGAGCAAGGAACAGTTAGGCCACTTATTACTGGACGAGATCGTTACCCGTTATGATGAAAAAAATCGACGTTAAGATTCTGGACCCGCGTGTAGGCAAGCAATTCCCACTGCCGACCTACGCCACCGCCGGTTCTGCCGGCCTTGATCTGCGTGCCTGTCTCGACGACGCCGTAGAGCTGGCACCGGGCGCGACCACCCTGCTGCCGACCGGTCTGGCGATTCATATTGCCGATCCGTCGCTTGCCGCAGTGATTCTGCCGCGCTCTGGCCTTGGCCATAAGCATGGTATTGTGCTGGGTAACCTGGTAGGGCTCATTGACTCTGACTATCAGGGGCAACTGATGGTATCCGTCTGGAACCGTGGTCAGGACAGCTTTACCATTGAACCCGGTGAGCGCATCGCGCAAATGGTGTTTGTCCCGGTCGTTCAGGCTGAATTTAATTTGGTTGAAGAGTTTGACGCCACAGATCGTGGTGAAGGTGGCTTCGGTCACTCCGGGCGTAAATAAGCAGCCCATTTAACGCATCCTGCGGCGAAATAACGCCATAACATTTCCGCAAACACCGGTTTGCGGCCGCCGCGTGGATGTTCGCCTGATAAGCGCTTATTTCAGGGGTATTTTGCAACATGGCAGAAAAACAAACCGCGAAAAGGAATCGTCGCGAAGAAATACTTCAGTCTCTGGCACTGATGCTTGAATCCAGCGATGGAAGTCAACGCATCACGACGGCAAAACTGGCGGCGTCTGTTGGCGTCTCCGAGGCCGCTTTGTACCGTCATTTCCCTAGCAAGACACGCATGTTCGATAGCCTCATTGAGTTTATCGAAGATAGCCTGATTACCCGTATCAACCTGATCATGAAAGATGAAAAGGACACCACAGCGCGCCTGCGTCTGATTGTGCAACTGATTCTGGGGTTTGGTGAGCGTAATCCAGGGCTGACCCGCATTCTTACCGGTCATGCGCTGATGTTTGAACAGGATCGCTTACAGGGGCGTATCAATCAGCTTTTCGAGCGTATCGAATCCCAGATTCGCCAGGTGCTGCGCGAAAAGAAGATGCGTGAAGGCGAAGGCTACGTCACTGACGAAACGCTGCTGGCAAGTCAGTTGCTGTCGTTTTGTGAGGGGATGTTGTCGCGCTATGTGCGTAGCGAGTTCAAATACAGTCCGACCGATGAGTTTGAAGCACGCTGGCCCTTGCTGGCTGCACAGTTGCAATAAACGATAAGTTATCCCGGATGGCGGTTAACCGCCTTATCCGGGCAACTCTTTCGATCTATCCCAGGTACGCCGGGAATACTATTAAATCCCGTACTCTTCCCGATATGCCTTCACCGCGGCCAGATGGTCAGCCATTTCCGGCTTCTCTTCCAGATAAGCAATCAGCTCTTTCAGGGTGATAATTGAAATCACTTTGCAGCCGTAGTCGCGCTCCACTTCCTGGATCGCGGAAATATCCGCGCGTCCACGCTCCTGACGATCAAGGGAGATCAGCACGCCTGCCAGCGTCGCGCCGTTCGCCTGGATTATCTCCATGGATTCGCGAATTGCAGTACCGGCAGTGATCACATCATCCACCAGCATGACGCGGCCCTGCAATGCGCTGCCGACCAGCGTGCCACCTTCACCGTGGTCTTTGGCCTCTTTGCGGTTAAAGCAATACGGCACGTCACGCTCGTGATGCTCAGCCAGCGCGACTGCTGTGGTGGTCGCGATAGGGATACCTTTGTAGGCCGGGCCAAACAACAGGTCGAAATCAATTTTCGAATCCACCAGCGCGGCGGCATAAAAACGGCCCAGCAACGCCAGATCACGCCCGGTATTAAACAGGCCGGCGTTAAAGAAATAGGGGCTCTTACGCCCGGATTTCAGGGTGAACTCGCCAAACTTGAGTACCTGTTTGTTAAGCGCAAACTCAATAAACTCACGCTGATACTGTTTCATGGATTCGCTCCTCATCTAAGAACCTGTCCCCATCAGGCTATCTTACTTGCCAGTTTTAACCTGGGCAGTGCTCAAATCCTCACGTACTTCGTGTACGTTCCGGATTTTCCGCGCTGTCCGCGTTCAAACGGTCTTCGCCGATAACGCCGGCTGGGAAAGGGTTTCACTTTTCTATGGACAAAAAAAAGGCGACTTCTCAGTCGCCTTAAAAACTAGTTTGCCAACGCCGCTTTCTGCGTCGCAATAATCGATTCGATTCCCCCTCGGGCCAACGCCAGCAAGGTCAGGAGTTCTTCGTGGGTGAACGGTTCGCCCTCGGCGGTGCCCTGAACTTCAATGATGCGCCCATCTTCGGTCATCACTACGTTCATATCGGTTTCCGCTGCGGAGTCTTCCACGTATTCCAGATCGCAAACCGCTTCGCCATTGACGATGCCGACTGAAACCGCCGCCACCAGCCCTTTCATCGGGTTCGCTTTCAGTTTGCCTGCGCTTACCAACGCGTTCAGCGCATCGGCCAGCGCAACGCATGCTCCGGTGATGGAGGCAGTACGGGTACCGCCATCGGCCTGAATCACGTCGCAGTCCAGGGTAATGGTGTATTCACCCAGCGCCGTTAAGTCTACCGCCGCACGCAGCGCACGGGCGATAAGACGCTGAATTTCCATGGTGCGCCCGCCCTGTTTGCCCTTCGCCGCTTCGCGCGCGTTACGGGTGTGGGTGGAACGCGGCAGCATGCCATATTCGGCGGTGATCCAGCCCTGGCCCTGGCCTTTGAGGAAACGCGGCACACCCTCTTCAAGGGTGGCGGTGCACAGCACTTTGGTATCACCAAATTCAACCAGCACGGAGCCTTCTGCGTGTTTTGTGTAATTACGGGTCAGGGTGACGGGACGCACCTCGGTGGTGCTACGGCCTGATGGACGCATGATGATTTCTCCGGCTGTTACGAATGTGGCTGCGCATTATACTGGCTTACCAAGGTTATTCCTATCCTGATAAGCCCATGAAAGCTATAATCCCCGCATCTCTCCTTAAAAAACGGGAACGTCTATGATCCGCAGTATGACCGCCTACGCCCGGCGTGAAATCAAGGGTAGCTGGGGCTCTGCCTCATGGGAACTGCGCTCGGTAAACCAGCGTTATCTTGAAACTTACTTCCGTCTGCCGGAACAATTTCGTAGCCTGGAACCTGTGGTTCGCGAGCGCATCCGTACGCGTCTGACTCGCGGGAAAATCGAATGTAATCTGCGTTTTGAACCTGACGCCAGCGCCCAAAGCGAACTGATTCTCAACGAGAAACTGGCAAAACAGCTGGTGAACGCCGCCAACTGGGTCAAAATGCAGAGCGATGAAGGCGAAATCAACCCGGTGGATATTCTGCGTTGGCCGGGCGTTATGGCCGCTCAGGAACAGGATCTGGACGCCATTGCCGCTGAAATTCTGTCTGCCCTTGATGGCGCGCTGGACGATTTTATCATCGCCCGCGAAACCGAAGGCCAGGCGCTGAAAGCCTTAATTGAGCAGCGTCTGGAAGGCGTCAGCACTGAAGTGAAAAACGTGCGTGCACAGATGCCGGAAATCCTGCAATGGCAGCGCGACCGCCTGGTAGCAAAACTGGAAGAAGCGCAGGTCCAGTTGGAAAATAACCGACTGGAACAAGAGCTGGTGCTGATGGCACAACGTATCGACGTTGCCGAAGAGCTTGACCGTCTGGAAGCGCACGTTAAAGAAACCTACAACATCCTCAAGAAGAAAGAGGCTGTGGGCCGCCGTCTCGACTTTATGATGCAGGAGTTCAACCGTGAGTCGAACACCCTGGCGTCTAAATCTATCAATGCCGATGTCACCAATTCAGCCATTGAGCTGAAAGTGTTGATTGAGCAGATGCGTGAGCAGATCCAGAACATCGAATAATCCCGAGCCCGCGCCCTGAAAGCCCGCAACGCTGCGGGCTTTTTTATTTTCTGCCCTCCGCTCCCGGCCATCGCTTTACAGGTCCGTACCGCCCCCGGTATTGTGATTTTCAGGTTTCCACCTGTCCGGACTTTTTATGTCTTCACCCTCGCGACCGATTCATGTTCGTACGCTAACGGCCATACTGATGCTCTGTGCCGCAGGGGCACAGGCAGGAGATACGCGCACCGTCACCCAACCCGTCACACCGTCGCCTTGTCAGACCCTTTATGCCAGCGGAACAGACGATGCAACGCAGGCAATCCAGACGGCGCTCAATACCTGCGCTCGCGGAAAAACAGTGCATCTGGCCGCAGCAGAAAACACGGATACCTTCTACAGTGGCCCACTCAGCCTGCCATCGGGCGTTAGCCTTGCGATTGATAAAGGAGCAACGCTGAGGGCTGTCGCCAACCCGGCCCGCTTCGACACAGGCAAACAGACCTGTGGCACGCTGGATGATTCAGGGAAGGGCTGTAAACCGTTTATCTGGATTAGGGACGCGGTCGGCAGCGGGATTTATGGACAGGGGACAATTGATGGTCAGGGTGGCACGGTCATGGCTGGGCGAAACCAGACATGGTGGCAACTGGCAAAAGAGGCGCAAAAAAGCGACAGCAAACAGAATGCGCCTCGCTTAATCCAGATTGATAACTCCTCAGATATCACGCTGTACCAGATAACCCTTAAAAACGCGCCGAATTTCCACATAGTGGGCAACCGCAGCAACGGGCTGACCCTGTGGGGGATCACTATCGACACCCCCGCTTTCGCGCGCAATACGGATGGTTTTGATCCTATGGGCTCGACGAACGTGACGCTCACCCACAGTGTGATCGGCACCGGGGACGATAATGTCGCCATTAAGGCCGGGAATACCAGCGCATCCCATATCTCCATTGTGGATAACCACTTTGGCTCCGGGCACGGCATGTCCATTGGTAGCGAAGTCAATAAAGGTGTGAGTGATGTGGACGTCAACCAGCTCACCCTGAACGGCACAACCAACGGGCTGCGCATTAAAAGCGACCGCTCGCGCGGTGGTCTGGTCACCGGAGTCACCTATCGCAATATCTGCATGGAAAACGTGAAAAACCCGATTGTTCTGGACACGCGCTACGAACCTAAAGAAGGGCATCTGCTCCCCATCTTTCGCGATATCACGTTTGATCATGTGAAAGTGCTTACGGCAGGTACGCTGACATTTCAGGGAGACAGCGACAGCAATCCGATTGTGACCACCCTGAAAAATGTGACGCTTGCCAGGGGTTCGGAAATGCACAAAAAATACGCCATTATCCAGGGCACAATCGCGCCAGGCCCCACGGGATCATGCCCTTGAGATAAACACGTGGGAACATCGCAAAGCAAAATATGGCCGTCATAGCGAAAGATCTCATCGCTGCTGCAAAAGTGACGGCGCTAAAAGCCAGCAATTCCGTGCTCACCCAGCCAGGCCACCAGCGTCTTAACCACTGGCTCCTGAATAAAAGTCATGACCTGGCGGGCTTTCCGGGCACCGATGCCCGGCAGGCGCTGCCACGCCTGGTCGCTTCGGTCCTGCATCTGCTGCCAGTGGGTATCCCCGGCAGCCTGAATTGCCGACGTCGTTAACGGCAGACCAAGGGCATAAACCCAGCGCACAAAGGGCCGCTCCCGGGCAAGTTCGAAGCGATGCCAAAGCTGCCGTCCGCGAGCAGGTGTTATCCCGGCTGTTTCCTGTAGCTGCGTTTCGGTTAACGCCAGCCAGGAAAAGAGATGTTCAAACCGATGCGCCTGATGCAACGCACGCCAACCCGCCTCCCCCAGCCCCTCAATATCCAGCGCCTGCTTTGAACTCAGCCACGTCAGCCGGGCCAGAAATTGATCCTGACATTCTGGCGAGGCATAAAAACAGGTGAGCGGCGTGAAAACCGGGGCAGGCGGCTGCGGTTTAACGCGAACCTGCCCGCGCCAGACCACATCATCAATACGTGGGATCCCTTGTCCTGCAAGGCTCACCACTACCCGGTCGCCAGGCGCAATATCCAGCTCCTGCCAACGCCGCACGGAACCAACATTGACCCGCTGCACACGTTTATCGTCCAGTTGTACCGGCTCCAGATGAGCAACGACAGCAATTTTCCCGGTACGCCCGACGGTAAAGCGGATATTTTTCACCTCGGCGACCTGTTCAACTGGCGGATATTTCCATGCCGCGACCCAGACACCCTGCCCAGGGAGCCACTGTTTTCCTTGCGGCTCTTGAGCACTTCGTACCACCACGCCATCGGTCACAAAGGGCAGCGCGGTAGTGAACCAGCGTTCGCGAAGGACCTCCACCTCATTGATATTGGTGACGGGCACACTGTAGCGTTCCACCCAGTCAAACCCGGCCTGCGTTAATAATTGCAGGCGATGCGCTAACGCTTGCGGCCCGTCCGGCCAGCTCCAGATAAAGACGGCAATGTCGCTTAACACATCCGACCCGCCTCGTCTCATCATGGCGCCCGCCACTTTGGCCCGGGCGTTCATGCCACCCATCTGTTTTTGAATATGGCCATCGCGCTTTAAAAACAGCTCGCCTTGTAAGACGCTGTTTGCCAGTGCGCCGGTAACAGTTTGCGGCAGTGCGGGAATACGGTGGGCATTCTCCGTCCAGTCTTCGCCTGCCAGTCCATTCCCCCGGCTGATGACCCGCTCCAGTTTGCCGTGGCGATAGACCAGTGTGACCGCCACGCCGTCCACTTTCGGCTGTGCCCAAAGAGCTGCTTTACCCGCCATCCATTTACGCAGCGCGTCTTTATTACGCAGTTTATCAACCCCCGTATGGGCAATCGGGTGCCTTACCGTACCGCCCGCTACGGCTGGCGCATCACCGACCGTCTCCTGCCCAAAACAGCGCCGCCAGTTCGCAAGCTGGGCATTGAGATTGTCGTAAACATCGTCGCTCACGGCGCTCGCGCCCTGCAGCCAGTAATCCTCATTCCACTGCGCAATCTGTTTTTCCAGTTGTGCAATCTCTTGTTCTGCTCGCGCTGGCGTCCACACCGGGCAGGCCGCGTTGCTGCATACGCTCCAGACCACCGTGCCGATCATCATAAATATCCTTATCCACATTTCGCCGTCTCCTTAGCTGAATGCAGCGGGTATATCGCGACGGAAATAGGTTTTCGAGGCACTAAAACAGAGTTTGCGAGGTGGGTTCCGGCGTTTTTCACCGTTTGCAGAAAAAGGGTGGCAAATCAGGGAAAAGGCGCGCAAAACACCATTATCCACAGTAAAAAGTGTGACGAGGGCTACGTCACGTTGCGCCGTTGTGTATAATAGGCACGTATGTAAGTTTCCTTTCGCAATTCACATACAAAAGACTCTCATGGCTCAAGGCACGCTTTATATTGTTTCCGCCCCCAGTGGCGCGGGTAAATCAAGCCTCATTCAGGCTTTATTAAAAACCCAACCGTTGTATGACACCCAGGTTTCTGTTTCACACACCACGCGCGCGCCGCGTCCGGGTGAAGTGCACGGTGAACACTATTTCTTCGTTAATCATGCCGAATTTAAAGCGATGATTGATGATGACGCCTTCCTTGAGCACGCCGAGGTATTTGGCAATTATTACGGCACATCGCGCGCTACGATTGAGCAGGTTCTTAAAACCGGCGTAGATGTATTCCTGGATATTGACTGGCAGGGCGCACAGCAAATCCGCATGAGAATGCCGCAGGCGCGCAGCATCTTTATTTTGCCGCCGTCGAAAATCGAGCTGGACAGACGTCTGCGTGGTCGCGGTCAGGACAGCGAAGATGTTATCGCAAAGCGCATGGCGCAAGCAGTTGCGGAAATGAGCCATTACGCAGAATATGATTACCTTATTGTGAACGATGATTTCGATACCGCCCTGGGCGACCTCAAAACCATCATTCGCGCCGAACGTCTGCGTATGGGCCGCCAGATGCAGCGACATGACGCTTTAATCAGCAAACTGTTGGCAGACTGAACTCACATTCAGTATCATGCCCAGTCCATCACCATCTGTGGAGCATTTTAAATATGGCACGCGTAACTGTTCAGGACGCTGTAGAGAAAATTGGTAACCGTTTTGACCTGGTACTGGTCGCCGCGCGTCGCGCTCGTCAGATGCAGGTAGGCGGAAAGGATCCGCTGGTACCGGAAGAAAACGATAAAACCACCGTTATCGCGCTGCGCGAAATCGAAGAAGGTCTGATCAACAATCAGATCCTCGACGTACGTGAGCGCCAGGAACAGCAAGAGCAGGAAGCCGCTGAATTACAAGCCGTTACCGCTATTGCTGAAGGTCGTCGTTAATCAATAAGCGGGTCGCCCTTGTATCTGTTTGAAAGTCTGAATCAACTGATTCAAAACTACCTGCCGGAAGACCAGATCAAGCGTCTTCGGCAGGCGTATCTCGTTGCACGTGACGCTCACGAGGGCCAGACACGTTCAAGTGGTGAACCCTATATCACGCACCCGGTTGCCGTAGCCTGTATCCTGGCCGAGATGAAACTCGACTACGAAACGCTGATGGCCGCGCTGCTGCATGACGTGATTGAAGATACCCCCGCAACCTACCAGGACATGGAACAGCTATTTGGCAAAAGCGTTGCCGAACTGGTAGAAGGGGTGTCAAAGCTTGATAAGCTCAAGTTCCGCGATAAGAAAGAGGCGCAGGCCGAAAACTTTCGCAAGATGATTATGGCGATGGTGCAGGATATCCGCGTCATTCTCATCAAACTCGCCGACCGTACTCACAACATGCGCACGCTGGGCTCTCTTCGCCCGGATAAACGTCGCCGCATCGCCCGTGAAACTCTCGAAATTTACAGCCCGCTGGCGCACCGTTTAGGTATTCATCACATCAAAACCGAGCTTGAAGAGCTGGGCTTTGAAGCGTTGTATCCGAACCGTTATCGCGTCATCAAAGAAGTGGTAAAAGCTGCGCGCGGTAACCGTAAAGAGATGATTCAGAAGATCCTTTCTGAAATCGAAGGGCGTCTGCAGGAAGCGGGAATTCCGTGTCGCGTCAGCGGTCGCGAAAAACACCTGTACTCCATCTACTGCAAGATGGTGCTCAAAGAGCAGCGTTTTCACTCGATTATGGATATCTACGCCTTCCGCGTTATCGTCCATGATTCCGACACCTGCTATCGCGTGCTGGGCCAGATGCACAGCCTCTACAAACCGCGTCCGGGTCGCGTTAAAGACTATATCGCCATTCCAAAAGCGAACGGCTATCAGTCTCTGCACACCTCGATGATCGGTCCTCACGGCGTCCCGGTTGAAGTGCAAATTCGCACCGAAGACATGGACCAGATGGCGGAAATGGGGGTTGCAGCACACTGGGCCTATAAAGAGCACGGCGAAACCAGCACCACCGCACAAATCCGCGCCCAGCGCTGGATGCAAAGCCTGCTCGAACTGCAACAGAGCGCAGGCAGCTCGTTTGAATTTATTGAGAGCGTTAAATCTGATCTCTTCCCGGATGAGATTTATGTTTTCACCCCGGAAGGCCGCATCGTGGAACTGCCAGCAGGCGCGACCCCGGTCGACTTCGCCTATGCGGTTCACACCGACATCGGCCACGCCTGTGTGGGCGCACGCGTCGACAGGCAGCCATATCCTCTGTCGCAGTCGCTTTCGAGCGGGCAAACCGTAGAAATCATTACCGCGCCGGGCGCTCGTCCGAACGCGGCATGGCTTAACTTTGTCGTGAGCTCAAAAGCGCGCGCCAAAATTCGCCAGTTGCTGAAAAACCTCAAGCGTGATGATTCGGTGAGCCTTGGCCGCCGTCTGCTCAACCACGCACTGGGTGGAAGCCGTAAGCTGGCGGAAATTCCGCAAGAACATATTCAGCGCGAACTGGACCGCATGAAGCTCGCCTCGCTTGACGATCTGCTGGCGGAAATCGGCCTCGGCAACGCCATGAGCGTGGTAGTGGCGAAGAACCTGCAGCAGGGCGAAGCGACGGCGACAGCGCAAAGCACCGGTACCGCCGCGAGTGTCAGTGCCAGTGGCGGACATTTGCCGATCAAAGGTGCGGATGGTGTGCTGATCACCTTCGCGAAGTGCTGTCGTCCGATTCCCGGCGACCCGATTGTAGCGCATGTTAGCCCCGGCAAAGGGCTGGTTATCCACCATGAATCTTGCCGTAACATCCGTGGCTACCAGAAAGAGCCAGAGAAGTTTATGGCCGTTGAGTGGGACAAGGACACCGCGCAGGAATTTATCACCGAAATCAAGGTAGATATGTTCAACCATCAGGGCGCACTGGCGAATCTGACCGCGGCAATCAACACCGCGTCTTCCAATATTCAAAGCCTGAACACGGAAGAAAAAGACGGCCGCGTTTACAGCGCCTTTATCCGTCTGACGTCTCGCGATCGCGTCCACCTGGCGAACATCATGCGCAAAATCCGCGTCATGCCGGATGTGATTAAAGTCACTCGTAACCGAAACTAGTATGTCCTACACCAAAGCATTCGAATTGCATCGAGGCAGCAAGCGAATGAAACCCCAGGAGCGAACAGAAGTACGTAACTGGGGCGAGAGAGTGCAGCTAACGCTGAGGCAATTTGAAGGATGAAGTGTATATGAATGCACAACGTTATGCGCGAATCCGCGAGATGCTAGCCAGACGTCAGCCGGACCTGACCGTATGCATGGAGCAGGTCCACAAACCGCATAACGTCTCCGCGATTATCCGCACCGCAGACGCCGTCGGCGTACATGAAGTTCACGCCGTCTGGCCGAGTCGTCGCATGCATACCATGCTGTCATCCGCTGCGGGCAGCAACAGTTGGGTGGAAGTGAAAACGCACCCGACCATCGGTGACGCCGTTTCCCAACTGAAAGCGGCGGGAATGCAGATCCTGGCGACACACCTCTCAGACAAAGCCGTAGATTTTCGCGAGATCGACTACACCCGTCCCACCTGTATTTTGATGGGGCAGGAGAAAACCGGGATCAGCCAGGAAGCATTAGATCTGGCGGATCAGGACATTATCATCCCGATGATCGGTATGGTGCAGTCGCTGAACGTCTCCGTCGCCTCGGCGCTTATCCTCTACGAAGCCCAGCGCCAACGGCAAAATGCTGGCATGTACCTGCGCGAAAACAGCATGCTGCCGGATGAAGAACAACAGCGTCGGCTGTTTGAAGGTGGTTACCCGGTACTGGCGCGCGTGGCAAAACGCAAAGGTCTGCCTTATCCCCGCGTCAACGAGCATGGCGAAGTGGACGCCGACGACGCCTGGTGGGCCACCATGCAGGCTGCGAGATAACGCCTATGCAAGGTCGCCTGTTGGATGCCGTTCCCCTCAATACCCTTACCGGCGTTGGTGCGGCGCAGGCCAGCAAACTTGCAAAAATCGGCCTGCACACGGTGCAGGATTTACTGCTGCACCTGCCTCTACGCTACGAAGATCGCACCCAACTCTACCCCATTGCCGACCTGCTGCCGGGCATTTATGCCACGGTGGAAGGCGAAGTGCTGAACTGCAACATTACCTTTGGCGGGCGTCGGATGATGACCTGCCAGATAAGCGACGGTTCCGGCATTCTGACCATGCGTTTTTTCAACTTCAACGCGGCGATGAAAAACAGCCTCGCGACCGGGCGTCGCGTGCTGGCCTACGGTGAAGCAAAACGCGGGAAGTTCGGCGCAGAGATGATCCACCCGGAATACCGTGTTCAGGGCGATCTCAGTACCCCGGAATTACAGGAAACCTTAACGCCTGTTTATCCGACGACCGAGGGGATAAAACAGGCGACGTTGCGCAAGCTCACCGACCAGGCGCTGGACCTGCTTGCCACTTGCGCGATTGCTGAACTGCTACCGCCAGAGCTGGCACAGGGGCTGATGACACTGCCGGAAGCCTTGCGCACTCTGCATCGTCCGCCGCCGACACTGCAGCTTGCTGAGCTGGAAACCGGGCAACACCCGGCGCAAAGACGTTTAATTCTCGAAGAGTTACTGGCACACAATCTCAGCATGCTGGCGTTGCGTGCCGGGGCGCAGCGTTATCACGCAAAGCCGCTGAATCCTCAGGATAGGCTGAAAAATGCCCTGCTGGCCTCGCTGCCGTTCAAACCTACCGGCGCGCAGGCGCGCGTGGTGGCAGAAATTGAACGCGATATGGCGCTCGATGTGCCGATGATGCGCCTTGTACAGGGCGACGTGGGTTCCGGGAAAACGCTGGTGGCGGCGCTGGCGGCATTGCGGGCGATTGCCAACGGCAATCAGGTGGCCCTGATGGCGCCGACCGAGCTGCTGGCTGAACAACACGCCAACAATTTCCGCAACTGGTTCGCGCCGCTCGGCGTGGAAGTGGGCTGGCTGGCGGGTAAGCAGAAAGGCAAAGCACGCCAGGCGCAGCAAGAGGCCATTGCCAGCGGCCAGGTACAAATGATCGTCGGCACGCACGCCATCTTCCAGGAACAGGTGCAGTTTAACGGCCTTGCGCTGGTGATCATCGACGAACAGCATCGGTTTGGCGTACATCAGCGCCTGGCGCTGTGGGAGAAAGGCCAGCAACAGGGCTTCCATCCCCACCAGTTGATCATGACTGCAACACCCATTCCGCGCACCCTGGCGATGACCGCCTATGCCGATCTCGACACCTCGGTTATCGACGAACTCCCACCGGGCCGAACGCCTGTGACCACCGTTGCCATTCCGGATACCCGACGCAGCGATATTATCGATCGCGTACGCAACGCCTGTACCGGGGAAGGTCGCCAGGCCTACTGGGTCTGTACGTTGATTGAAGAGTCCGATCTGCTGGAAGCCCAGGCAGCGGAAGCCACGTGGGAAGAGTTAAAGCTGTCCCTGCCGGAGCTGAATATCGGCCTGGTCCACGGACGCATGAAGCCTGCGGAAAAACAGGCGGTGATGCAGGCCTTCAAACAGGGCGAGATGCATCTTCTGGTGGCGACCACCGTGATCGAAGTGGGCGTGGACGTGCCCAACGCCAGCCTGATGATTATCGAAAACCCGGAGCGTCTGGGTCTTGCGCAACTCCACCAGCTACGCGGTCGTGTCGGTCGCGGCGCGGTAGCCTCACACTGCGTGCTGCTCTACAAATCACCGCTGTCGAAAACCGCGCAAAAACGCCTGCAGGTGCTGCGCGACAGTAACGACGGCTTTGTGATTGCGCAAAAAGATCTGGAGATTCGCGGCCCCGGTGAATTGCTCGGCACCCGTCAGACCGGGAATGCCGAGTTCAAAGTGGCTGATTTGCTGCGCGACCAGGCGATGATCCCGGAAGTGCAGCGCATTGCTCGTCATATTCACGAACGCTATCCCCGGCAGGCCGAAGCCCTTATCGAGCGCTGGATGCCGGAAACAGAGCGCTATTCAAACGCCTGATTACTGTTTGTGATAGACGTTATCAAAACTGACGTTCATGCCGCCGCAATAGCCGCTATCACGAACGATTAAGTTGCCATTAACCAGTTGTGCCGCCCCGCTGCAAGTGTATCCCTCTTTCGGGTTTCCCCAGTGCAGCGCATTCCCTTGTGGCGTTATTGTCTCATCGAGATCGCCGGTATGGACAATGTCATATCCTTGCGAATCTTTTCCGCCATACCAGGTCGCCTGTCCCTCGACGTTAATCTGCCCTTTCCCCACAGACGTAATATGAATTTCATTGTCACCCAATTCGGCATGCCATTTACCGGTCCATTCGGCGAGCGTCACGTTGTGAATCGGCTGCTTTTCTAAGGACTTAGTGGGCATCCAGCCGACAAATTCATGCTTTTTCCCTGAGTACCAGACGCAGCTCCAGCCCGGCACTTCTTGTGCTACCAGTACCGTGTCACCCGCCACCAGATACGGTTTTGTTGCGCACACTTCACCCTGTCCCGGGCAGCCATCATCGTCGCGGTAAAAATGCACGTTGGCATTGGCATCGGTTTTCACTTTCGCCTGGTTGAAGACGCCTGGCCAGGTGGGGAAACTGCCATTACGACAGGTATGCAGATCGTATTCGTCAGCGAGACATCCGGCGGAGAAAAAGGCCAGGGCGAGCAGTATTTTTCCTTTCATATCAATCCCTAATTTTTAATTATCATGCGCGATTGCCGATGATTTTAGCATTGCGCAAATTCTGCGGAACGATAAAAGCGCGAACCACCTAAAATCGGGGGGCCTTAGAACCCAACTTGCCGCTCTCAACATTCTTTATAAAAGTACGTTTTATTGTTTAGCAACCGTTTGCTTTTACCAAACAGTCCGATAGAATCTCCGCTTTTCCATCAGGGGATTGTTTGCGATGTCTGTCAACACCATCGAGTCCGAAAATGCGCAAACGGTTGCGCATACCCAGCCCAGTGAGCTGATCTACCGCCTTGAAGACCGCCCACCGCTGGCGCAAACCATTTTTGCCGCGCTACAGCACCTGCTGGCGATGTTTGTTGGCGTTATCACGCCAGGCCTGCTGATTTGCCAGGCGCTGGGTTTACCGGCTCAGGATACGCAGCACATCATCAGCATGTCGCTGTTCGCCTCCGGCGTCGCATCCATCATCCAGATTAAAGCCTGGGGCCCGGTCGGGTCCGGCCTGCTGTCTATTCAGGGCACCAGCTTTAACTTCGTTGCGCCATTAATTATGGGCGGAACCGCACTAAAAACCGGCGGCGCCGATGTGCCGACGATGATGGCCGCCTTGTTCGGCTCCCTGATGCTGGCAAGCTGTACCGAGATGGTCATCTCCCGCATTCTGCCGTTTGCCCGCCGCATCATTACCCCGCTGGTCTCCGGCGTGGTGGTGATGATCATCGGCCTGTCGCTGATTCAGGTCGGCCTGACGTCTGTGGGCGGTGGCTTCGGCGCGATGGCAAACCATACCTTTGGCGCGCCGAAAAACCTGCTGCTGGCAGGTATCGTTCTTGCCATCATCATTCTGCTGAACCGCCAGCGTAACCCGTACCTGCGTATCGCCTCCCTGGTCATTGCGATGGCGGTCGGCTACCTCGTCGCCATGATGATGGGTATGCTTCCGGCTTACAACGCGCCGGGCAGTACCTTTATGATCCCCACGCCGCTGTATTATGGCCTGAGCATCGACTGGAACCTGCTGCTGCCGCTGATGCTGGTGTTTATGATCACCTCGCTGGAAACCATCGGCGATATCACCGCGACCTCTGACGTTTCTGAGCAGCCGGTTTCCGGCCCGGCCTATATGAATCGCCTTAAAGGCGGCGTACTGGCAAACGGTCTGAACTCCTTTGTTTCTGCGGTGTTCAATACCTTCCCGAACTCCTGTTTCGGCCAGAACAACGGCGTGATTCAGCTCACCGGCGTCGCCAGCCGTTATGTGGGTTTCTTCGTTGCCGTCATGCTGATGGTGATGGGTCTGTTCCCGGCCGTTGCCGCCTTCGTTCAGCAACTGCCTGAGCCGGTGCTCGGCGGTGCAACGCTGGTGATGTTCGGTACCATTGCCGCATCTGGCGTACGTATTGTTTCCCGCGAGCCGCTGAACCGCCGCGCAATCATGATCATCGCCCTGTCGCTGGCCGTTGGCCTGGGCGTCTCCCAGCAGCCAATGATTCTGCAATTCGCTCCTGACTGGCTGAAAAACCTGCTCTCTTCCGGTATCGCTGCCGGTGGCATCACCGCTATCGTGCTGAACCTGGTTTTCCCTACCGATAAGCAGTAATCCCAACAGAGGCAGCGGATGTTTTCCGTTGCCTCTGTAACGCTCTTTCACCATTCGTGCCTTGAGGAATGCGCATAAATCGTGCATAACTCCTGTACAGGCTTACGAGGGTGGAAGATCATGAAATTTATTGGAAAGCTGCTAATTTTCGTCATTGTCGTCCTGCTGCTGGCGATGGTGGCCGGTTATTTCCTGCTGCAGACCCGCTGGGGTGCAACGCAGGTTGCTAACTGGGTAAACGAAAAGAGTCAATATCACCTCACCGTTGAGGCCATTGACCACCAGCTTTCCTCGCCTTCCCATGTGCTGTTACGCAACGTCAATTTTGGCCGTAAAGGGCAGCCCGCTACTCTGGTCGCCAAAACCGTTGATATCGGCCTGAGTAGCCGCCAGTTCACAGACCCTCTCCACACCGACACCATTTTGCTGCAGGACGGCACGCTGAATCTGTCCCCGGCCACCGCGCCACTCCCCTTCCAGGCTGACCGTCTGCAACTGAGCAATATGGCCTTTAACAGCCCGGCGACCGGTTGGGATCTGAGTGCGCAACGCGTCACTGGCGGCGTAAGCCCCTGGCAGCCTGTCGAGGGCAATGTGCTCGGCACGCAGGCGCAAATTCAGATGAGCGCCGGTTCGATGACGCTTAACGGCGTGCCCGCCAGCAATGTATTGATTCAGGGCAGCATTGATAAAGGCACGGTTACATTAACCACCATCGGTGCGGATATGGCGCGGGGTTCGCTGACCGGGAATGCACGACGCGACGCGGATGGCGGCTGGGTGGTGGATAACCTGCGGCTGACTGATATTCGCCTGCAGAGCGACAAATCGCTGAAAGATTTCTTTGCACCGCTCACGACTCTGCCGTCGTTGCAAATCGGGCGGCTGGATGTGACCGATGCCCGTCTGCAGGGGCCAGAATGGGCAATTGCCGATCTGGACCTGACGCTGCGTAACCTGACGCTAACCAAAGGCGACTGGCATACAGATGACGGCCAGTTGTCGATGAATGCCAATGAGTTTATCTACGGTTCGCTGCATTTGTTCGACCCGATTATAAACGCGGAATTTACCCCGGCGGGCATCGCGATGCAGCAGTTTACCACTCGCTGGGAAAACGGAATGGTGCGCACATCCGGCTACTGGACGCGCAGCGGAAAAGCGCTGGTGCTGAACGATGCAGCCATCGTCGGGCTGGAATATACGCTGCCTGCCAACTGGAAGCAGTTGTGGATGGACACCCTGCCCGACTGGCTGAATAGCGTCACGCTGACCAGGTTCAGCGCCAGTCGCAACCTGGTGATTGATATCGACCCGGCTTTCCCGTGGCAGTTGACGTCACTGGATGGCTACGGCACCAACGTGCAACTGGCTCGCGACCACAAGTGGGGCGTGTGGAATGGCGATGTGAAGATCAATGCCGCCGCTGCGACCTTTAACCGGGTGGATGTGCGCAGGCCGTCGCTGGCGTTAAGCGCCAACGGCAGTTCGGTGAACATTACCGAGCTGAGCGCCTTTGTCGAGAAAGGGATGCTGGAAGCCACCGCTGTGGTCGGGCAGACGCCGGACCGCACCGTGCGGGTGAGCCTGAACGGGCGTGGCGTGCCGATGAATGTATTGCAGCAGTGGGGATGGCCCGCGTTGCCGATCGGTGGCGACGGTAATCTGCAGTTGAGCGCCACGGGCCGTATTCAGGCCGATGCGCCGTTAAAACCAACGGTTGATGGTGAGCTTTCCGCTGTAAATGCCCAGCAACAACAGGTGAAACAGACGATGCGCAGCGGCGTGGTGTCAGGCGGTGAAGCGGCTGCGCCAGCGTCGGCACCTGTGCCAGTGCCCGCTGAGACACAGCCCACGCCGTAACCCTTTTCCCCGGTGGCGCTGCGCTTACCGGGGCTACCGTTGAGGATGGACGCGTTGTTTACGCCGCATCCGTGAACCTGGCAACCGTGCCGCCAATGCCCCTCACCCCTGCCCTCTCCCTCAAAGGGAGAGGGAGAAAGGCACGCCGCATCCGGGAAAATCACGTCACATTCAAACGCCCATACTCATGGCATAACAACCACTTCACGGGCACATCCTCGTCGATGGTTGGGAAACGCCCGCCGGGCTCGAGGAAATGGTTATCGCGCTTATCATCATTCACCATCGAAATCTCCCAACCGAGCACAAACGCTTTCTCGGCCCAGAAACGGTGATACAGACGCGGTGGCAGACACACCCCCTGCCCCGGTTTTAACACCAGCGTCTCACCGGGCTTAAACGTACGCCGCCGCCCGTCCACACGCACCTCCACCGAACGCCGCTCGTCAAACAGCGCCTCATCCGTCGCCCAGCCGAACTGCATACACAAATCGCCACCGCCCCGGTTCAGAATATCTTCCATTTTATGGCGATGAAAATGCCACGGCGTCTGCTGCTCCTGCTGGATTTGCAACATCTTTTCGGCATACGGCTTCGGGTAGGTGGCTGAATTCAGCGCACCGTTACGCAACGTCAGCAGCGTCAGGCCGGTTTTGCTAAAATCGCCGTGGCCAAAATCGGTGATATCCCAGCCCAGTTGCAGATCCAGCACCTCACTCCATTCCTCCAACGGCTGCTTTCGCCAGGCATCGACGGTGAAAAAGGCAAACTCCGGCAGGCACACCCGGAACGTCTCGGCGATGGCGTGCGCTTTATCAATGGCATAGTTAATCTGTGAACGTTTCATTCTGTTCTCCCGGTTCGAATGGCAAGCCAGGCAGCGCCGCGCATGCCGCTGCTGTCGCCGTGATGGGCTTTCACGATAGGGGTAGAGAAATGATCGGTAAAAACGAAAGGGGCAACGTCGGCTTCAAGATTAGCGATAAGCGACTCTGCATTCGATAACCCACCGCCAATCACAATCACGCCGGGGTCGAGAAGATTCACCACCGTCGCCAGGGTGCGGGCAAGCTGTTGGCGAAACCGCGCCACCTGCCGCACGGCGTTGGGTTCATTCTGCTGCGCCAGCGCCACAATCGCATCACCTGTAAGATGTTGCCCACTGAACAACTGATAGCGCTCGCTCAACCCCGTCCCGGAGACAAACGACTCCACGCAGTTATCCTTACCGCAATAACAACGCACCGTCGGGCCATCGTGCTGCTCGCGGTATCCCGGCAGGGTAATGTGACCGCACTCGGCGGCATTTCCCCACGCGCCGACAAATGGCTGGCGGTGAATGGCTATCCCGCCGCCGCAGCCGGTACCGAGCGTGATACCAAACACCACTTCATGCTGCTGCCCCGCACCGTCACACGCTTCCGACAAGGCGAAACAGTTGCCGTCGTTCGCCATCACCACTGTCTGCCCCAGTAATTGCTGGAGATCCGCCTGCAACGCGCGGCCATTAATGACCTGAATATTGGAATTTTTAATCAGCCCGCTCAGCGGCGAGACGCTCCCCGGCAGGGCAATCCCCGTCATCATCGGCTGCTGCATGTCATGGCGAATCTGGTCAATAAAGGCGACCACCGATTCAACAAACTGCGGATAGCTCGCTTTTTGCGTCGGGCAGCGGTAACGCGCCTTTTCCTGCCCTTGCTCATCCATCACCACCGCCGCGATTTTGGTGCCGCCGATGTCCAGCCCCAGGTAGTACATATCCCTTTCCTTATTGCGAAAGAGGCGGGCGAACCCGCCTCCATGGCCTTAGTAGAGTGACGCTTTCCCGGTTGATCCAAACAGCTTCATTTTGTAGCGGATCACCTCTCGCGCGGCGTTGATCGCGTCCGGGTAGATCACGTTCGGATCCCACCAGGTTTCGCGGGCGAGGATCTCACGCACTTTCTGGAAGTAGGCGTATTTCATGTCGCTGGAGATGTTGATTTTGCCCACCCCCAGGGTCACGGACTCGGCGATTTCCGCATCCGGGTTCGCCGAACCGCCATGCAATACCAGCGGAATATCCAGACGCCCGGCAATGTCGCGCAGAATGTTCATTTGCAACTTCGGCTGCATTCCTTTCGGGTAGATACCATGCGCCGTACCGATCGCCACCGCCAGAGTGTCTGCCCCGGTGCGGGCAATAAAATCCTCTGCCTGTGCCGGGTCGGTATAGGTCACTTCCGACACGCCGCCTTCCACGGATGTGCCCGTTTGCCCGATGGTGCCCAGCTCCCCTTCCACCGAAACGCCCACCGCATGCGCCAGACGCACCACTTCTTTGGTCAGCGCCACGTTCTCCTCATAGGGCAGTAGCGAGCCGTCAATCATCACCGAGGTGAATCCGCACTGGATCGCCCGCAGCACATGCTCGACCGACGCGCCGTGATCCAGATGCAGGGTGAACGGCACCGGGCTGCGCATGGTGATATCGCGGACATAGCCGAAAAAGCTATCCCCGACAAAATCGTGTTCGCTGGGGTGGATGGAGATAATCGCAGGCGTGTTAGTGGCTTCCGCTTCTTCCACCACCGCGCGGATGAAGCAGCTATCCGCCACGTTGAACGCACCAATGGCGAAACCGTGTTGGCGGGTGGGTTTCAGTAACTCTTTCATCGAAATTAACATGTTAATTCTCCAGTTTCGGGGTGTAGCAAGCCCTGCCGGTGCGTCGTTGCAGAGGCATAGAAGGCGTAACAGAAAAAAGAATCAGGCTTTGCCGATAGCGCCGCTGGCCTGTAGATACGGGATAATGGCTTCTTCGCTGGCCTGCTCCATGGCGATCAGCACATCCACCAGTTCGCGGGAACTGTCATGACACAGGGTATGCAGCAGCGCGGCCTTTCCAGCTTCGAACACCGCCGCGCCGACATTGATCTTGGCGACGCCAAAGGACGGGCAACGCTGCATCTGGTCAAACGGGGTGCCGCTACCGCCGTGCAATGCCAGCGGGACCGTCGATTTACGGGCAACCTCTTCCAGGCGCTGAAAATCGATAGCTGGCGTGATGCCGGGGGCGTACATGCCGTGCGCGGTGCCAACGGAAACCGCCAGCAGATCAATCCCGGTCTGCGCAATAAACGGTTCAACGTCGGCGGCCTGCGTCATGAGATCCGCATTGGTGGCGTGGTCATAGCGCGGCGCATCGGCCAGATGGCCCAGCTCACCTTCCACACACAGCCCGGCGCTGGCGGCCAGCTCAACCACCGCGCGGGTCTGGCGGATGTTCTCTTCCAGCGGGAAGGCAGAGGCGTCAATCATCAGCCCGCTAAACCCGGCGCGAAACGCCTGACGAATGCGCACCGGATCTTTCCCGTGGTCAAGGGCCAGCGTGACCGGCACCGTGGCCTCGTCGGCCAGTGCTTTCACCACCGCCACGGCAACCGGTGGCGGAAAATGCGCCAGATGTCCCTGATACAGGTTCAGGATAATCGGCGCGCGATGTTTCTCGGCAACCCGCACCGCCGCGCGGGCGCTTTCGAGGTTCATACAGTTGATGGCCAGAAGCGCATAGTGTTCACGCCAGGCTTTGGTCACCATACTTTTCATGTCGGCAAACATACGGTCTCCGTTTATTCCAGGGTGAAGGTGATCTCTTCGTCTTTCAGTTTCTTATCGCTAAGCTCGTCAAACTCTTCGTCACGTTCGGTCACCGGTTTCTTCCACAGCGAGAGCATCACGCCGCAGATAACCGTGCCTATCCCCAACGCCAGGCAGAACAGCAGCGGATGGGTAAACAGCGGCACCACAAACATGCCACCGTGCGGAACCGGGCTTTCCACGCCCCACACCATGATCAGGCCACCCGCAATCGCCGAGGCCACCACACAGGAACCGACCACGCGCAGCAGATCACGCGCCGCAATCGGGATAACCCCTTCGGTAATCATGCAGATCCCCATCGGGAAGGCCGCTTTCAGCGCTTCACGTTCGGCGCGGGTGTATTTGTGGCGCGTCAGCAGGAAAGAGAGGGTGATGCCGAACGGCGGAATAATGGAGCCGACAAATTTCACCGCTTCCGGCCCGTAAACACCGCTGACCAGAAGACCATCGGCAAACAGCGACATGGTTTTGTTCACCGGGCCGCCGAAGTCAAACGTTGCCATCGCGCCAAGGATCGCCCCCATCAGGAAACGTGAACCGCCCTGCATCGACTCCAACATGTGGATCAGCGCTTCCTGCAGCCAGGCAATGGGTTTGCCAATCAGGGTCATCATCAACAGGCCGCCGATAATGGTGCTCAGGACGGGCAGCACCATGATGGGCATCAGCCCCTGCATGGATTTCGGCAGACGGATATAGTGTTTAAGCAGCAGGACGGTGTAGCCGACCAGAAATCCACCCAGCATCCCGCCGATAAACCCGGTATGAATTTGCCCACAGACAAAGCCGACAATCAGGCCCGGCGCGAATCCGGGACGGTCAGCAATGGAGTAGGCAATGGCGGCGCTGATCAGGGGGACAATCAACCCCATTCCCCAGCCGCCAATCTGATTGAGCATCCAGGGGATGGTGCCCGTTTTTTCTCCAACGTTTGTGCCGCCGAGTACCTGGCCGAGGGCAATACAGATGCCCGCCGCCACAATTAACGGAATCATCCACGAGATGCCCGTCAAAAGATGTCTTTTTATTTCCTGCGAAACAGGAACTTTATTTTCACTCATGTGACCTCCAGATAAGGATCACGCATTAGCTAATGATTTCTCGACCTTTTCAAGAAACTGAACGGGTGATTTAATGACAATTTCGGTTTTAACTCGCACGATGCGTTTATTAATGAAACGTTCTTCTCCTTTTATTTTGACATCGACCGCAAGAATAACGACGTCGGCTGCGGAAATATCTTCCGCCAGTAACTCATTTTCGGTACCGATTGTTCCCTGAGTTTCAACTTTAATATTATGCCCAAGCGCTTTTGCGCCTTTAATTAACTTCTCGCGGGCAATATACGTATGTGCAATACCTGCCGTACAGGCAGCGACACAAACAATATTCATAACATGCTCCACTTTTTATTTAGCAAACATCGGATTCGGCATATTGACTAAACAAGTCAATAATCTTTTGTGGACTACGTTCGACCAGTAATTGCTCGATGATCTCTTCATCCGCCAGTGCACCCGCCACCTGAGAAAGCAGGCGAATATGCGTCGTGTTTTGATCTTCAAGCCGTACAGCAAATAAAATAATGCAGCGCACATTACTGCCATCCAGAGTTTCCCAGGGAATATCCTGGCGTGTGCGTCCAATCGCCAGGGTGGTATTGACCACTGCTGAAGATTTACCATGGGGTATCGCGATATGGTTTTCGAAGCCGGTCGACCCTTCTGATTCACGTTGCCAGACATCCTGAATAAACGTTTCCCGGCAACTAATAGCGCCATCTTTTTGCAACAGGTCGGTTAATTCCTCAATCGCCTCCGTTTTATTTGTAGCTTTCATATCTAAAATAACGCGATTCGTATTCAGGATTTTTGTTATGTCCATTAAACATACCTCATGGATTCAGATATTAATGTTCGACGACCAGAGACGTCGCACGATGCAATTTTTCCGTAATAACCGTTTCCGTCACACGCTTAATATCGGCATCATTAAAAAACGCGGTGACGTATACCACCGGCAGAGTAATGACCGGCAGATTGATCGTCGAGACAACCAGTTCAATATCGTCCGTCAGTACGGACGGCAGGCTTCCCGCAGAGACCACGCCAACGATGGTCCAGTCCGGGAAGGCACGCAGAATGCGGCTTTTCAACAGATGTGAGGTTCCGATACCCGTCGAGCAGACCAGCAATACGCGCTTGCGGGCGATCTGTCGCTCCATCGCAGCCTGGAAATGAACGGTCAGATAACCAATTTCATCCTCCGACACCGCCTGTTCCCCCCAGCCGCTGAACACCCGATTCACCGCGCACCGGGTCAAGCGCCAGACGTCCTGCAATTCGCCTTTGATATCATCAAGCAGCGGGTTACGAATGCGAATCTGGTAATTCAGGCGGTTAATCAACGGCTTAATATGAATCAGCAACCCGTCATAGAGCGCGACATCCTGGCTAAAGTCGCTATCGACCATATCGGCGAAGGTGGCGATAAGCCGGTGAGTAATCAGCCGGGCTTCGTCGCTGGAGTGCATATGACCAATCATGCTGACGTCGTTATGCTCTTCAATCACCACGCCGGACGAGATAATGTACTGATAAATAAACCAGACTTCGTCTTCCGGCAGCGGGTGGGCGATGCGCTGTTCAATCCGCTGGATCATACGACTGGCAACGGCAAAGATGTTTTCATCAAAGGTACTGGCGTTGTCGTCTTTTTTTGGCAGCGCATTGCCGCGGGTAATGCGGTACATCATGATTAAAATATGGGTGAAAATATTGACGTAATAGGGTTCACCTAATGACCAGCAAAGATCGTTTTCCATCTCCTGTAATAATGACTGAACGAATAAAACATCTTCCTCACCAAAGTAATGGACCAGCGCGTTATAACTGCCCGGATCGAGGCGGGAATAAATTACGCTTCCCGGTTCGTTATGGTTAATAACACCATTGATCAGCGAAGCCATTGCCTGACGCACGCTACTTTCGCTGCCTTCGATATGCGTTCCGCTCTGGCTGCGAATTAACGTCAATCCCAGCGGAGCAATCCAGGACTCAATCACTTTCAGATCATTCACAATAGAGGCGCTACTGATAAAATAGCGCTCCGATAATTTGCTGATGGACGTTTCATGTGGCGTTTCGCTTAATAATTGCGACGCTATTTTCACGCGCCGGGAATTATTCATCATGCCGTCTGCATCATCACCTTCAGTGCCAAGCAACTGATCGAGGTGCAACAGGTCAGTGACATTGTCTGCGCTGAGCATGACCCCGGCACCGGCACGCTTATTAATGCCGATATTCCATTCTGCCAGCCACGGTTCAAGGATGCGTAAATCCCGCTGAATAGTTTTTTCCGATACATTTAAGTATTCAGCGATTTTTAACAATGTAATAAATTCCCTTCGCGGAAGAAGGAATTTCAATAATCTGTTTTGTCGCGAGGTAATCATTTGCATTCTTTACCCTTACACAGATTAAAAATAATGATGAAGCTCTAAAACAGATAAGCTCCGCTTGCAATCCGTAATGATAAATATAAAAGGGCATTGAAATAACGACAATACTAAATCGTGTCCTGCCTTCCGGACAAAAAATAAGACAACAAGCGGGATCTCAGAGATATTTACAGCGCAGATCACACTTTTCGCGCTAATTAACGTGATAGCGCTCGCAAATATGGAGGAATAAAAAATTTTAAATAAGGTGATTTTTTTCGGGATGTCTGGAAAGACGTGGCGGGGCACGGGAGATATGCCAGTGATTGTGCTGCTCCCGCCCCGCTGCACGCTCTGCGCCAGGGAAGCAAAGATGTCGCTGTGGTTGTCATGCTGGACAATGGTCAACCGTGGCTAAAAGAGGCTGAAAACGTTCACAGTCTCTACGGGTTGTGCGTGGTGCGCACGAATTTAGCTACCGAATTGCGCCTGTTGTTTACTATGACGGCGATTGTGCCGTAAGAGAAAGTTTCAATAACCATATGAATAAGTTGGTATTTAACCTAAACGTATGGAAAAGCGGACAGCAGACCGAGAAAAAAGTGTGATGGGGGATGTGGTAAATGGTTGAAAGTGGCTATAATGCGCCCCGCCTCCATGTAGCAATCGAGGCGCGGAAGATCGTCGTCTCCGGTGAGGCGGCTGGACTTCAAATCCAGATGGGGCCGCCAGCGGTCCCGGGCAGGTTCGACTCCTGTGATCTTCCGCCAAAGTTCCTCATATATATCCCCCCTTACGTTAATTTTTAAAGAAAAGACGGTAACTCATTTTCTTTTAAACTTAGCGCATGATTTATCATCAGAATTACAATCAAAATGTATAAATAAAGCGTTTGAGTTGATAGCTACGTTAGAAAAATAGCGATGTGAATCATTCTTTTGATTCTATTAAAGGCCTGATGTCGAATAACCGGATGCGGCGCAACGCCTTATATGGGCTACCGTTCGTAGCCCCGGTAAGCGCAGCGCCACCGGGGTTTTGGTGCCCACAAACACCCTCAAATCATGTTCTATTTTTTTGAACGTTATCGGCAAATAGTTTAGATTTTCATCACCCGATGGTCGGCCTATTATTTATCACATCAGGGCAACACGCCCTACTACGAACAAATAACTTAAGGAATACGACCATGAAATCTATCAAAACTTTCGTTGCAGTTGCCGCTCTCTCCATGATGTCCTTCGGTGCTTTCGCTCAGAGCGTGACCGCAAGCGCCTCCACCATCGACGGTGCAGAAGCCAAAATCGCCGCTCAGGCACAGCAGGAAGGGGCTTCTTACAAAATTACCGAAGCGACCGTGAACAACGTTGTTCATATGACCGCTGAACTGAGCAAATAAGACCGAATGGTCGCAGAGGGACCTGCCGGACAGGTCGCCGCAAGGCGGCCAGGTTCGCCCTCAAAGAAAACCCTTCAGGCCCCTTCGGGGGCTTTTTTGCGTTTGTGGTTCGGTAAATATTGCTCTGGTGGATCCCCGGATGGCGGCGCAGGTATCTTGTCGACCAATAGGTGTTATGCCCATATCAGTTGTTCACCTAATGAACCGCAGGCTGTGTTTCTGGCATACTTGATAGATTCGGCTCGCGATTCGGAGGTGGCATGACAAATGGAGAATTAACCCAATCGCCCGCAGGTGAATTCTTAATGTTCACCAGCGGCGACGGGAAAGTGCGTATTGAATGTCGCTTCGAGAACGATACTCTTTGGCTTTCTCAGGCAATGATTTGCGACCTGTATGGCAAAGCCAAATCCACTATCAGTGGGCATATAAAGAATATCTTCGAAGACGCAGAGCTGGACGAAAATTCAGTTGTTCGGTTTTACCGAACAACTGCCGTCGATGGAAAAACATACAATGTTCAATTCTTTAGTTTGCCGCTGATTCTCGCCGTAGGCTACCGCGTCCGTTCCATACGAGGCACGCAATTCCGCCAGTGGGCAACGCAAACACTTCAGGAATACCTTGTTAAAGGTTTCGTGATGGATGATGAGCGTTTGAAAAATCCACCCGTGGGTTCTTCAGCTGTTCCCGATTATTTCGATGAGATGCTCGAACGCATCCGCGATATCCGTGCCAGTGAACGCAGGGTTTATTTACGGGTTCGTGAGATCTTTGCCCTTGCCGCTGACTATCAACCTTCGCTCAAAGAAACCACGCTTTTTTTTCAAACCATCCAGAACAAACTGCATTTTGCCTGCACCGGCTATACTGCGGCGGAACTCATCAACCAACGCTCTGACGCCAGTAAACCTCATATGGGGTTGACCAGTTACAAAAGTGAAGAAGTGCGCAAAAGCGATGTCACGGTAGCCAAAAATTATCTCAATCCTGAAGAGATCGGCGAACTCAATCGCGTGGTCAATATGTGGCTGGACTTTGCCGAAGACCAGGCCCGCCGACGCAAACAGGTTTTCCTGCATGACTGGCAGATAAAATTGGATCAGTTTCTGCAATTTAACGACCGTGAGGTGTTAAAGGATGCGGGTTCAGTCAGTAAGAAGGCCGCTGACGAAAAAGCACAGGCTGAATATGTTCAATTTGCCGAGCAGCAACGTCGGCTGAAAGAGGCAGAGGGTGAAAAAGATATTTCAGGATTGCTCCAATGGGAAACAAAGGCCGGGAAATAGCATTTAACCCGGCAAGTATCGCGCCGCCAGGTTCCTTCCCGGATGCGGCGTAAAAACCTTATTCGGGCTACGCCTGCTTTTTACGACTGCGATCCGGCAACGCTCAATATGTGGACATCTTACGACGTAAGTAGAGTAACCTTATTAACCCTGGTTGGGTGACAACAGGCACCCATCGTTTACGTGTTAAAAGGTCGCCTCAAGATGAAAACTATTGCCGCCCTCGTGACATCTTTATTATTTACACTCTCTTTCTCGTCATTCGCCGCTGAGAAAAAGTCTGCCGAAACCTGTAAGACACAGGCAATTTCAGAAGCCAAAAAACTGCTGGTCTTTTATCGTGATAATGATGACAGGGCGGAAATTCATGACCATGTCACCCCGCAGGCAAAACGCCAAAATCCGCAAAACAGATCACAATATTTCGATGTATTGCAGGCATGGGGAAATATCTATAAAGGCAAATATCGGATGCGGTTTATCTTCCTTAATGACTGCACGCTGATGGGCGAAGAAATCCTCGAATACGCTAATCCATAACGTTGGCAGCCTATCTGCGAGTAAAAGGACTATATGTAGCCTGCAAGCAAAAAAAGATTTTATCAAATTTGGTATACCAAAAACCCCTAACTCACTGTTAAGCAATACTTTACAATATTTCAGTGTTACTACAATTTTACCATTAATCATTTCGTGTCAAAAATATAATTTTATATCAAAAAAATATATAATTAGGATTATTACAACAAATACATCTATGTTTTATTCAACATGGATTACTAAAAGCTGAGAAAATGAACTTCTCCACAGTTTTATTATTTATTTAAAATGAACTATTGCTTTATGCAAAAACATCACTTAATTTAAGTTTATGGCGTAGTAGCCTACGGCGGTGGGGTAAAGTACCCAGCATCTTGGATGCTGATGCCTTGTGCTTCGGAAACGTAGCACATGACAGTGACTTTAGTTACTGGAATCCCTGACTAACAACCCCACCGTCGGTCCTTTTATCATGTTTCTTATCTACAATAACAGACGACAAAGAAGAAATGATAAACGCAATTAAAAAAGAAATCAAAAGACTATCCAAAAAAGCTTTTCATAAAGAATTAGTTCAAAAAAAAAGGGATGAAAAATATCGTTATCAATTTGAAAAACGCACCGGGGTAAATGCAGGAATTCCCAAAGTACATCCGAACCCTGTTTCCCATAAACATTTTGATGCTGCATATTGTGCCCGGCATGCAAATTTTCTCGCAAAGTCAATCTGGTATAAAATTTTAAAACTCGAATACGAACCAGTTGCAGCAATTAATTATTTGATTCCAAAGCCTGACGGTTCTAAAAGAAGTATTATGGCTTTTTCCATTCCTGATGCAGCTCTTGCTAATGTTGTATTGAGAAGAGCCAGAGACAGAAATTTGAAACGGTTATCTCCGTCTTCTTTTGCGTACCATCCAGATAAAAATGTTTTTGACGCAATAATTGCTTTAAATTCATACAATAGAAAAGGTAAATTATTTGCAGTTCAGATCGATTTTGAAAAATATTTTGATTCAATTCCTTCTTGGTATCTCAAACAACAAATTAATGACGAATCAAAATTAAGTTTAACCCCACACGAAAAACATATATTTACCGCTTTTTTACATCATAAATACTCACCTCATGATACTTATAATAGCAATAAGCATAAGAAAAGGATAACTGGCACTCCGCAAGGATCCTCAATTTCTCTTCTTTTAGCAAATATAACAAATCATGATTTGGATGTAGCACTATCAGCAACGTCTGGAAAATTTGTTCGTTTTGCAGATGATGTAGTTGCACTTTGCGACAATTACTCCCAAGCTAAGGATATTGAGGATTGCTTCTTTAATCATTGTCAAAAAAGTGGGTTAAAACTAAACACAAAAAAATCCCCAGGCATTGCAATAATTTCCAATACAAATCAAGAAATGCGTACATACGCATACTTTGATTACCTCGGATATAGATTCCATGAAGATGGATTAACAATCCCAGACAAAACCATATTAAAGATAAAGCAAAAAATATCACGATTAGTAAATTTATACTTAATATACTATTTAGGTTTTGGATTTAATCCTAGCAGAGTATCAAAACAGGATGGTTATGACTGGGATCTCTTAGGTTTATTATACGAAATTAGAAATTTCCTTTATGGCGGACTTGCAGAAGAAGATATATTAGCATTTATTAACCAAGGTAAAAGACTAAATAGAATGCAAGGTCTAATGGGATTTTACTGCTTAATCGAAAACCCTAAAAAATTAAAAGAGCTTGATGGATGGATGTTAAATGTAATTAAACGCGCAATGATAAAAAGACAGGCCATTTTAATTAGTAAATATCAAATCCAAAGTTTAACACCAAATAATATTGATTTCATTAAAGGGAGCTGGTTAAATATTAATGCATGGAAGGGCAATGATACTCCTAACGCAACAATGCCGAGCTTCATTCGGGGCTGGAGAGCAGCAAGGAAGCATTATTTCACTTTTGGACTTGAGACTGTAGCCCCACCGGCTTATGGTCACTCTTCTGATATTGAAAGCTTTGACAGCTATTAGCCCCTTTCTGGCTCAATACCTCGTCGTATTAATTCCTTTCGACCCAAGGTCTTGAGCCAATTCCCCAAACTCATCCCGGCATCTTTCGCCGCTGCTTCAAACTGCGCCTTTAACTCAGGGGTAATCCTAATCTGAAAAGTCGGTGATTTACCCGATTTGGACTGGTTGGTATCGCGTTTAGCGGTTGTCATGTACGTACCTCAAGAGTAATCTTTAACCACTCAGGTACGTACCTTAACATAAGTCGTCCTGACTTTTTAAACGCCCTCATCAGGTAATTGCGATACCTGACGAGAGCTAACCTCACCAACTATCAAGGAGTTGATTATGGCTGATTTGCATTCTACCCTGGACTTTACGCCTGCTGGAACCGAACGCCAGTTAATTGTGGGATATCGCCCACATCATGGTGAAACCAGCACGCCAAGTTTGACGCTTTCCGGCAAGTGGCTACGTGAAGCGGGGTTCGACACCGGGCGTCAGGTGAGTGTAAAGGTGATGGATGGTTGCATTGTGCTGATGACAAATAGCGACAAAGAACAAGCGCTGGCAGAAGAGTTAAAGCAGGCGAAGCGAGCGTTGAAGGAAATTAAAGGCGCACTTGCGGCGGCGTGATGTCGAATAACCCGGATGCGGCGCAACGCCTTATCTGGGCTACCGTTCGTAGCCCCGGTAAGCGTAGCGCCACCGGGGTTTTGGTGCCCACAAACACGCTCAAATCATTTTCTATTTTTTTGAATGTTATCGGCAAATAGTTTAGATTTTCATCACCCGATGGTCGGTCTATTATTTATCACATCAGGGCAACACGCCCTATACCGAACAAATAACTTAAGGAATACGACCATGAAATCCATCAAAACTTTCGTTGCAGTTGCCGCTCTTTCAGTAATGTCTTTCGGTGCGTTCGCTCAGAGCGTAACCGCAAGCGCCTCCACCATCGACGGTGCAGAAGCCAAAATCGCCGCTCAGGCACATCAGGAAGGGGCTTCTTACAAAATTACCGAAGCGACCGTGAACAACGTGGTTCACATGACCGCTGAACTGAGCAAATAAGACCGAATGGTCGCAGAGGGACCTGCCGGACAGGTCGCCGCAAGGCGACCGGTTTCGCCCTCTACCAGACAACCGTTCAGGCCCCTTCGGGGGCTTTTTTGCGTTTGCGGTTTGGTGAATATCACGCGGTGGGTTCCCGGATGCGGCGCAAGCGCTTTATCCGGGTTACATCAGTCACCAGACTTACAAATTTTCATATAAAGAAGAGTCGAAGGTACTAAATAAAGAATGAATATCAGGAATATATATTCCAAGGCTCTTTGCAAAATCGCTTAGCCAAACCAGCTCGTCTTTCAGTGAAGTGACCAGTTCGTTTTCAATAATATCGTTTACCGTCGTGATATTTTTGATAAAGCCGTCGCGGGTAAGCTCATGCTGTTTTGCCAGTTCGACTTTTTTATTTTCGAACGCTGCGGCTGCCCTTTTAACCTTCTCAGTCAACTTATCTTTAATTGAGGCGTCATGCTTAATCTGCTGCGTTGCCGTTTCAACCGTGCGGGAGGTACTGGCTGGATTCCTGATAAGGTTCAGTAGCACCTCCAGATCGACATTCTGGCTAAGGATAGTCTGTTGAGAAGGCACTAAACCTGTATTCGCAGCGATTGGCGCTAAATATCGGGCATTATCTTTATTGTTTTCGATAATGATAGATTGCAGTCTTTCCGGTAACCCCGGATTTTCAAGATACTCCGGAACGAAAAATGCACCAAAGATCCTGTTGAACATTAACTTGAATCCCTTATCTATCTTTCCGTAATTAAACTTACCAATTGACGGATTACACAATAAATCGTCGTGGTATTTTGTTAACGCAACCATTTCGTTGAAGAGATCTTCACTAAGGTTTTCATTTCTGCAAAGCTTATTCTTGACCCGTTCATCGCGGTCGCCCGCCGATGTGTAATAACTTCTGGAATACAATGTCCGCTGTGCTTTTGGTGAAATGTTAGGGTTAACGGTCAGACTCTCATCAATTCTGATTCGATTAATTGCCAGCAACATATCGCACACGCTTTCCCCAACGATCGGGTTCCGCGCCATAATCGCCAGCACATCGCTGTCTTTATGCCCGACCGCCATCAACTGCACCTCTTCGCAGAGCGACGCGTTCTGCATCAGGCTTTGCTGGGTGGCCTTCCGGCCATTCTGATACAGATAAACCTGCACGGTCGGCACCAGCGCGGGGTTGATGGCCAGCGCATCGCGCACCGCCGGGTTGCCTTCACTGGCAAGAATTTGCTGAGTCTCTGCCGTTAATTTCGGGTTCACCGCCAGGGTCGCCAGCGCCGCTTCATTCGTCACTTTCTGAGCAAACCGACGCTGCACCAGCGCGGAAAGATTGCGCCGCTCCGCCAGCGCCAGTAAAGCGTGAACATCACCTTTGTCGAGCTGTGCCAGCAGCGCGCTGTCATCATTGCCGCCGCCAGCGCTCTCCTGCGCCGGTGCGTCGGGTTGCTTCTGCGCCTCTTCCAGGGCATCCACCACCGCGCTGTCATTGTCCTGCGCCAGTTGCTGTTTTACCTCTTCGGCCAGCGCCGGGTTTTTCGCCAGCGCGATACGCACCACGGATTTATTGTCCTTGAGCAACACCGCCTGCTGTGCGGCAGTGAGGGCCGGGTTAAGCGCCACGGCGGCTCTTAGTGCATCATTTTGCTCGTAGAGATACTCTTCACGCTGCGCTTCCGGGCAGTTGGCGTGACGTAACACCGCCTGCTGCAACGCACTGTTTTTACGCGATAATAGTGCATCCAGCACGCTCTCCACGCAGTGCGCTTTCTCCGCCAGTTGCAGCAAAATCTCATCATTAAGCTTGTTCTTCTGAATCAGCGACAGCAGCAGGTTAGTTGGCGCGTTATGGTGTACGCAGGCCAGTGCCAGCGACGTTTTATCGTGAACCTCGCCGGTTTCCGCCGGGGCAATACAGGCCGACAGAATACGCGCGGTGCAATACGGGTTGCTGTATACCGCGTGGCGCACTTCTGCATAACTGTCTTTCGCCAGTTTTTCGAGCAGATCTTCGCTGCACTCTTCTGCCTGCGCTACCCGCAAACGCTCGTGCGGGTTGGTGTCATCCGCCAGTCGGATCATCTCCGCCAGGCTGAGCCCATCGATATGCGACGCCGCTTTCAGCTTCATCTTCTCGAACAGCGCTTCATACTGGCCCACCTGGTCACGCAGGGTCTCTCGCAGCGGAACCGTGCGCTCCAGCGCCCGGCACAGGCGGGAATAATCGATATTCACTCCGGCCAGGAAGGCGCTCTCGCGGGCATCATTCACCGCGTTTTGAATATCCGCTCCGGCAAAATTACGGCACAGCACCGCCAGTTGCTGTTGCTGTTCTGCCGTGAAGGTGTGCCAGGCCGCTTTCAGGTGGATACTGAGAATGGCTTTACGCTCAGCCAGATACGGGAAGCCGACGTAAAAGACATCGTCGAAACGCCCCTTACGTAGCAGCTCCGGCGGCAGTGCGGTAACGTTATTGGCCGTTGCCACCACAAATACCGCGCTGGTTTTCTCCTGCATCCAGGTCAGGAAGTAGCCCAACAGCCGGGAAGTCACTTCCGATGCATTAGAAGACCCGATACCGACGAACGCTTTTTCCAGTTCATCCACCCACAGTACGCAGGGGCTGATGGTCTCAGCCATCGCCAGCGCCCGGCGCATATTGTGCTCACTCTCCCCGACGTATTTACCCAGCAGAGAGCCGATGTCCAGACGCAGCAGCGGCAGCCCGAACAGGTTGGCGACCGCTTTGGCGGTAAGGGATTTACCGCAGCCCGGCATCCCCGCCACCAGCACCCCTTTCGGTGCCTGCAACCCAGCCTCTTCCGCCTCCGGCAGGCGCTGCAAAATAGCGGCTTTACGCTCCAGCCATATTTTCAGGTTCTCCAGCCCGCCGATGTCCGTCAGGTTCTCGCGCACCTTGACCATTTCCAGCACGCCGCTTTTGCCGATGATCTGCTCTTTTTCCTGGAGCAGCGCGGCGAGCGCTTTCTCGTCAAGCTCACCGTGTTTTTCCAGAGCAACGGCCAGAGACTGGCTAATCTGGCTGGCGGTCAGACCGGTCAGCGTGGTGCTGATCCTGTTAAGCAGCGCGTCAGACACGGTTAAGTGACGTTCGCGGGCGAACTGTTCCGCCTGCTGGCGAATGGCCTCGCGGCGCGGAAGCGGCAATTCAACCAGAGTAATCAGCGGCTCAATCAGTGAGGGAATGTCCACGCGGTCATCCACGCAAACCACGCAGCACTCACCGCTGTGGTGACGGCGGATACGCAGCAACAGTTGTTGCAGACGCGCGGCCACCAGCGGCGAGGAGTCCAGCACGGTTCTGATATTGCGGAACACCAGGATGGTATTTTCCAGATCATCATCCAGCAATCCGGCCAACATCTGATCGGCCTGTGGGGGGGCTGAAATACCAGCAGCCACCAGCGGATGACGATCGTCGAAATCCACCCAGCCCCAGGCCAGGTTCCATTCCCGCAGCCGAAAACCGGTCTCTTTGGCTACCGCGCTTAACAACGTATCAATGCGATCATCTTCACCGCTGTGCAGATAAAAACCGGCGTGTCCGGCGCGGATCCAGGTTATCAGCCGGGTCGTTAACAGACTGTCCATTCTTCCCCCTTACCAAAAACTGCTCAGGAAACTGCCCACGGAACTGACGACGCTCGAAACGCCCCGCCCAATAGCCGACGCGGTATCCGCAATCACCGAGACCGCGGCTTTAGCGACCGTTTTCCCGGCTTTGTAGACTTTGTCTGCCACCGTGCTACCCAGCATGCCGCCGATGACGCCCCCCGCCAGGCCACCCATAAAGGTGCCCACCGGGCCGAAAACAGTGCCGATAGCCGCGCCAATTCCGACGCCCGCCTCCGCCACTGCGATGCCTGCCACGGTAGTAACGGTGGTGTTGGCGACGCGATCCAGCGCCTCTTCTTTGGAGATATTGCCTTTCGCCAGGTCGTAGAGGTTCTTGAGGTTATCCACCGCCACCGAACCGATCATCGCAATGCGTCCGGCTGGCGTGTTTTTCATCACGCTGCCCAAAAAGCCCCGACGGGAGGCCACCAGCAACGCCCCTGAGGTGGCGACGGTCAGCATGGTACTGCCTGCGGTCTTGAGTGAGTCTTCGACAAATTCCTGCACATCTTCGCCCGCCGATGCGTTTTCCTTGCCGGTCAGGCTGTTCCACAGGCGACGGGCCAGAATGCGCCCACCCTGGAAGCAGACCCCGAGGCCAGCCGCCACCAGCGCGGTTTTGCCAATCTGTTTGCCAACGGTGATAGCATCCGCGTTATGCCAGTCCATCTCGCTGATCTGTTTCTCTTTATGCGCCTTCTCGCGCTGGCGGACCGCCTCTTCTTTCGATAACGGTGTGGATTCCACTCCGTCATAATCAATGGTTTCGACCGCTTTACGCTGCATATCCGCCGAGTGGCCTTCCGGCACCAGGGAACCCTGGCCGCGGTAATCGCCGTGCTCGAACAGTTTTTCCGTGCTGCCCGCATCCGCGCCATATTTCGCCTGGTAGCGACGCACAACTTTGCCACTGCCATCTTTGATCTGAATATCCACGGAGTTTTTGCCGAACGCCTTGCCCGGTTTCACCACCAGTTCAGCCCGCGCCGAGGAACCTGCTGCCTTCGCGTTGATATTAAAGGTGTTGACGTGGTGCACCTCGGCGATAAACCCGTCGAGATTGCGCGCCATGCTGATCTGCCCGTCGTTGCGGGTGATAATGTCGCGCAGCAGGTTATTGGCATGTGTCAGCGCATTATCAATTGATTGCCCGTACTCCCCGGTGCTGAGCACGCCATGGCGCTGGGCCGAATGCTGCATCTCTTTGCCCAGCCAGTTATCGCGGCTTTTGCCCTTCTGCCGCGCGGCTTTCAGGGACACTGTCAGTTCTTGCTGGCGTTTTACGGTTTCGACGATTTCGCCGGCATCACGGGTGAGCGCGTCATCATTCGCCCATAGTTCCGCATGCTGGCGAAACTGCACCTGTAGCCAGATAAGCGGGTCGGCATCCGACGAATGGCTCGCCTGCTGCGTAAACTGCTGTAGCAGTTGCGTCGTCGCCAGCGGATCGCCGCCCGCCTCGCGCCATGCTGCGTCCATATCCACCGCCAGTTGTTCCTGATGTGTCTCGTCTAAGAGATCTAACGGCGCTGGCGTCGCGCGATGTTGTTCGCTAATTACGTCATTTTCAGCCATGTGTAACACTCCTTATTAATGTTTTTCTGGCGATGCGAAAGCCGTCAGCGCGTCGGCCAACTGCGTCTGCAAAGTCGCGTGTAACGATGCGGGGGAGAGAATGGTCAGGTTGGGCAGCCAGTAGCGCACCCAGGGTAATAGCTGGCGTTCATCGGCAATTTTGCAGGTAATTTCCAGGCTACCGTCGCTGTTTTGCGTGTCGATAACCTGGCCTGGCAGCACATCACGACGCAGGAAATAGCCCGCCACGGAAGCATTCACATGAAGGCGTACCGGGAATTTGTTGAGGCTGAACCAGACGTCATCTTCTTCATCGATGCACTGCTCAATGCGCGCTTCCGGCACAAACGTCTCGTCACACAGTTCCAGCCACTCCAGGCCGCTCAGCAAAAAGCCTTTGAGGTTTTCCTGTTCCATGGCCGCCAGGTACCAGACGTTTTTCACGTTCACCAGGCGGTACGGCTCAACGACGCGCGACTTCTCTTTATAGAAAAATGTGCATTTGCGGCGTTCGCTAATGGCCTGGCGGAGCAGACTGAAATGACGGGACAGCGCATTTTCACTCTCATGTTCTGCCGCCGGGTGTTTAATCGAAAATTGTGGGATACCTTCCGTCTGTAATAGCGCCGACCAGAAGGCCGGGTTCTGCCCGGCAAAAAGCGGTGAAACGCCCGCTATGTCCAGCAACTGGCGAATATCGCGGGTACGCAACGCCTGATGATATTGCGGAGCCAGGCAGTAACTGTCGCCGCTGATGTGTTCAATGATCGCGCTCAGGCGGCTAAGGTCGCGAAAGACAGTGCGCCCGGAAACGTTAAATGTCTCGGCTAACTGTTGGCGCGTCACCTGCTCTTGCTGGTGAAACAGGATGATTGTTTCGGCCAGACGGTGCGCCAGCTTTTCGTATGCTCCGGTTGCTTTCCCCACTTCGAATCCCTCACTCGCAGAAAATAACCGCAGTGTAATGGCAACGGATGACACGTTATGTCAGTGAGCGCGCGATAAAAAACACATTTTTCATATTCTGCGACACCGAAAGAAACTTAAGTCAAATCCCCTTCAGTTTTCTCTTCCCGATGCAAAGATCGCAGACGAATGCTTACTGTCGTTATCGACGTAAGGAACAGTTTAATAAAGCAAACCCGTAGCACGCTTTCGTTTACGGGGAATCCCGTTCATTTTTAGAAACTAAATTTTCTCCCAAAAAAAGTGACGTTTACTTTATGATAATAAAAGAAGGATTATATTAGGCCAACTTTTACTCTGTCTGACTAAATCGTCAATAATATATAACACACATATATACCCGTTAAATTATTGACCACATGAATATTATTCACTAAATATATATTTAGTCTCGCTTGCGCCTTGTAAAAAAGTGGGCCAGATAATTCACGTTCTGTTCAGAGATATTAGGTATGAAGACGCTTATTTCCATTTTATTAACATTTGTATTGTTGTTGACTTCCGCACAGGCAGGCATCCTTATCGACACCACGCGGATTATCTATCCTGCGGACAAGCAGGAAGTGACGCTTAACATCACAAATAATGCAAACACCCCGCGTCTGATTCAGGTCTGGGTGGATGACGGCAATCCTGATACTAATGCTAATAATGCTAACGTGCCTTTTATCGTTACCCCGCCCATTTTTCGCATTGACCCAGCGAAACGTCAGACTTTACGTATCATATACACCGGCGGTAAGGTGCCGCAGGATCACGAATCGGTCTTCTGGCTTAATGTCCTTGAAATACAGCCAAAATCCTCAGCACAAAAAGAAAGTGCGAATGATTATGTGCAGTTTTCCATCCGTTCGCGCCTGAAACTTTTCTTTCGTCCCAAAGGGCTGTCAGGTTCACCAGAAGAGGCGGTTTCCACGCTACGCTGGCGCGTCGCGCATGGCGGGGTGGAATGTATAAACCCTTCTCCATTTAACGTTTCTTTCCACAAGATAAGTCTTTCGACGACATCAGAAAAAGATAATGAATACCAGCATGGAATGTGCCGGGCCAAAGCAACATCTGTCTTCTCATTTAAAGAAAAGACAAGTCAGAAAATATTTTTCACCACAATAGATGATTATGGCGGCTTAACGAAACACGAAGCAAGACTGAGCCATTAAAAAGCACCGGGATAATATTATGCAAAAATATATCTATTCTATAGCGCTTATTATTTTAGCATCACTGTTTGTGCCCGTTAGCTGGGCAGGTTGCACGGTAAGCAACCCAACAAGTTATACGGCAACAATTCCAGCCACAACACTCTCTATCGCGCAAGATAAACCATGGGGGCCGATTGGCGACGTTATAACTATTCCGACCGGGCCAGATGCAGGCGTCGTTTGTACAGAACAACCAGTACAAGTTATGTTAAAGTATGGAACAGCGATGCCGCCGTCACCTTTCTTCCCGGATGTATATAATACGAACGTACCGGGGATCGGTATTAAAGTATGGGATGACTTTGTCTCGTCGACAGGCTGGGCCTATGGCTTTGATATTGCGGTCAATAATGATCTTCAGTACTGGTATTCCTGGCCACCAGACTACCTTACTTTGCCTAACCGTCTCACGGGTATAAAAATTCAGTTTTATAAAATTGGTGAAGTTACTACCGGGAAAATACAATTACCTTCGCCGTTAGTTGAAGGCTGGGTTAACACGAGTGTCAGCGCTGCCGGGGCGGTACGCTATGGCGTGGTAAACGTAGTCACTTCTAATATCTCTCTGAAAATTGCGGCCTGCCAGACACCTGATATTTCAGTTGATATGAAAAAAAACGCCTATTCTGATTTCCCTGATGTCGGCTCTACCAGCAAACCTGTGCCATTTAAATTTCAAATCAATAACTGTGATGCAGGTATGAGTGCGGTAAGTTATACCTTTAAACCTGCATCAGGGGTTACGCTCCAGGGCAGTGGTACCGGGCAATATCTCACCTTGAAAAACGATTCAACGGCCAGTGGCGTAGGAATTCAGTTGCAGTATGAAAATGGAGACAATGTCCCTTTTAATACTAAAACAAAATTCACAGGCTACAGCGGTGCAGGCAGTTACACCATTCCGATGCAGGCTCGCTATATCCGTACCGGGACAATCAAAGGTGGCTCGGCCAATTCAGCCGTGGAGTTTGAAATGACCTACGAGTAGGCTTCGCTGTTAAATTTCCCCTCTCTCTCAGGGAGGGGAGACACCGCCCTCCCTTCTTACCCAGGCAGTTCCCCCATTATTCAAAACCTCGCTATAGATCACGTTTCCCTGCCCTAACTCGGTTCAGCCTGTTGAACCACATGTATTCTCCCTTACACATGATGGATAAACTTTTACTCAATCAATAGAGGAGCCGTTATGGGCGGTAAAGGGTGTAATTCACTTATTCGGGCTGAGAAAATACTGACTTACATTGCCTATGTTGGCGCGGCGAGTTTTATGGAGTTGCTACGGGAATTTCAGTATCCGAAGAGCAGCCTGCTGAATTTATTAAATGTCATGGTTGATTGTGGATTTCTAACGAAAAGCGATCGCAATCAATATTCACTTGGCATTAAAAATTATGAGCTTGGCTGTCAGGCATTACACCGCAAAAATATTTTTGAGGTGACCAAACGCCCGATGCAGGAACTCTCGCAAAAAAGCGGGCTGGTCTGTCATTTAGGGGCCATTGAAGACTGCTATGCCATTTACCTCGATAAAGTGGAAAGTCCCGGTTCTGTACCCACGAAAAAAAGCTGGATAGGTAAGAAATTAGAATTACATATCACGGCGCTCGGCAAAGCGTTACTTGCCTGGAAGCCCCGTGAAGAGATGGATTATTTTCTGGATGCGTTAGCGCTCACCAAACATACCGAAAATACCTTTACAGATAAGAAGTTATTTCGGGAAGAGTTGCAAAAAACGCGTCTACGCGGATGGGCCATAGACAATGAAGAATCAACCTATGGCGCTGTATGTCTGAGTATGCCGGTATTCAATATGTATAACCGGGTTAATTATGCGATCTCACTGTCGGGCGATCCGGTGGTGTATTCAGGAAATAAGATCGATGGTTATCTCGAATTGCTCCGCCAGTGCGCCGGGCAAATATCATATGGGCTGGGATACCGGAGTGAAAGTGAAAACCTAAGAAAAGGAAACTGATGTAATGAAAAAGTTCAGGGGAATTATTCCGCCGGTCTCCAGCACCTTTGATAACGACGGAAATATCGATAAAACCGCCATGAAAGCGGTCGCGGATTTCCTGATTGAGAAAGGGGTCGACGGACTGTTTTATCTGGGGACCGGCGGGGAATTCAGCCAGATGAACACCAGCCAACGGATGGCGCTCGCCGAAGCGGCGGTCGCCACAGCAGATAAACGCGTTCCTGTGCTGATTGGCGTGGGTTCCCCCTCCACCGACGAAGCGGTAAAACTGGCGCAGCACGCTGAGGTTTGTGGCGCGGATGGTATTGTTGCCATCAACCCCTATTACTGGAAAGTCGCCCCGCGCAACCTGGACGATTATTACCACCGCATCGCGCAAAGCGTAAAGCTGCCGGTGATCATCTATAACTTCCCTGATCTGACCGGCCAGGACTTAACGCCAGACACCGTTAAACGCCTGGTTTTACAGAACGACAACATCGTTGGTATTAAAGACACCATCGACAGCGTCGGTCACCTGCGCACAATGATTAACACGGTTAAAGCAGTGCGCCCGGATTTCTCCGTTTTCTGCGGCTATGACGACCATTTACTCAACACGTTGCTGTTGGGTGGTGACGGGTCGATTACCGCCAGCGCCAACTTCGCGCCGGAGTTATCCATCGGCATCTACCGCGCCTGGCAGGAAAACGACCTCGCCACGGCCGCCACACTCAATAAAAAATTGCTCCAGTTGCCGTCGATTTATGCGCTGGAAACCCCGTTTGTCTCGCTCATCAAATATGCCATGCAGTGCGTGGGGCTCCCGGTGAACACGTATTGCCTGCCGCCAATTCTGGAAGCATCGGCGGAAGGAAAAGAGAAAGTGAAGGCGATCCTGGCCTCTCAGGGAATTTTAAAACAATAAGGGGAACACCATGTCTGTTCGCGAAATATTTGATAACGACAACCGGGAGATTTACCGCGTCAGGACGCATGCCGCTGGCCCGCAAGGCGAGCTGCCTCTGACCCCGGATATGCTGATCAACCGACCCAGCGGCGATATTTTTGGTATGACGATGAATGCCGGGATGGGCTGGTCGCCAGACGAGCTTAACCGTGATGGCATTCTGCTACTGAGCACGCTGGGCGGGCTTCGCGGGCCAGACGGGAAACCTGTCGCGCTGGCGCTTCACCAGGGCCACTACGAGCTGGATATCCAGATGAAAGCGGCGGCAGACGTTATCAAACACAATAACGCTCTGCCTTACGCGGTCTATGTCTCCGACCCGTGCGATGGCCGCACGCAGGGCACGACCGGGATGTTCGACTCGCTGCCCTACCGCAACGATGCCTCAATGGTGATGCGCCGCCTGATTCGCTCCCTGCCGGATGCCAAAGCGGTGATTGGCGTGGCGACCTGCGACAAAGGGCTGCCCGCCACCATGATGGCGCTCGCCTCTCAGCATGACAAAGCCACGGTGCTGATCCCAGGCGGCGCGACGCTGCCTGCGTTGCACGGCGAAGATAACGGCAAAGTGCAGACTATTGGCGCGCGTTTTGCCAATGGCGAATTGTCATTGCAGGGCGCTCGTCGGGCGGGATGCCAGGCCTGCGCATCATCCGGCGGCGGCTGTCAGTTCCTGGGCACGGCGGGCACCTCGCAGGTGGTGGCCGAAGGGTTAGGGCTGGCAATCCCCCACTCCGCTCTGGCGCCATCAGGCGAACCGGTGTGGCAGGAAATCGCCCGAGCTTCCGCCCGTGCAGCGCTGCAACTGACCCGGAAAGGCATTACTACAAAGGATATTCTCACCGATCAAGCCTTTGAAAACGCCATGATGGTTCACGCGGCCTTTGGCGGTTCCACCAACCTGCTGCTGCACATCCCGGCGATTGCCCATCAGGCGGGTTGTCATATCCCAACCGTGGAAGACTGGATCCGCATTAACAAGCAGGTGCCGCGCTTAGTGAGCGTACTGCCGAACGGCCCGGTCTATCACCCAACAGTGAATGCCTTTATGGCAGGCGGCGTGCCGGAAGTGATGCTGCATCTGCGCAACCTGGGTTTACTGCATGAAGATGTCATGACCGTCACCGGCAACACGCTCAAGGAAAACCTCGACTGGTGGGAGCAGTCTGAACGTCGGCAGATTTTCAAAGAACTGTTATTTAAGCAAGAACAGGTTACAGCGGACGAGGTGATTATGTCGCCGCAACAGGCCGCTAAACGTGGGCTGACGTCTACTATTACTTTCCCGGTGGGCAATATCGCGCCGGAAGGATCGGTGATTAAATCCACGGCTATTGATGCGTCGGTGATTAATGAAGAGGGCGTCTATTACCATAAAGGCGCGGCGAAAGTGTACCTCTCGGAAAAAGCCGCCATTTACGATATCAAACACGACAAAATTAAAGCGGGCGATATTCTGGTGATTATTGGCGCAGGCCCCTCCGGTACGGGAATGGAGGAGACCTATCAGGTCACCAGCGCGCTGAAACATTTGTCATATGGTAAACATGTCTCGTTAATTACCGATGCCCGTTTCTCCGGCGTCTCAACCGGAGCCTGTATTGGTCACGTCGGGCCAGAAGCTCTGGCGGGTGGGCCGATTGGTAAGCTACGTACCGGAGATATTATTGAAATTAAAATCGACTGCAAACAACTACATGGGGAGGTGAATTTCTTAGGAACCGATGGCCATACTATTATGCCATCGCGTGAGGAAGCGGCTGCAATATTAAATGCCCGTAATACGCATCCGGATTTAATGCCTGACCCGGAATTACCGGATGATACGCGCCTCTGGGCAATGCTGCAGGCCGTGAGCGGCGGGACATGGCGCGGCTGTATTTATGACGTTAATAAAATTAGTGAAGCGCTACAGGACTATATTAATAAGCCCTGAGTTAAGACATACCCATTATTAAATTATTTATTATTCGGCTGCCTGATTCAGGCAGTCTGGTAGATCACATCTGTATCCTGGAAAGAGAGGACGTTATGCCACTATTTATCGTCGTGGCAGGTATTGCTGTACTCCTGCTTTTAACTATAAGAATAAAATTAAACACCTTTGTTTCGTTAATTATCGTCTCAATCGGGGTCGCCATCGCCAGTGGAATGAACCTGAATAAAGTTGTCACCTCTGTCGAATCCGGCCTTGGCGGTACGCTGGGCCATATTGGTTTGATATTTGGTTTCGGTGTGATGCTTGGGCGTCTGTTGTCTGACGCGGGTGGCGCACAGCGTATCGCGCTGACCATGCTGAAATATTTCGGTGCGAAGAAACTCGACTGGGCGGTGGTCTGTTCGGCGTTTATCGTCGGGATTGCGCTCTTTTTCGAAGTCGGCCTGATTCTGCTGGTGCCGATTATCTTCGCCATCGCCCGGGAAGCGAAAATATCACCGATGTATATGTGCGTGCCGATGCTCTCCGGTTTGCTGGTTGCACATGGCTTTCTGCCGCCGCACCCAGGCCCTACCGTGATCGCCCGTGAATATGGCGCAGATGTCGGGATGGTGCTGATTTACGGCATTATCGTGGGTATTCCGACCTTTATTCTCTGCGGTCCGCTACTGAATAAAGTGTGCCAGCGTTTGATTCCGGATGCCTTTAAAAAAGAGGGTAATATTGCCTCTCTCGGCGCGACGAAAAGTTTTAGCGAGAGCGAAATGCCGGGCTTTGGCATCAGCTTCTTAACCGCCATGCTGCCAGTGATTTTGATGGCGCTGGTGACCATTATGCAAATGGCTCGCCCGAAAGACGCAGGCGATCCTGGCACGCTCTATAACATTTTTCTGTTTTTGGGGAACTCCACCATCGCCATGCTGATTTCGCTGTTGTTCGCGATTTACACCATGGGTGTGGGACGTGGGAAAACCATTTCGGAACTGATGGACTCTTGCAGCAAAGCGATTGCCGGGATTGCCGGTCTGCTGCTAATTATCGGCGGCGGCGGCGCGTTTAAGCAGGTGCTGATTGACTCCGGTGTGGGTCAGTACATTTCCACGCTGGTGTCGGGGATGGATATCAACCCGATTCTGATGGCCTGGGGTGTGGCGGCGTTCCTGCGAATCTGCCTGGGTTCAGCCACGGTGGCGGCGATCTCTACGGCCGGGCTGGTCATCCCGCTACTGGCGGCGCATCCTCATACCAATCTGGCGCTGATTACGCTGGCAACGGGTGCGGGGTCCTGCATCTGTTCACACGTGAATGATGCCAGTTTCTGGATGATTAAGGATTTCTTCGGCCTGACCACCAAAGAGACGTTGTTGTCCTGGACGCTGATGTCGACCCTGCTCTCCATCTGCGGCCTGCTGTTTATCTTACTGGCGAGTATGGTGATGTAGGTCGTACGGTAATTCGGGGGAGTGGCGTCACCGTGGGCTTCGTGCCGCGTAGACATCTCTCCCTCAGGAGAGGGAGCACATCGCGCTACCATCCCGCCACTGGCATTAAATGGCGTAGCGATAACCTTCCAGTGCTTTTACCGTCATTGGTAATCCCTGTTTAAGTAACATCGTCAGAAATTCATCAACGGTGAGCGGCGGATGCCTGAGGGACTGGCGTTGTCGTCTCACCGCTTCGAGCACCAAAGCATGGTTGAGATCGAATAGATCAGAGATGAAATCATCAGGATGGAGCGCTTCAATATCAAATGTATTGAGCACCGCCTGAGGAAAATCTTTGCGATTAAGCGTGACAATGATTTCTGCTTTGGCGCGAATCGCAGCAGCCAGAACATGTCTGTCATCTTCATCTGGCTATTCAAGGCCCGCAATTAACGACTCGTAACCAGTGACATTGGCATCGGGCAACGCAATGTTCATTAACTCAACCGTTCGCTTAAGTGATGCGGGGGCGATATCCATCCGATTCTGCAATAGATTTCGGCACCACTCCTCATGGATACGGAGACTCCACTTTGGTTGATACAGACCAGCAATCCCTAAATGCATCAGCAAATCCCTTAGCCTCGCAGGGTATAAAACACATGCATCCAGCATCACCGGGTAAGGTGAGTGTTTCATTAGTACATTCCTAAGTCTTGTGCCTGATCGGCCAGCGCCTGCATGGCATCCAGGCTTTCATGTTCCCGTTTGTTTTTATATTTCATTAAATCTGCAAACAAAACTCTGCGATGGCGACCTGTTTTGTGAAAAGGCAATTGCCCTTCCTCAAGCAGTTTGACCATATGGGGACGAGAGACATTAAGTATGTTTGCTGCTTCCTGCGTGGTGAGCTCGGCCTGGACGGGCACAATTTGCACAGCATTACCGGATGCCAGCTCGCCAAGAATATCCATTAGCAACGTCATCGCACTGGTGGGCAATTCAATTGTGTGGGTCTTTTCATCATCCCCAATAATCGAGATACGTTGTGTTTCCAGCCGGGTCGACAGCCATGTTGCGAGCTCTTTCTGTCCGCGCTGTGCCAGTTCACTCTCACGCGTATCGGGAAGATTTAATGAGGTCGATTTTGTTATGTGATTACCCTCCTTCTGCAATGGGAAGAAGTTTAAACGAAATAATCGAAATCAACAATAAACGAAATAAACGAAACAAACGAATGATCAACCAGTGAGTATCTGTTTTGAGCCGTCACGCCCTGGTACGACTAATCACCACTTCTTGTTTGATATTACGGGCGGAAAAACGGACTTTTAAAACACAACGCGCGAAGCTCTCCATCGAAAAACGTCCATTGTTTTTATCAAAAAATGAAAAAGAAAAAGAGATAAAAGTGAATTAAATAGCTTAAAAGCATTCATAAAATATATAAAACAAACATTCAAATCACCCATAAAAATATTAAAAAAGCAAAAACCATCACCCCCAAACATTCACAAAAAGAATATCAAAAAACGAAAAACCATAAGCGTGTGACAGCGCTCAACAAATTAGTATGGAATACAAACTAAATAAGCAAAAACACTTTACATAAACAGTATTCCTGGCAATAAATACGCAAAAAAGGACATCGAAGTCAGTTAATACTTACGATTAAGTATGGAAAGCAAACTAAAGGGTATTCATTATGACGCCTGTGGTTCCCAATACCTTACGCCAGATGAACGCGACGCTGGTGCTCAACATCATTCGCGAGCAGGGTCCATTATCACGCGCGCAAATCGCCAAAATCAGTGGACTGACCAAAGCGACCGTTTCAGAAATTATTAACGATTTACTGCTGGAGAAAATCATTTTTGAAGGCGGCGTCAGCGAACAAACCGGGCAAGGAAGAAAAGGCATTCTGATTAATTTTGATCCACACGCCAGGCTGGGGATTGGCATCGATCTGGGCGGAACGAAAATTACCTTTTCACTGTTTAATCTCGATGCCACGATTTTGTATGAAAAACGCGAAGCGACTTACCAGACCGACGATCGTAATGCCTTTATTGACCTTTTATCCAACAGCATCGCCAGCTTTATCGTGGAAAGTGGCGTTGAACATCGCCGTATCGGCGTTATTGGTCTTGCGACGCCCGGCATTATCGATATCAGTAATGGCGTAGTGCTGGAAGGCTCGCCCAATCTGCCCGACTGGTCCAGTCTTCCCCTGGCGGATGAGCTAACAAAGCGGCTTTCTCTGCCGGTCATCCTGGAGAATGACATTCGTGCCGCGCTGGTGGGCGAGATGTGGTGCGGTAAATGTCGCAACAGCAACAGCGCCGCGCTGATTGGCATCGGGACTGGCTTAGGCTCAGCCCTGCTGATGGACGGTAAGATCATTCGTGGCGCCAATAACGCAGCCGGCGAGATTGGTTACATGATTTTTAACCGCGGCCAGCTCTATAAAAACTGGCGCAATAAGGGGTGCTTTGAAAGCTACTGCTCAGGCTCTGGTATCAGCGACAGATTTAAAGAACTGACAAACCAGACGCTTTCTCTGGAAAAGATAATGTCATACGTGCATAAGGGCGACCCATTGGCCAGCGCGCTGATCAATGAGATGGCCGATTATTTAGCCATGGGGATTATTAATCTTGTGGCGATGGCAAACCTGCAGAAGGTGGTGTTAACCGGCGGCGTTACCCACGCAGCAGAATATTTCTTGCCCCGTGTGCAGGCTATTCTCGACAGACAGCTTTTCACCAATACCCACGTCACCGTGGAATTATCAGAATTACGCGAAAAAGCACCGCTTTATGGCATCGCCATTCTGGCGCTTTCCGCTATTTATCCCGCAATTCAATTTATGCCAGACGCACAAATTAATTAGTGCCGATCACCTGACGACAAGGAGAACATAATGGCAGGAATCCATTTGCATCCGCACGATATTCTGGACGAAGGAATGGAGAACATTCTGCAACGCATAGACGGCATGCAGAACGTCGAGCATTTATTTGTCGAATTAAATACCATTTTTGAACGTAATCCGTATCCCGTGGGCGTATTACCGCATAACCCGGTACACGAATCGGTAATGGGCAACGGCATGTTGCACGTCAATATTGATAATCCCGATACGCGTCTGCAGCAGAAAATAGACCCCGGCGTGCTGGCGGGCAACGACCCTTTGCGCCGGGTTCAACAGGCGACAGAAGGCACTCGCTATAAAGTGATTCCCTGGGTAAACATCCTGAACGGGGATTTTAGTGGTGATATCGCCAACAACCAGGTCGTTGATTATCGTGGCCGGGTCATCAAGTACTGGCTATGCCCCAATGCACCGGATGTGGCGGATTACTGGCAAAAAACGTTCAGCCGCATCAAGAGCCTTTACGGTTACGACACCTTCCTGATTGACCGTATCCGCTTTCCTGACTGGGCCGGAAAAGAGGTCAATCCCGCCGGGCTTTTTACCTGTTTCTGCCCGCATTGCCAGCAGGCCATGAAAGCGCAGGGCCTCGCGCCAGAGGTGGTCAAAGACGAGCTGGATAAAATCGCTGCCGCCCTTGCCGAAGGGGACTTCGCTTATCCCGTCGAGGCGTTTCGCGATAACCCCATCATTGCCCGTTGGGTTGCGTTTCGCCAGCAAAGCGTTACCGGGCTGGTCGAACGTATCCTGAAAAACGCGAAAGAGAACATTGGCGATATCCATTTCTGGCTCGACCTGTGGCCACCGGCCTACAGTTGGATCCTCGGGCAGGATTACCGCGCGCTGACGCGTCTTTCCGGCACGTTGAAACACTTCCCTTACCACAAACTCGGGGGCGGTGCAGACGTACAGGGGCTGGTCAATTTCTTTGCCAGCGATGAAGCCGCGCATGAACCCGCTTTTGAGGCGTTTAAAAAGTTGTTCAACCTGCCTTACGCGCTTAGCTACGAGGACTTTAAAGCCTCCGGCTTCCCGATCAGTTTCGTCAAAGAGCAAAACGACCGGGTACGCCAGCTCTCGCAGGAAGGTACTTTTATTTTCAGCGGCATCCAGATGTGGAATCTGCCGCCAGAGCAGTTGCTGGAAGCGGTACGCGCCGCAGAAGCCAGCGCCTGCGATGACCTGCTCTATTACTGCTACGGATGGGCAGATCAGGCGCTGTTTGACGCCATCGGAGAATATGAACTACGCAAGGAAGCTAAATAATGACGAATGCGCAAAAATGGAAAGTTTTTTTCCTGCTCTTTATGACCATGTTTTTGCTGGGCGGGATTCAGAACACTAAAGGGCTGATCCTTGAACAGGTACAGCACAGCATTGATCTCAATATGGGTCAGGTGGGGACGTTAATTACCCTGTTTCAGATTGGTTTTCTGATTTCCAGCCTGCTGACCGGCTACCTGACTGACAAAAAAGGTCTGAAAATCATGATGCTGGTCGGCTCGCTGCTGATGATTGCCGGCCTGATGGGCACCAGCCTTGCCTATACCGTGGCGCTGTTCTTTGGTTTCTATCTGGTGATTGGTCTGGGCATTGGCTCGATGATGGTCTCCATCGTGACCGTCATTCCGACCTTCTATAAAGACAAAGCCGGGATGATGTTCAATATTTCCAACGCCATGTTTGGCGTCGGGATGATTGTCACCCCGCTGATCCTGCATCAGTTGTTCGCCAACAGTGTCTCCTGGCGCGCCTTCTACGTTGGCATCGCCGTTATCGTCGCCGTGCTGGTGCTGGTTCTGAGCACATTGAAGCTGGAGAGCAATGCCCAGTCCAGCATGAAGCTGAGTGACTTTATCGAGCTGCTGACCCAGAAACGCATCATGGTCGTGATCGCCTTCCTGCTGTTCTATGTGGCAGCCGAAGCGGCGTTCCTGAACTTCTTCCCGATCTTCTACGCCGCACTCGATATCGCAGACCTGGACGCCGCCGGTAAGGCCGCGAAAGCCGCTTATGTTATTTCCTCGTTTGCCGGGCTGTTTACTATTGGCCGCGTAATTGGCGGTTTTATCACCCTGAAACTGGGCGAGCGCCGGACGCTGATTTGGTTCTCGATTCTGTCGCTGGTTTCCATCATCGTCAGCCGCATGCTGGTAGTGGAGTTCGTCTACCTGTTCATGCTGTTCGGCTTTGCCATGTCCGTGCTGTTCCCGACGGCGGCAGCGATTGCCACGCGCCTTACTCGCAAAAGCGGTTCGGTGATGGGGCTGATTTATGTCGCCTCTGGCTTCGGCGGCGCGCTGGCCGGGTCGGTCATAGGCCAGGTCTCCGACAGTTACGGTATCTCGACGGGCTTTAACTTCATCATCGCTTTCGTCGCCGTGTTCTTTGTCCTTGCAATGCTAATAAAAGAAAAAGCGCAGTAAACGTTGTACTTTTGGCAGCAGTTTGCCCCTGGCTCTCCCGTGCAACTGCTGCCCTTTTTTAAAACCTACAGCGGCGCAATGACCGCTGCGGCTGACCGGTTATTTAGAGACATCGGTCCCGAAGTAGGTATTGGAAATCTTCTGGTAGGTCCCGTCAGCTTTAATGCCGTCCAGGGCTTTATTGATCGCCTGTTGCAGCTCCCCTTCATTCTTACGAATCAGGACACCCACTTGTTCTGCATCATTTTGCGACGCCACAATTTTCACCGGTGCATCCGGCTTGTGTTTCTTGAAGTCGAGGAATGAGAGGTTGTCGTTGATGGTGGCATCCGCACGCCCCTGGGCGACTAACGATACCGACTGGTCAAAGCCATCGGTCCCCACCACTTCCGCGCCGTATTTACGCGCCAGTTGCGCATAGTTACTGGTCAGCGTATGGGCAGATTTCTTGCCTTTGAGGTCATCGAAGCTCTTGATCGCCGTGTTATTGCTATTAACAATCAGCACCGCTTTGGAGGAAATATAGGGTTCGGAGAAATCAAATTTCGCCTTACGCTCCGGGGTAATCGACACCTGATTGATGACCGCGTCGTAGCGTTTAGCGTCCAGCCCGGCAATCAGGCCATCCCATTTGCCTTCGACAAACTCCGCCTTCACGCCAACACGTTTAGCGATTTCGCGACCAATCTCCACATCAAAGCCCACCAGTTTTCCAGAGGCATCATGGTAGGTGAACGGCGGATAGGTGCCTTCAGTGCCGATTTTTAACACCCCGGCAGATTTGATAGTGGCCAGATCGTCTGCCGCGAAAGCAGCGTGGGAAACGCTCAGTTGAATGGCGGCTGCCAGCAATGCAGTGACTAATACTTTCATCATTAGCTCCTTAAAGAGTTGCCGTGTTGTTGTTTTAAATTTCCCAGGAATCGGGAAGGGTGTCGGTCAGGGTGGAAATAAACAGTTGTGTTCGCGTCTTTTTCGCCTGGGTGAAGATGGCTTTCGAGGTGCCGCTCTCCACAATGTGCCCGGACTCCAGGAAGACAACCTGGTTGGCGATATTCGCCGCCAGCCGTAAATCGTGTGTCGCCATCAACATGGTTGTCCCCTCCTGGGCGAGCTGGCGCAGGACGGCAACGACTTCCAGCGACAATTCAGGATCGAGCGCCGACGTCGGTTCGTCGCAGAGCAAAACTTTCGGCGACGGAGCCAGTGCACGGGCAATTGCTACGCGTTGCTGCTGGCCGCCAGAGAGCATGGCAGGCCAGGCGTCGCGTTTATGTAGCATGCCCACTTTGGTGAGCAACTCTTCCGCCCGCGCTTTGGCTTTGGCAACGGGCCATTTCTGCACCACCACCAGCCCGCGCATGATGTTTTCCAGCGCCGTTAAGTGCGGGAATAGCTGAAAATTCTGAAAGACCATGCCGGTCTGCTGGCATATGCGCCGGATGTCTTTTTTCTTCGGTTTGGCGTGTCCGTTAAATGAAATATCTTCGCTGCCAATTTTCACCGTTCCGGCCTGCGGAATTTCCAGCAAATTGACACAGCGTAATAATGTACTTTTTCCACTACCGGAGGGACCAATTAATGCCGTGACGCTACCTTCCGGAAGCGTAAGAGAAATATCGTGCAGTACTTTCTGCGAACCAAAACTTTTCTCAATTCCGGATAGCGTTATCATTATTATTTTCCTTAACCACGGTATTTCTTTCTAATCGGGTTTCCAGGTGCGCCTGTAAATACGATAAGACGGAACTGATCAACAAATAGAGGAGCGCTGCTTCGCTATAAAGAATAAGCGGCTGGTAGGTGACGGCAGCAATACGTTGCGCGGCGAGAAACATCTCCGGAACCGTAATCACCGATGCAAGCGAAGTGTCTTTTACCAGTGAAATAAAGGTGTTTGATAATGGCGGAACCGCCACGCGCGCCGCCTGCGGCAAAATGATGTGCCGCAGCGACTGGCTCCAGCTCATGCTGATGGAGTGTGCCGCTTCCCACTGGCCTTTTGGTACCGAGAGCAAGGTCGCCCGGATCACTTCCGAGGTATAGGCGCCAATATTCAGCGTAAAGCCAATCACCGCCGATGGAAACGCATCGAGTGTGATACCCGCATTCGGTAATGCATAGAAAATAAGGAACAGTTGCACCAGTAAGGGGGTGCCGCGAATAATCCAGACATAAAAGCGCACCAGGCTTTTCAGCGGCGCAGGTCCATATAAACGAATTAACGCCACAACGAACCCCAGAATTAATCCAAGGACGAAGGTAATCAATGTTAATGGAATAGTAAATGTCAGCCCGGCATACAGCATTGGCCAAAATGAATCTATTGCTAACGATAACCAATCAGGCACACTTCACCTTCCCTGAAAATGATTATTTCAGTTGTTATAAATTAGATGACATCGATATATTTTATAAGGCGAGTCTACCACGGGGTTATTGCGGATGTATCGAGATATACCAGGAATGGATAGCTACTTTTCACAATTGCTATTTATGGAAATGCTTTTGTGTTTTAGGCATAAAGGATTTATGCATCAACAATCCAGAGGGAGTCTATTTATAAGACTCACCTCAGATATCATTGAATCGTCCAGTCAGACAAACGAATTCCAGGGACCCGCTCAAATTCGCGGGTATTGTTGGTAACCAAAACTAATCCCTGAGACCGGGCGTGAGCAGCAATCATACTGTCATAGGGGCCAATAGGTGTACCGAGCTTTGTCAACTCCGCCCGAATTTGCCCGGTATGTGTTGCGGCTTCGATACCATACGTAAGCACTTCAAGCCTTGCGACAAAACTTTCAACAACACGTAAGTTTTTCTCTGGCATCGCTGACTTTTCCGCGCCATAAATCAATTCCATCAGGGTGACAGAACTGATACACATGCGGTCATAATGTTGTCTGAATGCTTCACGTACTACAGGAGGCTTATTCTTGATGGTAAAAATGCAGATGTTGGTATCCAGCATATATTTCAGCATTAAAAATCTTCCCTGTTTTGCTCCCCTGGCTGCTCTCGCGCCCCCATAAAGTCGGGACTCACGCTCTCGCCATCAAACCAACTATCCCAGGCTTCTCCAGCAGGAGTAATTATCCGTGTCCTGCCTAATGCCACAATCTCAACCTGTTTCACATCATCAGGCAGAGCAACCGCTTTAGGTAAACGTACGGCCTGGCTGCGATTACTTTTAAAGAGTGTCGTTTTTTCCACACGATCCTCCGCTGGTGAAAATTTACACGATAAGCTTAAATCATGCACAGGATATGTCAATGGGATATACGTCATTGCCCCACACCTTTCCTTCCTGATGCGGGGCAACACTTATACATTAAATCTGCGCCAGGCCACCATCAACAAACAGTTCGATACCGTTGATGTAGCTCGCATCATCCGAGGCGAGGAACGTGATGGCGCTGGCAACCTCAGAAGGCTGGCCAATACGGCCTGACGGTACCTGTTCGGAGAGCCAGGATTTGGTGCCTTCCGCCTGCTCACCACCGCCAAACAGCTCATTCAGTCCGGCGGTATCGGTCAGGCCAGGGCTTACGGCATTGACGCGAATACGGCGCGGTTTAAGATCCAGAATCCAGCTACGGGCGAAGTTACGTACCGCCGCTTTGGTGGCCGAATACACACTGAATGCCGGCGTACCTTTCACGCTGGTGGTCGAGGCCGTCAACACAATGGAGGCGCCATCTTTGAGCAGCGGTAGCGCTTTTTGCACGGTGAAAAGCACGCCTTTTACGTTGGTGTTAAAGGTCTGCTCGTAATGCTGTTCGGTGATTTCACCAAGGGGCGCAAAGTCGCCGCCGCCGGCATTCGCCACCAGCACATCAATCTGACCATGCTGTTGCTGAATCACATCATAGAGATGGTCGATATCGGCCAGTTGTCCCATATCGCCACGCACGCCGACCACGCTGCCGCTGATGGCTTGTACCGCCTTGTCCAGTGCTTCCTGGCGACGCCCGGTGATGTAAACATGCGCCCCTTCTGCTGCGAAGGCTTTTGCTGTTGCCAGGCCGATGCCGCTGGTACCGCCAGTCACTACCACCACTTTGTTGCTGTATCTGTTCATTTTAAGCTCCGGTTTATTCCGTTGGGTTAGTGATGATGAAGATACCAGTGGAACGATAGTGCAAAAAGATAGCAATTATGCTACCTATCGTTCTATTAAAGGAACGATGAGGCGACAATGCGTACCGATCTGAATGACTATCGCTATTTTGCCGAGGTGGTGCGCCACGGGGGTTTTGCCGCCGCAGGCAGGGCATTACACGAACCAAAATCAAAACTCAGCCGCCGGATTGCCGAGCTGGAATCTCGCCTCGGCGTACGGCTGATTGAGCGAACCAGCCGCCGTTTTCGCGTCACCGAAGTGGGCGAGGCGTTTTATCAGCGCTGCCGGGCCATGTTGCAAGAGGCTGAGCAGGCAGAGGCGTTGATTATGAATGCCCATGCCGAGCCGCATGGCCTGGTGCGTTTTAGCTGCCCGACCGGGATGGTGGAGGTGGTTTCTGACACGCTGATGGCCTATATGCACCGCTACCCGAAGGTCCGGCTACAAATCCTTGCTCTCGACAGGCCCGTGGATTTGATTAATGAGCGCATTGATGTGGCCCTGCGTGTGCGCACGCAGCTTAATAGCGATGCAGAACTCATCATGCGCACGCTGGGTACTTCGCACCGCATTCTGGTAGCCAGCCCTTCGCTGGCGCGGCGTGCGGGAGAGGATATCGCCATACTGAATACCCTGCCCACGCTCAGCACCAACGATGGCGACGCCGAAGTGGAATGGCCGCTGGAAAATCGCGTTAAGCAAAGCATGATGTTTCGTCATGAGCCGATGATGAGTTGTAGTGATTTTGCGGCGGTGCGTACGGCGGCAAGTCAGGGGCTCGGCGTGGCGTTTTTGCCGGAGCACTTTTGCCATCGCGCGTTAGAGAAGGGGGAGCTGGTGCAGGTATTCCCGCAGTGGCGTAGCGTGCCGGGGATAGTTCACCTGGTATTCACTACGCGCAAAGGGTTGCCGCCTGCGGTCAGGGCCCTGATTGACAATCTCGCTGCCTATTTTGCGACGTTGACGAGGTTGTAGTGCTCATCCGGGACATCCCCGGCGGCGCTACGCTTGCCGGGGCTACGGGCGCACCGCATCCGGGATATTCCCTTTCACACCGTGAGCAGCGACGAACGGATAATGCTGCCAGGCATCATCTCCTGCAAACCGGCAGCCAGCTCATCGCCTGCGGCGTGCAAAGCATCAATCGGCATCTCCGGCAGGCTTTCCAGGATAAACCACATCTGGCTGTCGGACGCACTCAAGCGGGTACGCACACCCTGCCGCCAGTTCCAGCGGCGGCACGTCACCCCAAGATCGTCACGCCACACCACTTCACCGGGCTCCGGCGACTCTTCCGCCAGTTGTCCGTCTTTCATCATGTCAAAACGCTCTGTTCCCTCGGCGATAACCAGCCTCGGTGCGCCCACATACGCGGCAAGATTCTCCCCGCCCACCGGAATCGCATAGCGCAAACTGATGGCGTTATAGAGATCCACCACCGGATCAATCGCCGCCATCGAGCCGTCACGCAACACCCGTTTTCGCAGCGCGTCGGCAGAACATGGCGTGCGTTTTGGCTTCGCACCGAAACGTTTAAACACCTCGCTCCACGCATCCAGATGCGCCTGCGCCCAATCAGGGCCACCCGCCACCACCTCTGCACAGGCACGCGCCAGCGCCGCTTCTCCCACCTGAGGATGCCTTAACGGTGCGGCCTCCACCATCATGCTAAGCGCGCGAAACTGTGGCGCAATACGGGCGATACCGGCGTCGATTGACGGCTGAACAGAAAGCATCGGATAATCCTTTTAGTGACTAATTTATCCCATAGTAGTGACCGATGACCAAAAAAGTCAATATACCGACCGACTCAGGTGCCAACCTCCAGGCCGTTAGCCAGGCCGTGGCGGTGCGAATTAAAGCGTTCCGCCAGCAACAAAAACTATCTCTGGACGAACTGTCCCGCCGGGCAGGTGTCAGCAAAGGCATGCTGGTCGAGATCGAAAAATGTCTGGCCAACCCCAGCATCGCGATGCTGTGTAAAATCGCCGCGGCGATGGGCGTTTCCGTGGCGGATATTGTCGATGTGGCCAGTAAACCCGCCGTCCACCTGATTGACGCCGGGGATATCCCGGTACTGTGGCACGGGGATAAGGGCGGTTCGGCCCGCTTACTGGCAGGCACCAGTGGGCCCGACATGCTGGAAATGTGGCGCTGGCATCTGTTTCCCGGCGAACGTTTTAGCTCACCGGGCCATCCGACTGGCACCTTCGAACTGCTGCATGTGGAGCAGGGCATATTGACCGTCACCGTCGATGAAACCGTCCTGGCCGTCACGCAGGGCAGCTCCGCCGTAGCCCGGACCGATGCGCCCCATGCCTATGCCAACGACAGTGATGAAGAAGTGTGGTTTACCATGACGGTCAGTGAACGCCATTCATGAGTTAGTCTTTTAACCCCATTCTGCCGCCCGCAATCCGATTCCATCGCTCCGGCTCGCCGTTACTCTGTAGCCGCACAGCCAGGCTCCCACCCTGAGATACTCATGAATGTCTCTCATAAGTTCTTTTCGATTTCCCCGACTAATCAATCCCGGCGGCACTGCGTAAACTTAATCCTGTGGTTTTTACCTTTCAGGAGAAGAAAATGAAAATTATCCGTAGTGGTTCTGTCCCTTCCGCACCCGGCCCGGAGGCCTATTTTACCGGCCGCGTGCGCCTCGACTCCCCGTTCCAGACCGATGCCCCGGCGCGCGTTGGCGGCGCGACTGTCACCTTTGAACCGGGCGCGCGCACGGCATGGCATACCCATCCGCTTGGTCAGACGCTGATCGTCACCCATGGCAAAGGCTGGATCCAGTGTGAGGGAGAACCCATTGAGGAGATGAACCAGGGCGATATCGTCTGGATCCCGCAGGATGTGAAGCACTGGCATGGCGCAACGCCAGACAATGCGATGACCCATATCGCTATCGCCGAATCACAAAACGGCAGCCCGGTTACCTGGCTTGAGCAGGTATCGGATGAACAATATCGTCGCTAGCCTCGGCGTAACGCCGCTGTAAATCTTGCTTAAACGCGTCACGCAGGGAAGCGGGCGAATGGATGCTGACGTCCGGTAACCAGTAGCGCAGCCAGCGAAACAGCATGTGCGGGTCGCGAATGTCACATGAAATCGTCATACCGCCATCGTCGTGCCGTTCCACCAGGCGTTGAGCAGGAAAAAGCGGGCGTCGGCTGACGAACTTCGCCGCATGAGCCGAAATCCGTAATTGCACCTCTGTCTTTTTGCCAAAGCGAATGCCCGAGCCTGCTTCCAGCTCCTCCAGCACCAGTGGATCGGCCGTGAAACGGTTTGCCCCTGGCGCAAACTGGGAAATCAGCGCCAGTTCGAAGGCCTTGAGCGTGCCCGCATCCACCGCCGCCAGGTACCACAAACCATAATGGTTTATCAGGCGATACGGCTGAACGCAGCGGTTTTTCTCACGATAGCGGTACGTGACTTCCTGCCGGGCGGCGATAGCCTGATTGAGCTGGCCTATCAGGTCATCCATGGTGTAATTTTCCCGGCTACTGACGCCATGAAAAGCGATGTTATCCCGGTTTTTCATGCTGTTACGTAGCGACTGTCCGTCCCGACGAGGGAAAAGATGCGCAACGCCCGCGAAATCAGCAAATTCCGCCAGGTGCCCGGTATGGAGTGTCGGCAGCAGATGCGTGCTCAGGCGATAGCGTCCAGGCGAGACCTGATCCAGCAAGTGGGCAAGCCGCGCCAGGTCCCGGTACGCGGTGCGCGCCGTAATGCCAAATTTCGTGCATAACCATGCTTTATCGATGGTATTTCCCTGATAAAGGACCGAGAAAATTTCGCACAGTCGCTCAATCAGCACGTCGTGTTTCTTTGCGTGACTTTCCTTCATGGTTCCCTGTCCCGAACGACAAGTCAGAAGGTGCTTACGCGGCGGCAAACCCCTGCCAGACTTGTGCGGTAATACGTGGCGTTCATCAAAGAGGTTAACGGCAGGGGCGACAAAAACTCCAACCGAACGACGGGAAAAATTGTCTCAGGTCATGCAAAACTACAATTTTTAGGTGGGAAAAGCGCACCGGATGGCGCATAACCATCCGGTTTTGTGCCTTACTGACCAGCGTTATTAAGTACCGCGATATCCTCACTGGAAAGGGCCAGCGACACTGCCGTCACGAAGCTCTCCACATGGGCGATTTTTGTGGCGCTGGCGATAGGTGCAGTCACACCAGGCTGAGCGATAAGCCAGGCAAGCGCTACCTCAGCAGGTTTCACATTATGTTTCTCCGCCACCTTGTCCACCGCATCCAGAATGGCAAAGCCACGTGCATTCAGGTACTTGTTGATGCCCTGCCCGCGCTGACTCTGGCTGAGATCGTTTTCGCTGCGGTATTTGCCCGACAGGAAACCCGACGCCAGGCTGTAGTAGGTCACCACACCGATATTTTCCCGAACCGTTAACTCCTGCAGTTTTCCTTCAAAACTGTCACGGTCATACAGGTTATATTCCGGTTGCAGTACCTGATAGCGCGGCAAGCCGTTGTCATCCGCCACCTTCAGAGAAGCCTGTAACTGTTCCGCATTGAGGTTTGACGCCCCGACCGCACGGATTTTTCCGGCTTTAAGCAGCTTTTGGTATGCTCCCAGGGTTTCGTCATACGGCGTTTCGCTGTCCGGCCAGTGGGAGAAATACAAGTCGATGTAGTCGGTTTGCAGACGGCGCAATGAGTCCTCGACAGCCTGTTCAATCCAGCGTGCGGAAAGGCCTTTTTTGCCTGGAGCGCCCAAATCAGCGCCGACTTTCGTAAAAAGAGTCACTTTTTCACGCACGCCAGGATGGGCGGCAAACCACTTACCTATGATGGTTTCCGATTCGCCGCCTTTGTTACCCGGCGCCCACGCAGAGTAAACGTCCGCGGTGTCGATTGCCGTGAAGCCTCGCTCCAGCAACGCGTCCAGCAAACTAAAACTCTGCTTCTCATCCACGGTCCAGCCAAATACGTTACCGCCAAAAACCAGCCGGGGGATCTGTAAACCCGTGGTACCTAATGAACGTAAAGCCATTCGCACATACCTTTTAGATGACGGACTGAACCCGGCACTCCTCGCGTCGCCAGCCCGGACAACATTGGGCGCTGATATACGCCTTTTCGCCGCATTCCTCACTGAACGCGATCCCTGATTTTTTTGTGTGGCTTCAACAATAGTCGCCTATCACCACATCAGGGGTTAGCAAAACGTGGCTTTTTGAAAGCTGAATGTTGTCTGACGATAGACGCAGATGGCATACCCCACCACTCAGGGCCGATGGGGCGTGTGCAGATTAGGATGAGCAAATCAGGGCTGTGGGTGAAACGCCGGGTGGGTATGCAGCAACGCAGTAATCGCGCGCAGAGGCTCGCGTAACACGCTGTGCAACTGGCGAATCGCCGGAGAGAACTGCTTGCGGTGCGGGCAAATCAGGTTGAGGGGCGCTGCTTCGCCAGGGTGCTGCGGTAAGAGTACTTCCAGCCTGCCCGCCTGAACATCCGCGCTGATATCAATCCACGATTTGTAGATGATGCCCATCCCTTCCAGCGCCCAGCGACGGGCAACATCCGCATCGTCGCACAGCATGCGGCTTTTAACGATAAGCTGGCGGCGCATACCGTCTTCGGGGAAGCTCCATTTGTCATAGACGTGGCTGTTCATGGTAAACAGCAGGCAGTGGTGATTGACGATGTCGTCCAGGATTTGCGGTCTGCCGTGTTGTTGCAGATAAGCCGGCGAGGCGGCCAGTACGCGGCGGTTATCTTCTGCCAGCGGTAGTGCGACATAGCTACTGTTATCCAGCACGCCATAGCGAATCGCGATGTCCACCGGGTCGCGAAAGACATCGCTGATTTCATCGGAGAGCGACAGGCGCAGCGAGATTTTGGGGTACTGCTGGCAAAACCGGGTGATAAGCGGCAAGAGCACGTTGCGGCCAATATCAGACGGCACGGCCACACGCAGTTCGCCCTGAATGTCGTTGTCACTGCTGTGCAGACTTTCCGCCCCCGCATGCACCACGGCCAACATCTCCTGAGCGAAGGGCAGATATTTTTCGCCCTCAGTGGTCAACCGCAGACTGCGGGTCGAGCGCGCAAACAGGCGCTTGTCGAGGTCGCGCTCCAGACGGTGCACGGCGGCGCTGACCTGCCCCGGCAACAGCCCCGCCTCTCGCGCCGCACTGGAGAAACTGCCCAGCGCAGCAGAGCGAACAAATAAGGTGACATCTTCAAGGCGAATCATGCTTTCTCCTGCCGGGCTTACGGTCAGCCCTCTTTTTGCCAGAAAAACCCGCAGGCGCAAAGCGCCATGACATTATTTTCACTCCCGGAGGGAAAGTGCTGCACAGCGGAGGTGATTTATCTCGTCACTATTTGTGTTTATTCTCGACCTACCAGACGGGGCGGCAAGTCCCGTATTTATTTCATTTTCCTGTTGGAGAGAGACGATGACTTTAGATGATGCTGTGCTTGCCCGCCATACCGTTAAAGCCTTTGAAGGGGGTAAGACGCTGCCGCAGGAGCAGATTGAGACGCTGCTGAATGTACTACAAAACAGCCCCTCTTCGGTGAACTCGCAGCCGTGGCATTTTGTGGTGGCATCGACCGCCGAAGGCCGCGCCGCGATAGCAAAATCCACCACCGGCGCTTTCATTTACAACGAGCCTAAAGTGCTGAATGCCTCGCACGTTATTGCACTTTGCATGCGTACGGATCTGGATGATCAGCATCTGCAAAAGGTGCTGGCACAGGAGAGCGCCGATGGACGTTTCGTTGCCGAAGGCGCGCAGGCAGGCCAGGATAAAGGCCGTCGCTCTTATGTGGATATGCACCGCTATGAATCCCGTGATATTCCGCAGTGGATGGAGAAACAGGTTTATCTGGCGCTGGGCGGCCTGCTGCTGGGCGCGGCGATGTTAGGTATCGACGCAACGCCGATGGAAGGTTTTGATCAACGTGCGCTGGACCTCTCGCTGGGTCTGCGTGAAAAAGGGTTGACCAGTGTGGTGCTGGTGTCGCTCGGTTACCGCAGCGAAAGTGATTTCAACGCCGCATTGCCGAAATCCCGCCTGCCGCGTGAAGAGATTTTTACCTTTATTTGATGGTGAATGCCGCACGCGTGCTGCTTGCGGCATTTCCCCCTCACCCTCAGGGCTGAGGAATCCCCACAAAAATGCGAGCACGAGCGGTCCCCTCTCCTCTTTGGGGAGAGGGCCAGGATGAGGGGAAAATGCCGCTCTGATGGTCATTCCGTTCACCTTATGTTCCTTGCTTTTCTGTCGCGACAGAACCCGTGAACGTACCAGGGTGGCTTACCGCCTCCTTCACTCTTTTATCCTTCATTTTCGGGCGTCAAACTGGGCGATTTACAACCGCCTGGAGTTGGTTTATTTGTATCCCACGCAAACGACATGCAAGGATGGCAATAATGAAAAAAGCACATAATGAAGTCAGTAAGTTTCTGAGCTACGTTCTGCGCCATCAACCTGAAGCCATTGGTCTGGAACTGGATAGCGAAGGGTGGGCGAATATTGATGCACTGATCGCAGGCGCGGCAAGCCAGGGGCAATCACTGGACAAACAACTCATTGAAGCAGTCGTGGAAGGCAGTGATAAAAAGCGCTTCGCCCTCTCCGAAGACGGGCTGCGTATTCGTGCCGTTCAGGGGCACTCGACGGCGAAAGTCGATATCGCCTTTACTGAAAAAAAACCACCGGACATCTTGTACCACGGCACCGCCAGCCGTTTTCTTTCCGCCATTCTTGCAGAAGGATTAACCGCACAGTCGCGACAATATGTTCATCTCTCCGCCGATCGGGGGGTGGCCATCCAGGTCGGACAGCGTTACGGCACGCCGGTGGTGCTGGAAATTAACGCATTAGCCATGTTTGAACAGGGTTATCCGTTCTATCAGGCGGAGAATGGCGTCTGGCTGACCCGGCAGGTTGCGGTGGAATTTATCAGCCAGTGATCCCGGCGTAAAAAAAAGCCTCCGGGCGGAGGCTCTCTTTAAACGTTAACGCTTGATCATCTCAGGAATAATTAAATCCCCGCGCACCACACAAGAGCCCAGCGCGCTTTGGGTTTTTTCGTTGAGCCACGCGACAATCCGCGCCGCCATCGAGTCTATGGAGTACTCAATCGCCGGGATTTTTGGAACCCCCGGCAGATGCAGTGACCCCGCCAGGCTAAAGACCATGATGTCGCCCGGTACGGATTTATTGAACGCCTGCAACTGCGGGATCACCCGCTGTGCTTCCTGCTCATCGGCAACCAAAAGCGCATTGAAATTCAAGGTGGTAGCATTGTTGAGCAATACCTGTAGCGCCACAGATGACGAGGTGTCATCCATAAAGACCAGGTTGCGATTAAACGGCAGGAAATTGTTTTCCAGCGCATGCTTATAACCGAGCAGTACCTGGTCCGCCGGGCCGCTGGTATCCGGGTGGATGAGGGCAATCTGGCGTCTCCCCTGGCTTATCAGGAAATTACAGGCCGTTTCCGCCGCGAACGCGTGGTCGAACTGGATACTGTTTGGTGTTTCTGACTCCGCGCAATCCACCAGAATGACATTCTCGTCATTGATATTCAGCGGGAAACGGGCGCCGATAATTAACACATCGTCGCACAACCCACAGGTAAGTTCTTCCAGCGCGCTCAGCACCCCCGCTTTGCTGTTGGCAAAACGCAGCAGCAAATGTTTCTGACTTTGGCTGAGGTGTTTTTCCAGCGCGTAAAGGTATGCGGTGGTCTGGTTGATATTGTCCTGGGCGCAAATCACACCGATGCAGCCTGTCGACTGGCTGAGTAAGGACTGTGCGATAACATTGGGCCGATAATTCAGCTCATCGACCGCTTTCAGTACTGCAAGGCGGCTGGCTTCCTTAACGCCGCGCGAACCACTCAACACCCGTGAGACTGTGGCTTTGGACACCCCAGCTAAACGTGATACATCGTTGATTGTAGACATCTTTCTCCCCTGACAGACGACTAATTTACGCCTGAAAATACCAAGTACAGCAATGGTTCATAATATAACCATTCGCAGTATATCCTTTTCTTTTTTTCATGGAAACCGATTTTCCATTTGGACTCTATTGCTATCAGAATCCATCCAAATTCCGTGACCTGAATCCAGAAAAAAGCGCTTATATCATTGAGACTTTGATACCCATCACACTTCTTTTGCGATGATATGGAAACCGGTTTCCGTATGATATCCAATCATCCCCGCAATAACTTTTTACATTCGAGGAAGGTCAAGATGTTCAGGATTATGTTGTGTTGCTCCGCCGGTATGTCTACCAGCCTGTTAGTCAGGAAAATGGTTGAAGAGGCGCAGCAACGGAATTTGCCGGTCGAGATCGATGCGTACGGTGTGGCTGAATTTGATATGCAGTTTCCACGATACCAGGTAGTGCTTCTCGGACCGCAAGTGAAATATATGTTAAATACGCTGTCAGAAAAGGCCGCCGCCGCCGGTATCCCCGTGCAGCCCATCAATCCGATGGACTACGGGATGCAGCGTGGCGATAAAGTACTGGACTATGCACTGTCGCTGATTGAAGCGGCGCACTAAAAGGTGAACCCATGAGTTCGTTATATCAGTCTATGATTGGCGTCATTGAGCAGTCCATTACCCCGCTTGCGGGCAAACTCGGACAGCAGAAATACGTTATCGCTATCCGCGATGGCTTTACCGCCGCGCTGCCGTTCATGATCATCGGCTCGTTTATGCTGGTGTTTATTTTCCCGCCGTTCTCCCCGGAAACGACCAACGGTTTTGCCCGCGCCTGGCTGGATTTTTCTACCGAATATCGCGCACAGCTAATGTTGCCTTTCAACCTGAGCATGGGGGTCATGACCTTCTTCATTTCTGTCGGTATCGGCGCGAGCCTGGGCCGTCAGTTTAATCTTGACCCGGTGATGACCGGCCTGCTGGCGTTTATGGCGTTCCTGCTGGTAGCGGCCCCCTATCATGAAGGACAGATTTCCACTCAGTACCTCTCCGGCCAGGGCATCTTCACCGCACTGCTGACGTCGATTTACTCCGCTCGCGTTTATGCCTGGCTCAAGCAACACAACATCACCATTCGCCTGCCGAAAGAGGTGCCGACCGGTGTTGCCCGCTCGTTTGAAATCCTGATCCCGGTTCTGGTGATTATCGGTACGCTGCATCCGCTGAACCTGTTTATTGAAGCGCAAACCGGCATGATCCTGCCGCAGGCGATTATGCACCTGCTGGAACCGCTGGTCTCCGCATCAGACTCACTGCCTGCCATTCTGCTCTCTGTGCTGCTGTGCCAAATCTTCTGGTTTGCCGGTATCCACGGTTCGCTTATCGTCACCGGCATCATGAACCCCTTCTGGATGGCAAACCTCTCCGCCAACCAGGCTGCTCTGGCCGCAGGCGCTGCATTACCGCACGTTTATCTGCAAGGTTTCTGGGACCACTACCTGCTGATCGGCGGCGTGGGTTCAACCTTACCGCTGGCCTTTTTGCTGCTGCGTAGCCGCGTTGCGCACCTGCGGACTATCGGCAAAATGGGCGTTGTGCCAAGCTTCTTCAACATCAATGAACCGATTCTGTTCGGCGCACCGATCATCATGAACCCGATGCTGTTTATCCCGTTCGTCTGTGTCCCTCTGGTAAACGCCATTCTGGCGTATGCGGCAACCCGCATGGGCTTACTGGCGCAGGTCGTCTCACTGACGCCATGGACAACACCGGCACCGATTGGCGCATCCTGGGCAGCCAACTGGGCATTCAGTCCGGTGGTGATGTGCGTGATTTGTATGGTGATGTCCGCACTGATGTACCTGCCGTTCCTGCGTGCTTACGAACGTTCATTGATGAAGACCGAAGAGCAAAAAGCGCAGAACAGCGCACCGATGGCGGAAACCGTCGGCAGTAACTGAACAAGGAGAGAAAAATGAAATATGCATTTCCCGAAAACTTTTGGTGGGGCAGCGCCAGTTCCGCGCAACAAACCGAAGGGGAAAGCTTACAGGGCGGGAAGAGCGCCACAACATGGGATGCCTGGTACGCCAGCCAACCCTGGCGCTTTCATCAGCAGGTGGGCCCGCAGGATACGTCCACCTTTTACCAGCACTGGCGCGAAGACATCGCCCTGTTAAAACAACTGAACCACAACAGCTTTCGTACCTCAATAAGCTGGAGCCGACTGATTCCTGACGGTACCGGTGAGGTGAATACCCAGGCCGTTGCGTTTTACAGCACCATGCTTAACGAACTGGTGGAACAGGGCATCGAACCGTTTATCACCCTGTTCCACTTCGACATGCCGATGGTGATGCAGGAGAAAGGTGGCTGGGAAAATCGCGAAGTGGTTGAGGCATTCACCCGCTACGCGCAGATCTGTTTCGACCTGTTTGGTCATCAGGTGAAGCACTGGTTTACCTTCAACGAACCCATTGTGCCGGTTGAAGGGGGTTATCTGTATGACTTCCATTACCCGAACGTGGTGGATTTCAAACGGGCAGCCACAGTGGCATACAACACGGTACTGGCTCATGCCAGCGCGGTGCGGGCGTTTCGCGCCGGGCGTCACCCTGGTGAGATCGGCATTGTGCTCAACCTGACGCCGTCGTATCCGCGTTCCCAGCATCCGGCGGATGTGAAAGCCTCACACCATGCGGATCTGCTGTTTAACCGCAGCTTCCTCGATCCGGTACTGCGGGGTGAATACCCGGCGGACCTGGTGGCCTTGCTGAAAGAGTATGATCAGCTTCCTGAGTGCCATCTGGGCGATAAGGAGCTGATTGCCGACGGGAAAATAGACTTACTGGGCATTAACTATTACCAGCCACGGCGGGTGAAATGCCGGGACAGCGCCGTTAACCCAGAGTCACCGTTTATGCCGGAATGGCTGTTTGATTATTACGAGATGCCGGGGCGAAAAATGAACCCTTATCGCGGCTGGGAAATTTATGAGCCGGGTATTTACGATATTTTGGTTAATCTTCGTGATAATTATGGCAACCCCCGCTGCTTTATTTCTGAAAATGGAATGGGTGTCGAGAATGAACAGCGCTTTATTGAAAACGGGCAAATAAACGATCAGTACCGGATTGCATTTATTGCCGATCACCTTAAATGGCTGCATAAAGGAATTAGCGAAGGCTGTAATTGCCTTGGTTATCATATGTGGACCTTTATTGATAATTGGTCATGGTGTAACGCGTATAAAAATCGCTACGGTTTTGTTCAACTCGATTTAGAAACCCAGAAACGTACCGTTAAGAAAAGCGGGGAATGGTTCGCCGCCACCGCGAAGAATAATGGTTTTGATGAAGAGTAAATAAATATGGTCGCATTAGAAGAAGCGGTAATGGAAATTATCGTTAACGCGGGTCAGTCACGCAGTCTGTGCTTTGAAGCATTGCGTGCCGCAAGAGCGGGCAATTTTGAGGAAGCCCAAACACTGCTGCGTGAAGCCGATGGTTATTCACGTCAGGCCCATCAAATGCAAACCAAATTAATTGAACAGGATGCCGGCGAAGCCCGGCAACCCATGACATTAATTATGGTACATGCCCAGGATCATTTAATGACGTCGTTACTGGCGCGTGAATTATCAGAGGAGATTATTCAGCTTTATCAGCGTTAAAAGCTCATTGATTATGGAAGATATAACTCTGTACCTGAATTATAAAATATAAATCAGCTTGTTTTGATACTGGCATGTTGTTCTGTCAAATCAGGACAGGATGGTTATTGTTTAAAAACAACCAACGAGACCCTAAATAATTCGAGTTTCAGGAACACGGCAGGCGAAAGAATCCCGATGAGCTTACTCATGTAAGTGATTCGGGTGAATGCGTGCAGCCAATGCCCATGCAATTTGAAATATAAAGGGTATAAATTGAGATAACTATGAAATTAAACAATAAACTTCCAGTGGCACTGGCGGTTGCGGCTGCGCTTTGCTCTGGTTCGGTGATAGCACAAGAATTTACGCAAGAACAAATCGACGCCATCGTGGCAAAAGCGGTGGATAAAGCATTAGCCGAGCGGCAGGCAAAAATGGATGCCGCCATTGATAAAAAAGCGGATGTCATTACCGAGCCGCAAAGCACTGCGCAAACGCCTGACTTAGCCATTCCTTATGGCGTGAAATTTAGCGGTTACGCCCGTTATGGCGCCCATTACCAGAGCGGCGATCAGAAATATGTTGGCGTAGACGGTTCATATAACGGCTCGTCTGCGATTGGCCGTCTGGGTAACGAAGGCAACGGTGGCGAGTTCCAGCTTTCCAAAGCGTTTAAGAGTTCGCACGGAGCAATCTGGGACGTCAACGTGATGTTCGATCACTGGGGCGACGAAGTTAACCTGAAAAAAGCCTACGCGGGTGTGACCAACCTGCTGGAATCCAACCCGAACGCCTATTTCTGGGCAGGTCGTGACTTCCACCAGCGTCCACAACAGGGTATCAACGACTACTTCTGGATGAACCACGATGGCCAGGGTGCCGGGGTGAAAAACTTCGATATCGGTGGCGTACAGTTTGACGTGGCCACTGTAGCTGCCGTGCAGTCCTGTAACCCGGAAGTGGAAGACAACGGGGATAACCCGTCACGCATTACCTGTACCGGCGGCTCCGGCACCGGTGACAAAGGCAACTACGCTGTCACCTCAAAAATCCACGGCATGAAAGTCGGCCCGCTGGATCTGGAAGTTTACGCAAACTACGGTTTTGACTCGAAGGCCGTTGAAAGCGACGCCCGCCTGAAAGCCTGGCAGGGTGGCGTGGTGTTAAGCCATACCAACGACAGCGGTGTGAACAAGGTTATCGCCCGTTATTCCGATAACGCAGATAACAGCGTTTATAACAAAACGGATGATCTGAAGACTATTTATGCCAGCTTCGAAGGGCTGCACAAGTTTAGTCGCCAGATGCAGGTGGAATATCTCCTCGCCTTCCACGATTACGACAACAGCGCAGACAAGTCTGACAACCGTAAGAACTACAACGCCATTGTGCGCCCGATGTACTGGTGGAACGACGTTCATTCCACCTGGCTTGAGCTGGGCTGGCAGAAAGTGGCTTACGACAAAGGCGGTGATAACAACGGCTGGAAAGCGACCCTGTCGCAGAATATTTCCATCGATATGGGGCCAGAGTTCCGTCCGATGCTGCGCTTCTACGTGACCGGTGGCGAAGTTGACAACAAGCGTACCGCGCGTGTTAACGGCACGGATGACACCACGCTGGACTCCTTCAACGTCGGTGCAATGTGGGAAGCCTGGTTCTAATGTAAATCCACGGGCGGCAGGGATGCTGCCTCCGGTTATCTATCACGCCTGTGCTATGATGCAAAACTCATCAATAAGAAAGCAGCATGGCAGGACTGGGTAGAAAATGGGTTTCACAAAAAAAGGGATGCTTTATGTACTGATTGCCGCCATTTTATGGGGCAGTTCCGGCGTTTGCGCTCAGTACATCATGGAGAAAAGTCACATCGCAGCCCCCTGGTTGACGATGGTTCGCCTGCTATCCGGCGGCGCTGTGTTATTAATTCTGTCGTTTTTCCATGGCGATAAAATTTTCGCGATCGTGAAAAACCGCAAAGACACGCTGAGCCTGCTGTTCTTTTCACTGTTTGGCGCGCTTATCGTTCAGCTCACCTTCCTGGTGACCATCGAGAAATCGAATGCCGCCACCGCCACAGTACTGCAATTTCTCTCGCCAACAATCATCGTGACGTGGTTTGCCCTGGCACGAAAAGCGAAGCCGACGCTCGCTGTTACGGCGGCGATTGCAACCTCTCTGATTGGCACTCTCTTGCTGGTGACCCACGGAAATATGACATCGCTGTCGATTTCCACCGAAGCGCTGGTATGGGGCATCGCGTCGGCGTTTTCCGCCGCGCTCTATTCCACCTATCCGTCGAAACTTATCGCCCGTTACGGCACGCTGCCGATTGTCGGCTGGAGTATGTTTCTCGCCGGATTAATGCTGACGCCGTTCTATGGCAATAAAGGTGGCGATTTCGTTATCGATGGCAATCTGGTGATGGCGTTTATGTATCTGGTGATGGTGGGTACCGCGCTGACCTTTAGCCTGTATCTGAAAGGGGCGCAGATGATTGGTGGCTCACGCGCCAGTATTCTGAGCTGTGCGGAACCGCTGAGTAGTGCGCTGCTCTCGGTTGCCCTGTTGGGTATCGCCTTTACGCTGCCGGACTGGCTGGGTACGCTGATGATTGTGTCGTCGGTGCTGCTGATTTCACTGGATTCCCGCAAACGCATGCAGGCTGCGGCCTGACATTCCCCCCGGTGGCGCTGACGCTTACCGGGGCTACGGTTAGCGCAGCGATAACCCGGATAAGGGTGAGAGGAAAATCACTTCACCTTCACTTTTCCTGCCACCAGCAGCGCGGTAAGCAGCATCAGCGCCCCGGACAGCACCAGCGGTGAAAGCAGGCCCAGGTTGTCCAGCGCATAGCCGCCAACCGCCGCGCCGCAGGTATTTGCCAGTTGAATAACCGCTACCTGAATCGACCCCGCCTTTTCCGCCTGATCGGCAAGCGAGCGGGTGATCCACGTCGACCAACCCACCGGCACCAGTGCGAACGATAATCCCCAGACGATGGCAATCCCCGCAGCCACCACTTTATTACTGCCCCACAAAATCAGCACCAGCGCGCTCACCGCAAGGATCAGCGGCGCACAGGCCAGCGCCAGTTTTACCGAGCGCTTTAAGATATGTGATGAAAGCGAAGTACCCACAAAGCTGGCAATACCAAAACTCAATAACACCAGCGTCAGGCCATCAACATCAAAGCCGGCGAGGGTCATAAAGATCGGACGAATGTAGGTGAAAAACGAGAACTGCCCGGCGAAGGCCATAAAAATCGCCAGCATCCCGGCCAGGACGCCAGGGCGCTTCAACAAACCAAACATATTCTGATGATGTTCCGTCTGTCCCGGCATCGACGGCAGCGCCATCCACACCCAGCCAATACAGACGAACCCCATCAGCGCTGCGCCGTTAAACACATGCCGCCAGCCAATGATCCCGCCGAGAAAACTGCCCAACGGCGCCGCAATCACCAACGCAATGGAGACCGCACCGAAGATGACCGACAGCGCCTTCGGAATGGTGCGGGCAGGCACCAGTCGCATAGTCAGGGAGGCAGACATCGCCCAAAAACCGCCCAGCGCTAACCCAAGGCAAGCTCGCCCGAGCAACAGCAAGGTAAAATTATTGGCAAATGAGACCAGCAGACACGAGAGCGTCAGCAGCACGGAAAAGGCAATAACCACCAGGCGGCGATCCGTTTTGCCGATGATATGGGTGATAAACAGGCTGGCGAACATGGCGACAAATGCCGTTACCGTCACCGATTGACCGGCAACACCTTCCGACACGCCCAAATCCTGCGCCATGGGCGTCAACAGACTCACCGGCAGAAACTCCACGGTGATCAGGCACGCCACACAGAAGGCGACGGCAAATACCGCCGACCAGTTTGGGCGACTTACGCCGCCTGTTGCAGGCTGCGTCCGCTGCATTTCCATCATTTTTCCACCCGGCTTCATGTTTTATTGAGAAAGCCGTGTAGTGTAACAAACAACAGTGTGATTCATTTAACATTTACGCAACTATTTACACCGTCGGACAGTAAGATCAGTGTAACCAGTGCACCCCTTCCTCAGGGACAAACAAAGTGTTGTAGCGCATCTGGAAGGCATTAAGCTCAGCAACATCCGGCTCGAGTTCGCGTAAAAAGCCCAGCGCGAGACGGACTTGCGCATCGGTAATGGGCGCGGCCAGCCGGGCCTTTTGCAGAATGCGATGCCAGGATTGCAGATGCTGTTCACTGCCATCGACAATAAAAACCTGCCAGATAAAGAGCATCTGGGCGGCATTTTGCAGATGTGCTTCATCCGGGCGAGCCAGATACTGAATAAACTCCGCCCCTGCGCTTTTCCCCATCTGATCAATCATGGTTTCCACCGGCACCGGCGTGATTGACAGCCGTTCACTCAACCGGCGGATCGCGCGACGTGAGTCAGACGTTAATACCCTGAAACCAATAATAAAAACCACAACCAGTGTCGTCAGTGTTAACCAAATCATGAAAGCTCCCGCCACATCTCAGGAGGCACATCATAAAGTCAAAATGCACAAAATGGACAGTCGAAGCGTGAGCTTACTGGTTTTTCGTAGTGCACGGGATCACGCAGATGGCTGATTTTATTGATGAGAACACACAGCAAAGCCCGGCGAACCGGGCTCAGGAAAGGCCATCAGGCAATGCCTGTGGTGACGCTAAAATGGCGGGTTTGCTGTGGCGCAAGGCTGAGCAAACTGCCGCTACGCTTCGCAGCAAGGAATCCCTCGGGGCGACAGGTTGCCGGAAGGGCAAACGCCGCGACCTGCTGATCGCCGTTGTAAAGGATCCAGCGCGTGACGTAATTAAACTGCTCACTGGAAAAACGTGTCACAAAGGTGGTGCCATCCGGTGCATGCATACAAAACTCAGGCGTATCCGTGTGGCGGTCAAGCCTGTCGGCAAAGAAGACGATTTCCGGATCGTAGAATTCCGGCTCCGTCAGCGCATTGACCGTCGCTTCGCCCTGCTGTACGCGGCGATTGAATGCCAGCCACTGCTCCGTCGGTTTCACATGCGCCGGGATGGACTCGCGCAGCGTTAACGCTTCATCCGGAATGTTCTGGCTAAATGTCGCCTGCGGAACATAGGCGTAGTTCATATGGCACATGTACTGCAGCGGCATCGGCACCGACGCCAGATTGGTGACATCCATGGCGATATCAAACAGCGCGCTCGCTTTATGCAGCGTGACCGACGGTTGTGCAAGGTAGTGATCGCCAAAACCCATCACATACTCATAGCGCCCGCCCAGACGCAGCGCGTCGCCGTCGAGCTCCAGCCACGCCTCATCCATCGTGGCGCAGGCCATTTCGCCGTGCAGCGCGTGAGTATCTTCTGCTGACGGACAACCGTTCGCCAGCAACCCGGAATGAAAAGCAAAACAGCCGTATGTTTCAACAATCACATTCGCCGGTTTGGGCTGGCTGAACATGTTACGCATCGTCAGGTCGTGCCCGTCGAAGGTCGCATCCCAGATCATCTGTCCAAGCCAGGGCAGTACGACCAGGTGCCCGCGGGCGTTCTCCAGCCGTACAGCCTCCACGCCGCTCGGGTAGCGGAACGCGGTGACGGTAAAATCGCTGTTTTCCAGTAAGGTGCGCGGCTGTTGGGTGAACAGCTCACGCCACAGAGTCAATCGTGTTGCCATCGTCCTTCTCCTCAGGAAGCGGTCGCTTCGGTCAGTTCGCGACGCACTCGACTTTCGCGCCAGAAATAGACGCCAACGTAGACAAAGCACAGCATGGAAACGAGGAACGACAGTTGCAGCGAATAGAACATATCTGCCACATAGCCCTGAATCGCCGGGACCACCGCCGCGCCAACAATCGCCATCACAATTACCGCGCCTGCCATCTCCGTATGTTCGTTATCCACGGTATCCAGCGTGCCGGCATAGATGGTCGCCCAGCACGGTCCAAACAGGATGCTGACTGCCACCGCCACGTACACCGCGCTAAAGCTGGGGGCCAGCGCCACGTATGCCAGGAACAGGGCGCCAATCACGGAATAGAGAATCAGCACTTTGGCCGGGTTAAACCGCGTCATCAGAATGTTGGCGACGAACTTGCCAATAAAGAAGCAGGCGAAGCTATAGACCATAAAGTTTGACGCATCGCGTTCGTTGATATCGCCCAGTTCCAGTGCCAGACGAATGGTGAACGACCACACCGCTACCTGCATGCCGACATACAAGAATTGCGCGACAATACCACGGCGAAAACGGGCATTCTGTGCCAGATAACGCAGTGTTTCCATGGCGGTCGGACGTTTATGGGTCTCCGTTTGAGCCACTTTGCATTTCGGGAAGCGGGTGAACATAAACAGCGCCATGACAACCACCAGCACCATAATCATGTATTTATAGGGCTCAAGGGTGTTTTCGAGCATCAACACTTTAAAATTATGAATCTGCTCGGGTGTCATGCCGGTCATCTGCTTTTGCAGACTCTCACCTTCGGAGAAAACCAGATATTTACCGAGCAAAATGCCCGCCGCCGCGCCAATCGGGTAGAAGGTCTGGCTGATGTTCAGGCGCAGAGTTGCATGTGATTTTGGCCCCAGCATCGAACTGTACGTATTGGCCGCGGTTTCAAGAAAACTCAGCCCAATGGCGATGGCAAATATCGCCGCCAGGAACATGGTATAGGTTGCCATATGCGAGGCCGGGAAGAACAGTGAACAGCCGACGATATAAAGGGTCAGCCCGATTAATATCGCAATTTTATAGCTACTCTTTTTAATAACCAGAGAAGCCGGGATCGCAATTAAGAAATAGCCGCCATAAAACGCACTCTGCACTAACGCAGAGGCAAAGTTACTTAATGAGAACACGCTTTTAAATTGCGTAATGAGAATATCATTTAACGCAGCGGCGCATCCCCATAACGGGAATAAACAGGATAACAAAATAAACTGGAACAAAGGGGTTTTATTCAAATACCCGTCGGGCATCTGAACGATATTTTTTTCGTTCATAGTGCTACCTTTCAATGTGCAGGGTTTATCACTGTCTTATTCCGAACAGCAGGCGGCAATGATGCGCCCGCTGCAGAATAAACTCAGCGGTTATTATTCATGTAAAGCCAGGTACTCATTAAATTGTTCAATGCTGGGGTAAGACGATTGTGTGCCTTTGCCGGTCACACTAAAAGCAGCGAATAGTGCCGCTTTTTTCATCGCCGCTTCGACATCGCCGCCCTGGACATAGTAGTGGGCAAAACAGCCGATAAAGGCATCGCCAGCGCCACTGGTATCAATGGCGTTGACCTTGTGCGCCGGAACGTGAACTTCGCGCTCGCGGGTCATCCATAGCGCACCCTTTTCACCCATGGTCACGATAATATTATTCAGGCCATTATCAATCAGGCTCCGCGCCGCCGTACGAATATTATCGTAGGTGTCGACCGGCATGCCGGTCAGAATTTCAAGTTCGGTCTCATTGGGAATAAAGAAATCACATTTACAGGCGTAGGTCATATCCAGTTCACGCAGTGCGGGGGCAGGATTTAATAACACTTTAATGCCATGCTTTTTACCAAATTCGATGGCGTGATATACCGTTTCTAATTGCACTTCCAGTTGCAGGACAATTAACTGGCATTTTTTTAAATCTTCGGCAGCGCGATCGATATCTTCCGGCGAGAGAAATTTGTTTGCGCCTTTAATAATTAAAATACTGTTACTGGAGTTGGGATTAACAAAAATCGGCGCGACGCCGCTGCTGGTACAGGGGACTTTTTCCACATAGGTGGTGTTAATTCCCCAGGACTCCAGATTACGGATGGTATTGTCCGCAAAGATATCATCACCCACTTTGGTCAACATCATCACTTTCGAATTCATTTTAGCGGCGGCCACCGCCTGATTCGCGCCTTTACCACCGCACCCGATTTTGAAGGCAGGGGCTTCAAGGGTTTCTCCCTCTTTCGGCATCTGGTTGGTATAGGTGATGAGATCCACCATATTGGAGCCGATGACTGCGATATCCATTTTGCTACCTCTCAGAAACAATCACATAACAATGATATTTTAGTAACATTAACATGTTATTTTAGTATCATTTGTGACCATGATCGCGATTAGAGAATCACATTTATTACCCTCCAACACCGCAATATCCCTGACATACCGCGCCACATCACTTTTATTTGCCGGGTAACAGGATTATAGTGTTGATATCATTACGTGTTCCTGATTGATAGAAAATGTTACTTTAGAAACACAGCAGAGCAAAGCAGAGCGGAGAAAGAGAGTGGAAACGAAGCAAAAAGAACGTATCCGACGTCTGGTGGAGTTACTGAAAAAGACCGACCGGATCCACTTAAAAGATGCCGCGCGTATGCTGGAAGTGTCTGTCATGACCATTCGCAGGGACTTTAGTCAGGACGACGAACCGCTGCCGTTAGCGCTGTTGGGTGGCTATATCGTGATGGTGAACAAACCATCCGCCCCCATTGCCGCACCGCAACCTACCCTACGCCCCCACCATCGTGATGATTTACCTGTCGCCATCCTTGCTGCCGGACTGGTGAGCGAGAACGATTTGGTCTTTTTTGATAATGGGCCGGAAATGCCGCTGGTTATCAGCATGATCCCGGATGACATTACCTTTACGGGCATCTGCTATTCCCATCAAGTATTTGTCGCGCTTACCGCCAAGCCTAACGCAACGGCTATGCTCTGCGGTGGCACCTGGCGCGCCAAAAGCGATGCCTTTTACGATCCGAATAATCCCTCGCTGTTAGATTCATTAAACCCGCGAAAAGTGTTTATTTCCGCCAGCGGCGTGCACGAACACCACGGCGTAACCTGGTTTAACCTGGATGATTTGCCCATGAAGCGAAAGGCGATGGAGCACGGCATGCGCAAAATTCTGCTGGCACGCCATGCCCTGTTTGATGAGGTCGCACCGGCGAGCATTGCGCCGCTGTCCGGGTTTGATGTGTTAATTAGCGACCGTCCATTACCGGCGGATTACCCGACCCATTGCCGTAACGGGTTTGTGAAAGTGATTACACCGGACTCAGAAAACGATCAGGCCCGCTAAGCGAGCCTGGTGTCGCCTTACTCGAAGAACACGGCCAGTTTGTTGAACATCCCTGGTGAAGACTGGTTACGCACGACCTGCACTACGTCTTCCAGCTTCTCAATCTGGCTAATCATCTGCTCCAGACGCTGATCGTCATTCACCAATAGCCAGATGCGACTCTGCTCGCTGTCTTTGATTGGCAAACAGAGAATGCCTTCCACGTTAAACGCGCGGCGGGCAAACAGGCCGCAGACGTGGGTCATCACACCCGGATGGTTACGCACAGTGAGTTCGAGAATTACGTTGTCAGAAACTGTCTGTTGCATGGCTTATTCCCCCACCATCTCAGTATTTGCCGCACCTGGCGGCACCATCGGATACACTTTTTCTTCGGCGTCGATGCGCACGTGGATGAGCGCCGGACCAGGGCGAGCTATGATCTCCTGCAGCGCGGCATGCGGGTCAGCCTCGTTGTTGAGATCACAGGTTTGCAGGCCAAAACCGGCGGCAATCTGCATAAAATTAATCATTCCCGGATACGTCGCCGCGAACACGCCCTGCTTGTAAAACAGACTCTGCTGTTGATGCACCAGACCTAACGCTTCGTTGTTCATCAGAATGATTTTCACATCCAGATTATTTTCTGCGGCGGTGGCCATCTCCTGAATGTTCATCATCAGGCTACCGTCTCCGGAGAAGCAGATCACTTTGCGTTGCGGGTTCGCCAGCGCAGCACCTACCGCCGCAGGCAGGCCGAAGCCCATAGTGCCCAGCCCGCCGGAGGTCAGCCACTGACGTGGTCGATTGAGCGGATAGGCCTGTGCGGTCCACATCTGATGCTGGCCCACGTCGGTGGAGATGATCGCCTCGTCATCGACGCAGGCGGCAACGGCATTGATCAGGCCATAATGGGTCAGCGGGTCACCGCCCTGCGGAATGGCAGACGGGAATTCCTGCTGTAATTGCGCCACCAGACCACGCCACTCCTCACGCGGCTGCGCGTCAATTTGCGGCAGCAATTGTGCCAGCACTTCACCCACATCGCCCTGAATGGCAACGTGCGGTTGTTTGATTTTACCCAGTTCGGCACGGTCGATATCCACATGAATGATTTTCGCATTCGGGCAGAACTGCTCGGTTTTACCAATCGCCCGGTCATCAAAACGTGCACCAAGAACAATCAGCAAATCAGACTCTTGCAGAATAAAGTTGGTACTACGCGCGCCGTGCATACCCAACATCCCCAGCGACAGCGGATGCGCTTTTGGCAACATGCCCAGCGCCATCAAGGTCATGGTGGTCGGCAGATTCGCTTTTTCCGCCAGGGCACGCACCTGTTCCGGCGCGTTAATCACCCCGCCGCCCAGGTACAACACCGGACGCTGTGCGGCATTAATCATCGTCGCCGCTTCCTGCACGCTTTTCGCGTCAAACGCCGGAGCAGGTGCTCTGCCGCCCGGCTCCGGCAACTCACTCAGTTCGATGGTCGCGGTCTGAACATCTTTAGGAATATCTATCCACACCGGGCCGGGACGGCCGGATTGCGCAATGCGAAACGCGTCGCTCATCACCTGCGGAAGTTCGGCGATATCCCGAACCAGGTAATTGTGCTTAGTGATGGGGATAGAGATGCCGTAAGTGTCGACTTCCTGGAACGCATCGGTGCCGATCATAGAGGCAGGCACCTGGCCGGTGATACATACCAGCGGGATGGAATCGAGACGCGCATCGGCGATGGCGGTTACCAGGTTGGTGGCGCCTGGCCCGCTACAGGCCATACAGACGGCGGGTTTGCCTTCGGTACGGGCCATGCCCTGGGCGATAAACCCGGCGCCTTGCTCGTGGCGTGCCAGGACGTGGCGAATTTTCGTACTCTGACTTAATGCGTCATACAGTGGGAGAACGGTCCCGCCAGGAATACCCGCTACCGTAGTAATGCCCTGGCGTTCCAGTAAATGAACGATCAATTGTGCGCCGGTAAAGCGTGTCGTTTGTGTTGTGCCCGAACTTGCCATGCTCCAGTCCTTTTCTTCTGGGCCGACTTTCCGGGAGGCTTTGAACGAAAAACCCCGCCGGTTTGCGCCGGCGGGGTTTTGGAATCGTGTGTTGTTCCAGTCCCTACGGCGCATTGCCGACGACCACCACCACACGCACGACGACCACCGCGGCGTTATGCGCGGTTTTTAGTAGGTTCATCGTCATAGTGGAAGCGTTCATTGGGGACTCGTGTTTGAATAGTTAACAGGATTTATACAAACACAGCTCGCGGAATGAAACAATGGAAAATTATTCATCAGCGCAAAAATGAGCCGAAGATCACGTTTCTATTAGCTGTTCAATTCCTGCAAAAGGCGTGTATTGAGGTACAGTTTTTCACGCCCGGCAATTTTTTCTTCCAGCACACCTATCTCAACAAGTGACTTAAGGTAAATTGAGGCCGTCTGCCGCTTTGCAATCCCATTATCGACCAGGTTTTCAATGCGACAATAGGGCTGAGAAAATAGCGTTTGGTTAAGCTCCCACGTATAGATTTTGGGCAGCTTTTCACGGATCCATCCTGCTGTTTCATCTATTAATTTCCGCAGAGCAGCTATTTTTTCTGTCGTCCATTTTGCCGTGTCTTCCACGGCTTCCAGCATAAAGAGAACCCAGGACTCCCAATCATTCTTAGTCGTAACGTTACGAAGCAAGGCGTAGTAATCGCTCCGCCTTTCCAGGATAAAGCGAGACAGATAGAGAATCGGTTGCGACAACACGCCACAGTCCATTAAATAGAGGATATTCAGGATGCGGCCCGTACGGCCATTTCCGTCGGAGAAGGGGTGAATGCATTCAAACTGATAATGGGCTACGGCCATTTTTATCAAAGGATCTAAATCAATATCTGAATGGATGAAGTGTTCCCAATTAGATAACAGGTCACGAATTAACGTTTCGCCATCAGGTGGGGTGTCTACCACGTTCTTATTTTGATCGCGAAGCACTGTGCCTGGCGTTTTTCTCACGTCAGTTTCAATAGCTCTCAGCGTTGTGCAGATTTCCATAGCTGTGCCAGAACACAGCGGGTAGTCCTGTAAAAGATTAACGCCTTTATACAGCGCAGTGCGATAACGTAACGCTTCTTTTGTTGCTGGGTCAGCGCCTTCCATACGATCGGCGTATTGGAAAAGCTGATCGCTGGTTGTGACAATATTTTCAATGCGAGAGGAGTCTTTCGCTTCCAGCATTGGCAGCAAGTTTATCAATAGCCTTTGATCGGGCAGCAGTTCGCCAGATGTATTCAGTTCAGCTAAAGCAGCTCGTGCCTTAATGCAAGCTTTCAGTACCTTACGCGTCTCGACGAGCGCTATATCAGGTGGGAGAGGCGGAAGCTGGTTATATGAGCGTTCGGGCATCCATGACATGTTTAAAAAATCCTATTTTATCGACATATATTCATAATATGTCGATAGCAACGACATGTCACGACCATATGTTTAAAAAACCGAATTTTATAAGCATATAAACGACCTGTTAAATAACAGAGAAAGGCATGTGCTGATATGAAAAAGGAGCTATCGGAATCGTGTGGAGGGAGGTGCATGGCACAAAATAAAAACGGACAGCAGAGAATGCCGTCCGTTATCCCCCGCCGGAGCGAGGTTTTTAGCAGGTTTTTGCGGTTGGTAGCCGCAAGCACACTGTGTTACGTCAACAGTGAAACTATACGATCAATTAATCCTGCGCGCAAATTATGCACACACTACGAGCAGTTTGAGTATGAAACAGGATGCAAATTTCGTCCAGAAATCACTGTATATATTTACAGTATGAATTTATAATGGTGTTGCCGACCACGGTGTATGAGGGGACCGCTATGATACGGGCGCACATAAAGTCCTGGCTGAAACGGGTGGTGCCGTCAGTGCCTTAACCCCTTGAGAGCACACTGTGTTACGCCAACAACACGGCTGGTCACAGGCAGCGGAAAGGTACGCCAGCCGGTCGTGCTCCTTGCCAAAGGAGAAACGTATGGGCGAAATGGATATGGTTATCCTTATCCTGAAACTCATAGTTGCCTTGCTGCAACTGCTTGAAGCTGTCCTGAAATTACTGCGGTAATTCAGGTTCAAGTCGTACCTAAGAGGGGCGGGCAGCCGCCCCTCTTTAATAAAGGCAGGCTGTCTTCGTCACTGCACAGAATAGTCGCTCCGATCATCGCTTTCATGGTACGTTTTTACGCCGCCCACTGACACTGCATACTCATGACTGTTACTGTTTTTTGTATTCTGCTGTTTGCCGCACTTCTGCATGCGAGCTGGAACGCGATTGTTAAAGCGGGCAGCGACAAACTCTATTCCGCCATCTGCGTCAGCGGCTCTGCGGCTTTAATCGCCCTGGTCATGCTGCCCTTCTCACCGCAGCCGTCGCTTGCCAGCGTGCCTTATCTCGCCGTTTCCTGCCTGCTACAGGTTGTCTATACGGTGCTGGTCGCTAAAACGTATCAAGTTTCCGATATGAGTCAGACCTACCCGTTGATGCGCGGCACCGCGCCACTTCTGGTGGCCTTGATCAGCGTACTGTTCCTCGGGGATACATTATCTACCTTTGCCTGGCTCGGTATCGCGGTCATTTGTCTATCCATTCTTGGCATGGCTTGTAACGGGCGACACAGCTCAACGCGTGGGATCTGGCTTGCGCTGCTGAACTCCTGTTTTATCGCCGGATACACGCTGGTGGACGGCACCGGTGTACGCCTTGCGGGTAGCGCGTTCGGTTACACCCTCTGGACCTTTTTCATGAACGGTTTTTGCCTGTTGGCCTGGGCGATGATCGCTCGCCGCCGTGAAGTCTCTCACTATCTGGTGAACAACTGGAAAAAAGGGCTGCCTGGCGGCATTGGTACCATGGGCTCCTACGGCCTGGCGCTATGGGCGATGACGCAGGCACCGCTGGCGGTGGTCGCCGCACTGCGTGAAACCTCCATTCTCTTTGGCGCGCTGCTCGCCTTTTTAATGCTCAAAGAAAAGGTTGCCGGATTACGCATCGTTGCCGCCTGTGGCATCGCTGCGGGGGCTATTTTGCTGCGCCTGTCCTGATCACGCTGGCAACAAATGTTGCCGATGGTTGTTTACAAATCCTGCCTGGCGGCGGTCGCTCTTTCTGACCCCGCATCTTGTTGTGTCACATTACTGTGGTAGATTCCTCTCGCATTTTACGGTTATGGCAGCACCATATTCTTTATTTATCTATTTTTAAAACGTATTCAGCGAAATGAAAAGACAGCGTAATGTCAGTTTACTCTTGATGCTGGTCCTGTTGGTGGCCGTGGGGCAGATGGCGCAAACCATTTATATTCCCGCGATTGCCGGTATGGCGCAGGATCTCAATGCCCGTGAAGGGGCGGTGCAGAATGTCATGGCCGCCTATCTGCTCACCTATGGCGTATCACAACTCTTTTACGGCCCGTTAGCCGACCGTTTTGGCCGCCGTCCGGCGATCCTCTGCGGCTTAACAGTATTTATGCTGGCAACACTGGTCGCTGTCACGACCCATAGCCTGACCGTGCTGATAGTCGCCAGCGCCTTCCAGGGCATGGGCACCGGCGTCGGCGGCGTCATGGCACGTACCCTGCCGCGCGATCTCTATTCCGGCACCGAATTACGCCACGCTAACAGTTTGCTGAATATGGGGATTCTGGTAAGTCCGCTGCTTGCGCCGTTGATTGGCGGCTTGCTGACTACCCTCTGGGGCTGGCGCGCCTGTTTTGCTTTCCTGCTGGTGCTCTGTGCTGGCGTCACGTACAGCATGGCGCGCTGGATGCCGGAAACGCGCCCGACTGGTACCGTAAAAATGGGCCTGATTGCCCGTTATAAGACCCTGTTGGGTAACGGCATGTTTAACTGCTATTTGCTGATGCTGATTGGCGGGCTGGCGGGTATCGCGGTGTTTGAGGCCTGCTCAGGCGTGCTGATGGGCGCTACGCTTGGGCTTTCGAGTATGGCGGTCAGTATCCTGTTTATTCTGCCCATTCCGGCCGCCTTTTTCGGTGCCTGGTTCGCCGGGCGCCAAAACGCGCGCTTCTCCACACTGATGTGGCAGGCGGTCGCCAGTTGTCTGCTGGCAGGCGTAATGATGTGGATCCCCGGCTGGTTTGACGTGATGACGGTCTGGACGCTGCTGGTTCCCGCCGCGCTGTTCTTCTTCGGGGCGGGCATGCTCTTTCCACTGGCGACCAGTGGCGCAATGGAGCCGTTCCCTTTTCTGGCGGGCACGGCGGGGGCGCTGGTGGGCGGCATGCAAAATATGGGTTCAGGCGCCCTTGCGTGGTTTTCCGCTCAGCTTCCCCAGACCAGCCAGTTTAGCCTTGGGATGTTGATGACGCTGGCGGGGCTTTTGATTGTGCTGAGCTGGCTGCCGCTGGCGCTGCGCCAGAAGCCCCATGAACATGAACAGGCGGCTTCCCTTCACGGCGATCCGGCTTCGCATCAGCCTTCTCACAGTCCGGTGAAATAATCGCTTTCAGCAACGGTTCGGTTGTCGGACGCCACGCCCCCTCTTCGCCATCATAAAATTGCGTATCCGCATTGAGGGCGAAGGGGATCTGCGCCTTATTCAGTTCGCAGGCCATAAACGCGGCGAACGCCAGTTGTGACTCACCTGGCGGGCTTTTAATGGTTTCCCCCACCGACCAGCCGCCAACCCAGGTTGCGTGACCGGTTTTTTGCTGCCAGTGCACCGCGGTGTTAATGCGTGCTCTGATTGCCGCTTTCTCAGCCGCCGTACCCGATGTCCACGGGTACTTGCCATTATTTTTCAGTGGCCCCCACGGGAAGATATGCCACTCTGCCAGCAGGTAGTTCTGGCTACGCCCTGGCAATTTCAACGACATTAAATCCTCAGGCGCGGCCCGCAGACGCGGCGCAATAAAGATCATGCGTTGCGGATCGATGTCGTGGATGGTCTTGATGATATTTTCATACGCACGGTTAAGCGCAGACAGATCGTGATTGAGCTTATCCGAAGGCTCATAAATCAGGTCGAAACCCAGCGTCGGATGTTCGGTGCCAAAGTAGTTCGCCATCGTTGACCACCAGGCGACCAGTTGGGCTTCGTTTTTTGCGACCGGCTCAGCCTTAAAGGTATCTGCCTGGTAGGAGATTATCGGAATCACACCGTATTTTTCGCAAGCCTCCACCAGCTTACGCAGGTGAATGAGGCGGGCTTCGGTTAACGGGTCGGCCACCCGGATACGTACGTGGCGAATCCCCTCCGCGTAGAAATCACGGACGATAAGCGGATCGAACTCGCGGATACCGCGCTCGGTTCGCGCCCAGTCGACATCCATCCCCACGCCCAGTTCCTGAGCGTAGCGTGTTGCCGTAAGCGGCGTATCAGTAGCAAACGCAGGCATGCCCGCCAGAAGAAGAGCAATCGCTAACAGTGGTTTTAACACAATTGACCTTGCCAAAATCGGTGGTGATTACATGTATTTAGCATGATTTATCGCCGAATACGTAGCGTATAAACGTAATAAATTCGCAGTTATGCGACAGAATATGAAGATTATGCCCGGATGTACCGTCGTAAACGTTGTCGATGCTGGCGCTTATAACAAAAATCGACCACTGTAGAGCATACACCTTTCGTTTATTGTGCAGAAATTAACATGAATCCTGACCAAATACAGACACTCATCGCGACGTTCCCACAGCTACAAGCCTTGATAGATTTGCAGGAAACGACCTGGTTTAACCCAGCCACGACCTCTCTTGAGCAGGGGCTGCCTTATGTCGGTCTCACGCAGGCGGACGTTGAGGACGCCCATGCACGTCTCAGCCGTTTCGCGCCCTATCTGGCAAAGGCCTTCCCTGAAACGGCAGCTTCTGGCGGCATCATTGAATCTGAACTGGTTGCCATTCCGGCGATGCAAAAGCGGCTGGAAAAGGTTTACGGACAGCGTATCAGTGGTGAAATGCTGCTGAAAAAAGACAGCCATCTGCAGGTCTCGGGCTCCATCAAAGCCCGTGGCGGCATTTATGAAGTGCTGGCCCACGCGGAAAAACTGGCGCTCGAAGCCGGTTTGCTGAGTATCGACGATGACTACAGCGTGCTGCTCTCCCCTGAATTCAAACAGTTCTTTAGCCAGTACAGCATTGCCGTTGGCTCGACCGGTAATCTGGGGCTGTCGATTGGCATTATGAGCGCCCGTATCGGCTTTAAGGTCACGGTACATATGTCTGCCGACGCCCGTGCCTGGAAAAAAGACAAACTACGCAGCCACGGCGTGATTGTCGTCGAATATGAGGAAGATTACGGCGTGGCCGTAGAGCAGGGGCGCAAGGCAGCACAGTCCGACCCTAACTGTTTCTTTATTGATGATGAAAACTCGCGCACGCTTTTTCTGGGCTATGCAGTTGCCGGGCAGCGTCTGAAAACGCAGCTTGAAGCGCAAGGCCGGGCGGTGGATGCCGAAAACCCGCTGTTTGTCTATCTACCGTGCGGTGTAGGCGGCGGTCCTGGCGGTGTGGCCTTCGGCCTGAAACTGGCGTTCGGTGATAACGTGCACTGCTTTTTTGCTGAGCCGACCCATTCCCCCTGCATGCTGCTGGGGGTGTACACCGGGCTGCACGATGCTATTTCCGTTCAGGATTTAGGTATTGATAATGTCACTGCGGCAGACGGACTGGCGGTAGGCAGAGCGTCCGGGTTTGTGGGCCGCGCCATGCAACGACTGTTGGATGGCTTCTATACGCTTGACGATCAAACGATGTATGACCTGCTCGGCATGCTGGCGCAGGAAGAAAATATCCGCCTTGAGCCCTCCGCACTGGCAGGAATGGCGGGGCCACAGCGCGTTTGCGCGAACATGGAATATCAAAATTTACAGGGGCTTACGGCGCAACAGTTAGACAACGCCACCCACATCGTCTGGGCGACCGGAGGGGGAATGGTGCCCGAAGAAGAGATGACGCAGTATCTGGCAAAAGCCCGGCAGCTCTGACGCTTACAGAGAATTCAGGATATGGCGGATATGCGTTAGCCCGAACAGCAGCGAAAGAGAGAGCACGGCCAGCGCAATCAGCAACTTATCGCGGATCGCGCCAGGCTTTGCGAAATCACTGCTTTCTACATCCATCAGGGTGCGTTTGCGCGTATAACGCCACAGCATACCGCCGACCAACAGCAGCACCACCAGCGAGATCCAGAAGGTGATCCCCGAGTGCTGCCAGTTGTGCTTCACCGCAAAGGCAAGCAGGGCAATATAGCCAAAAAAGGTACGCAGCCAGGCAAGCGAAGTGCGCTCCGGCTGTAGCCCTGGATCTGCCGCGCGGCGCGCCTTGCGGTTATCCGCCATATAGCACCAGTCCCATCACCACGGCAGCCACCGTCAACAGAACGGCGCTTATCACCAGCAGGCTTCGCGTATAGGGCAGGTCTTCTTTCAGGCGCATCGCTTTTTCATTGCGTAGCCAGCGCATATAGCCGTAAACCGCCAGCGCGCCAGCAAACAGACAGAGCAGCAGTGCCAGCACCTGACGAATCAGCGGCGTGGCAAACTCCGGCGCCAGTTGATCAAGCCCGACCCCTGCCGCCAGAAAGCCCAGCGCGGTGCGTATCCACGCCAGAAAAGTGCGCTCATTGGCCAGTGAGAAGCGATAATCCGGCGCTTCACCGAGGTGGGAAATTTTCATGAAGGCTCCTTGTCATGCTCAGGCTGGCATCAGCATAGCGTAAATCGACAAGGACAAAAAACCGGCATCGGGTGATGCCGGTCGGGAAGATTAGTGTAGTTCTGGCCAATACTCTTTATTGGCTTCAATCAGGTCATCCAGAATCGCTTTCGCAACCGAGGCGCTCGGTACGGTTTTGGACAGCGTGATCGCCTGCCATAATTTCTGATACGAGCGCTGCTCCCAGGCATCCACCACCAGTTTTTCCACCGCCACTTGCTGACTCATCAACCCTTTCTGGAAGTGTGGAATATCCCCCACGGTGAGTGGCTCTGGGCCGTTATGACCGACCAGGCAGGGGATTTCCACCATCGCGTCAGCATCAAAGTTATGAATTGCGCCGTTATTCGGCACAATCAACAACATGCGCTCCTGGGTATTGAACGCAATCGCGGTCGCCAGATCGACGATATACGACGCATGTTCATCGATTTCCAGCTCCCCGGCGGAGGATTTACCGGCTTCAATAATCGCCCGGCAAGCGCTGAAAACATGCTTCTCACGATGATCCATTACTTCATTGGCACGGGTGCATTCTGGATTGGAGTGCGCCACCACATAATCCGGAAAGAGATAATATTTCAGGTAAGTGTTCGGCATGGTATCGGGATCGAGCGCCTGCACGTCTTTTGCTTTAGCAAAGGTATCATTCCAACTGGCTTCTGTATGGGCGTTGTCAGATGGCGGCACATAACCGTTTTTCGCCACATATTCCCGCAACTTTGGCATCAAATCATTACCGTTTAGATCTTCAATCGACGTCCACCAGCCAAAGTGATTCAGACCGTAATAACGCACACGCATCTCTTTGCGGTTTTTCAGTCCGACGATCTGAGCCATACGTCCTTCAATGCCGATCGGCATATCGCAAATGTTGAGAATTTTGGCGTTCGGGCGCAGACGGCGAGTCGCTTCCGCGACAATAGCCGCCGGGTTGGAGTAGTTCAGCATCCAGGCATTCGGAGAATACTGCTCCATATAGTCCACCAGTTCCAGCACACCGCCGATAGAGCGCATACCGTAGGAAATTCCACCCGGTCCGCAGGTTTCCTGGCCCAGCACGCCATGGCGCAGCGGGATTTTCTCGTCTTTTTCGCGCATCGGGTATTTACCCACGCGGATATGCGCCATCACAAAATCGACATCGGTAAAGGCCGCTTTCGGATCGGTGGTGTAACTAAAGGCAATCTCCGGCGCCTGTTCTTGAAGGATGATTTTGCATGCCTCCGCGATGGTCTCCTGACGTGCGCCATCGTTGTCATAGAATTTCAGAGCGCGCAGCGGGAAGCGATCACGGTTAGCTAATAACATCAGGACAATACCGGGAGTAAAAGTACTACCGCCGCCTGCAATGACAACTGAGAATTTTTTCATGATACAGCCTCCGTCATGGTGGTTTGTTCGTTCGTTAAAGGGGTTTTCATCAGCGATTCAAGCTGGTCGCGCACCTGGGGAACATGCAGACCGACAATCACCTGAATGCCGTTGCCGCGTCGCACCACACCGTGTGCGCCCAGGGCTTTAAAGACTTCATCGCTTTGGGTTTGCGCCATATCAACCAGCGCGATGCGTAAGCGGGTGGCGCAGTTGTTGATGCTTTCGATGTTTGCCGCGCCGCCAAGAGCCTGTAAGAATCCGGCGGCTTGACCGATCTGTTGGCTGGCTGCGGCCGGTGCGGTGGTTTGCCCGCGCGCCGCTTTATAATCAGCCTTGCTGTAGAGTTTGATTTCGCTCTCTTCCCGACCGGGGGTTTTGAGGTTCAGTCGTTCAATCAGCGTTTTGAAAACCACGAAATAGAGACCGGTAAAGCAGACGCCAATACCAATCTGGGTGAAGACCATTGAGGCGTGGTTGTGGAACATCGGAATCCAGTTCTGGGGCAGGAACTGGTCAAGCAGTCCGCCGCCCATATTGCCCACAACGCCAAAAACATACATCGTTGTCGCCATTGATGCCGCCAGCACGGCATGAATGGCAAACAGCAGCGGCGAGATAAACAGGAAAGTGAATTCAAGTGGTTCAGTAATGCCCACCAGCACGGCGGTAAGCGTGGCCGGAATCAGCAGGCCCGCGACCTTAACGCGGTTTTCCGCTGACGCCGTATACCAGATTGCCAGCGCAATCCCGACTGAGCCGAACACTTTGGAGTTGCCGTGCAGCGCAAATCCGCCTTCCGGGAACAGCGTTTTCAGCGGCAAGGTGCTCTGGCTGAATTCTTGCAGGTGCTGCGCCCAGTAGACCTGGATACCGCCTTCTACCGCAGCCGGGCCAAAGATGAACGGACCGTAGACAAAGTGGTGTAATCCGGTGGGGATCAAAATACGTTCCAGGAAAGTGTAAACCCACACGCCCAACGCGCCGGCGGAACGTAAGAAAGCCTGCAGGGATTCGATGCCCATCTGTACTTTTGGCCAGCCCATCAGGGTGAGCCAGGCGCAGGGGATCATCACGAAAAACGCGAGGATAACGACAAACGAGGTGCCCTGGAAAATCCCCAGGAAAACCGGAAGCGGCTTGTCGAAAAAGCGGTTGTGAATAGCGGTAACGATGCCTGAAATGATAATAGCCCCGATGATGCTGGTATCAAGCGTTTTGATACCCGCGATCATCGCCAGCCCGCTTCCGGCTACGGGTTCTGCTGAGAAGTTAACGCCAAAGAAATGCCCCCAGGTCATCCCCATCGCGTTGATGAAGTAATTCCAGGTCAGGAAACTAATCAACACTGCGAGACAGGCTCTGCCCTGCGCCTGTTTCGCCAGGCCAATCGGTAAACCGACGGCAAAAATCAGCGGCATATTGCGAAATACTGCCCAGCCGCCCTCTTCAATGATGTGAACAATTTGAGCGAACAGATTATCCGGGGCGGTTAAGGCCTCGCCGACAAACAGCGGGTTGCTAAGCATGATAGCGATTCCCACCACGATCCCGGCAAACGGAAACAGTAATACCGGGGTAAACATGGCACCGCCAAAACGTTGTATTTGACTGAGCATTTTTAAATCCTCACGTAACAACCTGTAGGGAGTAGAGGCCTTTATGGTTTTTTGCTGGCCTGGAGTGAGCATAAGAATTTACTCATACGCGAACATGGCGTGCCGCTGCGATTCGTGATCACATTCATGGTTTTAATTTGACCTCTCAGGTCTACTTTCGGTTATAAATATGGACGTGTCATAACCGCATCCACGGCCTGATAAGGGCAGAGAGGTCTACTGGTGATCTATAAATCCATCGCCGACAGGTTACGGCTGCGGCTGAATTCGTCGGACTACAATATCGGCAGCCCGCTTCCGGGAGAAAAAGCACTGGCGCAAGAGTTTGGCGTGGCGCGAATGACAATTCGCAAGGCGTTAGATCTGCTGGTGAGCTGGGGGCTGGTTGAACGCCGCCATGGCAGCGGGACATTTGTTGCACGCAAGGATGTGCACCATGAAACCACCAATCTGACCGGGCTGGTGGAGGTACTGCGCCAGCAGGGTAAAGAGGTACAGAGTAAGGTTCTGCAATTCGAGGTGATGCCCGCGCCACCAGCCATTGCCAGCCTGCTGCGGATTCAGGTGGATGAGCGGATCTACTTTTCACGCCGGATGCGTTATGTGGAAGGGAAACCCCTGATGCTGGAGGATAGCTTTATGCCCGTGAAGCTGTTTCGCAATCTGTCACTGGCGCATCTTGAGGGGTCGAAATTTGATTACATTGAGAAGGAGTGTGGGATAACCATCAGCGGTAATTATGAGAGTCTGACTCCCGTGCTGGCAGATAAATCGTTGGGAGGATATCTGAATGTTCCGGAACAGACGCCGCTGCTGAGAATCACTTCCCTTTCCTACAGTGACAGCGGCGAGTTCCTGAATTATTCCGTTATGTTCCGTAATACCCGTGATTACCAGGTGGACTACCATCTGCGGCGTATCCACCCGGAAAAGTGCTAACTGACGCCCCAGAACAGTACGGCCAGCAATTGCGGCGTGATGATACGTAAGAACATCACCAGTGGATAAACCGTGGCATACGAGAGCGCGGCGGCGCCGCTGGTGGCATGCAGGCCGTTGGCAAAAGCCAGCGCCGGGGGATCGGTCATCGAACCGGCCAGCATGCCGCACAGGGTCAGATAGTTCATCTTCGCAAACAACCGCGCCAGAATCCCGACGGTCAGCAAAGGAATAGCGGTAATAAAAATCCCGTAGCACATCCAGTTAAACCCATCGCCGTGGGTCAGCGTCGCGATAAAATCACCACCGGATTTCAGTCCAACCACCGCGAGAAACAGCACGATACCCAGCTCACGCAGAGCAAGGTTGGCGCTGGGCGGCATGAACCAGTAGAGCTTACCCACGCTGCCGATACGCCCAAGGATCAGCGCCATGATAAGCGGCCCGCCCGCGAGCCCCAGTTTTAATGCCACCGGGAAGCCGGGAACAAAGACGGGAATAGACCCCAACAACACCCCCAATCCAATACCGATAAAGACAGGCAGCATCTGGACTTGCTGGAGTTTGTGCTGCGCGTTCCCCACCTCAGAAGCCACCGCATCAATGGCCGCCTGACGCCCGACAAGGTTGAGAATGTCACCGAATTGCAGGCTGGAATCACTGCTGGCTACCAGTTCGACCCCGGCGCGGTTAAGACGGGAAATCACCACGTCATAGCGCTCTTTGAAATGCAGATCGCGAATGCGTTTCCCAAGGACTTTTTCGTTGGTGACGACCACACGCTCAACGCGCAGGTCGGTCCCCCGCGTTGAGAGCGAGGTGTCCACCTCCTGGCCCATCACCAGTTGCGCGCTATGCAGGTCTTTCGGCAGACCAACCAGGTGCAACAGGTCGCCAACCTGAATAATGGTGCCCGGCGAAGGTACCATCAGCAATTCATCGCGTTTCAGGCGCGAACAGATGATTTTATCGCTGTTCAGCATCGGCACATCCTGAATCGCCATATTGTTCAGGTTGGGGTTTTCCACGCGAATATTGATGGTCTTGATCAACGAGTTACCCGAGCTAACGCCCGCATCATGCAGTTGCGCTTCCTGCTCAACGTTGATGCGAAAACCGACGCGAATCAGCCACATGGTCAGTAAAATGCCGCAGATGCCAAACGGGTAGGCCATCGCATAGCTCATCCCCATTTGATCGAGAACGTTAGACGGTGTTCCCAGGTCATGCAGGATCTGCTGCCCGGCTCCAAGAGCCGGGGTGTTGGTGACCGCACCAGAGAAAATCCCCAGAATGACGGGCAGCGGAATATTGAAGAGTTTGTGCAAAATAGCGGTGACCAGGCCGCCAAGTATCACAATCAGAATGGCAAACAGGTTCAGGCGTAGCCCGGAAACGCGCAGCGAGGCAAAAAAACCCGGCCCAACCTGAATACCGATGGTATAGACGAAGAGGATAAGGCCGAACTCCTGCACGAAATGCAGCATCGGGCTGCTCAGGGTAATCCCAGCCTGATCAACAAAATGGCCGACGATAATACCGCCGAAAAGCACGCCACCAATCCCAAAACCCACGCCGCGTATTTTTACATTGCCGATCCACAAACCGACGACCGCGACCAGCGCCAGCATGCTTACGGTTAACGCTATATCACTCATGATGGCTCCCTGTGAATAACATTGTAATTATCAAGGATTCTCTCAGAGCTATAGCAGTATGTATGGGCTTTGGCGCACAAAAAAGCCCCGCCGAAACGGCAGCAAAGTAAACGCAAAACGGCCACCCTGAGGTGACCGTTTTGGTGTTTGCGCCCTCTCGATGTGAAAGAGCGCAGGTATTAGCTGTTTAGCGCAGGACGTTCGCTAATGGCGATCCGCTGTGGCGCAATGGCTTCCGGCACGTTACGGGTCAGGTCAATATGGAGTAAGCCGTTAGCGAAGGTCGCGCCAGAGACTTCCATATTTTCCGCCAGCGTAAAGCTCAGGGTAAAAGGTTGGATAACCAGCCCCTGGTGCAACCATTTAGGCTCGTTGGCCGGTTTTTCCGGCGAACCTTTGATCACTAACCGGGCGCCTTCCAGTTGAATATCCAGCTCTTGCTGGTTGAATCCCGCCAGAGCCAGCGTAATGCGGTAATGGTTGTCATCGCCCTTTTCAATGTTATAGGGCGGGAATGTCTGTTGCTCAGTGGTGCTTTGCAGCGCGTTAGCCAGTTTGTCAAAACCGATCCACTGACGCAGCAACGGGGATAAATCGTAGTTACGCATGATATTTCTCCTTCTAAGAAGCGAGTAAGTTCCTGCAAGCCGGTGGCTCGCATATGCTCCCTGACGGCAAGCATTCAGTTCAGGTAATTAGTTAATCTCAATGCGACGCGGTTTCTTTGCTTCCGGAATAACGCGTTCAAGATCAACGTACAGCAGGCCATTCACCAGATTTGCGCCTTTAACATAAATGTTTTCGGCAAGCTGGAATTTGCGCTCGAAGTTACGTTCGGCGATGCCCTGGTAGAGGTAGGTACGTTCTTTCTGTTCGGTCGCGTGCGCGCCTTTCACGATAAGCAGGTTGTCCTGCGCGGTGATGTCCAGTTCGCTTTCCGCGAACCCCGCTACCGCGATCGCGATGCGATAATGGTTTTCGTCAACTAATTCAACGTTGTACGGAGGATAGCCGCCGTTGCTTTGGTTTTGATTGTTTTCCAGCAGGTTGAACAGACGGTCGAAACCAATAGCTGAACGATAAAGCGGAGAAAGATCGAAGTTACGCATAAATAAAGCTCCTGAAATCAGCGAGATTGTCGTTTGCCTTCCACAATGGACAGGCTGCGGTAGCCCAACACCCTTCCGGCGTGTCTTCCGGCTACATTCTTAAAATAGGGGTGACGCTTATGTTTTCAAGGGTCTTTTTCTGACTTTTTTTTGCAGTTTCTCGCGCTTTGCATAGACTGGGATCACAGCACAAAAGGTGAAAGTGAGAATGTCGCCACAGAGCGCAGCATGGAGGCTGTTTATTTCGGCGCAGGACAGATATAACGCCAGCAGCAGTCTTCATACTGCCTATAACGATGATTAATGAATGATGAAAAATACTCTGTTTATTTCGACGCTGCTTAGTGGAATGGTGTTACTCAGTGGTTGCTCCAGCGTGATGTCGCATACCGGGGGCAAGGAAGGCCTGTATCCGGGTATGAAAGCAAGCTCCACGATGTTATCCGACGATGACACCAATATCGGTATGAAATCCCTGGTGGTTCTGGATATGCCTTTTACCGCGGTTATGGACACGATACTGCTGCCGTGGGATATGTTCCGCACCGACAGCTCCGTTAAATCTCGCGTTGAGAAAAGCGAAAAGGCCACCATGGCGACGGACAACGTGATTCCACCCGCCCCCATGGCTAAGCAGTAATTACATACCCGTTTCCGTCATCCAGATCTGGCGGAAACCCGCAATCTCTTCCATCCAGGCGATAGACCGACCGTCCGGCGAGAACACGACGGCGTCGGCAGACAGCGGATTGCCGTGATCGGTTGTCAAAAAGGTGATGTTGCCGCAAGCGGCATCGCACAGCGCGATACGATTATCCAGCACAAAGCCCAACGCCGCCCCCGAAGGATGCCAGTTAAAGGCAGACTGAATGCCCGTTTCCGTGTGGGTTAACTGCTGCGGTTCGCCCCCCTGTGGCGAGATCAGCCAAAGCTGGACAATACCCGCATCATCACGCATCAAAAACGCAATCACAGTGCCCTGCGGGTTACTGCGCACCCAATGGCGCGGTACGTTAACCAGCCCAGGAAAGGCACGTTGATGGGTAAAGGTCAGGCGCCGTTGCAAAACCCCGGCGGGTGGAGCAGGCAGGCTTGTCGGCGTACCCTGCAGCGGCGTATCGCCTGGTTGTTTCCACCCCTGCGCCGCTTTCGGCAGATCAACGATAAACAGCTCCGGCACTTTCTCGCCTGTTAATGACAGCGTATCGCCAATAAAGGCCAGCTTATCGTTACCCACCCAACCTTCTTCATACGCACGGTTGATCTCATCGCTGCCGGGAACAGGCGCTGGCGTGGTACGGCTTACCAACACGCTCCAGTGGCTACCCGCATACTCGCGTGGATGTGTGAGTGGGGGGTGTACCGGGCCAAAAGGTACCGCGACACCGACGTTACGCAAATCCTGCGCCGGGTCCAGCTCATGCATAACATGATCGTTATAGGTAAAACTGACGTTCTCACCGTTGGGGCTAAAGACATGCACATGGCTACCGCCGCGCAGCGCACCCGCCGTAAAGGGGGCGGTGATGTCCATCGCGTCCAGATTGGCGGTTTTTCCGTCGGCGTGGATGACGCCGCGACGATGGTGAAAATCATAATGCCAGTCAGCATCCTGGTTTTCCGGGCCGTGGATAAAAACGTATTTCTCTTCATGAGGGTGAACGGTCACTACGCCAACGTGTGCCCCCTCTTTCGCCTGATAGATAACCTCAACGGCGCCCGTATGGATATTGACGCGTTCAATGGTTTCACCGGTAAAAGACGCGCCGGAGGGGCGTACATCAAACACCAGCCACTGACTGTCCGGTGTCCAGGTGTGAATATTGGTGAGTTGATGGTTGCGCGGCGCGCGAGTGATTTGCTTCATGCGGATACCCTGATGCCCTATTTGGCATCAGGGTAGCGCAAGGCGGGGAGATTAACCTACCCGTTTTACGTCGCCGACCAGCAGGATGTAGGAGAGTGCGCCAATCAGCGCTACCACGGAGATATACACCAGCGCCGGGGCAAAACCGTAGCTCTGTGCCAGATAACCAATCACCAGCGGCACGGTGATACCACCCAGACCGCCAACAAAGTTAAAGACGCCACCCGTCAGCCCGATAAGACGCATCGGCGCAAGGGAGGAGACCAGCGACCAGGTGATAGAGGCGAAACCGTTGCCAAAGAATGCGATGGCCATCAGCGTCATGATCCACACCGGGTCATTGGTGTAGTTCGCGCCCATAATGCAGGTGGAGATCAGCAGGCCGCAGATGATGGGCGTTTTACGTGCCGCACCAAGGGAAAAGCCTTTGCGCACAAGCCTGTCCGCCAGCCAGCCAGAGAGCAGCACGCCAAAGAACGCGGCGAGGAACGGTACCGTGGTCATAAACCCGGCTTTCAGCGCGGTGATACCTTTTTCCTGGGTCAGATAGTTCGGGAACCAGGTCAGGAAGAACCACAGCGTAGAGGTGACGGCGAACTGTCCCAGGTAAACACCGACCAGTTTACGGTGGAACACCAGTTTCCAGTCGGCTTTGGTGAGCGGCTGGCGCGCCTCTTTGGTCACAGGCGCATCGCCGTCTACCAGACCACCGCCTTCGCGAATGTATTCCAGCTCTTCATGGGTGACGCTTTTAGTCAGACGCGGCGGTTGATAGACCTTAAACCAGATTAGCGACCAGATGATGCCAATCCCGCCGGTAACGATAAATACCCAGTGCCAGCTCAGCAGTTCCTGAATCCAGATAAGCAGCGGGGTAAGAAATGCCAGGCCGACAAACTGACCGGAGGTATAAAAGCCCACGGCGGAAGCACGTTCATGTTCCGGGAACCAGCTTGTCACCATGCGGTTGTTGGTCGGAAAGGCGGGCGCTTCAAAAATCCCGGTGATGGCGCGCAGACCAATCAGCGACATTAATCCTGTCGCAAAGCCCTGGAACAGGGTCGCCACCGACCAGCCAAAGATGGCGATAAAATAGGTAAGGCGAGAGCCGACCCGGTCGAGGAACCAACCGCCGGGGATCTGACACAAGGTATAAAGCCAGGCAAAGGCAGAAAAGACATAGCCCATTTCCGCTTTGGTAATACCGAACTCTTGCTGAATATGCGCGGAGGCCACCGCGAGGTTAGCCCTGTCGACATAACAAATAACAACCGTAATAAAGATCATCACCAGCGTCAGATAACGCCGACGACCGACTTTTGCAGCAGTAACTGAAATATCCATCGCAATCTGTCTCCAGATTTTGGGCATAGCGAGACCGCTCACCATGCCCGGTAATTTACAGAGGGTGTTTGAATTTATTTATTAATTAAAATACTACACGTAATGCGCTAAATAATTTGTGCTGGGGGACAAAAACGCATTAGCGTTTTTGAACAGCGCTTGCGCTGGCCCCAAAGGGGCGAGGCGACAAGCCGAGTAACGCGGCAAGTTTTCGCATCCCCGGGAGCATACAAAAGTATGTGACCGGGGTAAGAAAACGCAGCCAACGCGCCACCAGTGCGAAGTATGAAGCGCATTTACCATTCGGCGACGGTGCCGTCTTCATTCCGCCAAACCGGATTACGCCAGTCCGGCGCATTCTGACTTAACGCAATGACTTTCTCTTCATCAATATCCACACCCAGCCCTGGTTTCATCAATGGTTTAAAGAAACCACCTTCCATATTGAAATCTTCTTTATTTTTCACGAAGTCGAGCAATTCAGCGCCTTTATTGTAGTGAATGCCCATACTCTGCTCCTGGAATACCGCATTGTGGGAAACGAAATCCACGTGCAGACAGGCCGCCAACGCCACCGGGCCGAGCGGGCAGTGCGGTGCCAGTGCCACATCATAGGCTTCGGCCATTCCGGCAATTTTATAGCACTCGGTAATCCCGCCTGCGTGGGATAAATCCGGCTGCAATATAGAAATACCACCGCCTTCCAGCACGCGTTTAAATTCAAAACGCGAGAACATACGTTCGCCTGCGGCAATCGGAATATGCGTTTGCGCCGCCAGCCGCGGATAATATTCCGCCTGCTCCGCCAGCACCGGTTCTTCAATAAATAACGGGCGATACTGCTCGAGTTCTTTAATTAATACTTTTGCCATTGGCGCACTGACACGACCATGGAAATCGAGACCGAATTCAATCTCATTGCCAAAGGCTTCACGAATTTGCGCCACGGTATTCACGGCGGCATCTACCGCGCGGGAATTATCAATCACGCCCATCTCTTCGCAACCGTTCAGCTTAAAGGTATCGAAGCCGATATTGCGCAGGGTTTTAATGCCGTCGATCACTTCCGCCGGACGGTCACCACCGACCCAGCTATACGCTTTGATTTTGTCACGCACCAGGCCACCCATCAGTTGCCAGACCGGCGCGTTATGGACTTTCCCTTTGATATCCCACAGCGCCTGGTCAATACCGGCAATCGCGCTCATCAGAATCGGGCCGCCACGGTAAAAACCGGCGCGGTACATTACCTGCCATAAGTCATTGATGCGCGCCGGGTCCTGGCCAATCAGATAATCACTCAGTTCATGAACTGCCGCTTCTACCGTGCGGGCACGACCTTCTATGACCGGCTCTCCCCAGCCAACCAACCCTTCGTCGGTCTCGATTTTCAGGAACATCCAGCGCGGGGGTAAACGGTAAGTGGTGAGTTTCGTTATTTTCATTTCACTGCCTCTCGATACGCGTTAACAAATGCGGTTGCCTGCTGCACGGTGCGTTCCACGGGCTGCCCGGCACGATACAAATCGCTGCCCAGCCCTGCCCCCACACAGCCAGCTTTAATCCATTGCGCCAGGTTGTCTGGCGTCACCCCGCCCACGGCAAAGACCGGTACGTCCGATGGCAAGACCGCTTTCAACGCTTTGATATAGTCCGGGCCAAAGGCCGAAGAGGGGAAAATTTTCAGCGCCTGCGCACCCGCATCGAGTGCGGTAAAAGCTTCGCTGGCAGTCGCACAGCCCGGGCAGACCGTCATGCCGTAGCTCACCGCGCGGCGAATGACCTCAGGCTGAATATTGGGAGTGACGATCAGTTTGCAGCCCATCTCAGCCAGTTGGTCGACCTGCTCCGGCTTAAGGACGGTACCCGCGCCAATCAGCGCCTTATCGCCATACGCTGCGACGACGGCCAGAATGCTTTTTTCCCATTGCGGCGAGTTGAGCGGGATCTCTACTGCATCGAATCCCGCGTCAATGACCGCGCCGACATGCGCCAGCGCTTCATCGGGGGTAATGCCACGTAATATTGCGATGAGCGGAAGGTTAGTTTGCCACTGCATGAGCGATGCTCCTTATTCCTGTCTGAAATGCGGTGTCGCCAGAAATGACCACAGCTTTGCGGCCAATCGTCTCCAGCGCCTGTTGATAACGGCCGGACAGTGCCTTTCCCGCAACGATGGTGACCTGATGATCGATAACGTACTCAGCCATGCTGGCGACTTCGGCGCCAATCAGCAGGCCCGATAAAAACTCGCTAACCTGTTCGCGCGGCAGATTGCCCAGCACGTGAGCAGCACGGACCTCGAACAGTTGCGGCAGAATGGCGGGGGTAGCGAGGCCGCGTTCAAGCCCGGATGTAAAAGCCGCCGATGACGGTTCTTGCTCGGGCAAGCCCGCCCCCACCAGCGAATGGCGCAGCAATAGATGGTGCAATTCACCGGTCATCACGGTGCGAAAATCATGGATTTGCTGCGCATCTGCGCGCACCCATTTGCAGTGGGTGCCCGGCATGACATAAACAGAAGAAGGAGAAAGTTCGCGAGCGCCCAGCAGTTGCGTCTCTTCGCCACGCATCACGTTGTGGTTATCGTCACGAGAAACGCACAGGCCGGGAATAATCCAGACATTGTCACCAACGGCAGTCAACTGCTCGCCAATGGCGGAGAAAAAGGCAGGAACGGGTAAGTATGGCGCCACTTTCCAGCCGACATTGCTGCCCACCATGCCTGCCATCACGACGGGCGTTTTTTCATCGCGCCAACCGTGGGTAATTTCTGCTAACACCGCTTGTGGGGATTTGCCATTCAGGCGCGTAACACCGGCTTCTGATTGCCTGCTCTCCAGGCATTCCGCCCCCTGATAAAGCCAGGCGCGTAAGTTGGTCGACCCCCAGTCAATTGCGATGTAGCGAGATGTCATGTGATTTCCTTAAGCCTTCGGGTAGAGCTGGCGATCATGGTGAGCGCCGCCTGCTCTGCTGCATCGCCATCCTGATGCCGTATCGCATCGAACAGCGCCTTATGTTCCTGGAGCGTTTTTGGCATGTTGGCTTCATCGCCCATCCAGGTTCGTTCAAATACCGCTCTCTGAAGCGAGCTGATCGCCACGGTCAGTTGCTGTAACACCGGGTTATGTACCGACTCCAGCACCGCTTCGTGATAACGAATATCTGCCTCATTGAACGCATCGCGATTCTGGTTGTTCGCAATCATGTCGTTGAGCGCCGCCTCGATTTGCGCCAGATCGCTTGAGGTAGCGCGCTCCGCCGCCCAGCGGGCAATGGCAGGCTCTACCAGATTTCGCACCTCGCTCATCGCGCTGATGAGTCGCGGGTCATAGTCATTTTCCAGTACCCACTGCAGTACTTCGGTATCGAGGTAATTCCACTGATTACGCGGTGCTACAAACGCGCCGCGATAGCGTTTTATCTCGATGAGCCTCTTCGCCATTAAGGAGCGAAAGACTTCGCGAATGATGTTGCGCGAGGTTTCAAACTCCTCGCAGAGTTCTGCTTCTGACGGAAGTGCTGAGCCGGGGACATATTTCCCGCTCACAATCTGGTGCCCTAACGTGATGACGATACGGTCGGTTTTGGTGAGAGTCATGACATGCCCTTATTCACTGTGTATGCATGCCTACTTTACCTCGACCGGCGATTTTCACCTCATCCTTGCAGTACAAACAGAGCGTACTTTTCTTTTGCCGGACTTAAATGTAGTACAATAATTTATTGTTGTACTACAATTTAGATCGCAAAATGAACGACAGATCACAAAATTACCCCCTTCACTTCACCGTAACTTCACCCGAGCCGCTTATCGTCCTTATCAACATGAGGAGGGGATATGCAGCATTTTGATGTGGCGATTATTGGTCTGGGGCCTGCGGGAGCAGCGCTGGCGCGGCAGTTAGCAGGCGGCATGAGCGTGCTGGCGTTAGATAAAAAACAGCAGCAGGGTACGGGCGGATTTATGAAGCCGTGTGGCGGATTGCTGGCCCCGGACGCGCAACGTTCGTTTATCCGTGCCGGGATTACGCTGCCGGTGCAGGTGATGGCCGATCCGCAAATTTTCAGCGTACAAACGCTGGATATGCAAACGGGGATAACGCGTAACTATCAACGCAGTTACGTTAATATCGACCGACACGCCTTTGATTTATGGATGAAATCATTAATCCCCGCTTCGGTCACCGTTCACCACGACGCCTTGTGCAAGAAGGTCTGCCGACAGGATAACCGCTGGCATTTGATGTATGCGGTTGACGGTAAAACCCATGAAGTAACGGCAGATTACCTGGTGGGCGGCGATGGTGCGAACTCGATGGTGCGGCGATTGCTATATCCCGATCATGAGATCCGCAAGTACGTCTCGCTGCAGCAGTGGTTCAAAGACCGTCACCCGTCGCCGTTCTATTCCTGCGTGTTTGATAATGAGACAACCGATTGTTATTCATGGAGTATCTGCAAAGACGGTTATTTCATTTTCGGTGGGGCTTTTTCCATGAAGGATGGCAGGGAGAATTTTAGCCGCCTCAAGCAGCGCCTTGAACCGTTCGATTTCCGCTTTGGCGACGCGGTGAAAACAGAGAAATGCACAGTGCTGTGCCCGTCCCGCTGGGCAGATTTTGTCTGCGGAAAAGAGAATGCGTTTCTGATTGGCGAAGCGGCGGGGTTTATCAGCGCCAGTTCGCTGGAAGGCATAAGCTATGCACTGGATAGCGCGGAAATCCTGGCAGGGGTGTTGCGCGGAGAAACAAAAAACCTCAACGCGGCATACTGGAAGAAAACGCGTCGATTACGCATGAAGTTGCTGGGAAAAATCATTAAAAACCGCTGCCTGACGACGCCCTGGATACGCAGTCTGATCATGAAAAGTGGGATTGGTCATATCCCGGTGCAGCAGCAGACGCCTACGCAGGCAAGGGCATAATCGCCCCTGCCAGGCGGCAGATTAATTCAGTACAAACTTCTCAATGGCATACGCTACGCCATCTTCAAGGTTGGATTTGGTGACAAAGTTGGCCACTTCTTTCACCGACGGAATGGCGTTACCCATTGCCACACCTACACCCGCATACTCGATCATGGCGATGTCGTTTTCCTGATCGCCAAGGGTCATGATCTCTTCGGGTTTGATGCCCAGCACGTCAGCCAGGGATTTCACCCCAGTCCCTTTATTGACGCGCTTATCGAGCATTTCGAGGAAGTACGGTGCGCTTTTCAGCACGGTGTATTTCTCTTTCACTTCTGCCGGGATACGGGCAATGGCTTTATCGAGGATTTCCGGCTCATCAATCATCATCACCTTGAGGAACTGGGTGTTCGGATCCATGTTTTCCGGCTCGCAGAAGACCAGCGGAATAGTGGCAACATAGGATTCGTGAACCGTGTAGTAGCTGATATCGCGGTTGGCGGTGTAGAGCGTATTGCGGTCAAGCGCATGAAAGTGCGAACCAACGTCACGAGACAGTTTTTCCAGATAACGGTAATCGTCATAGCTCAGTGCCGTTTGTGTCACCGTGCTGCCGTCATGGGCGTTTTGCACCAGCGCGCCGTTATAAGTGATGCAGTAATCACCTTCCCGTTCCATATGCAGCTCTTTGACGTAGGCATGAACCCCGGCGTAAGGGCGGCCTGTCGTCAGCACCACTTTCACTCCACGTTCGCGTGCAGCCGCAATGGCGTTTTTAACCGCTGGCGAGATGGTGTGGTCCGGCAACAACAGCGTTCCGTCCATGTCGATTGCAATAAGTTTGATAGCCATGAATTCCCCGGGATAAATGAGTGCTGCCTCATGCTAACGCGATTTAGCCCACAAAAATAGAGCTACATTGCGCAACAAAAGCACCCCTTTTACACCTATCCCAGGGAGCAACGGCTTACTCGCGGGTGAGAACTATTTTGCCAAACGCACCGCGGTCAAGGTGTTCAAGCGCCCTATCAAGCTCGTTAAAGTGGTAACGGTGCTCAATAACAGGTTTCAGTCCGTTGACATCAACAGCACGCACAAGATCTTCCAGTGCACGACGGTGACCGACACCAATCCCCTGAACCACCGGCGATTTCAGCAACAGCTCGCTGGCAGAGAGTGATATTTCATTTCCGGCCAGCACACCAATGACCGAGATTCGCCCATGAACCGCTACGGCTCGCAGGGAATGCTTCAGATTTTCCCCGCCCGCGGTTTCAATAATATGGTCAATACCGCGATCGTCGGTCAGCGTAAGAATCGCCTCTGCCCAGTCGCCTTTTAGCCGGTTAACCCCCTGATCGGCCCCCAACTTTTTGGCCTGCGCCAGTTTTTCATCACTGCCGGACGTGACAAACACGTGCGCACCATGCGCTTTAGCGATTTGCAGCGCGAATATCGCCACACCGCCCGTCCCCTGCACCAGCACCGACTGACCGGCGCGTAAATTTCCCCGCTCCACCAGCGCGAACCAGGCCGTTAACCCTGCACAAGGCAAGGTGCTGGCCTCTGCGTCATCCAGCGTTTCCGGGGCGGCAACCAGCCAGTTTTCATTCATAATCACGTACTCAGCCAGCATGCCCTGGAAGTAACCGCCAAGAGTTCGATAGGGCAAATGGCGTGCGTCCGCTTTTGGCTTGCCGTCGATCCACTCCGGGAAGAAGCTGGAGATGACGCGTGCTCCGGATGTGAAACGTGTGACGCCCTCGCCCGTACTGTCCACGACGCCCGCCATGTCAGAAGCCGGCGTAAAGGGGAAGGAGCGCGAAATTGGCATGTTGCCTTCAATGACCATTTTATCGCGATAGTTGAGCGCAACGGCATTCACCCGTACACGGACTTCACCGGGGCCAGGTTGCGGAAGGGGTACCTCGGTAAGTCTGAGGTTTTCGCGCCCGAGGGCGTCCATTGACCAGCGTTGTATCGTCTCTGTCATCGTATTTCTCCTGTCATCAAATGAGTTTCAGTATCGACAGTCTATCGTTGACTCAGTGTCGCCAGTGGCGATAAGTTTTCTCTTTATTGATGCCATAATGGATACAATTTATGAGCGATACGCTAAAGGACATTCCGGTTTTCGTGGCGGCCGTTGAAGCGGGCAGTTTTGCTCAGGCCGCTGTCCGTCTGCATTTATCGCGCTCGGCAGTGGGAAAAAGTATCGCCCGGCTTGAACAACGGCTGGGGGTGCGTCTGTTTCAGCGCACCACCCGCAGCCAGCGGCTGACCGATAACGGCGCGCTTTTTTATGAGCGTTGCCTGCGCGCACTGGAGGAGATCCGTAGTGCAGAATCGCTACTGGAAACAGGGAAGCAACAGGTGAGTGGCCGCCTGCGCGTAGCGATGCCGGTGCTCTTTGGTCGTCAGTGCGTCGCTCCGCTGCTGATCACGCTGGCGCAAGAGCATCCGGGGCTTGAGCTGGAAATGTCATTCAGCGACAGGGTGGTGGATCTCGTGGAGGAAGGATTCGATATGGCGGTGCGTAACGGTACACTGGCAGACAGCACCGTGCTGGCCGCCAGAAAGCTGGGAGAGCACCAAATGGTTCTGTGCGCCGCGCCGGATTATCTGAGGGGAAAAGGCCATCCTGAAACCGTTGCCGATTTACGTCAGCATACGGCCATTAACTATCTGCAGGCAGGCAGAATTTTACCCTGGCAGCTTGCGGACAACGAAGGAAAGCCGCAAACCCTTGTTCTGCGGTCATCACTCAATATGGATGATTTACAGGCGATCTGCGACGCAGCAATAGCCGGACACGGCATTGCATGGTTGCCCTGCTGGATGGCAAGCAAAGAGATTCAAAAGGGGAAACTCACCCTGCTTTTCAGGCAGGCACCGAATGTGCGCTTCGACGTTCATGCAGTCTGGCAGAAGACGCCGCATCTGCCGCTGAGGGTGAGAATTGCCATAGACACGCTGGTGAGCCGCTTACCGGCGGCGATGTCGCTGGATTTTCCGGATCCCATAAAAAAGCCGCGCTAAAAGCGCGGCTCAGAGATAGCTGTACAACGATAATTAGATATCGATATTCGCCGCTTTCAGGGCGTTCTCTTCGATAAAGGCACGGCGCGGTTCAACGGCATCACCCATCAGGGTGGTGAACAACTGGTCGGCGGCAATCGCATCTTTAACGGTCACGCGCAGCATGCGGCGGCTTTCCGGATCCATGGTGGTTTCCCACAGCTGATCCGGGTTCATCTCGCCCAGACCTTTATAACGCTGGATAGCAAGACCACGACGGGACTCTTTAACCAGCCAGTCCAGCGCCTGCTCAAAGCTGGCGATCGGCTGCTTACGCTCACCGCGCTCGATAAACGCATCGTCTTCGATCAGACCACGCAGTTTTTCACCGAGCGTGCAGAGACGGCGATATTCGCCACCGGCGATAAATTCATTATCCAGCGGATAATCCGTATCGACACCGTGGGTACGCACGCGAATAATCGGCTCGAAATGGTTCAGTTCCGCATTTTCGCGAATATCGAACTTCCAGGTGCTACCGTGCTGCTCTTTCTCGTTCAGCTCGGTGACCAGCGCATTCACCCAGCGGGTGACGGCCTGCTCGTTGCCCAGATCGGCTTCGGCCAGCGTCGGCTGATACACCAGCTCTTTCAGCAATGCGCGCGGGAAGCGACGTTCCATACGGCCAATCATCTTCTGCGCGGCATTGTATTCAGAGACCAGTTTTTCCAGCGCTTCACCGGCCAGGGCTGGTGCGCCTTCGGTCGTGTGCAGGGTCGCACCGTCCAGAGCGATAGCGATTTGATACTGATCCATCGCCTCATCGTCTTTAATGTACTGTTCCTGTTTGCCTTTTTTCACTTTGTACAGCGGTGGCTGGGCAATATAGACATGACCACGCTCAATGATTTCCGGCATCTGACGATAGAAGAAGGTCAACAGCAGCGTACGGATGTGCGAGCCGTCGACGTCCGCATCGGTCATGATAATGATGCTGTGATAACGCAATTTGTCCGGGTTGTACTCGTCGCGACCGATACCGCAGCCGAGCGCGGTGATGAGCGTCGCCACTTCCTGAGAAGAGAGCATCTTGTCGAAGCGCGCCTTCTCAACGTTAAGGATTTTACCTTTCAGCGGCAGAATCGCCTGGTTCTTACGGTTACGCCCCTGCTTCGCAGAGCCGCCCGCGGAGTCCCCTTCCACCAGGTACAGTTCAGACAGCGCCGGGTCGCGTTCCTGACAGTCCGCCAGTTTGCCCGGCAGGCCCGCTAAGTCGAGTGCGCCTTTACGACGGGTCATTTCACGGGCTTTACGCGCCGCTTCACGGGCACGCGCCGCATCAATAATTTTGCCGACCACGATTTTCGCATCGGACGGATTTTCCAGCAGGTATTCAGCCAGCAGTTCGTTCATCTGCTGTTCAACCGCCGATTTCACCTCAGAGGAGACCAGTTTGTCTTTGGTCTGCGAGGAGAATTTCGGGTCAGGCACCTTCACGGAAACGACCGCAATCAGGCCTTCACGGGCATCGTCACCGGTGGCGCTGACTTTTGCTTTTTTGCTGTAGCCTTCTTTATCCATGTAGGCGTTCAGGGTACGGGTCATCGCCGCACGGAAGCCTGCAAGGTGGGTACCGCCGTCGCGCTGCGGAATGTTGTTGGTAAAGCAGTAGATGTTTTCCTGGAAACCATCGTTCCACTGCAGCGCTACTTCGACGCCGATACCGTCTTTTTCGGTGGAGAAATAGAAGACATTCGGGTGGATTGGCGTTTTGTTCTTGTTGAGATACTCAACAAATGCCTTGATACCGCCTTCATAGTGGAAATGGTCTTCTTTGCCGTCGCGCTTGTCTTTCAGGCGGATGGATACGCCAGAGTTCAGGAAGGACAGCTCGCGCAGACGTTTCGCCAGAATTTCATACTCAAATTCGGTGACGTTGGTGAAGGTTTCATAGCTCGGCCAGAAACGCACCATGGTACCGGTTTTTTCTGTATCACCGGTCACGGCCAGCGGCGCCTGCGGCACACCGTGTTCGTAGATCTGACGGTGAACTTTATTATCACGCTGGATAACCAGCTCCAGTTTCTGCGACAGGGCGTTTACAACCGAAACGCCTACGCCGTGCAGACCACCGGACACTTTATAGGAGTTATCATCGAACTTACCGCCCGCGTGCAGCACGGTCATGATGACTTCGGCTGCTGAGACACCCTCTTCCGGGTGAATACCGGTTGGGATCCCACGACCGTCATCCTGTACGGAGACGGAGTTATCGCTGTGGATCGTGACAACGATGTCTTTACAGTAACCTGCGAGCGCTTCGTCGATAGCGTTATCTACCACCTCGAATACCATGTGGTGCAGACCGGTGCCGTCATCCGTATCGCCGATATACATACCCGGGCGCTTACGCACCGCATCCAGCCCTTTCAGGACTTTGATACTGGAGGAGTCATAAGAATTCGACATCAACGTTTCTCGCTCATTTTGTCTTGGGTTAATCCGTTATTTTACCCTTTTCCACGGTGAACATCTTCGAATTTTTGTCCGACATGTCCAGTACGTGTTCAGCGCTGATGGCGCTGACGAAAACTTGTGATTGCGTGGCTTTTAAGCGGCTGGCAAGCAGTCCGCGACGCGCATCATCCAGCTCCGAGGCAAAATCATCTATCAGGTACAAACAGCGGCGACCACTCTCGCGGGTTAAAAACTCCCCCTGTGCCAGACGTAGCGCGCACATCAGGAGTTTTAACTGCCCACGGGAAAGCGTATCTTCCACCGGCGCGCCGTCGGCACGTATACGGAAATCCGCTTTGTGCGGGCCGTGCGCGGTGTAAGTCAGCAGGCGATCGCGTTCGAAGTTCTTCTCCAGCACCTCGGCATAATCCGTCTCTTTCTCCCAGCCGCGCTGGAAAGAAAAGGTCAGAGAGAACTCCGGTAAAAATTGTTTGCAGGTATCGGCCATATCTTCGGCGATACCGGCACTGTATTCGGCACGCCACAGGCTGATTTGTTCCGCCAGCGGGATCAGTTCTTTATCCCACGGGCGCAACTGGCCGTAATGGCTTACCTGTCGTAGCGCGGCATTACGCTGTTTGAGCAACCGCTTAAGGTTGCTCCAGGCGGTAAAGAAACCGGCTTCGTTGTGAAAGCATCCCCAGTCGAGGAATGCTCTTCTGTATTTGGGGCCGCCGTTGAGTAATGTAAACCCCTCAGGCGTAATCAACTGCATTGGCATCAGCAGCGCCAGTTCCGCCACCTTGTGGCCATCCGTTCCGTCGATACGCACGGTGCTGTCGCCTTGTTTGTCTTTCGTCAGACCAATGGCGATTTCCCGCTCCGCCTCCTGCAAACGCCCGTGCAGAATAAATGATTCCTGCTCATGGCGAATGACGCGACCAATTTGCAAACTGCGAAACGCCCGGCCATGACCAAGCGTATAGATAGCTTCCAGCACGCTGGTTTTGCCGCTGCCGTTCGCGCCAACCAGGAAGTTAAAGCCGGGAGATAAGGCGAGATCCGCATTTTCAATATTGCGGAAGTCTTTGATTAGGAGTCGGGATAGCGACATATCAGCTCATAACCAGGGCGTTATCGGCGCAGTTAGTCTGGTTACGGCCAGCGCGCAGCAACCGGAGCGTACTAAGGTACGTGAAGATTGCGAGCACTGCCCGGAGCCAGAATAACAAGCAAGATAGCCCGATATTTTCTACAGCCTCATGGGCATGACAACGTAAGCTGCGGATTGCGAAGCCGCATCCTCAATCTGCACGCTCGAAACGGAATCCGTCAGCATAATGCGCACATTTTCGCACTTCAGCGCGTTAAGTACGTCCAGCACATAACTAACGTTAAAACCAATCTCCATTTCGCTACCGGAGTAGGTCACATCCAGTATCTCTTCCGCTTCTTCCTGTTCCGGGTTGTTAGCGGTGATTTTCAACTGGTTTTCGCTGACATACAGACGCACGCCGCGGAATTTCTCGTTCGAGAGAATGGCGGCACGGGCAAAAGCCTGCTTAAGAATGTCGCATCCCGCATCCAGATGTTTGTCCGGGTTTTTCGGTAATACGCGGCGATAATCCGGGAAACGACCGTCAACCAGCTTCGATGTGAAGATAAAATCACCAACATGCGCACGGATGTTATTGCTGCCGATCTGCACGGTCAGCGGGTTGTCACCGCCGTCGAGCATACGCATCAACTCAATCACCCCTTTACGCGGCACGATCACCGAATGGTTTGGCAAACTCACGCCGATAGGCATAGAGCAGACCGCAAGACGGTGGCCATCAGTTGCCACGGTACGCAGCTCTTCACCTTCGGTCTCAAACAGCATGCCGTTTAAGTAGTAACGCACATCCTGATGCGCCATCGAGAACTGGGTGGCTTCAATCAGACGTTTCATCGTGGCCTGCGGCAGGGTGAACTCCACCTCGCTTTGCCAGTCATCCAGATTCGGGAAATCGGCGGCAGGCAGCGTGGAAAGGGAGAAGCGGCTGCGACCAGAACGCACCAGCATACGCTCGCCTTCGAGCTGGACGGCGATTTCCGCGCCTTCCGGCAAACCACGGCAGATATCAAAGAATTTCCGCGCCGGGACGGTAGTCGCGCCGGGCTCATGCGGCTGAACAAGCGCAACACGGGCCACCATTTCCATTTCAAGATCGGTACCGGTCAGCGAAAGCGTACCGTCTGCAACCTGAAGCAGCAGATTACCGAGAATGGGCAACGTCGGGCGGCCGCCCAGCGGGCCGCTAACTTGTTGCAGCGGCTTTAAAAGATGTTCACGTTCAACGGTAAATTTCATAGCGTCACGATGATAATGTTCTGATTAAATTGGAAAAATCTTCTTTGATATCGTGGCTCTCTTCACGCAACTGCTCAATCTTGCGGCAGGCGTGAAGCACGGTAGTATGGTCACGGCCACCAAACGCATCGCCAATTTCCGGCAGACTGTGGTTGGTGAGCTCTTTCGCCAGCGCCATCGCCATCTGACGCGGACGCGCGACTGAACGGGAGCGACGCTTCGACAGCAGGTCCGCGACCTTAATCTTGTAATACTCTGCCACCGTCTTCTGAATATTGTCGATGGTGACCAGTTTTTCCTGCAGCGCCAGCAAATCACGCAGCGCTTCACGCACGAAATCGATAGTAATCGCCCGGCCCGTAAAATTGGCATTGGCAATAACGCGGTTCAGTGCCCCTTCCAGTTCACGCACGTTAGAGCGTAAACGCTTGGCAATAAAGAAGGCCACTTCACCCGGCAGACGAATGTCATTCTCGTCGGCCTTTTTCATCAGGATCGCAACGCGGGTTTCCAGTTCAGGCGGCTCAATCGCGACTGTAAGCCCCCAACCGAAGCGGGATTTAAGACGATCTTCAACGCCATTGATCTCTTTAGGATAACGATCCGACGTCAGGATGATCTGTTGATTCCCTTCCAGCAGCGCGTTAAACGTGTGGAAAAACTCTTCCTGCGATCGTTCTTTATTGGCAAAGAACTGGATGTCATCGATAAGCAACGCGTCAACGGATCGGTAGTAGCGTTTAAACTCTTCGATCGCATTGTTTTGCAGGGCTTTTACCATGTCCTGGACAAAACGCTCGGAGTGCATATACACCACTTTGGCGTTGGGTTTACGCGCCATGATGCCATTACCCACCGCATGCAACAGGTGAGTTTTACCCAAACCCGTTCCACCATAAAGGAATAGTGGATTGTAGGCGCCGCCTGGGTTATCTGCCACCTGACGCGCCGCCGCGCGCGCCAGCTGGTTCGACTTACCTTCGACGAAGTTATCAAAGGTGTGCTTAAGGTTAACGTTGGAGCGGTAGGTCGGTTCCGCCGGTGCGGGAACGTTGTCCCAGCCAGGGCGTACTGCCGGCGCAGAGCGCTGCGGCTGAACGTGAGTCGTCTGTACAGGCGCGGCGACATGAGCAGGTTCTCTGTGGACCTGCGTGACGGGCTTCGTACCGACCTCAAAGCGCAGTTGCGGGGCGTCCGCACCGCAGAAATCGTTCAGCAGTCCATTGATATTATTGAGATACTTGTCTCTTACCCAATCGAGCACAAAACGGTTTGGCGCATACAAAGCCAGCGTGTTATCGCTCAGTTCCGCCTGCAACGGGCGGATCCACATGCTGAATTCTGTGGCTGGTAACTCATCCTGCAATCGGGCAAGACACTGCTGCCAAAGCGAAAGTGACAC